>CBDCYD010000001.1:0-372081 GCA_965224045.1 Hyphomicrobiaceae bacterium
CCCCGGGTCACGATCGAGGAGGGCTGGCCGTTCGCGACATTTGATGAGGCGCGCGGCCGTGTCGTCGCGGCCAACGGGCGTGCGACCATCCGTGCCGGCCAGCTCGTGCTGGCGGCCGGCTACGAGAGCTTCGGGTTATTGCACGCCATTGCGGGCCGGTGCATCGGCGGCGGCGTCAAGGGCCAGGCCGCGCTCTATGCCTGCCCCGAGGCGACCGGCCGGCCGTTGATCTACGACGACGGCGTCTACGTCGTCCCACACGACAACGGCCTGTGCGCGGTCGGCAGCACCAGCGAAAAGATCTGGTCGGACCCGGCAACCCCGGACGCCGGCCTGACCGACTACCTGCAGCGCGCGCAAGACCTCTGCCCGCCGTTGCGCACCGCCACTTTGGTGAGGCGCTGGGCCGGCGTGCGCCCGCGCTGCCATCTGACCGATCCGATCGTCGGCCGCCTTTCACCCGCGAGCAAGGTTCTGGTCGCGACCGGCGGCTACAAGGTCACGTTCGGCATTGCCCACCGCATGGCGCGCCGCATAGCCGACGAGATCATCGGCGTCGACCAGCCGCTGCCACTGCCGGAAACGTTCCGCCCGCCCCACCATCTCGGCGCGTAAGTTATGAACTCGGCGCCACAACCCATCGCATCGCTGGCGTGGCCACGACGACGACTGCCAATTGCCAGGCAGCGGCGCCCGCCTGTCGTGCACGCGATCAGTTCACCTGCCGCGTCGTCCCACCTTCACCAGTGTCATACCTGGGGATAGGAAGCTGGGGGCGAGATTGCTCGCACCCTTCCGCTGCCAATCGCGGTGTCCTCCCGGGCCTTGTGCCCGGCGGAATTGTTGCCTTGCCGAGAAATTGTATGGCGGAGGTGAGGCAACTGCATGCCCGACGGGGACAATGGGCATCTTGCACGGCTCGATGTCGTCTTGTGACAACCGATGCCAGCAAACAGTATGTGAGCAAGCCGCCAAGCAAGGAACCAGACGAATGGTAGTTGGCTTGCAGGGTTTTGCCTGCGGGCCTTCGTTCATGAACCGTCGTCTGCAAGCAATGCCTTGTAGATCACTGCCCCAATCGCTGCACCGATGACCGGTGCTACCCAGAACAACCACAATTGCGAGATTGCATCTCCGCCGGCGAACAGTGCTTGGCTGGTTGACCGCGCGGGGTTTACCCGAAGTGTTCGTAATTGGAATTGAGATGAGGTGGATGAGCGTCAATCCCATCCCGATCGCAATCGGAGCGAATCCAGCAGGCGCACGGCTATCCGTCGCACCAAGAATGATTATCAGGAAAAATGCTGTGAGGACGATCTCAGCCATCAAGGCTGACATCATCGAATACTTTCCGGGTGAGAGTTCCCCATAACCGTTGGATGCAAATCCACCGACACCGGCAAAATCTGCCTTGCCGGATAGGATCAAGTAAAGAACCGTCGCAGCCAGTATCGCGCCGGCGAGTTGGGCAATAATGTATGGTGCCAACTCTCCCCAGGAAAAGCGCCCTCCAACGGCAAGACCGACCGATACGGCGGGATTGAAATGCCCGCCAGAGATATGGCCTACGGCGTATGCCATAGTTAGGACGGTCAATCCGAACGCAAGAGAAACGCCGACGAAACCAATTCCGAGTTCAGGAAAAGCGGCGGCGAAAACAGCGCTTCCACACCCGCCGAACACCAGCCAAAATGTACCGAACACCTCGGCACCCAGCTTGTTGATCATATCGTTTCCTTGAGTTGAAATTTCTGCAAACATTCCCCGTCGGAGTTTGCGCATGACACGCCAGATTCATTTCCAGAGTCGTCGGATGTGTCAACGTGACTGCAAGAGAAACAGATATCGCCCGTAGGGCCATGGTGCTTCCGCAACCAGGTCGCTGGTGTTCCGGTTCAGACATTTGCTTTCCCGTGCGGCCCCGTACGGCGATGTCGAGTGCAAATGTCAGAACCCTAAGGAACACGAGCAAGCCTATGTTGCTAGGCCAAGGCCTAGACAGTCAATCCGGCACGACGCAGGCCGTCCTCAAAAACTTTGCGGTCTGCTTCGCGGCGAAACGGCAAAGTTTCCTCGATGAATGAGAGGGCCATATCCGGTTTTTCCGCGGTTAGAGCATCGAGCGCTTTCCGCGCCTCATCGGTACGGTCCAGATGCGCCAAAGCAATGGCCATGGTGGCATTGCCCCACACACCGGAATTGGGTTGGCCGACAGCCCGGCGAGCCCATTCCAACGCATCGTCATAACGATTTTGCAAAAGATACGCCCAGGCCGACACCAACAGGAATGCATAGTAGTTCGGATCGCGAGGGCTCAACCTTGCCGCTTTTTCCAGGTTGGCGATGGCTTCATCGGGTAGTCCGGCAAGTACCAATGCCAGTCCACGGCCAAATTGGGCCTGTGCAAGGTTCGGGTTAAGCTCGATCGCCTTGTCACATTCGGCGATAGCCTGGCCGTGCTGATGCCGCATCGACAGGACGCGCCCCAGGATGGCGTGGGCCATTGCATCCCGGTCATCCAGTCGGACGGCCTTCTGCGCAAACTCAAAACTTTCCTCAAGTTGGTCAACGCGATAATCGGTGAGTGCGTCGAAAACGGCCATGAAGCAGGCGTACGCCAACATCGTGTGGGCAGCAGCGAAGTGGTCATCCTGTGCAACTGCTTTCCGAAATAGGCGCCGAGCTTCGGCGTTGTCGGCCTTGGAATATTGATACAAATGGTGGATGCCTTGGTGGTAGAGCGCCCAAGCATCTAGAGAATCGGGTGACTTGCGCCTTGCACGCTCACGCTCTGCCGCCCCGATCTCAGGTTGCAGGGCACCGACGATCCTTTGCGTGATTTCATCTTGTACGACAAATATATCCTCAAGTTCGCGGTCGAATTGCTCCGCCCACAAGTGATTGCCAGTCTCAGCCTCAATTAACTGCGCTGTCACGCGTACGCGATTGGCTGCGCGACGCACACTGCCCTCGAGAACATAGCGAACTCCTAGTTGCTGTCCGATGGACCTGACATCAACAGCCGCGTTCTTGTAAGTGAAGGAGGAGTTCCTCGCGATCACGAAGATCGATCTAAAGCGTGACAACCCCGTTATGACATCTTCCGCAATACCGTCGGCAAAAAAAGCCTGTTCGGGGTCGCCAGACATATTATCAAAGGGCAATACGGCGACCGACGGCTTGTCGGGAATGATTAGCGTTGATGATTGCGATCCGGCCTTCCGCTCCATTACCGATGCTGTCCTAATCCAACGCCAGGTTCGGATCGGCCGATCAATGTTTTTGACCGCCTTCTCGCCCATGTTTTCGAATGCAAAGTTCAACCGGTCCCGAATCTCTTCGTAGACTTTCCCCGAGATACAAATTCCGCCAGGTTCGGCTAGTGCTTCAAGACGGGCCGCAACGTTGACGCCGTCGCCAAAGATGTCATCGTCCTCGATGATGATGTCGCCCAAATTCAAGCCGATGCGAAGTTGAAGGCGGTCGCCTTTGGCGAATTCAGTTTCGCGATCAATTATTGATTGTTGGATGCTAACAGCACTGTTGACGGCCTGAATGACACTTGGAAACTCGGCCAGAAGACCGTCGCCCATGAGCTTGACAATCCGCCCGCTGTGTTCCGAAATCTTCGGCTGCACAAGATCTTTGTAGAGGGACTTCAGACGATTGACCGTCGACACCTCATCCTCGCCCATGAGGCGTGAATAGCCAACCACATCTGCAGCCATAATCGCGCTTAGACGACGTTCCATTCGCAGACCCTCCACCAGGGAACTTAATCGGCAGAGCGACAAGAATCTATGCGAGAAACTGATACCACCGCCTGCCACGTCATCAATCGCATCTGAATTAAAGGCATCGACAATGGCACCGATCACGACCAGCCGTCATCGGCGCACCGAGCGCCACTGAAATCCAGCCATTCCTGGTGGTCCGAAAATCAGCCCTGGCTCAATGTCGTGAATATTTGAACTTCAATGATCGAGCCGACTGAAAGCTTGCTTGAGCTGAACGCTCGCTCTGGGTAAATAGGTGAGCTTGTGCGCTGCACAACGCATGTCCGCGATTGGCCGAAGCGATCATTGCACTGCTTCGGCCGTGCCGATATGCGACAGCAGCAAACTCAGCATCGCCAACGAAGCGCATGTCACCTCGGCAAGAGCTGGTTGAACGATCTCCAGCTGCCCACTCCTGGCCTTCAACCCCTCCTCTTCTACACGACTCACCGCCGGCAAAGCACTTGCCACCCCCAACCGTCATTCCTGCGCAGGCAGGAACCTAAGCGACCATCGATAAAACTCGGCGCGAGCGTTCATCGTCAACCTGTCCGGCCGGAGCAACGCACTGAATTCCAGCCCGCTCATCGAACACGTCACGCTAGTCCAGCATACTGGCACTCATACGCAGGTCGGTTCCCGGGCCCGCGGCATTGCATTGTCTCGCACTGACATAGAGCCAGCCGAGATCCGTACGGGTTTCTGCCACCCGACATCGAATGCTTCCGATGTCGGGCCGCCACTCTCGAGAATGCGAAAACACCCGGGGTCTTGCGCAGCAATTGCGCTGCGGTGAGGCATGAGGTATTGCCATCAACCGCGCCTCAGCGTTGCGGGCGCTCGTAGATCATGAACCAGCTCGGCCCGTAGACCGGGTCGTCCCAGATCCGTTTCCAGGTAAAGCCGATCTTTTCGTAGGCGCGCACCGCCGCCTCGTTCTCGATCGAGGGAAATACGCTCACCGCCAACGCCAGCGTCGTCGAGAACACTTCGTCGCGCAGTTGCTCCAGCGCCCGGCTGCCGATGCCCTGGCCGCGGAAGCCGGCTTCGGCAATGAAGATGTCGAGGTCCCAGGTGCCGGGCTGAAGGTCGTCCGGCAGATCGTCGCCCCAAAGCGATGCATCGACGGCGTGCCCGTAGCCGACGTCCCTGCCGTCGACCTGCACCATGCGGGCAATCGCATGGTCCGTTCCGAGCGCCACGATCACCTCGGCTTCTGCGGCGGCACTCGGCCCCCACCAGCGCTGGATGTCCGGCCGTGCCAGCCATGCCCGGATTTGCGGCCAGTCGGCGTCTGTCGCGGGCCTGAGCGTGACCATGGACAACCCGTCCTCCGTTTGGTCAGTGGCGGAAATGGCGGTGGCCGGTAAAGACCATGGCGAGGTCCTGCTCGTCGGCCGCCGCGATCACCTCTTCGTCGCGCATCGATCCGCCCGGCTGGATGATCGCCGTCGCCCCGGCCCGTGCCGCCTCCAGGAGGCCGTCGGCAAACGGGAAGAATGCATCCGATGCAACCACCGAGCCGTGCGCCAGCGAGCCCTCGAGTTCGGCTGCCTTGGCCGCATCTTCCGCCTTGCGCGCGGCGATGCGCGATGAGTCGATGCGACTCATCTGGCCGGCCCCGATGCCGACCGTCGCGCCGTCCCTGGCATAGA
The DNA here is from genome assembly GCA_965224045.1 of Hyphomicrobiaceae bacterium. Classification (GTDB taxonomy): domain Bacteria; phylum Pseudomonadota; class Alphaproteobacteria; order Rhizobiales; family Hyphomicrobiaceae; genus Tectiglobus. Next base: position 5,432 of record CBDCYD010000001.1, read on the forward strand.
CGATCGCGTTCGACTTGACGTGCTTGGCGACCCGGAACGCGAACATCAGGTCCGCCAGTTCCTGCGCCGTCGGCTCGCGCTTGGTCACCACCTTGAGCTCCATGTCGTCGACCGTCATGTTGTCGCGCGACTGCACCAGCAGGCCGCCGGCAAGGCTGCGCACCGTGATACCGGGCGCTCGCGCATCCGCGAGCTCGCCGGTTGTCAGGAGCCTGAGGTTGGGCTTGTCGGCGAACACCGCTTTTGCATCTTCGCTGGCGGCCGGCGCGATCACCACCTCGGTGAAGATCCGCGTGATTTCCTCCGCCACTTCCGCATCGATGGTTTTGTTGAGTGCGATGATTCCGCCGAACGCGCTCACCGGATCGCATCTGAGCGCCAGCCGGTAGGCCTCGACCAGACTCGGCGCGGTTGCAACACCGCACGGGTTGGCGTGCTTGATGATCGCCACCGCCGCCGTGCCGGGATCGAACTCCGACACCAGTTCGAACGCCGCGTCCGTGTCGTTGAGGTTGTTGAAGGACAGCTCCTTGCCCTGCTGTTGGACCGCCGACGTCACCCCCGGCCGGTTCTCCGACGTGCGGTAGAACGCAGCCCACTGGTGCGGGTTTTCGCCGTATCTGAGTTTCGCGCCGAGGCGGCCTGCGAACGTCCGGTAGGGCGGCGCCTTCATCTCGAGCTGCTCGCCAAACCAGGAGCTGATCGCGGCATCGTAGGCAGACGTGCGCGCGTAGGCCTTGGCCGCCAGATAGCGCCGCAGCTCACCGCTGACGGCACCGCCGAGTTCATCGAGGTCGGCGATCACGGCGTCATAGTCTTCCGGGTCGACGATCACGGTCACGCCCGCATGGTTCTTGGCGGCAGCGCGGATCATCGCCGGCCCGCCGATGTCGATGTTCTCGATGCATGTTGCAAAGTCCTCGCCGCGCGACACCGCCGCCTCGAACGGGTAGAGGTTGACCGCCAGAAGGTCGATTGGCCCGATACCGTGCTCGGCCGCCGCCGCATCGTGGTCGCGGTCCCCCCGCACCGCCAGCAGCCCGCCGTGCACCTTCGGATGCAGCGTCTTCAGGCGCCCGCCCATCATTTCCGGAAAACCGGTGTAGTCGGCAACGTCGACGACCGCGATCCCGGCATCCGCGATCGCCTTGGCCGTGCCCCCCGTCGAAAGGATTTCGACGTCCTCGCGCTTGAGCGCCGTTGCAAGATCAACTAGTCCGGTCTTGTTGGAGACGGAAATCAGTGCGCGGCGCACGGTGATGGCATCTGTCATTGCGCGATCCTGAGTCGGAGATGTCTGCGTCTTGTCCGCCTAACACATTTCATGGGAACGCAGAATTGTCGTTTGGGATGAGTTGGAAAAGTCGGCCTGGAAATGCGGTATCAGGCAATGCGTTCGCAGCGCCATTCGATCGACTTGTCACCGAAGCATGACCCGCGCAGCACGATCTGCTGCGATCTTGCCGGCCCGACGTAGTCTGCATAATGGATGCTGTCCTCGATAGATATCGTCGCATCGTTGCATCGGAACTGCCACACCGCCCCGTCCGGCAGTTTCAGCTCGACTGCCACGGCCGATTTTTCCGGCAGGCATACGATATCGGGATGCAGGTGGAAGTGGACCGAGAACGGGATGTCGCGCGGCAGGCGCATCCTCTGGCCGGCCGATGCGATCTGGTCGCGCCCCTCAAGCCATCGCCCGGACTTGGCAAGCCGCAGCCGGCGTTGGTGCAACAGGCCGAAGCGCTGGCGATAGCCGTCGTGCTCGCCCTGCGCCATCATCGCATCGTTATCCCCCATGACGGCCGCCGTGGCCGCGTCCGGCATGCGCAGGGGCGGTCCGCCGATCAGGCGCTCCAGCGTGCGGTGCTGGACGATTCTTGCCGAGGACTGCGCGCCGAGCACCAGGGTGTTGTGGCTGGCCGTCGACCGCGACTGGGTGAGCCAGGCCTGATCGGCCGGCCCCGGTGCGCCGCCGTTGACGAAGATCGCCGTCACGCCTGAGGAAAACTCGAACGACAGGCATCCGGCCGCCGCTGCCGCCGCATCTTCCAGCGCCGGCGGCCCGCCGCCGTCCATCAGCACCACGCTGTCACCGCAGGAAAGCCGCACGTAGGCACTTTGCTCGGCCCTCTGCAGCGGATGTGGATCATCCGGAATGTAGGCTGCCAGCGTTGCCAACGTGTCGAGCGGCGTCGCACCGTTGCCGTTGAACCGCGCGAGAGAACCATCGCCGAGCCGCATGAACTGCACGAACCGCAACATGCGCGGTAGCGTTTCTTCGATGGCATCGGGCCAGGTTAGGCCGCGCGCGTTGAAACAGGTCCGCAGCGGTAACAGGTCCAGCAACAGCTCGACCGTCGTGAACGGGTTGCGGCTGCGGTGGCCGCCATCGTCGTGGATCTGCTTCTGCAACTCGCTGACGAGATCGCGCTGCGCCCGTTCGGCGATCCGTTCATGCCCGCCGATGCAGACCCCACCCGTCAGCAGCCCGATCAACGCCGTCAGCCGGTCGCGGCCACCCGGCGCATCCCGCCATCGCGCCGATAGGTGGATGAGGTGTGCACCGAGGCTGTCGGCGAGCATGTCGTAGGTCGCCTGGTCGCCGCCACCCATCAAAAGCTCCGCATTTGCCAACCAGGAATACACCCGCCGCCCGGCGACATCGGCCGACCACGCCAGCCCGCGGCGCGTCCGGTTGCGGCTGATCCAGTCCTTGACGCACGCGCGGCCAAACGCGACCGCCTCGTCCGTTCCGGACGCCGACAGGTTCCTGAGCCAGCCGAACCCGTGTAACTCGCGCGCCCACGCATCGCTCGGCAGCGCGACATCGAAAACCGAGCCATCGCCGAGCGACACGACGCTTCCGCCAAGCCCGAACATGCCGTGCCGAACCTCGTGCGCGAAGCTCGCATCGGCGGTGCGCAGTTCCTGCGGCACCAGCAAAAGCTCGTCCGCAACCGGCGCCCCGTAGCGCCATCGAAAGAGGGGGGAGTGCAGCACGCCAGATAGCGCCAGCCGGCCGGCCCTGTCGATCAACAAGCGGGTCAGCCGTTTGCGCTCGTAGAAAGTGAGTGCGCCCATTCTCCGATTCCCGGCGGACTTGGCCTTGTTGCCTCACCCCGCCTTCAAGCCACGTCAAGAGCCATAGCCGCCACCACAAAGCGATACAAGACGGATGACGTGATCAACAATTAATACACCCCGCCGAGTTCCGGTCAGGCGCGTCGTCGCAGTTTGCAGGCGTAAAACCCGTCAATGCCTGACAGCCCGGGATCGTTGTGTGAGAGATGGCTTGGCAGCGTCCTGAGATCGCCGGGCGGCCGAATCAGCTCCGCGACGCCGCCGACATCGCCAGGCACGACGCTGACACGCTGGTAATCGTCTCGCGATTCGAGAAAGCGTGTGATCTGTTCCTCGCCTTCTTCCGGTTCCAGCGAACAGGTGCAGTAGACCATGAGCCCGCCGGGACGGACGAGGCCGGCCGCATTGTCGAGAATGCGCGCCTGCAACGTCGTGAGATTGGCGCGATCACCGGCCCGCTTGAGTCGCAGGATGTCGGGATGCCGTCGGATCGTGCCGGTGGCCGTACACGGTGCATCGACCAGGACCGCGTCGAACTGCCGGCCGGGCGCCCAGGTGGCGGCATCGGCTGCCACCAGTTCGGCCTCGAGACGAAGCCGGTCGAGGTTGGCGCGCACGCGCGACAACCGCTCTGCGCAGACGTCGACCGCAGTCACCGCACTACCGGCGGCAGCCAGCTGCGCCGTTTTCCCACCGGGCGCTGCGCAAAGGTCGGCGACGGACTTGCCGGCAACATCGCCCAACAGCTTCGCCGGCAGCGCCGCAGCCGCGTCCTGCACCAGCCAGGCACCTTCGGCAAATCCAACGAGCGCTTCGACCGGGCCATCGTTCGGTCGCCGGATCGAGCCGGTTGCGAGCAGCTCTCCTTTGAGCCGCTCGGCCCACTGGGTCGGGTTTTTCAGCGGCGTGATATCGAGTGCGGCTTCATGTAGCGAGGCGGTTGCGATCGCACGCGCCTGGCGGGCGCCGTAGGCCGCACCCCAACCGGCAAGCATCCAGTCGGGAATGTTGAGGGTCACCTCATCCTGCCCATCGAGGGCTTGAGTTCCAGCCTCCGCAACCCGTCGCAGCACCGCATTGATCAGCCCGGCAAACCGCTGTGTGCGTCGCTTGCGTTGCGCCAGGGCGACTGCGGTGTCGATGGCTGCATGTGGCGGCGTCTCGAGAAACAGCAATTGCGCCGCGCCGAGCAGCAGGATCACGTTGGCGTCCCGGGCGCCCTGGGCGGATTGCGCCAGCGGCTTTTCAAGATGTGAGCCGACGATCGCCGACAGCTGCCCGGTGCGGCGCAGCACGGTCATCGCCAGCAGACGGGCAAAGCCCCGGTCGCGCGGCGCGAGAGCGGCCAAGACCGCATCGCTGCCTTCATCGCCGTCTTGCTTCGCGTACGCATTGGCAAGAGCCTCGTCGAGCGACTGGCGCCGGATCAGCACCGCATCGACGAGCCCTGCAGCAACGACCCGCGAGGCGAGGCCCGCCGGCCTTCGCCCTTGCGGGCCGCGTTGTGGCGGCCTTCGGCTGGTTCCGCCGCGTTGGCCGGCATGGCCGGCCCGGTTTTTGGACTTGGGCGCTTTGCCTGCCTCTTCCTTGCCGGTTCGCCCCTGACCGACGCCTGCACCCGGGCGCGCTGGCTTGTCACTCACGGCAAATGATCCTCAGCCGGTTTGCTTGCGCATCGCGGCGCTTCCTGCACGCTGCTCAACCCCACGGGCCACCGCGGCGAGTCCAGGGGCTGCTGGACTGCGGCGGATCATCAGAGCCACCGTGATCGTCACTTGCGCTCCACGGCGCGTCGCTCATATAGCGTCCGGGATCGGCAACACCATTGATATCGCGCGCCAGCTCTTCCAGTGCGGCAATCCGATTGCCGACGTTCGGGTGAGTCGAAAACAGGTTGTCGATCGTGCCGCCGAACAGCGGATTGACGATGAACAGATGCGCGCTTGCCGGCACCCGCTCCGCGCTTTCCATGGGGATCTGCTGCGCTGCGCCCGAAATCCGTGCCAGCGCCGAGGCAAGCCACAGCGGATTGCCGCAGATTTCGGCGCCGACCCGGTCCGCGACGTATTCCCGCGACCGGCTAATTGCCATTTGCACGAGCATCGCCGCCATCGGTGCGAGGATGATCGCGACCAGCGAACCGATGAGCCCGATGCCGCGCCCGTCGTTGCCGCGCCCGCCGCCAAACAGCATGCTGAACTGCAAGAAGTTGGCGAGCATCGAAATCGCACCGGCGATGGTTGCCGCCACTGTCATGATCAACGTGTCACGGTTCTTGATGTGCGCCAGTTCATGCGCCATCACGCCAGCAATCTCTTCCCGGTTTAGCATCTCGAGCAACCCTGTCGATGCGCACACGGCCGAGCGTTCCGGACTTCGTCCTGTCGCAAATGCGTTGGGCTGCGCACTGTGCATAATATAGACGCGCGGCATGGGCAGTTCCGCGCGCCGCGCAAGATCCGCAACCATATTGTAGTATTCAGGCGCGGACTGCGCATCGACCTCCTGGGCGCCATGCATGGACAGCACCATGCGGTCGGAGTTCCAAAAGCTGAACGCGTTCATGGCGAGCGCCAGGCCGAATGCGATCACCATGCCGGTCTGCCCGCCAATGAGTGCCCCCATGCCAACGAATATGGCAGTCAGAACTGCCAGCAACAGCCCGACTTTCAAGACATTGAATGACATGACGCTTGCTTGATTACTCCGTTGCAATGCTTGCGTGGTGCCGTTTGGCAAACCACTTCGCACCTTATATCGTACACGGCATGGCAGAATTTCAATGTCCGCCGCTGGAATAGATGATGAGTAGCGACACTGACAATCGTCCGGCCGCCGGTCATGATGCCAAATCGGCAGACGTGGATCGGAACGGCGGCGCCGCAAAGCCATTGACCCCGGCCGCCAAGCGCGCTTTGGCGGAGGCCGAAGAGCGCCGCCGCGAGGCGCAGGCCCGCGAACAGGCCCGGCAAAAGGAATTGGGCGGCCGCGAAGGTCCCGATCCGGTGCGCTACGGTGACTGGGAAAAGAACGGCATTATTTCTGATTTCTAGCCAATTCTGATTTCTCGTCGCGCCCGCAACGCCGGCCATGTCGCCGCGCCGTTAACGGGGTCTCCGGTGCGCGCATTAACGTTTCGGCAACCAACATTCGATGTCACGAACCGACCTGCCGCCGCCGGTGACGTGCCCGGCATGCCCATTGCAACGCCCCCGGCAACTTTACCGCCAACGGGAGATGCGGTTCAATGTCGAACACTAGGCAGCACGTACTGAGGTCTTTCGCCCGCGATCAGCGCGGCACCGTCGCGATGCTCTTTGCAGGCGCCACCATCATGCTGGCGATGATCTGCGGTCTGGCGCTCGACGTCGCCCGGTCCTTCCACGCCAAGACACGCATCATCGCAGCCCTCGACGCCGCCGCCCTCGCTGCCGCCCGGGCAATCCGCCTTCAGGGCTTGTCGGTCGCGCAAGCCAAAGCCCTCGCAACCAAGGTGTTCAATGAGAATTACGACGCCAGCGGCGCCAACAAGAAGGGCACCTACGCCGACATCAACAACATCACCATCACCATCAACCCGGCCAAGAGTGCGGTCGACATACAGGTCGACGCCGAGGTCAAGACCGTATTCGGCGGTCTTGCCGGCGTCGACAAGTTTGCATTCAACACGACTGGTTCCGCCATCTTCGAGGCCAAGGACATCGAGCTGGCGCTGCAACTCGACGTAACCGGCTCGATGGGTGGCTCGAAAATCGCCGACCTCAAGCTCGCCACCAAGGATCTCGTCGACATCGTTATCCCGGCCGTGCCGACCAGTCAGAAGGTTCGCATTGGCCTTGCCCCTTATGCTGCGGGCGTCAACGCCGGCCTCTATGCAAAGCTCGTCAACGGTAATGCGGGTGCACCGGACGACTGTGTCTACGAGCGCCTGTCCACGCAATTCCAGGAAACCGACAACTTCCCAACCGGCCAGGCGGTACTGAAAACAAAGCTGGATCTGCCGGGCGCATTGAATTGCCCGAGCGCCAAGGTTCTGCCGATGACCGACGACAAGGCCCTGCTCAAGAACACGGTCGATACCTACGGTGCCGCAGGCTACACCGCCGGCCATCTCGGAACGGCATGGGCCTGGTACCTGTTGTCGCCGAACTGGTCGAGCATCTGGCCGTCGGCCAGCAAGCCTGAAGCCTACAGCAACGCCAACGTCCGCAAGATCGCGGTGCTCATGACCGACGGGGAATATAACACGGTCGGCGGCACCAACGGCCAGGGCACGGCCTCCACCGCGTTCGCACGCGACACCTGCGACGAGATGAAGGCCAAGGGGATCATCGTCTACACGGTCGGTTTTCAGCTCTCCAGCGGCTCGACCGCCGAACAGACGATGCTGCATTGCGCCACCGATCCGGGCAAGGCCTATCTTGCCAGCAGCGGGGCGCAACTGCGCGCTGCCTTCCGCGACATCGCAGAAAACATCGCCACACTCCGCCTGACCAGTTAACCGTGCACTGGCCCGGCGCTTTGCCCGGTATTTTGCCCGGTACTTCGCCCAGTACTTCGAATGCCTCCCCAGCCTGGGGCGCCGCCGTGGCGCCCCTCTTTTTTGTGCCGAATTGTCAACGCCGCTTGGAAAGCTGTCCCGGCCCCCTTTCGTCACGCCACGCCGGTCGTCTATAGATCGGTTGCGCCTGGCCGCGCGCGGACCGGCCGGCTTGGCTGCGGTGTCTGCCGGCACTTCGGTACGGCAAAGGGGGAGACGACCGGAATGCGCCGCAGGTTTGGATGGGTCAGCACCGCCTTCTTGTTGCTCGTGATCTTCTTTGGAATTGCGTTGACCTTCCGGCAGGGCTGGATCCCGGCCCGCTATACGCCGCTGCCGCCGCTGCACATCGATCAACCGTTTCCGCTGTTGATCGACTGGCAGCTCGCGGAACTGAAGCACGACCGTGACCTGTGCCGCCGCGTAATCTCCACCTCGAAGAACATTACCGCTCGCCGGCGCCCGCCGCGCCCCTACCGCAATGGTTGCGGCTGGCAAAACGCCGTGCGCGTGACGCGCATTGGAGGTGCCTCGATCGGCATCGACCGCGTGACGTGTGAGGTTGCGGCCGCGCTCGCGCTTTGGGTCGCGCACGATGTCCAGCCGCTGGCACGCCAGATCTTCGGTCAGGAGGTTTCGGCAGTGCAGAACTTCGGGACCTATTCCTGCCGCAACGTGATCGGCTCGCGCTTTTGGCGCAATCGGCGCAGCGAGCACGCAACTGCCAATGCCATCGACATCTCGGCCTTCCGCCTCAGGGACGGCACCCGCATTTCCGTCAAGCGCGATTGGAACGGCAGCCGCAAGAAGTCACAGTTCCTGCGCGCCATCCATCAGCGCGCCTGCCGTTATTTCCGCGTCGGCCTCAGTCCGGACTTCAACAAGGCACATCACGACCATTTCCACTTCGACCGTGGCTTTCTGCTGACCTGCCGGTGAGCGCACGTTCGCGCGACCAGGCGCGAGAACTTCGTGCCCGCCTCGCTTGCCACATCGATCGTCCCACGCCACCTGCCAGGCGTCCAAACCGCAATCTCGGGGGCCGTCGGCACGGTGGTCGGGCGGCTCCAGAACGGCTTGCATTTCTCAACTGCAGTATCGTTGAGAACACCTTGGAGGTCGTGCGAGCAGGGCGGAGTTCGCTTGAGGAAATTGACCCGCATCTGAGCGGCGTCGCCCTACGCTTGCCCGCAAAGCTGGTATCGCATTTTTTGCGCCAGATCCTGGCCGCTTTTCGCCTCCTGGCCGGCAATTGGCCTTTCGAACCCTTCGAAGTTGACACCCAGTGCCTTAGCCTGGCGATGGCGCACGTTGCATTCAACGTCGACCGCCTTGTGATCGACGATCAGCCTGAACTGGTTTGATGGCGGTGGCAGGCAGTCGAATTCGAGTAACGCACCTTTCGGCGTAAAGCTGCGAATGGTGCACGGTAATTTTTGCCGGCGGCCAATCTGCACCCAGGCATGATGGGTTAATTCCCGCCTGCCGAATGGCTGCTGCACCAGGTCTTGCATTTCACGAAGTTGCGACATTCGCGTCCACTCTGAAAATTGAACTCCAAGCGAAAGCCATTGGAATTCAGTGGTTTGTCATAACAATTTTAGCCTTGTGCTTAGCACTTCAGCCGCTGGGATATTACCAGAACAAGAAAAAGTTTAACAAAGGCTGCATGATTTTTCGCTTAATAATCACTTAACATAAAGAAAGGACATCCGGCGTTTCGGATGCCCCTTTTTTCACTTCGATATTGGCGACAGATCGCCGGTGGTTGCGGTCGGCTGTCACGCCCGGTTTTGTCGGTTTTCAACCAGATTATCGACCACCGCCGGTTCCGCCAGCGTCGAAGTATCACCGAGGTTCGAGAAATCGTCTTCCGCAATCTTGCGCAGAATTCGGCGCATGATCTTGCCGGAACGCGTCTTTGGCAGCCCCGGCGCGAACTGTATGAGGTCCGGCGAAGCGATCGGTCCGATTTCCGAGCGCACCCACTTTACCAGCTCTTTCTTGAGGTCGTCGTTTCCTTCTTCACCAGCCATCAGCGTGACATAGCAGTATATGCCCTGCCCCTTGATGTCATGCGGATAGCCGACGACGGCAGCTTCGGAAACCTTGGGGTGGGCAACAAGTGCGGACTCGACCTCGGCGGTGCCCATCCGATGGCCGGAGACGTTGATCACGTCGTCGACGCGGCCGGTGATCCAGTAAAATCCATCTTCGTCGCGCCGGCATCCGTCGCCGGTAAAGTAGGTGCCCGGATACGTCGAGAAGTAGGTCTGCACGAATCGCTCGTGGTCGCCGTAAACCGTACGCATTTGTCCGGGCCAGCTGTCCTTGATGATCAGATTGCCTTGCGTCGCGCCTTCAAGTTCCGTGCCCTTGTCATCCACCAGCGCCGGTTGTACACCGAAGAACGGCCGTGTAGCGGATCCCGGCTTCAGCTTGGTCGCACCCGGCAGCGGCGTGATCATGATGCCGCCGGTTTCCGTCTGCCACCAAGTATCGACGATTGGACACCGGCTCTCGCCGACAACCCTGTGATACCACTCCCAGGCTTCCGGATTGATCGGCTCACCGACCGATCCGAGCAGACGCAGCGATGACCGGTCCGTCCGTTTGACGAAGTCTTCGCCTGCCCCCATCAACGCGCGAATTGCCGTTGGCGCGGTGTAGAACGTATTGACGTTCCACTTGTCGACCACGTGCCAGAAGCGTGACGCCGTCGGATAGTTCGGCACGCCCTCGAACATCAGTGTCGTCGCACCGTTCGCAAGCGGCCCGTAGACGATGTAGCTGTGTCCGGTGACCCAGCCGACGTCGGCGGTGCACCAATAGATGTCACCGTCGTGATAATCGAACACATACTGATGGGTCATCGATGCCCACGTAATGTAGCCGCCTGTGGTATGCAGCACACCTTTCGGTTTGCCGGTTGAGCCCGATGTGTAGAGGATGAAGAGCGGGTCTTCGGCATTCATCTCGGCCGGCGGGCAATCAGCGGTCACTTTCACAAGCTCTTCGTGCAGCCATAGATCGCGCGAGGGATCCCAGTCGATCGCACCTCCGGTGCGCCGCGTGACGAGGACTTTGACGTCGGTTCGCCCACTCTTTGCAATCGCCGCGTCGGTGTTGGCCTTGAGCGGGATCGAGCGACCGCCGCGGATTCCTTCATCTGCGGTCACGACAAAGTTCGAATCGGCATCGACGATCCGATCAGCAAGGCTGTCAGGAGAAAAGCCACCGAATACGATCGAGTGAACTGCACCAATTCGCGTGCACGCCAACATCGCGTAGGCTGCTTCCGGGATCATCGGCATGTATATCGTGACCCGGTCGCCCTTTTTCACGCCGTTGGCGAGCATAACGTTGGCGAATTTTGAGACCCGCTCGAGCAATTGGCTGTAAGTGATGGTCTCGTCTTCGGTCGGGTCATCGCCCTCCCAGATGATGGCCACTTGGTCGCCGCGTGTTGCAACATGCCGGTCGACACAGTTTGCGCACACGTTCAGCGTGCCATCCTCGTACCACTTGATGGACACGTTATCCGGTGCAAACGAGGTGTTCTTGACCTTGGTGTAAGGCTTAATCCAGTCGATCCGCTTTCCCATTTCGCCCCAGAACCCGTCCGGGTCCTCGATCGAGCGCTTGTACATGTCTTGATACTTGGCCTCATCGGCCCACGCACGGGCCGACCACTCAGCAGCAACTGGATAAACGGTCTCGGACATCCCTGGCATTCCTCAATTATTCGAAGTTGGAATTGAGCGGTTCCAACCCATTATGACCGCACAGGCCGCCTAGGCAAATGCCCAGATGGTCGTAGTAATGCAGCCGGTTTGCGCGCATTGGCGTGTCATCCGCCTCGGCAGCGCCACCAATTTAAACGGGCCACATCGACGGCAGTCCTGTTCCTTTCTCACGAAAGCCCGCGCGGTACGAGCTTCAACCCGCCGCGCGCATTTTCCAAACCGCGGTGTTCTTGATGTCAGCATCTTCCAGCGCGCGCGTGACCGGCACGGAGTAGTGGGCGGACACCTCGAACCTGTCTTCGGGAAAGAAGCTGCGTTTAGGATCGCCAGCGAGCACGACCGCGCCGTTGCGATGGGCCCGCCATGCCCAGTCCATCACGCATTCAGAGAGCGATTTTTCATAGAAAAGATCGCCGATCAGCAAGACGTCCACATCGGGTGGCGCCATATCCAGCAAATTTGATTTTGTCGCCGTCACCACGAGCCCGTTGGCGTCGGCATTGAGTGCGACTGCGTGCACGGAGAACGGGTCGACGTCCGCGCACAAGACGTCTGCCGCGCCGGCATGCTTTGCGGCCAGACCGCAGATACCCGAACCCGCGCCAAGATCGATGACCGCCCGTCGTTTGACGAGCTGAGGTTCGTCGAGGATGTAGCGCGCCAGCGCCTGACCGCCAGCCCATGCGAAAGCCCAGAACGGCGGCGGCACGTTCATCTGACCGAGCTGTTCCTCGGTCTTTTCCCAAAGCGGTAGCGACTCTTCCGCCAGATATAATCTGATCTCGGGAACGAGCGGCGGCGCCAACAGCCGTGTGTGATTGACAATGAACGATCGGTGGTCGTCTTGAGCGTTCACGGCCTGCGCCATCATCGCCTCAAGCCTTGATCTTCTTCGGATTCAAACCGCCCATCTTGCACACTTCCGCCCATTCGGCCGCGGTCACCGGTTGAACGGAAAGCCGCATTGCCGTCACCAGCGCCATGTTGGAGAGCTTTGGGTTATCCTTCACTGCACCAAGTGTGACCGGCAGCGGCACGTCGCAAACCGCGCGCACGTCGACGCACTCCCATCTCTCATCATCCGTTGTCGAGTCCTGATGTGCAAGCGCACAAACCTCGCAGATGCCGACAATGTCCTTGCCGGCATTCGAATGATAGAAGAAGCCGAGATCCCCGAGCCGCATCTCACGCATGTTGTTGCGTGCGAGATAGTTGCGCACACCATCCCATTCCTCGCCCTGCTTGCCCTGGGCCTTGAGATCATCCCAGGAAAACTTATCAGGCTCGGACTTGAACAACCAGTAGAGCGGTTTGTTTCCGACCCGCTTTGGCGGCGCACCTATTTTTGCTGCCGGCGCCTTTGCCGTCTTGGCGGCAGACTTTGCCGCGGCCTTCTTCGTTGGCGCGCGCTTTGCTGATGTCCCGGTTGATGTCCCGGTTGATGTCCCGGTTGATGTCCCGGTTGATGTCCCGGTTGATGCTCTCTTGGAGACCTGCTTGCTTGCTCTTGCCATTTTAATCTGCCCCGCTCACCACTCGTGTACCGGTTCTGACATTTGCTCTCGACACCGCCGCACGGGATAGCAAATGTCAGAACCGGTACCCGGGCAAGCCTATGTTTCTCGTGTAGCTCTTGCAGCTGACGTCTGGTCCCCGTGTGCGGCTCGTCTCTCAACCAAACGACAGGTGCAAATGCTACACTAGGGTTCGTTTTCGGCCCGCAATGGCCGTGTCATAAGAGCTTCGATCGCGCCGTCGACGGTCATCTCGCCATCGACAATGCCCTTGACGGCAGCCGCGATCGGAACCTCGATCGTGCGCTCCTTTGCAAGCCTGACCACGGCCTCTGCGGTATAGACCCCTTCGGTCACCGCTTTGCGCTGGCCGAGGACATCATCCAGGCTGCGCCCCTCACCAAGTGCCCGGCCGAGAGACATGTTGCGCGACTGCGGACTGCCGCAGGTCAATAACAGATCACCGAGACCAGAGAGGCCCACCAGCGTCTCCGGTCTGGCGCCCAGACTTTCGGCAAACCGCCGCATTTCGGCAAATCCGCGCGTGACAAGCGCGGCATGTGCGTTCGCACCAAGCTGGCGCCCATCGACGATGCCGGCTGCAATTGCCAGGACGTTCTTGATCGCACCGCCGAGCTGAACGCCAATCAGGTCATCCGTCCAGTAGATTCTAAGGCTGCGCGAACCAAGTGCCGCGGCCACTTGGGCGCTGAGACTTTCCTGCGCACACGCCACCGTTAGCGCGGCCGGCAGACCGCGCGCCACTTCGCCGGCAAAACTCGGTCCGGAAAGGACACCGTAGGTTGCCTCGGGAAGTTCGCTCGCGATGATCTCGCCAAGCAATTTGCCCGTGCCTTGTTCGATCCCCTTGGCGCAGATGAGCACCGGTGTTTCACGCGGCAACAGCGTTTGCAACTCCCGTGCGATCCTGCGCACGTGCTGCGCCGGCGGCACCAGCAACAGCATGTCCTGTCCGGCGATCTCGGCAAGCGATCCCGTCGCCCTGATGTCTGGATCGAGGTCGACACCGGCCAGAAAGACGCGATTGGTGTGATGCTGGTTGATCTCACGGACGGTATCTGCCTCGTAGGCCCACAGCATCACGTCGCGGCCGGCCGCCGCCAGCGTTTGCGCCAGTGCCGTGCCCCATGCGCCGCCACCGATGACGCCAATTCTCTGGAAGGACCGCTCAGCCACACTCTATCCCCTCACCCGCAGCCAGTGCCCGCCGCCCACACCCTCGGGCTCGACGGCCTACGCCTTGACCCCTTGTTTGCCGGAGCCGTAGACCGCTTCTGAGTGTTCGTCCAGCGGCCATCGCGCTCGCGCCGCCGCATCGAAACCGCTCAGGGCGCCGCGAGCGTAGTGCTCGGCACCGGCCCAGGCAATCATGGCACCGTTGTCTGTGCACAGCGACGGCGGAGGAATGCAGAGGCCGACACCGAGCGCGTCGGCGGTTTCTACAAGCGCCTGCCTCAGGCGCGCATTGCGCGCAACGCCACCCGCGGCAACCAGAGGCGGATTTCCCGCGCCCGGACGCTCTGGCCTTACCATGGCATAGGCACATCGGATCCTGTCCGCGACGCTGTCGCAAACCGCGGCCTCGAAGCCGGCACAAAGGTCTGCGATATCGCGATCGGACAATGGCGCGAGCTTTTGTGCCTGCCGCCGTACGGCGGTCTTCAGCCCGGCAAACGAAAAGTGCGGTTCCGCTCGGCCCTTCAGCGGGCGCGGGAACACGAAACGGTTCGCATCGCCATTGTCCGCATATCGCTCAACCGCCGGCCCGCCGGGAAATCCGAGGTCGAATAGCTTGGCCGTCTTGTCGAAGGCCTCGCCGACGGCATCGTCGATCGTGGTCCCAAGCCGGCGGTAACAGCCAACATCTTCGACCAACACGGTCTGCGTATGCCCGCCTGAGACAAGCAGCAGCAGGTAGGGCGGCTCAAGTCCGTCGGTCAGCCCGGCTGTCAGCGCATGCGCCTCGAGATGGTTAACGGCGACAAACGGTTTGTCATGCACCAGCGCGATCGCCTTTGCCGTCGTCAGACCAGCCAGCAGACCACCGATCAGACCCGGCCCCGCTGTCGCCGACACTGCATCCAGATCTGCGAATGCAATGCCCGCCTCAGCTATCGCCGCGGCAACGATCTCATCCAGGCATTCCACATGAGCGCGTGCCGCAATCTCCGGTACGACGCCACCAAAGGCACGGTGTTCGGCCCACTGCGAACGCACGATGTTCGAGCAGATCTCCCCGCGCACGCCGCTGGCACCGCACCAACTACGCCGTACGACGGCGGCCGCCGTTTCATCGCAGCTGCTCTCGATGCCCAGCACTGTGACGTGCTGCCCTGCGACGAGTTTTGTGCTGTCCGTTCGCGTGCTCATGTGATCCAGTCTACTGGGATTGATGCATGGCCGTCAGCGTGGTTGTGTTGCATTGCGACGCGAATACACCCGCTGGGCACGATGCAAGCTTGGCACCATGTAACCGGGAACGATCTTTGCGGGCCACTGAAATCAGGATTGGAACTCGCGGGTCGCCGCTTGCCCTCGCCCAGGCCTACGAGGTCCGCGACAAGCTTGCTGCGGCCCACGCTTTCGCTGCTGGCGCGCTGCCAATTGTTGAGATCCTCACCTCGGGCGACCGTATCCAGGATCGGCCATTGTCAGAGGTTGGCGGCAAAGGCCTGTTCACTAAGGAGATCGAGGTCGCCCTGCGTGAAGGTGCGATCGATGTCGC
Source organism: Hyphomicrobiaceae bacterium (assembly GCA_965224045.1). GTDB lineage: Bacteria > Pseudomonadota > Alphaproteobacteria > Rhizobiales > Hyphomicrobiaceae > Tectiglobus. Next base: position 21,062 of record CBDCYD010000001.1, read on the forward strand.
GGTCCACTCTATGAAGGATCTTGAAACCGAGATGCCGGATGGTCTGGCCCTGTCTTCGGTGCTTGAGCGCGAGGATTTCCGGGACGCCTTCCTCAGCCGCGAATACGGTTCGCTGAACGACATGCCCGCAGGCGCGATCATCGGAACCTCCTCCCTGCGCCGCCGCGCACAGGCCCGCCATATCCGGCCCGACCTCAAGGTTGTTGAGTTTCGCGGCAACGTCCAGACGCGTCTGCGCAAGCTCGATGAGGGCATTGCCGACGCCACGTTCCTGGCGTGCGCGGGTCTGCACCGCCTTGGTCTTAAGGATTCCTTGCCGTTCTCGCCCATGCCGACACAGGTCATGCTGCCGGCCGTCGCCCAGGGCGCCATTGCCCTGCAGATCCGCGCCGATGACATCAAGACCGCCGATGCACTGGCCCCGCTTGATCATGCACAAACGCGCATCACGACAACCGCCGAGCGCGCCTTTCTCGCCACCTTGGACGGCTCATGCCGCACGCCGATTGCCGGACTGGCGACGATCGACGGCGACACGCTGACGTTTCACGGGCAAATTCTGCGCCCCGATGGCCGTGCCGCCCTTGCGACGGAGCGGCGCGGCGCGCCGTCTGAGGCGGAGGCTATGGGTGTCGATGCCGCGCGCGAGTTGCTCTCAAAGGCCGGCACCGACTTTTTCACATCCACTGCGCCATGAGGCTTTGGGTCACCCGTCCCGAACTCGACGCGGCGGTTCTGCGCGCTCGCCTTGTCGGCCAGGGTCACGAAGTCGTCGTCGAGCCACTGCTCATCATCGATTTCGAAGATGCCGACCCGATCGAACTCGATGGTGTTCAGGCCCTGATCGCCACCAGTCGCAACGGCGTGCGGGCGGCGGCTCAGTCCCAAGTGGGCGACGTGACCCGCGCATTGCCGTTGTTTGCTGTGGGTCCAGGAACCGCTTCAACCGCCGAGGCGCTGGGATTCGAGCACGTGATTGAAGGCCCGTCGACTGCGGCGAGCCTGCTGCCAGTGATCATTGAACAAGCGGATGTGAATGGCGGCCCGCTGCTGCACCTGGCAGGTGGCAACCTCGCATTTGACCTCGCCAGCGAGTTGCGCCAGTTCGGCTATTCGGTGCTCCAGCCGACGGTTTATGTCGCCCGCGCCGCCAATCGTCTTTCAGGTTCGCTTCTGTCCGAGATTGCTCGTGGCAACATTGATGGTGTTATTCTCTTGTCACCGCGGACCGCGCAAACGTATGTAGACTTGGTGTTGAGCCATCAGGTCGGCCGTTCAGCGCGGCAATTGGCGCACTTCTGTCTGTCTTCGGCGGTGGCACGGCGGTTATCGCAACTACAACCCGGAGATGTCAGGGTTCCCAAGAAACCGAATATCGGCGAACTGCTTGAATTGACGGACCAAACAACGGCACAATCTTAACAGATAACAAACTGCAAAGCCGTATTTGAGATGAAACAAAGGCGCCGGGCGTTGCTCGCCGCAATCTGCGCCCGTTGTGAGTAAAGCATATACCTGGAGGTTCATTCTCCCATGGCCAACGGAAACGACGGTTCGGGCAAAGGCGATCCGAAGCGCACCGACAAGCCCGGCGCGACCGGTTTTGACCCCAAGAAGCCGACGCCGATCATCGATCTCAAGGCGACCGAGGTCAAAGGCAAGGCACAGGACGAAAAGCCTGCCGCCACCGCGGATGCAAAAAAGGACGACAAATCCGCAGCACCCGCGACGTCTGTACCTGCATCATCTGCCAAGGACGACCGTCCTGGCGCGGCCAAAACAGGCACCTCATCAGGCGCGACAGCTGGCAGGCCTTCTGCCGGAAGCGCAACGGGATCGCAGGCTTCGGCGTCGACCAGGCGAACGTCTTATGGTCCGACTGCCGCGGGCCAGACGACATCGGGTACCGCATCGCCAACCCAGGCTGCACCCAGCACGGCCGCGACGGGTTCGCGGGCCGAAGATCCGAAACAGTCCGCAAAACCGGGCGCCAGCTCGGCCAAGCCGGGCAGCGCCAAGTCCGATCCGCCACCAACAACCAAGCCCGCGCCGCCTCCTGCGGCGGCGCGCTCTGGCGGCGGTGGATTTGGCACCTTCACCCATTTGCTGGCGGGCATCGCCGGCGGCGCACTGGTGCTGTTCGGGGCCCAGCCGATTGAGAAGGAACTTGGCTTCCAGTTCATGCCGCGTGCAGAAATTCCGGCCGAGTTCGGTGCTCGCCTGACTGCGCTCGAGCAGCGCCCCGCCGCGCAGCCCGCAACTGCGGATGTCAGCGAGGTCACAGCAAGGCTCGATGACATGCAGTCAAAGTTGGCGCTCGTCGAGGACCTGCGGCAACGGCTCGACCAGCTGAGCGCGGGCCAGGGCGCAAAGCCGTCGACGCCTGCTGCCGCCGCGGCAAGCCCGAGCGAGGACTCCATCAGGCTCAGCCAGCGAATTGCCAAGATTGAAACCACACTCGACACGCTGTCCACTGCGACCGGCAGTGGCGGCGCGCCAACTGATGTCGCCCGCTTCGCCGCCATCAGTCGCAAGATCAGCGACATCGAGAATTCACTCAACGGTCAGTTGACGGAACTGCGCAAGAGCCTCGCCAAGGAACTCGATGACCGGCTCGGCAAAACTGCTGAGGTCGCGGCCGCCGCTCGGGCCGGCACGCAGCGGCTGGATCGCGAATTGACGGCGATTAGAACCGCGGCTGCGCGCCTCGAACAACGCGCTGAGACGATCAAAGCCGCGCAGGACAGCCTCTCCGAAGCTGTTCGGGCAGCGCGCGAGGAAGCCGCAAAGCTTCGCGTGGACCTTGATGGCCTGAAGGGTGATGTCACCCAGGAGCTCAAGACAGTGGCGCGCCCTGACGACGTCAAATCGGCGGTAGCGCCGGTGGCGCAGAAGATAACCACTCTTGAAAGCCAGCTCTCATCCGTGGTTGAAAACGAATCGGCGCGCAAGGCCAACGCCAAGCGCATCGTCATGGCATTGGAACTCGGCAACCTCAAGCGCGCGCTCAATCGTGGCGGGAGCTATGCTGCTGAGCTTGGCGAAGTCAAACGCCTTGCCGACGGGTTTGTGGACCTGGCGACGCTCGAAAAGTTTCAGGCCGATGGCGTACCGACCGTTGCCGCTCTCCAGCGTGAGTTTTCGAAGCTCTCTTACGCGATCATTCGTGCCGCCGAGCGTCCGGCCGATGAAACGCTTATGGAGCGCATCCTTGGGGGCGCCAAGTCGCTCGTCAGAATCCGCCGCGCCGATCTGCCGGCCTCTGACAATTCGGTCGAAGCAACGGTGGGCCGCATCGAGCGGCACCTCAATGCGGGCAATCTGACCGCATCCATGGCTGAAGCAGCAAAGCTGCCTGAGCCTTCGATGGCCCCGGCCCGGCCGTGGCTTGAACGGGTAGCGGCAAGGGCCGAGGTTGATCGTGCAATCGCCGCAATCGAGAAGCAGCTGAAATCCTCTCTCGGCTCGTCTGCTGCCAACAAGGGCTAAGTCATGTTGCGTCTGGTCGTCTATTTTCTTGTCGTTGCCGGCCTGGCCGCCGTCCTCTCCTGGCTGGCAGACAATCCCGGCAGCATCGTTGTCAATTGGCGGGGCTACATTTGGGACACCAACGTCTTTCAAATGGCGATCATACTGTCTGTGCTGGCAGCATTGACGATCGTTGTCTGGACGGCGTTGCGCAGCATCTGGCAGAGCCCGGCGGCGATCGGAAACTTTTTCAATCGCCGCCGCGAGAAACGCGGCCTGGAAGCATTGTCGAGCGGCATGATCGCGATCGGCGCCGGCGATCGTTCCCTTGCCACGCGTTACGCCATCCAGGCGCGCAAGTCGCTGCCCAACGAGCCGATGACCCACTTGTTGCGCGCCCAGGCCGCTCAATTGGCTGGCGATCGTGCGACCTCGCGCCGTATTTTCGAAGCGATGCTCGCCTCGCCGGATACCGAAGCGCTCGGCCTGCGCGGCTTGTTCCTGGAAGCCGAACGCGAGGGAGAAACCGAGGCCGCCCGTCAGTTTGCAGAGCGTGCGGTCAGGCTCAACCCGAAACTCTCCTGGCCGGTTGACGCGTTGTTCGAAATCCAGTGTAAGAGCGGAGATTGGGATGGTGCACTCGACACGCTCGCAATCGCGCGCAAACACGGTCACGTTGAGAAGGCAGCCGCCGACCGTCGCCGGGCCGTGTTGCTGGCAGGCCAGGCTCAGGAAGCCGAGGACAACGATCCGGAACGCGCCATGAACCTCGCCATTGAGGCCCACAACCTGGCGCCCGATCTTGTTGCCGCCGCCGCCGTTGCCGGACGGCTTCTGGCCGCTCGCGGCAACACCCCGCGTGCAACCAAAGTCCTTCAGAAATGCTGGCGCAAGTCACCTCATCCTGACCTTGCGGTGGCGTATGCTTACGCCAGGCTGGGGGACAGCCCGCGCGACCGGTTGCAGCGCGTTCGGGAACTGACGGCGGCAACACCGAATGTCATCGAAAGTCCGATCGCGTTGGCCAACGCGGCCATCGAAGCGCGTGATTTTGAGGCCGCACGCGCCGCATTGGCACCGTTGTCGGAGGGCCGTCTGACACAGCGCGTATGCACGCTGATGGCACGCATCGAGGGCGAACAAAACGGCAATGCAGGCGCCGTTCGCGAGTGGCTCGCTCGTGCCGTCAACGCACCGCGCGATCCTGCCTGGACCGCCGACGGGATCGTATCTGAGACGTGGCAGCCGGTGTCCCCGGTTACCGGCGCTCTTGATGCCTTCCAATGGCGCGTTCCGGTGGAAGCGGCACAGCCGCACAGCAAGGAACTGCTGGCGCAGAAAATCGAGGAGTTGGTCAAGCTTGGCGTCCGGCCCGAGACCATGATTGGCGGCGCCGGTCTTGATGTCATGCCGGATGAACCGCATGAGGCATCCGAAGATGACCCGGATCCCGGGCCATCCGACGAGCGCACCGTTGATGCCGAGGTCGTTGAAATCAAACCGGCCGCCACAACTGCGCAGCCCGCCGACAAGGACGAAACGAAATCCGATGTAACGCCACCCCGGCCACCATCGTCGGCCGATAAGTTTCCAGAGGAGCATCGACAACCCGCAGCCGCGACATCGGTCGAAATCGTGCCCACTGGAAAGAATGAGGAGCCCGCGGCCTCCGCATCCGCCAAAGCCGCCAGTGCATCGATTGACGAACGCACGGATGACGAGCCTCGGCACGGTGCAGCGGGTGACAGTGCCGATCAATCGCGCTCCACCCACGCGCCCGACACGTCCGGCAAGGACGATGATCAGTCCGGCACGCGCGAAGGCAGGGCCGCAGCACGCGCAGCGGCACAGGAAAGGCCGACCCCCGTCGAAGCGAAGATTTTCGTTTCGCCGCGCGCTCCGGATGATCCCGGTACGGAATCGTCGGACAAGGACGGCGCACGCAACTCCCTCTTGCCGTTTCAAACCGCCAAGGGCTGAGCACCGTTGTGAAGATGGGGAAGACTTCTCCAGCCACGCCACGGCGTTCGCTGGATTGCGTGATCAGATCAGTCGACAGAAGGGCAGTTTGTTCGGTTGGCGCGGGCCGCTGCTCAATCCCTGCTCGAGCGCTCGCGTAGCGCAACCAGCGTCTTGCCGATATCGACCTGGCTGTTCAACGGATCATCGACAAGTGAGGCGCGGAAACCCTGCGTACGCACAGCCTGTGCCGCGCTGTCGGAAGATGTCGACATCAGCACGTTGCGAAGGTTCTTCGTAAATGTATCAAAACCTGACTTCGGCGCCCGCATTATTTCATTCTTCCACGCTGTGAACACGGTTGTAACCAGCCGTACTGTACCCGCCGCCAAATTCACGATCTCTAAACAAAATAGGAACAATTTGAAACATTTCTAAGATTTCGACCAAATTGAGCGAGTCGCAGCCGTTAACCTTTCCGGTCAACCTGTTGTCAACTTGGAAAGTGCTTCAACTGATCTGGGGGCTAGCGACAGCAAAGGCGCACCTAGAGTTTTGGGTATTCAATCGACAAAAGATTCGGTTGCGGGCGAAATTTCACCGCCATCGCCGTTGCAGCATTCTTCTGTCAAAGATGACAGCCGGGATGCGCGCTATTCGAGCGATGGTACAGCAATGCGCTCAGTCCGCCTTCTCCAGGATGTAAGGCGCATTCTCACGGGCGAGCGCCGCCGCAGCCGCGTGCCCATTGTGCTCGGCTGGCTAGCTGTCGGGGTGATGGTCCTCAGCTTGAGCCTGCTGCCCGAGAACGGGCCATTTCTGAATTTGCTGCTTGGCGGGGCGGTCCTCTTATCGGCTGTCGCCGTTCACAAGCAGGCGATCGCCGCCAGCGACGGTCAGGACGGCAGGCTTGACCGTATCGCCGATCTGGGTGAGCGCATCGACAATCGCATCGAGCACCTTGAAGACATACGCTGGCAGGTCAGAGACAACAGCGAACGCATGCGCGGCCTGCTCGATGCCCACGACGACGTCATCATTCGTCACGATTCGCACGGTCGTGTAACATTCGCAAACCAGGCCTTTGTTCGGACGTTCGGTATCGAGCTGGAGCACATTCTCCACACCCGCTTTCACATCGACGACATTGAACCGGCTGTCGATCATGCTCCTGCTGTCACGGGGACCAAGCCGGCAACCACCGGCCCCGGGCGCAAACTTTGCTGCCTGCGGACGACAGAGGGTGCTCGTTGGTTTTCCTGGCGCTTCACGATGGTGCCATCCGGCGACGGCCTATCGCACGATCATCTGAGCGCCGGACAGGACATCACGGACGAGGTCCATCACGCAAGCGAACTCGCCACCGCCCGCGATCAGGCCGAATCTGCAAACCGTGCGAAGTCACGGTTTTTGGCATCGATGAGCCACGAAATCCGCACGCCCATGAATGGAATTTTGGGCATGGGGGGATTGCTGCTGGAGACCAAACTGACCGCCGAACAACGCACCTACGCCGAAGCCGTTGATCAATCCGCGCGCACGCTTTTGTCTTTGATCGATGAAATTCTCGATTTTTCAAAAATCGAGGCCGGTCATCTCGTGTTGACAGAAGCCCCCTTCTCTCTCGCCGACTGCTTGCAGAGCGTCGTCGAACTGCTCGCACCGCGCGCCTATGACAAAGATCTGGAACTGGCGTGGCAGATCAATGTCGGCACACCTGCCATGGTTCTGGGTGACGAAGTCCGGTTTCGCCAGATCCTGCTCAACCTCATCGGCAATGCGATCAAGTTCACACGGCGTGGAGGTGTAGTCATCGAAGCCGGCGCCGAAGTCCAGCCCGACAACCGGTGCGACGTTACGATTACCGTAAAGGACACCGGACCCGGCATGCGCGCGGCGGACGCTGCCGTCGTCTTTACGGAATTCGAGCGCGTCGGTGCCGAGTACGCCCACCGTGAAAGCGGCACCGGTCTCGGTCTTGCCATTGCCCGCCGCCTGGCCCACGCGATGCGAGGCGATATCGAAGTCGATACGGCTCCGGGGCAGGGCGCGACTTTCACAATTCGCCTGCAGTTCGCAACATTGCAAAACCAGCCGACTGTATGGCGCGACAGCGCCGCGAGGACCGCGGGAGAGGGCGTCGTGCTGCTTGCATTCGATAGAATTCTCGAGCGTCGCGCGTTGGCGCGGCAATTGAGCGAGTTCGGGATCGTCACGCTCGAAACCAGTGACATTTGTGATGAGGCGCTCATTCGCGACATCATCGAGCGGCAAATCGCTATCAGTCTGCTTGTCGTCGATTCCAGCGATGACCCGGACGAAGCGGGGCGCCTGTTGCGCCGGCTGCCCGACAGGTCGGACGGCCGGCGCCCCAAAGCCGTGGTCTTGGTCAATCCGGCGGACAAGAGCAGCATCCCGCATTTCCGAGACGTTGGCTTCACTGGGCACCTGACGCGCCCGGTCCGGCCGACGTCCCTGTTGGCACGGGCGCGTGACCGGGAACCGGGCCTTGTTGCGCGGCCTTCGCAATCTGCCGCGCCGGCGGACGAGCAATGTTCCGAGACCCGCGATTGGCCGCAACAGACAAAGGCAGCCGGTCCTCGCGTATTGCTGGCGGAGGACAATGAGATCAATGCCCTGATGGCGACCAAGATGCTTGAAATTCAGGGCTGCAGCGTAGTCCGCGCGAGAGACGGCGCCGAAGCCGTCGAAATGGCTCGCCAATCCGTGGCTTGTGACGAACCCTTCGATTTGATCATGATGGACCTCCACATGCCGCAGATTGACGGCATTGCAGCCAGCGCTGCTATTCGCCGTGTCTGTGCTGCAGCAGGCGTTGCAGTGCCGAAAATCGTGGCGGTTACTGCAAACGCATTTCCAGAGGATCGCGAACGTTGCTTGGCGGCCGGAATGGACGGTTATCTGGCAAAACCGTTCGACAGTAACGAACTGGCCGATCTGATCACCGGTTCTGCAGCACAATAGGACGAGTTTTCAGCGCGCCGTCTCGCTCACCCGACACCGCCGAGCGCGGGCCGTGATCGGAAAATTGCCCTGCCGGCGCTCGCACGTGGTCGCGCTGTGACACTCCTGGACGTCTCCTAACGATTTGAAAAATCACGGAAAGAGCGCATCCCCACGGCCCGCTTGCGACCGATGAGCGAGTTGGCCTGCCTTGTCGGGTCTCGTCTGGCTTTGCGGTTGGCGGCATCAGTTACAGCGACATCTACGTTCGGCCGTGCTAGACTCAAGCCAGGGCACGGAGAAAAATCTGGATGACGTCAACATCTGGCCACGCAGGACACCGCTGGGGAGGCGATGCCTTGGCAAAAAGCCGTGGGGGTGAGAAGGCGGCACGCAACGCCGCCACCAGCGCAAACCCGCTTAGGGCCCGGCTTGGCATTGGCCGCCAGCCGGCAAAGGTCTACGGGCGCATGGGGCCGCTGGAGGTGCGCCTTGCACGTTCGCGCGCTGACCTCCGCCGCGCACAGCGATTGCGCTATCAGGTCTTCTACGAAGAGATGTCTGCCACCCCGAACCTGCGATCACAGTTGCGCCGCCGCGATCAGGATCCATACGACAAGTTTTGTGATCACCTTCTGGTCTATGACACTGCGCCAACCGAAATGGCGCAAACAAAGTTTGCCAATCGTCCGCAGGTCGTTGGTACGTACCGTGTCCTGCGCCAGGACATGCAGGCCGGTCCGCGCGGCTTCTACACGCAGTCAGAGTATGACATTGCACCGCTCATAGATGCACGTTCTCCGCGGTATCGGTTTATGGAACTCGGTCGGTCATGTGTGCTCAAGCCATATCGCAACAAGCGCACGGTCGAGCTTCTATGGCAGGGCCTGTGGGCGTATGTGCGCGAGCACGACATCGACGTCATGATCGGGTGCGCCAGCTTCGAGGGCACTGACCCCGACGAGCATGCCCAGGCTCTAAGCCTTCTCTACCACGACCGCCTCGCACCGCCCGATTGGTACGTGCGCGCGCATGACGATCTTTATGTTGACATGAACCGTATCCCCATCGAAGAGGTTGACGCCAAGGCCGCCTTGCGCGCACTACCGCCACTGGTCAAGGGTTACTTGCGGCTCGGCTGCTATATTGGCGACGGCGCCGTGATCGACGAGCAGTTTGGCACCACTGACGTACTGATTATTCTACCGGTCGAAAAAATCGATCCCCGCTATTTCGAACACTTTGGCGCCCCAAACGAGCGTCAGCGTCGGGTCGCCTCCGGTCTGCCCGTCACATGAGCGCCCAATCCGCCGGGCAGGGACTGTGACAGGTTGCCCGTAAGTGCCTGGCGCGGTCGCTGCTCGCGCAGTTGTTGATTGCGCGTGATGTCCGCTGGCGCCAGTATCCGGCCCAGAACGGTGTTGTCGTCCGGGCGCTCGCCGCAGCGCGCAGGCGCCCTTTTCCACGGAGGATTTTCAATGCGACTACCCGCATTTTCGGTCGGCCAGTATGCCTGGTGGGCCCCCCTGCTGGCTGCTGTGTCGGTTTTCCTGGTCCTCGCCTCGGCCCCGGCGACGGCAAAGTCTCCGATCAACACGATTGGCAGTCCCGGTATCGCGATCAAAGGATATGATCCGGTTGCCTATTTCGAACAAGGCGGTCCGCGCAAAGGCCTCGCCAAGTTCTCCGTCATGCACAAGGGGGTCAGCTGGCGATTTTCCTCGGCCGAGAACAAGGCCAAGTTCGAGGCCGATCCCACCAAGTATGAGCCGGCCTACGGCGGCTATTGTGCGTACGGCGTGGCCCAGGGCTACTTGGTCAAAATCGAAGCCAATGCCTGGAAGATTCGGGACGGCAAGCTCTATCTGAATTACGACAAGTCCGTGCAACGCCTTTGGGACAAAAAGCCCGCCGCCTACATCGAGCGCGCCAATGCGAAATTCGGTAAGCTGATCTCGAAGTGAATCGGACGAAGTTCCTTCGTCTCGGCGCGGGCCAAAAATTCCGTTAGCCTGGGCTAGATGCGGCGTGCTTCTTGCTTGGCCCAAGACGTAAGGTTCAACAGAAGCGATCGGGCAGTTCTTCGCCATGACGAATGCGCCATCTCAAGCCGGAAAGCGCAAGCGCGACGTTCGCCTCGATTTCTTTCGCGGCATTTGCCTGTTCATTATTTTCGTCGCCCATATGATCGGCAACCCGTGGGCCGACTGGATACCGGCCAAGTTCGGGTTCTCCGATGCGACGGAGATATTCGTCTTTTGTTCCGGCATGGCCTCGGCCATCGCGTTCGGGGCCGCCTTTCGAAATCATGGTTACCTGGTCGGCGGCGGTCGCATCCTCTATCGCATATGGCAGGTCTACTGGGCGCACATCTCAGTGTTCCTGATCAACCTGGCGATCATGATTGTCATCGACTGGCACCTTGGCGGCGACAGCTACATTCGCGGCCTGCTGATGCAGCATTTCTTCAACGAAAACGCCCGGTCTGCGATAGTCGGGCTGTTGACGCTGCAGTTCGTACCGCCCTATTTCGACATCCTTCCGATGTATCTGGTCATCCTGATCTTTGTACCGTTGGTCATGTGGCTGTCGACCTTCGGCCGCGGCTACGTTGCAGCGTTTGTGATCGGGCTCTGGCTGATCTCGAATTTCAATCTCACGCATCTGCCGCGCGAACCTTGGGGCGACGATGTATGGTTCTTCAATCCGTTCGCCTGGCAATTGATCTTTTTCACGGGCTTCGCGTTCATGAGTGGCTGGCTGCCGCCGCCGCCGGTTGACCGTCGCCTGATCTGGATCTCAGCCATTATCTTGCTGGCCTGCGTTCCGTTTGACTGGGCACCGTTGCTCAACAGATTTCAGATTTTTCAGGATGGTCGCGAGGCGCTGGCCCCGGTCATCAACAAGACCAATTTCGGCATCCTGCGCTTCATCCACTTCCTCGCCCTGGCTTATCTCTCCTTCGTTGCGGTAGGCGAAGGTGGCCGCCGGTTGAAGGGCCCATTGGTTCGCGTCATCTGCAAGGTCGGCCAGCAGTCGCTTGGGATCTTCATTGCCGGCCTGGTGCTGTCATTCGTGATGGCAACCTTCCTGAACATCGCCGGCCGTACCTACTTCACGGTCCCGCTCGCCAACCTCGGCGGCTTCGCGATCCTGATTGCGATTGCCTACTCCGTCGCCTGGTTCAAGTCCGCGCCCTGGTCAAAGCCCGCTCCCGCCGCCCATGCAAGCTCGGCGGCGCCGGCCGCGCACAGATCGTGGGACGGCAAGCCGACCCCTGCCGAATAGCGCGGCTGCCGCCCGGCCCCAGCAATGCAACGTCGCCTGAGGCTGCTTGGCGAATCGTCGGCCTGAACGCTAATGATGCTTGCACCTGTATCGCTCGGCAACCGCCGGATCTTGGATGTAGATCTCGCTGCGTCCCTGCTCGAACTTGATCAACTGATAAACCGCAAGCCCGCCCACGATGGACCCAACCATCCGGGCTGCAAGTGCGGTGAATGTCGCGCTTCCAGGCAGCTATTCCAGATAAGAGGCTCCTGGTCGCCTATCCCGATAGATCGTTTCGGCCTTAGGCGGACCGCAACTGAACGGCCGGGCTGGTTTCAGTTCAACCTGAAAGGCTATAGATCCGAGTTTGTTCAAACGCATCGCCGAACACACTCGGTAGGTCGCGAACGGAAGCGATGTCGTTCGCTCCGAACTGTGAGTTTTCGGAAACGGCATCTGAGGTCACCGTGAACTCATTCGGCTTGCAAGCATCGCTCAAGTGCGGCGACGGTCGAACCGTCGACAAGGCGCGGTTGAACGCCTCCGGAATGAGAAAACCTCCGGAATACTCCGGAGGCTCTTGAAAATATTCGCAGCTCAGCAGGTACAGCCGCAACCGGCCACCTACTCGGCTGCTTCCGGCTTTTCGTCCGGGCCCTCGACGATCTTGGTCGCAAAGTTTGCCGGCGAGACGATTTCGAGCACTTCGAAGTCACTCGAACAGGCGATTTCGCGATGCTTGATCATCGGCTTTTGCAAGATGCAGTCGCCCTTCTTGATCGTTTTCACGCCCTGGCCCTCGTATTCAAATTTGGCCCATCCGTTGATCACGTAGACGAATTGGAAGTCACATTCGTGAATGTGCCACTGCTGGACTTCGTCCTTCGTCTCTTTGCCGTTGTGGCGGATCAGGTGTGCAACGAAATCACCTTGCGTCCCGTCTTTGATACCGAGGTCCCGATATTCGAAGATTTCCCGGAGCCCTGGCGTCCATTCCGCGTTTACGGCTTCGTTATGGACAAAGTCCCAGTGCTTGCGATCGATTAATTCGCCCATTGCGTCCTCCTCTCGAAACTGCGTTCTGACAAGGCTTCGTTGACCTTCACACCACGGTAACACCACTGTCGACCGAGATCACCTGCCCGGTCGTGATTTCCGATTCATCCGAGGCCAGATAGACAGCCATATTGGCGATGTGGATTGGCAGGCCGAGACCAAGAAGATGCGTACGGCTGATTTTTTCTACCTCGGGTGAATCCTGCATCAGTTTCTTGACTCTGTCGGAAAGCGTCACCGACGGTGCAATGGCATTGACACGGATTTTGTTGGGCGCGTACTCCACCGCCATGGACCGGGTCATCGAAGCGATCCCGCCCTTCGCGGCCGTGTAGCAGTCTCGCCCAGGTAACGCCATCAACGCCACATTCGAAGACATGTTGATCACCGATCCGCCGCCCGATTTGATGATCTCTGGTATGGCAATCTTCGAACAAAGGAACGTGCCGAAAAGGTCGAGCTTGATGACCCGCCAGAATTCTTCCTCGGGCGCTTCGGTGACCGGCCCATCTTGTACCGTCGATCCACCTGCGTTGTTGTGCAGAATATCGAGCTTTCCGAAACGCGATACTGTCTCGCCAATTGCTGCCTCGACACTGGCTTTGTCGGTGATGTCGCACTGAATGAAGAGGGCATCACCGCCGCTGTTGGCGGCAAATCCGCGCGCCGAATCCGCTGCTGGTTCGCCCACGTCGGGGTTGATCTCGGCAATGACGACTTTGGCACCTTCCTCTGCAAAGCGTTCAGCCGTTGCACGTCCGATCCCACCACCGCCTCCGGTGATGAAGGCCACCTTCCCGTCGAGTCGTCCCATTTTATTGATCCTCACGCATTCGGTCTGCCACCCGGCCAGACGGGCGCCGCGGCGAGGTCCGGCCAGGCAATTGGCGATTCTGATGCCGCGCGGGCCTGCGCAACCGGCACGTCGGTGTCCCAATTGGCCGCGACATAACGGTTGCCGGTAATGCCGTTGGCCGCCTCGGAGCATAGCCACAACATAGGCGCCAGCATTTTCTCCGGCGCTATCAGGTCGCTCCGCGCAAACGGCGCCTCGGCCGGAACCATTGCAGTGTCCGACGGCCCTCCCGGAACCACAATATTGACCGTGATGCCGTCCGGCGCAAACTCTGCCGCGTGTCCGGCGCTCATCGCCTCGAGCCCGGCCTTTGCCGGACCGTAGGGGTGGAACTTGCCGCGCAGCATCGTGAAAAAGCTGGTCGTAACGTTTATGATGCGGCCCCAACCATTTGCCTTCATGTCCGCTATCGCAGCTTTGGTCATATACCAAGCGCCGGAAAAGTTGATCGCCACGAACCGATCCCAGGTCTCCGGCGTAACGTCTTCGATTGTTACCAGATTGGTCATGTGATGCGGTCCGAAAACCTGCATTCCCATGGCGCCGTTGTTAATCAGGATGTCGATTGCGCCATTGATCTCCCGCGCCCGCTCGGCCGCGGCCGCACACGCTTCCCAGTCGGAAATGTCGAGCCGATGGGGCGTCACATTCTCGCTCAAGCCCGCAGAATGTATCGCCGTCTGCAAGTCTTCCAGCCCGCCCTGGTCCACATCACATGCAAGCACTTTGGCGCCCGCTGCGGCAAAGCCGTTCGTCAACACCCGCCCGAACCCGCCGGCTGCACCGGTGATCAGGACACGGCGACCTGCGAGACTGTGCACCATTCGTCTTCCTCCAAACGCGCTCGCCCGCCTGCGGTTCGCAACATTGGCGTCGATAGGCTGCAGTCACCCGAAAGCGTACTGGAGATGTCGAAACCTGAGAATTGCCGTACTGCGTGCCGACCATCAGAATTCTGATTTACCACAATCAAAATTCTCGAACTCGGACACGAGGTCGGGGCTACAGTCTTTCAGGCTGAACTGACACCATCCCGCTCCCCTTTCGACCACCCTTGGCATCATTGTATGGGATGGTCGGGAGGTGGAGCGGGCCGGCGATGCGATTTTGCCTAGCAGGCTGTTGAATTTGGGGCGACGATAGCATCGATTTGCTCGAGCGCATCGTCATTGGTGGCCAACACGAGCCGCCAATAGCCCCAATTCTGCTCGGCTTCCACGCTTTCCGAACGGCCCCATTATGGCGCCTCGGCCAACAGTCTCGGCAGTCGGATCAGGTTGTAGGCGGCCATCGCGAAGGTGAACTGGTGGGCGACGCGTCTTCGTCCTTTGAATTTCGTCTTCGCGAGCCCCGCGATCGTCTTGACCCAGCCGAACGGCTCCTCGATGCGTTTTCGGATGCGCTGCGAGACCGGGTAGCCGGGATGCCGTGTCGTACGGCCATCGACCGATGAGCGCCGTCGTTTGCCGGTCTTGGTCACCGCGTTATGTTGCGCGATGTGCGGCGTCACGTTCATAGCGCGCAGTTCGGCCGCGAACGGTTGGGCATCGTAGCCCTTGTCGGCGCCGAGCGTCAGCCGGCGCGTTCCCGGCGCATGGCGTTCGATCATGCGGATCGCCGCTTCGCGTTCGGCCCGTCCGTTGGCCTGGCTGAGCGTTGCCTGCACGATCAGGCCTGAACGGTTCTCCATCAGCACGTGGCCCATAAAGCAGAGCTTCGCTTCGCGCCCATTGCCCTTCCTGAACAGCTTGGCGTCAGGGTCGGTGGTCGAGGCGTGCGTGTCGTTCTTGCGCGCCTTGCCGCGAAAGTTCCGCTCGCCGTTCCGGCCCGGCCCAGGCGGTTCGTCAGACCCGTCCTTCGCGCGGAAACTCTTCATCGACGCCCACGCTTCGACGAGCGTGCCATCGACCGAGAAGTGGTCGTCCGACAGGAACCGCTTCACACGTGGATGACGCAACACGGCTTCGAGGAACCTGGCTGCGACATCGGCTTCGAGCAGCCGGTCGCGGTTCTTCGAAAACGTCGAATGGTCCCAGACGGGATCATCGATGCCGAGACCGACAAACCAGCGGAACAGCAAATTGTAGTCGATCTGCTCGACCAGTTGGCGCTCGGATCGCACTGAGTAAAACGCCTGAAGCAGCGAGGCCCTGAGCAACCGCTCCGGCGCGATCGACGACCGGCCGGATCCCACGTAGAGCCGCTCGAAATCAGCGTCCAGCGATGCCAGCGCGTCGTCCACGATCGCCTTGATCACCCGCAGCGGATGCTGCGCCGGCACCCGCTCCTCAAGATCCACATAGCTGAACAGCGACCCCGACTGCCTGTCCGATCCCCGCATCGCGCCCTCCTCGATTCCTGCAAGAACAGAATCATGTTCGCCGACAAGCGGCAACCCGCGAGAAAATCAACAGCCTGCTAGGGCGGAAATGATCTATGCCGCCAAACTTTCGGCGTTCTGCAAAACGCTTTCCAGGCGCTCACGAATCGCCTTCTGCCGGTTCGGATCGACAATCTTTTTGTGTGTCAGATCGGTAACGTAGAAAACGTCCACTGCCTTTTCGCCGTATGTCGTGATGTGGGCCGAGGTGATGTCGAGCTTGAGATCGGAAATCGCACTGGTCAGGTCGTACAACAGGCCGGGCCGATCGAGGCCGGCAACCTCGATGACCGTAAACTGATCGGAAAGAACGTTCGAAATGACGATCTCGGGCTCCACCGTGAACGCATGAATGCGCGGCTCGGGCATCCGCCTCTGGTCGAGCAATGTCTTGAGATGCGCCTCGCCCGTCAAAACCTTGACGATCGTGTCACTAATCCGCGCCGTCCTTCGGTTCTCGTCTGCATTGTCGTCGAAGTCACGCTGCAGCAGGAACGTGTCGAGCGCGAAACCATCCCGCGTCGAGGAAATCTGCGCACCGATAATGTTGGCGCCCGCTGCCGCGCAACACCCTGCAAAGAGCGCCAGAAGGCGGGGATGGTTTGGCGCCAGGATCGCCAGTTCCGTCATGCCCTTGAATGCGTCGGATTTGAACGACGTCGCCAGCTGCCGGCCGGTCTCCCGTGCTTCGCGCATGAGTTGCGCGTGAGCGATTTGTTTGTCGCAATCCGTCTTCAACCAGTAGTCCGGGTATTGCTGCTCGACAAAATTCTCGATGTCCGCATCCGCGAAGTTCGAAAGCCTGCCGAGCCGCTCGCGCAATTCCGCTTTCGCGTTCTCCTCGCGCGTCTTGCGTGTGACCGCGGTATGTCCGCCGGACACGACAACCTCGGTCTCGTAGTAAAGCTCGCGCAGCAGCTGCCCCTTCCAGCCGTTCCATGTTCCGGGCCCGACCGCGCGAATGTCGGCGACCGTCAACAGCAGCAGCAACTTCAGGCGCTCCGGTGTTTGCACGATGTCGGCGAAATCCCGGATCGTCTTCGGGTCGGCCAGATCGCGGCGCTGGGCCACATCGCTCATGGTCAGATGTTCGCGGACCAGCCATGAGACCGTATCGGTCTCTGCCTTCGTGAGGCCGAGCCGTGGGCAGACGTCCTTGGCGATCTCGGCACCGACGATCGAGTGGTCTTCTTTGCGCCCCTTGCCAACGTCGTGGAGGAACGCTGCGACGTAGAGCGCCCGCCGGCTCTGGATCGACGACACGATTTCGGTGGAAAGCGGCAGCTCGTCAGCCAGTTCGCCATCTTCGATCGCGGTGAGCTGACCGACGGTTCGGACGAGGTGCTCGTCCACCGTGAAGTGATGATACATGTTGAACTGCATCATCGACACGACGAGACCGAATTCGGGAATGAATCGGCCGAGAACACCGGCTTCGTTCATGCGCCGGAGCGAGATCTCCGGCGACCGCCGTGAACACAAGAGTTCCAGAAATATCCGGTTGGCTTCATTGTTGCCGCGCACTTTGTCGTCGACCAGCCTCACCGACTGCCTCATCAGCCGGATCGCCTCGGGATGAAAGAATGTGCCGGTTTGCTCCGCCTGATGGAAGATGCGGATAAGGTTCACCGGATCACGTTCGAATACGCCCCGATCAGAAACGTTGATGCGATCATCGTCGATGCGAAATTCGGTCGTCTTCCGGATTTCGCGGCGGGTCGCCCAATTGAGCGGGTTAAGAAAGCGTTGCAGGCGCGGCGCCGTCACCAGTTGCTGGATTTCGAGGTTCGCGCACAGGATGGCGGTGAGTTCTCCAACGTCCTTGGCGATCAGGAAGTAATGGCGCATGAAGCGCTCGACCGCCCGGAGCCCGTCCCCTTCGCGGTAGCATAGGTTTTCCGCGAGGATCGGCTGCAGGTCGAACGACAGTCGCTCCTCGGCACGGCCTGCTTCGAAGTGCAGGTGGCAGCGCACGGTCCACAGGAAATCGCGGCAACGCCGGAACGTTGCGGCTTCTTCTTCGGTGAAGGTCCCGTTGGCCACCGTGTCAGCACCGACAGTGCCGCCGGCAACGTACTTGCTGAGCCAGTGCAAGGTGTGCAGGTCTCTGAGGCCGCCCTTGCCGTCTTTGACGTTTGGCTCCACCAGATAGCGGCTTTCACCGGTCTGTTTGTGCCGCGAGTCGCGCTCCGCCATCTTCATTGCGATGAATTCGCGTGCCGTCCCTGCTACGACGTCGTCACGGAAACGGTGCTCGAACGTTGCAAACAGATTTGCATCACCGAGAATGAACCGTGCATCGAGCAGAGATGTCCGTATTGTCGAATCTGACTTTGCAAGTGCCACGCATTGATTGATCGTCCGCGTCGCGTGGCCGACCTTGAAGCCCAGGTCCCAGAGCAGATAGAGGATATATTCTGCCACGCTTTCAACCCAAGGCGTCTGCTTGTAGGGCAGCAAGAACAGCAAATCGACGTCCGATCCCGGCGCCAGCATGCCGCGCCCGTAACCGCCCGTTGCCACGATCGCCATGTCCTCATCGTCTGATCGTCCCGTCGCCGCGTGATAGACGTGGTGCACGGTGTAGTCGAAGATCAGCCGGATAAGTTCATCCTGAAAGATGGAAAGCCCTTCGGCGCAGGCCGCGCCGTTGCCGTCGACCATCAGTTTGGCACGCGCCGCCCGCTGCGCTTCTTTCGTCAGTTCCTTGAGCCGCCTTAGAACGATTGGCCTGCCACTGTCGGCGCTGTCGGCGCTCTTGAAGATCGCAGTCAGTTCCGAGCGCAGCGCCATGGGATCGAAATAGGGTGCAACTTCCAGCTCGCCAACACTGTTCATGACACTCATTCCATTTCGTCGCGCGCGATCTCTTTCAGACGATACACCAGTTCGAGCGCTGATCGCGGTGTCAATTCGTCGGGGTTAATGGCATCGACCGCTTCGGTGAGACGGGACGCACTTTGCTGCGGTGCCGGCGCCGCAGCGGCAAACAAGGGCAGATCTTCCAACATCGCACCGCTCTGTCCCCCGGCATGATCCGCCTCGAGCCGCGCAAGTACCTCGTTGGCGCGGCGGGTCACGGCAGCCGGCAGGCCGGCGAGCCGCGCAACGTGAATACCATAGGAGCGGTCCGCGGCGCCGGGCTTGACCTTGTGCAGAAACACGATGTCGTCCTTCCATTCCTTGACATCGACGGTGACGTTGGCGACCTCGCCCAGCTTGTCTGCCAGTATCGTGAGTTCATGATAGTGTGTCGCAAACAGTGCCCGGCACTGGTTGACCCCATGCAGGTGCTCGACCGTCGCCCACGCGATCGAGAGCCCGTCGAACGTCGCCGTTCCACGGCCGATCTCGTCGAGGATGACGAACGAGCGTTCGCTCGCCTGGTTCAGAATGGCCGCCGTTTCGACCATCTCGACCATGAAGGTTGATCGGCCGCTGGCGATGTCGTCCGATGCGCCGACCCGCGAAAACAGCCGGTCGACGATGCCGATATGCGCCGACTGTGCCGGTACGTATGACCCGATCTGCGCCATCAGGGCAATCAGCGCGTTCTGACGCAGGAACGTTGACTTGCCCGCCATGTTGGGGCCCGTAACCAGCCAGATCCGCCCGAATGCCGGATCATCGAAGCCGGGCGGTCGGTCTGAATCGGACGGCGCGATGAGGCAACAGTCGTTTTCGATGAATGGTCCGGCAAGATCGCGCCTCAGCGCCTGTTCGACGACAGGGTGGCGGCCGCCGCGCACATCGAACGTGAGCGTTTCATCGACAATCGGACGCGTGTAATTCTCCTCGACGGCAAGCGCGCCGAGGGCAGCTGTGCAATCGAGGTCCGCCAGCGCCGCTGCGAGTTCCGACAACGCGCGCTCTTGTGCACCGATCATTTGCGCAAGCTGCGAGAATATCTCCTGTTCGCGCGCCAGCGCCCGGTCGGCCGCGGATGCAATGCGCCCCTCGATCTCGGCCAGTTCCGCGGTCGTGAACCGCACCGCGTTGGCCATCGTTTGGCGATGCCGGAAGAGGTCCGAGAGCGGCTCTTCCATCAACGGTTTGGCATTGGCCGCCGTCACTTCGATGAAGTAGCCGAGGATGTTGTTGTGGCGGACCTTCAGCGACTTCGCGCCGGCGGTTTCGGCATACTTGACTTCGAGGCCTGCCATCACCTTGCGGCTGTCGTCGCGTAGCGTCTTGGCCTCATCCAGCGCGGCGTCATGGCCCGGACGAATATAGCCGCCGTCGCGCTTGAGTGCCGGCAGCTCATCGACCAGCGCATCGACCAAGGCAGCTCCCAGCTCCGGCGGCGGCTTGAGGAGGGCATCGACCAGCTGACCTAGAGCCTGCGGAAGACCTACAGGCATGCCTGCCTGTTGAATAAGGCCCGCGCAGCGCTGTGCAACGGCGAGCGCGTCGCGCACCGCGCCAAGGTCGCGCGGTCCGCCACGTTGCAGGGCCAGCCGTGAAATGGCGCGAGCCACATCCGGTGCACCGCGCAGTTCACGCCTGAGATCGTCTCGAAGTTGCGCATGCTCAACGAAGAAACCGACGGCATCCTGCCGCGCCGCAATGTCCTGAAGGGCGCTTAGCGGGCTTGCGATCCGCGCCGCCAGTTCGCGCGCACCGGCACCGGTCACCGTTCGGTCGATCGCAGCAATCAGGCTGCCTTGGCGATCTCCGCTCGTGGAACGCACCAGTTCGAGGTTCGCACGGCTGGCAGCGTCGATCATCATCGTTGCGCCGCTGCCCGAACGTCGCGGTGGCCGAACCGTCGGACGTTTACCGATCTGAGTAAGTTCGACGTACTTGAGCAGCGCGCCGACGGCAGCCAACTCGCCGCGCGAGAACGTTCCGAATGCGCCGAGATCGGAAACACCAAGATGATCGCCCATCATGCGTTCTCCGGCGAGGCTGTCGAACATCGCCTCAGCAACCGGCGTCAGCGCCGCGGAAATCAGCGCGCCAGTGCGCGCGAGGTCCGTGTCCTGCAGAAGGTCGTCCTGCGCGATGATCTCACCCGGAAATAAGCGAACGAGCTCGCCGGAAAGGTCTGCACCGGCAACCGCACCGATCTCGAACTCCCCCGTCGAGATGTCGAGCGAGGCAAGTGCGAATTCGCGGCCGTCGCCAGGGCGTTGGAAAACAGCCGTGAGGTAGTTGCGCGCCTTGGCATCAAGCAGCGCGTCCTCGGTCAGCGTTCCCGGCGTTACCAGGCGGACGACATCGCGGTGCACGACGGCCTTGGAGCCGCGCTTGCGCGCCTCGGCCGGGTCTTCGAGCTGCTCGCAGACCGCGACCCGGAAGCCTTGCCGGATCAACCGCTGTAGATACTCGTCCGCACGCACCACCGGCACGCCGCACATCGGAATGTCTTCGCCCAGATGCTTGCCGCGTTTGGTGAGCACGATTCCGAGCGCTTCGGCGGCGACGACGGCATCGTTGAAGAACAATTCGTAAAAGTCGCCCATCCGGTACCACAACAGGCTGTCCGGGTTGGCCGTCTTAATTTCGAGATATTGCGCCATCGACGGCGTGACGCCGGGCTGCGTCTTGCCCTCTCCTGCACCGTCCTTCTTGCGTCGTGACATCGCCCGCCCGTCTCGTGCTCGCCGGAAAGGTCCAAGCCAGCCGGGCCCGGATCAATGCGAGATCATTGCATTAGACTAGCAGGCAAGCTGCGTTAAGGCATTGATTCACAGATTTGGGGACGTCGCGGCAGCTCGGGCACTGCGCCTCAGCCCGACAACGAACGGAATTACGGCAACGGCGGTGATGAGGGCTGCGGCCAGGAATGGCGCGCCCGGAAAATAGACGGGCGCCGCGGGACCCGCGAAGTAGCCGAACAGCTGCGTCATCATTAGCGGTGAAATGACGAGCGTAATGGCGCTGACGCTCGTCATTGCACCTTGCAACTCACCTTGTGCGTTGTCCGCGATGCGGTTCGACATGAGGCCCGTGAGCGCGGGCGTCAGGATCGCGCTCAGTGCCGTGAATGGCAGGATGACGTAGACCATCCAGCCCTCGCTGACGAATGCCATCGCCACAAGGCTCAGGACGTTGAAAAAGAAGCCGGCAAAGGCCGTATTCACTTCTCCGATCAAGGGCAGCAGCACCCGGATCAGCCAGCCCTGAACAACGACGAACCCGACGCCGACGGCGGCAAGTGACAGCCCGACCTCAGCGCTTGACCAGCCGAACGCCTCCTTGGTGAAGTAGGCCCAAACCGCCGGATAGGCAAAGTGCGCGATGTCGAACAGGAAGAGGGTGAGAAGAAACCACGCAACCGTCGGCGTCTTGCGCATCTGCGAAAAGGCACCGAGCGGGTTGGCGCGGCGCCAGTCGAATGCGCGTCGGCGTTCCGGCGCAAGCGATTCAGGCAGTACGAACAAGCCGTAACAGAAATTGGCGAAGGCCAGCCCGGCTGCGGCATAGAATGGCGCCCGCGTCCCCCATTCCGCCACCAGTCCACCGATCACCGGACCGATCACGAAGCCGAGACCGAAGCCGGCACCAAGCAGCCCGAAATTCTTGGCCCGCTCTCCCGGTCGGCTGACGTCTGCGACGAAAGCATTGCACGTCGAATAGGTTGCTGCCGCGACACCTGCAAGGATGCGCCCGACGAACAGCACGAAAAGCGACGGCGCGATCGCCATGATCAGGTAGTCGACGGTCAACACACCGAGCGAGACGAGTAGAACCGGTCTGCGACCGAACTGGTCTGACAGGTTTCCGATCGTTGGTCCGCATAGGAACTGCATGATGGCATAGGAAAACGACAGCCATCCGCCCCACAGCGCTGCCCCGTCGAGCCCGAGCGAGGTGACTTCGCGAATGAGGTCAGGCAACACCGGGATGATGATCCCGAGCCCCATCGAGTCGAGCACGACCGTTAGGAACACGAACAAGGCTGCATGCCCGCCAACGGATGGCGCCTGGTCACGATCGGTTCCGCTCATAGCAGGCGCATCTCTCGTCTGGTTGGCCTATGCTGTATCGATATCCCTTATTGACTAGCCGTCGGGAAGGACTGCCGCAATGCCACTGCACGGAGAAGAGATTATGTCCCGCGTGCGCGACGAGGTAGAAGCCGTGCACAGCTCTATTGCCGCTTGGTTTCGCGGTGAGGGCGCGCGCGACGCGACCCGGTTCGATGCCGAACTGGCGGGCCGGTTTGAGCCTGGCCTCGTCAATATCCAGCCATCGGGACGCACGCTGACACGCGAAGAATTGCTCGAGCCCATCAGGCAGGCGTTCGCAGCCAATCCCAGGTTCGAAATCACGATATCGGATGTTGTCGTGCGTTGGACTGGGGAGAGTCGCGACGGCCCGGATGGTCTCGTCCTGGCGACCTATCACGAACACCAGACCGGCGCGCGCAACACGGTGCCATCGTCCAATACGCGCGTTTCGACCGTGCTGTTTCGCCACAAACCCGCATCGGGTCGTCTGACCTGGCTACATATCCACGAGACCGCCCTGCCCGCGTGACGGCCGAAGAGCGCGTGCAGCGCGCCGTAATTGCTTGGCTCTAAAGCCCTGCACCCTGCCAGTTCTCGACCGGTTCCGCAGGATGGCTTGCAAGCCCGGCTGCCTTGATGCCCGCAATTGCGGCATATTCATCGCGGTCCGATGCATCGCCGCTGATGCCGACGGCGCCGATCGCAGCACCGTCTCCATCAAGCACCAGCACGCCTCCTGGAACCGCCACGAACCGTCCGTCCGAGGCCGCAGAGATTGCCGCCTGAAATGCGGGGCGATCTTTGAGGCGGTCTCGCAGCGTGCGGCTTGCCTCACCCATTCCGAGCGCTGCGCACGCTTTGCCGATTGCAATCTCGCTGCGCACGATCCCGCATCCGTCCTCACGCTTCAGCACCACCAGTTGCCCACCGCTGTCGACGATGGCGATGGTCAGCGGCAACAATTCAGCCGCGCGCGCTGCCGCCAACGCAGCATCTGCAATCTTGTCTGCGGCGCCGAGGCCGAGCGAGGAGGCGACAGGCACCAGCAAACGCTTGCTCATGATGTATTCTCCGGTTTCAAATACGACCCGACGCATCGGGATGTAGTACTGGCGTCATTTGCGTTCGCCGTAGCTGACAGCCATCCCGGCGCGCACGTCCTGCTGAATGCCATACTGCGGGAATGGATAGCGAAAACCGTTCTTGGCCAGCGCCTTCATGCCGGCGATCGCCCTTTCGAGATCGTCCGGTGGCAGCGCCATCAGCATTTCATCGTCGAGCACGCCGCCGTAGCGCCGTTCGGCAAAACAGGGGATGGAGAGCGACGGCTCGCGCAGCTTGAGCGCACGACCCCAGCTGTCCGCGCAGGCCGACTCGCCGACGACCGACCAGTCGAAGCGCTTATAGCCCGACCACTGCAGACCGTTGATGAAATAGATCATCGCTCCGGGCGTTGCATAGAAGAGCACGATATCGGGCGGGTCGAGCCGGCCGGACGACAGTGGCGAAACGGCCAGTGCCTCGTAGATGCCGTCCTCGACACAGTGCATCGCCGCCTGGTGCTCGGCTGCGCCGGCATCATCCTCGAACCAAACGCCGACCATATGCTTGCCGGACATCCAGGCCGGGTCCTTGGCCCGCCCGAGGCCGACGACGGCCCGGCATTGCGCGCCCACCAGATCATCGGCCGTCACGCCGACGGTGCGCCCCAGTCGCGAGGCCTGCGCCACCACTTGGTCGAGCGTGTGTACGGCATCTGGCCGGCGGATTCGCGGGATGGCCTCCATATCTGCCTGGCGTTCGAAGAGTTTCATTGCGAACGGTATGGAGCGCAGCTTCAGGAGCCCCTCCAGTTCGTCTGCAATCCCGGCCCAATCCATATCCGATCTCCCGATTTCAAGGTGGTGAGAGTATATCGCTGCCGGCAGGCTTGGCGAGTGACGTTAAGGCCCGGCGCTGCCAGAGGCAGCCCGAATACCGCGGCGCCGTCCCTGACGTGTCTCGAGACGTGGAGGATCTTGTTCTTTTGACTATTGCGTGTGTTCTCTTTTTGTTCTAAATTGTTCCGTGCATACCGAGTTCGCGTTTGTGGGATCAAACCTGCTGGAGGAGGTCATGGTCGTCTTCTGGATCTTTTTTCGCCTTAGGCACGAAATCGCATCGCCTGCACACTGCCCTCCCGGCCACCCATAGGTCGTGGTTCGGGCGATCCGGAGGGCAGTGGCAGGGTTCCAGCTAAGTCTGAAGCGTCTGGAAGCAACGTCTGGAAGTCATGTCGAGGAGCATAGCTCGAGCGGCGTGGCGGCAGATGGCCTGCAACAGCGATATTTCGTCATGAAACGGCATGGGTAAGCCATGTGCCGCACGCATGTCATGCGCTGACGTGCCTGCGCCATACCTACCCTTGTCCGAACCGGAGAGGTAGCGTAGTGCGTTTCGAGGAGTTAGGCGAACACCTTTCCAAGCCTGTTGGGACGTCCAAACGGCATTCCGGGCATAAAGCGAAGATCATGGCCTTGCGCCACTTGATCGCGGCAACCGAAAGACGGTCGGTTTCAAAGCATATAGAGAACGCAAAGCGCGATCATGAGGCACGGCTTCCGCCCTGGTGTACGCAGATTCCGAATATCGATGCAGCACTTCCCACGTGTGGTTTGAACCGCTACGGCCTGCATGAGTTTTCAGGGACCACCCACGCCGACACCGCAGCAGCCTCAGGCTTGCTTCTGGCTTTGGTGAAACGGCTCGCAGAGGTTTCGCAGCCACTGTCGACGGCGCCCATTCTTTGGTGCCAATCGGCTCGCATGCAAAACGAATTCGGCCCTCTCTATAGCGCTGGCCTGAAGGCTTTTGGGTTTGACGCAGAACGCTTTCTTTTTGCCCGGGCACACAAAACCAAAGACGCCCTGTGGGCCTTGGAGGAGGGTGCGCGTTCTGCAAGCCTTCTTGCCATCATAGGAGAAATCGACACCGCCTCCTTCACGCAGACGCGCCGTTTGCAGCTGGCGTCTTTAGCCGGTGCAACGCCTGTTCTGCTGTTGCGGCCGCACCACGACCTTGCGGTTAGCGCGGCAAAAACCCGCTGGCGAATTTCTGCAGAACCCGGCGGCGCCGATCCATTTCTATCTCAGGTGCCGGGGCATCCGCGCTGGCATCTCGAACTCATCCGGTGTCATGGCGGCCGGCCGGGAAAATGGACCGTGGAATGGAACAATGAGACGTATCGTTTCCATCTGGCTGACAAGCTTTCCTCTGGATTGCCTGAAGTGGCGGGCCCGCCGCTCTTCATACCAGAGCGACGCGTTGCATCCGGTTGACCGGGAAGCCTTTGCCCTTGTCGAAAAGGAAACCCGCGGCATTCGCATTGCCGCACCCAATGGACACGCACGCCGTTGCGGCATTCACCGGGGCATGCGGCTTGCCGATGCGCGCGCCCTCCTGCCCTGTCTCATCACCCAGCCTGCCGATCCCGATGCCGATGCCCGCATCTTGAAAAAGCTCGCCGACTGGTGCCGGCGCTATACGCCGAGTGTTGCCCCGGACGGCACGGACGGTCTCTGGCTCGACATCACCGGTGCGGCACATCTGTGCGGTGGGGAAGATGCCCTGCTTGGCGACCTCACCGCAAGATTGCGTCAAATCGGTTTTACAAACCGTCTCGGTTTGGCTGGGACGCTCGGCACGGCATGGGCAGTTGCCCGGTTTGCCACCTCACGCCAGTCCGGCAGCGTGAACGTTCACGAAAACGAAATGACGGATGCGCTCGCCTCTCTGCCACTTGAGGGTCTGCGCCTTGACGAAGAGGTCCTTTATCTTCTCAAACGCTTCGGCTTGAAAACCATCGGGGCGCTCTATGCCATCCCGCGCGCAAGTCTCAAGCGCCGCTTTGCATCGCGGGAGGCGTGCGAAGCTGTATTGCACCGCATCGATCAGGCCCTCGGGCATGTCTCCGAACCGCTTGTATCTTTGAGACCGGCACCGGCTTATCATGAATCAATCGCCTGTGCCGAACCGATTTTGGAAACGCAGAGCTTTTATATTGGGCTCGACAAGCTTCTCAAGCTCCTGTGCCGGCGCATGGAGCGAGAACAAAAAGGCGCAACGGTTTTGACGTTCTGTGCCTATCACGCCGACGGTGGCGTTTCGCGTGTCTCCATTGCCACGCGCCCTTCGAGAGATGTCGACCACCTGGCCCATCTTTTCAGAGACCGTCTCGGGACGATAAATCCAGGCCTTGGCGTCGATGGCCTGGTCCTGTCCGCCGACAAGGCAGAGCCGCTACGTGTCCACCAGACGGTGCTTTTGAAAAGCCCGGGGCAAGACGGCGACAATAGCAATGTCAATCAACTCATCGACCGGCTCTCCAACCGGTTGGGCTCGCACAATGTTTGGCGCACAACGCCGCTCGCGAGCCATATCCCCGAACGCGCGGAAGCCCGCACGCCGGCGATCGAAAAGGCGCCGTTGAAAGCACAAGCTGGTCCCGTCAAACCGTTGCGGCCGTTTCGTCTCTTTGAGCGGCCCGAGCCGGTACAGGTCATGGCCGAAGTACCGGAAGGCCCGCCAATGCGCTTTACCTGGCGGCGCGTGACGCATCGGATCATCCGCGCAGAAGGCCCGGAAAGGATCGCACCGCAGTGGTGGCATGGTTTGCAAAATGGGCAGGTAAGGCAGAACCGCACACGCGATTATTACCGTGTTGAAGACGATAAAGGGCAACGCTTTTGGCTGTTCCGCGAAGGGCTTTATCGCGATACGGACGGTGCCGGCCCACAAACGTTGCCGACATGGCACATTCACGGGCTGTTCGCCTAACACGGAACATCCATCATGATCCGTTACGCCGAACTCCAGGCCACAAGCAATTTTTCCTTTCTGCGCGGTGCTTCGCATCCTCACGAGCTGGTGCACACGGCAGCGCAACTCGAACATTCCGCCATCGCCATCACGGACCGCAATACGCTTGCCGGCGTGGTGCGCGGTCACATCGCCGCCAAGCAAGCGCAGATCCCGTTCATCGTCGGGTGCCGACTTGATCTGGAAGATAGTACGAGTCTGTTGTGTTACCCGGCAGATCGCGCGGCCTATGGCCGGCTGTCGCGGCTTCTGACCCATGGCAAGCGGCGCAGTGAAAAAGGTTTGTGCCATCTCACATTGGAAGACGTCTGCAACCATGCAGATGGTCAGATTTTTGTTCTTCTACCGCCACGGCACTGGGATCACGATCCGTTCGTCACGGATGTGCGAGCCATTGCCGGCCGCCTCGCTCGCCCGTGTTTTCTTGCCGCCCGCCATACGTATGCAGGCAATGACCGCCGCCGCATTGCGGAACTGGCGGCAATCTCCCAAAAGGCCGGCACGCCTCTCGTCGCAACAGGCGATGTGCTCTACCACACGCCGGAACGCCGCGCGCTACAGGATGTCGTCACGTGCATCCGCGAACGCTGCACGCTGACCGATGCCGGCTTTCACCTCGACGCCAACGCCGAGCGTTTCTTGCGCGCACCGGCAGAAATGGCGCGGATGTTTCGTGGCCACGAAGACGCGGTCTCAAGAACGGTTGAAATTGCCGAAACCTGCCGCTTCTCCCTCGAAGAATTGCGCTACAATTATCCGCGCGAACCTGTCCCCGCTGGCAAGACACCCCAGCAGCATTTGGAAGATCTGGCCTGGGCGGGGGCGGCAATGCGCTACCCCGAGGGCATTCCTGAAAAGGTTCGTGCAACACTTGCAAAAGAACTCGCCCTCATCGACGAGTTGAACTTCCCGCTTTACTTTCTCACGGTGCATGACATCGTCCACTGGGCGCGTGAACGCGAAATCCTGTGCCAGGGCCGCGGTTCGGCAGCAAATTCCGTAGTTTGCTACTGTCTTCACATCACCGCGGTCGACCCGACGGAAATCGATCTCCTCTTCGAACGTTTTATCTCGCGCGAGCGCAAGGAGCCACCCGACATCGACGTCGACTTCGAGCACGAACGGCGCGAAGAGGTCATGCAGCACATCTATGAGCGTTACGGCCGCGAGCGTGCCGGCATTGCCGCAACCGTCATTTCGTATCGTTCGCGCAGTGCCACACGCGAAGTCGGCAAGGTCATGGGCCTGTCGGAAGACATCACGTCTGCGCTTGTCGGAACGGTCTGGGGAACGTCGGACAGCGCAATCCCGGAAAACCGCGTGCGCGAAGCAGGTCTCGACCCGCAGGACCTGACACTGCGCCGGACACTGGCCCTGACCTCGCAACTCATCGGTTTTCCGCGTCACCTGTCTCAGCACGTAGGCGGTTTTGTTTTGACGCAAGATCCGCTTTGCGAGGTCGTCCCGATCGGCAACGCCGCGATGCAGGATCGCACCTTCATCGAGTGGGACAAGGATGATCTCGATGCTCTCGGAATTTTGAAAGTCGACGTGCTCGCCCTTGGCATGATGACCTGCATCCAGAAATGCCTGCATCTGCTCAAGGCGCATTACGGCGAAGACCGCGATATGGCAAGCTTCTTTCCGGCAGACGACAAGGCGACGTTTGAGATGATCCAGAACGCCGACACGCTCGGCGTTTTCCAGATCGAGAGCCGCGCGCAGATGAGCATGCTCCCGCGCCTCAGGCCGAAGAATTTCTACGACCTCGTAATCGAGATCGCCATCGTCCGCCCGGGCCCCATTCAGGGCGGCATGGTCCACCCTTACTTGCGTCGCCGAAAGGGATTGGACCCCGTCCACATTCCCTCACCTGCACCGGAACATGGTGAGAAAGACGAATTGAAAAACGTGCTCGGCAAAACCCTCGGCGTGCCGCTGTTTCAGGAACAGGCCATGAGCCTTGCCATGAAGGCTGCCCGGTTTTCATCCGCAGAGCTCAACGGTCTGCGCCGCGCCATGGCAACGTTCCGGCGCGCGGGAACGATTCATACGTTCGAGGATCTGATGATCTCCCGAATGACGGAACGCGGTTATGACGAAGCGTTCGCGCGCCAGTGCTTCAACCAGATCAAGGGCTTCGCCGAGTACGGCTTCCCGGAGAGCCACTCGGCGAGTTTTGCGCTGCTCGCCTACGTTTCCTCGTGGCTCAAATGCCATCGCCCCGAGGTTTTCGCGTGCGGGCTTTTGAACTCTCAACCCATGGGCTTTTATGCTCCTGCCCAGATCGTACGTGACGCGCGCGATCACGGTGTCGAAGTGCGTGCCGTCGACATCAATATGAGCGATTGGGACAGCACGCTGGAGCCCATCGGCAATGGCCGTTACGCTTTGCGTCTTGGCATGCGCCAGGTCAGCGGCTTGAGCAAAGATCACGCGCTTGCCATCGTCTCTGCACGCGATGAAAAGTATATCCGGCTGGAGGACGTTTTATATCTTTCCGAGGTGCCGGCCTCCGCCCTTGAACGGCTTGCAGATGGCGACGCATTCCGTTCCCTGGGGCTCGACCGGCGTCAGGCGCTTTGGAAGGTCCGTGGTCTTTCAAAGGCAAAACGGCTTCCCCTGTTCGCCCATGCCCACACGCATGATGAGGGTCGAGAGCCCGACGTCGAGCTGCCGGATATGCCGTTGTCCGAGCATGTCGTTGCCGATTATCAGACATTGCGTCTTTCGCTGAAGGCACACCCGATGGCGCTTCTGCGTTCCGTGTTCGATGCTGCCCGGTGCGTGTGCACGAAGATATCGCGCGAGCTCGATGACGGTGCGTATGTTCGTGTCGCCGGCGTCGTTCTCGTTCGCCAGCGCCCCGGCACAGCCAAAGGCGTCATGTTCATGACCATTGAAGATGAAACCGGCGTTGCCAATGTGGTCGTCTGGCCGAAGACGTTTGAAAAATATCGCAAGGTGGCCATGGCCAGCAGGCTTATCGTCATCAAAGGCCGGGTCCAGTCTCATGACGGCGTTGTGCATGTGGTTGCCCAACAGCTCGAAGACCATTCCGCAAAGCTGCGATTGTTGTCACGGTCCGGAACCGAATTGTCGTCGAACCTGTCGAGCCCGTCGGACGAGGTTGCCAATTCCGTCCCCGAACGCACACCGCGCCGTCATCCCCGCAATGTCCGCATCATCCCGAACTCGCGCGATTTTCACTGAACGCCAACACGCGAAATCCAAGCAAAAACACCACGAGCCGAAATTCACTCGCGGCCAGACATCTGCGCCATATGCAAATCGTGCCCTGGCAGGCCAACGGACATGCGTTCGGCCTTCCCTCGATTCCGATCGGGTTCTGCAAGTCGCGAGTTGCCCGCAGATGCAAGGAACGCTATTGGGTTGCGGTCGCTTTGCCGCGATACCCCGACGGGCAACATCCCCGCCAAGTGACGACATCACCAACTTTCATCGTGGTATCCGCCTGTGTCCAGTGCTCATCACCCCTTCTTCAATCCGGCCAAACCGCCTCTCACCGAAGGTGAATTCTCACGCAATGAAGTTCGTCTGGCCAACCGCAATCAGGGCACCTTGCTCGAGGCGTTGCGCTATGATCTGACGCCCGCTGGCCTGCACTATCTTCTCATTCATTTTGACGTACCGTTCGTCGCCTCGCCCGAGGACTGGACACTCAGCATCAGCGGCCTCGTCGACAGGCCACTGACGCTTTCCCTCGCTGACCTGAAGCAGCGCCCGGAACGAACGCTTCGCTTTACCATGGAGTGCGCCGGAAACGGCCGCGCCGAGGTTTCACCGCGCTATCAGAGCCAGCCCTGGCACCACGAAGCCGTTGGCACCGCGGAATGGACCGGAACCCCGCTCAGGGGACTGCTCGAGGAAGCCAGCCTCGCGGCAAACGCGCACGACGTCGTATTCTATGGCACAGACCATGGTTTCGGCGGTGGCCATGAACACGACTACGGCCGCAGCCTCTCACCTGATGAGGCGCTGGCCGAGGATGTGCTCGTCGTTTGGGCCATGAACGGTGCGCCGCTCCTGCCGCAGCACGGATTTCCGCTGCGCCTCATCGTGCCTGGCTGGTACGGCATGGCAAGCGTCAAGTGGCTCGATCGCATCGAAGTCATTGACCGGCCTTTCGATGGTCACCAGCAGGTCGGAACCTACGTTTATCGCCACAGTTCCGAAGATCCCGGCACGCCGGTAACGACCATCCGAGTGAAGTCGCTGATGGTGCCGCCTGGTATGCCGGACGTCTACACGCGCGCCAGGTTGGTCGAAAGTGGCCCAGTCACGCTATTCGGACGCGCCTGGTCGGGTACCGGCGCTGCCATTGCCAAGGTCGAGGTCGCAATCGATGGCGCCTGGCGTGAAGCCGCCCTCGAACCGCCGACGGGCCCTTACGCCTGGCAGGGATGGACATGCGACTGGCAGGCAACCCCAGGAGAGCATGAACTGACCTGCCGCGCCACTGACAGCAATGGCGAGGTCCAGCCCGACGAGCCTCGCTTTGACATTTCCGGCTTCGGCAACAATGCCGTCCAGCGCCTGAACGTCACGGTTCGGTAGTCTGCGGAATGCTTCCACCTCACTGCGAAGTGAATTGCCAGCGACCATCTCGCGCCCTGAACTGTCGCACGGGCGACGTGAGAGGATTTCCGAGTGACCCGGCCTGGACGAACCAACTTCACCTACAGTGTTGGCTTGGCACTGACTGCGCTGTTGATCGCAGCCGCGACCTTGGCCGCATCGGCGTCGGCACAGAGTGGCACGCTGCCAGGCCGCCTCATCACCTTCAAGCAGGTATTCGACGGTTGGTGGGATGTTGCCTGCGATACCGCACCGGACGGCACAGATCCGCGCTGCTACGTGCAGTATGTCGACCCATACAGCCTGCCTCCGAAGTTCCGCGCAGCGATGGTCGATTTGCTCTATCGCAGGTCAGCCGGAGGCAAAGGGGAAGCCGAACCTGTCATCACGTTTGACATCGAGCCGGGCCTGTCGTTTGCCCGCGACGTCACCATGCAGATAGAAAGGGCGGACGGCACGCGCGAGGCCATGGCGGTTGCTCAGTGCCCAACGGCAAAATGCATTTATGCTGGCGCCGCGGCCGAGGCGATCCTGCAGCGGTGGTCGTCTGCCCGCACCTTGCACATGAAGATCAAGGAGCACGATGGCCGCATTTGGCAACGCCGCTGGCCGCTGACCAACATAGCAACGATCGTCCGCATCATCGCCGAGCAGCGCCGGCTCCGTGGCTTGCCTTAAAGTATGCGCCCTATGCGAAATCGCATCGCCGGCCCGCTCCCCCTCCCGACCGCCGACGGCAATATTGTGTTGGGCGGTCGGGAGAGGGAGCGGCATGGTTTCAGCTCAACCTGAAAGACTATGGCGCGTCGATCCGCCGTCAAGTTTCGTCGACAACCGGGTTGGCAAGCACGCCGATGCCCTCGATTTCCACTTCGACTTTGTCGCCGGCCTTCATCCATGCCGGCGGCTTGCGCGCATGCGCCACGCCACTCGGCGTGCCGGTCGCGATAATGTCACCAGGCGTCAATGTCATGAATTCCGAAAGCAGCGCAATCGTTCGCGCCGTCGAGAAGATCATGTCCGAGGTATTGGAATCCTGCATCGTCTGGTCATTGACCCGCGTTGTGATCCTGAGGCCGGACGCCCCTGCCGGCAACTCGTCCGCGCTCACCACCCAGGGGCCGAGCGGTCCCGTGCCATCGAAGTTCTTGCCGGGTGTCCACTGCGATGTCTTGCGTTGAAAATCTCGTACCGAGACGTCGTTGAAGATTGTATAGCCGAACACGTGCTCAAGTGCGTCCGCCTCCTCGATGTGCCGGCCGCCTTTGCCAATCACGATCGCCAGTTCGCATTCATAGTCGAGCTGCTCGGAACATCGCGGGCGCAAGACCGGGGCCCCGGCAGCAACCAGCGAACTTGCAACGCGCAGAAAAAACGAAGGATAGCTCGGGATGTCGTGCCCGCCTTCCTTGGCATGCAGCGCGTAGTTAAGCCCAACGCAGATGAATTTTTCGGGCCGCGCGATCGGCAGTGCCGGGCGAACGTCACTGAGAGCCAGGCGCGCATTTGCACCGGCGTTGGCCACCGCCGCCCGTGCGCGTTCAACGGCCTCGGCACCGCCGCTGATCAGCGCCAAGAGATCGTTGGGCAAGGAAACATCCGCAGTCTTGAGGCGGACGACGTCATCGCCAACCACAGCTCCGAGAGACTGGCCGGCACCGTCCTCAAACATCATCAGTTTCATTGTGCATTCCCCGTTTGTCAGATACCGCGCCTTAGCTGCGCAGGTTGTTCTTTTCCAGCCATTTATCGATTGCCGCGTTCACCTCGTCGGGCGCTTCCAGCATCGTGAAATGCCCGACACCGGGCACTGCGACAATGTCGGCATGTGGGGCATGCTCCAGCACTAACGCTTCGTATGCGCCCGTTTCTCCGGGCTTCAGTGCGCGTCGCCCGCCCGCCGCATCGCGCGTCGTCGACTGCACCACGAGGATCGGCACGTTGGCGCCGGCAATGGCTGATCGGGCAACTGCGCCATCCCATTTGATGAGGTTTTCATAAAGCGGACGACCCGTTTCCTCCGGGACCTTGAGCGCTCGTGCAATGAGCCGCTGTTTCAATTCATCTTGCTGAGGGTCGTAGAACATCTGCGCAAAAAGCGCTTCGGCAAAGGCGGCATAGCCCTGTTCGGCAACCACGGTCCTGAAGCCGGCCAAGGCCGTTTCTGCATCGGCCATTGCCGTCGCGTTGCTACCGTCGAGAAGGATCAGCCCGTTCACCGTTTCAGGCGCTTGCCGGCACGCCTCCAAAGCGATTCTGGTTCCCATGCTGTGACCGCCGAAGACCACCCTGTCGAGGCCCTTTGCACGCACCAGCTCGAGGCAGTCGCGCGCGAGTTGCTCCATGCCCATCGGAGCGCTGCCGCGCTCTGAGATGCCATGGCCGCGCAGCGCCACCGAGATCACTCTGTGCCGCCCCGCCAGGTGATCGGCCTGCGGTTGCCAGTCTTCCGGGCCGCTGCAAAAACCGTGGATCAACACGATCGCCGGCGCGCCGCTGCCCTGATCAGCGTGTTTGAGTTCGATATCCGCCATCACCCGCCTTTGCATTTGCCTATTTCGAAAAGCTGCCACCGCGCGAACCGTGGCCGCCATCGACATTGAGGACGGTCCCCGAAATGTATGATGCCCGGTCAGAGACCAGGAACGTGACCACATCCGCAACTTCTGCAACCCTGGCGGCGCGGCCCAGCGGCATGCCGCCCAGATAGCTCTGCCAATTGTCTTCCGAACCGGTCTCGGCCTTGGCCCGCGTCTTCATGAGGGTGACCAGCCGTTCGGTTTCCACCGGGCCGGGGCTGACGGCAAACACCCGGATGCCGTCTTCCAACGAGTAGCTCCCCAATGCCTTGGTGAATGCGTTGAGGGACGCATTTCCGGCCGTGCCGGCGATGTAGGAGAAATCAGTCCGGTCCGCGGCCAGGCCCGTCACGTTGCAGATCACGCCGCCGTTTTTGCTCTTCATCGCAGCGTAGGCCTGGCGCGCCATGTTGATGTAGCCGAACACCTTGAGATCCCACGCCTCGCGCCAGCGCGCCTCGTCGATCGTCTGCAGGTCGCCGCCCGGGATCGCACCGGCATTGTTGACCAGTATGTCGGGCGCACCGACCGCAGCGAGTATGCTCTCCGCGGAACCGCTCTGGGAAAGATCCATCGGGTGTGCGCTAACGCTTGCACCTGTCGCGGAACTGATCCGCTCGGCGGCATCGCCAAGCATGCTCGCATCGCGTGACACGATATGCACGCTGCAGCCTTCACCTGCCAGCGCTTCGGCCACACCGTACCCGATGCCCTTCGACGCCCCCGTTACGATGGCCTTTCGCCCCGCCAGTCCAAGTTCCATGCCTGTCTCCCCAAGCTTTGATCCTGTTCCGGGATTGGCTGCAAAACGCTATCCCGGGAAACCTTCGAGTTCCTTGTCAGCTCCGACGGGCAGCGGCGTGCGCACGGCATTCATCACCATTGCGAGCAGCGAGTAATGGCCGCAGATCGCGGAAAAATCGATGATGCCCTTGTCTCCGAACTTGGCTTTCATTCGCTCGTAGGTGGGATCGCTAACCTGGCCGTTACGATGCAATTCCGTACAGTATTCATAGACCGCTTCTTCGTCGTCGCTCATGCCGCTCGGTCGGCGGCCTTCGCGTATCGCGTCCACAATATGCCCTCCAAGTCCCGCCTTCTCGGCAATCCGGCGGTGCGCGTACCACTCGTAGTTCTGGGACCAGCGCCGCGCCGTGATCAGGATCGCCAATTCGGTAAGCGGCAAAGGCAAACCGGTCTCGTAGCGCAGGTAATAGCCCATTTGGATGGCAATCTCGAACACGCGCGGTGATCGTAACAGCGGCACGAATGGACCGCCGATTGACCGGCCGCGCTGTTTCTCAAAGAACGCGATCGCGGCCTTCTGCGCCTCATCAAGCTCGGCGTCCGGCTGTGGAGGCATCCTGTTGTCGGGTGAGTCGACGGTTTGCGGAATGATCTGGAGGTCTTCTGGAACGTTCGATGCGGACATGCGTCCAATTTCCTTACCTGCGGCCACCCATCTGCCCCGCACCTGAGTGTTTGCCGGGTGATCAGGGCTGGCTGGCTTTCGTTGTTGGCGACCCCTTGCTGTGGTGGCCAAGCCGCATCATGCGCCAAGTTTTGCGTTGCCGGAACCTCACCAGTCCGCAGATAGCGGATATCTGGCCTTGCCGATCGCGCCGGCCTTCGCTATTCGCCGCCGCATGATGCTATATCGCGCCTTCGCGACCGTTGGCGGTCTGACCTTGATCAGCCGCGTACTCGGCTTCATTCGCGACATCCTCATCGCCGCTGCACTGGGAACCGGCTCCGTGGCCGACGCATTCTTCGTCGCGTTCCGCTTTCCCAATCTGTTCCGCCGGCTCTTCGGTGAAGGCGCCTTCAACGCCGCATTCGTTCCGCTGTTTGCCCGCCGCCTCGAAGGCGAGGGCGAGGAGGCAGCCGAACGGTTCGCGGAAGACGCAATGGCAGGTCTTGGCTTTGTCCTGCTGTTGTTTTCAGCCGCTGCGATGCTCGCGATGCCCTGGCTTATGATGGTCCTCGCACCCGGTTTTGCCATGGAACCGGAAAAGTACGATCTCGCCGTCGCGCTCACTCGCATTGCCTTTCCTTACTTGCTGTGCATGTCGCTGGTTGCCTTGCTCTCTGGCATTTTGAACTCCTACCAGCGGTTTTGGGCCGCGGCTGCCGCGCCGATCCTGCTCAACATCGTGCTGATTTCGGCAATTCTTTTGGCCATCTGGGCTGGATATGCAGCGCGCCGGGAAGCGGGCTTTCTTCTCGCCACCGCCGTGACGGTTGCCGGCGTTGCCCAACTCGCCATGCTTTGGGTTGCGGTGCGCCGGGCCGGCGTACGCCTTTCGATCCGTTTGCCGCGTTACAATGAGGGAATGCGCCGCCTCGTTACTCTTGGCATACCCGGTGTCATTTCAGGCGGAATCACCCAGATAAATATCGTCGTCGGCACCATCATCGCATCGCTGCAGGCCGGTGCCGTATCGTTCCTCTACTATGCCGATCGGCTCTACCAGCTTCCGCTCGGTATCGTCGGCATTGCAATCGGCGTCGTGCTGTTGCCGGACCTTGCGCGCAAGCTCCGTGCCGGCGATATGGCAGCCGTTCACGAAAGCCAGAACCGGTCGCTGGAGTTTGCATTGCTGTTGACGATGCCGGCCGCCGTCGCGCTGGCGGTTGCCGCCGAGCCGATAATCAGCGTGCTCTTTGAACGTGGAGCATTTGGCGCGTCGGACACGACGGCCACGGCCGCGGCGCTCGTTGCGTTTTCGGTCGGCCTTCCAGCCTTTGTGCTGATCAAGGTGTTTCAGCCTGCATTCTTCGCCCGTGAAGACACAAAAACCCCGATGTGGTTTGCAGGCGTTTCGATGCTGGTCAACGTCGCGGGCTCGTTTGCGTTGTTTTACTGGTTCCAGGCCGCCGGCTGGATGCCCCACGTTGGCATTGCGCTTGCGACCTCGCTGGCCGGTTGGGTCAATGCCGTGCTGCTTTGGTTCGTTCTTGCGCGCGAAGGCGATTTCGTGCCCGATCGCCTGCTCACGCGAAATCTCCCGGCGGTTGTGGTCGCGAGCGCGCTGATGGGCTGCGGTCTGTGGTTTGCCATGCATAGTATCGCCACCTATACGGCAACCGGTGAGCCCATTCTGGTCCGCATCAGCGCGCTTGGAGCACTGGTCACAGGTGGCGCCGCGGTGTTTTTCGTGTTGCTGGCCGCATTCGGGCGGTTCAACTTCCGCCGCCTGCTCGGTCGGCAGGAATGAATACAACTTCCGATCGTAGAATTGTGTTCACACCTGTGCCAATGCGTGCGCTGACACTCCAAAGACATATGTGTGTCAAACAGTTAGGATATTCGGATTGGCGGACGGAAGTATAACGGCGGCATCACTTTCCGGCGATCGGCATCGGCAGCGGGCCGCCGCGTCTTCAGCATTGCCTAGGCTGGCAACACATGGCAGCATAACTCATGGCTACTACAAAACCGCGCCGCGCCTTCGAAGAGGGCCACATTCGAAAGTTTCTGGTCATCGCTGACGAGAGCCCGGAAGTGGATGCGGCCCTGTATTTCGCCGCTTGCCGTGTCAATCGAACGGTCGGTCAGCTCGTATTCCTCTATGTCATCCAACCCCAGGACTTTCAGCACTGGATGGGTGTGAAGGAGGTTCAGGTCGAGGAAGAAACGCAGAAGGCGAAGGCTTTGTTCCGCCTTCTGCGCCGCAAGCTCGCCAATGTCGGACTTGATGCCGTGCCATGCGATGAAGTGATCCGCGAGGGCAATCTCGCTGAAGAAATCGCTGCTCAGATCGAGGAAGACGAAGATATCGGCGTCCTCGTGCTTGGCGCCGCTGCAGACACCAAGGGACCAGGTCCGCTCGTTTCGTCGCTCGCCACCGGCAAGGTCGCCGGGTCGTTCCCAATCCCGATCACGATCGTTCCTGGCCATCTCACATTCAGTGAGGTCCAGGCCCTGGCCTGATCGCGGCAGGTGAATAAAGCGGGCCAAGAACTGTCGATTTCAGCAAACTCCACGCGCTGATAGTTTGGCAGTTTGCGCACAACGGGCAGCGCACGATCGTCGTCGCGCGTCGCTGAGCAGTTTCAACGGCCAGCCAAAGAGCGGGATGCTTCGGATATGACGTCGACGGACCAGACGAACGGCAATCAGCTTGGCATGTCGGAGGCGTCCGGCAGCGCCGCGCGTGGTCGCGGCGGCGGCCGCAAGGGCCGTCGTGAAAAGCGGTCGGGTGCCGCCGGTGGCCTGCCGGCCTATATCACGCGGAAAATTCCACTCTACGATCTGCTGGACGAGGCATCTCTTGCAGGCATCGAGGACAAGGCAGATCAGATCCTCGAAGAAATCGGGATCGAATTCCGAGGTGATTCCGAAGCGTTGCGGCTGTGGCGCGAGGCAGGTGCCGACATCGATGGCGAACGGGTACGGTTTCCGCGCGGCCTGCCGCGCACGATCATCAAGGCGTCCGTTCGCCCGCAATTCACGCAGGTCGCGCGCAACCCGGCGCGTTCGGTCGAGATCGGTGGCAAGAACCTTGTATTCGTGCCGGCCTATGGCCCTCCGTTCGTTCGCGATCTGGAGGGCGGCCGGCGTTACGCTTCCCTCGAGGACTTCGAAAACTTCGTCAAGCTTGCCTATATGTTGCCGTCGATCCATCACTCCGGCGGCACGGTGTGCGAGCCGGTCGACGTACCGGTCAACAAGCGCCACCTCGACATGATCTACGCGCATGTGCGCTATTCGGACAAACCGTTCATGGGCTCGGTCACGGCTCCCGAGCGCGCCGAAGACACGGTCGCCATGTGCCGGCTGCTGTTTGGCGAGGAATTCGTTGAGCAAAACTGCGTGGTCGTCAACCTGATCAACATGAACTCGCCGATGGTCCTGGATGCCACCATGAGCGGCGCGTTGCGGGTGTATGCGGCAGCCAATCAGTGTTCGATCGTTACACCCTTCATCATTTCAGGTGCGATGGGCCCTGTGACCCTGGCCGGCGCCCTTGCCCAGTCCCATGCCGAAGCGATGGCGGGCATTGCCTACACGCAACTCGTTCGCCCCGGTTCACCGGTGATCTATGGCAACTTCCTGTCGTCGATGTCGCTGCTCTCTGGTGCGCCGACAATGGGCATGCCCGAACCGGCCCTTGGCTACTTGGCGATCGGTCAACTTGCCCGCCGTCTCGGCGTGCCACTGCGATGCGGCGGCTCATTGACGGCCTCGAAGATCGCCGATGCCCAAGCGGCACAGGAAAGCGCCGATTCGCTGATGCCGGCAATTCAGGGCGGCGCCAATTTCATGCTGCACGCCGCCGGTTGGTTGGAGGGCGGCCTGGTCATGGGCTACGAGAAGTTCGTCATCGACGCTGATCACCTGATGATGATGCATCGCTTCCTCGAGGGTATCGCGATGGATGACAACGGCTTTGCGATGGACGCTTTCCGCGAGGTTGGCCCTGGCAACCACTTCCTCGGCTGTGCTCACACCATGCGCAACTACGAGACGGCCTTCGTCAACCCCCGACTGACGGACAGCGAGTCCTTCGAGCAGTGGGTCGAGAACGGTGAGAAGGATATTCAGCGCCGCGCCTATGAACATTGGCGGCAATTGCTGGCGGACTACCAGGCACCCGCAATTGATCCGGCCATTGACGAAGCCCTCAAGTCGTTTGTCGCCAACCGCAAAGCCGCGATGGAGGATGCGTGGTATTGAGGGCTTGTCGCGGCACAATTCTGCACGCAGACACCGGCCCGTGCGCGGTCCGTGACGCTATTGTGCAGCGCACGCGGCATCTGCCGATGCCAGGCGATGGCTGCTCAAGTCCGTGATCGTCGGATTTTCACCGGACAGCGGGTTGCCAGGGTCCCAGTTGATCTTGATCGACTGGAATCGGGCGCTTAGTGCATCATAAATCAAAAGCCGTCCCGCCAAGCTGTCGCCGGCACCGGTGATTTCCTTGAGCACCTCGGTCGCCTGCATCGTGCCGAGTACGCCTGCCACCGCACCAAGCACCCCGACCTCAGAACAATTGAAGACCGTTTCAGGTGGGGGCGGTGACGGAAACAGGCAGCGATAGCTTGGCAGCGGCGTGCCGTCTGCGAGTTTGCTGTAGGGCTTGAAGGTCGTCAGGTAGCCGTCGAATGGTCCGAGCGCTGCGAATACCAGCGGTTTGCGCGCGAGGTAACAGGCGTCCGACACCAGATAGCGCGTGGCAAAGTTGTCTGAGCCGTCCGCTACGATGTCGTATTGGCCGATCAGATCGAGTGCGTTTCCGGCATCGATGCGGCACGGGTGGGTTTCGACCGCAACGTGCGGGTTGAGCCGCGATACCGATCGTGCCGCGCTTTCGACCTTGGCGGTGCCGACACTCGCGGTATCGTGCACGACCTGGCGTTGAAGGTTGCTGAGCGAGACCTCGTCGTCGTCGACTATTCCGATCGTCCCGACGCCGGCGGCCGCCAGATACATGATGAGCGGAGAGCCAAGCCCGCCCGCCCCAATCACCAGGGCCCGCGCCGCCTTGAGCTTTTGCTGGCCCTGCCCACCGACTTCACGCAGCACAAGGTGGCGCTTGTAGCGTTCGATTTCGTCTGGTTTGAGCTTGCTCATCCTTTGCAACGTAGGGTGTCGCCATCAAACTGCCAAGCACCCCGCCTCAGCCACCTGTTCTCTCGCACACGGTGCGTTCGCTAAGTTGCCGGGGCAGGCTCCACAAAAAGTTCGGAAGAAAGATAGCGGTCGGCATTCGACGGTGCGAACGTGACCACGACCTTGCCGGCCATTTCTTCCCGCACGGCAATCGTGAGCGCTGCGGCGACGTTGGCACCGGTCGAAATCCCGGCCGGAATGCCCTCGAGTTTCGCCAGCAGGCGCGCGACATCGAATGCCATTTCGTTGGGAACCTTGATCATCTCGTCTATCAGCCCGACGTCGAGAACATCCGGCACAAAACCGGCGCCGATTCCCTGGATCTTGTGTGGTCCGGCCTCGCCGCCCGAAATGACGGCGCTGTCGGCAGGTTCAACCCCGACAACCTGCAGCTCCGGGCGCCTCGGCTTGAGCACGCGTCCGCATCCCGTCAGGGTTCCACCGGTGCCAACGCCTACGACAAGGGCGTCGACATTACCCCCCGTATCGTTCCAAATTTCCTCTGCCGTCGTGATTTCGTGGACCGCCGGATTGGCCGGATTTTCGAATTGGCTGGGCTGCACCGCACCGGGAATGAGTTCACACAACTCACGCGCCCTCTCGATCGCGCCCTTCATGCCCTTCTCTGCCGGCGTGAGGTCGAGCCGCGCGCCCATATGTGTCAGCAGGCGGCGGCGCTCCATCGACATCGATTCCGGCATGATCAGGATGAGATCATAGCCTCTCGCTGCCGCCACGAACGCCAGCGCGATTCCGGTGTTTCCGGAGGTCGGCTCGATCAGGACCGACTCGCCGGGCTTGAGCATGCCTTGCGCTTCAAGCGCGTCGATCATCGAAACGCCGATGCGGTCTTTGACGCTGCTCAATGGATTGAAGAATTCGAGCTTGAGCAGAATTTCGGCATGGGCATTTGCCTGCCCGCCGAGTTTGGCAAGTCGGATCAGTGGGGTCTGTCCGATGGTTTGCGTGATGTCGTCGTAAACTCTGCCGCGTCCCCACGTTTGGCCGGACCCGGTACGTCCAACATTCGGTTCATTCGTCATCCAAGCACCGCCGCATCTGCGCAAACCAAGTTGCCAAACCTTATCGGAACTTAACTGATCATTCGCAAGAACGCTGTTGTCGCGTGACCGCGAGGACCTCTCGTCCCCACTTTATGTCCGTCCTGTTGAGCCGAAGCCACCGGCACCTCGCCGGGTGCTGTCGAGGCTCCCTACGATCTTG
The DNA here is from genome assembly GCA_965224045.1 of Hyphomicrobiaceae bacterium. GTDB lineage: Bacteria > Pseudomonadota > Alphaproteobacteria > Rhizobiales > Hyphomicrobiaceae > Tectiglobus. The sequence goes on from CBDCYD010000001.1 coordinate 63,846, forward strand.
ATGTGCGCCTGCACGACGGGCACGACGACCAGTTGCGCAATACGCTGCCCGCGCTCAATGACATATGTATCGGAACCGAGATTTACGAGCAGAACTTTAATCTCGCCCCGATAGTCGGCATCGATCGTTCCGGGTGAATTGAGCACGCTGACACCGTCGCGCAGCGCCACGCCGGACCGCGGCCGAATCTGCCCTTCAAAGCCCTGCGGAATGGCCATCGCCAGCCCGGTCGGGACCAGCGACCGATCATGTGGCGCTAGCGCAACGGGCGCATCATCGGGAACCGCTGCGCGAAGATCGAGGCCGGCCGCAAACGCGCTCTCGTAGGCCGGCAATGCGAGGCCCTCGCCATGCGAGAGTACGACCACCTTGAGTTCGAGTGCTGCGTGATCCTCCATTGTTTAGCCCCCTGTGGAAAGCTGTGAAACCCATTGTGCTGGGTCCGCTGCTATGCTCATAAGCCGTGCCAGTATCGCCCGGCGTCGCCTAAACGATGCTTCCTGTCGTCAATCATCGCGGCCAAGTTTTCTTCCCGGGGTTCAAACTTATGAAACGGTCTTAAGCTTATTGTCCCGCAGAAAGTCTACCGATCCAAGGCCACATTAACCATTTCTGGTCTGGCCAGCAGGGGGAAACAACATGCTTCTTTGGTCGTTGAGCATTGCTATCAGCGTGGGCCTGCTTGCAATCACCGCTGGTGGTCGCGGCGAAAACGTTGATATGGCTTACGTCAATATGGCCATTGCAGCGATGATCAACATCGTATTTATCGCGCTGGCACTGCGATCGAGCCGCAAGCTCCAGGAAGAAGGCGCATCGCAGATGCGTCTGTCGGCCGACGCCGCACGATCAATGAGTTACATCTACATCTGGGGTACGCTCGGGCTCGTCGTGATTTACGGCACGGGCATTCTCGAATGGAAGGAATGGTGGCAGTTCTTTCTCGCATTTCTTGCTGTCGGCGGCATTTGCGTTTGGGTCGGCGCGATGATGAAGAGCCGAGCCGACGCCGGCGAGGAGGATAAGGACCTCCTGACGTACGGCAATCGCGCAACGGTGCTGCAACTCGTCGGCATGCTGGTCGTCATGGTGGGGTTGTGGTTCGACGGAAAGATGTCGCGCTTCCTGGTCGAGCGCTACACGGACTGGGCGGCCAACAACATCTTCTTCTTTGGTGCAGCAGCCCTTGTCGTGATCAGCGCCCATGCGCTATGGGCAAGGCGCAGCGCCGAAAGCTGAAGGCAAACCTTGCCCCGACCTCGGCGCTTGACCGTGTTGGGGGCGAGATGGCGTCCAGCCAAAGCATAGCTCTGCTCGCAGCCACCGGCGTTGTGACGGCGGTGGCCCTGGTTGTGGCGGCCGCTCAAGACAATCACGCGCTTTCGATCACCGCGGCGGCCTTGTTTGCTATCACCTGCGCGTGGATTGCCGTTCGGCTCAATGCCACCGGTGGGCAGGAAGCCCAATCGGGAACGCGACGCATCGGGCTCGCCGCGACCAATGCCGGGCTCCTGGCAGCGGTATTCTTGTGGGGCGGGAGCGCCATTCTCGCCGGCTATTACCTAACCGAGCTGGCCTGGCATCACGCCTGGCAATACGGCGGTGCCATGTGTCTGATCGCAGTCGCGCTCTGGGTTTACCGGCGGCAGCTGGCACGGCCCGGCACGAATGTTTCAACGCCTCCGATGCTGCGCCGCGCCGCCGCTCTCGCCGGCCTGCAGGCCATTGCAGCGGCCGGTGGGCTGCTGTTTCTGCTGGCATCAGGCAAGCTGACGGCCGGCAAACCGGATTGGCTTGCCAACCATGTGTTTGTCGCCGGCGGCCTGCTCGTCATCCTGTTGTCCGCGCTTGCAGCCCGTGCGCAGCTCAAGCAATGAACACGTGGCCACCTCGCAACCCGTGTCGCTCGGGTCCCGGCGCTGACGTTTGGCCCCGTGAGGTTGGTCTCTCAACCAAACGTCAGGTGCAAAAGCTACACTAGCGATTCTTGAACTTCGGTTTGCGCTTTTCGGCGAACGCCGCCATGCCCTCGCTCTGGTCTTCGGTCGCAAACATTGAATGGAACAGGCGACGCTCGAACTTGACGCCTTCGGAAAGCGTCGTCTCATAGGCGCGATTGACCGTCTCCTTCGTCATCATGGCGATCGGCAGCGACATATCCGAGATTGTCTGTGCCGTCTTGACGGCTTCGTCGATGAGATCGGCAGCCGGCACGATGCGTGAAACCAGCCCGGAGCGTTCGGCTTCTTCGGCGTCCATCATCCGCCCCGTCAGGCACATCTCCATCGATTTTGATTTGCCGACGAACTTGGTCAGGCGCTGCGTACCGCCGGCGCCCGGCATAACGCCGAGCTTGATTTCCGGCTGGCCGAATTTTGCCGTTTCGGCCGCGAGAATGAAGTCGCACATCATCGCCATTTCGCAGCCCCCCCCGAGCGCATAACCCGCGACCGCGGCAATCACCGGCTTGCGCACTTCCGAGATCCGCTCCCACTTCTTGATGAAATCGCCCATGTAGGCGTCCATGTAGGTTTTGGATTGCATCTCCTTGATATCGGCACCTGCCGCAAAAGCCTTTTCGGAGCCCGTGATCACGATGCAACCGATGGCGCTGTCGGCCTCGTAGACATCGAGCGCCGTACTCAGTTCCGCGATCAGCGCCGAATTGAGCGCGTTGAGCGCCTGCGGCCGGTTGAGCGTAATGAGTCCCACCGCACCGCGGGTTTCAACGATGATGTTTTCATATGCCATGTGATGTTCCGTCGTTCTGATTACTCAATCCGGACGCCATGCCGGGGCGTTAGTTTCAGATCCTCGCCATATCCTCGTTTTGATCCGAAAACTCGCAACGAGCCGAAAGGGATCAGCGTTGGCAGTGACCGCAATAGAACGTCGAGCGGCCAGCCTGCACGATACGGCGCACCTTGCCCGAGCATCCAGGCGTCATGCAAGCCTCGCCTTCGCGCCCGTACACCCGGAACGCATGCTGGAAGTAGCCGAGCGCACCGTCGGTGGCGGCATAGTCGCGCAGCGTCGAACCGCCGGCAGCGATGGCTTCTTCCAGAACTGCGCGGATTTCCGGCACCAGCCGTTCCGCCCTTATGCTTGCCCCACCCTTGCGTAGCGCCAGGCAACGTGCGCTGCGCTTGGGGCTGAGGCCTGCGCGATAAAGCGCTTCGCAAACATAAATATTACCGAGCCCGGCGACATTGCGCTGGTCCAGCAGGAAGGCTTTGAGGTCAAGCGACCGCCCGGCGGCCCGCTCCGCGAGATGGTGCGCGTGAAATGCGTTGCCAAGCGGTTCCACTCCCATACCGGCAAAGTGCCTGCAGATTGCCAGCTGATCGTTCGCCACGAGGTCCATGAATCCGAACCGCCGCGGGTCATTGTAGGTAATCCGCGTGCCATTCGACATCACAAACACAACGTGGTCATGCGCCGGGTTGTGGCCCGTCTCGTGTGAAAATTCCCCCGGGCGCTGCTCTTTCGCGCCGGGCACAGTCACCGTGAACCGCCCGCTCATACCAAGGTGCATGATCAACACGTAGCCGTTGGACAGCTCGCCGCAGAGATATTTCGCGCGTCGGTCGAGCCTGACCAGCCGGGCGCCTTCCAAGTGCTGCCTGAAACGCGCCGGAAACGGGAACCGCAAATCAGCCCGGCGTTGTTCAACCTCGGTAAAAAGTTCACCTACCATGGCTGGCGCAAGGCCCCGGCGCACGGTTTCGACTTCCGGTAACTCGGGCAACGGTATGAGGACCTCTCAATTCAGCATCTGCACGAAATTCGCGTGCGTCCGGTCTGGCCATCCGGCATGCTTCCCACTTGCCTTGCCCGTCGCAAATTGTCTAGCAGGCTTCTCGCGGCGCGCAGCAAGTACTATTCGTGGACGGACAACCGCAAGCAACGGGCGAGGCCGCGCCATGACAGATTCAAGCGAGCACAATGCAGGTGCCAAGACCTCCACGTTCGGCTATCGCGCGGTCGAGGCTGATCTGCGTCAGGGCATGGTGAACGGCGTGTTTGCCTCCGTGGCCGAGCGCTACGACATGATGAACGACTTGATGTCGGCAGGCTTGCACAGGCTCTGGAAGGATGACCTCGTCTCCCAGGTCAATCCGCCGAGATCTTTGACCCCGTTCCGGTTACTCGATGTTGCCGGCGGCACCGGTGACATCGCGATCCGGTGTGTGAAGCGTGCCGGCGACGGCTGCTCTGCCGTCATCTGCGATATCAGCCCCGAAATGCTCGATGTTGGCAGGCGGCGTGTTGCCGAAGCCGACCTCAGCGACCGCATCGCGCTGGTCGAGGGCAATGCTGAAGCCTTGCAGTTCGACAGCCGTGGCTTTGACGCCTACACGATCTCTTTCGGCATCCGCAACGTCACCCGTATCGACCGGGCCCTGCGCGAGGCCTTTCGCGTTTTGAAACCGGGCGGCCACTTCCTGTGCCTCGAGTTCTCGAAAGTCACCGTGCCGATGCTCGATCGCCTTTACGATTTCCATTCGTTCGAAGTGATTCCCCGGCTCGGCCAATGGGCTGCAGGCGATCGCGCATCCTATCAGTACCTCGTCGAGAGCATCCGCAATTTCCCGCCGCAGGACGAGTTTGCAGACATGATCCGCAATGCCGGCTTCGAGCACGTCACCTACCGCAATCTCACCGGTGGCATTGCCGCCATACACTCGGCTTGGAAGATATGAACGCTTGCATCGGGCTTCGCCACTGGCCTTTTCGTCCTCATGACAACGGCACGCCTCTCGCGCCGCCCGCGCCTGCGTGTGGCACCGCTTGCGAGCGAGAACAACGCCGCCCATGATCACCGCACTTGCCAGCATCCTTCGCCTCGCCCGTGCCGGCATCGTCTTGGCCCAGCATGGCGCAAGCTTCATCCCGAAAGGCATGAAGGTGCCTTTTGTGCTGCATTTGGCGCGTGCCCTGACGTTTCCAATCCGGATCCTGTCGTGGCCCTTTCGGCTCGGCCGGCCGCGGGCAACGCGCATCTCGTCCGCCTTGCACGCGCTCGGCCCGAGCTACATAAAGCTTGGTCAGTTTCTCGCCACCCGGGGCGATCTCATCAGTCCCGAGGTTGCAGCAGATTTGCGCCATCTGCAGGATCGGCTACCGCCGTTTTCGATGCGCGATGCCCGACGCGCCATCGAAGATGCGCTCGGTGGCAAATTGGAAGATCATTTCAGCCACTTCGGCCCGCCGGTCGCAGCCGCCTCCATTGCCCAGGTCCACAAGGCAAGGGTCATGCGCGACGGGGAGGAGTGCGACGTCGCCGTCAAGATCCTGCGCCCCGGCATCGAAGGTCGCTTCCAGCGCGATCTTGAAAGCTATTTCTTTGCAGCCCGGACCATCGAGGCTGTTCATGTTCCCTCGCGTCGCCTGCGTCCGGTCGCCGTCGTCGAGAACCTGAGGCGCACGACCGAACTCGAGATGGATTTGCGTCTCGAGGCGGCCGCCATCTCCGAAATGGCCGACAACATTTCCGGCGACACCGGCGTCGAAAGTGCCAATTTCCGCGTCCCGGACGTCGACTGGCGCCGCACGTCAAAACGCGTTCTGACGCTCGAGTGGATCGACGGCACACCGATCTCGGACGCCACCAAGCTTAAGCAGGACGGTCATGACCTCGAGGCCTTGGGCCTGACCGTGCTACGCTCGTTTCTGCGTCACGCCATGCGCGACGGTTTCTTCCACGCCGACATGCATCAGGGCAACTTGCTGGTCGAGCCGGACGGCACGATTGCCGCGGTTGATTTCGGCATCATGGGCCGCCTCGGTAGAATCGAGCGGCGGTTCCTGGCGGAGATCCTGCACGGCCTCATCACGCGTGACTATACGCTCGCCGCCCAGATCCACTTCGACGCCGGTTACGTGCCGGCGCATCATCCTGTCGCGGTGTTCGCCCAGGCGATGCGCGCGATTGGTGAGCCGATCCACGGGCGCACGGCGGATGAGATTTCGATGGCCGATCTTCTGGGCCAGCTCTTTGCCTATACGGAGGTCTTCGATATGGAGACCCGTCCGGAATTGATCCTGCTGCAGAAGTCGATGGTCATCGTCGAGGGGGTCGCCCGCTCGCTCGACCCGAATATCAACATCTGGACTGCGGCGGAGCCTATCGCCAGGGAATGGGTCGAAGCCAACTATGGGGTCGCCGGTCGGCTCCGAGACGCCGGCGAGGGTGCCGAAACCATGGGCCGCGTGCTTGCCGAAGTCCCGCGCCTGATGGAACAGGCGGAGCGCTCTGCGCATGCGTTTGCCAACATGGCCCGCGACGGCGTGCGCCTCGACGACGAGACCGTCGCTCGTATCGCGGCTGAGAGCGCCCGCCATGGCAAGACCGGGCGTTGGGCGCTCTGGATCGGTGCAATCGCACTCGCCGCAGCCGCCTGGGCCATCGTCACGGGGCGGATGTGATGTCGGGCGAAATTTCTCTCTAACAGGCTGCGAGCACAGGCCGTTTCCAATACCACCCGTTGCGCCCTATGATCTTGGTACGATCACGGCCGTGCAAGTAGGATTTATGTTGAAAACCGCAGCGCTGCTCGAACTCCTGGCCGACCGCGCCATTCCCGCCGAAGGGTTCGATGCCGGCGAAAAGATCTTTCTCGAAGACGACCGCGGCGACTGCCTCTATGTGGTTCGCTCCGGTCTAATCAACATCGTCACCTTCGGACGCGCGTTGGAGAACGTCGGACCGGGAGGGATTTTCGGCGAGATTGCGCTGGTCGACGATGGTCCGCGCAGCGCGTCGGCCATGGCAGCGGTCGACACCGAAGTGTTCAGCGTTGATCGGGATGCATTCCTGAAACTGGTTCGCGCGGAGCCGGCATTCGCACTCGATGTCATGCGCACGTTGGCAACGCGCGTCAGGCGAGCGACGGAGCAAGCGTGACACGGCGGTTCCGGCCCGCGCGCCACGCCCGCACTGATCACGTTGGCGGGTCAAGTGCCGTTCTCGGTTGCGCTCCAAGCAGGATCGGCAACACGGGTTTGGCCGTGTCGGCGTGGTCTGCTCCTCGATCAAAACTCGAACCGCGCCGCGAATTCACGCAGCGGCCGCATCTCGAGCTGTTCACCGGAGGCGACGATGCAGCTCTTCAGATTGGGCCAGGTCAGCAGCACGGTGAACGAAGCGGTTTCATAGCTGCCCCACACCTCGAACAGGCGGCCATCCTTGGCAAGTCCGATCGCGGCCTGCTGCTCTTTGTGCTTCTTCGAGAGCTGCGCGACGATGGTTTCACGGTTTCCACATTGCAAGCCCTGTGCAACGCTCGACTGTGCGATGGCGGTTATCGAAATAGCCGCTATCGCAATAAGGCTGGCTATTCGCATGACGTTCTCCTTTGCGAGTTCGTCATGGCTTTTGTCACGTCCTGCGACTGCCGGCTGTAATGCGCGTCACAGGTGCCGGCAATTTATTCGGCCCAGTCGAGGCGTTGCCCATGCGGATCGGTCCAAGCGGCGAATGTCCCATCCACAGCCAACGAAAACATGCCGGGTTGCGGTGGCTTGCACGAAGGCAACTGGAGGTCCGGCAAGACCCGAGGCGCCTCATTGCTGATCCAAACGCAATTGAGACTACGCACAAGATCAATGAATTGCTCGCGTCTGGCCCTGTCTGCGATGTAACTCAAGACCGCCGAATGAAAGACAACCAGCGTCGCCTGCGACGGCGCCTCGGCCACGAGTGCCGGGAGGCTGTTCACGAGGTCGCCGGTCATGACACGCGGTGGACTTTTCCTGGCAACGGCAATTGCAGCCCGCAGGTTTGCGATGCGCTCGTGCTGATCAGGCCAAATCAATGCTTCGAGCCATCCCATGTCCGCATCGCTCCAGACGTCCAAGGGGTTGAGGTCAAGACCGGCACGCCAACATATCTCTGGCAGTGTCGCAGGGAGAAACACCGGGGAATTCACAACGCACCGGAAAACAGGTGCGCCCGCCTCGACGCCTTCGCGCGGTTCCAACCTGACGGTTCCGTAGTCGTAGGCGTACCGGTCCGGAAGCAGGCAAAGTCCGGCCGATGCGCCCACCTCAATCAGCGCAAGCGGCTGTGGCAGCCGAGACAGAAACGGAAGAAGCGTTGCGCACCGGGCCGCTTCGTTGGTCTGTGTCGTTCGCGTGAGCATGACATGGCGCAAGCGCTCGCCATCGCTGTCAACGGTCGATTCGAGCGCATCCAGGTCTTGCGGCACGCCCGATAATGACTTGACCGCAGCGAAGAACAGGTTGGGTTGTTGCCGCTCGGGCGGCAAGGTGCGGAGAAAGCCAAGCAGCATTTTGGATCGCGCAACCGACTGTGCCAGTTGTTCGTAGATCGCCGACCGTCCGCGTGCCTCGATCTCGGCAAAACGTCGGTAGCGTTCCGCTATTTCTTTTTCGGGACCTACGCCGCGCATTTTTTATCAGTCCGGTATCAGCCCGCCGTCAACATTGAAGCTCTGCCCGGTGATGTTGCGCGAGCGTGGCGAAGCGAGAAACACCGCCATATCGCCGATGTCCTCCGGCTCGTTGCCTCGGCCGATCGGCACGCTGGCCAGCGCTTCGCGTTCGATATCTGCCACGGGGCGCCCGGACTTTTCCGCGTCGCGCGCGATGATGTTCTTGTAGATCTCGGTCCGCGTGATGCCGGGACAAATCGAATTCACGTTGATGTTGTAGCGCCCGAGCTGCTGTGCCGCTGTTTTCGTCATGGCGAGCACGGCACCCTTGCTGGCCGCGTAGATCGCGTTGGATGTGCCCGCGAAGCCCTTGCCGGCAATCGACGCGATGTTGATGATCCGCCCGCCGTCCTGCTTGATCATTTCTGCCGCCGCGCGCTGCATGCAAAAGAAGACGCCCTTGGCATTGACGCGGTGGATGCGGTCCCAGTCGTCTTCGTCGAGTTCCATGATGTCGGCACGCCGCGTGACCCCGGCATTGTTGACGATGACGTCGATCTGGCCGAAGTGCGCCATCGTTTCGCTGATCATGCGGTCGATGTCACCGACGTCTCCGAGGTCACCCGTCACCGACAGCGACCGCCGCCCGAGCGCCTCGACGGCTCTTGTCGTCGCGGCGGCTGTCTCTCCGTTGATGTCGGCCGAGACGATGTCGGCACCGGCCTCCGCTAATTTGAGCGCGCACGCCCGGCCAATGCCCTGCCCGGCACCGGTCACGACGGCAATCGTGTTCTCCAGTTCCATTTGTCCGTCCCTTTGCTCCAATTGACCGCTCTCCATTTGGGTTCGATGATAAAGGGGAATGTTGCGCTGTCGATAGACAGGCAGCGCCAGGAAACCGGCATCATGGCTCAACATCTCCATTTCGATACCAGCGAATTCGCGTCCCGCCGCGCGACGGCGTGTGCCCGCCTCGTCGAACAAGGGCTGGACGCCCTCCTCATGTTCCGCCAGGAGTCGATGTACTACCTGACCGGGTACGACACCTTCGGCTACGTCTACTTCCAGTGCCTCGTGATGTCGGCGGACGGCCGTTGCGCCCTGCTCACGCGCGCACCTGACCTGCGCCAGGCAAGGTTCACGTCGACCGTTGAAGACATTCGTGTTTGGCGCGACGCCGCCGATGCCGACCCGGCGCGGGAACTGTGTGAAATGCTCGCCGACCTTGGACTGCGGGGCGCCAGGCTCGGCATCGAACTCGACGCCTACGGCTTGACCGCAGCCAACTTCTTGCAGCTTGGCCGAAACCTCGATGGCTTTGCCGAATGGGTTGATGCCTCACGGCTTGTCTCCGGGCAGCGGCTGATCAAGTCACCCGCCGAAATCGCCTACGTGCGCCGGGCCGCGGAACTTGCGGACATCGCCCTCGACGTTGCCATCGAGAACGCTGGGCCTGGCAAACAGGAAAGCGACATCCTGGCCGAGATGCATGCCGCAATTCTGCGCGGTGGCGGCGATGATCCCGCCAACGAATTCATCATCGGCTCGGGGCCCGGTGCGATGATGTGCCGTTACTTCACGGGCCGCCGCCAACTCTCGGCGCAGGACCAGCTCACGCTCGAATTCGCCGGAACCTATCGCCACTATCATTCAGCGCTGATGCGCACGTTCGCCATCGGCAGCGCACCGCAGCGCCAGCGCGACCTCTACGCGGCGGCAACCGATGCCCTGCTTGCCTGCGAGGCGGCACTCGTTCCCGGCAACACCGTCGGCGACATCTTCGCCGCCCATGCCCGCGCCTTGGATGCGGCTGGCCTTGAAAGGTTTCGGCTCAATGCCTGCGGCTACTCTCTCGGTACGACCTATGCCCCGAACTGGATGGACTGGCCGATGGTCTTCGCGGGCAACCCCGTCGAACTCGCACCCGGCATGGTGTTCTTCCTGCACATGATCATTTTCGACGATGATGCCGGCCTGGCCGCAACCAACGGGCGAACCAGCCTGGTCACCGGGCGCGGTGCCGAGTCTCTCAGCCGGGCGCCTTTGGACTTCATCGTCAAGTAGCAGCACGGAGGACCGAAATGACCGCGTTCGATCCCGACCGGACCGCGATCGCTGCAGCACTCGGCGTGCTCGATGCCCACTTTACAGCGCTCAATGCGCGCGATGCCGACGCGCTCGCGGCGACGCTGCACTTTCCGCACTATCGCCTGACGCGAAACGGTATGCAGGTCTGGCAATCTCCGGAAACCTACCTCGATGATTTCTATGCGCGGGCGGGCGCGGGCTGGGCGCGCAGCGAGTTCCTGTTTCGAAACATAGTTGCAGCCGATCCGGAAAAAGTGCACCTCGATATCGCGTTCGCACGTTTTAACGATCGGGAAGAGGAAATCGGCCGTTTCCGCTCGCTTTGGGTTATCGAAAACTTAAACGGTCGATGGGCAGCCTCGGCGCGTTCAAGTTTTGCAAACTAACGTGGAATTTTGCGCCGCATGCGCGCCGGACAATAAACGCCATCTTCATCGTGAACGCCCATCCTGGCTTATTGATGCACGAAAGGCGGCCGAAAACGTCGTTCGTGTCCCGATTGACGCGATTGCACGTGCCATGTCGAGAAGCCGATATCTGAGCGACCGATCCATGATGCGCCAGGGCTTTGGCCGGCGCACACGCGACGCTGCTCAATCGCATGCGCACGAAACCCGGCACCCGGCAATACCGGCGCCGGCCGAGCCCTGTCATGCGCCCAGTCCTGAAGACGGAGTGCTGTCGCACGACGCCAGCCAACCTCACGTCGCCGATTCACTGCTGCGTGTCGAAGACTTTCCGCCCACGCCCGCATCACCGGAAGATCCGCGAACCGATGATCGAGCGCCGTCGGTCTCGGGTGAACCGCCGCCCGCAGGGGCCGCCGTGACGTCGCCGTCTGCCGGCACCGGTCTGCCACCGGCCGACGAGCGCGAAGCGCGGCGCCGACGCGTTCTCAAGGCCGGCTTGATCTGTTTCAACGCCCGCCATTCGACGCTTCCCTGTACCGTGCGGGATCTGTCCGAGGACGGTGCCCGGATCATGGTCTCGGGTAGCGTCTCCATCCCTGACAGCTTCGAACTCTTTATCGAGCTTGACGGCAGTTGGGCTGATTGCGCCGTCGCCTGGCGCACGGGCAATACCGCCGGCGTCCGCTTCGCTGCGCCCCTCAAGGTCGAACGCCCGTCACGCAGCCAGGTGCTGCAACCAATCCGCCCTGCGGAAAAACCGAGCCTCAGGCGCAGAAAGTAGTTGGCCGTAGCTTCACGGTCCTGGACTGTTGCGGGTGCAACGGGGCGTCTAAGTCGGAATTCGGATGCCACGCCTTCGTTTCGTACGGGTGCTTTTTCATTTCTCATGGTGGCAATGACGCAGTCGAACGCAGCTGCGCGTACAGTTTTACAATCTGTCCGTATCAAAATTGCATTTTGGTTTTCACAAAATTCACCAACCGTCTTCGAAGGGTTAATATAATGGCGCTAGTGTTCCGGTTCTGACATTTGCTCTCCCGTGCGGCGATGTCGAGTGCAAATGTCAGAACCATAAGGAACACGAGCAAGCCTGTGTTGCTGGTGTAGCTTTTGCGCCTGACGTTTGGTTGAGAGACCAATCACACGGGGGACTAAACGTCAGACGCGCTAAACTAGTGTGCACGCGCTAATTCGATTTCTTGGTGTGTTCAGGAGAAAACGAAATGTTGGATGCTTCGCCATTGCCACCAAAAAGCATTGCGGCCGACGCCGAATCAAAGACCGCCCGCGACGTTGAACTCCAAACCGAGGGCGGCCCGGTTAAGGTCATCCTGCAACGGCGACGCGAAGAGCGAATTCCGGTCAAAATTCGTGGCTTGCTCTACCACGGCGGCAACTACCAGACCACGATTATCGAAGACATTTCCGTCCACGGGGCGGGGCTGACCGGTGCCATGGGCATTGTGCCGGGTGATAACATTGCCGTCCAATTGCTCAATGGTCGAGAATTGTCCGGCGAGGTCAAATGGTGGCTGGCCGACAGGTGCGGCATCGTCTTTCATCGCCCGCTTGACCCGGCCGATCCGCTGCTCAACCGGCAACGCACCGGCGATGTCTAGAGTTCCGCCTTAGGCGGAATCGCATCTGAACGACCGGGCTGATAGTTGACATTTTGGATCGGGACGATCCCCCTCCCGACCGCCCAATGCAATGATGCCGTGGGTGGTCAATAGGGGAGCGGGAGGTTTCAGCCCGACCTGAAAGACTATTATGCGCGTTCACGCCAAGTGGGCGCGTTTCATGGCCGCAAAGCGGCCCGCCACGCCAGAACTCGGGTGTACCTGCGTTCTGCAATTGATTGAGCAACGTCAGCTTTTCTCGCCAGGACCGAATGGACAACGTCCTGAAAGGTCACAACGAGCGCGGCTTCATGTCGAAATCGGTGCATCCACGGCCGAAGCGATCGTGCGTTGAAAATGCGCGAGCGCCGGTTCGTTGCGCCCGTAAACGACCCGCGTCAGGCCGCCGCTGGCGAGCGCAATCTGCGCTGCCTCTCCAGTCGGGAAATCCTCCATTTGAACGGTGCGCACCGTCAAGTCCATGTTGCGGTCCCAGTGGCCGCGTGCCTTGTCGCTGGTTGCCGGCTCCGGAATGTAGAAGTCCAGATAGACATGTGACCTGTCCGGCCGACCGTCGCTCGCAAACACACGCCAGACCTCGGCATGATCTGCCTGCATCACGAATACCGTGTTGGGAAACAGCACGTAGACGATTGCAGTATGCTTGATCAGGTCCCATTCGCTTTCAGGCTGCTCGCGCAACGCGACGATCGAGCGCCGCGGCAGCGTCTCACGCAGGTTACGCCCGAACGCTTCGAACAGGCACAGGCTCGGAAAGAATATCGGCGCGACGGTGTCGTTATGCAGCGGCGTGAAATGGTAGGGCTCCAGGAACGTGTCGATGATGGTCTTCCAGTTCATTGCGCAGTCGATGCGGCGCGTTTCGTAGTGATGATAGCTCGCAAAGCCGTAGCTCTTGAACTCGTCACTAAGTCCTGCCAGGTGCGCGTCGCAATCGATCTGTGCCCCACCGTCGGGGCGGACCCAGATCAGGCCGGCCTCTTCGCGCACGGGGAGTTGCGTGAGATCGCATGTTCCAAGCTCGAGGCCGTCGAATCCTTCCGCCTGCGGCACGACCCTAAGCGTGCCTTCGAGGTCGTAGGTCCAGGCGTGATAGGGGCACACGAGCCTGGCGCGTGCGCGTCCTTCGCCGTCCAGCAGGCGCGACCCGCGATGCATGCAAGCGTTGAGAAAAGCCCGAACCACGCCGTCGTCGTCGCGCACCAATAAAATGGGTACGCCCGTGTTGTCGTCGGTGAGATAGGTTCGCGGCGCAGGCAACCGACACGACAGTCCCATCAGGATCGGTTCGCTGCGGATCAGGGCCTGTTCTCGTTCCAGGCGCTCCTGCGCCGTGTAAGCGGCTGCCGCATTGACGGTGACTGTATCCAGCATGTCCGTCGTGCCGGCGTCGAGATGCGCAAATATCGCCTTCGCCAAGGCAACCTGGGTGTCGTGTTTCATGACAACTACATCCTCAACAAGTTGGCACCGGCTGAATGGGCGGATGCCTCAGAGGAACACCGTTCCACCATCCACCATGATGGTCTGACCGGTTACGAACCGGCTGTCATCGCTGATCAGATAACGTACGGTGCCCACAAGGTCGTCCGTCTCGAGGTTGCGCTGCAGGCTCTGTCCGCCGGCAATGACCTGCTTCGCTTTTTCCAGTCGTTCGCCGAAAAACTCCGCCGTGCCTTCTGTCATTACGGCGCTTGGTGCGATGGCGTTGACGCGAATCCAGCTTCGCCCGAGTTCGCGCGCCAGCGAGCGTGTAAGGCCGATCACGGCCGCCTTCGACGTCGCATAGTGTGCCGCGTTGGGAAGGCCGTAGAGCGCGGCCAGCGAAGCGATGTTGACGATGCTGCCGCCACCCCCTTCCTTCATATGAGGTATGACGGCTTTGCAGCAGCGCCAGACGCCGCTGACGTTGACGTCCATGACGCGTTGCCACTCCGCCTCGTCCAACTGGTCGGCCTTGGCACTACTGAGCCCGCCGTAGAGCGCCGCGTTATTGACTAGGCCGTCGATCTTTCCGAATTGGTCGATGGCTGCCGCGGCCATCGCGTCGCAGGAGTTGCTGTCGGCAACGTCCAGGCTGACGGGGATGGCGCGTCCTCCGGCGCTGGTGATTGCCGCTACGGTCTCGCTGCAGTCTCTGACGTCACCTGCAACGATACGGACGCCGTCCGCACCGAGACCTTCTGCATAGGCGCGTCCGAGGCCACGTGCTGCACCGGTAACCACCACGACCTTGCCTTCTGTTGACGCCATCACCCATCTCCTTCATGTGCTTCGCCGGCCGGCAAGAGCCCACCCCGAGGCCTTGAACCTTCGAGTGCTAAGCTTCCATCGATCGTAAAGGCTGACAAGCAGGCATCTCTGCCGCTTACCGTGTTATCCGGTTAACGCAATCCTCCAGCCAACTATGCTATGACGGCGTGAAACGAATTTGGTTGCGATCCGATGCAGCAGCAACGCGTCCTATTGATCATTGGCGGCGGCATTGCCGCCTACAAGTGCCTGGAGTTGATACGTCGCGCGCGCGAACGCGGCATCACCATGCGGGCTGTCTTGACCGCGGCCGCAACCGAGTTCGTGACACCGCTTTCCGTCGGTGCTTTGACCCGCGAACGCGTTTTCATGGATCTGTTCGATCTCGATGACGAGCGCGAGATCGGCCACATCCGTCTCTCCCGTGACGCCGACCTGATCGTTGTCGCACCGGCCACGGCCGATCTCATGGCCAAGATGGCGGGTGGCCATACCGACGATCTTGCCTCGGCAGTTCTGTTGGCCACGGACA
The DNA here is from genome assembly GCA_965224045.1 of Hyphomicrobiaceae bacterium. Lineage (GTDB taxonomy): Bacteria > Pseudomonadota > Alphaproteobacteria > Rhizobiales > Hyphomicrobiaceae > Tectiglobus. The sequence goes on from CBDCYD010000001.1 coordinate 79,165, forward strand.
AGCCTGTCCTGGTCGCTCCCGCCATGAACCCGCGCATGTGGCAGCACCCTGCAACGCGCCGCAATGCCGCCCGGCTCGCCGCCGACGGGATCGAGTTTGTCGGACCGAACGAAGGCGAGATGGCGGAGGCCGGCGAAGTCGGTCCCGGCAGAATGGCCGAGCCTTTGGAAATTCTAGCCCGCATTGAGGATATGCTTAAGCCGGGCGACGCTCGCCCGTTGGCCGGCCGCCGCATCCTCGTAACGGCGGGGCCAACGCACGAACCCATCGATCCCGTGCGCTACATCGCCAACCGATCATCCGGCAACCAGGGCTATGCCCTGGCCCTCGCAGCGCACCGCTTCGGCGCCGACGTGACATTGATCTCGGGCCCGACCAACCTGCCGGATCCGCCGGGCGTTGAGACGATCCGTGTCGAAACGGCCCGCGATATGCTGGCCGCCGTCGAGGCCGCGATGCCCGTCGACATTGCCTTTTTTGCCGCTGCCGTTGCCGACTGGCGGGTTGCCAATGCTTCCGGCCAGAAACTGAAAAAGGATACCGCCGGCCTGCCTACGCTGGAGTTCGCCGAAAATCCGGACATTCTTCGCACCATCGCCCGCCGCCGCAAATGCCGGCCGTCGCTCGTCGTCGGTTTTGCCGCAGAAACCGACAAGATCGTCGAGAACGCCAAAGCCAAGCTCAAGAAGAAGGGCTGTGATTGGGTTGTCGCCAACGATGTCTCGTCCGGTTCCGGCGTGATGGGTGGAACACACAATACCGTCCATATTGTCTCATCCGAGGGCGTCGAGAGCTGGCCGGAGATGGCAAAGTCCGAGGTCGCCGACCGCCTGCTCCTCCGAGCTGCCGACGCGATCGGCGAGCTGCAGGCCTGATTGATCGGGCCTGAAGAGATTTTGTGAGTGGAATCAAGCGTTGACACTCCACCTTCAACCGTTATAGATCGTCCTCGACGCCGCCCGTGGTTCGACTTCGGGCGGCCGTTGCATTGGGACGTCCGGTTGCGGCAGCTGTGAGCGCCCTCCGATCGACATCACCAGATAATTAACTCATCCGAATGGGATTTGCAGTACATGGCTAATACGTCTTCAGCCAAGAAGGCAGCGCGACAGACAATCCGCCGGACGGCCGTCAACAAGACACGCCGCTCTCGTATGCGAACACAAGTCCGCAGCGTGGAAGAGGCAATCGCCGCCGGGAACAAGGAGGCAGCCGCACAGGCGCTTCAGGTTGCTCAGCCGGTCATCGCGCGCGCCGGTCAGCTGGGAATCATTCATGCCAACACCGCGAGCCGCAAGGTGTCGCGGTTGGCCAGGCGCATAAAGGCAATGTCCTGAATCACTGATTTGCGACTACGCGCAACGTTGTTGCAAATCTGATACAAAGGCGTCTTCCGGTACAACCGGAGGGCGCCTTTCCTGTTCTCGACAACGTATTGGATTCGTGTTGATTCTATTGCTTTCGTTCACTGACAATACGTGTACCGATGGCGGCCGAGTCGGAGCAGCGCGAGTCTAAACTGCGTTCAATCTGATCGATTTTTGATCATGCCTTTTTTTTGCCTTGGTCCGCCGAGAGTGGCGTTTTTGTAGGGTTGTCAATTGCTTGTGCATAATGTCATCCCACTGATATATTTTTCAGGCAGCTGCATTCAGTTTGTTTGGGTTTTCGCTGCGCACCTCATGTCGCGCCTCTTAAGCTTGCACTGGTCCTCCACCGAATATATGGTTAACTCATCGTTAACGGGCGATGGAAACACGTGGGAAAACTTGTAGCCGGACAGTTGTGGCTATCGTTCTCCTTACGGTCAGTTTGAATGATCTGCCGACCGTTGGCGGGATGTATTGCGTAAGTCAGTGAATGTCATTTGCTTGGCCGGGGCGCGTGGGTTGCCCGGTAAAGCGGTGTAACGTGTTCTGAGGTATCCGACGGCGGTGGATATGCTTGGTACGCGCTGCAGAGGGCGTAAAGTGGGGAGTATGTCTATGAACGGCATATTTATTGACTTGCAATGTCACGCGACACGAGGGTGGTGCGCCGGCAATGCAAGGTCTGAGGCGATACCGCTCGTAATCGAAGCGCTCGCCGATTCACCGGGACGATACATGGCATTCGGCACGGACGGCGGGGCACCGTCGGGCTGAATCCGGGGGTTTGTTTGTTGCCGTGCAGGCAGGGAACGGACCACCGGTCGGCGCTAGGCCAAGCGTCAATTTAGCGAACATTGAATGAGCCGAAGTCGGGTTCGTGTGCGGCGGACCGGCAACGACGTCGTGCGCTTTCAGTTCAAATCATAAGTCATCACTTTGAAGAGTGCGGGGTAAACAGCAGATGAGTGGTGTAGATCAAGTGCAAGCGGGGCAAGAAACCGGACGGACATCTGGAGCAATGATGTCGGCCGGCAATCCTGAAACGCCAAGTCTCGACAAGAAGCAGCTCGACGCCAAGTGGCAGAAAACACGAAAGGTTTTGCGCGTACGCCTTGGCGAGGAAGTCTACGAAAGTTGGTTCAATGCCTGCGAGGCTGAGCGCTACAGCGAGCAAAAGCTAACCGTTTCGGTCCCGGTCAAGTTTCTGCGCAGTTGGATCCAGTCTCATTATCTCGATGAAGTGCTCGATTGTGCACGCAAGCAATTTCAGGACATCGCGCATGTCGAAGTCGCTTTGCGCGAGCCGAGCGCGCCCGGCAAGGTGCGTAGCGATGCGGACACGGCCGCAGATCAACGCGCACCCGACCACCATTCTGACGCCATCTCTCCCGGGCTGGCGCGCCCGATCGTTGATGGCGGTGCAGGGATCGGTACGCGCATGCCGACCCAGGCCGGCGGCTTCGAGGGCTCACCTCTGGACTCGCGCTACACGTTCGATGCGTTCGTCGTCGGCGCAGCAAATCGCATGGCACACGCCGGCGCCAGCCAGGTTGCCGAAACCTTGTTCGCGGAATCTCGCGGTTTCAATCCACTCTATATCCATTCAGCTGTCGGCCTTGGCAAAACGCACTTGTTGCATGCCATTGCTTGGGAAGTGCGCCGACGCATGCCGCATGCGCAAATTCTCTATCTCACGGCTGAGCGCTTTCGCTTTCAGTTTGTGGAGGCGCTGCAAAGCCGTGACGCGCTCGCGTTCAAGGATCGGTTCCGAAACATCGACATGCTGATGATCGATGATCTGGAGTTCCTTCACGGCCAACACACCGAACAGGAGTTCGATCACACAATCAACGCGTTGTTGGACGGCGGCAAGCAGATTGTCGTCGCCTCGTCTCGCGCGCCCAACCAGGTGGACAAACTCTCCGAGCGCATGCGCTCGCGTCTCCAACGCGGCCTCGTCACCGAGATCACTGCACCTGACTACGAATTGCGGCTGAAGATTCTAGAGCGTCGCATTCAAGAAAAGCGGGTTGTCGATCCGTCGTTCGAAGTGCCGCGCGATGTCTTGGAGTTGCTGGCTGAGCGCCTGACGGAAAACGGTCGTGAGATGGAAGGCGCAGCCATCCGCCTGCACGCCCAGTGGCAGTACATGCGCACACCGATCACGCGAGAAGTCGCCGAAAACGTGATCCGCGACCTTGTCCAGAATTCCGAACCGCGCCGTGTCCGTATCGAGGACATCATCAAGGTCGTCTCGCGCCATTTTGGCGTCTCAAAGCCCGACATTCTCTCGCAGCGGCGGCATCGTTCAGTGGTTTGGCCGCGCCAGATCGGCATGTACCTTGCCAAGAAGCTGACAGCGCGCTCCTTGCCCGAGATCGGCCGACGCTTCGGCAACCGTGACCATACAACTGTGTTACACGCCATCCGCAAGATCGAAGGCGCATTGGACGGCGATCAGCGCCTGCGCGACGAGATTGACGATCTCAAGAAGCTGCTGAGTGCTTGACGGGCGCCTTTGCCAGTCTGCACGTCATCGCGAACCAGCGACCGAACGTCATTATTGCCCTTTCGGTCGCTGGAACGTCAAGGGGCGGCGCTGCATGGCGGCGGCGCTCCTGTTGTGTTTCATATGACACGATTAAACGCCTGCAAAGCTTGCAAATTCAGCGGTTTTTCGGCGAAGATGCGCCAGTCGCGAATCAGGTCAGCTCCCGTGTAGGTGTTGTGAATATGAGCTGGCGGACATCGGTCGCCTATACAACACCCCTCGATTTCCCGGTGCCTTTGCGCTAAAAGCGCGGGTTCGGCAACCGAGGCATATTTCAGGAACTGCGATGAAGCTTGTCATTGAACGAGGCGAACTGCTCAAGGCGTTGGGGCATGTCACGAGCGTTGTTGAGCGGCGTACCACGATCCCGATACTCTCTAATGTGCTTCTGCGAGCCTCGGCGGGCAGTCTGCACTTCAATGCTACCGATCTGGAACGCGAGGTTTCCGAGCAAACGCAGGCCGAGGTGATACAGGATGGCGCCATCACGGTGCCGGCTCATTTGCTCCATGACATTGTGCGCAAGTTGCCGGACGGTGCCCAGGTCGAACTTGAGCGCGATGCTGAGCGTGAGCGCATATCGCTGTCGTCGGGCCAATCGCGATTTGCCCTCCAGACATTGCCGGCCGAAGACTTTCCAGATCTTGCTGCCGGCGAGATGGGCCACGAATTCACACTTCCGGCGCACGAACTGAAGCGCCTGATCGAGAAAACCCGGTTTGCGATTTCGACCGAGGAAACCCGCTATTATCTGAACGGCATCTATCTCCACACGGCTGCAGCCGGTGATGATCAACCGACATTGCGTGCGGTTGCGACGGACGGCCATCGCCTTGCGCAAATCGAGCTTGCGCAGCCTGCCGGCGCCGACGGCATGCCCGGAGTCATCATCCCGCGCAAGACGGTGCACGAACTGCATCGGCTTCTCGAAGACGGCGGAAAGGACGTTGCGGTCGGCGTGTCGCCAAGCAAGGTTCGCTTCGAGATCGGCAACATCTCTCTGACCTCGAAACTAATCGACGGGCAGTTTCCGGACTATGCCCGCGTCATACCGCAAAACAACGACAAGGATATGCGCGTATCGAACGCCGAGTTCATCAGCGCCGTCGACCGCGTATCGACCATCGCCAGCGAACGCGGCCGAGCCGTGAAGCTCAACCTCGCGACGGACAGGCTCGTCTTGTCGGTCAACAATCCCGAAGGTGGCAGTGCAACCGAGGAACTGGCCATCGGCTATGCCTCCGAACCGTTGGAAATCGGCTTCAACGCGCGCTATCTGCTCGATATCGCCGGCCAGCTGGAAAGCGAGCAGGCGATCTTCATGCTGGCTGATCCCGGTTCACCGACCATGGTCCGCGACAGCGACGATTCAAGTGCCCTTTACGTGCTGATGCCAATGCGGGTCTGAATTGTCTGGCCATCACACGGGCCACCATGGTTCAGCTCGCCAGGTCAGGGAGCCGTCACGCACATTGGTCGTTATCGAGCAAGAAGGGAACGGATCGAATGCGGTCGTTGCGCCGAATGGCACCAGGGCTGCGGAGGCGGTAGCTGAAGCTGCGCCCTGCAGTCTTTGGCTGCGCTCGCTGAGGCTTACGAATTTTCGCAACTACCTGAGCCTTGCGGTTGAGACGGATGCCCGCCCCGTCGTGCTTCTCGGGGCAAACGGCGCCGGAAAAACCAATCTGCTTGAGGCGATCTCGCTGCTCGCGCCCGGTCAGGGTCTGAGACGTGCAGCCTATCCTGATCTCGCCCGCAGTGGCGGCGCCGGCGACTGGGCGGTTGCAGGCACCGTCAGAGTAGAAGACCACACGGTCGCGATCGGCACTGGCCTGCAGGCATCTCCCGGCGCGGCCAACCGATCCGGCCGCCTGGTGCGCATCGACGGCATCAATCAGACCGGTTCCGGTGCACTTGCCGAAGTCGTCGAAATGGTCTGGCTGACCCCGGCATCGGACGGCCTCTTCACGGGCCCGGCATCGGATCGCCGGCGTTTTCTCGATCGCCTCATTCTCTGTTTCGATCCAGGTTATCGCAAGCGTGCCGGCCAGTTCGAGCGGGCCATGCGCCAGCGCAACCGCTTGCTCGATGAAGGCATTGGAGCTGTAGCGCAGTTCGAAGGACTGGAAATGATCATGGCTGAGATCGGGACCGCCATCGCGGCTGCCCGTGTCGAAGCGGTGGCCGCATTGCGGGGACAGATGGACATGCGCCGCGAGCGCCAGCCGAATTCCCTGTTTCCGTGGGCCGAATTGCATCTCGAAGGGGCGCTGGAAGAGGCTCTCGCGCACCGCCCCGCTGTCGATGTCGAGGACTGGTACCGCGATGACCTGGCCCGCAGTCGCGGACGCGATCGTGCCGCCGGGCGCACGTTGACCGGGCCGCATCGATCGGACTTGAGCGTTCGCCACGGCCCCAAGGCGACGCCCGCCCGCATTTGCTCGACCGGCGAGCAAAAAGCCCTGCTGATCGGCCTCGTGTTGAGCCATGCAGAGCTCTCTGCAGAGCGCAGCGCAGGTCAGGTTCCGATCCTGCTGTTGGACGAAATCGCGGCTCATCTCGACGCCGATCGCCGTGCCGCATTGTTCGCGGATTTGCGTCGGCTCGGCACCCAGGCATGGATGACGGGAACAGATCGCGCAGCCTTTGCCGGACTCGAGGGACACGCCTCGTTCTTCCATGTCTCCGACGGTGGTGTGACGCAAATCTGACACCATTTGGCCGTCAACGAAGCACCAATTACGGCGTGGCGTAGAACATTCTGAAAATAAAGGAAAAAATACCGTGAACATGGCGTCGCACAGGTGTCGAATTCGCGCTCTTATGGCCGAAGCATGCTATACTCGGCATCACCTGGAATATCGCAAGGACAACGTCCGCAAATGACCGCCCAGCCGCACGCCGACAACAACGGTTCGACCGCCTACGGTGCCGAGAAAATCAAGGTCCTGAAAGGCCTTGACGCCGTACGCAAACGGCCCGGCATGTACATTGGTGACACCGATGATGGCTCCGGTCTCCACCACATGGTCTACGAGGTCGTAGACAATGCCATCGATGAGGCCCTGGCAGGCTTCGCGACCGAGGTCAACGTGATCCTGAATCCCGACGGATCGTGCACCGTAACCGACAACGGGCGCGGCATTCCCGTCGGCATGCACCCGGAGGAGGGCATCTCGGCCGCCGAAGTCGTGATGACCCAGCTCCACGCCGGCGGTAAGTTCGGCGAAGGCGAAGACGACAATCCCTACAAGGTATCAGGCGGCCTGCACGGCGTCGGCGTCTCGGTCGTAAATGCACTCTCGCAGTGGCTCGAATTGCGCATCTGGCGCGATGGCAGCGAACATTTTGTCCGTTTTGCTGATGGCGTCGCCGAAGCGCCGCTCAAAGTCGTCGGCCCTGACGGTGGCAAGAGTGGAACCGAGGTGACATTCCTGCCGAGCCTTGAGACCTTCCACAACGTTACGGAGTTCAACTTTGAAACGCTGGAGCACCGTCTGCGCGAACTGGCGTTCCTGAATTCCGGCGTGCGCGTTGTCCTGACCGACAATCGGCATGCTGATCAACGCCGGGAGGTGATGGCCTACGAGGGCGGCCTGGGCGCCTTTGTGCAGTATCTCGATCGTGCCAAGAACGCAATTGTCGATGAGCCGGTGATGACGGCCGGCGAACGCGATGGCGTCACCATCGAGGCATCGTTGTGGTGGAACGAATCTTATCACGAGAACGTGCTCTGCTTTACCAACAACATTCCCCAGCGCGACGGCGGCACCCACCTCGCCGGTTTTCGCGCCGCCCTGACGCGCATCATCAACAAGTACGCCGAAGAGACGGGCATTTCGAAAAGGGAGAAGGTTTCGATCACCGGCGACGATGCGCGCGAAGGCCTCACGTGCGTGCTTTCGGTCAAGGTGCCGGACCCGAAATTCTCCAGCCAAACCAAAGACAAGCTGGTCTCTTCCGAGGTCAAGCCAATCGTTGAGAGCGTCGTTTCCGAGCAGCTTTCGATCTGGTTTGAGGAACACCCGCGTGAGGCCAAGCTGATCATCACCAAGGTGTTCGAGGCCGCCGCCGCCCGCGAGGCAGCCCGCAAGGCGCGTGAACTCACGCGTCGCAAAGGGGCTCTCGACGTCAACAACCTGCCGGGCAAGCTTGCCGAATGTCAGGACCGCAATCCGGCCAACACCGAGATGTTCATCGTCGAGGGCGATTCCGCCGGCGGCTCCGCCAAGCAGGCGCGCAATAGGGAGTTTCAGGCGGTCCTGCCGATTCGCGGCAAGATCTTGAACGTCGAGCGCGCGCGCTTTGACAAGATGCTATCGAGCCAGGAAATCGGCACGCTCATCACCGCACTCGGCACAGGCATCGGGCGAGATGACTTCGACCTCGAGAAACTGCGCTATCACAAGATCATCATCATGACGGATGCCGATGTCGACGGCGCCCACATCCGCACGTTGCTCTTGACCTTTTTCTACCGCCAGATGCCGGAACTGGTCGAGAAGGGCCATCTCTACATCGCCCAGCCGCCGCTTTTCAAAGTCACCAAGGGCAAGTCGGAGTCCTATTTGAAGGATGAGCGCGAGCTCGAAAACTACCTGATCGACTCTGGTCTTGTGGATGCCAAGCTCGTGCTTGGCAGCGGTGAAGAACGCGCCGGCCCCGATCTGCGCGACACCGTCGAGCAGGCACGCATGGCAACGCGCCTCATCGATGAAATGCACTCGCGCTACACGCGCTACGTCGTTGAACAGGCCGCAATCGGGGGCGCGTTCAATCCCGAACTCCTGTTGTCTGCTGAACGATCGAACCGGGTCGCCGAAGACATCGCCGGCCGCCTCGATACGATTTCCGAGGAAACCGAGCGAGGATGGGCCGGCCGGTTCGGCAATGATGGCTTTTCTTTCACCCGCGAGGTGCGCGGCGTTGCCGAAGCACACGTCTTGGACCGCGCGCTTCTCGGCTCGCTCGAAGCCCGTCGCCTGCACGAACGCCACGCCCAGCTGGCGGAAATCTATGGCGAGCCGGCAAAATTGGTTCGTCGCGACAACGTCGAAGACATTTACGGGCCGCGCGGTCTGATGGAGGCGGTTTACGCTGCAGGCCGCAAGGGCATCTCTCTGCAGCGATACAAGGGCCTGGGCGAAATGAACCCCGACCAGTTGTGGGAAACAACGCTCGACAAGGAGGTCCGCACCCTTCTGCAGGTCAAGATCGGGGATCTCGCCGAGACCGACGATATTTTCTCTAAGCTGATGGGAGATGTGGTCGAGCCGCGCCGTGAGTTCATCCAGGAAAATGCTTTAGCAGCCAGTGTCGACGTGTAGCTCGCACACCGACCCCGATGGCCGGTCTCCCGCCACGCTTTCGCGAGGCATTACGGGTAAGATGGCTGACCCCGTCGGCCGGGCTGCGTCGCGCTCCGCTGCGCTCCGGCGCAAAAAACAGGGCGAAATCCAGCTCACGCGGCAGCCGGACGGCAAAACAATTTCCTGCCGCCGACGTTGGCCCTACCGCTGCGCACTGCTAAGAAGCGTGCGGCAGCCCTTGACAACTGCCGGCGTAGATCGCTGCCCGGTGCGTTCTGGGCGGTCGCGTAATTCTGACCGAGAACGGTGGGCCCGATTCCTTTGAGGGCCCAGCGGTGAGTGAGGCCCGATATGAGTTTCCTGATGATCGTCCTGCGAGCCGGCGGCATTATTTTTCTTTCACTCGTTCTGGCCGCAATTGCCCTTGTCTATGTCGGCATCGAGCATCCCGAAGCACTCGAAGGCATGCTCGTCCAGGCCAGCCATTTCAAGGAGGCGTTGACGGATTCGAGGAATACCGGCCTCGATGTGCGCTACAACGTCTGGGTCAAGTTCCTGCTGCAGGAACAGCAGTTCGTTTTCATGTTCTTCGTGATTGTAATGCGAATTGTTCTATTGCTGGTCTTTACCGGCATCCCGGCGCTTTATCATTGGCTGTGGGATGTACCGCAATCAACGTAGCTCGTGCCTGGCCTCCCGAACCGGTATCGCAGCCAGCTGTTGCTTGGGCGCGGTTCAGTTCTGCGCCCCGTAGCGGTGCAGGTCGAGGCCGTAGAGCTGCAGCCAGTGTTTCGCTTCCTCGGTGTGTGTGCAGGTCTGCCGAACGAGCTTCCAAAAACGGCTGCCGTGATTCATTTCCGCCAGATGCGCCACTTCGTGCGCTGCCACATAGTCGAGAACTTGCGGTGGCGCCATCACCAGGCGCCAGGAAAATGACAGGTTGCCGGTGCTCGAACACGAGCCCCAACGGCTGGTCTGGTCACGCACCGTAATCTTTCCGGGCTTCAGGCCGAGCCTCCGCGCGTGCACCCTGACGCGGTCGACAAGGTCATGCTTGGCCTGCGCGATCAGCCAGTCCCTGAGCCGCCGTGGAGCAAACTCGAGCCCACCGCTGACCTGCAGTTCATCGGGCATGCCCTCTGGCGTCTCGACGACCTGAACAGGCAGGCCGCGATGGCGTGGTCCGCGAAAGATTATGCGATGCGGAACAGCGCGCAGCATCACCACGCCCTCATGCGCGAACGGCTCCGCGGCCGGCATCGTGGTCAGTCGCTCACGCACCCAATCGAGATGCGTTGACAGGAAATCGTCCGCCTGTTTGAGGTCGCACTGCAGCGGCAGCGTCACGATCACCGCACGCTGCGTTCTGCTCACCCGCAAAGTCATGCGGCGCGCAGCTGGGTGGCGTCGCACTTCGACCGGTTCGTCCAAACCGTGCACCTCGAGCTTCTCAAGTGCACGTGAAGCAGAAGCACGGGATTTGCCCATGCCAAAACCTCTCGCTTAAGTGACGAAATACGTAACGCAGCAGCGAAGAACTGCCTGACGATGTTCGAACCATGCAGCGAACCTATGGCCGAAAATCGACGCCGTTCGAACACCCCCTGATTACCAAGGTTTGCGTGTACCAAGCCACGGCCAAAAGCATCGCAATGGCTTGTAAATGTGGATGCGTGGCAGGTCAGCATCACAGCGATTCGTTGTCACGGATTGGCGCGCGCTGTCCGGGCGCCGGCAAATGTGCGCCACTGTACGCTCGTGCAGATTGTTGCTATGCCTCGCGCCTCGGTGTCAGACCCGATCACATGAAGCTGGATCCCGATACGTTGCCCGCGCAGGATCTAAAGGTCGCACCTAAACGAAGCATCGATTGAAAAACGTAGGATCGGCATACGTGCTGAGCTGAGCGATGGCGAACGCAAACGACAACAATACCATCAAGACGAAAGCGGCGGCGCCGCCATCAGTCGAAAGCGATGGTGGGGAAACCGGCCCAAGTCATTTCATCCGCGACCTCATCCGCGATGACATAGACACCGGCCGCGTTGCGGAAGTCGTGACCCGGTTCCCGCCCGAACCCAACGGCTACCTTCACATCGGTCATGCCAAATCGATCTGCCTGAATTTTGGCATGGCCGCCGAGTTTGGCGGGCGCTGCAACTTGCGCTTGGACGACACCAACCCCGCCAAGGAGGAGGACGAGTACATCGCGGCCATCGAAGAGGATTTGCGGTGGCTTGGCTTTGACTGGGGCGGCAAGACGCTGCACGCATCCGATTACTTCGAGCAGCTCTATGAGTGGGCGGAGCATCTCATTCGCGAGGGCAAGGCCTATGTCGACGACTTGAGCGCAGATGAGATCCGCGAATATCGCGGCACCCTGACGGAGCCTGGCCGCAACAGCCCCTTCCGTGATCGCACGGCCGATGACAACCTCGATCTATTCCGCCGCATGCGGGCCGGCGAGTTTGGCGATGGTGAAAAGGTCTTACGCGCGAAGATTGATATGGCCTCGGGCAACATCAATCTCCGCGATCCCGTGCTTTACCGCATCGTGCGCGCCCCCCACCCGCGCACGGGTACCACCTGGTGCATCTACCCGACCTACGATTTCGCACACGGCCAGTCCGATGCCATCGAAGGCGTCACGCATTCCTTCTGCACGCTCGAGTTTTCCGATCATCGCCCGCTCTATGACTGGCTCATCGAAAATCTTCCGACGCCGTCGCAACCGAGGCAGACCGAATTTGCCCGTCTCAACATAACTCATACCTTGCTCTCGAAGCGCAAGCTGAAACAGCTTGTCGGCGAAGGCCACGTTATGGGCTGGGATGACCCGCGCATGCCGACGTTGAGCGGCATGCGCCGGCGCGGCATTCCCGCCGCCGCGATCCGCGAATTCGCCAATCGCGTCGGTGTCGCCCGCGCCGACAGCATGGTGGAGTATGAATATCTCGAGTTCTGCGTGCGCGAGCTCTTGAACCGAACCGCCGAACGTCGCATGGCCGTGCTCAATCCACTCCGCGTCATCATCGAGAACTACCCGCAGGATCTCGAGGAAGAATTCGAAGCGATCAACAACCACGAAGATCCTGCCGCGGGCAAACGCAGGGTACCGTTCGCGCGCGAGCTCTACATCGAGCGCGACGACTTCATGGCAGCGCCGCCGAAAAAATTCTTCCGGCTCGCGCCCGGACGTGAGGTGCGCTTGCGCTATGCCTACTACGTCACCTGCACCGACGTGGTGACGGGCGTGGACGGAGAGATTGCCGAGATCCGCTGCACCTACGACCCGGCGACACGGGGCGGCAACTCGCCGGACGGTCGCAAAGTCAAAGGCACCATCCATTGGGTCTCTGCGCGCCACGGCATTCCGGCTGAGGTCAGGCGATTCGGGCACCTGTTCGAGGCCGAGAACCCTGCCGGCATCGGCGATCTCGAAGCCGAACTCAACCCGCACTCGCTGCAGCTTCTGACCGACGCTGTCGTCGAGCCGTCGCTGGCTGCCCCGGAGGTTGGCCGGGCGGTGCAGTTCGAACGTCTTGGCTACTTCTGTGCCGATCCGGACTCGTCGCCGGAAGGGCTCGTCTTCAACGAGATCGTGTCGCTCAAGGACACCTGGAAGAAGCTGCAAAAGAAGGCATGAGGACGGCTTGCGAACGCAGCCCGCCCCCGGCTGCGTCCAGGTTCACATCGACCAGCTGAATTTCTAAGGTCCGCCCTTTGGCGACGATTTGTGCGCTTCAAGCCGCGCTGACGCCCGCGCCTGAGCCCGCAGCGCTTGTGCCAGCGGCCGCAGCTTGCTCAGCACGACCGGACAGAGTGCCTCCCGGCGCAGGCGGGCAAATGCCATCGCCCCGCTTTCGTTTGGATGGTACGGGTCCTTCACCTTTCCTGACTTGTGCCGGCGAAAGTACCGCGGGTTGCCTTGGAAGGCGGCAATTGTCTTCTTCGTGTACCCGGGCACGAACGTACAGCGCGAGCCGGTTTCCGCGATTGCCCTCGCAATACCAACCTGTGCTTTCCATCGCAGCCGGTTGTCCTTCTTGCGATAGGTTGGAACCGTTGTCATGACGATGCAGGGGACACCGGGCGGCAATTGCGCCTCGAGGCGCCTGACGTCACTCGCAGTCTGGCGCTTTCCGTTCGCCCACCGGTGCACGGAGTTTCCGGTGAAGAAAAACAGCATCAACCGCGGCCGATTCATTGGGTCGGCGAACATGGCTTCGATCGCGGATTTGTCCTTCTTGCAGATCTGGAAGTCCTTCGCCCGCCCGAGCTGCACATAGGTGCCGTCGGTGCGGTTCGGCCATCCGTAAAGGCGGGCGTTAACCTCCCACTTCGGATCCGGCTGGCAGATGAATTTCTTGTGCGACCACTTGTGCGCCACCCACGAGTGAATGGAGGTCGAGCGCACACCCATGACGCCCACGTCGAGCCCGTCGGCATACTCGACCAGCCACTTTTCCTTGGAGTAGGCGCCACAATTGTCGGTCAGGTTCTGGAAAAAATCGAAGAATGTCGGCCCTGCGCCGAATGCAAACTGCGAGTCTCCAAGGAGAAAAATCTCCGGAGAGCGGAATTTGCCGGCCGTGGCGGGCGTGGTGGCCGGGACAAGGGATAACAGCCCGAGCAAGGCAGCGACTGCCACGAAGTGTGAACCGGATCGCGTGCGCAGGGCCATCGGGCAGCATTCTCCGCAGTGTGGTGTGATAGATGCAAGGGTCCGACCGCCGCTGATCGAACCTGGTGATTCTCGAAGCATACCACGTGCTTTCCTCACACGGCGTTAGAACATTCCAACAAAGTCGTGAGGACCGACGGATTTGGTTAACTGATCTCTTTGGCAAGGCGCTTGATCAGCGTCTCGAGCGGTGTCGCATGCGTGAAGTGCGTCACGAACTCACCGTCCGGATTCATCAGGTATAGAAAGGCCGAGTGGTCCATGGTGTATTCACCCGTAACCGTCGGATCCTTCACTTTTCGGTAGTAGGCTCGGTAGGCCTTGGCGGCGGCATCGACCTGGCTTGCCGAGCCGGTCAGGCCGACGATGCGTGGATCAAAGTTCGACAGGTAGAGTTTAAGCTGTTCGGGTGTGTCGCGCTCGGGGTCGACCGTAATGAATAGTGGCCGCAGGCGCTTGGCCTTGGGGCCCAGCTTCTCCATCGCCGCGCTGACCAGCTGCAGCGCCGCCGGGCAAACGTCCGGGCAATAGGTAAAGCCGAAGAATACCAGCAGAAATTCGCCTCTGTAGTTCTTGTGGGAGACGGTTCGGCCGTTATGGTCGACGAGTTCGAACGGACCGCCAATCGCCGCCTTGCCGATCGTGAGGTCTTTGCGTTCTGGCAATAGCCGGTCCGTTGCCCCGGGGATCATTGCTAAGGCGATCACGATTCCGAGCAACAGGCCGGCAGCGCTCGCCACCATCACAGTCCAACGCATAAGAGGTCCTCCTGATTGCAACTTGGCGATTGTCCCGGGCTCCGCCAAGCATCCAATCTGCCGCGCCGTCCGTCCGCCCGTCTGCCCCGAGGCGCCGAATTTTCTTTGAATTTGACCGCCGAACCGATGCTCTTCTGCCTGGCGTTGGGCGCGGCACGCGACATAAAGGCCTATCTTGGGCGCGATGGTTGCCCGAGCGAGACCGCATGCCGGCCAAACCGGCGGCGATTGACGTCCGAAGTACCTTCACTTTAAGTGGACGCGTTTTTCGGCTGCGAAGCTGCCCGTCCGTTCAGGCTCGAACGCAGCGAGGATTTGCCGGGAGCGACATCGGCGAGATCATGGACCAATTTTTGTTGAACATGATCTAGGAGTACGCATGCCACAGCAGCTGGCCCTTAACCAAACCGACCCGGCGTTGTCGCCCGGCGAGAGTCGTCTGCGCTTGCAGACGATCATCCGCCTCAGGTGGTTTGCCGTACTCGGCCAGCTCATCGCTGTCTGCGCCGTATATTTCATCCTGCGCTTTCAGTTGCCGATTGGATACTGCCTGCTGTTCATCGCGGCTTCCGCATGGCTGAACGTGTACCTCGGCTTCAAATACTCCGGCCGCCACCGGCTCAGTCCGGCGTTTGCCTCGGCATTGCTGGCCTATGACATGGTTCAGCTTTCGATACTCCTGTTCCTGACGGGTGGCATCCAGAACCCGTTCATCGTTCTGATCGTGGCGCCCGTCACGGTTTCAGCGGCAACTCTTCCCGGCCGCAACACCATTATCCTCGGCGCCACGGCGCTTGCGCTCACCGCACTGCTGGTCTTCTTTCACCTGCCGCTGCCATGGAGCGAGGATGGCCGACCGGTTCTGCCCGACCTCTACCTCTACGGTTTTTTCGCCGCCGTCGTCGCCTGCACGATCTTTTTGGCGATCTATGCTTGGCGTTTGTCACATGAGGCGCGCCAGATGTCGGCTGCGTTGACTGCTACGGAATTGGTATTGGCCCGCGAGCAGCAGCTGCATGCCCTCGATGGCCTTGCCGCTGCCGCTGCCCACGAACTTGGAACACCGCTGGGCACGATCGTCCTGGTCGCCAAGGAACTGGGCCAGTCGTTGCCCCCTGATAGTCCGCTGGCCGAGGACCTTCAGTTGATGCGAAGCCAGGCCGAACGGTGCCGCGAAATTCTCCAGAAACTCACCCGCCAGCCGTCGGGGCAGGACCCGATGCACCTGCACGTGACGCTGAGCCAGATAATCGACGAGGCAGCCGAGCCCCATCGCACCGGCAAGATCCAAATCACCTGCCAGCTTGCGCCGAACGACGAGGCGGTCAACAAGGCCGAACCCCAGGGCGAGCGCAATCCGGGCCTGATTTTCGGTCTCGGCAACCTGATCGAAAACGCGGTCGACTTCGCCGAGACAGAGGTCGTCGTCAGAGCCCACTGGGGCGGCGGCCGGGTAACAATCGAAATTGTCGATGATGGACCTGGCTTCGCACCCGACGTTCTCGATCGCATTGGCGAGCCTTACGTGACGACCAGGCCGTCGACCAGGGGTTCTGGCGATCAAGCCGGGCTCGGCCTGGGGTTCTTCATTGCCAAGACCTTGCTCGAACGAACGGGTGCAGCACTTGAATTTGATAATCGACCGGCGCCGGAGCATGGCGCCATTATCCGCATGACCTGGCAGCGCGGAATTTTCGAGGCCACATCGCCACCGCAGGTATCCCCAGGACCTGCCGAACCGGCTGAAGAACTTAACGTTTTAGTCTAAAGAACAGCAGCCGTTACTTGGGTTTGCTGGCAACACGTTCTATAGTCGCCGCCTATCTTGAGGAGACTGTGCCGTGGAAGAAGATTATTCGTTTAGCCAGGAAGAGCTGCCGGAGGATGTCTCGCTCGTAATCGTCGATGACGACACACCGTTCTTGCAGCGTCTGACGCGCGCCATGGAGCAGCGCGGATTTGATGTGCGTTCGGCGAATTCGGTCACCGAGGGCATGGCGTTCATTCGCGAAAAGCCTCCGGCTTTTGCGGTCGTCGACATGCGCCTTGAGGATGGCAACGGGCTTGATGTAATCGCGGAACTCTCTCGCCTGCGCCCCAATGCGCGCGCGATCGTTTTGACCGGCTACGGCAACATCGCGACTGCGGTATCGGCGGTGAAGCTTGGCGCCATTGATTATTTGGCCAAGCCCGCGGACGCCGACGAGGTCACCGATGCACTACTTGCGCCTCCCAATGCCATGGCGCCGCCTCCTGAAAATCCGATGTCGGCTGACCGCGTTCGCTGGGAGCACATTCAGCGCGTCTACGAGCTGTGCAATCGAAATGTCTCGGAAACCGCGCGTCGGCTGAACATGCATCGTCGTACATTGCAACGCATCCTCGCCAAGCGCGCGCCGCGCTGAGTTTTGGCCCGCCGGGCTGGCACGAAGATGATCGCCACTAAAGAATCGAGCATCTTTCTGCTTTCATTCGGAATCGGAGTGATTCCGAATGAAAGCAGCTTGCTCTAGAAGCGGCGCACGGCCTCGATGTCGGCATCGGGGTCGGACAGCGACTGCAGGCGCGCTGCTCCGACGCGCGCAACGAGGAGCGTCAGCGCTTTGCGCCGAGCGGCCGGCAGCCTGCCGGCATCGCAGGTCCGGATGAATTCGGCCCCAAATCGATCGGCGATGATCAAACCAGCAGTTTCGGGTATGATTTCGGACGGGAAATCCTGATCGACCGCGAAATAGAATCGATCGCAATACTCGGCATACTCGTGCCACTTGCTGTCTGCGCGATAGTCATCAAGGCATGACTTGATCTCGACGATCCAGACGTCACCCTTGTCGGACAGCGCGACCAGGTCGGCACGCCGCCCGGATGCCAGCGTAACCTCGGGAACCGACATGAAATTGTGCGCCGCAAGCAAGCGCATCGCGCCACGCCGCACCGCCAGTGCCGCCGCAGATTGGCGCCCGTCCCCCAGCCCTGGATGGCCGCGACCCAACGGCTCATCAGTGTTGTCGTAGTCTGGCTCTGTCATGTCCACCCGCCAATAGAGACCGGCAAAAAGTCCTCGTCAACGATCTCCCGACGGTGAAATGCCTGTGGCCAATGGTTGTTCGCGACGCAAAAATATCTACTTTGCACGGTGAAACCCGCCCGGAAGGTCGAGAACCCAGGAAGAATGCGAAATGTTTTTCAAAAGTGCCGACGGTAGCACGGATAAAGAACCGACACCGACTTTCCGCGCGGACGCGCCAACCGTCCCGGCTCCGCACCACGACCCTCTGCCGACAGAGCAGTTGCGACGGGTCGTTGATCCAGGTTCGCTTGGCTTTAGGTCGACATCGGAGTTGGACGCTGCCACGGGCCTGATCGGACAGGATCGGGCGCTGAAGGCGATCGAGTTCGGCGCCGGTATGAATTCGCACGACTTCAATATTTTCGTTCTGGGCCCGCCGGCGGCCGGCAAATCGACGGCGGTGAAGTCATATCTCCAGAAAAAGCAGCTCGAGCCGTCGCCGGTCCACGATTGGGTCTACGTCAACAGCTTCGAAGACGCCAACTGTCCCAATGCGATCCGCCTCCCATGTGGCTGGGCCAATGACCTTGAAAAGAGCATGGTCGCCGTCATCGACGAACTGCGCCAAACCGTGCCCACCGCCTTTGAAAGCGAAGACTACCAGGCTCGCCGCCGCCAGATCGACGATGGCTTTCGTGCCGGCCAGGAAGAGGCTTTCGAAGCGCTGAACCAGAAAGCGCAGCAGCAGAACATTGCCATCCTGCGCACGCCGAACGGCATCGCCATGGCCCCGATGCATGACGGCAAGGTCGTCAAGCCCGAGGTCTTCAATGGCCTGCCGGAGGAGATGAAGAAGAGCGTCGAGGAAAAGATCGCGGCATTGCAGACCGAACTGGAAGCCATTCTCGAGACCGTCCCGAAGTCCGACAAGGAGCGGCGCGGCAAGCTCGCCGATCTCAATGCCGAAGTCGCGGAGTTCGCTGTTCGCGAAGCCCTCGTCGGCATCAAGGCGCAGTTCGCCGAGATCCCCGAAGTCGCCAAGTACCTCGATGAGGCCGGCCACGATCTCATTCGTAACGTCGCGCTGTTTTTGCCGGAACCCGAAGAAGCACAACAGGTCGTGCGCCAGCCGGTCGATGTTTCTCGTGACCCGCGCTTCCGGCGCTACATGGTCAACGTCATGGTCGCCAACGGCTCCAAGGAGGCGTGTGAGCGGCCCATCGTCGAGGAGCGCAACCCGACCTTCGGCAATCTCATCGGCCGCGTCGAGCACATTGCCCAGATGGGCGCTCTGGTCACCGATTTCCTGTTGATCAAGCCGGGTGCCCTGCACCGCGCCAACGGCGGCTATTTGTTGGTCGATGCCCGCAAGCTGCTTCTGTCGCCGTTTGCCTGGGAAGCCCTCAAACGTGCCTTGAAGGCGCGCGAACTCAAGGTTGAACCACCGGCCGAAACGGCCGGCATCATGTCAACACAGACGCTCGACCCGGAACCGATCCCGCTCGATGTGAAAGTGGTACTGTTCGGAGACCGCCAGCTCTATTACTTACTTGCAGCCAACGATCCTGATTTCGAAGGTCTGTTCAAGGTTCAAGCGGATTTCGACGACACGATCGAGCGCACCAACGACAATCACGCAGCCTACTCCGGGCTCATCGCCTCGATTGTTGCCAAGCACGAATTGAAGCACGTCGATGCCGCAGGTGTCGCGCGGTTGATCGAAGAAGGCTCGCGCCTCGCCGACGACCGCGACAAGCTCTCGATCGAGGTTGGCCGCCTCGCCGATATCGTACGCGAGGCGGATTTCTGGGCAGGAGAATCGGGGCGATCGGAAATCGGCCGCGAAGACGTCGCACGCGCCATCGAGGAACGCACGCAACGCGCCGACCGCATGCGCGACCGCGCCCAGGAGAGTATCGATCGCGAAATCGTGCTGATCGGTACCGAAGGACGAAAGGTCGGCCAGATCAACGGCCTTTCCGTACTCCAACTCGGCAACTTCGCGTTTGGCCGTCCCACCCGCATCACGGCGCGTGTCCGCATGGGCCAGGGCCGGGTGACGGACATCGAGCGAGAGGTCAAGTTGGGTGGTCCGCTCCATTCCAAGGGCGTGATGATCCTGTGGGGCTTCATTGCCGGCCGTTTCGCCCAGGATATCCCGTTGGCGCTGGCTGCCTCGTTGGTCTTCGAGCAGTCGTACGGCGGCGTCGACGGCGACAGCGCCTCCTCGACGGAGCTTTACGCACTGCTGTCCGCACTCTCTGAAGTTCCCATCGATCAGGGTCTGGCGGTCACCGGTTCGGTCAACCAGTGGGGCGAAGTCCAGGCCATTGGCGGCGTTAACGAAAAAATCGAGGGTTTCTTCGATGTCTGTAACGCACGCGGCCTGACAGGCACGCAGGGCGTTCTGATTCCCGAGGCAAATGTCCAGCACATGATGTTGCGCCCCGATGTCGTCGATGCCGTCAAGAAAGGGCAGTTCCGTATTCACGCCATCGAGCATGTTGATCAAGGCATCGAGATCCTGACGGGCGCGCGCGCGGGCGAACGCGATGCGGCCGGCGTCTACCCGGAGGGCACGATCTACCGTCGGGTCGAAGACAAACTGGCGACCTTTGCGGCCAACGCCCGCGGCGCCAATGGTAAAGACGGCAAAGATGACTAGAATTGGCGGCAACGATGCTGCGCGCGGCCGAGGGCTGGTTCAGCGCGCCCAAATGGACAATCTGCGACCGTCGCGCGTCTCTCCGCGCACGCTCGCGGGAGGAGCGATATGATTGCGCATGTTGCGGCCGCCGGTGAGGCCCGCGGCCGTGTCGTTTTACGGTTCTGCTCGGGACAGCCGAACGAGGCTGCGATCAGGGCGGCCTTCCGGCTGGCGCAGGCATTCCAGTCAGAGGTCGAGAACCTTTTCATCGAGGACCGCCAGCTGATCGAACTGGCAAGCTATCCCTTTGCCACCGAGATTTCGTTTGCCGGCCGCACGCGTCAGCGTCTTTCCCGGCAAGTTGTTCATCAGGGTTTTCGTTCGGCCTTTAGGGCCGCCCGCCGTCATGTCGACCGGGTCGCGCGCGAGGTCGACGTGCCGCGCCAGGATCACTTCGTGTGCGATGAGCCGGTGCACGCGCTTGCAGCAGCCTGCGCCCAACGCGGCCCGTGGAACATTGTCGCTCTGGCCGAGGCGATCGGTACGTCATCCTGCAGCTCGTTGCGCCAGCTCTTCGAGACCGTCCCCGACACCACTGGCGTGATCCTCGCAGGCCCCAATTCGACGCGAACCGATGGCCCCGTCGTCGTGGCCGTTGAAGATTTGGACCGCTTCCCGGGCATGCTGCACGCAGCCGAACGCATCGCAGCTCTCAGCGACAGTGGTGTTGTCTTGCTGTTGATTGCCGAGGAGGAAGAAGAGCTTCTGCGCACAGACGGCGAAGTGCGCCTGGTGCTGGAGGGGCGACAGGACGTCGTGATCATTCACTGCGCCATGGCGCGTGGCGAAGCTGCCGTTGTCGCCGAGGCGATCCGTCGGCTCAAGGGTGGATTTCTGATCGCCCAGTTTGGTGGACTTGCCGTTCCGGGCCAGGGCAACCTGCGCCCACTCGTGGCCGCGTTGGAGTGCCCGCTGCTACTGGTCCGCTAGATCAACGCACCTTAAGTTGGAACCGCTGTCGCGGCTCTAACTTAAGGCACAAAGATGATCGCCTATAAGGTATTGAGCAACTTTCTGCTTTCATTCGGAATCGGTCCGATTCCGAATGAAAGCAGGTTGCTTTAGGTTGCGAAGAAGAACGCGTCGCTGCTGCCGACGAGCTTTGGGTCAGGCTCGCCGACGGCCCCGGCATCCTTGCCGTCGTAGTCAATGGCCGACAGCACGACCTGGATGGCTGCCACGCGGGCACGACGCTGGTCATTCGCCCGGATCACCGTCCACGGACAGGTGCTGGTGTGCGTAAACCGAAACATTTCGTGTTGCGCTTTCGTATAGTCGTCCCACTTGTCGACGGCTGCCAGGTCGACCTCCGAAAGTTTCCACTGCTTCAGCGGCGAGTGTCGCCGCTCATGAAAGCGCTTGAGCTGCGTTTCCCGGGCTATGGTCAGGAAGAACTTGAACAACAGAATTTCATCGCGCACCAGCATGCTTTCAAATTGCGGGGCTTCGCGAAGGAAGTTGGCGAGTTGCTCTGAATTGCAAAAACCCATGACGCGTTCAACGCCGGCGCGGTTGTACCAGGAGCGATCGAACAGCACGATATCGCCGGCCGTCGGCAGATGAGTGGTGTAGCGCTGGAAGTACCACTGCCCACGTTCGGCTTCCGTCGGTTTGGCGAGCGCGACGGCCCGCGCATGCCGTGGATTGAGGTGCTCCATGAATCGTTTGATGCAGCCACCCTTGCCGGCCGAGTCGCGCCCCTCGAACAGGGCGACGATCCGCATTCCTCGCCGCCGCACATGCCTCTGCAACTTGACCAATTCGATCTGCAACGCCTTCAGCCGCTCCTCATAGTTGCGGCGTTTCATTCTACGGCTGTATGGGTAGCCGCCGCCGGTCAGCGCGTTGTCTGCAATCCGGGCAGGGAGTTCTTCATCGTTGATATCGAAGTCTGTCATGGTCTCACAGGTCTCGGTTAGCAGGCACGACAGGCAAACCAGGGCCGGCGCCGGATCACTCATGTCCGCAACATCAGCCGGCCAGCCCGCGCCCGGTGGCGGCTGACACATTTCTCAGGCATGTGTAGCTTAAGATACCCATCGCTGCACCACCCCATTCGCTCGTAGGCGCCCGGCTGACCGAATGATAGGCTGGCCGCCGGCACCGGGCCGAAACCGTGCCAGGGCCTAGCCCTGGGCGGCGCTTCGACCGAAAAGTCTAGAGCGGGTCAGGTTTAGCTGGAACCGTCCCACTCCCCGCCCGGCCGCCCAAAACCACGATTGCATGGGCGGCCGGGCGGGGGAGTGGGCAGGCGGTGTGATTCCGCCTAAGGCGGAAATGATCTAGTGAAGGTCTAGTGAAGAAAGCATTTGAGACGGCAGCCCATGCAATCTCGGCCTGATCGCCCGGCAAACGCAGGTTCATCCATCAGGACCGGCTCGGAAGAGCTTGGCGGTCCGAGCTGGCGCACCGTTGTCGATGCCATGCCGGACCCAGCCGTCGTCCTCGACGAGGCCGCCATCGTCGTCCATCACAACCCGCCCGTTGCAGATCTCTACCCACGTGTTCGCGTCGGCAGCCCGGTCGCACTTTTGAGCCGCGAACCGGATCTCATGGCGGCTATCGACCGCGCGCGAGACACCGACGAGCACATTGTCGTTGCCCTTCACGATCGCGTACCGGTGACGCGTCGGATGTCTGCAATTGTTTCGCGCATCGCCCCCGATGATATTTCGCTCGGCGGCCCTGTCGTCCTGATCGTTCTTCGTGACCTGACGGACCAGGAAAAGCACGCCCAGATGCGCTCGGACTTCATCGCCCATGCCAGCCACGAACTGCGTACGCCATTGGCGTCGCTGAAACTGATCGTCGAAACGCTGCAAGGCCCGGCGCGTGACGACCCGGAAAAGCGTGAACGCTTCTTGTCCATGATGCTGGTGCAGGCCACCCGCATGGCGCAACTGATCGATGACCTTTTGTCGCTCAGTCGTATCGAGATGCGCGCTCACCTGCCGCCGCGCGACAATGTCGAACTCTCAAGCCTCCTCGAAACCGTCGTTCAGTCCCTTGAGCCGCTCGCCGAGGCTCACGAAATCAATCTTCAGCTGCAAAATCCACTGCCGCGCATCGCGGTGAAAGGTGATCGCGAGGAACTCACTCAGGTTTTCCACAACCTTTTGCAGAATGCGATTCGCTACGGTCGTCCGGGCGGCACGGCCCGCATCGTCGTCGCGCGCGAGACCTCCGGAGCGGCCCGCCGTAGACGTGTCCGGGTTGCCGTGATCGATGACGGGATTGGTATCGCACGCGAGCATCTCCCGCGACTGACCGAGCGCTTCTACCGCGTGAGTGCCGTCGACAGCCGCGCAAAAGGTGGAACCGGACTGGGACTTGCGATCGTCAAGCATATCATCACACGGCACCGCGCAGACCTGGATATCCAGTCAGAACTCGGCAAAGGTTCCACGTTTACCATTTCGCTGCCCGAGGTCTGACGCCCCGAGCGGATGACCAACGCCTTCCCGAGGCAGCAGGCTCGCCTCTTTCGACCGGAATGTCCCGTGATCCGATGCACGCGCGGATCGAATTCAAGCCCTGTCGTAAAACTGCAATGTAGCGCCCGTAAAGAGCCCGCATCACGAGGCCGTTGGATCGAACTCGATCGCAAATGCGTCACGTGTGTTCGAACGATGCGCCACTGGCTGAAGCGGAGGCGGGGATGAATGTCGGCAACCATCGTGTTGGTGCGAAACGCGTTTCGCTGACAAAACCTCGAATTCCCGCCTGCGATGTTCAGCTCGGGGGCTTTCCCAACAAGATAGCAGAGT
Organism: Hyphomicrobiaceae bacterium; assembly: GCA_965224045.1. GTDB lineage: Bacteria > Pseudomonadota > Alphaproteobacteria > Rhizobiales > Hyphomicrobiaceae > Tectiglobus. Next base: position 103,321 of record CBDCYD010000001.1, read on the forward strand.
GAGACCAATGGGCAGATTTCTAGCGATTCCCGCAATCGTGGCCGCGACCGTCGCCGGATTGTCAGGCGCTGCAGTGGCTCGGGATCAGATCAATATCGTCGGGTCTTCGACGGTCTTCCCGTTTGCGACGGCAGTTGCCGAGAAGTTTGGCAACAAGACCAAGTTCAAGACACCAAAGATCGAATCTACCGGTTCGGGCGGCGGCCTGAAGCTGTTCTGCAAGGGTGTCGGTGAGGGCACGCCGGATATTACCAACGCTTCGCGTCGCATGAAGGCCAAGGAATGGAAGAAATGCCAGGCCGCCGGCGTCAAGGATATCATCGAATTCAAGGTCGGTTTTGACGGCATCGTTATCGGCAACGCCAAGCAGGCGGCTGACCTGAAGTTGACCCGCGCCCAGATTTATAAGGCCCTGCACAAGGGTTCGAAGGCCAAGCTCTGGTCGGACGTGGACCCTGCCTTGCCGAAACAGAAGATCGAGGTGCTCGGCCCGCCGCCGACGTCCGGCACGCGTGACGCGTTCGAAGAACTCGCAATGCAGAAGGGCTGCGTTAAGGCCGGCGGCACCAAGGATGCGTGCAAGAAGGTCGAGATTCGCGACGACGGCGCTTGGGTCGACTCCGGTGAGAACGACAACCTGATCGTATCGAAGCTTCAAGCCAACAAGAACGCGGTCGGCGTGTTCGGCTTCTCGTTCCTTGATCAGAACAAGTCGAAGATCAAGGGCGCCGTTGTTGGTGGCTCTGCGCCGACCTTCGACAACATCGCATCGGGCAAATACCCGGTTTCACGATCGCTCTTCTTCTACGTCAAGAAGGCCCACGTCGGCGTCATTCCTGGCATCAAGGAGTATCTGGCCGAGTGGACCCGCAAAGGCACCTTCGGGAACGAAGGATACCTGGTTGACAAGGGCCTGATTCCGCTTCCGGCCGCTGCTCAAAAGGAAGCGCAGGACAAGGCGGTAAACCTGACGGTCATGACCGGAAAGGAAAACCTCAAGTAGGGCTGATCGCTTTTCGCGAAGGGGGGGTGCGCATCGCGCGCCTCCCTCTGTTCGCCGGGCTGATTGCCCCCTGCGGGCGCGCGCAGCGATCAGAAAGACACCAGGTTCCCGCAGGCCCGACTGGCTTGCGCGAACTGCACAGCTACCCGGACGTCCAATGGAGCCGTGATGTTCGAGCTTTCCGCCATTGCGATTCTCGCTGCGACGACTGCGGGTTATTTCCTCTGTCGCACGCGGGCACTGGCGCTTGTCGGCGGAAACGTCATCGAACTGCACTCTCTGCCCTTCTACCATGGGCTCTACAGCGCCCTCACGACATTCCTGTTCGGCTTTACAACTCTGATCGCAATGACGATCGCAGCCGGCCTCTGGCTCGACGCCACCCTGCAAAGTGCGCTTCCAGATGCGGCACGCCAGCTTTCCGAATTGCAGCAAGCCCGAATTCTGGAAGACGCACGAGCAATCGCCAATGGCCAGATCGTGTCTGCGGCAGCCGACGAGCAAATCGATCAACTGCGCAAGTCCTTGGCGGCGACCTACGCGGCCGCGGCAAGCGTCTCGAACTGGCTTGTCGTGACGGCGACCAGCGTACTTATGCTGTTGGTCGTCGTTCTGACGCGCGCTCAGGTCGCGCCGAGGTTCCTGGCCCGCAATCGATCGGAATGGATCATTCAGGGTGTGTTGCTGGTCTCGGCCGCGCTTGCGGTCCTGACGACCATTGGAATCGTCCTCTCGCTCATTGGAGAGACGCTGAAGTTCTTTTCCCACATTCCCTTGACGAGCTTTCTCTTCGGCACCCACTGGAGCCCGCTCTCGGGTGTATATCAGGGCAAGATCAGTCCTGAATCCGTTGGTGCCATTCCGCTCTTCGCGGGCACCTTGCTGATCACCTTCGTTGCCATGCTCGTCGCCGTTCCGATTGGGCTGCTGGCTGCGATTTATCTGTCCGACTACGCCAGTGCATCGACCCGGGCCTGGGCCAAGCCGCTGCTCGAGTTGCTCGCCGGCATTCCGACTGTGGTTTACGGCTTCTTTGCCGCAATCACGGTGGCGCCGCTGATCCGCGGTTTCGGTGAAGGTCTGGGATTGAACGTCGCTTCCGAAAGCGCGCTCGCCGCAGGGATCGTGATGGGCATCATGATCATTCCGTTCATTTCCTCGCTTTCGGATGACGTGATCAATGCGGTACCGCAATCGTTGCGCGACGGCTCCTACGGTCTCGGCGCGACCAAGGCCGAAACGATCACCAGGGTCGTCTTGCCTGCAGCCCTGCCCGGTATCGTCTCGGCCGTACTGCTCGGAATTTCGCGGGCCGTGGGTGAAACGATGATCGTTGTGATGGCGGCCGGCCAGGGCGCGAATCTGACGTGGAACCCGCTCGAAGCAGTGACCACCGTAACCGTACAGATCGTGGCATTGATCACTGGCGACACCGAGGCGGACACTGCAGCCGGCCCGGCATTTGCGTTAGGTTTCACGCTGTTCTGCGTGACGTTGATGTTCAACATTGCCGCGTTGCGCATCGTCCACAAGTACCGGCAAAAATATGACTGAGGGGCGCTGAGCGATGGCTGACACGGTAGTGCCCATCGGGCCCGCCACGAGCGTCCACAAGACGGACGAGGCCAAGCGGCGCCTGCGTGGCCGGTACGCGGCCGAGTGGCGTTTCAGAATTGCGGGCGCGCTTGCCGTTGTGTTGGCCGCGCTGGCCCTCCTATCCCTGCTGTGGACGGTTTTTGCCAATGCCTTGGGTGCCGCGCGCAAGACCTACTTCAAACTCCCGGTCCAGCTCGAACGGTCGGCATTGGAACTGCCCTCGGGCGACCTCGACGTTGAAAAGATTCGCGGCGGTAACTTCACGGGCGTTGTTCGCGGATCGCTCAGAAAGGCCCTACCGACCGCGAGTGGGCGTTCGCAACGGCGGATGCTCTATCGCCTCCTCAGCGATGGCGCAGCCCTCAGCGTCCGCGCTGCCGCGATGGCCGATCCTTCGCTCTTAGGTCAAACCGCCGACGTTGAACTTTTGGCATCCGATGACGTAGACCTTTGGATGAAGGGTTATGTCGATCGTCTGGTGCCGCTGCCCTCCGGCGGCAGTGCCACACCACAAATCGTCGGTGACAATGTTCGCGTGATCGTTGAATCAAACACCTTTCAAACGATCGTGACAACGATCAAGGATGCACTGCGCGACAAGGCCGTCCGGCTTCGCCGCGAGGCCGAGGCGCAAATGCGCGGCGCCCGCGTCTACGAAGTCCGCGTTGCAAAGGCGGCCACCGAGGCCGAGAAAAAGGAGCTTCAGGTACAGCTCGACACCTATCTTGCGCTGGCCAAGGATCTTCAGGATCGGGCCACGGCGCTCGATGACCGCGCGGACGCAGCGGGCGGCACCGAGAGTTTGACCGAGACACTGCCAAGTTTCTTCGTGCGCATTAACGGAGGCGCGATCAAGGTCGCGCGCGCCTCCGGCGATGTCATCGAAGGCAAACCGATTGTCCCCGTCCAAAGTACGGCCACTGCAACGCCCGGCCAATGGCAGCTCCTCCAGATTGCAACGCCCGAGGAGGGGCGTCGCATCAAGGATAGCCAGGCCATTTGGCTTGATGAACTCGAACGGCAAGGACGAATTGTACGCAAGCTCAATTGGAACTTTCTGCAAGACAGCAATTCGCGCGAAGCAGAAATCGCCGGCGTCTGGGGGGCCATGGTCGGCAGTTTCTGGACGATGCTCGTAACTTTCATGCTGGCCTTTCCGATAGGCGTCATGGCAGCGGTTTACTTGGAGGAATTCGCGCCCAAGAACGCCATGACGGACTTCATTGAGGTCAATATCAACAACCTCGCCGCGGTCCCATCAATCGTGTTCGGGCTCCTCGGACTGGCTGTGTTTGTGGGCTTTTTCGGCGTGCCGCGTTCGACCGCACTTGCCGGCGGTATCGTTCTCGCGCTGATGACGTTGCCAACGATCATCATCGCGGCCCGTGCCGCGATCAAGGCTGTACCGCCCTCGATCCGCGAAGCCGCATACGGCGTTGGGGCCTCGAAGGTACAGACCGTGTCCCATCACGTTCTGCCGCTAGCCATGCCCGGTATTCTCACGGGCACGATCATCGGCATGGCGCAGGCCCTGGGCGAGACCGCACCGCTTCTCATGATCGGAATGTTCGCCTTCATCCGGGAAATTCCCGGCGGCATCACGGATCCGGCGACAGCTCTTCCGGTCCAGATCTACCAGTGGTCGGATTTCCCGGAGCGTCTTTTCGAGATGAAGACGGCCGCCGCTATCGTCGTTCTTCTGATCTTTCTGATCGTGATGAACTTGGTCGCTATCATCCTCCGCAGGCGATTTGAACGTCGCTGGTAGGACTATTCCCGGAGCCTGCACGAATGGCAGAGTTGGCAGTTGTAATGGAAAACTCGGCGGTGGCCGATAGCCGCGTCAAGATGCGTGGCGAGAACGTCAATGTCTTCTACGGCGACAAGCAGGCCCTGTTTGACATCGATCTCGATATTCCCGCCAATCAGGTCATCGCGCTGATTGGTCCGTCCGGGTGCGGCAAATCCACGTTTCTGAGATGCCTGAACCGGATGAACGATGTCATCGACATTTGCAGCGTAACGGGCACGGTCACACTCGACGGCGAGGACGTCTACGACCCGGCCCTGGATGTTGTCGAATTGCGCGCCCGGGTCGGTATGGTCTTTCAAAAACCCAATCCCTTCCCGAAGTCCATATACGAGAATGTTGCCTATGGCCCGCGCCTTCACGGATTGACAAGAAACAAGGACGAACTCGACGAACTGGTCGAAACAAGCCTCGAACGGGCTGGCCTCTTGGGCGAAGTTAAGGACCGCATTCACGAGCCTGGCACCGGGTTGTCCGGTGGCCAGCAGCAACGCCTGTGCATTGCCCGTGCAATCGCCACGAAGCCGGAAGTCATTTTGATGGATGAACCGTGCTCCGCGCTCGACCCGATCGCGACAGCACGGATTGAAGAACTGATCGATGAATTGCGCGAGAACTACACGATCGTGATCGTGACCCACTCGATGCAGCAGGCCGCCCGCGTATCGCAACGCACAGCGTTCTTTCATCTTGGCGTTCTTGTCGAGGAGGGTGAGACCGTCCAGATTTTCACCAACCCACGAGATGAGCGCACCAAGGACTACATTACTGGACGGTTCGGCTGAAGTCTGTGACGGTCGAACAGGAGATCGAAGACAGAAAGACGAGCACGCTATGCAGGAACACACGATTACGGCATACGGCGACGAACTCGCCCTGTTAGACCGGCGTATAGCGCATATGGGCGGTCTTGCGGAGTATAACCTCGGCCACGCATTCGACGCGTTGGTCAATCGCGACCCCGATCTCGCACGCCGTGTGATTGAAGGTGACACCGGCATCGATGCCCTGCAGCGTGAAATCGAAGATCAGGTCATCGTCATGATCGCCCGGCGTCAGCCGATGGCCGATGACTTGCGCCAGATCATGGCGTCTCTCAAGATCGCCGGAGACCTTGAACGCATCGGCGATCTCGCCAAGAACATCGCTAAGCGCGTCGTCGCGATTGCCGAGCAGAACTATCCGCGACCTCTTATCGTCGGCATGCAGAACATGCTCGAACATGCCCTGAGCCAGCTCAAGGATGTTCTCGATGCCTATTCCGAGCGCGACCCGGAATTGGCCCTGGCCGTCTGGAAGCGGGACCAGCGCCTCGATGAGGCCTACAACTCCGTGTTCCGCGAACTGCTGACCTACATGATGGAAGACCCGCGCAATATCGGTTTTTGTACGCACCTGCTGTTCGGCGCCAAGAACCTCGAGCGCATTGGCGACCACACCACCAACATCGCCGAGATCGTCCACTACGTGGTGCACGGGGAGGAGATCACGGCGGTGCGACCCAAGGGCGACACGACCAGCATGACGCTGTTCGATCCGGGTCGCAAACCTTAAGCCCGGTCCATCGTGATGAACGTTGCCAGCCGAGCCCGAGCGCGTGATCTACCGTGAGTATGGCTTTCGCATCCCAATGTTCATTGTGTTGACCAGTGCGATGGCCCAGGGAGCCTCGAACCCAGGGAGCTTCGAACCATGAGCGCAACGGTTTTGGTGGTTGAGGACGAACTGCCTCTCGCTGAAATGCTGCAATACAACCTCGAGGCGGAGGGCTATCGCGTCGTGCGTGCAGAGACCGGCGAAGAGGCCGAAGTCCTCATCGCCGAAGAGGCGCCCGACCTCGTCATCCTGGATTGGATGTTGCCGCAGGTCTCCGGAATCGAGTTGTGCCGCAGGCTGCGCTCAAGGCCCAGGACGCGCGCGATTCCGATATTGATGCTGACCGCACGCGGCGAAGAGAGTGACCGTATTCGCGGGCTGTCGACCGGTGCGGACGACTATGTCGTCAAGCCGTTCTCTTTGCCCGAACTCATTGCACGGATCCGCGCTATCCTGCGCCGTGCTGCACCGGAACGCGTCGCCGAGATTTTGAAAGTCCTGGATATTGAACTCGATCGCGCCGCCCGCCGGGTGACCCGTGGCGAACGGGAGGTCCGGCTTGGCCCGACGGAATTTCGCTTGCTCGAATTTCTGATGGAGAGCCCTGGCCGCGTGCTGTCGCGCCCGCAGTTGCTCGACGGCGTCTGGGGCCGCGACGCATTCGTCGACGAGCGCACGGTGGACGTTCACATTGGCCGCTTGCGCAAAGCATTGGTCCGCGGCAAGGAACACGATCCCATCCGCACCGTGCGCGGCGCAGGGTATGTATTCGGCGAGCGGCGAAGGATTTAGACCGCGATCGCGTGATGATCGCAGTCTGACCTCTCAGAGACGAAAACCGTTGCCGGACCGGCAATTCAAGGGTGCGTCTTCCTTTGCAGGTTCTCGGCGGCAACCCGGTCATAAAGATCGACCAGGCGCTGGTTCTGCACCTCGAGGCTGTAAGTGCGTTTGAGGTCTTCGCGAACGGCCTCGTTCGGCACATAGCGGTCGCGGTCGCGCATGACGTCCTGCATGCTGCTGGCAATGGCTTCCGGGTCGGTCTGATCAGTCAGGACACCCGCCCCTGACTTCTCGACGATTCGGGAGATCTCCGGCAACCGGGCAGCCACGACCGGAATTCCAGCCAGCAGACTCTCGAGCAGCTTGTTCGGGAATGCGAAGCGGTAGCTCAGGCACACGTCTTGGATCAGAATGAGCGATAGGTCGGCGGACCGAATGAATGATGTGACTTGATCATGTGTAACCGGCGGCACGAAATGCAGCCTGTCGCCGACCTCCAGCCGGTCGGCCAGTGCGAGCAGTTTCGTCTTCATCGCATCGGCGGCCGGTCCGACGCACGCGAGGTGAAACTCAGGCGCGTGCTTCAACGCCCTGACGGACTGCTCAAGGCCGCGGTTGGTGGTCACACTGCCGACATAAAGCGCCAAGGGAACGTCCAGAGCCAGGCCGATGTGGCTGCGCACATCATCCGATGTCTCATCGACGGTGCCGACCTGCGGCGCGTTGTGAATGACGACCGGCCGCGCAATGTCGTAACGCTCGGCAAGAAAGTCTGCGATGCTATCGCATACGGTGATGACCGCACTTGCCCTCTTGATGAGCAGACGTTCGCTCGTTGCCCGGCAGAAGCGCTCCCACTTCGTGAAGGTGCCGTTTCGGCCAACCTCGAGTTCGTGCGAGTCGTAGACAAGTGCCGCACCCGTCTTGCGGGCAATGCGGTAGCCGGCGAGCAGCGTGTAAAGGTCGTGCGCGTGAACGATGTCCGGTTTCCACTCCGCTGCGGGCCGTGGGAAGGCGCGGGCGTGGCGGGCGATTTCGATACCGCCGTTCGTCACCACCGCGACGGCAAGTGACTTGCGCGCTCGCACTGCAAGATTGCCGACGCCCCGCGCACCGGCACGCCCGGCACGCAATCCTCTGAAAGCCAATCGAACTGCGAGGCGCGCCGGCGCTATTATCAGCAGCTTCACAACGCGACGCGCGGGCGCATTCAGAACTCGCCTGACAACGCGCTTGGCCAGCTCATCCATGGGGACTTCGAAATACCGCTTCGGAGCCGCACCTGAGGCACGAGGATCGATCGATAGGGCAACCGCGCCAGAGGCACCTGCTTGATAGCCTTTCACTGGCGATGCCTCGACTGCGGGCTGCTCCGCTGCCTCGATCGCCTTTTGCCGCTTGATCTTATCTGCATTCCTGACGGCAAAGCGGCGGTACGTAACCCCGTTCAGAACCTCGTCTTCGAGCGCGGTCGCTGACCAGTGAGCCAGCACCAGAACGTCGTGGCCGGCCTGCGCCAGGGCCTCGGCCTGGCGGATAACGCGGGCATCGGTCACACAGGGGTTGTTGACCATGGCGACGACGCGCAATGTGCGCCTGCCTTTTTTGGCATCCTGCTGGTCGTCGCCAGGTCGTGCAAGGGCGTTCAACGGACGGTCGCGAACATGATCGTCCGGGTGCGTGTCCGTGTCGGCTCGCTGCTGTAACGCCATTGGCCTATCCTGCCCTCAACCACCCAATGCACGCGCCAACGACCGACACGCTCCGCGGCCTTGCAGGCGGTTGCCTCGCGCCGGCCTCGTTAGTACCGGATAGGCCACAACCGCGTCGGTTGCAAATGTACACGGCCGCCTGGCGCAAGGTCGCCTCGGCTGCCCGCGCCTTGGTCGCGGTGTGTGCGGGGTAAGTTTGGCCGGCATCATCGATCATCAAACCGGCTTAAGGCGCGAGAATTGAACAATGAAATGCGATTGCATCCGTTCGCGTAGATCTCCGTCATCCGCCCTCCACTGTTGGCCGGTATGTCGTTGAACCGGCGACCTGCAGGCCGCATGCATGTCGACTTCAACTGTTTTTCCAGTCTGTGGAAAAATCGAACGCAAGCCCTTATGGCTACGCGAAAAACCGCGTGAGTGTATCGATTACCCGCTGCTGCCCGGCCTCGGTCAGGTCGACATAAAGGGGCAGGGAGAGGACCCGCTCATAGTAGGCATCCGCGCCGGGTAACGCGCGAAACGCGGCTTGCTGACGATAGTACGGCTGACGATGCACGGGAAAATAATGAACTTGCGGGCGAATTCCGTTCTCGACAAGCGTTTCAAACAGCGACAGCCGTTCGCGGGCGCCGCCATGACAAAGCACAGGATAAAGGTGCCAGCCGACGCGTGCGGTGTTTTCGCCTGACAATCGGCTAACGGACGACAGGCGGTTGGCAAGCGGCTTGAGCGCTTCGTCATAGGCGCCAACCATCCGCCGTCGCACGTCCAGGAATCGATCGAGCTTTTCAAGCTGGCTTGATCCGAGTGCGGCCTGGAAGTCGGTCATACGGTAATTGAAACCTGGCGCCTGCATCTCGTAGATCCATGGCAGGAGGCGTCCATCATCGCCAAACCCGTCCGCGAACGTGACGTTGCCTTCACCGCGCACCATTCCGTGGTTGCGCAATTTCCGCACGCGCTCGACCAGGGATGCATCACCGAACGTGATCGCGCCGCCTTCACCCGTCGCTATCGTCTTTACAGGGTGAAACGAAAACGTCGCCATTGCCGAATAACGGCACCCCCCGACCTTCGCATCATCGTTGTCGGCGGCACTGGAATCGTGGAACGAGCCAAGCGCATGGCACGCATCTTCGATCACGGAAACGCCGTGGGCGTCTGCAATCACCTTGAGTTCGGCCATCCGTGCCGTAATGCCATTGAGATGCACGACCACCGCTGCCTTTGCTTTCGGCGCGCGCCGGAGCGCATCCTCGAAATCCTCGGGCCGCATCAGGCCGGTGTCGGGGTCGACATCCGAAAACACGACCTCGGCGCCGGCAAGCGCGGCCGCGTTGGCCGAGGCGAGAAACGTTATTGACGGCACGACGACCTGATCACCGGGCCCGAGATCGAGCGCCAGCATTGCAAGGTGCAGGGCGGCCGTCCCGCTGGTGACCGCCACGGCATGGCTTGCTCCGACCCGCCTCGCCAGCGCCTCTTCGAACTCTGCCACGGCGGGTCCGGTAGTCAGGTAGTCGCCTTTGAGAACTGCAGCGACGGCCGCAACGTCTTCATCGTCGATCTGCTGACGTCCGTAGGGGATGATGGCGTTCATGAATTCCCCCTCGCTCCTTTCTTGTCCGGTCGGCGAGGCGCGCATCAGGCGATGTCATTCCGCATTGAGACCCGGCTCGACAAGTTCGAGGACATCGCGGATTTCGCCGACGTTCAAATACCAGGAATTGGATTCGCTATCATACTCGAAACCGTCCGCTATCGCCTGGATGTCCAGGCCGTCCGGCACCTCGTATTCCGCGAACGCGAACTCCGGCTTGATGATATAGTACGTGCCGGCGTCGACGGACCGGCGCGCGTCTTCCTTCGGGATCAGGATCTCATGTATTTTCTCGCCCGGGCGAATGCCGACCGTCCGTTGCGGCAGGTCGGGTGCGATCGCCGTGGCGAGGTCCACGATTTTCATGCTTGGGATCTTCGGCACCACGATTTCGCCGCCGTTCATGATGCAAAGTGTCTTGCAGATCAGGTCGACGCCCTGCTGCAGCGAAATCACGAAACGTGTCATTCGTTCGTCGGTGATCGGCAACGAGTCGGCACCTTCGCGGACCTGTTTGCGAAAGAACGGGATCACGCTGCCGCGAGAATTGAGCACGTTGCCGTAGCGCACGACCGCGAACGAACAGCCGTCCCGCGGCGTCAGATTGTTGGCCGCCACAAAGATTTTGTCGGACGCCAGCTTCGTTGCTCCATAGAGGTTGATGGGCGCGGCCGCCTTGTCCGTTGACAGCGCCACCACCTTCTTGACCTTCGCCTTGATCGCCGCCATCACGAGGTTTTGGGCCCCCATGATGTTTGTAAGGACACACTCGAACGGGTTGTATTCGGTCAGCGTGACGTGCTTCAGCGCCGCCGCGTGGACAACGTAGTCGACGTTCTCCATAGCCATCTCGAGGCGCGCCGGATCGCGCATGTCTCCCAGGAAATAGCGCATGCTCGGGTATTGTCTGGGCGAGAAGCGCTGTTCCATCTCGTATTGCTTTAGCTCATCGCGCGAGTACACGATGATGCGCCGCGGATTGTAGTTTTCCAAGACATGCTTGACGAAGGCCTGACCAAATGACCCCGTTCCGCCGGTCACAAGGATTGAGGCATCGTTGAAGTCATCGAAGTACGTCGAAAAGCTGTTCAAACTGTCGATCATGACTACCTGGGAGGGCTCTGGTCCGGGCGGCGTGCCCTGTCCAGGGCATTTCTGATCTGCTGATGATCTAGAGCATACGCGGTTTCGGATCCGATCTTACTGGGTTGGCGCGTCCGCACGAAGTCCCGAAGTTCGCTGGCTGTCTCGCATAGCGCATTGTGCTGCAAAGTCAAAGCTTCGGGAAAATAGCTGCGGACTTTCGCGTCGACAAACGCCGTTGGCACACCCAGCATGTCCGCCTCGCGCCAGGTGGACGAAAACTGTGTGACGTGAACGTCGGCGCGGTCCAGCAGCATTGGCAGCGGCAACTGCGTCGCCATGGCCCAATCGTAGCGGTCCTGAAGGCCCGGCAACATCGCGTCGATCTCGTCCCCCCGTTCACGGTTGAGGCCGTGCATCCGAATGAGCCAGAACACGTCGCTTCCCGCCGCTTCGATCGCTGCACGAACGATGTCGGGAAGGAATTGCGATTTGCCGTAGATCAATGTGACCAGTGCGACCTTTCGGCCTGGCAGGCCGGACAGGAAAGCTTGCTCTTTTTCGTTGAGCTCGTCGTCGAGTGCACTACGGCGACACAGATGCCAGAACGCGTTTCCGGCGGCAACGGCGAGGTGACGGCTGCTACCGCGGCCCATCCAGCCGTTGATCATGTCGGTCGTATTCTGGTCCCAGCACCAGAATTGATCGGGCAACACCTCGTAGCCGTCCCGGGGGAGCCGGTGGTAGTGCGTGACAATGCCGTGCCGGGACGACATGCCCCCATGCTGGAGGTCGATGACGGGAATGTTGGCGTCGCGACACGCCCAAATCAGCGCCGGGTATCCCGTAAAGCTCGTAACAAAGACCGCTCTTGGCTTGATACAGGCGATCAGTTCGCGCAGCGCCGCGCGCTGCTTTCGCAAGCTGTAGACCAGTTCGATTAAGGGCCGCGGAGCAAAATCCAAGTGCGGGTGAATTCCGGCGAGCGACCGCCGCAAGCGCTGCAGGCGCAGATACTCGACAACCGGAAAGATTACGACGTGAGCGCCGGACCCGTCCTTCGCCCGCGGCGTCGGGAACAGATGGTGGCCGACCGAAGGATCGAAGAATTGCGCAGGTCGGCAGAGCTTCATTTTGTGGGCGGCGAAGGAAATTTTTTGCACTTCGCCGAATTCGGACAGAACTTGCATCCATGAGTCTGCAATCGGCGCATAGGAGCCGCTGCCGAATTTCTGAAAATGCTCTTCCGGTCGCACAACGAATAAAAGGTCCGCCGTCCCGCTAGTTTGAAACGGTCGGAGTTGCTCCTCGAGCGCGGCTTCGAACCGTTCCCGGCGCAAGTGTTTGTCTGCGCGCAGGCGCTTGATGCTCGAAATCGTTGCCCGTTCCTCTGGCGCAAGCGTGTCTCGATGCGCCAATCGCCAGTGGGACACCTTTCTCGGAGGCGGCCCCGAGCGCCATACGCGATGCTTGAAATACTGCCAGCGCAAGCTCAACTTCCAGCTTTCCCGGCGATAAACTCTTAAGATGCGGTGCGACGCGCGCAGCCATCTGTCAGGCCACGTGATATCCTCTTCTCCCTCCACGTCGCCGATCGAGCGCCCGAACCTCCATTCCTGGAGCACTTGTTTGAGATACGCTTTATCTGCCGCCATGCGGGGCGGCGTATCTGTGTGGCCCTTTTCAATTCGAGCCATGTAGAGATAACGCAGGAGTGGCCAGACGTGACAGCCGAACACCGTTGCACCCCGCGCGGACGTTGTGCGGTCAGCTCTTAACAGATGATCCACGAGATCATGATTGAACGACTCGCGAACGCTCTCGCAATTCGACCGATCTTGGTCCATCCAGTCTGCCATCCGATCATCCGGCCAGGTCACCGCGAGTGCGGTCCGGCCGTACCTCGCCAGCCTGTCCGGCAGGCTGGCGGAAAGGTGTATTAGGTCGCATGTTGTCCCGCTCGCAAGTGGATTGGACGCTTTTCCGTGGTTTGGCGAGGGTTTCGGTCTGGCCCGCCAGCGTGACCTTCGCGATAGCGCAGTTGGAAAGGTGCCCCAATAAGGGTCGGCAATGGCGATGAGCGGCTGCAAGGCAATTGGGGCCGGCGACGCGGTCCCAGACAGGTCTGTGCCCCAAACGATGCGAGGATTGGGGCGCACCCGTTGGTCGTCATGCAGGGTCTGCGAGAATTTGCCGCTGATTTCGATGCACTTGGAACCGGGTCACAAGCGCCGGAATCGGTCCCCAAAGTTCCGCCGGCGCGGCCTCGCACCGGGTGGGATTTCGCGCGTTGTCCACCGCAATCCGATCAATGCCCCAACGAATTGCGTGGCACTACGGCACACTGCGAGAAGCCACGAACGGGGCCGGGTTGGGATATGTTGCCAAGGGCTTTCAATCAACTTATATGGACGCAAAAGCTGGATCTCTGACAAGACGAAGACTGCAGCGCAAGTGGAATTCGCTCTCGTTCGTCCCATACTCTGGCTGTTTCAAACGAAAGTAGACGCCTGAAAGTTGCTGAGGCCCAATGAAGCAACCATTGTTATATTGCGCTAGCTGTCTGCTACCCAATACCAAGCCTCACCTGCGCTTTGACGACGCCGGCGTTTGCGACGCGTGCAACTCGTACAACAATCGGGAAGACATAGACTGGGCCAAGCGGCGCCTGGAGTTGGAGGGGATCCTCGCGCGCTATCGAGCCGGCGGCAAGTACTGGGATTGCGTTGTGCCTGTCAGCGGAGGCAAGGACAGCACATACCAGGTTTTGAAGATGCTCGAATTCGGTATGACACCTTTGTGCGTCACCTCCACGACCTGTGATCTGTCGGCGATCGGCCGTAGAAACATAGAGAATATCAAGAAGCTCGGCGTCGATTATATCGAGGTATCGCCCAATCCCCTCGTCCGCGCGAAACTGAACCGGATCGGTCTACAGCTGATCGGCGACATCTCCTGGCCGGAACATATCAGCATCAATACTGTCCCGATCCGCGTCGCTGTTCAATACGGGATCAAGTTGGTCGTTTGGGGTGAGAATTCCCAAAACGAGTACGGAGGCCCTGCCGCGGCAAGCGAGAGCAATGTCCTGACTTGGGATTGGCTCACCCAGTTTGCAGGCTTCCTTGGCCTGCGCGTCTCCGACGTCATCGGCATGGACGGCATCGAGGAGCGGGATATGATCGCGTATCAATACCCCTCCGATGAGGAGCTGGCGGACGTCGGTGTGACCGGAATTTTCACGGGCTACTATCTGCCGTGGGATGGTTACACAAATGCACTCCTGGCCCAGGCCCACGGCTTCGAAACCCTGCCCACGACCGTTGAAGGGTCGGTTGTCAACTACGAGAACTTGGACAACCATCAAACCGGGATCCACGACTACTTCAAGTTTTTGAAATTTGGCTACGGTCGCGCGACCGACATTGCATCTTCACATATCAGGAGGGGTCGCATCAGCCGGGCCGAAGGCCTAAAGCTCGTCAAGATGCATGACGGGAAATTCCCGTGGACCTGTCTTGGAAAGGACCTGACCAGCATCCTGGAGCCCATGGAGATGTCCGTAGACGAGTTCGTTGAGATTTGTGACAACTTCACCAACCGGAGCATATTTCACACGACCGGCGGTAACGATGAACTCGTCAAAGACAGGCACGGAAACCTGCAGAAAATAAACTATGACAACCTCTAGCGGCCGTAGCACGTCAATTGCGATATTGAATTGCGGGGTTGGCAACATCGGCTCGATTTTCAACTCACTGTCGCGTCAGGTTGGCCGCCCATCAATCATTGCAGAACCGGAAGACTTGTTTCGCTTCCAGACAATCATACTGCCGGGCGTGGGCTCGTTCGGCGGGTTCATGTCCAGGCTGCGCGATCGCGGGTTCGAATCAGCCTTGATCGAGCATTCCGCAAAGCCGGAAAACAAGCTGATCGGAATTTGCGTCGGCATGCAGGTTCTGCTCGAGGCGGGTCATGAACATGGCCGTCATCGCGGTCTTGGTCTGGTCCCCGGCACGGTCGAAAAAATCTCCTGCGGAGATTCCTCGTGCCGCATTCCGCACGTTGGCTGGAACTCGGTCCGGTTTGACGATGCGCACTTCAACAGTCTCGGCGGGGACTATTACTTCACGCACAGTTACGCCGCTGTCACGGAAGGCGCCTACGTGCTGGGCACCACTGAGCACGGCACCAGCGTCATCGCAGCCGTCAAGCACCGCAACATACTGGGCTTTCAGTTTCACCCCGAAAAGAGCGGCCGGCGCGGCATTGACCTGCTGCAGTTCGCCGTCGAGTGGGAGGGTGAAAGTGATTAAGACGCGGGTAATTCCGACAATTTTATGGGAAGGGCCGTCCGCCGTTAAGGGTGAGAATTTCAACAGCTGGCGCAAGCTTGGCCCGGTCATGCCGGCAATCAATATCTACGTCGCCAGGGACGTGGACGAGATCATCATTCTCAACCTGTCGCCAAACAAGCATGGATCGCAGATCGATTTCGCCTCGATCGGTCGCTTCTTTCAAAATTGCAACCTCCCTCTGACCTACGGCGGTGGCATCTCCCGCCTGGATCAGATCGAGAAGTTGCTGGCAGCCGGCGTCGACAAGGTGTCAATCGGGACCAGCTGTTACGCCAACAAGAGCTTCGTCCGCGAGGTTGTCAGGGAATTCGGCAGTCAGTTCGTAGTGGCGAGTGTAGACTACAAGCCCCTGAATGGTCGGCAGGTATGTTTCAGTCGCAACGGCACCCACAACGAGGACGTGGATGCGCAGTCGCACTCTATTGAAATGGTCGACCTCGGGGTCGGAGAGCTGTTACTGACCAGTATTGAACACGAAGGCTGCATGAGCGGTTACGACACGCAACTGATCAGCGATATTCGCGACCGAGTTTCGGTCCCGATTATATTGTCTGGCGGCGCCGGCAAACTCGAGGACTTCTATGAAGCTGTCTCGAACGGTGCCGACGCCGTCGCGTGTTCGAGCGCTTTCCTGTTTACCGAGATCACTCCGAAGAAGGTCAAGCAGCACCTTGATCAGCACGGCGTTCACGTGAGGCTCGACAATGACTAGCTTTAAAACCGGCCAGGAAGAGTTTTGGTCAGGCAAGTTCGGAACCGATTACATAGAGCGCAATCGGTCGAGGGAATTGCTCGCCTCAAACTTGCATTTGTTTTCGAGGGTGCTTGAGCGATCAGAGCCGATTGGCGACGCATTTGAAATCGGTTGCAACATCGGCATGAACCTCAGAGCGCTCGAGTTGCTGGCGCCGAACTGCGCTCTCGAAGCGATCGAGATCAATGAGAACGCGGCAGAGGAGGCCGCGAAAATCAGCAATGTCAGAAAGGTCCACAAGGGCTCGATTTTAGACTTCGAGCACGACGGCCGCTTCGACCTCGTATTCACCAAGGGTGTCCTGATTCACATCAATCCTGACTACCTGGAGGCGGTATACAGATCGATGGCAAACCTCAGCAGGCGGTATGTGCTTATCGCCGAGTACTACAATCCGAAACCGGTCTCGGTCGAGTACCGTGGTGAAAGTGACAAATTGTTCAAGCGCGACTTTGCCGGTGAATTTATGTCCGTCAATCAGGACTTCACGCTGGTTGATTTCGCCTTCCACTATAAGAAGGCGTACAACTTCAGCCAGGACGACATCACATGGTTTCTGATGCGCAGGAGATGAGGCTCGAAAGCCATCAGCTTGGGCATCTCACGGGACTGAACATGTTGCCGATGTTTTGCTCAATTCCAACCCGCCGTGCGCAGGCAGGAGAGTGCCGTCCCTCGCCCGTAGGGACGGGCTAATCAAACATGTCACGTTTGACGGCGCTATTGCGCGCGATATTCTGCGTGGCAGTCTTTCCGATCACGTCATTTATGTGTTTCGGTGCAATGCCGTAGCCTGGGCGCACGCTCCTCACCATATGCGCCTCAATTCTCTGCCCTTTGGCGATATCCGCAACGAAATACAGAGAGCGCCGGAATTTTGCGTTGGCACGTTCGCTGGATTTTCTGCCGTAGTCGACCGTTCCGAGCGCTTGCCAGGCGAGTTTGGTCTTTTCGCAAAGGTCGGCAAATTCGGAGGGCTCGAGGGAGAAACTGTCATCCGGCCCGGCGACCGAACGATCCAGTGTAATGTGTTTTTCGACGACGACCGCGCCGAGGGCAACTGCAGCAACGGCTATGGAATTGTCGAGATTATGGTCGGACAAGCCTGTAAGAACGGAAAAATTGTCAGCGATGTCGCGCAACGTTGCAAGATTGAAGTCTGTTGCGGGTGCGGGATAACCGGAAACGCAATGCAGTATGACAAGCTCGGAACAGCCGCCGCCCCGTGCGGCCGCGATCGCCTCACCGATCTCTTCCTTGTTGGCCATCCCGGTGGAAATGATCATAGGTTTGCCGGTGCGAGCGACGTATTCGATAAGCGGCAGGTCAACGGCCTCGAACGATGCGATCTTGTATGCAGGGGCGTCGAGATCTTCCAGGAAGTCGACCGCGGTCTTGTCGAAGGGCGAGCTGAAAATTGTGATGCCGCGCTCTGCTGCACGATTGAACAGCGGTTTGTGCCAGTCCCATGGGGTGTGGGCATCTTCGTAGAGGTCATACAGCGTGTGGCCCGCCCAAATGCCTTCCGTGATTTGAAACTCCTCGGCGTCTGAATCGAGCGTGATCGTGTCTGGTCGGTAGGTTTGCAGCTTCACGGCCGCAGCACCGGCGCTTGCCGCGATGTCAATCAGCTGCAGTGCGTTTTCGAGGCTTCCATTGTGGTTGGCCGAGAGTTCGGCGATGACATAGGGAGGATGGTGAGGCCCGATGGCCCGCCCTGAGATGGCGATGTCTGCCGCTGTGGTTTGTGTCATTTGCTCCGCTCGCCCAACGCAAGTAGGTATGCCTTGAACTCCGTTTCGGTCGGCAGCTCGTTATATCCCGCAGCCTTGAATAGCCGCAACGAAGCGACGTTGTCGGGATGAATTTCGGCCAATAGTTCCCTGTACCCGGCCGATTTTGCAAGGTCATGTGCGATGCCAAGCGCCGGCCCCGCCAGCCCCTGTCCGCGATGATCGCCACCGAGGCAAATGCTGACGCAGGCCCTTTCGGCATCAAGATGGTCCAGCCGGACATACCCGACCGGCAATTGGGACCTGATCAAAACAGCGAATTTTATGTGGGGGTTGTCGAGGGCACGAGCAAACCACCGATAGTGCTCGGGGTATGAAACATCACGCGCGGACTTGTAGTATCGGTTTGCCCCGCCTTCTCGCCGCCACTCCCAAATGCGCCGGGCGTCATTGATTTCGGCCGCACGACTGCGCAACGCTCCGGCGAGCAAGTGTGCCGCAATCCGCAATGCGCCGTCTCCGTCGCACACCGCCGAACTCGCTTCAGAAAGCCGTGCCAGCGCTTCAGGGTTGCTCAGTGACTCAAGCGACCGCTTGAGGTTTTGCGTCCAGTCCGGATCGCTGACATCACCCAGCAACACGCCGGCGCCAATCCCGTGCAGCGCACGTGCCCCCGGCTTCTGGTTTTCGGCGATGGTCACCAGCAGGCTGGGCAAACCCAGTGCGCACCGTTCCCACGCCGTCCCTCCAACCGCCCCGACGGCCAAATCGGCACGAGCCATGAGGTCTTGGATATTGTTTACGTCGGCGACGACGTCGCAGGAATTGGCCATGCTTGCCGCCAGGTCGCGGACTTTGTGAAGTGCCGGAGCGGCCTGCCCCATGACCACGACAATTTTGCTCGACGCGGGCAAGGCAAGCCCGGCGAGCAATGCGAGAACTTGCGACGTCGCATCCGGCAGGTCCGCACCGCCCATGGATACAAGGATGTTCTCCAAGGTGCGGCTCGGACGCTCGACGAGAATGTGCGCTCTGCAGGCCGCGAACTCCGGCCGCAGCGGGGCGTAGGCCGGGCCGGTCAGAACTTTGCAGGCGTCCGGCACGAGGTTTTGGTAGTCGCCGGGCTGGCGGCCGAGATTGGGGTCATCAGTAGGTCGGCACGATGTGGACGGTTCGCGAGATCGTCAATTACAAGCAGCGCGACGCCCGTTGGCAAGGCGCGTTCCTGCCATCGCTGGTCGAGCCCGTAGTGATCCAGAACAAGCCAGTTGGGCATGATGTCTCTTATGATGGCATGCGATCGCGCGGCATCCGCCTCCCACTTGACTTCATTGCGAATGCTGCCGTCATCCAACGGCGCCGTCCCGGTCGGCTGCTCTTCCGGCAGCATATGAACCGCAAAGCCGCTCGCTTCCAGCTTTTCCCGCAGGTGCCCTTTGACGTCGCGGCAAATGAAATGGCATTCCGCGCCCTGCTCACTCAGGCATTGCGCCAATGTCAGGCAGCGCACGACATGGCCCGTGCCGATGGAGACAGAGGCATCTGCGCGAAAGACGAACTTGGTGGGCGAGGCAGCTGCCGCCATCGGTTGCCGTGCCTTCCGGGTTCAGCTGGGTTCTCGAAGCCGCATGATGCGCCGCGCACGCTCCAGATCCTCTGGCGTGTCGATGTCGACGGCTCGGTCGTTCGGTATGACGTGGCCGCAAAGTTTCAGCGGATAAAAGCTTGGCCGTTCCATGAAAACGGCCGTTCTGACCCAGCAAAACGTCCCGTTCGATGCATATGCTTCGGGAAACGTCTGTGATTGCTTTGCGTTCAGTTGTGGCCACAGCGCTTGCAAATGGCCATCCACTTCGACGAGGGCCTTGTACGGGTGGATCAGGTAGGGCGAGACACCAAGCACCGCATCGCCGTGCGCCATCTTTTCCGCGCTCCTGTGCAGATCTTGCGGCTCGAGGAACACCGCGATCGGATAGACCATGCAAAATATCTCGGGGCGATCGTTTTCGGAAAACCGGCGTTGCAACAATTCGTGGCACACTCGTATTGCCGGAACGAGGTCCCCGCACAAGTCCTCGGGCCGCTTGTCCCAGGATGCGCCGTAGGATTGCGCGACGGCCGCGATTTCAGGGTCTTCGGTGGATACGATCACGTCGGAAAAAAGCTCCGACGTGACGCAGGTAGTGACCGGATAGGCCAGCAGAGGTTTGCCGTTGAGATCTGCGATGTTCTTGCGCGGGATGCGCTTTGAACCTCCCCGCGCGGGTATCAGGGCAACTGGCTTCACGACGGATCTCCGCAGCGCAAACCGCTAGATCAACGTTTCTTAAGTTGGAACCGCTGTCGCGGTTCCAACTTAAGGCACAAAGATGATCGTCTCCAAAGAATCGAGCAACTTTTTGCTCAAGTGTAGCGCACCTGACGTCTGGCACCCGTGTGCGGCTCGTCTATCGAGCAAACGTCGGGTGCCAAGGCTACACTGGAAACATAGGCTTGCTCGTGCTTCTTATGGTTCTGAAACGTGCTCTCGACAATGCCGCACCGGCCAGCAAATGTCAGAACCGGAACACTAGGCCAGCTCCAGCATTTCTCCCGCCTTGAACGACCGGGCATAAGGAAGGCCCACGAACTTTTCCGTGACATCCCAGGAGCTCACCCCGCTTCCGGGTCTCTTGAACTCAAGATCTTCTTGGCGGATCGGGTCTCCCTCGTTCACGTCTCGAACCAGGAATGCCGATTTGTACCACCGTTTGCTGTCGATCCGATCCAGCGTGGTCGGCTCCACGATCGGATTGCCAAGTGCTGCTTCGCACTTGCGCACTCTTTCGAGCCACTCTGCAAATTCTTCCGGCTCATGCGCCTTCCAGTGACCGTTGGCCGGAATTTTTCGCGACGTGGTCAATCGTTTCTCGAGAATCGAAGCGCCGAGGCCGATGCTCATGAAGTCCAGCCAATCGCTACGTCCTTGCGGCGTGTAGCCGGCGACCAGTCCAAGCTGGCGATAGACCTCAAAGGCCTTGAAATTCATTTCGGCTTCGACGTCTGTGTGGAAGTCATGCAAAACGATGAGCGGTCCACCGCCGGCCTTCTTGTAGACGTCTTCCAGTCTCATAAGGTCGAACTGAGTTATTGTTCCGGTGTCGAACAGGAGCGGCTTTCCGTTTTTGGCGAGGTCTTCGATCATTCTGCGGTGACTGAGGCTCCAGGTGCAGATCTTGTTCACCTTCAGATCAAGCTCGTCCAGCCGTGCAACGGCCCCTTCATAATGCGACGTGACAATCATATCGAGGCCGCACGCGTCGGCCGTGGTCTTGAGTTCAAGCCATTCATCATCGTTGAATTCCAGCCCCTTGAACATTTCCAGCATGTTCTCGGTTATCGGGCCCTTCAGCAACGTCGGATACGTGTACTCAACCGTATGGTCACCGAGCAGCTTCTCCGCATCGAGCATCTGAAATTTCACCGCGTCGACGCCGAGATCGCGGGAAATCTTGATCAGCTCCTTGCCCCGCTCGAGGTCACCACCGTTGGTGAGGCCGAGGTCCGCCATGATGTAGATTGGATGTCCGTCTCCGATGATCCGATCGCCAATTTTAACTTGGGTCATAGCTTTGCTCCGTAGGATGCATCGATATCCTGTTCAGACTTTCGTATCGCTTCCAAGCGCGAATGCCACGTTTCCAATGGCAACCGCCGCATGCCGTGGGCAGAGCCGTTATTCTTGCCCGTCGATCAGCACTATAGGCGCATGCTGATTCGTCTGGAAGGCATCTCGCCCCAACCCGGCGCCCCAATTCGCCACCCCGACCCGGCAATCGCCGTTCGTGGTGCCCCGCCCGCAATTAACCGGGGCGGGCGGCGCGCACCCGATTGACATAGGCCGCCGTAGTGACGCAGGCCCACCTGGCCTGTCGGGTGGCTTTTAGTACAACTCTCACCCAAGCTCTAGCTTGATTTGTTGACGAGCGAAGCTGTGTCGCAAGTGGGCGAAATCAGCGCGATCTAGGCCGTTTTCTTCATTGCGAGCGCAGCGTTTGAAGGTATCGGGCGGCGATTTGGTTCGTTTGGCGCCGGCTGGGTGTCCAGCGCGGGTCAGGCTGCGATCCGCCAGGACACCCTCTGTCCCCAAGCCCTCGAATTGCAGCGTTTCGGCGTGTTCCGCCGGCACCAACGAGCCCTCGTTTACCATTGTGCCCGCAGCGACCAGGCATCTTATCCCCGCGTTTTGGCGCGCCGCTATTGTTGTCGGATGACAAGGGAAACCGCTCAATGACAACGCCAGACTCACCGCGCCTTTCTCTGCCCTATCTCGCGGCGGCCCAGTCGCAAAAGCATGTCACAGTCAACGAAGCTTTGCGCATTCTTGACGCTCTCGTTCAGATTTCGGTCGTCTCGCAAGGCGACAACACACCGCCGGCAAATCCCGTCGAAGGCGACGCCTACATTGTCGGCACCGCCCCAACCGGCGACTGGGCTGGCGAACCCGGCCGGATTGCTGCCTACCGCGACGGCGCCTGGTTGTTCTTGCCGCCCCACATTGGTTATGTCGCCCACGTTGCCGCGGAAGCCACGCTCAAGGTCTTTGATGGTGCAAGTTGGGGCGCGTTCAGCGGCGGCGGTGTCTCCAACCCGACGCCGACACTGGGCATCAACGCGACCGCAGACACGACAAATCGTTTGTCGGTCAAGGCAGATGCGGCCCTGTTCGACGCTGAAACCGCCGACCACCGGCTCAAGGTCAACAAGGCCGCCGCCGGCGATACGGCATCGATGTTGTTGCAGACCGGATATTCCGGACGTGCCGAAATCGGCCTGGCAGGAGACGATGATCTCGCAGTCAAGGTCAGCGCCGACGGCAGCGCGTGGAATGATGCGATTGTCGTTGACAGGACATCCGGCCAGGTTTCGTTTCCTAACACCAGCCTCGCGGGTGGCACCTATGCGCAGCGCCAGTTTGCTACGCTCACCACCGCCTTCACCACAACCGACACCGATTGGGCGAACGTCGCGACGGGGCTTGCGGCCACCATCACACCGTCGTCGACAACCGCCGCTGTCGAGGTGTTCGTCTCGACAGCGCTGGGCGGTGCGTTCGACAACACCGAACCGCAGGTCCGGATCTATCGAGACGGGGTGAAAGTCTGGCCGTCGTCGGCCGATTTTGCGACGCTGCGCGTCTATATCACCGGCACGGCGTCGCACTACGCCTTGATGCCGATCGGGATCCTGTTCACCGACACACCCGGCGTGACGACACCGGTCACCTATGAACTACGCGTGCGGTCACCCAACGGCGGTACGGTCCACGTCAACCGTCGCCACATTTCCTCTCCGGTGATCTTTGAAAGCTCAATGCTCGTGAAGGAGTTGGCGCCATGAGTCTGTCGTCCGCCCTCGCCCGCCTCGGCGTGCCCCATACCATCCGCGGCCCCGAACCGACATCCGAAGCCGACTATAACGGCACCATCGATATTGCCGGCAAAGCGCTGCCGCGTGTTGCAATCGCTGGCACAAGGCCGATATGGGCTGATATCGAAGCGGTTCAAGCCGAATTGGCAAGCCCTCAACCGGAGGACGTGCGCGCCGAGGCATCGCGGCGCTTGCAGGACCTCTTGCATGCACGCAACGCCGCGCATCTCGACATCATCATTGCCAACGCCAATCGAGAGGCCATCCGTTTGTTGCGCAAGGGCGAGGCAAACTGGTCGGCGACCGAACGCGCCCGCGCGAGCGCGCTGGACGTCGCCGACGGCACGATCGAGGCCATTCGTGCAGCCTCCAACGCCCTTGAAGCTGCTGTTCCGGTTCCGGCAGACTACGCGCACGACCGCCACTGGCCGCCGCAACCCAGCTGATCGACGTCGCCCCTTCCGTCTGCGACAGACGCTCGCTTGTAAGGCATCGCGCTGCTGGTTAAACCTGTTAACCGACAGGCCACTGCGGCGCGGGCGTCGCCAGGATGGGAGGGCCGAATGCTCAATCGGATCGTGAATGCATTGCGTGGCGAGGCGGTTGCCTCCGATGCGGCCAAGGCCAGCACCAAGACCGAGGCCCGGACGACCACAACCCAGCCCACGGCAAAGAAATCAAATTCGCCGGCACAAGCGAAAACGCAGATCACGCTGCCGAGCGACCCCCTCGCGGACCGCGTCTTGACTGGCACGGAACTCGGCAGCAGCATCGAAGCCCCGGACTTCGTGGCCAACCATACCGCCACCGGCCACCGGCACTATTTCAAGGCCATTGACCGGCATTT
Source organism: Hyphomicrobiaceae bacterium (assembly GCA_965224045.1). Classification (GTDB taxonomy): domain Bacteria; phylum Pseudomonadota; class Alphaproteobacteria; order Rhizobiales; family Hyphomicrobiaceae; genus Tectiglobus. The sequence continues at coordinate 127,608 of CBDCYD010000001.1, forward strand.
CGCTGACGGGGTTGCAACCGCAGCCGATACCGAAGCCGTTCGCTCTGCCGTAACCTTTGAACGCGCCGCAGAACTTGCGGATGTTGTAACCTGTCTTCGTCGTTACGGCATCGCGATCTTCCCGTCATTGTACGGTGATACGCGCTTCACCAAGGTTGTGGCGGAATTCGACGACCTGATCAGCGGCGGCGAGGCCTTTGCCACAGGCGTCGACGCACGCGAGGAAACCGTCGCCAATAGCTACGCACTTCGTCTGCGCCGCAGTCAGCTGCCTGGGGAGCGCTTCGCGGAACTTCACGCCCTCTTTGCATCTCCGATCCTCGAGGCAATCACCAAGGAATTTTTCAGCGGCCAGAGCTTTGAGTTCAATGAGCATCTTTATGCTCAGACGACGGGACCGACTGAGGAACCCGCCTCCGGTGTTCTGCACTGGGACAAGCAATTGACGCTGAAATCCTGGCTTTATGTGTCTGACGGTGGGCCTGAGTATGGGGCAATGCGGGCCGCTGCGACATCCAATGCATGGCTGCGCTACGTTCGCGAGGATGCCATGTATCACGGCCTGCCCTACGGCCAGATCGATAATGCCGTACCGGAGGATGATCTGGCGGTGATTTCGAGCGGCGGGCCGGCTGGGACGTTCTTCCTGTTCGTGACCGATACCGCGCACGGCGCATCACCCGTGAGCGCGGGCCGCGAGCGGCGCATTCTCCGCGCCCAGTCGCGGCCGAAGCGGATTACGGATTGGGCTGCCTGGGCGCAAAAACGCGGCTGACGGTTGCCATCAGCGCCTCCGAGCCGAAATCACCCTGCCGTCAAAGGCTTTTCCTCACGTCCGGCATTGCAAGCCGCGCGCCTCCCTATGGTGGCAGGATCGTGTCGGCATCACTCGGATTGCGGCCACGATTGCCAATCCGTCGGGATAGAAATCGCCCTAGTGTTGTCTCGTTTTGCAGATTTAGAAGGCGAAGTTGTGCTCATTCAGGGAGGAATGTCGTTGAACCGGCTCATCAAATTTGCACTGTTGTTCGTCAGCGCCATCGCGGCAACAACGGCAACAGCCGAAGCCCAGAGGCGTTCGGACTACTCGGTTTGGACCAAGCGTGCACCGATCGTTCGCTCCATCCCGTTTGAGGTCCGCCGCCCGAATTACAAGATCCGCATCGAGATTGAACGACCGGCGTTGCTCATGCTGCACGCCAATGCGATTGTGAAGTATCAGCGTCGGAACGACTCGACCGGCAGCGTTGTTTTGGAAGCCAGCGTCGACAAGGCATTGTGCGGCCGTCAACGGCTCATCGCCGGCAAATTCAATTCGGTTAGTCTCTATGCCAATGTGGCGTGCAACGTCATTCTGAGGCCCGGCCGCCACGTGATCGAAATCGAGCGTCGCAAGGGCCAGGACGGTGGCCGCTACAGTGAACCCTACCTGACCGGTGCCGTGCACCTCATGCGGGTGCGACCGCGCGGCTTCTAACAGGGCGCTGGCGGCCGCGATCGTGCACATTGCCATCGCCATGCCCGAATGAACCGGCAGGACGCTCCTGGCCCTTCGTTCCGCACGACGAGGGGCCGCCGTCGTGTCGACTCGAGGTTGTCGTGCCATGATCCTTCTGAATTCGCGGTCTCGAGTGAAATCGATCCGCAGCTGCAGCTTGCGGATGGCACTGGCCATGGCCTCGTTTTCGATGCTCGGTGCGTGCAGCAGCGTGAACTTGCCGCTCGACGATGGCGGTGGGCTGCTTCTCAAGGCCGCCGGCGGCGAGATCAAGTCGATCCGCGCGCCGGTCGCCGAATACGGCAAGCTCAGCGCCAAAATTTCGTTCGCGGACAACGAGGATGCTTGCCTCGAGAAGTGGAAGCGCGAGAAGGAAGCAGGCATTCTTGCGTGGTGCGAGAGCTACGTCCTCAACGATTTTCTCGACCGGCTGGAATACGAGCGCGATCTGCAAGCGGCGAAGGCATTCCTTCGTCATGCCGACGAAATCATGAAGCACTACAACCGCAAGTCTCGCGATCGCCAGCGCGGTGGCCGCCATACGGCCGGTTGGCCCTCCAAGCGCTATTCCAAGGGCAAGGCCAGCTACTGGCTCGTCCATACCGGCCAGATCATCCGCAACTTTGCGCGTTTCGCCCATGTCGCCAAAAAGCACAAGATCAAGCGCCATGCCCGCGACGCAAAACGGCTGGCTGGGATTTCGCGGGCGTTCTTTAAGAGCTACGACGTCGATTGGGACGGCACCAAATACCACGAGGCCGGCCAGCGTGACGAGCGTTCACCATCCGCCTCGGCGTTGCCGCTCAACATGCAGGCGACGTTCGGCATAACCGCGATCTATCTCTATCGTTACTACGGCACCCGCCATTACTACGATCGCGCCTTGCGCATTAATTCCTACCTCTTGAACTCATTCCGGATTGTCATCGACAAGAAGGGCATCGGCGTTACCTGGCCCTACCGCGAAAACTCGGGCACCGAGGACACGTCCCACGCCCTGCTCACCCTGAGTTTCATTCACCTGGCCATGCTGGAAGGCATCGGCGTCAGCGAAAACGAGTACCGCAACCTGGTCAAGAGCTTTGCCAGTCGCACGCTCAGGGGGAAGACTAACTTCAGCTACGACGTCGTTGGCCAGCGACCTGGCACCGGCCCCAAGATTGCAGACAATTGCTATCGCATGTTGCACGTGGCCCGCTACAACGCTGAGCTTTGGAACATTTGCAGGAAGGTCGCAGCAGACAAGTCCGGGCGCCGGGAAAAGTCCTGAGTGGGAGAAATCCAGCTCGCAGCGTCCGGTCGTGGCCCGCCAATTCGTTATGGCCACTGGCGCCTAATGCAGGAAGTTGCTCGATTCTTTAGCGGCGATCATCTTTGTGCCTCGAGTTGGAATCGCTGTCGCGGCTCCGACTTAAGGCACAATGATCTATGGCATGTCGCAGCAAAACGGATTGGCCCATAAGGGAGCAACGCGACCCGGCCGAATGGCCGCCCCGCCGGAGCCGCCGCGCGAAGCGCGAATAGCAGCGTGAGGCAAAAAAACCAAAGGGAGCAACGCGACCCGGCCGAAAGGCCGCCCCGCCGGAGCCGCCGCGCACAGCGCGCATAGTGGCGTGAGGCAAAGAAACCCAAAGGGAGCAACGCGACCCGGCCGAATGGCCGCCCCGCCGGAGCCGCCGCGCGCATAGCGGCGTGAGGCAAAGAAACCCAAAGGGAGCAACGCGACCCGGCCGAAAGGCCGCCCCGCCGGAGCCGCCGCGCGCAGCGCGCATAGCGGCGTGAGGCAAAAAACCCAAACCCGAAGGGAGCAACGCGACCCGGCCGAATGGCCGCCCCGCCGGAGCCGCCGCGCGCAGCGCGCATAGCGGCGTGAGGCAAACAACCCGAAGGGAGCAACGCGACCCGGCCGAACGGCCGCCCCGCCGGAGCCGCCGCGCGAAGCGCGAATAGCGGCGTGAGGCAAAGAACCCGAAGCGAGGCGCATTTCTCGCGACGCGCCCTAGCCTGATCGAGCGTCCTCGATGGCAAAGCACTGATCGGCAATCCGCCGCGCAATCACTGCCCACGAGAAATGCTGCTCGGCGAACCTCCGGGCCTGTCTGCCCGCTGCCTCCAGCGCGGCACGGTCGGCCACCAACTGCTCCAGCTTTCGCGCCAGATCGGTCGGGTCGTCTGGCGCATGTGTGAAGAGCCATCCTTCATCGAGAAAGTCTGTGGCATCGGGCAGGTGGCCGGTGAGCACGGCGCGCCCCGCTGCCGCATAGTCGCGGATTTTGATTGGCGAGTATCCGAACGCCGTATCGCGCCGCTGTGTCAGCGGGGCGATCGCGATGTCGAAGCAGCCGATCGCTTGCGACACGTCCGCTGCCGGCACCGGCCCGAGAAACCGCACGCGCTCCGACAGCCCGTGTTCGCTCACCCTGGCTTCCAGCTCACCGCGTTGCGCGCCATCGCCGAACACGATGAGATCGCACGTCTGGCAGCGCCGGGCCAGTAGAGAGAATGCATCGACAGCGGTATCGAGGCCGTGCCAGGGGACGATATTGCCGATGAAGCCGGCATAGACCCGGTCACCGGCAAGACCGTAAGCAGCCAGGGCCTTGTCCCGCGCGAACGGTACGATCGCACCGGTATCGCAGCCGTTGCCGAGCGTTACCAGTTTTTCCCGGGCAACGCCCGCCCGCGCCAGCTCCTCGCCCATGCCGGCGGTCACGCAGCGCGAGCAAGTGGCCCATCGCGCCGCTAACACCTGTGCCGTGCGTTCGCCCCGCGCCAGTATTCGGTTGCCGCCGAGTTGCGTGCGCTCGCGCTCCATCCATCCGTTGTGATCGACGACGGCGCGCATCCCCATCATGCGGGCAAAGGCGACGATGACGAACGTCAGGGCGTTGGCGCGCGTAAAGACCACGCCGCGCCCGTAACCGACACGCTCTCGAATGAGCGGAATGATCTGCGCCAGTGAATTGAGCGACCGCGGCAATTTCCAACGGTCCAGTTGCGCGGTCGCGACAACCTGTTCGGCAAGGTCGCACGGCACGCCTGCCTTGCCAGAACCACACGGCGTCAGCATCACGACCTCATAGCCCGCGTCTCGCCAGGCCCGCATAAGTCCCGACTGATGCTGTACGCTACCGCTTGACGGATTGCGCCAATCGAGCAGGTTGATCAGGATTATCCGCACGGCAAGTTTCCCCGGAATGCCTCTCGCCCTCGGTTCGCCCCGGGGCGGCGCCGGTCAGACGTCCGGCCTCGGGTTTTTCGACCAGAACGGCGCCCGCATTGCCAGAGTCAATTGGACGCAACGAAAAAGCACGTCCCCCGACACGTTCGCGGTCTCGGCTCACCCGTCTGGCCATGCCGCGGAATTGGCGCTAGAAGCCGCAGGGCGCGGCAACAATGAGCTGCTGCCAACCGGTCTTCTGCCTCAATACAGCAAACCCGCTTGCCCGATGGTCACTCCCACCCGTTTCTCTCGCGCCCCGGCAACTTTGCTTCGCCGGGCCTTTGCCCGATGAACCAAACCGGGAAACGTTCGCTTTTGATCGTCACACTCAGCCTCGAGCGTGGCGGAACCGAGCGTCATCTCTTGCAAATCCTGCCGGAATTGCGCGAGCTGGGCTTTGTGCCGGAGGTTTTTCTTATGAATCATCCGGGGCCTCTGGCGTCGGCAGCGCAAGAAGCCGGAATCCGCCTGATCTTGCCATGGTGGCACGATGACGTGAAGCGCTCGACGCTACCGCGCCTGGTCCGGCCAGCTCGTCTGGCGGTGGTGAGTGTGCAACTTTTCCTTTATCTGCTCTTTCGCCGCCCGCGCATTGTTCACTTTTTCCTGCCGGCGAGCTATCTGATCGGCGCGCCGATTGCGATCCTGGCTGCCATCAGGCGCAAAATGATGAGCAGGCGCAGCCTCAACAATTACCAAAAAGCGCACCCCACGGCTGCCTGGCTCGAGCGCCGCCTGCATCCGCGCATGCAGGCAATATTGGGCAACTCGCGTGCTGTTGTCGAAGAGTTGGTGAAGGACGAACGCGCGCCGCGAGCACGTGTCGGCCTCGTCTACAATGGCATTGACGCAGCACCGCCGCAGGACCCGTCGCCGGAAGCCGTCGTCAACGCCCGCCGTCGCCATGCGATTGCAGATGACGCCGTGCTCGTGACGGTCGTCGCGAATCTGATTGCCTATAAGGGTCACGCCGACCTGTTTCAGGCCCTGCATCTCGCGGCAGATCGATTGCCGGACAAATTGATCGTCGCGCTCGCCGGTCGCGACGACGGCGCCGGCGATGATTTACGCCGGCAAGTCACCGCATGCGGCCTCGATGAAATCGTTCGCTTTCTGGGTCCGGTCGACCAGGTCGAAGCACTTCTCGCCGCCTCTGATGTCTTTGCCCTGCCGTCGCACGAGGAAGGCTTTTCCAATGCGGTTCTCGAGGCCATGCGTGCCCGTCTCGCCATTGTCGTCACAGATGTCGGGGGCAATGCCGAGGCCGTCTCGGATGGAACGTCTGGCATGATCGTCCCGCCGCGTGATCCGCCGGCACTGGCAGCGGCCCTCACGACCGTCTTGGAAGACGAGGAGTTGCGGCATCGCCTGGGAACAGCAGCCCGGGCCCGTGTTGAAGAGGAATTTTCATTGCGCCACTGTATCGACCAGTACGCCGCCATCTACAGGGCCGTTGCAGACGATCGCGAGCTGACTGTGCTCCCGCCGTTTCAGTGGCATCGGCGCATCTAAGGCTTGAGCATCACTGCCGCGATCGCAAAAACGTAGAAATACTCATTTCAGAGTGTTAGATCGGAGTCCGGGTCATGCCTTCGGGATGGGTCGCACCAAATTAGGTGACGTTCTGAGGTAAGTGTTTTCTAGCGAGGGTATATGACGCGACCCACAAACCGCTGAGGGGGGTGCAAGCAAAGGGGCCGCGGTGGCTCCGCTATCCGGCGAGTGTTGCCCGATCAAACTCCGCACGGCGGGATAACGCCCGGACCGGGCGCAACATCAATTGCGAGAAGCAGAAATTCAATGGACGTCTCGAAGTGGTTCGCGCGGGAAACGTGGGACCTCGACGTAAACGAGTGGCTGATCATCGTCGCCTGCGCCGCGGCAACCGGCTTGGTGTTGACCACGGCTTGGAGTACCCCTGCTGCGACGATCTTCATCGCGCTGGCCGTTCCGGCACAGATGATGGCAAACGCAAGACCCCTGCGTGCCTACCAACCCGGCCTCTTCGACGCCATACTGATCCTGTTTGTGAATTACGCGATGATGAGCGCGCTTTGGGCACCCGACCTTGTTTGGTCCGGCCGTGCACTGTGGCCGGTCATGGGCGTGCTGCTGCTGCCGCCGTTGGTCTTTGCGACCGCGCGCGACATGCCCGCGGATTGGCTTGAGCACTTCTGCCGAACCGCACTCGTCGCCTATTGCGTTCTGCTGATCTACTCGCTGTTCGAAGAGACCACAGGCCACGCTCTCAAACGCTTCCTGTTCTGGCCTTTTCAGGCTGCCAAGTTCGACGGCGGCGTGTTCTCGGTGAACTGGAACCACGTCTCCCGCGTCGTGCCCTACCGCACCAACTGGAATATGACCGCACTCTGTTTCTTGTTGTGGCCGGTCCTGATCATCCTGAAATCTCAGGTCACGCTCAACGAGTTCCGCATTGGTCGCCTGATCATCATCGTTCTGGTTGCCGCAACCATCCTGCAAAGCCACCATCAAGCCGCCATTGTCGCGCTCGTCGTCGGGTGTCTGACCTATGGTGTCGCACGCCTGTCATTGCGCACCGCCACGGTCGGCCTGGTCGGCATGTGGATTGCAACCTTTGCGCTTGCTGTGCCGATCGCGCATGGCATTTTCGCAGCGGGGGTCCAGGAGGACCGCCGCCTGCCGGCAAGCTTCCGCCAACGTGCCGTCTTCTGGAAATACACCGCCAACAGGATCGCCGAGCGGCCGCTGTTCGGCCACGGCATTGGTGCCACCCATCCCCTGAACGAGGCGCGCAAGCCGACCGCGGTGAAGGCGCCGGGAACGTCGTTCGTGTTCGAGACCGGAACCCATCCGCACAACATATACCTGCAGGCGCTGTATGAGCTGGGCATGCTCGGCGCCGGCATGCTGTTGCTGCTTGGTCTCGTTGCGTTGCGCATGCTTTGCACGCTCGCCAACCGCAAGGCGACGCCTTATCTCTTGGCCGCATTTGCGGCCTGGGCGGCGCAGTCGGCGCTCAGTTTCGGCCTGTTCGAACCCTGGTATGTCTTCGTCAATCTGTTCGCCGTGTGTCTTGCCATCATGGCCTATCGCCACGCTGCAACGGCACGGAAATTCGCTGACTGAGGGTCGTCGGGTTACCGAAACGGCCCGTATTGCAAACACTTTGGCGTTGACTTGCCGCATCGTCGAGATCAGGCTGGCTGGGGGCTTGGTCTTGCCAGAGCGGGCACAGCAACGCTTCGGCGCACCACCAACGCCGGCCGGGGATCGGATGGTAATCGATATCGACGAGGCAGCCGCCAGCGGCGAGACGGCGCGCATTTATGCACAGATCCGCGACCTGTGGTGTGTGCCCTATGTTTCGGCGGTCCACCGCTACATGGCGAGCCGGCCCGGACTATTGGAGTGGGCCTGGCATTGCGTCGGCCCCGCCTTTGCAGACGGCAGCGCACAGCGCGCCGCTTGGGCGGCGGTTGACGCAATACCGATCGAAGCCTTGGAGACTTTCGATCGGGCTCGGCTTCAGGCCTGGCAGATCGACGATCCGGCACGCACCACGGTTGCCTATGTTGCCGAGAATTTCATTCGTGTCGCGCCGGTCAACATGATGTTCGCCGCACTGTTGCAGCGTGTCATGGCGGAGGGCGCTGCGGTCGCCCAACGCGACATGAGCGCCGACCCCTGGCCGGACAAGCCGACACCGCTGCCGCCGTTGCCGGCGATGTGCGATCCGGCCCGCTTGCCGGTCGCCGAGCGCGAAGCCCTCGAAACATTTGCCACCGACATGGACGGTGCCCGTTTCGTGCCGGGCCTTTATCGCATGCTCGCCCACTGGCCTGGCCTTCTTGTCCATCTGGCAGCGGCATTGCCGCCGCGCCTTGCAAGTGCAGCAACGCATGAAGCCTACGATTTGATCCGCCGGCGCATCGACGAAGCCGCAGCAACCGTTCCACTCTCGCCCTTGCCGGACGAATTGCCGGCACCGCAACCATCGCAGGCGGAGCTTGAAAGTTTTCGGGCCATCGCCAGAACTTATCGCAAGACCAGTCCGGAGATGATCGTCGCCGGTCGAATGATCAAGGCGGCTCTGCCTCGGTGATTGGCGCAGCGCGGTTCGGGCCCGGCCCTGGCGCAACCCGCCATGCGATCGCGCGACGTTGCATCCAGAACCGAATCGGAGCTTGCGTTGGTCACCATTGGGGCATATCCAGTGCGCCCTGCCCGGCATAATGACCCTGGTCAGTTGGCAGCAATCCTGAAGAAGAGGCGGCCTTTCTTGAATGCGGACGTGGTGGAATCGGTAGACACAAGGGACTTAAAATCATTTATGTTAAATGATTTACAGTCGTGAAAACCTTGTGATTTCAGATATTTATTGATATATTCAGCCTCAATATAGAGGCTTGACCCTCTTGCACAACACTTACACATTTTTAGGCGATTCGTTCGCCGGGAGGCGCTTTATGCCAACCCACACCATCATGGGCGGAAAGGTCCACGTCTATAAGCGCGAGAACAGCCGTTACTGGCAGTGCTCGACCTATCTCGCCGGACGCAACCGGCGTGTCAGTACGAAGGAGGACAGCCTCTCCCACGCGAAAGAGTTCGCGGAGGACTGGTATCTCGAATTGCGCGGCAAGAACCGTATCGGCCAGCTGAAGGATGAGAAGACATTCGCTGATGCTGCCAAACAGTTTCGCCGTGAGTACGAGATTATCACAGAGGGGGAGCGCAACGAGGTTTATGTCGAAGGACATTGGCGTCGTCTCGACATTCATCTTGTGCCGTTCTTCGGAGAGATGGGGCTGTCTGAGATTACTGCTGGCACCGTGCAGGAGTATCGTATCCATCGCCGCGAAACATCACGCACGGGCAAGCCACCCGCTCGTAATACGATCCACCAGGAAATCGTCACGTTGCGACAGGTGCTAAAGACGGCGCTACGCCATGGATGGCTTACCCATCTGCCGGATCTGTCGGCGCCGTACAAGACGCAAGGGAAGCTAGGGCATCGTGCATGGTTCTCGCACGACGAATACCGGCAGCTATATGAAGCCACACGGCGCCGCGCGGTCAATCCGAAGAAAAAGCGTTACAGGTGGACATCGGAACAGATGCACGACTACGTGCTGTTCATGGCTAATACTGGCTTGAGGCCCGATGAAGTGCTGCGCCTCGAATACCGCGATGTGGCGATCGTCGAAGACGATGATACAGGCGAGACAATCCTAGAGATTGCGGTGCGTGGCAAGCGCGGTGTCGGCTATTGCAAGAGCACGACCGGCGCAGTGAAGCCCTTCCAACGATTGAAGGAAAGGAATGAGCCTGGTCCTACCGACTTGCTCTTTCCGAAGTTTCCGCGTCAGCTGTTCAATACGATCCTCGACGAGGAAGGGCTCAAGTTCGACCGCGAAGGTAATCGACGCACGGCATACAGCTTGCGACACACCTATATCTGCTTCCGCTTGATGGAAGGCGCGGACATCTACCAGATTGCCAAGAACTGCCGCACAAGCGTTGAAATGATTGAGAAATATTACGCTGCCCACATCTCAACAACGCTCGATGCTGCGGCAATCAATGTCAGGAAGCGCAAGAAGAAAAAGAGCAGGCGCGAAGTCGTTGAATAGATGCGGCAAGGAATTCATTCCTGTTGGAGATCGACCTCAAAAACTGTATGAATGAATAATATTGCGGGCGTGGCGGAATCGGTAGACGCAACGGACTTAAGCAAATTGAGTGCCTCGGTGGGAAACCCCGATGGTAGAACTGCTCAAATTCGGGGAAACCTCCTGACGGTGGCAATCCCGAGCCAAGCTGCTTCGGCCTAAAGGCTGTGCAGAAGGTGTAGAGACTAGACGGGCAGCACCTAAAGCAATTGCTATGGTGAAGGGATAGTCCAGACCACAAACGCCAACGACATTCTTGTCGCGGCGGCGGTGAAAACCGTAGTTGGTACGAAAATCCGTTGGGCGTATGCCCGTGGGGGTTCGAGTCCCCCCGCCCGCACCATGCATTACCATTTTTGACGCTCGGATGTGGCAATGAGCAATGTCTGTCGGCGCTGGCTTTCCGGTAGCTATCCGGAGAGCCACTTAGCGCTGCTATAGATCGCGAAGCGTGACGGCTGAAGAGCCGTAAGTTTTGATCGGAGCCTGAACAGGCTCAAGGAGAAGGGTGCTCGCCATCCCTTCTCAGGTCAAAACATCTTAGGTGATTGCCATTGCTTGCATTGCGTCGACCAGATGCGCATCTAATCCATCATACCCCATCCTGATCAATGTTGCGTTCTTTTGTGCCGCTGTTTCTCGCGGCGCGCGCCGTTTGCTCAACCGGTTCCCGCTCCACTGACCAGCCCCCATCGAGTGGTCCACTTGCAATGTTAGTTCAGCGTTGGCCGCATGGCCAGGCCGAGCGGGGCCGTCGGAGCCGCTCTTACGAGCGGAGACGGCCACGCGGTGCGACTGGGCACGAACACTTCCGGTGCTGGAGCTTGGTATCCGAGTGATGAGTGAGGTCGCACACCATTGTAATGGCGCCGCCAACTCTCGATGATAATCCGGGCCTCTTTGAGCGTGTAGAAGATCTCCCCGTTGAGAAGTTCGTCGCGCATGCGGGCATTGAAGCTCTCGATGTAACCGTTCTCCCACGGACTGCCTGGCGCAATGTAAGCTGTCTTCGCACCGACCGCGTGTATCCATGCCTGAACCGCCTTGGCCACGAACTCGGGGCCGTTGTCGGAGCGGATGTGGCCGGGCACGCCGCGCAGGATGAACAGGTCTGAGAGCACATCGATGACATCGGTGCTGTTGAGCCGGCGATCAACCCGGATCGCCAGACACTCGTGGGTGAACTCGTCGATGAGATTGAGCATGCGGTATTTCTTCCCCTCATGGGTGCGATCCTCCATGAAGTCGTAAGACCAGACATGGTTCGGGTGCTCGGCGCGCAGACGTAGGCACGAGCCGTCATTGAGCCAGAGGCGGCCCCGCTTGGGTTGCTTGGCTGGGACTTTCAGCCCTTCGCGTCTCCAGATGCGTTCGACACGCTTGTCGTTGACAAGCCAGCCGGCCTGTCGGAGCAGCGCTGCGATCTTGCGGTAGCCGTAGCGACCGTATTTGCGGGTGAGTTCGATGATATCGGCGCTCAGCCGTTCCTCATCTTCGCGCCCGCGAGGCACCTTGCGCTGTGTCGAACGATGCTGGCCGAGCGCCAGGCACGCGCGACGCTCGGATACGCATAACTGCTGCCGGACATGCTCAATGCATGCCCGGCGTCGCGAAGGGCTCAGTAATTTCCCTTTGATGCCTCTGCCAAGATCAGCTTATCGAGCGTCAGGTCGGAGACGGCCTTGCGCAGCCGCAGGTTCTCCTTCTCAAGCTCCTTGATCCGGCGCACCTGATCCGTCTTCAGACCGCCATACTCATTGCGCCAGCGGTAGTACGTCACCTCCGTGACACCGATCTGGCGGATCGCATCGGCAACGGACATGCCCTGTGACGTCAGCACGTCCACCTGGCGAAGCTTGGCAACGATCTCTTCCGGCTTGTGTCTCTTCTTCGGCATTCGGTCCTCCTCGGGGCTATTACCCATACTTCGAGTCGGACCACTCCAGTGGGGGAGGTTCACTGACGGGCCGAGCCGTGTCACCGGTTTCCCTCCGGTGATCAAACGGCTTATCCGCCCCGCGATCTCCTGACGCGTCACGAACGCAACTTTAAGATCAGGAGACGATATGAATTATTTGCCATCGAGAGATGGACTGGGAATACTTGTTTTCAGGGTAGATAGGTGGCAGGGCGCATGATCTGGTGAGGCCCTTGGTTTTGCTGAGGAAAGACCTCGTTCAGGAGACTGCCTGCCCCCTGTCACCGAACGGTCGTCGTGAGGCTCATCGTTATCGATGATGATCTCGAATAGGAGAATGGAACCAACCGCCTGAAGCATCTGCCCGAATATTTTAACAATTATATTGAGGTTATTATGAGGAGATTTATCGGTGTTGATTTACACACCAACACATTTACAGCCTGCTTTCTGGATGAAGCGGGCAAAGAGACTATCAAAACACTGCCATTGCAGGGCGGAGGCTTGGAAGAGTTCATTGCCGATCTAATGCCTGATGACGAGATTGCAGTGGAAGCAACAGGCAACAGCGCATTTTTCACGGCACGTGTCGAGACGCGTGTATCGCGTGTTGTTGTGATTGCACCGTGGCAGTTTGAAGTGATCCGTCGATCAACAAAAAAGACCGACCGGCATGACGCAAGAGCTATGGCATTCTTCCTCTCGAAGGATATGCTCCCGGAGGCTCGGCAAAAGAGCGAGCATCTTCACGAGTTGTCGTCGCTCATTGCAACACGTGATCAATTCGTCAAGCTGCGTGTAACTTTGATTGGCAAAGTACACGCCATGTTTGTTCGTCATGGGCTGAAGGTCAAAAAGGAAGTTCTCACAAGCAAGGCTGGCTTTGATAGGCTCGTCGATGAGGTGACCTGGAGTGCTGTTGAACAGGCGGAATTACGGGCTATCCGCAACGAGTTGCTGAATCTGCACGACAACATCAAGCAACTCACAAAAGATATTGAGGCGTTTGCGAAGAACTTGCCGGGTTTTGAAGGTCTGGTCAGCATCAAGGGTGTTGGGCCGTTATCAGCGGCCGTCATGCTTACGCATATTGGTGATATTTCGGACTTCAGGGACACGGGGAAACTTGCAGCTTATTTCGGCATTGTTCCTCGCGTGTCGCAATCCAACAACCATTGCATCAGCGGACGAATCACAAAGCGTGTAAACAAGTTGGCGCGCACGACGCTGGTTCAATGCACTCTTATTGCCAAGCGGTATAGCCCTTACCTCCACGAATTCTATTCACGGATAAAAGAAAGGCGCGGAACTGGAAAGGCAATCATTGCTACAGCAAGAAAGCTTCTCAATACAATATACCATACGCTCAAAAACGGCTGGGTCTTCGAGGATTTCACAGAATTTAAGCTCCTATCTTGACTTTAATCATAGGAGAACAATTATGACGACGTTATTTGCTCAGCCTTACGACCTCAGTGCCACAGGCTTCTTTTTCGCTTCATTGAATGAGTACGACACCGCCTATGCCAAAAACCTCAACGACTTTGGTCAGCCGGTTGAAGAGTATGAAATCCAGTTCATTGATGGCGATGATCTTGACTGTGACTTGGCCAGAGCTTGGTCCATTCATCAGGGTGATGTCGCCGCGTATCTTGATGCCGTTGACGTCTGGGATGACGATCAGAAACTTCGGTTCATCATTGCCGTTGGCGAATGCGGCTATTCTTACGATCCGAAGCAGGACAACCCCGATGACTTCGATGTCGATATCTATGAGATGGATTCATTGAAGGAACTTGCCGAGTCTTTCATTGATGAGGGACTTTACGGAAATATCCCGGACAGCCTTGCGCATTACATAGACTATGATGCGATCGCACGCGATCTTTCGGTTGACTTCACCGAGACAACGATCGCTGGTCGTCGACTGATCTATGCCTGCCGTTAGCAGGCATGACGCCATGAGATTACTCATGGCGTCAGCGTCGGGCGATTACGAAGAGCCATTCGGTAGCGAAGGGCTTTGCGGATCAGATTGATATTAGTGATGGCGCGGCGACGGTCGGCGCTATAGGCCGGCGCAACGGCGAGCGCTGCGTATTGCGCTTCGAGCATGGCATAGAGCCGGTAGTCAGGCAGGGTGATGAGTTCTGCGAACTCAGGAATGGTTTGCATTGTTTGTCCTCCATGTTTTGGAGACCGCGACCGTCGCGGCCTTTCATGGGGAAGACCGACGCACGCCCTTAAGGACACGCAGTGCCGGGCAGCATCGCCGTCAGGCGACCGCAACAGATGTGGAGGAGCTTTCGTCTAGCGAAACGCTTGCGCCAATGTGGTGTGCGATAACAACCCCAAGAGAAAGGCCGCTCGGTTTGCGGCTCAACGGACACAGGAGGATGCAAAGCAAGCCTTTACCATCAATCCGCCTCGCACCAGACATGATGTCGCCTGATCGGGATCTGATCCACTAGCGCGAAATCGTTTGCCTATAACTAAGGAGTACGGTTGTGAATTTCGCATTTTGGAAGCAGACATCTTCGCCGCCGGAAAGGCAGCGCCCGATTGACTGGGAGACACCGCTCCGCACGCTCAATCAGCTAGAGATCGACCTTGCTCAGAGAGGCAACCTCACCGGCAAAGACTGGGACGAACATTGGAAAGCGGCGGAGGATCGCGATCCGACGCATCAGCTTGCGATCAAACTCGGTATTCAGCATCGATGCGATCAGTTTTATTGTGCAGGCATGGACGATGTCCTCGTTGACAGAGGTGATGTTAAACCATGGACTGAGAGATACGTCCCACTTTTCCTCGCCCGTCAGATGCTGGAAACATGGCCCGAAGACTCCGTTCCTGATGATCGCCGTCATCGCGGTGATCTAGCCTACTGGCTTTTCTGCTCCGCCATGTTGAAGCTTCCGAACAGCGGAAGCGGTCACTCTGGTTTCCGCACATTGATGAACGCGCAGTTGTTTTCGGAAGTGGGTACGAAGCGTCACGACTTGGCCGTGATTGCCGGTAACTGCGCGAAGAATTCTACGTGCATCATTGCCGACAGATGGTGGGAGACAGGGTCAGTCTAAGCCTCGCTCAAGGCCAATACAGTGTACTCATATTTAATCAAGCTATATGCCCATCAATCTACTGGCGACTTTCAATTTCTATGCTAGCAGGCTGAGTACGAATTTACCCAGATAAAAAATCCATTCTGCAGTTAGCAACACAATATAAAGCAGAAGAATGAGGCCAGCAAGAACCAGCAAATCAAATGCGCTTCTCAACAGACGATTAAGGCGTTCAGCAAGGCTTCCTAACCAGTTGGCTGAAACTGAAGGACTTCTATCAATATCATTCTCTTCCGCAGGCCCAATCAAGTATTCAACGCTCGGCCAGCGGCGGATCTCGGCGGATGATCGAGAAATCAAGCTCTTCTTTTCATTAAGTATTCTGTCAACCAGCAAGGGCATAACAAACAAAACCACGAATAGATAGAGAATCGCGATCGTCATTGTGCCTCTCCGAACGCTAGCACAACGATATAGCCCATGAAGGGTATGATGCCGCAAAATAAACTACTGAGATGCCATAGTGCGCTTTTGCTCTCTCCGACACTATAAATTCGACGATTAATAAAACTAATAAGTAGTTGAGCCAGGCAAGCTCCGAAAAACAGCAAAACGAGACAATTTAAATTAACATCATAAGGCGTCGACCCAAACTGGCCGATCAGCTCCCTAGTAATCGAGTTGTCAAATAAATCTTGCTTTGATGCATATTGAAGCGCCGCACCAGTGAACGAAGCACCTATACACAGATCTGTGATAATCGCTGCAAAGCGATTAGGCGTCAGATTGTTTGTTGCCAGTTGATTGAAATACAGACTTATAATTACAACCACTGTCGCTGCAAGCATCGTTATCCAGTATAAGACTGGCTCTCGTGGTGTGATAATGCCAAGCAGTATAAAAGCGTAAGAGGCTACCGGCACCGTCAATATAACAACAAGCGAAGCTAGGATAAACTTTCGACTCGTTAGACTAGCCTTCATCGAAGCTAACGCCATTGGGAGCTCCCTCGTCATGCACCGCCAGCGTTGCTGGCGCGGCAACCTAGGCTCAATAACGCGCGAACCTCTCAACCGTCAATAGGGCAGACTTTGTCAGCCGAACCTCAAGCTTCTACCGTTGCGGTCGAGCACTTTCTGTTTGCTGATTAGGCTCGATCATCATTGCTGCTGAGTGGCTTACAGACTTCGATCCTGACAGCATCAAGGCAGTCAAGGCAAGCACCCAAAGGCCAAAGCAAGTTCCAAATACGACACTAACTGCGACAGATGCCTTAAACAGCAACACTCCTGCTGGCACGCACACTGCGTTGCCAATAGCGATGCTTAAAAGGCATGCCTTTTTAAATTCTCCACCTATTCGTGGCGTGGTCAGCTTGGCTCTTGAAAATCCCATTCATTACATCCTTTTCATTTGATTGACTTAATATAATTCTATATGCATGAAAAATCAAGCTTTTATACGTTGCTTCGAATATTGATAATATCCTCTTTCGCAAACGAATTGTATCGGTGTCTATTCACTTTCAGTTGCGACAATCTCCGGGAGTATAATCGAATAGTTGGCTTGCCGACTAAAAGCGCGCTCATCTCCGCGGCGTCGAGGTTTCTGAAACTCGCCTCAGCTTCTGCGTTACACGCCATCTACAGACATGAAACGAGGATCGGTGCTTCGTCCGGTTCCCCAAAATCTCCACGACCAATTCGTGATGACGCTTGCCTCGATCCGCTCGGGCATTGCTTTAATTCCCTTAGATCATAACCTCATCGCTTCACCTAGACGTCTTCCGCACCACTTGGCCATTCGGCCAACCGTGAAGAGTCGGCTTGCTCTTAGAACATGCTCCTTCAAGGGATACGCATCAGCCGCGGCGGTTCGTGGCTGCAACACACTCAAAAAAGGAGATTTGTCATGAGCAATCCATCAAAGAAACCAACCCATCGTGCTTACGCTGTCAAAGGCGACAGCGAGAACGCAATCTGGCGCGAGATTGGCGCCTTGTGGCCGCACAAAGACGGCAAGGGCTTCAACATCAAGCTTGATGTCATCCCGATCGACGGTAGCGATATCGCCATCCGGGTCATCGAGCCAAGACAGCCCGAGCCGGTACAAGCCACTCAAGCCTGGGTAGGTGCGCGATGAGCGCGCCTGCCTTTGGCGGCAAGAGGCGCGCCGTTAAACACAAGGCCATCGAAATCCACGAACTTGTCTGGGACGGCATTACGATCCAGATCACGTACGAGCTTCACTGGAGTACCGTGCTTGACGATGTCGCCTGCATACTCTTTCGGACCATCGTGCCTGGGGGTGCCGCATTGCCGATCAGCGATGAAGGAACCTATGTCCATTACACATCGCGCGCAGTTATACGCGATGCCGGCGGTATTACCCACTTTGTCCGCGAGTTCCTGGACGATGCCGCCGCCATCGTCGATTGGGAAAGGCACAAGCTCAAGCTGGCGCAGCTGAGCCTCTTTTGAGGTTCTGCGCAATGCTTGAAAAAGAATACTTACGTATTCATAGTTTATTATTGGCAAATGTTAATCTTTTTTATTAAAATATTAATATAAATGCATAATACTGAATATATAAGCTGAGAGCGAGTCGACAATAACACCAACACTAAACAAAGGAGACTTGCGATGTTTTCAACTGTGAAAATTAATGGTGATACGGTTATTGCCGTATCTGAAATCCGTGAAGTTCGACCACTCACCGATGTCGATCGCGCGCGTATGAAAGAAGAGCTGCCGCTTGTTGATGCGGACAAGTTCAACACGCGCATCACGACAGAAAGCCGTGTGCGCTACGCACAGGAGACTATTCAGCAGCTTGGTTTGCCACTGGTCGAGATTGTACCGGAGCGCTATGTGCCGGCCGGCAATATCGAAAGCGCAACGGAAATGAGCGCTGATGATAAGGCAAAGATCGCTTCCGATGATCGTTACACGCTCAAGCAAGACTTTTCTTCACGGGTCGAGCTTAAGACCGGCAAGATTCGATTGTCGACATTGACGGCAGATCGCGTGATGAACAACCGCAACATGGCACTCTCAATGAGCGGCCTTGGTCGCGGTGCCAAGTAGCACTCCGGATTATCACATCAGGGAAAAAGATCGGTTGGTTTGTGCGGGCGAGCCAACCGGTCACCGCGCACGTTACGCCAGATGTGGAACGGGTCGGTCGTCTCCAACCAACATACGCAAAAATTGGATGACAACCGACCCCACCAACATCCTCAAAAGAGGAACTGTGATCGCAGTAAAGAAAGGCTCGTATGACTCAGTCGAGCCGTTACTTATAGGATACCATACTTATAAGATACCATTTTACCGACTTTACCTGCAAATTTCGAGCGCTTGCTTTGACCTTTCGCCTACCATCGCAGGCATGGTGATCAGCTGCCAATGACAAAGTCTCGTCGCGCCACACGGCCGAAGGAGTCGTAAGTGTGGAGCATGGTGTGAACAATGATGCCGGTCGTAAAGCTGCGCATTGCAAAATCCGCGGTCGATTCCGGCCAGCTTGTCTCATCGTAGCCGCAGCGATGGAGATCAATGCGGAAACTCTCCATGACATCGATGAAGGCACCTTTAGCCAGGCCATCAAAGGCCAATAGGAAATAGTCCGCCACATCGCCATCCCGGCAAGATGCCTCAAGGATCGGCAGGCCGACCGCCCGATCAAGAATGGCGAGCGTGACAGGAAAGACAAGTACGGTCGGGATGATGAGCATCCAGGAGCGCGGCAGACCGACGGCGGTTGCGCCGATGCGGTCCAAGACACGCCGCATGATCAGCTTCACAAATGCTGTCAATCCGACGATCAGCACAGCGCAACTCGCCAGCGTCAACGGATCGAGCGGATCACGAAAATATTCCGCGCCGAGTTGCGCATCCGTCCAGGCTCCGAGTACCGCGACCACAATACAGATAAGTAAGAGGAAGAACGTGATCATGAGCGATACTCGGTTCGTTGTTTACATCGGCAATTAACGTGACGCCGGAGTGTCAAGCTGGCTCTTGAGCCAGTCAAGAGCGGCGATTATTTGCTGCCGCCATGACGGAAGTCCTGCTTGGCTCCGCCGACGCCTGCGCCTTCGTGGAGGCGGGATTGGTCTTGTCGGCGTGCGTGTGGGCTGCTCGCCTTTAGTTTGCGAGGTCCGCAAATGGGCAGGGGGTGCCAACGGGCGCGTTGCCGATGGCCGAGCATCTGCCTGTTGGCGTGGCGGTGCTTTCAACTCCAGAGGACGGCGCTGAACATGTGGTTGCCGAACAGGCGCTGTTGGTCTCGGTTGAACGACGGGCTGTGGAGCGCACACAGGAGGAGGCGTGACCGCCGGTCGTGCAGTCGGTGTTGCCGTGCGCGGCGCTCGTGCTGCTTCGACCTTGCCGAGGATCTCGCGATCAATCCAACCGTTGACCTGTTGTTCGAGCCAAGCATCAAGCGTTGGTTTATCGCCGGGACGCTTGGCGCATTGAGTCCGATACTCGGCAACAATCGGCGTCAACATCGTGACATAGCATTGGATCATGCCATGGATTCTATTGCAGCCGCCGCGATCCCATGTGCTTTCCGACATAATGCAGAGCTGGTTCCATTGGTTCAACGCATAGACAATACCGCGCTGGCCATCTCGTATCTTCGCAAGCTGCGTCATCCAGCGACCGCCATAGCCGATCCAGTCTTTTTTCAAACCAACCTCGATGCTCCTGATGTCGGCGATTGGCAGCGACCAGTTGCCGTTATCAGGCAATTTCTTGCCGATGGGCGAGACCATGCCGTCATAGGTGACGCTGATGCCACGGCGGTGCATGCGTGATGCTTTGGCCGCGTGCCACCCTGCAAGAATACCAAAGAGGATACCACCGGCAGCATAGTAGAGCGCTTGCAGTGCTGAGACACCGACCAGCATCGACATGACAAAGCCTGCGACCATCCAAAACAGGACAATTGGCACGAAGCGCCATTCACGACCCGGCGTGCTGTCGATGTCATTCCAGGTTAGCGTTGTCGTACCGTTCTCCGCGTAGCGAAAATAGGCACCTGATACGGGACGCGGCGACCACCAAGGACCACCCATGATAAGCGCATAGACGGCAAAGAGGACCATGCCGGTCATGATCCACATGGCTTGAGTTGCCGGTTGTGCGATGATGATCGCGAGCAAGCCAAGCCCAAGCAAGAGGCTGCGCACCCGCGCACGCCTTGACCAGTTTTGAGGTAAAACGAAAGACATAATGTCCTTTCCGACTATGCCCTGGCATCAGGCGCATAGCCTCATTGTCTCCCGCCGTAATCGGCCGGGAAAGTGACGGCGGATGTTTCCGCCAAGTAGAATGTGGTTTGAGTAGTTCGGCTCCCTTATTAGGCGAGCCGATCCGTGCTGTGCTTTCAGATGATCATGGCCTTATCCTCCTTGTGCTGTGAGGTAAGGCGCAAAGCGCCCATCCGAGTAATGCACCCGATCCAAGGCCAATGGCCGATGCTCGGGCATCAGAATGAGTTGCTTGTTCGTGTCGCGCGAGAAATGCAGCGCAATCTCAAACGGCGCCATGAGCGGCACCGTGCGCAAATTCTCGCGCCTGCCCGTATCACCCATCGCCATGCTCGATGAGCTTGCATGCACCGATTGCACATCAAGATAGGAATGATCACCGAGGCGCTTGGAAAGGTAGTCAAGCGTTGTCGCGTCCGAGTTGCCAAAGGCTTGGACGATTCCGGCATTGCCGATGAACGTCTCCCATGTGTCCTTATACTGGCCCTTGAGCTGGGAAAGATCTTGCAGCACCGTCCAAAGTTTGACGCCATAGCCTGCGACGAGTCCTGCTGCCGCTTCGAGCGTGCGCATATGGCCGAGTTGCGGAAATTCTTCGAGGATGAACAAGACGGGCAGCTGCGGTGCGGACTTGCCACGCGCGAGCGCAATGATCGCAAGATCGGCCAACATTCGCAGCCAACGAAAATGCGTCGCCATCCGCTCCGGCGGCAGCACGACATAAATCGTTGTTGGTCTCAGGCCTAGCTCACCGAGTTGAAAGTCTGACCGATCGGAACAATTGAGCAGGCCTTGCGAGTCGAGACTGGAGGTTTGCTCAACTCCCGTTGACATGATGCTGGCGGCTTCATTCTCGCCTTTGGCCAGCATCGAGCGACCGGTGCTCGCAACCATTCCGTAAAAGTTCTCATTGCGGACCATGTCATAGAACACGCCCGTGCCGGACTGGTCGTCATTCTCATTGCAGATGACGAGATTGCGCCGAAGTTGTCGGAGGGTGGCTTTAGCCGGAAAGGAGGTCAAGGATAAGTCCTTTTACGAGATTGCGTGCTGAAAGTGTCCAGTGATCCGTTCCACCCCGCTCATTCACGATGAGGCTTTCCGCCAAGACGGCGGCATTGTCCGGGACTTCGTGCTTCGGTGCTCGCGCGATTTCATGGAACGGATTGAACGAATGAGATCGGAACGGCGTAATCCCAAACGGATCGAGCACATAAACCGCTTGGCCTTGGTTGTATCGCGCGCGCGCCGTCATCGCGGCCAACTCGCCCTTGGGGTCAATGACAAAGGCTGAACCCGGATAGCGAAGGAGGTTAGGGATTAGCGCCGTTGATGATTTGCCCGCGCGCGAGCCCGCGATCGTCATGATGTGACGGTTGTCATCGACTCCGATTTCGTGAGATTCACAATCACCCAGGAACAGGCGATTCTGTGCGTAGTGCCAGTATGGATTGCCGACGATGTCGGCGGGGTCAGCCCATTCGGCACTTGGCGGACTGCCGGTGATGATGCCGGGCACACCGCGCGGGAAGGCGTATGGATGCCCACTAGAGTAAGGAGGCCCGTTCGCGCCGCCCATGTTACCTGGGGCGCGTTGTCTGTTATTCGACATGAGATACAGCTTTCTTGTCTCGGCGTTCGCTCCAACGGAGCGGCATCGCCAAGGTTGAGGTTGTTGTGATTACGCGAAAAACGTCTCGATGAGTATATAGGGGCGGGTTAGTGGAGCTGCACCGGGTTACAAGGCTGACGCAAAATAAAACCTTGTCAGCGCCGCAGAGGCGTCTAAAGTCTTAATCTCGTTGGCTTTACACCAAAAATAAAATTATCGCCCTCAGCGGGCTTTATTTTGCGAAATTTTGCACTAATAATTGCCGCTCATACACGCACGAAACAGCGCTCGATATTGCAAAAGAGTTGATTTTAACCTTTTGTTAAGTTGAAATTAACGCGACTTATGTCAATCTAAAAGAGTGCGGGTAGCAAGATATGTTTTTGTTGGCACAAAAACTCCTCTTGCCAGGGCGTTCAATCGCCACCCGTGGACCCGGCTAAGCCGCAGGCTTGTTATCAGACTTGCATCGAGCGTCCGTCATTGATGGACGTGAGCAGGTCGTGACGACGGCCCGCGATAGCGCACCCGCGTAGGCCAAGCGAAGCTTGATGCCGTGAGCGCTAAAGGGTTCGATCCCGCACAGCATGACTTCCCGATGTGAATGACGGCGTGCGATTCCGAACACGATATGGATTCGACGAACCGATGAGCAGACCACCACGAGACCTTGTTGATAGACGCGACGAGCGGCTTCGCTTTCGTGTCACCATCGTCGAGCGTCTCTTGATCGAAGAGTGTGCGAAACGGGCAGGCATGTCTGTTAGCGAGTTCCTTCGTGATGCGGCCCTGAAGCCTCCGAGGACGCATGCGAAGAAGACCGGTTCGACATGCATCTGCGGAAAATCAGGCGCTGATCGGCAGTTGCTCAATGAGCTGATCAGGCACGGAAATAACCTCAATCAGATGACCCGTGCTGCCAATCGCGGACGTATGCCGCCGCCCGAAGCTGTGACGCGACTATGCGGTTTGATCGAGGCGATCCTGCGCGATGAATTCAACAAACAGTAAGATGTAACCCAAATACGAAACAGGAGACATGGTCCCAAGAATTGCCAATCCCGGAAAGTCCTTCAAAGGCGCCGCAGCCTATTATCTGCATGATAAGGGCGCGAACACGAACAAGCGTGTGGCCTTCACCCATACACGGAATTTGCCGACGGATGACCCACAACTAGCCTGGAAGATCATGGCGCACACGGCGATGGATCAGCAGGCCTTGAAGATCGAGGCCGGTGTTAAAGCCACGGGCCGCAAGCTCAAGAACTCCGTCTACTCTTATTCATTGGCCTGGCACCCTGATGAGACGCCGGACAAAGAGCACATGCTTGAAGCCGCTCGCGAGTCCTTAAAGGCGCTTGGCATGGAGCAGGCGCAGGCGATCTTGGTTGCCCATAACGATGAGAAGCACCCACACATCCATGTCATCGTCAATCGCGTCGATCCGCAGACCGGCAAGGCCTTCTCGAATTCCAATGACCGCTTAAAGCTCTCCGAATGGGCTGAAGACTACGAAAAGCGTCACGGGCGCATCTATTGCGAAGAACGCGTCAAGAACAACGAAGAGCGCAAGCGCGGCGGCTACGCCAAGGACGAGAAGAGCCTTGGTAGGTGGGAATATCGCCGATGGCAGTCTCAGAAGCGCCGTCTCCTCAACAAGGCTCTCAAGGACCAACGCACCCATCAATGGCTTGAGCAGAAAGACGTGCGCGAGAAGCTCAATGCTCAGCGCAACCGCGAGCTTGGTCGTGCCAAGCGCTACGTGAAAGACAAGTATCGTGCTGATTGGCGCAACCTTTACGCCCAGCAGGCGAAGGACCGCGCGCAACTTGACCAGTTGAACGCGAACATTGTCGGCCGGCTACGCTATCTTTTGTCCAACCGCAAGAAGCTTGGTGTTGACGGCACAAATCGCGGGATGCTCTCACAAGCCTTCACCGTCATGACGGATAGCGGCGCTTTGGCAGACAGGCTTGCCAAGAAACACAAGCATGAGCGTCGCGCCATGGGCAAAGCCGAACAGACAGTTCTTGCGCGGTCATTTGATAAAGTTTGGGAACAGCACCGAGCGAGATTCGAGAAATTGCGCCAAGAGCAGGTGGCAGCGCGCAAGCATCTGCGCGATCGACAATCACAAACTCGCATTGACGAGGCGCAATGGCGGCGCGGGCCGGAAGGGTTGGCCGAGTTCGTAAAAGAGTACTTCAATCGCAAAGGACACGAAGTATCGAAGCCGGAAAAGAAGCGCGACAAGCAAGGCACCAGCCGCAGCTTTGATCATGCCAGTGAAGGCCGGACCAATGATGATGTCGAGCGGTTGAAGAAACTGCGCCAACGTCGGGCGCGTGAGCGAAAGCGTGATCGAGGCCGGGGTCGCGGTGGACGCGATCCAGATCAGCGATGAACGAAAATCGGCTGCTCCGATGATCTACGACGTGTACCCGTTAGCGTTTGAGCCTCTCGACGAGCGCGAGCTGGACCATAGCTGACATTCCAATCGGCGCGAAATGTTGACGTAGCGATCTATTCCACACATCCGATGTCGAGTGGCCACACGGGCACTATGATCAAATTGCGGAATCATTATGCGAGCCGCAACAGCCGTATCATGTCGTGAAAGGCGATGTCGGATGCACCCTCAGTATCGGACCACAAAGTCGATGACGGCAATGAGGTTAAATCGGTTTAATCGCACTACAGCCTACTTGTAGGAACAGACGCGCACGCCCATGTACGACTGAGCGTTAGCACTTGCGCAATGTGAGTGCCAAATCGCCGGAAATTCTCAAACAATACCGCTACTTGCCCCCTGCTGAGCGCGGTGTCATTCACCTTGGAGTAAACCAGCATGAGTTTCCGTCCCCTTCATGACCGGGTTGTCGTTAAACGCGCCGTCAGAGAGGGCAAGACTGCGGGCGGTATCATTGTTCCGGACTCGGCGGGCGAGAAACCACAGGAAGGCAAAGTTATCGCAGTGGGGCCTGGCGCCCGCGATGAGGCCGGCAAATTCGTGCCAATCGACCTGAAGAAGGGCGACAAAGTGCTTTTCGGTAAATGGTGCGGAACCGAGGTCAAGATCGACGGCAATGAACTGCTCATCATCAAGGAAGGCGACGTCATGGGTGTGCTGGAAAAGTAAGACTTCGCGGTTCCGCCTCACCTTTGCTCTCACAAACACCACCCAGCAGATTTTTACAGGAATTCAATAATGGTAGCCAAAGAAGTCAAGTTCGCTGGCGACGCTCGCGACCGTATGATGCGTGGTGTGGATGTACTCGCCAATGCCGTGAAAGTGACGCTGGGCCCGAAGGGCCGCAACGTTATCCTGGACAAAAGCTATGGTGCTCCACGGACGACAAAGGACGGCATCACCGTTGCCAAGGAGATCGAGCTCGAAGATAAATTCGAGAACATGGGCGCACAGATGGTGCGCGAGGTCGCGCAAAAGACAAACGACCTCGCCGGTGACGGCACGACTACTGCTACGGTTCTTGCCCACGCTATACTGCGCGAGGGTATGAAGTCGGTTGCTGCGGGCATGAACCCGATGGATATCAAGCGCGGGATCGACAAAGCCGTCAGTCAGGTCGTCGATGAAATCCAGAAAAAATCAAAGAAGGTACGGGATTCATCTGAGATTGCTCAGATCGGTACTGTGGCTGCTAACGGCGAGCCGTCCATCGGCAACATGATTGCTGACGCCATGCAGAAGGTCGGCAACGAGGGTGTGATCACCGTCGAGGAAGCCACGGGCCTCGAGAGTGAGTTGGATGTCGTCGAGGGTATGCAGTTCGATCGCGGTTACCTGTCTCCTTACTTCATCACGAATGCAGAAAAAATGATTGTGGAAATGGAGGACCCCTACATCCTCATCCATGAAAAGAAACTGTCCAACCTTCAGGCAATGCTGCCGATGCTCGAAGCCGTTGTCCAGACCGGTAAACCGCTTCTCATAATTGCAGAAGACGTCGAGGGCGAAGCTCTCGCAACTCTCGTTGTCAACAAACTGCGTGGCGGCCTTAAGGTTGCAGCCGTCAAGGCGCCAGGCTTCGGCGACCGTCGCAAGGCCATGCTTGAGGATCTTGCAGTTCTGACCCAGGGCCAAACAGTCTCGGAAGACCTGGGCTTCAAACTGGAAAATGTGA
This sequence comes from Hyphomicrobiaceae bacterium, assembly GCA_965224045.1. Taxonomy (GTDB): domain Bacteria; phylum Pseudomonadota; class Alphaproteobacteria; order Rhizobiales; family Hyphomicrobiaceae; genus Tectiglobus. The sequence goes on from CBDCYD010000001.1 coordinate 154,001, forward strand.
CGATCGACATGCTTGGCCGGGCCAAGCGCATTTCGATCACCAAGGACGATACCACCATCATTGATGGCGCCGGCAAGAAGAAAGACATCGAAGCTCGCATCGGTCAAATCCGTACGCAAATCGAAGACACTGCTTCAGATTATGACCGCGAAAAGCTCCAGGAACGAGTGGCAAAGCTTGCCGGTGGCGTTGCCGTCATCAAGGTCGGCGGTGCCACCGAGGTCGAAGTCAAAGAACGCAAAGACCGTGTCGATGACGCCCTGAACGCAACCCGCGCAGCGGTTGAGGAAGGCATTGTGCCAGGCGGTGGAGTTATGCTGGCGAAGGCCATCAAGGCGATCTCTGCGCAAGGTGAGAACGAAGACCAGGAAGCCGGCATAAATATCGTTCGCAGAGCCCTGCAGGCACCAATCCGACAGATCGCTAACAATGCTGGCGTCGAAGGATCGATCGTGGTCAACAAAGTGATGGAGGACCGAACGAATTCATTCGGTTACGATGCACAAACTGATGAATATGGCGACATGATCGAGAAGGGTATCATTGACCCGGCCAAGGTCGTGCGCATCGCTCTTCAGGACGCAGCTTCCATTGCTGGCCTAATGATTACGACGGAAGCAGGCGTGGCCGAAGCGCCACGTGAGGCGGATGCACATGTAGGCCACAACCACGGCGGCGGCATGGGCGGGATGATGTAGCCGGCCTGGTCTTTCATATAGGACGCGGCAACGTATGTAGAACCGTCGCCGCAGGTTTTGTTGAAGCGCTGAAGAGGGCTGTTCTCCACAACTCAGAGCAATCCTTCTCATAAGTTTGGGGGATCGGTCCGCTGATCTCGAGGTCGACGGCATTTATGCGTCAAGAGGTTTTGGCAAGCAAATGATGCTGGCTATCGGCCTCTGGGCGGACAGCAACATCAGATTCAGGACTAGGCCGCAAAGGAATCCCGGATGAACGAGACAATGATCGACCGCACAACCATAGGGCGATTAGCAAAGGCCCTGGCTTTCATTTGCGGAGCCGATCATCCGACGACGGTCGCGCTACGCGTCGCTGCCGAGAGCGGCATCGAAAAAGACGTCAAGAATGCTCGCGCGCTATTTCTTCGATTGAAGCCGGGAGATCGCCGAGCAGCATTGGCAATGCTCGACGATTAATCTCGCCCTAAGAGCGTGGTCACCTATTTCTTTTTCGATCTTTTCTCGCCCTTGGAGGGCTGTGCGAAAGTCGATGCTACAGTTGAAATCGCGGGTCCTGCGCTCTTTTTCGCAGCCGTCTTTTTAGGTTTCTTAGGTTCACGGTTCGATCTCTGTTGGCCTTTAGCCATATCCGCCTCTTTCAATGCTGCCAGCCCCGTGAACTGGCCCGAGCCTGATATTGGCAGGACTGTTCACGAGTTGGCATTCCCTCACGATGTGCGCGAAGGCTGTCCTGGGAACTTAGTCCTGTTCGAACTAAATGGACAGCAAAGACATCCGACGAACACGGATCGTTATTGTCGCGATAGCCATCGATGATCTCGATCGTTGCTCAAGCCGTCGAACAGCGGGACGGCCTGTTGTTTTCTGAATTCTTGAAATTCCCATCCGGTGCTGACTATCGATTCTAGAGAGCCGCTCTCCTAAGACAAGAGCGGTCCTGTTACCCGGCTTTCTAGCAAGTGCTGACTATTGGTAATTTGAAGAGATGCGCCGAATGAGCTACTCGACCTGAAGGTTGGCCACTGCCGTCTTGCCACTCCTACCATCTACCTCTGTGTCAAATGACACCTTTTGACCTTCCGACAAGCCGTGAATACCCGCTCGTTCGAGCGCAGTTGCGTGGACAAATACTTCCTTGTCACCTTGGTCCGGAGTTATGAAGCCAAACCCTTTTTGATCATTATAGAATTTTACTGTACCACGTTCCATGGATATTCCTTTTCCGAGCTTTCAGTGCTCACACATTAGACCCGCGCGCGACAGCGTGCACATCAACTTCATTTATTGAATTTTGGAGGGTTGCTGAAAATGCGCTTGGCAGTGCCATGGCGTAGCGGCCCGATGAACCGGTCAAAGTCCACCAGCTTATGTAGGCACGGGCTCTCCGGCAATCAAGTTCTCCGGTAATCATCAACTCATATCTGATGCCGACGTGAATAAAGCAGGCTAGACCGTATGTCCTTCCTTAGCTGAGGCGACTCACCCCGAATGTGCATTCGAGGGTTGTCTGTTCCCCGTCAGCATTGCTGAGACATCTTGATACGAATCGGATGAGGATTTTGAGATCATCGTAGCCATTATGGAGCGAAGATAAGATCGAAATCCGGGCCGCAATCATCGGCCGAGCAGCATGTCCACGAACAATGATGACGGTGTACAAATATATAAGTATCTTGTGGTAGTCCGATCGTGCTATGCTCGTCTTGTGAGCGACAGAAATTCGCTTCATTATCGATGAACGCGCTGCGGAGCCCAGCCCAAGCAAGGCTACAAAGAGAAGGCGCATTCCGAGCCTCCGGATTAACGCCCGTGCCCTTGAGATCGGCACTTTGGGTGCCCGCTCGAACTTACTCTGCAAACCAACTCATGAGTCTGCTCCCGACTGGGTGCAGATCGTTTGTCGCTGGTGAAGGGCAAATCACGCGACGAGCAAAACGTTACGACTTACGAACCATCAGGGGTTGCCTCTAGCCATTTTGAACATCGCCGCCCTCTTCAAGGAACCACTATGAGAAGCTTGCTTCGACATTGTCTCTCAAAGAACGTTGCACTCGTATTGGCGCTAGGCACGGGCGCTCCTACATCCGTCATTGCCAAAGACGAAGCAGTTCCCATGCCAAGCAATGCACAGGCCAAAAGCTACGGGGATGGCTGGGAGTGCATCCCGGGTTTCCGAGAGACGAACGGGCATTGCACAAAAATCAATGTTCCATCGAATGCCTATCCAACAAGGAGTTCCTACGGACGTTCTTGGGAATGCAGGCGAGGATTCAAGTTACAGAACAAGGCCTGCGTTGCCATAAAAGTACCGGCTCATGGCTACCTTGCTTCTTACGGCGACAATTGGAAATGCAATCGTGGCTACGTCGCAGTTGATGACGAGTGCATCGCCGTAAAGGTGCCGGCGAACGCTCATCTCTCAGACGACAGCTATGGACCGGGCTGGAAGTGCAAACGGGGGTTCAAGTTGCAGAACGAGGCCTGCGTTGCCATAAAAGTACCGGTTCACGGCTATCTTGCTTCCTACGGCGACAAATGGAAGTGCAATCGTGGCTACGTCGCAGCTGATGACGACTGCGTCGTCGTAAAGGTGCCGGTGAACGCTCATCTCTCGGACGACGGCTACGGGCCGGGCTGGAAATGCAATCGTGGATTTGCAGCGACAAAAAAGGTATGTGTCGCTATTATTCTGCCGGCGAATGCTCACCTCAATTCTTCCGGCACAGGCTGGGAATGTGATCGATCATACGAAGAGAAGAAGGGCAAGTGCGTCGAGCCCTGATCGCCGCGTCACGCAAGTTGGGGCGCAGAGATAAGCTTTACTCACACCTACAACCAATCAAAAAGTGGTATGTTAAATGCACGTTGTGCAACCGCAAATAGAAAGAGAGTTTTTGAATGTGGAATTCGAATCCAACAACGGCAGATGAACAATTGACCGCCACACGCAGGAAGTTCAAACAATCATTACGGGAAAAAGAGAAGATATGGCAACAGAAAGCGGCACACACAGCCAAACTTCGGAGTATCCGTTTGGCGAAAGAGTTGGCGGAGAAGGCGGCACTCATTGAGTGTGCCGATCGCAAATCCGGTTACAAGACCACTAAGCAGTCAAAGCCTCAAAAGAAATAGGTTGTACGTTTCTAGCATGAGGTGACTTGAACGAACGAGATGGCTGAGTGTCAGCCACTGATAATATCACTCGAAACGGCGCGCCAATTGCCACAAGCGAATGTTTCCTGAAGGTGTGGTTTCATTGAACTGTAGAAGGTCAAGTTATGAGCGAAACAGTCATGACATTCGAAGAATGGCTAAAGTTAGCGCAGCGCGACGATTGCTTGGCAAAAATGTCTCCGAGCGATTTCAGAACAGCACTCAACTCAGCGGTCCAGTCGGAACGAGAGGCTTGTGCCGCGGCATGCGAATGCCTGGCATCGAGATCGCAAGCCGTTGGAACGCAGCGCGCTGTTGTAGCTGCGCTTAACACAGCCGCACGCACCCTACGGGCAAGGTGAAGAAGAAGTCGATCAACCGCCCAGGAACGGTCACTGTTGTTTCAGTATTTTCTCGATGAGCCTGCTCCTATGTGCGTTCCGGTAATGTGGGCGATTCGGATATGGCACGAGGGTCAACGTCGGTGAACTGGTGCGCCCAGCGCAACACGCACAATGACGGCGCACCAAATCTATGAGATCTAACTGCCGCCATCACCGACCGTATCAGCGGTGCCTACGCACTAAAGCTGTCTCGTTGCGCGAAGTTACTGCGAAAGCTGACCTATTCTGCTCGGTCTGAGATGTTCTTTATATGCGTCGCGGCACGATCGCAGAAGAAGGCGTCCAACCGCGAGACTCATGCCTTGTGCGCTGCGATTGGCGCGCAAGGCCAGTCACGTTGCGACGGGCAAACTACCCAAAATTCGGTGCAGAATAAGCCTCGGTCAGTCCTGACTTAGTCTCTTGCCGATAAGGTTCAGAAAATCGATTGGTAACGGGAACACAATCGTCGAACTCTTCTCGCCTGCGATATTGGCCAGTGTTCCGAGATAACGGAGTTGCATTGACTCGGGATGCTGCGAAAGCTTTTCGCCAGCCTGAACCAGTTTCTCTGCGGCCTGGAATTCCCCTTCCGCATCAATGATTTTTGCGCGACGCAAGCGTTCGGCTTCGGCCTGCTTGGCAATGGCGCGGACCATCTGCTCATCAAGATCGATGTGTTTCAGTTCAACATTGGAAACCTTGATGCCCCACGCGTCGGTTTGCTTGTCTAAAATGAGCTGGACATCGGTATTGAGCTGTTCGCGCTCGGCTAGCATTTGGTCTAGTTCGTGTTGCCCCACAACGGATCGAAGCGTCGTTTGCGCCAGCTCACTCGTCGCTTGATCAAAATCCTCGACCTGAATGATCGCTCTTTCCGGATCAATGACGCGGTAGTAGACAACGGCATTGACCTTCACCGAGACGTTGTCACGTGAGATCACGTCCTGTGGTGGTACGTCGAACACGCGTGTTCTGAGATCGATCCGTTCCATTTGTTGGACTACGGGAATAATCAGGATCAGGCCAGGTCCCTTGACGCCAGTAAATCGGCCTAGTGTAAAAACCACACCACGCTCGTACTCGCGCAGGATGCGAATGGCCGAAGCAAGAATAAAAACGACGAAAAGGATCGGAATGAGGATCGCCAAACTGTACGTAGGTATCATGATTGAGTCCTTGGTGGGCTATTCGATGATGAGTGTCAGGCATTCGCGACCGATCACACGGATCCCAGCACCAGCGGTCAAACTCGTATCCGAGCGTGCAGTGCAGTTCTCAACATTCATGTAAACCCGGCGGCTGTCGGTGTAGATCGGCATTCCAGTTGACGACCTCTCCTTCGGCGCCGATCTGTTGCTCGCATCGCGATCTCACCGAGTTGTTCAACAGCCTGCTGGTGCGAAGTGCCTGCAAGACTCAATGCTTGTTAGCCTGTGCCGAGAACGCGCCTCCATCGGATTCCTTACCTGTCCGGGGCGGCAGCCTGACAATCCATAGGTCGCGAGACAGAAAGCAACAATAAACGCAGATCTCATTCTGTGGAGCTATCTCGCAGTCACGGATTCTCAGCATCATCGTCACCGGTTGACGGCTGCACGTCGGGCGGGCACGACTTCGCTCCTCGGCGTCATGCCCTTCAGAAACTTGAAGAGGTCACTATTTGTAGACAAGACCAGTGTGGTGTTCTTGGCGATGATGGACTCGTAGGACTGCATCGTCCGGATGAACTCATAGAACGCAACGGCTTCCGGGCTCTGATTGTAGGCCGCTGAGTAGATCGCCGTAGCTTTGGCATCGGCCTTCCCGCGGATCTCCTCCACTTTACGATAGGCCTCGGACCGGATCTTGTTTAGATCACGCACCCGATTGCCGCCGATTCTTGCTGCTTCACCGTTTCCCTCGGAAAGAAAGCGTTCGGCTATCTGCCGGCGCTCACTAATCATCCGATCATATATCTTTGGTCGAACACTCTCATTGTAATTAATTCTCTTAAAGCGAATGTCGAGCAGCTCGATGCCGAACACCAGAACTTTTTCGGATGCCGCCGAAAAGATCTCCTGCTCAACGGTCTTGCGCCCTTTATCGATTGGTACTAGCGAGCCAATGTCAGCTTTGCGCTCAGCGTCAGTTAGTAACGCATCGCGCAACGGCACACGTCCTTCGGTTGTCCTTATGATCTCAATCAACTCGTGCTTGGCGATGGCGTTGCGCGTCTCACTGCCGAGTATATCATCCAAGCGGGATTGCGCACTGCGTTCATCCCGAAGGCGCAAAAAATACTGAAGTGGATCCTTGATCCGCCAGCGCGCGAAGAGATCAACCGAAATGTAGAGTTTGTCCTTGGTTGGCATATCAGATGGTGCCCCGTCCCACTCAAGAACTCGTTTGTCAATTGGATTCACGGATTGAATGAAGGGTATTTTAAGCTTTAGCCCGGCCGTCTTCACTGGATCGCCAACCGGTTTGCCAAACTGCGTTATGATGACCTGCTGGACCTCGGTCACAGTATAAAATGAGCTCATCGCCAGAAATGAAGTGCCCAACACAATGGCGGCGAGGATGATCTGCTTCATCAAACTCATGGCAAAGTTGCCTTTTCAGGATTGAGATTAAGGAATGGGAGAATGCCACGCGTTTCCTGATCGACGATGATCTTGGAACGTATGCCTGGCATAATTTTTTGGAGCGTCTCGAGATATATGCGACGGCGCGTTACTTCTGGTGCTTTGCGGTATTCTGCAAACAACGCAAGGAAGCGCGCCGTATCACCCTTGGCTTCGTTGATTCTCTTCAGCCTGTAGCCGTCGGCCTCGCGGATGGCTTGATCTTTCTCACCCTCTGCCAACGGTATAACCTTGTTGTAGGCACGGCGGGCTTCATTAATCAGACGTTCTTTTTGCTGCTGGGCCTGATTGACCTCGTTGAACGATTCCTGGACCGGCTTGGGAGGGTTGATGTTTTTCAATTGCACCTGGTCAATACTGATGCCCATGGCATACTTCGTTGAGAGTGCTTGCATCTTCTTCAATGCCTCGGTTTCAATCTCCTGGCGTCCAATTGTGATAACCTCGTCAACTGTGCGATCGCCGACGACCTCGCGCATCACAGATTCTGAAACATGACGCAGTGTTCCGCTGGGCTCTCGGACTTCGAACAGGAATTTTACGGGGTCAAGAATCCGGTACTGAACCACCCATTCAACCAAGGCAGCATTCAAATCTCCCGTCACCATCTGGGTTTCGCGTGTTCGATCATGCGGTCGCGCACTCTGGTACGGATCACGAGCCCCCGGTGTGTCGAAGCCGAATTCCTGCTTCAGCTGACGCTTGACGGGAACAATCGTTGCTACGTCTATCCCAAGCGGTAGCTTGAAATGCAGTCCGGGCGGTACATTCTGAACATACTTTCCGAAACGCTGAACGACCGCAACCGAGTCACTCGGCACTGTGTAGTAGGTCGTCCATAGGGCCAGTCCGACAAGTAACACTGCAACCAGGATAAGGATGCCTCGCAGACCGCCGCCGGGCATCGCCCCCTTCAGGCGGGCTTGTCCTTTTCGAATTAAGTCTTCGATGTCAGACCCGGGATTGTTGCCACTTCCCCAGGGCTTATTCGGTCCACTATTATCATTCTGCCATGGCATACGCGATAATCTCTGTTCTGTGCGTCGGTGAAATTTCTATCGGTTCATTCAAAGCCGCTTTAGTGGGTAGGATCATTTCGGCTGGTGGGTGTTGGGCACTCGCCAGCTGCAGAGCTAATGCGGATGACAGGGCATGCCGTCATCGCTTGCTCGGTCCATGGCCTCTTGATCTGACACCTTATTGCTGTTCTCAGACTTGGGCTCTGTTGCTTCACCAATGTAGTCAAATCCCGCGTCTCCAATTGGTGGCGCCCCATCGTGCTTGATCGCATCATCGAGTTCATCGGGATCGACAACATACGATTGCGACAAACTCTTCTGGCCTGGTTCTGACTGCCGACAAATGTACGTCTGCAACTGGCGATAGGCATAAAACGAAAGCCCCTGCAGGAGTTCTTCCTCGGTTACGACTTCGTAGTTTCCAGCAGGCAATGTTTTGCCAATGTATTCGAGCAGGAACGGATTCTTGAACGTTACAATTTTCTTGTGTGTGCGTATCGTCATCGAACTCCTCTTGGCCCATCCACGGAGTGACCTGCAGAAGCGGGGAAGGAGGCATATAGCGCGCCTCCTCCTCTTGATCTTCGTTATTGCTTAGGTGGCGGCTTGACTTCCGCAGGCTTCGCATCAGGCTGTGTTGCTGGTGCTGCAATACCAGGCTCCGACTTGGACTTGTCAGCAACCTTTTCCTTCTCCGTAGCACCTTTTTCCGCGAACCATTTACCAAATGACATTTGCCTATCCTTCATTTTTGCAGCAAAGAGTTGCTACCTACTGCATCTAGTTATCGATTTAGATTTATTCAATGTGTCGTCGAGGCGTACGTGCGGATTTTGAAAGCTACGAAAACGCGCCCAACACAACGAAGGCCAGAAATATGAACGTGGAACAAGTGACAAACACCGAGGTTCGATGATAAAAAGTTTGCCGTAGGCTGGTATTCGACGCGTTTGACCTGGAATGGAACATCCAAACTCTCCCGTGCTAATTCAGTAAGGCACTTTATTTATTTATACAGAAATTCACATGTTTTATATTATAGGTTCGAGTCTCCCTATATCTGAGCGTGACGGCGCCGAATCGCATCAACGAAAAGAGTCTGCACTCCGTATTTTTCAGTTTGTTGGCAGAAAGGGCCTGTTTCAGGCAGCTTACCGTTCTGGCCTGTCGAAACTGTACGCCTCCTCCTATCTGTTTATCCTGTATAAATTGTCACTGCGATCAAACCCAACGTCACAATAATGGGCGCGACTATTGGAGCTACAAAAAAAGATTTCAGATTCATTTTTGACGTCGGACGGCTTAGTCGGTGGGTGTCTACTGTCATGACTGTTCCTTCAAGATCATTTCGGCGCAAGTTCGCGCCATTGTCGAGTTAATGGAATCTGATCCAGGCATCTTTGCCCAACCGGCTTCTTCCACGAAAGACGCCAATTTCCAGGTATCGACTTTTCCGAGTGCAATGAGTTGAGCCTGCGCATCCGCACTCTGCCGATAGTTTGCAACGCAAATTGGTGCTAGCGCAGCCACGACGGCGGTGTCAGCACGGGCTTGCGCGTTTACCTCCGCCTTGCTGGCAGTAACCCAGCCACCCCAGGTAAAGCCGAGAATTACTGTTGCTACAGCGCCAATTGCGGCACCTATGAGTAGGGGTTTCAGGTTGATTGGCATGTCCATTGCGCAAGCCTTCCATCAGTGAGGTTGAAGACAGTGTCGTGCAGAAAAGTCATGCACCACCACATTTTGCTACGGGAGCAGTAGCTGTCGTAGCTGCATAGAAAAATCGTTCTCGCATGGAGAATTGATTGTTCTGATATCTGCCTGTTTTGGCGACTGGCTCCAGAAGCGAAGAGGTTCCTGGAGAGCTTAGAGTCGGGTGCGAGAGGCTGTTGTTGATTTTTGTTGTACTGTGCAAATTTCTTCGCCTAACTCACCCATACACGTAGCACCTTCGCACGTGTATGCTGCTAATCCAGGTTAGCCTTGGAAAATATTTGTCGACGTTAAAAGCCGCGTGGGCGCGTTGCACTAAGCATGGCCGTAACCGGCGAGCTCTTTGAGGCCGTCGACATCATGAATGACGACATGTCGGTCCTTGAGTGTCATGAGCTTGAGCTCACGGAGCTGGCGTAGCGTTCGATTGACGTGGATCGCACTCAATCCCAACGCGTCACCCAGAACGTACTGAGTGAGTGGGCAGTCGAACGTGTCATTGTTTGCAAGGCCGACGAGCAGCAACCTTTCATAAAGCTCAAGAAAGAAGTGAGCGGCGCGCTCGATTGCGCTGCGCCGGCCGATACTGACCAAGTGCTCGACGATCATCGCTTCATCTCTTGAGACGGCCCACAATATCGCGCTGCCAAGCCGCGGAAATTCGGCCAGAATGCTCATTATGCGCGGAGCCGCTATGGCGCTCAACGTGACATCGGTCAAGGCCGAGAATGAGTGATCCGATGCGCGCAACAGAATGCTGCGCAATCCGACACAGTCTCCTGGGACGGGAAATGTAATGATTTGCCGATCCCCATCTGGCAGGCTCTTGAAGCTGCACCCCCAACCCGTTTGTATGACGTAGGCAACTTGATTCGTCTGGCCCTCGTATGAGATCTCCTTGCCACTTTGCACGGCGACGGATTTTGCTTGGACTTCGGCCAGACACTCCAGCTCAAGCTCGGATAGCTGCATGAAGCTCTGCAGTTTCTTTACCAGGCAGGTCGGCTCGTTGGTCACATCGATTGCTTTCGTAAAGGAGCGAATTGGTTATCCATCTATGGCTCGGTGGATCATTTCGCCCGAAGCTTGCGCAATTGGCTCCACAATGATCAGGTGAAGGACTCCCTTGTAAGTTGCGGCCGAGCGCTCATGTGTAACATCTCAACGTCGGCCATCACCGTTACTTTGGTCGGCCGAGAGCGGCGAGTGCTTGTGTACCCCGCAACTGTGCTCGCCGTCATCCACTGAGACAATATCATTCTAGTTTTGACGGGCTCGCGTATCCCCGCGGGAAGCTTGCTGCATCTTTCCGCCAAGCCGCCGCGAGCCCGGTGAACTCCCATGATTTGCCGCGCTGCCAATTGGCCTACTGCATTCTGGCAAACGTCCTTGAGTAGCATAGAGCAGAAAGGGGCGCACGGTGCAGCTGACAACCGTACGTGACCGGAATGCGGCTCCTGCATCGGCCATCGAACGCTAGTCCAAGTTAGCATCGATGTTTGATTGCCGCTCTACAAAGACCAATGTCAACGAAGCCGATTGAACCGCTTCCATCTACACGGAGTGACAGAATATGAGCAGCGCAACTGATCCCAAAGAGATTGCCCCAGGACTTGCCGCGCTCTCGATTTGCGAGTCAATCTTGATTTCTCTGGAGGACCTGAAGATTGCAAGCGCGAAGGAAGTGTCTGCAATACTGGACGATGCAGCTGCAGCACATCGAAATGCTGATCAAGCATCTCAAGATCAGTCGTTGCATCGCGAGGTTGTTGCCATAATCGAACGCATTATTGCAGGCGGAAACTCGGTCAGTAAGCCGTGAGCTGTGTCTGTTGATAAAGCAGCCGCGGACTTCAACATTTCTTCCGAAGATGATGCAAAGGTGGAACCGACTGACCACCAAAGAGCCTTCGCATGGCTTAGTTCACATCCTTGTTCGCGAACGGTCGATGAGAAGGTGACAGAAAAGCATGCCACTCAGTCTCCTGTCTCCAGCGCCAAGTGTGTAGCGCTAGGTGGCCCGCTTGGTTGTCCCCAAGCCGATCCAAAATCTATCGAATCAACGCACAGCTGTGCTGAAGATACGGTCGGAATGGGCAGCCAAACGAGGACGTACAGCGAATGCGCACTCCGTGGCCAACGATTGTGCCCGCAAAGCAAACCGCAACTCTTCGCGGCCACGAAGAAATGTTACAGCTACCGAGAACAATTCTTCAATGCTAAGCGAACGTCGTCGACCAAAGCGACAATCACAGCATGTTTAAGCATCGCTTGACCGTCGAGATCATGACAACGCGTAACAAGGCCATCAAGTCCATTTAGCAATGTCAGTGCGTACTCGGCATGGGGAAGATCTTGCGGCACCGACAAAGCGATTTCACGCGCGTCGCGAACGGTAGTCGTCGCGACGGAGCGATCAGGTTCAATTCTTCGAGCCTTCTGTGCGTGCGCTTTGATTACTGAATCGACGGCACTTTGTTGGTCTCTCATTTGCTCAAGATCCTTCCCGTCTATAAACGATCAAGTCGCATATGGGCGCCCGTGGAACGATCTGCCCCATAGCGATGTCATGTTGCGGTAAAGGTGTTTGAATGATTGCTGATGACGCAGTGGACCTATGCTGCCCCAACGGTTGAGCGACAAACTGTAGTTGCCGCTTAATGTCCCAGCTCGCGCACAGGACTGCAAAATGGCGCAACTTGCAAGGACAATCTTTTGGGGGTGCGCCAGCAGGATTTATCAAGTTGAGAGCCTCTTCTCAGTAGGCTTTGATGTATCACAACATTCCAAGTTTGCGCGTGAACGCAGGTATTGGCATATGCCGGTTGATCCGTTCAAAATTCCGGGTCTTCCGGAAGCAGCAGTCTGCGACCTCTTCCGGCAACCGAACTCTAGGCTACAACACTCGGCGTTTTTCTGTCTCTTGGCCAAGCCGGTCTGTTCTTTGGTTTCCAGGAACAACTTCACGTTCACGTCGCTTCGCAAGTGTTATCGCACCGACCAGATTTGCGTCATGTGTTTGATGCCGTGTGTGCGGTCTGACCTTTCAGCTCGGTGGCGAAGCGCCCATTTATTGGAGGCTCCGAGACATAGGGCGGGTCTTCGGCATTGCAAGAGAAGTCCCGTAGATCGGCGAACCCGTTGGTCGCGGATTTCGTTGACCAGCTCACGGTCATAAGCAAGGCTGGAGAGTTGATGAGTTCGCTCACTACGTACGCATTATCAGGAACTGGATGTCAGTCGACAGGGTAGCAGGAGATAGCCATGACCTCAGAACAGGAAATCACGATATTCGCACGCCTTAGGGCACACGAGATTCTGATCCAAGACCTTCTGTGCCATGTTTTCGAGGACGACCCGGGCGCTCTTAGGGATCATGCCTCCCGAATGTATGCACGCCTGGATATTGGCAAACTTTCGGGTTTTAGCCCAGCAGAGGAGGCGCGCGTGTCGTATGAGACGCAAGAGTCTATTGCGCGAATTGTCGAGGAAACAGCATGTCGTGCCGAAGAGCGACGCACGCTATAGGGCCCGGATGCGAAATTTGATTTTCGGCCTTGGGCGCCCCTTGGGCTGAAGGAATTTGGAGTTGTGGAGCGTCTCTTGTCCTCAGGACATGCTGCTGCAAAAGAAACGGCCCGGCATTCAAGCCTCTATGCTGGCCACACGAAGACAATCATAGGTACGCCGACAAGTAGGATCAGAATCTCCAGCCCGATGCCAACGCGCGTGTAGTCTGTAAATCGGTAGGATCCCGGCCCCATAACAAGAGTATTCGACTGGTGACCGATTGGTGTCAAATATGCCGACGCGCTACCGACCGCGACGGCCATCAGAAACGGGTCGACGGATAACTCTAATCCTTCGGCGATACCTGCGCTTATCGGCGCCATGAGTACTGCTGTTGGCGTGTTGTGGATCAAATCAGAAAGCCACATCGAAACGGCCATGATCAACGCAATAATTGCCCACAGCGGCATTGCTCCTGTTACAGCGACTAACTGGCCGGCAATGAGACCCGCCGCACCGGTTGACTTCATGGCCTGGCCTATAGGTATCAGCGCTCCGATAAGCACGATAATCGGCCAGTCAATGCTTTCGTAAGCGTCCTGAAGGGAAATTGTACGAGTTAGAATCAAAGCTGCGACGGCACTTGCCAACGATATCGGCACAGAAACCAGACCGATCGCTGCTGCGACCAGCGCTACAGCGAAAATTGCAGTCGGCAAGAGGGGGCTCCCTTGGCCGGCGCGAGCGGTCCCGCCTCCCTCAGCCAGTATGAGGCAGCCCAAATCTGCAAGTGCATTTTCCAACGAACTACGCTCACCCTGGACGAGCAGCGTATCTCCCACCTGGAATTGCCGGTCCTTTAGCCTCGACTGCACCTCACCTCTACGCGCGAGCGCGAGAAGATTGACCCCAAAGTCGGTATGCATCCGAATGTTCCGGGCTGATCGCCCCTCCAGAGGCGAATTCGGCATGACAACGGCCTCAGCTATCACGGCGTCCTGTAATCGTATCGCCAGGCCGCTGATATCGTTCCTGCTCAGCAAATCGAATTGCTTGCCGTCACATAACGGCTCCCAAATAGCTGGATCACCCTTGATCACCAGAATGTCGCCAGCCTTTAACGGCGCGATCGGTCTCGGAGCCAGGATTTGGTCCCCGTGCCGGAGGATGGTCATAATTGTTATTTCATTGTCACAAGCCTCCTCAACATCCCGAACCTGTTGATCGTCGAACGAAGAGCCATCGGGCAATCGAACCTCGGCCACAAATGGCGTTAGCTTGCGTAGGAGTCGTGTCGCGGATTGTTCGCTTTCACGAACTGGCAGGAGCCGCCAGCCAAGCATCGAGAGATAGGCCAGCCCGACAATGGCGACGGCCAAGCCGACGGGTGTAAAATCGAACATCTGGAACGGCTTGCCGACGTATTCTGCACGAAATGCGGAGACAACGAGATTGGGCGGCGTGCCAATGAGCGTGATCAGCCCGCCAAGCATCGACGCAAACGACAACGGAATGAGAAGTAGTGAGGCCGGCCGCTTTGCCAGTGCAGCGTTACGGATCGTGACAGGCAGCATAAGGGCCAGTGCACCGATGTTGTTCATCACAGCCGACAGGGCCAACGTCAGGCCGCCACCGGCAGCCACCTGGATGCTTGGTGTAAGCCGTGTTGGTGCAAGCAGGTGAACGATCCAAGTCACCAGCCCGGTTGCTTGGAGGGCACGGCTAATCACGAGCACCGCAGCAACGCTGACGACGGCCGGATGGCCAAACCCTAGGAATGCATTCTCTGGCGGCACAACGCCAAGGTAGACGGCAGCTAGCAGCGCCAACCCTGCCACAACGTCATAACGCCAGCGAGCCCACACAAAGCCAATAAAGGTTGCGGCAAGGATAAGAAAGAGAAGGACATCTGTACTCATCATCACCGGTTCACATGTTATCCAACTGGTCTGTTTTACGGTAGGTGGACCAAGTCAGCGCTAACAGACCAAGTGCGGCGGAAACCACTGATCCGCTTAGTATTCCAATCTTTGCGCTATCAAGCATCGCAGGCGGGAAGGCCAGCCCAGCGATAAACAGCGACATCGTAAAACCAATCCCCGTCAAGAATCCTCCAGCGATCAAGAGCGACCAAGTCAGACCAGGAGCTTGCTTCGCCAGGTCAAGTCGAACTGCAATCCAACAGAAACTCACGACACCAATAGGCTTGCCAAGCACAAGTGCCACAAAAATTGCTACAGAGGCTGGAGTGGCGATGTCAGCGAAAGATATTTCGACCCCGGCGTTGGCAAATGCAAACAGCGGCATAATCGTGAACCCCACCCAGGGGTGGAGCATCAGTTCCAAGCGCTCGACGGGAGAGAGCACTTCTCTTGCAGCAGTGCCTGCAAGGCGAAGGTCGTGGCGCTCGCTCGTGTCACCGCTCCATTGATCGCCGACAGGATACGACAGCACGCGATCAAAAATGGCCCGTAACCGGCGGTCACTCACCCACCCGCCTGTCGGCGTCATCAGACCCAAGAAAACACCCGCGATCGTAGCATGAATACCGGATGCATCGAAGCAAACCCAAATTAGTGCGCCGAGCAGAAAATAAACCAGAATACTTCTAATGCCGATACGCGCAGCGGCAAAAACGGTGACGAGGCCAACACCAGCAAGGGCAAGAGCCACCCAGTTAAATGCGCTGCCATAGCCGATGGCAACGACCAGGATCGCTCCAATATCGTCGAAGATCGCCAAAGATAAGAGGAATAGACGCAGGGTTGCAGGAATTCGCGAACCGAAGAGCGCCAGGCAGCCAACGACAAATGCCGTGTCGGTAGCCATTACAGTACCCCAGCCATGCAACTCGGGCCCGCCTCTTGCGAGAAACAAATAAATGAGCGCAGGAACGAGCATTCCTCCGAGCGCTCCGGCAAGCGACAGCGCCGCCATGCGCGGGTTCCGCAGTTCGCCGAGAACAAATCCACGCTTGAGTTCCAGTGCGATCACGAAGAAGAACAAAGTCATCAGGGCATCGTTGATCCAATGCCGCAAGGACCGAGTAAAATCGAGAGCACCAAAATTGAAGCCCACCGGCGTCTCCCAGAAGGCGAGAAACGCTGCGGACCATACCGAATTTGAAAGTATTAACGCGACGACCGTCGCAAACAGCAGCACTGCGCCTGAAGCTGCTTCGACCTTGAGGAACCGAGCAAACGGACGACTGAAACGGTCGGACAATTCGGGCGGAAGGTCTGTTCGATCGTGATCCATGTTTGGCGAAATCTCGCATTGTTATCGATCCAGTTGCTTGTAGATCGACACAATATCGGGCGATCGCCAAGTCTTGGTGACTGACCGCGCAGTTACCGTATGCCGTATCGATCTATCGTCGCTGTCAAATTGTCTGAAAGCACCGGCTGGAAATCAGAAACGATGATGTGGTGGCAAGTCGTGAACGCTGCGGCCTGACAGAGCCCTAATCACGGTTTTTCGTCACCGCCCGATGGCTGCGCGACTACGCGGTAGCGGCTTCAGACCCGTGTAGAATCCCCAAGGCAAGTATTCGCGGCGGCAATTCTATGCTGTATCACTTCTTATCGTGCAGACGACCAAGCGTACTGTCGATCAATCTGACCAACTTGTCCAAGGCTGCGCTGACGGCTTCGTTCAATGTGGCCGCCTGGTGTGTGACCGCGATAGGTTGCAAGCCGCCAAGGCGGGCTTCCATCATGCAGCGCTTATCATCCTGACCGTCTTTATCGGCGTTTTCGTCGCTCAAATGCACTTCCACTCGCGTGACTTCGTCTCTGAAACGCGCCAGGGCATGTTCCATGCCTCCCGTGATCTCATTGGTCAGATCTTGGCCACCCGCGATATTATGATCAGTATTGATTTGAATCTGCATGTTATTCTCCGGACGGTGCGTTCTTTCAGCCAGTATTGAGGACCAGAAGGAGCTTCTGGGCGGGTTCGAATCGATTTGTGGTAAACTGTTTAATCACCAAATCTGTTGTGGGTTCTGGACTCGCCCAAATGAATCAACATTAGCATACACCTTGTTCAGGACGTCCCCGCGACGCGCGCCTGAAAATCGGAGAGATTGCACAGTCGCCCCGTGTGGATGGCTCCACGACTACCGCCCGACGCTCGCTGTGATGATAATAAAGAGAATTGCGAGTGCGATGTAGATAAATTGCATTGGAATTGGCGGCTTTGTCAGCCATATATGGCCCCGGACCTCATTGTTCATCGTAATGTTTTGGCGGTGTGCGTGCGGCAGCAATTTGATCAGACGGACGGCGGTTTCTTGGCAATCATTTGGCTCTCGCAGACTTCCAGGCAACCGGCCGACTAACCGCGCCAATCTCTGGATGGCATTATCCTCCGACAAAGCAGATAGCACAGCAGCTTCCTTCCACGGGTCGAGGTTCAGACGCGCCAGCGCAGACAGAACGCTGAGCGGCATCTCGTTGGGTTCTGCATCGATCGAAGCGTACAAAAAGTCGCTGAATTCCGGTCGAAAGAATGAAACTGACGCTACGTGCTGCATGACTGTCACCACTCACCTTGTGCCTCTTCGGCAAGCTGGGCGTCCGCAAGGCAATCGAAGCCAATCTCGATTTGGCGATGGCTCTTATCGATCCAGCGACCAGGATGCCACGCCTTTATTCGTTTGCTCACGACAAGCTCATTTAGACGCTTGGCCAAAATATCGACGTCATACATCCCATTCTTTATCGGAAATGTTACCGACGTCGTCGGAGAGTGTGTCATGATGATGGTCCCTTCGGGGGCGTTTATGTGAATTCTTGGCCTGGTAGTATCCTGGCTAGCTATAAACTTTCTTTGACCGTTCGCGGGCGTATCACATCTGGGTGCGAGCGCCCCCGCGCTGCAGGAGTTGAAACCTGTCGAGCATGGGCAAGCCTTATCAAACAACACACTACCTCAATCGTCGTGTTCCGATACCAACCTGGGTTAGTGGCGCAGCAAAATAATTACTGCAATGTGCGGGCGCGCAATTTGTGGTCCGATGACAGAGCATTCGTCAAATTCGAACACGCGACGAATCCGAAGATCTGACGCCACCCAGTAAATGAAATAGGGGGACTTGAATTTAGTGTCCGCGGCCCGTCGTGCGGCATGCGGACTTCCTGCTCTCACTTTAGAATCGAGAGAAATTCTTGACTTGGTCAGGCTGCAACGAACTGCCAACTGCACGTGCGAGGCCGAAGTTCATTGACAAGCGGACTCCGCCAATTCCGACGCAAACCTGCGGCTCACCTCATGTCGAAAGTCCGCTAAGTGGACGAGAACGAACCCGCTTCTGCGGGAGAGCGCTGCGCGCGGACCGTGCCGTGGGGCAGGCGCAGTGCTAACCAACTGAACATCAATCGATAACGGGCAAGGCGCCCTGTCTTGAGGATCGAGGGGTTCACCAACCTCCACTCAAGACAGGAGCCCCCAATGACCTCCCAAACAACGCCAGACAAGACAACGCCGAACAAGACATCACCAGAAGCCATCAGCCCGTCAGGCGACACGTGTGCAATGTCACCACTGCGTGCCCGCATGACCGAGGACATGACGATCCGTGGTTTTGTCGCCAAGACGCAAGTCGATTACATCCGTTGCGTTAAGCGCTTTGCTGCCTTTGTTGGCCGCTCGCCGGATACGGCCACGCCGGAAGAGATCCGCAAGTTTCAGTTTGCGTTGCGCGAGGAGGGCATGTCACCGTCCGCGATCAATGCGATCGTGAGTGCCTTGCGCTTCTTCTTCAAGGTCACGCTCGGGCGGCCGGAGATCGATCGCTGGACGCAGTTTGTGCGCGAGCCGCGCAAGCTACCGGTAATCCTCTCCCGAGAGGAAGTCGCCCGCCTCATCGATTGCGCACCCGGCCCCGGCCTCCAGTACAAGGCGGTCTTGTCTGTTGCCTACGGTGCCGGGTTGCGCGTCTCGGAGGTGGCAGCTCTCAAGGTCAGCGATATCGACAGTGAGCGCATGCTGATCCGCGTCGAGCAGGGTAAGGGCAGGAGGGACCGCTACGTCATGCTCTCAGTTAGCCTGCTTGAGCTGTTGCGCGAGTGGTGGCGTGAAGCACGGCCAGCCTACTGGATGTTCCCCGGACGAGCGCCCGGTCAGCACATCACGCCGCGTCAGATCAACCGCGCTGTCCATTCTGCCGCTGACATGGCCGGCATCGACAAGAAGGTGACGACGCACACGCTGCGTCATTCCTTTGCGACGCACCTGTTGGAGAGCAATATCGATGTGCGCATCATCCAGGCGCTGCTCGGCCATTCCAAGCTCGACATGACGGCGCACTACACGCGCGTCGCCACCAACACCATCCGCGATGTCATGAGTCCGCTCGACCGCATCACTCTGAAGAAGGCGACAAAGACATAGCTGGTCGCAATCCATGTCTCGGTCAGCATTGGAGGTCGCGGATATCTTCCGCGATCACGGACCCGCATGGCGTGATGCCAACCGCGGCCGCATCAACCTTGATCAGATGAAGGCGATGAGCGCCATCGAGCGTTGCCGCACGGCAGCCCTCGGCGGTCATGTTGCGCGTTGTGAGAACGATGCCTGCGGACACACAACGATCGCCTACAACTCCTGCCGCAACCGGCATTGTCCAAAGTGTCAGGGTCGGGCAGCACATGATTGGATGGCCGCGCGTGAAGCCGAACTGCTGCCGGTCAGCTACTTCCATGTCGTGTTCACGCTGCCAACGGCGATCGCCGACATTGCCTACCAGAACAAGGCCGTGATCTACGATCTGCTCTTCAAGGCATCCGCCGAGACCATGCAGACGATTGCAGCCGATCCCAAGCACCTTGGCGCCAAGATCGCCGTCATCTCCGTCCTGCACACCTGGGGATCGGCGATGATGCATCATCCGCACGTTCACATGATCGTGCCGGGTGGCGGGCTGTCTGAAGATGGTGAGCGCTGGATCGCATGCCGCAAGGGTTTCTTTCTGCCGGTGCGCGTACTTGCCAAACTGTTCCGGCGCCTGATGCTAGCGAAGATTGTGGCTGCCCATGACACCGGCAAGCTCGCCTTCCATGGCAGTCTTGCCCACCTTGCCGACGCCCGAGAACTCAAGTGCTTCCTGAGATCGGTGCGACGACGCAAATGGTATGTCTATGCCAAGCGCCCGTTCGCCGGGCCCAGGGCCGTGCTCGCCTACCTGTCGCGCTATACGCACAGAGTTGCGATCTCGAACCGGCGGCTGATCCGGGCTGACGCCAAAACGGTAACATTCAAGGTCAAGAACTATCGCCTCGAAGGACAGCGGCGCCATACCACCATGACGTTGGCAACGCCCGAGTTCATTCGCCGCTTCCTCATTCATGTGCTGCCCAAAGGCCTGCACCGCATCCGCCATTACGGCCTCTTCGCCAACACCGTCCGTGCCGCCAACCTCGCTCGAATGCGTGCGCTGCTTGGTGTTCCTGAGAGCCGCACCGATGATCGTTCCGCTGAGGACGGAACCGAGACCTCTTGCGAGCCGGATCACGCCACACCGCCCTGCCCACGCTGCGGAGGCACCATGCGCATCATCGAAGTCTTTGATCCAGGTTGCACCCCGCGCTCGACACCGACACCTGAAGGCATCGACAGCTCATGACACTGCCAAAGGCTTCAAAATATCAGACTGGCCGGCAGCCCGAGTGCAGCATCGACATCACTCACCCTCACGGTCCCGAAGGACGGCACAATCCAAAAACAAATCCTCTGAACCTTGCCGCCCGCGCTGGTCGTAACGCAACCTGCAATCCACGAAAGCCATCTTTGTCGACTTACCCAGGCGACGCTGAGCCCAACCGCTCGCCCAAATCCCCATAGCGTTCGCGGCGCCACCGTGCGCAAACGCCCGCGGGTTCCTTCATGTCCGACTTGCCGACGCCGTACGCCCCGCCGATTGCACTCGCACGCTCACCGACCGGCGTCTGCAACCCTTAAACATTTCACCATTGGAAGACTTCTGATGATCAGCCATCAGGAGGCACGATCGACACGCTAGTCGATGCGCTGTCCTATGTCTGCTTTCGATGCAATCGGAGCCGTTCCAGTTGAACAGGCGTCAAACTCCATCGCTGGCCCTTGGGAATGCAAGGATAGGGCGCGGCGCATCGTTGCGGCTGAGACATTCAATCCTGCAGCAAGCTCGGTGATCGTAGATTTTGATTGGTTTAGCTCTCTTGCAGCTCGGATTACTTGGCGACTTGAAAGCTTCTTCGGTCGTCCGACATGCACGCCGCGTGCCTGTGCCGCCTTCATTCCCGCCTTGGTGCGCTCGCGGATCTGTTCGCGCTCGAATTCGGCAAAGACCGCAAGCTGGCCGTAGAGCATCCGTCCAACGGCGGTCGTCGTATCGATACCTTGAGTCAGGGAGACGAAGTCAATACCGCGGCTGCGCAGCCCGTCCAGTAATTGCATAAGATGAAGCGTTGATCGCCCAAGTCGATCGAGCTTCCAGACGACCAGAGTGTCGCCGTTCCTAAGATCACACAGAACCTGATCCAACCCTTTGCGTTCGATCATCGATCCTGAGACACCATGATCACCGTAGATTAGATCACAATTCGCCGCTGTGAGCGCATCAACTTGGAGCGCTTCCGTCTGATCATCATCTGATACCCTTACATAGCCAATCTTCATCGCACACCATGCCGCTACCGGTTGCGATGGGTTCAGATCTGAATTCTTCAGAAAGAGTGGCCTTCTGGCCGGTCCGCCGGGCCGATCCGCATCGATCAAAAGGGTTCCCTTTTGACGCTGATCGACTCCCCCGTCAGGCAGCGGCGATAGCTTCGTTGGTAGCGATGAACGTGGGCGAAATCAAGTCTTAAGACAGGTCAATGAGGATGGTTCAAAAGGGAACCCTTTTGATCGGATCGCACGAAGCAAATCGACGCTACTCACCCTTTGGCCAGCATTCGACCGCTTGTTTTCGAACCGGAGATTTCCGTTATGGTTCGCAATTTCATTGCGTCAGTCTCTATTGTTTTTTCTGCCGCCGTCGCGCAGGCAAGTGAAATGCCTGTTCTAAAAGACATTCCCAAGGGCAACGGTATTCCATCAGGTGCAATTTATGATGTGCTGTCGGTGAGTATCGGCATGCCGTTCGCGGATGCGCGTGGAAAAATGAAAAATCTGGAAGGCCTATCCGGCAACATAGAAGAAAGAAAGGTCAATGTTGGCCTTCGGGACTCGCGCGGGAACGAAGTGTCTTTCGTCCTACATCAGTCTGACAGGGATCGCAGCAGCGGCAATCAAGGTGGTCTCCAGTCCTTCACGGTGTATTTTTCATCACCGCTTGTCGGCAAGCGCGTCACGGCCATCCACCGGCGAATTAATTATGGCGCTTCCGGTCAGCCCAGCTTGCCCGACATGAAGAAAGCGATTGTCGGAAAATATGGAAAGCCTTCCGCATCCATTGTTGATCGGAGCGGCCATCATCGCATCATCTATAGTTGGGTGAGTGGCAAACAGTTGGTTTTTAACGCTGCCGAACAGGCCGCGCTCGTTAAGCGGCACAGCTTTCAAGGAGCAGCCAGACGCGCACAATGTGGATACGTGGAAAATCTATCGCGCGTCCTTTACGAGTATGATCACCAGCGCAAGCGAAGCCCGACAGTTCGGCGATATACAGGCTGTGGTGCGGTGCTGGAGTTTCGATTGCAGCCCGGTTCGCGTGCAGATCTGGTCGGGTATTTTGAAACGAAGGCCATCGATTACCATCGATTTCTCGCAGATCATTTCGCCATTGATGCTTTCCTCATCGATCAAGTCAACAAAGCAAGGGACGGCAAACAGGCGAGCGGCGCTCCTAAGCTGTGAAGCGGCATGCCACTGAAGGCGGCCTCATGTGTGATGCTTGCGTGGCTAGTCTCTGATCGGCAAATTGAGCCAATATCGCGTGTGTCGCCGTTCGCCGGTTCGGGTGAGGGCGCCCTTGTCGACGAGATCCTGTAAATCGCGCGTTGCGGTGGCGCGTGAAGTCTTGGTGATGGCAATGTAGTTTTCAGCGCTGAGGCCGCCCGTAAAACCGTCAGGGCCTTCGCGGAACATGCGGGCGAGTGCCTTTTCTTGTCGCTCGTTGAGCTGATCGCGCAGTCGATCATAGAGCTTCGTTTTGTCAATGAGGAATTCGATCAATCGTTGCGAGCGGGTCTGAGCATTCAAGATCGTCTGGCCGAACGTCACAAGCCAATCGGTGATTGCGAGTTGCCGGTTGTTGCGTTCAAGCGCTTGATAGTATGTCTTCTTGTCTGAATCGATCTCCTGCGAGAGTGCGATGAGCGTAGGTCGTCCGAGCGCCTGTGAGAGCGATTTCTCTGCAATGGTCCGCCCAATTCGTCCGTTGCCGTCTTCAAATGGGTGAATGCATTCGAAGTAGAAATGCGCGATTCCGGTTCGCGTGAGCGGCGGGAGTTCTTGTTTGCCCTTCGGCGCCGTGTCGTTGAACCAACCGATATAACGATCCATTTCATCTTTGACGCGCTCGGACGGCGGCGCTTCGAAATGGATCGTTGGTTCGTGGACGGCGCCTGACACGATCTGCATCGGCTCTTTGTGCGTGCGATACTTGCCGATGGCCTGGATATCGCGGCGACCGCTCATGAGCATCGCGTGCCAGCCATGGAGTGATTTATGCGTCAGGCGCTTGTCAAATGTTCGATACAGGTCGACCATCATTTCGGCCACGCCTTGCTCAGCCGGCGGGATCTGACGGTTATCCGATTGAAGGCCGAATTGACGTCGGATTGAGGATTGAACCGAGTCTCGGTTCAAGAATTCGCCTTCGATCTCCGATGTCTTGATGGCTTCTTCGCTGATAAGATCGACCGTCAACTGGTCTTTGTCATCGTCGCTCATATGCTTCAGCGCACCGAGCAGGATGCCTGATTGGTGCAAGAAGGCTGCCTCAAGCTCCTTGAGTGCCTCGGCATCGTAGGTGAATTCAGGCCAATCAGCCTGCTGCCAATTCCATGTCATGAGCGATAGCGTCTCCTTCTATAACTCATACTATCAAATTTTCATGAGTTATATAAGTGTGTCCTATGCCTCATTAGGACCGGAACAAATTGCCAACATGTGCTATAATTGTTTGCGAATCGCCGCTTGCTTTACCCAACACTGAACGCTCGTAGACGTACGCTCACATGACTGATTTTGCCTCGACAGATCTGCCGCCCCCGAGCGACGAAAAAGAGTTCGAGCGCTGCATCGCGATTTTATTCCAATGCGTGCTTGGTGACCCTCAAACCAAGGTCTATGGCCGATCAGGTCAGAAACAGCGAGGCGTAGACGTTTACGGGCGCCGGATGGCGGACCCGGCACGTCCCTGGGTTGGCATTCAGTGCAAGGTCCGAAAACAGTCTCTCAAGAGCAAGCTGACCAAGCAAGAAGTTTTGGATGAGGTCGATGAGGCGAAGGCGTTCGAGCCGCGTTTGTCCGAACTCTACATTGTCACCACGGCACCGGACGACACCCAATTCGATGACTGGGCGCGCGACATTACGGCGGAGCTTGCGGAGACAGATCATCCGATGTCTGTCGTCATCTGGGGATGGGGGACGATATGCTCGCACACTCGCGAGCATGAGCGTGCGTTCAAGGCGTTTCACCCGGATCACTCGCCCTTGACCGATACCATCATCGAGTCGATCGAGGCGCTTGAACATAAGCATGACCAAACGAGGCGGCATATCGAGGTCAGCACGGCTCGTATCGAAAAGACAATTACTACCGGCAACCGAGAAATTCAGGAGACCATTCAAGCCGGTAATGAAGGTGTCGAGCGTGAGTTTCATCAGGCCATCGACGAGTACCGCGAACTCGGGCGCGCTCGACAACCCAAAACGGCCTTGTCACTCCTGACCGCGCTCAAAGAGCGTATTTGGAATGAAGCGTCGGGTCGGGTCCGCTACCGGCTTCTGTCCAACATCGCGTCCGCGCAAAAGGATCTTGGGCAGACTGCCGAAAGTGCGCGGAATCTGTTGGAGGCTTACGCCTTAGAACCCGATAATATCGATGCCAAGACGAATGCGGCTCTCGCCTATTTAATGCTTGACGATGCGCCGTCTGCCTTTCGGATTGCATCAGAGGCCGTGTCTCTCAATCCGCTGAACGATGGCGCGCTCGTTCAATTGTTGCAGGCAGCGGCAAGAGACGAGGATCATACTGACCCTTGGGGGCTGATTCCGAAGGCTGCTCACTCGATACCAGCCGCCCACTATGCGGCAGCCCTGTTCTTTCGGCATCGCTCCAATCCTGCTTGGATGGATGTCGTCTCGAATGCACAGGATCTCTTTCCCGATCACGATGAGCTTCAAGATCTAGCTGCTGAAGCCGTTATTGAGCGTGGCCTTTCCACAGAAGGCGTCTTGATCGGGGAGCGTATCGACGATGCTCCCAATGTTGAACAGATTCGCGCGGCGTGCGTGCGGAGGCAGACGCTCTGGCACACTTTGCACAATAGCGAGGTGACGGAGATCGATCCGTCATTGCCGCACAATCTGGCGCAAGGTTATCGGCTCTTGGGTGAGTTGGATGCTGCGGCGGCGGTTCTTGATGCCGCCATTGATGCCATCCCTGACTGCAATGATTTCTATCAAACGCGCGTAGTTTTGTATGTTGGTGCAGGAGACATTCCGGCTGCACTTGAGTTGCTCGCTGAAGCTCCTGACCATCCTCAAAACCGCCTGCTGGCAATCGAGCTGACGTTGGATGATGATCCAGCCAGAGCGCTTGATGCCCTGCTTGAGCTGCGTAGCGAACTTAACGTCGCGCGAATTGGCTTCGTCGCCGATGCGCTGATTGCCAAATGCTACGTTCTGCTCGACCGAACAGATGACGCGATCGCCCATCTTCAATCGACGGTAGATGCGACAGGGACGGTAGAGGCGTTCAGCCACTTGGCCCGCCTGTGTCACGATCTTGATCATCCATCGAAAGACGTCGCGCTAGAGTGTGCCCTTGAGGCCGTTAACGACAGCACTCCGTTTTTCGTCCGCTTTGAGCTCGCCACACTGCTTGACGAGGCGGCGCTACACGAGTCCGCTTTTCTCCTGCTCCACGGCCATGTTGATACTACGCGAGACACACCAACCCTTCGCCTGTACCTCAAATCGCTCGTGCACAGTGATCGCCGCACACAAGCACGTGAGACGTTCGAGGCGATGCCGGAGGCTCTCAAGGACAAGCCATACTTCCTCTACCTACAATCACTCGTGCACACGCAACGCGGCGACTTACAAGGCGCGCTTGATGTAACCAATCGATATATCGAGCAACGACCAACCGAGTTATGGATTCGTCTCCGCTGGGCGCAATACCATTTGCGTTTGGGTGATGCCGCAACGGTTCGGGAGTTCTTGAAGACAGATCTTAATACGCTTGAAGGCGATCCCGACGAGAGGATGGTGCTGGCCCAGTTGGCCTTTGAGTGCGGCGAATTCCGGATTGCGCTCGATCTTGGCTATCGCCTCGCAAAGACGACGGAGCCGGACCCGCAGCGCCTGCTTAGTTTCGCCGTCATGGTCATGACCTGTGGCGACGGTCCTAGCCAATGGCTTTCACCTGCGACCATCGACTGCCATACGACCTTCCATCTGCGCGGAGAGAATGGGGAAAAGGCTCATTTTACGATTGAGCCGGATGCCGCCCTGCGAACGGGCGATCATGATATTCCGCCGGATCACCTCACAGCCAAGGCGGCATTTGGAAAACCAGTCGGCGATGCGTTCGATGTCACGGTCGGCGCAGGAGGGCGTACCAAGACCTGGACGATCGCCGGCATCCTTCACAAATACATTACTGAGTATCAGCGCATCATGGCACTCTTGGAGGACCGTTTCCCGGACTTCCTTGGCTTCGAAGCGTTGACGTTCGATCCGAACGGCGACCAACCTCTCAAGGAGTTTGAAGAGCGCACCCGAAAATCGCATGAGCAGGCCGAGAGCCTTCTCGACATTGTCGAGAAGAACCGCTTGCCGCTGGCATGTCTTGCAGCCTCGCGCCATACAAGCGTTTTCTCCATCTGGCAGGCCTATGCGCAGAGCGGACGGCGCCTCGCAGTCTGTGAAGGCAATCATGCTGAACGTGAGCGCGCTCGCGATGCAATCAAAGAGAATGCCTCGCGAGGCTGCATTGTTGACACTCTCACGGCGCATCTGATCCGATTTCTCAACGTGGTCGATGCTGTTGAAGCCGTGTGCGGTCCGATTGGTGTTACGCAATCCACGATCGATGAATTCAGAGAAGAACTGCGAGAGCTTGAGCGTCTTCCGGCTGACGGACGCGGCGGGCAGGCAGGATGGCGTGACGGCCGATTGGTCTTTCAGGAAACAACGCCAGAGATGCGTGCACGCTGGATCGATACGATGCGCGCCGATATCGCGTGGCTCACTGAAGCCTGCACGTTGATTCCGGCCGAGGCCGACCAAGACGTCCCGCACACGATGCGCGGAATGAGTTCCGCCGTCGATGACACCTTTCTCGATCCAATCCTGGCAGCCGATGGTTCAAACCGGCTTCTGTTGGCTGAAGAACGGTCATTCCGGGTGATTGGCGCCAGCGAGCTTGGTCTTCGCGGCGTCTGGCTCCAACCGGTTCTGTTAATTGCCCGAGACCAGGGGCATTTGTCGAACGATGCCTATTGTGATGCGATGAACCAGCTGATCTATGCCGGGCATGAGACGATTTCGGTCGATACAGCGATGCTGGTACGCGCCTCCGAGCAGGCCATCGAGCGTGGCGATGACATCCACAAATCGATCTTCGCCCGCATAGGTGGCGCGAACGCCGAGATGCGCTCACATCTGTCGGTGTCGATAGGCTTCATCAATCATGTTTGGAGCAGACCATCTCCTTCGCTTGCTCAACAGGCTCACACTGGAGAATTGCTACGTTGCTTGATTGCCGGCAGGCAGCGTGATTGGTTCGCAATCTTGTCGTCGCTGGAGAAGCGCGCGCACTCTGCGCCGTCGTTCAGACAATATCTTCGCTGCTGGTGGCAGGGTCATTTCTTGCCTAGGGAGCAGCCGGATCAGATAGAATAGTGCAAGTGTGCATATAGTAGATGGAGGAGCGCCGCCTCAAGCACTTCGGGGTCGGAAGCGAATGCACGTAGATCAGTTGACTGGGAAATCCCCGTCATCAGCGATGGCAATTCATACTATAGCTCAGAAAATTGATTTTTATGAGCTATAGAGCTGTGCTGTATGCCGCACGTGATGCTGGTTCGGATGGCGGAATCGACCTTGGCATTGCGAAAATTCATACATATCGTGAGTTTTTGCATTCACAATAATCTGCTCGTGCAGCTCAGGGCAAATAGTGAGGAAGTGCGTTATGAACGTAAAAATTCATGATATCGTGGAATTTATGCTATCATGACAGACTATGAACGATTCGATGTCCGCAACAATTGGTACTCGCGACAGGCTCGGTAAGCTGATCCGAGCCAGCGGAGATGTCATCGATCTTGATGATGCTGTTCGTGTGTTCGATCTATCCCGAAGCCAAGCATCCAAGCTCATGTCGCGCTGGGCCAGCCAAGGATGGCTGCGGCGCGTCGGGCCGGGACGGTATGTGGCCGTCGCTGTCGAAGATCAGGCAAGCGACCTCGTTGTTGATGATCCATGGATTCTCGTGCCTGCGCTGTTTGCGCCCTGCTATATTGGTGGGCGGACTGCTGCCGAACACTGGGATCTCACCGAACAAATCTTTCGTGATGTCGTCGTTCTCACCACGCAAAATGTGCGATCACGAACAGTCGAGCGGCAAGGCGCGATCTTTTTGCTCAAAGTCGTGCAGCCCGAAACGATGTTTGGGACCCGCACCGTCTGGCGTGGGACAACGCGCGTTCTAATCTCCGATGTTCATCGCACGATGATCGACATGCTTGATGATCCCGCACTTGGCGGTGGGATTCAGCACGTCGACGATTGTTTTCGCGCCTATCTTTCCCGCAAGGACCGCGACTTTGAGCGCCTGGTTCGTTATGCCGATCAACTTGGTAACGGTGCCGTCTTCAAGCGCCTTGGTTTTCTCGCTGAACGATATGAGTCCGCCGAGCCGCTGATCGAACCGTGCAAGGGCTATTTGACCAAAGGGAATGCGAAGCTTGATCCGGCACTCCCGTGCGATCGGCTCGTCACACGCTGGCGTCTTTTCGTGCCGTCATCATGGATCGAGAGGAGAGCGCTATGATCGATAAACGCGAACTTCTTGATGCCGCGTCGCGCTACAGTTTGGGCCCGCACGTCGTTGAAAAAGACTACGCACTGGGCTGGGCTCTTGCAGGCATTTCGGCTCATCCCGAGTTGTCGAAAAATTGGGTGTTTAAGGGCGGCACCTGTCTGAAGAAATGCTATTTTGAAACCTATCGGTTCTCCGAAGATCTTGACTTTACACTCAAGGACGAGGCGCACATCAATGCGGAATTCCTCGCCGATGCGTTCGCAAACATCGCAGATTGGATCTACGAGCAATCGGGTCTGGAGTTCCCGGCCGATCTTCAGGACTTTGATATCTACACCAATCCGCGCGGTACGGTGTCGTGCCAAGGAAAGCTTTCCTATCGCGGGCCACTTGCATCACGCTCTGGCGGTTTGCCCCGCATCAAACTTGATCTGACAGCCGATGAAGCTCTTGTTCTGCCGCCCGTCGAGATGCAAATTTATCATCCCTATAGCGATGAGCCCGATGGCGGCATAACAGTCCTTTCCTACGCCTATGAAGAGACATTCGCCGAGAAAGTACGGGCCTTGGCCGAACGGACGCGGCCTCGCGACCTCTATGATGTCATCAATCTGTTTTGGAACGAGAACGCTCGGCCTGCCGCCGCCGTGCTGCTTGATGTCCTCAAACAGAAATGCGCATTCAAGAAGATCGATTTACCGAAGCTTGACGCGTTGCAACCCCACCGGCCAACTCTGGAAGGAGCCTGGGAGGGAATGCTCAAGCATCAACTACCCAGCTTGCCAGCGGTAGACGTATTCTGGAACTCATTGGCTGATTTCTTCGCATGGCTCGAATCCGGACTAGCACCGGCCACCGCGCCGGCGTTTGCAATGGGGCAAGGTGAGATCGTCTTGCGCGATCGCTCTTTGCCGGGTTCAATCGGTGCCGCCGCCCTGTCGGCTCTGGAGGTGATCCGCTTTGCAGCTGCCAACCGTCTCTGTGTCGATCTTGATTACACGGATGAGCGCGGCAATCGCGGACAGCGCCGTATCGAACCATATTCGCTTCGGCGCACACAAAACGGCGATGTCATTCTTCATGCGCATAACGTCGATAAGAATGCGCATCGCAGCTACCGCACAGACCGAATGAATGCAGCCTTCGCAACTAATCAGACATTTGTGCCGCGTCATGCCATTGAATTGACTCCGCACGGCCCGATACCCGTATCTGACAATCCGTCACGCGCAACGACGCCAGCGCCGCTAACGCGATCATCTAGGCCGCGACGGTCGGCTGGATCGTCGTTCGGACGGTCAAGTTCCGGGCCAACCTACATTTACGAGTGCACCGTTTGCGGCAAACATTTTCGTCGTAAGAATCAGTCATCAAGCCTAAACGCCCACAAGGATAAGTCCGGCTATCCCTGCATGGGGCGAACCGGCTTCTTCGTTGATGTGAAATATTGATCTCATGGCAGCCATCACGCTCATCCCTGACACGAATGTCTTCATTCAGTGCAAGCTCCTCCATGAACTTCCCTGGCAGGAAGAATTCAGTGGCTTTGATACGGTCACTCTGGCTGTAACGCGTCCGCTGCAAAAGGAAATCGATAGACAAAAGAACCGTGGCAATGATCGTGTTGGACGCCGCGCGCGAAAGACCGCGGCCATGTTCAAAGACATGATCGTAACTAACTCGAAGCATGTCATCCGCGAAGAACACCCTCGTGTGGTCCTGGCTATGCGTGCGGATATCAAGCCGGAAGACGGTCAGCGTCCCGAACTCGATATGACTGATCGCGACGATCAGATTATTGCCTGCGGTTGTGTGCTGGCGTCGCAGGACCCTGATCGCGACGTGCGACTGCTCACCCATGATTCCGGCCCTATGGCGACGGCACAACTGGTCGGCCTACCCATTTACCCCGTTCCGGATCATTGGCTTGCACCACCCGAACCCTCTGCATCAGAGAAGAAATTGCGCGTTCTCGAAGCGGAGGTGAATCGCCTCAAACAAGACGAGCCGATTGTAACCATTCATTGCCTAGATGCTCACGGAAACCAGGTGAGCAGATTGACTCTTGAACAACGGATCAATCGACCGCTCGGCTCCGCCGTGGTCGATACTCTCATAAGGACCATTTCGGAACGGCATCCGCTTGCTAGCGACTTCGGATCACGTGAGCCAAGGCGCCGTGCAATGAGGCATGGCGCATTCTCGTTGCCGGGATTTGATGAAGATTTTATCCCTGCCACAGATGAGCAGATCGAAACCTATCGGAGTGAGACCTATCCAAACTGGCTTGAAGCCTGCTGTACGTATCTGGCCACACTTCATACAACGATGAACGCTCTGGCCCACGCGCCGCTCTTTCAGTTCGCGTTGTCCAACACAGGTATTCGTCCCGCGAAAAGTGTGTTGGTTGAGTTCACAGCCAACGGCGGAATCGAGATCATGCCGCCGCCTCGCAAGAATGATGACGATCCAGAGCCGAAACCAATCGCACTGCCTGCTGTACCCGCTGTCCCATCCGGCCGATGGGTGTCATCACATATGCGCAGCATGGCCGGCATACAACGGCTCTTTGAGATGCAACAGGCATCCACCGATCTCAAGTCGCTCCGTTCTCCGATGATTTCTGCGCTAGATTTGCAACGCCCACGACGCCTGGACGATGAATTCTACTACAAGCCAAACCGTCCCCAGCTTCCTGGCGCGAGCTTTTGCTCTTGAATGTAGTCAGTGGCGCCACGGTGGTGAGCCCGAACCGTTTTTCGGTGAAGCGCATTTGCCCGGCGAAGATTTATCGGGTGAGGGGGCGATTTCTTGCCGTGTCCAAGCCGAAAATCTGTCGACGCCGGCAACGATCACGATACCAACGAAGTTAGTGGTGCGGCAGATTTCACTCGACGAAAAAGCGCAGTCTCTGATCAATTCACTTTAGAGAATGCTGGCTCAAATTTTCCGGTTTTTGCCGGTATGGTTGGGCGATCCCTCCCTGCGGTCGGTCGGGCTCTAATTCGCTCCGCTCATCCGAACCCCTATCGGGTTTCGGCCCATGCGGGTCACGATCCCTATCGCAACGTTCTGGACCCGAACCTCGATAAATGACATTGCCCGACTTGCTGCGAACCTGACACCGTGCTCGCACTCGTCAAGAACGAGCCTTTCAGGTGGCTCTGCGAGCCATCCTTGACAAGCGCTGCGCGCGATGTCTTCCGGAGATGCGGGTCGGGACGGAAGAATGGGCTCCGCAGGGGGCACGAACAAATGAATACGGATTGTGCTCCACACCATGCATGTGATCGGAAAGCATGCGGGATGTTTTTTATTCTTAGTTTGCTGACAAACCGGAGCGCGTGGCGATATGCTCGCAGCCTGTCCAATGAATTGCTGGGCGGTTGTCTGGAGGGTATTGCGTGTCCTGGGATTGGGATAAGTTTTGGAGCCGGCTGCAAGACAATGCCACCGAAAGCACGATCGCTTTCGTCATTGTCGTCGTGCTTGGCTGGATACTTAGGCGCTCGTGGCCGGCGATCAAGAAATGGCTGCAAAGCAAGCAGGATCTTTTGGATGAGATTGACGGCCTGAAGGGTGATATCGACAAATTGAAAGAACGGATCGGCACTGCACTCGGTGCCGTTGCACGCGTTGAGGAGAACGGATATCTGCGCGAAGGACAAGGGATCTGGTTGAAGCAGCCAGTCGTCAAACCCGACGACTATTTTAAGTTCACGCGCGGCACATGCATCCCAATCTGGGTCTTCGCCAATCTCAAGGGTGGTGTCGCCAAGACAACAAACGCAGCAAACCTGGCAGCGCATTATGCTTCGCAAGGCGAACGCGTCCTTCTCATCGATCTGGACTATCAAGGCAGTGCGTCATCGATGGGTCTACGGGATCACATCAGAACGCGCGTTGATCAAGACTGCCGCGCCACGCGATTGATCGACGGAGGCTACAAGCCTCACGACCTGTTTGATGAGAATTGGGCGCCATCGGTCGGCAAAGACGGGATGGTTGACGTTGAAAACTTTCGTCTCGTTTCCGCCGCATGGGATCTCGCCGCCGCTGAAAACCGGCTCATGGTCGAATGGCTCTTAAGCGCTCGCGACGAAGATATTCGCTACACATTGGCCAAGCTGCTGCATGATGAGCAGGTGCAGCAGCGCTTTGACCGGGTTATCATTGATGCACCGCCCCGTCTCACCACGGCTTGTGTGCAAGCGCTCTGCGCGGCAACGCATGTCGTCATTCCTACTGTCTTGGATCAGCTTTCCGTGGAGGCCGTACAAAACTTCGTTGGTCAGGTGCGGACATTGAAGAACCACGGCATATGCCCACATATCGACGTTGGCGGGATTGTTGGCTACCGATCAGGGCAGGCGCTTCGTCAAATTCCCGACGCGGAAGAGGCCATATTTAAGACGCTACGAGACGCTCAATTGGATGAGAATTTGTACGATCCCAAGGAGACGGTCCCGCACAACCCGCTGCTCGCTGAATCGGCGGGAGAAGTGATCGCCTACCTACGCTCGGACAAGCCCAGAGAGACAAAGGACGTCAAAGCAGTGTTTGGTAAGTTAGCCAAATCAATCGAAGACCGGATGGCCAATCATGCAGGTTAGCGCCACAAAATCCGCCATACAGGCATACGCCGCCGATCTGAAAGATCGCGAAGGCTCACCCGCCTCGTACAAGGAGGCCGAAGCGCTGACCTTGCTGCTCGGTATCTTCAAAGGTGGCCTTCAACAGCCTTTCAACGAGTTCTCCAAGATTGTCGGGCGGGCGAGCATTTCGTCAAACACGGCACCGGATGACGACGTGATTTTAGTCGGTCAGGCATTACAGCCACTTAGGCGCTTGCATCAGCTTATGTCGACAATCGCAACTGCCTCCCGACGAAAAGATGTGCAGGCCTTCATAAAATTATTGCAGCCTCACGAATCAGTTAGTATCGAGCAACTCGTTTCTGCCGTGCAAAGTGCGCGTCGCGGCCCTACAAAGAGGCCTACGATGTCGCTCGATGAATTAAAGCAGACACTCGACGCGTCGCTCGGCGACGATCAGAAATTCAAGCCTATCATCGCCCAGCTAAAGCTCCTCAGCGAAGCGGACTTCGCGGAGGTTGCGAAGACAGCGCTGCGAGTTCCTTTCAGGAACAAGAAGCAAGGGCTAGAACGGCTTACGCGACTACATAAATCAACGCGCGCGCATCGCTTGAAGGAGCGAGCGGCTGGTGATCGCTCAGCAGCTTAAGTGACGCGTGAAGATGTGAAGCCGCTGGCCTCGTTCGTTAAACTCGCGTAGGGCCTTAAGAAGGATTGTCAAAGCACTGTAACTAAAGGATTGAGGGCGACAGGGCGAATGGACTTCCTCATTTGCTGGCCTCAAGATGCATCGCTGTATGGCCCCGCTCGATTTTTGAGGCGTCCCCCGCTTGCGATTTCGCGAAATAATATTGCGTTTTTCGGGTTCTGACAGGCGAAATTTACACATTCTCTTACACATACACAGATTTCAACTTTAAATTATCAATTAAATCAATGAGTTATGATTAAATCAAAAGGACTTAAAATCCCTCGGCCGAACAGGCTGTGCGGGTTCGAGTCCCGCCGTCCGCACCATTGGCGCTTAAGTGATTGATAGGCCAAAATATCCTGTGGATTGAGGCACTTGGTTTTCCATCCGTTACAAAGACCCGATCCAAAACGGAATGGAAGACTTGACCGCGTACCCTCATCTCACCCGTTCGGGCAAACAAGGCACGTTGCGCTACCGACGTGCGGTGCTGGCCGATTTGCGAGCCATCATCGGCCGCCGCGAAATTGTCCTGAGCCTTGGCACATCGGACCTCGAGACGGCTCTGCCCGGCTATCACGAAGTCGCCGCGCGCACGCAGCGCCAGTTGGTCAATGCGCGCCAACGATTGGCGGCTGCGACGGTGGACGCCGCCCCAATGTCGGTGGCGTCGGCGGGCGACGGTGAACCAACCCCTCCGCAAGCGACCGAGTTGGCCGCCTTGGATACCGACCACTACGCGGCGTGCGTCGAAGCCGAAAAGCGCTTCCGACAATGGCTCACGCAACAGGCGACAAAAGACTTTGACGCACTGATACGCGGCAAGATTCTGCCTTTGCCGGCACCTGTGCAAATGGCCGTGGTGCGAGCCCTTCGACCGCAGTCTTGGCCGTGGGTCAATCCGCAACCCGCACGCATCGATGCGGCGACTTTGGTTGCCTTGATCTGCGAGAAGCGTTTGGAAGAACGTTGGACCACGCTTGCACAACTTGCCGCCGGCCAAAACTGGCCGGCCATCCGGAGCTTATACAAGATTAACGATGTGCACGAAGCGACACTGATGACGATGGTGCGTGCCGAACAGCGGTTCATTGCCGATGTCCTAGATCATTTCCGCCTTAGGCGGAATCGCACCCGCCTGCCCACTCCCCCTCCCGGCCGCCCATGCAATCGTGGTTTTGGGCGGCCGGGAGGGGGAGTGGGACGGTTCCAGCTAAATCTGAAACGCTCTAATTCTTCCGCCGCCCCTTATCTTTCCGCTGTGGCAGCGGACCATCGTAGAGTTCGAGAATTGGGTCTGCATGCCGGTGCCAGAGTGTGCCTTCTGACCAAGCACGGAAAAGGTTAGGGATGGCGGCGCTGCTCATCGAGCAGACCTTGTCAATCGCCCGTTGTGCCTCCTCTAGTTCGCCGAGGCGAATGCAGGACGACGCCAGAATTGTGTAGGCCCAACAGACGTTTGGGTTGAGGTGTAGGGAAAGCTCGGCCGCTCGCTTTGCACCAACATGATCACCGTGGAACTGGTGTGCAGCAGCCATGCAGAACCGAAAGAAATATTCCATAGGGTCTCTGGGGCTAAGCCGAATTGCACGATCGCAATAAGCCATCCCTTCTTCTGTTCGACCGTGAACGGCCAATGCGCATCCGTATTGGGCGCAGGTCAGTGCAGAGTTGGGGTTCAAGTTCATTGATCTCTGGAGATACGGCAAACTCTCCTTTGGCCTGCCCAGCCAGAACCTGGCAAATCCAATATCCGAAAGCACTGCGGGATTTCCCGGAGCATATCTGAGTGCCAATTCGCTATGACGGATGCAATCGCGAGCGGTCTCCTTGATGTCCTCACACCAACCGTTGTAAGAGCGCCATGCCAAGATGTGAGCGAGCACGGCGTGCGCGTCACCGTAGTCCGGGTCCAATTCAAGCGCTCTTCGCGCAAAGGGTTCCGCTGCATCCAAATCCTCTCGGTCGGACGCATGCATCTTCAGCTTTGCCGCAATAATACTGCCCCAAGCGTTCAAATCGATCGGTCGACGGCGCCTGATGAGATCTCCTTCTGCCAGCAACAATCTGGCATCTAGAGCTGCGACTATGCCTTGGGCGATCTCGGCTTGAACGGCGAAGACATCTTCCAGTTCACGATCAAAGCTCTCCGCCCAAATGTGATTTCTTGAGGTTGCGTCGGTACACTTGCACGATACGCGGATCTGCCGTCCGGAAGTTCGAACACTGCCTTCCAGAATATAGCGCACGCCAAGTTCGCTGGAGACCAAACGCGAATCAATAAGCCTTCCTTTGTAGGCATTCGCGGAGTTGCGCGAAATTACGAAGGTGCCAGGAACCATGGAAAGGAGTGTCGTGATTTCATCAGTCATTCCATCAGCAAAGAACTCCTGACCTGTATCGCTCGAAAGATTCTCAAATGGGAGAACGACCAACGACGGCTTGCCGTAGTACTCAATTGCGTTGCGAGGTTCACCCGTACCGTCGGAAGCATCCGCGATTGAGTTTGAAGCAACGCCGGATTGCGTTACCTCCTCGACCGTGCCTACGAAACGAAAGCCGCGTCTTGCGACCGTCCGGATCACGCTTTGCGACTTGCCATCATCCCCGAACACACGCCTGGCTGCATTGATTCTGCTATTCAAGGTTGACTCAGATACGATCCGCCCATCCCAGATCGCCTCAAACAGATCATCTTTGCTGACAACGCGGTTTCTATTTTCTATCAGATACTTAATTACGTCGAATACTTGCGGTTCGACATGGCACAGTTCCCCGTTTCTGTGCAGCTCGGCACGTTCCCAATCCAGCAATATGTCACCACACTTCAGCATGGGCGCCATCGCTCATCGCGCGTGGCTCGCGCAAAAATCAAGACGATCTCAAGCTTACATCATGCACCTCTCCAAGTCATGACGCGGAGACACGACTAGAGTTCGCCCGACAGCTTCCGCACCTTGGTGCATTCATGGGAGGCAAGATGATAGTTCATCAGCAATCGATGGGCGCCTGCGCGCACGAAGTAAGACGCCAAGCCGAAAAAGTGCTTCTCATCCACTGTTCCGCGAGTTCCCCGAAGCAATGGGCCAACCTTGAAGAATGCCTTTCGCCCGGCTTCCAAGTATGCGCGTGGGCCCTAGTCGGCCACGGAGAACGCGACAGCTGGTCAGGCATTGGACCGCTCACGATTGAAGCTGAAGTTGAAGGGATCCGCGAACGGTTCGCAACCAACGGCGGTCGGCTGCACGTCGTCGGCCATTCTTATGGCGGAGCAGTAGCTCTCCGCCTTGCTCTCCGAGACTCGAACATCGTCCAGTCGCTGACTTTGATCGAACCCGTCTGCTTCTATCTCCTCAGGGACGAGACTGAGCATGCCGACGACTATCAAGAGGTCAGAAGCGTTGCACAAGATCTGGGCGCGTCCGTTGTGCAAGGGGACTACCATGCAGGGATGCAACGTTTTGTAGACTACTGGAGTGGACCAGATGCATGGGCTCACCTATCGGACGATCAGAAAAGGAAATTCTCGGCTCGGGCCGTTCACATCGTACCGCATTTTGAAGCTCTATTTAGTGAGCAAATCAGCCTGAGAGATTGCGCTTCGCTAAGAATTCCAACGTTGATCTTGTCCGGGACCAGGTCTCCGAAGCCAACCCGGCGGATCTCTCAACTGTTGAGCGCCACTATTCCCCTGTCACGACATCAAGCCGTGGAAGGCGCTGGGCATATGGCGCCCATAACGCATGAGCAACAAGTCAACTCACTTATCATCGACCACGTCCTTTTAAATCCCGCCAAGCCTGACGCCTGCCCCTAGCGACACGTTCGGCTCAGAAGCGGCCAAATCGGTCTTTGCCAAATCAAAGATCGTGCATTTCGCATTTGCCTTCACAAGGAGAGACTCAATCATGACTACCTGGACCCCTGATCCCTCGTTCTATCCTTCACCAAGAATGGCCGCGAAGGCGCCTGCGGAAACGCTGGCCTATGTTGCCGCCTTCGATCCTGAATGTAACAAAGCCGACGCTATCGCCGTGGTCGATGTAGATCCGGCCTCGTCGACGTACTCCGAGATCGTTGGGCAAGTGGAAATGCCCAATCTCGGTGATGAACTTCATCACTTCGGCTGGAACGCCTGCTCGTCTTGTCTATGTCCGCATGCGCCACATCCCCACGTGGAGCGGCGCTACTTGATTGTGCCAGGGCTACGCTCTTCTCGGCTGCACATCATCGACACCAAACCGGATCCCCGCAAACCGAAAATTACGCGTGTCATCGAACCGGAAGAGGTTGCGGAGAAGGCAGGTTATACGCGTTTGCACACTATTCACTGCGGCCCGGAAGGGATCTACATCAATGCTTTGGGCAACACCAACGGAGAGGCGCCCGGCGGCATCTTTCTGCTCGATCACCAGAGTTTCGACGTCCTCGGCCAATGGGAGATGGATCGCGGATCTCAGAAGCTGGCCTACGATTTCTGGTGGCATCTCGGCCATGATACCATGGTGACCAGCGAATGGGGTACGCCGGATACTTTCGAGAACGGCCTCGTGCCGGAAGTGCTGCTCGGTAGCAAATACGGGCGCAAACTCCATTTCTGGGATCTGCACAAGCGCAAGCATCTGCAGGAAATTGATCTCGGCGAGGAGCACCAACTCGTTTTCGAGTTGCGGCCGGCTCATGACCCGACCAAGGCTTATGGCTTTGTCGGATGCGTCATTAGTCTCAAAGACCTCTCGTCTTCGATCTGGACCTGGTACCGCGATGGGCATCAATGGGCGGTCAGAAAAGTGATCGAAATTCCGGCTGAG
The DNA here is from genome assembly GCA_965224045.1 of Hyphomicrobiaceae bacterium. Taxonomy (GTDB): domain Bacteria; phylum Pseudomonadota; class Alphaproteobacteria; order Rhizobiales; family Hyphomicrobiaceae; genus Tectiglobus. Next base: position 193,416 of record CBDCYD010000001.1, read on the forward strand.
CCCGCTGAAGCCGATGATCTGCCGCCAATCCTAAAGGACTTCAAGGCCGTACCGCCTCTTGTAACCGACATCGATCTGTCGATGGATGACCGATACCTCTACGTGTCGTGTTGGGGTACGGGCGACATGCATCAGTACGATGTTTCGGACCCAATGGAACCCAAGCTTACGGGCAAGGTGCGGATCGGCGGTATCGTATCGCGTGCGACGCATCCCAAAGCGAGGAATGGTGCGCTGAACGGCGGCCCACAAATGGTTGAGATCAGTCGCGACGGCACGCGCGTCTACTTCACCAATTCCCTCTATGGCGCGATCGACCAGCAGTTCTATCCAGATGGAATTGACGGCTGGATGGTGAAGCTAGACGCTGATCCCAACGGTGGCATCACTTTCGATGAAAACTTCTTTGTTGAATGGCCGGATGGCCGCCGTCCGCACCAGGTGCGCCTCGAAGGTGGCGACTGTTCGTCGGACTCCTATTGCTATCCGTAGCTTACTGCTGCGACTGACCGAAACCTATGTCGAATACATTTGAGTTCGCACCATGGCTCGCTCTTGCGGGACTTGGCGCCTTTCACGGCATCAATCCCGCCATGGGCTGGTTGTTTGCGGTAGCTCTTGGGCTTCACCGGCAAAGCAGGCGATTGGTTTGGCTTTCGATCATACCGATCGCGCTGGGACATGCTCTGTCAATCGTTGCTGTCGCGGGGGCCGTGATAGCCGCCGGCGTCATCATGGACCATCAGAAGATCGCCATGCTCGCCGGAACCGGGTTAATTGGTTGGGCAATCTATCATGTAATCTACGGCCACCGCGGCCGCGTCCGGGTCGGCATGAAAACTGGAATGTCAGGATTGGCGCTCTGGTCGTTTCTGATGGCGACGAGCCACGGCGCGGGCCTCATGCTCGTGCCGGTCGTCCTACCGATGTGCCTCAACCAATCGCCCGCAAACGAACTGACGGCCACCGCTTCACTAGCAATCTCATTTGGCGCCGTCGGTGTGCATATGGTGGCAATGCTGGCCGTGACGCTGCTCATGGCGGTGCTCGTCTATGAGTGGCTTGGCGTCGGCGTGCTGCGTCGCGGCTGGATTAATTTGGATTGGATCTGGACTGGGGCATTGGTCGCGGCAGGCGTTGTTCTCTTGATCCAGGCTTGACATTTCTGTCTCAGCTGATGAGAAGCCGCGTTGTCACTTCGCCAGGAGAGATGGCTCCTAACGGCTGCAAACTTGTTTGAATCGCTTCAACTGAGAAGAACGACTTCCGCTGCCGGTAGAATTCTTGCCAGAACTACCTGATCATCCCTGTGCAGAGAACAATGTTGCCTCGGTGTCTCAATCTTGATCGAAGCCGACGTATTGCGCAGTGAATGTGTGGAAAGGTCTATTCGCCACAAGTCCGTTTGATCCGAGAGCGCAAGTGTCGCAATCATTTGCCCCGGGACGGTGAAAAAGCTGACGATCTCGCCATAGGCTAAACAGGCGGGGGACGCCTACCACTGACAAGACGATATATCACGGCGATCGCGAACAGGACTATCGCGACGAAGAATACGAGCTTTGCGAGTTCGACGGCTGTACCTGCAATCCCACCAAAGCCTAGCGCTGCCGCAACAATCGCGACGATCAAAAAGAATATTGCCCAACTGATCATTCCTGTTCTCCCTACTTTCGACCAACAAACAGATGCGGGTGATAAAAGTTCCGCAGCTGTGAGAGATATTTTGATGAGATGTCGAAGCAGCGGCTCAAAGCGATACGACGGGGGCTGGCCACCAAGCACTTGTACAGCGCAATGCTTCCGACCAATGAGCCTGGGCATGGATCTGGTGATGCATCGCGAAAAGGTTCGGAAGATGCAGTCGCGTCACTTCGTGGAGTTCATCCGGCTCCGAAACATGAATCAGTGCTGGAGTACAGAACGACAGCGCTTCAGTAAGTCTTTCCTGCTCAGTACCCGAAGATTTTGCGCAGCATATCACGCAACCGCTCATGGCTTTGTGCAGGTTCTCCAACGCTGCCTGCTGACGGCGCTGCAGTACGCGACAATCGAATTCGAGTAACCGGCACACGAGTTCCGCATCCAATAGCTCGCTGGATGTCAGCGATAAAAGAAGCCGGTCGCCGGGCAGAATACGCTGCAGGGCAACCTTAAGCCCATCGCGGGAGTAGTGCGGGCATGCTCCCCGGTAGAGAGATTCCCAAGCCCGAATGAGCTGAGAGAACAACTGGAGTTTCGTGGCTGTTGCGTCCTGAAACTGCCACCCGTCGGCAGTGAGGGCCTCCAAAGCAACCGCCGCGCACTGATCAGCGCGCTCCGGATTTGCAACGAGCAATCGAGCTGTTCTACGAACGTGGGGTAGAAGTTCGAGTATGTTCGCGAAGTCCTGCAATTAAGTCTCCTGAACGACAACAGACACCAGCGATCAAGGCATTCGTTATCATTCAAAGTTTCTGTCCGGTATTGCCTATGACATACTCTCCAAGCGAGCCAACCGGCGATCTGTGGTTCCACGGCGCAAGCTCTTCCACGCAAACCGGAAATCACTGGGAACGCTGCGGTCCGTTAGGTGTTGTAAGTTCAGGTTCAGGTTCAGGTTCAGGTTCAATATTGGAGGTTCAAAGGCCGATTCGATGAAATCTGCGGCGCCAACCGAGCAGGAGATACAGGAGTTCATAGACGGCGAACTCGATGGGCCAGCGCGCGCGCGCATTGCTGCCTTTCTGCTGCAGCATCCCGAATGGGCGGCAAAGGTGAGCAATTACCGCAAACTCAACAATGCATTGAAGCAGCTTGATAGTCAGGTGCTTGACGAGCCAATTCCGGAACGCTTTCTGGACATACTAAAAAGGGCTCGTGACACGGCCGATGACTAAAGATTTAGGGATCATGACCCACACAGTTAAGGTTGATGCCACCAATTGAGAGGCTGGCTTGATGGCTGAAAACGCGGTGGCGAAGCGCAGACCCCAAACGCGCTGTGAGAACTGCCCCATCCGAGACAACAAGAACTTCCGAAAGTTTTCGCGTAAAGAGTTTGAATACGTCAAGAAATTCAAGGCAGGCGAACTGGCGATTGAACGTGGTGCAACCGTATTTCTGGAGAGCACCGACAGCGCGCACCTGTTCACCGTGCTGGACGGATGGGCATTCCGCTACAAGATGCTGGAAGACGGTCGTCGGCAAATACTCAACTACGCGTTGCCGGGCGACCTGTTGGGCCTTCAAGCCTCGATTATGGGCAAACTCGATCATTCTGTCGAAGCGCTCACCGACATCGTTTTATGCGTATTTCAACGCGATCGCATATGGGATCTCTATGAAACTCATCCAGGGCTGGCTTTCGACACGACTTGGCTCGCGGCGAGGGAAGAGCGTCTGCTGGATGAGAATTTGCTGAGCGTCGGTCGTCGGACGGCGGAAGAGCGGATTTCTCACATGCTCCTCTCGCTCGCTGAGCGTGCCAAGCGGACGGGGCAATCCAAAGGGAACAGCGTTAGATTTCCCATTACCCAACATCATCTCGCCGACACCCTGGGTCTCTCGCTTGTGCACACCAACAAGACACTTCGCAAGCTCGTTAAGAAGGGTGTCATTCATTGGCGACCAGGCGAGCTGCAGATCAAGAACAATAGCTTGCTCTCTGACATGGCGAAGTATGAGGCAGCGCCCCTCGTACGACGCCCCTTCATATGACATCAGTGCCGTTTTGACCTCCCACTGCCTCAAGCGCCTCATGTGCGACGGACCTCAGTTTTTCTCGATCAGGCTCTGACTGGTAGAACTCCTTGCAATCTAGCAACAACGCTCTGACTTGATCCCGAATTGCGTCAAGATCTTCCTTGTCGTCAGTCGTAAGGCCCAGATCGCGCAAGAGCCCCAAGAGATTGCAAACCAATATCAAGTCGGACTTGCCTGCTCTCCTGAGCGGAGTAACCGCAGCATTGAGGTAATGGCCAAAGTCTTGAGGAAGCGGAAAGGCTACAGCTTCGTCCTCCTGCGATACGAGAACGCGTGCCTGGCCGGAACGACAGGTCAATTTGGCAAGGCCGACGAACATGCGGTTAGCGCAAGCCACGGCCGTCAGGGGATCGTTCATACTTGGTGACAGGGCCCTCAACGCAACCTCGACAAGTGCATTGATCTCAAATTCGATATTTTGCTGTCTCGTGCGCCTTTCGCCTAGAATACACAAGTCTTCAATGTCGCCATTGACGTTGTCGCTGTCGTCCGAGTTGGACAAGCTAACGTAAGCAAGCGGCGTACCTTCCAGTACGAACTGACCCGGGCGAAGAGCGAATGCAATTTTCAGTCCGTTTTGCTGTGCCAGATCGACAGCACCTGCTTCATCGATACTCTGGATGTAACCACTTCCCGTAGCCGCAATTGCGTGTCCCTCTGCGTGAATGGCCTCACGGTAACGATCGTATTCTTGCGACGGTATGAACTTTGAGAGCTCGGCATGTCTCTTGTCGCGCGCCTCAATCGCCGCAAGCAGTTGGTGCCCCAATGCAGCGACGACGGCGTCGGCCTGAATGTTGGTTGCGATGTGATGAATGAAATGGATCATCAATGCGAGAGACAGGATGGCAAGCAGCGCCGAAACGTATACGCTGAGAACCGGAATAAAGTTCGTGTCGTAGCGCGTGCCAATGACGCCAAGAACGATCAGCGAATAGATGAACGTCGCAACGAATGCGCCCAGCACTATCTGCGTTGGACGATCCTCCATGAAGCGCAAAATGATCCGTGGGCCGAGTTGTTGCGACACGAATGACAAAGCAACCAGTGTCATCGAAAACACGAGACTTGCCGCTGTGATCATCGATCCGGCTACAGCTGAGACAACCAGCCTTGCGCCTTCCTGAGTTACCGGAGGCCCCGGTAGCCAAGCTGTCAGCCGGTAGGCTCCGTAGCTGAAGTCGAACTGCAGGGTCAGCCAGGCCCCGCAAAGCGCAGCTAGTGACAGCACTAAGGGGATAAACCAGAAGCTGGAACTTACGGCGTAATACAGCTTCTCAAGCGCGCCTTTCATACTCAGAAAACCTCTAAATAATTGATTGGGCAACCCACGCCCAATAGGCACCAAGCAAGAATGCTGCCGCAGCACAAACGAAACCAGCGATTACGAAGACCCCATCTCTGGCAGTCAGCCCAAGGCCAAGCAATGCTATCGCCGTGCCGGGGACCGCAACCGCGAACGGTAACAGTGCAAGTGGAAACATGGTAACTGCGAGCGCCATGCATGCAATTGCGACCAAGCGATTGCTTGGAAACTCCGTCAGTGCGATCAATCTCGGATGTAGCGCCTTATCAAACCACTTTGTGTATCCTCTGCTCTTCTCGATCGCTTGCACGAGGCGGTCGCGGGAGAACGAAAAGTTCAATAATCCGTCCGGCAGCCAGGGCGAACTCCTACCTACCAGCAGTTGGAGCGCGATGACGAAGATGATCGTCCCCGTAACGATCGACATCCCGGGAATTGCTCCTGTCGGCGCAACAGCTACTAGGGCTGGAACAAGTAGGAGGGGGCCGTACGAGCGTTGATCCAAGGCCTGGACAATGTCTGCGAAGCTGACGGTTTCACCATCTGTAGATTCGCAGAGTTGCTCCAGAACGCTGGTCAAGGACTCCGGATTGTCATCGTCGTTCATTTCGCGAACAGTACCGCTTCTGAGCGGCAGCGAGGGCAGTCGTTTTACAATCCCGCTGCCGCTGTTTGAAGTTAGGCCTTGACTTGGACTCGGACCAACTCGAGCTCGATGACATCGACCGCGCTATTGCCCGACGCACCTGTCTTTGTGGTCAGAGGTTGGAGCACAAAGCTCCGGTGACGTCCGCCACTCAATGATGGCGCGCCGCCAGGAACACCGCTGGTTGATCGGGCATTGTCGTAGATGCCCTCGAGGTGATTGACATTCTCAAACGCCGTCCTGGCAAATACCTGCCAAACGACGAGCGTCTTGGAGCGCCCTTGCCGACGCGCGCCAAACTTCCTGATTTCACCTTTGAAGTATTGCTTTGCGAGGCCTGTGACCGCCGGCTCAAGGGTGCAGCTAACGAACCTAGTCGTTCCGTAAACGAAACCTTCAGAGCCATCGGCGAGGCAGGTCAATGTACCGACATTGGAAAGCTTCTTGTCAGCTCCGCCGGCAGACGCAGGGACAAATGCCCCTGAAACTAGGAAGAAGGAAGCGGCCATGGCACAGGCTGCACCGGCACGATATCGCAGTTCCATCTTTTCGCTCCACGTCGATTTACGCTGGCCTAGCAACACAGCGCGATCGCTTTTGTTCCGACGAGGTAGCTATGGACGCCTCATTGAAAAGGCCGTGGCTTAGATCTGCATGGATCAATCAGGCGCCATTTTCGGGATCTTGGGTCACGCGGAATTCGCCCGAGGCGGCATCCTTGGGTGGATCTGAGAATTGATCATCGACCAGCATTCCGCGCCGAATGAGTTCGCGGATCGCTGCTGCGCGAGACGGCACGCGCTTCTCGAAACGCCAGTCATCGATCGCCGAGAGTTCGTCATCATCAAGCATGACTTGAATTTTTTCATTTCTTTTCAGTGGCTTATCTTCCGACATGCTGTGGTCCCCGTTGCGAATTCAGTCTTGCCCGATGGGAATTTCACTTCATGAACATCCGTTACATACGTAAGTTCCCTCACATTTACAACGAGAGGCACTTGAGTGCGGGACGGGCCTGATGGAAGCTTAGTCAGTGGTTCAGAGAGTATAAGCGCATCTTGTTACATGCCTTGATAAGAATACATAATGTATTGATCTGACATAATTTACTTAACGCATTGAAATAACACAAAATACCGAAACGAATATTCTTGAAATTCATCCTGGCGCTGCCTAGCTTGCAGGCATGACAAGCAAGGGGAAAGGACCATGCCCGCAGTAATGACAGTGATCAGTTCGGATATGATTGTCGATTACGTGAATGGTCGACTGGATCCGCAGGATGCCGACGAGGTTAGGGAATTGATCGTCTCTGATGGGCGTGCCAAACATCTCGCAGACGCAGCACGCCACCAGCGAGAGCGGGTCGCTGAGCGCCTGAAGACTCCTAACAACAATGAATAGGCGTGCCTGCCTGGCGGGCGGTGGTGATCAAGACGGTCAAGCTTCAGCGAGGTGTTGATCATGAGCAAGAGCTACGCGTTGAGAGACGACAATGATCGTTTGGAGGAACGATGCAATGCGTCACCAATCGACTTGGTGGAAGCGGAAATTCCATCATTGCGACGTTATGCGCGTTCTCTGACCCGGGACGGTGAAAAAGCTGACGATCTCGTCCAGGACTGCCTCGTCCGTGCGATTGAAAATATCGATAAATGGCAAGCAGGAACGAGTATGCGTGCTTGGTTGCTCGTGATGATGCGCAATCTATTTTACAACAAAATGCGTCGGGCCAAGCGCGAGCGCGAGGCAGTCAGTGAGCTGCAGGTTAAGGGGCGCGCTGTCAGCCAACCGCAACAAGAGCATTCGTTTGCGTTGCAGGAACTGGGCGCCGCATTCAATCTCTTGTCGGATGATCATCGCGAAGTCCTATCGCTCGTTGTTCTCCAAGGGCTCGAATACGACGCTGCAGCGCAAGTGCTTGGCGTAAAAGTAGGGACCATCAAATCGCGTCTGTCACGCGCCCGACAGATATTGGCTCGTCACACCAGCCTGTAACGAACCAGGCAAACGGCCTCATGGCCAACAAGGCAATGCCGGAAAAATTCTCAGGTTCAACTAAGAGAGTCGAATGATGAGTGAGATCATGAACCTGGACCGTGAAGTTGCCAAGGCCAATCCGGAGCGCGAATGCGCGACATCGCAGAAGATCGTTGACGAAGTGGCATGACGCGCGCAGAGGCGATCGCAGCCTTGCGGAACTGGCAGTTTGATATTGAACGGCGTCAAGAAGCTGCGACCGAGGGATTGGCAGGGGCGCCAGATGCGCCGGTTAGAAAGTCAGCGGACACCGAGTTTTTGCGCCAAATGGGCTCCAAGCTTTAAGAGCTGAAAGCAGAAAGCTCCTAAGCTGGTCCATTTGCTGAGCGGTGCGTGCGTTTCGGTAGACAGCGCCCCGTGTTCCGGTTCTGACAGTCGCTATCCGGTGCGGCGATGTCGAGAGCAAATGTCAGAACCCTAAGGAACACGAGCAAGCCCATGTTTCTCGTGTAGCTTTTGCGCCTGACGTTTGGTTGAGAGACGAGTTGCACACAGGCACCGAACGTCAGGTGCGCTACACCAGAACTTATTCTTAATGCGTCGCGTCGCTGTCATGGCGCGACGCTGCTTCATTGGACAAAAGTACTGCTATCCACTCCCATCCCTTAATCTCGCGGCAAAGGATAACAATCGCAGCTGTTATAGGGACCGCGAGGAACGCACCAACAATACCCCAGATCGTGCTCCAGAATGTCAATGAAACGATGACCACGAACGGACTGAGGTTGAGAGAGCGACCCATCAACATCGGTTCGAGTACATTTCCGATCGCAAATTGTAAGCTTGCCAAGCCGATCGCCAGAACCAGGAAAGGGATCAGCGAATCAAACTGGACAAGTGCGAGAAGGGCTGGAAATACGACGCCAAGCACGGAGCCGATGCTGGGTATATAATTCAACAGGAAGATCACGACGGCCCAAGTTTCTGCAAAATCCAGTCGCAAATATCGCAGTACCGCGTAACTCGCTAGTGCTGTGAGCAGGCTCAGAACAGTCTTGACGAACAGATATTGGCGAATCCCGTCGGATACAGCTGTCAGGGCAGCCGCCAGTTTGTCCTGCTCCTTCGCCTCTCGCCCGAGCAGCACGATCCTTTTGAAAATTCTCCCTCTTTCAGCGAGCAAGAATCCAACATAGAGCAACACCAGGCCGACGTTGAGTAGAACGCCGCTAGCTGACCCGATAGCTGTGGACAGTCTGCTGGCCAGATTTAGTTCGTTGAACCGCGCCTGCACGCGACTGCTGAACTCGTCCCCGAGCAATGAAACCACGCTGCCTGACAAAGTGCGTAACCGTTCCAAGTATCGCGGCCAGGCTGCCACGAACTCATCTATTTGGTCGACGATGACGAACACGAAACCCGCAATCAGAGCGAGTGCGACCAGCACCCCTAGCGGGACAGACAGCGATGCCGGGATGCCGAGGCGCTCTAAACGCTCGATGAGAGCCTCGAGCGTATTTGCAACAATGAATGCAACAACGATCGGTATGAGAAAGTTGGCACCAAAGACGAGACCCACGAGCCCGATAGCAAAGACGACGGAGCTTGCAGCCAGTCGCAGGCTCGAAGCCCCTGTACCCAATTCAAGCGCCAATGCTCACAATTCCCCTAAAGTGGCTCCTTGCCTGCGCGTCCCTGCTTGCTTAGCGCGCCTGCCGGCGGCTCAATTGGATAACTGGAGCAATGCTTCTTGCATCTTTACGCTCAATCAATCAACTGGAACCGTTAAAGAACGGCTCCGTCCCTCGCGCCTCCGCAGCTGCACCAAGTCTTTCCAATGCAACAACATATGCGGCGCATCGCAAGGAAATCTCGTGTTTCTCGGCGGCGTTTGCCACTGCTCGTGCGGCGATCTCCATTCGACTACGAAGCTTTTGCTCCACCTCGTCAGCCGACCACTTTTCACCGCTCTTGTTTTGAACCCATTCCATGTACGAGACGGAGACACCGCCCGCATTTGCCAACACGTCAGGGATAACTTGAATGCCGCGGTTAGCCAAATCTTCGTCTGCACCGCTTGATATCGGCCCATTCGCCAGCTCCAAGACTGCCTTAGCTTGAACATCGCCTGAGTTGTCGCGCGTGATCTGATTTGCAAGCGCAGCGGGAACCAACAGGTCGCAGTATTTGGTAAGAAACTCCTGCTTGTCTACCTCTTCCGCTCCGTCGTGATCGAAGCCAGAGAGCTTGCCAGAACGAGCTTTGTGCTCGCGCAACTGTTCGACGTTCAGCCCTTCGTCGCTCCAAATTGCAGCGGATGAATCCGACACGCCTACGACGCGGTGTCCTGTTTCGCTTATCAGCCTGGCAAAGGTCGCGCCTGCATTGCCGAAACCCTGGATTGCTACTGACAGGTTGTCAGAGTCGAATTCCAAATGATCCAATAGTGTATCGAGGACAAACATACCTCCCGTCGCAGTCGCCGTATCGCGACCGGCCGATCCTCCCAGAGTAGCGGGTTTGCCTGTGATGACAGCCGGTTCGTGCCGCCTTACGCATTTATTGTACTCATCGGCCATCCACGCCATCACCGTGCTGTCGGTATACATGTCAGGCGCGGCGATATCCCGATCTGGCCCTACGGTATGGGTGAACACCTGCATCCATTGGCGACTGAGCCGCTCAAGCTCGGCGGGAGACAGCTCCTTAACGTCAACCTGTACGCCGCCTTTGGCACCGCCGAAAGGCAAGTCAACAACCGCGCACTTCATGGTCATCCAGAATGCAAGCGGCATGATCTCTTCGAGCGACACGTCGGGATGAAATCGCAGCCCACCCTTGGTTGGACCAAGTAGGTCATTGAAGCGGCAGCGCCAGGCCTTAAATCCTCTGAGAGATCCATCGTCCATGCGGATCGAGACTGTCGCTGCGAGCGTTTCTGATGGGTAGCGCAGGTGTTCGAGGACTTCTTTATGGACTCCCGCAAATTTCGCGGCTTCCTCCAAGCGCGCGCAGGCGGAGTTCAATTCCTTACCCATGTTTAGTTTCTCCAGAATCACAGCTTTCAACCATTTCCACGTACGTTTCGGTTATTCGCGGACTGCGATAACTCCCTCGCATCTCACAATTGGAACATTGGGGTTGAGCTTTTGTTCCGACGACAGGAATTCATCTGGAACTTCGGAGAGCACAGGTTGTCCTTCGAAATGAGCAAACCAGCGATGGAGATCAATCATGACAAGGCAAGGCCACGGCACCGATCAGATCAAGATTGAGGCTGAAGAGGCTCGTTCAGGACAGACAGGATCAGGACAGACAGGAAATGGATTGAAGTACGTGCTATTTGCTTCGCAATTTCTGGCAATAATCGCGGGTGCAGCCGTCTTGTTCGCCTTCTAGTGGAGCGCATCCGACGTTTGGGCTCCCGCGTGCGGCTGGTCTCTCAACCAAACGTCGGGGGCAAAAGCTACACTAGGGATTGGTTCGGTAGCCTCAAATCACTTGGGCTTAACGAGTTGGTCGGGGCGCGGAAGTGCGCGTGGTCCAGCAAACAGCCATGCAATGAAGCCGAGTACTGGAAGCAATAGGACGACGAATATCCAAATGAGCTTGGTGGTCTTATCGGCACTCGAGCGGCCAATTCCCACAAGTGCCACGATATCTGCCACAAGAATGAACAAGCTAAGCGGCGCACTGATTTCGAGGGGCATCGCAAACCTCCAGGTTTCATCGACGGAAACATCTAAAGCGACGTCAGCGGTTCGAAAATTTGGTCCAGAACCGGAGCAGGTCGCTAACCATTCGGATGCCTATGGAACATCTAAGGGGGCTGATTGTTCCCTCAGACAAAGAGGTCGTGCTTTCCAGGGAGGGCAACGAATTATGCTGCCAACGCGTCCTGAGCCATCAATTCCACCGCCGCCATCTCCTGATCTACCGCCACCGGAACCTGCACCCGAAAGTCCGCCGGATGTACCAAACCCGCCAGAGCCACGTCCTGGGCCGCCGGATTTGCCACCGATCCCGACCGAGCCCATCACAAATCCACCTGACGCTCCAGATCTACCGGAGCCAGCAACGCCTCCTGACCAGCCGTTGCCAGAGCCGTTGAAGCAGCCTCCGGATCAACCGCCGGTTCGGTAGAGGGGAGTTGCCCGGAGCGGATGCCCCAATATCGGGAGCTGCAAATTCATAGAGCCAATGATCATGCCGAGTTACTTACTTCGGGAACCTTCAACGGACTGACTTCAACGGACTGAAATGTTCGCAACCAAGCAATTCAACGAAAGGAAAATCCGTGGCAGATCAAGTTATGGCTTTGTACAACAATCCAGCGAAGGCCAAGACCGCCATCGAGGCCCTGGGCGCATCCGGCGTGTCAGCAGATCGCATCAGCGTACTTGTTGGCGAAGAGTTTCGAGAGGAGTTTTTCGGCCCTGCGAACTCATCTCAAATGGTGGCCGGCGCAGCAACCGGCGGAGTAGTCGGCGGGGGTTTGGGAGCGGTTCTAAGTGGCATTCTCGCAGCCGGATCTCTCACGGTGCCGTTCGCCGGTGTGCTCTTGGCCGGCCCGCTTGTAGCAGCTCTGGCCGGCGCGGGTGCCGGCGCAACAGCGGGCGGCCTGCTTGGTGCGCTCATCGGGCTAGGTATGCCTGAAGATCAAGCAAAGCAGTATCAAGAAGCAATCAGCGAATCCGGAGGTATACTGCTTGGAGTGAATGTCACAAATGAAGATCGGATGGACGTCGTGAAGCTGCTCGAAGGGGCGGGGGGAGCTGCAATCTTCGGTGCAGTCTAGGCTCGAAGAATTAAGCGAAGTCTTGGAGTCAACCCGGTTTCTCTCCTAGGATAGTCCGAATCCTTTCTGTTTCGGGTAGTGTCGGCTCGTCAATCGAAACTGACCGCACAACAGCCCAGTGACCAACACATGGACAGCCTTCCCGCGACACTATCGGCCATCGCCGATCAAATGGAGAACGTGTTCTCGAACTTCTGGACCGTTTGGACGGTCTATCAGCTTGCGATCATAGCGGGCTGCTTCGCCGGAGGACTGATCGTTGCCCGCCTGTTGACGCCACCACTTGAAAGTCGGTTGCGTGCACTGACCCAGCAACCCCGCGTTATGAGGCTCCTTGTCATTCCTCTGCGTCGGTTGGGGTGGATTGCGACCGCCATCCTGCTGTGGCTCGTCGCCTGGCTAATGCAGGAAGTGACCTGGCCTAGTCGAAGCTTTCTGGTCAACCTGGCGGCACAACTTGTCGGCGCTTGGGTGTTGATCGACATCGCGTCAAGGACCATTCGCAATCGAACCCTGGCCCAAATCGTTGCCGTTTCGGCCTGGATCATCGTCACTCTGGCGATTCTCGGCCAGCTCGACGAGACATCTGAACTGCTTGACAGTATTGGTTTCACGATCGGCAAGAGCCGTATCACCGCGCTTATCTTGCTAAAGGCGCTCTTTGCATTCGGCGTCTTAATGTGGTTGGCGTTCGTCGCTTCCGATTTTATTGAGGGACGGCTTCGTCAGGCCGGCGATCTCACCCCTACGTATCAGGTGCTCATCGGCAAGCTCGTCCGAGCCGCGCTTGTTTTGGTGGCCATCCTCATCGCCCTGGAGGCGATCGGAATTGACCTCACAGCATTGGCCGTATTCTCCGGCGCACTGGGCATCGGTCTGGGGTTTGGCCTGCAGAAGATCGCTGCCAATCTTATCAGCGGCATCATTATTCTACTGGACAGGTCCATTAAGCCGGGCGACGTGATTACTGTCGGCGACACCTTCGGTTGGATCACACGTCTGCAATCTCGATATGTTGCCGTGAACACGCGAGATGGGGTCGAACACTTGATCCCCAATGAGACTTTGATATCCGAAAGCGTGATCAATTGGTCGCACTCAAACCGCCGCGTCCGTCTGGATCTCAATTTCGGGGTGAGCTACGATGATGATCCACACTTGGTTCGTCGAATTGTTGTTGAAGCTGTCTCGGGGCTCGACCGAGTGATCAAAGAACCGGCGCCGGTATGTCACGTAATCGGGTTTGGCGATTCTTCCGTTGACTTTGTACTACGGTTTTGGATCACCGATCCTGAGCTAGGTACGACAAACGTTCGCGGCGCCGCTTATCTTGCCGTTTGGGATGCGTTCAAGAGCAACGGCATCACTATTCCATTTCCCCATCGTCAGACACTCATTGACAAACCGATCAAAGTTTCGCTTTCGAGTGATCAATCCAATGATTGAGCCCTCATAGGCCAGAGCGAAAACTCGACAAGTTCGAAACCTGTTCATGGTATTTGAGTGGAATGATTGTGGTGTTTTCAGTGACATGCGGAACCCCGCCTCACCCTGATGTGTTGATCCTTAGAGCAAATAGTTCATCCACATTAGGGTTCATGAGAGATGACGACTTGGTCTTATAAGGATGTCGCAATTGTTTGTGATGCGCACGAAAGCGAAGCGTCAACGGCCAATCTTGGCAGACTAGCGAAAGCTGTTAACGAGAGCTTTGGCAGCAGACTTTCGGTATTTGGCCTGCTACCAGACCTTGAGGCAGAAGAGCTTGCTATTGCATCCACTGTAGCAGCGAGTACCGGACTGCCGCTCAACACGGAAAGAATCAAGGAACCACAGGGTGAATTGTCCGGGGATCTGAAAGCGACCACCGATCGGATCAAGAAGCACTTGGAGGTAACGGGCAGTTCGCCAACAGATCTACATATCCTGTTGTCTGCGCGTGCCGAAATTGGCTACGTCGCCGCCAATGCGTGTCGCACCTCCGACTTAGCCATCGTTGCTGTTGGAGATCACGAAACAGCATGCGATATGCGAGATGTGGCGGTAAAATTGGTGTTCGAAAGTGGGAGGCCGGTGATCGTTCTTCCGGTAGACTACGCTTCAAAAGAACTTCCAAAACGCATCGTTGTTGGCTGGGACGGTTCGAAGCACTCTGCTCGCGCACTCCACGATGCGATCCCGCTGATGAAGTGCGCAGACGAGGTCATGCTGTTCTACGCGGAAGAAGATCGAAAATCAGACGATACTGCGCTTTCGATCAACTCGAGGGCGATGCTGAACCTCAGCAGCCATGGCATCTCAGGCGGTAGCCACATCGTGGACATTGCCGCTGATGAATCGACAAGTGAAGCCCTCATCCGGCAGATCTCGTCCACGGATTGCGACTTGTGTGTAGTTGGAGCGAGTGACACGAGCTCCGTCGGCCGATTCCTATTTGGATCAACAACTGAAGCATTAATGACAGAGCTTCCGCGTCCGTTGTTCATTGCTCACTGAGCCGAGCTTGATGCCCGCGAACGCCCGGTTCGTGGACTGCGCGTCGATTGCGTCACCGAGAGCTCAGTCTTCCGGTGTTTCGATGCAACGGGTTGAGCGACTGGGAACGACCGCTGCTTTGATCGATTACCAGAAATCTGCCCCGCATTTCGTGACAATCGGAATTGGCACTGAAACCACTCATCAACACCCAACTTCCAGGCCGGCCGCAGATACCTGATAGTCCTGGTTCAGACGAAGCCGGGTCCCTCGATGACCGGGTGCGCGCGCAGGAAATCCTCTTCAACCTCCAAGCCGAGGCCCGGTGCTTCGAGGGCGCGTACGCATCCGTCTTCGCCGATTTCGTAAGGCGGCGTTAGAAACGGGCCCTCGCGAAGTGGGTTCAGACCCTCACTGGATTCGAAGTATCCCGGGTTATCGATCGCCGAGAGGACATGGATGCCGGCGGCGAGGTCGAGGCCCGTTACACCGCCGTGTGGGTGGACCGGGATATTGTAGGCTGCTGCAAGTGCCGCAATCCGCATGATCTCGGTAAAGCCGCCGCATTTGCCGACATCCGGCTGCAGAATGCGGATGTTGCCCGACTCTATATGCGGGACAAATTCATAGCGCGTGTAAGTGTTCTCCCCAAGCGCGAAGGGCGTCGTCCCGAAGCTAGACGCTATGGCGTAGGACCTGAGATCGTGCCCGGGAAACGGCTCCTCAAGCCAGCCGACATTCATCTCGTCGAGACCGGGCATGACGGCGCGCACATCTTCGAGCGAGTAGCCGGTGTTGGCATCGGTGAGAATGATGAGTTCATCACCGAACGCATTACGCACCGCTTCAATGCGCTCGAGATCCACGCGCGGGGATTGCCCCACACGAAGCTTTATCGCCTTGTAGTTCCTGGCTGTAAGTGACCGAACTTCATCGAGCAAGGCTTCTGTTTCGCCGAAGCCGAGTGAACCACCGCCACCAGCATAAGCCAGGATCGGTTTCGAGGCGCCACCGAGCAGCTTGTAGACGGGCCAGCCGACAGCCTTGCCCCGCAGGTCCCAGAGCGCCATGTCGACGCCGCTGAGCGCAATGATCGAACCTGCCCCCATGCCGTGGCTTGCGAATTGCGCCTGATAGACCTTGCGCCAAATCCCGTTGACGTTGGAGGCGTCTTCTCCCAAGACCAGATTGCGCATTGTGGACTGCACGATGTTTGCCACAGCACCGGGGTTGCGCCCGTGATGTGCCTCGCCCCACCCGACGAGCCCGTCTTCGGTCGTGACCTTGACGAAAACGGCATCGCGTTTCGTCAGGCGCCCGATGCCAAGCTTGTTTTGTTTATCTGCCGGGATCGGAACTGAGACCGGGAAGGCCTCAACGTCAGCAATCTTCATCGTCAATTCCTAGGATGATCGGCCAACGAGCGCGCGGCCGTTGTTGAGGACGACACGATCACGTTCAAGCGCCTTTGAGCGAAACGAAACGACGCTGTCTCCGGGCTGCTGCCAGATTTCCGTACGGATCGTCTCGCCGGGGTAGACCGGAGCGGCAAGGCGTACATCAAGTTGGCGCAGGGCCGATGCTTCGTAGTTGCAGCAGGCGCGCAGGATGGCATGGCCGGCGATGCCGTAGGTGCAGAGCCCATGCAGGATCGGGCCTGGCAATCCTGCGGCTTTGGCGGCAGCCGGATCTGCGTTGTGAGGGTTGGGATCGCCATTTAGGCGATACAGCAGCGCCTGCTGCGGCACTGTCGCCAGATCAACCGTCAGGTCGG
This sequence comes from Hyphomicrobiaceae bacterium, assembly GCA_965224045.1. Taxonomy (GTDB): domain Bacteria; phylum Pseudomonadota; class Alphaproteobacteria; order Rhizobiales; family Hyphomicrobiaceae; genus Tectiglobus. The sequence continues at coordinate 210,139 of CBDCYD010000001.1, forward strand.
GCGCGCGTTCCGGAATCGGATGAGGATTTCGAGCAGGATCGCTTGGCCCACCATAGCCGCCATCCTTGCGCGCGAAGGTGGTGTGGCGCACCGTGAAACAGGCTTCACCTGTCGCGACATTGATGCCTGTGCGTTGCGTATAGATGAGCGCCCCGCGGTCCGGCCCTTTGTCGACAATACCGACAATCTTCGTCTGAGCCTCGATCTCGCCTGCGGCAGGTAGTGGTCGCAGGAATTCCATGCCTTGCTCGGAGTGCAGAGCATGTTCCCAATCGAGACCGGTGTCTGCCTCTCTGATCCAGAGGCCCGGATAGGCAAGAATGGCCGCCATGGTCGGGAAGACCTCGAGCTTCTCGCGCGTGACGAACGGCAATTGTTGTTCGTCCAGCGGGTCGAAGCCAAGTCCGATGCCGAGAGCGTAAATCAAAACGTCACGTTCGTCATAGGCATGACGCACGATGGGAAATTCGCGTTGGCGCAACCGGCCATAGTCAATTGGCATGAGAGTTCTCGACCTGCGGAGACAATCGCGTTCTATATAGGCTAAGAGACAAGGCGTGGTCGACCCGCTAGAGGACGTGATCAATGCTGCTGCATGACTTATTAATGCACGCGGAACGCACGAGTGCTTCGCGCGCTGCAATTGTCGATGGCGGCATCCGGAGCAGTTATGGCGAAACTGCAATGCGGGTCCGCCGTGCAGCCGCTGGACTGATCGGAGTGGGTTTGCAGCGCGGGGATCGCGTGGCGGTGCTCGGTCCCAATACGAGCTCGTTCTTTGAAGCCTACTTCGCGCTTTCGTTGGCCGGTCTCATAGCCGTTCCAATTAACACGCGTCTCTCCCCGGCCGAGGTGGCGTTCATTCTCGATGACTGTGCGTGCGCGGCGATTCTCCACGACGAAGACCTTTCCGAACTGCTGCCGTCGCTGACCGGTCGCAAAGCAATCGTTCTCGGCCAATCCGACAAGAAAGCCATCACGTGGGACAGCTTGATCGCTGGCAGCCAGCCGCTTGGGTCGCCCGTACCAGGTGTGTCCGAAGATGACGTTGCCCACATTTTCTATACGGGCGGTACGACAGGACGATCCAAGGGTGTGATGCTGAGCCACCGCAACGTTGCCACCTCCGCCACCAACAAGATCGTGCTCGGCGGATTTGCGCGCGATGACGCCTGGCTGCATGCCGCGCCGATGTTTCATCAGGCCGACGCGTGGGCCGTGTTCAGCTTCACGGCGCTCGGTGCAACTCACGTCTTCATGCCGAGCTTCGCGCCTCGCCCGGCCCTGGAACTCATCGACACGCATCGCGTGACTGGTTTCCAGTTGGTGCCGACGATGATTTTCATGATGCTCGACCAGCCGGATGTGCAGCGCTTTGATCTGTCTAGTGTCAGGCGCATTCTGTTTGGTTCGGCGCCAATGCCAATGGAAATGCTGAAACGGGCGACCAGTACGTTCGGTGATGTCTTCCAACATATTTACGGACTGACAGAGGCAGCCGGAACAGTCGCAGCGACACCGTGGCCGCCGCTCCCGCATGAGCGGCGGGGTGCACGGCTTGCTTCCTGTGGTCAGGCGATACCCGGGGTCGAGCTTCGGATTGCTGACAGCAACGGTGTGCCGAAACAAACAGGCGAGATCGGTAGTATTCAGGTCCGCGGCGCCAATGTCATGAAAGGCTACTGGAAACTGCAGGACCGGACAGCAGAAGCCTTTGTCAACGGCTGGCTCGACACTGGCGATCTCGGTTATCTGGACGAAGATGGGTTCGTCTTTATCGTCGACCGCTCCAAAGACATGATCATCACTGGTGGTGAAAACGTATACTCGACTGAGGTTGAGGACGTGATCTATGCACATCCCGCAGTTGCAGAGGCGGCAGTCATAGGCGTTCCTGACGAAAAATGGGGCGAGGCAGTTACTGCTTGCGTCGTCGTCAGAGAGGGCCAATCACTATCGCAAGACGAGCTGACGGTGCATTGCCGCGGGCGGCTGGCCGCCTACAAATGCCCGAAGTCCGTTGCAATCAGGGCTTCGCTACCGAAATCCGCCGCAGGTAAGATCCTCAAGCATGAGCTGCGCAAATTGCTATCGGCTCGATAAGACCACACGTCGAGTAATGACGCGCAGCGATAAGGTGCGAACCAACTCAGCCTATGTTGCGTCTCGGTTGCTGGTTTGTATTCGCTGCCGACCGAACCTTCGCAGCCAAGCGTATCGAGTTCCTTGAAAAACCGGCTGAACGGAACGCTGCCGCTTCCGGGTTCATGACGGCAGAATTCCCGGCATGACGTGCAGCAACTTTGTGCCGACTGTTACAGCGGCCTCAATTCCTTGGCGTTGAGCCCGGACGAGCGAATTCTCTATCTCGCTGTGACCCGAGCCAACCAAGTGTGGCGCATCCCATTGCATGCTGACGGCAGCATGACGAAAGTGAACATTTTTCTGCACCTCTCGGGTGCAAACCGAAAACATGGCGATGTCGGATCTCGTGCAATTCAAGCGCAGGCGTGGCATTTCGCCAAAGCACGCTTCATGTCACGCCGGGCGCATTGCCGGCTACACGATCGAGCGCCACGTCCCGGCTCGGGAGATTGCTCGCCTGCTCAAGGAAAAACCTGATGTCGTCGCGTTGAGCGTGCCTGGGATGCAGATCGGTTCACCCGCCATGGGGGTTGGCAACCGACGCGAAGCCAACAGCGCGATCCTGATCAGGAAGGATGGCACTTCTAAACAATTGGTCGCCTACACCGCGATTGAGTAGACGGTGAAAAGGTGAAACGGCGGGTTGCCGAGCAATGCACTTAACGTTTTGACCTGCATGATTATGGCGATTGGTGTTTGCAGCTCGACCTGTGAGTTCGCTCTTCAGTCGCGTTTGCCCTCCCATCCATAGATTTCCCGGGCTGCGGCAGCTGACACATAGCCATCGGCGACGTCTTCTGCGATGGCCGCCGGGTCGCGCTGTTCCGGCGGCCCATACCCGCCGGCACCGGACAGCCTGAAGCTCAGAATATCGCCGCGCTTGATGGCGCGCGTTTCCTTCGACTGAATTGGTTCGCCATCGCCGTCGGGATTGAGCAGCGATTGCGCCAGCGCGCCTTCCCGGCCGCCGAAAATGCCATAAGGGGCGAACGTGTGGCGATCGCCGAGATGCGACAGGACGGCGGTCGAATTGAGTAACTCGATGTCTTTGCGCAGGCCGCAGCCGCCGCGCCAACGCCCCGCACCGCCGCTGTCCTGGATCAGCGACAGGCAGTGAATGCGCACGGGATTGAGCGTTTCGTGCACTTCGACGGGAATGTTGGAACAGTTCATCACCGGCGACATCGCCTCTTCACCGTCGCTGCCGTGCTTGCCGCCGTATCCGGCAAGTGAGACATCGTACATCACGAACGGCTGGCCGGTACGGTCGCTTATGCCGCCGATGTTCGGGTTCGACCAGTGCGAAAACGCGCCCATCGCGCGTTCGGGCAGAGCCTTTGCCAGCGCCCCGTTGATGGTATCGAAAATGCGGATCTGAAGGATCGGCCGACCGCCCGACGGAGCCGGGAACTGTGCGTTGAAGAACGAGCCCTCCCGCGCGGTCACCGTAATCGGTCGCATGCTGCCCTCGGTCTGCGGATCGAGGGCGTTGCAGAAGGTTTTGATCGCGAACACGGCATAGGCACGCGTGTAGTTGATGTAGGAATTGATCGCTGCCGGGACCGTGTCTGATGAGCGGGAGAAATCGAACTCCACCGCGCCCCGTCCGTCGAACGTGATGTCCACGGCCATCTCGATCGGCTCGGTCCCCGGTCCGTAGTCGTCCATCCGGTCTTCGAAGCTGTAGGTGCCGGCAGGCACACTGGCGAGCATGTCCCGCATGTTGCGTTCGGAGCGCTCCAGGATCTGGCAGCACGCCATCTCGACGGTTTCGATGCCATGGTCGACGAACATCTGGCGCAGGCGCTCGGCAGCGGTGAGGTTGGCGGTATGCTGCGCCATGAGATCACCGCGCACCTTGTCCGGCATCCGCACGTTGCCGAGCACGATCCGCATGATGTCCGGATCGATTTGCCCTTTCCGAACGAAGCGCACGGGCAGTATTCTGAGCCCTTCCTGGAAGCTTTCGGTCACGCCGTGCACTTTTTGTGAACCAGGTGCAGCACCGCCCATGTCGACCTGATGGGCCGAACAGCACACGTATCCGATCAGCCGGTCTTCGAGAAACACCGGCATCAGCAGATAGGTGTCCGGGAAATGGCCGGCGCCGATAAAGCTATCGTTGACGAGCACGGTGTCGCCGGGCTTCAGCGTTCCGTCCGGGAAATATTCCAGGACATGCTTGGCCATGAACGGCATCGAGCCGAGATGGCCGGGGCTGAAATTACCCTGCGCGATCATCACGGCGTCTTTGTCGAAGATCGCCGTCGAAAAATCATCGCCTTCCCGCACGCCTTCGGAAAACGCGGTGTTGCGCAGCGTGACCCCGAGTTCTTCCGCGATCGAGATCAAGGTGTTCCAGATGACCGTCAGGGTGATGGCATCGACGTGATCAGGATTGGTTTGAGAAGTGTCCGTCTGCTGCGCGGTCATGTGACGTCTCCCTTGCCAATCTCGATGACGACGTGACCGCCGTCATTGAGCCTCAGGCAATCGCCCGGCGGCACCACGATAGTGCAGTCCGCGTCCTCGACGATGGCTGGACCGGTGTGCACTGCGCCGTCCGCGAGCGCCGCACGCGTGAGGATCCGGGTTGTGGTGAAATCGCCGGCCTCGGGAAACCAGCATTGCCGCGTAGTGCCGGATCGTGCCGCCACAGCGGCCGCTCTGCGCGTGCCCCAGGCATCGCCCCGCGCGCGCGGCAGGCTGGCCGCAAGACCCCAGTCGACAGCTTCGACAACGCCGTCCTCGTCGCGAAATTTGAACCGCTGCAAGTAGGCATCGTTGAAAGCCTCGACGACCCGGGCCGGATAGGCATCATCGATTGCGCCGGGCGGCAGCTCGACATGGATCTCGAAGCCTTGGCCGCGATAGCGCATCTGGGCGGACCGGGACCAGTTGACTGCAGCGTCTGGCGACATCTGACCAAGTTCCCCGCGCACGCGCTCCTCAAGGCCCGCAAACACCTCTTCGATTTGGCGGGCGACGGCGTCATCGTCCAGGCCCAGAACGCGCGTTGCCGAGACGTCGAGCCGCGGTTCGGCCTGCAACAATCCGATCGCCGATCCGACACCCGCGGCCTCCGGCACGATAACGCTCGGGATGCCGGCACGGCGGGCAAGCCGAGCTGCGTGGACCGGGCCGGCACCGCCGAACGCAACCATGGCATAGCGGCGCGGATCGCGTCCGCGCTCGATGGAGACGAGGCGCAACGCATTCTCCATGTTGGTCGTGGCAATGAGGTGAATGCCCCAGGCGGCTTCGACGAGATCGAGGCGCAGTGGAGCTGCGATCTTTTCACCGATCACTCTGCCTGCCGCCTCGCCATCAAGGCGCGTGGCTCCGGCATTGAACGTGTCGGGTGCAATGTAACCGAGCACGACGTTGGCATCCGTGATGGTTGCCTCCTTGCCGCCGCGGCCATAACACGCCGGGCCCGGCTCGGCGCCGGCACTATCGGGACCAACCGCGATCATCCCGCGGTCGATGCGGGCGATGCTGCCGCCGCCGGCTCCGATTTCGAGCATTTCGATTGCAGGCACGTTGATCGGCAGACCGCTTCCGCGCTTGTGCCGGACGAGGTCGACTTCAAGCGTCGGCGTGATCGCCGGCGTGCCTTTGTCGATTGCGCCGAGCTTGGCGGTAGTGCCTCCCATGTCGAAGGTGATGATCTCCTCATGGCCTTCGCGGCGGCCGACCTCGGCGCACATGAGAATGCCTGCGGCCGGACCCGACTCGATAATGCGGATTGGATAAGCCCGGGCAAGCGACGGTGAGACGAGGCCGCCGTTCGACTGCATGATCATGAGGTCGTGCTTGAAGCCGAGATCGCAAAACGCGGTTTCCAGCCGGCTGAGATAATGCGACACCGTCGGGCGGATATAGGCATTGGTGACGGTCGTGCTGGTCCGCTCGTACTCCCGGAATTTCGGGGAAACCTCACTCGAGATCGACACCGGCAGGCCCGGCGCACGGGCGGCAAAGCGCTTGCGGATCGCCCGTTCGTGGTCCGGATTGGCGTAGGCGTGGAGCAGGCAGACCGCCACAGACCGGCGGCCGGCCTCGAGCATCGCATCGATCGCGGCATCGACGCTGTCCATATCGAGGTCGGTGACGACCGTACCTTCCGGGTCCACCCGCTCGACCACCTCGACGATGTGGCGGCGCTTGACGAGCGGTTTTGGTTTGGAAATGTAGAGATCGTAGGTTTCATAGCGCTTCTGGCGCCCGATTATGAGAACGTCGCGAAAGCCTGCCGTCGTCACAAGCCCGGTGGCCGCGCCTTTGCGTTCAAGAACGGCATTGGTGGCAACGGTGGTTGCGTGCAGCAACGCCTTGACATCACCGGCTGCGACACCGGCATCGTCCATGATCTGGCGCAGTCCCGCCATCACGGCAATGCTCGGGTCGCTCGGCGTCGTGGCAACCTTCAACGTTCGGCTGCACCCACCGTCATCATCGTGCAGGACGAAGTCGGTGAAGGTCCCACCGATGTCGAAGGCCACTGCAATCATCAATCACTCCACATAACCAGGCGGCATCGATACTAACCCAACCCCGGCCGGAACGCCGTCGCGCTTGCCGAATGTTCGCATCCGTGATCTCCGCGGCTGCGCCGTGATCGACGGTTGCTGCGTTTTCGAATTGGTGATCAACTTTGCCGGCCAAGCCGACTTTACGGGGTTCTGAACCACTGGAGCATTCGATGGCCCAACTGCCCAACAGCCTGCGCGGGCTGGACCAAGCCAGCCTCATCCATCCGCAATCGAATCTGCGCCATTTCCTGGAGCACGGGCCGGTCATCATGGATCGGGGCAAGGGCGTCTTCGTCTATGACGATGAGGGCAACGAATACCTCGAGGCCGCCGCCGGGCTGTGGTGCGCGTCACTTGGGTTCGGTGTCGAACGGCTTGCCAAGGTCGCTTATGATCAGATGCGCAAGGTCGGCTACTACCACATCTATCGCGACGCCTCGCACGAAGCCGCAATCGAACTGGCGGCCAAGCTCTTGGAGATCGCGCCGGTGCCGATGTCGAAAGTACTCTTCCAGTGCTCGGGTTCGGAAGCCAACGATACCGCCGTCAAGGTTGCCTGGTATTACTGGCATGCCATGGGCAAGCCCGGGCGCGTCAAGATCATCGGGCGCAAGTTTGCCTACCACGGCTCGACGTGCGCGGCTGCGAGTATTTCGGGCAAGCCCGATATGCACCAGGAAATCGGGCTGCCGTTCAGCCAGTTCCGCCACACCGAATTTCCGAACTACTACCGCTGCCAGCAGGACGGCGAGAGCGAGGAGGAGTTTTCGAAACGGATGGCGGACGCGCTCGAAAAGCTCATTCTCGATGAAGGCCCCGAGACCGTCGCCGCGTTCTGGGCGGAACCGGTGATGGGGGCCGGCGGCGCTGTCCTCCCGCCTGAGCGCTACTTCGAAAAAATCCAGGCGGTTCTCAGGAAATACGACGTTTTGTTCGTCGCCGACGAGGTGATCTGCGGCTTTGGCCGTACCGGCAATATGTGGGGGTCTGAGACCTATGACTTGCAACCCGACATGCTCACCTCGGCCAAGGCGCTCTCGGCAGGCTTGCAACCGATCTCCGCCCTGCTCATGAATGAACGCGTGTTCCAGGCCCTCATGGCGCAGACGGACAAGGTCGGCCATTTCGCGCATGGGTTTACCTACGCGGGCCACCCGGTGACGACGGCGGTTGCCCTCGAGGTGCTCAAGATCTACGACGAGATGGATCTTCTCGGCCATGTCGGGCGCGTCGAGCCGACATTCCTTGCCGAACTCGGAGCGCTCGAGGACCACCCCCTCGTCGGGCAATTCAGCGGCATTGGCCTCATCGGCGCGCTCGAAGTCGTGAAGGACAAGGCAACACGCGAAACGTTCCCGGCCGAGGTCAATGTCATGGCAATGATCGGCGCCAACGCGCGCAAGCACGGCCTCATCCTGCGCCTCATCGGCAACCGGATCGCATTTTCACCGCCACAGATCATCTCGGAGGATGAAATTGCCGAAATGGCACGACGGCTGAGATGCGCGCTCGACGACACCTGGTCCGCCGTTCGGGCCAATTAGTGTAGCGCACCTGACGTTTGGTGCCTGTGTGCGGCTGGTCTCGCAACCAAACGTCAGGTGCAAGAGTTACACGAGATCGCGCATCAGTTGGCACGGCCGGACTGTCGGTAGCCGATCCTGCACCCAGTCCTAATTTGATACTGACGCAGGACTAGAGACAAGGAACAAACGCTTTGCTTTGGCTCGGCATCGACGTCGGCGGGACATTCACCGACCTTGTCATCTACGACACGGCGACCAATCGCATTTCGCTCGGCAAGGTCCCCTCGACCCCCGACGATCAGTCGCGCGGTATCCTCGATGGGCTCGCTGCCATCGACGTGGATCCGGCAGCATTGGACACCATCGGGCACGGCTCGACGGTCGCCACCAACACCGCGCTCGAACGCAACGGCGCCGATATGGCCGCCTTGGTGACCGAAGGACATCGCGACATTCTCATCACCGGGCGCGGCAACCGCACGTTGATGTACAACATCAAGGCCACCGCGCCGGAACCGATCGTGCCGCGCGATCGCTGTTACCAGATTCCCGAACGGCTCGACGTTCACGGTGATGAAGTCGTGGCGCTGGATGAAGACACCGTTGTCGACATCGCGACGGAACTCGCCCAACGCAACACGGAGGCGGTCGCCGTATGCTACTTGCACTCCTATGCACAGCCCCGCCATGAACAGCGGACCGCCGAAATCCTCCGCCGCATTCTGCCCGATGCAGTCGTGACGACGTCGTCCGAGATCCTGCCGGAATACAGGGAACACGAACGCTTCTCGACGACCGCGCTGAGCGCCTACGTGGCGCCGCGCATGCGTCGTTACCTTTCCAACCTTCGCAGCCGGTTGCAGGAGCGCGGCTGCCGGGCCGGTGTTTCGATCATGACCTCCAGCGGCGGTACGTTGCCCGATCACCAGGTCGAAAAGCGGCCGGTGCTCTCGATGCTGTCCGGCCCGGCGGCCGGCGTCATCGCCGCCCAGTTCGTCGGCCGCCGGACAGGCTACCCGAACATCATCACCTGCGACATGGGCGGCACGTCCACCGACGTCTGCCTCATTCGTGATAGCGCCTATCCGATGACGGGTGCGGGCAAGGTCGGCGCGTTTGCGCTCAAGGCCCAGCAGGTCGACATCAATACCGTCGGCGCGGGCGGCGGCAGTATTGCCTCTTATGCGGCCGGCCAGTTGCTCAAGGTCGGCCCTCGTTCCGCAGGTGCCGTACCGGGGCCGGCCTGCTACGGTCGCGGCGGCCAGGAACCGACCGTCACTGACTCGAACGTCGTGCTCGGCAGGCTTGGCAGCGCAGAGCAATCCCACGGCGGCCTCACCCTGGACCACGACCGCGCCGCCGCCGCCGTCTCGCGCCTAGCCGGCGAGGTCGGCCTCGCGCCCGATGCCATGGCCGAGGGCATTGTGCGCATCGCCGTCGTCAATATGACTGCCGCGATCAAGGAGATATCTGTGATGCGCGGCCTTGATCCGCGGGACTTCTGCCTGATGGCCTACGGTGGCGCGGGACCGTTGCACGCCACGGCCATCGCCAACGAACTCGGCATATCGACCGTCCTCAGTCCACCGATGCCGGCGAACTTCTCCGCGTTCGGTCTCCTGGTTGCGGACGTCAAGCGCGATCTCGTCCGCACCCGGGTCTCGGCAACGTCCTCGACCAGCCTTGCCGACATTCAGCGGATGTTTGACGAACTCATCGCCGCTGGCCGTCGCGAACTCGCCGACGCCGGCTTTTCGGAAGCAAACCATCGTCTCGTCCCGAGCCTCGACATGCGTTATCTCGGCCAGGCCTTCGAACTGGCCGTCCCGGTCGATCTCGATGGCCTTTCTCTCGAACGCATCGATGCCGATTTCCGCAGCATCTACAAGGCACGTTACGGCAGTGCACCGGATGGCGGCAGCGAGATCGTCAGTTACCGGCTCGCCGCCTGGGGGCTGACGAAAAAGCCGGTCCTCTCATCGCCGACGAATGGCGCACGCACGGCTACCCCTGAAGTTGCTGCCACCCGGCAGGTGACATTTGATCAGCGCGCATGCGAGACCAAGGTTTACCTGCGTGAGAACCTGCCCATCGATGTTTCGGTTGCAGGCCCGGCGATCGTCGAGGAGACAAGCACGGCGACGGTCATTCCGCCCGGTTGGTCCGCCCGCCTGACACCGCACGATTGTCTGCAAGTGGAGCATCGGCAAAGATGACGCCTGTCGACCCGGTCACGTTGGAAGTCCTGACCCAGGGCCTCATCTCGGTTGTCCGCGAAATGCGCGCGACCGTGATGCGAACGGCGAAGTCCGTCGCCATCTACGAAGCCAAGGATTTTTCCTGTGGCCTGTTCGCGCCCGATTCCCAGGTCGTGGCGCAATCCGAGGATATTGGCAGTCACGTCGTGCCGATGCCGTGGACCGTGCAATCGGCAATGGCAAAGCTTGGTGCTGATCTCGCACCGGGCGACGTCATCCTGGTCAATGACCCCTATGTTGGCGGCACGCACCTCAACGATGTGACCATCATCTGCCCGGTCTTTCTCGAAGATCAGCTGATCTTCTTTCCAGCGGTCCGCGAACACTGGCCGGATGTCGGCGGCATGGTACCCGGCAGCATGTCCGGCAACGCGACCGAGATCTACCAGGAAGGCATTCGCATCCCGCCGATCAAGATCATGGAGCGCGGCCGCATGAACGAGGCCGCTCTTGAACTTCTGCTCGCCAACATGCGCGTGCCAGAGGAACGTCTCGGCGACTTCGAAGCCGGTATCGCGGCATGTCACGTCGCGCAAACGCGCATTCGCGAACTCTGTGATCGCTACGGCGTCGACCAGCTGCTCGAAGCCGTCCGTCTCGATCTCGACCGCGCCGAAACACGCATGCGCCGCTGCATTGCCAGCCTCCCCGACGGCACCTACCGCTATGAAGATTACTTGGAGACGTTCCCCGGCGGCGACTTCGAGCCGCTTCTCTTGCCTCTTGCGCTGACCATTGACGGCGACCGTATGGTGGCCGATTTCACCGGCGCTTCGCCGCAGGTTCCGGTCCCCGTAAATTCGACGCTTGCCGTAACGGCGGCATCCGTCTTCATCGCCGTCAAGTCGATCTTCGATCCCGACGCGCCATTGAACCAGGGCTCGTTCCGGCCCATCGAGGTCCTGGCGCCGCAAGGCACGATCGTCAACGTCACGCGCCCGGCGCCTGCCGGCTCCCACGGTGAGATCCGCAAGCGGGTCATCGCCACGATGGTCGGCGCATTGAGCCAGGTCGTGCCCGATCAGGTTGCGGGAGATTTGTGTCGCAGCTCCTTCCACAATCTGCTCGGCGGGTTTGACAGTCGCACCGAACGCGAATGGGTTCACTACGAATGGTCCGGTGGCGGCAACGGCGGTTTCGCCGAAGCCGATGGCCCGAGTGCCATGGCACCTTTCGATTGGGGTGACCTGGTGACGGTGCAGCCCTCGGAAGTCATCGAGTCGCGCTTCCCGTTGCTCGTGGAATACTCTGAGCTCGATACCGACTCCGGGGGCGCCGGCCGCTCGCGCGGCGGCCTTGCAATGCGCCGGCGCATTCGCGTGACCGCCCCCGATGCGCGTTACTCGCTACTCTCCGATGGCGCCATCGTTCCGGCATTCGGCGTCCTTGGCGGTCACAGCGGCAAGCCGCTGGCATCGTGGGTCGAGACGGCCGGCGGCAGTCGGGAGGAGTTCGCGACGCCCGGTAAAGTTGGCGGCCATCTCGTCAATGAAGGCGACCGCGTTGTGCTGAGGTCTGCCGGCGGCGGCGGCTATGGTGATCCGCTGGAACGGCTGCCGGCAACGGTCGCGCGGGACTTCGCGCATAGCTACATTTCCCAATCGGTAATGGCCGATGTCTACGGCGTGGTCGTCGATGACGAAAATCAGGTCGACGCGGCCGGGACCGAGCGCCGCCGCGCCGCCGTGCGCGCCGGGCGGCTGGTCCTGACAGCGGTATTGCACGCCGCCGTATTTCGCGAAACCGCCGTGAGCCAGCATCGCATCTGCCGGTTGCATCCCGATGATGCTGCAACGATTGGAGCGCAGGACGGCGAACTCGTTGAATACGACGCCGGCAAGGCCGCCGCACTGCGCGCCTGGCTTGTTGCCGATCCGGCCTGCACGAAAGGCACGGCCCGGCTAGATGCGGCCGGCCTTAGGATCCTCCGCGTCAGTGCCGGCGACCAGGTCGCCGTGCGGCGCGTGGGGGCCGGGCGTCCCGCGGTTCGCTGACCATTGCCGGGATGGTACCGGGCCGGGCAACGTTCAATGCAATCGCCAGGGACGCGCTGGATCGCGGCGGATCTTCGGTCACGGCGCGGTTCGACCACGGAAATGATCCCGTGGCGGATCGACGATCGCGCCGGGCCGGCTGCGTCCTGGACAGCAGCCCAATGCATGTCCAACATCTGCGATCAGAAATCGCAAACCACACTGACAGGGGAATTGGCGATGTCGCAAGCGCAATCCGCTACACCGAAGTCGGGCCCGCTTTGCCACCTGCGCGCGGTTGAACTCGGATCGACGGTTGCCGGGCCCTTTTGCGCGCGCTTGCTCGCCGATTTCGGTTGCGATGTTATCAAGGTCGAGCAGGCCGAAGGCGATGCCGTACGCTCCCTCGGCCATCGCCACAAGGGCCGCTCTCTCTACAACGCCTCGATCCAGCGCGGAAAGCGCAACGTGTCGCTCGATCTTCGCACCGAAGACGGCCGCGTACTGGCGCGGCGGCTTTGCGAAAGCGCAGACATCGTTGTCGAGAATTTTCGTCCCGGCACATTGGAAGGCTGGGGGCTCGGCTATGACACGCTGAGCGAGGCCAATCCCGGTCTCGTCATGGTCCGCGTCAGCGGTTTTGGCCAGGATGGGCCTTACAGCGGCCGTGGTGGCTACGGCATTGTCTGCGAAGCGGTCAGCGGCCTTAGGGAGATCACCGGTGATCCTGATCGCCCCCCGCCTCGGGCCGGAACGCCGCTGACGGACTATATCGCCGGCCTCTACGGCGCCTTCGGAGCCGTTATGGCAATCATTGAACGCCAGCAGACGGGCCGCGGCCAGGTCGTCGACACGGCGCTCTACGAAGGCTCTTTCAGCTTCATGGAGCCACACATTCCAGCCTACCAGCAACTCGGCGTCGTGGCACAGCGGGCGGGTTCGCATCTGCCTGGCAATGCGCCCAATTCGATCTACCCGACCCGCGATGGCAGCTACGTGCTTATCACGGCGGCCTCCGATGCCGTATTTCGCCGGCTCGCCCGGGCCATGTCGAGGGAGGACATGATCGAGGATCCGCGCTTCGCCTCAGGCATTGCCCGCGCCGAAAACACGGCCGCATGCGATGACATCGTCAGCGCGTGGACCGCATCGTTGGACATCGCCCAGGTCGAACAAGCATTGGACGCCGCGAAGGTACCGGCGGCCCGCATCTACACCGTCGCCGACATATTTGCCGATCCCCATTACCGGGCCCGCGACATGCTCGTCGATGTCGAAGACGATGTCCTTGGCACGGTGACCTTGGCCGGTATCGTGCCGAAACTTGGCAACACGCCGGGCCGCATCGGCTGGGTCGGCCGCGACACGGGCGCCGATACGAAGGACGTTCTGCGCGACGAACTCGAACTTTCCGAAGCCGACATCGAAGCGCTCGCGCGGGCGGGCATCATCGCCGGCCGCGGCATGCCCGGCAAAGGCGATCGGTCTTGAGCACAGATACGACCAACGACAATCGACGAAAGACATACGGGGGCCGGCATGGCAGAGCGTGACGACTTTTGGTCAACCCAGATCGACGAGCTCGGGCGCCGTCGACAGTTCGCGAAGGGCATGGGTGGGCCGGACAACATCGCAAGGCAGCACGATGCCGGCAGATTGACGGTCCGCGAACGCATTGACCGGATCACCGACCAGGGCAGCTTTCGCGAGGTCGGCACGCTCGCCGGTTCGGGAGAGTACGACCAGGACCTCAAGCTGAAAAACGTGACGCCGGCAACCTACGTTGCCGGGACGGCGCGCATCGATGGCCGCCCTGTTGCCATTGGCGGTGAAGACTTCACGGTGCGCGGCGGCACGAGCTTCGGTGCGCAGCGGCGCAAAGGCGGGCAGGGCGGCTACATCGAAGATCTCGCCCATCACTACAAGATCCCGCTGGTCAATCTCATCGATGGTGCCGGCGGCACGGTGACGTCGGCAAAGCGGCGGGGGTTTGTCACGTTTCCCGGCATCGATGGTTTCGAGCGGTCCGTCGAGTTGCTCGGCGAGGTGCCCGTCGCCTCGGCCGTTCTTGGCACGGCGGCCGGTGGGCCGGCCGGGCGAGCGATCCTGTCCCACTTCTCCGTCATGGTCCAGGGCACCAGTCAGATCTTTGCGGCCGGCCCGCCGGTCGTCAAGCGGTCGCTTGGCCAGGAGATCACGAAGGAGGATCTCGGTGGTCCGGCCGTCGCCGTCAACAAGTCGGGTGCCATCCACAACGTCGCACAGACGGAGGACGAAGCGTTCGATCAGGTCAGGCGGTTCCTCGCCTTCATGCCGCAGAACGTATGGCAGCTGCCACCGGTTCTGTCCGCCGATGATCCGGTCGGGCGCTGCGAGGAAGCGTTGCTTGGCATCGTGCCGGCAGACCGAAGGCGGCCCTACGACATGAAAAAGCTTGTCACGATGATCGTCGACAAGGGCTCGTCGTTTGAGATCAGGCCGACCTTTGGCCGTGCGGTCATCACGATGCTGGCACGCCTCGGCGGCCGGCCGGTCGGCATCGTCGCCAACAATCCGAACATCTACGGCGGCGCGATGGATGCCGACGCGGCACGCAAGCAGATCCACTTCATGGAGCTTTGCGACACCTTCCATCTACCGCTGGTTTTTCTGGTCGACGTGCCGGGCTTCATGGTTGGTCTCAAGGCGGAGGAGGCCGGAACCCTGCGCGAGGGCATGCGCGTCGTCTATGTTGCCGGCCAGCTCAAAGTCCCGACCGTCACGCTCGTGATCCGCAAATGCTACGGCATGGCTGGAATGGCGACATGCAACAAGAACGATATTGACTTGAAATTGGCCTGGCCAAGCGGTGAATGGGGGTCGCTTCCTGTCGAAGGCGGCGTTGCGGCAGCGTTTCGGCGCGACATCGCGGCAGCGCCGGACCCCAAGGCGCGCGAGCAGGAATTGGAAGCCGAACTGAGAGCGTATGCATCGCCGTTCCGAACCGCCGAAGCGCTGGCTGTCGAGGAGATCATCGATCCGCGCGAGACCCGGCCGTTGCTCTGCGACTACATCGCCCTCGCTGAAGAACGCCTGCGAATTGGGCTCGGCCCCCGCGCCAAGGCCGGTGTTGCGCCCTAAAGCAGGTTGCTCGATTGTTTGGAGGCGATCATCTTTGTGCCTAAAGTTGGAGCCGCAACAGCGGTTCCAACTTTAGGCACGATGATCTAGCCAGGTATCAATCGCTGGGTTCTTGACTGCGGAGTGCGGATTGATCGTGTCTCGAACTGCGCGCTCCATGGCCGGCAGCGGCACTACGGATGCCCGTCGCGCGTGCCCTCTGTAGTAGGCCTGCCCACTTGCAAGTTGGTGCCGGCGTGGCATGTTGGCGGGACATTTCCAAGGCTAGGACGATCGCCATGCAACCCATCCACATCCAGTTCACGCTGTTTTCCGCATTCTACGCGCCGCTGATCGCGACCCTGTCAGGCGGTTTCCTGCGCGAGCAAGGGCTCGAACCGTCGTGGTCGGTTGCCCCCGCTGGCGTTTCCGCGATCAAGGCTCTGGAGGATGGCACCGCTCAGGTCATCCAGTCTGCACCGAGCCAGGGCTTTAATTCCCTCAACAAGGGTGAGATACCGCTCGCGATCCACTTCGCCCAGATCAACGAGATGGACGGCTTCTTTCTGACCGCGCGGGAGCCGGATCCCGAATTCGCCTGGTCCAAGCTCGAAGGCGCACGCGTTGTCCTGTTCGGCGGCGGTCAGCCGCTGGCGATGTTCAAGTACGCCTGCCACAGGGCCGGCATCGATTTTGACAAGATCGAAGCGATCAACGTCGGCGGTGCAGCCGACATGGACAAGGCCTTCCGCGCGGGCCAGGGCGACTACGTCCAGCAGCAGGGCCCGTTTCCGCAGCAGCTGGAGGCGGACGGTCAAGGCCACATCGTGGCTCAGGTCGGCCCGCTTATCGGCCCCTGTGCCTTTTCCAGTCTCGCCGCCACCCGGGCCTGGCTGGAGACTGACATGGCTGGAACCTTCATGCGCGCCTACAGGAAGGCCCGCGACTACATGATCGACACGCCTGCCGTCGAAATCGCCAAGGCACAGGCATCGTTCTTCCCCAAGATCGATGAGGCCGTCCTGGCGAATTGCATCGCCCGCTACCAGCAGCTCGGATGCTGGACGCGCCACGCAGAAATCACCAGGAGCGCCTACGAGATCACCCTCGATGTATTCGAGCACTTCGGCACGCTGCAGCAGCGCTACGATTACGATCGGATCTGCACCGCCCCGCCGGCAACCTAGATCAATTTCGCCTTAGGCGGAATCACCGGCCCGCGCGCCCTCCCGACCGCCCAACACAATGATGCCGCGGGCGGTCGGGAGGGCGTGCGGGATGGTTTCAGCTGAAAGGCTATAGGTCCGGCCCAGCCGGTGCCAAGCGCCGCCCCGATCCGCCGGTCGAGCAAGGTTGCACGGAAAGAGACGAGAGACGTCGCCGGATATGAACGCGATCGCCATCATCGGTGCGGGCCCCGCCGGCCTCTACCTGGCCTATCGACTGAAGCGGCGCCTGCCGTCGGCGCATGTCGAGGTCTTCGAGCAGAATGCGCCCGACGCCACATTCGGGTTTGGCGTGGTTTTTTCGGACCAGGCCATGGCCTTCCTCGACGCTGACGATGCGGAAACGGCAGCCGTCATCGCACCGCATCTCCAGACCTGGTCGGACATGCGCCTGCAATTGCGCGATGAGGCGATAACGATCGATGGCGTCGGCTTTTCCGCTATCGGCCGCCTGGAGCTGTTGCAGATCCTGCAACGGCGTGCAGCCGACGCCGGCGCCGAACTTGCCTTTTCCCGCCCGGTCCAATCGCTCGACGACCTCGCGCACTATGATCTCATCGTCGGCGCGGACGGCCTGAACTCGATCGTGCGACGCACTCACGAAGCAGACTTCGGCGCGTCGATCTCCTACTTCGACAACAAGTTCGTGTGGTACGGCACGGGCCGTCCCTTCGAAACGCTGTCGCAGTCGTTTGTCGACACTGCGTGGGGCGCGTTCAATGCCCACCACTACCGTTATACTGCAAACCGGAGCACGTTCATCGTTGAGTGCAACCGTGAAACCTGGCACCGCGCCGGCTTTCCGGCAATGAACGAGGACGCCTCCCGCCGCTTGTGCAGTGAGATATTTTCCGATGCGCTGGAGGGCCATCAGCTGACCGCCAACAAGTCGGATTGGCGAAGCTTTCCGCGTCTCTGGAGCCGGCGATGGAGTTTCCGCAACCTTGTCCTGATCGGCGATGCCTTGCATACGGCCCATTTTTCGATCGGCTCCGGCACCCGCCTGGCACTCGAAGATGCGATCGCTCTCGACAATGCCTTGCGTGACGAACCGGACGACCTCGCACGCGCACTCGAGACCTATCAGGCACGCCGTCAACCGGTCGTGCAAAAACTGGTCGCGGCCGCCAACGCCAGCGGTGAATGGTATGAAGACTTCGCAGCGCGCATGTCTCTTGCTCCGCTCGATTTCGCCTATGACTACATCACCAGGTCGGGCCGCCTGACACCGGAACGCCTCAGCCGCATTGCGCCGAGGTTCGCAGCACGTTTCGCCGCCGAATGCCCCGGCCCGATTGTCGATCCGGTCTCCGACGACGAGCCCGGGTCGGCGGAGATCGGCTTCGACAAGGCCCGCCATGCTAACGCCAGTGCAATTCTGTTCGACAATCTCGCAAAGGGATTCGGCGCCCGCCCCGCGATCCGCGCGCCGGCCGGCACGTTGACCTACGACGCGCTTTGCGCGGTCGCCTCGCGTTATGCCAATGCACTGCAGGCCTTCGGTCTGGCGCGCGGCGACCGCGTTGTCCTTTTGCTCGATGACAGCGTGAGCTGTGTAGCCGCATTCTTCGGCGCAATGCGTGCCGGGTTCGTGCCGGTGGTCCTCAACACGTTGACGCCGCCGGACCTTCTGACGTTTTACTTGCGCGACAGCGCTGCACGTATTGCCGTCTGCGATGGCGATCTTGTTGATACCTTTGCCCGGTCTGAACTTTCAGCCACGACGCTCGAGGCCGTGGTCGTTGCAAACGCCGCGCGGCCGCCGGCAGCTCTTGCGCCAACCATTCAATCCGTGTGCGAGGATGAGTTCCTCCGCGATCAGGAAGATGTCTCGCACGTCGCTCCGACACGCCCGGACGACATGGCCTTTTGGCTCTATTCGTCAGGCACGACGGGCCGGCCCAAGGGCATCGTCCATCTCCACCATGACATGGCCTTCACAGCTGAGAGTTATGCCGCGACTGTGCTCAAGCTCGAGCCCGATGACATATGCTATTCGGTCCCCAAGATCTACTTCGCCTACGGCCTCGGCAACACGCTGACCTTCCCCTTCAGCGCCGGCGCATCATGCGTCTTGGTCGCTGGCCAGCCGCGCCCGCAAGCGGTCCTGGCAGCAATCGCCACGCATCGCCCAACCGTCCTGTTTGGCCTGCCGACGCTTTATACCGCCCTCGAACGTGCGCCGGCGGCGGCACGAACGGACTTTTCCTCGCTGCGTCTCGCGATTTCCGCGGCCGAGACTTTGAGCAAAACCGTGTTCGACCAATGGCGTGATCTCACGGGCCTTGAAATCGTCGAAGGCCTCGGATCAACGGAACTCCTCCACATCTACCTCTCAAACCGACCCGATCGCAAAAAGCTCGGCGCCGCCGGATTGCGCGTACCAGGCTACGAAGTGGAATTGCGCGATGCCGACGGCAAAGTCCTTGGCGACGGTCAGGAAGGCGTTTTGTGGGCGCGTGGCCATTCGAGCGCCCCGTTCTATTGGAACCGGCCCGACAAGACGGCCGAGACCATGGTCGGCGATTGGCTCAACACCGGTGACCGGTTCGTTCGCGATACCGACGGCTTCTATGTCTTCAAAGGTCGCCATGACGACCTGATCAAGGTCAGCGGCCAGTGGGTGCATCCGCTTGAGGTCGAGCGCTGCCTGCAGTCCCACGCCGACATTCTGGAATGCGCCGTTTTCGCACACGCCCTCCCGGACCAGCGCATGACGTTGCGCGCATTCATCACGTTGCGGGCGGGCAAGCCCGTTGATGAGCCGGCGATGACCTCGCAACTCCAGGACTTCGTCAAGCAGGCGTTGCTGCCGCACAAGTACCCGCGTATCGTCGAATACCTGGATGAACTACCAAAGACCGGAACCGGCAAGATCGATCGCAGCGCCTTGAAGACCCGTCCCGTCAAGGAAGGTGTGTGATCGCCGGCCGGCAGCGAGCCTGAGAGAAAACCCATGGACCACGCCCCAGCCGAGACACCCGAGCGCAAAGCGTTCTACGACAAGATCGACCCCAAGAACCTGACGCCGCTGTGGACGGTGATGTCGACGATGATCACGCCTGAACCGCGCAGCGCCTGCGTGCCGGCACTCTGGAAGTTTGATGAAATCAAGACTGCGCTGCTCGAAGCCGGAGGCCTGATCACCGCCAAGGAGGCCGAACGGCGCGTGCTCATACTCGAAAACCCGGGCATGCGCGGCCAATCGAAGATCACGACATCGCTCTATGCCGGCGTCCAGCTCGTCCTGCCGGGCGAAGTTGCGCCCGCTCACCGCCATTCGCAGTCCGCCTTGCGATTCGTGCTGGACGGCGACGGCGCTCACACCGCCGTCGACGGCGAAAAGACCGTCATGCAGTACGGCGATTTCGTCATCACACCGCCCTGGGCCTGGCACGACCACGGCAACGAAACCGACCAGCCGATGTTCTGGCTCGACGGCCTTGATATTCCGCTGGTCCAGTTCCTGGATGCATCATTCGCCGAAGGGCTCGGTGAGGACGAACAGCAGGTCACGCGCGAAAGCGGCCACTCCTATGCCGCCTACGGCCACAACCTGATGCCGGTCGACGATCGATCCAAGAATATGGTCTCGCCGGTCTTCAATTACCCCTACGAGCACGCCCGCGGTGCATTGGAACAGCTCAAGAAGGGCGCCGACTGGGACCCCTGCCACGGCCTCAAGATGCGCTACACCAATCCGCGTACGGGCGACTGGGCGATGCCGACGATCGGCACATTTCTGCAGCTCTTGCCGGCGGGCTTTGAGACGGCACGCTACCGCGCCACCGACGCGACGGTGTTCACGTGCGTCGAGGGCGAGGGCCGGACGCGGGTCGGCGAAAGCGTGCTTGAATGGCGGCCCAGGGACATCTTCGTCGTGCCGAGCTGGCAGCCGGTCATCCACGAGGCGGCGGCAGAAAGCGTGCTGTTCTCTTATTCTGATCGCCCCGTACAGGAAAAGCTTGCGTTGTTCCGCGAGGACCGCGGCCAGAACGCTTAGGTCAGTCGCACGCTCGAAACGCACGTGGGAGAGAAAAATGCGCGCCACTTTCTGCCTCTCGAACCGTGTCTTGTCCGCACTCGTGGTTGTGCTGCTCGCCGCCGGCGGCACTGCATCCGCCCAGGTCCCGCCGAGCAAGAGCGAGGCCGCTTCGTACGATGGCCTCCACAAGGCCGCGCACGGCAACGATCACGCCCTTGCAAAGAAGTTGCTGGCTGCCGACGCGAAATGCGACGCCCGCGACGGCATGGGGCGCACGCCGATCCACGTTGCAGCTCATGCATCGGCCTATGAAGCGTTTGCGGTACTGGCCCGCGGCGGCTGCGATGTTCGCGCCTTCGACAACCAGCAATACGATGCGATCACGATCGCCGCCGTCAACGACGATGTCCGCATGCTAAAGCTCGCCATCGACCTCGGCGGCGATCCCAAGGCGATCACCAGCCCTTACGAAGGTACGGCGCTGATCGCGGCAGCCCACCTGGGTCATGCCAAAGTCGTCAAAGCCCTGATCGCGGCCGGCGCCCCGCTCGATCACGTCAACAATCTCGGCTGGACTGCCTTGATCGAGGCCGTGATCCTCGGTGACGGCGGGCCGGCCCACGTCGAGACCGTGCGTGCGCTGGTCGAAGCGGGTGCCGATCAGGCGATCGCCGAGCGCAACGGCATGACGCCACGACAATTCGCCGACAAGCTCGGCTACACTGAGATTTCAAAGCTGCTGAAGCCTTAGTGCGCTGACACTCCGCTGCACGCAAACGGGTCAGGCCCCATCATCTCCCCGATTTCGCGCCGGCCTCCTTGCCGCCTGCCCAGCCACGCCCTACCTTGCCCGGCAAGCAATTCAATACACCGATAATCCGGGAGGCAGCAGCCATGAAGAAGACCACTAGGCTTCGTCAGATGATTCAATCTGGCGAGAGCATTTTCGTTCCGGGCTGCTACAACGCGATGAGCGCGCGTGTGCTCGACAAGGTCGGCTTCCCGGCTATTTACATGACCGGCTATGGCACCTCGCTGTCGCTGCTCGGCATGCCGGACGCCGGCCTTGCAACGATGAGCGAAATGCACATGAATGCGCGCTACATTGCCAATGCCGTCGACGTGCCGGTGATTGCCGATTCCGACAACGGCTACGGCAATGCCATCAACACCATCCGCACCGTCAAGGAATATGTTCAGACCGGCGTTGCAGCGATCCACATCGAAGACCAGGTCATTCCCAAGCGCTGCGGTCACGTCGCCGGGCGCCGGGTCATCCCGATCGAGGAAGCTGTCGGCAAGTATCGCGCCGCGGACTATGCCCGCAAGGAAATCGATCCGGATTTCGTGTTGATCGCGCGTACCGACGCGCGCGGTGCCCACGGTGGCACGCTCGATGATGCGATTACCCGCGCCAACGCCTACCTCGCAGCCGGCGCCGACGTCGCCTTCGTCGAAGGCCCGACCGACGTCGAGGAGGTCAAACGCGTGTGCGCCGAGGTCAAGGGCCCAATCCTCTACAACCAGACCGGCATCTCGCCGCGTTTCACGCGCGAGGAACTGCAGGACCTCGGCATCGCGATTACGATTACGCCCGGCGCCACGTTCCGCGCCACGATGATGGCGATCTATGATCTTGCCGTTGAACTGCGCGACGACGGCCCGGTTGCCGAGAAGCGCTTCAACGATCGCTACAAGGACCACCCGATGGGCGACCTCCACACCTTCGCCGGGTTCGATCAGGTGATGGCCTGGGAGCGCGAATTCCTCGGCGAGGAGGAATTGCAGAAATACGCCGACTCGGTTGGCCATCAGCCGAACCGTGATGCGGCGGAATAGAGTTGCGCGCAAGGAGACCACCATGTCAGGCAAGACCCTCTTCGAGAAAATCTGGGACCGCCACGTGGTCGCCGAACAGCATGGCCAGACGCTGCTCTACATCGACCGCCATCTCTGCCACGATGGTTCGGCGCCGGCGTTCGCCCGGCTGCGCGAGGAGGGCCTGAGCCTCAGGCGCCCGGATCAGACCTTCGCAACGCCGGACCATTATACGCCGACGCATACCGCCGACCTCGACGCGCTCGATGATCCAAAGGCAAAGCAAATTGCAACGGTCATCGAAGCCAACGGCAGGGAGTTCGGCGTCACCGTGTTTCCGTGGGGTGACGAACGCCAGGGCATCGCGCACGTGGTTGGGCCGGAGCAAGGCATTACGCTGCCCGGCATCACGCTGGTCTGCGGCGACAGTCATACCTCGACCCACGGCGCGCTGGGCTGCATCTCCTTCGGTATCGGTTCTTCCGAAGTCACCCATGTAATGGCAACGCAGACCATCTGGCAGAAGCGCCCCAAGACGATGCGCATAAATGTCGAAGGCACGCTCTGCTTCGGCGTCACCGGCAAGGACGTCATACTCGCCATCATCCGCCAGATCGGCGCTGCCGGCGGCACCGGCTATGCCATAGAGTTCGCCGGCTCGGCCATTCGCGACATGTCGATGGAAGGCCGCTTGACGATTTGCAACATGACGATTGAGGGCGGCGGCCGCTTTGGCATGGTGGCGCCCGACGAAAAGACGTTCACCTATATCGAAGGCCGGCCGTTCGCGCCCAAAGGAGAAAAGTGGGATCAGGCCGTGAAGTTCTGGCAAACCTTGCCGAGCGACGACGACGCGGTATTCGATCGCGAGGAAACCGTCGACGCCAACGCCATTGCGCCCATGGTCACGTGGGGAAACTCTCCGCAGGACGCCGTCCAGGTCACGGAAAACCTGCCGGACCCGGACAGAGAGGACGACGCCGATCGCAAGGCGGCGATGCTGGCCGCTTACGACTATATGGACCTCAAGCCGGGCATGCCGGTCACCGAAATCGCTGTCGATCGTGTTTTTATCGGTGCCTGCACCAACGCCCGCATCGAAGACCTGCGTTCCGCCGCCGAAGTTGCAAAGGGCCGCAAGGTGGTTGTGCCCGCCATGGTCGTGCCGGGCTCCGGTCTGGTACGCAAACAGGCGGAAGCGGAGGGTCTCGACAAGATCTTCCTGGACGCCGGTTTCGAATGGCGTCTGCAGGGGTGTTCGATGTGTGTCGGCATGAACGGCGACACGCTGCAGCCGGGCGAGCGCTCGGCATCGACCAGCAACCGCAATTTTCGTGGTCGGCAGGGCCCCGGCAGCCGCACCCATCTTGTCAGCCCCGCAATGGCCGCCGCCGCCGCCGTGACCGGCAAATTCGCCGACGTCAGGAAAATGATCGACGCGTGAGCGCACGAGCGGCCCCAAGCTGCCAAACCATCAATGGTCGGCACGTCCGGCTCGTTTCGCCGGTTCCTGATCCCAGCGGGTCAATCACAGCAAGGAGTGCACACATGGAAGCCTTCACCTCCTTCAAGTCGATGGGCATGCCGGTCGACATTCCGAACTGCGACACCGACCAGATCATTCCGGCCCGCTTTCTGCGCCACAGCCCGAATGAGAACCCGGACTATCACCGCTTCCTGTTCCACGATTTGCGCTTCAACACCGACGGCAGCGAAAAGCCTGACTTCGTCATGAACAAGGACCACTTCCGCGATGCCAAGATCATCGTCGCCGACCTTAACTGGGGTTGTGGTTCCTCGCGCGAGCACGCCGTCTACGCGTTGGTCACCAACGGCATCCGTGCGGTCATCGCGCCGAGTTTCGGCGATATCCACTACAATAACTGCATGAAGCACGGTGTCCTTCCGGTGCGACTTTCGCGCGAGGATTGCGACAAGCTGCGCGCGCACTTGCACGAGGCGCCGGGCGCCGAAATCGCAATTGATCTTGAAAAGCAGACGGTCACGGCACTCAATGGCACGATCTTTAGCTTCGACATTGCCGCATTCGACAAAAAGCGCATGCTCGAAGGCCTCGACGACATTGGCCTCACGCTGCAGCATGAAGATGCGATTTCGGCTTTCGAGGCGGACCAGCCGGACTACGCATGGATGACGCGTTGACAAATGCCACGGGCCTGCCTTTGGGTAGGCGAAAGGACACTCGGCCTGCACCGGCGAGCGGCGGTATCGGACGGGCGAGGAGGGGGCATATGGAAATCCAGCAGGGCTTCAATCGCATTGGACTGTCCGTTGCAATCGCATTTCTCGGGCTCGCCGCGGTCTGTCTAATCGTGGCCGCCAGCAACTACGTGGAATACCGTCGCGAGATCGCGGTCGAGTACAAGAAGTTTTTCGGCCAGGCAGCCGACCCGGCGTCTGCGCTTGCGCTTCTGGACGGGCCGGAACACAAGCTCAAGAGTTGGGAGCGATTCAAAGACCTCCGCTTCCGCTCGGTCGGCCAGTCACTCAATCTTGCCGTCATGTGCATCATCGCGAGTTTCATCGCGCTTGTTTTCTGGTTTGCCGTCGGCCGCATCTATGTCGCCATGGCCAGCCGAAGGCGTGCGTCCCTCGTTCGCGTTGTCGGTGACCGTGGGTAAGGTGGTGACGAAATCAGCGCTCACGATGTTGAATCGGTCGGCCTAAGGCATGTCGCAGCAAAACGGATTCACTCACAAGGGAGCAACGCGACCCAGCCGAACGGCCGCCCTGCCGGAGCCGCCGCGCGCAGCGCGAACAGCGGCGTGAGGCAATGAAACCCAAACCCAAAGGGAGCAACGCGACCAGGCCGAAAGGCCGCCCCGCCGGAGCCGCCGCGCGCAGCGCGCATAGCGGCGTGAGGCAATGAAACCCGAAGGGAGCAACGCGACCCGGCCGAACGGCCGCCCCGCCGGAGCCGCCGCGCGCAGCGCGCATAGCGGCGTGAGGCAAAAAACCCGAAGGGAGCAACGCGACCCGGCCGAACGGCCGCCCCGCCGGAGCCGCCGCGCGCAGCGCGCATAGCGGCGTGAGGCAAAAAACCCGAAGGGAGCAACGCGACCCGGCCGAACGGCCGCCCCGCCGGAGCCGCCGCGCGCAGCGCGCATAGCGGCGTGAGGCAAACAATCCCATAAGGGAGCAACGCGACCCGGCCGAACGGCCGCCCCGCCGGAGCCGCCGCGCGAAGCGCGAATAGCGGCGTGAGGCAAACAACCCGAAGGGAGCAACGCGACCCGGCCGAACGGCCGCCCCGCCGGAGCCGCCGCGCGAAGCGCGAATAGCGGCGTGAGGCAAACAACCCGAAGGGAGCAACGCGACCCGGCCGAACGGCCGCCCCGCCGGAGCCGCCGCGCGAAGCGCGAATAGCGGCGTGAGGCAAAGAGACCCAAAGTGAGGCGCATTCATTGCGACGCGCTCTAAGCCCATTCCTCGCACCAAGCCTGCAGCATCAGCACATCCCAGATCAGATACTGCCAGTTGCGTTTGCCGCTGAGGTGCTCGACCCACTTCTGTTGCACGGGCGCAGGATCGACAAGCCCATATTTCTCGATGGCTTGCGGCTCCAGTAGCGCCGCCGCCCACTCCTTCAGCGGTCCGCGCAGCCAGCTGTCCAGCGGAATTCCGAAGCCCATCTTGGGTCGTTCGATCAGGTGCTTCGGAACGTAGCGATAGAGCAACTGACGCAGGATCCATTTGCTCTCGCCATCGCGCATCTTCATGCGCCGCGGCAGGCGCCATGAAAACTCCACCACCCGATGATCAAGGATCGGCACGCGCGCCTCGAGCGACACCGCCATACTGGCCCGGTCGACCTTGGTCAGGATGTCGTCCGGCAAATAGGTCAGCGTATCCAAGTACTGCATGCGTTCGGTGTAGTCGGGCACGATGTCTTGTGCAGCCTGCCACAGCGGGTGGCGTTGTTCCTGCCCACCGCGAACCATTGCGCCCGGGCAATCCCAATGCGTGATGAGCGCTCGATAGAAACCGTCGGCGTCTTCGGTCAGCACGCCCGCAAGTTTGTGGATCTTGTCGCCGGCCCGCCCATGGCGGGACAGCACCGGCAGCCCGGCGCAAATCGCATCCCAAGTCGCAGGCGTAAACGACCTGAGGCCCGCCGCTGCCACCCCGCGCACGGCACGCGGTGCAATCGCTAACCGCTTGGTGAAAAATTGCGCCTGGGCATAGCGATTGTAACCCGCGAACAATTCATCACCACCGTCGCCGGACAGCGCGACGGTGACGTGTTGGCGCGTCATCCGCGAGACGAGGAACGTTGGGATTTGCGAGGAGTCGGAGAACGGCTCGTCATACATCGTGGCCAGCCGCGGGATGACGTCGCGCGCCTCCTCCGGCGCGACGTAAAGCTCGGTATGCTCCGTACCGAGATGGCGCGCAACGGCAGCGGCGTGTTGCGCCTCGTCGTAACCGGGAATGTCGAACCCGATGGAAAAGGTCTTCACGCGCTCGCTCGCGTGCTTTTGCATCAGCGCCGCGATCGTCGATGAGTCGACGCCGCCGGAAAGGAACGCACCCAGCGGGACATCGGCGATCATGCGGCGCTCGACGGCGTCCCCCAACAGCGCATCAAGTGCATCGACCGCCTCTTCATCGCTGCATTCGAGTGGCGCCTCGCGCCCTGCCCGGACGGCATCTTCCAGCGACCAGTAACGCTCCAACCGCGGTTCGCCATCCCGCCTGAGGCGCAGCATCCAGCCGGCCTCGAGCTTGTTGGCGGACTGGTAGATTGTTTGTGGCGCCGGGATATAGTTGTGGCGCAGGAACGAGGCAACGGCATCCCGGTTAATCGTGCGCTCGAATTCGGGATGGGCGACCAGCGCCTTGAGTTCGGAGGCAAACAGCAGCGTTCCGTTCTGCCAGGACCAGTAGAGCGGCTTGATCCCGAGCCGGTCACGGACCAGGATCAGCTCCTGTTCCTTGGCATCCCACAACCCGATGGCAAACATTCCGATGCAGCGTTCGAGGGCCTCCCGGACACCCCACGCGGCACATCCTTCGATGAACACCTCGGTGTCGGAGTGCCCGCGAAACCTGTGCCCGGCCGCTGCCAGTTCGGCGCCGAGTTCGCGCGCATTGTAGAATTCGCCGTTGTACGTGATCGTGTATCGACCGCACGCTGTCGTCATCGGCTGTAGCCCGGCCTCGGAGAGATCGATAACGGCGAGCCTGCGTTGGCCCAATCCGACGCCGCAGTCCGGATCGACCCAGACCCCGCGGCTGTCCGGCCCGCGCGTCAGCATCGTATCCGTCATGTAGGATACGATCTGCTCCAGATCGCCCCCCGGCGATCGCGTTAGCAGTCCAGCTATGCCGCACATCTCATGACCCTGGGAATAGTCCGGCTCGCTATGTATCCCGTTTGCCGTATTGCCGCAAACGGCCCGTCCGGCTGATTGTAATCGTCTTTCAGGTTGAGCCGAAACCATCCCGCTCCCCTCCCGACCGCCCACGGCAACATTGTATTGGACAGTCGGGAAGGGAGCGGGTCGGCGATCGCGATTCCGCCTCAGGCATGCCGCAGCAAGACGGACTAACTCATAAGGGAGCAACGCGACCCGGCCGAATGGCCACCCAGCCGGAGCCGCCGCGCGCAGCGCGAATAGCGGCGTGAGGCAATGAAACCCAAAGCGAGGCGCATCTTTTGCGACGCGCTTTAGACGGCCAGGAAGCCGCCGTCCACGGGCAGTTCGACACCGGTGATGTAGGACGCTTCGTCACTGGCAAGAAACAGGTTCGCGTTGGCGACCTCCTCGATGCGGCCGGCCCTTCGCATGGGCACGGCAGCCAGCATACCGTCGCGGATCTTCGGGTCGGCGGTCAGTTTCGATGTACGCATGGCCGGCATCAGGCCCGGGTGAACGGAATTGACCCGGATACCGTCCTTTGCAAATTGCACCGCGGCCGCCTTGGTCATCGTGCGCACGGCTCCTTTCGACGCATTGTAGCCCATGTGCACGAACGACTGCCCGGTCACGCCCGAGATCGACGAGATGTTGACGATCGCCCCGCCATTCTGGCTCTGCATCACCGGGATTACGGTGCGCATGCCGAGAAAGGTGCCGGTCGCGTTGATCGCCATCTGCTGGTCCCACACCTCGCGGCTGAGAAGATTGGGATCGGAGCCGCTGACGCCGGCGTTATTGATGAGGATGTCGATCCGCCCGTGCTCGGCAACCATCGCCTCGACAACCGTCGTCCAACTGGCCTCGTCGCTGATATCATGCGCAGCAAAGGCGGCCGTGCCGCCGGCTTCGGAAATGTCCTTGGCCACGCCCGCCCCGTCGTCTTTGAGCACGTCGGTCAGCATCACGGCGGCGCCTTCGCTCGCAAATAGCCGCGCCGTGGCAGCCCCCATGCCGGATGCTGCGCCCGTCACCAAAGCTGTTTTTCCCTCGAGCCTCATGGCATCCTCCTCCTCTTCTCGCCTGTTGAGCGCTATCGTATAGTGGCCAGCGAACAGACCCAATGGATAACAACAGGAAGCGCTGATCCATGAAGCTTGAGTTCCATCACATCAATCTGTGCACCAGTGACGTTCCGGGCCTGGCTGATTTTTACAGCGAGGTTCTCGATCTCAAACCGGAGCCGTCGATGGAGGCGTTGCGCGTCCTCGACGATCAAAAGGGATATGATGGTGGCGTCGCATTCCAGACGGACGGCAACATCCAATTCCATCATTCGCAGGCGGATCTGGGCGTCGCGTTCAGGACAGGAAAGGCAATCAATCCGTTGGAGCGCGGCCACCTCGCGTTTCGCACCGACGATATCGAAGCGTTCAAGAAGCGGCTTGACGACAAGGGAATACCCTATGCCGACTTCGGCAACTCGTTCATGGCCTCGTGGCAGCAGGTGTTTTTTTACGATCCGGCAGGCAACGTCGTCGAAGTGCACCAGGCCAACGAGTAGTGCTCAGCAAAGGGCTGCAACAGGTGCGCTACACTAGGGACACTGGTACGCGTCCTCGCTATTGATCAGGCCGGTGATCGAGAGGTTGCCGCCTGACCCATCGCCGTCTGCTCCGGTTCCGTACGAGCTGCCGAAGCCACGGTAGCCTCCCGCACCCCAGCCGGTTCTGCCGCCGCCATCGTGCAGATTGTGCTTCGTACCCTCGTGCGGAACGTAGACGAGACGCCCCTGCCCCGACACCAGGCCCCAACCTATGGCGCCGAGCCGGTAAGCGCGGTTTGCCGTGTCGGCAACGAATTGACATTCGTCCGGATTGCGCTCGCAGGTGGTTGCAAGCCGGTATGTCGCGCGCTGCACAGCGCCGATCGGCTCCGCCGAAGCGTTCGGCTCGACATGGAAAACGTAGGCCGTGAACGACAGCAAGGTGAGTGCCAGACCGATTTTCACAAGCGAGGACACAACGCGAACTCCCGGCAACCGCGGTGACGGGCGGTCAACTGCCTGCGAGCGTAAGCGAATACGGTTACCGAATTGTAAACGGTTCGATTTTCCTCTTTTCGCAACAATATGTTACAATTGATCTCTAGGCTGATCGAACTTCCTTGCGCGGCTGACATGCTGCGGGCCGTTGAATTCGTCTTCTCTGCGAACGTAGAACGAACACGCGAAATGCAGCGTCTATCGTGATCAGGCTTTGCGCCTCAGTGCCCCGAGCAGAGGCTCCAATTGCGTCGGATGCGGGCCGTGCTTGAACTTGGCGAGCCGGTCGAAGACCTCGGCCGCCGCTTCGTGAAAACCGCCTGGCAGCCCGGCGCTATCGAAGGTTGCCGCGATCTCGCGCATCTCGCCGCCGTAGCGCCAGGCCTTGGTGGTCACCGTACGAATCGCGGTCTCGCGTTGCTCTGCAAGCCCTGATCCATCGCGGCCCCAATGGCGATTGAGTGCCTCGCGCACACCGAGGTCTTCGGCCGAAGCGAGGATTGCACAGAGCAGCGCGGTGGTGCCTTTGGTCAGCGCCGCATAGCACATCTTGAGCGACGAGGCGGTGCCGACCCCGGCGCCCAGAACTTCTCCGTGGAGCGGCCCCGCGCTGACCGCGCCTGCAACCCGCTCGGCGTCCGCTCCCGACAGATAGAGCCACGTCGTACCAGGCTTCCAGGCCGGATGACCGATGATGCCGCCGTCGACAACGCGGATCGCGGCCGGCGCCAGTGAGGCGTCAATCGCTCGCACCCGGTCCGGCGAAATCGCATTGGCATCGACGAACGTGCCCTGGAACCCGGCTGCCTTCACCTGTTCCGCCAGGTCCGTGGCCACTTCCGGCGGGCAGATGCTGAAGATGATCTCGCAGCACTCGCACAAGGCTTGCAGTGAACCCACATCGGCTAGGCCGTGTTCGTTGGCCCGCGCCGCCGTCTCCTGCGACCGGCCCTGGCTCGCCCAGAACACGTCGTGGCCTCCGTTGAGCATCGTCCGCGCAACCGATACGCCCATGGTGCCGGGATGGAGAACGCCGATCTTCATGTGAATTCCGCCTGTCGATTGCAATCCGGGAGGGCCGTGTGTCCGCGCCACTGTGCCAGATGTCGATGGATCCCGCACCCGCTATGTGGACCTGTCGCACCTGGCCATTGTGCCGGGACGGTCGACGTGCTGATTAGCACGCTCCAACATGCATCGTACCGTTCCGCTCGAATGAACGAAATCATACTTATCGTTGCACCGGTTGCGGCACTGGTCCTTTTGGGCTGGTGCGCGGGCCGCTTCCGCTATTTGCCGGAAACCGCAGCACGCGCGCTGCCCGCGTTCGCTTTCAAAGTGACGATGCCGGCACTGATCTTCCGCGCGTTTCTCGCGGTCGACAATCTGCCCGCATCGCCCGAGGCGATGATCTATGCCTATTTCGGCGGTGTAGCCATCGTCTGGCTCGTGACCACCCTGGTCGTCGCTCATCTGTTGCGCCGCCCGGCGGCGGATGCACCGCCGATCGCGATGGCCTCGAGCTTCTCGAATACGGTCATGCTCGGGTTGCCGCTGAGCTATGCGGCGTTTGGGCCGTCCGCGGCGATTCCGGCCGCGATCATCATTGCCATCGACACGCCGGTGATGTGGTTGGCAGCCGTACTCCATATCGAACTGGCGCTTCGCCGCGAGCAGGGACTGCGCCTTGCCGCGATCGCGCCGATATTTCAAAGCCTCGTGAGCAATCCGATCATTCTTGCAACCCTGTCCGGCATCCTCGCCCGTTACGCAGGTTTGGAACTCGACGCATTGCCGGCGCGCATTCTCGATCTTCTGGCCGATGCCGCGGTGCCGACCGCCTTGTTCGCGCTTGGCCTCTCGCTTTCGACCTTTCGCTTGGCTGGTGAGGTCAAAACGATTGTCGCGATGTCGATCCTCAAGCTTGCGCTGTTGCCGGCCGCCGTCTACCTGATCGCTGCCCACGTCTTTCCGTTACCGCCGGTCTGGTTCGCCGTTGCCATGCTGTTTGCCGCCCTTCCCGTAGGCGCCAACCCGTATTTGTTCGCGGCGCAGTACGGCCGGGCCGAAGCTACGTTGTCGGCTGCCATTGCGGTGACCACGCTGATTTCAATCGTCACCGTGTCCGCAATGCTCTTCTACCTCAAGCAATTGCCGGGACTGTAAGTATGCAAGGAACGACCGGCATCCAACGGCATCAAGGGACGAAGTGCTTTGAAAGCTTGAGGCCCTGCGCCTGGTAGTGGCTGCCTAGGTCGCGGCCGTAAAGCGCCTCTGGAACCGCGCACATTTTTTCATAGATCAGGCGCCCGACGATCTGGCCGTCCTCGAGGATGAACGGCACCTTGTGGCTGCGCACCTCGAGCACGACGCGGGCGCCGGCTCCGCCGGCCGGCGCATGTCCGAAGCCGGGGTCCATGAAACCGGCATAATGCACCCGGAATTCACCGACCAGCGGATTGAACGGCACCATCTCTGCCGCGTGCGTCGGCGGAACGTGCACGGCCTCTTTCGACGCGAGGATGTAGAACTGATCGGGGTCGAGGACGAAACCTGCCCCGTGTCCGGCATAGATCGGCTCCCAATAGTCGGAGACTTTGCACGAGCCCGGCGCATCGACATCCACCAACCCCGTGTTGCGTTTGGCGCGGTAGCCGACCAGTCCGTCCGAGGCATCGGCAAGGGCATCGGAAAGGTCCACTGACAAGGCGATGCCGTTTTGGATATCGGCTGCTCGGCCGCCGGCGATCAACGTTTCGCGGTCATGCAGATCGCGAAGTGTTTCGTCGGTTTCCGTCGGCTGCCCGGTGCGCAAGCGGATCTGGCTGAGTGTCGAACCCGTCCTGACGATGATCGGGAATGTCTGCGGACAAATCTCTGCATAAAGCGGACCGTCGTAGCCTTCCGGAATGAGGTCGAACGCATTGACACCGTCGGCGATCACGCGCGTGAACACGTCAAGCCGGCCCGTTGAGCTTTTCGGATTGGTCGCAGCAGCCATGCCGCCCGGCAGCTTCAGGCTTTCGAGCAGCGGTACGATGTAGACGCAGCCGGTCTCGAGCACCGCGCCCCGGGTGAGGTCGATCTCGTGCAATGCCAACTGTCGGATGCGCTCGACAATCGGCGTCGTCGGGCCGGGCAGGAAGCTGGCGCGGACCCGATAGGCCTTGGTCCCGAGCCGCAGATCGAGGCTCGCCGGCTGCAACTGGCGGTCCTTGAGCGGTTCGTCCAAACAGATCGCTCCCGCCTCGATCAGCGCGCGAACCATTTGCGCCGGCAAAATGCCGTTGTCATCGTCGCGTATGTCAGCCGTCGCCACGGGGTTTGTGCGTGCCATGTCCACGTCAACCGATCCACGTCAATCGATGCTTCGAATCGGCATCTCCTTAGCAGGTCTTGAGCCGTGCCGCTGCAACTTGTGCGATTTGCACACACCTGGTGGAGCACGGCGTCTCTGTCCTTTGGGCTTGACGGATTGGGCCCGCCTCCCTTAGAACACGATCCCGTCGTGGTGATTTGGCCGGCCGGCTTGCAGCCACGTAAAACAACTCGCTAAAAGGCCGCGCGCGGACCTGGTTCTGGCTGCTCGGCATTTTTGCGGGCATCGAAGAACCGGGTTTTTTGTTGCCATGAATTTGCCCGGCACCTGAGCCGAAGCGAATGGGCACCGCTGGAGACGCGCGATGACAGATTTTACCGACCACCCCCCGGGCCTTGCTCCGTGGCAGCCGGAGACGACCCTCGTTCACGGTGGCACCCTGCGCTCGCAGTACAACGAAACTTCCGAGGCCCTCTATCTCACACAGGGCTACGTCTACGACACTGCCGAACAGGCCGAACAGCGCTTCAAGAACGAGTCGGGCGGCTTCATTTATTCGCGCTATGCCAACCCGACGGTATCGATGTTCGAAGAGCGCATGCGCCAGTTCGAAGGCGCAGGCGCTGCCCGCGCAACCGCCAGCGGCATGGCAGCCGTCTCGGCGTCGATGCTGTGCTATCTGCGAGCCGGAGACCATGTCGTTGCGGCACGAGCACTTTTCGGGTCGTGCCGTTACGTCGTCGAAGACCTCTGTCCGAGGTTCGGCATCGCCTCGACCTTGGTCGATGGTCCGGAGTTGGGCCAGTGGAAGGCCGCCATTCGCCCTGAAACCAAGGTTCTGTTCTTCGAGACACCGTCCAACCCGACCCTGGACCTGGTCGACATCGCAGCGGTCTCCGCGCTCGCCCGCGAGGCCGGTGCGATCGTCATCGTCGACAACGTGTTCGCGACGCCGGTGCTGCAGCGCCCGTTGGCGCTCGGTGCAGATGTCGTCGTTTATTCGGCAACCAAACACATTGACGGGCAGGGCCGCTGCCTTGGCGGCGTCGTGCTCGGCTCTGAGGATTACGTCAAGGACCACCTGCACAATTACCTCAAGCATACCGGCCCGTCATTGAGCCCGTTCAATGCCTGGACGTTGTTGAAAGGCCTGGAAACCTTGCCGCTGCGCGTCCGACAGCAGTGCGAAAGCGCCGCCGCCATCGCCAACACGCTGGCTGAGCATCCTGCCGTCTTGCACACGATCTATTGTGGCAGACCCGACCACCCGCAGGCGGAACTCGCAGCAAAGCAGATGCGCGGCGGCAGCCAGATCGTTTCATTCGAGCTCAAGGGCGGCAAGCCTCGCGCCTTTGCCTTCCTCAATGCCCTGCGCTTAATCCGCATCTCGAACAATCTCGGCGATGCCAAGAGCCTTGTTACGCACCCGGCAACCACCACCCACCAGCGCTTGAACGACGAAGAGCGTGCCCGGCTCGGCATCACCGATGGCCTGGTGAGATTGTCGGTCGGCCTCGAGGCGGCCGCCGATCTGATTGCCGACATCGAACAGGCGCTCGCCCGCTCGAAGTGCTAGCGCCCACGACATCTCGTCGGTTTCACCCTGTCCGGCAGCGAATGTCGCCCCGGGGCAGAGACATCGCGGCAGCGAATGTCGCCCGGGGGCAGAGACATCGCGGCAGCGAATGTCGCCAAGATGCCCCGCGACATCGCGGCAGCGAATGTCGCCAAGATGATTCGCGCGAACGGCACGGTGAGGCAAAACCCTGCTACCTATTTCAGCGTACCGCACGCCAGCACAATTCTGCCGAATGCAGACGCAAAGCACAGCCCTGCATAGCAATATGCAATGATCGGGAAGTAAGCGGGAAACAGGCAGAACAGGACGATTGCAACAATCGTCTCGGCACCTTCGGCCAGACCGGACATGTAGTAGAGTGATTTGACACCTTGCGCCGTCGTTTCGATCGCCTGCTTTTCCGCCATGATGGCATAGGCGAGGAACGTCGAGCCGTTGGCGAAGAAACTTGCCAGGAGCACGGCAGCGGCCAGCGCGTTCGCCGCCGGGTCGAGGATGGCAAAGGCCAGTGGCACGGCGCTATAGAAGATGAAATCAAGGACGATATCGAGGAAACCGCCGAGATCGGTTTTCTGCGTCGCACGTGCCACCGCTCCATCGAGTCCGTCGGCAAGTCGACTGATCAAGATGATGATGAGCGCCGGCCCCGGCCAACCGGCCGCGACCATGACGGCGCCGATCATGCCGAGGCCGAACCCCGCAAAGGTGACCGCATTGGCCGTAACGCCGGCCCGTGCCAGCCTTCGCCCGGCGGCATTGAGCGGTGGATCGATCAATGGCCTGATTTTTGCGTCGAACACCGCGAGCCCCCGTGTTTCGCCGGCGATAACAGCAGATCCGGCCATCTGCAAGTGCGCATGCACGGCCGCAGGCCGGGCAATGGTTCGGTTTGCCACGCGCGGAGATGTCCTTTTGCCGGGCAGCCGCCTTGCGTTGACGCCGGTGGATGCGTCTCTAGTATGGCGCGCACGCCAGCCCGGCCGTGGGCTGGCGTTGCCACCAACATCAGCCGGAACGTCATCGAGATCTCGCATGTATGAAGCTGTAACGCGGAACATCCGGGTAAGCGTCACGCCGCAATATCTCGAATCGGAATCTCGCCCCGAGATCAGCAGGTATTTCTGGGCCTACACGGTCGTGATCGAGAACGAAGGTAGCGAAACCGTGCAACTGCGCTCGCGCTATTGGCACATCACCGACGCGACGGGCCAGGTCCAGGAGGTGCGCGGCGCCGGCGTCGTCGGCGAGCAGCCGCAAATCGAGCCGGGCGGTTCTTATTCCTACACCTCCGGGTGCCCGCTGGATGCACCGTCGGGCATCATGGTCGGCAGGTATCAAATGCTCTCGGAGACCGGCGAGACATTCGAAATAGAAATCCCTGCGTTTTCACTCGACAGCCCGGACGGGCTGCAGACGGTCAACTGACCGTAACGCCGTGCGCCGGCCGCACGGACCGGACTGGCACACCCCACCACTTGAACAGGAAACCCAGCTTCATGTCAGCAGCGGCCGCCACGGACATCCTCGACAAGCTCGTCTCATTTGATACGACGAGCCGCAATTCGAACATTCCGCTGATCACCTATGTCGAAGATTATCTCACGGCCCACGGCGTTGAGAGCCACCGGGTGCCGGACGAGACGGGACAAAAGTCGAGTTTGTTTGCGACGATCGGCCCACCGGATGTGCCGGGTGTCGGGCTCTCCGGCCACACCGATGTCGTGCCTGTCGACGGTCAGGACTGGGACACGGATCCCTTCAGGCTGACGGAGAAGGACGGCCGCCTTTACGGCCGCGGGGCCTGCGACATGAAGGGCTTCCTCGCCTGCGTCATGGCCGCCGTTCCGGATTTCAAGCAGCGAAGTCTGAAGGTGCCGCTCCATATCGTCTTTTCCTATGACGAGGAGATCGGCTGCACGGGCGTGCGCCCGATGATCGACGAGTTTGGCGGTCGCCTGACCCGGCCGCGCATGGTCATTGTCGGCGAGCCGACCAGCATGACCGTTGTCGACGCCCACAAGGGTCCCGTTCGCTGGGGTGTGACGATTACCGGCCGGCCTGCGCACTCGAGCATGGCACCGCTCGGTGTCAATACGATATCGGCGGCCGGCGAGCTCCTCGCGGAGCTGGCGGTCATGGAGGAAGAACTCAAGAAATCACCCTACGACGAACGCTTCGACCCACCCTATACGACGCTGCAGGTGACCGAGATACGCGGCGGTGCAGCG
This sequence comes from Hyphomicrobiaceae bacterium, assembly GCA_965224045.1. Classification (GTDB taxonomy): domain Bacteria; phylum Pseudomonadota; class Alphaproteobacteria; order Rhizobiales; family Hyphomicrobiaceae; genus Tectiglobus. Next base: position 247,255 of record CBDCYD010000001.1, read on the forward strand.
AGTAACATCGTGCCGGCCGAAACGTGGTTTGGCTGGGAAATCCGCGGCATGCCTGGCGTCGATCCTGACGAGGTCGAGGCGCGCTTCCGCGCCAAGGCGGGTGAAGTCGAAGGCCGCATGCGCGAAAAGGCGCCCGAAGCCGGCATCGAGATCGTGCGTTGGAACCACGTACCTGCGTTTGCGGCTGATCCGGAATCGGAGATCCTCTCGCTCGCTCTCAATCTTGTCGGCCAGAACGAGACGCACGCGGTCTCCTACGCCACCGAGGCGAGCCTGTTCCACGCCGCGCAGTCACCGTCCGTCGTCTGCGGTCCGGGCGACATTGCGCAGGCCCATACGCCCAACGAGTGGATCGACAAGTGTGAACTTGACAAGTGCATGACGTTCCTTGGCAAGCTTGCCGATTGGGCGGAAGCCTGACCTTCCGGCCGCGATAGATCATTTCCGCCTTAGGCGGAATCGCACCGCCTGCCCACTCCCCCGCCCGGCCGCCCATGCAATCGTGGTTTTGGGCGGCCGGGTGGGGGAGTGGGACGGTTCCAGCTAAACCTGAAACGCCCTAGACCGCGGGTCCGAGTCTCCTGTCCACCAACGTGCCTCGGTGCTTTGTGCTCGGTAGTGGCGCGCGCAACGCTACCCTGCCGCCGCCTGTTCGTCGAACCGGTAGGCCGTGCTGCAGAATTCGCACGTCACGATGATGTCGCCGTTGTCGTCGCGGAACTCGGCGATCTCTTCCGGTTTGAACGAACGAAACAGCGCCTGGATACGCGCCTGCGAGCAACGGCAGAATGCCTCGAGGGCACGCGGCTTCGATGCACGCACGCCTTCTTCGTGGAACAACCGGTAGAGCAGGCGTTCCGGCGCCAGCATAGGATCGAGGATTTCGTGGTCCTCGACGGTCTCGGCGAGGAACTGCACCCGGCGCCAGTCGTCGTCCTCCTCTCCGAGCAGGAAATCGTCCTCGTCATCCTTGTGGTCGTTGCCGCCGACCGGCGTGACGTGCTGCACCAGGATGCCCCCGGCGCGCCATTGCCAGGCACCGCCGGCCTCGTCGCGATCTTGATGGCGCGCGACGGCAAGGCGCACGAACGTTGGCAGTTGCTCGGACTGGCGAAAGTACTGGTGCGCGGCCGCTGCGAGATCCTGGCCTTCAAGCGCGACAACCCCTTGATAGCGTTCCATGCCGCGTCCGGGATCGATCGTAATCGCCAGATAACCGGTACCGAGTAGCGCGCCGTAGTCTGTCGGTCGGCCGGTATCTGCGCGCGCAATGCGCGCATCATCGAAACTCGCATGTGCACGCAACCGGCCGGGTGTTTCGAAGTTGACGACCAGCATCGAAATCGGGCCGTCCGTCTTCGTCTGGATAATGAGATCACCGTCGAACTTCAACGTCGTCCCGAGCATCGCGGTCAGCGCCACGGCTTGCCCTAGCACTTCGTTCACGACATCGGGATAGTCGTGGCTGGAAATGATGGTATCGACCAGCGGACCCAGCCGTACGAGGCGGCCGAGCGCCTTCGACTGGACCGTTGAAAAGGGCAGCACGGCGTCATCCCCCGCGGGACGGCCGGATGCGTGATCCGGATCGCTCTCCCTCATTTCATTCTCCTGACCAAACCGTCTTGTGTCCGCATTTCAATTGTTTTGCGGGGCAGCCGCTGCTGGCCCGGCCCGGTCATTGCGACGGGTCGGCATCGACACGCGGACGGGCGTGCAATGATCGTTCGGACCGGGGACGCTAGAGCAACCTGCTTTAATCCGGAATTCGGACAGATTCCGAATTAAAGCAGAAAGTTGCTCGATTCTTTAGAGGCGATCATCTTTGTGCCTCAAGTTGGAGCCGCGACAGCGGTTCCAACTTAAGGCACGATGATCTAGCTGCCGCCCAGGCACCACGCCAGAATTGCCTTTTGCGCGTGCAGCCTGTTTTCCGCTTCGTCGAAAACGACGGACTGCGGCCCGTCGATCACCTCACCACTCACCTCGTGGCCGCGATAGGCCGGCAGGCAGTGCATGAAAACCGCGCCCTCCGCCGCCTTGTCCATGATGTCCGGTGTCACCGCGTAGGGTCCAAGGAGCTGCTTGCGGTAACCTTCATCGGTCTGGCCCATCGACACCCAGGTGTCGGTGACAACGCAGTCTGCTCCTTTGACGGCGGTGGCGGGATCGTCGGTGATCGTCACGTCGGCGTTGTTGGAATTCATCCACGCGACCACGTCCTTGTCGGGTCGCAATTGCCCGGGACAGGCGATCCGCAGTTCGAACCCGAGCAGCGAGGAGGCATGGATCCACGACGCGGCGACGTTGTTGCCGTCACCGACCCAGGCAATCGAGCGTCCTGCGATCGTGCCGTGGGACTCTTCGAACGTCATGATGTCGGCGACGATCTGGCAGGGATGGCTCTTGTCGGTCAGTCCATTGATCACCGGGATGGACGCGTTGTCGGCAAGTTCCACGAGCGTGTCGTGGGAGTTCGTGCGCGCCATGATCGCATCCGCATAGCGCGACAGCACCTTGGCCGTGTCGGATACGCTCTCACCGCGTCCCAACTGTAGATCACTGTGGTTGAGAACGATCGTCTGCCCGCCGAGCTGGCGCATCGCCACATCGAATGAAACCCGCGTGCGCGTTGACGGCTTCTCGAAAATCATCACGAGGACAGCATCCTCGATTCCGTCGGGCCGGAGTTCCGGCGGCACGCGCTTGCCGGCGCGCTTCATTGTGTGGGCGGCATCGAGGATGCTGCGCAGAGTTTTTGCCTCGACCGCGTGAATATCTAGGAAGTGGCGGGGCGCCATCACGGAAGTCTGCCCTGTCAGTCTCAGTTGCATTCTATGGATTGACCTATGCAGCCTGCTTGTCGCTAAGCGTCTTGAACGCCGTGCCGATGCGCTCGACCGCGTCTGCGAGTTCTTCGTCCGTAACGTTCAGCGGCGGGATCAATCGCATGACATTATCGCCCGCGACGACCGTCAACAGTTTCTCGTCCATGCAAGCGTTAATGACGTCGCCTAGCGCCGGTTTCACTTTGAGTCCGGTGAGCAGCCCAAGTCCGCGAATTTCCTCGACGATGTCCGGATACTGATCCTTGAGGCCGGCGAGTGCCTGTTTGAGCCGCAGTGCCTTGCGCTCGACGTCTTCGAGAAATCCGGGTGCCAGCACGTTGTTGAGAACGGCGCAACCGACGGCGACGGCAAGCGGATTGCCGCCAAAGGTCGAGCCGTGCGTCCCGGGCACCATGCCCTTCGCGGCTTCCGCCGTTGCCATTACGGCGCCGAGCGGGAAGCCGCCGCCGATGCCTTTGGCGATCGCCATGACGTCGGGCTTGATGCCGGCCCACTCGTGCGCGAACAGGCGACCGCTGCGCCCGACGCCGGTCTGCACCTCGTCGACGATCAGCAGCAGGCCGTGTTGGTCGCACAGTTCCCGGAGGCCTTGCAGGCTCGCCGCAGGGATGACACGGATGCCGCCTTCGCCCATCACCGGCTCGATCATGATTGCAGCCGTCTGTTCGCTCACCGCGGCCTGTGCCGCATCCGGATCAGCGACGGCGACCCGGTCGAACCCGGGCGCCTCCGGCCCGAAGCCTTCGAGATGCTTGGGATTGCCGGCAGCGGCAATCGTCGCCAGCGTGCGTCCGTGAAAACAGCCCTCGAACGTGATGATCCGGTTGCGTTCCGGATTGCCGTTGGCGAAGTGATAGCGCCGTGCCAGCTTGATCGCGCCCTCGCAGGCCTCCGCGCCGGAATTGCAGAAGAACACCCGCTCGGCGAACGACGCTTCGCACAGCATGTCGGCAAGTCGTTCCTGCCCCTCGATCCGATAGAGATTGGATGTATGCCAGAGCCGCCCGGCCTGTTCTGTCAGCGCCGCGACGAGGTCGGGGTGGGCATGTCCGAGGGTATTGACGGCAATTCCGCTTCCGAAATCCAGGTAACGGTCGCCGTTCTTGGCAATCAGCCAGGCGCCCTCGCCGCGTTCAAAAATTATGTTCTGGCGGCCATACGTTGTCATTACGGCTGGATGCGGGGCGTCTTTAGGCAGATCCGCGTGCTCGGCCATGGCCAAATGCTCCAAACTCGACAAACCAAAAAAGCCGCCTCGGACGGGCGGCTAGGCATGATGCTATTGTCGCAGGCAGCACCTGTCAACGCGCTTCCAACCATCCGCACGCGCGCCCGGCCGGCGCATCCGGCCAGGTGATGCTTGGCAACCGGCGGCTTGCCTGCACAACCTGTCGCCGCCCGGGATCAGAGCGCCCAGGTCAATGTCTTATTTTCGCTCATTAAAGACTATACACAGAAATCGAATCGGCCTGTTGCCGCAAAGTCACTGGGAATGTCAACAGCGGGCGTCCCAACACCAAGCAGCCTTGTCTAGCTCCGGCCCCTGCGCTTTAGTCCCGTCATCAAGCCGCGGCGGAATGCGGCTTGCGGGCATGCACAGGCCGCGGCCGGCGTGCCGAGAACATGGCGAAGCGCGCCTTCGTATGCGCTTGCCGGCGTAGTAGAGCGTCAGTTCAAAGTTAGCGTTTCAGTTCAGTTTTGTCGTCGAATTCTCGTGGTTCGAGCGCGCGCCTTCGCGCGCTGATGCCGTGCGGGAAATCAGATTGGTTGCGCGCCTGCATTGCGGGCGCTGCGTAGACGTGACCCTGTAAGGAGGGCCAGCCAAATGTCCTGGACCGATGAACGTGTCGAGCTCCTTAAGAAATACTGGGGTGAAGGCCTCAGCGCCAGTCAGATCGCGGGCCGCCTTGGCGGTGTCACGCGCAATGCCGTGATCGGCAAAGTCCACCGTCTCGGCCTGTCGGGCCGCGCGACGACCACGCGGTTGAAATCATCCCGCCCGCGCACGCGCGCCGCAACGGCCAAGCGCACCGCCAAACCCCGCTTCGCCAAACCGGGCAATCCGGCATTGCAGTCTCTATATCAGGATGCCGAGCCCTATACTGCGCCGATTGACGAGATCGATATTCCGCTCGCAGAGCGCAAGACGTTGCAGGATCTGACGGAGAGCAACTGTCGCTGGCCGATCGGCGATCCGCAGATGCCCGACTTCCATTTCTGCAATCGCAACAAGGTGCCGGGCCTGCCCTATTGCGAACATCACAGCCGGCGCGCATTTCAGCCGCCGCAGGCGCGCCGCCGCGGCAGGTCGGGCGCCACGGCGGCCAAACCGCAGGTCGCCCAGATCACCCAATCTGGTCCTCAAAAGGTCGACGCCTAGAGTTCAGCCTGAGGTGGAATCGCATCGCCGGTCCGCTCCCCTCCCGACCGCCCACGGCATCATTTTACTGGGTGTTCTGGAGGGGAGCGGGATGGTTTCAGCTCAACCTGAAAGACTATAGCCAGAGCGGAGCCGTTGTCAGCGGCACGTCGCGGGCGAGACATCGGGCGTTCGGGCTTGGGCGCACAGTGATGCTGTCGCGCCAGGCGGGGGAGGGCTGGAGGTCGCGTTGCGCCTCCAGCTTTTTTGTTTTTGAACACGAAGAGATGTCGGTGGCGTCGGTCTGCGGCGCACCGCCCTGTCGGGCCCCCACAGTCCGCCAGCCGGGCTGACGTTTGGAACGCCCCGACCGATCTGGCTGACATGGGGAAGCGATCGGTCGGGGCTGGGGCAAGCATGATTGCGAGTTAGGGTGTTTTGCAATCACAGGTAGAATATACCGAAACTGTAAACGCACAGTTAACGGAAAAGTCCTCAGCGCAAGGCTTTTTGGGTCCTTGTGCCAACAGCTTCAGGTTGTATTGATTTGCAAATCCGGGGCAACCAAAGTGGCCGAGCGGCCATTGATACGGGCGGTCTTCACCCTGCGATCCAAGGCATGTCGCAGCAAAACGGATTGACTCATAAGGGAGCAACGCGACCCTGCCGAACGGCCGCCCCTCCGGAGCCGCCGCGCGCAGCGCGCCTAGCGGCGTGAGGCAATCAAACCCGAAGCGAGGCGCATTCTTTTGCGACGCGCCTAACAGCATGTCGCCGCAAAACGCATTCGCTCACTAGGGAGCAAGGCGACCCGGCCGAACGGCCGCCCCGCCGGAGCCACCGCGCGCAGCGCGAATAGCGGCGTGAGGCAAACAACCCGAAGGGAGCAACGCGACCCGGCCGAACGGCCGCCCCGCCGGAGCCGCCGCGCGCAGCGCGAATAGCGGCGTGAGGCAAACAACCCGAAGGGAGCAACGCGACCCGGCCGAACGGCCGCCCCGCCGGAGCCGCCGCGCGAAGCGCGAATAGCGGCGTGAGGCAATGAAACCCGAAGTGAGAAAACGGATTCACTCTCAAGGGAGCAACGCGACCCGGCCGAAAGGCCGCCCCGCCGGAGCCGCCGCGCGAAGCGCGAATAGCGGCGTGAGGCAAAAAGCGACGCGCTTTCGGGCGGTGGGATCGGACCACGTACCTGCTGCCGGAGCTGCGTTGACGGCTACCCGAAATGGTCGGCGAGGACCTGCTTGACCGCCCGGCGGGCCTCCATCCGGGCACGATGGTCGGCAACCCGCGGCAGTTGCCGGGCAGGGTCGATACCGTCGCCCTCCAGCCACCGCGCCACGGTATAGAGGTAGGCATCGCAGATCGAATAGGCCTCGCCGAGGACCCACGGGCCCGCGAGCATGCCGTCCTCGATCAGTTGGAACGCGCCGAGCACGGACTCGGGGACTTTGCGTTGCATTTCCGCGATCGCGGCGGGATCGTCGGCCCATCGATGGCCACGCCCACGGTGGGCATGGGCAACGTGGACGGTTGAGCACAGGTAGCTGTTGAATTCCTGCGCTCGGGCGAATTCGAACGCATCCGACACTGGCGCCAGCGCCGCATTCGGATAGGTTTGCGCGATGTAGGCAAGCACCGCCGGTGTTTCGGTCAGCGTGCCGTTGTCCGTTACGAGCGATGGCACCCGGCCTTTGGGGTTGATCGCCAGGTACGCCGCCGACTGCTGTTCGGACGCACTGAAATCCACCCGCACGGTCTCGTAATCCGCGCCCGCGTCCTCAAGCGCGATATGGGATGCCAGGGCACAGCTGCCCGGCGCATAATAAAGTTTCAGCATGTCCCCTGGCGGCCTCTTGATTGCGGTCGAACGAATGACGATGCAGCCCGCCGGTCAATCGCGCAGCAGTTCGTTGATGCTCGTCTTCGAGCGCGTCTGTGCATCGACGGTCTTGACGATCACTGCGCAATAAAGCGAAGGCGCGTTGCCCGCCGGCAGTGCACCCGGCACGACGACCGAGTAGGGCGGCACCTTGCCGATGTGGATCTCTCCGCTCGCCCGGTCGATGACCTTCGTCGAAGCGCCGAGGTAGACGCCCATCGACAGGACACTGCCTTCGCCGACGATGACGCCTTCGGCCACTTCCGAACGCGCGCCGATGAAGCAATTGTCCTCGATGATCACGGGATTGGCCTGCAATGGCTCCAATACACCGCCGATCCCGGCGCCGCCTGAAATATGGCAGTCCTTGCCGATCTGGGCACAGCTGCCGACCGTCGCCCACGTGTCGACCATCGTACCGCTATCGACGTAGGCGCCGAGATTGACGAACGACGGCATTAAGACGACGCCCGGTGCGATATAGGCTGATCGGCGCACGACCGCCCCCGGCACGGCCCGGAAACCGGCTTCGCGAAACTGTTCCGCCGTCCAGCCATCGTATTTGAGCGGAACCTTGTCCCAGCCCTGATTTTTGGCGCCGCTGCCATCCCCGTAGGCCATGATATCCATGTCCGCCAATCGGAACGACAACAGCACCGCTTTCTTCAGCCACTGGTTGACGACCCATGCATCGCCCTGCTTTTCGGCCACCCGCGCTGCGCCGCTGTCCAGCAACGTGAGCGCCGTCTCGATCGCATCGCGCTCAGCACCCTTGGTGTCGGGCGATATCCCGTCGCGCGCCTCCCAGGCAGCGTCAATTGTCGCTTGCAGATCGTCGTGGGCCATTGGTTCTCTTCTCTCGTCGTGGGTCGTGGGTCGTGGGTCGTGGGACGTGGGTTGTGGGGCGAATGCCTGAGGGTTCGCCGGCTTTGTTGCGCGCAGCCGTGCGCGAGTCAATGCCGGCGCCAATCCGGCCGCCGTTCGCAACCGACACGACAATGACGTTTGGAATGCAGCCGGCGCGATCAGCCTTCGGCCTTGGCGATGAACGCACGAATGAGCCGCTTGGCGTCTTCACTGTGCCACTCGGCCGGCCCGACGAGGCGCCCCAGTTCACGGCCGCGGCCGTCGATCAGCAACGTCGACGGCATGCCGATTGTCTTGAGCGTGAAACCGAGCTGCGCGGAAGGATCGTGATAGAGCTTCAGCGATTTGACCTTGATGTCGTCAAGGAACTTGCGAGACTTGGCCGGGCTGCCGCGATCGACGCTGACAGCGACGACCTCGAACCGGTCGGAGCCGAGTTCCGCTTGCAGCTGGTCGAGATGGGGCATTTCCTTGCGGCACGGAGCACACCAGGTCGCCCACAGGTTCAGCAAAACGACTTTGCCGCCAAACTCCTTGATCGAGATCTGTTTGCCATCGGCGTTGTTGAACGTGGCATCGGGCAGCGCCATCGGAGCGTCTTTGAAGACGAACGTGGTCATCTTGCCAACATTGAGCTTGTCATTCGCAGGCGCGCTCGCGTCCTTGCCTTCGCTGCCGACACTGGCAGGGCTCTTGCGTGCCGTCTCGACATCGGAGCCATTGCCGTCGCCGCCGGCGATCAAGTATATGGCAGCAAACCCGATGACTGCCGATGCGGCCGCCGCAATGAGATATGTCTTCCAGGTCGCGCTTCGTTCCGTACCCATGCCCTGTGCCCTTGCGCTGGCGAACTGCCGCGGATGATGAACTCGATGCGGAAAAGGCAAACGCGAACCGTTGCCGCCCCCGCGATGATCAAACCTTCAGGATGACCCGAAGATGAACAAGACGAATGCCAACTCAATGTGGGGTGGCCGCTTCCAGATGTCACCCTCCGCCATCATGGAGGAAATCAATGCCTCTGTCGGCTACGATCAACGCTTCGCCGGCGAGGACATCGACGGCTCGAAGGCCCATGCCGCGATGCTGGCGGAGCAGGGCATCATCACGCGTGGCGACGCCCGCGAGATCGCCAGAGGGCTCGACAAGATCCGGGAGGAAATTTCCGCCGGCACATTCGACTGGCAGTCCGCCCTCGAAGACGTGCACATGAATGTCGAGGGACGCCTGCGCGATTTGATCGGTCCGGCCGCCGGTCGCCTGCACACCGCCCGTTCGCGCAACGATCAGGTCGCCACCGATTTCCGCCTCTACATCAGGGCGACCATCGATGCGCTCGACAGCAAACTGGGCGAGCTGCAACTGACGCTCGCGCGCAAGGCTGAGGCCCATGCCGCAACGGTCATGCCCGGTTTCACGCATCTGCAGCCGGCGCAACCGGTCACCTTTGGCCACCATCTCCTGGCCTACGTCGAGATGCTGGCGCGTGATCGCGGCCGGCTCGCCGATGCCCGTCGGCGTATGAACGAATGTCCGCTCGGCGCTGCGGCGCTGGCTGGTACGTCGTTTCCCATAGATCGCAAAATGACGGCTGCCGCGCTCGGGTTCGATCGCCCGACCGCCAACTCGCTCGATAGTGTCTCGGATCGCGATTTCGTCCTGGAAACGCTCGCGGCCGCCACGATCTGCGCGACGCACCTGTCTCGTTTCGCCGAGGAAATCGTCATTTGGAGCTCGCCTCAGTTCGGTTTCGTGCGCCTTAGCGATGCCTGGACGACCGGGTCGTCGATCATGCCGCAAAAGCGCAATCCGGATGCAGCCGAACTGGTTCGCGCCAAGGTCGGCCGCATTGCCGGTGCCTTCAACGCCCTGACGCTGGTCATGAAGGGCCTTCCCCTGGCCTATTCCAAGGACATGCAGGAGGACAAGGAGGTCACCTTTGACGCCCTCGACAGCTTCGCGGTGGCGGTTGCGGCAATGGCCGGCATGGCCGGTGATCTCGATCCTGCCCCTGATGCGATGGCGCGCGCCGCCGGGGCGGGCTTTTCAACTGCAACGGACCTTGCCGACTGGTTGGTCCGCAAACTCAAGTTGCCATTTCGCGATGCCCACCACGTGACCGGCCGCATCGTGGCGCTCGCGGAGGCCGGCGGCTGCGAACTCGCCGATCTCCCGCTGGTCGATTTGCAGGACATCGAACCGCGCATCACCAAGGATGTTTTTTCTGTGCTAAGCGTCGAAAAGTCGGTTGCGAGTAGAACCAGCTATGGGGGAACTGCGCCACAGAATGTGCGTAAAATGGCCCGAGCATGGGTCAAACGGCTGGAAAAGCAGTTATCGGCCGTCTAGAACGCTAAGGGTGCCGGGCGTGTTGAGGCTGCCAATGGCTGCCGCATCTGGCGCAATTGTCGGCGTCCGGTAGCCGTGCAAGTGGGTCGCGAGTATGGGGACGATGGGCAAATTGCTGAACAATCAAACCGTTGCGGTTTGTCTTGTCCTGTCAACGGTGCTCGTCGCCGGCTGTGGCGTTCGTGGCTCGCTGGAATACCCGCCGCAAGCGCCGGCAGAGCAGCAGGCAACCGCTGATTCCGGCCAGGGCAAGCCCGCCGGCAAGGCGCCCAAACCGCATCAAGGCTTTATCCTGGACAAGCTCCTGCAATAGCGCCGGCTGGCCGGCCGTGTGGCTGATCCGGTTTCGCCACGTCCTTGCAGCGGGCAGCCTGCTCCAAAACATCGGCCAAAATCAACCAATTGGCGTTATTGATCTGCGTTGAGGCGGCTCGCTTTTCGCGCACAACCGCGATAAACGTGTGCCGATCTGCCGCCCGACCGACATCTCAACCCCGTCGTGGTCCCCGCCCATGCATCATTTTCACTACCGCAACGGCGAATTGTGCGCGGAAGACGTGCCTGTGCGCCACCTTGCCGAGACCGTCGGCACGCCGTTCTACTGCTATTCGACCGCGACCCTGCTGCGTCACTACGACGTGCTCGACGAGGCGTTTGCCGGCAGCGATCACCTGATCTGTTACGCGGTCAAGGCCAATTCGAACCAAGCGGTGCTGGCAACGATGGCGGCACGCGGCGCCGGCATGGACGTCGTCTCCGAAGGCGAGTTGCGCCGCGCCCGCGCTGCCGGCGTGCCGGCCGACAGGATCATCTTCGCCGGCGTCGGCAAGACCCGTGACGAGATGGCATATGCATTGTCCGAGGACATTCTCGGCTTCAACGTCGAAAGCCGGCCGGAACTGGAAGCCTTGAGCGCGGTTGCCGATGAAATGGACGGGACCGCGCGCATCGCGATCCGCGTCAATCCGGACGTTGATGCCAAGACCCACGCCAAGATCTCCACCGGCAAGTCGGGCAACAAGTTCGGCGTCCCGTTTCTGGAAGCCGCAGCACTGTATGCGGAAGCCGGACGCCTTCCGGGCATCGAGATTTCCGGCATTCACATGCACATCGGCAGCCAGATCACCGATCTCGATCCTTATCGCAAGGCGTTTTCGTTGATGGCGGACCTGGCCGACGACCTCCGGCGCCAGGGCCATCACCTGTCCCACCTGGACTTGGGCGGCGGGCTCGGTGTGCCTTATTTCGCGGACAACGATCCACCGCCAAGCCCCTGCGCCTATGCCGATGTCGTGCGCGACACGGTCGGCGGACTGGGCCTCAAGCTGGTGCTCGAGCCGGGCCGGATGATCGCCGCCAACGCCGGTATCCTGGTCACCAGCGTGATCTACTCCAAATCGACCCCTGCCAAGACCTTCACGATCGTCGATGCCGCCATGAACGATCTGATCCGGCCGACGCTCTATGACGCCGACCACCAGGCAATTCCCGTCATCGAAGCGCGCAACGATCACCCGAACATTGTTCAAGACATCGTCGGTCCGGTCTGCGAGTCCGGTGATTACCTGGCTGAGGATCGCGCGCTTCCGGTCATGGGCGCCGGTGACCTGCTTGCCTTTACCGCCTGTGGGGCATACGGCGCCGTAATGTCGTCGACATACAACTCCCGCCTGTTGGTCCCCGAGGTTTTGGTGAACGGCGCCGAGTTTGCCGTGGTCCGCCCGAGAACCACCTACGAAGAATTGATTGCGCTCGATCGACTGCCGCCCTGGCTTTCCGGGTAATCTGGTGTGACTTGACGAGCGTTTGCCCCTATACCGCCGCCTTTCGGTGTGCAAGTCTCCGGGGCAATGCGGGGCTCCGTCTGCGTGCCAAAGATCCGGATCGCGGCAGGTGTCGGAAACGGTCGCCCCTTCAGGGATTATTTGAGAGGTCGCAAGGTTTGACTTCAACCTTGCACAGCGGTTGAAATCGCGAATTGGCCCGGCAGTTCAAGGCGCGGGCCGCCGCCAACAACGCACAGGCCTGCAGGATGGCGCAAAAATCGAGGCGGTTGACGCCGGAGGAACGAAGCTTTCGCAGGAAGATCTCGTGGAGCCGCTTTGCGCTCTATTTCGAGCGCCTGTGGCCGCGACTATGGACCGTGATCACAATCGCGGCGTTGTTCCTGTTGATCTCCCTGTTCGGCGTTTGGCCGTTGCTTTCCGAGATCGCCCATTGGTCTGTTCTGGGGGCATTCGGCGTTGCTTTGGCGCTCGCCGCCGCCTTCGTGTTGTCGACGCCGTTGCCGACACGTGATGAGGCAATCCACCGTCTGGAGGTGCGCTCACCGGTGCACCATCGCCCGGCCTCTGCCTTTGAGGATACGCTGAGCAGCGCGCCACCCGAGGGCGTCACAGCCGCGATCTGGAATGTGCATCGCGACCGCGTGCGCAAGGATCTGGAACGCCTCCACGTCTCACCCCCCGTGCCGCGCACCGACAAGTTCGACCGCATCGGGTTGCGCGCGGTTCTCGTGACCTGCGTTGTCGCCTTGCTCGTGCTTGTCGGCGATGCGGCCCGCGATCGTGTCTGGTCCGCCTTCCGTCTGGTGTCGATCGGCGAGGTCGCCGGCCTGCGCCTTGATGCTTGGGTCACGCCGCCGCCATATACACGCCGGCCACCGATACTGGTCGCGGATGGCTCTACATCCATCAATCTCATCGAGCCGGAAGCCGCAGCGGTGCCCATCGAAGTGCCGGAAAAAAGCGCCATCGTCGTGCGCATGGGCGGCAAGTCCGACGTCGAACTGACGCTGGAATTCATCGGCGCCGATGGCCAGGTGCGCGGCGAACCCGTTACGGAGGCCGACAGCGCCAAGGCCGCAGGCGAGAAAAAGGCGACCAGCCAGACCACGGGCAATCAGATCAAGGGCATTCTGGAGGTCGGCACCACCGCCGCGCGCCTCAAGGCGAACGGTGCGGAACTCGCGAGCTGGTCGTTCAACGTCATCCCCGACACGGCACCGCGTATCGCCTTCACCAAGGACCTCGAGAAGACCCGTCGCGGCGCGATGAAGTTGTTCTATCGCATCGAGGACGACTATGGCATCGCGTCTGCCGAAGCGACCTTTGAGCGCTTGCCGTTGGAGCCTGGCGATCCGAAAACCAGCTGGGCCCGCCCCGAAGTCCTCAAGGGCGCCCGCCCGCCGCTCGAACGTCCACCGAAAATCGTCCTGCGTGTGCCGCCTCCCGGCGCCAAGAAGCCGGAGACCTGGAGCTTCCACGAACTGGGCTCTCACCCATGGGCGGGTATGCCCGTGCGCATGACACTCGTCGCGCGCGATCACGCCGGCAACATCGGCAAGAGCAAGGCCAAGGACATCGTCCTTCCCGAGCGGTTGTTCTTCAACCCGCTGGCCAGGGCCGGTCTCGAGCAGCGCCGCCGCCTGGTGTTTGATCCCCGCTATCGCGGCCTGGTCGTTCGCGCCCTCGATGCGCTGACGCTTCATCCGCAAGACACGATCAAGGACAAGGCCGCCTACCTCGGGCTGCGCAGCGTCCGCCACCGACTCAGAGCCGACCCCGGCCGCAAGGCGATCGCCAGTTCGATCGAGCAGCTGTGGCATCTGGCACTTCGCATCGAAAACGGCGGCGGCCTGTCGGAAGCCGAGCGCCGTCTTCGCGAAATCCAGGAAAAGCTTGCAAAGGCGATCGAACGCGGCGCCTCGCAAAAGGAAATTGCGGAACTCATGCGCCAGTTGCGTCAGGCACTCGCGCAGTTTCTCAATGAACTGGCCAAGCAGGCGCAGCGCCAACCGCCCAACAACCAGCAGCAGAACCTTGACCCCAACCAGATGATGAGCAGCCAGGATCTGCAGCGCATGCTCGACAATCTAGAGAAGATGTTGCGTCAGGGTTCGAAGCAGTCCGCCCAGGAAATGCTGAGCCAGCTGCGTGATCTTCTCGACCGGCTGCAGTCCGGTCGCATGGCGCGCCAGCAGCAGGGCCAGGGCAACCGTTCGCGCCAGATGATGCAGATGATGGATCAACTCGGCGATCTGATCGGCCGCCAGCAACGCCTTATGGACGACACCTTCGGCGCCCAGCGCCAGGGTCAACAAGGCCAGCAGCGTCAACAGGAGGGCCGGCGTGGCCGCCAAGGCCAGCAAGGCGGGCGCGGGCAACAAAACCGGCGCCAGGGCCGCAGCGGCAGTGGCCAGACCGGTCGCGGCCAGGACGGCCAGCAGATGTCGCCCGACGGTCTGGGGCGTCGCCAGGGTGAACTCGGCCGGCGTTTGGACAGCCTGCGCCGCGGCCTCGGTCAGTTCGGTCTGGCCCCATCGAAAGAACTCGATGGTGCGCGCCGATCGATGGAAAATGCCGAGCGCGCGTTGCGCAACGGCCAACTGGGCGAGGCGACGGAAGAGCAGTCCCGCGCCCTCGAGCAGCTGCGTTCGGGCACCAATCAAATGGCCGAGCAGATGCTGCGCCAGATGCCGAACCGGCTCGGTCGGTCCGGCGACGCTCCGCTCGACCCGCTTGGCCGCCCGCAACGCTCTGAGGGTCCGGACCTCGGCACCAGCGTCAAAGTGCCGGACGAGATCGATGCCCAGCGGGCGCGCGAGATTCTCGAGTTACTGCGCAAGCGCCTCGGCGAACGCTTCCGGCCGGAACTTGAGCTGGAATACATCGAGCGGCTGTTGCGTCGCTTCTGAGTGCGGTTGCGGGGCCTGACTTCGCCCGATCAGCGGTTCGTTCGCAGGGCATCGGGCGGCGATTTCACCAGCACGCCGGCGATCCCGTGATGCGTTGAAAGCGTCGTCGACAGATGCCCACCCGGCGGCTTCTCGCCCGACCACCAGGCTTTGAACTGCCGCCAGAGATCCGTCACCAGCAGCCAACCGTAGGGCTCGTGCGACAACGGCACGTCGTACGGCGCATAGCTGAACTTGTATTCCAGGAACAACGAGGCGCGGCCCAGCCGCACTTCCAGCCCGGCGAGGCCCTGGCCGACGAAACCGGCGAACTGATACTCGTAGGTTCGCGCATTCTCGGCGTGAATCCCGACCTCGGTGTGGGGCAACGAGATCCCTGCCCCGGCACCGAAGTAGGGTCGGAACCGGCTCCACGTCGGCGCCAGGCTCATCAGCCCGTTAAAGGTCAGCATGTTGTGGCCGTGGCTGAATTCCAGATGCCGGAACACGTCTCCGACGCGCTGTTTTCCGGCAACGTCCTTGCCGTTGATCTTGCCTGAGAATGTCGCCACGTCATCGCGCTTGGCGATGGCCTTGGCATGCGTGAAGTCGAGCATCGCCCCGGCATGACCGCCTGGCAACCAGCGCTGGATGCGAATGCCGTAGTAGATCGGCGACTTGAACGGACGCCCTATCCAGCCGAAATCCTTCACCGTGAGATCGGTACGGCCCGGATTGACGACGCGCACCTCGGTCGGATGCGTATAGGCAACGCCGCCATAACCGCCGATCGCCCACTGGCTGCGCGCTGCCTGGTCTAGCAGCGATTGCGGCGCCTCCGCTCTCCTGGCGGTTTCGACCGGCGGGGTTTCCGTGTGCACGAACGTTGGCACGATGCCTGCAACGGCCGCCACACCCAGCCCGATCACACCCACGCCGGCCATCCACGCCTCAACGGCGCGCGGACATCGCCAGTCACCCCAGCACGCCGAGGTCAGGGCTGTTGTCGCATTCATGGCATCCCCCTGCACCGTCTGCCGATCGACGGTTGCCGCAACCAGACAGCGTTGCAGGCGTGGCAACCTTGACCTGGATCATGTCGACACTGCACGTAACAGTATTGGCGTCGGCGTCCCCGGCGAACGACGCGCGGCGTCGCAGCGGCAATATCCCTCGATGATGGTGATGATGGTATTGGCCTTGGTGCGCCGCTCACTCGCTGCCGCGCAGCAGCCGAACCCTGACGCGGTCGGTCCGCCCTTCCGCATCGATGACGGTCAGCCGAACGAAGCCGGAAGGCGCTGATTGCCACACGAAGTGCCGGCCGCGTCGCCGCACCGCAATCGGCTTGCCGTCAGCCAACCAGGTCAGCGGCAGCGCGCCGCCGCTCGCCTTGAGGACGATCGCATCCGCATCTTCGCCAATCCCCACTTCGGACCGGTCCGGCGGAAACGCAATGCGCGGCGGTTTGACGAGAAAAGCGCCGGCAGTCACCGTGCGGCGGCGGCGCTCGAAACGGCGCAGCGGTTCGGGCAGCTTGGCACCGCCCACGAGGAGCGCATCTTTGGGCGCACGCGCAAGTGGTGCCCGTGTCGCCGAAACCCGCTGGAAGGCATCGAACAACAACGGCGCTGCGGCCGTCCGTCCGGTCAGTCCCGGTGTTGATGCCGCGTCGGGCCGGCCAACCCAGGCAACGATCGTGTGCTGCCCGTCGAACCCTGCAGCCCAGGCATCGCGATAGCCGTAAGACGTCCCGGTCTTGTAAGCGATCTGTCCGTTCCGGGCGTGCGTCGGCGGCGGCGCACCCTTGAGAATGTCGGTCACGTAGTAGGTCGCGACCTTGCCAAGAAGAGGCTTCGTCGTGTGACCGTCGTTTGCAAGTCTCGGCTGTTGCAACAGCCTCTGGCGCAGCGCAATCGGTTCGCCGCCGCGCGCCAGAGCCGCATAGAGCCGGGCCATGTCTTCGAGCCTGATGCCAAGCCCGCCGAGCGCAACCGCAAGCGAGGGTTCGCCCGCCTCCGGCAGTTCGACGGTTACACCGGCCCGCCTCAGGCGTCCGACGAACCGGCCCGGCCCGACCTTGTCGAGCACTTTGACCGCCGGCACGTTGAGCGACAGCGCCAGCGCCTCGCGTAATGAAAGCGTACCGCGATAGCCTTCATCGAAGTTCTTTGGCGCATAGGTTCCAAAGCGCACCGGACGGTCGTCGATCAGCGTTTCCGGATGGGCCAGGCCGAACTCGAAGGCGAGACCGTAGACGACCGGCTTCAGCGCCGAGCCCGGCGATCGCATCGCACGTGTCATGTCGATGGCACCGAAACGCGCGCTATCGAAAAGACCTGCCGAACCAACCCGGGCCAACACCTCTCCGGTATCATGCGCGACAACCATCAGCGCGGCGGACACCTGCCGGCCGATCGCCGCGACATGGCGGGCGACGAGCCGCTCCATCTTGGCCTGCAGATTTCGCTCGATGGTCAGTCGGTGCACCTTGCGCCAGGCGGCAGCGGCGACTTCGGCATCGCTCAGATGCCCGGCAAGCTTGGCAAACGCCCGGCGGGAACGCGGCATGGCCTCCGCACTGGCCCGGCGCACTTCGGCGTCGGAGATCAGACCTGCCGCCGCGCCGCGCGCAAGCACTCTGGCACGTGCTCGTTTCGCTGCCGCGCCAAAGCGGTCGGGACGCCGGCTCTCCGGTGCTTGCGGCAGCGCGACCAGCAATGCTGCTTCGCCGAGTGACAACCGTCGCGGCTCCTTTCCGAAATAGGTCAGCGCTGCGGCCCGGACGCCTTCGATGTTGCCGCCGAACGGTGCCAGGCGCAGGTAGAGGTCGAGGATCTCGTGCTTGCTCAGCCGGTACTCGAGCTGCACGGCGCGAACGATCTGGCGCAGCTTGCCGCGCGCGGTGCGTTCATGCTTACCCGTCAACAGGCGCGCGACCTGCATGGTCAGCGTCGAACCGCCGGAAATGATCCGCCCGAAGCGCAGGAATTGCCAACCGGCGCGCGCCAGTGCCAGCGTATCGACGCCGCCATGTTCGAAGAACCGGCGGTCCTCGAACGCCAGCAGCAGTTTGAGATATCGCTGGTCGACTTGTTCATGCGTGACCGGCAGGCGCCAACGCCCACCGTTCGTCGTGTAGGCCCTGAGCAGGTGTCCGTTGCGGTCGAGAACCGTGACCGACGTCTCCTGTGCACTGGCCAGCGAAAGAGCACCGAGGCGATCGATCTCCTGCGTCACAAGCCAGGCCGCACTCGCACCGGTCACGGCGATGCCGGCGGCAACGCCTGCCACCGCCCACCTGAGGCGGCGGCGGAGCGTGGCTCTTGCGGTCATTGCACCATGCGTGTCGCCAGTCGTCATTTACACCCGTCCGCCTACTTGGCCGCGTTGACCACCAGTCGCCCGGCCGCCGTCCGTGCGAACCGGTGCGGTCGGTACATGTCTTCCACCAGGGCGGCCGGATGCACGAACTGGCCGGGCGTCACCGCACGCACGACGTAGGCGACCGTCGCCTCGTTGCCCTTGTCCCCGGACTGGAAGAAGTTGAACGCGGCAACGAAGCGGTCGTCGCGAAACTCCGTATGTTCCGGCTGCCGCTTGCTGTTCAGCCATGGCAATGCCGCCACGTCACCCGATGCCACGAGCCGCGGGTTTTCGATCTCGAACCCGGCCGGCAGGCGATCGACCAGCAGCACGCGTCCACCAGGCTCGTCATTCGCGATCTTGAGGACGACGACAAACCGGTCACTCTGAGTGACCGTGCTCGTGCCGTCCGCTGAACGGCCGATCTCGGCCTGCGTTCCATCGAGCTTGTAGTAGGTGCGCTCGATCTTGAAGCCGTTGGCCGCCGCCGGTTCCGGCGTCAGCGCCGCACCGATCACCGACACCACGGCATCGACCGCCTCGGATCCGTCGTTGCGGATCGTCAGGGCGCCGTCCTTGATCTCCGCCGCCGTAAGCGTGCGGCGCAGCGAACCTGCATGAGGCTTGCCATTGAGATCGAGCTTGGTTGCGTGCGCATTGTCCGCCGCCGCATTGGCGGCGAGCAGCAGCCACGCCTGCTCCTGCGTCGACGTGTAGGCGCGCGTCCGAAATGCTGCACCGAGCACATCCGTCAGGCGCGGCATCGCCGCCGGATTGATGCGGACTTCGGAGGCGAGCGTCAGGACTGCGGCACCATCGCGCAATGCCGAGCCATAGTCCTTGCGCGCACCGGTAACCGCAAGATCGGTCAGATCGGCCAGTGCTGCGGAAAACGCCGTCTCCGCGCGCGCCTTGTCGCCCATCATTGCCAGCGCCGCACCGAGTTGCGCCTTGGCGAGCGGCGTCGAGAAGCGGTCGAGACGGGTGTCCGCGTAATAGCGCAACTCACCGATCGGTGCGCGGCCATTGCGTGCCAGAACGTAGAGCGCGTAGGCCCGCCGTTCACCGCCACGTTTGAAGTCGGAGACATAGCCGACGTAGTTCTGTAGCCGGTCGAGCGCGCTTTGGAACTTGCGCT
Source organism: Hyphomicrobiaceae bacterium (assembly GCA_965224045.1). Classification (GTDB taxonomy): domain Bacteria; phylum Pseudomonadota; class Alphaproteobacteria; order Rhizobiales; family Hyphomicrobiaceae; genus Tectiglobus. The sequence goes on from CBDCYD010000001.1 coordinate 266,740, forward strand.
CGTCGACGGCGTAGCGCGCAGCCCGTGCTCGCGACAGGAAGTCGGTCACGTAGGCCGATAGCCACATGTCGGCGTTGCCCGGACCCCAGACGCCGAACGCGCCGGAACTGTCCTGCATCGAAAACAACCGCGCGATCGCCTTCTCGATGCGCCCCTTGATCGCCGCATCGGCACTTTGGCCGGACTGTACGGCAAGAGCGTTGGCATAAAGCAGCGGCAGCGCACGGCTCGTCGTCTGTTCCGCACAACCATAAGGATAGCGGTCGAGCTGCGCCAGCAGCCCCGGCACATTGAAGGTCGCCAGCGGTCCGACGCTCAAAGAGATCCGCGCGTGGCCCGGCACCATGTCCGTGAGCAGGTCCTTGGAGATCGAGACGGAACCGCCGCCGGCTTCAAGCGAGCTGACGGTGACCCGCCGAACGTCGCGTGCCGGTGCTTTGACATCGAACACCAGGTCACGCTTGACGTCGATCGCGTTGGGGCCGGTGACGCGGACGTCATAGGCAACCTGTCCGATCCGCGTCGGTGAGAGGTCGAAAGTGACCGCTTTACGCTCGCCTTTGCCAAGGTGCGGCATCGCCGACAGGACTTCGACCGGGTCGCCGACCGGTTGCTCGCCGTCCTGATAGGTCCGCACCACCGCAACCTTGTAGTCCGCGGCCGGTCCTTCGACGTTGTGCAGGTCAAGCTGCAATCGCGCCGTATCGCCGAGGGTGAGGAACCGCGGCGCCGACGTCGTGACGGCGATCGGATCACGCACGATCACGTCGCGGGACGCATGGCCGAGCTTCGATGCGCTCCACGCCACGGCCATGATGCGAACCGTACCGTTGAAGTCCGGCAGCTCGAAGGTAACCTGTGCCTTGCCGTCTGCGTCCGTGCGCACGATGCCGGAAAACAGCGACAGCGTTTCTTCGACCGGAGGGTTGCCTTCCATGCCCGCACCGGACCCATCACCTCCGGACCGCAGTGCGCCGCGTTCGGCGCGCATGCCGTCGATCAGGCGGCCATGCATATCGCGATAGTCCGTACCGAGCAGGCGCTGGGCATAGAACCATGTCTCGGGCGCAGGCGTTGCAAATCTGGTCAGGTTGAGAACCCCGACGTCGACGGCTGCAACGGTAACATAGGCATCTTCGCCGGCGGCCATGCCGGTCAGTGTGATCGGCACCGGAAGCTTTGACCCGGAGGCGGCTTTGTCCGGCACTGCCAGCGCGACGTCGAACGTTCTCGGCCTTTGGTCGATCCCGAGCCAGGCGACGCCGATCGATCGCGCCGGCATCCGCTTGGTCTTCTCGTCCATCGGGCTGTAGAGCGTCGCGACGACGTAGGCACCGGCACCCCAGTCCGAACCGACCGGGATCGCCACTTCATCATCACCCGCCTTGATCTGCACCTCCTGGGACGCGATCAGGCCGTTGCCGAGCACGCTGACCAAGGCGCGTCCGCCGCGCTTTGACGAGACCTTGAGCTTGGCCGTCTCGCCGGCGGTATAGCTCGCCTTGTCCAGCGCCACCGGCAGCACTTCTGGACTGTCGGCGTCTTCGCTCGCATACCACCCGGCCGTGAACAACACGCTCGAGGCCAGGCCCGCTCGGTCCCGCGCGCGCACATCGAGGCGATAGCGGCCCCAGTCGACGGGTGCGCCGACGCGGGCGGCTTGGTCCGTCGTCGTGTCGAGCGTGCCGCCGGCCACCTTCCGCGACAGCGTCACCGAGTCGTAGGCCCAGGTGCCGTCGCGCTTGTACCACTGCCAGCGCGTTTCGAGGCGCACCAGCTCCCATTCGAGACCGGCAACCGCGCTCTGCTTGCCATCCCCACTGAGTGAAATGACGTCGAACTCGGCGATGGCGCCTTCGTCCAGAGCGTGACCTTTGAACAGCGGTTTGATCCCGATCCGTGGCACGGTTGCTGCGACCGGCATGCGCACGTCACGTTCGATGGCCCGCCCGCCGGGCTCGAGCATACGCACGATGACACGCGCCTCCAGCGGCCGCGCGGTGCGCGCTACCGCCGGCAGGGCAATGCTGAGTTCGGCGCGGCCGTCCTTCCCGGTTCGGCCGGCGTTTTCTAGCGTCGCGCGCTCGGTGTCGACCTGCTCATCGGCAAGGCCGAACTGATATCCCGCATAGCCCGCGACATCGCGTTCGGAGACACTGACGATCACGTCACCTTCGAGCGCAAGGTCTGCTGCCGGCGGTCCGTAAAGGAACTTGCCGGTTACCTTGAGGCTCCCGGGTTTGCCGGGGACCAGCAGTTTTTCCTTTGGTTCGAGGCGCAGCGACAGGCGCTCGGGCACGAAGTCTTCGACCAGAAAGGCAGCGGCCGCCACGGCATCGGCCTTGGGATCGGTATGCACGCGCACGCGCCATGTGCCGGTCATTGCCGATCCTGGTAATCCCAGCAACACCGTCCGCGCGCCGCCACCTTGATCCCGCAGGGCGAAGCGCTTGTGTTCCACGCCGTCAGGACGCGCGATGATCATCGTCACGGGCACGGTGGCAGCCTTGCCGCCGGCGTCGCGCACCAGCGCCGTCAGGTTGACCTCTTCGCCAGGCCGGTAGACCCCGCGTTCGGTATAGACGTAGCCGTCCACTGGCCCGGGTGCAGCGCGTCCCTTAACACCGCGGTCGCTGAGATCGAACGGTGCTGTTGCCATGTCCATGAAGGCATAGTCACCTTCGGCGCTCTCACCGATCAGGAGCGCTGGTGCCAGGCCGCCTTCGCCGCGGGCAAGGCTGGCATCGAACCTGGCGTAGCCCTTGCTATCGCTCGTCGCCTCGCCGAGCACCTCGTTGTTGCGTGCCACGAGGCGCACCTTGGCGCCGCCGACCGACTTCGCCGTCGCCAGCGACCGCACGAACACATGCACGCCGTTGGCACCCGACATCGCGGTCAGGCCCAGGTCGGACACGATGAACCATTGCGTTGCAAGGTTTTCGCGCTCTCGTTTCGGGTCGTCCGCCGGCGTCATGACGGCCGCGTAAACGCCTGGTTTCAGCGTCCCGATGGCTTCGCTGACCGGAAACGCCGTCGTAACCTCCTTGTTGAGGCGGCGCTGGACGGCAAGCTTACCCTTATAGACCTGCTGCCCGGCCTTGTTTGCAAGATCCCTCAACTCCCATCGCGAGAGTTGCTTGTTGAACGACCCATCGGCAACGGCGCTGACGAGGCTGCGGTCGCCAATGCGAAATACGCGCACGTCCAGCTCGGCGGTATTGATCGTCACAACCGGGATTCCGGCCTGGCCACGGCTGGGCAAGACGTAGCTGCGCCCGGTAAACCGCGCAGTTGGCGAGCGGTCGCGCACGTAGATCGTGAGCTCCGACGTCTTGGCTAGTACGTCGTCTGCGGCCGCCGGCAGGCCGGCCCTGACGGCGACCTGATAACGTTCACCGTGCTTTAGTCCATCGATGCACAGCTGGCTGCCTTCCGGAGTGGCGGCCTCGGGATCCTTGCCGTTCACGGAAATGAAGCGTGAAAAGTCGGTCTTGCCACCCTTGAGCCGCTCCGAAAACGAAACGCAAAGCCGTGGCGAAACGGTCTCGTTTTCCACCTTGTAGGTAATGATTCGAAAACCGCGCTGTGCCCTGAGCGTGTCGTAGGCTTTACGCACAACGGAATCATCGTGCAGGGCCAGACTCGTACGGTAGGCATCGAGCGCCGGCCGCCAGTAAGACCGCCGGGCCAGCGCCTCGGCGAGCACCGCAAGCGCTTCGCCTTTGACCGCGTCCTGATCCGCGCGCTGATAGCCAAGATAGGCCGCACCGCCCGCGTTGACCGGGATGTTGTAACGTTCCGAACCGCGTTGAGCACTGCGCGGGATGGCGAGCAGGGCACGGGCAAGTCCGACCCAAGCTGCAGCATCCGAGTGATCGTTGACTGCGGCCTGCGCGAATGCGCGCGATGCACCGCGCTGGTCCTTTTCGCCGTCAAGCAGACGGTAGCCTTCCGCGCGCAGGCGCCCGGCTGGCACGTCGTTCGGCTTCCAGTTCTTTCGCAGCCAGACCTCGTAACGCTCCGCATCTCGGGCAACGCCGTCGTGCTTGAATTGCGGTGTCTGGGCCAGCGCGGCCGGGATTGACAACGCCAGGCCGAGAAATAGGGAAACGCAAATCGCTCGCAACATCGGTCCGCTCCTCACCAAGCCATGCATCGCCAATCGTGGCGCGCAGGACGCGTCCAAGATTGCAACGATCAGAGCATCAGTGGATGACGGAAGCGGGGCAGCCAACCGGCTTTTGTCGCCAATTGACGGAAATTACCGTTGTTTGCCGGTAGGATCGAGCCGCGATCAACGAAGATTAGTGACGCGTACCGACGATCGGGCGCGCATCTGCGTCGGCCGGGTGCACCGGCATCGGCAATTTGGGCGTTGGCGCAGGCATCTGCGCATCGCTGGCAACCAGCAACGAGACCGAAGCCCCCCAGAGGCGCTCAAACGATGTCCTGGCCCACGATGCACTTTCACGGCAGTCGTCGGCGAAACACTCGAATGCATCGCGTTTGTTTGGCTCGCGGCGCATGCAGTCGCCGGTCCAGCACGCGGTCTCACTGATGACTAGCTGCTCGTGTGCGTCGAGCAGTCGGCCGTTGCGCGCCCAGTTGACCGAGACCCGCGGCAGTCCTGCAAGATCTTCGATAAGATCCGGACCACTGACGTTGGCCAAGATCAGGCGCAAATGCACTTGCGATAAATCGCGTTCCGCTGCCGCGTCCTTCAGGGCCGCAATCACCGGGCTGGCGGCAGAAACGGCGACGAGCTGCAGCTCGTAGCTGCCATCGCTGAGAACCGCGCCTTCGATGCGGTCGATCTGCTCCAGGATGAAAGCCGTGAGCTTGGCTTGTTTGTCTTCTCGCTTCACGACCTGCATTCGCGGTGGAGACTTTGCCTGCATCGAAGAGTCGTCCCTTCTTTTTCCGACAAAGGCAGCGCCGTGCCGGCCCTGGCGTCGGATTGTCGTTGTGTCGACCTCATAAAACCGCGGGAGGGTTAAATAAGGATTGAACGATCAACATTTTCGAGACGGTTGCGCCCGGACGTCTGCCCGGTGTGATGCATGATTGCAAGGCGCCCCCGCCCCCTTTCCAAAGCCTTAATCCGGCGCCCCCGTTTTGGCCGCAAATCGGTGCGCCACCCGCAGGATTGGATCGTCGTTGGCATCGCCGAGTTCGATCGCCTCATGCTCGCCGACATCGCCATCTTGTTGATCTGAAACGCTTATCAACGGGTGCTCAATCGGCACGTCCTTGGCATCGACGGTATCGCTTTGCGTCGGCAGCGGCGGCGGCACCAGCAGGTTGGTGCGTGCGACTTCTGGTTCGAGGTCCATGGTCAGCTGCGCCGCATCTACGTGTTGCGCGGTTTGCAAAATGCGTTGCGGGATTTGCGCATCGGTGACCGGCAGCGTGAAGTCGGCCGTGCGTTCGGTTATCCGAACGTTAATGCCGGTCTCGGCGGCCGCCTCTGATCCGGCACGCTCATCGCCGCCGGCTGCATTTGGCTGGTAGGGCTGCAAAATGACATCGGGCGTTAGGGTGTGCCGGTCTTCGTCTTCTGCATCGCCGGCAACATGCTCGTCGTCCCAGGCGACCGCTTCGGAAAGCTGGCCGTGTGCGGGCGCCAGATAGTCACGGTCAGGAGACGCTACGTTCTGTGCAAGCGGTTCCGGTGCCTGTCCCTGCTCCACCGGCGATCGCGGAGCAGGCATCGGGATGACGTTGCCCGGTGCGATGCCGCCTTGGTCGGGGGAAGTGTTTGAGTTGGCTGCCACGTGCACGTCGACATGGGCTTCACCGGGGCCGGGCTCCGGTTTCCGGTAGGGCCAGCGCGCAGCGACCGGGCGTTCGCCGGAGGCCGGTCCTGCACCTCCGGCGACGGATCGCGCGTAAGGGCCGTATTTTTCCGCCAGTGTCGGGTCGACGGCTGCCGGTGTCTCCATCGGCCATGCGGTATCCGCAGCATGGCGTAACTGCTCGTCCAGTGAGCGATGGACGGCTGCCGCCTCGTCCGGCGTCGGTGCGCTTTGCGGCTCAGGCATGTCGAGCGAGTGGCCGCGGTCGCGCTCACGCCTGCGGTTCAGCCGGGAGACGTCCCGTGACGCGCCCATCACGGCGCCGAGTATGATCTCGGACCACGCACCATCGCGGAAGCGGTAGGTGCGGAACGCCTGGCTCTCGGCAAACTTGCTGCCCTGCCGCCAGAGCTTCTTCTGGATGGTCTTGCGCGTCAGTAGCGGATTGTAGACCCGGCTGAAGATCTTTTCTTTTTCGAAACTGGCAAACAGGTTCGCGAGCAGGTGCGATTCCTGTTGCAGCGCCTTGACCTCATCGGGATTTCGATTGCGCGGCGAATCGAGCGGCACCGCGACGTAGTAGTCACCGTTGAAGTCAAAGACGACGTGCCGGAAGATCTCGAAGCGCTCGCGGATCTTCTGGTCGCGATGGATGTCATCGAAGCGCGACAGAATTTGGTAGACCGGGCCGCGCTCCGCCTCGCGCATCTTCGGGATAAGCCCGTGCAATCGGTTCATCGGTCGCCCGATCGAGACCAGCAGCAGGCACAGGTCGACGAAGATTGCGATCGCCAGCGGAATGTAGTCGCGTTTCGAAAGCCCGCCCTGGTTCGCCTTGATCTCGGCTTGCCGTTGGGCGGCATTCTCAACGGACTGCACCGCCTTTTGCTGCAGCGCGCGCAGTTCATCCGCCGACGGTGGCAGCTTGAACGTCAGGATACCGTGGAAGGTCGCCGTCAGCCGTCGGAACGCCTCGACCACGGCCTGTGCGCCTTCGACCGTCGCAATTTGCGGCTTGCCGAGTTCCGGCAGCTGGTCGATCGCGCGCACGACACCGCGCAGTGCCGATTGCAATTGCGGATCCGGGCAGCTGAACGTGCCACCTCGGGAGTTCGGAAATTCCGTCCGGCTCGCGCGCTCGGCAAGTTCCGTGCGGATCTGGCGCAACTGCGGATCGGTCCGGAAGGCATTGAACCCGGTCGCCGTCAGCTCGAGTCGGCGGGTCAGCGCCTGCAGGAACGCATTGCGGGTTCCGGTTTTCGGGTCGAATGTCGACGGATCGGTGTTCACGATTTTCTTCAGCTCGACATCGAGCGCGGCCATATCGGTTTTCGACTTTGCCGCGCGTCCTTTGACGAATTGCGACGCGAACCCGAATCGTGCCGCATCCGCATCCCTTAGCCGGCGGCGGGGGCCGTCGCCGGGCGAGGAATTCGGACAGGTCGTGCCGCGGTCGCGCTCCTCGATGGCCTTTGCTGCCGAAATCTGGGTGAGCTGATCAAGTGTGGTCTGGAGCTGATCGAGACGTGCTGATGCCCCGAACAATGCGGTCTTGACCTGCGTCACCGCACTTTCAGCCGATCGCGATGCCTCGGATCTGCTCTCGAGTACCTTCCAGTAGAACCCGAATCCGAACCCTACGGAAATCATCGTCAGAAAGACGTATCCGGCAATGTAGCTGAGCTTGGTGATGAGCGGCAGCGTTGCAAACATCTGGTCCAAAAGCCAGATGATCATGATCATCAGCATCGCCACCGAACATCCGATAATCACCTTGTGGCTGAACGACAGATCACCCATGTTCGACTGGATGAGCTCGAGCATGCCGACGTAGGTCGCAACCCACGACAGCGCACCGAGCCCGAGCACCAGCAACGCCTTTTTCCAGTCGCGGCGTGGTTTGGCGGGTTCCTGCCAGTCGCCTCCGCCCCAATCATCGAAGTCTTCGAGGTGTCCATTTTGGGATCTCGTCGATTGGGATGAACGCATCTGCTTGACCCGTGGGTTCGGCCGCACGCGAACCGCACACCGGCTGCGCGCATAGCACGCTCACCGTTTCGATGCGGGCCTGGTGGCCGTGTTTATCGCCTCCGAAGAACGCCGGCCGAACGAGACACGCGACGCTTCCGTCGCACGCCGGCTGGCCCCCGCGCACTTCACCTTGTCCGTTCGGACAATTCGTCCTGGCGCGCACCGTCGTGGCGGTCCTCCCGATGACGAACTGTTCGAGCACCCAACCCGCCCCCGGTTAGCGGTGCTAGACGTGATCCAACTCCATTGAGTAATTCCGGTTTTGGGCCTGAGTTGGCCTGTACATGGGCCGAAGCGTGGCGCTGTGGAAACGGGCAGTGCGCGATCCGACCCTGCGTTCACCGCGATTCGGCAGGCCGCCGTCGCAACGCGCGCCATGATTTTGCCGAAGGTGTGAATGCTGCTGCATTGACGCCGGCTGCGCGCACGCGCGTGCGTGACGCGGGTCTGGGAGCGCTCTCGCCTGAAGTCTTACTGGCTGTTGAAGAAGTTGCGCTCGATGAGATCCCGGATCGAAAACCGGCGCGGCCGTTTGGCGGTCGCTGCAACGCGCTTCGGTCGCGCGTTTGCGCTCGCCACCGGCGGTCGCCGACGCGCATCGTCCTCGAGATCGCTGAGCAGAACCCTGAGCAGCGGGGCTGCAAGTTGGCTTGAATGCAGTCGGCGCGCGAACGGCTCGGCGACGGAACCGGTTCCGACCGCGATGACATAAGTGAACTTGGCACCGTTGGTGAACTGCATGCCGCCGGCGATCCAGGCGTCTATCGTCGCGTTCGGATCCGCCGTAACTGCCGTTCCCGTCTTGGCAAAATGCAGACTCAGTCCCTTTCGCCGTGCCGCACACCAGTCATGCAGCGTCCGCAATGTGCCATGGCTGCGGCCGCGGCTGCGATAGCACAGCGGCGCTTGCAGAAAGGCGCGGATCGCTGCGTGCGCCTTGCGGCGAATAAGGCGGGCCGGCACGATGTCTTCCCGCTGGCGCTCACCGAACTGCTTTGCGGCCTCGTCGGTGGTGAATTCGAACGCGTCGACCAACGTCGGCATCGCAACCGGACGTCCGCGTTTCCCGGTCAGCGCCTCGAGCACGACGCTTGCCATGTGGTGCACGCGGCGCGGTGAACCGGCAATCAGGCCGCGCACCGCGGCAGTCGAGGGCGGCGTCGCACTCGCAGCGTCAGGCGCCGGTGGCATATTGAAACCGAACCCGTCGATCAGCTTTGCAATCTTCTTCGGCCGGATGCGGGCGGCGCGCCACTCCAGTGGCCGGTTCAGCGAACACGCGAAGGAGACGAGCGCCGTGCGCCCGCGCCGCAAACTGCCGTTGCGCGCGCACGTCTCGAGTCCGCGCGCCGGCGCCTGGTCGTCGACATAGAGCGTCCCGGTCGTATCGGTAACCTCGTTGCCGATTGCGATGGCGGCGATCATCTTGCCGACGGAGGCGATCTGGCGGCTCTCGCGTGAGGCGAGGTAGCGCCCGGTTTGCTCGTCCCGTGCCGTGAGCGAGCCGAAATAGGACGCCAGTTCCGTGTTGTCGAAGTACCTGACGATCCGCCCTTGCCCGTCGGCAGCCGCAACCACCACGTTGGGCAGCCGCGAACCATCGGCCGCTGCGACGGCAGGGTCGAGCGCGTAGCCGGGCATCAGGCGGTCTTTCCATTGCCGCTGCAAGTCGGAGAGCTTGGCAAGCAGGCGCCGGCGCAGGCGCAGGTTGTCATTGGGTGTCAGCGTCGTCGTAATGCCGCGCACGGAGTTGCGCCAGTCGAACCCGAACGCCTGCTTCATCTCCTCGCGAACACCGAAGCGCGCCGCCGGCATCAACACGTTGGCCCGGATGCGGGGATTGGCCTGCGCGCGCTTTGCATAGGCCGGGGCGTGGGACTCGACCGCCGTTTGCAACGCCGGGCGCACCTGCGGGTCGGGCGGCCCGCCGGCCAGGCGGACGAGCTCGAACAGCACGGCCTTCTGGGTTTCCTCGTCATCGATCAAGACTTCCGCGCAGCGTCGCGCGCGCACCTCGATCAGGTATCGCCAGCGCGACTGGCGCACCGCGTTGAGCCGTTCGCTGCCCTCGAGCAGGATGATCGGTTTGTTGACGGCGGACGCCAGGACGAACTGCTCGGCGATTGACAGGTCTTTCGCCTCCTTGCCGAATACGATGCGGCTGGTCACCTCGATGCCGTGCAGTGGTGCCCCGCCCGTGCGCTGTGCCAACCACAGGTGATTGGCGGCCCATTGCCGGAGCGCGGTATCATCGCCGCCGCGCGTCAGTTCGAAATAGATGACCGGCGCCAGCCACCATTCCGAGAGCTTGCGACCGATTTTTTCCCAGGGGTTTTCGCTCGTCCTGGGCGGTGTCTTGTAGATCACGCGGGCAAGCTGCATCGGCAACGTCGACCCGCCGACACCAAACGCGACGCGGCGCTCGGCAATGCTGCGCTTAATGGTCGAATAGGGAATCTTGAGAACGCCGAAGAAGTCGATCCCGAACGGGTTGACCAGGCCGCCCAGATGACGGTCCTCGTGATAGACCAGGCACCGCCAGTAGTTTTCCGGCACCTGTTTAACCGGGATCGACTTGTGATCGGGATTGGCGGTGTAACTACCGACCTCGATCGCCTTGCCGGTGAAGTTGACGTCACGTTGGCTATCGAGGCGCGGGTCGAAAGTGCCGACAAAATTCTGCTCGCGATCGTAGATCGCGGTCGCAATCCAGCGCTCCGCATCGTAGCGCAGCTTGGCCGATTGATACTGTGCTCCGATGAGACCGCGGATTGGCGCAACGGCGTAGACGAGCACAGCGGCTGCAATGATGTAGAGCAGAACCGCGGAAATCACGTAGCGCAGCGGGCCGAGCTTGGGATTGAACGCAAGCCCGATGGTAATCGCTCGTGCCAGCCACAACGGACCGGCGATCGCCACCTCCAATAGTCGGGTCAGGGATCGCAACAGCGTGAGCATTGGCCGGACGGGAAAAGATTGGACCTTGCGCACCGCGGCACCGCCGCGGCCGAACTGGTATGGCCTATGCCCGGTTTATGGCGCTGATTGGACGCCTCGGCCCGCCGTCCTCACTCAACCGCGAATGCCGAATTGCGCAAACGGAATGAAATCAACCGCGTCACCCGGCCTGATTTTCGGCACATTTTCTGGCACGTCGATCAGGCCGTCGGCGGCCCGCAGGCCGGAAATCAGTCCGGATCCGTCACGCGGAAATTTCTCGACGACAACACCATCGCTGCGGTCAACCAGCGTCCCGCGCCAGAACTCGCGCCTCCCGATCTTGCGGTCGTCGACGCTGAAAGCCGCTGGTACCGCGAACCGGTCCGGGTCCGGCCAGTGTTCGCCGCCAAGCCGCCGCAGCATCGGGAAGACATACATCAGGAAGCAAACGAATACCGCCACCGGATTTCCCGGCAAGCCGACCACTATCGTGTTGTCTATCTGTCCCAGCATCAGCGGGCGGCCGGGCTTGACGGCGATCTGCCAGAAGTGCCGCGTGCCGAGCGTTTCGATTGCGTGCGCGATGTAGTCCTCTTCGCCCTGGCTCGCGCCGCCGGATGTCAACACAATGTGATGGTCGTCCGCCGCCGCTTGCATCTTGGAGATCACGGCATCCTCGTCATCCGGCAGGATGCCGAGGTCGTTCACCGTACAGCCTGCTGCTGCCGCCAGCGCCGTCAGCATTGGCGCGTTGGTATCGAACACCTGGCCGGGAGCAAGCGGGCCGCTGCCGGCCCGGACGACCTCATCTCCCGTCGAAACGATCGCAACGCTGGGCCGCCCGTAGCATCGTAGGCAACTGCGCCCGACCGACGCCATCGCCGCGACATCCTGCGGCCGAATCCGGTTGCCGCGCTCGAGAATGACATCACCGACGGCAACATCCTCGCCCGCCTTGCGCACATTGGCGCCCTTTTTGAGCCCGGCCGGGACAACGACCAGGCCGCCAGCGCCTCCTGAGACCCCCGCGGGCTCGATGCTGCAGTCTTCCTGCATCGCGACCGTATCGCATCCGTCGGGCAGGATCGCGCCGGTAAAGATCCGGGCGGCTTGCCCCGCCGCGATCGTCTTGGCTGCCGCGTGTCCGGCTGCCGCCCGGTCGACAACTTCAAGCACGCTCTGCGCGTCACCCTGAAGGCTTGCATGTCCAAACGCGAAGCCGTCGACCGCCGCGTTCGTGTGGCCGGGGACCGGCCGTTCGGCAACCACCTCTTCAGCGGCGACAAGGCCCGATGCGCGTTCGATCCCGCATTCGCGAACCCCGACCAGGGGCGAAACGCGCGCGCGCAGCTGCGCAATCACCTCGTCATGTGATAATCGGGTTTTGTCGCGGGGATCTTGACGAAAGCAATCGTCGATAAGCTGTCCCGGCATGGCCACCGTCGGGTCGGATGGAGTTTCAAGCAGCCTGCGCTCGCCCGCGTTTTGCGTCAAGTGTCACAAGCAGCGTCATTGTCGTCACGGGGCATGACCAATCGCGGTGGCGCCGAGCAAATGACACGAATACCGCCGTGGACGCCTCGACTGTGGGCGCCTGGCATGGTGCGTCTGGCATCGTGCGTCTGTCGTTGTTTCCCGCGCGTCAAACGCCTTGGACGAGAACGAAGACGGCAATTCCAACGGCTGGTGCCAGCACCGATAACAGCACCATCATTGCCATGGTCTTGGCAAACATCACGCAACCCCGCTACGGCTGGCCATACTGAACCAGCAACCACCTCACATCCACGCGCTGGAACTGCCCTCACCAGCGCCACAACCTAGAATAGTCGACATTCAATACGCTGCCACTGACAATTTAATCAGTCAGCATGTTAACAAGTCGTAAAGCCATGATTCCAAACGGTTCAGCACTTTCTCCGAATTATCAATCATCACATCGGCCACCTCAAAATCGATGCAACTTTAAGAGCTTGCGGGCTATTCTTGCGAGTGCGCTGAAACGCATCGGCAAACAGAGTTGCGTTTCGTGTTCACGGAATTGTGATTGAGTAAGCAGGCGTCAGATGGCGCCGGCCCTTTTCACTTGAGATCGAAGAGTTTGAGCTGGCGCTGGTCGTGCCCGCGCGTTTCCCGTGCCAGCTGTTCGATTCGGTCGAACGGCACCTGCTCCGCCATGATCAGAGATCTCTGTGCCTTCATCGAGCGCACCAGGCCTTCCTGGACGAGATGGAACTGGCCAACCGTCTGGTGCGGCAGCACGGCGGCCGGGTCGAGACCGCTTTCGCTCTGGAATGCAGCCTTGAGCTTGCGCAGTGCGGTATCCTCGCGGACCCGACCGATGAACCACGACGTGATCTGGTCACGCGACTTGTAGTCGAGGTCGCCCGGCGATTGCGTTGCCAGCATCAGGCCGAGGCCGGCCGAACGCGCGCGTTTTAGAAGGCTCTGCAATGGTTCGGCCGTGGCCGGTTTGGCATTGGCCGGGATGTAGAGGTCTGCCTCGTCGAACATCACCACGGCCTGGAGTTCATCGTTCGGATTGCGCTGGCAGAAACGCAGCGCCTCCGACAGGAACTGCGCAACCCAGAACAGGATGTTCTCATTGTCCCCGAGGAAGCCTGTGTAGATGATCGACAGCCGTGTGCGGCCTTCCCGGGCGTAGGGCCCGATCCCGAGAAGGGCGTCCATCCTCAGGCTTTCGCCGCCGGCATCGAACAGTGCCGAGTTGCGGTAGCGCAGGCTGTCGAGCTGGGCAACGAGATCGCGTCGGATCTTGCCGGACGGGTCCATGCGTTGCGTGAGATCAGTAAGCTCCGGGTCCTCGTCTTCCAGAAACGCGATGAGATCGGACAGCCCGACCTCGTGGCTCGATCTCGCACCCAGAATGCGCAGCGCCACCGACAGAGTTCCGGACTGCTTCTGGTGCGTGGCGGATTTCTTCATGTGCAGCATGTCGCCGAGCGCGGCCGCCGAGAGGTTGGCGAGCAGTTGCTGTTCGTGTTCCGGCAGTTCGTTCATGCCGGTTGGCAGCAGCGTGATCGATATCGGCCGGCCGGATGAACGCCCCGGCGTATAAACGGCGACATCGATGGCATCGCCGAGCTTTTCGCGTTCCGCTGCACGCTCGTGCGGTTCATCCTCGCTCGCACGCCATACGTCTGGATTGGCATAGCTGCAAAGATCGCCCTTGCGGTCGATCAAGACCGCTGGAATACCGCGTGCCAGGAACTGTTCGATCAGGCTCAACGCCAACGTGGTCTTACCGGAGCCCGACCCGCCAAGCACCGCGGAGTGGCGTTTCATGACGCTGCGATTGAGGGTCACCGGCTTGTTTGCTTCGAGCTCCCGTCCGGCAAAGATGCTATTGACGTTGTCGCCGCTTTCATCGAGCAGCACCGACAACGGCACGTCATCGTCGTTGTCCGGCGTTGGCGGCGGTGGTGCATTGTTCCATCCGAGCCAGTCTGCCCACGGTGCACCGGAACTGGTCGCCGTGTTGGCGCCGGGCTGCATCATGCCGGCACCGCTGCCCTCCGCATCGCTTGAGCCGTCTCCGTCGAGCGGAACCAGTGCAACGTTTGGTTGGACGGTTGCAGCCGGGGCGCTAGGCTTTCGTTCACCGCCCGCCTTTTGCGGCAACGGGCGCCCGAGCAGGTCGAGCCGCAGCACCTGGATAATCGACACCAGCCCCGACATGAGTTTTGCCTGGTCGAACCAGTCGGCAAATCCGGGGTCGTTGCGATGATGTGCGTGAAACTCGCGGATCATCATCATGCGCTCCCACTCGGGGATTGGAACCAGCACGGACCGTCCGCCGGCGTCGCGGAACTTGCGATAAGCCTGCGCGGTCTGGTTTTTCTTGTTCGGTGGAAAGTCGCTCGCGCGCAACATGTAGCACGTGCGCCCTTGCATCGTACCGAGCACCTTGTCGAGCTGGCGTTTGAGTCCGCCGCCCTGGGTTGGCCGGTTGCACAGGTAGATGCGCGCCTCGTAGGCATGCCCGGTCGGATGCTCGACCGTGATGTCGATCGCGGGCAGGTCGTCGGCAACCTCGGACCGGCTGACGTCAACTTTGAGCTTGTTGTCCCATTCCGCCGACGTCAGTGACAGTGAGGCACTGAGCACATCCAGGAGATCCTGGTCCGTGTTCGGCATTTCCGCTTCCGAGTCGTTGCAGAAGCGCTCCCACATCTCGCGATAGTCGATCGTGAATTGCAGCTCCTGCGTGGGCTCGTCATTCGCCGATGGGAAGCCGAGCGCGGCCGCGAGCGTCGAAATGAAGCCGCCGTCGTCAGCGGCCGGCTCCGCATCGTCCTTGTCATCGTCGTCGCGCAGCCGGCTTTGTGCATGTTCAAGCAGGCGCCGCGTCGAAAGCCCGGCGAACTCCTCGAAGAACTCCGGGCCGAAGAAGGCGGCCGGATCGGGAAAGCTCGGGCCGTCCGAATGGATCGTCGCCTCGTGTTCGAGACGCTTGGCGATGATCTTGCGTGCCTCGTCCGCGGTCCGTGTTTCGTGCAGCGCGACGGGCCCCGACTTTTCAATGCGGTCGATGTAGGACTGGTGCAGGACGGCACGGGCCTGGCCGTAGAATTCCTCGAGCACCGAAATAATGATGATCGAAGAGGGAACACGGTTGGCGATCTGCATCAGGTTGCCGACCGCTTTCGTAAAGCGCTCTTCCGGGTCGTCGAAGTTGCGCAGGTCTTCCACCTGATCGATGCAGAACACCAGCGCGGCGTCGTCGACGACCGACATGATCATGCCGATCGCTTCGATGATTTCGAATGCCCGGCCGTCGTCGGCATTCGGGTCCAGCGCCCGCACACTCTGCATGCTCAGCTCATTGAGCTCGCGGCCGAACAGGTATTGGCGGATGCGCTGGTCGATGCGCGGATCGCTGCGCTGCAGGTAGAGCAGCGCGCGCACGATGTTGATGTCGAGTTCCTTATCGGCAAAGTGATCGCTGGCCACGATGTCGTCGGCTAGGTCCAGCACCAGGCGCGCCAGCGCCGTTTCGTCCAGATCCTCTTCGCGCAGCCGTTCAATCTCTCCGGCAGGCAGGGCCGCCTCGACCATCAGGCGGGTCAGACGCGCCAGGCCGCTTTCTCCCGCGGCGTCGGGGTCATATGGCTTTTCCAACGAATTGATCAGGCGGCGCAGGAAGTAGTCTGCATAGTTCGAGATATCCGGCGTCATCTGCGCATAGCCGAAGTAGGCCTTGCCCTTGCGATGCGCGCTGGTGCGCAGGGCACGGATCAGGTGCGTCTTGCCGGCCCCCGACTGGCCATGAAACAGCAGGATACGTGCCTGTGTCGCGCTCTTGCTGCTCCCGGCCACTTTGCCGAGCAGCTTGTCGAACTTCTTCCGCGCCTTGTGATGCACGTCCGGCACATCGACCGGATCGGCCTGCCAGACATCATCTTCCCACGTTATCGAGTGCTCGAACGCCGCTGCGAGCTTATCCGATCCAGCCACCTCTTGCCGTGCAAGCTTCATAGAACATTTCTCCCGGCCTTGGCCGGACCCTCAATGACGAATTTGAACTGTGAACTGTCGAGACTTCAGTCCGCGGCGCGCACGTAGTGCCAAACCGTGTTTTTGTATGAGACCGCGGATGCCTGTAGCAGGTCCGCGTTCGCCTTTGATTTCAGATCAGCATTGGCAAGGACCAGATGACCGGTGCGGTGCGCCTCGGTCAGCATTGCCTTGAACTCGACTTCGCTCAGCCCCCAATCCGGATGGGCTTCGCTGACCGCACACCACACCTTCGAGATGAACGCCTTTTTGTTGCCGGGCCAGCCCTCGCCGTGCTCTTCGGCGAACCGCAGGACGATCGCGGCAAATCCGGGAAGATCGGGACGGTTGGCGGCCGCGGGACGACCGGGAGGTGGCTTCTCTCGCCCGCGCGGTTTGCCTGCGGCGGCATCGCGATCGCGGTCCACGACCAGTTCGAGCTGGCCGGCGCCGCGGTGTGACACGGCGTTGCGCAGGATCGCCAGGCGCAAGGCGCCGGCATCCGTTTGCGCGGATCCGCATGCTTCCGCCGCCAGCGCCGCAATGAGCCGGGCATCCGTGCCGAAATCGCGCGGCCGTCGCGACAACTGTCCGGCCAGCATCCGGCCGGCCTTGGCGCTCAGCGCTTTGCCCGAATCGAACCCGCCCTTGATCTTGTTGCCGAACGCGCGCTCCAGCGCGACGACGGCAAGTGCACACCGCAGTTTGGCAGTGCTTGGTACGCGTCGGCCCGGCAGATTGTAGGCGCGTTGCAGGATCGCGGCCCGCAGCCCGTCGGGGCGCGCCAGCGACTTCGTTCGCGCCTCGCTTTGACCGGCAATTCCGAGTGCCACGCCGACAAGGCGGACATCGCGAATGTCGCTCCACTCGCGCGGCAGCGCTTTGCATTCGAGAATTGCAAGGGCGCAAGCCTCGCCGTCTTCGCTCAGGTGGTAGCGCCCGCGCGTCGCGTTGATCGCGCCGCGCTCGTCCCAGAGCCTGAGAGCGCCGTCGACTTCGCGCCGCAACTCGGAGGGCGCCAGGCGATGCGATGCCAGCGGGCCAAGATCGCGCAGCAGCTCGGAACGCGTGGCACCGCGCTCCGCTGCAATGCGTGCGAGAACAAGATCATCGATCACGCCCTGCGCCGGCTCCGGCGCCTCAACGCGCGCTACGATGCCCATTTGGCCTCCATAGAAACCCTGTGAGGGCAGGCACGCCACATCGTCGTCGCCTGCCAAGATGCAACAGCAACCGAACCGGACGCGCGAATCACCGGAGAACAGTGCATTATTGTCGTGATTTGCAGCGAAATGTCCAATCGGAGCGCGACTGAGATGCCACACCACGGGCTTGCCAACCTGGCCTCCGGCAGCAGCGATCGGGGTGCGTGCGGGCGCGGATTGCCATCGCGCCGCCCCGTCTCTGCCCAACTGGGAACAAGGTTCTCACGCCATGCTAGGGCACGAGCGCAGGGGGCTGCCTCGATCCCGATTTGCGAGCCGATTCGTTTCGACCGCGCACGGCGCATCGTTAATGGCTGGTTAACGGGTTTGATGAATGCTTGGCAGGAGTACCGACGGGCATCGGATCGAGAACATGAGGGAAAACGTGAGTAGAGTCGCATTGGCAGCCGGCCTGGTGGCACTGGCAGCGACGGGCTGCAGCCTCGGGACCCAGTCACTCTCGCTCGGCCTCAACGACAACGCGCCGAGGGCCGGCTATGACCGCCGGCCGGACGGCGGTTTTGCGACCAATCGCAAATCGACGCGCAAGCGCACCGCCAGCCTGCAGAACTCCGCACCGGGCACCGGCCAGGCCACGAACCGCCCTTACACCAAGGCCCCTCCGGGCGCACTGGCTGACCGCGACTACCGCGCAACCAGCCTCGACGTTGAACGGGCCCGCGTGCTGATCAACGTTTATCGCCGGCAGAACGGCTTGAAGCCGTTGCGCCTCGACGCGCTTCTGACCAAAGCAGCCAAGGCGCACGCGCGTGACCTCGCCAAGTGGGACCGGATTTCGCATTTCGGCTCCGACGGCTCGAACCCTTGGGATCGCGTCAAGCGCGCCGGCTACAAGGCGAAGCTGGCAGCCGAAAACGTCGGCACCGGCCAGGCCTCGCTGGAAGAAGTCATGGCTGGCTGGAAGAAGAGCCCGGGCCACAACAAGAACCTGCTGCTGCGTGATGCCGAGCACATGGGCATTGCCCTTGTCCAGGCTCCGAACACCGAATTCAAGACGTTTTGGACGTTGGTTCTGGGCGCCCGGCTTTGAGCTCACCCCTGAGCCCACATTCGGGCATGGCGCAAGTCTTGGCGTCGTCGCCGTTAGGGCCTTGCCGGCAGGGTCAGGTTTGACCAGATGCCGACCGCGATACCGAGCCGCCGCCACGCAAACCAGCAGTTGAGCAGCGCCGTCACGGTGACCGCCGTCGCCGTTGCCATCGCCGCGCCGATCAGGCCGAACATCGGCGTCAGCGTAAAGTTGAGTGCAATGCTTATCGCGGCCCCGACGATCAGGGCAATCGCGCAGTTTCGCTGTTCACCGAGCATGGTGAGCAGGAACTCCGCCGGGCCGATCGACGCGCGCACCAAAAATCCCATCACCAGAATGAACATTACCGGATAGCCCTCGGCAAAGCCCGCCCCGAATAATGACAGCAATGGTTTGCCGATCGCCAGGATCACCACTGCGCCGGCCAGCGACGGCCAGAAGGTCCAGTGGCCCGCATCCCGCACCAGCCGGGTCAGAGCCGCCTTGTCGCCGCGCGCGTTGAGCGCCGAATAGCGGTTGGCAACGGCGCTGCCCACCGCGTAGTGCACGAACATGATGAGGCTCATGGTCTTGGCGGCGGCGAAGTAGATCCCGACCTGCGCCGGGTCGACGTAGCGCGAAATGATTAGCACGTCGGCGTTCTGCAGAAGGATTTCGCAGAAGCTGATGACCAGCAGCGGAAACGCCATCGTCAGCCAGCCTTTGACGTCGTATGCGCGCGGTCCGGCCGGAATCACCCGCCTGAGCTTGACGTGCAGCACCAGCATCTGCACGAGCGCCGCCGTCCAGGTCGCAAAGATCGCCGCGCCTGCAGCCGTGGTCGCCGTCATCTCCAAGCCGGCCAGCCACGCACCGACCATCGCGGCAAGTACGAGCACCGGGCGCAAGACATAGGGCGGCAGCAGCGCCGAGATCATCCATGCCTGACCGCGCCCGATGCCGTCTTGAAAGTCACCGACGGTGAACAGCGGCAGGCAGATCAGCCCCAGGAACAAGGGCAATATGGTGTAGTGGGCGAGCTGATCGCCGAACAGCCAAAGCGCCAGCATCCCGCCGAGCGCGACTGATGTCGCCAGCGCGAACACGACCAGCCGGCCGCCGATCAGCAGGCCGCGCAAGAGCGCCAATTGCCCGGTCTCGCGGTATTCGGGGATCAGCCGTATCGCGGTGACGCTCAGCCCGACCTCGCACAGTCCGCCGAGCACCAGCACCCAGGTCCACACGAATACGTAGATCCCGTACTCGAAGCTACCCATCCATCGTGCCAGCAGGATTTGCGACAGATAGAGCATGCCGGCGCTGGCCACGCGGATCGAAAAGGCCAACAGCGCATCGCGCTGCATGCGCGCGCGCTCATCGCCGGATCGCGCGATATCGATCAGGCGCTCCGGAAAGCCGCGAAATGTCGCCGAAAGGGCAACGATTTGTGGTTGTAGCGCCATTGCGTGTCGCGATCCTTCGGTGGCCGAGGCCTTATCTATAGGAGATCATCCTGCAACATTTGGTTGATGCGCTCGCGCGCCCTGGTTCGCACGCGCTCCGCCACGCCGGCCCACGCCCAGGACCGGCCGGCATCACCGGCGAGGCTGTGCTTCGTTGCAAAAAAGTCGGCGATCTCGGCAGCATAGGCGCCGTGATGTCCTTCCAACACCTCGACGATACTCTCGACGTCCGCCGGTGTCGGCGTAGCATCAAACTCTGGATGCGGGCCGTTTGCCATTGCCTGAACATTCCCTGAAAAAGCGGTCTTTGCCGTCAGGAAAAGCAAGATCGACGCCAGTTCCTCATTTTGGCCGGCAACCGGCGTTTGCCCTAGATCATTTCCGCCTCAAGCGAATTCGCATCACCGGCCCGCACCTCCTCCCGACCGCCCAATACCATGATGCCGTGGGCGGTCGGGAGGGGGAGCGGGATCGTTTCAGCTCAACCTGGAAAACCATAAAGCATGTGCGCTGGCGGCCGGATTCGGTGTAAGTTCCAACAAAGAGTCGCGCAGATCTTTACCAACAGCCTGTAACCGGGCGTATCGAATTGGGACGGGACATGTCGCAAGCAAGCCACCGAGCAGGAATGTCACGCGCGTTTCGCATGTTAGGTGCCGCGGTCGTATCAACCGCTCTGATCGCGGCAGGCGGTAGTGTGCACGCCCAGGGTAGCGGTGGTGGCGTCCCCGGCATTCTCGTCGCGCCCGAGAGCGATCCGCCTGCCGGCTGCGGCAATCAGGATGGCCGCCTTCCAAGCCCTCATGATGATGAGCCGTTCACGCCCGGCTGCCGATATGACGGCGGCGATGACCTGCAACTGCTCGTCTGAGGTCTTCCCCGGCCGAGCCGCCGACGCAATCATAAATGGCGCCTGATACTCAACAGGCCCTAATCCGGAATCGGACCGATTCCGGATTGAAGCAGAAAGTTGCTCGATTCTTTAGAGGCGATCATCTTCGTGCCTTGAGTTAGGAACCGCTGTCGCGGCTCCAACTCGAGGCACGATGATCTATTGTCCGGAGAGGTCGCGGCGGGCGGGTGCAGGCGCTGTGGCGTTACCGGATTTAGCAACTTTCCGTTTGGCCGCCGCCGTCTTTGATCTGCGCGCCTTGCGTGCCCGGCGCGCGCGTCTGGCCCGCGCCCGTGCAAGACGCGGGTTGCACGCCCGCATCGGTATCGTGGCCCTGACGCTGTCCGCTGTTGTGGCTGCGGTTGAAACCGGCACGGCGGCCAGCGCCGGCGCATTGAAATAGACCTTCCAGGCGTAGGTGTTAAAGCCGTGCTCAAGCAGGCTGCCTGCCCGGGTCGCCCGCTCGCCGGGCGTCGGTTCGCCAAGCACGATGGCGACCAACTGCAGCCCGTCCCGCGTCGCGCTTGCCACGACGTTGAAACCGGCATCGCAGATGAAGCCGGTCTTGATGCCATCGGCGCCCGGCAGCGTCCGCAAGAGGGAATTGTGGGATCGCAGGCGCCGCTTGCCGATGCGCATCGCAGGCATCGCCCAATAGGCGGCATGTTGCGGATAATTCTTAAGAACAGCCCGTGACAACAGTGCCAGATCACGCGCAGTCGTGACCTGCTCGGGCGAGGGTAGGCCGTTCGGGTTGACGTAGCGCGTCCGCGTCATGCCGAGGCGTTTTGCCGTCGCATTCATCATTGCAACGAAGCCGTCGTGCGAGCCTCCGACAGCCTCGGCGAGTGCCACCGCGATGTCATTGGCCGACTTGATGATCAGCGCCTTGAGAGCGAACTCGACGGAGACCTCGCTGCCGGCCTTGAGCCCGATCTTGCTCGCCGGCATCTTGTTGGCGAGTTCCGAATACGGGATTTTCGACGTCAATGACAGCTTGCCGGCCTTGATCGCCTCGAACGTGACGTAGGCGGTCATGATCTTGGTCACGGACGCCGGATGCCACGGCTGATCGATATCTTCCGCGTAGAGCACCTTGTCGTTGGCGGGGTCATAGAGCAACGCCGGCCCGGCGATTGCGCGCAGCGGCGCCATCGCCAGCAGTGCCAATGCGATCGTTACCCAGTATCCCGGCTTCATCGGTTCAGAACTGTCCGCTCATTGCAATGAGCGAAGGCACTAACACGCCAGCCGAACACCGGGCAATGCACGCCGGCCACTCGGCATCCGAGCGATGTCGTAGGGCAACGCACGCACGTCGCTTCCTCCTTGTTCCGGCAATTGCCTTTACCCGCCCCAAGCGTCGACGCCTGTCACCCGCAAGTCACGCCGACCGCCGATTGCCGCGACCATCCCACAAACATCTCATTGCAGCCGAATTCGCACCAAGATCGCCGCTTCGGGACAAAACATCCGAAGCCTGAACAGCCTACGGCCAGAGCGCCGCTGGGATGCCCGCGTTTGGACGCCAAGGGAGTAGGCGGTTCGCGGACGACGGCATCGTCGACAAAGACCGGCCACACGTGGTGATGCAACGTGCCTGCGTGCCGTTCGGGCAGCCGTCGTCTGCGCGCGATTTGATCCGTCGCAAGTTAAAGACACGCCTCTAACTGCTTGAAGACAAATTCGTTACTTGATCCCCGGGTCAAATGCTTTCTATTGTCTAATCCTGAGCAAGTATGTCTTTCCGTTTTGGATATGGCACGTGAGCCGATCGAAAGCGTCCGGCGCGTGTCTGAACGGAAATTTATCTTGAAATCAATGCTTTGGCTATTGGTATGAAGTATGTCATTCACTCTGCGTAACGTGTGGGACCTCGCCTTTCCTGCAATCGAACAAGACTTCGAGGATGAATTCACGCCGTGGCGGCATCCAGGGCATCTTGAATTTCCAAAGTACTTTGCCGATGAAACTGTACTGCTCACGTCGTTCGGACGTCTCAATGGCCTGAGCCCGATCGCACGCGCATTTGACGGTTATTCGCCTCGCTCGGCCGCCGACCCGGCCAGCAACATCGCTGGTGGTCGAGGCATTGCAGGCGCACCTGGCCGACCGACCGACACCGGCGTCGATGATCTGCAGCAAGCGCTGTTCGCAAGCATCGAAGAGCCGATCGGAGACCACCCGCACGCGCCGTTCTGGGGAAAGGCTTGGTCCGCCCACATCAGCGTGACGTTCGATGCCGTCCGCGACGCAGTCGACCAATGGTCGAACGCGCGATCAATTGAAATTGACATCGTCCGGCCCGACATTGTCTCCCGTCTGGGCAGGCAGGACAATTGGGATCGCAGGCCCGAAGCGGAACATCTCGGGCACCAACCGCCTCGTGATGAGCCCGACCAAGCGGCAATGCCCGCGGCCCGCCCGCAACCGACCGTTGCAACCGACAAAGACGATTACCCACCGGGCGCAACCGTTGAAATCACCGCGACCAACTTTACGCCGGGTGGCTTGGTGACGTTTGAAATCGACCATGTCTCCGGACCGGGCGATGACGGCGCTTTTGGAACGACGGACGATGTCGTCGAGGAACTCGGCGGCCGGGGTCACGATCCCTGGACGGTTAGGGATGGTTCGCCCGAGGATCTCGACGGTGCGGTTGACGGGTCCGTCACCACGCAATGGCATGTCGACCCCGACGACTCGGCGCACGCGCGCTTTCTCCTCACCGCCAGGGACGAGACAACCGGCGCGGTAGCGACGACGACCTTCACGGATAACCCGACCACGTTCGAGGTTCGCATATCCAGCGGCTTGGACGATGTTGAGGAATCGTCGACGGGTTCTGTCTCGACGGGCAGCAGTGATCTTGAGCTTGTCAACGACGGCTCGACGGGCGACCAGACGGTCGGTCTGCGGTTTACCGGCATCGATATTCCTAAGGATGCTGTGATCACCAACGCTTATCTTCAGTTTCAGGTCGACGAGACGGACGTTCTTGCAACCTCTCTGACGATCCACGGTGAGGCGGCTGATGATGCGGCAGCCTTCACGGGCGCTGCGTTTGACGTTTCCTCGCGCGGCCAGACGACGGCCAGTGTCTCCTGGACGCCGCCGGCCTGGGACACGGTCGGTGAGGCCGGTGCCGGCCAGCAGACGCCGGATCTGTCGGCGATCATCCAGGAGATCGTGACGCGCGAGGGCTGGACGGCAGACAACGCGCTTGTGCTGACCTTGACCGGCAGCGGCGCGCGCACGGCGGAGTCCTTCGAGGGCGACGCGCAGGCCGCCCCGTTGCTGCACATCGAGTGGCAGACGGCGACGGGCAGCCCGCCGACGAGCTTTGATCTGAGCGCCACCGCGGTTGACGAGCATGCGGCGGCCGGCACGGTGATCGGCACGTTCGGCAACGTCGTTGACCCTGATGCGGGCGACACGCACACCTTTGCGCTTGTCGATGATGCCGGTGGCCGGTTCCGGCTTTCGGGCTCCGACCTTGAGGTCGCCGACGGCACGCTGCTCGACTTTGAGAGCGCGACGAGCCACGACGTTGTCGTGCGCGTTCAGGATTCCGGCGGCCAGTTCCTTGACCAGACGTTCACGATCACGCTGAACGACATCAATGACGCGCCTGTGATCACCAACCTTGACGGTGACACGCTGACCTACACGGCCGGCAGCGGCGCCCTGGCGCTCGACCAGGGCGGCGATGCGGTCGTCGACGATGTCGATTCGGCGGACTACGACACCGGCCAGCTGACGGTCTCGATCGTCTCCGGCGGCGATGGCACGCAGGATGTGCTGGCGATCGCCGACCAGGGCACGGGCGCCGGCCAGATTGGCCTGAGCGGTGCCCAGGACGTGACCTATGAAGGCACGGTGATCGGCAGTTATGCGGGCGGCGACCAGGGCAACGACCTGGTTGTGACGCTGCTGGCTGCGGCGGGCAATGCGGCGGTCCAGGCGCTGGTGCGGGCGCTGACCTACGAGAACACGGAGCAGGCGGCCCCGACGACGGGCGACCGCACGCTCAACATCACGCTGACCGACGGCGACGGCGCCACATCCCAGCTCGTCGCCACCACGGTCAGCGTCCGGCAGCCGGGAGCGCCGTCGGTCTTCGAGGTTCGCATATCCAGCGGCTTGGACGATGTTGAGGAATCGTCGACGGGTTCTGTCTCGACGGGCAGCAGTGATCTTGAGCTTGTCAACGACGGCTCGACGGGCGACCAGACGGTCGGTCTGCGGTTTACCGGCATCGATATTCCTAAGGATGCTGTGATCACCAACGCTTATCTTCAGTTTCAGGTCGACGAGACGGACGTTCTTGCAACCTCTCTGACGATCCACGGTGAGGCGGCTGATGATGCGGCAGCCTTCACGGGCGCCGCGTTTGACGTTTCCTCGCGCGGCCAGACGACGGCCAGTGTCTCCTGGACGCCGCCGGCCTGGGACACGGTCGGTGAGGCCGGTGCCGGCCAGCAGACGCCGGATCTGTCGGCGATCATCCAGGAGATCGTGACGCGCGAGGGCTGGACGGCAGACAACGCGCTTGTGCTGACCTTGACCGGCAGCGGCGCGCGCACGGCGGAGTCCTTCGAGGGCGACGCGCAGGCCGCCCCGTTGCTGCACATCGAGTGGCAGACGGCGACGGGCAGCCCGCCGACGAGCTTTGATCTGAGCGCCACCGCGGTTGACGAGCATGCGGCGGCCGGCACGGTGATCGGCACGTTCGGCAACGTCGTTGACCCTGATGCGGGCGACACGCACACCTTTGCGCTTGTCGATGATGCCGGTGGCCGGTTCCGGCTTTCGGGCTCCGACCTTGAGGTCGCCGACGGCACGCTGCTCGACTTTGAGAGCGCGACGAGCCACGACGTTGTCGTGCGCGTTCAGGATTCCGGCGGCCAGTTCCTTGACCAGACGTTCACGATCACGCTGAACGACATCAATGACGCGCCTGTGATCACCAACCTTGACGGTGACACGCTGACCTACACGGCCGGCAGCGGCGCCCTGGCGCTCGACCAGGGCGGCGATGCGGTCGTCGACGATGTCGATTCGGCGGACTACGACACCGGCCAGCTGACGGTCTCGATCGTCTCCGGCGGCGATGGCACGCAGGATGTGCTGGCGATCGCCGACCAGGGCACGGGCGCCGGCCAGATTGGCCTGAGCGGTGCCCAGGACGTGACCTATGAAGGCACGGTGATCGGCAGTTATGCGGGCGGCGACCAGGGCAACGACCTGGTTGTGACGCTGCTGGCTGCGGCGGGCAATGCGGCGGTCCAGGCGCTGGTGCGGGCGCTGACCTACGAGAACACGGAGCAGGCGGCCCCGACGACGGGCGACCGCACGCTCAACATCACGCTGACCGACGGCGACGGCGCCACATCCCAGCTCGTCGCCACCACGGTCAGCGTCCGGCAGCCGGGAGCGCCGTCGGTCTTCGAGGTTCGCATATCCAGCGGCTTGGACGATGTTGAGGAATCGTCGACGGGTTCTGTCTCGACGGGCAGCAGTGATCTTGAGCTTGTCAACGACGGCTCGACGGGCGACCAGACGGTCGGTCTGCGGTTTACCGGCATCGATATTCCTAAGGATGCTGTGATCACCAACGCTTATCTTCAGTTTCAGGTCGACGAGACGGACGTTCTTGCAACCTCTCTGACGATCCACGGTGAGGCGGCTGATGATGCGGCAGCCTTCACGGGCGCCGCGTTTGACGTTTCCTCGCGCGGCCAGACGACGGCCAGTGTCTCCTGGACGCCGCCGGCCTGGGACACGGTCGGTGAGGCCGGTGCCGGCCAGCAGACGCCGGATCTGTCGGCGATCATCCAGGAGATCGTGACGCGCGAGGGCTGGACGGCAGACAACGCGCTTGTGCTGACCTTGACCGGCAGCGGCGCGCGCACGGCGGAGTCCTTCGAGGGCGACGCGCAGGCCGCCCCGTTGCTGCACATCGAGTGGCAGACGGCGACGGGCAGCCCGCCGACGAGCTTTGATCTGAGCGCCACCGCGGTTGACGAGCATGCGGCGGCCGGCACGGTGATCGGCACGTTCGGCAACGTCGTTGACCCTGATGCGGGCGACACGCACACCTTTGCGCTTGTCGATGATGCCGGTGGCCGGTTCCGGCTTTCGGGCTCCGACCTTGAGGTCGCCGACGGCACGCTGCTCGACTTTGAGAGCGCGACGAGCCACGACGTTGTCGTGCGCGTTCAGGATTCCGGCGGCCAGTTCCTTGACCAGACGTTCACGATCACGCTGAACGACATCAATGACGCGCCTGTGATCACCAACCTTGACGGTGACACGCTGACCTACACGGCCGGCAGCGGCGCCCTGGCGCTCGACCAGGGCGGCGATGCGGTCGTCGACGATGTCGATTCGGCGGACTACGACACCGGCCAGCTGACGGTCTCGATCGTCTCCGGCGGCGATGGCACGCAGGATGTGCTGGCGATCGCCGACCAGGGCACGGGCGCCGGCCAGATTGGCCTGAGCGGTGCCCAGGACGTGACCTATGAAGGCACGGTGATCGGCAGTTATGCGGGCGGCGACCAGGGCAACGACCTGGTTGTGACGCTGCTGGCTGCGGCGGGCAATGCGGCGGTCCAGGCGCTGGTGCGGGCGCTGACCTACGAGAACACGGAGCAGGCGGCCCCGACGACGGGCGACCGCACGCTCAACATCACGCTGACCGACGGCGACGGCGCCACATCCCAGCTCGTCGCCACCACGGTCACGGTGTTTACATCTCCACCGGTGAACTACACCGAACAGCTACGTATCTCGTCCGGAATCGCGGATGTCGAAGAAGCAGCGAGCGGTTCCGTTTCGACCAGCAGCAGTGACCTCGAACTCGTCAACGACGGCTCGACCGGCAATCAGACCGTGGGGCTGCGCTTCGAGAGATTGTTTATCCCCAAGAACGCCGTGATCACCAATGCCTATCTGCAGTTCCAGGTCGATGAGACGGACAGCGTCACGACATCGTTGATGATCCACGGCGAAGCAGCCGACGATGCGGTGGCTTTCACGGGCGCCGCGTTTGACGTTTCCTCGCGCGGTCAGACGACGGCCAGTGTCGCCTGGACGCCGCCGGCCTGGGACACGGTCGGCGCGGCCGGTGCCGACCAGCAGACACCGGACCTGTCGGCGATCATCCAGGAGATCGTCAACCGCGACGGCTGGTCTGCCAACAACGCGCTTGTCTTGACTCTGACCGGCAGCGGTGCACGCACCGCAGAGTCCTTTGACGGCGATCCACAGGCAGCCCCATTGCTGCACATTGAATTCCAGGCGCCACCTGACAACCCGGCCAACAGTCTGCCAACCGGCACGCTCTCGATCGCGGTCAATACCGGCACGCCGTTTCCGGGGTCCACGTTGACCGCGGTAAACGCACTTGCAGATGCCGACGGTCTCGGCGCCTTTCGCTATCAGTGGGAGCGCAGCAATGACGGCGGTGCGAACTACACACCCATCGGCCTCGATCAGGACAGCTACACGCTGACGAATGACGATCTCGGCTACCAGGTGCGCGTGGTCGCTACCTACTGGGATGGCGCTGGAACATTGGAAACCGTTGCGAGTGCATCCACGGTCGATGTCACGCAGCCGGGTGCCGACGTCATGCGCTTTGCCATCATTGGCGACTACGGCAACGACTCGATCGACGAGCAGAACGTTGCGGATCTCGTAGACGGCTGGAACGTCGATTTCATACTGACGGTCGGCGACAACGCCTACGGCGCAATTCCCTTCGATGACGCCGTCGGCAAGTATTACGCCGACTATATCGGCAACTACAGCGGCGCCTATGGTTCCGGGTCAACCATCAACCGCTTCTTCCCGAGCCTGGGCAATCATGACTACAGCGATGACAGCGCCGGCCTGAACGGCGGCATCGACATCTATCTCGACTATTTCGATCTGCCTGACAATGAGCGCTATTACGACTTCCAGATCGGCAACACACACTTCTTCGCGATCAACAGCAACAGCGAGCCGGACGGCAACGAGAGCGATTCGGTTCAGGCCCAGTGGCTGCAATCAGCGCTTGCTGCTTCCGAAGCGACCCACAAGGTCGTATTCTTTCATCATCCACCGTTCAGCTCCGACGGTGCGGGTGGTTACGACTTCATGCGGTGGGACTTCGAGGCCTGGGGTGCAACCGCCGTGCTTGCCGGACACGACCACATTTTCGAGCGCATTCTTCGCGACGAGAATTCGGACGGCACCGCCATTCCTTACATCATATCCGGTGTCGGCGGTGAAAGTGTCGGCAGTGCCATTCCGACCGATCCAGGCAGCCAGGCACTGTACGACGAGGGCTTTGGCGCGTCGCTTGTGACCGTGACAAACGACGTGATGCTGTTCGAGTTCTACGCGGTCGACGGCACGCTGATAGATACCTATACCTTTGAGGCGCCGCTCGCCGGAAATCCTCTGTTCGTAGACGGCAACGACACCCTGAACGGGACCGCGAATTCCGACTACCTGGATGGCCACGATGGCAACGACACACTGAACGGTCTGGCCGGAGATGACGTCCTCGTTGGCGGCAGCGGTAACGACACGCTCAACCCGGGCCCCGGAGACGACAGGATCAACGTCGACGGTGGCGATGACATGATCATATTTGCGCCGGGCGACGGCAAAGACACGATTGAAAATTTCATTGTCGGCGCCGGTTCCGTCGACAAGGTCGACCTCACGGGCTTTGATCCCGTGGTCGCAAACAACGCGATCACCAACGCCACGCAGGTCGGTAACGACACGGTGCTGGACTTCGGCAACGGCGATGAACTGACGTTCGTCGGAACGATCGCCGCCAACCTCCATTCGGACGATTTTCTGCTGTGACGGGCCGTCGATAGCAATCGCCGACGGTCGCGCCTCGCCGGCCGCCGCGACACTCAATCGTCATTGCCTTTGGCCTCTTCTACGTCTGGCTGGTAGCCGGCCGGCGGCCAGACGACAAGCGCGATCAGCGGATAGACGAGCAGCGACGTCCAGAGGAAGAGGTGAAACGCGTTGATGTAGCCGATGGCCGTAGCCTGGCGGGCAACCTCGCCTGCGATGCCGGCAAGGCCCGTCGTGCTTTCGGTTGTCCACCCGCCCATAACACTGTCGAAGGTCAAGCGGCCGTTGAACGGATTGATCCATTGCACGAGCTCGCTATAGCTCACCTTTTGCGTATGAAAGACGACCACGATGCTCGCCGATATGTAGTAGCTCGAAGACACGCTGCGAACGAAATGAAACATCGAGGCACCTTCCGCAGAACGGCGTGGGTCGAGGTTCGAGAAAATGACCAGCGACATCGGCACCCAAAGCCATCCGACACCGAAGCCCTGCACCGCCATTGCCCAGGCGGCTTCGGACAACGATACGTCCATCTCAAATCCTGCCATATCAAGCGCAGAATAGGTATGCAGGCCGAAGCCGATCAGGAACAGGAGCCGCGGGTTCCAGCTGTTGGCGAACAGGATCATCAGTATCATCGAAGCCGCCGTCCCGGCCCCGCGCGCCGCGATCAGCATACCGACGGTGAACTCCGGCAGGTCGCGCAGCTGTTGCAGCATTGCCGGTATCAGCACCATCGGCGTCACGAACAGCATCCCGAACACGGCGGAAATACCGATTCCCAGAACGAAGTTGCGCTCGAGCAGGAGGCGCAGGTCCAGGAACGGCCGGTCGCTCGTCAGACTGTGCGTCAGGAAGATCCAACCGAACAGAATGGCCAGCGCGCATTCGATGACGATCTCCGTTGAATCGAACCAATCCGCGCGTTCACCGCGATCGAGCATCAGCTGTATGCATGCAACCGCGATGGACAGGCTCAGAAACCCGGTCCAATCCAGTCTGGCTCTCTCCTCGCGGGGCGGGTCCGGCTTGATCGCGGTTAGCGCTCCGATGAACGCAATGAGCGCCAGCGGCAGCAAGATGAAAAAAACCCAGTGCCACGAAATTTCCTCGCTCACATAGCCGCCGAGCAGTGGCGCAATCGTCGGTGGAATGCCGACGCCCATTGAATAGACCGAGAGCGCCGGTCCGCGCTTGTCGCCGGTGAATGTGTCGATAACGACCGACTGTGCAATCGGCGTGAGCGGAGAGCCGAAGCACGATTGCACGACGCGCCAGAAAACCAGTTCGGTCAGCGACGTCGACAGACCGCACATCAACGTGGCGGCACCGAACCCGGCAACCCCCCAGATCATTGCACGCCGTCGCCCGAAGCGGCTTGCAATCCAGCCGGCCAGCGGAATGGTCAGGGCGGTTGCGATCAGGTTTGATGTGACGACCCAGGCGACCTGATCGGGCGTCGCCGAAAGCGCGCCTTGAATTTGCGGCAGCGACACATTCGCGATCGTGATGGTCGTCGCATAGAGCGTCGTGACCAGCGTGCAAGTGATAAGTAGCCACACGGTGAATTCGCCCAGAATGCCTCAATGGGTCATTCGCTCAAGCGCGGCCCACCCTCGAGGCCGAAGTCTACCGCCCACCGCCCCGCGGGTGCAATGCCGATGGCCGGCCCGATGAACCGGCAGGCGGCGACCGGACTCGGCGGGATGGCAAGGCTGCACGATCCGTGAAACACACCGTGCGCGCAGGCCGGCGTCCAGAGAGCGGGTCGAGCGGCTTTAACGCATTGCCGTCGCTCGTGGAGCCTTGCTTTGGCAGGGCCGCCGTTTTAGTGGTAGCTAGCTCGACACGAGCAAAGCCATGCCCAGCAGGATGACCAACGCCCAGGAGAGCCGTCGCCTGAGTTGGCCTTCATTGAGCAGCAGGCTGCCCGCCAGCACGGTGAGCAACACGCTGACCTCTCGCGTCGGGGCGACGTAGGCAACCGGCGTGAAGGTCAGTGCGTAGAGCACGAGGATGTAGGCCAGCGGATTGAACACCGCGATGGCGATGACCCCAAGTTTGTGTTCACGCCAGTGTTGCCGGATCAGGTCGGAATTGCGCCGCGCGACGGGCGCAAGAATGGCAACGCGCCCCATGCTCGAGGCGTAGTCAAGCAGCAGGGGCGGCACAAGCAGCACTGAAACCACATAGGCATCCCACGCGGTATACGACCCGATGAGCAAACCTGCTCCGAAGCCGAAGAGCAAGGATGCCGAGACCCGCTTGACCCCGCGCGAGATCCCGCCAGTGAGCAGCAATACGCCGGTGATGATGATCGCGGCTCCGATCGCCATTTGCGGCGTGACGACTTCGCCCAGGAACAAGACAGCGAAGGTGGTCGACAATAGCGGCCCCGTCGCGCGCGCCGTGGGATAGACGAGCGACAGGTCACCCTCGCGATATCCGGTTTGCAGGAACAGAAAATAGCCGAGGTGCAACAGCGTGCTGCCGGTGATGAAAGCGGCGTGCCACCATCCCAGGTCGGGTTGGTCGACAACCAGAATCCACAGCGCCAGCGGCAGATAGATGATCACGGACACCAGCGAGAAAAGCCAAATCAGCTCCGGCCCGCCGTTGATCCGTTTGACGAAGTAATTCCACGTTGCATGGCAGAATGCGGCAGCGAGAACCAGTGCCAGACCGGACAAGGACATGTTGCGACCCCGAGATTGGTACGAAGACGTGCTTCCTCACGCCCTGTCCACTCCCTCTGGTCTTTTCGTCCTCGGGTGTCTGCCGACGGCTCATAACGGCGCTCGGACCAGCTTGCATTGACGCAACGGAACCCTAGCCGCACATGGAAAGGCAAATCGAACGGTAGCTCTGCGAGGATCGTCTAGCAAGCGATTTGGTTCGTCTGGCGTGGCTGCCTGAAGCCGGTGCCGCAGAATGCTCGAAAGCCGGAAAACGCCAACAGTCCTACTATTCGGCTCACGGCCGGTTAGAACTGTTCATGCTCTGCATGTCAGCAATTCCCGCAAGCGACGTCGGTTGGCTGCAGTGGCACGCGCAGGCTGCTAAAGCAGGCAGAAAGTTGCTCGATTCTTTTGAGCCAAGTTAGGTCGCACACACGCGGGCGGCGCGCCCTGACGCAAAGCGAGCCCCGGGCATTCCATGCACATCGAGGCTCCAAACGCGCCTTGCGCGTCTTGCCAGCTCATGCCGGCATCTCTATCGACATGCGGTCGGTGGCCAACCGAATGCGCTGTCAATTGCAGTTTCGAATTTGCGTGATAAACGGCGAAGCAATATGCGATCACAGAGCGCTGCAGCTCATTTGCTCCACCGCGACCCCGACGAAGCGGGGTCGGTCATGCTGTCAGGTGGACTCATGCTCCCTCCGCGAGTTGGTTCATCCGCTGCGTGCTCATCCTCGAAATCTGTAAAGGGTGCTGCCGGTGGAACGTCCAGGCCGAAATTTCCTGCGACGGCTCACTGCATCCGACAACGCGAACACGCCCCACGATCGTCATCCCAATTTCAAACCGTGTCAAGGCTGAACCGGACCCTCCCGGCATTCGGTTGATCGAAGTTGTCGCGCATTCGGCAACTCCTGGACGCGACGTGACGGGCAGTCTCCGGCACGATCAGTACCGAACCGGCCCGGTCATCGCTCGGGGTTGGC
Organism: Hyphomicrobiaceae bacterium; assembly: GCA_965224045.1. Lineage (GTDB taxonomy): Bacteria > Pseudomonadota > Alphaproteobacteria > Rhizobiales > Hyphomicrobiaceae > Tectiglobus. The sequence continues at coordinate 300,154 of CBDCYD010000001.1, forward strand.
CTTGACCGCCGGCACGACAAACTCTGTCATGATCTTTATCGGCAGCTTGCCATGGTCTGCGTCGTTGTAGTTGCCCGCGAATATCACCACGATCAGATTGTCTTTCGGGTCGCCGCCTCGCGAAATGCGAATGCGATCACGGCGTTCGCGATGTCGTCCGTCTCAGCGTCAGGCTGTTGTCGTGCTGCGATCGACGCGGTTGCCTGGTGGCGCTCCGATTTGCCATAACGCAAAGCCTAAGGTGCTGCCACGTCAGTGGCTGGGTCAGTAGTTAGGAATGACAAAATGCTGGAGATCTGGGGACGGCGGAATTCGATCAACGTCCAAAAAGTCATGTGGACGCTTGCAGAGTTGGGCGTTGACCACCGGCACACCGACGCCGGCATGGCCTTCGGCCTGGTTGACGAAGATTGGTTCGCAAAACTCAATCCCAATCGCACCGTGCCGGTCCTCAGGGACGGCGACGTCGTCCTTTGGGAATCGAACGTCATTGTTCGCTACCTGGCCGCAAAGTTCGCACCGGGCACGCTGATGCCCGATGGCGACGGCGCACGCGCTCGGGTCGAAATGTGGATGGACTGGCAGCAGACGACGGTCACGCCGGGCCTCGGGCCGGTTTTCCTGGGGCTGGTCCGCACACCCGAAGATCAGCGTGATGGCACGGCCATCGCGGCCGGCGCCGAGATGGTACGAAACGCTCTCGCGATCCTCGATGCGCAATTGGCCACGTCGCACTTTGTGCTCGGCGATGATTTCACCGCGGCCGACATTCCGCTCGGCTGTGTGGCCTACCGCTGGTTTGCCCTGCCCGTCGAGCACGGCGACCTGCCGAACGTCAGGGCCTGGTATGAGAGGCTGGCGGCGCGCGAGCATTTTGCCAACCATGTTATGCTGCCATTAACGTAGTCTCACCGTCGTTCGGATGTCGACAAGCGATGGCTCTTCTCGTAACCGGCGCAACCGGCCACGTCGGCCAGGAAATCGTCCGGCAGGCGGTTGCACGCGGGCGGACCGTGGTGGCGGCAAGCCGCACCGGCAAACCGCCAGCGGGATGGAGCTGCGATGTCTCGCGTGTAGTGTGGACAGCCTGCGAACTTGCCGATTGGGAAGCTGTCAGCCGGCTTGCTGAGGAGAATGCCATTGACGCCTGCATTCACGGCGCCGCGATATCGAACGAGGCCTTCGCCCGCCCGGATCCGCACAGGGCCATCAACACCAACGTTCTGGCGACGGCCAATCTGCTCGAAGCAGCCCGCGCGAGGAAGTGGCGGAGGTTCATGCTGGTCAGCACGGGTTCCGTGTTCCAATGCCGGGCGGACACCGAAACGCCGATCCTGGAACACGAACCGCCGGCGCCACGGAACATTTACAGCACGACCAAGGCCAGCGCCGAGATGCTGGTTCGTATGTACCGCACCGAGTTCGCGCTGTCGGCGGCATCGGTGCGGATCTCGTGGGTGTTCGGCCCGCCGATCATCGCCGATGCACCGACGAGGGGCCCCGTTCCGTCATATCTGCTGCGCGCGATGCGCGGCGAGGCGATCAAGGAGGCAGGCGGTGATTTTGCAGCAAGCTTCACGTTCGTCTCGGACGTTGCTGCCGGACTGATCGCGGCCGCCGCCGCCGAGCTCCTGTCCCACGACGTGTACCACCTGGGTCCAGGCCGGAACTTCAGCGCATACCGGGTCGCACAAGCGGTGCGTGCCGTGGTCCCGGATGCAAAAATCGAACTCTCCGCAGGCGTCGAACCTTGGACAACATACACCGCAATGCGGGCACCGCTGGCCGGTACGCGACTGCGCGATGACATCGGTTTCGAGCCGCAATTTTCCTTGGATGCGGGCATTGCTGCCTACGCCGCCTGGATGCGCGATCATCCGCAGGTATGGTGCTAGCGCGCTCACCCTGAGTGAACGCCCTTCAAGGCTGCACAAAGACTCGGGTGTTTCCGGGTTCTTCAAAACGGCAGGCCGCCATCGGATGCTTCCGATGTAGGGTGGCGCGCCCGCGCAGGCCCGAGCGCAGCGAGGAATAGCCGCGAGCAACATCGACCGGGGCACGATCATCTACTTTGGCTCGATGTCGGCGGCCAGGAGATCGTACTGTTCCCTGGTCACCTCCGGCCGAATACCGAACCAAAGCTCGAAGCCGCGAACCGCCTGGTGCAGCAGCATGTCGAGGCCGTTCGACGTCGCCAGGCCGCGCGCTTCGGCCGCCGCCAGCAACGGTGTCTTGAGCGGCACGTAGACGATATCGCAAACCACCGCCCCGTCCGGCATTGCGCTGACATCGACATCGAGCGGACCCTGCCCATGCATGCCGAGCGACGTCGCATTTGAGATCAGTTGCGCATGCGCCAGCAGGCCCGGCAAGTCGCTCCACGACGCCGGCAGAACCTGTTCGCCGAACCGCTCGCGCAGGGCATTGGCTTTCTCGAGCGTTCTGTTCACGACGTGGATACGCGCGATACCGCGCTCGATAAGCCCGTAGACAACGGCGCGGCCAGCCCCTCCCGCACCGAGCACGATGGCATCGCTCGTGCGCCCGTCCCAGCCCGGAGAAGCAGCATCCATCGCGCCGAGGAAGCCTTCGACATCGGTGTTGGTTGACAACAGCGTGCCATCTTCCAGCCACAGCGTGTTGGCGGCGCCAACTGCCGTCGCGCGCTCGTCCGGCTCGGAAAGCTCGAGCGCGATGTCCTTGTGCGGCATGGTGATATTCGCGCCAACGTATCCATGGCCGGACAGGTTTGTAATGAATTCGACGATGTCGTCCGGCGAGACTTCCTCCGCGCGATAGTCCGCGTCTATACCGTAGCGCTTGATCCAGTAGCCGTGCAGCTTCGGCGAACGCGAATGCTTGGCGGGATACCCGATAACGCATGCAGCGCGTTGTGTGGTGTTCATTTGACCGTGTCTTCTCTTGAGCGCTCGTTACTTTTCAAAGTTGCCCGTTCATCATGTCGTCGATGGCAACCGGTTTGCCCGACTTGGCTGAGGCGGTAATGGCGAGCGTTGTCGCCAGCGTCATCGTTCCGTCGCGGCCGGACAGCACCGGCTGCTCGGTGCCCCGGATGACGGCGGCAAAGTTTCGCATTTGCTCGTAGTAGGGATCGGCAGGCTCGATCGGTTCGCGCCGTTGGGTGAGCGGCCTGAACCAGTCCTCTTCACCCGCTTCGTGCCATCTGAGATCCAGAGACGGTATGGCCAGCGAGCCACGCGTGCCGCCAATCAGGATACTGTCCTGACCGGACTTGGGATACCTCGGGTTTTCGCCGGATGTCGTCTCCCACGCCCACGGGCTCGACACCGTGTCGGAAAGCAGTAGCGTCCCGAGCGCGCCGGACTTGAAGCGCAGGATGGCAGCCGCCGTATCCTCGACCGCGAAGCCGCGCGTCGCATTCGAGTCCGCTGCCATGACGGTATCGACATCCCCGCAAAGCATGCGAAGGCAATCGATTTCGTGGATCGCATTGATCAGGACCGGGCCGCCGCCCGGCTCCCGGCGCCAGGCGGGATCGTGATAGCCCTTTGGCTTGTGGGATAGCCAGATGCTTGTCGCTGCAACAACTTTGCCGACGGCGCCTTCTTGCAGCAGTTCGGCGGCGCGTTTCATGATCGGATTGTGCCGACGATGGTGTCCGGTGAGCGTCGCCACACCGGCGGCTTCCGCGGTCGTGACCAGTCGCAAGGCGTCTGCAACCGTATCGGCAACAGGCTTTTCGACGATGACCGGGATCCCGCGCTCGACACAGGCGAGGCCCGCCGCGACATGTCCTTGATTGGGCACGGCGACAATTGCACCGTCCGGCTTGGTCCGCTCGATCATTTCCTCAATAGAGGAATAGCATGCATAGCCGAGTTCCTTCGCCTCGGCCGCGGCTGCCGGCGCTGGATCAGCAACGCCGGCAAGCGCATATTCGGGCCGTCCGGCGCGCAACACCTCGATGTGCTTGCGACCGATGAGACCTGCGCCAATGACGCCAATTCGCACCTGTGACATGGACTGTTTTCCTGAGAGAATGGGCCGCAATTTCTAGGCGGAAAAGTGTGCCTTGGCCATGATGATGGGTTCCGTCGGGATCTTGGGCGCAAACGTCATGCGCTCGACAATATCGGTTCTCACGTTCACACCGGGCGCCACTTCCGTCAGCACGAGACCACTGTCGGACAGGCAAAAAACCGCGCGCTCCGTGACATAGACGACCTCCTGGCCGCGTTTCAGGGCTTCCATGCCGGAATAGGTGATCTGCTCCACGTCTTGGACCAGCTTGACGATGTCGCCGTGGTTGACGATTTCGAGTGCGCCATCCCCGATCCGGTACTTGGCCCCTTTGGCATCGAACGTGCCGCAGAACACCACCTTGCGGGCATTTTGCGCGATGTCGATAAACCCGCCCGGACCGACGGTGACGCCGCCAAGCTTGGAAACATTGACGTGGCCGAACTGGTCGATTTCACCGAAGCCGAGAAAGGCGATATCAAGACCGCCGCCGGAATAGAAGTCGAACTGTGACGGCCCGTCGATCATCGCCGACGCATTCCGGGCGTAGCCGAACAGCGTCCCGTCGAGCAATTCTCCACCGTAGGTCCCGTGCTCGATCGTGATGTAGTAATCGTCCGATTGCTGTCGCGCCGCAATGAGTTTGGCGACGCCGTCGGGTATGCCGAACCCAAAGTTGAGAACCGCACCGGCCCGCAGTTCATCTGCCGCCCTCCGGGCGATCAGCTGGCGAACATCAAGCTCCGCAAGCGGTGCCGGGCTGGCCGGTCCCTTGATTTCGCCGGACATTGTCGGATCGTAGACGGTGTCATAACCCATGGACTGAGACGGATCGATAACGACGGCATCGACGATCGCGCCTGGAACACGAACGGAGCGGGCCGCAAGGGCGCCGACTTCGACCGCCGTTCTGACCTGCACGATGACCTTGCCGCCGCTATTGTGCGCGGCGAGGGCGGCCGCATAAATGTCGACGTTGGCAGGTTCCTGATCGAGGCTGACATTGCCGTGGGCATCGGCGTAGGAGCCGCGGATCACGGCGACATCGACCGGGAAAGACTTGTAGAACAACAGCTCTTCCCCGTTGATTTCCATGATGTCGACAAGGTTGTCCTTGGCCGCCTTGTTCATGCGTCCACCGTCCTGTCGCGGATCGACGAACGTGCCGCGGCCGACATGCGTCAGGAGCCCGGGTCGGCCGGCGCCGATTTCCCGAAACAGCTGCATCGCAACGCCGCCCGGCAGCACGTAGGCCTCGATCTTGTCTTCCCGAGCCAGCTCCTGCATGCGAGGCGACCAAACCCAATGGCCGCCGATCACCCGTTTGACCATGCCTTCATGTGCAAACCGGTTCATCCCGCGGCTCTCGCGGTCACCAATGCCGAGCGAATGGACGACGGTCAGGTCACGTGGATGATTGGTCCCGAGAAAGCGTTCCTCGATTGCGGCATGCATCGTCGTTGCCTCGACCAGCCCGCCGCCGCCACCGATAAGGGCGACCGTGTCGCCGTCATTGATCAGACAGGCAGCCTGTTGCGCAGACATGAACTTGTTGATTGTCACAAGGATTGCCTCTCAGTAGCGGCGTTATAGTCTTTCAGGTTTCGCTGAAACCATCCCGCTCTCCTCCCGAGCGCCCAATACAATGATGCCGTGGGCGCTCGGGAGGGGGATCGTCCCGGTTTAAAGTGTCAAGCATCAACCCGGTCGTTCAGATGCGATTCCGCCCAAAGGCGGCAATGATCTAGTAGACACCCGGCGTCGCGCCGCCATCGACGGCGATCGCCGCGCCTTGAATGTGGCCCGCCCGCGCACCGGCCAAGAACAGCGCCAGCTGTGCAATGTCTTCCGGCTGGCCGAGGCGCCGCAGGCCTTCGTTCTTGATCGTGGCTGCGCGTACCTCCTCGGGTGTGGAGCCGGTCGCCTGCGCCCGTTGCTGGAACAGCGTTTGAACGCGTTCGGTTTCTGTCAGGCCCGGCAGGATGGCATTGACGCGGACCCCATCCCGCTTGCCCAAGTGCGCCAATCCCTTTGTGAAGTTGGCCATCGCCGCATTCACCGCGCCGCCGACGAGGAATTCGGGATCAGGCGTGCGCGCTGCCCCGCCGATGATATTGACGACTGCTCCGTTGCTGGCTTGAAGGTACGGCCAGAACAGCCGGCAAAGCCGCACGCACCCGTGGAATTTGAGGGCAAAGCCGTCTTGCCAGTCATCGTCCGGCTGCTGGACAAACGCGCCGGCCTTGGTCGCGCCGGCCGAGTTGACCAGCACATCGCAGCGCCCGTGCGTCTCGGCCACGCGGTCATAGACGTTTTGGCACCCCTCCTGGGTGCGCAGATCGGCTGCTACCGTCAGGGGCTCCAGCGCGCCCGTGCCGATGATTTTGGCGGCAGCAGCTGACAGGTTGTCCGCTGACGACGAAGCAAGCACCGCCGTCGCACCCTCACGTGCAAATGCCTGGGCGATGCCCAATCCGATCCCGCGACTGGCGCCACCAATCACCACGACTTTGTCTTTGAACTCGCCCATCAGTTTCCGCCTTCGTTTGCAAGGTATTGGCGCTCAACGCCTGTGGCCGTTGCGATCCCGCACCTTCATCGGCCCTTCCATTGCGGCGCCCGTTTTTCGACGAACGCCCGTTGCCCTTCGACGGCATCTTCGCTCGCCAGCATCTTGTCTGCCGCCGGATAGCGCCGCCGAAGTGCGGTTTCGAGATCGGGAAATTGCAGGCTTTCAAGCATCACGCGCTTCGATGCTTCGATTGCCAGCGGTGCACCGGCAATGATCATGGCGGCAAGTTCCCTTGCGCGCGTTTCCAACTCCTCCGCCCGGACCACGTCGTTGATGAGGCCGATTTGCTGCGCCTCTTTCGCCGTCAGGCGTCGGCCGGTCAGGACGAGTTCCATGGCGAACTTCAGCGGCAGGTTGCGCGCAAGGCGCTGCAGGCCGCCGCCACCTAGAGCGGCGAGGCCGACTTTCGGTTCCGGTAGGCAAAACTCGGCGTGCTCGGCCGCGATTGCGAGATCGCAGGCTGCCACGATCTCCACCCCCCCGCCGATGGCGAGACCGTTGACTGCGGCAATCACCGGCTTGGCCAGCCCGAACCGGTGCGTCAGGCCGGCAAATCCGGTATCGGGATGGTCATCGGCGTTTGTTTCAGCGCGTGCCTTGAGGTCACTGCCGACGCAAAACGCGCGCGTTCCGCTTGCCGTCAGCACAGCCACGCGCAAGTCGCTGTCGGCCTCGAACATATCGAGCGCAACCGCGATCGCGCGATGGGTCGCCGGATCGAGTGCGTTCATCACCCGAGGGCGATTGATCCTCACCCATAGGATGCCGTCATCGCGCTCGGTCAGGCAGGTCTCGCTACTCATCGACCATCACCTCACCCAGCATCCGCTTTGATCAGCGAAGCCATGGCCTCGACCGCCAGCGGGTATCCGTTGACGCCAAGCCCGCATATGACACCGGTCGCAGCGAACGTGACATACGAATGATGGCGGAATGCCTCGCGCTTGTGCGGGTTAGATATGTGCAATTCGATAATCGGACATTCGGCCATCTTCAATGCGTCGAGGATGGCCAGCGAAGTGTGCGTAAAGGCGGCCGGATTGATGATAATTCCGGCTGCGCCCTCGATGCCTTCGTGGATCCAGTCGATGATCTGGGCTTCGCTGTTTGATTGGTGGAACAAGATCTCGAAGCCCAGGGCCTTTGCGCGTTCGCGGCACATGTCCTCGACATCGCGCAACGATGTCGAGCCGTAGATGTGCGGTTCGCGCGTGCCGAGCCTGTTCAGGTTCGGGCCGTTGATTATCAGGATCGGCTTGCTCATCAGTTGGTCCTTTGCGCGAAGAAGTCACGGGTTGCTTGGACGAGTGTAGCCAATCGGTCGGATACCGTCCGCTCCGGCTGCGATGTATATAGCGGCACCTCGACACCGATAGGAAGGTCATCGGGCAACTGGTCAACGAGCGACCAGAGGTCGAATTCGCCCTCTCCGGGCAGCAGCCGGTTAAGACGCGCCTCCGCCACCAGATCCGGCGGCGGCGCCTTCGGGCCGTCACAGATCTGGAAGGTGCCAAGCAGTTTGGGATCAAGCGACCGTAGATCGTCGATCGAGCTGTTCGAGCGATAGAAATGCAAGGCGTCGAGCAGAACATGGGCATTGCTGCGGTCTGCACGTTCGACCACTTCGATCGCGTCTTTGAGTGATGCGACGCCGCGATAAGGCATGAATTCGATATCGACGCTCAGTCCGTAATCGCCGGCAAGGTCGCAGATTTCGGCCATGCGCCGGCCCAAAGCTCGCAAATCCGTACCATCCCCGGCAACCGCCACGCGGCTTGCACCGATCGCGCGTCCGGTCTTGAACACGTCGGTAAAATCGCGCGCGCGCATTTCCTCGGTGAGCGTGATGAGTTCAATGTAGAGAACCGCAACGCCCGTTGCGCCAGTCCGTTCACGCAAGGCATCCTGTTCGCCGGCCGTTGATAGCGGATAGAACGGGCTGCCCGGCGCGGCCGGACAGATCCGCAATCCGACAGATGCAAAACCACCCTTTGCCGCTGCGTCTATCAGGGCAAGCGGCGGTGTTTCAATCTCACTCAGATGAGCGAGCGAGAGGGGTATGCCGTCTGCAACTTTCACGTTTTCCAACCCTCGCCCAAGCCTCAGTAAGTCGCCCGCCCGCCAGTGACATCGAACGTGAACCCTGTCGTGAAGGAACACTCGTCGCTTGCGACCCAGGCTACCAGGTTCGCGATTTCCTCGACCGTGCAGAACCTGCCCATCGGGATCTTCTGCCGCCGGCCCTCGATGTATTCCGGTGTCATTTGCGCCAGCAGTTCGGTCTTGGTGATGGCGGGCGCGACGGCGTTGACGGTCACGCCGGCATCGACCAGTTCCTGCGCCAGTGACTTGGTCAAACCGATCACGCCAGCCTTGGCCGCGCTATAGGCCGAGTTCAGCGGGTTGCCCTCCTTTCCGGCGATCGATGCAATGTTGATGATCCGCCCTCTGCCCCTTGCCCGCATGTGCGACGCGACCACTCGGCAACAGTGAAAGACGCCTGTGAGGTCGACGTCCAGCACGCGATACCAGTCCTCGGCCGGGTATTCCCACAGCGGCAGCGATGGTCCGTTGACCCCGGCATTGTTGACGAGGATGTCGACGGCACCGGTTTTGGCCAGTGCAGCCTTGAATGCCGTTTCCACGCTTTGCAGTGAGGTGACGTCGACCTGTTGCTGGCCGATGGTCTTTTCCGAGCGCTTTGCCAGGTCCTCGTCCGGCTGCAGGTCCCAGCTGATGACGCGCGCGCCGCAATGGGCAAGGCGGTCGGCAATACCGAACCCGATACCGCGTGCGCCGCCGGTCACGATCGCTGTTTTCCCTGATAAATCTGCTGGCATGATTTGGCTTTGAGGTTGTTCGTGGTGTCAGGTGAGCGTGAGCTTGACCGGCGCAAAGTCCGCGACACGGACAACGAGCGTCTGGCCGGCGCGTATCGGCGTCGGCAACGTCGATGAACCCGTCAGCAGGCACATCCCCGGTTCAAACCGAATGCCTCGCGCGGCAAGATCGTTGAACGTCTCGGCGGCGATCTCCACGGGGTCACGTCGGAACGCGCCCGAGAATGCCTGGATTGGCGGACTGCCGTCGATCCGCGAATCGAGCGGCAAGGTCTCGAATTCAAGCCCGTGCCACTCCTCAACCGCCGCGCCCAGAACCACTGCGCCGCTCGTACCATTGTCGGCAATCCCGTCGTAGGTGGTTGCAGCCCGGTTGCCGGTCCCGGGCGCATATCGCGTCGCCGACAATTCTATGGCCGGATGAAACGTCAGTTTGTCCGCCAGATCATTGCGCCCGACCAAGCGCCCACCGGGCAGCGGCTTGGTCAGCTTGAACGCCAGTTCGGTTTCGATTTTCGCGCCGTGGAACAGCGCCGACGGCAGTGTCGCTTCGAGATCGAAATAACGGTCCGCGAAAATCCGGCCCGGCAACGGCCCGTCATGGCCCTCGAACAGCTGCACCGCCGGCACGCTGGCACCGACCTTCCAGCCAACGACCGGCTGGCCGATGATGTCGGCCATGAGGTCTTGAATGTCATAGGCATCGCTGCGGGATTGCGGCGCTTGTGCAGCCGGCGGCAGCGCAATGGTCGTTCCGTCGGTCCAGGCATGCGCCAGGCGGGCCGCCAAATCATCAAATGTCGTGCTCATTGCGCGTCGCTCCAAATCGCCCGGCTGCTCAGCAAACCCTAGCGGAATCGCAGATCCTTTTTGGCACTATTCTCTATCGGGATTGTCGCATCACCGGTCATGGTCTGCGGCGGGTTGCGCCCATCCGCGTGACGACATCACAAAAGTTTCGGGCGACGCCCAAGCATGTCCGCTACTCCAATCCGAAAATTTGATTGATATCAATCAAACATCATCCATCATGGAGCAAATGCCTACGCAAAAGCAACATCAAAACTTGAGTGAGATTGATCAAGAATTCGATTGACTATACCGCATTGATGAGGAAATCTGTGCAGCAAAGATGCTGAAATCGGATGCGTGCGTATTGCCTTGCGCGATAGCGCAACCGTTGTGTGTTCCTAAGTCCGATCATGCTGTCCGCTGGCCACTTGCATCAATTTGAAGTGCACGGATATCTGCCGGCCGGCAGGCTCCATGGTCCGGCGGCAAGCGCCGATCCGATGATCGAGGAGCACGCGGTTCCGTGCAACGACTTGATCAACGCTCCTGTCGCGCGCGAAAGAGCTGCAAATCTTTGCGACCGCGTTGATCTTCGTGAGGGCATGACGCAAGTCCACGCTGGCACGGGCAGGACGCTTGCCCAAATGATCACCCCGCCACCACCGACGACCGGCGCCGGGGCACACGCAACGTTTCGGACCGGCCATGTGGTCAACAACCAGATGACGTTGCCAGCCCTGCCCAATATCGTTGGCCTGATATCGTTGGCCCGACATCGTTGGCCCGACATCGTTGGCCCGACATCGTTGGGAAGGCGGTTGGACCTGGGGTTGCCGCGAACCCGGTCCCGCACGACCGCACGGGACGGCCCGAATGGCATTGGCCGGGATCGGCCGGTAACGGTCCCCGGTGCGCCGCCGGTTCCAGTGAGTGACTGCGATGCGGCAGGCGCCGAGACGCGTAATTTGAAAGAACTGCGGGCTGGTGTGCGGGCGCCATGCCCGCGAACTGATCACAAAGACATTCGGGCAAAGGTCCTGGCCATGAGGGGAGTGCCATTGAATGAAGACCGGTATAGCGACTGTCTGTATTAGCGGTGATCTGGAAGAAAAGCTCGTTGCCATCGCGCAAGCCGGCTTCGACGGTGTGGAGATATTCGAGAACGATCTCCTGTCATTCGATGGCTCACCGCGCGACGTTGGCGACCGCATCCGTGAACTCGGTCTGGAATGTCTGGTCTTTCAACCGTTCCGTGATTTCGAAGGCATGCCGGAGCCGGCCCGGACCAAGGCCTTCTCGCGGGCCAGGCGAAAATTCGACCTGATGCAGGAACTCGGTACCGATCTCATCCTGGTTTGCTCGAACATCTCGGAGCAGTCCCTCGGAGGCATCGATCGCGTCGCAGAAGATCTGCACGAACTTGGCGAGATCGCTAAGGAAAGCGGCGTCAGGGTCGGCTTCGAGGCGCTGGCATGGGGTCGCCACATCAACGATCATCGCGACGCCTGGGAAGCCGTGCGCCGCGCCGGCCACGCCAATGTCGGGCTCATACTGGACACATTCCACACCTTGTCGCGGCAACTGCCGGTCGACAACATTCAAAACATCCCCGCCGAAAAAATCTTTCTGGTGCAGGTCGCGGATGCCCCGCTCGTCGATATGGATTTGTTGTCCTGGAGCCGGCATCTCAGGAGCTTTCCCGGCCAGGGAGAACTCCCCCTTGTGGAGTTCATGCAAGCCTTGCTGGCAACGGGTTATGACGGTTACCTGTCATTGGAAGTGTTCAATGACGAGTTTCGAGGCGGCTCGACAAAGCGATTCGCGGTCGATGGCCGGCGCTCGCTTAGCTACGTGATGGACCGCACGTCGAGGGTCGCCGTCTCTACACCGAAGAACCTGCCGGTGTTCCCCCCTCGCGCGCAGTGTGAACGCATTGAATTCATCGAGTTTGCCGTGGACGACAACGGCGAGGCGGCATTGTCCGAACTGTTGTCGTGCCTCGGGTTCGCGAAGACCGGCCAACATGTCTCAAAGGCCGTCACGCGGTTCAGCCAGGGCGAGATCAACATCGTCCTGAACGCCGACAAGGACGGATTTGCCCAGTCTTACAGCTCGGTCCACGGAACGTCCGTGTGTGCCATAGGCGTTCGTGTGGACGATGCCGAGAACGCGCTCTGCCGCGCCAAGGCGTTCCAGGCGCAGACGTTCTCGCAGCCGGTCGGCCCCGGCGAACTCGAGCTGCCGGCGATTCGCGGCGTCGGCGGCAGCCTGATCTATTTCATTGAGCCGAAGGGCGATCTGGGGCGCGTCTGGGAAATCGAATTCGACCCTGTTTCCGAGATGCGACCTGCACAAGCAGGCGGACTGTCGCGCATCGACCACGTCTCTCAGTCGATGCTGTACGAAGAGATGCTCAGTTGGATCTTGTTCTATAGATCGATTTTCGACCTCGAGACACTGCCGCGTGTCGATGTTTTCGACCCTGGCGGTTTGGTGCACAGCCAGGTCATGCAGTCCGGCAATGGAGCAGTACGCATTCCGCTCAATGCCCCCCACCAGGGCCACTCGCTCACTGCACGGTTCCTATCGGACTATCTGGACGCCGGCGTTCAGCACATCGCCTTTGGCACAGACGACATCTTTGCCTCGGCCGCGGCCATGAGGGCCAACGGCATGGCCATGCTCCGGATTCCGGACAACTACTACGATGATCTCGATGCCCGGTTTGATTTGTCGTCCGGTCTTTTGGACAGGCTGCGGGCCAATCAGATTCTCTATGACCGGGATGCGACGGGCGAGTATTTCCAGATCTATACCGAGAACATTGCAGGCTGGCTGTTCTTCGAGATCGTCGAGCGGCGCAACTATCGCGGCTTCGGCGCTGCCAATGCTCCCATTCGCCTCGCCGCCCAGACACGCTCCGCACCGCGCAGGGACATTCCACGCAGATAGCGCGGCGCCTTGTCGTCTGCCGGGTCATGCTCTCCCGACCGCGCACGATCAGCGAGGATACGTGATTAAGGTCCCCCCCGCGCCGGCGCGGTCGCACGGGTTGCCCGGAGTTGTTATCCCGGACTTGTTGTCCGATCTGGTGAAAATGGGTCTCAGATGCTGGCCCGATTGCTGACCTGCCTGCAGGCGGTCCGGTCAGATCAGCGCGTCAGTACGATCTTTCCCAGGGCCCGGCGTTCGGCGAGTTCGGAAATCGCGTACCGGGCCTCATCGAGGCTATAGGTCTGCATCACCCGCGGCCGAAAATGGCCACGTTCGTAGCCGGCAAGCAAGTCCGTCAGCCGTTGGCGTGTTTCGGTCGGATAGCGGTGGCTGTGTTCACCGAAAACGACGCCCGTGACCGAGAAGTTCTTGACCAGGATCATGTTGGTCGCAACACGCGGGATGTCACCGGACGCGAACCCGATCACCAGGATGCGTCCCTCCCAGCCAATGCAGCGAACGGACTGGGTAAAGGCATCACCTCCTACCGGGTCAAACACGACGTCGACGCCTTTGCCGCCGGTCATGTCCCGAACCGCGTCGCGCAAATCGGTTTCGGCGTAGTTCACAAGCTCATCAGCGCCGTGCCGCTTCGCAACCGCCAGTTTCTCAGCGCTGCTTGCAGCTGCAATGACCCGTGCGCCGAGAGACTTGCCGACTTCGATTGCAGCCAACCCGACGCCGCCCGCCGCTCCTAGAACAAGCAGGCTTTCGCCCGGCTGCAACCCACCGCGGTAGGCGAGCGCAAAGTGCGCGGTACCATAGGCGACAGGAAACGCGGCGGCCGTCACAAATTCCATGTCCTTCGGAACAGGCGTTACAATCGCGGCGGGAACAACTGCCTCGTCGGCATGAGCACCGCCGAACCGCGCGAATGCCAGCACCCTGTCACCCGGCTTCAGGCCGCGAACATCGGGCGCGCACTCCAGTACTTCGCCGGCAAGTTCGAGGCCGGGCACGAACGGCAGGTCGGGTTTGACCTGGTATTTGCCTTCCACCATCAAAATGTCGGGGAAATTGACGCCGGATGCCCTGACGGCAATGCGCACATGTCCGCCAGTGAGCGGCGGCGGGTTGAGCTCACCGACCTCGAGGTTGTCGATCGATCCAAGCGAACGGCACAGCAAGGCTCGCATCGGTCAGTCATCCCCTTTCTTGATCAGCCGCATCGCGGCGTCGGACTTCCGGCCCGTGTGCGCTCTCAACGGTGCCCGCCGCCATCGCTTTCAACTCGCGACGCATCAACTTGCCGGTGGCCGTCAGCGGCAGGCGCTCGGCGACGATCAGTCTGTCCGGTATCTTGTAACGCGACAGCTGCTCGCCGCAGAATGCCAGGACGCTGTCGACATCGATCTCGTGGCCCGGGCGGGCGACGACATAGGCAACGATGATCTCCCCGCGCCCGGCATCATCGAGGCCGGTCACGCCGGCCAGCCCGACATCCGCGTGTTGCTGCAACGCATCTTCGACCTCGGCCGGCGAAACGTTGATTCCGGATCGCTTGATCATTTCCGAACTGCGCCCGGCAAAGCGCATCGCGCCGGTTTCATCGAGCGAACCAAGGTCGCCGGTCCTGAAAAATCCGTCGTCCGTGAACGTTTCACGATTGAATCGGGCGCTGTCGCCGTCATAGCCCGGCGTGAGGTAGCCTTGGACTTCGATTTCACCAACCTCTCCGGGCGCAAGCAGTGCGCCGGATTGGGGGTTGCGGATTCGGACACTGACACCCGGCAGCGGTGGGCCCTGGCTGACGGCCCGCTGTTCGAGCGGCCAATCGCAAGGTGTCACGCAGCAATTCCCGTAGTTCTCCGTGCCACCGTAGATATTGCAAATCTGGCCAGCACCCAATTCGCGCGCCGCCCGGGTGATGTCCTGCGGCGCGCCGATCGTAACCCCGGTCCTGAGTGATGCGGTCCGCTCGGGTCGAAACTCCGGATGTGCGATGAGCGCATTGGTAATGGCCGGCAACGTGTAGATCGCCGTGCAGCCCTCTCGCTCGATGAGATCCAGTGCGCCGCCGGCTTCAAAATGACTTTGCAGAACGAGCGCGGCACCGTGCGACAGCGTCGCCGGCAACGCGTTGACGGCACCGTAGGACCAGAACAACGGGATTGAGACGAGGACGCGGTCATCCCGCACGAGGCCCTGCCGCTCACCGATGTTGAATCCGTTTTCGATCGCCGCGTAGTGGACCAGCGGCACGGCTTTGGGCCGGTTGCTCGACCCCGATGTGTACAACACGACGAGTGTGTCGCCAGCGCTTGCGCCTGCGCCCGGCGGCAAAGGGTGAAGCGGGCCACCGCGCCGGAAGTCAGCGTAGCTCCGCATCGGCGCATGCGCCGGACCATCGATTAGGACGCAGGACTCGAGGGACGGTACCCTGTCCCTGTCCATCATTGCAGAAACGTTGCCGAGAAAATCCTGTCCACCGAACCGCGCGATCAGGAATAGCCAGCGGATGCGCGAGTCCTCGATTAGGAACTCAAGCTCGTTGGCCGTTGACCAGGTGCTGAAGGGGACGACGGTTGCCCCGAGCGCGGCCGTCGCAAAGAAGATCTCCAGCCATTCGAAGCGGTTGTGTGACAAGATCCCGATGCGATCACCGCGCCTGATACCCTCATCATGCATGCGCCCGGCCAAGCTGCCGGCGGCTTCCGCCAGTTCGGCGAATGTGACCTTCCTGCCTTGATAGACTGCCGCAATACCGTCACGTGCCGCATCCGACTGTTCCAGCAGCAGTTCATATGCCGTCCGGCTGTAGGGTGCCTTCATCGGAGCCCGCTATGGTATACTGGGACGCTGCAGCCGTCTGCGGTCTGCAGCCGATGGCAAACAGTTGGATACCAAACTGTTATCAGGCGCACACGCGGCTTGTCCACGCTGGCCCGCTGGTAACCGATCGCGAGGAACACGGGGTGCCACTCATCGTCAATCAACCCGCGCCGCACGTGACGCAGATTGTCATCGACAACGAGCCCAAGCGCAACGCGATGTCGCGAGCGATGATGGCGGATTTGGCAGCGCTCTGGGACCGGCTCGATGCAGATCGACAGTGCCGTGCCATTGTGCTCACGGGCGCCGGGCACAAAGCCTTTTGCGCCGGCGCCGACATTGGCGGCGACCTCTCGGCGTCCGAAGAGGCGGCACGCCTGATAAACCGCGCATTGCTGAAAACCTCCACCTACACCAAGCCGATCGTCGCGGCCGTGAACGGGGATTGCGCGGGCGGCGGCGTTGAACTCATGTTGTCCACGGACATCCGCATTGCCGCGCCGCACGCCCGCTTCGGTCTGCCGGAAGTAAAGTGGTCGATATATCCCTTTGGCGGCGCGACGATCAAACTTGTCCAGCAGATCGGCTACGTCCACGCGATGGACCTGATCCTGACCGGACGGCTTGTCGATGCCGCGTTCGCGCAGCAGATCAATCTCGTCAACCGTATCGCCGGGCAGGCTTGCGCACTCGATGAGGCAATCGCGACGGCGACCATGATTGCCGCCAACAGCCCGGACGCGGTGCAGGCGGTAAAACGCCAGATCAGCGATGGCATTGCCGAATATGGCCGCAGCCGCGAGGCCATGGAACAGCACCTGGGCGACGTGGTGCGTGGCGGTCGCAATTTCGCGGAAGGCGTGGCAGCGTTTCGCGAAAAGCGACAGCCGAACTATGACTGAGCCGATCGATCTCGCCGGGCAGATCAGGGCCGGAGACCGCATCGCCTGGTCCGGCGTCGCGCTCGAGCCGCTGCGGCTTCTCGAAATCCTGGAGAGCCAGCTCGACCGTATGCCGCCCGATGTCTCGGCGCTTCTCAACATTTCGATCTTCGATGCGATCGACGCCGAGGCGCTGACAGCCGCCCTACGGGTCGTTGCGATCGGTGGATCCGTCACCAACCGACGGTTTCGCGATTCCGGCGGTTTCGATGTTCTGCCCGTGAACTACTCGATGCTGCCGGAACTGGTCGGCAGCAATGCACTCAAGCTCGATTGTATATTGCTTCAGGTTGCCGCCGCGAACGGCGCGTTCAACCACTCGTTGATGGTCGACCATATTGCTGACGGAATTGGCAGCGCCCGTCTGGTGGTTGCCGAAGTGAACGATCAGCTGCCGGTGACGTATGGTGATACGCGCCTTGCCAAGCGCGACGTGGATCAGGTGGTCCAAGTCTCCCGGCCGCCGCTCGAGGTCGCCTCGCGTCCTGCCCGCGACCTCGAAAAGGAGATCGGCCGGCATGTCCACCGATTGATTCGGGATGGCGATACCCTGGAAGTCGGGCTCGGCTCGCTTCCGGATGCAGTTCTCGAATGCCTGCACGACAAGCGCGACCTCGGCGTCCACTCCGGCACCATTGGCGACCGGGTCGCGGAACTGGCCGCGGCCGGCGTCATAACCAACGCCAAGAAACCGCTCGATACCGGCAAGACCATCACGGCAACCCTGCTCGGCACCACCAAGCTCTACGGCTGGGCGCATCGCAACCCGCACCTCGAGGTCCGCTCACCGCGTTACACCCACGACATTGCAACACATGCCTTGCTCCCAAACCTGGTCGGGGTGAATTCGGCTCTTGAAGTCGACCTCACCGGCCAGTTCAATTCCGAGACGATCGGCGGCCGTCATGTCGGAGTCATCGGCGGGCAGTCGGACTTCATGCGCGGTGCAATGCGCTCGCCGGGCGGACGCAACATTGTCGTCTTGGAGTCAACCGCGCGCAACGGTCGCGTATCGAGAATCAGTGCACGACTTTCGGATGGTGTCGTGACGGCCACGCGGGCAAATGCCGATTGGATCGTCACCGAATACGGTATCGCGGAATTGCGTGGTCGCACGTTGCAAGAGCGGGCAATGGCCCTCATCAAAATCGCCCATCCCGACTTTCGCCGGTCCCTCGAGCACGCCGTTGCTGAAGGCTTGGTTTAGCAGCAGGGTGGGCTTGCCGCGAAACAGCATCGCTTTCACTGGCGCTGATACGTCCGCAGTAGCGCCTAAAGCCGAAATATGACTGCCGAAAACGGATCATGAGTTGACGACCCAGCCCCAGAGAGTATCCGCAGGCTACGTCGGTCCACTGGCCGGCACGTTCGCCGTCCAGACCATCGTCTCGATGGCCATGTTCGGTGTCGCCGTGGTCGCGCCCGTTGCTGCCGAAGACATCGGAGTGAACGCCGAGCTGATCGGCAGCTTTACCGCCATCGCCTATGCCGTCGGCACGGTCGCGGGCCTCATGACGGGTGCCGCGATCGCGCGCCTCGGAGCCATCAGGGTGTGCCAGTTGACGATGCTGTGCGTGCTGGCGGGCACCCTTGCCTTGTCATTATCGAACCCGCTTGCCGCCGTCGCCTCTGCCGTTCTGCTCGGCCTCGGCTATGGCCCGGTCAACCCGGTCAGCACTCAGATCCTGGCGTCCGTGACAACGCCGCGGTCACGCCCCCTGATCTTTTCGGTCAAGCAGACGGGCATGCCCGTCGGAGCAGCCCTGGCCGGCGCCATGCTGCCGTTCTTGATTACCCTTTATGGATGGGAGATCGCCTTTGTCGCGGTCGGCATCCTGGCATTGGTCGTTGCAGGCGCGATTGGCAAGCTGCAGGCAACCGCCACTGCCGGTGGCGATTCCGCCCAATCCTTCCGCCTCGCAATCCTGATCGAGCCGCTCCGGATTTGCTGGCGTAGCCCGCAGCTCACATGCCTGATGGCCGTCGGCTGCATTTATGGCGGTTCCCAGGTCGCCATCGCCACGTTCTACGTCATTCAGCTGACAACCGTCCTCGGTCTGTCGCTCGAAACATCGGGCCTGCTCTACACATTGCTGCAGGCAAGCGCCGTTGCCGGACGGTTGCTGTGGGGCGCATTGGCTGGCTGGTTGGTGCGCGGAAGCCACGTCTTGGTCGGTCTGGGCCTTGCGACCGCGCTTCTGGCGATTTGCGCAGGCAACTACGGTGTGGCGTGGTCATTATGGGAGATTGGCGCCATTAGCGTATTGCTCGGGATGACCAGCCACGGCTTCAACGGCGTGATGTTTGCCGAGTTGACGCGCCACGTCCCTGACCGCCGGATCGGGCATGCTGCCAGCGGACTGCAGTTCGCATCGATGGCCGGCGTCGCGCTGGTCCCGCTGTTGTTCGGCCTGATCGTAACCTTGAGCGGCGACTATCTCGTCGCCTACGCCTGCATCGCGGTTGCCGTTCTGGCGACGGCAGCCTACGCCGCTGCCAGCCTGGGCGCCATGCACGCCGGGGACGACCAGTGATCAGGCCTGGCTGGCCAAATGCGTTTTCCGGCATCCCTTCGACGGCGATTGACGCCGGCATCATCGAGCCGAAGCGTGCCGAGACCTGGACATGACGACCAAAGTGCTGTCAAGGATTTGCAGTGGTGCCCCAGGCCCGACTCGAACGGGCACTCAGTTGCCTGAACCAGATTTTGAGTCTGGCGCGTCTACCAGTTCCGCCACTGGGGCCGTGATTCATCGCGGTCGTGCGGAGCGCGGCACTATAGTCGACCTGCGCCGGCCGTCAACGCGCGCCGTGCCGTCCACCTGCGCGACGTCCTGCAGGCAACACATTTGTCCGGGAGCACCGCGCCGCGAGCCTCAGATCTCGTTCAATAGACATTGAAGCGTGATCTGATTGATCTCGCATCGTCATTTGCAGAACGCGGATGTACTCGGTTTCTTGCGCAGGAATGATGGTAGTGGGTGTGCCGCTTTCTGAGCGCATGCCTCCGATCTGCGTGTTGGCGGACCGCAATAAGAGGTCAGTATCAAACCATCAAAACGGCGTCTGCCGCATAACCGGGGGAGCGGTTGATGACGTCACCCGGCCACGCACCGAAACGCCATTCCTGCGCAGGCAGGAAGGTGGGTTCACGGTTGAAGTGCAACACCGCAAACATGCGATGTCGCAATAGCGCGCAGTCGCGAAGGTCCTGCGCGCAGCGCCAACAGCACCTTGAGCGAATAACACCTCAAAACCCACGTCAAGCGGCAGCTGCACCGCTGTCCACCAGGCGCACGATATCGGCCATGATGTCGTTCAGCTGGAAGTCCTTCGGCGTGTAGACCGCGGCCACGCCGAGCGCCTTTAAGGTGCGCGCGTCCTCGGGCGGAATGATACCGCCGACGACCACCGGAATGTCGCCGCCGCCGGCGCTGCGCAGCCGCTCCATGATATCGCGCACCAGCGCCACATGGCTGCCGGAGAGGATCGACAGGCCGATCACGTGCACGCTTTCATCGATCGCGGCCCTGACGATTTGCGACGGCGTCAGGCGGATGCCTTCGTAGACGACGTCCATGCCGCAGTCGCGCGCCCTGACGGCAATCTGTTCCGCTCCGTTGGAATGGCCGTCGAGGCCGGGCTTGCCGACCAGGAACTTGGGCCGGCGGCCGAACTTCGCCGCCAGCGCTTCGACGGCGGCGCGAACCTCTTCGATCTCGTCAGCAGTTGAGTTCACGGCCTTGCCGACGCCGGTCGGTGCGCGGTATTCGCCGAACACCCGTCGCAGGGTCTCGCCCCATTCACCCGTCGTCACGCCCGCCCTGGCGCATGCGATCGACGGCTCCATGATGTTGCGCCCTTCGCGCGCAGCCGCCTCCAGGTCCCCGAGGGCAGCGCCCACGGCCTCGCCATCACGCGCCGCCCGCCAGGCGTCGAGCCGCGCGATCTGGTCGGCCTCGACGCCATCGTCGACCGTCTGGATCGCGCCATCGCCTGCCGACAACGGCGAGGCTTCGGTCTCGGTGTAGGCGTTGACCCCGACCACGACCTGCGCGCCGGACTCGATGTCGCGCAGCCGTTCGCTGTTGCTCGCCACCAGGCACTGCTTCATGTAGTCGATCGCGGCGACCGCACCACCCATTCCGGCGATGGTTTGCAACTCGGCCCGCGCTTCTTCCTTCAATGCCTCCACGCGGCGGTCGATTTCGGTCGATCCATCGAAGATGTCACCGTACTCCAGGAGGTCGGTCTCGTAGGCCAGGATCTGCTGCATGCGCAGCGACCATTGCTGGTCCCACGGGCGCGGCAGGCCGAGCGCCTCGTTCCACGCCGGCAGCTGCACGGCCCGCGCCCGTGCCCGCTTCGACAGCGTCACCGCCAGCATCTCAATCAGGATGCGGTAGACGTTGTTTTCCGGCTGCTGCTCGCTCAGCCCCAGCGAGTTGACCTGCACACCGTATCTGAAGCGCCGGAACTTTGCGTCCCCGACGCCGTAGCGCGTCGCGCAGATCTCGTCCCAAAGATCGACAAACGCGCGCATCTTGCAAATCTCGGTCACGAACTTGAGCCCGGCATTGACGAAGAACGAGACCCGCCCGACGACTGCCGGGAAGTCTTCGTCAGCGACGTCACCGGACGCCTTGACGGTATCGAGAACCGCAATCGCCGTCGCAAGTGCGAAGGCCAGTTCCTGAACCGGCGTCGCGCCTGCCTCCTGCAGGTGATAGGAGCAAACGTTGGTCGGGTTCCACTTCGGCACCTGCGCGCACGAAAATACGATCGTGTCCTTGATCAGTCCGAGCGACGGCTCAGGTGGGAACACGTATGTGCCGCGCGACAGGTATTCCTTGATGATGTCGTTCTGGATCGTGCCCGTGAGCTTGTCGCGCGATGCTCCGGTCTCATCTGCAACCGCAATGTAAAGGGCCAGCAGCCAGGCGGCTGTCGCATTGATCGTCATCGAGGTGTTCATGCGGTCGAGCGGAATACCGTCGAGCAGCGCGCGCATGTCACCGAGATGGCTGATCGGCACGCCGACCTTGCCGACTTCGCCGCGCGCCAGTTCATGGTCGCTGTCGTAACCGGTCTGGGTTGGCAGATCGAACGCGATCGACAGCCCGGTCTGGCCCTTGGCAAGATTTTGCCGGTAAAGCGCGTTCGATTTTTCGGCCGTCGAATGTCCGGCGTAGGTGCGGAAGATCCAGGGCCGGTCGCGCCGGGACCGGGAGGCAGCGCTTGTTTTTTGGTCGGTCATATCGTGGAGCGGATGAATCTCTTCGCAGGTGCAGCAAAATGCACCCTAACCTGCCCGCGTTCCGGTTGGAATGGCAAACTGCGAAGGTTGGTTGCAATCGTTCGCTGAGAGGCTCGAAAAATCCGCGGGAACACGGCAAACGCCGTATTTGGGGAGCCGCCGCCGGCGATGGGCTTGGTGCAAATCTGCAACAAGTAGCCGCTTGTCAGCCAATCGGCAGCACGATCAGCCAGGGCTCCGGCACGACTCCCGCCTCATTGCGAACGGCGGACGCTGTAGCGGGCGTAAACCGAGTCCGTGATGATTCGGATAATCAGCACCGACACAATGAAGCATACCGACATGGCGAGCGTTGCGCCGATGACGGCACTTCGACCGACGTCATGTGAGAAGTAAACGCCGTTGTAGGCAAAGAAGACATGCCCAAGTATTCCCGAAAATATCATGCCGACAAAAACAAAGACAGTGCAGTAAATGCCAGTTTCATAAGTATTGTAGACCAAGTATGTCGCAATCGTCGAAAGCGCAACCAGCAAGATTACGATTTCGCTTCTTGTCGAGGTGACAATCGCCCAGATCAAGTTCCAGTCCATTGCCGTCAGCTCCCTGTATCGGCACTGAGAGTCGGCACAGATTACGTCTCTATCCTTAACTTCCGGTTTATTTTTGCAGCTGAAATCATGGCCACCGCTGTTGCCGGGCCACACCGGGCCTGCGCTTTTTTCCACGACATCATCCAACCCGTCTTCCAATCACCGGTTGGCCATTTATGCTGCGCATGCGAAGTTACCGCGTCGCGCTTGTTGCGGCGCAGCAAGGCGACTAGCATGCGTCGGTTCTGCGCTGACGGCGGGGCGCGCAATCGCGGGCATGAAAGATGGTGCCGTGCATTGGCGCGAACGTGTGCAGTGGGCCTGAGGCAACAACGAACGACCGGCGGTCGAGGAGCGATTCATGGCAAACAAGGCAGGAGTGGCGGCAGCGGCGGCGACGGCCGAGATCGGCGACGGCGGCCCGCAAATCAATTCGCCGCACAAGGACCTCTACGAAGTCGGCGAAATCCCGCCGCTGGGACACGTGCCGGCAAAGATGTATGCCTGGGCAATCCGCGAGGAACGCCACGGCGAGCCGGACGCTGCCATGCAGATCGAAGTCGTCCCGACGTGGGAACTCGACAGCCACGACGTGCTCGTTCTCGTGATGGCCGCCGGCGTCAATTACAACGGTGTCTGGGCCTCGCTCGGCACGCCGATTTCGCCGATCCGCGACGTCCACAAACACCCCTACCACATCGCCGGCTCCGATGCGTCCGGCATCGTTTGGGCGGTAGGCTCCAAGGTCAAGCGCTGGAAAGTTGGCGACGAAGTCGTCATCCATTGCAACCAGGACGACGGCGATGATGAGGAATGCAACGGCGGCGATCCGATGTTTTCGACCTCGCAGCGCATCTGGGGCTACGAGACGCCGGACGGCTCGTTTGCGCAGTTTGCGCGCGTCCAGGACCGCCAGCTGATGCCGCGCCCGCAGCATCTCACCTGGGAGGAGAGCGCCTGTTACACGCTGACGCTTGCAACCGCCTACCGGATGCTGTTCGGCCACCGCCCGCACACGCTCAAACCGGCCCAGAACGTACTCGTTTGGGGCGCCTCGGGCGGTCTCGGCTCGTTCGCGGTGCAGCTCTGCGCGGCAGCCGGCGCCAATGCCATCGGCGTCGTTTCGGAAGACGACAAGATCGACTTCGTCAGGTCGCTCGGCGCCAAGGGTGTCATCAATCGCAAGAACTTCGACTGTTGGGGCCAGCTACCGACGGTCAACTCTCCGGAGTATGGCGCGTGGTTGAAGGAAATGCGCAAGTTCGGCAAGGCGATTTGGGACATTACTGGCAAGGGCATCAATCCGGACATCGTCTTTGAGCACCCGGGCGAGGCGACGTTCCCGATCTCGGTCCAGGTCGTCAAGCGCGGCGGCATGGTGGTCATTTGCGCCGGCACCACGGGGTACAACCTGACCATGGATGCGCGCTATTTGTGGATGCATCAAAAGCGCGTTCAAGGCTCCCACTTTGCCAACCTGATGCAGGCCACACAGGCCAACAAGATGGTGATCGACCGGCATATCGACCCGTGCATGTCCGAGGTCTTCCCCTGGATGCAGATCCCGAAAGCACACATGCGTATGCGCAACAATCAGCACAAGCCCGGCAACATGGCGGTCCTGGTCACGGCGCCGGCCACGGGCCTGAGGACCTTCGAGGACGTGATCGAGCTGAGCGAGCAGAAGTTTTCCTGAGCTGTCTCACCCCTTTACTGCGCTCACCTGACCCTGGGCTGGCCGCGCTGCGGCCAGCCGTTGTGGGCGTTTGTCTTCCCAGTGCCCTGTTGCAGGGCGCGCGGTGCAGCCTCGCTCTGCCTTCATATTTCCGGCATGCACACCTGCTAAATCATTGACGCGCGCAATTCAGCAGCGCAGATAACGCCATGCCGTACCGCACACTCGACCCAGAGAAGATCGTCCAGACGCTTGAACGCCTGCACGCACGCATCTCGGAGCGGTTTCCTGAAGCCGGCCTCGCCAAGGTTTGCCAGGAACTCGTGTCGGTGGCCCGGGAGACACGTGACCGCGCGAACCGCATTGCACGCCCCAACACGCTGCTGCGGCTCGGCATCGCCGCGGTCATCATTGCCGGCCTTGCCGCCATCGCCTACGTCGCCACCATCATCGATTACAAGCAGAGCAGCGATAACCTGTTTGGCGTGCTCCAGGGTATCGAGGCGCTGATCAACATCGTTGTCCTGACGGGCGCCGCGATCTTTTTCCTGTCCACCTTGGAATCGCGCTGGAAACGCCAGCGGGCAATTTCGCACCTCCATGAGTTGCGCTCCATCGTGCACGTCATCGATATGCACCAGCTGACCAAGGACCCGAGCACGACCCTCAGGAATGCGCGACCGACGCCGTCGTCGCCGGCACGCACCATGGCGTCGTTCGAGCTGGTCCGTTACCTCGACTATTGTTCGGAGATGTATTCGCTGACCGCCAAGGTCGCGATGCTTTACGCGCAAAGCTCGCGCGACAACATGGTCAACAGCACGGTGACCGAAATCGAGCAGATCTCGGCCAATCTCAGCGCCAAGGTCTGGCAGAAGATCACCCTCATCCAAGGCAATGACGAGGACGAGGCCGACCCGCCTCAACCCAAGCCTCCGGTTGCCGCCAACGAGGCTTGAACGAGACCATGGACGTCCACGACCCCGTATCGCTGGCCCGGGCACTGATCCGCTGCCGATCAGTGACACCGAACGAAGGCGGCGCGCTGACGCTGCTCGAAAACATCCTCGAGCCCTACGGCTTTGAGGTTCATCGCATGACGTTTTCAGAGCCCGGCACGCCCGACGTCGAAAACCTCTATGCCCGCTACGGCCAACAGGGTCCCAACCTGTGCTTTGCCGGCCATACCGACGTCGTCCCGCCGGGCAAGGACGGCGACTGGACCTACCCGCCGTTCGCCGCCGAAATCCACGGCGACTATCTCTACGGTCGCGGTGCCGTCGACATGAAGGGCGCCATCGCCTGCTTCGCTGCGGCCGCGGTGCGCACGATCGAAAGACACGGCGGATTGCGTGGCTCGCTGTCGTTTCTCATTACCGGTGACGAGGAAGGCCCGTCGATCAACGGGACGGTCAAGGTCCTCGACTGGATGCACGACCGTGACGAGCGCATCGACGCCTGCATCGTCGGCGAGCCGACTTGCCCGGACGCCCTCGGCGACATGATCAAGATCGGTCGTCGCGGCTCTCTCACCGGCCGCCTGACGGTCCACGGCACGCAGGGCCATGCCGCCTACCCGCACAAGGCCGACAATCCGGTGCCGAAGCTGGCGCGCATTCTGGACCGGCTGTCATCGGCGCCGCTCGATGACGGCAGCGACCAGTTCGAACCCTCCAGCCTCCAGGTCACGATCGTGTCGGTACCGAACACGGCAGCCAACGTCATTCCGGCGGAAGCCGAGGCGACCTTCAACGTACGCTACAACGACCACTGGTCGCGCGCGAAAATGGAAGCCTGGCTCAAGGAGCGGTGCGCGGCCGAAGCAGCAGCAGCCGATGCGAAGATTTCCGTCACCTTCCACGGTACCGGCGATGTCTTTCTGACCCAGCCGGGGCCGCTCGTCGATGCCATGACGACGGCCGTGCGCGACGTCGTCGGCCGCGTTCCCCAGCTCTCGACCAGCGGCGGCACGTCCGATGCGCGCTTCATTCAGGCCCACTGCCCGGTCATCGAATTCGGCCTCGTCAACCAGACCATCCATCAGATCGACGAGCGCGTCGCCGTCGAAGACCTGAAACGGCTGACGGCCATCTACGAGCGCATGATCGAGGTCTACTTCGCGTGATGGGAAAAAGACCACGCGTTGCGGTGCGCGATGCAGGCACTCACGTTCGTAATGTTCCGTCGCGCAGACGCCGCGCCGCGATGGCAGCACCGGCACTCGTTGCCGCTACGCTGCTGTTCGCTTTGGGCGCGGCCGCCCGCGACCTGCCGGATCTCGCCATCGTCGCAGCCAGTCTCCGCGCCACCGGCGACTGTTCTGGCCGCACGCCCTTGATCACCGGCAAAGTCCGCGTGAAGAACGTCGGCCAGGGCCGCGGCCAGATTTTCACCACCCGTGAAATGATCGCCTCCCACATCGTCGGGCGACCCGAGATCCGCGGCGGCGACCGCTTCGTAAACTCGATGCGGCCGGGCGAGGTCGTCACCGTGGAAATCCGGGTCGGCCTCGGCCGCCCGCACCGCATTGAAGGCACCCACACGCTCGTCCTCACCGTCGATCCGGAACGTGTCTTCAAGGAGGAAGACGAAGCCAACAACCGCACGGAGGTGCAGGTGGCGCTGAGCTGCAGGTGAGGCGGTTAACCCCGTCGACCGCCCGGTGGCAAATTTGAGTTCCCACCATTGCGTGTCACTAGCCGGTAGCCATTTATCGTTGATTTGCCTGGGTCTTTCTAGAGCGTTTCAGGTTTAGCTGGAACCGTCCCACTCCCCCGCCCGGCCGCCCAAAACCACGATTGCATGGGCGGCCGGGCGGGGGAGTGGGCAGGCGGTGTGATTCCGCCTAAGGCGGAAATGAACTAGGTCTCAGAATTGTCAGAGAATGAGTACTGTATATGGTTTAGTTGCCAGGCGAGCGGAGATCGCGGGCAGGATTGAGCACCTTCGCGATGAGCTTCGGGCACTGGTCATCGACCGCGACAGCCTGGACCACACGATCCACTTGTTTGATCCGACGGTTGTCCCCGGCTCGTAGCTTTCCTCGATGATGCGCAGCTTTTGTTCGGTGCTCCACCGCCGGCGCCGCATGCTGCCGGTAATGACCTCGATACGCTGATATTCTTCGTTCGACACAAGCATATGCCTAGGGATAGCCCTAAGCCCTCTGGCTCATGCCAGGGTGTCCGGTCAAAACGGGGGCCAGTTCAGGCACCGGGAGCAGAAGGCCGTGCTCAAGAAGGAGCCGGGGCTGGAGCAGTCTAAGTTGTGGTCGGTTTATCGTGCTCAATGAGCTTGGCCTGATCAAATTCACTGAGAAGACTCAGGAATCCTTCGGTCTGGCCAGTCTGTGCGAAGTGTTGCGCTTGCAGCATTAGGTTTAGTTTGCTCGCAAGCAGCGCCATTCGCCTTTCTTCATTCTTAATCTTTTTGCCTTGCGTATCTGCTTCGATGTTGTCGGCCTCTGCCATCAGTTTGCGGATGTCGGCAGCTGTCTTTTCATTGGCCATATTGGGCTTTTTGAGTAGTGCTTTAAGGCTATTTATGCGCTCAGACAGCACGCCTTGGGCTTCTGTCTGAGCCTTTTCAACCTCTTCCTTACTAGCGATTGCCTCAAGCAGCCCTCCGATCGCATGCGCAATCTTGGTCATTAGCTCGGTTCGAAATTCCAGCGGAAACGCCGGCTGGTCAGTGTCCTTGACCGTTGTACGCTGCTGGCTTTTCGCGATGACTTGATGCCTCATTTGAACGAATGTCCGAACAACCAGACGTGTAGCCTGTATCGCGCGTGGTGTTTTGAGAAGAGTGCCCGCCATAACCACGCCGTGCTCTGTGAACACCCGTGGCGGATAGCGTGTTCCGCCCCAAGATGCACTTGAGATCGCGAAATGCGACCTCAAGTCTTCCATCTCATCCCTGGTTAGGCGGAAGGCAAAATCATCTCTAAATTTCTTAGCGTTGCGGGTGACTTGTTCATTTAGTCGTCTCGTTCGACGCCAAAGAATCGAGCGGCATCCACATCCAGTACAACTGCCTCGCCCCTAACATTGTAGATGGCCGGTCGGTCTTCTGGGCTTGGCATAGGACTTGATGGCTGGTTCTGCTTCTTCTTGGCCATTGATACCACGCATCTTGAGATCGCAATCTGCGATCTCAAGATGCCTTATGATAAGCACGCTGCCAATACTGAGCACAATCACGGCTTAAGCGAGATCGGCAGGGGGAAGTTTATCGCAACCCAAGTTTGATGCGCTGAGCAGGTTCCGTGTGAGGCGTTCATGGCCTCTTGAATTCGGACCCGGCAAACGATTGGATCCTCAATCCCACCGCTCGGCCTTGGCGAGCAACGCCCGCGCGCGATCGACGACCGGGATGTCGACCATCTTGCCATCGACGGCGATCGACGCGCTGCCCTGGCGTTCCGCGTCCTCGAAGGCGGCAACGACGCGGCGCGCCTCGTCGATCTCTTCGGCGGACGGCATGAAGCCCTCGTTGAGCAGCGCCACGACGCCGGGGTGAATGCAGGTCGCCCCGTCGAAGCCGTGCATACGGGCCTCGGTCACCAGCGCCCGGTAGGTCTCAAGATCGGAGAAGTTGGCAACCGTCCCGAACAGCCCGAACGAATAGCGTCCCGCACCCTTGGCCGCCAGGTGCACGATTTGCTTGGCGGTCCTGAGCGTTTCCGGTACCGGCCGGGCGCCGAGCGCGGTCGCCAGGTCTTCGCTGCCCGTCGACGCGATCACGACCCGACTGTGGGCTGAAACGATGCTCGGCGCATTGAGGACGGCGTTGGGATCCTCGAGGATCACGAACAGCGGCGTCGGCGCCGCTGAGCCGGCCTCGCGCTCTGCATCTTCCAGGACCTCGGCGACGAACCGCACGTGTTCGCTGCTTTCCGCCTTCGGCATCATGATGCCGTCGGCGCCGGCGGCGACGGCTGCGCAAAGATCCTCGACGCACGTGCGCAACGGTCGGTTGACGCGCACCCAGACCTGACCCTTGGCGCTGCGGCAACGCGGCACTGCATTGGCGAGCGCGGACCGTGCGTTGGGCTTCTCGGCCGGAGGAATACTGTCCTCGAGATCGAGGATAATGGCATCGGCGCCGCGTTCGGCCGCTTTGGCGATGAACTTCTCGTTGGTCGCGGGCACGAACAGCATGGAGCGGAACATGGTTGGTTGAATTCCCTGCAGGCGTTGTTGTCGGTAACCGGCCGGCGACCGGCAGTGCTGGTCATGGCGCGCACCGCACGATACCAATAGTCTGTCGCTCAGCGCCAGCGACCAGTACCGAAATTCGCAACGCCGGACGATCATCCATGCCTTCCTGTATCGCCACCAGCTATCCCACGATCGATGCCGCGCGCGTCTGGCAGCGCCACATGACACTTGCCGAAATCGGTGCCACGGCCGGCGGCGGCGTCCATCGCCTGGCGTTGTCCGACAAGGACATCGAGGCCCATGTCCTGCTGGCCGCGTGGGCCGGCGAAAGGGGCTATGCCGTCGAACTCGATGCCATCGGCAATATGTTCATTCGCCGGCCCGGTCGCAAAGCAGCCGCCCTGCCCGTTGCCAGCGGTTCACACACTGACACTCAGCCCTTCGGCGGCCGTTTCGACGGCGCACTCGGCGTGCTCGCCGCCTTCGAGGCGCTCGAGGCACTGGACGATGCAGGCATCGAGACGTTGCGTCCGATCGACGTGACGGTCTTCAACAACGAAGAAGGCGCCCGCTTCATGCCGGGCCTTTCCGGTTCAGCGGTTTATGCCGGCGCGCTCCAACTCGACGCGATGCTCGACTGCCGGGATGGCGATGGTATCACCATGCGCAGTTGCGTCGCAGCACTGCACGCGGCCTTGCCCTCGGCCGCCGAACGAAAACTGGGCGCGCCCTACGCCGGCTTCATCGAGGCCCACATCGAGCAAGGCATGGTGCTCGAAGAGTCCGGCTGTATCATCGGCGCCGTCACCGACATCCAGGGCAACCGCCGTTTCGAGGTCAAGGTGACGGGCGACAATGCGCACTCCGGCACGACGCCCCGTGCGCGCCGCAGGGACGCGTTTGTTGCCGCAACCGACATCGCGGTCGCGCTGCGTGCGGTGTTCATGGACGAAGACGATGTCGCCCGGTTCACGATCGGCAAGTTCGAGGTGCATCCGGGCGCCAAGTCGGTGGTGCCCGGTGAGGTCGAGTTCTTCATTGATTTCCGCCACCCCTCTGCCACCGCTTTGCGCGACCTGGGCGATCAGGTCGCCGTCGTTGCCGAGCGCCACCGCGGCGTTTGCGACGCCGTCGTCAACGAGGTCTCGTCGGCCGATCCGATGCCTTTCGATCGCAGCGTCGCCGATCTCGTGACGGCCGCCGCCGGGCGCCGCGGCTATGCCTGCCGGGACATGATTTCGTGCGCCGGTCACGATGCCCGCTTCATGGCGGCGTTGTGCCCGACGGCCATGGTATTCATACCGTGCTGGCAGGGTATCAGCCACAATGAGGCCGAGCGTGCCGAACCGGAGCACGTGGCGGCCGCCGCTCAGGTCGTCGCCGACGTGCTGGTCGATCTGGCCAACAGGCCGCTGGATGAGGCCTGATCGCATGACGGTTCTGGCCCGGCTGGCACAATGGCAGCGCATCGGCCTCGGCTGCGGCGCCGCGATGTTTCTTTGCATGGCGCTCGGCCGCTTCTCCTATTCAACGATGATCCCGGCGCTTGTCGAGCAGGGGCATATGACGCCCGTCATCGCCGGTTACATTGGCGGCGCCAACCTGGTCGGCTATCTCGGCGGTGCGCTGGCCTCGGTGATGGTGACGCGCCGCCTCGCTCTCAAGACGCTGCTTTATGCAGCGATCGTTGTCGCTGTCGCGGCCCTGGTCGGTTCGGCGATCAATTTCGGCGTTCTTTGGCTCGGCTTCTGGCGCCTGGTGATCGGTGTCATGACCGGTTTCGTTATGGTCCAGAGCCTCACGCTGACCACCAACTATGCGCCCGCCGACAAGCGTCCCCAGGCGGCAAGCTACGTCTTCGTCGGCGTTGGCCTCGGCATACTGTTTACAGGTTCGGCGGTGCCGCTGTTGCTCGACATTGGCCTGGCCGCGGCCTGGTGGGGCATCGCCCTTGTCGGCGCGTTAGCCGCCGCGGTCGCGCTCTGGTCCCTCGCCATCCTGCCGCCTGCGGCCCCGCCGGCCGCACACGCGTCGGGCGCCGCCGTACAAGCCTCGCGGGCACGCTCCGGCGGGCCTGAGACCCGCCTGGACATGGCGTGGCACGCGCTCGTTGCCGCGAGCTTCCTGTTCTCGCTCGGTATCGTGCCGCACACCATCTATTGGTTCGATTTTCTCGCCCGCTGGCTCGGGCTTGGCTATGCAACCGCCGGCGCCCACTGGTTCGCCGTCGGCATCTTCGGCATCGCCGGGCCGCTGTTGGCCGCCGCTCTCGCGCGCGGCGTCGGCACGCCGTTGGCGACCGCACTGGTCTACTTCGTTCTCGCGGTCGGCATTGCCGCACCGGCGCTTGCCAACGGCTTCGTTGCCTTGGCTGCATCAAGTGTCATCTTCGGCATGCAACCGGGCGTATCGACGATGATCGCAGCCCGCGCCCGCGATCTCGGCACCGCCGAAAAAACGCCGGAAATGATGCGCGCGACAATCGTCGCCAACGGTATCGGCGCAGCCGTCGGCGGCCTCGCCATCCCGGCGCTTCTCGACGCCACCGGCTCCTATCTCCTGCTCTTCCTGTTCGGCGGCGCAGCCTTTGTTGTCGGCGGCCTGCTTTGCCTGCCGTTTCTGGCGACACGCGTGGAGGAATAGAAGGCGCACCGGCATCTATTCCAATCCGGTGACATGCCCGCCCCGAACCCGCCCCGGACCCACCCCGGACCCGCCCCGGACCCGCATTGGCGCAACGGATTGGATCGCCCCGCCGAAGGCGGTAAGATCGCCGCCTTGAATTCTGAAATCGAACGCGCGCCAGCTTCGGGGACGCCAGCCCAGCGGCGGCCCGTCCGAGCGGAGGACCTCACATGCCGGCCAAACGGGAAAACTATCGCGAAGACGTCGTCGGACGGGCCAACGTCGAGGACACGCCGGAACTGCTCGCCTATTACGATGAATTGGACGCCTTTTCTGCCGGCGCCTTGTGGACGGTCGCCAACAAGATCGAACCGTGGGAGCCCGCCTCGCAGTCCGTCCCCATCGTCTGGCGCTACCGCGACCTGCGCGACCATGTCCTGCGCTCCGTCGCACTGGTCACGCCCGAAAAGGCAGGCCGCCGCGTCATCTATCTGAAAAACCCGGGCCGCGAAGACGTTGCTGCGGCCGTCGGCTGGATCTATGCCGGCCTGCAGGTCATGCACCCCGGGGAAGTCGCCTCCGCCCATCGCCATTCGGCTTCCGCCATTCGCTTCATCATGGAAGGGCACGGCGCCTACACCGTCGTCGACGGCCACAAGATGACGCTCGGCGCCAACGACTTCGTCCTCACGCCCAACGGGACCTGGCACGAACACGGCGTCTCCGAAGACGGATCGCCATGCATCTGGCAGGACGGCCTCGATATCCCGCTCGTCAACGCGCTGGAAGCAAACTTCTACGAGGTCCACCCTGACCTGCAGCAGGCCGTCGCCTACCCCGTCGACGACATGACCAAGACCTGGGGCAACCCCGGCCTCACGCCCGGCGGCGGTGCCTGGTCGAAAGGCTATTCCCCGCTCTACAAGTACGAGTGGGACAAGACTTACGAAGCCCTCAGGCTCTATGCCGAAGCGACCGACGGCTCTCCGTTCGACGGCGTGCTCATGGAATACGTCAACCCGGTGACGTCGGGCCCGGTAATGCAGACCATGGGGGCCAGCATGCAGCTCCTGCGGCCGGGCGAGCGCACCAAGGCGCATCGCCACACCGGCAGCTATCTCTACCAGGTCGCGAAAGGCTCGGGCTCCTCGATCATAAACGGCCATCGTTTCAAATGGCGCGAACGCGACATCTTCTGCGTCCCTTCCTGGGCCTGGCACGAGCACGCCAACGGGTCGGACACCGATGATGCCTGCCTGTTCTGCCTGAACGACCTTCCGGTCATGCGCGCCCTTGGGCTCTACCGCGAGCAAGCCTTCGGTGAAAACCAGGGCCGCCAACCACTGGCCGGTTGACGGTTATGATTGCGTGGGAATGCTCATGACAAGGCGACAAGACGCGCGAGTTCGTCCTCGTATTGGGCGATCGCGGCCTGGCCTTCGGGCGTGATTTGGCAAGCTCCGACACCCATGCGCTTTCCCGCCGCGGCAATCAAATTTCGGTCGGCCGCTGGTCTCGCGTCACCCTGGAGCAACCTGCTTTCATTCGGAATCGGTCCGATTCCGAATGAAAGCAGGTTGCTCTTGGTAACTCACACGAAGTGCTCGGCGTATTTTGCACTGCGAAAGTGGGCCTCCACCTTAACCCCAGTCTGGCGCCCGTTTTTCGAGAAACGCCGCGATGCCTTCGCGCGCTTCGGCGCCGCCAAGTGCGTTGGCGATGCCGTCGGCCTCGGCATCGAGTTGATCCTTGAAGGTGTTGCTTTCCGACAGCCGGATCAGCCGCTTGCCGTTGGCGAGCGCTTCAGGCGGCGCCTTGGCGAGCCGTGCGGCGATCGCCTGGGCCGTGGCCAATGCCGCGCCTGCATCGCAGATCTGGTTGATGACGCCTAACGCATGCATGCGCTGGGCGTCGATACGGTCGCCGGTCATGATCATCTCGGTCAAGAGCTGGCGCGGGATTGCGGGCCCCAGGAGCGCCGTCGTACCGCCGTCCGGCGTCAGACCGATCCGGATGTAGGCGATCGAGAGATAGGCGCCGCGCGCCGCCACGACCAAGTCGCAGGCCATGGCCAGCGGCACGCCGGCCCCTGCCGCACCGCCTTCGATCGCAGCGATGATTGGCTTTGGACAGGTGCGCATGACCTCGATCATCCCGTGCAGCTTGGTGACACTTGCGTAGCGCTCTTCCAGGCTCGCCTCCGAGCGATCCTTGAGACCGTGCAGATTGCCGCCTGAGCAAAAGAAGTCACCGGCGCCGGTCAGCACGATGGCGCGCACCTCCTTGTCGGCGCCGACGGACCCGAGCGCTTCGGTCAGCCCGACGTAGAAATCGGCAGAAATCGAATTGCGGGTTGCCGGGTCGTTGTTGGTGATCGTGACAACGCGCCCACTGCGCTCGATCAGAACTCTCTCGCCCATCATGCAGCCTCGTTCGCGAATTTCTGGAATCGCTCCAGGTGGAAATCAGTGTCGCCGAGCTGGTGGTCGATCATCGTCAGCCGCTTGGCAAAATGCGGCAGAACGTATTCCCAGGTCATGGCGATGCCGCCGTGCATCTGGATTGTCTCCTCGGCGACCAGCCGTCCGACCCGTCCGATGAGGTTCTTGGCCGCTGCGCAGTTTTTTTCCCGTTCGACGCGTGCTGCCTGCAATGTCCCCGCGGCCAGCATCACCGCCGAGCGCGCCTGCTCGATCTCCAGCAGCATGTCCACCATCCGGTGCTGCAGTGCCTGAAAGGCGCCGATCGGTCGGCCGAACTGACGTCGAGTCTTGAGATATTCGAGCGTCGTGTCCTTCGCGACATCCATCGCCCCGATGGCCTCGGCCGAAAGTGCCACCACACCGCGCGCGTGCGTTTCCTCGATAGCGCCGAAAGCCTTGCCGGGCGTACCGATCAGCGCCGCATCGTCCGCTGCGACGTTGGCGATCGCGATCTCCGCGGCCCGCCCGCCGTCGATCGTGCCGTAGCCGCGTCGGGTGATGCCGACCGCGTTGGCGTCGACCAGGAAAAGCGCAATGCCATCCTGGTCGTCCTCAGCGCCCGACACACGAGCGGAAACGATCAGCTTGTCGGCGGTGTCACCGTTGATCACGACCGCCTTGCGGCCGTTGAGCCGCCAGGTGCCGCCTTCCTGCGTTGCCTGCGTTTTGACCTGGGCCAGGCCGTAGCGGCTTTCGGGTTCGCCGTGTGCCAGTGCGAGCAATGTCTTGCCCGCCGCAACGTCCTCTAGCATTGCCTTTTGCTCGTCACTGCCGGCAATTGCGATTGGGCTGGCACCCAGTACGCCGGTTGCCAGGAACGGCTCAACCACCAGCCCGCGCCCGAGCGCCTCGAACACCACGGCAATGTCATCACCCATGCCGCCGAACCCGCCGACGTCTGCGGGTAGCAGTGCACCGATCAGGCCAAGTTCCGCAAGTTCGCCCCAGGTCGCGCGATTGAAGCCACCTTCCATCCCCGCGTTGGTATGGCGCGTCGCGATATCGTAGCGGTCACCGATGTAGCGGCCCGCCGTATCGGCCAGCATTTGGCGTTCTTCGGACAGTGCGAAATCCATCGTCTCTTTCCTTTATTCGGTGCCAGCGCATCAGCCGGCCGGGCGCTGCTCCGCCCATCCGTCGACCAGCCTATTCCGCTGCTGCCAGACCCTTCCCCGCGCCGAGCGCGAGGCGTTCTCGTGCTGCCAGGTATTCGCGCTCCAGCCGGTCGATCAGCGCCGCGGCACCGGGCACCTCCTTGATCGCACCGACGCCCTGGCCGGCGCCCCAGATGTCCTTCCACTTTTTCGGTTTCGATGAGCCGCCACCGAAATTCATCGCGGACGCATCACTCGTCTCGAGGTTGTCGGGGTCGAGGCCGGCGTTTCGCACGGCACCTTTGAGGTAGTTGCCATGCACCCCGGTAAACAGATTGGTGTAGACGATATCATCGGCCCCGCTTTCAGTGATCATGGCCTTGTAGGCGTCGACGGCGTTGGCCTCGCGCGTCGCGATGAAGGCCGAGCCGACATAGGCCAGATCCGCCCCCATCGCCTGCGCCGCGAGCACGGCATCGCCGCGTGCGATCGCACCGGAAAGCAGAAGCGGACCGTCGAACCATTCACGGATTTCCTGCACCAGCGCGAACGGTGACAGCGTGCCCGCATGGCCGCCGGCGCCGGCCGCCACCGCGATGAGACCGTCAGCGCCCTTCTCGATCGCTTTCTTCGCAAAGCGGTTGTTGATGATATCGTGCAGCGTAATCCCGCCGTAGGAGTGGGCCGCCGCGTTGACCTCCTCACGCGCGCCGAGCGACGTGATCATGATCGGCACTTCGTGCTTGACGCAGATTTCGAGATCACGTTGCAGGCGCGCGTTGGAGCGATGCACGATCTGGTTGACCGCGAACGGTGCGGCGGGCCGGTCCGGATTGGCCTGGTTGTGGCGGTCGAGTTCTTCTTTGATGCGTATCAACCAGCGCTCAAGCTCAATCGGCGCACCTTGTTCTTCGCGTGCGTTGAGTGCCGGGAACGCGCCGACGATGCCGGACGTACACTGGGCAATCACCAGGTCCGGGTTGGAAATGATGAACAGCGGCGCCCCGACGGCCGGAATGCGCAGGTTCTGCAAAATCGGTGGCAGCGCCATGATCTTTTTGTTCCTTTAGGACGTCTTGACAATCAGTGCGTCGAGGCCGAGGGCGCCTTTCGCCAGCGCGCGCAGCGGGTTGATCTCGATACTCTCGATCGCGTGCTTGTGGGCGGCGGCAAACACCGACAGTTTCGAGATCGCCTCGCACAGCGCGTCAAGGTCCGAAGGTTCGCTGCCGCGCGCACCCTTGAGCAACGCAGCACCTTTCAGTTCCTCGACCATTCCGCGCGCAACGTCCGCGCTCACCGGTGCCCTCCGGAAGCTCACATCCTTGAGGACTTCGGTGAACACGCCACCCAGCCCGAACATCACCACCGGTCCGAACACGGGATCGACCTTGACCCCTAGAATACAGTCGACGCCATCAGACGCCATGGGCGAAACCAGCACACCGTCAATACGCGCATCGGGCTTGGCTGCCTTGGCGCTGGAGACGATGTCTTCGTAGGCGGCGCGAACCGCATCTGCCCCCGCGACACCGAGCTTGACGCCGCCGACATCGGTCTTGTGCAGGATGTCCGGCGAGGCAATTTTCATGGCGACCGCGGCGCCGGCCGCATCAGCTGCCGCCGCCGCCTCCTCGGCGGACGTTGCGAGCGTATCGGTGGCAAGCGGCAGGCCGTACGATGACAGGATCTCCTTTGCCTCACGCTCGCCGAGTGCGCCGTCGGGCAGCCCCGGCAATGCCGGCACGTCTGGCTCCGCCGGCCGCCCTGCCTTGAAGGCCATGCCGTACGACATTAGCGCCGCCATCGTCGCAACCGCGCGCGACGGGTCCTCAAAGCACGGAAAGCCCTCGTCTTCGTATTGCTTGCAGATTTCCGGCGGCGCCACGAGCGACTGGATGAAGAGTTTGTCGGTCTGCCCGTCCATTGCTTCGACGAGGTACTTGCGCAGCACCGGGGAGATCTTCGGTGAACCGGCAACCGAGGTCCAAAATCCGATCAGCGCATCGTAGTTGCCGCGCTCCAGCATCAGCTTTGTGAATTTCGGCACCAGCGTCAGATCGTTGAAGAACTGCGCGGTGACATCCACAGGGTTGCGCGGCGCGGCGAACGGCACGAGTTCCTTCATCTCGGTCTGCGCGTCGGCCGGCATCTCCGCGACGTCGAGGTCGTAGTCGGCTGCGGCATCCGCCATCAGCACGCCGCCGCCGCCCGACACCGTGACGAGGCCGATGCGCTTGCCGACCGGAAAGATCCGCGGCCGTGCCGCATACGCGATGTCGAGGGCTTCCTCCGTCGTTCGCGCCCGATAGGCACCGCACTGCTTCAAGACCGCGTCATAGATCACGTCCTCGCCGGCGAGCGATGCCGTGTGCGAGGAGGCCGCGGCCGCACCGACCTCGGAGCGCCCGACCTTCATGAAGATCACCGGCTTGCGGTTGGCGCGCGCAATCTCGAGTCCCTCGACGAGCACGTCACCGTCCTTGATGCTTTCGGCGTAGGCGCAAATCGAGTGCACGTCTTCCTTTTCGGCAAGCAGCTTGATCGCCTCGGCGACGTGGACATCGCATTCGTTGCCCGTCGTGATCCAGTAGGTCATCTCCAGTCCGCGCAGATGCGCGAGATAGAACATGTGGCTGCCGTAGGCACCGGACTGGCTCGCGATCGCGAGGCCGCCGGGTGTCGGCTGCTGTCGCTCGATCGTTGTCGTGAACGTCGGGTAGAAGTTGATCGCGGAGTTGAATACTCCGAGGCAGTTGGGGCCGATGATGCGTACGCCGCTTTCGCTCGCAATACGGCTCAACTCGTCTTGCGCCTTCTGGCCCGCCTCGTTCATCTCGCCGAATCCGGACGAGAAAATCATCACCGTTTTGACCTGCTTGGCGACCGCGTCCTTGACGACGTCGACTACACCCTTTGCCGGTACGGCGACGAGCACGAAATCGATCGCACCTTCGATGTCGTTGAGCGTCGGATAGGCCTTGATGCCCTGGACCCTTTCGCGGTTCGGGTTGACCGGATAGATCGCGCCGGCATAGCCCAGGTTCTTGAAAAACGAGATCGGCCGACCACCGATCCGGGTCGGATCGTCGGAGGCGCCGACAACGGCAACCGAAGCCGGGGTCAAGAGATCGTCGAGTGTCGTCATGCGTGTCGTGCTCTCAAGGTCGTCTTATGGGTCTGTTGTAGTCCGTTGGAGTTCGCCGGAGTTCGTAGTGGTTCAGCTGTGGTTTGGCGCAGTTGCACAAAGTGTCTTCACAAAGGAAATCGCGGGCACGCCGGCAATTCCGCCGCAGGCGTCCGTACGCCCCGCCGGCGTATATCCCAAGCGCTGATAGAACCCGGCCGCGTCCTGGTTGCCCTCGAGAACTTCCAGCCATACCCGCGTTCCGGCGGGCAGACCGGCTTCGACATGGCCGAGCATCGCGCGTCCGATGCCGCCACCCTTGAGGCGCGGCTCGACGTGCAGGCGATCGACGTAGACCCCGCCCTTTGGATACGCGTAGCAATGACCGACAATGTCCCCGCAGCGCTCCGCGACGAGAAACAGGTGACCGGCCAGCCGCGCCTGCGCGTCGAACAGCCCTTGGCAATGGCGCTCGGCGATGATGTCTTCGGTTTCGCGTGCGCCGATCAGCGGCGCATAGGTTGCCCGCCACGATCTGTTCGTCAATGCCCGTGCCGCCTCAACATCGGCACCAATACCTTGCCGCACCACACACGTCATCCGGGTTACACCGTCGCAACCGGCATTGTCGGCGAACCGACCGAACCCGGCAGTCGCAAGGGCGGCGCAGTCAGCAAGAAGCGGTTGCGATGGTGCGCTTTCAGGTAGTCGTTGAGATCGGACAGGTACCAGATTTCACCCAAGTGAATAC
Source organism: Hyphomicrobiaceae bacterium (assembly GCA_965224045.1). GTDB lineage: Bacteria > Pseudomonadota > Alphaproteobacteria > Rhizobiales > Hyphomicrobiaceae > Tectiglobus. The sequence goes on from CBDCYD010000001.1 coordinate 339,831, forward strand.
CGAGCTTGAACAGGCAAAGCTCATGCAGGGGCAGCATCGCGCGTCGCCCGGTTCCCGTACGGCTCGGCGTGCGTTCGACGGCATAGTTGTCGGCAATCAGAACCGAAAGCCCGCTGTCCCGTATCCAGTCCTGCAGCTTCGGATCACGGCCTTCCAGCGCTGCGCACGAATTATGCAGCACGTCATGGTCCGGCTGTTTGCCTCGCTCCAGAACGCGGCGCGCAAAGCCGGTATGAAGGCACACCATGTCGCCTTCCTCGACGATGACGCCTTGTGCCTTCATGAGCGCCTCGAGGCCGTCGAAATCTACGTCGGATTTAGCATCGCCGTAGGCTGCATGAAGGTCGATCATCACGGCCCGGCCCTGCACACAGCGCTCGGCCATGTTCTCGATGCCGAGCTTCTTCGCTTCGGCCCCTTCGAGACCGCCGCAATCAGAGCATTCGGCACCGCTGACGATGTCTTCGCCGCCGCGCCAGCCATTGTAGAAAACGTACTCGGGCTTGCCGTCACCGTCGGCGTCGAACTGCTGCCCGACGTGGGCCAGCGCATCCCACTGCGTCGAATACTGGGTGTGGATGAGCACCCGGTCGTCGTTGACGACATCGATAAGATCCGGATCGCCGAGGGCCTTTTCGAGCGCCAGCAGATAGCGCTTGGTGCCGTCCGGCGTTTCGGTCGGATAGCGCTGCGGCGGCAGCCGGGCCGGGTTGAGCGTGTTGCCGCCAGGATAATCGAGCGGCAGAGACAGGCAGAACGTCCGCCCTTCTTTCACTTCGGCGATGCCTTGCAGGACCTTTTCAGGGGTGATCAGGTTGAGGCGCCCGCATTGGTCGTCATCGCCGAATTCGCCCCAGTTCGAGCCCTCCGGCCGGTTTACCCACCGCTTGGTCATTTGGCACCCCACTCAGTTCGGTGTGTCTATCGGCAGGCCGAGTGCTGCACGACGCTTCAGCCACATGGTCGGCCGGTAGCGGTCCTCCCCTGTAATTGCCTGCAGGCTCTCGAGGATCGCTACGCAGCGCTGCGCTCCGAGGTCTGCCGCCAACTCGAGAGGTCCGAGCGGGTAGTTGAGACCGAGCTTCATCGCGAGATCGATATCGGACGGAGTGGCGAGACTGACCTCGGCCATATAGCACCCGAGATTGGCGATCATCGCCGCGATGCGCTGCGCGACGAAGCCGGGACTGTCATTGATCGCGGTCACCTTTCGACCGCCGGCGATCAGCGCGGCGGCAACGCCGTCACGCGCTCGTTCCTCGGCGCCCGGTGCCGTCATGATCGTGAGACGCTTGGAGGTGTCGCAGGAAAGGTCGACACACACGAGGCGCTTGAAATCTGCTCCTGTCCTGAGTGCCGTCTGGGTTGCATCCTCGCCGAAAGGTGCAGCCAGGATCGGGCATCTCCCGTCGTCGTCTGCAACCGCCAGCCCAATCTCTCGGCACAGCGCGGCGAGCGCATCGTCGGTCTCGGCCAATGCCACCTGACCGGCCGGTGCGGCATCCGTCTCGAAGTCCGCGGACGGCGCCTGCATCTTGCCGTCTTCATAGGTGTACCAGCCGGCACCCGTCTTGCGTCCAAACCGCCCGGAATTGTACATCGCCTCGTGCGGCGGTGCAGTCTTGATGCGCGGATCCTGGAAATAGCCGTTGTAGATGATCATCCCGGCCGGAAAATTCACGTCGATTCCGGTGAGATCCATGAGTTCGAACGGCCCCATGCGGAAGTGCCGGCAGTCGCGCATGATCGCATCGACCTGGGCTGGCGTTGCCACCGACTCGTGCACGATGCGCAGGCCCTCCGATCCGAACGCGCGCCCGCCCATATTGACCAGGAAACCCGGCATGTCCGCGACCGTCACAGGTACGCGCGTCATGCGCTTGCCGAGGTCATTGAGCGCGGCGACCGTCGTATCCGACGTCTCTGCGGCGCGAATGACCTCGACCAGCTTCATCAGCGGCACCGGATTGAAGAAGTGCAGTCCCGCCACCCTGTCACGCTTCTCGCAGTTGCGTGCGATAGACGAGATCGGGATCGACGATGTGTTGGATGCAATCAGGCAGTCAGGCGAGACGACAGCTTCGATCTGCCGGAAAATTTCAGCCTTGACGTCATAGTTCTCAAACACGGCTTCGACGACGGCATCCGCGCCGGCCAGTTCATCAAGGTTTTCAACGGCGAACAGGTTGGACTTTGCCGTTGCTGCATCGTCTTCGCCGACACGTCCCTTTTCGACCAGGCGGTCGATACGCTTGCCGATTTGCGCCGCAGCCTCCGCCGCGCCACCCTCGCGGGCATCGTAGATCAGGGTCTTCATTCCGCCCTGAGCAGAGACCTGGGCAATGCCTTGCCCCATCGCGCCCGCGCCCACGACGGCCACGGTGTAGTCGGCCGCGCTCACCGGCTTCATTGGCAACCTCCCCGGATCAAACGAATTTCTGGATGCAGTGTGATGCCCGCCAAACTAGCAGCCAGGCAGGTCTCAGGAACAGAGTGCGGCACATCATGAGAGTGATAGAGTGCATTGCCGGTGCGACGGCAAGTTGCGAGGCGTCCAAGTGCTGTGAAATCCGTTGAAGGAAAACGGGTGCCTGGCACCTGGCTGCTCTATCGCCTGCGACCTCGCCTGGTCACAGTCTTTATGGCTTTGCAGATTGCGTTCAATTGCCTTCGAACGGCTTGACGAGCGCTCGTTCGACGAATTCCAGCCGATCCTGGCCATAGAACATGTCGCCGTCGACGAAGTATGTCGGCGAACCGAATACCGAGCGGGCGATCGCCTCTTCCGTATTGGCCTGAAATTGAGCCTGAATATCCGGCGTTCGCGCGCGGGCGAGAAGCGCGTCTGCGTCATAGCCGGCCGCGCCTGCAATTCGCGACAGCGTCGCCGGGTCGGCGTGATCCGCATCATCGCGCCAATGCGCTTCGAGGATCGCGTGTGCCAGCCGATCCGCGTTTCGCCCGTCCTCCACCGCCGCAATGATCATGCAGCTTGAGAGGCTCAGGTCTTTGTCATGATGCGTCGGCCGGTATCCAACCGCCGGCGCACAGCGGAACTCGGACCATCTCGCGATTTCGCGACCAAAGAAATACGCGCGGTGCGCGTCGGAAAAGCCTGAAAACCCGGGCCCGCGTGCGGCCTGGACGACGGGCCTGAGATCAATCGGTCGATGTACGATCCGTCGCCCGGCTGCCTTCGCGATCTCTATCAGTCGCGCGGACCCGATGTAGGCGAACGCAGAATGCGTCGAATAGAAATACTCGATGTCGGCCATTGCATCTCCCACCTCTCAAACTCATGAAACATAACGTGATCCGAACTCATTGCCCCAGTAGTCCTCGCCAATCTGCCTTCGCAGAATGCGAAACGCATACCAGGTGGCTGGCAGATCCCCAACCCGTCGCAGTACGAAAACTGGACGCGCGCTTCATACTGAGCGAAAAGAATAGGGAAGTCGCAGGGAGAAAGCGCAAATGGATATGACCTTGAATGCTGAGGAGCAGGCTTTCCGCGACGACGTGCGCACGTGGCTGAATGAGGGCGGACTGCCCGGCTGGCTCTCGGATAAGATCCGCAAGGCCAAGCGGCTTGGTAAGGACGACTACCTGACCTGGCACGCGGCCCTGCGCCAGCGCGGCTGGCTTGCCTGGCACTGGCCGGTCGACCACGGCGGCGCTGGATGGACAGCGGTGCAAAAGCACATCTTCGAGGAAGAGTGCGTCGCCGCTGGCGCGCCGCGCGTGATCGCCTTTGGCGTCAACATGCTCGGCCCGGTGCTGATCAAATACGGCAGTCAGGAACAGAAGGACTATTACCTGCCGCGCATTCTGAATGATGATGACTGGTGGGCGCAGGGCTATTCCGAACCGGGTGCGGGGTCCGACCTTGCCTCCCTCTCCACTCGGGCGGTGCGCGATGGCGATCACTACATCGTCAATGGTCAAAAAACGTGGACCACCCTCGGCCATTTCGCCAACCGCATGTTCTGCCTCGTGCGTACGGATCCCGATGCCGCGAAACCGCAGCAGGGCATCTCGTTCCTGTTGATCGACATGGACACGCCTGGCGTAGAGGTTCGCCCGATCATCACGCTCGACGGAGAGCACGAGGTCAACGAAGTTTTCCTTACCGATGTCAAGGTGCCGGTCGCCAATCGCGTTGGCGAGGAAAACGAAGGCTGGACCTACGCCAAATACCTGCTCACCTACGAGCGCACAGGCATTGCCGGCGTCGGGTTTTCCAAGCAGGGTCTCGACCATCTGAAACAGGTCGCACGCCGCCAGAAGAAGAACGGTCGTCCGCTGATCGAAGACCCGCTGTTTGCCGCCCGTATCGCCCAGGTCGAAATCGACCTGATGGCCATGGAGGTGTTCAACCTGCGCATCGTGGCAGCAGCCGGCGAGGGTAAGGCGCCGGGTGCGGAGTCGTCACTGGTCAAGATCAAGGGAACCGTCATTCGCCAGGAGATCACCGACCTCCTGAGACGTGCCGTCGGTCCCTACGCATCACCCTTCATCCCCGAGGCCTTTGACGATGGTTACAATGAAGAACCGATCGGTCCGGATGGCGCAATGAGCTACGCGCGCAGCTATTTCAACATGCGAAAGCTGTCGATCTTCGGAGGCTCCAACGAGATTCAGCGCAACATCGTGGCCAAGCACATGCTCGAGCTGTGAGGCATCGTGCGAGCGCGTAGGACCGGACTGATTTTCGTTTTCTGCATTTTTGATCCGGCACTCGGGAGAGCATAGGGCCGGGGCAGCGTATGTCGCGGACGCGACAATCGCAGCAACAGCCTCGGCGCGCCGTCGGCCTGAAATTTAGTCCAAGTAGTCGAACCTGGAGAGCAAACGAGATGACGGACGACGGTTACTTTGACGGGCCCGGACCGGAAAGGCGCTATCTGGACTACATCGCCGACGGCAAGTTCATGATCCAGCGGTCAAAGTCCACTGGCCGTTACGTCCACTATCCGCGGACCCTCAGTCCAGGCACCGGCGAAGCGGATTTGGAGTGGGTTGAAGCAAGTGGCAATGGCACGGTTTATGCCACTACAGTCAACCGTCAACGACCCGAGAAGGGTGGCGACTACAACATTGCGTTGATTGATCTCGAGGAAGGCCCTCGCATGATGAGCCGGGTTGTCGGCATTGCACCGGACGCAGTCACGGTCGGAATGCAGGTGCGCGCCAGGATCGACAAGATCGGCGACACACCTGCCATCGTTTTCGAACCGGCATAGGGCGGGGTTAAGAATATGGCACACGTTCTCAGAGGCAAGACCGCCTGTGTCGGCGCAGCTCACGCCGGGCTCGGCGAAGCTCATGGCCGCAACGCAATGGAATTGATGGTCGAAGCCGTCCACGGCGCGCTCGACGATGCACAGATACCGCTGTCGGAAGTTGACGGCGTGTTCGCCGCCAGCGCATTTTTTGCCATGGCCGGTATGTCGCTGTCGGAGCATCTCGGCATTCATCCAAAAATCTCGGACGGCTCCAATATAGGCGGTTCGTCGTTCATGGCGCACGCGCTCTACGCCGCCATGGCACTCGAACTGGGCCTGTGCAATGTCGCGGTCATCGCCTATGGCTCGAACCAGCGCACGGCGGGCGGTTTTCGGTCGATCTCCGAACCGCCGCCTTTTGAGACCGTCTACGGCCCGCGCAATCCGATCACGTCGTATGCGCTGGCAGCTTCGCGCTACATGCACCAGTACGGTGCGACGCGCGAACACCTGGCCGAGGTCGCCGTCGCGGCCCGCAAATGGGCCAAGCTCAATCCGGAAGCCTTTGAGCGCGGCGACCTGACCATCGAAGACGTCGTCGGCGCGCGCATGATCTCGGATCCGCTCGGCAAGCTCGACTGTTGTTTGGTAACCGACGGCGCCGCGGCCATCGTGATGACCCGCGCTGATCGCGCCAAAGACGGACCCAACAAACCCGTGCACCTTCTCGGCGTCGCGATGGAACACCATCACCGTATGATTTCCGCAATGCCCGACCTCACCGTCACCGCGGCTGCCGCAAGCGGCCCGCGCGCTTTCGAGATGGCCGGCTACAAACCGACGGACATGGACACCGTCCAACTCTATGACGCGTTTACGATCAATACGATCCTGTTCCTCGAAGATCTTGGCTATTGCGCCAAGGGTGAAGGCAAGGATTTCGTCGGAGGTGGCCACATTGCGCCGGGCGGCGGACTTCCCGTCAACACCAACGGTGGCGGCCTCTCCTGCGTGCATCCGGGTATGTATGGCCTGTTCGTGATGATCGAAGCGATTCGCCAGATCCGCGGCACGTGCGGCGAGCGCCAGATCCCGGGCGCCAAGCTCTCGGTGGCGCACGGCAACGGCGGAGTTCTCTCATCACAGGTTACATCGGTTTGGGGTGCAGCGGAAACCGTCTGACGTGACGTCACGCGCAAAGGCAAAGGAACCCAACAACTGGCGCTCACACGCACGCTTTGGGGCCGAGAATTGCGATGCCGTTATCGTCGAATGTGCCGCTGATTGTCTCGGTGCGGCCGTCGCTAGTGCGCAAAACGGCGGCCGACGTGCCACCGCGCATCTCGCCGAGAGCAACGTGATCGGGGTCGCCGCGTGTTGAATTGGTAACGTCGAGGTCAACGAGGTAGGTGAAGCGCGCACCCAAAGGGAAGCTTTGGAAGCGCAGCGTGCCGCTGTTGCCGCCTTCGGTGAATCCCTCAGCTTTGGTCAGTTTGGCGACGTCATCGCTGGCGTTGGCACTGGGACCGTAAGCGGTGTCGACAAAGGCGCGCGCGCGGGTCGTCGCAAGGTCCAGAGAGAGCGACACGAGTTGTCGGTTGGGCCCGGCGACAAACTCTATCCGGAAATAATCTGGCGATGCTTCGGCAAAGGTCACGCGCACGCGCGGTCCGCAGGCGTCGGCCGGCATGATGCTGGCGCTCGTGACCAGGCAGACGACCACAGCCAGGGCTACGTACCGTTGCAACACGCACCCTCCGTCTGGATTGGCGGACACGGCACGGTGCCGAAGGAGCAAAAGACGCAGCAATCGCCTGCTTTTGGACGCAGCGTGACGCCGCAACCTCTGCACGGATAAAACCCGACGCAGGCATCCGTGGGCATTGTTTCGCGCGCCGTGTGGCCGCAGTGCGGACACGTAATGTCAGACCACCGGTCAAAGCTTATGGAAGAGCGCTGTTCGGCCATATCGGACTACTTTGCGGAGCTGATACCAAAACTGAACGTAAACGTCCCGAGGGCTGGCAGCAACCAGGCACATTTTCTGCCGAGCCGGTCTCTCGACGTTACCAGCCGGCCGTCAGCTTGCCGCATCTGCGACAGCCGCTCGCTTGAATGCCAATTGGCCGGCCGTTACACCAGCCCATGGTCGCTTGAGGCCTTAGCGAACGGATCGGAAGGTGCACGTGAAGAATAAGCTCCAGTCGATTGCAACGCGCGTGTCGCAGAACTCCTTGATAGCCAAGGCGAAGGCGCAACTCAAAAGCGTGGTCGGCCGGGCCGGTGACGCGCCCGTCGGCGCCGGAGTGACGACGGCAGCCAAATCGAAGTCCTTGTTCGAGGCGAGCCTCGCTGACTACACGGATAAGCTCACCAGGAGCCACGATGGGCTTATCGAAGTCGGCGACCTGCGCCGGACGCTTGCCTATCTGCCGCCAGTCAACGGCTATTCAGCTCCTTTCTCGGTCCGCCAGGGCGAACGCGTTGACCTCCATCTCGCACGCAACGTTGCCGCGCCGACCGTCGTGCGAAATCACGCGTTCCAATGCTTCCGCGACGACCTGAAAGTACCCGTCAAACGCCGAATTCTGATCGATCCGGTCACCAACAAGTATCTGTCGCAGGTTGATTTCCCGGGCGGCGTGACCTGCCGCAACGAGCTTCCAAAGTCACATAAGGGCGCAGGAGCCGGCTACACGGCGCGCTTTGGCCTCAATACGGCAGCGCTGTCACCTGGCCTGTATGAGGCACGCTTCGTCGATGGCTCGGATACGGCCTCCGAAGGGATTTATTTCAACGTCCGCCCGGTTGATCCGGGCGCCGATCAATTGGTCGTCATTCTACCGACGATGACGTGGCAGGCCTACAATCGCGTGGGCGGCGGTTCGTTCTACAGCACTGGTATCGGCAAAAAACGCGAAGTCTCGATGCTCCGCCCGTTGCCCCACAAGTACGCCGACGGTCCCGCCTACTGCATTCCGTTTCTTCGAGTCCTGAACGACAATTCGATCCCCTATTTTTGCATAACGTCAGAGGACTTGCATGCGCGCGCCGTCGAGTTGAAGAACTTTCGCGCCGCCGCAATTCTTACGCACGACGAGTACTACACCGACGCCATGTTCGATCAGGTCCAGGGTTTCCTCGATAACGGAGGCAAGCTCGTCGTAGCCGGTGGTAACACCATGTATCGACGTGCCCATGCCGCATCTGACGAGAGCGACAACCAGGCCTTCTACGTCAATTTCGGCGAGTACTTCGCCGAGCCCGACCGCAAGCCAGGGATCGACGGGAGCCGCGCGGAGGAATCGCTTTTAGGGGCAACGTACGCATTGGGTGGCTGGCCTTTGGAACGTGCGGTCCCAAACCGTGCACTTTTGACCGAGGAGGCAGCCGCCAAGGTCACGGCCGACGATATAGCAGCGGCCCGCGGGTTCACCGTTACGCAGCCCGACCATTGGCTGTTTACCGGCCTCGACGTTAGCCGGGGCGATGTCATCGGCAGTGAAGCTGGTGTCATGGATATCGAAATCGACGGAGTTCGCCTTGATGCCGATGGCGCAATTGATCGGGATTTGTGTGCGTTCGTACCGGCCGATGCACAGGTCCTCGCGGTCACCGAAATCGGTTCGAAGCATTTCGGCCGCGAGCGGGTCGGCTGCCTCATCGACACGGGCGTTGGCAAGGGACGGGTGATCAACTTCGGCACGGTCGGGCTTGTCAACGGCCTCATTCGCAGGGACGATGCAATTGTCGGCATGGTAGAGAACGCCTTCAAATGGGCGGCCGGTCAAACGCTCGGAGCTTCCCGTGAATCGGCGGTGCAGTTTGGACTTGCGACGCAAAAGGACAAGGAGACTTACGACGACCAGTCCTTCCGCGAGGATCAAACCGTAATCTCGGCATACTACGACCGGATCTTTGCGGATTTTTTCGCCGGCACACATATCGCCGGCCGCCAGATTGTCGATATCGGGCCCGGTCTCGAGCATTACTTTGTCGATATTCTGCTCCGCAACGAAGCCATCGTCTGGACCATCGACTTCAGCATGGATGTCGTCGCCAAGAGCCGCGAACGCAATTTGCACGCCATCGCAGCCGATCTGCGCAGCTTCCCTCTCGAACTCCTCGCGGGCCGCTTCGATGGCGTGTTCTGCCGTGGTTCCTTCAACCCGTTTTGGTTCGCGACCCCGGAAGAGGTCTATGATCGCGCCATGGGCATCGCGAAACTCATGAAGCCCGATGGCTGGTCCTGGATCGCGCCTTACAATGCGATCAGTCAGTTCAGCGGCCGCGACACATCTCAAAAGACCGCCATCATCGACGCCCAGCGGCGCGCCTTTGAAGATTGCGGATATACGGCATTCGAATTGTCCGAGGATCAGCAGAAGGCTTACCGCATCACGCGCGCGATCACGCACCCGCTGTTCGTCAAGAACCTGCCGACCGATGTTCTGGCATCCGCGGCTGCCAGCCCGGCCATCTAGATGTGAACATCTGGAATATTGTCCATTCGGTTGTGGCGAGAAAAATTAATCTCACCACACCTCGGTGAATCTCACCACACCTCGGTGAATCTCACCACACCTCGGTGAATCTCAGAACAACCGCATGTACGCCCACAACATCGTCGTCCTGCTGGTTTGGCTTGCCGCTTGAGAAGCAGAAATACGTCCACTTAAGATGGTCACACTGCATCTGCAAGAAAGGTCAAGTCTGACTGGATCGGGCGCCGGGTCAAAATAGATTAATTTCCTCTGCAGCAGCGTCGATTTCACCCGGATATCCGGACATTGCGGCGCCTCGAGTAGCCACGCCTTCCATCTCGAGCAGAGCCTGATAGACGTCGAAGTTAGGCACTGAACCGGCCGCCAGAGAGCCCATCTGGCGTGTCGCACCGAACAGGATGCAGGGCAACTTCAACGATGCTGCAAGCTCATTTTCCTTGGCTCGGTAGTGCACGAACAAAACGATCTTGTCGCCAAACAGTTTAAGGAGCCGGCAGCAACACTTGCTGCCCAGGTCGCGGACCACCTGTTCCAGCATGCTGAGCTCGATGAATAGCAGTCGGTTCGGTGCATTGAGCGCTTCTGCAATGTCCAGAAGAAATCCGTGAAAGCCGCGCAGCTCAGCCCACGTTTCCGCATCCACTGGGACGTCAAGATCCCGCACGATCAACGCCCGCAGCCAGCCTGGGGCGGCAATCTCATCCGCAAACGCGGCGACCTGATTGGCATTGAGACTCTCGCCCAGGCCAAACGCTGCCCGCAGCGACAACGGGGCGGCACGTTTTGGCAAGGCACGCCAATAGCATTTCATCGCGTGTTGCTCGTCGTCGGTGAAACCCACGTTCGCGCCAAAAGACATATGTTGTCTGTAGCGGGCCGGATTGAGCTGCACCATCGAATGCGGAACGACGATCAATGCCGACTGATTGGGGTCAAACGAAAGGGGAGCAGCTTCAAGCTCCCGCAGGAAGTCGGCGCGCTCTCCAAACTCGTTCTGCAAACGAGTGATGATATCGTCGCTGATGTCGGATGTAGGGGCATCAATCAACAGCGCTCCGCTGCCGTCTTCGCGATCGAGCGTTGCATATGCGTCGGCCGGCGTATCGCCGCGGCCGCGCTGCAGGTCGAAATAGATCGACAGGTGCGCAAACAATCGGTTGATGCCGACAATGGCGCGCATCACGCCTTCCAGTTCGCTGAATACGAACCGCAGTACCAAGATGTAGAACGCGGCCGCGATCCAATACTGCGACGAAGCCAATCCTGTCTGCGCCGGGCTCTGCAGCGCAAATGTCACGATGACAGTAGCGACTGCGAGGATCGCAATCAGCTTGGACGTAAAGTTGCTTTCGTAGAGAACCGCAAACTGGAATGCGAACTCCTGCGCGATTGTCCGGCCCGCGCGTCCATAGACCACGTCTTCGATGGAGCTTTCGACATTCTCCTGTGAGATGCGATCCCGTGACAGTCCATCGAGAAGACGCCGCCGCTCATCGGTCGCCTCCCCGATCGTACGCTCAAGTCGGGAGCGGCTCGCAAGACCTCTGCGGCTTTGCCAATAGACGATCAGGCCCTGAACCAGGACCAGTGGCAATAGTGCCAGGGTTGCCCGGATATTGAGCCAGGCAAGTACGAACAATCCGATCGCCGCTGATACGACTTGCGGCGAGGCCACCATTGCGATCCGTGAAAAGACATCGAGCGAACGATGCATGTAGGAAACTTGCTGCACCGGCGGCGGTTCCCAAGTCGGCCTGGCGCGGGCGGCGGCGCTGAAGTCCGTCGGCGATGTTTCTTTGCTTTGTCGGGCCTGGACACGTAATAGGTCTGCGAGGCAGAATTGCGAAAAATCGCGCGCGGTGTATACCGAAAGCCGTTGCGAAACAAACGATGCCAGTGCGCTAAGGATGAGAAGCGCCACCCCTGCGACCAGCGCGAACGTCATCGCGGTGCCAGGCGACAGCTGCCCGTCGACGATCGTTCCAGCCAGATGTTCAAGCGGGCGTGCCCGTCCGATCGCGCTGAAAATCAGCCACAGCGCGGCAAGCTGCAAAACGAAAGCACCGATGCCGCAAATCTGGATCGTGATCAGTCGTGCCGGAAAAAGCCGCACCAGCGTAACGATCAACGGACGAATGACCGTGATGTAGCGCCTGCCCTGCTGAAGAAAATCTTCAACCTTGCTTGGTATGTCGCGCTTATTCAGCACCTGGTTGGGCCGCTCACCTGTCGACAAATCTGCCGGAAGACACGTGTCGACCAGCTCACATGGTGACGCGGTCGAGGCACGCCACGCTGTCTCTGGACGTACCTGCCGAACTCGCTCTCTCCACCGTCAAGAGGGCTCAAACCTGCAGGTGCCGCCGCAAAGCGTCATGCGCGCGGCTACAGTCACCTGCAACTAAGAACCTATTCTCAGCTCATTTAGCAACTGCGTCGTAATGTAGTCCTGCGTCGCGGAATCGAGATAGGGATGCATGGGCAGGCTCAAAACCCGCTGTGACAGCATTTCGGAATTCGCAAGGCTCACGGACGGCGATGCGAAGTTCGAATAGACGCCCTGCTTGTGCAGTGGGTTGGGATAGTAGACTCCGGTCGGCACGCCCACCTCACCCAGCCGCCTTTGCAACGCGTCACGGTCGACACCTTCCGGCAGGATCACAGTGTATTGAGCCCAAACCGAGCGCGAGCGGTTGTCGACGCGCGGTACCGCCACAGCCGCTTCGAGTGCTGTATTGTAGCGTTTGGCGACCGCTTCGCGCTTTTCGATTTCCTCCGGAAAGATTTTCAACTTTTCGAGCATCACGGCGGCCTGCAGGGTATCGAGCCGGCTGTTCAGCCCGACGCGGACGTTTTCGTACTTGTGTGCACCCTTGCCGTGAAACCGCAGCGACCGCAAAAGCTCGGCCGTGTCATCATCCTCGGTGAACACGGCTCCACCGTCACCGTAGCAGCCGAGAGGCTTGGCTGGAAAAAAGCTCGTCGTCGTAAACTTGCCGAACGTACCGACGGACTTGCCGTCGAGCGAAGCTCCGAAAGACTGTGCACCGTCCGCAATTACGATCATCCCTTCGCGCGCGGCAACCTCCTCGATCTTGGGATAGTCGGATGGCAATCCGAAGAGATCGACTGCAATCACCGCACGCGGTGTCAATCCCGTTTTTCGCGCATGCGCGATTGCCTGTTCCAGACTATTGATGTCGAGATTGAAGGTATCGGTTCTGACATCGGCATAGACCGGTGTGGCGCGACGCTCCAGCACGGCCTCGGCCGTCGCAACGAAAGTGAACGACGGCGCGATCACGGCATCACCCGGCCCGATATCCTCCGCCATCAGCACCAGTTGCAGCGCGTCCGTGCCATTGGCGCACGACACGCAGTGCTTTGCCCCACAAAACACCGCCAGCTGTTGCTCGAGCTCGTAAACTTCGTCGCCGAGAATATAGTTGCCCCGCGCCAGCACTTTGGCAATCGCGTCATCCAGCGCACCACGGATCCGTGCTTGTTGGGCGGCCAGATCTATGAACGCGATCTTGCCGTTCGGTGGCGCGCATTCACTTTGGCTCGAGACGGCCATCTTCGGTTTCCTCATAAGCAGTTCCGCTCTCGGGACAGATCAGGTCCGGTCCGAGCCTGACACCGGCCTCGCTCATCCAACCGATGCGTTTTGCCGGCACGCCCGCCATTAGGGCGTAGGCCGGAACATCGTTGGTCACCACCGCACCGGCTGCGATGAAGCAGTACTCACCGAGCGTATGCCCGCATACGATCGTAGCGTTTGCACCAACGCTCACGCCACGTTTGAGCAGCGTGGTGCGGAATTCACTCTTGCGTTCGACCTCGGCGCGCGGATTGTTGACGTTCGTGAACACGCAACTCGGCCCACAAAACACACCGTCCTCCAGCTCAACGCCGTCGTAAAGGCTGACGTTATTCTGGATTTTGCAGTTATTTCCGATCTTGACGTTCGGCCCGATCATCACGTTCTGGCCGATCGAACACTTCTCACCGATTTCGCAATTCTTGAGGATGTGCACGAAGTGCCAGATCTTTGTGCCCACACCAATTGTGCAAGGTGCATCGATGTAGGCACTCTCATGCACGCTAACGCCAGGATGGTCCTCGGGTGTGTGCAACTGGCCGGCAGTGTCCGACGCGCGATCAGACCGGCCAGCCACTATCGTATCTCCCTTCATCGGCAAGCACCTTCGCAAGAAACGAATGCTGCTCGCCCTTGTCCAGTTCGATAGCTTGCGAACGGATCGCCGAAACCGTCTCGATCGAAGGGCGCACTTCCGCGATTGGAAATCCGCGACCGGCGAGAATTTCCTGATAGCTCAGCGTGTGCAGATCCGTGAAGCCTGCCGAAAATTCGACCTCTTGGCCATCGACCGTGATCGAACGGAACGTACGTTGCGTCTCCGCTACCCGGTCCGGGACATCGCGCACGTTGATCGATAGGAACCAGCGCACGCGGGCACGGTCATACTCCAGATAGCCGCTTGAGCAATCCATCGCCCGGTGGTGGACGACGTTGGATTTCAAGTCACCGAAGACGAACGACAGCATGTCGTAAAAATGCACGCCGATATTCGTGGCAATGCCACCGGACTTCTGGTCATCGCCCTTCCAGGATGTGTAGTACCACCGGCCTCGCGAAGTAATGTAGGTCAGATCGACGTCGAACACCTTGCTCGCCTCGGCTGCCTGCACCTTGTCGCGTAGCGCTATGATGGCCGGGTGGAGGCGCAGCTGCAGAATGGTATTGATCTTTCTGCCCGTGTCTTGCTCGACTTCGGCAAGCCCGTCGATATTCCATGGATTGAGAACAAGCGGTTTTTCACAGATCGCATCGGCGCCGGAACGCAGCGCGAAACGGACATGGGCATCGTGCAAGTAATTCGGCGAGCAGATGCTGATATAATCGATTGGGTCGCCCTGCCGCCGGCAACGGTCGACATAGCGGTCGAAGCGCTCGAACTCCGTGAAAAAGCGCACGTTCGGGAAATAGCTATCCATGATCCCAACCGAGTCGCTCGGGTCCATGGCCGCCCTCAAAACACCACCGGTATCGGCAATCGCGCGCAAATGGCGCGGTGCGATATAGCCCGCCGTACCGATGAGTGCGAAGGATTTCTGCATGCGACACGCTCCGAGATCTCAAGCGCCGGACTGCACCGACGAAACATGCGATTAGCTGTGTACTGCTGCCGCCCGGCTTGTAGCAACTAGAACAACCGGCGCGGCGGCTCAAGTTCTATCTCCGCTGCCGCGGCGACAATGACACATTCGCCGTGCTCCGGCCGTCGGGACCGGCCCTTGGCTTTATGGGCGCCAGATCACGATACCTTTGGGCCGCTCCGCTCTGTTGAGCTTGGCCTTGACGTCCATGACGACGCCCGTGCCATCGTCCAGCATGCCCTTGATGAGCGCCCAGCCATCACGAATGTAAGCCTTGTGGGCAACAGCGAGTACCACCAGTCCACACCCTTTCATCTGGTCAATGCCGACCAGGTCGATACCGAACTCCTCGCGCACCTCGCCGGCATCGGCGTAAGGATCGTGCACCATGACATCGAGGCCGAAGGCGTCGAATTCGCGGATCATGTCGATTACCCGCGTGTTGCGGATGTCAGGCACGTCTTCTTTGAAGGTCAGGCCCAGAACGCCTACTCGTCGCGAGGCAATGCCGTTCTTGTTGAGCAGCTTGATCCCCTCCCGCGCAATGCGCTCGGCCATGGTGTCGTTGATCCGCCGTCCCGCCAGAATAACCTGTGGATTGTATCCCTCGATTTCCGCGCGGTGGGTGAGATAGTAGGGGTCGACGCCAATGCAGTGGCCGCCGACCAGGCCCGGTGTGAACGGCAGGAAGTTCCATTTTGTGCCGGCCGCCGCGAGGACATCCATCGTGTCGATGCCGAGTTCTGAAAATATTGCCGACAATTCGTTCATCAGCGCAATGTTGAGGTCGCGCTGCGTATTTTCGATCACCTTGGCCGCTTCGGCGACCTTGATCGTCGGCGCCTTGTGGATACCGGCCTTGACGACCATGCCGTAAACGCGCGCCACTTCTTCCAGCGTGTCCGTATCCTGACCAGATACGACTTTGGTAATGTTCTCGAAGCGGTGCGCTTTGTCGCCTGGGTTGATCCGTTCCGGCGAGTAGCCCACCGTGAAGTCCGCGCCCGCCTTCAGCCCGGATTGTGCCTCCAGCACGGGGATACAGTCCTCCTCCGTCGCTCCCGGATAGACGGTGGACTCGAACACGACGATGTCGCCGGCCGAAAGCGCCCGGCCAACCGTCTCGGAGGCCTTGGTCAGCGCGACAAGTGACGGACGCTTTGCATGATCAATCGGCGTCGGCACCGTAACGATGAAGAAGTTCGCGTCCTTGAGGTCGGCCTCGTTTGTTGTGAATGTTAATGTTGGGCTCTCGAGGTCCTCCGGTTCCACTTCTCGCGTACGGTCCAGCCCGGATTTCAATTCCTCGACCCGGTGCCCGTCAATATCGAACCCGATGACATTGAGACCGGCACGCCCGAAAGAAACGGCAACCGGCAATCCAACATACCCCAGCCCGATGACGGCGAGTGTGCGCTCGGCCATGGTTCAGTTACCTTCCTGATTTGGGACGCCAATTCCCGGTGCCTCAGTGCCACGCTTTCGGTGGGTGAATACGCCGCGCATTGCAAGATGAGGACTTGACGCAGCCACCGGTGCAACTCGCGTTAGCGCTCACTGCCGGAGCCGCCGAATTCCGGCGAAAAGGCACGAGGCGAGACGTTCAGGAGGTGTACCGCTTCGCTCCCATCGAAGGCCAAATCCTGGTTCATTCGGTCGATGAAGTTCGGACTGTGCCGGGTTAATCCGAGGCCCCGCAGTGTCTTGACCAGCAGGCGCAGTATGAGCGTCGGAACCGGGACGATGATAGCCGGCCTCCCGAGGCCCTGCGCGACCCGGGCCACCATCTCACGGTAGGAAATCGTGTCGCCGCCGGTGATGTTGAGTGCGCGATTGGCCGCCCGCGCATTGTCTGCCGCACTGACCATGAAGGCTGCAACGTCGCCGGCATGGATCGGCTGGCGCATGCCCCTTCCGCTTCCAGCCACTGCAAAGAAACCGAACCGGCGGACCACGCCGGCAATCTCGTTGATCGACCTGTCAGTCTCGGCGTCATAGATGATTGTTGGTCGCAGGATCGTATACGTCATGCCGGCTTTCGTTGCCTTGTCGGCGATCAAGGCTTCCGCTTCGGCAAGGCGCCCGGACAACGCTTGTTCGCCGGGATCGCTGCTCGCCGTCTTGCTGAGCATGCTGGTTGAACTGAGAGCCACGATGTGTGCGGCACCTTCGAGGTGGTCTACGACATCAGCCACAAGCCAGATTGGCCACAGACCGAAAACAACCGCTCTCTCGGGAACGGTGAAGCGACCGTCCTGCACCGCCGGCGTTTCCACCCATTCGAATCCGTCTGGTAGATCGGGCCTGCTGCGGCTCACAACGTGGCCTGCGTAGCCCGCCCTGGCGAGTTGCGGAAGAAGCTGGCGGGCAACAACGCCGCTATTGCCGAGCATCACAACAGGAGGCTTGGGTCCTTCATTCATGACCGGTCAAATGTACAATTTGGCCTCTTTGTCGGCTAAGCGCCTGCACCGGCAATAGCGACCTCTACCGCACCGGCAAGTTTGTCGACCAGTTCGTCGATCTGCGCATCCTCGATGATAAACGGCGGAGCCAGCAACACGTGGTCACCACGCTTGCCGTCGAGCGTGCCGCCCATCGGGTAACAGATCAGCCCATTCTCGAATGCCGCCGCCTTGAGCTTGGCGTGCACCCGATGTGAAGGATCGAACGGGGTCTTCGTCTCGCGGTCTGCGACGAGTTCGATGGCCCGGAACAGCCCGCGCCCGCGGATGTCACCGACGTTTGCATGCTGGCCGAAGCGCTCGTTGAGCGCTGCCTCCAGCTTTTGGCCTTGTTTCATCACGCGGGGAATAAGGTTGCGTTCCTTGAAAGCGGTCAGCACGGCAAGGCTGCCGGCGCACGCGGCCGGGTGACCGAGGTAGGTATGCCCGTGTTGGAAGAAGCCGGAGCCGCCCTCGATTGCACCGTACACCTTGCCGCTGCACAACATGGCTCCGATCGGTTGATAGCCGGCGCCGAGCCCCTTTGCGATAGCGACGATATCCGGCGCCACGCCGTCCTGTTCGCAGGCAAACAACGTACCTGTGCGCCCCATGCCGCACATCACTTCGTCAAGGATCAGCAGCACGCCATACTGATCGCAGATTTCCCGGATGCGCCGGAAATACCCCGGCGCCGGCGGGGACCGCCCCCAGCGTCGCCCCGACCACGGGTTCCGCCAGAAACGCCATCACGTTGTCTGGTCCGAGCCGCTTGATTTCGTCTTCCAGCGCATTCGCCGCCCGCAGCCCGTAGGCCTCCGGCGTTTCATCGTCTCGCATTTCGCGATAGCTGTAGCAGGGCGCAATGTGGGAGCCTTCGGTGAGCAGGGGGGCGAACGGCTCGCGCCGCCACATGTTGCCGCCCGCGCCGAGCGCGCCGAGTGTGTTGCCGTGATAACTTTGGCGCCGCGCGATAAGCCTGTGTCGCGAGGGCTGGCCGATTTCGATCATGTATTGGCGCGCGAGCTTGATGGCCGCTTCGATCGCCTCTGATCCGCCGGACACATAATAGACCCGCTCGATCCCGTCGGGCGCCATGTCAATCAGCACATCAGCCAGTTCTTCGGCAGGCTCCGAGGAAAAAAAGCCGGTGTGCGCGAACGCCAGTTTATCCATCTGGGCCTTGACGGCCTCTTTGACCGAGCTGTCACTGTGGCCGAGGCAGGAAACCGCCGCTCCGCCGGAGCCGTCGAGATAACGCTTGCCATCGCGGTCGATCAGGTAGCAGCCGTCCCCCCCGACCGCGATTGGTGGCACGACCTTGGTGTGACGTGGGAAAACATGGGAAGAGCGAGCACTAGCCATCGCGGGCCCCCTGGTAAAATGCGCACAGTCGATGCAGCATTGTGCCGCCTAGTCAGCGGTTCAAGTTGCAATATGCAGATATTGCCTTGCCGGTGTTCCAGCCACGAGCGCGTTATATCCGGTCTCACGGTTATGAGACACGCAGGTCCAATCCGCAACCATCTCATCTTGTGTCGCGGCACTGCACGCTGCCGCCGCACAGCGCGATCGACGCCGAGTGCTCGTCCGGCCTCAACGGCAACCGACTATTGGAAAAGTTGCCGAAATTCGCCTGCGCAAAGGCACCGGCTGGGCGAACTGCGCCGTCGGGCTGCGTTCACACCGGACCAAGGAAACCGTGATTCCAAACGCACGCTCCGAAAAAATGTTTCAATCTCCTTGGCCGTGAAACCTTTTGTTGGTCGCGAGCATTCGGTGCAGTATGGTTTTCTCTCCGTTATGGGGGCGAGGCATCCGGCACGACGGCGTGGCGGTGTGCGGGTTCGTGTGGTCGACGGCAGGGAAATCGCATGTCGGATTTGGTACGGGTGGAAGATCTTCGGGTCGCCTTTTCCCTGCATGGTCATCCTCTGGAAGTCGTCAAGGGCGCCAGTTTTCGTATCAAGCCCGGGTCCGTTGTCGCGCTGGTGGGTGAATCCGGTTCCGGCAAGTCGGTCATATCCCAGTCGATCATGGGCATTCTGCCGTCCGCCGCCTCGATAACGGGGGGCAGCATCCACTACGATGAGCCCGACCGCGGCCTCGACGTTGACATCGCCAAACTTGAGCGCAACGGCCCGGACATGCGTACCTTGCGCGGCGATCGCATGGCGATGATCTTCCAGGAGCCGATGAACTCGCTGTCGCCGCTCTACACGATCGGCAACCAGGTACAGGAAGCGTTAGCGATCCATAAGCGGACCAGCTTCAGCGAGGCGCGTGAACGAACGGAGCACATGCTCAAATTGGTCGGCTTTCCAGATCCCACGCGCGCTTACGACATGTATCCGTTCGAGTTGTCAGGTGGCCTTCGTCAACGCGCAATGATTGCCATGGCGCTGATGTGTGAACCGGCATTGCTGATCGCGGACGAGCCGACTACCGCCCTCGACGTAACCATTCAGGCCCAAATCCTCAGCCTTTTGCGCGACCTTCAGCGCGAATTGGGCATGGCGATGCTGCTGATCACGCATGACCTTGGCGTCGTCGCCAACATGGCCGACGAGGTCGTCGTCATTTACCACGGCGAAATCATGGAAGCCGGACCAGTCGAAGCCATCTTCCGCCATCCACAGCACGCCTACCTGAAGGCGCTGCTGAAGGCGGTGCCGCACTTCGACATGAAGCCCGGCGAGCGCCTTGTCTCGCTACGTGATGTCCAGGGCGATGAGCGCACCGTAACGCTGGCCGAGCGCCGTCCGCCTCAGGCACCTGCCGGTTCAGCGTTGCTCTCCATTCGCAATGTCACCAAATCGTTCGATATCAAAAAGGCCCAAGGCTGGTTCGGCGGCGGCGCCAACCAGAAAACCCGTGCGGTCGACGGCGTTAGCCTTGAAGTCCGACGTGGCGAATGCCTCGGGCTGGTCGGCGAGAGCGGTTGCGGCAAGACCACGCTGTCGAAGATTATCATGCGCGCCCTCACCCCAGACGAGGGAGAACTGATTTACGACAATGGCGCGGAACGCTACGATCTGTTGGATCTCTCGCCTACGCGGTTGCAGCAGTTCCGCACGCGTATCCAGATGGTATTCCAGGATCCGGTCAATTCGCTTTCGCCGCGGATGACGGTGCTGAACATCCTGCGCGAGCCGATGGAAATCCATGGACTCGGCAATCGTGCGCAACAGACAGACCGCGCGGTCGAACTGATGCAGGCGGTTGGCCTCGACCCGCGCTTTCTCAATCGCTACCCGCACAGTTTTTCCGGTGGCCAGCGCCAGCGCATCGGCATTGCCCGTGCCCTTGCGCTCAAGCCGGACATGCTAATCTGTGATGAGCCCGTCTCGGCACTCGACGTTTCGGTCCAGGCGCAGATCCTCAACCTGTTGTGGGACCTGCGCACCGAACTGGGCCTCACCTACATCTTCATCTCGCACAATCTGGCAGTCGTGGACTACGTCGCTGACCGCATCGCCGTGATGGCGCGCGGCCAAATTGTCGAGTTGGCGCCGCGCGAGGTGCTGTTCCGTGCACCGGTCCACCCCTACACGAAAGCGCTGCTCCGCGCTGTCCCCTACCCCGATCTCGACCGTCCGCTCGACCTGCAAGCGCTGGGGCGCGGGGAGGCATCCGATCCAATGAACTGGGAGCCCGAGTTCCGCGCTGATACACCATCCTCACTCGCACATCTGGAACTCGGCGATGGCCACGTCGTGCTCGCCAATCCCAATGCTGACGTCAGGGAGCTGACGACATGATCGGCCGGAGGTCAAAGAGGCCGGTTGTCGGCGTCCTTGCGATTGTCGTTGCAGCGCTATCCGTCGCTGCCACGTCGTCGGAGGCGCGGGCCAATGACTACATCGAGACCCCGCTGCTTCAATCCTTGGTCAAGATCGGGCGCCTGCCACCGGTTGGAGAGCGTGTGCCCGAAATCCCTAAGGTAATCGACCTGCCGGCTCTCGGCCGCACAAACGGACGTCACGGTGGGCGCATCCGAATGCTCATGGGTCGTGAAAAGGATATTCGCATGGCCGTTTACTACGGCTATGCGCGACTCATCGGCTACAATGCAAAGCTCGAGTTTGAAGCCGACATCCTGCGCGCATTCGATGTCAGGGAAGGGCGCGAGTTCACCTTTCACTTGCGTCCGGGTCACAAATGGTCGGATGGTCATCCATTTACGGCCGAGGATTTTCGTTTCTTTTGGGAGGATATTGCCACGGATGAGGCCGTGAGCCCCAGTGGGCCGCATCGCCATCTCCTGGTCAATGACAAGCCACCGCGGTTCGAAGTGATTGACGAACTGACGGTGCGCTACACCTGGGATGCACCCAATCCCTACTTCCTGTCGGCGGTCGCCGGGACGCGTGCGCTCTACGTGTTCGCACCGGCGCACTATCTTAAGAAGTTCCATGCCAGGTACGGCGATAAGACTAAGCTCGGCGAACAATGGGCCAAGAAATTCAAAAAGCGCGCTCGCCAGTATCAGCCGTTTGATCCCTACATGCCGACACTCGAGGCCTGGCAGTTGCAAACCAAGCCACCGTCTTCGCTCTACGTTTTTGCACGCAATCCGTTCTTCCACCGCGTCGACAGCGCCGGTCGTCAACTGCCCTATGCCGACTCGATCACGATTGCGGTCGGCTCCGCCTCCTTGGTCCCGGCCAAGACTGGCAGTGGCGATAGCGACCTTCAGGGCCGTTATGTCCGATTCGATGACTACACTTTCTTGAAGGCTGCCGAAAAGCGCGATGCCATCAGGGTCAAGCTGTGGCGCCACACGGTCGGCTCGGCGCTTGCGATCTACCCGAATTTGAACACCAACGATCCCGCGTGGCGCGAGGCACTGCGCGATGTGCGCGTGCGCCGCGCACTGTCGCTCGCCGTCAACCGCCGTGAGATCAATCAGGCGATCTTTTATGGCCTCGCCAGCGAGAGTGCCAACACGGTTGTTCGCCAGAGCCCGCTCTTTAGACCCGAGTACGCAGAGAGCTACGCCCGCTTTGATCCTGACGAGGCTAATCGCCTGCTGGATCAGACGGTGCTCGCAAAACGGAACAGATCAGGCGTCCGCCTTTTACCGGATGGGCGCCGCGCCGAAATTATCCTGGAGACCACGGGCGAAAGTTCGATGCAGACCGACGTGCTTTCGCTGGTGCGCGACAGCTGGCGTCGCATCGGAATTCTCATGTATCCGCGTCCGACGCACCGCGATCTCTTTCGCAAGCGCGTCTATTCCGGCGACACGGTGATGTCGGCCTGGCCGGGCTACGACAACGCACTTTCAACCCCTGAGATGAGCCCGCTCGATTTCGCACCGACATCGAAGTATCACTACCAATGGCCGCTGTGGGGCGACCACTACTGGACCAAAGGCAAAGCCGGGTCCGAACCGGAACTGCCGGAAGCCAGGCGCCTGGTCGAGTTGCTAGGCCAATGGGAGCGCTCGAGCAGTACTGAAGAACGCGGTCGAATCTGGCACGAAATGCTCAAGATCCACGCCGACCAGGTGTTTTCGATCGGCACCGTGAACGGCGCCAAACAACCGATTGCGCATGCACCAAATTTGCGCAACGTGCCCGAGACCGGCATCTGGAGCTTTGTACCGTCCGCCTATTTCGGAGTTTACATGCCGGACACATTCTGGTTTGCGGCGAAGCAGTAGGGGGATGACATGATTTATTACATCATCCGGCGCGTCCTCCTGATGATCCCCACATTGCTGATCATCTCCGCCTTGGTTTTCACGCTGATCGAACTGCCGCCGGGCGATTATTTCGAGAGTTACATGGCCGAACTCCAGGCCCAGGGAGAAAACGTCGACCCCAAGCAAATCGAGGAACTCAAGCGCGAGTACGGCTTCGACCGGCACCCCGTCGAGCGTTATTTCGTCTGGCTCGGCGGCCTCCTGCAGGGCGATCTTGGCTATTCCTTCGAGTACGAGCAACCGGTCAACAAGGTGGTCGGCGATCGTTTGTTTCTGACGATGCTCGTCGCCTTCGTCACCATCATCGTCACCTGGGTGATCGCGTTCCCGATCGGCATTTACTCCGCCACGCACCAATATAGCTGGGGCGATTACGGTCTGACATTTTTAGGGCTGTTGGGCATTGCCACACCGAATTTCCTGCTCGCGCTGCTGCTCATGTATCTGGCAAACGTCTACTTCGGCACGTCTATCGGCGGTCTCATGGATCAGCAATTCGTCAACCAGCCGATGAGCCTTGCCAAGTTCTGGTCAATACTCGAGCATCTTTGGATTCCGGTGTTGGTGATCGGCACGTCGGGCACAGCTGGCATGATCCGAACATTGCGCGCCAACCTGCTCGACGAACTGCAAAAACAATACGTCACCACGGCACGCGCCAAGGGGCTCGCGCCGTTCCGCGCACTCGTCAAGTACCCCCTGCGCATGTCGTTGAACTTTTTTGTTGCCGATATCGGCAAGCTGCTGCCCACCATCGTGTCTGGCGCAGAAATCGTTGCAATCGTCCTTTCGCTTGAAACCACCGGCCCGCTTCTAATCAATGCGCTGCAAAGCCAGGATATGTATCTTGCCGGTTCGTTTCTGATGTTTTTGGCCTTCCTGACGGTTATCGGCGTTCTCATATCCGATATCGCGCTCGCCATTCTTGACCCGCGTATCCGGTTGAGCGGAGGCGAGACGAAATGAACTCTTCACCGCCGCTACCACCATCGCCTTTGCCACCTGTTGGCGCCGATCTGGACCACTACGTCAACGAAAAGCCGTTCGATCCGCGCGCTATCGAGCGACTCACAAAGGCGCAGGAAACGGTCTACCTTGCCTCGCAGTGGAAATTGATGTGGTGGAAATTCAAGCGCCACCGCCTCGCCGTTGCTTCGGGAATTTTTCTAGCGGCGATCTATGGCGCAATCCTGATCGCCGAATTTCTCTCGCCCTATAACTATCAGTCTCGCCATATCGACCACATCTACGCGCCACCGCAGGCTGTTCACTTCTACCATCAAGGCCGCTTTGAAGGGCCGTTTGTCTATCCGATGCTTTACCGGCTTAACATGGAAAACCTCAAGCGCGAGTACACGCCGGATACCTCGCGTGTGCAACGCCTTCGCTTTTTCTGCCGCGGCGAGAGCTACCGTTTCTGGGGCCTGATCGAAGCCGACTGGCATCTCGTTTGCCCACCCAAGGATGGTCAGGCGTTTCTGCTTGGAACGGACAAGCTCGGTCATGACATGCTCTCGCGCATCATCCATGGCGCAAGGATTTCGCTGACCATCGGGCTTGTCGGTGTTGCCGTCAGTATTGTGCTGGGCGTCGTCCTCGGCGGGCTTGCCGGCTACTATGGCGGCTTGACGGACCTTGTCGTCCAGCGCCTCATCGAGGTCCTGCAAAGCCTGCCGTCGATCCCGCTGTGGCTGGTCATTGGCGCGCTGGTGCCCATCACCTGGAGCGCCCTGGCGGTCTACTTCTTCATCACCATCATTCTGGGCCTCATTGAATGGACCGGACTGGCGCGCGCGGTGCGCTCCAAGCTGCTGGCATTGCGCGAGGAGGACTATGTGCTTGCCGCCCAGCTCATGGGTGCCAGGCCGAGCAGAATAGTCGGCCGCCATTTGATCCCGGGCTTTACGAGTCATCTTATCGCGTCAGCGACGCTCGCCATTCCGAGCATGATCCTCGGCGAAACGGCGTTGAGTTTTCTTGGGTTAGGCCTGCGTGAACCGATCGTCAGTTGGGGCGTTCTGCTCACCCAGGCGCAAAACATCAACGCCGTCGCTTTGTATCCATGGCTGATGTTGCCTGTCATTCCCGTGATCCTGGTGGTGTTGGCGTTCAACTTTCTCGGAGATGGATTGCGCGATGCGGCCGATCCCTACAAATGAATTGCCGCATTGTTTGGTTGCAACGCGCCATCGGCTGCCACCGTGTATTCTGGCGCAATTCGATCAATCTTGCCTTGACGAGCGAGGGTACGATCTGGTTGGTCAGACTGTGAGAGGATGTGATCCGCCTCGCCGTCGGAGTTGCTGTAATCTCACCCGCAGCTGGGCCCGAACTAGCCTAAACCGTGAGAGCTTGTGGCCCGGCAGAACAATTATACTCAAACCGTCCGTCAGAGGGCACACCGAAACGGGTTGAGATATGGTCCTGATGCGGCGCAATCGGCATATTCGCGTGCTGATGTACAGCCACGATACTTTCGGCCTCGGCCACCTTCGCCGCTGCCGGGGGATCGCCCATGCCTTGGTCGAGCAGTTCAAGGGCTTGCATGTTCTGATCGTGTCGGGCTCCTCGATTGCTGGCGCATTTGACTTCCGTGCGCGGGTCGATTTCATCAAGATTCCGAGCGTTATCAAGCTCTACAACGGTGAATACACCTCGCTGTCCAAGCACATCGACCTGAGCGAGACCTTGGCATTGCGCCGCTCGATCATCGAGCATGCCGCAACCCACTTCCGCCCCGACATTTTCATCGTCGACAAGGAGCCGCGCGGTCTGCGCGGTGAGCTTGAGCCATCCCTCCCGCTGCTGCGAAATCAAGGCTGTCACATCGTTTTGGGCCTGCGCGAGGTGCTCGACGAACCGGACATTGTCAGGCGCGAATGGGAACGCCACGATGCCTTGCACTGGGTCGAGAATTTTTACGATTCGATCTGGGTCTACGGTTCCGAGGATTTTTACAACCCGCTCAACGGCATAGAACTGCCCGACGAGGTTGGAGATCGCATCCGCTATGTCGGTTTCCTCGGTCGTCGCGTCTCACGCCTCAAAAAATCCTCGATCCAGAATCTGCCTTCGAATTTCATCCTCGCCACGGCTGGCGGCGGCGGTGATGGCAGTCAGCTGATGCGCCAGATCCTGGCCGCGCGGGAGGTGGACCGTAAGGCAGCGTTTCCTCTCGTGATGCTGCTTGGCCCCTTCATGTCGTCGCGCGATCGTTCGGAGATCGCCCATCGCGCGCGCCGCCTTTCGGACGTCCATGTCTTCGACTTCGACAATCAGATCGAAAGCGTGATGAATCAAGCAACGGCGATCATCGGGATGGGTGGATACAACACGTTCTGCGAGATCATGTCGTTCGATAAGCGCACATTGCTGATCCCGCGCAAACACCCTCGCCGCGAGCAGTTGATCCGCGCCGAACGGGCGTCCCAGTTTGGCCTCGTCGATGTGCTTGATCCGGATCACGCAAGCGAACCACACCGCATGGCCAAGGCCTTGCAGGAGCTGCCATACCGCAAGCGGCCGTCCGAATGCAGCTATTCGATCGATCTCGACGGACTGCACCGGATTGGCAAGATCGTCGCCCGTATCATCCGCCGCCGCGACCGCGGCCTGCGTGGTGATCGTCCGAGCCGCCGGCGGGTAAAGGAAGTCGCATAGAAGCCTCGCCGGCAACGTAAGTCCCGCCGAGAGTATCGGCGGCCGCCCGGCGATGGTCAGGGAGATATCGTATGGCCGGCAGAACCGCCGTGATTCTCAAGGGTTACCCGCGACTTTCCGAGACCTTCATCGCCCAGGAGCTACTCGGTTTGGAGCGTTGCGGTCATCGTCTTGTCTTGTACTCGATGCGAGCGCCGCGCGATTCAAAACGTCACCCGGTACACGATGAGATTGCGGCACCGGTCATCTACCTACCGGAATACCTGCACCGTGAACCGGCCCGCGTAATTCTAGCAATTTTGCACCTCGTCTGGCGCCCTCGGTTTTGGCCCGCGGTTCTGCAATGGCTCGGTGACCTTATCCGCGAACCGACCCGCAATCGCATTCGCCGGTTTGGACAGGGTTGTGTTTTGGCTGTCGAACTCCCGACCGACGTCAACCGGCTTTACGCGCATTTTATCCATACGCCCGCCGCCGTCACACGCTATGCGAGCCTGATAACCGGTCTGCCATGGACTTGCTCGGCCCATGCCAAGGATATCTGGACGTCACCGGAGTGGGATCTGAAGTCCAAACTCGCCTCGGTTGATTGGGCCGCGACCTGTACCGCGGTTGGCCATGCGCGCCTGCAGGCGCTTTCGCCTGACCCGTCAAGCGTGCACCTCGTCTATCACGGCCTCGATCTCGCGCGCTTTCCCAAGTTTGCGCGCCCGCCGGCCACCCGCGACGGTAGCGATCCCGGCGACCCGGTGCGCCTCATCAGCGTCGGCCGCGCCGTCGAAAAAAAGGGCTTCGACACGTTGATCGAAGCGCTGGCCGGACTTCCGGATGATCTCGCATGGTCGTGGACACACATTGGCGGCGGTGAACTCCTGGAACAACTTCAGGTCGAGGCCCGCAAACATGGTCTTGCAGGCCGTATCGCGTGGCTCGGTGCCCAGGACCAGTCCCGCGTGCTCGAGGCCTATCGTGAATCGGACATGTTCGTGCTGCCGTGTCGCATAGGCCGCGACGGCGACCGAGATGGCCTGCCAAACGTTCTGGTGGAGGCTCAGAGTCAGGCTCTCGCATGCATCTCGACGCCAATCTCTGCGATTCCGGAATTGATCAGTTCCGCGGATCGCGGCGTTCTGGTGCCTTCGGACGACCCTGTTGCGCTTGCTGACGCAATTTGCGAACTGGCGCGCGATCCTGCCAGGCGCGATGCGCTTGGGCGAGCCGGCGAGGAACGTGTCCGCGCGGCGTTCGATCACCAGGCCGGCATTCGCCAGCTCGATCAATTGTTTTCAGGTCGCCCTGGTCCGCAACGGATGGACGTTGGCGACACGGCGCCAGCAGCATCGCTTGAGGCGGCAGAGTGAGCCTGCGTGTCTTCTTTTATGTGATGCACCTCCAGGGCATCGGCCACGTTGTGCGCGCCTCCCGGATTGCATCGCGGCTTGCCGCGGAAGGTCATGCTGTCACCCTGCTCCTTGGCGGCATGCCGCTCGAGACATTCGCGCCGGACGGTGTCGACGTCGTGCAACTGCCGCCCTTGCGTATGGCACCGGACAGCTATCGAACCCTGCTCGACCCGCAAGGCAACCCGGTCGACGATGCCTACAAGGAACTCCGGGCCGGCAAGTTATTCGAGGCTTTGGACCGCGCCGGTCCCGATGTGGTCCTGATCGAAGCCTACCCCTTCGACCGACCGCAAATGCACTTCGAGTTGATCCCGTTTCTCGACCGCGTCACCACTTTGCAGCCACGGCCGGTCGTATTCTCCTCTATTCGCGACATCCTCCAGCGCAAGGATAAGCCGGAGCGCGATGACAAGGCACTCGAACTCCTGCAAACCTATTTCGATCATGTTCTGGTTCACGGCGATCCAAACCTGGCGACGTTGGGCCAGACGTTTCGTCACGCTGATGTCATCGCCGCCGGTGTCCACTACACGGGGATCGTCGCACCACCACCGTTCCAGGTACCGGCTCGACCGCGGTATGACGTCGTCGTCACAGCGGGCGGCGGCACAACCGGAAAGCACATTTTGGAGACAGCGATCGCCGCCAAGCCGGGAACACCATTCCACGACAGCCGTTGGGTGGTAACATTGGGACACAATATTCCGTCGGAGACCGAAAAGGCGGTCCGGACAGCTGGTGAGGCAGCGGATATCACGGTGCTGGATTTCCTGCCCGACCTTGGCCCACATCTCGCTGGTGCCAAGCTGTCGATCTCTCAGTGTGGGCTACAACACAGCGGTTGACCTGTTATTGGCCGGTTGTCCAGCCGTGCTGTGCCCATATGCAGGCATACGCCAGAACGAGCAACTGCTGCGCGCCGAGATTCTGGCGGCACACGGCCTCGCCGTCCTCCTGCGCGAGGATCATTTGACGCCCGATACGCTGGTTGAGGCTATCGAAGGCGCCATGAACCTACCGCCGCGTGCGGTATCGTTCGATCTCGACGGAGCTGCCAATACGGCACGGCTGATCAAAGACTTCGCACGGCGGCCAGCACCGCCGTCAATCATCAGTGAGTAGCTCTTCCAGGGTCGCCTTGAGTGTGGCACGCGCCTGAACCGAGGTTCGCTCACCATGTACAAACAGGCTCGCACGCTTGCCCATATCAGCAATCAGCGGCCGATCCAGGAGGAACCGGCGTATGGCCGCCGCAAGGGCCGCCACGTCACGATGGCCGACCAACAGACCGG
The DNA here is from genome assembly GCA_965224045.1 of Hyphomicrobiaceae bacterium. Taxonomy (GTDB): domain Bacteria; phylum Pseudomonadota; class Alphaproteobacteria; order Rhizobiales; family Hyphomicrobiaceae; genus Tectiglobus. The sequence continues at coordinate 369,251 of CBDCYD010000001.1, forward strand.
TCTCGCCGTTCCGGACCACGTCCGGCACGCCGGCATTGTCGTAGGCGACGACTGGCAATCCGGCCGCTTGCGCTTCCAGGTAGACAAGCCCATAGCCTTCACGGATCCCGGGCCAGACGAAGACTTCGCTGCTGGCAAGTACCTGCCCCACGCCCTCGCGGTCGAGCCGGCCATGCCAACGCACGCGATCCCCCGGCAGTGACGAAAATGCCCGTTCGATCTCCGCACGCGCGGCGCCGTCACCGACAATTTCCAGGGACCACTCGAGATCGCAGAGCCGGCCGAGTGCGGCGCCCAGGTGCAGATAGCTCTCGCGTTTCACATCCGCGCGCATCATTGCCACCGTAACCAGCCGCACACCGTGTTGTGAGGGCCCGCTTTGCCGGCGCGGAACCATGTCGTCAACTTCGATGAATGGCGGCAATGCAACGAGGGGGCCGGCACGGCCCGGCATTTCTTCCAGGCCTTGTCGATCGCGCTTGGTCATGAAGAAATGGCAATCGGCGGCTTGAAGAGTGGCAGTGTTCTTGCGATGCCAGTCCCGCCAGGACCCGGCATCCCGTCGTGCCGAATAGGACGCCTCTGCGGTCACCAGCTTGGACCCCAATGCCTGCGCGATCATCGGCCCGATCCAGTCCGGCGACTTGTAGTAGGGATGATAGGAAAACCAAACGTCCGGACGCCAGGCCTCGCGGTTCCAGCCCGCTATGAGGCGGCTTGCTTCGTCGTGGGAACCACGCCGTAGAGCAGACAGTTCCACTGGGTCAGGGTTCCGCGCGAACGTCCGGAATTCACTGGCCAGGCGCACGTCCGCACCGGGCCAGTCCAAGGCGCGCATAAGCTGGCGGGCCATTGTGCGATCGCCGGACGGAAACCGGGTGGCATGGCGACTTCATCGGGGCATAGAACGCGATTTTCATGGCCTGCCCGGTTAAACGTCGGTTGCTCGATGCGCGACGGCCGCGGTGCGCATCATCGGAAAATCTTGTCACGTCAAGCGCTAACCAACTTGCAGATATTGGAGGATGTCGCAGGGCCGATCATCAAGTTTTGATCACGTGTGTTGACGGCTTTCAAGCCGGCTCGGCGCCTGTGGCTGGTCAACGCCGCTTCGCGTCACTGGTTTTTTCGCGTAAAATCCCCCCAGCGGATATCCGCCTGCAAACCGACAAGATTTGGACCCGTCACAGTGAACCCCAACCTGTTTCGCTACATCTGGCAGCATAGCAAGCGCGAGCAGATCTACATTCTCGTCCTGATCGTCGCCGCCCTGCCGTTTTATTGGCTGTCGCTGGACGTCCCCAAGCGGCTGCGACATGCTCCACAAGCGGCATCACACCAGAACAGCCACATTCCTCGTCGTAGGAAAAAGCCAGATGCACCGGCATTTTCAGTTTTCGCCGCACCAGATCGGGGACAAGCGACAGCATCAGCGCCAGAAAGCCTTTCATATCGGTACTGCCGCGGCCGAACAACTTGCCCGCCCGCTCTTCCATACGGAACGGATCACTTGTCCATGCCTGACCATCCACCGGTACAACGTCGGTATGACCGGAAAGCAGGATACCTGATGAATCCTTCGGCCCTATCGTAGCAAGCAAGTTGGCTTTTGGCTCCGCACGGTCTTCAAAAAGCACACTGTCGACACCGTACTCAGCCAGGTAATCCTTCACCCAGTTGATCAGCGCCATGTTGGAGTTGCTGGATACAGTGTCAAACGCAATCAGCTTTTCCAGAATGTCTCTATAATCCGGCATAGCGCTATTTGCCCTGGGCCCTGCGTGCAATTGATCCAAATCGGTTGACCGAAACCCTGCCACGGTTCACCGTGAAAGGACAGAAAACAGTTGGGTATTGCCGCACTTTTCGCTATCAAGGCGAAAAGCAGCATCAAACTGCTTCATCCTATGGCCCAGGGGAAACATTTTGCCATGAACGAGCCTATTGTTGGAAAAACCGACAAGTATGCTGCCGCAGACGATGTCGCGCTTGCGCCGGAAGTCGCCGATGAAATCAAGCATACCACCTGTTATATGTGCGCCTGCCGATGTGGAATCCGCGTCTATCTGAAAGATGGGCAGGTCAAATACATCGACGGCAATCCGGATCACCCGACCAACAAGGGTGTACTCTGCGCCAAGGGCAGCGCCGGGATCATGCAACACCTGTCACCTGCCCGGCTTAAAAAGCCACTCAAGCGGGTCGGCGAGCGCGGCGAAGGCAAGTTCGAGGAAATCGAGTGGGATGAGGCACTGGAGATTGCCACCAAATGGCTGGGTGATGCCCGTTCCACTGATCCACGCAAGCTTGCTTTCTTTACTGGCCGGGACCAGAGCCAGAGCCTGACCGGCTGGTGGGCTACCCAGTTTGGCACACCCAATTTTGCGGCGCATGGCGGTTTTTGCTCCGTCAATATGGCCGCTGCCGGACTCTACACCATTGGCGGCGCTTTCTGGGAATTTGGCGAGCCAGACTGGGAACACACCAAATATTTCATGATGTTTGGCATCGCCGAAGACCATGACAGTAACCCGATCAAGATTGGCCTTGGCAACCTGAAGCGCCGGGGCGATGCAAAGATTGTTTCGGTCAATCCGGTACGCACCGGATACAGCGCTATTGCCGACGAATGGATTGGCCTGAAACCCGGCACGGACGGACTATTCATCGGCGCCATCATCCACTGCTTGTTGAAGGCTGAAAAAGTCGACTGGAACTATATCAGTCGCTACACCAACGGTGGCCAACTGGTCATCCAGTCACCTGGCGAATCTGACCATGGACTGATCGCCCGGGACAGTGAAGACAGCCCCCTCGCCTGGAACCTGGAC
>CBDCYD010000002.1:7500-13033 GCA_965224045.1 Hyphomicrobiaceae bacterium
CGGCAATGCCGCCGACATCTCGCGTCAAGGATTTGCGCTGAGACGCGCCTTGCGCGAATTGCCTCGAACGTCCGAGAACGACGCTGAGCGCCAGCGTTTGCAGGGCGAACTCGATGCGCTACTTCTCAAGCAACGCGAGATCAACCGGCTCTATCGTGACCGGCAGTTCTTGCAGCAGGAGCTGGCAGACCGGACAAATACGACCGGTCGCGGCTACGGTCAGATCCTGGATGCTGTCGCGCTCATTCATACCTTCAGTTGGCCGGTGGCGGATCGCAACCGCCTAATGGCGGTGCGCCAGCACTTACTGCGCGTTATGCAATTGAACCGGAATACATGGCGCCTTGTGCGTCTTGAAACCGACGATGATCGCGAATGGCTGCCAAGTGCGGCGCAAACTACGCCGTTTGGCGGGCGCAAGCTTACGGACCAGATCATCGATAGCTGGCTTGCCACGACGGCACTGGCCGAACAGGTGCTGAACGGCGAGAAGCTTTTGCCGCACCCGAGATTTCTTAAAGGTATCAATATGTTGAAGTTCTTCGAAAAGGCCGATCGTCTGGACCTCGTGATGCTTATGACTGGCCATGACCTGCTGCCATTCTTGGATACTGGTGAGATCGTTGATCGCGATACCTGGCGGACCATAACCGACCCAATGGGATCGCAGTTTGCCAACTATGCGTTCTGGTTCAACTGAGCAGGCCGTCCGACCATGTGTTGGACACTTGCCGAATCTTCACCATCGCCCCATCTTTACAGCACAAAGCCGCCATTCCCAGCGAGGCAGGAGCATTATGAAGATCGAGATCGAATACTGCGGAATGTGAGGTTACGAGCCACGCGCCCGTGAGGCGCGCGATCTCATAGCCAAACAAAAGCCCGATGCCCAGGTGGAACTCGTCAAGAGCGGAGGCGGTGTATTCGAGATTACCGTCGACAAGTCGCTCAAGTACTCCAAAAAGCAAACCGGGCAGTTTCCCAGCGACGCGGAAGTGCTTGCCTGTATTGCTTAGGCAGAGGCCGGGAGACTGAGCGGAGGCGCGCCGCCTTATGGCCGTGCGCCTGTTGTCTTTGTGCCTTTCCAGAACCGTACAAACTCTATCTCTCCCACGTTGATCTGCGTTTACATGCAGTGATGACTTTGACCACAATGATTGCGTTGGTGGTCTGGTCCGGCTGGAGGGGTCCACTCGTCGCGAATTGCGGCGTTTGCAATCGAGGATTTCGTTCCCGGACTTGACACAATCTGGAAGGAGCAGAACTGCCATGGCTAGCGTTCACAAGACCATCGAAGTGATGGGCGAGTCGTCAAAAAACTGGGAGGATGCGGTAAAGACCGTAGTCTCGGAGGCCTCCAAAACGGTGAAAGGAATCAAATCCGTCTGGGTGAAAGACATGAGTGCCGAGGTCGGGAAGGACGGCGATCTGAATAACTATCGCGTCAATTGCAAGATCACGTTCGAGGTCGAGTAATGGCCGCGGCCTGCGCGATGGCCGTCGATTGGCGGTCATGCGCAGGACCTGCGGCGCGACAAACAGGTGAGATGGTGGGCGTCGAGATTTTCAGGCGTTGTCATCGGTGCGGGCGAGCGCTTGTCAATTTGTGCTGCAAGACAGTGTCAGTTCGCGAACCAGGGAGGCGGTCGTGATTGCCGTTATATTCGAAGTCTGGCCGGCCGACGGGCGGCGTGAAGCCTATCTGGACGTCGCAGCCGAACTGCGTCCGATGCTGCAGGAGATCGACGGTTTTGTTTCCGTCGAACGGTTTCAGTCGCTCACCGATCCTTCAAAACTGTTGTCGGTGTCGTTCTTCCGGGACGAGGCGGCAATCGAAGCGTGGCGCAACCTGGCGGAGCATCGCGTCGCCCAGGCGAAGGGGCGAGGCGGCATATTCAATGACTATCGATTGCGGGTGGCGCATGTCGTGCGCGATTACGGATTGCGCGAGAGAGCCGAAGCACCGGCCGACAGTAGCGCGATCCACACCGGATGATATCGAGTTGCGGCGGGCTATGGTTAGGGTATTTCCTCCTTAGGCGGAAGCGCCGGCCCGCTCCACCTCCCGACGGCCCAATACAATGATGGCGTGGACGGTCGAGTGGGGAGCGGGATGGTTTCAGCTCAACCTGAATGACGATGAGCGACATCTATTTCAACAACGGGAAAAAACTTCTTATCAGTTGTGGAAAGACTCAATTTCTCCGTTTCCTGAAAAACAACATTCTGTGCATACAATCTGGATATCGAACGATTGAGGTCGGTCCGATGTCCTGTGAAGCTTCAGGCGAAGATAAACACCGCAAAACCGAAACGTCGGGTGTCGAACGGCGTCGCCAGCCCAGGCGGCTGGTCAATTGGGCTGCATGCTGCCGCGGGCCCGACGGGACGACCTGGAATGTTACCGTTGTCGACGTATCCGAAGGCGGCTTCGGACTATCCCAGGCACTGCCGTTGCCGGTCAACTCCCGGATCGTCGTCGACTTTGGTGAGGCAGGTGAATTTCCCTGCCGTATCGCGTGGTCGGCGGGTGGGCGTTGCGGCCTGCGGCTGCTTGAGGAAGAGGCCGTCATGTCCGAGCAAGGCTCGGACAAGCTCGGCGCGCTACTGGGCTGACGGCTTGGTGTCGGCGGCAAGTACCTTGGCGACAACCTCGGAGGTTTCATTCGAGGGAACGACAGGGACGATCTCGAATTCAGCGAGGTCAGACCAGTTGGTCACCCATTCCTGTAAGAGGCGGACATCGTCGCACTCCATGATAAGGAAGCAGCGTCCGAAGTTTGCCTCTATCCAGCTGCCGCGTGCAACAAGACCATCCGGCGCCATGCGTCCCCGCTCATTGAAGCGCCGGTAAACGGCCTTGGCGTCTTGATCATGAAAATACTCGATGACCATGAAGAGCATGTGGGAGTCCTCTTTGCTCACTTGCCCGATTCGTTTCTCCGCAAGACGGACCCGCATTGGGGGAGACGCGGGGTGTGGTGACGCGTTGCTCACGGACTTACCCGGATCAGCAGTGAATGCAAGGATTTTCGAATGGTGCTCGTGGTCTTGTCGGACCGGTCGACCAAAGCAACAGAAGCAGCCGTCCGGATCGGCGACTTTGAAGTCATGCAGGCCCGTATCGTCAACTGCAATCTGGCGTTGGGCCGGTACGTTCCGCCCGGCAAACTCGGCGGCGAGCGCATCAGGACTTTCGACGCAGACAGACGCCCCTCTGCACACCCCTGCGTGCCGGGCCGAAATTGATTATTTCCGCCCTGGGCGGCATCGCATCGCCAGCCCACTCGCCTTCCGGACCACCTACGGTATTATTGTATTGGGCGGTCGGGAGAAGGAGTGAGCTGGTGTCGGCAAAACCAGAAACATCATAAGAGGACGTGACCATGCGTTGGCGCTAAAAACCAACTTGATCACCGCCTTTGAGTTTGAGGATGTCGCGAGCTTCATCGGGGGTGGCGATCTCGCGGCCGAGGCCTTCGATGATCTGGCGCACCATACGGACCTGCTCGGCGTTGCTCTCCGCCAGTTTGCCCGGTCCGGCCCACAGCGAGTCCTCCATGCCGACGCGGACGTTACCGCCCATGGCTGCGGCGATGGCTGCAATGCGCATCTGGTGTCGTCCGGCAGCGAGGACGGACCAGCGGTAATCGTTGCCGAACAGGCGGTCCGCCGTACGCTTCATATGCGCGACGTCTTCCTCATGCGTTCCAATGCCGCCGAGAATGCCAAATACCGACTGGACGAAGAACGGTGGTTCGATAATTTTGCGATCGGCCATGTGGGCGAGCGTATAGAGGTGGCCGATGTCGTAACACTCAACTTCGAAGCGGGTTCCGTTTTCGGCGCACTCGGTGAGGATAAACTCGATATCTGCGAAGGTATTTTTGAAGAAGCCGGACTTCGAGCCTTCGAGATAAGGCTGTTCCCAATCGTACTTGAACTCCTTGAACCGGGTGAGCATCGGGTAGAGCCCGAAGTTCATGGTCCCCATGTTGAGAGAAGCGACCTCCGGTTTGAACTGGGTTGCAGGTCGGGCGCGTTCTTCCACCGTCATGGTCATGGCGCCGCCGGTGGTGATGTTGATGACGCAGGCCGAGCGCTGCTTGATGACCTTGAGAAACGGCGAAAAGGCCTCCATCGACTGGTCCGGCTTGCCGGTTTCCGGATCGCGCGCATGAAGGTGCACGATCGCCGCACCGGCTTCGGCGGCGCCAATCGCGGCATCGGCGATCTCCTCGGCCGTGACCGGCAGGTGTGGCGACATCGACGGTGTGTGAATCGAACCGGTTACGGCGCAGGTAATAATGACTTTGTCTGATGCGGCCATGGCTTATGTCCTCTGACGGGGCTTGGAGTTCGTACTATTCGGCGCTTGCGGTAATCCCGCTCACTTTGGTGTCACCCTTGGTACCTTCCCGCCAAGAACGAGAAGTGGAGCGGCGGGCGGTCGTGATACTCTGGAACGGTTGCCGTTCTTGGCGACGTGTGGAGGTTCACTCATAACTTTTCTGCGCGCGTTTGTGAGCGATGAGGGCAGCGAGGCGTTCGTCTCGCCAACGGCTCTTTTCCTGAACTTCTGCAGGCGACGGCCTGCTGCCCCAGTCCGAAACAACACGATCAATGTTGGCCGCGCTCCAAATGTCTTCCGTGACCTCTTTGCTGGAAAGGTTCAAGAGCGTTTGCCCGTAGCGCGCGCAGTAGTCTGCAACGCCGCCCGGAGCGTTGAGCTCAATGGTCTCGAACGGTCCCATGAAAGACCATCTCAGGCCGAGGCCGTGGGCAATCGTCTTATCGAGATCCTGAGGCGTGCAATAGCCCTCGCCGACCAGGCGGAAGGCTTCAGACAGAAGCACGGCCTGCATACGGTTCAGGATAAAACCGTCAATCTCCTTCTTGACCTCGACTGGCACCTGGCCGATCGCGTCATATATTTTGCGGGCACGCGTGATGGCTTCAGGTGACGTCCATGGTGCGCCGCATAGCTCGACGATCGGGACGACGTGCGGCGGATTTACCGGGTGGGCGATCAGGCAGCGTTCGCGTCCGTCGAGATTCTCGGTGAAGCGCGATGCGACGATGGCCGATGATGAGGATGCGAGAATAGCCGTCCGAGGGGCGGCATTGTCCAGTTCCTGATAGATGGTGATCTTGTCATCGATGCGTTCAGGGCCGGACTCCTGGACGAGTTCGACGCCATCGACAGCTTCTGCGATGGAGCCTGCAACCTTGACGCGGGCCGCGGCGTCGTCGGGATCGCTGACCAGGCCATGCCGGGCGAGATCGTGCAGCGATGTACGGATAAGGTCCGGCGCGTTGCTGCGTGTTTCCTCGTGCGCATCGTAGATTGTGACGTCCCAACCGGCGCGCGCAAACACGTTGGACCAGGCGCGGCCGATGAGCCCGCAGCCGACGATACCGACTCGCGGCATTGATTCCTCCCGGATTGCTCGTTTAGTCGCGGGTTACGTTACCACGCAGGGGTCGATGGGCAAGCCGTGCCGGTGATTAGGTCAGGCTGGAGCAACCTGAT
>CBDCYD010000003.1:0-11025 GCA_965224045.1 Hyphomicrobiaceae bacterium
GGCTAACGAGAAAATGTACGAGCCAATTCGCCGCCTCAACTGGGCGACGGCCAAAGGCGATGTCGCCAAGGAGCGGGCATCGATCCAGAAGCTGCTTGAAGGTGCATCGCTTCCCGAACTGGAGACGCTTCTGGCCACTTACAGGGCCAGTGACAACAAGGCAGGCATTGCCGCAGTGTCGGCAATCGCAGGTCGCGATTCGACGTTGAGGAGGGCCTTGCCCAATGCCAAGATCCTCGACGGCGTGAAGTTCGGTGACGAAGATCAGCTTGATGCAATCTTCCATTCCGGCCGCAACATGGTCGGCGTGCTGCTCGACGCGGCCAGGGACGTCACCAACACGTCCAACTCAGGGACCAGGCGCATCAGCGCCAGTCTCCGCGGTATGAAGATTGACGACGGCAACGTGGTCGATATCCGCCAAGGAGGTAAGTGATGAGTCAGGAGAAACGTCTTTTCGTACCCAAGGAAGTTATCGACGCCATTTTCCGGAAGACGGAACCGGACTCTGACGCAAGGGACTTGCTGCTGTGTGATATCAGGAGCACCCAGCGCGACCCGGACGGATTCGCCGTGGCGATCAACAGGCTCATGCGTTCTAGGCGGACATTGTTCCCGTCTGCCGACGATATCGTCGATCTGGCGCTGCAGCACAACATGATCATTAAAGACGCTTACCGGATGTTCTACAACGCGTCAGTGGTCCTGTACTCCGAACGGCGGAGCATCGTCATTGCCCGCGAGGAGGCGATGAAGCAGAAAAAATGATGGCGTACTGCAAGCTGCTCACCGCGGTATGGTGAGCAGCACTTTCCAGAGAGGCGTTGCCAATGATCGATTTGCAGATTGCCAAGAACCAGGTCCGTTCATTCCTCGGCTTGTGGCCGCTCGACGAGTGGTGGCCCGGACTGAATCCCGAGCACAGGCCGCTGCATGCCAGCGATCCTCGCGGTGTCTACGCGTTCATCCGGGTTTGCTGCCCGGCACTGGGCAGGTCGGGCGACGCTATTGTCGCCGGCCTGGTGCGTGACGTTGGTTGGGAGCTGGTATCGATCGACGAAGGCGTCGAGGTTCAGCGCAAAAAGTCTACGTCGGGTTCACAGTTCGACGAGATTCGCAGTCATCTCGACCACACTGAGGTCTACTAGCTGAAGATCATTGGGGTCTCGTTTGCAACGAGATCTTCGATCGCCTCAGTGTACTGCCGCACGTGTTCCACTAGCGCTTCGGGATGAGTGTAGACCTGACCGATCCCCGGAACAGCGTGTGTCATCAGCATACGTTGCTCCATGAACGGCACATGCGCCCTCGTAGCAAGGGTCGTCCAATTGTGACGGAGTTGGTGCGTACCGTAACCGAAGCGCCGATACCAAACTGCAACCATCGGTTTCGTGACCGGATTGCCCGGCCACAACCACTCCGTTGCACATGGCTCACTCATATAGCGCTCGAGTAATTCGGCAAGCCGAGGACCAATTGGAAGCGTGGCGCCGTTCTTCATGGTCTTCACATGCGTTAGACGAATGGTGCGTGCTTCCAGGTCGACGTCATCGCGACGCATCGCCTTGATCGACGATGCCCTTGCCGCCGTAAGAAGTGACATCGTCCAAAGCGTACGCCACATCATCGGCAGCTCGACGACCTTTGCCGCGAACTCTTGAAGGTCGACGAACTCAGGTTCGCGTTTTGCGATCGGCGGTATAATGACGAACTTGCAGGGATTCTCCTTCATGCCTTCGTCCATGCGCATGGCATGTGACAGCGTGAGACGAAGAACACGAAGTGCGCCACTGGCCATCGTTTTGCCGCGTTTCTGTAGCCGCTTCTTAAGCGCGCGGACATCGTCCCGAGTGATGTCCCGTGGGTGTAAGTTCCGTAACGGGTACAGTGTATTCCGGCGTTTATTGGCCCAGTGGAGGCGGTAATCTTCCTCCGTACGCTCAGCGAGTTCACGCTCTTTGATGTGGTCTTCCAGCACGTCGAGCATCGTCAGGTTCTTAGCGTTCTTGCTCTCGGCGTTTGGGTCTATTCCTGAGCGAATCTGCGCCTGCGCTTTGGCTGCTGCAGCACGCGCCTCTTTGAGCGTCATACGCCCTTGTTTGCCAAGGGTTACTCTGACAGTGCGAATGAAGCGGCCGTTACGCCGAAGGTCGGTTTGATACGCCCATGTCGTGTCGCCTTTCCGTCCTAATGCGAGCAGACCTTTGAAGCGTTCATCACGCAGTATTTGTCCTGTTTCGAGTTTGGCCGCAGTAGCCTCTGTAAGCTTTGGCATATGACTCTCCCGAATTGACCGATTTTTGGCACAGCCATCGGTACCGTTCTGAAAGTCATATACTGTCGCGATGCTACCTTTTCGGGAGCCCCTAACTCGATTAAATACAGCTACTTACGTATTTGTCGGCGCGGCTGAAAATCCGCGTGTCGGTGGTTCGATTCCGCCCCTGGCCACCAATCTTCACATGGGTGTTAACCGGTCACATGGTTTACATCTTGTTCCGGACACATGGTTAACACTTTGTCCGGGGCGATCTAAACAATGTCTGCGACCTGCTAAGTGAAAACTTAGTCACAGCCTTACTCGAAAATCCCTATTTTCGACTCACTATGTACTCGGATTGCCATTCTTATCCAAGTAGTCCCCTTGCAGATTCTTAACAAAAACACTCGAACACTTGTACGGAAACGCCCAGTCGTCCGGGTCCAGCCAACTCGTGTATAAGATCTGCGGAAATACATAGCCGGTCAAAAATGAGACCGGCGGCTGATAGCCTGTTCCTTTTTCCTCGAACTCGTGCGCTACGAGAAACAATGATCGACCAAACATTTTTGGAGCAAAAACTCCTCTTTCGAATGGCTCATTCTCAAACTGAATCAGATATTGAATCAGGTCCTCTGATTGGATGTTATCAATATGTGCGACATAGTTCGGTATGCTTCCTAATCTTGCGTACTGAACCAGCTCTGGGGATTCGTCCGCAAATTGGCAGGAAACCAGTCCGGAAATAACATGGGTCATCCTAAGTTCGACGAAGCGTGAGCACGTATCGAGAATCAGACTATCTACTGCGTAGTCTTTGGCGTCATTCGAGAGTCTTTTTATCGCTTGACCTAGAACACGTGGTAGACAAGCTTCGTTCTGTCTAGCATTGTCTAGAATACTTTTTATACGATTGAAATCGTCGATTTGCACTTTTTGATCTCTGAACTTCCTCTCAAATTCTGTGTATAGAGAGTCACATTTTTGTTTCAAGACACCGATCCTGCCGTCGTATACAAGAGGTACGTTAAACTTATCGTCCGAATCTATGATTGTATGGATTGCTCTTTGTAGTTCGAGTTGGTTTGGCTTGCGCTCTGTTTCGAAGTGCACGAGTGAAGTATTTTGGATTGGCTCCTTTTCGTGTTCCGTCGCGGACGGGGCTTCTGTCACCTTTTTCGGAGAATCCAAGTCACCAGCCTTGGCCGGATCGTCCTGCTTTTCCACATCGGATCTCATGAGCCGCCGAATTCTAGACTTCACGCCAAAAAAATCCTCGCGATAAATAAACCCGAATATCACTAACAAAACTGGTACTAAAAGTATTGTTAATCCGGCAATCTTCGGAGATAGCCCGAGCGACACTAGAATCTGCTCCCATCGAGTTTCCTGCACCTGCTGGGTCCTCCCTAATGTGCTATGTCGGCCACACGCCTTCGATTAAAAATAGTCGCTAGTCAGCTAAACAAGCCTAGGCTGCCGAACGATTACCGGTCAGTAAGCTTTCGCACCAGCATTTCTCAGTTTTTTGTTCAATCAGTTGCGTTCAATTCGAAAGTGAACTCGATCAACAATCATTTAACCGCGGTGCCTAGGTACACGTGTGAGCCATGGAAAAGTCATCAAGTCCGGGTTTTACCCCGTTATCGCGGACGCTTTCGAAAAGGCCGATAATGGCCGTGGAGGAGCGTCATGCCGAAAAGAAGAAATTACTCAGCCGAGTTTAAACGTGAAGCAGTCGCCCTGGCGAATCAGCCAGGCGTAACCAAAGCCCAGATCGGTCGCGAGCTGGACGTCAACCCGAACATGATCACGCGCTGGCAGCGAGAGTTAGCGCAGAACGGTTCGAAGGCCTTTCTTGGCCAGGGTGTCGCTCGAGATGAAGAGATGGCGGCGCTGAAACGCGAGAATGTGCGGCTGAAGAAGGAACGCGATTTTTTGCGCGAAGCGGCAACGTTCTTCGCGAAAGACCCGAAGTGAAGTATCGGGTCATCGATCGTTGCCGCGAAGCCTATCCGATAAGACTGATGTGTCGTTGTCTCAAGGTGTCACCCAGTGGCTACTACGGCTGGCGTGATCGTCCGATGAGCCCTCGAGCAATCGATAATCAGCGCTTGCTGGAGCGCATTCGTGTCCTTCATGAGGAGAGCGATAACGTTTTGGGTGCCGGCCGGATCTGGGAGGACCTGCGCGACGAAGGTGAGACAGCGGGCTTGAACCGCGTTGCCCGGCTGATGCACGTTGATGGCCTGCAGGGCATTCCGTGCAAGAAAAAGCACCGCAGCAAGCCTTCCGGTAAGCGGCCTGCGGATATCGAGAATCACCTGGCCCGTGACTTCTCAGCTGATGAGCCGAACACGAAGTGGGTCACCGACATCACCTGCATCCGAATCGTTGGCGGTCTGTGGCTGTACCTGAGCGTCGTTGTCGACCTCTACTCCGGTATCGTCGTGGGCTGGTCGATGAGTCGCTGCCAGGATCGGCACCTCGTTATCCAGGCAGTGCTAATGGCCTTGTGGCAACGAGAATCGCGAAAGCCTGTCATCCTGCATTCCGATCGCGGTTGCCAATTTACAAGCGATGACTATCAGCGCTTCCTAAAAGGCCACAACCTGACCTGTTCGATGAGCGGCGTTGGCAGCTGCGCAGATAACGCGGCCTGCGAGGGCTTCTTCGGAATGCTGAAACGAGAGCGCGTCAAACGGCGCCGATACGAGTCGCATGCCGAGGCAAGAGCAGATATCTTTGACTACATCGAGTGCTTCTACAATCCGAGAAGGCGGAGAAAGATGAAAGCACTCAAGCGAAAGGAATCGAACTTAACTCAACCGTCCGTGGTATCGGGGTAAAACCCATCTGCGTAGACGTCATGGTTGTCATGAAACGGCGAAAGCTCGCCGATCAATACGCTAATCTTGTCCGCAAGCGCCGCATCGCCAGACAGTGTAAGCAGATCGACTTCATTGCTACGCGCAAGGACGAAGTCAGATGGTGATTCGATGACCGCGAGGATGGCAGACGACCCGATAATGTAGAACTCCGTTTCATCTGTGAGCGCTGATGCGCTCGTCAGGATCTCCTTGAGCTGCTCGAGATTCAACGGATCAAGCCCTGCTCACGCAGGACTCTCAAGCGCTCGTTTTCGGTGAGAATGCCGGCAAACGGTGAAGCATGTCGCAATGATTTGGACTCTTCGTCGTCTGCGCCAAATACACGTAGCACGTCTTCTACAGGCCCTGTCAGTAGCTCGCTCCACCGATCGAGGTAGATCCTCGCGTAGGGTGCCGATCGATACATTCGCTGTAGTCGTAGACGAGCGTCGTCAACTAACCGTGGATTTCGGATCAATTTGCGCCCAACAGCGATGTGAAGTGCTTTTGAGCGCAAATCCGAAATCGAATGATCGGAGTCCTGATTGACGTACCGGGTCGCACGGCCGCGCCCGATTGCGCGGATCCGACCTGTCGTCCGCAACCGGTCAAGCCGACGCCAAAGCGTCGGCTGGCTGACTTTGGGCCGGATGGCCGACTGCAGCTCCTGTGCCGCCAGTCCGGCAGGGTGGAGCGTCAGATTGCGCAGGATCTGTTGCTCGATGCTGTCCATGCAGTGAGTAGTAAATGAATAGAAAGAAATTGGCGATACAGGAAGCAAAATGCGCGGGCTGGCCGAAAGAAGGCACCGAAAATACCTGCGTCAATTTCATATATATTTCAATAGGTTACTAAATTTCCTGGCGATCCCTGACATCGCCCTGCGTGAATCTTGCGCGGGCGGGGCGGGAGTGTAGACCGCACGCGTCCTTCAGATAGGTTACAAAACCGCGGACAATATCGAGATTTGGCCGAGGTTTTGTAACAGGCCGCTATTTAAAACGACCCAACACGATCGACTGATCCGGCTGCTCAAGGAGCATCCTCTTTGGTTGGGTAGTCATCGACTTGGGGCTTTCTTTACGGCGTGGCAGATCGAAAGGCGATATCACGGCCTTTCGAATGTACTGACTTTGAAAACACCGCCATCTGCGTCCGCGTCACCGGCTCTCTCGGGTAATGCTCCCCGAACCGCAACCCACCGTGTTGGCAATATCAATTAGATCAAGCACCTGGTCGAACTTAGGCTACGCTTACGGCGTACGACGTGACAGGAGTGAGCGATGAGAGTGCCGGTCCTATTGATCCTGATATCCATGCCATTGCTCATTATGGCGCAGGAAGAGGAGGGGACGATCCGCGGCACGCTGACCGGGCCCGAAGGTGAGCGCGTTTTATATGTATGGATTCGTGCGAAAACGGCCGATGAAGGCAAAGAGGTCAGTCGTACAGAGTCTTCGAAGGAGGGAACCTACACCTTCGGCAATCTGCCCGTTGGAGAGTACGTGCTTGAAGTTGGTACACCCTGCTGTGCATACCTCAATTTCGAGAGCGATCCCGTATCGGTGACCCGTGACCAGGTGTCGGTTGTCGACATTTCGCTGGAAGAAGGTGAATCATTCAATACCGTGGGTGACGATCCTGGTGTGATTGCAGCGGCTTTGCGTAGTGAGGCCGTTACTCCTGACGAATCGCCGCCGCGGTTGATTGACAACATGCCCGACTTTTCAGGCGTGTGGGTTGTGGGCTCGGATCCATTTCCCGAACAGCCGGTCGCGTATCCCTGGGCGCAAAAGCTACTGGTCGAGCGAGTCGAGAATTACGGCATTGACCATCCCCACAACGATTGCCTGCCGGCTGGCCCGCCAATTGCCGGCGGAGCTTCGCCATTCATCGCAAAGTTCGTGCACAAAGAAGACCTGTTGATCATCCTCATGGAAGACTATCCGGGCTTTCGCCAGGTGTTCGTAGACGGACGGAGCCACCCGGATTACATCGACCCGAGCTGGATGGGTCATTCGATCGCCCATTGGGAAGGTGACGCGCTGATCGTCGATACGCTGGGATTCAACGACCGGGGCTGGCTGGATTTCTGGCCACGCTCCGAAGAACTCCGGACCACGGAGCGCTATACGCGACCTGAATTCGGCCGACTGGAGCTGGTTGTGACCATTGAGGATCCGAAGGTGTTCGAAAAACCCTGGTCGAAGAAAATGTCACTCCACCTGTTGCCCCAGGAAGAGCTGATTGAGTACGTATGCGAAAACAACAAATGGTAACTGCCAACTATTGGCGGTAGCTGGAGTTACCCGTCAATTCCTGGCCATTTGCCAGTGTTATTGATTTGACGTTGCCACGATTCGAGCCGTCGCGCGCGCGATAGCCGCTGATGCTGATTTCGTCGCCGACGCTGACCGTGTCCCGCGTCCAGCCGCGACGCCGAAGGCCCGTCGGGCTGCCAAGCTCGAACGCCCAGGAGACTGTCTCGCCATCTTCGTCGACATCGATGTAGATCCAAGCGTGCGGATTCATCCACTCGACCTCGGTGACCTTGCCGCGTTTATCGACAATCACATCCGCGTCAAAAACCGCGGCAAAAGAGTGGTGGGCGCTGGCTGGAATGCCGACCGTAGCCAGGAAGGTGGCGATGAACAGAAGAAATTTCGAATTTCTGATCCGGGCCCTGGGTACTGCGATTCGATAATTGTAGTGCAATTGGTAGAAACTGCGCTCGCCAGGGTCGTGCGCTAATGTCCAGTGACCCAATCCCGACTTTCTAGAAGCTGATGCTGATAACAGTCGCTGGCCTGACCCCATCCATCGGAAGGGAGCTGGCCTGCAAGTACCTGGGCGCGGCGGCATCCCTTCGCGCATCATAGCCCCAGGAGATACGTGACATACTGCGCTGTATCGTGGACCGAAGCCTTAGCCGCCACAGTTCTTCTTCTTGTTTGGTCTGTTCCAGTCCGAACTGCTCAATGATGTCGCGCCGGATTTGCTCCAGTCGAAGCGCGTCCACATCGATCGACCTTCCAGACCGGTCAACCACGATGACGATTTCTTCGATCGATTCCGCCTCAACAGTCTGCTGTTCATCAGATTCCTGTGCGTGCAAACCGGAGAGCGGGTAGCACGCGCCGAGAGCAACCGCGCCAGCCCACAGGAATGGTCGTAGCTGAATTCCAGCAGCCTGTTTCATGGCGTATTTAATGTAGCACTTTCAGGCCCGTGCCAGAGGTCAATCTGCTTTGAGCGTTGGCAGTTCACAAAAGGGGCCGTTTTGCCTGTTTCGATTCAGCCACTCAAAGGCGGCGTTACATACCTTTCAGAGTAGGCCGCGACGCCAATCACTCAACTGCAGTGGCAACGCGAAAGCCAATAAACTGCGCTGACATCTGCAGGTACCACCAACCGCGACGCACGTACCAGTTTGGCTCGGGTCGAGCGTCCCAACCCAGACCGCGAGTAATGTGATCGATACATATGCCGTCGGGTGTCGAGCCATTCTTTGCCCAATCGTACTCACGGCGTTCAACTCGATTCCACGATGATCCGTCGATCGGTGCACCGACGTAGTCACCGTTGACGCAGTCGGCAACATGTTCGCTCACGTTTCCGGCCATACCATACACGCCGAAATCGTTCGCCGGGAATGCACCGACCGGTGACGTGTATTGCCAGCGATCCTCGCCAACCGTCTCGCCCCAGCAACAAGCATCCGGATCATCTTTTGCTGCGCCATGGTTTGCAGTGCCCGCCGCGCCCAGTCTACGGAGTTGATCATCGTCGGAATCTGCACGGGCGATGTATTCCCACTCCGCTTCGGACAGAAACCGGTATTGCCGTCCGGTTTTGGCAGATAGCCAGCGAATATAGTGCTGTGCGTCGCTCCAGCTCACGCAGACTACCGGGTGATTGTCATCCTGGGCAAAACCCGGATTCCGCCACGACGTGCCGGTCTGGTGGACGCTTTGACCGTCCTCATCATTGACCCAGCAGTTATCGGGAAGTACTGGAGTTGGCTCTGCTTCTTCCATATAGGCTCGAAACTCACCGACTGTAACCGGGTATCGTGAAACGGCAAACTTCTTTCGAATTGATACCGCATGTACCGGTCGCTCGTGCTCGCGCATTTCGTCAGAGCCCATCTGAAACCGGCCCGCTGGAATGACAATCATCTCGGGGCAGGTATCGCAGTCCTCAAACACGCTGCCTGCTGCCGATGGCGCCGGAGATCGAGTCTCGTTGATGATGGGCTCTGCCGCAGCTGTCCGTACTACCAGTGCAGTAACAATGAACAAGCAAAGTTGGATTCGCATTATCAGTCCCCCGCGTTGTGGAACTCGTTTTGACCGGTAAAACGGGCTGTAGTGCCGTGCTACTTATGTCTCAATCGGTAACACGTTTCCGGGGGTTTATGCTGAAGCTATAGAACAATTAGGGAATCACCAATTCGAGCAGCGCAGGCTATCTGTGTAGCCCATGACAGGTGGACTTTGCTGCAGGCTGAGAATGTGTTGCCAGACACCGGAAGCGACAATCTCAGCAAAATGCATCTCATGCGCGCCTCGTGAAGCCCAAACCTCGATCAGTGTGAACTTGTTGGGGTCGTCAATATCCTGATACACGTTCGCCGAGCGGAAGCCAGGCTCGTCCGCCATGTCGACCTCGACAGTTTTCATGATGCCGGCAAACTCCAACAAGTACTCGCTTTTTGCGTCAAACCTGATAATGAGATGAACATCTTCAGGACATCGAGTCTGTTCTTCGGGCATGACATCCTCCCAAGGGCGTTAAAAGACCAAGTGCTGCAATTGTTGCCAGCAGAATAGTTTGATTGATCATCTTGGTACTCCTCACGTTGTTGGTATCGATCACCCGGTTCAATGCGTATCCTGGGTCACTGTTCGGCGTTTCGATCCAGGGACGAACCTCGGTATCTCGGTCCGGTACTGGCGGTAGTCGTCACCGATTTCCCGGATGAGGTCCTGCTCTTCGTACACGGTTGCGATGAGTACATAGATACCCATCGTCAACGCCCAAACCAGCTGACCGGTAGTCATGTGCGGTGTTAGCCATGGCAGGAGCATCCAGCCCAGACTAATTGGATGCCTTACCAGCGCGTACAGATACCGCGCGGTAAATGGCACTGTCGCGGGCGGGCGGCGTCGAACACTGTCCCATGCCTGTCGCAACCCGAAGAAATCGAAAGTGGCCAAATTGAACGGTCGCCATCAGCATCATCAACCAGGTGGCCAGATAGGCTGCGTGCAGCGCTGTCGTTACCCCTGCATTGTCGACTTGCCAGATGGTGACCGGGATCGGTCGCCATAACATAACCAGGGCAAACGATCGCGGCCGAGGTCATGAGCACATAGGTTGCACGTTCAATGGGCTGGGGCACCCACGTTGTCCACCACTCCTTGAATGAGGTTCGAGCCGTCAACGAGTGGTGCAGCCCAAACCCAAGCACAAGGCAAACGTTGACCGATATCGATGTCCAGACGGGACGTACATCGCCATCGTTTATTCCTTTCGGAACGCCGAAATCAGCAAGGAAGCCCGCGAGGTAAGCGAGACTTGCCATACCCAGCGAATAAGCGATTGCCGAGTATCCGAGCAAGAGAGCATTTTTGGTATTGGTGTTCATTTGTCTGTCGTTCCTGGTTTGAGCAAGAAGAGCAGGGTGGGTAGCTATCTTCTCTCAGTGCGTATGTGTCACGCCTTTCCACCGGCGTGGCTCGACCAGTCAAGGTCGTGGTTGGCATGGGTCGACAGGTAGGCCCCAGGGTCAAAGTGGGTGTCGTAGAACCCCAGGTCCAGCTGGTGGGCTTGCAAATACATCATGGTGAAGATGGACGGGATCGAGGCGGGGAATTTTCCGTATTCGTCGAA
>CBDCYD010000004.1:0-197763 GCA_965224045.1 Hyphomicrobiaceae bacterium
AATATCGGCTTCGACGAGATGCAGGGGCGCGTGTTGGCGAACGCGTCGATCAAGAGCCTCATCCCGCCACAGCAACTGGCTGATCTCGCCGTGTTCCTCGCCTCGCCGTGTGCCAACACAATTTCCGGCCAGGCGTTTGCCGTTGACGGCGACATGCAGAGCCTGGCCTGACGGCGGTCCAGCGGATGGTATTGAGGATCTCAAATCGCGATGCGCGCCGGTTGCTGCTCGATGCAGTCGGGCTGACGCCGACGCCGACCGGTGCGCCGGACGTGCATCGCTTGATTAGTGACCTCGGCTACGTACAACTCGACACGATCCGGGTGGTGGCGCGTGCGCACGACCACATCCTTTGGAGCCGCAACCAGAACTACCGCGAGACGATGCTCGAGCAGCTTCTTGGCACGGAGCGTCGCGTGTTCGAGCACTTCACGCACGATGCCTCCGTCCTGCC
Source organism: Hyphomicrobiaceae bacterium (assembly GCA_965224045.1). GTDB lineage: Bacteria > Pseudomonadota > Alphaproteobacteria > Rhizobiales > Hyphomicrobiaceae > Tectiglobus. The sequence goes on from CBDCYD010000004.1 coordinate 455, forward strand.
GATCGAAACCTTTCCATACTGGCAGCGTCAGTTTCGGCGCAAGAAGCAGCACAGGTTTGCAGCCTGGAAGGCGGTGCTGCCCGGCAGGCGCGCGCGTGCCGAGATGAAGGAACGGATCGCGCGCGAGGGGCCGCTGTCGTCGAACGCATTCGAGTCGGGCGGCAAGAGAAACGAAATGTGGGGGCGCGCGCCGCACAAACTGGCGCTGGACTACATGTGGTACGGCGGGGAGCTGGCGACATCGCATCGGGAAAACTTCAAGAAGTTCTACGATCTCAGCGAACGTGTGATCCCGCCGGAAATGCGCGAACAGGCCGTGAATGATCGCGGCCAGATCGACTGGCTATGCAACTCCGGGCTCGACCGTCTGGCATTTGGCAGTATCGGTGAGATCACCCGGTTCTGGGATGCAACGAGCCAGGCGGAGACAAAGGCCTGGGCAGCGCGCAATACGCGCGATCTGGTCGACGTCGAAATTCAATGTGCGGATGGTGCCTGCTACCCGGCGCTTGCGCCGGGCGATATCGAAGCACGGCTGCAAGCGGTACGCCCGGCAACGTCCCGACTGCGCATCATCAACCCGTTCGACCCGTTGGTGCGCGACAGGACCAGATTGCTACGCGTCTTCGGGCTCGACTATCGCATCGAGATCTTCGTGCCGGCGGCCAAGCGCCAGTGGGGCTATTACGTCTTTCCCATGCTGGAGGGCGAGCGCTTCGTCGGACGCATCGAGGTGCGAGCTGATCGCAAGGCCGACGAACTCCAGGTGTTGCGTGTCTGGCAGGAACCGGGCGTGCGCTGGATGCCGGCACGCTGGGGCAGACTTGATGCCGAACTCCTGCGCTTTGCGCGCCTTGCCGGTGTTGCTGACGTCATTTGGTGCAAAGGCGCGCGCGAATGAGTGACGGCCTGCCGGGCATCGGACGAATTTAGTTCAAGCATTGGATCAGTCGGTCGTGCTCGCAGCTGCGGATGCTGATGGTGCGGCCGCGGGCAGGTGGATGGTCTTCAATTCCTGATAGTCCTCCAAGCCGAGACGGCCGCCTTCTCGCCCATTGCCAGACTGCTTGTAGCCTCCGAACGGTGAGCCGTACTGATATGAGCCGCCGTTGATGTGGATGGCACCAGCGCGCAGGCGCGAGGCGACCCGTCGCGCGCGCTCTTCAGAGCCGGTTTGGATATAGGCTGCGAGCCCGTAGGGCGTATCGTTGGCTAGATTGATCGCGTGTTCCTCATCGTCGAATGGGATAATGACCAGAACCGGGCCGAAGATTTCTTCGCGCGCAATGCGCATGCGGTTGTCGACGTCTGCAAATATCGTCGGCCTGACGTACCAGCCGGTCTGAAATGCGTCCGGCCGTCCCGGGCCTCCGACAAGCAAGCGCGCGCCTTCTTTGATGCCGTCTTCGATGAGGTGCTGCACACGGTCAAACTGTATGCGATCGAACAATGGTCCGATATGTTCACCGTCCCGTGCCGGGTCGCCGACTGATACGTCTTTGGCAGTGCGGACGGCGATTTGCAGCGCTTCGTCGTAGCAGCTGCGTTCGACCAGAAGGCGTGTCGGTGCATCGCAGGACTGGCCAGTATTGTAAAAGCACTCCAGGACACTGTGTCGGATCCGGTCTTCGAGATCGCAGTCGGCGAAAACGAGATTGGGCGACTTACCACCGAGTTCAAGCGTGACGCGCTTGATGGTGTCGGCTGCATTCTTGGTTACCGCGCGGCCGGCGCGGGTCGAGCCCGTAAATGAGATCATCTGAATGTCCGGATGGCGAGCCAGCGCGGTGCCGGCCACCATGCCATTACCGTAAATCAGATTGAACGCGCCTGCCGGAAACCCGGCGCTATCGATGATGTCAGCGTAGATGGCAGCTGAAAGCGGTGTGTGCTCGGATGGCTTGAGGATGCAGGTTGCGCCGGCGGCAAGGGCTGGGATGACCTTCATCGCGATCTGGTTGATCGGCCAGTTCCACGGCGTGATGAGACCGCATACGCCAATCGGTTCGCGCACGAGAATGTCGCCGTTGGGCAATAACTCTTCTTCTTGCTGGTGTTCCAGCGCGGTGATGTAGCCCTTGAGATGGCCGACGGCTGCATCGGCCTGGGCTTGCCGCGCCATTCTAATCGGTGCACCCATTTCCTGCGTCATGGCTTGCGCTAAATCTTCGAGACGTCGCTCGGTTGCTTCGAGCAGGCGTCCAAGACGCTTCAACCGCTCCGTCTTTGAAGCGCCGAAGTCTCGTTCGTACGCGGATCTGGCCGCTGCCACTGCCGCATCGACATCAGCCTCATCAGCTAGAGCGACTTCGGCGAACTGCTGTTCGGTTGCAGGATTGACAACGGGTAATCGTTGCATCGAATGGGGCGTTACCCATTGGCCGCCAACATAGAATTTTGTCAGGTCAGGCATCGGATCGGACGGTCTCGGGTTTTATTTCATAACCAGCCATTTCAGGTTCATCGTCGACGATCTCGGCAGGAAAACCAGATGCGCGAACATCCAATCCCGTTTCATCTTCCAGGCGACGCACAATGTTCGGGGAATGCTCGCGCGGGCCGTAACGTTGCTCGCCATCTCTAAAGATTTCAATCAGCTTCGGGTTGATTTCAAGGGGTACACCGACGCGGTCGGCGATCGCCTGGAACAGGCCGATGTCCTTGGAGACCAGGTCCATCGTGAAATTGATGTCCCGGGAACCGTTCAGAATGACTTGGCTTTCGGTCTCGTGGACGAAGGAGTTACCGGAGCTGATACGGATTGCAGCGAACGTCGTGGCGAGGTCCATGCCGGCGGCTTTCGCAGTCGTGAGGGCCTCGGCGCAGGCCACGAGATTGGCGGTCGCCAGATAATTCGTAATGACCTTCAAGACGGAAGCCGAGCCGAGCGGGCCGGTGTGCAGGATGCGCCGTCCCATCGTCGTGAGCACGGGTAGCATGCGATCGAAAACCGCACGTTCGCAGCCTGCAAAAATCGAGATGTTGCCGGTGGCAGCGCGGTGGCATCCGCCCGAAACGGGGCAATCGATCGGTGAGCCGCCCTGTTGCGCAATCAGCGCGCCAAGCCGCTTGACCTCGGATTCATCGGTTGTCGACATTTCCGCCCAGATCTTGCCGGGTGCCATGGCGCTGAGAATACCATTTTCACCTTCCAGAACCCGGGCGCTGATCTCGGGACTTGGCAGGCAGGTGATGACGACGTCCGACGTCGCCGCGACTTCGGCCGGTGTGTCAGCCCACGACGCCCCAGCTGCGCGTAGCGCTTTGGCGGTATCCGGATTGATGTCATACACCGTCAGGTCCAGGCCGTTGCGCAGTAGACTGCCCGCCAGCTTGGCACCAACGTTGCCGAGCCCAATGAATCCAATCTTCATTTGACCGTCCCAAACAATAATTCCGACCTGTCTTGCCTTTTAGTCCAATCCGGCTGCTCCGGCGTGGCAATTTGCAGCCGAAAGTGTTCTGCAAGCGACCACGCGTATGCTTGAGGTCGTTCGAAGTGTGCGTTGAAATCGCGCCCTGGACCAATTTTGCAGCGCCGGTGGCCGTGCACAATGCTGAATGTTGCCATAATTTTCCCTTAACCTTTCAACTGCTTGCGGGAATCGTCTGACCGCGACCTGCAAGATTGGGCCTGATCCGTCAGCCAGTTTCCGGTCACCTGGATCTCCACATCGCGCGTCCGAGGGGGCGTTGGTGCCAACGAGGGCGCAGACGATGTGCGGAAGAGGAAACTTAAACGCGCCCCGGCTGGCGAACCTTCCACAACTGAGATGATGACGTGCATGCAGTGCCGGTGCGCGCTGCATGCGTTTCAAGCGAGGTGGTCAGACCTATGGATGTGAACCGACGCAAATTCTTTGGCATTGCAGCAGCTTCACCGCTGGCGGCGAAGGAAGCCGCGGCCAAGATCGTCGAAAGCGCCGAAATGGAGATGTCAGGCATGAGCCTGCATTCCGACAGCCTCTATACGGGCTACAACGCCAGCAGCTTCGACGATGATGACGATTCGCCGATGCGCTCCATGTGGGATGCGTTCAAGGAACTCGGCTTGCCGGACTGGAAGAAGGACGATCTTTGGGATGACGCAAGACGTTCGCGCACGATTGATCCTGACATCGCCAGCATGCGCTCGCTTTCGATGTCGGCGAAGCTCGAGATGCAGTGGAAGCGAAACTACGAGCATCTCATCAAGCGCGCCTACAAGATGCAGGAAATGGAGCGCATGAAGAGGAAGTTCTTCAAGATCCACACCGACGTTTCCGAATATTGATCATCTAAAGCGCGTCGCAAAAAATGCGCCTCGCTTCGGGTTTCTTTGCCTCACGCCGCTATTCGCGCTTCGCGCGGCGGCTCCGGCGGGGCGGCCATTCGGCCGGGTCGCGTTGCTCCCCTATGAGTGATCCGTTTTGCTGCGACATGCCTTAAAGCGCGTCGCAAAAAATGCGCCTCGCTTTGGGTTTTCTTTGCCTCACGCCGCAATTCGCGCTTCGCGCGGCGGCTCCGGCGGGGCGGCCATTCGGCCGGGTCGCGTTGCTCCCTTGGTGAGTGAATCCGTTTTGCTGCGACATGCCTTAGGCGCGGAAACGCGCGATCCCTCTCGACTGCCGTGCGCTTTCGCTATCACATGAATATGGCTTCCAGTGCCTCGACATTCTTGATCCAGGCAGCGAAGTCCTCCGTGCCAGCCCACAGTTTGCGCAGTTCGGAGTTGTCATTGATCCGGCCAATGGCATCGCGTGTAAGGAGAAGGCGTTCCGGCGTGGCAACGCCGGTAGGTGGTCTTGCAGCGCGGATTCAGCTTCGCCCGAAAGGCGCGATGTGGACTGAATTCTTTGCCGACTACATCACTGCGCCGACCTGCCAGGGAACGAATTCGTTGTCTCCGTAGCCGAGGGCTTCGGACTTGCTTTGCTCGCCGGAGGCGACGCGCAGGATGGTCTCGAAGATCTCACGGCCTTTGTCCTCCAACGAAACGCCGTCGAGAACGTCGCCGCAGTTGATATCCATGTCCTCCGACATGCGGTCGTACATGTCCGAGTTGGTCGCCAGCTTGATCGAAGGGGACGGCTTGCAGCCATAGGCCGAGCCGCGGCCAGTGGTGAATGTTACGACGTTGCAGCCGCCGGCGACCTGGCCGGTCACCGAGACCGGGTCGTAGCCGGGCGTGTCCATGAAACAGAAGCCCTTGGCGTCGACCTGTTCGGCGTAGCGGTAAACGCCGCGCAATGTCGTTGAGCCGCCTTTGGCAGTGGCGCCGAGCGATTTTTCGAGAATTGTCGTGAGCCCGCCGGCCTTATTGCCAGGCGATGGGTTGTTGTCCATGGAGCCGTTGTTGCGGGCGGTGTATTCACGCCACCATTCGATGATGTCGACCAGCTTGCGGCCGACTTCCTCGCTGGCGGCGCGTCGGGTGAGGAGGTGTTCGGCGCCGTAGATTTCCGGAGTTTCGGCAAGAACCGCAGTACCGCCATGGCGGACCAGCATGTCGGCGGCGAGGCCGAGAGCCGGATTGGCGGTTATGCCGGAATAGCCGTCAGACCCGCCACACTGCAGTGCGAGCATCAATTCGGATGCCGGGATCGTCTCGCGTGTTGCCTTGTTGGCGAGCGGCAGCATGTCGCGGATGCGTTCAACGCCTGTAGCAATCGTCTTGCGCGTGCCGCCGGTGTCCTGGATTGTCATCGTGAAGAGATTGTCGCCGTCCTTGAGACCATACTTCTCCTTCATGCGGGCGATCTGGAAGACCTCGCAGCCAAGGCCGACGATGAGGGATGCGGCAACGTTGGGGTGGCCGGCCATGCCCCATTGCGTGCGTTCGAGAAACTCGAAGCCGGCAGAGTTGGTCGCCATGCCGCAACCCGTGCCGTGGACGAATGCGACGACACCATCAACGTTGGGATAGTCGGCAAGGATACCTGAGCGGTTGACCTCTTCGGCCATGAAACGGGCAACCGAGGCCGAGCAGTTGACGCTGGTCAGAATGGCGACGTAGTTGCGGGTGCCGGCTTTACCATTGGCACGGCGAAATCCCTGGAATGTCGCCTGTTGTTCGACGGGCAGTATGGTTTCGTCTTTGGCGTCGACGGCGAAGGCGTAGTCGCGATCGAATTCGGCATAGGCGCAGTTGTGGGAGTGGACGTGCTGACCTGGCGTGATGTCATCGACGGCAAATCCAATGATCTGGCCGAACTTGACGATGGGTGCGTCTCTCTCAATTTTCGAAATTGCCATCTTATGGCCCTTGAGCACGCGATCGCTTGCCTCGATTCCCTCGGCGACGGTGCCTGGCATCAGGCCGTCGACGGCAACGATGATGTTGTCGCTGGCATGAAGGCGAAGCGTGCGCGGTGATGTCGGGCGATCCTGCATCTCAATTCCTTCCGAGGCTTAGGCGGGCTGTCACGGGCCGGGCCGAGGCAACGGCACGGCCGTTTTCGGCATCATGGGCATGGGCCGGCAAAGTGCAAGTGGGCGATCGCGGGCACCTTGGGTGGCTCCGGCCGGTTCTATTTCGGTCCGACCAGATAGTGCATTTCGATGTCGCCCTTATGTTTGGCTGCAATGGCGCCGCGCGGTTCGGTCTCGAAATACCGAGAGACGAGGCCAAGGGTCGAATCGGAAATGCAAATGCGACCAGGCTCGCAGTTTTCCTGCAGTCGCTTTGCGAGGTTCACGCCATCGCCCCAGATATCGTACGTCATGCGCGACTTGCCGATCTGACCTGCGATTACCGCGCTTGAGTGGATGCCTGTGCGGATCGACCATTCCGCGAGACCAAGCTTGCGGCGAACGGCGTTTGCCGTTTCCATCGCCTCTACGATGTCGGTGGCAGCGAGGCAGGCGCGGTAAGCGTGATCCGATCGCTCCTGGATGACGCCGGCAACCGCCAGATACGCATCGCCTACGGTCTTGATCTTGATGACCTCGTGCCTGGCAACGATCTCGTCGAAGATTGAAAAGTATTCATCGAGTTGTTCAATCAAATCGCGTGGTGCAAGGCTTTCGCTCAAATGCGAAAAGTTTGCAAAGTCGACAAACAACACTGTCGCGCTGGAGAAGTACCTTGGACTAATGTAGGCGCCGGCCACGATCTGCTCGGCAACTTCGGCAGGGAACACGTTGCATAGCAGCGTGTGGTAGACGTCGAGATCTGCCTTGGCCAATTGCGCTTCGGCCTCGAGATCCGCGATCTGGTCTTTGAGCGTGTTGACGGCGCGACGGATTTCGAGCTTAGCCATGACCTGGCGGGCAAGACGGCGCATCGCCTGTTGCTGCTCGGGTGAAAGCGTGCGCGGTTCAGGGTCCCACACGCAAAGCGTGCCCAAGGCGTAGCCCTCCGGATTAATTAAGGGCATCGCACTATAGAACCTGGCGTGAGGTGGATTGACGACGGCCGGCAGATCTGCATAGCGCGGGTTCTCGGTTAGATCCGGAATGATGATGAGATCGTTCTGGCAGATCGTCGGGGCACAAAGGCTCAACTCGCGCGGGCGATCCGGACGGTTGAGCGGAATGCCGTAGCGCGCCTTGAGACGAGATAGCGTTTCGTCGAAAAACGAAATGTACGAGATCTGGCAGCCGGTGATGTGGGCAGCCAGCTCGACGATATCGTCGTAGTCGACCTCGGGCGGCGTGCCGAGTATGCCGTACGATTTTACGGCCTCGACCCTTTCAGCCTCGTTGTCGGGGATTTCGACGCCTCTGTAAATCGCCATGACTGCCAACATATTGCCGCGATCAGCGTTCCGCGGCCTTCGCTAAAATAACCTGCTCGACTCCCCCAAGTTTCTCGGGCACACCGCAATTTGTCCGAGAGAGAGTGGCAAAGGGTATGTGGCAAGTCAATGTGGCGCGGACCGGAACGATAGCATGGCAAATGCGCGGGCTCTCGGCCGCGTCGTCGCGTTCCGGAGCGTTTCCGAGATCGCGACTGAGGCAGGCTAATGTGCCGCTTCCCAGTTGTCGGCTGCGTTGGCATCGACCTTAAGTGGTACGGATAGCTTGAGTGTCGGTTCTGGCGACGTCTCCATGACCCGTGCCGAAATCTCGAGCAGGCGTTCAACTTCTTCCTCAGGGGCTTCGAAGACCAGTTCGTCGTGGACCTGAAGAAGCATGCGCGCTGCGCTCAGTCCGGCCTTCCCGAGCGCCACCGGCATGCGGATCATGGCGCGGCGGATGATGTCGGCGGCGGAGCCTTGAATTGGCGCGTTGATGGCGGCGCGTTCAAAGAAGCCGCGCGCCGAAGGGTTCTTGGTGTTGATCTCGGGATAGTGGACGCGGCGTCCGAAAATCGTCTCGACGTAGCCGTTGGCCTTGGCTGCTTTCTTGGTCTCCTCCATATAGTCCTTGATGCCCGGGAAGCGCTCGAAATAGGTCTTGATGTAGGCGGCCGCCTCCTCGCGCGAAATGCCGAGCTGGTTGGCAAGTCCGAATGCCGAAATGCCGTAAATGATGCCGAAGTTAATCGCCTTTGCGCGGCGGCGGACTTCGCTCGGCATACCCTTGATCGGTTCGCCGAACATCTCGCTTGCCGTCATCGCATGGATGTCGAGGCCGTTGTCGAAGGCTTCGCGCAATTGCGGGATGTCGGCGATATGGGCGAGGACGCGCAGCTCGATTTGCGAATAGTCCGCCGAGACGAGTTTGTTGCCCTTTTCCGCGACGAAGGCCGTGCGGATTTCGCGACCCTCCTTGGTGCGGATCGGAATGTTTTGAAGATTGGGGTCGGTCGAAGCGAGGCGACCGGTGGTGGTGGCGGCCAGAGCATAGCTGGTGTGAATGCGGCCCGTCTCGGGATGTATGTGCGTCGGCAGCGCATCGGTGTAGGTCGAGCGCAGCTTGGTAAGCTGGCGCCACTCAAGCATGGTATGGACAAGCTTGCGTGCATCGTCCGGCAACTCTTCGTTACCTGCGAGGTCGTCGAGTAACGTGGCGCGGGTCTCCCACTGACCGGTTTTGGTTTTCTTGCCGCCCGGCAGTTTGAGCTTGTCGAAGAGAAGTTCGCCCAGTTGTTTGGGCGATCCGAGATTGAACTTTTCGCCGGCGAGTTCGGTAACCTCGTCTTCCAGTTCGGCGGCGCGTTGGGCAAAAGTGGCCGACAGGCGAGACAGTATGGTGCGGTCGACGCTGATACCGGCGCGCTCCATCTCGACGATGGCCGGCACGAGGGGGCGCTCGAGTGTTTCGTAGACCGTCGTCATATGCTCAGCCACCAGGCGGGGCTTGAGCACCATCCAGAGACGCAGGGTAATGTCCGCGTCCTCGGCGGCGTATTCAGTGGCCTTGTCGACCGGTACACCGGCAAACGTCTTGTCGGCGACCTTTTTGCCCGGCGCGTGCGCGATGACCTGCTTGAACGGAATGCAGGTGTGGCCGAGATGGCGCTGGGCGAGGTCGTCCATGCCATGGCCGCCGCGACCGCCGTCGAGGGCGTAGGAGATCAGCATGGTGTCGTCGAGCGGCGCCAGGTCGATGCCGTAACGCTTGAGCACGAGAATATCGTACTTGAGGTTCTGGCCGATCTTGAGGACGGCGCGGTCCTCGAGCAACGGCTTGAGCGCGTCGAGAGCATCGCGCAGCGGCAACTGGTCGATGGTCTCGCCTTCGCCGAAGTCGAGGCCGTCCGCTGCGGTCGTGTGCGCGATGGGCACGTAGCAGGCGCGTCCGGGACGGGTCGCAAGCGAAAAGCCGACAAGGTCTGCCCGCATTGCATCGAGGCCGGTCGTCTCCGTGTCAAACGCAAAGCGGCCGACGTCACGGGCTTCCTCGATCCAGGCTGCAAGGTCTGCCAGCGTCGTGACCGTTTGATAGGCGGTGCGGTCGATTGGCGGCTCTGCAGCGAGGCCGGCGTTGTGGCGGACCACCACCTGTGGAGTAGCGAGGCTTTCGCGTGCCACACCGGCAGTCTGTACTGCGGAGGTTGGGGCCGGCGGCGCAGCAAGATCCGCATCGGCTTCGATCTCTTCTGCGTCGAACCCGAACGTATCGGCCACACGCTTCGTGAATGTACGGAACTCCATTGCCTTGCAGAAGGCGATCAAACTTGCCGGAGAAATTTCGGGAAGGTCGAGTTCGTCCAGACCTATTTGAAGCGGAACTTGTGGATCAAGGTATACCAGCTGGCGCGACAACCGGGCCTGCTCGGAAAATTCAATCAGGTTTTCGCGGCGCTTCTTCTGCTTGATTTTCTCTGCGCTTGCAAGAAGCGTGTCGAGATCACCGAACTCGTTGATCAACTGGGCGGCTGTCTTGATACCGATTCCCGGCACGCCGGGAACGTTGTCTGTGGAATCGCCCGCAAGCGCCTGGACATCGACAACCTTGTCGGGACCAACGCCGAACTTCTTTTCGACTTCGGCAATTCCGATACTGCGTTCATTGCCGGGCATCGGATCGAACATGCTAACGCCCTTGCCGACAAGTTGCATGAGATCCTTGTCGCCCGAGATGATCGTGACGTCCGCGCCGGCCTCACGCGCTAGGCGGGCGTAGGTGGCGATCAGGTCATCGGCCTCAAACCCCTCCTGCTCGATCGGAGTAAGGCCGAACGCCCGTACGGCGTGGCGAATGAGCGGGAATTGAGGAATGAGGTCTTCCGGCGGGGCCTCCCGGTTCGCCTTGTACTCTGGAAACAGCTTGTTGCGGAACGTGTCACCCTTATGGTCGAAGATAACGCCGATGTGTGTGGGATCATCGCCGGCATCTTTGCTGTCGAGGCCTTCGCGGACAATCTTGAATAGCATGTTGCAGAACGTCATGACCGCGCCGGTCGGCGTGCCATCTGATCGCGTGAAGCTGTTGCCGCGCGATTGGGCGGCTTTGAACATGGCGAAATACGCGCGGAAAATGTAAGCCGAACCGTCGACAAGGTAGACGTGGCTGCCCTTGCCGACCGGAACAGCTTCGCCGTCGGGCCGCGAGGGGCGGTTCTTGGGCGGCGTCTTGGCGGTGGATTTGGAGGTCTTCGGGTTTGCGCTCATGGCCGGATTATAGGGTGTGGGGCTGGCTGCGGCGAGGGCCTGATTGCGCAAATTCCACCACGACGTCGTATGGCTCTGCTCGGGGGGTTTGCCGGATCGGCCCAAATGCAGTATCAGAGCGCTTCTGTCGGCGCCCGTAGCTCAGCTGGATAGAGTACCAGATTCCGAGTCTGGGGGTCGCAGGTTCGAATCCTGCCGGGCGCGCCATTTTTTCGCTCACGCCAGAACTCGCTACGCTCATTGGCTCCGCGCGGGCGGGCCAACGGCCCGGCGGCGCATTTAGTCTCGCCTTTGAGATGCAAAAAATCAAACGGTTATGATTGTTGCCGGGGGGCGAAGGTTTTGCGTACGGCCCACAATTGGCTACTGTCCGGCAGCTTGTAATCGGGGTCGACGGTGCGCTTGGGTTTGCAGAATCTGCCGAGACTTGAGCCACAGAGGTGGGGCGGATACGCTCTGCCGGAAACGGCACGGCAATGCCAGGCCAAGTTTGATCGTTGGACACCCAAGCAGTGGCGGATCGTCCGGCATTTGTGCAAGATCATCTGCTGAGCTTGCAGACATAACCTGCAATCACGAACACACCGCAGCAGAGGGATGCCACCGATGCCTCATCAACGGATTCGCAAGTACAACACCAAGGACATCTATCCTGGTCAGTCACTCGACAATGATCTCGCAATGGCGGTTCGCGTTGGAAACCGCATCTGGTTGCGCGGGCAGACCGGCCTCGACATGGACGGAAATTTCGTAGGGCAGGGCGATGCAGCCGCTCAAGCCGAAAATGCAATGCACTGCGTGAAGGTGCTTCTCGAAGAGTCTGGCTCGAAACTTGATCACATCGTGAAGACCACGATCTATTTGACTGACAGACAGCATCGCGAACCAGTCTATATTGTGGTCGGCAGATGGCTGAAAGGGGTCTATCCGTGCCAAACCGGTTTGATCGTCGCCGGGTTGGCCAAGCCCGAGATGCTGATGGAAATCGACGTCGAGGCTGTCGTACCTGATGATAAAGAATAACCATATCCGACCCGACTGCACATCGCGGGAGAGCATGCCTTGAAGATCACCCGTTTGAATCCCTCCGACATCGTCAATCTCGGAGTACCGAATTACTGCCACGGCATGCTTGTCCAAGATGCAGGTAGGTGGTTGCATCTTTCAGGACAGGTTGGCATTGGCCCAGACGGCACAGCCCCACCGGGCTTCGAGGCGCAATGCCGGCGTGCGTTTCAAAATATCGAGGCGTGTTTGCGCGATGCGAGCATGAGTTTCGATGACGTCATAATGCTTCGAATTTACCTCACGGATCGCGCGGACTTGGCCATGCTGCGTCAAATCCGATCGGAGTATTTTGGTGACCGTCAGTTGTCGTCTACTTTGGTTTTCGTGAGTGGTCTTGTAGATCCGGCCTGGAAGGTGGAGCTTGAAATCGTAGCTGCGGCACGATGAACTTGGAACGAGCGGGTCGCATCCCGTGTGCTCTATCACCCAGCTTCGAGCATCTTATGTAGGGCCTTGCATCTTCCTCCTTGGGCTGATGTTGTTGCAAAACATCCGTTGAGGTCGCAAGCGAGCAGTGAATCCGTCGGCCCCAGATGGTCATTGCAGTGGCTATACGCCGATAGGACAGTTGCAACGGGATCAGCAGCAGCATCATTCCACGCGATTGAACTTGAGAATGCGGTGCCGGGCGATCCCTACCTGCAGGTATGCAGAACATGCGCATGTCCCTGACGCAAAGGCTTCGTGTTGTCTGAAGAACCATGGATCGGGTAGGGCACGCTCTTGCCGATGTGCGTCGTTTGCGTCATGGCGCAAGCCGACCTCGCGCAATACGAAGCCGCTACGCTGGTCGAGACCGATTGATCGATTGGCCAGACACGCTGTGCGATCTCGATGCCGCTTCACTGACAGCTGCCCTTGTTGGTTTGGAAACCAGCGGCCCACGCGTTAAGAGTAACCCGTCAACGGCAGAGGGGTTTACATTGTCCGCACCACAATTGTTCCAACCGCTTACCATTCGCGGCGTGACCATAAAGAACAGGGTTTGCGTCGCGCCCATGCATCAGTATGCGGCGGACCATGGATTTGCGACCGACTGGCATCTCATGAATATTGGCCGGTTTGCTGCCGGCGGTGCAGGCTTGACATTTGTCGAAAGCACAAAGGTCGACCCACGAGGTTGTGGTACGGTCGGAGATCTTGCGCTCTGGGACGACAAGTTCATCCCGGGTGTGAAACGATTGGCGGACTTTATCAAGGCACACAACTCCGTCGCAGCAATCCAACTGGGTCATTCCGCGCGCAAGGCAAAACGTTTCAGGCCGTGGGAAGGCGGCAGGCCGCTCACAAAGAACCCGGGCGTCGAAGAGGATTATTGGAATGCCTGGGAACTGGTGGCGCCAAGCGCGATACCTGCCAGCGACGGTGATCCGACACCGCGTGCGTTGAGCAACCAGGAAGTCAAGGACCTCGTAAACTTGTGGGGCTTGGCAGCCCGCAGAGCCAATGCGTGTGGATTTGACGTGCTCGAGATTCATGGTGCGCACGGCTATTGCATTCATCAGTTTCTGAGCCCGCAAGCGAACCTTCGCAACGATGAATATGGTGGTTCCGACGAAAACCGAATGCGGTTCTGCTGCGAGGTCGTGGAGGCGGTTCGGGCGCATTGGCCGGACGACAAACCGTTGTTCTTGCGGCTATCAGTTGAGGATCGTGCCGGCTGGGGGATTCCTGAGAGCATCAGGCTATCGCAGAAAGTCAAGCCGCTAGGCGTGGATGTCATTGATTGTTCCGGCGGCGGCATGCAGGGTAGCCCGACCGAGTTCAGCCCGCACTATGGCTATCAAGTCCCCTACGCCGACCAAGTCAGACGTGGCGCGGATATCCTCACCATGGCGGTGGGTCTCATCGTGCATGCCGATCAAGCCGAAGAGATTCTGCGCAAAGGACAGGCTGATATCATCGCTCTGGCTCGTGAAATCCTCTACAATCCGAACTGGCCCATGGATGCTGCCCGCAAGCTCGGATTCGAGGCAAGCCTGGACCTCGTGCCGGAACAGCAAGCGTACTGGCTTGGCCGTCGTGATGCGACGGCGCCGAAAGTGGTGCCGAGCACGTTCGGGCAAAGCTGAGCACGTCAGCGCAAGACCGGAAAACGCACGGGCGAGATAAGTCGGTCAAGCCACTTTGACAATCGGTCCATCGCGGTACTTTTCAACGATATCCATGTCAGGTTCGACGCCGAGTCCTGGACCTTGCGGCACCATCACATGGCCGTCTTTGGCAAGCATCGCGTCGCCATACGGACTGGTCTCCAAGTTAGCGTAAATATTCTCGAGCAATGTGTCTTTTGCGAGTGAAGCAACGATGTGTATCGAGGCGAGGTTGCCTGGCCCGAAGTAGGCACAATGGGGAATCAACTCGACTGAATGAGCCTCGGCCGCGGCGATAATCTTGCGCATTTCGGTGATGCCACCGATCTTCGTGACACTGGGCTGCGCCACATCGATTGCGCCTTTCTCGAACTTGTCGACGAAATCGTGCAAACCGGCGGCATTTTCTCCCGCTGCAACACGGGTTCCGCCTTCGCGACGAACACGCGCCAAGCCCTTGTGGTCTTCGGGTGGAAAGACGGGTTCTTCGAGCCAGTGGAGGTTGGCCGGTCGCTAGGCGCGCTCCATTTCCAATGCTTCTGCGACGGTCCAGGGGCAATTGACATCGTTCATAATCACAATGTCCGGTCCGGCGCCCTCGCGAGCCGCCATGACTGCCTCTACGGAATGTTCGTGCAACTTGATGTGCGTGAAACCCGCCGCGGCTTGCTGTGCGCAAATGCGTTTGACTGTTTCGGGATTGGTGTATCGCATCAAGCTGGAATAGGCACGGACGGCCTTGCGGGCGCCGCCGCCGAGTAGATCCGACAGGGGCAGGCCGGCGCGCTTGCCGGCAATATCCCAGAGCGCAATATCAATGCCGGAGTGTGCGTAGACGACCACGCCGTTGCGGCCGAAGATATGAAACGCCTGGGCTGCTTCGCGGTGCAAGGCATTAATGTCAGTAGGGTCCTTGCCAAGGAACCAAGGTGCGACGTAGCACTCGAGGGCTTTCAGCGTTGCCGGAATGATGTTGTGGCCAAAGCCCTCACCCCAACCGGTAACACCTTCGTCCGTCTGTACTTCGATCAAGAGATGATCCTGGCTCGGAAACCTCAGTCCGGCAAACTCTTCAGCCGGCGCGCCCATGTCGTAGGGTATGCGGACATAGTGGGCCTGGATCGCGGTAATCTTCATGGGCTTGTTCTTGCTTCCCGCGGGACGTGAAAGCCGGTGCAATTGATGGCGCCGCTATCCGCAGATCACTGCACTGCGCGCCTGGTTCAACGGTGCGGGACGACGCTCGGTTGGAGTTAGCCGGCCTTAGGTGACCATCGATATGTCTTGGCGCACGCGCCGCCCATCAACGTTGCGCGCTCATCAGCCGTGATGCGGTCGGTTTCGAGAAATGGCCTCACCGCATGTTCATAGCTGACGACCGCGTGCGCGCGTGTCCAGTCGGTGCCCCAAAGACAGCGCTCAATTCCCCAGGCATCGAACACGCGGGCGAGCGGATCCCAGATATCCTCAAAGGGGTAGGGTTCATGCGACAATGTACACGCTCCGCTGACCTTGATGACTGCATTCTCACGCCTGGCCAGATCCAGCACTTTGGGAAGGTCGGCCCAGGGTTCGAGAGGAGCAGGCGGCGTGCTCGGCTGCAAGATGGCCAGGTGATCGATGACGAACCGCGTGTCCGGGTGGCGATCGATCACGGCCGTGCCTGCCTCGATGTTATCCCAAAAGAGGATGTTGACCGGGAGATCATGGTTGACGGCTGCGCGGAGAATGCGGTCGAGGCCGGGATCGTCCGGGCTGCGTTGTTCTTCCTTGCGCATGAATACGCGAATGGCGACCGCTCCCTGCGTGCTCTTCCAATCGGCAATGACATCGGCGACATCAGGATCGTCCGGGTCGACGGGTTTCACGATCGCCAGTCGGTCGGGATTCGCGCGTTGCACATCGACCGCGTAACTGGCGTCGTAGCGGTACATCGAAAACGAGGACACGAAGATCGCGCCATCAACGCCGACGGCATCCATTGCCGTGATCAATTCATCACCTGTGACATGATCCGGCCAGTTCGGGACCGTGTCCCAGGGGCGCTCCGGTGTGTTCGCCTCGTAGGCATGAACCTGTGAATCGATGATCGGCATCTGCTGCAAACTCCAAGTAATCGATCGAACGGTATTCCACCTATGCGCGCCGGATCGTCTTCAAAGATCTAAGAGCCGGATGCGTGGCCTGCACGCGATTCTGTGGACATTGAGTTAGGCAAACTGCCTCCAGTTTTCAAAGTCCACTGGGCTGAGATAGCCCAGTTTCGAATGCCTGCGTGGAGGGTCTTAGAACCGCTCGACGGTGTCGAACACGTCCGCGCGGGCAGCATCTCCTGTCGTGTAGGTCTTGGCTGCAGTGCGCCCAGTTTTCGAGGAAGAGAAAAAGCTTTCGAGTTTCGGGTTGTCCCGGACGCGGCCGGCATGACTGAACCTGCGTGTTCGGCGTGTGCCGGAGTGTGGACAAGTCCGCCTACCGCTCGCCATCTTCGGTGAAAAACTTTTGACCCTCCGCGAACCTATTCGGCTTCAGAAACATGCCGAGGATGACTGCTCCGTTGGGTGCCACAGCTTCGTGCATATTGCCCGCAGGTCGCCAACAGAACTGCCCCGGGCCGCAAACACCCTCATGGTCCTCGAGCGTGCCTTCCAGTACATATGTCTGTTCGATGGCGGTGTGCTCGTGCATGGGCACAATGGCGCCGGGTTCAAGTTTGAACAGTGCGGTCGTCATTCCTTCATCATCGGAATAGAGCACCTTGATCTGAATGCCAGGAAACTTGGTCGGCTCCCATGGCATGTTTGGTACATCGAGATACCGGGTCGCCAGGGCGGGGTCTTCGTTAGGCCTGATATCCGCGTGAACCAATTTTGCGTTCATGGCTGTGCCTCCTCCGGGTCGCGGGTTCAACGGAGCTGAAGAGCTTGCTTTTGTATCCGAGCTTACATCCGGTCTGTCGTATGGTCAGGACCGGCGGGTTTCGATATCGCATCCAAGATGCCAATCGAACGTTACCGGGAATTCTCAAGCATAAGCAGCCGGCGGTCCAGCCCCGTTGAAGTTGTGCCAGTCTTTTGGTTCAGCTTTGGGAGCGTGAGATTGCGTCAGCGCGCCTGCTGGCGATCCGGCTTCGATTTGGCAGGTTTCCTCCATTCTCTCAGGGGGCATTTGCCGGGCCCTTCCAGAGTGTCTTTGCTTCATGGCCATCAAGAGCGAATTCAAGACCATAGAGCCTGGTCACAGGTCCTTCGTCGGCCCCGTTTGCTATCAGACGAACCATCTCGCTCAATGTCGAAAGCGCGGATTGGATAGTTGATCCGTCGTAACCCTCGATGAGTATGATCCAGTCGGCAACGGCAGCAGGCTCGTCGCGAAGTTCCCTTTCTTTGGCCTTGATTTGGCTGGCGGTCTCGTCACCAACCAAGAGATGCGCACCGCAAAGGCCTGCCTTGCTCGCCAACTTCGGTAGCACGTCGCTTGAGAGCACGTTCCGGATGCGATTGGTATCACCGGGTGTCGGCGAAAACAGGACGACACCCAAGTGTGCCCCAATCCCATGCCCATGGGTTGCAACTACGGTGCAGAACGTCTTTTGCATCCCAATGGCCAATGGCACGCTCTTGCGGGTCCAGGGTGTTGGATCATTCAATCGCTCCAAATAGGCGGGCGACGACAGGGTCGCGAGACTTTCCACGTGATAGATCGTGCAAAACCTTGGCGCATCGCTTTGTGTGCGGTAGCGCAAGCCACGAAGGAAACCAGGGATGGCAAGGCGTTCAATCATGTGCTCGTGGGTGTGCCAACTCTCGTATTCGGCCTCTCGTCCCTTCTTCAAATCATGGATTGCAACAAAGCAACCTGTTCCCGGCATCGCCATTGCTGTCTGCTCCTTGCAACGTCTTCATCAGCGCATACAGTCTACAGAAGCGGCGGCGGGCGCACGAACACTCCCTCGCCCCAGTCGACGGCAATCGGCCGGACTGAGGCTTCGTCCAAGCGCCGGGACTGGTCCGGTGAATTGAGGGAACCGAGCGAGCTGGGCTCTCAGCTTGGAAGATACTAAAGTGACAATATGGATTTGTGCACGGTCGACTGGTTTTGAGGAGGTGACGTTGAACATTCGGGATATTCTGAACACGAAGGGCTCGGTCGTCGTTACCGTTGGACCGTCCGATACAATCGCGTCACTTTCGGAATTATTGCGCGCGAACAGGATTGGCGCGGCGGTGGTGAGTAGCGATGGCGAAACTATCGAAGGCGTGATCTCCGAACGAGATATCGCCTACGGGGTAGGGTCCCACGCCGCGAGATTGCATAGCCTTCCGGTTTCCCAGCTCATGACGACGACCGTTATCAAGTGCACTCCGGATGACTCCGTGGGGCGAGTCGCATCGACAATGCTGTCGAGAAACATTCGCCATCTTCCTGTTGAGGAGGGCGGGAAGCTGGTCGGCATGGTGAGTATTCGGGACATTTTGAAAGAACGCGTCGAAGAGCTGCAGCAAGCAACGGCGCATCTGCAGAATTTTGTGAAGCAGTCCAATCGCGAGCCCCAGGACCGCGACTAGTCGAGTACGACGTTCGGTCCGCGTCATCATCGTGCTGCGGGAAATCGCGCAGTCCGATGCACCAGTGACGGCAAACGAGATGTCGGAGCGCATAGGCCTGCCCAAGGCGACGTCCTTTCGATTGTGCGAGAAACTGCTCTAAGCCGGTCTGATTAGACGCCGGATCGGCGGCCGCGGTTATGTGCCGGGCCAGGAACTGGTTGATTTGTCACTTGCAGTGGTTTCAAGCAGGGCGGTCTACAGCGTCCGCAGCGCCATTCCGCAGCGCGTGGCACGGGCGACAGGTGAGGCTTGCTACCATTTCTGCCGGCCGCTACCGGCATGGTTTGTTGGGATCGCGTCGAGACGGAGTGGCCGCTGCGTCTGCAATTGCCGGTCGGAACCCTTGCGCCGTTTCACGCGACCGCGGCGGGCAAGCTCTATCTCGCCAGCCTGGGCTCGGACGCGTGCGAAAGGCTCCTGGCTGAGGTCAAATTGCAGGCCTACACCGTGCACACCATGGTCGAGTTTCGCGAGACGCTGGCCGGACTTGCGGACGGGACGTTCGGCAAGACCGGCTGGACCGAAGGGCGTGCGCTTGCCGAGTGCGTGCAGGCATTTCGCGATCTGCATGCCGGCAGCGTCAGTGCGGCGAAGATCATTCTGAGGATGTGGCGAGGATCGATCGTCATTGATTGCAGCCGCGACGGGCGCTTGTGCGGTGTCCATGCTCACCCGCAGTGCGAATACCCGCAACTCCGGCACGTCCAGCAGCCTTCGATACGCACGAGGTCGCCGATGCCGCACTGAGGACATCGACGGGTGCCGGCGAGTGGTGGGGCAAGGTTCTGGGCGATGCTGCCGTGATCGTGGCTGAGGGACTGCGCGCTTGCGGGCGATGCAGGTGAGCCGTCGGCCTGGCTCGTCAATTCCCGCGATGCCGGTTGTGCAAGCGCGCCGTCGTCGGGCCTCAGAAAACCGGTGCGTTTCATGTGCGTCTCGATGATGTCGCCAATGGCTGCCAGCAGGCTCGGGACGTAGCGGCCGTCAATCCAGCGCCCGCCCTGGGGATCGAAAATCGCCTTCAACTCCTCGACCACGAACGAGACGTCGCCACCGCGGCGGAAGACGGCACTGATCATGCGGGTGAGTGCGACGGTCCAGGCGTAGTGCTCGAGGTTTTTGGTGTTGATGAAGATCTCGAACGGTCGGCGGCGGCCGGCGTGTTCAATATCGTTGATCGTCACGTAGATGGCATCCGCGCTGCCCGGCCATTTGAGCTTGTAGGTATAGCCTGGCAGGGCCGGGTCGCGCTCCAACGGTTCGGTGAGCATGACGACGGCGCCATCGAACCGAGTGGGCGCCGTTGCGCTGTCCGGTTGCTGGGCGGCGGCTGGTGGCGGCGCGCGCATTGGCGCGGTTTGATCGTCCTGGTCTTCGGTGCGCGTGTCAGGTGCGGTTGCCGGCGAGGCTGCAAGCACGGCGCCGGTGATGTCGTTCGGGCGGTACGTGGTGCAACCTTTAAGACCGAGGTCATAGGCCTGCAGATAGACCGACTTGAACTGGTCAAACGGCAAATCCTGCGGACAGTTGATGGTCTTGGAAATCGAGCTGTCGACGAACGGCTGGATTGCGGCCTGCATGCGCAGGTGCTGCTCCGGTGACAGCTCGGCAGCCGTGGTGATGTGCTCGGGAAGCTCGGCGTCTGCGCGATGCAGGCTGGCAAACAGTGCGCAGGCATAATCAACCGTCTCCTCGGTGCGGGTCGTGCCGTCGCGTTCGAGAATACGGCGCTCGTAACGGGTGGCAAAGATGGGTTCGATGCCACTCGAGACGTTGCCGGCCAGCAGGGAAATGGTGCCCGTTGGCGCGATCGACGTCAGACATCCGTTGCGCATGCCGTGCTTCGAGATGGCGTCGGTGACGTTCTGGTCGAGCTCGTGAACATTGGGGCGGTCGAGAAATGCACCACGGTCGAACAGCGGGAATGTGCCTTTGCCCGCCGCAAGCTCGGTGCTCGCGAGATAGGCTGCGGTCTGGACCGTGCGCATCCAGCTGGCGGCCAATTCGGTCGCGGCCACGCTGCCGTAGTGACGGCCGCACATCGCGAGCGCGTCGGCAAGTCCGGTGACGCCGAGGCCGATACGCCGCTTGGCCCTGGCCTCACGACGTTGGGCCGGCAACGGATATTTCGAAACGTCGATAACGTTGTCGAGGAGGCGCGTCGCGCAGCGCACTGTCTCTTCAAGGCGGGCCGTGTCGATCGCTGCGCGCGGTGTGAAGGGGTGCGACACCAGGCGTGCGAGGTTGAGTGAGCCCAACAGACAGGCACCATAGGGTGGCAGCGGCTGCTCACCGCAGGGATTGGTACTGTTGATCTCCTCGCAATAGGCGAGGTTGTTGGCGGCGTTGATGCGGTCGATGAAGATCACGCCCGGTTCGGCATAATCGTAGGTCGCGCGCATGATGCGGTCCCAGAGATCGCGTGCCCGGACCGTACGGTAAGTGGTGCCGGCAAACGTCAGATCCCAGTCTCCATCCCGGCGCACCGCATCCACGAAAGCATCCGTGACGAGCACCGACAGGTTGAAATTGCGCAGCGCGCCGGCGTCGGCCTTGGCGTCGATGAAATATTCGATGTCGGGGTGATCGCAGCGCAGCGTGCCCATCATCGCGCCGCGGCGCGCGCCGGCCGACATGATCGTCCGGCACATCGAATCCCAGACGTGCATGAAGCTAACCGGGCCCGACGCATCAGCGCCGATGCTCTTTACCAGTGCACCCTTGGGGCGCAGGGTCGAGAAATCATGGCCGATGCCGCCACCGAGCTGCATCGTCAGCGCCGCTTCCTTGACGTTTTCGAAGATGGCGCTGAGGTCATCGGCAATGGTGCCCATGACGAAGCAGTTGAACAAGGTGACGTTGCGGCCGGTTCCGGCGCCGGCGATGATCCGCCCGGCCGGCAGAAACGTGAAGTCCGACATGATGGCCTGAAAGCGTTCCGCCCACCGCGCCTTGGCTGCCCGACCGCCGCGTTCCGGCGCGGCTGCTGCGCGGGCAACGCGCTCCCATGTGTCGTCGATCGTGCGGTCGCCGGTTCCGCCGTCCGACGGTTGATACCGGTACTTGCTTTGCCAGATCTGGCGCGCGACGGGTGCCAGCTCAAAAGGATGCGGGGACATGGATACGCGACCGAATCGTGATTGCCTGCGATGTCACTGTGCAAATATAGGCATCAGCGCGTGGATAGTCAATTAATGTTCGTTCTTTGTTCTTATTTTGTTTTAGAATAAGGGAGGGGTACTGCCGGAAGCTGGGCAAGCCCGAAAGACAGTGCGTGGGTCACCCGATGAAATGGGTCTGAGCTGCACGATGCGGGGGGCGTTGGAATTGTCGCCCGGGGTGCGTGCAGGTGGCATCGGTCTTCAGGCTTTGCGTTGTTCGCGTGCGGCACGGGCTTCTTCGCACAGGCGATGCGTTGCGGTTTCGACGGCGGTTTCGAGTTCGGCTGCGAAAGTTTTGCGGGGCAGGCCGGCGGGAATGGTCGGCAGGATCTCGACAATGATGGTGCCAGGGTGACGCAGTTGTGAATTGCGCGGCCAGAACAGGCCGGAATTGAGCGCTAGCGGCACACACGGTACATCCAGGCGATCATACATCATCAGGATGCCCGGCTTGTAGTCGGGCGGTGCGTCCGGCAACCGGCGGGTGCCTTCCGGAAAGACGAGAATCTCGCGGTTCGCATCGAGACGAAGCTGGGCTTCGCGGAGCATTTCACGCAGGGCCGACGGTCCGGTCTCGCGCCGGATCGGGATCATGCCGAACTTGCTCGAAAACCAGCCATAGAGCGGAATGCGCATCAGTTCGGCCTTCATCACCAGGGCCGGATCCTCGAACACCGGGATGAGGGCGAAGGTGTCCCAAGCCGACTGATGCTTGGCTGCGACAAGAAACGGGCGGTCGGGCAAGTTTTCGCGGCCGCGCACTTCCATGTGGGTGCCGCAGATCATGCGCATCCACCACAGGCTTGCGCGCGCGTGGGCTTTGAGGCCGGCCATCGCCCAGTGGCGTGGTGCCAACAACAGCCAGCTGCCGCCAACCAGGAAGACTGCCGTGTTGATATAGAACACGGCCGTGAAGAGCAGCGAGCGGATCAACAGCATTGCAATTATGGTCGTGTGTTTGCGTGGTCACGCGGGGCGTACGCCCCGGCCGCCCGGGAGCCGAGCGCGCGAGACAATGCATACTGAGCGGCGGAGGGCAAGAACTTGATGTACTCACGCGCGAGAATGCGGGCATTGGTCGGGTGCAGCCACCAGGGTTCCGACTTGAAGCGCCGCGGCAGGACAGGGTGCGGAATGAGTTCGACACCCGGCATGCGCTGCGAGAGTTCGACGAGGCTGCGCGGCATGTGGTAGGCCGCGGTTACCACGATCAAGCTGCGGAACTTGTTGGCGCGTTGCCAAGCGCGCGCTTCGCGGGCATTGCCGCGCGTGTTCTTGGCGCCGTAGCCCAACGTCACACAGCACCGAAACAAGGCCGCATCGAGCCCGGCAAGGCGGCGCACCGCGGTTTCGCTGGTTTGCGGGTTGACGCCCGAAATCAGCAGTTTCTTGGCCCGGCCGCCGCGCAGGAGACGTGCGGCCTCGCCTATGCGTTCAGAACCGCCGGTGAGAACGACGATGGCATCCGCAGTGCGGCTGTTGTCTTCAATCGCTCGCGTAGCGATGGCGGCAAAGAGGAAAAAGCCGAGCAACAGCACCGCGGCCGCGATACCGACAACCACGAGTGTGAGCCGTCTCATTCTGGTCAGCCGCAAAGCCATGCCAGTATATTGCCGAGTCCCTGGCTGAAAAAACATTCGCAGTTCAAGAGCATACCCGAACTGCCTGCCCGCTATGCCCACACGTTCAATGCGGCCGGATTATGCCGTGGAGGTGCAGAGCGCACAAACCAAATCGGCCGAATTCTGCCAGCAATAGTGGAAATGGTTGAGGCACTGTTGCCGGTTCAGCCAGGGATCAGGTCTGGCTGTGCAGGATACGGAATACGCCAAATCGGGACGTCAGCATGCACAGTGCTGCTATGACAACCACAACCAGGGCGAGCAATATGTAGCCAGGCAGGTCGAGGGCACCTGTGCCGACCAGGCGCTTGAGTTCGCCCAGAGTGACGCTGCCGCCGCCAAGTAGCTGCATGACATAGGGCATGAGGAAAAAGACGGCCATGGCCGAGCCTGCGCCAACAATCCCGGCGCGGATGCCGAGCGTCAGGAAGTGCTTTTCGAATTCGCGGGCAATGAAGCGGTCAGTGGCGCCGACAAAGTGCAAGACCTCGACGATTTCGCGGTTCGATGCCATGGCGCTGCGAGTTGCCGACACGATGATCGCGGTGGTTGCGGCACCGACCAAAAACAGGATGGCGAGGCCGCCAAGCGCGAACGACCGCGTGATCGTTCGTATCTGGTTTTGCCACTGGCGATGATCGTCGAACGTGGCCTTTGGGAACCGCTTGTTGAGGGTTTGTTGCAATGCGGTGAAGTCCGGCGGCGCGGAGCGGTCGAGTTCGACGGCGATCATGCGCGGGATTGGTAGTGCGGAGAGTTCGGAGTTTTTGCCTAACCAGGGTTCGAGAAGCGCTGTCGAGTCCTCGCGGCTGAGGACGCGGACGCCAAGGATGCCGGGTTGAAATTCGACGAACGCCTTGATGTCCTGAACCATGCGCTCGGTATCTTCCTCCTTTTCGGAGGGCTCAATCTGGACGGTTACCTCGTTGGCGATGTCACGCAGCCAGGCTGACGCCGACTGGTTCATGAGGTAGACGGCGCCGGCTGTCAGGCAGGCGAGGAAGCACATGATGGCAATCACCAGCGTAAGCGATTTGCCGGTCACTGAGCCGGCCTGGACGATCGGTGCATTGGCCTGCTCACGGCCCGGTTCCATCACCGGGGGCGGAGCGAAACCGCCGCCGGGCGGATTGCGTAGCGTAGTCGGCTCGGGGCGGACATCGAATCTGTCAGTTGCGGGGCCACGCAGGGGGTCGTGCGTGAGCGTAGGCGGTGGCCGCCGACCGGTCGTGTCATCGTCATACGATGCGGACATTTCCCTCGTGAAGCTCCAATCGCGGCGCCTTGTACTGGCGCATGAGTTGATGATCGTGGGTTGCGATGACGACGGACGTACCAAGCCTATTGAGTTCGATGAACAGGCGCAGGAGACGGCGCGCCATCTGCGGGTCGACGTTACCTGTCGGTTCGTCTGCGAGCAGCAGTTCGGGCTTGCCGATGACAGCACGGGCGATGGCGGCGCGCTGTTTCTCACCGCCCGACAGGACCGAGGGGAAATGATGCATGCGGTCGCCCAGCCCAACCCACTGTAGCAGATCGGTGACGTCTTCCTTGTATTCCGATTCCTTTTTACCGCTGACGCGCAACGGAAGAGCCACGTTTTGCCATGTCGTCAGGTGGTCGAGCAGGCGGAAGTCCTGAAAGACGATGCCAATGCGGCGGCGCAGTCGCGCGCGCTTCGACGGATTGATATTGCGTACGCCCTGTTCAAAAAGCTCGATGTGGCCGCCGGTAGGTTCCAGAGACAGGAACATCAGCCGCAGCAGTGTCGTCTTGCCGGCACCGGATGGACCGGTGAGAAAGTGAAAAGACCCGGGGCGCAGGTGAAAATTGACGCCACGCAGGACATCAACACCTCCGCCGTAGCTGAGGGCTACATTCTCGAGCCGGATCACTGAGGTTCCTTTCCATCGTTATCGTCGGCAAAGCGATCGGCACCGCCTGGCCGCACAAGCGAGCGGTCGCAGGGGTGGTTTGCGCATTTATGATCGAACCGTGCCGTCTGATCAATCCGCGAAGATTGTGGCGCAGGGATGGGGATCGTGGCCTGGGTTGGCTTGATCTTACGGCTCCAGAGTGCTTGTGATGCGGACACAACTGTCTGCATTGCGCCACATTCCAGGTTGGTAGGGCATGAACGGCAAGAATGAAGACAGCGGCGAGGTGCGCGTCGTTTATTCATCGACGGAAATCAAGGACCGAATCAGCCGACTGGCGCGCGACATCGCGCGCTCTGATGTCGATGATCTGCTGGTCGTCGCGATCCTCAAGGGCAGCTTCATATTTGCCGCCGATCTGATACGCGCCCTGCATGGCGCCGGGTTGGCACCACAGGTCGATTTCATTTCACTTTCGAGTTACGGGCGGGGCAAATCGTCGTCCGGTGCGGTTAAGATACTTCGGGACGTCGATGTCGACGTGGCCGGCCGGGATGTTTTGCTTGTCGACGACATTCTGGAGTCCGGGCGGACACTGCACTTTGCAAAGACGTTGCTGGCGGAACGCGGCGCTGGTCGCATCCGGACCTGTGTTCTGCTCGACAAACCAGTAGCCCGGGCGGTGCAAATCGGGGCGGATTTTCGTGCGTTTGAATGCCCGGATGTGTTCGTCGTCGGTTATGGAATGGATTTGGCATACCGATATCGAGAGCTGCCGTTCGTCGGCTATATCGTGCAGTCCGAGTAGTGCTTGATTGCGGTATCAAGTCGACGAAAGCCACATTGATGTCGGGGACGCACTGACACCTCAGGAGGGGCCATGGCGAAGATTTTGCTGGCGGAAGACGACACGGCGATCCGCGAAATGGTACAGCGCGCGCTTGTGGGCGACGGACATACGGTTGTTGCGGCGAGCGATGGCGCGGCCGCCCTGGAGGCGGCGGGGGAAGGTCCCTACGATGTCCTCGTTTCCGACATCTCGATGCCCGAACCGGACGGCGTGGCACTTGCCGAACAGATGCTGGCCAGCCAACCGGGCCTGCGCGTCATTCTGATGTCGGCAATCGCCGATGAACTCCAGCGTGCACAGTCACTGGGCGGTGGCGTGCGCGTCTTGAGCAAACCGGTTTCGCTTGAACAGATCCGCAAAGACGTCGCAGCGCTGCTTGCCGGATGAGGCAGCCAATCCGGCGTGCCTCACTCCGTTTTTGGCCGGGGATTGTTGAACGCCCGATCCGGCGGCCTATCGGAAACGTCTCGAATCGCCGTCATTGCGGTACGGCAGGCAGGTGCTGTAGATGCGCGAATCGTGGCCAATAACCTGGCAGACCCGCTCGCGTTCGCCGTCGCTGTTGCGCAGGCGGGCGAACGTGGTCGAGATGCCGTAGCTGCCACGTGCTACGTCGGCGAGGTATTTGATTTCGCAGTAGGGCGTTGCATGCAGTCCGACACCCGGAATGATCTGGTTGCCTTCCTTGCAGCGAATACGCGCCTCCGCGGTTTCGATGGTTGCGCCCAGCGAAGCCGTGGCAACCGCCACTGCCATGATCAAAGATCTCGACATTGCCATCTCCTAGTTTGCGTTAGCGTGAGTGATAGGAAAACACGGTGCCGGATGAACCGCCAGTAAAGATATTATGCCCGCACTTCACAATTCAGGTACGACGAAACCGGTTCAAGACCAGAAAAGGAAATGCTGGATCATGTTTGATCGACGTTGAATTTTGATCTCGCCGATGTCGCTCACGTCTCCTCCTCGCTGCTCTCGGGCCCGTGCGGGCGCGACGCCGTGACATCGCATGATTGCGATGTCGCTCAATCAACTAAAGAACTCCGGATCTCTTGACTTCCGGTTCGGCGGGCCGCTTTGCGGCCTCGAAGCGCGTCTATTCGGCGTGGACGCGCTTTAGCGCTTGGCCGTGCTTTGGCGCCTGGCGAGGACCTGTTCGCGGTGAAACGTATAGAGGCCCGCCAGTGCGACAATCGCTGAGCCGGCCACGGTCCACCAGCTCGGTACCTCACCCAGAAAAATGTAACCGAACACTATCGCCCAGAGCACCACAGAGTAACGAAACGGGGCGACGACGGAAATTTCGGTGCCACGCCAGCATTCGATCAACGCGTAATAACCGACGATGACGAAGACGGCGGCAGCGCCCAGCCGGGCAACGGCCGGCACAGAGGGGACCGTCCACGTCTCGAACATACCAAGAGCAAGGCCCGCCAGCATGACGACGAAGGCGGTGATGAAGGTGACGACGAGCGACGGCGTGGTGCCGTCGATGTAGCGGGTGGCAATGTCCCGGGCCGTGACGAACACGACGCAGATGATTGCGGACACGTACCACCAGGAGAAGTCGCTCGTGCCGGGGCGCACGACCAGCAAGATCCCGAGGAGGCCGACGGTCGCGGCCGTCCAACGTCGCCAGCCGACATGCTCCTTCAGCAGGATTGCGGCCGCGGCCGTGAGAGTGAGCGGTAGCGTCTGCATGATCGCAGTGACGTTGGCAAGGGGCAGGCGAAAGAGCGCGCTCAGAAACAGGATGACCGACGCGATTTCGGAAACATTTCGAATCAAGATCGGTAAGGAATAGGCGCGTGGAACAGCTCTCAGGCCATACGTCAAGGCGACGAGCGGTGCGAGGATGAGGCTGGCGAAGAGCCCGCGAATGGCAATGATTTCGCCGGTCGGCAGTTCCGCTGAAGTGGCCTTGGTCAGTGTGTCATTGAGGACGAACGCGCCCATTGCCGCGATCACCAGCGCGATGCCGCGCAGGTTCGTGCGTTGTTGGGCGAGTGCGGCGGTGGTTGCGCGTGCGTCGTCGTCAGCCACCCGTCACGCTCATGTGGCGCGGAACCGCGGGACGATTGGTGTGGCGATCGATGATGAAGTCGTGACCCTTCGGTTTGCGGCTGATCGCTTCGTCGATAGCGCGGTGGAGCGCATCCTTGGTGGTAGACGTGCGCAGCGGCGTTTTGAGGTCAGCCGCATCGTTCTGGCCGAGGCACATGTAGAGCGTTCCGGTGCAGGTCAGGCGCACGCGATTGCAGCTTTCGCAGAAGTTGTGGGTCATTGGCGTGATGAAGCCAAGGCGGCCGCCGGTTTCCTTGATCTTGACGTACCGTGCCGGGCCACCGGTCTTGTACGGGATATCCGCAAGCGTCCAGCGCTGCTCGAGATCCGCGCGGACCTGCGACAGCGGCAAGTACTGGTCCGTGCGGTCGCCATCGATGTCCCCCATCGGCATGGTTTCGATCAGGGTCAGGTCAAAGCCCTGGCCGTGGGCAAAGCGGATCAGGTCGTCGATCTCGCCATCATTGACGCCCTTCAGGGCCACTGCATTGATCTTGATTTGCAGGCCGGCGCGCTTTGCCGACTCGAGGCCGTCCATAACCTTGGCAAGGTCGCCCCAGCGGGTGATTTCTTTGAACTTCTGCGGATCAAGCGTATCTATCGAGACGTTGATGCGGCGCACGCCGCAATCGGCAAGCTCGCCCGAAAACCGGGTCAGCTGGCTGCCGTTGGTCGTCACCGTCAGCTCGTCCAGCGCGCCGGTGTTGAGATGGCGGCCAAGATTTCGGAAGAGCTCCATGATGTTGCGACGAACGAGCGGTTCACCGCCGGTGATGCGCAACTTGCGCACGCCCTTTTCGACAAACGCGGTGCAGACGCGATCCAACTCCTCAAGCGTCAGGAGGTCACGCTTCGGCAGAAACGTCATGTTTTCCGCCATGCAGTAAACGCAGCGGAAATCGCATCGATCTGTGACCGAGACGCGCAAATAGGTCACGTGGCGGCCGAACGGGTCGATCATTTCGGTCGGTTTCGTGTCCGGTGGCAGAATGGCATTCATGGACGGGTCGCCTAAGGGGGTTCG
The DNA here is from genome assembly GCA_965224045.1 of Hyphomicrobiaceae bacterium. Taxonomy (GTDB): domain Bacteria; phylum Pseudomonadota; class Alphaproteobacteria; order Rhizobiales; family Hyphomicrobiaceae; genus Tectiglobus. Next base: position 29,803 of record CBDCYD010000004.1, read on the forward strand.
AGGCCGCCTCGGCGGCCTAACGCGGATAGACTCTAAATTAGAGGACTGGCGCGCGACCGCAAGTGGGGCGTGCGGCTGCAGGGAGCATTGGTGGCCGAAATGGCGGTGCGCGTTTGTGCTATTTCGGCGCAATCGCTGCTTTAAGGTCGGTCGCGCTCAATTCAGGCCGTTTTTTGAGCAGGTCGGCGGCGGCGTCGATCAGCTTGAAAACGGCCGAGTGGACATCGCCGGGCGGGTTTGCGCGGGCGATCGCGAGGTTTCCGAGTTTGGCAGCGTCCTGGTCGGGTTTGGCTGTCCCGGCGATGACAAAGAGGTGGTTGCGGAATCGCGCTGCCGCCTGTTTGAGGATTGGCCAGTCGGGACGCGACATGGCGTGCGGGCAGAAAATGATGCGGGCCGGTGTCTGGACCGCGAATGACGTCATGCGACCGACGGCGACCGGATCATGCGCCGCCTGCTTGACGACGACCAGGCGGATCGTGGTGACCGCCGCGAGAAGTTTCTCGATGACCTCCGTGTCACCCCGGGCGGCAAACGGGCGGATATCGCTATCGGAAAAGTCCCAGGCGACTGGATCGCCTTCGCCGTCACGTGCGAGACGGGTCGCAATGGTGGGCCGGGTGTAATCGACGCCGGCACCGAGGATGGCGACGGCAACACCACCGGGATCAAGTCCGGCAGGCGGGGTGGGCTCTTTGGCCACGGCTACGCCGAATGATGCCGCCATTGCCAAAAGCAGCGAGCTAGCCCAGCCGGATACCAACGTCATGGGAGCGATCCTCCCGGATCGACGTTGCCCGGGGTGAGCTTTAAATACTGAGCCACGAAGTCTGCGATCTCGGCAACAGCATCCAATCGGAAAACAGGCTGTTTCACGTTTTCAATCTCGTGGTCGGCGGCAACGGCGATGACCCGAGGATCTTGCTCAGCGAGGCCGAAGCCTTTGGCGGATTGGCGACGCCGCGCCTCGATTTTCGGGATCGGTTGCGATTTGTAACCCTCGACGACGATCAAGTCGCACGGGTCGAGGCGGGATAGGACATCGGCAAAATCGAGCTCATTGCCGTCGTCATTTTCGGTCATGATCGCCCAGCGGCGGCTGGAAACGACGGCGACCTGGCGAGCACCGGCGCGGCGATGGCGGGCGGAATCGGTATCGTCGTCGTCCAGGCGCAAGTTGTGGTGAGCGTGTTTGATGGTGGCAACGCACAGGCCGCGCCGCGTGAACTCTTCGACCAGACGGACGGCTAGCGTCGTCTTGCCGGAATTCTTCCAGCCGGCGATGGCGATGATCGGTGCCGGAGCATTGAAGCCGGGATCGGTCACAGTGGTGCAGAGCCCTTTCGTTGCCTGTCAGCCGGAGTCGTGCGGCGGCTTTCCGGCCGTGAGAAGCTGGCGCGCCTCTTCAAGTTCCGTCGGCGTGTTGGCATTGAAGAATGGGTCAATAGAACGCCCCGACAGCTCTGCAAAGGGAAAATCGACGGGCAGCGTGCCGTGACGGTCGGTCCATCGCAGTACCTTTCGAACGCCTTCGCCGAGGGCTTCAGCCAGATCGTCGACAAGGTTAACAGGCCACAATCCGATGACAGGGTGGAGATGACCGCCGGAGCGGGCGATGGCGATGGTGCCCGGACTTGTAATCGCGGCTTCGCGCAATCTGGCAACAAGATCCGATGGCAGAAACGGTGCATCTGTCGAGACCGTCGCAATGTAGCTCGCGCGGGGGGTATGTTCCACCGACCACATCATGCCGGCCAGCACGCCGGCGAGCGGGCCCGGGTGGTTGCTCAAGGAATCCGGAAAGACCGGCAGGCCGAACGCGGCAAAGCGCGCCGGATCGCCGTTGGCATTGAGGGCAAGCGCAGAGACCTGCGGGCGTATCCGGTCGATGACGTGCTGCAGCATTGGCTTGCCGGCCAGTGTGAGCAGGCCTTTGTCGCCGCCTCCCATGCGCCGTGATTGGCCTCCGGCGAGCAGGATCCCCGTGACATCGTTGATCGTTTGGTTCATGTGCAGTTCGCCGATTGCGCTGTCATGTCGTTACCTTCGCCGTTTGCGCGGCGCCGAGACTGAATGCTTCGGCGAGCAGGCGGTAGCTGGTCCGGCGTACTGCGACGTCATGTGCCCATGTCAGAATTACCAGTTCGTCGATCGCTAGGCCCTTTGCGAGTGCGGTTAGCTGTGCGTGGACATTCTGCGCATCGCCGACGATGTGGGCATGTCGCAGGTCCTCAATTGCGCGGTGATCGAGTTCGGAGAACTCGTAGGGTGGCGGTGCATCCGGCGGGTCGATGGGACGGCGCGCGCCGCGGTCGCGGAGCAGGCGTGCGTAGGCGCGGGAAGTGAACTGGTGATTTGCCTCGTCATCGGTTTCAGCAGCCAAGGCCCAGACGCAAGCGGAGGCGACCGGCTCCGGAAAGCGCTCGCTCGGTCGGTAGGCAGCACGATAAAGCGAGATGGCGTGCTCGGCACCGGCGCCGTCGGTGATGAAGTGCGCGAAGCAGTAGGGCAGGCCGAAGTGGGCGGCGACCTGGGCCCCGTAGTTGGACGTGCCGAGAACCCATACCTCAGGTGCGGTATCCGCCTCCGGGTGGGCGCGGATGGTCCGGAAGGGGTGATCATCTGGAAATGCGATCTGTTCCGTCCAGGCGAGCACGTCACGGATCTGCTGCGGAAATTGTTCGGCGGCGCGGGCGGCATCGGGATTGAGTGCGAACGCGGTGCGCCCGTCCGAACCCGGTGCGCGCCCGACACCGAGATCGATCCGGCCTGGCGCCAGAGCCTCGAGTGTGCGGAATTGTTCGGCAACCTTCAGCGCAGAGTAATGCGGCAGCATGACCCCGGCGCTGCCGATGCGGATACGCGATGTCGTCGCGGCAATCGCCGCCATCAGGACTTCCGGTGCCGAGCCCGCAATGGTCTCGTGATTGTGGTGCTCGGAGACCCAGAACCGGGAAAAGCCCAGTTGTTCGCAGTACTGCGCCAGTTCGACGGTCTCGCGGATTGCGTCGGCATGCGAGCGACCGGTCACCGCAATCGATTGGTCGAGGACGGAAAGGCGGATCATCGCGGGCAATCCTTGCTCTTCAATGGCCTCTTTGGATGTGCGTCACCGTTGCCGCGATCAGCTGCGTTCAACATTGGCTATATGAGTTGGCACGCCAAATTCGCGATTGCAGATCTCGGCCAGTCTGGCGACACCTTTACGGATGGTTTCAGCGCTGGGGTTAGCGTAGCAGATGCGGATCGCGCGGCGCGCGCCATCGCCTTCGATTGACCATTCATTGCCGGGATTGACCGAGACGCTTTCCGCCGTTGCGATCTGGACCAGCTTGGTGGTGTCGACCTCAGGCGGGAATTTGACCCACAGGAAGATGCCGCCTTTCGGTTGCTTAAAGTCCGCCGTTGTGCCGAAATGCTCGCCTAGCGCCTCCACGAGGACATCGAGCTTGGCTTTCAAAACCTTGTTCAGCGCCGCGACGTGTGCCTCGAAGTGGCGCGGGCAGTATTCGGCCAGCACCATCTGTTCGAGGGCGCCTGTGCCGGCGTCGGTCTTGCAGGCGAGCAGGCGGCTCAGAACTTCCCAGGGGGCGACGACGTAGCCGACGCGTAAGGCCGGTGCGATGGATTTGGAGAACGAGCCGAGGAAGATCGTGCGTGCGGATTCGTCAACCGCATAGATGGCCGGCGGGCGCTTGCCGTCCCAGATCAAATCGGAATAGCACTCGTCCTCGAAAATCGGGATGTCGTTTTGCTTTGCCAGTTCGACCATCCGCTGGCGGCGCTCCAAGCTCATGATCGTCGCAGTCGGATTCTGGATCGTCGGGATGGTATAGATGTATTTCGGTTTCGTGCCCTTGGCCGTCAGATCGGTAAGGGTGGCTGCCAGCGCGTTCATATCCATGCCTTCGTCGTCGCACGCGATGCCGACCGGCGTGACGCCGAGGCGCCGAAGACGCGTGAAGCAGCCTCCATAGTTCGCCTCTTCCAGAACGACGGTATCTCCCGGCGTCAGCAGGATCTGATTGATGAGGTCCATGCCCTGCAAAGAGCCGGAGGTGATCAGGATATCGTCGGGCGTGCACTCAATACCGGCATAGCGCTTTAGCCTGCCGGCCAGAAACTCGCGCAAAGGGCGATAGCCCTGTGGCCCGCTCTCCAGGCTGTAGGTCGCAAGCGTGCGGCCTTCGCGCTCGAGAACCGCCGTCGTTGCCGCGATCAGATCTTCAACGGGAATTGTCTCCGGCGCGTTGTGGCCGCCGACGAAGTTGAATTCGGGAAAGCCGCCCCAGCGAACGGCCGGTGGCGGCAGGTCGTCGCGCACGGCTGAAGCAAAATCGAATGGGCTGGCTGTCATCTGTCGATCCTTCCGGCTGATCGTGCTCGGTCTTGCGCTTTGTTGCACCTGGGCACACCTGGGTGCTCCCGGGAAAGGCGCCCCGAGCGCGCACGCTAGCGTAAACGGTGGCCGAGGCGAAATCATCTGGCGAATTTGCGGCCGGCTTGCCCTCGTTGCAGGGCTGTGCTGCAAATGCAGATCTCATCGAACTATCAAGACCAGGGAAACGCTCATGAGCCTCTCGCGAATGCTGGCGCAGCGCGCCGCGGACGGTAACCCTATTCGCATCGGCCAAATCGGAGCCGGGAAGTTCGGAACGATGTTTTTGTCGCAGGTGCGACTGACGACCGGCATGCACATGGTCGGGCTCGCCGATTTAATGCCCGGGCGTGCCTGGGAGCGGTTGGTCGGCGTGCAGTGGGATGCCGCCCAGATCGATGCGGCATCATTGGACGATGCGTTGAAGACGGGCAAGACCCACATCACCGACAATGCCGGCGCCCTGATCGAGCATCCGGGTATCGATGTGATCATCGAGGCGACCGGCGACCCGTCGGTCGGCATTCGGCTATGTCTTGCTGCGATCGATAATGGCAAGCACGTTGTGATGGTGAACGTCGAAGCAGACGCCTTGGCGGGGCCGTTGCTGGCGCGGCGGGCTGCGGAGAAAGGTGTCGTCTACTCGCTCGCCTGGGGCGATCAACCGGCTTTGATCTGCGAGCAAGTGGACTGGGCGCGCACGTGTGGGTTCGAGGTTGTCGCAGCGGGCAAGGGGACGCGTTACCTGCCGACATACCATGCCTCCACGCCCGATACGGTGTGGGACATTCTGTCGACGTATCTCAACATCCAGGATCGCTCGCACATCAATCCGAAGATGTTCAATTCGTTCATCGATGGCACCAAGTCCGGCATCGAGATGACGGCGGTGTGCAACGCGACGGGCCTGGTGCCGCAAACCGACGGCCTCGGTTTTCCGCCGGCGACCCGGTTCGAACTCGCCGAGGTGTGCAAGCCCAAGGCCGACGGTGGCGTTCTGGAAAAGGCGGGCGTGACGGAGGTCACGTCGTCGGCCTATCGTGACGGCACGGACGTGCCGCACCATCTGGCGATGGGGACATACGTGGTGGTCACCAGTGAAAGTGACTACGCGCATTCCTGTTTCCAGGAGTACAACTGCCTTCCGGATTCGACGGGCAAGTACAGTGCGCTTTACCGCCCGACGCACCTGATCGGCCTTGAACTGGGGCTGTCGGTTGCCTCGGTGGTCCTGCGCAACGAAGCGACGGGTGCGCCGGTCTGCTTCAACTCGGATGTTGCAGCCACCGCGAAGCGGGCGTTGAAGGCTGGCGAAATCCTGGATGGTGAAGGTGGCGCGTGTGTCTGGGGCAAGCAAACCCCGGCGGCGCGCTCGCTGAAAGCCGGCTATCTGCCGCTCGGCCTTGCCAACGATATCAAACTTAAGCGCGATATTGCAGAAGGCGAGCGCCTGACCTGGGATGATGTGGAAATCGACCCGTCGGACAATGCCGTCGTGATCCGTCGCGAGATGGAGGCAATGTTCGCACGACCCAACATTGATGGGTGAATGGCGTCCGCGGGCCGAAGAGTTTGGCGCAAATATTGCGGGCGGGGAGTGAAGGAGGCGTCATGGGCAAGAATTCCAGACCGGACAATGCCGTTGCCGTCGTCACCGGCGGCGCTTCAGGTATCGGGCAGGCGACGGCGGCCTATTTGCTGGACGCCGGCTGGCGCGTTGCCGTGCTCGATCTGGATACACCGTCCCTGGCGGAGGCGCGGCAGGCCTATGCGGGCAATGGCGATGTGCATGTCGCACCACTCGATGTCACTGACGAGGTGCAAGTCGATGCGGCGATCGGGGCGATCGAGACGTCATTCGGGCCGATCAACGGCGTCGTCAACTGTGCCGGGATAGCCGCTGATCACCATGTCCTCGAGACATCAGCCGAAGTCTTCCGCAAGGTGTTGGACGTCAACGTGGTTGGCACGTTCCTGGTTGGCAAGGCGGCAGCTCACGTCATGAAAGAGAGGGGACGAGGTGCGGTCGTCAACATCGCATCGATTTCGGGTCTGCGCGGGTCAAAGGGGCGGGCAGCGTATGGCGCCTCCAAGGGTGCCGTCGTGACGTTGACGCAGGTGATGGCCAATGATCTCGCGGACTATGGAATTCGAGTCAATGCGGTGGCGCCGGGGCCGATCGAAACTCCTATGGTCAAGGCGCTGCACACGCAGGCTGACCGCGACCTCTATCATCGTTTTGTGCCGATGAACCGCTATGCCGAGCCGCGCGAAGTTGCCAGCGTCGTGGCGTTTTTGCTCGACGACACGCAGTCGGGCTACATCACAGCCGAAATCATTGCCGTCGACGGCGGTTATCGCGGTGCCGGCATCATCGTACGGGACTGAGGATCATGAAAGTCCGATCAATTGACGTCATTCCCCTGCAGATCCCGTTCGAGGATGGCAGTGCGGGAACCGGTCTGATGCCGACAAAATGGACCAAGCTCGACGTAGCGCTTGTCCGGGTCGAGTCCATGGACGGCGAGGTCGGCTGGGGCGACGGTTTTGCCTATGCCTGCCGGCGGGCGACGGTGGCTGCGATCGAAGATCTCGTGGCGCCACAGGTGGTCGGCCGGGAAATCGAAGACCTGCCAGCATTCAATCGCGAGCTGCAGCAACGCCTCCATCTTCACGGGCGCTACGGCATCACGATGTTTGCCATATCGGCCGTGGACATCGCATTGTGGGATATCGCGGCGAAGTGCGCAGGCGTGCCGCTCGCAGACCTCATCGGTGGTGCAATGCGTGAGCGCTTGCCAGCCTATGCCAGCCTGGTGCGTTACGGAAGCCCGGATCTGGTGTGTTCGTTCACGATGAAGGCCGTGCGGCAAGGCTATCAAACGGTCAAGTTGCACGAAATCACGCGCGAGGCGATTGCGGCCGGGCGCGAGGGCGCCGGTGAGGCGATCAAACTGGTCACCGACGTCAACTGCAACTGGTCGCTGGAAGACGCTCATCGCCTGATGCCGGACATGCAGCGCCTCGATCTCTATTGGGTCGAGGAGCCGGTGTTCCCGCCGGACGATGCCGAAGTGCTCGGCAGGCTGCAGGACCAGTACGGCGTTGCGATCGCAAGCGGCGAGAATGCGTGTACGGCTGTCGAATTTCGGCGTACGGCGCCCAAGATCAAGTATATCCAGCCAAGCGTTACCAAGGTCGGCGGTGTCACCGAATTTCTAGCGGTGTGCGATGTTGCTTGCGAGCTTGGTGCCGTGGTGATGCCGCATACACCCTATTTCGGACCGGGCTACTGGGCGACGCTGCAACTGATGGCAACGCGGCAGAACTGTGAGCAGTTTGAGCATTTCTTTGTCCAGCCCGAGGCCTATCTCGATGGCGATATTCCGTTGCCTGTCGATGGGTTCGTCAGCGTTCCGCAGCGGCCCGGCATCGGGTTTGAGCCGGATCCGGAGTTGCTCGAGCGTTATCGCTGTTGAGCTGTCCGCGGTGCTGTCCACGCAAAACCGACGAGATTTGTATCCGGTGTTCCCGCCGTAACAGCGGGCGGCGCATCTGCACGCCATAGTCACTTGCACAACACCAATGCGGCGGAGCGCGACAACAGATTTTACGAAAGCGGCGCAGACCATATGACGAAGGGCCTCCGAAGAGGCCGTAGTCCCGTCAGGCGCGCCATCAAATCCCCCTCGGGTCAGCCACCCGAGGGGGTTTGTCGTTATTGGGTAGTGACCAGCGCGGCGCAGAGTGGCATCTTGCAATTCGCCTGCAACTCCAATCAATCTTGCATGAAAAAACTCCATGCCCGACATCGACGATCCGCGCGCATTTCTTACATCGCTGTTCGACGCCGCCGTCAGGGCCGCCGACCCGGCCCATTGTCTGCCGCCATTCCTGCCGGAGGTGCCGCGCGGGCGGACGATCGTCGTCGGAGCGGGCAAGGCCGGCGGCGCGATGGCCAAAGCGGTCGAAGAGCATTGGGAGGGGCCGCTGGAAGGGTTGGTGGTCACGCGCTACGGCCACGGCGTCGCCTGCGATCGCATCGAAGTGGTCGAGGCTGCCCATCCGGTGCCGGATGACAAGGGGCTCGATGCAGCACGGCGCATTCGTGGGAAGGTCGAAGGGCTGGCGGGTGACGACCTGGTTCTGTGCCTTATTTCAGGGGGCGGTTCGGCACTGCTGACGATGCCCGGTGTCGGTAATGGTGCGGGCGGTGAAATCGCGCTCAGCCTTGATGACAAGCAGGCGATCAATCGCGCATTGCTGCGGTGCGGGGCACCGATCGATGAGATGAACGTGGTGCGCAAGCATCTCTCAGCGATCAAGGGCGGGCGCCTTGCCCTGGCAGCTCACCCTGCACGGGTGGTCACACTCGCGATTTCAGACGTGCCTGGCGATGATCCCGCCGTCATTGCATCAGGCCCGACCGTTCCCGACGAGACGACCGTGCAGGATGCTGTTGCCGTGTTTGAGAAATATGGCATCGCGATGCCGGAGCCGGTGCGCGCATTCCTCGAGACGCCGGAGGCAGAGTCCGCAAAATCGGGCGATCCGCGCCTTGCAAACGCAGAATTTCATTTGATTGCACGCCCACAGGCATCGCTTGAGGCGGCGGCGGCCATCTGTGAGGCGCACGGCATTGCGCCGACCATTCTCGGAGATGCCATAGAGGGTGAAGCCCGGTGCGTCGCTAGGGACCAGGCGCGAGTTGCTCTCGACCACCGCAAACGCGGGGCACCGGTTGCCCTGATTTCGGGAGGCGAGACGACGGTGACCATCAGGGGCAACGGGCGCGGTGGGCGCAATGCTGAATACCTCCTGGCGCTTGGCGTCGCGTTGGACGGTGCCGCCGGCGTTCATGCGCTTGCGTGCGATACCGACGGTATTGATGGCAGCGAGGATAATGCCGGCGCCTACCTTTCCCCCGAGAGTCTCGAAATGGCTCGCTCACAGGGGCTGAAGCCGGAAGAACTGCTGGAAAACAACGATGGATACGGGTTCTTCGATGCTGTTGGTGGGCTCATCAAGACCGGGCCCACGCTCACAAACGTCAATGATTTCAGGATTATTCTGGTTGATCTCTAATTGCGGCCGGATCGAAAAACCCTAAAAAGGGAATTTTCTGGCTGTCGTCAGACTTTTAAGTAATGACCGGAGTTCTCTTCACTTTATTTTATGGAACGATGTTATTGCGAAATTGCCAATCGGTTTCGCAACAAACGAGGTGTGCGAATTTAATCTTGTCAAAAGTATTCGCGATTTTGGATATGCGGAATTGCAGTCGCTCTAATGCGAAAACGCGCTGCCAGGCCAATATCCGTACGGGCGTAACTGGACAGCAACGAAGCCAAATCGATTTCGGCCCCATCTGACTTCGATTTCCTGGCCAACTTCCAGATAAACCAAACCGTATCTTTGCAAAGTTTCCAAGTGTACGAAGATATCCGCAGTGCCTCGTGCTAGCCGCAGGAAGCCAAATCCACGAACATGGTCAAACCACTTTACGACTGCTCGTTCCCAGCCACTTTCTGGTTCAATAGCAAGGTGTTTGGGAATAGGGTGTTGCGAAGGATGTGTGGCCGTTCGTATATCCAGATCAAGGATTGATACAGCTTCAAGGCCATGGGGGTTTTCAACTGCTTCACAATGAATGCGCGCGCCTTCCAGGACCGTTTGATAACCACTGGATCTAAAACATCTTGCCTTTATGAGAACGTCATCGGTTGTTGTTCCGGTGTCATTATCCGGATCCGGCGCAATAAAGCCGAAGCCATCTTTCACGCTGAATGACTTTATTGACCCAAATAATTCCACAGTATTCAGCTGGGCCGTCAAAGAATTGGAAACTCCCGCAATCTCAATAACTTCAAACCCTTGTCTTTGAGCGGGTTTTTTCTTGCGCCCGAATGTGTTGCAATGGCGGGTCGATTAAGGCTTGTCGGATAATTGAAGAATTCGAAAAGTTTGGTCTGAATGGTGGAAATATCGTGAAGTGCAACAATTTCGCGACCGGAGAGCTGAATTACTTCTGCACGCTCTTGCGCGCGCAATAAGCGCTGCTGCTCCTGCAGCGCGGTGTCCCGCGCTGCAGTCACTAACGTTTTCCCCTTGCGATCGGCGGACGTCATTGCGATCCTCCTTCGTCGCGACGGCGTCGGAATTCCAACACGATGCTGTTCTGCCGGCGCCTGATCCGCCTTTTTATATTGGCAACTTGGTCAGGGGTATGTCCAAGTTCGGCGGCGAGGCCTGAGTTGTCCCGCCACGCGAAGTCTTCTTTAAAGACGGTATACAAGAGTTCTTTTGCGACCTCATCTTTGCCGAGTGCATCGTACAGCATTTCCAACATTTCGATACACTCTTGTTGGGTGTGTGAACCATCGAGGTGCAGCTTCTCGCTGATCGTCTGCGCCTTGATGACCTCGTGGATGCGGCGGTGCCGGCTTGTTCGCTTGCGATTTGTGTTCAATCCCCGCTTCGTGCGGGTGTAGACAACCTCGCAGGCCTCTTCAGTGTCCTTTGGCGGATCTTCATCATCGTCGAGCGTGTCGGCGATGGCGTCTGCAATTGCATCCTCAATCGAATAGCCCTCCCTTGATGGATCTTTGGTATTGTTATTCATGGTTATAATGCTGGGCGGTGGCCGCCCGGACATCCGCTGGTAGACCTGGTGCCAGACGATGTGCCACTCGACAGCTGTCGAGTGATGCCATGGCTCCGGGACTGGATCGTCTGGCATGGACTAGACTCCGCTGTTGTGACGCAGGCCTACGCCGTGCGCCGCCATCCTCCTTACCATCGTCAATTGATCGCTGCCGCCCGGATTGACCCACACCAGAGAGTTCGTCTGAACAGTGTGGCGGCGAGGGACCGCACAGGCGGTCGCCTTGCACCAGGAGGGGGTTGTCTGCATTGCCTTTCACTCCCATGTACCGCTGGTTGCCATTGCCTGAATGGACAGGCAGCGAACCGTGCTGGCCGACGTTGCGCCGTCGACCGAAATTTTTTTGTTGCTGTTTGCCGTTTTCCGGCTCTCTCGCGTCGCCATTGTTTGTAGGCAACGCTGATCCTCCAGGGATCGGAGATGGAAAAGGCAATTCCATGGCACATTCGAGAAATGAGTATTTTGGTTCGGCAGCTGTGGTCGCCGGGCCACTTGCGGCGCAGATCGCTCGGTTCGATGAGCGTCACTGGTCCAAGCTGCAGGCGCTGGCATGCATGTCACCAAGGCTCGGGCAACTCGCCAAGACTCATCCGTTCATGTTTTTCGCACTTGGTGTGAAATACGGGGCGCTTGAAGACCGCGAACTTGCGCGCAAGCTCGCGATGGCGGGGCGTCCGCTCGGCGAGGTGTGTGCGGCGATGGGCATACCATTGTCGTTCCGTAATCTGCCGCCGGAGGCTTGTGACCGGGTGCCGGTTCCGGTCCGATGGAGTACTGCTGCCAACCGCCAACTTGCGTCGCTCATCCCCGACGATCCCGTATTGGCGGGTGACTGGCTGACCGGGATCTGTCTGGCCAATGCGGCTTGCGATGAGAAGTTCGCTCTGTGGCTGGCGCGGAACCAGCAACTCTTCGGCGATCTTCGGCTGGGCCGCAATTCGCTCGTCGCCCTGGCTGTCTTCGCCTGGTATTCGCAGGCCGAGCAAGTGCCGGCCGTCAAAGGCTTCGATACCAGGTGGTCGGCCAAACTCGGTGTAAAAAAGGCCTTCATGCGGGCGCGAACCTGGGGTCAATATCTCGGGCTGGTCATCGAGATGGGACCCGAAGGGCTGCACGATCCGTGGATCGCAGACAACGAGGTTGATGGTTATCGTTTCGTGCCGCTGACAACGCCTGAAGATGTGCTCGAAGAAGCTCTTGCGATGCGCAACTGCCTCATCAGCTATGGCGACAGCTTGGCACGCAATCACTGCCGCATGTTCAGTGTTCGGCGCGGCAAGGCGCGTGTGGCCAACCTCGAGGTGCGCTACTTCCGGAAGCGCGAGGCGCTCGAAATCGTTCAGATCAAGGGCGTGCAGAACACGGCGTGTCCGCCACAGGCGCGTGCCGTTGCGCAACGCTGGATCAACAAGCACAATGCGCACGTACCCGGGCGTGCCGTTTCATCGCCGGTCTATCGCAAACGCCGCCAGGATGCATTGCTCGTGCCATATCTGACGGCCAAACAGTCGGTCCTGCGGCGGATCGGTCCGGTGGACTGGTCGAGCGTCGTCAAAGGTCTGGCGGAGCTCAATCCTCATCACCGCGTGCAAATGATGTTGGCAGAAAGAGCCCAACATGTCGCCTTGCGGCGACGATTGAGGCGCGCGGCGTAGCTGCGTTCGGGGTGCGCGGGCGTTGCAGCGTAGGAGCGGGTCGTATCGTCAGGATTGCGGCACGAACGCTGCCCGCGTACCGCCGTCAACCGGGATGACTGAGCCGGTCACGTATGAGGATTGTTCACCCAACAGAAAAGCGATCACCGCGGCAACGTCGTGCGGTTCTGCGATACGACCGAGTGGTGACTTGCCGCTCGGCCGGTATTTGCCGGATGCGGCCTGGTCTGCCATCGCGCGGATCATTGGCGTGTCGACGGTGCCGGGGGCCACCGCGTTGACGAGAATGCCTTCAGGTGCGAGTTCGGCGGCCAAGACACCGGTTAACGTGTGCAGGGCCGCCTTTTGTGCAGCGTAGGCACCGCTTGCGATCTTGGGCCTCAGCCCGGAGACGGAGCCGAGGAAGACGATGCGGGGCAAAAGCTCCCGGTTTGGGCTTTTGCGCATCAACGGTACGGCGTTGCGCGCACTCAGCCAGGCGCCGCGCGTGTTGACGTGATAGATCTGATCGAACGCTTCCACGGTCATGTCGACCAGCGGGGCTGCGGCCAACTTGCCTGCCGAGCATACAACGGCGTCAAGGTGGCCGAACTTCTCGGCGACGATTGCGAATGCGTTCTCTATCGATTGAGCACTGGCGACATCACAGTGCACAGGGCAAACGCCGCAGGCAGCGTCGCCGGGATTCGTTTGTTCGCCTTGATCGTACGCGACGTCGAGACCGATCACCGTCCAGCCTTCGTTTTGTAGCCGACCGGCAGTCGCGGCGCCGATGCCGGATGCAGCACCGGTGACAACAACATTTCGATCCATCGTGTTCCTCCCTCAGGCAGACAGGCAGTAGAAATAGCCCGTTGCCGTGCCGATCCAGATCCTTCCGTCGACGATACACGGGCTCGAGATGATCCGGCCATCCAGCCTGATCCGCCAATTCTCGCGCCCGGTCGTTGCGTCGAGGCAATAGAAGTGGGCATCACGCGAGCCAAAGAGCACCTTGTCATCAACCACGCAAGGCGAGGACCAAACCGCCGCTCCGGTTTGAAATGTCCAGACTTGTTTGCCCGTGCGGGCGTGGAGGCAATGCAGTCGGCTGTCCTGCGCACCGACCCAAATGCGATCGCCAACGACGGCCGGCGTCGAATAGTAGCCGCGCGCCTTGCCGTCATAACGCCAGACTTGGCGGCCGTTTGCCCGGTCGAAACAATACAGGTACGGAGCCTTTTCCTCGGCGCAGGCATACACGAACTCATCGTGGATTACGGGCGAGGCATCGGTGTCATCGCCCGTGCGGGCCCGCCAGCGCACGCGGCCGGTGCCCGTGTCGATACTGAAGAGGACGCCGTCATAGGTTGCTGTGTAGGCCTCACCGTCGGCAACTGCCGGCGATGTTTCCGAGCCGTTCGAGCCGAGCACGGTGCCGCGACCAATGCCGCCGACGAAGCGCTTCCAGACCTGTTTGCCGGTTTGCGGAATGAGGCAGCGCAAGTAACCGTTTTCGCCGGCGATGTAGAGCCGGTCGTCGACGACACAGGGCGAAGAATCAAGATCGCGGCCAGTGTTGCGGCTCCATATCAGGCGCCCCGTCGCGGCATCGAGGCAGCGCAGGCGGTTGTCGGTGTTGCCGATGTAGAGGCGGTTCTCGTAAGCGCAAAGCGAACTCTTGAACATGCCGCCGCCGCGGTGGCGCCAGAGCAGCTGGCCGCGGTCGGCTTCGAGGGCATAGACGTAGCCGCCGACGGAGCCGAAAAACACATAGTCGCCGAGCTTGATGGCGCTGCCGGTCCAGCCCGTTCCTGCCCAGGTCATCGGTGTTCCGCGAACGCGATTGCGGATTACGGCGGTTCGAAACCGCCATTGTATGCGCGGCGGGCGATCGGGAATCGGGCCGGTACCGTAGAATGTATGGGCGCCGTTGCCGCGGAACATCAGGACCGTATCCGAAGCGGCTGAATTCTTGCCGTAGCGCCATTTGGGAAGTTGCAGTCGGTGTTGCATTCGACGGTGTCGGGTGCCGGCCGCAGCGTTGCCAGCGACAGCGACCGAGGCGGCTGCGAGGCCGACGGCCGATCGCAGGGCCGTGCGCCTGTCGATACCGGTGATATCACGCGTCGTCGCGGCGGTGTTGCTTGCTTCTGGTCTGTTGTCAGCCGGCACCTTTTTACACCTTACGAAGCTCGGGCAGCAGCTCATCCGAGATCATTCGGATGCTCGCCAGACTGTCGGCCAGAGGCATGCCAGCCCAGTTGGTGCGGATGATCAAATGGTTGCAGCCGAACTCCTTCCAATAGGGTTCAAGCTGGCGATAGCAGTCTTCAGGTGAGCCGAGGATGAAGCGGCCTTCGGACAGCTCCTCGAAGTCGCGGGTGAAGTCTTCGTTTCCCGGAAGAACCTTGTCCTGGCCCCACCGTGCATAGTCCTTGTACTTGCCTTCGAGGCAGGGCCGGGCGATGTCGAATGCGGTGCGGCGATCCCTGGCGCAGTAGAGTTCCTTGATGATTGGTAGGACGGCCGGGAAAGGCTTGTCATTAGCGTTCAGCTCATCGCGGTAGATGCCGATCTGGCGGCGGATGGTTTCGAGTGTCGCGTGCGGGTTGATGAACCAAGAATCCCCAAGACGGGCCGCGCGCCGGATGGCCGGATCATTGTTGGCTGCAATCCAAATCGGTGGGCGCGGGGTCTGCACCGGCCGGATGTTCATGCGCACGTTGTCAAGCCGGCATTCCGGGCTGTCGAAGGAGACGCTCTCTTCACTCCACAATCGTTGGACGAGGTCAAGATAGGTTTCAAAGCGCTTGACGCGCTGGCCTTTGGGCACGCCGAAAGCATCGAACTCGATATCACGATAGCCGAGGCCGATGCCGAACACGAAGTTGCCGCGGCAAATAATATCGAGCGTTGCGATCGTCTCCGCCGTGTAGACCGGGTTGTGCAGGTTGAGCAGGAGAATGCCGAGGCAGACCTGCATTTCTCCGGCTTCGGCCGCCATGCGTGCTGCCATTGGAACGATCTGCAGCTGTTGGTTGTCACCTTCGTTGAGGTAATGCTGGGGAAAGGTGACGCTGTCCCAGCCCCGATCGCGTGCCGCGTGCAGCATGGCGACTTGATCATCAAGGGCGCTGACCATGTCGGTTGCGAGCTTTTGCTGGTTGGTGATGATCAGACCGACCTTCATGCGCTGCCTCTCAAATTTCAACACGATGCGCCCGAACGCACTCCGATCCGCAATAGAAGCGGCTTGGTGTTGGCGCGGCAAGTCTAGGCCGGTCAATTTCGATCACGCTGCGAATAAGCAGGTCGCCCCGCGGGCCGGCGTGTTGCACGGATCTCGTTTAGCTGATCTCATTTACATTCGTCAGTTCAGCGGTTGCCGGCGGGCCGTTCGTTGCAGCAGCGGGTGGTCCGAGAGCACGGATGCCGGCGGCCGGCGCGGGAAACGAACAGGACAACGGGAATGGCTGTTGCGGAGTGGGAGGTCAGGGATGCGGTTCGCCACATCCGGCTGACGCGTCCGGAAAAGCGCAATGCGCTCAATCCCGATATGATCCAAATTCTCACCGAGGCGTTCTCGGCACCGCTGGCCAAGGGAGAGCGTCTCGCACTGGTCGAGGCGGAAGGGCCTGCGTTCTGTGCCGGGATCGATCTCAGGGAACGGGACGGCTCGGCAAGCGGCATCCGTCCCTTCGAGCACCTGCTGCATGCGATGGAGACTTATCCTTTGCCGGTCGTGGGAAAGGTGCAGGGGGCTGCGATCGCCGGCGGCAACGAACTCGCCCTGCATTGCGATTTGGTGGTGGCGAGTACAGCCGCCAAGTTCGGTATGTCGGTCGCCCAGATCGGGCTCGCACCGAGCTGGTTTCTTTGCAAGAAGCTGCAGGAGGTTGCCGGGCCGGTGGCGACGCGCCGCATCCTGTTGCTCGGTGATCCGTTGTCGGCGCAAGAGTTCTATGATCTCGGTATAATTTCGCACATTGCCGCGCCGGAAGACCTGGACGCGGTGGTCGATGATATCGTTGCTCGCGTTGCAGCAAACGCACCGCTCGCGCTCAAGGCAATCAAGGCCGTTCTCGTGCGCCAGATGGCATTCCGAGACGACATTCCGCACGCCGATCTCGATGAGCAGCTGGGCCAGGTGCGCACCAGCGAAGATGCCAAGGAAGGCATTGCCGCATTTCTCGACCGACGCAAGCCGAATTTCCAAGAGCGCTGACGAGCGAGGCGCTATGGCGATTGCAATGACCAAACCCTGGCAGGCGCTCACTCCCGAAAACGCCCGCAAGCTTACCGGTCAGCTCGGCGTCTACCAGCTTGGTAATGATGAGGGGCATGTAATCGAGATCGGGTTTGCCGGCGGGCGCTCGCTGTTTGGTCTGCGAGGCGTGTTGATTGCGCTTGCCGATCGGCCGCCGGACGGGGCGGTGCAGTTTCGGTGTGAAGTGAACATGCAGTATCTGACACGCTATCGTGAACTCTTGATGCTGCACGTAGCAAAGTACGGCGCGCTGCCGGCCGGCAACGCGGCGAACCCGCCGCCGAATCTCGGCCGACTTAGTCCGTTCTAGTCATTGGTTTCCAGGAAGCCGGTACATGGACCTTGAACTGAGCGAGCAGCAGGAATTGATCGTGGCGCAGATCCGCCGGTTCGTGCGCGAGGAAATCGTGCCACTGGAAGAGAATCTCGACCCCGATGCAAGCGAGCTTGCGCCAGAAGACTTTGCACGGCTCAGCGCCAAGGTGCGGGAGATGGGGTTCTGGGGTCTCGACGTGCCGGCGGAGTATGGCGGGGCCGGCATCGATCTCGTGACGCGCACACTGGTTGCAATCGAGATGTCCCAGCATCGCGCCGGTCTCTACGTGCCCTGCTACGGCGTGTTCGGAGCGATGGGTTTGGCGCAGCTTTATGAGGCGACCGAGGACCAGAAAGAACGCTATCTGCGCCCTGTACTGCGCGGCGAAAAGCGGGGCTTCTTCGGATTGACAGAACCGTCTGGCGGTAGTGATCCGGCGCGCGCGATCCAAACGCGGGCCGAGCGCCACGGCGGTGATTGGGTCATAAACGGCGCCAAGGTCTACATCAGCGGTGCCGATAAGGCCGACTTCGGCCTGGTGTTTGCACGGACCTCGCCGGACAAAGGGCGCAACGGCGTGACGTGTTTCATCGTCGATACCGAGACGCCCGGATTTCACGTGCGCCGCGTTATTCACACGCTGCGCTCAAGTCATTATGCAACGGAGCTGCAGTTCGAGGACATGCGGGTGCCGCACGCCAATGTCCTCGGTGAGGTCAACCGCGGCTTCGCGATCGCTAACGACCGCTTGAGCCGACAGAGAATACCTTACGCCGCGGCCTGCATCGGCATCGCGATCAGGGCTCAGGAGATGGCGATCGAATACGCCAAACAGCGCGAGACGTTCGGGGCGCCGTTAGCAACGCGCCAGCTCATCCAATCGATGATTATCGACAACGAGCTCGATATCCGCACGAGCCGCTGGCTGACGCTCGAGGCCGCGCACAGAGCAGAGCGCGGTGAACCCTTCCGGACCGAGGCGGCAATGGCAAAACTGGTGGCGACGGAAGCCGGCGGTCGGGTCGTCGACAGGTCGATGCAGATCCATGGTGGGATCGGAATGACAAAGGATTTGCCGCTCGAGCGGTGGTATCGTGAAATGCGCATTCGGCGTGTCGGGGAAGGCCCTAACGAAGTGCAGCGGCTAATCATTGCACGCGATCTGCTCGGCGGATCGTTCAAGTAGCGGCGGGCGGCGCGGGCGAGGCAGATTGCTCCGGCCTCGAGGCTCCGCGGCCGGTGCTAATGGCAACCATCCGGAGAACATTGATGAGTGATCGTTCTGATGATCGTCCCAATCTGCCGCTTGCCGGCATCAAGGTCATCGACTTCGGGCAGATTTATCAGGGCCCATACGCAACCTTCCTGATGGCGAAAGCCGGGGCCGAAGTGGTCAAGATCGAACCGATGGGCGGTGAGCCGCTGCGCCTGCGTGCCAAGGGTGCGACGTGGCCCGGCGTTCCGCTGGCGATGCTAAATTCGAACAAGCGCGGGATGACTCTCAACCTCAAGGAAGCGCGCGGCAAGCAGATCTTGAAGGACATGGTGCGCCAGGCGGATATCCTGCTCGAAAACTTTACACCTGATGTCATGGCCAAGCTCGGCGTTGGTTGGGAAGTGCTGCATGACATCAACCCGAAGCTCATCTATGCGACCGGTTCGGGTTACGGTCTGACCGGGCCGGACCGCGATCTGATGGCGATGGATCTCACGATCCAGGCGACGTCCGGCATGATGAGCATTACCGGGTTTCCCGACGGCCCGCCGATGAAGTGCGGTGCCGCGGTGGTCGATTTCATGTCCGGTATTCATCTCTATGCGGCCGTGATGACGGCGCTCTACGAGCGGAGCGTCACCGGCAAGGGGCGGCGCGTCGAGGTTGCGATGCAAGAGGCGATCTATCCCTCATTCGCCTCGAACCTCGGCATGCTTTATTCCCGCGACGGTGCCATTCCGCCGCGCACGGCCAACAAGCACGGCGGCCTGTCGGTCTGTCCCTACAACGTCTACGAGGCGAAGGACGGCCACATCGCGATCAATTGCGTTAAGGAAGTGCATTGGCAGGGACTGTTGACGATCATGGGACGCGAGGACTTGCGCGATGATCCGCGGTTTACGAGCAACAAGGAGCGGGTCGCCAACATGGAGGAGACAGACGATCTGGTCGAATCCTGGTCACGGACGCTCGACCGGGCCGATATCATGGAACTGGCCATTGCGCACCGATTGCCGGTGGCTGCCGTGCGCAATCTCGTAGAAGTGACGAACGACGCGCACATGCATGAGCGCGGGATGCTTGAGTGGCTCGATCATCCCGAGTATGGCCGTATCGTCGTTCCGAATTCGCCGCTGCGGATCCATGGCACCGACAAGGTCGAGACCACGCCCAGTCCGCGCCTTGGCGAGCACAGCGCGGAAGTGCTCAGTGACTGGCTGGGCCTGACGAGCGAGCAGATTGATGGGCTCAGGGACAGTGGCGTTATTTGAGAGGTCTTAGCGCCACGGTTGCCCGCGGCCAGACCAGACCGGGAGCAGTGACAGGTGAAATTCGGCATCTTTTATGAGCATCAACTGCCGCGACCGTGGAGTGAATCCAGCGAGTACGACCTCCTCCAGCAGTCCTTGCAGCAGGTCGAACTGGCAGATCGGCTCGGGTATGATTTCGTTTGGGAGGTCGAGCATCACTTCCTTGAGGAGTATTCGCACTCCTCGGCACCGGAGGTGTTTCTTGCGGCTGCAAGCCAGCGCACGAAGCAGATCCGCCTCGGCCACGGCATCATTCAGATTACGACCAACCAACCCCACCGTGTTGCCGAGCGTGTTGCGACACTCGACTTGATTTCCGGCGGGCGGGTTGAACTCGGGATGGGCGAAGGTGCCGGGCCGGCCGAGCTGCATCCGTTTGGCGTCAGGGTGCGCGACAAGCGCGACCGCTGGGAGGAGGCGGTCAAGGCCATCGTGCCGATGTTCACCAAGGAAAGCTGGGAGTTCCACGGCCGGTTCTTCGATTTCCCGGCACGCAACGTCATTCCGAAACCCTATCAGAAGCCGCACCCGCCGTTGTGGGTTGCATGTTCCAACATTCAGACGATCGGTAAGGCCGGCGAATGGGGCATGGGGGCGCTCGGCTTTAGCTTCGTGTCGCCGGAAGCAGCACGCGCCTGGGTGCACCGCTACTACAACAATCTGCTCGATCGTCCAAACCGGCTGGCGGACTATCCGGCCAATCCGAACGTTGCCATCGTCAACGGTTTTATGTGCGCGGAAACGGATGAGGAGGCGTTTGAAAAGGCGTCCGGCTGGACGTTCTTCATATTCGCGCTTTCCTATTACGGGCGCAAAGGCGTGGACGCGCCGGGGACCAGCAACCTCTGGGACGAATATCAGGCGTGGCGGAACACCGAAAAGGCGCAGGAGGCATTGCGCAACGGCCTGATCGGTTCGCCCGATACACTCCGCAAGCGCCTGCGCCAGTTCGAGGAGGCGCACGTCGACCAGGTGATTCTCCTCAACCAGGCCGGCAAGACCAGCCACCAAGACATTTGCGATAGTCTGGAGTTGTTTGCGCACGAGGTGATGCCGGAGTTTCACCTGCGCCACGATACGCACGCAGCATGGAAAGCGAAGGTGCTCTCGCGCGATATCGTGCTCGAAGACCTGGAAACAGATGACTACGACCTTTACGCCCACCAGAACGAAGACATCGTGCGCCTGACGCCCGAGGAACTCAAGCAGCGGATGGCAGAGAAGGAGCGGCTGGCCGGCGCGGAATAGGTCGCTGCCGTCAATTCGGAAAAGGCGCGCAAGTCTATAGCGCGGCATGTCCTGTCGTTGTCAGACGGGCTGTTCGTCTGTGAACGGGGATACATCTCGCTCGTCGAGCCTGAGGTGTAACAGAGCCGGGCCGTCGACTGCACGCGCTTCGGCGAACGCCGGTGCAAAGTCATCCGTTTTCTCGACCGTAAAGGCCGGCAGGCCGTAACCGCGCGCGACCATGGTGAAGTCAGGGCTCTGGAGCCTGGTACCGTAGGTGCCGGCTTCGCCGTAGCGGCGCTGCTGCGAGACGAGGATCGAACCCCATGCGTTGTTGTCGCAGAGAATGACCTTGAGCGGTAGACGATGCTGGACGGCGGTGGTCAATTCCTGGCCAGACATCAGGAAACCGCCGTCGCCAACAAATGCCACGATCTCGCGACCTGGCAAAGCGAGCGCAGCTCCAAGCGCGCCCGGGACCGCGTAACCCATCGCACCAGACATCGGGCCGGCCTGGGTGTGGGGTTGGGTGAAGCGATAGAAGCGGTGGACCCAGCGGGCGAACGTGCCGCTGTCGCAAAGGATGACTGCGTCGTCGGCGACCTGGCGCTGCATTTCGGTGACGATGGCGGATAGATCAACCGGGCCGAAGATTTCCAATGTGCCCGGCGTGGCAAAGCGGTGATACTCGGCATGATAGCGGTCGCGCCAGTGCAGTCGGTCGGAAGGCGGCCGGCCGGCTACCTCGGCGAGTGCAGTAAGGCTCGGGCCAACGTCGGCGCAAATCGCCAGATCGCTTCGGGTATTGGTGAGAACGCGCGGATCGGGAAAGAGCTGGATGAGCTTTTGATGTGGCCGAACGAGATTGAATTCCTGGCTCGAGATGCCATCGAGGCGTGCGCCGGCTGCGATGATCAAATCGGCTTCGTTCCAGAGGCGCTCCTGGAAGGAAACGCGATTGATCTCGAGATGACCGACATAGGCTGGGTGGTCGTTCGGAAAGGTGTCCTGGCGCCGGTAGGCGGTTGTGACCGCGGCACCAGTCGATTCGGCGAAGCGGACCAGGGCGGGCTGACTGTCCTCGATCGAGATCATCTCGCCAGCGACGATGAGCGGTCGTTCGGCGGCTGCGATCAATGTGGTTGCGGTTTTGAGCCCTGCGGTGTCCGGAACGGTTTTCGCCGGGGCAACGGGGGAGGGGATGTCCGGGGTACCGGCATCGCCTTCCGTAATGTCCTTGGGCATGACGACGATAACCGGACCAGGTCTGCCAGAGGTGCTAAGCTGAATGGCGCGCGCGGTAATTTGCGCAACGTCTCCGGACGCCTCAGGTTCGAGGACGGCCTTGGCCATGCGGCCGAACATCTGATGATAGTCGATTTCCTGGAAGGCTTCGCGGCCTTTGGTCGTCGTCGGGACATGCCCAATGAACAGCACAAGCGGTGTTGAGTCCTGGGCTGCGGTGTGGATACCGATTGCCGCATTGGTGGCACCTGGGCCACGGCTGACAAACCCGGCTGCCGGTCGACCCGTCAGTTTACCGTAGGCTTCGGCAGCGAAAGTGACGCCGGATTCGTGGCGCGGCGTGATCAATTTGATACGGTTGGAGGCACCCTGCAATGCGTTGATTATCGGCAAATAGCTCTCGCCCGGCACGGAGAAAGCCGTGTCGACGTTCCATTCGATCAACGTCTCGACGACTGCGCTTCCGCCATCCATCATAACCATCCCGTTTTGTCGCCGTGCTTAAGGAGCATTTACTTGCACGCGATGTCCCTCGACATCGAGGCGGCAGAATTGGCGGTTTGATCTTGCTGTCAAGCGCGCGCAGGGGCGCAATCACACCGTGGATCGAATTCAAGTCATTTTGTTTGGCTGTTTGGGCATGCGGATCCTGCAGGCCTAGTGACGAGTCGCAAGCGTCGGGTGAACGATCACCGACGCAGTTGCAGTGGAGGCAACGATTTTTCCGCCATGATAGTTTGCGAAATCATGTCGCCGTTGTGCGTCACTACGGTCGTTGGATGACAGGGTATCGGCACGTTCGACCCCGGTCCGCAATGTGCCAATTCAGGCGCCGAGCTGTGAAACCTCAGGCTCGTCGCTTGAGCATGTCAGCCAAATCTTCTACGCCGTCCTCGTGAGGCACTTCGGTCGGGTTGAATTGTCGATCGAACGTCTTTGGTGTCAATGCTGCCTGATTGTCGGGCAGCGGCTTCATCTCGCCGGACTGTGCATGTATTTCGATAGCGCGCGAATCGCTTGTGCCGTCTTCGTAGAATACGATCAGGCGCAGCTGCAACGTGTCGACGTCCGCCGGCCGTTCGCCCAGGTACAGCGAGTCTCCTGCTTTGTTGAACCAACCGGGCAGGGGCTGACCATTGGCCTGCGTGATGCGATATTCGACAACCGCCTTGCCATGTTCGAGCGAGGTATTCGAAAGCTGAAGGATCAGGACCTCGTCTCGGACCAGGGACTCAATAACGACCTGCGCTTTATCGCTGCTGCCGGCAAAATTGTCGAGCAAGCCTATACGCAGCGAGAAGCCGGTCAGGCCGTCGACGTCATATGTTTCCAGAATTGCGCCATGCGCTGCCCTCAGATTGGCTTCGAGTTGCCAAATGCGCGCCTGGTCCAGCGCGAAGGTCTGGCCTTCGATGCCGTTGAGATGCTGGAGCGAGTTTGCCGTGGATACTACGATTCCGCTGCTCGAAAGTTCAGCGCCGGTCAGCCGTCCATCGATGGCTGCTAGGGCATCGAGGACTGCACCGTCGGCGGAGATGCTTTCGAACGTTACCGCAGCGGGTGCAGAATCGGGCGGACTGTCGGTGCCGGTGATCACGCTCGTTCGGTCAATGACGGTAATTTGCACGGTTGCGGTTGCCGTGCCGCCCTGGCCGTCGCTGATGGTGTAGGTGATCGTATCCAGTCCGACAAAGCCCGGCACCGGTTGGTAGGTCAGGGTGCCATCTGCGTTTACGATGACAGTTCCACTAGTCGCACTCGCAGCGACGACAGTGAGTGTGTCTCCTTCGAGGTCCGTGTCGTTCGCAAGGACATCGATGGTCACGGTTTGGCCGCTATCGATGGTTGCGCTGTCATCGTTTGCCGTCGGGGGATCATTGACGTCGTTGACGGTGATGACTTCGTTGGCGGGTGCCGAGGTGGCGCCGTCGTCGTCGGTGACCGTGAACGGGATGGTGACCGTGCCGTTGAAGTTCGCGGCCGGCGTGAACACCAGCGATGCCGCCTGGGCCGCCGTGATCGGGGTGCCGGCGACCACCGGGGTGGTGCCGTCACTCAGATACAATACACCCTCGGAGGCCGGCGGCAGCGTCGTCACCGTGACCGAGACAATGGTGCCGTCGCTATCCGTACCCGTCAGGTCGACGGCGATGTCGGTGTCCTCATCGCCGGACGACGTGCTCGGGTTGGCTGTCGGGGGATCGTTGACGTCGTTGACGGTGATGACCTCGTTGGCCGGTGCCGAGGTCGCGCCGTCATCGTCGGTGACCGTGAACGGAATGGTGACCGTGCCGTTGAAGTTCGCGGCCGGGGTGAACACCAGCGATGCGGCCTGGGCCGCCGTGATCGGCGTGCCGGCGACGACCGGCGTGGTGCCGTCACTCAGATACAATACACCCTCGGAGGCCGGCGGCAGCGTCGTCACCGTGACCGAGACAATGGTGCCGTCGCTATCCGTACCCGTCAGGTCGACGGCGATGTCGGTGTCCTCATCGCCGGACGACGTTGACGGGTTTGCCGTCGGGGGATCGTTGACGTCGTTGACGGTGATGACCTCGTTGGCCGGTGCCGAGGTTGCGCCGTCATCGTCGGTGACCGTGAACGGAATGGTGACCGTGCCGTTGAAGTTCGCGGCCGGGGTGAACACCAGCGATGCGGCCTGGGCCGCCGTGATCGGCGTGCCGGCGACGACCGGGGTGGTGCCGTCCGACAGGTGCAATACGCCTTCGGAGGCCGGCGGCAGCGTCGTCACCGTGACCGAGACAATGGTGCCGTCGCTATCCGTGCCCGTCAGGTCGACGGCGATGTCGGTGTCTTCGTCACCGGACGACGTGCTCGGGTTGGCGGTCGGGGGATCGTTGACGTCGTTGACGGTGATGACTTCGTTGGCGGGCGCACTGGTGGCGCCGTCGTCGTCGGTGACCGTGAACGGAATGGTGACCGTGCCGTTGAAGTTCGCGGCCGGCGTGAACACCAGGTTGGCGGCCTGGGCCGCCGTGATCGGCGTGCCGGCGACGACCGGGGTGGTGCCGTCCGACAGGTACAATACACCCTCGGCGGCCGGCGGTAATGTGGTGACGGTCACCGAGACGACCGTACCGTCAATGTCGGTGCCGGTGAGGTCGACGGCGATGTCCGTGTCCTCGTCGCCGGACGACGTCGATGGGTTGGCCGTCGGGGGATCGTTGACGTCGTTGACGGTGATGACCTCGTTGGCGGGCGCACTGGTGGCGCCGTCATCGTCGGTGACGGTGAACGGAATGGTGACCGTGCCGTTGAAGTTCGCGGCGGGGGTGAACACCAGGTTGGCGGCCTGCGCCGCGGTGATCGGCGTGCCGGCGACGACCGGGGTCGTGCCGTCCGACAGGTACAATACGCCTTCGGAGGCCGGCGGCAGCGTCGTCACCGTGACCGAGACAATGGTGCCGTCGCTATCCGTACCCGTCAGGTCGACGGCGATGTCGGTGTCCTCATCGCCGGACGACGTTGACGGGTTTGCCGTCGGGGGATCGTTGACGTCGTTGACGGTGATGACCTCGTTGGCCGGTGCCGAGGTTGCGCCGTCGTCGTCGGTGACGGTGAACGGGATGGTGACCGTGCCGTTGAAGTCGGCGGCGGGGGTGAACACCAGGTTGGCGGCCTGCGCCGCCGTGATCGGGGTGCCGGCGACGACCGGGGTGGTGCCATCGGAGAGATAGAGCACGCCTTCGGTGGCCGGCGGCAGCGTCGTCACCGTGACGGAGACGACCGTACCGTCGCTATCGGAGCCGGTAAGGGCGACAGAGATATCCGTGTCTTCGTCACCGGACGACGTCGATGGGTTGGCGGTCGGGGGATCGTTGACATCGTTGACGGTGATGACTTCGTTGGCGGGTGCACTGGTTGCGCCGTCGTCGTCGGTGACCGTGAACGGGATGGTGACCGTGCCGTTGAAGTCGGCGGCGGGGGTGAACACCAGGTTGGCGGCCTGGGCCGCGGTGATCGGGGTGCCGGCGACCACCGGAGTGGTGCCGTCCGACAGGTACAATACACCCTCGGAGGCCGGCGGCAGCGTCGTCACCGTGACGGAGACAATGGTGCCGTCGCTATCCGTACCCGTCAGGTCGACGGCGATGTCGGTGTCCTCATCGCCGGATGACGTTGACGGGTTGGCGGTCGGGGGATCGTTGACGTCGTTGACGGTGATGACTTCGTTGGCGGGTGCACTGGTGGCGCCGTCGTCGTCGGTGACCGTGAACGGAATGGTGACCGTGCCGTTGAAGTTCGCGGCCGGGGTGAACACCAGCGATGCCGCCTGGGCCGCGGTGATCGGCGTGCCGGCAACCACCGGGGTGGTGCCGTCACTCAGATACAGGATGCCTTCGGAGGCCGGCGGTAAAGTGGTGACGGTCACCGAGGCGATCGTGCCGTCGACATCGGAACCGGTGAGGGCGACGGCGATGTCGGTGTCCTCGTCGCCGGACGACGTGCTCGGGTTGGCCGTCGGGGGATCATTGACGTCGTTGACGGTGATGACTTCGTTGGCGGGTGCACTGGTGGCGCCGTCATCGTCGGTGACGGTGAACGGGATGGTGACCGTGCCGTTGAAGTTCGCGGCCGGCGTGAACACCAGGTTGGCGGCTTGGGCCGCGGTGATCGGCGTGCCGGCGACCACCGGGGTGGTGCCGTCCGACAGGTACAATACGCCTTCGGAGGCCGGCGGCAGCGTCGTCACCGTGACCGAGACGACCGTACCGTCAATGTCGGTGCCGGTGAGGTCGACGGCGATGTCGGTGTCCTCGTCGCCGGATGACGTTGACGGGTTGGCGGTCGGGGGATCGTTGACATCGTTGACGGTGATGACTTCGTTGGCGGGTGCACTGGTGGCGCCGTCGTCGTCGGTGACGGTGAACGGGATGGTGACCGTGCCGTTGAAGTTCGCGGCCGGGGTGAACACCAGGTTGGCGGCCTGGGCCGCGGTGATCGGGGTGCCGGCAACCACCGGGGTGGTGCCATCGGAGAGATAGAGCACGCCTTCGGAGGCCGGCGGTAATGTGGTGACGGTCACCGAGACGACCGTACCGTCAATGTCGGTACCCGTCAGGTCGACGGCGATATCGGTGTCCTCATCGCCGGACGACGTCGATGGGTTAGCGGTCGGGGGATCGTTGACGTCGTTGACGGTGATGACTTCGTTGGCGGGTGCACTGGTGGCGCCGTCATCGTCGGTGACGGTGAACGGGATGGTGACCGTGCCGTTGAAGTTCGCGGCCGGCGTGAACACCAGGTTGGCGGCTTGGGCCGCGGTGATCGGCGTGCCGGCGACCACCGGGGTGGTGCCGTCCGACAGGTACAATACGCCTTCGGAGGCCGGCGGCAGCGTCGTCACCGTGACCGAGACGACCGTACCGTCAATGTCGGTGCCGGTGAGGTCGACGGCGATGTCGGTGTCCTCGTCGCCGGATGACGTTGACGGGTTGGCGGTCGGGGGATCGTTGACATCGTTGACGGTGATGACCTCGTTGGCGGGGGCCGAGGTCGCGCCGTCGTCGTCGGTGACCGTGAACGGAATGGTGACCGTGCCGTTGAAGTTCGCGGCCGGGGTGAACACCAGCGATGCCGCCTGCGCCGCCGTGATCGGGGTGCCGGCAACGACCGGGGTGGTGCCGTCCGACAGGTACAATACGCCCTCGGAGGCCGGCGGCAGCGTCGTCACCGTGACGGAGACAATGGTGCCGTCGCTATCCGTACCCGTCAGGTCGACGGCGATGTCGGTGTCCTCGTCGCCGGATGACGTTGACGGATTGGCCGTCGGGGGATCGTTGACGTCGTTGACGGTGATGACCTCGTTGGCGGGTGCCGAGGTTGCGCCGTCGTCGTCGGTGACGGTGAACGGGATGGTGACCGTGCCGTTGAAGTCGGCGGCGGGCGTGAACACCAGCGATGCGGCCTGGGCCGCGGTGATCGGCGTGCCGGCGACCACCGGGGTGGTGCCGTCCGACAGGTACAATACGCCTTCGGAGGCCGGCGGCAGCGTCGTCACCGTGACCGAGACGACCGTACCGTCAATGTCGGTGCCGGTGAGGTCGACGGCGATGTCGGTGTCCTCGTCGCCGGATGACGTTGACGGGTTGGCGGTCGGGGGATCGTTGACATCGTTGACGGTGATGACCTCGTTGGCGGGGGCCGAGGTCGCGCCGTCGTCGTCGGTGACCGTGAACGGAATGGTGACCGTGCCGTTGAAGTTCGCGGCCGGGGTGAACACCAGCGATGCCGCCTGCGCCGCCGTGATCGGGGTGCCGGCAACGACCGGGGTGGTGCCGTCCGACAGGTACAATACGCCCTCGGAGGCCGGCGGCAGCGTCGTCACCGTGACGGAGACAATGGTGCCGTCGCTATCCGTACCCGTCAGGTCGACGGCGATGTCGGTGTCCTCGTCGCCGGATGACGTTGACGGATTGGCCGTCGGGGGATCGTTGACGTCGTTGACGGTGATGACCTCGTTGGCGGGTGCCGAGGTTGCGCCGTCGTCGTCGGTGACGGTGAACGGGATGGTGACCGTGCCGTTGAAGTTCGCGGCGGGCGTGAACACCAGCGATGCGGCCTGGGCCGCGGTGATCGGCGTGCCGGCGACCACCGGGGTGGTGCCGTCCGACAGGTACAATACGCCTTCGGAGGCCGGCGGCAGCGTCGTCACCGTGACCGAGACAATGGTGCCGTCGCTATCCGTGCCCGTCAGGTCGACAGAGATATCCGTGTCCTCGTCACCGGACGACGTGCTCGGGTTGGCCGTCGGGGGATCGTTGACATCGTTGACGGTGATGACCTCGTTGGCGGGCGCACTGGTGGCGCCGTCATCATCGGTGACCGTGAACGGGATGGTGACCGTGCCGTTGAAGTCGGCGGCCGGCGTGAACACCAGGTTGGCGGCCTGGGCCGCCGTGATCGGCGTGCCGGCAACCACCGGGGTGGTGCCGTCGGAGAGATAGAGCACGCCTTCGGCGGCCGGCGGCAACGTGGTGACGGTCACCGAGACGACCGTACCGTCAATGTCGGTGCCGGTGAGGGCGACGGCGATATCCGTGTCCTCGTCGCCGGACGATGTCGATGGGTTGGCGGTCGGGGGATCGTTGACATCGTTGACGGTGATGACCTCGTTGGCCGGTGCCGAGGTCGCACCGTCGTCGTCGGTGACCGTGAACGGGATGGTGACCGTGCCGTTGAAGTTCGCGGCCGGCGTGAACACCAGCGATGCCGCCTGCGCCGCGGTGATCGGCGTGCCGGCGACGACCGGGGTGGTGCCGTCCGACAGGTACAATACACCCTCGGAGGCCGGCGGTAATGTGGTGACGGTCACCGAGGCGATCGTGCCGTCGCTATCCGTGCCGGTGAGGTCGACGGCGATGTCCGTGTCCTCGTCGCCGGATGACGTGCTCGGGTTGGCGGTCGGAGGATCGTTGACGTCGTTGACGGTGATGACTTCGTTGGCGGGGGCCGAGGTCGCACCGTCGTCGTCGGTGACCGTGAACGGGATCGTGACCGTGCCGTTGAAGTCGGCGGCGGGGGTGAACACCAGCGATGCCGCCTGGGCCGCCGTGATCGGCGTGCCGGCGACGACCGGGGTGGTGCCATCGGAGAGATACAATACGCCCTCGGAGGCCGGCGGCAGCGTCGTCACCGTGACCGAGACAATGGTGCCGTCGCTATCCGTGCCCGTCAGGTCGACAGAGATATCCGTGTCCTCGTCACCGGACGACGTGCTCGGGTTGGCCGTCGGGGGATCGTTGACGTCGTTGACGGTGATGACCTCGTTGGCGGGCGCCGAGGTTGCGCCGTCGTCGTCGGTGACGGTGAACGGGATCGTGACCGTGCCGTTGAAGTTCGCGGCCGGCGTGAACACCAGGTTGGCGGCCTGCGCCGCGGTGATCGGCGTGCCGGCGACGACCGGGGTCGTGCCGTCGGACAGGTAGAGGACGCCTTCGGCGACCGGCGGCAGCGTGGAGACTGTGACGGACACAATAGTGCCGTCAATGTCAGAGCCGGTGAGGCCAACCGCAATGTCAGTGTCCACGTTGCCGGACGATGTGGATGGGTTGGCGACCGGTGGATCGTTGACGTCGTTGACTGTTATCGTCGCCGTTGCTGTACGCGGCTGTCCATCGAGACCGCAGATTTGGTATTGGAACGTGTCATTTCCAGAGAAATTGCTATTAGGCGTGTAAGTGACGGTCCCGTCGCCATTAACGACAACAGTGCCGTTCGCCGGACTGGAACTAATCTCGACGGTAGACGGCGCCAATCCGGCGCTGTCGTTAGCAGCAACGTCAATTGTTACTGGTGTATCTTCATCGGTCGTCGCCGTATCGTTGATGGCGTTATAGGGTGGCGCCGCCTCGATACCCAAGTCCTTTGGATCAGAGGACGCGGAATGGCTCGGCTGCGTCGTCGCATTCAAGAGCTGAATGTCGGAATAGGTCGCGGTGGGGTTTCCGACTGACTGCCAGTGGGTAAGAATGTCATCCAGCTGGATGTTGAGGGTGACACGGGTGTCAAAAGAGGTGTCGAAGGGGTCCTCGGCAACTGTGTCAACGGCAAATGTCGTGCTGAGCATGCCGGTGGTCCAACCACTGGTGGAATCCCATTGGCCAATGGTTGTCTGCTTGCCGCTGATCTTGGCGGCGAAATTGTCCCCTTTGCCATAGAACAATGAGAACTCTGTGACCTCAAAGGGGTTGTTGCCGAGAGTGATGGCAAAGCCGTAATTGGCATCTCCATCACCATCCGTATCGAACACGAAGGCGAGATTGCTAGTATTCGATCCGGTATTTGCGATTGGGTCAATCTGTACTGTGGTGATTATGGATCCCGATGACGAGTTCGTATAGTCGACACTAACTGCCGTAATGTCGTTCGGGTCCTGAGTGACGTCGTCGTTACCGCCGTCGTCGGCAACAAGGATTGGTCCGCTCGGTGCGAGCAGTCCGAGCCATTGAGGATCCGCGAAGGCTTGTGTTTCGACAGCGCCAACTTGGGTTTCGAGGTCCCAATCACCACCAAGGTCTGCATGCCCGGTGGTGTCTTCTGAGGCGGCAATGTCAGCGCCGGTGATGGAGCCGAGCAGGATGGCAGCTTCGAGGCCTGCATCGCCGCCGGTGAAATCGCAGCCGTAAATCAAGATATCGCCGTCTGCGGACAAAGCCTGGCCGATGGCGGTCAATTCATCCAGGTGTTCGCCGTGCATACTTTCGGCATCCAGGACGTCATTGCCGAGATAGAGCCGGCCTTGATCACCGTGGGATATGATGTGGATGGCGTCGACATCTTGGCGATCGGCAAGAGTGGCTGCAATCTGTTCGAGGCCGTCGCTATCGGAATCAATGAGCACAACGTCGATTTCAGGCGGCAATTGCGCAATCAGCTGGTCGACGTTCTGGACGGATTGGTCAACGAAGGCGATTTCGTTTCGTTCGTTTGGTTCGCCTAGGGCGGCTACAAGATTATCTGTCAGCTGCTGGCTTTCGGCATCAGCTTGCTCGGCGGCGCCGGTGTCGGCCGCGTCTACCGGAACATCGGTGACGGCGTCCGCGGTTGCGACCGCAGCGCCATCGAAGACCATGCGTGGTTCGAGCGTCCGGTAAGTCAGGTGCGGGCCTGTGACGACAATGGATGCGGCTGCCTTGCGCGCGGCTTGCAGGCGACGGGCGCGGCGGCGCAGGGCAATGACTGCGCGACGCATCCTGCGGCGGGTGCGACCCAAACGAATCTGGCCGTGGCCGGCGATGCGTGGTCGCGACGGAAATGCCGATCGCCAATTGCTGAACAGCTTCGCGGTCGTCGTGCGAACCGGTTGCCATGAGGCGAAAGTGACGTTAAGAGCGGATTTCGACGCGGTACCGGTCAATCTCGAAATGAAATCCAGCATCATTTGACTCGCTGCGGTTGCCGACTATTTTTACTTTTTATTGAGGGTCTAGAAGCGCAGTTTTTGGGAACGCTGGCGTACTACCCCAACTGCAAAGTCGATTATCGGCGCTTAAATTGTCTTAATTTGACCGGCAGCTTTGAATGAAAGGCTGGAGAAAGTCTTATATTGGCTTAGCAAAGCGCGGAAACTTGATCTAGTATTTCGGTTTCGTAAATTGAATCCCTGCAATTTGTTGCTGGGGATCAAATAAATTACCGCGCGGTCAATAATTTTTTCGACTTGCTTCGGCGTTTGCAATGTGTGGGCGCTTACCTGATGCTTTACCTATTCGTTACCATTTGCCAGTCGGTCCGTTGCAAATAGTTCATTCGTTGTGAAGCCGTTTTATCATCGATCGTCTGGACTTAAATGGTGGGGCACTTGATAGTTCGGCGAAATGCGCTTTCCGCATGAATCGAGCCGGTTCATGCGGCCTTCGGGGCGTACTTGAAGTTGCGGCTGAGACACCGAATAGGGGCGAAAATCTTACTCTGGCCGATGACTGCTGCGGTCGACGACCTTGCACCTATTGTTCGTGATCTTCTTTCTTGCGTGTTCCGCTTTGCTGCTGCTGATGCCTGTGAAGCGGACACCAGGGCGAGTGCCTATCCACAAGTTCTGCGGTTTTGTGCGAGTAACGGCATTTTTCCGGATTAGAGTCTTGTTCACACGGCCGGTTTCTGTCGGAATGCGATCCGGCTGACGGAACGCAGATGGTGCGGGGTGGGCTAACTGCAATGCGTTATTTTCCTGCGCTGACCGGTGCACTATTGTTGTACGTCTGGCTGACGTCAGGCGGGCTCCTGGCCTGGGACATGGAAGGGCAACGCAAAGACGATGCCCTTGTCCCAGATGTGGACGTAGCGGACTTCGGGATGGTGCCCTCACTGCACGGTACACGTGCCGTGATGGGTTTCACGCTGGCCGACTGCGAGGCTGATGAAAATTCGGTTCGTATCCGTCGCGTGAAATTCTGCAAGATTGCCAGTTCGGAGACCCTGCCGGCTCAGATCGGTCCCGCGATCCGTTATCGGGTGCTGGTCGAGAAGGGCCTCGAGTCCGGCGCCTTCGAATTTGCGGGCGATGTCGCACGGATACTGGCGGCGGAAGATGGCTGGGTGCTCGGCGGTATGCAGTTTGTGCATGTCAACGAAGACTTCGACTTGACCATCGTACTGGCGCAGCCGCGCGCCGTGGATCGGCTCTGTCGCCCATTGAGAACGCGTGGGCGGCTGTCGTGTGCGATATCCGGACGGGCGGTGATCAATGCCAAGCGGTGGCGGGATGGTGCCGACACATGGGGTGACAACGTTGCACGCTACCGCCACTACCTGGTCAATCATGAAGTCGGGCATTTGCTCGGGCTTTCGCACGCTCGTTGTCCGGGGCCGGGCATGCCGGCGCCGATCATGCTGCCGCAGACGAAGTATCTCAAAAAGTGTGCTGCTAATGGTGCTTTGACCGAGACGGATCTTGCCATGCTTGATCCGCTGAAGTCTTTGCTGGCGCAGAGGTTGAGCCGTATCAGCGCCGATCGTCTGCGGCCCCGGCCGCGGATACGCCGCGCGGGTCGACGGCGGACTTATGCACGCAGTTCGTTGAGGCGCCGCCGCTGGCGTTAGCCATGACTTATTCAGGGGTTGTCCGTACGGGCCGGTCGCGGATCGGGCGACCCTGATCAAATGAGACGGCGTGGAGCATTGTCCATATGGGCCCGGCCGCGAAACCGTCTTGGCCAGACTTGGCTAGCCGAGGCAAGAAAAATATTGAATTCTGAATTCAAAGCGCTATAACCGTTGCACAGTGAAGCAAGCGAATGTCCGGCACGATCGCGCCCTGTTTGCCGAACAGCCGGTTTGCGTGCGATTCTTGAGACGTTGCAAAGGCAGTGGATTGTGCTCGATCAACTCAAATCACAACCAGCGTTGATCGACCAAGTGCACGACAAGCTGGTGGAGGCGATTTCCAGTGGGCGACTGGCGCCCGGGCAACGTCTCACGCAGGAGCGCGTCGCCGACATGCTTGGGGTTTCGCGCCAGCCGGTCAGTCATGCCCTGCAACTCTTGAAACATCGCGGCCTGGTCATAGAGCATGGCCGGCGTGGCCTGGCGGTGGCACCGATCGACGGCGAGCGGATTCGGCATCTCTATCAGGTGCGAGAGGCGCTGGACGGGTTGGCGGCACGGCTGGCTGCTGCGCGGGTGCGGCAAGGCAATGTCAAAGCCGGCGACTTGCAGCCTTTCGAACTGGCTCTGGGGGCCGGACACCGCTTGCCGGCGGCGGCCGAGGTGTTTGTATTGGTAGAGGCCGACGTTGCCTTTCATCGCGCGCTATACAAGCTTTCCGGAAATCCCGAGATCGAGCACACGGTCGCCGAGCAGTGGCCGCAATTCATGCGCTCGATGGCCGTTGTTCTCGATCAGCCGGGACGGCGCGCGGCAATCTGGCAGGAACATGATGCAATCTTTGCAGCCGTTGCGGCCGGTGACCCGAAGAAGGCAGAAACGCTTGCGCGCCGCCATACGCTCAATGCGGGTGAAAACGCTTACCGCCGGGTCAAGGACAGTGCTGCCTGACCTCTGGAATACCTCAAAACTCTATTGTCACCTGGAAGGAGAATTCCGATGCGATTGACCGAAGAGCAGTTGGTTCAATTCAATGAAGAAGGATGGATCTTCATTCCGGACTGCTTTTCGCCGGAAGAGGTCGCGGTGCTGCGCACGGAAGGTGAAAAGATCTACGCCGAGGAGCGCGACGAGGTCTGGCGGGAGAGTTCGGGTGCCCCGCGCACGGCGTTTGCGGCACATCTCTACAACGAGGCCTTCGGGATTCTCGGGCGTCATCCGCGGCTCATCGAGCCCCTGGAGCAGGTGTTCGGCGAGAAGGTCTACATGCACCAGTTCAAGGTCAACGCAAAGGCCAAGTTCGAAGGCGATGTCTGGCAGTGGCATCAGGATTTCGGGACCTGGCATCGCGACGATGGTATGCCCGAGCCGAAGGCCATGAACATATCCGTTTTCCTGGATGAGGTATTTTCGTTCAATGGCCCGTTGATGCTGATCCCCAAGAGCCATCGCCACGGCGTTTTGAATGCCGGGCATGATCTGGAGACGACCAGCTATCCACTTTGGACGCTGGATCACGAAACGGTCGAGCGGCTGGTCGATGAAGGCGGGCTGGTGGTGCCGACGGGCAAGCCCGGCGGTGTACTCATGTTCCATGGCAATTTGGTCCACGGATCGGCCGGGAACATCACGCCCTATCCGCGAAAGATCGTCTACCTGACGCTCAATGCGGTTTCGAACTACATCCGAACGCCGACCCGGAAAGAGTGGATCGCGCATCGCGATTTCACTCCGATCGAGCCGTGCGAGGATGATGCGCTGTTGAAGTTTGCCAAGGCCTATGCCGAGGCGGCCGAGTAATGGCGCTGGCTGCGAAAACCGCTTGACCACGAGACAACATACACAACCACTAATTGTGTTACCTTGCTGTTTACTGCGTGTGGTTTCAGCAGGTTGTGTCAGGCGCCAGGACGATGTTTTACTGGCCGGGCATGCTGCAGAGGTGTCTGATGATGTGCGCCCAAACTCGGGCATCGTCAGTCGCGCACAAACTAAATAGGCAGCTCCGGGGGCAAGAACCGGAGCTGCCTTATTCTTCCGCCCGGTCTTTGCGCCGGGGTCGACTCGGGCGGGCCAGATCGCGCTCAAAGTCGGCGCTGTCTGCGAACAATCAAATGATGCCGGACGGGCTACGTTGGCGCAATCGAACGCTGCCGAACTAGTGAATGTAATACTAAATTGAATAAATGCTTATCCGAATTCTATACGAGCTGTAGAGGAATACCGGCGCGTGCATTGCCGCACGGAAAATGCACGCGCCTGGTTTCGAGGTGCCCCAATTGCCGAAACTCTTTATCCTTGCGCTGCGGGCGGGTCAGGACGTTGCAACCTTGCACTCTTCATCCGGTGGAAGCGGATCGCAGTTGTTCGAGTTTACGCATTCCTTGAGCGCCAATTCGAGCTGCTCGGTAATGATGCCAGTCACTGCACCAATGTAGTGGCCCGAGGCCTGCAGGCCGCATTGATAGAGTTTGACCATCCGAGGCCCGCCGAGGCGCATTGCGCGGTGGTAGTCTTTGAGAGCGGCGCTCTTGCGGCCCTTCCACTGGCGCACATGAGCGCGCGTATCATAGGCGTGGGGGCTAGTGGGGTCCAATCGAAGAGAGTTTTCAACATCGGGCTCGGCTTCGTCAATGCGGCCGAGCTTGAACAGGGCCCAAGCGCGATTGTTCAGCGCTACGGCGTAGTTGGGGATGATCTTTAATGCCTTGTCGTAGTCCCGGATCGCGTCCTCATAGCGGCCGATGATCGACAGTCCGAGGGCCCGCGTGGCGTAGGCCGTCGAGCGTGTTACCGGGTCAATGTTGCCGTTCTTGAGGAGTTCCGTGCACCCCCTTATGCGCAGCATCGGATCGTTTGCAAAGCAGTCGTGTTTGGCCAATGTGTCGGCGCTGGCGGCATGAGAGGCAATCAACAAGATCAGTGCGGAAAGAGCGGCATTGACGAGGCGTGACAGAGGCATGCGTGGCTCCTCGCTTCCAGATGCGCTTGCTTAGCCGGTGTTGCCGGCAGGTTCAAATCCAATCCGGGCGGCTGCGATCAACCGGTGCGGTTCTCAGGCACTTCGATCGGCAGGCTCAGGATCAGAAAACTCCAGGATTTGCCGTGGCTGTCGAGCCCCAAAGAGGTGTTAACGCCGCCTTCGAGTGCATCGTGCATGACGAAATTAAGACCGTGCAGATGGTCGAGTTCGTAGCGTTGGACCGCGCCCTCAATAAGGCGCGGGAAGGCCTTCTTAATGCGCTCGGCCGTCAACTGCTGCTTGATGAGCAGATAGTCGCCGGGATCATAGGCCCAGACGGATACAGAAGAGATATTGCCTTTGTCGCCAGCACGGGCGTGGGCCAGTTGATGTAAGGGAACCGATCTGGTCATGCCTCGTAGACCCTCACTGTCGGTTTTACCGCGTCACGGTCGATCATAGTGGAATGAGTGATAACGCTCGGCGTGATCTGGCCGCGGAAACCGCCGCCGCCTGCAGGTCCGCAACAAAGCAGGGCCTCGACCTCCCAAAGCATCATCGCAACCGTGTCGCGATCGGCGCTGCGCATGGCGACACGTACGCGCACATCCTCGCTCTGCGTTTCACGGTCGTGAGCGGTCGCATGCAGGGAATTGAGACCAATCAGATCTATGCGGTAGGTACCGGCGGCGCCTGGGATGCGATCCAGAAGGTCGGTAAGGATTTCGCGGGCTAGGCGGGCGCGCGCGGCTGCGTTCGCGCCCGCATAACTGACACCTGCCTCGCCAAGGAAACCGCCATCAAAGCCGACAGTAACTTTGAGCTGTGCCGGGCGTTCATGGCCGGACGCATCGGTGACGCGGACGCGGCTCTCTGCGGTTTCGCCGATCGAGACCTTGGAGAAGTCTGCGGTGACGTCGGGGGTGAGATAGCGCGACGGGTCGTGGACTTCGTAGAGCATTTGCTCCTTCACCGTGCGCGCGGTGACGCCGCCGCCGGCTGTCGGCAACTTGGTGATGGTCGCATCGCCGGCATCATCGACCTCGGCAATCGGATAGCCGCAATCGGCCAGCCGTGGGACGTCCTTGAGGCCGGGGTCGGCAAAGTAACCGCCGGTGATCTGCATGCCACATTCCATCAGGTGGCCCACCAGGGTGCCCTTGCCGAGATGCTGCCAATCGTCGAGGCGCCATGAGTAACAGTGTGCGAGGGGGGCCAGAAACAGCGATGGGTCGGCAACCCGCCCGGTGATTACGACGTCGGCACCGGTTTCGATGGCCGGCAGGATGGCGTCGGCGCCGAGGTAGGCATTGGCACCAACCAGGGGTTTGCCAACTTCGCGGACCGTGCGGTTAGCGTTGTCGAAGAGGACCGTGTCATTGCTGATTTGGTCCGTCACTTCGTCGCCTTCGACCGTGGCGACACGAAATCTGTCCAGCCCGATCTCCCGGGCGACCTTGACCACGACTTCCGCCGCCGCCGGCACGTTTGCAACACCCATGTTGGTCATGATCCGGGTGCGGTTGGCGCGACAGTGCTGCAAGACACCGCGCATGCGGGTTGCCAGTTGCGGATTGTAGCCGCGGCTCGCGTCGAGCTGGCGGTCGCGGTGGCCAAAGGCCAGGGTGCGTTCACCAATCGTCTCGAATACAAGCCAGTCCAGTTTGCCTTCCCTGGCCAGGTCGACCGCCGGTTGCAGGCGGTCCGAAGAAAAACCGGCGCCTGAGCCCATTCGGATCATTTATTCTTCCTCGCTCATCCCCACGTCCTTCCACCGCGCGATATCATGAATGGCGGACGCGGTACGTTCTTGTTCGCCGATCTTGCCGCATTTCAACCGCTTGCCGCAACCGGAGAGCCGCGACATGCCTTAGGGCAGCGCGTCGCAATAAATGCGCCTCGCTTTGGGATTGTTTGCCTCACGCCGCTATTTGCGCTTTGCGCGGCGGCTCCGGCGGGCCGGCCATTCGGCCGGGTCGCGTTGCTCCCTTATGAGTGATCCGGTTCGCTGCGAAATGCCTTAGGGCAGCGCGTTGACGGTGGAGCGATGGCTTTGCTGTCCAGGCTTTTCCGGGTCGGCGAAGGGCGCACTCGGGCCGAGTTCAATCAGTCCAGCATCGCCTTCTTCGAGGTTCACGCCGCGCGCCAGAGCGC
The DNA here is from genome assembly GCA_965224045.1 of Hyphomicrobiaceae bacterium. GTDB lineage: Bacteria > Pseudomonadota > Alphaproteobacteria > Rhizobiales > Hyphomicrobiaceae > Tectiglobus. Next base: position 68,747 of record CBDCYD010000004.1, read on the forward strand.
CGACGAGCGAATTGACCACCGGGTAGCGATGGCGAACATAGAGATAGCTGCGATGGAACGTGCAACCAAGCCGCGCTTTGATCAAGTAGGTGGTGACGCCGGACTGCAATTGGCGGATGCCAAGTTCCTGACACAGGCGGACCTGCGTCATCCAATCGAGATAGAAGAGGCCGTTGTCCGGACCTTCGGGATAGCGCATGCCGTTGTAGGTTTGAACAAGCGTGTCTGCGCCGATCAGCACCATGGCGAAGCCGATCAACCGATCATCCAGCCAGTACGTGAGGAGGCGGGCATTGTCGCCCACGCCGGCAAATACGGAGTTGAAGAAGTCAGGTGATGTTTCGGCAAACTGCGCAAAGTCGACATCCGCGCGTTCGAGCGTATTCTGGCGCAAAGCGTTGAGCTGATCGGCAAGGTCGTTGCAATTCCGGCGCTGTTCTATTCGCACGTGCTCGGCGCGCTTGAGGCGACGGCGCAAATTGCTGCGCATATTGGCGGACAGCGATTGGATATAAGTTTCCTCGGTCGTCGGGACAGGCAGGATGGCCAGCGGCAATGACGTTGCACGGGCGTAGCCGGCGCCTTCCAGCATGGCGTGCGCCCACGACGCAATGTCTTCGCCTACGTCCTTCAGCAGGATCAATCGGGCGCCGGTGCTGCGGGCGCGGTCGTCGATACCCTCGAGGAGCGCTGCCAGGGCTCGCTCGCGATCCGCCGGCGACAGGTTGGGTGCAAATTGCAGTGTCGAGGCTTGTGTGTGCGGTGAGCCAAATCCGATGGCCGGGATGTTTGCAATGGCGGGGATGACGTTTGCGAGTGCCGAGAACGCAGACCGCAGACCGCCGTCCAAAACGACACCGGGGTCGAACGCAAATTGAAAAACCGGAGCGCCTGCAGCCAACCGCTCGCCATCGTCGACTGCGATTGCCGAATAGGCGAATGACGGCGCCGGTGCAAGCTCGCAGGCGCTAAAAAAGTCAAAACCCTCTGTTGCGCGGCCATAGAGTTCGCGCCAGCGGGAGGCGTCGATATCGGCCATGTTTTCGAGGCAGCGAACCGTGAACCCGGCCATCGTTTTGATCCCGATTGCGCGCAGTTCGGCGCCTGGTGAGCGTCAGCCAATTTGTTGCAGCACGTCAGAAGCATACTGCGCTGTTCGGAGGCCGGCTGCGCAGCATGCCGTTAAGGTTAGTTGCCTGGCTGGACCGGCGGCTAATGCCGCGGCCGTGGATCAGGCAATCCACTCGCTGACCGGTGCGTTGGCTTCGTGCAACGGCTGGCTGATGACGTCGACGAGGGCCGGGCCGTCATGGGCTGCGGCTTCGGCGAGCACGCCGCGCAGAGTCTTCGGGTCTTCGACGCGCCACGACTTGATACCGTAGGCCTGGGCTACCTTGGCGTGGTCGGTCTCGGTGAAGTCCACGGAGAAGTAGCGCTCGCCAAAGCCTGATTTCTGACCTGCCTTGATCCATCCGAACACCGCGTTGGAGACGACGATGAACAGGATCGGCAGATTGTGGCGGACGATTGTTTCGAACTCTCCGACGGCAAACGCGAAACTACCGTCGCCCATGATGGAGACGACTTTGGCGTTGGGTCGGCCGATTTGTGCCCCCATCGCGGCCGGTATTGAAAACCCGAGCGCGCCGTGGGCCCGGTTCGATATGAAATAGCGTCCCGGGCGTTCGAACTTGTAATAAGCCGAGACATACGGGCAAGGTGTACCCGGGTCGCAGACGATGACGGCATCGTCGGGCATAATGGCATTGAGGTCTGCAACCAGGCGTTCCGGCCTGATTGGTCTTTCGTCGGAAGCGGCAAGTTCATCGAAGACGGCAAACTTTTGCGCTTTGGCCTCGGCAACCGCTGCCCTGCCGTTAAAATCCGGCACGCTCTGTTCTTCGGTGACGGCCGCATTAAGCGCAGCGAGTGCCAGCCTTGCATCGCCGAGAACCGGGACCTCGGTTTCGTAGCTGGCGGAGATCGCCATCGGGTTAGAATCGATGTGGACGATTTTGGTGCCCGGAGCCGGGAACCGCCAGCGCTCGGTGGTCACCGAACCGGCGCGGCAGCCGATGAACACGACGAGATCGGCGTTGGTGATCGCGTTGCGGGTGGCCGGCACACCTCCGTTCGAACCGACGACGCCGAGGCAGTTGGGATGACTGTCTGAGAGACTGCCCTGGCCGCTGACCGTCGTGGCAACGACCAGGTTGAGTTTTTCGGCAAGCCGGGCCAATTCGTCCTCGGCGCCGGCTATGACAACGCCGCCGCCGCAGACAATGACCGGCGACTGCGCCGTCAGCAGTGCCTTGGCTGCAGCCTCAACCGCTTGCGTGTCAGGCGCGCTCGGCCATGCCGGAAACTGCTCGAAGCCTGACTGCGCCCAAACACCGTCCGCATTGACCGGCGCCTTTTGAACATCGAACGGAAACCCGAGGTGCGCGGCGCCGGGCGTGCCGGTCGTCATGGCACGGTAGGCGGCGCGGACCATGGTTCCGATGCGGTCGGCGTGATCGATGACGCCGTTCCACTTGGTCAGTGGCTGAAAGAGCAGATCCTGGCGCAGTTCCGTCAAGGGAAACCGGCCTGCAGCAGGAACCGATACGTCGGTCGTGATGGCGAGCACGGGGATCGATGATTCGCCGGCTTCCACAACACCCGGTAGAATATACGTTGCGCCACCACCGCTGGGGCCTTCGCACACGCCGACCTTTCCCGTCGTGCGCGCATAGGCATCTGCCATGTAGGCCGCGTGACGTTCATCGCGCGTCAGGTAGTGGGTCATACCGTGATCGAGCCGGTGCATTGCATCGTAGAATGGCAGCGACGTGTCGCCGCACAATCCGAAAATGTCCGTGGTGCCATGCGCTGCAAGTAGGCGCACAAGCGCCTCGGCACCGGTCAACTGATTGCTGGAAATATTGGCCATAATTGTCGCTGGTTTGTCGCAGTTTGGGCGGGTTTTGGAGGTAACAAGGATTTGACGGGATGAGTCGCCAAGATGTCAATTGCTTGACTCAATTGGGTCATTCGGACATCGTGCGCCTGCGTTTCGCGTCAGGGGCCCTGACGATAAAAACAAGCGGTCCCAAGTCTAGGGAGTTGAAGGGGATGTCCGGTCGGCCGGTCGTCCCCTTTCCCGTTTTATCAAGATTGATCATTTCCAATTCCATGTTTGTGCGCCCAACGGATTAGTGCGCCCGGCGGATCAAACCCGAAATTTGCCCTCGACGATCCGACGACCGAGCGCCCAACGGTGGACCTCGGAAGGTCCGTCGTAAATCCTGAATGCGCGCACGTCGCGGAAGATGCGCTCGACCATTGTGTCGCGTGTTAGGCCAAGTCCGCCGAGGATCTGCATTGAGCGGTCGACGACGCGCCAGATCGCTTCCGAACAGATGACCTTCGACATCGAGCTTTCCGAAGATGCGCGCTGGCCCTGATCGAGTGACCAGGCCGTGCGCCAGATCGCGAGGCGGGCCGAATATATGTCCATCTCGTTGTCAGCCAGCATGAAACTGACGCCTTGATGTTCGCCCAGGCTCTTGCCGAACGCCTGGCGGGTGCGGGCATACTGCGTTGCGATGTCGTGCGCCCGGCGGGCGGACCCGAGCCAGCGCATGCAGTGGGTCAAACGGGCCGGGGCCAGTCTGACCTGCGCGTAGCGAAAGCCTTTGCCAATCTCACCCAGTACGTCGTCACCGGACACCTTGAGGTCGTCGATATTGATGACACCGTGGCCACCGACAAACGAGGAGTCGATGGTGTCGAGGTCGCGTTCAAGCTTGAAGTCGGCGTGCGGCAACTCCGTCAGGAACATCGTTGCGTCGCCCGGGCCATCGCCAGTGCGCGCCATGATGATCGCAAAGGCGGCGCCTTCCACGCCGGTGATCAACCATTTGCGTCCCTTGATCACCCATCCGTTGCCATCCGGCTCAGCGCGTGTCGACAGGGCACCGGGATCAGACCCGGCGCCGGGCGCTGGTTCAGTCATGGCAAAGCAGGAGCGGGTTTCGCCGGTCGCGAGCGGACGCAGGAACTTTTCCTTTTGTGCAGGTGTTGCGATTTCCTGCATCAAGTGGATATTGCCTTCGTCCGGCGCGTGACAGTGGATGGCAATCGGGCCGAGCATCGAGTAGCCCGCAGCTTCGAAGACGACGGCCTTTTCGCGGTGAGATAAATCGCGGCCACCAAACTCCTCGGCAACGTGGACCGCCAGCAGGTTGACGGCCTTGGCTTTTGCGTTCAGCTCTCGGCGCAGTTCGTCACTCGGGCCGTGTTCGCCCCAGCGCGGATCGTTCTCGTAGGGGATGACCTGTTCACGCACGAAGCTGTCCACTTCGTCCTTGAGTTTGGCGAGTTCGGGGCTCAGTGCAAAGTCCATGCTTGCGATCCTCCAGGGTTCGCGGTGCTTCAGCGATGTGATTGATGAGGCGGTTGGCAGAGGCAGTCTATGAAATCGCCGCCGAATGCGCCAGTTTGGAGCCCGATTGGCCGCAGCAGAAGGCGGCAGACAACAGAGAAGTTTGGGAAGCGAAAATGATAGCGATCGACGCTGACAAGTTGCAGGCTTTTGTGCGCGACACCTTCGTCAAGGCCGGGTGTTCGCACAAGGAGGGTGAAAGGCTCGGCGAGTCACTGGTTGCAGCCAACCTTGCCGGTCATGACAGCCACGGTGTCGTGCGCGTGCCGCGCTACCTGCAATGGCTCGCCGATGGCGACTTCGTTGCCGATCGGACGCTGGAGGTGGTGATCGACCTGCCGTCACTGGCCGTGGTCGACGGGCAATACGGTTTCGGCCAGTCGATGGCGCAACAGGCGGTCGACGTCGGCATCAGGAAGGCCAAGGAAACCGGTGTTGCGGTTGTCGGGCTGCGCAACACCGGTCATGTCGGGCGGGTCGGCGAATGGGCCGAACAGGCTGCGGCCGCAAACATCGTGTCGACCCACTACGTCAATGCGCCCTCCAGCCTCTTGGTGGCACCGTTTGGCTCAATCGACCGGCGCTATTCGACTGCGCCCTACGCCGTCGGTATTCCGCGGCCTGGCAAGGATCCGATCATTCTCGATTTTGCGACATCTGTGGTGGCGGAAGGCAAGGTGCTGGTCGCCAGCCAAGGCGGCAAGCCACTGCCACAGCATTCACTCGTCAGTGGCAATGGTGAGATCGGCGGTGATCCGCACTTCCTCTACGGTGAATATGAGCCGTCGGGGCCGCGCGATTATCGGCAGGGCAAGGGTGCGATCCGGGCGATGGGTGATCACAAGGGCTCCGGGCTCGCCTTCATGGTCGAGATCCTCGGTGGCTCGTTAACCGGAACCGGTGCGCCGCTGGAAGGGCGGCGCTGGTCGAACGGGATGCTGTCGATGTACATCGATCCCGAGAAGATCGATCCTGACGGTTTCTTCCCCGAGGATGTCGAACGCTATCTCGCGTTCTTCAAATCAGCGCGACCGATCGAGCCGGACGGCGAGGTATTGCATCCGGGCGAGCCCGAACTCATTGCGCGCAAGGCGCGGCTGGCCGAAGGCATTCCGATTTCGGAGGAGACCTGGACGGCGATTACCAATGCCGCGCGCGAGGTCGGCATCGACGATGCGCGGATTGCAGAAGCGACGCGGTGATGAGACTTGCCCGGTTTGAGCAATCGACAGTTTGGAGAGAGGGATGATTTCCGCTGATCTAATCGCAAAGCTCGCGAGCTACGACACGCCGACGATTTGCAATGCACTCGAGATTGTTGATCCCGCAAGCCGACTTGCCGGTTTTACCAAGCGCCCGCTCGTGTGCCCGTTTCCAGAACTGCCGCCGTTCGTCGGCTATGCGCGTACCGCTACGATCCGCGCGACGCATGCGCACGAACTTTCCGGGCCCGAGGCGCGCGAGCAGCGCCTTGCCTACTACGAATATGTTGCGAGCGGTGGCCCGGGCCCAGGCGTCGTCGTGATCCAGGACCTCGACGGTGTCGATGTCGGTTTCGGTTGCTTCTGGGGTGAAGTGCAAAGCGCAGTCCACAAGGGTCTTGGCTGCGTCGGCGTTGTAACCGATGGCGGCATCCGCGACATTCCACAGTGGGCGCCAGGACTGCCCGTGCTCGCCGGTTCGATTGTACCAAGCCATGGACACGTGCATCTCGACGGTTTCGGCAAGGAGGTGCGGGTTGCCGGGATGGTCGTACGGTCAGGTGATCTGGTGCATGCGGACAATCATGGTGCCGTCGTCATTCCAGAGGCCTACGCCGAAAAGATTCCCGATGCCTGCGGTCTTCTCGAGCGCAAGGAAGCGGTGATCCTCGATATGGCGCGTGCACCCGGTTTTTCTTTCGAGATGCTGAGAGAGGCGCTGCAAAAGCAGGACGAGATCCATTAGAGACGGCACATTTGCGTGGCGGCGTGCGCGTCAGCGGGTTGCCGTCGACAGGGATGGAGACGAGGAATGACCAAGAGCGAACTGCATGACAAGGGCATGGCGATCCGTACCGAGTTGCTCGGCGAGGACTACGTCGAAAGGATGAACAAGAACACGTACGACGATCCGATCATGCAGAAGTTCCGTGATGTTGCCGCCGAGAACGTGTTCGGGGCGTTGTGGGCGCGGCCGGGCCTCGATCTCAAGACGCGCACATTGATCTGCGTCATTTCCGATGCCGCGACGGGGCGTGAACCCGAACTCGTGCTTCACCTCAGGATGGCACGGCGGCAGGGCTGGAGCGAAGAGGAGCTGACAGAGGCTCTCCTGCATCTGTCCGGTTACGTCGGCGTGCCGTTGATCCGCGAGGCGATGCTTTGTGCCAGCCGCGTGTTCAAGGAGTTGCGCGACGAGGGACTGGCATAGCGGATTTCGATCGTATGTTGTGTCGGGACGGCGGGAGGGGCGAACTTGCTCCAACTCAAGCTCGCTGGACATGCATGATGGACGGTAGGCACCTTGTTGGGACCCGATGCGCGCGGTGCCGGCGGTAGGCTGCCTGGGTCCCCTAGTTTCACGCGACAAGTGCAACACCCTATGATGGGTGGCGCTATGGGAAAGAGCTACAGTCATCTCTCGCTCGAAGAGAGAATCGAGATCTATCATCACTTTGAGAACGGTCTCTCGCAACGCGCTATCGCCCGGCGGCTTGGTCACGCACCTTCGACGATTTCACGCGAACTCAGGCGTAGTGCGCGCCCGACCAAACAGTATGCCGGCGGCTACAAACCAGAGCGCGCCCACGGACTGGCCGCCCGGCGCAGGTGTTGGGATGCCCGCTTCAAACTGCAACGCCAGCCCGCGCTCAGAGAGATGGTGCGGCAACGCCTTGAAACCGGCCTTCCAGGTTCCAGTCGGTCTGGCCATGGCGCAGAAACAGAAAGTTCGTCCAATTGTCCATTCAGGCCAGCTCTTGTCGGTGTATCAGGCACTTTGCTCTGCCCGGCGCGCCGGGGCTGCGGTGTGCCGGCTGAGATCAGCTCTTGTCGTGCTTGCGGCACATAAAATTGACCTTGGCCAGTTTGGACGGATCGCCGCCGACCTGACCGCGTTCTGCAACCGGCAGGCCATTGGTCGTGCGCAATTCGACGTAATAGGGCTGCTCGACGATCTTCGCGGTTGCCGGGTCGAGATAGCGTACATGACCGCAGACATCTATTGCGGAACCCTCGGTGCCCTTGCGTCCGGCTGCTCCAAGAAAGGCGCCGGTTTGCGGATTCGGGATCGTCCTGCGAACACCCGCCTCGACGGCAGCTCGTTGTTCACTTGTCAAGGCAACCACGCCGGGGGGCGACGCGGCGATCACCGAGGGTGTCTGGTTGCCGGTGCAGGCGGCGAGCCCGGTAACCAGCAGAGCCGCCGAGAAGCCGCGGATCGCCGGGCCGAACGGGACGCTCTTTTGGTGCATCCCGCCCAATGCCGTTGGTCCAAAACACGTGGGCATTGCCATTTCAGTAGGTTGCGCGGCCGCCGGACAGGTCGAATACGGCGCCGGTGGTGAAAGCGCATTCCGCCGATGCCATCCAGGCGACCATGGCAGCGAGTTCTTCGACCTTGACGAATCGCTGGCGCGGAATTTTCGAGAGCATGAAATCAATGTGCTCTTGCGTGATCTGATCGAAGATTGCCGTCTTTGCCGCTGCCGGTGTCACGGCGTTGACGGCGATGTCGTAGCCGGCCAGTTCCTTGCCCAGAGACTTGGTGAGCGCAATCACGCCCGCCTTCGACGCCGAATAGTGGGCCGCGTTGGGGTTGCCCTCTTTGCCGGCGATCGAGGCAATATTTATGATGCGACCGTAGTTGTTCTCGATCATCGCTGGCACAACCGCTTTGCAACACAGGAAGGGACCATCGAGGTTGATGCGCATGACTTTGCGCCACTCGTCGACGTCGGTGTCCCACGTCGTTGCATTGGCGCCCGCGATGCCGGCGTTGTTGACGAGGATGTCGATGCGGCCGTGCGCGGCGAGTGTCGCATCACGCGCTTCCTCGATCGGTGCTAGTTCCGAAACGTCGGCTGTGACGGCGCGTACGCCCGCGCCGATTTCCGAAGCGGTTTTTTCGGCAAGCGCGACGTCGCGGTCCCAGATGTCGACCTTGGCACCGGATGCTGCAAAGCGTTCTACGACGGCGCGGCCGAAGCCCTGCGCGCCACCTGTCACAACGGCAATGCGATTGCTCAGATCGATGGTGTTGGCCATGTTGTCCTCGTTGTTCGTCGGGCTGATTGGTGCGCTGAAACTTGGGTGTTACGATTTGAAGCGGTCCTGCAGGTCTTGGACTTGCGTCGGCGTGAGCGTGCGCAGGCGTTGGCCCTGCAACAGCAGATGGAGGCGCGCCGTTTCTTCCAGCTCCTCGATGGCATCGGTGGCGGCGGACAACGAACTGCCGGCAACCACCGGACCATGGTTGGCCAGTAGTACGGCGTGATGGTTCGATGCCAGTGCACCGACGGCTTCGGCAAGGCTTTCGTCGCCAGGAGGAAAGTATGGGACGAGCGGCAAGGTGCCGATGCGCATCGCGTAGTAGGCCGTGATCGGCGGCAGGCAGTTTTTATGGTCGACATCAGCGAGACAGCTCACGGCGACGGAATAGGTCGAATGCAGGTGCACGACGGCACCGGTTGCCGGGCGGCAGTCATACATCGTGGTGTGCAGAAAGGCTTCCTTGGTAGGTTTGTCGCCTGAGACGTGGCGGCCTTCAGTGTCCAGTTTGGAAATCCGCGTCGGATCAAGTGTACCGAGCGATGAGCCGGTCGGCGTCATCAACCAATCGCCGGCGTCAAGGCGAAGCGAGATGTTGCCAGTGGAGCCATGGGTCAGCCCGCGATCGTAGAGCGAGGCCGCAGTCCGGCAGATCTGCTCCCGCGCTTGAGCTTCCTTGCTCATGCCAGTTTCTCCCAGGCCTTCAGGAAGAAGTCCTCGGCGCCGAAATTGCCGGACTTGAGAGCAAGGACCATGCCGTCCTCGCCGAGGCTGCGAGTCCAGGGTACGCCGGGATCGATTTCGGGACCAATCTCGATGGCGGCAATGCCGAGGGCGCCAACGACGGCGCCGGAGGTCTCGCCGCCGGCTACAATGATCTTGGTGAAACCAGCAGCGGCGAGCGCTTTGGAGGTCTCCGACATCGCTTGCTCGACGATGCTGCCGGCCTGCTCGCGGCCGAGCTGATCCTGGACGGCGGAGACAACGTCCGGTGTGTCGCTCGAATAAATCAATACCGGGCCGTCGGCCGGCTGCGCCTTGGCGAAGGCGATGAGATCGGCGGCTGTGGTTTTGCCGGCAGCCAGATCAAGGGCATCGACTCGCAGCGCCGGCATGCCGGACAAGACCGCTCTTGCAACCTGGCCGCGGGTTGCCTCCGAACAACTGCCGGAGAGGATCAGGGCGCGGCCTGGCCTGGCGACCATCGGCCGGGTTGCATCGGTGATTTTTAGCAGGCCCCGGCGGGCGAAGTTGTCAGGCAGGCCGAGTGCGATGCCGGATCCCCCGGTGATGAGTTTATGGTCGCCAATGGCCGTACCGATCTGCGACAGGTGGCGATCGCTGATTGCGTCAACGACGACAAAACGGTCGCCGTTGGCTTTGCACCGGTCGAATGCCGCGGTGATTGCGTCTGCACCCTGATCGACGGCTGCGTAAGGCACAAGGCCCACCTGCAGTTCGGTCTGGCGCTGCATGACCCGAACCAGGTTGGCATCGCGCATCGGTGTCAGCGGATGATCCTTCATCGGACTGTCCGAAAGGAGTTGCTCGCCGACGAAGAGATGGCCGTTGAAGATCGTGCGCTTGTTGGTCGGAAAGGCCGGACAGACAACGGCGAGGTCGTCACCGAGCTTTTCGATCAAGGCCTCGGCTACCGGGCCGATGTTGCCCTCTTCCGTGGAATCGAACGTTGAGCAATATTTGAAAATGATCTGGCGGGCCCCGGCGGCAAGCAGAGCATCACAGCTTGTCAGAGACCAGTCGACCGCTTCGTCGACAGGGTTGGTGCGCGACTTGAGCGCGATGACGACGGCGTCGAAATCCGCAAATCGCGACGTATCCTCCGGTACGCCCATTACCTGTAGGGTGCGCATGCCGCCGCGCGTCAGGGTCAGAGCGAGGTCAGTGGCGCCCGTCAAGTCGTCGGCGATACAGCCTAGCAGCACGTTGCGGCCTCCCGGTGTTGGTTCTGGTCAGTCACGCATACCGTTTGAGCACGCGCGGCGGCCGTCGTCTACGGGGCCACCTGAAAGACAGGTACGTCGCCGTTGGTTTCGGCCGCTACAACCCAAATTCCCGGAGGCGGCCCGTCGCCCGCGAAGGTAAGGCGACCGGTGATTTGGACGCCGGCGTTGAGGGCGACGACGGCCACGGCATACTCGCCCTCGTCACGGAACGCCGTGGGAGGGCGGCGGATCATGGTCCAGCTTACCAGGATGCCGGTCGCCGGGACTTCGGCAGCATCGAGCGGGCCGGCCTGGCATGACGTGCACAGTTCGCGCGGGCCGGGGTCGAGCCGGCCGCAGGTGGTGCAGCGCAGGACCGATACCTTGCTGGCCTGGTCAGGCATCGCTGCGCTCCAGAATGGATACCGTGCAGGCAACACCGGCACCGCCGACGTTTTGGGCAAGGCCGAGACGGGCGCCGTCGACCTGATTGGGATGGACGCCACGCAGTTGCGTGACGATCTCGTAAAGCTGGCCGACGCCGGTTGCGCCGACGGGATGGCCCTTGGACAACAGCCCGCCGGAGGGATTGATCGCGATGTCTCCACCGACCTCGGTGCGGCCCTGCGCGGCCCACTTCGCGCCCTCGCCGCGAGGCACAAGGCGGAGGTCTTCGCTGTGAATGACTTCGGCCATGGAGAAACAATCGTGGATCTCCGCCAGATCGAGATCACCCGGTGCAATGCCGGCCTGCCGGTAGGCCTGTTCGGCGGCGCGCTCAGTAGTTTTGAAACTGCACAGGCTTTCGTGACCGGCAAGGCGTGCCGAACCGCTCGTCTGAACCGCGGCGCGCACGCGGATCGGCAAATCCGCGGCATCGCCGGCGTAGTCGGCTGCAACGACGACCAGAGCCGATGCGCCATCGCTTACCGGACAACAGTCGTAGAGCTGTAACGGGTCGGCGATGGGCTCCGACTGGCGAATGACTTCGGGGGTGAGTGTGGCGCCCATTTGGGCGAGCGGGTTCTTGAGGCCGTTGGCCTTGTTCTTGATGATAACTGCAGAGACCTCATCTCGGGTGGTGCCGTATTGTTGGGCGTGGGCGCGCCAGGCGAGGCCGAAAAATCCGGGAAACGTCAAGCCGGACGGGCCGTCGGCCTGGTTGTCCATGGCATTGTTCAAAGCGGCGGTGACGTCGCTGCCGCGGGCATGGGTCATCTTTTCAGTGCCGACCACGAGGGCTGCATTGCACTGACCGGAGGCGACGGCCAGGACGGCGTGGCGAAAGGCGATGCCGCCGGAGGCGCAGGCGCCTTCGACCTTGGTCGCCGGGATGCCGGCAAGGCCGAGTTCGTCGGCGACCATGCCGGCGAGGACTTCCTGGCCGCAAAGAGGTCCGGCAGCAAAATTCCCGAGATAGAGTGCGCCAATCTCTTGGCGGTCGATGCCGGCGCTCAAGAGCGCTGCGTTCGCCGCTTCGACCGCGATGGATTTGACGCCTCGACCTTCCAACTTGCCAAACCGGGTCGAGCCGATACCGGTGATGAAAACTTCGCGCATCGCCTAGGTCCTTGCATCAGATGATGCAGGAGACTATCGCGAAAGGGGCGCGGCGGTGAAGGGGTGTGTCAGCTAAAGCGATAGGGTTCCACGCCGTGGCCGGAGAGGACATAGAAGGCAAGATTGGCCGCATAGAGCGCGACCGCGATCGTGAAAATCCACCCCACGCGGAATTTTTTGGGTGCGCAATCGCCATGGGCGCCGTGACATCCTGTCGTGCGGCAGTCAATTTGATGGCTGACGTAATGCAGCAGCAGGCCGATCACCAACAGCATGCCTGAGCCAATCAGAATAAGGCGCTCGTAATCATGCATGAGCTCATGGAAGACCACGAAGCCGCCGCCGAGGCCGATCTGACTACCGGCGCTGAGAACGGCGACGAAAATCGGCAGTCCGCAGCAGAAGATGTGGGACAACTCCGCAATCAGGCTTGCCGCAGTGGCGACGCTCTTGAATTTCGCCATAACGTAATACTACTCGTAACGGTGTTGTGAGGATCGTACAGGTAGATCCGTTGATTTCGCGATGTTATAATATTACATATCCCGGATCGTCAATGGGTAAGGTGGCAATGTCAGCACCATCGAAGCAAAAACTGTCGAAAAACCAGTCGGTGGTGCTCGATGCCCTCAACGGTCAGGCGCAACCCTTGAGCGCCTATCAAATATTGGATCTCGAAACCGTCCGCGCCCAGGGCCTTAAAGCACCGCTCACCATCTACAGGGCGCTCGACAAGCTCATCGAGTTCGGGCTTGTCCACAGGATCGAGAGCCTCAACGCGTTCGTCGTTTGCGATCACGAGCCACATACCGAGCCAGCCGCCTTCATGATCTGCAACGATTGCCGCCAGACGATCGAGGTGGGAACCCGGTCCCTGCAGCGGGCCGTGTCCAAGCAGGCCGCAGAACAAGGCTTCACAGTAGAACAGATGCACATCGAGATTTCAGGTCGCTGTGAGAAATGCGCCGGTTGATGTTTGCAATGTTATATCGTAACATTCGATCATCTTAAGCTGGTGATCGGAGTGTTGGTGACATGAGAGTAGGCTTCGGAATGGGTGTGGCGGCGTTGTTGATCGCCGGTGCTTCGCTGGCTCAGGCGAAGGACGACGGTCATGGGCATCGCCAGCTCGGCGCGCATGAACACGGCCGGGGCAGTCTCCATATCGCTGTCGAGGGCAACTCCCTGGCGATTGAACTGGAAGCGCCGGGCGCGGACATCGTCGGCTTTGAACATGCCGCACGCAGTGAAAAGCAAAAGGCGAAACTGGCGGCTGCAAAGTCCAAGCTTGCGGATCTGTCCAAGATCGTCGCGTTGCCGCCGAATGCGGGGTGTAGCATGAAATCAGCGCGCGTCGAGCACGTCTTGGGGGATGACAAAGACGATCATGGCCGCGGCCACGTAGGCAAGAAGGCCCGCAGTGCTCATTCGCATGACGGCAAACACGGTCACGACAAGAAGGCGGAGCAGGACGAGGGTGGCGAGCATTCCGAGTTTCACGCGACTTACGAACTGACCTGCAAGGCAGTCGAGGCGATCACGAATGTCTCACTGCCCTATTTCGACACTTTCAAGCGCGCGGAGGCGCTGGAGGTTGTTGCGATCGGGAGCAAGGGGCAGCACAAGTTCGAGGCGACGCGGGCGCGCGCTCTGTTGGATCTCAGCAAGGTCCGGTAGCCGGTTCTTGCGCAGCGGTGATGGAGTGCGGGATTGAACGTTTCATCCAGATCTTCACAGGGTGACGTGACGCCTGAGCGCTCGGCGACCGACATTGTCAGAATGTCGAAGGTTAGATTTGTATGGCCGGGTGCGCAGGCCTTCGGTATCGATATCGACCGTTTGGCCCTGCCGTCAGGATCGCGAACACTGCTGGTGGGGGCGTCGGGGAGCGGCAAGACCACGCTGCTCAGCCTGCTTTGCGGGATCATCGTTCCGCAAGCGGGCCGGATCACCATCCTGGATGAGGACATCGCGCAGCTCTCGCATGCAGCGCGCGATCGGTTTCGCGCCGAGCACATCGGTGTGATTTTCCAGATGTTCAACCTACTGCCCTACGGATCGGTGATCGACAACGTGGTGCTGCCGCTCAGTTTTGCGTCCGTTCGCCGGCAACGTGTTTTGCAGGAGGGCAGTGAGACCGAGGCTGCACGGCGGCTGCTCGAAGCGCTCGGCATCGAAGGGGCCTTGCTCGAGGGGCCGGCGGCGGCGCTCAGCGTTGGCCAGCAACAGCGCGTTGCGGCCGCAAGAGCGTTGATCGGCAAGCCGGAGCTGATTGTGGCAGACGAGCCGACGTCGGCCCTTGATCAGGGCCGTCAGGAGCGGTTTCTCGACCTGTTGTTTGCACAGTTGAGCGAGACCGGCACGTCACTCTTGATGGTCTCGCATGATCGAGGTTTGGCCGGGCGCTTCGATCAGGTGTTGGATCTTACGGACATCCTCAGCCGGGAGGCGGCAGCATGACGGTCGTGCGCCTTGCCCTGCAATCGCTGCGAAACCGCTGGCTGACCGCGCTGCTCACGGTGCTTGCAATCGCGGTGAGCGTGATACTTCTGCTCGGCGTAGAAAAGGTGCGCACCGGCGCCAAAACAAGCTTCGCCAATACCGTATCCGGAACCGATCTGATCATTGGTGCGCGCAGTGGCGGCATACAGCTGCTGCTTTATTCGGTCTTTCGTATCGGCAATGCCACCAACAACATGTCGTGGCGCGCCTACGAAGATATTCGTCGCCGGCCCGAAGTGGCCTGGATGATCCCGATGTCGCTTGGCGATAGCCATCGCGGGTTCCGCGTACTCGGGACGACAGAGGAATATTTCTCACGCTACAAATACCGCCGCGGCACGCCGCTGAGGTTTGCGGCCGGGCAAGCGTTCGAAGATCTCTTCGATGCCGTGATCGGAGCCGATGTCGCTCGTGAGCTTGGATACGAGGTTGGCCAGAGCATGGTGGTTGCGCACGGTGTCGGGCGGATAGGATTTGCCGAACACGACGACAAGCCGTTCCGCGTCGCCGGGATTCTGGCAAAGACGGGAACACCGGTTGACCGCACCGTGCATGTCAGCCTGGCGGCGATCGAGGCGATACATATCGATTGGCAGGGCGGACAGCAACGCGAAGGGTCGCGCGTGACGGCTGATGACGTGCGCAAAATGAAGCTCAAGCCGAAGGCGGTGACGGCGGCGCTGGTCGGCCTCAAGTCGAAACTCGCCACGTTCAAGCTGCAACGTTATGTCAACACTTACCGTTCCGAGCCGCTGTCGGCGATACTGCCTGGCATCACGCTTTACGAGTTGTGGGGCTTGGTGGGGACGGCGGAGACGGCGCTACTTGCGGTATCCGTCATGGTCGTGGTGACGGCGATCCTCGGCATGATCACCATGATCCTCGCGACGCTCAACGAGCGCCGGCGGGAGATCGCGATTCTGCGGTCCGTGGGTGCGGGGCCGCGCACGGTTATCGGATTGTTGGTGTCAGAAGCCGGGCTTTTGACGTTTGCGGGCGTGGTGCTCGGCGTGGTCGTGACATACCTTCTGTTGTTCCTCCTGCGGCCCGCGATTGATGCCGCATACGGGCTCTACCTCGATATCGCCCCGCCGAGCGCCGGCGAATTGGCGGTGCTGGGCCTAATCGTGGTTGGTGGTGTGCTGGCCGGCCTCGTACCGGCGCTCAGGGCCTATCAGTACTCGCTTGCCGACGGCATGATCGTGCGCAGCTAGATCAATTCCGCCTTAGGCGGAATCACACCGCCTGCCCACTGCCCCGCCCGGCCGCCCATACAATCGTGGTTTTGGGTGGCCGGGCGGGAAAGTGGGACGGTTCCAGCAAAATCTGAAACGCCTTAGACGACACGATCTCAGCCGATGCGATACCGATACTTATCTCTCTTTGCCGCTTCATTCCGCAATCGTTGCCGCTGTTTGCCTTTTCCTTCCAGCGCGCCTCGCTATCTTGAGCGCCGGCACTGATCGGAGCTGGCAGAGTGGACTGCGAAAGGTGCAAGCCCCATCGGCGCGGCCAGCCGAGAAAGGGAGAGACGATGAAGCAGAAAGCCGATTTCGATGCAGCCGGCTTTGTCCTGATCTGGCATTCCAATGTTGCCGCTGCGCAGGACTTGGATTGCGGTAGGGCGTGGATGCCGACCGGGCGGCTGCGGCGTACGCATACAAAGTGGAATGGTTCCATCACCCGATTGCCGGCCGATGTCGAGGTTGGCCTGCGTGGTCGCAAGGGTGATCGGGCAGAGGTCGCCTATGGCGACAATCGTGGGTGGCTGCCGCCGGACAATCATTGCGGAACGGCGGCGGCAACCTGCAACAAGCATACTGCGCAATGATACTGCTGCCGGCGTCGGGTTTGCCCTTCGCCGGCACTTTTCCTGCTTTGGGGCCATGGGTTCGTTTGATTGCACGGCGTTTGCAAACCAATCAGCCGAGGTCTTCCAACGGGCGCGTTATGGTTCGCGTGCCGCCTGCCCATAGCGGCAGGACCGTCATTTTGGTGCCGGGGCCGCCGGTGACGATGACGTGGATATCATTGGCGCTCTGGGCTATTGGCCCTATGTCGGCGGTCCCGGCCTGTTCGAGCACGTAATTCTGGACCGCATCGATCGTCCATCCTCGCTTGGCGATCAAGCCGGCGAGTTCGGGCGGCAGCAAGAGTATGTGCTCGGGCCGGTCCGACTTGCGTGCACCGCCGCCGGCTAAGAGCGTGGCGCGCATCATCACGGCGACAGGTTCGAGAACGACTTCGGGCGAGTCCCAGTTTTCATCGTCCATGGCGGGCAGGACTTCGGCCGTGCCGGAAACGCCGAGAACGGTGACGGCGCTGTCGCCGGTGGTCAATCCTCTGCGGACATGAAAACCTGCAAACGCCGCGTCGTCCGCTTCAGCGAAGCACATGCCGTATTTGCCGGGCTGGCCCATGGTGGCCATGTCGGCGGCGCCGGTTGCCATGCCGGCCAAGTTGCGCATGACGAGTGCGATTGCTCGCCCGAGCGTGGCATTGGCGCGATTGCCCGGGGCAAGGCAGTTGACGCCGGCGTTCATGTGCAGGTGTTTGGAAACCGGGCCGTGCACAACGGTTGCGACCGCGGTTGTGCCTGTCGTGGTTGCCAGGCCCAGCAAGTTGAACGATGGCTCGAGGCTGGCCATCGACGCGGTCAGGACAAGCGGAACGGCACCCGGGATGCAGCCCGCCAGCACACAATTGTAGGCGACCCGGGCAATGGTCAGTTCCTGAAACAGCGGGGGCATGAGGCCGAGCGGCTGCGCAGGATCCTGCGCTACGCCGCCGAGCATATTCGTGAGGCGCATTTGCGTTGGCGGAACCAACGGCAGGCCGTCGGACAGTCCGGCATCGGTGAGGACCTGCTGCGCGTCTTCAAATGTCACGCCATCCTCGAAGACCGGCCAGGCGCCAAAAATACTCATGCCGTTCGTCACGCCTTGCCGACGATTACGCTCGAAGCGGCGGTATTCCCGAACGCCGGTATGAACGCAGAATGTTTGCCCGCCCCGCCGGCGACGGCAATCTGGATGTCCGACGGCGACTGTGCCGGATAGTAGTGGTCGCCAATGGCGTGGCGATCCTGTCCAATCCAGCTCTCAAGGTTTTCCGGTGAAATGCGCGACACGTGGACCTTGGAGTGTTCCTGGAGGTATTCCTGCACGGTCGGCACGCTGAAGCCGTCGCGGGCGATGGTCCTGGCGTGCTCCGGGCCGAAGACAACAAACATCGGCCCGTTGAGGTAGACGTTGTTGGAGCCGGCTTGGGCCATCGTTCCGGCGATGGTCTGCAATATGCCCGTGCCGGTATTCGAGCCGTGGTCGTTGATGTTGTGTGGCGGTTCGGCTGCCATCGTTGTGACAATGCTATCGGTGGCACCAAATCCTTTACGGACGTGGTAGGGCTCCCACGGGCTCTCTTCCTCGTTTTCGCCGAAGCAGAACGTATACTTTCCCGGTGATCCCTGCGTTGCGCGGTCCATGTCTCCCGGCTGGGCACCGGCAATATTGAGCATGATGAGTTGCAAGGCGCGCCCGATGGCTGCGTTGGCGCGCCGACCCTGGCCGAAACAGTTCGAGCCGCAATTGACATCGATCTCGTTTCGCAAGGGACCGTTGAGCATGATCATATTGGTGCACGGATGCGTCGTCGCCAAGGTGCCATGCAGATTGTAGTCGGGCTCCAGGCAGGCGCGGAGAGCTGCAACGACGGCGGGAAAATAATCCGGTTTGCAGCCGGCCATGACAGCGTTTGCAGCCAGGCTTTTCATTGTCGGAACGATCTGGCGCGGCGGCACCGGGCCGATCGGCTCGTTGTCACCGCGAACGGTTTCGACCAACCGTCCCACCGCGTCCTCGGTCGGCACGTAAAGCGGCAGGCCGTCGCTCCACCCCGCGGTCTCGGCCATCTCATTGAATGCTTCGACCGAGGTGTCCTCTACGTCGATGAATTCGCGGTCAAGGGGATCGTTCATGTCGCAAGCTGCGGTCCTGAGTAACGAGATAATGCATGCGCCGACCCGAGCTTGTTCTGCCACACGCGTGCGAATTACGAAGTGGCGTCAGGCAGCGATGATATCGGTGAGCGCTGCATAGGCGGTGTCGATACGCTCGACCAACTCCTCGGCGTTGAGCCCACCGACCGGGTGTTTGACGACGATGAGCTTTGCCTCGAGCTTGCGCGCGCGGGCCTGCGCGAGAACCAGCGGCACGAACGTCTCCGATGCGATCACATAGGCCGTCACGCCGCGCTTTTCCAATTCGATGCTGTCATGGAAACTCCACGACGAACAGGAGCCTCAATCTCCGAGCGCGAGCAATGCTGCGCGATATTTTTGTGCAACTTCATCGATCAGCGCGGCTGTGGCCGGCTGGCTGGCGCTGGGCTTATAGATGAAGTCGACGTTGTCCACCGGGCGAATCGCGGCGAGCTTGGCCTTGAGGCCGTCCATCAATTCGCGCGCGTTCGGCTTCGAGTTCGAGAACAGCGCGATTGGGTCATTGTGCCAGTCGAGCGGCCGGCCGGCCAGCTCTTCATCGCCTGCGATACTGACGCCAAATGTTGGATTGACGATGCGCATGAATTCGCCCCTTACGGATGAGTGACAAGGTGCGGGCCCCGAGCAGGGAGCCAAGTGCGCGGATTATGTGCCATAGCCCGGATCGTGTACAGGGAGCGGCATGATCCATCGAACAGGCGATGGATTATCGTATTTGCCAAAGGAGAACGCGAGGAATAATGGGCCAGTTCGATATTGCCGTCATTGGTGGCGGGATTGCCGGCCTTACCGCCGTCCAGCATGCTCTCCTGGCGGGGTGTTCGGTTGTTCATTTGATCGGCGTTGAACCGATTGGCGGGCTGGTTTGCAACGTCGGTGAGCTGAGCGGCTTTGCCGGTGGTGGCGAGCCGGTGTCGGGCATCGACCTTGCGGCTGCGCTGTTGTCTGCGAACGCCGCGGGCGGGGTCAGTGAGATTGTGGCGGATGCGATGTCCGTCGTGGTCGATGCGGATCGGTTTTGCATCACATACGGCGCTGGTGAGATTTTCGCCCATCGGGTCATTGTTGCTACGGGTGCGCGTCTGCGCATGCTCGACGTGCCCGGGGCGCACGAACTGGTTGGTCGGGGCGTATCCCAATGCGCTTGGTGCGACGGGTCCCTTTACGAGGGCAAGCACGCGGTGGTGGTCGGCGGCGGCGATGCCGCTCTCGAGGAGGCGCTGCACCTTGCAAACTTTGCTTCAAGGGTCACGGTGGTTGCGCGCACCCGTCTGACGGGCCGTCAGGCGTATATCGACCGGGTGACGGCTTCTCAGGCGATAGATGTCAGAGAGATGTGTGAGGTTCGGGAAATTCTGGGAGATCAGAACGTTTCGGCGGTCAGGCTTCGGGATCACGGCGCAGACGCAACGGAAGATTTCGGGTGCGATGGCGTGTTCGTCTTCATCGGTCTCGATGCCAATTCCGGGGTGTTTGCCGATTTGGCAACCCTCGATGGCAGCGGCCGTATCGAGACCGATCAAGATCTGCAAACGCGGACACCCGGTCTCTTCGCTGTCGGTGCGGTCCGGGCCGGATACGGTGGCAGGCTCGCGCAAGCCGTTGGAGAGGCTGCGACGGCTGCAATCGCAGCTGCAAGACAGTGCCGATCGTAGTGCGTACTCTTGGTTCGGTGCGGCTCGCCGTCGCGCCTTAGGAATACCGGACAGGCATGTGCGGCAGACGAATTACCCGGAGGCAGGTGTGAAGGATTCGCCTGGTTAGTCCTTCGGCTGCTAGGTTTCATAGATCGGCAGGCAAGCGTTTTGCAGCAGGAGCGATGGCATGGATATTGGCGTAATGATCTTTCCAACGGACAAGTCGATCCAGCCGGTTCAACTTGCCAAAGAAGTCGAGGCACGTGGTTTCGAGTCGCTCTGGTTTCCCGAGCACAGCCACATTCCGGTCAGCCGTGAGACGCCATGGGGCGGGCGCAAGGGGTCGCCGCCGTTACCAGAGATGTACTGGCGTGCGCACGATCAGTTCGTCGGCCTGGCAGCCTGTGCTGCCGTTACCGAAAAGATCCGGCTCGGCACGGGGATCACGCTTGTCGCACAGCGGGACCCTATCTGGCTGGCGAAAGAAGTTGCAAGCCTGGACATGATCTCCAACGGCCGCTTCGAGCTTGGCATCGGCTACGGGTGGTGCGTCGAAGAAATGCGCAATCATGGCGTTGCATTCCATCAGAGGCGCGCGTTGCTCAGAGAAAAGATCTTGCTGGTCAAGGCACTCTGGACGCAGGACGAGGCGGGTTTCGAGGGTGAACTCATTCGGTTTGAGAAGAGCTGGGCCTGGCCGAAACCCGTGCAGCGACCGCATCCACCGATCCTGATGGGCGGCGCAGTCGGGCCGAAAACAGCGGCGCACATCGCGGAGTTCTGTGACGGCTGGCTGCCGTTAGGTGATTTCCACAGCCTCGACACAGGGCTGGCGCAGATCAAAGACGCCTGCGATGCGATCGGTCGGGATCCGGCCAGTGTCGAGCTGAGTATGTTTTATGCGCGCGGCGCACAGCCCGACGACATCAAGGCGCACGCTGAGCGCGGTGCGCGGCGCGGGATTTTGCCGCTACCGTCCGAAGGGCCCGACGTCGTCTTGCCGTTGCTCGACAAGTATGCCGCGATGAAAGGTTGAACGCCAAAGCGGCAAGAGTTGGTGTTGTCAGCCTGCCTGATGCTGGCGAACCGGTTCAGCGCAGTGTGCGTGAGGTCAAGAACGGTTATTCCGGTCAGGGCGCTTGGCGGCATTGGCGAAAGATTTCCCTCGGTGTTTGGCGGTCAGCCCGGATGATCTGTGCAATCACCCTTACATGTTCGATCGAATGTGATCCGAGAAGTCCTGAGAGTTGGCAGTGCGAACTCGTCAAGTGGGCGATGTCGCCTCATCACGCAGCGGATTGTTCGGTGATTGTTGCCGGCGCAATCAAGCGATCCTGAAAGACCGCCAGTCCGTGTGATTTTGCGCAGGTGTTCCGGACGGCACTGCAGATCAGGTTTGTTTGTCTCATTTCTCCGCGCCTTTGACGGTGTCGTGATGATCGCGATCCGCAAAGGCAACAACGGTCGACAAACGTCGGCCGACAAGCAAACGAAGGAGTAGTTGAGATGAGCAAGCAGCTCGTGCTTGCCGCCGTTGCCGGATGCGCATTTGCATTCGGCACGGTCGGCGTGCCGGTCAACGAGGCGAACGTTTTTGCAACCCAGCAGGCGTACGCTTGGAACCCGGTAAAGTCCGTTAAGAATGCCGCAAAGAAGGTCGGTGGTGCTGTCAAGAAGAGTGCCAAGGCTGTCGGCGGCGTTGCCAAGAAAGTCGGCAAAGGTGCCGGTAAGGTCGCCAAAGGCGCAGCCATCGTCGGTTGTCGCGCGGCAAACCCGACGGCCAAAGCCGGTGCCTGTAAACAGGCCGTGGAAGGCGTCGTGCGCGCCGGTAAGCGTGTCGGTAAGGCGGCTGTAAATGCAGCGAAACGTACCGGCAAAGGCGTTGTCGGTGCAGCCAAGACGGTCGGCCGTACCGCTGTGAACGGTGCAAAGAAGGTCGGCCGTACCGCCGTCAACGGTGCAAAGAAGGTCGGTGGCGCCGTCAAGGAAGTCGGCAAAGAGGGTGTACGCAGAGTCAAGCGTGGCGCCCGTATCGTCAAGAAGATTGGCGAGGCGATCCTTGATGACCGCGTGCGTATCGGTCTGCCTTCCGTTCGAAAGCCGGCGCGACGGGTGTCGCCTCCGCGCCAAGCGGCGCGCAGGGTTCCGCCGCGGCGTAAGCCGGTTGGCAAGCTGCCGCCGCCACGTCGGCCGATTAGCAAAGTGCCGCCGCCGCGTCGGCCGTCGCAGCGTCCGCGACCGATCACCGAGAACGACATCAAGCCGTCAAAGCCGTCCAAGCCGTTCTGCAATTCCAAGTTCGAGAACTGCAGCGGCAAGCACCACGGCAAGCGGCGCAAGGTGATCGGACGTGACAAGTCCATCTGGGGTCGGCCCGTCGGTTTGAAAAAGCACAAGCGTGCGGTCAAGAAATCCGATCGCCGCCGCAAGCTGACCCGGGTCAACCGCAAGCGCTCGGACGACCGCTTCAATAATCGAAAGATGAAGCGCAACAAGAGCGGAGGCTCGAACCGCCGTCGCAACCGACGCTAGTTCGACCGGTCCCAACATCTTGCACGATAGGCGTCGGCTGGCGGGGAGTTCTTCCTCGCCAGCTGACTGCGGTGCTCTGCAGTTGGCGAATGCGATCTGACAGAATGATTGCGCATCCTTGGATGCTGGCGCTATGGTCCCACGCCAGCCTGGCGATTCAGTCGCCGTGATCCGCGCTGAAACCTTCCTGATCGCCGAGGACGCCGCGTGCCGCTCAACCAGACCAAGCTCGGTGTCGTCTATCTGCTGGCGGCAATCGGATTGATTTCACTGGTCGATACAATCTGCAAATTCTATACGGACGAACTGCATGCGGTGATGCTCGTGTGGGGCTATTTCGTCGGTATTTCATTTTTCGTGGCGGGATATTTCGGTTGCCGTGGACAATTTGCACTGCTGCGTAGCCGCCAACCGGTGCTGCAAATGGCACGCTCAGGTTTCCTCGTGATGTCGATTGCCTGCCTGTTCGTCAGCCTGACCTACCTGCCGATCGCAGAAGCCACGGCCATCGGCTTTACCGGGCCACTGTTCATTACCGCGCTTTCGGTTCCGATCCTCGGCGAGCGCGTGGGCTTTCACCGCTGGTTTGCGGTCATCATCGGTCTGGCAGGCGTACTTGTGATCGTCCGGCCTGGCGGAGCCGTCTGGCACTGGTCGGCGGTGATGGCGCTGCTGGGCGCGATCTGCTTTGCCCTTTTTCAACTCGTGACCCGGCGGCTCGCGAGCCTGGAACGACCTGAGACCACCCTGCTCTATACCAGCATTGGCGGGACCGCCTGGGCCAGTCTGATGGTGCCGATCTTCTGGACCACGCCGACGGCCGCTCACATCGCGATGTTCGCGATCATCGGGGCGATGGGTGCCGGAGCGCATTTTTGTATGGTCCAGGCGTTTGCCCGCGCCGAGGCATCACTGCTGGCGCCTTTCAACTACAGCAAACTCATCTGGGTCGTGATCCTGGGCTACCTCGTATTCGGCGACGTGCCGGGCCTCGACACCTGGGTCGGCAGCGCAATCATCGCGTCCGCCGGCCTATACGTGCTCTACCGCGAAGGCCGTCAGGCGGAGGTAGCGATGGATGACGGCAGACCAGCAACAGACCCATGAGGACGATGGCATTTTGCATGTCCGCACGTGCCTGCTGCATTGGCGCTTGAAATCATGTGCAAGAGGTATTGCAAAAAGACCTCGTTGAACTTGCTCTCGGCCGTTCCTCGCGGCGCTCGAGCCACCGCAACGAAGCGCGCCCACTCAAGGCGGACGCGCTTTGGCTCTACAACTCGCGCAGTGCGTTGAACTGATCGACGTAGCCGGAGCTGTCGATCTTGGCGCCGATGACCGTGGTGCGGCCGGAGGCAAGTGCGGCGTGCAAGGCGTTGGTCAGGCCTTGCTCGCTGGTCACGACGGTGCCGTCGGCGCCGAAGCCTTGTGCGAGCTTGTCCCAGTGCATGCCGCCAATGGCAACGCCGAACGTTTCGATCTGCTTGAGATGCTGTTTGACTCGGATGAGACCGATCTCGGCATCGTCGAATACGACGGCGATGATCGGCAGGTTCTCGCGTACTGCGGTTTGCAATTCCGCGACGGCCATCAGGAAGCCGCCGTCACCGACGAAGGCGACGCAGGGACGGTGCGGATGCGCCATCTTGGCGGCCATGGCTCCGGGCAGCGCATAACCCATCGAGCCGAGGCCGTTTGAACCGAGAAATTCGCGTGGCCCGTAAGACTCCCATTTCTGAACGACCAACAGGCGGCTGGCACCGGCATCACAGGTGGCAATCGTCTCGCGCGGCAGGACGGCGCGGGCAACTTCCATGACGCGTTGCGGTGAGAGGCCGGTTGCCGGCGTGTTAAGGGCGTCGACGACGTCCGCGCGATAAGCTTTTGCCGCGGCCTCGCCCCAGTCGCCGCCGTTCCGGGTCAATTCGGTGAGACGGTCAAGCAGCCGCGGTAGCGGCGCGATGACTTCCGCCGTTGCCGGGACAACCGCGTCGAGGTCCGGGGTTTCCGCGAGACTCAGGACAGGGGCGGTATAGGGCCACGGCTTCGGCTGCATCTCGATCGCATCAAGACCGACGGCAACGATGAGGTCGGCCTGCGAGATCAGCTTGCGCTCGATAATGCCGCCGATGATACAGCCGGCGCGAAGGGCATGGTCTTCACTGATGACGCCCTTGCACTTCGGTGTGACGAGAACCGGCGCGCCGAGGCGTTCGGCGAAGGCCGTGAGTTCTTTCGATGCGTTTGCCCAGAGCGTGCCGAGGCCGGCGAGGATGATCGGCCGGCGGGACTTGTCGATCATCGTGCGTGGTGCCTTGAGGCTCGCCCGATCGGGATTGACGTCGACGATGTTGGCCACAAGCGGCGGTTCGGCCGTATATTCGCCGGCCGCGCGCGTGGTCTCGGTTTGCGGCAATTCGAAGTGGACCGGGCCTGGCGGACAGGCCGTTGCGGTACGCAGTGCCCGCCACATCTGATGGCGTACGGTTTGTGCGTTGATCGTGGTCGACCACTTGGTGAGCGGCGCATAAAGCGCGAGTTGGTCGATGCGCTGGCGCAGGCCGGTGGCGTAGGTCGCGGGACCGTACTGATCGGTGATGGCGATCAGTGGTGCCCGATCGAGGGCCGCGTAGGCAATTCCGTTGACCATGTTGGCGGCGCCGGGGCCGCGTGTTGACAGGCACAATCCCGGTGAGCCGGTGATCTCGCCCCAGGTCGCGGCCATCATGGCGCCGGCGACCTCCTGCTTGAAGAGCAGGAAACGCATGTCACGGTGGCGGGCGGCGTCCATCAGCTCAACGGATTCCCCACCGGGATGACCGGTGATGAACGGCGTGCCGGACGCTTTCATCGCATCTGCGATAACCTCGACCGTGGTCGCCATGTTTGCTCTCCTTTACCGGCGTCGCCGTTGACGGTGGGATGCCCGCTGCCCCTTACTAACGCGTCTGCGCCCTGCTGCAGAACACAGTCAAAGCAATAGAGATGCAAGACCAATCGCAAGTCTTTCGGGAGAGGACGTCCATTGAAGAATGCCACACGAACGGTTGTCCGGTTCAATACATGGGTGCATCCGGAGTTTGTATCGCGCTTGGAGCATGCGGCGGACATCGCGCTGGTGGTCGCGGAGCAGGAAGATGACGAAGCGACGTGGGCGGTGATGGGACGGGCGCATGCCTATCAGGTGCAATCGTCGCGGGATGAACTCAGACCGCAGTGGCACATTACGCCGGAATTCCTGGCGCGCGCGCCCAACATGTTGTGCATTTCAACCGGCGGGGCAGGCTACGACACCGTCGACGTGCCGGCCTGTACGGATGCCGGTGTGCTGGTCGTCAACCAAGCGGGTGGCAATGCCGTATCTGTGGCGGAACACACGATCGGTCTGATGCTCGATATCTCGAAACGCATTACGGAGACCGATCGCGCCATGCGTACGCGTGCACGCGGGTTTCCGCGCGAGGACTTGATGGGCCATGAGATCTCGGGCCGCACGCTCGGTATCGTCGGTATCGGGCACGTGGGAACGCGGGTCGCGAGGTTTGCCAGAGCGTTCGACATGACCGTGCTGGCGACGGACCCCTACCTCGATGCGGATACGATCGCTCAGCGCGGTGCGCAGAAGACCGATTTGGACGATCTCCTGCGGCGTTCTGATTTCGTGTCGCTGCACTGCCCGAGAGATTCTTCGACGCTGCGCATGCTGGATGCGGCAGCCTACGCCATGATGAAAAAGGGAGCGGTGCTCATTACGACCTGCCGCGGTGGTGTGCACGACGAGGCCGCCCTATTGGATGCGTTGCAAAGTGGCCACCTCGGCGGTGCAGGCCTCGACGTCTGGGACAAGGAGCCGCCGCCACTCGACTATCCGCTGCTGGCACTCGACAACGTCGTTTCGACGTTTCACACCGCGGGCGTGACACACGAGGCGAGAGAGCAGATGGCGCGGTTCGCTTCCGATCAGCTGGTTGACGTTCTGCAAGGGCGTTACCCGCCACGGCCGGTCAATCCGGAGGTCTGGCCCCGCTTTGCAGCACGCTTCGAGGAGATTCTCGGCCAGGCACTGGTGGCGGGACCGCCGACCTAGTGGCGCATCATTCGACGGGTTTTGAAACGCTCTCGATGCAATTGAAGGAGACGAGATATGGCAAAGAAGACACCCTACGAATTCATCCCGAAGCTCGGCCAGCTGCGCGACGATGTGCTGTTCGGCGATGTCTGGGAGCAGACCGATCTTTCGAAGCGCGACCGCAGCCTGATCACCGTTGCCGTACTGGCATCGCACTATCGCACCGATGAGCTCCGCGGCCATATCCGCAGAGCGCTGGACAATGGTGTGACAGTCGACGAGATCAAAGGGTTGATCACGCACATCGCATTCTACTCGGGCTGGCCGACCGCGGTGAACGCCGGCCGGGTCGCGATCGAAGTCATCGATGACGAAGCGTGAGTGAGGCTTGGCGAACACGCGAGAAGGATGGTCATGACGCTGCCGGAATACGAGATATATGCCATCAAGTACGGTGAGCGGATGGGCACACGGGGGCAGACGTTCATCGGTGGAGATCCGCACGATGCGCCGCTGGCGATGGATTATTTCGTGTGGGTCTTGGTGTGCGAGGGTGAGGCGACAGTCGTCGATGTCGGTTTCAATCAAGCCGAAGGTGAAGCGCGCGGGCGCACGTTTCTGCGGTGTCCTGGCGAGAGTTTGGGTTTGATCGGTGCCGATGCTGCAAAGGTGCGCAACGTGATCATCACGCACATGCACTACGACCACGCCGGCAATCTGGCGTTGTTCCCAAACGCGCAGTTTCACATCCAGGATACCGAACTCGCCTACGTCACGGGGCGCGCGATGACGCACAAGCGCCTGCGCCATTCGTTCGCCCTGCCGGATGTTCTCGAAATGGTGACGCTGGTCTATGGCGACCGCGTCACGTTCCACGATGGTGCAGAGGAAGTCCTGCCCGGTGTCACGGTGCATCCGATGCCCGGTCACTCGCGCGGACTGCAGTCGCTGACCGTCAATACCGCTCGTGGCACGGTGGTGGTGGCCTCGGACGCAGCGCACTACTACGAGAGCTTTCAGCACGAGATCGCCTTCTCAACGCACGAAGATATCTTCAAGATGCTGGAAAGCTATCGCCGGCTGCGCAAGCTCGCAGCTGACGACAATCACATCATACCGGGCCACGATCCCATGGTTCTCAAGAAATATCCGGCACCATCATCGGACCTCGAAGGCATCGTGGCCCGCGTCGACGTGGCACCAGTTGCCTAACCACCGGGCTTGAGCTGCAACGGAGAAACCTCATGAACATCGGATTTGTCGGGCTTGGGACGATGGGGGCGAGTATCGCGCTCAACGCCATCAAAGGTGGGCACAGCCTCGTCGTGCACGACCTCAATCAGGCAGCCTCGGAGCAACACGTCGCGGCTGGTGCACGGTGGGCAGATGCACCAGGAGGTGTCGCGAACGGTGCGGACATCATCATGCTGTCGCTGCCCGGGCCGGCGGAGTTCGAGGAGGTCACGCTCGGCAGTGGCGGGTTGATCCACGCGGTCGAAGAAGGGCAGGCGATCCTCGACCTGACGACCAACTCGCCGACCGTCGTGCGTCGCATCGGGGCGATGTTCGAGAAAAAAGGCGTGCACCTTCTTGACGCACCGGTCAGTGGCGGGCCGGATGGCGCACGGACCGGCAAGATGGCGGTCTGGGTCGGGGGCGACGAGGCCGTCTACGAACGCTGCTTGCCGGCGATCACGGCGGTTTCCGACAAGCCGCAATACGTCGGGCCGATCGGAGCCGGCTCGATCGCAAAGCTGGTGCACAATCTCAGTGGCTACATTTTGCAAACCGCACTGGCGGAGACGTTCACCATGGGGGTGAAGGCCGGGCTTGAACCGGATGCGCTGTGGGAAGCCGTGCGCCAGGGGGCGTTGGGGCGGCGGCGGATCTTCGATTCGATCTCGCGGCAGTATCTGCCGGGCCGGTTCGACCCGCCGGATTTTGCGCTTGCTCTCGCGCGCAAGGATGTGGCGCTGGCGTGTGAAGTGGGACGCGAGTTCGACGTGCCGATGCGGCTTTCCAATCTAACGCTCGCGGAAATGACGGAAGCGATCAACCGCGGTTGGGGCGGCCGCGATTCCCGCTCGGCCATGTTGCTGCAGGAGGAAAGGGCCGGCGCCCGGGTGCGGATCGCTGAAGATCGCATCGCGGAAATTCTCGGCAAAGACTGAGGCACCTGCAACCGCATCGATGCGAGATGGCAGCGTGTTGCCAGGCGCAGCGGCCGGGCCGCAACCATGCGCAGGTGACGGGCTCACTATTCCTTGTAAGGCACTACGGTGTGGCCATTGAGATGATAGCCGACTGAAACATCGGCCGTACCGTCGATGAGGCTCAGGGCCTTGCTTGACGATTTGGTCTTCATCTTCCCGGTAATCCAGACGGCGGTGTAGAGATCGGCAACCTTGAACTTCTTGGCGAGCCGCACGAACACGATCTGGTTGGCGGGTGGTGGTGGGACGTGGATGCAGGCACCGACGTAGGGCACCAGCAGAAAGTCCGTGTCGCCGTCTTCTGAAAACTCGAGCGGCAGGAGGTAGCCCGCCATGCGGACCTCCTTGCCATCGAGGGACGTGTTGACCATCTTCTGGCGGCGTTCAACTTCGGACTGCCATGCGCGGTATTTTTTCAAAAGCTCGTCGACGTCGATGCCGGCCTTCTTGAACTGAGCTTCGTATTTCTTCGAGTCCTTGATCCCCTGCTTGTTTTGAGGGAGCTTGCGTTCCTCACCTTTCAGTCCGCGCGCCCACGAAATCGTCTCGATGTCGAAACGCTGATCCTGGGTCAGGCCGGACAGCGGGTCGTCGATCTCGGGGAGCTGCGGCAAAAGGGTTTTCCACTCGATCTGCTTCACGGCAACTGCGCTGCCGGCCGCTACAACCGCGATCAGCAGTGCGGTGACGAGAAAACCCAACGCGCGTAGAGCGGAACGTGGACATGCCATGGCTCTTTCCTCTTGGCCAATCCCTCTGGCGGATCTGATCGGACCGGCCCGATATCCTCCTATATGAAAATTCTGCGTTCGTATGGCAATCCCTGTTCAAATGGTTGCGAGGCGTTGGACAGCATGAAGCCCAACCCGGGGCCGGTTGTTCGTCGCCATACCGGTTGCGGCGGGCGTTGCATTGAATTTGGTGAAAGACTAGTGTTCCGGTTCTGACAATTGCTACCCCGCGCGGCGATGTCGAGAGCAATTGTCAGAACCATAAGCAACACGAGCAAGCCTTTGTTTCTAGTGTAGCTCTTGCACCTGACGTTTGGTTGAGAGATCAGCCGCACACAGGCATCAAACGACAGGTGCGCTACACTAGGGTCCAGAGCGAAAGTCAGCGGGGCTGACAGGGGTGGAAGTGCGGTCGGCGAGGCGTTGACCAGCGCCAATGTTCACAGCGCCGGTCAGTAAGGTGCGCTACAAAAAAAGAAGGTCCGAAATGTCCAGGAAATACAATGTTCTCTTGATGGGTGCCTCGTATGGTTCGCTGCTCGCGACGAAGCTTGCGCTGGCCGGCCATTCAGCGACCATGGTGTGCCTTCCCGCAGAAGTCGAGGCTTTCAACAGCAACGGCGCGGTGGTGCGATTTCCGGTACGCGGACGTGAAGGCCTGGTGGAGGTTAACTCGCGCGATCTTCCTGGTTCGATCAAGGCGGCCGGAACCGAGGACGTCGATCCGGCCGATTTCGATTTGATCTGCTTGGCGATGCAAGAGCCGCAGTACAGGTCACCAGGTGTGCGGGAGTTGCTCGACAAAGTGGCCAGGTCCGGCAAGCCATGCATGTCGATCATGAATATGCCGCCGCTGCCCTTCATGAAGCGCATTCCGGGGCTCGATGCCGCATCCATCGAGAAATGCTACACGGATGCAAGTGTGTGGGCGGGATTCGATCCTGCAAATGTGACGCTGTGCAGCCCGGACCCCCAGGCGTTCCGGCCGCCGGAAGAACCCGTCAACGTGCTGCAGGTCACGCTGCCGACGAACTTCAAGGCGGCGCGGTTCGATGATGAAGGTGCGACGCAGATGCTGCGCGACATGCAGGCCGACATCGAGGCCGCGCGGTACGAGGTCGACGGCGAACAGGTCGAGCTACCGGTCAAGCTCAAAGTGCACGATTCGATCTTCGTGCCGCTGGCCAAGTGGGCGATGCTGCTGACCGGCAATTACCGGTGTGTCCAGGAAGGCGATGCACGCTCGATCAAGGAAGCCGTGCACACTGACCTCGACATGTCGCGGTCCGTCTACAACTGGGTCAACGACGTGTGCCAGGCGATGGGCGCTGATCCGGCTGACCAGGTACCGTTCGAGAAATACGCCAACGCTGCGAGCAATCTGCTGAAACCCTCTTCGGCGGCACGGGCGTTATATGCCGGGGCGCCGAACATTGAGCGGGTTGATTGTCTGGTCAAGACGATCTCCGAGCAGAAGGGCATGCAGTCGGATTCGGTTGACGCAACCGTCAGGCTCGTCGATGCGCGGCTTGCCAAGAACCGGGAAGCGGCGAAATAGGCTTTTGTCGGTTCCGGCGGCACAAGAATGGTGGCGACAGACAACCACGGTGCGAGGGCGTACAGTCTCAGGCTTTGAGCTGAAACAAGTCACACTCCGTTTGGCGCATGGTACTGCGTGTTGGTGCCGCCGCGGTCTACAGGATTGGCGCAATGGATCTCACTGTCGATTTGCGCACGTTGCAGGCGTTTTCGCTGTTGTGGCTCGTGATCGTTCCGACGCCGGGTGCGAACTCGCTGTTCATCACGCACGTCGCGGTGACGCGTTCGGCCGGTCACGTCGGACTGGCGATTGCCGGAAATATGTGCGGCATTCTCCTTCTTGCCGTTGCAGCGCTGCTGGGCTGGTCTGTGATACTCGAAGCATTTCCGTGGTTGCGGCGTGCCGTTGCACTGTTGGGCGGCTGCTATTTGATATTCTTCGGATGGCAGCTGATCAAACGCGGCGTCGGCGATGACTGGCGTTCGGCGCCGCAATACGAAAACACCGACGGCAAGGAAGGTCGAAGGACGTTTGTCCTGGGACTCCTGACGGCCGTGTCAAACGCTCAGGCGATCCTATTCATTACGAGCATCTTTGCGACGACCGGAATCCTGCACGCCAATCTCGCGACCGGATTTGCCGCGATCGTGGTCATGATCGTGTGCAACGCGAGCTACCTTGCGATGCTCGGCGCGGCCTTCCAGAGACCGACGATCCGCAGGTTCTATGCGCGCTTTCGCGGCGTGTTGGAGTGCGCAATCGGAGCGCTGTTCATCGTTCTCGGTGGCAAACTGGTCTATCGCGGACTCGATGCGCGCTGAAGACGAGGCGCTGGCCTGACCGTATTTCTGATGTAGGGTTAGGATACCGATCATGAGTTGCGGTGCGAACACATGCGGATTGTGGAAATCGACACGCTCGAAGACCTTCAAACGGCGGAAGCTGGTTGGAAGGAACTTCATGGCGCAGATCCGGAAGCTCACTTTTTTCTCTCTTGGCCCTGGATTTTCGGACAGCTCCGGCAATCGCCGCGGCCTTGGACCGTGTTGTGTGCCAAGTCCGGTAACGATCGCCCGGGGTTTTCGGGCCTCATGCCGCTTCGCATAGGGACAGTAATATCCAGCGACGGTCGTGTCGTTAACAAGCTTTCGCTGATCGGAAACGGGGCTTCCGATTACGCCGGAATTTTGTGCGCGCCAGGCGAGGCGGAGCAGGTTGCCGACTCGTTTTGGAAGCATCTTGAGGGCATGCATTGGTCCGAGCTTCATCTGGACTACATGTTCTTTTCTCAGCGACGGCGACGTGCGTTTCTGCAAGGCGTCGATCTCGAAAAGTTTGCCATGCAGCGCATGACGCCAGCCGACGGCGCCGCGATAGACCATACCGTTTGCCCGTATGTCGCTTTGCCTGAATCTTTTGATGCTTACTTATCCGGACTGGGCGGCAACACACGGCAGAAAATCCGACGCCTATTGCGCGAGATCGAACAATCCGAAGATTATGCGATTGCAGCGTCCGTTCCCGATACCATAGATTCCGACATCGCCGCATTCCTGGAACTTTGGTGGCAACGCTGGGGCGGCCAATATGCATCCGGAAGAGATGAGACCATTGCCCGGATGAAAGCTGGCTTGCTGCTGGCCCAGTCAAGTGGCGCCCTGTCACTGGTCAGTTTGTGGTCTCACGGCGAGCGTGTTGCCATGCAAGCCAACATCCACGATTCAAAGATGAGGCGCGTGCATTTCTACGCTGCAGCACGGGCGCCGGACTTCGAAGATCTGCCGGCGGGTCTCGCGCTTCATGCGCACTGCATCCGTAGCGCCATCACGGACGGTTTTCAGATCTACGATTTCATGCACGGCAACGACAGATACAAGCGTGCATTCGGAACCGAGGACCGCCGCCTCGAACGCCTCGTTATCCTAACGCGCGACGGCGCCAATCTCGGCGGCAAACTGGACCGCCGGACGCTTGCCCGTGTCGTGGCTTACGCGGATCGCATCGCCAATGGCGGCGACGGCGAGAGAGCGAAAGAGATACTTGGTCAAGTTCTTACGACTGATCCGGAAAATGCAAATGCCCTTGCTGTTCTGGAGCGCGTTGAAGCCTGAGGATGGGCGCGATGCAATGCGCCCGCGTCGAGCGACGCCGTTAAAGTGTTCCGCGTCAATTGAGGGACTATTTCTTTAGTTCGATAGGGCCCCCACGACAGCGCCATGCCACGCAATTCCTGACGCAATTGGCTTGCAAAATGAAGTCAAGATCACGGCATTGAATTGCACAACGCTCCTCGCACGTCGGACTGAGCCCTGCCCACCCGCAGCGGTACCTGCCTAGCCTGCACTTGCAGAACTGATTGTCTCGACGGCAGTCTCTGGAGCACCTCACTTTCGTGTCGCCACGACAGGTGCACCACGTGGGTACGCAGCGCGAGCGTATCCGGAGCACCATGTTTTCCGTGACGACCGGGGGGGAGTATCCCGCCACGATGTGCCGCGGCTGGGCTGTCGCATACGTGCTCGTTAGAGCGAACAAAACTACAAAAAGAACAAAATACAGTTGCCGTTTCATCAGGGCTTCCTCAGATCATACGCAGCGAACAGGAACTGCCCGCTTTTACAGAACGTTTGTCGAGGCGGGTTGTCAAGGTGGCCCGAGTTTGCCGCGAGCCGGCTGCCGTCACGATCCGGAATGATTCCTGATATTCGCCGGGCGGTATTCCCGTGGTCTCGCGTTCCCAGATTGGTTCCTGCTAAGGGGAGTCTTCGGCGCGGAAATGGTTTGCCAGCGGGCCGATGTGGGCGATGGCCTTGGTTGCAAGGCGCCAACTGTAAAACACTCCACCCTGCAGCCAGTCACGCTCGGCATCGCTTTCTTCGAACGGCGTAACAAAGCTGTAGTAATGTGGTTTTTGCCGGCCAAGAAACGTGCGGCCGCCATCGACCTTTACGAACAGGATTGTTTGTTCGAGCTTTGTCGGGCTTGAAATGACGATGAGACCGTCGGCTGCTGCATGTGGGTCTGCTTCGCCGTCTGGAAAGCTGTGCGTGTCCGACAGGCGGGCCGCTGCGCCCCATCGCAGATCTCCGCCGTCGCGCTGGTCGCGCGCCAGGACGTCATTCATGCGCTGGACTTCAGTGTCGCTGAATGGGATGCGAGTTGTTCCTTCAAGAACTTCCGCGAATGTTGTCATTGCCTGCGTTTCCTGGGGTGAGCAAGTTTGGTCCCTGACCTTGCGCCGACGTCGGTGGTCAAATTCTGGATTGGTGGCGTCACCCGCTAGGGTCTCGGTTCGCAAGAGCCCGGCGACGTAGCCTTCGCCAGGTCTTCGGCCTCAAATCCAAGGATGCTTCCGTCAGCCGTCGGCCAGGCTCGCCTTGCGCGCATGACGGCGGTCCTCATCGGCGACCTTGGTGACATCGGCGTCGAAGACGAGGCGTTCCGGGCCGGCCAGTGCGATGAACCGTTTGCCCTTGGCGCGGCCGACCAATGTCAGGTTGGCCTTGCGCGCCAGGTCGACGCCCCAGGCCGTGAAGCCCGAACGCGAGATGAGAATAGGGATGCGCATCTTCACAGTCTTGATGACCATCTCGGAGGTGAGCCGGCCGGTGGTGTAAAACAGCTTGTCGTCCGGTTTGATGCGGTTGAGGAACATGTAGCCTGCGATCTTGTCGACGGCGTTGTGGCGGCCGACGTCTTCCATGTAGACCAACGGCCGGTCTTCCTTGCATAGAACGCAGCCGTGGATGGCGCCGGCCTTCAGGTAGAGGCTCGGCGACTGATTGATCTTGCGCGACAACGCATAAATCCAAGACGTGGGCAGACGCGCCTCGCGCGACAGCTCGATGTTGTCGAAGTCCTCCATGATGTCACCGAAGACGGTGCCCTGGGCACAACCGGACGTGCGGATCTTCTTCTTGAGCTTTTCTTCGTAGTCGGTTTCCCGCGCGGTGCGCACGACCACCGTTTCGATATCTTCCTCATAGTCGATACCGGTGATCTCATCGTCCGGTTGGAGCATGTTCTGGTTGAGGAGATAGCCGACGGCAAGCAGATCGGGGTGATCGCCGATGGTCATCATCGTGACGATCTCGCGCGCATTCAGAAACAGCGTCAAAGGCCTCTCGTTGACAACGGCGGTGTCGATCGCCTTGCCTTCGTGGTCGATGCCTGTCACCGCCGTGGAGAGCGACGGGTCGTCGGGATCGGGCCGGACCTCGAATTCGCGCATTGTCTCACCCGGTTGTTGTCTGCCTGCCTTCAGCATATGGCGACACTGTTCCGAAACGGCCAGGCATTGTCCAGCCCGGTAGCGGGATCTAGGCTTAAAATTGCCCATACAATCGAATGTGCGAACGCGGCCGACCACGTGACGGGAGGCTCCAAGTCTGCCAAAGATGCGGCAGAATGACTGCCGCCCGGTGGTCGCACGGCGGATTGCGCCATATATCGTCTCAGAGACACGACGGACACGACCGCGCGGGAGACTAAGAACATGGCCGTAACCCAGGAGCAGGTGCTGGATGCTTTGAAGCGGGTCAAAGGGCCGGATCTCGAAAGCAATATCGTCGATCTGGGATTGGTCTCGGAGGTTCTCATTCGCGACGGCAAGGTCTACTTCTCGATTACGATCGAGCCGGCGCGTGCCGAAGAACTGGAACCGCTCAGACAGGCGGCGGCGAAGGTCGTCGGCGACCTCGACGGCGTCGTGGGCGTGACGGCCGTGCTGACGGCTGAAAATGCGCCGGGCACTTCTCAGCCGGCGGTTGCCACGAACGGTGGCGGCCAGGCGCCGGAGCACGCGCGGGTCAAGCAAGCACGGGCGGCACAGGCCGCGCAACGTGCCGGTGATGGCGCACAGCCCGGCCTTGGGCAAGGCGGCGGCGCCGGCGGGCAAGGGATTCCCGGCGTCAAACACCTGATTGCGGTGGCAAGCGGCAAGGGCGGCGTCGGGAAATCGACGACGGCGGTCAATCTCGCGCTTGGCCTGCAGGCCAACGGGCTCAAGGTCGGGGTTCTGGATGCCGATATCTACGGGCCGTCGCTGCCTCGTCTCCTTGCGCTTGCAGGGCGGCCGACCGCCGGGCCGACCGGCAAGCTGCTGCCTATGAGCGGTTACGGCCTCAAGGCGATGTCGATGGGACTTCTGGTCGAAGAAGGCACGCCGATCATCTGGCGCGGACCGATGGTGGTGAGTGCGCTCAACCAGATGCTGAGGGAGGTGGCTTGGGGTGAACTGGACGTCATCGTCATCGACATGCCGCCGGGGACCGGCGATGTGCAGTTGACGATGGCGCAGCAGGTGCCGCTTTCGGGCGCGGTGATCGTCTCGACGCCGCAGGATCTGGCATTGATCGATGCGCGCAAGGGGCTTGCGATGTTCCAACGCGTCGACGTGCCGGTGCTCGGGATTATTGAGAACATGAGCACCTTCGTCTGCCCGCATTGCGGGGAGCGTTCGGACATTTTCGGTCATGGCGGGGCGGCGGCGGAGGCGGACAAGCTCGGCGTGCCGTTCCTTGGCGGCGTGCCGCTGCACATGGATGTCCGTGCCACGTCCGACCGCGGTCAGCCGATCGTGGTGAGCGACCCGGAGAGCCTGCACGCCAAGATCTATAGCGAAGTTGCAGGCAAGGTCTGGAGCGAGGTGCAGGCTGCGGACGGTTCATTGGTCAAGCCTGTTCTGACGCTCAGCAACGATCGCGCGCAACTCATCGTCACGTACGAGGATGCCAGTTCCTATGAGCTTTCGGCAGAAATGCTGCGGGTGATGAGCCCATCGGCAGAGGTGCAGGGGCACTCGCCCAGTCAGCGGGTTACGGTCGGTGGCAAGCAGAACGTCAAGATAAAGGAATTGCGGCCCGTTGGCAGCTATGCCGTTCGGATCGTCTTTGACGACGGCCACGACACCGGGCTTTATTCCTGGGGCTATCTTGAGCAGCTCGGCCGGGAAAAAGAGCAGCGTTGGGCGGGCTATCTCGGCGAGCTGAATGAAAAAGGCCTCAGCCGCGGCTGAGGCCCAATCCCGGCCCTGTCATTTGGTTTTATGCGCGCGCAGGTCCGCGACTTTGCGCGTCAGCGGATCAAACTGTGGCCAGAGTGGTCGCCAACCGGGCAATGCGCGAGCTTGATCGGAGTCGGCTTTTCGAGCTTGGTTATCTTCGCCATTTCGTCGGCAAGGCGCTGAAGCTTGGCTTCCGATGCGCCGGCCATGATGATGGTCGCTGCGAGAACTGCGGCCACGATGACGAGGCCGTTAATGTCACGAAGGTTTACTTTCCAGCCGGAAATTCCCCGTCCCTGCCAGGTGTTGATCATTTCTTGCTCCTGACCTCTCATGCAGTCTTGTTGTTTGGCAGTCTTGTTATTCGGCAGTGTTGTTATTCGGCAGTGTTGTTGATGGCGGCAAGGTAGGTTGCCAAATGCAACCCGCCGCAGGCCACCAGATAGGGCTTGACCTGGCAAAGGCCAACTCAAAACTTGTCGCGGATCCTTCACGTCCCGGTGAGGAGACTGCGGGAGGTTGTCAGCGCAACTCAGAATGGGTGGTCAGCTGATCATACGCAGCGGTGATCGTGGGGTCTGCGACTGTGTGAATCCGCATTCGGTGATCATGCTCCGGTGAGCGTGCGCGTTCCGGTTGCGCGCTTGGAGGATGCTTTTCGGCCTTGTCGCTTGGGCCTAGCGGCCAGGCGGGCTTTGTCGACAATGGTCTGCATGTAGGCCGGCAAGGCAAACGCGCCGATGTGAAATGCCGGAGTCCAATATTTCGTCTTTAGCCCGCGGCGTGCGGCACGGCGAGCGATGGTCGCCGCGCTGAGTTCAAGATGGGTCGGGTCATCGGATGCCCAGCTGATGCAGAACTCGCCGCCGAAATAGCAGGGGTGGGTGCAGATATAGGGCGAAACAGCTTTGAAGAGCGACGCTAGTGCACGGGTGTTGCTGCGCAGATGCTCCGGCGTGTGAAACGGTAGGCTTGTCTGCGTGACGAAAATACCGCCCGGTTTCAGGGCCTGCTTGCATGATGCAAAAAATTTCTTGGTGTGGAGCACCGCGCTTGGGCCAACCGGTTCCGATGAATCGACGATGATTGCGTCGTATTTCTCAGGCGCTTCGGCAATAAACTTGACGCCGTCGGCAATGACGATGGAGGAGCGCTTGTCGCGGAAGGCTTTGCGGCCGATCTCGGGGTAGAATTTCACGGATGTGTCGATCACATCCTGGTCGATCTCGACCAGGGTCGCCGTTTCAACGCTTGGATGCTTGAGGACTTCGCGCAGCACACCACCGTCGCCGCCGCCGACGATCAGCACCTTGCGTGGCCGCTCGAGTGCGGTGAGGGGCACGTGTGCCATCATTTCATGATAGACGAACTCGTCGCGTGTCGTGAGTTGGAAAATGCCGTCCAGGATCAGCACCTTGCCCCAGAACTTGTTTTCGAAGATCACCATATGCTGGTGCTCGGTTTTGACCTCGTGCAGAATTCGATCCGCGCGAATGGCCGGCCGCCAGTCCGGGTGAAATGTTTCCTCGATCCAACGAGTCATTGCGGCTGATCCTTTCGTCAGGGGCCGTGCGCCGCACGATGGCGCCAAGGTGGTGCTGATCGCCAGCTTGGCGCCGTCTGCACACTGGATGCCAAAATATGAACGCGTGCCGCCCCTGAGTGGTACGCGTTGTTCGCTTGGCAGATGGTGTTTGTGAAAAGGCCGCTAGAGCGTTTCAGGTTTAGCTGGAACCGTCCCACTCCCCCGCCCGGCCGCCCATGCAATAGTGGTTTTGGGCGGCCGGGAGGGGGAGTGGGCAGGCGGTGTGATTCCGCCTAAGGCGGAAATGATCTACGCGGCCTTGACCTCGCGGACAGGCGCGGTCTTGGATGCCGCCTGCTGCCACTCCATCAGGTCGAGGTCTTCGCCGCGCTGATGCGATTTGACCACCGCTTCGCGCGCATCGAAGGCGTCCTTCAGGACATCGACGCAAAGTTCCGGCCGGGCATCGCCGCACATGAAAACATCGAAGGCGGCATAGTCCGCTTCCGGCCAACTGTGCACCGAGATGTGGCTTTCGGAGAGAACTGCGACCCCAGATACACCGCCGTTCGGCGTGAAGTGATGCAGGTGTACATGCAGCAAAGTCGCGCCAGCAACTTCTACACAACGCTTCATGGTCTGTTCGATGTACTTGAGGTCATCAAGTCGCCGGGCGCCAAACAGATCTATGATCAGATGGTTTCCGGCATAGCGAACGCCGTCGCGTTCTATGAAGAAGTCTTTGCGCTCATCCGGCAAACTGTCGGAAGCCGGAGCCTCCGTCGCCTTTTGAACCTTGTGCGCTACCCGCGCAGTTTCACCATAATCTTCCTTTTGGGCGGTGCTTGAACGAGTCAAGTCCATCCCCAATTGGAAGAGGGTGTCATCATAGGCCATGTGACCCTCCCCAACCAGTAGACAGATGTGACCCGTCCGCTCTTACCTTTGGGGTCTAGGACATCATACCTTACCTTTAGGGCAGGGGGTCGAACGGAGAACCCCGCATATGAAGGCAATCAATTGTGATTGCAAGGAAAAATCTTGTTCACCCGACGATAAAGAATTTCTTCTTCTGCCGGTCTAGCCCTCACAGCGGTTAAACCAGGTCACCTCACGACGGTCATTGTGACATCATAAGGTTAAGCGATAGCTGCCGAATTGCAGGATCGACGCAAATCGCCGACCCCGACCAATGGCCGGTGAGATCATCCAGATGCGCTATTTGGCGCAGGCGGCCCGGCAGTTGCCAGCTTGTGCCACGCGCTCAATGCTTGGGAGGTCCGTTTGCGGAGGGATGCGTCTGGTCAGTTCTTTTTGAAGAGTTTGTTTAGCAATGCACCGGTGCCCGACTTGTTTTGATCGCCAATCAGGTCTTTGACGATCTCGTTGGCTTTCTTGCCCTTGAAGCGCTCGGACAGCTTCTTGGCATTGTCGACGACCTGGTTGACGGTTTCCCGGTTGTTGAGCAGGCCGGCCACGTCAGGTTTGATTTTCGGCCTGTCCCACGGGCCGGTAACTCGAACAGGAACTTCGAACCCTCTGAGTTCCCTCTTTTTCTTGGATTTTTCCTGACCTTCCAGGCTGGCGACGAGTTTGGGGCGCAAGATCATGTCGATGTTGCGCCGTCCGAGATCGGTGTTGCCGCTTCCCGTCATGCGAAGGAGCGGAGAACTCATACGCAGGTCCTGAGTATTTGCGACGCCGCGACTGATCTGGAAGTTTGCCGATAGCTCAGAGAAGTCGGTTTTGGACGTTCCCTCCTTCTGGAAGTCCGAGAGTCGTCCACGCTGCAGGCCGCGCATCATTTGGGGA
This sequence comes from Hyphomicrobiaceae bacterium, assembly GCA_965224045.1. Taxonomy (GTDB): domain Bacteria; phylum Pseudomonadota; class Alphaproteobacteria; order Rhizobiales; family Hyphomicrobiaceae; genus Tectiglobus. The sequence continues at coordinate 109,494 of CBDCYD010000004.1, forward strand.
ATGTTCCAGCCGATGATCGCGCCGTCGGTGAAGACGACCTTGGCGGTGCCAGCCAGGCTCGACATCAGCTTTTGCTGGGAGTGACCTAAACCGGCGATGCGTGCGGTGAGTTGGCCATTACCGTCGAGGTTATCGATCTCAGCGGCGTCCTTCAGGAGCGGCCGCGCTGTGACACCTGAAAGCGACAGATTGGCGCCGACCGAGATGCCTTTGCGTTCGCGTTTTGCGGTGATGACGCCGCGACCGTTGCCACCGTAGAGTGCGATCTTCTTAATGTCGACGCGGGCTGCGCCATTAGTCAATGTGGCACGTGCCGATGTCTGACCGATCGACATACCGCCAACGCGGAGGCCGTCGATCTTGACGCGTGCGTCCGCATCGACAGCGAGCATGGCGGACGTATCGAACTTCTGGCGGCTCCAGCCGGCCGATTTCTTGTAGCCGCGGACCTGCGTGCTGAATCGCCCGGCACCGCCGTTGTCGATCTTGGTGCCGCGCAGGATTTCTTCAATTGACTTCGGTTTGGCGTCGTTGTCGGACCTCGCGTGGATCTTCGGTTTGCGGCGGGGATAAGGCTTAATACCGCTCAACAGGCGCGAGAGCTTGTCGATGTCGAGTTGGGAAATGCCCAGGTTTGCGGAGATCTTCGGGCGTGGATCCGACAGGCGGGCGCCAATGCTGCCAGTCGCCGTGGTCTTGCCGAGCGCCAGCTTGGCACCGCCGAGGGTAACCGTTGTCGGCGTTGCGCTGAGGTTGCCACGCACCGTTAGACCGCCTAGCGGCTTGGCGTTGGGCATGTTGGTGCCAAGCCATCGCGCAAGATTCTTCAGCGACTTGGCATCCATCTTAACCGGACCACGGACGTTCAGCGCCGGCTGCAGGTCGACCGCGCCATTGAATTCGGCATCGAGTGGGGCTGACTTGATCTTGAGGCTGGCGTTGGCGGCTTCGCCGTGGAGCAGTTTGCGCAGCGTTTTGAGGCGGAGGTGGATATCAATGCGCTTCTGGTTCCAGCTCAGGTTACCATCCATCGTGATCGGATCGGCAATGCGCCGGCCCTTTATCCGCACATCGACGTTGGAGACAACTTCGGCAGTTCCTGAGCGGGCATCCTGATACTGCACAATGCCGTTCGAAACCCTGATTGAGCGCAATTCCAGGTTGTCGAGCATGGCTAGACCTTCGCCGTTTTGCGCAGGGCGGGCGCTGGTCTTGGTGATCGCGGCAGGCAGGGCTGCATCGCTCAACGTGGTGGCGAGGGATGATGGCAGGCCGGCCACCCGTGTCGGCCTGGTGTTCCAGGCGAAATCCCAATTCCTGCGACCGTTGCGGTCGACCCGCAGGTCGATCACCGGTTTAATCAGCGTGACCTTTTCGACGATCGCTCGCCTGGAGAGCAAAGGCATCAGCGCGACGCTGACGTGGACGCGATCCGATCGGATCATGGCATCGCCAGACATGCCAGGTGGCGGCGAAAGTGTCACATTGGGTAGTGACACGCCAATCGAGGGGTAGAAGGTGAGGGACGGCCGGCCGGCAATGGTCAGCGTCCTGCCGGTGTTGGCCTTGACCTGTCGGATCAGCTCCGTACGCACGAGATCGGCCGGCGACAGCACGAAAACCGCAGCCGTTGTAGCACCCGCGAGCAAAACGAATATGGCTGCGAACCAGAATACGATACTGCCGAGTGCCGACCCCCTGCGCTTTTGCGGCGGTGGACGGCGGCGGCGCTTGCGCCGAGAGGGCTGACGGCCCGGCGGTGGGGGACGGCGGCCTGGTTGATCTGGTCGCATGGGGCGGTAATTGTGCAGGTCAGGCGGCGGTGTCGTGGTCATGTTCGCTCGCGATCGCGTGGCGTTTTGCAGGGCGGCTGTCGAATTCGGCGACTCACGTTTACGTCTTCGGTGTCCGCATAGCGTGCAATTGTGTCACCGCACTGCTGATTTCGTTGTTATGGCTCAAGTTTTCCACGAATTGTCTTTCCGGCGAGTATTGTAGGGGCTGGACCAGCAGGTCCAACGGGGCAATTGCCGGTTCTCGCGCCGGTATGCCGAAGGGTCACACAGGGGGACGCATGCCGGAGCATCTGTTGGCGCTGCAGAGTTTGTTGGGCGTCGTGGCGATACCGCTGTTTGTGTGGTTGATCTGCGAGAACCGCAGAGAATTGGGCGTTGGCGGCGCTTTGCGGGTGATTGCGACCGGCCTGGCGCTGCAGTTTCTACTGGTGGTCGTGTTGCTGCTGATGCCTTGGACGAAATCTGTCTTCGACGTGCTTGGCCAGGCCGTACTGGCTCTGCAGAGGGCTACGGATGCCGGTGCACAGCTGGTGTTCGGCTATCTTGCCGGCGGACCGACACCGTTCGATGCGACGCAACCGCAAAACGCTTTCATTGTCGCATTTCGCGTGCTGCCGATGATCCTGGTTCTGAGTGCGCTGGTGCGCGTGCTTTATCATTGGGGCGTTCTGCAGCGCGTTGTGCAAGGATTCGCGCTGTTGCTACAGCGTTCCTTCGGCACAGGCGGGCCGCTCAGCACGGCGGCGGCGGCGAGCGTCTTTCTGGGGCTGGTCGAGGCGCCGCTTTTGATCCGCCCATACCTTCGCGATATGGGGCGCGGGGCGCTGTTCGCGGCTATGGCGGTGAGCATGGCGACCGTCGCCGGAACCGTGATGGCACTTTATGCGAGCATTCTCAGTTCCGTGGTGCCGGGTGCGGCCGGGCATCTGGTGGCCGCCTCCCTGGTCAACGTGCCGGGCGCGCTAATGCTGGCGCGCTTGGCCGTTCCGACGGATTTTTCCGGAGGGCCGCAGACGGCGGAAATCCAGCTTGACGATCCTTCCGAGAGCAGTGTCGATGCCGTTGCAAAAGGGACATCGGAGGGTATTTTGTTGGTGGCGGGCGTTGGTGCGATGTTGATCGTCGTCGTGTCGCTGGTGGCGCTTGCAAATTCGGTGCTGGCGTTAGGCGAAGATCTGATCGGCTTCCCGGTGACGCTGCAGAGCCTGCTCGGTTACCTGTGCATGCCGCTCGCTTTCTTGATTGGTGTGCCGTGGCACGAAGCGGCCACGGCCGGCAGCCTCATCGGGCAAAAGGTGGTGCTGAACGAATTCCTCGCCTACCTCGATCTTGTCAAGACACCGGCGGAGGAGCTGAGCGAGCGCTCGCGGCTACTTTTGACGTATGCGCTCTGCGGATTTGCCAACTTCGGCTCGCTCGGCATCATGCTCGGCGGGCTGGCGGCGATGGCGCCGGAGCGGCGTTCGGATATCGTGGAACTGGCGCCGAAGTCGGTTTTGATCGGATTTCTGACGACGCTGTTGTCGGCGTCCGTCGTCGGTACCACGATGTGGTGAGTGTTGCACCGTGTGGTCTTGCAACGAGACGGCGGCATGAGTGAACGGTGGTCTCCGCCGGCCGGAGTCGTGCTCGGTGGCTATCGCCCGGGCGCGCTCGCCTCTGTCGTGGCGCTGCACATGGACTATTATGCGTTGCATTGGAATTTCGGCCGCGCATTCGAAACAAAGGTGGCAGGTGAATTGGCGGCGTTCCTTGAACGGTTCGATCCGGTGCGCGATCTGTTTCTTGCCGCCTACGATCCGACCGGCGTAATGCTTGGTGCGATCACGATTGATGCGGTGCATGCCGCACAAGATGGTGCGCACCTGCGCTGGTTCGTCGTCACCGACAAGGCACGCGGAACCGGTCTCGGGCGTGGTTTATTGAGCCGGGCGGTCTCGTTTTGTGACGCGCAGAGCTACCGGTCGGTTTACCTGACGACCTTTGCCGGTCTCGATGCGGCGCGCCATCTTTACGAGAGCGTCGGCTTCGTGATGACTTCGCAGAGCGAGATCGATCAGTGGCAGGGTGGCGTGCGAGAGCAGCGCTTCGAACGGCTGCGTCCCGCCGTGACGTGACGGCATGCTCTTTGCGGGCCATGCAGAGGCGTTTCATCGATCATTATTTGTGGCCTATAGTGTCTCGATGATGTCGGCGCGCGATACGGTGCCGCGACAGCCGAGCCATGGGCATGGGAGAGCATATTGAACTACCTCGATCGAAGTGTGCTGAGTGAAGGCCGCGCTGTGACCGGGGCTGTCGCGGCCGATACGAGCGGTTGGAATTTTTTTGATGCCGATCGCGGGCTCAAAGACCTTCTGGCGCTCTATCTGCCGGAAGACATGCAGACATGCCTCACGCCCTATCTCCAGCGGCTCGGCGAGCTGGCTGCAGGCCGACTGGATCGTGCCGCGCATCTTGCCGATCGTCATCCGCCGGTGCTGCACCATCGCGACAAGTTCGGAAACGACGTGCAATGGATCGAGTACCATCCCGCCTACCGCGAGCTGGAAGAGGCGGGGTTCGGAGAGTTCGGCATACATGCGCTTAGTCACCGGGGCGGCATTGTCGGTTGGACCGAGCCGTTGCCGGTGGCTGCCAAGCACGCCTTTACCTATCTCTTCAATCAGACGGAATTTGGTCTCGGCTGCCCGATCAATGTTACGGACTCCGGGGCGCACTGCGTGCGGTTGTTCGGCGATGATGCGATCAAGGACAAGTTCCTCGGCCGCATGCTCGCAACTGACCTCGATGAATTGTGGCAAGGCGCACAATTCATGACCGAAAGGGAGGGCGGCTCGGACGTCGGCAGCGCGACGACACGGGCGCATTTCGATGGTGAGCACTGGCGCATAACAGGCGACAAGTGGTTCTGCTCCAACGCCGACGGCAAGGTGGTGCTGCTACTCGCCCGTCCGGACGGTGCACCAGACGGCACGCGCGGGCTCGGCATGTTCGTGATGCCGCGTTTTTTAGATGATGGCCGACCCAACCACTATCGGATCGTGCGGCTCAAAGACAAGCTCGGTACGCGCTCGATGGCTTCGGGCGAAGTTCAGCTTGACGGTGCGCTCGCGTATCCGCTGGGTCGGCTCGAAGACGGCATCAATCAGATGCTCGAGATGGTGAACTGGTCGCGGCTTTCGAACGGTGTCAAATCCTCCGCCCTGATGCGCCGCGCGGTGCACGATGCCCTGGCGGCGATGCGCGGGCGGAAGGTGTTCGGCACGCTGCTCGCCGACAAACCTCTGGCCAAGCGGCAAATGCTGAAGATCATGCTGCCGGCCGAACAGTCGCTGTCGTTCTGGTTCTACACCGCCGATGCGCTTGATAAGGCCGAAGGCTACGGCGGGACGGCGCCCAGTCAGACCGCGCGGGCGATACTGCGGTTGGCGACGCCTGTCCTCAAGTTCCGCGCGACCCGCGACGCTCGCAAGGTGACGGGGGACGCCCTCGAGATGCGCGGTGGCATTGGTTATGTCGAAGAATGGGTCAACCCGCGGCTGGTACGCGATGCGCATCTCGGATCGATCTGGGAGGGGGCCGGAAACGTCGTCGCAATCGACGTAGTTGGCCGAGCCGTCGGCAAGCATGCGTGTCACGAGCCTTTCATTGCCGACATCGAAGCGCGGCTCAGCGAGGCCGACGAGCTGCCGCAGGAGTGGCGGAGCAGTCTTGGGCAGCGATTGCGATCGGCTGGCGCGTGTTTGGCAGAAGTTTCCGGAGACCCGGCGCGCGAGGTGCAGATGCGGCAGGTGACGACGGGTTTCTATCATGCAGTTTCGGCGGCGTTGCTTGCCTGGGAGGGCGCGATGATCCACCGTCAAAGTGGAGACGCGCGCCGTATTCTGTGGTCGAAGCTTGTCTTCGATCACCACCTGCTCCCGCGCGACCCGCTTGCGCTCGACGATCCGGCACGCGATGGATGTATCGCCGACCTGCTGCTCGGTGATGCGCCCGTGTCGTTGGAGGAGGCGGTCCGCTGTTTGTGATTTGCGAACCCAGATGGCAAAGTCCGCTGATCCCATGCTGCCCGGAGACTGATCATGAGCCTATCCGACATTCGCGCGCTGACGTTTGATACCGGTGGCACCATCCTGGACTGGCATACCGGGTTTGCGACGGTTCTTGCAGAGGTTGGTCGAGGGCACGGTCTCGAGCGGGACTGGCATGCACTGGCCAACGAGATGCGGCGCAAATCGCTCGGCCGAATGCTCAATCTCGGAGAGCGCGAACCGCCGGGCTATACGTTCGACGGAGCACACCGGGCGGCGCTCGACGAATTGATCGAGGCGCATGATCTCTCCGTCTTCAGCGACGCGGAGCGGTATCGGATCGCCTATGAGGCGCCGCACAATTTCATCTGCTGGCCGGATTTTCCCGCCGTGCTGCCGAAGCTGCGCAAAACCTATGTGTGTGCGTCGTTCACGATTCTGAGCTTCCGGATTATCGTCGACACGGCGCGGCGCAACGGACTTAGCTGGGATGCTGTGTTCTCGTGCGAGGGAATTGGCAAATACAAGGTGCTGCCGGAGGCCTATCAGACGGTCGCCAGGTATCTGCAGTTGGACCCCGGCCAGATCTGCATGGTTGCCTGCCACAACTTCGATCTCGACGCCGCCAAAGGGCAAGGTTTCAAGACGGCCTTTGTCAGGCGCCCCGACGAATGGGGTGCGGAAGGCCCGCCGGACCCCGAACCCAACCCGATCCACGATATCGTCGTCGATGATTTCCCGAGCCTTGCCCGGGCACTGGGTGTGACCGTCGGGTAGTCGAATGCAGCGGGGGCAGATCGCCGGCCGGATGGGATCCCACGCGTTGTTTGGCGGGGCAGTGGAGGATCTCGGGCCGGACGCGCTGTGATTTGGCGGGCCGGTTGCGACATCACAACATCCAACAAAAGGCCGGCTGCTGACAATTTCCGGTTGACTGCGAAAACGTGCGATTCGGTGAAAACTGATGGCGTGCCAGTGCCAGCAGATTCATGTTCGGTTTCCGTGCGCACCGGACTTTCACTCTTAAGTATCTAATATTTATTTGCAATTCGTAATTTCAAGCGAAATTGCATTTGACTTTGAAGTGACTCGATTTGGTCTTGGAACTGCCGCACGACTCGCGTAACCACAACCTATGCGCGAGTTTTTGAGTTGGAGATTTGCCAAGGCAGCCGGCAGCTGTACGCTGGCCGGTAGCTTGGCTCTGGGTTTGTACCTGACGTCGACGCCTGGTCGGACGATCGAGCGAAACGGCCAATCGCAGTTTGGCCATGCCCGCGTCGTCGATGGCGACACGCTCGAAATTGCCGGTCGACGGATCCGTCTGGAAGGGATTGATGCGCCCGAATTGGGCCAGCGCTGCCCGCATCGCTGGTGGGGAACGTGGGCTGCAGGGCGCAAAGCGCGTCGTGTGCTCAAGCGCATGGTCGGCAGCCGGATCGTGACATGTACGTCGCGGGGGTACGACAAGTATGGGCGCATGCTTGCAAGCTGCCGGGTCGGCAGCCTGGAACTCAACGCCGAAATGGTGCGCCGCGGTATGGCGTGGGCGTTTCGGCGGTATTCACAATCCTACGTGGCAGCCGAAGAGGTCGCCAAGTTGAATCGCGCCGGCGTTTGGCAAAGCGCGTGTTTGCCGGCATGGGCGTATCGCAGTGCGCGCTGGCAAAAGGGTGCATTACAGGCGCCGCAGGGCTGTGCCATCAAAGGCAATATCTCAAAGAGCGGGGCGCGGCTTTATCACATGCCGTGGAGCGATTGGTACGCCCAGACCAGGATCGAGCCCGACAAGGGCGAGCGGTGGTTTTGTGACGAGCGCGAGGCGATCCGCGCGGGCTGGCGTCCGGCGATGCCCCTGCGTTAAGTGGCGTGTCACCCAACTGGCGCACTTGCGGCATCAGTGCGCCAGCGGCGACGCCGTGCAGCAACGGAACTGCCGCTGCGCCAAACCGCCAGCATTCGGCGTTGGCCGAGTGTTACTCAACTTGGCTGCGGGCCGTATTTCACCGAGCAGCCGTAGGGTCTGGTCGAGGTTTTGGCGGGAAGCCGGCCTGCTTTGAGAGCTTCGAGCGCATCGGCAACGTAGTTCTTTGCGCCTTTGATATCCGCGCTGCTGGCGCTCGGACGATTGTCGATGGCGCCCATGTAGGAAACCTTCCCATCCTTGTCGATAATGAACATGTGGGGCGTCGTGCGCGCGTTGTAGAGCCGGCCGATCTTGCCCTCCGGGTCGAGTAGGACGGCGGTGGGGGCCGCCTTGCGCGAGGTCGTCAGGCGCTTTGCTTCGGCCGGCGTGACATAGCCCTGGCGTCCGGGAGCGGACGAGATGATGGACAGCCAGACAATGCCCTCGGTTGTTGCCGCTTTTTGCAGCATTTGCATGTTGCCGGAGCGGTAGTGTTTGACCGTGTAGGGGCATTGATGGTTGGTCCACTCGAGGACGACCGTCTTCCCCCTGTAGTCGGCAAGGCGATGCGTCTTGCCGTCGGCGTCGACGGCGATGAATGCGGGGGCTGGCGCACCGGGCTGCGGGGCTGCCTTTGCAGCGGTCACGATGGTCGCGAGTGCAAGGCAGATGCCGATCGCGACGCTGGCCGTGATCCTGAGCCGGGTGACATTCGAACGGAACTGGCTATGCGGCATTGTTCGCTCCCATGGGCATTGGATGGTCGCTACTATCGCGGGTGAACTTGGCCGTGTCCGGTCTGGCAGATCACAAGGGTGTGAGCAGGCGTTCACGGCGTTCCCGGTTGGGGACGGCAGGTGGCAGGCGTCCCGATTGGATCGTGACATGATGGGCGTGGGCCTGCACACTTGTGTGCTTCCTCGTTCCGTCCGCACGCAAACCAGAACAGGCATCATGACCAACTGCATTCACGATCACGGCCGCTGGGGCAAGGGCGATCAGCTTGGCGCTGCGCATCTGCTCACTCCCGCTGGTACGCTCAAGGCACTCCGGAGCGTTCGCGACGGGCGCATCATCGATCTCAGTCACACCATCGAGATCGGTGCACCGCGGATGGCACCGAACCAGTCCCCGTATCATATCCAGGCAGGGCCAACGTCTGCCGGCAGCATTCGGCGGCGCCGCAAGTTGGGGGCGACAAATGATGCCGGCTCCAATCTCGAACGGATCGAGATGACGACCCACGTCGGCACACACATCGACGCGCTGGGCCACTTTTCGAAAGGTGACGCGCTCTATGGCGGATACAGCGCGAGCGAGACCGTCGATGACTTCGGGCTTGCCAACCTCGGGATCGAGCACATGCCGCCTATCGTGACGCGGGGCATTGTTCTCGATGTTTCATGCCATGACGGCGGTGCGTTCCTGGAGGCCGGCCGGGCGGTAACGATCGGTGATCTCGAACGGTCACTGGAACTCGCCAAGCTCACAATTGAGCCGGGCGATGTGGTGTGCATCAACACCGGTTGGGGGCGCTTCTACATGGCCGACAACGCGCGCTATCTCGCCGGTGAACCGGGAATCGACGAGGCGGCGGCACGTTGGTTGACGGCGCAGGACTGTGTTGCGATTGCCGCCGACAATATGGCGCTGGAGGTACTACCCGGCACCCGGCATCCGGAAATCATCATGCCGGTGCACCAGCATTGTCTGGCGGAGGCCGGCGTGCACATTATCGAAAACCTGGTGATGGACGCGTTAATCGAAGAGGATGTCCGCAGCTTCTGCTTCATGCTTTCGGCGGTAAAGTTCAAGGGTGCCACCGGCTGTCCGGTGCGCCCGATTGCGCTGGTGTGATCGTCGTGCTGCGAGATGTGCATGATCGTTGGCGCAACCCAACCGTCGTCTGCAAGGCGCCGAGGCTTTGGTGAAGGACCCTTCATGCCGTCGCGTCGCTGGATAATTGCCGCTGTCATCGCGCTTGCAACGCTGTTTGCGATCAATGTCGGCGTCAACCAGATCTATTCGGCTGGTACGGATGAGCAGGTCGCGCTGCTGGCGGCAAAGACGGAGAGCCTCAGGCGCCTTGACCCAAATAGCGGCAAGATCCGTGAGATGGAAGGCCTGGTCGAACGCGCGGTGTTTTCCAGCTTCACGACGTTTGCGCCGTTTGCGATTGCACGACGCAATGCCGTGACACGGTATTTGCATGCCAATCCGCATCTGTCGCTCGGGGTTGCGATCGACGATCTCGGCCCCGGTGAGGCCGCAGCGCTCGATCTATTGCGGCAGGCAAACAGAATGCTGGCGCGCCACAGCATTACACTCGGGCTGGCCGACGCGGTGAAACTCGTCACACTGCCACAGCGCTTGACGCGTTCGGACATGTTCTTTGGCGTCACGACGGCATTCGCCAACGAGGTCGACTACCACGTCGCCATGACCGGGCGAAGGTGTGTCTACGTGGGTGATGGAGAAAAAAGCGGTGATGGTCCTTCTCATAACCGGATCTACAGCTTCGGGCGGCGCAGATTGACGATTGTCGATGCTGCCGCGACCGGAGTATCGCTGGCACGGCGGGTTGCGCTCGATCTCGCGCGATACGTGATCAAGAGGCGAGAAGCGCGGCGATGGCGTTCGTCGGACTATGACCTCAGTATTGCAGATGTCCTCGGTGAGGCGACGCCGCGCGGCGAGAACATTCATCGTGTCAGGAAAAGAGGCGGAGTTGGCGAAGAGCGACGCGAGATCGCCATGACGATCGGGCTGGATGGGGTGACACCTCAGCGGGCGGTCGCCTATGTCGCGCAGGTCAATCAGCTCTTCAAGGACCATGGACTGAGCTTTGTCGCACGCTACGTGCGGCAGCACCAACTCTTGTCCGGGTGGCGATGGCCGCAAGAGATCGATCGGTTGCAGAGGCACGGCAAGAGCGACATCTATGTGCTGCTGACGGGCCGGGAATGGTCGCCGCGAAGCGGCAGTCCGATCCGTGGACTTAGCAGCCAACTGTTCGGAGCGGCCATGGTTCAAGCGGGAAATAAGGAACAAACCGTCAAGCGCCTGGCACATGAGCTCGGACATCTCTTCGGCTTGGGGCACACTTTTCTCAAGGGCCATGTCATGTATCCGAGCGAGGCTTACATCGGACTACGGTGGTCGCCGGGAAGCGTGAGGGCGCTCGCGGGGAGCAAGAACGTGACAGCCTGGAACTTCGTGCGCGACTATCCAGAGCGGTTGAAAATCGCTGAACGTCTGTCGCCACCCATGGTCGCGAGTGGGGGTGGGCGAAGGCGGTTTGAGGATGCAGCGCCAGAGCTGCGTGAAGAGGTATGGGTGCGTTGCGACTGACGCCGGGATGGGGCCGTGCATGGCGCCTGACCTACTTCAAGCGCCAACGTCGATCCATTTCGTCTTCCAGCACGCGGGCCGTCAGGGCGGTTCAGGTTTCGAGGGTGGCTCGGTCTGGGGGCGAGCAGGCGTTCCTATCTCTGCGGTGCCGAGGGTGCTGTTCCAAAAGGGGCGAATTGGCTTGAAGACCTGATGCGTTCATACGCCTTGCGAATAGCTGTTGGCATCAGCTGCAAGGTAGGCATCGAAGCACGAGCAGATCGAGCGCACGAATGGCCGGCCGCGCTCGGTCACGTGAAAGCCCTCCGGTGTTGCCGCAAAGAGGCCGTCGCTGTCCGTCCTAGCGAGGCTTTCCGCTTCGGCAATCAATGGTTTCGCGCTGGCACGGTGGCGGCGCAGCAATTCGCTTCGTGAGACGTGCAAGTTGGACATCAGCGTGTTGATCAAGTATCCGCGTGCACGATCGTCGTCGGTGAGGGTAACACCGCGGGCGGTGGCAAGGCGGCCTTCGCGAATGCGGCGTTGGTATTCGCCGGCGGGCACGGAGTTTTGCACGTAACCCTTAGGCAGGCGGCCAATTGCTGATGCGCCGAAGGCGAGCAACGTTTCCGCTGTATCGCTGGTGTAGCCCTGGAAGTTGCGTTGCACCGGTCGGCAGGCCAGGGAATCGTTCGGTTTTGCAAAGTGGTCGAGACCGATGCGCACGTATCCGGCGTCGGTCAAGAGCGCGGCCGCAAGGTCGGCCTGTGCGAAACGTTCGGCGGAAACGGGTAGCGTGCCTTCGTCGATCAGTCTTTGGTGTGGCAGGCGAGCCGGCAGGTGCGCATAGCCGAAGAGCGCGATGCGGTCGGGATCGAGTTCGATGACCCGGGCAATTGTCCCGGCAACGCTGTTGCCGGTTTGGTGCGGCAGACCGTAGACGAGATCGATGTTGATCGAACGCATGCCGGCCTCTCTGCAAGCGGTGACGGCGGCAGCCGTCTGCTCGTAGGTCTGATGGCGATTGATTGCGGTTTGGACGCGCGGATCGAAATCCTGAACTCCGAACGAGACCCGCGTTACGCCGATATTGGCAAACGCCGTAATGCGCGCCTGATCGATGTAGCGCGGGTCGATTTCGATTGCGATCTCGGCGTCGGTTGCGATGTCGTAACTGGTGTGCAGGGCCGCCGAGATGCGTTCAATATCGGATGGCGCAAGAATACTCGGGGAGCCGCCACCGAAGTGGATATGACTGACGGCCAGGCGTTCGCGTAATTTGCTTGCAACGAGTGCGATTTCAGCGAGAAGTGTGTCGACATAATTGTGCACGGGATCGTAGCGCGCGACCATTTTGGTGTTGCAGCCGCAGTACCAGCACAAGGAGTCGCAGAACGGGATGTGCAGGTAGAGTGAGACGGGCCGCGCGGCATCGATGCCCGAAAGCCAGCGTGCGTAGGTCGTATCATCGACATCGGGTCGAAAGTGCGGTGCCGTGGGATAACTCGTATAGCGCGGGACGGCACCCGCGAACTTGCTGACGAGTGCCGGTTGCATGCACCTGGTCTCCGCGCTCGGTTGGTTAGCGCACCAGCAACACATCAGGTGCCATGGTGGGGCATTGACCAAGATCAATTGGCTGCAATGACGGTGTGCTCGGCCGCGACGATGGGATAGCGCGTGAGGTGCGGTCAATCGCGGTGGTGCCACTTGCGCCAGCGACGCCAATGCCGGCGGCGCCACTCGACGAATTTTTGTCGTTCCTCGAATGTCATTTTCTCGGCGATCATCGGCAGGATCTGGCTTCGCGCCTGATGCAGGCGGGTGCGTGCTTCATTGAGGCGGCGATTGGCTGCGGCAAACCGCTCGCCGTCAAACGGTTCGCCGGCCATTGCGTCTGCGGCGCTTGCACGCGCTGCTCTCAGGTCACCACGCAGGCGCTGAAGCTCCGGACGTTGCCGTTTGAACAATTCCAGGAACACGGCGCGGCGGTCCGGATCGAGGCGGCGCAGGAAGAATGCAAAGTGGCGCGGTGCGCCGGCCTCGCGATAGACCTTCGAGGAGCGAAAGTGCCAGATCGCGCCGACGGCGGCGCCAAGTACGACCAGATTAAGCGCCAGCGACAGGAAAAAGCTGATCCACAGCCACCGTGGTGCGCGTCGTACTTCTTTTGCCCGCACGTCATTCACCTCGCTCATAGGAAGTCCTCTTCAAGCGGTGCAAACACATCGTCTGGCGACGATGACAGTTCGCCATTGCCGACCAGCGCCGCGAGTTCGGTAACCCCTTCGGTTGCCTGTTCGAGATAGCCGTTGGCGCCGAGCGCGATACCGAGCACGAGCGAGGCGGCCATTGCCGCGACCGCCATCCAGGGGGGCATCGACCGTGGTTCGTTCTGGTCGCGTGGCGTGCGATCGCGGCGGCGTCCACCGGGAAAGGCGACGACCTGGCCAGTCGTGGGGCCAGTCATGTGGCCAGTCGTGGGGGCGGGTGTTGCCGTGGCGCCGGCGTCTTCTGCAATGCGTGCCATGAGCCGATCGGTGAGGACACGCGTGGTGTCGGGTGCTGCGGTGTCGGCGGCATCGAGCAGGGTGTCGAACGCGCGCGCCTGCTCGACGAGATGCCGTGCCTCCGGATCCTCGGCGAGGAATGCTTCGAGGCGCTTGCGGTCGGCCGCCGGCCATCGCTCCTGGTCGCCGCCGTAGGCCGACACGACACAGGTCAGCCGATCGATCAGATTCTGGCGGTCACGAAACTGGTCCATGGTTTTGTCCTCGTTCAGCCCCTTTTTTGCCGTTGCCTTAGTCACTCAGCAATTCGCGCCATTCATCCTGAAGCGCTGCTCGGAGTGCGCGACGCGCTCGTGCGAGCAACGATTCCAGAGCATCCTCCGAAACGCCGAGGGCGCCGGCGACCTCGCGCTGGCTCATGCCCTCGAAATGAAACAATGTCAGTGCCACGCGCTGGCGGTCGGGTAGCGCCGAGATTGCGGCGTCGACGCGATGGGCACGGTCGATGTCGTCGAGCGCGGACAGCTGAGTCGCTGGACTGTCCTGATCCGGAACCTGGTCTGTGACGTCGAGGCGGCGACCGGCCCTGAGCCGGTCGATGGCAAGGTTGGTCGCCACCCGCCTGAGCCATGGGCCGACGCCGCCGGCTCCGATATCCAATTCTCCTGCCGCGCGCCACAACCTCAATAATGCCTCCTGCGTAACGTCTTCCGCCTCGGTAGCATCGCGCAGAATGCGACCTGCAACGCGATTGAGGGTTGCGATATGGCGTTCGACCAGAATGCGAAACGCCGAGGCCTCGCCGGCCCCGGCACGCTCCAGCAATTCCGCTTCGTCTTCGCCCATCACGTGTGCCGCTTGATGGTGGAGGGCATAGGCGCCGCTCCCGACTGTGTTCGGCTTCGCCATCGTCTCAACGGTGCAGTTCAAGACATCTACCGATACAGCCGGGCTGATAAATCCGGCTGTACCTTGGCAATTTGCGCTAGAGGCGGCGTTGCTGGTTTTCCGGCTCGGACGGCTCAGCGTTGCGCGGGCTGTCGTCATCGCCGCCTCCGCGGTGATGACGCCAGCCGTGGCGGCGTCCGCGCCGGTCACCTTCAATGTCGCCACGATGATGCCGGCCGCGCCAGCCATCGTGGTAGTCGCCACGATGCCAGCCATGGCCACGCTTCCAGCCGCGTCCACGACGCATCGGCATTTCATCGCGCGAAAGCTGATTGTCGCCGTTGAAGTCAAGTCTGGCGAAGCGCTCGTCGCGAAACTTTGTGAACTGGTCCCGGGTGAGCTTTCCGTCCTTGGCGCCGAAGCGATGCATAAAGCGACGAAGGCGATAGTCGGCTATCTCCTGGCGTAAGGCATCGATGTCGGTCTTGTCGACGGCACCATCCTGGTTGCGGTCCCAGCGTGCAAACCGCTTGGCAGCGGCTGCCTGCGCTTCTTCGAGCGAGATCGTGTTGTCGCCGTTGGCGTCAGCGTCACGCAGGATGTGCATGAAACGTCGCCCGCGCCGGCCGTGGCCGCGACGGCCAACCCAGCCTTTGCCGCTCAGGATTTCGCGACCGCGCATCATCGGCGGCAGGTCCGCATCGGTGATGCGGCCGTCACTGTCGAGGTCAAAGCGTGCGAACATTTCGCCGACGCGGCCTTCGAACTCGGCAGCGGTCACCTTGCCGTCCCGGTCCGTGTCGAAGCGACGCATCATGCGCTGAGCGAAGCGTTGGCGACGGCGTTGCCAGCGTCGGCCCCGTCGCTCCATGCGCCTTTCGATGAGCTTGCGGGCTTCATCGGTGTCGACGACGCCGTCGCCGTTGGCATCCATGCGTGCGAACCGGGTCCTGGTGCGCGCGTCAAAGTCTTCCTTGGTCACGGGGCCACGCCGCCACCAGCCGCGTCGCTTGCCGCGAAATTCATCCATCCCGTGATGATAGCCGCCGCGGTCGTGGACCTCATGAACGTAGCCCCGTTTCATGTAACCTTGGGCCGCCACCGCCGTTGCCCCGGCTCCGGCTACGAGAAGGCCGGTGACGATCCAGAACTTCTTGCTTGGCATGAAAATCTCCTCATCGATCGCGGGCAGTTTTGCCCGCTCTATCAGGACAACGGTCGGCAGCGGGCGAACCCGTCGCCGGAAGATCGATAAACACGTCAATTTACGATTTTTTCGAAGATCGCCGCGGTCTTGCCCATTGCGTGGCGCAATCGTGCCTCGAGTTGGTCGAACGTCGGCTCGTTACCAACCTTCGCCAGCAACGCCTTGAGCCCATCCGGCGCACTCTCTGGATCAAACGGCCCCTCCGAACAGAGCCGCGTCACCTGTCCGAGCGCCTGAAGAAGAGCGAGGGTGTCGAGCAGGCTCGCCGCATCGCCGGCATTCAAAAGATCTGCATCGCGCAGGTTGCGGATGGCGGTCTCGGTGCACTGATCAAGGACGGCGGGGTGCTCGGCGGCGTGGATCAGTTGCAGGAACTGGCAAACGAATTCAATGTCGACGAGGCCGCCGCGGAACTGCTTCATGTCCCAGATGTTGTCGGTGCCCTTTTCGGCCTCGATGCGCGCGCGCATGTCGCGCACGTCCGACGAGATCTTGGCGTGGTCGCGCGGCGCGACAAGGACGGCTTGGATGGCATCCTCGATCTTGGCGCGAAGGCTGGGCGGACCGGATATCACCCGGGCCCGGGTCAGCGCCATGTGTTCCCAGGTCCACGCCTGATCTTTTTGGTAGCTGACAAAACTCGATATCTGCGTTGCCACCGGGCCCTTCTGGCCCGAGGGCCTGAGCCGCATGTCAACCTCGTAGAGGAGCCCTTCGGCCGTCGGCGCCGACAATGCGCTGATCAGTCTTTGCGTGAGGCGGGCGTAGTATTGACTGACGGCCAGAGGGCGAGCGCCGTCCGAGCCGGTTGCCTCGGGATCAAAGTCATAGACAGTGATGAGATCGAGGTCGGAGGATGCCGTCATTTCCCGGCCGCCAAGCTTGCCCATCGCGAGCACCGCCATGCCGCCGCCGGGGACCTTGCCGTGGTGGCGCGCGAAATCCTTCTCGGCGGCGCGATGCAACTGGCTGATCAATTCTTCCGCCAGGACCGCGAATGCGTCGCCGGCTTTGTCAGCGCCGATGACTCCGGTCAAGATGCGAACGCCGACGAGAAACATCTGTTCGCCGCCGATGATGCGGGCGCGGTCGAGGGCGTCCTCGTAGGATTGTGCGGCGCTGAGTTCGTTGGCGACGATCTCGGCCACTTCGTCGTGTTGCGGTGCAGTGCTGATGGTGCGTGGATCGAGCACGGCATCGAACACGCGGCGGCGCTTGCTCAAGATGTTGGCGAGGCGCGGGGCGCTGCCCATGATGTTGGCGACAAGCCGCATCAGTTCGGGGTTTGCCTTGAGCAGGGCGAACAACTGGATGCCGGCCGGGAGTTGGCCGAGAAACCGGTCAAAGCCGGCGAGGGCTGCGTCGGGGTCGACGGTATCCGCAAGTGCTTCTATCAATACGGGCTGCACTTCGGTCAGGCGTTCGCGGGTCTTTTCGGAGCGCACCGCCGGGTAGCGCCCGCGATGCCACGATCTCACGGCTGCGATGGTTCGTGACGGGCGCTCGTAACCCATGGCCATGAGTGCTGCGACGGTATCAGGATCATCGTCCTCGCCGGTGAAGACGAGGTTGGCGGAGGTCGTGCTGAGCTGGGGGACGTCTTCGAACAGGACCGAATAGTGGGCCTGGACCGTTTCGAGATAACGGCGGGCTTCGACTTCCAACGCCTCGGTCGTCTCGTAACCGGCAAAGCGGGCAAATGCCTCGAGACGTTCGGGGTCGGACGGCAATTGATGCGTCTGTTCGTCCGCGACCATCTGGATACGGTGTTCGAGCCAGCGCAAATAACGGTAGGCGGCGGCAAGATCATCCCGCGTTGCAGGTTCGATCCATTGGCGTTCAACGAGGTTGTCGAGAGCCTGCAGCGTCTGGCGCACGCGGAGGTCGGGCTGACGTCCGCCGGCAATCAACTGCTGCGTCTGGGCGAAGAACTCGATCTCGCGAATGCCACCGCGGCCGAGCTTGATGTTGTGGCCGGCAACGGCAATTTCGGCGAAACCGCGATGGACGTGGATCTGGCGCTTCATTGCGTGGACATCGGCAATAGCGGCGTAGTCGAGATACTTACGCCAGACGAAGGGTGCGAGTTCCGTAAGGAAGGCCTGCCCGGCGGCCACGTCGCCCGCGATCGCGCGGGCCTTGATCATAGCGGCGCGTTCCCAGTTCTGTCCGAAGCTTTCATAGTAGTGCAGTGCCGAATCCGTCGATATCGCCGATTGTGTTGCGCCCGGATCCGGTCTCAGCCGCAGGTCTGCGCGAAACACATAGCCGTCCGCCGTCGACTCGCTGAGCGCCTTGACGAGGTCGCGCGTCAGACGCACGAAAAACGTTTGCGCTTCGGACAGATCCGAAAGCCGGGCCTTGTCGCGCTCATAAAAGACGATGAGGTCGACGTCGCTCGAGTAGTTCAGTTCGGAGGCGCCGTGTTTACCCATTGCCAGTACGAAATAACCCGAATTTGCCGCCGGATCGTCGGCGGCGTCATCCAACCACTGGCCCTTGGCCTGGGCCTGGCGAAACAAAAACGAAACGGTTTCCGAGACGGCGGCATCGGCAATCCGGGTCAACGCAGTGGTGACGGTCATGATCGGCCAGACGCCGCCAAGGTCGGCCAGGGCGATGAGAAGGGCGGCCTCGGATTTGAAATTGCGCAGCGCCGCCATGAGCGCTTTGAGATCGGAGGCGGAGCGGGCGTGCCCGGCGAGTTGGGCGAGGAGCGTTTCGATGTGTTCCTCAGGCACGCATTTCAGCAGACGGCAGAGCCGCGCGGGATCACGCCGAATGAGGCCGGTGAGGTACGGTGAGCCAGCGTCGATACCCGCGATCAGCCTGTGCACGTGCGGTACCTGCAGGAGGTCCGGGTCGCCGCACTCGGCGGATATTTCGTCGATAAATGGTGTGGCGTCCTGATTGATGCGGGCAAGCGGTGCCCGATCGAGCCGGTCCATGAGTTGTCGGTGTGCCGCATCCGTCATGCTGGGCCTCCGGAATTGCAATGCCGCCGCGTCGTCACGTTTGGTCGAGCGCGCCGCTATCGTCTGGCACAATCAGCGTTGCGACAAGCCCGGGATTGTTATCGTCGAGCTCGATGCGGCCGCCGTGCAAGCGTGCGACGGCACCCGCGAGGCTCAGGCCCAGACCGGTGCCGGGCTGTGAGCGGCTGCCGTCGAGGCGGCCGAAGCGTTTGAGCGCGGTGGTCCGATCGCTCTCTGCGATACCTGCGCCGCGGTCTG
This sequence comes from Hyphomicrobiaceae bacterium, assembly GCA_965224045.1. Lineage (GTDB taxonomy): Bacteria > Pseudomonadota > Alphaproteobacteria > Rhizobiales > Hyphomicrobiaceae > Tectiglobus. The sequence continues at coordinate 128,398 of CBDCYD010000004.1, forward strand.
CCACCGAGAGCTTGATGTAGCCGGATTGGCGCAGGACGCGCACGGTGATGTCGGCGTCATCGCCACGGCGAGAATTGTTGCTCACGCGACACGTGCGCGGGGTGACGGCGTACTTGAGGGCGTTCTCGATCAGGTTCGTCAATGCCTGACCGAGCAATTGACGGTTGGCGTCAATGATGATGCCGTCTGCGCCGTGGAAGGCAATCCGTGCGCCAACTTCTTCCGCGACCGGCTCGTAGAACTCGACGACCCCGCGCGCAAAGCCGGAAATATCGAGCGGTTCGCGGGCTTCGTCGGTGGCGCCGGCTTCGAGGCGGGCAACCTGCAGAAGTGCGTTGAACGTACGGATCAGATCGTCTGCTTCGACGACTACGCGCTCAAGTCCGGCGCGTTCGCCGCCGGGATTCGTCAGAGCCTCCTCGGCGCTATTGCGCAGGCGGTTGAGCGGTGTCTTGAGATCGTGTGCGATGTTATCGGAGACCTCTCGGAAACTCGCCATCAGTTCTTCGATGCGGGTCAACATGCGGTTGAGGTTGCGGGCCAGGGCGTCGAACTCGTCGTCTGACCCTTCGAGTGCGATCCGTTCCGACAGGCGGCCGGTCATGATCCGTTCACCGGTTGCGGTTATGCGCGCGACGCGAGAGAGCACGAGGCGGGCGATGATGATGCCGACGACAAGTCCGAAGAGTGCAAGCAGGCCCGCTGCGGCGGCAAACCACCAAACCGCACGGTCCGCCAGAGTGGCCAGCAGATCAGCGTCGCGGGCGACCAGCAGGCGGCTGCCATCGCCAAGCTGTCGCCCGATGCCGATGATGAGGTGTCGATTTTCGTTTTGGCTGGCGTTGTCGGTGGGATGGCGGAAGACGGTGACAGTCTCGTTGGTTTCGACGCCTTTTGGCCAGGCCGTGAGATTGCCGGCACGGGCTTGCGGCAGGCCGGCAGGAAGCAGCAGGTAGAGGCGCTTCGGATCGCGCTTGGCAAGGGTGTCGATGCGTGCAACCAGGTCCATCGCCGAGGTGTTGCGCGCGATGGACGCGAGCCGGGCCGACTCGCGAATGACCTCCTGAGCAAGCTGGCGGGTCAACAAGGCATTGGTCTGCCAGTAGATGCCGCCGACGAGGACGATTGCGGCGAGCGCGAATACGGCAACAAGCGCCGCCGTCAGGCGAAACGTCGTCGTGCGCCAGATCGCCGTGAGTCTAGCCACCGCCGCCTGCGTCGATCATGTAGCCGCGTCCACGCACGGTGTGGAGGAGCGGCGAGCCGAAATTCTTGTCGATCTTGGCGCGCAGGCGCGAGATGTGGACGTCGATGACATTGGTCTGTGGATCGAAGTGATAGTCCCACACACCTTCGAGCAGCATTGTTCGTGTGACGACTTGGCCCTGGTGGCGCATCAGGTATTCCAAGAGGCGGAATTCGCGTGGCTGCAGGAGGATGGTCTTGCCGGCACGCGTGACCTTGTTGGCGAGGCGGTCGAGTACGAGATCACCGACGGCGTACTGCGTTTCGACGTCTTCGGGCTGGGCGCGCCGGGCAAGGGCTTCGATGCGAGCGAGGAGTTCTGAAAACGCGAACGGTTTGGGCAGGTAGTCATCGCCGCCGGTCTTCAATCCTTTGACGCGGTCGTCGACCGCACTGAGTGCCGAAAGAATGAGCACGGGAGTTTTGGATCCCGCCTCGCGCAACGTGGCGATAAGGGCCAGGCCATCCAGTTTGGGCAGCATGCGATCAACGATCAATACGTCATAACCCGAAGCGCGCGCCTGACTGAGCCCGGCTTCGCCGTCATTGGCAACGTCGACGGTGTGGCCGCTCTCGACCAGCGCCTTACGGATGTAGTCTGCGACTTCCGTATCATCTTCAACCACGAGGACGCGCATCGATTGTCCTTATCGTAGAATTCGCCCGGCGCCACCAGGGCAGCCGGGCGAGATGAGGCTTGTCAAGTCTGAGGAGCGCGATCGCCCGGACTGTGGTGCAGGAAATCGGCTCCCCTAAGGTTCGGCGAAGTTAGCCCGAGCGCTTGAGTTGGAGGGCAACGAAACGCCGGGTGTCACCTCGCTTGACGGTGACCAAAACCGCCTTGCGGCCGAGTTTCTTGGCTGACTGGACGATCTTGTCGACGTCGGCCGGCTTGTTCACGTCCAGGCTGTTGACCTGGAGAATGATATCGCCACGCTGCAGCCCCTTGTCGGCTGCATCCGAGGCGGGGTCGATCGCTTCGACGGCGACGCCCTTGCCATCGGTGCTGGCGACCAGGCCGAGACCGAGGTCGAGCATGGCGGTCGGTTTGCCTGGTTCCTGCTTCTTCGGCTTGGCACCTGGCTTGCCGCTTCCAGGAAATGTTCCCAGCTTGACTTTGATGGTCATGTTGCGGTTCGCGCGGCGGACGTCGACGTCGACGGTGCTGCCCGGGCTGAAGGCTGCAATCTTGCGTGCGAGATCGCGGCTGTTTTCAATCTTCACACCATTGACGCGAAGGATGGCGTCGCCGGCCTTCAATCCAGACTGCTCGGCCGGACCCTTTTCGGTGACTTCACTGATGAGAGCGCCGAAGGTTTCCGTCATGCCGAGGCTCGCGGCCATGTCTTCAGAGATGCTCTGAATGCGAACACCAAGCCAGCCGCGGTTGACCGTGCCGCTCTTCTTGAGCTGTTCGATGACCTCGATCGTCGTTGCTGCAGGAACGGCGAACGCGATGCCGACGTTGCCGCCGGACGGACTGTAAATCGCTGTGTTGACGCCGATGACTTCTCCGTCGAGGTTGAAGGTCGGGCCGCCCGAGTTGCCGCGGTTGACTGCGGCATCGATCTGGATGAAGTCGTACGGGCCGGAGCCGATGTCGCGGCCCTGTGCCGAAAGAATGCCGGCGGTCACCGTGCCGCCCAGTCCGAACGGGTTGCCAACGGCGACCACCCAGTCGCCGACGCGGCTCTTCTTGGTCGCGAACTCGACATAGGAGAACGTCTTGTTCGCCTTGATCTTGAGGAGCGCCAGATCGGTGCGTGGGTCGGCGCCGACGAGATCTGCCTCGTACTTGTTCTTTTCGTCGAAGACGACCGTGATCTGGTCGCCACCCTTGATCACGTGATTGTTGGTGACGACAAAGCCGTCGGCCGAAATTACGAAGCCGGAGCCTTGCGCCCGACGGCGCTGACGTGGTTGCTGGCCGCCCTGGCCGCCCTGGCCGCCACGTGGCAGGTTTTTGAAGAATTCGTTCAGCGGATGGTCTCGCGGAAGATCCGGAAACGGTACGCGACCGCCGCGGCCTCGGCCAAAGTTATTGCCCTCGTTGCGGCTGAGGCGGCGTTTGGCACCACCCGAGGAGACTCGAATGCTGACGACCGCCGGCTTCACCTTTTCCACAATATCGGCAAAAGAAGCCGGTGCGCGTTGACTGCTGAGCTGAGCATTGGCGGGTGACAACGGCATCGCCGTTGCCGTGGCGAGCACGGCTGCAGCGGCAATTCCGCCAAAGCGCCATCCCGACACGTATTTCACGTTTCGGGCGCGCTCACGTGCAATCAGATTTGAATTCCGTTCCATGCGTCTAACATTCCCTTCATGCAGCCTGGACTCGATGGTTATTTACACAATTAGCGCGAGCCATCTTACGGCTGCCTTTCAGCTGCATTAAAAGTCTGTAATGTTAGGGGAGTTCGAGCATCAATAGGAAAGGTGAGTGGGTGCGGGGCGTTAGCCAAATTCAGGGCAACAGCGGCGGCGGCAATTTGATGCTGCGCGGCTGCGCGGGCCTGTCGCTTGTGTTGGCGCTGGCAGCCGGCCCGGTCTACGCTCAGATCGTGCTGCCGGACCAAGTTGCTGCGCCGCTTCGTCTCCTACAACCTGTAGCGGTGTTCGGTAAGGACGAGCGGCGCCGGCTGCCGCCGGGTTATCGCAACCTCGCGCGATCGATCGGGCTCGTCTACAACAACAAGGCGCGCAGCGTGTGCACCGGGTTTTGCGTAGCCGACAATGTCGTTGCCACGGCCTCGCACTGCCTGTTTCGAACCGCCGGAGAGCGCCGGCCGAGGTTGCGTGAGTTTCGCTTCGTCCTGCGCGCGCTTAAGCGCCAGCCCTCGTCACCGATTGCGGGCTCAACGTACCGCAATCCGCAGCAATCGGTGGTTGCAGGCAGTCGCCGTTTGCGCGTCGAACCACCGATTGATGCAACGCGCGATTGGGCGCTGATGCGGCTCGCCAAGCCGGTGTGCCGCGGCGGCGTACTGGCGATGGCCGAGCAGGCGGCGGGCGAACGCACGAAAGACGAGCTTGTCCAGGTATCGTTCCACCATGACTTTGCGAACTGGAAGCTTGCCTATTCCGGCCCGTGCGAGACGCTACGGATCGGCGGGACGATCAAACAAGCGCGGATCAATCGCGACTTTAACAGCCCCGAGGCGTTGGTGCTGCACACCTGCGATACGGGTGGCGCGTCGTCCGGATCGCCAATTCTTAGCCGCGATGCAAGGGCTGGCTTTCAAGTCGTCGCAATCAATGTCGGCACCTACGTGCAAACGCGGATGCTGGTCGAGGACGGCAAGGTGGTGCGCCGGTTCAAGTCCGACGCGATCGCGAACACGGCCGTTGCTGCCAGTGCATTTACCCGGACACTTGCAAAGTTCTCACGTGCCCGCATTTTGCACGGCCCGAATGAGATCCGTGCGGTGCAGACCGAACTGAAGTCGCTGGGGTTTTATGGCGGGCGGGTCGATGGATCATTTGGTCCGGCGACACGCAAGGCCATCCAGGCGTTCTTTGGCCAGCCGGGAGATGAAACGGCGGGCTTGCCGACGGTCGAGCTACTGGCCAGCTTGCGCGGGCGCGGGGGCAACGTGCACGACCGGAGCGGTGCGGCGAGCGAAACGAAGACCGGGCGTCAGACATTGTCACGCGGACGCCTGCGCACGCGGCTCAACCCGGACGATGCTCGTCGTCGAGCATCTTCTCCAGCCGTGCCCGTTCGGCGTCCGTAAGCGGTTGTCCGGCGGCGCGCCGATGATCGTCGGTGCCAGCGGTGTTGCGGGATTTGACAGCCATGCGTGCCAGAATGACGGCGCCACCGAGTAACAACAGCGGCGCCAGCCAAAGCAGCAATGTGTGCAGTGCAAACCGTGGGCGCAGCAGGACGAATTCGCCGTAACGGGCGACGACATAGTCGAGCACGGCGGCATCACTGTCGCCGGCCTTGAGCCGCTCGCGTACGAGCAGACGCAGATCGCGCGCGAGGGGTGCGTTGGAGTCGTCAATAGACTGGTTCTGGCAGACAAGGCAGCGCAGCTCCGCCGATAATTTGCGCGCGCGCTGCTCGAGCTTGGGATCGTTCAGGACCTCGTCGGGTTGAACGGCTGCGGCCGGCGTTGCCGCGACAAGTGCGGCGGCGGCCACAATAAACGCCATGCAAGCAGCGATGCGGGAGCGGGTAGCTCGCATGGTGCAGCTCATTCGGCTGGCGCCAGAGCCGCGGCCCTGGCACGGCGCGGTGCGCCAACACGCAGCCGCCGGTCGCTCAGTGACATCAGGCCACCAAAAAACATGATCAGCGCACCGATCCAGATCAGGCGCACGAGCGGGTTGAAGTAGAGGCGTACGGCATAGCCGCCGGTTTTCTGTTCATCGCCTAGGACGGCGTAGAGATCACCGCCGAGCGCTACGTGTATGCCCGCCTCGGTGGTTGTCTGGCGTGGTGCGGTGTAGGTTCGCTTGCCGGGTGTCAGCTGCGTGACCGGTGCACCGCCGCGCGTCACGGCAAAGCGGCCGAGCAGTTCGGTATAGTTCGGCCCAGGCTCGGAGGCAGCACCCGTGAAGGTCAGCGCATATCCGGCAATCCGGGCCGTGTCGCCGGGCTTCATGACAAGGACGTTCTCCGCGCGATAGGCCGAAGTCGCAACGATCCCGACGACCATTACGCCAAGTCCGAAGTGGGCGGTGGCGGTGCCGTAGACAGATCTTGGCAAACCGGTAAAGCGGCGCCAGCTGTCGCGCCAAGGGATCTGGGCGAGCTTGATGCGAAATGCGAGTTCGTGGAGCGCACCCAGCATACACCAGACACCGAGTGCGATCCCGAACGGGGCAAGCCATGGCCCGCGCTTCACAAGCGCCAGGACCAATACGGCGACGACGAGGGCGGCGATGGCGCCGAACATCAGGCGCTGGGCTGCGGCGACCGCGTCACCTCGCTTCCAGGCAAGAAACGGTCCGAATGGCAGTGCGATCAACAGCGGCACCATGAGCAGGCCGAACGACAGATCGAAGTAGGGGGCGCCAACCGAAATCTTGGCGCCCGTGAGAGCTTCCAGCGCCAACGGATAAAGCGTGCCGACGAGCACTGTCGTGCAGGCCGTGGTCAGCAGTACGTTGTTGAGGATGAGGCTGCCTTCCCGGCTGATCGGTGCGAACAGTCCACCCTGGTTAAGGGCGCTCATGCGCAGCGCAAACAGTGTCAGCGAGCCGCCGACGAACAATACCATTATCGCAAGGATGAAGACGCCGCGTTCGGGGTCGACGGCAAACGCGTGCACGGAGGAGAGCACGCCGGAGCGAACCAGAAACGCACCCATAAGGCTCAGCGAAAACGTGAGGATCGCAAGCAGCACCGTCCACACTTTGAGGGCTTCGCGTTTTTCCATCACCAGGGCCGAGTGCAGCAACGCGGTGCCGGCCAGCCACGGCATGAACGAGGCGTTTTCGACCGGGTCCCAGAACCACCAGCCGCCCCAGCCAAGCTCGTAGTAGGCCCACCATGAGCCCATCGCGATCCCGAGTGTCAGGAACATCCAGGAAGCCAGCGTCCAAGGTCTGACCCAACGGGCCCAGGCGGCATCCGTCCGGCCCTCGATCAGGGCGGCGACGGCAAACGAAAAGGCCAGCGAAAAACCGACGTAGCCGGCGTAGAGAAATGGCGGGTGAAACGCCAACGCCGGATCCTGAAGGATCGGATTGAGGCCCTGGCCATCGAACGGCGCCGGGACCGCGCGGTGGAACGGGTTGGACGTCAGGGCGATGAACAGACCGAACGCGACGGCGATCGACGACTGGACGGAGAGTACCGTCGCCTTGAGGCTAACGGGCAGGTTGCTGCCAAAGACGGCGGCTGCGGCGCCGAAGCCTGCCAGCATCAACAGCCACAGCAGCATCGAGCCTTCGTGGTTCCCCCAGACGCCGGAGATCTTGTAGATCATCGGTTTGGCCGAGTGGGAATTGCGGACGACGTTCTCGACCGAAAAGTCAGACGTGACGTAGGCGTGGGTGAGGGCGGCAAACGATACCGCGACCAGGGCGAACTGCAACAAGGCTGCCGGCGTGGCGAGCTGCATCAGCCGAGGATCGCCGATCCGGGCGCCATAGAGCGGAACGATCATCTGCACGATCGCGACCGCCAGTGCGACCAATAGTGCGAAGTGTCCGAGCTCAACGATCATGTCGCAATTCCGTGGTTAAGGGCGGTGTAGTCATCGGTTGCGCGCTATTGCTTCTCCGAGCTACCCGGGTGAATTGCGCCCTTGCCTAACTTGACGCCTTTTTCCTTCAGCGATTTGGCGACTTCGGGCGGCATGTAAGTTTCATCGTGTTTGGCGAGGACGGTGTCTGCCTGAAAGACACCGGCGTCGTCGAGGCGACCCTCGGCGACCACGCCCTGGCCTTCGCGGAAGAGGTCGGGCAGCACGCCATCATAACGGACGTTGATCGTGTTGAGAGTATCGGTGACCCCGAATGAGACCTTGGTGCCGGCACCGCGTCTAACCGAGTTTTCCGCGACCAGTCCGCCAAGCCGGAAGCGCTGGCCGGCCACCACCGGCTCTTGAGCAAGATCGCTCGGCGTATAGAAATAGACGATCGCGCCGCGCATTGCGAACAGCACGAGGACCAGCGCCAGGGCGAGGACTGCCACGCCCCCTCCGATGAGCAAACCTCTACGTTGTTTCCGCGTCATCGTGTGTACCGCCCGGGCCAACATGCGACCAGTTGTGGGAGGCCGTCACCGGCCTCGCGTATGTCGAACTTAACGCGAAAGTCTCATGTTGCTGAATGCGTTGATCGGTCACGATCGCGTTTGCTGAAACGAAAAACGGGCGCCGCCGGCCAATAGCACGGCGACGCCCAATATCTCAATCTCAGTTTCGACTGCCCGGTGTTCCGGTCAGCTGACGTTACTCCAGGTGCCGTCAGGATTGCGGCAGGCCGTACCACGCATCGCTTGCGGGCGGCCATCGATGTAGACCTTGTGCGTGAAATCGCGGCAGTCGTACCGCCCGCGCCGATAGGGCTTGCTCGGGACGACTTCGCCATAATGGCCGCTGTCCGGATTGCGCCATTCGACGCGCTCTCCGGTGCGCCCACGCTCCAAAGCAGCAAATTCCGCCTGCTGTGCGTACTGGCGATCGACCTTGTCGAGCGAGGCACCGATCTCATGGCCGACGATGCCGCCAATGACCGCGCCAATCGCCGTCGTTGCGATCTTGCCTTTGCCCTTACCGACAGTGTTGCCGAGCAGGCCGCCCGCAATGGCGCCAACCGCCAGGCCTGTGTCAGACTTGTTGGGGCCGTTTGGACCGCATGCCGTAACCAGCAATGCCAATCCTGCCGCGCAAATCAGTCCAGTCGACTTTCGATACCTGTCAGCGAACTGCATGATTCATTCCTCTCCGCCAACGCGGTCCCGTTTCGAAAGATCGGACCGCACCCGTCCAATTTACCGTATCTGCCCCGATTCGGGCGAAACTGCGTCACTTGCATGAGCAATTATTCAGACACTTTCGCGGCCGCGGGTAGCTCGACAACTACTTTCAGACCGCCAAGCTCCGATGCTGCAAGGGAAAAATTGCCGCGGTAGGAATGGGCAAGGTCGCTGACGATGGACAGGCCCAGGCCAGAGCCAGGCACCGATTCGTCGAGGCGGACGCCGCGCTTGCCGATCTTGGCGCGCTGTTCGGGCGATAGGCCCGGACCGTCGTCATCGACTTCAATTCGCATGCGCGTGCCCTGACCCGTGCCATCCGGATGGAGGTCGCTGACGCGCAGGCGAACCCGGCTCTTGCACCACTGGCAGGCATTATCAAGGAGATTGCCGAGAATTTCTTCAAGGTCGTGCTTTTCGCCCTGGAAGCGGGCGCCGTCCGTGCCATGCAGCGCGATCGAGACACTCTTATCGCGGTAGATGCGCTCCAGTGCACGTTGCAGGGCTTCGCCGACCTCGTGCACGTCGGTGACGCGGCCAACCGTACCGACTGTCGCGGCGACCCGGGCGCGATCGAGATAGTGCGTGATTTGGGTGCGCATCAGATTGGCCTGCTCGCTGACCTTGAGCGCGAAGGGTGAAGAGTGCTCGTCTGCTTCATTGATAATGACGGCCAACGGTGTCTTGAGGGCATGGGCAAGATTGCCGACCTGCGTGCGGGCGCGATCGATGATCTTCTGATTGGAGTCAATCAGTGCGTTCAGCTCAACCTGCAATGGTTCGATCTCGAGTGGCAGTTCGTTGTCGAGTTTCTCGGCGTTGCCGGAGCGGATGTCGGAGAGGCCTTGCTCGATCTTGCGCAGGGGAAAGAGGCCGAAGCGGATCTGAAAGAAGGTAGCGATCAGGAGACCGAGGGCTGCAAGGCCGAGCGCAGTCGCCAATTCCCAGCCAAAGATCGAAATCTTGTCAGTTGCCCAGTCGAGGGGGCCGGCAACAATAAATGAATACTTCGGGCCGTCCTTCTGGTTGCCGAGCGTTGCAATCTGCTCGAACAGCCGCAGGGGCTGCTCGTCGGGCCCGATGATGTCGAGTTTTCTGAGGCCGGGGCCGACTTCGTTCTGATTGCGCGCCAGCGGTGATGGAAGTTCGCTGGTTGCAAGCGAGTCCGAGACGAGGCGGCGTCCGGTGCCGGGCTTGACCGGCTGAATTTGCCAGTACCAACCAGAGTTGGGAAAGGAAAAGCCCGTCTCGCCGAGATACTGTGGCTTAACCGGGGTCGTGTTTTCGGAGTTCTGCGCTTCGATGCCGATCAAATGCAGGCGGATGTCCTGCTCGAAGTCGCGGATAACGTTGTCGGCATAGTTGTAGTGGATGATAAACCCGCTGATCGGCAGCACGATCACGGTCCACAGCACCGATGTCGCGAACAGCCGGAATGCGAGTGAATTAAAGCGGAACCTGCGGGCCGCGCTCAGCAACCTCTGGGCAATCGCCTCAAGCGTCGTCCTCATCGCCGCCCATTCGGTATCCGAGACCGCGCACGGTCTTGATCATTTCAGCCGGGATCTTTTTGCGCAGTCGGCCGATGAAAACTTCAATCGTGTTGGAGTCGCGGTCGAAATCCTGATCGTAGAGATGTTCGACCAGTTCGGTGCGCGACACGATGCGCCCGTTATGGTGCATCAGGTAGGCGAGCAGCCGGTATTCGTGCGAGGTGAGTTTGACGACCTGGCCGTCGCAGGTGACACGCGCCGATTTGGTGTCGAGGCGCACCGGGCCGCACTCGATCTCACTCTTGGCATGGCCGGCAGCACGGCGTACCTGGGCGCGGATGCGGGCCAGGAGTTCTTCCATATGAAACGGTTTGGCGAGATAGTCGTCAGCGCCGGCGTCCATGCCGGCGACCTTGTCGCTCCAGCGATCGCGCGCCGTAAGGATGATCACCGGCATGTTGCGCTCGGCCCGGCGCCACTCTTCGAGGACGGAAATGCCGTCCATTTTCGGCAGGCCAATGTCGAGTACGACGACATCATAAGGCTCTGTGTCACCAAGAAAATATCCCTCCTCACCATCGAATGCGGTGTCGATGGCGAAGCCGGCCTCGCTCAGGGCGCTAACGAGCTGCCGGTTGAGATCGGGATCATCTTCAACGACCAGGGCGCGCACGGTTGCGGGAACCTCCGCTTGAATACTCTTGCTGCAGATTGATCTGCGCCCGTGACGTTAGCGCGAAACCTGCCGGATAATCAAATCGTTACGGGGCTGGCATCGGAAACAGATCGCGTCTGCGGAATTACTTTCCATTAGTGGTGGCAGCTTTGAACGGCTCCTTGGCGCTGACCGTCATACGTTTCAGGCCGCCGCGCTTGTCACGCAGGACGACCTTGTAGACATAGCCGTCGCCGCGTTTGCACAGTTCCGTGCGCACGAGCAGGCCGCGGGCCTGGCTGCGTGCCATGGCACCGAGTTTGTCAACGGGCACGAGGCCGTGCTGCTTGACGGCGGCGGCTGCAGCGGACCAGTCGTCGAAGCAGACCTCGGTTGCAGTCTGGCCGCGCACGGATCCAATCAACGCCGTGGCGAGCACTGCGGTCAGCATAAATCCTATGCGGAAAAAGTGATTCATGGCGCCGTTGTAGTCGCCGGAGCCTGAACGCTGCCTGAATGACCAGCCGTCGTGCGCCTGTGAATTGTGTCGTCGCGGCGTCGTTGGAGTCGGTGTCGCGGCCGACGGTGCTACAACTTGAGCTTCATGTCCTGTCGGACCAGCCGGGTCGAGGCGCGGCTGCGGCCGTAGATGGTCATCACGATACCGAACAGGCCGCCGATTGCCTGGGTCGCGTTGACCAGCTGCTCGCCCGCCTCGCGGACCAAGTCCGGCGTAATGTCGAGGCCGAACGCCGGTGCCAGGGTCGGAATCACCGTCGAGACAGCGGTGATCAGCGCGCCCCAGATCGTCATCGATGAACCCCACCACTTGCTGTGCGTTGGCTGGTTTTCGTGTGTGCTCATTGCTGGTCCTTTCTCGTGATGATCCTGCGGGGGGTGTGCGGCGTGGCCAGGAACCGGGGTGGGTGCCGTCCGGGCGATGGTCGCGGAGCGCTTCTCGGTGCGCGCGACGCGGTTCAGCCAACCGCGTCCGAAACGCCAGAAATGGGGAAGGCTGCGATAGCGTGCACGCCGGATTTCGGCGTAGCGGACGACGGTGGATGCCGGGTTTCGACGGTTTGCGGCCGCGAGCGTGACTGGTCCGATCACACCATCGACACCAACCTCAAGCGCTTGCTGAAGCATGCGTGCTGCGCCGCTGACGCCGTGATTGACGGCGGCATCAAAATGCATCAGTGCGAGCGGAGGCGGCAGCGCGGCGGCACGTGAGGGCTGCCAATAGCGCTTGTCGTAAATCTCGCGTACGACGGCCGGAGATATCGCCTTGAGGTCGCGAACCAGCCTCGCGCGTGATGTCGCCGTCAGCGACTGAGCCGCATGCCGCGCGAAGGTTTCGAGCGTGATGCCCTGATTGGTCGGGCCGCCCGGATCGTACGGGTCGTCGGTGTATCCGCCCTCCATTTCGAGCACGTGGGCCAGGGCCTGTTCGAAGAGCGCGTTGTTAGCTGCTGTCGACTGGTCGATTATTGTCGCTGAGGCTGCCGGCCAGCGCAGGCCGAGCAATCGGGATCGGGGGTAGCGCGCGACCGTGACCGCATCCGACTGGTTGCCGCCGAGGATGATGAGATCGTCGCGGGTCTCGCCGATCAGGAAGCCGACGTGGCCGGCCTTCGGATTGCTGCCGCGCCGAAACACGGCAATCGCGCCAAATCGTCCAGCGTCGAGCGCGCGCCCCCACGCCATATACGAGCGTGCCAGCAATGATCCGGTCGGTTCAACACCGCTGCGCGAGAGACAGGCGCCGACGAAGGCGGCACACCAGGGGACTTCGTCGCGTGAAATCCCGGCATGGCCGGCGTCGCGGAAGAAATCCTGGATGGCGGGGTTGTGATGTGCGCCAGCCTGTTCGCGCACGAACAGGTGCGCCCAGGCCTCGGACAACCAGCCGGGCTGTTCCATCGGTGTCTCCTGTTCGTGCAGGGAAAGATCGGCGTTGCTTGGTGGACGCTGCGTGGATTGGATCATTTCCGCCTTAGGCGGAATCACACCGCCTGCCCACTCCCCCGCCCGGCCGCGCATGCAATCGTGGTTTTGGGCGGCCGGGCGGGGGAGTGGGACGGTTCCAGCTAAACCTGAAACGCTCTAGACGGTGGCGGTTCTCGGCGTACCGCGGCCCCAGGTGGCGCTGAGCTGGTGGACGGTGCACTGGACGGCAGCTTGCGGTGCGCCGAAGTCCGTCGTTTGCTCGGCTGCGGTGTAGACGACCTCGGGTGCATCGACGTCCAGTGAGCGCACGACCGCGCCCTGATCGAGAATGTCGACGGCGTAGCGCTCGCTCGCTTCGGCGAGTGGTACTTCGACGACATCCCAACCATCGCCGCCAACGCGTGTACGGCGAAGCCAGCTGATGGTGAGATTGCCGGCGGCATCGCGGTGCCCGTGAACGTGTACCGGGCTCAACGGTCGTCGTCCGATACCGGCAAACGCGTGCGTCGTCTGTGCAAAGGACGTGTGTCCTATATCGCGATGGGCCGGGCCGTAGCGCCAGTTGAGAGGCAAGTTGACCTGGTCCGGCGTGAGGTCAAGACGCAACAGAGAGGGATCGAGAACGACGATGCGTGCGCCGGGCAAAACGCCGAGCGGGTCCATGGCACCTTCGGTCCCCGCCTGGCCCCTGAGCAGCCCGCTGAGATCATAGGTCAGTTCATCGACAAGGGTCGCGGTTTCAAATTGCAGGATTTCCCAACCACCGGCCGCGTTGCGTATGGCGAGGGCGTTGGCGCCACCCAACACTTTGAGGCGGGAGGCCGATTGCAGACTGCCGGCATCGAGGCGGATACCAAGCGTTGTCGCGTAGTCCCAGCGGCCTTCCGGGCCGGCAGGCAATGTGGTTGTGGTCGTTCCGATGGTTGCAGGCGTTGTTGCTGTTGCCGCGAGCGTGAAACCGGTATCCGTCGGCGATCTGTAAAGGGCGAGATTGCCAGGCCAAGGATTTTTCGACAGTGCGACGTAGGCTGCCGTGTCCGGCTCGTCGCCGCGCAGAATGGGTAGGTCGAGGAAGACGGAGTCGGCCTGGCCGACGATGGCGGCCGTCGGTGCTGTAAGCCGGCGCGCCGGGCCGGCTGCCGCCGCGTAGACGTAAGGGTCGATGCTGCGCGCTTCGATTTCGCGCGCGCCTCTGTCGCCGACGGCGGTGATGCGATAAAGGCGCTGGCGGCCGTCGGTCGGAAGGTCGATGAGATCGCCCGGCTCGGCCGCCAGGTCGGTTGGCGGCAAGACGATTCGGGCTGCTTCCCGTGCTGCCCAGGCCTCGTGCAGCCAGCTTTCGCTGATACCGGCAGCCTGTTCGTCTTCGAGCACGATGGCGAGGTCGGCCTGTGCGACGCGGGCGCTGTGGACGGAGATGCGCCTCGCCTCAGCGACGGCACTGCGGTAATCACCCGTGATTGAGATGTAGCGCACCTTGGCTGCTGCCGGCAGATCGGTTTCCTGGCCACGTTTTCGCGAGACCACGTGGTCGCCCGGTTTTTCTTCGACGACCTCATCCGGTGGCAGCAATGCGATCGGGTCCTCACTGCCGCGATGGCGCGCGGTGATCATGCCACCGCTCTCCACGGCGTCGAAAAAGTAGGCGAGTTCGAGAGGCTGCAAGGCATCGCGGGCGGACATGATGCGATCAATAACGTAACCCGGCAGGCTGCCTTCGAGCGCACTGGCATCGAATTCAGCAAAGCCGTAGTCGGCGACGATCTGACGGACGGCTTCGTCGAGCGGCAGGCTTGCAAAGCGCCCGTTGATCCAGTGGCCGAAGCGCCAGTTGGGCGCGTCGCCCCAGGTCGCCTCATCGGCCGGGAAGGCAGGATAGGGGCGTGCGTCCCAGGCGTAGACGTAGATGCGGTCGAGATCGACCATGCGGTCGCCATAGACCGACGAAATCGGATTGGTGCCGGAGACGTAGTCCTCGTGGGCGGGATCGAATCCTTCGATCAAGGCCTGCAAATAGCGCCGCTGCATGAAGTCGTCCCGTCGCGCCTGGGCGTAGTAGGGCAGCGCGCTCTCGGAACTCTTCGGATCGAAAAAGACGTTCGGCTGGTTGGCACCCTTGTCGACCGCCGGACAGCCGGTTTCCATCAGCCAGATCGGTTTCGATTGCGGGACCCAAGGCGTTGCGCTGGTGCTCTCGACGCCGCCGGGGCGATCGAAGTGCGCATTTTCCCACCACGACTTGATGTCTTTATAGCGGAAGACCCATGGCTTGCCGGCGCCGTCGGTGATCGGCGTGCGCAGCTGTGCGTCGCGGTCCGCATCGCTGGCGTAGTGCCAGTCGAATCCTTCGCCGCCGGTGATGTTGGCCTTGAGATAATCGAGGTCATAAATCGAGCGCGCGGTTGCAGCGTCGAGGTGGCCGCGGCCGTCGCGCCAATCGGACAGCGGCCAGTAAAGATCGATACCGATCGCGTCGATGTCGGGTGAGGCCCAAAGCGGGTCGAGATGGAAGTAGACATCGCCGCTGCCGTCTGCCGGCTGGTGGCCGAAGTATTCGCTCCAGTCGGCGGCATAGGTCACCTTGGTCGTGGTGCCGAGCACCGATTTAACGTCGGCGGCGAGCTGTACGAGGGCATCGACGAACGGATAGTGCGAAGCGCTGTCGCGCACCCAAGTGAGGCCGCGCAATTCTGTTCCGATCAGAAAGGTGTCGACGCCGCCGGCCGCCTTCGCAAGGTGCGCGTGATGGAGGACGAAGCGCCGGAAGCTCCATTCGGCCGGGCCCGTGTAGGTGACGTTTTCGCCGGATACCGAAAAATCACCGATTGATGCGGCACCGATAAACTGGGCAACTTGCGTGCCGGCAGCAGCGGTCCGGTCCGGTGTGCCGGGAACGCCCGGCGCAGGGTCGCACGTGATGCGCCCGCGCCAGGGATAAGCCGGTTGCGAACCCGCGCCGGTGTAGGGATCGGGGTTGGTGTTGGCGTCCGCGACATCCATCAGGATAAATGGCGTCAGCGCGACGGAGATACCGCGGGCGTTAAGGTCCTTGATGGCGGCGACGACTGTCTCATCCGACGGTGTGCCGCCATAGGCCGGACGCCCGTCCTTCTCACTTACGACGTGAGCGCTCGCGCGCGTTTGGCCGGCAACATTCCAGACCAACGGCTGGGTGAGCTTGTCGGTTCCTTCGACGCCAGGGCGGATCTCACAATGGTCTGCCCGCAGATCGGTTCCAAACCAACTGACCACCAGCGACACGTTTTCGACGCCGGGTAATGTCGTCTCCAACTGGTCCATCGCCGCTTCCCAATTGGTGGCGGCGAGGCGGGTGTTGACGTTTTCGGCAAGGGTCGTGGCACCGGCACCGTTACGCGTCACCGGCTCGGTTGCGTAGACGAACTCGCCGGCTCCGGGAATGACGACGACGCCCCGGACCTGATCGAGAAAGTCATCGACTGCGCGGAAGATCTCGAAGGAGAGTTGCGGCAGGCGGTTTCCGAAGGGCGCCAGAGCCAGGTGCTCGAATACGACGTAGGCGACGCCGCGGTAGGCCGGCGCATTGTCTGTTCCCTCGCGGGAGACAATCAGGCCGTCGGCATCCTGTGACTCGGAGCCGGTGTAGAAGCGATAGGTGACGTTGGTCAGATCGAGTTCTTCGCCATCGGCCCAGATGCGGCCCAGACCGGAAACTTCGCCCTCGCAGATCGCAACCGCGAAATTGGCGAAGTAGGCAAAGGTGGTTTGCGATTGCGCGGTGCCGGCTGGTGCTGCGAACGCACCGCCCAATCCCTTCCCGCCGCCGCCTGCCTCTTCAGTCGTTGCGACCTCTTCGAAGTCGGTCGCCCAGATCACCTGGCCGCCGAGACGGGCGCGGCCGTAAAGGCGCGGAATGGGCGCGCCTTCGCGCGAGGCCATGACGCGTAAATCATCGAGGCGGGGCCCCTCCCGCGCCTGGGTCTGGCCCGAGCCGCCGAATAACGCCTGGTCGACGAAGGCACCGGCCAGTGCGCCGACCTGAGATCCGATCGTAGCACCGGAGAGGGTCGCGCCGAACACGGAAAGCCCGCCCGGCAGGAGTGCCGAACCGGCAACCGCGCCAGCCGCAGAGAGTGCGAGCGTTGCCATCGTAAGCCAAGATCTCCGTCAGTCAGATAGGTCCGGAAAGCAGAACACGCCCGCGATGCGGCGGCGCCACCAGGGGACCAGTGCAACCTCGGTCGCAGGCCCGCTCTGGGCAGCATGGACGAACTTGGCGGCATCGGTCAGGATGCCGGCGTGTTTGGCAGGTAGACCGGCCCGCAAGCGGAAGATGAGGATGTCGCCCGGCCGGCGCGCGTCGATTGGGAGCCGCAACGCATGCTTGGCGGCTGCCAGCAGCAATGTCTCGCGTCCGCCGGCCTCGGCCCAGTCCGCCGAGTAGGCCGGTGGCGGTTCCGGCTCGCGGCCGTAGACTTCGCGCCAAACACCTCGCACGAGACCGAGGCAGTCGGCACCGATTCCCTTGACGCTCGCCTGATGATGATAGGGCGTGCCGATCCAGCTTCTCGCGATGTCGATGACGTCGGCTCGGGTGACTGAGTTGGTTGTCATCACCGTGCTCCGCGCACGTATGATGTCACCACATCCATGCCCGGGATGTGGGGAAAGCCGCGGTAGTTTTCGACGTTGTCGAACTTGTCCCGGCAGGTCGCCAGGATCTTGTCGCAGCCGGCGGTCAACGTTACGGCATCGGACACGGCAACGTCGCGCGCCGGCTCGCGCCAGAGTTCGACGACGCGGCCGTGGGTTGTGGCGTCATGCCGGCGGATCTCGAAGGACTGGTTTTGATTGCTGCCGGTGTCAAACCTGAGGAGGCCGCGGGTGAACCAACCGGAGCCGAAACTGCCAATGCCGGCGACAACGAACGTGCGCGGGTTGAGAATTTCATCAACCGTGCCGCTACCGCGATTGGCGATGCTTTCCAGGTCGACCCTGCACCGGCCGTCGCCAAGCACTGCATCGCAGGCGAACTGATAGAGGCGACCTTGTGGTTGCTGCAGATAGTGTGCAAGGCCGCGGACCTCGGCAGTGAAGGCACCGTCGCTGCGCCGGACTTCACCGAGGCTGCCCTTTCGCATCAAGAGGCGCTGCGAGACGTCCTGCCAGTTGACGCGTAAAATTTCGATGATGGCATCGTCGTAGAGCCCGGCCAGGAGGTCTTGCTCGTCGAGGCGATCGGAGGTCACCGCGCCGGCGACGTCTAGATCGTCGACGTTGAGGCCGATGCTTTCCTTAACTTCGCTCGCGGTGAAGCCTTCGACGGCTTCGAATGTCGTGGTGTCGAAAACCAGGGCGTGATCGTGATCAGTAAAACCGAGGACAACGCCGTCGCGACGCGTCAGCCGCCAACACCAGCAAAGCGTCGTTGCCCCGGTATCAAGATGGTCCTGGAGGCCCGTCGGCAACGTCTTCATGGCCGCACCTCGATGATCGGAATCGACGGGATCGCACCGTGGCGAAACCCCTGCACGCTGATTTCAAGCTTGTCGGTGTCGAAGCGAACAGGCACGTCGAAGGTGTAGCCGGCGGTAATGCTGGTGCCAGGTGCCGGCACGTGGCCGGCGAGAAAGCTGATCACGCCGGATTCGGAGTTCACTGCAAATGCTGTGCCTTGCGTCTGAGCCAGACTGTCGACGGCGACAATCACGCTGCCCGCAACCGGCTTCGAGATGGTTCGCACCCAGGGTGCATCGGGACCGCCGTACGTTTTGATCAGCTGAAAGGCGGTGGTCGTGCCATCGCCGGTCGCGATGGCCTGATCGTCGTTTGCCGGTGTCGCTTCGGGCGGGCATGACTTCCAGTCCGAGGGATCACGCCAGCGAAAGCCATACAGGCGACCGCGGCGCTCTTCGAAGAATGCGATAACCGCGTGCAACTCGTCGAGTGTGCGAACGCCGTAGCCTGCATTGTAGATGCGTCGTGAATCGGCCCAGCGCGTGTTGCGTTGCTCATGGCCGGAGCCGAGCGTGACAATTTCCGTACGCCGCTCGGGCCCGCCTGTCGCGCCGCGCGCAACGGCTGTCGGAAAACGTACCTCGTGAAAATTCATTGCGTTCTCCGTATGGTTCGGCTGCCGTCCGTTCGGCTCAAAGAATGCGCTGGCCGCGACCGACTGCCCGGGACAACAGCGCCGCGATCTGGGCTTCCGAGCGGGCAAAGCTTTCGGCGTCCGGGGTGGAAACGTTGAAGGTGATGTTGAGGGCGCTGGCGCCGGCTGCGGCGACGCCGAGGCGGCCGTCGGCCCCGCGGCGCAATGGCAGGATGGCTTCGGTACCGCGCTCACCCATCACGCCAGTGCGGCCGCCGGCGAGAGGAAAGTAGGTTGGCGACGAGACGATGCCGCCGCCGGCGAACGGTACCGGCAGGGCACGGCGGTTGCTGCCAACGCCAGGGCCTATCGCACCGGCCGCAAAGCCACCGTTGAAGATCCGGCCGAAGGCTTGTTCGAGCGGTTTGAAGGCGGCGCGAAAGGCGAGTTGGGAAAGGCGTTGTGCGAGAGAGCGAAGCACGTCACCGAAATCGCGGCCACGTAGAATCAGGCCTTCGAAGGCTTGCGTGAGAGTGCGGCCGAACTGTTCGCCGAAGGAGGCGACGCGTACCAGGGCGCGCTGCAACGGCACCGTGTCGGCATCAACCGTTACTGTCCATCTGTCGAGGTCTTCGTCCAAGGTCATTCCTCCGGAGGATTTGTCTGGTCCGGGAATCGCGCCATCAACCTGTCAAGGTCCGATCGTGCCGGCGGCGCGGTGGCCGGGTCCTGCAATGCCCGGGCGGCGATTGCCAGTTCGCGCGGCGTCGTTTGCCAGAGTTCTCGCGGTGAGAGACCGAGCACGCAAAGTCCGAACGCGGTCACGTCGTCCCATGGAAAGGGCTGGTGAAAGGGTCGGTCGGGCACACCTCCCGGTGTGCCTTCGGCCGCGTTTCAGGCGGCTTCGTCGATGTTGGCGGCGTTTCGGCGGAGAATGTCGCCTCCAGTAGTTCGGCGACAGCGGCAATGTAGCCGGCAGCACCGCCCTGGCAGCGCATTTGTGCAACTGCGTCATCGGACAGATCCTCGCCGGCTCCGCGCAGGCCTGCTCCCAGAATGCGGATAGCGTCTCGCGACGAGAGGCGACCGTCTCCGAAGCGTTGTGCCAACGCGAGCATATCTTCATCGCCGAACGCTGTTTCGAGTTCGGCCAGGGCGCCGAGTGTGAGGCACATGCGATAGGTCCTACCGTCGAGGCAAATGTCGACTTCACCACGGTGCTTGTTGGCCATGGGTCGTTGTCTCCGCGATCAGACGGTTGCCAGGAGGGGCGGTATCGGCCGGCCGCGTCAGAGCGCGGTAAAGCTCAGAGGTCCTGCAGATTCGAGACTGATCTCGAACGCCAGTTCACCGTCGTGACGGCCCGTCAGCTCAAGGCTTGAAATCTGAAACGCGCCCTCGACCTCGCCGAAGTCCGGCACGATCACCTGCCAATCGCGGATCTCGCCGTCGAAGAAGGTCTGGCGCATGGTTTCGTCCGTGGCCGCGTCCTTGAAGATGCCGGCGCCGGCAATGCGGGCCGTTTTGACGCCGGCACCGGCCAGCAATTCGCGCCATTCGCCAACCGATTCCTGATGCGTGATGTCGACGGTCTCGGAATTGAACGCAATGGAGCGCGATCTCAATCCGGCAACGGTAACAAACGCGCCGGCGCCGGATGTGTCGACCTTGAGGAGTAGGTCCTTGCCCTTTTGTGCCGCCATTGGCGCTCTCCTGGTTTGCTCATGATGATTTGCATTGCCGGTAGGATCGCTGGATCACGCGACAGCTTCGGTGACTGCGCGAAAGCGCACGATGCCACGCACCGTTTCGCCGTCGGGATCGCGGCGGGTCTCGGAGAACTCGTGGCGCAGGTTGACGAGGTGGTAGCCTGCAAGCGCCAGGGCCCGGTCGTGCAATCGCGCGCGAATGGCCGCCATAATGCTTTGTGCTTGCTTGCGCCCGGCCGCCTGGGACCAGACATTGAGGGTAACGAGATGCTCGCCGCCGTCACCGCTGCCGGTCGACCAGTCACGCTCGGTGGTCTGACCGATGGTCACGTACGGAAAGCTCGAGCCGCGCGGGACATGATCGTAGACATGCATACCGCCGAGCAAGCCTGTGACCTCCGTGTCGCCAATCAAAGCTGCGTAAATCGCGCGCTGCAGGGCCCATCCAGCCGTTTCCATGATCATTCCTCGTCTCGCGATCGGTTGGTGCTGTTGCTGCCGACTGGCCTTGAAATCCTCGGCGTGCGAAGCTGTTCGCGCAGGCGCGCAAGAGCCGGTGGCGCCTGCGTGCGGGCGAGGCCGGAAATGCGGACAGCGAGCCTCATGGTCCCGAAACCTCACAGGTACAGACCAACCATCGCCGGCGACCGTCTTGGTCTTGCGCCGAAACGATGTCGTGGACTGAGCCGGCAACGATGATCCGCATGCCGGGCGTGACGTCGTTGCGATAGCGCATCGTGACACGCACTCTCGCGTGCGCCCGGTCCGCATCGGCATTGAGTGCTTCGTCACCGCCGAGGCCTTCGATGCGCGCCCAAACGCTTGCCACCGCTTGCCACGTGACCGTCGCCGTACCGCCCTCGTCATCGACGCGCAGCGGTTGCTCGATGGTTATCCTGCGGCGCAGGTCTCCTGGCCGAGGTCGTGTCATAGCCGGGCAACCCTGAAGCGTTTCAACAGTACGGATACCGCGTCTGGTATCGCCACCGGCCCGGACGTCGTTGCAGTGGTCGCGCCTGGAGGTTCGCGATGTTCAAACCAATGCGCAATCAACAGCAAGATGGCGTGGCGGATGTCTTCCGGTACGTCGGTAGGAGCCGCGCCAAAGCCCGCGGTAAAGTCGATCTCGATGCCGTTTAGGCGGGCTCCGGGTGTGGGCCAATAGCCCGAGCGCGATGCGATGCGCGGGATGTCGGCTGCGGCATCCACCGCATAAGTGACGGGGTCGATGAGTGTCGGAGTTCCATCGCCGTCGACAACCCGGACCGCATCGATCGTCTGCAACGGTCGGAGCGGCAGTTCGATGATGGTACTCATCGGCCAGCAGTCAAACGTCCATTGCCATTGTTGGGTGATGAAAGCTGCATTGAGGGCTGCCTCTAGCTGTAACCTCGCGGTCGTGATCAGGCTGTCGATCAGTGTATCTTCATCGCCCGTATCGACCCGCAGGTGTGCTTTGGCCTCGTTCAAAGACAGTGGCTCGAGTGCCGGTGCGCTCAGCGGCGAGAGTGCCATGACGTCACCCCATGTGTTTATCCAGAAAAGGGACAGGCCGGTGCGATGGCTCGCGCACCGGCCTGTCAAAGACTCGCGGGCGGGGAGGAAGCCGGAGGATGGCGACCCGCGAGGGAGTGCGACCACACCTGGCGGGACGAAACGCAGTTCGCGAGACAGGCAGGGTCACTTGGAGAGAGGGGAATTGCCGTCAGGCGCCAAAACGCAGGAACTTGATGGCATCAAAGTCCTGAACGCCGCCGCCGACACGCTTGGTGGTGTAGAACAGCACGTAGGGCTTGGCAGAATAGGGATCGCGCAGGACACGGATACCGACGCGGTCGACGATCAGGTAACCGCGGCGGAAGTCTCCGAATGCGATCGCATTTGCGTCGGCGGCGATGTCCGGCATGTCCTCGGATTCTGCGATTGCGAAGCCCATCAATGTCGGTGCCTGACCCGGCGCCTGGCCCGGCTGCCAAAGATAATTGCCGTCGCCGTCCTTCATCTTGCGCACGGTCGTCTGAGTTGCGCGGTTCATGACGAAGTTGGCATTGGCGCGATAGCCGGTGCGGACCGCGTAAATCAGGTCGATCAGGACGTCGGCCGGGTCGCTTGCCGGGAAGGCGGCGGATACGCCGGTTGGCACCGTGCCGATGTTGCCCCAACTCCACGAACCGTTGTCGACCGTGGTGTAGGTGAGGAAGCCGCGCGGCTGGTTTGTGCCATCGCCGTTGACGAATGCGGTACCTTCCTGTTCGGCAAATGCGGCACGAACCTCATCTGCGATCCACTGGTCGATATCCACTGCGCTGTCGTCGAGCAACGCCTGCGTCGCCGAAGGCATAGCGTAGAGTTCCATTGTCGGGAAGGCGAGTTCCGCGAGCGTCGGTGAGCTGGTTTCGGGCCGCGCTGCCGTTTCGCCGACCCAGCCTGTCGATGCGCCGCTGATTGCGAATGGCTTCTTGTAGACAGAACCTGAGACCTGGCGCACGCCGGCAATCGCGCGTATTGGCGAAATGTCCTTGAGTGCGCCGTTGATCGTCGTTTCGGTTTCGTCGGGCACCAGGTATCCGCCGTCCGGGTCGGACCCGATGGAAAGCGCCTTGGCCTCGATATCGCGGAGAGCTGCTGCATCGCCCTTGCGTACATAACCTTCGAAGGCCGACTTGTGCTGCAAACCGAGGCCCGTTCGGGTCAGCCCGCCGCCGAGCGCCGGACGATCGGCTTTGTGCACCAACTCGTCAACCGCCCTTTGGTGGGCATCGAGAGCTTGGTCGATGCGCGTGAGTTTGTCCTCAGTAACAACGTCGGATGCCATACGCCGCTCGATTTCGTCGAGGCGCTGCTCGTTGGTGTCCTTGAACGCTTCGAAGGCGCGCATAAACTCGTCGAACGCCGCTCCTATGTCGTCGTCGCCGAGGCGTTTGGTTTCGAGCGCGCTGTCGCGCGAAGCCGCAGATTTCATCATCGGTGGGTCCTTTCGAGGAATTGCGATTGCCTGATGAGACGGGCGGCTTCGGCGATCTGTGCTGCAAGCTGCCGTTCCCATTCCGGCCCCCGCCCCGCATCCCGCAGGGACTTGAGCCCGTTGAAGCCGCCACGCATCACGGCGCGCGCTTCTGAACGCGTGAACCCAGCATCCCGCGTGAGCCAGCGCTCGAATTCTCTTGGTGACGGAGAGGTGCCAGCGAACGGATCGGCCTTGACCGATGACACACGCGCCTCAGGGAGCATCGGGAAGGTCACGACCGAGATTTCCCACAAATCAACCGCCTTGAGGCGGCGCACGCCGCTGCGCCGGTCTCGGTCACCCGTAATCGTGCGAAAGCCGATCGAAAGCCCATCGATGGCGCCGGCCCGCATGAGGGCCAGGATCTCGCGGCCCTTGGCGAGTTCGACCATGATGCGACCCTTGGCAAAGAGCCCGCGAGCGTCCTCATAAATCCGCCGCCAGACGCCGATCGGCTGGTTGGGATCATGCTGGAAGAGCATCCTGACCCCGTCCGGGCCACGCTTGCTCAGGCTGTCGCGGAATGCGCCGGGCATGACGATGTCCCGGCCCAAATCCTCGCGGTTGAACAGCGATGCGTAGCCTTCGAACTCGCCATCGAGGGTTACCTGCTTGAGGTCGAGCGCACAAAACTTCACCTCCGCTGCCCGCGATCGAGCTACGGCATGCTTATCGATCATGTTGAAATATTCCATCAGTTGGCAGAAGTTTCTAGATCGCCGGGTTTGTGCGGGTCAGATCGTGTCGCCGCCGTCTACGGGACCGTAGCCGACAGCGGCGCGCTTTTCGTTGGGCGTAAGGAATGCCGACCGGTCGAGCCTGGACCAAAGCGCTTCACGTTCGCTGGCAAGCGCTTCGACTGCATCGAGGTCGGCGCGCAACTGGACGCCGTCGCCCCAAGCCGGTGCCAGCCAGCGCGACAGCGTACGCGCTGTGCGGTGGACGAGGGGCAGCACTGTCTGGCGCCAGAGCGTGCGGTTTGCTTCCTGGAAGTTGGCGTAGGTGTTGTCGCCGGGGATACCGAGCAACATCGGCGGCACGCCGAGCGCCAGGGTGATTTCACGGGCGGCGGCGCTACGCGCCTCGTTGAAGTCCATGTCGCGGGGTGTCAGGCTCATCGATTTCCAGTCGAGGCCGCCTTCGAGGAGCAGTGGCCGGCCGGCGTTGCGCGCGCCCTGGAAGCTCTCTTCCAGCTCACCCTTGAGGCGTTCGAACTGGTCGGTGGTCAGTTGGCCGCCGGCGGTATAGACAAGGGCGCCGGATGGCCGTGCTGCATTGTCGAGCAAGGCTTTGTTCCAACGACTTGCGGTGTTGTGCAGGTCGACGGCGGCGGCAGCAGCCTGGAGCGGGCTGAGGCCATAGTGGTCGTTGGCCGGGTGGAATAATTTGATATGCAGAAGCCTTTGGACGCCCGGCACGGATTCGCCGCGGATCAACGTCTTTGATTGTCCGACGGTATACTCGTAGGCCTCCGGCCAACCGTCGCTACCGGCAATGACGCGGACTCTGTCGGGCCGGAGGGGATGCAAACTTGCAAGCCGGCCGCCAATGGCGACGGTGTCGAGATAGGCGTTTCCCGATACGAGCAGGTAGCCATAGAGCTGTTCGAGGATGGTGGTCCCGCCACCGGCTGGTGACCATGCCAACAGTTCGGACAGTGGATGGTCGAGGATCTCTTCGCCGTCGCGATAGGCCAGCAGCGGCACGGATGCTGCTGCTTCCGATATCATGCGTACGGCGCGGTAGACGATCGGGTTGCGCATGACGCCGTCGCGAGCGAAGGCGGTGTAATCGCGCGGGCTCCATGACGGATTGGCAAGACCCTCGATGGCGATGAGAGAGCCGGTCGCGGCCTTCGCCTCCGTCGCAGCATCGCTCCGCCGCGGTAGCCACCGCGCCAGCGTTTCGAGCATGAGCCTCTCCTTGGTTGTGCTACCTCGACAATGCGCCCTTCCACGTTCGCACGGACATCGCGGACGGCCCTCAAAGTGACCGCACTGCGGGATCGCCGTCGCTGGCGAGCATCAATTCCGTCACGGCCCAAACCAGTGCATCGACCCGGTCGGGGCTGCGCCCATGGACGCGGCCGTCGTTGCCAAAGGCCAGCATCTGGGCCTCCAGTTCGACGTGCTCGCCAACGTGGGCGACACGCCCTTCGGCATAAAGAGCTGCGACCGGTTCGGCGCGGATCCACTTGCCGCGCGTAGCGCGTACCGCGGTAAACGGTACGTTGCGATCGACCTGGCGCACAATCGTGGCGACGAGATCGCCGCCCTGGTTGACTTCGGCAACGATGCGGTCGGCGGCAAAGTCGCGATAGGCAGCGACTGCGGCGCGGGCCCATGTCGCTGGATCGCGACCCTGGATCGTACGGTCCGCGAGGATGTAGCAACGGCCGTCGAGGGCAAGGCCCGCGATGACGATGCCACAGGCATCCGATGTCGACGTTGCAGTTACCGGTGGGTCGACCGCGACAACGATCCGCTCGAGTTCGGGCGGAATGTCAACGCGGCCGTGGTCGATCCAGCGGGCCTGCCAAAGGGCACCGGACAGTACCTCAATCAACTCGCCATCTAGTTCCTGACGTCCGAGCTGCGAACCGGCGTAGCGCCGCTGCATCTCCTCCAGAAATGCCGGCGCCAGATTGTCGGCATTGTCGGTCGTGCGCGAACGCGACACGACCGTCGTCTCCAGTTTCATCAAACGTGGCAGGATCGGCACTGGCCGAGGTGTCGTTGTCGCCACCGCCCGTGGAGCCGTGCCGAGCCGCAGGGCAAACTGCAACATGTCCCAAACAGTATCGGCATTGCGCCACTTAGCGACCTCGTCGCACCATGCGGCGGCGAACTGCGGCCCTCGCAAGCTGTCCGGCGAGGATGCCGAAAACAGTTGAGCGATCGCGCCGTTGGGCCAGGTGAGCATGGCCTTCGACGGTTCGAATTCCGGGCGTTCGTGGTCGGCGTGGACGGCGAGCAGGCCGGAAACGCCTTCGACCATGACGCTGCGGGCGTCCTGCATCGTTTCGCCGACCAGCGCAATGCGCATGGCGGGTTCCGTCGCAAACGGCGGCTTGCCGAGGGCCTGTGCACGCACCCACTCAGCTCCCGCGCGCGTTTTGCCGGCGCCACGGCCACCGAGTACGAGCCACGTACGCCAGGCGTTGCCTGCCGGGTCGGGGCATTGCGGTGGCGGCAGTTGGTCGTCCCGCGCCCAGACCTCCCAGTCGTGGAGAATCTCAACGATAAAACGGTTCGGCCAATCAGCCAGCGCGTCTTCGATGTCAGTCTGCGATGTCCGTTCCCTTTTCGCGCAATCTACGAATTCGTTCCGCAAGTTCCTCGCGGAGGCGGACCGGATCGATGTCATCGGCTGGTTCGTCATGTTCGGACTTGCCGCCGGGCTTGCTGCGTCGCGTGCCGCGTTCGCCAACTTCAAGTCCGATCACCTTCTCGAAATTCCTGATCAGTTGCCCAAGGGCCCGCGTTTCACGTTCGTGATCCGCGATTGAGAGATCGTCGTCTTGGTTCGACATGCGCGCCTCCAGTTGCGCGAGTTTGATTTCGACCGACCGGTAGAGCCGGTCGAGGACCTGCGGTTCCGACTGTTCGGGTTTTGCCAGCAACTTGCGCCGGCGCTGCCAGTTCAGCTTTTTGGCGCGGTGATATACGGCGGTTTCCGAGACGCCGAAGCGCTCGCAGAGTTCAGCGACGGTTTCCTGCTTCTTTTCGTAGGCGTGCCGGATTTCGACCCACATCGTCTCCGGGTAGGCGTTCATCGGGGCACCAGGTGTTTGATAGATCGTGCGAGCGGAGCGGGGTTGCCGTCGCTGGTTCAATATCTTGCGAGTGGCATTGGAGGACAGCGGTTTATGGGTACGGCTGGCGGTTAAGCCGCCGAGCTATGCGGTTTCCACCAACGGGTTTCCCGCTCAGCCGCGGCACTTGCCCAGTTTTCGCGTTATACAATATTAGTACCCTATTAGCGTTACACTGTCAACAAAAATTATGTATTAATCCAACTTATATCTCAAATTCTCAAGTATACTTTGAGTATAGGTGCGTTGGGAATATTCTATCATGTGATGGGGCGCCGGGGATAAGGTCCAAGAACATGAGTTTCGGGCGGCCGTCTCAGGCGCGCCTTGCCAACTGCTGCTGGCGGGCGAGCATGCTTTCGCGGTAGGCGATGTAGAAGCCGCTGGAGAAGATGATGGCCGCGCCAATCCAGGTATAGAGCGTTGGGATCTCGGCAAACAGCCAGAAGCCGAGTAGTGCTGTCCAGACGAGCTTGAGAAAGTCGAACGGCATGACGGCTGTCGCCTCTGCCTGCTTGAGGGATTCGGCCAGGAGGAGTTGCCCGATCGTGCCGGCGATACCGATGAACAGCAGCCAGCCCCAGGCCTCAATGCCTGGCCAGCGCCAAACGTAGAGTGCCGGGCCGAGGGAAAGAATGCTCATTAGTACGTTGACGTAAGCGGTTACCGTGACGCTCGAATCGGAGCGCAGTAGAAACTTGATGACGATCATCGTCACGGCCCAGATCGATGCCGAGCCGACGACCAGTATTGAACCGAAATCCACCGCTTCGATTCCCGGGCGCAGGATGATAAGTGTACCGATGAAGCCAAGGATCGTTGCCGTCCAGCGGCGAACACGCATGCGTTCACCGAGAATGAGGACGCTGAGAACAGCCATGAACAGCGGTGAGGTAAACGATAGCGCCGTGACTTTGGCGATCGGCGTGATCGACAATGCATAGAAAAAGGAGAACATTGCGCACATGTTGAGACAGGCGCGCAGGGCATGAAGGCCGAGCCGATCGGAGTGAAAAACCCCAACACCCTGCTGCATGATGATGGGCAGGAACACTAGGAGCCCGAAGAAATTTCTGAAAAAGGCGATTTGAAAGGGATGCAACTCCGTCGAAATGTATCGGATCGTGGCGTGCATCATCGAAAAGAAGACAGTCGAAATCACCATCAACGCGATGCCGCGCGTGGTTCCCGGCAATCCGGTCCAAATCTCTCTGAATGCTGCTGGCATAAAGTCTCGATGTCGGAAGGCGGCGACACCATAGACGCTTGTCAACCGTCATGCGACCGCGTTCTTCGCAGGGCAGTGTTGCGTATGGTTGCGGCGGGAGGACGAAAATGGAAATCCGCATCGACGATCTGAGTGGCCCGAAGATCGCGCGCTTGCTCGAAGCGCATATGAAGGATATGCATCGCTGGACACCGCCAGAAAGCATTCACGCGCTCGATCTGGAGGCGCTCAAGACGCCTGACATCACGTTTTGGAGCGTGTGGGAGGCTGGCCAATTGATCGCGTGCGGTGCGCTGCGTGAAATCGACCCGCGTCAGGGCGAGATCAAATCGATGCACACGGCCGAATGCCACCGCGGCCGCGGCATTGCCGGTTGCCTGCTCGAGCATATTCTCGAAGTGGCGAGGGGACGCGGCTATCGCCGGCTCAGCCTCGAGACCGGTGCGATGGAGGAGTTTCAGCCGGCCCGTGACCTTTATGCGCGCTACGGTTTCACCGCCTGTGGCCCGTTTGCCGACTACGGGCCTGATCCCAACAGCTTCTTCATGACGCGGGAACTCTGAGGCGCATTGTTCCGCGTTGCGCAAATTCCAAGCGGCCGTTTGGCGGGCGCAAAGGCCGTGTTCGACAGTTGCGCTCTAAGAGCGTTCAGGTTTAGCTGAAACCGTCCCACTCCCCCGCCCGGCCGCCCATGCAATCGTGGTTTTGGGCGGCCGGGCGGGGGAGTGGGCAGGCGGTGCGATTCCGCCTAAGGCGGAAATGACCTAGGCACGATGATCTAGGAGGCGAGCCGCGCGTTCGCCTCTTCGAACAGGCGCATGTTCTTGTCGACGTCGTAAGTCTTTTCGGTCAGGTCCTGCGGGTCCCATTCGCTGCGGTGCTCCTCGAAGAAATCACCCTTATATACGTGCAACGCGCTGGTGCAGATGCCGGTGGGATTGGTGACCGAGTGTATGATGTTGTGGCCCAGCATCACGGACTTGCCCGGCCCTAGCGAATCGGCACCGGCGGCCTCGATGCGACCGCTTGGATCATCTTTGACGCGGCGCCAGAAGATGTTGTCTTCGCGGCCCGTGTAAACGCCGATGACGGCGGCCATGTTGTGGTTGTGCGGCATGAGAGTCATGCGTGGCGCCCAAATCAGATTGAGGACGGTGAGTTCGTCTGACTGATAGAGTTTGTGGACGCCGCCCTTGGTCGGCTCACCCAATGCATTGATCAATGCGTTCGGATCGGACACGGCCCTTGCGACCAAGTCCTGCACCGCCTTCATCGAGTCGGTACCGCGGACGGCAGCCTTGCAGTCTTCAATGAACATTTCGACGTCGAACATTAGATCTCTCCGCTGCGGTTTGTGCCTCAGATTTGATACAGATCGAGAATTGCGTTCTGTATTCACGTGATCACACGAACCCTTTTTCCCTGAAAACGGGCACGGACGCAATCCTGATTAATTCCTTGTTGTTCTGCGAACTGGACGTTTTTGGTGCGCGCAGACCTAAGACCCAACCGGTGGAAATGGCGATGAAGACGTTCTGTCCGCCGGCGCGTTACGGCAGGCGGCGGATCAGATGTTCGACGGTGAGGAAATGTTCACGGCCCCAATAAAGATCACTGCCGTCGAGCAAGAGGCTTGGGACGCCAAAGACGCCGGCGGCTTCGGCGGCGGCTTGGATTTCGTGAAGTTCAGTGCGGCCCGGGCCCGCCGCAAATGCGGCAAATCCGTCAGTCGGGGCGCCAGCCTCGGCTAAGACCGCTGAGATTTCGGCCACGTCCTCGATGTCGAGTTCGCGCTTCCAGAAGCGTTCGAAGACGTGGTCATTGTAGGTGCGGAACACATCGTGGCGTTTGGCCCACAGCAGACCGATGTTGGCAACTGATGAGTCGAATATCTTTTTCGGGCCGCGGATGGTGAGCCCGCGCCGATTGGCCTCGCGGCGGCAGTCCATGTAGCTGTATTTTACGCGACGCCACTGATGTGCGTTGCGCGTTTCTTCGATCACATTGCCCCTGGCGTCGACAGTGGCATCGCCGAGGTAAGACGGGATGTCGAGGGTGTACGGCAGCCAGTCGATCGGTACGCCGGTGGTGATTTCCAGCTCGTAGGCGGGTTCGACCGCGAGATAGGCGTAAGGGCTCTTATAGTCGATGTAGAACTGAACGGTGGGTGCGGTCATCAGATAACACCTTGCGGCTGCGTTCCATGCGTCGTGCAGGACCGTCGGGCACTGTCGCGCCTGTCATGTTTGCGGTTCATCGTCGAACATCCGGCGCAGTTCGCGCTTGAGGACCTTGCCGGAGGGATTGCGTGGAAGGGTGTCCATCAGGATCAAATCGCGCGGTATCTTGAAACCGCCCAGGTGCCGGCGGCAGTGGGATTGAAGTTGCTCCAAATCGAGGCTATGGCCGGGGCGCGTGACGACGACGGCAACCGGCGTCTCACCCCAGCGTATGTCCGGGCGCGCGATCACCGCGGCTTCGAGAATTTGCGGCATTTCGTAAAGCACGCGCTCAATCTCGGACGATGCGATGTTCTCGCCGCCGGAAATGATCATGTCCTTCTTGCGGTCTGTCAGATAGAGGAAACCGTCCTCATCGAGGTAGCCGACATCGCCAGACCTGAGCCAGCCATCCGGCCAGAACGCGGCGGCCGTGCGCTCCTCGTCTTTCCAGTAGCCGCGCGTCACTTTCTCGCCGCGCATGCAGATCTCGCCTTCCTGGTGAGCTTCGAGCCGGTTGCCGTCGTCGTCCCGAATTTCGACATCGACATGCATTGTCGGCCTGCCTGTGGAGCCAATTTTTTCGATCTCACGGCCGGCTTCCATGAAGGTGTCGCCAGAGACCGTCTCGGTCATGCCGTAGGCGTCGATATAGCGAGCGTTGGGAAACGTTTCGATGAACGTGCGGATGCGCGCTTCCGGTGTGCGCTCACCGCCAGCAATGCACCATTTGAAGGTCGAGACGTCATAGTTGGCGGTATCGGGCAGTGCGAGGATGGCGTTGGTCATGACCGGCGGCAGCCAGGCACCGATGATCCCTTCGCGCTGGATCGTCTCGAGGACGCTTGTGGCGTCGAAATCTTCCATCAGCACGATGGTTCCGCCAACCCAGAACACGGCGCTGCCCGGCAGGTCGAATCCACCGACGTGATAGAGCGGGCCGACCACCAGCAGCCGATCGGCCGCCGTCAGGTTGAGGGTGATGATGTGGTCGATGTTCTTCCAGTAGACATTGCCGTAGGTGTGCGTCACCCCCTTCGGCCGGTCGGTCGTGCCGGAGGTATACATCAGCCGGAAGAGCGTTTCGGGTGTGCACTCGGCTGCCGGCGGGGTGACGCGATTGCGGCCGGCGGCCTGTCGAATGTCGCGTCTTGAACTGTCGGTGAGTTCGGTCTGGTTGATGTGAAGTCCGTCCGTCAAATGTTTGAGGTCGGTGTCGACGACGATGAACTTGGCGCCGGCGTGTTCGGTGATGTAGGCGACCTCTTCGGATGACAGGCGGTAGTTGAGCGGCAGGGCGATGGCGCCCAGGTGGCTCAGTGCGAAGACGATATCGAAATAGGCCGGGGAGTTCTTCATCAACAAAGCGACGACTGTGCCCGGTGCGGCACCGAAATGGCGCAGCCAGCCGGCCGCGCGCAGTGCGCGGTCGTGCATCTCGGCATAGGTGATGCGAAGATCGCCGAACACCACCGCTTCCGCGTTGGGGCGAGTGCGGGCGTGATAGTCGAGAATGCGGGTCAGGTTCTGCATCGGCTGAGGTCCCGTGGGCGATTGCCCGATCCAACCAACACCGCATGGGCGTCACGGTGTGCAGACCGGCGACGGGCTATGGTCAGGCAAGGCTTGCGAGCTTCTTGGCGACGAAATGAACGCGGTCTTGGCCCCACATGACCTCGCCGTCCTCGAAGACAAAGCTCGGGGCGCCGAAGACGCCGGCTGCCACCGCCTCCTCCGTGTTGCGAGTGACGATCGCGTCGCATTCGTCGTCGTCCGGGCCGGCGGCACGGACGGCGTCGGCGTCGATGCCGGCGCGTGCGGCTGCTTCCTGCAATACCGGCCAGTCGCCAATATTCTTGTCCTGCTCCCACAACGACTTGCCGATTTCATGCGAGAGGCGCACGGCGTCTTGACCGGCGATCGCGGCGGAGACGACCAGGCGGCAGCCGAGCGTTTCATCGGATGGGAAATTTTTCGGCTCGAGCACGATGGGGATCGCCAGTTCCTCGCGCCAGCGCTTCAATTCCATCATGCGGTAGGCCTGGCGTTCAGGCGAACGCTTGGGCAGAGGCAGCCCGCCGGTTTGCGAAAAGATGTCGGAGAAACGTGACGGCTTGGCGTTGACGGTAATGTTGTGCCTGGCGATCAGATCGAGAAAGCGGGCACTCGCAAGATACGTCCACGGGGAATTGAGTGAGAGGTAGTAATCGATCCTGGCCATGTCGGACGCCGTCCTGATTGTGGGGTTGTCGAGGGCCGTCGCGCTGGCGACAACGGCTCTATTGATCAAGCCAACGACTACGCCGTGGCACAACCGCGTGCAAGTTTGTATGTGCGTGCCGTGGGCGACCGCACCTTCGAAAGTGCCGGCGTGACCGGCCGAACGGGCCGGCGATGTCAGGGTTGTGGCAAGGCGGGCTGTCGCCCTGATACGATCTTGTCAATCTTGCGCGACTGTGCGGTTTGCCTGCTCAGACGGGCCTGTCCCAAGCCATCGCGACCGGATGGCGTGGCAACGGGCGAACGTCGCGGATCCAGTTGCGATTCAGGAACGGCAGACAAACCTGAATGTCATCCGGTTCCAGCGGCCGCGGGTGGCGGTAGGGCGGACGGTCAAAGAGCCATGGCGGTGTCGCGCCGACTGTGCGGCCGTCGATCATGTCGTCGAGCACGGCATTCCACAGCCTGTAGCAGCTCAACAGGGTGAAGCAGGCCGGAACGCTGACATCGATCGCCCAAATTCCCGCATCGCGTTCGACTTCGCTTAGCAAGCCATCGGCAACGACGTAGGTTGGCGGCCCGCCGAGGGCGGGCGCCCTTGGCCAGGCCCAGACCGGCGGGTAGCCTGCGGTTGAAAGGCCGCGACGCGACATCTGAATGCTCATCCAGGCGTAGGCGCGGTTCCACGGGTTCAAGCGACCACCGCGATGCCAGCGGGCGCGATAGATGCGCTGATGGGCCAGCCATTGGCGCACGTGCCTGCTTTGAAATGTCGTGAGTTCGATGCGCATTGCCAGTTCCCGTTGCCCGGCAGGATGTGCAACCATCGCGAATTCCTTGCCGCCGCGCCAACGCGTTATCTGTGTCTCATGTAGTAGCGGCGAACTTTGTCACGGTTGCCACAATCCGACATGCTGCACCATTTTCGGCGCCCCGGCCGTGAACGGTCGACGAACAGCCAGTGGCAGCCGGGGCAGGCTTTGATGCGACCGGGAGGCAGGCGGTAGAGCGCGTCGAGAATTTGCATCGCGATCAAAGCGACTAGGGCATCGGGGTTTGCTATGCGCTTTGGGGCGATCGTGCGCGGTCCTTCGTCGTGGCATTCAAGATGCAATTTCGAGATCGTGTCGCCGGCTATGCGGGCCACCGCTGCGACGGCGTCGGACGGGATGGAGTGCCCAGCTGCGACGGCGTCAAAAACCCGACCACCCGCAGTACGAAGTTTGGTCAGACGTTTGACCAGATCAGTTTCCGACGTGTGAAGATCGCGTGTCAGCCGGCGGGCCACCGACTTTTCGAGGAGGCCTGCGTGCTCGCACCAGCCGGCGATCTTATCGAGCGAGTTGAAGCGATCGACTGCAAGGGCCGGGTCGGCGCGGTGCGATAGCGTGTTGACAAAATCGAGCGCGGGATGGCCGCCGATCAAATGCTCGGGCAGCCAGGGCGGGACATCGTGATCTGTCGATTGACTAACCATTAAACTATAGTTAATTGGTTATAAATGAGTTTGCAATCGCGATCCGAATTTTTCAGCGCCGTGCGGGATATCTCGCCGCTGGCGGTTGGCGTGGCTGTTTACGGGCTGGCGTTCGGTCTGCTTGCAGCGCAGGCGCACATGGATGAGCTGCAGGTGGGCGTGATGGGCGGTCTCGTGTTTGCGGGCGCCGCACAAATCGTCGCCGTCGAGCGGCTTGTTGCGGGCGCGGGTGCGTTTGCAGCCTTTATCGCGGCGCTGGCGCTCAATCTGAGGCTGGTTCTCGTCACCGCCTCGGTGAGGGATATCTTCGTGCGGCGTCCCTTCTGGCAGGTCTTGCTCGGTGCCCACATGACGACGGACGAAAACTGGGCGCTGATGTTGTCGACGCGTGCAAAGGGGCGCGACGTCGGTTACTGGTATCTCGTGGGTGGCGGCGCATGCCTCATCGTGACATGGCTTTGCGCCACCGTCTCCGGCGTCGCCTTTGCCGCCGCGATCCCTGAGCCGAAGGCGCTCGGGATGGATTTTGCCTTTACCGCAGCGTTCATCGCGATAGCACGATCGCTTTGGACGGGCACACGAGATCTCGCTCCCTGGGGCGTCGCGCTGGCTGGTGTTGCTGCTACGGTCGGCAGTGGGCTTCTGGACCCGTCGTGGGCGATTGTTGTCGGCGGCGTTTGCGGCGCTGGCGTTGCGGGGCTGTTGGATCATGGCTGACATTTGGGCGTTGATCACCGGACTCGCCGCGGCGACGTTTGCCATCCGTCTTGGCGGCATCTATCTCGGGCAAAGCCTGCCGCAGGACGGACCATGGGCACGTGCGCTCAATGCGCTGCCCGGATGCCTAATCGTTTCGCTGGTATCTGTGGCGCTCGTATCCGGCGGTCCGCAGGAATGGGCCGCAGGCACACTGGCGGCGGTGGCAGCGATCCTGACTAGAAGCCTACCGATTACCATGGTTGTCGGAATTTTGACGATTCTGGCATTGCGCCAGATTTCCTGATGCGGGAACGCGAGCGGTTGGGGCGGCTCATCCTTCGCGTGCCGATCGGGAGCAGATGACCACGCCTTAGCGGAACCAACCCCAGCCCTTCTTTTTCCGCGACTTCACGGATTGTTCGGACTCGTTGCAGACATCCGCGATCCAACTTTGCTCCAGTTCATCCGCGGACTGCATCCGGCCGAGGATCATTTTCTCCGACATCGGGACGGTGAAGGCGTAGCGACCGTGGCGGCTGCGATAGACCAGGCCCTTATCCGTCAGCGCGTGCAGCAGCTGGCTCGCCTGACCGTTGGTGAAGTGACTGATGTGGGAGATTTCACTCGCGGAGAAATCCGGCAGGTCATCGTTAGGACGCATGGCAACGAAGCGGAGAAATTCGCGCTGCTTGTCTGTCGTCTTGTTCCAGCGTGCGCCGAACAGCCCGGCGTCCAGCCGGTCGATGACGTCCGGCTCCGGGAAATCCTGCTCGGACAGGAAGCCGCCGTTCTTGAGCAACCCGTCGACCAGTTCCTTGCCGAAAAACTGGATCAGGTAGGGATAGCCGCCCGACAAGTCGATGGCCTTGGCGATCACACCCTTCGACGGATGAAGTGGTGGTGAGAGCTTGCTCAACGGGCTGACGATCGCAGACGCGGTTTCAGTGCGCGTCAATCGTTCGAGGCGGAGCACGCGAAACATCCGCTCGGTGTAGGTGCGCGTTT
Source organism: Hyphomicrobiaceae bacterium (assembly GCA_965224045.1). Classification (GTDB taxonomy): domain Bacteria; phylum Pseudomonadota; class Alphaproteobacteria; order Rhizobiales; family Hyphomicrobiaceae; genus Tectiglobus. Next base: position 164,621 of record CBDCYD010000004.1, read on the forward strand.
CCGTCAAAGCATCATGAACGCTCGGCAGGCCGCTCAGCACCAGAATGCAGGGCGCCACACCATCCTGCTTTTGCAACGCGGCGATGGTTTCGATCAGCATCGACATGGGGAACTGATCGTCCTCGGCGTGATCCGACAAGCATTGCGCCTCGTCGTACATGAAGGCGAGACCACTCATTCTGGATTTGGCGACGATCGAAAGTGCCGTTGAAAGGGCTGCCTTGAGTTTGTCGCTGGGCAACCCCGGTGCTCGTTCATACACACTCTTGAGCTGATCGAAGACTTCGGCGTGTTTCTCATTTTGAGAGATGGCGAGTTCATTGCCTGCTGCAGAGTTTGCCCGATCGCTCTCTTCCGATTGGGCGGTGCGTGCCAGGGCGGACGCAACATCGGTCAGGATGCGCAGCGCGAGGCGTTCTTCTGTGAGCGAAGAAGACTCTGACAGGTCAACGCCCGCCCACAACCAGTAGTGCTCACGCGCGGCGGACTTGAGATGTTCCATGAGAACCGTCTTGCCGAACCCGCGCAAGCCGGTGATGAGGACATTTTCGGTTATGACTTTCTGGCGCAACGAGCGTCGGAAGAATTCGAGTTCGTCTTGTCGACCGCCTAGGACGGGTGGTTGATGGCCGGCGCCCGGTCTAAATGGATTTTCGATTAAGAGCTGTCGATCCATGGAGCGATATCCCTCGTGATCAGCACGAAATTGCGCTGCTCCCAAAACCCCTGTGGCCGCATCGCACGTAGTTGAGCACAACATCTTATCCACAATTTGTCCACAAGCATTGACATTCAATCTCGTTGAAAATCCTGGCGGAAGCCTTTGAAATGACGAGGGCTGAATACCTTTGAAAGTGCCACGGAGACCGCAATGTTTGATGGACTGTCAGGCGGACACCGTGTCAGTGCGCGATCGTCTTTCCGTGGACGGATTGTGTGTCAGCGGTCGATTGTCGACCGGTTCGCGACGGCGTCAAAGCTAATCCTCGGCAAGCGCGCGAATGTGGGTGATTGCGGCCCCGGCACTAGTCGATATGTGTCAGCCAGAGCGCGAGGTCCGGGAACATCATCACCAAGATGAGCGCCGACAGTTGCAGCAGGACGAATGGAATGATGCCGGTGTAAATGCTTTGGATTTTGACTTCCTTGGGTGCAATGCCCTTCAAATAGAACAATGCAAAGCCGAAGGGCGGCGTGAGGAACGATGTCTGCAGATTGACCGCCATCAAGATGGTGAACCAGATCAGCACATCCGACTTTGCGACATGGTCCCCGAAGTCGAGGCCGGCGACCAACGGTGCAAAGACCGGCAATACGATCAATACGATCTCGAGAAAGTCGAGAAAGAAGCCGAGAACGAAGACAATGGCCATGATCAGGAAGAGCAGGCCCCATGGATCCAGGCCAGACTCGAGAATGAACTCCTCGACGATTTCGTCACCGCCGAGCGACCGGTAGACGTAAGCAAAGCAGGTGGCGCTGACGATTATGAAAAAGATCATCGCGATCGTCCGGGCCGATGTGTGGCAGACGTCCTGCAGTACTTTTGTGCTCAGCCGGCCGTTGAACATCGCTAAACACATGGCACCGAATGCGCCGACGGCGCCTGCTTCGCTCGGTGTCGCCCAGCCCATCAGGATCGAGCCCTTGATTAGCGCGATCAGGAATACGGGTGGAATGAAGCTGCGCAGCAGGAGCGCCGGCATCTCGCCTGCCGGCACCTGCAGAGCGTCCGGCGGCAGCGGTGGTGCGAGTGACGGTCTCACTGCACACAGCATGGCGACGAATATGAGATAGAGGCAGGCGAGCCCCAGGCCCGGCACGATCGCCGCCATGAAGACGTCGCCGACCGAAATGGCAAGCAGGTCAGCCATGATGATCAGCATGATGCTCGGCGGGATGAGAATACCCAAGGTGCCGGATGCCGCGATCGTGCCGGTCGCCAGGGCATGCGAATAACCCTGACGCATCATGGTCGGCAGGGCGAGTGCCGTCATCATCGTGACCGATGCACCGATGATGCCGGTCATCGCCGCAAGTATCGTACCCATGATGGTGACGGCGAGTGCCAGGGCGCCGGGAACGCGCTTCAGGAGCACCTGAACGCAGTAGAGCAGGTTGTTGGCGACGCCGCTGCGCTCCATCATGACGCCCATGAAGACGAATGCGGGCACGGCGACGAGGACGAGGTTCTCGGCCGCCTGTCCCCAGATCCGCGGGACGAAGTTGAAGAATTCTATGAGCTTGAAGGCATCGAGAAAGTAGCCGATGAGGCCGTATGTCAGCGCCACGCCGCCAAGTATGAAGGCAACCGGGTAGCCGGAAAAGAGCAAGCTTGCCAGAGTGAGGAACATCATGATCGGCAGCAGTTGCTGCGCGCCATAGAGAAGCTCTTCGCGCTGCGCGGATGGCAACAGAGAAACATAGATCGCGAGTGCGGAAATCAGCACGAGCAGGGAAAGCAAGACGACAGGCGCAATCCAACCCGTGGTCTTGTTTTCGGCAGATTGGTCTGGAACCTCGGCCACGGCCTAGCGCTCCCGCTTCCTCACATGCAGCTTGCTTTTGCGATGTACCGGCCGAGCCGGTTGATGTCTGTTGGTGCCCGTCGTGGCTCGATTGCAGTGCCTTGTTGTTTGCTCAAAACCGAGAAGCTCCCGTTGCGAGACGACTGCGAATTAGGTTGCTGGTGTTGCCAGCTGTTGGGGTTTGCGTTGACTTGGTGCAAGGTTGCGTGAATAGACGTTGAGGTGCTTGGTTGACTTCCATCGGCAGGTTGGAATTTTTCCGGTAGGTGCCTGCGATCAGGCATGCACAACAATGCCAGCCAAGACACGCGCTTTGAATAGTCTCGGAGTGCTAGTGCCAATGGCGTGCAATCTGATGCGCCTGCAGCATCACCAATGCTTGGCGCAGGCGGGCGGAACGTCGTGCCGTCGCAAGCGGCGAACATCGGACCTAGTACAATGGGACTAGGCCGACTGTGCATTCGAGGATCCGAGCGATGAACGTTCTCGTTGTCGATGACCATCACCTGATACGCGATGCCGTGCGGGGCGTACTGAGTGACATCATCGGCGAGAGCGTTCGCGTGTTCGAGGCGACGAGTGCCGGTCAGGCGTTGCGACGTGTCCAGGACAGCCCGGATATCGAGTTCGTTCTGCTCGATTTGGCACTACCCGACTGCGACGGTCTCGAATTGCTTGCCCGCATCCGTGCACTGCATCCGTCGATCGCCGTCGTCGTCTTGTCGGCGCTGGAGGATCGTCCGCGCATTGCGCGAGCATTTGAACTCGGAGCCGTCGGTTACATTCCCAAGTCGACCAGTAGAGAAGTGCTCGAAAGTGCGATCAAACTGGTCTTGGCCGGTGGCGTCTATATTCCCGCCGAGGTGCTTGCAGGATCGCGGTGTCTCGAGATCGGTGAGAGGCAAGCCGCGGCGGGGGAACGTTTGCGTGCGCACGACGGCCTGACGTCGCGACAGCGCGAGGTGCTCTGGCTCATCATGCAGGGCAAGAGCAACAAGGAGATCTGCCGGGAACTCGACCTTGCGCCGCCGACGGTCAAGATTCATGTGTCGGCGATCCTCAAAGCGCTGAATGTCAGAAACCGGACAGAGGCGGCACTCGCAGGTCGCAGGCTCGGCATCGCGCTCGAGGAGCGATCGACGTGATCTCCAGCCATCCCCGCTGAGACGCCGTAACTGGCCCTGTCGGGTGGTTGCGGCCTAGTTCATTTCCGCCTTAGGCGGAATCACACCGCCTGCCCACTCCCCCGCCCGGCCGCCCATACAATCGTGGTTTTGGGCGTCTGGGCGGAGGAGTGGGACGGTTCCAGCTAAACCTGAAACGCTTTAGTTCAGGAGACCGGAGTGAATGCCGGCTCGTTCCCGCAGGAGGCGGGTGAGCATCGATCGCAAGGCCATCGGGGACATTGGCTTGGGCAGAATGAAGAGGTTATTCGCCCTGGCTTCGTGCAAGCGTTCCGGCGAAGTATCGCCACTGATCAAGAACGCCGGTATGTCCTCGTCGAACGCGAAGCGCAGGCGGGAAATGGCATCGATGCCGGTCGCTGCGTGTCCGAGATGATAGTCCGAGATAATCAGGTCCGGTGACGTCGCCCATGCCGACGTCGTTTGCAATGCTTTCGATTCGGTGTCGGCAGCAGCAACAATGCAGCCCCAGCTCTGCAATGTCGTGACCATCCCGCTGCGGACCAGCGGGTCATCCTCGATGACGATGATTTGGCGTCCGGCCACCGAAGCGACGTTAGCTATCGAGCCTGGTCGGGATGCCGGCGGAGATGCAAGGTCGGGTGCGGTGGCCTCGGCTACCGGGACATAGACGGAAAATCTCGAGCCCCTGCCCGGGATCGATTCCAGTTCTATCCCATGGCCAAGCAACCGGGCCAGGCGGTCAACGATCGAAAGCCCGAGACCAAGGCTTTTTGGCTGCCGTCCGCTCGCTTTCTGTACTTGAAAGAACTCTCCAAAAACTGCTTGCTGATCGGCATCGGAAATCCCGCTGCCGGTATCGCAGACATCGATGCGTAACGCGCTGCCGCGACGGCGCACGCCGACGACCACGCCGCCCGTATCCGTGTATTGGATGGCATTCGACAGCAGGTTCAGCACGATACGTTCAAGTAGGATGAAGTCGCTGCGGGCGAAGCACCTGGTGGTGACCAGACGCAAGCGCAAACCCTTTTTGAGCGCCGCCGGTGCGAGCGTTGCTTCGACCCGAGCAAGCACAAGGGCGACCGGAAACTGCGTGATGGCAGGCTCCAGCAGGCCGGCATCGAGTTTTGATACGTCCATGAGCGCGTCGAACAGATCATTCATGGAAGCGACAGCAGTGCTCATGCTGTCAACCACGGCCTGCCGCTTTGCGGGGTCGTTGCAGTCCTGTAACTGGGCGAGGAACAGGTTAAGGGCATGGAGCGGCTGGCGAAGGTCGTGACTGGCAGCTGCGAAAAACCGGGACTTGTACGAATTTGCGAGCTCCAGCTGGCGTTGTTGCTCTTTGCTTTCGTTGAACAGGCGGGCGTTTTCAAGCGCAAAGGTGGCGTGCTGGGCAAAGGTGGTGACGACTTCAACTTCGTCGTCGCTGAACGGCAAATTCCGTGACCACATCAGCCGGCTCGTGACGTTCGTCGGGCGGCCTGGCGGTGCCGACAGGGATGGCGTCGAACGCGCCAGAACCAGAACCGCAACGGTGTTGCCTTCCAGGATCAGAGGTATGCCGAGCCACGAGCGAAAGTACTGGCGTTCCAGGGAGCCGGCGAGGGAGGCATCGGTGCAGGCGTCGAGGATGCGAATGGTCCGACCTTCCCGCATCGTCCTGCCGATCAAGGTGTCCGGTCGCGCCGCCAGCGCCATGTGGCGCATGTGGTCCAGGTACTTGTCGGGCAGGCCGGTGTGGGCAACATCGTTCTCACCGGTCGCCTTCGGGCGAACGATCGCTGCCGCGTCGGCCCTGCAGATTTCAACGGAAGTTTTGAGCAGCGTTGCGAGCACCGTCTCGACGTCGACGGCCGAGTTGCCGACGAGCCTGAGGACGTCATTGGTCGCGGCCTGGCGGCGCAGGCTATCGCTCAGGCGCAGGCTCAACCAGTAGATGACCAGCCCCAGCGGCAAGGCGACAGCGATGATGATACCTACCGTTCCTTCTGCGAACACCTGGCTTGGTCTCCGTAATGGCTGGCCGACAACTTATGCTGGCCGCGAGGCCGGGACAACTTTGCAAAGGAAATGTGCTCGGCGGGTTGACGTTTATGCGGCAAACCTGCAGCGAGCAGCCCGAGACTGCGGGGGAGCGGGCTTAGTTTCAGCTAAAACTAAGAGACGATAGAGAGGGCTGCTAATTCTTGATCTGCGCCCACACGACAAGAAGGGTCGCGCAGTTCAGGCACATGGCCGGATCCGAATAAATCATGCGCGAGTGCCGTCCCTTTTCCGCGAACACTTCGTTGAACAGATGAGAGGCGCCGTTGAGCGCCTGCGGCTGTTCGATGAAGTCAGACGTGCAATGCGCCGTTCCCTCGGGGCGTACTATGCGCTTGATCCGAGACAGTTCGCCGACAGCTGATTTGAGCTTTGCGCCGGCATTAAGACCGGACAGACGGAAAGCCTGGTAACCGTCTTCGGTAGTCAGTTCCCGACCCATTTTGCCTATGAACTTCAAGTCGCCATCGATCCAAGGCAGTTGCCCAGACGTGTAAATGTTGCCGTTCACCTCCACCCATGGCTCATAGTCGCCGACGGCGCTCGGGACCGGCGGCAGGGTCAGCCCGAGCCGGGCCAAACGGTCTTTCGGCGGGTACTTGGAACGGCGACGTCGTCCGCGCTCATAGCGTCCTCCAGGCTGTGGATGGGCATGATCACCAATGATGGGGCTGCGCGCGAGTTCGCGGCGCGGCCTAAAATCCATCCGGCACACCCCGATGGGTTGCTTGTCCTCACGCGTCGTCGAGCCAGGGCGGGTTTGGTGAATCGAGACCGGTAAGGCGGCGCAGCGCGGCCTGTTCGACAAACGGTACGACAAGGAGCGGGGCGCCGAGGACGCGGCGCATGAACGATTGTATCGGGCCGGTGCGGAACAACTGGTCGGTCTGCTGGCGCGTGAAGCTGATGACGCTGCGGGCGACGGGCAGGCGTGCGTCCGAATATCCGTCAGCCGCTTTACCGGTGCTGATCATCCACGCGAGCCAGGCGGCGTCCTCGATGCCGAGGTTCATGCCGCGTGCGCCGACAGGCGAGTGAACGTGGGCGGCGTCGCCTGCGAGGAACACCGGTCCGCGGTTCATGCGCGCGACGTGGCGAAAACTGACGTGGAATTCCGAATGCCAGATGACCTCGTTGCCGGCGCGGCGCTGGCGGACGAGCGCGACAACGTCGTCCGAGGTGCCGACGTGGCGGACCGTGCGCTCGTCAATCGGAAACGAGGCGACGGCGCCGCCCGGGAGCAGTTCGATGGTGGCCGAGGTGGCATCGCGGGGCAGCTGATAGCGAATGTCAGCCAGCGCAAAGACGATCGGGTAGGGCCGGCCGGCAAACTCGAGCCGGGCGAATTGGCGGGCGGTACTGTGGGCGCCGTCCGCGGCAATGAGATAGTCCGGTGTGACGTACTGGACGGCATCGGCGGTCGCGATCACCGCCGTGACGCGACGATCCTCGATCGACAGTTCCATGAGCTCGCGCTGCCATTCGATTGTGATGCCGAGCGCATCGACGGCTTCGCGCAGAAAGCGTTCGGTTTGCGACTGCGGTACGACGAGCATGAATGGGTAACGATGCTTGAGGCGTTCGATGTTGAGGGTGAGGATCGTCGCGCCGTTTTCGACAACGAAGGCGCGCCGCAGGCGATTGCCGTAGGCCAGGAGTTGGTCCGTCACGCCGGACGGGGTCAGGAGATCAAGTGTGCGCGGATTGACGCCGAGGGCGCGCGATTGTTCGGCCGGGCCGGCGGCCTTGTCGATAATGCGTGGGCGGATGCCGCGACGCGCAAGCTCGAGCGCGGCCGTCAGGCCGGTCGGGCCTGCACCGACGATCAGGACTGTTGGCTCGGCTGCCGTCATCAGCCGGTTCTCCTGGCCGCTGCACCTTCACGCTGCGCGATACTTCGGTCCCGCAGCACTCGCTCCGAGCATATCGTAGTTCTGAGCCGTGTGCGCACCTATCGGAGGCGAAGGTCAATGTCAGAGATGTTCAAGCCGGGGATAGCCGGCGGAAGCCGCCGTCTGGTTGAATGCTTCATGATCGGGCCTGGTCGCGCAGGTACTGAATTATGATCGAATAATCCTTTTCTGCATTTCCGGCACCCATCGACTCCTCGTAGAGCCGCGCCACGGCGCTGCCGACCGGGCTGGTCATGCCGGCGTCTGCGGCTGCGGCCTGAAAGATATTGACGTCTTTCAGGAGCAGGGCGGTCGTAAATCCGGGTGCGAAATCGTGATCGGCGCGGCCGGTTTCGATGATGCCCGGCACGGGCAGGTAGCTGGTCATGGCAAAGCTTTGACCGGAAGACGTGTTGACGACCTCGTAGAGGGTTTTGGCGTCGAGGCCGAGGCGTTCGGCAAGCGTAAAAGCCTCACAACAAACCGCCATGTTGGCTGCGACCATCATCTGGTTGCACATCTTGGCGATCTGGCCGCTGCCCGGCCCGCCGCACAGCACGAGGCGTCCGGCGACGGCCTCAAGCACCGGGCGGGCGGCATCGAGAGTGGCTTCTTCGCCGCCAATCATCAGGGTCAGCGATCCGGCTTGCGCGCCGGCAACGCCGCCGGACACGGGCGCATCGAGCGACTGGAAACCAGCGGCGGCGGCCAGTTCGTGCGCACGCTTGGCCGATGCAACGTCGATCGAAGAGCAATCGACGAATATCGTGCCGGGACGTGCCGCGGTCAGGACGTCGGTGTCACCGTAGACGGCCAGCGTGTGGGCGCCTTCGGGCAACATGGTGATGACGATATCGACATCGCTACCGGCTTCCTCCGGCGTCCGGGCGGCGAGAGCGCCGCTTTCGAGGGCGGCTGCAACGCGCTCGGCCGCGATGTCGTAACACGTGGTCTCGTGGCCGGCGGCAACAAGGTTGCGGGCCATCGGCAGTCCCATGTTGCCGAGCCCGATAAATCCGACTTTCGCCATGCGGTGCAAGATCCTTGTTAATGTTCGTCGGTCTGTGCCGTTCAGGCGGCGTTTTCCTGGCCGCGAATGAAACGGATAATGCTCGAGAAGTCGGTGTCGCCGGCGCCGGTGCTGAGGTAGAGGCGATAGAGGTGGGCGGCTTCGGCACCCATCGGAGTCGAGGCACCGGTGTCGAGCGCGGCGTTTTGGGCGAGCGTCAGGTCCTTGGCCATCAGGGCGGTGGCAAAGCCTGGCTTGAAGTCGTTGTTTGCAGGTGACGCCGGGACCGGACCCGGCACCGGGCAGTAGCTATTGACGGCCCAGCAGCTTCCCGTTGCCGTTGAGACGACGTCAAACAGGGCCTGGTGGGTAAGGCCCAGCTTTTCACCCAGACAGAAGCCCTCGGCGACACCGATCATGGTGACGGCGAGGATCATGTTGTTGCAGATCTTGGCGGACTGGCCGGCTCCACCCTCGCCGCAGTGGACCATCTTCTTGCCCATACCTTCCAGGATCGGCTGGGCGGCGGCGAAGGCCTCGGCCGTGCCGCCGGCCATAAAGGTGAGCGTCGCGCCCTGAGCGCCACCGACGCCGCCGGAGACTGGGGCATCGAGAGACAACATGCCGGCGGTGGCAGCCATGTCGTGCGCCTTGCGCGCATCCGCGACGTCGATCGTCGAGCAATCAATGAAGAGCGTGCCGGGCCTGGCGGCTTCCAGCAGACCACCTTCCAGGACTTGAAGCACGTGGCGGCCGGCCGGCAGCATGGTGACGACGACATCGGCGCCGTCGGCGACAGCATTGGCCGAGGCGGCGGCCGCGACGCCGTCCTTTGCGGCAGCTTCCACGTTGGCGGCGACAATGTCGAAGGCGGTGACTGTGTGGCCTGCCTTGATGAGGTTTGCCGACATGGGCAGTCCCATGTTGCCGAGCCCGATGAAACCGATCGTCGCCATGCGTTTTCTCCCGCGCTTGGTGTTGGATGGATGGGGCGGCACATTAGAGCCCGGCCGAGCGAAATGGAACCATCCGGCCTGCGATATCGGGGCCCGGCTGCAACGCAATCCACACCACGGCCGGCCACTTGTGCGGCGGTCCGGCGGCGACCAGAAACTTATGGCTCGTCGCGGCACGCAATTTCGACGATACTGCGCGCAATTGCGCGCTTGCCCGGTCAGCGCCCTGCCGAGTGAAACCGAGCCGAGGAGGCGTTCGGAACATGGTCTTTGTTCACGCCGTCATGAGCGTACTGCAGCGCTATCTGGCGCGCATCCCGCGTGGCGTGCGCTATTGGATCATTTCCGTTTGCGGCTTTATCGCTCTCGCCACGCCGCTAGCGTTGTGGATTTCAATGACCGTCTGGGGCATGCGCTTGGTCTTGATCATTTTTTCGGTCGCGATTTGTTTGATCTGCCTGATGGTGTGGTCGTCGCCGGACGAACGCATCTGACCGGTCGAAGCGCGCCGAACGGTCGACAAGACCAGTGGTTTCGTCGATCGGACTATCGCTTGACAGGGCGCAGCGATTGCGATGGCATCCGGTTGCAGGACATTTTTTCGCGAAATCTGCGCGGCGAGCGCTGTGCGATGTTGGAGGAAGAGAATGAAAGGCCTGGTCTTTACCGGCAATCGTCAGCTGGAGCTACAGGACTTCGATGATCCGACGCCGGGGCCGGGCGAGGTCGTGATCGAGATCAAGGCCTCCGGCATGTGCGGGTCGGACCTGCATATTTACCGTTCGCCAGGCGGCGGGCCGGGCATGGCCGCAGCCCTTGGTCTTGGCGGTGACGGCAAGCCGAAGATCGGCGGGCACGAGCCGTGTGGCATGATCGTGGCGCGCGGCGAAGGTGTCCCCAAACATCTCGCGCCGGACAATGCGCGCGTCATGGTGCATCACTATTCAGGATGTGAGACCTGCGCGGACTGCAAGAGCGGTTGGCCGCAAATGTGCACGAGTTCCAAGAAGCAGGTTTACGGTGTGACGGGGCACGGCGCCCATGCCAAGTACATGGCCATTCCATACTACACGCTGGTTGAACTGCCGGAGGAGTTGTCGTTCGCGACCGGGGCTGCGATTTCATGCGGAACAGGCACTGCCTACGGGGCGCTGAGGCGGATGAATATGAACGGCGGCAAGACGCTGGCTGTGTTCGGCCAAGGTCCGGTCGGGATCAGCGGTACCATGCTCGGCAAGGCGATGGGGATGGACGTTGTCGGTCTCGATGTTTCGGATGAACGTCTTGCACTCGCCAAGAGGTGCGGGGCCGATCATACGATCAACGTCGGCAAGCTGGATGGCATCGAGGAACTCAAGAAGCTGACCGGGGGCAAGGGCGTGCACTACGCGCTCGAGACATCGGCCAATCCGGATGCCAGGGTGGCTGCGGTCAGGTCGACCCGGACATGGGGTACCGTGTGTTACGTCGGCGAGGGCGGCAACCTTACGTTGGAGGTCAGTCCGGACATGATCCGCCGGCAAGTGACGTTGATGGGGTCGTGGACGTTCTCGACCCATATCCAGGATGAATGCACCAAGTTCATCGCCGACAATGGTGTCGATATCGACAAGCAGATCACCAACCATTTCAAGCTGGCCGAGGCGGCTGCGGCCTATGAGCAATTCGACCAGCAAAACATGGGCAAGGGCATGATCGTGCCGGATTGATCAAGGTCATGCCGGCAGCTGTGCAAATTGTTGGATACAGAGAACGGGTTAGGTCAGACGGGGGCGCTGCCGAATTGTTTGGCAAAGGGCGAGCGCCATGGACATCGAAGACATCAAGGCTGAGATCGGCATCATCCTGACCGATATGCAGAACCAGCCGGAGGATCGCTACGAGCTCTATCTGCAACTGATGGAGCGGATGGCTGAAATGCGCGCCTTTGGCATGCCTATCCCGCCCGATCTCCTGAAGCTTGAAGCTGCGCTCGAGGCGGAATTTGCGGCCGACAAGCGGGATGCGCCATCTCAATAGGCTAGATCATGATCTTGTCGATGTCGCTCGCGGCGATTCTTCGCTGCGCTCGGGCCTGCGCGGGTGCGCCGCTGCGACATCGCAAACATACGATGTCGCTCAACCGATTGTAGAACTCAGGAACACCTGAGTTCTGGCGTGGCGGGCCGCTTTGCGGCCTTGAAGCGTGTCCACGTAAAGTGAACGCGCTTTAGTTTGGGCCAATAGGCTAGTTTGGGCCAACCGGCCAGCCGCCGTAAGAACAGCCGGCCGGATTAGGAATGGCGCTCTGCGAAAGACAAGTTAGTAGCGGTAGTGTTCCGGTTTGTAGGGGCCATCCGGGCTGACGCCGATGTAGGTGGCCTGCTCGTCGGTCATCCTGGTCAACGTTGCGCCGAGCTTGTCGAGGTGCAGGCGCGCGACCTTCTCATCGAGGTGCTTGGGAAGCACATAAACCTCGTTCTTGTACTCGTCGCCCTTGGTAAAAAGTTCGATCTGCGCCAGGACCTGGTTGGTGAAGCTTGCCGACATCACAAAGCTCGGATGGCCGGTAGCGTTGCCGAGGTTCAACAAACGGCCTTCGGACAAAAGGATGATGCGCTTGGCATCCGGGAACTCGACCACGTCGACCTGCGGCTTGACGTTGGTCCACTTGAAGTTCTTCAACGCTGCAACCTGGATCTCGTTGTCGAAGTGACCAATGTTGCCGACGATGCACATGTCCTTGAACTGACGCATGTGGTCGACGGTCACGACATCCTTGTTGCCGGTGGTGGTGATGACGATGTCGGCTTCCGGTGCAGCTTCTTCGAGCGTGACCACTTCAAAGCCGTCCATGCAGGCTTGCAGGGCGCAAATCGGATCGACCTCGGTGACCTTGACACGCGCGCCGGCACCCTGAAGGCTTGCCGCCGAGCCCTTGCCGACATCGCCGTAGCCGCAGACGACGGCAACCTTGCCGGCCATCATGACATCGGTTCCGCGGCGGATGCCGTCGACGAGACTTTCCTTACAGCCGTACTTGTTGTCGAACTTGGACTTGGTGACGGAGTCGTTGACGTTGATGGCTGGGAACGGCAGTTCGCCACGCTTCATGATCTGGTAGAGGCGGTTGACGCCGGTTGTCGTTTCTTCTGAAACACCCCTGATCGCATCGCGCTGCTTGGCAAACCAGCCCGGTGTTTCCTTCATGCGCTTCTTGATCTGCGCGTACAGGTATTCCTCTTCCTCCGAACCGGGGTTCGAGAGGATGTCTTCGCCGGCTTCGGCGCGGGCGCCGAGCAGGATGTACATGGTGGCGTCGCCGCCGTCGTCGAGGATCATGTTGGAGAGGCCGCCGTCGGCCCACTGGAAGATCTTGTCGGTGTAGCTCCAGTATTCCTCGAGCGTCTCGCCCTTGACTGCGAACACCGGAGTGCCGCCGGAGGCGATGGCGGCAGCGGCGTGATCCTGCGTCGAGAAGATGTTGCAGGATGCCCATCGGATTTCGGCACCGAGCGCCTGCAGCGTCTCGATCAGGACGGCGGTCTGGATCGTCATGTGCAGCGAACCGCTTATGCGCGCGCCCTTCAGGGGCTGGGATGGACCGAATTCGTCGCGACAGGCCATCAGGCCCGGCATTTCCGTTTCGGCGATGGTGATTTCCTTGCGGCCGAAATCGGCGAGCGCGATATCTGCGACGACATAGTCGGGCGTAGTCATCTCGTAGGCGATCCTCAATCTGTTGCGATGATGCGGTGGGCGATGCCGGCAGTCGATGGCCCGCCTTCGGCGCAACGCTATAGCGCGCGGATCAGCGCAACGCAAGGTCATATAAAGACATCCTTATATCAGCATTTTGCCGGAAGACTGCGATGAAGGCGTTGCCATGGCATGCGCTTGGCTTTGGGCATATCTCACGGCGCTCGCTCTGCCGTGCTGTCGCTCGGACGCCGTCGGAGGGTGGTCCAACGCGCCGTGCCACGGTTGCGCCTCGATGCTCATTCCGATCGGATGCGGCGCGATCTGACGCGGATATGAACGGTGGCCCGGCCACGTCCGTCCGATCATGGTCGTGAGAGATTCAAGCGGACCTGCACCGGTCGGACAGCCCAATTACGGCTTGTCGGCTTAGCCGTCTTCGTCGATGCAACCTTCGCCGAAGCCGTCTTCGACCAGTGCCGACAGGGCCGACAAGGCAGCGCTTGCATCGGGACCTGCGGCATCGATGACAAGGGTAATGCCGGGGCCGGCTGCCAGCATCAGCAAGCCCATGATGGAGGTGCCGCCAACGCGCTGATCATCCCGGGTGACGAAAATCTCTGCATCGAACCGTTCGGCGCATTTGACGAACTTGGCGGAGGCGCGGGCGTGCAGGCCCTTGCGATTACGGATCGTCACCAATACCTGCTCGGACACCGTACCGCTCATCCCCCGCCCTCACGCATTCTTGGTTTCAAGCAACTGACTTGCAACCGTGATGTATTTGCGGCCGGCGTCCTTAGCGTGGTCTATCGTTTCCGCAAGGGTGTGCTCCGACCTGATCGACGCGAACTTGACCAGCAACGGCAGGTTGACGCCGGCGATCACTTCTACGTTCGAATTGTCCATGATCGAAATCGCCAGGTTGGACGGCGTGCCGCCGAACATGTCGGTCGCGATGACGACACCGTCGCCCGACTCGACCGCTTCGACTGCAGCCAGGATGTCCTGCCGGCGGGCTTCGCCGTCGTCTTCCGGATGAATGGTGACCGTTGCGATTTGATCCTGCGGGCCGACCACGTGCTCGAGCGCTGCACGAAACTCGTCGGCAAGGGCACCATGGGTGACAATGACAAGACCGATCATCGTTCCCTCTTGAGGGTTCATCTTCCAGCCGGCCTCTGGCCTGGCGGCTCAGAATCAGAGCGCACCCTATAGCATCCGCCCGGCATTCCGACCATGTGGGGGGTGATAATCCGTTGTGCGATAGCCGTTTTGGTTCTGTTCGCAAAAAGATACCAGATTGTTCCGAAGCACAACGACATTGTTGGGAAGCGTAATGACATTCATGGCTAACCGGACATTGCTAAACGGACATGGCTAACCGAAAAGGTGAAGCGGGCATTAATGGCGGATTGAGGCGGCGCGCCATCGCGCGCTATTATCGGTTCGGCCACGGCTGTCCGTTGCCGACCAAGCGCATGGCCAAAGCGAGTTTGGCCGGAGCGCTCGCGTGAAACGGCTGTAGGCTGATCCGTCTGATGGTCAGCCCGAGGACGTCCTGCGTGCTGTCTGCCTCCTCCGGCAGGCGCTCCGGCGGCGCGTCGCCGAGCGTGACGATCAGCTTGAGTTCGGCGCGATCGCAATGCGAAACGCCTACAATGCCGAGCCCGCGAACTTCGAGCCGGCCTGCGATCGTGGCCGGTGGCGAGACTATGATGCGGTTGCCGTCACGCTCGAGCAGAACCTGATCATCGCTGACGAGGCGTACGGGCCTGCCGTCTGTGAACGGGAGCGCGCCGCCCAGGCAGCGCAACGCAAGATCCGACTTGCCGGCACCTGACGGTCCGATCAGCAGGGCGGCGGCATCACCGATGGCAATCGCAGTCGCGTGTCGGCGTTCGGCGAGTTCCGAGTGGTCAGGTGGCTGGGGCATTGCGGCGCTGGCGACCGGTTTTGCGGCCCTCCTCGTCGGCGGCCGGCAGCGAGATGACGAAGCGTGCCCCGGGGCCGGCAGTGCGCGTGGCGTCAGCATTTTCGCCGCGCTCGGGCTTGGCCGACCAGGCACTGCGATTTTCCGCCCAGATGCGGCCGTTGTGGGCACGCACGATTTCGCTCGAAATCGAAAGCCCGAGACCGGAGTTGTTGCCGCGGCTGCCGGTTGCCGTCGGCCGATAGGTGTAGAAGCGATCAAAGATCGTCTCGAGTTTGTCGGGCTCGATGCCCGGGCCCTGATCGGCGACAGATACGATGATGTTGGGGCCGTCGCGCCTTAAGCGGACATCGACATGGCCTGCGACGGGCGAGAAGGACAGGGCGTTATCGATGAGGTTCGTTACGACCTGACCGAGGCGGCCCTCGTGGCCGGCAACGATATAGGCGCCAGAGGCTGCGGCAACAGTGTCGTAGTGAAGGTGGACGCGTTTGCCGGTATCGGCGATGATGTCGCTGAAGGTATCGCAGATCCCTTGTGCGACGGCCGCAAGATCGACCGGTTCCGGTACGTGACGCGCGAGTTCGGCGTCCATTCGGGAGGCGTTCGAGACATCCGTGATGAGCTTGTTGAGACGCTTGATCTCTTCCTGGATTTCGACGACGAGCTGATCGCGCTGGGCATCCGTTTTCGCGTAAGAGAGTGCTTCCGCTGTCGAACGTGCTGCCGTCAAGGGGTTCTTGAGTTCGTGGGCGACGTCGGCTGCGAACTTGTCACTGGCATCGATGCGGCGCAGCAGGGCCGCGGTCATCGAGCGGAAGGAGCGGGCTAGCTGGCCGACCTCGTCCTCGCGGGAGTCGAAGTTCGGCAGATTTTCTGCGGCGCGAATGTTGCGCGTCACGTTTTCGGCGGCCTCGGACAACTCGTGCATCGGCCCGGCGACCGTGCGCGCCAGAAGATAGGATGCAAGCATTGCGGCGCATAGCGCCACAAGCCCGAGCATGAAAATGCCGAAGCGTTCTTCGGCGAGCGCCGCGTCGACCTCGCCCGGTGGGGTCGAAAGCAGCAGCACGCCCTGAATTTCGCCGGCAAGCCGGATCGGCGTTGCTACCGAGACTATCTGTTTGCCGCTGCGTGTCAGCAGCAGCAGGGCCTCGGTTTTGCCCTTCAGGGCTGTACGCACTTCCGGATAGAGGTGGCCGTTGGCGTCGCCAAGTTCACGGTAGACGCTTACCTCCGAACCGAGGAACCATTGTCGGAGTTTGGTCCAAAGGTTCTTGGTCTTCGGCCGGTTGATGATTTTGCCGTTTTCATCCGTGGTCAGGAATCCGCCCGGCGGCAGCTTGCGGATCGAATCGGCAACCAGGTTGCCCTTGCGGTCGTAAACGCGGGCGCGGTTGGCGCTGCCGCGCAGCAGGCGGCGCAATACGGGGGTGACCGTTTCCGGGCCAAGCGTGAACATGAGGTCGGCAAAGGGATTGTCGTCGCGGGCATCGAGGCCGCGGCGCCCGCGCATGGCGAGGCTTTCGTTCGAGACGTTGGAGGCAATAGCGCCGGCGATCAGGCGACCCTGCGAAAACAGACTGTCGCGCTTAGCATCGATCAGCCAGACGTTGAACTGACTGAGGTAGAGCACGCCAAGCAGGAGGACGGTGAGGCCGAGCAGGTTCGAGACGACAATGCGGCGTAACAGCGTGCTTGAAATATAGCGCCACAACATCGTGTCGCCGAGCCAGACGAAGAAGTCGTTGGTGAGGGCGAGCAGCGGCTTGAGCAGGCGGCCGAGGTCCTGGCTGCCTGCAACGGCCTGGCGCCACAGGGCGGCCAGTCTCGATCGCTGCTCGCCACGCGGGTTGTGGGAAAGGTCGAGCGCGGCTTTGCGATCCTGTTCCGTTTCGATAGCCATTCCGCGCTTGCTCACTCGTCGGTCGGATTTGACGGTGGTGACCGCCGGTCCCACATCCGACCTGCCTGACACCCAAGGCCATCGGCATCAGCGGCGGGCCGGGAGCGGGACAAACTTACGAGCCCCTTCAGGTCTCCTTGAAACGATAGCCGACGCCGTAGAGCGTCTCAATCACATCGAACTCCTCGTCGACCTGCTTGAATTTCTTGCGCAGGCGCTTGATGTGGCTGTCGATGGTGCGATCGTCGACGTAGACTTGATCATCATAGGCGGCATCCATCAGCGCGTCGCGCGTCTTGACGACGCCGGGGCGTGATGCCAGCGCTTGCAGGATCAAGAATTCCGTCACGGTCAGCGTGACAGACTTGCCGTCCCAGTGGCAGGTGTGACGCTCGGGGTCGAGCCTGAGTTTGCCGCGCTCGAGGACGCGGGCTGCCTCATCGGCGCTGTTGGTGCCGTCGCGGGCCTGGGCGCGACGCAGGACGGCCTTCACGCGCTCGACCACCAGACGCTGCGAAAATGGCTTTGCGATGTAGTCGTCAGCGCCCATCTTGAGGCCGAAGAGTTCGTCGATCTCCTCGTCTTTCGAGGTCAGGAATATGACCGGCATGTCCGACTGCTGGCGAACACGGCGTAATAACTCCATGCCGTCCATGCGCGGCATCTTGATGTCGAATATTCCGAGATCGACGGGATCGTCAGTCAGGGCTTCCAGCGCCTGGGCGCCGTCGCTGTAGGTGCGCACCTTGTAGCCCTCAGCCTCCAATGCCATGCTCAGAGACGTGAGAATATTGCGTTCGTCATCTACAAGTGCGACTGTGCTTTTCTCTTTCATCTTTGTCCCGTCCTTGAGGTGCCGCACCATCGATGCGGTTATGCCGTTAACGTGTGCGAAATGTGGCACAGCGCCAGTTGGCGGTGTTCGGCATGAATAGTAGCTGAACAACAACACACAAGCACTGTTTGCCGCAATTTTCTCAACCGAATTGTGAATTCCGGTCCGTGCAACCCGGCGCCATCGACGCCAAAAGTTTCGGCAGCGGCCTGCGTTGGTTGCCGATCATGCGATCCTGCCTGCTGCCAAAATCCGCGCCATAAGGCCTCTTTGGCCCGGGATCGAGCCTCGCGACAACGCGTCACTCATGCCACATTCGGATTGTCATGCCCGAGTGGATATGAACATGTGTCAAGCCTTCCGCGGACGTGAGGACGCCCGGGCCGCTTGCGCGCGCGTATCCGAAACCCTTGCCAGCGGAATGGTGTATTTGTCCGGTATGGTTGGAAAACGGCGCTGCCGCGTTGTCCAGTTTAGATAACGATAAACTGCAATTGCAGTGTGCCCAAGCCGGCGCGATACTGCTGCATGCGGACACACCATCCCCTTATCTCGTCGATCTGACACGAAAACGTGCCAACGGATAGACCAATGACAACCGAAACGTTCCCTCTTTCCGCCGCTTCCTCGGTCAAGCACAACAATCCAATCGCGGAACTGGTTGAACTTGCGGTTCGACGTAACGAGGGCCGTTTGGCGCGAACAGGCGCGTTCGTAGCAGAAACGGGGGAACACACCGGGCGGTCGGCTGCGGACAAGTTTACGGTGCGCGATGAGGTCACGCGCGAAACCGTCTGGTGGGACAACAACCAGGCAATTTCGCCGGAGAACTTCGACGTTCTCTATCAGGATTTCCTGGCCTATGCCGCGGACAAGGAGTTGTTCGTGCAGGACCTGTTCGCCGGTGCCGATCAGACCTACCGGCTCAATACGCGGGTGTTTTGCGAAAAGGCCTGGCATGCGCTCTTCATCCGCCACATGCTGCGCCGGCCGGAGCGCGAGGAACTTGGTGCGTTTGCGCCGGAATTCACGGTCGTGAATTTCCCGGGATTTCGCGCCGACCCGGAGCGTCACGGCTGCCGTTCGGAAACCGTCATTGCCTGCAATTTCGCGCGTCGGCTGGTGCTCATCGGCGGTTCGCTTTACGCGGGCGAGACGAAAAAGTCGGTGTTCTCATTCCTGAACTTCCTGATGCCGGAGCGTGGCGTCATGCCGATGCACTGTTCCGCCAACGTCGGGCCGGACGGTGATGCCGCTGTTTTCTTCGGGCTTTCCGGAACCGGCAAGACAACGCTGTCGGCAACCTCAGAGCGGACGTTGCTCGGTGATGACGAGCACGGGTGGTCGCCGGACGGGATCTATAATTTCGAAGGCGGCTGTTACGCCAAGACGATCCGACTTTCTGCGGAAGCTGAACCGGAAATCTGGGATGCATCCAACCGCTTCGGGGCGGTTTTGGAAAATGTTGTTCTCGACGAGGTCAACCGGCAGCCCGACTTCGATGACGGACGGCTGACGGAAAATACCCGGTCTGCCTATCCGCTGCACTTCATCTCCAATGCCAGCGAAACCGGCGTTGCCGGCCATCCCAAGAACATCGTGATGCTCTGCGCCGACGCCTTCGGTGTGTTGCCACCGATCGCCAAGCTGTCGCCGAGCCAGGCGATGTACCACTTTCTGTCCGGCTATACGGCAAAGGTTGCCGGCACCGAAAAGGGTATGGGCAACGAGCCGTCGGCGACGTTCTCGACGTGCTTTGGTGCCCCTTTCATGCCGCGTCATCCCAGCGTCTACGGCAATCTCTTGCGTGACCTGATCGCCAAGCACGGTGTGTCGTGCTGGCTGGTCAATACCGGCTGGACCGGAGGCAAGTACGGTGTCGGCGAGCGCATGCCGATCCGGGCGACGCGGGCGCTGGTGCGGGCTGCCCTGTCAGGCAAGCTGGCTGACCAGCCGATGCGCAACGATGCGATCTTCGGTTTTGAGGTGCCGACGGCGCTCGAGGGCGTTGACGACAAGATCCTCAACCCGCGGTCGACCTGGCAGGATGCGTCTGCATACGACCAGCAGGCCGATGCGTTGATCGAAATGTTCAACAAGAACTTCGAGCAGTTCGAAAGCCACGTCGATGCCGAAGTGCGTGCTGCGGCACCGACGCTGCGCGAGGCGGCCGAATAGGCTTTCGTGCAAGGCACGGTCGCACCTGCCTGAAGCGCAGCCGGTACATTGCGGCAAGGCGCCCAAAAGCGCGTCGCAAGAATGCGCCTCGCTTTGGGTTTCATTGCCTCACGCCGCTATTCGCGCTCTGCGCGGCGGCTCCGGCGGGGCGGCCATTCGGCCGGGTCGCGTTGCTCCCTTGTGAGTGAACCCGTTTGCTGCGACATGCCTGAGGCGGACTCGCGTCGCAAAAGATGCGCCTCGCTTTGGGTTTCATTGCCTCACGCCGCTATTCGCGCTCTGCGCGGCCGGCTCCGGCGGGGCGGGCCATTTGGCCGGGTCGCGTTGCTCCCTTGTGAGTGAACCCGTTTGCTGCGACATGCCTTAAAGCAAATAGCTGCTCGATTCTTGGAAAGGCGATTATCTTTGTGCCTCAAATTGGAGCTGCAACAGCGGTTCCAACTTAAGGCACGATGATCTAGCGAAAATCGTCCACCGTCAGGATTGCGTCAAAAGGTACGCCGGCTTCGGCGAATGCCGCTCTGGCGCCTTCGTCCCGGTCGACGAGAGTGATCACCGTGGCGACCTCGGCACCGGCGTCACGCAGCGCCGCTACGGCCTTCAGGGCCGAGCCGCCGGTGGTGGTGACATCCTCGACAACGACGATCCTGCGCCCCGGCAATGGTTTCGCCCGACGGCAGCCCCTCGAGAAGCGCCTGGGTACCATGCTCTTTTGCCTGCTTGCGTACGAAGAACGCCGGCAATGGGCGGCCTTCGGGGAAGGAGACCACTGCGACCGCCGTGGCCAGTGGCACCGCGCCCATCTCCAGCCCGCCGATCATGTCGACCTTGGCATCGCCAATCCGGTCGAGGACCAGCCGTCCGATCAAATACGCACCTTCCGGGTCGAGCATTGTCGGTTTCATGTTGAAATAGAAATTCGAGGTGCGGCCCGAGGCGAGCTTCGTTTCGCCGCCGGTCTGAAACGAACGCGCCTTGATGACCTCGATCAGCCGGGCCCGCGCCGCGGGAATACTCTCGATCGTGTTCGCCATTGCGCTCATCCTTCCGCCACTTGGGTGTCGGCGCCTTGATTCCACGCCTGCGGGCGATTCTCAAGCAGCCGGGCGAGGCTTGCAGGGGCCGGGCCGGTGCAGGCTGGGCATTGCTGGCGCAATCGACTATAGCCTTTGACATTCAGCATGAGCCAATCCGCCCGGCGCGCAATTTGGCTTTTGCTGCGCAGGCGAATGACTTCGTTTGACGACAAAGCACACGGGCCCGACATGAACCTGCTCGACATCATTGCGCTGCTGATCGGATGTTCTGCGGTCGGCGGTTATCTCAACCATCGTTTTCTTGGTCTGCCGCATACGATCGGCCTTGTGGTGGTGGCGCTGGCGGCTTCCGGCGTGATCCTCGCGGTCGATCATCTCAATCCGTCGCTGGAAATCGCCAAGCAGGTCGCCAGTACGGTACGTGAAGTGGATTTCAACAAGGCGCTGATGGAGGGCATGCTCAGTGCGCTGCTGTTTGCCGGTGCCGCGCATGTCGACCTCACCGAGCTGGCCGAGCGCAAATGGGCGATCGGCCTGATGGCGACGATCGGCGTGCTGACCTCGACGTTCATCGTCGGTGGCACGGTGTGGGCGGTGGCGACGGGGATGGGTTTCGACTTGCCGTTCATCTGGGCGCTGGTGTTCGGGGCGCTGATTTCGCCGACCGATCCGGTGGCCGTGCTCGGCATTCTCAAGACGGTCAAGATCCCGCGCCTGCTGCAGGCCAAGATCGCCGGTGAATCCCTGTTCAACGACGGGGTCGGTGTCGTCATCTTCTCAATTCTCGTCTTTATCGCGGTTGGCGGTGGCGGGCACGCCGGGGACCTGACACCGATCGGTATTGCCGAGCTGTTCGCCTGGGAGGCGTTCGGCGGGGTGGCATTGGGCCTGTTGGGTGGTTTGATCGCGTATGCGATGATGCGCACGCTGGAAGAGCGTTACATCGAGGTGATGATCACGATTGCGCTGGTCACCGGCGTTTATGCGATCGCGCTGAAACTGCACGTTTCGGGCCCGATTGCGGTCGTCATCGCGGGGCTGCTGATCGGTAATCACGGTGCGCGGTTCGCAATGGGCGAGCAGACCCGCCAACACGTCTTTCAGTTCTGGGAGCTGACCGACGAGATCCTGAATTCAGTGCTGTTCCTGTTGATCGGCCTCGAGGTGCTGGTGATTGCGTTCAGTCCGGAGCATACCAGCCTCGCCCTGATTGCCATTCCGGTGGTGCTGCTCGCCCGTCTGATTGCCGTTGCGATCCCGATCGGTTTGTTGCGGTTGCGGACCGAGTTCGAAGCGGGTGCGGTGCGGATCCTGACCTGGGCGGGCCTCAGGGGCGGTATATCCGTGGCGCTGGCGCTGTCGCTCCCCAACAGCGAGTATAAACCGATCATCCTGACCATGACCTATGCGGTCGTCGTGTTCTCGATCCTCGTGCAGGGGCTGACCGTGGAACGGCTCGTCAACGCCGTTGTCAAGGAGGCGCGCAGCGCAGAGACCAACCCGATGGCGGCAACGCCCGAGGAAATGCAGGCGGCAGCGGAGGCCACCGCCGGGTCGCAAGGCGGCTCTGCGCTACTCGACAAGGGAGGCAAGCGTGCCAAGCGTCGTTCACGTGGCCAGAGCTGAACGCGCCGATACTCATTCGCACCATTCGCAACTGGAAGATGAAACGGGATCTGTCGCGCCATGCGCCTAAATGATTTCAAGGTTCTGACGTTCGACTGCTACGGCACGCTGATCGACTGGGAAAGCGGGATGATCGCGGGCCTCAAGCCGTTGACGGAGCGGCTTCGCGAACCGCTGTCGCGGGATGCGATCCTGGAAGCGCACGCCTTTCATGAATCGACCGCGCAGGCTCAATCGCCGGCCCGGCGCTACCCGGAGATCCTGGCGACGGTCTACAAGCGCCTGGCCGAGGAGTGGGGCATCGAGTGCAGCCATGAGGCGTGTGCCGCCTACGGCCGCTCCGTGCAGGACTGGCCGGCGTTTGGCGACAGTGCCGATGCCCTCGGCTATCTCAAGCAGCACTACAAGCTCGTGATCTTGTCGAACGTCGACAACGCGAGCTTTGCTTCGAGCAATGCCAAACTCCAGGTCGCGTTCGATGCGGTCTATACGGCCGAGGATATCGGTTCCTACAAGCCGGAAGCGCGCAATTTCACTTACATGCTGGAGATGCTCGCCCGCCTCGGCGTGGCGCCGTCCGACATCCTGCACACCGCGGAAAGCATGTTTCACGACCACGTACCCGCGATGGCGGCAGGCCTTGCCAGTTGCTGGATTTATCGCCGTCACGATCAGGACGGTTTCGGTGCCACCATGCGCCCTGACCACCTGCCGACACCGACGTTCACGTTCAACTCCATGGCCGCCCTCGCTGCGGCGCATCGCGCCGAAACGGTAGCCTAGCGAAGCGTGGCCGGCCCGGCTCCGGCCCGGCTCCGGCCCAGCTCCGGCCCAGCTCCGGCATGGCGCGCCATTATCACTCGACGGGTCGTCGCCTGCTCCTTAGTGTCCGGGTGGGCTTCAACCCTGAACATCAAGACCAACGCGAGGAGGCGACGTGGCTGTCAAAGGAACCGGGGAGGGCACGGACTGGCAGAACCGGCTGTATGAACAGCTGAAGGCTGGCGGCGTCACGATCTTTTCATATGTCCCGGATGCCGGGCACCGCGTGCTGATCGATCGCTCGATCGCTGATGGCGACGTCACGTCGGTGCCGTTGACGAGCGAGGAAGAAGGCATCGGCCTGGCGGCCGGGGCGCATCTCGGCGGTGCGCGGGCGGTGCTCTTGATGCAGTCGAGCGGCGCTGGCAACTGCATCAATCAACTCTCGTTGATCCAGC
Source organism: Hyphomicrobiaceae bacterium (assembly GCA_965224045.1). Lineage (GTDB taxonomy): Bacteria > Pseudomonadota > Alphaproteobacteria > Rhizobiales > Hyphomicrobiaceae > Tectiglobus. The sequence goes on from CBDCYD010000004.1 coordinate 188,613, forward strand.
ATGGCCGCTTTCCGTTTTTGACGTTCATCTCGATGCGTGGTGATTTCGGCGAGGGAAACCCCTGGCAGTTCGCGATGGGTCGTGCCGTCGAGCCGACGCTTTCGGCCATGGGCGTGCAGTGCCTGACCGTGACGACGCCGGACGAGGTCGAGCGCGCCACGACTGCGGCGCTGACCATGGCCTTTCAATCCGAGCAGTCAGTGGCGGTGTTGTTGTCACAGCGCCTGCTCGGCGCCAAAGCGTTCTAACGCCGGGGAGTGAGATATGCCGCAGAACAAGACAAGCGCTGGTGGTGGCCTCGGTGGGTTGCCGCGGGTCGAGGCCGTGCCGGCCCTGATCGGTGACCCCGACGACTTCCTGATCGTCGCGGGTCTCGCCGGGCCGGCCAAGGATATCGGGACGCTGACCAATGACGGGGCCAACGCCTTTATCTTCGCCGGTGCCATGGGTGGTGCCGTGACGACGGCGCTGGGACTTGCCATTGCGCAACCAACCAAACGGGTGCTGTGTGTGACGGGCGACGGTGACCTGCTGATGTCGCTCGGCGCGCTGGCGACGGTCGGCGTTGTGCAACCCTCGAACCTCGCGATCGTGTGTGTCGACAACGCGCTTTACCAGGAAACCGGCGGGCAGTCCTCACACACCGGCATGGGCATCAACCTCGCAGACGTTGCTGGCGGCTGCGGCATCAAGACGACACGTGAGGCGCGCACGGCAGACGAGATCAAGGATGCAGCGCAGGTGTTGCGGCAATCAAACGGGCCGTCGTTCGTGCTGCTGCGCGTCGATGCGACGCCACCGCCGAAATCGAAGCGCAATTTGCAGGCGTCCGAAGCAAAGGAGCGGTTTCGCCAGGCTTTGCTCGGGTAGAGCATACTCCAATTTCCGCACGCCTGCGCCGCGAGGCCTGTGGCCGGCGTGGTCTGGCATTTCGTCCGGGCGACTTGCATAATCACGGTGATTCGCTTTCCGACCGACGATCGTATGCGGCACGTCCCTCGTCACGCGTAGTCCGGCTTGAGCCGGGTCCGTGCCCCTGACCAGGGCCTTCATGCAGCCAGCAAGCCGTTATTCCATCGCGCAACACGCCCGCCGGGAACTGCTTGCCCTGCTTCTCGGCAGTCTGGCGTGCGTGGTCGTTTTAACGGTCAGCCTGGCCGAGCGGCCGGATCCAAGCGTTGCCGGCTACGATGTGCGCGGCATTTTCCTGTTCACGATAACCGCCGGACTCGCGATCGCGATGATGGGGCTTATGCTCTACCTGACGGCGCGGGCGCGGCGAGTCATGCGCGACGCCAAGCGCGAGACTGCGGCATTGCGCCAAAGCCTGCTCACCGCCGAGGCGGTGTTCCGGGCCGAGCCGCAGGTGCTGTTTTTCTGGGATGAGAGCGACGGGCTCAGGATCGTCACGCATTCCTTGAAGAGCGTGCCGGGGTTGCCGAGCGATCCACCGGCGCTCATGAAATTCGGAACCTGGCTCGACGGGCCGTCGGCAGCCGATCTCAAGGACGCGCTCGACCATTTGTTTGCCGACGGGCGGTCGTTCACGCTGTTTCTCAAGTTGCGCAGCGGTGCCAACCTTGAGGCGGACGGGCGCGCGACTGGTCCGCGTGCGGTTCTGCGGTTTCGGGATGTCGCCGGTACCAAGCGCGATCTGGTACGCATTCTCGATCAGCACCGGCGGCTCTCAAGCGATCTGCGCGCAAACCGGGCGCTGCTCAATGCGCTGCCGATCCCGATGTGGCTCAAGGATGAAGACGGCCGCATCAAGTGGGCCAACGACGCCTACGTCAGCGCCGTCGATGCTACGGATGCGGCGGAGGTTTACGACAAGCAGATCGAGCTTCTCGAATCACGCCAGCGTGCGCGCATCGAACGGGTGGTGGATCGTGGTGAGGCGTTTGCCGAACGGTTCCATATTGTGGCTGGCGGCGAGCGCAAGGCGCATGACGTCTATGCGGTGAGCGTTGAACAGGCGCAGGCAGCCGCTGCCATCGACGTTGCCGATCTCGAAAGTGCACAAGGCGAACTTGACCGGCAGCTCGAAGCCTTCGACAGGACGCTCGACCGGGTCGCGACGCCGGTGGCGATCTTCGGCCGGGACCAGAAGCTGACGTTTTACAACTCGGCCTACCAGGAGCTCTGGAAGCTCGATCCGACATGGCTTGAGCAAGGCCCCAGCGACGCGGCCATTCTCGATCGCCTGAAGGAATTGTCGCTGCTGCCGGCGGTCGTCGACTACCGCGGCTGGAAGAGCAAGCTGCTGGCAGTCTACCAATCGGTCAATGAGGTCGAAGACTGGTGGCAGTTGCCCGACGGGCGCATGCTGCACGTCGTCGCCAATCAGCGCCCGGACGGCGGCGTGACCTACGTTTATGAGGACATTTCCGAGCGCTTGGCGCTGGAGAGCCGCTACAACGCGCTGATTCACGTGCAGCGCGAGACGCTCGACAGTCTCAAGGAGGCGGTCGCGGTTTTTGCCACCGACGGCCGGCTGAAGCTGTTCAACAACTCCTTCCTGGCGATCTGGCGTGTGTCGCGGGCGACGATGGAACAGGGCCCGCACATCGACGAGGTTATTGCAAACACGCGCGTGCTGTTCGGCGAGATGGACGTCTGGCAGCAGATTCAGGAGAGCATTACCGCGATTACCTACGAGCGGCGCTCACTGAGCGGCCAGATGGTGCGCCCGGATGCAAGCGTGATCGACTATGCGACGACGCCGCTGCCCGATGGCGGGACGCTGGTCACTTTCGCCGACGTGACGACATCGCGGGCCTACGAGCGCGCGCTGATCGAGCGCAACGAAGCGCTGGTGGCTGCGGACCGGCTGAAGAGCCAGTTCATCGGCCACGTCAGCTACGAACTGCGTACGCCGCTGACCAACATCATCGGCTTCAGCGAGTTGCTGGCCAGCCCGCACATTGGCGACCTGACGGAAAAGCAGCGCGAATATCTCGCTGATATTTCAGCCTCGTCGCGGACATTGCTTTCGATCATCGACGATATTCTCGATCTTGCGACGATCGATGCGGGAGGGCTCGATCTTAAACTGGCGCCGGTCAAGATCAAACCGATCATCGATGCCGCGATGCTCGGCATCAAGGAGCGCGCAGGACATCAACGGTTGACGCTGGAAATCGCGCTTGCCGACGACATCGACGACTTCGTCGCCGACGAGGCTCGGGTGCGCCAGTTGCTGTTCAATCTGCTCTCCAATGCGGTCGGGTTCTCGCAGGTCGGTGGCCACGTGCGCCTTGCGTGCTGGTATGAGGGCAATGAAGTTGTGTTTACGATCGAGGACCAGGGCGTCGGCATTCCCGCCGAGAAGCAGGCGCAGGTGTTCGAGCGGTTCGAAGCCGACAGCCAGGGCTCGCACCATCGCGGTGCGGGGCTCGGTTTGTCGTTGGCCAAGAGCCTTGTCGACCTGCACGGCGGCCGGATCAATCTGGTCTCGGAGCCGAACGTCGGAACCAAGATTACCGTGCGATTGCCGCGGCGGGCCTCCGGCGAACACGTGCCGAGCGAGGCAGCAGGCGATGAGCGCGTTGCCGGCTAGATCACCGTGCCTGAAGTTGGAGGCGCTGTCGCGGATCCAACTTAGGGCACAAAGGTGATCGCCTCTATATGATCGAGCAACTTTCTGCTTTCATTCGGAATTGGACCGATTCCGAATGAAAGCAGGTTGCTCTATCAGGTCGCGGTTGCGGCGAACGTGCGGTATCGCGGCGCCCCTGCTTGACCCTGCCCGGGTGACGGAGTTGGCTCTCGTCCATGACACGGTTTGAATGGCAGTTCATCGTCGAAAGCGTGCACGAGTCGCGGTTGCTCGCCGAGGTGCTGGCGCTGAAGCTGCGGGCCGGTGATGTGGTTGCGCTCAGTGGTGATCTCGGCGCCGGCAAGACAACGTTTGCGCGTGCGCTCATCCGGGCCGTAGCAGGCGAGGTGAACCTTGAGGTTCCGAGCCCGACCTTCGCGCTGATGCAGGCCTACGACACGCCTCGATTTTCCGTGCGCCACTTCGATGCCTACCGGCTCGCCGGCGCGGACGAGTTTGTCGAGCTCGGGTTTCACGACGATGTCGACGACACCGTGTCGGTGGTCGAGTGGCCAGAGCGCGTGGCGGGCGCGCTTCCGGACGAGCAGATCGTGATCAAACTCGATGAGATGGAAGATGGCGGGGATGACGTTCGCCGCATGATTGTGCATTGCGATGGTGCACCCGGTGCACGACTGCAGCGCGTGCAAGAGATCTGGTCGTTCGTGCAGGCTTGGGCCAACGGTGAGGGCATTGCGGCACGTGATCTTGCAATCACGTATATGCAGGGCGATGCATCGGCGCGCGCCTATGCCCGGGTCGAGACGCAGTCGGGTCGCCATATTCTGATGGACTCACCGCGCCAGCCCGACGGGCCTGCCATCCGTAACGGGCTCGCCTATAGCCGCCTTGCGCACCTCGCCGAAGACATTCAGCCATTTATCGTGATCGGTGAAGAATTGGGCCGCCTCGGCCTCACCGTACCGGCAACACGGAGTGTCGATCGCGACCGCGGCTTGGCGCTGATCGAAGATCTGGGAGATCGGGTGTTCGGGCGCGAAATCGAGGCCGGGCGCGACCTCGAACCGCTTTATGCTGCTGCGATTACTGTTCTGCATCGCCTGCGAGCCAATCCGCCGCCGGCGCACCTTGCAGCCCACGGCTGTGTTCACGTTTTGCCGCGCATGGATCGCGATCTGCTGGCGGTTGAGATCGAGCTGCTGCTCGACTGGTTCGCGCCGGCGGTTGCTGGCCGCACTTTGGGGCCGGCGGTGCGCGAGAGCTTTTTTTCCGCCTGGTCGAGCTTGTTCGATCATCTGCAATATCTGGATGGAGGCTGGGTGCTCAGAGATTTTCATTCGCCGAACCTGATCTTGCGTGACGGGCAGGCCGGTGCTGCTGCAATCGGCGTCATCGACTATCAGGATGCGCTCGTCGGGCATCCGGCCTACGATCTGGTTTCGCTGTTGCAGGATGCCCGTCTCGATGTGCCTGCCGATGTCGAGGCGCGGCTGTTTGCACGCTACATCGCGGCGGCGCAAAGCGCGGACGCGCATTTCGATGCCGGTCACTTCACTTGGGCCTACGCGTTGCTTGGCGCGCAACGCAACACCAAGATCCTGGGAATTTTCGCGCGTCTTTCGATGCGTGATGGAAAGCCTCAATATCTTGGTCATATTCCGCGGATAAGCCGGTATCTGTCGCGCAATCTCAAGGCGGCGCACATGCGCCCGGTGCGCGATTGGTTCGCCGAGCATCTGCCCGAGGCCCTGACGGGCGAACGTGCTGGAAATGGCGGTTGATCGCAGTCGGAGCCGGATCATCGATGAGAGAGCACGTGAAAACCGCGATGGTGCTTGCCGCCGGTCTCGGGACGCGGATGCGCCCGTTGACCGACGCCAAGCCGAAGCCATTGGTGGTTCTCGATGGCGTCACCCTGCTTGATCGTGTGCTCGACCGTATTGCCGTTGCAGGTATTGCACACGCGGTGGTCAACGTTCACCATTTTGCCGATCAGGTCGAAGCCCGTCTTGCCGGCCGGCGACGGCCGCGGATTACGATTTCGGACGAGCGTGAGGAACTGCTCGACACCGGCGGCGGAGTCGTCAAGGCGTTGCCCGCGCTGGGCGAACGGCCGTTTCTCATTCACAACTCCGATTCGGTGTGGATCGAGGGTGTCGAGCCCAATCTGCAACGGCTCGTGGCCGCCTGGGATGCGGATCGCATGGACTGTCTGATGCTGCTGGCGCTGGTCGGGCCGAGCCTCGGATTCGACGGTCCGGGCGATTTTGTGATGGCACCGAGCGGGCTGCTGCGGCGACGTCGCGAAATTGAACTCTCGCCGTTCGTCTTCACCGGTGTATCGATTGCCCATCCCAGGATGTTCGATAATGCGCCTGCGGGGCCGTTTTCGCTCAATCTCCTGTGGGATCGTGCAATTGCGCGCGGTCGCGTTTACGGAATCCGGTTAGAAGGCGTGTGGATGCACGTCGGCACGCCTGCGGCGCTGGCCGAGGCCGAACGTGCGATGAGGGAAGTGTCGGGCGACTGACGATGTTTGGTGCCGGCATGTGACGACGGGACGTGACTTGACCGAGCTCTGCTGCCAGAGGCGCGAACCTGCGATCTTCACGGTGCCGCCCGGTGCGCATTTCCTGCGCTGTCTGGCGCGGGCGGTTCTCGATGGACATCTGCCGCACGACGCAGGCGCGCCGCCGTCGGTTGCAGCGCTCGCCGACATCACGATCCTGCTGCCGACGCGGCGGGCGGCGCGGGCGCTGCAGACGGCGTTTCTCGAAGAAGTGGGTCCGAAACGCGCTCTCCTGTTGCCACGGTTGCGTCCGATCGCAGAGGGTGAGGAAGACGCTTCACTGATTTCCGGTCTCGTTCACGGTGACCACGTCGGCTACGGTGACCAAATTGGCGGGGCACTCGATATCGCACCGGCGGTTGGAGAACTGGAGCGCCGTCTCGTATTGTTGCAACTGGTCCAGCGGTGGGCCGATGCAAGTGCCGCCGGGGCGAACGCCGATGGAGAGAGCGCGGCCGCGACACCGGCCCAGGCCGCGCAGCTTGCCAGTGAACTCGGCCGCCTCATCGACATGGTCGAGACCGAAGGCGTTGAACTCGAGCGGCTCAAGGGCCTGGTCCCGAACACGTATTCGGCGCACTGGCAACAAACTCTGGATTTCCTGCAAATCATCGTCGACTGGTGGCCGGCCTATCTTGCGGCCGGTGAAGCGTTATCGCCGGCCGACCGCCGCAACCGTGTGCTGCTTGGCGAAGCGCAGCGTCTCGCCCGTTCGCCACCAACCGGTCCGGTGATCGTCGCCGGCGTGACGGGGTCGATTCCGGCCGCTGCGGAACTGATCAAGGCCGTGGCGGCATTGCCCGCGGGCGCGATCGTGCTACCGGGTCTTGATCAGTCGCTGAGCGAGGCGGACCGCAATGCCATCGTTGCGGATCATCCCGAACATCCGCAACGCGGGTTGCTTCGGTTGTTGCAGGCGCTGGGTATCGCGAGGCTCAACGATGTCCAGGTGCTTGCCGGTTCTGACGTTTCAGCCAGCCGTGCGGTCCGCAACCGAGTGCTCGGCGAGGCGCTGCGGCCGGCAGCGACCACGGACAAATGGCAATCGCTTCCGGAGCGGATCGCGTTTGCCGGTGTTGGTGATGCATTCGCCAAGGTTACAGCGCTTACGGCAGCGACCGCCCAGGACGAGGCCGAAGCGATTGCGCTGATCCTGCGCGAGGCAGCCGAGCATCCCGGGCGGACGGCTGCGCTGGTGTCGCCGGACCGACTGCTGGCGCGCCGTGTTGCGATCCGCCTGGCGGCTTGGGGCATTCGCGTTGATGACTCTGCCGGCCGGCCGTTCCCCAAGACTGTGCCCGGCGCGTTCCTCGATCTCGTGCTCAATGCGGTTGCCAAGGACCTTGCGCCGACCGCGCTGATGGCACTTCTCAAACACCCGCTGTGCCGGCTCGGGCGGCCGGCGTTCGAGATGCGGCGTAGCGCGCGTGCGCTGGAGCTTGCGGCGTTGCGCAGGCCCTACCTCGGGAGCGGTCTCGACGGTGTCGAGGCCGCACTTGAAAAGGTCGCGCAGGATGTTGCCGGCAAGCGTCCGACCGCGCGAGCGGTCGCCAGACTTTGGGACGAAGATTGGGCGGCGGCGCGCCAGTTGATCGACGAGCTGAGGGTGGCGTTTGCGCCGTTGGTCGATCTCTTCGACGGCACGGCGCGCCACACGCTTGCAACGCTGGCCGATGCCCATATCGCAGTTGCCGAGGCACTAAGCGCGCTGCCCGATGCGGACCCTGGCAGCGAACTGTGGCGCGACGAGGCGGGCAGTGTCGGTGCCGCGCTGTTTGCAGCGTTCGCCGACCCGGATTTGCCGGCGATTGATATGCCGGCGGTTGATTATCCGGACTTCTACCGTTCGCTCGTGGCAACTGAAGCGGTGCGACCGCAAATCCCAACACATCCGAGGATCTTCATCTGGGGGCCCTTCGAAGCGCGATTGCAGCAGCCTGATGTGGTCGTGCTCGGCTCCCTCAATGATGGCACGTGGCCGGAGGCAGCAGACCCCGGACCGTGGCTCAACCGTCCGATGCGGCGCGAGCTGGGATTGCCGGCGCCGGAAGAACAAATCGGTTATGCCGCGCATGACTTCCAGCAATTGTTTGGTGCCGAGACGATCTACCTGACCCGCTCGGAGATGGTCGATGGTGTGCCGACAGTGGCATCGCGCTGGTTGTTGCGGCTTAATGCCGTGCTCGACCGGCTGGCCGCGAGCGATGTCCTGCAGCCCGAATTGCCGTGGCTCACCTGGGCGCGCCAGCGCGATACGGGTATTGCGCAGGCGCGCGCGCAACGGCCGATGCCGCGACCGGCGCTCGCACTGCGCCCGCGCCGCCTTTCCGTCAGCAGCGTCGAGACCTGGATCGCCAATCCCTACGCGCTGTTTGCATCGCGCATTCTCGAACTGGACGCCCTGCCACCGCTCGGTTCGAGCCCGGATGCGGCCCTGCGCGGGAGCGTCGTGCACGAGGCGCTCGGCCGGTTCGCGGCCCGCTACCCGACATCGCTACCGGACGACGTGGCGCAAGAGTTGCGGTTGATTTCCGAAACCATCTTCGCGGAGCTGCGCAGCAACCCGCGCATCAGCGCGTTCTGGATCGAACGCTTTCGGCGGTTCGCCGAGTGGTTCGGCAGCATCGAGCGGCAGTTGCGGGCCGATGCCGAGGAGACGCTTGGTGAGATTGCCGGCTCGTGCGTGATCGAGGCGCCGGGCGGGGCGTTCACGCTGACAGCGCGGGCCGACAGGATCGACGTCATGACCGATGGTGTCGTGATCACGGACTACAAGACCGGAGCGCATCTGGCCGATCTTGTTGGGCGGGCAAAGTCCGGCCGTGCGCCGCAGTTGTTGCTCGAAGCACTGATTGCAAGCGAGGAGGGATTTGCCGGAGTGCCGGCGCGTCCGGTTGCCGGGCTGCGCTACATTTCCGCTTCGGGCGGTGATCCGGCCGGTGCCGTCGCAGACGTCAAGTTCGATGCCATCGCGGAGGCGGTGGCACAAACAAGGGATGATCTAGCGCGGCTGATTGCCCTGT
>CBDCYD010000005.1:0-656975 GCA_965224045.1 Hyphomicrobiaceae bacterium
CGGTCTCCGGCATCGCCCGTGAAACAAGGGTCGGGCATGACGGCGATCACCGTCGGTATCGTTGGGAAGGGGGGTGGACTTGGTCGATCGCAGACGACACGCACCAACGGCGCGGTATCGCAATCCGAATTTCAATCGGGATGCGCGTGGCCTGCCGCAGGTCTACCGCGGTCGCGCCCGGCGAACCTATCGCGACGTGTATGATCGCGACCATGCCGGCGGCGGCTTTCGGTGGTTGGTCAGCACCTGCATCGCTGCTGCCGTCGGCACCGTTGTGATTGCTGTCGTAATCATCGGCTCGCTCGAACGCCAGCCGCGATTTGATAACGTCCTCGATCGCATCAACGATGCCCAAAAGCCTGCCGCGCGCCCGACCCGCAGGCGCGATGTTACCGCCGGCTTGAACTGGGCAATGCCGAAGTCGGACAAACTCGAAATCGCATCAGGTGCGCTGTCTGCCCGCTATACCATTCACGAGCAGGCCCACGTCCGGCGTAACAACCGGCCATTCATCGAAATTCGTCCATATCTGCGCATTGTCGCGCGGCTGGCACCGGCTGGCACGCGCAATGCCGACGTCATACCTCGCCTCAACCCGTTCCATCTTTATGCTACCAAGGCCGACGACCCCAACGCAGCGAACGACGACGGCGAAAGCCCCGGTCAGGGCCGCGTCAAGGTCCGGGTCGTGGAACTCGCGGGGGCCATCCATCCGGGAAGCGACAGCTTGCAACTGGATACCGAGGACGTCACTGAAATCATTCAGAGGGACCACGGAGTACCCGATCTCAATCAGGACGCCGGCCTGGAGCAGACGGGGCAGCTACCCGGCGGTTTGACCCCGGCCTACCTGACCAATGACGGCATCGGCCTGGCCCGCATTGAACAGATTGATCCCAACGTCACCGTGCTGCAGCGAACCGTCGTTGAAGAAACCATCACGGAAGACATTGGCCAGGCGGGCGAGGTGCGCGTCGTGCGCATTGGCAAGGGCGACAGCGTCTCTCGGATCTTGCAACGCATGGGCGCGCCTGACTGGCTTGCCGGTAACATGATCGAAGCGGCCAACACCGTGACGCCCGTCAGTCGCGTCACGCCAGGCCAGGAACTCCACGTCCAAATGGTGCCCTCGGTAACCCAGCCCGGCCAGATGGAACCTGCCGGGTTTTCCATTTTTGCCGCCGGCCACAGCCACCTCGTCACGGTCAAGCGCGATGACGGTGGTGAGTTTCGCGCAAGTGCCCAGATCGATCGCGAAACGCTGCGCAAGTCGCTCAATGCGGATGCAAAGGACGGGCGCCTGAGCACACTGTACGCCGCGATCTATGATGCTGGCCTGACGCAGAGCCTCAGCCCTGAAGTGATCATGAAGATCCTGCGCATTCATGCCTACGAAACAGACTACCGCCGGCGCCTTGGCAGCCGAGACCAGATCGAATGGTTCTTCGAAATGCGCAAGCAGACGAATAACAAGCTGCGGCTCGGCGAATTGCTCTACACATCGATATCCTCCGGTGGCGAGACGACGCGTTTCTGGCGGTTTAGAACCCGCGACGGGATCGTCGACTACTACGATGAACGTGGACACAACTCGAAAAAGTTCCTGATGCGCAAACCCGTGCGCGGCAGCGACGTGCGTCTGACGTCCGGCTTCGGATTCCGCCGCCATCCGATTCTGAAACAACGCCGCATGCACACCGGTGTCGATTGGGCCGGCCCCCTTGGCACGCCGATTCTGGCCGCCGGCAAAGGCATCATCGATGAGGCACGCCGGCGTGGCACATATGGCAATTACGTGCGCATCAAACACGCCAACGGCTACCACACGACCTATGCGCACATGCACCGCTTCGGGCCAGGCATCCACAAGAGCGCCAAAGTCAAGCAAGGTCAGATCATCGGTTATATCGGCTCGACCGGTCTGTCCTCCGGACCCCACCTTCACTACGAGATTCTGGTCAACAAGCGTTTCGTCGACCCCCTCAAGATCAAGGTTCCGCGCGAGCGCAAGCTTACCGGCGAAGAACTCGCCGCCTTCATGCGCGAACGCGGGCGCATTGACGAGTTGCTCAAGCGGCCGCCGGTCGAAACCACCCGCCAATAAAGCCGAAGACCACCGATGGGCTACGGCCTCTCGCCATCAACGGCCTCGCAGGCGCCACTACTCTTTTACAAGAGTGGGGTCAGCGGGCGCTCCAGGTAAACGACCCCTTTTGAGCGGTCCGGCTCCCAGCGCTGGCCGACTTCGCGAAAACCCAGCCACTGGTGAAACCTGAGCGAGCCAGGGTTTGGCGGTTTGAGATTGACTTCCGCCGTCAACACCGGTCGCCTCCCGTCGTAGTGGCGAAAGGCGGCTTGGTAGAGTTTGGCACCGATGCCAAGCCCACGCATCACCTCCGACACCGCAACGCGGTCGATGTAGGCAAACGACACGTGATACCGCGACAACCACTGATAGTTGGCGCTTCCATAATCGACACCTTCGATCATACAGAGCACGAAACCGACCGGCACACCGTCTCGCTCAGCAACAATGACGTGATCGGCGAGTTCAAACAGCAGCTCTGTCAACTCCTCGCGCGTCACGCTGCCAACACCTGGCACCGCCGCCTGATTTATGACGTGCAGCACGGCAATGTCCTGTGCACCAACCAGCCGGATGATGACGGGCTCCGTCATCCGCGCGAACTCCATCACGTGTTGACAATGTTGTTCCGCACTTTCAGCGCCCGCCTCGAACACAATCGCGCAGCTTCATCGACAACGAAGGGTTGCCGAGAAATCGCCCGTCAGTCACCGAACCCGGAACCCGGTTTTCGGTATTCCGCCCGCGGTGGCGCAAACATGTCGAGCACCAGCGCACCATCCGGCCCGGCCTCGAACGCATGTTCAACGTTGCCAGGCGTTTGCCAAAAGTCGCCCTTCTTAACCGAAAAACGTTCGCCATCCTGAATACGCGTACCACTTCCCTCCAGCATCATTCCCCACTGTTCTTCCGGGTGCGAGTGCAGCTTGCCGACCGCGTTCGCTTCCGCGCGTACAAGCGAGATCATCATTTCGGATCCGGGAAAAACCGTCGTCGACATGCCCTCCGAGAGCTGCCTCTGGATGCCACCTTTCGGGTTGTCGATGCTAAAGAAATGATTGCGTGCCATCGCTTTGCCTCCTGCGCTCGTTCAGCGCAACACTATCTCGTGCTATGAGGCGCAACAACGACGGATCAGTCCCGAATGCCCGCGCGCTGGCGTGCCATCTCGTCGGCGATGTCAGACGTCGGCCGGTCTTCCTCGTCAGCACGCTTGAAGATTCGCGTCAGCGTCCGCCCGATGTTGCGCACCTTGGCCTCCGCCGTGCTGTTGGCGTGGGTCTTGAAAATGTCGTCCGAGCCATAGATCACACCCCCTGCGTTAACGACGTAGTCCGGTGCATAGAGGATCCCGCGTTTCCTGAGTTGAGCCCCGTGACGGTCCTCGGCGAGCTGATTGTTGGCCAGACCGCAAACCGCGCTGGCCCTGAGCCGCGGGATCGTTTCATCATTGAGTATCGCGCCGAGCGCACATGGCACGAAGACATCGACGTCTTGGCTGTAGATCGCATTGGGCGCAACGATATCGGCGCCATAGGTCTTGCGCGCTCTTGCAACCGCATCCCTGTTAACGTCTGCGGCAACGACATAGGCGCCTGCCTCGGTCAGACGCCGGCACAGATCCATACCGGTTTGTCCCAACCCCTGAATAGCAAACCGCAACCCTTCGAGATCACCGCGTCCGAAGAGATGACGCACGGTCGCCTCGATCGAAACGAAGCCGCCCAGCGCCGTGAACACCGCCGGGTTGAGCCGACCGGCCTTACGATCGACACGCGTAAACGTGTAATCGGTCTTTTTCGACATATGCGCGACGTCCCGGACGCCGACGCCGACATCGATCGCCGTCCAGTAACGACCGGCAAGCGCCTGCACATGCTTTGCAAATGCACTGAGAAGCCGCGCCTTGTCGCTGCCGCGTGAATCGGCGATCACCACCGCCTTGCCGCCGCCGAGCTTAAGACCGGCCAGTGCATTCTTGTAGGTCATCCCGCGCGACAGGCGGAGCACGTCTGTCAATGCGTCTTGCGTAGTGCGATAGGGATACATCCGGCAACCACCGGCCGCAGGCCCGAGCTTGGTTGCGTGAATTGCAATGATGGCACGCAGACCGGTCGCAACGTCACTGCAAAAAACCACCTGTTCGTGATTATCGAACGCGGGATTGTCGAAAACGGCCGCCATAGGTGCCTCCTCCATTTGCCGCAATGGACAGACGCCAACCACGCGAATCACCTTGATGAGTGAGACGCGGTTCGTCCTGCCTGTCAACGTTTGGTCCGGTCGCTGACGACAAGGCAATGTGATTGCGGCCCGGAAATGGTGTGACATGCAGCAAGTGTTGAGGTGGGGCGATCACATTTCGGGTATCGTGCCGCAAGCGGTCGCGGCGAATTGCGAGCTGCACGCCGCAATCTTAATGTGGCGGCCGAACTGTCGAACAATGTCGGGAGCAGTGGTGATGGCACTGGTAGACAAAAGCAGCACGTTGCATACAGCGCAGCTGGAAATTCGGCCACTGTCGGATGTCTTAGGGGCGGAGGTCATTGGCGCCGACCTCTCCCAACCGCTCGATCCCGCAACCAAGGCGGCGGTACATGAGGCCTTCCTGCGCTACAAGCTGCTCTGCTTCCGCGATCAGGCCCTCACCCAGGACCAGCAGGTCGCCTTTTCCGAACAATTCGGCACCCTCGAGCGTCACGCGCTATCGAACCGCAACAACGCCGACAATCCGCTCGTCCATATCGTCAACAACCTTGGCCCAGACGGCAAACCATCCGGCAAAGTGAAATCGACAATGTGGCACTCCGACAAGTCGTTTCGCCCGGAACCGTCAATGGCCACCATCCTACACGCCGTTACGCTGCCGCCCGGTGGCGGCGACACATGCTTTGCCGACATGGCGGCCGCCTACGAAGCGCTGCCTGACGCAGCCAAGTCGGAACTCGACGGAGTGAAAGTGATCCACAGCTGGGAGTTGTCGCGAGAAAACGTCGGCCGCAAGCTCACTCGGGCCGAAATCGACGACGCCCCTCCGATGTCCCACCCGCTGGTCCGCGTGCACCCGCAAACCGGATGCAAGTCATTGTTTATGGGTATGCACGCTTCTCATCTCGAAGGTCGTCCAATGAAAGATGGTCGTGCGCGCATAGAAGAACTTGAAGAGCACGCAACCGCTGACCGCTTCGTCTATCGTCACGCCTGGAAACCCGGCGATGTTCTGATGTGGGACAACCGTTGCCTTCTCCATCGCGCCGATCCCAACTTCGATGCCGCGCACTACCCGCGCGTCATGCACCGCACCTGCCTTAGGGGCACACCGACATCATGAACCATTGATTGAGCTGTTCTACACATGAACGATTACGATCTGGATCGGCGTACGTCCGAACCGTTGTTTAATCCAGATTGTCGAAAACGGTGGGCGTTGCGCCGGACACCTGGCCAACCGGGATGCGTCGCTACCCGAACATCTGCTTGAACAACGGCCAGTCCCAGAGCGGACCCAGGAGTTGGCCGAGCGCGGCGGCACCGCCGATCAGCAACGACGCATAGGCAACCGCCGTCGTTCGCCCTTGACGCTGGCCGACCCGATAAATGATCTCGTTCTGTTCGGCGAGCTTCGCGGCAATCCGTTCGGCAATGAGTTCTGCAGCCGCAGCATTGGCATCAATCGAGGACTGCGCCATGTGTCGCTCGTGCTGCTGCCTCAAGAATTCGCGGTGACGCTGCTCCGCGGTTATACCCTGGTTCATGTCCCGGCCTCCCGTCTTCGTCGTACGCACTGAACCGTGCGGGACGATGCGCTAACACGAGAGAGTGGGCGAAATCGGGTCGAGGTGGCTTTTGTATCGCACGCCCGAAGCAGCGCATCTACCGTCGATCGTTCGGAATGGTCGCGATCGAACCGGCGACCGGCCGTCACTCGCCCATCTTCAGCGCTTCGATGAAGGCCTCCTGTGGGATCTCGACCTTGCCGAATTGGCGCATCTTCTTCTTACCCGCTTTTTGCTTGTCGAGCAGCTTGCGCTTTCGCGAAATGTCACCGCCATAGCACTTTGCAAGGACGTCCTTCCGCAGCGCCGAAATCGTCTCGCGGGCAATGATCCGCCCGCCGATCGCCGCCTGGATCGGGATCTTGAAGAGATGTTGCGGGATCAGTTCCTTCAGCTTTTCGCACAGCACCCGCCCCCGCGACTCGGCGCGCGAGCGGTGCACGATCATCGACAATGCGTCGACCGGCTCGCCGTTGACCAGCACCGACATTTTGACGAGGTCTTCCGGTTCGTAGCCGATCATCTGATAGTCGAACGAGGCATAGCCGCGCGAAATCGACTTCAAGCGATCGTAAAAGTCGAACACGACTTCGTTGAGCGGCAACTCGTAGACGAGCATCGCCCGCGAACCTGCATAGGTCAGATCCTTCTGCCGCCCGCGCCGATCCTGGCAGAGCTTGAGAACACCGCCGAGATAGTCATCGGGCACCATGATCGTTGCCTCGATCCACGGCTCCTCCAGCCGATCGATCAGTGTCGCATCGGGCATGTCGGCGGGGTTGTGCATCTCCCGCATTTCGCCGCTGTTCATATAAAGGTGATAGACGACGCTCGGCGCGGTTGCGATCAGTTCGAGATTGAACTCGCGGTCGAGCCGCTCGTTGATGATCTCCAGGTGCAGGAGACCCAGGAAACCGCAGCGAAAGCCGAAGCCGAGTGCCGCCGACGTCTCCATCTCGAAAGAGAAGCTCGCATCGTTGAGGCGCAGCTTGGCCATTGCCGCGCGTAAGTCTTCGAAGTCGGCGGCATCGACTGGAAACAGGCCGCAGAACACGACCGGCTGCGCAGGCTTGAAGCCTTCGAGAGCCTTTGCGGTCGGGTTCTTGTCGTCGGTCACCGTATCGCCGACGCGCGTTTCCGCCACTTCCTTAATCGCGGCGGTGAAGAAGCCGACTTCGCCAGGACCCAGTTCCGCGAGCATTTCCTGCTTCGGGCGAAATATGCCAACGCGCTCGACCTGATGCGTTGTGCCGGCCTGCATCATCTTGATCTTCTGGCCCTTCTTGAGGACGCCTTCCATCACGCGCACGAGTACGACGACGCCGAGATAGGCGTCATACCAGCTGTCGACCAGCATCGCCTTCAGCGGCTTGTCACGATCGCCCTTTGGCGGCGGCAGCCGTTCGACGATAGCTTCGAGAACGGCTTCGATATTCTGTCCCGTCTTGGCGGAAATCGGCACGGCATCCGAGGCATCGAGCCCGATGACATCCTCGATCTGCTGCTTGACGCGGTCTTCGTCGGCGGCCGGCAGGTCGACCTTGTTGAGAACCGGAATGATCTCGTGGTCGTGCTCGAGCGCCTGATAGACGTTGGCGAGCGTCTGTGCTTCGACACCCTGACTTGCATCGACGACCAACAGCGCCCCTTCACAGGCCGCCAGCGAGCGCGACACCTCGTATGCAAAATCGACGTGGCCGGGCGTGTCCATCAGATTGAGCTGATAGGTCTTGCCGTCCGCGTGCGTGTAGTCGAGCCGCACCGTCTGCGCCTTGATGGTGATGCCCCGCTCGCGCTCGATGTCCATACTGTCGAGCAACTGCTCTTTCATCTCCCGGTCCTGGACGTTGCCACAGAACTGGATGAGACGATCCGCCAGCGTCGACTTGCCGTGATCGATGTGGGCAATGATCGAGAAGTTGCGAATATGCGATTGTTCGGTCATGGCTCGTCATTACCACCGGCAATTGGGGCCGGGAAGCGGAAGTTGGAGGTCCTCGGGCAACGCACGTGTGGTTTGGTTACGCAGTCTGAATGATCACCGTTCATCCGACCGTTCGCCGCGCGCGTCAAAGCGATAATCGGTCGCGACCTGTCGCAGACCGGCCCACGCACGGCCCAATCACAGCCCGGGCACGGCGAACACGTGGCCAACGCGCGGAATGGCAGCTGTGCAACATCAAGTGCCCGCGTCAAACAAACTGTCCAGCACGCTTTACGAGCACAGGCCGCCGCTCTATCAAAGGCCCGTTCCCTGAAGTTTGCATGACACGAGTGAGTAATGATCTTTGGGCGCATACGAAGCGGCTTGTTTATTGATTATGAAAATGTCCCACAAAACGCGGTCCGCGATGGTCTTGCAGGTCTGATCCGCTGGCTAGAGGACGGCGAGTTCGATCCCGATGAGCGCCGCCGCCGCCAGCTCGTCGACCGGCGGGTCTATTGGAACTCCTCGTCACGGCATCACGAACCTGAGTTCAAGGCCCACGACTTCAAGATCGTGCATTGCGAGAGGCATGCCGGTCTAAAGAACGCTGCCGACATCAAGCTCGCACTCGATATTCATGAAACGGTTCTGAAGCCGCAACAGCGTATCGACGAATACATTATCGTCTCCAGTGATACCGACTTCATCCCCTTGCTCCAACGGCTCAACCTTCACAACAAGCGTTCGGTGATGGTCGTCGACCAGACCAAACCCACCGTCTACACCTCGTTCGACTATCATGCCGACATCATCATTCCTCAGCGCGATCTGATCGCCAGTGCCAATTACCGGCGGCCTAAACGCTCCTGGTTTGGCTGGCTCTGGTCGTCGGAAAAGCAAACTCCGTCCGGGACATCGAAGGAGGACGTTGCCAAAGGCAATGCCACCGAGCAATCGCATCAGGTCCCAACCGTTCCACAGCGCTCCTCCGGCAAGGATCGGGACCTGATTTCCGAGGCGGAAAAGCGCGTGATCCAGGCCATCGGACCGCAACCCAATCAGGCAACCGCCCACAAGAAGATCAAGCGCGCCCTTCAGAAAGTTAAAGGCCTCCATACCATCAACCCCAAGAAGGGTCAGGGCAAGGTTTGGCTCGGCTTTGAAAGCTACGAAGGATTGATGAGGGAACTCGCTCGCCGTTCAGCACGCATCGTGGTGCGCGACACCGCAAACGGCGGTTTCGACGTTATTTACGTCCCCCACGACGAAACCGATTGATCTCGGTCAAAGTCCGAAGTTGTGCTTGGAACATATTCTGCTTCCCGAATATCTTACCGACACTCACGTCGAGGACGATTTTGGGGGAGCGTTGTTGCCGGTTGAGCCGTCTTCGCGACCGTCGGCGGTACGGCCATGTTGCGCGAACCAAGGGTTGCGCCGATCGCGACAGTCAGTTGCGTGTGCACAGACGACAGACCGCAGGCGCAGAATTGGGAGAACGACAATGTCACGCTTTTCACGCCTCATGTCGGCCGGCCGGTTGATCCTGGTCATCGCCTTTCTGGGCATCGCCGCAACGGGTGTCACTGCCCAGCCGGCGGGCAAGATGCATTATTCAGCCAAAGGATCCTTCGAAGACGTGCTCTTCGATCTCAAAGACGCCGTCGTCAACCGCGGTCTGGTGATCGACTACACGGGCCATGTCGACAAGATGCTGGAGCGCACGGCGAAGGCCGCCGGCAGCATCACCTCGGCTGGCAGCAAGAGCCCCTACCTCAACGCCAAGTACATCCAATTCTGTTCAGCCAAGCTCACGCACCAGGCCGTCAGTGCCAACCCCTTCAATCTGGCGATCTGTCCCTACGTCGTCTTTATCTTCGAAACCAGGGCCGAGCCCGGCAAGATCGTGGTCGGCTATCGCCGGCCGATGCCGGGCCCGTCAAAGCGGTCGAAAGAAGCCCTCGCCAAAATCGACAAACTGCTCGATGATATTGCGCGTGAAGCGACCGGAGGCTGATGAGCCTCCCCGGAGACATTCGGCAATCCGATGAACCTGCCGCCACTCTTGAGATTTCTCGCCTGGCACGCCATCCAGGGAGCCGTCGTCGGCCTGATTGCCGGCATCGGCCTGGTGCTGACCAACATCGGTGGCCTCGGCGATCTGTTCGCCGGCAGCCAGCAACCGCTAACAGCTGGCTTCCTGTTCTTCTCCTTTTTCGCGCTGACGTTCGCCAGCCTTAAAATGGCAACGGCGATCATGCTGCTGCCTGATGAAGAGTAGTCTCCGGCCAGTCCGTCGAGCCGTTGCACCTTGACCTGGACGAAACTTGTCAAGGTGCAGCGTTGCCGACAAGCTCGGCGACGATTCCGTCATCGGCACGCACGTCGCGGCTTGATCCCTCGAAGTCGTGGCCTATCGGCTCGCAGGCTCCTCCGAGATGGCGCGCCAGAAACGCCTCGGTTATAGCGATGTAGGCCAACCGGTTCTCGGGCTTATGGAAACCGTGTCCTTCATCCGGATAGACAACGTAAGTTACGGGAATGTTCTTTTCCTGCATGGCCGCAACGATCTGGTCACTCTCGGCAACCTTGCAGCGCACGTCGTTGGCACCGTGAAAGATCAGCATCGGTTTCGAAATGTTGCCCACCTTGTGGATCGGCGAACGTTCCGCCAGCAGTGCTCGGCCCTCGTCCGTGCGCGGATCTCCATAACTGCGGTACATGAACTCTGCAAAGCCAGCCCAATAGGGCGGCATCGATTCGAGTAGCGTCTGCAGATTGGTGATGCCAACGACCGGAATTGCACAACAGAATACGTCGGGTGAGAACGTTGCTGCAACGAACGACGCATACCCACCGTAGGACCCGCCCGTGATCGCCACCTTTTCCCTTTCGGCAATGCCTTCGCGCACGGCCCATTCGACCATATCGATCAGATCGTCGTGCATTTTTGCTGCATGCTGCTTTTCGCTTGCGGCAATGAAGTCCTTTCCGAACCCGGCCGATCCGCGATAGTTGACCGAGAGTACGGCATAGCCGCGGTTCGCCAGCCATTGGTGGTCGCCGCGATACCCATACGTGTCGCGTGCCCATGGCCCGCCGTGCACCACCAGCACCATCGGCAGCGGCGCCCCTGGGCGATCACCATCGCAGTCCACGGGCAGCGTCAGATAAGACTGCAGTTCCAGTCCATCGCGCGCCTTCTCGACGATCGCGTGCATTGGAGCCAGCTTATAGGGCTTGAGCTTCGGCCGTGCGCGAAACAACTCGTCCACGCTCTGACGATCTCGGTCGTAAAGATGAGTAACGGCCGGCTCCTCAGCCTTATGGGCCACAACGATCCACCTGCGATTGTCATCCGATTGGCTGGTGATCTCGATCTCAAAATCTGGCAGGCGCATCTCCAGGAAATCGAAGTCCCGTTCGACCTGCAGCGTGCGATAGATCCACTCCTTTCGCGCACCGTGAATGCTGGCTGCCTCGACATCGAATGTGATGGGATGGATGAGTGCACCCGACACATCATAACGCGGGTGTTCGACAAGCAGACTTTCTTCCTCTGTTTCCCAGTCAAGCCAGCTCACGGCAAGCGTATTGCGGCCGACGCTCGACCATTTGACGATACGCTTGTTGGTATAATCAAATGTCCCGAAGCCCGACGTGAGCTTATCTTCGAAGGGCACCTGGAACCATGGCTCATGGGCCGATCCATCGATCCGCCAGTACTGTGTCCCGCCATCGTCTCCATTGCTCGAAGCAAATCTTGGGGCATAGTCCCAATCGACCTGCACCGCACTGAACCCCTGCGTGTTCTGCCAAACCAACGAGCGACGTCCGGTTTCGACGTCAATTTCATAGAGATCGTGCCAACGCTCATCGCGATCGTTGAGCATGACAATCAATTTGCCAGGCTTTGTCCGCGACCCGGCCTTCAAGCCCGCGCTTACGCCATCATAAGGCGTCAGGTCACGCAGGGATTTTGATGCCGGATCGACAACAAACAGATGGTGTTTTTCATCGCCCGTCTCGTCGTTCAGAAAAACCACGTAGCGGCCATCCGCTGACCACGTCTGCCAGCCGATCGGCCGCCCCGTAGTGCGTGTCAACGGTTCTGCATTGGCGATATCATCGCTCGGTGCAATCCAGACGTTCAGCACGTCGTCGACCGGCGCAATCCAGGTGAGCATCTGCCCGTCGGGTGACAGCTTTGCGCCGAATGCCGAGGGATTTTCAAATAGTGTTTTCCGTGGAATGAGCTCTCTGTCAGCCATCACAACTCAGCCTTTCGCAAGCAGCCGCAGGATTCGATAGGATGACGACTTGCTACAAAGGAAGCATCTTTAAAAGTATGACTTTTCCATGAAGTACCTCCTCCTGCTCGCCATCGCGACCACTTTCACGCCCGGCCGTGCAAGAGCCGACGTATACGCCGATTGCAACCAGTCTTTCGACGTCGGGCGGCGCGTTGCCGGTTGCACGGCAATTCTCGTGCGCGGTGATCGCGAAAGCCCGCAGAATCGGCGCATCGCCTATGTCAATCGCGGCAATGCCTTTGAGAGGCAGGGCGACCTGGTACGCGCGCTGTCAGACTTTTCCGGGGCAATTGCCATCGCACCGGACCATGCAACGGCCTATTTCAATCGTGGCCTGGTTTTCCGCCGGCTTGGCCAATACGATGATGCAGTTGCCGACTTCACACAGGCGATCAAGCACGACCCTCGTGACCCACAGGGCTATTTCATGCGCGGCGTGGTTGCGATGCTCCAGGGTCGAACCGCCGCCGCCGTAGCCGATATGTCGAAGGCCATCGCGTTGCACCCGTCATTTGCTGAAGCCTTCTATGTACGCGGCCTCATGCATGAGCGATCTGGCCGACGCAAACCGGCACAGGCAGACTACCGTTCGGCATTACGAATCAAGCCGGATCATGTCCAGGCCGCGTTACGACTGCGCAGGCTAAGGTCAGAGTTTTGAGCGACGGCGGTTACGGCCGCCCTTTCGCTCGTCGGGTCGGTTCGGCATTCGCGGGATCGTCGGGCCAGACGTGCTTGGGATAGCGCCCTTTCATCTCGGCTTTGACGTCACGCCACGAACCAACCCAGAATGCTGGCAGATCGCGTGTCACCTGGATCGGGCGCTGCGCCGGCGACAACAAGGTCAACGTCAATGCCAACCGCCCGCCGGCGATCGTCGGATGCGCGTTGAGGCCGTAAAGCTCCTGCACCCTGACAGCGACGGAAGGTGCGTGTTCGCCTTCATAATCGATCGCAATCCGGCTTCCGGTCGGCGCCACGAAGTGCGTCGGCGCCTGCGCATCGAGCCGCTGGCGCAACTCCCACGGCACCAGAACATCGAGCGCGTTGCCAAGATCATTGGCCGTGATCTCGTCTAAGCTCGCCTTGCCGACCAAGAACGGCGCAAGCCAATTCTCCGAGTCACGCCGCAATCTTGCATCGCTCAAGTCCGGCCAATCCGGATCGCCATCCCGTAGGAAGTTGACGCGCGCAACGAACTGCCGCTGAACCTTGCTCCATGGCAACGCCATCAACCCGAAGTGGTCTACGATGCCACGCACAAGTTCTGAGGCAGTAGCCGTATCGCGAACAATCTTTACTGGGTCCTGTCGCAATACGATTGCGCCAAGTCGTCGGGTCCGGCGTGCTCGCACCGCCTTCGCGTTGCCATCGAACTGAACCTCCTCGTCGTCCTTGATGCGCTTACCTGCAATGACGTCGAGCTCTTCCACGTCAAGTCGGGCTGCTGCCAGGATCCTGGCGCCCGCCGCTGCGCCCTGTAGTGCGGCCACGACTAGAAGTTCGGCACTGCTCAGCGGATCTAATGGGTCGAGTACGGCACCACGTCCACTAGCCATCAGCAAGCGCCCATCACTGCCACGCCGTTTCGCAATGCGGTCCGGGAACGCAATAGCGAGCAGGCCGCCAACGCTGCGCTGGGTTGCCGGGTGCATCTCGTCTTTGCCTACGAGACGCTGTGCAGTTTTTGCCCACCGCTCCGCAAGCTCCCGCAACCGGCGCGCGCGCAGCGAGCGATCAACGTCAAACCGCCGCATGCGCTCTTCCAGGTCAACACCACGCCCGCCGATCCCGCGCTCGACGAGAAGCACTGCGAGCCGCGCGGCAACATCGCCCTGACTTGAGCGCGCGCCATCGAGCACCATCGCGGCCAGATGCGGCGGCATTGCCAGGTCTCTGAGCGCGCGTCCGCGCTCGGAAAGGCGGCCGCCGGTGTCGAGTGCTCCAAGTTCCTTGAGCGCGGCACGCGCCGACGCCAAAGCACCTTCGGGCGGCGGGTCGAGCCACGTGAGATCATAGGGATCGACCACTCCCCATGCTGCACAGTCGAGCAGCAGGCCACACAGATCCGCCGCCAGGATTTCCGGTGTTTCGTATGGCCGCAGCCCCTGCGTCTCCGGTTCGTGCCAAAGCCGATAACAGACCCCGGGCTCGGTCCGCCCGGCACGACCGCGCCGTTGATCAACGCTGGCGCGAGAGGCCCGCACCGTCTCGAGCCTGGTGATCCGCGCCCCGGCATCGAACCGCGGCACCCGGGCGAACCCCGCATCGATGACGATTCGCACGCCTTCGATCGTCAACGATGTCTCCGCGATCGCGCTTGCGAGCACGACTTTCCGCCGACCCTCCGGCGCCGCACGTAGTGCACGATCCTGCGCCTTGAGTTCCAGGGCTCCGTAGAGCGGCACAACATCAATCGGCCGGTCGCCGAGTGTCTCCCGAAGCATCTCGTTGACACGTTCGATCTCACGCTGTCCCGGCACGAAGACGAGGATCGAGCCCGGCTCCTCGGTGAGTGCCTTGCCGATCGCTCTCGCCACCGCGCGCTCGATCCCACCATCATCCGGCCGACCAAGATAGTGTGTTTCGACGGCAAATGCCCGCCCCAAGCTCTCGATGGAAGGCGCATCACGTAGAATGCCGGAAACGCGCACCCCACCGAGCGTGGCTGACATGACCAGGAGACGCAGGTCCTCACGCAGGCCCGATTGCGCATCGAGTGCCAGGGCCAGGCCCAGATCGCCATCGAGCGAACGCTCGTGAAACTCATCGAAGATCACGGCGCCGACGCCTTCCAGCGCCGGATCGTCTATGATCATTCGTGTAAAAACGCCTTCGGTCACGACCTCGATCCGCGTCGTCGGCCCGACCTTTGTCGCGAGCCTGGCGCGCACGCCGACCGTTTCGCCAACCCGTTCGCCGAGGATGTCGGCCATTCGGCTTGCAGCGGCGCGCGCGGCCAGCCGTCGTGGCTCGAGCATCAGAATACGGCGCCCGGCAAGCCACTGCGCCCCGAGCAGCGCAAGCGGTACGATCGTCGTCTTTCCGGCACCAGGCGGGGCGGTGAGAACGGCCCGCGTTTGAAGCTCCAGCGCCGTGGCGAGAGGGCCGAGAACATCGTTGATCGGCAGCGCACTGGCAGTAGCTTGGGTTCGCAGGTCCATGGCGTCCCACGTGGCGCGCATTGCAGCCGCGGTCAAGCGGGTTCTGCAAGGTTTCGCGGCCGGCCGTCATTTGCCACGAAGCCAGGCCCGTTGCGCAGTCAGACCACGTTTTCGGTTGCTGCAGCACGCAGTGCCGTGGCCACGTCTTCAACCGTGGTTCCGCCACTCGGCTCGAGGAACGTACTGAGTTTCTGCGCTGCCTCCTGGATCGCCTCCGTTCGACGTTCGGCCCCGGCCGGTGCACCATCACCCAGCATCCGGCTCAGGTCATCGCGGACGACATCGAGAACCTTGTAGGTGACCGCCGCTGTTTGCAGGTCCGTCGTCGGGATCTGACTGAGTGGGTAGTCTGTCGTCTTATCCGCGATCCAGGCCTGGGTCGTACCTTCGCTCGCCCTGAGCACATGCTGCGCAACTTCCGCCCTGCGGTTTGCCACGTGATGACCGATCGACGGCCATGCCGCATAGACGTCTTTCAGCGCATCGTTCAAGGCACGTTGGCCGGACGCGATCTTTTCGATCACGGGGATCGCCGCCTCATCTATGCCGGCACCCGAGCACAGGCTTGCGACATATAACTTGCGCGATTCGGGCGGAGGCAGAAGCGGCACGTTCTTGCCCGAAGCATCCACTGTCTGCTGTGCGCCAACCTGTTCCAGTTCCTCGCCTGGGTCGTTGAGAACGGCCAGCAGCGGCGTCAGGCCCTCACGATCGACCAGCTTGAAGATCTCGACGTCCGAG
Source organism: Hyphomicrobiaceae bacterium (assembly GCA_965224045.1). Taxonomy (GTDB): domain Bacteria; phylum Pseudomonadota; class Alphaproteobacteria; order Rhizobiales; family Hyphomicrobiaceae; genus Tectiglobus. The sequence goes on from CBDCYD010000005.1 coordinate 16,008, forward strand.
CGCGCCATTTCGCTCCAAAACGCGATTTCGAGCGCACGTTCGGCTTTCGACAACAAACCATGATTGCGCTGCCGCTTGCGCTGCTTGGCCGTTTCGCCGTCACCCTGGGTCTCGTGCCACTTCTCACGGTAGGGCGTGAGATCCGTATAACTGCCACGCTCCTCGTCGCGGCCAAGCGCTTTAAGTTCGTTGGCGCTGAGCACGCGCACAAGACCAAGATCCCCGAGCACTCCTGCCAACTGGTTCATCGCGAGCGCACGCTCTTGTTCGCCGGGCTTACCGGTATCGCAGCTGTAGACGTTCGGAATAACGAAATAGGACACCGACTTGTGGTGCAGGAAGTGCTGGCGCACCCACTCCCAGCTTGCATCGGGAGCGCGCTTGATCGCAGTGCGAATGGCATCGACGATCTGGCGCTTCAAGGGACCGGGCAGTTGCCGGCTAGGCGGCGTCTGCGGCGGATTGAGCGCGGTCAGAACGAACAGGCCGATATCGATGCCGAGCGTCGCTAAGAACGCGATCAGATCGCGGCCCGAAATCGCTGTGCCATCAGATGTCGACGCACTACTTTTGCCGCTGACGATGTAGCTCACGAGGCCGGACGAAAAACTGCCGATGTTCGACCACAGGTTCTTGACGGCATTGGCGACGCCCGCCGGGCCTTCGCTGAAGGCGGCTTCGCGCAGGTTCAGCACCGCCGGTTGCGATGCCTGATCGGCGGCCTGGCGCAAGCGCTGCGCCAGCGTCGGATCATAACAGGAGAATCCCTGCTCGCCCGGCTTCACGGAAACCGCTTCGGCCAGGGCGCGCATTTCCGACGCCGTCGATTGTCCGAGCTGGTTGCTGCGCGCCGCGATGTTGCGCGCGCTGCCGCGAATGGTGCGCGCCATTCCCTCGAAGCTTTGCTGGCGTTCGGCAACCGTCGCCCCTTCGAGCGACGACACCGCCGTCTGCAGCCTCTTGAGATCAGCCTGGACGGGATCGAGCCACGACGTCTTGACGCTGTCACGCAATGAGCTGATCGAGTCTCGCACGCTGCGCCGGGCATTGTAGAGCGGCCCCCGCCCCGCACCGGAAGACTTCCCGCAACTGCCGCCGCTTGATTCTTCCCGCGCCATTTGCCCGTCGGACCACTGCACGACGCTGTCGAGTTGGACCTTGACCGCCTCCAGTCGCGCTGCCACCACGGCACCGGCATCGCGGGCATCCTCCTGCAAACCGGAAAGCCCCTGTCGGGTTGCCTCTTCGCCGGCAATCAGGCTCCACCAGAAGCCGTAGCCGAATCCGATCGACCACAACGCGAGGAACAGATAGAGCGGCAAGGTCAGAAACCTGTCGCGTAGCCGGCGCCCATAGGCAAACGATTCCCGCAGGGCGAGCCACATCAGGAACGTCAGCGCAAAAACGATCGCGATCACGAGCAAACTGTTTGAAACCGACAACCCGCCGACGATCTCGCGCCCTTGCGCTGCCGCCGGCGACGTCGACACGCCGACGATGAAATCGTTCATCCCGCTCCAGGTTGCATAGCCCGAAATCGCAAGCAACATCAGCGAGGCGAGGCCGATAAGCGCGTTGCGGCCGAACAGGTAGTCGATGACCCGGCCGATCAGCGACGGAGCATGAATTCCCCCACCCGTGCCACGTGCCTCCGCTACGCCGGCCATACCATACCTCCCTCACGCATACCGAGCCCTTCTAGCGCATTAACCGAAAAATGTGCCGGAGTCGCCTGTTTTCCACGGTGTTTGCGCGAGAACACTAACGCCGTTTCATTGCAGCCACGGGCTTGTGGCCTGTTCAGATGACCAACATGGCTCACACCATGGTGAGTCGCTTTGACTGGACAATCCAGGCGTTGCACCGCCTTCTAGAGTCGTGGCACCAGGGTCCTGAATCTGTACGCACGTGCCGGCCCGCGGCGCGGACATGAAAGCAGAACTTTATGGCAAAGCATTCCTCCCGCGATATCATCCAGACCTGCCTTTTTGTGATACTTCCAGCCGTGCCGGTCATGGCCTTGATTGCCGTTGCCATGCCCAAACAATGCACGGCTGAACAACGCAAAGTCGCTTATGGACTGAAATCTGACATTGCCCTTGCTGAAAAGCTCTGGACGGCGCTGCGTAAACGCGGCGTTGTCGGACGCGATCGCATCAATGTTCATGCCTTCTCGGGCAAGCCACCCCACGGCACGATCCAGCAGGTCTATGCAACCACCGTTAGGATCGGCGATCATCGAGGCCGCATCATCGTCAAGGCCAACCACACAAAGAAGGGCGCCACCGTCCGGAAAGTCTACGACGAGCCCAATAAATACCTTTCAAGCTACACGGTCATGTTCGCCAATGCTCCGGGCTACGACCCCGACAACAATAATTGGTTCTGGGCGCGCTATTGGACCAATGGCAAGATCACGCGCACGCCAGAAGGCGTCGCGGTCGCCGGCCGCATTGGCAAAATTGCCAAGGTCGGCTGCATAGGCTGTCACCGCAAACTCGGCGGCAAGGACCTTGAAGCCCTGACATCCCGCTAGTGTTCCGATCCTGACATTTGCTATCCCGTGCGGCGATGTCGAGAGCAAATATCAGAACCATAAGAAGCACGAGCAAGCCCATGTTTCTCGCGTAGCTTTTGCACCTGACGTTTGGTCGAGAGCCTACCCGGACACAGGCATCTTACGTCAGGTGCGCTACACTAGGCGGTATCCGCGCCGCCAGGATAATTTCCCTCGATACGATTGCATCTTACCGCCGGTGCCCGGCGCAACGTTTCCGCCGAGCCAAACATCTTATCGGGTGCGTCAGACCAGGCTCGGCGCTATCCTGCCGCAGTCACAGCAAGCCTAACGCTTTCAGATCATCCGACACATTCGACCAGGAAGCCCGTCCATGGCCTACACGCCCGTCAGTCCTGCACCAGATGCCCCGCCGATCCGCATCAACCTATATTCCGACACTCAGACCAAACCGACGCCTGCCATGAAGGCAGCGATGATGGAAGCGGACGTCGGAGATGAACAGCACGGCAACGATCCGACTGTGCACGCTTTGTGCGAACGCGTGGCCGATTTGCTCGGCAAGGAAGCCGCTGTCTACTTGCCTTCGGGCACCATGTGCAACGTCATCGCCATCCTCGTGCATTGCCAACCGGGCCAGGAGATTGTCGCCCACGAAACGAGCCATATCCTGACCAGCGAAGGCGGCGCCCACGCGGCGTTTTCGGGCGTCCAGATCATGCCTCTCACAGGGCCGCGCGGACAATTCACGTCGGAAACGCTTGCCGCCGCTGTGCGTCCCTTGACCCGTCATGCACCCGAACAACGGCTCTTGTCGCTCGAGCAGACCGCAAACATCGGTGGCGGCTCGATCTGGCCGCAGCACCAACTCGAGGCGGTCGCCGAGATCGCACGGGACAACGGCTGGCTAGTGCACATGGACGGTGCCCGCCTGATGAACGCTGCGGTTGCAGCCAACATCCCTGCCAAGACCTTCGCAGCCCCGTGCGACAGCGTCTGGATCGACTTTACCAAAGGCCTCGGCGCTCCTCTGGGCGCGGTTCTTGCCGGTAGCCGGGAATTCATCGACCAGGCCTGGCGCTGGAAGCAACGCCTCGGCGGCGCCATGCGCCAGGCCGGTCTTTGTGCTGCCGGCTGCATCCACGCGCTCGACCATCACGTCGATCGCCTCGCAGACGACCACGCCAACGCCCGCCGCCTTGCCGCCGGCCTTGCCGAAATCGCCGGCGTGACGGTCGAAGAACCGGAAACAAACCTTGTTTATTTCGACCCGTCGGGCAGCGGCATTGAAGCCCCGGACCTCGTCGCAAAATTGCGCCAAGACGGCATTCACGTGTCGCTGCTGGCCGGACGCATTCGTGCCTGTACGCACCTCGACCTGGACACGGCGATGGTTGACGATGCCGTGGCACGGATCGCCGACATCTTGCGCCGGCGGTAGCGCACGCCACGCCAGCTCTGCACATGACACGCCCTGGAATGAACGATTAGACTGGCCCCTGGACGATAAGTCGAGAAAAAGTCGAACAGTAGGGGCCAGTAGACGATGAGCGAGCACAAGACGGCCGCAACCACCGCGATGAAGGGCGGCGGCTACTACAGCCAGGTCACGCGCGGCGCCAAGGATGTGATCGACAACGCCTCCGGCATGCTGCGCGACGCCGTCGCCGCCCTCCCTCAACCGGCACCGGGCCGCCCACTCCAGATTGCTGACTATGGAGCAGCCGACGGCGGCACTTCGAAAAAGGCGATCCGCGATACCGTCGCCGGCCTGCGCCAGCGCTTCCCCGACCGCCAGATCCTGGTCACCTACACCGATCTCGCCAGCAACGACTTTTCTACGCTGTTCAAATCGATGCAGGGCCTCGACGGTCACGCCGAACACACCTACCTCACCGAATTCGACGGTGTCTTCGTCCATGCCTGCGGCATCGGCTTTCACAACCAGTTGTTGCCGGATGCAACCCTCGACATCGGCTTTTCTGCGACCGCCATGCACTACGTCTCCGAGAAGCCCTGCGAAATCCCGAACCACGTACACATGGTCGGCGCCAGCGGCGCCGTGCTCGACGCCTACGTCCGCCGCGCCGCCAAGGACTGGGAAAACATTCTGCTCGCCCGTGCCAGGGAACTGGCACCGGGCGGCCGGCTGGTGTTCATGAACTTCGGCAAGGACGAGGAGGGTCGCTATCTTGGCGCCACCGGCGGCGTCAACATGTTCGACACCTTCGACATGCTGTGGAAGGGCCTTGCAGCCGAAGGCAAGATCACCGACACCGAATACCTCAACGCCAGCTTCGCGCAGTTCTATCGCACGAAGGAGGAGTTCTCCGCACCGCTCTTGGACAAAGCCTCACCGGTTCACGCTGCCGGCCTGCGTCTCGTCTCCGCCCACACCGGCGTTGTCCGCTGTCCCTACCAGGTCGCCTTCGAAGCGGCAGGCGGCAAAATGAGCGCCCGCGACTTCGCGGTCTCCTACGTACCAACGCTCAGGTCATGGTCCGAGACGGTGTTCGCCAACGCCCTCGACCCAGCCCGCCCGGACGACGACCGCGCAGCCCTCGTCGACCTGTTCTACCAACGCTACGAAGACCTCGTCGCGGACGCCCCCGCCGGACACGCCATGGACTACGTGCACTGCTACCTGGCAATCGAGAAGGTGGCGTAGCGAACTGGGTTGAACCGGAACGAAAGCACTTCCTGATCCGAATGCCGACGGCGCGACCTTGACGGGTCACGGTCGCTTCGGATCCCCGAGCAATGCGCAAGCTTTTTGCGGACTACATCATCGCTCAAAACAAGTCCTTTCCTGCCTTGGGCAGTTGGTCCGAATCTACCCGGTCGCGTCACCGACAACTGATGCCGCGACGGACGCTTCAGTTGACGTCCGAGATTGCCAATCCAGCCCCACAACAATGTCCGCGCTCCGCCAACTACAGGCATCGTCCGGATTGCTGCACTGCACGTGCAAGAGACACCGTCGCCCGAGCCCCCTGCATGTCGACGGCTAGTCCAGCCATCACGGGCCTCTTTTGCCGGCTCCGCTGACGTCGTATGATCGCTCGGAACGCCGATCCGAAGTTGTGGTGTGGGGTCATGTCCGAAGCGCCTGGCGATCAGTTCTCGTCGCCCCATCTCGATGCGGCAATGCGCAACCGGCTGATGCTCGGCCTGTTCCTGCCGTTGCAGTCGGGCGCGTGGAGTCCGTCGACCGCGCCGCGCGGGACATCATGGACCTTCGACTACAATGCCCAATGCGCGCTCAAGGCGGAGTCCCTTGGCTTCGACCTGGTGTTTGGTCTCGCGCAGTGGATGGGCAAGGGCGGCTACGGCGGCGAGATGAAGTTTCGCGAGCAAGCGACCGACCCATTGCTGGTCACTGCCGGACTCGCGGCGATCACCAAGAGCCTGCTGCTGATATCGACCGTTCACGTGCTCTATGGCTGGCATCCGCTCCACCTCGCCAAATTCGGCGCGACCATCGACAGCATGAGCGGTGGGCGGTGGGGACTGAACGTCGTCACAGGCTACAAACCGAGCGAGTTTGAAATGTTTGGCTTGCCGACGATCGAGCACGATCGTCGCTATACCATGGCGGATGAGTTTACGACGATTTTGAAACGGCTCTGGCAGGAGGACGAAGAACTGACCGTTGACGGGCAATTCTGGCAGACCAAGAATGCGTTCGTTTCCCCCAAGCCGGTCAACGGCCGCTGCCTGCTCGTTAATGCAGCATCCTCAGGGGCGGGCCTCGAGTACGCGACCCGGCATTCCGATCTGATATTCATCACCAGCCCCGCCGGTGCCGATCTCGACAAGGCCTGCGCAGCACTCCCGGCTCACAACGCACGCATCAAGGCGCTTGCGACGCAGAAAGGGCGCGAGATCCGCACAATCATCAATCCACACGTCATTTGCCGCGAAACGGAGGCGGAGGCCCGCGCGCAATACCAGATGATCCTCGATCACCAGGATGTCGTCGCCGCCGACAATTTCTATGCGACGTTCGCCGGTGGCGACCAAAGCTCGTGGAAGGGAAATACCCGTGACCAATGGGTCATTGGCGGCAACGTTCATATCGTCGGCACACCGGAGCAGGTCGTCGATGCCTTTGCCCGCCTGGCGGATGCCGGCTGCGATGGCATACAGGTCAATTTTTATGACTTCCTGCCGGATCTTGAAATTTTCGGCGACCGCGTCTTGCCGCTGATGCATGAAGCCGGGCTGCGCACGCGGAACGCGACGGGCCACGCATGAGCCCGCCGTGAAGATCATATGTCCGGTACGCTAACCGGTGTCTTGTGCGTCGAATGGACCAATGCCAGGCCAAATTACTCGGCCGCGACCGGCGCCCGAAGACCAATGTCGGGAACGGTGACACCTTCCTGCTCGCAACTGTTGGCGATGTCCATGGTGGTGGCGCGCTGCACGTCACGACGGAAGCGCAGATCGTCGAACGGTAGGCCGCGATGCAACGTACAGCGGTTGTCCCACATCACCAGGTCGCCGACGCGCCAGCGATGGGTGTAGGTGAATTGCGGTTGCGTGGCATGCGCGAGCATTTCATCGATCAGTGATTTCGCGTCCGCCTCGTCCATGCCGACGATATAGCCGGCATGCGAGGCAACGTATAGGTTCTTGCGCCCGGTCTGCGGCACCGTACGGACCATCGTCTGCGGCACCGCACCCACCGCCCGTCGTTCGCCGTCCTCCCAGTCGGTGTAACCCAGCCTCTCGCGCGAGTATACGAGCGAGTGTTCGGCAATGAGGGTGGCGAGGTTGTCCTTTCTCTCGTCCGGCAAGACATCATAGGCGGCACGCAAATCCGCAAATGCGGTTTGTCCGCCTACCGGAGGAATCTCCCGCGCATAAAGCAAAGACGCCAGTGCCGGTACGTACTTGAACGAACTGTCCGTATGCCAGAGTCTGTTGCCGAGCTGCAGCCGGCGCAGCCTGTTGCCTTCCTCCAGAACTTTGTCGTCGGCGCCAAGGTTGGACACGTCCGCGATGTCCTCGCGCACACGCAGCTTTTCGTCGGCCACCGCGTGCTTGATCACGGTATGGTCCATAGGACCGAAATTCTTGGCGAAAGCGACATGTTGGTCCTGAGTGAGATCCTGGCCGGGAAAGACGAGAACGGCGTATTTCCAAAACGCCTGCTTGATCTCCTCGACGTTTTCGGGGCTCGGCGACGCCAGATCCACATCGCAGATCTCTGCAACGAATTCCTCGCCAACTGGCCACACCGTGATCGACATGCCAAATCCTCCATCACCTGAGTTCAGCCGATTGCAATAGCCATCTGTTTGAAAACTTTTGGGCGCAAAGGCATCAAGACATCACAATTGCGAAAGTCTAGAGTGGCCAGCGTCGAAATCATAGACCTGCACGTTTTCTCACGCAGCACGCATTTCGATCTTGATGCTGGCCGCGATGAATTGGATTCATCATTTCCGAATGACCTGACCCCGCTCTGCGGCACGCCGCAAGAGAGATCCGTCGTCATGAATACCTGTCGCATTGCAAAGGTCACCGGATCATCGTCCCGCTTCGCCCGGCACGACAACGGTTCTGCAACTCTTGACCTTGAATGAGAGGAGCAGGCTTCAACTCGATCTGAACGATTGAAATAATCTCAACCTCTTAGACTTTCTGCACCGGCATTGGCCGTCCTTACTGTGGTCGGAAGCAGGATCAGCCGTTCCCGAACCGGCAAATCTGTGATCACCGTACGGTACGACAACCGGTCGCCGCGCGACCGCATTCGATCCGGCGACACCGAAGCAGCCTGCGATCGCGTCCGGGCCCTCGAACTTCCGCTCGATCCCGCCTCCGGCAGAATTGGACAAGGCCTGACCATGAAAATTGCCCCCAGGTGATGGCAGGCGCCAACGTGCCAGACTACGCGACAGGTTCAATTTTCGCGCGCAACAATGCGACGAACTGCTCGGCAGTCTGATTTGGTTTCATGCCTTTTCGCCGATAGACATTGATGGCGTTGGCGATCGGCATCGTGAGACCTGCGATGCGCACAAGACGGCCGGTGTCCAATCGCTCCTGCACGGTCCGCCCCCAACCCAGCGCGATGCCGCCACCCTGTTCGGCAACATCCAGGCAGATCTGATAAGAATTGAAAGTCAGGCCTTCGTCCGGCTTCGGCTCCTTTAGGCGGAAGAATGCGAGGAAGCTGCGCCAGTCGGGCCACTTGCGCCCAACGTCAGCCAAGTGCAGCAGCGGGCGGCTGGCGATATCAACGGGTGTCACGGTGGCTGGCAACGCCGCTGCGAACTGCGGCGCGCAGACCGGGAAAATGACGTCATCAGCAATCGGCTCGATTGCGAACAGATCCTCGGCCCAGACACCACACTGCAGCCCGATATCGAAATCTCTTCGCGCACACTCTCGATGGGTTCATATGACGACAGGATGCGCAACTTGAGATGCGGATGGTTGCGCTGAAACTCACCCAGGCACGGAGCAACGAGCGCATTGCCTGAGGCTCATGTCGGAAAAGATCGTCAGCCGTTCGGTGCCGTCCCGGCGGGCTCGTAAACGGTCCGCGCTACCCGCAAGTTCCTGCAACGCGACGCGGACGGTTGCGGCAAACCTCTCGCCATCCTCTGTCGGCAAGACATCGTAACGCCGTCGCTCGAACAGCGCCACGCCGAGATCCCGCTCCAATTCGCGCACCCGCCGGCTAATGCTCGCCTGAGACAGCGCTAGTTCGTCAGCCGCGCGCGTGAAGCTGCGCAATCGGAATGCAGCTTCAAAGCTCACGAGTGTACTCAGCGGCGGCAGGCGGCGGGCAAGTTCAGACATTTGAAAATTGCAAACCTGACTTCAGAAATAGTTCTTCTGGCAGAACATCTACCGACTTTATCTTCTGATTATCAAATAACTGAGGAGGTCATCAATGGCACATCCACTTGACAGTCGCGACATTGATACCCGCCACCCTCGAACGCGAATGGGTCGTCACGGTCGACACGCCCACCGGCGGTGTATCGCAGGTCCTTGAAGCGCTTGGCCGCGAACTCCCGCTCGAGCAGGGCCCTTACGACAACGTATTGTTTGTACGCGAGGGCTGCCGGCAGCGCTTCCGGGCACTCGAAGGATCGCACGCCGGCGCCGAAGGCACGATCCAGGAAACAGCCGGCCCAGCAGATCATCTTTTCACTGCCACCCGATCCGGCGCTGCTCGATAAAAGCCTTCGATGTGATCTTCGCCGTGCACGTCAACGAGGAACCGACGATCCGCGTGAGTGAAGAGTGGGGCAGCCGCTCGAAGCTGCTCGATGACAAGGACAACCCCAACCGCTACTGGAACCGACCGGACTCAACCGAACTGCATGGCAAGTCCGTCGGGTGAGGTCGAAAATGGCAGTCCACGACACCAGTCGTGGCGGCGTTGAGACCCGGCCCATCCGGATGCGGCCGGTATGGCTGATCATGTTGCAGGCACCAAACGAAGACAATCGACCGGATCTTCGCGGCGACTATGCAATTGGCGCCGTTGGCCCCAGAGCAAGATCGACAGAAACGGCTACCGGGCTCCAGGTAGCCTGGAGTATTGCCGGCTGCGTGAAGGCACGCGCACGAGGGCGGAGGGAAGACGCGAGCTGATATTTGTCTAGGGGCAGAGATTGGAAGAACAACGAGTGAGCGCACTGGTGAACTACAATGCCCGTTCAGGCCGGCTTCTGCCGGTTTGGACGCTGGAAATTCAGACGCTGCCCGAGGACACGGACCGCATCCTCGATGCTGTCATGGCCGTGCACCCGCTGAGCTTCTCGGTCGATATCAGGCGCAACGCCAGCATCTCGGCCATCGGCAAAGAATCGGCACAACCCCAGAGGAGCAATCGACCACGGCGACGCATGTGGCCGGCTTCACGACCGGCCAGACGGAGGACCTAGTCCCATTGGTCGAACTCAAAATCTCGCTGGAACGTGATCTGCCAGCGCTCCGAACGCGTGATGGATGCCATTCTAGATGTTCATCACTACGAGGAGCCAGTGATTTTCGTTCGCGAGGATTGGGCAAGCCGGGCAAACTATGACCCCAGTAGTACCAACCCTAACCGATGGTGGAACAACGGCCGCGGCCTTCCTGACCGGATCGACTGACAATCGCCCATCGAGGCCGGCAACGCTGACGCGCAACGCTTGGATGTCTGTCACGTCGACAACATCGCGACCCGGGTGAGCAGACTCGACGACGCGTACGCTCCCCTCGCGGCAACGCAATCGCGGTCACCGTAATGCAGCCGGCTACCTTTACAGGGGCGTCACAACGCTAGATCATCGTGCCTTGAGTTGGAACCGTTGTCGCGGCTCCAACTCAAAGCCCGATGATCGCCTCTAAAGAATCGAGCACCTGTATGCGTTAATTCGGAATCGGACCGATTCAGAATTAACGCGGGTTGCCCTAGCCGGCACACCAGAAATCACCGGCGGAACCGAATTCAAGGCGACACGGCCCCTGGGTCGCGCATTTGCGACCGCACTCCCCATTCGGGTGATGGGATTGCCTCGCTCCATCTCCAATCTTCGTGTCAACGGTGCCGAACTCAAGGCGCCGCGAGAACCATGATATCGAAAAGGAGAATTCAAAATGTCAAAGCTCACCGTCACCGGCTTGGGCCTTGCAGTTGCCGCTTGCCTGAGCCTCGCCCTGGCGGCAACCGCGGGCGCCCAGTCTCAATCCGTGTGCGCCAATGAGTCCGCCGGCGGCACCTTCAGTCCGTCCAAAATCGTCAAGGGCCGTGAGCAGAACGCCAATGAGGGCTTCCACCCCACCAAGGGAAGCTGGCCTGGCGCGTCCGGAGGTTGCTCACCCAACACGCGGTCCATCGAGAACGGTAAGGGCGACGAAAGACCATTGGGCGGTTTGCCGAATAAGCGGAGCGAGTGATCGGCTCGGCGCAACAAGAGGAAGCCCGTGGCGAACCGGTCGCGCAGAAGGTCTCGTTGAGTGGCAGTGAACTTGCACACTGGCTGGGGCTTGGCAACGACATGACCGGTCCCGCTGTGCACGATGGGCCATAAAGCTGCGCGGCCGGAAATCGCCAACGTCCGATCTGCTCCCATGCGGGGCTTGCGGGGGCGTGGCCCCGGTTCGCGCCATCCTCCTTGCCGGCAGGGCTATTTTGGACGTTCGTGCGCACCTGTTGCTTGGGTGTCTTCACCAGCCGGTTCATCAAAGTAGACATCCCACCAGACTTTGATTTTGAAGCGCGCAAGACGTGCCATTTGCTCTGGCTCGAGAATGGGGCCGCCATGACCGATGGACACCCAGTAGCTCATGATGTCCATCTCGCAGCCCTTTTCGACGAGCGTGTCCAAGGCGCATTGCTTTCCGTCCAGGAGAGTGAGGATTTCGTCGATGTGTCGACGCGAGTCTTTCGACTGAACCGAACCTTTGGTGGAGTGATACCAGCCATTGAACTTTCGTTGACGGTTGGCTCTGCCAAACGTCTCACCTTTTGCAAAGCAATACGTCGGCTGCAAACCCAGCGCCTCGGTAACCTCGTCGGGAAGAAGCGTGTCCGACATGATTCTAAGCGTCGAGAATGTCTCAGCGCAGGTCGCATAATCGTCTGCGTATTTGTAATCGCCCATCAGCCGCAGTCCATCTGAAGCAAACCTCTGATGCGCCTCACCGGGGTGAACGACACATCACTCACCGTTGACGATGTGCCCCACGAACCCACATCTCAATGAAAAATTCGGCCGGCGTCGATTGCCAGCGTCTGCCCGGTGATCGTCTCCGACTTGCAGAAGGTGACGACCTGGTTGGCGCAGTCGTCCTTGTCGGCCGGCTTTTGCAGCAGGGCCGTGCTCGCCGATTGCTCGATCATCTCCGGCAGCAGGTTGGCCGTTGCCCGCGTGCCCTCGATGAGGCCGGGCGCAACGCAGTTCACCAGCGTGTGCGGCGCCAGTGCCACCGCCATACAGCGCGTCAGGTGGATCAGGCCGGCCTTCGACACTGCATAGGCGATCGATGACCCGGACGGGTAGAGGCCCGCAATCGAGGCAATGTTGACGATCCGCCCCGCACCCTGGCGATCCATGATCGGCGCCACCGCCCGTGTCAGCAGCATCGGTCCGGTCAGGTTGACGTCGATGATCTTCGACCAGATCTCGAGTGTGAGATTATCTAGGTTCTTGTACGGGATCGCCTGGTTGAATGCTGCGTCATTGACCAGGATGTCGAGCCGACCAAATCGATCGACCACATCGCCGACAAGCCGGTTTACGTCAGCTTCATGCGCGACATTGCACTGCAGGGCATTAGCATCGATCTGATGCTCGCTACTGAGTGTGTCGGCAAACGTTTCGGCCTCCACCTGGCTCTTCGCATACACGACGGCGATGTGACAGCCTTCACGCGCCAGGGCGTGGCAAATACGCTGCCCGAGTCCACCATTGCCGCCTGTGACGACAGCGACCTTTCCATTGAGTTCCACCTATGCCCCTCCGCCAAGCCTGTCCTTATCGTTCCGAGCATAGCGCACTTTGAGGTGCTGACCGAAGCCCGGCCGGCCGCCAGCCTATTTACCCTGCCAATTCGGCTTGCGTTTGGCGAAGAAGGCCTCGATGCCCTCCTTGAGATCGGCGCTGGCATAGACCTCGGCGACGATATCCTCCTCGTCGACCGGTACCACCTGATGGCGCATGCGGCGCAGAATTTCCTTGGTCGCACGCATTGTGAGCGGCGCGTGGCCCTTGATCCGGGTGGCGAGTTCCCAGGCCCGAGCACGCACGGCTGCGTTGTCCGCGACCAGTTCGTTGACGAGGCCGCAGGCCAGCGCTTCGTCGGCCTCGATCAACCGCGACGTCAGGATGAGGTCAACCACCTTGGCCTCGCCGAGAAGTCCCTTGAGGCGGCCCAGTGTCGACGCCGATAGGCAGTTACCGAGAGTGCGCGCAATCGGAAACCCGAACTTGATGTCACGCGAGGCGATCCGCATGTCACATACTGATGCGATGCCGGCTCCACCCCCGGTGCACGCGCCCGAGATCGCAGCAATCGTCGGCACCGGACACTTTTCCATGCGCGCGAAATTGGCATCACCGGCCCGCTCGTAGCCGATGCCCTTCTCGGCGCTGAAATCGCGGAACAGCGAAATATCGGTGCCGGCAGCAAACGCTTTGTCGCCGGCGCCTGTGATCACGATTACTTTGACAGAGCCGTCCGTCGGTGCCCCTTCCAAGATGTCGGCGATCTGGTCGTACATCTCGAGCTTGAGCGCATTGCGCGCCTGCGGTCGGTTGATGGTGATCAACCCGATCTCGTCCTTGATCTCGTAGAGCAGGTCTTCGGAGGGAGAGGAGGTCATGGTCAGTTCCGTGTTGATGTCGCAATGGTTGACGAAACAGCGTGGCCTAGGTCCCGTGTGGTGCCGTCTCGGCGAGATAGTCCATCGCCACCTGCACGCCGCCCTTGCTATGCGGCACGCCTGCAAGTCCGAAGCCCATCTCGACGCCGGCTAGCGTGCCGATCAGCGTCAGGTCGTTGATGTCACCGAGATGGCCAATGCGGAACACCTTGCCGGCAACCTTCGACAGTCCCGTGCCCAACGACATGTCGAAATTATCCAGCACGACCTTGCGGAAGCCGTCGGCGTCGTGGCCTTCGGGCATGACGACGGCAGTGAGAACCGGTGAGTAGTATTTCGGATTGGTGATCAGGTTTTCGAGCCCCCACGCGGCAACGGCACGCCGCGTTGCCTCACCGTGACGCGTGTGGCGCGCGAACACAGTCTCGAGACCTTCTTCGTGCAGCATGTCGATCGCCTCGGCGAGCCCGTAAAGCAGGTTGGTCGCGGGCGTGTAGGGAAAGAAACCATTGTCATTGTTTGGCAGCATCTCCTCCCACGACCAAAAGAGCTTCGGCAGCTGCGCCTCCTTGGATGCGGCCAGCGCCTTTTCGGAAACGGCGTTGAAAGAAATGCCCGGCGGCAGCATCAAGCCCTTCTGGCTACCCGAGACCGTGACGTCGACGCCCCATTCGTCGTGGCGATAGTCGGCAGACGCGAGCCCAGAGATGGTGTCGACCATCAACAACGCAGGGTGACCTGCCGCATCGATCGCCTGGCGCACCTCGTCGATGCGCGACGTCGCCCCGGTCGATGTTTCGTTATGCACGACGCAGACGGCCTTGAGTTCATGGTCGGTGTCGGCGCGCAGCCGCGCCTCGATGCGGTCAGCCTCGGCCCCCGACCGCCAGTCGCTTTCGATGAACTCCGGCACGAGGCCGAGCTTGAGCGCCATATTTTTCCACAGCGTTGCAAAGTGACCGGTCTCATACATCAGAACCTTGTCGCCGGGCGACATGGTGTTGATCAGCGCCGCCTCCCACGCACCGGTGCCTGATGCGGGGTAGATGATCACCGGCTGCTCGGTCTTGAATATCGTCTTGATACCGGCCAGCACACGATGCCCGAGTTTCTGAAACTCCGGTCCGCGATGATCGATAACCGGCATCGCCATCGCTTTCAGAATGCGGTCCGGCACGGGAGACGGACCCGGGATCTGCAAGAAGTGACGACCTGCATTGCGCGGTGCGTTTGAACCGGACATAACGGTTTCTCCCATGATGTACGAGCCGGCGTGACCACACGCATGCCCGCTTCGATCGAATTCCTGGCGGTAGCGGATGACGGCAGGCAATCGCCGCATCACGGCATCACACTGATTCAGTACCCGCTTCCGCGACCAGCCTTCCGCCACCAGTCACGCGACCAAGTCTCATGACCGTCGCACGCAGGACTTTGGCGCGTGCCGACCCCTTGGCAAGTTGACCTTTACATAGATTGTATACATTATACAATCAAGAAAATCCACTCACCCGATTGAATGCGCTCAGGAGCGCAAGAATGGCGCCGCGCGAGGAGGTATCGTGAACGCTCACACCCCGACCAACCACCGACTGGCTGAGCGCCTCGCCCGCGAGATCGAAGGCGAGGTGCTGTTCGACGCGTTCGACCGCGGACGTTACGCAACGGATGCCTCGATCTACCAGATCGAACCGGTCGGCATCGCGGTTCCGAAACGGCAATCAGACATTGCTACATGCCTGGAGCTGGCCAGGGAAGAGGGCGTCAGCGTGCTGATGCGCGGCGGCGGCACCTCTCAATCGGGTCAGACGGTCGGCCGGTCACTGGTCATCGATACCAGCAAACACCTCAACCGCATCATCGAGACGGACTTCGAGGACCGCTGGGCCTGGGTCGAACCGGGCATCGCGATGGATGACCTCAACCGGCACATCAAGCAATCCGGCCTGTGGTTTCCGGTCGACGTCTCGACATCGAGCCGCGCCACCATCGGCGGCATGACGGGCAACAACTCCTGCGGTACGCGCTCGATCCGCTACGGCATCATGCGCGACAACGTTCTGGCGATCGACGCCCGCCTCGCCGACGGCACTGCGGCACGCTTCGGCGCGCTCGGTGAAGACTTTGAACAGTCCAACCTGCCGGACCCGGTCCGTGACCTGTTTCGTGACCTGCTGTTGTTCGGCCGTCGCGAGGCCGCCCACATCGCCAAAGCCTTCCCGGACGTCTCGCGCCGTGTCGGCGGTTATCTCATTGACGCCATCCTGCCACCGGCAGCTGGCGATGCGAAACCGATCAATGCTGCAACCCTGCTCTGCGGATCGGAAGGCACACTGGCACTCTCCGAGCGCATCAAGATCAAACTCTCTCCACAGCCGAAGAACAAGGCTCTTGGCATCTGCCATTTCCCGACGTTTCGCACCGCAATGGAAAGCGCGCAGCACATCGTCAAGCTCGGCCCTGTTGCGGTTGAACTCGTAGATCGCACCCTGATCGAACTGGCGCGCGATATCGCAATGTTCCGACCGATCATCGAAAAGTACATTCTCGGCAAACCGGACGCCGTCCTACTGGTCGAGTTCGCCGAGGAGGAGCAGGACGAAAATCTCCGCCGTCTTGGCCGGCTCGAAGAACTCATGGGCGACCTCGGCCATACTGACGCCGTCGTCAAAGTCGCTAACGCCACCGAACAGGCGTCCATCTGGGGCGTCCGCGCGGCGGGTCTCAACATCATGATGTCGATGAAAGGCGAGGGCAAACCGGTCTCGTTCATCGAGGATGCGGCCGTGCCGCTCGAGCATCTCGCCGACTACACCGAGCGCCTGACCGAGGTCTTCGGCAAGCACGGCACGACCGGGACGTGGTACGCCCACGCCTCGGTGGGCTGCCTGCACGTGCGCCCGGTGCTCAACCTGAAGCTCGAAAAGGATGCCAGCACAATGCGTGCCATCGCCGAAGAGGCGTTCGAGATGGTGCGCGAATACAAAGGTGCACACTCTGGCGAACACGGCGACGGGCTCGTGCGGTCTGAGTTCCATCGCGCCATGTACGGCGACAAGACTGTTGCTCTGCTCGAGGAGATCAAGGATCGGTTCGACCCTGGCGGCCTGCTCAACCCGGGCAAGATCGTGCGCGCGCCGCGCATGAACGACCGCACGCTGTTCCGCTACAAACCGGACTACACAGTCGACGACTTTGAGACCGAACTCGACTGGTCCGCCTATCCCGGAAAGGGTGGCGGTTTCCAGGGCGCGGTCGAGATGTGCAACAACAACGGCGAGTGCCGCAAGCAGGCCGCCGGCGTCATGTGTCCTAGCTATCGGGTAACGCGAAACGAGCGCGACCTGACGCGCGGCCGGGCCAATGCGCTGCGCCTGGCAATTTCAGGCCAGCTCGGACCGGGCGCCCTCACCGCGCCGGACATGCTCGAAACGATGAAGCTTTGCGTTTCCTGCAAGGCATGCAAGCGCGAATGCCCGACCGGCGTCGATATGGCGAAGATGAAAATCGAGGTTCTGGCGGCAGCAAACAAGCGCAACCGCCTGCGCCTGCGCGAACGCCTGGTCGCCTACCTGCCGCGCTATGCACCGTTCGCCCGCTTTGCGGCACCACTTCTCAACTTGCGAAACCAGTTGCCGGGTGCCGCCCACCTGGGCGAATGGCTGACCGGCTTCACAGCCTCCCGCGACCTGCCTGCTTGGCGCCTCGATACGTTTTCCGATTGCACGAATGGCGGAGAGATCGAGCCGACGGCGCGAACCGTGGCGATCTTTGCCGACACGTTCAATCGCTACTTTGAGCCGCAAAACCTGCGCGCTGCCATGAGTGTTCTCGCGAAACTCGGCTATCAACCAGAAGTCTTGCAGCCGGCCTGGCAAAGCAACCAACGGGCGCTTTGTTGCGGCCGCACATTCCTCGCTGCAGGCCTCATCACAGAAGCACGATGCGAGGCCCAGCGGGTGCTTGACATCGCCGGCCCGCTCGTCGACCAGGGCGTACCCATCATTGGGCTCGAACCATCGTGCCTGCTAACATTGCGCGACGAATTTCCAGCCATGCTGCCGGGTGCGGCCGCGGACAAACTTGCCGCCAACGCGCTTCTCTTCGAAGAGTTCCTCGTTCGTGAAGCCGACGCCGGTCGCATAGCCACCCCGATTGCTCACAAGACTGGCAAGCTCCTCTTGCATGGCCACTGTCACCAGAAGGCCTTTGGCACGATGGGCGCGGTGACCGGTGCGCTCAAACTCGTCGAGGGCCTGGATAGTGAAACCATCGAAAGCAGTTGCTGTGGCATGGCCGGTAGCTTCGGGTATCAGGCGGAGACCCATCGCGAATCGATCGCCATGGCGGAGCTATCGCTGTTGCCCGCGGTGCGGAGCGCCGATGCTGGTGTCATACTGGCGGCGGACGGCTTTTCCTGTCGCCACCAGATCCGCGGCGGTACCGGACGAGACGCGCACCATGTCGCCAAGATAATCGACGATTTGATCGGCTAACCGGATGGCATGCAATTTCGGGCAGCTGAGACAAAGCGCACACAGACAAGGAGGACGGCTTGGCCAGATCGACCATAGAATCACCGGCCGGCGCCGCGATTGAGCGCAAACCGCTGTTTGAACAACTGGCTGACCGCATTCGCGAAATGATCCTATCCGGCGACCTCGAGCCTGGCGCGCGATTGCAGGAAATCGAGCTCAGTGGCCGCTTCGGCGTCTCCCGCACGCCGCTTCGCGAAGCCTTGAAGGTGCTCTCTTCGGAGGGCCTCGTCACGCTCGCGCCCAACCGCGGCGCAACGATCACTCTCCTCACCGATCAAGAGCTCGCTGAAACGTTTCCCGTCATGGGCGCCCTCGAAGCCTTGGCGGGTGAACTTGCCGGCGAGAACATAACGGATGAGGAGATAGCCGAGATCGCCGACCTTCACGCCGATCTGCTGGAGAGCTACTCGGAACGCGATCTCGCGCGCTACTATGAGAGCAACCAGCAGATCCATGCCGCAATCCTCAGCGCAGCACGCAACGCAACGCTGATTCAGCACTACGACCTGCTGGCCGGGCGCGTGCGCCGCGCGCGTTTTCGCGGTTCTATGTCGAAGGCAAGATGGTCGCAAGCGGTCGACGAGCACGAACAAATCATGGCTGCACTCAATGCGCGCGACGGCCGGACGCTTGGCGAACTGCTCAAGCGCCATGTCGACACGAAATTCGAAACGGTACGGGAAGGCCAGAGTGCCACCAAAACTTCAACGCGCAACAGACCCGACGATGGATATCTGCCCTAGCAGTCTTCCGGCAGCCCGTCGGAAAAAGGTAATGTCCGCTGAAAAGTTCTAGCCGAGGGAAGCAAACGCCGTGACCGACACGTCTCAAACAAACACCATCCGCCGTATCACCGGCGGGCAGGCATTGGCTGAAATGCTCAAGTTGCACGAAGTGGGCCCAATGTTCGGCATGGGCGGCTTTCAGCTCTTGCCGTTCTATGAAGCCTGCCGCGCGCTCGGCCTCCAGCACCACCTGATCAACGACGAACGGTGCGGCGCCTTCGCAGCCGATGCCTACGCCAAAGTGACCAACCGGCCCGGCGTCGTCGACGCGACCCTGGGCCCAGGCGCGACGAACCTCGTGACCGGCGTCGTCGAAAGCCTCAATGCCGGACTGCCGATGGTCGTCATCACCGGCGATGCCAATCGCGAGCACGCCTGGAAAAATATGACGCAAGAGTCGCGCCAGATCGAAATCCTGCGGCCGATCGTAAAAGACGTAATTCGCGTCGAGGTCATCCGGCGCATTCCCGAGCACGTGCGACGTGCCTTCGCGGTGGCAACCAGTGGCCGCCCGGGGCCGGTCCTGATCGACATGCCGGAAGATATTGCACACGGTGAGTTCGATTTCGATGTCGCCGACTTCTGGGTCGACCCGGCAACACTCAAGGCGCAGGCCCGCCGCCAGCGCCCGGCTGCCGATGATGTCGAGCGAGCGGCAGCGATGCTGGCCAAAGCCAAACGCCCGATCATTCTGGCAGGCGGCGGTGTCCATATATCCGAGGCCTATGACGAATTGCTGGCGCTTGCCGACCGCGAGGGCATTCCCGTCGCACATACCATGAGCGGCAAGGGCGCAATCGCGTGCACGAGCCCATTGTCGGCCGGCCTTTTCGGCCGCTATGACAGAATCGCCAACGCACTTGTCGACAAGTCGGACTGCCTGCTGGTCGTCGGCTGTAAACTCGGCGAGATCGCCACCAAGCGGTTCCAACTCATTGGCCCCGGGAAGCATCTGATCCACCTCGAGATCGATCCGCACGAGATCGGGCGGACGACCCGCACGGACGTTGCAATGGCATGCGATGCCAAGCTCGGACTTGCGGATCTTTTGGCAGCGCTTGATGACGGCAAGGCGCGGCGCCAGTCGCGCGAGAGTAATCTCGCCGAACTCCCGCAGCGCATGGCGGAATGGCGGGCGAGTGCGGCCGATCGACTGGAGAGTACGGAAACGCCAATCAACGTCGGCCGGCTGATGGGCGAGTTGAACAAGATCATGCCGGAAGACGCGATACTCGTAGCCGACGGCGGCTTTGCCGCGCACTGGGGTGGCCTGATGTTCGACACCAAGAAGGCCGGCCGCCATTTCCTGCCTGATCGCGGCTTTGCTTCGATCGGGTACGGTGTGCCCGGTGGCATCGGCGCTCAGCTTGGCGCCGGCGACAAGCGCCGGGTGGTAAGCCTCACCGGCGACGGCGGTTTCAACATGAGCCTTGGCGAACTGGAAACCGCCCGCCGCGTTGGCGCCAACTTCGTCGTCGTCGTTTTCAACAATGCTGCCTCCGGCTATGTCAAAGCTTTACAGCACGCCGTTTACGGGTCGGGCAACTACCAGTCTTCGGATCTGGTTGAGATGGACTACGCAACGGTCGCCAAGGGCTTCGGTTGCCTCGGTATCCGCGTCACCGACCCCGAAAGACTCGATGGCGCCATCCGTGAGGGATTGGAAAACACATCCACGCCGACCGTGATCGACGCAATCGTGACGCGCGATCCGGCGCGCATGCTTCCGGCTGCCGACAACCGCACGCTGAAGGTAGAAAAGGGCGACCGACCGGTTTAGACAAACGCTGTGTCGGCGCACCAATAAGGGATGCCCTTCCGGCGCGGTCATTTCCGGTGCAATGACAATCGACATCGCAAAGACTAACGACCTGCGCCGGGCGAACGCGAACTCACCACATGAACCTGGTGCTTCACGTCAAGTTCTGCGACATCGCCGCGCGCTCCGTCGACCTCGGTGCCGTTTCCGTCAGTCGAGGGCTCGGCCCACGTCAGCCCCTTGTAATTGAATCCCTCTTCAAGCGTTGGCTTCACGATCAGAAAATAAGGCGACAGGTCGAAGTCACACGGCGCAAATAGGCTGTGATGACGAATGTGCAAGATCTCATGACGGCTGTATCGACCGATGCCGAGCTGCTCGCAGCGCACCTTTTCGACCCGCGGCAGGATCGGATAGCGCACCTTTTGAAACGCCTGCGCAATCAGCGTTGAGCAGATCGCCCGTGTCGGCGCTCCCGAACCAAGCGCGATCATCCGGCGCCGGAAACGGGCCGGAATGGGCAGCGGCACCAGATAGCGCGCCATGTCGAAGATATTTCGCAAATCATATTGCAGGCCGATCCGTGTCAACATGAACGAGACCACCGTATCGCGGTCTTCCGGCGTCAGCGACACTGGACGACAGATACGCGTGTGTGCCTTGGCATACTTCGTGAGCGGCGCTGCAACACACCCTTCACCCAGGTTAACCTCAACCAGCACGTGGCGCTCGCCGTCAGGTTCGCGAGTCTCAAGCGCATCACCGACATACAGAGCGGCGTGCGACCAGGTCGACTGCGTCAGGTACTTGATCGCACCCGAAACCCTGTCGCTGGCCGACACCAGCAAAACATCGCCCGGCCGCAGGGTGCGCTCGAGCGCCGCCGGGTCCGCCGGTGCATATGGCCAGGCATCCTGCTTTTGCCTTTTCAGCCTGGATGCAAGACGCCGACCGATCCAGTCGAGGAAATTGTCCACCATGCCCATGTCGAGACACTGACACCTCTGGCGCTGACGTACCACTCACAAATGTGGAACGTCCAGCGGACCATGACCTGCCGTGGACGGGTCCACTCCAAACCTAGCCCCATCCCCTGCCGACAACCAGAAGCGACAACTTCGGACCATTGTTGGCAATCAGCTCCGCCCCTCGTTGGTCAATGGTCGCACCCGTGCGGACAGGAGTAAGACCCAATCGGGGCGATGAGATCGACCGCTCGAAGACGCAACCTCGTCCATCACCCATGGCCCGAACACCGGCCAGCAAGCGTGGTCACCAGTTTGCAATCGAAGCGAAATGTCGGCACGCGGCAGATCCACTTGACCGGTGGAAAGGGCGGTACAATCATCCTTCATACACGCAATAGTAGAAACTAGGAAAGAATACAGAAACTTTAAGTAGAAAACAAAGTTCGCTTGAGTTTAGTTGTGTACTACAAAAGAAAGTCTGCTTATTTTGAAGTGGAACCGCCCCATCTCTGCTGACAGTTTGCGAATAATGAAGAAGTCGGAGCCAACCCAAACCACGGAGAGATTCGCCCGGCGGTTACGCGCCATGCGTATACCGCGCGGCTTTAAGACCGCGCGCAGTTTTGCGGCCGCTTTGGGCATTCATGAAAACCGTTACACACGCTACGAGCGCGCCGAAGTCGAGCCCGATCTTGAAACCCTCATGCGCATTTGCGACACGCTTGGCGCCTCACCCAACGACCTGCTGTGCGAAACCATCGGCCTCACTCCCGATGCCGCAATGCCTGGATTTTCAGAACACCCACAAGCCAACGTTGCCAGCCCTCCCTTGGCGCCTGCAGTGCAATCGGCCACTCTCAGATTTCAAGCGGAAGCCATGGCGCTGGCCAACCAGCTAGCGACACTGGTCCTGCGAAGGGAGACCGGCACAGAGCCTGACCCTGGCGCGGTTCTCAAATCAGCTGGAGAACTGTTTCACCGCATTTCTACGTCACCGTTTTCCGTTCTGCCTGAAATCGGCAGTACGATTGCGGTGGCGTCGGCGGATCTTGAAACGCAGCGACGCATTGCAGCGCACATTACCGCCATCGTCGATCTCTTGCGCGCCATGCCCAACGTTGGCGAGCAAGAAAACTGATATCGACCAAGCGCCTTGCATTCACCTGACAAGTTGAACGGAATGCTCGAGACGTTAGCCGCGGATTTCGCCGCCTGTCATTTTCTGTACGGCCGCCACTACCTTCTCCGACACGGCATCTATCTCGACATCCGTCAATGTTTTGTCGCGCGGCTGTAGCGTCACTTCGATTGCAAGCGATTTCTTGCCATCACCAAGACTTTCACCTTCGAATACATCGAACACATTGACGCCTGCAATCAGCGCTTTGTCCGCACCGCTGGCGGCCCTGACCACGTCACCTGCAGCAACGTCGCTCTCGACCACGAAGGCAAAGTCGCGCCGCACGGGCAGCAAGTCGGTTGCGACCAGAGCCGCTTTCGCCCGTGTCTTTTTCTTTTTCGCCGGTAACGCCGACAAAAACAGCTCGAAGGCGACGGCAGGACCGGCAACATCGAGGAACTTCAGCGTCGCCGGGTGCACTTCGCCGAAATGACCAAGCACCAGCTTGGGGCCAAGTTTCAACGTTCCGGACCGCCCCGGATGAAACCACGCCGGCGCATCACGTGCGACCTGGGCCTGCGAAGCCTCGATACCCAATGCCGTCAGAACCGCGGCCACGTCTGCCTTGACATCGAACACGTTGACATCGGGAGCGCTTCCACTCCAGTGCCGGCCGCTGCCAAGCAGCTTCGCAGTTCTGAGGCGAATGCCGGCTGCGACCTGTAGCTGGCCTGTTTCGGTATCGTCACGATAGGCCTGACCGAGCTCAAACAAGGCGACGTCCTGAAACCCACGGTTGACGTTGCGCTGCCCTGCGCTCAGCAAACCCGGCAGTATGCTGGGCCGCATCGAAGAAAGCTCGACGGAGATCGGGTTGTCCAGTTCCAGCTCATCACTACCACCGCCAAAATGACGCGCCTGCGCGCGCGGCAGGAACGACCACGTTATCGCTTCGACGAACCCACGTGAGGCCAGTACCCTGCGGGCTTTGCGGGCCCGTTTCTGATCTTCCGTCAAAACAGCCCGCGTCACCCCATGTGCGCGCGGCATTGCCGCTGAAGGCACATTATCGAGGCCAACAATCCGAATGATTTCTTCCACAAGATCAGCGCTGCCATGCATGTCCGGCCGCCACGTCGGCAACGTCACTTTGACGTCGCCACCGCGCCCTTCGACCTTACAGCCGATTGCCTGCAGGATACGCCGGCAGTCCTTTGCCGGAACGTCGAGCCCCGTCAACTTGGCAACGTGATTGTAACGAAACTCGACGACGCGATTTTCGATCGGCGGATCACCTGCAACGAGGGCCTTCGAGGGCTCGCCACCGCAGAGCTTCAGCGCAAGATCGGTCGCGAGGTCCAGTCCCGGCTCTACGAACGCCGGATCGACACCGCGTTCGAACCGGTAACGCGCATCCGAAATGATACCATTCTTGCGACCTGTTTCCGCGGTGCGAACGGGATCGAAGTAGGCACACTCGATCAGCACGTTGGTCGTGGTTTCCGTGCAACCGGACGCCTCACCGCCAATGATTCCGCCATAGCCGAGCACACCGCTGTCGTCAGCGATCACGCACATCGTTTTGTCAGCGGTGTAGGTCTTGTTGTCGAGCGCCGTGAACGTCTCGCCGTCTTGTGCCATTCTCGCACGCACATGGCCTTTCAGTTTATCGGCATCGTAAACATGCAATGGGCGGCCACGATCCATTGAAACGTAGTTCGTCATATCGACCAGTGCACTAATCGGACGCAGGCCTATCGCCCGCAGCCGATCCTGCATCCAGCCCGGAGACGGACCGTTCTTGACACCGCGAATGTAGCGCCCGGCAAATACCGGGCAGGCATCCTCAAACCCAGGCGAAAACTCGAGCTTGATATCGACGGGGCAATCGAACGTCCCCTCCACCTTGCCGAGTTTCGGTTCGGCTTTGAGCTTGCCGAGACCGGCTGCCGCTAGATCACGCGCAATGCCTCTCACACCGGTGCAGTCCGGACGGTTCGGCGTAAGGCCGACTTCGATGACCGGATCACTTCGCCCCGTCACATCGATGAAGCGTTCCCCGACACGGTCTGCAAGACCGTCTTCAAGCTCGACAATTCCCTCGTGGTCGTCTGACAGTTCCAGCTCCCGCTCGGACACGAGCATGCCATTGGAATCAACACCGCGCACCGCACGCTTCTCCAGTGTGACATCAATGCCTGGGACGTAGGTACCAACCGCCGCAAATACGCCGACCATGCCGGTACGTGCGTTCGGCGCGCCACAAACCACCTCGACCGTCGGCTGGCCCGGCGAGATTTCCACCTGGCATACCTTCAACTTGTCGGCATTGGGGTGCTTTTTCGCCTCGATCACACGTGCCACGGTAAACGCGCCGAGCGTCTCTGCCGGATCATAAATGTTTTCCACTTCAAGCCCGATCGCCGACAGTGTCGTTGCGATTTCTTCGAGAGAAGCCTCTGTTTCGAGGTGGTCTTTGAGCCAGTTGAACGTAAACTTCATTGCTAGGTCTGCCAGGTTTAGAGGGGCGCGCTTGTCTGTGCGGCCGCCGCATGGCCGGCTTGTCCGATCGGTTGAGGACAAGGGCCAAGTGGCGTCCGCCAACGTTTCACTTGAACAGCCGCATTTGATTCTCCGTTTGAGTATGCGCCTGCCGCGCGATGCGGATCTTACCGTAGATCCAGGCGAACGAGATCAGGATCTTGATCAGCGTCAACCCATAAAAGATCCGGAAAACAAAGGAGTAGATCCAGAACCACATCGATCCCTTATTGATGTAGAGCGAGCCCAACCTGAGATCGAAATGTTCCATCACATCGAAAAAGCCACCACGAAAGACAAGATCAAGCGAGAACAAGGCCACTGAAATCGGCCCACCATGGACCGGCTGTGTGCCATCCGAAAAAATCTGGAATCCGTCGGCTTGTAACAGGAGGCAGCTCAACGTGAACAGCACGTAGAAGAACAGCATCGATACTGCCATAAACCTGTAGTAACCAAACGCCTGGCGCAGCGTGTTGCCGGAGAACGAGAAATCAACCCAGCGATCGATCTCGTCGTGCTTACTGTCATGGTAAAAGATGATGAAGATGACTGTGCCGACCATCACTATCGCCAGCACGATCGCCGCCAGCACTGAAAACTGCAGGTTTTGGAAGACGAGCATCACGGCCAGCCTCCTTTGCCCAAAAGCCACCACCCCACAGAAGGCCAGGATCGACACGGCCTGGCGACGCTAAGACGACATTCCGCCAGCCAGTGTCGGCACATCCAACGGCATGAAGCCGTAATGGCGCATCCAACGCAGATCACCCGCAAACATATCCCTGAGATCAGGAATGCCGTATTTCAGCATTGTGATCCGGTCGAGCCCCATACCAAACGCGAAGCCTTGATACCGCTCGGGATCGAGGCCGCAGTTTGCAATTACGTTGGGGTGCACCATCCCAGATCCGAGGATTTCAAGCCACTCGCCCGGCTTGCCGATGGCCGCCGCGTCGATGTCGACTTCCATCGACGGCTCTGTGAACGGGAAATGCGACGCGCGAAAACGCATCTTTACTTCATCAACTTCGAAGAACGCTTTACAGAACTCCTCTAGGCACCACTTGAGGTGACCAAGATGGGTTTCCTCGTCGATCACCAGGCCTTCGACCTGATGGAACATTGGTGTATGCGTCTGATCGCTGTCGCAACGGTAAACCCGCCCTGGCGCGATGATGCGGATCGGCGGCTCTTGGCTCAACATCGTTCGAATTTGCACCGGACTTGTGTGTGGCCTGAGCACCATCCGCGTCCCGTCCGCACGCTCCTTGAGATAGAACGTGTCCATGTCCTGGCGGGCTGGATGATGGGTCGGGATGTTGAGCTTCGTGAAGCAGTAGTCGTCCGTGTCGATGTCAGGGCCTTCAGCAACTGCAAAGCCCATGTCGGCAAATATCTCGTTGACCTCGTCGAAAACCTGACTGAGCGGGTGAATGCGGCCATCTGCGAGTGGCCCAAGACGGACCGGAAGCGAGACGTCGGCCGTTTCACTGGCAAGGCGCCGCTCGAGTTCGACTGCCTCGAGTTCGGCCTTTCGTGCCTCCAGCGCCTCGTTCACGCGCATCTTCAAGGCATTGACGGTCTGGCCGAACGACTTGCGTTCCTCCGGCGCCATGCCGCCGAGTTTTTGCATGAGCCCGGAGATCCGACCCTTCTTGCCAAGCGTGGCAATGCGTACGGATTCGAGATCCTTGAGGGCGCCGGCAGCAGCAACCTCACCAAGGATTTCAGCCTCGAGGTGCTCGAGGCCTTGCGGTTCGCCGTCTTGCGGCATTTGTCCTAGTCCAGTGTTGGAAGGTTAGCCACCCGCCTGTCCGACCGCCGCCTGCGCCTGGGCGACCAGCGCCTTGAACGCATCGGCATCGCGCACTGCGATATCGGCAAGCACTTTGCGATCGATCTCGATCCCGGCCTTGGTCAGGCCGTCGATAAATCGGCCGTACGTCATGCCGTGCTCGCGGCTGGCAGCATTGATCCGCTGAATCCAAAGCGAGCGAAACGTCCGCTTGCGCCGCTTGCGATCGCGGTACTGGTATTGAGCCGCCTTTTCGACCGCCTGCTTAGCAACGCGGATCGTATTTTTGCGCCGGCCGTAATAACCTTTGGCGGCGGCGAGAACTTTCTTGTGCTTGGCGTGTGCAGTGACGCCCCGTTTGACACGTGCCATGTCGGAAGAACCTCGGTATGAATCCGGAAATCAGGTGAACTAGGCGCTTGCCGGTCAGCGATCGTACGGCATGTACTTTTTGACAATTCGGGCATCGGCATCACCGAGCACCATCATCCCGCGCGCATTTCGGATAAACTTCGTTGTCCGCTTTATCATGCCGTGCCGCTTGCCGGCGGCCTGCACTTTCACCTTGCCGGTGGCAGTCATCTTGAAGCGCTTCTTGGCGCTCGCCTTCGTCTTCATCTTGGGCATTTCGCTCTCCATCTTTCCGTGCCGGCCGGCCACCACCGTCAAGGCGTAGTCCCGCATGAACAGCGCTTTCCAACGAATTGTCTGCCGAAAAGCATTGGCCGGATGCTGTACACATTGTGTTGCAAAAGCAATTCAGCCGCCACGGCATGCCCCGCCGGGCGGCTGGAAGCCGGAGTTATAGTCGGCCAGTGCCACGAAAGCAAGCGTCAAACGCCTCTGTCGGCCCCAATGCGCCCCGTCGGAAAACCGATGCATAACGCCCGCGCACATTCGAATGGCCACAAGCAATCGGCTGACGGTTCAGCGAGGCGCGAGCACCATCACCATCTGCCGCCCCTCGAGGCGCGGCTCGGACTCGACTTTCGCAATTTCATCAATGTCCGACTTTACGCGTAACAGCAGATCACGGCCGAGCTGCTGGTGTGCCATTTCACGCCCGCGAAAGCGCAAAGTGACCTTTACCTTGTCGCCCTCATCAAAGAAGCGCTTCATCGACCGCATCTTCACGTCATAGTCGTGATCGTCGATATTCGGGCGCATTTTGATTTCTTTAACCTCGACGGTCTTCTGCTTCTTGCGCGCCTCGGCAGCCTTCTTTTGCTCTTGATACTTGTATTTGCCGTAATCGAGAATTTTGCAGACAGGCGGACTGGCATCAGGAGAAACCTCCACCAGGTCCAGGCCGGCATCACCAGCCCGACTCATGGCGTCTTCAATACTGACAACACCGTGATTCTGGCCTTCTGCATCAATTAGTCTGACTTCTCGGACCCGAATAGCATCGTTTGTACGGGGTCCGGTTTGCTCGCGCTCGGGCGGGCCACGAAATGGTCGACGGATGGTTGAGTCTCCTCTGCTACTGCGACCTGAAGCGAAATGATGCCCCGGCTGCGAGTGATTTGTGTTTCAACAAATCGGAACAGCCATGACGGCACTTGTAGATTGATAATATCATCACCGAAGTCAAGTGAATCCGGGCGATAACTGAGGCACCGGTGCACAGCCGAACGCCGACGCCAATCTGGTGTTTAGCAACTCGTCGTAAACATCCAGTGTCCGGAGCTTCATCGCCTCGAGCGTGAAATTCTCCGCCACATTGCGCACGGCCCGCTCCGCCATAGCGGCCCGGCGATCCGGTGCTAGCACAAGAGCTTCGGAAAGCGCCGCCGCCAGAGCCGCAACATCACCAGGCGCGACCAGCCAACCCGTGGTCTCGTTTTCTGCAACGTCCGGTTTGGCCAGCACCGTCTCCATCGGTGCACCAAGGCGCGTTGCGATTACCGGACAGCCGAGCGCCTGCGCCTCGGCGCCCGTCCGCCCGAATGCTTCTGGTTCGGTAGAGGCCACCACACTGACATATGCCGCCGCGAAGGCTGCAGGCATATCGGCCTCATGACCGACGAGGAGCGCACATTTCTCCAACCCTGCCTGCGCAATATCACGGCGTAATTGTCTAAGGTAGCCCGCTCGGTTCTGGGCATCACCGGCAAGTACGATCACAGCATCGCCAAGCCTGCGTTGCCGGGCAAGTTCTGCTGTGGCGGCAATCAATACCCGCTGCCCTTTCCATCCGGTAAGTCGCGCAGCTTGCAGGATCACCGGGCGATCGCCTTCCACGCCCCAACGCTCGCGCACGGCCCGCACCCGCTCTGCACTCACCGCGCCGGCGTCGAACCCACGGTCAACGCCCCGGTAAATGACCCGCAATCGATCTGCCGGTGTCGCATATCGCGATCGGATCAAATCCGCCGTGTAGCCGGAATTCGCGATCACGATATCCCCACGGGCCATGACGCTGTTATAGAACCGCTTCACTGGACCACCCTCGCTGTAGGCCCCATGGTAGGTGGTCACGAAGGGTAGGCCGGTTCGCCGCGCCGCCCAAAGAGCACTCCATGCCGGCGCCCGGCTGCGCGCGTGAACGAGGTCGACACCTTCGCGACGCAGAAGCCGTGCGAGCCGACGCGCGTTGGCAAACATCCGCACCGGGTTCTTCGTTGCGGCCGGAAACCGGACGATCTCCGCCCCTTGCTGACGCGCGGCCTGTTCCAGCCGCCCGCCCTGTGTCGCGATCAGCGACCGCCCACCGGCCCGCACAACTGCCTCCCCGATCTCGACGGCCGACAGCTCGGCGCCGCCGGTATCGAGTTCAGGAACGATCTGCAGTATGGTCGCCGCGGTCATGTCAGCATCTGCCCAACCATCGTGAAAGGGCTGATAGAGTGGTTGAAGACCAACCGCAATTCCTTACCGTCGGGCGTGGCGACGCAGCCCGGCGCATCGCCTATCTGAGCAGGCCCGGCCGCGCCCCCGGTCTCTTGTGGCTGCAGGGCTTCAAATCAGAGATGATCTCGGTCAAAGCAACTGCCCTTGCCGCATGGGCAACTGAGAACGGGCGGGCGATTACGCGGTTCGACTACTCGGGTCATGGCATGTCGGAAGGGTGCTTCGAAAGTACCACCCTCAGCGACTGGCTCGAAGAGACCGCATCCGTTTTTACCGGACTGACCGCCGGCCGGCAGATCGTCGTCGGCTCCAGCATGGGCGGCTTCCTTGCCCTGCTGCTCTTGCGCCGATTGCTGACCACCGCACCCGCACAGGCAGAGCGCATTGCCGCGATGATCCTGATTGCACCCGCCTGGGACATGACGCAGGAACTGATGTGGAAGCGATTTTCAGCCGATGCCCGTCGCGCAGTCATGGAGGGCGGCGTATGGCTGCGTCCGTCCGAGTATGGCGACCCCTATCCGATCACCCGCCGTCTGATTGAAGATGGCCGCCGTCACAGCATTGGAACGCAACCGTGGAATCCTGGCCGGCCCGTGCATATCATCCACGGCCGCCTCGATCCCGATGTGCCATTCGCTCACAGTGAGAGGTTGCTTGAAATCTTGCAGGGACCATCCGTGCGCCTAACGGAAGTTCCGGATGGTGAACACCGTTTATCGCGCCCGCAGGACCTTCAGGTCCTGTTTGCGGCGCTCGGGGAGGCGGTTGCCTGACCGAGCGGAACCACTGCTTTCGCTTGAACTCTATTTCGCGCTGCACCATATGCTGGACGGAGAGCGTCTTGCGGTGCCTGACAGGGCCGCATGCCTGAAGATGAATGCAGGCCTGGGACCTCTCGAGTCGCTTGATGAAGGACTTCTGCAGGATGTCTCGCATGTCGGTACTATCCAGCCCACTGCTCTTGGGCTTTGAGGAAATTGAGCGCCTGATAGATCGAGTCGGCAAAGGCGGTGGCGACTCATATCCACCCTACAATATCGAGCGCCTGGCAAAGACCGACGCGCAGCCCGAACGCCTGCGGATCACGCTTGCTGTTGCCGGATTTGGGCGGGAACAGTTGGAAATTACCGTCGAAGACAGCCAATTGGTTGTCCGCGGCCGCCAGGAACCCGACGAAGAACGCGCCTATCTCTACCGCGGAATTGCAACGCGCAAGTTCCAGCGCACATTCGTCTTGGCCGAAGGGATCGAGGTTTCTTCTGCGGATTTGCGCAACGGCCTTCTGTCAATCGACCTCGTCCGCCACGAACCCGAACGCTTCGTCAAGCGTATCGAAATTGGCGCAGACTAAGAACAATCGCGACCGCGCGGATGGCCAAACTGGCCGAATCAGCTGACGGTATCAATGTCCCGCGGCCTGTGCGCCTGCGCAGGGCTCGGTGCGCTAGCTTACCGTAGTCAGCTTCAACCTGCGAAGGAGAGCGTCATGACCGATGCCCCGAACTCTCAGAAAACTGGCTTCGAGGAAAAATTCGATCGCGCGCCCATCATGAGCGACAAGGAGTTTGCCGAGCTTGGTGAAGGAGAGTGGGCCTACATCAAGGCACTGACGTCCGAAGAAGCGCAGGAAGCTTATCCGACGATCGAAGAGCTGCCGGAGGGCATCCACATTTATGCCCTGCACAGTGCTGACGGCTCACCGATCGCGCTGACCGACGATAGAGGCGTCGCTATCGAACAAGCCATGGGTGAGGAATTGGAAATCGCTCCGCTTCATTGATCATCGTGCCGCTTTGAGGGCGAGAACGTGATTTTTGTCTCAAACACGAGGCGCCTTCCGCAGAAGACGCCTCGTGTGTGCTAACCTCGAACATTCCGGCGCTGAACTGGCCCGGCGACGCGGCCCGTTATTACCCGCGATAGTGTGAGAACTGGCCCCGCGGCCGAAATCGCTCAAGATAGGAAGGTACGATCACGGCCGGCGCTTGCGGATGGTCCACGCCCAGCCCACCTAAAGTCCGACCTTCTGCCTTGGCGGCATCGCTAACAACGTTGTCCACCTGCAGCATACGCACCTGATCAAGCGTGATCGGCCGGACGGCATTCGGTAGTGGCCATGTCAAAAGTGCCTTCAACTTCGTCAGCCAGAACGGCATCGGAAGGTAAGCAGGCTTGCGGTCGGTCCACTCACGTACGCTGTCGAGAATCTGCCTGAATGTCAGGACATCGGGCCCGCCCAATTCGTAGATCGTCGATTGGCGCGCCTTGCCGTCAGCCGCCCCAACGATCGCGTCGGCAAGATCTCCAACATAAACCGGCTGGAACTTGGTGCGCCCACCACCAATCAGCGGCAGAAACGGCGAGAATTGGGCGAGCGCAGCAAACCGGTTGTAAAACTCATCCTCGGGCCCAAACACAATTGACGGACGCACGATGATCGCCTCGGGAAATTCCTCCAGCACCGCCAACTCACCGCGCGCCTTCGACCGCCCGTAATTGGAACGCGACTTGAGGTCCGCGCCGATGGCCGAGACGTGGACTAGAGTTTCGACCCCGGCTTCACGGGCCGCGCGGGCAATATTGCGAGCACCATTCACGTGCACTGCATCGTAGGTCTGCCGCCCGCTCGGCGCCAGCACGGCAACGAAATTGATCGCCAAGTCTGCACCTTCCATGGCAGCCCGAACGGACCCGGGATAGCGCACGTTGGCCTGAACGGGGTGAATCTGTCCGACCGCACCCATCGGCTGCAGATGCCCGGCAAGGTCGGGGCGACGCACCGCAGCGCGCACCCGAAGTCCCCGTTTTGCCAACCCGCGCACGGTGTATCTGCCAACGAAGCCCGAACCACCGAATACGGTCGCCAGGGCACCATGTTCGAGTTTCGCCGTCATATCTCGCCCCTCACCGCAGATTTCCGGAGCACCGGAAACAATCCAAAGTTTCACTTTCTGCGACGCTTACACAGTACGGCCTGCCCTGTGAAGACGCCGGGAAGTCGCTGGTCGCAAACTCGCCGACCGACCCACCCGCCCGACTATAAATGATCCCCCGACGACCTTGCCAATGCGCGCACGCAGCAACCCGCTCAAACGCGGAAAAGATTGACAAGTTGAAGCAGGCGCACTAACTCAACCGCCTCATGCCCAGATGGCGGAATTGGTAGACGCGCTGGCTTCAGGTGCCAGTGGCCGCAAGGCCGTGAAGGTTCGAGTCCTTTTCTGGGCACCATCGTATTTCCCGACAAGTATGATCGATTTGCCGGCCGTCGCGCGCGGTCGGCCCTGCTTTGCACGAAGCCGGCAGACGCAAACGCGCGTTTTTGCTATTTGATTTCTGAGACAAACCTGCCAACGGACATTTCACACGGAAACGGTCATGCCGGAAGCTTACATTGTTGATGCAGTTCGCACCGCTGGTGGCCGCCGCGACGGCGCATTGCGGGACTGGCACCCCGCCGATCTTGCAGCCGAAACCTTCAACGCCCTCCTCGATCGCAATCCCGATCTCGATCCGGCCGCCGTCGAGGACGTCATTTTGGGCTGTGTCATGCAGTCGGGCGAACAATGCTTTGCTTTCCCGCGCAACGCCATTCTCGCTTCCCGCCTTCCGGAAAAGACGCCCGGTGTCGCCGTCGACCGGCAATGCGGCTCGTCCCAACAATCACTTCAGTTCGCCGCCCAGGCCGTGATGTCCGGCACGCAGGACGTCATAATTGCGGCCGGCGCCGAAAGCATGACGCGCGTTCCCATGCTCTCGAACTACACGCTGCACATGAAGGCTGGCATCGGCGAAGGTCCGCTCAGCCAACGTGTCAAGCAACGCTATGGCCGCTCCGATCAGTTCAGCCAATTCGAAGGCGCTGAGATGATGGCCGAGAAGTATGAGCTCTCCAAAGACGAACTGGATTCCTTCGCGCTCACAAGCCACGGCAAGGCCGCCGCCGCGATCGACACCGGAGCGTTTTCCAACGAGATCGTCGCAGTGCCGGTCGAAAGTGGCATTCACGATACCGACGAAGGCGTACGCCGCGATGCGTCAATAGAAGGTATCCAGAGCGTCAGCCCGCTGCAGGCGGGCGGCAAGATCACAGCCGCCAATGCAAGCCAGATCTGTGACGGCGCCTCCGCCGCCCTAGTCGTCAACGGACGCGCCTTGAAGGCACACAACCTGAAGCCGATTGCGCGGATCCACCAGATGCACGTCTCCGCCGGGGACCCCGTGATCATGTTGGAAGAACCGATCGAAGCCACGCGCCAAGCCTTGAAGAAGGCCGGAATGCGCATCGACGACATTGATTTGTTCGAGGTCAACGAAGCGTTCGCGTCTGTCCCACTTGCCTGGCTCAAGTCCGTCGAGGCCAACCCTGACAAGCTCAACGTCAACGGTGGTGCCATTGCGCTCGGCCATCCGCTCGGCGCCACCGGCACTAAGCTGATGGCCACTCTGATCAACGCGCTACGTGCTCGCGAAAAGAAGTGGGGATTGCAAACGATGTGCGAGGGCGGTGGCGTCGCCAACGTCACGATCGTTGAAGCACTGTAGCCTGCGCGACGGATCTGGAATTACCGGGCGATCTTGCCGCCACCCTTTTTGGTGATTGCAACCACCGACGGCCGCGGTGGACGGTTCGGATCAAAGTCAGGCCACCGCGTGGAGGGACTTTCGAACGTCGCCTTGTGCCCCTTGACGACGGCCTCACCGGGATGCTGCACGGCGACAAACAGTGTTTCCATATCTGGTGTAAATTCCGGCCCGCAGAGCTCCGCACCGTTGGGGCCGCGGAAGAACAATTTTGATGTGCCGCGCGCATCACCTTCCGTCTCAATGGCCCACACACCGTCATTACGGCCCGTCCTGCGCGGTGAGTTGCCATCCGTTGCCACCCACAGACGGCCGGCACCGTCGATCACGCAATTGTCGGGCATGCCGAACCAGCCATCCTTTGTGGTCGCCGGATTGAAGGTTGCCCCGACGCTTGCAATCGAAGGATCTCCGCACCTGACGAGGATCTCCCACGTGAACTTGGTCGATGCGTGGTCATTGTCGTTGGGCGTCATTTCGATGATGTGCCCGAACCGGTTCGGCCCGCGCGGATTGGCGGCATCGACCTCATCAGAGGCACGCCTGGAGTTGTTGGTGAGCATGACGTAGACCTTGTGGGTCTTCGCACTGGCCTCGACATCTTCAGGCCGGTCCATCTTAGTCGCACCCAGCAGGTCGGCCGCAAGCCTTGCAAAGATCACGACGTCGCCTTGATCCCGGAATCCGTTGTCCGCTGTCAGCGGTCCTTCACCATGGCGCAGCGCCAACCACTCGCCGGTACCGTCGCTGTTGTACTTGGCAACGTAGAGCGTGCCGGAATCGAGAAGCGTTGCGTTGGCCTGTCGATTGGACAGGTCCACCTTGCCCTCGGTGACGAACTTGTAGACATAATCGAACCGCTGGTCATCGCCCTGGTAGACAACGAAGCGGCCATCCTTGTTTACGATATTGCCCGCACCTTCATGCTTGAAGCGGCCAAGCGCCGTGCGTTTGACCGGCGTTGAATTCGGGTCGAACGGATCGATCTCCACGACCCAGCCGAAACGGTGCACCTCGTTGGGCTCTTTGGCGATATCAAACCGGTCGTGAAACTTTCCCCAGGCATACCATTGACCGGGCGCACCATACCGTTTGAGCGCCTTGCCTTGCGGATGTGCCTTGCGCGCCTTCTTGCCCCAGAAATAGGCGTTGAAGTTTTCCTCGCAGGTCAGCCACGTCCCCCAGGGCGTTGTCGCGCCGGCGCAATTATTGAGCATGCCGCGCACTTTGACGCCGGCCGGATCATAACCAGTCTTCATTAACCGATGACCGGCAGCAGGTCCCGAGATCACCATTTCGGTTTCCGCCGTAATGCGTCTCGCGTAGCGCGATCGCTCGACGACCGACCATTTACCCGCGGTCCGCCTGACCTCGAGAACGCTACCCCCGTGCGCCATCATTTCGATCGCAACCGTCTTTTCGGTCATATTGGCGAAGCGAGCCGTTCTACGATCCTGCCGGCCGATTCCCGGAAACATCAGTTCTTCGTTGGTGTACTCGTGGTTGACCACCAACAGACCATGATCAGAGCGCCCGGCGATCGGTAAAAACCCAAGAAAATCGTTGTTGTATCCGAACTGGCGGGCCTGCGCGTCCGATGACTGGGCGTAGGGATTGAATTGAGGTGCGTCCGCCAGCACCTTATCGCCCCATCTGATTAGAACGTCCGCATCGTATCCTTCGGCAACGAAGTGGTTCTCACCGAAACCTGCCTCAAGTTCCCGAAACCGGAATGACGGGGTCACATCGTCGCCCGCCTTCGCCGCGTGCGTCGCCATCATCGCGGCCGGCGACGCAGCCCCGGCAATCACCCCCGAAGCCAGCATGCCGCGCAGAATGTCACGCCGGTTCAAGCGCTCGGCAATCAAATCCCCCATCGTCGGGTTGGCGCTTGGATTGCTGCTCTCATCCTCGGATGCCTCGGATAGCTGCGAAACAGGAACGTCGTGACCGAACTCATCAACAGGCATGGCAACACTCTCCCCGGCATCGACTGAACTCGCCCTAACGTTGCGGACGATGTTTGCTACCTTGGCTACCTTGGAATCTTAACATTTCGATGAGGCTGGCACGCATGACCGCATGCTGTGACATCGCGACACCGACCAGAAAAACAAGCGGCCGGAGCATATCCGGCCGCTGTCGTCGTATCAGGCTGCGATCTTCACCGGCGAACCATCGATCAGCAGGCCATCACCACTGCTCGTCACGGCGACGGTTGCGCCATCATGGATCTCGCCGGCCAAAATCCGCTCTGCCAGCGGGTCTTGCACATAGCGCTGAATCACACGCTTAAGTGGCCGCGCGCCGTAAGCCGGGTCATAACCCTTGTCGGCGAGCCACGCCTTCGCGGCATCATCCAGCGACAGCGTGATCTTGCGTTCCGCCAACAACGCTTCTAGCCGCACCAGCTGAATGTCGACGATACGCGTCATCTGCTCACGCTTCAGACGCTCGAACAGGATGATTTCGTCCAGCCTGTTCAGGAACTCCGGCCGGAAGCGCGTCCGCACTTCAGCGAGAACGTATTCTCGCACCTCGCTGACCGTGTCTCCCTCCTTTTGGCTTACGAGAAATTCTGCACCGATGTTCGAGGTCATGATGATCAGCGTATTGCGGAAATCGACAGTGCGTCCTTGGCCGTCGGTCAATCGGCCGTCATCGAGAACCTGCAAGAGCACGTTGAAAACATCCGGGTGTGCTTTTTCGATTTCATCGAACAGGACGACCTGGTAGGGCCGGCGGCGCACCGCTTCCGTCAGCGCTCCGCCTTCTTCATAGCCGACGTAACCCGGAGGCGCCCCGATCAGACGAGCAACGGAGTGCTTCTCCATGAATTCGCTCATGTCGATTCGCACCATCGCCTGATCATCGTCGAACAGGAATGCTGCAAGCGCCTTCGTCAGCTCGGTCTTGCCGACGCCGGTCGGTCCAAGGAACATGAACGAGCCGATCGGCCGGTTGGGGTCCTGCAAGCCGGCGCGAGCACGCCTGACCGCAGTCGCAACCGCGGTAACCGCTTCGCGCTGGCCAACGACGCGCTTGGCAAGCTCGCTTTCCATGCGCAAAAGTTTTTCGCGCTCGCCTTCAAGCATCTTGTCGACCGGCACACCCGTCCAGCGCGAGACCACCTGCGCGATGTGATTGGGCGTAACGGCCTCCTCAACCATCGCGGCAGATGCCTCGACATCTTCCAGCGCGGCAACTTTGCTTTCCAACTCAGGGATCACGCCATAGGCCAGTTCGCCGGCACGAGCCAGATCACCCCGGCGTTGCGCCTGTTCAAGTTCGGTTCGCCGCGCATCGAGTTCCTCTTTGAGCTTTTGCGCGTCTCCGAGCTTGGACTTCTCCGCCTCCCAGCGTTGCGTCAGTGACTGCGACTGCTCTTCGAGGTTTGCAATGTCGCCTTCCAACGCCGCGAGGCGGTCTTTGGACGCACTGTCGCTCTCTTTTTTGAGTGCCTCGCGTTCGATCTTCAGCTGAATGAGCTTTCTGTCGATCTCGTCCAGCTCTTCCGGCTTGGAATCCACCTGCATCCGCAAACGCGAGGCAGCCTCATCCATCAAATCAATGGCCTTGTCCGGCAGGAATCGGTCCGTAATGTAACGGTTGGAAAGCGTTGCTGCGGAAACTAGCGCACTATCGGTAATCCGCACGCCGTGATGCAGCTCATACTTCTCCTTCAGGCCGCGCAGGATCGAAACCGTATCTTCGACCGTCGGCTCGTTGATGAACACGGGCTGGAAGCGCCGCGCCAGCGCGGCGTCTTTCTCGACATGTTTGCGATATTCATCCAGCGTGGTCGCCCCGACGCAATGCAGTTCACCGCGTGCCAGCGCCGGCTTCAACAGGTTCGATGCATCCATCGCACCATCGGTCTTCCCGGCTCCGACCAGCGTGTGCATTTCGTCAATGAACAAGATGATACGGCCGTCTTCCGCCGTTACTTCCTGCAGCACCGCCTTGAGTCGTTCCTCAAACTCTCCGCGATACTTCGCCCCTGCAATCAAGGCGCCCATGTCCAATGACAGAAGCCGCTTGTCTTTGAGGCTTTCGGGCACATCGCCCTTGACGATACGCAACGCCAGGCCTTCGGCGATTGCCGTCTTACCGACGCCGGGCTCACCAATCAAAACCGGGTTGTTCTTCGTGCGTCGCGACAACACTTGCACCGCCCTGCGGATTTCTTCATCGCGCCCGATCACGGGATCGAGCCGGCCTTCCGCGGCGTCAGCGGTGAGATCACGCGCATACTTTTTCAGCGCGTCATAACCCTCCTCCGCCGTGACCGTATCGGCAGTGCGCCCTTTTCGGATTTCGTTGATTGCGGCGTTGAGTGCCTGCGCATTGACGCCGGAGCGCGCCAGAATCTTTCCGGCCTCGCTGCCGGGCTCGACCGCCAGGGCAAGCAGCAACCGTTCCGTGGTCACGTAGGAGTCGCCGGCCTTGTCAGCAATTGTTTCTGCTTGCTCAAAGACCTTCGCCAACTCTGGCGCCAGATAAAGCTGACCACCGCCACCTGTAACCTTCGGCCTCTTCGCAAGCGTTGCCTCCACCTCGGTCAGCGCTTGTGCGGCCTGCCCGCCGGCGCGCTCAATCAGCCCCGCAGCAAGCCCTTCGCTGTCGTCCAGCAGCACTTTAAGAAGATGTTCAGGCGCGAATTGTTGATGATTTTCGCGCAGTGCAAGAGACTGTGCAGATTGCACGAAGCCTTTCGCCCGATCAGTGTACCGATCGAAGTTCATTTAGATCCTCCACCTGCCAAAACCGCTCCGTAGCCGCGGTTTCGGCCGCAATGAGTTGTATCGGGTCCCAAACTCGGCAACCCGCATCGCGTATATGGGAACACTCTTTCCGCCGAAAAAGGGGGCGCAACACGCCTTTTTGACAGGCATGCGGATCTCATGCGGATCTGACACGACGCGCCAATGGCAACTGACTGGATACTTCGAGCAATGTTGCGTGTTTTGATTTCTCCGGCAGGTCTGCTAACCCTCGCCGCCAACCGACCACCCGACCGAATTAGGCCCTGACGAGATATGCAAGTCGCCGCATCAGCCACCGTTTCAAGCATCTATCGCTATCCCGTAAAGGGCCTTTCCCCAGACCCGCTCGACACTGTCGAATGCATTGCCGGTGAGACGCTTCCCTACGACCGGTCCTACGCGATCGAGAACGGTCCGAGCCGTTTCGACCCGGCCGCCCCACGCCATCTGCCAAAGACCAGTTTCTTGATGCTGATGCGCGATGAACGCCTTGCAACATTGGAAACACGATTCGACGATGACCGTCAGACGCTCACGATCTTGCGGGCGGGCAAACAGGTCGCAGAAGGGCGCCTCGACGATCCGATGGGCCGCAAAATCATCGAGCAGTTCATGTCGGCCTACATGAACTTTGCCCTGCGTGGAGCACCGAAAATTGTCCATGCACAAGGTCACAGCTTTTCGGATGTCCCGGTCAAATGCCTGCATATCGTCAACCTGGCGAGCGTGCGCGACCTCGAACGCGCAGCCCGCCAAGCGGTCGACCCGCTTCGGTTTCGCGCCAACATCTACATTGACGGCATCGAGCCCTGGACCGAGTTCAAATGGCTCGACAAAGACATCCGTATTGGCAATGCGAAGTTCACGGTCTTCGATCGCACGCGCCGCTGCGATGCAACCAATGTCGATCCCGCCAACGGCATGCGGGATATGAACATTCCATCCCGGCTGACACGCAGCTTTGGCCATTCCGACTTCGGGATCTATGCGCGTGTATCAGAGGGCGGCAGAATTGCCGTCGGCGACAGCGTCGTGATCGATGCTTAGATCATCGTGCTCTTAAGCTGGAACCGCTGTCGCGGCTCCAGCTTAAGGCACAAAGATGATTGTCTCTAAAGAATCGAGCAACTTTCTGCTTGAATTCGAAGTCGGATCGATTCCGAATTCAAGCAGGTTGCCCTATGCCATGTCGCAGCAAGACGGATTGACCCATAAAGGAGCAACGCGAACCGGCCGAATGGCCGCCCCGCCGGAGCCGCCGCGCGAAGCGCAATTAGCGGCGTGAGGCGATGAAGCCCAAAGCGAGGCGCATTTTTTGCGACGCGCTTTGGCCGGGAAGGATCAAGAACTACGCCAATGGTCGCTGCTATCGCGTCGAATGAACTTGCGATGCGGCAAACGAGCGGCATCACACAAGCAAATGCAAACCGCACGAACACACCCTGCGGGCACGTTGTCATCCCGACGGGTGCCGGAAAAATCTTAAAGTGCTGAGCTATTCTGCGGCTTCGTCGGCGGATGCGCCTTCGCTCGCGCCATCATCTTCTTCATTGGACGCGGCAGCCCGGCGCGATCGCCGAACTGGCCGTTTCAGGAATTCAGGCTGTTCATCCTCTCCGGTGAATGCTTCACGACGCCGGCTGTTTCGGGGCGCATCGCCTTCGCCCTGATTGTCGCCATCACCATTGCTGGCCGCATCCTGACGCCGCCTTCGCGGCAACCCCCGACCGCCGCCGCGACGCTGTCCGCGCTCGGGCCGCTCATCTTGCCCATCGCCAGCTTTGGCATCCTGCGCAATGACGGGTTGCGGTTCTTGACCAGGGACCACGTCTTCGGACTCCGACAAATCTTCATCCTGTTGATCCGTCGCCGTCTCACTGGGTCGCGATCGACCGTTGCCACTGCCGTTCACACCCTCGCCATGCGCCGTCTGCTGCTCACGGTAGGTCATGATGATGCGGTTGTAGTGTTCGGCATGCTGCAAATAGTTTTCAGCCAGCACCGGATCACCGGAGGCCAGTGCATCGCGGGCGAGGGAGATGTACTTCTCAGCGATGTGAGAAGGTGTGCCACGGATCTTGATGTCCGGACCATTGGACTCGAAGCTGCGGGTCAGAGGATTCTGGCTCTTGCGGTTACGACCGCGCCCGCGACGATTTTGCTGTCCTTGCCTCATCGGCTCCGTTCTCAATCACTGATGGAGTTAGTTTTTTTCATGCATTGAGTCGCGCGTCGCGGTCCATCACCAACGCCACGCATGCCCAAACATCTGATCGGAAGCTGGTCATCAAACCATCTTATCCGTCTTGACCGAATGCCCCCGCGCGACACATCGCGCCCCAAGCTGGAAGAACGTAAGGCTCACTATCCTGCGCTCGTCGGCGAGAGGCCCCACGGCCCAGGCCGGCTACATCAATAGCCTTCGACGATCGCCAATGTGGTGCAGTCGTTGATGCACATGGGAATGCGGCGACAACGCGCGCTGGAAAACCTGCATGTGCTTACTTTTCCTACCTCACCGTAGCCGATTGCTGAAACAAATCCAATACTTTTTCGCCGCAGCGTTAGCAGAGTGTCTCTAGCGCAACACATCTGCGCACACCGCGGAGGTCGCGCCACACTCGTGGCGGCGCAAGTACCGGTCCCTGCCAGGCATCTATAACGGTGCGCGCGACCCTCTCATCGTCTTCGCCGGCGGTTTCGAACACCAGGCAACCGCACGGAACCACATTGTGAGCAGCCTTCGCGATTGCCCGATAGGCGTCCAGACCGTCGTCACCACCGTCGAGTGCCTGCCAAGGATCGTGTCCGCTCACCTCGACTCGCAGCGACGCAATCTCACTTCTGAGGATGTACGGTGGATTTGAAATCAGGATGTCGAATGTCCCGTCCACGTTGTCCAAATAATTGGTGGATTGCCACATTGCACGTGTCGCGAGAGAGAGCCTCTCGGCATTCAT
Organism: Hyphomicrobiaceae bacterium; assembly: GCA_965224045.1. Taxonomy (GTDB): domain Bacteria; phylum Pseudomonadota; class Alphaproteobacteria; order Rhizobiales; family Hyphomicrobiaceae; genus Tectiglobus. The sequence continues at coordinate 58,542 of CBDCYD010000005.1, forward strand.
CTTTGCAGTATCTACGGCCTGAGCAGATATGTCGGTTCCCAAGCCCAGCGAATGTGGCAGTTCTGCCAACAGCGTGAGCAGCAAACATCCCGTACCGGTTCCAACATCTATGATCCGCCAAGCGTGACTGCGACCTTGGCGCACATCGACCCAGTCGAGCACGGCTTCGACCAGAGTCTCGGAATCACTGCGTGGCTCAAGAGTGGCTGGCGAAATCAAGAACTCTCGACCGTAAAACTCTTGCCATCCGCGGATCCGCGCCAGCGATTCCCCGCCACAACGCCGCTCGGCCCAACACCTCACCACGTCGCATTCGCTGGTGGTGAGGATTTTTTCAGGTTCGATAATTAGGCGAGCTGGATCAAGGCCAGCAGCACCTGCCACAAGTCGCCGCGCCTCCGCGGCCGGATCTTCGACGTGTGCCGCTTCCAGTTCCCGGCGGACGAATGCAATAGCCATGTTGCAAGACATGCCCGTTTCGTGTTCGTCCAGCTGCCCTAAGTCATGCATCGTTATCCAACTGCGCCAACAGCGCTGCCTGGTGATCGGTGATCAAGGCATCGATGACTTCGTCGAGCGCTGCCCCTTCAAGCATTTGGTCCAGCTTGTGGAGTGTCAGATTGATCCGGTGGTCGGTTACCCGTCCCTGGGGAAAGTTGTAGGTTCTGATGCGCTGTGAGCGATCGCCGGAGCCGACTTGGCCACGGCGTTGTTCCGCGCGCTCGTTGGCAGCCTTCTCGCGCTCCAATTCGTAAAGCCGGGAGCGCAACACCTGCATCGCGTTTCGCCGGTTCTGGTGCTGCGATTTCTCTGCGGAAATGACCGTAATGCCCGTCGGAATGTGCATGATCCTCACTGCCGAGTCGGTTGTGTTGACATGCTGTCCACCTGCACCCGAGGCACGCATCGTATCGATCCGCAAATCCTCCTGGCGAATGTCGATGTCGACCTCATCAGCTTCCGGCAACACCGCGACCGTTGCAGCGGACGTATGGATGCGCCCACTGGCTTCCGTAGCCGGCACACGCTGCACCCGATGCACACCGGATTCGAACTTGAGCCGCGCAAAAACGCCCGCTCCGTTGATCGCAGCCGTTATCTCCTTGAAGCCGCCGAGATCGTTTTCGGAAACATCGATCACGTCAACCGACCACTTCTTGAGTTCGGCGTATCGCGAGTACATCCGAAACAGGTCTGCGGCGAACAAGGCTGCCTCATCGCCGCCAGTGCCGGCACGGACTTCGATAATGACGCTCTTGTCGTCTGCTTCATCCTTCGGCAGAAGCTGGATTTTTAGCTTTTGTTCGAGTTCGCCGAGTTTTGGTTCCAACTCCGATAACTCTTCCCGTGCCAGCGCCGCCATTTCGGCATCACCGTCCGCCTCCTGGATCATCGTTTTGAGGTCGGCGACTTCCCGTTCGGCTGCTTCGAGTTCGCGAATTGTCGCGACAATAGGATCGAGATTGGCAAACTCCTTCGATAACCGCGCAAACGCCTTTTGGTCGGCATTGGCGTTCATCTCTTCCTGCACAAGCGACCAACGCTCGACCAGTACGGCCAGCTTTTCTTGTGGTAGTGAAGTCATGGGCATTCTGTCCGTAACTGCAGCACAGCACACCAAATCTCAGATGTCGACGCTGTCTGCCTCTGCAAAGCGTTGCAGATCCGTGCGCAGATCGCCCACATTGCCGGCAACAATTCGCCTTTCGATAAACGCCGCGACGCGCTCGTAGTCCAGCGACATGATCATTTTCTTGACGGGGCCGATCGCGGCCGGAGCAATCGAAAGCGCCCGATACCCGAGCCCGATAAGCGCCATGGCCTGCAACGGCTGAGCGGCGAATTCACCACATAACGTCACCGGCACGCCGTTGCGGTCCCCGGCTTGCTGCACCATTTGCAGCGCCCGCAATGCTGCAACCGATAGCGGATCGTATCGTCCCGCTACCAACGGATTGGCACGATCGGCAGCATAGAGAAACTGGAACAAATCGTTGCTGCCAACTGAAACGAAGTCGACCCGTTTCATGACCGCGTCCAGCTCCAGGAGGATGCTCGGCACCTCGATCATCGCCCCGATCTGCACATTGACCGGCAACGGGTCGCCGCGCGCTTGCGCACGCTCCTGCTCCTCTACAATCAGCGCCTTGGCCCGATCGATCTCGGTCGCCGTGCTCACCATCGGAATCATGAGCCGCAATTCACGCCCCGCAGCGGCCCGGATAAGTGCCCGCACTTGTAGCTTGAAAAGCGCCGGTCGATCGAGCGCCAGGCGAACCGCCCGCCAACCGATGGCAGGATTGTCCTCCTTCGGCTGTCGCAGGTACGGCAGTGCCTTGTCGCCGCCGATGTCCAAAGCTCGAAACACGACGGGCCGCCCGCCCGCGCCTTCGAGGATCGCGCGATAAGTCTCAGTCTGGCGCCCGAGCAGCGGGAACGTCGATACGATCATGAACTGCAGTTCGGTACGAAACAGGCCAATCCCTTCGGCACCTGTCTCCTCGAGATGCACCATGTCAGCCATCAGGCCGGCGTTCATGAAGAGGCAGATCTCGACGCCATCCTTGGTTACCGCCGGTTTGTCACGGATCGCCTGATATTGCAGCTGCCGGCGCGCACGAAACCGCGCCTTGTCGTTGTATGCGGCGATGACGTCCGGCGGCGGCCTGACGTGAACCTGTCCGCTTTCACCGTCGACGATGATAGCATCACCGGGGCTGATGCTTTCGACGATCCGCGGCACTTCGCCAACGGCCGCTATTCCGAGCGCACGCGCAACGATCGCCACGTGACTCTGCGTTCCTGCTTCCTCGACCACGAGCCCGCGCAGACGATCCTTGTCATAGTCGAGCAGTTCGGCCGGGCCCATATTGCGTGCCACCAACACCGTATCATCCGGCAGATCCAGGTGCTCCAATGCAGCCGTTGTACGCCCGGCGAGGATCCGCAGGAGACGGTCCGCCAGATCATCGAGATCTCTGAGCCTCTCGCGCCAGAACGGATCGTTTTGATGTAGCATTCGTGCCCGCGTGCCGTTCTGGACGCGCTCAACGGCGGCCTCCGCCGTCAATCCCTCGCGAACCGCATCGTGCATACGCCGCACCCAACCCTTGTCGTTGGCAAACAAGCGATAGGTTTCCAATACGTCCCGATGTGCGCCGGCATGCGAGACCGTCTCGTGGGACAGCATGTCATCGATACTCTGACGCAGATCTCGGATCGCACGTTCGAGGCGCTCGGCTTCCGCCTCAGGGTCTTCCGCCAACAACGTGGTGACAACGACCTTGGGCTCGTGCAGCACGACGTGACCGAGGGCGATCCCATCGGCGATTGCCGCCCCGGACTTGGCGACCGCCAACGACCGGTCAAGTTCGTCATCGACCATCGCTCGCGCGACATCACCCGACACCAGATGCTCAGCAACCACCATCGCGGTGGTTTGAAGTACTTCCACGTCTTCTTCGCTGTACTCACGCGGTGTCCGGTTTTGGATTGCGATGACGCCCAGCACGACACCGCCACGAAGGATCGGGACCGCGAGCATTGAATGGTACGCCTCTTCCCCGGTTTCCGGGCGAAAAGAGAATGCGGGGTGTTCCTGTGCTTCGGGCTCGTTGACGGGCGCAGCCGTCTCCGCCGCGCGCCCGACGAGCCCCTCACCACGATTGAGCCGCGTCTGATGCACGGCTTCCGCATTCAGCCCTTCGGTCGCGAACAGCTCGAGCGTTCCGTCCTGTCGCTTGAAGTAAATCGAGCAGACCTCGGCAACCATCAGGCCGGAAATCTGACGCACGATCTTGTCGAGGCGTGTTTGGCCATCGGTCGCCTCGGCCATAATCTCACGCAGGCGACGCGTAATAATGCGCAGCGCTGGCTCGCTGTGCACCATTGGCTTATCGTCGCTTCGTCGCGCCACGGTCTTGTTACACCCGCTTTGTACTATAAGGCTTGCCCACCGAATGTGTGGGCAGCGCTTCTGCCGGTCGGTCCTGATCCGCCCAGCACTTTAGCATTAACTTTAGTAGGAGCCTTCGGGCTAATCCCCGTCGAGCCCGTAGACCGTGTGCAGCGTGCGCACCGCCAGCTCGGCATAGGCTGCATTGATCAACACACTGACTTTGATCTCTGACGTCGTAATAGCCAGAATATTAATGTTTTTCTCGGCGAGTGCAGCAAACATGCGCGCCGCGACACCGGCGTGTGAACGCATCCCGATCCCGATCACGGACACTTTCACGACATCTGCCGAGCTGACGATGTCCATGTAGCCGATGTCCTTACGGGCCTTCTCCAACACTTCACGCGTACGATCCAGTTCCGTGGCATTGACGGTAAACGTCATATCGGTGTGCTTGCCGTCGGACGACAAGTTCTGGACAATCATGTCGACATTGACATTGGCATCGGCCAGGGGACCGAACACCCGTGCTGCGATACCAGGTTTGTCGGCCACCTGCCGGATGGTCACCTTGGCCTCGTCCATGGCATACGCGATACCGCTGACTACCTGAGCTTCCACGATTTCATCCTCGTCGCAAACAATCGTACCAATGTCGTCCCAGTTGCTACCGCTGCCGACCGGTGGCATGCTGGCCGGTTCGGCAAAGCTCGAGAGCACGCGTGTCCGCATTCCGTGTACCATCGCCAGCTCGACGGATCGCGTTTGCAGCACCTTGGAACCAAGAGACGCCATCTCCAACATCTCCTCGTAGGAGATCCGCGCCATGCGTTGTGCGTTGGGCACGATCCGCGGGTCGCTGGTATAGACGCCGTCGACATCGGTGTAGATGTCACAGACATCCGCTTCGAGCGCAATCGCCAGTGCAACGGCGCTGGTATCGGAGCCGCCCCGACCGAGCGTCGCGATCCGATTGCGCTCGGGCTCGATTCCCTGAAAGCCTGTGACAACCGCAACCTCGCCGTCACCCAGACGCTCCAGCATCCGCGCCCCGTCGATACTCTGAATCCGCGCTGCGCCGTGCGCTTTGTCCGTGACCACGGGAATCTGCCAGCCTTGCCAGGAACGCGCTGGAATCCCCATACTTTGTAACACTATGGCCAGAAGGCCAGCTGTGACCTGCTCACCGGAAGCGACGACGGCATCATACTCTCGCGCATCGTGCAGGGGCGAGGCGTCACGCACCCAGTCAACCAACTGATTGGTTGTACCCGCCATTGCCGATACGACAACTGCAATTTGGTTATCGGCGTCAAACTCGCGCTTGACGTGGCGGGCCACGTTGCGAATACGCTCGATGTTGGCGACGGACGTACCGCCGAATTTCATGACCACACGTGCCATAGGTTTGTCCGTAGATTCAGTATGCACTGACGCTTGATTGGCTTGATTTCGCTTGACGTGCACTGCACCGAAACCGATCTGGAAACCGATTTCACCCCCTCATTCCGGCCGCAATGCACGAATCGAGAGCTGGCTTCGCATCGCAACGGGGCGTACTCTTATCGGGAACGCCAGTTCCTCGCAACATTGACCGCAAGCCTGCTCTGATCACCAGTACGCAGCTGACGCGGAGACAAATCGCGCGGTGGTAAGAGATTAGGCAAGACCGCCGAACGGTCGTTCAGCCAGGAGCCCAGACATGATCCGATCCGGACCGCGAGACGCGACAGCGCCGACTGCCAGCGCGAACCTCGACGCACGCGAAATTGCGCAGTTCACCAACCAGGCTGAAGATTGGTGGGACCCGGAGGGCCCATTCAGGCCGTTGCATCAGATCGGCCCCGTGCGCCTGAAATACATCCGCGATACGGCCGTGCGCCATTTCGGCGTCGCCGAACCGGGTCTCAAGCCGTTATCGGGACTGACCTGCCTCGACGTTGGTTGCGGCGGCGGCCTGATCAGCGAACCTCTTGCCCGAATGGGCGCTACAGTGACGGCGATCGATCCGGGTCAGCAAAATATTGCTGCTGCTCAGAAACATGCCCAAGCATCCGGCCTTTCCATAAACTACCAGCCCACCACGGCGGAAGCCGTTCTCGCACAGGGCCATGCATTCGACCTTGTTACTTGCCTTGAGGTCATCGAACACGTTCCTGAACCGGCAGCTTTCGTGCACACGATTGCCGGTCTTGTCCGACCCGGCGGCCTGCTCATTATGTCGACCATAAACCGGACCCCGAAATCTTACGCCCTGGCCATTGTGGCGGCCGAATACATCCTGCGCTGGCTGCCTGTCGGCACTCATCAGTGGGACAGCTTCGTGCGACCAGGGGAACTCAAACACGCAATGACAGCAGCCGGGCTCGAAAAATGCGCGACCTTGGGTCTCGTCTACAATGTGCTTGACGACCGCTGGTCGCTGTCCGACGACACAGATGTCAACTATATGGCCAGCGCCGTGCGGCCTGCGGCCTAGCCGGTTGCCAGCCTTTGCCGAGCGCGGGCACCACACGCACGAACTGCACCGTGCCACACAGAAAGCAGGCAGATTTCAACCGGACACCAGCCTGTTCAATAGCATTGGCGTCGTCTCGCGCACCATTTGCTTGACGTCGAAGCCAGGCACCACCTTGTCATAATCCTCATCGATCGTCAGAGACGCCGCACCGTGGACAAACGTCCAAAGCCGCACAGCGATTGCCGTCGCATCGCCGTCAGCGGCGTTTTGCTCACAATATATCGCGACCTGGCTAATCAAGTAGCCGAAACACGCGCGACCTTCGTCGATCACTGGCTCAGCTTCCCGGACCGATGGTTTCTGACCGAACATCAGCCGAAACAACGCCTGCTGACTTACGGCGAATTCCACATAAGCCTCACCCATCGCCGCGATGCCGGCGAGCGTACCCTCCCCGTGCTCGGCGACGGCCTCCATCGACGTCTCCGTCATCACTTCAAATCCGCGCGAAACGACGGCTTCGAGTATTTCCCCACGATCACGAAAGTGCTTGTAGGGCGCCGCGGTCGACACTCCCGCAAGGCGGCATGCCTCGGCCACAGTGAAGTTTTCCGCACCATGCTCAACGACGAGCTGAAACGCCGCAGCAATCAGCGACTCGCGCAAGTCTCCATGATGATAGCCCGACTTGGCACGAACGGCTTCTGCGTTGATTTCACGATCTTTTTCCACAGTTGATCCTAATTCGCCAGCGGCTTCACAAACCGGCGCAGTTTCGCAAAACCCAATCTATCACTGAAATGTCAATGTTAGATCATCTAACTTTTATTTGCGAAGTTAGATCGACTAACATATGTTAGTGGCCGTAACTTCAATTTCCAGCGGCGGCACCATCACGTTACGCGTTTCCGTGAGGCAAGGCTAAGATCCATGAGCACCAGCGAGACCCGCAACGCCAAGAACAAGGCCGAACTGGCCGCCCCCCCGCCGGTCTCACACCAGGCCATTGATCACGCGACAGACCAACCGAATGCCAAACACGGCAGCGCCATCCGCATTGCGCGCGTCATCGTTGTCGTCCTGATCGCCGCAATTGCGTTCGGCGCAACCGTTGCTGCCGTCACCGCGCTCCATGATCGTGCAGCGAGCATTGCAGCACCACCTGCCAATCCAGCCATCTCTGTCGCGACCGAGCCGGTACGATGGTCCGATCACTATATCGTCGCCCGCAACTTTGTCGGTCGCCTGGAAGCGGCCCGTCAAACCGCCATCGCTTTCGAGCGCGGCGGGCTTGTCGTCGCAATCAACGTCGACGAGGGCGACCGCATCACGAATGGCAGCGTCATCGCCAGGCTCGACACTGCCAAGCTGCAAGCCAACCGTGGCGAACTCGCCGCCCGGCGCCGCGAGCTTGAGGCACAGCGTGACCTCGCTCGCCTCACCAAACAACGACAAGGCAAGCTTCAGACGCGCGGCTGGAGCCCCATGCAACGCTATGACGAAGCGCGTTTCTCATTGCAGCGCCTCGAGGCAGCCATCGCTCGGGTGGATGCCGCGATTGCAGCACTCGACGTCGATATCGCCAAGTCCAGTGTCACGGCGCCGTTCGATGGCGAAGTTGGGGCACGCGACATCGACGAAGGCACCGTGGTCGCCGCTGGCACGCGGGTGATGACCTTGCTCGAAACAGGCGCCCGTCACGCTCGCATTGGCGTGTCACCCGAAGCAGCTACGGGCCTGAAAGTCTCCAACACATATCAGCTTACCGCCAACGGCCACCCAATCGCCGCTCGCCTGAGGGCCAAACGTGCCGACCTCGAAATCGGGTCACGTACGGTGACCGCATTGTTCGAACTGCTGCCGGGCCAAGTCGGCAAGACTAACGTACCGCTCGGTGAAGTCGTCGTCCTGAGCCTGCCGCGCAAGGTCGATGCAAGCGGCATCTGGTTGCCGATTTCAGCACTCGTCGAAGGACGCAAAGGGTTGTGGACCGTGATGCTTGCACAGCCGGGCGGCGACGGTGAAACCACGATCCGCCGCGAAGCGGTCGAAGTCCTGCACGTTGCCGGCACCCGCGCCTTTGTTCGCGGCGCTATCGAAGAAGGTGATCGGGTCGTCACGACCGGCACCAATCGCATCACGCCCGGCCAGCGCGTTGCAATTGTGCCGTCCAGCTGACCGCCGATCGCGGCACCAGCATCGCCTCAATTGAATGAACCCTTACCCGAGTCCAGTCTGATCGAGGTCCGCCATGCGCACGCTATTTTATCGCGACAAGCGCCTGTTCGCTCTCGCCATACTGATGATCTTGTCGGCAGGAATTTCCGGTCTGCTCACCATCGGCCGTCAAGAAGACCCGACCATCACGAATCTCTTCGCTACCATCGTCACGCCATACCCGGGCGCCGGTCCCGAGCGGGTTGAAGCGCTCGTGACGGAAAAAATTGAGCAGGAACTTCGTCAGATCGAGGAGATCGACGAGGTGACATCATCGTCCCGCAGCGGCATCTCCATCATTCAGGTCGAACTGTCGCAGTTCATCACGCAGGCCGAGATTGACCAAGCCTGGTCACGCATTCGCGACGCCCTTTCGGACGCCGCTGCCAATTTTCCAGATGGTGTTCCTGAACCAAGATTTGATGATGACCGAACCGGGGCGTTCACGACCATAGGCGCGCTGACGTCACGTGACGGGCGGATCGTCAGCCCGGCCGTCAAGCGCCGCTACGGCGAACTCCTGCAGGATCGCCTGCGCGCACTTTCCGGCACCCGATACGTCCGCCTCTATGGAACCGACACCGAAGAAATCCTCATCACTGTCGATCCGCACAAACTGGCCTCCATCGGCCTCACCGTCGACCGTGTCTCGACCGCTATCAAACAAGCCGACGCCAAGGTGCGCGCCGGTCAGGTCCGCGGTCGCCACACCGACCTGCTGATCGAGTTAACCGGCGAGATCAAGTCCCTGGAACGAGTCGCCCGCATCCCCGTGCTCGAACGCGAAGGCGACCGGATCGTGCGCGTGTCCGACATCGCCACTGTCCGAAAGACCGTGCGCAGACCGAGCACCAGCATTGCCTATGCCGACGGCAATCCTGCCGTCTTGATCGCAGCGCGCATGCAGGACGACCTTCAGGTCGATGCGTGGATCGCCAAGGTCAACCGTGTCTACGACGAATTCCGCCGCGACCTGCCGACAAGCCTCGAACTCGAAGTCCTGTTCGACCAGTCCCATTACACGGCCGAACGCCTGACCGGCGTTCTCCAGAACCTCGCACTCGGCGTCGCACTGGTGGTCGGCGTGTTGTTTTTGACGCTCGGCTGGCGCGCCGCTCTGATCGTCGCCGTCATCCTGCCGCTCGCCACACTGATCTCAATATCTGGCTTGCGCGCGGTCGGAATCTCGATCCATCAGATGTCGGTCACAGGCCTCATCGTCGCCCTCGGCCTGCTTGTCGATGCCGGCATCGTAATGACAGACGACATTCGCAGGCGCCTTGCGGCGGGCACCATGCGGCTTGCAGCCGTCGATCAGGCCGTCAGACGGCTGGCCGTACCGTTGCTCGCTTCGACCGTAACCACTGCCCTTGCATTCATGCCAATGGCGATGCTGCCCGGCCCGGCCGGAGACTTTGTCGGCGCGATCGCGATTTCAGTAATAATAATGCTCGTCGCATCCTTGGCGCTTGCTTTGACCATCACGCCTGCGCTCTCCGGTTGGCTGCTCAAGATCGATAAAATATCGGCCGACCGAAGATTGCCGCAACCCGGAATCTTCTCTCGGTCGATCGGCCTCGCGCTCGCCCATCCCCGCCTTGCCATAGTGCTCGCTTTGGTCCTGCCGGCCATCGGCTTTGGATCGTTTCCGACACTGAGGGCGCAGTTCTTTCCCGGTGTCGATCGCGACCAATTCTATGTCCAAATCAAGCTGCCCGACGGTACGGCTATCCGCAAAACCGAGCGCGTCGCTCTGAGAACCGGCCAGCTGATTCGCAAGGAAGACGGCATACGCACCGTTCATTGGGTCATCGGCGAGAGCGCACCGGCCTTCTACTACAATATGATCGCCAATCAGGATAACCGCCCGAGCTTTGCCGAAGCATTGGTGACCACGACCTCACCACAGGCAACCGAAGCCATGCTCGGTCGGTTGCAGCGCACACTCGATGCCGATGTCCCAGATGCCCGCGTCATCGTGCGCGGCCTCGTCCAGGGACCGCCGGTCAACGCACCGGTCGAGATCCGGCTGGTCGGCCCGGAGCTTGGCACGCTGCGCGCCTTGGGAGATCAGATTCGTGGCCTCATGATATCCGTACCTGACGTCATCCAGGCACTCACTCAGCTCAACGGAGGCGCACCGAAGGTCGTCGTCGACTTGAGTGAAGAAAAAGTTCGCCTCGCGGGTCTGCGGATGCGCGACGTTGCCCGCCAGCTCGAGTCTAAGCTTGAGGGTGTCACTGGCGGTTCGCTCGTCGAGGGCAGCGAGGAATTGCCTGTTCGTGTTCGCCTCGGCGCGGCCGCGCGGGCAGACTTCACTGAACTACGTGACATTGATGTCGTCTCCGCCAATGCCGATGCCCGCGCCACGCAAGGCGCATATCCGGGAATTCCCTTGACCGCGCTCGGTACGCTCAGTCTCGCCCCTGCCGAAACGCCGATTTTCCGACGCGACGGCGAACGCATCAATACCATTCAGGGCTTTGTCCAGCGCAACGTCCTTCCCGAGGAAGTTCTCAAGAAAGTCCAGGCTCGCATCGCGCAAAGCGACTTCAAGCTGCCACCCGGATACCGTATGGAAGTTGGTGGCGATTCGGACGCCCGTGATGATGTCTTGCGCAATCTGATCTCGACTCTCGGTATCATCGTCGCGTTGAGCATCGCAACGATCGTTCTGACTTTCGGCTCCTATCGTCTGTCAATTGTCGCCAGCATTGTTGCCGTTCTGTCGATGGGCCTGAGCCTGCTCGCCCTCGCCGTATTCGGATATCCGTTCGGCATCCAGGCGGTCATCGGCGTCATCGGCTCGATCGGCGTCTCGATCAACGCCGCCATCATCATCATGACCGCGCTGCAGGAAGATCCGCTCGCACGCAACGGCGACATCGGCCGCATTCGCGAACTCGTCGTTGCCCAGAGCCGCCACATCGTTTCGACCACACTTACGACGTTTGGCGGTTTTCTGCCTCTGATTCTGGAAGGTGGTGGCTTTTGGCCACCGTTCGCGATGTCGATTGCCGGCGGTGTGCTGCTCTCGACGGTGGTGTCCTTTTACTTCACACCTCCGGCCTTTGCCCTGCTCGCGCGAAACGGCCGGTTGGCGAACACGGCAAAATCTTCATCGCTCGATACGGCAATGACGCCGCGTTCCGGCACCACCTAGATGCAGGAGCAAATTGCACAGATCTTTTTTTGCCTATGCCACCCATCAAAAAAATCGACCGGCCGGAGATCAGCCTCGCGACACTTCGGGCAATGCATGGAACGCAGACCGCAAAGCATCCGACCATGTGGAACTGATGTCCTGATAATCACGATCGTCTTGTTCAATCCGGCGTTGAACCGCGAACTTGTAGGTGTCCGTCTCGATCACGGTGAGATCGAGCGGCATGCCGACCGACAGATTGCTGCGCAAGGTTGAATCCATGGACACCAGTGCCGCCTGCAATGCCGTCGCGATACTGGTCGACGGATCAATGACCCGGTCGAGGATCGGCTTGCCGTACTTGTGCTCGCCAAGTTGGAAGAACGGCGTGTCCTCGGTCGCCTCGATGAAGTTGCCGGCCGAATAGACGAGGAACAACCTGTGCCGGCCGCCCTTGCGCTGCCCGGCAACCAGCAGCGACGCATCTGCCGTAGCTCCCTGCTCCTCGAGCGCCTTGCGATGCCGGTCCTGCACCTCGCGCATCGTTTCGCCGACGATCTGTGCACACCTAAACATCGTCTTTGCGTTGAGCACAGTTTCGACATTCGGATCACTTTGCGAATCGGCAATCGCCGTCTTGAGACGCGTAATCACGCCCTGTGTGATCGATAGATTGCCGGCTGAAACAACAGCCAGCGCGCGATCACCGGAAACCTGCCAAGTGGACATTTTCCGATAGCGCGAAATGTTGTCGACACCGGCGTTGGTGCGCGTGTCCGACAGCAATACGAGCCCGTCCCGAAGCTTCAGGCCGATGCAGTATGTCACCTGGATGATTCCCTATTGCTGAGCCTGGCCGATCTCAACGTGCGCCTGCAGACCGACAGTGCTCTCACCAGTCACGCTGCCTCGTATAGGTGCCGCAGCGTTGGCGTCAAGTCCGCAAGAAAGGCGGACGTATCTCTCGGTGGGACAAATGTTATTCGACGGATCGAACCCGATCCAGCCGAGGTCACGCACGAAAACTTCTGCCCAACCATGGGTCTCGTGCAGAACGTCTTGATCTTCATCGGCAAGCAAATAGCCGCTGACGTAACGCGCCGGCACACCGCAATGGCGCGCTGCGGATATGAAGATGTGGGAAAAGTCTTGACACACGCCCTGCTTCAAATCGAGCGCTTCGGCAGCTGTCGTATCATGCCCAGTGGTGTCTTTGCGATAAGTCAGAGCTTTGGCCACGTTGCGCGACAGGGCGTGCAAACGATCAAGCGTGGTATCGCCTTCTACGGCCGAGGCCAGCTTGGCGATCGCATCACTTGTTTCGGTGAGCGGTGTCGTTCTGAGAAATACGCCAGGCGGCGGTCGTCGCGGAAGACCAGCTACCACCCCGGTTTTGTCCTCCGTTTCGACAACACCGCTCGCGGTCACCTCGAGACCGTCGCAGCGATCACGAGTGTGCCACAGCGCGTGCTGATCTCCATAGCCGTCGGTGAACAGTGGCTCGACAGCAGTATTATTGACGCTGACCTCCCAACTGATCGGTGTCTGACCAGCGAACTGCGATGGAAACAACCGCAAGCGCAGCGCCACGACACCGGCCGCCGGCTCGTAGATGTAATTTGTTTGGTGCACGATCTCGATGCGCATGGTGCTCCTCAAAAGTAGGCCCGGCCAATTTCACGTGCCAACTTCGCATTCTGCGCCAGGCACTCCTGAATAAACTCGTGCAGGCCAATCTGGAAGATCTCACCCATGCCGAGATCGCCTAATCGTTCGATCATGTAGTTTGCGATTTCATGGCACTCGTGCCGAGTATCGTAGCGTCGCGACAGACTTTCGAGGTGTTCTCCGATGCGACCACTGCTGAATGCGAGCGAACGCGGAAAATCCTTGTTGAGAATGAGAAAGTCCGAGATCTTCCAGGGGCTGTAGTCACCGCGATAGAGATGGTGATAGGCGCGCGCCGCGGAGTTGGCATGGAGCACCGACGTCCACTGATGATGATCGCGTCCGCCACCGACCACCTCGGTTTCGGGCAGCAGAACGTAATATTTTATGTCCAGAAGCCGCAACATCATGTCAGCACGCTCGACATAGCCGCCAAGGCGGAAAAAGTCGAACCCGTCGTTCCTGAGCATGCCGGTCTCGGCCGCTCCGCGCAACGCCGATGTGCGCCGCTTGACCCAGTCGAGCAACTGCGGCAGTTCGCGTCGCGCCGTCGCCTCGCTAGTGCCTTCAAGTTGCCGCCAACCATCGTTGAGTGCTTCCCACATCTCCTGCGTGAGTGCCGTGCGAATGGCACGGCCGTTTGCGCGTGCGCGGGTTAAGCAGGCTCGGATAGAGGACGGGTTTTCATTCGACAGCAACAGAATGGCAACCGCGTCACGCTCGCTGGACCGGCCGCCGCTCTCCGGCGGCGATTGTGCACCTGAAGCCTGGATGACCGAGCGCCACTCATCATTATCAACCGCGCTTGGCAGCATCACCATACGCCGGCCCATCTCGATAAGACGGGCCGTGCTTTCGGCCCGCTCGATATAGCGCCCCAACCAATAGATGTTTTCTGCCGTTCGACTCAGCAAGGCGCTACTCCGTCAGGACCCATGTATCTTTAACGCCACCGCCCTGGCTCGAATTGACGACCAAAGATCCTTCCTTGAGTGCCACACGCGTCAACCCACCGGCCGAAAGCCGCATGCGTCGACCAACGAGGCAGAACGGCCTGAAGTCGACGTGCCGCGATCCGATGCCGTCACCTGCAAGCGTCGGCGCCGCAGACAGTTCCAGGGTCGGCTGTGCGATGTAGGCGCCAGGATTGGCTTTGACTTTCTTTGCAAAGGCCTCGCACTCCTGCTTCGTGGACTTGGGCCCGATCAGCATGCCGTAGCCGCCCGATCCGTGCACTTCCTTGACCACCAGTTCACGGATATGTTCGAGGACGTAACGGCAATCTTCCGGATTGGCGCATTGCCAGGTACGCACATTCTGCAACACCGGCCGCTCGCCGAGGTAGAAGCGGATCATATCCGGGACAAATGTATAGATCGCCTTGTCGTCGGCGATGCCCGCCCCCGGTGCCGAGCACAGCGTGACGCCGCCTGCACGGTAGACATCGAACAAGCCCGGCACGCCGAGCAGGCTGTCAGGCCGAAACGCCAGCGGGTCGATGAAATCGTCGTCGATCCTGCGGTAGATGACATCGACCGTCTGAGGTCCGCGTGTCGTGCGCATCCACACGCGTCCTTCATCGACGAACAGATCCTGCGCCTCGACAAGTTCGATTCCCATAAGATCAGCGAGATAAGAATGCTCGTAATAGGCGCTATTCAGCGAACCTGGCGTCAACAGCACCACGGTCGGTGCACCGTCACATGCAGGCGGCACGACTTCTTCGAGCGTCGCGCGCAGCTGTTCGGGATAGTCATCGACCTGCTGCACCAAACCGGTCGAGAAAAGCTCCGGAAACATGCGCATCATGATCTCGCGATTCTCGAGCATGTAGCTCACCCCGGAAGGCGTCCGGCAATTGTCTTCAAGTACGAGAAATTCGTCTGGCCCCGTCCGCACGATGTCGATGCCGACAATGTGGCTGTAAACCCGTCCCGGCGGTTCAATGCCGACCATCTCCGGCAAAAAAGCTTCATTCTGGTAAACGAGGTTTTCCGGCATCAAACCAGCGCGGATGATCTCGCCTCGGTGATAGACATCGTAGAGAAAGGCGTTGAGCGCGCGAGCGCGTTGCTCGATGCCGCGCGACATGCGCCGCCACTCGGCCGCACTGAAAACACGCGGCACCAGATCAAACGGGATCAGCCGCTCCGGATCGCCGCCTTCCCCGTAGACGGCAAACGTAATACCGATCCGCCGGAACAGCGCTTCCGCCTCCTTGCAGCGTTGTCCGAGGAGTTCGCCGCCTGTCTCATCGAGCCAGCGCGACACGTCCACGTATGCGGATCGCACATTGCCGGTCTCATCATACATTTCGTTGAACATCACACCCTCGGCCAGCCTGATGTCAGGCTATCGCAAGCGCCAACGCTAGCCTAGGCCTGACTGGAGAAATCTCCTCGCTTCGGAAAATGGACCGACTGCTCGACACGAAGCTTGCCAAATCGGCCGCGGCCCGCCACATCGCCTCACGTTCCAGTTTGTTTGCGCCAGGCAAGCAACCGCGCCACACCCTCGCGCATGCCGACCATCGGCGCCCAGCCGATAGCCTCTAGCGCACGCGAATGATCGAGCCGCCACGATCCGCCAGAGGTGAGCCGCACCTTGCCGGGATCAGGTTCGACATGCACAGGCACAAGGTCCTTGCCCGCCAACTCCGTAACCAGCTTGACGATTTCCAGCGTCGTTGTCGGCTCCGGACCGGAGATATTGAGGGCAATGTCGGTCGCATCCGCAGCGAACGCACAAAGATTGGCGCGCGCGACGTCTGAAACGTGAACGAAATGTTTGGTTTCAAGTCCATCGCCAATCACCTGCGGTCGTTCGCCCCTGAGAACCTTGTCGTGCGTTTCGATGATGTAGAGTGCGTTGGCTGCACGGTAGTGTTGCCGCTCGCCATACACCGTGGAATATCGCAACACGACAAAATCCAGATCGTGCTTTCTGTAATAGTCTCGGCAAAGCTGCTCGCCGATAATCTTCGATCCGCCATAAAGGATGGCGGCAGGTGGTGCACCGGCAGAGTGGAAAGGCGTTGTTTCGACTAGATCACCGACAATACCCGGACCATAGCCGTAGGCAGCATTTGACGAAGCGAAAACGACCTTCCGGACGCCATTGATTGTGCACGCTTCCAGCACATTTTGAACGCCGCGAATGTTGACATCGAGACCGCGCCAGGGATCCTCATGCATGGTGATTGTCATCAGCGCCGCAAGCTGCAGAACGCCGTCGATATCTCGCGTGGCAGCGACCATCTCATTAAGCCGCATGACATCACCGCGGATCACCTGAAGCCTCGGATCATCACCTATGTGGGACAGCGCCTCAGAGGTGCCTTGAAAAAAATTGTCGAGCACCACCACCTTTGCAGCGCCTTCCGCCAGCAGTAATTCTGCGCTCGCCGAACCGACAAGGCTGGCGCCACCGACGATTAGGAAGCGCCCGCCTGAAATCTCAAGCCCGGCAGGCCGCGCCGACGTCTCCGCGTTAGTCATGCTTCATTCGCCTTTCTGCCCGCTTCGGCATCTATCGTTGCCTGATCCAACTGCATAAGGCGCACCTCGAACGCGTTGCGAATGTGATGGCGCGCAGCATCTTCAGCCGCGTCTCCATCATGCGCGCGGATTGCATCGACGATAGCCTGATGCTCATCGATCGATTGCCGTGCACGCCCCTTCGCACCCAGCGTCGTCGGACCGAGTAGTGCCAGTGCTTCTGTCAGCGCATCAGACGACTTCACCAAGAATCGGTTATGCGCCGCCCGATATATCGCCCTGTGAAACGAGCGGTTCGAAGCGGCCAGTTTGAGCGGCTCTTGCAGAATCTTACGATCTCTGCGGATTTGATTCTGCATCGCGGAAATTTCGGTTGGCGTGGCATGGTGAGCAGCCATCCGTGCCGCCGTACCATCCAACACCTCACGCATTGTATAGAGTTCTGCAATGGCACCCGCCTCAAGACGTGCAACCACCATTCCGCGATAGGGTTCGTGCACGAGCAGACCACGAGCCTCAAGCCGGCGCAGCGCCTCTCGCACGGGCGTCCGGCTCAGCCCAAATCGCTCTGCGATTTCCGCCTCTTTGACACGTGTACCAGGCGGCAAACAGCCTTCGAGAATTTCTCCCTGCAGGGCATCGAAAATATCAGGCTTCACTGAACGCTCCGAATTGACAATTCTGTTCGGTTGCTGCAGGATTGTATCCAATCGCATACAATTTTCAACATTCGTTTCGCCCGCCGGAGACACTCATGGCCGATATCAGAACCCACCAAGCCTACGACGTCATTGTCGTCGGCGGTGGCAACGCCGCTTTCGCTGCAGCCGTTTCGGCGCGCCAGAAGGGCGCGCGCGTGCTCGTGCTTGAGTGCGCGCCCGAAGACGAGGCCGGCGGCAATTCCCGCTTCACGGCTGGTGCTATCCGCTTCGCGTTCAACGGAACCGAAGACATCGTCAAGCTCGTGCCGGATCTGACCCAGGACGAAATCGAAAATACAGATTTCGGAACCTATACCGAAGATCAGTTTTTCGACGACATGTTCCGGATCACCCAATTCCGCACTGATCCCGACCTATGCGAGACGCTGGTGCGCAATTCAAACGCAACGGTGCACTGGATGCGCCAGGCGGGTGTGCGCCTGCAGGCAAGCTACGGTCGCCAGGCATTCAAGGTCGACGGCAAGTTCCGGTTTTGGGGCGGACTGGCCATCGAGACCTGGGGCGGCGGGCCGGGGCTTATCGAGTGTTGGACCACTACCGCCAAAAAGCTTGGCATCGACATTTGGTACCGCGCGCGCGCCAAGGAACTCCTCACCGACGGCTTCCAGATCAAGGGCGTGCGCGTCAAACGGCCGGATGAGATTGTCGATATTCCCTCTCGCGCCGTGGTACTGGCAGCAGGTGGTTTTCAGGCCAGCACAGAAATGCGCACACGCTATCTGGGAACCAACTGGGATATCGCCAAGGTCCGCGGCACGCGTTACAACACCGGAGACGGCATCCGCATGGCGCTTGATGTCGGCGCGGCAACAGCCGGCAACTGGTCAGGGTGTCACGCCGTCGGGTGGGACATGAACGCGCCCGAGTTCGGCGACCTCGCGGTTGGTGACAACTTCCAGAAGCATTCCTACCCGTTCGGCATCATGATCAACGCCGACGGCAAGCGCTTCCTCGACGAAGGTGCCGATTTCCGCAACTACACCTATGCCAAGTACGGCCGCGTCATCCTCGAACAGCCGGGCAGTTTCGCCTGGCAGATTTTCGACCAGAAAGTGCTGCATTTGTTGCGCGATGAATACCGCATCCGCCAGATGACCAAGGTGCAGGCCGACACGCTCGATGAACTTCTTGAAAAACTTGATGGCGTCAATGCCGCCGCGGCCAAGGAAGAGATCGCACGATACAACGCGAGCGTTGCAACCGATATGAAGTTCAATCCGACGATCAAGGACGGACGGTGTACACGTGGTCTCGATGTCATGAAGAGCAACTGGGCCAACACGATCGATGAAGGGCCGTTCGAAGCCTACGCGGTAACCTGCGGCATTACATTCACCTTCGGTGGCGTGCGCATCAATACCGAAGGCCAGGTGCTGAGCACCGACTACCAACCGATCCCGGGACTGACAGCTGCAGGCGAGATGGTCGGCGGTGTGTTCTTCCACAATTATCCCGGTGGTGCAGGTCTCACCAACGGTGCCGTATTCGGCCGCATTGCCGGCGCCACGGCCGCAGACCATGCAATCGGCAACTGATCCATTTCAACCGTCGCCCGGTCCGAATTTGACACGTTTCAGGACCGGCCACCTCGTGCAGCCCAACCTTTTCACGAAACGTACCACTATGCGATCAACGCTAGACGTACCTGCACGTGATCGCCGGGTTCAGTTGCAGGCCCTGCGGGTCTGGCAAAGTCGCGGCGCGGCTCGACCGGCAACTGATGTGTTGGCACTGCCGGTGAGGCCGTGATCGACATCACGCGAGTTGCGTATTGAACGCGAGATTTGACTGCTAAGCCAGGCCTCAACGTCAACCATCCAAAGACCCGAAGGAGCCAATAAAATGTCGTTTCGTGATCGCATCGGGATTGATCTTGGCCGCCGCATGCCGGTCGAGGATGGCATCAAGCTCGCGGCCAAACGCGCCGTGCGCTACATCGACGTGCAAACCGACATCGCGCCGAACGCTATGGAGTCATTCGACGATATGCGCTGTGCAGCGGTACGCGAAGCGTGCGACGCAAATGGCATTCATCTCGGTTTGCACACACTTTCCGGCGTCAACGTTGCGGAGATTTCACCCTTCCTGCGCGATGCAACGGATACCTATCTCAAGGCCTATATCGATCTCGCGGCAAAGCTCAACGCCGAATGGGTCGTCGTGCACGGCGGCTACCACTTCACGTCGTGCAAGGCGATCCGCAAAGAAGCGAGCATCGAGCGCTTGAAGCGTATAGTCGCCTACGCGGAAAAAAAGGATGTTCTCCTGCAATTGGAGAATCTTAACAGCGAGCCGGAACTGGCCGAGGTCCATTATATGCCGGACAACCTCGAAGACACGATCTGGTATTTCGAGCAAATTCAGTCAAACCATCTCAAATGGGCGTTCACGATCAACCACGCCCACTATGATCCGATCGGAATTGCTGGCTTTGTTGATGGAATGGGTATGGATCGCTGCGACGAAATCCGTGTTGCCGACAATAATGGAGAATACGAACTCCACATGCATCCCGGCACCGGGACGGTAGATTTCGTCGACATGTTCAGACGCGTTGAGGGCGCCGGTTTCAAGGGCCACTACATGTGCGGCTGGGGCACTGTCGAACAAATGCTTGAAGGACGTGATTACTTGGTCGAACGGGTGCGCGAGGCCGGCGTGGTCGGCTGATTGACCGCACCCGGCGCAGCCTGCTCCTGGTGTTCCACGAAAGCAATGACGCGTTCGCGCGTCTTTTCGAGGTGCTCGTCAATGGCTTTGCTCAGCAACGCTCCGTTGCGTTTTCGAAGCGCCTCGACCATCAGTTCATGCTCTTGCAATGCACCGGACCAATAATGCGGCTGCTCATTTCCGACGTAACGCATGCGCCGAAGACGCATCTGTAGCATTTCGTGCATGGCACAAAGCGTCTTATTGCCAGCCAGTGCTACCAAGGCCGAATGGATCGCCTGATTGAGCTTGAAATAGGCCAGCCGGTCACCGCTCTTGTAGAACAGGCGCATGCGTTCGTGCGTGTCGGCAATTGCATCGATTTCCGCAGCACTTGCGCGTTCCACGCCGACAACTGATGCATGCCGCTCGATCACGGCAATGGCTTCGATCATGTCGACGATTTCATCCGGATCGAGAGCTTTGACCACAGCCCCCTTGTTGCGAACGAGATCGATCAGACCTTCGCTCGCCAGGGTCTTGATAGCCTCGCGAACCGGCGTGCGCGATACACCCAAACGCTCGCAGAGCTCGGATTCGTTAATGCGGTGACCTGCCGCCAAGTGACCTTCGATCACCATGTCACGCATTCGCTCTACGACTTCGTCGTGCAGCGTTCGGCGCCGAATAAAGGCATCTGGTATCTGTGCGTCAGCCATGGGCGGCACCAAACATCGTTCATCGTAGCGGCAAACGCGCCAGCCGTGATCCAGAATTGCGCATCGCCGAGGCCTCTCGATCTTGACAATACGGCCCCTCGCGTGGTGTGCATTGTCAGTTACATACTGTATGCAGTATGTAAAGACGCGTTCAAGCCATTGATGAGAGCCTGATCCGGCAAGCGAACGCCGTTGCGGTCTGGCTTGCAGGTCGGTTGGCCAGTGTAGTCGCCCAGCAGGGAGGAAAGAAATCTAATGAAACTGATCAAGTTCGGTATGGTCGTGGCCACCGGTATTTCGGCAATGGCCATCGCGGCAACTGCTCAAGACGAATTCCCATCGAAGGCCATTGAGGTCATCACGCATGCCGGTGCCGGCGGGGGTACGGACGTCACCAGCCGCATGATGATGCTGCGCTCGCGGCGCGTGCTCAAGACTGACATGGTCGTCGTCAATCGTCGCGGCGGAAATGGCGCTGCTGCCATGCAGTACTTCATGACGCGCCCGGCAGACGGCCACACGATCATGGCGTTCACGATCGGCCACGCCATCACAATGGCCAAAGGCAAGACCAACCTCAAGGTCGAGGACATGGCGCCCATCGCACGAGGTACCGACGACCCGCAGATCCTGATGGTCAACTGCAAGAAGTCGAAATACAAGACGCCGGAAGAGTTCGTCGCCGGCATGAAAAAGGAAAAGCTCAAGTTCGGCACCACGAACGCCGGTGGCATCGACCACATCACAGCCTACGTCTTCGCCAAGAAGGGCGGGCTGATGCAGCCTGACATCGTGCCGTTTAAGGGCGGCGGCGAAGTCGCAACTCAGCTCGTTGCCGGTTCGGTTGACGTCGGCGTCCTGAACCTTTCTGAAGCTTCTGCCCAGATCGACTCCGGCGACATCTGCCCGCTGGTCATCGTCGGCGTTGCGCGCATGGGCCCGATCCCCAAAGCCAAGACGGCAAAAGAACTTGGCATTGACGCGGTATTCTCGACGGTTCGCGGTTTCGTCACCCACGCCAAGGTTGACCCCAAGAGGGTTGAAATCCTCGAGAAAGGTCTCGTGAAGGCCATGAGCCACAAGGTCTACCAGGGCTTCCTGGATTCCGTCGGTCTCGACTCGACGTCGGTTGCCGGCGCAAAGGCCTGGGGCGAACAGATTAAAAAGATGATCGAAGACATGAAGCCCGCCATAAAGGAAATGGGCCTCTGACAAGGTCCACCTCGATCGGCCCGCCTTGTGCGGGCCGGTTTTTCTTTGCCCGCAATGGCAACACTCAATGCCCGGGTCTGCGGAATAACATGCAAGGCCGCCAGCCTGATGACCTCATCTGCACGCGGCCTTTCTCGCAACATGACCGACCAGAACTTCAAAATGCTGGTGGAATTCCCAGCAATCTAGACGCCCGACGATGCCGGATTGAATCATGTCGTCATCACAGCTAGAGACGCGCAGCGCAACCATCATCGATTTTCTCGTGCCGCTGATAATTTTCGTGTTCTGCGGCATGGTTGCCTACCTCACGACAACCTTTTCCAAGGCTCCGGACATTGTCGTCGGCCACGCAATGCAAGCCCGGGACTTCCCGCTGTTCATTGCGGCTGTTATCGCATTCTTCAATCTCGTTCTTGTTTGGCAGATCTGGCTTGACCCACCCATGCCACGTCCTCTCGAGCCGTATCAGACCTGGTTCACGATGCTGCTCCTTGGCGTATTCTTTCTTCTTACGAATTATGCTGACATGTTTCTTGCTTTTGCCGTCGTGATGTTTGCGATGTGCATCGTGTGGGGGGAACGCCGCTTGTGGGTTTGCGCGCTTGTCGCGATCCTGACACCAGGCATCATTTTCTTCTTCTTCGATCTAGTGCTGCAGGTGCGCTTTCCGCGCGGCATCCTCACCAATCTCTATTACGGGTAACGGCACATGCAAGAAGCCATCGTCGCGTTATTTTCCGTCTTCGCTGACCCGTACCTGTTGTTGCTAATCCTGTTGACGACCATTGCCGGCGTAATCATCGGCGTGCTGCCGGGTCTCGGCGCAACTACGGGCGCGGCGCTGCTGTTGCCGTTCACGCTCACCATGGAGCCGGTGCAGGCGATCACGATCCTGACCACGATCTATGTCTCGGCGACATTCGCGGGCGCGATAACCGCGATCCTCATCAACACGCCGGGCACACCGGCCGCGGCAGCAACGTGCTTCGACGGTTACCCCCTAGCGCAGCGCGGTGAAGCGGGTCGTGCACTGGGAATTGCGGTCGTCGCCAGCACGATTGGCGGCATCTTTTCCGTGATCGTACTCGCCATCGCCGCACCATTGATGGCTCGCGTCGCCTATGAATTCCGACCACCGGAGTATTTTGCGCTGACGTTGTTCGGCCTCTCAATGCTCGCCTCGATCAGCGAGGGCGGAGCCGTCAAGAACCTGATCGGTGGCATGTTCGGCGTGTTGCTGGCAACCGTCGGTGCAGACCAGATCACGTCCGTCGAACGGTTTATGTTCGGCAACTACGAACTCTACGAAGGGATCAACTTCATACCCGTCATGATTGGCTTGTTCGCCATGTCGGAACTGCTTGTGCAATCCACGACACTCAAGATGGTGATCGAGCGCGTGGCCATGAAGGCGGTCAAACTGCCGACCATGGCAGACTACAAAAAAACCTGGCAGACGATTTTACGGTCGTGTGGGATAGGAACGTTTATCGGCATATTACCGGCCGAAGGCGCAACCGTCGCTTCGATGATCGGCTATTCCGAAGCCCAACGCTGGTCGAAGAACAAAGAAGAGTTTGGCAAAGGCGCCATAGAGGGCGTGGCAGGCGCGGAAGCAGCCAACAATGCAGCGACCGGCGGTGCCATGGTGCCGACGCTCGTGCTTGGCATCCCGGGCTCGGCAACCACGGCCGTCATTCTTGTCGGGCTCATGGTGCACGGCCTACGGCCCGGACCACACCTTTTCACGCAGCAGGTCGACAAGGTCTACTCGATCTTCGGTGCGATGCTGGTCGCCAACATCATGTTTTTGATGCTCGGCCTCTACGCGGCAAAACTGTTCGCGCGCGTTACGCTCATTCCACGTCCCATCCTGTGGCCGATCGTATTCTGCCTTGCAATCATTGGGGCCTACTCGCTCAATCAGGCAATGCTCGATGTCTGGCTCGTGCTTCTCTTCGGCATCGTCGGCTATTTCTTCCGCCGTTTCGGTTTTTCCGTTGCCCCGGTGGCGATCGGTCTGATCCTCGGTGAAATGGTCGAGACGAACCTGCAGAACTCACTTAAGGTTCTCGACGGACAATGGTGGCGTATTGCGACCGAGTCCTGGTTGGCAAGCGCGTTTCTACTTTTGGCCCTGCTGGGCATCCTGCGCCCGATCCTATCCAAGGCGATCAAGAAAAAAGATGCCCCGGCAAGCGCCTGATAGGTTTTGCCGCCTGGCGAAAGACGCCTGGCACACTGGACGGCAGCAATCGCTGGCTCGGCCGTTACCCACGTCGCTCGAACAGGCGTGCATCCTTCGGGGTCGGGTCGGTCGGCAAACGGGCCCTGGCAACTTCTTCAAACGCCTCTCTGAGCAGATGATCGAGGAGATCGGAAAACAACAACGGTTCCTCTCGCGCCGCCTCCCATAGAAAATAACCGAAAGAGCCCGGACAGGGGTTGACTTCATTGAGCCAGACCTCACCGGTTTTGTCGTTGCCGATGAAGTCGATTCGCGGTGCGCCGGTCCCGGCGACGGAGTCGAATGCGATCTCGGCCCACCCCCGGATCTGGCCCTCGAGCCCTTGCGGAAGTTGCGGATTGAGTTCGCGGGTCAAAGACAACATACCCTCGCTTGAAGCCTGACCGGGGGCTTTCGAGCCACCGGCCTTTTTTCCTCCACCCGATAGGTACTTTTCCTTGAAATCTAGGAGTTCGCTGGTGCGCTTCGGCCGCTCAATGGCAGATGTCCGGATCCGACCACCAAATTTCGAAACGGCGACGTTGTATTCGACCATATTGTCAACGAACGGTTCGAGGATCGCAGCTGAATCGTAGCGAAAGATTTCCGCGAGAACGTCGGACAACTCCTGCAAGCTCTCTGCCCTGGCAACGCCGATGCTGCTACCGAGATGACTGGGCTTGACGCACCATGGCCCCGCAAATCCGTCGGTCTGTTGCGCGAGTTCATCCTCCGTAATGAGTAGCCCCTCGCTGGGCCGGCGAATTTCGCGATAGCTCAAGACCGGCACGTCGGTGCCGGCCAGCAAGCGTTTGGTTGCGACTTTGTCCATGAGGATCGCGGAGGCCATTGTACGCATTCCGGTGTAAGGAATTCCGGCCGCTTCGAATGTGCCTTGGATCTGGCCGTCCTCGCCGACTAGCCCGTGAAACGAAGGCAATGCCACATCGAACGGGAAATCTGTCGACCGACCGAAAAGCGATGACGTTAGCGAGCCCTTGACCGCGATGAGACGCGGCCGTCCGGATGCCGTGAGGTCAAGTGTGACCTGGATCAATTGCGCAAACTGCTCGGCAGTCGGCAGATAAGTTTCGCGCTGGAGCAGAATGTCCCCCGTCCACCACGTGCCGTCGGTCGCAAGATAGACCGGCAAAATCTCGTAGCTTTCCGCATCGAGAGCGCCCATCACTTGAAGTGCGGTTACCACACTGACGTCGTGCTCCGGTGAACGCCCACCGAAAAAAACCGCCACCGTCTTCCGATCAACCATCGTGCCTGCCTGCCCAAATGCACCGCCGTTGGCCGCCTGCTCCGAGACGGCCCTGACTGCCCCTTACGTGATCCTTGGCCGCAAAAGCGAGCCCATCCGATGGCAGACTTGCAGCCCACTTGCACGAAACAGCATTAGACGGGATAAGGCCTGCATGCTCGCCGAATCATACGATATGCGCCGATTTGCTCACGACACCATGGGTGCACCTGACAGATCCGGAATGTGGCGCTTTGTCTGGGGTCATGGTTGGGGCCAGAACCGGCAGGCAATGGCCGGGCTGGCCCAGTCGCTGACCAGCCTAGGCGTACACATTCTGGTCGACTTTCCCGGTTTCGGTGATGCGCCCAAACCGGACGACGTCTGGACCACGGCGGACTATGCCGACCTGTCCGCGCGCTTCCTTGCCGAACAACCTCACGATGGGCCAACGGTGTGGATCGGCCATTCCTTCGGTGGCCGCATTGGAATTCAGCTTGCCTCACGCCACCCGGATCAAGTTGACCGGCTTGTGCTGATCGCAGCTGCTGGCCTGCCTCGCCGACGACCCTTTCTCGACCAGGCGCGAGTATCGGGAAAAATCTATACCTTCAAAGCATTGAAGCGCCTGGCGCCGGCACTGGGCGTGGATGTGGAGAACCTGCGCAACCGCTTCGGCAGTGCCGACTACCGCAACGCCGGCGAGATGCGCGAAATTCTCGCCAACGTCGTACGCGAAGACCTGAGTGTTTCGGCAGCCGGCATCTCGTGTCCAACTCGTTTGATCTATGGTGCCAACGACACCGAAACGCCGCCCGAGATAGGTGAACGGCTCGCTGCCCTGATCAAGGATGCCGAACTTACTGTGTTGCCCGGCCAGGACCACTATTCCCTGCTCGCCGTTGGCCGCCATCAGGTTGCTCGCCGCATCCGCGACTTCCTCGCACAGCACCGTCCATTGGATGAACCGGAGCATGCATAATGGGCGAAGTCCTGACTTTGGCAGCCTTTGCCGCGTTCGCGTTCTTCGCATTGCGCCGGCTGCGGCGTTACCTGCACATCTTTCAGCAGGATGAATACGACGCCACCCGGTTCTTGCCGTGGCTGATCAGTGAGCAGACCTTTGACAAACGCGTATCGGCCGCGCTCGTTCTGTTCGCCCTGCTGGGTTACACGGCCAAGGACACGACTCTCGGGACGACGGAAGCGGGCCTCGTGGCGGTACTCTTTGTTATTGCCGGCTTCATGGAGACGAACCCGCTACGGGCTGCCAAGAAGAAACTCGTTCTGACCAATCGCGCACGCCGCATATTCGGCGTCGGCCTTGGCCTTTGCCTGGTCGCAGGGCTCGCAGCCTCATTTTTCGGCAGCAGCCTTGCCTGGCTCCTGGCGGTACAACTCATCCCGCTGTTGCTGGTCGTCGGCAACTGGATGCTCAAACCTGTCGAAGCGCGCATCCAGGACGGCTTCCGTATCGCCGCCGAAAATCGCTTGCGACAGGTCGGCCCAAAGACCATCGCCATTACCGGATCATTCGGCAAGACGTCAGTCAAACACATCCTTGGCCACGTCCTGCAGATGAACACAAACGCACTGTTCACACCCGGCAGCGTCAACACGGTAATGGGCATCTCGCGCATCATCAACGAGCGCCTCGCTGACAATTGCCGCTATTTCCTGGTCGAAATGGGCGCCTACGGCATCGGCTCGATTGCCCGGTTGTGCAAGTTTACACCGCCCAACCACGGCATCATCACGTCGATCGGCGAGGCTCACTATGAGCGCTTCAAGGACCTCGAAACCGTCGCTCAGGCAAAATTCGAACTGGCCGAGGCTGTGATCGATCGAAAAGGCATCATAGTCATCGACGAAACCGTCCTGGAGCGCGCTCATGCCCGCTCGGTCGTTTCAACCCACCGTAAGGGATTCATCGTAGTTGGCGACACGCAAGCCGCAGATTTTCGCATTCTCTCAATCGAGCAGTCCGCACAAGGTCTCACCGTGAAGATCCGCCAAGACGGCAATGAACATGTCCTATTTGCGCCGCTCTTCGGCCTCCACCACGGACGTAACATGGCGCTCGCCTTTGCTCTTGCGTGCTCGCTCGGCTTCGCACCGGATCGCATTATTGCCGCCATGCGCTCTACCCCTCAGATCGCGCACCGTCTCGAGGTCAAGCGCCACCCGAGCGGCGCCACCTACATCGACGATGCCTACAACGCCAATCCTGCTGGAATAAGCGGCGGTCTCGACCTTTTACAGCTGCTGCGCAAGCAGGGCGGGCGGCGAATTTTCGTCACGCCCGGAGTTGTCGAACTGGGCGAACGCCACGATGCCGTGCACCGCGAACTTGGAGAAAAGGCTGCGTTGACGACCGACGTGACGATCGCCCTTCGGCCAGACCGCATCGAATCTTTTGTCGACGGCTTCCACGCTGCCGGCCCACAGGCCGAACTTATCAAGTTCGATCAATTCTCCGAGGCTCAGACCTGGCTCAACAAGAACCTCAGGCCAGACGACGTTATACTGATTGCCAACGACCTTCCCGACCTTCTGGAACGCGAATTCACAACTTGAATTGACGCTTAGGGAAATTCCCAGCCCGACCACATTGCGGTCTGGCGCCCCGGGCCCGGGATTGGCAGTATGGTGGACCCGGTCTACAAGCCCGGCTGGGCGCAGTGGGATGCTGGCCTACTTCTTCAATAGTCCCAACAATGCTTCGCGCTGAATGCAAAGTGCCTTGGCATCCATCGTCACACCGTCGCTGTCGCGCACCAGCACACCACCGAGTTGGCGGCAGGCCTCCTCGAACTGTGCTTCCTCGCTCACCGGCAAATTGAGATATGCATCCACCGTCATAAACGACATTGCCATCAGGAAAAGACACGCAAGCCCAAGACGCGGCCAACTAATGTTCCACTCCTTGCCGGGATCACGCCAAAGCTGATGCGGCAGCAGATGCCAGATATACATGGAACTCAACCCTCTCATGCTCACATGTAGTCTTTTCTGATTCTGCGTCGAAAGCGCATCAATGCAAGAATTGCCTAAAGATTTTCAACAGTATTCTGTCTAATTGGCCTAAAGCGCAAGTTGAGCAAATCCAGGTTTGGCACGCTGCTCGGCGGTCACTAAGCATGGTCAGTCGCGGTGTTCTCCAAATGCGTAATAAACCGATAGACCTTCGTCGGATCGTTGCGGCCGCGAAGCTGGTGGGCGCCAAGCGGCTGCAGCGCGGGTTCGCGACCAACCGCGCGCGCGGTCGCTTGGCTCACCAAAATCGTGGCCTGGGAGCTTCGTCCCTCTGTGTCCACAAAGTTCTTGGCCAACTGCTCCAGTCGCTGGCCAACGTTCACTGTATCGCCAATGATGGTGTAGTTGATCCTGCCCGGTGCACCAATATTGCCAACCGTCACGCGACCACTGTGGACACCGATTCGGATCCGGACCGGTTGTTTGCCGCATGCCTCGCGTTCTTTATTGTCGTGCGAAAGTGCTTGCGAAATTGCGGCGGCGGTCGTGAGCGCGCGGCGGGCGTGATCGGGTTGCGAATCTGGTGCGCCCCAGAATGCCATGACACTGTCGCCGACGAACTTGTCGAGCGTTCCGCCGGTATCCTCGACACATTTGGCGAGCAGCGTAAAATGGTGATTGAGAAATCCGGCAATGTCTTCAGCCGGCCTGCCCTCTGCCAATGAGGTGAAGCCGGCAATGTCCGTAAACATCACCGTTACCTCGCGCTCTTCGGAGGCGGGCATGCTGTCGCCAGACTGCCGGATCAGGCGGCGCACCAGCTGCTTTGGAACGTAGGCCTCGAACCACTTGAGACCAGCGAGCATCGCGTTGAACGAGCGTGCTTGGTCGTTGAGCTCCCGAAATACACTGCCGGGTAACGGCGTGGTCTCCGAAATTTCCAACTGACCGATGTGTGAGGCAGCTTTTGCGAGGTCTACGATTGGCTTTGCGATCTGGCGCGCCAGCAAGATCGCGGTCACAAGCGCTGCCAGCAGCATTGCAAACCCGGCCAACGCAGCCGACCTCAACCTGCGCAGCTCGGACTCGACATCGGCGCTGCGAAAGTATGTTCCGATCTGCCATTTCCGGTCACCGTAACCATCGATGTCGCGATAAATGTAGATGTACTCATCTCCAAAGACTTGCAGCACATGACCGTTGAGTTTGGTCCCATCGACAAGCCTGAGCGGATAGCGGTCGTCCCGTTGCCAGATCGCGGCCAGCACAGGGTCACCCACGTCTCCGAGCCGCAACAGCGGTGCCTCTACAGATCGCTTGTAGACGTTGCTGACGAGATTGGGGTGCGCGAGCACGCGGTCCCGGCCATAGAGCACAAAGACGTTTCCGCCCTGCACGGGATCGAGCCGTCCGAGATAGGCCGAAAGCCGCCGCACACTCACGGCCGCAATCAACACGCCGATCAATTCGTCTTGTCGGCGCACACCAAGCCGCAGGTTCAGCATGGTTTCTTTTGGCAGGTCGCGCCACAGTGGTTCGCCCCACTTCGGTCGCTTTGCGGTCCGCGCCTCCTCAAATGCCTGCATCATTGTCGCGTCACCAGCATCATCGCGCTCAAAGATCCGCACGCCCTCCGGTGCTCGTCCGGCGATCAGCGTCTCGAGTTTTGAATTTACGAAAAGCAGCGCACTGATCTGCGGCGCACCGGCCAGTGCACCCGTAAGAGTCGCAACAAGTCGCGTCCGATCCTGGGGATCGAGCTGTCCACTGGCGATAAGTCTCGAGATGAACGTCAGCTGACTCTCGGCTGGCGCAAGATGATCGCGCACCTTGTCGCTTATCGTGGTGACGGCGATTTCGGCCTTGTCGCGCAACAGCACCACCGTGTTGCGCAAGCCGCTCCAAAGACCGATCCCGAGCACGGTAATCACGGCAATGAACACCAACATGCTGATGCTGACCGCAAGCGTTACCGTGAGTGATACGCCGCCGCGTGACCTGAACACGTGCGATCTCCTCTCCAGCGCCGGAACGCTGCTAGCCTGCGAAGCACACCGCAACGCAACGCCAGCCCATAAGGTGCAACTATCGCGACCCAAAATCAGCCGGCATGCGATATATTACGACGAGGCCTTCGCGGCACTTGCAATCGATTTGACTTGCGCGTGAGTATGGCACGAGGCTGGCCGATCTGGCAGTGGACAATAGGAATGACCGAGGAGGAAGAACCATGACCCGCGAAGCGTATATTTGCGAGGGCAAACGAACGCCGATCGGCCGCTACGGCGGCAAGCTGTCACCTGTTCGTCCGGATGATCTCGCCGCGCACGCCATTCGCTCGGTGATGGAGGACGCCAACGGTCTCGCACCGGACAATATCGATGATGCCATCTTCGGGTGCGCCAATCAGGCCGGTGAAGACAATCGGAACGTCGCACGCATGGCCACTCTTCTGGCCGGCCTGCCCGTCAATGTCCCGGGCGCTACGATAAACCGTCTGTGCGGCTCCGGCCTCGATGCCATCGGCACCTGTGCTCGGGCAATCAAGGCCGGTGAAGCCGACGTAATGTTGGCCGGCGGCGTCGAGAGTATGTCGCGCGCACCGTTTGTAATGCCAAAGGCAAACACTGCATTCGATCGCAACACCACGGTCTATGACACCACCATTGGCTGGCGCTTCGTCAACAAGTTGATGAAGGAACAATACGGCATCGACTCAATGCCGGAGACAGCTGAAAACGTCGCCGAGGAGTTCCAGATCGCCCGCGCCGACCAGGACGCGTTCGCATTGCGTAGTCAGGAACGCGCCGCTGCCGCTCAAGCCAATGGCCGCCTGGCCAAGGAAATCGTCCCGGTCTCAATTCCACAGCGCAAAGGCGATCCGATCATCGTCGAGAAAGACGAGCACCCACGCCAGACGACACTGGAGAAGCTTGCCGCCCTGCCGACGCCGTTCCGCAAGGATGGCAGTGTAACGCCAGGCAATGCTTCCGGCGTCAACGACGGCGCCGCTGCGGTTATCATCGCGTCCGGCGAAGCGGTGGAAAAGTACGGCCTCAAACCGAAAGCCCGCGTACTTGGCACGGCGACCGCCGGTGTCCCGCCCCGGATCATGGGAATTGGCCCTGCCCCGGCTTCGGAAAAGCTGCTGGAACGCCTCGGCCTGCGCATTGGCGACGTCGATGTCATCGAACTCAACGAGGCCTTCGCTGCTCAGGCGCTCGCCACCACCAGGCAACTCGGACTGCCCGATGATGCCGAGCATGTTAATCCGAACGGCGGTGCCATTGCACTTGGTCACCCACTGGGCATGTCGGGTACCCGGCTGGCGTTGACCGCGGCGATCGAACTTGAAGAGCGCGGCGCCAAGCGGGCCCTGTGCACAATGTGCATTGGCGTCGGCCAGGGCATCGCGATGATGATCGAAGCCGTCTAGAGAGCTCGCAACGCAAGACAGCTCGGCGCCCGTCAAACGATCCTTTCGCGAGCGCCGGGCAGCAATGCAGCATCCGGCGGCGATGTTAATTGATCAACACATCAAACAGCGCTGACGTACAAGCCGCAATGTCATTCTGAGTTGCAATCGGGTCCAGTTGCTCATCGCACAGGAACGCGATGACAAAGCTGTCCGCTCCGCGCCTCACGCATCCCGCATCATTGACCACGCCGTCAAGGCTGCCGGTCTTGTGCGCAACGACTGCATCGTCGGGCAACAGAGCCGGAATACGGGCATTGCGCAAGTTGTTCTCGAGAAACACTTCGATCGGCCGATACTGTGGTATACGGCGAAGCTGCTCGAATAACCGCACTGCATCCCATGCGGTCATCTGATTGGCGCGATTGACTTCACCAAGTTCCTGTTCGCTGAATCCTGCACCACATCTTGCCGCCGCACCGCAGCCACTTGCCTCGAACACCGCTGAGATGTCGGCATTCGATACCCGTGACATCACTTCCACCGTCGCCGGATTGTCGCTTGTGATGAGCGACAGCGCCGCCAATTCTCTGAGGCTGAGTGCGCGGTTTTCATCGAACGCCCTGAGGATCGAGCAATAGCGAGTGTCGCCAAGCGAGCCGACTGAAACCGATTCCTCAAGATCAATGCGCCCCTGCCGTGCAGCATCGAACAACGCCATGACGATTGCGACTTTGATCACACTTGCGGCAGGACGCGCAGTATCACCGCGCACGGCCAGGCCACCTGTCGCGGTGCTCTGGAGAGCAACGCTTCGACCGGCATCGTCACTACAAAAGTTCTCCAACAATGCCCGTGCCTGATCAGTGCGAAGGGCCACCGCGCATTACACCTTCGCCTGGAGCGCGAGCATCTCGAGCCGCGGCGCCAGACTGGCAAGGTCGTATCCGGCCGCCCGTGCCTCTGCGATGATCTCGGCAGCAGGTCGCTGTCCCGCCTGCGACAAAGACCACAGAACGATACACCGCGTACCGGACCGGCAATAGGCAAATACAGGCGCCGGCAAACCACCAACGATCGCCCCGAACGCTTGTCCCTCCTCATCGGAAACGTGCCCCGAAATCACCGGCTGCCATCGAACGGCGAGACCATGACGCTCTGCCTCGGCCGCAATCTCGGAATAAGCCGCCTGCCGGTCTTCCTCGCCGTCAGGTCGGTTGCACACGATAGATTTGTAGCCGGCCCTCGCGATTTCAGCGACGTCAGCTACGGAAATTTGTGGTGCAACCGTAACCTGATCGTTGACCCGTCGGGCGTCCATCCTGCCTTTCCCCTCTCTGCTGTCGACTGTATGCTCTGGCAAATCTCTCCGATCCCAGCAACCCGCTGAAATTCGATACCGCGCATGAGTTCCACCTTAGCGCATCCGACACTACCACCGCCGTACCCAACCGGCCACCAACCAGAGCCGAATTCCATATGTCCGACAATGCCCTCCTCTCGATCACTGAAATGGCGAGCGCCTACCGCAATGGCAGTCTGACGCCAAGCGACGTGATCGTGGCAACAATCGACCGCATTGAGAAACTCGAGCCCAAACTGGCTGCATTCGAATTGATCCTAACTGATGCCGCCCGCGAGGCGGCCGAGGGTGCAACGCGGGCAATTCGCTCCGGACATGCGATCGGTCCGTTTCACGGCATTCCGTTCGCGCTCAAAGATCTTGTCGACGTAGCAGGCCACGTGACCACCGGCGGCACGGCCGTCCACGCCGAGCGCATCGCAGCCACGACGGCCCCGATTGCAATGCGCCTTCTTGCCGGCGGTGGCATTCTCATCGGCAAGACGAAGACGGTCGAAGTGGCCTACGGTGCCTGGGGCACCAACACCGTCAGGGGAACGCCCTGGAATCCATGGGATCCGAACATCCATCGCACACCCGGCGGCTCGTCCAGCGGCTCCGGCGTTGCCGTAGCAGCGGGCATGGCAGCCTGCGCGGTTGGCACCGACACCGGCGGCTCTGTTCGTATTCCGGCAGGCTGGTGCGGACTCGTCGGACTTAAGGTTACCGAGGGCAGATTGCCGCTTGAGGGCATTCAGCCACTCTCGCAAACACTTGATACGCCCGGCCCGATGGCTCGCAACGTTTGCGATGCCGTCGTGATGTTCGAGACCATGGATGGCCGCCACCCGACTGCCATCGCTGAGGGCCTCGCCGGCGGGACGGGCCTCTACGGCGAAATGATCCGTGGCGTTGCAGGACTGAAGTTCGGGATTCTGAGCGACGTTGAACGCGGCGGCATAGACGCCGACGTGCTCGATCATTACGACGCAGCACTTGCGCGGCTGCGCGCACTTGGCGCAGAAACCGTTCAGGTTGACCTTGCAGCATCTTCAGAAGAAATGCGCGACGGTACGGGCCTGATCATTTCCTGCGACGGCTACTACCATCATGGCACAATGTATGAAAATCCGTCCAACCAGGTCGATGAGGACGTCAAGCCGCGCATCCTTGCCGGCCGCGACGTCTCCGCCAGACAGTACATTGCCATGCTTGAGCAGCGTCGTCGGAACCAGGCAAGAGTTCTTGAAGGATTGCGTGGCATTGCCGCATATCTGACACCAACCATCACCACTCCCCCCCTGCCCATCCGCGATCTCGACCAGTCCAAGACGCCCGCCCGCTTTACACGCATCGTGAACTATCTGGCATTTTGTGCGATGTCGGTACCTATGGCCGTCATTGATGGTGTTGGCCCAACCTCTCTGCAGGTCATTGCTCGCGGCGGCGATGAGGCCATGGCGATCCGTGTTGCAGCTGCCTTCGAGAGTGATCGCGGGCCGATTGGACCTGCGCCAATGGCGAGGCTCTAGCAGCACTCATGCGGGCGTCGTTACGACGCAGAAACAGGGAGGACAAGGTCGATGAAGATGTCGGGCACGCGCCAACTGCCGGCAACCAAACAGCAGGTCTGGGATATGCTGAACGATGTCGAAGTGCTCAAGCGCTGCATACCAGGGTGCCAAGCCCTGGAGCAGGTCAGTGACGATCAACTCAAGGCAACGGTCGGCCTCAAAATTGGTCCCATAAATGCCAAGTTCAACGGCGATGTGACCTTGAGCGATATGGATCCGCCAAACGCCTACCGCATCAGCGGCTCGGGCAAGGGTGGCGCGGCAGGCTCTGCCTCCGGTGGCGCCAACGTGACGTTGACCGAAAAGGATGGCGGAACCGAGCTGGCCTACGACGTCGACGCCAGAGTGGCAGGCAAAATTGCCCAACTCGGCGCCCGCCTGATTGATGCCACGGCTGCCAATCTCGCCAACAAGTTCTTCGACAACTTGGCTGCCGAATTTGCCCCGTCAACCGCAGCCGATGGAACGTCGCCGGCTGAGGCGGCTACCCAGCCCGTTCGGTCTGCATCGCCGGCCCCATCAACAGGTGCTGCAAATCAGGGCGGATCGTCCTATATTTGGTGGATTATAGGAGCGATCGTCGCCGCAGGCATCGTTTGGTACATTTTGCGCTGACCTCGATCGCAAGCATAAATCCATCGGGACAACGTTATGGCAACCTCCGAGCAGCCGATCTTGAACACCGCAAATGCTTGGCTTGAGAGTGGCCGGCAGGTTGCCATTGCCACCGTGGTCGAAACATGGGGTTCGGCACCGCAGCCGGTCGGCAGTCAGCTCTTGATCGATGCAGATGGCAATTTCGAGGGCTCGGTTTCCGGTGGCTGCGTCGAAGGAGCGGTGATCGTCGAGGCCGCCGACGTCATCGCCTCCGGCCAACCATCCCTCATGGAATTCGGCGTCGAGGACGAAACGGCCTGGCAGGTTGGCCTGGCCTGTGGCGGACGTATTCGCGTCTACGTCGAACCGATTACGGCCAATCCTGCAGGATAGACCCGTCAATGCAACGCACCGCCCTGACCCAGCTCATAAACGACACGGCCGTGCGCACGCCCGTCGCTCTTGTAACGTGGCTGGCCTCGAACCGCCAGCAATTGGTGCATCGAGGCGACGAGATCGCAAATCAGGACCTTGCATCCGCGATTTCCGACGGCTTCCGCAGCGACCGCAGTCGAACCGTCGAAATCGCTGGCGAAGACGTCTTCATCAACATCTACAATCCGCCACTGCGGATGGTCATCGTTGGCGCCGTGCACATCGCACAGGCCCTGATCCCACTTGCCCGACAGGCAGGCTATGACATCATTGTAATCGACCCTCGCACCGCCTTTGCCAGCGAAGAGCGATTTGCAGGCGTGCCACGCGATGCCCGCTGGCCGGATGAAGCACTGCAAGACGTTCGCCTCGATGCCCGCACGGCCTTCATCACACTGACCCACGATCCCAAGATTGACGACCCGGCGCTCGAGATCGCACTACGATCGGACGTCTTCTACGTGGGCGCACTCGGTAGCCGTCGCACGCACGCCAGACGCGTTGACCGGCTCTCGACCGCAGGCTTGAGCAAGTCCGAAATCAATCGCATCAACGCGCCGATCGGCCTGGATATCGGCGCCGTTGGCCCGGCTGAAATCGCCATTTCAATCATCGCCGAAGTGACTGCCGCACTGCGCGGCAAGCTTCCTGCAGAGACATAGCACCAGTTCGATGAAGTTTGGGCCCGTCGATATCGATGCTGCGGAAGGCACAATTCTTGCGCACTCGGCCACGACACCGGAGGGTCGCATCAAGAAGGGTCGTCGCCTCACGCCTGTCGACATCGAAAAACTGAAGCGCGCCAACGTTACGACCATCATCGCCGCAACACTGGATGGTGACGATGTCATCGAAGATGACGCAGCCGCAATAATTGCCGCAGCCGTCGCCGGCAGGCACGCACGTGTTGCAGAGCCATTCACGGGTCGCGCGAACGTCTATGCAGCGACAGACGGTATCTTCACCTTGGATCGGAAACGCCTGATCGACCTGAACCGGATCGACGAGGGCCTGACTGTCGCCACGCTCGCGCCTTTCGCACGCGTGAGTGCCGGCCAGATGATCGCAACCATTAAGGTCATAACATTTGCGCTTTCGCGTCGCGTGGTGGACACCGCCCTGGCCGTGCTGGGCCGTGCTGAACCACTGCTGTCCGTAGCGAACTTCACGCCCCACGAGGTCGGCCTCATTGTCACTGACCTGCCCGGCACCAAACCATCGGTACTTAAGAAGCGTACTAAGGCCGTTGCAGACAGGACCGGAGCCGTCGGCAGCAATATCGTTTCAGAACTAACCGTCCCCCACAGCCGGGCGGCCGTTTCCCAGGCGGTTGCCGATATGATCGCCCGCCGCGTCGATCCGTTGTTGATCTTTGGCGCCTCCGCGATCGTCGATCGTGAGGATGTAATCCCAGGTGGCCTGTGCGACGCAGGCGGCAACGTCATCCATCTCGGCATGCCGGTCGACCCCGGCAACCTGCTGATGCTCGGTCGCCACGGCACCACAACCGTTATCGGCGTACCGAGCTGTGCCAGCTCGCCAAAGACGAACGGCCTTGATTGGGTCTTGGAGCGGATCCTTGCCGGCCTGACGGTAACTCCGGACGACATCACGGCAATGGCGCCCGGCGGACTCCTGATGGAAATCGCCACCCGGCCGCAACCGCGAGCGGAGCGCAAGCCTGGCGAGCAATCTCCCGCCGCACGATTGGCTCCACGCATCGCCGCCGTTGTTTTGGCGAGCGGGCGCTCAACACGGATGGGGGACGCAAACAAACTCCTGGAAGATTATTGCGGGGAGCCCCTTGTCCGACACGTTTCCAAAGCCGCCCTTGCGAGTTTCGCAGCCGAAACGATCGTGGTGACGGGTCACCAGGAAACCGATGTCAGAGCGGCGCTTGCCGACCTGAATGTGCGCTTCGTCAGCAACCCGGACTTTGCTGCCGGCCTTTCCACGTCGCTCGCCGCCGGCATCACTGCTGCCTCCGACGGCGCCGACGGTGCTGTAATTCTCCTTGGAGACATGCCGCTGATTACCGCTAATCTTATTGACCAGCTGATCGCGGCCTTTGCACCGTACGACGGGCGCAGCATTTGCGTTCCCTATCACAACGGCAGCCGCGGCAATCCCGTGCTGTGGTCATCTGACCTGTTCCCGGATTTGCGCAGAATTTCCGGCGATACCGGCGCCCGCCATCTGATTGCCACACACGCCGACGCCGTGGTCGAAGTTGACGTCGGCACTGACGCAATCTTCAACGACATCGACACGCCCGAAGCGCTTGCGGCACTGCGCGCGACGTCGCGCAAGGAAAACGACAAATGATTGACGACATCTTCGATACGGAGGAATTCCAAACTCTGCCACAAGCCGAACAAATCCGGCTCTATGTCGAGGAAGGCCGGCCGGTGAACCACTTTCTGACGTTTCTGATCCAGAATGACCTGATGCGGTGTGTCGGACGCGCCGACCAGCGCAACCTCGAAGCGCTGCAGAACTACTGCACGTGGTTCCAAAGCTACGCGCCGCCCAAATGCTATGGCACCAAGGCCAAGATGGACGCCTGGATCGCACACGGCGGGCTCTCCGGTTTGGCGGGTCCAGACATCTGAGCCTGTCGAAGCAGGCAGCTGACATCACATCCGCCGCGCGATTAGGCGAACCACATCCCCGTATCCCCGATGTCGGCTCCCTTCGCTTAGCCAAGCAATACCCTCAAGAGCTTCGATCACCGTCATGCCACCACTTGCCGCAACGATATCTACTGCATCGTAGAGCAAGTCATCGTCTTTGGGGCCGAGCATGCCTGCGCTGGACCTGCGTCGCGAGAAACCTTCGACAACCAACCATCCACCGGCTTCGAGGTGCTCGCACGCACGACCGATCGCTCCGTTACGCACGGCAGAGGGGCATTGCAAAAAGATGACGAAGACTGCATCCCAGCGCGCCTCATGGTCCGGCCGCCAGTCCGCCAGATCGGCAACGCGTCTTTCAACCGACACGCCTGCAACCCGGTCCTTGGCCACGGCTTGCTCGGTCGCGACCGATGAAAGATCGATCGCCGTGACTTCGAATCCCCGCTTCGCCAACCACCGCCCATTGCGGCCATCCCCGTCGGCCAGGCAAAGCACCCGGCGCACACCGGCACCCAGGAAATCCGCCCGACCAACTACGGCACGCACGAATTCGGTCGGCATGTCACCGAACAGCGGCGCCTGTGTCTCACGATAAGCCTTGTCCCAATCCGGCATTGCCCGGCCTTGCAATCGTTTTGATCCAACCAGCACTCATATCAGTTTTCGCGTCTTTGGCTTCGGATCCGTGAATGGCCATCGCTAGGCGTTGGAGCATGTCGCCGCAATCGAACGGCAAATCACCGAACTGCACACGGTGCCCGATCTTTGGCCAAGCCCGCTAATGCTTGCTCGGGCGTCGACCTTGGGCCGCAATTTTTGGCCAAGGCTGGCCGATGCATCGGCTCTGTCTGCCATGGAAATCACAACTCCATCAAGCCACTTTGGCACTCCCCTCTTGACAGTGCCAAACATCGAACTAAGTCATCAGACGCAGCTTGCAAAACATGAACAAGCGACTGATTGCGGAGGGAAATATGCCTGTTCCGTTGGAAGCCTGCTCAAATCAAGTCCTTGGGCCTTGGGTCCTGCTGCCGCGGCGGATTATTTCTCAGAGCTTTGGCGAGCACCGTCAACCGGCTTTGTCGCTGCCAAATCACTCAGCCGGCGGCTCTGGCCCGGCCTCCGCCGCAAACCGGGGTTCCTTCGATCATCGGCACATGCTATCCCGCCGCACGACTTCTTTTCCCTACCAATCAAACATCTAGCTGGAGCCTGCAAGACGAGCGCTTTGGCAGGCCACGATGCGAGGACATGCGAATGGCCGAACTGATCAAGACAGACCGGCTAACTAAACGATTTGGCGAGATCGCCGCGGTGAACGGCATTTCACTGTCGGTCAAAAAGGGTGAGGTTCTCGGCTTCCTCGGCCCCAATGGAGCTGGTAAGTCGACGACGATGAAAATGATCACCGGCTTCTTAGAACCGGACAGCGGTTCTGTCAGAATAAACGGGATCGCCATGGCAGATGACCCGATCGGCGCCAAGAAGGAAATTGGATACCTGCCAGAAGGCGCCCCTGCTTACGGTGACATGACACCGGAATCCTTCCTGCGCTTTGTTGCCGAAATCCGTGGTTACGATGCCGGAGAGCGCGACTACCGCGTGGCTCAGGCCGTAGATAAAACCGGCTTGAAATCGGTTCTCCACCAGCTAATCGACACCTTATCGAAGGGCTACAAGCGCCGTGTCGGTGTCGCGCAGGCGATCCTCCATGATCCCGACGTTCTGATCATGGACGAGCCGACGGACGGCCTCGACCCCAACCAGAAGCATCAGGTTCGCACGCTGATCACTGAGATGGCCGCCGAGAAGGCAATTGTCGTCTCAACACACATACTAGAGGAGGTCGAAGCCGTCTGCACACGCGCCGTCGTGATTGACCAGGGCCGCATTGTCGCCGACGGTACTGCAGAGGACCTCATGCGCCGCATGCCGTATCACAATGCCGTCGCCATCAAGGTCGCCACCAGCTCGGCCGACGGCCTCAAAGCGGCTCTGCAGGACCTGACGGGCGTTGCCCGCGTCGAGGAGATCGGTCGCGCCAACGGTCAGGTGCGCCTCCGCGCGGTACCTAACGAACAAGACGCAATTGCCAGCGATATCGCAGCTTTGATCAGGGACAAGTCGATCGCCGTTGATGAACTGCTCGTAGAGCGCGGTCGCCTCGACGAGGTGTTCCGCGAAATCACCACATCGGACACCGGTACATCCGGTCCCACGAGCCAGTAAAGGGGGCGGCGATGCGCAACATCCGGACTATTTTCTGGCGCGAGCTCAACGCCTATTTCGGCACGACGCTCGCCTATGTCTTCGTCGCGATCTTCGTCGCGTTAACAGCCGCCATGGCGTTCTACGTCGGCAACTTCTTCGCACGCGGCCAAGCCGATCTTGCGGTCTTCTTCCAATACCATCCCTGGTTATACCTGATCCTTGTTCCGGCGGTCGCAATGCGGCTTTGGGCAGAGGAACGCAAGTCCGGAACCATCGAGCTTCTCATGACGCTGCCGATTACGCCGACACAAGCGATCGCCGGAAAATTCCTCGCCGCGTGGGCCTTCCTCGGTGTTGCCCTGGTCCTCACCTTCCCGATGTGGATCACGGTCAACTACCTCGGCAACCCTGACAACGGCGTGATCCTTGCAAGCTACATCGGCAGCTTCCTGATGGCGGGCGCATTCTTGGCAATCGGATCGTTTGTCTCCGCCCTGACCAAGAACCAGGTGATTGCCTTCATCGTCGCCGCAGTAATCTGCTTTCTGTTCGTCATGAGTTCGCTGCCGCTCGTCCTCGGCTTCTTCCGAAGCTGGGCACCGAGCTTCATCGTCTCCGGAATAGAAGCGATGAGCTTCCTTACCCACTTTCAGCAGATCACCAAGGGCGTGATCGGGATACCAACGCTGGTTTTTTATCTATCGATGATTGCCTTCTTCCTGTTCGCCAACACGTTGGCGATCGAACAGAAGAAAGCCGAATAGGAGGGCACGAGATGGCATCGGATACCAATCAGCCCGACCGAGAAACTGACAACGACACACCGTCCTCGCAGCAGTCGCCGTCCAACCCGACACTGCAGAAGGCCAGGGCCGCGGGTGACAAACTCGCCGGCTGGGCACTGCTTGCTCCAGGCGAAGCCGGCCGCATGATTGCCGGCATGAACCGCACGACCATGGCATGGATCGCAATCGCGCTGGCTGCGATCGTGTTGCTGTCGGTCAACATCATTGCCAGCAACGTGTTCCGCACCGCAAACGCAGACCTTACCGAGTCCGGCCTCTATTCGATCTCTAAGAACACGCACCAGGTGCTGTCCGACATCTCCGAGCCAATCGACATGCGGGTCTACTTCTCGGAAAAGCTCGGCGAAGCGGCACCAACATACAAGCGCTACTTCGAACGGGTCCGTGCCTTGCTCGAGCAGTATGCCAACATGGCTGGCGGCAAGCTTCGCATCTCATTCATCGAGCCGGCGCCGTTTTCGGATGCCGAAGACCGCGCCGTCGCCGCTGGCCTCCGCGGCGTCCGTCTCAACTCAACCGGTGATCAGGGCTTCTTCGGACTGGTCGCGACCAACAGCACCGATCAGGAAGAGGTCGTCCAGTTCTTTTCGCCGGAGCGCGAGCGCTATCTCGAATACGACATGACCAAGCTGGTGCATAAACTCGCGGTGCCGAAAAAGCTGGTCGTCGGCTTGATGAGCGCAATTCCGCTGGATGGCGGCCAGTCCCGACCAAGGTTCCCTGGTCAGCAGCCCCAGCAATTCCCGAAATGGGCCATCATGGACCAAATCGAGGAATTCTTCGCGATAAAGAAAGTCGACCTGAACACCAAGGAAATCCCTGCTGACGTTGATGTTCTGATGATCGTCCAGCCGTCGGGCCTATCTGCCCAGGCA
The DNA here is from genome assembly GCA_965224045.1 of Hyphomicrobiaceae bacterium. Classification (GTDB taxonomy): domain Bacteria; phylum Pseudomonadota; class Alphaproteobacteria; order Rhizobiales; family Hyphomicrobiaceae; genus Tectiglobus. The sequence continues at coordinate 101,076 of CBDCYD010000005.1, forward strand.
GCATATGCCATTGACCAGTTCGCCCTTAGCGGTAAGGCAGTGCTTGTCTTCCTCGACCCCGTGCCCGACGTTGGTCGCATGATGAACCCGGCGACGGGCGGCGGCACGTTGAGTTCTGAACTGGCCAAGCTTTTGAAGGCCTGGGGTGTAAAGTTCGATCCAACGAAATTCGCCGGCGATCTGAACATTGCCCGCCGCGTACAGACCAGCGGCAACCGCCCCATCGTCAGCGAGTATATTTCCTGGCTGTCCGTCAGCGGCCCACTGATCAACGACGGTGACGTTGTCGCCGACGGTGTCAAGGTCATCAACCTTGCATCCGCGGGCTACATCACCAGCACAAAGAAGGCGACCACAACCATTCAGCCGTTATTGCAAACGACGCCGGGCGCGATGGAAGTCGAGGCCGCCAAGATCATCGGCTTCGAGCCTGACCCGGTAAGCCTGTTGCGCGACTACAAGCCCGGCTCCAAGGCGCTCGTCCTGGCCGCCCGCGTCAAAGGCGATATCAAAACCGCGTTTCCAAAAGGCAAGCCAAAGCCCAAAGACAACAAGGACGACAAGACCAAGGGCGCGGTTGGAGCCAGCGACACCGACAAGACTGACGATGCCCCTTCGCCCAAGCAGCTCAAGGCGGGTCAACTCAACGCTGTCGTCATTGCCGACACCGATATGCTTTTCGATCAGTTTTGGATGCAGGTCCGCGAAATCGTCGGCCAGCGCGTCAGCTTGCCCATCGCGCACAACGCCGTATTCGTGGTCAATACCCTCGAGAACCTCTCCGGCGGCGCCGCACTGTCGGGTCTCAGGGGACGCGGCGTCGACGAACGTCCGTTCGGTCTCGTGGACGACATCCGCCGCGACGCCGACCGCCGCTTTCGCCAGAAGGAAGATCAGCTCGTCAAGAAACTCAGCAGCCTGCGATCCAAACTCGAAAGCGTTCAGAACCGTACCAAGGATGGCGGGATAATTCTCAGTGACAAGGACAAGCAGGCAATCGAAGAGTTTCGCAGCGAGATGGTGGTGACTCGCAAGGAACTCCGCGATGTCAAACACGCCATGCGCGCCGACATCGATCGCCTCGAAGGCTGGCTGAAATTCATCAATATCGCGGGCGTGCCATTGCTGTTTGGTGTCGGCGGCATAGCGTTTGCCGCAATGCGCCGGCGACGGCGCGCCAAGAGCGCGTAACGGGAGGGCTCAGGCATGGATGCGAAACACTTCAACATGTTGGCGATTGCTGCGGCCGTTTCGCTCGTAACAGCTGGCATTGTCCACAGCGCTTACGACACGTGGACTGCGGAAAAGGTCGAAGGCGAACGGCTCTTTCCCGACTTTGACAACGACGCCGCATCGATCACCCGCGTCACCCTCACCAAGGGAAAGGAGACCTTCACCTTTGACAAGAACAAGTCCGGCAACTGGAGCTTCACCGAGCGCGGCGGCTATCCGGTCGACGGCAAAAAAGTGCGCGAGCTTCTCGTCAAGATTGCACGCGCTGAACTTGTTGAGGCAAAGACGCGAGACCCGAAGCGCTACAACCTCCTGGAGTTGGGCGATCCCAAGAAGAAGGACGCCAAAGCCAGTTTTGTCCGCCTCAGCAACGCAGCCGACAAGACCATCGCCGAGCTGATCGTCGGCAAGCGCCGCGCAAGCGCATTCGGTGCAGGCAAGTCTGGCAGCTACGTACGCCGGCCGGGCAATCCGCAAACCTGGCTGACCAACACGGTCATTCGCGTTCCGTTCGATGTTTCTGATTGGGTCAAACCGGTATTTTTCCAGATGCCGCTCGACAAGGTCAGGTCGGTGCAGTTGACACCGCCGGACGGCGCCCCCGTGACACTCGTGCTGGAAGCCGCTCCGCAATCTGCAACCAAGGCCAACGCCAAAGACAAGAAAACGGCGAATAAGACCAAGAAGAATGAGCTTAAACCGGAACCAAAGTTCAAGTTCGCGGCAGTTCCCGAAGGCAAGAAGGCCAAGAAGGGCGTCGACGCCACGGTCATGGTCAAAGCGCTTGAAACTCTCGAGATGACCGATGTTCGCAAGGCAGCAGAAGCCAAGGTGCCAAAAAATGCCGTACGCATTCCCGCAATCGTCGAAACCCAGGACGGCCTCAAGCTTGAAGCCGCCGTTCTCAAGATCGGAGAAAACGATCGCTGGGTTTCGTTCAAAGTCTTGCAGGACGGCAAGGACAAGAAATTTGCCAGGCAGCTGAAGGAAAAACTTGCCGGCTGGCAATTCAAGATTGCCGACTGGCGCTCGCGCCAGATTTTCAAGACTGCCGCCGAGATGTTTGAGAACAAACCGGCCGAAGAACCGGCGATCAAGACACCAGAAACCGACGGCCGAACGCCCCCGCTGTCACCCTTACCGAAACAGTGATCGCGGCAACATTTCAACGACTGGCCAGACCACCGATCTCATGATCGGTGGTTTCGTGTTTCTGACTGGCCACCTTCGTTGCAATGCCACGATTGCGGTACAAAACCCGCACGTTGCGACACGGTCGATCACGTTGATTATTGCGAGCGCGTAGTTCTTGAGGCATCGCAAGCACGCGCAGAAGAATGACGACACCGTCCGCCAAACAATTCCTGGCCTCTCGCAGCGGTTAGATGTCCTGCCCCGGCAACCTCGCAATCTGGCAACCATTTATCCGCCAGGTCCCGTCAATTCGCACCAGCTGGTAGAGCGCAGCAACAACAACGCCGTCCGGGCCGACGACGATGACCTTCTGCACTGCATCATCACCGCGCACAGCCTGTTCTGCAAATCGGATGCTGCGCGGGCGAAAGACTTGCGGATACCCCTGGGCAACCATCGCCATGAAGGTAGCCGGATCGACAAAGCGCTTTTGGATCGCTGGCGCAGCAATCGCAAAAGCGGCGGCGGCATCGTTCCGGCGAAACGCCTCGATCTGGCGCGCGATCGTCCGCGTGATCTCGCTCGCTTCAGGTTCGGCTGCCTCTGCTGAAGTCACGGCCATCAAGGCGGCGGCAAAAACAGCGAGAGCAAAGATGCGCATGGAAATCTCTCCAAACCGAGTGATAACACTTACGCGGCCAACACAGTTGTGGATCAGATCGAAGCCGCTATCAAACCCTCTCATGGCCTGAAATCGACCGGACGTTGACCACGGAGCGATCGCAATGCGTCTTTGGCCATAATCAGGTTGGCGAGCGTTGGCACCCAATTCCATTCCATCAGGCAGTGCTTGGGCGCATCTGGCAGGCACAAGCCCTATTCGGCGGCCATGGGCAGCAAGGGCTCGGCCTCGCCAGCAGGCACCCGTGACATCACCGGCGCCACCCACGAGCGCTTGCCTGCAAGCCGCCGGCCCTGCCATCTGACGTACGCCAGCATCATCCGCGACATCAGAATTTCGCGCGAGGCCCCGCCTGGATCCACGAGATGCGTGTTCGGGATCTTCTCGCCCATAAACTCCAAAATTGCACCAATCGGGTGCTCGAGTTCATCCTGCATCTTGATAACCGACGCATAGAGGTCGGCAAGCGGTGTCAGTAGATATCCGAACCCGGCGCGCGGCTGGCTGCCACCGACGAAATAAAGATTCTTGACGTTTGCTGGAAACGCATAGCCGTAGACCTGGACGACGTTGTCGACGACCGTCACCAATCCCTCTGGAAGGAACGGAAATGACATATTGAACCCGGTCGCCGCAACGATCAGATCATATTGCCCCTGCGCACCATCGGCAAAATGAACAGTCTTTCCATCGACCCTTTCAATACCGCGTCGCGGCCTGATCTTGCCCTTGGTGATGTTATCGAGAAGTTCGGCCCCAAACGCCGTATGACGGTCGAACAAGCGGTGGTTCGGCCGCTCCAAACCATACCTGCGGTAATCACCAACGGTGACCGAAATGATGCCGCGCATGATCCAGCGCTGCAACGTAACCGGCAGATGCCAGATCGGAAGGTCGTGCAACGCGCGACCGAACGCAAGTCGCGGCAAGAACCAATAGCCATTGCGCATGCTGATGTCGGATGAAGCGCCAACTCGCGCCGCATCACAGGCGATGTCGCAACCGGAGTTGCCCGCTCCGATCACGAGAACTCGTTTGCCTTGCAATTGCGCAACGCGCTTGTAGTCCTTCGAATGGATCACCTCGCCGGAAAAGCGTCCCGGCAGGTTCGGCATCCGCTTGTCCCAATGATGCCCGTTGCACACCACAACGCCCTTGTAGATCTGGCTCCGGCCATCCTGGAACAGCACCTTCCAAGTGTCGTCAGGCAACGGCTCGGCGCGGCGGACCTCGGTATTGAACCGGATTCTCTGATCCAACCCCTTTACGCGGGCATAGTCTTCAATGTAGGCCCGCGTCTGCGCTGCACTTGGAAACAGCGGGTAATCATCCGGCATCGGATAGTCGCCGAACTCCGTGGACCGCTTCGAAGAGTTGAGGTGGACGCCTTCGTAGACGCCATCATTCCAATTGCCGCCGAGCGCCGTCTTGGTCTCGACGTGATCATATTCAATATCGTGCAACCTCAGGGCGTTGGCCATTGCCAAGCCAACCGGACCGGCACCCACCACAAGCAGCCTGTTTCTCGTCATACTGACCACCAACGCACACGCCTTCGGCCTAGTCGACAACCGCGCCCAGCCGGTTGCAGCCCACATCAAGAGACATAATTATAGTGTCTTTGCAATACCCTAGGGCAGTATCTTCATTCAAAATTCAAACGCATTTTGCACCGCGGGAGTGATCGTAATCAATCTGGACAATTCGCCGCTGCTGGTCGCCGGCTGCGGCCAGTTTACGAAAGCCCATGCTGTGCCAATGCACCGCGTGACGGACTGGACAGGTCACAGATCGGGGCGTTGAGACCTGACACCGTGCGAATGACCCTCAAGCGAGCGTCCCGATAACACCGTCTACAACCAGTTGATCGATCTCGTCTTGTGCAAATCCGGTTTCCACGAGCACATCCCGGCTATGCTCGCCGAGGCGCGGCGCTGCGTGCTTGACACCACCTGGTGTTGCGCTGAACTTCACCGGCAGGCCTATGGTTTGCACATCGCCCGCTCGCGGATGCGAAACCGTCGCAACCATATTGCGCGCGATGGTCTGAGGGTGAGCGTGCATATCCGTAATCGAGAGCACCGGCCCAGCGGGAATGCCCGCTTTCTCCAGCGCATCGAGCCACGCCGATGTCGTTCGTGATTTCATGTGCGGAATTATCACCTCAACCAACGCCTCGAGGTTGGTCATGCGATCGGCGTTGGTTGCAAATCGCGGATCGCTAGCGATGTCGTCATCCCCAAGTATATCGAGAAAACTCAGCCAAGTACGTTGATTGGAAGCACCGAGCGTCAGCCAGCCGTCGGCCGTTTCAAAAGCCTGATAAGGTGCAGAGAGCGGGTGCGCAGAGCCCATCGGTTCCGGCGAAACTCCGGTCGCAAACGCAATGTTCGATTGCCAATAGGTGTGCGTTATTCCAGCCTCGAACAGAGAGGTATCGACCACCTGTCCTTCGCCCGTCTTGAGTTTGTGGGAATAGGCAGCGCAAATCCCCATCGCTGCAAGAATACCAGCCGTGATGTCCGTCACCGGAGGACCGACTTTCACAGGCGGGCGGCCGGGTGCCTCGCCGGTAACGGCCATCAAGCCCGACATTCCCTGCGCGACGAGATCGAACCCGCCCTGCGTTGAAAAGGGCCCCGTGCGCCCGAACCCTGAAATGGAACAATAGATCAGGCCCGGATTGATTTTGCTCAAGACATTATAATCGAGCCCGAGCCGATGCATCGTGTCGTGACGATAGTTCTCGATCAGCACGTCGGCAGGCTCGACCAGCCGTTTGAATATCTCTTTGCCGGCCTCAGCCTTGAGATCCAGCGCAATCCCGCGCTTGTTGCGGTTCATCATCATGTATGCTCCGGACTCGCCGCCAATCTCGGGCGGTATCATCCGGCGGGTATCGTCGCCACCGTTGATATTCTCTACCTTGACGACGTCGGCACCCATATCCGCCAACATCAGGCCGCACACCGGCCCGGCCATGACGTGACTGAGGTCGAGCACACGCATTCCGACCAGCGGACCTGTTCTTTCCGGTTGCGACATAAACTCCTCCAGTTCTCGGACGTTGCGTTGCAGCTCAGCCGGCAACCAACCCCAGTTCCTCGCGCTCGTTCAGCGGGCCCAGAAACTCCGCCACCATCTCAGTGCTGACGTCCTCGAGGCGTGACGGGTGCCAACGCGGCGCCCTGTCTTTGTCAACCAGCAACGCCCGTATGCCTTCAATGAATTCTCCATGTGCGCAAAGCCGTGTCGTCAGGCGATACTCCAGATTGAGCGCATCTTCGAGAGCATGCATTTCACGCACCGCGCGCACGGCGGCCAACGTCAACTTTAGTGACAATGGCGAGCGCTGCGCCAAAGCCTCGAGGGCCTTGCCCGCCCAATCGAGATCACTTGCCAACAGTGCGTCGCAAACGCCTTCGACGTCCGCCGCCGCAAATATGCGATCAATGTCATCCCGGCGCCCCGCGTGCACGCCTGGTGCTGGCGCCATGGCAAAAGCGGCAACGGTCACGCCAACCGGATCACCTTGCGGATTGACCAGCTTTTCGACAAAGGCGCCAAGTCGGCTGCTCTCTATGAACGTATCTGCGAACCCGGCATAGATCGCATCGGCCGCCCCCATACGCTCGCCGAGCAACCCGAGGTATTCCCCGAACCGTCCCGGCGCATTCGCAAGCAGCCACATTCCGCCGACGTCCGGCACCAGCCCGATTGTCGTCTCGGGCATCGCCACAACGGCACGCTCGGTCACGATGCGATGGCTGGCGTGCCCTGCCAGTCCGATCCCACCTCCCATGACGATTCCATCCATCAACGCCACAAACGGCTTCGGGTACCGGCCGATCTTCGCGTTGAGACGATACTCATCCCGCCAAAAGGTACTGGCGAAAACCCCACCGTCGTCCCGTTTTTCGTAAAGCGACAGAACATCTCCTCCCGCACACAGCGCTCTTTCGCCTTCTCCGTCGAGAATGACGAGTTTTACCTCATCGCACTCGGCCCAGGTGTCCAGCTGCTTCTCGATCGCCAGAACCTGATCATAGGTCAGCGCGTTGAGCATTTTCGGACGATTGAGCGTGATGCGACCGGCCCGACCTTCCCGGCGCACGATGAGATCGTTAGATTGGATGTCCTGGTCTTGCGTCATTCCCTTACCCTTGCGCATGGTCGGCCTGTGTCGCGTCCTTTAGTCTTTCAGGTTGAGCAGAAACCATCCCGTTCCCCCTCCCGAACGCCCGCGGCATCATTGCACTTGGCGGTCGGGAGGGGGAACGGGCCGGCGATTCCGCCTAAGGCGGAAATGATTTAGAATTGCCGAAGCCGACGACGAACCGCAAGTGCCGGCGCGCCGATATCGACCACGGTTGCACGCATGCACCGAACGAGGAGCCAAACCCGGCATGCCGATCTTGATCACGGGCGATAGCCTCGTCGAAGGCGTTGGTGGCAGCGACGGCGGCTGGGCACAGTCACTAGCCGCCAAATTGCATGGCCAGCAGCAAGTCAGCTTGCACGGGATTGGCGGCCAGACAAGCGACAACCTACTTGTCCGAATCGAACCCGAACTCTCCCGAGCAAACTCACCGCACACCGTTGTTATCGCAATTGGAACCAACGATAGCCGTCTGCGCCCGAGCCTCGGTCGCAACGAGGTACCGTTGGCCCGCTTTGCCGAAAACGTTGTCCGATTGATTGGCCTGGCGGGTGCGAAGGGCGCGCGCGTCCACTTTGTCGGGCTGGCGGGCGTGGATGAAAGACTGACATCGCCATTCAAACCGGACAAGATCTACTCCAACGCCGAGATGGCGCGCTATGACGCTGCCTTGCGGCAAGTCGCAATCGACAACGGCGCAATGCACATCCCCTTACCCGGGTTGACAAGAATCGCTGGTGCATTCGCCGATGGCCTCCATCCATCTGACCATGGTCACCGTTTGATTTTCGATGCAGTCGTTCGCGCCCTCGACGGGCATGAAGAACGGGACTGTCCCAACTGAACTGTCAGCCCGCCGCCTGCCCGCGCTCTCGGATCTTACGCGCTGGGACACCCACGTAAATGCCATAGGGATCGGTGTCACTTGTAATCACCGCACCAGCCCCGACGATTGATCCGCGCCCCAGCCGGCAGCCGTCGACTACGCGGGCGCCCGCACCAAGCCACACGTCCTCTTCGAACACGATTCCCTCTTGCGTCATGGGCTGATGACGGATCGCAACCTCGCGATCCTCGAAACCATGGTTCGAGGCAATGATCGCCGTGTGCGCAGCAATCCTGCAGTCCGCACCAATCGCAACACCACCATTGGCATAGATGACGGTGTAGGGATTGAGGCTGACGTTATCGGCAATCACCACGTCGCCGCCATGCGTATCGATCACCACACCGCGGTGAATGCGGCAGTTGCGTCCAATGCGGATCGAACCTCCGTCCTGGAGCCTGAGTTGCGCAGTCGGGTCGAGCCTGGTCTTCGCACCGACTTCGATCGCCATTCCTTTGAAACGCCACCATTGACGGCGAAGCCTCGTGCGCAACTTGTATGGTTTCATTGCCGCCCTCTTGTGAACAACTCGGGCATGGCGGGCATCAGCGCCCTTTGCTCACGCCTGACCGGAAAGGCCGGTGCTCCGACACACGCACCGAGCGATCGTCCGGACCCCAAGATCCGCTAAGCCCGGTCACCACTGAGCACCTTGCGTGAAACAACGACGCGCATGATTTCGTTGGTCCCCTCGAGAATTTGGTGCACGCGCACATCCCGCACCAGTTTTTCAAGGCCGTAATCCTTGAGATAACCGTACCCGCCATGGGCTTGCAGCGCCTGATTGCAAATCTCGAAACCAAGGTCCGTCGCATAACGTTTTGCCATGGCCGAATACATCGTCGCCTGCGGATCGGCCCTGTCCAGGGCATCGGCCGCACGATAGATCATCAGGCGCCCCGCTTCGAGGTCCGTCGCCATGTCGGCAATCTTGAATTGCATGGCCTGGAAACTTGCCAACTCCTGCCCGAAAGCCTTGCGCTCGAACATGTAGCCACGGGTCTTGTCGAGCGCGCACCATGCCGCTCCGAGTGAACAGGCCCCGATATTGACACGCCCGCCGTCGAGGCCGCTCATCGCGAAACGAAATCCCTGGCCCTCGACGCCGATCAGGTTTTCTGCCGGCACCTCGGCGTTCTCGAATATGACCTGCCTTGTCGGCTGCGCATTCCATCCCATCTTGCGTTCGTTGGCACCGAACGATAGGCCCGGGGTATCTGCGGTGACTGCAAAGGCCGACACGCCGTGCGCGCCATCTTCGCTGGTGCGTGCAAACACGTAGTAAAAGTCGGACGTGCCGGCACCGGAGATGAATTGCTTGGCGCCGTTGAGGATGTATGTATCACCCTTGCGCTCGGCACGTGTCTTGAGCGCTGCCGCATCGGAACCGCAACCCGGTTCAGTCAGACAATAACTCGCAAGCCAGTCCATCGACGCGAGCTTTGCCATCCACCGCCCGCGTTGTTCGTCGCTGGCAAATTTCGAAACCATCCATGCGACCATATTGTGGATTGAGATATAGCCCGCGATGGTCGGACATCCGTAGGCCAGTGCCTCATGGATCAAGGCACCGTCAAGCCGCCCCAGTCCGGATCCACCGTGCTCTTCCGCAACATAGATCGCCGCCATGCCGAGCGGTGCAACCTCACGAATGACATCGGTGGGAAAATGACCGGTCTCATCCCATTCGTTGGCGCCGGGCGCAATGCGGTCTTTGGCAAATTGCAGCGCCATATCCTGAATGGCGGCCTGCTCCTCGGTCAAAGCGAAATGCATGGCCTGTCTGCTCCTGTTTGGTTCAGCCCTGCGGTTTTGGAGGAACATAGTCACCGGGCATCAGCTCGTACGGACCAACCCATCCCGGAAGCTCCTTCAGACGCGACCTCCAGGCGTCGATATTGGGATAGTCACCGGCAATATCGAAACCCGTTTCATCGGCTGGGTAGAAAACGTAACCGGCCAGCGAGAAATCAACGATCGTCGGTGCCTCGCCCATCATGAACGCGCGGCCGTCGAGATGCTGGTTGACAACATCGTACGCCGCCTCTGCACGTGCTTTGAAGACCGCGAGCGCCGCCGGATCGACCGGCGTTGGCGCAAAACTGCGCATGAACCTGTGCGCAGCAAAGAAACTCGTGAACTTGTGATTGTCGAACAGGATCCAGCGCCAGGCCTCGAGCCTTGCATCATCGCCTTCCGGCTTGAACTTGCCCGTCGTATCAGCGAGATAGTTGAGAATGATGCCGGACTGCGTCAGCCGCTTGCCGTCGGTCTCCAACACGGGAACTTCACCCATTACGTTGTTCTGAGCACGCCAGGACGCATCCCGTGTCTGGCCGTTCATGAAATCGACGAATACCGGCTCCCAGTCGAGCCCGGCACAATTTAGATAAAGTGCCACTTTGTAGGCGTTTCCCGATTGGCAGAAACATTTAAGCTTGTAGTGTGCCATGGTGGAGATCCCTGCTCATCATCCGGTGAACCAATGGGTGACTGTAGCCAACGGGTCAGCCGTGCGCCCACTCCCAGTAAAGGTCGCGCGCCTTTTTCCCGAGCGGGCCCGGCTGCAAATCGCGATCCTCCAATCGGATCACCGGTACGATTTTCGAATGGTTTCCCGTCGAAAAGATCTCGTCCGCTTCTTCGAAATCCGCCAGCGTCAACGTTGTTTCCACCACCTCCACGCCGGCCTCGCGCAGGAGGACAATCGTGCGCTGCCGTGTAATACCATTGAGGAAACAACCGCTTGGCACTGGCGTGAACACGACGCCATCACGTGCCATAAAGATGTTCGAGGTCCCGGTTTCGGCAACATTCCCGAGCATGTCCCGCACCAAGGCGTTATCAAATCCGCGGCCCTTGGCCTCCATGATCGCACGCGCGTTGTTGGGGTAGAGACATCCCGCCTTGGCATTGACCGGCATCGTCTCGATCGTTGGGCGACGGAACGGCGAAACGCCCAGCGAAAAACCCTGTGGCGGGATCATCGCCGCGGTATGCAAACACAGAAGATGACGGGTCGAATCCGGATCGGGCGGAACACCCATGTATCCGCCATCCTCCGCCCAGTACATCGGCCGAATGTAAATCGCCTCGTCACCCTCGAACTTTTTGAGACCGTCCGCCACCAGGCCAAGCCAGGTCGCGACATCGACGTCCGGCTTGAGACCCAGCACCTCTGCTGACGCGTTGACACGTTCGCAATGTCGATCGAGATCCGGCGTGACACCTTCAAAGGCGCGCGCGCCGTCAAACACGCTGGACCCGAGCCAGAAGGCATGCGTACGAGGCCCGATAACCGGCACATCCCCCTCATGCCAGTCACCATCGAAGTACGTCCACGTCTGATCACGAGCCGCCATGGCAAACACTCCTCGGCGCACGTCGCAGCGCACCGTCTCACTGAGGGTTAACTGTGGCATCAAAGGGTTGCCCTGATGCCTCGAGTTTCACAGGACTATAGTCGCAGCGATACCTGCCGAGAAGACCGCACTACGAGCGCCGCGCCCGGCAACATCAATCCTTCGGCACCGGCGGGTTTCCGGGCACCGGCTCGCCCTGCATGGAAGGATGCGAGCGCGCATATTGTGCGGGGAATACCGCATCTGCACGCAGCTCTGCAGCCGCATGCCACGGCCATCGCGGATCGTACAGCATCCCGCGCGCCATCGCGATCATATCGGCCTGGCCGGTCTGCAGGATGGTTTCGGCCTGCTGTGCTTCCGTGATCCGGCCAACCGCCAGCGTCGCAAGGCCTGTTGCGCGGCGCACCTCAGCTGCAAACGCCGTCTGGTATCCGGGCGCAGAATTGATCTGCTGCTCAGGGGCCAGCCCGCCACTGGAAACGTCGACAAAATCGCAGCCGCGCGCCTTCAGCGCCTGAGCATAGGCAACACTGCTTTCGAGATCCCAGCCGCCACCAATCCAGTCCGTCGCCGAAAAGCGCACCCCGAGGGGCCTGTCTTCCGGCCAGGTCGCGCGCACGGCATCGAACACTTCGAGGGGAAAACGCATACGGTTCTCCTGTGAGCCGCCATATTGATCGGTGCGCTTGTTCGAGATCGGCGACAGGAACTCGTGCAGCAGATAACCATGCGCGCTGTGGATCTCGATCGCATCGAAGTCGAGCCGCAATGCGCGCTCGGTCGCCTGCACGAACGCCTGCTTCACACGCGCCAGTGAATTATCGCCGAGCGCTTCGGGTGTGTGCCAGCCCGGACCATAGGGAACCGCAGAAGGTGCCACGGTCTGCCAGGCCCCCTCATCGGCGGTCAACGGTGCACCGCCTTGCCACGGCAGTTTGGTGGAGGCCTTGCGCCCGGCATGGCCCAGCTGAATGCCGATCTTCGCGCTGCCGTAATCGCGATAGAACTTCACCACCCGCGCCAGAGCGGCTTCGTTCTCGTCACTGTAGAGGCCGACGCAGCCCTTCGTAATCCGCCCTTCCGGTTCAACGCCGGTGGCCTCGACGAACGCCATGGCGCCGCCTGAAACGGCAAACTGGCCAAGGTGCATCAAATGCCAGTCGCTCGCCGTCCCGTTGTGAGCGGAGTACTGACACATGGGCGCCACCACGATGCGGTTCGGCAGTTCGAGCTGACGCAGTTTGATCGGTGAAAAGAGAAGTGAAGGCATGGTTCTTGGCTCATGGTCTGACGACCTGCCGAATGCCAGGTCGGATCGCGGGGCCGGCGCTGGCAGCCAACGCCGTTCTACAGCCCGTCCCACTACCAGAACCGTGCCGGCTGCTCAATTCCACTGCGGATGTTTGGCCCTACTTGGCTCTGGCGATGCCGTGACGGTCCATGAATTCGATCGCCGCCCTGGCACATGAACTGCCATGCGAACAGGCGATACCGTGGCGCGCCCCGGGAATGACCATCAGCTCGCCGTTCGGTAGACCGGCCTTGAGCGCCACCGCAATTTCGAGCGCAATAAACGGGCTTGAGTCCGGATGGATCAACAATACCGGACAGACAATCCGTTCGAGTTCTGACGAATAGTCGAGCCCGACCAGGATGTCGGCGAGCGCCAGGATCGTATCGCCATCACTCGCTTTTTGTGCCTTGTCGAACCAGTCCCGATGTGACGCATCCGTCTGCCACGGCGTGAAGCGCTTCTCCAGCATATCAGCCGACCAGCCGGCGAGCCCTTGCGCGCGCATCAACTCGCGCCAGCCGCGAACATGTCCGAGCGATCCGCCGACATGCGCCGTCGAGCAGGTTACGACACCGGCCACATTCGCGTGGTTGGTGGCGGCAACCAGGCAAATCGTGCCGCCCATCGACTCGCCTATGAGCACGTAGCGATCGGCTCCCGTTTCGGTCGCGACCCGGTGAACCATCTCGGCCAGGTCTTCGATCGTCCATTCGAGCGCGCCCCCGGGGCGGAAGGACTGGCCGTGCCCCGGCAGCTCCAGCGCGACCGTGTGAAACCGCGGCGCAAGTTGCTGGCGCCACTCGGCCCAGATATTGCGATCGGCACCGATGCCGTGCACAAACACGATGCTCGGCCCAGTTTCCGCCCACGGCGTGGTTGGCCCGACAACGTCATAAGCGATGCGCCCGCCCTCGAACTCGATATGCGCCATCAGCCGACCTCCCTGTGTGCCACGCTCCGCAACCGGATCGCCCCGGCCATGAGCGCGCAGGTTACGACGGTCAGAAAAACCAGGCCAGCTGCAAAACCACCCGTTGCCGCATGCATCAGTCCCACTGCGAGTGGGCCGCCTGCACCTCCAACCTCGGCGGCCGCAAAGAACATACCGCTTGCTGTCGCAGCGCGCGCTTCACCGATTTTCGGTGTTTCTACCAGTGTCAGCACCGACACCGTCATCAACGAGGATCGTGCGATGCCCTGTAGCATCAGGCCAGCGATGAGCCACGCACCGAAAGCGAGCTGCAACGTCAGCGTCGCAAAGATCGCCGCAATGCACAGTCCGATCAGCACGGCATGGCGCCGCTCGGGCGTTGCAAACTGCGGTATCAACAACGATCCCACCAATCCCATCATCGTCGGTATCGTCGCCCAGTAGCCTGCCTCGACGGCGCTCAGGCCCTTGCTGCGCAGAATTTCCGGGAGCCAGTTGTTGAGCCCGTGGTTGAAGGTGAAAACTCCAACGCTCATCAACAGCAGAAGCTGCACGACGGGCAGCCTGATCAACTCACCGACGACCTTCAGCTGCGATACCGGCGCCACCTCGAGCGCTATCCGGTCCGCCTCGCGCATCTGCGGTTGGACAGCGATCGCCAGCCACACGCCTCCCGCCGCCACCGCTGCGCCCGACCACAACCACATGACGGACCGCCAGTCACCGTCCATCACCGGCAACAAGACGGAATTCGTCGCAGCAAGCGTTACGATGCCGCCGAGTGCCGGCCCGGTGATGTAAATGCCCATCGCCAGGCCACGCTCCTTGCCGGTGAACCACTCCGAGATCACCTTGGGCGCACCAGTCGACACGATCGGTCCGCCGATGCCGAATACCGCAACTGCGGCGAGCATCATGGTGTCGTTTTCCGCCATGGCCCGCATCGCAGCCGACACTGCCACCGCGAGCGCACCGAGCAGCAAGCCCCGGCGCACGCCGATACGATCGAGCAAGACGCCGCAGGGGATCGCGGCAAATATGAACACCAGCTGCCAGGTGCCGAAGATCGCACCCATCATCGTGTGGCCGATCGCGAGGTCGCGCATGATCAGCGGCACGACCGGCGCCAGGCAGACGGCGACGACACCGAACATCGCATAGATCAGCCAGACACCGGCCAGCACCACCCAGCGAAAGTCGCGCGGTTCCTCGGCGCGACCGGTCCCGCCCGCGTGCAAACCTGCGCCTGATTCAATATCATCCAAAACGATGCAACGTCCTCGTGTCGTCCAAGCCGATCCATCGCCGCCGGCCGAGCACGCCGGCATTGGCGACATCTGGCCACGACAAACCGGAACGCCATCACAAAACCGCGCGCTCAATCTGCCGGCCATCAGCTAACCGATTGTTGTCGATAGGCTGACGCCTGACAATCCTCGTGCACCCGATTGGGCCATCAAAGTACCACTAGCCGGATTTATGCACTGCCTCGCGCGTCTTCCGCGTGCTAGATCATCGTGCCTCAAGTTGGAACCGCTGTCGCGGCTCTTGGATGACCACAAATGCCG
Organism: Hyphomicrobiaceae bacterium; assembly: GCA_965224045.1. Taxonomy (GTDB): domain Bacteria; phylum Pseudomonadota; class Alphaproteobacteria; order Rhizobiales; family Hyphomicrobiaceae; genus Tectiglobus. The sequence continues at coordinate 116,328 of CBDCYD010000005.1, forward strand.
GCCAAGGCGCAATTGACATGAGCGATAAGTCTGATGATCTCGACGACGAACCGTTCGAGTTCTCCACCGATGACATCGACAGCGTTCAATCGCAAACTACGGCCTTTCTCAAACAGCGTTTGATCCTTTGGGTTGTCCGCTGGACAGTCGGCTTTGCGTTGATTTGGTGGGCGGTGAGCCAATGGCCCCAGCTCGATTGGCTGTGGTGGTTCGGGGGTATTGTCGCCGCTGCCTCACTGACTTTGATTGTCCTGTCTGGTTGGCTGCTCCAACGCCGCATATCGAAGGGCACGGAGCGCATTCATGACCTGCAGCACAAGATCCAGGAGTTGGAGCGCGAGCAACGGAGCAAGGAAGACCGCGACTGACGAATCCGGAAGAGAGCGGCACCGACTTAACCCGAAAGGCTTGGGACTCCGGCCCGCTCGCCGAGCACGCAGAGCGCCTTATCTTCCGCGTTTGATGTCCTGCACGGCTTGCTCCAGCACCTGCAGGAACTGCGAGCGATCTTTCCGTGTGAACGACGCGTTGAATCCAGAAATGGCACCGGCCTCTCGCAGATCCGCCTTGAGGTCGCGCATCGCCAGCGCCATACCGATGTTGGCATCGCTGAACGGTTTGCCGGTCGGCCCGATGACCTTGGCACCGGCCCGCACGCAGCGCGCCGCCAACGGAACATCGGCCGTCACCGCGATGTCGCCCGCCCCGATGCGAGTGGCAATCCAGTCATCGGCCGCATCGGCCCCCTCATCGACGACGATGCGCGAGACGAGATCGCTGTCCGGCAGACGCATGTAGCTGTTCGAGACCATGAAGACCGGCAGGCCGTGCCGCGCAGCCACGCGCACGACCTCCTCTTTCACCGGGCAGGCATCGGCATCGACATAAATGCGCACTGGAACTCCCTGTCGTGTCTCGATCCGGTTCATCTCATGCCATTTGTCGCGCGCGCGCTCAAGCCGGCGACGTAGTCTCTTGAGCTGACGAGAACGTGTGGAGTTGCGCATACTGGACCCTCGCATCCCGCGGAATACCGATTTGGTTGTCGTCACCGATCCCGATGCTCTCCACGAGCGAGAGATGGCTGTGGCTCATTTCCACAACGCCCCTTCACAGGAGGTTGCACGCGCGACTTGAATTCGGCGGACCCAGATCAGTCCCGGAGCATGATAAACACGATCGGCTCCGCCGGCTGTCGCCTCGGAGGTCTGCACACGGGGCCCGGCCCCTTCAGGATCGCGGGGCGTGTTGGGCACCGCTTGAAGAGTAACTGAGGCGCACACCACGCCCCGCGCCGGCGTGAAGAGAACGGGAACTCTCTTCGCGGTGTTTTGTCCTCTCCGTATCACTGGGTGATTGTGGGCCTGCGGATCATGGTTTGACGCAACATCCGCAGTTTTTGGCCGGCGCCACGTTTTTCAAGCGTGCACACCGCAAGCCGACAGGACACAAACACAGTCGGACACCGCCGCAAGTTGGCCGCGTCGCCAGAGCTTGCAGCACCGGCCCCGCCCCTCGCCAACTGAAACGCCTTCCGGAAGGCGATCCTGAGCGGGACGGGTGCATAGCATTATGAGCGTTGTTGGGACGGCGGGGATAAGTATGACGCAGTCCGCACCATCCATGACCGTCAATGCGGCCTGAGGCTCCCGGTACTCCCATCGATTTTCCGGGACACGAGCCGTTGTCCCGTTCACGCGTTGTCGACAGGCAGAAACCCAGTCGAACATCGGCTGGCCCGGCTCGCGTTGGTCCACCTTCGCATCGACGGTGCAGCTTGCCTTGGGCCACAACCTGTCCGCCGCACGCAGCAGCACAGCTGATCGGTTCCTCAAGCCGTCCGGCCTGCTTTGGCCCGTGCCAGCACGGCTGCAATCTCCCGGCAGCTCATGCCGACCGCACCGCCATGCTTGGCCGCGGTTTGGTTGACCACCGAGACGTAACCGTCTTCGTAGAGCGAACGTCCGTCGCCGATCCGGCACGAGAACGCTGAACAGCAGGCCCCCGCAATGCCGCGATCATCGAGGGCCGGCAGACGCGAAATTCCGGCATCGTCGATCCCGCGATCGGCATCCGACGAGATCGCGGCAAACACCGGATACTTGACCGCCGTCTCAGGCCGCCCGCCGAGGATCGCGCCGTGCGACGCCGCAACAATGACCTGGCCTTCATCTTCCGGAGCGACCAGGGAAATCGAATCCATGACGACAATGCGCACGTCCCCGGAAGGCGCATCATCAGCTTCATACCGCGCCTCGTCCAGCGGTTCCGGTGCCGGCGACGGTTTGAGATCGCACGCCTGCAACGCATCGAGCGCATCCCGGCACGACATCCCGACACCGAGACCCAACTTGCCGGCTGCATTGTTGACGAACGATAGCACGCCGCGCGCCACGCCGTCGGCACCGTCGCCGATGCGTGCCGAGCGGTGCGAGACCGTCGCCGCCGGCACACCGAGACCGTCCAGCAGCTTGACGCCCGCCAGCCCCGCCGCTTCCCGACCGATCCCGGCATCATTCAGGATCACGCCGCCAACGCCCATTTTCGCTGCGTAGTAGCCGGCATAGACACCGCCATGCGACGCGCAATGCGCAGCACAACCGCGGTGGTCGCCTTCAAGATGCGTCACACTGTCGAGAATTACGGGCGCGCTAGCCATTACGTATTCCACTTCATTCACTGTTCGCACACCTGTGGTCACCGGCCCAGGTTTCGTGTTCTTGATTTTATGGACCGGCTCGTCGAAGCTGCGCAACCGAAACGGATCACGCGCAACGTGCTCGCTGCACGATTGGGCGACGAGGGAGGATCATTCATGACCGCCGCAGAGGCGTCGCCGACCGGCGCCGACCACAACGTTCGCCATCTGACGGACCTCTACCGCATGATGGCACGCATCCGTGCCTTCGAGGAAACCGCGCTCGAAGCCCACAAAGCCGGCGAAATGCCTGGTCCGCTGCACGTCTCGGTTGGCCAGGAAGCTGTCGCAACCGGCATTTGCAGCAACCTTCGCAACGACGACCGCATAACCTCCAACCACCGTGGCCACGGCCACGTGCTCGCCAAAGGCGGCGACCCGGGCCCGATGTACCTCGAACTTTTCGGCCGCGATGGCGGCTACTGCCGCGGCAAGGGCGGCTCCATGCACATCGCCGACTTTTCGATCGGCATGCTCGGCGCCAACGGCGTCGTGGCCGGCGGCATCCCGATTGCGGTCGGCGCGGCGCAAGGCCTCAAACTGCAGAAATCCGACGCCATCGTCGCCTGTTTTTTCGGTGACGGTGCGATCAATCGCGGGCCGTTCCTGGAAGGTCTGAACTGGGCGGCGCTCTACCGCCTGCCGGTGCTGTTCGTATGCGAGGACAACGGGGTTGCCGCATTCACCGCCGCCGCCACGACGACTGCCGGTGATGGTGCCTCGGCCCGTGCCGAAGCGCTCGGCGTCGCCGCCGACGACGTCGATGGCAACGACGTTGTGGCCGTGAGCGACCTCGCAGCCCGGCTGATTGGCGAAATCCGCAGCGGCGGCGGCCCGCGCCTGCTGCACGCCAAGACCTACCGTTGGACCGGCCACACCTCGACTGATGCCGCCGCCTGGCGCGATCCGCAGGAGGTTGCAGCCTGGAAGGAAAAGTGCCCGATCGCACGCCTTGCCAGTGAACTGCTCGCACGTGGTGTCGCTGTGGCTGACCTCGACGCGATCCGGTCCGCCGCGACAGGCGAGATGCAAACGGCCCGCAAAGCCGCGAACGACGCACCATGGCCGGCCGCTCCGATCGCCTATGAAGACGTCCAGGACAGCGGAGCCCAAGCATGAACAAGGTCACCTTGAACGAAGCGAGCAGGCTCGCAACGCTGCAGGAAATGCGCAACGACTCGAATGTATGGGTGCTCGGCGAAGACGTTGCGCGCGGCGGCCTCTGGGGGCAGTACAAGGGCTTCCTCGAAGAGTTCGGCCCCGAACGTGTTGTCTCGACGCCGATTTCCGAAGCCACCATCATGGGCGCCGGCCTCGGCGCGGCACTTGTCGGCACGCGGCCGATTATCGAAATGCGGTTCTTCGACTTCGCGATGTGCGCGATGGATGAACTGGTCAACCAGATCGCCAAGATCCGCTACATGTTTGGCGGCCAGGCAAAGCCAGCCGTCGTCGTGCGCATGCCGCACGGCATGTGGCGCAACTCGGCCGCCCAGCACAGCCAGATGCTGGAAGCTTGGTTTGCACACCTGCCGGGCGTCGTCGTCTGCGTTCCCTCGAGCGCCGAGGACGAAGCCGGCCTGCTTGTCTCGGCCATCCGCTCCGACGATCCGGTCCTGTTCTTCGACCCCAAGGACCTGTGGGGCGAGGAAGGCGATATTGCCGAGACAATCGCACCAATCCCGTTCGGCCGGGCTCGGCAGATACGGGAAGGCAGCGACCTGACGATCGTCACCTGGAGTGCGATGGTCCCCAAGGCGACCGAGGCTGCGGCCACCCTCGCCGAGGCCGGCATCAGCGTCGACCTGCTGGACCTGCGCACCATCTGGCCATGGGATTCGCAGGCGGTTGTGGCGTCGGTCGGCAAGACCGGCCGCCTCCTGGTCGTTCACGAAGCAACCGAAGTCGGCGGCTTCGGTGCTGAAGTCATCGCCACCATTATCGACCAACTCGGCCCGGCCAACGTCAGGGCCGCCAAGCGGCTTGGCGCACCGCGTATCCCGATCCCGTTCTCACCGCCGTTGGAAGACGAGGTCCGCGTCACGACGGCCAAGATCGTTGCTGCGGCCCGAGCGGCGATTGCAGCCTGACCATGACTCGGCCAGATCTGAATCCCCGCGATCTGCCACCCGGCATCACCATCACGCGGCGCGATGACACCGGCCCGATCATCGAGATCACAACGCCCGCCTGCACGGCCCGCCTGTCGCTGCGCGGCGCCCAGATGCTGGCCTGGCAACCGGCCGGTCATGACCCCGTCCTCTGGCTGTCGCCGGGAGCGAGGTTCGCCCCGGGCGCACCAATTCGCGGCGGCATACCGGTCTGCTGGCCGTGGTTCGCCGACCACCCCGAAGATGCCGAAAAGCCACTTCACGGCTTCGCCCGCATCCGCGATTGGCACGTCGAAAGAATCACGCGCGATGGTGACGTGACCCGCATCGATCTGCAGCTTCAGCCGCACGAAACCGATGCCACCCTCTGGTCCGGCCTCTCACGGCCGAAACTGTCCATCGATGTCGGCACCCGTCTTCGTCTTCGCCTCATCAACACCAATGGCAACGACCGCCCGTTGCTCATCAGCCAGGCCCTGCACACCTACCTGGCTGTTGGCGCCATCGGCGACGTCGAAATCACCGGACTGGACGGTGCGACATACTTCGACAAGGTCACCGCCGAGGCAGATCGCCGCCAAACTGGTGCGATAAGATTTCACGGCGAAGTCGACCGCATTTACAGGCACACCAAAGGAACAGTGCGCCTCGTTGACCCGCGCCTGGCGCGCACCATCGACATCGATCAGATCGGCGGCGACAACATCATCGTCTGGAACCCCTGGATCGCAAAGACCAGACGTCTGGACGACATGGTTCCCGACGACAGCTATCGACGGATGGTGTGTATCGAAACCGGTTCGGTCACGGACGATGCCCTTAAGCTGGCACCCGGTGCAACGCACCTGCTGGAGACTTCGATCGGTGTCGCCTGCCATGAAACGTAACGCGCCATAGCGATCCGTACGGCTCTTGCATCCGCATGCCACGCCGCCGCAAATCGCAATGCTTCACTTCACCCGCCAGACCATGACCGGCGACGTCCCCTTACCCGGTGCAACGCGCTCCAGGAACGAAATCGGACGATCGTTCTGCAGCGCATGCATCAACGTTCCTTTGTCGATCCGCGCCAGCGCTTTCTCACTTCGCCGGCATACAACGACGTAGTCGGCGTCGAGATTGCGCAGGGCTTCCTCGGCCTTGGCCGGGCTGCCCCTGAACAGCGCTGAAATCGCGATGATCGATGCGTCGAGGCGGTGGTAGGGCGCGGCGACCACGCGATGATGCGAATTGAGCGCGATGAACGGACCAAGGTCGAGTTCGTTTGCGATCAAGCCCGGGCGCAGACCATTCAGGGCCTGATGGACTTCCCGCGTATGACACGCCTTGGTCGAAGACGTCATCTTCTCCTTTGCCGTTGCCTCCACGTCGGAAAACAGTCCGACGAGCATGCCCGTAACGACCAGCATCGTGCTCTGGTTGGCCAACACCATCGCGGCGATTTTGACCGTGCGCTGCGGGATCTCGCCCATGTTCGGCAGACGAGCAATCGCAACGGCAACGGCCGGGATCGCCAGCCACATCGCGTAGGGCATCAGTTTGACGTAGATGCAGCTGTAAATCGTCGCGATGACCATCGCCACGAACGAGAACAATGACACCGCATCGCGATTTTGCAGGTAGGCCCGGCCGAGCGCCGCACACCCAAGGGCCGCGAAGGCGAGGAAGCTCAGCGCACCCGACGGCGACACGTTGGCATAGGTCCACAGCGACTTGACCTCGACGACCTTGTCGAGCCAGATCGGATTGACCGTCGGGTCGACAAATGCGAACGGACCGCCGACGCAAGCCGGCTCGACGCCGAGATAGGCACCGATGGCAAGGGCGCCGCCGCCGCCCAATCCTGTAAGCCACACACCCGATGAGGCCTGCCGAAACCAGCGGCACAGACCGCCATAGACCAGTGCCCCGGCACCCAACAGCAACACGAGATTGAGCGCAAGCTCGTCACAAGCCGGACTGAACCACGTTCCAGGCGGGACGGTTACGAAAAAAGCGGCTGTGACAACCGCGCTGCACGCTGCCAAAGCGCGCAGCAATCCGGCGCGCATATAATCGAAAAACACGCTTGTCAGTGCCGCCACGCCGACGATGGCGCCGAGCAGCAGCAATGCCTCCAGGCCGGCCGCAAGGCTGAGCCCCAGGAAACCACCAGCCCACCAACCAAGCCGAGGCGCGGCAAAGCTTCGCGTCAGCAGCATCACACCGATGACGGCACCCAGAATCTGGATGTTGTGATGGTCGATACGCCCCGGATTGAATTGGAACGTTGCATAAGCGCTGTTTGCAGCCAGCACCACAACGGCGATCGCAGCGATCACCCCGGCCTCGCGCTCGGCCTCGCGCAAGACGAAGACCGCCAGCGCAAACAGCAGCGCCGACGGCCAGATCACGCGAACGATCGTCTCTGCCGTTTCAAGTTCGAAGACGAGTGCAAAGAGTTGTACGAGCAGCATCAGCGGCAGATCAATCAGCCGTGACCAGTGCGACAGGAGCGCCTCCGGGGCTCCGATCTGCGCCAGCGTGCGGTCGAACCATCGCCCGTGTGCTGCAAGCTCGCGCACTTGCTCGAGGCGCGTAATGTCATCCGGGCCGCCGCCGCCGGCAAACACCATGTCCCCGCTGGCGTACAAAAACCGAAGAACAACGAACACGACCAGCGCGCCGGCCCACAGCAGCCGCGACTTTAGCAGTGACACTGGATCAAACGGCAACGCGTGGCGCGAAAGGGCAATGTTCGAGGACATATCGGGCAGACGCTTTCTGACAACCGCAGGGCACGGCCAACTGTTACGCCGCGAGCCTTAGGAACCCGTAAAGCGGAATTGTTTATGAACTTTCGGTAAAGGCGTGCGCCATTTCTGACGCGCGTGCGATTGAAAGCTTTTTCTCAACCATTCCGCTTTACCAATGACCCCAGCCAGAGTCACGCGGCCCACCTGGCGCCGCCGGCATTCATCAAGGGTAGAGTTTTCATGTCAGCGTCAGACGTCTTTATAATCGGTGCCGGTCCCGCCGGTCTCACCGCCTCCTACCTCCTGACCAAGGACGGCATTTCCGCAACCGTCATCGAAGCCGATCCGGAATATGTCGGCGGCATCTCGCGAACCGCGAACTACAAGGATTTCAAGTTCGACATCGGCGGCCATCGCTTCTTTTCGAAGTCGAAAGAGGTGGTCGACCTGTGGAACGAGATCCTGCCGCAGGACTTCATCGAGCGCCCCCGCCTCAGCCGCATCTATTACAACGGCAGATATTTCTCCTATCCGCTGAAAGCCTTCGAGGCATTCAACAACCTGGGTCCGATCGAAAGTGCGCACTGCGTGCTCTCCTATATGTACCAGCGCGCTTTCCCGCACGAAAACCCCGAGAACTTCCACCAGTGGGTTGCCAACCAGTTCGGTGAGCGCCTGTTCTCAATCTTCTTCAAGACCTACACTGAAAAGGTGTGGGGCATGTCCTGCGACGAGATCTCGGCCGATTGGGCCGCCCAGCGCATCAAGGGCCTCGACCTCTATTCGGCGATGGCCAATGCCCTGCGCAACTCGATCGCACCGGCAAAGGGCGGCGCCACGAAGGACGGCGAGGTCATCAAGACCCTCATCGAGTCGTTCCGCTACCCGCGCCAGGGCCCCGGCATGATGTGGGATGCTGCGACCGCCAAGACGCGCGCTCAGGGCGGTAAGGTCCATATGGGCCAGGCCCTCGACACCATGCATTGGGATGGCGACGCCGGCCTGTGGACCATCACCTCGACGGCCACCGACGCCAGCACGCACACCTACCAGGCCAGGCACGCGATTTCTTCGGCACCGATCACGGAGCTTGTCGCCGCACTCGACGTCTCCGAAGACGCCCGCGCCGCCGCCGGTCGCCTGCGCTATCGTGATTTCCTCACGGTCGCCCTGGTCGTCGAGAAGCCGGATCTGTTTCCCGACAACTGGATCTACATTCACGAGCCGAGCGTCAAGGTCGGCCGCATCCAGAACTTCCGCTCCTGGTCGCCCGAAATGGTACCCAATCCGGAGCAGTCCTGTCTCGGCCTCGAGTACTTCTGCTTTGAAGGCGATGGCTTGTGGTCGGCTGCTGACGCGGATCTCATCGCCCTTGCCAAGAAAGAGCTGGCCAAGATCGGCCTGGCCACCGAAGAGGACATCATCGACGGCTGCGTCGTCCGTCAGAAGAAGGCCTACCCGGTCTACGACGACGGTTACAAGCAGAACGTCGAAACCATCCGCGCCGAACTCGCCGAAAGATACCCGACCCTGCACCTGGTCGGCCGCAACGGCATGCACAAATATAACAACCAGGACCATGCCATGATGACCGCCATGCTGACGGTCAAGAACATCAAGGCCGGCGAACTGGTATACGATATCTGGAACGTCAACGAGGATGCCGAGTATCATGAGGCCGGCAGCGAGGGCGAACAGGAAGCCCTCAAGTCGGTCCGCATGGTGCCGGAGCGCATCAAACAGGCTGGCTGACGGCGTACCCTGATCCGGCACTGCAACCAAATTTCCGCATGGCCGTGCAGAGCACGGCCATGCGCATTTCGCACCCTTGATGGTAGCCGTCATGGCCGGCAACCGAAATCACATATGCGCCTTGCCCGCGCCCATGAAACCGGCGATTCTCGTCGGATGACCGACCGCATCGCACCAATCGACTGCGATATTCATCCGGGCGTCCCGGGCCTCGAAGCGCTGTTAGCCTATATGGAACCGCATTGGGCCGAGACCCTTGTCCAACGGGGCATGCACGAACTCGATTCGATTTCCTACCCGAATCGCTCACCGCTCACCGCCCGGGCCGATTGGCGTGCCGACAAGGGCAAACCGGCAACGACATTGGCCGCCGTTCAAGAACACCTTCTCGATCCCTTCGGCATCGACATCGCCATCTGTAATTGCCTCTACGGCGTCCAGATCCCGTTCAGCGAGGACATGGGTGCTGCCTACGCCCGCGCCGTCAATGACTGGATCGCAGAGGAATGGCTGAGCAGGGACGATCGCCTGCGCGCCTCCATTGTCATACCGGTGCAGGGCACCGAACTGGCGGTTGCGGAAATCGAACGCATGGGCCCGGACAAGCGTTTCGTCCAGGTCTTGCTCCTTGTCATGGGCGAAACCATGCTCGGGCGCCGCCATCACTGGCCGATCTACGAAGCCGCAGCCCGCCATGGACTGCCGGTCGGCATCCACGCGGGTTCATCCTACAGGCACCCGGTGACACCCGTCGGCTGGCCGTCGACCTCGACCGAGGACTACGTCAACCAGTCGATCGCCTTCCAGTCCCAGCTGGCCAGCCTGATCTCCGAGGGGGTCTTCAAGAAGTTCCCGGATCTCAAGATCGTCATGCTCGAATCGGGCATTACCTGGTTGCCGTCGTTTATCTGGCGTTTCAAGAAGTACTGGCGCGGCCTGACCATGGAAATCCCGTGGGTCGACCGCCCGCCCGAACAGATCATTTACGAGCAGGTCCGATTTTCCCTGCAACCCTTCGATGCGCCTGACGATCCGGCAACCATCGCCCGCGTCATCGAGCATCTCGGCTCGGACGATCTGATTTTGTTTTCGACCGACTACCCCCATTGGCAATTCGATGGCGGGGACGTATTGCCCAGGGGTTTGCCGGACGGCCTGAAACGCAAGATAATGGTGGACAATCCGCGCGCGACCTACGGCCGGCTATAGCGGGCAGCGCGCCTGGATCATCCCCCTCCCGCTTGAGGAGCACCGCGATGAACATTCATGTCTCGACACCTGAAGCAGCCGCAAAGGCCAACCGCATCGGTCTCGCGATCGCCGACGGCGACATTCATCCGCGGCCCAAGGAAAAGGGGCTCCACGCTTACCTTGCACAACGCTGGCGCGACCATTTGGACACCTACGGCTTGATCGTGCGCCACGGCTATCAGGCCGGCCCCGCCTATCCGAAGGGCAATCCCGATGCCTGCCGGCGCGATGCCTACCTGCCGGACGGCGGCAAACCGGGCTCCGACCTCGACTTCATGCGCCAGCAGTTGCTCGACCCCTGCAACATCGAGCTTGGCGTCCTCAACGCCATCACGCCGACGCCTGGCAACGCCCAGAATCATGATCTCGCAATCGCCATGGCGCGCGCCATGAACGAGTGGCAGGTGGCGGAGTGGACGTCGCAGGAACCGCGCCTCAAGGCGTCGATCGTCGTGCCTTATGAGGATCCGGCCGCCGCCGCCGCCGAGATCGACCACTGGGCCGGACACAAGGATTTTGTTCAGGTCCTGCTGATGAGCCGCACCGCCGAGCCACTCGGCCAGCGCAAGTACTGGCCGATCTACGAGGCCGCGGTGCGCAACGACATCGCCATTGGCGTCCATGCCTTCGGCTATGGCGGCTACCCGGTCACCGGCGGAGGCTGGCCATCCTACTACATCGAGGAGATGAGCGGCCATTCCCAGTGCTGCCAGGGCCTGCTCGCCAGCATGGTTCTGGAAGGCGTGTTCGAGCACTTCCCGACGCTGCGCTTCGTCCTCATTGAAGCCGGGTTTGCGTGGCTGCCTTCGCTTGCCTGGCGCCTCGACAACCACGCCCGCAAGACCCGCAGCGAAATCCCGCACCTGAAACGCGAGCCGTCGGAGTATATCCGCCGCAATGTCTGGCTCACCACCCAGCCGATGGAGGAACCGATCCGTCGCCGCCACCTCCAAGACATCATCGACTGGATTGGTTGGGACCGCCTGGTCTTTGCCACCGATTACCCGCATTGGGACTTCGATGATCCCGAATTCGCATTGCCGATCCGCATTGACGACGACAAACGCCGCCAGTTCTTCCGCGAGAACGCGCGCACCGTTTACAAGGCCTGAGAGACCAGCACCGAACCAATGGCCCGCCACGTCGTTGCCACCGTCGATGAAATCCCGCCCGGCACCCGCAAACTGGTCGAGGTTGCCGGACGCAAGATCGTCGTTTTCAATATTGACGGCGAGTTTCTCGCACTCCTCGATCGGTGTCCGCACCAGGGCGGCTCGTTGTGTGACGGTGTTCTGACCGGATTCGTTTCCTCCGACGAACCCGGCACCTATGCCTATTCGCGGCCCGGCGAGATCATCCGTTGTCCCTGGCACGGCTGGCATTTCGACCTGCGCACCGGCCAGTCCTGGGGTGAACCGGACCGCGTCTTCACCAAGCAGTACCCGGTCGAGGTCACGCCCGGAAAGGCCCTCGTCGAAGGTCCCTACCAGGCAGAAACCGTCGACGTCACGGTCGACCGGCAATACGTCGTGATCGACGGTTGAGCCGTCACGCGTGACCGCGATGGGTACCGGCTGGATGATCGCCTCTAAAGAATCGAGCAACTATCTGCTTTAAGGCATCTCGCAGCAATACGGACTCGCTCATAAGGGAGCAACGCGACCCGGCCGAACGGCCGCCCCGCCGGAGCCGCCGCGCAAAGCGCAAATAGCGGCGTGAGGCAAACAACCCGACGGGAGCAACGCGACCCGGCCGAAAGGCCGCCCCGCCGGAGCCGCCGCGCGAAGCGCGAATAGCGGCGGGAGGCAAAAAAACCTGAAGGGAGCAACGCGACCCGGCCGAAAGGCCGCCCCGCCGGAGCCGCCGCGCAAAGCGCGAATAGCGGCGTGAGGCAAAAAAACCCGAAGGGAGCAACGCGACCCGGCCGAATGGCCGCCCCGCCGGAGCCGCCGCGCAAAGCGCGAATAGCGGCGTGAGGCAAAAAAACCCGAAGGGAGCAACGCGACCCGGCCAAACGGCCGCCCCGCCGGAGCCGCCGCGCAAAGCGCAAATAGCGGCGTGAGGCAAAAAGCGACGCGCTTTAGCCCGCCGGACGGCTGCACATGAGCGCGCACTCGTCCCTCTACCGTTGACCTGCTAGTTTCATTGCATCGAAAGCCAGGCAGAGGTCGACACGCATTGCAGGACAAATCGAAGGCGGGACCGTCCGTCGACCAGGCCGTCGCACCGGACGACCTTGCGCTGCTCGAGCGCCGGGTCCAACGCGACCTTGCCTTGATCGCCCATCCACACATGCCCTGGCTCGTCCCGCACAAGGACCCGGCCGGACGCGATGCCTTGGACGTCCTGATTGTCGGGGCCGGCCAGTCGGGCCTTGCTACGGCGTTCGGCCTGATGCGCTCACGGGTCGACAACATTCTGGTTGTCGATCGCGCACCTTACGGGCGCGAAGGCCCGTGGCTGACATACGCCCGCATGGACACGCTGCGCAGCCCCAAGGACTACACGGGCCCCGACCTCGACATACCGTCGCTGACGTACCGGTCGTGGCATGAAGCGAAATTCGGCAGGGACGACTGGCAGAAGATGGACCTCATCCCGCGTCAATACTGGGCCGACTATCTGCTTTGGGTTCGGCGGATGACGCGTGTTCCCGTACGGAATGACACCCGCGTCGTCGGCATTTGTCCGCAAGGCGGTCTGCTCGCGGTCGAGGTCGAAAAGCCTGACGGCAAATGCGAAACCATGTTCACGCGCAAACTCGTCCTGGCGACGGGGCAGGATGGCACCGGACTGTGGTGGATGCCGCCGGCGATCGCCGCGCTGCCCGGTAAACTCCGCGCCCATGCCGCCGACGACATCGACTTCGTTGAACTCCGCGGCAAATCCGTTGCCGTTCTCGGCGCCGGCGCCTCAGCCTTCGACAACGCTGCCGTCGCCCTGGAGAAAGGGGCGAAGGACGTCCGCCTCTACTGCCGGCGCGACAGACCACAGGTGATCCAGCCCTATCGCTGGCTCACGTTTCGCGGTTTTCTGCGCCATCTGAGCGACCTCGACGACGCCTGGCGCTGGCGCTTCATGCGCCACATTCTGGCGCTCCGCGAGGGCTTTCCCCAGGCGACCTACGATCGTTGCGCCTGCCACGAAAACTTCCACCTGATAACGGGTGCGCCATGGCAGGCGGTCCGCACGATCAGCGATCAAGTTGAAATCACTACGCCGCAAGGCAAACACTTTGCCGATTTCATCATTTGCGGCACCGGCATCGATATGGATTTCAGTCTCCGTCCGGAACTACGCGGCTTCGCCGACAACATCGCCACATGGCGCGATTGCTACGAACCGCCACCCGATGAACGCGATGATCGCCTGGCGCGTTACCCCTATTTGAGCCGCGATTTCGCATTCGTCGAAAAGGTTCCCGGCAAGACGCCATGGCTGAAGGACATCCACGTGTTCGCCATCGCCTCAACGATGAGCTTCGGCCCATCCGGCGCCTCCATCAATGCCATGACGACGGTCGTCCCAAAGCTCGTTGCCGCAATCACCAAGGGCCTGTTCCAGGGCGATGTCGAACGCCATTGGCGCGAACTCCAGGCCTACGATGAACCGCAGGCAATTATCCCCGACTGAGCATCAATCCACCCACTCACCCTGGCTCCGCGCTTGCGAGCCGAACAGCGGTGCAAATTGAGATGCAATCCCACCTATGCTTGGGTTCCCGCCCAGCACATTACCGGCACATCGCCAGCACATTGATTGAAAGGATGCCCAACCACATGAGCACGATCCATCGCATCGGCCCCTCCCATTACTCACCAACGCGCAACCGGATTGTCGTCCACAATGGCGTTGCAACGATGGTTGCCACCGCGACCACCAAGTCGGCCACGTTGTATGAGCAGGCCGGCGACGCCCTCGCCAACATCGATCGTCAATTGACGGAAATCGGCACCGACAAGGGCAGCGTCCTCACCATCATGGTCTACGTTGCCGACATTACTGAGAAGCCGGAGTTCAACCGCGCCTGGGACGAATGGGTCGATCGGGAGAATTTGCCGGTGCGCGCCTGCCTTGGGGTCGCACTCGAAGACAAGGACCTTGTCGAACTGGTCGTCACGGTTGCCGTCGATGACACACCATAGCCGTCTGGCTGCACCCGGCATCGAACGGCATCGAGTTGAGGCCCCGTGAACGAGAGCATCTACATCGTCGCTGCCATCGCGTTCGCGGCAAGCATCGTTTTTGCGTTCTCCAACCATGTCCAGCATATCGCGCTGGATCACATGGATGTGCGCGCGGGAACACTTGTAAACGTCGCGACCACCGCCATTCTGCTGTGGCTGCTGGCCCCGCTCTACCTGGCACCGGACACGCTGCTGACCGAGGCTGCCGCTTGGTTTGCGCTGGCCGGCCTCATCGTACCCTCGCTGTCGATGACGCTGCATACGCTGAGCGTACGCATGATCGGACCGGGCCTCACTGCGGGGCTGGCATCGACATCGCCGGTCTTCGCAATGGCGCTCGCCGTCATCGTGCTCGGCGAACTGGTCACCGGCCAGGTCGCAGCCGGCACCGCGATCGTTGTCTGCGGCATCGCCTTCGTCGCGTTGCAGGCGCGCAGGCCGGGCGTCTCGTGGCCGATGTGGGCGGTGGCGATACCGCTCGGCGCCGCCTTGACCCGCGGCCTGTCGCACAATGTCATCAAGATTGGCCTCAATGACTTGCCGAGCCCTTTGACCGCAGCTCTGATTGCCGCGACAACGTCTTTGGCGGTCCTGTTCGGGATCAACACGGCGAGCCGGCAACCCATGCCGCGTTGGGGCAGCGGCTTCATTTGGTTTGCACTTTGCGGGCTCCTGAACGGCATCGGCCTGGTCAGCTTGAACATCGCTCTCGCCCTCGGAGACGTGATCGTCGTCTCCCCGCTCGTCGCCACCACTCCGGCCTTTACGCTTCTCACCGGCTGGTTGTTCTTTCGCAGAGAACGCGTTGGCTGGTCGTCGATCGTTGCGATCGCCGCGATCTTCCTCGGCTGCCTGCTCATCATCACCCGATGACGGCATGCCCGGCATTGCCCCGCACGGAGCCCCGATTGTTTGACGCTTACGCCGGTTCGTCGTCGTTGTCGGCCGTCGCTTCGATCAGGTAGTCATCCGTCGTTCGCACGCGCGGTCGCTCACCGAGCGCCATTGGGTCACCGCCGGCAGCGTTAATGGCAACCACCCGGCAGTCGTCGCACATCTTGATGATGTTCAACTGCTCGGCGTTCTGGAACATCGCGTGTCGCCCCTCGAGCTTGGCAAGGATACGCTCGACCGTACTCTTGGTGCCGAACGGCCTGCCGCAGGAGATGCACTCGAACGGCTCTTCCTCTTTGATCAAGCGCGGCTCCATCGCCGAGGCCGCAAAGTTGTATCGCGGCTCCAGCCTGATGACACCTTCGGGACAGGTCGCAGCGCACAGGCCGCATTGCACGCACGCCGCTTCGATGAACGACAGCCTCGGCCGCTCCTCGTCATCGCTGAGCGCTCCGGCCGGGCACGCACCGACGCAGGCAAGACAAAGCGTGCACTTGTCGACGTCTATATCGAGCCGGCCGTAGGGCGCACCCTCGGGAAGCGCGAGAACATCCACGGGCTCAGCCGCAGCGCCATTCATCGCTGCCAGTGCAACGCGGGCGATATCGCGCTTGCCGCCGACCGCCGCGAACACCTGTGGAGCAACGCTCTCACCGTCCCCCAGGCTATGAAGCTGGTCTTCCACGACATCGGGATCACGCTCGACGATGACGGACACGCGCGCACCGCCGAAGCCAAGACCGCCCGCAAACGCATTTGCAAGTTCCGCCTGCCCCTCGAGCGCCGGCAGATCGTGTGGCTTGTCCGGCGGCGCCAGCACGGCCACCTCCACGAACCCGCTTGCAAACGCTGCGGCAAACACCTCATGACCGGTCTGAAAAACCGAATAGAGTGACAGCGGAATGACGCGCCCCGGCAAGCCGCGCCCGTATCGCGCCATCATGGCGATCACGCCGGCGCCGTGGTCTTCGTCGTGCAACAGCAGAACCGGCCGCTCACCGCCCGCCTCGCGGTAGATCTGCGCCAGGCTTTGCACACGGGCGACGACGTCGTTGCGTGAGGGGTAGGCGTAGCTCACCGCCCCGGTGGGACATACGGCGCTGCAATTGCCGCATCCCCCGCACACCGCAGGGTCCACGGACACGACATCACCGTCTGACGTGATCGCTCCCGTCGGACAGTTGTCGAGGCAGTTGCGGCATCCGATCTTCGATGACCGGCTGTGCGCACAGGTTGCGCCGTCATACGTGACGTAGAGCGGCTTTTCGAACTCGCCGACCATGTCCGCGACATCGAACATCGCCTTGGCAACCGCCGCCGGCGAGCCCGGATCAACCTTGAAATACCCGTCTCGACCAGCCGCACTGGAAATCAGTGACGGCCCACCCGAAAGATCGAGGATCAGGTCGCAGGTCGTTGAAAACCCGTTGCGGGGCGCCTCGAACGCCAACTCGCGACGCGATGACGGATCGACCGGCGCAAACCCGTCGATCGCCACGTTGAAACCGCCGAGCGCGCCGGTGACCTGCCTGACATGGCCGACGTGCAACGGCACGTTGACGGTCGACGGCGGCACCACGTCTGACGCATCGACAAACACAACCGTGACGCTCAGGCGCTCCGCCAGCTGTGCGGCCACGTCCAGCGTCTGCTGACCGGCCCCGTAGACCAGACACTGCCCGCCCGAGTTGATCGTCATGGTGCCGGTCGGCGTCGTCTCGTGCATCGCGTCCACGATCAACGCCGCCATCTTGGCGGTAACGTCGCCCTTGTCGCGCCCTGCGCCCTTGCACCACCCGGCACGTTCTCGGATGTTCACGAAGTCCGGCGCGCTCTTTCCCGCCTCATCGGCCAGTTCCCGGAACAGCGGCGCTTCCTGGGTGCATGCGACCAGCAACGGCGACTGCCCGTCCAGCGCGTTTTGGTAGAGGTCCAGTTCGCGCCGGCACAATTGCTTATGGAGCCTCAGCTTGCCGCCAACGGCAAGCGACGCCTCGAGTCGCGCCAGGTCCGGTTGCATCGTGCCTTCGCAACTGCAAACCAACAGGTGACGCGCGCTGCCCGCGCCCCGTCGCGTGATCTCAGCCATTTCTGTGATACCCTGCGCTCTGTTTCCTGCCGCTGGCGACCGCCCGAGGGCGATATACGCTTATGCCGTGAATGTGTATTTTCTGCATATATGGCATACCATATATTTCCGTCCGAGACTTTTGACACTATCAAATCACGCGCTTGGCAAATTGCACCATCACATTCGCGAGGGATTGGTCCTACTCCGAGCCCGAAGGGAGAACCATCAGTGGCGACACACAATAGATCGACATCACTGATGGTGGGTGTCGTCCTTGCCCGGGAAGTCATTGACCATCCATGGCAGGACCACCGCTGGCGGCCGGTGGACATCCTGGTTGGCATGCCCGACAAGGAGGTTGGTGCGCTGCTCGGCAGCGGCCAAGATTACCAGCACTTTTTCGCAGGCACTTTCGAGATTGAAATGCACCGCAAGGAGACGTCGGCCTACCTCGTCAACCTCGAGAACAATCCGCCTGCGGTGTATGTCGTCGCCTCGGAGTCAGAAGACGAAGACACACCCCTGCCCTTCGTCGTCCGTCTCGTCACGGTCTCGCCGTTCGAAGCCCAGGATTTCCTCGACACCGGCGAAGACATCGTTGAAGCCATTCCAATGAGCCCGTCCTTGATTGCCTGGGTCGAGCGTTTTATCGCCGAACACCACGAAGAAGAGGTCTTCATCAAACGCCAGCGCGACCGCGTGCGCCTGGACATCGAGAAGTTTGGCCAGGAACCGGTGACCATCATCCGTCAACGCCAGGGGCGCAAGTACGATGCCTGAACGCGACGACGACGGCTTCCTGCTACGCTGGTCACGACGCAAGCGCCAGTCCGCCCGCGGCAGGCCTGCGCCGGACATCGAGCCTCCGGCAGCCGGGGACGCTGCGCAGGACGAATTGCAGAATGCCACCGGCCCAGCCTCCCAAAGCCAGACCTCCCAAAGCCAGTCCTCCCAAAGCCAGGGGCAAGCGCTCGACTCCGGCCCGTCGATAACGCCGCCACCGGCGGATCCGGCTGCGCCGCAACCAGCCGGCAACTCCGGCCAAGGCGACGAGGCCCGGCAGGTCCCACCGGAACTCGCCGACATCGACATCGACGCCCTGGACTACGACTCCGACTACACCCGGTTTCTCGGTGAAGGTGTGCCGGAGGCCCTGCGCCGCCGCGCGCTGCGCCGCCTGTGGCGGTCCAACCCGATCCTCGCCAACGTCGACGGACTGAACGACTACGACGATGATTTCACCGACGCAGCCCTGGTGGTCGACGTCCTGAAGACCGTCCACAAGGTCGGCAAAGGCTATCTCGAGGACGATGATGAAGATGGCGTCGACGACACCGAAATCGAGGAAGAGCTTGATGTCGCAGGCGACGATGACGAACGCCAGCGCCGGGCAGCCGCGACAGAAGTTGAAATCGGCGCGGCCAATGACGACGATGCACCGGCCGGCGAACACTGCGACAATGACACGGACCGCGAACCGCCGGCCACATCGTGACACCGGCGCACCATACGGCTCACCCAGCATGGCAGTCTGAGCGCCGGGCCCACCCTACTCGGTCGGAGGATCGAGGCTGGGGTCGGCCAGATGCTGTCGCAACATTTCACGATACTGCTCGACCATATGCACCACGAAGGCCTCATGGTCCGTTGAGTCCAGCACGTTCTTGGCGACGTAGGCGTTGTAGCGCGCGGCAGCAAACAAAAAAGCCATATGCAGTTCGCTTGCCTGCACCTTGCGGTTCTCGCGGTTGGCAAGATCGATGAAACGGTCCGCCACTTTCAGAAATGCCGCGGTGTCCAGTTGACCTTCCGCACGCGCAGCACGCCGGGCCTTGCGGTTTTGCTCGTCAATCTCCATCGAACGCCCAATCCTTGGCTATGGGGTTATCTTGCAACAAGTCTTCGAAGGCCGGTCAGTTACTGTCAAGCAACGCGATCGACACCGTGTCAGCCGGCAAACCGCAGCGGCCCATGGCAATGCACGTGCATGGTCCGGCCAACCCGGCCGCGCGCAGTTCACTGACAGGCCAATTCCTGAACAACCGCGGGATAATCAAGAAAAGCTCGCAATATTCACGCGCAAACGCGGCAAATTCGACTTGCTGAGTGAACTCCCGGCGGGTCAATCCTGAGCTGTCGGGAAACACAAGCGCGGAAAACAACAGTTATTCAACACCCAAAGTTGTGATTTTTCCCAATTCAGGCAAAACTATTACGTCGAGTCGCTGTCTAAATCTGCGTTTGATTGACACACAGGGCCATTAAATTGGCCTGCAGTGAAAACTTGGAGGGCCTCATGGATCCTGTCGCGATCATTATCATGCTTGTTGTCGGCGCCGTTGCCGGCTGGCTTGCGGGCCAGATTATGAAGGGTGCCGGATTCGGATTGCTCGGCAACATCATCGTTGGCATCCTCGGCGCCATTGTCGCCGGGTTCCTGCTGCCTGCAATTATTCCGATCCCGGGGATCGTCGGATCAATCATCAGCGCGACGATTGGCGCGATCATACTGCTCTTCGTCGTCGGTCTTTTGAAACGCGCCTGATTGAGCGAGTTGGAAAGTCCTTGCACCGGCGGGCCGCTCTGCAGAGCGGCCCGTTTCATATTGCTCTCTAACAGCTGCTCAGAAATCGCCCGAGGTGCCGGTTGACGGCCTCCGCCTGTTCCTGCTGCACCCAGTGTCCGGCACCCTCGATCAAGTGACAGCCTCGAAAATCGGTGCACACCGATGTCTGCATCCGCTCGATATCGCCGGGCTTCTGATAGATCCCCCAATCCTGCCGTCCAGCCACGAACATCGCCGGCACATCGATCGTAAGTCCGGAAAACAACCTTAGCTGGCCGGCGAAGTGAGGGCTCGTCATGCAGCGATACCACTGCAGGCCGCCTTGGAATCCGATGCGGCCGTACTCGCCACTGTAGACGCTGAGTTCGGCTTCATTCATCCACTGGCACGCAGCGATCTCTACCGGGCTCGGCATCTCCGCGGCCACCGTCTCGGCCATCGTCTTGTCGCGTTCCATGACGTAATACGTCGGCAGCTTTGCCAGTTCTTCCGCGATCCATCCCTTGAGAGGATAGGGCTGGTTTGCCGCCCAGTCGGCACTCTTGTGGTGATAGTAGGCCCGCAGAAAGGCATGCACGCCTTGAGGCGCATGCCGCATATCACCATCGGCCTGCGGAGTGGAATAGTACCACTGGTAGTGCTTGCGTGGCGGATCGAGGGTTGCGAGCCCCTCGTGGATATCCGGCGAGGACAGTGCCGAGGCCGGAACCGCACCATCTCCACCGCCAGCAGTGTTCATCGGCAATGCCGGCGGGCCGCCGAACGGTGAACTCATCATCACCACGGACCTGAAAACGTCGGGTCGAATGAGCGCCGCGTAGGCCGCCACCGGCGAACCGAAGTCATGACCGACAACTGCAGCAACATGTCCATAGCCCATTGCGTGCACGAGCCCCAGCACGTCCTGCACGAGGTTGGTCATTTTGTACTGGTCGAGATCGCCATCGTAACGACCGTCCCAACCGGTCGTGAGACCGTATCCGCGCTGGTCCGGCGCGATCACGTGGTAGCCGAGCCCCGCCAGAAACGGCATCACCCGGCGCCAACTGAATGCAAGCTCGGGAAAGCCGTGCAGTAACAACACCGCAGGACGCCCCGGCGTCACGTAGCCGGCCTCCAGAACGTGCATGTCGAGGCCGTTGTTGTTGGCGATCATCCGCGAACGGACCCCATCTGGAAGTTCGCGAACGTAGCTTGCAACCGACATCATCTTGTCCTCCCGGCCAAGCGGCACCCGGCCCGGTCGTGCTCCACGGTCGGTTCTAACCGTCCGCGCGCAACGGCAGGTTTGTCAACAGGTTCTGGGGTTTGACGCGCAGCAGCTTGTCGCCGCTCATGGCAAGGCCAAGGTAGACGGGTTTGCCCGAGACATCTGGCAACACGCGTGAAGGGTCAGGAAACTCCATGCGATAAAGCGCCAGGATACGCTGGCGGTCACCGTCGCCGACATCTTCACCGTTATAGAGCGCATTGAGAATGGCCGTTGCCTCTCGGTCGAGTCCGATGTGCCAGCGCCACGCCTCGTCTCTGATTTCGCGAACCGGTTGCACGGCGACATCGAGACCGAGGAAGTGGCGCACCCACTGCTCGATGACACGCGCAAACGCGTTGTTTCCGGGCCGCGTGTGGCGCAGGTCGATCACCGTGTCGAAGCGCTCCGAACGCTGCCAGTAGATCTCGGCATTGTCCTCGTCGAGCACGTCGAGTGAGACTTCACGCATCGCCGCCCCGGTCTCGGCCAGCAATTGACCGATGGTGCCCGTTCCCGCCCTCGCCTGCATTTCGACAACCTCATGATCGGCAAGCATGATCATGCCATCGTCCGTGCTGACCGACTGCTCGCGAAAGAACAACTCCGCCGCCCGCAACCGGATCGGGTCGGTCACGTCACGGAGCACGTTTGCCAGGATGGCGTGGACGAGTTGGTCGATGAACACCGGCGGCACGGCGATGTTGCCACCTCTGATTAGCGCCAGATAGGCCCCTTCCAGCGTGCCGGCCCGGGCAAGCACATCACGAAACCGCAGCACGATCCGATAGTTGTCGGCCGCATCGCGATCGCCAAGCCCGCCGAGACGCTCCTCGTCGACCGCAAGCAACGGGTCCGCCATCAGGTCTTCGAACAGGCCAATCTCCCGCTCACAGGACTCCTCGATCGGATGCACCTCCGGCCGGGTCAGGTAAGCGCGAAGAAAGTCATCGGTCACGCTCAGCCATCCGTTGTCGTTGCGCTTCACCAGGTGCAGGCCGGACGACTTCCAAAACTTCGGCATGCCGGCAGAAGGACCAGCGTCACCCGTCTTCATCCTCGACCTCCCAGGCGCGGGCGCAAATCGGCCCATCTTTGATCCGTTGTTCGATACGCCGGAACTGTTCCCGGATCCGGCCGTCGTCGTCGAACGCGCGGTGCACGGCAAAGATCGTATTGACCGCGCTATCGCGAACCAGTTCCGCGACGAATTCGATCTCGTCGCGCGCTGCCGGTCGCGCGGTTTCAATGTCCGGCGCGCCATACTGCTCGACGAAATGCTCGGCCAGTCGTCGCTCGAGGAAGGCACGCTCGCCTTCACCCAACTCGCCGACGCAGGCAAATGTTGCGCGCCCGAACGAGGTCAGGCCCAAGAACCCGTTCGCAAACGCTTGCCGCAACTTGCCGGTAATCTCGTGCTGTGCCAGTTCTGCGAAGGCGAAGGCTCCCGACACCGCCCACTCGTCCGGTTCGGCGGCATTCGCAAACACAAACGTGTCCGTCGCATCAAAACGGATCGTCCTGAGAAAACGAACGCCGGCCATAACCTGCCATTTACTCCTTTTGCGCGGATGCACTCTCAGTCGGGCCGCGGCCCTGGCCGTCCTGCAACGCGCCTGCAATCCGGCGCAGCTCAATCGCCATGCAGTGTCACCGCGTCACGCAGCGCCAAGGCAGTCACCGGGCCGTCGCCGTCGCGGACCAAAAGGTTGCCATCCTCGTCGAGGCCGAGAACGCTGACGTTATAAATCAGCGACGAGCGCCCGGCGACCGCAACGATTTCATCGCGGCCTTCAACACGTTCAAGCCAGCTCTGGTGCACCGCACGAAAGCCGTCGTCCTGCCAGATATTGAGCCACGTCAGGAAATGCCGGGCCGTCGACTCGATCAGTTGCGCAGGGGTCAGTTCCTCGCAACCTTCCTCGGCGAGCGCCGTGATGTCGGCACCGATGTGGCCGGGCTCGGCCGCGCCCGGCGCATGTCGGAACCGAAGCGCGATCGCGACCACCATCCATTCGGGTATCTCGCGTTCACCGCAGTCCACGACATCAAGCGCTACCTCACCGGCGGCCGCCCCGTTGACCAGAAGCGTTCCCGGCCAACGAAACATCACACCCACCTGCGGCGGCGCCAGCACGCCAATGCAGTCACCGACGGCGCACATGGTGAGCGGCAGCATCTGGATCGCCGTTGCCAGGGCGACCTCCGGCTCGAGCACGATCGCCAGCTCGACGCGGCTGGGATCGTCGGCCCAAAGCACATCGCCGGCTCCCAATTCATGTCCGCGCACACCGGCAATGGCGGCCTCTCGCACGGCCTGGCCTTCGAGCACGCGCCGGCCGCTCAGCAGCGGCGGGAATTCGGGCTCGTGAAGCGCAATGGGAAACGGATCAGTCAATCTCGATTTCGCCCTCGACGACGTGATTGAGATCGGTCCCTTCCGCACTCAACACCATTTTGACCTTGAGCTTTCCCTTGCCGGCAGCCCGGCCGTCGCGAACGACCTGCTCGATTTTCTGCTGTGACGTCACGCCGACCTGTTTCAGGAATTTCCTGAGCGACATGTTGAATTTCTCTTCGTCCATCGGTTTACCTTCACCTGCCTGTCTGTGTTCCACGTGGCCTGTCGCCAACGCATGCGCATCAGTTGTTATTGGTCTTGTCGCATCGGCACGGGGTACGGTTTGCGATCTGGTAGCTACCGACACACGCACGCAATCGGCTGCCGTCGCCTCGTCGACCAGACCGACCCGGCAAGACCGCCGAACTACCTGATGCGCACGTTGCCCTGCTGGGACGTAAATTTGGCCTCCGCAGACCAATCCATAGCTTCCAACGCGAACGCCGCAGCCACGCTAATCGCGACCGTCAGCACGATACTCAGGACAATTTCCTTCATCAAAGCCTCCAATCTTTCTTCGGCAGTCCTGCGCCGCTGCGCGGCCCCACACATCGCCGGTAGCTCCACCACCAGCCTGGAACCGCGCCGGAGGGTGGCGTCCGCGATCGCAGCGCCGTCATTTTCCCAAAACCGGCTTCCCAAGAACCGGCACCCGGCGCTACGGCCTCCAGTCGACAAGACCGTCCGTCGACCAGCCTCTATATCGCTCCCCGCCGTCACAGCCAAACGTCAGGTGCGCTACACTAGCGACGTTCGCCCGCTTTTCCCCCGGCATCACCACCGGTATCCGGCTCAGTCCGTTGCTTCAAGAAACTGATCAGGGCATCGCGTTTGGCCTTATCGTTGATCCGTTGCAGCGGCATCTTCGATCCCGGCGTATAGTCATCGGGCCCCAACTCGAACAGCTTCGCAATCGTCTCCTCGGTCCACACGATCTTGAGGCTCTTTAACGCCCGCGAATACGGATAGCCCGGAAGCGTCCCTGCAGGTCGGCCAAACACGCCATAAAGCGTCGGCCCGGCGCGGTTGGCATCGTCCGGCCGCAACGTGTGGCAAATGCTGCACTTGCGCGCGAACTGGCGCTCTCCGAGCGAAATGTTCTTGCTGACCTGGAAGCGGCGAGGAAATTTGCTCGGCACGGTTTCGAACGGCTTGCGCGGGCTCACCTGCCAGGCGATCGCAAAATCATCGAGGCTGCCAAAGTAGAGCCGCGCGCCCCTGTCGACGAACGCCATCGCCCACACCGGACCCAATGGGTTGGTATAGGATTCAAGCAGCGCCCAGTCGCCCTGCCGGTACACGCGGATTTCTCCGCCGCCGCCACCGGTTGCGACGAGTCCGGGTTTGTCGAGAACGGCCAGCGCAAGCACCGGTTTTTCGTGCGCCTTCAGTTTTTCGGAAATGTCGCCGCTGCCGAGATCGTAGATCGCCGCCGTTCCGTCGAGACCACCGAACAGGAACTGGTTGCCGGCGCCGACCCGCTGCAAGACGTTGATGCCCCAACCGTGCTTGTAGGCGACACGCTTGAGGTCACCGCTCTTCATGTCCCAAAGCCGCAGCGTCCCGTCGTAGGCGGCCGACAACAGCATGCGCCCATCAACCGTGAAGGCGACGGCATTGACCGGGCCGGTATGTCCCTTGAGCTCGAACACCAGCCGGCGCTCGGCAACGTCCCATACTCTAACGGTGTGATCCCAGCTCGCGGACGCAATCCGGCGCCCGTCCGATGTCACCGCAAGGCCGAGGATCTTTGCCGTATGTCCATCAAACCGATACGCCAGCTTACCGCTTTCCAGATCCCAAAGGTGCACCTTGCCGTCGTCGCTGCCAGCCCATCCGTGGCGGCCGTCGGTATGAAACGCAACTGCGCTCACCGCACCGTCGTGATCGTCAAAGCGCCTGATCTGCCGGCCCCGGCCGTCCGTATCGACCTGCCAAAGCATCATGGAATAGTCGAAACTGCCGCTGAGGATACGCCCGCTGGCCGGGTCGGCGGCGAGTGCGCGTATCGGCCCGCCGTGCCCAACCAGGTGCCCGGCCTTGACCCGCGCCGCTTCGTCACCGGCCCGCACAGGTCCGGCCCCGAACCAGGACAATCCGACCAGCAGCGCGCATAGTGCAGGAACCGCCAAAGTCACATTGACGCAATTGCACCCGCGCGATTTCTCACCGGCCGCCGCCCGTGCCAGTGCACGCGGCCTCGCCAGCCTGGGCCATGAACGCCCGCTCCCTGCGCGCCCGGCAAAGCCCGTCCGCAGCACCTGCCTAGCAGCATTTATGGCCCGGCAAGCAGCCATCGTACCAACCACCGAACCGTCACACGACCGCACGAACATGCCCGCTCGCCATTATTCGGCCGGTTGAACCTGGCCGCTTGGAACCTCCCGGCCCTTGGCCAGTTCTTCCTCCACCCACAGGTCGTGATGTTCGCGCGCCCAATTTACATCGACCTCACCGGTCGTCATGGCATCGATGGCACCTTGCATCCCGATCGATCCGATGTAGATGTGGGCCAGGATCACACAGATCAGGAACACCGCCATAGCCGCATGCCACAGCGACTGGTATTGCATCTCCTCGATAGCCGACACTTTGGTCGGCAGATCGAAGCCGAAGCCGTTCAGAAACACGAACGTCTTTTCCATCATCGGAAACTGGAACGGGAACATCAGCGCCAGTCCGGAAAGGCTGATCGAGACACCGCCGAGGATCACCAGCCAAAATACGATCTTTTGGCCAGCGTTGAATTTCTTGGCCGAGGGATGCACACCCTTAATCAGGATTCCGCCCCCCTTGAGCAGCCATAGCAGGTCACGTGGATGAGGAATGTTGTGGCGCACCCAGTTCACGAAGATCAGCACCAGGCCGAGCATGAAAGCAAATGCCACATAGTTGTGGGCGAGCTTTCCGGCATACGCCACGCCTGCGTAGAACTCGCCACCGAAAATCGGGATCAGCACCTGTCGCCCATAAAGCAGATTGAGACCGGTAATCGCCAGAACGATGAAGGACACCGCAAGCAGCCAGTGCCCCAGCCGTTCAATTGACGTGAAGCGCTGGATCATCTGGCCCGACATGCCATGGTCGACACGCAACCGCCCCCTCACCAGGAAAAACAACGCCAGCAAGACCAGCGTCGCACCCATTGCGTAGCCGCTGTAGCGCGCCAACGGTCCCTGCCGGAAATTCACCCAGGACATGATCGACCCGGCGCCTCCCTGCTGGCGCTCGGCCACCGCTTTGCGGATATCGGCTTCCGAACTCAGGCGCTGCGGTGTTCCGCGTATCAGCTGTGCCGACTTGTCATCTGGGATCGACACGGTCCCTGCCGCACCTTCGCGCAGGTTGCGCCAGATGTCGGCCTGCGAGCGCGTCCCGAGCGAACCACCCGGAACCGCTCCCTGCTTGAGAACCTCCGGCGGCACCGACCTGCGCCCGGGTACGGTAACGGGGGTACCGGCACGCGGCACCGTGCTGGTGGTCGCATTGGCGGGCGGGCGCACTGACGATTGCGCCTGCGCAACGTCCGTGCCGGACACGAAACCACCGGCCAGGAGCGAGACCAACAGCGCCAACACACCGAACACGCCGAACCAGCCTCCCGCAGGGTGGCTTGTGACCGGCTTGTGCGACGGGCCTCTCGCCCCGGCAAGGCCACGACGCACGACGTGCGTGAGATCCGGACAGCTGAACATGAACACGAACTCCGATTTCGCTCACCGCGGCCGGCCCAACCGGTTTGCGCCCGCCGCCCCCAACCGGCCCGTCGCAAGACGCAGCCGGCCTCGTGAATCAATGCAGGAATGATGGCGTTCGACAACCCGCACGGCGGAACGGAAAAGCTCCGCCCCGCCCGCGTGAGCTAAACGGCACGATCCTGTCTGCACGTTGGCCCGCATCTTTCGAGATCCGGGCCGACCGGGCAACGCTGCGACCGAACCGGCAGCGCGAACCTCGCCCGCCTTCGGCCCCGCCGTCGCCCTTGCTGGCAAGCCGCGCTTAACCGGCCTTGCCCTGGTAGGCCTTGCCCCAGCCCCAGGCACCGGAGCCGAACCCGCGGGCAACGACCCGCTCGCGGTAGATGTTGGAGACAACGTCCCCGTCACCGGCGAGCAGCGCCTTGGTCGAGCACATTTCCGCACACAGCGGCAGCTTGCCCTCGGCCAGGCGGTTACGGCCGTACTTCTTGAACTCCTCCGAGGACATGTTCTCTTCCGGGCCACCGGCACAGAAGGTGCACTTGTCCATCTTGCCGCGGCTGCCGAAGTTGCCGACCTGCGGGAACTGCGGCGCACCGAACGGGCATGCATAAAAGCAATACCCGCAGCCGATGCACAGATCCTTGGAGTGGAGAACCACACCGTCGTCGGTCTGGTAGAAGCAGTCGACCGGGCACACCGCCATGCACGGCGCATCCGAGCAGTGCATGCAGGCAACCGAGATCGAGCGCTCACCCGGCTTGCCGTCGTTGATGGTAACGACGCGCCGCCGGTTCACACCCCACGGCACCTCGTTCTCGTTCTTGCATGCGGTGACGCACGCGTTGCATTCGATGCAGCGCTCTGCGTCACAGAGAAACTTCATCCGAGCCATTTGTGCGTCTCCTTATGCGCGTGAGATCTTACACAGGGTTGCCTTGGTCTCCTGCATGTTGGTGACCGAGTCGTACCCGTAGGTTTGTGCAGTGTTGGAAGCTTCACCGAGGACATAGGGATCGGCACCTTTCGGATACTTGTCCCTTTGGTCGACGCCCTGGAAGTGACCGCCGAAGTGGAACGGCATGAAGGCGACGCCCTTGCCGACCCGCTCGGTAACCATGGCCATGACCTTGACCTTGCCCTTTTCCGGGCCTTCGACCCAGACCATCTCACCATCCTTGATGCCGAGATTGTTGGCGTCGACCGGATTGACCTCCACGAACATGTTCTGCTGGAGTTCCGCCAGCCACGGGTTCGAGCGTGACTCGTCCCCGCCGCCCTCGTATTCCACCAAACGACCGGATGTCAGAATGATCGGATACTCTTTCGAGAAATCCTGCTTCTGAATCGACTCGTATCGGGTCGGCAGACGATACATCTTCCGATCCTTGTAGGTGGCATACTTGTCGAGCAGATCGCGCCGGTTGGTATAGAGCGGTTCGCGGTGCGTCGGAATCGGATCAGGGAAGTTCCACACCACGGTGCGGGCCTTCGCGTTCCCGAACGGTGCACAGCCGTGCTTGATCGCAACCCGCTGGATACCGCCTGAAAGGTCGGTCTTCCAGTTGGTCTTGTCACCGGCCACCTTTTCGATCGCCTGGCGCTCTTCATCCGTGAGATCACCGTCCCAGCCGAGCTTCTTGAGCATCGCCATGGTGAATTCCGGATAACCGTCCTGGATTTCCGATCCGACCGGATAGGAACCCTCGGCAAGAAGGTTTTCGCCGTTGCGCTCGACACCGAAACGCGCCCGGAAGCACAGCCCGCCTTCGGCGACCGGCTTCGAAGGATCGTAAAGGTTGGGCGTTCCCGGATGCTTCATCTCGGCGGTGCCCCATGCCGGCCACGGCATGCCGTAGTAGTCGCCATCGACCGGTCCGCCCCTGGCTTGCAAGGTGGTCTTGTCGAAGGTGTGCTGGTTCGCCATGTGCGCTTTGATGCGCTCCGGCGACTGGCCGGTATAACCGATCGTCCACATCCCCTTGTTGAATTCGCGGGTGATGTCTTCGATCAGCGGCTCGTCCTTGTCGCTGACCTTGATGTGCTTGAAGATCTCCTTGTCGAATCCGAACTTCTTCGCGAACTTGGCCATGATCGTGTGATCGGGCAGCGATTCGAACAGCGGCTCGACGACCTTGTCGCGCCACTGCAGCGAGCGGTTGGATGCCGTCACCGAACCGTAGGTTTCGAACTGCGTCGACGCCGGCAGCAGGTAGACGTTGTCCTTCTTCTCGCTCATTACGGCCGACATCGTCGGATAAGGATCAATCACGACCAGCAGGTCGAGCTTCTCCATGGCCTTGGCCATTTCCGGCAGACGTGTCTGCGAGTTCGGCGCATGGCCCCAGAACACCATCGCACGCACGTTGTCCGGCTGATCGATGTTGTCCTTGGCCTCAAGCACACCGTCGATCCAGCGCGAAACCGGCATGCCGGCCTTCTGCATCAGCTTCTTGTCCTGGAACCGACCGACCATATAGTCGTAGTCGACATCCCAGACCCGGCACCAGTGCTTCCACGAACCGGCCTTGATGCCGTAATAGCCCGGCAGCGTGTGGCACAGGACACCAAAGTCCGTCGCGCCCTGCACGTTGTCGTGGCCCCGGAAGATGTTGGCACCGCCACCGGCACGGCCGATATTGCCGAGCGCCAGCTGCAGCACACAGTAGGCCCGCGTGTTGTTGTTGCCGTTGGTGTGCTGCGTACCGCCCATGCACCAGATCAGCGTGCCCGGCTTGTTGGTCGCAAGCGTACGTGCGACGCGGCGCAGCTGCGAGCCCGGAACACCGGTTACCTTCTCGGTTTCTTCCGGTGTCCATTTGGCAACTTCACCACGGATCTGGTCCATACCCCAGACGCGCTGGCGGATGTATTCCTTGTCTTCCCAGCCGTTCTCGAAGATGTGCCAGAGGATACCCCAGATCAGGCCGACATCCGTACCGGGACGGAACCGCACATACTCCGTGGCGTGTGCCGCCGTCCGTGTGAACCGCGGGTCGCACACGATCATCGCCGCATTGTTCTGCTCCTTGGCCTTGAGCAGGTGCTGCAGCGCCACCGGGTGGGCTTCCGACGGGTTCGACCCGATCAGGATCATCGCCCGAGAGTTGTGGATGTCGTTATAGGAGTTCGTCATCGCACCGTAGCCCCAGGTGTTTGCAACACCGGCAACCGTGGTCGAGTGACAAATCCGCGCCTGGTGATCGACGTTGTTCGTCCCCCAGAACGCCGCGAATTTCCGGAACAGGTAGGCCTGCTCGTTGTTGTGCTTGGCCGATCCGAGCCAGTAGACCGAGTCCGGTCCCGACTGCTTGCGGATCTCCATCATCTTGTCGCCGATTTCGTTGATCGCCTGATCCCACGAAATCCGCTCCCACTTTCCACCAACCAGCTTGGTCGGGTACTTGAGGCGTCGCTCACCGTGCGCATGTTCACGCACCGATGCCCCCTTGGCGCAGTGAGCACCGAGGTTGAACGGGCTGTCGAAGCCTGGCTCTTGGCCGACCCAGACGCCGCCCTGCACTTCGGCCAGCACGGTACAGCCGACCGAGCAGTGCGTGCAGACGGATTTCTTAATCTCGATTTTACCCTTGCCGGCGCTGGCCGCCTGAGCCGTTTCAACGCGGCCGCCTCCGCTGGTCACCGCGGCGGCAGCCGTCAGTCCGCCAACGGCAAGACCTGAATTTCTGAGAAACGCGCGACGATCTATCGTCGTATTCGCCAGCTCTCCTATGGCAGATGACATTCGGGGGCCTTGCGCAACCCCGCGCATCTTCTTCCTGAGCATGATTGTCTCCTCGTTGGCCGGTCAAGGCCATGAAGTTTCAAGTGAACAAAATAAAGGTTGCCGAACCTAGAAACGGGAAAGCTCGTAGACCTTGCGGACGTGATCGGTCTCCTGGTAGCGGCCTTGGCCGTCATCGACCGGCGCGGTTTGCGCCTGCGCGCCACCGCTTCCGGCCACGGCCGCGCCCCCCAGCACCGCACCCGCCCCGGCGAGTTTCAGGAAGCTGCGGCGGTCGGCTTTGACCTCACCCTTGTCCTGCTTCATTTCGTTTCTCCTTGTTGTTCAAGAGGGGCCATTTGCAACCCTCTTCTCCCACTGCCCTTCGAAGTCGAACTCCACCGGTTTTCGTTCAGTCCATGTGGTCAGTCCATGCGGAATGCCTCGGTCTCGATTTCGAGAAACCGCAATCCAACCTCGGCAAGGGCGGCGTAGAGCGCGGACGACGACGCCTCGGCCAGATCGCGGAAGAACACGTTCATCCAGGACCCGATGTGGGCATCGAAGAATTCCTGTTGCTGCTGGACGCTGGCCGGTTTGCCGAAACGCCCGTCGATCAGCCCGGCCATCACCTCCAGCACTCCGGCGGCGTGGTCCTCGGGCTCGCTGACATCCTTGCTGCGCACCAGCCCGAATTCGGCCATGTCGTTACGCAGCTTGGCCAGCGGTTTTTCATGCAGAAAGCCCGTCAGATAGTAAGACCCGTAGGGCAGCAGTTCGCCACGACCAACGCCGACGAACAAGGCCTGATATTCCTCTGCCACGGCCGCCGCGGTCGAACCTCCGGCAACACGGGCGAAAACGCCGATGGCAGCACCAAGCGGCGTCCCGTGGTCAGCGCCTAGAGCGCTGGCGGCAGCAAGGTCGTCGGATGTCGGAGGCTTGGAAAGGAATTTCGCGAGCAGCGCATAGATCTGGGAGCGCACCATGTCCTCGTCGATGACGAGATGCGCGTCGTCCGCAGCAGACACCGCTCCGCTACCCATCCAGTGCGTTCCCCAGCAGTTTGCTATTCTTGTTTTGGCGACAGTCTAGTCTCCCGATGCGTGGCTGGCAATTGGCGCACTGCAAATTATATCCATACAAATTAAAGCGTTATAACATTCAAATATTTGAATATTTACGCCTCGCTTCAAACGCCCGGCGTCGTCGGAAGGACCGGTCGGGCAACTGGTTCTACCGATTTGCCTCCAACCGAAAACCGATCCCCCTTTTGTTGGCGTTGCCGGAACAGGTCAGTCGCCGCGACGCCACACCCGCGAAACATGTTTTTATTTTTGCCCGGGATGCCGAAACGCCTTTGAGATCAACTATATACGACTTGCTCGAACTGCGTGAAACCACCAATAACCAAACTGAGATGGTCCCTGATGTTAATCCCACCCGACAATGCCCGTCCGCATGTTTACATCCTGCACGAAAACGACGAATGGGTTGTGCCCCTTCGCGCCCACTTGGATGCACTCGAAACACCGTACATTGCGTGGCATCTGTCGGAAGGGACGATTGATCTGAACGCCGAACCGCCTGCCGG
The DNA here is from genome assembly GCA_965224045.1 of Hyphomicrobiaceae bacterium. Classification (GTDB taxonomy): domain Bacteria; phylum Pseudomonadota; class Alphaproteobacteria; order Rhizobiales; family Hyphomicrobiaceae; genus Tectiglobus. Next base: position 149,259 of record CBDCYD010000005.1, read on the forward strand.
CGTCTTCTATAACCGCATGAGCGCATCATCCCACACGCGCGGCCATCGCTACGCACCGGAACTAACTGCAGCGACCCTCGCCTGGCTCAAGCGTCACGGCCGAACCGTCGTCAACGGCGAACGCGCCCTGCAGCTCGAACTCTCCAAGGTCGCCCAGTACGAAGCGCTGAAGCCGTTTGCGATCCCAATCCCCGATACGATTGCCGTTGTCGGTCGCAACAACATCGCTGCGGCCGCCGGGCGTTTCGGCTTCCCGCTCATCCTGAAACACAACCGCGCCGGCAAGGGCCTTGGCGTCAAGCTCTTGCGATCGGCGGCAGCGCTTGACGAGCACCTGGCGAGCGATGAGTTCGAGCTCTCGATCGACGGCATCACGCTCATCCAGCGCTACATCGAGGCGCCTGCCCCGTTCATCACGCGTGTCGAGTTCGTCGGCGGCAAATTTCTTTACGCGGTCCGCGTCGACACCTCCGAAGGCTTTGAGCTATGCCCGGCCGACGTATGCCAGATCGACGACGGCTCCGCGGTCTGCCCGGCGGCGGCGCCTGCAGAAAAGTTCCGCATTATCGAAGGTTTCGGCCATCCGTTGATACCGGCCTGGGAGGCATTCCTTGCCGCCAACGACATCGCCATTGCCGGCATCGAGTTTATCGTCGACGCGGACGGCAATACGTTCAGCTACGACGTCAATACGAACACCAACTACAATCCAGATGCAGAGGCAAGAGCGGCTCGTCACGGTGCGGCCAGCGGCATGGGTGCGATTGCAGCCCATCTCGCCGGTCTTCTAAGTGCCGAGCTGGACACACAACCGGCAGGTCGTATCGCGGCCTGAGCCGCCGACGTCGCACTTAGAGCGTCTCAGGTTTAGCTGGAACCGTCCCACTCCCCCTCCCGGCCGCCCATGCAATCGTGGTTTTGGGCGGCCGGGCGGGGGAGTGGGCAGGCGGTGTGATTCCGCCCAAGGCGGAAATGGTCGAGGCTTACGTCTTCATCCGCTTCAGCCCGGCACGCGCTTCGGCAACGAACCTGCGCGTCAAGACCTCGTCCTTGCGCCCGTCCGGCCCTTCGATCCCGGTGTGGACATCGACACCTGCCGGCCGCACCTGGTCGATCGCGGCACCGACGTTTTCCGGCGTCAGACCACCGGCCAGGATCACCGGGCGTCCGGCCGCCTCGACGATGCGCCGGCTCACCGTCCAGTCGTGCACCTTCCCGGTGGCACCGCTTGCGCCGGTCGACGGGTCGAACGTGTCGGTTATGAACGAATCCACGTAGGGCGCGGCGGACTGCATCAGTTCGATCAGATCGGGCTCCTCGGCACGCCCGACGATCAGGCTTTTGATGATCCGCAATCGAGGTGCGCGTGCCTTGAGCTGCTCGAGATGCCTGACCGGCACCTCCCCGTGCAGCTGCACGGTCCGGACGCCGACCTCCTCGCACAGCGCCGCGATGTCACCTTCCGATGCGAGGTACGTGATCACGAAGAACGTTGCCGCATCGCCAAACCGTCGAACGATACCGGCGGCGTCCGCCACCGACAGGTCTTGAGCATGATGATCGAGAACCAGAGGAAGCCCGAGGTAGCGCACACCGCATCCGATCAACATCCCCGCCTCGGTCTCATCAATCACGCCGGCAACGTGGATCATCTGCGCCAATCCTGCTTCTTTGCCTTCACCGAACTCAAAGCCAACGTCACGACCATCCTGTATTGCCGCCCCAACTGTGTTACGAGTCGTCTCAGGTGAGAAGGGGTCTGCGAAGTTGGCACCGTACATCGTCATTGTCTGCGTACCGTCGGCAAGCGCACCACAGCGCGATCGCACCACGTCTGGCCGCGCGATCGGAGGCGATCAATGAGCGCCGCAACCACACATGAGCCCGCAACGCCCGGCCGACACAAGCCGATCGCGGTTACGATGGGCGATCCAAGCGGCATCGGACCGGAAATTACGCTCAAGGTGGCCGCCGATCCGGACTTGGCTGCACGCCTCGTCATCATTGGCGACAGCGCCCATCTAAGGCGCGTCGCAAGGGCCTTGCCAATCGACATCGAAGTCCGCACGGTACCGGCCCCGCAGCAAGCACCGAGCGCCGCCGGCACCGTCAACGTTATCGATGCCGGTCCACCGCTGGATGATATCGCGATCGGCACGGTGAGCACCATCGCTGGCACCGCGGCATTCGACTACGTTCGCTCCGCCATCGACCTCGCCAGAGACGGGCGCATCGCTGCAATCGTAACAGCACCCATCAACAAGGAGGCGCTTTCGGCAGCCGGCATCGCCTATCCCGGTCACACCGAAATGCTTGCAGACTTGGGCGGCGCCGACCGCGTCGCCATGATGCTTGCCAACGACCAGCTCCGCGTCGTCCTCGTCACCATTCATTGCGCATTGCGCGATGCCATTGCCCAGATCACGGTCGAAAACGTTCTTGCCGCCATCCGCCTCGCGCATCAAGGAACACGACGGTTTGGCGTGTCTTCGCCGCGCGTCGCCGTCGCAGGCCTAAATCCGCACGCCGGTGAAGGCGGTTTGTTTGGCCGCGAAGAAATCGAGATCATCACACCTGCCATCGACCGCGCCCGCGCCGATGGCATCGACGCTAGCGGGCCGTGGCCGGGCGACACGGTATTCATGCAGGCTCGCCGCGGTCTGTTCGATGTCGTCGTCGCTCAGTATCATGACCAAGGCCTGATCCCGATCAAATACCTGGGCCTCGAGAACGGCGTCAACATCACGCTTGGACTGCCGTTCATCCGCACCAGTCCGGACCATGGCACGGCGTTCGACATTGCCGGCAAGGGCATCGCCGACCCGGCAAGCTTGCGCGAAGCGGTCATTCAGGCCGCCCGCCTCATCGACGCCCGCAGCAAGGCGACGACGCCATGAGCTTCAATTTCATCTTCATGCTCACCGCCCAGGACCGCACTGTTCCCGATGCGCGCGCACGGCTCGAAGAGGTGCTTGCCGGCGGCGCGCGCCACATCGGTTTCAAGGATGTCGGCCTGCCGATTGCAGAGCTCAAAGCGCTCGCCGATGACATTCGCGCAGCCGGCGGCCGCTCCTATCTCGAAGTCGTCAGCCTCGATGCCGAGAGCGAACTTACCTCGGCCCGCGCGGCAATCGAGCTGGACGTCGATTGCCTGCTGGGCGGCACCCGGGCCGAGGCGGTCGTGCCCATCATTCGCACCCACCCGATCCGCTACTTTCCGTTTCCGGGCCGCATCGTCGGCCATCCGAGTGTGCTTGAGGGCAGCATTGCTGACATCGCCGGCAGCGCCCGCGCCCTTACCGATCTTGAAGGCGTGCACGGACTGGACCTCCTCGCATACCGCTTTGCCGGCGACGTGCCCGATCTGATGCACGCTGTTTGCAAAGCAACGGACAAACCCGTCGTTGTTGCCGGCAGCATCGACTCCGCCGAACGCGTCAACACGGTCGCACGCGCCGGCGCGGCAGCCTTCACCGTCGGCACGGCGGCGTTGAGTGGGGAGTTTCCGGCGGAAGGGGCAGGTTTGACCGAGCAGGTCCGATCGATCCTTGCCATCACCCTCAGCGCGGCGCGCTTGGCCACCGCTCCACGCCGCATCGGTGTCGTCGCCCACAATGCCCGCAAGACCCATCTCGCCGCCTGGGTTGCGCGCCACGCCAGGGCGCTTGCCGGCCATCGTCTGATTTGCACCGGCGGCACCGGCACCATGCTGCATGCGGCCCATCCCGAACTCACAATTCAGCGCCTCAATCGCGGGACGCGCGGCGGCGATCAGCAGCTCGGTGCGATGATTGCAACCGGCGAACTCGACGCCGTGGTCTTTTTCGCCGACCCTCAGGCCGAGCACGCCAACGATGTCGACCTGCAGGCCTTGATCCGCCTTGCCATCGTCCACGACATGCCGATCGCATGCAGCCCGACCGCCGCAGACCTGATCGTCGCAGCCAACATCACGCTGCCGGAGACCATCTGAGAACCCACCTGAGACGTCCGGGTCGCACGCACAATTCGCCCCATCGTGCAATCGATCGCTTGACCAGCGCCACCGTGCGGTCTGGGATCGTCCCGACGCGCACGCCTTCGTGCCAGTCATCACCGAATCCGTGACGGAGGGATCACCTTGCAACCGCTCACCGGTCTTCGCCTGCTCGATGCCAGTCATGTCGTCGCCGGCCCGTTCGCCTCCTACCAGCTCCATCTGATGGGTGCCGAGGTGATCCGCATCGACAGTCTCGATGCAACCGACTTCGTGCGCTACCACGGTGGTACCGAAGAGATGCGCGCAGCCGGCCTCGGCGCCTCCCACATCGCCCAAAGCGCGGGCAAGCGCTCGATCCGGCTCAACCTCAAGGACCCGCGCGGCAAAGACCTCTTCAAACGTCTCGCAGCCACCTCGGACGCACTGCTTGAAAACTTTCGTCCCGGGGTTATGGACCGGCTTGGTCTGGGCTACGACGCTATTCGTGATGTGCGCCCGGACATCGTCTATTGCAGCCTGACCGGCTATGGCCCGACCGGGCCGATGCGCGATGCCCCGGCCTACGACCACATCGTCCAGGGTGTCTGCGGCCTGATGAGCACGACCGGCACGCGCGAAACCGGCCCGATGCGGTCCGGCATTCCGATCACCGATTATCTGGCAGGCTTCAACGCCGTCATCGCCATTCTCGCAGCCCTCTATCAGCGCCGGGCAACCGGCGAGGGCCAGCACATCAACGTCACCATGCTGGCCTCGGCGCTACCGACGCTGGCCGCCGCCGCGGCACACTACCAGACGACCGGCGAGTTGCGCGAACCGACCGGTAACCAGCCGTTCTCCGACAGCCCGTTCGCCGGCCGCTTCGAAACGGCCGACGGCTTTCTCATGGTCACCGCCAACACGCCGGCCCAGGCAGCAAACCTCATCACCGCACTCGGAATCTCGGACCTGTCGGACGAACTCGCTCTGGTGCAGGCCCGCCGCCCTCTCGATGAAGCGCAGAAGAAAAAAGCCGCAGCCTCGCTGCGCCAGGCGTTTCTGACCGACACCGCCCTGGCCTGGGAGGCGAAGCTCTCCGCCGCCTCGGTGCCCGCCGGAAAGGTGCGCACGATCGACGAAGTCTTCGCGTTGGACCAACTGGCAGCCTTGGGCTGCATCGATCAGGTGCCAGCCCTGGGCATCGATGGCACGATCGGCGTACCGGGCCTTGGCTTCTCTTCCAATCTTTCAACCCCGCGCGACCTGACCCCACCGGAGCGCGCCGGTCAAAGCACGCACGCCGTACTCGCCGAACTCGGCATCTCGGAAACCGAGCGCCAAGAGCTGATTGAAGCCGGCGTCATCGCAACGGGCGCACGTTGAGCGTCAGACTTTGCTTCCAGTAACAGCTACGCAATGGCGGAAATAGATGTCTATTTGCGCTTGCCAGACGCAGCAGTGATCAGTTTCTTCATCGGGTAGTACAGCGTAGTCGGCTGTTTTTCGACCTGCTGAAATCCCAACCTCTTATAGAAGCCGACGAGTTGAATGTTCAGGGCGTGGACAATAACAGCTCGCGCGCCGATTGATTTGGCCGCGTTAACCGCCCGTCGAAGCGCATCACGAATTAAAGCTTTTGCTATGCCAAGCCCTTGCGACCTCTTATCGATCGCCAATCGCGCGAGAATAATGACCGGGACTTCTTTCGGAGCATTTCTTGCGAGGCTGCCGGATACATCATGGCGATCAACTCGCCCAGCAGCGAGTGCGTAGTATCCAACAACTGTTCGCCCTCGTGGCTTGCAGACCACCTTTGTAACGGCATCACCAACCACGCCTGCCTTTAAGGCGTCATTCTTGAGCCAGTCATCCAGCGCTGGCTCGCCACAGTCAAAGCCGCGGACAATATGCCCGCGACTTAAGTTGGCAGGCGATGAAACCAGCCCGCCACCACCTTGTTGTCCTGCTAAGTTTCCTGCCATGGCGATGGCTCGTTCATGAAGTCCACCATAGCCGCGCTTGGCAGAGCATCGTCATCTAGAGCAGCTGTAAAGGCATCCCAATCTTCAGAATCCAGTCGGAATACTCTTTGATCGGCAAGGAAATTGATTGCTCGCTCGCGAGCACTCTTAACGAGAAATTCAGTGCGATTTTCACCGGCAGCGGCGGCAGCCCAATCGATCATATCGCGCTCATCATCCGTCACTTTGAAGGTGATGGAGCGCTTCTGTCCACGCGATACGGTCTTGCTCGGCGAGGGAGCAAGAAAAGACATCATGTTGTGTGCAGCTTGCGCCATTGGCTACGCTCCTTTTCAACTCGGGTACTGACAACGTAAATACGATATGGTATGCACGTTGTCAATACGATTCTCTCCTTCGTTCTCTGTTTGTGCTTGCCGGAATTGGGGAATGTTATACTTCTCAAACCTCGAGAATCGGAGCATGGGCGATGCAAAAGCCAGCCCCTAGCGCGGCGACACATGATGATGCTGGCTGTCAACGCCGGAGAGATTTTGCAGCAGTTTGCCGGAGCAAAAGTGCAGCGGTGATGGAACCAAACATGAAGGCAAGCACGCACAACCGCCGGCAGGCCTCAGCCGAGCGCACCTGACCGCCGCAGGGCGGCAACGTCCTCAGATGAAAACCCGAATTCCGCGAGCACCGTTGCATTGTGCTCGCCGGCCAGTGGCGCGCGCCTGTGAATACCGCCCGGTGTCTCGCTAAGCTTGATCGACGTATCGACCAGCGTGAAGCATTGGCCGGTGCCGGGATGCTCGACCTGCCTCAACATACCGCGCGCGGCAGCATGTGCACTCGCCACGATGTCGTCCGACGTCTGAATCGGCCCGAACGGCACCTTGCCACCCAGCACCTCGGCGATCTCGGCCTTGGTCCGCGCCGACGTCCACGCCGTGACGATCGCCTCCACGTCCGCCTGGTGCGCCACCCGGTCATCGTTCTTTTGATAGCGCGGATCGGCTGCCAGCCCCGCCTGCCCGATCAATTCGGCAAACAGCGCGAAGAAGTCATCGCGCGGAATACCGATTGCGACGTGCCCGTCCTTAGCCGGATACATCCCGAACGGGCACAGCAGCGGATGCCCGTTGCCCTCCGGTCCGGCGATCGCTCCGGTATAGGAGCGCTGATAGATCGCGCGCTCGCAGATCGACAAAACTGCGTCCACCATCCCGACGTCGACGAACTGGCCGCGCCCGCTGCGCCCTGCCCGCCAAACCGCAGCCAGGATACCGATCACGCTCTGCATCGCCGGCACGAGATCGCCGACACCCGGCCCGACCTTGGTCGGATCGCCACCCTTTTGAGTGCCCGTGATCTGCATCAGCCCACCCATGGCCTGGCTCACGACATCGTAGGCCGGCCAGTGCACGATCGGACTTTTACCCGTGCGCGGATCTCCGAACCCGCGCAACGCCGCGTAAACGAGGCGCGGATTGATTTCCGCCAAGTCTTCATAGCCGAGCCCGAGGCGCTCCATCACCCCGGCGCGATAGTTCTCGAGCAGCACATCCGCCTTCTCGACCAGCCGCCGAAGCACATCCTTGCCGGCGTCTGACTTGAGATCGAGCGTCAGCGAGTCTTTGTTGCGGTTGATCGACGCGAAGTAGGCACCATAGCCACCCTCATCAGGTGTCACGGCACCCGCCGGGTGCGGCCCGACCTGACGTGTCGATTCTCCTCCCGGCGGCTCGATCTTGATGACGCGCGCGCCCTGGTCGGCGAGCAGCATGCCGGCGAACGGGCCCGCCAACATCGTCGTCAGTTCAAGAACGACCAGACCATCGAGCGCCCCCCGGCCCGGCGCAGCATCACTCATGCCGCCTCATCCCAGTAGGTCCCGATCTGCGTACGGTGCATTCGACGCCGCGCACCCGGATCGAACGCATCCCGCCGATGCAACACCTCGCAGTTGGACCACATTAGCGCATCGCCAACCCGCCATTCGTGGCGATAGACGAACCGCGCCTCGGTGGCATGTGCCCACAATCGATCGAGCAACCGGTCACTGTCTGCAACCGAGAGGCCCGGCACGTAGCTGCGCGGCCGTCGTCCGAGAAACAGCGCTTTGCCGCCGGTCTTGGCATTGACCCGCACCAGCCGATGGCGCGCACCGGGCGTCTCGCGCACGTCGGTTGTCTCCTGGTAGCCCTTGCGCAGCATTCCGGCACTGTTGTGAGACGCATCGTGGATTGCAACTTTGTCCTCGATCTGCGACTTGAGGTCATCGTCGAGCGCGTCGTAGGCCGCATACATATTGGCAAAGTAGGTTGCCCCGCCTTCGGGCGGAATTTCGAGCGCGTAAAGCAGCGCTGCGCGCGGCGGCACGTCGTTGTAGGTCATGTCTGCATGCCAGACCGCTTCGCCGGCGCCGAGATTGCCCGCCGGCTGGCCATCGCGCACGATGTTCGAGATGACGTTGATCTCGGGATGCGTGTCATGAAACGGCTTGCCTGTCGGATTGACGCCGGGGATATCGAGCTTGCCGAATTTGGCGCTGGTTGCCACCAGTTGCGCATCGCTGATTTGCTGCCCGCGAAACAACAGCACGAGATGCTCGTCGAGCGCCGAACGGATCGCACGTACGTCATCGTCACTCGCCGTGCCAAGATCAACACCCTTGATCTCCGCGCCCAACGCCGCTTCGAACGGCAATGCACTCACCTGACGACCACTCATGTCATTTCTCCTCCCCTGCCGCTGCCTGCTCGACGCGTTCGCATAACGCCGCATCCCCGAGCAAGACCTTCAATTTGGCCACCGCACTGTCCGGGCTGGTCAAGACCGGCCGATCGACGGCGGCGCTCACCGCGTCCCGCGCGACCGATGTCGAGAACTGCGCCAGCATGATCGCATCACAGGCCGCAAGTCGCGGAACCGCCTCGGCAAGCAGCGCATTGTGACGCGCGCCATCGCCGGACTGCAATGCTGTCATCGCGTCGGGCACGCATACCGTCTCGATCGACGCCGCGAGACCGTGGGCTGCCGCCAATTCGGCGAACTCCTGCTCCATCGAGGCGACCGAACGCTCGAACGTTGCCAACATGCCGATCCGCCGCCCTTGCTCAAGCGCGGCCTCGAACATCGCCTCGTTGGGTTTCAGGACGGGCATCGCTTTGTCCCGCGCCACCGCCTCGATTGCTTCTCCGAAGGCGGAACAGGTAAACAAGATGCCGTTTACACCGATGTCGTCGAGGTAGTCGGCCAGCCGACGAACCCGCGCAAACATCGCTGGCGTCAAAGTGCTGTCCTTGGCCCGGTCGACGGACAGGCGATCGTCCAGAAGGTTTGCCAGTTCCGCCTCCGGCCACGCCTGCTGAAACGCTGCCGCAATCGGCGCCATCGCAACGGCGACGGCATGAACCAATCCAATGCGCATCATAACTCCTTATATTACCGTGCGCCTGGCGACCTCACGACCGGTATCAGGAATTGAACCGGACCCTGGAGGAAGGCATGTCGAGGTCCGTCACGCGTCACCGCAAGAGCCGGCACCGAACTGCTCACACCTGGTCCGGGGCCGGCCGTCCGGTCCCGATTTGCGCCACGCTTCGATGTCTTCTCTCAAACCAACCGCAGCGCCATTGCCCCTATCCGTTTGGTTGGATGACAGCCTTTCCGGTGATTTGTTGGTCGAACAGCTTGTAGGCCTCATCCGCCTGTTCGAGGCGCCAGCGGTTGGTGAAGAGTTTTTCGACATCCAGTTTACGGTCCGCGATGAACTCGGCGCATTCCGCCTGGCCTTGCTTGGAGAACGTCCAGGAGCCGACAAGCGTGACCTGGCGGCGCAACAGGTCCGGGCTGACTTCAAGCGTCACTTCTCCGCGTTCGCCAACGAAGCACGCCGTCCCCCACGCACGCACGGCCTGCACCGTCGCCCGGCGCGCTTCGGGCGCCGATGAGCAGTCGAGCGTTTTGTGAGCGCCCTCGCCACGCGTCAGATCACGGATCGCTTCGACCGGATCGTTGTTACGCCCATCGATCGTCAGATCAGCGCCGAAAGATTTGGCAAGCTCGAGCCGCGCCGGTGACACGTCGATCGCGATAATCCGCGCACCCATGTCGGCGGCCAATTGCGTTGCCGAAAGACCAACCGGGCCTTGACCGAAAATCGCAATCGTTTCGCCGCCCTGCAGATTGAGGCGTTTCAATGCACCCCACGCCGTGCCCGTGCCGCAGGAGATCGCAGCCCCGGTCACGAAGGACAACTCGTCCGGCAGCCGCACAAGCGAATGCGCAGGCGCCTTCATGTAGTGCGCATGGCCGCCGTTTTTCCGCTGACCCGTAAACGATCGGGCCATCGGCGCACATTTGTGTCCACCCGCCCCGGCAGTGCTTGCAGGTTCCGCAGCCATCGTAGTGGTGGTTCATGACGCGATCGCCAATCCTGGCTTCGCGTTCGGTGACGGCCGAACCAACTGCCGCGACGACACCGCACGGCTCATGCCCGGCGACGACCCCGGCCCTGCGCACGATTCCGCGGTGACGACACCACCAGGGTTGGCTGGCGCACGATACGTGTGCAGGTCGCTGCCGCACATTCCGGAAGCCTTGATCTCGATCACGACATCATGCGGTCCTGGTTCCGGATCGGGAAACTCCCGAATTTCCAGCTTGCGATCGCCAACGAATACGACACCCTTCACCGGGACCTCCTGTGACAGTCCGTTGTCTGCGCCTTGCATCTTAAACCGTTCTCAACTCCGGCAATGGCGTTAGCTGCAGATTGCCCGTCAAATTATATGGCTGATGGGGCACAGGAACTTGCCGTGCACACGGCCCTGCCCGGGCCGTTGCCTTGGCAGGGCGCCGGCGGCACGCGCTTGACCGTGTCTTAAACCACATCGCAAAGCAGCGCTTGTGCAACGATCGGCGCTTCGCTAAAGTTGATCGCTTCCTGAGCAATCGGCGGCGCATTTTTTGGGGCGCCGTTTTTGTTTTGGAGGCTTCCATGCCGAGTGATGTCGCAAGTTCCAACCGAGCGCGCCCCTCTTTCACGGAGGTGATGGACAGCGAGCGCCGGCAACTGGCAGCACGCTTGTTCGATCAGTTTCATGAGATGTCGTTCGACGGTGTCGGGATCAGTCGCGAGACGTATGGACCCGGTGAAACCGAAGCCATGCAGGTCGTTGAAGCGCTCGGCTTAGAGCACGGGTTTGAAACGCGCTGGGACGCGGCAAGAAATCTGATCGTTGCCCTGCCCGGAAAGGAGCCCGATCTTCCCGTCGTCGCCTCCGGCTCGCATCTCGACAGCGTCCCGCAGGGCGGCAACTTCGACGGCGCCGCCGGGGTCATCGCGTCGTTCATGGCGTTGCTGGCCGCGCGCCGCAACGCGCCCTTGCTTCGCACATTGGAAGTCTACGTTCTACGCGGTGAAGAAAGCGCCTGGTACGGCGGCCCGTGTTACTTCGGGTCGCGTGCGCTCTTCGGGCAGCTCACCGCGGCAGACCTGTCGAGCCGAACACCGCGACACGGGCGAAAGCCTGGCTGACAACATGGTCCGCTCCGGTGGTCGACATAAAGTTGATCGAACGCGCCAGAGCTTTGACCGACGTCAGCCGTTTCCACTCTTGGATTGAGCTTCACATCGAGCAGGGACCCGTGCTGATTGCCAAGGACAAACCCGTCGGCATCGTCACCGGCATTCGCGGAAACATGCGCCACCGGCGCGTCACCTGCCGGGGACAGGCCGCACACTCAGGTGCCGTCCCGCGCTGGCTTCGCCACGATGCCGTGCTCGCGATGTCTGAGCTCCTCATGCGCATCGACGAGCATTGGCGCGTTCTTTTGGAATGGGGCGAAGACCTCGTCGTCACCGCCGGCATCGTCGAAACCAACCCGCGCGAACATGCGGTCTCGCGGGTGCCGGGCGAAGTGTCGTTTTCATTGGAATATCGCAGCCAGGACACCAGGACACTAAAGTCCTTCGGCGACCTGATCCGCTCGGAGTGTGAGCAAATCGAAGCAAAGCGCGGTGTAACCTTTGATCTCGGGCCGGTCGCCTACACCGAACCCGCGCAAATGTCGGACACACTGGTGAGCCTCGTCAAATCCACCGCGGAAAACTTCAAAATCGACTGCGAAATCATGCCGTCGGGCGCAGGACATGATAGTGCGGTATTTGCCAATGCCGGAGTACCCTCGACCATGGTCTTCGTGCGCAACCAGAACGGCAGCCACAACCCCCACGAAGCCATGGAACTGGACGACTTTTGTGCCGGTGCGGAACTGCTTGCACAATCACTTCTCAGAGCTGCCGACACGAAAGACGAGGTGCGGTCATGACGGACCGGGATGCGCCGGCACTGGAAGCGGCCAGGATCGTCGTCGAGGCAGGTGCCGTCTACACCAGAACGACCGGAGACCCGTTCTTCCTATCGTCCGGTTGGGCAAGCCCCGTTTTCATCGACATCAAGCGGCTAATATCGTTTGCCGATGCGCGTGAGCGATTGATCGAACTCGCATTGTCCAAAATCGACCAGACCTTTCCAGCCGGCACGTTCGATCAGATCGCCGGCTGCGAACTTGCCGGCGTTCCGTTTGCCGCGATCATCGCGGACACCGCCGCCGCGCCCCCCTTGTCGTCGCGATGAAGCGTGCGAGAGGATTTGGCCGACTTGCCCAGTTCGAAGGGACCTTTCAGCCGGAAACCAGAACCCTGCTCGTTGACGACCTTACCACCGATGGACGTACGAAGGACTCGATCAAACGGGCACTCATCGCCGCTCAGGCAAAGGTCATCGGGGTGTTCGTTCTGCTCGACTACAAGGTGTTCCCGATTGCCGACGACGTGACATCGCTGATGTGTCTGGCAGACATTGCCGCGGCCGCCAGGGACGGCGGCGGTCTCGGCGCCGACGAACTTGAGGTCATCGAGGACTTCCTCAGTGACGCACCCCGCTGGTCGCGCCGCAACGGCGGAATAGACAGCATTTAATTCTTGTTTTTGCCTTAGGCGCAATCGTCGGCCCGCTCCCCCTCCTGACCGCCCACGGCATCGTTGTACTGGGCGGTTGGGAGGGCACATCGCGAAAGCTCGTGCGGCGTAACGCACCGCCTGACATTCCCTCGCATCGAACACACGGGTCACTAACTCCTGCAGCCTGCGATAACAGCCTTGCCCGCCGCTTATCTGTGACTGCCATCAATCCGCCAAGAAATAATTCCCATGGCGTTCACGCAGTTCCTCGACGATTGCGAGCGACTTACCGAGATGCGTGCGAACCGCCTTTTCCGCGGCGACTTCATCGTGGCTTCGCAGTGCCTTCAGCATCGCGCGATGTTCCGCGATCACGGTCTTTCGGCGCATATGATGGCGCAGGTAGAGGCCACGGATGCGGTCATAGTGGCCCCGGCGGCTTGCGAGCAAACCGGTGAGCCCCGGCACACCGGCGGCCTGGAACATGGCTTCGTGAAATTCATTGTCTGCGGTCTTGAATGCAGCCTCATCGGAACGTTCCAGCTCGACTTGTTGGCGCTCGATCCGGGATTCGAGTTCGTCAATGAGTGCCGAGTTGTCGGTTTTGGCGAGCACGCGCAGGACTTCGATTTCCACGCTGAGACGAAGGAAGTGCGTCTCACGCGCGTGCTGGACATCGATGAGCGAGATACGCGTACCGGACTGAGGGTAGACCTCGACGAGATCTTCCCCGGAGAGTTTCAGTATCGCCTCTCGGATCGGTGTCTGGCTCGTCCCGAAATCCTCGACGAGTTGGCGCATGTGCAAATTCGCGCCGGGCTCGAATTCGAAGTTGATGATTCGATGGCGCAACTCTTCGTAGACATGCTGCATTGCAGACATCGAGGCATTGCGCCGGCTCGCTCTGCTGTACGATCGGCCACGGGTGCGATGTTGTGTCGTTGATACCATCACAGAACTCGGATGAATCGGTATGGAGACTTGACTGATATATTAATATAATACTTAGTGTGCCATGACCAGTGCCGAGAGCACTGCTGGAGTGATCGCCGGGCGCAGGCCAAAAATTTCAAAAAGGGGCAATGGCCGGGCGTTGCTTTCTGGTTGTCAGGCTCAAGAATTGCCAGTCAAGATGTAACTGCAACAGGAGGAAATTGTGAAACATATGAGAGTGCTATCTGCTGCTGCTGTCGCTGCGGTGCTCGTCGTTGCACCGGCACAGGCACAAACCAACATCAAGGTCCAGGCAAGCTCGAAGGCGGGCGACTGGGCCCACCGCTTCATGACCGAGAATTGGGCACCGAAGCTCAAGGCGATGACCTTCGGCAAGCTTTCGATCGAAGTCCTGCCGACCAAGGCCGTCGTCCCGCACCGCGAAACGATCGACGCGGTTGCAAACGGCATCCTCGACGGCGACCTTAATGCTGTCTCTTATTTCGCCGGCCGCGACCCGGCCTTCGCCATCATCGGCGACCTCATCGCCGGCTACGACACCGTCGATCAGGTCCGCACGTTCTGCATGCACGGCGGCGGCAAGGAGATCCTTCAGGAACTCTACGACAAGTACACCAAGGGCAAAGTGCACGTCATCGGCTGCGGCCCTTATGCCAAGGAAGCCTTGGTATCCAAGAACAAGATCACCACGGTCGATGGGTTGAAGGGCGTCAAGATCCGCTCGCCGGAAGGCCTCGCCGCCGAAGTCTTCAAGCGCGTCGGAGCAGCCCCGGTATCGCTGCCCTTCTCTGAGGTCTACACCGCACTTGAAAAGGGCTTGATCGACGCCGCAGATGCCTCCGCCTTCGTAAATAACGAGGCCCACGGCATGCACAAGATTGCGAAATTCCCGATCTATCCGGGAATCCACTCAATGGCCGTTCTGCAGTTCATCCTGAACAAGCGGGTCTGGGACAAGATTGGCGCAGACGGCCAGCAAGCCCTGCAAATCTGGTATTCGGCCGCTTACGACGCGATGCGCCGTGAGGCCGACCTGCAGGACCGCCAGATCGCAGAAAAATATGCTGACGGCAAAGACGTGCAGGTCATCGACTGGGCACAACAGGAGCGCGACAAGTTCCGCGAGATCTCGGTCAAGGCCTGGCAGGACTTCGCGGCCAAGACACCGCTCGCCAAGAAGGCACTTGATGCACACCTCGCCTTCATGAAGAAGACGGGCATGCTGAAGTAATCAGCCGGCCGTCTCAGTGCTACGGGCTGTCGCGCCGATAAGGTTGGCGCGGCAGCCGTTCCCTCTACATCGAATTCCAAATACTCGCCTGTTTATTGATGAGGTCCGTCGATGGTTGCCGCAAGCGAAACCGCCCAGGCCGTTGAGGAGCGCGAAGGCACGGCCGTCGCCCGCGGTGTCGATCATGTCAGTCGATTTCTCGGGCTGTCCGTCGGCAACCTCTACATTCTATGCGCCTTTGTAACTCTCTACGAGGTCATCGCGCGGTACATATTCAACTCGCCGACCCAGTGGGCCTTCGAAGTCGTCATGACGTTGTGCGCCACCGCCTGGATGCTGTCGGCAGGCTTTGTCACGCTGCAAAAGCGCCACATCGGGATTACGGTCTTCTACTTGCTGGCGAGCGACCGCGTACGCTGGTGGCTTGACCTCTTTGCCATGATCGTTGGCGTGTTCGCGCTGTACATGCTGACCAGTGACACGCTGGTCCGCGCGCTGGAATCGATTGACCTCGTCGAGCGAGGCGGCACCGGCTGGAACTCGCCGCAGCCGATGATCCTAAAGACGATCCTCGTTCTTGGCCTTTTCCTGTACCTCATCCAGCTCTTGATGAACCTCTCGCGGCACTTCCAGAGCCGCATGATCGAGGTCATCGTACTCGCACTAACGGCGCTGATCGTATTGCGCTACGGCATCCAGATCGGCCACCATTATCTTGGTGAGGCAAGCCTGTTCGGCCAGATCGACAAGTCCATCCTGGCCCTCGGTGAAAATACGCTCAACCTCAACGACAGTATCGATGTCAGAAGCTACGGCATCGGCGCCGTCAGCCTCGGCATCGTCGCTGCGCTGCTCATATTGATGATGACCGGCATGCCCCTCGGCATCGTCACGCTGATCATCTCCGTGGTTTGCGCCTTCCTCTTCTTCGGCACCAACGGCCTGTACCTCGTATCGGTCAACGCCTTCGACCTTCTCGAGAAATACCCGCTGGTCGCGGTTCCGCTGTTCGTCTTGATGGCGACCATCCTCGAGCGCGCCGGCATCGCCGAGGATCTGTTCGATGCGATGTCGATTTTTGCCGGCAACCTACGCGGCGGCGTCGCCCTGCAAACCACCATTGTTGCCGTGATCCTGGCCGCCATGTCCGGCGTCATGGGCGGCGAAATCGTGATGCTTGGCCTCGTTGCGCTGCCGCAGCTGCTTCGCCTCAAGTACGACCGCCGGATGTCGATCGGCCTGATCTGCGCATCCGGCGCACTGGCAACCTTGATCCCGCCATCGATCGTCATGATCGTCTATGGCCTGAGTGCCAACGTCGGCATTGGCGACTTGTTCGCCGCCGGTTTCATCCCGGGCCTGATGCTTGCCACCTTCTACGTCACCTATGTGCTGGTCCGCGTGAACCTCAACCCGGCGATGGCACCGACCGCTGCCGAAATTGCCGAAATGATGGGCACCGAAAAACAGGGCCTGAGCCGGGAACGCTACATAGCGGTTGCGCTCTGCGTTTTCCTGATCGCCTTTGTCATGGGCTCGATCTACGCCGGCATCGCATCGGTGACGGAGGCCGCGGGCGTCGGCGTCTTTGGCGCGATTATCGTTGCAGCCGTACGCAATCGTTTCGATTTCAATTTGCTGCGCGATTCGCTTGCCAACACCATGGGCGTTGTCGGCACCATCATCTGGCTCATCATCGGTGCCGTCGCATTCACCGGCCTCTATAACCTGGTTGGCGGTGCAGCTTTCATGCGCTCGCTGTTCGAAGGCCTCGGCCTGCCGCCGCTCGGCGTCGTCTTTGTGATGATGGCCATTCTCGTGGTGCTTGGCACCTTCATGGAGTGGATCGCGATCATTTTCATTACGGTACCTGTGTTCGCACCTGTCGTACGCGACATGGGCCCCGCGCTCGGCATGGAACCGAGTTGGGCCGCGGTCTGGTTCGGCATCCTGTTTGTCATGAACATCCAGATCTACTTCCTGTCGCCACCCTTCGGCCCGGCCTGCTTCTGGCTCAAGTCCGTGGCGCCGAAGGACATCACTTTGCAAGAGATCTTCATGTCGGTGCTGCCGTTCATCGTGTTACAGATCATCGGCATGCTGCTTGTGATGTTCTTCCCGCAGATTGCGCTTTGGCTGCCGCAAGCATTGAGCCCGAGCTGATCGCGTTGCATTGAACCGCTGCCTGGCCATGCAGGCGGGGCGCGAACCGAATCGAAGCACGGAGGAAACCAGTCATGGTCGAAGACGAAGACCGCGCTCTCCCTGCCTATTATGGCGTCTGGCCGACCTTGTTCGGCATCGCACTGGGCGTGGCTATTGCGATATTCATGTTCGCCCTGGCGGACGGCTTCACGCACTGACGCGGATTGACCTGCGCGATTGGCGGATTCCGGCCGCGCCACTCGGTGAGAGCCGCGCCAATTGCCGGCTGCCGGCCGTTACGCGCCGCGTCCGCCGAGTGCGAGGCGCCGCTCGATACCCTTGATGACGGCAACGATGCCGCGATTAGCCGGCACGGCAATACCCAGAGCATCGGCCTCGCGCACGATTGCACCGTTTATGGCATCGATCTCCGTTCGCCGCCCCGCTTCGATGTGCTGCAGCATCGAGGGCTTGGTGTGTTTCGACGCGACATGCGCACGCAGCTTCGGCAGCGGGTCGGGAATTTCGAGGTCGATGCCCTTGGCGCGCGCCACCGCCAGTGCTTCCTCGACGATCGCTGTGCGTAGTTCTTCCAATTCCGGCACTTTGGCCGTCTCCGCTTGAACCATTCCGGTCGATGCGCAAATCGGATTGACCGCGGCGTTGTGAATGAGTTTGGACCACAGCGTTCCGACGATGTTTTCCGTTGCATTGACCATGAAACCGGCCTGGTCCAGCGTTTCGGCAAGGCCGCGCACCCGAGAACTCACCGTTCCGTCAATTTCGCCGATCACCGTCGGGTCGAGCTTGGTCAGGTCGCTCTCGCCGGGAGCCAGCTTCTGCGCACTGGAGCGGATCGAGCCGGCCGTCACGCGCTCTTGCCCCAGAACCTCGACCAGGGCTTCAACATTGCCGATACCGTTCTGCAACGTCAGCACGAACCCGTCGGGCTTGAGCACCCTCTTCGCCGTGGCGGCTGCCGCCTTGGTATCGTTAGCCGTCGTAAGCACCACCGCCACATCCGCCCAGGCTTCGTTGCGCGGCTCAGCAAACACACGCACCGAAACCTGATGATCGCCCGCCGCCCCTTCCAGGCGGTACCCGCTCTGCGACACGGCACGCACGATATCGCGATCGGTATCGATCATCGTTACCGCTTCGCCGGCATCGGCAAGCAATGTGCCCAAAGCACCGCCCATGGCTCCGGCTCCGATCATTGCAAAGTGCGGCCGGTGTTCCGACATGTCTTCCCCTCTGTTTCACCCGAAGGCCGTGCATTCCGGGCAAGGAGCCCACTCGCGATCATCGTTCCTGTATGCAGTTGCCCTGTCAAAACATACCCCGCAATGCTCCAGATCAAACAATTGCTCCCTCAAGACAATCCGAAGGGTGATCCCTGTGCCAGCGGGTGGTTGACGCCCTCACGACGCCGTGGCCCTCATAGTCGACGTCCGGCCGCGACGCCGGAAAACCGCCCCACACCTAGGACGAACTGGTCCCATGCCAACCTTGACACTCTCGCCGGGCAATACTCTGGCCTATGAAC
This sequence comes from Hyphomicrobiaceae bacterium, assembly GCA_965224045.1. Lineage (GTDB taxonomy): Bacteria > Pseudomonadota > Alphaproteobacteria > Rhizobiales > Hyphomicrobiaceae > Tectiglobus. Next base: position 168,030 of record CBDCYD010000005.1, read on the forward strand.
ACACCCCGCCTGCCACCGAAACCGGCAAGACCATCGTCTGTTTCAACGCCTTGAGCGGCGACATGGGCATGTGGACGACAAGCCTCGGCGAAAAATTGAGCGCCGCCGGCCACGGCTGGCTGATCTACAACCTGCGCGGACAAGCCGGCAGCGAATTCACGATCAACCGTTTCGATGAAGCGCAGATCGTCGCTGACGCGACCGCGCTGCTCGAGGAGGTCAAACCTGCCCGCCCGGTCTTTGTCGGCCTGTCGATTGGTGGCCTGTTCGCCTTGAAGGTCCATCTCGCAGGTGGTGCCGGTGCGGCGCAGGGTCTCGTCCTCATCAACACGTTGCGCAAGTCCGGCCCGCGTCTCGACTGGCTCAACGACGCCGTCATCCGCGCCGCCGAAACCGGCGGCATGGATCTCCTCAAGGACCTCTTCAGTCCGCTCCTCATGAACGAGGACTGGCAGGGCGAAAATCGCGCCGGCTTTCTGGGCAGCGGCGGCTACACGCCATGCAATGCTGATGATCCGGGCCTCATGCTGCTCCAGTCCGGACCGACGGCGGATTGGAACGTTGACTACGAAAGTATCACCGTACCGGCGCTGATCATCACCGGCCTCCAGGACCGGGTATTCTTCAATGCCGACCATGTCGCCGAACTCGCAGCCCGCCTGCCAAACGCCAGCCGCATCGACTTTGCGAATGCCGGCCACATGGTCCCGGTCGAGCGGCCGGCTGAACTTGCTGATGCGGTAGTCGCTTTCGCGGATTCACTCTAAGGGCCGGTCCCGTGACCACTGCTATTCTGGCCACCAGGAGCATCTAAGACATCGCCGATGCCCACCCCCGCCCCTCCGATAATTACAAACTCCGGACCGTTGCTCGCCCGCTACGATGTCCTGTTCTGCGATGTCTGGGGTGTCGTCCACGACGGCCGCAAAGCCTATCCCGAAGGCTGCGCCGCGCTCGCCAGGTTCCGCGCTGAAGGCGGCACGGTCGTGCTTGTCTCAAATGCCCCGCGCACCGCGTCGGCCGTTCGTCATATTCTCGACGACAAAGGCGTTCCGGCCGGCATATCCGATGCCATAGTCTCCTCCGGCGGCATTGCGCGCGACCACGCCGTTGCCAGAGGGCTGAGCAACATCCACCACATTGGACCGGACCGCGATCTCGACGTCTTCGACGGTTCCAACCTGAACCGCGTCACGCTCGGATCCGCCGAGGCAATCTTCTGCACCGGCCTGTTTCATGACCGCGAAGAAACCGCCGAGGACTACCGCGATCGCCTTGCACAGGCCGCCGCACGTGGCCTGCCGTTGATTTGCGCGAATCCGGACCTGGTCGTCGATGTCGGCGGCACGTTGCTGCCATGCGCCGGCGCCATTGCAAGGGTCTACGAGGATCTCGGCGGCGACGTCTTCTGGGCCGGCAAACCCCACACCATTGCCTACGAGGCGGCCCTGCAGAAATCCGAACGTCTCCGCGGCGAACCACTCGACAAGTCCCGCATCCTGGCCATCGGTGATGCCGTGCGCACGGACATCGCCGGCGCTGCTGCCTTCGGAATAGACGCCTTGTTCGTCGGCCAGGGCATTCACCGCGGCCAGGTGATGCCGGACGGCAGATTGCGCGCATCGGCACTGGCCGACCTGTTCGCCGGTCAAGCTCCCGCAATCGCCGCAACCGACACGCTGCGCTGGTGACGACATCAGTCGACAGTGCTCCGGCGCAGCACAATCATCGCGTGCCCCCGCATCGACAATGGCCCGCTCAGCGGAACGCCTTGAACACCATGTCGGGCGCACTGGTATTGTGCTGGGACGGCTGCGCGCGGCCGGCCCACAGATCCGTGATCTTGCCGCCCTTGAACGCCATGATCGCCTCCTCGCGCCAACCCTTGGACGCTGCCTCGCGCACTGCAACCCGCGCCACGTCGTTATTGAAATTCGTAACGAACATCGAGCGAAGCGCCGCGAACGGCCGCCCGGCAATGGTTTCGGAAAACCTGACATCGAGCACCAGCCGCTGCACGCTGGCTTCCGCGATACGCACCGTCGCACGCCCGCCGGCGGCAAACTGCAAGTCGAACGACTGCGTCTTGGGCACAAAGACGACCTCTTTGATGTGTACCAGCGGGCGCCCGTCGAACTCCACCGGCCCAACCAGGAACGAACTCCCGAACGCCGTCAGATCGCGGCCTTTCGGTGCCAACGGCCGCGCCCTCCAATAACCGTCCTGCGGATACATCACCAGCACTTCCTCTCCACCGTTCGGCCGGATGCGCCAGAGTTGGATGAGATGCAGGCCCTGCTCGACACGCTCACCGACACGAACCGTTGCCGTAGGCTTGCGCCAGAAATGCGCGAACCGCCATCCGACAAGCCATTGCGCCGGCTCTTCGTAGATCGTGATGCGCTCGGGCGGTTTTGGCGGCGGCGCGTTGGCCGGCTGCGGCGGCCGCGGGCCGAAGTCGCAGTCCGTCCAGTCAGCCTTCCAGTTGTCGCTTCTCAGCGCATTGAGATAAACCGGATGCGCCGCCTCGATCCTGAAACGCTGCACATCTCGGCCTGAGAACGTCAGCGTGACGTTGTCCTTTTCCGCGCAGAGCACCGGCTCGCTGAGATTGGCGACGGCAACTGCCTTGCGGTCGGTTTCCTCGGCGCCGGCACGTGTCAGGTAGCCGAGCGGCAGTCCCATTGCGAACACGGCAGCCAGCACGACGCCACCCAGTGCGCCAAGCCAATCAATCGTCAACCAAAACCGCATAGATATCTCCGGAGTTCGCCTCGTGCGGCAGCGCCTGGATGTGGCGCCACATCTGATCATGCCCGATTGCATCGTCGAATTCGAGGCGCTGGCTCTCACCGAGTGCCACGTTGAACCGATAGTGCCCGAGTTCGCCAAGCCGCTGCAGACATTGGCGTGCGACATCGCGTTGGATCGTCGTGAACTCGAACGACAATCCCGGCAACGGCTGGCTCAAGCCGGACAACACCTCGGCCTCGAAGCCTTCGACATCGATTTTGACGAACCGCGGCTGACCGTGACGCGCAATCAGATCATCGAGCGTCGTACAAGGCACGACAACGGTGCTCTCCCAGATCTGCCCTTCCCATCCGGCAGCCCCATCGGCAGCACGGGTGAATACCTGCGACGCCGTCGACACGGTCGGGTTGGCGGCATTGACCATCAGCGCAATCTCGCCGCTCCGCGCTCCGCATGCTGCCATTGCCATGCTGACCCCTGGATCACCGCCATGGATTAGGCGAAGGGCACGGTAGGCGAGCCGCTGCGGCTCGAGCGCAACCACCCGGGCACCACAACGGCGAAAAGACGATGTGCGGTCCCCGACATGCGCTCCGATATCGAACGCCAGGTCACCCGTCTTCAAGAAGCGGCGATAGAGCCGGTCCATCCTTGCCGCACGCGCAGCATCTCCGTGGTAGAGGCGCAGCGAGCGAAATACACCTTGTAGTGCCACCGACACCATCAGTCCGCACCCGTGCAAGGCGTAGCATCACGTGATGCCCGACGTACCTCGTCCGGCGGTGCAAAGTCCTCCGGAATTCCTGCGAGTCCAATCCGTTGCATCCAGCGCCCGACGCCTGGATCGGCCGTCACCACGGCAAACGGCACCGCAAGCACATAGCCGGCCGTCAGCGGCAGGCTCCACCAGAACACGATTGGATTAATCATTATCAGCGCCGTCATGATCATCACACCGAACACCGTTTGCGGCCACAGCGCCGTTACCGCCTGGCGCCAGGTCAGGCCATAGCTGTCGCGCGCCTGGCCGCCCCAATTGACCTTTGCACCGAACAACAAGCCCACCATGAAGGCCGTCGTCCTGATGGTCGACACCGCCCCTTGCAGGAATGAGAAGGCGAACTCCATCAGCGCGCTCGCGGCGAACCGGGCGCCCCCGCCGTAGCGTGCAACACCTCCCGGCGTCAGGACCGTATCGATGAGACCGGCAAACTTCGGCATCAGGTACATGGTGAAAAACGCAAGATAGAGCCCGATCGCGAGACCGCTCGGAAAACCGGCAGCATCACGGGCATCCGCCGCGAGAAACGGCAACAAGGCGATCATCAATGTCCACGCCGGGATGCCGATGAACATCAACACCGCCCACATCAGCTGGAACCGACTCATCGCGAACAGGCCTGGCAAATCGAGCAGCTTTAGGTATTGCATATTGCCCTGGCACCAGCGCACGTCCCGCTGCAGAAAGTCCAGCAGCGTTGGCGGGTTCTCTTCCCAACTGCCGTTCTCCACCGGCAGCACGCGCACTTCGTAGCCGGCCCTGCGCATCAGCGTCGCCTCGACCTGGTCGTGTGACAGAACCGGCCCGCCGAGCGGCGGCTTTCCGCCAAGCTCCGGCAACGCGCACGCCTCGTGAAACGGCCGCACGCGGACCAGCGCATTGTGCCCCCAGTAGGGGCCGCAATCACCGACCCACCACGCCTGTCCCATGGTGTAGGCGCGCATCCCGTGACGCATCCCGAACTGAAAGATGCGCGCAAAGGCACTCGCCGAAGGTAGCCCGACGACAAGGCTCTGCAGAATCCCGAGGCGGGGATAGGCCTCACACATCCGCACCAGGCGCACGATCGCCTCACCCGACATCAGGCTGTCGGCATCGAGCGGCAGCATCAGGTCGAAGTCCCGCCCCCAGCGGGCGGTGAAATCGCGCAGGTTGCCGGCCTTGAAGCCCAAATTGACATCGCGCCGCCGGTAGACGATGCGCTCGGCAAGATGAGGTTGCACCTCCTGGCGCCAAGTTTCGATGGCCCGCTCTTCTGCAGCGCCGACCCTGGCGTCACTGCTGTCACTGAGAACAAAGTAGCTGAACTGCGCACCTTCACCGGTCGCATCGAGGCTCTGCTGGATGATCCGCAGGCGCCTGATCGCCCTCGCCGGGTTTTCATTGCGCAACGTCATGAGAACCGCGGTCTTCGCGCCGAGCCTTGTTTCGCGCTCACCGGCGACTGCGAATGGCGCCACCTGCGCCAAACCGTCCCGGCTGCCATGCAGAAGCCAAAGCCCGACAACGGCATTCCAGAAACCGAGCACGGTCCATGGCAGGCCAACCGCGAAGGCAATGAGCACGATGACATCGACGACACTGAAGCCGCCACTGGCAAGCACCTGCCCCGCAAGCACCAGCATCACGACGTAAGTCACCGCATTGAGACCGACCATCACCCATCGCCGGCGGGTCAGCACGTCGAGCGACTGAATCCCGGCCGGCGTTAACAACGTTGTCCTTTGTCGCGACAATGGCACCGTGGCGGGGTCCGATTGCAATTGCATTCAGCGCTCTTTCACCATCATATCGTCGACCGAAAAGCTTATTCGGTTCCGTTCTTGGGGCAACGCGCCAGCCGCATCGCCCGTCCGAGGTGCCATGGCAGATAACGCACAGCAATCACCCCGCCGCTCCGCTGGCCGCACTCAGGTTGCCCGTGCGTTATGGCACATCGCACCGGGCAAGGCGCAGTTGCAAGTCGAGACTTTGTTACCGCCGCGCGAGGGTTCGGTTCTCGTTGAAACACTCTATTCGGGTATCAGCCGCGGCACCGAGCGTCTGGTCTCCGCAGGCGCCGTCCCCGCCTCGGAGTGGCGCACGATGCGCGCTCCGATGCAGGCCGGCGAGTTTCCGTTTCCAGTCAAATACGGCTATTCGGCGGCAGGTCGCATCAGCGAAGGCCCGCAAGATTTGGTCGGGCGCACCGTCTTTTGCCTGCACCCGCATCAGGATCGGTTTCTCGCCCCCCTGACAACGCTGGCATTCATTCCAGACGACATCCCGCCTGCACGTGCGACTCTCGCAGCCAACATGGAGACAGCGCTCAACGCCGTCTGGGACGCAGGCGTCACGCCGGGCAATCGCGTTGCAATCATCGGCGCCGGCATCGTCGGCCTGCTCACAGCCAACATCGCCGCCCGCATTCCGGCCACTGAAGTCACCGTCATCGATACCAACCCCGGACGCAGCACGATTGCTCGGAAATTGGGCTGCCGCTTCGCACTACCCGCCGATGCACCATACGATTGCGATTGTGTTTTCCACACCAGTGCGACAGCCGCCGGGCTCAGGACGGCAATTGCGGCAGCCGGGCCCGAAGCAGCCGTCGTCGAGATGAGCTGGTACGGAACCGAGCTTGTGGCCGCGGAATTCGGTAGCGCGTTCCACAGCCGCCGGTTGCAGCTGTTGTCGTCCCAGGTTGGCCGCATAGCACCGTCTCACCGTGCACGCTGGTCAAATGCCCGCCGCCTGCAAAAAGCCATTGAACTGCTCGCTGATGCGGCGCTGGACGGTCTCGTTGCCGAAACCATCGCATTTGAAGATGCGCCAAACCTGCTTCCCACCGTGCTCGATAGGGACTATCAAGAGCTGCCGCCGGTGATACGTTACCAAGCGGCACGCGGGTGAGGCCCTCCGTGGGTGCGACGCAGGCCTACCTCAAGCAAGGGAACGCGAATGTACGCAGTCGAGGTCCGCGAAGCGATCATGATCGCGCACAGCCTGCCCGATCCGTTCTTCGGCCCGGCGCAAAACAAGCACGGCGCAACCTTCCTCGTCGACGTCACGTTCTTTCGAAAGGAACTTACCGAGCACAACGTTGTGGTTGACATTGGCCGTGCTGGCGCAACGCTGAAAAATATTCTGGGCCCCTTGGCCTATCAGGATCTCGACGCGGTGGCCGAGTTCGACGGCAAGCTGACGACTACAGAATTCCTCTGCCGCCACATCTTTGATGAAATGGCCAAGGCGATTGTCGCTGGCGAACTGGGCCCAGATGCTGACGGCATCGCCAGGTTGCGTGTCACGCTCGGCGAGACCCACCTCGCGCGCGCATGGTATGAAGGAACGCTCGGTGATTGACGCCGCCTTTGCAATTCCCGGCGACATCGCGCGCCCGACCGGCGGCTATGCCTACGCGCGCCGCATACTGGATCTGTTGCCGGACTACGGGGTTCTTGCGCATCGCGTCGAACTTCCGGCGAGCTTTCCCTACCCGTCGGAAGAAGACATTCTTGTCTCGCGCCGGCTTCTCGCCCAGATCCATCCAGCCACGCCGGTGATGATCGACGGCCTCGCATTCGGCGCGATGCCGCCATTGCTGGTCGAACGCATCCACTCACCTATTGTCGCCTTGGTCCATCATCCGCTTGCCTGCGAAACTGGTTTGTCGACCGCGGCCGCACGGCAATTTCTGACCTGCGAGCGCTACGCCCTGGACCACGCCCACAGGGTGATCGCAACGAGCAACGCGACCGCGCAGTTGTTGATGCGAGACTATGGCGTCGAGCGGGAAAATCTATCCGTCGCCCAACCCGGAACGATGCCCGCGCTACGCGCCGTCGGCTCGGGCAATCCGTTGCAACTGCTGTGTGTGGGCGCACTCATCCCGCGCAAAGGCTATACGGTGTTGATCGACGCGCTCGCCGGCCTCCGCGAGACGGATTGGCGCCTGACCATCGTCGGTGCCACGGATCACGATCCACGCCACGCCAACGAAGTTCGCGAAGCAATCATGCGATCCGGTTTGCGCAGCCGTATCTGCCTGACCGGCGCCATCTCGGATCGGGAATTGCAGCGCCACTATGCCCGCACCGACATCTTCGTGATGCCGTCGCTGTTTGAAGGCTATGGCATGGTCCTGACCGAAGCGATCGCCCACGGCCTGCCGATCGTGTGCACCACAGGAGGGGCCATCCCCGAGACCGTGCCGGACGAGGCTGCAATCAAGGTTCCACCGGACGATGCGCCGGCGCTGGCCGATGCACTCCGGCGCATGGTCGAGGACGTGAACTTGCGCAAGCGCCTTGCAGATGAAGCGTGGGAGGTTGGCCGCTCGCTGCCGCGCTGGGAGGACTGTGCCAAGACCATCGCCGATGTGCTGAAGGCGGTCAGCAGAAAACCAAATCTGACGGTGCCACGTTGAGGCAATGCAATGAGCGGTTTCACCGCCCAATGGCTGGCACTGCGCGAACCGGCGGACCACGCCGCCGTCAATCCCATCCTGCGCGCGCGGTTGCGCGAGCACTTCTGCACCTATGAACACATTGCGGTCGTGGATCTTGGCTGTGGCACGGGCTCCAACTTGGCAAGCCTGCACCGCGATCTGCCTCGACGCCAAAATTGGCTGTTGGTGGATCATGATCCCGAACTGCTCGCCCATGCCCGCAACCGGGCGGGCGAGATGTACGGCCGGCACCATCAAATCTCGGTTGCAACGAAGTCCGCTGACTTAGCCGATGGCGCCATCGAAAAGTTGATCGCAGGCGCCGACCTGGTCACGGCCGCCGCTCTTTTTGATCTCGTCTCCGAGGCTGTCATTCAACGCATGGCGGCGGCCGTGGCAGCGCATACCGCTACCTTTTATACAACGCTGACATATGACGGCATCGCCACGTGGCAACCACCGCATCCGCTCGACAGCGTCATGCGTGCCGCGTTCAATCGGCATCAGACGAACGACAAGGGCTTCGGCCCGGCAGCCGGACCAAATGCGACCGACGCGTTGGCGCAGGCATTCGAGCGACACGGATATCGGGTCCGCCGCGCTCCGAGCCCCTGGCTTCTCGACGATGGCCAAGCCGCGCTGCGCCGCGAGGTCGATCGTGGCTGGGCTGCCGCCGTACGCGAAACCGGCACGGTCGACGACACGGCAATCGACGGCTGGCTGGCGTTCCGGGACAAAGCGCACCAGGCACAGGCAGATGCATACACGAGCACCATCGGCCACGAGGATCTGCTCGCACTGCCACCTTCGTGATACAAAGCCGAACACTGCCCGAACAGCCCTACCGCACTTTCCTTGTTGGCCACATCCGGTAGAGCACGCCATCACGCAACACAAAGTGGTGAACCAGCGCCGCAGCTACGTGCAGCGCGACCAGCGCCAGCAGCACATCGCCCAGCGTTTCGTGCAACTCGAAGACCTGCTCCGACGTTTTTCGGTCCGGACCAACCAGCGCCGGCAGCTTGACAATACCGAACACATCGAGCGCCGGAAACATCGAGATACCGATCCAGCCGACAATCGGGGTTGCAAGCAGCAAACCGTAGAGCGCCCAATGCACGCCGTGTGCGGCCACCTTCTGCAGCCTTGGGAGCGTTGGCGGATCAGGCGGCGCGCCGCGCATCAACCGGTAGGCGAACCTCACCACGACGAGAGCCAGCAAACCAACGCCCAGAAGTTTATGAGAGCTGTAAAGCGCATTGGTCGTGGCATCGAAGATCTTGAGATCGTCAGCCCGGTAGGTCATCACCGTACCGGTTGCAATCAACAGTACGACAAGCAAAACGGTGATCCAGTGCAACCAGCGCGCGGGCCAAGTGTAGGGCTTCGGCATATCGCCGGCATCCGGCTGGTTCATTGTCCACAACGGCGCAAGTCGCAATCGAACAACACCTCGCCCCCCTCGAGAACGTGCACGGCCGTCTCCGGTCGGCGCGCCCTGGCCAGTTCCTGGATCGGCGTCAGATCGAGGCCGGGCTTGCCGGAACCGATGATCACGGGGGCAACCAGAATGTGCAGGCGATCGACGGCATCGGCGTCGATGAACGTGGAGATCGTGCGCGCACCGCCTTCGACGAGTATTCGCCTGATGCCCTTTTCGAACAAAGCACGGACCATCGCACGCGGACAAAGTCCACGCGTTGCGCGCTCGACCGACAGAACTTCAGCCCCCTTCGGCCCGTCGCCCTCTTCGCCACGGATAACGATCCGGCGCACGCCATCGTCTCTGAGGAAATTAGCCTGCAGTGGCAACCGGCCGCTTGGATCAATCACGACGCGCGTCGGATGGCGCCCGTCAACGCGCCGCACGGTCAGCTTCGGATCATCGCTCACCGCCGTGCCGACGCCGATCAGCACGCCGTCCACACAGGCCCGCAGCGCATGCACGTGATCCAACGCAGCCGAACCACTGATCCACCGGCTTTCACCGGAAATCGTTGCGATCCGACCATCGAGCGACTGGCCGAGCTGGGCCACGACGAAAGGTCTGTCCGCGGGCGCATCTCGGATCGCCGCCAGCGGGTCGCCAGCGCTCACGCGAGAGTGATCAAAGCGTTGCGGCGCAGTCTTGCCGATACCGCTATGTCTCCTGATCTGTTCGAGCAAACGTCATCTCCGTCAGCCATCGGAGCCAGAATCATGCCCTTCTTTATTGCGCCGCGTTTAGGGCGCGACCGGGGCACTGGCAAGATGCTATAGCGCCACTTCGAGACACAAAACGAACACCTATTGCAAGTTTTCGTGATGCAACCACAGACCGGCTCCAACCTGCGCCCTCTGCTGACGGTCGACACGCATGGGGATGCGGCCGCGGACTGGCCCTACTGGCCGGTTGCAGCAGTGCTGGGCGTGATCTGGCTGGTCTTTGCGTGGCCCTGGCTGAGCGGCGCGTTTACCATTCCGTGGGACGCCAAGGCGCATTTTGCACCGCAGGTCCAATTCATGGCGGCAAGCTTCGCGCGCGGTGAACTCCCGCTCTGGAATCCATTCGCCTTCGCAGGCCATCCCCAGATTGCAGATCCTCAATCGATGATCTTCTCGCCTCCTATGCTGGCCCTTGCCCTTGCCAACCCGGCGCCGAGCCTGTGGGCCATCGATACGGTGACACTCGGGATGTTGCTCGTCGCCGGCCTCGGCGCGTTGTGGCTCGCCCGCGATCTCGGCTGGCACTGGACCGGCGCTCTCGTTGCCGCGATCGGATTTGCCTTCGGAGCGGCCATGGCTTGGCGTCTGCAGCACTTCGGCCAGGTTTTCAGCCTCGCCTACTTCCCCTTTGCGCTGGTCTTTCTGCGTCGCGCGCTTGCGGGTTCATCGATCGTATATGGCGCACTGGCTGGCTTGGTTGGCGCCTTCATCGTCCTCGGCCGCGATCAGGTCGCGCTCCTCGTCGTCTATCTTTTGGTCGCCTACGCAGCCTGGCATGTTTTGTGCGATGGCCCTCGCCTGTCACGGTTTTGGCGCGCCCTAGCCCCGCTTACCGCCACAGCCACCGTCGGCCTGGCCCTGGTCGTCCTCCCGATCCTGATGACTGTCCACCTCGCCACCATGTCGAACCGGCCGTTCATCGATTACGACGGCGCCGCAGCAGGCTCCCTGCATCCGGCACTGCTCGTGACGGCGGCAATACCGCATCTCTTCGGCTCAGCCGGCGAGATGGCCAAATTCTGGGGGCCACCAAGCTTCACCTGGGAGGACACGGGCCTCTTCATCGCCCAGAACATGGGCATCGTCTATCTCGGCGCGGTATCGTATGTGCTGTTGGCCATCGGTTCCGTACGCGGGTTCTTTTTCGATCGCGGCACGATCAGGTTTCTCGTTGTCGCGTTTGTTGCAATCCTGCTCTACGCGCTCGGTTGGTACACGCCTTTTTTCAGGCTTGCCTACCAAACCCTGCCCGGGGTCGATCTTTACCGCCGCCCCGCCGATGCCGTCTTCGTCCTTGGCGGCCTTGGCGCGCTGCTCGCCGGGTATGCCGCCCACCGATTGTTTGTCGGCATTTCGAACACGATGTCACTCTGGCAGTGGAGCGCATTGGCGGTCGCAGTGACCTTGCCGTTCGCGCTTGCACTGGTTTTCGCACGCATCTTCGACCGCCTCGAGCCGGCAATGATGCCGCTGGCAGTCGCCGTCGCGTGGTTTGCGATGGCCGGCGGCGCCATCGCCGCGGCACTCTGGCTGAAACCGATCCGCCCGGTTCTGTCGGGCCTGTGCATCGCCCTTCCGCTCGGTGCCGACCTTGCAGTCAACAATGGGCCCAATGGCGCTTCCGCATTGCCCGCCGAAGCAATCGCAATGTTGGAACCGAACCATCCCGTGTCCGTCGTGCGCCGCCTCAAGAATGAGATCGCCCGTACGCGCAATGATCGCATGCGCCCGCGCATCGAACTTGCCGGATTGGGCTTCCATTGGCCGAACGCAAGCCTCAGCCATCGCCTCGAACACACGCTCGGCTACAACCCTGTTCGCCTCAAGTATTATTCGGCAGCGGTTGGCGCCGGCGACACCATCGGCCTGCCGGACCAGCGCGTGTTCACGCCGCTGTTTCCGTCGTACCGGTCGCTGCTGGCCAACCTGCTCGGCCTGCGCTTCATTGCAAGCAGGGTCCCCATCGAAAAAGTCGACAAGACCCTCAAACCCGGCGACTTTCCCGTAGTCGCCCGCACCCCGCAGGCCGTCATCTACGAGAACCGCGCAAGCCTGCCGCGCGTCATGTTCGTGACGGCCGCGAGGCGGGCCGATTTTGCCCACATTGTAAAAACCGGCAATTGGCCTGGTGGCTTTGACCCGACCGGGACGGTCCTGCTCGACGAAAACGTACCCCTCACACTGCGTCGCGCCGCCGGCACGGCCAGAATCGAGGCCTACCGCAACAACACGGTCGAAATCACCGCGCGATCCCCGGCTGGCGGCTGGCTTGTCCTCAACGATGTCTGGCATCCCTGGTGGTCGGCGACGGTCTCAGGTAAGCCTGCCCGCGTTTATCGCGCCAACGTACTTTTCCGCGCCGTGCGCGTGCCGCCCGGCCGCCATGTTGTCCGGTTCACGTTCCGCCCCGTTGCCGGCCTTCTCGCCGACTATATCGATCGCAACCAGCCCTAAACTCAGCCCACCGGCGCTAAGCATGCAGCTCTTCAACATCTACCGCCGCGCCTTGATGCTGCTCCGCGGCGAATGGCGCCTGTGCGCTGCATTGGTCGCCGCCAACGCGGTCATTGGCCTGATCCAGCTTGCCGAACCGTTACTTTTCGGTCGTGTCGTCGATGCACTGAGCCGCAGTCAGCCGACAGCGGTACTGATCCTGGCCTGGGCTGTACTCGGCCTGCTCGGAATTTCTGCCGGCGTCGTGGTCGCCATCGCCGCGGACCGCCTTGCCCACCGCCAGCGCCTCGCCGCGATGTCCAATGCATTTGAACACGCCATCACCCTGCCGCTCAACTACCACGCCGCGCGCGGCACAGGCTCTGTTGTACGCGCCATTCTGGCGGGTGCATCATCACTGTTCGGGACCTGGCTGACGGTCATGCGCGAACAGATCTCGGCACTGACCAGCATCATCTTCCTGGCGCCCCTGGCATTCTGGATGGAATGGCGCCTGGCAAGCCTTTTGGTGCTCCTTGCACTGCTCTATGCAATCCTCAACGTCGCCGTCATCCGCCGCACGTCGCAAATGCAGTCTCAGGTCGAACACTACCACGGCGATGTCGCCGGTCGGGTTGGCGACGTCGTCTCGAATGTCACCGTCGTACAGAGCTACGTTCGCCTCAGCGCTGAAGCCGATGCGATGCGCGCCGCCATGCGTCAGCTGCTCGATGCGCAGTACCCGGTGCTGACCTGGTGGGGCCTTCTCAACATTCTGAGCCGCGGTGCCGCAACCATTACGATGGTCTCGATCTTCGCGCTTGGCTCGGTGCTGGCGGCCCGCGGCGAAATCACCGTTGGCGAAATCGTCAGCTTTGTCGGCTTCGCCGGCCTGCTGATCGCCAAACTCGACCAACTCTCAAGTTTCATTTCGCGCCTGTTCATGGAAGCACCAACGCTGGCAACTTACTTCGCCCTGCTCGATCACAACCCGGATCTGCAGGATGCGAAAACAGCGACTCCGCTGGGCAATGTCGAAGGCCGTGTCACGTTTGAAGATGTCAGCTTTCGCTACGGCCCTGGAGACCAGGGCGTGTTCGATCTCGCGTTCGACATCCCGCCCGGACGCACGGTGGCGCTCGTCGGCCCCACTGGTGCCGGCAAGACCACCGCGATGGCACTCATGCAGCGCCTGCGCGATCCGGAGCGCGGCCGCATTCTCATTGACGGCAAGGACATCCGCACGGTGACCCTCGACAGCCTGCGCAACACCATTGCCGTGGTCTTCCAAGATTCCGGCCTCTTCAACCGCAGCATCGCGGAAAACATTCGCATTGGCCGCCCGACTGCAAGCCCGACCGAAATTGAAGACGCAGCTGCGCGCGCCCAGGCAACAGAATTCATCGCCAGTAAGCCGGGCGGAATGGCCTTTGTCGCCGGCGAACGCGGCGCCTCGCTTTCAGGTGGCGAACGCCAGCGCATCGCAATCGCACGCGCACTTCTCAAGGATGCACCGATACTGATCCTCGACGAGGCAACGAGCGCGCTTGACACCCAGACCGAAGCCCAAATCAAACAGGCCTTGGACCGCCTGCGCGAAAACCGCACGACCTTTATTATCGCACACCGCCTGTCGACGGTTGCCGATGCCGACGTGATCCTGGTGCTCGACAAGGGTCGGATCGTCGAGCGTGGCACCTATGATGCGTTGATTGACCGCGACGGCCTGTTTGCCAGGCTTGTCAGACGAGGAAGCTTCACCAAACCCAAGCGGCAATAAGGGCCGCGAGTGCGGGCCCTTAGATCATCGTGCCTTAAGCTGGAACCGCTATCGCGGCTCCAGCTTAAGGCACAAAGATGATCGCCTCTAAAGAATCGAGCAACCTGCTTCAATTCTGAATCGGTCCGATTTCGAATTGAAGCAGGTTTCTCTAGCAATAGTATCGGTGTTGATCGGAAAAGGCGCGATCAGAGTTTGTGCGCCATGCGATCGCGCTTGGTATCGAGATAGCGCTGATTGTGCTCGGACGGCTCCGTTACCGTCTGGTGCTGAGCGATCACCTCGATGCCGTGACGCTGCAAGGCTTCGACCTTGAGCGGATTGTTCGTCATCAGCTCGATCGTGCCGTAACCGAGGTCCTTCAGTATCTTTGCCGGAAGCTCGTAGTCCCGCGCATCGACCGGCGCACCGATCGACAGGTTGGCATCGACCGTATCGAGCCCGCGATCCTGTTCTGCATAGGCCTTTATCTTGTTGACCAAGCCAATGCCGCGCCCTTCATGATACGGCAGGTAAATGATGATGCCGAGCTCCGACCCGACGATCATTTGCAGCGACAACTGCAGCTGCGCATAGCAGTCACACCGCAGCGAATGGAAGATATCGCCGGTAACGCAGCCGCTATGGACTCGAACGAGCGGTGTTTTGCCAACGTGATGCTCGCCCCGATGTACCAGCGCCATGGCCTGATAAGAGGCTGAGTCATCCTCATAGGCATGGGCCTCCAACTCAATTTCTCCGCCAAGAAATTCGATTGGCAGTGTTGTACGGGCAATATCCCGGAACATTTCGGTCGTGAGTCCCTCGGCCTGTGATCGGGCGCCATTGCAAACTGCCGGAACGGAAAAGACGGCCGCCGCACGTTGCCGCGCCTTTGCCGCTCCATTGGCGTGGCCGTTATTTTCGCTCTTTTCGTCAGCCAGCGGCAAGGGCGAATTTGTCATTGTATCCTCATTTCGCTCGTGTCTCAGACCGCCGGGCGGCATGCCTGAAAGGATCATCTCTCGTTTTCGCCGAAAGTTGTACACGGGCTTGCATGGCCGTGCGTATCGGCAGTGCCCGTTCGTTAAACGTTGCGGCCTTGGTCGTGGTTCACGGATGGCGCGGCCTGACGCCACTATGCTTCTGGGCGAAGGTATAGAGGCCGAACAGTATGGCGCCAATAGGATACCCGCCAGATGCATCGGCATCGATTTTCGAGCGATCCGAAGGCCGCATCGACATTGCGCCATACATTAGACAATGCAGAAAAATAATTCAATATTTTCAGAACGTTGAAGGACTAACTCTCGATTGGACCACGGTTGGCATTGCCGCCGCGGCCGCATCCACCATGTCCAACGAACCTCATAACATATCCGTGAGCCGGGCGCTCCCCGCTAAGCGATTTGTCCGCCGAGTTCATCGTCAATGTGCGCCTGGATAATCTCTTCGAAAGACGTTTCTGCCTTGAACCCGAGTTGTCTCGCCCGTGTCGCATCGAACCGACGCGCCCAGCTTCCGACCATATCGATAATCATCTGATCCGGCTTACGCTTGATACGTGCGACCACGCTGTCACCGGCAATGTTGCGCAGAGCGGCGATCTGCTCACCCACGGTAACCGAGACACCCGGCATCGTTAGGTTGCGCCGCGGCCCGACGGCTGCCCCATCGATCGTCGCCGCATGCGTCAGAAAGCCGACGGCAGCGCGTGGCGAAGCATGCCAATGACGCACGTCATCAGACACCGGCAGGATCGCCTCCTCACCCACGAGCGGTTCGCGAATGATATTTGAAAAGAACCCGGATGCCGCCTTGTTCGGCTTGCCCGGCCTTACGCATATCGTCGGCAGCCGAATGCCGATGCCGTCGAAAATGCCCTTGCGTGTAAAGTCGGCAAGCAGCAGTTCGCCGATCGCCTTTTGCGTTCCGTACGAGGTCAAGGGGGTCGTGTGGAACTCGTCGTGGATCGACTCTGGAAACGGCGCGCCGAACACCGCGATCGAACTGGTGAACACGACGCGCGGTCCGTGCCCGGAAGCCCGGATCGCATCGAATAGGTGCCGCGTGCCGTCAAGATTGATCCGATAGCCTTTGTCGAAATCCATTTCGGCCTCGCCCGAGACGATCGCCGCCAGATGGAAGATGACGTCCGGCTTGTCGGCGACGAGCTTGGCTGCTTCACCTTCCGCCGGCAGGTCACCGGTCAGTGTCTGCACGGGAAAACTGGCCCCGTCCGGCACGCTCGGTGGCACCACGTCGTAGAGGGTCATGGTGCTGATCGCATTACCACCCAATACGCCGTCCTTGGCCAGTCGCTCTGCCAGCTTGCGCCCGACCATGCCGGCCCCGCCAATGATCAACACCTTCATGCCCGTCTCCTCGATCAATTAGTTCTTCAAGTCTTCGATGCGCGACGACGTCATTTGCCGGGCCTGCAGCTAGCCGAGCGCTACGCCGCAGGCTTGCACCCAGCCAAGCCCGTCTCGCGTTGCACCGCGCGGCTTGTATTCGCACCCGACCCATCCCTCGAAACCGCTCGCGTCGATCTCCTCGAACAGGAAGCGGTAGTTCATTTCTCCGTCGTCCGGCTCGCCGCGATCCGGTGGACTGGCAATCTGGTAATGGCGCGCCAAGCCACCGAATTCGCGGATCGCCCGCGCAACATCGCCCTCCTGGATCTGGCGATGATAGAGATCGAACTGCAGCCCGATGTTGGGCTCGCCCACCTCGTGGATCGCCGCCCGTGCCACCGCGGTCGTATTGAGGAAGAAACCCGGAATATCGCGCTCGTTGATCGGCTCGATAATGATCGAAACATCACTTGCAGCTGCCATTTTTGCCGCCTTGCGCAGATTGGCGACATAGGTCGCCCATTCCGCCCCGTGATGGCGCAGGCCCGGCATCGCGTGCAGCAGTCTGCAGCCGGTTGCTTCCGCATAACTCAGCGCTTTGGCAACCGCCGCCTCGAAGTCCGCCTCCCGTCCCGGCAGGCCGGCAAGCCCGCGTTCACCACGCTCCCAGTCGCCCGGCGGCAGGTTGAACAGGGCCTGCACCAGACCGTTGGCCTTCAGCCGCGCTGCCAACTCCTCCGGTGCGTGGTCATAGGGAAACAGATACTCGACTGCCTTGAAGCCGGCTTGTGCCGCCGCCTCGAAGCGGTCGAGGAAGTCGACCTCGTTGAACATGAAGGACAGGTTGGCGGCGAATTTCGGCATGATGGAACTCTCTTTGGCGCACTCAGGTCAGGCGCTTGGCCATGTGCGTGATGCTGCGGTCATCCAAGACCTCGACCCGCTCGACTGTGAACCCGTGACGGCCATACCAATCGATGAGGCGCTGCAGTGTCGCCCCGGTATAGAGCCGGATGACATGCAATCCAAGATCGCGGGCCCGGATTTCGGCGCCGGCAATGAGATGTCCGCCAATTCCACGCGCCTGTTGCGCCGGCTCCGTAGCAATCGACCAGATCAGGAGATCGTCGCGACGCACCTCCAGAATGAGCGCTCCCGAGATGCGCCCGTTATCGCGTGCCGTCCAGACCTCGTGTGTGCGAAAGAGGGCATCATAGTCCACGAGCAGCGGTAGCGGCTCGAGGCCGAGAAGATCACGATTGCGCGCGTAGGCTGCAAATTGCAGTGCGACGACCTCATCTTTGTCGCCATCCCCGGCCCGCTCGAGGGTGAGCGCGCCGCCGTCGAGGACCACGGCATGAGCTGCGCCGCTCACAAAGCAAACCCGCCATCGATCATCATCGTCGTGCCGGTCGTGAACGCACTGTCGTCGGACGCGAGATAGACCGCTGCAGCCGCCACTTCCTCCGCTGCACCAAGCCGCCCCATCGGCTGGCGGTCGACGAACGCCTGACGCACCTCCGCCTCGGACTTGCCCTGCGCCTTCGCTTGCGCCGCGATCCGGTCGTCGAGAGACGGCGATTGCACGGTCCCGGGGCAGATCGCATTGCACCGGATGCCGCGCTTGATGAAGTCGGCGGCAACCGCCTTCGTCAGCCCGATGACCGCAGCCTTGGTCGCCCCGTAGACGTAGCGGTTCGGCACACCGAGCACTGAGCCGGAAACTGACGCAATGTTGACGATCGACCCTCCACCACTTTCCAGCATCCCGGGAAGGAATGCGGCGATCGTGCGGTGCATCGATTTGACGTTTAAATCGAAGGAAAAGTCCCAGTCTTGCTCCGAGCACTCGAGGATCGTGCCACTGTGCACGAACCCGGCTGCGTTAAACAGGATATCGACATTGCCGACCTCCGCCGCGGTACGCTGCACGGCCTGCGCCGAGGTGACATCAACGATGTGGGTTTCGGCGACGCCTTCCTCGGCGAGCCCTTTGAGGTTGGACATATTGATATCACTGGCGATGACACGCGCACCTTCCCTGGCAAACGCAATCGCCGTCGCCCTGCCGATCCCCGCTCCCGACGCCGTGCAAAATGCAACCTTGCCATCCAATCGTCCCATCAACCAATTCCTCGCTTGAGCAACGCCGCGACGTCACGCCCGCTGGCGGCGTTGTCGAGTTCGCTGAACGTGCCCTTGTCCTTCATTTCATTGGCAGCTCTCAGGAATCCGCCCAAAGCAGCCCGTGCAAGCCAGCCGCCAAGGCTGATCCGTTTGGCACCGGCGGCAGCCAGTTCATCGGCGACGAAGTGCGGCAGCGTCAAGACGTTGACCGGTTTGCTGACCGCTCCTGTCACCTGGCGCACTTCGTCGATGGTCGTCAGACCCGGTGCATAGAGAACGTCGGCGCCGACCTCTTCAAATGCCTTGAGCCGGCGGATTGCCTCGTTGAGATCTTGCATGCCCCGCAACACGCCTTCGGCCCGTGCCGTCACGGTAAATGGAAACGACAATCCACGCGCCGCCTCGACACCCGCTTTGACCCGCGCCACGGCCAAATCGAAGTCATAGATGCTAGGCTCGGCGCCGCCTGAATAGTCCTCGATCGAACACCCGACCAGGCCGGTATCCGCGGCCAGCATGACGGTTTCCGCCACACCCTGCGGCGCCTCTGCGAAGCAGTTTTCCGTGTCCGCTGAGACCGGCAGATCCACGGCCGCGCAGATTTCCCGGCAGTGCGCCAGCTTCTCGTCACGACTAACCAGGCCATCAAATCGGCCCATCGAATTGGCGAGACCGGAACTGGTGGTCGCCAGGGCCTCGAAGCCAAGGCCCTGCAGCATCCGAGCCGATCCGACATCCCAGGGATTGGGAATGATGAACGCTCCCTCGCGCTCGTGCAGCGCCTTGAACGCGGTCCCTTTTTCCGCTTGGCTCGGCATGACCAACTCCTTCGCATAGTCCTTGGCCGATGGACGGCCAGCCCGATCAACCCCGCCGCAGACCGCCGGCAAGGTCATTCGCCCGTTGCCTTGCAACCAGAACCGGCTGAAGCGGGCATGCGCCTTGCCCCACGACTTGCGGGAATACCTTGCAATCTACAGGACCTGGCCACCCTCAGTCGAGCGGAGGTTTCCGCGACCTGAGCCGCTTGACTTCGCCACGTCGCGCCTTGGCCTGCCTGCGCCGCTCTTTCACCGCCCGGCTTGGACGTGTCTTGATCCTCGGCCTGGGCGCCACCGCGGCCCGCCGGATCAACGCGATCAACCGCTCGCGCGCATCATCGCGATTGCGCTCCTGTCTGCGAAAGCGCTCCGCCTTGATAACCAGCACGCCACTGTTCGTCATGCGCCGCCCGGCCAATCGCGCAAGGCGCGTTTTTACAGCTTGTGGCAGGTTCGGAGAACGCACCACGTCAAACCGCAATTCAACCGCAGTCGCGACGTTGTTGACGTTTTGACCGCCTGGCCCCGAGGCACGCATGAAACTCTCTTCGAGTTCCTCCTCATCAATTGCAATGCTTTCGGTGACCTGGATCATCCGTTACATCTACACTGATTTGCCGCTTGCAAGCGCACTGACCGACACGCCCGGAAAGGTCGACCACCAGATGCCCCGCGATACAATTTTGTTCGACATCAACGAAACCGTACTCGACCTTGCATCGCTTCGTCCCAGGTTCAAGGCTGCCTTCGGTGACGAGGCGGCCACGGCAACCTGGTTTGCAACAGTGTTGCACACCTCGACGGTCTGCGCGCTCACCGGCGTCAAGACCGGCTTTGCAGAACTCGCCGCCTCCATGCTCGACGCGCTTGCCGCGCGCCGCGGCACGCCGATTACCGAAACCCAGCGCACCGAGATTCTCGTTGGCTTCGCAAGCCTTGCACCGCACCCGGACGTCGTCCCGGCACTCGAGCACCTCCGCGACACCGGCTATCGCACGGTCGCCTTTACGAACTCATCGCTTGATCTGGTCACCAGCCAAATCACCAATGCGGGCCTTGCAGCCAGCTTCGATGAAATCATCTCCGTCGAGGAAACCGGCAGTTTCAAGCCGGACGCGCGCGTTTACCATTTCGCTGCAGAGCGCGTTGCCCGACCGCCAGAAGAGCTGCGCCTCATTGCAACGCATGACTGGGACACCCATGGCGCGCTGACGGCGGGCTTGCAAGCCGCCTATGTCGACCGCACCGGCGCGCCCTATCACCCGCTATACCGCCGCCCCGACGCGTACGCCTCGACCATGGGCGGACTGGTCGAGAAAATCCTTGCCGAGGACGGGCACACCTGAAGCGCGGCACAGGCCACCGTCAGACGAAACGGTTCGAGATGATTTCCGCCTCAGGCGGAATCACACCGCCTGCCCACTCCCCCGCCCGGCCGCCCATGCAATCGTGGTTTTGGGCGGCCGGGCGGGGGAGTGGGACGGTTTCAGCTAAACCTGAAACGTGCTAATCGCGGTAGCGCTCGAAATTTTCCAGCCGTCCAACAATCTGGTCGATTTGTTCGACAATCCCCTCTGCCTGCACCTTGAGAGTTGCAAGCGATGCCTTGAGATGCGCAATCTCCGCCTCACTCGAATGCTCCGCCGGGCTCTCGCCGCGCCCCGTCAGCAACCACGACAGACTGACGTTGAGAACACCGGCGATCATCATCAGCTTGTTGGCCCGCGGCTCTGCACGCCCCGCCTCCCAGCCAGACAGCGTCGCCGTGCGCACCGCCAGGCGGCGGGCCAGTTGCGCCGTCGACAGGCCTAGCGCCTCGCGCGCTTCAACGATGCGCTGTCCGAGTTCGCCGTCGCTGCCCTCGGCTGGCGCGCGCCCTTCCTTGTACGCATTGCCCATACCTTGTCCGATCACTCCTGATCGTGAAACGCGTTGGGTTTCTGGAAAAACCCGAGAACCAGGCATCCACCGGGCGACTTTGCAAGGTGCCGGCTGCCCGCCGGACGCCAAACGAAGTTGCCCGCCGTCACAACTCCCTCATGGTCTTCGAGCGCCCCCTCAAGGACCCAGCTTTGTTCAACGCCGACATGCGTGTGATCGGGCAGCACGGCTCCGGGCGCCAGGCGTGTCAGCGACGTCATCATACCGCTTTCCTTGTCTTCCATGAGGATCTTGATTTCGACCCCGGGAAACCGCGTCTTCTCCCACGGAATGTCGTCGACGTTGACGTACCGCGAAGACAACTCGGCGAGCCCTTCATGAGCCCCGTAATTGGGTGTTTCAAGCGTCATGTCATACCCTCCGACAAGTTGTGGGATCATTAGGCCAGGAGACCGCGTTTGGCCAGATTGCGCATCAGCGCGCCGGCACCAAACGTCCACGGTTGCGCCCTGTCTGACAGCGTCATGCGATTGGACAAACTACCGAGCGCCGGCGTCGAGATCGTAACAATGTCGCCAACCTTGTGGGTGAAGCCCATACCCGGCTCGCCGCGGTCTTCGGTTGGTGCGAACATCGTGCCGAGATAGAGCACTGCACCGTCCGGATATTGATGCGACCTGCCCATCATTTCACGAACCAGAGCCTCGGGGTCACGCGCGATTTCCGACATCGAAGATGATCCGTAAAGCTCGAATCCATCCTCACCCGTCACCTTGAGCTGGACGTCCAGGCCGCGCACCGTGTCGAGCGTGAAAAAGCCGTCGAAGAAGCGTATGAACGGGCCGATGGTCGCCGAGGCGTTATTATCCTTGGCCTTGGACAGCAATAGAGCCGAACGCCCTTCGAAGTCGCGCAAATTGACATCGTTGCCAAGCGTTGCCCCGACAATCCGGCCATCACTCGCCACAACGAGCACAACCTCGGGTTCCGGGTTGTTCCACGTCGAGCGCGGATGCAGACCCGCCTCCATCCCGTGGCCGACCGCCGCCATCGGCTGTGCCTTGGAGAAAATCTCGGCGTCTTCGCCGATCCCGACTTCGAGATATTGCGACCATGCCCCTTGTGCGATCAGCGTATCCTTGAGCGCCAGCGCCTCCTGCGACCCGGGAACCAGGTTGCGTAGATCTCCGCCCAATTGCAGGTTGACCTGCTGGCGGATCGCGTCGGCCTTTTCGGGTGCGCCCTTGGCCTGTTCTTCAATCACGCGTTCGAGCATCGAACGCGCAAACGTCACGCCGGCCGCCTTCACGGCCTGCAGATCGATCGGCGCCAGCAACCAGGGCTGCGCCGGGTCGCGATCGGCTTCCGGTGTATTGGCAAGGATCTCGCCAAGATCGCCGACACGCTCGCCTTTGCCGTCTTGAACCAGGCCGATAACATTTTCCGCATCTGCCAGATCACGCATCGTCGGCGCGTGCTGCGAAATATCGTACACACCGTCCTCGCGAACCGCGACCACCGACGGTCCCTCGAGGTCGGGCCGCCACACACGTCCTGCCAGCGCGCCGACTGTTCCATCGCCTGGAAGCGTCGCCTCCACACTCATCTGATCTCGCAAGCCCGCCTCCTTCTTGATTGTCGTCGACGGCGTTTGCGAGAATCACGCAATAGCCGCGCAATACCTCGATACGAAGCCCGCCTAGGCCGGCCCGCCGATTGACCATCGCCCCAATACCGCGCTGTCACCGCGCCGTCGCCGGTCATCGATTGCTCATTTTTGCCGAGCCGGCACGGCAATGATAAGCCTCTTCGCAGCATAACAGAATGGGGGTGGCAATCGATGCTTACCAACGATGCTCGCATCGCCGTTTTTGCCGGCGATGGAATTGGCCAGGAGGTCATTCCGCCGACAGTCGCCATTCTCAAGGAACTGGAAGCCCGCCTCGGCGGCTTTCGCCTGACCTTCGAGGATCACGCAGCCGGTGCCGCCTACTACGAGGAAACCGGCGAAGACATTTCCGATGCCGCCTTCAAAGCCGCCGGCGAAGCCGATGCGATTCTGCTCGGCGCCATGGGCCTGCCGAACGTTCGCCATGCAGATGGCACCGAAATCGCACCGCATCTTGCGATGCGCGAGGCCTATCACCTGGTTGCCGGTGTCCGCCCCGTCAGGGCCTACCCCAACGTACCGCAGCGTCTCGCGGACCCTCGCGCGGCCAAAATCGACTTCATTGTCATGCGCGAGTCCACCGAGGGCCTGTTCTATTCCCGTCAGACCGGCAAGATCGAAGACGACAAGGTTGCATACGAAACACTGCGCGTTTCCCGCGATGTGACGGAAGAGTTGTGCGACGTCGCATTTGAACTCGCACGCCAGCGCAAGCAAAAGGGCGGCAAGGGCCGCGTCACATGCGTCGACAAGTCAAACGTGCTGCGTGCCTACGCATTCTTCCGCAAGATCTTCTTCGAGCGCGCCGAAACCAACCCGGACCTCACAGCGGATGCAGCCTACGTCGACGCCATGGCACTGAACTTGATCCGCAACCCGTGGGAGTACGATGTTCTGGTCATGGAGAACATGTTCGCCGATATTCTCTCGGACCTCGGCGGCGGCCTCGTCGGCGGCATGGGCATGGCGCCTTGCGCCGAGATCGGCAAGCAGCACGCGCTGTTCCAGCCGGCCCACGGCTCGGCACCCGACATTGCCGGACAGGACAAGGCCAACCCCATGGCCACCATCCTCTCGGGCATGATGATGCTCGACTGGCTTGGCCGCCGCCTCGATAATCCAAAGATGGTGGAAGGTGCAGACCTCATCGACAAGGCCGTCGAGGCGGCCTTCGCCGACGGCTCCCTGAGGCCGATGGAGTATGGCGGCGATCAAGGCACCCGCGCGGCTGCAAACGCCGTCTTGGCAAGTCTCGGAAACATCATGAAAGCCTGAACCGACACGCCACCGCACATCGGCACGTCCCGCAACGTCCTGCGCAACACCGGAAAGCGACAGAGATGTCTCTCTACCCACCGCCCGTCGACCACCCATGTAAGGTGTGGACCACAATCCCGGACAGCTATCGCCGCCATGGCGAGGTGCCAGACTGGGCACGCGGCAACAAGCAGGGCCAGCCGACGGACTGCTTTCTCGAGGGCCCGAGTTTTGACCGTAACGGCGACCTTTACGTCACCGATATTCCATTCGGCCGCATCTTCAAAATCGCGCCGGACGGCACCTGGTCCCTTGTCACGGAATACGATGGTTGGCCAAACGGCCTCAAGATTCATCGCGACGGGCGCATTTTCATCACCGACTACAAGCGTGGCATCATGCAGCTCGACCCGACGGGCGGCACCGTCACGCCCGTCCTTACAAATCGGCGTAGCGAAAGCTTCCGCGGCGTCAACGATCTGGTGTTTGATTCCACTGGGCGCATGTACTTTACCGATCAAGGCCAGACCGGAATGCATGATCCGAGCGGCCGGGTCTATCGCTACGACATGAATAGCGGCGCACTCGACCTCCTCATTGCCAACGCGCCGAGCCCCAACGGCATCGTCCTCAGTCCCGACGAAACCACCCTGTATGTCGCCGTCACCCGCGGCAACGGCGTGTGGCGCGTACCGTTGCTGGCTGACGGCGGCACCACCAAGGTGAGTATTTTCGTCAATCTCGCTGGCGGCATCAGCGGTGCGGACGGCATGGCGGTCGACACCAACGGTCGCCTCTTCGTCTGCGATGCCGGCAATGGATGCGCGTGGGTCTTTACCAGGTGGGGGGAACCCGTCTACCGGGTCAAATCCCCAACCGGTGGCCGCTCGACAACCAACATCGCGTTCGGCGGCCTGGAAAATCGCGACGTGTTCATCACCGAGTCCGACACCGGCAACATATTACGCGCAACCATGGACGTTCCTGGCCAGCCGATGTTTTCACACATGTAGCTTGGGCATCGCCACCCGTCGGCGGCCGCTCAGGCGGAATTCATGAACAGCATCAGCGCCAACGTGCCGACCAGCACGACAACAACCGCAATGGCGGTAACGATACCGCCCTTGGCCTCCTTTTCGGCGGCCTCGCCGACCTCGCCGGCACGCTTGCGCAATTCCTCCCGTTCACGCGCCAGGCTCATCGCCACGCCAGCCATCAATTTCGGGTTTTCTTCAAACTTGTTCCGCTCTTCCATGCCCGAACTCCTGCTACACTACCGCGGGCCGGCCAATGGGGTTTCGCCGGGATGTTCTCGACACGCGATCATCGCGCCCGCATCTTGCGCATCGCCGGGCGCACCTTAACGCCCAGGCATCTCTCGGCTGCTGGCGCACCTGCGCTCGCATCCCACAATGATCTATCGGCGCCTACCCGGGATCACCAGGTGCCGGTGTTCTCCATCGACGCCCACGGCTCCTGCTTCTGTTGCGCTTCGCCCTTTTGCAGGAGTTCAAAGGAAATCCCGTCCGGCGACTTGACGAACGCCATGCGCCCGTCCCGTGGCGGACGGTTGATCGTCACGCCGCTGTCCATAAGACGCTGGCATGTCGCATAGATATCATCAACCTCGTAGGCGAGATGCCCGAAATTCCGCCCGCCTGAATACTCTTCCGGGTCCCAGTTATAGGTTAGTTCAAGGAGCGGTGCCCGCGTGGCGATCCCGGTCTCCTTGTCTTCGCCGGCGGCCAGAAAGATCAGCGTGAAGCGCCCGCCTTCGTTTTCGACACGGCGAACTTCTTCCATGCCCATCTTGTTGCAGTAAAAATCCAGGCTCTCATCAATATTCTTGACTCGAACCATTGTGTGCAAATATCGCATAACTCCTCCCGGCATCAACGATCTATGGACGCTGCCACCAGTGATACGCTGCCTCTTGGTGAGACACAAGCTGGCCTGCTCCACCGCGGCGCACTCCCGCACCCGTCCTGCTGGCGAGACACCATCGACCGGCAGGCGCCGGTTGCGCCGCGGACAACACCGTGACCGTCCGCGTCCGAAATCGCGATTTCGTCAGCGCCTCAACGGCCGCGCCGAATCTTCGGCATCCGCGGCGCGAATCACCTGCCCCAGACAACGAATCAATGCCGCCGTTTTTCAGACACAAATCGTCCTCAACCGGCCGCATTGTTACCAACTTCCCGCCCCTCCGGATTATCTATTCACAGTTGTTTCCAGGATCTCATAAATCAATTATTCTAATTATAATTCATATGGTTATGAAACGTCAGCCTGTTCGTTTTCCGACCCCGCTTTTGCCCACTTATTGCCACCTTCGAAAAAAGGGACTGTGCGGATTCTCCGCCAATGATATGGTTAATTCGCTCATCGCAGGCGGTGGGGCGCTGACGGGCATTGAAGCGCTTCGCGAAAGGGTCGCCGGCCAATGAGTCTTCGGGCCAGCGTGCGGCACGCAGGTCCGTAGTAGACAGGTAACCATTAAGTATGCGGGGTAGCACTGATGGGGGATTCCAAACCAACCTCCGAAGTCCAGGACGAGCACGCCCAACAATATGAACCCGTTGGCGGGCTTCCTGAAGGCGCGACACTCGATGTGTTCGAAGTCGCTGGATCAATCAAATGGTTCGACGCAAGTAAAGGCTTCGGGTTTATTGTCCCAGACAATGGGCTTGGAGACATTCTTCTTCACATTACTTGCTTAAGGGCCGGCGGCTACCAGACCGCCTATGAAGGCGCGCGCGTCCACTGCCAGGTATTGCGGCGTCCCAAAGGCTTGCAGGCCTTCGCCATATTGAGCATGGACGAAAGCACGGCCATCCACCCGTCGCAGTTGCCACAGCGAACGCACGTTGTGGTCCAGCCGGAAAGCGACTGGGAACGCGCCATGGTCAAGTGGTTCAACCGCGTCCGCGGTTTTGGCTTCTTGACAAGGGGCGAGGGAACACCCGACATTTTCGTCCACATGGAAACGCTGCGTCGGTTCGGGTTCACGGAATTACGTCCTGGCCAGATCGTGCAGGTACGGTGGGGACATGGATACAAAGGATGCATGGCTGCAGAACTGCGCCCTGATGGCCCACCGTCGGGACTTCCGGCCCAGCATTAAACGCTGGCTTTCTGCCGGCGGCGCTGGCAATGCATTTGACAGATCGTTCAGGCCTGCCTTTCCGGCGGGCCTGTTTTTGCTTGTGTATGTTGCGGTCATGACGGCACTTACGACGACGCCAGTTGCGACACCGGCCGCCGCCTCGGCGATGAAGAAGGGCGAGTTGGTTCTGGTCACATCCGCCGGAGAACACCGCATCACGATCGAGATTGCACAAACCGAACAGCAAAAGGCGCTCGGCCTGATGTTTCGACGCGAGTTGGGTCGCCGCGCGGGCATGCTGTTTGCGTATGCCAAGCCGCAGGAACTGACCATGTGGATGCGCAACACCTATATTCCGCTCGACATGGTCTTCATTCGCCGCGATGGCACGGTTCACCGCATCGAGGAAAACACCGAGCCCTTTAGCGAGGACGTAATCGCCTCACAGGGCAACGTCGTTGCCGTCCTCGAACTGGCCGGCGGTGTCGCCCGCGAAATCGGCCTCAAGGCTGGTGACAGGGTGCGCCACCATCATTTCGGCACATCCGCCAAGTAGATCGCGTGTCTGCTGCAGCAGCGATTGTTGTCGGCCGTTCACGCAATACCGCCAGCAAACCGACGTTCCGCCTCGGGGGCAAAGCCCGCCGCGGCGACGTCGGAGACGCTTGACCGCCGACCAAGAGTTCGGCATTGAAGCCTTTCACCCGCGTCGGGGTATAGCTCAGCCTGGTAGAGCACCTGCTTTGGGAGCAGGGGGTCCGGTGTTCGAATCACCGTGCCCCGACCATTCATTTCAATAACTTAGCGGCCGCACCGTTGTCTGACGTCGACGTGTTTGACAATGCGTTTGACAATTCACGTTCCGTTTTCGTTCCGATTTTCCCAAAGTCGCATGGCCGATCGGGCTAGCTTTTCCTGCGCCACCTGGCGGGCGTAGTGCTCGACCATCTGACGGCTTTGTCCGGTGATCGCTGAGACCTGCGCGTCGGTGCAGCCGCACTCCAATAACGTCACGACGGCCGTCTTTCGCAGCCCGTGAAAGACAAGTCCGCGATCGGCGAGGATTGCCGGGCGATGCTTGTTCCATGACGTCTTGAAACCGTCCTCGGTCCATGGCGCACCGCGGGAGTTGGCCAGGATCGTGACGGCGTCGTGGTCAACGGCATCGAACATCGGCATCAGGTCACGGTGGATCGGGATAAGCAGCGCTTTGCGCGTCTTGTTCTGGACAACCCGGATTTGATCGCCGCGGCGTGCATTGCGCCGCATGGCGAGAACGTCGGCCAGGCGTTGCCCGGTATAGAGTGCCAGGGCTGCAACCCGCCAAAGGTCCGGACGAATTTCTGCGCGCACGGCCTCGACGACCGGCCACGGCCACGGCGCATAGCCGTCGCCACCTTTGAGCTTGCGCACTTCGCGACACGGATTGTCACGGCGATAGCCGCGCGGCACTGACCATGACATGAGCGATGACAGGCACCGGAGCAGGTTGTTTGCTGCGGCCGGCGTGTCGGCATAGGCATCGCGCAATGCGAGGACGTGCTTTGGCTCGATACCGCTCACCTCGAGGTCACCCCATGCGGCGCGGATGCGATCGCTGTAGCGCAACCACTCCGACTGCGTCTTGGCGCTCATGCCGAGCCATTCGGGACTGGTGTGCCAGGCATCGATGACCTGGCCGACTGCGTTGGGGTTGATGCGTGGCGCCGGCAAGCTGGCCAGCTCGCGGTAGCGGTCCCACCATGCCGGGTCGGATGGTTCGCCAGGAATGCGCACAGCTTTGCGCGCCTGTGCGGTGCCGCGGTGCTTCTCGAAATAGTAGTAGCTCTTGCCGCGCGCGTTGACCTTACGAACGTGCGGCGGAAGTGCGATCTGCGCGCGACGACCCATTGCGGACTCCTGCAAAGTATGGGTCGCCATCATAGTCGTGTGATCCGGCATCGCGAGTCCCCCCGACCAAACAGGCTTCGACGTCCGCCCAACGCCACCGCAGCGCATCACCAATGGCCACCGGCGCCGGCAACAGACCGCGCGTGACATACTGGTCAATGGCGCCTTCTGCGAGGTCGAGGCGCTGGGCAAGCGTTGCCTTGCTCATGTAGTCGGGCCAGATCGGTCGACGCTGTGCCATCTGCATCACCTTCGCTGACTGTTCGGCTAGCGGATGTGCCTGGCATCGATCGCGGCTAATGTGTCTTGCGACGGCCGTTGATGCTCCAAAAGCTCGCGTTCGAACTGTGAATTGTCGGCATCGGTTCGGACCTGGACGAGCGGGATATAGGCGAGGAATGCAACGCCGGTCTCCGTGAAGCCTTCCCACACGCGGGCTTTGGTCTGCCCATCGTGGCCGACAGCGTCGATATCAACGATGGCATCGGTGCTGATGATTGTTGCTCTCATGGTTTGGGCCTCTTGGTTTGACTGGTGTCGCCTATGTGAGCGACAGGATCGACGCCGGCGTCAGGCTCTGACCATGCGTTGCGTTCTTTGAGTGCCGCGCGCCACTGATCGGCCACGTATGGCTCGCAATGCGCGATCGCGTCGGCCCATGTCGGCCACCGCCCGACCGCTCCATAGAATGCATACTGGTAATAGAGTGAGTGTGCGTTGTGCGCGTTCTCCGGCACATGGTCAGCAGCGCAGATTTGACACTTGCCTGCCGGCGGCGGCATCAGCCCCCAATTCATCGCCTCGGTCTTCGCTTCGCCGGTTTCAATATTGACGGTCGTTTTTGTCGAAGGAACCGGCCTGATGCCGGCTGGCGCGTTCGTCATCGTTCCCCCCTCAATCGTCGATCGTGGCGCAGGCTGCGGCGATACGATCGCGGATCGCCTGCGCGTTGGGTTCGATCAACGCGTTGGTCTTTTCGATGTGGTGTGCGTGCAGATCGCCGCGCAGCTCCGGCGGGTGACCGGCCAGCCATGTTGCGGTCAGATCAGCGAGCACGGCGCCTTGAATGGCGGGATGCAGACCGGCCAACAGCGGCGCGATTTTCGCGCACACGTCGTCGACCTGTTGCGGCGCCAGATCAACAGTCATCAGTTCTTCGATGGTCCATGTGTGCATGCCTCAATCATCCTTCACGTTGCAGCTCTCCGCGCCGCGCTGGGCGACGCAGTCGGCAAGTGCGCGTTCGTCGTCGGCGGCGTTCTGGCGGGCAAGCCAGGTGCGATAGCGCAGGTGTTCGTCGGCGGTCACCTCGCGCGCGACGTCGCTTGCGATTGGTGGTGCCGCGGGCGTCGTGGCGATCGGCGGCAGTGGCCGCGTGCGGTTGATGGCGGCGAGCGCGATCGTGGCGAGCGCCAGAATGATCGCCACGCCGATGATTGCGTGGCGGATCACGACTTGTGCTCCGGTGCCTTGGCCGCAACGTCATCGGGCGCGCAATAGGCCCACGCGGTGTTCGCCTGCAGCAACGCGTCGTCGGCCAGCCGGCGCTGCGTCGGCCGCGCCTTGACCGGCACCAGGTTGCGAATGGCGGCGATGCTCGCCGTCAGCGCATCGCGAATTGTCGTGCGCTGTTTGAGATAGGTTTCGTGTTCCTGGCAGATGCGCCGGGCTTCGCGCGCGGCGGTGAGCCAGCCCCTGGCCTGCCATTCGCCGAGGGCTGCGGTTTCGTGATAGTCGCGACCGGACCAGAACGCCTGATGACCGGCGAGGTCAGCGCAGGCGTCATCGCTGCTGGCGATGGCGGGGCGTGTCGTCATGATGGCCTCGCTTGTTGTCAGTGCAGTTCGGGGATCGGGTCGCCTGGTCCGACATCGCGCTTGACTTCCAACGCCGCCGCGCACTCGCGGAGCGCCTTGATCATGTCTTCGCGGTGCAGGTCGGAGACATAGCCGGAATAGCCGCCCTCGCCGTGCGTGAAACACACGATGGCGAAGCCGACGCCTTCCGGCATTTGCCTGGACACAAAGCGCGCGCACTTCTGCAGCTTGGTTTCAGCGACGCGGTGGCGCTTCAGCTTGTCGTTCATTGCACACCTTCCGTTTCCGCCTCGGCTTCGCCGCGCTGTTTGCGTTGCACGTCCATCGCCGATTGCAGCGCCTGTCCGATCTCGGCGAGGCTGGCGGGTCCCTCCACGGCCTTGAGCGCTGCCAGGATGATCGGCAGCGCGGCCAGCTCGGCAACGCTGGCGAGTATCCGGCGCGCCAACGCCTCTTGGTGTTTCGGACAGGTCGGCGGCGGCAGGTGCGGCTTGTTCTGCGGCATCGCGCCGAGTTCGTGCACACGCTGCGCGGTGTGGTGCATCTGGTTCGCAACGATGAGGTCGACCGGGATCATGACTGCCCTCCGTCGACCACGCGCAGTTGCGGCGGGCGAACTTCAGCGATGCCATTGAAGCCGTCGAAGCGGACCACCTCGCGTGGGCGTAGCGCGTCGGCCTCGCCACTGTCGAACTTGTCCCACAGCGCGCGATCGGCGGCGCTCATCGTCGTGTCGAGCGGTTTGCGCATGTCGGCCGAGATCTCGGGCAGCCCGTCCGTGCCGGCATCGACGGTGCTGTGGTCTGCGATTTCCTCGGCCGTCAGTCCGGCGGCCGACAATGCCTCGGCCTTGAGCTCGCCGAGCTCATCGGCAAGCAGATGCCGGAGCTCGGATTTCAGCGCCGCCCGTCCGCGCGCCTCGGCAATGGCATCGCGCAGATGCGTGATCAACGTACGGTCATTGAGCGCCGGCAATGGCGGCGTGCCGTGGTGATGGTGCTTGGTTGTCATGGGTGCCCCCGCTTCCGTGTCGGATCTCGGAACGGCAGCCGGCAAGGCGACCGTGCGAGTCGCCCTATACTTTGTCGAAATTCGACACGGGTCAACAGGAAACTTGTCGGATTAGGATAAGCTCAGCTTCCGGGCTGGCGGATGTGGTGCAGGATGCGCCCTTTGATGTGAGCGTTTGCCGTTTGCATGTTGAGCGGCAATTCGTTGTCGTCGCGCGAATTGGTGATCAACAGATTGGGTTCGATGAACTGGCGCAGCAATGTGACTGCGCTGGTCAGCTCTGCGTCACTGTAGACCTGCACAACCACAGGGTCGCCGGTCTGCACGCTGGCGACTGCCGCTTCCGAAACGTCGACCAGGATCAGCGCACCCGGCACGATGCCCAATTCGTCCAGGGCGCTCGACCGTACCTCCCACAAATCCCTGTTTTTCTGGCGCAATCCGGCCAATGGCGAGCCGTCGTCAGGCTCATACAGGGCGGCGTCTTCCTGCAATTGACCGCTTGTTGCGTGCGGCTCATCACCCAACAATGCCGCGCGATCGACGCCAAGCGCCCGGCTGAGACGGCTCAACCACGTCTCTGTGAGTTGCATCTGGCCTTTTGCCAACTTCGAGATGGTTGACGCGTTGGTGTTGATCCCGTCTGAGTCGTTAATCAGTTCGGCGATCTTCTGATACGAGAGGTTCCCGCGCAAAGCGTCGATGCGGTTGGTCATGGGGTATTTCCGATTGAGCTGGGTGCACAATGCCTGTGTTCGCCGCTTGCGTGAATTTCCGATCCGGATAAGTGTATCCTGCTCGTTGTTGACGATTTGTCGTGATTCGACATATTGTCCGACAAGGAGATGCGTATGAGTGGGGTAGGCCGACAGGCTCGCGGGCATCGCCACGAACCGCCGGAATTGGATCGGGGGCAGTATCTCGACATGAACCTTGAGGATTATCGCACGTCGCGAGGCTGGACGTACGCAGAGCTGGCCGAGTTTCTGGGTATCCCGCAGGCCAAGACGGCGCAAGCCTACGCGCTTGGATCGCAAACGCCCGGGCCGGAGCGCATGGAAATCATCCTGCGCCGTACCGAGGGCGAGGTGACGACGTTGGCCATGCACAACCAGCGTCTCGAATACATCCGCCGTCATGGCGGCACGCGGCACAGCACCGAGTTATCGGCCAACGCCGTGAAGTGAGTGAGCAGCAAGTGCTGCGTCAGTGCGTGTGATCTTGAGGGGGATATCGTGTCACGCAATTCACTGGCGCGCGAGCACGCGCGCCGACTCCTGGCCTGGTTGCAGACCGAGGCCGGCTATCCGGAGCTGGCACGTGGCCGCCCGGCCGTGGTGCCGCTGGCCGAAGTGCGGTTCGCCTACGAGTACATGACCGGCGAATACGGATTGGACGAGCGACCTTGGCAGACGGTCGGCAAGCACTTCAATCAATTGGTCGGCGGCAAGCGCTCGCGCAACATCGTCGATCCAGGCACCGGCCTGCGCACCAAGAAAGAGCGGATTTGCATCATCTATCCGCCGGCGCCGCAGCGACTCCGGCCGGCACGAAAACCGCGCTGCACAAGGCCCGCGCCGACTCCTGCGCCGACTCCGGCCAACGAGTACCGGAGGGCGGCGTGATCAACACACTGCACATACTGGACCCAAT
Organism: Hyphomicrobiaceae bacterium; assembly: GCA_965224045.1. Taxonomy (GTDB): domain Bacteria; phylum Pseudomonadota; class Alphaproteobacteria; order Rhizobiales; family Hyphomicrobiaceae; genus Tectiglobus. The sequence continues at coordinate 201,980 of CBDCYD010000005.1, forward strand.
CAGCCTGCCTCCGACGCTCGAGCACAAGCGGTTCGGGCGGGCATGGCGGATCGATCTTGAAACGGTTCGCAAGGCGAGCCGCAGTGGCGCCGACGCCTGCATTGCCTTCTGGGTGATCGAGGCCCGGTGGGCGCACCCGTTTTGGCACAGCTACGTACTATCGGCGATCCATCTGCGGCCGGTCACAGGGTTGGACCCGCCCGCCATTTATCTGCCCGGCGCGACACACGAACTGCTGCTGCACGCACTTGATCCGAACGTGCCGCGTGAGCCCAACGTGATGGCGTGCAAGTTGGCCGGGCTGCTGACTCCGGCGAATTTCGCGGCGCAGTTTATCGTGCAGGATGACCGCACGGCGTGCCAGCGGGTCCGCGGTACCGTCGAAGAAATCCTGGCCGGCAAGTTGTCGCCGGACACCGATCATCGCAGTGCATGGGTGGAGCGCTACGGTGACAACATGATCCGCAAAGCGTTCCGTGGCCCTCCGTCCGCGATCGGGACGGTGCACTGATGGTGACGCTGCACTGGGCAGAGCTGACGCTGATCGTGCTGATTGTCGTCGCGCTGGGCTTCGGCGTCGGTTTTGATTTGGCCGCGCGCAGCAATGCTCGCGACATCGACGACGTGACATAAAAAAGGCCCGGCACGATGGCCGGGCGGGTCTTTGCGTCAGTGTCTGCCGGTTGGGGCCGGCGGGATTGGAGGAAGTCGAATTAATCTCCGCGATTGAGTAGCTACGGCTGTTCGCGTCCGCGGTCAAGGGCACGGTGGAAATCCACCGCGCGGGGGACGTGGGATGAGCGGTCACGGATCGCGCGCCTGGTCATGGCGCCATGCGATACTCGACAGCGGCCTCAAGCCGACGACACGTCACGTGCTGCTGACCATCGGCTGCAGCATGAACGACAAGGGCGAAGGCTGCTTTCCGACGACCAAGCAACTGGCGGTCGAGACCGGCCTTTCCGAGCGCGCCGTGTGCGAGCACATCGCGCTCGCGATCGATGCCGGCTGGCTGGCCAGTTTCCAACACGGTTTCAAGGGCCAGAAGTGGAAGCGCAACGAGTATCGCCCGCGCTGGCCCGAACCCGAAAAAGGCACTGACGCAGGATCAGTACCTGACGCACTGACGGAGGATCAGTGCCTTGACGAAGGCACTGACGGAGGATCAGTGCAAGGCACTGACCCTGACGACAAAAAGGCACTGACGGAGGGTCAGTCTATCTTCTCAGGTTCTTCTCAAGAACCCTCTCACTCAGACGACGAGAGGGAGAGAGGGAAGCAGGCGAGCAAGTTTGATGGCGTGTTCGCCGCGCTGGTGGACGCTCACGGGGCGGACTGCCAGCGGGTCGTCGATCGCTTCCTGCGGCCGGCGGCGCTGCGCTTGCGGGTCAGCCATGAAAACCCGAAGGGGCTTTTCGAAGGCGCACTGGCCGCCGGCCTCGAGGCGTCCGACCTGGTGCTTGGCAAGGCGGTCGAGGTGTTGAGCGACACGCGCAAGGTGATCATGTCACCACGCTGCCTCACGGACGCGCTCGCCGTGGCGCGCCAGCAGGCGAAACCTGCCGAACGCTTTCATGCACCGGCCGAGGTCACGCTGACCCGGGCGGACAACCCGCAGCAGTTCGCGGCGTGGGCGCGCTGGGCCGAGGCCAACACGCTGAAAATCCAGCTCGCGCGCGCCCTGCACAAGCTCATTCACAACCTCGGCTGCACGCAGATCGCGGTGCCGCAGCCGTGGCCACCCAACAAGGCGGACACCGCCGCCATGCAGCAGGCACAGGAGCCCAGCCCATGACCGATCAACGCAGCCTTGACGCCGCGATTGCCGATATCCGAAAGCGCTACGGTCTGGTCAACGCGCGCGAGCAACGTGTGCTCGCCGAGTTCGGAGACCACCTGCTGCGCGGCGACCGTGCGTTGCTGGCGCAGGTCGAAGCGTTGAAGACAGCGCACGGCCTCGGCCGCCAGGCGATCGGCCGCGCGCTCCTGGACCTCGCCGACCAGTTTGGTGTGATTGGGTTGCCGGCGCCCGCCGACGGGGGGCATGCGGCCAAGCCACCGTTGCCGCACCAGGTGCCTGTCGGTGCGCCGCCGCAAGGTCGGCCCGTCGAGGATACCACCCGCAGATCGGGTGCTCCCGATCTGCGCCCGTCATCGTGCCCGGCGCAGCCGGGACAGCACGATGACAATTCCCCCGGTGCGCGCCGTGAGCGCGATACACAACCAAAACCCGACTGGCTGTTGCACCCCGAAGGCGAACAGGACTGGCGCCGAATCCTCAAAGGGGAGCGCACCGCGTGATGGGCACGTCGCCAATCTCACCGGTCATCGTGCGCCGCCATGATCCGCCGGACAGCCTCGATTTTTATCCGACGCCGCCGTGGGCGACGCGGGCGCTGTGTGACCTGGTCATCCGCCCGCGGCGCACCTGGCGGTGTTGGGAGCCGGCCGCCGGCGAGGGTCACATGGCGGAAGTGCTCGGCGAATACTTCGGCGAGGTGATTGCATCCGACGTGCACGACTACGGCTGTGGCTACGACGTCGGCTCGTTCGTCGCGATCGCCGGCGGGCTCGACCTCGGCGACGTCATCGCCGCGCCGGACCCGGCACCGGACTGGATCATCACAAATCCGCCGTTCAACAAGGCGGTCGAATTCTTTGCCCGCGCGCGCCGGGTTGCAAAGCGTGGCGTTGCGCTGTTGCTGCGCACGGCCTGGCTCGAGACTGACGACCGGTTCACAGCCGTATTCAGTGCGGACCCGCCGAACATCGTGGCGGTGTTCGCCGAGCGCGTGCCGATGCACAAGGGCCGTTGGCTGCCGGATGGTCGATCGACCACCAGCTATTCGTGGTTCGTGTGGTCGAAACCGCCGGGCCGGTTTTCACCTGGCCGTCTGCTCGGCCTCAAGGGCGAAGCAACGCGGCTCGTCTGGATACCACCGGGACAACGCAAGCGACTCGAGCGCGCTGGCGACCGTGCGCGCTTCGGCTGGCGCGGTTGCGACGGCAATCAGATCACCATGGATGGATTGGAGGCAGCGCCATGACGGTTGAGACGATCGTGCAGGCGGTGTGTGCGGCCTGCGAGGTCAGCCCGGCGATATTGCAAGGGCGAACCCGCGTGCGACCGGCGGTGCGCGCCCGCCAGCTTGCCGCGCTGGTTCTGCGCGAGCGCACCGGCGCCAGTTATCCGCGCATCGCGCGTGCGCTGGGCCGCGACCACACCAGCGTCATCGCAGCAGTGCGCACGGCGCGCCGGTTGATCATCGAGGATGACACGTTTGCCGCGCACCACGCCGCCGTCGATCGCTACCTGGCCGGTCTGCCGCCGCTGCCACCACTGCCGAAACTACCGAGGCGCCGCCGGCGCACGGCCAAGGTCAAGCCGGCGCCGGCTGCGGCCAAGGAACCCGAAATCTACCACCGCCCCGAGGACACGCCGGAAACACGCGAACAACGCACCGCCTTTGCACGGCGCGACCGGCGTTACCTCGAGGCCCTGCAGCGCGAGCATCCGGAGATGGCACGATGACGGACCTGGGTAACAAATCAACCAACGAGCTGGCGGGCTTCGTGACCCGCATCGAAGACCTGATGAGCGAAAAGGCCGAGGTGTCGGAGCGCATCAAGGGCGAATACGCCATGGCGGCGTCGTGCGGTTTCGACAAGAAGGCCCTGCGCCAGATCATCAAGGAACGCGAAGCCGACTCCGAAAAAACAATCCTGCACCGCACGATCGTTGAAACCTACCGTCGCGCGCTGGGTGGCCTGGCCGGAACGCCACTCGGCGATTGGGCGCGCAGCTGGCTGGCCGATGATGAACGCACGCGCCTGCGCCAGGCCGAAGAGCAGGGCAAGGCCACGGTCGAGGCGTTCGAAGAACTACTGAAGAAACGCAAGAGCGACGCCGCTGACAAGGATGATGAAGAGGGCAAAGACGATGCTTGATTGGCTGTTGATCGCGATCGTTACGACCGCGCCGGCCGGCCACGACGTCACCGTCGGCCGTGCACCGCAACCGGCGCAGGTGATCGTCCGACGTGTCGCCAGCGAAAAGCAGTGCGTGATGGCCTACGCGCTGCTGCAGCAGGCCGGCCTGGACGTGCGCTGCGTCGGTCCAAACGGTGAAATCGTGATGGCGGATGCGGTGCCGGTGGAGGGCAAGTGATGCGCATCAAGTGGCGGGATGCTTCGACGGCGCCAGACGATGTTTGGCCGGTCGCTATTGCCGTGACGGTGTTGTGCGAATGTGCTCGGGGCGCACGCATGGTGGTTACCGGCGCGCGGCACAACGGCGAATGGGTGATGGATTGCGAACACAGCGTCGAGATTACCCACTACGCGCTGCTACCTGAGCCGCCGAAGTCAGGCACGGGCGAAAAGAGGCTGGTGCATTGAGCGATCAGCCCGTCTATTCCGGACGCACGCCGCCGCCGCTGCGCACGCGAGTCGTCGTCAACTGGTCGGGTCGCGAACTGGTGTGCACGCGCCTGGTCAATCCGCGCACTAAAAAGATCGCCTATGCCACGCTGGTGGATGGCGAAATGAAATGGTTGCCGCCGAAGCGCACGCGGCCGCGCGATCAATGGACCAACGAGCCGACGACCTGGCGGCCGCTCGAGCCGGAGCGCTGGAACCATCCGTTGCCGGAGCCGGTCGACCGTGCCCGTCCGGCCGTGCCGGAACCGGTGCCGGCCAACGCCGGCGGGCTGCAGTCCGACACGGCCACCTGGTGGCTGGACCCGTTGCAAATCACGTATGCCGCGCCGGGCGACCCGATCTCGCTGCACGAGGCCGAGGGCCGCGTGATGCGTGCGGTGGCGATGTGTGCGCCGGCCGAGGGCCGCACGCTCCACGCGATCACCGCCGGCGACGTCCTCGCCGATCTTGCCACTGCGGCCGCCGAAGCGCTGGGCGATGACGACGGGCCGCCGGTCGGGTATGCACCGCCGTTCGAACCGGTCGGCGCCGACCACGATGATTTCCTGGTGGCCATGCGCTGGTTTGCAGCGTTGAACCCGGTCGAGCTGCGCCACGGCCGCAGCAAAGCCTGGTCGCTCAATCAGCGCCAGCGGGTGCTGGTGTGGCGCGCGCAGACGCGGCCCTATTCGTGGGCGCACATCGCGCGGCACATCAACCGCTCCGAGGCGCGTGTGCGCCAGCTTTATGACGATGCGATCGAAAAGTGCTGGCGTGCGGCGAACGGTTTGAAGCTGTGGCGCGAGTTTACGCCGAAAGATGTGATGGCCGAGCTGCGCAAGGGCAACCGCGATTATCGCTCACGGGTCGCACCGGCTGTTGCGCAGCCTGACCCTCCGCGGGGGCGGCGCACGGCGCCGGGTCGCTTTGCTCCCGGACAGCCGGGCAACCGACGCACCATCGTGGACATGGATGAGGGACGGAAATGACGGTCCAACCGGTGACCCGCCCAATAATTCGGTACCACGGCGGCAAGTGGCGCCTGGCGCCCTGGATCATTTCGCATTTCCCGGCGCATCGCACGTACGTCGAGCCGTTCGGCGGCGCTGGATCCGTACTGATGCGCAAGCCGCGCGCCGCCGGCGAGGTCTATAACGACCTGTGGTCGCGTGTCGTTGACGTGTTCCGAGTGTTGCGGGATCCGGGCCAAGCCGCAGAGTTGGCGCGGCGCTTGTGGTTGACGCCGTTCGCGAGAGAAGAATTCGAAGCCGTTGACGCGTCGAGCTTTGATCCAGATGATATTGTCGAGCGCGCGCGGCTGACCATCGTTCGCGCCTACATGGGTTTTGGGTCGAACGCGCCGGACGAACAAATGTCGACCGGTTTTCGATCCAACTCAATGCGCTCAAATACGACTCCGGCGGTCGAATGGAGTTCCTACCCGCCGTGCGTGCCGGCATTCGTCGACCGTCTCCGCGGCGTCGTGATCGAAAGCCGCCCGGCGATCGATGTCTTGCGCGGCTTTGATGCCCCCGACACGTTGCACTATGTCGATCCGCCCTACGTTCACGAAACGCGATCGCAGGGCAACCCCTATTGCAAGAAACACCTCTATGCGCACGAATTGACGGACGACGATCATCGTGAGCTGGCTCGCGTCCTCAACTCGCTCGACGGCATGGTGGTCATTTCCGGATATCCGAGTGCGCTCTATGACAGTGAATTGTTTTCGGATTGGCAACGCACCGAGCGCGTCGCGTTTGCTGACGGCGCAAAGGAACGCACCGAAGTGCTGTGGTCGAACGCCGCCGCCGTGAAGGCCCTGAAGGCGCAGCATATGCCGCTCTTTTTTCAACCTGCCGAGGACACCACCCGCACATCGGGTGTTCCCGATGTGCGCCCGACAGCGCGCCCGAACGCGCAGCGTGAGGAATAGCGCGATGTCCGACAGAAAACCCTTCCTCGCCACGCTCACCGTCGCCGAGCGCAAGCGGTTGCGGCACATGGGTTTTGCGGCGGTGTTCGTCGAGGCCTATCACGACCGCGTGCCGCGCACGTTTGGCGACAATCGCGGCGTCTGGCCGACCCGCATTCGCTCGACGACGGACGACCCCGACAGACGCGTGCGCCAGGGCGACTATGAAGACGGCGTGCACGGCCGTGGCCTGATCTTTTGCTATTGGGTGTCGGCTCCTGAATTCGCGCAGCGCCTTTCGGCGCGCGCCAACGCGATCCTGACCGAGCACGCCGACCAGATCCGCCACGCCTGGCACGACGCCGTGCCCGATGGTGTCGACACGCTGGTGCAGTGGGCGGCGATGGCCGAGGGCATCGAACTGTGGAGTGAGACCGAGGTGCGCGCGGCGGTGCAGGCGGCCGAAGCGCGCGACATGGGGCGCAAGGCGGGAGACTGGTTGCCATGCTCCTGATTCGGGCGATTGTCTTCGCGCTCCTATTCCTGACTGCAATTGGGTTCATAGAGCTGTCAGCGACACTATTCGGCTCATCACATGACCGCGTCGCGATCGGCGTGGCATTATCGCTATCAATCTGGCTTGTGACGATGCACGTCACCAAGCCGCCAACGGAGTAAAGGAGCGCGCCAGGTGGGGGATCAGCGATGACGCTTTACGAATTGCGCCAGGCCGATGGTGCCGTCCGCGGCGAGTGCCTCGATTGCGGGCGCGGCCGCGACATCCCGGCGACGCACGACAGTCTGGTGCGGCTCAGTGGCGATCTCGAAGTGCGCGCGGTCGGGCGCCGGTTCAAGTGCCGCGACTGTGGCGGTAAGCGCATCCTGACGCAGGTGGCGGACGATGCCTAGCGCGGCCGCCGGTCAATCCGACGAACGGCGCTCGACGGTGCCGGATTTCATGTGCGAGGGCGTGACCTGGCAGTGCTGGATCGTCGATGACGGCCAGCGCTACGCGTGGCGCTCGACGTGCGGGCGCTGCGAGGTGACCAGGTCTGATGAGGGCGACGGGTTCATGGCGATCGTCCGCGGCCGCCGGCGGCCGGTGCCGGGATTTCAAACGCTGCGCGCCGCAATGGTGTGGGCGGCGACACGGGGGATGCGATGAGAACCTATGAACCTATCATCGACAAGGGCGTGGCGGCGCTGGTGATTGCGCTCGCTCACAAGGGTGTGCTGACCGCTGAGGATCTGGACGCCGCGATCGAGTACATTCGCAGGGCCATACCACCGAACGACGCAGTAACGTTGTCCTGGTTGATGGGATGCGTGCGCGCAATCCAAGTGCGTGATGCGCAACAGCGGCCGCGCGGAACAAGGCGGTGCAGTTTCTGCGGCGCGGACAAGCCGATCGAGGACCTGGACCCGTCGCCGGTCGCGCCGATGGTCGTCATATGCGGCGACTGCCGCGCGAAGGATTGAGGGGGCAACGATGGCAGATCACCTGATGGACGGCCGGCACATGACGGCCATGGCAGCCGGCAACATCGCGGCCTTTCCTTCGTTTGCTGTGGACTACATAGCAACTCGCTTGACGTCATGCAATACGTGTATTACGTGTAATTCATACATATCAACAGAAACCGATGCGTTACAGCGGAGACTCGTGATACGCACCGGGCATGAAAGAGAACAAAGTCGTCATGTCTTTGAGAATTCCGCCAGCGAAGCGAGAGCGGTTAGAGGCCTGGATCGAGGCCCAAACCGTGCCGCCGAAGATGACGGACGTGCTTCTTATCGCGCTCGATAAATTTCTTGATGACAACGGCGCGCCGCCCGAGCGGAAGGCCAAGCTGAGCGACAAGAAACAATGACGGCCGCTGCCCTAAAAATGCCGACGCGGGTACATATTCCGCACTTGGATAATTCATTATTCAAGTTGGCTGGCGCTGTGATCAAACTCGTTTTGTACGTTCGTCCCGTTGCTCGATGGCCTATCGCAAAGCAGCTTCGCGAGTTGGAAAACTGGGACGTGACTTCGACTGTCATTGAGGGCCGTGACGGCGGAACCCTCGCTGAAGCACTACGCGTGCTCCGTTCGGGTCGCGGTCTGCTCGTGCACTCGCTCCGCGTGATCTCGCGCAGTCGAAAGACGATCGCCGCAACAATGCAATCTGTGTTCGATCAGAAGTGCGTTGTCGTAGAGCGCGACGGCTTCATTTACGACAAAGACAACGCAGAAGCGGCGTTGCGCGGTCTACTCGGTGGACAACCGTTCCGGGAGATTGATGTGGCACAGCATGGCGGACACAATCGCATTGATGACGAAACCCGCGCCAAGGCACTTGAGTTTTGGCAGGATCACGGGATGTCGAATGCGTCGGTCGAAAAGCAGGCCGGCATTCCGTATGCAACGATGCGCGGATGGTGGCAGGAGGAGTTTCCGCGAGAGACCAAGCGTGGCCGCCCGGAAGGCGCCAAGGACACGAAACCTAGACGCAAACGAAAGCAGTGAGGGTGGCGCAGTCCTCGGTGCAGGCGCAATAGATTCAGACACGCGGAGATTTGACTGTCACTTCCGGGTGGCAAGGCGAGGAAGGGTTTTCAAAGATGGCAGGCAACGAAGCTACTGGCGAATACGGCCACGACGACAAGCCTGGCGGCATGGCCGAAGAGTACGCGTGCGCCCACTGTGGCGAGACCTACAAAAAAGGTTGGTCAGAAAAAGAGGCCACAGCAGAGGCAAAGGCCAATTGGGGCGACTTGCCAGACGACGACAAAGCCGTGGTTTGCGATGACTGTTTCAAGAAATTCATGGCCTGGCACGATCAGACAGCAAAAACACAACAATAGGAGCACGACAATGTCAGATCCGATGAAAGACTTCCCGCGCCGGCAACGAATCGATCGGGCGACGCCTGCAGAAGCCGCCATCCGATCGGCTATTCACGAGGTCGAAAAGATGGGCGCCGATGTCCGACTGACTGACGCCGTTGTGTTGCTTGCGGCAGCGCTCGATAGTGCGGCGGACTATACCGACGGCGAACAGCAAGTGCGTCGCCTCGTGCACACCGTCGACAACCAATGAGGGTGAGCATGATGCGATCGGGATACCAGCCAAAGTACGGTGGTGGACCACCTGCCAACCCGCCGAATGAAGGCTCATCGGCAATGCGACCCGCAACCGAGGTCACAAAAGAAGATATTGGAGACGTTCTTGGCGGACTCATGAAGCGGATAGACGCTGAATATCAGTCGATGACGGAGAACGATGTCAGGGCGCGATGGTATTTCAAATTTGACGGTGAAAAGCCTCTGCGCATCAACATCTATGAGTTTCACAAGATGCTTGAGCTTTACCGATCGTCATGTCGTCGATGGGAAGAGATGCACAACGGATCAAGCTGCGTCGTTGAGCGTGTTCGCGACAAGTATCTCATGCCGAAGATCATCGAATTCGAACAGAATGTGCGCGAGCACGTCAACGCAAAGTAGGTGCGGCTGTGGGGCGGCGGGCAACATATCAGGAATGCGCATCGGTAGCACGAAGATACACATCGCGTCGTGCGCTTCGTCACAAAAACCCAAGAGTGTATGCCGCCATCCACCGCCATGGCTGGCATGATTTGTTCAACCACATGGCACCTCCGAAGGAGATTCGATTTGATGAGGGGTCGGCCGAGGAGAAGTTTGTATTAGCCAACTACGAACTGATGGACATCCACAGCCTGGCTCGTGAAATGGGGTATTCGATTAACGTCACCAATCGTGAGGTCAACCGGGTTCTTGAAAGGCACAGTCTCTCACGTCGAGCGATTGGAACGCGAACGCGAGCAACTCGAAATGCGCAGATCAAAAAAGATCGACATCTGATGATGATGCGACAGGACGGATTGACAGCACGCGAGATCGGAATACGTGTGGGCCGAACTAAGACGACGGTCAATAAGAGCTTCGCGCGCATGCGAAGGAATAGCCAGCCCGGCTGGTAGGACCATCCTTCGCGGAGGGTGGCTGGTAAATGATCCAGAGAGCCGGGCTGGCGAAGATAGACGCGGCGCTGGGCCGGTAGAGAGGGTGCAACCATGAGCAACACGTCGATGAAAGAACCGAGCTTTGCTGTGACTAAGCAATCAGGTGATGAACAGCTTCCTCTCGATCTTCCACCTCGCAAAGAGAACAGTGGTCAGTCACGAGAGCAGCAACCACGTAAGAAGAACATTGTGCCGTTTGTTGATGCCTCAACTCGCGCCATCAGAGAAGAAGCGCGAAAGCGCGTCGATGCGTCGGGAATTTTTGAGAGTGCGCCGAAGAATCAAACCAACCGATCCTGACGATCGAGCAGAACTGTGTAAGTGGTGCACACCTGTCTGACGAGGACATTGACGCCGTTCGCGATGGTGCTTCTCATCTGGCGTCATTCGCTGGGCCAGTGGAAAAGCGATGCTTTGCTTGCGGTGGCGTGGACGATTGCGAAGACAGCTGCCCGCTTCAGGCGGGGCTGTAAATGGAGGTGCCGAATGAGCGAAGTAGTTAGAGGTCTAAAGGAAGCGGTGCTGCACGCAAGGCGACGGAAGGAATTGCGCGAAGGCTGGCCAGACTGGTTTGTGTTTACCGGTTGCACGCATGACGATCTAATGCCTGCAGAGCGCGCGCTTGAACAATGCGGCTGGAAGACATCGCACGCGGGATGCCCTGTCCCGTGCCCTGAATGTCCATACAAGAACGACCAGTAGGTGAGTGATGGGTCAGCGCGAGGTCGAGCATCAGAGACGCCTAGAAGCCTATTGCAAGGCAAACTACGGCTGCCCTAAATCTGAGGTCATTCGCAGGGCTGTTGATGAGTACATTTCACGCCGGGTTTCGGCGTCTCCAGAGCTGCGGAGGCGCTTCGTGGCTGCGCAAGGTGATCCAAGTCCAAAACTGCGGCTGGTGAAATAGGTGCGGACATGGGCAGGATTGAAATTCCCGATGATGACGATCAATGCCCCTTCTGCGGCGGCGAGGGCTACGTGGCGAACTGCCTTGAGGAATGGGCTTGCCGACATCCGCAGGACGGCTGCGAAGACTGCATCACACAGTGCGAGTGGTGCATTGATCAAAGTCAGGATGCTGGCACGCCAGCGATAGCAACAACGGAATAATGGGTGCCCAATGCACTGGCAGAAACTTGATGGTTTCATCCGATTTGATCAGCGCGCGACATGCGCCAGCGACGATTGCAATCGTCGATCAGACTGGATGATGGAGGCGGGTGGCGTCGCGTCATTTTATTGCGATGGTTGCAAGCTCTACGTCGCGGCAACTCTCGAACGCGCGCGGCGGTTTGGCCGTCCTAAAACTTTCATCGTAACAACGCCAACGGAATAATGGGTGCGAGCATGACCACGCAAGACAATCCGCTATTTGCCGGATACAGACCCAACACATTCCAGGGGATGGACGTTGTGATTCATGACGATCTGGTTCGTGTTCGACGCACGTGGCGCGAAAGATTGCTGTCTTGGCCGTGGCGTCCGTTCGCGCCGTGGAAGTTCGTGCAGAACGCGGTTGTGCAGCCAGGTGAGGTATTTCAGGCAGGCGGAAAGCTGATCATGCTGCGCAGTACGTGGCAGGAATTGCAAAAGCAAACCGGATAGCAGAGAAAGTGGGTGCGAGCCATGGCGTTCGACTGGACAGACGACATGAAGGCTGCGGCATTCGCGGACAGCAAAAAGGTCGTTGCTCAGCACAACTTCATCGAGCACGTCCGCAAGAGCTTCCATGACCGAATGTTCGCTTGTCAGGAAGCTGCTGACGATGAGATGGAGGCGAACGGCGAAACATCGCTACAGTTCGCCCATCAAGAGGAAGCCGACTGGAATGCTTACATGCTGAAACAGGTTGAGGAATTTCAGGCGAAGCAACCCGGCAACAGGAAGTGAGGGTGCCGAATGAGCGAAGTAGTTAGAGGTCTAAAGGAAGCGGTGCTGCACGCAAGGCGACGGAAGGAATTGCGCGAAGGCTGGCCAGACTGGTTTGTGTTTACCGGTTGCACGCATGACGATCTAATGCCTGCAGAGCGCGCGCTTGAACAATGCGGCTGGAAGACATCGCACGCGGGATGCCCTGTCCCGTGCCCTGAATGTCCATACAAGAACGACCAGTAGGTGCGGACATGGGCAGGATTGAAATTCCCGATGATGACGATCAATGCCCCTTCTGCGGCGGCGAGGGCTACGTGGCGAACTGCCTTGAGGAATGGGCTTGCCGACATCCGCAGGACGGCTGCGAAGACTGCATCACACAGTGCGAGTGGTGCATTGATCAAAGTCAGGATGCTGGCACGCCAGCGATAGCAACAACGGAATAATGGGTGCGGACATGGGCAGGATTGAAATTCCCGATGATGACGATCAATGCCCCTTCTGCGGCGGCGAGGGCTACGTGGCGAACTGCCTTGAGGAATGGGCTTGCCGACATCCGCAGGACGGCTGCGAAGACTGCATCACACAGTGCGAGTGGTGCATTGATCAAAGTCAGGATGCTGGCACGCCAGCGATAGCAACAACGGAATAATGGGTGAGTGATGGGTCAGCGCGAGGTCGAGCATCAGAGACGCCTAGAAGCCTATTGCAAGGCAAACTACGGCTGCCCTAAATCTGAGGTCATTCGCAGGGCTGTTGATGAGTACATTTCACGCCGGGTTTCGGCGTCTCCAGAGCTGCGGAGGCGCTTCGTGGCTGCGCAAGGTGATCCAAGTCCAAAACTGCGGCTGGTGAAATAGGTGCCTGAAATGCTGCCACACGCTGCCACTTGTGATCCATGCCCGTCATGCGGGATGCACCATCATCCAGACGCAAAATGCGTTGTTCGCTCGTGCGCTAGCTTTCTGTACATAGCGGAGGCGCAGCGCATGCTGACGGCCTTTCGATCTGCACGGGGACGGATACACATTTCGAGTGACAACGTTGCCTTTACCGACCCTAACAACGTTGTCCCGGCTCTCACGTCAGATCAGGCGCGCGGACTGGCTAAGCGCCTCGAATTCCTCGCCGACGAACTAGACGCAATTTCCAATTGAGGTGGGTCATGGAGGCAATGCCATCGAAAGAAGATTTCGACGACGCGGCAGATGAACTTGCTGATGCCATCGTATATCTCCAGACGCAATTGCATGCCGGTGAAGGCGTACTAGAGAGCCAATGGATAGGTCCAGTGATGCGGGCACATGAGCTGCTGCTGCAAATGTCCGAAGTTGCCCCGACCAACGAACAACAGAAACTTCCAACGTAGGTGCGAGCAATGGAAATCGTAAGAAGCTGAGGTGGCGACGTGGGCAAAGAAGACGGCCGCTGTTTGATTTGCCGCAAGGTGCCGTTCGAGACTGATCGCAACTTGACGCGCACTCATTGCAAAGATTGCAAGGAGTCAGCGCTGTACGCCAAAAGCACTGTCGGCGGCGCGCTGGCGGAGCTGTCGCAGGCATGGCACGAACTTGTGGCTGCCTTGGGTCGCGCGATCGAAGACCATCCACGTGTCGCGATCCTATTCGTGATCGGACTGTTGATCATCGCTGCCGCGCCGGACGATATGTGGCTTGGCTGAGCGGGAGGCTTGACCGTGCGTGTCGTACTTATCTGGATATTTGGATTGGTCGCAGCCCTATGCTTCGGCGTACTCGTCGACATTGCGGCCGGAGAGCGCGGCTTCATAGGCGGGGTCGGCGGACTAGCTGCATTTGTATGTGTGCGCCTTTGGGTTGGGGGCAAGAACTAGGTGACATTGTTGGGCGTCCTGTAGCTCAACTGGACAGAGTGCCGGCCCGTGGCCGGAGGTTGCGGGTTCGAATCCCAGCCAGGTTCTGGCGGCACGCTTGCTAGCGGCGAACCGCCCGCCCAACAATGTCACTTTGGTACGATGCTACTCCCCACCCTTCCAATCGGTGCTGAAACCGCGGGCCGTCGCGCCACGCCGAAACGTCCAGTTGGCCTTGCGAATCGCGGCAACGATGTCCCGGGCGATGCGCTTGCGCCGGGCCTCGCGCTGGGGTGGCGGCTCATCGCGATTGGCCTTCGGCGGCAGCTTGTGGCGCGACAGTTCCATGGCCACCGTCAGCGCCAGATCATCGTCGTCGGTCCAGTCTTTCACCATGCGAACATAGAGAGAACATCGCGGCGGTGGTGTCAAGCCGTGTCCTCGTCGCCCACCGCGGCGACGTATTGCCGGGCCATCGCCAGCATCGAATTGCGCATCGCCGGGTCCTGGATCTGGTTGAACAGCAGCAGCATCTCGATCGCCTCGGCGTCCTCGATCAGCCCGGCCAGGTCGTCCGGCATCTCGGGGTGCATTTCGATGCCCTCGAGGAACCACGACACCGGCGCGTTGAAGGCGTTGGCGAGCTGCACCAGGCGCGAGACGGCGAGGCGCGATAGCCCGGCCTCGTATTTGTAATACTGCTGCGCCGAGACGTTGCAGCGCCCGGCCACCTCTTCCTGACTGAGACCCAGCATTGAACGCCGCAGCTTGAGCCGCTCGCCGATCAGTTCGTCGAGCAGGTTGGGCTGGCGGCCGCCGACGCGCCAGGCGTCCTGCAGGGCATGCGGGTCGGGCGAAACGTTGGGCGAGCGCACGGGCCGGCGGGTCATGTGTGATCAACTTCCGTGGGGGCGATATAGACCTGTTCTACTTAAATGATAGCCGTCAACTGAGGAAAACGGCAAATAGAAAGCTAGCAATCTAATTGGAAAGCGGGAAGCTTGTGGGTCTCAACCTCAGATGGGGAGACCGGCATGATCCAACCCGTTCCGGGTACCACCGCCGCCGTCGATCGCTTTCTGGATTCGATCGACATTCACCACGGTCCCGCGCAACTGCTGGCTCGGTTTTTCGTCAAGGCAACGGAAGAGGCAGCAGCCCGCGGCGTGGTCTTGAGCGCCGGCACGTTCGCCGAGCTGGTCGCCACGAATGAGCGCAACGCCGACAGCTGGTTTCCCATTACCACGACCTTCCGGCCGGACCCCGGCGGCGCCGACGACGCGACGGGCTTCGTGCTGCTCGGTCGCGACGCCGGCGGCGAAATCGTCGTCACGTTCGCCGGCCGGATGTTCGATTGGACCGGCACCGACTTTAAGACCGAGGCGGAAACCATGCGCCTCTATTATGCTGACCCGGCCGCGTCGGCAGGTGATGACGAAGCGGTCTTTGTCACAGCACCCGGTGCTGACACCATCACCGGCAGCGTGATGTATACCGGCGGGGTCTGGTTTCACCCGCGCGTCCGCGGCAACAAGATGTCGACCATCATCCCGCGCCTCGGCCGCGCCTACGGCCTGGCGCTGTTCGGTTTCGAAACGCTGTGCTGCCTGATCACGCCGACCAACACCGCCTCCGGCCTGCACCAGCGCACCGGCCTGCGCGGCGTTCGGCCGGCATCCGTGGTAATGCGCAACACGCCGTCGCTGCCGGGCGATGATCTGGCGATGACGCTCGCCAGTCAATCGTCGGACGAGGTGATCGACGATGCGTTTGATTTCCTAATGAACTTCGGAACGGAAATCGATGTCGGGATTCGGCGCCGACACGCTTAACAGCGCCGGCGTGCCGTCACCCGTCACGATCGGCACGGTCAGGCGGGAATAGCGCCAGCGCTGTTCGTCTGCGCCCGGGCGCTGCCAGACCTGGGCATCGACATCCATCAGGTTCGGTTCGCCGCTGAGAAAATCATTGCGCCAGTCGCCGGCCACCGCACGCGCATACTTGATGTCGGGCTGGTCCTTGATGTCCTGGCCGACCAGCACGCGGTGCCAGCCGCTGGCGTACATCTCGAGGCCGGCGCCGATCTCGGCGAACACCAGCCGGCCGGGTTCTGGTGCGCAGGTGATGATCACGAAGCGGTCGGCCAGCGTGTCATGAAAAAGGTGCGGCGTACGCACCGCCGACAGTTCACCGCCGGTCTCGCGCCAGGCCTCCAGCACGGCGCGCTGGGGGTGATGCCTGGCCAGGGCGTCGACCGCGCGCGGCTCGGCAATGTAGCGCCGGGCACCGCCGTCGCTGCGCGCCGTCAGCATCATGCGCGACAGGCGGGCAAAGATCGCATCGCGGCCGGGCAATAGTTCGTAGTGCCAGCCGCCGATAAAGCTGGCGAGCGACACGCGGCGCACGGGCAGGCCCTCGAGCAGGTGATAAAGCCGGCGGTAGGCCGCGACCGACGTGCGGTTGGGGGCGATGCGCACTGTGGCCGAATCACGATCGTGCGCAAAGCCGACATAGCCCATGTTGCGGATCGCGTAGGCGACAAGCGCATTCTGCGACACCACCGCGCCAAGCCGCGGGCGCAGCGTCGCTGGGTTGGCGGCGATCAGATCACCGGTTGGTGTGATCAGGTGTTGCATAGACCGGTTTTATCATTGCAGACGCTTGCGGGTCCATCGCGCGCCGTTGCAGCCCACGTCACCGCCCCGGCAACGGTTGCGCGTGCACTTCGCCGCGAACGCCCGCCGACCGGTAGGTTTGCGCCGGCTGCAAACGTCGCAAAGGTGGAAAATCACAAAAATTCAATCGACTACGTTTGCGGGTTAATTTTTTCGCTCACGGCGCGCACCGCGTTGCTCCCGGACGGGTGCCAGCCGCAAGCGCCCACGCGACGTGGGACCGCCCACACATCGGGTGTTCCCGATGTGTGAAGAAAACATGACATCGGGTGTTCCCGATGTGCGCGGCATGAGCGCAAAAAAAAAGCCCCGCAGGGCGGACCTGCGGGGCTTCGGGGCACAGCGTGCTAGTTGACCAGCGCGATGAGTTTCTGGCGACCGTGCTGGTGGGATGTCACGCGCGCCTCGTGGCGAAGCCGCTTGACGGCGCGTGATGTTTTGGCCTCAGACCAACCGAGGCGCTGGGCCAGCTCCCGGTTGGATGCCGCACCGCTGAGACGCAGGGCCTCAACGACCGGGTCGGGCGTGATGTCAACGGCGTGCGCTTCGATCACGCTGCCGCGCTGCCGGCGTCCACCGGCGGGCGCGAACATCCCCGCAACGACAAAGAGCAGATTGCACCCAAGCTCGAGCGAACCTGCAGTGACCAGCGGCCGGAGCGTGCGGTATTGCGCCGGCGTGATCAGACCGCCCGTCGCCTGGCTTACGCGTTCGGCAGACGGGTCGGTGACGCGCGGTGCGCCGAGGGCAGCCAGCTTGGCTTCCGCCGACGTCTTTTGAGCCGTCCATTGCGCGACCAGGCCGCGCGCTGTCAGGCAGTTCGGCCACCGCTTCGGGTTGGATTTCCCGTCGCGGTAACCGCGGCACTCACGGGCAGCGATCGTTTGCTGCTTTTCAATCTCGCCGGTCAGTCGTGAAACCTCCCGACGATGGTGTGCCAGTTGCGCGTTGTGTGCGAGCGCGGTGTGAGCGCCCGCGTCGCTGACACCGCCCACGCGGTGAAGCGTGTAGTGCAGCGACGTAGCCGTGCAGCCAAGCACCGTGAGCGCCATGAGGCTCCCGACGATGAGGCTGCGGCGGATGACCGACGCAAGGGCTGCAGAGAGCAGCGCGCCGGTGATGGCGAGGCCTGCGACCAGCAACGTGAGGTCGTTCCAAACGATCTCGCCGCCGTTGATCGCGGTGGCGTTGTTGGCGACGTTAACGCCGCCGAGACCAACGCCCGCGATTGCAAAAATCGCGAAAGGGATTATATTCTTCATGGGTGTATACCCTATGGTTGGAGACGGTCCCGATGGCGCGCCAACGCCGTTTGAGGGGCCGTTTCTGCATTTCTGACGGTTGCTCGTCAGGACCGGGCCACCTGGCCGGCCGACGTGCCTGCTGCGCAAATGCGGAGCACCGCATTTGCGGGTGGGTACCCGCAGCGCTGGGCAGCGCGGCGATCTCCCGCACATCGGATGTTTCCGATGTGCGCCAGCAAGCACGTTTCGCTTTTTTGTCGAAGGGTTGCGCCCCGTGATGGACGCCCCGTTGGTTCAGGGCATCCGAGGGATCAGCGTGTCAGGGTATTGCAGAGCGCTCGCAGCAGGCGGAACGGGCCAGCCTGAACGATGGCTGTCACCGTGCCGCCGAAAAGACCGAGTGCGAAGCCGAAAGGAACGGCCAGCAACGCGGTTGCCCAGAAGGGCACGCCGTAGCGCTCGTGAAGCGTGATGAAGAATGCGGTCAGAAGGACCAGGATGATCCAGAACCGCCAGTCACGCAGGGCTTGGATGAAATCTGACATTGATGCGTACTCCCGTGAGCGTCAGTTGCACTGACGTGGACGGACGTGATTGCCCGCCCATCACGGGGCGCTGGAAATAGGGAATGTGCGGGGGAGGGGCCGCCACCGGGGCGGCCGGAAGATCATTGCTTGTCGAGCCGCTGCAGGATCGCCTCAAGGGTCAGCTGCATGGTGTCGACTTTGCCGCTGAGGGTGCGCAGCGCATCCTTGACGTCGATCAGTTGGTTTTCGACATCGTTGAAGCGTCTCACCATGCCATCGAAGCGATGGTCCAGGTGTTTCGCTGCTGCTTGGAGTTCATCCACAGCGGTGTCCAGTTCTTCCAGATTTCTAGGCATAGAGTACCTCCTTCGCATTGCCGGGAACAGCCCCGCCGCCGCACATACTTCCGGCCCGGCGCTGGTGGATGGCTGTGGCTGGTCACGCTTCGCCATTCCCCTCGCTTGGGGCCGTTTCGGGAGTTTTGGAAATCCGCTTGCCTTGGCTGCTTCGGGGCCGGTTTGTCCGGCTCTCCCCTCTTCGGGTCTTTTGACTAGCTCGCCTTGGCATCGGGCCTCACTCCGTCTCTTATTGTTTTAATATACGCCTAATAGGCGTATTATGCAATAAGGCTAAGATCACATTCTCGTGATTTCACAGAAAAATAGGCGTATGCAATGGTCGAAATCACGGTCATTCAAGGAAAGATAGGCGTATGACCCAAGGACCATCCATGACGGCGGCAGAATTCCGGCAAGCGATCAAGGCGGTCGGGTTTTCTCAACACGGATTTGCCGAATTGGTGGGCGCCTCACCGCGCACGGGTCAGAAGTGGGCGCTGGGTGAGACGCGCGTGCCCGGCTGCGTCGTCGTGTTGCTGCGGTTGCTTCTGGCGCGTCCGGAACTGGTGCAGGTCGTCACTGAAATGGAGCCGCCGCGGACCCGAGAACGCAGTGATTGATTGCGTGCCGAAATTCGGTGCGTTATCTGAATGCTGATGCATCACGCGCCGATGGGGACCAACGATGAAACACAAAGCGGGTGTCGGCAGTCAGGTCGTCGGGCTTCTTGTGATCGTCGTGCTCGTCATGGTCTGGTTCAACAGCGAACCCAGCGATGCCGACCGTGTCGCGGAGGCCGGCGGGCCGAAGCTCGGGCGCATGATGGACAAGCGCGGGCGGACCGCGCTCTACAAGGCCGCCGTCGCCGATGCCAAGGATTTTGGCGGTCAGATCGTCGTCGCGATCTGCGTGCCGGAGATCGAGTCGGCCGGCAAGTTCTTCGTCTTTAACGGCCAGCCCTACGGCGCCGTGGGATTTGCCAACACGTTCGCGCAGCGCTGGGGCCTGACGCTCGAAGTCGACGGTGTCGCCAAGCCGATCAAGGAGTTTGACGGCGCGGTCGGCAACATCCTTTCGCACATCGAAAAGCTGTGCTGACACCATGCCGGCGGCGCAGAAAACACCCGCAGATGCGGTGTTCCGCATCCGCGCATAAAACACGTGACAGAATGTCGCACCTCTAACCCCTTCGGGAAATTCCGCAAATCAGGCATCTCTTATGGTGTCCTCGCAAGAGGTATGAAGCGCACCGGGCAAATCACTGATTTGGCCGGTCTTCTCTCCCAAAAAAATCTAATCCTGATCCGGTCGGCGAACAGCAACGCTGTGCGCACGCCTGCGATTGTCCGGTGGTTCGGACATCGCGTGCAGGCCCGTGCGTGGCGCCAAGGGACCGCGAAGACGGATGCTCTTTTGGGGTGCTAGCCGATGTCGACGGTCGCGTCTTCGATTGGCGGCAACGGAACATTGGCGCGCATGACGCGGAATTCAACATCGTCGCCCTCGGTTTCGCGCAGGCCTTCTATGGCCGCGTCGCGATCCGCCGAGACGTGATAGCGTCCGCCGGGTTCATAGGCGATGAACACTTCGGCGATGTAACCGGACGGCTCTTCGGCGTCGCCGCCATCGAACAGGTTCACGACGTTATCCGACATGGTCAGGTCTCCGTGTGTCGCGGCCAATCGGCGGGGCGATAGCCGGCGAGATAGGCTTCGGTCAGGCGGCGCTGGGGTTCGCGCACGGTGCGGTGTCCGGCTTCGAGCCCGTACTGGACTTGGCGCAGGTTGTGCCCCTGGTAGCCGAGCATGATCGCCATCTCTTCCGCGGTGAGGCCCAGTCTGTGGCGTGCCGCGCGAAGTTGCGCACCGGTCAATATCTCCTCCCAAGCCGCCAAGCCGGCCTGTAAAGCAAGTGCTATACATAGTGCGAACAGCGGTTAAATTCAAGTGAAGAGGCGCGAGCGAGCCATGGCATCGAAGAAACGCTCCAAGCAGACGGTGAGCGCGGCGGAAGCTGCGGCCCGCAAAGAGCTGCGTGCCATGAGCAAGGCGCAGCTTCTCCAACTGCAGTCCAAGATCGGCGTCGAACCGGATGGCAAGATCGGTCCCGGCACAGCGGCCGCACTAGTGCGCTATCGCCGAGAGCAGGCCCGCAAGCAGCGCATTGCAGCCGACAAAGCCAAGGCAGATGCTCGCCGCGCGCAGGCATTGGCCGACGCCAATGCCGCCAAGGCCAAGGCGCAAGCGGCGATCGCAGCGGCCGAGGCAAAGCGCATTACCGCCCAGTCCGCCGCCGATGCCGCGCGTGCGCGGGCCGAGGCCGATCAACGTGCCGAAGCGGCCAAGCAGGCCGACTTCCGACGCCGGGAACTCATCAAGGCACGCAAGGCGCGGGAAGCGACGGTCGGCGGTCTTTCGACGATTGCAGCCGCGGCCGCCGGTGTTGTTGTCGGCAAGAAGCTGATCGCGAAAGGACTTGACGCGCGGTTTGCAGCCTCCGTCAATGCCAACCGGCCGATCATCGAAAAACTCGCCAAGGAAGCCAACCGGCTGACCACTGCCATCACCAAGAAGGGCGCTAACAAGCCAGTGCTGGTTGCCAAGATGACGGCAGTCTCGAAGACGGCGCGGCTGTCGCTGCCGGCGGCGCGCTCGCCACTCGGACTGGGAATTGCACTGGCCGCCGGTGGCCTTGGTGGCTTCTCGCTCTATCGCGGCCAGGTCGAGGACGAATTCGTTTCGAAACTGGCGTTCAACACCAGCGCTGGGCTGGAACTGGGTACGGCGGTCGGCACCATCGGCCAACAACTCGCTAACAGGGCCAATCCGACCGTAGCGGTCCCGGTCAAGGAATTGGCGGACATCCGCGCCGCCGGCGAAGTCGCCAAGGCGCAGAAGTCGATCAAGCCGTCACCGCGCAGGGGTGGCAAACCGACGCCGAAGGAGGGCGCGAAGGGCGTTACGCGGCAAGCACAAAGCGCCGCCGCGCTGGCCAAGGTGCGGGAAGGCACGAATGCGCTGGCCAAACTGGCGCGGGCCGGTTCAAAGGCGCTGCCCTTGGCCGTACCGGTGCTGATCGGGGTCTCTTTGGGGACGGGCGTGCGTGAGGCGCGTGCGGCTGCACGCCAGCGTGACGGGTTAGGCGTTGCCAAGGCGGCGTCGAACACAGCGGCGGACATTGCGAACACCGTCACCTTCGGTGCAACCGGGTTGATTGAGGCCGGATTGCGAAAGACGGGCCGTGCGCTGCACAAGATCGAAGGCCGACTCCATTTTGCGCGTGTCTCACGGCGTGCCACCAAGGCCGAAAATCGTCTCGGCGCCGAGCAGTTCGCCGCCAGGTTTGTTGCCGGTCGACGCGCATTGTCCTTGGCGCGTGCACGCCCGACCGCCTATCTCAACCGGACGGCGGCAAAGAAAGCACAGGCGCTGCCGGCACCGCCGCCGCGTCTCGCACTACCGGCGCCGGCATCGCACCAGGTGGGCGGCGGCAAAGTCAGCTACCAGACCGCGGACGGCCGCACCGTACAGGGCACCAAGGGCCAAGTCGCGCGCTGGCGCAAGCAGCGAAAAAACTAGGGCAAAGGTGGATTGGCTATGGCAGGCGGAACGAAACGTCGGCGCGGGTCGTGGAAAATCCCCAAAGGGGGCAGCTACGCCGACCTCAACGCAGCCGAAAAGCTCGGCCGGGCGAAGGTGCAACAGGGTATGGTCAATGGTTTTGTGGCGGCCGGTGCTGGCACCTTGGGTATGGCGAGCTACGCGGCGGCTGCGATCAACGCTACATATGGGAACTTTATCGCAGCCGGTGTTGGCTTGCTGAGTGGTGAAGTGCTGTTTGGCACGGCCAAAAATCAATTCGAACTCAGCGGTAAAAAAAACCGCAACCGGCAAGATGATCGCCCGCCAGGGCATGACCGTCGCCAAGTCGCCGCGCATGGCCCAAACGTTGTCCATGGCGTCACTCGATAGCGGAATTCGTGGTCCACAGTCGGCATCGTTGGCCTATCTCAATCCGGCAGCGCGCAAAAAGGCCACCAAGGCCGGCGCACTGCCGGCGTCGCCGACACGCAAGCCCAAAACAGCAAGTTCAAAGAAGACGGACGGCAGCAGCGGCAAGGTCAGCTACCGGACCAAGGACGGCCGCACGGTGCGGGGCACCAAGGGCCAAGTCGCGCGCTGGCGCAAGCAGCGGAAGAACTAAACGGCATGCGTGTTCGGTTCGACATGCGCCAGTTCGAGAAGAAGGCGCGCCAGGTCGGCATTTTTGCCAGGGACCAGCTGCCCTATGCGATCTCGCGCACGCTCAACGACACGATGCACCAGGACACGCGCCCGCACATCATCAACGTGACGTGGCCGGCCGCCTTCACGGTGCGCAATTCCGGCCTGCCGCGTGCCGCGATCCGGGTCGAGAATTCGTCGAAGGGCGAACGGCCGTGGACGGCCGGCGTGTTCGATGCGCTCGGCCGCGCCCATCTCGAGGATCACGCCCGCGGCGGCACCAAGGATGCCGCCAGCGGGCACCTGGCGATCCCGAACCAGAAGCGCGTCAAGCTGCACGCGCGCGGCAAGACGCCGAAGCCGCGGGCGCTCGATCGCAAGATCCCGAGCCGGGCGCTGCGCGTGATCAAGGGCAAGGGCATTTTCGTCGGCCGCGGCGGGCGATTGCACGCCTGGTTTTGGTTCAAGAAGTCGGCGAAACTCGACAAGCGTTTCAGCTTCTATCGCGACTTTGCGACGGTCTCGACCCGCGGCATCCGCCGGCGCTTCCCGCCGCGCATTCAGCAGGCGATCAACTCGTCGTTCTATCGCTGATTGGCAGGCAGCACGTCCGCGCATCCGAGCCAGGTCACCGTCTGAGCGCCACGCCCGGGAAAATACCGACCCGTTTTTTGCCCCCGGGGGTCTGTGGTCGCAAGGACGTTGATTGATCACGTTCGATTGGTGGGTTGCAGCTCATGCATGTGTGCTGCTGCTCAGTGTTGCTGTGGTTCAATTGTTTTTGGTTGGCTGCTGTGTTCGTTCGCTTTCGCTTGTTCAACGTTGCTCAGTGGTTGTGTGCATGCTGCATGCTTCGTTCGTTTGCAGGTGTTCAAGTGTTCAATCACCCTGGCCTGCCGCGGGCGCTGTCTGACGTGCACGCCATGCTGCTGCATCGCAGTTTGTCAGCTCAAGCTCAGTCAAAGGCACACAGCAACGCTGTTTGATTGCGCCGGACGGTGGGTCCTTCCCCCCAGAGCCGGCCATCGCGGGTTACGCGCGACCGCGATGTGTCGCTAGAGACTGGGGCGAGCTGGGGGGATTCCGCCGCCGATCGAAATGGGGTGCAGAAATGGCGACACAGGCCGAATGCGCCAGGATGATCGGACTGTCCGAACGTCGTTTTCGCGAGTTGCTCGACGAAGGCGTGCTGCAGCGGCGGTCCGCAGGGAAGTACAAATTCGAGGAGATCGTACCGGCGTACTGCGCACACCTTCGTGAGATTGCAGCCGGTCGTGGTGGTCAAGATGCGCAGGCGCAAAAGGCGGTGGACGATGCCCGTCGCGCCAAGGTGATGGCCGATCGCGCCGAGCTTGAATACGCCGAACTTAAGGGGGAACTGGTCCCGGCAGAGCAAGTCGCCGATACGCTTCACGCGGCGGTGCAGATCTTCCGGACCCGCATGCTGGCCCTGCCGTCATCGCTATCGCCACGCGTTGGCGCGCGCGATCCGGCCCTGGCCGAGAAGATGATCCGTGAACACGTCAACGAGGTGCTCGAAAACCTCGCGAAGGTCGACGTCACGCAGCCGGAGCCGCAAACGCAAGGCGCCGCAGCGACTTGATCTCAGCGCGAAACATCCCGCGCTTGCCCGGATCGTCGCCGAGGCGTTCACGCTTTGTGCGCCGCCACCGGAGCTTCTGATTTCGGAATGGGCGGACAGCCACCGGATGCTGTCTCCGGAGGCCGCCGCTGAGCCAGGCAAATGGCGCACCGATACGATGGAGCCGATGCGCGCCATCATGGATGCGCCACGCGAAGAGGGTGTGCGTGAAGTCGTCGTGATGAAAGGCACGCAGGTCGGCTACACCGAGGCGTTGCTCAACACCGTTGGTTATCACATCGACATGGAGCCGTGCCCGATCCTGTGGCTGTTGCCGGATCAAAAGGCCGTCGACGAGATCTCGAAAAACCGACTGCAGCCGATGCTGCGAGACACGCCGCGCCTGTCAGGAAAGGTCAAGCCGCCCCGCTCGCGCGACTCGTCCAACACGATCGCATCGAAACAGTTTCCGGGCGGTCGCCTCGCAATTGTCGGTAGCCACGCACCGAATGACATTTCAAGTCGTCCGATCCGTTTGGTGATCTGCGACGAGACCGACCGCTATGCGCTCTCTGCCGGCGTCGACGGTGATCCGATGTCGCTCGCCGCAAAGCGCCAGACCTGGTTCTGGAACCGGCTCACGATCAAGGGCTCATCGCCGAACGTGAAAGGTCGCTCGGTCATCGAGCGGGAATACCGGCTGTCCGATATGCGCGAATGCCATGTTGCCTGTCCGCATTGCGAAGAAAAGCAGGTGCTCAGATGGGCCAACGTCAAGTGGGACAAGGTCAAAAACGACGCCGGCAAGACGATCGAGCACAAGCCGGAAACGGCAAGCTATCAGTGTGAAGCGTGCGGCGTGCTTTGGGACGACGCCGATCGATTCTACGCACTCGGCAAGGTCAAGCCGGATGACTGGCGGCCGACGGCGCCGTTTCGCGGCATCGCCGGGTTTCATGTGCCGCAGTTCCTGTCAACGCGCGTCAAGTTGTCGGAAATTGTCACTGAGTTTCTGACCGCATACGGCAAGCTGCCAGGCACGGCACCGGACATCACTAAGCAACAGGTGTTCGTCAACACCGTGCTTGCCGAGAGTTGGGAAGAGCAAGGCGAGACGGTTGATGAAGACGCACTCGCGAAACGCGCCGAGCCGTACGGGCCCGCCGACCTTCCCGCGGGAGTGCGCTTAACCACGGCCGGCATCGACGTTCAAAGTGACCGCCTTGAGATGCAGGTCATTGGGTGGGGCGCTGGTGAGGAATGCTGGGTCATCGAGTACAAGCTCTTTACAGGCAATCCGGCGCAGCCGTCCGTATGGCGCGAGTTGGATCAGTACCTGATGCGCACTCGTTACGCCACCGTTGATGGGCGTACACTCAGAATTCGTGCGGCTTGCGTTGATACCGGCGGACATCATACGGCAGAGGTCTACGCCTATTGCAAAGGCAAGGGGCACCGACGGATCTATCCGATAAAGGGTGATGATGGACCCCGGCCAGTTTGGCCTCCGCGCTCGAGCCGAGCGAAGGACAACAACCGTGTCTACATCGTCGGCGTCGATACGGCTAAAGATCAGATCTATGCGCGCCTGAACATCCCGCCCCGCAAAGAGCCGGCGATGATTGATCAGCCGCATCCGGGGCGCATCCACTTCCCGTCTCCTGACCCGGAAGTTGGCACTGATCTCGTTAACGAGGACTACTTCAACCAGCTCACCGCTGAAACGGTGATGACCCGCTACCGAAAGGGCAAACCCTATCGCGAGTGGATCAAACCACCTGGCCGTCAAAACGAGGCGCTGGATACCTTCGCCTACGCACTGGCCGCGCGCATGTCGATGGGCGTGCGTCTGCCGCATCACGAAACTGAGGTCGAAACCGACGCTCCGGCGGCACCGACCAAGCCTACACGAAAAGTCGTCGTGAAGCGTCGCGCCGCAACGACCAAGAAACCACCTAAGCGTCGCCGTAGCGCCGCGGAAATCGGAAGGATGATGCGCTGATGGCTGTCGACATTCAGGCCGACCTCGAGGCGCTCTATGCCGCGATCATCGCGCGTGCCAGTGGCAAGCAGGTGAGCCAGTCCGGTCACAAAGACAAACAGGCGAGCTTTGTGGGTACACCGCTCAAGGACCTGATCCGGCTCTATCGCTCGATGTGGTTCAAGGAAAGCGGGTTGCCGGACATCGCCGACATTGAGCGCGCCGTGACACGACGTGCCAAGCCTATTCACGTTGCATTTGGAGACAGCTTCCGGTGACAGCCCTGGTTCCGGCCGAGGCGCCGCCCAAAAAACCGGTCGTGCGCATTCCGGCACGCTCGCGCCGTATGAGCGGGTCTGCCTCCGATCGGACAGCATACACCGGTGCATCGCTGTTCAATCGCGACATTGGAATGTGGCGCCCGCCGCTACGATCCGCCGACGGCGAGATCCTGCGCGACAATTCCAAGGTTCGGGCGCGGGCGCGCGACCTGGTGCGCAATAATCCGTTTGCCCGTCAGACCGTGCGTGTGTCGCGGCTCGGTGTAGTTGGGCACCGGTTCAAATACTCCTGCCAGCCGGACCATCGGTTCCTCGGCATCGATCCGGAGGAAGCGCGTCGCTGGGGGCAGGAATGGGAACGCATTTGGGAGAGTTACGCGCACTCGTCGAATTTCTACGTCGATGCCGGCCGCCGGCTGAATTTCACACAACTCATGGGGCTAGTCCACGACAACCGCATGGTTGATGGTGAAGCCCTTGTTGCTGCGGAGTGGGATGAAGCGAGCAAATGGCGCACCTGCTTCCAGGCCATCGACGTTGATCGGCTTGAGAACCCGCGTGGGCGGCCCGAGTCGAAGTATCTCAAAGCCGGCGTTGCGCTCAGCGACTTCAACGCACCACTCGGTTACTGGATTCGCGAAACGCATCCCAACGACCGGACTTTGATTGGTTCGAACCCGATGGCGCATCACTTCGTCCAGCGGCGCACGCCGTGGGGGCGCCCTGTGATGATGCACTCCTACGAGCATCACCGTGCCAGCCAGACGCGTGGAATCTCGCTCTTCGCGCCGGTCATTCGCACGTTGAAAATGGGGTCCGAGTACACCGAAATGGCGCTCGCCGCCGCGGTCCTGCAGGCCTCTTTCGCAGCCGTGCTCACATCGCCGTCCAATGCCGAGGAGGTACTCAACATCCTGCAGGCACAGGGCGTTGATCTTGCCGATGACGACGGCGACCCGGTCTCGATGGCAAGTCATCTGCTCAACGAGCTGAACGAAATGGCCGAATACTACCGCGGCCTCAATTTCTCGATCGCTGGTCTAAAGGTACCGCACCTGGCGCCGGGCGACGCGCTGGATCTGAAATCACCGGGGCAGAAGGCTGCGGACTTCGGAGAGTTCCACACGGCACACACGCGCGAGATCGCGGCCGGTACCGGCACAAACCCGATCGAGGTTAGCCAAAACTTCGCCAACGTGAATTACTCGTCCGCGAAAATGGCCAGTGCATTGTCCTTCCGCGGCTACAAGGTGCGTCGCGCGGATCTCGCCACCGAGTTCGCATTCCCTATGGTCGGCGCCGTGCTCGAGGAAGTCGTGTTCTCTGGCGCGCTGCAATTGCCGAAAGGCGTCTCGCCGCTCGACTTCTACGCGGCGCGCGACGCACTGATCAAAGGCGAGTTTCTGGCCGCCGGCCCACCGAGCCTCGAACCGCTCAAAGAAGCCAACGCGCTTGCCAAGGAAATCGAAAACGGGACGAACACGCTGCAGCAGGCCTGTGCCGAACGCGGGCTCGACTATCTCGACGTTCTCGATCAGCTCGCGACGGAAAAGCGCGACTTTGAGAAGCGTGGGCTCACCTGGAATTTCGGCGCCGGCATGCTCGCGCCGGTCGCGGAAGAAAACGTCGCTGACGGCGGCGACGAGCAAGAGAACCAACAATGACCGACGGTCTACAGATCCAGTCGCAGGCACGCGGCACGCCGCATGCCGATCTCGGTTTTTGGATGCAAAGCCAGATTATCGGCCAGCCGATGGCAATGACGGCGCATCATCTCACGCACCTCATCGAGACGATCACGGCAAACCGCTTCGTGCTGCCACGCGATCGCAAGTCACGCGCGCGCATTACGGACAAGGGTACGGCAATCGTCGAAGTCCACGGCGTGCTGCTCAATCGCATTCCCGTGCTCGGCAGCTTCTGGGGGCTCACATCCTACGAGGGACTGACCGAACAATGCCGACGTCTGTCGACCAATACGGACGTCAAGCGGGTCGTACTCGACATCAACTCGCCCGGTGGTGTGGTGATGGGCATTCAGGGCTGCAGCGATGCCCTCTGCAAACTCGGTGAGAAAAAACCCGTGCACGCGATTGCGCACGACATGGCGGACAGCGCGGGTTACTGGCTTGCCGCCTGCGCCAGGACGATCAGCGTCACCAAGGACGGCGAGGTCGGCTCGATCGGTGTGCGATCAGGACACATCTCCTACGCCGAGATGCTCGAGCGATCAGGCATGGAAGTGACACTGTTTTCTGCCGGCGCCACAAAAAATGACAGGATGCCCTATCAGATCCTGCAACCGCAGGAAGCCGCCGAGGAAGCCCACGGAGTCGAGCGGGACTACGATCGCTTCGTTGCGCACGTCGCTAAACATCGGAGGCTGAGCGAAGACGCAGTGCGCGAGACCGACGCGCGAGTCTTTCGCGGATCAGAACGCCGTCGCCGCCAAGCTCGCCGACCGTATCGAAACGCTCGATGACCTCGTTGAACGCCTCGAAAAGGCCGATGCCGGTACGTCCAGCACTACGCGTAAGTCGAAGTCCACGGGTGCCGCTCGCGCGGTCCACCCCGCGTTCGCCGCGCCACGGGCACCCCCCTGAAAACTGGAGCAACCCAAATGAACGATCAGACCACGCCCCGTGGCCGATGCAGGTCACGACGATGCCATCGCACGCGTTGCAGGCTACTTCGCGAGCAGCGGCGCCCCGGCGCAAAATCCGCAGCAGCCGACCGAGTCACGCGCTGAAATCGAAGCTGCGGCCACCAAGGCGGCCGAAGCGCGAATCTTCGGCATCCTGGAGGCCGAAGAGGCCAAGGGGCGTCCGACGCTCGCAATGCGACTGGCCAAAACGCCGGGCATCTCTGTCGAGATGGCCAAGACGTTTCTGAGCGGTACGCCGGTCGAGACCGCGCCGACCAAAGACGACAAGCCGGCGGAGAGCCAGGCCGCACAACTCGGCAAGGCGCTCCAGAACGAGAGCGAATTGTCCAAGGAGATGCGAGACCCGAACAACAGCGCCGGCGTCAAGCCGGAAGCGTCGGACGGGAAGGGCAACCGGCCACGGTTCTCTGATCTCGCAGGCGAGGCGTCTCCCAAAAAGAAAGGACTGTTCTCATGACCGTGGTCGCAACCACTCCGAAGTTTGCTCACGACTGGCTCGTGCATGAGCTTGATCCCGATCTCTTTCGTCGTGGCGGAACGATTGCATCCGGTGCCGGTGCCGTAACCACCGGCACCGTGCTTGGCAAAATCACCGCATCGGGCAAGTACGTTCCGATTGATTTTGCCGCCGGTGATGGCAGCGAGAACGCCGCTGCCATTCTGATCAACTACGCTGATGCGACGTCCGCAGATGTGGAGACGGCCATCCTGATTGGCAACGCGCAGATTGTTCCCAATCAGCTCACCTGGCCTGCCGGCGCCACTCAAGTGCAGAAGGACGCCGCCCTGGCCCAGCTGGCCGCCCTCGACATCATCTCGCATCAGCGCGGCTAACCGCTCTTCGAACTGAAAGGAAACATATCTCATGTCACAAATCAGTGAGATGGTGAACGAGCGGTATTCAACCGTGGAGCTCACTCAAGCTATCAACAAGCGGGACAACGAATACGGTCTGCTCAACGGACTTGGCCTCTTCAACGAAGAGGGAATTGCAGATCGCGAAGTGAAGATTGAGACCCGCGAACAGCACCTGCACATCATCCCATCGTCGCCGATCGGAACACCCGCGCCCGCCGCGGATGATCCGGATAGCGGTGACATCCGCATTCTGCCTACGTTCCGGCACGCCAAGAAATACAAGATCCTGGCGGAAGAATTGCAGGGTGTGCGCAAGTTCGGTACCGATGATGAGGTGGAACACTTCGATGAGCGGATGCTCAAGGAGCTGGACCTAGCTCAGCGCGAGCATCGTCAGACGAAAGAGTTTCTTCGCTGGAGCGCGCTCAAAGGTGACGTGTATGACCCGGACGGCGCTCGTCTCTTGTTCAACACCTACAACGTGATGGGCGAGACGCAGAAGGAAATCGAGTACGACCTCAACAACGGTGCTGCGGTCGATCCAATACAAGACGGCAACGATGAGTTGCTGGACTATATGGAGGACGAAGCGCTCGGTGAGGTCGTCAATGGCGTGATGATGTTCTGCTCGCCCGGCTTCATTACGGCGATGCAGAAGAACACGGCGTTTCGTGATGCCTACAAGTATCACGCGGAAGCGGCCGGGGAAGTCAACCCGAACCGTCAGTCGCTACGTCGGCCCTTCGAGTTCAAGGATGTCTACTACATCCGACATCGCGGATCGTGCACGTTCAAGAAATCAGACGGCTCGGTCGTAAAGCACACGTTCATCCCGGACAATGAAGCAATCGCAGTGCCTCTCGGTACTTACGAGTGCTTCCGCACGTGGTTCGGGCCGGCGGAGTTCATCGAAACGGTCAATACCATCGGTGAGGAACTTTACGTCAAGCCGAAGATGATGGATCTGGATATGGGCGTCGAGCTGCATACCTTCGCGCACCAGCTCAATCTCGTAACCAAGCCGCGTCTCGTGAGCAAAATTACGATCAAGCCATAAGCGCGAAGCTACTAACGACATGCACATGGCATTCTTCACAGCCGCTGCGAGCGATCGTGGCGGCTGTGCGGCATGGCATGCGCGAAATGCAGGAGGGAGTCATGGAAATAATCGTGTTGGAAGCGGGTGCCGAGGTCATCTTACCCTCGGGCGCGAAGCAGATGTATCCCCTCAAGTGGCGAGGCGTGGTTCCCGACGAGATAGGTCAAGACTGGGTTGATGCAGGCATCGCTGAAGATGTCACGCCCGAACCCGTGATGATCGCTGTGGAGTTCACGCCAAGACAGCTCGAAATTCTGCGCGAACTTGCCGATCAAATTGCCGCTCAACAAGATGCGCCTATTGCCTTCCAAGCGATGAGAGTGGGCGAGCTTCGCGATCTTGCGGCACTGCTGGACATTGAAGGTTCCGGCAAAATGAAGAAGGCGGACCTGGTGGCGATCCTGAGTGAACGCGAACCGGAGTTGCGCGACGTCCTAGCAGGCATGCACGAGGACCCCGAAGACGAAGATCCGGACGATGATGGCGCGGATTGACCTCGAGCAGGTCCTCGGTCCGGTCCTGATGGACACGTGGGGTGAGACCGTCACCTGCCTGCCGATCGTCTCGCAACCGGCCCAGCCGGCGTTTGACGTGACGGCTGTGTTCGATGCTGAGCACGAGGTCATCCTCGAGCACATCAAAGACAGCGAAATCGACGCCGCCGGCCATTCGACGACCATGCCGGTGGTGACCGTGCGCCTCTCCGACTTCGCGGTTGCACCGAAGATGGGTGATCAGTTCACCATTCGCAGCCAGGTTTACATCGTCTACGACCCGCAGCCGGACGGTGAGGGTTTTGCCGATCTGGTTCTCAGAAAGCAAATCTGATGCTCATATTCGATGCGATAACCGACTCGATCGTAGCGCGATTGCAGGCGGCCAACATCGCCGGCGGCAACGTTGTCAAACACCGCGGCCAACCGACTACGGAAGATGACTATCCGATTTGCAACGTCTCATTCGGCGGCGACCAGGCGCAGGCGCCCGACGGCGGCCGCAATGCCGTGACGCATCTCGAGCACACGACGACCTTCAGCGTCGACGTGATTGCACGCGCCAATACGGGGCCAGAACTGCGCGTCGCGCTCGCCGGTTTCGGCGAGGCGATCTACGACGCGCTTTTGGCTGACCGCACGTGGCTCGACGAGACGGAAGGGGAAGGCATCGGCGGCGTGCGCCAGGCCTACGACTATCCGCCGGACGGTAACGAGTTCATCGGCCGCATTTCCGTGCAGATCGATGTTCTGAGCCGGACCATCTGGGAGCCCACGCTTCCATCTGATGCCGGAGACCTGGCCGAGATCGAACTCAGCACGCCGGCAACGGCACCCGTCATCGACGTTCCCACCGAGTAACCCCAACGAAAATCGAAGGACTCCTAGACCATGGCAGAGCGGTTCTACGTGACACCGCGGCCGGGGCTCAGCTTGCGCGACCCTGGCTCGCTCGAAATCTTGCCGGCGCTCGGCGACTGGAAACACAACCGAACCGCCTGGCAGCGCATCGCGGCCGTCGGCGATTGTGTGCTGTCCGACAAGCCCCTCACCAAGGCGGAGTACAAAAAGGCCTTTGGCCAGGACCCGCCACCCGAACCCCAACCCGATGAGAGCGCAGCGGCGAAGGAGGCGTAACCCATGGCCATCAGCTACAATCACGTTCCGGAGAACCTGCGGCTACGCGGCTTCTGGCCGGAGATCGACCCGTCACGCGCCGGCACCTTCACCAACAATCGCCGCATGCTGGTCATGGGCCACAAGCTGGCTGCCGGCAGCGTCGCCGACAATGTTCTGACGCGCGGCGGCTCGGCCGACTATGCGCGACCGCTGGTAGGTCGTGCGTCGATGCTCGAGCGCATGATCATCAAGCTGCGGGAGAACAACGGCTTCGATGATGTTTGGTTCGTCTCCGTTCCCGAAGTG
This sequence comes from Hyphomicrobiaceae bacterium, assembly GCA_965224045.1. Taxonomy (GTDB): domain Bacteria; phylum Pseudomonadota; class Alphaproteobacteria; order Rhizobiales; family Hyphomicrobiaceae; genus Tectiglobus. Next base: position 235,440 of record CBDCYD010000005.1, read on the forward strand.
ACCGGCACCGCTGCCAGCGGCAGCATCCAGGTCACAGCCGGTGCCACGGCGGCCGGCGTCATTTACATCTACGTTGCCGGCCAGCGCGTTGCCGTGCCTGTGGCATCCAGCGATACGGCCAACGATATCGCCACTAAGATCGACGTGGCCATCACCGCGGCGCTGGACCTGCCGGTCACGTCCTCCGTTTCAACGGATACGGTCACGCTGACGGCGAAGTGGAAGGGTGTCACCGGCAACGACATCGACATCCGGATCAACTACCTCGGCACTTTGGGCGCCGAGGCATTGCCGGCCGGCGTAGCATTGACCATCACGCCAATGGCGAGCGGCACTGGCGTTCCCGACCTGACGGCCGCGTTTGCCGCACTCGGCGACGAAGAGTTTGAAACCATCGTCACGCCGTGGACCGACGCCGCCGCGCTCAATGCGGTCGACGATGAATGGGACCAGGAAGGTGATGACGGCCGGTGGGGATGGCAGCGCCAGCTTTATGGTCACGTGTGGTCAGCCGCCGAGGACACCTACGGTGGCCTGACCACGTTGGGTCAGTCCCGCAACGGGCCCTCGCAGTCGACCTGGGGCTACCACGACTCGCCGACGCCGTCGTGGGAGCGCGCCGCTGCAATTGCCGGCGCAGCTCATCGTCCGCTGATGAACGACCCGGCCCGCCCGATCGGGACGATCCCGATCCGCGGCGTGCTTGCTGCGCCGGAAGGTAGCCGGTTCTCGAAAGCGGAGAAGAACGCTCTGCTGTTCGATGGCATCACCGTCGCTGATGAGATGCCGGACGGCTCGCTGCAGATCCAGCAGGCGATCACGCACTATCAGGTTAACGAGTACCTGATCGACGACAACTCTCAGCTCAAGGTCAACACGCGTTACACCTACGCCTACGTTGTCCGCCGGCTCAAATTCCACCTACTGCAGCGGTTTCCGCGCCACAAGATCGTCAATGACGGTACGCGTGTCGGCCCCGGCCAGGCGGCGACGTCGCCGTCCGGGATCAAGGCGGAAATCGCGGCCGTCTACCGTCAGCTCGAGAACATCGCGATTCTCGAAAACGCACAGGCGGCACTCGCGGCAACCATCGTCGAACGACATGAGAGCAACGCGGACCGCGTCAACATCCTGTTCACGCCCGACTTCGTCAACCAGCTCGACGTCATGGCAGTCAAGGTCCAGTACCGCCTGCAATTCGCGGTCGATTTTTCTGAAACCGCGGTGCCGATCGTCTAAGGCGCGCGCTAGGGAGAACCCATCATGGCAAACAAACGCATCGCGGGCATGCTCGAGATCAAGTTCACGACGGCCAGCGGCAACACCGGTCAGGTTGCCGTGCGCGGCAGCTGGACGATTTCGCCATCCCGAACCGAAAAGGAAGGCATCGCCGGCCAGGACTACGTCCACGGCTTCAAGGAGGTGCCGCGCGTGCCGTTCATGGAAGGCGATGCCAGCTATCTGGCCGACGTCGATATTCAGGCGATCGACGAGGGTGAGGACTTCACCGTCATCGGGACCCTCGCCAACGGGCACCGCTACATGGGCAGTGACGGTTGGCGGGCGGAAGCCACCGAAATCGAATCCGAAGACGGCAAGTTCAAGTTGCGCTTCGAGTTCGATGAAATCAGGCGCCTGGCCTAGCCGGGCGTTGCAGGGGCACTGCTATTACAAATAGGGGGATAGGGCAATGAGCCACGATCAACGCGATGTCATGAACATCGACACAACGGGTCTTGTGCCGCCGGCACAGGACCCCAACAACCCACCGCGACCTACGCCGCACATGCAGCCTGCGCCGGCCGCGCCGCAACCGACTCCGGTGCCGGCCGCTCATGCGGCGGCCATGCCGGAACCGACTCCGACTCCGGTGCGGGCGGATGCTTCCACGCACGCGGTCGCATCGGCGCAGGGCGAGGCGACAGAGGTCGCACGCGTTGATGTCAACGAGCGATCGGTCTACCTGTCGAGGCCGTATCCTGCGTTTCAGTTGATGGTTTCAGAATTTACGGTACGCAAGCCGACTGCTCTCGAGCTGCGACGCTGCGGCCATCCCTTGCGTAACATTATCGATCCCTCGTCTCAGGCTGTCACAGGCGTGGAGGTCAACTATGAGGCTGTCGCGCGCTACATCCCGTTGATATCCAAGCCCGAGATTCCCGGGACGACGGTTGATCAGTTCGAAATCGAGGATCTCGACGCCTGCGCGAGTGCCGTCGTGGGTTTTTTTCTGGCGTAGGTGAGGACGATACCGAGACGCTGATCAACGGCGCATATGACCTTGCCTACTTGTTCAAGCAGGACCCGGATACGTTTCTAGCGAAGTCCATCGATGACCTCGTTGAGCATCTGCATCGAGCGGACTTGCTAACGAAACGCATCAATCCCGATACGGCCTAATCTCATGAGCCAACCACTTGATCTTCGCGGCCGTGCCATCATCGCAGATGCCGGGGCCACACGCACGCTTTTCGGCATTAAGCGCGGTATGCATGGCGTTGCCAAACAGGCGACGGCAATGTCGACCGTCGTCACGAACGCCGGCAAGAGCGCGACGCTTGCCGGCAAGCGCATGCAGAAAATGACGGGCGGTGTCAGCGGAACCGGCCTTGTCGGCTTCGGCGCCGCTGCCGGCGGTGCCGCGTTCCTGCGCAACGAGTACAACTATCAGGCCGCGATGAACCGCACGCAGGCCATTCTCAACATTACTAACGAGAAGGCGTTCAAACCGCATCGCGATCTGGTGATCGAACTGGCCAAGCGATATCCGACGACGTCGGCCCAAATTGCCCAGGGCGCTAGCGAATTGGCCATGGCCGGCATGTCGCTAAAAGAGGTCAACAATGCCCTCGAGGCGACGGTGCAAGGCTCCATGGCATCCGGTGAGTCCATCAAGATCGTCGGGATGGGCGTGACCGACGTCGTTATGGGCCTCGGCAAGGCACTCACAAAGGGGAACTTTCTGCACATCAACAACGTCCTTGCCGCAGGCGCGACGAGCTACGCGCAAAACTATCGCCAGTTCCTTGATGGCCTTGCAAAGACGGCACCACTCGCCCGCATGCAGGGCATGGCGGTCGAACGGCTTGTCGGCATTCTCGGTATTCTCGCCGACGCCGGGTTCAAGGGCGCCAAAGGTGGAACGGCGTTGCGAACATCAATGATCAATGCGGCGGCGCCGTCCAAAAAGGCGCAGGATTTGCTGGCGCGATACAACGTTGATCTGACGAAGTTTCAGAAGCGTGTCGACAACTTCCAGCTCACGGGAGCGAAAGGCGCCCGGTCGCTGAGCGAGTACATTGCGCAAGAACTCAACATTGATTCCGAAAGGGCAAACCTCTCGAGCGTTCTCAAACCGATCCTGTCCGATCCAAAGGCGCTCAAAAACATCCCTTCGCTCAAACAGCGTCTCGCAGCGGCAATTCGAAATTCGCTTGGGGTCGACGATCCGGAAAATGCACGTCTTATCGGCAAATCCGTTGAGCGGTTTGTGCAAGCCGGTTTTCAGCAGATGAATTTCGAGGGCTTCCTTCGTCATCTTGCAAAAGAGGGGCTGGACAATAACACCGTGCTCATGAAGGAGTTGTTCGGCAAACGCTTTGTTGCGCAAATGGCCGGCGTTATCGCTTCGATGCGATCAGGTGCTTTTGACAAGAAGCTGGGCGATATCTTCCTGCCTCGAATTGAAGGGGCTGTGAAGCGTTTCGCTCAGATCTTGATGAAAGGTCTTCCCGGCGCGCTAAAACGCCTAGCTGGCGCATTTGATGGCCTGATGCGTGCCCTGGCTAGCTCGGGGGCGATCGACGAGGTGGTCAAGGGCCTCAATTGGTTGCGCGATGCAATCAACGGCTTGTCGAAGACTGACAAGACTATCCTCAAGTGGGCGACGCTTGCAGGGTTGGGCTTTGCGGCTCTTGCTCCGATCGGCTTCGTCATAATGGGCGTTGTAGGCGGGATCACGAGCCTTGCAACCGGCATTGGCCTGCTTGTTGGTGCAGGTGCGACGCTGGCGCGCTTCACAGGCATCCTGAAGGGCTTTTCCGCAGCTGCCAAGGCTGCAGGCGCTGCCGCAGCCGCGATCGGTCTAGGTGCAGCGGGAGCGGGCGCAGGTGCCGCGGCCACGGGGGCTGGAGCCGCCGGTGCCGGCGCACTGGCTCTCAGCCGCAAGCGCGCGCTACCGGGCGCCGGCAAGGTTGCGTCCGGTGCAGCTGCCGGCAAGGTCGGCGGCCGTCTTCTGGGTCGTCTTATCCCCGGCCTCGGCTGGGCACTTGCCGCTTACGGGATCTATGAGGCCGTGCAGGCCTATCGCAAGACCGGTAGTCTCAAGGACGCCGGCAAGGCGTTCATCGGCCTGCCGACCGGTGATGGCAAGGCGACACCTGGCGCCGGTGCTGGAAGGACGACTGCCCAGAAGGGTGGTCCGTCCGTCGAGGAAATGCAGCGCACCGCCAGCCGCATCAAGTCGATTGCAGGCGGCATCGATCTCACGGCCGAAGGTCGCCGTGTAGCCGAGACATTTGCGGCCGGTATTCGATCCGGCGCGGCGTCCGTCGAAGCCGCTGCCCAGGACCTTGGTCGGCGTGCGCGAGCAGCTAGCAAAGTGCAGCTGAATACCGGGCCATCAATGCAAGGGCTGATGCCGTGACGTGGCGCCAGAACCTGCGTCCGGCTTCGTTCCGTGGCGTCGGTTTTCACGTTGAAGACCGGGACCTCAGTGGCGGTCGGCGCATCAAGAACCACGAGTATCCGAAGCGGGATATCAACTTCCCCGAGGATATGGGTCTTAAGACGCGTGAACTCAGTCCCTCGGCCTATCTGATCGGCGATGACTACGCTTCGCGGCGCGACCAGCTCGTGGCCGCGCTCGAGCGTGAAGGGCCCGGGAGCTACGTAGATCACTGGGGGCGCTCACAGCGTGTTGTCGTCCTGGATTTCTCGCTTAGCGAATCTCGGGACGAAGGCCGGATGTGCCGCATCGACATCGTATTCCTTAATGCTGGAGCCGTGCTCTATCCGGCGGCCGTGCCTGCAACGGCCGTGCAGCTCGTGACGGCCGCCGGCGGCCTCATGAGAGCGGCCAGGGACGCTTTTGCGGACCAATACAGAAGGTGAAGCATGGCGGCCCCCTTTCCCGACTACGTGCTCGAGGCATCGGAAACGATCCTGACGACATTGCTGCCGGTGTTGGCGGCCCGTCGCGGCGCCATTGGCGATGACCAGGCGGCGGCGCGCGCCGCGCGAACGATCGACGCGCTGCTGAGTGACACGCGGGCGGCCGCGCGATCGGCAACGCTCGGTGACGACATTGCCGCTGCCTTTGACGACAGCCGGTTGGCGCTGGCCGATCCGCGAATTGCAATCAGCCTGTTCGCCCGCGTCGTGACGGCAGCACGCGCCATTAAGCCGGTGGCTGTGACAAGTGCGGCCTCGGCCGGTCAACGTCAGAACGAAATCGCGCTCGCCGGCCTGTTCGAATGGCTCGCGATCGCCGGGCAGTGCCAGGCACTCGGCGACGTCGACTTGCGCTCCTATGACGAAGCCCGGCGCTACCGGCTCAACCTAGCCCGGTCGATCGATATCAGCATCGAACGGGCATCTGATCTCGGTTTGCAAGACGTGATGATGGCGCTCAGAACGGCGCAAGGAAAGCTCGTGCGCGACATGATCGAGCGCGGGCGGCCGCTGGCGCGCATCGTGACCTACCGCACCGCCGTTCCACTGCCGGCGGTCGTGCTGGCGCATCGTCTCTATCAGGACGCCGGGAGGGCAACGGAGCTGATGGCCGAGAACGCTCACAATCACCCGGGGTTCATGCCGCTTAGCGGGCGTGCCTACAGCCGATGACAGAAGTCGTGTTGCGGTCCGGCGGTTGGGATTACTCCGGCTGGACCAAGATCGACATCAATCGCTCGGTTAAGAACATGGCGGGCGAGTTCTCGTTCGAGACGAGCGAGCGATGGTCGGGCGGCCGCAACGCGCCGTCTTTCCTGCTCGACTGGCAACGCATTCGCGAGGGGGATCCCGCCGAGGTGCTGTATTACGGCGTGCCGGTGGTCACCGGTTACGTCGACGTCTATCAGCCACGCTACGGCCCCCAGGAACACACGGCATCCCTGCAGGGGCGCTCAAAGACAGGTGATCCGGTCGATTCTTCAGCGATCGTGCCCAACGGTGAGTTCAAAAAGACCAAGCTCGACCAGCTCGCGCGCACCACACTGAAACCGTTTGGGGTGGGCGTGAAGGTGGAGGCCGACACCAGCCAGGTGATTAAGCGCGCCAGCGTGCATCCCGGCGAAACGGCGCATGAATTTATCGAACGGTACGCACGCCAGCAGGGCATCCTGCCGACCGATGACGAGTACGGTGATTTCCGGCTGCTGCAGGTGCAGGATGGCGGCCCGGTCGCTTCGCTGATCGAGGGTGTGAACATCCTCGACGCCGGTGCAACGCTTCGTGCCGACAAGCGTCATTCCGACTACCAGGTGCTTGGCCAGGAACAGGGCGACGACCAGCGGTTCGGCAAGGACGTATCCGGCGTCATCGCCCGGACGCGCGATCCGGCCGTCACGCGCTATCGGCCGCTGCAGATGTCGGTTGAGGGCGAAGGGACGCGCGAAGCGGCCCAGAAGCGGGCGGATTGGGAGGCGGCTACGCGCGCCGGCGAATCCGTGTCCGCCGACGTCACTGTGTGGGGATGGTTCTACGCCCCGGGCGCGCTCTGGACGCCAGGCGACAAGGTCGCGCTGGCGTCGCCCATGCTTGCGATCAACCGTGTGCTCGCGATCGAAAGCGTTAATTTCACCATCGACGACGGCGCCGGCACGATTTCGAAACTGAAACTGGTGCCGGTCGAGGCGCTCAATCCGCAGGCCGGGCAGGCGGCCGCCGGCGGCCAAGGCAACGACCCCGCCTATTCGAACACGCGCCCCACGCAACCTGCAACGGTGAGTGCCTGGACATGAAAGATCTGACGCGGGCCGACGTGCGCCGCATGCTGCGCATGGCCGAAAACATGATCGTGCGCGGTGAACTCGACGGCGTCGACGACTCGACCAAGATGCAACTGCTCAACCTCAAGCTCGAGAATGGCTATCGCCCGAGCAAGGTGGAGCACTGGCATCCGTACGGGTTCACCTACCACCCGCAGAACGGTGCCGAGGTCCTGGCGCTTTCGTTGCGCGGCAATCGCGATCACATGGTTGTGCTGCCAGGTGCCGATCGCCGCTATCGCCTGAAGGGGCTGGAGCAAGGCGAACTCGCCGTCCACGACGACCAGGGGCAGAAGGTCCATTTCAAACGCGATTCGGTTTGGGCCGAGAGCGGTCAGAAGGTCGTGGCCAAGGCGCCGCGCGTCAATCTGGGCGACGACACCAACGTGCACCAGGTCCTTACCACGGCGGGCCCGTCGTCCATCGTTTACGCAAAGGTCTGAGCAATGACCGACATTCGCGTTGATTGGGATCCGGAAGCCTTTGCCGGCGACTGGCTGATGGATCCGCCGGATCTCGATGGCCGCTATGCGTTGGTGACCGCTGTGGCGGTATCGCTCTTTACGTGGCGCACAGCCGAGGACGACGACCGGTTGCCGGACGGCACGACCAACCGCCGCGGCTGGTGGGCCGATGCCGAGGCGGCGGAAATCTACCCGGGCGCAACGCCGATCGGGTCGCGGCTTTGGTTGCTCTACCGCGAAAAGCAGACCGAACAAACGCGCCAGCGGGCCGAAGGCTACATTGCCGAGGCCCTGCAATGGATGATCGACCTGCAGCTCTGCGAGCAGGTGATTGTCGATGTGACCTGGTTCCGCCCGGAAATGCTCGGCGCCGAGATCACGCTCGTGCGCGGCACCGAGGGCTCGATCGCCGTGCGCTTCGAACGGCTCTGGGATGAGTTGTTCCCGCCACCGGAGCCGCCATCCATTCCGAAAGAATTGTCTGCGCCGCGCAGCTTCGGCGGCAGCTTTGCACGGGAGTTTGCCTAATGCCCTGGCTTACGCCGACCTTGCGCACCCGCCGCGAGCAGGCGCGCGACGATGTTGATGCGCGCTTGCCTGGCGCCGACTCGCGGGTGCCGAATACCAAGCTGCGCGCGATGTCGGAAGCGCAGGCCAACATGACGCACGACAACGACCTGCACCTGGCCTGGGTCGCGCGCATGATGATGCCCGACAAGGCCGAGGATGAATTCGTTGACCGCTGGGCTGGCATCTGGCTGCCGGCCGGGCGCAAGCCGGCCAGCTTTTCGGCCGGCTACATGACTGTGACGGGCGATGTCGGTGCCATTGTCAACACCGGTGCAGAACTGACGGCCAATGTGTTTGATGATGAGGGTGTGCTCGAGGTCCTGACGTTCGTCGTCACGGAAGGTGTGACGCTTTCGGCAGGTTCGGCAGCCGTCGCCATTGAAGCCCTGTCGGCTGGTGCGCTTGGCAACCTCATCGAAGGTACTAGCCTCGATTTTGTCGAACTGCCGGCCGGCATTGACGGCCAGGCGACAATTGCGGCGCCCGGCCTCGCCGGCGGCGCGGACCGCGAGAGCGACGAAGACTGCATTGCGCGCTACATCGACGTGATTCAGAAGCCGCCGCACGGCGGCCGCGCCAATGACTATGTGCAATGGGCCAGGGACTATCCCGGCGTGACGCGCGCGTGGGGGGCGCAGGAAATGGGCGTCGGCACCTACACGGTCCGGGTCATGATGGACGACTTGTTTGCCGACACTGACGGCATTCCGGACGCGGCGGCCGTTGCCGCGGTCGAGGCATACATTGACACCGTCAGGCCGGTGACCGTGGCCGAGCGCTACATTCTGGCGCCGATCGCACAGACGCTCGACGTCACGGTAACCGGGCTCGCCAATGACACACCGGAAGTGCGTGCCAACATCGAGATCGAACTGCGCGCTATGCTGCGCGCCCGTGCCAAGCCGGGCGGGACGATTTGGGGATCGTGGATTACCGAGGCGATCGCGTCGGCCACCGGCGAGGATCATCACTCCGGTGGCTATTCCGATGTGCCGGCGACCAGCAGCGGGCACATCATCGTGCTCGGGACGGTGAGCTTTGTCTGAGTTCCTGCGGCGCAGCCGCGAAGACTGGGTGCACGTCTTTCTGGCGCTGTTACCTGAAGGTCCGATCTGGCCGCGGCACGCCGCAGGGCTGCCCTACAGCACCGTCTACGCCCTGATGGGCATTGTGCATCGCTGGGCCGAGCGTGTTGCTACATTCCTGCTGATTGAAGCGTTTCCGCCGTCCTCGTTGGAACTGCTCACGGACTGGGAGCGTGTGCTTGGCCTGCCGGAACCGTGCGTCGCCGACCAAGAGTTTTCGATCGCTGAGCGCCAGCAGGCAGTCCGCGAAAAGCTGCAACGCCGACCTGGTCGACAAGATCGCTACTACATGATCGAGCGCGCAGCAGCGCTCGGATATGACATCACGCTCACCGAGTATGCCATGGCGCAGGCCGGCATCTCACGCGCCGGCGATAGCACCACCACAGAGGCCGAGGGTCGAATCATCGTCGATCGCGGTCGTGCTGGCGATCCGAGATATCGCTTCGTCTGGCGCATCACGATTTCCGGACCGCGCCTGACGTGGTTTCGCGCCGGCGCCGGCGGTGGCCGCGCCGGCGAAGACCCGCATTTGCGCATCGCGCGCGCCGAGGACCTCGAGTGCATTCTCAATGAGATCAAGCCGGCACACACCAAGCTGATATTCGCCTACACGGGGGTCTAGCAAGATGAAGTATCAACCGCCCTTTAAGCCCGGCGCGACGCCGGCTGAGCCTGGCATTCACAACGACGACGCAGATGCACCTTACGTCAACGGCAATGCGGAAACCGGAGTCGAAGGCAGTGTGCCGCCGGCCGAGGGATGGGAACATCCACAACGTGAGATTTTAAAGGTCATCACGGAAGCAGGTCTCACTCCCGATCACGAGGATCTGACCCAGCTTTGGCAGGCACTGCAATTGCTCTACGGCCAGGCCACGACCAACTACCTCAACCTTCCGGTCTATCCGGAGGGGTTGACCGCGGACGGCAAGCTGGCCGTCAACAACAACGGTGGCGGCGTGCTCGAGCTGGCGCCGGCGCAGGAGTTTGTTTGGCGCGGCTGGGTGAAAATCGACACCGACGACGTGGCGACCGCGCACAAGCAGGTCACCACCGTCGCGAACAAGACCTATCACGCGCGCTGGTCGCCACCCGGCTATGGCGCGGCCACGCCGGCGGCCACCTACCCGCACGGCCTGGTCGTGCTCGAGGACCTGGCCGATGCCGGCTATAACCCGACGTCGGCCGCCGAGGATGACGCGGCATTCGACACGACCTACGACGACATGTTGATTGCGGTGGTGACGACGGACGGCAGCAACGTCCCGACCATCAAATCGGTGGTCAACAAACAGCGCCTCGAGTCGACGACCGTTCTCACCGACTCGTCGCTGACCAACGACGGCGCCAACAGCGCCAACACGACCTGGACGGTGACGCAGGATTGGGCGCGCACGCCGCAGGCGATCGCCGCGCCCTACACCTGGGAATACGACGCCAGCGCCGGCAACGATGCCGACATGGATTGCAAGGCGCAGGCGATCACCCGCTACAGCGTTGACGTTTACATGAAACGCGACTTCGCAACCGATCTCGGCGCCACGCTGCGCGCCGTCGCTTAACCGAGGGGGACAACATGCGCGCCAAAATCGGACCCGCCGACCTGGTCGAACAGCTCGGCGACAGCATTGCCGGCGTGCCGGTGCCGCCGGCGCTGGACGGCCTGACCATTTTCGAGCTGCGCTACGACCGCGCCAATGACCAGCTCGTCGACGGGCGCACGTTGTCGACCTACTGGATTGACAATCGCGGCCGCAAGCACATCGCGGACCATGACTCGAGCTGGCAGGAGCTGTCCTGCCAGTGGTCTGACACGATCGTGCCCGATGGCGCCGGCGGCTGGCGCGTCGCAACCGCATCGGACCTGCTGGCGCCGGCGATCAAGACCGAGTGCAGCCGCCGCATTCGCGCGGTGATCAAGGACGATGCCACGCAACGCAATCTGACGGCCTACGGTGCCGACCTGGTGGCCGTCGTGTCGATCGACGGCGGCACGCTCGACAGCCAGCAAAGCACCGACCTCGCCACCATCCGCGCAACCAGGCTGTGGGTGTCGGCCATGCTCGCCACCTGCCGCACCCTGATTGTCGCGGCCGATGCCACCTATGCCGACGATGCGCACTGGCCGGCCGCGCCGGCCGGCGCCGCGGACCTCGCCGAAAGCCTGTAGACAATGCCCACACTTGCTGAAGTCAAGGCGGCGATCCAAGCCCAGATCGTCGCCGGCGAACCCTATTCGATCCCGCCATCCGAGCTGCGCACGATCCTGGTCGATCTCTGCGACGCCGTCGAAGGCGAGCGCGCCGCCGCCAACGTCGCTGCAACGGCCACGGCTCCGCTGACCGGTGCCGATGTGCAGGCGGTGCTGGATGCCGCCGCTGCGTTGATCGCGGCCCGCGCGCCGCTTGCCAGCCCGGCCCTGACCGGCACGCCAACCGCGCCGACCGCGGATACGGCCGTGTCATCAACGCAGATCGCGTCGACGGCGTTCGTGCAAAACGTTGTCGCCGCCCTGGTCGACAGCTCGCCCGGCGCGCTCGACACGCTCAACGAACTGGCCGCGGCGCTCGGCGACGACCCGAATTTCGCGACCACGGTGACCAACAGCCTAGCGGCCAAGCTGGACCTCGCCGGCGGCACCATGACGGGGGCGCTGACCCTTGCCAACGATCCGACTGGTGATCTGGAGGCCGCGACACGGCAATTCGTTCTCGCGCAGGCCGCATCCGCCATTCCGACCGGCACGGTGATCGCCTGGCTGACCGGCACGCCGCCGACCGGCACGCTGGAATGCGACGGCAGTGCGATTTCCCGCACGACCTATGCCACGTTGTTCGGCGTGCTCGGCACGACCTACGGCAACGGTGACGGATCGACGACGTTCAATCTGCCGGACCTGCGCGGCTACTTCCTGCGCGGTTTCGACAACGGCGCCGGCAACGATCCGGATGCGGCCAGCCGCACCGACCGTGGTGACGGCACGACGGGCGACAACGTCGGCACCAAGCAGGCCGACGAGTTGAAGTCGCACACGCACACCTACGGCAATTCAGCCGACAACATCGGCGCCGCGTCCGGTACCGGCGTGAAGGATGCCGAGAACAGCAATTCGTTCACGAGCGGCGCCACCGGCGGCAACGAAACGCGGCCGAAGAACGTGGCGGTGATGTTCTGCATCAAGACCTGACTTGAACTGAGGGGGTTACCATGATCTCAGCACTTATGTCGGCGGTGTTCGGGCTGGGCGCGAGCCTGGTGCCCGATATTCTCAAAGAGGTGAAGGCGAGCCGCGAGGCCGATCGGGAAGAGCGGTTTTTGCGGCTGCAGCATGAGCTGCAGATGGCCCGCCTCGAGAAGTCTGCAGGAAATCGCCTCGAGGAAGCTGAAGCCAATGTCGCGGCGGAAGAGCTGCGGGCCTTTGCCAGCAACATCAAGCACATCGTTCAGGCACAGCATCAGCCTACGGGAATTAAGTGGCTCGACGCGTTCAATTCGTTCTGTCGACCGTTTACGTCGCTCGTTTTCGTCTTCCTCATCGTCTACGTCACGCTAGGCTTTTCGCACGTGATCCCACAAGAGACGTTCGCGCCACTGTTCATTGATGGCGCCGCTGCGGTGCTTGGCTATTTGTTCGGCTACCGGCCAGGTCGAAAGAAGCCGGTGCAGTGATGACGATCGCGCCGGAAGCCATGGACCTCATCAAGAGTTTCGAGGGCTATCTCAAACCGCTCCGCGACGGCACCGACCGCGTCCGTCCCTATCGTTGCCCAGCCAAAGTGCCGACCATTGGCTACGGGTCGATCAAGTACCCGGGCGGACGCCGCGTGCGCATGGGCGACCCGCCAATCACGCATGACCGTGCGCTGGAGCTGCTGAGCTGGGAAATCTTGCAGCAGTCAGCGCCGGCGGTTGATCGCTACGTGACGATACCACTGCACCCGCTTATGCGCGGCGCCTTGGTATCGTTTGCCTTCAATTGTGGGACGGGTGCGCTTCGGCGCTCGACGTTACTTAAGCGCGTTAACGCCGAGCGCTGGGAAGACGTGCCGAAAGAATTTGCCAAATGGCGGATGGGCGGCGGCCGCGTGCTGCGCGGCCTGGTGCGCCGCCGTGCAGCCGAGGCGGCAATGTTCATGCGCGGTGTGCAGGAGATGCAGAACACCGCCGAGACGGCCGCCGAGGATGACGCCGCGACCTGGCCATACGTCGTGACACACGAGGCACCGGTGCCGCGTCTGCCGCAGCCCGGCCGCACCGCGCGGCCGTCGCTTTGGAACCGACTCCGGCGCTGGATCATGGGAGCTTGAGGCGATGACCGATCAATGGGTAGCCGCGCAGCATTTCGTTGTCACGATGGCGTTTTTCACGGCCAACGTGCTGGTTTGGTTTCGCTTTCGGGACGCCTGGCAGCGCGAACGGGGCTGGACACCTGAAACCACTGTCCTGGCGTCATGGCTCTGCTTCACGGTCGCGGCTACGCTGATCTGGCTCTACTGGTTCATGCGTTGGCTGGTGAAGGAGAAATCACCGGAGCTGTCGACCTGGTACGTCGAACAGGCCTGGGTCACCGTACCGTTCGGTGTGGCCATGAGTCTGGCCGTCGCCAGCGTCGGTGCCGCCATGCTGTGGGACGCCTACCGCTGGCACGGCATCGGCATCGCCGCCGGCAGCGTGTCGGGCACCTGGATCGCGGCCCTGTTGACGGTGGGGTTGTTGTGATGGCCCTTGCAGAGAGTGTGAGAGATGACGACCCGAGACTACTCGCCGCCATCGCAGCCCTACGACCTTCACCCGTTGCAGAGACTGCACATCGCCGTATTCGGCCTGCAGGGCGACAACGGCCTGAACAGCGATGTGAAGACCCTCCGGGACGATCTGCAGGCTCTCAGGGACGACCTGGCCGAGTTGCAGGCAACGCTGCGCACGATCTGGCTCGCCGGCAAGCTGATCCGGTGGTTTGTCCTCGGCCTGATCACGCTGGCAGTGCTGATAGCGCCCGACGACCTGGCCGACGCGATCGTCCGCGCGCTGGGAGCGGCGAAGACGCTGGGAGGGTTGCTATGAGCCCGCGGCGTTCATCCGAGCGGCTGTTGTTCGCCCTGGCGTCGATGCTGGTGCTCGGCCTGACGATGGGTATCCTCGGCCCGCGCGTCGCTGCGCGCTTGCCTGCAATGTTTGGCGAGGCCCAGCAGACCCACATCCCGCCGGCGACGCTGGCAGGCCCGCGCACGCCGTCCTGAAACCGCTTGGCCGGCGGTGTGGCCCGTGCCCCCGCCCCCCGGCACTGCCGGCCATCCCCGCCTGGTTCACGCGCCAGGCATTCCCCGCCGTCGCGATGTCTCTCCCGCGACGGCGGGGGCTCTTTTTGCGTTTGGGGTGATGGTGCTTGCGCTCGCGTAGCAATTGTGCTGTTTGACAAACGTCCCAAATGTTCCCGCCTTGTGCCTACCCGTTGTCAAACGATATGCGTTGAATGGCAATAGGTTAGCGCGATGCAGCCTATTTTGGGAGCAGGGGGTCCGGTGTTCGAATCACCGTGCCCCGACCAACACCTTATCTTTGCGGCCACCGATCGATTGCAGCCATGACCGTTCGAATTTACCAGCCTGCGAAAACCGCCATGCAGTCCGGCAAGGGCCGCACCAAGGGCTGGGTGCTGGAGCATGAACCGGCCACCGCCCGCGAGATCGACCCGCTGATGGGTTGGACCTCCTCGAGCGACACCCACCAGCAGGTCAAGCTGCACTTTGCGACCAAGGAAGACGCGATCGCTTACGCAGAACGCAACGGGCTTGCCTATACCGTCAGCGAACCGCAAAAGCGCACGCCTTCGAAGAAATCCTACGCCGACAACTTCAAGTACGGCAGAATTGGCTCCTGGACGCACTGACGTTCAAGACTTCGCCGCGCCGGCAATCGTTCCGTCGGCACGACGATCCGCGGCCCCGTAGCTCAGCTGGATAGAGCAGGCGACTTCTAATCGTCAGGTCGGGGGTTCGAATCCTCCCGGGGTCGCCAATCCGGTTTGGGTCCGTTCCGGACACATGGGTTACAGATTATTCCTGAGACATGGGCAACATTTTTGCACCGAACGGGTTTGCGATCGGTTCCAGGCGCTCCGTCTCGTGATCGACGCATTTGATGCCGAAGGCCCATACATAGTCTTTCAGGTTTGGCTCTGCCTCACGACAGCCCACCATCAACAACCTATCCCCGACAGCCACGAAGGTTTGGTCAACGACCCTGCCAATGGGCGACAAGAGACGGCGAATCAGTGATTTTGAAACGGACTTTGGCGACAAGCACTCTTGCGGGGCGACATGCTGCACGACACCATCAATCGCACGGCACACGACCGCGCAATTGCGATGTCCGAGGCCGTTGCACATTCCACGGCGCAATCGGCACTTTGCCGTTCCCGAACCGCCGCCCCGAACATCGCACACTTCAAAGACGCTGCACGCCAGCGCTACGAAGCCATGGCCGGCGACGGTATTTGCGCTCGTGCCTGGGTAAGCTGGAAAATGCTCACGTGGGATCCGGAAACCGATCCCGAAGTTCCGGAAGATATCCGCCGCGAATTCTGGCGCGATCGGCAGTGGTGATACCGCCTGCCGCCGCTGACCGCTCTACCGACAAGGCGCAACGACCGTTCAGCGCGAACCGGCACCTTCGACGGTCGCATGCATCCGAGCGCAGCTCCCGGAATTCGTGCTTACGTCCCTACTTAAAGAGCGGCCTGAACAGCGGCGCAATCCGTCTTGCACCTGTCAGGCTCAGGTGATGCGCATCCGAATAATAGACCTGTCCGTTGCGATAGAAGTAGCACTTGCCAGAATCGCAAAGCAGACGGTGAGGCTCGATCTTGTCGAGATGCCATCGGCCGGCGACGGTGTCGAGGAAACCAAACGTTGCTGAATTGCGCCTGGCGAACATCGCATACGGCCGGCTGAGTTTACCCGGAAGGTCACCCCTTGTGACACGCCGCCCGAGTGCGGCCGGCACATCCTCGTGCCACTCGTCGACCGGATAGATGATCGCAACCGACTTGCCGGCCCTGGTCAATGCCACCATCGTCTCCTCGAACGCTGCTGCAAAGCCGGAGCCCTTTTTCGCGAAAGGATATCCCCGGTAGCGGGCGGCAATAATCACGCGCGTGATGGACTGCGAGGCGCGCAGTTCATCGAAGACACGCGTCTGGAAATCCAGGCACGCCTTGCGCCAACTTTGCCCTATCCTCGCCCAGTTGCGCACCGGCGGGCAGGACGGGAACGTGTAGACCCTGATCGACTGTTGCTTCTCGCTGGCAACCCTGCCCAGTACATCGGCATAGACCGCCGCATGACTGTCACCCCACAATGCAACCTTCGCTTCGGCAGTCCCGTTGCCATAAAGGCACGCTCGTGGGTTCGGCCTGACGTGAAGGCACTCCTTTTGCCGCGGATCCCTATCACGGGCAGCGTTGAAGATCGCTGCATGTTTGGCCGAATACCGGCCGGGCCATCCCTTTGAAACGTCACCGTGGACGCCGATTGCAATCAGGATGACCGTGCCGGCGATCGAGAACGCCCAGATCTGCCGGCTCGTCAGTTTCGAATCCTGCCCACGGAACAACTTCTCGATAAAGAACGTGGAAACAACGGCGAGCGCGATTGAGAGACCGACAACCGAGACGGTTTGCCCCGCCGCCAGATCGCGACCGAAGAAATAACGCGCAAAGACGAGCAGCGGCCAGTGCCAGAGATAAAGGGAGTAAGACACGAGCCCGACAAACACGAACGCGGGAAACGATAAAATCCGGTTCCCGACCGCCGGTCCCTTCTGGCCGCTGTAGAGAAGCAATGCTGTCCCCAAGCACGGCGGCAGCGCCATAAGACCGGGAAACGTAGTCGCGTCCGAATACGTAAAGATCGGCACCACTATCATCGCAAGCCCGGCCAGCGACACGCCATGCCGTACCGGACCGCTCCCGACATCGGCGGGTCGACCCACTGCCAGCACTGCACCAACCAGAAGCTCCCACGCCCTCAAATGCGGCAGATAGAATGCCGCGTTCGATTTGCCATCATCGATCAGAGCCGCAACAGACCCCGCGAGCGATGCAGCAGCGATCAGCATCAAACTCTGCCAATACCGCCCCGGAAAAAATCGGGCCAGGCCCAGCATAAGAACCGGAAAGAAGATGTAGTAGAGCTCCTCGACCGAAAGCGACCAAGTATGCAGGAGCGGTTTCATCTCCGCGGCGAGGTCGAAATAACCGCTTTCGCCGTAAAAAGTGATGCTCGAACCGAACAGAGCTGCGGCAACGAGCGATCGGGAGAATGCGAGATACTGCTTTGGAAACAACAGCAGGGCTGCCAGAACACAGCTGGCAAACATCACCAGGAAGAAAGCGGGCAGGATACGGCGCGCACGGCGCTCGTAAAACTGAGTGATGCTGAAGCGCTCCGCACGGATATCTTCGAAGATGATCGACGTGATGAGATAGCCGGAAATAACGAAAAATACGTCGACACCTACGAACCCGCCTGAAAATCCGGGCACCTTGGCGTGAAACATCACGACCGGCAAGATCGCCAGCGCACGCAAACCATCGACGTCCGGCCGATACCGAATATGGCTGACGGTTTGGCGTTGCATTCTTCCCCCGTGCCCGTGCGGACATTCAAGACCCGGCGGGCGGCACAGTCACGCCGGCCGCTTCTGCGGCGTCCGGAAAGGCTTGGATTTCACTACAATCAAAACACAAGTGTGTCAGCCGCAGGAATCCGAGTATTGAGCAGAAGGCTCTCGCTAAGATAGCCTGATACACAGACGTTGCCGCCAGCCGAGCCTTTGACGTTTCGAAGCACACGCGGGGCCTGTTCCCGAGTTTGCCTCGACCCGAACCAAAGCTCGCGCTGCATTGCCATCGCTTGGTCAAGGGCGTTGCCGAGGGCCTCGCCCGACCTGGCGCGCTGAGGAGGTTACGATGTATGGCCGGTTGCCTCGGGTGCCGATCGGGCTGCCACTGCTCGCGCTTGCCGGGCTGCTCGGCGCAAAATCTGCCGTCGCTCAGGGCTACCACGGCGACGGCCATGATAATCTTCATCACTGGTATCTGACCTTGAAGGATTGGAAGGGGCGGCCATGCTGTAACAATCAGGACTGCCGCCCCACGCGGGCCCGAATGCGTGGCCGGAACGTGGAAGTCCTGGTTGACGGCGAATGGACAAGGGTACCGCCGCACAAAATTCTGCCGCGGACAAGTCCGGATCTACGCGCCCACGTCTGCAGCCCCGGCCCTAAGAGCAACTACCCGAGGGGCTTCATTTTCTGCGTCGTCCTCGGCCCGGGCGTCTGACTTGGTAGTACTGCGATCGCGCCCGCTGGTGCGCTTATTTCCGCCCCGGCGCCCTTGGATCGATCACGGACCCGACTGCATTAGCTTTGGTCAGGCGCACCGGCCGCGGCGCTTTCATGCCTGCGGACGGCAGGAAACTGGCGCGCAACTGAACCTACGGATACTCCAAAGGCGGCAGGCCCATTCTCTTTGTTGGCTTTGGCAAGGAAGCAGAGGCCAAGTGTTTTGGTAAAAGGCGCCCGCGCTGTGCCGGCCTACTAACTGGCCTCCGCCTTCGCGATCAGATCGAGCAGATCCTGCCGCTGAATCTTGCCGGATCCGGTACGCGGAATGGTTGGCAACGCGAGAAATTCCGCAGGTAGGTGATTGGGTGGCAGCGCCTGCCGCAACGCCTTCAGCACTTCGCCACGGTTAAACACCACTCCATCTTTCAAAACGTAGTATGCAACGGGAACGGCGCCTGCCAGGTCATTGTCTTTCGGCATTACGGCAACGTCCTCGAACTGACCGAGCTTCATCAGCGCATCCTGGATCGGCAGGCAGGAGACCTTGAGACCGGCACGCTTGAAGACGCTGTCGGATCGACCGGATAGATAAAGATATCCGCTATCGTCCATGTAACCGAGATCACCCGTGCGGAAACCGTACGGCGTGAGCGCCTTCGCGGTTGCTTCTGCGTTGCCAATATAGCCTTCAAAACAGCACAGACCGTTGGCGAAGACCTCACCGACTTCACCGGGCGGGCAAGGCGTGCCGTCCTCGTCCAGGACGTGAACCCGCATACCGGCAATCGGCACGCCGACGGAGCCTGGCACCACATCGATCAGTTCGGCTGGCAACGAACAGAACCGGCCGGCAACCTCCGTCAAACCGTAGACGGTATGGATCTCCATCTCGGGCCGGATATCGCGGATCTTCGCGATGATCTCGGGAGACAGGTGGTCGCCGGACGACATCATCCAGCGCAGGCTCTTGAGGCGAGTTGGCAGCGCGTCAGACAAGAACCGCAACTGAACGGGTGCACCTCCGAACGCGGTGACGTCGTGGGCATCGAGCCGATCCACAAGGTCGGCCGGCGCAAGCCGGTCTTCCGTCCCGACAAACGTGGCGCCGGCGACGATTGCCACGAGAATGTGCGAAATGGACGAGATGAACCGGAACGGGATCGCAATGAACAGCCGGTCAGTGGCCTTCAATTTGATCCGCGACTGCGTCGCCATCATGTTGGCAATCAGCATCTCGTGCCGGATCATCACACCCTTCGGCAAGCCCGTCGTGCCTGATGTAAAAAAGAGCCCGGCAAGATCGTTTGGAGCGACCGCCGCAAATGCGGGCAGCTGTGACGGCTCGTCGGCTGATAAGGCTGGCAAATCGGAGATCGGCGCCAGATCGGCGAACGCCTGCGGCATTGGCGCAAAGGACTGATTGACGTGCGTCGGCCGCGCCGCCGCAAAGATCGCTTCTGCATGCGCATTGCTGACGTCGGGGTTGAGCGGCACGGCGATTGCGCCCAGCGCCCACAACGCGATCATGTCGATCCAGAATGAAGCGCCACGGCTTGTCGAAATCACCACGCGCGTGCCGTCCGCGACACCGCTTTCGGTGAACTGCGCCTGTCTGCGCGCGATTTGAGTGAGCATGTCCCTCCGCGACAGCGGTCCGTCTCCGCAGTCCATGGCAATCGCATCACCGCGGCCGATCAGCGCTGCACTGACGATGCTGGCGACATTGTAGTCCGGGCTCTTGTGGGTCACGCCTCACACCTTCCTGTCGAACGGTTGGCGGTGCAGCCGAGACGAAAAAAGCGCCCCGGATGCCGATTCACGCTATTCGGTATCGGCAATCCTGCAACGCGACAAGCATCGCGCCTGCAACCTGCGGCGATTGTGCAAATCTGTCGCGAACGCGCATGCCTGGGTAGACGGCGGCGCAAATTTCTTCCCACGCCGTCCGCAAATTTGGGATAGCCCAGGATACCTCCAAATCTAGCCGGCTGTGTTGTGTAATCACACTAGCTGTGCAGAGAGTGACCCACTAAGGGTGAGGCGATTTGGCTACTGATCCTGGCATCCGCCCGGGACTATTGCAGACCAGCGCCATGGCACCGGCCATAGCGATGGCACCGGCCATTGCGATGGCACCGGCCACAGTGATCAGCACGGCAGGATCCTGCCATACCATGGCACACAGACAGTCGGGACAACGCCGGGAAAAAGCACCGTGAAAGTCTTCTACGCTGCCCTGTGCCTTGTCATTGCTGGCCTCGCCGTCAAATTGGCCTACGGCGGCACCGCAGACCGCCGCTATAGCCGGTCCGACTGCAATTATCGCCTGATCTACGAGAACAAGGGCCCGGTTGACCTTGCGATGGTTGGCGGATCACGCTTCCTGACGGCCATGGATTCCGACGACTTGAGCGCTTACCTCAAAGCGCGGCGCGGCTACTCGCCGGTCCTCTATAACGTCTCCCACAGCCACTTCGCGATCGAAAAGGAATACGTGATCATTCGCGACCTTCTGGACGAGCGCAAGGTCAAGACGGTCGTGGTGATGATGCAGCCGCGAAACTGGTCTCGTAACATCGTTCACGAAGACTTCTACAAGATGGCGACTTTGGGCGACGCCGTCACGATCGTGGGAGCGGCAGCCACCGAGGATCCCTTCGTTGCATTGTCGGCAGCGGGTCGGGTCGTTCTGGAACACCTCAAACCATCGCAGCGTCTGGCATCGTGCACGAACGGCTCACTCAATGATTCCAGATGCCGCCGTCACGTCCATCGCAAGGACCCGACGCGAAACTGTCATAGCGGCGACTACCGCTTTGACGTTCGCCAATTGCTTGCCGGCGAACGCGTCCGCGACGTCAAACTGTCGCGACCGTTGACCTGGAAGATCAATTCAGCACGCGAGACGTTCAACATCGTCTTCATTCGCAAACTCCAGGCTTTGGCCGACAGGCATGGTACGAAGCTCTTCTTTCTTTATCTGCCGCGAACCAACCAATCGACGCCGAAACCCGAATTCGCGAGGAAATTCGAAGCCGCGACCGGCAGCCAAATTTTGATTCCCCCGCCGGACCTTGTTAAGAAGCTGGCCCTGGGCGGACGGCGGGACAATACACACATCAACGCCGCTGGGCGCAAATGGTTTCACCCATGGCTTGTCCGCCAGTTGGAATCTCGCTGCCCTGACATCAACGGGTGCATCTAATCGCTATGGCCAACAGGCTCAAATGGCTGACATCGAACCGCGCCAATGCCGCCGCGATCGGCCGTGTTGCCCTCGTCTATAGTCTACTGGCGCTGTCCATCATCTACCTCATAAATTCCTGGCCCCTCGAAGCGGTGCGGGCAGTTTATGAAAGGTACTGAACAATCAAAACTGCGCTCTGATCCGGCACAGCCGGTAAACGGCATTGACGCAATCAACAGGGGGACCCAATGACACAAGACGAAATCAAATCCCGCCTCGTCGACTACTTCACAACCAACTTCGGGCTCGACGAGAACGAATTGCGCAGCGACCAACCGATCTTTACGTCCGGCCTCCTGGACTCGCTCGAAGCCGTCAACTTGATTGCTTTCATCGACAAGGAACTCGGGTTCAAGCTCGATCCCCTGAGCATCAATTTCGAGCAACTCGACACCGTCTCCTCGATCGCCAGCCAGATCAAACCAAGCTGACGCCCGCCCCGCATACCGGATAATCTGGTGAGCCCGCCATGCAAGACGTAGCCGAGCCCAAACACGGCTATTTGCTGGACGCCCTGCGCGCGTTGACGTTGCTGGCAGGCTTCGTCGCACTGTGGAGCCTGATCCTCAGCCTCGCTGTTCAATCCGGCCTCCTCTGGTCGCTATTGTCGCCGGGGCTCAGGTCCGATTCCAAATACCAACTCGTCAACCATCTCCTCGATGGCAACCATGCCGGTGGCAGACGGCTGATCCTCGGCGACAGCGCCTTCGTTGCCGAGTTACAGCGGCGCAAAGCTGTCTACGCCGATGACGCTGCCATCATCGTCAACAAGTTCCACACCGACAACATCGTGCATCTGGCATCAACCATCGCGAACTTCGCAAGTGAGCCAAACAAGCGGGCGAAATACTGCGAAATCGTCGTTCAGGTCGGCCCTCTGTTCGTTTTGCGCCAGCGTGATTCTGGTCCAAAGCAGCAAGTCGGCTATCTCAAAACACGGGAGAATGCGTCTGTCTCCCTCATACCGGATGCTACGACCGGCGCCTTCTTTGATCTGATCAAGGCATATGCGCGATCATCCAATGACGATCCGGCCGGTACCGACCACGGCCGCGCCAAACAACTGCCGCTGCCGCTGCAGGTTCCGGACCCGACGCTGGAAAATTGGCGCCTGGCCGAAGACGCCCTTGCAAAACTCGCCCAACCCGTGACCCTGGTCGCCGACCGGCGCTTCACCAATTTCGACAATGCCAAACCGGTTGTAGCCTATTTCAACACGACCTTCCGCAGCCGCTTCGGCGCCAAGTCCGGCGCACGTCATCAAATGCAATTCCGAGAATTCGAGCAGCTGGGCAAGCCGGATCGGTCGAACTGCCCGCAACCCCGCCCCACGCGATAACGCCCGCCCATGCTGACAGACATCGCTGCATATCTGATCGTCCTGGCCATCGCCGTTCTGCTCTTTTGGACGATACCGCCTTCGCGGCCACGCGAGCGCTGCATGCTCCTGCTTGCCATCTCGATGATATTCATCGCCCTGTTGTCACCCGGCGGCTTTCTCGCGGTGGCGGCACTCCTGGCGATCGCCCACGCCAGCGATCTGATCCTGCATCGCGTCCGCAAGGTACCGCTCCTCTTCGCAGCCCTTGCCCTGGCGCTCGCCCCGCTCGTCATCACGCGATTGATCGATGGTCTGAATTTCATTCACACACTGGGCATCGCGTTTGCGACCGTACGCACGATCGGCCTTGTCCTGAATGCCTATTCGGCGCCTCAGCCCACCGGTCTGCTTGAAAAAGCGCTCTACATGTTCTTGTTCCCGCTCTACACGGTCGGCCCGGTCGAAAAATCGGAGAGCTTCACCGAAGAATCTTTCAATGGCACGTTCGATTTGAATGCGTTCCTGACCGGCCTAGCGCGCATCGCCTATGGCTTGTTCCTGATCCAATTCATTTGTAACGACTTCATCGACACGGCGATCCGCAACTGGTTGCCGGACACGCGAAACGGCTTTGCCGGCTTCACGATATCGCAGGCGTGGACGTTTGTGTTCTTCAGGTTCTTCTACACCTACATCAACTTTGTCGGCTTCTGCGAAGTCGCGATCGGCTCGTGCGCAATGTTCGGCTTCCGCGTTATCGAGAACTTCAACTATCCCTTCCTCGCCACCAACGTCGCCGAGTTTTGGCGCCGCTACCACATTTCAATGGGCAACTGGATCACGCGCTACCTGTTCTTCCCGGTCGTCGGCCTGCTTGGCACCAAGTGGTCGAACTACGTTGCAACCATCTCAGCCTTCATGCTGTTCGGCCTCTGGCATGCCTTTACCTGGAATTACTTGTTCTGGGGCATCATGCACGGCCTCGCACTGGCTGCATACCACTTCTACCGGCGCCACGTGAACTGGAACAAGCTCAACATTCCAAGGCCCGCCGACGTTACTGCCTCGATCGTCTGCTGCATCGTGACGATCAGCTACGTCGCCTGGTTGCAGACGTTTGCCAACATACCGACTTTCCAGCACGCACTGTCGCTAACCGCGCGCATGTTCGGTATCTAGAGCATCTTTGTGCCTTAAGTTGGTGCCGCGACACCGGTTACAACTTAAGGCACGATGATCCAAAGCACGTCGCAGCAAAACGGATTCGCTCATAAGGGAGCGACGCCACCCGGCCGAATGGCCGCCCCGCCGGAGCCGCCGTGCGCAGCGCGAATAGCGGCGTGAGGTAATGAAACCCAAAGTGAGAAAACGCATGCGCTCATAAGGGAGCGACGCCACCCGGCCGAATGGCCGCCCGCCGGAGCCGCCGTGCGCAGCGCGAATAGCGGCGTGAGGCAATGAAACCCAAAGCGACGCGCATTAATTGCGACGCGCTTTAGCAAACACCCGCCCGCCGGTGACCGGCCGCTCCAAACGTGCCTCACTCCAGGATGTGCGAGAAACAACCCACCGACATCAAACAACGCGCTTATCGCGCAGGCCATCGATAGCCGCCGCGTCGTAATCAAGCTCCGCCAAAATCTCCTCAGTATGCTGGCCTGAGTCCGGTGTCGGCCGCAACGCATCCGGCTGCGGCGCCTGTGCCATGTTGATCGGCTGGCCGACGACCCGGAATTCGCCGATCGCCGGATGCTCCACGCGCCGTGCAATTCCAAGGTGTCGCACCTGAGGCTCCGCGAATGTTTCATCAATGGAGTTGATTGGTCCACACGGGACACCTGCCTCGTTGAGCGCCGCGATCCAGTGCGCGCGCGTGTTCGTCCGCGTGACGTCGCCAAGCGCCTGGTTGAGGTCGTCGCGATTTTTCGAGCGATCCGGCCCGCTGGCAAACCGCGGATCATCGACCAATTCGTCGACGCCCAGGGCCGCGCAGCACCGCTTCCAAAGTTCTCCGCCGGACGCGGCAATATTGATGTATCCGTCGGAGGTCGGGAATACGCCGGTCGGGATCGATGTCGGATGGTTATTCCCGGCCTGCCCCGGCACCTCGCTGTCTTTGAGCCAGCGCGCTGCCTGAAAATCGAGCATAAAAATCTGTGCTTCGATCAAAGAGGTATGAACCCACTGACCGACACCGGTCTGCTCCCGATTGAGAAGTGCCATCAAGATGCCCTGGGCGAGCAACAAGCCCGACGTGAGATCCGCGATCGGAATACCGACCCGCACCGGACCTTGACCCGGAAGGCCCGTGATCGACATCAGTCCACCCATCCCTTGGGCGATTTGATCAACGCCCGGTCGGGTGGCATCGGGCCCGGTCTGACCAAACCCGGAGATGCTGCCATAGACAATGCGCGGATTGATTGCCGACACTGCTGGGTAATCGATGCCGAGCCTTGTCTTCACGTCGGAACGATAGTTCTCGACAATGACGTCCGCCGACTCCGCCAGTTGAAAGAAAATTCGGCGCCCCTCTGCGCTCTTGAGATCAAGCGTCAGACTGCGCTTGTTGCGATGCAGGTTCTGGTAATCGAAGCCATGCTTCGACGAACCCATCGAATCGGCACCATCCGCCACTGGGCGTTCGATCTTAATCACGTCGGCACCCCAGTCGGCCAGTTGCCTGACTGCCGTAGGACCGGCCCGGTGGGCGGTGAGGTCGAGCACCTTGAAGCGGGCAAGCGGCAACCCCGTCATGTTTGTCCTCCGAAAATTGATAGCAATGGATCGAATTCGAATTTGCGCTATGGTGCACGCTGCACCCTTTCCCGACAACCGCTGCATGCCTCGTTTGGACGCTGTCGGCCAAACGGCCCGGGAAGGCCTTGGCCCGCCGTGCTATGGTCGACCTGGGACCGGCTTTCGCCGTCGCGGCAACACAAGGGCGGCCACTCAAACCGGAAAGGATAACGGACCTATGCATGTCGCAATTTGCGGAGCAGGCGTGATCGGCGCGGCGACGGCGTATGAACTGGCGCGCCGCGGCCTTGACGTCACGTTGATCGAACGCTGGCAGGTTGGCGGCGCCGCATCCGGCAAATCGGGCGGCTTCCTCGCCAAGGACTGGTGCGACGGCACACCGGTTGAAACCCTGGCACGGCGCAGCTTCGATCTCCACGCACAATGGGCCGATGAGCTTTCCAATCCCTATGGCTTCCGCGCGGTGGATACATTCGCTGCCGCCATGAGTGTGCGCCGCCGGCTGGGAGCAACGGGTGATCCAGCGCTTGCGGACTGGCTTGCGCCCGACGCCGTCCATCGCCAGCGGCTCGGCACCTCCGCGACCACGGCGCAACTCGATCCCCACGCCTTCACGAACACATTGGCACAAGCGGCTGTCGATAACGGCGCACGCCTTGTCATTGGCGAAATCACCGCTGTCAATCTTAGCGAAGATGACAGCCGGGTCACTGGAATATGCCTTGCCGACGGCTCGGAGATAAGCGCCGATGCCATGCTCCTGGCTATGGGCCCGTGGTCTCTGCTGGCTGCCGCCTGGCTGCCGGTCCCACCGGTTTACGGCCTCAAAGGTCACAGCATTATTCTGCGTCCGACAACACCACTGCCACCGGAAGCGGTCTTCGCACAATTCGAGGACGACGACGGTGAAATCATTACCCCGGAAATCGTGCCACGCGCTGATGGCACGCTTTATGTCTGCGGCCTGTCGGGAAATGCCGCAATGCCGATCGACCCGGCACAGGTTGTGCCGGAATCCGGCGGCTGCGAGAAGTTGCACGCTGTTACCATCAGCCTCGTCCCGCAACTCGAAAGCGCCGAACGCGTTGCCGAGCAGGCCTGCTATCGCCCGATCACCGCCGACGGCCTACCGGTCATTGGGAATATCGCCGATGTCGGGGGCGCATACATTGCTACCGGCCATTCAGTCTGGGGCATGCTCAACGCGCCGGGAACGGCCGAGGCCATGGCCGACCTGATCATCGACGGCACGACCCGGCATGTTGATCTTTCACCGTTCTCAGCGCAGCGGATGGCCCCACTCGATCCGGACGACCTTGTACTCCGCGCGTCCTGAGTGAACCGGCAGCTTCACGTTGTGAGCGTTAGACGGTGTCTGGCCTTGCCATGCCCTTCGAACTTGATGCTCACCGGTGCGCATTGTCACCGCGCACGACCCAAACCGAGCGCAGCGTCCCCGCCAGGGACTTCACGTCCATGTCCAGGTCGAAATCATGGCTGTAGGGATCAAGCCCCATCGAGGCATAGATATTTCCAAACGCGTTTTGTAGGCCGGCGTAGGCGATGTCATACTTCACCTCGGCCACCAGCGTATTCATCTCTTCGCGGATCAATGTCTGCTCGCTGATGCGGCCCGCCGCGCGCTCGACCCGCATGTTCTCCACCAGGCGGCGCTGCACGTCGTAGTACTCCCGCGCCGTCGCAACTTCCCGCGCGTAGTGGAAAAAGCGCACGCGCGCAACGTGAACCTGCGTCATGATCGCCATCGTCAGCGCCAGACTACGCTGCTCGAGAAGTTCGTGCTGATCATCGATAACGGCACTCCTGGCAGGATACTCGACGACCTTCAACAGATGCCAGGTCGCCTTTGCCCCCCAACCGAGCCAGTGATTGTTCAGCAGAAACCGGTTGCTGTTGTAATTGGTATTGGCAAACATCCGGAAATTGGGCAGCAGTTCCAGCATTGCGATGTCTGCTTCGTGCATGTTGATCCGCTGCCGGTACCACACTTCACGCAGCTCCGACCGGTTCTGTAACGCCGTCCAAATCATCTCCTTGGCCGGCGCTTTGAGGCGCAGCCCGCCGCGGTAGCGACGAGGTGTGCGGAGGCGGAATTGCGCTCCGGGCTTGATGTTCATCAATGCGGCAAGTTGCGTCTTGGCAACGCTCAGATCGCGCTGCAGCTCCTGCACGGCCCGCTTGATTTCGACCAGTTCACGCTCGTAGGTCAGCGCCGTAATCGGTGATGTTCTTTGCTCCGCGGCCAGCGAACGCGCATTCGCGAGCGCACGCCGGGTACGCCCTTCGAGACGGCGCAGGCGGAAAATCAACCGGTCGGCACTGATCGCGCGCCAGTAGGCGGTGCGCACATCCTCGATAATCCGATTGACGACCTTGCGCTTGGTCTCCTCCGCGATCAGCACCTTGTCGGCGGCTTGCCGCGCTCTGACATATGACAAGCCGAAATCGAGCACATCCCAGCTGATTTCGAGATCACGCTCGCGCAGATGCTTTTCGCGAGACGTTGACGCACCGAAGTTCGCCGTCCGTGAAACGAGATTGAAACTACTCGAGGCGTCGTAGTTGTTGCGCCTTCTAAATCCGGCATTGCCGACGATCTTTGGCAACAACTGGTAGTGCGACAGATCCAGTTCGGCTGCTCTGAGCGCCTTCTCGTAAAGCTCGACTCGATAGTCGAGGTTATATTTCAACGCCCGTGCCATAGCTTCATAGAGATCGATGGCGCCGTAAATCGGCTCCTGATCGGCAACCACTTTTTCGAGTTTCTCGGAAGCGAGATTGCTCAGTTCAAAATCAGTCAAGGGCTTCGGAACGACCACACAGCCCGTCACGACGAGCGCGGCAGCAATGGCACTGGCAATTCCCTGGCCTACACGGCGGTGCATGGCGAAGTCCTTGGCAATTAAACAGAAGTTGAAGGGACGCTCACGCGACAACGACGGAACGAACGCATCATTCCGGCGACCATCACCGAGCCATCAGCGGCCATGGGATTGTGGGCTTGCCGAGATGCGTGACGCCAAACACGCGCACAAGCCACCCGACCGCGTCCGAAGCAAATAGGCAGCTGGCAAAGGCGGTTGTACACTGACAGAAACTATCCACAGTCTTGCCTGTATTCGTGTGGGAAAAACAGCAAAAACAAGCAACCGATCCGCTTGCTTCCAAACCAAGTGCCACAATGGCCACAGTTAAATTAAATATATGAAATCAAAACAATAAATCTGAAGCACACAAGCGGCTTCACCGCCACGCAGCGATTCGCAGACAAGTCAAGATTATTAGATCGCTAAAGCGTTATTCCCGGCACGAAATACTCGCCAGGGTTGCGGATGAAAACTTTCGCACCGACCGGCCGCGTTGGCGTCGAACTTCGAACCGAGCGGGTCATCCAATTATAGAACAGCTGGTCGCCGGCGCCTGATCGAAAGGCCTTACCCTGACTTGCGGGTTAAGCGGTATTTGACGACACGATTGTTACCGGAATCGGACAACCACACCGTGTTGCCGCGGTGCTCGACGCCCTCCGGGGTGCGGAACACGCCCTCCCCTTTTGCCGCTTGCCCCGACCCTAGAACCAGAACCACGCACCCGTCCGGATCGATGACTTTCACCTGATGATTGTTCTTGTCAGCGGCAATCAACGTTCCATCGGCCAGCACATCCTGATAGCGCACGCCGTTGAAGTTGTAAGGCGCCCCTTTCAACTCGCGCCTGATCTTGAGATCCGGCGACAGCAGGAGCATGCGATCATTGCCGGCATCCGCGAGCCAGATGTCGCCGCCGGGAGCGAGTTCGACATCGTGAGGTGATGCAAGGCCACGCAATTCACCGACAACTTTGCCGGCGCTGTAGACAACCAAGTTGTTCGACCACGCCCCAGCGACATAGATTCGACCGTTCGGATGAATGAGGACACCCTCCGGCCCACGGATCTTGTCGCGAAGTTCACCAACCAGCGTCGCCTTGAGTCCTTCCATGTGGTAGATCGCCACCCGGTTGTTGTGAGTATCGGCCACGTAGGCGCGCCCCTGGGCATCGAAATCTATGTCGTGCGTACCAGCCTGGTGGTCGCTTCCGAACGCGCCGATAAGCTCCAAACTGTCGGGATCAAGGATGGCAATCCGGTCATTGCCGACATCTGAAACGAACAGGTAACGGCCATCGGGGCTCAGTTTGAGGTCATGCGGATTGCTTAGGCTCGCTCGACTGGCATTGAGGAACGTCGCCCGCATCTCGGCGATGGCGGGGTGCCCTGCCGCCGCAACCAACAGCAACATCAATAGCGCTCTCAACATATCAGTATGCCTTCCCGTTTACCGCCCCCAGGTTCTTCAAGTTCTTCGGGCTCCCGAGGCTCCCGGCTGGCAGCTCGATTTCGCCGCCCAAGCCGCACCTGACCGACCGGCAACGATCTGGTATGCTCTGTCCCTACAGTGTATGTCTGCAATCGCCCCGCCGCCAGAAACAAAGGTGCGCTTTTGGCCCGAGCATCTTGAGCACAACGCGAAGGACTTTAACGTGCAAGACCATCCGACCGGTTCAATGCAAGCTCCTCCCGTCGCCGAACCAGCAACCGCACCGGTGTTGGTTGGTCGTAGCGGTGCCGTAGCCACATTGACGCTCAACCGTCCCCGGGCGCGCAACGCACTGTCGATAGATATGATCGCGGCGCTGACCGCCGCAATAACTGATATCTCACAGGACAAGCAGGTTCACGCCGTTATCCTGGCCGGCAATGGTCCGGGCTTTTGTGCCGGCCATGACTTGAAGGAGATGACGGCGCGACGGCAGGATTCTGACCGCGGCCGCGCCTTCTACGAGGAAACGATGCGCGCATGCGCCACCATGATGCAGGCTATCGTCAACTCACCCAAACCGTTCATCGCAGCCGTCCACGGCATTGCGACAGCCGCTGGTTGCCAACTCGTTGCCACCTGCGATCTCGCCGTTGCCGCATCGGACGCGAAATTCGCCACACCCGGTGTCAACATCGGGCTCTTCTGTTCGACGCCCATGATTGCACTGTCGCGCAATGTTTCGCGCAAGCAGGCGATGGAGATGCTGCTTTTGGGTGACATGCTCTCGGCGGCCGATGCCAAGACCTACGGTCTGGTCAACCGTGTCGTCCCGCCGGAAGCCGTCCTTCAAGAAGCCGCGGCCATGGCGCAGCAGATTGCAGACAAGTCTCCGTTGACGGTGGCCATCGGCAAGGAAGCATTCTACCGTCAGCTTGAACAGCCGCTCGCCGATGCCTACACCTACGCCGCCGACATCATGGTCCGCAACATGCTGGCCCGCGACGCCGAGGAGGGCATCAACGCCTTTATCGAAAAGCGCCAGCCGGTCTGGCGCGGGGAATGAGCGCGTGCTGAGGCAACGCCTGACTATGATCACCCTTGGCGTACGCGATATGGCACGCTCGCGCGCGTTTTATCATGCGCTCGGCTTTCGCCGCGCGGGATTCCCTGGCGATACGGTGACATTCTACGATATGAACGGCGTCGTCCTTGGTCTTTACGGCCATGACGCCCTGGCGGAAGATGCAGGCGTGGCGACCACTGCCGCCAAAGGCTTCCGCGGCGTTGCGATGGCACTCAATCTCGAGTCGTCCACCGCCGTCGACGCCGCGTTGGCGCACGCTGCAGCGTGCGGCGCAACACTGACCAAACCGGCACAGGACGTTTTTTGGGGCGGCTATTCCGGCTATTTCGCCGACCCCGATGGACATCTCTGGGAAGTTGCCTACAACCCGCATGCACCACTCGACGACAATGGCCACATGACGTTACCGCCCCCGGTCGCAAGCGGGTCTGAAGCCCACCGCAATCAAGAATGAGCCCGAACCGGTATGGACCACAGCCGCTATTCCGACCTTTATATCTCCGATATCCTCGGTGACACGACCACCATCGCCATGGTCGGCGCCAGTGCCAACAACAACCGGCCGAGCTATTTCGCGATGAAATACCTGCTCGGTAAGGGATACACGATCCACCCGATCAATCCGGGGCTCGCCGGCAAGGAAATCCTCGGGCAAACCGTTTACGGCGAGTTGCAAGACGTTCCGGCGCCCGTCGACATGGTGGATATTTTTCGCAACTCCGAAGCCGCATTGGAGATAACTCGCGAAGCGATCCGCCTCAAAGATGCCCTACAGATCAAGGTGATCTGGATGCAGCTCAGCGTGCGCAACGACACCGCGGCCGAGGAGGCCGAAGCCGCCGGCCTGCGCGTTGTCATGAACCGTTGCCCGAAGATCGAGTACGGCCGGTTGTCCGGCGAAATCGGCTGGGCCGGCGTCAACTCCGGCGTCATCTCGAGCGCAAGACCGAAACTCGCCGCCCATGGCGTCCAGAACCACCGCCTCAACTCACGCAAGTAGCGCTGCATCTTGGACCGACATCTGAAACCTGTGCCCAAAGCGCAACGCGTCGCAGCGTGACGATCTACGTCAATGCCGCAGCGGCACGCTGTATGCGTTCGCAGGCGCGCGTGAGATCGTCCAGCGACGCCGCAAACGAGATTCGGAAATGGGGCGACAGTCCGTAGGCGGCACCATGCACGGTCGCAACGCCGTGCTCATCCATCAGATACATCACGAAGTCACGATCGTTTTCGATCGTCTTGCCGCCTGGCGTCGTCTTGCCGATCAGCTCGGCGCAACTCGGATAGACATAGAACGCTCCTTGCGGTGATCGGCACTGGATACCCTTGGCCTGGTTCAACATCGAAACGACCAGGTCGCGTCGTTCCTGAAATGCAACAGCACGCTCGGCAACGATTTCCTGCGGCCCGGAAATCGCAGCCAACGCCGCCGCTTGACCGACGGACGATGGCCCCGACGTCGCCTGCGATTGCATTTTCAGCATCTCGCCCAGCAGTTCGGCCGGCCCGCCGCAAAAGCCGATCCGGAAGCCGGTCATCGCATAGGTCTTCGACACGCCGTTGATGACGATCGTCCGGTCTTTGAGCCGCGGCTCGACTGCAGCGATGGTCGAGCAAGATTGCCCGTCGAAAACGATATGCTCGTAGATATCGTCGGTCATGACCCAGACGTGAGGATGCCTGAGAAGCACGTCTGCCAGCGCCCGGAGATCTTCGGCGGTGTAGACGGCTCCGGAGGGATTGGACGGCGAATTCAGGATCAGCCACTTGGTTGCTGGCGTGATGTGGCGCTCCAACGTATTTGCATCCAGCTTGAAATCCTGTTCGGCCGAACACGGCACCAGCCGCGGCGTTCCGTTGGCCAGCTCGACGACCTGCTCGTAGGCGATCCAGAACGGCGTCGGTATGATAACCTCGTCACCGGTCTCGACCGTCGCCATCAACGCATTGAATATGACCTGCTTAGCCCCTGTCGAAACCATGATTTCCGATGCATCGTAGTCGAGACCGTTTTCGCGCCTGAACTTGGCGACAATCGCCTGTTTGAGCTCGGCCGTACCCGACATCGTCGTATATTTCGTTTGCCCGGCCAGCATGGCCCTGTGCGCCGCCTCGATCACGAATTTCGGCGGCTGAAAGTCCGGCTCACCTGAGCTGAGCGCAATGACATCGTGTCCGTCGGCCTTCAGCTCTCGTGCCCGTTGCGAGGTCAAGGCACTGGGCGAAGCCGATATTCGCGTGACACGGGCGGCAGGTCTCAGGCTCGACAAGGCATCCACTCCAAAGGCCAAGGCATCCACTCCAAAGGCAAGGCGTCAAGTTGGCGGAACATCGTTGGCACGTTCCATGTAACCGGTCGTTAGTATCGCGACAGCGGGTCCGGCATCAATGGCATCCGGCGACAATATGATCGCCGCTACATCATCATCCGAATAACGATAGGCAACGACGCGTGAGACCTTAGGTGGCAATGGTCAAGCAGCATCAGCGAAAGGTATGATCCGCACCGGCAATCGAAATGGTCCCGGGGAGACGACAATGGCCACGAACATGAAGCGCGTTTTCGTCACGGCAAGCCTGTCGCCGGCCGGCCGCGCGGTTTTCGCAGAACGCGACGACGTCGAGGTTCGTGATTTTCCGCACCAGCTAACCGGCGAAGAGTTCCAGGCGGCCTTGCGCGAAGCCGCACCCGTCCATGGCTTCATCCTCGGCGCCACCCGGCTCGCGGCAGAAGAACTCGACATCGGCCAGGAAGTCCAGGTCGTTGCCAGGGTCGGCGTTGGCTATGACGCCATCGACATTCCGACGATGACCGCCCGCGGCATTCCGGTGATGATCGCGGGCGAAGCGAACTCCCCGTCCGTCGCCGAACAAGCCATGTTCATGATGTTGAACCTCGCCAAGCGGGCCAACGAACTGGACGCGATGGTACGCGAAAGCCGCTGGCTGGACCGCTTCAAGGCCGTCCCCTTCGATCTTTACGGCAAAAACGTTCTGGTGATCGGTTTCGGGCGCATAGGATCGCGCACCGCCAAACGCTGCAACGCCATGGAAATGAATGTCATGGTCTACGATCCCTACAAGCCCGACGAAACCATCGGCTCGGCCGGCTGCACGCCGGTAAAGGACCTCGACCAAGCTATAGAAAAGGCGGATTTCATCTCGATTCACTGCCCGAAGACGGAAGAAACGCTCAACATGTTTGATGCTGACCGCATTGCGCGCATGAAACCGACGGCCTATCTCGTCAATACCGCGCGCGGCGGTATCATCAACGAAGGCGATCTCTACGCCGCACTCAGCGAAAAGCGCCTTGCCGGCGCCGGCCTGGACGTTCTCGAACTCGAACCGCCAAACCCCGAGAACCCGCTCTTCAAGCTCGATAACGTGTTGTTTGCCCCCCATATGGCCGGCGTCACCAAGGAAGCCATGGACCGCATGGGCTATGTCGCGGCCAAGAACGTTCTGAGCGTCTTCGATGGTGACCCGACCCGCGAGAATATGGTCAACCCCGAGGTCCTGGGCTGAGTAGCGATCCGCAAGCGGTTGTGCCGCAGACTCGAAATTGGCGCGGAGCAGCACGGCAGCGAGGGTGCGCCGCGCCGCAAATCCTAAAGCTTCATCAGTGCCGCGATATCGTCGGCCGCCTTCAAGGCTTCCTCACGCGTGCCGTCAGGGATCTCATAGAGTACGCGGTCGACGCCCGCCTCGCGGCACGCTGCCAGCTCCTCTTTGCTTGTCGGGCCGCGGAACAGCGTGGTCGAAAGCTCAGCCGGATTGCGCCCATGCTTCTCGGCCATGTCGTGCAACCGCTGCATGCTCGCCTTGGGATCGAAGTTCATGTTGCCGCGCGGAATCCATCCGTCGCAGTACTTGACGATGCGCCGCAACGTATAGTCGGTCTCGCCGCCGAGCAAGATCGGCGGGTGCGGTTTTTGCACCGGCTTCGGCCATGACCAGATCGGGTCGAAATTGACAAATTCGCCGTGATAGCTGGCCTCGTCCTGCGTCCAGATCGCCTTCATCGCCTCGGTATGCTCGCGCATCTGCTTGAAGCGCGTCTTGTGCTCGACACCGTGGTTGTTCATCTCATCGACATTCCAGCCGCCGCCAATGCCGAAGATCACGCGTCCGCCGGACAACATATCGAGGCTGGCAAGCACTTTCGCAAGCACGATCGGATCATGCTGCGGCACAAGACAGATGCCGGTGCCGAGTTTGAGCTTCTTGGTCAGTGCAGCTGCAAACGACAACGCGACGAACGGGTCGTGCGTGTGAATGTATTTCTTGGGCAACTCACCGCCGCCCGGAAACGGCGTTTTACGACTGGTCGGAATATGCGTGTGTTCACACAAAAACAGCGATTCGATACCGCGCTCCTCGAGCGCCACAGCCAGTTCCGGCACCTGGATACCGTAGTCGGTCGGGAAGTAGAATACGCCGAAATCCATGAGGGTCTTCTCCGTCTGTGCGCACATGCCTTGCCGAATTATGCGCATGATCACGACGTCATGCCAACCCTGCCCGTGGGCCACGCTGAAAACGCAGGCTGCAGTTTCCGGATGAAGGACGCCCTCACGCGCTTGCCTCCAGACTACCCCAGCTCACGACCCGCTCGATGCGAATAGCAACGACGGGCAGCGGCTCAAGATACATCTCCCGGTATTGCACATAACGCCGGCGCAGCGCGTCATGCGCCGCAACCTGCTCTGCACACTTGCTCAATACCTCGGCGCGGCCATGGATCATCACCCAGCCGAGCCGCTCCCAGTCGTTTTCATAGTGATCGACCACCACGGCTGCACGCGGGTTTTCCAACAGGTTTCGGACGCGCTTCAATGGTCGCGCACCGGTCTTCTTTGGTTTTTGATCGTGCGCAAAGTAGAGCGTGTCGTCGATGATGACGAAGCATATCGGGATGACATGCGGAACACCCTCGGCATCCGCCGTCGCCAACCGCGCCACTGGCATGGAATTTAGGAATTGTCGTTCCTTGGCGGACAGCGACGCACTCACGCGATCACCTCGACAACACGAAACCTCTCACAAACGACAAGCATGTCCGGACTGAACCCTCCATTACGCAT
The DNA here is from genome assembly GCA_965224045.1 of Hyphomicrobiaceae bacterium. Lineage (GTDB taxonomy): Bacteria > Pseudomonadota > Alphaproteobacteria > Rhizobiales > Hyphomicrobiaceae > Tectiglobus. The sequence continues at coordinate 271,723 of CBDCYD010000005.1, forward strand.
GAAATAGGCCTGATGATCACGACGCCAGCCAGCCAGATCGTCGTTCTCGCCTTCGGCCAAAGCGAAATCTTCATCAACTTCGTCGAATCGACAGATCCGAACACCGGTCGTTTCGATGACGATTGCCGGCCTGCCGTCCCAATCAACGGCAATGTCGTTGCAACCGACAGCCGGCACGGCTTGCCCTTCGCCTACAAAGTCGCGCCACGCCGAGCAGGTCGCGGTCTTCTTTCCCGGCCGAACGAGGTCGAGCAGCCGCTCACACAGCGCCTCGCTATCACCGAACCGAAACGTCGCCGCGTTTGGATACTTGTCCATCAGGCTTTCAGCGATGTCCGTCACGACGCACGCCTCCCGGCTGCGGTCACTCGAATCCGGGCCGCGGCACGAAGCCCATAAGCGTTTGCGACAACCCGCCATCGACGAGGATCTCCTGCCCGTTGATGTATGACGCCTTCTCGCACGCCAGAAAAACGGCTGCCTGCGCAATATCTTCTGGACGCGCAACCCGCCGCATCGGCACGATCTCTTCACGCTTTTCGAGGACGCCCGGAGCCTGATAGAACGCTTCGCTCAGGGCTGTCCGCACCAGACCCGGGCTGACCGCATTGCTGCGCACGCCGCGCGGTCCCCATTCGTAGGCCAGCTGTCGCGACAGCATGACGACCGCGGCCTTACCCGGTGAATAAGCGCCACTGTTGGCTTGCGGTTCGCTGGCGGCGATCGACGCAACGTGCACCAGCGCGCCTGAACCGCGCTCCAGCATCGGCCGGCCGAAGGTCTGCGCACACCGCAGATAGCCCGTCACGTTGACGTCCATCAAATGCTGCCAGTCGGCGATCGAGAGCTCTTCCAACGTACCAGGCTTAAGGATACCGGCGTTGTTGACGAGAATATCGCAAGTGCCAAGAGCATTGCTCACTGCCCTTTCCGCCTCGACGACACTATCGTCGTCTGTCACGTCGCATTCGATCGCGATCGCTTCGCCACCGGCTTGCTGGATGACCTTGGCAACCGTGTCTGCCGCGGCAAGATCACGGTCGAGCAGTGCGACTTTCGCCCCGACACCTGCGAACTCCTTGGCGCTCGCGCGCCCAATTCCGCTGCCGGCACCGGTTACGACGCAGACCTTGTCTTCCAACCCCAGCCACGCGTCACTCATTGCTCCAAATCTCCCTGAAGTTCGCGCCTTTTCATCCGTTCGAACCGCCTGCCGTCAGTTGCCGCTCTCGCCGGCATTCCGCGCCTCCTCGATATCGTTCTCGTCCCAAAATCCGATCAGGATTCCGCGCTTGAACTCTCCACCGCTGCGCGCCGCGATCTGCGCATCGGTGGCCGTCACACGAGTCTTCGGCTTGCGCGCCCATTCGAAGATCGCCTCGCGCAATCGTTGGCGCTCGCCCGCATGCGCAGGGTCGCGACCAAGATCGTTGAACTCGTCCGGGTCGCTGGCGAGATCGTAGAGCATCGCGTCCATGCCTTCGACGTGGATGTACTTCCAACGCCCGTCGAAGGCCATGATCAACTTGCAGTCGGGTATCGGTTGATCAAGCAGCTTGCGCGCACGACGCACCGCATAGTCGTACTCGGAAATGACAACCTCGCGCGGCACCGAAACATCCCGGTCTCGTATTGTCGGCAGGAGCGAGTGGCCTTCCAGGATGTTGTCGCGCACTTCGCCGCATGTGAATTCGACGAAGGTCGGTGCGAGATCGATCGCTTCCACCAACGCATCGTTCACCATTCCGCGCGTCGCATCCGCCTCGCGCGACGGATCGTAAACGATCAGCGGGATCTTGACGGACACCTCGTGGAACAACTCCTTTTCTCCGAGCCAGTGATCTCCGAGGTAATCGCCGTGATCGGATGTAAAGACGATCATCGTATTGTCGAACAACCCTCGGTCTTCGAGAAACGCCCACAGCCGTCCGAGTTGATCGTCTATCTGCTTGATCAACCCCATATAGGCCGGAATGACATGCTCGCGCACACCCTCACGGGCAAATACCCGTGAGAACCGATGCTCGTAATAGGCATTGAGCAACGGGTGTGCGTTCGTCCGCTCGCTCTCGCTGCGCACCACCGGAATGACATGTTCGGCGTTGTACATGTCGTGGTAGGGCGCCGGAACGATATAGGGCCAATGCGGCTTGATGTAGGAGAGATGCAGGCACCAGGACTGCGTGCCGGCATCCTCGATGAACTCCATCGCCCGCGTCGTCGAATACGGCGTCTCAGAGTGCTCATCCGGCACACGCGCCGGTTTGTCCGCATGCTCAAGCAACCATCCCGACAGAATCTCGCCGTCATCACCTTCCGCCGAGTTGGCCCACTGCTCCCACGGATTGGGCCCACCGAACTGCAAACCGCGCAAATATTCGTTGTAGTGGGTCGGCGGATGCCCGTAGCCGTCGGGATGCAGGCCATCGAGGCGGTCCCAGGGCTCGAACCCGCATTCCGACTGTAAGACGCCGATCGTCGAGTTGGGATCAATGCCGAGCCGCTGCAATCCGGCGATATCGGCTTGCATGTGCGTCTTGCCGCAAAGCGCCGTACGCACGCCGAGCTCACGCAGGTGATCACCCATCGTCCATTCGCCGACCCTGAGCGGGATGCCGTTCCACGTCGAGCCGTGCGACCTGACATATCGGCCTGTATAAAAGCTCATCCGCGACGGCCCGCAGATCGGCGATTGTACGTAAGCGCGATCGAACCGCACTCCGCGTGCGGCAAGGCGATCGATGTTTGGCGTTTCCAGATACGGATGCCCGGTACAGCCGAGATAGTCAAAACGCAACTGGTCACACATTATGAACAGTATGTTGCGCTGCTGAACGGTCATGAGGCCGTGACTTTCCCGGGAACTGTAAGTGTCTGCTTGCCGCCTTCATCTCAGTGTGCAACGGAGGAGAAGCGGGTGGCAATACGGCCGGACACGGAAATGTTCTGAAAGGCGACAATATGAGAGTGGCAGCAGGCGCACCGTTGGAGGGTTTCACGCTCTACGATCCCGAAGATCCTTTCGAGATGCACACCGGCCCATTCTATTCGCGCATGACGGAATCGGGCGGCCACCATTTCGCGCTCGTTGCCGAAGAACACCACTGCAACCGGCAGGGCATCCTGCACGGTGGCCTGATGATGACCATGATCGACCTTGCCCTGGCAGCGACGGCAAAGGAAGTTCTGGCGGACCGCTACGTCACGATCACGCTCAATTCGGAATTCGTCGCTGCCGGCAATGTGGGTGAAATAATTTCCGCCACTGGCGAACTCGTGCGCCGCACCCGCAGCCTCGCCTTCGTACGTGGCCAGGTTCACGTAGACGATCGCGTCCTGCTAACGGCCAGCGGCGTCTTCAAGAAGCTGCGCGCCGGCTAGTGTTCCGGTTCTGAACATTTGGTTGAAAGACTAGCCGTACACGGGGACCAAACGTCAGGTTCGCTAAACTAGCTACGGTAGTCACATCGACTTTGCCGCGGCGACGGTTCGGATCGAAAGGTTGGTGAAATTGGTATCAAACAGGTCCAGCGTGGCCGGGGCGGATCATCTGCTGGCGGGCCTCGCCCTGGTGCTGGCGGTCGCAATCTTCACCGGTGGTTTTGTATCAGCGCGCATGTACTACGACGTAGGCGGCGCCCCGATCGATGTCGTTGCCCTGCGCTACGGCGTATCCGCGCTCGTCACGCTGCCGTTTTTGCTCGTCAACACCGGACTGCTGTCGCAGTCGCCGGGCCTGTGGCGGGCCATCGCGCTTGCTTTGCTTGGTGGGGCGCCGTTCGGCCTACTTGTATTGACCGGTGTTGCGGGCGCACCGATCGTGCACGGTGCCGGAATCGTGCCCGGCGTCGCGCTGCTGCAGGGCGTGCTGATTTCAACGCTTTTGCTGGGCGAACGGCTGACGGCAAGACATGTGATCGGACTGGCCACCGCATTGATCGGCGTGAGTGTACTCGTCTGGCCGGAAATCTCCTCAGGCGAAGCACAATGGTGGGGCGATGCGGCCTATGTCGGTGCCGGCGTGCTGTGGGGCAGCTTCACGGTCGCACTACGGGCCTGGCGCGTGCGCCCGCTTGCCGGAGCGACATTGGCTGCCGTCTTTTCCCTCCCCTACATCGCGGTCTATGCGCTGGCCCTGGAACCACAAATCGGCAACGTCGCGCTATTGCATACGATTGGTCATGGCATCTACCAGGGCATCACATTCAACGTGCTGGCCGTGATGCTCTATGGCTGGGGAATATCGCGCCTGGGGGCGACCGCAGGTGTCGCGGCAATGCCGCTGATGCCGGTTTATGGCGCTATTATGGAGTGGGCAATCCTAGATCGCATACCCAACCAATTGCTCGCGGTCGCAATCGTATTGATAACCCTCGGCGTGTTCCTGACCATCGCGACGGCCACCACCAACGCAGGGCGGCAACACCGTCCATCCCAGCCTACCGGCTGCTAGATCTTCGTGCTTTAATTCGGAACCGGTCCGAGCCCGACTTAAAGCAGGTTGCTCTATTCCCGGACGCTATTGGATGCAACCTGTTTGAATTGCCCGTCACACTTCCCTGAAGCCTTCGCCTTCGAAAGTTCGCACCGGATTTCCACGTTGAAGCTCACGATGAGACGCGTTGATCCGCGAGCGTTCCGCCTCGCCCGCCAGGTCCTGCGCCGCCCGCAACAGAGCTTGCAGCCGCCGCAACGCATCAGCCCTGTTGCGATGCTGGGAGCGCTGATCGCGCGCAACGACGCTGAGCCCGGTCGGCAAGTGCGTCGCACGCACCGCACTGTCGGTTGCATTTTGATGTTGGCCGCCTGGTCCGCCGGCACGAAACGCTTCGAAACGAACATCGCCGTTCGCAATCCCCTCAACGGCATCGTCCTCATCGTCAAGTTCGAAACAGCCGATGAACCAGTTCTTGCGTTTATGGGTGGGCCGCACCGGGCTCTTGCAGACCCATTTCAGCGTGCCCTGCCAGCGCACAATGAACGCGTCGGCGCCTGCCCCTCGAACGAATACGACGGCGGACAACGGCCCGTGGCCATCGGGATCGCGCCCACGGGCAATGTCCAACGTCACACCCATTTGCCGAGCCTCGTCAATCATGCGCTGCAATGCGTGTGAAAGAGCGATCCGGCATTCAGCCGGTCCCTGCCCGCTTGTAAGGTGCAATCTGGTCATTGCGATTTCTCTTTGCGCAGAAAATTCTTGTGCTTAGACATTCACTGCGCTGCACTTCGAACGGTTCACCCGACCTGCAGCAATTCCGGTACACCTCGGGGCCATCGTCATGCGCCGCAAACAGCCGCTCTTTCGCAAAGTCAACACCCGGACACGCGGCGTCCACCATGGTGGCCGCAAGGACTATCGCTTCGAGCGCAACACCAAGCAGGAAAAGCACAGCGAAACGAACCGCGGATCGATGCATCCCGGCCAGCGCCACGGGCTCGACTACACGCCCCTCTTCAAGTTCCTACTTTCCAAGGTCGGCGAGGATTGGGCCTCGGTGCACAGCGAAGCCGTCTCGCGTCTCGACCGGGAAGAACCGATCTACTGGATGGTAGCGCGCAGCGAAATGGACCGGCTTCCTTACTTCCGGACCGGGAATGCCTATTTCAGCGGGCTGTTCGTCGACGAAAACAGCCGGCTGGCGCTCGTCGACCCCAGCATCAAGAACGAAGACTTCACACCGGGTTGCCCCTGTTGCACGCACACCTTCAACGGCGTGCCGTTCACCAGGCGGTACGGGCAGGGCGAAAGTTAGCCCATTTTTCCGGTCTGCCCGCTTTCATTCCGCGTCGCTCGCTAGATCATCGCCTCTAAAGAATCGAGCAGCCTGCTTTAGGCCGCATCGCCTTGGATCAGTTGAGCACGGCGCTCCAATTCGGCGGGAGACGGGCAACGCTCGCTCAGAAAGCGCATCACCATGTCGGCAAAGTGGCTTTCATCAGTTGCCCGTTCCAACGATTGAAGTGCCCTGTCAACCGCTTCGTCACCCGCTCGCGGGCGGCGATAGTCGTAGAGGTCGCGCGCTAACGCGTGGGTCATTTCCGGGTGAGCCTGTACAGTCAGAACGCGCTCTCCAATCGTGGTCAGGGCGAAAGGACAGAATGCGGATTGCGCAATTACAGTCGTCTCCGGTGCCGGACGCACAACTTGCTCGCTGTGGCATGCGACAAACGACAATACCGTCCGGCTTGAATCGATGGGGTCATTACCATCGACAACCTGGTAGTCGTGGACACCGACGCCCCACCCGGCTTCGTTGACGGCAACCTGGCCACCAAAAACCTTGTGCAGGAGCTGATGGCCAAAGCACACACCGATGACGGGCCGCTCCCTTGCTGCTTCTCTTACAAAGTCCGAGAGCTCAATGATCCACTGGTCAGGATCGTTGACGCTCGCCGCGCTGCCCGTCACCAGGTAAGCATCGCAGGCATCGATACGCCCCGGCAGCTGCCCGAGGTAGACCTGATAGCCAACGCAGGCAAGATCGGCGTTCTCGCGGGCAAAAAAATTCTCGAACCAGTTGGCAGTTGTACCATGCTGATCGAGAAATTCGGGGGGATTTGCGCCAGCTTCCAGAATTCCAAGCGTAACGGGTCGGCTGGTCGTCATTCGGCTACGTCCCTGCAATGCGCGTTGACGGTGTGTGGTAAAGCAGCTCCAGTGCGGTGCTCTTGATACCTGAATTCACCTAAGGGCGCATCATGTAACTGCGCTGTCCGGGCTCGCGTAGCGGTTCCGCAAAATCGGCGAACTCGCAAAGCAGCCGACGCGTGTCGCGTGGATCAATGATCTCCTCGATCCAGAAAGCTTCCGCTGTCCGGTAGGGCGAGCGAAGTTTGTTGAGCCGTTCCTCGATCTCGGCCATCTTCGCGTCGCGATCCTCGGCCGCATCGAGATCGGCGCGATACGCCGCCTCGATACCACCTTCCAGCGGCAGCGATCCCCACCACGCCGACGGCCACGCGTAACGCATCGCAAACCGGCCCGATGGCGCGTGGCAAACGCCGGCTACGCCGAAAATGTTGCGCACGATGATCGTGCACCACGGCGTCGACGATTGATTGATCGCCGCCATCGCGCGCACGCCATTGCGGATGACGGCCGTTTGCTCGGCTTCGGGCCCGATAAGAAATCCCGGGCAGTCGGCCAGATGCACGACGGGCAACTGAAACGCATCGGCAGTATCGACGAAACGGACGATCTTCTGGCAGGCCGCCGCTGTCCATGCACCGCCATAGTGGAACGGATCGGATGCCATCACAGCCACGGGCAAGCCGTTGAGGCGGGCAAACCCGGTGATCATCGAACGCCCGTACATCTGCCCGAATTCGAAGAACGTGCCTGCGTCAACCAGCGTCTCGATGATCGGACGCATGCGATAGACCTGACGGCGGTCGCGCGGGATGACCTTGACGAGGTTCTCATCGCGGCGATCGACAGGATCGAGATTGTCCGTCCGTTCGGACACCGAAAAAACGGACGATGGCAGATAGGAAAGATACCGACGTGCGCATGCAAACGCCTCCTCTTCGGTGTCGACTGCATGGTCTACGGCACCGGCACGGCACTGCACCTCCCATCCTCCGAGCTCACTCTTCGAAAGATCCTGGCCGAGACGCGCAACCACTGGCGGGCCGGCCACGAACATCGCCGAGGATTTGGTCATGACGGAATAGTGCGTGCCGGCAAGCCGCGCCGCGCCAAGCCCGGCAACCGACCCAAGCCCGAGGCCAACCACGGGCACCGTGCCGAGCGCATCGACGAGAAGTTGATAGGCGATTGTCGATTTGCCCTGTCCACCGGGAATGTTGGCACGGCCCGTCGTTTCGATGGTTTTGACGGAGCCTCCGCCGCCGGACCCCTCGATGATGCGGACTATCGGAATGCGCAACTCCGCCGCCATGCGTTCCGCAAGAATGTTCTTCTCCGGGATAGTCGCATCCGCGGACCCGCCTCGGACCGTGAAATCATCGCCCGCCACGACGACCGCTCGACCATCGATCTGGGCGCGGCCGAATACGCAGTTCGACGGTGTAAGTTTTACGAGATCTCCGTTGGCATCGTATTCGCCGAGGCCGGCAATCGCGCCCACCTCGTGGAAACTTTTTTCATCAACCAGTTGATCGATGCGCTCACGTACGGTCAGCCGCCCGCCGTCATGCTGCCGCTTGACCTTGTCGGCACCGCCCATTTCTCGGGCGAAAGCCTCACGCCGACGCAGTTCATCGAGTTCCGACTGCCAACTCATACGATCCATCCCAGGCTAATGCACTCGGGGCGCAGTCTGGCCAGCGACCAGCTCGCCTGCAACCGCCGGCCCTTGCCGCCGATCGACAAATCACGGTTGTGGCAGACCTGCGCCACGGTGTGATTCACAGTGTTGGCAGATCATCAGGAGGGACCTCGGATCAGCATGAGCGCACACAAAGAGAGTGGTGGCAAGGTGTCCGCCTCCGAACCGCCAAGCCTGGCAGAAATGATGTCTTGGCGCGGTGCTTCGGGCATCACCGACTTCATCGGCCATCGCGTGACGGACCTCAAGCCAGGTTTCGCTGTCGTTGAAGTTCACGTCGGCGACCACTTCACCAATCGCGGCGGCGGCATTCACGGTGGCATCTATTGCCTGCTCATGGACACCGTCGGCGGCTATGCCGGCGTCTATACCGAGGACCCCGGCGACATTAATTCGTTCATCACGCTGTCGCTAACGACAAACTTCCTCGGCCAGCCGAAGGGTCGGCGGATGATCGCGACGGGCCGCAAGCGGGGCGGGGGACGCTCGACCTTCTTTTCCGATATCGAAATCCATGACGAGTTGGGCAACCTGCTCGCCACCGGCAGCGGCACATTCCGCACCATCCCAACGACGGCCGTCACAGACGAAGACGGATCGTTGAACTGAAGCCGCGCAACGCAAGAGATCATCACCATGCTCGATCCCAACCCGATGAGCGAGATCGAAGCGTCGCCCGGCGCTGTAAGGGCCGCCGCAAACGAAATCGGCGCCGCCGTTGCAAGGCAGCGCCGCTCAAATCGCGAAAGTGCACGACGTTTTGCTAGAGCAACCTGCTTTGTTTCTTTTGAGGCGATCATCCTTATGCCTTGAGTTGGAGCCGCGACAGCGGTTCCAACTTGAGGCACGATGATCTAGATGCCCTTTAGCACCGTGCCCGCCCAAAGCAGAGCATAGGCAACGAGCAACACGACGAATAGGTTACCGGCCACCAGCGGCCCGGCGACAGGAATGAGGGACGCAACGCCGAAAAACTTCACCGCAACCACGAGCCCGACGAGTATCGTCGAGATCAACCACACGATCCAGGTTGGACGTGAAAGAGCCATGTGAGCCTCCCAGCTTCTTGGCGACACGCAAGACATAAGGGTCTTCTGCGACTGGTTTAAGCCGCGCGATCGTGAAGCAGATTTGCCACCCAGCACCTTGACGAAATGGCGAATCAAATTGGCTTCCGGCCGCATCATGCCGCCATAATCGCCAGTCTGATAGCCCACACGCTTCAAACCGCAGACAATTCCACAGATCCGAATAACCGGCTAGGCTTTGCGTGCGATGCAATGGCTGCCATCCCGGAGAGTTAACTCATGCTGATTGCAACTTCGACGGTTGAAGCAAAACAGAACCAGCGTCTTGTCCACGTGAATGGCTGCGATTACACACTGAGCGAATACGTTGGCGCAGCGCCCACGCGTGGCAACTACGTCGAAGGCAACGAGACCAACGACAACGGCCTGCCGCAAGGCTTCCTTGTTGAGCAGCCCCCGGGCTCGGTGACGCTGCCCCACTTTCACGAAACCAACCAGTTTCAGGTCTTCGTCGACGGCGATGGACAGATGGGCAAGCACGCTGCCAGACCGCTCACCGTGCAATATGCAAACGGCCACACGCCCTACGGCCCGATTGTTGCCGGCAACAACGGTGTGACGTACTTCACGTTGCGCCAGAGATGGGACCCGGGCGCGAAGTATATGCCGGCTGCTCGCGATCGTCTCTTCAAAGGCAATCAACGCACCCGCATCAAGGGCGGCATTCCCATAACCACGGACAGGCGGCGTGCGCAATTGTCGGCACCTGCCACCGAAACGATTTTTCCAGGCGAAGAAGACGGCATGGGCGCCTGGCTGATCCGTTTCGGCAAGGCCCACGAATTGCGCCCGCCAAGCGCTGCTGGAACCGGCGGTCAATACCTCGTCGTCGCCAACGGCAAACTTTGGCTCGACGGCACGTCGTACGAGACGTGGTCAACGGTTTTTGTTACCGCCGACGAAGCACCGCCGCTGCTGACGGCCGGACAATGCGGTCTCGACTTGCTGGTCCTGCAATTCCCGGAGCGTCCAGGTCCTGCAATCCCGCACGAAGCCCAGTAAGCCCAGCAAGCAAGGATGACCGCACCATGAATTACGAGCGCCCGTACGAAGGCTTGCGCGTTGTTGACATGTCTCAGGGCGTCGCCGGGCCCTATTGCGCCATGCTGCTCGCCCAGAACGGTGCTGATGTCATCAAAATCGAACCCCGGGAAGGGGACTGGGCCCGCCACCTCGGCAAGACCTATGGCGATCACACGGCGTTCTCGGTGCCGGCGAACATGGGCAAGCGCAGCATCGTCATAGACCTCAAGCACGACAAGGCGCAGTCCGTTGCCGACCGAATGCTTGCCACGGCGGATGTTTTTCTCGAAGGCTTCCGTCCAGGCGTGATCGATCGTCTGGGCTACGGCTACGATCGATTGAAGGATATGAATCCGGGCATAGTCTACGTTTCGGTTTCCGGTTTTGGACAGACAGGCCCCATGCGCGAACGCCCGGCCATGGACCCGGTGCTGCAGGCTTTCACCGGCTTCATGGCCGAAAACCTCGGGCCGGAAGCCATTCCCCACCGCACGCCCGTGATCATCAACGACATGACCACGGCCCTTTATGCAATGCAGGCGGTGCAGGCGACGCTCTATGCGCGGCGCGAAGGAGGACCTGGCCGCAAGATCGAAATCAGCCTGATGGAGGCCTCTGCCAATCTGCAGGTCGTGCGCTTGCTCGACAACTATCGCGAGGGACCCTTCAAGATCGCGGCGACACCATCCGGCACGTTCGCCACCGAGGATGGCTGGTTGCAGGTCGTGTGCGCCCGCGACCGTGACTGGCAGCGTCTTTGCAAAGCCATGGATTGGCCGGATCTCGCAGCCGACCCCAGCTATGAAACGATGGCCAAACGCTTTGCCGCGGCGGACTATCTGGTTGGCAAGCTCCGCGACCAACTGGCTAGTGGTCCCACCGCCAAATGGAAACCGCGCCTTGAGGAGTACGGCATCCAGCACGAGGTCGTTCAGGATTATCCGGCGTTCATCAAACACCCGCAACCCAATGCGGTCGGCCTGTTTTCCTGGCTGACACAGGCCGGGTCGCAGGATCCGTGGCCGGTGCCGAACGTGCCGGGCTTGCCGGCCTTCGAGGCCCGATCCGACTATGCTGTCTCACCGACGATTGGCCAGCACACGCGCGAAATCCTCGATGACCTGGGCTACACCAACGAAGATATCGAGCAGCTGTTGTCGGACGGTGTCGTCGCCTGAGAGCATGCAGTCCCCACCTCATGATCGGCGCGCCTGAGCGTTGCGATCATCCTTTCGGTGCAGCAGTGGACGAACGCCACACCAATTCCGCCCCGAGCCGCTCCGACGAGGCGCTGACCAGCATCTTCTCGCCGACCATGTCGACGATGATCCGGGCTGACCGCACGGCAATTTCTTTGGCCGGAATGCCGACCGTCGTAAGCGATGGCTCCAACGCCGCCGAACCGCGGAAGTTACCGATCCCGATAACGGAAACGTCACCGGGCACATCAAGCCCGGTTGCACATGCGGCGAAAATTGCTGCCTGCCCGATAATGTCATTACCACCCAGAATTGCCGTCGGCCGATCAGCCTGAGCCAGCAGCCTGCCCGCGATCTGCTTCGCCTCGTCGATATCGTAGGGGCAGGCAATCTGCCGCGCCGGCGGCACGGGCGCGCCGGCCCGTGCAAACGTCGCAAGCGCGCTGCGCCGCCGGTCATCGACCCTGTCGTTGTCGACGCTGGTTGGAAACAGGCACGCGACATCTCGGTGGCCGAGTTCGAGCAGGTGCCGCGCCGCAATTCGACCGACCTCCTTGTTGTCGACGCCGATACAGGGGATCGGGGGGTCCTTCTGCCAGTTCCAAACCGTCAGCGCCGGTAGATCGTTGGCCTCGATGAGATGAAATGTTTCGGCAGCATGCCGACCGCCGACCATGACGAGACCATCGATCTGATGTTCAAGCAGCATTTGTACCTGTGAAGCTTCGCGCACGAGGTCATAGCCATGCGAGGCGACGATCAGCGCATGCTCGAACCGGTCGAGCGACGACGCGAATTCCTCGATCAGCTCTGAAAAGATCGTGTTGTCTACGGTCGGAACGATCAGACCGATCGTCCCCGAGCGGCCCCGGTTGAGGCCGCCGGCCACACGGTTGCGCACATATCCGAGCTCGACGGCGGCCGCTTGTATGCGGTTTCGGGTTTCATAGCGCACGATCTCGGGATGGTTGAAGTAGCGCGAAACCGTGGCTGGCGAGACGCCGGCTTTGGCCGCCACTTGCAGGATGCCCGCCTGCCTGATCCGCTTTTTCTTACGCTGCATGATGCCACCATCATAACCGCGAATAGCAAGAATGAAAACGTTTGCATAAACATTTTCATAAGCTACCTTGAACTCGAGTTCCGGGGCGCTGAGATCGCTGAAGGATCACGCCTTAATAGCCATGGCTCGATGGTTATCGGCTTTTCATTGTTTGGGAGGCGCCCATGTCGTCGCGGATAGCACATCTCGTCGAAGCCCAGCCTGATCCGGAGACGGTCGTCGCAGACCTGATCACCAGAGCACGCGCCGCAATGGACGCCTACGAGAACCAAAACCAGGCCCGTGTTGACGAGGCCGTGACAGCTTTGGCCTGGTCGATCTACAAGCCGGAAAACGCAGCCATTCTGGCGGAATTGGCGGTCGAGGACACCGGCCTCGGCAATGTTTCATCGAAGATCACCAAGAACACCCGTAAAACATTTGGAACGCTGCGCGACCTGATGCGCGTCAAGACTGTCGGCGTCATTTCCGAAGAGCCCGAAAACGGGATGGTGAAATACGGCAAGCCAGTCGGAGTTGTCGGCGCCGTCTGCCCATCGACCAACCCGGCCGCGACGCCTGTCAACAAGGCGATGATGGCGTTGAAAGGTGGCAACGCGGTTATTATTGCACCGTCACCGGCCGGCGCCAAAACCACGGCCAGGACGGTCGAGCTGATGCGCGCGGAACTAAGACGGGCAGGCCACCCGGAAGACCTGGTTCAAATGTTGCCCGCACCCGTCAACAAGGAATTGACCCAGGCCTTGATGAACCAGTGCGATCTCGCAGTGGTGACCGGCTCGCAAAACAACGTCAAACGTGCCATGCAGTCGGGCACGGTCGCGATCGGTGTCGGTGCCGGCAACGTCCCCGTCATCGTCGACTGTTCAGCCGACCTCGATGATGCAGCGGAAAAGATCTGCGCATCCAAGATCTTCGACAACGCCACCTCGTGTTCATCGGAAAACGCCGTCATCCTCATCGACGACATTTACGAGGACGCGATCGCTGCCCTGGAGCGCGCCGGCGGCTGGCGCTGTACGCCTGACGAAAAAGAACGCGTCCAGGACACGTTATGGATCGACGGAAGTCTGAACCGCCGCGTCATCGCCAAAGACGCCGATGTCACGGCTGGGATCTTTGGGCTGCCCGAGGCAGCCAAGTCAGCCAAGTTTTTCATGGTCGAGGAAGCCGGCGTCACCGGCAAGCACACCTTTGCAGATGAAAAGCTGTCACTGGTGCTCACGGTCTACCGCGCGAGCGACTTCGATGACGCGGTTCGGATCACCCAAGAAATCCTTGAGGTCACGGGCAAAGGCCACTCGGTCGGCATCCACACCGCCGACATGGCACACGCCCGCAGGCTTGCCGAGGTCACCGACGTCGTCCGTGTTCTGGTCAACCAGGCGCACACGTTCGGCAACGGCGGTTCCTTCGACAACACCTTGCCGTTCACGCTCTCGATGGGCGGCGGCACCTGGGCCGGCAACACGATCAGCGAAAACCTGAACTGGCGCCACTTCATCAACATCACCCACCTTGTCACGACCATCGCCGAAGACAAGCCGACGGAAGAAGAGCTGTTCGGCGCATATTGGTCGAAATTTGGCAGATAACAGTCCCGGGCCACACGTCTGGCCGACGGACACAACAGGACCCACAAGAGTAATTTGTCCATGCAAGCACTAACCGGCATCCGCGTCATCGAATTCACCAACATTCTATCGGGCCCCTACTGCGGAATGCTTTTGGCCGACATGGGCGCAGACGTCATCAAGGTTGAAAAGCCCACTGGCGACGACATGCGCTACTGGCCGCCGATCACTGAGGGCTACAGTGAAAACTTTGCATCCATCAATCGCAACAAGCGCTCCATCGCTCTCGACTTGAAGTCGTCCACCGACCTCGAACTGGCGCGCGATCTTTGCGCTGGAGCCGATGTTGTCATCGAGAACAATCGCCCGGGCGTTATGGACCGCCTCGGCCTCGGTTTCGATGATCTTACCAAAGTCAACCCGGCGATTATTTACTGTTCGATCAGCGCATTTGGCACGGAAGGGCCCTATGCCAAGCGCGGTGGATTTGACCTCGTCATCCAGGCCGAAAGCGGCATCATGAGCGTCACTGGCGAGGATGACCCGGTAAAGTGCGGCGTCCCGATCAGCGACGTCGCAACCGGCCTTTATGGCGCATTTGCCATTGCCGCGGCACTGCACGAGGTGAAAGAAACCGGTCAAGGCGTCCACATTGACGCCTCGATGCTGGGCTCCTCGATCGGCATTGCCGCCTTGCAGACAAGCGAATTCTTTGGCACCGGCAAGAGCGCGCCGCGCATGGGCTCGCGTCATCCGCGCAACGCTCCTTATCAGGCTTTCAAGGCTTCCGACGACTACTTCGCGATGGCCGCCGGCAACGACAAGCTTTACGCCGACGTTTGCCGCATCCTCGAACGCCCCGACTTGCTCGAGCGCGAAGAATTCAAAACAACCGAATTGCGCGCCCGCAACCAGCGCCAGCTGGCGGAAATCGTCGAACAGGAGTTCGCCAAGAAAACTGCTGCGGAATGGCTCGACATCCTGGCAACCGAAGGCGTGCCATGCGGCAAGATCAACTCGTATGAAGAAGCACTGTCCCATCCCCAGGTCGAACACTGCGGCTGGGTACAGCCAATGACCCTGCCCAACGGCGTAAAGACCAAGACATTCGGCAGCCCGCTGCGCTTCAACCACCAATCTCCCAAAGTCCGCTCGAACCCTCCTGCGCTGGACGAGCATGGCGCGGAGATCAAGGCGGAGTTGGCCGAACACCGTAAGAAAAGCGCCTGACCACGAACAACGGTGGACCAACGGTTCGCCGAGACCAAACGAGACAAACGATCTGAGGAGACACCCAATGAAGATGACGACGGAAGAAGCATTCGTCAAAGTCCTGCAGATGCACGGCATCAAGGATGCGTTCGGCATCATCGGCTCGGCGTTCATGCCGATCTCCGATCTGTTCCCGAAGGCGGGCATCCGCTTCTGGGACGTGGCGCACGAGTGCAACGGTGGCTACATGTGCGATGGCTACACCCGCGCCGGCGGCAAGATGGGCATGTGCATCGCACAGAACGGGCCGGGCATCACCAACTTCGTGACTGCGGTCAAGACCGCCTACTGGAACCACACGCCAATGCTGCTGGTTACGCCCCAGGCGGCCAACAAGACGATTGGCCAGGGTGGTTTCCAGGAAGTTGAGCAGATGGCGGCCTTCAAGGACATGGTGGCCTATCAGGAAGAGGTGCGTGATCCGACGCGTATCATGGAGGTACTCAACCGCGTCATAACCAACGCGCATCGCCTTTCGGCGCCCTGCCAGATCAACGTCCCCCGTGACTACTGGACCCAGGTGATCGATGCCGAACTGCCGGAAGTCGTCAAGTTTGAACGGCCAAGCGGTGGCGCGCAGGCCATACAAGATGCCGCCAAGCTGCTCTCGGAAGCGAAATTTCCGGTCATTCTGTCTGGCGCCGGCGTTGTTCTTGGCAATGCGATTCCCGACTGCGTTGCACTCGCCGAAAGGCTGGATGCGCCAGTTTGCAACAACTACCAGCACAACGACAGCTTCCCAGGCAACCATCCGCTCGCCGCCGGCCCGCTCGGATACAACGGCTCCAAGGCCGCCATGGAACTGATTGCCAAGGCAGACGTCGTGCTAGCGCTCGGCACCCGCCTCAATCCGTTCTCCACGCTGCCGGGCTATGGCATCGACTACTGGCCGAAGAACGCGAAATTGATCCAGGTCGACATCAATCCGGATCGCATAGGCCTGACCAAGACCGTCTCAGTCGGCATATGCGGCGACGCCAGGCAGGTCGCGCGTCAACTCCTCGCCAAACTCTCCCCGAATGCTGGCGACGAAGGCCGCGAAGAGCGCAAAGCGCTGATCCACCAGACAAAGTCCGCCTGGCTTCAAACCCTCGCCTCGATGGATCACGAGGATGACGATCCCGGTACCACGTGGAACGAGCGCGCACGCAATCGCCAGCCGGACTACATGTCACCGCGCATGGTCTGGCGCGCCATCCAGGCCGCCCTGCCGCGTGAAGCCATAATCTCCTCCGATATCGGCAACAACTGTGCCATCGGCAATGCCTACCCATCCTTTGATGAAGGACGCAAATACCTAGCCCCTGGCCTGTTCGGTCCATGCGGCTACGGCTTTCCGGCCATCATGGGTGCCAAGATCGCGTGTCCTGACACACCCGTGGTTGGTTTCGCCGGCGACGGTGCCTTTGGCATCTCAATGAATGAGATGACGGCAGTTGGCCGTTCTGAATGGCCGGCAATTACGATGGTCGTCTTCCGCAACTATCAGTGGGGTGCGGAAAAGCGCAACTCGACGCTCTGGTACGACGACAACTTCGTTGGCACCGAACTCGACCTCGACGTCAGCTACGCAAAGATCGCTGAAGCCTGCGGCCTGAAGGGGGTCCAGGCACGCAGCATGGAGGAAGTTTCGGAAAAACTGCGTGCCGCGTTGGAGGATCAAAGGAACGGCAAGACCACGTTCATCGAGGTCATCCTCAACCAGGAACTGGGCGAGCCATTTCGGCGCGACGCCATGAAGCGGCCTGAAGTCGTCGCCGGAATAGATCCGGCCGATATGCGTGATCAGCAGGTTTCGATGTAGTTTGTGATGGCACGGTACCCGGCGGCCGGCTGGACCGGCACCGGGTCCTCAGTCATCGATGGAAGAGGCCAGCGCTACGACGGCCGTTGTAACGACGTCGTCGGTGCTTGCACCTCGCGACAAATCTGAGACCGGTTTTGCAAAACCCTGCAGAAACGGTCCAACCGCTTCGGCGCCGGCCAGGCGCTGAACGAGCTTGTATGCGATGTTGCCGCTATTGAGATCGGGAAAGACCAAGACATTGGCGTGGCCGGCGACGGCGCCGCCGGCGCCCTTCTTTTCGGCGACATCGGGCACGATTGCCGCATCGGCCTGCAATTCGCCCGAAAACTCCAGGTCAGGTGCCCGGCCGGCGGCCAGCAACATCGCCTCGCGCACCAGTTCGACACTCGGCCCGGCACCGGAGCCAAGCGTCGAGAACGACAGGAAAGCCGTCAAAGGTCGACCGCCGAGAATCCGCGCCCGGCTGCGCGCTGAAGCGATTGCGATGTCGGCCAGTTGCTCGGCCGTTGGCGATACGTTTAGCGCGCAATCGGCAAAGATGAGCGGTTCGCGGCCCTCGAGCACCATGATAAAGAAACTGGATGGCGTGTTGACTTCGCCCGCCAGTCCCACCGTCATTGTGCTTGCTTCTATGACACGGCGCGTTGGCATCGACACCCCGGCAACCATCGCCGCGACCTCACCGAGCGCCAGCAATCCCCCCGCAAAATACGCCGGCTTGGAAACCAGCCGCGCAGCCATCGCAGGCGTGAGTTTCGGGCGCTGTGCAGCAACGAGCGCTGCCATCGCCGCGATGCGTTCGCGATCGGCGGGCGACAAGACCGCGATGCCCTCCACCCGAATACTCTCGCGCTCAAGCGCGGCACCGACCGCGTCCGGTTCACCGACGAGCACCGGGCATGCAAGGTCACTGTCTCTCAGTTTTCCGGCAGCGCGCAGTATCCGCACATCGTCACACTCGGGAAAGGCAATCCGCAGCCCTCGGCCCCGCACCTTGTCGAAAATATGTTCCAGGCCGTACATGCCACTCCCTCTCGTCCCTTCCCCGGGGGGCCTAGATTTGGTGAAGCCCGCCCGTCCCCTCAAAACGATTGGAGCCACAAATGAGCAACGAGGTCAAAATTAATCGGGGCCTGAAAGGCGTCTACTTCGAACGCTCCGGCGTGAGCGACATCGATGGCTCGAAGGGCGAACTGTTTTACCGCGGCTATTCGATTCATGACCTGGCCGGCCGGGCAACATTTGAGGAAACGGCCTACCTTCTGATTCACGGAGAACTGCCGACGCAATCTGAGCTAGAAGCCCTCGATGCCCAACTCAAGGAAGCGCGGCGGCTGCCCGACAAGATCTACGACATTATTCGGGCCGCGAGTGATGCTCATCCTATGGACGTGCTGCGCACGGCGGTCTCAGCCTTGCCGGCATTCGAACCACAGGCCTACGAAACATCGGAAGACGCGATGATCCGCAACGGCCTGAGGCTGACGTCACAGGTCCCGATCATCATCGCGGCCCATGACCATATCCGCAACGGCCGCGAGCCTGTTGCTCCTGATATGGCGTTGAGCCATGCTGCCAACTGGCTGTGGATGCTGAAGGGTGAAAAGCCGTCGGATGAAGCCGCCAACCTTGCCGACCTCGATTTCGTACTGCACGCTGAGCATGGCTCGAACGCCTCATCGTTCACAGCCCGCGTTGTGATCGGCACGGAGGCCAATCTGCACGCCGCCGTCGTCGCCGGTTTGTCTGCTCTCTCAGGTCCGGCCCACGGCGGCGCGGCCGAAGACGTCATGAAGATGGTCAAGGAAATCGGCAGCGCCGACAACGCGGCCGCCTACGTCAAGGCCAAGCGGGCCAACCGCGAGCCCGTCACCGGCTTCGGCCATCGCGTCTATCGCGCCGAAGACCCCCGCGCGCGCCACATGCGCGAGGGCGTCGAGCGACTTTCCAGGGAGCGTGGTGAACCGCAGTGGTTTGAAATTCTGCAGGCCGTCGTCGAAGCAATGAAGCCCTATGCGCGCCACGGCCTCAACGTCAACGTCGACTTTTACTCGGGCGCCATCTACCAATTGCACGAGATCCCGATGGACCTTTACGTACCCATCTTTGCCATTGGCCGCATTCCCGGCTGGACCATCCAGTGCATCGAGCAAAAGCGCGGCAATATCCTGATCCGCCCGCTGACGCTCTATAACGGTCCGGAACCGCGCGCTTACATTCCAATCAACGAGCGTGGTTGATGCGCCTCACGTTTCATGGGAACCGTTTCGCCCGACAGCACTCACCCATTTCGCAGATTGCCGGCCAGGCCATCGGCGATCAACTTGCGCGTTTCGTCCACGCCGTAGAGCGCGATGAAGGAGCCGAACCGCGGTCCCTGCGACTGGCCGAGCAGCACCTCGTAGATTGCTTTGAACCAATCGCGTAGGTTGTCCGCAAAACCGTTGGTCTTTCCGACCTCGTAGACGATCGCCTGCAGGTCTTCAGCACTGGCTCCCGACCCGGCATCGTCGAGCCGTGCGGCAAGAATCTCCAGTGCCTGGCGTTCGACATCGTTTGCTGCCCGAAACGTCTTTGTCGGCTTGACGAAACTGTCGTAATAGCTGATCGCATAGCCGACAAGTTGATCAAGCAGCGGATGGGAGTCGGGACCCGCCTCCGGCGCCATTCGCCGGATAAAGCCCCACAGAACATCCTTGTCGTGCGCATTGGAGGCCGACACCAGGTTCAGCAACAGCGCAAAACTGACGGGGACTTCCGCTGCCGGCGGCTTGCCCTCATGAATGTGCCAAACCGGGCTGTCGAGTTGTTTATCGGATGCTGTCTCGGGATACTTGGCAAGGAACGTCAGATAGTCGTCGACCGTTTTCGGAATAACGTCGAAGTAAAGCTTCTTGGCCGCCTTCGGCTTGTTGAACATGTAGAGCGAGAGGCTCTCGGGCGAGGCATAGGTCAGCCATTCCTCGATCGTAATTCCGTTACCCTTCGACTTTGAAATCTTCTCTCCGTTTTCGTCCAGGAACAGCTCGTAGTTAAAGCCTTCAGGAGGAGTACCACCGAGCGCACGACAGATCTTCGACGACAACGTCACCGAGTCGATCAGATCCTTGCCGGCCATTTCATAGTCGACCCCGAGCGCCGTCCAGCGCATTGCCCAGTCCGCCTTCCACTGGCACTTGACTTGCCCACCCGTCACCGGCGTCTCAACCTTCTGCCCGGTTTCGGGGTCTTCGTAGGTAACGGTTCCGGCCGCGGTGTCCCGCGCGATCATCGGAACTTGCAACACCCTTCCGGTACGCACACACACCGGCAGGAACGGAGAGTAAGTCTTCTGACGCTCCGGGCCGATTGTCGGAAGAATAATGTCCATGACCTTGTCATAGACCGACAACATCTTGAGCAAGGTCTCGTCCATCATGCCGGACTTGTAGCACTCGGTCGCGGAATAGAACTCGTAGTCGAACCCGAACTGGTCGAGGAATCGGCGCAGGCGCGCATTGTTATGATGCGCAAAGCTCTCGTACTCGTTGGAGAATGGGTCCGGTACGCTGGTCAACGGCTTGTCGAGATGTTGCGCCAGCATCTCCTGATTGGGAACGTTGCCGGGCACCTTGCGAAAACCGTCCATGTCATCGGAGAAGCAAATGAGCCGCGATTTGTAGCGACCATCCGTGAGCACGTCGAAGGCATGACGAACCATAGACGTGCGCGCAACCTCGCCGAAGGTTCCGATGTGCGGCAGTCCGGATGGACCGTATCCGGTCTCGAATACCACGGTCTTGTTGCCCTTGCCGGGCAGGCGTTCGAGGCGTTTAAGCAGTTTACGCGCCTCTTCGAATGGCCACGCCTTCGCAACCTTGGCAAGATCGGCAGGGCTCCGGTTCACAGCTTCGGCAGGCGCGGCCATCGTCGTCTCAAACCTCATTGCGTTGCAAGGGCGCGGTGTCCTGGGAACACGGCTCTGACCACGCCTACTAACTGCGCCGAGCAGCACTCGTCAAATGACGTGGGGTAATCCGCCCCATCGCAACCCTAAATTCATGACGCACTTGCGCCATACCGTTGAAGCAGTACATAGCGGATGCAGGCACTATGCCCTAATCGAATACTTCGCGAGATGATGATGACCAGCAAGCTCACCCCCCAGCAGGCCTTGATATATGCGATGATCTCCACGTCGGCCTCGGATAACGTCATGACCGACGTCGAACTGGCACGTATTGGCTGGATCGTGAAAGAACTGCCAGCGTTCGAAGGATTCGATGAAGACAGCCTGATCATGGAAGCGCAGGCATGTGGCCGCGTCGTCTCCGGATCAGACGGCCTCAACGCCGTGCTCGACATGATTGCGGCAGCCTTGCCGGATCACATGCGAGAAACCGCATTTATTCTGGCCGCCGAGATTGCCGCCTCGGATCAAAAATCAAGCCCGGAAGAACGCCGCTTCCTGCAACTGCTGGCCAGGCGCCTGGGCCTCGAACCTCTCACCGTCGCGGCCCTGTCGCGCGCCGCAGTCGCCCGTCACCGCAAGGCCTAACCAACTTCTTTACGGGCGCCAAAAGCACCTTGACCAAAACGGATACTCTAGCCGCCCTCTGCCCCGATTTGCGACGGCATCACCTGGCTCGGTGGAACACCGAAGGACTTGCGGAACGCTGCGGCAAAGGCACTCGCACTACGATAGCCGCAATCTGACGCAATTCGCCCGATCGGGACGCCCTGCGCAACGGCGCCGAGTGCGAAGTGAAACCGAACGTGCTGGCGCCAATCGGAAAGGCTCATGCCAAGCTCCCGCTTGAACAGCCGTGTAAGCGTCCGCGGCGATGCGCCGGCGAGTTCGGCGAGCGCATCCAGCCCGCGCGCATCGGCAGGGTTGGCAATGATCTCGTTGCACACCCGCAATATCCGTTCCTCGCGCGGCATTGGAATACCGAGGTCAATCGGCTTGCTGCGCCCAATCTCGTCGAGGATGAGATCTGCGAGCAGGCTGCCGCGTGAACCAGGCCCGTAGGCAACAGGCTCAAGCAAAAGGGCACTGATCGTCTCGCGCAGCAGTGCTGTCACCAGAATAACGAAAGGTCCCGTACGTTTCGATGCAATGGCGTCCGGCTCGACATAGAGCGTACACATGTCGACGGCGCCGTATGCCAGGACGCGGTGGTGAACACCGCCGGGCATAACTAGCGCACGCGCTGGCGGCACCACCCAACTGGCACGCTCGGTCTCAATCCGCATCGTACCCTTCACGGCATAAATCAGCTGATGCCGCCGGTGTTTGTGAAACCCGGTATCACTTCCATCGCGAAATCCCTTGCGCATCGCCGCGACCGGTACGCCGACCTCCTGATAGTCGATCGGGTCAATCGAGCGCGGACTTCTGGTGTGCCGGTCACTGCCTAGGTTACGTTTTGCAGTCATGACCAATCGAGAGCCTGCAAATGGAATGGAATTGGCGCCATATCGACGAAGATTGACCCAACATCGCTCTCACGCCAAGTGTAATGTCGCGCAAACGCACCGAAATCTCGTCGGAGCCACACGCCGCCGAGGGCTTGGAACAAACCGTCCGGGTTGCACGTACCATACGGGACAAACGCGATGAAAGACCGCCTCCACTTCTTCTTTCTCAACGTTGGGCATTTCCTGGACCACTTGTTCACGCTCGTTTTCGCCACCGTGGCCGCACTCGTTCTCGCGCGGGAGTGGGGCATGAGTTATGCCGAGTTGATCCCCTACGCCACGCCTGGCTTTGTCGCATTTGGCCTGTTTTCATTGCCGATGGGCTGGCTCGCCGACCGCTGGAGCCGCGAAGGCATGATTGCGGTGTTTTTCATCGGCGTCGGACTGGCGTCAATCGCAACGTCATTGGCCGCCACGCCATTGCAGATCGGGATCGGCCTTTTCGTTGTCGGCATTTTCGCCGCGATCTACCATCCCGTCGGCCTCGCGCTCGTTGCTGCATACAAGGACAAGATGGGCATGGCGATTGCCCAGAACGGTGTGTGGGGCAATCTCGGCGTCGGTAGCGCCGCTCTGTTGACCGGTTTCATGATCGATTTGAGCGGCTGGCGCGCTGCCTTCGTCGTCCCGGGCGTGGTTTCGGTGTTATTCGGCCTGGCTTACGGGTATTTCTTCTGGAACCGGGTCGCAGCCCGCAACAACCGCGCCTCCACGGCGAACACGTCAGCGAATGCGGACTCAGGTCCATCGATGTCGGCCGAGGCCAGAAGCCTGCTGATCCGGGTCTCGCTGATCATCTTCTTTACCGCGGCGGTATCGAGCCTCGTCTTTCAGGGAACGACGTTTGCTCTGCCTCGCGTCTTCGAAGAGCGCCTCGACGGCATCGCAACATCCGCGACCCTCATCGGCTGGATGGCATTTGTCGTCTTTGCGATTGCCTCGTTGGCGCAATTGATCGTCGGCCGCATGCTCGACCTCTATGGCCCGCGCAACGTGTTCGCGGTCGTGGCGGTCATACAAATTATCTTTTTTCTGATCATGCCTGGTCTGACGGACTGGGCCGCGCTGCTGGTCGCACTGGCGTTCATGCTTGGCGCCTTCGGCCAGATCCCAATCAACGATTTTATGATCGGCAAGATGGCCAAATCCGAAATGCGCGCCTCGATTTACGGTGCGCGCTATGTCGTGAGTTTCGCCGTGCTTGCCGCGACCATTCCGCTGATCGCCTATGTTCACCACCATTGGGGCTTCGACATGCTGTTTTACATCATGGCAGCCGCGGCGATCGCCATTTTATGCGCCGTACTGTTACTGCCCGCACGTCTGCCGGAGGCGGATAAGCTTGCAGCAGCCGAAGCCGCGACCACGACGCCAGCAGCCGCCTGACATCCACCGACAGCTGCCTAACACCGGCTGCGCGCAAAACGCTCCAAGCCGCGGCAGCGCACATCGCCAAATTCGCCAATAATCTGATAGAGGCCCTCGCCCTCGAGGTCCGCCAGAACCAGGGTTGTTCGCCCGATTCCGGCACTGATTTTGTCGCGCTGCGGCGAATAGGCCAAAAAGCGATAGTCGAACGTCACCTTGCAGGCATCTCCTTCCGGCGTGCGCTGAAAATCCGTCACCCGAATGAACTTGTAGAGCCTCTCGGGCCAGCGGTCTTCCCACTGCCTCATCGACCTGTAGACGCGCCGCCGTGTGACGTTCCGCTTGTCGTAGTAGCGCACCAGTTTATCGGCGTAGAGATCGATCTTCTGGTCGGCCGACAGCTCGAATGCGCGCTTCGACAGGAACCGTTCAAGTCGCTTGACCTTGCAACGCGTCTGGGCCGAGGCCGGCAGGCTCGCAACGACGAATGCGGCAAGCCCCAAGAACACAGCGATCAGTCGGAATATTCGCATCGAAGCTACTCCCGCATCCTCTAAAGCCCTTTAAAGCAAAGAACCCGAACATCGCCATCAAACCAGAAACCGCCGTCCCGCGCAGCCGCCAATGCGTCAATTCCGTTTCAGCGTTTCGGCAAACTTGCCGAGCGCATCGGCCGCCGCCTCGAGATTGCCACGGCGGGTGAAACCGGACTTGCCGCGCGGACCGAAATCATGGTCGCCGTCGCCAACCCAATGATACCGAATGCGGGCGTCGAGCTCAAAGCCCTCCACTTCCGCCCGCGTCCCGAACGGATCGCGTTCACCTTGTGCTATCAGCATCGGACAGTCGATCGAAGCCAGATGCTGCGTGCGCAGATTGCCAGGCTTGGCGGGTGGATGGAACGGATAACCGAGGCAGACCAGTCCGGCTATCCTGCCCGCCCGATGGAGATCGTCCGCCACCATGCTGGCAACCCGGCCGCCGAGCGATTTGCCGCCAATGATCAGCGGTTCGGCCACCGGCCCACCTGAGCGCAATTTACATACCGCAGCCTTGTATTCATCGCGCAGAAGCTCGCCGCGCGGTGGCGGACGCTTCTTCCCGCCGGTCCGTCGCTCCGCCATATAGGCAAATTCAAACCGCACCACCTCCAGCCCGCGTTCGACCAGCAATGCTGCAAAACTTTCGAGAAACGCACTGTCCATCGGTGCCATCGCACCGTGTGCCAAGAGAACGGTTGCGCGCGGTTCGACAACCGCATTTCTGAGAAAATCAGGCGACATTCGCGAGTTCCACGACACATTCACGCGGCCAATAGACTTATCCGCAAACGTTGACCGCCACCAACCAATCGATATCACTCGCGTATGCCGATTGACAGAAGGAAGCGCCGATGTTCGCCTGGCTGATGCTGATTGCAACCATTCTACTTGAGGTCGCGGGCTCAACGATGATGAAGCTCGCTAACGGCTTTACCGTGTTTTGGCCCTCAGTCGGTGTCTTCGTGTTTTACTCGGCAGCACTCGCCGGACTGACGCTGACGCTGAAATACATCGATCTTTCCATCGCCTATGCAATTTGGGCCGGTGCCGGAACCGCGCTCATCGCCTTGATCGGGATCGTGTATTTCAAGGAACCTGTAACCGCACTCAAGATCGTCAGCCTGGTGTTCGTAATCGTCGGCGTTGTCGGTCTACAGCTCTCGAGCACGCACGGTGGTACATAATTGAGATCTGTTCACAGGACTGTCCAAATTTTGCTAAAAACTGAGCACATCGCAATTGCTGAAAAGGCGTCTGGAGCGGGAATGCTGTCGAGACTGTTTGCCGTGCTGGCACTCGTTGCCCTCGGTGCACCGGCCACGAAGGCCACGCCGCCGGCACCGGTTGCCAAACCTTTGCCCCTCGCAAAACGCGTCACCAGGCTGCCGCAGCCGCCTGCCCGGCAGCTGTTTAAGGCTGTCAGGCGCGGCGCCAACCTGCAGCCTGCATCTCTCGGATATTACACCCGAGGCTGTCTCGCGGGCGGCGTCCAGCTGGAAACCGACGGTTCCGCCTGGCAAGCCATGCGCCTGTCCCGCAATCGTCACTGGGGCCACCCAAACCTCATACGCCTGGTAAAGAAACTGGCAACCGATGCAAAAAAATACGACGGTTGGAATGGATTGCTGGTCGGTGACCTGTCGATGCCGCGCGGCGGTCCGATGTGGCCCAGCCACGCGAGCCACCAGGTCGGCCTTGATGCCGACATCTGGCTCACCCCGATGCCTGACAGACGCCTGACACGTCACGAACGCGAACAGTTGTCGGCAACGTTTATGCTCACCAGCAATCATCTCGCCGTCAATCGCGCCGTCTGGACAACCAGCCACGCGAAACTCATCAAGCGCGCCGCATCCTACCGGGAGGTGCAGCGCATTCTCGTTCATCCCGCCATCAAGAAGGAGCTGTGCGACACCGCCGGCACGGATCGCGCGTGGCTCGCCAAGGTCAGGCCGGTGCGCGGTCACAACTACCATTTCCACATTCGCATGCGCTGTCAGCCTGGCAGCGCCGGCTGTCGGCCACAAAAGCTTCCACCGTCAGGCGACGGCTGCGGCGCCGAACTCGACCGCTGGTACAAATGGCTCCACGCCCGCCTCAAGCCGCGCCCCAAGCCGAAGGCGAAGCGGCCGCGTAAACCGCGCAAGAAGCGCCGCCTCCTGACGCTGGCCGATCTTCCGAAAGCATGCCGCACCGTGTTGCGCGCCGCCGATACGCTGGTTGCCCCGCAGCCACGCCGCGCTACGCGCCGGTAATGCCACACGTACTGACAATTGCGGCAGCAACGCCGGAAAGAGGCATTGCGATTGACATTGGTGGCTTCACGAATGAGCTTTGCCAAGCAAATCGCCTTGTGCCGCATCGCATAGGCGTTCCAAAGCGCAGATGACGGGCGCGGACCAGGCGGGCATCCGCGCCAAGCACCAGCGTTACGCTTGCCGGTTGCGGATTGCGCCGCAATCGAGTATGCAACCCCGCACCAGGAAACGCAGCACAAGTGTGCTTGTGCGTCACCCTGCTGGTCTGCTCCGCCGATTGTTCATGAACATCACAGCAGACCACATGCATTTGGGGCCATCCCCCGGTGATGCCGCAGTAGCTCAGTTGGTAGAGCAACGCATTCGTAATGCGTGGGTCGGAGGTTCAAGTCCTCTCTGCGGCACCAATATTTTCAATGACTTGGTGGCACACAACTCGAAGCGTCCGAATTTTTTTGCACATTTGGTTTTGGCTGACCGGCAACTGTCCGGACGTCAGACCGTGGCATTTGCGATCTCGGTAACCCTTAGCAGCTGCATTGAGATGGCGTTTGGCAGACCATTGCCTGCCAGCGATATGGTGCAGATCTCATTTCCATCCACGCTCTTTGCCGCGTGGTCGCCTGTGCGCATCGGCAAAAACCACAAAGCGGCTTGTCAATTGCATCCGTGGTGATGAACCTCATAACCCGGTAGGACGGGCGCGGAACACCAGTGATCCGACGACGGAGAACAAACCGCGACCAGGCTCCGTAATTCACGCAGCTTCGAGCATGTTGGCTGACGTCGTGCACCGCCGCTCTGGGCCATGAGTTGCCATCAGCCGGTCTCAATGACCTTCGTTACTGTATGGCCTGCAAATAGGCCGAACCACCTTGAACAGCTCCAGACATAGATATCTGAATGCTCTCAGCCTTCCGTGCGTGGAAACACGCGGTCGCCAGCAACCTGCCTGGCAGCTTCTACCGGTTGTAATTGCGGCAGGGCTTATCCTGCGGCTGTTCGTTGCGATCTATTCGCATTGGATTGGCCACCCCGATGAGATCTTTCAGTACCTCGAACAGGCACACCGCCTGGTCTATGGGTACGGTTTCGTGCCGTGGGAATACCGCTTCGGCACGCGAAACTGGCTTCTTCCCGGCATTCTGGCTGCACCGCTTTTCGCATTCCGTTCGCTTGGACTCGATCAGCCGTCTGTTTACGTACCAGCAATCAAGTGTCTTTGCGCCCTGCTCTCTGTCACGGCTGTCTACTCCTGCTATGTCATCGGCAGAAACCTCTTCGACGAGGGCACGGCTCGCTTGGCCGCAGTGTTCTCGGCATTCTGGTTTGAACTAATCCGCGCGTCGGTACTGGCCACTCCCGAAGTCATGGGAGCATACGCGCTGCTTGGGGCGCTGGCGCTGCTGACCAAAGAGCCGTCCACATACCGCGCCGTTGCATTGGGACTGCTCATCGGTGCAAGCGTCGTATTGCGCGTTCAGTACGCTGTGCCCGCCGGAATCCTGTGGTTGATGGCCGTCGCAAGTTGGGGGCGGTGGCGTGCGGCCGGCATCGCTTTGTCAGGCACGGTGGCCCTGGCCACTGCAGCCGTGGTCGACACATTGACCTGGGGGATGCCCCTCATTTCATACTGGAACACGGTGGTGTTCAACGTCGTGCACGGTGTGAGCAGGCTGTTCGGCAAAGATCCTTTCTACCAGTACTTGGTATGGATGTTCGGCGCTTCAGCCGGGCTGCATCTGCTTGCCGTCGCCTATGGCGTGCTCCGCTGGCGCCGGACTTGGCCAATCCTGCTGCTGATCGCATCGATCCTCGTGCCGCACTCGATCATCGCCCACAAGGAATACCGCTTCGTGTTCGCGGCCGTGCCGTTGCTGCTCGTGCTGCTGGCGTATGGCGTCGGGCGGGTTGGCGGCTACGTCGGAAGCGCTGCACTTGCAAGGTCACTTGCACTTGGCCTGTTTGTCATCGTGTCCGCAGTCAAAGCGGCATCGTGGCAAGTCCTGTTTAGGGACGATCGACTGCTCGCATCGTTGTATCTTTCGCAGCAAACCGATGTGCGGGCTGTGTTGGACCTTAGTCGGGTCTGGATACACACTGGCGGGTTTTATTACCTTCACCATGATGTGCCATTCCTGTTTTCTCGAAACGTGTCTTCGATACCGGCAAAAGACATCCGCAAGTATGTAAGCCATGTGATTGCAACTGCAGGGAGCCGCCGGCCACCCGGATTCTCCGTCGAGAGGCGGTTCGGTCAAGTGGAACTGCTCAAAAACACCGCACCACCAGAGAGTTGGCGGGACACACCGTCGGACGGACGCGAGCCCAAACAACGCGGCGTCGATGACAAGTTCGAGCCAACCATGCAACGAAGACTCTAGGGCAACCTGCATTAATTCGGAATTGGTCCGGTTCCGAATTAATGCACAATGATGATCTAGCGGAAGCGGCAGTCCACCCGGCTTTGCCGAGGTGGCAGGAACAGCTGCACGTTTCCGTCGTCAAAGGTTTTCGGACGGTACAGATATTGGGCAAGTGTAGCGCTCCTGACGTTTGGTCCCCGTGTGCGGCTGGTCTCTCAACCAAACATCAGGTGCAAAAGCTACACTAGAAACATAGGCTTGCTGGTGTTCCTTATGGTTCTGACATTTGCTCTCAAAATCGCCACACCGGGTAGCACTTGCCAGAACCGGAACACTAGGTCGGTCTCAGCTCATATGGTTTAGTTTCGTGCGGTAGTTTTGAGGTGTTTCTTGCGGCACGACGTTGCAATCGTCTCTTCACCGCAAAGGCCTTCCGGTTCAATTCGGATCACCTGGCAATCAGGTCACTCGTCCGTTTAAGCCAAGCCGTTCGAGAAGACCGTGCATTCGTTTCGGAGAAAAGCTTCATGGCGCTCCCTACCCGCTGTGCGGAAGTCGATTGCTCTGCGAAATTGTCCACGTGAGGCTCTCGGCGGATAGGACGACTGTCACGTCCATGAAAGTGCGATGGGCCTGCACGACGCCGCGCCAGATCTCGATCCAGCAGGCGAGCAAGTCTTCCCGCTCGTCCCCCGACAGCCCGCGCACGATGCGCAGCCCGCTCTGGCAGACGATCACGCCGGCATTCTTGTTGCGATCGGTGATTGTGACTTCATCACCCATGCCGCGAAACATTTCGGCAAGAAGGAGGGCCGCTTCACCGGGACCGCCATCCTCGGTTTCAATGGCAGCTGATATCCGACGCCAGTTCTGGAGTCCGGTCAGCCGTGCGGCGGACTTTCCCAGGTCGAGGCCACGCTCGCGGCCTATCACGCCGACAAGTTCACGTACGCCATTACGGATGTACTCCATGGCATAATTCCGATTGGCCTTGGCCAGCCGCATTGCGTCCCACTTTTCGGACGGCGGAGCTAGCTGGGCATCTGCATCGAAAGGCGGCGGCCGCTCATCGGGTGCGAACCGCAACCGCTCATGCTCACTCAGGTCATGCTCATACTCCTTGAAGTAACCGCACAGACCGAACTGCCCAGTCATATCTTCGGACACGCACACAAAACCGAGTTTCGGGTTTTTCAGCGACACGCCATTTTGCGCATACCACCCCTTGAGGAAGCCACGGCTTGCCTCGACGGGGACGCCGCAGAGAACCGGGCCGTCATACATCCATCGCGGATACCGGAAGCGGACCCATGCCTTCTTGTCGGACTCCTCCATGTACTCGACCGGAACACCACCGATGCTGTTTGAAAGTACGTGGTAGCGCGCGCAGGCAACCGCGTCGGGAAGGCCCTTGAGACCGAGCTTTTCGAAACTGGAAAGAAACTTCTCCTCGTGCTGGCGCCGGAAAAGTCGAAACATCCATTCACCGATTACGTCTGGCCCTTCATTTACGGCCACCATCAACTGCAGCCCGAGAAGGTACTGATGGTGGACCTCGGCCTGAGCCTCGATTGCTCGCAGGTTCTCACTCATCGCCCGCCCTGGCCCAAGAATATCGCAACGCTCTGCCGTACCGCCTCGCGTGCCTTCTCCTGGAGTTCCTCGGGCGTTGCGCTGCTAATAGGATGCTCTATGACGACAAAAGGATGGCCCTCTGCGCCGAGAACACGGCCCATCAGTTCGGCAGCGCTGATGAATTGCGTTGTCATCACCCCAACTGAAGGGACGCCAAGACGTTCACCAATGATCGAGTCATGCAAACTGCACGACGAACAGCTGCCTCAATCGCCGACGCCGGCAATGATGGCCTGCCACTTCTCGGCCTGTTGGAGAACCGCTGCCTCAGCCGGTGCGCTGTAGTTCGACTTCGTCAGGCGCGCAACTTCTGTGACGCCGTGGGATTTGCTGAGCTCCGCCTCCATTGCATCAAAGAATGGCTTGGTGTTCTTCTTGCCATTGGAGATGATCGCAACCGTAGCGCCCTCTAACGTAGTGAGGCGTGGTGCAGCTTTGAACTCGCCTGTGCCCGCTTCGTGTGTCGGATCGAGAAATTCAATGCTCACGGTCCATTTGCTCCCGGATTAGGTGTTTGACGACGCTCAATTCGGCTAACCGCAGTCGACGCAGGCGCCGATCGCGACCGTTACGGCCCTACTCTTATTCCCGAGCCACGGTGGGATAACCGCACCAAAGCCACCTGCCGGTCCACCAGCAGCGATAACAAGCAGGTGATCTTCATCCGGCATCGCGGGATAGATCCGCTCACCCTTGTCGCCCACCACCGCGCCCTTTCCGCAACTCGCCCATTCATCCCGGCGAATGTGGGCGTGTGCATGGACATATCGTCGGATATCTGCCTTCGACCAGCCGGCCGCTGCGAAGTGCGCCCTGAGTTGCGGTGGGACCACGATTGCATAGTTGCCAGGCCAAATTGAGTAATGGCGCTGGTTCGCCCTGATCTCCGCAACGAACGTATCGAGAATCTCCTCGGGCTTGGTCGTCCACTCGTTCATCAGCTGTCGCGGCGCTCCGGCTGCCATGACCGTCACCGCAGACAGGCCGGGCGGAATGCCGCGCTCGTCGGCAAGCGCAAGCCAGGGCGAGTTGGTTTCGTCTTCAGCGATGCAATAACTGATCTTGCCCGGATGCCCGAGCGTCGCCCTATCGACAGCCCCGGGACGTACGTCGAACATATTGTACAGGGTCAATCGAACGGCACGCCCGATGACGGTCGTCGCGCGATCGCTGGACCCCAAAGCATTGAACGTGCCATCCATGCCAAGCTCTTCCCGGATCGGCCCGTTGACGACAACGAGGACCGCGCAACCACCCGTGCTGGATGTTGCCCCATGCATCAGAAACGGCTCCTGCAGCATTGCGGTGAAGGCTGCGACGACGACGGGAAAATGCATTGGCAGGCAGCCCGCCATTACGGCATTGATGGCGAGTTTTTCAGCTGTAATTGCGCGCTCGCGAACGGGTTCGACGCCAATCAGCTGGTCTCCGGGCATTACCACCCAATCAAGCATGGCCTGAACAGCGTCTTTCGTCGGCGGCACGATGGGTAGCCCATCGGTCCACTTCCGACTGTGAAAGAACTCCTGCACAGCGGCGAAGTCGTCTGCAGTGTGAGTTTTCGAGAGTAGCGTCATACGTCTTAGCAACCATTGTTTTCGGACGAGCTGTCAGGATGACGGATCATGAAGTGCCCATGAAAAGCCATGGTCGTTCTGACGAGTTCGCCCCCAAAATCGGGTGGCAGCACTCTTGACCTGCCAGCATTGATTGTCAAAATATCATTAATGACGAATATCGTTGCGAAAAATGCAATCAAATGGACAATGTCCCTGATCTATCGTTGCGACAGCTCAAGGCAATCGTTTCGTTAGCGCGATTCGAGAGTTTCATTGCCTCTGCGGCTCATCTCAAAATATCACAGTCGGGACTCACCCGCCTTGTACAACAGGCCGAAAACTTGGTCGGGGTGCAACTGTTTCATCGGGGCGCTCGAAAGGTCGTGCCGACGGAAGCGGGCGCCGTAATCGTTCAGGCATCGCAACGGGTATTGAGCGATCTTGCATTGCAGGTTCAAAGCGCCCGGGCGCTCGATGGCGAACTCAGAGGACAGCTATCCATCTCCAGCCTTATGTCGATCTCACATCGGGTTGTGCCGCACGCCCTCATGAAGTTTCGGCGCAAGCATCCCAATGTACACGTCCACGTTCGAGAAGGCTTGGGTGACGATGTGTTGAATGACGTCAGCCGTGGGCATGTGGATTTCGGTATTGCCAATATCGAAAGCGCACCTGTCAATCTGACTATCGCGGCATCCGTCGAAGAAACCTGCTTCTTGATATTGCCCAAGTGCCATCCAATGGCTGCATTGACGACAGTTCCACTCAAGAAGCTGACCGATGAAAAACTGGTTTCCATGCCACCGGAATCCGGGCTCAGAAAGGCGGTCGATCTTGCCGCGAATTCTCAAGGAATTGCGCTAAACCACAGCATCATCATCAATCAGTTTGGATCGCTCTTCGACTTCGTGGGCAACGGCCTTGGTATTGCCATTGCGCCTGCTGTCGCGCTGCCAGCGGACGGTAGTCCCGCAACTGTCGTAAAACCGTTGCGGCCACGGATCACAAGACGCATCGGCATTGTACACCCCAAGGGTCGACCGCTAACGCCCGTTGCCGAGGCATTCCTGGGAATCTTTAAACCGATCTTCCTCGCAGCTGTTAAGTAGGTTCGGTTCCGCGTTCTGATATAGGTCTTGGTCTTCCTTCATCGTCGAAAGCGACGAAATCGAACCGGCCTTCGGTAACCTTGCCCCGCGCCCCCAGGCACTTGGGCAGGGCCCATGCTTCCAAGAGGATGGTGATCGATGTCCGGCCGGCTTTCTCAACCTCCGTATAGGCGCAGAATACATCGCCAATGTTGACTGGTCTGATGAAACTCATTGCGCCGATCGCAACCGCAGCTACGCGCCCATTAGGTCATTTCCGCCTTAGGCGGAATCACACCGCCTGCCCACTCCCCCGCCCGGCCGCCTAAAACCACGATTGCATGAGCGGCCGGGCGGGGGAGTGGGACGGTTCCAGCTAAACCTGAAACGTACTAGCGTACTGACCGGCCGCAGTTCCACGGGCGATTTCCATCTGCGACAGCATCCAACCGCCGAAGACATGACCGCTCGAATTCGCGTCTGCCGGCATGCCGACGGTGTACTTCCAATCAGCGGCGGCCACATCTGACAGCGCGGCGCGCACGGTCCGTCGTAATCAGGATAGGTTGTCAGAGGCAGGCTTCCAGCAAAGCACGCGTGTTCTCCCTCGTCATTGCCACAGGGTTGCCGCCGACACTCGGATCTTCCAGCGCCATCGACGTGAGAGCGTCCAGGTCGGGATCCGCCACGCCCAGTTGCGACAGGTTGTTCGCAATTCCAAGGGCCTCGTTGAGGTCTCCGACATATGCATAAAACCCGTCGAACCCGCCCGCGATGCCGAGGTAGGCTGCAGCCCGTTCCAACCGATCCTCGATGGCAGGTCGGTTGAACTTGAGAACCGGCTGCATCACCACGGCGTTCGTCGTACCATGGTGTGTATGGTACAAAGCCCCAACCGGGTGCGATAGCGCATGGATCGCACCGAGGCCCTTCTGGAAGGCAACGGCGCCCATGGCAGCGGCGCTCATCATATTGGCGCGCGCATCAAGATTATCAGGCGCGTTGAAAGCCGTGATCAGGTTTTCCTTCACCAGCCGCATACCCTCAAGCGCAATTCCCTGGGACATCGGATGGTAGTGCGGTGAGCAGAATGCTTCGAGACAGTGCGCGAACGCGTCCATTCCCGTGCCAGCCGTAATCGCAGGAGGCATGCCAATGGTCAATTCGGGGTCACATATCACGGTGTGCGGCAGCACCTTGGGATGAAAGATGATCTTCTTCTTGTTGGTGGAGGTGTTGGTAATCACGCCGGCGCGCCCGACCTCCGCACCGGTACCGGCGGTAGTGGGAACCGCGACGATCGGATAAACGGCCTCAGCGTTTGCACGCATCCACCAGTCCCCGATGTCTTCCAGATCCCAAACAGGTATTGCCTGGTCCGCCATCAGCGCGATCAGCTTGCCGAGATCGAGCCCCGATCCGCCGCCGAAGGCAACCACGCCGTCATGACCTCCAGCCTTGAACATCGCGATCCCGTCCGCAAGGTTCTTGTCGTTCGGGTTGGGGTCGACTTCGCAAAACACCGCACGTCCGAGGCCGGCGGATTCGAGGACATCCAGCGCCGTGCCCGCAATCGGCATTGTGGCAAGACCTCGGTCCGTCACCAAGAGCGGCTGCGAGATCCCCGCGCCCCTGCAGGCATCTGCGAGTTCGCAAATACGCCCGGCACCGAAGCGGATTGCGTTCGGATAGCTCCAGTTGGCTGTGAATGACATCAGCGTCAGGCTTTCTTCAGATGGTAGGATTTCGGACGGGTGACACTATGGTAGCCCAGTATCGACAGCGAAGCTCCGCGCCCCGTGTCCTTGCAACCGGTCCAGCAGAGCGCGGGATCGAGGTAATCGCAGCGGTTCATGAATACCGTTCCGGTCTCGATCTGCTGACCAATATCGGCAGCGGCCTTGTGGTCGCTCGTCCACAGCGAAGCCGTCAGACCGAAGTCCGAGTCGTTCATCAGTGAGATGGCTTCTGCGTCGGAGCTGACCTTCATAATTCCAACAACCGGACCAAAACTCTCATCCCGCATTACGCGCATGGAGTGATCAACATCGATCAGGATTTGTGGTGCCAGATACGCCGTGTCGCCGATATCGCGATCAAACCTGCGATTGTCGATTAGGCCTTTCGCACCCGAACCGAGTGCTTCACGGACTTGCGCGCGAACTTCGCTTGCAAACCGGACGTGCGCCATCGGACCGAGTGTCGTTTCCTGTTCAAGCGGATCACCAAGGACGTATTCGTCTACAATGGATTTTGCCTTTTCCACGAATGCATCGAACAGTGTTTCGTGGACATAGATCCGCTCGATCCCGCAACAGCACTGGCCGGAGTTGAATATGGCACCGTCGATGAGGGTCTCTGCGGCAGCATCCAAGTCTGCATCCGCACGGACATAACCCGGGTCCTTGCCGCCGAGTTCGAGGCCAATTGGCGTAAACGTACCGGCAGCCGCACGCTCGATCTGCTTGCCGGCATTCACCGAGCCCGTGAAGTTGATGAAATCGAAACTCCGAGCGGCAATCAAATCACTTGTGTCATCGTGCGTCAGATGGACGTTTGCAAAGAGGCCCTCCGGCAGCCCCGCGGCCTGAAACGCCGTTGCAAGGCGCTCTCCGGCCAGCATTGTTTGCGTCGCGTGTTTCAAAACCACGGCATTGCCGGCGATCAGAGCGGGGGCAATCGCGTTGATGGCGGTGAGATACGGGTAGTTCCATGGGGCGACGACGAACACCACGCCGAGCGGCTCACGCAAGATCGCCCGCCGAAAGGCATCGCTATCCTCGACCACGAACGGCGCAAGCGCATCTTCGGCAATCTCGGCCATGTAGCCTGCACGTTCCCGCACGCCACCGATTTCGCCGCCGTACCGGATCGGCCGGCCCATCATGCGAGCAATTTCGACGACCACCTCATTGTTCATGGCCTCCAGCGCATCGAACGCCTTCATGACGGTCGCCGCCCGGTCCGCAATGGAATTGCGAGCCCAGCTCCTCTGCACCGCACGAGCCGCCGCCAGCACGCTTGCAACCTCGCCCCGCGAATGCGTCTCACGCACTGCAAACGGTTTGCCGTCAATCGGCGACGTGCATATCAGTGTGGCCATCGCAATCTTTCCTCAAGCGCGCTCGAAACCACGGAAGATTTCCCAGTCTGTGACGCGTGCATCGAAATCTTCCTGCTCCCAGCGCGCACAACGCACGTAATGATCGACTACGTCGTCTCCGAGCGCCGCACGAAGCATATCGGACCTCTCGAGTGCATCGGCAGCCTGCCTGAGAGTCTTGGGAATTTCGCGCACATCACTACCGCCGTAGGCATCACCAACGAACGCGTCTTCAAGCGGCAGTTCCTTTTCAATTCCGGCAATGCCGGCCGCGAGCAGCGCGGAATACGCAAGGTAGGGGTTGAGATCCGATCCACCTATACGGCATTCAATCCGCACGGCCGCCGTATGTTCCGCGCACAACCGGAACCCCGCGGTCCTGTTGTCACGGCTCCAAACCGCCTTGGTGGGAGCAAACGTGCCGGCAACGAAACGCTTGTAGGAATTGATGTAGGGCGCGAGAAAGAACGTAATCTCCTGGGCGTGAGACAGAAGTCCGGCGAGATAATGCTGCATCAGCTTCGACATGCCGAATTCTGCCTCGGGGTCATAGAACAACGGCTTTCCGTCCGCACTCTGGAGCGATTGATGCACATGCGAGGACGAGCCGGCCGCGACGTTGTCCCACTTGGCCATGAACGTCAGTGCCTTTCCTTTTGAGAAGGCAATTTCCTTGCAGCCATTCTTCACGATGGCATGGTTGTCCGCGGAGGCGAGCGCCTCGTCGTACTTGACATTGATCTCCTCTTGACCGGCCGACGCTTCTCCTTTGGAGCACTCCACCGGGATGCCGGCGCCATAAAGCCCGTTGCGGATGTCGCGCATCACCTCTTCTTCCTTAGACGTCTGGAAGATGTGGTAGTCCTCGTTGTAGGGACTGATCAGGTTCATGCCGCGATAGCCGCCCTCGAAGACCTCGCGGTAGCTTTGGTGAAACAGGAAGAACTCCAACTCCGACGCCATCATGGCTTTCATGCCCATGGCTTCGAGGCGTGCGACCTGCTTCTTGAGAACGGCGCGCGGCGAGTGCGCAACGTCGGTGTGCCCGTAATGGTCAAGCACATCGCAAAGTACCATTGCGGTCCCTTCAAGCCATGGAATGCGCCGCAGCGTCCTCATGTCCGGCTTCATGATGTAATCGCCGTAGCCCGCGGCCCAACTCGTCGCCTGATAGCCGTCGACCGTATGCATCTCCATGTCGGTGGCAAGCAGGTAGTTGCAGGAGTGTGTCTCCTCGTGAGCGCTCTCGATGAAATTGGAGGCATGGAACCGCTTGCCCATCAGGCGGCCCTGCATGTCCACCTGCACGGCGAGAACAGTATCGATTTCGCCGTTCTGAAATGCGGATTTCAATGCGTCGAACGTCAAATTGCCGGACATGACCAACATCTTCCTGTTGTAATACGACACGCAAGAACGGCCCCGCTCGGGAGGGAGGCGGGGCCGTTCTCCCGTCAAACGTGCTTAGCTGTACCGATAAGGTCGCCCCGCCTTTTCCATATCGGCGTTGTATTTGCGGAAGATGTCCACGACCTTTTTCTTGATCTCGGATTCCTTCGCAATCTCATCCCAGAACTTGACCGCGGCTTTTTCGACTTGCGCCCACTCTTCATCGGGGATGGTCGTCAGCTTCATCTTCGTGCCGTGTACCCGCAGCTTGGCTTCACCGCCCCAGTACCACCACTGGCGATAGTAATGAGAACTGTCCATGGCCAGTTGCAGCATGGTCTTGAGGTGATCGGGAAGCGCATTCCACTTTTCCATGTTCGCAAAGAACGACCCGCACCAGGCACCCGAAATATTGTTGGTCAGGAAGTAGTTCGTCACGTCCGCCCAACCGACGGTGTAGTCCTCGGTAATGCCTGACCAGGCGATGCCGTCAAGCTCACCGGTTTGTACGGCAACTTCGATGTCCTCCCAGGGAAGCGTGACGGGAACGACGCCGAATTGGGTCAGGAAGCGCCCGGCGGTTGGGAACGTGAAAACACGCTTGCCTTTGAGATCTGCCAGCTTGTGAATCGGATCTTTCGTCGCGAAGTGGCACGGGTCCCATGCACCGGCAGAGATGTGCTTGACGCCGACTTTGGAATACTCTGCATCCCAGATCTCCTTGAGACCATACTGGTTGAAGAGCACCGGCACATCGAGCGAATATCGCGAAGCAAACGGGAAATACCCGCCAAACACGGTGACTTCCGTGGGCGATGCCATGGAATCGTCATCCGACTGGACGGCATCGATGGTTCCTTTTTGCATGGCCTGAAACAGCTCGCCGGTCGGCACAAGTTGATCGGCAAAGAACAACTCGATTTCCATCTCACCGTTTGCAGCCTTGTTGAAAGCATCAATGGCCGGTTTGATGACGTGCTCGGCAAGCGCGGCACCTGCATAGGTTTGCATGCGCCATTTGATTTTGGCCTGGGCGTGAACCGCGGGCGCGGCAAGTGTGCTTGCGCCTACAGCAGCGCCGGCAACGCCGGCCTTCTTCAGAAATTCACGTCGGCTTTTCATGTCTTTCCTCCATGCTTTGTGGTCATTCTTGTCGCCCGCAAGCGAATTTCGCTGGTTTCTCCTTCTTGTCTGTTGGTTTCAGTCATCGCCCGTAGACGTAGTTGGGCAGCCACAGGGCAATCTGCGGAAATGCGGATACGATGATCAGCCCCAACAGCATGACGAAAACGAAAGGCGTGATGGAGCGGTAGATGTCGGAAATTGTCACTTCCTTCGGCGCCATCGCGCGCATCAGGAAGAGGTTGTAGCCGAAGGGCGGTGTCATGTAGGCGATCTGGCAGGTGATCGTATAAAGGACGCCATACCAAATGAGATCGAAGCCGAGCGCCCTTACCAGCGGAATATAGAGCGGCGCCACGATCACCAGCATGGCTGTATCATCAAGGAACGTTCCGAGCAGCAGGAACGACAGCTGCATCAGGATGAGAATCTCCCACGGCCCCAGGCCGAGGTCCTGCAGGAAAAACGCCTTGATCGCCTTGACGGCACCGAGACCGTCGAACACCGCACCAAAGCACAGCGCGGCAAGAATGATCCAGAGGAACATGCAAGAGATTGCGAGCGTCTGGCGTGTTGACGTCTCGAACACCTGCCATGTCAGACGGCCTTTCAGTACCGCTGCAAGCATCGCCGAAAGGGCGCCGATCGCCGAGCTCTCAACCAGACTCGTCCAGCCGTTGACAAACGGCACCATCATCGCAACGAAAATGCCGATTGGCAGGAGACCGGCACGCAACAGCATCAATTTCTCACCGAGCGGCATAGTCCGCTCTTCCTTGGGAAGAACGGGGCC
Organism: Hyphomicrobiaceae bacterium; assembly: GCA_965224045.1. Taxonomy (GTDB): domain Bacteria; phylum Pseudomonadota; class Alphaproteobacteria; order Rhizobiales; family Hyphomicrobiaceae; genus Tectiglobus. Next base: position 311,726 of record CBDCYD010000005.1, read on the forward strand.
GAGGTGCGGTTGAAGACGGCACCGTATCGCGACATAGAGAACAAACAGGCCGGCCATCATCAGGCCGGGAAACACACCGGCAAGCCAAAGTTGCCCGACGGGCTGGCGCGCGATCATCGCATAGAGCACGAGCACGACGGACGGCGGCACGAGGATCCCTAAGGAAGAACCTGCCTGGATCACACCCGTGACCATCCGCTTGTCGTAACCGCGCTTGAGCAACTCGGGAAGCGCAATCGTTGCGCCGATCGCCATCCCCGCCACGGACAACCCGTTCATCGCCGAGATCAACACCATCAACCCGATCGTGCCAATTGCAAGGCCGCCGTGGATGGGCCCCATCCAGACATGGAACATTTTGTAGAGGTCGTCTGCGATCCGCGACTCCGACAGGATGTAGCCCATGAAGATGAACAGCGGCAGCGTAAGCAGCGGATACCATTTCATGAGTTTCATCGCAGCGGAGAACGGGAGTGATGCCCCACCCGTGCCCCACAGTGGAAGCGCAAAAATCACAGCTACGAAACCGATAACGCCGAAAATCCGCTGACCAGTCATCATCATCAGCATCATGCATGCGAACATGAGGATGGCGGTCAATTCATAGGACATCACACCGACTCCCCGCGCAGTTTGAGGATGTCCTTGAACCAGACTGAGATCGCCTGCAGCAGCATGAGCGCGATGCCGACGCACATGAGAATTTTGATGGGATAGAGGTATGGGCGCCAAGCAGTGGGACTACGTTCGTTGTACTTCAGCGAATAGCTCGTACTGTCGATCGCGCCGTACAGGAGCACCCCGAGATAGGCGATCAATGCCAGAACGGTGAACGCATCGGTCCATGCTTTCGTGCGATCGCTGCGCCCGCCATAGAACAGATCCATGCGGACATGACTGCCCAACTGCATGGAGTAGGGGCCACCCAGCATGTAGTAGGCCACGAGCGAGAACTGCGCCATTTCGAGCGTCCACAGAGACGGCAGCAAAAACGTTTTCGAGAACGAAGACCAAAGCAGGATTGCGATCATGACGAACAGGAGATACATCGCAATTCGGCCGATACGGTAGTTGAACGCGTCAACCCAGCGAACGTATGTGCGCATTGCCCCAATCACATCGAAGCTCCATCCAGGCGAGGTTTCGCCACCACGCCCAACCGGGTCAACGCATCGCGCAGCATATTGGTCAGCTCACACGCTACGCGGTCCTGTTGTTCCTTGCTGCCCGCAAGATCGTTCCGCACCTCGATCATGACGTTCAGCAGACCTCTGGGCAGGCCATGGTGCGCCAACGTGTGTGTGACGCCGTCACCAGGGCCGTAGGGTTCATTGCGCCGAACACAGCGCGCTGTAACTGCTGGCGCACAATCCAAAATCATGTCGGCGAGACGTGCATCAGCATCGTGAAGAATGCCGTATTCGACGTCACGCCGACGGCCAAAGTAGATCGGAGCAAACGTGTGTATCGTAACCAGCACACTCACCTGGCCATCGCGGCGGCGCCGTTCGAGCAGCGCATCGATCTCACTGTGAAACGGTGTGTAGAACTGGTCGGTCCGCCAACGCAGATCTTCTTCGGTCAGCTCGCAATTGCCGGGAATCTTGTGAATTTCGCTTTCCGACCGGATCGCGTCGGGTGAGTTCGGTGGCCGGTTGAGATCGTAGACAAGGCGTGAGAACGCCGCGGACACGAGCGGCGCATCAAACGCGCGTGAAAGGCGCTGCGCAATTTCTTCCGCCCCGGGATCCCATCCGGCATGACTGAGCAGCACTTCGTTTGGCGCCAACCTATCGGCAAGTGGCATGGGAACGGCGTGACTGGCATGTTCGCAGACCAGCACCACGGGACCGGCACCGTTGCCGCGCGTAACGCGCGCAGGTGAGCCGATGTCCGCGGCAGATGATGGTTGGCTGACGGCCTCTCGCAAGTGATATCTCCCTCTGTATCAATTTGAACAAGGGTAACAACCCTGTCAATATCGTTTCAGAAAACCTGATGATCCACGCGAGGAGCCGAATACATTGACCAGTGAGGTTACAATCTATGACCGGCTTCAAGCGCGTCTGGATTCATTGACTCGTGCCGAGCGCCAGTTGGCAAACTCGCTGATGGAAAACTGGCCGGTGTCAGGCTTGGCGAGCATTACAGCCGTAGCGAAGTCTGCCGGCGTCTCGACACCGACCGTCGCGCGCATGGCCCGCAAGCTCGGCTTCCGCGGGTTTGCGGACTTTCAAAGCGCGTTGCGCCATGAACTCGAGGCACAGATCTCGGATCCCTTTACGAAGCATGCGCTCTGGTCAGCGGATGTGCCCGATACGCATATCGTCAATCGTTTCGCCGATGCGATCCTGCAAAACCTTCGCAACACGTTGTCCGGCATTGACCCTGCTGAATTCGACGCCGTTTGCGACAAGCTGGCGGACTTCGAGCGCGGCGTGTACCTGGCCGGCGGGCGGATCACTCACACGCTCGCGGAATACCTGTTCCTCCATCTTCAGATGGTTCGCCCAGGCGTGACTCTCATTCCGTCGAGTGACGGTGCCTGGCCCCATTACGTCATGGATATGAAGAAGGAGGACGTGCTGGTCCTCTTCGACATCCGACGCTATCAAAACGACCTGCTGAAGCTCGCTGAGTTTGTGTCCCGCCGTGGCGTTGAGGTCATCCTTCTCACTGATCAATGGGGATCACCCGTAACTCGCCATGCTGCCCACAAGTTCAACTGCCGAATCGAAGCCCCGTCCGCATGGGACTCAAACGTTGTGATATTGAGTGTCGCCGAATGGATGATCGCCGCCGTACAGCAACGCACCTGGGGCACGACCAGCGATCGCATGACCGACCTCGAGCAGATTTTTGATGCAACGAAGCTGTTCCGGAAGTTTCAGTAGCAAAGCATTCAATGCTGTTCGTCTCGCATGCGTCGTCATTTACGGCTCAATCAGTCACCGGGCCGCAGCCCATTGAGATTAACGCAAGACCCGCGCCCGCCATCGCCAAGTCGCCGGTGAGTTGACTTGTCCCCCTTGTATTGCCGGCGCTCGGTCTTGCTGTACGACCGGCGGTAAAATCTCGCGAATAAGCTTGCGTTTAATCGCCTCGGGATAATCTTCAAACCGGTCCGCACTCATCACGAATGATCCCGCACCGCCAATGACATGTTTTTGGAAGTAGCCGAGAAGGTTCGGATCATTCGCCAAAATCGCCAAGGCGTTGATCGTTATACCCTGCGCAACAAGCTGGTCACGGATCAGGTGCGGCGACCAGCCTTCATTGCTGCGCCCATCGCCCGTGACATCGATAACGAGACGGCGGCAGGCCGAAGGCAGTTCGAGAATACGACGGTTTGCGTAGCGCAGCGCTTCACCGATCGCTGTCGAATATTTGTCGAACTGCCGTGGAACTCGCACAATTTCGGAAGCAAGTCGCAGAACACTTGTTCGATCTAAAATGCGGGTCCAGGGAACCACCTGCACCTGCTGGCCATTTCCACTCCAATGCATCACCGTCACGAGAACCGTACCTTGGCCAACCGCGGTCAGTGCTTCGGCAACTTCCGGCGAGCGCAATGCCATCGCCAATCCCTCGATCTGCAGGACGTACTCTCCCGCATCGACGCTGCCGGAAACGTCGATCGCGAGCACCAACGCGAGATTGCACGGCTGAGCTTCTGCCCGTTTGGTCCAACAGAGCAATACAAAGATCAAAACGGCACTGCGTGCCAACACGCTGCGCACCATGCGCGTCATCCATATGCAGGACAGATCCTATGGACGACTATAGGAACCAAGTCCGATACCTGTAAACCAACATGATCTCCAGACCGGCTCTCCCACGGTTGGATTTCCAATGCACTCTCGCGACCGCAACAATCCAAAGATTGCCCCTGCTCCTTCTGTATCAGACAGGTTACGATAGGCCCCGACGAGTGGCTGGTCAGCCGACATCGAGGTTAGTTTCAAACGAGTGGGGCAGAACATGCATGAAGTTGAGTGGGCACGTCTGAAGGCGCATGAATTGCGGGCACTGGCTGCTAGCGACACGATCGTCATCCTGCCGGTCGCCGCGATCGAGCAGCACGGCCCGCACTTGCCCGTCATGACAGATACCCGCATCGGGCACGAGGTCGCCTGTAGAGCCGCACGCAAAGCTTATGACAGGCGGCCAACCATAGTGACGCCGGTCGTATGGCACGGCCTCTCGGAACACCACATGCCTTACGGCGGAACTCTGACGCTGGACCACGACACGTTCTTTGCCGTGTTGCGATGTCTCGTGCGCAGCCTCGTCCGCCACGGCTTCAGGAAAATTCTGATTTCCAACAGCCACGGCGGCAATATCATTGCGATGCAGCTGGCAACCGAACGTCTCGCCATGGAGTTCGATGCAACGATCGTCGCGACCACCTATGTGACTGAAGCCGGACAGAATATTGCACGCCATCTCGACAACCAGCCAAACATCATGCACGCGTGCGAGGGCGAAACGGCGATGATGCTGGCTCTGACCCCGGACCTGGTCGACACCGGTGATCTGGCGTCACTGGCAACGGAGCGCGGCGCCGGGTTCCTTGCGGCTGGAAAAGCCTCTTACCGCTGGCGCAGCTTTACCCATATGACCGGAAACGGCGTTTCGGGCAATCCGGTTGGCGCGACGGCCGATCAAGGAGAGGCGATCCTCGAGGAGGCTGCCGGCGCGCTGGCTGACCTGATCGCCGATCAGGCAACGTGGGCGCCGATGCGCGACCTGCGTCCAGACGATATCGCAGGTGTGCCGTTCCGCGACCGGCAAGCGCAACAATAGCGCAGGTACCCGAATGGCGTTACGCCTGGTCGTTCAGGTGACATGCAGACATGCGCCCCGGTGCAACCTCACGCAGCCTGGGAACTTCTATCCGGCAGCGCTCCATTGCACGCGGACAACGCGGGTGAAAATGACAGCCCGGCGGCGGATCGAGAGGCGAGGGGATTTCACCCTTGATCGGATGGAACATCCGTTTGCGCTGATCGAGACGCGGGATCTCAGCCAGCAAGGCCTCGGCATATGGATGGTTCGGCGCGGCGAAGAACGCATCCGTCGGGCCGGACTCAACCACCCGCCCGAGATACATGATGACGATGCGGTCCGAAATGTGCTGCACGACGCTGAGATCGTGGCTGATAAAGAGGTACGTCAGATCAAACTGCTCGCGCAGATCCATAAACAGGTTGATCACTTGCGCTTGTATGGAAACATCCAATGCCGCCACCGCCTCGTCGCACACCAGGAATTCCGGCTTTACGGCAAGCGCGCGGGCAATGCCGATGCGGCTGCGCTGCCCACCCGAGAATTGATGCGGATAGCGCTTGCGAAAATCCGCATCCAGACCGACGTTGCGCAGCATCTCTGCAACATAGTCGGAGCTCTCTGCCTTGCTGACGAGGCCGTGCACCAAAGGCGCTTCCCCGACGATCCCTTCCACCCGCATCCGCGGGTTGAGCGATGCATAGGGATCCTGGAATATCATCTGGATCGCAAGGCGCTCGTGCTCGGCATCCTGACCCTGCAACTGAGCGCGGTCACGACCACGAAACAGAACCTGACCAGATGTCGGTGTCAGTAGCCCTGCGATCATGCGCCCGAGTGTCGATTTCCCGCAACCGGACTCGCCGACAAGACCGACAACCTCCCCTTCGGCCACGGCAAGGTCGACGCTGTCCACGGCATGCACCGTTTCATCACGCAAATCCGACCCAAGGCGCGCTGCGATGCGACCCGCGAGATCCAGTCTCTTGACGAAATTCTTTGTCAGCCCGCGCACCTCGACGATCGGGGTCGTGACAGCGGCCGCTTCCGCATCATGGCCATTGGTACTCATTCAGCTGCCTCCATCTGCAATGGATGAAAGCAGCGGACACTGCGACCGGCCTCGGGAAAACTCATGTCAGGTGATGTCTGGCAGGCACCATCGGCATAAGGACATCTGTTCCGGAAGGCGCAGCCCTCTGGCAGGTTGAGCAGCGATGGCGTCATTCCGGGGATCTGCGTTAAACGCCGACCGCGGCTGTTCTGGCTCGGGACCGAACCTATCAATCCTTCGGCATAGGGGTGCAACGGTCGGTCTATGATGTCGTCCGTCGTACCCATTTCGACAATGCGGCCGGCGTACATGACGGCGATGCGATCGGCAAGCGCCGCAACCACCGCGAGATCATGCGTAATCCAGATCATCGCCGCACCGGTCTTGCGGCACAGTTGCTGGGCCTCAAACAAAATCTGCGCCTGGATCGTTACATCGAGCGCCGTCGTCGGCTCATCAGCGATAATCAAATCAGGCTGATTTATGAAGGCAGTCGCAATCGCCACACGCTGGCGCATGCCACCCGACAACTCGTGCGGATAGGTCTTGAGGCGGCGTTCCGGTGACGGGATGCCGACCTGGGCCAGCGCATCGATGGCCAATTGCACGGCTTCCTGGCGCTCGACCTTACGATGGGCCTGAACCGCTTCAACCATTTGCGTATCGATTCGCAGCACCGGGTTGAGCGTCATCATCGGGTCCTGGAAAATCATCGCGATGCGGTTTCCCCGGATATCCCGCTTCGACTCCTCATCGAGTTCGACCAGGTTCTTGCCTTGAAACTCGATTTGACCGGTTACGATGCGACCGGGTGGGTCGATCAATCCCATGATCGAAAAGCCGGTGATCGATTTACCGCTGCCGGATTCGCCCACCAGCCCCAGGATTTCGCCCGGCGCGACTTCGAAACTCACACCGTCCACCGCCTTGACCACACCATCCTTGGTGAAGAAATGCGTGCGCAGGTCATCCACTCTGAGCGTTGGCGCGCTGCTACCTCCACTCATCGGCGTAGTCTCGGGTTGAGAACATCGCGCAACTGATCGCCGACAAGATTGATCGACATGATTGTCAGCAACAGCGCGATGCCGGGAAACGTACTGATCCAGTATTTGCCCGAGAGCAGGTATTCGAAACCGTTGGAGATCAACAGCCCCAGCGACGGCTCGGTTTGCGGCAGGCCGACACCCAGAAATGACAGCGTTGCTTCGAGTGCGATTGCGTGTGCCGTTTGTACCGTACCCACGACGATCAGCGGCGGCAGGCAATTCGGCAAGATGTGGCGGAACAAGATCCGGTGGTGGCTGAGGTTCAGACAGCGCGCTGCCTCGACGTACTCCTTCTGCCGCTCCACCAATGCCGAACCGCGCACGGTACGCGCGTAATAGGCCCATTGCACAACGACAAGAGCAATGATGATCTTGTCGATTCCCTTGCCCAAGACCGCCACGAGCATGAGCGCGATCAGGATTGCAGGAAACGAAAGCTGTAGATCAACAAGGCGCATGATGATCGCTTCGACACGCCCGCCGGCGTAGGCAGCAGTCAAACCGACGACCGCACCAATCGCCATCGCCAGGAAACCGGAGAACACGCCGACTGCCAGCGAGATCCTGAGGCCGTATAGGATGCCGGAGAACATGTCCCGGCCGGCACCGTCTGTGCCCAGCCAAAACGTCATGCCCGTCGACGCGCTTTGCTCACCGGGCGGCAGCCTGGCATCGAGGATATCGACCTGCCCGAGGTCGTAGGGATCTTGTGGCGAAATCAACGGCGCCAGCAGCGCAAGTGCAATGATTGTCGCCAGCAACACCAGTGCGCACGTGGCAACCGGGCTTTCGAGAAACTCCGATGCAAATCGGCGAAACGGCGATTCCGTTCTGATCGGCCCGTCCTCGGCCTTTGCCGCTGGAAATTCTTCAACGCCGCCCAGGACGGGCTTTTGGGTGTCGACCGTACTCATGCTTTCTGGTCTCCCAGCCGGACTCGCGGATCGAGGATCGAGTACAGAATGTCCACGACGAGATTGATGAACACGAAGAACAACACGATGATAATGAGGTAGGCGACAATCACCGGCCGGTCGAGCTGCTGTATGGAGTCAATCAGCAGTTTGCCCATTCCGGGCCACGCAAAAATCGTCTCTGTGACAACCGAAAATGCGATCAGGCTGCCGAACTCGAGCCCAAGCACTGTCACCACCGGTATCAAGATATTCTTTAGCAGATGCAGACCGACGATCCGTCGCTGCGACAACCCCTTCGCGCGCGCAAACTTGATGTAATCTTGATGTATGGCTTCACGTGTTCCGGCCCGCGTCAGTCGGATGACCAGCGAAATCTTCAAGAGCGCAAGGTTGAGCGCCGGCAGCAGCACGTATCTGAGGCCGTCCCACGTGAACAGGCTCGACTCGATGCCGAGAAATTCAGCCGTCGGGCCGCGCCCGGTCGAAGGCAGCCAGCCGAGCATGACGGCAAAGATCATGATCAGCATCAGGCCCACCCAGAACGTGGGAAGCGAGAAACCCAGGATTGATCCCGCCATGATCGTTCGCGACGACATCGCATCCGGTTTCAAACCGGCATAAAGACCCAGTGGAATGCCGAATACGACGGCCATGATGAGCGCGCTAATGGCCAATTCCATCGTCGCCGGCATGCGCTCGAGGATCAGCGGCAGAGCCGGTGTACCGTGAATGAAGGACTTGCCGAGATCGCCGCTCGCAGCTCCAACGACAAACCGCCAGTACTGCTCCCAGATTGGTCGGTCGAGCCCAAACGATTTGATGACCGCATCAATCTCTTCCTGAGTCGCATCCGAGCTGACCAGCATGTCCACGGGATCGCCGACGACGTTGACGCCGAAGAACACAACGACCGACATGATAAAGACGACGAGAACGCTTTGCATCAGTCGTCGAATGAGGAAGGCGGTCACGGTCCCTGCCCTTCATGGAAATGCGATGCCCGCGAACAATTGTCCGCAGACGGGTTCGTGGCAGGCACGCTTTGGCAGCACGCCCGCCACGCTTGGCTCGCGCGTCCAGCCGCGCCAGTGTTCCGATTCTGACATTTGCTGCCCCGTACGGCGAGGTCGAGAGCAAATGTCAGAACCATAAGGAACACGAGCAAGCCTATGTTTCTAGTGTAGCTTTCGCACCTGACGTTTGGTTGAGAGACCAGCCGCACACAGGCATCAAACGTCTGGTGCGCTACACTAGTTGACCATCATTGCGACCGTGCGCTCGTCGGTTCGCGGCGTGTAGCTCAACCCTTTCTTGGAGGCCCAGGTGTTGACCTGATAATGCAGCGGGATGATGCCGAGATCACCAATTGCAACTTCGGTTGCTTTCGCCAACAGGTCCTGGCGCTTCTTGTCGTCTACAGTCGCCAGGGCGGTTTCGATCAACTTGTCGACCTCTGGATTCGAATAGCGTCCACGGTTCGATGCACCGAACCCGCGTGATCTGTCGTAGGTATGCAGAAGCGATTTCAGCGGCGATGAAGCTTCGCCGGTTCCAGCGCCCCAGCCAACCAGGATAAAGCTGAATTTCGGTGTATTGTTCGGGCCGCCACGCGAGGCCTGCTTGAAGTAGACCGAGCGCGTCATCGTCTCGACCGACATTTTGAGACCGAGACGAGTCAACATCTGACCGATGGCTTCAGCGATCTTCGCATCATTGATGTAGCGATCGTTCGGGCCGTGCAGCGTCAACTGGAACCCCTTTTCGTAACCGGCCTCTTTCAACAGCTTCTTTGCACCTTCAAGGTCATAGGGTTCGGGCTTCAAGTTGGGAGAAACTCCGAAGAAACCTTCCGGCAGAAGCTGACCGGCGGGAATGGCGATACCTTCCATGACACGATCGACAATCGCCTTGCGGTTAATCGCCTTGGAAATCGCCTTGCGGACTTTGAGCTCCTTCAGAGGGTTCTTGATAGCTCCACCATCGATCGCTTTGACGTAGGGTGAGTCATCGCGGTCATGGTCCAGGTGCAAGTAGATCACGCGGTTGGATATGCCGCTCGAGAGCTGCACCTTTGGATCGCTCTTGAGACGGGGAATGTCCGCCGTCGGTACACCTTCGATCACGTCAACATCACCGGCGAGCAACGCGGCAATACGCGACGGACCGGCCTTGATCGGCTTCAGGGTAACCTTGTCCCATTTCGGCTTGCCGCCCCAGTAGTCCGGATTGGCCTGCATTACGATCCTGTCACCGGCAACATACTCGACGAACTTGAACGGCCCGGTGCCGACTGTCGCCTTACCGGAGTTGTAGTCCGCGGTCGTGGCACCTTCACCGTGTTTCTTCGACACGATGTGGATGGTCGTCATGTCGGTGACCATCAGCGGGTAAGGGGTCTTGGTCTTGATGTGTACGGTGAGGTCATCGACCTTAACCGCGGTCTTGCCCTTAGTGTAGGTCGCAAAGCTGGATGGTGAATTCGGCACGTTGCCCGCGCGGTTCATCGTGAACACGACATCGTCCGCCGTAAACGGAGACCCGTCGTGCCATTTCACGCCTTCGCGCAGTTTGAACTCCCAGGTCAAATCGTCGACCGGCTTCCACGACACCGCCAATCCGGCCTGCACCCGCTGCTTTTCATCAAAATGCACAAGGCCATTGAAGAAATGGCTCGCCAGAGAATTGTTCGGCCCAAGATTGTGGAAGTGCGGATCAATCGATGTCGGCTCGGACGCGAGCGCGATCTTCAGGTCTTTGGCCTGGACCGGAACTGCGGCCCAGATCGTGCAGGCGATTGCTGCAAGAGCAAGTCTGCTGCGAAAATACACGGATGTGTCCTCCCAAGTGAGGTCTCGGCGGCGTGCGCGGGCCAAGGCCTAGTGGATACCTGTCGCGCGCTCACTCGACGTCTGAGCGAGCGTCGCGGAACACCAGCACCAGAAGCATATTCTGTCAACTGGTAGTAAAGCTTAGCAACTACCGGGTCCGCATCAAGTCTCAAATGCCGAGCACGGTAATGGCCATTTGATCGAAAGCACCGCTATGACCGTTCGATGGCGATGCACCGGCGATTGGGATATACGGGCTAGAATACGCAGGAACTTCAACGGAGAGACGAATTCATGACAGGTCCGCGCATCGCCATCCTCGGCGTCATACTGGAAAGCAACCGCCAGTCACCTGTGGCGACGCGCGCTGACTTCGAAAGCCACTATGTTCTGGAAGGAAAGGCGCTTTTGACCGCCGCCCGCGCACCGAATTCGGTGATTGCACCGGAAGCGGCCGCCTTCGTTAAGATGATGGATGCAACCGGCAATTGGGAGCCATTGCCATTGCTGCTGGCGAGCTGCCACCCCCATGGCCCGGTCGATAGCAAGGTCATGCGGGACTTCTCGGAAACTATCGTTTCCGGCCTCAGTGCCGCGGGCAAAGTCGATGGCGTATACATCGCCAACCACGGCGCCATGGTGGCCACCGATAGTCATGACCCGGACGGCGATCTGATTGCGGCGGTTCGCGCACAAGTCGGTCCCGATGTCCCGATTGTCGTGACGCTCGATCTCCATGCCAACATATCCGACACCATGGCGTCGGCATGCAACACGATTATCGGTTACCGCACCAATCCGCACGTCGACATGATCGAACGCGGCGAGGAGGCAGCTGTCATGATGCGCCGCATTTTGAGCGGTACCGCTCCCAGAATGCACATGGTGCGCCTGCCGTTGACGCCGGCATCGGTCAACCTGCTGACGGCCAGCGGCCCTTACGGTGCATTGATCGATCTCGGGCAACGCCGGCAGGCCGAGCACGCCGGCGCCATTCTCAATGTTTCGATTTTCGGTGGCTTTGTATTCTCGGACACGCCTGACAACGGCCTTGCCGTCTGCGTGACCGCACGCGATGACCTGGCGTGCGCAACAAAACTCGCGGAAGAACTGGCAGGGGTCGGTTGGGACACGCGATCAAACTTCAGGAAAAGGCTAACGTCTCTCGAAGATGCCGTTCGCATGTCGCTCGATCGCCATCGCGATCCGATCATATTCGCCGACTCCGGAGATAACCCGGGTGGCGGTGGCACGGGCCGCACGTCGCAATTCCTGGAAGAGCTGCTTGCTGCAAAACCGGAAGATGTCCTTTACGGCAGCTTCTTCGATCCCCCGCTCGCGCGTGCCGCCCACACCGCCGGTCTCGGCAACACGTTCACGGCCGAATTCAATACCGAACCTGGTTCGCAGTACGACCGCCCGATCGTTGCCGACGCTGAGGTCATCGGACTTCACGACGGGAATGTGATTGGCCGCCTAGGTCTCCTTGCAGGCCGCGCGCTGCACCTTGGCCCATCTGCGGCGCTGCGCATCGGTGGCATCACCGTCATCGTGATCTCGGATCGATCACAAACCGCAGACCCGATATTCTTTGAGATGTTCGGCCTGGATATCGGGCGCGCCCATACTGTCGTGGTGAAATCACGCGGTCACTTCCGGGCCGGGTTTCTGCCGTGGTTCAGCCCTGACCGCGTGTTCGAAGCAGACACCGAAGGCCTGACATCTCCCGTACTGGAGCGCCGCCAGTGGCAACACCTGCCGCGCCCGGCCTATCCGCTCGACGAAGACGCAACCTGGTCGCCCACTCAAAACGGTTAGTCGGAAGACGAACGTGCGACAAGCGGTGGGCTGACATCGTCCGCCATCGGGCAGGTATATGGTGTGCGCTGCAATAGTTCGTCGTGGGCACGGCGAGCAGCCTCAAGCTTTCCTGCGTCTTCGAAGAGATCGCGCGCAGTCGCCGCCATGATCTTTGCCGCGTGCAGCATTCCTTTGTGCGCAATACCGGTTTTGCCATGAGCGGTCAGCTGCCAACTGTGAAACGGCGTACCAATCGCACAGGTCGCAACGCGCGCCTGAACCGTTGGTACCGCCCAACTGACATCACCAACGTCCGTTGAACCCTCGCCGCCGCCGCTCTTGCGATCGAGCGGGACGACGAAATCGCAAAGCGCAAGGTCGTAGTCGGGATCACGGCCCATGCGCAGGTAACTGTTTTCGATATCGGACCGGGTTAACGTTTGCCTGATCGCATCAGCGAATGTGCGGTCGTGCGCGTCGAACTCCGGCGGGCCGAGCCGGTCCAGGTTTGCTTGCATGACCTCCTCGAGCGGCCTGTTGCCAACCAGATTGGAAACAGCTGTCACCATGTTTTTCTCGACCCGCGTTTCGGTCATCAGCGCGGCACCGTCGGCGATCTTGTGCACACGTTCGATCAGTTGTTCGAGGTCGCCAAGCGTCGTTGCCCGGATCAGCTGGCGCACCTTGGCGCGAGACGGCACGACATTGGGCGCAATTCCGCCTGCATCGAGATAGGCATAGTGGACCCGCGCGGCATCCGGCATATGCTCGCGCATGTAGTTGACCCCGACGTTCATCAACTCGACCGCATCGAGTGCACTACGACCGAGCTCAGGTGCACCTGCGGCGTGAGACGACTTTCCGTAGAACGTGTAATCGATGCGCGCATTGGCAAGCGAACTTGCTTCGTTGACACCGGTAAACGAGGCCGGATGCCAAGAGATTGCGGCCGCAACGTCATCGAACAAGCCTGCACGAACCATGAACGATTTCGCGGCACCGCCCTCTTCCGCCGGACAACCGTAATAGCGCACACGCGCCTTCAGCCCGCGCTCTGCAAGATAGTCCTTGACCGCAGCAGCGGCCAACATGGCGGCACTGCCGAGGAGATTGTGGCCACAGCCGTGGCCCGGACCGCCCTCTTCAACGGGCGTCGGTTCCGCAACACCTGAGACCTGGCCAAGCCCGGGCAAGGCATCAAACTCGCCAAGGATCGCGATCACCGGCCCATCCTCGCCGGCTTCCCCGATGACCGCTGTTGGTATCCCGGCGACGTTCCGTGAAATGCGGAAGCCTTCCCGTTGAAGCATGTCGGCATGCTCTTCGACGGAGCGAAATTCAGTGTAAGCGATCTCAGGCATGTCGAAAACACGATCCGAGAACGCCGTGTAGTCGCCCGCCCGCGAATCGACGAGGTCCCAAATCCGATCCGAATTGCGCTCCGCAGTCATGTTCTACCTCTTGCCAGAAAACTCGCGACGGCGACATGCCGCACGAGCCGCCGTCCCATCCGCGAGATGTCACTTCGCTTTATTCGTGCCGGAGTTTCTCAGAAGTCAGTTTTTCTGCAAGGTCCAATCATTGGGTTGCTACTTGGTATCACACTGATTGCGATCGCTGCGCTCTTGCTCGATCGCGTCACACCGCAGGCCCGTGTCGTTCCGACGGAAAAGGACAGGTTCCATCGGCAAGGAAATTGATTGATTGAGCCGTCTCTTTATTTGCACGGATCAACCACGTCACTTGACCTTCCTCAAGGATAGCCGTCGACCGATCATAAATTCTAACGCCTAATAGGTATTTTGACACCAGGGAGGGGAGTTCCGTGCCGACGCTCAAATTTGCTGGCGCCGTGTCGGCGATCGTCTTGCACATTTTCGCGCCAATGGCTGCAGCCGCGCAGGACGACAAGATCATCAATAACGGCCGCGCCTTGGCGGACAAACTTTGCGCGCGCTGCCACGCCGTTGGCGCAACGGGCGAAAGCAAGCTTGCCAAGGCACCACCGTTCCGCGTCATCGCCAACCGCTATTCCGTGTGGACGTTGCAGGAAGCTTTGGCAGAGGGCCTCGTGACCGGCCATGCGCAGATGCCGGAATTCGTGCTGAATCCGGACGAGATCAACAACCTGCTCACGTTTATGGACACACTGACGACCAATAAGGGCAAACCAAAGTGAGTAATGCCCGACTTCAGGCAGAACACACGCCGACAGCCATTCGCGACCGCCTCTCCAAAGCACCGCGGCCGAACTACCTGCGCGATTGGGTCTACGGAGGAATTGACGGCGCCGTCACGACTTTTGCTATTGTCGCCGGCGTTGTCGGGGCCGACCTTGGCTCACGCGTCATTCTCATTCTCGGCCTTGCCAATCTTCTGGCAGACGGGTTCTCGATGGCGGCTGGCAATTACAGCGGCACCAAGACCGAAATCGATGATTATCGGCGGATCGAGGCCATCGAGCGCCACCACATCGAGGAAGTGCCGGAAGGCGAACGCGAGGAGGTGCGCCAGCTGTTGGCCAACCGCGGCCTGACCGGTGACGCATTGGACCAAGCCGTCGAAAGCATCACGGACGATATTGACCACTGGGTTGAAATCATGATGCGCGATGAGCACGGCCTTGCCAGTGAACCCCGCTCGCCGCTCAAGGCAGCGGCGAGCACGTTCATATCTTTTCTGCTTTGCGGTGCCGTGCCGCTGTTACCGTTTGCCTTTGGATGGTCTGACGCATTTCAGATATCGATCCTGTCTACAGGTATCGTTTTTGCGCTCATCGGAGCACTCAAGAGCCGCTGGTCTCTCACTCCAGCCTGGCGCTCGGCCGTGGAGACGCTTGCAATCGGCGCCCTTGCGGCATCGGTTGCCTACGGCGTGGGCGTGTACTTGAAAGCTTTGGTTTAGGTCCGTCCTACCTCAGACGGAACCACGTCGGCCGTCCAGACAAAACACGAAGCGAGCAAGACTTCGAATACGGACCGCAAGCCAGTCACGCTTAATATATCCTTCAACACGATCACCCCAACGCGTTCATTGTTGTCCATCACCATCAACCCGCTACTGCCTCTGGCCTGCACGGCCTGCGAACAATCAGTTCTGCCTGAGACTTAGGATGTAGGCGATGACGTTGTCGGCATCCTCGCCGGCAATAATCAGGTTCGGCATCGCCTTGTGCGGCGTGCGAAAGAACACCGTCAACGCCGTTCCGGTCATCCCGGGCGTGTCAGCGACCACCTGGAACGGCGTCGCGCGCACGACCTTTGAGGTCTTCCCGCCTGGGGCAACATTATGGCATTCAGCGCAAGTGGATTTCGCGTAGTCTCTCCCTTTTGTGGCGTCACCAAGGGTTTGCGCCGCCACCTGCCCGCCGAATGACAAGACGAGAAAAAATAGCACGCACGGTGCCGCTCTTTGCACCTCGGCAAAATTCATGACGTGGCACTCCTTGTAAATTGTATCGCACGGCACGCCGTGGAGGTACTAGCCATCACGGTTGCTTGATTTCGAACTTCCGGCCACTGCTCTCGGAGCTGCGTTTGGCCACCTTCACCATCAGCACATCACCCATGCAAACTGCCTCGATCACCTGGGGACCAGCATCCGGCGGCAAACGAACGGCTCGCTGAAACTCACCGCAAGAGCGCTCCGGAAAAAAACAGATCTTGCTGCCTTCCTGTTGCTCCGAGCGCCCATTGCAAAGCAAGGCCGGACTGTCGTCATGAACTGCAACATCAATGTCTTCGACACTGACGCCTGGAAGCTCCACGACGATTTCGCAAGAACCGTCCACCACCGTGGCTTCGCACGCAGGCGCAAACCAACCAGCCAGTTTCGTGCCGATATTGCGCAACGGCTCTGTCAGGCCCGACATCACTCCTATGGTGCCGGCATTTTCGACCATCTCCAATGCTCCCGTGGAGGCTCGAGAAGCGTTGCACAACACCATTGCAAGACACGCCGAACTTGTTCCTTGATCACGATCAAACAACGAGCGCACGGTCTGTGCGCCAAGACCGAGACGAACGTCTCGAAGGGTCTTCGCCACGCCAGACATGAAAGAGCACAGTCGGCTACCGTTCGTTGATCAGTCGCAAATCATCTGGCACGCCATTGCCCTAAAAACACAAGCTAGTGGATGGTGTGGTCAATGACTGAAATCGTTTTCGAAGCGCGCGACCTGACGAAGGTCTACGATACCGGCGAGGTCAAGGTACACGCTCTGCGCGGCGTCAACGTCAAACTCTACGCCGGAGAAATGACGGTTCTGCTCGGCCCGTCGGGCAGCGGCAAATCCACCCTGCTCAACATTCTGGGCGGCCTCGACAGAGGCACGTCCGGGCAGGTAATTTTTCGCGACACCGACATCACCGACGCAACCGACGATCAACTTACCGAATTCCGGCGCCGGCACGTCGGTTTCGTGTTTCAGTTCTACAACCTCATGCCAAGCTTGACGGCACGCGAGAATGTCGCCTTGGTAACCGAAGTGAGCCCCGATCCCATGTCGCCGGAAGAAGCACTTGCTATCGTTGGCCTGCAGGC
Source organism: Hyphomicrobiaceae bacterium (assembly GCA_965224045.1). Taxonomy (GTDB): domain Bacteria; phylum Pseudomonadota; class Alphaproteobacteria; order Rhizobiales; family Hyphomicrobiaceae; genus Tectiglobus. Next base: position 328,704 of record CBDCYD010000005.1, read on the forward strand.
CAGGATCGACCATTTTCCAGCCGAGCTTTCCGGCGGTGAACAACAGCGCGTCGCCATCGCACGCGCAATCGCAAAACGACCCGGCGTTCTGCTTTGCGACGAACCGACAGGCGCGCTCGATTCCAAAACCGGCGTTCGTGTTCTGGAGGCGCTGGTCGACGTCAACCAGGAATTCGGCACGACAACGGCGATCATCACGCACAACAAGGCAACACGAAAGATCGCCCATCGGGTCATCCATCTCCAAGACGGCGCAATTGTGCGCACCGAAGCAAACGATACACAGCTTTCTCCGGCAGAGGTGAGTTGGTGAGCGTACTTGATCGCAAATTATTGCGGGACTTGAAGGACTTGTGGGCACAGGCACTCGCCATCGCCCTCGTCCTAGCAGCCGGCGTCGCCACGGTCGTTCTCGGCAACGGTGCATATCATTCGCTCGAGGAAACCCGCGCCGCCTATTACGAGCGCTATCGCTTCGCCGAAGTCTTCGCGACGGCCAAGCGATTTCCTCGATCCCTCGTCGAGCGCATCTCACGACTGCCCGGAATTGCCGTCGCCGAGGGCCGCATCGAACAATCCGCTGTCCTCGATATTGCCGGCTTTGATCAACCGGCGACCGGCAGGATCTTATCCATCCCTCCGAACGGTGACCTCCGCCTCAATGCCCTCGTCCTGAAGGCCGGACGCTATCCTTCAGCCACGCGTGCCAGTGAAATCCTCGTCAGTGAAACCTTCGCGAAGGCGCACAAGTTCGCCCCGGGAAGTTCACTCCAAGCGATTCTGAATGGTCGGAAGAAAAAGCTCGAAATTGTCGGGACGGTACTCAGTCCGGAGTACATATATGCACTCGGTCCCGGCGACTTGATCCCGGATGATCGCCGCTTTGGCATTGTCTGGATGAACGAACGTGCAGCAGAAGCCGCCTTCGACCTCGATGGAGCCTACAACGGCGTTGTAGCCCGGCTCGAACGCTCGGCACAGCCGCGGGCTGTGGTCGAACGCATTGACCACGTCCTCGAGCGCTACGGTGGCACGGGTGCCTTCTTGCGCAAGGACCAACTCTCGCACGCCTTCATCGACGCTGAACTCAACCAGCTGCGCACAATGAGCCGCATCATTCCGCCGATATTCTTCGCGGTCGCTGCCTTCCTCATTAACATGGCACTTGGCCGCCTGATTGCGCGCGAACGCGAACAGATCGGCCTTCTCAAAGCCGTGGGTTACAGCTCTCGTGCAATCGCTGCCCACTACCTCAAATTCGTATCGGTAATCGCTGCAGCCGGCATTGCAATCGGTCTGCTGGCCGGCATGTATCTCGGGCGCGGCATGACGGAGCTCTATGCGGAGTTCTTCCATTTTCCGTTTCTGGTATTTCTCAACCCGCTCGACGTCTTTGCGGCAGCGGGCGTTGCAAGTTTTGCCGCTGCCTGGCTCGGGGCGCTCGTGGCAGTGCGCGGGATAGTCAGGCTGTCGCCGGCAGTCGCGATGTCGCCGCCGGCGCCGCCGAACTACGGCCGCAGCTTGTTTGCACTATCGCGCCTGGCCCGCATGCTTCCCAGTGCAATCAACATGATCTTGCGCCACACATTGCGCTTTCCCATCCGCTTGGGATTGACGATCGTTGGCATGGCAGCGTCCGGCGGCCTCCTGATCATGTCGATGTCGACCTGGGATTCGATTGAGTTCATGATCGACGTCACCTACTTTCGCCTGCAGCGACAGGACGCGACCGTCACGTTTCGCGAAATCAAACCGATGCGCGTGGTCAATGACCTTGCCGTCCTGCCCGGCGTCCGCAAAGTCGAAGCGACCAGAACCATTCCTGCAAAGCTCCACCACGCGCATCGCCAAAAGCAGATCGCAGTCCAGGGACTAGGCGCGAAATCAAGCCTGCAGCAACTGCTGGGGTTGCAGCTGGAACCGATCGCCGTTCCCGACTTTGGTATTGCGTTGAGCGAAAAACTTGCAGAGATTCTCGACGTCACCCGTGGCGACATCGTTAGCGTCGAGTTGACTCAGGGCAAACGACGAACATTCGACATCCCCGTAACAGCGGTTTTGCAAGGTTATGTCGGACTGCTGGCGATCATGGAAATTTCCAATCTCAATCGTCATGCGCAGGAAGGTGACGTCGCAACCGCAGCCGACCTCATGGTCGATCGACTGCATCTGAACGGGCTCTATCGCAAACTCAAGGATATGCCCGCGGTTGCCGCCGTGATGCTGCAGAAAGCATCGCTTGAAATGTTCCGGCAGACGCTTGCGCGCAACATTAACATCATGATGACGACATTCATCATTCTCGCCGTCATCATCTGTTTTGGCGTGGTCTACAATAGTGCTCGCATCCAGCTCTCGGAGCGTGGCCGCGAGCTGGCAAGCCTACGTGTCCTTGGCTTTACGCGCGCCGAAGTCTCAGCCGTCCTGCTTGGCGAGATCGCATTGCTCACGATCCTGGCCTTGCCGCTGAGCTGGGCATTTGGTTATGGCTTCAACTGGCTGTTGATCAGCGGCTTCGACACGGAACTCTATCGCGTGCCCTTCGCGATCTCCCGCCATACCTACATCTATGCCTCTCTCATCTTGCTCGCCGCCGCGTTGCTTGCCGCCCTCGTCGTGCGCCAGCGGATTGATCAGCTGGATCTCATCAGAGTTTTGAAAACCCGGGAATAAATCATGTTCTCCGAAATTCGTTTCAAGCCAGAGTGGCGACGCCCGGCTGCCTACGCGGGCAGTGCACTTGCAGCCGTCTTGCTGGTGGCCTGGCTGTTGCGGGACGACCCGGTCGCCGTCGACCTCTACGAACTGAAACACCTGCCGATGCGTGTAACCATCGACGAGGAAGGCGTGACCGAGCTACGCAATGTGTTTCGCGTTTCCGCCCCGATCGCAGGCAAGGTGAAGCGATCTCAACTCAAGGTCGGAGACCCTGTGCGCGAAGGCAAAACGGTCGTTGCCTCGCTTGAACCGGTCATCCCGTCGTTTCTTGACCGGCGCACGCGACGCATCCTCGATGCCCGCGCGGCAGCCGCCCAGTCGGCAGTTGCACTGGCCAGAGCCCGGGTCGGACGCGCGAAAGCGGACCTCGATTTCCGCAATAAAGAACTCAAACGCGCAAACGAGCTCTTGAAGAGAAACACCGTCAGCCGCCGCCGGTTCGATGAAGCGCAGTTGGCTCAAAAAACGTCCGAAGCCGCCCTGCAAACAGCACTGGCAGAACTCAGTGTGCGGGAAAGAGAACTCGAAAGCGCCCGGGCACAGCTCATCGAACCGACCGCCGAATTGGATGAAGTAGCAGCGAACTGCTGCGTCCAGGTCTACGCCCCCGTTTCCGGTCGCGTTATTCGCATGATTACCGAGAGTGAGACTGTTGTGCAGTCTGGAGCACCTCTGTTGGAACTGGGAGATCCAAGCAATCTCGAAATCGTAGTCGATCTGCTATCCGCCGATGCCGTCAAGGTGCCGGAGGGTGCAAACGCGGAAATATCGTCATGGGGTGGTGTTGGGTTGCTGCACGGCATTGTCACGCGCGTTGAACCGACGGGCTTTAGGAAGGTCTCGGCTCTCGGCATTGAAGAACAACGCGTCAACGTTCGCCTGAGGATCATCGAGCCGTTTGCCAAGCGCCTGCGTCTTGGCCACAACTACCGCGTTTACGTCAAAATCATCGTCTGGTCAGGCAACAAAGTTTTGTCCGTACCGCTCAGTGCCATGTTCCGCAAGGCAGCGGAATGGGCCGTGTTCGTCAACGACGGCGGTGTGGCGCGACTGAGAAAGGTTCAGCCCGGTCGACGCAATAGCGAGCATGTCCAAATCCTGAAGGGTCTGGAAGCAGGAGAGGAAGTCATCCTCCATCCGAGCGACCGCGTTCGAGACGGTCGGCGCATTCGCGAACGCAAACTGCCAGACGGTTGATCCGCCGCGGTGACCGCTGCCCTTTTCCTGACCGAGAGATCATTCCAGGCGCGACGGCCGCAACTCACCGGATGCATCCAGAATCGGATAGGCGACCGAGGCAAACAGCGAATTGATCCGTTTCAAGTCCTTCAAGATATCAATGTGGAACGACGTGGTGGCAACAGTCTCCGGTGTTCTGTCCCGCAGGCGATCGAAGTGGCGATCCATGCTCTCGAATTCGAGATCCCGGAACTTCTCTTTCCGCGACAGCAGGGCCCGGGCCGACTCCAGGTTCTGTTCCATGAAAACATTGGCCGACAGGTGAATGGTTTCCCTGACGTAGTCGTAGACTTGCATCAACTCTGCAAATCCTTCATCGGAAAAGTCGTGGCCATTGCGGATCTTCTTGCGGATCGTATCCAGCAGACTGCGGTCAATGATGTCGCCTGCGTTTTCAAGATTGGTCGTGAACGTAATGATCTCCAACGAGCGCGCGCTTTCGCGCTCCTGCAGTTCAGAACGCGTGAGGTCTGTCAAATAGAGCTTGATTGCCGTGTAGAGCCGATCGATGGAATCGTCCAAACTTCCCGTTTCGCTGCAAATCCTGGCATTGTCCTGCTTAAGCGCCTCAATGGCCTGCGAGAGCATGATCTCGACGAGATCCACCATCCTCAACGTTTCCCTTGCAGCCATTGTCAAAGCAAGCGGCGGCGTATCATTGACGGTTGGATCAAGGTGGCGCGGCGACCACTCGTCGTGGACCTCTTCCGCATCCGGCACGAAATTCTCCAGCAAGCGTGAAGCAATCGTCGTCGTCCCGATCAATCCGACCACCAGCAATATGTTGAACGCGATGTGGACCAGGATGAGCTGTTGTCCAAGTTCGACATCAATACTTTGCGCAAGCGGCACCCACAACGGCAAAGCAAAGTAAGCCACGGCCACGCCGATGAGCCGGAAAATGAAGTTGCCGAGCAAAATACGACGGGCCTTGGGCGGTTCCTTCAGCCCCATCATCAGCGCTGGCAACGCCGCCCCGGCGTTGACCCCAAGCACCATGACGTAAGGCAGCGACCCAAAGGCCAGGGCCCCGCTACCGGCAAGCACGGCGACCAGCAGCAAAACAGCAAGGCTGGAATGCGCAAGCCACGTCAGAAGCGCCAGCAGCATGATCGCGATTAGCGGCTCACCGCCAAGCGAGGCAAGCACGTCTCTGACGACATCGCTGTCACGCACGACTCCGGCTGTGCTCGCAAGAAAACCGAGCGAAAGGAAGATGCAGCCCAGCCCCATCAAAATGCGACCGAGCTGTTTGCCCACGGCACTGCCGTTGTAGAACGTAGCGTGCAACACGTAACCAGCGAAAAATAGCACCGGCCACAAGTCTTGGATTTTGAGCGAAAGCACTTGCGCAACGAGCGCGCTGCCAAGGTCGGCCCCGAGCATGATTGCAAGCCCACCGGCAACGGTAAGCGCACCGGCGGAGGCGAAGGAAGCTACCAGAATCGCAACCGCCGTCGAACTTTGCAGGGCTGCAGCGGCAAACAGTCCGACCAGCGCAGCACTGAACCTGTTCCTTGTTCCAGCAGCAAGCACGCGACGAATGTCGGTGCCGAATGCCCGCGTCATGCCCGTCCGCGTCATGCGTGCGCCCCAAAGGAGCAACGTCGCGCTGCCGCCAATACGGACCAGAAGTTCAGTGCCGGAGATGTCCATTCTTGTTATTCTTCCGCAGGTAATGTCGTCGTGAGGTCTGCTGCGTCTCCTTTCAGTTCTTGCGTCCCGCAAGCCACTCTCATGCTGCGAGTACCTTCGCATAGTATGAACGAGGTCACGCCAAGGAACATCCGAGATACGCGACTCTGCCGGCGATGGACGGACCGCCATCGGCCAATGTGCCCGCCTGTTTGGAACTGACGTATTCAGCTCCTAGGCGGCGGGCAGTTCACCAGCGATAGCCGCATGCATCACCCTAACCAGCAAGCACCCTTCAGTGGCGGCAATTTCGCCTCCACCAGCTTGAGTTGCACAGGTCATGCAGGCCAGGGCAGCGAATAGGTCTTCACATTGGTGAAGAACTTCATGGCTTCGAGCACGCCCTCTTTGACGCTGTTGCCAGAATCCTTAATCCCGCCGAACGGCGACATTTCGATCCGATAGCCCGGCGCCTCCCAAATGTTCACTGTGCCCACATCAAGCCCCTCGATGAAGGCCGTAATGCGATCCAGCCGGTTCGTACACACTCCGGAAGACAATCCGAAGTCCGTGGAGTTCGAGATTTCCATCACCTTCTCATCATCGTCCGGAACCCGGACAATGGGCACGACCGGCCCAAAGGTTTCGTCCATGACGAGTTCGCAATCGTGCGGCACGTAATCGACCACGATCGGCGGCAGCAACGCCCCCTGACGACCAGGATCGTAAAGCACCGTGGCGCCCATCTTCTCGGCATCATAGACTCGCCACTCGAAGGTCTCAGCGGCCTGTTCGTGAATTACACAGCCAAGCTGGGTTTCAAGGTCCTGCGGATCTCCGAACTTGATTGCCTTGGCCTTTTCGAGAACCTTGGGCACGAATTCCTCGGCGACCGACTCCTGGACCAGGATGCGCTTGACAGCGGTGCACCTTTGGCCGGAATTCGCCGTTGCCCCCGCCACCGCAATTGCGGCCGCACGGTCGAGATCTGCCTCGTCGAGGTCGTTGAGGACAATCAGCGGATCATTGCCGCCGAGTTCAAGCGCCTGGCGCTTGTACCCCGCTTTTTCGGCAATCATCTTGCCGACCTTGACCCCACCGGTAAATGTTATGATGTCGATGTCGGGGTTAGTGACCATTTCCTCGCCGATATCGGCGGGCCATCCGGTCACCACCTGGAACATTTCCGGCGGCAGCCCGGCTTCGTAGAGAATATCGGCTAGTGTGATCGCGGTCAGCGGGGTAAGTTCGGTCGGCTTGCAAACGACACAGTTGTTCGTCGCAATAGCCGGTGCGATTTTATGCGCAACCATGTTAAGCGGGTGGTTGAACGGCGTGATCGCCGAAATCGCCCTCACCGGCTCGCGCTTTGTGAAAATTTTCCGCGCTTTGCCCTGCGGTGTCAGATCGCACGAGAAAATCTGTCCATCGTCGATAATGGTTAGCTGACCTGCCAGCGTAAAGACATCGTACGCCCGGCCCGTCTCGTAGAGCGAATGCTGCTTGCAAATGCCGAGTTCGAGCGTCAGCACGTCTGCAATATCTGCCCTGCGTTCGCGAATGAGCTCGGCCGTCCTGAACAGGATTTGCTGGCGTTCGTACCGCGTCAGTTTCGATTTGTAGTTTGCGGCAATCTCAAAGGCTTCGCGCGCATGTTCGGCCGTGCCCGCCGGCACCGTCCCTATAACCTCGTTGGTATACGGGTAGCGCACCTCGACGACGTCTTTGGTGGTGACTTTGCGACCGCCTATGCGCATCGACTCAGCGATTACGGCCGGCAAACTCTCCGCAGTGCTCATAGCCACCTCCTATTCCGCAGCTTGTATATTGGTTTGGACGACATGATTGAGACCAACCGAAAACGCATCGAAGTTTCGCAGTTGCCTGTCGGGATCGATGCCGGCAACTTTGCGGTTGACGATCATCGGCACGACTTGCGTGGACATGCCGCCATGCGACCGCAATGGTTCTTTCAGACCGGAAAGATCGTGCTGCTCGGGACTGGCACCTATAGCCTTGTTGCGCGCCGAAATAACGATAATGTCGCCGAGGCGGTCTTCAGGCAGCTCGAACTTGGCGCATCCCTCGGCGCCGGACCCGGCCCAGGCAACACCGTCGATGTCTTTGAGCTGACGGCAAACGTCACCGACATCCGCACCGCTTGGCAGATAGGCTGTCACGAATCCGCCGAGCGCACCGTGGTGAACGACATAGGGATCGGTAATCGGGCAAATGACACGTGCCGCACCTTTACCCAGCATGTCATCCAGAATGGTCTGGAGATAGATCACATCCGGCGTACCGTCGGCCTTGTGCATCGGGTTCATGCCGTGGTCCGCCGTCAGAACGATAATCGCACCAAGCTCGTCGAGGCGGGCCCAGTAGCTGTCCATCATTTGGTAGAACGCGTTTGCTTCCTGGTCGCCCGGCGCATGCTTATGCTGGATGAAGTCCGTCGTCGACAGGTACATGACATCGGGGCGCATCGTCTCGAGCAGCTTGACCCCGGCCTGGAACACCACCTCGCTCAGGCTTGAACTGTAAACTTCCGGAACCTCACATCCGAGGAACGCCTGCGCATCATCAATGCCGTGCTCGGCAATTGTCGTTTCGTTGCATTTTTCGGCGGAAAAGCAGATCGCGCACTCCGGGCTCACTGCCAGCCCGTCTCCGAGCAACTTGCGCAGCTTGTCCTTGGCCGTAACCACCGCGACCTTCGCACCGGCCTTTTGAAATCCCGCCATGATGGTGCCGGCACGCAAGAACTTCGGATCATTCATCATCACTTCTTCATCCGCCTCTCGGTCATAGAAGAAGTTTCCGCTAATGCCGTGCACCGCAGGCGGTCTGCCGGTCACGATCGACAAGTTGTTCGGGTTTGTAAAACTTGGAACAACGCTGTGCGCGTCCAGGTCACTGCCGTTTTGTATGGCAAGTTCGGTCCAAGGCATCATTCCGGCCGCAATCGCCTCATCGATGTACGCCCGTTCGCTGCCATCCACGCAGACGATAACCGTCGGCTGCGACGGCCACGCATAGTCACGCCCATTGATCGTAAGGATGGAGGGTTTATCGGTCACTGAACTTCTCCGAAATCTTGACCGCCGGCGCATTGCACTAGGCAATCTGGCACCAAAGGCTTGATCGGCCGGCCTGACATCTGAGTTGGACTCAGGCCGCCATTGGTGCGCATTCCTTTACACCCATTTCATCCAGAACGGATTGGATCGCAGCCAGAGCGCCTTCGATTTCCGTCTTTCCCAACCGCCCTATGCACCCGATGCGGAACGTATCTGCCACGGTCAGCTTTCCCGGATAGAGGATGTAACCTCGCTCCCGCACCTTGTCATAAAGAACCTCAAAATCGAACAAAGGATCCTTTGGTTTGAGAACGGTCACGATGATCGGTGCCTGCAAGTCCTGCGGCAACAGCGTTTCGAAGCCCAGCTTGTAGAGGCCGTCAACCAACGTTCGACAGTTCTCTTTATATCGCGCGCTCCGACCGGCGACGCCGCCCTCCTCATCGAACTCATCGAGAGCCTTATTGAAACTCATGATCGTGTGAACCGGTGGCGTGAACCGCCACTGTTTCGTGCGCTCCATCGACACCCATTGGTCGTGGAGATCGAGACTAAGCGAAGGAGAATTGCCCTGTGTTTTTTCCAGCGCCTCCCGTCTTGCGATGCAGAACCCGAAACCAGGCGTTGCCTCGAGGCACTTGTTCGAAGATGCCACGACTGCATCGAATTTCGTCTTGGTCGCATCGATTTCGGTCGCACCGAAGATGCTCATGGAATCGACCAGAAGCGACCGACCGTGACGTGCCGTTACATCAGCAATCTGTTGCAACGGATTCAAGATACCGGTGGTCGTCTCGCAATGAATCACGACAACATGGGAAATGAGCCTGTCGGCCGACAACGCCTCATCCAGCGCTTTCGCACTTACGGGTTTGTTCTCAGCCGTTCGCACGATCGCGTGTGGCCGACCAAGGTACTGGCAGATCTTGGCAATCCGCTCTCCATAAACACCATTGACGAGAATGAGCAGCTTGCCGTCGCGTGGCACGAATGTCCCGATCATCGCCTCCACAACAAAGGTGCCACTGCCCTGTAGCGGTACCGTCGTGTACGCCTCCCCGCCGTTGACAATCGCAACCAGGCGGTCCCGAATGCGCTGATTGACAGCGATCAGGTGGCCGTCACGAGACCCGAAATCGTGCATCATTGCCTGCTTGACCTCCCGCGAAGTTGTCAGCGGACCTGGCGTAAGAAGCCATGGATCTCCGGTTGGGGATGCAGATCGGCTCCGTTCATCGACTGAACCGGATTTGACGTCCATGATTGACGCTCCTCGTCTAGCTCGACCAATTCGATTGACGGAAATATATCGCCCGCCTAACATTTCTCAAATGCATAAACCTGAACCATCCCATCAGAAAAACAGATGAATCATTCCCAGCTTCGCGCATTCCACGCCGTTGCCACTGAAGCAAGCTTTACGAAGGCGGCAAGCGTGCTCAGGGTCGGGCAACCAGCGCTGTCTGGTCACGTTCGGGCACTTGAGGAAAGCTACGGCGTCAAGCTCTTTCGCCGAGGCAGTAGAGAGATCGAAATAACACCCTTCGGGCGCGAACTGTTTGAGATAACCCAGCGCTACTTCGCGATTGAATCACAGGCGCGCCAGCTCCTGACGGCGGCACAGGGACTGGCCGAAGGACGTCTTCGTGTTAGTGCGGATTCACCCTACTTCGTGATCCCGTTGCTCGCCGCCTTCGGCCGCCGCTACCCCAAAATCAACATGTCGGTCTCGTTCGGCAATTCAAAGTCCATTTTGGCCGACACCCTGAACGGCACTCGCGATATCGGCATTCTTCCCGAAGTCGAACCGGACCGGAGGTTGTATCGCGTTCCCTATCAGAAGGACCGTCTCGTTGCATTTGTGGAACGTGGCCACTCCTGGGCTATCCGGCGCAGCGTGAAGCTGGATGAACTGCGCGAACAAACAATCATACTGCGTGAGACAGGTTCTACGACCCGGTCCGTATTCGAAGCTGCATTAAGTGCAGCCCAATGCAGGATTGGTCATTCTGTCGAACTCGGTAGCCGTGAGGCCGTGAGGGAAGCCGTTGCGGAAGGGATGGGCGTCGGCCTCGTGAGCGAACGCGAGATCGGACACGATGCACGTCTCCACAAACTTGCAATCCGAGGCGCCAAGCTCGACCTTCTCGAGTATGCGATTTGCCGATCCGACCGCAAGGACGACCCGATCAACAAGGCATTCCTGCAGGTTGTGCGTTCGATGGCCGAGACCTGAAGCGCGTCGCAAAAAATGCGCCTCGCTTTGGGTTTCATTGCCTCACGCCGCTGTTCGCGCTTCGCGCGGCGGCTCCGGCGGGGCGGCCTTTCGGCCGGGTCGCGTTGCTCCCTTCGGGTTTCATTGCCTCACGCCGCTATGCGCGCTTCGCGCGGCGGCTCCGGCGGGGCGGCCTTTCGGCCGGGTCGCGTTGCTCCCTTATGAGGCAATCCGTTTTGCTGCGAGATGCCTTAGATCTTGTCGATCTCGCGCCGCGGAATCGCCCCCTTCAAGCTTCCCTTGCCGAGCGGTCATGTTATCAAAGTCCGCGCAGCCGGACGCGGACCTTTTGACTTCCAGATCAGCCTGAATCAATCTTGAGAACGGTGTAGTTATTGCGACGCATTCCGCCAGGCCTGACTGCGTGCATTGATGACGCGCATCAAGAGTCCGTGCACGAGCATCGCGGTCAATGACGTCACCACGATCATCATCGACATCGCGGCAGCCGGCGCCTGGTCTCCCACATCATCCATGTTCAGAACCGCGATCGCGGCAAGCTTTGTATCGGGAGAATAGAGAAACACGACCGCCGATACCGTGGTCATCGCATTAACGAAGAAGTACATCATGACCTGCGAAATCGCCGGTAGCGATACCGGCACATGCACGTTCCATAGGGTTCGGTAGAATGGCACTTTGAGCGACGCCGACACCGCCTCAAACTCACCATCGATCTGCTTGAGCGCCGTCAGCAAGGTCAAATGCGTGACCGTATAGAAATGGGCGATCGTGCAAATCACGAGGATTGCCATTGTGCCGTAGAGGAAGTTCAGCGGATTTTCCGGCGTAGAAAAGAAGAAGACGTAGGCAAGGCCAAGCACCAGGCCGGGTACAGCCATCGGAATCATGGCAATCAGATGCAGCAGCCCCCTCCAGAAGTTGAACCCCTGCCCCTTCTCGACAAAGTAGGCACCAATGAACACGACCGCGGTCCCGAACACTGCGCATAGCCCGGCCATCGTCAGCGAATTGTAGAACGACGACCAGCCGTTCGGGTCAACGGCATCGAAGTCGTAATGCGCGAGCGTCATGCTGAGGTCATACGGCCAGAACTTCGCGAATGATGCAAATGCGGCCACGCCCAATATCCCGACAAGGAAGACGGTCATGGCCACGCAAAACAGGAAGAGCAGCGTGTCCCTGAGCTTCTCAGGTTTGGGCTGGAATAACACGGCACGCGCAGACAGCGCTGCCACCTGCTTCTTGCGCACCCATCGGTCGACCGCAAACGCCACAAGTGCCGGGATCAGAAGCACAAGCCCGACGACGGCCCCCATCGAGAAATTCTGCTGTCCAACGACCTGCTTGTAAACATCCGTCGCCAGCACATTGTACTGACCGCCGATGACCTTCGGCACCCCGAAGTCGGTAATCGTCAGCGTAAACGCGACAATTGCCGCCGAGATGATGCCGTAGATTGCCCCGGGGATCGTGACGGTTGCAAAAATTCTCAGCCGCCCCGCACCCAAAACCCGTGCTGCTTCATACAACCGCGCATCTGTCGTCGAAAGGGCGGTGATCATGATCATCAGTACGTGCGGAAAGATATAAAACACCATGGCGATCATGATGCCGATCGGGCCGTAGATCGTGTTGCCCATGAGAAGGCCCTTGGCCATCCCCTGATTGCCAAAGAGATAAACCAGCGAAATCGCGGGAAGTAGAGAAGGAGCAAGAATGGGGATTGTCGCGATCGCCCGAAACAGCCGCTTGCATGGAATGCAGCTCCGCGTCAGGGCATAGGCATACGTAAACGCCAGGGAACTCGCAATGACCGTCGTTAGCGCCGCGATCGTAAGGCTGTTTCCGATAGATTGGACCAGGCCTCTTGAAGAGAAGTACTCGCGAAAGTTTGCCAGGCCGACATAGGCACCATCGGTATCCTGCACGCTTTTTGATAGGATCGCGTAGAGCGGCAACCCGACGAACACGGCGAGCGCGGCACAAACCAACACAATGCCGCCGAATCTGATCCACGCTTCGCCCGGAATATTTCCCACCCGCTGGAGCAAGCGTGCTTGCCGGACATGTGCGTGGCCGCGGCCGGCATCCACCGCTGTCATATCTCTGCACTTTCCAGATCGTTCGCAAACAGTTGCAAGCGCTCTTTTGGCAGGGCGATCTCCAGTTGTTGACCGGCGTCGAGATCGAAATCGCGCATCGCATTGATTGAAAAGTCGGCGACGAGCGTTTCATCAGCCGCTCCGGCCACTTCCAGGTTCGCACGGCAGAATGAACCTAGAAACTCAAGATCCCGTATCGTCATCAAGAACTTGTTCGTGTTTACGGCATCAAGTTCCCTGACCACGACGTCTTCCGGTCGCAACGCAACAATCGCGGGATCTCCGCTGGTGAAGCCCTTGCCCTCGCAATCGACATCCAAATGGAGCTGCCCGACCTTAATAACCCCTGGAGCGACGACCTCGCCGTGCAGGAAGTTCATCGATCCGACAAAGTCGGCGACGTAAGCGTTTGCTGGATTGCGATAGACCTCGAGCGGCGTTCCGACCTGCTCGATGACGCCATGATTCATGACAACGATCCTGTCGGCCATTGACAGGCCTTCCTCCTGGTCGTGCGTGACCATGATCGTCGTGATCCCGAGTGTCCGCTGCAACCGCTTCATTTCATGCCGCAGATGAGCGCGGACTTTGGCATCGAGTGCGCTCAAGGGCTCATCGAGCAGCAGCATGCCGGGCGAAGTTGCAAGCGCACGGGCAAGTGCAACGCGCTGCTGCTGACCACCGGATAGCGCCGCGGGATACTTGCCGCCAGACCCGGGCATTCCAACCAGTTCCAGCAATTCGTCGACACGCTTGTTGATCGCGGATCGGCTCATGCGCTTGCTCACCAAACCATAACCGATGTTTTTTGCGACCGTAATGTTTGGAAACAATGCATAGGACTGAAAAACAATTCCGAAGTCACGTCGCGACGGCGGCAGGTCCGAAATATCAACGCCGTTCTGAAAAACCCGGCCTGATGTTTGAATATCAAGACCCGCAATGGCGCGAAGCAACGTCGTCTTCCCGCAACCGGAAGGGCCGAGAAAGCACACGAACTCCCCTTCGTACACTTCGAGTGACACGTCTTTGAGCGCAGTGAAATTCCCGAACTTTTTCGTCACATCCACAGTCTGAAGATACGGCCGCTCTCGGGATGGTGCTTGGCTGTTCATTGCGGAGCCCGGTTCATGGGAAATCATTGACGTTGGTCTCCGGCACCCCTCCTGGCGCGCCGAAGACCACAGGCAATATTCGCCTTACTTCTTGGGCAGCGACTTCGCGCCGTAACGCTCCTGCCACTTCTTTAGAATATCCTTGCGGTTCTTCGCAGCCCAGAGGAAGTCATTCTTGATCATTTTCTCATTGATGTCGGCCGGGAAATGCTTGACCGGTTTTGCGATCCCTGGGTAGGCGACGACCGCATACTCTTCATTATAGATCAGGTTGGCTTCTTTTGTAGCAGACCAGTCTGCAAACGCCTTGGCCGCCGCAGCGTTCTTGGCGTTCTTAACGAGACCGTAGGCCTCGAGGTCCCAGCCAACGCCTTCTTTGGGTGCAATCGTTTCGACCGGTGCACCCTTGGACCGGAGTTGCGCGCCCTTGTAGGCAAACGATACGCCGATCGGAAACTCACCCTTGCCAGCCATTTTGCAGGGCTTCGAGCCCGAATGCGTGTAAACCCCGATGTTTTCATGCAGCTGGTCCATGAACTTCCAGGCCTTTTCGTCGCCCCACATCTGGATCCAGCTCGAAACATCCAAGAAGCCGGTCCCGGAAGATGCCGGGTTGGGCATAACGATATGCCCCTTGTAGACCGGCTTTGTCAGGTCAGACCAAGATGCCGGCATTGGCAGATTCTTCGCCTTGGCTTCTGCCGTATTGACGCATAGCGAAGCAATCCACGCACGTTGACCGACCCAGTAAGGCGGGTTGGAAGTGTCGACGTACTTGGGGTCAAGCTTGTCGAGACCCTTCGGCGCGTAAGGCTCCAGAATGCCTGCGTCCTTGAGCAGCAGAAGGCTCGTCGCCGCAAGGCCCCAAACAATATCAGCCTTGGTGTTCTTACCCTCGGCAAGCAGCTTCGCGGTCATGATCCCGGTCGAGTCACGCACCCATTTGATAGTGATATCGGGATGCTTGGACTGAAATGCCTTGGCAAACTTGTTGAGTTCTTCCGGCTCCACCGCCGTGTAAACGATCAGTTGTGTTTTTGCTTGGGCCACGGTCACGCCAAAGCCGCCGAGTGCGGCCGCAGCGATGCCGGCAGCGGCAATTGACAAGACGTTCTGCCGAAGTCGCATATTGAGCATTTTCTTTCTCCTGATGCGGTTCAAATTTCCCTAGCGGGCGCTCGATTGATCATCACACGCGCTGTTGATAGGCGCCTCGTTTTTCATTTCGATGACACCGAGACGTGGGCTCGCGCATCAATCGTTGGCCAAGAGTCCGACATACGTCAAATACCTAATAACGAACTCTGTTATCATTATTTCTGATTTGCCTTTGATCGCTTCGACACGCTTAACCTCACCGATAAATGCCAAAGTCAATGTGTTCTGAACAGTGAGGTTACAATGAGCGCTCAAGTTGACCGCGCCCCTGCTCAGTCAGAAGGCGAAATCAATACGTCTGCGCGGCGTGTAGCTTGGGCGGACCGCAATCTGGATGCCCGCTCGCGCAAAATGCTGGCCCAGGACGCTACGGCATTCTTACACCAGTCGGTCTCGACGCCCTGCCTGTCTGTCATTGCAAAGGCCGAAGGCGCCTACATCGAAGATATTCAAGGCCGCCGCTACCTGGATTTTCATGGAAACAATGTTCATCACATCGGTTACGGACACCCTCGCCTTAAAGAAGCCATTGCAAAACAAATGGATGAGTTGCCGTTCGCACCGCGCCGGTTCGCCTGCAAACCGGCAACCGAACTCGCCCAGAAGCTCGCAGAAATCTCACCAGGCGATCTCTCCAAGGTCCTGTTCACCACAGGCGGCTCGGACGCCGTCGAAGTCGCCCTCAAGGTTGCACGTGCCGCCACAGGCCGTCACAAGACGGTTTCCTTCTGGGACGCATTCCACGGCGCCGGCTTCGGTGCCGCATCCGTCGGCGGTGAACAACTCTTCCGCTCCCACGTTATCGGGCCGCTACTCACCGGAACCGAGCATGTGGCCCCGTTTGCATGCTACCGCTGCGCCTACGGCTATCCGGACAAGGACGGCGCACCGCAACTCGAGCTGTGCAAGCTGACGTGCGCCAATTTCGTGCGCTATGTGCTGGAGAAGGAGGGTGATGTTGCAGCCGTTATCGCGGAACCGGCCCGCGCTGTCCCCTACATCCCTCCGCCAGGGTTCTGGGCCGAGGTTCGCAGAGCCTGCGACGATCACGGCGCGCTGTTGATCTTTGACGAAATCCCGACTGGCCTCGGCAAGACCGGACGCATGTTCGCGTGCGATCATGATGACGTCGTGCCGGACTTGCTTGTCATGGGAAAAGCGCTCGGTGGCGGTATTCTCCCTATCGCAGCGGTTCTCGCCCGCCCGGATCTCGACGTCGCGGGTGCCTTCGCATTTGGCCACTACACCCATGAAAAGAATCCCGTTACCACCCGCGCCGCGCTCACCACTATCGAGATCATCGAGGATGAAGGCCTGGTCGATAACGCGGCTGCTCTGGGCGAACGAGCACTTGAGCGCCTCAACGACATGAAGGACAAGGTCCCACTCATAGGCGACGTTCGCGGCCGCGGCCTGCTGTTCGGTACCGATCTTGTCACTGACCGCAAGTGCAAGGAGCCCGCAAACGATCTTGCCGAGGAGGTCTATTACCGCTGCCTTGACGCAGGCCTGTCCTTCAAGATCACTATGGGCAACGTGCTGACATTCACGCCACCACTTATTCTCAAGCGGGAAGAACTGGACCA
The DNA here is from genome assembly GCA_965224045.1 of Hyphomicrobiaceae bacterium. Classification (GTDB taxonomy): domain Bacteria; phylum Pseudomonadota; class Alphaproteobacteria; order Rhizobiales; family Hyphomicrobiaceae; genus Tectiglobus. The sequence continues at coordinate 345,576 of CBDCYD010000005.1, forward strand.
GGCGATTGACATCATCGAGGAAAGCCTGACGCAAGCCGCGCAATCGCAGGGACTGATGTGAATGGACCGATGAAGGTTATCCGAACCGATCGTGAACTGGAGTGTTCCCACATCGATGCCGGGTTGCAAAAGCGCGGCGTCGACCTGGTCCTGCTGCCGGACGGCATTGGCGAAGATGATCTTGCCCGCGAGGTGGCAGACGCCGACCTGCTCTTGATGTGCTACACGCCCATTTCGGCGAAGGTCATTGAAGCGGGAAAGCGGCTCAGAGGCATTGTCAAATACGGCGTCGGCATCGACGCAATAGATATTGAAGCGGCCAGGGACAATGGCGTCGTTGTCGTCAACATCCCCGAGTACGCGGAAAATACCGTGGCAGAGGGCGCATTTTGCCTGATGATGGCGCTGGCCAAACGACTGCTGCCAATGGACCGGGAGATGAAGAATGCGGGCTGGATTTGGCCCACTCGCGCCTGGCTCGGCCTGGACATTGCCGGCAAGACCGTCGGTATCATCGGCCTCGGCCGCATCGGGCGCAGCATGGCACGGATGGCCGGCGCCGGTTTTTCTGCGCGTGTCCTCGGCTACAGCCCCGGCCAGTCCGCTGACGAAATGCAACGCGCCGGCGCCGAGAAACGTGACGATCTTCGCATGATGCTTGCAGAGTGCGACTTCGTCTCTCTGCATTGCGTTCTCAATGACCAAACCCGCCACATCATTGGCGAACATGAACTGCGCGCGATGAAACCGACGGCCTTTCTCATCAACACCTCACGCGGCGCCCTCGTCGATGAAGCAGCACTGGTCCGTGCTCTTCGCGAAGGATGGATTGCCGGTGCTGGCCTTGACGTCTACGGCCAAGAGCCCTTGGTGCGAACAGGCCACCCCATGAGTGAATTATTCGATCTGCCCAACGTGATCATGCTGCCGCATTTCACCTTCTTTACACGCGAAGCGATGATGCGATTGGAAGAAGAAACCCTGGAGCGCTGTCACGAACTCCTGGATGGCAAGCCGGTTCTCGTGAAGTCGTTGGATCCGCGATTGCGGTCTCAAACTTCAGGCGTCGTCTTCGGCGGACCTTGACCGCCGCAAAACACATATTCAAAACGCACTGCCGAATGTGGCCTTGATCGCGGATTGCCTGCAGACGCCGCCGTGCCTGGCGCCGGTCTACGGCTTGGACAACACCTCGTAGGAACACCGAAAAGACGCCGCCGCCACGCGGTATGTGTCGGTCTTATCCTTGAGGTCCTGGACGATCGCATCACCCGGACGAGCCACCATCTGTTCACCCCAGGGAGCTTTGAATGTGAACGCTCCATCGCGCTCGGCGACGATGATGTATCGCCGGACTTGACCACGCGGGCGGTAGGAGCGCCAGGTGTCCCGACCGGTTCCGCCGATAGGTCCGTCATAGCGGCCCACGAACTTCTCTTGCGATACCAGGTACTCCTCGTTGCCGGTTTCTGGACAACGGTTGCGGACAACCATGTCTCCCGCCCTTGCCGGCGGGCTATGCGTCTCCTTACCCTGTCCGGCAATGACCGTGACGATGACTTCGCCCGGCCGTGCCGGCCGCGCATCGACGAGACTCGACTTTCGCGCCAACCCGGCACGACCAATGCGCTGCGCTGCCTCGAAGTAGGCTAGGATATCCACCTGGCGCTGCGCATGCGACACGCCGCTTGTCGCAAAACAGATGTTCATTAACGTGATGCACATGACTGGAACGCGCACGGGCACCTCCCCATTTTCCGAGGTTTCGCGAAGTGTCTGCGCCAGACCGCACGGCTTTTGGACCCGCGCCGCGCCTATCGATGAACACATTTATGCCATGTCCATTCTTGTGTTTACTATTCTAACCTGACGAAAGTCCAAGACGATTGCGGAATGCAAAGGAGAAGCAGCGTGAAAGTCTCGCGCTTAATTCTGCCGTTGGCAGTGTACGCGGCCATCATGATCGGAGCTGGCTGGTCGGCACACGCACAGAACAACTGGATGACGGATGTCTTTGGAAAGAAGAAGTCTGGCGAGACTTCCAAAAGACAATCCCGACCTGCAGGTCACACATCTACGGCTGCTCAACTCCTGGTAAGCCGCAGAACGCTGGACAACATTGACCGGGCGATCGCAACATATCGCGCCCTCGCACAACGCGGCGACGGGGAACCGCTTGCCCGCGGCAAACCCCTGCGCCTTGGCGATACCGGCGCGCGCGTAGCCGCATTGGTTCAGCGCCTGGCCATCCACGGTGACCTGCCACACCAGGCGGCAAGTCGAAACCGCGGTTCGTTCGATCGCAATGTCGAGAACGCCGTCAAACGCTTTCAATTGCGAAACGGTTTGACACCATCTGGCCAGCTCAATAGTTACACCCGCAGCGCCCTCAACGTGAGCCTCGATCACCGCCTGGATCAATTGACGCGCAATCGCAACCGCATCGCCGAACTGCTGCTTGTCACAGAGGGCAAGCGTTACGTCCTAGTGAATATCCCGGCATACGAGTTGCAGGCCGTCAATGGTGGACGCATAGAGATCTACAGCCGCGTCGTGCTTGGTAAACCGACAACGCCTACGCCAGTCATTTCGGCCAAAATCAAGGCGCTAAACACACTTCCTTACTGGCACGTTCCGCAATCCATCGCGCGTCGCCAACTCATTCCTGCCATTAAGAAGAACCCCGACTATCTCGCCAAGCAGCACATTCGTGTATTTGCAAGCTGGGGCGGCCAGGAAGTCGACCCCAGAGCCGTCAATTGGTGGGCACCCCAGGGCGAGCGTTACGTATTCAGACAGGATCCCGGTCCGCACAACGCGCTTGGCCTGCTGCGACTGGACATGCCCAACAAGCACATCGTCTATATGCACGACACGCCACTCAAGGCGCTCTACGACTATTACCTCCGGCCATACAGCGCCGGCTGCGTACGCGTCCAGACGGTTTTCGACGTTGGCGAATGGTTGCTGCGCGGCGACGGGCACCCCGCTGCCGGCCAACTGCGCTCGTTGATCGGCCAACGAGTAAAGGAAACCATCAAACTCAAACAGCCGGTGGACGTCCACTTTGTCTACATATCGGCATGGGCAACAGACGACGGGTTGGTTCACTTCAGACCTGACATCTACCGCCTTGATACACAGGACACCCAGACCGCCCTTGCCGGCGGATGGAAAACCCGAACCACCACGGTCATGCCTTAGTGATCAATTTCAGCGAATGCTCGAGAGGCTTCGAACTCCAATGAACAACATGCTTGGGCGCACCAGTCGACTTACCGTGTTCGCCGCAATCGGCTGGTTTGGTGTGGTTAATCCAGCCTGGTCTGGAACCACGCTCGACGCTGTTAAGTCACGCGATCACTTGATATGCGGCGTCAGCAAAGGATTGCAGGGGTTTTCAGCCAACATTGCTGGCAAAGGCTGGGCGGGATTCGACGTCGACTTCTGCCGCGCAGTCGCAGCTGCCGTCCTGGGTGACAAAAACAAGGTCAAGTTCGTCGGGCTTTCCGCCAAGGAGAGGTTCGATGCGCTGAGCGATGGTCGCATAGATCTGTTGTCCCGCAACACGACATGGACGATGAGCCGCGACATCGTTCGCAGTCTGGAGTTTGTCGGCATAACCTACTTCGACGGCCAGGGGTTTATGGTCCGCCGCAGCGCCGGCCTCTCCAGCGCGATGCAACTTGCAGCGGCGACGGTGTGCGTACTCGACGGCACAACATCCGTAACAAATGCAGAGACATTTTTTAAGGCTCACAAACTCGAAGCCAAGCTCGCCCGCAAAAGCAATCGCGATGACGCGCTAAAAGCCTACGCCGACGCGCAGTGCGACGCTTACACCGCTGACCGGTCAGCTTTGGCCGCCCAGCGCGCCGGGCTTGCCGACGCCGAAGAACACATGCTGCTACCCGAAGTCATTTCCAAGGAGCCGCTCGGCCCCGTCGTCCGCCAGGATGACATCGAATGGCGACAACTCGTACAATGGGTATTGTTCGTGCTCATTAATGCGGAGGAAAAGGACTGGTCGGCGAAGGCCGCGGCAGCCTCCGGTAGCAAGGCACTTCTGAACGTTCCCAAACCGGTCACCGAAAAACTGGCGCTGAGCGAGAGCTGGCCGCGTGATGTTATCACTGCAGTCGGCAACTACGGCGAGATCTTCGAGCGCAACCTCGGCGCCTCTAGCCCGCTAAAGATCCCCCGCGGCGTCAACGCACTGTGGACTCGCGGCGGCATTCTCTATGCGCCGCCGATCAGATGACAGCCGCACTCACGGCAAGCTCGCTGCGCCGGCAATCAGCACCGTTGGCACCAGGCGTGATTATCACTTGAGGCACGGCGATGTTTTCCTTTGAATGGAATGGCCAAACTACACGGGCGGCAAACTTGGTTCGCGTTCACCCGCCGGTCGCACTTTCAAGAATGGCGCCGGCAACAACAATGCCCCGACCCGTCAACGGACGAAGCCCGATCATCGCCGGCGCCTCTGCTGATAAGGCCACGCGACCGCCCCGCCGTTTCGTCATCGCCACACATCACGATCCAACGGACTGGCAGGCCGAAGTATTGGGAAACTGACCGAACCGGGTAACCGCCGCGCGCAGCGCACCAACGGAAGTTAGAGCAATGAAAATCGGCATATTCATCACCAACCAGCAGAAGCGCGATGCGGACATGGTCAGCAAGCTCGATGACCAGATCGCCATACTGCATGCCGCGCGCGACCGCGGATGGGACAGTGTCATGTTCGGCCAGCACTATCTCAATGAGGGCGACAACAAAGCCCTGCAGATTGTGCCGTTTCTCGCGCGCATGGCCCCGGAAGCCGGAGAATTGCAACTGGGGCTCGGCATTCTGCTCCTAAACCTGCACAACCCGGTGTACACCGCCGAAACGGTCGCGAGCCTCGACATCATCTGCCGCGGTAATTTCATTTTTGGCGTTGGCCTAGGTTATCGCGACGTCGAATTCAACGCGTTTGGCGTGCGAAAGGGCGAGCGGGTCAAGAAGTTCGTCACCTATCTCGACCTCGTCAAACGGCTTTGGACCGAGGACTCCGTCAGCTACGACAGCCCGGAGTGCACGTTGGACAACGTGCGAATGAACATCCGCCCAGTCCAAAAACCGCATCCGCCGATCTGGATCGCAGCCAACAACGATCCGGCCATCAAGCGCGCCGCACGCCTCGGCGACTCATGGTTCGTTAACCCGCACGCGGATATCGATACGATCCGCCGTCAGGTCCAGGTCTATCGCGACGAACTGAAGGCCGCCGGAAAGGCGTTTCCTTCCGAACTACCCGTCATGAAGGAGGTGTACTGCGCCAAGGACTATGCAACCGCCGTGGAACTTGCCGGCCCCTACCTCGAAGGCAAGTACAGGGACTATGCGACGTGGGGCCAGGACAAGGTCATGCCCGGCAGCGAAGACTTCGCCAAACCGTTCGAGGAACTGGCCAAAGGGCGTTTCATATTGGGCTCGCCGGAACAGTGCTTCGAAGGCCTGCGGCCCTACGCCGAGGAATTCGGCGCCAATCACCTGTTGGTGCGAACCAACTGGGCCGGCATGCCACTTTACAACACTTTGGCCAGCATGCGGCTCCTTTCGGACGAAGTGCTCCCTGCGCTCAAGAAACTAGGCTGATGATCGCATAACATCGGCACGCCTGACGCACGCGCGGCTCTTTCGGTTCAGGTCGCCGGCAAGTTCGAGCGCTGCAATTCGCAATTCGTGTATGTTGCAAAGGACCGGTCCGAAGGCCCGCACCAACCGGGAGCATGCCGCCCCGGGGCGGCTATTAGTCCGCTGGATAACTGAGATTGTAATTGCCATAAAAATTCGGGTTTGCATCGTAGTCCGAATAGAAGCCGGCAGCCAACGCATCGCATAGCTCGTCAATGCCATGCTTCACTGTGAAGCGCGGCTCAAACCCCAATGCGTTGCGCACCTTTGAAAAATCCACCCGATAGTTTCGTCTGTCCGTGTCGCCTTCCGTGAAGGAGATTTTGGCATGGGGCAGCTTCTCCCGAATGGCCTCCGTGATCATACGCTTGGTGAAGTTGTTCGCCTCCCCACCAGCATTGAACACCTCGTTGCGTACGATGTCCTCGGGAGCGGCAAGAACCCGCGTAATGAGTTCCGCAAAGTCCTGCACATGGCAATAGGGTCGCCAGGTATCGGCGTCATAGACATCAAGCTCGTTGCCGATGAAGGCCGTTCGCGTGAATTGGCTGACCGTCAGGTCGAACCGCATGCGCACGCTCAGCCCAAATGCCGTCGCAAACCGCAGCACCGTCGGCGAAATATCCCCGCTGTTCGTGCCAAGTAGATGTTGTTCGGCGGCAACCTTGGCTTTCGCATAAAGCGAAAGGGGTTTGAGCTCGTAGTTCTCATCGGCGATGGCATCACCTGGAATTTCACCATAGTTCGAACAGGTCGATATAAAGATCAGCTTATTGATACGCCCGGATGGCAGACCGATGATGTCATCGAGCAGTTTCAGAATACCCTGATCGTTGATCAACTCGTGCTCGGTTGGGTATTTCGCCGTGATCGGATCACCGACCAGTCCTCCGAGAATGACAACATCACTGACACCCTCCAGCAGTCGTTGGCGCGTCTCTCGCTCGGCGAAATCACCTTTCATGAATTCATAGCCTGGACAGCCCAGGAACGGAGTGATCGCTCCGGCTGTTCCATAGAGCAGCAGGTCAGATCCCCGCACGTCCCAGCCATTGCGAAGCAAATGAAGCGTCAAAGGTGCACCGACGTAACCTCCGCTGCCGACCAGCAGAACGCGGCGACGCCGTCCCGAAAGAAGCTGCGCCACGCGCGCGTTCTCCTTCGCCATGGCATCGCCACCGAAGATTTCGCTGTCGATCTGTCTGACGTCCATTGATGCAATCCTTTTGGAAACTGAACTTTGAACAACACCACCTGCGAGCATGCTCAAGTGCCCGACAATAGCATTGCCAGGGTCGCTGCGCACCGGGAATGGGTTAGCGATTCCTGGTTTTCGACCTTGCAATCCGTGCCAACATCGAAACCAGTTAACCAAACGTAAAAATGTGCCCGAATGAGGTGTATTCCCACCAATGCATGGTCCTGATCAGGCCAGAAAGTTCTTCTATTGTAACCTGCTCGTGAGTTGGCCCGACAAATGCACACCGTGTGTCATGTTGCTGAGACCGTGTGTCATGTTACTGAGTATGAGTGAGGAGCAACGATGACGACCTGGCGCACGTTAGCCCTGGCGTTCGCATCGCTTTCGTTACTGTGCCAGATTGCGCCGGCTTTCGCGCAAATGCCGTCCAATGTCGCATCGGCTGGCCTCCTCGAGGCACCGCCCATGCCGATGCCATCCTACCTCGAGGAAATGCGCGACCCAATCTTCAATTCACGGTTTGTGCGTGTCACGGAACCTGGCCGTCGCCTGCTGGCGCAAGTACGATGCAACAAACGCTATTGCAAACATCGCTACTCCAGTGCCCAGGCATGGAATGCAGACCAGTCTTTGCTTGTCATTGCGAAAGGGTGTGCTGGATTTTGCTTCCTGGACGGACGAAATTTCAAGCCGAAGTTCTGGCGGCCGATCCCGAAGAAGCATGACTGCAAATGGCATCCGACAGACGCGAAAAGGATAATCTGCGTCTATCCCGACGGCATCTATACCTGGAACCCCGAAAGGAATGAGAAGACCGAAATTGCGACACCGGCGGGCTACGGCAACCTTCTTTTCGGGCCTTGGAAGGGGAATCCGTCAGACGACGGCAGTACGATTGGCCTGCGTGCAACGAACAGCCGTGGCGAGGCGGTAGCTTTTGCTTTCAACATCGTGACGGGCCGGAAATTTCCCGACATCGCGTTGTCTGAGCTAGACGGGCGCAACAAGCTTGTCGCCATTTCACCCTCTGCCAGATACCTATTTCTTTCTCAGAGAACATCGGCAGGAATCGAAACCGCCTACGTTTTCTCTGTTGACGGACAAATGCTGCAACACTGGCCGAAGCACCACAGGCCCGGCCACGGCGATATGACGATCGACGGCGATGGCAGCGACGTCTACATCGGCATCAGTAAGGCCGATCCGGACAAATACAACGTCATCAAACGGCGCTTACGCGACGGAAAGGTTACCATACTGGCCCCATACGGCGATGCCAGGCACGTCTCGACGCGCAATACCAGGCTTCCGGGTTGGGCCTTCGTTTCCTACCAGGGCAACCACAATCACGTGCTAAGCAAGAACTACCCCGCACCCTTTTATATGGAAATCGTCGCCCTTAAGATCGATGGCAGCGGAGAGATGTTGCGCATCGCACATACCAGAGGCGCGGACCACAACTATTGGAGCGAAACCCACGGCTCACCATCGCCCGACGGCAGTCAGGTGATTTGGTCGAGCAATTGGGGGGTCGCTGGCGGGCCGGTATCTGACTATGTGACGACAGTGACCATCCCGAGGGTATCGGCGCCCGGAGACTAGCGCCCCAGCCGGACCAGCGAGTGTGAATAGCCATGCCTTTGCAACCTTTGTCCTTAACCATTTTCTTGCATGCTGCAACGCGGAGCCGGCTAGCCGTTTGCTTGGTGCTGATTGTCGCGGTCCTGTGCATGGCACGCGCAAAACCAGCAGCGGCTGAGTATCGCGTCGCACCAGGTGACAAAGTCGAAATAAGCGTTCTCGTCGTGCCGGAATTGCAGCGAACGGAAACCGTGGATTCCAACGGCCAGCTTACATTGCCGCTTATCGGCAGCATCACCGTTGCCGGCGAAACGGTAAGCCAGATGCGCGCCATCATTCGATCCAAACTCGCAGCCCGTGTCATCAGGCAGCGCAATGCGCGGGGCGAACAGATGCCGGTCGTCATCGAACCGAATGATGTCTTCGTGAAACTCGCCAGGTATCGGCCGATATTCGTGAGCGGCACCGTTGCCAAGCCCGGGCTCTACCAGTTCCGCGTCGCCATGTCCGTTCGCGAAGCTCTCGCCCTCGCCGGCGGCTACGGTCCGGAAGCCGTCTGCCGCAACAATGCGCGTTTCGGCCTGCTCGATTTTGCGAGCAAACTGCAAGCAGACCGCATCAACCGCTTCAATCTGCTCGCCAGGCGGTGGCGGCTTCGCTCCGAACTCGGTGAAACGAAAGACACGAAGGTCGAGGCCGCGCGACAGGTCGGTCTGCAAGACCAGACTCTAAAAGCGGAAATGTTACGGATATTCGACCTTGCCGACAGCCTTCGCCAGGAGAACGACGAGAAGCACAACCGCGAACTAAGCTACCTGCGCCAGATGATCAAACGCATGGAGACCCAGATCGCGACCTACAAGGACCAGGTACAATCCGAGCAACGAGCTCTTGAGCTGGACACGCGCGAGTTGCAGGAACTGACGCGTCTGCACAAGCGCGGCAACCTCAATAACTCACGCCTCGCCGCCGTTCGAAGAGCCGTCCTTCTGTCCTCGACGCGCGTCCTGCAAACACGGGGCAGGCTCCAGGACACCAACAGACGACGAGCGGAACTCCAACGACAGCTCGAGGTCTTGCCGCTCGAACGGCGCACCCGCTTACGTGAACAGTTGGAACAGACAACCGCCAGACTGTACGTCCTCGAGACCGAAATTCAGGGCTTGAAGGTCAAGACCCACCAATCGCTGTCCAACAGCGACCTACTTGGCACGGGCAACAGCGAGAGCATGTCGATTATCGTCTATAGAAAGGACAGCAAGACGAAACATCGTCTGCAGGCAGATCTCGCCTTCGAGTTGATGCCGGGCGACCATGTCGAGGTGAGTTGGAGACTCAATTCGGCGCAACCAAGCGCAATCAGATGAATGTTGCCCGCACAAAAAACGAGCAGGACCGCCCGGCAGCCGTCGGGTGCCGCCGGCGCTTCAATAGAAGATCGCATTGGCAGTCACAGCACGTCCGCACCTCGGCTTGCATCCCAAACAAGAACTGAGACTGAAATGGGCCTGAAGGTTTTGGTCATAGGCGGTGAAAACCACCACTTGCGCATTCCGATGCTTTTGGCCTTGCGCAAACTTGGCTTCGACGTTGCGGCCGCAGGCAACTGCTCTCCCACGCCCTTCACCGACGCCGGCATCGAATTTCATACCTATAGCCTGGACCGCTTCGTCAATTCGTTCTCCGACGCGATTTCAGTCCGCGGAATTGCCAAGGCCGTTTCACGGGCACAAGCCGACGTCGTGCAAACGTTTGATACGAAACCGGCGATACTCGTTCCGCTGGCCGCGCGTTGGGCTGGCGGCAGCAAGGTTGTACGCACCATTAACGGCCTCGGGTGGTTGTATTCATCGAAATCGAAGTCCGCCATGATCTTGCGGCCGACATACGAACTACTGTGCCGGCTAACAGCACCGCTTACTGCCCGCACTGTCTTTCAGAATGAAGACGACATGGCGTTTTTCGAACGAAAGGGACTGCTTGGAAAAGGTGGCGGTTGCCTCATTCCCGGCTCCGGCATCGACGTCGGTGAATTCCGGCGTCAGATGCTGACCGAAGCATCTCGAAGCGAGCTTCGCAACAATCTCGGGCTGGGCGACGCGGAGGTCGTCGTAACGGTAGCCAGGCTCAATCGCATCAAAGGAATTCCCGTGCTCCTCGAGGCAGCCGGCATCGTCCATGCCGCAAGGCCAGGTGTCCGGTTTCTCATCGTCGGGCCGCGCGAAAGCGAGGGCCCGTTTGCCGTCACCGATGCGGAATTGAGCGAGCATGCGCCATATGTCCACGCAATTGGCTCAAGATCCGACATTCCGGCACTCCTCAGCATTGCCGACGTGTTCGCCTTCCCAACCGAACTGCGTGAAGGCGTACCGCGCGTTCTCCTCGAAGCCGCAGCCGCCGAACTACCAATCGTCACGACAAAAATGCCCGGATGCGTCGATATCGTGAAGGATAACATAACGGGTTTGCTCACCGAACCGGGAGAACCTCACGCGTTCGCCAATCGCATTCTCGAATGTCTAAGCGACAAGCAGCGCTCCCAACGTATGGCCAGTTCCGCAAGGCAACTGGTCGAGCAGCAATATAGCCTCGACCTGACCGTTGATCGCTATGCCGCGGTGTACCGAGAAGTGACTGCTCTCCAGCTGCCCGTCGCCGAAAGGGCCGCGTCATGAACCGCAACACGCTCCTTGCCACGGGCCTGCTGTTTTCGGCCTACACCCAGTTGCGCTTTCCGGGTCTTCCGATCGGCCCGGGTGAACTCTGCCTGTTGGCCTGGCTTGGCCTGGTCGGCCTGACAATTATTTGGCAACTGGACAAACCTCTCGGCAGAGCCGCACGCGTAATTCTGGGCTTCTGGCTGGTCATGGCCGCAGCCATGTCCGTCGGCCTGATGACGTCGTTCGTCGTAGGCGAATTGCATGTCCCCAAGCTCGTTCGCCACGATATCATGGCCTATGCATTGATGGCCTCCATCAGCTTTGCAATGGCCGTTCAGAGCAATCTGGTCGCACGACTGAAAGGGGTGACCCGCCAGCTTGTCGTCATTGGTTCACTGACGCTCGCACTTCAATTGCTCGAAGGCTGGGGCATCATCGACGTACCGCGAACGGAACCTTGGTTTTACGACCGGTTGGCCGGATGGTCGTCGAACGCAAATCAACTCGGCCTGCTGTGTTTGATCTTGACGTTCCTGTCGCTTCAGTTGGCCGACACTGGCAAGCGGGCAAGAGACGTCATATTCGGCCTTGCAGGTGCGGTTCTCCCAATCATCGTCGGCCTGCTCACCAAGAGTGATGCCTTCGTCATTGCACTATTTTTCTGCGTGACCCTCTACGCCGGCATCAAGATCGTGGCACTCGTCCTGTCACGCAACCGAATGCCGATTGCAACGCTTGCATTGTTTGTTGCGCTCAGCGCTCCTGTGATCATCGTTGCATTGGCACCGCTCGCCTATGCGCTATCTCAAAAGTCCTCGCTGACCATCCATGGCGGACGCGGCGGCGACATTGGCGCCATCAGCCAGGACATCGACGAACGCACGGCACTCTGGCGAATGGCACTTGAAAAGAGCAGCCGCTATCGGATGTTTGGCCTGGGTCCGGGCCCGCACCTCACGCGCCTCAGTCACCTCCGCCATCCCCGAACCGAGCCGATACCGAGTTTTGAAGCCCACAATACGCTCTTCGATATTTTGCTGCAGGCCGGCCTGCCGGGCGTGTTTGCATTGTTGGCGTTAGGCGCACTGGCTATTGCCGGCAACTTCAGCGCCAGGCGCTATGCGCTCCTCACGTTGCTGCTTGGTATCCTTCTTTACGGAGCAACGCATTTCATCATACGCCATCCGATCGTATGGTTTGTTCTCGTCTCGAGCCTTGTCCCGGCTGCAACCCTTGCCGCGAGCCGCCCACAGCCCGACCTGCAGAGAGTCGGCCGAAACAACAATTGAGCGCCACTGCGCCGGCTCACTTCGCCTGTTGCGGATCGCCCTGCGAACGAACGGGCTTTTGATCCGCCACCGTACTTTCCACAAGATCGGCGAGTGGTCCCGGATGCATGAAGCTGTCGTAAATCCTGCGTAGCTTGTCGAGCGCAGATCGATTTCCGATCGAATGCCACTGATGCTGCCGCACCCACCAATAGGCCCGCGACGCCGGCGTCAGTTCTTCGAGATCCCTCCACCGGGACCATTGCTCGTATTCGTGCAGCAAATCGTAGGGATGAAGATAGAGTTGCGGGATGAATCCCTCCCGCCACGCCTCCGATAGGTACTTGACGATCACGTTGGCAGGCAGGAAGCGCAAATATGTGCCACCGATCACCCGGATCGCAACGCCCGGAAAAATTTGCCGCTTGTAGATCGGAAACTCGTAGAGTCTGTTTCCGCTCGGCCAAGCGAATGCCTGCAGGCCGTCCAACTGGCGAAGCGGCCGCTTGGTCACATAGCTCGAGTCATAGACAAAGAAGTCCGACAGGATTTCATAGGCCCAGTCCTCACAGCTCTCATCGATTGAGAAATCCGGCGCGCGAAATCCTTTGACCGCCGCTCCCGACGCCTTCGACAGCAATTCGACGGCAACTGCCAGATTCTCTCGGAAATCCTCCGGCGTCTGCTCGGCAATGTTGTCGTGTTCGTTGTAGTGGCAGGCGACTTCGTGACCATCCTTGGCAATCTGGCGAACGACATCCGGGTAGTTGCGCGCGACCTGCCCGGTCGTAAAGAACGTCACCTTGGCGCCCCCGAGGTGCTCCGTGGAAAACCGGTCGATCAGCTCATACCCCTTCCAGAGCGAGTCCGGCGTCTTGCGCGGCTTGGAAACGCCGAGCATCCGCTGCAAGTCGTGCGCATAGTCCTCGAAGTCCACGGAAAAGCAGCAGGGTACCATGTCTCGTTTCCAGCAACGTATCGGCCTTTCGCAGAGTTCTTGCGAAGCCCGGTTACAACAGGTCCCACAATTCGGTCTTGACCCGCCTGATCGTGTTTTCACGGCTGTCGTCGGTCTGGACGTTGATGATCCGTCCTGTTCCGGGCCGCTGCCAGTCATACCCCAAAGCGTGCCGGGACATGACGTAGGAGTCGGATTCTTTGTCCACCTTGATCCGTTCGCGATTGCGAGCGATGGCAACATCAACGGGCACTTGCAAACTGAACACGATATCCGGCGCCGGCATCTCCCGATAGATGCTGTGCTCGACGCGCGTCAGCCAGTTTCTAAGCCCGCTCGACAGTCCTCCCTTGCCGTTGTGGAGAGGTAGCCGCGCACTGTCCATAGCGCCGATTTCACTCGAAGGGTATCTGTCGCACACGACGATATCCCCGTTTGCCGCCCAGCGTTTGACCTTGTTCAGCAAGCGCCTTCGCTCCCAGGCAACCAATGCTGCACGGACACAGTACATCAGCGGCGGCGGAACGTTGTCAGCAACCTCAGCGCTGCTTTGCGACGATCCCTCACGAACATGCCCTTCGACCCGTGACGTACGATGCTTCGAAAACAGCCGCCGCAGCAACGGCAGCACGAGGCGCACGGGTGACGTGATCAATGTTGGCGGTGGCTTCCCGACATGGACAGATCGCACGCGCAATTCCTTGCCGAGCCAGGACGTCACTTCGCCGACGAGCGTGGATTTTCCGGTCGCTTCCGGACCAACGAACGCGACGATCACACCGCCACCTTCGAGTTGCTTTGCTTTTTCGCGCTTGCGCCCCACCCCCCGCCGCAGACGCGCCCAAACTGACCGACAGATCGCAAGCGCATATTCGACATTCGAATGAATGGCGTAGTCGGCCAGACACCGTTTGACCTTTGCCGCCAATCGCCGCCTCCGGGATGATCCTGACCGGCCCGACTGCAGCGCCGTGACGTAATCTTTGAACAGTGATCCCGGCACTGCTGGAAGCGTCGTCGCCAGCAGTTCTTCGCTGGCCTCCGGTGTTGTGCGAGAAAGGAGCCAATCCAGCTCGCGCTTGACCTTTTCCGGCTTTTTATAGAACGAACTTTCGATCAATGAGCAGTCGCGGATCGCCTGCCGCAGAGCGAAATGTACAAGACCTGCGGCATGTGCAGGGACACGCACGCCATCAATTGTCGTACCGCCTTCGAGCATCGCCTGATCCAGTGGCAAGATGTGCGTATCGATAAAGGATAGGCCGGTTGCGATCTTTCCGTAGTGGTGGATGTGGACAAGGTCCCCGCCACCAGCGCCCGCGCCAAAGAAATGGCGCACGCCCGGCGCCGCATTTCGCCAACGCTCTCGCGCAAGCTTGAACCCGTTCCGGCCAAGCACCTCCAGAGCCTTTGGCAACAACGGTCGCGGCGTGAACAGCTCGAAATCGCCCTCGCCTTCGAGGATGCTCACGAGTTTCGAGTTTCCCTTCCAGTGACAATACGGAATACCGGCACGATCGAGTTCCTCGACGAGCATTCTCAAAGGCCCTACTGCCCGCTCCTTCGCCAACTGCTCAAGTTTCATGCTCGACATTCCGATCACTTCGCATTCGATTCCGTGGCGGTTGGTTGTGAACGTGAGACGACCGCCTTGATCGCATCGCCTTCCAATAAGGGTAGTATCTGGGTGAACACAGTAGAACGCTCCGCGCCATCACGCTGCAAGACGTGGCTCCGCCCGCCGACACCAACCAAGCGGTCCCCTCTTTGCAGCGCATCCACGAGATGGTCGAAGACCTGCTCAGCATGAGTGATGAAGCGGCCGACCGTTGCAGACGACGGGTCCCGTACGCGACTGTGGCCTCGCGCAAGCGTTCTTTCGACCAGCGTTTCCTTCTCCTGCATAACCCGCACGGCCAGGTTCGGCAGCGGAACAAGTTCGGCAAACCGATCAAGTTCAGCGATATCCGGCGGTGCATCGACGTGAACGAACAGGTTGTGAGCTGCGTGCAGCGTTCCTTCATCAACGACAATAACGAGATCGTCCCGCGATGCAGAACCAATCAGGTGATAGACGCCGAATTTCTTAACGACATTGCGAAGAAGGTTGATCCGATTGAATACCCCCACCTGCCCTTTCAACGAAAATACGGACTTGATCCCGAATATGAGCGGTGCCGGGTCTTTGAGCAGCGCCCCAATGCATCCCGGCAGACAAACGACGTCGATCAGCAGAGCCCGTGCAATCCTGCTCGAAACCCAATTCAATCCGACTTTCCCGAGCAGGTAGTCGACGCTGGTCACGGCATTGATCTGTTTCGCCGCACACTCCTCAATGAAGTGCTCGGCAAAAGTGGACTTCCCGGCACCAGTACAACCAATCAGCTCAACTTGCATTTCATTCGTCGGTCGCCGCGGCGCGCACCTCCTGTTTTGGTTGGAAAATCATAGCCTTCGATCATTGCGAACGGACATTGGCATGGCTTGAATATAGCCACGTTTGAAGAGGCTTGGCCACCCTGGCGAGCACTATCGACGGCCTGATCGAGTTTGTCGGTTAAGCACGGTTCAGCTGCTTCCGGCGAGGAGCAAGGCTTGTTCGGCATGCGATGGTTCTTGCCGCACACGCGCGGCAGGCCGGTTTGGGATTACAACTTTGATGTCATTCCGGCGTATCTGAAACGCCCGAAGACACCTGGCCAGAACCCGAGATGGCGCCAGATGAAATAGGCCATGATCGCATTCCACACCGCAAGTGCAAACGCAGACGCTATCGCAGCCCCGAGCAATCCGTACAGGTTCGCGAGGACAATACACGCCCCGAAGTGAAGCGCGGTGCTGAACGCCAGAATCTTTGCAGCACTTGATTCACGCTCCGTCATCGCGAGTATCTGGAGCTGCGATCCGGCACCAGCCGCAACGAGCTGGCCTGCAAGTATGAAATACAATGCTGTTTGCCCTGCCGGAAACTCAGGCCCGAACCAGTGCAGAATGTGGTTCGAGAGAACGACGATGACGAATGCGATCGCGCTCGCCGTACCAAATGAAAGCAGCGCTGCGTAGTGGATCAGCCGCCGCAACTCTTCGAATTGATTTTCTGCGTAAAGCCGGGCCAGAATCGGTGCAAACAGCGTGTTGATCGCGGTCCTCGGCAGCACGATCAGCAAACCCATGTTGAACACCAGGGCATAGATGCCCGCCGCCTGCGTGTTTCCCATCCAGCCAAGAACGATGATACCGGTCTTGTGGAACAGGACATCGATTAAGGTTACAAACAACAATGGAAGCGCAGCTTGTCTCCAAACTTGAATGTCGTAATCGGGGCTGGCACCGGCGAGTGCTTCCGGCGCTAGGCGACGGATGAAGTAACTTGCCAACCCCAGGGCAGCGACCGTGCCGACGAGCGTGGCCACCATCATTGTTGCAGCGCCACCGTCGAACCTGCCGAACCAGAGCGCCACGCAGATCATCAGCAACAGCAGAACTTCTCGCAGAATTCGTGCAGGAACCAACGCCGAGATAACCCCACCATAGGCTCTGACCGTGGTACAGCGGACGACGACGGCTGCCCACAACGGAACCAGGAGGAAGCCGACGAAGAACGTCGTTCTAAGTTCGCGCGGCTCGGGCGACCCGAACCAGTAGACCAGCATGAAGCCCAAGAGTCCGATCCCGATCCCGGCAACAGCAACCCTGAGTTCGACGTATTGCTTGAGCCCTTTGAGCAGCGCCATCGACTGCTGCGAGATATAGACGGAAATGAACCGTAGAAGTGCGATGTTGAAACCCAGCATCGCCACGGACGCCAGCAGCGTCACCCATGACAGCACGTACATGTATGTGCCGTAGGAAGCAGCTCCGAGTGCCCGCGCCATCAGCAGCTGTGTCACAAATGCCAGCCCGTGACCAACGACGTAGGTGAAGAACGCCAACGCACTGTTTTTGCCGAGATGGTCGCCGAGAATTCTGTCTCGCAGTCGCATTATTCTTTGCTTGGCTGTTCAACACCGGCTGGCGGCCGCCTGCCCGCGATCGGCACCTTCGATCCCGGTCGGACAGGTGCGGTCCGTGCCGTCTTGTAAGGAAACAAACGCGACCAAATCCGATTCCGAGCGGCTTCCACACCGCTTGCCCAACGATGGCTTACAACACGTTGCGGCGACTTGGTCAAAACTACACTAACCGAACCGTGGCCAGGCCGCTCGTAATCCACGAAGCGACCCAGGTTCTGAATACTGTTACGAACGACATCCTTGCTGGTCTCACCCCACGCGACCGCCAGCAACAGGCGGTCGACAAACTGGGCCAACAGCCCAGCTTCCGGGTGCTCTTGAAGTGCCGGCCCATTGATGATCACGCGGTCGTATTGCGACCGCAACTTCATCAACATCTCCCCAATGCCTCCGGCGCTGAACATCACGATCGGGTCACTGTTCAGCGAAACGAGCTGCAAGCGATCACAACCCAGCCCCGGCATCCGCTTGATACGATCATCTATCGCATGCACATCCAGCTTGCCGTTTACCGACGACGCCGATGCGCCATGCGGGCCGCCGTTGACGACTCGGCTCCTTACCCCCTCGAAATCAACCACCAGCACGCGTTGCCCCAGGCCGGCCAGAAACGCTGCAAGACTGAGCGCAAGGGTGGACTTTCCCTCGCCCGGCAGGCTCGAAGTCACCAGAACTACTTTTGCATTTCCGTTCGTCGCCAGCAGGCCTTGATTGGCAACGATCGATCTAATCGCCCTGGCGTAGTCGGGTGGCGGCGCCGCCAGCAGCCCGACATCGTCGTCGGCCGACAACCTGTACGACAACGAGAGCCTGGGTAGCGGATCGGTAGCGGGTAGCTGGAAGCTGCTTTCCACATCATCGTTGCCACGCAGGCTGCGGTCGAACTGTTCGGACAAAACGGCAAACAGCCCGGCACCGAGAAACGACAGGAGAGCGCCCGGCAATATGAACAAGATCGGATGCAGTGAACTCGGCGCATCCGGCGGGCCGGCCCTGGACGCGACACGGATTGGCGGCCGTACCGATCCCAGCTGGGCAACCTGCTCATTCTTTCGCGCACGAAGTTTGGCAAGCAGTTGGCTGTCGGTGATTGCCTTTTCCCGCAGCGCCGCAAGCCGTTGCAGTTTGGTGGCCCCGTCATCACCGGAGCGGCTGATGAGCGATTGGATATCCACTTGGACCTTGTCGATACGCGCACCGACGGCATAAAGGCGCTTGTCCAAGTCTGCGATTTCATTTCGCACGAGCGACTCCGAGTGCTCATGCTGATCCGTGACATACGTTTCGACAATGTGATTGACGACATGAGCCGCGCGTACCGGGTCTGTCGAGGTAAAGCGAACCATGATGACCCGTGACGTCAGGTACTGGTTGACCGAATACTTCTTCATGAACGCTTCGTAACTGGCGAGGCTCTTATCGGAGCCCATACCACCAAGTTTTTGACCCCGCGCCCCGGCCGATGGCTCCGACTTCACAGACGCACTTCCCGTCGCTTGCTTGGTCTCACCCATCGCTTCAGGGCGCGATTGGTCTTGCCGGGACGACAGAGCCGAAGCCGGCGGCTGCGATCGAGATGTACCGGTCAAGCTGCTCAATGCCTTGGATATGAAATCCCGTGACGTCAGCAGCGCCGAGTGCGTATCAACCGCCATTTGATCGACGCGCCGCGGCGGATCACCATTCCCTGCCTCGCTCTGTCGCGGCGGCAGAATTTCGATCAACGCTATGGCCGTGTATTTGGACGGAACGAAGTATGCCGCAAGGCATGCCAGTGCAGTGCCACAAACGCCGAGGAGCACGATCAGGCCAAGTCGCCGTCGCAAGATGCCAAACAGGGCCCTGAGGCTCAGTTCAGGCTCGGCCGCTCCTGCATGGTATGCCTTTGTCGCGTTGTCACTGTTCAACTTGCTTCGTCCCGAACCATAGCGAATTCAGTACCATCGAAGGGCATGTCGGCCTCTCCGCGTCATCCGTTGACCACTCCCCTTTTGGCCCACTCCTTCACTGCTCACCCAGGCTAATCCAGCAATCTTCGGGTTGCACGTGTTGCGACGCAGCATCAATCATACAACCTTTCCTAGCTACTGCTAGCAAGTTCCTGATGACTAAGAAGTAAATACATACCACGCACCAGCCCTTTCAGACGGCACGCAACGATTGAACTGCAATCAAGCCAAACCCAAACGCACATCCGCGAACGGCCCAGACATCACGCGATGTTGCCGAACCAGCAGCCAACACGGGCATCACCGGCCCGTCACCGCCACCCATCACCGCCACGTCTTGGATATCGTGGTTCACACCACCGCGAGAGCTTACTGCATCGCGTGATCCGATCAGCATCAACTCAATGACATAACTGTTGTCATCCAACGTCTGCAAGCGTGTCAAACGCTAACAAATTTCGAATGCCAATGACATGAAGCAAGCATGTTGCCATGAGGCTGAAAGTTACCAACGAAACGATACGAACCGGGAGCGTCGCCATCTGCAATCGTTACCAGCAAGAGCCCAATCTCAGCGTCCTTACGATGTGTCGATTCACTGTCGCCAATTATTTTCAGAAAGCTGATGAACAGCAAAAGACGATCAGACATCGTGATTCAGGCTACCGATTCAGCTTGTCATGTTTCCTTCATATACCGTTTGACAGCGTCGAATTCCGCGTCGTAGCATGAGCATATAAGTTGAAGCAATCGCAGAAACTTTGAAGTTCGTTGTGATCTGTTCGAAGAGTGCTTCGGCAGACTGCGGAAGAGTGCGTCCCGAGCCAGTGATTGGGGTAAGAGTCAGAGAAATGCGTGCGGGTAAGCGAATAATGGATCTGGGCTTCTCGATTTGCGCTGCTGTCGCTCTTGCACCGGTAATCGTTCTGATTGCGATCGCAGTAAAACTTGAAGATTGGGGCCCGATTCTCTTTTGCCAAGAGCGACTAGGCAAAGATGGTCGGATCTTTACAGTTTACAAATTCAGGAAATTTGGCGTTGACGGCAATGCTGACAGCTCAACCCCTACGCGAGTTAACGATCCTCGCTACAGCGTAGTCGGGAAATTTCTAGAAAAAACCAAATTGAATGAACTTCCGCAGCTTTTCAACATCATCAAGGGAGACATGTCACTTGTCGGTCCGCGGCCCGAGGTACCGCGTTTTGAACACTGCTACAGAAAAGAGTTTGCGGCACTTGCCGATATTACACCGGGAATTTTCGGTCCGAGCCAGACAGCATATCGTTCGGAAGCGGAAATGTATCCACCAACCGGTGACTCATCCATTTTTTACGAAGAAGTACTTTTTCCAGCGAAAGCGAAGATAGACTTAGCATACTATCCAATAGCGACATGGAAAACTGATCTTTATTGGATCTATAAATCAGTCGCCTGTGTTGTTGCGCCACCTCCCAACAATCTGCGCATCTCCAGTGCGGAGCCCGCAGTCCGGGAGGAATAATTGACGGCAGCCAGCATGAAAACGTGGCCTTATTTGTAGGCTCACGGCGAATCTTAGGAGGCTTTGAACAAATGCGTGCAGTTATTCTTGCAGGCGGGAAAGGGCGACGGCTGGAGCCGTACACGATCACTTTCCCGAAACCGATGGTCCCAATTTGCGAC
This sequence comes from Hyphomicrobiaceae bacterium, assembly GCA_965224045.1. GTDB lineage: Bacteria > Pseudomonadota > Alphaproteobacteria > Rhizobiales > Hyphomicrobiaceae > Tectiglobus. Next base: position 366,551 of record CBDCYD010000005.1, read on the forward strand.
ATGCCAATTCTAGAAGTCGTTATTAGGCAGTTGCGAACCGCAGGATTTGACCACGTTACGCTCGCGGTAGGCCATCTCGCCGAGTTGCTGATGGCATACTTCCAGGACGGGTCGAGATGGGGGATAGATCTTGACTACTCTCGCGAAATGGAACCGCTCGGCACCGTCGGGCCGTTGCTTCTCATCAAGGACCTGCCCGAACACTTTATCGTTATGAACGGCGATGTCTTGACCACGCTCAAATACGACGAGTTGTACAAAACCCATATCGACTCCAATGCGGATCTGACGATTGCGGTTCACCGGTGCAACACGAAGATCGATCTCGGCGTCATCGAATTTGACAGCCGCCTGCAAGTGACCGGCTACCGCGAGAAGCCAAGCCTGCCTTACGATGTTTCGATGGGCGTTTACGTTTTCAAGCGGGAAATTCTCGACCTTGTAACACCGAAGACCAGTTTTGATTTCCCGATGCTTGTCCATAAGCTCATTGAACAAGGCAAGACCGTCAAAGTCTATCTGACCGACAGCGAATGGCTGGACATTGGCCGGCCCGGCGATTACGCGGTTGCCTCCGAGCACTTCAATGAACGGCGCAGCGCATTCTTGCCGCCCGGCGCGGACATCGATGTACTGCCAGCGGCCGCAGAGTAGCCGTGTCCAGAACGGCTACGGCCAGGTCCCGGTCTTACTTGCTCGCTGTTGATCAGGCGCTAGCCTCGAACCGGTGCCCTGCATCCGCCATGGCAGCTTGGCTGGCATGTCGAGGAGAGGTGGTGGTCGCTCACCGCTGAAAGATGGTGCGAATTGATCGAGCTGGCATTTGGTAGGGCCACGTTCGCAGAACCGGCAAAACTGATCACCGAACGTGCTTTGCAAGCACGCCAGAGCGCTGCACGGAGACATCATGCCAATAGTACCGCTGGGCACGGAGCAGGAACCGGACCTTCGAGATCCGGCCGCCGCCGCGAGCAGCGCTGTGGCTACCTTTGACAGCTCTTCCCCGGCAGACGGGCAAATTTCCGTGGCGGTACACCAGGCGGACCACAAGTCGTTAAACCCGACGGATTGGAACGCGCTTGCCCGCCGTTACGGCTGGTCTGGCATGTACTGCAGTTCCGCACTGGTTCAGGCAATTGGGGACGGTCTTCGCCACAGGCAAATTTTCATCGAAGCCCGGGTTAATGGCGAATGCGTCGGCCTACTACCGCTCATTTTCGTCCGCACGCGATTGTTCGGGCGCTTCCTTGTCAGCCTGCCCTATGTCAATTGGGCCGGCGTCATTGCCTCCCGACCTGAGGCCGCCAGGGCATTGATCGACAGTGCAGTCGACCTCGCCGACCAGCTGAACGTTCGCTATCTCGAACTACGCAACACCGACGAAATCCAGCATCCGGCACTGACTCGCGCGCTAAACCAGAAGGTTCAAATGCGATTACCGCTGGGCAAGCCTGCCGAGGAGGTTTGGCAGGGCCTCAAATCGGAAGTCCGCACCCAAATCCGCAAAGCAAGAAAGAAGGGGCTCGAGGTCAGCTGGGGCGGTTCTGAACTCCTTGGCGAATTCTACGATGTCTTCGCACGTAACATGCGCGACCTTGGAACACCGGTCTTTCCGCGCAAACTGTTCGAAAACATTCTGAATGCGGCACCCGGGGACGCCGAACTTGGCATCGTCCGGTTGCAGGGCGCGCCGATCGCAAGCTGCCTTGCTGTGCGGTGCAATGGAATGACGGAAATCCCGAGCGCGAGCGCACTGCGTGCCTATCGTTCAACCGCTGCCAACTCACTGATGTACTGGGAGGCCGTCGAGCGCGCCTGTAGCCTCGACCAGAAGATATTTGATTTTGGCCGCAGCACGGTCGACAGCTCGACCTTCAAGTTCAAGAAAAAGTGGGGCGCAGCACCTGAACCGACCGCATGGCAATATTACATGCGCGAAGGCAGTCACGATGACATGCGCCCGGACAACGCGCGCTTCAAGCTGGCCATCGAAGTCTGGAAGCGCCTGCCATTGCCTGTTACCCGCCTGATCGGACCCGCAATCGTGCGCGGCATTCCCTAAGGCATGTCGCAGCAAAACGGATTGACTCATTAGGGAGCAACGCGACCCGGCCGAAAGGCCGCCCCGCCGGAGCCGCCGCGCGCAGCGCGAATAGCGGCGTGAGGCAAACAATCCCAAAGCGAGGCGCATTTTTTGCGACGCGCTTTAAGATCCGTCGACCAGCTCGATTTCCCGGAATGATCGCCGAACTGCGCACCAGGGAGAAATTGCAGCCGCAAAGCTCTCCTCTCGCGCAAAAAGGCCATGCCGCAAACCAAACATCATATCGAGCCGGCAACATCCAGGACAAGGTCGCTGATTTCATTGACGTCGTCCTCGGACAACAGCGGGTGCAAAGGTAGCGTCACCTCACGCGCAGCAACGTCATTTGTGACATCGAGGCCGACATGCTCTCGGTCAAGGTCTTGATACTGTGAAAACAAGTGCACCGGCGGGTAGTGGATGCTGGTCTGAACACCCTTGTCCTGCAGCGCTTGCCGAAACGGCTGCCTCAGACCTGCATCGTTGAGCACCACGGGGAAGATGTGGTGCCCGCTATCGTCCGTGCGATCGGCAAAAGGCAGCACGAGACGATTGCACGCTGACAGCCGCTCCCTGTACTGCTGGGTCAATCGCCGTCGCTTCGCGTTGCCCGGCAACAACTTGTCGAGCTGGATCATCCCCAGAGCCGCGGTGAATTCCGTCCCACGGTAGTTGTAGCCAAGTTCAAAAATATCATAGTCGACCGCACGGCCACTTGCCTTGTCCCAGCTCGTCTTGGTCATGCCGTGCGACCGGCTGTGCCGCACGCTCAACGCGAGTTCGTCATCGTTGGTGACGACCATGCCGCCTTCACCCGTCACCAGGTTCTTATTGGCAAAGAAACTGAAGCAACCGAGTTGTCCGATCGCACCAAGCTTGCGCCCGTTGATCGCCTCATTGGAGCGACTTTCATAACGTGCGCCGATGGCATGGCATGCATCCTCAATGACCGCCAGTCCTTGCCGCTCTGCAATCGCCACGATCCTGTCCATATCTGCCGCATATCCACCGAGGTGGACGGGTAGGATGGCGGCCGTGCGTGAGGTGATTTTGGTTTCCAGGTCTTCGATGCTCAGGTTGAGATCGTGCGCGCCAACGATGTCGACGAAAACCGGTGTAGCGCCTTGGTACAGCACGGCATTAGCCGTTGCCACGAACGTGTAGCTCGGCAGCAGAACCTCGTCGCCCGGCCCGATACCGACTGCTTTGAGCGCCAGGTGCAATGCAGCCGTGCAGCTTGACACAGCGATCGCGTGCTTGACGCCGAACGCTCTTGCAAACTTGTCTTCGAACTCCGCAGTCCGCGGGCCGGCAGACAACCACTTGCTCCGTACGACGTCGGCGACGGCCAGCGCCTCTTCCTCTCCCAAATCGACGTCGGACAGCAGATATTTCATGATCACATTGCCTTGCCAGGATTGTTGCCGTCCATCGTTACAATACTCCGGACAGTTGAGCTGAGACCCTATCAAACGATGACGGCCTACCACAACGTCCTCACAAGCGAACGTACTCTTCGCAAGCATGGTTGCCGGACTAACGGACCATGCATCATCAGTGTTGTGCCAAAGCTTACAACCATTCATAGACAAATCGGATCCAATGCACGTTGCTGCGAAAACACGAGTCGATCTGGCCTGCTCCAATCATCAGCACGCGGCTGGCACGGAGACAAACCGGAGAAAGGGCACCGCATGGCGATCAACATTTACCCGATCAAGACGACTGCTGATGAATACACGCGCCTCGCCATACAATCCGATCTCTTTCGGGATGACGCCCGCACCATGCTGGCTCGAATCGGAGACGGCCGTGGCTGGCGCGTCCTCGATTTGTGCTGCGGCACCGGAGGCATAACGGATGTTCTGAGCGATTGGGTCGGCATCGATGGAAGTGTCATCGGCGCTGATCTCGACGCCGCCAAGCTGGACCATGCCCGCCGATGGGCCGAACAAATCGGCCTTACCAACGTCGAATTCGTTCAAGCAAACGCGTTTGACAGCGATTTCCCACCACGCTCTTTTGACCTCGTCCACGCACGGTTCGCCCTTAGCGTCATCCAAAACGGTCTCGGCGTTCTCGATCACATGCTCACCTTGGTAAAACCAAACGGCATCATCTGTGTTGAAGAGGTCAATGCCGCGTCGATGGAGTGTGATCCGCCGAGCAAGGATTGGGACTGCGCCGTGCAGCTTTGCCGGGACACGTTTTCATCCGTTGGCGCGAACATCCATTTGGGCTCGTCTCTGCGACGCATATTTCTGCACAAGGGATTGACCAACGTCGAGGTCAAGCTTTGCACACACGCTCAGACGTCAACCGATCCAATGACGATGCATGTCCCACTGACGCTTGCTGCAATGCGCGATGTGATCGTGTCGCGCGGTTTGATGAACGGTGAAGAACTGGAGGCACTTATCACGCGCGTTGCTGACCATCTGGCACGACCCGACACCATGACCATCACGTTCACTATGATGCAGGTAACGGGCCGAACTGTGCGCTAGATCATTTCCGCCTTAGGCGGAATCACACCGCCTGCCCACTCCCCCGCCCGGCCGCCCAAAACCACGATTGCATGGGCGGCCGGGCGGGGGAGTGGGACGGTTCCAGCTAAACCTGAAACGCGCTAGTTGAGCTGCAATCACACTGGGCGCTACAATGATCATTTCGCTGCCGGAAGCACTTGCCGTAATCCCGCCCATCGTGGTTGCGAACGCCAGGTCTGACGGCGAAGTAGGTTCAGAACCACCAATCTCCGAAACATCGAACGTCGATGTCACCGCCAGGACGGGATTGGTCGAGTCAGGCGCCTGACTGCAGCTGGCCAGATCAACGTCGTTTCCAACCCCACAAAAGGATGCGCTCATGCCGGTTCCCGAAGCAAACCTTTATCCGCCTTTCAACATTGTCCGCCTCAGTCACGCCGAGCTTGTAGTGACGGATCTCGATGCCTCTCGCGCCTTCTATGTCGACACGCTCGGACTGCAGGTGACCGACGAAGACGGCGAACGAATCTATCTGCGTGCCATGGAGGAGCGCGGTCATCATTGCCTCGTGCTCGTGAAAGGCGACAAACCGGTCTGTAACGTGCTCGGTTACAAGGTCTTCAGCGAAGCCGATCTTGACGAAGCACTTGAGTTCTTTTCGGCGAAGAACATCGCAACCTCCTGGATTGATCGCCCGTACATGGGCCGGACACTGCGCACCGAGGATGCACAGGGTATCCCGATCGAATTCTATTTCGAAATGGAGCGCCTGCAGCCGATTCATCAAAAGTACGAGCTGTATCACGGCGTCAAGCCATTGCGTATCGACCACTTCAATTGCTTTTCAACCAACGTCGATGATGCCGTCGCATTCTACAACGACATTGGTTTTCGGGTGACGGAATACACGGAGGACGAAGCTTCCGGAAAACTCTGGGCGGCATGGGTTCATCGCAAGGGCGGCGTCCATGATATGGCATTTACCAACGGACTGGGCCCCCGCCTGCACCATGTCGCGTTCTGGGTCCCCAACCCGCTCAACATCATCGACCTGCTCGACCTCATGGCGACAACCGGTTACGTCTCGAACATCGAGCGTGGCCCCGGCCGCCACGGAATCTCGAACGCCTTCTTCCTTTACATCCGCGACCCCGACGGTCATCGCATCGAGATTTACTGTTCCGACTACCAAACCGTCGATCCGGATCACGAGCCGATCAAGTGGGATCTGAAAGACCCGCAACGCCAAACACTTTGGGGCGCGCCGGCGCCAAGAAGCTGGTTCGAAGAAGGCACGTTGTTTCCGAACATCGCCCCAACCGAACCCGCCCTCAAGGCCCAGCCGATCGTTGCCCCTTAGCCCAATTCGCTGGGGCGGCCACGGTATGGCGGAACGCTGTTTCGTCCGAGCTTATTCTTTCTCGCGCCACTTGGCGTGTTGGACGCGTGCTTCCTCCGTCATTCCGAGAGCCATAAACCGGTAGGCATCAACCCAGGCGGCATCATCGAGATTCGGAATGTCCAAACCACGGTTAAGCGACTCCTTTGCCAGTCTGGCAGCCATCGGTGGAAGCGCTGCCACATGCACGGCAATCTCGTTGGCCTTTGCCATCAGCTCGGCATGTGGAACCAGCCACTGCGCGAGGCCAATCCTGTAGGCCTCGTGCGCACACAGCGGAAACCCCATCGCCAGCTTCATAGCGTGGCCCTTGCCAATCCAGCGCGCAAGCCGAACCGAACCTCCGTAGGCAGGAATGATGCCGAGTGAGACCTGCGGCATTCGCCACTCCGCCCGATCTGAGGCAATAATCAAGTCGCAGCAATACGTGAGAATACAACCGACACCGATTGCGTAGCCGTTGACGGCGGCGATGATCGGTTTCGGAAACGCATCGAGCTTTCGCACCACGAACTCGCGCCATCGCGGTAACTCCTCAAAGAATTCCTCGACGGTATCGATCGTATGCGTGTTCGGATCTTTGAGGTCGGCGCCGGCCGAGAATGCTCGCCCCTTCTCATCACCGGTGACGACCACGGCTTGAACGGACTTATCGTTGGCAATTCGGTCGAGTTGTTGTGCCAAGCTCTCGCTAAAATCCGCTCCCCAACAATTCCGAGCCTGCGGGCGGCTAAGCGTGAGAACGCCAATTCCATTAGCATTTTCGAACAAAACCGGCATACCCGCCAACCTTCCCGTGACCTGTGACCTGTGACCTGATCGGCCTTAGGCTGCCATCGTTCGGGCGAAATTGGCAATGCCGCCAACGTCACCCTGAGCACCGCCAAGGTTGTTGTGAAAGGCGTAAACGCTGCCAGGTCACCGGGCGGCAATCAATCGTGTGAAATCGCACCACATGACGCTGAAGAGCCAGGAGAACTCCAAACCCTAAGATCGAGACGCGCCCGAGAACACGCCAAGAGCGCCTCGCTGGCCGGGCGCGAACCAAATCTGTTCGACTTACCACGTTGCGATGAGCTTCCACGGATGCAAGAGTAATGTCCCGACCATCCGTCAGTCCGCTCCCGGAACTGGCACTAACCACAGTGAGACGAGTGCCATTTGCGCACGTCCTCGTTGCTTGAGGTGAAATTTAGAGAATGAACCAGTACAAGCACCCGGAAACACTTTGCCTGCATGCCGGCTACCGCAGTGATCCGCATTCAAATGCGGTCGCGGTGCCGATCTATCGAACCACGTCGTATCAGTTTGATAGCACCGAGCATGCCGCCAATCTGTTCGGTCTTCGCGAATTGGGAAATATTTATACGCGGATCATGAATCCGACGTGCGACGTTCTTGAACAGCGTGTCGCCGCATTGGAAGGCGGTGCTGCAGCGCTCGCTCTGTCGTCTGGTCAGGCCGCATCGGCCTTTGCCCTGCAGAACGTTTGTCAGGCCGGCGACAATGTCGTCAGTTCGACGGACCTTTACGGCGGCACGTGGAATCTCTTTGCCAATACGCTGCGCATGCAGGGAATTGAAGTGAGGTTCGTGGACCCGGCCGATCCCGAAGCCTTTCGCCAGGCAACCGACGACAAGACGCGCGCCTATTACGCCGAAACCCTGCCGAACCCTAAACTGCGCGTGTTTCCAATCGCGGAAGTTGCCGGCATCGGGCGTGAATATGGCATCCCCCTGATCATGGACAACACGGCTTGCCCCATCCTGTGCCGCCCGTTCGACCATGGCGCTGCGGTCGTCGTCTATTCCGCAACCAAATACCTTGGTGGGCACGGCGTTTCTATCGGCGGCATGATTGTCGATGGCGGCAATTTCGACTGGACGGCAAATCCCGACCGCCAACCGTTGTTCAACACACCGGACCCGAGCTATCACGGCGCCGTTTGGGGCACGCTTGTACCGGAAGCTCTCGGCGCACCGATAGCATATGTCTTGCGGGCCCGTGTCGTGCTCCTGCGCGATCTCGGTTCCTGCATGGCCCCCGACACCGCCTTCACGATCATTCAGGGAATGGAGACGCTCGCACTGAGGATGCGCCAGCATTGTAGCAACACCGAGAAGGCTGCCGAGTTTCTCGCTGGTCACGCTGCCGTCGAAAATGTCATCTGGGCCGGCGGATACGATGGCGAATTCGGTGACAGAACCAAGAAATACCTTAAGGGCGGCAACGGTGCACTGATGGGCATCGAACTCAAGGGCGGCAAGGCGGCCGGCGAGAAGTTCATCAACGCCCTGCGCATGTTCTATCATGTCGCAAACATCGGTGATGCACGCTCACTGGCGATCCACCCTGCAACGACGACCCATTCACAGTTGTCGGAAGAAGACCTTCTCAGCAGTGGCGTTACGCCCGGGTACGTTCGCCTTTCTATCGGAATTGAACACCCTGATGACATCATCGCCGATCTTGATCAGGCTTTGAAAGCGTCCCAGGCCTGAGCATATCCTGGGCCTGAGCATCAAGACCGGCGGTACCCGGCCGAGACTTTGAGCTGCAGGAGACCGCTGAATCATGGCAACAGATAACGCGCATGACAGGTCTCCTGACAGCCAATTGGGCAGCATGTCCCGGTTTCTCGACAACCGGGAAAAGTATCTCATGTTCTGCACCACCACCAATGAGAAGGCGGCGGTAGCAAAGCACATCGGCCGGGAGCTGGGTAACATCACACCAACTGCGCCGGCATTGCGCATCTTTGATGCCGGCATGGGCGATGCAACGGTGCTGACCAACTTGATGCGGCAGATGCACGTCAAGTTCCCGCACGTTCCTTGGCTGGTCGTTGCAAAGGAGATCAGCCTCGAGGATGCGCGGCTCGGCATGGAAAAGCTGGCTGACCGGTTCTACGAGCATCCCCAAATGGTGGTCGTTATCACCAACATGAATTACAGCGAGGCACCGGCACTCAGACCACGAAGTTCAATCGCCTTCAACGCATTGAACTGGATCGACGTACCGTTGACCGGGTCGACATGCTATGAGTTCGCCGAGCAGTTGATCGGCCTGCAGGCAACAGCAGCCGACGGTTGGCAAGTCGATATCCATCCGACCACGGGCAATCCGGTGTATCGCAGGCCAACCGTGCTTGTGATCTATCGCGCCGATCACAGTTTTATTTTGGATCAGGTCAAGCCACGGCAAAGTCGGAGTTTTAGCGCGTCATACGACCTCGTCATCGCCTCGCAACCTTATCGCTTGCGCACGCCCGCCGAGCGCAAGGTCAAATTGGTCGTAGCGCCTTTGGCTCGAACGCTTGCCCCCGGCGGACGAATGATCACCGTGCACGCACACGGCAGTGATCCCGGCGCCGAGTTGATCAACCTGCTCTGGCCCGACTACGAGCCCATCAAGAGCAGCAGGCACGACGTTCTGCAGGCAGCCAGGCGAATGCTCGACCGGCCGGAGGACCGCAATCTCGTCTTCGAAGCCTATGAGAACGCGCGCAGTCTGTTTGACTACCACATGCATTTCATGCCCGCCGGGGGTAAAAGCAAGAGCATCGGCATGTCGTCCACGTACTGCTCCTTCAATGCAGCGACCTATGTGGCACAAATCGAAGATGAACGTGTACAAGCGGTCTATGAATCCGGAGCCTGGATGGAGGCCACCACTCAAATCGTCAAAAAGCATGGTCGGCTGTGGTTCACAAACGAGTCATTTGTCATCTCGCGTTCACATGAGAAGACACATGCCGTAACCGCCCCATCATTCTGACGAATTGCTACATGCTTAAAACTGGGCAGCGCCACAGTCGCGCTAACCTCGCCTACCGATGCCGTGGCGATCCTGCGTTCACCATCCGCCGGCATTGCCGTCGTAACGAACCTGTACTTTCGAAAGAGTAGACACAATGGGACCACTGAGCGGCTACACGATCATTGAACTTGCCGGCATCGGTCCCGCACCGTTCTGCGCAACCTTGCTCGCCGACATGGGTGCCGAGGTCATAAGGGTGGACCGCACCAAACCCTCGGGCCTCGGCTTGGAGATGGAGACCAAGTACAACGTTTTGAACAGGGGTCGGCGTTCGATCGCCATCGACCTCAAATCACCGCGCGGCGTCGATACTGTCTTGCGAATGGTGGAAAAAGCCGACGCCCTCATCGAGGGCTTCCGGCCCGGCGTCGCCGAAAAAATCGGTGTTGGTCCGGAAGACTGCTGGGCGCGAAATCTGAAACTTGTGTATGGCCGGATGACCGGCTGGGGCCAAACGGGGCCATGGGCGGGTGCCGCTGGGCATGACATTAACTACATTTCTTTGAGCGGCACCCTCGATGCCATCGGACCGGCGGACGGGCCACCTGTTCCTCCATTGAACCTGGTTGGAGACTTCGGCGGCGGTGGTATGTTCCTCGCCGTGGGCGTTCTGGCCGCAATGATGGAAGCGCAAGCCTCCGGCAAAGGCCAAGTCGTTGATGCATCGATGGTAGAGGGCTCCGCATACCTGGCCGCAATGTTCTATGGCCTCACGGCAGCGGGCATGTGGCGCCAGGGGCGCGGCAGCAATTCCTTGGATGGCGGCTCACATTTTTACGGTGTCTACAGGACCAAAGACGGGAAATACGTCTCCATCGGTTCAATCGAGCCGAAATTCTACCAGCTCCTCATCGAACTGTCCGGTGCGGACGCTGGCAAAATGACCAACCAGATGGACGCCGAGGCCTGGCCCGAGAAACGCCAATACCTTGCCGAGATTTTTGCAAGCAAGACCCGCGACGAGTGGGACGAGGTCCTGGCTGCCACGGACGTCTGCTATGCTCCGGTTCTGAGTTTCTCGGAAGCCATGGAGCATCCGCACAACAAGGCACGCACGAGCTTCATCGAAGTCGATGGCGTTGCACAACCGGCGCCTGCCCCAAAGTTCTCCCGCACGAATTCAGCCGTCACGCGGCCGCCGGCTGAGGAAGGTGAGCACACAAACGAGATCCTTGCCGAACTGGGCCTCAGCAGAGAGGAAATTGACCGGCTCAGTGACAGTGCCGTTGTACGGCAGGCCTAGGTCCCACAACGACCAGCACTTGGCCGTCGCGCCGGGCCATGCTGTCGGCCCATCTTATGAAACATCATCGGATAACCATCGCCCACAAACCATCCAGTGAGACTCACAATGCGTGGATTGATGCAGCAACGGCAACTGTCGATCTCGAGCGTGATTGACTATGCGGCCCAGGTGTTTGGTGACGCAGAGGTCGTCTCCCGTACTATCGAGGGTGCAATCCATCGCTACACCTATCGCGAGTGCGCCCGCCGCGCCCGCCAATTTGCCCATGCGCTCGACCGTCTCGGCATCAAGCCCGGAGACCGCGTCGGCGGAGCATCCTGGAACCACTACCGCTATCTGGAATCGTTCTACGGCGTCACCGGCATCGGCGCTGTTCTTCACACGATAAACCCGCGCCTGTTTGCCGAACAGCTGGCCTACACGGTCAACCACGCCGAGGATCGCTTCATCATTGCAGACACCGCCTGCTTGCCCATTTTCGAAGCTTGCCGCGACCTCTTGAAGAGCGTCGAGGCATACATTGTACTTTCAGATGCCGCCGACATGCCCAAGACCAGCTTGCAAAACGTCTATTGCTATGACGAACTTCTCGACCATGCAGATGATCGGTTTGCATGGAAGGAAGTCGACGAGTGGAATGGCTCGACGCTCTGTTACACATCGGGCACGACCGGTGATCCCAAAGGCGTCTTGTACTCCCATCGTAGCTGCGTCCTGAACGCCTACGCCTTCAACATGCCGAACGGTGTCGGTGTCGGGTTCAATGACGCGCTGATGCCGATCGTGCCGTTTTTTCACGGCAACGGCTGGGGCATTCCCTTTGCCGGCCCGATGGCTGGGGCCAAATTGGTCCTGCCAGGACGCGACATGGAGATGGCAAAGCTCCACGAACTGATCGTCGACGAAGACGTCACCGTCACACTGGCCGTGCCGACGGTTTGGTTGTCTATGCTCGAGCATTTGCGCCAAACCGGTACCGATCTGGGCCGGCTTGCCAAGATCGTAACCGGAGGTGCGGCACCGCCGAAGGCAATGATCGCTGCCTACGGATCCGAATACGGGGTCACAGTCTCGCACGCATGGGGCATGACCGAAACGTCGGCTGCAACCACGTATTCCCATCCGCCAAACAACCTGACTGCCGAGGCTGCACTTGATGTTCGCGCAACGCAGGGCCGGCCCGTATATGGCTCTGAGATCATGGTTGTCGACGACGACAGCAATCCAATCCCGCACGAACTGGGCACGCCCGGCGAACTCAGAGCCCGCGGGTTCTGGATTGCCAGTGATTACTATAAGGCACCGGGCAAACCTGCCGTCGACGCAAATGGCTGGCTCGTTACCGGCGACATCGGCCTGATCGGACCGGATGGCAACCTGCGCCTCACCGATCGCGCCAAGGACGTGATCAAGTCCGGTGGAGAATGGATCAGCTCAATCGATCTGGAAAATGCTGCAGCGGGACACCCTGAAATTGTTGAAGCAGCCGTCATTGCGATCCCTCATGAGCGCTGGCAGGAGCGCCCATTTCTAATCGCGGTCCGCCGTCCCGGAAGCACGGTGACGGCCGGCGACGTCATAGCTTGGCTTTCCGAGCGTGTGGCAAAATGGTGGTTGCCGGATGACGTCGCGTTCACAAATGAATTGCCGCACACTGGAACCGGCAAGATAGACAAAGTTGCCTTGCGCCAGCAGTTTGCCGATCGCAATCCCGGACTGGCGACCGGCGAGACCTGACAAAGGGATGGAAACGATGGATCAACTTCCCCTGTTGCCGACGATGGGCGTCGGCAGCTATGCGTCTCCAGGCTGGTTCGTCTTGTTCCGCAATCAGATGCGTGACGGCAGAGTCGGTCCGGACGACGTTCGCGAAGCGCTCGATGATGCCACGAGGATCGCGGTCCTCGACCAGATCGAGGCCGGTATTGATATTCTGACCGATGGCGAGCTGCGCCGACAACGCTTTGTCTACGAGATGTTCGACTGCGTCGAAGGTCTTGAACGAATTTCTTCGGGCCGGAAACTGGGCGTGCCCGGTTATGATATGGCCCCGCACTTCAACGTGGTCGACCCCATTCGATCGCCACGCGGGTTTGGTGTTGTCGAGGACTTCGAAGCGCTCTGCTCAGTTGCACCGGGTCGCGCGCTGAAGGTTGCCATTCCAGGTCCGCTGACCTTTGCCATGCCCCTGCAGTCACCGCGGCGCGAGGTCGGTGATGTCATGGAGGAGATCACCGCAATGGTACGCGATGAGCTTGCGGCACTGGCCAAGGCCGGCGCCACCTACGTTCAGATCGACGAGCCGGCGCTGCCACATCCCCCGCTCGGGTTAAGCCATGCCGAAGCTGCAGCGCTCATCAATCAGACGCTGGAAGGATTTCCAGGGCGGGTTGGCGTGCATGTTTGCTTTGGCAATAACGCCGGCCGCCCTATGGCTGATCGCCGGTTCGATCGCATAATGGATGCGATGCAGGCGCTGAACTGCCACCAGCTGGTTCTGGAATTTGCAAACAGGGAGATGGCCGATGTCGAACTTCTGGGGCCGTTGTCCGCAAAGTTCGACATTGCCGCAGGCGTCATCGACGTCAAGAATTTCCATCTCGAAACAACTGAAGAAGTCGCGACCCGAATACGCAGATGCCTTGATCACGTTCCGCCCGAAAAACTGAGCGTCACGGGAGACTGCGGGTTTTCGGCATTGCCCCGCTATCTCGCGCGCCAGAAGATGCAGGTCATGGTGGCCGGCGCTCAAGCGGTGCGCAAATCCCTTTGAAACCGACGAGATCGACACATGAGATTGAGCGAAGAACAGACCTTGATACGCGATATGGCGCGGGACTTTTCGCAACGCGAGTTGGCACCCAAGGCCGGCGAATGGGACGAGAAAGGCACTTTCGCCCCCGGTGTGTTGCAAGGCATGGGCGAACTCGGCCTGATGGGAATGTGCGTACCGCAGGAGTGGGGTGGGGCCGGCGCCGACTTCACCTCCTATAGCCTGGCCATGGAAGAGGTCGCCGCCGGCTGGCCCGCTGCATCTACCGTCATGAGTGTCAACAACTCGCCGATGTGCAGCGCATTGTTGGCGTGGGGTTCAGACGAGCAAAAGGAGCGCTTCCTGCGCCCCATGGCACAAGGCGCTGTCGGATGTTTTTGCCTGACCGAACCACACGCCGGTTCGGATGCCGGCGCCATCAAGACCCGCGCCGAACGGCGCGGCAATCATTACGTGCTGAACGGAACAAAACAATTCATCACGTCGGCTTCCATCGCCAAGTACGCGTTGGTCTTTGCCGTCACCGATCCGAGTGCCGGAAAGCGTGGCATTAGTGCATTCATCATGCCGACGGCGACGCCAGGTTTCAACGTCGTGGCCAAGGAAAAGAAACTCGGTCAACGTGCCTCTGATACCTGTCAGGTCGCGTTCGAAGACGTCGAATTGACGCCGGACATGCTCTTGGGCGAGGAGGGCCAGGGCTATCGTATTGCGCTTGCGAACCTCGAAGCCGGCCGGGTCGCGGTGGCTGCCCAGGCGGTGGGAATCGCACGCGCGGCCTTCGAGGCAGCAACAAGCTACGCAAATCAACGTGAGACCTTTGGCACGCCCATCGTCAACCACCAGGCGGTAGCGTTCCGGTTAGCTAATATGGCAACCCGGCTCGAGGCGGCAAGGCAATTGACGCTCCATGCCGCGCGCCTGCGCGATGACGGTGCACCGTGCATCACCGAAGCGAGCATGGCAAAATTGTTTGCGGGTGAAGTTGCCGAAGCCATCTGTTCCGACGCCATTCAGATCCATGGCGGTTACGGATACGTTGAAGGCTTCCCGGTCGAACGCCTCTATCGCGACGTGCGCATCTGCCAGATTTACGAGGGCACTTCCGACGTCCAGCGCATGGTCATCAGCCGCAGCCTGTCGGAAATGGCCGCTACATGAGCGCGCGATCAGTCTGTCAGATACGATAAGCAATAAGTTCTGGGAGCATCATCATGGATCAGGAAAATCCGTACGGCACCGCGGGTTTCGGTTTCAATGACGGGGAATACATGCCCGTGGGCGAAATGCGCATCCCCGTGACAGACATGGGCTTCCAGCTCGGTGACATGTGTTATGACGCAGTCCACGTCCACAAGGGCGCATTCTTCCGGCTTGAAGACCATTTGGACCGTTGGGACCGTTCCATTGCTGAGCGCCGCTACGACTCGCTCGGCTTCGATCGCAACCAGGTTGCAGAGGTCCTTCACGGCTGTGTAGCGCGAGCCGGTCTCAAAGACTCGATGGTGACCTTTGTTGCCACACGCGGCTCTCCGGCAACGGCGCATAAAGACCTTAGAACCTGCCGCAACCGTTTCATGGTATGGGCGCTGCCGTATCATGCCGTCGTTTCCGATGAGGAGGAAAAGGCCGGCTGCGACATCGTTATTGCAAATACCATTCGAATTCCTCCGCAGGCAGTCGATCCCCGTGTCAAGAATTTCGGCCGGCTCGATTTTGTCCGTGCGTTGTTCGAGGCCTATGACCGACAGGCCGACTATGCCGTTCTTCTCGACAGCGACGGCAACGTAACCGAGGGTCGGGGCTGGAACATATTTGCACTCTACGGCGGTGCCCTGTGCTCTCCGGACAGCGGCGTGCTCGAGGGCATCACGCGCCAGACCGTGATCGAGTTGTCTGAGCAGCTGAATGTTGCCTGCCAGATCACCAAGCTGCCGGTCGATACACTGACCAAGGCCGATGAAGTATTCCTGACGTCGACCGCCGGCGGCATCATGCCGGTTACCAGCGTCGACGGCCACCCGGTAGGCGATGGCGCTCCCGGGCCGGTCACGACGCGTCTTAAGGACCTCTATTGGGGCTTGCACGACGACCCGGACTACATCACACCTGTTCGATACGAGCTGGCCAACGCCGCATGATCTCGATTGATGATCTGTTTCACGTACATCAGAGAATGAGACAAAGGCCGCCTCGAACTGCAAACAAACAATTGCGGAAAACCAGGCATGGCAAACACACTGTTGCAGGACACTGATGCCTCGAGCCGCAGGCACCTCGCAAACAAGTACGCAGTCGTTGGCGTTGACGAAACGGCCGATAAACCGGCACAGCCCTGGCGTTTCCCGCAGGAATGACCTTGCGGCGGCAATCCCACACAGAGCCGCGAGCATTGGCGAGAGGATGCAGCGATGTCAGCTATGAAGTTTGAACCACTCCACGACGAATTCGGTGCACGTGTCAGCGGCGTCGATATGTCGGTACCGTTAAATGATAGCATGCTCGAGCAGTTGTTCGCGGCAATCGACATCTATTCGTTTCTGGTCTTTCCGGGGCAATCCTTCGATGACGCACAACAGCTTCGCCTGACCCGGCAACTGGGCGAGCCGGAACCCAGCCACACAGTGATCGACCGCACGGAGTACTTCGGCACCATCGGCAACGTCCAGCCGGACGGAACGGCGCTCGGTAACGACCACAAGAAAACGATCTTTCTCACCGGCAACAACATGTGGCATTCGGATGCCTCGTTCAAGGAAGTACCGGCGTATCTCTCGATAATGTGTGCCTATGAAACGCCCGCAGAAGGCGGAGCAACGCTGTTTGTGAGCACGCGGTCTGCCTATGATCGTTTGCCGGACAAAGAAAAGGCGCTCGTCGATCCACTGATCGTTATTCATGACTACGTCTATTCGCGCTCGAAAGTTGCTCCCGATGCCGTCTCCGGCAATCTGGCCAGATCGTTGCCTCCGGTGCGCCAACGGCTCGTCCGGTCCAACCCTCGCACCCATGCCAAGAACCTTTTCATTGGTTCACATGCCAAGGCGATCGAGGGCTGGGACGAGGCTTCCGGCCGCGAACTTCTCGACCGACTCGCGACAGAGGCGACGCGCGAACAGCATATCTATAGCCACCGATGGCAGCCCGGCGACCTGGCGATTTGGGACAATCGCTGTTTGTTGCATCGCGGCGAAGGCTACGACGCAGACCGCTATCGCCGCTACATGCGGCAGACGCGGGTCCGGGGCGCCGGTCCAACGTTGGCGGAAGCAGCCTGAGATAGCATGAGACAGAAGGCATGCCGCGACACGCGAGACGCCCAGAATGACTGCGACCACCAAGGGTTGCTTCGACTACATCGTTGTCGGCTCGGGCGCATCGGGTGCCGTTGTTGCGGCACGATTGTCCGAAGACCGGGATTGCTCTGTCTGTTTGATCGAGGCCGGCGGGCAAAACTCCAGCCTGCTACTGAAACTTCCGGGCCTTGGCTTCGCCGTGGGCGCACATCCTCGCTACAATTGGAACTTTGTCACCGAGCCGATTCCAACGATGGCCAACCGGACCCTGCCGTATCTCCAGGGCCGTGTTCTCGGAGGGTCAAGCAGCATCAACGGCATGATCTACACCCCCGGACATTCCAGCGACTACGACCAGTGGCGCCAGCTGGGATGTGTGGGTTGGGCCGGCGCAGACGTGCTGCCCTTCTTCAAGAAATCGGAAAACAATGCCCGCGGTGGCAGCTATTGGCATGGGGGGGATGGGCCGCTGGCGGTGCGCCCCGCTACGCCCCGGTTAGAGATTTGCAAAGCATTTCTCGCGGCCGCCGGAGATGCCGGATTCCCCGTTCTGGATGATCTCAATCGCGACGCGGAAGAAGGATTTGGTTACTATGACATCAATGCCGGGAACGGCAGGCGGATGAGTTCAGCCGAAGCATTCCTCAGGCCGGCCGCAACGAGACTGAACCTTACTGTCCTCACCAACTCTCAAGCGCTGCGCATCATCACCAGCAGGGCAAAGGCTACGGCCGTTGAAGTTGCCTCTCGCGATGGCTGTCAGCAAATCCACGCTGCACGGGAAATCATACTCTGCGCCGGCGCCATCAAATCCGCACACCTGCTCATGCTCTCTGGCATCGGCCCCGCGGATGCGTTGCGTCAACATGGAATTGATGTTGTCCAGGACTCGCCGAACGTTGGCGAAAACCTGCAAAACCACGCCTGCTATCGCCCTCAATACCTGTGCAATGCACCGGTTACCGCGAGCGGACAGGCCGAACCGCTCAATGCCGTCAAGGCCGGTTTGGAATACGTGTTTCGAGGCACCGGCCCGTTGGCTGAAAGTTATGCGACGGCGGGAGGCTTTTTCAAAACGAACTCGTCACTTGAAACTGCCGACGCACAGGTCGTACTCCTCTCTGCTCTTGCACCGACAAGCGCCGGCGGAAGTCGTTTCTCGATTGGCGACCTGCTGCCCAAACAGCACGGCTTTGGCCTCACGATATATCAGGGCTCGCCCTATAGTCGTGGCCGTATTTCACTCGCGTCCGCCGATCCACTCACGCCGCCGCGCATCGACCCGGGCTATTTCACGGATCCACGCGACATGGAGGTCTTGAAACAGGCGGTCAAAATGATGCGCCAAATGATGCGGCAACCGGCGATCGGCCGCTACATCTCTAAAGAACTCTTACCGGGTGATACGGTGCAGGACGATGCCACTCTCGAGGCTGACGTCAGACGGAATGGCGCAACCGCCTACCACCAGTGCGGAACATGCGCCATGGGAGGTCAGCCGACGTCCGTGCTCTCTCCTGATCTCAAGGTTCGTGGCATAAACGGACTTCGCGTTGCCGATGCGTCGATCATTCCGCGTATTCCAAATGCAGCATTGCACGCGCCGACAATCATGATCGGCGAAAAGGCGGCAGCAATAATCAAGGGCCAGATTTAATGCGCCCGACGAGAACGAGTTTATTCCCCGATCAAGTTTCCACGCAGCGTTGTCGCTTGATATTCCGTACGAAATATCCCGCGCCTTTGTAGGATCGGAACCACCTGGTCGACGAATTCTTCGAACCCGCCAGGAACAATCGCCGGCGTCAGGTTGAAGCCGTGGCAGCCGGTCTCGCGCCAGATAAGTTCAAGCTCGTCGGCAACGTCCTCTGGCGAACCGGACACCGTCGGAATGAGGCCCGCCAGCCCGGACATGCGAACGGCCTCCCGCAACGTGATGTTCTTGTCACCAAACATCGACGACATCGCCTTGACCAGACCTTGGGAACTTTGCGTTTTGATGTCCTGCAGCGGCAGGTCAAGGTCGACCTTGTCCAAGTCGACACCGAATGTTCCCGAAATGCGCGTCAGCGCTGCGTCCATCGGAATGCGCGCCAGAAGCGCATCGCGCTTGGCCTCTGCCGCCGCCTTGCTCTGCGCTACAAACGGCTGCACGGCGAATGACACGCGAACGTCTTCCGTGCGCCCATACTCCCTTGCCGCTGCACGAATTTGCTGCATGAAGGTTTTCATGCGCGGCAGATCAGGCTGGATCGCAAACACGACGTCGGCATGTTTGATCGCAAACCGCTGCCCCCTGCCGGACGAACCGGCTTGAAAGAGGACCGGCCGTCCCTGTGGCGAAGGCAGAACCGAGGGCGTTGCGTGACAGGTGAAATATTTTCCGTCATGGGAAAGTTTTTCGATCTTGGATGGGTCCGCAAAAATTCCGCCATCGCGGTCATCGACGATCGCTTCAGGGGGTATCCCCCGCCAAAGTGCGTAGCAGATCTCCATGTATTCATCGGCACGGTCGTAGCGCTCATCGTGGTCGAGAGCACCTGTGCCGAGCGCACGATGTTCGGACCGACCGTTTCCGGTGACAATGTTCCAGCCGACCCGGCCGTTGCTCAGGTAATCCAGTGTCGACATCGAACGCACTGCAAGAAACGGATGCCAGCTTGATGTGGATATGGTGGATGCGATGCCGAGAAACTTCGTTGCTGCTGCCATGATGCCGATCAATGCAACCGGATCATGCGACGGCCAGACCACCGCATGGCGGATCGCGACGTCGGTCGTGTCCTTGTAGTGATCATATACGGCGGGAACATCGGCAAAGAAGACGCCGTCAAAGCACCCGCGTTCCAACGTGCGCGCCACGGATTGCCAGTACGCTGTGGAACCGAGACCGTCGAGTTGCTGATCACCGCTGTCGGCCCAACTGAGGGTCATATGGTTGATTGGCGTATGCATCATAAAACCAATCAGATGCATGTTGGCGCCCATGTCCCATCTCCCGACGACGTTGCTATAGTTGGCAGGTAAGCATTCCGCACACTTTGCTCCAACTTATCGGTGTGCCGACAGCCGGGCAATCGCAGTGGCGATAGGAGAGTTTGATGTCTGCCGTTCTTGGTGAGGGTGATCATCGTTACCGCGTAGTCCAAGGCTGGGGAAAATTGCCAGACGGCTGGGAATTCCGTGATGTTGGCGCAGTTGGCGTCGACAGCAAGGACAACGTCTATGTCTTCAATCGCGGCGAACACCCCATGATCGTGTTCGACCGCGAGGGCAATTTTCTGCGTTCATGGGGTGAAGGTGTTTTCCAACGGGCCCACGGCCTGCACATCGGCCCGGACGACATGCTCTATTGTACCGATGATGGCACCCACACCATGCGCAAATGCACCCCCGAAGGCAAAGTGCTCTTGACGCTCGGCATTCCCGGCGAGCCAGCCCCGTTCATGAGCGGCGAGCCGTTTCATCGCTGCACTCACACCGCGCTGTCACCCGACGGGCACATCTTCATTTCCGACGGTTACGGCAACGCGCGCGTGCACAAATTCTCACCCGATGGCAAGCTTGTCATGTCGTGGGGTGAACCCGGCACCGATCCCGGCCAGTTCAATATCGTCCATAACATCGTTGCAGACGACGATGGATGGGTCTACGTCGCCGACCGCGAGAACCATCGCGTGCAGGTGTTCGACAGCAACGGTAAATATGAAGCCCAGTGGAACAACATGCATCGGCCCTGCGGGCTCTATATGCCGCGTGGTCGTTGTCAGCACTGCTACATCGGTGAACTCGGTCCCGGAATGGCGGTCAACCGCTTCGTGCCGAACATCGGCCCGCGCCTGAGCATTGTCACGCATGAAGGCGAACTCGTCGCCCGCCTGGGCTGCAGGGACGGTGTCGGCTTCGAGCCGGGACGCTTCTTGTCGCCGCATGGACTTGCGGTCGATTCCCGCGGCGACATCTATGTCGGCGAAGTCGCATACGCCAATTGGCAGGCAACGCACGGCGACGAGCCGATGCCGAGTTATCTAAGAACACTTCAAAAATTCGAAAAGATTTGAGCGGGGAGGCAACAAACCATGGTGCCTGAGCCGAAGACCATTGAAACGAAGGTTTTTGCAACCGTACCGGACGTCCTCCTGTTGACCGACCGGGATTCGGAGTTCGTCCGGGATGTCTTTCACGGCCAGCCGATCGGCAGCTTTCTCGAAGGACCCTCGTTCGACCGCGACGGCAACCTCCTGCTCGTGGATGTCGCGCATGGCCGGATCCTGCGTCTCACGCCGTCGCAGGATTGGTCGGTCGTAACAACGTACGACGGCCTCCCCAACGGCCTCAAACTGCACAAGGACGGACGCATTTTCGTTGCAGATCGCAAGAACGGAATCATGATCGTCGACCCGGTGAGCGGAAATGTCGAGACCTTGCTCGGACGCGATGATCTGCCGGGATTTAAAGGCCCGAACGATCTTTTCTTTGCATCCAATGGCGACCTCTATTTCACCGATCAGGGAGAAACGGGTCTACATGACCCGACGGGCCGTGTGTTCCGCTACACGGCCTCAGGCCAACTCACGTGCCTGATTGACAACGTGCCAAGCCCGAACGGACTTGTCATGGACCCGGCCGAAACCATGCTCTACGTCGCAGTTACGCGCGCCAACGCCGTATGGCGGATGCCGCTACGCCCGGACGGGTCCGTCCATCGCGTCGGACTTTTTTGCCAGCTGGTCGGCGGCTGGGGACCGGACGGCATGGCCGTTGATACGCAAGGGAACGTCGCCATCGCACACGCAGGCGGCGGTGCGGTCTGGGTTTGGTCGAATCTCGGGCTGCCGCTTTACCGAATCACATCATGCGATGGCGGATTGCTGACGACGAATGTTGCATTTGGCGGCCCGGACAACCGTACCCTGTTTATAACCAACTCTCTCTCTCAAAGCATCATCACGGCTGACCTTCCCCATCCAGGCGAACCGATGTTCGGTCTCATGGATTGAAATTGAATGGCCGGTAAGGCCGAGCCGGTGCGCGCGTGCTGCCGTTGTCACCAGCAGGACGAATGGTCGTCCGCTTGCCTCAGCCCGCATCCAATCCGACATCACCGATGCCGGCACGCAACGAACAACACCGCCCTTACCGCGTTACCAGCACCGGAATTTTGGTATGCGTAAGAACCTTCTGCGTTTCACTGCCCAGGACGAGTTTGCTCAGCCCGGCCCGACCGTGAGAGCCCATGACAATCAGGTCGCAACCCGTGCCTGCAGCCGTTTCGACAATCGCTTGCCAGGGATCATCATGGCTGACCGAGAGGGTTTGGCAATCGACACCCGCCTCCCCTGCAGCCTTCTCGGCGCGTTGCAGCACTTCATCGGCGTTGTTTTTGGCATGCTTTTCGTATTCTCCGGCCGGGAATGCGATCATGACCTCCGGCGGTGCAACGACGTGCAAGGGCTGGATGACGTTCAAAATGGTCACGCGGGCACCCAGCGCCTTCGCCAGGCCGATGCCTTGCTCCAACGAACGTGCCGCCAATTCTGATCCATCGGTCGTCAAGAGAATGTGCGTGTACATTGCCAGTTCCTGTTAGATGTGACTTTGCAAGAATACCGCAGATGTTTACGCGCAGCCATTGATCCAGAACAAAACTCGACGGACCAAACGCGTATTGATGTGTTTGCAATTGCCGGTCGGCGTCGATTGTCCGAACGCTCGAGCCTTGACCGTCCGGTGGCTGTGAACGCGTTGCCTGTAGAGATCCCGGCTGGTCCCCGAACTACGGTCGGTGTAAGACGCTTGCACGTCATGAACGAAAACTGTTGGGAGGCTGAGATGATCAAAGCCGGACGGAGCGGTCAAACGGCGGTCGTGACCGGGGGCGGAAGCGGCATCGGCGAAGCGTGCGCAAGGCGGTTTGCCAACGATGGCTACACCGTCGCGATCATTGATCAGGACGTTGCAGGGGCTGAACGCGTTGCATCGCACCTAAGCAGCAGCGGTGCAAAAGCCAATGCTTTCATTGGCGATGTCGCCGACGCCGCGACAATGAACGAAGTCGCCGCAGCCATCGAACGCGATCTTGGGCCATCTGCCGTTTTGATTACTTCGGCGGGCATTCTCAACAATTCGAACACGATTATGGAGATGGACCTGGAAGAGCATCAGCGCGTCTGGGATGTCAACTACAACGGAACTGTCTACACGATCAGGGCGATCGCGCCCTACATGGAAGAGCGGCGCAAGGGTGCGATAGTTACGGTCGGATCGGTCAACAGCTTCATCCAATTGCCGTTGCCGGCCTACAATCCGAGCAAGGCAGCAATAAAACGCTTGACCGAACTGCTCTGTATGGAACTCGGTCGAAACAACATCCGGGTCAACGGCGTTGCACCGAACTACACGATGACACCGGCGATCAAGCAACGCATCGAGTCTGGTCAGCGTGATCCTGAAAATATCAAACGGTCGGGTGCAATTCATATGTTGATCGAACCCTATCACGTTGCGAACGCGGCCGCGTTTCTGTGTTCCGATGAAGCCGAAGCGATTTCCGGAGTGATGCTGCCGGTCGACGCTGGATACCTGTGCGCGGCCTACTATCAGACGTATGCGGGTGGTCTGCCGTGGACCGAATAACAGCACCGTCATGTGCCGTGCCGGCTCTTTGTGAAGCGGTCTGAAAAACGCCAAGGAACCAGGTCATTGCCAAAACCCAAACTCCTCGTAACATACGACGCCAGTCCCGCGGCACGCACAGTGATCGAGCAGACTGTTGCCGGCCATGGTGACGTCATTTACCTCGCGGACAGGCCCGGGCATGATCGCCGCAGCCTACTAGGTGAGGCCACCGTTCTGCTTTCCCGAAACACGGCTGAAGAGCTTACTCACGGTGAGGCACCGTTTTTGGCCAACACGCGGCTGATCCAGTACGTCTCGGCCGGTGTCGACTTTATCCCGCTCAAGCAATTCCCACCGACCGTCAAAATTGCCGGCAATGGCGGTGGCTATGCCGAGCCAATGGCCGAACATGCCTTGATGATGGCGCTCGCGGCTTACAAGCGTCTGCTGATCGAACATCGCAAGCTCGAGGCAGGCGAGTTTGATCAGTTCCGCCCCAATCGGATGCTCGCCGGCGGCGTGTGCGGCATTCTTGGTATTGGCGGCATCGGAAAGGCGACAGCACGTCTCATGCGAAGCGTGGGCATGAAAATTCATGCCATCAATCGCAGCGGAAGCACCGACGAACGCGTCGACTGGATTGGCACGGATAGCCATTTGCCGGACATGTTGGCAAGCTCCGACGTACTGGTGCTGAGCCTGCCGTTGACACCGGCAACCAAAGGCCTGATTGGCCGGGCCGAACTTGGCGCAATGAAGAATGACGCGGTACTGATCAATCTCGCCCGAGGCGAAATTGTCGATGAAGACGCGCTCTTTGCACACCTGCAACGAACACCCTCGTTCACGGCATGCATCGATGCCTGGTGGATCGAGCCGGTCCGCCATGGCGAGTTCCGAATGGATCGCGAATTCATGGCTTTGCCGAACGTAATCGCTTCACCGCACAACTCCGCGTCGGTTTCCGGCTGGCGCAATCGAGCATTGCAGCGGGCCGCGGAAAATGCCTGTATTGCATTGCGGGGAGAAATGCCGCGTTTCCTCGTACCGCCCGAAGACCGGATGATGTAGTTGCCCGCGCCCGGTCAGGCAAGCGGCTCACTGCGACAACTCCAAAGCGGCAAACAGGGCGTTGAACGATCATGCTCTCAGCTCCGCGAATGCCACTGCAGGTTGGAATCGCGCGTAATGACCGCATGCTTCCACTGCTCGTTGGCGACGTCCCGGTTGACGGATACGATTTGGACTTTGTCGAGGCCGAACCTAGTGAGATATTTTGGCGGGCACTCAAGGATGGTGAATTCGATGTCACCGAAATGTCGCTCGCCGCGCATGCGATTTTGACATCGCGGGGAAAGAGCGACTTCGTCGGCTTGCCGGTGTTTACCTCGCGAATGTTTCGGCACGGATCGATATTCGTATCGAGCCACTCCGCCATCACGTCGCCCGAGCAACTCGCAGGCCGCAGAATCGGAGTTCCCGAATACCAGATGACGGCCGCGGTTTGGATGCGCGGCATTTTGCACGATGAGTACGGCGTCGCCTCTCACTCGGTGCATTGGCTGACAGGCGGTGTGAACAAGCCGGGACGACTGGAACGGCTGGAACTGCAAGTACCGCCACAATACAGAATCGAGAATATCGGTCCACACCGGACTTTGGACGCAATGCTTCGCTCCGGCGAGATCGACGCAATCATGTCACCGCAGATCCCTGACGGTTTCCATCGCGGTGACGGTCGCATTCGGCGTCTGTTCGAAGACCCTCGCGCTGAGGAAATCGCCTACTTCAGCAAGACGGGGGTCTTTCCCATCATGCATCTCCTCGTCGTCCGGAAGGAGTGCCACGAGAAAGAGCCCGAACTGTCGCCGAAGCTCGTGCAAGCATTTGAGCAAGCTAGGAAGCAATCATTTGGCCGCCTCTATGACGGTGATGCGCTGCACGTCATGCTGCCCTGGTTGATCAGTGAGATCGAGGCGACCAAGACAATCATGGGGTCAAACTTTTGGCCCTTCGGCATCGAGGAGAATCGCCACGTCATCAATGCCTTTATCCGGCATTTGCAGAACCAGGGTTTGGTCGATGGCCCTCTTGAAGTTGAAGAACTATTCGCACGCGATTTGCCGTCCGATTTTGGTGACAATGGTGGTTCGTGAGGTGCACCGGCAGTCAAATTCGTGAGACAATGACACCTGTCGAACGCTGGAGAACTTCGTTCGCGTTCGTTTTGGTGTCGGGGAAGGATCGGAATTGAGATGAAAGCTGTGATGTGCGAGGCCTATGGCGGCCCCGAACTCCTGTCTGTCAAGGAACTGGACTCACCAAACCCGAAGCATGGCGAAGTGAAGATCAGGCTGCGTGCGCGCGGCGTCAGCTATACCGACGTTTTACGCATTGCCGGCAAGTATCATGTCAAGACCGAACCGCCGTTCATTCCAGGCGGCGAGGCTGCGGGTGAAATCGTTGAACTTGGCCCGGGCGTCGACGGCGTCGCGGGCTTTGCAGCCGGCGATCGCGTACTTTGCGGCGGTGGCTTTGCGGAAGAGACCGTGCAACCTGCTGACAGCATCATCAAGCTGCCCGCCGACGTCGACTACAAAATGGCAGCAGCGTTCCGTTCCAACTACACAACCGCCTACTACGCTCTCCAACGCGCCCGCCTGAAACCCGGCGAAACACTGCTCGTGCACGGCGCCGCCGGCGGCGTTGGGCTGGCCACGGTCGACGTCGGAAAGCTTCTCGGCGCACGCGTTATTGCAACCGCGCGCAGTGCCGAACGGCTGCAAGTCTGCAAACGGCTGGGCGCTGATCATGTCGTTGACTATAGTGATGGTTTCCGCGATGCCGTCAAAGGTCTCACGCAAGGGCACGGCGCGGATGTGATCTTCGATCCTGTTGGCGGCGACGTGTTCGATGAATCGATGCGCTGTATCGCGCCCTTCGGGCGCATCTTGATCGTCGGCTTTACCAGTGGGCGGCCGGCTCTGGCCAAGACCAACCATCTTCTCGTCAAGGATGCCGAGGTCATCGGCTTTACAATCGGCGCGCTCAACAAGCTGGATCCCGTCTGGGCTGCGCGCAATCTCGATACGCTCGTCGGCTGGCTTGGCGCCGATCGCATTAGGCCCTACTACTCGCACGCCCTGCCGCTCGAGGACGCTGCCAAAGCTTTGCAACTCATCATTGACCGCAAGGTGATCGGCAAGGCAATCCTGGTCTAACATCAACAATATCGGAATCACTGGCAATGCTTGGATGGCGCGCACGTCTCGGCTTTCTCATTCCCCCGGGTTGTCCGACCGTGGAAGGTGAGGTGCCGCCATTGATGCCACGCGGCGTCACGGCCCATTTCTCGCGGATGGTCGCGGCCGGCAAGACCGGCTCGCTTGAAGGTCAGGAAGAACGCAATCGCAGCCAGTTGGAGCATCTCGACCAAAGCGCGCAGCTCCTCGCGTTGGTCAAGCCCGACGTCATGGCAATGGCGCACACCGCAACAAGCTACACCCTGGGGCGCACCGGTGAGGAAAAATTGGTGGCCCGCATGGAAGCGGAGTTCCAAATCCCGTTCATCACCGCCTTCGGCAGCGTCGTGAACGCATTGAGACATCTCGGTGCAAAGCGAGTAGCACTCGGAGCGCCCTATTCGGAAGAAGTCACGCTGCAAGGCAAGGCTCATCTCGAAGCCCACGGCGTCGAAGTGGTGAACCACGGCCGGCTCCAAAACGTGACAAACATCTATGACGAAACGGCAGAGCGTGCATACGGACTCGCACGCAGCATCGACGTTCGAGACGCCGATGCTGTATTTCTCAGCGGCATCGGCCTGCCGACTATGTCGGTTTTGGGCGTTCTCGAGCAGGATCTGGCCAAGCCCGTTCTCTCCAGCATGTCTGCGCTTACATGGGCATCGCTACGCGCCGCCGGGATCAGCGAACCGATCGCAGGACATGGGCGTCTTCTGACGAAGTAGTGAGCGTGCTCCAGCATCGCCAAGGTTGCAAGGGCAGCGATTTTTTTGAGATCAGGCCTTGGCCTAAATCTTTGACATCACTTTGCGCGAAAAATCTTCGATCAGGCGATACCGCTGATCCTCCGGCGCGATGAAGCTGATTGCATTAAGGCCCTGCCGTTCAAGCTCGCGAAGTTGCTCGACGATATCTTCCGGCTGACCGGCAATGCAGAAGGATTTGATGAGGTCGGGCGTGACGAAACGCACCTCTTCCGGATCAAGATGGCTGTAGTGGCTGGCGTGGAGTTGCTGATGGCGTCTCCCGGCCGCGCGCGACTCATGGAACGCGATGTACTCTTCCCATATGGGTTTGACGTAGTCGGGAGGATCGCGGCCCGTTTCCTTGACCAGTTCGACAGCGAAATGGACATTGACCATGATCGAGGACCCGCACTGCGCGATCACATGTTCGTCGGTCAGCTTGTCACCCGGCTCGAGCATCAGAAGATTGACGAGTGCCGTCGTATAAAAGTTGTCCAACGTTCGCCCGATCCGATCGGCACCGCGTTGGACATTGGCGAGCGCCTGAGGAATTGTGCCGCCTCGGGGAATGCCGGTTACCAGCCCGTCACCGAGTTCACCAGCCAGCGCCTGCGCTCTCGGGCCGAAGCCGCCGACGTGGATCGGAATGTAGTGTTCAACGTCCACATACTTGTAGTGCAGGTTCTGAAAACGGATCGGATGTGTGACGCCGTTGAGCGTGTAGTCAACCTCTTCACCATTCAGGAGCGCGCGGACGACCCGGATGTGTTCGCGAAACCGGGCAACGCGCATAGGCCGCTGCCCCAACGTGCGCATGGCCGTATTTCCGGTGCCAACACCCAGGAAAGTCCGGCCCGGTGCTAGCCGGTTGATGGTTGCAATGCCGTTCGCCGTCTCCGGAGCAAGCCGCAACGCGCCGATCTCCAGTCCGGTGCCCAGCCTGATCGTCTGCGTCTGCTGTGCCGCAAGCGCCAAAACAGCCCAGGGATTCGAACGTATCAACGGGCTGTCGGTTGCCCAGACAAAATCGTAGCCCAGGTTCTCTGCATGCCTGGCAAGACCGACATCATCAACCTTTGCGACCGTCACGCCGAATTCCACCACCACCTCCCGCAGCTTGCAAAGCCTGCAGGACAACGTAACCCTTTGTGCTTTGCATTGAAGTCAATTCCGAGACCTCCACCCAAGAGTTCCTCTACCGGATAACACGTCGATCCGAGCCGGTACTTCGATCAATATCAGGGGGAAGGATAGACAAGGCCGGGTAGGGACTGGATGATGCAACCAACCAATGCGGTCCCCCGTGCACAAAGCACGCAAAGGCGCGAGGCGTTTTCAACACTGCCCGACCGGTACCACGAAGAGGACAAGACACTCGTGAAGGACAATGAAAATATTCGGGTCTATGATGTTCTGGCGCGCACATTCGCGCAGGAAGACGTCACCAACTGCTTTGCGTTGCTCGGCGATGCAAATATGAATTGGGCGACGCGGTTGTCCGAGCAGGGTTGCCGGATGATCTACGTCCGCCACGAACATTGCGCGGTCGCAGCCGCTATGGCCTACGCGCGCAAATCCGGGAATGTCGGCGTCGCTTCTGTGACGTGCGGCCCCGGTGTCACCCAACTGATGACGGCATTGCCCGCCGCAGTGCGCGCACGATTGCCGGTCGTCGTTTTTGCCGGTGAGGCACCGCTCAAAAGCGGCTGGTACAATCAAGGCATCGATCAGGCACCGCTGGTATCCGCGACCGGGGCGGCTTACCACAGTTTGCATTTTCCCGAGCGTATGCCCATCGCAATTCGCGATGCCTTTTTGCAGGCGCGTAGAGAACGACGGCCGGTTGTTGTCGGAATACCGTTCGATCTGCAGAACCGGGCCTGGACAGGTCCGGCAGATTTACCGACACCCTCGCACAAACTCATGCCGAATTTGTCGCCGCTGCCGCCGCACCCGGAAGATCTTGCTGCCGCCGCCGAACTGTTGCGTGGTGCAAGGCGCGTCGTGGTCATTGCCGGCCTCGGCGCCGTTGAATCAGGAGCCGGACCTGCCTGCCGGGAACTGTCGGCCAAGGTCGGTGGTCTGCTCGCGACAAGCCTGCCGGCCAGAGGCTTGTTTCACGATGATCCCTACTGCATCGGCATCTCCGGCAGCTACACGACCGAAATCGGGCATGAGTATCTCGCGGAAGCGGATCTTGTTGTGGCAGTCGGATGCTCGCTCGCCTTTCATCTGGGCGGTGGCGGTCAGCTCTGGCCAAATGCAAAGATGATCCACGTCGATGTCGACCCGCTCGCCGTGAGCCAGGGTCAGGAAGTTGCCGCGCACCATTTGCGTGCCGATGCACGCCTCGGCATCGAAGCCTTGGCCGCGGCTGTGCCGCGAGCTGACAAGCCATGGCGCAACGACGCTATCTCCGAACGCATCCGGGATTCGAAACCGGACAGCCACGAATTCGAAATCGAAGCAGACCGGCTCGACCCTCGCGATGTCGTGGCAGCGTTGGAATCGAAATTGCCGCCAGACTGGGAAATGGTGAACTCATCCGGGCACTGCTCCGGCTTTTTTGCGCATATGCCATCGCGTCCGCAGGAAAAGTTCCTGACGATCCGTGAATTCGGCGCGATCGGGAATGGAACATCGTTTGCAATGGGCGTTGCAGCTGCGCGCACCGGGAGCACCGTCGTGCTTTTTGATGGCGATGGCAGCCTGCTCATGAACATCCAGGAATTGGAAACGATCCGGCGCCACGACCTGAACATTCTGATCATCGTCATGAACGACGGTGCCTATGGCTCGGAGGTCCACAAGCTCCGAGCGGAAGGATTGTCAGAGGAAGGATCGGTTTTCGGTTACAGCGATTTTGCCGGCATCGCGCGCGGCTTCGGGCTTGCAGGACACAAAGTCACCGACCTCGACGATGTACCCAGGCTCGTTTCTGAGTTTGCCGAGACGGGCGGCGCAGCCGTCTGGGATTTCCATGTTTCGGACAAGGTTACGTCATCGGTCATGCGGCGCGCGCATCCTCATTCCGCCAAGCAGGCGTGAGGCCGTCGCAGCAGTTGAGGCAAAATCTGGCGCATGCACAGACCCAGGCAGACCGGCAGGCCGCATTTCCGTCCGAACGGACCAGCCTCGCCTGCCATCAAACATCTATGAGCTCGGCAACAGCCATGAGATTTGAGGTTTCGTGAGTGGGTGGATAAGCGAAGTCGAGAAGCCGGTCGCCGTGTCGGTTGGACCAGATGCATCGCATACCTGCCGCGATTGTTCCGAGAACATCGTTTGAACTGCCGGCAACGTGGACAATGTTTCCTTTGGCAATGCCGAGGACATTGGTGGGCAGATTGTATACCGCGGGATGCGGCTTGTAGTAGCCTGCCGTTTCAGAAGACAGAGTGTAATCAAAGGTGTTAGGCGAGAAGTTGCGTGCGACGGCCTCGAGCATATCTTGATCGCCATTTGAAAGGATTGCAGTCCCACAACCTTTGGCCTTGACGGCGGCGATGGCAGCATCGGCTTCGGGCCATGGCTTCAGGGTATCCCAGGCGTATACAAGATCACGGCGGGTCTCGGGCAATAGTTCGAGACGGTGGCGGCTGAGGCAGTAGTCGAGAGCCATGGCGGAACATGCACGAAAGGATGTGCGGTTCTCCCCGAGCGAGTTGCTGGTGGCGGCACGGTCCATCTGCTTGGCGCGCCAAAGCCGCACGAAAGCCGCGGCGCTGCCTGCATCGAGACCCAGCCTCTCCTGGACGGCCGGCACGAGACTTCCCTCGATATCAAGCAGTGCCATGTAGACATCGTATGTGACGAGCTTCGTGGTCACGCAACCCTTCCTCGATTTGCAGTCCAAGCAATAACGGCCCGAACAAGACGGTAGGCATGTGCCAGGTCGGTCGTTCCTCTAGTCGCTCTCTCGCACCCGGCTGAAAGCCTCCCGCGAGGCGGTTCGCCCACCCACGAAGCATTCAGCCAGATTGCCGCCGGAAATATAAAGATGTCCAAATACACTACCCAACTCACCGGCGGCATAGAGCCCTTCGATCACCTCGCCAAACGGATTGAGGACGCGCTGTCGCTCATCATGTACCGGCCCTCCCTGGGTGTTGCCGACGAGCGGGTGCAAAGCGGTTGTATAGAACGGCGGCTTCTCGATCGGAACAAGCGATTGGACTATGCGACCGAATTCACGATCTTTCCCCGCAGCGCAATGATCATTCCATCGATCGACGGTTTCGCGCAGCGGATCGGGTGGCACTCCCATTATCCGTGCTAGTTCATCCAGGGAATCGGCACCCTTGAGGATGCCCAACTCGATCTCCTGGCTGTTGTCCTCGCTCCAGATGAAAGATTGCTTGTGATCATTGTAGGTTTGCAAGCCCAGCTGACCGGCTGCCAGACCATCCGCATCGATTATCAACCAGGACGGTATGCGCAGGTACGTTTGCGTGATCGGGTCGATCACCTCCATATCGCGATGACCGGTGTCCTGTAGATATGGCGGATACTCATTCATGAACCGTTTACCGCCTGCATCGACAACGATCCACGGCATACGTTTACCCTGTGATGCAGAAAAAAAAGCCGGCAAGTCATCGGGATCGTCTTGGCCAGGGATCCAGTCTGGAAACTTGGTCAGGCGGATCCCGTAGAGATAGCCCGGATCGGGATGGCTCATGCCATACGTGCCGTGATAGTGCCACATGTGCCAAAGGTCAGCGCCGACGGCTTGGGCCATGCGAATACCATCGCCGGTGTTGCCCGTATAAGCCTGAGGCAAAACTGGTTTTCCCTGCCAATACTGCGCCTGCATGCTGGCATCTGCTTCAAAGCCACCACAAGCGAGAACGACACCTCCGCGCGCGCGTACGCACCTTGTACCGGAGGCATCGCGCAGGGTCACACCGACCACCGCGCCGTCTGGAGACGCTATCAGGCGTTCTGCAGCCGTCGACAGCTGCACCCGGATGCCGCGCGCTGATACATTGTGTTCAACCGCTGCAAACAAGCGCGTTCCACCACGCAGGCCTCGTACATGGGGATATCGCTCGTGCAGATCCAAGCCTGGATAGTCGGCTATCGAAACAAAGCCGAACGTCTCAAAACCCTCGAAAGGATAATTGCCCGCCATCCAGTTCGTCACAGGCACCGCACCTGCCGCCTTCGCAATGTCTTCAATGAAGCCCGCGATCGTCGTCATGCCATCCGCAAGCGCTGCCAGTTGTTCATCCGGTGTCGACCCGGCGTTGGTCGCCTTGAGATACGCAAAAGCTGCATCGCCGTCCTTCGCGATCCGAACACCGCCTGCCGAGCAAATGGAAATACCGCCGGGCGTCACATTTTTCTCGACGAGCAGAACGTCTGCTCCAAGATCATGCGCTTCGATTGCCGCCGCTGCACCGGCAAATCCGTAGCCGACGACGACGACATCTACCGTCTCATCCCACCTCTCAGCGCACGTTTCCAATACCAACTCCCCGGCAGTTGCACCTCGGCCCGAAGCGCTCAGTTGACAGACACGTTCGTTTCGGTTCTGCGAAGATTATCCGGGTCTCGAACTGATCGTCGATCATACTGGTGAAATCAGGGTTGCTCGGCGGAGCCCTGCAATGACAAGGCCTGGAGAGGTGCACCAGCTATGGATCAAACGCAGGGTCTTAGGCGGACGCTACCCGATGCAGCCGGCAAGTTTACGGCCTTCTCATGTCGAAGCCAAAGTCCAATACACTCCTTGCTGCACCAATGCCCCGTGCTCTCCGTCACATTGCTCAACGTTCCAGCGAGGGAGAAGATAGTGCTCTGCGCGCACCGAATTGACGTGCGCTCTCGTGCCCGCCGGTGTCCGATCACAATCACATTCGACGCTTTGGTCGCCGCCACCATATACTTCTTCGGCTTCAGCAATCGGCAACGATGCGAGGCCGGCCTATAGTCTCACCCCAACGCGACTCCACAAGGACCACTCAACATGAGCCGACCGAATTTCCTTTTCATCACCGCAGACCAGCAGCGCGGCGATTGTTACGGCTTCATGGGCCGCAAGATCAAAACTCCACACTTGGATCAACTGCGCTCCGAGGGTGCCTGGCTCGAAAGCAATGTCACGCCTTGTGTTGTCTGCCAGCCGGCCCGGGCTTCAATCCTGACCGGCCAGTTGCCGCTCACCCACGGCGTGCACGACAACGGCATAGATCTCGACCCGGAGATCGGCGGCAAGGGTATGGCTGGGGCACTCACCAAAGCGGGCTACGATACGGCCTTTTTCGGGAAAGCTCATTTTTCGACCTATCACACGTTCGCACCGACCGGCACACCGGAGTGCCTCAAATCGTCGGCCAACTACGGTGAAGACTGGTATGGCCCTTACATGGGCTTTTCCCGCGTCGAGATGATGTTGGTCGGGCACAACTGGTTCCTGCCCGAAAAGCCGCCGCACGGCCAGCACTATGAGCGCTGGTTTTATGCCGATGGTCGCGGCGATGAAAAGAACGCACTCTACCGCGAAAATGCCGGCGAAACCCATGGCGCCGCACAAACCTGGCACTCCAAGCTGCCGGTCGCCTGGCATAACTCCACATGGACGGCTGACCGCGCCATCGATTGGTTGAAACAAAAGCGCAATCAACCGTTCATGACATGGGTCAGCTTTCCCGATCCTCACCACCCCTTTGATTGCCCTGAGCCTTGGTCGCGTTTGCACCCACCGGAAGAGATCGACCTGCCGGAGCACCGCGAGCGCGATTTCGCAAACCGTCCCTGGTGGCACCGCGCCGTACTTGAAAACGAGCCGACTGGCAGCAAAGAGAACGCCGAGACGCGCAAGGCCTACAGCCGCATTTCACCGCAGACCGATCGGCAGTTGCGCGAGATCATCGCCAACACCTACGGCCAGATTGCATTGATCGATCATCAGGTTGGCCGCATATTGATCGCGCTCGATGAACTCGGCCTCAGAGACGATACGATTGTCATCTATTCCGCCGACCATGGCGACTGGCTCGGTGACCATGGCCTGATTCTGAAGGGCCCGATGCATTACGAGGGCTTGCACCGAGTCGGCATGATCGTACGCGGGCCGCATATTGCAGCCGGCAAGACGATTTCAGCGCCAACCAGCACAATCGATGTTGGCCCGACGTTTTACGACTACGCTGATTGCGAACCACTCCAGACCCAGCACGGTCAGTCGCTTCGACCGCTCCTCGAAACGGACGGCGCAACACGCGAGTATGCCTACAGCGAATGGGAACTCCATCCCAACCGTGCCGGCGTAGCCCTGAGCCTGCGCACCGTCCGCACTGAAACCGCCAAGCTCACGGTCGACCAGAAGTCCGGTGACGGCGAACTCTACGATCTCGCCAGCGATCCGAACGAGATGACCAATCGCTTCCACGATCCGGCATACAAGGCACTCAGGGATGAACTGCTCGGCTACATCGCGCGGCGCCCGAACGATATCGGTCCGCTCAACGAGCCTGTTGGCATGGCGTGACGGCGGCACCAGTGTGTAAGCGCAGCGCCAGTCACACGTTCTTTCGAGAGCTTCCGAAGCTCCATTCAAGAATTGAAGACATCCTCTCTGCGTCCCAAAACAGCGCTTCAACGGCGTGACTGACGACATTCATGAAGGTCGACAGGACTGAGAAACAGTGGATAGTGCAAACGCGCAAGCGCAGGGGCGAGACTGAACTTTTCGGTCCTCTTTCGATGGAGCGAAGCGCAATGGATGGCATCGTTTTGGTGATCTCGCCCTCTGCGCTATGATTGCAGTCATGGGATCGTCCCAGCGACGAATTCACCTCATCGGTAAGCGAATGCGCGATAAAAGCAGCGAAGGTTGAAACGAATGCAGGTTGATGTTGCGGGACAATCGCTACCCATCCGAAGTGGATTGGCCAACGCTATAGAAGAAGCATGGCAACGGCTGGCGAGTTCCGGCACGTGGTGGAATGGCGAGGAGCGCATCGCGATCGCCGCCGAAGTCCGCAAGGCCGAAACCTGCGACCTGTGCCGGCAACGCAAGGCTGCGCTGTCACCGTACGCGACGATAGGGAAGCACGAATCCTGCAACATTTTGCCAGCGGCTGCGGTTGAGGCGATACATCGCCTCAGGACAGATGCCGGACGTATCACCGAAAAATGGGTCCGCGGCATCACCGGCTCCCTCGGCGAGGAACGCTATGTCGAGATCGTCTCCATCACCGCGATAGTCTCGGCATTGGACACGTTCGATCATGCTCTCGGGCGATCCCGTCGCAAATTGCCACAAGCTATAGCCGGCTCCCCGTCGCGCGTGCGTCCGCGTCAAGCAAAGCGTGACCTCGCGTGGGTCGCAACGCTCGCGCCGCAAGATGTCGCGTCTGGTGAGATCGACCCATTTTCTGTTCATGGCGACAAGAATATCCATCGTGCTTTGAGTCTGGTCCCACAGGAGGTCTTCAATTTTTTTGACCTCGACGTGGAGCTCTATCTGCGCGATGAGGAAATCCGAGATTTCGAAAATGAGTATCGCGCGATCAGCCACGCACAAATCGAGCTGATCGCGGCACGAGCATCTGCAATCAACGCCTGCCATTATTGAACGACCAGCCATGCGGCATTGCTCCGTGAGAGCGCCAACACGACCGGGAATGAATACGACCTAGCAGCCATCGTTAGTGCGAGCGCGCAAGACAGCGGTGTGGCCCACGGCCGCCAGCTGCTGCGATTTGTCGATGCCGTACTGAACGGCAGCGAGACTGACCTGCGCTTGTCACGCAACGATGTGCACAAGGCAATTGGTGCGGCCGCGTTCGTTGACACCTGTGCGACCGTGGCCTCCTTTAATGCGGTCGTCAAAATCGCAGATGGGACCGGCATTCCGTTGGAGGAAGCCAAAGCCGAACGCACGCGCGATTTGCGCGCTGAACTTGGGATTGACGCACTCAAGTCGTGAGCCGCAGCATTGCGGTCCTCCACGCCCTGGTGCTGACAAAACATGCCGCCTTCAAATATCACCCAGGCAGGTGGTGACGACATGTCCGCAACATCATTCGGTTGTCCTGAACCCGTATTCGACCCACAGTCAGGCGGTACTTCGTACAATTGCCCGAACGAGTGATCCTGAGATGCGGCACTCTCCGTCCGGAACTTGATTGATATCGGCGGTGTTGTGCTTTGCTTGAGATGCCCCACAATCGGAGTCTTCGGGGTTGTGCGGTTCGCGGAGCGTGGTCAATATGTCGGGAACCGAACGCGCATGATCGCAGCACTCAGGCCGATACCTGAGTGAGCAGTTCTTCTCGGCCAGCTGCAGGGCGCGATCCGGAATGCAACATTTTGGCGAAAGGCCATAGTCTGGGTCGTCGCCAACCAAGGCAACGCATCGCCGATGACAACAGCAAGAATTTGGACAGGAACGTACGAGCAGCTGCCGGTCGGTGCGCGGGAAGAGAGTACGCAATTGATCGACGGCCCGGCAATTGATGCATTTGCACACGCCATCAAGAGCTACAATCCGGTTCACATGAACGGCGACTGGGCCCGCACCAACACCCACTTTCCGGATCGGATTGCACATGGTGTCATGACCACCGCATTGATGTCGCAACCACTCGTGCAGTTTTGCGAGCGCTACAAAATTCGTACGGCACTGCTTTCGACATCATCAAAATATATCCGTCCCGTTGTCGCCGGCGACACGATTACGACGGCTATTCACCTTGTAGAAAAGATTGATGGACGAAAGCGCATTCGCTTCGAAGTCGAGTCGAGGAACCATCGCGGCGAGATTGTCATGATCGGCGAGATGCTTGAACAGACGTTCTGAGACCTTGCAGCGATTGCGCGATGGAGACTGCCGCCGTCGTGCCACCAGGTATAGCATTTCCGCCATAGGCGGAGTCGCATCGGCCCGCTTCCCCTTCCGACCGCCCACGGCATCATTGTATTGGGCGGTCGGAAGGGGAAGCGGGCCGGCTAAAGCTGAAAGACTTTAAGCAACGCAGCACCGCTAAAGTGACGGCAGCGCGCGGCTGGGTTCAGGCTTTGATCGGTTGCTGTGCCTGCATCGACCAACTTGATCTGTTCCGCCCCAACACTTCAGCGATGAACTACACGCAGTAGGAGGACGTGCATCATGGAATTCGTCGACTATCGCGTTGAAGACCACATTGCCCACATCATGATGAACCCTGGCCCGGTCAAAGCTAACTGCCCGGGAGTTTGATGCCGCCACGGGCAGCGTAGACCTTGGCTACGGCCGCATCATCCTCGCGTCCCAGGCCGGCGTCGCGGGCGGCTTCGAACTGCTGCAACGCGGTTTGCGTCAGCGGCAATGGAAAGTTCTGCCTTTCGCCCTCGCCGGCAACGATGCCGAGATCCTTGACGAAGATGTCGACTGCGGAATGGGCCGTATAATCGCCGTCGACAATGTGCGGACCGCGGTTCTCGAACATCCAGGAGGCACCGGCGCTGGCGCATATCACCTCGTAAAGGGTCCTCGGATCGAGACCCGTCTTGATGCCAAGGGTTAGGGCCTCGGCGGTGGCGGCAATGTGGACGCCGGCCAGCAGTTGATTGATCATCTTTACGCGCGAGCCGGCGCCCGGAGCCTCACCAAGGCGATAGACCTTGGCGGCTATCGCGTCCAGCGCGGCATTGGCCTTGTCAAAGGCCGCATCGGCGCCTGATGCCATGACGGTCATCTCTCCCGAAAGCGCCTTGACCGAACCGCCGGAAACGGGTGCGTCGATGGCCAGCATGCCGGCAGCTGTAATGCGCTTGCCGACATCTTCCGCAAATGCCGGCGGCGTCGTCGCACAGGTGAGAAAGACCGTGCCGGGCGAGGCCGCCGCAACCGCACCGCCGGGCCCGAATAGAACGCTCTCGGTCTGCTCGGCGTTGACGACAAATACGAAAATGCATTGCGCGCCGATGGCGGCGGCGGACGGTTGGGCTTCGGTGCTCCCGCCTTCGGTACGAAAGCGTTCGAGAACGTCAGGGCGGACGTCGACGCCGGTAACGTCGAAACCCGCGCGCAGTAGCGAGACCGCAGCGCCCCAGCCCATCGAGCCTAGACCGATGACGGCGACTTTGTTCGAATGCGCGTTCATACCGTTCCCCCAACCGCAACGTTACAATATTCGCCAGTACTGCCTCACTTGCCCGCCTGACTGTGCAATCGTGATATTGGCGGCAGCCATGAGAGATGGCCGGCGAGGCAGTTTGACCGCGTGGCGCGGCAAGGACCTATATCGCGACTTCGGGTGCAGCGTCACGTGGCCCTGTCCGGGATCTCGATCCGGAACGCTGCTCCGGCGCCGCCGTCGCGAAGAACCATCCGGCCGCCATGGGCCTGTACAAGCTCGGCCGATATTGCAAGGCCGAGGCCGGTGCCACCTTTGCGCACGCCGCCCTGGAACGCCTGGAACAAATTTTCGCGGGCCTTGGCCGGAATACCGGGACCGTTGTCGACAACGTCGATGATCGTGACGCGCCCGTCACGCCGCGCTCGCAACGTAATATCGCCATGGGCAAGATCTTTCTGAGTCTCGATCGCCTGTGCAGCGTTGCGGCAGACATTGTTGAGCACGCGGTACATGTGGTCGCGATCGGCGTCGATCTGCAGTGTTTCCGGCATGTCCACCCGCCAGGCGATGTTGGCGCGCGGTAGATCCAGCCCGTCAGCCACCTCGTCCACGAGCGGGCGCAGGCTGAATAGTTCGCGACGAGGCAGGGCTTCCTGAGCGCGACCGAACTTCAACGTATCGTTGCAGAACTTGATGGCGCGATCGAGTGACGAAATCAGCTTCGGCGCAAAGCGCTGCACCGTCGGGTCGGGCAGATCCGCGAGCCGGTCCGAGATCAACTGCGCGCTGGCCAGCATGTTGCGCAGATCGTGGTTGATCTTGGATACCGCGAGGCCGAGCTGCGCGAGCCGATTTTTCTGCTGCAGAAGATTGGCCATTTCCTCCTGCAGGTTCGCCAGCTCGCGTTGCGCGGTGCCGATCTCGTCACGGCGGTCCGACGGTATGATCATGCGAGTGCGATCCTCCGGATCATCGGCGTAGTGCATGATGTTGGCGGCGAGATCCGTGATCGGCCTGACAAGCACGCGGCTTAGCGCGAAGTAGATGAGGCCGGCGGCAATGACGGAGATGATGATGGACAGAATGAGGATATTGCGCGCGTGCCGGAGCATTGCGGCGCGCAACGGCGCCTCGGGCAAGACGACCTCGACAAATTCATCCATTGCCGGCGGCTTGCCAAGACCGGCCTCGGCCTGGCCGTAGACCCGGATCATGCGATCGTCGGAATGCAAAAAGACCATGAAGGCATCACCGATCAATCCGATGCGCTTTGACAGCCAGTCGATCGGTCCGCTGGCCGCCATCTTGCGGAAATCATAGCTTGCTTCAACGACGACCGGGCCGTCCGGCGGGAGAACCAGACGCCGTATGCGGTTCTTCTTGATCGCAACGCCTTTGACCTGGGCTGTGTCGAGCAGCTCCTTCTTGACCATCGGCGGGATCTGGCGATGTTCGGCGGCATCGGCGGCAAGCGCCGCGAGCCGTGCCGATGTCAATCTGCCGGTCAACCAGTTGACGCGAAAGTTGGCGATCGACGGCAGAAAGATGAGTACTTCCGCCAGCATGACGAAAACGATGGTTAACACCAGAAGCTTGGACTGCAGGCCAAGACCGGGCCACCCTGTCGCCGCGGTCGCGGCGTTGCCGTTACCGTTACCGTCGCCGTTTCGGTCTTTGCTGCCGCCATCTCCATGCTCATCGCGAGCAACCTCGGGCGAGGCGGCGTGCGTCAACAGGCCGTTTCGCAAGGCATCCCAGCGCCGTACCACATTTGTTCCGAGCTTTTCGAGCGAGCTCATTTATCCCAGTTTGGTCAGCCAATTGATCACTGAGCGGACAGTAGCACTGCCGGCCGCAGCACCAAAATAGCGATAGGCCGCCCGCTTGTTGACCTCACTTAGGGTCGGATAAGGAGAGATCCAATCCGTCATGGCCTTGATTTTCATTTTTTGCGAGATCGCCAGCGACCACATCTGGATCACTTCACCGGCGTGCTCGCCAACGATCGAGGCGCCGAGAATGCGGCCGCGGCGGTCGGTGATGACCTTGACGAGGCCTTCGGTCGTACGCTCGGCCTGGGCACGGTCGTTTTCATGATAGGGCCAGCGCAACACGTTGATTTTGCCGGCCTTGGCCTGGGCCTGTTCTTCGGTGAGGCCGCAATGGGCGAGTTCCGGCTCGGTGTATGTGACCCAGGGAATGATGCCGGCGTTGGCCTTGGCCGGCATCTGAAACAAAGCACGGCGAACGACGATGCCGGCGTGATAGTTGGCGACATGGGTGAACTGCAGGCCGCCCGTGCAGTCACCGATCGCGAAAACCCTGCGGTTGGACGTCACCATGCCGGCGTCAACGGTGATGCCGCCGCGCTCATGCTTGATGCCGGCCGCCTCCAGGCCGAGGTCTTCAATGTTCGGTTTGCGGCCGACGGCGAGCAGGAGATGCGTCCCCTCGATCATCTCAGAGCCGGCGTCGGTTTTAACCGTGACTTTGATTGTGCCGGTCGTGCCCTCGACGCGTTCGACCATTGCGCCTTCGCGAATGGTGATGCCTTCCTCGCGCATTTGATCGAGGACGACGGCGGCAAGTTCCGGATCGTCCTTGCCCATCGCCTTGAGGCCTTCGATCACCGTGACCCTGGAACCGAGTCGGCGGTGGGCCTGAGCCATCTCCATGCCGATCGGCCCGCCGCCGACGATCAGCAAATGCGGGAGCTTTTCGGTATTGTCGAACAGCGTCTCGTTGGTGAAATACGGTGTGCCCTCAAGTCCCGGAATGGGTGGAACCAGCGGCGAAGACCCGGTTGCGATGACAAACCGCCGGGCCTTGATCAGCGTATCGCCGGCCCGCACCGTGGTCTTGTCGATGAACTTGCCGGCAGCCTGAATGACGTGAACGCCGAGGCCGGTAAAGCGTTCGACGGAATCGTTGGGCTCGATCGCACCGATAACCGCTTTGACGTGCTCATTGACTTTCGCGTAGTCGATGTCGGGCTCGACCGGCAGGAGGCCGAACGGCGCGCTCGTTCGCATGGCATGGGCGCGCTTGCCGGCAGCTATCAACGCCTTTGACGGAACACAGCCGTAGTTGAGGCAATCACCGCCCATCTTGTGCTTTTCGATCAGGACGACCTTGCGCCCGAAGGCGGCCACTGCCGCTGCGACGGACAGACCGCCGGAGCCCGCACCAATCACGCAGATGTCAGTCTCGAGGATTTCGGAGCCGTCAAGCACGCCGGACTCGGTCTTGGTATCGCCGCCGTCGTCACGCAGCTGCATGGCCATCCTTTCTCTTCTTGTACCAGTTGTAGGCAACCGGGATCAGCGCGACGAAACCGAGCGCAATGATGGCGGCAACGATCTCACCCGTCACCAATTGAGAAAAATCGATCGAATATTCACAGCTGGCTTCGCCCTTCTGTGCGATGCATGCATTGTAGACCTGATTCTGCGCTTCGACGACGCTGCCAAGACCGGCGCCGGCAATGGAATAGGCCGCCGTGCCGGGGATGATGCCGATAAACGTGCCAATGACATAGGTGCGCAGTGGCACGCCAAGGAGGGCCGGCACGAGGTTGACGACGGCAAACGGGAAAACCGGCA
This sequence comes from Hyphomicrobiaceae bacterium, assembly GCA_965224045.1. Classification (GTDB taxonomy): domain Bacteria; phylum Pseudomonadota; class Alphaproteobacteria; order Rhizobiales; family Hyphomicrobiaceae; genus Tectiglobus. The sequence goes on from CBDCYD010000005.1 coordinate 408,939, forward strand.
CAAGACGCAAAAACAGCAGGTAGCTCAGAGCATTTTCCTTGAAACCGGCGCTGAGCCTGGCGACCCAGGGGCCGGCCTTTGCAGCCAGCGCCTCACCGAGCGACGACTTTGCAACGAGGAAAATGAGCGTGGCCCCGATCGTGGCGGCGACAACGGTGGCCGGCGTGCCGATCAACCAGCCGAACAGCAGGCCGCCGGACAAGGTCATGATGAGGCCTCCGGGCAGCGAAAGCGCGACCACGACGATGTAGATGCCCATGTAAATGAGCAGCGAAAGCGCAAGGTTTTGAGATATGTAGGCCTGCAGCGCCTCGTAGTTCAAACCAATGGTCTTAAACGACAGGTATTTGTGCCAGCCCATGGCAAACACGAGCGCCATCAGACCGACGAGCGCGATCAACGGCAGCCAGCGGCCGATCCCGCCCTGCGTCTCTCTGCGGGGTGTTTCCGACATGTGTGCGCGTTCCTCGGTTGCACGAATTGTTTTGATCACTTCGAGATGTCGTTCAAGCCCCAGTCGTAGGCAAAGCTGTCGATAGTGTCGGCTTTGGCAAGTTTGGCTGCAAGATCCGGCGCGGCGTATTTGCGCGCATGATCGAGAACGCCCTGTTTGCTGCTGCCGAAATCCTCCTGGAACCAGCTATAGATGGAAGACGCCGTGAGCTTGCCGTCTTCGACGTCAAAGCCACGCGGGCTGTTTATATAGTCTTTGGCGCCGGCCTCCAATTCCGCTTCGAGATTGGCGCCGGTAAAGGCGTTGATGCGCAAATTCGGGCAGCCGATGGAGGCGCAGTTGACGGCGTAGTGGACGCGAGGGTCCCTGAAGATCGGGCGCAGAATGCCGTGTTCGATATCGTCGAGACTCAACTCCTGGTCGGCGACCTTCATGATCTTTGCCTTCCACGGCCCGCCGGCGCCGACGCTCTTCTTGATGAAGCCGAAGAGGCCGGACTTGATTGAGATTTTGCGGATCGAAGTGACGGGGTAGTGGTCCAGAACCACATCGACGGTCTTGGCGTTGTAAAGATTGGCCCAGAACGCGAACTGCTCCGACTTGTCGAGGCCGGAGACGTCGGTCGCCTCGAGCGCCTTAACGTAACCTTTGAGTGTCGCATGGTCCTTCGCCTTGAATGCGGCGTAGTCCACACGGTTGAGGCCGTCGGAGCCCGGCTTGACATAGGCTTTCAAGAGCCGATCCCAGACGCCATGATCGACCGTCATGGTTGATCCTGCCTTGTGCTTGGAAAACGTCTCGGCAATGGACGCGGCGGCAGCCGGTTGGCTCAGTGAAACGGCAGCGATGCCGGCGAGGGCTAGCGAGAGTCCCTTGAACATGGTCAGCTCCTTGCGTGACGGATCGGCCGAAGCCTCGGCGCCGGCGCGAAAGTGCGTTTCGTTGAATGCGACAAGTCGTGCTGGCAATGGGCTCTAAGTGCGCGAAACGAAGTGCGTTGGGAAGCCGACATCAAGGGTTCGTGATGATCTCGCGTGAGAGTTGAACCCGCGTGAGCGACCGACGTCAGGTCCGATGCACCGTAGGTGGAAGCGCACCCTCTGCTCGCTCCCTCCCGCAACCCTCCATCAGATCATGGATCTGGGGGTGCGAAAGCAGACCACGATGGTTGACGGCGGCGGGTGATCATTGGAGGCTGGGCTGGTTCTGACCTGACCTTATCCCCAGACCACCGGAGCAAAGAATGGCGGTTTCTGTCGGTATCTACGACAAGGCGCTGGCGCGGCTCGGCGCCGAGCTCGATGCGCTGCAACTCGACATTTCACTCATCACCTACGACCGTGATGGCCGGTTTCACATCGACGGCGCCGTTCGGGACGCCGAGGATGTCGAACTCGACTATCTCTGGCTGAGTCCCGATATTTCGCTCGACAGCATTCAGAAGCCGATTTTTCGGATGGTCACCGCGTGCAAGTCGATCGGAACGCTGCAGACGTTCAACGCCGGCCTCGATCACCCGGTCTACAAGGAGGTCGCGCAAAAGGGCACGCGGATCTGCAACAGCAGCGCCCAGGCCGTCGCGATCTCGGAGTTTGTCATGGCGCATGTCCTGGGTGCGTTCCACCCGATGCGTGAGCGCCATGCGTTGCAGCAGCGGCGTCAATGGCAACGCACGCCGTTCCGCGAGATTTCGCGGACCCACTGGCTCATCGTCGGGTATGGGCCGATTGGCGCGCGCGTGGCCCATCTTGCAAAAGCGTTCGGCGCCACGATCACGGTCGTACGGCGCACACCCGCCACATCGGCAAACGTTGACCGGGCCGGCACGCTAGACGATCTTGCAAATTTTCTGCCTGACGCCGACGTGGTCGTGCTCGCCTGTCCGCTCAACGCGGAAACGCGAGGCTTGGCGGATGCGAAGTTTTTCGCTGCGCTGAAAGAGGGCGCGACGCTGGTCAACATCGCGCGCGGAGCGCTGATTGACGACCTGGCCATGATCGACGCACTCGACCAGGGGCGCCTTGCCGGCGCAGTTCTCGATGTCTTTCACCAGGAACCGTTACCGGACGACAGCCCGCTTTGGATGCACCCGAAGATTACGCTTACGGCGCACACTTCGTTCTCCGGCAGCGGTACAAGGCGGCGTTGGGATGAATTGTTTTTGAACAATGTTGCAAGGTTTGCGCGCGGCGAAGACCTGGCTAATGTCGTCAACATCGGCGACCTGATATAGGGTTTGAACATGAGGATCGTCGCACTCGCACTGACCATTGCCTTGTCGGCAAGCCCGGCCTTGGCGGAACGCATGTCTGCCGTCGGCGACAATGCCTACGGCTGCATCTCGATGACGGCGCTCAAACAGTTGCGGCTGATGTCGGCGATCCGCTCCGCCTTCGAGATTGCGCTCGCCGACAAGATCGAGCGCGGAGTGTGCACGAAGATCGCGAGCGGCGAAGCGCTGACCAAGATCGGCGAGGAAGTGCTCGGCAGCGCCCTGGCGTTCAAGATGCGGCGCCAGTCCGGCGATGAACTATACGTCGAGGCGCGCTTCGTAGAGCCCTCGATCTAAAGCGAGGCCAAACGAAAACCTGCCCGCCGGCATCCGTCAAGCCGCCGCCATGCGTGTCCAGGCCAAAGTCCCGCGTCGCTCGAGGTTGGCGCGAAACTCCTCCGGAAATTCTTCCGGCAACGCTTGTTTGACCCGCTCGTCGGCGACAAGTGTTTCGGCCCACGCCTTTACGTTGGGATAGCCCTGCAGCAGATCCGTCCCGAGGGCGGCGTCGGCGATCAAGAAGCGCTGCAGGAATGGTGCATAGGCGGCATCGACCAGGCTGAGGTCCGGGCCGTTGAAGAACGGCCCTTCTTCGCTGCGTTCCTTCGCGATCGCCTCCTCGATCCGGTCAAGCACCTTGCGCGCAGCCGCAAGACCCTCCTGCAGGTCGGCTTCCGACTTTGCGTAGGTGACCTTGTTCAGATTGGCGGCGAACGTCGGAACGAAATCCGTCCAGGCCCGGTTGCGGGCCCGCTTGACCGGGTCTGCCGGGTGCAGCTTCGGCGCCACCATTTCGTCGAGGAACTCCGCGATGGCGTTCGATTCAAACAGCGGCTGCTCGTCGACCAGCAAAACCGGCACCTTGCCGTGCGGCGAAATCTTCAGGAACCAATCCGGCTTGTCACGCAGATTGATGTATGTGACGTCGAAATCAACGGCTTTAGCACGCATTAGGATCACGGCGCGCTGAACCCACGGTCACGTGAAAGAGCTGATCAGGTGATACGTCTTGGTCATGCGATGCTCGCTTGTCGGGAACTGGTTCGCGCAAGCCTAACGCGTCGGCGGGCCGCGTCAACTGCCTGGACCGGGTGCTGATGTTCCGGTTGTGACATTTGCTACCCGGTACGGCGATGTCGAGAGCAAATGTCAGAACCATAAGGAACACAAGCAAGCCAATGTTTCTCGTGTAGCTTTTGCACCTGACGTTTGGTTGCGAGACCAGCCGCACACGGGCGCTAAACATCAGGTGCGCTACACTAGATGGCCGGGAGTTGTTGGGACGCGGCTGAGCGGCTAACGTTCATGCTCCACGGTACCACCGGGGCACCGGCCATCACGACCACACGACGGAGCGAGACGTTGCAAGAGCCAGCAAAGCCGCGCAGGCTGCACCTCGGTGCGTTCATGCGTCCCGTTTCGATCCACACCGGTGCGTGGCGCTATCCCGGCGCTTATTCGGACGCCAACTTCAATTTCCTGCATCTGAAACGGTTCGCGCAAAAGCTGGAAGCCGGAAAATTCGATGCGTTCTTCATGGCTGATCACCTGGCGCTGCTCAACATGCCGATGGACGCTCTCAAGCGCAGCGCAACGGTGACCTCGTTCGAGCCGATGACGCTGCTCTCGGCGCTGGCGGCCGTGACGGACAGGATCGGGCTGATCGCGACCGGTTCGACGACCTATGATGCGCCTTACCACGTCGCCCGGCGGTTTGCCTCGCTCGATCACATCAGCGCCGGGCGGGCTGCGTGGAACGTCGTCACCACGTCAAACCCACATGCGTCGATGAACTTCGGCGAGGACGAGCAGATGGAGCACGACGAGCGCTATCGGCGGGCGCGGGAGTTTTTCGACGTAGTCACCGGGCTCTGGGACAGCTGGGCCGACGATGCGTTCGTTCGCGACGTCGAGGCAGGAGTGTTCTTCGACCCCGAACGCCTGCATGTGCCGGACCACCGCGGCCGGTACTTCAACGTCAGGGGGCCACTCAATATTGCGCGGCCGGTGCAGGGCTGGCCGGTGATCGTTCAGGCCGGCGCGTCGGAAGCTGGCCGGCAGCTTGCGGCAGAGACGGCGGAGGCCATATTCGCGTCGGCGCGTACGCTCAAGGACGGCCAGGCGTTCTATGCCGACGTCAAGGGACGAATGAAAGCGGCGGGACGAAACCCGGATCACATGAAGGTGCTGCCCGGCTGTCTCGTTGTCGTCGGCGATACGGTGGCGGAAGCCCGCCGCAAGCGGGCCGTGCTCGACGGCTGCGTTGACTATGAAAGCGCGATCGCCTCGTTGTCGATCGCGCTCGGTACCGATGCGTCGAAATTCGACCCGGACGGGCCGTTGCCCGAAATACCACAGACCAACACCAGCCAGAGTGGGCGCGAGCGCGCGATCCGTCTAGCTGAGGAAGATGGGCTGACCGTGCGCCAGCTCGCGCAGCGGTTTGGCGGGTATGCCGGCCTCGCGATGGTGGGAACACCGCAGACGATAGCCGATGAAATGGAGGAGTGGCTGGTCGAGCGTGGTTGCGACGGTTTCAACGTGATGTTTCCGTTTCTGCCCGAAGGCCTCGATGACTTCGTCGATCGCATCGTGCCGGAATTGCAGCGGCGCGGCATCTTCCGGACCAACTATGAGGGCACGACCCTGCGCGATCATCTCGGCCTGCCGCGGCCGGAAAACAGGCATTTCGCGTGACGTCCAGACCTTTCAGCGTGCTCGACATCTGGTTGGCGGTCGAGTATCGCAATCGACCATGAATTCGCAACCGAGGATCTCCGTTTCATGCCACTCGCGCTCAACTTCTACGAGGACGTCTTGTTTGCTGGCGAAGTTGCCGAGCTCGCACATGCCGCACCTCGCGCCATTTACCTCGCGGCGGGCCAGGCGCGGGTTGGCGGGCGCGAGCTTGCAAACAACGACGGCTGCGTCAGCATTGACGCGCTTCGCATTTCAGCGGGCTCCGGTGGTGCCTGCCTGTGGCGCTGGGAGGTCACCGATAACGGCGCACCGCCGCAGCTTGCAAGTGAGCACTCATTTCTCAAACTGGCGCCACAGATCTTTACGAACGACGTCAGTGCAACGCATCTCATCAGGCTTGACAGCGTGGCGTTCCCGCCAGGCGGATGTGCGCTACTTCACACCCACCAGGGGCCGGGCATCCGCTGCCTCATCGAAGGCACGATCAGGATCGATTGCGACGGTCATTCGCATGCGCACGGGCCCGGCTCGCCGTGGTTCGAAGCGGGGCCGGAGCCGGTGTTCGCGCAGGCCGACATGGCGGTTGCGACCCGGTTCATCCGGGCGATGGTGTTGCCGAAGGACCTGATGGGGAAGAGTTCGATCCGCTATGTCAACGCCGAGGACCGCGACAAGCCCAAATCACAGACCTACCACGTGTTCGACGAGATCGCGCTGGGCGCCTAGTATTCCATTTCTGACATTTGCTACCCCGTGCGGTGATCTCGAGAGCGAATGCCAGAACCATGAGGAACACGAGCAAGCACATGTTTCTCGTGTAGCTTTCGCACCTGACGTTCGCCTAAAAGACAAGCCGCACACAGGCACCAAACGTCAGCTGCGCGACACTAGCGCTGTCTACCGCGAGGCGATCGTTAGCGCGCAACCGGCCTGCAGCATGGCGCTTTGCTGCGGTGCCAAAAATCTTTCATACTCACTAAGGCCTGGATCGCAGCCGATCATCATCGCCCGGACATGACGGAATACTTCACGACCAAAGAACTGGCGCAGTTCCTCAGGATCAAGGAACGCAAGGTCTACGACCTCGCGGCATCCGGCAAGGTTCCGTGCTCGAAGGCGATGGGAAAGCTGCTCTTTCCGCGCGCCGCCGTCGAGGCCTGGCTTGCCAGCGAACAGACCGGGCCGGCCGCTGTTCAGGCGACCGAAGCACCGGGCGTGTTCCTCGGCAGTCACGATCCGCTCTTGGAGTGGGCGCTCCGGGAGTCGCGTTGCGGCCTTGCGACCTATTTCGACAGCAGCATGGACGGACTGCGCCGGTTCGCGGCACGCGAAGGGGTCGCAACCGGCCTGCATCTCTACGATGCCGGTTCCGGATCCTGGAATGTCGCGCCGTTGCGCGCCGCGTGCACGGCCATGCCGGTGGTTCTCGTGGCGTGGGCGCGGCGCCAGCGCGGGCTCATCGTCGCGCCGGTTCAGGCAGGAAAAATGAAGGGTCTCGGCGATCTCGCGGGCCGGCGCTTTGCCGGCAGGCAGGCGGACGCCGGCGCGCAGGTGTTGTTCCAGGACCTGGCCGCCGCAGAGGGCCTCGCAAGCGGTGACATCGAGACGGTGCTGGTTGCCCGCAGCGAGGCGGATGCGGCCCTGGCCGTGCTTGATGGCAAGGCGGACGCCAGCTTTGGCCTGCAATCGCTTGCCGCCCAATACCGCCTCGGCTTCGTGCCCGTGATCGAGGAACGCTTCGACATTGCCGTCGACAGGCGCGCCTGGTTCGAACCGCCGATGCAGGCGTTTCTCGGCTTTTGCCGCAGCGCTGCGTTCAAGACCCGGGCGCGCGAATTTGCGGGCTATGATGTCAGCGAATTGGGAACCGTAAGGTTCAACGCTTAGCGAATTGGTGAGTCCAAGTCTGAAGTCAGTGAGGGTGTTCGATAAGAACTTCGGTGTCATCGCTGGCGATGTTTCGCAACAGCGACATCGATGGCGCGCACAAGGTCTGGCGGCAGCTCAAGCGGGTTGGCTTCGAGGTGGCGCGTTGCACAGTGGAAAGGATGATGAAAGCCTTGGGTTTGCAAGGGGTGGTCCGCGGCAAGGTCAGGCGCACGACGGTTCCAGACAAGGCCGCGCCATGCCCGCTCGATCACGTCAACCGGCAGTTTCGCGCCTACCGGCCGAACGTGCTGTGGGTCTCGGACTTTACGTACGTCTCCACCTGGACCGGCTTCGTCTACGTCGCATTCATCACCGATGCCTTTGCGCGCCGCATCGTCAGCTGGCGGGTCAGCCGCACGGCGCATGCAGGCTTTGTGCTCGATGCACTCGAACAGGCGATCGCTGATCGCAAACGGATCAAAGGGGGCGGCCTCGTCCATCACTCTGATCGCGGCGTGAAGTACGTCTCGATCAGATACACCGAGCGACTTGCAGAGGCCGGGCTTGTGCCCTCGGTCGGCAGCGTCGGCGACCGCTCACGACAACGCGCTCGCCGAGACGATCAATGGCCTCTACAAAACCGAAGTCATCCACCGGTGCGGGCCATGGCGGTCATTCGAAGCGGTCGGGTTCGCAACGCTGGAGTGGGTCAACTGGTTCGACAACCGCCGTCTGCTCTCATCAATCGGCAACATTCCGCCGGCCGAAGCCGAGGCCAACTACTACGCCAGCATGGAGGAGCCGAGCATCGCCGCCTGACCCAAACAAACAGCCTTCGGTGTTTTCGGGACGGTTCATGCCGATTTCTGAATCGAACCTACTGATTGACGGAGCGGCCTGACGCCGGCAATTGATGTGCGAGTGCACTTTCGTTTCGCACTGGCAGTAACAACGTAATCAGCCAACTCAGTGCCAGCATGGTCGCAGACCCGGCCAAGCACGCAGTCATGCCGGCGCTTTGATAGAGCAGCCCTGACAAGAGCATTCCGACCAATCGGCCTGCTGCATTTGCGGCGTAGTAGAAGCCGACGTCCTCTGCTGCTTTCTCCATCCCGGCGTAAGCGAGGATCAGGTAGGAGTGCAGTGACGAGTTCACGGCAAACAGGAAGCCGAAGGCTGCAAGCCCCACCACAACAACGAGGTCGGCCCGCGGCACACCGGGCACGATGAGCACTGCGGCAAGTGCCAGAGGAATTAGGGCAAGCAATAGCGACCAAGTGCGCGCCGACGGCACCTCGCTCGATAGACCATCGCTGCTCCGCGTCACGACGCCTGGTGCAATCCCTTGAACGAAGCCGTAGCAAACGGTCCATGCAGCGAGGAATGTGCCAACCTCGATGAACGACCAGCCGGAAGCATATAGGAATACCGGCAATCCAACGACGAACCACACGTCGCGCGCGCCAAACAGGAATACGCGGGCAGCGGCCAGAAGATTTACCGCCCTCGACTTACCAAACAGCTCCCTCACGGTTTTCGAAGCACTTGCCTTGCCAAGCTGGCGCGGCAACAGAATGAGGCCCGCGATCAATATGACGCCGATCAGTATTGCCATCAGCCAGAGCGCACCCGTGAAACCAACATACTCAAGCAGCAGCCCACCGAGAAAGAAACCAACACCCTTCATCGCGTTCTTGGACCCGGTGAACCAAGCGACAAGGTGGAACAGTGTTTCGTTGCTGCCTGAAGAGAGTGCCTTGATCGCTGATTTGGATGCCGTCTTGGTGAGATCTTTAGCGACACCGGCGATCCCCTGAGCCGCGACGACCCATGCAACGGAAATGACGGCAGCCCACTGTGGATCGAGCGCTGACAACATGATGAGGCCGGCAATCTGCAGGAACTGCCCGATGGCCAGCATCCGTGGAATACCGAATCGGGTCGCGAGCCAACCGCCGATCAGGTTCGAGACGATGCCGGCCAATTCGTAGAGCAGGAACAGGAATGCCAGTGTGAACGGCGAGTAGCCAAGCTTGAAGAAATGAAACAATACGAGCATGCGCAGCGCGCCGTCGACAAGCGTGAAGCCCCAGTACGAGGCAGCGACGATCAGATAATTGCGCAGTTCTTGCGTCATGGTCATGGCTCGCTGGCAATCACAATGTTGGCCAGATCGACCATTCGGCACACATAGCCAATCTCGTTGTCGTACCAGGCGTAGACTTTTAGCAGAGTACCATCCGTCACCATCGTACTCGGCGCATCGATGATCGAACTGCGGGTATCATTGCAGTAGTCAGCGGATACGAGCGGACGTGTCTCATAGCCAAGAATTCCAGCCAGCGGCCCTTGGGATGCTGCAGCGAACAATTCGTTGACTTCAGCTTCGTTCGTTTCGCGCGCCAGTTCGAGCACGCAATCTGTGAGACTGGAATTCAGAACGGGCGCTCGAACGGCATGCCCGTTCAATTTGCCATTGAGCTCCGGGTAGATCAAGGAGATGGCGGTGGCACTGCCAGTCGTCGTTGGCTGCAATGACAGCATCGAGGAACGTGCCCGCCGCAAATCCTTGTGCGGTGCATCAACTACAACATTCGTGTTCGTGGGATCGTGGATCGTGGTGATCTGACCGTGGAGAATGCCAAGGGATTCATGAACAACCTTGACGACAGGGGCCAGACAATTTGTTGTACATGACGCTGCAGTCAACAGCCGATGCTGTGACGGATCGTAGAGGTGGTCGTTGACGCCCACCACGACGTTGAGTGCGCGGTCATCCTTCATCGGCGCTGCCACGATTACGCGCTTCACGCCTTGATCGAAATATGCCTGGAGTGCTTCCGGCGTCAGAAATTTGCCGGTGCATTCCAGTACGATGTCGCAACCAAGGGCACCCCACGATACGTCTGCTGGTGCGGGCATTGATGTAAAACCAATCCGCTTGCCCGCAATCACAATGGTATCGTCGCCTTCACTGCCGATCTCCGTGCGCCAGCGGCCATGAAGACTATCGAATTCGAGCAAATGAGCGGTGGTTGCCGCACCGCCCATGACTTCATTGAGATGAATTACGTCAAGACGATTGCCGTTGCGCGGATCGCCGTCGGCGCGAAGAACACCGCCGAGCGCTGCCCTCAGTGCCAAGCGCCCCATCCGCCCCATGCCATTTATGCCAACTTTCATGCAATTCGTTCAGATAATAGCAACGTCCCATGGGCTGTAATTCATTGATGCCTTGCCCACTGTGACCGGTGGAAGCCCAACCGGCCGACAAAACTGCCACAGCCTTAGCGGGGATAGCGTGCCAGTTGAATTTCGGCGTGCCCAGTGTCACCTTCCTTGATGACGCCTGGGCCAGAAATCGTTACGCCACCAATACCAATGTTTTATGACACCTTGAGCAAGGCCTTCGAGTGTGGGTCGCGCCATGCGCTAAACGGGTACCGTGCTAGCTGAGAGTTTTGGTAACGCTTCACTCCTGTCACTTCCCGGCCAGCCCAGCTCGGCAGGGCAATTTCCTGGCACTCATACGCCAGTTCCACTTCAGCTATGATCAGACCGCGATTTGAGCCCAAGAACTCGTCAACTTCCCAGATCAGGCCCGCAAACTCGATGTAATGACATATTTTTTCAACGATCTGTCCTTCGCGAAGCTGGATCAGGTTACGGACATCCGCGTAGGGAACCGGGTACTCGAATTCGCTTCGCGCGATGCCGTAGTAGCTCGATTTGATGGTGATCCAAGCTTGGCAATCGTCAGCAATGCGAACTCGCGTGGAACTGAGCTCCGACGACGATAGATAGCCTTGGCGGAGCTTCTGCCGAGATCGCGCCTGTCGCCTCCAGCTTTCATCCGCCAAGAGGATCTTCCGCTCAATCTCAACTGGCATCTTGCCGCCCTAAACGCCTTGTTCCGAACAACTGCATGGGTACCGGCGGAATTTCTCGTCCACGCAGACTGTCTCTCAAGGAGCAGCAAGCCGTCCAACAACAATGCGTCGTAGCGGCGCCTGTGGATTTCCATCATGGCCAGACGATGAGTGATTGCCCGATCCTGTTAAGCAGCTGTCGAAGCCGAATTATCTGCCACATCAGTGTTGCGCATCGCCACGAAGTCGCCTTCGGGTCATGTTGGTTCATCTTGCTGCTGAGCAAATCACGACAGAGGATACTTCAACTGCGGACGCGATGTGCTCCAGCTGAGCTTGAAACAGGTGGGCCATGGGCGGACCATCGGCACTATGGCAAAGCTGATCACGCGAACTAGAGAAGTTGATAGTTCTCGTACATAGCTAACCAGATGCCACGTGATCGATTTTCGCGTGGTGAGCAAACCTGAGCTTGTGCGGCATTCACTCCAAAATCGACATCATCTTTGAGCACATAATCCAAGTTGCTCGATGGCTTAAATCATCAGACGGAAGACACCAATGAGACCGACGGTGATCAATGCATTTAATATCATCCCGAGCCCGGAATAAGCGCCGATCGTAGCGTTTATCTGAAACGCGCGTGCTGTGCCAATCGCATGCGAAGAAAGACCGATCGCGAGACCTTGAACGCGGGCGTCCTTGATGCGGAGCGCACAAAGGATGGGATAACCGGTCGTTGCTCCAACCAATCCGGTTAAGATGACAACCAATGCGGTAATCGCAGGAACGCCGCCGAGGCCCTCCGACAAACTGATAGCGATCGGTGTTGTGACTGACTTTGGCGCAAGTGTTGCAGCGAGGCCCGGCGATCCATCAAACAGCCAGACAAGACCGGCCGACGACGCAATGCCCACTAGTGCACCTATCAAGAGTGCTGGAATGAGCTTTGGTCCGATCTCGCGAATATCGCGCATATGCCGCCAAAGCGGGACGGCCAAGAGGACAACGACCGGTCCAAGCAACAGGTGCAAGGGCTCGGCGCTGCGAAAGTAGTCGTGATACGGAACCTCCCAAAGATACAAGCACCCCGCGACTCCCAGAATGGCAAAAAGCAGTGGATGCAAGTAGACCGGCGCGCCCAAAGATTGGTGAATGCGTATCGAAACTGCGTGAGCGACGAAAGTGGCGGCAATGCCTAGGAATGGCAATGCCGACTTCAACCCACCAGCTGTCTCCGAAAGGTCCAGAGGCTCAGTCACAGCACTGATCTCCGGGATAGAGCGGCCTTCAATCCACTCACCCAGCTCGGAGTTTTGAACTGGCAAGCCAGGGTGAGCTTGAAAGCAAGCGCCGTGACGAGCATCGTCGTGATTGTGCCTAGCGTTACAGCAACGGCGATGATCCACCATCCATCCTCAAGCAGTGTGGGATAGGCAAGAACGCCTGCGCCTGCGGGAATGAAGAGCAGCGTCAGATGTTTTGAAACAGCGTCAAATATGCGCTCAACATCGGGGTCCGGCGCCTTATTGAGGAAGAAATCGACAAGCATAAGTGAGAGCCCGATGATCGAACCGGGCACAGGCGCCATAGTGTAAGCAACGATAAGTTCACCAGCTGCGAGATAGAGAAAAACTTTGAGAAGAGCTGTCATTTCGAAATTACCTTGACGAGGAACGCGACACCGGCGCGCCGTCGTTGTCCATGGTCATTCCAAACCAGTGTGCCTCAAGGTCGGTCTCCTAAACATTCACTTGTGAGTATACAAAGCTATGGCCCGCTCTGCTGCGAAGACGATCGATAAGATTCTTAACGAGGCTTATGCACTGCTCTACAAAGAAGGCTTTGCGCGCGTCAGCATGGACGCCATCTCTGAAAGCGCGGGTATCACAAAGCGCACGCTATACAATCATTTCGAAAGTAAGGACGCACTGGTCGAGGCTGTCTTGACCCGGCAACACGCTTTCGCACTCGAACAAATCAAGGAGTGGGGAAAATCGGACGAGCAAGACCCCACTGCCTATCTTGCTGGCCTGTTCGAGAGGCTGGAGACTTGGGCGTCAGAGCCCAGATGGTTGGGTTCCGGCTTCACTCGGCTAACGATGGAACTGGCAGACATGCCTGGACATCCAGCTCGTCGCGCAGCGCATACACACAAGCTTGCAGTCGAGGCTTGGCTCGAAGGAGAGCTAATGCGACGCGGTGCGAACCGTCCTGCATTGCTTGCACGCCAGACCGTGCTTTTGATCGAAGGTTGCTTCTGTACGATCTTGATCCACGGAGACACATCGTACGCTGCCGCAGCTGCCGAAGCAGTAAAGTTCCTGGCCAAGCGCGATGCTGACTGAACGCTGGAAGATCGACCGGTGATCTAGCTCTTCAATGGCAGAACAGGGTCCTTACAGCGGACCCGATATGTTCGCGATAGATGCTTCAGCATCAACGTCTACTTCGACCAGCAGCGGACTCCACTCATGAAAAGTTAGCCTGCGCTAAACGCTCACTTTGTTTGGGTCATGTTGGTTCATCTTGCTGCTGAGCAAATCACGACAGGGGATACTTCAACTGCGGGCGCGATGTGCTCCAGCTGAGCTTGAAACAGTTGGGCCGGAGGAGAACTAGTCGATTACCGCTCGACTGAAATTTCCTGGCTTAACAAGTGAATATGCCAGTTGTGCTGAAGGATCGTCTTTGCGGTCACCCTATTCTGGGATACCAGCTTTTCGGAGTCCTGCAGCCCATCGCTCGATCGCGTCCTTATCACTTCTGTTCTTGCTGGCCCGACGCCTATATTCGGAAACGGTGTAGTTAGGGCTGAGCCGAAGCAGCCGCTTCGCTGCCTCGCTTGCCTCGGCCTTAGGGCCGGTTTCACCTAAGGCTCTTACTAAGCTTTCGACACACCGCACGTCGTTCGGGCTCCTCTGTAAACACTCGAGGGCTGTTTCTTTTGCACCGACGTAGTCTCCGAGCGCGAACAGGGCTTGGGACAGAATCGCACCAACGTAAACGGGGCTAAGATACGGATCGAGCGCCAGGGCCAATCGGACCGTCTTCACGACTCCCCGATAATCGCCAGCGCAAGCAAGACGCTTGAAACCTCGGATAATACATCGCTATCTGTTGGTGCTAGTTCTCTTGCTTTCGTGGCTGCCCTGAGCGCCTTGTCGTAGTCTCGACGTAATCGGAGCGCCATCCCATGGACCGCATGAGCGTACGCATCATCGGGTGCAAGCGCTGCTCCTCTTGCCGCCGCTGCCACAACTCGGGCGGCAGTCTCAGGTTTGGCGTACTCGGCACTGATCCTGCTGGTGAAGAAGAAGTTCTCGACACGCGACAGGACGGTATGAGCCTTCGCATAGTTAGGATCGATCTCGATCGCCCGCCTCAATAGACTCCGCGCTTCTTCCACCGCCGTAAGAGTATTCTTGCGGAAGAGCAGCGAGGCTCTCGCAGTCAAATCATAGGCGGCCAGTTTTTCTGCCGGAGCTTCCAGCGCGCGTTGGCCTTCGCGACGGCGCAGGCGAGAGGCCACTGAGCCGACTATCCGATCGACGAGTTGGTCCTGGACTTTGAATAACTCCGAAAAAGGGCGGTCGAAGCGTTCGGCCCAAACATGTGTTCCGCCGGTCGTCTCGATCAGCTGTGCCGTGACCCGCATGTTGTTGTTCGTTCTTCGTGCGCTTCCTTCCAGCATGTAACGCACGCCAAGCTGCTTGCCCAGATGCCGTGCATCTACTGCTTTTCCTTTGAACGTGAAGGCAGTATTGCGTGCCACGACCAATAAGCCAGGAGTACGTGCCAACGCCGTCGTAATATCTTCAGTAAACGCGTCGCTGAAATAGTCTTGCGTTGGATCTCCGCTGAGATTTGCAAACGGTAATACTATGAGAGCGGGACGCATTTGCGCATGCGGCTGGCCATCCGTAGTGCCCACCCTAAAAAAGTCTGTGCTCCAGAAAGCGGCAAGCAGCACAACTAGCGAAAGCCCCGCTGCGGCCCCTAAAAGGGATCGTCTCCTGGTTGCCGCTGCGGACAGTCTGGCGATCAGACTAGGAGTATGGGTTTCGCTTCCGTCGGCATGGACGCGGAATACTCGGACGGGCCGCGTGATATTCTTGACTTCGACTTCGCCGAGGTCTTCGAGGCCGATGTCAAACCGGTCTCGGACTTGGTCGCGCGCCGCCCGTGAGATGCATATCCCTCCAGGTTCCGCCAAATTCTCCAGCCGAGCGGCCACATTGACGCCATCGCCAAGCAGGTCACCATCCGACTCAATGACATCACCAAGATTGATTCCGATCCGAAACTTGATACGAGCGGCCTCCGCTACAGTGCGGTTGCGCTCGCGCATACCTTCTTGGACGTCCAGAGCACAACGGAGCGCATCTACGACACTAGGAAACTCAATCAGCAGACTGTCGCCAGCAGTATTTGCGATGCGGCCACCATACTCTGCGATCTTTGGGTCGATCAGCTCAGTTCGATGAAGACGTAGCGCCCTGTACGTACCTTCCTCATCGACCGTGATGAGACGGGAATAACCGGCTACGTCTGCTGCGACGATCGCTGCCAGCCTTCGTGCAACCCGCTCTGTCTCCAAAGGACACTCTCCTCCCCAATCCTCAAGTGCAGGTTATCGGATTTGAGCATCTTCGACTACAAGCAGTTGGGCGATGGGATGCTGAGCGAGGCTTGGTCGGCTCGGGGTCAGATTCGAGCATGGCGACCATCACGCCGGTCCGACAGCTGTACCACAAGAAGCGGAAGGAGTGAGAACAAACCGCGATTGATTTCCGCTAGTTGGGGGTTGTTCTGCCGTGCTGACCTGATGGTCATCACGCATCATCCTGACCCATTGCAGACGCAGAGCGAACGGGAAGCGGCCCTTTGCGGCCCGCTGTTAATTTTCGGCGAGCGAAGTATTGAATTGAGGCGACCGCAGCAACCAGCCGCAAGTGAGCTTAACTTCGATCGTCATCTTGTATACGCAGTTTTGAACCCATCCACTTTTTGTGTTTCCCTTTGTCTTCCAGCAGATTTTGCACATCTTGGCAGTACTGTTCTTGCAGTCGGCTTTAGCGTTCTCGCACGTCAAAGGGAGGGCATAGGCAGGGGCCCCGTTGAGCATCGGTGCGCACAGCAGCGCTGCGATAGCAAGCTTCTTCATCATGGTGTTTCTGCTCAGTATCCGAGAGCTAGGTCCGGCTCTCTCGTTGGTTCCGTTTGCTGGTCCAGTTTTCATGGCACTCACTCAATTTTGCTCTGAACCCATCCCAGGAATTTGAGATATGGCGATTTCACTGAACGCCGACTGAATGTCGTCCTCATGGGTCGTTAATGCTCCACGCCTTCGACAAAGACGCCTTCGCAGACGGTTGATTGCCTTCATGCCCGTGTTCTCCGTGAAGCATTGGCACATTCAACTTGGGCGGGATGGCAAAACGACCGAGTGTAGATGGAGGCGCCTCAGTAGGTATCCCGGCGCCGTGGGGGGCATGCCTACCTCCATCCATGCCTTGCAGCATCGGACTGAGAGTTGGCTTGTGACTGAATAACAACGCACTTAGAAACCAACGATGTCTGTCCAGACTGAGCCGATGTCGGTTTTTCAAACATCCGCACTGAGCTGTTCCGCAAGACAGGCACTACTGCGGGATCGAGCGCCAGGAATAAGGTAAATCTTCTTTGTACGGATCGACATGAATAACCCAGAGCGTCAGTTTTTAGTCGGCTAACTCCCGCGCTTTCACATCCATACGAACATGATCATCGGCACAGCAGTGAGCACGATCAGAATCTCCATAGGTGCGCCAACGCGTGTGTAGTCGAGAAAGTGGTATCTGCCCGGCCCCATAACGAGGGTATTGGACTGGTGCCCGATTGGTGTCAGGTATGCCGATGCACTGCCGATGGCGACTGCCATCAAGAACGGATCCATCGACAGCTTAAGCCCTTCCGCGATACCTGCGGCAACCGGCGCCATCAATACGGCAGTTGGCGTGTTGTGAATGAGATCTGAAAGCCACATCGACACGATCAGGGTAATCGCAATCATTGCCCATACCGGAAGGCCGCCGGCAATCGAGATCAGCCCATTGGCGATGAGCGCTGCGGCACCTGTCGTTTTCATGGCCACGCCCAGCGGAATGAGTGCGCCGAGCAGTATGATGATCGGCCACTCAATGCTTTCGTACACGTCACGCAGTGAGATTACGTTCGTCAGCACCATACCGGCGGCAGCCGAAACGAGCGCCACCGGCACTGTTGCAAGGCCGCTCGCCGCCGTGGCCAGCGCGCAGCCGAAAATGCCGAAGCCGAGTATGGCACGGTGACCAATGCCTGCTACTGCCGTACCCCGGTCAGCCAGGATTAGACAGCCGAGATTTTCGACAGTTCTGTCGAGCTTGTCCCGGTCGCCTTGCAACAACAGAACATCGCCAACTGAGAAGATTGTGTTTTTTAGGCGGGTGACGACCGGCTCATCCTGGTGTGAAACGGCAAGCAGGTTTATTCCGAAATGGTCGTGCATGCGCATGCGGCGTGCGGAACGGCCGATCAAGGGTGAGTTTGGCATCACGACGGCTTCAACCAGCCCGACGGATTGTGTCGAAATGGCCTGATTTGCCGCTTCTTCGCGTAACAGAAGGTCAAACCGCTTGCCGTCGCAAAGCGGCTCCCAGATAGAGGGATCACCTTCAATAACCAGGCAATCGCCCACTTTAAGACGCCGGATCATGTTCGGCGCATATATTTTCTCACCATCGCGGACGATTGACATGACAGAGATTTCGCTTTCGCAAAGTTCTTCGAGCTCTCCGATGCGCATTCCGTCAAAAGGCGACTCCTCCGGCAGTCGAACTTCCGCGATAAACGGTTCAAGCTTTTTACGGAACCGGGATTGCTCAGTTCCGGCCTCATTGTTAGGCAGCAACCGCCAGCCGACGAACATGAGATAGAGGAGCCCGGCAAGGGCAACAACGCCGCCAACCGGAGTGAAATCGAACATCCCGAACGGTTCGCCGGTGTATTGCTGGCGAAATGTCGAAACGACGAGATTGGGAGGCGTGCCTATCAATGTCACCAATCCGCCAAGCAACGAAGCAAACGAAAGCGGAATCAGCAGCAAAGAAACGGCGCGCCTTGCGCGTGCCGCGTTGCGGATCGTGACAGGGAGCATCAGTGCCAACGCCCCGACGTTGTTCATCACGGCCGAGAGCAGCATCACAAGGCCGCTTCCCGCGCCGACCTGTAAGGTGGTTGTGCGCCTCGTCGGCGCCAGCAGTCGTACCAGTCGATCTACAACGCCGGTGTTCTGCAAGGCCCTGCTGATCACGAGCACAGCCGCAACAGTAATGACCGCTGGATGGGAAAAGCCGTCGAACGCAACGTCGGATGGCACAACCCCGCCGTAGACTGCGGCAAGCAGCGCAACACCGGCGACAATGTCATAGCGCCAGTAGTTCCATATGAACCCTGCCAGGGTCGCGGCCAGGATAACAAAGATCAGCGCCTGATCGTAGGACATGAACCTCCCAACTTACCAACATCCACACACATTCAGCCGTTTTGGGTGACGATACTCGCCGGATAGCAGCGAACGCGAAAAATCCATGACTGGCGTACCTGCCTAAAACACCGAAGTCTTGCGATCTGCCCATCGCTGCAACCAAGGCAAGCAGTACAGCATGCATATGCTCGCCAACCAACATCGGCAAACGGGGGATGTCGAAGGTCGAAACGATCGCGCTGCTCGCTCGCGGCTTCTGGAGTTAGTAGGTTACCCACACACTGGGCCCATCCACAAACCCCAGCGGATCGGCCTGGGTGTAACGGCCAATGGTCGGATCATAATGGCGGTGCCAGTTGTAGTGGAGGCCCGCTTCGAGTTGGAACCACTGGCCGGGAAACCTTCTGTTTTCCGTCAGCGTGCCGGTGATGGAATGCGGCTGGCCGAAGGGTTGCCATTTTTGTGCGCAGATCGGGAACACCTGATCTGCAGGTGTTAGCCGGTATCTCAGAGGTGCGTGGATACCGCCCTGATTTGCGGTGTTCCGCAAATCAGCACAACAACCTGCCGTTGGCGGTGCCCATATTGGTGACAACGCGCGAGACCAGTTGCTGGATTTTTAGTCGCCCAACATCGGAACACCGATGTTGGGGGCGCTACCCGCAGTTCAGAGCGGCGTGGATACCGCCCTGATTTCGGGTATTCCCGAAATCAGCTCAAACATTCTCATCATCACGGGGCGCGAGAGGTGGTCGGTGTGGACGTAGTAGGTCAGCGTGACGCCGCTCAGGCCGACACCGGGCACCCAGACGTTCTCGAGCGTGGCAACCGGCAACGACGTGCCCGCATAGCCTGCGCCCGGGATCCAGATGTACTCGCGGGTGGTGTTGGCCGCCCCGCTGCCGTCCGTCTCGGCAATCACGCTGCCGCCACAACGTCCGATGTTTCGGACTTCGTCACTTGACATGGCAAAGTCGGAAACATCCGACTTTGCTGATCATGCACGAAGTGCGTCGTGCCATTTGCCACCTCCGGCCTCATCATGACACCTAAACTTTGTGCCTGTGAAACCGGGTTTAGGCCGAATAATACGAACGTTGCCCCTCCGGAGCCTATCCATTCAGCGGTCCTTACTTTGAGGTGGCCGCTGAAGAATCTGTTCCCTTCAGAAATCGAAATTCAGCGGCAGTCAGCGTTTGGACACAAGTCGGCACGAGTATTTGCGATCGGCTTTTTTGTCCGCCAGCGTAGCATCATGGTGGCGACATCATAAACACTGGAATGGATAGTCCTTGGAGGCAATCATTTAATTTTTTGATTTTACTGGGAAATTTTGGTTGCGGGGGTAGGATTTGAACCTACGACCTTCAGGTTATGAGCCTGACGAGCTACCGGACTGCTCCACCCCGCGTCACCAACCGGTTCGACAACCCGGCGCGGACTGCCGGTTGTCGTTCAATCACCACATGACCTCGCGAGCACCGTTCAGCGCGTGCAAAACCCGATCACCATGTGGCCGAAGGCGTGGTATATAACAACGCTTCGGCGGCTTGTGAAGGCCCTCTATGCCTTGAGCCAACCAAACTTCGAACTTTTCGTCCACTACCAAGCGAATGGTGCCCGATCGACGGCACAAGCCCGACCCGGCAGCCCGATAAGAAGAAAATTCGTTGCCAATTGGCCGCACCGCTTCAGGATCCGGCTGACCGTCGACCGACTGAGACCGGTTGCCCAGGCAATGGCGTCCTGCGTGCGGCGTTCGCAGCACAGAGCCTCAATTGCATCGCAGGTGGCAGGCGGCGTTCGGCTAAGGCAAGTCGCAGCAAAACGGATACACTCATAAGGGAGCAACGCGCCCCGGCCGAACGGCCGCCCCGCCGGAGCCGCCGCGCGCAGCGCGAATAGCGGCGTGAGGCAATGAAACCCAAAGCGAGGCGCATTTGTTGCGACGCGCTTTAGGCAAGGAGCGGGGACGGGACGAACGCTCCTGCAGACCCGCAACACCTTCCTGTTGCAACCACTCAACCCATGTGGCGACAATCTTGAGTGTCGCGAGAAACAGTCTTGCGGCCACGGTCTTGCTCAGCCCACTATCCACCGCGGCGCGGACCAACGCCTCTTAACCATTCGGTTCTCCGGACACCACTGACGTTCTGGTGACGTCTGCTTCTTTCGCCAGGACCGAGCGGTCAACGTGCTGAAAGTTCACAACTCGTCGTCCAGCGCCGCAAGGCCTTGCTGGAAGATTTCCCGGTCGCGGTGCCCCGCGCCGGGAACGACCATCAGCCTCCAGCCGAAATCAACGTGGAGGTCGCGTGCCGATTGCGCACAATGCCGGAAATACCACTGCCCGCGCGCCAGGCGATGCGGTCCCTGCGCCATCGCCTCGGCCTGACGCGGCAGATCGTGCGCCGCACAATCCGTGTCACCACCACCGAGCACAACCCTCACGCACCGCCCAAAGTAGCGCCGCACATGGCGGCCATCGAGGTCCAGTCCACCCATACCAACGGGATAACCACGTGTGATGTCCGGCAACATGTACCAACCACTGTTGGCTGCCACCGCCGAACCGACAAAGTCTGCATCCATGAGTGCAAGATAGCGCAAAACGAACTGGGCGCCGGCTGAGTTGCCAAATAAATCAAATGCCTTTTTGTCCGGCCGGACGTCTTGAATGACACGTTGAACCAACCTGTCGAAAATGCCGAATGTCCATCGCTGGCGCGGTAGCATCGCTCCGTCTGGTGGGCTCGCGCAGGCCCCGCCATAATTGTAGCTGTAGACTCCGGGAAATTGGACGGCGTCGAAGGCGGGAACGATAACGGTCCGACCCATCGCTTCCGCGTGCACGACGAGATCGTCACGAAACTCTTCCGCGGCCCGGTCGAGCCCATGCATTGCAAAAACCAGGCGGGCCGCGGCATTGCGAAGTCGCGGTGTGTGATAATGGACGGAAATTGTATGCCCCGTACCGGCATCGTCGGAAAATCGAAACGACCCCGAACCCTGAGATAACCGAAGGTCACTCATCGCGCAGCCCAACCTCACGTGTTGCGCGCCAACCCATCTCCCGAGAGGCAACAAACCGCCCGGCCACACCTGAGAAAAATCAGCCGCCCTACTGCTATTCCGTCTCTTCGAGTCGATCCGTGGCCGGCGGCGGCGTGTGTGATAGCGCCGAGATCGAAGTGCGCAGGTCATCGCCCATGTCAAGGTCCACCGACGCTAGTGACGGCTGCAGCTGTTCCAGATTTCGGGCCCCGATGATCGGCGCGGTAATCGCCGGGTGACCGGCAACCCATGCCACCGCCAGGCTGACCGGATGTACGCCCTGCTCGGCCGCAAAGGCAGAAAATTCTTCCGCCACTTCGTAAACCCAGTCTTCGCGATAGCGGCTGGCGTAATTCGCTTGCTGGATGATCCGGCCTTCGTTGGGTCTCTTGCTGCTTCCGTACTTACCGCTAAGAAGCCCGCCACCAACCGGGCTGTAGGTGATCACCCCTAAGTCTTCTGCCTGCGCCATCGGCAGGATCTCGACCTCAGCCTGGCGCTTGACCAGGTTGTACATTGGCTGAATGACATCGATCCGCGACCATCCGCGCCGCTCCGCAATACCGAGCGCCTTGGCCACCTGCCACGCCGTCCAGTTGCTCGCCCCGAGATAGATCACCTTGCCGGACTGCACCAGGTTCTCCAGTGCTCGCAGGGTTTCTTCCACCGGCGTTCCATCGTCCCAGCGGTGCATGAACAGGATATCGAGGCGGTC
Organism: Hyphomicrobiaceae bacterium; assembly: GCA_965224045.1. Classification (GTDB taxonomy): domain Bacteria; phylum Pseudomonadota; class Alphaproteobacteria; order Rhizobiales; family Hyphomicrobiaceae; genus Tectiglobus. The sequence continues at coordinate 431,379 of CBDCYD010000005.1, forward strand.
GGTTCCCAGACGCTTGAGGCTTGCCTCCACGGCCTGGATGATATGGCGGCGGCTGGCACCGCGCGCGTTGATCTCCTTGGCCATCGGACCATGACACTTCGACGTGATCACGAGGTCATCGCGCTCGCCGGCAATCAGCCGCCCGAGGATCGTTTCCGACTTGCCCATATTGTAGACGTTGGCACAGTCGAAAAAATTGATGCCGGCCTCACGGCAGGCGCGATACATGCGTTCGGATTCGGCGGCATCCGCATCGCCACCGAACGACATCGTGCCAAAGCACAGTTCCGAAACCTTGACCCCCGTCGAACCCAGCGGACGATATTGCATCGATCTCCTCCCCCACCCATCTCGTAAACGCGACACGCATCCTGGCGCGATCGGCGGCGACCAACCACCTTACGACATGACCATAGTGGATCAATCCCGGGCCTGATAGTGCCCGCCGGCTGATTGGCAGCACCGGATGCCGTGGCTATACGGGTCTGCAAAACCACCAGGCCCTCCCCGGAGATGAGCATGAACAGTCAATCGGATCCCGCATCGTTCCAATGCGCCACGACCAGCGCCTTGATCGAAGATCTGGGGCAACGCGTCAGCGTGCGCGACTATGCCGACCAGCCTGTCGATGATGCAATGATCGACACAATCCTGAAGGCAGCCTTCCGCGCCCCGACATCATCCAACATTCAGTCCTACAGCGTCATCATCGTGCGTGACCAGGAGATCAAGGACCAGCTTTCGGTCGTTACCGGCAATCAGCCACACGTCCGGAAGACACCGGTGTTTCTCGCATTTTGCGCCGACCTCACGCGCATCGAGGCAGCGTTACGCCGCAACGGCCACACGATTGATGGCAACAACCTCGAAGTCGGCCTGGTTTCCAGCATCGATGCCGCGCTGGTGGGCATGTCCGCCTATCTGTCGGCACGTTCACTCGGTCTCACCGGCGTAATGATAGGCGCAGTCCGCAACGACGCCGTCAGAACGGCCGAGATCCTCGGCCTGCCCAAATACGTCTATTGCGTATTCGGCATGTGCCTCGGCTGGCCGGGAACCGTGCCGCAGCAAAAGCCGCGCATGGACTTCGACGCCATGGTCCACCGTGACCGTTACGGAAATCAGGGCGCCGGCTTCGACCCAGGCGAAGCGCTCGACAGCTACGATGCGACACTAGCCGCCCACTACGCGAGCATCGGCAAACCGACGACACCCGCCTCCTGGTCCCACGACGTAGACAAGAAATTTCATCCACAGTTGCGCCAAGGCCTGCGCGAACAGCTGAAGCAACAAGGCTTCGACTTCATCTAACCGGCAACGGCCCAAACCGCGGACAGCCCGCGACCGTGCAACTTCAAGACGTCTCCGGCTCCGCCCGATAAATCTCGTCGCTGACCGGCTCGAGCCAGGTGGTCGCGCGGCCCTGGTCGTCGGTCTCCGACATCGCCAGGTGACACATCATCTGATTGGGCGACGAGCCGTGCCAGTGTTTGACGCCGGGCGGAATGACGACGGTGTCGCCCGGCCGGATTTCGTGCAGCGCCTCGCCTTCGATCTGATAGCGCCCGACACCGCTTAGAACATAAAGCATTTGGCCGACCGCATGAGTGTGCCAGTTTGTTCGCCCGCCGGGCGTGAACGTCACCTTGCTGGCTTGCAGGCGGGATGGCGCCTCCGGTGTCACGACCGGATCCTGCAACACTGTACCGACGAAGGCGTCTGCCGGCGCAAGCCTGGTCGAACGTTCACTGGCACGAATAATTCTGGGTTTCATAGCTCCCTCCACAACATGACACGGCCTCCAGGTTATCGCTTCTGTGATGTCTGACAACTGCCAGTTCGCAATCGGTTCGGAATAGTTCAAACCGCATTAGGACTCCGGACCCCGAACAAAGCAGGAGACATCGACAAAATGACCAGCGAGAAGGTTGCCATCATCACCGGTGCGGCGCGTGGCATTGGCCGTGCCATCGCAGCCCACCTCGCGGGCAACGGCTGGACACCCGTGTGCGCCGACATCGACGAAGCTGAAAACCGGGCGGCGGCACGGGCCGCTGGAGGTGAAGCGGTGGCATGCGATGTCGGTCGCGAGACCGACGTCGATGCTCTCGTTGCGAACACCGTCAAACGACATGGCCGCCTCGACGCCGTCGTCGCCAACGCCGGAATCAACCTCTACCGGCCGCTCAGCCAATGGACGCTTGATCAGTGGGGCAGAATCATTGCCACGAACCTGACATCCTCCTTCCTTCTGGCCCGGGCCGGCGAACCGCACTTGCGTGCAACCAAGGGGGCAATGGTGCTGGTCGCCTCGACCCGCGCAACCATGTCTGAGCCCGGCACGTTCGCCTATACGGCATCGAAGGGCGGCATCGTCGCGCTGACGCATTCGCTCGCCATGTCACTTGAGCCAGATGTCCGTGTGAACTGCGTCTCCCCGGGATGGATCGACACCGGCAAACACCCGGTCACTGCGGACGATCACGCACAACACCCGGTCGGTCGGATTGGACGCCCAGAAGACATTGCAGCTGCGACAGCCTTTCTGCTCGACTCCGAGCGGGCGGGCTTTATCTCCGGTCAGGAGATGATCGTCGACGGCGGCATGACCAGGAAAATGATCTACGTGTGAACCTCGCGTCAGGGCCGCCCATTGACAGTGCTTCCGGGCCTGACCCAGAACGCTCAGTCCGACCCGCCCCCTCCCTCAACCGCTTGCGAGCCCAAATCCGGCAGGCATCATCACAATGAACCACGCGCAAAACGCTGCTGTACCGAGGGCTGACCGCCTGCGTCTGCGCGATTGCTACGGCTTTTTCTTTCCGCTCGTGTTGATGGTCGAGCTCAATATGATCTCGAAGTCGGCAATCCATGCCTTCCTTGCGCGAACCGACACACCGAGCATCACGCTCGCCGCATTCAACGCAGCCTTCACATTTTACTTTGCGATTTCCTCGGCAACGGAGGTCATGACGCTTCTGTGCCTGTCCTTCCTCAAGAGCCGAGCCGACGTCCGTCGCCTGATGGGCTTCGTCGCCGTGATCCTGTTTGTGCCGATCACGATTGCCCTGACCGTCGCCTTCACGGATGTCGGCAATACGATATTTGGAAACTGGTTCGGGTTGAGCGCACAAGGCCAGGTCGAGGCACGTCTGGCCGTTGGCTTTTTGGTGCTGAGTGTACCGGTACTCGTTTTCCGTGGCGCCGCCTTCGCACTTCTGATGTTGAACCGGCAGACGATCATCATCACGCTGAGCACGTTCGTTCGCCTGTCATCACTCGCGGTTTCCCTCGTCGTTCTACCCATGTGGCTGGGTGGCGCTGCCATCGGCGCCGCTGCACTCGTCCTGTGCATGGCATCCGAAACCGTATTCGCGTGGTTGTTTGCGACCAGGCACCTCCTCGCCCTGCCCGCACGACGTCAGACGCGAGAGAGCTTTTTCGGCTATTGGCGTTTTTCTTGGCCGCTGATCGTCAACAGTTCGGCAGAGATGGGGGTTATCTTTGTGATCAACCTTTTCCTTGGCCGCCTCAGCAATGCCGAACTGGCAATCGCAGCATTCGGCGTGGTCCACGGACTGGTTTCACTCCTCGTGGGCCCGATGCGCAATCTCACGCAAACCGCACAGACGCTCGTCAACCGGCGTGAAGACATCCGCGTGATGCTGATCTTCACCGGACACTTGATTGCCCTGTTCACGGTGTTGGCGCTGGCGCTCTTCCACACGCCGCTGCGCGACACGATTCTGCAACGGGTTATGGGATTGACGCCGGAACTCGCCGCCTACTGTGAACCGGCAATGGCGCTATCGTTCGTAATGGCGACGTTCTGGAGTTTGACGGCGCTCTTTCGCGGCTTCCTGGCCAAGGCACGGACGACCACGTCGCTGGCGGCGAGTGGCGTCCTGCGTATTTTCATCGCCGCGGCAACCGGCGCGGTGAGCCTCTCCTATCCAGACGTCAACGGCGCATTACTGGGGTCTGCCGCCTGGATCCTGTCCTACGCGGCAGAAACGATGGTCAGTTCTTGGCGGCTAAACCGCCTTGGCTGGTATGTCGAAACCGGCAACGCAGCATAGTACGCAATCAGTCAGCGGACGTCAGGCTGAACCCGACCTGCGGCAGGCCGAGACTCTGCTGGCGCCAGATGTGCTGGCGATCCGGTCGAGACGTACTGCGGCTTGCGCTGTTCGCGCTCGCGACAATCGTCGAAGTTTGCACGGCTCGTCCGGTGACTATGATCCGTGTATTGCGCAGGCCATGCCTTCGCACGAGGTTGTAGAACACTCTGGCGTTTGCCGTGCGCAGACGGATGCAACCGTGCGATGCCGGTCGTCCGAGCCGGCCGACAGCCGTCGTGCCATGCGTTGCGATCCCACCGTTAAAGAACACCGAATAAGGCATTGGCGCCATATCGTATTTGCGCGAATACCACTGCTTCGCCATCCATCCCGGTCGGTACGTCCCGGTTGGTGTTTCGTGCCCCGCTCGGCCGGAAGAAATCTTCCAGCTGTGAAGCTGCACACCGCCGGAATGAACGGTGAGACGCTGCCCAGTCAGATCGATTCGCGCAACTAGCGTCGGCAAAGCCAGGGGAGACGGCCGGTTGCTGGTCGCAGGCCGGCGAGCAATCCTCCGCAACGCGCGGCCGCTGGAAGCGGCATCGCTCGCGACACTCGATTGTGGAGGGTCAAGCGCCGGCATTGCAACAACTGGCGCACCGAAAGTCACCGCAACCGTTGCGGCAACGCAAAAACAAAGACGCATCACAAATACTCCGGACGAGAACTCGACCGGAGAGTTACGTCAACGTCGTAAACAAAACCCTAATAGGGCCCGACAATAGCGCGGCCAGACGCCTAGTCGGCCAGACTTGCCTCGGTCTTCGCCCGTACCTCGTCCATCGTCACGTCGGGCGCCAACTCGACCACCTTCAGACCTCCGTCAACAACGTCGAACACACCGAGATTGGTAATGATCCGATCGACGACACCGGCGCCGGTCAGCGGCAGCGTGCACGTCTTCAAGAGCTTGGATTCACCCTTCTTGTTGGCATGATCCATGATCACGAGGACGCGTCCGACACCGGCAACCAGATCCATCGCGCCGCCCATGCCCTTGACCAGCTTTCCCGGGATCATCCAGTTGGCGAGATCGCCGTTCTCCGCCACCTCCATGGCGCCCAGGATGGCCAGGTCGATGTGGCCGCCGCGGATCATCGCGAAGCTGTCAGCAGAAGAAAAATAGCTCGTCCGGTCGAGCTCGGTAATCGTCTGTTTGCCGGCATTGATCACGTCGGCATCGATTTCCTCCTCGGTCGGAAACGGCCCCATGCCAAGCATACCGTTTTCCGATTGCAGAGTAACGTCGACACCGTCCGGAATGTAGTTAGACACAAGCGTCGGTATCCCGATCCCGAGGTTGACGTAGAAACCGTCTTCGAGTTCCTGGGCTGCCCGCGCAGCCATCTGATTGCGATCCCAAGGCATATGGGTCGTCCTCCGTTAAGCTGCCCGCACGGTGCGCTGTTCGATCCGCTTTTCGTGCTCACCCTTGATGATGCGCTGCACGAAGATTCCCGGCGTATGGATAAGATCCGGGTCAAGACTGCCGGTTGGCACGAGTTCCTCGACCTCGGCAACCGTCACGTTACCGGCCATGGCACAGACGGGATTAAAGTTGCGTGCAGCCTTGCGGTATACGAGATTGCCCTGCTCATCGCCCTTCCAGGCTTTGACGATCGCGAGATCGGCACGAATACCGCGCTCGAGGATATAGGTTTTTCCGTCGAAGTCTTTGTGCTCTTTGCCCTCGGCAATCTGCGTGCCCACGCCGGTGCATGTGTAAAACCCGGGAATTCCGGCACCGCCAGCGCGCAGACGCTCCGCCAGTGTCCCTTGCGGGTTGAACTCGATTTCCAGCTCTCCCGCCAGATACTGCCGCATGAACTCGTCGTTCTCGCCGACATAAGACGACACCATCTTTTTGACCTGCTTCGTTTGCAACAGCAGGCCGAGGCCGAAATCGTCGACCCCGGCATTGTTCGAAACGATCGTCAGGTCCTTGGTTCCTGAGTCGCGGATCGCGGTGATGAGATTCTCGGGAATTCCACAAAGGCCGAAGCCGCCTGCAGCAATCAGCATGCCGTCCTTGAGCACGCCGTCCAACGCCGACGCGGCATCGGAACATACTTTCTTCATCATTGCCTCCTTTTGTGCCCGCTGCTTCTGCCCGGACGTTCAATGCGGATCCGAGCCAGCACTGCAACCAGTTCATTGCTGGGCGTGGGAACCTCTAATCCAAAGCGGTTCTACAGCAAGGCGAGCTTGCTGCCGATATTGCGGAATGTCGTCTTTACTCGCCTCACCGTACCGGTCTGGGCCCGCATGACAACGGTTTCCGTTTCAGCGAAATCGCCGCGGAAATGCACACCGTCGAGCAGCGAACCTCCGGTTACACCGGTCGCGGAAAAAATCACGTCACCCGAAGCCATGTCATTGATGCTGTATTTCTTGGTCACGTCCGCGCCCATTTTCTCCGCGCGCTCGCGCTCCTGTTCGTTCGAAGGCAGCAACCGGCCCTGCATCTGGCCACCAATGCATTGCAAGGCGGCGGCGGCCAGCACACCTTCGGGCGCACCGCCCGATCCCAGATAGATGTCGATATTCGTCTGCTCCGGATCAGTCGTCCAAATAACGCCGGCGATATCACCGTCCGGTATAAGTTGCACGGCCGCGCCGGTCTCACGTACCGCCGCAATCAGCTCTGCGTGACGTGGCCGGTCAAGAATACACGCGGTAATCTCCTCGACGGGAACACCTTTGGCCTTGGCCAGAGCCCGGACATTTTCGCCTGGTGCCTGATCAAGATCGACAACGCCATCCGGCAGTCCTGGCCCGATGGCGATTTTGTCCATGTACATGTCCGGCGCATGCAGCAGCCCGCCGCGCTCGGCGATAGCCAGCACGGCAAGCGCATTCGGCATGTTCTTGGCGCAGATCGTTGTACCTTCCAGAGGATCAACCGCGATATCGACCGCCGGGCCTTCACCGGTGCCGACCTTTTCGCCAATGTAGAGCATCGGCGCTTCATCCATTTCGCCTTCGCCGATTACGACGATGCCATCGATGTTGATGCGCCCGAGTTCCTTGCGCATGGCATCGGTTGCCGCCTTGTCCGCCGCCTTGACATCTCCGCGGCCTCTCAACTTTGCCGCAGCAATTGCCGCCCCCTCCGTAACCCGGCCAACCTCTAGAACGAGTGTCCGACCTAGCATCGTTGCTTCCTCCCAGCCCGTATTGTCATGCCGTTAGCGGCCCGTCTGCACCTTTTGCTTCTTTAGACGCCGGCAACATTTCACCATGCTCAGTTCAGCTGCTCGATCCGGATCATCTTCGGCGCGTGCGCAATTTTTCCGTCTTTCTGAATGGCATCCATGGCGGCGCGCATCGCCGCCTCTGTGGTTTCATGGGTAATCAGGACAACCGAGGTCGGACTTCCGAGTTCCGGCCTGACGCCCGTGCCTGGCAGCTGATGTCTCGGCCGCCGCTGCACGATGCTTTCGAGCGAAACTTCCTGTTCGGCCATGCGCGTTGCAATTGCCGCCATCGCTCCCGGGCGATCGTAAACGGCCAGGCGAACATAATAGGCACCTTTGTGCTGACCGGCCGGCGCCCGGCTGTAAGGCGCTAGTGCCGCCGCCGGAGTGACGAACGGAACGCCAATGCTGCCGCGCGCAACATCACCGATGTCGCTCATTACCGCGGAAGCCGTTGCTTCCGCCCCTGCACCAGGCCCAACGAGCAGCAGATCTCCGACAAAATCGCCATCGATGGCCACGCAGTTCGTAACCCCCGAAACCTCGGCAATGGCCGAATGCTTGGCGACCATCGCGGGCTGCACGCGCTGCTCGATGCCGGCATCCGTTTTTGCTGCTACGCCAAGCAGCTTGATGCGATAGCCGAGTTCGTCGGCCGCCTCGATATCCGCCGGTTCGATTTCCGCGATACCCTCGAGATCGATTTGGTCGAACGCAACCTGCGTGCCGAAGGCGATGCTGGTCAGGATCGCCAGCTTGTGCGCCGCATCATGCCCGCCGATATCGAACGTCGGATCGGCCTCGGCGTAGCCCAGGTCCTGAGCATCCTTGAGCACGTCCGTAAACGGCAATCCCTCTTCCTGCATTTTGGTTAGGATGTAGTTGCAGGTACCGTTGAGAATGCCATAAACGCGCGTCACCGCGTTGCCGACAAGCGCCTCACGCAGCGTCTTGATTACCGGGATGCCGCCCGCGACAGCGGCTTCGAAGGCCAGCGCAACACCTTTTTCTTCGGCCAGACGCGCAAGCTCGACACCATGCTTGGCAAGCAGCGCCTTGTTGGCTGTGACAACGTGTTTGCCGGCGTTGAGTGCTGCCACCACGGCCTCGCGCGCGACGCCTTCATCACCGCCGATCAATTCGACAAAAACGTCGATCTCATCGCTGCCGGCGAGGGCGACGGCATCGTCGAACCAGGTTGCCTGGCTGACATCGAAGCCGCGATCGCGATTGCGGTCACGAGCGCTCACGGCGGCAATTTTCATCTCGCGGCCGGTCGCCTGTCTGAGCCGGTCGCGATGCATCTCCGTCAGACGCACGAGCCCGCCGCCAACGGTGCCCAATCCTGCAATTCCAAGTCTAAGTGGGTTTGCCATTCCGCTCTACCGTGCCGCCCGCTGCTGACTCATTGGCACAACATTGTGCAGTGTTGCAGGCCCCTGCGACAGGAACCGCTTGATGTTGCGCGCCGCCTGCCGAATGCGGTGTTCATTCTCAACCAGAGCGATGCGCACGAAGCCCTCACCGTATTCACCGAACCCGACACCGGGGGAGACCGCGACATCGGCCTTTTCGATGAGCAGTTTCGAGAAGGCCACCGAGCCGATCTCCTCGAACCCGTCCGGCAGCGGCGCCCAGGCAAACATGGTCGCCGGCGGCGAGGGCACGTTCCAGCCGGCCCGCGCAAAACTTTCGACCAGTGTATCGCGACGACTTCTGTAGACCGAGCGGATCTCATCAACGCAGTTTTGCGGGCCGTTGAGCGCAGCAGCGGCCGCCACCTGGATCGGCGTAAAGGCACCGTAATCGAGATACGACTTGACCCGCGCCAGCGCTGCAATCAGCCGCTCATTGCCGACGGCAAATCCCATGCGCCAGCCCGGCATATTGTAGGTCTTTGAAAGCGACGTGAATTCCACCGCGATATCGATCGCACCGGGAACCTGAAGGATCGAGGGCGGCGGATTGTCGTCGAAATAGATTTCGGCATACGCAAGGTCTGAAAGGATGATCAGATCTTCCTGCTTCGCAAGCTGTACAGCCTGGGTATAAAAGTCGAGATCTGCGGTCATCGCCGTCGGATTGGAAGGATAATTGAGGACCATCGCAATCGGCTTCGGAACCGTATGCCGGCAGGCACGCGACACGGCTGCTAGAAACTCTTCACCATTACTGGCCGCCAGGTGACGGACTGAGGCGCCGGAAATAATAAATCCGAACTCATGAATCGGATAGGTCGGATTGGGCGTCAGGATCATGTCGCCCGGCGCCGTAATCGCTTGCGCCATGTTGGCGAAGCCTTCCTTAGAGCCGAGCGTCGCCACGATTTGCGTGTCGGGGTCGAGGCTGACGCCAAAACGCCGCGCGTAATAGGCAGCCTGGGCCTTGCGCAGGCCTGGAATTCCCTTCGAGGCGGAATAGCGATGCACGCGCGGCTTGTTGACGGTCTCGACCAGCTTGTCGACGATATGCTGCGGCGTCTGCATATCCGGGTTGCCCATGCCGAGATCAATAATGTCCGCCCCCGCCGCACGTGCATCGGCCTTCAAGGCATTGACCTCGGCAAATACGTATGGCGGCAGGCGTTTGATGCGGTGGAGATCCTCGATCACGGTAGCCTCGCAAGATGGGCAGTTTGTCCGATTGCTGGTGGGGCCGGTCGCTGCTGGCCCGCATCACAGGTGTTTAATCGCGAACAGCCCAATTCGTCCAGCGCGTCAATTGGTTACCTTGAAATAGCAGCCCGCTGGTGTTCCGGTTCTGACATTTCCTACCCGGTGCGGCAATGTCGAGAGCAATTGTCAGAAACGTAAGGAACACGAGCAAGCCAATGTTGCCAGTGTGCTTTTGCACCTGACGTTTGATTGAGAGACAAGCCGCACATGGGAACCAAACGTCAGGTGCAAAAGCTACACTAGGCGCAGGTGAGGCCGGCGCATTCCCGACACTGTCGGTAAGACAGCCGAAGCGAGCCGTCTTAGCCGTTTGGTGCGGTTCCCTAACTGGCCAGATTTGGCTATAAAGATCAATGGATTCCAGCGTCGGATCCAAGCCCCGAGATCCATGCCCTATGGGTTACTGATCCTGTTCCAATTGTCTTACCGCTGAGTGTGACCACTAACATGTCGAATCCAAAGCCCGATTTCGATCCCAGCGCCTATATGGTCAAGAATCCGGACGAATTCGCCCGCAACATGCTTCGCCTCATCGAGGAAGGCAGCAAGGCGATGACCGAGATGATGACCCATACCGACCAGTCGCAGTCTCCGTTTTCGTCGGCCCAGGAGGTCGTCGAGGCCTCTCGCACGATCAGCGATATCTCGCAGCGCTGGCTGTCGGAACCGGCCAAGTTGGTGGAGGCCCAGACGGAGCTGATGCAGGGCTATGCCGAAGTCTGGAACACGACGGTGCAACGCATGATGGGTCAGGAAACGGGCCCGGTCGCGGAACCCGAGGCCGGCGACAACCGCTTCAAGGACCCGGAATGGACCACAAATCCGTATTTTGACTATTGGAAGCAAATCTACCTGCTGACCGCCAGGTGGGCAGAAGAGCGCTTGGAACATACCCAGGGGCTTGATGACGAAGAGCGCCACAAGGCGAGGTTTCACTTGCGCCAGGTCACGAGCGCGCTTTCGCCGTCGAATTTCCCGGCCACCAATCCCGAGGTATTCCGCGAAACGCTTGCCTCCAACGGTCGCAACCTCGTCGAGGGGATGACAAATCTCGTCAAGGATCTGGAAAAGTCGGACGACCTGCTGAAGATCAGCCAGACCGACGCCGAAGCCTTCGAGGTTGGCCGCAATCTGGCCGTGACACCTGGTAAGGTCATCTATCAAAACGACATAATTCAGCTGATCCAGTATGCCCCGACGACCGAGAACGTGTATGCCACGCCGCTGTTGATCGTGCCGCCATGGATCAACAAGTTCTATATCCTCGACCTTACGCAGCAAAAGTCGTTCATCCGCTACGTTGTCGAACAAGGCTTCACCGTGTTCGTGATATCGTGGGTCAACCCGGATGCCCGCCTCGCCGGCAAAACCTTCGAGGATTACATGCAGGAAGGCATCCTTTCGGCCGCGGCTGCTGTCCAGCGCGAGACGGGCGAGGCTCAATGCAATATCCTTGGTTATTGCGTTGGCGGAACGCTCTTGGCCGCCACGTTGGCCTATCTCGCGCGCCGCGGCGATGAGCCGTTCAGCTCGGCCACGTTCCTGACGACCCAAATTGATTTTACCAAAGCCGGCGACCTCAAGGTCTTCATCGACGAAGGCCAGCTTCGTTCACTCGAAGCAATGATGAAGGAACGTGGCTATCTCGACGGCTCGCGCATGGCCAACGTCTTCAACATGCTGCGCCCGCGCGACCTGATCTGGCCGTACATCATTAACAACTACATGCTGGGCAAGAAGCCGTTCCCGTTCGATCTCTTGTTCTGGAACCAGGATTCGACACGCCTGCCCGCCGCCAACCACGAGTTCTATCTGCGCGCCTTCTATCACGACAACTTGTTGGCCAAGGGACAGATGGCGCTGTGCGGCGTCGACCTCGACATGACCAAGGTCACCGTCCCGGTCTACGAATTGGCTGCTCGTGAAGACCACATTGCGCCGGCTGAATCGGTACTCAAGGGTGCTAAGCTGTTCAGTGGACCGGTCGAGTATGTACTTGCCGGCTCCGGCCACATTGCCGGCGTCATCAACCCGCCGAGCAAGGAACGCGTCAAGTACCAATACTGGACAAACCCCGACGGCCTCAAGGCAGACAGCATCGAAAACTGGCTCAAGACGGCAACGGAAACGCCCGGCTCATGGTGGGGCCATTGGACGAATTGGCTCGCGGGACACTCCGGCGACCAGATCCCTGCACGCGAACCCGGAAAGGCTTCCGGCGTCATCGAGGATGCACCAGGTTCCTACGTCAAGATCAGGACCTAGCAGACGCAGAACATCGGCAAACAAAACCCCGCAAGCCCCGGCGACTTTGATGATTGTCCGGTCTTCGAACAGAAACGTCGAAGCGTCAGCCTCGGCGTTTCCAATTTCGCCTTTCCGCCGGCCGCTGGCGCGCTAAGCCGATACCGCCTCCAAAGCCTGCGCAATGTCCGCAATGATGTCGTCCTTGTCTTCGATCCCGATCGACAGGCGCACCACGTCGGGGCCGGCGCCAGCGGCAATGCGCTGCTCGTCGGTCAGCTGCCGGTGCGTCGTCGAAGCCGGGTGAATGACCAGACTGCGCGTATCCCCGATGTTGGCAAGATGGCTGAACATATTGAGGTTTCCAACAAAATCGACGCCCGCGTCGTAACCGCCTTTGAGGCCGAACGTGAACACCGACCCGGCCCCCTTGGGACAGATTTTCCTGTGCAACGAATGATACGGGTCATCGGGCAGTCCCGGATAGCTCACCCACGAAACCTTGTCGTGCGTACTAAGGAACTCTGCCACCGCCTGCGCATTTTCGCAGTGCCGTGCCATGCGCAACGGCAACGTCTCGCAGCCGGTGAGAATGAGGAACGAATTCATCGGCGAGATTGCCGGGCCAAGATCCCGCAGTCCCATCACCCGGCAGGCAATTGCAAATCCGAAGTTCCCAAACGTTTCGGCCAGCTTCATGCCGTTGTACGACGGATTGGGCTCGACCAGTGTCTTGTACTGGTGCTTGGACTCGAGCCAGTTGAACGTTCCGCAGTCGACGATCAATCCGCCGATGGAATTGCCATGCCCGCCGATGAACTTGGTCAGAGAATGAACAACGATGTCGGCGCCGAAATCCACCGGCCGGCAGAGATAGGGCGAAGCCATGGTGTTGTCGACAATCAGTGGCACGCCGGCCTTCTTGGCCACCGCGGAAATCGCTTCGATGTCGACGATCACACCACCCGGATTGGCAATGCTTTCGATGAAGATCGCCCGCGTCTTGTCCGTGACGGCCGCTTCGAAACTCGCCGGATCCGTCGAGTCGGCCCACGCCACGTTCCATCCGAACTTTTTATAGGCGTGATTGAACTGATTGACCGAGCCACCGTAAAGCTGGCGACCGGAAATGAACTCATCGCCATGTTCCAAGAGCGTATGAAAGACGATGAACTCGGCAGCATGGCCGGACGCGACAGCCAGCGCCGCCGTACCGCCTTCCAAGGCGGCAACGCGCGCTTCCAGGACGGCCTGCGTAGGGTTCATGATCCGCGTATAGATATTGCCGAACGCTTCCAACCCGAACAGGGCTGCCGCATGATCGGCATCGTCGAACACAAACGAAGTTGTTTGATAAATCGGAGTAGCGCGTGCGCCGGTCGATGGATCGGGCGAAGCGCCGGCGTGCACGGCAAGCGTGTCGAATTTCGGTTGAGGGATATTCGTGCCGTCGGACATCATCGTCTCCAATCAATACTTCGGGTCTCGGCCGTATGCTCTAGACGCGATACCAGCCATCGAGTCAATGTCGCCATTGTCCCCTTGCGACGCGAGTGGAAGGACCTTTTCCCCTTGCGCCAGCCCGTCGAACAAAAAGGCAATACAGCGTCCCGGTCGAGGTCTTGGTCGCGGTCCACGATCAGGGCCCGTCATCGCAAATGGGATCAAGTGGACAGGACAGTGTTTTTCCGGCGTTTGATGTACGTCAAATGCGCTAAAATCCAGCCTCGCAATACTGTTGCGCATTTTTGACAGATGCAGAACCTGACGACTTGCTGTATTTCGGAACGGTCAACCAGGGGGAGACAAACAATGGATCCAATTCAACTTTTGAGCGGCGGCATTGGCGGCCTTGTCGGTGGCAACGTCTTCGGCAAGATCCTCGGCGGCGAGAAAGTCGGCATGGCTTCTGGCTCGCTGATCGGTATTATTGGTGGCATTGCCGGCCAGTATTTCCTGGGCCCCGAGATCGGCGGAATGATCGGAGCTGCGCTGAGCAATGGCCTCGATCCGATGACGATTGTCTCCAACCTAGCATCAGGCGCCGTCGGTGGCGGTGTCCTCGGCATCGTCTGGGGCATCATTCGCCGCTTCCTCTGATCGCTGCGCGTCAGTCCGCAGAAAGCGACTTTAGGAATGCGATGATCCGCGCGCGGTCCTGCGCGTTCAGTTCGAGATCACGCACGATGCTCGGCGCCAACGACCGGCGCCGAACAAACCCTCCGGCATAGTGCGCCAAAACCTCGTCCAGCGTCGCTTTCGACCCATCATGCATGTATGGCGCCGAAGACGTCAGACCACGCAAACCCGGCGTCTTGAAGCGCGGTGCAAGCGAACCCGAACCATCCACGGCACTGCGGCCAAGATCTGTCGTCTCAAGCCCGATATCGTGAAAGCGGTCATCGCTGAACCGCCAGCTGCCGTGACACGACAGGCATCCCGCACGCCCGGTGAACAGCAGGAAACCGCGATAGGCCGCCACGCTCAGGGCACTGCGGTCACCCGCAATCCAGCGATCGAAAGCGGAAGGCGGCGACACCAGCGAGCGCTCGTACGAGGCAATCGCCGCCAATATGGTCTCGGCACTCGCCTTACCGACCGAGGGATAGGCACGCAAAAACGCTGACCGCATCGCCGGATCGTCATTAAACAGCTTCACGCTCAGCGCCAGATTGCCGCCCATCTCGTTGGGATGCTCAATCGGCACCCGCGCCTGGGCTTCGAGCGTCGGCGCGCGGCCATCCCAATAGAGCCGCCGCGCCCAGGCCAGGTTCCAAAGCGACGGCGCATGACGCTTGAGCGGCTGACCATTGAGGCCGATCGGAAGGACGCGGCCGTCCGAAAACCCGAGCTTCGGATTGTGGCACGTCGCACACGAACGCTCCCCGTTTCCGGAAAGGCGCCGGTCAAAAAACAACTGTTCGCCAAGTTCAACCTTGCTGGCCGTCAGACGATTTCCTGCTGGCGCCGGAATTGTATCCAGGCGCACCGTTGCAGGTCGCGCAAAGATGCGTTGCCAGATCGGCGCCGGCGGCGGCACGAGGTCCGCACACTGCCCGAACCCGAACGTCACGGCGGCAAACAGCGTTGCCGTCAAAACAGTCGCAGACTTCTGATGCAGTATTAGGGTTGCAGTCGGCATCGCCCATCGTCGGCTGTGGTCATCACAGAACTTGCGCTTCGGCCCCGCCACTCACGGAGCGTCACGGGTCGCCATGCCGAACCTGCGTCCGGCACGTCAGCACAATTGTCAATTCAACCGTGCTCACACGGCCGTGTCGTCCCGCGCTCTCGGCACTCTCACTACTCGGTCACGTAGCCCATATCCTGATCGCGCCGCGACAATGCGGCATCTCGGTCTCCTGGTCGCCCGACTCCGCCTCCTCCAGGTGTGCGCAGCTCGATCCGCTGCCCATCCTTCAACACGACATTGCGGCGGTGGTCTATGATGCCGCCATCGATCCGCACCTCGCCGCGCATCCCTTCTTTCCCGCCATTGATCCCTACCGCGGGAAAGCGACAACGCTCCGCCATGAAGATCATACCGACCGGGGTTGCCGACTTGACCTCGAGGTTGATCACTTGCCCCAGCCCGCCGCGGTGGCACCCCGCACCGCCGCTGTCCGGGCGCAATTCCTTGCGATGCACGAACAGCGCGCTCTCACGCTCAATCAGCTCGATCGGAACGTTCGACACGTTGCTCGGCCAGGCATAGGTACTCTGCCCGTCACTCCCCGCCGTCGCCCCCATACCGCCATTGAAGAACAACACCGACGCGTAAGTGGATCCATCCTCGCGCACGCCGGTCTGGATGATCGACCACAGCGGTGATCCTGAAGCCGCCATCAGGCGTTCCGGCATGATCGGCGCCAGCGCTCCGAACACCACTACCGGCAGGTAATGACCGGTCGCCATCCGCCCCCCGACCGCTGCGGGAAACTTCGGGTTGACGATCGAGCCCTCGGGCGCTTCTACCGTCAAGCACCTGAAGATCCCCTCGTTGTTCGGCAGATCTGGCAGTAGTGCACATTTCAACGCGTAGGCAGACATCGCAAACGTGTAGGTCATCGTACAATTGATTGCATAGTCGATCTGGTCGGATGTTCCGCCATAGTCGATGTGCACACGGTCATCGCAAATCGTCAGAGCGATGTTGTAGGTAACGGGCTCTTCGATGCCATCCGTCTGCATTTCGTAGGTATATGTCCCATCCGGCAGCGCTGCGATTGCCTCGCGCATGGCGCCCTCGCAACGCCCCATGATTTCACCGCCGAATGCAACGAAATCCGGCAATCCATATTCCTCGAGGAGCTCGCAAACACGCTGCTCGATGAGGTCGAGACCGGTGACCTGTGCCCAGACATCACCCTCCGTCTGATCGGGTGTGCGTACCGCAGCACGCAGAAGGGTGAAAAACGTCTGGTCCGGCTCACCTGCACGGATCATTTTCATCGGTGGGATGTGAAATCCCTCCTCGAAGACTTCGCGCGCTTCAACCGAGCGCACTTTCCCGCCGATATCCGGTGCATGTGCCGTCGAGGCTGCAAACGCAACGATCCGGCCCTTGTGGAATATTGGTTTTGCCACCGTGATGTCATTGAGATGTCCGGTCGCAATCCACGGCGTGTTGGTTACCAGGATGTCGCCCGGCTGCATGTGTTCCTTGCCGATCTCTGCGATGAACGATTTCACCGATACCGGCAACGTTCCAATGAAAGACGGGATACTCTCTGTATTCTGCGCCAGCGAGCAGCCGTCGGCATCGGTCACGACGCATGCAAAGTCATTCGACTCGTTGACCAGCGTGGAAAACGAAGTCCGCCGCAACGCCTTGGCGGCTTCGTCGACCGTCGAGATGAGGCGTCTCCAGAGCACCTCGAGCGTCACGGCGTCGAACTGGAGTTCCTTGCCGTTTGCCTGATCTTGCATCGTCTGCCTCCTTACACGACGTCGACGCGGATATTACCGTCGCTCAACACCGTAAACGCACCTTCCGGGCCGACGATCAAAGTTGATTCCGGCTCCTCGACAATTGCCGGGCCCGACATCGATGCACCAGACGGCAAGCCACGGCGGTCATAGACCTGAGTGTCGACGAACCCGTCAGCTTCGGGAAAAAACGCATGTCGCCTCCCCTTTTTGGCGTCACCTTCACCGGATTGCGTGCCCGCTCCGCCCTGGAACCGCTCGTCCAGGTCAAGCGTCAACGAAACCCGCGCATTGATGATCTCGACTTCAGATGCCGGCGGGGTCCGGGTGAATGCGGCAACATAACTGGACCTGAACGCCTCCATGAGGTCATCCCGGCTGTCGGGCGAATAGGGCCCGTCCGGTAGCTCGACGACGAGTTCGAAAGCCTGCCCTCGATAGCGAATGTCAGCCGCGCGACGCGCGATCGCCGCCCCGGCATCGAGGCCGGTCGCCTTGAGCACCCCGCGCGCATCGTCCGTCATCCGCATGAACAGCGCCTCGAGCCCGGGCCAGTCCATTTCCGAGATTTCCTGCGCGACGGTCGCCACGCGATCGACCCGCGCCGGCGCGATCAACAACCCGAGCGCCGAAGCAACACCAGCCGACGGCGGCACAATCAGACGTTTTAGCCCAAGCTTTTTGGCCACGTAGTAACCGTGCAGCGGCCCGCCACCGCCGGTGGCAAGCAGGTTGTAGATGCGCGGGTCCTTGCCATGCTCGGCAATGTGCACACGCGCGGCATTGGCCATGCTTTCGTTGACCACCTCATGGATGCCCCAGGCCAGCCGCGCCGTCTCGAGCGACGTTTGCCGGGCCAGCGGCGACAGGCTCTCGCTCGCCAGGCCGTGATCCACATCGATCGTACCGCCTGCGAAAAAGCCCGGATTGAGAAAGCCGAGAATCAGGTTCGCATCGGTAACGGTCGGCGCCTTGCCGCCACGCCCGTAACAGGCCGGTCCGGGTTCGGACCCAGCGCTCATCGGTCCGACCTTGAGCAATCCGATGTTGTCGACGTGCGCGATCGATCCACCACCGGCGCCGATCTCGATCAATTCCAGAGTCGATATCTTGAGCGGCAGCCCGCTGCCCTCGATGAACCGTTTGGCGCGCGCAGCCTCGAACGTGTAGGCGATCTTCGGGGCGCCATCGTCGACGACGCTGAGCTTCGCCGTTGTCCCGCCCATGTCGAATGCGAGCACGTGCTTACCACCCGCTTCGCCGGCCAGGTAAGCAGCCGCCAATGCCCCTGCAGCCGGACCCGATTCCAAGAGCTGCACTGGCGCACGCTTTGCTTCGTCGACGTTGGTCAGCCCGCCGTTCGACAGCATCATCAAGAGTTGCGCCGAAATATCGGCAGCACGCAGCTTGTCGGAGAGCGTACCGAGATATCGCTCTGCGAGGGGCTTGATGTAGGCATTGCATGCCGTCGTCGAGGTTCGCTCGTATTCCCTGATTTCAGGCGCCACATCGATCGAACTGCTGACAGGAATATCTGGAAACGCCTCCTTTAGCAGCGCAACCGCACGCCGCTCATGATCGCCATTGGCATAGGAATGAAGAAACACGACAGCAAACGCCGCGGCGCCGGCATCGCGAAGGGCGTGGGCTGCACCGAGCAGCTCGTTTTCATCCAGCGGTGCCACGATACGGCCGGCAGCATCAATGCGCTCGGTGACATCCTTGCGCATATTTCGCACAATTAGCGGCTCCGGCTTCTGGATCCTGAGATCGTAGAGTTCGTACTTACGCTCGCGCCCGATTTCGAGAATGTCTCGAAACCCTTTGGTCGTCAGGAGACCGACCTTCGCGCCCCGCCGTTCGATCAATGCATTGGTGAACAGCGTCGTCGCATGAACCACCCGTGAGATCGCGTTCGGCCCGATGGCATGTGTCGACAGCAGATGATCGATACCGGCCATCACGCCAACCGTCGGATCGTCCGGTGTCGTCAGTTGCTTGTGACTGAACTGCACGCCGTCCTGACTGTCATAGAGAACGAGATCGGTAAATGTGCCGCCGATGTCGATGCCGAGCCCGTAACGTTTCACGTCCAAAGATCCCCGATTATTAAGTCTGCACCTGCATCCGCTCCTGATCAATCGGACGGTGCAACACACGTCGCGTCAAGCGCCGGCCTTGGTCAATAGCATCGCCGATCCTGCAAGGATCACCGGAAACACGAAGCCATCAAACGAGGCCTTCGCGTCGATCCCGCTCGACCAGACCTGCGTCTCGCTCATCCGGTGAACCGAACCCGCCACCGCCCGGAGTTTCGAGGATCAGGCGCTGATCGGCACCGATCGGCTGCGTACCTTTGCCGGCAAGCACCTCCCCACCAGACAGGCGCGCTCCGCCGGCACCGCCGTTTTCTCCGCCAAGCGCGCCGCGCGGTGGAAACTTGATACGATCGAACGCGGCAAGCAATTCAAACGGCTGGCCGATCCGGCTGGCGATTTCCATCACCTGTCCAAGCCCGCCGCGCTGACGTCCCGCACCGCCGGAACCGGGCCGGAACTCCTTGCGCCAGAATATCAGCGGCAAAATCTGCTCTGCGATTTCCACCGGCGTGCCGCGTACACCGGACGGGTAGGCGGTTGCCGAAAGGCCGTCCGCATGCGGCCGCGCACCCGTACCGCCGTTCGACGTAAACGTCGTTGCAAAACCATAGTTGCCGGTATCGTTGTCATCGAGGCGGCCGCGTAGCGTAACGTTCCAGATACACGACGTGCCCTCCGCGGGAACGCGCTCCGGCAGGATTTGGCGCAAACATCCAAAGACCATGTCCGGCAGCATTTGTCCCGTGACGTGGCGCACGAGCACAGCTGCCGGCTTGGCCGGGTTCAACAGCGTTCCGTCCGGCGAGGTCACCGTGTAGGGCGCAAGCGATCCGGCGTTGTTGGGTACGTCGGGAGACAAGGCGCACGCCAGACCGAAAACGGTGTAAGCGGTCGTATATGACAGCGGAACATTGACGCCGCGCCGCTGCACCGGACTGGTACCGGCGTAATCGACCGTGATGCTGTCACCTCCAACGTGCGTCGTCGCCTTCAGCACGATCGGCTCCTCATAGCCATCGGCGGTCATTTCATAGGACCAGCTGCCCTCGGGCAACTCGGCAATTCTCGACCGCACCGCAGCCTCCGACCGCCCGCATATATGCGCTGCAAGCTCGTCAAGGGTGTCGAGGCTGAATTCATCCATCATGTCGACAAGACGTTGGCACCCGATTTCGTTGCAGTTGGCGAGCGAATAAACATCACCGATCGTGTCCACCGGTAGCCGCGTATTGGCACGTATCATCTCAAACAAGGTTTCGTTCGCGACACCACGCTCGAACAGCTTCAGAAACGGGATATAGAGCCCTTCCATGAAAACATCCGTCGCGTCTGGCCCGAACCCGATCCCGCCGATATCCATCAGGTGGGATGTGCACGAAAACAGGCCCACCAGCCTGCCGTTCCTGAAGCATGGCGTCGTCACCACGAAGTCGTTTGTATGGCCGGTGCCCTTCCAAGGATCATTGGTGATGTAGGCATCACCTGGCTCCATAGTCTCGATCCCAAAGTGCGCAATGAAATGCTTGACGGATTCCGCCATTGAATTGACGTGGCCCGGCGTCCCGGTCACCGCTTGCGCCAGCATCCGTCCGTCGCGATCGAAAATCCCGGCGGAAAGATCCCCCGCTTCCCGCACAATTGGCGAGAACGCGGTGCGTAGCAACACCTGGGCCTGTTCTTCGACGACCGCGATCAATCTGTTCCACATGATCTGCATGGCGATATCGTCAGGCGCTTCTGCATCATGCTGCTTCTGACGCGTAGCGGGCCCCGTTGCCTCGAGAACCAGAGCGCCGCCGGCATCCACGCTAACCTCGAACCCGTCTGCAACGATCGTTGACGTGCCTGCCTCGGCAATCACGCACGGCCCGCTGATTCGATGCCCGAACGCGAGCGCGTCGCGCGCATAGATCCGGCTCTCTTTTTGCTCGCGTGTTCCCGCATCGAAGATATCGCGCACGCCGGCCATTTCCGGTTGCGGCGGACTTATGCCGTCCGCTGCTCCCTTAAGCGCTGACGGCATCGCAACCCGATTCGAGGCCAATACGGCCCAGCTCATCACCTCCACCCTGGCACTGGGGATGACGCGTGCAAAGACACGCTCGTAGGCGCGCTCGAAAGCAACCCGCAATCGATCCGCCGCATCACTGGCCGAAACGTCTTCGGCGCTCAATGCAACGGCAACTTCGTGGCCCTGACCGGCGTACCGCATGAAGGCCTGGCGTGACACATCGAGTGCACTGTCGCCGGCTGCCGATCGCGCAAGCGCGGTTGCCTCTGCCTCCAACTCATCGAGAACATCCTTTGCAACGCCCTGGTCAAACCGATCCAGATACATGTGGCGCGAGCGCACGATTTCGAACGCCGCCGGCGCCTCCAGAAAGCCGATCGCGGAGCCAACACCCGCATCCGGCGGAACAATAACGCGCGAAATACCGAGCTTCTGCGCCAGCCGGCAGGCATGCAAGGGAGCGGCACCACCGAATGCCACAAGCGTGCGTGCAGCAATGTCGATCCCACGTTCCACCGCGTGGACCCGCGCTGCATTCGCCATGTTCTCATCGACCACTTCGCTCACGGCATAGGCTGCCGTTTGTAGCGTGTAACCGAGCGGTTCCGCGATAACCGACCCGAGAGCAGCTTCAGATTGTGCAGGGTCGAGCGCAATGCTCCCTCCTGCAAATGCGTTCGGGTCGATCCGGCCGAGCACCACGTCGGCATCCGTGATCGCAGGTGTCGTGCCGCCGCGACCGTAACAGGCCGGGCCCGGATCCGACCCGGCACTTTCCGGACCGACCTGGATGCGTTCCAGCGCGTCGACCCGCGCAAGCGATCCACCGCCGGCGCCGATCTCGACCATCTCGATCACGGGAACGCGCACCGGCAGACCGCTGCCCTTCATGAAACGGGCGGACCGATCGACCTCGAAACTGCGCGCCTTGAGCGGCGTGCCGTCCTCGATCAGGCAGATCTTCGCCGTCGTCCCGCCCATATCGAAGGACAGAATTTCGTGCTCTCCACGTTCAGCGGCAATGCGCGCGGCCAGGATTGCACCGCCGGCCGGCCCCGACTCGACCAGCCGGATCGGAAACCGGATCGCGGTATCGATACCGGCAAGTGTCCCCCCGGACGTCATCATGTGGATCGGTGCGTGCGCTCCAAGATCATCGAGCCGACGGGACAGCCGCTCGAGATAGGTGGCCATCAATGGTTGCACGTAGGCATTCGCAACCGCCGTCGACGTGCGCTCGTACTCCCGAAT
Organism: Hyphomicrobiaceae bacterium; assembly: GCA_965224045.1. Lineage (GTDB taxonomy): Bacteria > Pseudomonadota > Alphaproteobacteria > Rhizobiales > Hyphomicrobiaceae > Tectiglobus. The sequence continues at coordinate 453,906 of CBDCYD010000005.1, forward strand.
TTCGGGGCACACCTCACTGGACAGCGTAATCGCGACCTCAGGCAGCATCTCAGCAAGGATGTCCCGCGTGCGGCGTTCATGCTCCGGATGGGCGTAGGCATGCATGAAGGCCACGGCAACCGCCTCGATTCCGGCGTCGCGCAGCCTGCTTGCGATGTCTCTCACCGCCGCCTCATCCAGCGGCAGCTGCACCTTGCCGGTGACATCGACCCTCTCCGGCACGGTGAACCGCTTATCCCTCAGCACCAATGGCCGGGGCTTTTCCAGCATGACATCGTACTGATCGTAGCGGCTCTCATCAGCGATCTCGATCGTATCGCGAAAGCCTTCTGTCGCGATCAAGGCGGTCTTGGCGCCCTTGCGTTCGATAATTGCGTTCGTCGCCAGCGTCGTACCGTGTATGAGTTGCCTAATATCGCCGAAACCTCTACCGGCGGCATCCAGCACCACGCGCGCTCCCGCGATGAGTCCGTCATCGGGAGCAGCAGGCGTGGTAAGAACTTTCGTGGTAAAGCGCTTGCCATCCACATCCAGCGCAAGATCAGTGAACGTGCCGCCGATATCGGCAGCCAGACGAACGGTACGGGTCATCGGCGGGTGGATCTCTTCAATTGCAGGCTAACGCCCAGGCAACCTACGACAGACGCCGGCTTGCCGTCCAATGCCCGGCCCAAGTCATCACGTCGCAAATTGCGCAATACCGCGCACGATAGCGTTTCGCCGCCGCAGGCTAAAGGAATAGAAGGAGCACGCCGGTATACCCGTAGATTCGGTTGTTCGAGATTTCGCCATTCCCGAAAAATCCGGCCAGCGGAATATCGCCGAACACTTTCCGGATGGCATTTACCTCGAAATCCGGCTCGTCGAAAAGATTGGGACCGCGCGCAAGGCATGAGTAATAAAGCCCGGCCTTCGGCGCATCGGCTCTGCCCTTGAGTTCTGCGAGCATTCGCTCGAGATCTTTTGCTGCATTCTGCGCATCACGACGTACGAACTGTATGCGGCCGCCAACTGCAACGCCATCACCGATCGCAACCAGCCCGCGCTCCTGATCGAGCGCGACCAAATTGCGCACGAGGTAGTCATGGGTGTCGCCACCACTCACGATCATCGCCACGTGCACGTTTGAAAGCCAGGGACGCGGGTCGACGCCGTCGGCAACGCCGAGGTCTTCACACAGGGTCTCGTAGGCCGAACGCTCGTCCAGCGTGACCAACACATTGTCCTGGCCTTGCGTGACAACGTGAGCGGGTCCGATCGGTGAGCAGCCCTGGCTCAATCCGACCGCGACCTGGGCATCGCTGCCAAGCAGGACGCCGGAGACGCCGCCTTCACCTATAGTGTCCGCTACTTGTATGAAATGGTGTTCGGCTGACGTCAATCCGCCGATCAGAAACAGCCCATTGTCACCGGCCAGCCGTTCAACGATGTCGAGAGTCGCTTGTTGTCGGGGATCGCCGTGTACGATGCCGACACCCGCCGCAAAGCCCCGATCGATGGCACCGCCCAGATCGCCTTCACCCGTGAGCATTGGCAAAATCCGGTACGCACCGCCATCGAGACCGCATGTCAGCACGGACACCGCAGGCTCACCGAAGTACTCGCGGTCACGCCCGCAGATGCCAAGCCCGACGGTGCCGACCCAGCGCGTGATTTCGGTGCGTGCCGACAATCCGGCAATGATCTCGTCGAATCTGGCAGACAACGGGTCGCTGACGTAGACGAAACCGAGACTGTCCTTGTCCGCTTTGCCGATGTCCGCAGCGCATCGCTCGACAACGGCGGCAACATTGCTGCCGACAGTGCTGGCGCAAGCGAACATCGTCATGGCGTGCAATCCTCCTGTGCCTGGCCCGTTGCCGTGCAATCCTAGCACATCGCCGCCCGGTTCCACGAACGGCTCTTGTGCCGCCAACGCATCTCGACGCGCCGACCCGCACCCTGCCACCTTCGCGATGGTTCGATCGGTTTGAACGTATTTCATAGAATTCGCGGCCCGCTCGCAACGACGCCGCTCGCGACAAATTACAAGCTTGATCGGTCAATACATTTGACGGCACGCCCCCTTGCATTACACTCTGTCGCACCAAGCCAGGACACACTGGCGTCATAAGCTTACAAAACGGAGGAAACGCGAGCACATGAAGATCGCATCAATATCATTCATTGCCGGGCTTGGTGTTGCCATGGCGGCCGGCACGGCAGCGGCCGGTGAGGTCAAGCTTCCAAACCAGATCTCCTGGACCGCATATGGCACGACCTCGTCTGGTTACGCGCAGTCGGTCGGCATCGGTCAGATGCTGAAGAAGAACTATGGAACCGGCCTGCGCATCATTCCGGGCAAGAACGACGTCTCGCGCATGGTACCGTTGCGCGGCGGTCAGAGCCCGCTATGCGCATGTGGTGTTGCAGCCTACATGGCGGCCGAGGGCACCCACATGTTCGGCACCAAGAAGTGGGGTCCGATGCGGCTCTACAATCTCTTCAACAACATTGGTGACGCTGGCTTCCAACTTGTCGCCGCCGGCGACTCGGGCATCAAGACCCCGGCTGATCTCAAAGGCAAACGCGTGACCTGGGTGAAGGGCGCTCCGGCACTTAACATCAACACCGCTGGCGTCCTTGCATTTGGTGGTCTTACCTGGGATGACGTTAAGAAGGTCGTTGTTCCTGGCTGGAAGCAGTCGGCCGAAGCAGTCATCAACGGCCAAGCCGATGCTACGTTCGGTTCAACCGTCTCAGGTGCTTACAACAAGCTTGCTGCTTCGCCGCGCGGTTTGTTCTGGACGACGTTCCCACATAGTGACAAGGAAGCCTGGAAGCGCTCGACAGATGTTGCTCCCTGGCGTTCGCCGTCAATGATCAAGATAGCTATCGATGGCGAGAAGAACACATCGGGCAAAGTACCTTTCGAGGGCAGCACGCAGCCATACCCGATCTTCGTGTCGACGGCCAAGGCCTCGGATGATCTAGCCTACGGTTTGACCAAGGCGGTCATGGAAAACTACGACCAGATCAAAGACTCTGGTCCGTCGATGAGTGGCTACCAGCTCAACCGTCAAAACTTGAAGTGGGTGTTCCCGATTCATCCAGGCTCCATAAAGTACTACAAGGAAAAGGGCATTTGGGGCGCAGAAGAAGAGGCGCATAACAAGACGATGCTCAAGCGTCAGGACGTTCTGGCTGCAGCTTGGAAGGAGTACATGGGGGCCAACAAGGACAAGGACGATGCAGCTTTCACTAAGGGTTGGCAGGCTGCACGTGTTGCCGCGTTGAAAAAGGCCGGTATGGGCGCGCCGTTCCCGACCTGGGAATAGGTGCCAAGCCTGAACCGGCATGACATGCGGGGCCGGCCATGAAAGTGGCCGGCCTTTCTTGTCTCTATCAGCCAATAACTTCCCGAATTCTTAGAGCACGGCCAGCATCTAAATGACCGACAACACTCCAGCTCCACCGCACGACGCCCCGACCGCCGACGAAGCCGTTGAAGCCGCCGACAAGGCCGAACTGGCTCGCTATCGTGACCTGCACTGGCTGGCAAGTGCATGGCTGATGCTTGCTGCTCTCTGTTCTATGCTGACGTCGATCTACGTCATTTTCGGCCTTGGCAACGAGCTCGGCCTCTACGTTCCCCTGGAAACGGAATATTTTTATTTCATGATCGCGGTTCTGCTGCCGTTGCCGTTCCTGGTCTATCCGACGGGGGATCCGCGCAATTCGGCGACCGGCCTCCTTGATGTGTTTCCCGCCAGCCTCGCCCTTGCGGTACCCGCATTTCTGTGTTTGCAGCTCGCCGACCTGTCTCCGTTGGCGGTACTCGGCCCAACCGGCGATGCCATTGTCTTCGTCGCGCTGCTGATACTCTTTGCACTGCCCTATTATTTTCGTGCCCACGACCAGAGCTTTGTTCCCTGGTTCGACCTCCTGCTTGCAGTCCTAGCCTTCTGCGTCGCCGGCTATTTCACACTCAAAGGCAACGAAATCCTCGACGTCGGCTGGGAATACGATGCTCCCCAACACGCCAAATACCTGGCGTTCCTGCTTTGGGCGCTGATCCTGGAAGCTACCCGCCGGGCCGGCGGCACGGCAATCTTTTACATTTGCCTTCTCGTTTCCATCTATCCGATGGTCTCACATTTCGCACCCGGCTTTCTGCACGGCGAACCTGTTACGCCGGAGGTCACCGTAGGCTTCCATATGTTTGGCACTGAAAGCGTTCTCGGCATTCCGATGAATGCGTTTGCCAACCTCGTCGTCGGCTTCCTGATCTTCGGAGTTGCCCTGCAATACACCGGCGGCGGCGCATTCTTTCTCAATCTTGCGTTTGCGCTTCTTGGCAAGCATCGCGGCGGCCCGGCAAAGGTTGCGATTTTCTCGTCCGGCCTGATGGGATCGATGTCCGGCAGCGTCATCACCAACGTGCTGACCACCGGCGTCATGACGATCCCGGCCATGAAACGGGTTGGCTTCCGGCCGGCCTACGCTGGCGGCGTCGAAGCCTGCGCGTCAACCGGCGGCGTGCTGATGCCGCCGGTAATGGGTGCAACCGCGTTCGTTATGGCAACGTTCCTCGAGATCCCTTATTCCGAGATCGTCATCGCTGCCGCGTTCCCCTCGGTATTCTACTACCTTGGACTGTATTTGCAGATCGATGCCTACGCCGCCCGCAACGATCTCCAGGGATTGCCTGAAAGCGAATTGCCCTCGATCGTGAAAGTTCTCAAGGAAGGCTGGTATTTCATCGCGGTGTTCATCGCGTTGATCATCATGCTTCTCTATATGCAGCGCGAAGCACAGGCCCCTTACTATGCAACCGCCGTGCTTCTCATCATCAACCAGTTCTCCAGGGAACACCGCTGGGACTGGAACGGCCTGGTGACGTTCATCCGCGGGGTAGGATTGCTGTTTGCGGAACTAATGGCGATCCTCGCCGGCGTCGGCCTCATCATTGGTGCCCTCACACTGACCGGCAAGGTCGGCACGATCACCTATGAACTGACCCAGTTCGCCGCCGGCAACACGTTGCTGTTGTTGTTCATGGCGGCCGTCACCAGCTTCGTGCTCGGTATCGGCATGACCATCACTGCGGCCTACCTGTTCCTTGCCGTTACCGTCGCGCCGGCCCTGACCCAAGGTGGCCTCGACAAACTCGCTGTGCATCTCTTCCTGATGTACTGGGGCATGATCTCGTTCATTACGCCGCCGGTGGCGATCGGCGCCTTTGCGGCGGCCACGGTCGCCAAGGCAGAGCCAATGAAAACCGGATTCGAGGCCATGCGGCTCGGAAGCATCATTTACTTCGTGCCGTTCTTCTTTGTCCTGAACCCCGCCCTCATCGGCCGCGGCGATGCCGGCGAAATCGCCATCGTACTTGCAACGACAATTGCTGGCATCACCCTGATTGCCGGTGGGCTTCAGGGATATTTCTATGGATTGGGCAAGCTTGATGGCAACGCGATGGGCTGGCTCGGTCGCGCCGGACTGGTCATCGGCGGCATCATATTGGCCCTGCCGGGCAACGAGGTGATCGGCTACAACCACTGGCAGATCAACGCGGCAGCAGCTGTCGTCATTGCCATCGGAGTAGTGTTCGGTTGGCTTGGCCGCCGCGTCGAGCCGGCTGCGGCCTGAACGGCTGGCCGCAGCGCGAAAGGATTTCGATGCCCGCGGCCCGCACTCGAGCAACCTGCTTTTATTCGATATTGGTCCGATTCCGAATTAAAGCAGAAAGTTGCTCGGTTCTTTGGAGGCGATCATCTTTGTGCCTCAAGCCGGAGCCGCGACAGCGGTTCTAACTTAAGGCACGATGATCTAGCGTCGGCACTGCCGTCGGCTTGTTGCGCGCCATAGCTTGGGGAGAACACAATCATGTCCTTCGAAGTCAAACCTCTCACCGGCGGCATTGGTGCAGAAGTCATGGGCGCGAACGTCGCTGATCTCGAACAGGCCGATGCGCTTATGGCCGCCTTCACCGACCATGCGGTGATTGTGATCCGGGACCAGAAGATTACGCCCGACCAGCAACTCGCCTTCGCCCGGCGCATCGGCACCATCAACGTCAACCGTTTCTTCGCGCACGTCCCGGATCATCCCGAAATCGCGCTCGTGCTCAAGGAGCCCGACCAGCAGCGCGCTATCGGCGAACGCTGGCACACCGACCACTCCTACGACGAGATCCCGGCGATGTGCTCCATGCTGCACGCCGTCGAGACACCGGAGGTCGGTGGCGACACCGTATTCGCCTCGATGTACGCGGCATTCGACGCACTATCAGAAGGCCTCAAGACCACGCTGCGCGGCATGCATGCCTGGCATTCCTCGCGCCACGTCTTCGGTGCCGACCGCAAAGACAAGGAAACGACCAAGACTGGCCGCATCGGAAACCCTGAAATGGCCACACAGGACGCGTTGCACCCGGTGGTCATCAACCACCCGCTGTCGGGCCGCGAAGCGCTTTACGTCAATCCCGAGTTCACGATCAATTTCGACGGCTGGACGCCGGAGGAAAGCGCAGCCCTCATCGGCTATCTCGAACGCCATTGCACCAAGCCGGAATTCACCTGCCGCGTGCGCTGGCGGCCCGGCGACATCACCATCTGGGACAATCGCGCGACCTGGCACAAGGCCGTCAACGACTACGCCGGCCATCGTCGCCTGATGCATCGCATCACGATTGAGGGCGTTGCACTTTCAGCGACGCGACTGGCAGCATAGCGCTCAAGACATCAGCACAACGGCCACCACCCGTTGCGGCACCAGGTGCGCGCGTGTCTCACGCCACCCGAGTATCGGCTGCGCTACTCATCTGCTGAATGACCGCCGCCCTTCCGAAACTCTACCCCGAGCGCATTCTCATAGACCTTGAGCATCGCACTCTTCGGTTCACGGCCGTAGCCCGCGGCGATCGCGGCCTGGTAGCTCGAAACCATCGCATTCACAACCGGCAGCATCGCCCTGGTCTCGACCCCCATGCGCTGCACGTTGACGATATCCTTGTAGGCATCCTGCATGGCAAAGTCCGAATCGAACCTGCGTTCCATCATTCGCGGCACGAAATACTCGGACGCAAAGCTGCGTGCACTGGCAGACGTAACAACGCGCGAGAACTCGTCCGGATCAAGTCCGGCTGCCACGGCCAGAGGCAGCACCTCGCACAAGGCGGCGATGTTGACGTTGTAGATGATATTGTTGAGCGCCTTCATCGCCTGGCCGGCCCCGAGCGGCCCGGCGTGCACAATAAATTCTCCAAACATTTCGAGATAGGGCCTGGCCGCGCTGAAGGCCTCCTTTGTGCCACCGAACATCACCGTCAGGGTGCCGTCCTCCGCGCGAAACGGCATGCCCGAGATCGGACAGTCCCAATACACGATCCCGGCATCCGATGCCTCCCGCGCAATATCGAGCGCATCGATTCGATCGAGGGTCGTCGTATCGATGACCACCAGCCCGGGCCGGGCCCCGGCGGCGACGCCGTTCTCGCCGAACATCACCGATCGGACTTCCGGAGCAAACGGCACGCAAGTGAAGATGAGATCGCAGCGCCGGGCCACTTCGGCTGCACTCTCACACGCCGTAGCACCGGCATCAGCCAAATCTGTCATTACTTTCGCGTTGGCATCAAACACGACGAGATCACCCAGGTGGCCCAGCATGTTGCGCGCCATTCCTCGCCCCATCCGCCCCAATCCGATAAATCCGACCGCCTTGTCCGCCATCTCGATGTCTCTCCCGGTTAACGTCGCGACTTTATGACAACGAACCGGCGCCACAAAATCCGGCTCATCCATTTAGACAGGAATCTACGGCAAGGATGACGATCGACGCGGCAATGTCTATATCTGCAGTGATCTACCGTGCCGCCCGAGACGAAAGAACGGCCCCGCCATGAATGCACCAGAACGCCAGGACCAGTTCTTTGCCTTCGACAACAGCTACGCCCGGTTGCCGGAGCGCTTTTTTGCCCGCCTTTCCCCAACGCCGGTGCGTCAGCCGAGACTAATCCGGATCAATAAGGCACTGGCCGAGGATCTCGGCCTCGACCCCGAGCGTCTGGCCACGCCGGAGGGCCTCGACATTCTCGCTGGCAACAGTGTACCGCGCGGCGCCGACCCGATTGCCATGGCCTACGCCGGCCACCAGTTTGGTACCTGGGTCCCGCAGCTGGGTGACGGACGTGCATTGCTTCTTGGCGAGGTGACGGACCGCGACGGAAAGCGTCGCGACATCCAGCTCAAGGGCGCAGGCAGGACACCGTTTTCACGCATGGGTGATGGCCGTGCCGCCATCGGCCCGGTGCTCCGCGAATATATCGTCAGCGAAGCCATGGCAGCGCTCGGCATACCGACGACGCGCGCCCTCGCTGCGGTGGCGACCGGCGAACCGATCATGCGCGAGACACTTCTACCGGGAGCCATCCTCACGCGCATCTCATCGAGTCATATTCGGGTTGGCACATTCCAGTTCTTCGCAGCGCGCCAGGACACCGATGCGCTCAAGCATCTCGCCGACCATGTCATCGCCCGACACTATCCCGACCTCGCCAACGCCGATCAACCATACCACCGGCTACTCGAAACCGTGATAGCGCGACAGGCTGATCTCGTTGCCCGCTGGATGAGCGTCGGCTTCATCCATGGCGTGATGAACACCGATAATATGTCGGTCGCCGGCGAAACGATCGATTACGGACCGTGCGCATTCATGGACACGTTCCATCCCGACACCGTCTACAGTTCCATCGACCATATGGGCCGCTATTCCTATCGCAACCAGCCGCGCATCGCGCAGTGGAACCTGGCGCGCTTTGCGCAGTGCCTGCTACCGCTACTTGATAACGACAAGGACCAGGCAGTTGCCTTCGCGCAGGCTGCCATTGATGGCTATCCGGAACAGTACGAAACGCGCTGGCTGAATGTCATGCGTGCCAAACTTGGACTGCAACGGTCCATGGATCGGGATCGCGACCTGATTTCGGATCTGCTGCAGCACATGGCCGATGGCGAGGCGGATTTCACGCTCACCTTCCGCCGCCTCTCGGACTTGGACGGCACTGACACGTCGAATGACGGCTTGGTCGGCGCTCAATTCAATGATCCTTTAGCGTTCGATCAATGGGCGATCGATTGGCGCAAACGCCTCGCTGACGAAGCACGCGCCGATAGCGATCGCCAAACCGCCATGCGTGCAGTCAATCCGATGTTCATACCCCGCAACCATCTGGTCGAAGAAGCCGTGCAGGCCGGTCAGCACGAAGACTTCGAACCGTTCGAAAGCCTGCTCGCCGTAGTTGCCCGACCCTTCGAGGACCAGCAGTTCGGTTCGCGATACGCGGAACCGCCGAAACCCGACGAGGTCGTGCGTGCCACGTTTTGCGGCACCTAGGTGTTCCGGTTTTGACATTTGCTATCCCGTTCGGCGATGTCGAGAGCAAATGTCAGAACCATAAGGAACACGAGCAAGCTTATGTTTCTAGTGTAGCTTTTGCACCTGACGTTTGGTTGATAGATCAACCACAGGGGGGGACGAAACGTCAGGTGCGCTACGCTAGCGCCAACCCCGCCGGCAGTACAAAGGATATCGGACGACCATCATCCAGCCCCGAACCATGCTCGATCTGATCCGGGATATGCGATGAGCGGTGAAACGCGCCGCATTGTCGGTGGAATTGCCAGATCGTAACGTCGTCGCCACGCGCCAACGCGCGCCCGACGGGTGACGAACCAGGGGAACAGGAATGGACGTACTTGAAGCTATCACGACGCGGAAGTCGGTCCGCGCTTTCACCAGCGATCCAGTTCCTCGCGAGACGATCGAGAAAATCCTGGCAATCTCCCAACGGGCACCGAGTGGCACCAATACCCAGCCCTGGCACACCTACGTCTGCGCGGGCGCCGCGCGCGACGCCATCTCGCGCGACGTCCTCGAAATGGCGGCGGCGGGCAAAGCTGCAAAGTACGAGGACTACGACTATTACCCTGCCAAGTGGAAGGATATCCACCGCGATCGTCGCCGCGGCGTCGGCTGGAGCCTTTATGGCCTGCTTGGCATCAAGAAGGGCGATCGCGAAGCAAGTGCCCGTCAGGGCCGGCGAAACTTCGCGTTCTTCGATGCTCCCGTCGGCCTCTTCTTCACGACCGACGCCTATCTCGGGCGCGGCAGTTGGGCCGACGTCGGACTCTATATGCAAACCGTGATGCTCGCTGCGCGCGCTTACGGTCTGCACACGTGTCCTCAGGCAGCCTGGATCCAGTTTCAGGAACCGATCTTCCGCCACCTCGGGATACCTGATGACCAGGTGCTCGTGTCCGGCATGAGCCTCGGCTACGCCGATGACTCGGCCATCGAAAACACATTGGTGAGCGAACGCGAGGACCTTGGGAACGTCGTCAAGTTTGTCGGCTTTGACGGCGCTTGACAGAAACCGGTACCAAATTGGACGGAGCAACCAGCATGAGCGCATCAGGCCGCGTCGCATTCAGCCGCATGGATGAAGTGATCTTCGGTCGGCCGGCCTCCGAAACGCTTCCAGAAATCGTTGACCGGCTTGGCAACCGGCGCGCGTTCTTAATGGTCAGCGGAACACTGAACCGCAGCACTGTCGAAATTGCCAATATCCGCCAGGTCCTCGGGGATCGGTGCGCTGGTACATTCGACGCGATGCCGCCGCACACGCCACGCTCTGCAGTCATCGCAGCGACCGATCAGGCAAGATCGATCGATGCTGACCTGATTATCACGGTCGGCGGCGGCTCGATCACCGATGGTGCGAAGGCCGTGCAGTTGTGCCTCGCCAACGATATTCGGACCCCGGACGGCATCGATGCATTGCGGCCGGTCCCAGGTCCCGACGGAAGTCCGGTCGTCCCGCCGATCAATCCGCCCACGATCCGCCAGGTGTCGGTCCCGACAACGCTCTCAGGCGGTGAATTCAGCGCCATTTCCGGCGTCACCGACGAACGCACCAAGAACAAGGAACTGATCCGCCACCCGATGATCGTTCCACAGGCGGTCGTCCTCGATCCGTCCATCACCGTCCACACACCGGAGTGGCTCTGGCTTTCGACCGGTATTCGCGCCGTCGACCATTGCGTCGAAGGTATTTGCTCTCTGGAGGCCAACGCCTTCGGTGATGCCCAGGCCCTAAAAGGTCTTGCATTACTGGCCAGCGGCCTGCCGCGCGTCCAGGCCGACCCGTCGGATCTTGCCGCCCGGCTCGACTGTCAGTTGGGCACGTGGCTGTCGATGGGTCCGCTTTCCAGCGGCGTACCAATGGGTGCCAGTCACGGCATCGGCTACGTGCTTGGCGCCGTTTTCGACATCCCGCACGGCCACACGTCATGCATCATGCTGCCGTCCGTCATGCGATGGAACAAACCGGCGAATGCGCATCGGCAGGAGCTGATCGCGATCGCCATGAGCCAAGCCGGCGCCGATGCCGGCGATATCCTCGATCGCTTTATCGCAGACCTTGGCATGCCACGCAGCCTGTCGTCGGTAAAAGTCGGGAGCGAGCACTTCGACCGTATCGCCGAGCAGGCCATGTCGACACCCTGGATCCCGCGCAATCCGCGACCAATCCCAAGCCCAGCCGAAGTCCGTCAGATCCTCGAACTTGCGGCGTAGATCGGGCTTTGTCGGACCGCATCAGGCACCGCTCTCGCGCACCAGCACGTTCAGCGTGCGCCGCCAGAACTTGGCCAACAGGCTCTCGGGGCTACCTTCGAGGTGGACCATGCCGCGCAACACCGTGCCTTGGAACGATGGCGGCCGAACCACATCCATTGCAGCAAGATACTGACCTTTCGACGGGATCAGCTTGCCTTCGCCATTCTGCTCGACAGCGATCGGACCTCCATAGACCGAAGCAAGGCTTGGAATGTCGAGTTCGCTTGACCCTGTGATAGCGATATCTCGCAATCGGACGGGAATCGCAGCCGTCAACGGCGAATCCGGGATGAAACTTCCGACACGCCCGGTTTGCACACGCCAGATATCGTCTTCATTGATGAACCCAATCACTTCCAGGTGTGCCCCTCGACCAACCAAAGCGAGCCGATCGCTGGGGCGAACGGATCGTCCCGCGTGAAAGACCGGATCGAGTTCCAGAACGCGCCCGGACATGGGCGCCTTGATCGTGAGCTCGCCCCGCTCTTTCTCAAGCCCCTTTAACTCGGTGATCAGCGCATGATAGCGACGCTTCAAGACCAGCGCTTCCTCACGGTCTATGTCATCGACGTTGGTCCGCCCCAGCCGTAGCACGGTTAGCTGCAGTTCGGTCTTGACCTTGCGAACCTGGTTCTCGATCTCATCCGATGTCAGCGTGAACATTGGATCGCCGTCCTCGACGCGTTGGCCGACGACGACATGAACATCTCGGATCAATGCCGGCCGTTTGGCGTGTATCGGACGTGCATCGTGCAATTCCAAGACCGAAGGTACCATCACGGTTTGTGACCACGGCACGATCACGATCACGGCAAGTGAGGCCGCCACAACCGCCGAGGCGATCGCCCGGCTGGATGCAAGTATCTCGCGACGCATTGCGTACCACTCCTTGAGTTCTGAATAGACCGGCTTGGCAACGAGCAGACCGATTTCGAGGATGAAGAGCAAGATGCCGAGCACTTTGAAACAGTAGTTGTAGACGAGGATTGCGATCCCAATGAACAGCATCAGGCGATAGACCCAGGTCGCCCACCCCCATATGACCAGCGTATTGACGATACGCGGCGGCAATGCCTCCGGGCAGGGCCGGCCGAGCCCGAACAGAACTTCACGCAATCGCCAACGCGCAAGTGCGAAAGCCCTCGACTGCAAATTTTCGATGCCGATCAGTTCCGAGAACAGGTAGTAGCCATCGAACCTCATGAACGGATTGAGGTTGATCGCCAAACTCATCAGCCAGCCGGCCGTCGCCAGCATGAAGGCTGAGCTGCGCACCGGGCCGTCAGGCAGGAACGCCCATAGGAACGTCGCAATACAGGCAATCCCAACTTCGACAATGATGCCCGCGCTGTCGATCCACAACCTCTTGCGTCGATTTGCAAGCCGCCACGAGTCACTGACGTCGGTGTAGAGCAGCGGCGTCAGCAGCATGAACGCGACCCCGACGGTCGGTACATAACACCCGTATCGAACAGCAGTATAGGCGTGGCCCAACTCATGAAATGCCTTGAGGACCAGCAGCGAAACGCCGAACCATGCGAGGCCTTCCCACGTGAAAAAGTAATCAGTCGTCTTGAGAAACGCGCCCCACTGGCGTGACACCAGATAGAGCCCGCAAAGCCCCATCAAACCCACGACCAACGCAAATATTCGCGTGTAGAACGGCGCGATCAGCGGCAACGTCGCGATAAGAAACCGCTGTGGCCGAAAGAGCGGCACTCGGAAGAAAAGATAATCGTGAGCAAGCTTCATCAGCCTGCTCCAGCCCTCCGGCTTTTTGTTGGCCTCGGTCGCGAGTTGCCGCCATCCCCCTTTGCGCGGCTCGCAGCAAAGCTGATTGATCTCGAGGAACTTGACGAAATCGTCGATCTGCTCGCTCGAAACGGTCGCACCAAATCGTTCCGCCGCGGCCGCCGTCAACGCCTCCGCAGTAGCACACTGCGACCAAAGTGCCAGCAACTCGTACGAGGTTTGATCGATTTGGTAGTGGCGGTGGCGAACCGGATCGTAAATCACCCAGCCCCCGCCGCTGTCGCGGCTGGCGGCGCCGCGCTCGATCGACAGCTCCGGCCGCAATTCCGGCAGCAGACTGTCACCGTCACCCTGGCCCGCCTGCGCGGGCTGTATCATACCCCGATCCATTGCCGCAGCGCCGTCAGCGGTCGGCGCAATAGGTAGATCCCGAGGGCAGCATCTTCGCCGTAGACTTGCGCGGTGCCGCGCACGCCGATCCTCGGAAGCGATGCCGTGCCGGCTTCGAGTTCGGCGAGTGCCCGGAATACGACCTCGGTGCCCTCAATTGGCTTTGCTTCATAGTCCGCCGCAACAATCCGCCCACGCAGCGGATTGAGTGGGTCTGAATCGAGGAACACTTTGACGGCGGCACCGGGCTGCAGAATATAGCCGTCCGATACCGGCATATTGATCTGCAGCACGACTTTCTTTGGATCAGCAATCGCCATCAGGCGCTGTCCCGTCGTCACCGGCTTGCCGATGAGCTCCTTCTTGTCTCGAAACACCGCGATCCCGCTGCGGTCGGCACGAACCACCGACTTATCGAGCAGCGCTTTTGCATAATCGCGCTCCGCCGTTCGCAGGGCCAACTCCGCCCGTGCAATCGACAATTCATGACGTCCCCGGATATCCTCGAACGCAAGCTGGTTTGCCCGCTTCAGTCGCGCGCCTGCGACCAGCACTTGACGCTCGGCAAGTTCGAATTTGTTGCGCAGATCGGTATCGACGAACGACACCAGGACGTCGCCGCTGTTGACCTTGGTGTTGGGCGCGATCAGGACACGGTCGACGACACCGTCGATCGGCGCCGTGACAATTCCCGGCGCCTTGGCGACGATCTCCGAGGGCGCCAACGCCGTCATCGGCACCGGAACGAACATCAGTGCCCCGATGGCCGCAGCCGCAATGGCGGCAAACTTGCCGGTGAATATCGTTCGCCGGCCCGGCTCGCGCCGATTGGCCAATGCCCCCCAGGAATGCGCAAACGTTGCAGCCAGGCGCCGGCTCACGACAACATCGCGCTCCGACCACGCCGTCTCGCGGGCCTGCAGCAAACCGGCGAAGACATGACCATTGCGCGATGTAAACGGCACCCACACCAGATTGCGCAGCGGATAGGAGTCCATGATGCCGATGTTGTCGAACTGCTCCGGCGTACATACGACCGCGTCATCGAGGCCATGCGTCTTATGCAAACGGCTCACCAGCATTTCAACCGACTGGTTCAACGGCGAATTGCGATCCACGCTGCCGACCGAGGAAACGGATACGACCCGCGGTCGGGCTTTCCTGTCGAAATCCAGAACAAAAATCTGGCGAGCCCGCGTAAGCTTGCGCGCTTCGTTGGCAATAAGAACGCGCAGCTCGCCGATATTCTTGGCCTCGCGCGCTTCGTTCTCGATCCGCAGCAACAGCTGCAGCGCGGCCAGAGCTGGATCCTCAATCGGTTGTGGCCGCGCCGCGACCGTCGCCTCACGCGCGTGGTCGCCCTTGGCATCGGACGATGTTTGAACCGTGTGAATTGATTGTACGCTTCCAGCCATTCCGCTACTCCCGCTCTTTGGAGCGTCGCGGGAATTCAGCGGTGCCGCTCATTCCGGCCAGAACATCACCGGGAGCATCGAGCTTTCCGAATATCTTGACCGTTTGGCTGACCGGGTCGACCGCCGTCGCGATACGCCTGACGTGCGCCGCATAGGATTTCGCCGTCTCTTCCGCGCGGAACCGGAACGGCTGGCCCGGCTTCAACCATACCAGCCATTGCGACGGCACGATGAGTTCGATTTCAAGCGACTGCGCACCGATGATTTTCAGGAACGGCGTGCCGGGTGTGGGAAATTCATGTTCGTAGATCTTAAGCTCGACGACACTGCCATCAAAGGGCGCATGGATCGTGCATTGCTCCAACCTGAGGCGAAGCGCTTCGGCCTCTGCTGCAGCTTTGGCAACCCGTATGCGGGCAACTTCGACATCGTGCTGCCCCGTCGCGCCGCGCTTGCGCAGGTAGTCATGATTGGCTAGCACCAATTCCGCCTCGCGGTGCACCGCAGCAGCGGCATCGAATTCAGCCTTCTGCTTGCGGCAGTCGAAAACGACGATTGCCGCCCCCTTTTCGAACGACTCGCCTTCGCGATAATTGATCTTGCGAACGGGAGCGGCAAACTCGATACCCAGTGTTGCCTGATCACCGGCCCTCACGATGCCCCGCGGAACCAGGTTATCGGTCGCATCCCGACCAATCTCGTCGGCGAGCGCGAGCGATGCCGCAAGGACAAACAGTAAGAAGGTAATTACGCGAGGCATAGCGCGACCCATCGCAAAGCAGAAACACAGTCTAAGCTTCCGATACTCGCGCGTTAGCAAAAAAAAAACGTAAAGTTCTGGTGTTAAATTGCGCCAACTCGCGGAAAGAGTGCTTTTCCGATTTCCGGGAATCTGACGTTTTTTGTTCGCATTCGGTTCATAAATCGCGCAGTTTGCAGGCCGGCGCCTCAATGGGTGCCCCGATCCGGCAGTTCCGCCCAATCCGTCCCGACCGGCCACCGGTCCCGGAACACCCTGGTTAAGAATTTCGCAATGACTTCACATGCGCCACCAAAGACGCAACCTTGGCTTGGCCGTCGCCCGGGTATATGAACCTCCCATGGCACATGTTGAATTGGTCAACGACCTTTCGGTCGATGCACTGTCGCGCTTCGATGACATTATCGACGTCCGCGCACCCTCTGAATTCGCTGATGACCACATCCCAGGCGCGATAAATCTTCCCGTACTCGATGACGACGAGCGCGCCCGCATAGGGACGACCTACGTTCGCGGTTCGAAGTTTCGCGCGCGCCGCGACGGCGCAGCTCTCGTAACGGCGAATATCTCCCGCCACCTTTCCGGAGTGCTGGCCGACAAGCCTGCCGCCTACCGCCCCCTCGTCTACTGCTGGCGTGGTGGCATGCGCTCCAGGGCGATGGCAACGATCCTATCGGCGATCGGCTGGCAGGTCGCCGTTGTTGGTGGCGGCTATAAGACCTGGCGCAGAAACGTCGTCACGGGCCTGCGCACAAGCGACGAACCGATCAAGGTCCTGTTGTTGGACGGGCAAACCGGCACGGGAAAAACCGAAACGCTGCTCCGACTGCAGGCGCTGGGTGCACAGATCCTGGATCTTGAAGGCCTCGCCAATCACCGTGGATCGGTTTTCGGGGCAATTGGCGACAAAGCTCAACCAAGCCAGAAGCTGTTCGAATCGCGGCTCTGGACGCAACTCGCGCGCCTCGATCCCGGACGACCGATTGTTGTTGAAGCGGAATCGAAGCTGATCGGCCGGCGTACCTTGCCTGAGCGCCTTGCCCGCGCCATGCAGGAAGCTGATCGCATTGAAGTTCACGCCACGCTGACAGCGCGCGCCAAGTACCTCGTGACAGCCTACAGTGACCTCGCCGAGGACCTTCCTCGGCTCACACTTGCAATTGAAGCGCTACGCCCGTTCCATGCCCGCACCACGATCGAACATTGGTTATCGCTTGCCCGAAGCGAACGTCTGCAGCAATTGGCTATGGAGATCGCCGAGCGGCACTACGACCCGCGCTACACCAAGCAGCGCGACCGTCGCGGCCGCCCTCCACTGGCAATAATCCGCCTCGATCAACTGGGCCCCGACGCGATCGACAGAGCTGCACGCCGGATCCTGCACATTGCCGCATGCGGCAGTGGCCCGCCAAGCGAAGTCGAAAGGCGCTCCGCCTAAAGCCCAATCAACCCCTCCTTCAACCTACGACATTGGGCAACGATCGAGGCGCGTGACTTTATCTCATTCGGCTGCCATCAATCGATCGTCCAGCTTCTGTCCCTCGATTACCCTGCCCGGCAACGCACCCGTCGCCTCGCCATCGCGGTAGCTTACTTCACCCGACACGATCGTCGTGTCGTAGCCTTGCGCCGTTTGCAAAAGCCGTTTGCCACCGGCCGGCAGGTCGTAGGTCACATACGGTTTGCCGAATGCCAGCCGGTCATAGTCGATGACATTGAGGTCGGCCTTTTTCCCTGCGCGGATCAGACCACGGTCAAGCAGGCCAGCAGCCTCGGCGGTGTCCGATGTCAGCCGCCGGATCGTCTCCCCGAGCGAAAACGCCTGTTGTTGCTTCTGCCAATAGGTCATCAGCCAGGTCGGGAACCCGGCATCCAGAATGAATCCGACATGTGCCCCGCCATCCCCTAATCCCATGATGACATTGCGGTTGGCGAGCATCTGCCCCGGCACGGAAAGATCGAAACTCGAATAGTTGTTGAGCGGCGAATAAATGAAGCCCATTCCGTCATCCTCGAGCAGGATGTCGTAGGCGACCTCGGGCGCGGTGCGTCCCTCGCGCTCGGCCATCGCCGTGATGGAGTCCTCCTGGCGCGGCGTGTAGTTCGGCGGATTGCCGAAGCGGAACATGTGCGCGTAGGAGAGCCGTTCGATAAGCGGGAAGGTGCTTTCCGCCACCGGATCTTCCGAGAGCAATTGCCGGCGGAATTCGGGATCCCTCATGACGGCGACGCGCTCGGCTAACGGCAGGTTTGCGATCTTCTTGTAGGACGGCGCACCGGAGAACGGGTTCTGGCTGCCCTCCAGGCCGAGCAGAAGTCCGATCGCCCGCGGCGGACAAACCGCGCGAATGGAATGCCCATCGGCGATGGCACGGTCAGCCTCGCGAATCATGACTTCCCAGTCTTTCGGGCGCTCATGGCGCTGCGACAGAGAAAACACCGCCGGCCGGCCGCTCGCCTCGACGACCCGGCGCAGCATCGCGAATTCTTCATCCGGGCTAGGATCGTTCCAGTCGGACACGATTTCGAGGAAACCAGACCCGGCATCCGCCATACCCATGGCGATACCGGTCAGTTCATCTTCATTGGCGCGAAGGGTCGGTGTGTATTCACCCGAGCAGCTCTTGTGGCTGAGCGTCCGCGACGTCGAAAACCCGAATGCGCCCGCGCGCACGGCATCTGCTGTGATCTCGCGCATGCGGGCGATATCGGCCTCGGTCGCCCTTTCATGGCGTATCGCGCGATCACCCATCACGTAGACTCGCACCGCCGCATGCGGCAGCAGGCAGGCAATGTCGATATCTCGGTTGAGTTGCTTCAATGCATCGAGATATTCCGGAAAGGTCTCCCACTTCCACGTCAGCCCTTCGTGCAGAACCGGGCCCGGGATGTCTTCCACACCCTCCATGAGTTCGACAAGCTTTTGCCGATCATCCGGCTTGCACGGTGCAAACCCGACACCGCAGTTGCCGATCACAGCCGACGTCACACCGTGCCACGCCGAAGGCGCGAGATGGCTGTCCCACACGGCCTGCCCATCGTAGTGCGTGTGGATATCGACGAATCCCGGCGTCACGATCTTGCCCTTGGCGTCGATCTCCTCGCGCCCGGCCCCGGCGACCGTTCCGACCGCGGCGATCCGGCCGTCGTTTACCGCAACATCGCCTTCGAACGGTTCCGCCGCGGTACCGTCGACAATATTCCCGCCTCGGATAACCAAATCGAATTGAGCAGTATTTTGGACTGCAGGCATGGCGCGCTCCAAAAAATGGCGACCAGATTCTTGTCGCTGAAAGGCTAGGTTCGCAAAAAGCAAGCGTCAATCCGGCCGCCGGCACCAGCAGATAGGCGATTGGCGGCACTGTCGGCAGTCGACGGACCGGATGAACCCTGTCAGTCGCATGTCGCCATTTATCAGCCACATGCTGATTGCCGCGCCCGCGGCGGTGCCACCTGACCTAGAATACGCCGGCAACGCGCATTCATCCGGGTTTGTGAGGCAGGAGCCATGGCTGTTTACACCAACATCGATGTTGTCCCGATCGGTCGCACGTTTGGCGCCGAGGTTCGCAACGTCGATCTCTCCCGCGACGTCGACGCCGCTACATTTGCCGAGATCGAGGACGCATTTGTCGCCTCATCTGTCCTCGTATTCCGCAACCAGAAGATCACGCCGGAAAAGCACCTCGCCTTCGCGCAGAAATTCGGCGAGCTGGAAATCAACGCGTTTTCCAAATATGCGCTGGCCGGTCACCCGGGCATTCTGAAGCTCTCCAATGTCGTTGAAGACGGCCGGGCTCTCGGTTACGCGGATGCTGGCAGCTTTTGGCATTCCGACATGTCCTACACCGCAACACCGCCGCGGTTGACGATGCTCTACGCCATCGAGATTCCGTTTGACGACCAGGGCCGCTCCAAGGGCGACACTATGTTTGCAAACGCGATGGACGCCTACGACGCGCTCGGTGACGAGACCAAGCAGTTGATAGACGGGCGCCGGGCGGTCCATTTCTTCGGCGCCAAGAAACGGGGCGTCGAGAAACCCGTCCAACTCAGTCAGGAACAAATCGACAAGAATCCGCCGGTCAGCCATCCGATTGCACGTACGCATCCGATATCCGGCCGCAAGGCGATCTACGTCACGGCCGACGAGTGCACGGGCATCGAAGGCATGGACGACGAACAGGCGCTACCGCTTATCCGGCGGCTCTCCGACCACGTCGTCAAACCGGAGTTCCAGTATCATCACAAGTGGCAGGTCGGTGATGTCTTGATGTGGGACAACTGCGCCGTCCAGCATGTCGTCAACCGCGACTACGCATTTCCGCCCGACCGCCGCTACCTGCACCGCGTGACCGTCAATGGCTCGGTCCCGTTTTGAGCGATCGCGGCGAGCAGTTGCAACCAAGGGAAATCGAATGCAGCCTGAGGGTATCGGCGTCGTGGATCTCGGTCGAGCATTCGCCGGCCCGAGCGCTGACCCACCCGCAAGCAGCAGCGCCCGGTATGACCCAAAAGATGCAAACTTCACTTGAAATCGAGATCAAGGCACTGCGCCCACCTCAAACTAAACTTCTCTGCCAGCGACGATCTGCTTTGCCGCGAACTCGCCTGCAAGTGCGCCAAAGGCCAGCGCCGTAAGCAGACCGTTGCCGGAAAGATATCCGGATATGTCGGGACCCGAAACACCGCACGCAGCGCCACCGCCGGCAAACAGATTGGGCAGAGCGGCACCGTCCGCACGCACCACCCGAGCCTCGTCATCGATCACCAACCCGCCCTGGGTATGAAACAGCGCCCCGGTCACTCTGACGGCATGGAACGGAGCGCAAAGCCCGGGCTTGGTCGTGAAGTCTCGGCCCAGGGGATCAACACTTCGCCCGGCCTGGTATGCGTCCACGGCCTCGAACGTTGCGCGCAGTGTTGCCGCCGGCACCCGCATAGCTTCGGCCAGGGCCTCGACGGTGTTTCCGGACCGGACCGCACCCGCCGTTTCCGCGTCCCGGAAGTCGGGAAACGATCGCGCGAAGTCGCACAGGCGTTGATCGAACACCGACCAGGCAACGCCCCCAGGCTGGTTCAGCACCGGAATGGCCTGCTCGGAATACCCCTTGTGCTCGTTGGAAAACCGTTCTCCAAGGTTGTTGACCTGAAAGCCGCCCTCCATCATCAGCGCCCAGGTTATAAGGATGCCGTGCGGATGTGCCAGCGAACCGTGTCCCTGACAGCCCGACAGGTGCCGCACGTCCGCGCCCAACGCCTCCCCCCACAAAACCGCATCGCCCGTGTTGCCGGCATGGCCGTAGTAGGGTGCCTCGGCGAGTGCCGGGATGTAGCGCCTGACGAGCTCGCGATTACCGCCATAACCGTTGCAGGCAAGGATCATCGCTTCGCACGCAATGTCTTCGGTCGTGCCATCCGGGCGCATGACTTCAGCGCCACGGATCACCTCCCCGTCGCAATAAAGCGCAACGACATGAGCCGATGTCACCACCGGGACACCCGCGGCTTCAGCAGCACTGCCGAGGCGTGCCATGAGGCCGGCGCCCGTCTTTTCAGGCACCGCATGCATGCGATGACGGCTGTGCCCGGGATAGAGAAAGCCATCGAGCAGCTGCCATTCCAGTCCGTGCCGCACCTCCAACCAGTCCACCGTCGGTGCAATCGTGCGCACCGCGAGGCTGAGCAGGGCCTCGTCTGAAAGACCATCCGACTTCGCAAGAATATCGCGCGCAAAAATCTCAACGCCATCCGTATCGGCCAGCCTTGCCTCGATCTGGCATCTGGTACCCGCGGCGGGAACAAACCCTGACGACATCGCAGTCGAACCGGATGGCACCGGGTCGCGTTCCAGGACGACCGCATCGACGCCTGCGTCTGCAGCCTTGAGCGCCGCTGTCAAGCCGCACGCCCCTCCACCGGCGATGAGCAACGGCGCCTCGCTCGCAAACTTGGCATCGCTCACGGGCAAAACCCGGCTCATGAAGCTTGCTCGATTGCTCGCACGGCATCTGTGCACGTCATCACCTCGGACACGGACGACAGATCCGCAACCGCGGCCGCATGCACCTCTTGCGAAAAGGCGGCGCAACCGTCACGCAACAGGATCGTGTGAAAGTCACGAACGTGCGCCGCCCGCAGGGTCGAGGCGACACCGCCGTTGGTCACGATCCCGCAAATCATCAACGTTTCGATGCCCGCCTTGCGCAGCGCCCACGCCATGCGCGTTTGATAGAATGCGGAGTACGCCACCTTTTCGATCGTCAGATCAGCCGGCTGCAGCTCGTCGACCAATTGGTGACCCCAGCCACCTGGCTGAAAATCCCCCTTTGCAAGGAAAGGCCGGAGCCTGGCGAGATGCGGCGAGATCAACGGCTCGCCGTTTTTGCCAGGCACCAGCGTGAACTGCGTCGACACGATCCACCCGCCGGCAGCCCGCAGCGCGTCGGACACTGGCTTCACACGCCCAGGCAATGCGGCGATCTCTGGTGACGACTGCCCTGCCCGGCCATAGGCGCCCTCGGCATGCAGGAAGTCGTTTTGCAGATCGACGATCAACAGCCCGGTCGTGGCCGGATTAAGCCTCATGTCGCCCTCTCGATGATCAGGTTCCAGCAATCATCGACCCGGCCCGAAAGCCCCGGGTCGACGAAAATCGTCGTATCGGACTGCTCCAAAAGGCAGGGCCCGACGACGATCTCGCCTTGGTCCAGAGCCAGGCGTTCGTAGACCGGCACACTATGCCATGCACCATCGAGGTATAGCTCACGATGCCCGGCAACCGACGCCGAAGCCATTCGCGGGGCCGCAGGGCCCAGCGTGCGCATATCGAACGGTTCCCTGCGACCGATGACGGCCACCCGGTAATTCATCACCCGCATCGCGATGCCTTTAAGCAGACGCCCATAACTGGCACGGTAGCTTGTCTCGAAGGCTGCCTTGATGTCCTGATGCGCAAGGCCGCCTGAGGGCATCGTCAGTTCCGCACGGACGGTGTGGGTTTGCCCGACGTAGAGCATGTCGAGTTCATAGACTGTTTCAACAGCCCTGAACGCGACGCCGGCACGCTGCAGCAAAGCTCCGAGTTCGCCTGCAACCGCCCGCATTTCGGCTTCGAGGGCTCTGACCTCGATATCGTCGAGCAACTGATTGACCGTCTTCACCCGATCATGACGCATATCGGCAACGATGCATCCCAGCGCCGACGTCACGCCCGGATAGCGCGGCACGATCGCGCCGCTCAACCCACACTCGTCTATGAGCGCACCGGCATGCAGCGCACCACCGCCGCCGAACGGCATTGCGAAAAACCTTGCCGGATCATGCCCACGTTCGATCGAGACCAGTCGAATGGCACCGGCCATTTTCGCGTTGGCCACCCGCAGGATTGCCTCTGCCGCATCTTCGGTGTTCAGACCGAGGGGTTCGCCGATGCGTTCGCCGATTGCCGCGCGCGCCGCGTGTTGGTCGAGCCGCGACAGCTTGCCGCCGATCGGCCGCGCGGCATTGATCCGGCCGAGAACCAGATTGGCATCCGTCAGCGTTGGCTCCGAATTGCCAAGGCCATAGCACACCGGACCGGGATCGGAGCCGGCACTTTCCGGTCCAACCTGCAAAAACCCGCCGGCATCGATCCGCGCGATTGAACCGCCGCCCGCCCCGATCGTGGTGATTTCGATCATTGGCGTGCGAATAACCAATCCGAAGTCGATCTGGGTCTGAGCCGCCAATTCTGCCTTGCCGTCGGCAATCAACGACACATCGAACGACGTACCCCCGAGATCACAGGTAATGATGTTGGCATAACCTGCCGCTTCTGCGATCGCTTGCGCCGCACGCACGCCGGCCGCCGGCCCGGACAACGCCGTGCGCACCGGGAACCGTTGCGCTGTATCCACCGCCATGACGCCGCCGTTGGACTGCACGATCAACAAATCGCCGTCAAAACCGGCCTCACCGACGCCACCGCCAAGGCGATCGAGATAGGAGGACACGACCGGCTGCAGATAGGCGTTTATGGTTGCAGTGGACAGGCGCTCGAACTCGCGAATCTCGGGCAGGATTTCCGTAGCGCGCGTAACATAGCCGTTGGGCCAAATCGCCTTGACGGCCGCCACGGCATCACGCTCGTTCATGTCATTTGCATAACTGTTAATGAAAAAGACACAAACCGAGCGGCATCCAAGGTCCAATAGTTGGCGTGCCGCCGCAACGGCTTCTTCGGGATCGACTGCCTCGAGAACATTGCCGTCCGCCAATGTCCGCTCGCGCACCTCAACGCGGCGGTCCCGCCTGACTAGCGGTGAGAACTGCCCCCAAAGCCCCCATGTTGCAGGCCGGTCCCGGCGGCGCATTTCGAGAACGTCGCGAAAGCCTTTTGTCGTGATGATACCAGTCTCCGCGCCTTTGCGCTCGAGCAGCGCGTTGGTACCGGTCGTCGTGCCGTGAATAATGTTTAGGATTGACGAGAAGTCCGGCAACACCTGGCCGATGCCTTCGACAAGACCGCGTGATTGGTCGTCCAGCGTTGACGGTGTCTTGACGATCTTCGCCGTCCCGGTCTCGTTATCGAGAACAAAGACATCCGTGAACGTGCCACCGACGTCGACACCGATACTGAAACGTTTCCCCACGCTCAACGGTCATCTCCGTCAGCCTGCACATAACCCAGGGCAATGTCTCGTGCGATCGCATCTGGCGAGCGGTCACGAGCATCGCCATAGCCGCCACCACCTGGCGTTTCGAGGCGTACACGTTCACCCCGCTTCAGCTTGGCGCCATGCAATTTCGAGATCATGGAAGGCTCGACCATGTGACCGTCCAAAGGATAATAAAACCTGTTCGGCGCACCTTCGCCTCCGCCCGCGACGCCGCGTGGCGCAAACCGTCCACGTTCCCCGAACAGGAACACATCGGCCTCTTCCTCGAGCAGCTCGATCTCGTAAACGGCGCCGAGCCCGCCGCGATGCCTGCCGGGACCTCCGGATCCCTCCCGCAGCGCCCATTGCGTGAATTTGACCGGATAGGCGGCTTCAAGGATCTCCAACGGTGGAATCGTCGCTGTCGAAATTGGCGCATTGCCGTGGTTGAGACCGTCGCCCTCAGGGTGGCCGCCGTGACCGCCGCCAAAGAACGAAAACATCACCCAACGCGCACCGTTGCCGCGCCTGCCGGCAATCGAAAGCGCGTTGATCGTGCCGTAGGCACAGCCGTTGGACCGCTCCGGCGCGAGTTGCGCCAGGGCCTGAAACACCACATCTATGAGCCGCAGGATGGTCTCGGTGTAGCCACCAACCGGTTTTGGCGCTTGCACCGATAAGATCGACTCCGGATCGATGTTGAAGGTTACGGGCTCCAACACACCGGCATTGGCAGGCACATCATGAAATACGTGCTTCAGGGCGACATAGCAGGCAGCGATGGTCGTTGACCGCGCGATGTTGACGGGCCCGTCACACGCCGGCGAGGATCGCGAAAAATCAAGCGTCAGGCGATCACCGTCAATCGTCATGTCAAGGGCGACCTTCAACGGTTCGTCACGGATACCATCGTTGTCGAGCCAGTCTTCAGCACTGACGGTGCCGTCCGGCAGCGCGCGTATCTCGGCCCGCATGTAATCCCCGGCCCGTACCTTCAGCTCGCCGAGCGCGGCCGCAATCGTCGCATCGCCGTATTCCTCAAGCAACGCCTCCATGCGCTTTACGCCGAGATCGAGCGCGTTGATCTGGCCGCTGAGATCACCGTAAAGCGAATTCGGCAGGCGCGAATTGGCGGACAGGATATCAACGATATCCTGCCTGTAGACGCCCGCTTCGAACAGCTTCACCGGCGGGATCAGCATGCCCTCCTGAAAACTCTCGGTCGCTACCGGATTGTAGTTGCCTGGCACGTTGCCGCCGACGTCGTGCCAATGACCAACGGAAGCCAGATAGCAAAACACCCGGCCGTCACGAAACAGCGGTCGCACCAGCCGGAAATCGCTCAGGTGCGTGCCGCCGAGATATGGGTCATTGAAAATCCACACGTCACCGTCCAGGGGTCCGCCATCTGCCGCTGCCTTCTCGATCACGGCTTTGACGGCAAACGCCATGACCCCGACGAAAATCGGCAAACCGGATTTGCCCTGCGCAAGCGTCTCGCCGGTCGCAGCATCGTATATCCCGTGTGAAGCATCATGTGCCTCGGCGATAATCGGGTTGAAGGCCGATCGAAACAGCGTGGCATCCATCTCGTCGGCAATCTGCTCCAATCGGCCTTTGAGAATGGCGAGCGTAACGGCGTCGAGACCCATGTCGTATCCTGTTGGTTTCTTCTTGCCCGAGCCGCAGGCGCCGGCAATCGGCTATTGCAAAGGCGCGCACGCTCTGATCGCCGCTTCGAACTTCCGCCTGGCCCCCTTACCACGCGCGAACGGAGAAATAATAGGCATGTCGACGCCGGACTGACGGTACGCTTCGAGACGCTCGCGGCAATATTCCGGCGTCCCGGCGACGCTCGTCGCGTCGATCATGGCATCGCTCACGGCACGGACGGCCGCATCACGATCGCCGGCAGCCCAGGCGCTGGCGATGTCGCTTGCCTCGCCCTCGAAACCGTGCGCCGCCATCAACTTGTTGTAGCGCGGAAAGAAACCCGCATAGAGCGCCAGCCCCGGCCGGATCTGGTCACGCGCCTCTGCCATGGTATCCGCCACCGCGGTCGGCAACAGGCTGGTGATCGCCACGTCCTCCACACTTCGCCCGGCCCGAGCGGCGCCTTCGGCGATATGCACCCGCGCCTCGGCCGCGGTCTCAAGCGTACTTCTGGTCAGGATGATCCCATCTGCTATTTCGCCGCACAGCGCCGTCATTTTCGGAAACACGGCCGCAACAAATATCGGGAATTCGGCCCGGTAGGGTGTGAACCAGAGATCAAAACTTTCAATCGCGAACGTCTCGCCATGATAGGCGAGGGCGCCCGTCCGCGTCAGCTGCCGGACGGCTTCGACCGTTTCGCGGACACGCGTGAGCGGCTTGGCATACGAAACCCCATGCTCCGGCCCGACCTGGACCTTGTGGCTCGACCCGACGCCGAGGATGAAACGGCCCTTCGACAATTGGTCGACGGTCATTGCCGCCATCGCGATGGTCGGCACGGTACGCACGAATACGCTGGTGATGTCCGTGCCAAGCACGATCGTGTTAGTCGCCGTTGCACAGGCTGCCAGAATCGCGAACTGATCACCGCCATGTCCTTCGGCCACCCAGGCAGATGCGTAACCGAGATCCTCCGCGAGCTTCACACACGCAACGATCTCTTCGGCGTTGGGTCCGCCGGAAAACCCGACCCCGATCTTCTGCGCCATCTTCGATCCACCTCGCAATATTTGTGCTGCCGGTCACCCGGGCCCGGCAAACAAATTGGCCGCGCCGGTTGCCGGCCTGACCAAAAGTCATCACGCGATCGTAGGGCTAACGCGCGACAATGACACGCCCTATCGCCAAACAATCCGACACACACCCACAAATTGACTTGGCGCCGGAAATTAGGACACTCCCTCAAAGCCCGCGGACAACGCTCAACGACAATCGGATACCGCCAATGCAACTGCCATCCCACAACCGCTATGACTGGTCACCACTGCCCAGGCGCACGCCTTATACCTGGCCGGAGGGCAAGCGCCTCGCGGTCTATTTCTGCAACAATATCGAATATTTCGCCTTCGGCGCCGGGCTCGGTTCCGACAGCGCGGTGGCCGGCGCCCCGCAAACCCAGCGCAACTACGCTTGGCGCGACTACGGCAACCGTGTCGGCATCTGGCGCATGTTTGATCTGTTCGATGAACTGGAAGCGCCGCTTGCCCACAACATCAACGCCGCGATCCTCACCCACCATCCGGAAATTGGCGAGCGCATGCTCGAACGTGGCGACGAGTTCATCGCCCATGGCCGCACCAACTCCGAGCGCCAGGCCGACTTTTGGGAGGCTGATGAGGCCCGCCTTATCGCCGAGACGACCGATGCAATTGCAAGCTTCGCCGGCACCAGACCGCTAGGCTGGATGGGTCCCTGGCTCTCCCAAAGCAGCGTCTCGCTCGACCTGCTGCAGGAAGCCGGCTACCTCTTTCAGTGTGACTGGCCGCTGGATGACCAACCGGTCTGGATGCGCACCAGGGGCGGCCGCATCTTGAACATGCCCTATGCGCTGGAGACCAATGACTCGCCCACGATCGTCAACCGCCATCACACCGCAGAGCAGCTCTCACGAATTTGGATCGACCAGTTCGACGAAATGCTCGACCAGGCGCGCCGCGGGCCACATGCCCTGGTGTGTCCGTTCGTTTTGCACACGTTCATTCTCGGCCAACCCTTCCGCCTGCGCCAACTCCGCCACGTCATGCAGCACATCCTCGCATACCGCGATGACATCTGGTTGACGCAGCCGGGCGCAATTGCACGCCACGTGGAAGCCTTGCCGGCAGGCACGGTCCCGGGCGGTTAGCCGTCGCACACGGGCCGTGAGTGAGTTCGCTCCGAACTTCTCAACCGGTCATAACCATGTTTCCGGGAAAGGCCTGTAAGCTTTATTGCTGATCTTTGTTGCGGTCGGGCCCATAATTCATTTTACGAAACCAGGTCATGTAGTCGACATACGTGATTGGCTCGTACTTCGGCGGATTGTCCGGCCCGGTGCAGGACGGCAGGCAGTGCATTTCATACTCCGCAGCGCAGTCGAAAAAAAACGGTATTGCATAGCGCTCCTCGCCGGTTCGATTGACGACGCGGTGCGGCGTTGCGAGGAAACGGTCATTGCTCCACCGGCGCAGCATGTCACCGCCGTTGACCAGAAACGCGCCATCGATGACCGGCGCATCGATCCAGGTGCCACTTGGCCCGCGGATTGACAGTCCGGGAACCTTGTTGGGCGCAAGCAAAGTCATGAAACTGGTGTCGGTATGCGGTGCCAATCCGAACTCGTTGTCGGCAGCCACCTCTTGCGGCGGATAGTGCGACATGCGCAGCTTGTACATCGGCTTGGCAAATGCCGCATCAAAATAGTTGGCCGGCAGATCCAGCGCCAACGCGTAGAGCGGCACGAGCTTCAGCGCCAACTGCTCCAGCGCTTGCGCATACGCCACGCAGGTCTCGCGAAACCCCGGCAGATCAGATTCGGCTGGCCATTTGTTGGGCGTCCGGAACGGCTTGTTCGCTTCCGGATGATCATCGGCCAGGTCGCGCGCCAAGAAGAACGCCTCGTTGACGTTCGGTTTGTTGTTCTGGTTGAGCTTGGAATGTCGCGTCGTCCCGCCTCGCATCGGCAGATAACCGATATTGTACTCGTCGATCTTGAGTGCCAGCTTCGTCTCGAGCGGCAGCGCATGAAAGCGCCGGGCCGCATCGAACGCCGCATCGATCAGACGCTGCGGCACGCCGTGATTCACGATGAAATAGAACCCGATATCTTCGAATGCGTGGCGCAATTCTCCGGCCGCCGTCTCACGCGCGCCATCAATGCCTGAAAGATATGGACCAAGATCAATGACCGGGATCTCATCGGCCGCATCCTGGCGGATCGGCGCAATCGAAGGGGCTGGGCTGGTCATGGCAATCTCCCACGGGCATACGACACGCCTTAGAGCGTTCGCGCATAACCTGCACTTGTCAAGCCGGTGGTTCTCCGCCGCGCGCGCTTGCGATTGGCCCGTCAGGCGTATTCAATGAGCAGCGGAGTGAGTGATCAAAAAGCGACCTCCAATGAACGATCCCAATGGAAAGTTTCCATGACCTACACACCGAAGCCACTAGCCACGGACGACATTGAACTGTCAGCCCAACAGGCCCAATTGGTCGAGAAACTCGCCGAGAACGCGCACGAAGTCTGGGCACAAAAACGCGTGTCGGACGGCTGGACCTGGGGCCCCGAACGCAACGACGGCGAAAAGAAGCACCCCTGCCTCGTGCCCTATGGTGAACTGCCCGAAAGCGAAAAGGACTACGACCGGGCGCTGGTGTTGCAAACCATCAAAGGTGCCCTTGCACTCGGCTATCGGGTCGACAAAGCCTAGCCCGACCGGCAGCGCGCACTTGCCTGCTGGACCGACGAGCGCCGACAATCATCAGATGTCGAAAACGGGCAAAAACGTCTCGCCTGAGATGACCTTCTTGCCGTAGGCCAGTCCGATTTGATGGCAGCGATAGAGGTTTGCCCTTTCGGCGAGGTCCATCTGCTTGAGTTTGGTGATCACACGCGGGCTGTACTTGAACTCTTCGCCGAGCGTCATGCCAAGCCAGTCGCTGTCGATTTGCACGTTGGCCCGCTGAAAGGTCAGCAGCGGGTCTTCGACAATACGCAGGCCTGTCATGCTTTCCAGATTGAGGTTGACGAATTCGCCACGCGGGGACTCGGAAATACTCTGCAGGAAAACGAGGGCGGCCGTTTCTGCATCGGTAATGATCCCTCGCAATGCATATACGGCCTTGGCAGCAGCCGATTTGCGCCGGAATTGCTCGACGTTCATCCGCTCGCGCCACGTCCCGGTCCCGAGCGACAGCATGAACAGTTTATCGGCTCCGGTCTCCCATTCGAAGCCATGCGGCGAGCCGAAATTGCGTTGGCCGGAAACCGGATACGATTTGAGCGTCGCCATAGTGAAGAGCTCAGGCCCGGGATTGTTGTAGGGGCTCGCCCCACCGTCAAAGAACAGCCCTTCCTCCTCGGGCGAAATACCGATCTGAACCGCGTCGAGATAGTAGGGCGCAGACGCGCTCGCCTGCGCCATCCGACGCAACGGGTGGCTGCGGTTGGCGAAAAACTTGATCTCCGGCCGCTCGGCCCAGTAATCCCGCCACGGCTCTTCCGCCCCGTCCCAGAACTTGTGGCGCGGATTGTTGGTCTGCACCCACACGCTGCCGGTATCGATGCGCTTTGTTGCGATCGCCAAACCGGTTCGCAGCAGGTCGGTGCTCATGGTCGGCTCGTGCGGCGCCACGTTGTTCTTGGACAGAACGGTTCTGAAGGCCTCCTGCATCACGCGGTCAAAACTGCGCGGGTCGAACTTCGACCAGATCCCCGGCATCCAGCGGCTGCCTTTGAAGATCTTCGGACACATATCGAAATAGAGATCGGTGATGTCGTCGACACTCTCGCCGAGCGCCAGCAATGTGGCAATGAGAGCGCCCGTGGAGGTCCCACCGATCAGATCGAAATAGTCGCTGAGGCGGAACATCTCGGGTTTGGCGCTACGCTGACGCAGCACATCTTCAACCGCCTTGAGCATACCGAGCGTGACCAGGCCCCGCACGCCGCCACCGTCCAGAGACAGAATTCTTTTCGGCCCCTCGCCAAACAAATGATCATGCAATGACTTCGCCATGTGACAAACCTTGTGAAATGTCATCCCTCACTTGTCGCGCCATCATATAGCAGCCCACCAACGACGGAAGTTCAATCGCCGCCGCTGAGCGCTTCGGCCATGCTGCTGCGCCGCACACGCCGCGCTTCAGGCCTTGACCGGAGAAAATTGAGTATCGCCGGACTTGTCCGGTTGCGCAGGCGGACCGTAAGGCGGGCGAACAGATGCCTCCGTCATGCCGGCTGTCGTTTCCGGCAGCACAATTGCGCCGGCAATCATGATCGCGGAAAGAGGGCAAGCGACCTTTTCCGGGAGGATAGAAGGCGTTAGATCGCCTTAGCGATCAGATCGAGATTGGCTCTGGCGGTGACGGACTTGTTCTGCGCCGCGCGCGTATACCACTGCTTGGCCTTGGGCAGAGATTTGCCAACCCCGTGCCCGGTTGCAAACATGTTTGCAACGCGTTCTTGTGCAAGCGCATTGCCACCCTGCGCGGCACGCAAGTAGTAGAACCAGGCCTGCCGCAGGTTAGCTTTCGTACCCTTCCCAAGTTCGTAGGCCACGCCCAACATCAGATAGAGTTCTGCATACTTGAAGTTGAGCAATTCGTTGATGTACCGGAACCGCGTCTCGTCATCCATCAACCCCGGCTGCACCATGCCGCGCCGCAATAGAAGTGATTGCGCGTGCGCGTTCTTGGCTTTCGCAAGCCGACGATATATTTTCAGCGCAGTCTCTTCGTCGCCCTCCTTGTCGAGCAAGCGGGCAAGTTGGATTTCTGCGGAAATATTACCGGCATTTGCCAAGTCCTCGAGAATTCTCTGTGCCTCTTTTCGGCTCGCACCATCCGGGCTGCCTGCCATCTCGACGGCCATCGAAATCTGCGCAATCTGACTGCGCTTTGCAGCTTGCTGGAGGATCGAACGAAATTGCTGCCGGGCATCGGCGATCGGCAGTTCATCGAGAATGCAGTAGCGCATTCGATCGACGATCTTCGGCGGGATGCGTGATCCATCATCGTTAGCTGCACCAACAACTTCTTTCGCCAAACGGCGCGCCCCATCGATATCCTTCATGATGCCGCGTGCATCGCGCTTCAAAAGCGCGAGGATCGCCTTCGCCTTGTAGTCGTCGCGGCTGGACGCTCGAATGAGGCGTGAGACGTAATGAGAGTAGCTTCGTGCATGCTGGTTCGGCATCGTAATGAAGCGTTGCCAATCGCCATCTCCTGGAGGTTCCTCGGCAACTGGCGCCTGATAGGGCGCCAGCGGACGGCCAAGGAGATAATTGACGGTATTGGCGAAGATCTGCGTCACGTCAGGCACATCGGCATCGACCGACGCGAACCACCCGATACTGCCGAAATGAATGAGCCGCGCACCGTTCTTGCGGGTTAGCTCGGCAATCATCGCACGCTTTTTGATCTCGGCCTTCTTGTGCTTGATTGCATAGCCCCAGGCAAGGTTCCGCAGTTTGCCGTCAACCTTGCCAAGCAACGCCATGTCGAGCGAGCCATCACTTTTCAAAGGCGCTGCATCGACCTCGATACTGATCAACGGAATTTCGCCGCCAATCAGATCGTCCTTGCCCAATCCGGTGTGACGAAAAATCGGATGCTTTGGCGCCACCACACGCATTTTATGGCTCTGCAGATACGAGATGCGACCGCCGGACGACTTTCGCAATTGTTCTTCGCTAAGGATCCGGTGCAACGGATAGCCACCGAAGTCGTAGGTCAGGCCCAGAAGCTGCTGGATAGGCCGCTTGATCCACGGGCGGCTCCACCGCCCCGTCTGCCGATAGACTTCGTGTGTCGGTTCGCGTCCCTTCTTCGACACCCATAGCTGACCATCTTTCAACACGATCTTGAAGAACGACACGTTGCCGGAGAATATGGCGACCTGCCCGCCGGCCTCGAGGAATTCCTCCACGAACCTCCGAATGTCATCCGTCCAGTATTCATCGTGGCCAGGAATGATGAGCAGGCGCAGGCGGCGCGCATAAGCGTGCTTGCGATGCAGATCCATGCTGCTCAGGTGGATCGGCGCAAGGCCCATCTCTTCGAGTTTTCGTGCAAATGCGACGGTTGAACGGCCGTTATGTGCGCCCGCCAGACGCGTGTTGAGGGGGCGACGCAGGCTGATGCGGTAGTTTCGCGACGGCTCACGCGTATAAAATGACAGATTGGCGACCCGGTTGTAGGCCTGCCACGTGAACGTCGGAGACAGCAATCCGACAGCATTTTCCGGGACATCTTCCGGCTCGGGACGCAACAGGAAATAGGCTTGCCGCGAAATATAACCCGACTTGCCAAACAGCCGGGCAAAGTAGACCCCATATTTCAGGTCACCCGGAGCGAACCGTCCGACGACGGGAAACTTGCAGCCCTCTGCGCCCTGCGAACTGACACAACTGCCGGCCCGAACCACGGTATCGGCGAACGAAATCTTTTTCGCGGTTTTGCCGGAAACGGCATCGAATATCTCAACGCCGAGCACTCTTTGATCCGCTTTCGAGGAAACCGCGTAAATGCGCACTTCGTCGGATCTCGAGAATGCGATCTTTTGAAAGTAAAGCGACACCGCGTTGTCGATTTGCCTGCGCTCGAGGCCTTCGATCCATTCGGGATTGCAAATGAAGTGCGCCAGCTTGCGTGTCGGCCGGGCGGGAACGATCGGAACGAAGTCCTCATCCGCTGAAATGGTCTTGAGGATATGGTTGCCGTCGACCTTGAGATTGAGTTGCGACTTGATGGCCTGATCACCGTGCCGGCCAACCGCGAGGACATTCGAGGGCTTGGCTACGGCCTTGCGAGCTTCGGTCACGCCGCTCGGACCGTGCACTTCACCAAGCACCATGCCGGATATCGCCGCGATCAACGGCGACAGCAGAGCCACCGAAACCAGTGCGCGTCTAAGGATACTTGCTGATTGCATTCTGGCGTGAACTCAACCGATTGACGCACACTGATCGCCACCGCGCTCGTTCTCTACCATGCTGCAAGTTCGACGGTTAAGCGGCGAAATAACGCATGATTATAAGGACTTGTCGGCCGAAGCCAATGTCCTGAACAAGGCTTCCCGATCGAGCGGCAGCGTGCTCGCCCGGATCCATACCGTCACCTGCTACGGCGCGCGTCAATACTTTTGCCGCAAGAAAGTTACGGTGCAACCGGCCGTTGGATTTCCTCGGCAAGCGCTATCCGCTGCCAGACGCGCGCGTATCCAAGCCCGTTTTGCCGGGCACTGTGTCGTCGTTCCTTAATGCATCATGCGCGGATCATCGTAGTGCTTGAACTCAAGGATGTTGTTGGCCGGATCGATCAGAGCGAAAAAGACGTGAGCCTCGACTTCACCCTCGAAGCGCCGCTTCCATTCCCGAAAAAACTCCAAACGGCGCTTTTTCGCCAACATGAACAAGCGATCGAAGTCCTCTCGTTCACGGAACGTCACCCCGAAATGGCGCGGATAGAACTCCGGCTTCGGCACCACCGAATCGGGATCGAGATGGCATACGATCTGATCGCCGAAAAACTCGAGCGTAACCCTGTCGTCTCGCCGCCGCGCGAGCTTGCAACCGAGACCGTAGACATAAAACTCAACGGTCTCGTCGAGGTCCTTGCATGGAATAGCCAGATGGAACACGTCGGTGGAATTGCGCATGAGCCTTTATCCTCGCAACTGGATCTAGCCGGTGATGACCGGGCATTTGATCAAAAAACTGCGGGCGACCTTTGGGGCTGCCCTTCAGATCCGCCCCTTCCGATCGCGTACACGACCTTTCGGTTGCACACCGAAGTGCAGCCGAGAACTGCGGTTAAATCAGAATTGTCCCCGGTATGCCACCGGCCCGCAATGGCGCGCTTAAGAGCCCGGCGGGCGGTCACCAAACCCGTTCATCGCGGCAAACCCGGGCATGGCTTCGACCAGGCTCCCGACGCCGGATTTGTGCGCAACAATGCCGGTCTGCCCCAAGCCGGACACCCGAACCATGATGAGCTTGGGAATTCGTTTGAGCAGCAGATCCGGGCCGATACCCCGCTTTTCGATCGTCTGCGGCTTGAAATTTTCGACCAGAACATGGGCCTGTTCGACGAGATCGCACAGCAGGGCACGCCCCTCGCTCTTGCGAAGGTCGAGCGTGATACTTTTTTGTTGCGGCAGTAAGCCTTCCAGTGGGCGCTGTGACCCAAGGACTTTGAGTTTCGCATGTCGTCGCCGATTCCGGGCCGTTCCACCTTGATCACCTCTGCGCCGTGATCGGCAAACACGTGGGTTACGATGTTTCCGGATACCAGGCGGGACAGATCGAGAACCCGAATGCCGGTCGACGTCGAAGGATCATCCGGTTGATAGTCCATATCGACGGTCATTGCCGCGCGCCCCGTCCAGTTAATGGGGAAATGCCCCCTGCTTGCACATAAATGCGCAACATCGCAAACACTGCCGAATCCCGCACGAACACTGCCGTTCCGGGCATTCATCAGCTCACTGCTGCACGAACCCGCGGCACGCCACGCCTATTCATCCAATGCCGCCAGGCAACCAGGCGTGCAGCCGCTACGGCGGCATGTGGTGCAATTCTCGCGCGGACTGCTCGCAAGCGTCCAGACAACGGAGTTGATATATCTACCAGAAAAGAGGAACCTAGGGCTCTCGCGTCCCCACGCGCAGCAAACAGTATAGGAGAACTGCCAGATGAGACGTCTTGGGCTAACCGCCCTTGCAGTGTCGCTCGGCGCACTCGCGTTCACGACCACCGCAAGCCAGGCCGGCAAATCGGACGACACCCTGAACTGGGCGACAGACAGAGAAATTGCCGTCGTAGATCCCTATTACAACAACACGCGTGAACTCGTCGTTCAGGGTCACATGGGGTGGGATGGTCTGATCTTTCGCGATGCCGAAACCGGCGAGTTCAAACCGCTGCTCGCCACCAAATGGGAATGGAAAGACAACGTCACGCTGGAATTGGAACTGCGCAAGGGCGTTAAATTCCATGATGGCTCGGACTTCGATGCAGACGACGTAGTCTACACCATCAACTTTACCTCAAACAAAGACAACGGTGTCCTGACGTATCGCAGCGTCAACTGGATGAAAAAGGCGACCAAGGTCGACTCGCACAAGGTCCGGATCGATCTGCACAAGCCGTTTCCTGCAGCCCTCGCCTATCTTGCCAACGCCGTCTTCATGATGCCGGCCGGCCATTACGACAATGCGCCGACCAAGGCCGATGGCAAGAAGGACTTCGCCGCCGTCAAACCGGTCGGAACCGGGCCTTACAAGATGGCCGAGGTCAAGGCCGGCGAGTACGTGCTTTGGGAAAAGAACACGAACTACATGAAGGACGGCCCGAAAGGCCAGCCTCAGATCGGCAAGATCAAGTTTCGCACGATCAAGGAATCCAACACCCAGCTGGCCGAGATCCTGACCGGCGGACTTGACTGGATTTGGGATGTGCCGAAGGAGCAGGCCGAGCGACTGCAGGCACAGGGCAAAGTGACGGTTGAAAACGCCAAAACGTTCCGCGTGTCCTACTTGGCCTTCGACGTCGACGGCGATTCCGGCCAGAAGTTCTTTACCGACAAGCGCATCCGCATGGCCGTGGCCCACGCCATCAACCGTGAAGCGATCACCAAAAACCTCGTCGGCCCCGCTTCGGTCGTCATCCACTCCGCCTGCCATCCCGATCAATTCGGCTGCACGCAGGATGTCAAGAAGTGGGATTACGACCCTGAAAAGGCCAAGGCGCTGCTCAAGGAAGCCGGTTATCCGGACGGCTTTGAAACTGACATCTACGCATATCGCCAGCGCGAATTCACGGAAGCCGTCATCGGCGATCTGGCGAAAGTCGGCATCAAGGCGAAGCTGACCTACATCCAGTATCGCAAACTGCGTGACCTGGTTTGGAAGGGCCAGACACCGATCAACCACATGACGTGGGGTTCCTACTCGATCCCGGATGTTTCGGCCATCACCAGCCACTTCTTCACGGGCGGCCGTGACGATCCGGCGAAAGATCCAAAGACGAAGGAATTGCTGGCGATCGGCGA
Organism: Hyphomicrobiaceae bacterium; assembly: GCA_965224045.1. GTDB lineage: Bacteria > Pseudomonadota > Alphaproteobacteria > Rhizobiales > Hyphomicrobiaceae > Tectiglobus. The sequence goes on from CBDCYD010000005.1 coordinate 491,273, forward strand.
TACTTCGACCGATCCGGCAAAGCGCAAAGAAGCCTACGCAAAGGCATTGAACATCATTTCCAGCGAACTCTACTGGCTGCCGATGTTCACCTATGCCAAGTACTACGTCTTCTCGAAAGATCTCGACTTCAAGACAACCTCTGACGAGATCCCGCGCTTCTACACGGCAAAGTGGAAGTAATCACCCACGCCTTCGCCCCGGCGCCGCTCGCGCGCCGGGGCACCACGCGCGTTCGGCGCTCTTAGCCTCGAGGCCACGATGCTGCCCTATATCATTAAACGGCTTGGTGTGGCGGTGCTGGTCGCCTTCACCGTCTCATTGGTCACGTTCTCGATGATCTACCTGTCGGGCGATCCGGCAATGGCCCTGGCCGGCGAGACGGCAACCGAGGCCGAGATCAACAACATTCGCCGCGTTTACGGCTACGACCAGCCGATCGCGGTGCAATACGTCAATTGGCTGTGGAATGCCCTGCAGGGCGATTTCGGACAGTCCCACTATCTCAAGAAGCCGGTTGCGGAAGTTATCTTCGAGCGCCTGCCGACCACGATGTTGCTTGGCATTTGCGCGCTGACCTTTGCACTGGCACTGTCGATACCTCTCGGTGTCTTGGCCGCGATCCGGCCCAACAGCTTGATCGACCGCATCGCGTTGACGATCGCCGTTGTCGGCCAGGCCATGCCGAGCTTCTGGTTCGCGCTGACCATGATCCTGTGGTTCGGAATCTACTGGAGTTTGTTACCGATCACCGGCACCGACAGCTGGGCCAATTTCCTAATGCCGTCGATAGCGCTTGGCTACTACATCACGCCGGGCGTCATGCGTCTGACCCGCGCCGGCATGCTCGAAGTGCTGCAATCCGACTTTATCCGCACCGCGCGCGCCAAGGGTCTGAGACCGATGTCCGTCCTGTTCAAGCATGCCTTGCGCAACGCGATCATTCCGGTGGTCTCGCTTGCCGCCGTGCAGTTCGGCTTCATGCTTGGTGGCTCGATCGTCATCGAAACGATCTTCGCCATCAATGGTCTCGGCTTCCTCGCATGGGAGTCGATCCAGCGCGCCGACTTGCCGATGATGCAGGCCATCGTTCTGGTGCTCAGCATTTTCTACATCGTCCTCACCTTCCTTGCCGATATGCTCAACGCGTGGCTCGATCCGCGCATCAGGGTGGCCTGACATGGCAGTCATCGACGCAAAAGACACCGAAATCCAAGCTCCGACCGCTGCTGCTTCCGAGCCGACGCCCGGCGCGATCCTGCGCCGTCGCATGTTCACCCATGTCGGCTTCATGATCGGCGCCGCGATTGTTGGATTGATCTTGCTTGTCGCGCTTTTGGCACCCTACATCTCACCCCACGACCCGTATGATCAGGTGCTCGCGCGCAAACTGATCCCACCGGTCTGGATGGACAGCGCCAAGGCCACCTGGGATCACCCGCTCGGTACTGACCAGCTTGGCCGTGACTATCTCTCGCGCCTGCTCTGGGGCGCACGCATATCGCTGTTGATCGGCTTTGCGGCCATGCTCATTTCCGGTGTCATCGGCACCGTGCTTGGCGTCACCGCTGGTTACTTCGGCGGCCGCGTCGACATGGTCATCAATTTCATCATAACTACGCGCCTGTCGATGCCGGTCGTGCTTGTCGCACTCGCCGTCGTCAGCCTCATCGGATCCTCGCTGACGGTCGTCATCTGGGTCCTGGGGTTGCTGATCTGGGACCGTTTCGCCGTCGTCATGCGCAGCGCCACCCAACAGGTTCGCGCGCTTGACTTCGTCACTGCGGCCGAGGCGCTCGGGTGCTCGACCTGGCGCATCCTTGCCAGCGAGATCATGCCGAACATTGCCAATCACCTCATCGTGGTTGCGACGCTGGAGATGGCGCACGCAATTCTGCTGGAGGCAGCCCTGTCGTTCCTTGGTCTAGGTGTCCAACCACCCGAGCCGAGCTGGGGCCTGATGATATCCGAAGCCAAAGGCCTGATGTTCTTCGACGGCTGGCTGATTGCCATTCCGGGCACCGCCTTGTTCCTTCTGGTGCTCGCAATCAACCTCTTGGGGGACGGTGTTCGCGACATCACCGCGCCTGAAAACCGTAACTAATCGAACAGACCAATCGCGCACAAGGCTCAGAATGTCGGACCACATCCTCGAAGTTGAAAACCTCAGCGTCGACATCCCGCTGGCAACCGGCATCCTGCACCCGGTGCAATCTGTCAATTTTCACGTCGACCGGGGCGAAACACTTGCCATCGTCGGGGAGTCCGGGTGCGGCAAGTCCCTGACGTCACTTGCAATCATGAACCTTCTGCCCTCGAAAGCCCGGCGCACCGCCGACAAGCTTGTGCTCGACGGGCGCGATCTGACGGCACAGTCCGAACGCCAGATGAGCGACATTCGCGGCAATCGGATGAGCATGATTTTTCAGGAGCCGATGACATCGCTCAACCCGGCCTACACGATAGGCGATCAATTGACGGAAGCATTGCTGCGCCACAAGCAGGTCTCACGTGACAAGGCGGTCGATCGTGCGGTGTTCCTGCTCGAGCGCGTCGGCATTACCGCGGCCCGCGGCCGCCTGCGCCAGTTTCCACACCAGCTTTCCGGTGGCCTGCGTCAGCGCGTGATGATCGCCATGGCCCTGATGTGCGGACCGGACCTGATCATCGCCGACGAACCGACAACGGCGCTCGACGTCACCATTCAGGCGCAGATCCTGCACCTGCTGGCCGAGTTGCAGCAGGAATTCAACACCGGTTTGATCCTGATTACGCACGATCTTGGCGTTGTCGCCCGCGTCGCCGACCGCATTGCCGTGATGTATGCCGGCCAGATCGTCGAGACCGGCACTGCCGCACAGATCTTCGGTGCACCCGCCCATCCCTACACGCAAGGCTTGCTTGAGTGCATTCCGATCCCTGGCAAAACCGTGCGCGGCCAGCATCTGGGCTCGATCCCAGGCATCGTCCCGTCCCTCATCGGTAAAATGCAGGGCTGCCATTTCGCGGGCCGATGTCGCTACGCCACCGACGAGTGCCGCCAAAGCGACTTCGACATGCGCCCGGCGCTTGCGGATGGACACGCCTACCGGTGCCGCCTGACACCGGAAGCGAGCGCCGGCAATCTCTCAACCGAGGCAGCACAATGAGCGAAACGGTTCTCGAAGCCAAGGACGTGACGCGGACCTTCATGATTTCAACCGGCTTCATGAAGCCGAAGCGCCCGCTGCACGCGGTCAACGGCGTCGACCTCAAGATCGAGCGTGGCGAGGTCATGGCGTTGGTCGGCGAGTCGGGATGCGGCAAAACCACGTTGGCCAAGATGCTCCTGGGCCTGCTGCAACCGACAAGCGGCAGCATCGAGTTATCGGGCCGTTCGATCGCTGCACTCGACCGCCTCTCGGTCGCCCGCATGGTACAACCGATATTCCAGGACCCCTACTCCTCGCTCAACCCGCGCAAATCCGTCGGCAGCATCATCACTTTGCCGCTCCGCGTACAGGGCGATCCGAACCCGGACACCTGGCAGCGACGCGCTGAAGAAATGATGGAATTGGTCGGCCTGCCTCGCCGGGTGTTCAACAATTTCCCGAGCCAGCTCTCGGGCGGCCAGCGCCAGCGCGTCGCCATCGCCCGTGCCCTCATCAATCGACCCGAGATCGTCATTTGCGACGAACCGACTTCGGCCCTCGACGTTTCCGTCCAGTCGCAGATCCTGAACCTGCTGCAGGACCTGCGCAACGAACTCGGCCTCACCTATTTGTTGATCAGTCACAACCTTGCCGTTGTCGAACATCTCGCAACCCGCGTCGCGGTCATGTACCTCGGTCGCATCGTCGAGCAGACCGACACGGAAACACTGTTCGCCCAACCGCGCCATCCCTATTCCGAGGCACTGTTGGCCTCGGTGCTCACCCCGGACCCGAGCCTCGGCGTGCCGGACACCCACCTTGGCGCCGCCTATCCCAACCCACTCGACATGCCAAGCGGTTGCAGGTTCCATCCCCGCTGCATGCGGGCCATGGATCATTGCTCGAAAATTCATCCCCGCAAGATCGCCGTCGAGAACGGCCACGTCGAATGTCATCTCTACGACGAGGATGAGGGCCGCCTGCGCGCTTGAGACAGCCATCGGCGTTCGTCGGAGACGATTGGGGTTCGTTGAAGAAATCTCATGGAGTGTTGAAGTATGGCAAGTCGAACCGGAGCGATCACGCGGGCGACGGAGTATCTCGACAGCGGTCGGTTCGAGGCCGACCTTGCGCGCCGCGTCGCGATCCCGACCGAAAGCCAGACGCCGGCCGGACTGCCCCATCTGACCCGCTACCTCGACGAGGAAATGATACCCGCTTTCGAGGCCATGGGATTTGACTGCCGGAAGTATGACAATCCGGTCACCGGCGCCGGCCCGGTGTTGCTTGCGACGCGCATTGAGGACTCGTCCTTGCCAACGGTGCTCGGCTATGGCCACGGCGATGTCATTCGCGGCCTTGACGAACACTGGACCAAGGGTAAGGGGCCGTGGGAAACGGCACGCGACGGCGACCGGCTCTACGGGCGTGGCACCGCCGACAACAAGGGCCAGCACACCATCAACATGGCCGCAGCCAACGCCGTTATCGAGGAGCGCGGTCGCCTGGGCTTCAATGCAAAGTTCATGATTGAAATGGGCGAGGAAAACGGATCCGCCGGCGTCCACCAGATCATCGCTGCAAACAAGGATGACTTTGCCGCCGACGTCTTCATCGGCTCCGACGGCCCGCGCGTGCGCATGGACCGTCCGACCATCTCGCTTGGTGCACGCGGTGCACAGAATTTCGATCTCGTTTGCGACCTGCGCGAGGGCGGGCACCATTCCGGCAACTGGGGCGGCGCACTCGCTGATCCCGGCGCCATCCTCGCGCATGCCATCTCGACGATCGTCACGCGAACGGGACAAATCCGCGTCAAGGAGTGGCGCCCGCCCGCAATTTCCAAGGCGATCAAAAACATCTTGTCGGATGTCGAACTCGACGGTGGCAGCGACGGGCCGGAGGTCGACCGCGATTGGGGCGAACCGGGCCTTTCTCCCGCAGAAAACGTCTATGCCTGGAACTCGTTTGCGGTGCTTGCCATGAAGTCCGGCAATCCGGAAAGCCCGGTCAATGCCATCGCACCGTGGGCGCGCGCGCACTGCCAGTTGCGCTACATCGCAGGCACCGACAGAGATGACATCATTCCCGCCTTAAAACGGCATTTCGACGCCGAAGGCATCGAACGCGTAAGCGTTCAACCGCCGCCGCCCGGCAACGCCGCCGGCTTTGACGCCAGCAGAACCGAAGTGGATGATCCTTGGGCCCAGTGGGTGAGGGGATCGATTACCAAATCCACCAACGCGCCGCTTGCCACCATTCCGCAAACCGGCGGCTCGATATGTAACGACCTGTTCACCGATCTCCTCGGCATGCCGGCGATCTGGATCCCGCATTCCTATGCGGGTTGCTCTCAACACGCCCCAGACGAACACATCCTGATGCCCGTCTCCCGAAACGCCCTCGAAATCATGGCCGGCCTCTACTGGGATCTGGGCGAAGGCGATACGCCGTAGAAACGGCGGTCGCGCAGATGCTGCATGGAGTGCCGATTGGCGAACCACGTTGAGAGCTACTACGCAGCGCACCTGAGCCGCCACATAATACCCGACGACATCGCAGCCGTTAACGCGGTTGATATCGCTGTCATCGGTGGTGGACTTGCTGGGCTGACCGCAGCGCGTGAACTGGCCACTGCGGGCCTGCGCGTGGCGGTGATCGAATGTCATCGCGTTGGCTGGGGCGCCTCTGGACGCAACGGTGGGTTTGTCGGCCCGGGCTTCTCCGAGGACCTGAGCGTCTTGGAGCGCAAACTGGGATTTGACCACGCTCTCGAACTCTTCCGGCTCACCCAGGACGCAGCATCTTACATCAAACGAACTATTCGAGATGCAGGCCGCGACGACGTCATCAAGGGCAGCGGTCTGCTCAAAGTGTTTCGACACCCGATATCGTCACGCGACTTGGCAGCGGCAGCCGACAAGGCCCTGAAATACGGCGTGAGTTCGCGGGCGATTGAAGGTGACGCCCTCGCGGGCTTTGTGCGAGCCGACGTCTACAACGCAGGCCTGCTGGACACCGAAGCCTTCCATATAAATCCGTTGGAGTATGCCGTCCTTCTCGCCGCTCAGGCCCAGGCCGCCGGCGCCTCCGTGCACGAGTTGACACCCGCCACGGCGATCGAACGAAGCGGCACGGCCTGGCATGTCGCTACGCCAGCCAACACGATCAGGGCGCGCCATGTCATACTCGCCGGCTCGGCCTATCTCACGGGCCTCAACCGCGCGCTCGACCGCGCGATATTGCCCGTTGCCACTTACATGATCACGACCGAACCGCTCGGCGGCAAACTCGACGCGGCTATCTCATTCCGCGGCGGTATCTCGGACACGCGACGGGCCGGCGACTACTATCGTGTCATCGACGACAGCCGACTACTGTGGGGCGGAAGGATCACGACGCGAACGTCTGAACCAAAGGAACTCGCCGCACTGTTGAAGCGCGACATTCAGGCGATTTACCCGACGCTTGGCGATTTCCGCATAGAGTTCGCCTGGTCCGGTTTGATGGGATACTGCGTCCATAAGATGCCACTGATCACCCGCCTCGATGACGGTCTGTGGGCGTGTACGGCCTTCGGCGGACGCGGCCTTGCCACGACGACGATGGGCGGCAGGTTGATCGCCGATGCGATTGCATCGAACAGTGACCAATACAAACTGTTTGAATCTTTCAAGCCGATGTGGGGCGGCGGCCCGGTTGGACGCGTCGCAACGCAATTGATCTACTGGGCACTGCGCCTGCAGGACGCTTACGACGAGCGCTACCGCAGGTCAGCGCCTAGAGCGGGTCAGGTTTAGCTGGAACCGTCCCACTCCCCCGCCCGGCCGCCCATGCAATCGTGGTTTTGGGCGGCCGGGCGGGGGAGTGGGCAGGCGGTGTGATTCCGCCTAAGGCGGAAATGATCTAGAAACTGAAGGCCTCACCTCACGGCAGCGTCGATGCCATGTCCGGCCCGCGCGAAAACGTTCACCCGCAGCAGTTGCCGGCGAGCACATTGGTAGCATGGCCGCTATGTCCGCAGCATCCTCCCTTCCACCACTCGGCTCCCGCACCGTGGCAGTATTTGTCGTCGGCCCCCACCATCTTCATGAACATCGGATGGTAGTTGCGGCAAACCTCGAGTTCGGTCTTGACCCAGTGTAGCGGGTCCTTGGCGTAGTGCTCCCAGTAGTCGCCTTCCATGTTGATACCGGGAACCGCCGGGTTCCACGACTCATCGAGCCAGAACTCGACGTCACCGTACTTCGCACAAAGCTTGCGGATTTCCGGATCATCGAGCGCCAGTAAACGCCCGTTCTCGATAATCGGCTCGTTGTCACCCTCACGTTCGAGCGTGTAGGTCGGGAAGTAAAGGTGGATATGCCAATGGCCGACCAGATTGCCGGCCCGCGCCGCCTGCCGCTCCGCCATCGACGAAATGATCGTCCCGAAGCCAATGTGAATGACGCCGGAACGGACCCGCTCGTACAGGCAGTTGACGAACCCGGACGGAAAATCCTTGCGCGGCCGGTGAATGTGCGGGTTGGTGCCGATCGAGGCTTCCCACCAGTACATAATGCCCTTGCCCGGAAAGGTCGGATACTGGATGTCCTTGGTCTGCTCCATCACGTCGCGCAGCTTGTTGCCGAACTCGCCGCCGGCATTGATTTGCGTGACCTTGGAGTTCTCGATCACCAATTGTGTCCAGTCCATCGCCGCGATGTGGTTTGTGGTCCCCGCCACCACGCCGTTGCCGTCTTCCTTGCTCGGGTGAAACATCCACGGCCGCCCCGTGATGTGGCCGGGCAGGTACTGCTTGCCGAAGTGCTCGTTGCCGGTCCACGTCGCAGCCGTCAGGTCCGGGCAGTAAAATTCCCGGTTCGCATCCCAGTATTCGGGATGATTGGTGAACTCCAGGTCCGTCCCTTCCGGGTCTACGATGCGGGCACGCTTGGCCGTCCGAATGCGATCCCACGTCCAGCGGTCCATCGCATTGAGGACTTCGATCGGCATGGCGTGTGCGGGCGATGCCAGGATCTCCGGGGTGATGAATGGCATCCGTTGGATCTTGATGTAGCGTTCCGCCAGCACCGGCCCGCCGTAACCCATCAGGATCTTGTCATAGTGCTGCTTCTTTTCTTCCTCTTCCCACCAGTCCATCCACTCGGCCAGTTCCTTGGTCCGGAACAGGTAGTAGTCCACCTCATCGGCGCCGACCCACTGCGGGATCGGCCCCCGATCGATCTTCTTGATCTCGTACTTGACCTTGTATTTCTCGAGAATTTTCTGACACGCCTGGATGGTGAGGTCGCTGTGCCAGTTATCGACGCGCAACAGGACGCGCTCGCCCACTTTTAGATCCCAGCAGGCATTGAGCCCGTGATTGTAGGGCCGCTGCGCAACGTGCTCGAGATAGGGCAGCAGCTGATCCGAATTGGTCACCTCGACGAACGGCGGGCATCGAGGCGGACGGGTCTTGGCAAGCGGCGGTTTGTCGAACGCAGGAACTCCCGCGACGCGCTCCACGCGATAGGCACCGTCCTGCATCGCAACTCTCCTTTGGATCGGCAAAAAATCGAACCCAAGACTGACACGCAGGCAATTGGTGATCAAGATTATCGGGCAAACGTCTTGCACCGGTCCAACGCCGCAACAACGACCTGCAAAACTCTCACGAGTGACAGCTGCGGCAGTTCGTGCACCGCAATGGCTTTTTTGCTAGCACCGTATTCAGGAACAATCGAAACGAGGGCCAATCGGGCCCCATTCGGGGGATTGCCGTGATGGATGTCAAAATACTCGCTACCGGATTGGGCTTCCCCGAAGGTCCCGTGATTTGCGCCGACGGCACGCTTGTGGTCGTGGAAATCCGCAATCAAAAGTGCACACGCATCGGACCTGACGGCACTGTCAGCCTGTTTTCCGATTGCGGCGGCGGCCCCAACGGCCTCGCGCGCGGCCCCGACGGATATTTCTATCTGTGCAACAATGGCGGCAGCCGCTACCTCGAAGGCCATTCGATGAGCCAGGGCCCGCACCGGGATTACAAGTTTGGCTACATCGCGCGCCTCGACCCGAGAACAGGCGAAGCAACGCAACTCTACAACGAGGTCGGCGGCAACCTGCTGTCGGCGCCGAACGACCTTGTGTTCGATAAGGAGGGCGGCTTCTACTTCACCGACCTCGGCAAACGCTACGCGCGCCGTCGAGACAACGGCGGTGTCTACTATGCGCGGCCTGACGGATCCGAGATCGTCGAAGTCGCCTATCCGATGCTGAGCCCGAACGGTTGCGGGCTTTCGCCCGACGGCAAGGTCCTTTACGTCGCCGACACCGAAGGCGCCAGGCTGTGGGCCTTCGATATCGAGGCACCGGGAAAGGTCAAACCCAAACCGAAGTTCGCCCCTCACAGCGGTCGCATCATCGCCGGTCTGGCGGGCGAGGCGCGCTTCGACAGCCTCAAGGTCATGGCCAGCGGCAACATCACGGTCGCGACCTTGAACACTGGCTGCATCACCGAAATCTCCCCACAGGGGCAAATCGTTCGCTCGATCAAGGTGCCGGATTGCTACCCGACCAACATTTGTTTTGGCGGCGATGACATGTGCACCGCCTACGTTACGCTTTCCGACACCGGACGTATTGGCGTTCTGCGCTGGCCCGAGCCGGGGCTGAAGCTGAACTTCAACGAGTACACGTCGTGAAATGCCGCTTGACGCCACTTTGTTGCGGCACGCGCAGCGGTTGCCTTCACCGGGTTTGACGGCGACGGCCGGATCGGGCCGCCAACGTACGCGGTCACCCCCTGCCACGCCAGTCCTCGACGATGGCCTCCACTGCGGCGCGTTTTCGAAACTGAACACGCACCTCACGCCACCTGAAACGCATCGAATTCTCGATTATTTCCCGGTCTTCCGCTTTGAATTCGTCCGCGACAGGCGCCGCGGCAACGAGGCCGGCCGGGCTTTCACTGAACGCTGCCTCGCCCTCACCGATGGTTGACCAGTCAAGCGCCGCAACCCGCGCATCAAAGGTCGGCAACGCATCCCGCCGCACGACGTCGGACTCTGGCGATACAAACAACTCTGCGACCGCATCGCCATGCATGGCCTTTGCCATACGGCCTGCATCCTCGCTGCCAAGCCGCCCGCCGGCTGCACAATGCGCGACACCAAACACCGTGAGATCTGACAAACAGGCCGCGCACACCTGCCACTTCGCACGATTGATCGCGACGACGAAGCCATCGTCTTGGAACAGTTCGGGGTATCGCGTTCCCATCCGGGTCTTGAGGTATCCGTAAAGCGTGGTCTGAGCAATGTAGGCTGAACGCGATCCTACGAATTCCACCATTGCTGTCTGGCTCGCGATCGGCCCTGCACTGCGACCACCGGGAAGATAGTTGCGAAAATGCCCCATAAGCGTGGCAAAGTCGGGCAGATTCAGCCCCTTCACGGCTTCTCCCCTCCATTGGAATTGGCGACGCTAGCCATACGCCGAAATCGAGTCAATCGATGGCACCTTAGACTTAATGTCAATTTTGCAATTCCGCATTCACTGACAGCATGCCGCGGCTGGGCTGCCGTGCGTGGGACTTCCTGCATCGCTCCGTATCACCCGGTCGGAGCAATCATTGCCTGAATAGTGATTGACGTCGTTGTCGCCTGCACGTCTCTCGTTTTCGGTCAGCCTCACAAATAAAAAACGATGGTCATCGGCATCGGTTCGCAAACGTGGAGGACAAACAATGGCTGAACCTTCAGAGGCTGCCAAACGGCATTGGAGCAGCACATTCTGGCTGACGATGTTCGTTTTGCTGATCTGGTTCATATTCGCATTCGGCGTGCACTGGTACGCGAAGGAACTCAATACGATGACGTTCCTGGGCTTCCCGCTGGGTTATTACCTCGCGGTGCAAGGCTCGCTCGCCGTCTTCGTCATTCTGATCTTCGTTCAGAACTGGATTCAGGACGGCATCGATAGCGCCAACGGTTTTGACAGCGATGAAGCATCCTGATTTCAAACCGACCGGCTTCGAAAGTTTGAAACGTATGGCGCTCCCGCAGACGCGCTTTCGATCAAACCCAACAAATTACGTAAGGATGGGAAATGTCTGACACAGGTAGTGGCGGAGGCAACAAAGCCTTCATCGACAACCTGCCGAAGATTTACGGGATGTACACGGGCGGTTTCATCGTCTTCATCCTGTTGATGGCAGTGTTGGAGCAGCTGGGCGTCAGCGCAGCGACTATCGGTATCCTCTTCGTCGCCTTTACGATCTTCATCTACGCAGCCATCGGCTGGCTGTCGCGTACGATGCAGGTATCGGCATATTATGTCGCCGGCCGCGAAGTCCCGCCGGTCTTCAACGGTATGGCGACCGCTGCGGACTGGATGTCCGGGGCATCGTTTGTGGCACTCGCCGGCGGTATCTACTTCGGCGGCCATGGTTATCTGGCCTTCGTTGTCGGCTGGACCGGTGGCTACGTGCTCGTCAACTCACTGATGGCGCCATATCTGAGGAAATTCGGCTGCTACACGGTGCCGGATTTCATCGGCACGCGCTATGGCGGCAACGCGGCTCGCTTCTGCGCCGTCGTCATTCTCGTGGTTGCCTCGTTCACCTACGTGACGGCACAGATCAACGCTACCGGCACGATCGCCGCGCGCGCATTGCAGATTCCATTCGAGGTCGGCGTCTGGTTCGGCCTGCTCGGCATCCTGCTGTGCTCGATGCTCGGCGGCATGCGAGCGGTGACGTGGACGCAGGTCGCCCAGTACATCGTTTTGATCATCGCCTACCTGGTCCCGGTGATCTGGATGTCCAACAAGCAGGGCTTCGGCGTCATTCCGCACTTCTCGTACGGTGACGCGGTTCAGCGCATTGCGGAACTGGAAGGCCAGCTCAACGTCGGTGCCAAACCGGCCGAGGCCTTTGCCGGCCTGAAAGTGCTGACCAATCTGCACAACGCGCCTGGCGAACCGGGCTCGATGGCGAGCTGGAAGTTTGTCACGCTGGCGCTCTGCATGATGGCCGGTACGGCTTCCTTGCCGCACATCCTGATGCGCTACTTCACGACGCCGTCGGTCCGCGCCGCACGCAAGTCGGTGGCCTGGTCGCTGTTCTTCATCTTCCTGCTGTACTTCACGGCACCGGCGCTCGCCACGCTGACCAAACTGCAGCTTCTGGATCCGAACCTGCCGACCGCGATTATCGGCAAGTCGTTCCAGGAAGTGGCCAATCTTGACTGGGTCAAGAACTGGTCCAATGTCGGCTTCCTCAAGATCATCGACAGTAACGGCAACGGAATTCTCGACATCAACGAGTTCCACATGCGCACGGGCATCGTCGTTCTGGCGACACCGGAGATTGCGGGTCTGCCGTACGTCATCTCGGGTCTCGTCGCGGCCGGTGGTATGGCTGCCGCGATGTCGACCGCCGACGGCCTGCTGCTCGCGATCGCCAACGCACTCAGCCACGATCTCTACTACAAGATGATCGACCCTCAGGCGGAGACCCGCACCCGTCTGATCGTTGCCCGCGTCCTTTTGATCATAATCGGCGCGGCCGGTGCAGCGGTGGCGAGTTTGAAGCTCACCGGAATTCTGGGGGCTGTTGCCTGGGCATTCTGCTTCGCCTGCTCGGGCTTGTTCTTCCCGCTTGTCCTCGGGGTCTGGTGGAAACGGGCCAACGCTGCCGGCGCCGTCGCAGGGATGGTGTTCGGGTTTGCGGCAGGCACGATCTACCTCTACCTGATCTACAACAACATCATCGATCCGATCTGGGGCCTCGACGGTCTGCGCTTCGGCATCATCGGCATGCCGGTCAGCCTGATCGCCATGGTCATCGTCAGCCTCATGACCGAGGCACCTGACGAGGAAACCCAGGCGATGGTCGATGCCGTCCGCATCCCGTCAGGCGGCACGATCCTCGACGAGTCGCACTAGCAAATGAACCCCGAGGCACCCGCCCAATGCGGCGCGGGTGCCTCGGGAAATTCCAACGGTCCACACCCGGATCGCTCCCCGTCCCGCTTGCCTGAAAGCGCCAATCGCGTTCCGGCAGGCCGGCGGGAAACGCTGGACAGACCGGCGCAACTTGGACCAAATAACCGAGGGGGGGCGGATCACTGCCCCCCTTTCATCTGCCCACCCGCGTCAACGCACGCCGTCAAGCCGCACGGAAAACCATGACCGCTTCCTTCCCGATCTGGGTCATCGCGATCGACTACATTCTTGGCATGATCATGTGGACATTGATCGGGCGCGCGGCCATGAACCTGTTCCTGCCCGAAGATTCCGACTTCTTTTTCATGAAGTTCTTCGTGCGCGCCACCAATCCCATAATCCGCTTTTTCAAACCGGTGACCCCGAGTTTCCTGATCGAACCGATCGTTCCACTGTTCGTCGCCTGGTTTTTCTATATGTTCCGGTTTTATGTGATGCCCTGGCTGTTGGGCTATTCGGTCATGGGCATGCTGTCCTTCCCGCTCGAAGGCGAGATTGCGCGCGCCCTTTATCACCTGACGCAGTGACCAAGTTCGTTTTCGCCGCCGATCACGACTGCCCGGCGCGACGTCGAGCGAACGCAACGCCGCAATCGCGGGGCCGACGAAACATCGGCCCCGGAACGTTGAAATTGTCTGCTACTTGCAGGCTCGCTGACTTGCCGTACACGTCGACAGGACAAATTCGTACTTGCATTTGACCTTCACCGCACCCCTGCCCTTGAGCCCGCTTGTCGCGAGCGAACTCGAAAGCGCGATCCTGGCAAGCTCGCCTGCAACGGGAGATGTGATCGCGGTCGCCGACGCGCTTGCCTTCACGCACTTGCCGGCCAGTGCCTGCCCGGACGTCACACCCGCCGCAACCATCGCAGCAAAGCCAACCGAAATATGTGACATCTTCATTTTTCAAAAACCTCCACTGGACAATTCAATTGAACACCGTGATTGGGCCACGAAAACGCACGCGCGGATATCACCCGGCGGCCACACAAGCGGTAAACATCGCCATGCTCAGCTCGCTTATGAAAACAGCAACGCTGTTCATTTCCCGGCCGGTGCACCGTCACGCAACGGGCTTAATCGACAGCCGTCAGCCCTCGGCTCGACCTCAGGAAAGTTCGCTCAGCGTATTGCGCCTGATCACGTCGAAGTTGATCTCGGCGCCGATACCCGGCGCTTCGGGGCAATGCGCAAGCCCGGCCTTGTCGATCTCGATCTCGTTGATCACACCGTACTTGTGAGCCCCGTGCGGCAACAGCACTTCGAAGTAGGTCGTGTTTTCCAGGGCGCACGCAAAGTGCAGTTGCGCCATGTTGTTGAGCGAATTGCCGCCGTGATGAACCTCGTAGTTCATATGAAAGGCCTCCGCGAGATGAGCCGTCTTCAGCATCGTCGTCAGGCCGCCCTTCACCGGAATATCGCCGCGCAGTCCATCCGTCGCCCGCTCCGTGAGCCATAGCGCATAGGTCCCGATATCGCCCTGCGGGTATTCGGTCGCGAGAATAGGGATGTCGAGCTTCTCGCGCAGCTTGACGTAGGAGTATATGTCTTCCTCGTTAAGTGGATCTTCGTACCAATGAAAGCCCAGGCCTTCCGCCACCCGCCCCACCTTCAGCGCCTCAGCGTAGGAATAGCTCCAGGTCGAATCGAGCATCAGCATATAGTCGTCACCAACCGCCGCGCGCACCGCCTCGCAAACCTTGCCGTCCTCGCTCGGCTCCTGCGGCGGATGGATCTTGTAGGCCTTCCAGCCATCGGCCTTGAACTGGGCTGCCTCCGCCGCGTAAGCCTCGCGACTATCGAGGATCTGGCTGGAGGCATAGGCGCCGATGGCATTGCGACCAGCGCCGAGAAATTTGTAAAGCGGCATGCCGGCCGCCTTGGCCGCAATATCCCACAGCGCGGTGTCGCACGCGCCAACCGTGCGCAGCCCCATGTTGCGCTGGCGTGCCCGCATCCGCTTGTGAAGCGCCTCGCGCGCGAGCGGATCCTGGCCTATGAGCACCGGCTTCAAAAACCGCATCAGCGCGCCTGCATCGGTTTCTGCCGGGTTCGTCGCCGATCCCAGGAAGGCATGGCCTTCGAGCCCTTGATCCGTCTTGATCGTCAGTAATCCGAGGTTGCTTTCGCCGCCGCGGTTCTGCGAGCCGGCATGGTAACGGGTAGGCGGAATATCGTTCCAGGCAAACAGGGTCAGTTCGACGGCATCGATTTTCACGAAGGAGCCCTCACAAAATTCACAAACGCAATCGCGCAATCACTGTGCCACGCGAACGGCTGGCGCGAAAGTATTGGCGCGCTACGCGTCGGCAACGTCTTGAAATTGCACTTCCCACGTCGCATACGGCACCGCAGAAAGCCTGCTGTTGTAAAACCGCTCGTCCTGTGTCACCTCGGGTCCGATCCACTCCGGTCTAGCAAACTCTTGCTGCTCGTGCGAAAGTTCGATTTCAGCAACGCACAGACCACTGTTGGCGCCTTCGAAAACATCGATCTCCCAGATCAGCTCTCCCCATGGCACGAAGTGGCGCACCTTCTCGATGAGCATACCCTCCCCGAGGTGCAGTAGCTGCCCGGCGTCTTCGACGGGAATGTCGTATTCAAACTCGAGCCTCTTTGCTCCGGCACGTGACGACTTGATCGCCAGCGTCGCACGGCACCCATCGACGATCCGCACCCGTGTCGTAAACCCGCCGCCCTTGTTGAGATAGGCTTGAACCAATCGCTCGGACTTCGTGGCATGCGCGCGCCATTCCGAGCCGCGTACAAGGAACTTGCGTTCGATTTCGATCGCCATCACCTGCCACCCTGACCTGGGCACTGCTGCGGCGCACACTCCATGCGAACCCGGTTCGCTAAGGAATTGTGGCAACTCGCCTTTATGTCGAGCATACCGTCACCACGAGCTCGGAACCATCGATGGCGAGCTATTTCGTCGCCATAGGTTTATTTTTGCCCCACGGCCAGCACACGCCCCGCCATACGAAAATTGTAGCGCCTGTCGATCAGGCCATGGCGCGGGTTGTATCCGCGGTCGACGTCGACGAACGTATCAAGTTGCACTTCCACGCGTTTCAAGGCGCCGGCGATCTTCGCCGCCTGCAGGACCCGCCCTGCAATGGCGTCGTCATTGAAATTCGCAACCGCCGGGTTGACGTCTGCAAGGCGGACATTGACGGCCAGCCGGACACCGTTTTCTCCGGCAAACTTATCGGCTTCGCGCAGGCGGTCCTCGAGCGGGTCGGCCAGATTGAGCTGAAAAACCAGCCCGGCCAGGCGCCCTGCCCCGTTCAGCCCTCGATACGCAGCCAGTACCTCCTCGCGATCCTCCCATTTGAAGCCGTAGCTCACGGAGTGCGAAAACTTGCTGCCCTGCTTTGCCTCATGCTTCGAGGAATGCGACTTGCCGACGAGAATTGCAACCTCATCGAGACCGTCGAGCCGTGCCAGACTGCCGGCAATGTCGGCGCAATCGTTGCCACCCGTCACAAGTTCCAACTGACGCACGAGGCCGCGATGCGCGCGAACGACGTCGAGCTCGCTTTCCCGCGGCACACCCAGGCTGAAAAACGCAAACGCCAGGCCGGCATCCTGATAGTCCGCCACACGCGCCCGTGAAGTCGGATCCAGGAGGTCCGCCAGCGGCGCACGCACGTTCGAGATGCCCATCTGGTTAAGCCGCAGGAGCGTATAGTCGTTGCGCGCGCGCTTGCGCGAGAACTCCTCCATAGGCCCGTTGTAGGGAAGGTCCGTCGGCTCCGCCCAGGCATGGCGCAAATGCACCGTCAGGGGCGTCGAAGGACGTCGCGCCCAGCCAAAGCCATCTTGCGCCAACTGCTCTCCCTTGCCGAGGCCCCGGCCATCCGTCGGGATAACGCGTACCTTGTGCCCGTCGGCAAGAACGTCGACCATCGCGACGCTGAACTTGCCTTCATCGTTGCGCCCGTACTGGTCCGCAGGCCCGATCCGGTAGATTTCGGCATAGTCCTGCCGGATAAAGCTCGTCGGCGGCAGGCAGTAGAGCCGGCTGGCACTGATCCGGTTGAAAAAGAACTGGTGGACATGGCCGGACAAGACGGCCTCCGGGCTATGTTTCTCGATGAGCCCGACAAGCCATGACCGGCCCGGCTCGGCATAATTATCGTAATGGCTCTGTTCGAGAGGGGAATAAATAAAGGGCGGGTAGTGGGAACACAAAAACACCCTCTTGCCGGTGCCATCGCGCAATGTCTTTTCGAGCCACTCCCGCTGGGCCGCCTCGTGCGCATTGCCGCTGTTGACCAGCGATGAATTGATCATCACGAACAGACAGTCGCCATGCTCAAAGCTGTGATAGCTTGGCCCGAACGCAGCCTCGAACTGGGCGATGGCCTGTTCATCGGCCGGTGCGGCCGGTGCATCGGGCATCGGCTTGTCACCGATGTCGTGATTGCCTGGCATGAATTTCATGCAGGCCGACAGCGGTGCGAATATCTCATGCGCTTCTTCGCACGCCGCGGCAAAAGTCGGCAGATGCGGTAGCGGGTGCACCATATCACCGAGGTGCAGGACGAAGGCAGGCTCCTGTTGGACCAGCAACGCAATCGCGTATCGCGCCCGGTCATTGGCGAGATCGTTGACCGGAAACGGCGAGGACTCATCGAGAACCGCCGGCCGAATATGCGTATCCGTTATGATTCCGAACGAAAAAATCGGCTTCTGTCCACTCATCTGCGCGTCTCCGGTGATCAAATCGCCGCCATACTCGCCAATGCAGCCGGCACAATGCAACCGCCCGGGACGCAGTCGCCTGTGCACGATCGGGCTGTTTGTGTCGCTCTTGCTGCAATGCAAAAGGGGTTGCAAGGCCACAGATAGGTCAGCTATGCTGTCCTTTGTCCGGGATCACGTTTCACATGGCGCCTCTGGCGGTGGACCCGTGCCGTCGGCTTCGCTTGTCGTGAGCGGGCCGAGAGCGCGTAGCCATAGGAAAACGACGCCCACCCTAGGCAAGGCATCGGCCGCGCGGAGGAAGCCCGCTTGATCAGCAAGCGTGGCTTTTTTTGACGGCCATATGACGTCGCAGCAGTAGCGTGGCCATGTTGCGCGGAGCGGGATCGAATTGTCGTCCTGGGCCTCGCGGGGCCACCTCGATGACTTGGCTGGAACCGGCAAATCCATGCCTGGAGCCGACCATCGCGACCTTGCTTAACGGACAAATTTGCGGCAACAGGCCAGGGGCCGGTTACCGGGATACGGACTTGCAACGATGAGGCTGCCAAATATGACCATGACGCGCGCTTCACAGAACCAGCGGTTTGCCTTTCAGGGTGCCGAGGGTCTCTATGATCCACGCAACGAGCACGACGCCTGCGGCGTCGGCTTCATTGCCGATCTGAGCGCCCGCAAATCGCACAAGATCATCGAGGACGGCCTCCAGATTCTGGTCAACCTGACGCACCGCGGTGCCGTTGGCGCCGACCCGCTCGCCGGTGACGGCGCCGGCATGCTGATTCAGATCCCCGATGCGTTCTTCCGCGCCGAATGCATGGATCTGGGCATCGAGCTACCGCCGGTCGGCGAATATGCCGTCGGCCACGTCTTCATGCCGCGCGACAAGCGCTTTCGCCGCGAATGCGAGGCGCAGTTTGAAAAAAGCTGCAAGGAGGAAGGCCTCACGCTGCTCGGCTGGCGCGATGTCCCGACAAACAACGGCTGCCTCTCCGAACCGACGATCGCAGTCGAACCGTTCCACCGTCAGATCTTCATCTCCAAAAGCGAGAACAGCATCGCCGACGATGCCCAGTTCGAGCGCAAGCTCTATATCCTGCGCAAGGTCGTCAACAACGCCATTCACGCCAAGTTCGCCGACATCGGCCTCGGCGACAGCGACAACGAGTTCTATATCGTTTCGCTTTCAAGCCGGACGATTGTCTACAAGGGCATGTTCCTGTCGGACCAGCTCGGCGCCTACTATTCCGACCTTCTCGACCCGCGCCTGACGTCGGCCCTGGCACTCGTCCACCAGCGCTTTTCGACCAACACCTTTCCATCGTGGAAGCTCGCCCATCCCTACCGCATGGTCGCCCACAACGGCGAAATCAATACCTTGCGCGGCAACGTCAACTGGATGGCGGCCCGCCAGGCGTCGGTATCATCGGACTTGTTCGGCGACGATCTGCAAAAGCTCTGGCCGATATCCTATGAGGGCCAGTCCGACACGGCCTGCTTCGACAACGCGCTCGAATTCCTGACCATGGGCGGTTATTCCCTTTCGCATGCCGCAATGATGCTGATTCCCGAGGCTTGGGCCGGCAATCCATTGATGGATTCCAACCGCCGTGCCTTTTACGAATACCACGCAGCCCTGATGGAGCCGTGGGATGGCCCCGCCGCGGTAGCCTTCACCGACGGCCGCCAGATCGGCGCCACACTGGACCGCAACGGACTTCGCCCGGCACGCTATTTCGTCACCAAGGACGGCATGGTGATCATGGCCTCCGAGGCCGGCGTGCTGCCGACGCCCGAGGAGGATATTGTCGAGAAGTGGCGGCTTCAGCCGGGCAAGATGCTGCTCATCGACCTTGAACAGGGCCGCATCATCTCGGATGACGAACTCAAGGCCGAACTGGCCTCCAAGCACCCCTACCAGAGTTGGCTCGACCGTACCCAGATCAAGGTCTCCGATCTGCCCAAGGCCCATGCCGAGGCACCGAAAACCAACGCCACCCTTCTCGATCGCCAACAAGCCTTCGGCTACACCCAGGAAAGCCTCAAGTTCCTGATGGCGCCGATGGCCCACACCGGCCAGGAAGCGGTTGGTTCCATGGGCACCGACACGCCGATTTCGGCGCTTTCGGACAAGGCCAAGTTGCTGCACACCTATTTCAAGCAGAACTTTGCCCAGGTCACCAATCCTCCGATCGACCCGATCCGCGAGGAATTGGTGATGTCGCTGGTCTCCTTCATCGGCCCGCGCCCCAACATTCTCGATCTCAAGGGCTCGTCGAAGCAAAAGCGCCTGGAGGTCTATCAGCCGATCCTGACCAACGACGAACTGGAGCGCATTCGCCAGATCGGTGCGGTACCGGACAACGAGTTCCGCACGCTGACGCTTGACATCACGTACCCGGCCGAAGCCGGCGCCGACTGGATGGAAAGCGCGCTGTCGACCGTCTGTGATCAGGCCGAAACGGCCGTCCGCAAGGGCTACAATATTATAGTATTGTCCGATCGCTGGCTCGGCGCTGACCGGGTACCGATCCCCTCCTTGCTGGCAACCTCCGCCGTCCACCACCACCTCATTCGGCGCGGGCTTCGCACATCCGTCGGTCTTGTCGTCGAAACCGGCGAAGCCCACGAAGTGCATCAGTTCTGCACGCTTGCAGGTTACGGTGCAGAAGCGATCAACCCCTATCTGGCTTTCGAGACCATCGTCGACCTGCTGCCGGAACTCGGCGAGGATCTGACGGCTGACGAAGCCATCAAGCGCTACATCAAGGCGATCGACAAAGGCATCCTGAAGGTCATGTCCAAAATGGGCATCTCGACCTACCAGTCCTATTGCGGCGCCCAGATTTTTGACGCTGTCGGGCTTCACCGGTCCTTCGTCGACAAGTACTTCACCGGAACCCACACGCAGATTGACGGTGTCGGTCTCGACGAAATCTCGCTTGAAACGGTCGAGCGTCACCGCCAGGGCTTTGGCGATGTCCCGCATCTCGAAGGCGCCCTCGACGTTGGCGGCGAATACGCCGTGCGCGTGCGCGGCGAGGCCCACAGCTGGACGGCACCGGTCGTTGCCGATCTGCAGCACGCCGTGCGCGGCAATCTGCCGGACAAGTACCGCGACTTTGCCCGCCAGGTAAACGAACAGTCCGAGCGCCTGATGACGATGCGCGGCCTGTTCCGCATCAAGTCGGCGGAGGAAATCGGCCGCAAGCCGGTTGCGCTCGACGAGGTCGAGCCGGCATCTGAAATCGTCAAGCGCTTCGCCACCGGCGCCATGTCCTTCGGCTCGATTTCGCGCGAGGCACACACCACCCTGGCGATCGCCATGAACCGCATTGGCGGCAAGTCGAACACCGGCGAGGGCGGCGAGGAACCGGACCGCTTCGTGGCACTAGCCAACGGCGATTCGATGCGCTCGGCCATCAAGCAGGTTGCATCCGGCCGGTTCGGCGTAACCACCGAATACCTCGTCAATTCGGACATGATGCAGATTAAGATGGCGCAGGGCGCAAAGCCTGGCGAAGGCGGCCAGTTGCCCGGCCACAAAGTCGACCTGACCATTGCCAAGGTCCGTCATTCGACCCCGGGCGTCGGCCTCATCTCGCCGCCGCCGCACCACGATATCTATTCGATCGAGGATCTGGCACAGCTGATCTACGATTTGAAAAACACCAACCCGGCCGGCGACGTCTCCGTCAAGCTCGTCTCGGAAGTTGGCGTCGGCACGGTGGCAGCCGGCGTCTCCAAGGCGCGCGCCGATCACGTCACCATTTCCGGCTTCGAGGGAGGCACCGGCGCATCGCCCCTCACCTCCATCAAGCACGCTGGCTCGCCTTGGGAAATCGGCCTCGCCGAAACCCACCAGACGTTGGTTCTCAATCGCCTTCGCGGGCGCATCGCGGTGCAGGTCGACGGCGGCCTGAGGACCGGTCGCGATGTCGTCATCGGCGCCCTTCTCGGCGCTGACGAATTCGGTTTTTCGACCGCGCCGCTGATTGCCGCCGGCTGCCTGATGATGCGCAAGTGCCACCTCAACACCTGCCCGGTCGGAATTGCGACCCAGGACGAGCGCCTTCGCGCCAAGTTCCGGGGGCAGCCGGAACACGTCATAAATTACTTCTTCTTCGTTGCCGAGGAAGTTCGTGAACTCATGGCAGCGCTCGGTTTTCGGACATTCAGCGAAATGATCGGCCAGTCCAAGGCACTCGACAAGGACCGCGCGATCTCCCACTGGAAGGCCAAGGGGCTCGACTTCACGAAGCTGTTCCACAAGCCGAAGGCCGGCAAGGGCGTCGCGATCCACAACTGCGAACGCCAAAACCATCATCTCGAGGAAATCCTCGACCGCAAGCTGATCGAGATTGCCAAACCGGCACTGGACGACAAGAAGCCGGTCAAGGCCGAGCTTGCAATCAACAACACCAACCGCACCACCGGCGCGATGCTGTCCGGCGAAGTCGCCCAACGCTACGGACATGGCGGCCTTGCCGAGGACACCATCTGGCTGACGTTGAAAGGTACCGCCGGACAAAGCTTCGGTGCCTGGTGCGCTCAGGGCGTCACGCTCGATCTCATCGGTGAAGCCAACGACTACGTCGGCAAGGGCCTGTCCGGTGGCAAGCTTATCGTCAGGCCCGATCCGAACTCCGCCATCACGCCGGAAAAAAGCATTATCGTCGGCAACACCGTGCTCTACGGCGCCATCACCGGCGAGTGCTACTTCCGCGGTATTGCAGGCGAACGATTTGCCGTGCGCAACTCCGGCGCCATCGCCGTTGTCGAAGGCACAGGCGATCACGGCTGCGAATACATGACCGGTGGCGTCGTCGTCGTCCTCGGCCCGACCGGGCGCAACTTCGCAGCCGGCATGTCCGGCGGTATCGCCTACGTCCTCGACGAGGTCGGCGACTTCGAACAGCGCTGC
Source organism: Hyphomicrobiaceae bacterium (assembly GCA_965224045.1). GTDB lineage: Bacteria > Pseudomonadota > Alphaproteobacteria > Rhizobiales > Hyphomicrobiaceae > Tectiglobus. The sequence goes on from CBDCYD010000005.1 coordinate 514,025, forward strand.
AACATGGCGATGGTCGACCTTGAGCCGATCGAGGCCGAGGAGGAACTGATGCGCAAGCTCGCCAACCAGGGCGGCGATCTGCAAAGCCATGGCCTCGTCGACGTCATGTCGGACATGACCGCCTACGACGCCGAGCGCCTGCATCAGCTGATCGAAAAGCACGCCCGCTACACGAATTCAGCGCGCGCCCAGGAAATCCTGGCGAATTGGAAGGACTACCTGCCGAAGTTCCGCAAGGTGATGCCCGTCGAATATCGCCGCGCTCTCGCCGAAATGGCGAAACATCAGGAAGCCGACACGACCGGCCTCGACGTCATCGAGATCGGCCTCCAGCACCTCAAGGGGAAGTAGTCTGTGGCCCATTGCGTGCGCGGCTTTATCGCAACGAGCGACACCTGGCGGCAGGCCGGCAGACTGTCACCGGCGTATGCCGTCGTGGGGCTGGCTGGCGGCTTCGCGTTACAGCTTGAGCGCGATCCGCAAGTGGCTACGGACGCCGGCATCACGGTCCCCGGCGAGTTCGTTGAAATCGAGGATGCTGCCGACGTACTGCCAACCGCCACCGAAATCGAGTTCGAGCGATCTTCATCGAACCACGGGCCTGTCGCCTATGTGGCAAGCCGGTATTTCGGCGGTCACGGTGTCCAATGCGGCATCGCCTGGCGCAACGGCGGGGCAGCCTCGCCACTTGGCGTCTCGACCGGCGCCGGGCCGATCAATCGCGCACTGGCAGCGATCGGCTGCCCGTCGGGCGACGACATTGACGAGTTCGACTATGTCGGACTTGGCCGTTTTAGAAATCAGTCCGACTGGCACGGCGCGGCCGCGTCGACATCGGATCACGATTAGGGATTGCGACCATGGGCAAAGTCACCGGCTTTCTGGAAATCGAACGTGACGAGCGAGTCTATCGCCCGGTCGAGGAGCGCCTCAAGCACTGGGGTGAGTTCGTAGTCCCGCTGGGCGAGGAGGCCACCAAGGCCCAGGCCGCCCGCTGCATGGATTGCGGCATCCCCTATTGTCACAACGGCTGCCCGGTCAACAATCAGATCCCGGACTGGAATGACCTCGTCTATCACGGCGACTGGCGCCGCGCCGCCCTCAACCTGCATTCGACCAACAACTTCCCGGAGGTCACCGGCCGCATCTGCCCGGCCCCCTGCGAAGCGTCCTGCACGTTGAATATCGAGGACGAACCCGTCACCATCAAAACCATCGAATGCGCCATCGCCGACCGTGCCTGGGAGGAGGGTTGGATCGCCCCCAAACCAGCCGAGGTCAAAACCGGAAAAAGGGTTGCCGTGGTCGGCTCCGGCCCGGCCGGCATGGCCGCTGCACAGCAACTTGCCCGCGCCGGCCACGACGTCCACGTCTTTGAGAAAAACGCGCGTCCGGGCGGCCTGATGGTCTACGGCATACCCGACTTCAAAATGGAAAAGCACATCATCGAGCGCCGCGTTAAGCAAATGGAGGCGGAGGGCGTGACGTTTCATTGCAACGTCCATGTCGGCGTCGACAAACCGATCGCGGACATCGAAAAAGCCCACGACGCCGTTGTCCTTGCGGGCGGCTCCGAACACCCGCGTGACCTGCCGGTACCGGGCCGCGACCTCGACGGCATCCACTTTGCCATGGACTTCCTGCCGCAGCAGAACCGCCGCGTCGCCGGCGAACCTCTTGGCAGGGGAACGGACGAAATCGCCGAAGGCCGCAACGTCGTCGTCATCGGCGGCGGTGATACGGGCTCGGACTGCATTGGCACGTCGTTCCGCCAGGGTGCAAAGTCGGTGACCCAAATTGAAATCATGCCGGCCCCGCCCGAACGGGAAAACAAGGAGCTGACCTGGCCGCACTGGCCGATGAAAATGCGCACCTCATCGTCGCAGGCCGAAGGCGCCCATCGCGACTTCGCGGTCATGACCAAGCGCTTCGAAGGCGACGACCACGGCCGCGTCACGAAACTCGTGTGCTGCCGCGTCAATTTCGTGGACGGCCGCCCCGAGGAAGTCGAAGGCAGCGAGTTCGACCTCGAAGCCGACCTCGTTCTCCTCGCAATGGGATTCACCAACCCGGTGCACGAAGGCATGCTGAACGATCTTGGCATCGAACTGGACCCGCGTGGCAACGTCCTCGCCGATGAGCGCGACTACGAAACCTCGAAGCGGCGCATCTTCGCCGCCGGCGACATGCGCCGCGGCCAGTCCCTCGTCGTCTGGGCCATTCGGGAAGGTCGCCAGGCAGCCCACGCCGTCGACAAGGCACTGATGGGCCGCACGGACCTGCCGCGCTAGCGCATCGACCCGGCGCTCTGGCCGCCGTGATCGCGAGCGACGCCTTGCTTGGGCAATGGCGTTGCGAGCACGTCCAGGCGCAGTTTGCATTTTGCCCGACGATACCGCGATCGACGGCAAACGGCCGGCGATTGCCCACCTCTGTCGCGTCCGGCATAATCGCGCGCAAACGATACCGGAGGAACACCGCATGTCGGACTTGCCCAGCAGTGTGGAAATTCACGAGGAAGGCCCGCGCGAGGGATTTCAGATCGAGCCCGGTCCGATCGCGACCGCCGACAAGATCCGCCTCATCGAAGCCCTCGCCGACACCGGCTTGAAGCACATCCAGGTGTGCTCGTTCGTCAACCCCAAGCTTGTCCCCGGATGGGCCGACGCCGAAGCCGTCGTCCAGGGTTTCAATGCCCGCGATGATGTTTCCTACACGGCGCTCTGGTTCAATGCCCGCGGCCTGGAGCGCGCCCTGGCCTTCAACGACAAACTCGAAAACTCGGGCTCCATCTCACTGTCGGCCTCCGACGCCTTCAGCCAGAAAAACCTCAATCGCACGCACGCCGACAACCTGAGGGCCATGCGCAAGCAAACGGCACTGCATCTCGAAAAGCGACTGCCCGTCAAACGCATTGGCGTGATGGCGGCGTTTGGCTGCAATTACCAGGGCGATATCGAGCCTGGCGATGTGATCCGCACGATCGAGGATGGCCTGACGGTCGCCCGCGAGCACGACACCACGATCCCCCTGCTCTCGCTCGCCGACACGATGGGCTGGGCGACGCCGCAGCGCATTGAACGCGTCGTCGGCGATGTCCGCGAGCGCTGGCCGGACAAGTCGATATCGCTCCATCTCCACAACACCAGGGGACTTGCCGTTGCAAACGCCCATGCCGGCCTGCGCCTCGGCGTAACCCGTTTCGACTCCACCGTCGGCGGTCTCGGCGGCTGCCCCTTTGCCGGCCAGAAAGGCGCGGCAGGCAACATCTGCACCGAGGAACTGGCGCTCCTGTGCGAGGAAATGGGCATCGCCACCGGCATCGATCTCGACCAACTGATTGAGGTCGGCCGCATGGCCGAGGACATCGTTGGCCACGTTCTGCCATCGGAACTCATTCACGCCGGCAGCCTCAACGCGTTCCGCCGAAAGGCCGCCTGATGACTGCAACACCGTTGTCGGGCATTCGAGTTCTCGAGTTCAGCCACGCCGTGATGGGGCCGACCGCCGGCCTGATTCTGGCGGAAATGGGGGCCGAGGTCATCAAGGTCGAGCCCGCCCCGAACGGCGACCATACCCGCCGCCTCGGCGGTTTCGCGGCCGGCTTTTTCGCCGCCTTGAACCGCAACAAAAAGTCGATAGCCATCGATCTCAAGCAGGCCGAAGGTCGCGCCGTCCTCCATCGCCTGGTCAGGTCTGCGGACATCCTGCTCGAAAATTATGCGCCCGGCACCATGGACCGTCTCGGCTGCGGTTACGACGAACTCGCCGATATCAACCCGCGGCTGATCTACCTTGCCCTCAAAGGCTACCTGAAGGGGCCGTACGAGCATCGCCCCGCCCTTGACGAGGTCGTCCAGTTCCAAAGCGGACTGGCCTACATGACCGGCCCGCCCGGCCGCCCGCTTCGCGCCGGGGCCTCGATCATCGACATTCTCGGTGCCGCGTTCGGCGTCAACGCCGCGCAGGCGGCCCTTCTGGAGCGCGAGCGGACAGGCAAGGGCCAACGCATCGGCAGCGCGCTGTTTGAAAGCGCCGCCTTCCTGATGTCGATCCCCATGGCCGGCATCGCCGCCACCGGCAAGGAGCCGCCACCGATGCCCGCACGTCATGGCGCGTGGGCGATCTACGACGTCTTCAAAACGGCCGGCGACGGCGAGTTGTTCATCGGCGTCACCAGCGATCAGCAATGGGCGCGCTTCAGCGACGAATTCGGCCTCGGCGAACTGGCGGCCGATCCGCGCCTCGAAACCAACGTCACACGCCTTGCCGAGCGTTCCTGGCTGATCCCGGCCGTGCAGGAGGTGCTCTCTGAAATCGCTCAGGACGAAGTCGAAAGGCGCTGCGAGCGTGCCAACGTGTCGTGGGCCCCGGTCGGGCGCCCGGTCGACCTCTTCACCGACGAACACCTGCTCGCCACCGGCGGCCTGCTCGACGTCTTCGTCTCGCGCTTCGGCGAGGGCGACGGCCAAATCGCCGGCCTCCCTGCCCTGCCGTTTGAATTCGGCCGCGATCGCACCCGCCCCACTTTGCGCAACCAGCCACCGCGCATCGGCGAGCACACGCGCGAACTGCTCGAGGCCGCCGGCATCTCGCACGTCGAAATCACAGGTCTATCCGATCGCGCCGTTATCGTTGCCGAAACATGATGCAGCGTCGGCGTGGATCGGCACCTTCAATGCAAAAAGCAGTTGGCAAGGTGGCCTACCGCACCGAACGATAGCCGGCTTCCAGGTGCCCTTTGGCAAGCACCAGCTGCCATACCTGGCTGCCGCCGGTCGCGAAATTCGCAGCACACATCAGCAAATAGTACCGCCACATCCGGCAAAACGTGTCCGAGGATCCCCACACCGCCGGCAGTTGCACCGTCCGGTCCTCCGACGTGCGGTAGTTTTGGAAGTTCTTGTGCCATGCAAGCAGCGTCGGCGTGTAGTGAACGCCGATGTTGTGCACGTCCTGCAGCACGAAAAGGCCTTCCGCCGCGCTTGAAAGCTGGCGCATCGATGGCAGCACACCGCCCGGGAAAATATACTTGTCGATCCACGAGTCGGCCGAGGTCGTCGAAATGTTGCTGCCGATCGTGTGCAGCAGGAACAGTCCTTGTGGTTTCAGCGCCCGTTCCGCTGCCGCCATCAGTTTCTTGTAGTTGCGGTAGCCGACGTGCTCGATCATCCCGATCGACACGATCTTGTCGAACATCCCGCCGAAATCGTTGTGGTCGAATTCACGATAATCGCAGCACGCCACCCTGATCGGCAGGTCGACGCATGTTTGCTCGACGTAGCGCGCCTGCTCCTCTGAAATCGTGACGCCGACGACTTCCACGCCGTAGTTCTCGACCGCATGGCGCGCCATCCCGCCCCAGCCGCAACCGATATCGAGCAATCGCTCTCCCGGCTTGAGGCGCAACTTGCGGCACACCAGATCGAACTTCGCCAACTGGGCATCGTCGAGGTTGTCGACACCTTCCCAATAGGCGCACGAATAAGCCATCGACGGCCCCAGCATCGCGGCAAACAGCTCGTTGCTGAGGTTGTAGTGGACATCGGCCATCTGCCGCGTCTGACGCAGGCTTTGCACGTTCACCAGTTCGGCCTGCAGGAATGCGATTGCCGTGCGCCAACCGACATACTTGTGATTGTCGAGCCGCTCCGACGTCAGCAACCGGGCGAAAAACCCGTAGAGGTCCTCGCAGTCCCACCAACCGAGCATATAGCTTTCGCCAAGGCCGAGTGCACCCTCCGCGAGCGTTCTTGCATAGAACCGCTCATCAATGACCTTCAGGTCCCAGGGTTGATCGCCATTAAGGACGATCCCGACGTCAGCACAAATCTCCCGAATGATTTGCTGTGCGTTCACGGCAAACCTCAGCCAATGACGTGCCCCCGTAAAGCCGACATTGTGGAGTGTTTGACGCTGAAATTCAGTCAGAACTGTACGGCTTCGTCAAGGCTCTCAAGCATCATTACTCTACCATTCCGTCCGGTTCGCGGGGGTACACCCGGTGGCGATTAATGTATGCTCATCCCACCGGACAAGCCCATCAACGGAGTGATCGCGCCATGAGCAGCATCGAACTGGCCTACGGTCGTAGCGGGCTGCAGCTCGAATTGCCGGCGCATGCCCGCCCTCATATCATTCGAAAGCACCCGCTGCCGGTGCCCCCCGACGCCGGCAAAGTGATCGACGATGCGCTCGACAACCCGCTCGCCGCTCCCTCCATTGCCGAGGCAGCGACCGGCCAATCCAGCGCCTGTATTCTCATTTGTGATATTACGCGCCCGGTCCCGAACGGCCTGTTCTTGCGCAAAATTGTCGATCGCCTGACATCAGGCGGCATTGCCTTGTCCGACATCACGGTTCTTGTTGCAACCGGCCTGCACCGGCCGAACCTTGGCGAGGAACTGGCCGAACTGGTTGGCGATCCTTGGGTCCTCGAGAACGTTCGCGTCCTCAACCACGACGCGCGCGATGATGCAGCCCACGTCGACTTCGGCACCACTGCCACCCGCGGCACGCCGGTCCTGCTGGACCGCATCTTCGTCGACGCTGACGTCAAAATCGCCACCGGCCTCGTCGAACCGCACTTCATGGCCGGCTGGTCCGGCGGCCGCAAGGTCATCGCCCCGGGAGTTGCCCACCACACCACCATCCGGACGTTTCACTCGGCCCGCTTCATGGAGGACCCGGCGGCCAGTTCCTGCAACCTCGTCGCCAATCCGTTGCATGAGGAACAGCTTGAAATCGTGCGCATGATCGGCGGTGACATATACGCGCTCAACACCGTCATCGACGAGGAACGCAATCTGGTCTTCGCCTCCTTCGGCGACATCATTGAAAGCCATCAACGCGCCGTCGAATTCGTGCGCACCTCGACGGCGATCCCCGTCGGCCGCCGCTTCAAAACGGTTGTCACCTCGGCGGCCGGCTATCCGCTCGACAAAACCTACTACCAGACCGTCAAGGGCATGGTGACGCCAATGGATATTCTGGCGCCCGGCGGTGATCTCATCATTGCCTCGGAATGTTCGGAAGGCATCGGCTCGCCTGAGTTCCGTGAGGCGCAACGGCGGCTTGTCGGCCTTGGCCCGCAGGCATTCCTTGACACGCTGACGGCGAAGCAGCTGGCCGACATCGACGAGTGGCAGACGGAAATGCAGCTCAAACCGATGCGGATCGGCCGAATTGCACTTTACGCCCCGCAGCTCGACGGCGCTGACCATGCGGTCACCGGCGTCGACCGGATCGACGACCTCGCAGCCGAGGTTGCCGCCTCGATCGCACGTCACAACGACGATGAAATCGCCATCATCCCGGAAGGCCCTTACCTCGTACCGTTCTACCAGCCGGACGCAACCGCAGCGTGAGGCAAAAGTCGTGCCCGAATCATACGGAACATCGAAGGACATCGCATCGATTGGGGGCACCGACACGCTGCCCGGACGCGTACGAGCAATCCACCTCGACGCCGTCGGCGGCATCGCCGGCGACATGTTCGCTGCCGCATGCCTCGATGCAATGCCATCCCTGTGGCCGGCTTGCGAAACGGCAATCGCCCGACTTGCACCACCACAGGGCGTGACCGCCAAAACGGCGAAGCACTCCGACGGGATCCTGTGCGGCAGCCGCTTCGTCGTCGAGGAACCCGGCCCTGCCGCGGGCGTAAGCGACGGACACGCGCAACCGCATCACGAACGCCAACAACATGGCCACCACCGCCACGGCGCCGCCCATGCCGGCGGCCACGCGCACACCCATTGGCACCACATTCGCGAGCTGCTGCACAACTCGGACCTGCCCTCCGCCACTGCCAAAATCGCAACGGCAATCTTTACGCGGCTCGCTGCAGCCGAAGCAAAAATTCACGGCGTCGCCATCGAAGACGTGTCGTTTCACGAGGTCGGTGCCTGGGACTCGATCATCGACATCGTCACGGCCGCGACCATCATTGCCGAACTCGACCCCTGTGCCTGGTCGGTCGGCGCGTTGCCGCGCGGGCGCGGCTTGGTCCGCACCGCCCACGGCATGCTGCCGGTACCGGCCCCCGCCACAGTCGAACTCCTGACGGGCTTCACGCTCTACGACGACGGTGAGGACGGCGAGCGCATAACGCCGACGGGTGCCGCGATCCTGAACTACCTTGATCCCAGCCAGGCTGCGCACCCGACACCACGCAGGTTGCTTGGCAGCGGTATCGGATTTGGCACTCGGTCGCTCAAATCGCGCAGCAACATCTTGCGCGCCGCGCTCTACGGCGACCCCAGGCCTGTCACCACGCCCATGGTGACGCCCGTGACCACGCAAGACACGGTCGTTGTCCTTCGTTGCGAAATCGACGACCAGTCGGCCGAGGATCTCGCCATCGCACTCGATCATATCCGATCTTCTCCCGGCGTACTCGACGTCTGCCAGTGGCCCGTGTTCGCCAAAAAGGGCCGCATCGCCACCGCACTTCAGGTCCTTGCCGCGCACGATGCCGGCGACCGCATTGCCGCACTCCTGTTCCATGAAACGACAACACTCGGCGTGCGCCACAGCACCGTCGCTCGCGCCACCCTCCGACGTGAACTCGCGACGGACGACGACGGCGTTCGCGTCAAGCAGGCCTTCCGGTCGGCCGGCACGACCGCAAAGGCGGAACGCGACGATCTCGCATCATTCGATGGCCATGCCGAACGCATGCGCCGCGCCAGGCTCGCCGAACAGCGCGCGCTGCAAAACAGCAGGACCGACGATGACTGACCCACTGCCTGAAGCACTGCCGAAAACATTCGCGTTCCGCATCGAACGCCTGGCCGCTGCTCTGCACGCCACCGCCCCGCTCACCATCGCCGTCTCCGGTGGCGTCGACTCGATGACGCTTGCAAGCTTTGCGCAACGAACGCTCAGCCGCGGCATGGTGAAAATGGCGCACGCAACTTCACCGGCCGTACCCGCCGACGCCCTGCCGCGCATCGAGCGCCTCGCCACCCGCGAGAACTGGGATTTCGCAATCATCGACGCTGGCGAATTCGCCGATCCCAATTACCGCGCCAACCCTGTCGATCGCTGCTACTTCTGCAAAACCAATCTTTACGCACGCTTGCGCGGCCTGGTCGAAGGCGCCATCGCCTCCGGTGCCAACCGCGACGATCTTGCCGACTATCGGCCAGGCCTCGTGGCAGCCCGCCAGCACGGTGTCATCCATCCCTTTGTCGAGGCCGCCATGACCAAGCACGACGTGCGTCGCCTTGCCCGCCGGCTCGGCCACGACGATCTCGCCGAACTTCCCGCTTCACCCTGCCTGTCGAGTCGCGTTGAAACCGGCATTGCGATTTCTGAGCCGGACCTCGAACGCATCGATCGGATCGAAAGCTGGCTGAAAACCCATCTCAGGCCCAACACGGTGCGCTGCCGACTTCGCGCTAACGGTCTGGTCATTGAACTCGATGCTGAAACTCTGGCGCGCGTCACCACCGACGCCATTGCCGAACTGCATGAACGGTTGCATCGCGACCTGCCGGACACGCAGGCTTATGCCTTGAGCATTGCGCCTTACCGGCGCGGCAGTGCATTCATCGGTGCCCGGCCTTGCACCGACGATGGACAGGCTGAACAAACCCGATGACAAGCGACGAAATCAAACTCGACCTTGACCGCGACCGCCGTCTCGGGTTCGGCGAAGCGATATTCTGCCAGGACAAGTCTGCGGCCCAGATCGCGGCCATCCTCGACGTCGCCGTCACCGATGGCCATGCGATGCTGCTCACGCGTCTCAGCCGGGAATCCTTTGCCGAACTGCCGCAACGCCTCGCAAGCTGTCTCGATTTCCACCCGCAGTCACAAACCGCGTTTTGCGGCAATCGCCCGTTGCTGTGCAGCCAGGCCGGCAGCGTCGCGATCCTCACCGCCGGCACATCCGATGCCGCTGTCGCCCGCGAAGCACAACGCACCCTCGCATTCCACGCCATCGAATCATCCACCTACTTCGACGTTGGCGTCGCCGGTCTTTGGCGCTTGCTCGAACGGCTCGACGAGATTCGCCGGCACCGCATCGTCATCGCCATCGCCGGCATGGACGCCGCATTGCCGACCGTGCTTGGCGGATTGATCACACAACCATTGATTGCCGTTCCCACGTCAACCGGCTACGGCGCGTCCCGCAACGGCGAAACGGCCCTCGCAGCAAGCCTCACCTCGTGTGCCCCGGGCATCGTCGTGTGCAACATCGACAACGGTTACGGTGCGGCCTGCGCGGCCATTCGCATTCTTGTTGCACTGCACGCAAACGACCGGAATTAGGGCAAAAATTCGCTCCGTTCTGTGCCCACTTGTCGCGCGGCACTCTATGGAATGGTGAGCCGATTAGGCCGGTGGCACGATCCGTTCAAATGGGAATGAGCGGAAACAGGCAATCGATGCGCAAACGGATGCGGATGAGACGCACAGAAGTCCTTCTTGCGATTGCGCTGACGCTTTGCGCGATTGTTGCAATCACTGCCTCGAACTTGGGCAACTGACACCAACGCGTGCGCTCTTTACAACTACACCTGATTCGGAATTTGAACCCGTCCCGGTTTGCAGGGACCGGGTTTGAAAGCGTGATGACGCCCGCGCATCTCACTCACCGAGGAGCCTTGAGGGGCGAGGCCGGTGCCGCCGATTCGTGGAACAGGCCGATCTCGAGCGTGCCCTCGACGCCGATCCTTTCGAAATGCTGCGCCAGCCAGCGCAGCGCAGCCTGACGTCCAATCTCGTGCAGGTGTTCGAGAAATGCCCATTCTGCATTTAACTTCGTCGAGGCAGGAAACTGGACGATGTCCTCGCCGCCGATCCGATGCAAATGGATCGGCTTGTAGCCGAGCCCGGCAAGTTCACCGCGCTGCAGGCAGCGGTTGACGAAATCGACGTGGCGCAATTCTTTGACCAGCGGTGCATTGAACGAGATTTCGTTGACACGATCCATGATTTCACGCGCGGTCGTTGGCGTCGTGTGCCGTGAAATCGGGTTGACCTGCACGATCACCACATCCGGCGACAAGCAGCAGTCGAGGAACGGCAACAGCACGGGATTGCCCATATAGCCGCCATCCCAGTAGGGCACGCCGTCAATCTCGACGGCCTGGAACAGATACGGCAGGCATGCCGATGCCATGACCGATTTGGCAGTGATCTCCTCACCGCTGAAAACCTTCACCCGGCCGGTGTGCACGTTGGTCGCGGAAACGAACAGCTTGAGGCAATCACAGGCCTGAACCCGCGCAAAATCGATCTCGCGCTCGAGCAGGTTCTCGAGCGGGTTGTAGTTCAGCGGATTGAATTGATAAGGCGAAACCACGCGTGACATCATCTCCAGCGCGGTCAGCGCCGGATTGGAATCCAGGCTCCAGCTCTTCAGCAGCATATCGAGCGCAGTACGTTGGATCGGGCTAGCCGCTGCTTCACGGCTGACTGTCCGCCAAAATTCAGCGAGTTGCCGGCGCGCTTCATCCGGTCCGCCGCGCATCAGGCCATCTGCCATGACGATTGCGTTGACCGCGCCCGCGCTGGTTCCCGAAATCCCCTCGATCGCAATGCGCCCGTCCTCGAGGAGGCCGTCGAGCACTCCCCAGGTGAAGGCGCCGTGCGATCCGCCGCCCTGCAACGCGATGTTGACCCGCTTGATACCGGCATCATCCGGCCATTGCCAGTGATCATGATGAAGGCGTGTCATGGCCGCTCATCTCCGGCGCTGCCTGAACTGTTGCAAAGCGTGACAAACCGCAGCGCGCGCCGCGTGCGCCCAAATCTGTCTGAGCCCAAGCCTGTCCGAACTCAAGTCTCCGCCGCCGATCACCCCCGGCCCTACTGCGCCGTCCAACCGCCGTCGATCGAATAGTTCGAACCGGTGATCGCTCCGGCGGCATCGCTGGCAAGGAATGCCGCAAGTGCGCCGACCTGGTCGACCGTTGCAAACTCACCGCTTGGTTGCTTGGCGAGGATCCAGGCCTTGGCTTCATCCTCGCTCAACCCCTGGGCCGCGGCGACATCGGGAACCTGTTGCTCGACCAGAGGCGTCCACACAAACCCCGGCGATATCGCGTTACAGGTCACACCGCTGGTCGCCAGTTCCAGCGCCACGACCTTGGTCAGCCCGGCAAGCCCGTGCTTGGCTGCAACGTACGCTGCCTTGTTCGGCGAAGCGCGCAACGAGTGCGCCGAACAGATGTTGATCAGCCGCCCCCATCCGCGCGATTTCATACCCGGAATGGCCGCCTTCATCGAGTGGAACGCCGCCGACAGGTTGATCGCCAGCACCGCATCCCACTTTTCGACCGGAAACTCTTCGACCGGCGCCACGTGCTGGATGCCTGCATTATTGACCAGGATGTCGACGTGCCCGAATTCCGCTTTGCTCGCTGCTACCATGTCGGCGATCTGGTTGTGGCGCAGCATGTTGGCCGGATTGAACGACACTCTCGTGCCGAATGCCCGCACGGCCGCGATCGGCTCGCTGTTTTCTTCCTCTGACCCGAGGCCGTTGAGCACCACGTCAGCACCGGCGCCGGCCAGTGCCTTGGCGATTCCAAGTCCGATGCCGGACGTCGAACCGGTCACGATCGCCACTTTTCCCTTGAGCATCTCGCTGGCTCCTGTGATCTGTCTTGTCTGTGTGTTACCTGTTACCTGTCGCCCGTTATCGGCGGGTCTACCGGCCTGTGTCACTTGCGGCGCTTGAAGCCGGCCAGCCGTGCATATGTCACCCGCCGCGGTGCACCGGCCCCAGCCGCGACATTCTCAACCGCGATGTATTCGACCTCCTTGAAGCGGTCAGCAACCCAAAACGGAATGCCACCGATTGCCACGAGCAGCACGGGATCCGGCAGCTTGCCGCGATAGGCACGCGTCAGCTGATAGTGATCGCGCGGTCGCCCTTTCGGTGCCCATGCACGGATCGGCGTCGGATCGTCGCGCAGATAATAAAGGAGCTCCGCTGTCACCGAACGGTCGAGCGTCAAAATGCTGCTGAACGGCTTGCCTTCTGCTTGCGCCTTGTCGATCTGCCTTTTCGTCTCCTTGGCAATGTTTTCCCAGCCCAACGTCCGCGCGAACGGATCTTCGCCGTTGGGCAGCCTGAAGCTGCCGGCGTTGGCAACCAGCAGGCTCAGCGCGAGCAGGATCCCGACATGCAGCATCAAAGACGCCCGCAGCCAGCCCCAGGACAGGTCGCGGATCATCGTCGCCGTAACCAGCACGGTCGCCGACACATAGGCGACCGCCGCCCAGTTCGCATGCGCCCGTGAAATGAACGCCTGCACGATCACGATCACAATGATCGGCGCAGAAAACGCCAGCAGCAGCCGGTCCTGATCGGGCAGATCGCCCTTGTACCAGCGCATCGAGATGATCAGCAGCCCGGCGAACAGGATTGGCCCGAACACGCCAAACTGCGCACCGAAGAACTCGATCGCCTTGTGCGGCCGAAACAACGCGCCCGACCATCGCGCGTTGTCGGCGGTGTGCGCAAACGTTGCAAAGCTGTTCTCGTAGTTCCACAGCAGGTTCGGCGTGATGATCGCCACGCCGATGGCGACGGCGCCCCACCACCGCCAGTCACCGAGCAAGTGCTTGTGCTTCGGCGTCAGTGCGAAGTAGAGCGGCGCGCACACCACGAAGTAGGCCATCGCATATTTCGCATTGAGACCGAGACCGATCACCAGGCCGAGAACCGGCATCACCCACCACCGCGGCCTATCCTCGAGCAGGTAGGTCAGCACCAGGATCGCCAGCGCCCAGAATAACAGCAGCGGCACGTCCGTGGATATGATTCCCGCCGACAGCGAGACACCAGGCAAGGTCGCAAAGGCAAGGCCGCTCCAGAACCCCGTCCGCGCATCGTAAAGCCGCCACCCGATCGCAAACACAGCAAACGCCGTTACCGCATGAATGAGCGGCGATGGCAGCCGCACGCAGAACTCGCTGCTGCCGCACACGTCGCCCGAAAACCCGATCAGCCAGGCGATCATCGGCGGTTTGGAGTAATAGCCGAACGCCGGATTGAGGCTCCACGACCAATACTGCGCCTCATCGAAAAACAAATCCGTGGCGTTGAAATAAAGCGCAACAATGCGCAACAGCGTCAGCCCGGCAAGCACCGCGCCGAGCCGTAACGCCCATTGCCCGGCGGTCGCCTCGCCCTTCAGATCAAATGCCGATAATGCCATTTTCTCTTGTCCTGACTGCGCTCACAGCCCGATTTGCGCGGCCGGTCGCATACCCCTGAGCCTCTGCGCTGATTTACCTGCTTGTTGGCTTTGCGCAAACCCCGGCATTTGGCCTCAACGAAGCCCAAACTCGACCCCAACCTAGCGCGTCCCATCCGCGGAATTGAACGTCTTATGCGCATATCCGTCGTCCTGCCAGCCATGAACGAAGCGGGAAACATCGGTCGCCTGGTGGCGGAAACCTACGAGGTTTTGCCGGCAGAAACTCTCGGCGAAGTGATCGTCGTGGACGACGGCAGCGACGATGCGACCCCTGACGAGATAAAGGCGATGATCGCCCAGCAATCCTTCCCCGGCCTGCGCTATATCCGCCACGAGGCGCGCAGCGGCCAAAGCGTCGCACTGCGCACCGGCATCCTGGCCGCCCGCCATCCGATCATTGCGCAAATGGACGGCGACGGCCAGAACGACCCCCGTGACATCCCCAGGTTGCTCGAACGGCTGGCAGCGCCGGGCGAACCGGGCACAGCCCTTGTCGGCGGCGTGCGCACCACGCGCAAGGCCCAGGGCTCGAAGCGCCTCGCCTCGAAAGCCGCCAACTGGATCCGCGACGCCGTCCTGCGCGACAACTGCCCGGACACCGGCTGCGGACTCAAGGTCTACCATCGTGACGCATTCTTGCTGCTGCCGTTCTTCACCAGCGTTCACCGATACTTGCCGGCGCTGTTTCAGAGCTACGGCCACCAGGTCGCCTATGTGCCGGTGAATGACCGCGAACGCCGGGCCGGCACGTCGAAGTATTCGAACCTTGTTCGCGCGCTGGTTGGACTTTACGATCTGGTTGGTGTGAGCTGGCTGCGACGGCGCACCCGCCACCCCAGGACGACCGAGGACATCGCGACACCGGTTGCAGATGCCAGGCACGGCCACGCTGTCGGAAACCGTGAGCCGAACGACTGAACCATTCCGTCATCCAACGTTGCTCAGAGGTTGCATGGACGCACTCGTTACCAAATTGGCCGCATGGTGGGCCGGCACGTCGACCACCGAAATCGTCTGGCTGGCGGTTGGTTTCACCGCACAGCTGATGTTTTCGATGCGCTTTATCGTGCAATGGATCGCGAGCGAGCGCGCCAAGCAGTCGATCGTGCCGGAAATGTTCTGGTATTTCAGCTTTGCCGGCGGCCTGATGCTGTTTGCCTATGCGCTCTACCGCGTCGATCCCGTTTTCATCCTCGGTCAGGGCACCGGCCTGCTGATCTACGCCCGCAACATTCATTTCATCTGGCGCCAGAAAGCAATCGATGCGTCCGCCGAGCGATCACCAAAAGTTGCAGCGGAGTGATTGTTCTGTTGCCGCCTTGTCCGGCTAAGCGGACACGCTAAACTAACGCCTGCACTCATAACCCAAAGTAACTTCGGAGGTTTCCGATGCGTTTGCCGATCCTTCTGTTTGCCGCGCTGCTCCTCGCCCTGCCCGCCAAAGCCGCCGATGGCGAATTCCGCACGATTGCGAGCAAGTATTCGGTCAAGGAAACCCTCGACAGGCTGACCAAGATTCTCGAGTCGAAGGGCATCACTGTGATGGCCCGCGTCAATCACGCCGGCGGTGCGCGCAAGGCCGGCTTGGAACTGCCCGACACCGAACTCCTTATTTTCGGCAACCCGAAACTCGGCACGCCGCTGATGCAGGCCAATCGTCAAATCGGCCTCGACCTGCCGATGAAGGCGCTGGCATGGAAGGACGCCGACGGCAAGGTTCACCTCACCTACACGTTGCCGGCCGCACTTCAAAAGCGACACGCAATTTCCGGCAAGGACGCCATTTTTGACAAAATGACCAAGGCGCTGATGGGCCTGACGGCAGCCGCGACCGGCAACAAATAGCAACCCTGACGGCCTCCCGGGCGGCCAGGTTCCTGTCAAACAAGGCCCGTCAGGCAATTCTCTCGCCAACCTGACAGGCCTTCCACCATGGCCGCGCCGCTGCGCCAGCGGCAACAGCCGGTTGGCAAAGAGCGTCAATCGCCGTTGAATGAAGTTTGTATATGCAAGCAAAACCTTACACATCGCCGATCGAGGGCGCGGAGCGGTCGGGCCTGCTCAAACTTTGTCTAGGAAGGATACGGCCACTGAGCCGCTCCGCTGCAACGGTGAATCGCCGGCCGCCGGTCCCGCAGCGTATCCCATTGCTCCGGGTTGCTCACGGACTGGCACCGCGCCATCTGGCGGGCGCCTCGTGAACGGCAGTCACGACACAGGCTAGCTGATGTTCCGTATCCAGGCCGATCCGGCAGTATTTGAGGTTCAAAAACTGCGTCGCCGGACCTATTTAACCGTTGCACCCACCTCACCCACCCGACCAGCTCTCGAGCGCGTGCCCTGTGAAGAGGTGTGGCACTGACGAGTATAAAGTTTCTGGCAAAGGCGGGGATAACTGCGCAACGATCGTTTAATTCTCACAGCATCGCAGATTTTCCATCGCTGAAAACCTCCCTTCAACGCCGTAGCGTTATGGTCCATGAATGCTGCGCCGGCCGGCCGACGGCCGGCCACCGAATTCGGGCCACGCAAGGTTCAAAAAGACCGCTCCCATGATTGTTGAAACGTCTCTGATTTTCACGCTGATCGCCGTCTTCGTTCTGCTGTTGCTGTCGGCGTTCTTTTCCGGTTCGGAAACCGCTCTGACGGCGGTCTCCCGCGCCCGCATGCATGCCCTCGAATTGGGCGGCAATGAGCGCGCCGGCAAAGTCAGCCAGTTGCTCGACAAACCGGAACGCATCATCGGCACGGTCCTTCTCGGCAACAACCTCGTCAACATCCTCGCCTCAGCGCTCACCACCAGCCTGCTGATTGGCATCTTCGGCGAGGCCGGCGTGTTCTACGCAACTGCGATCCTGACCATGATCGTAGTCATCTTTTGCGAGGTCCTGCCGAAGACTTACGCCATCGTTGCACCGGACAGGTTTGCGCTTGTCATTGCCCCGGTCATGCACCTGCTGATCACGCTGCTCAGGCCGTTGACCACAATCATCGACTTCGTCGTTCGTCAGATCCTGAGGCTCACCCCCAGCCGCAGTGACGACGAAGCCAACATTCTGGCAACCCATGAGCTTCGCGGCACCATCGAGCTGTCGACGCGCGAAGGCACCGTTGCCAAAGGCGAGGCGCAGCAGCTTGGCGGCGTACTCGACCTCAAGGAACTCCAGCTCGACGACATCATGGTCCACCGCACCGAAATGGAAACCATCGATGCCTCGGATGCGCCGCAAAAGATCGTCGATGATGTCTTGAAGAGTCAGTATACGCGCATGCCGATCTGGGAGGGCGAACCGGACAACATTGTCGGCGTGGTGCATTCCAAGGACCTCCTCGCAGCCCTCGGCAAGTGCAACTGGGCGATCGACGAGATCGACATCCGCAAGATCGCATCCGACCCGTGGTTCGTGCCCGACACGACCAGTGTCAGCGACCAGCTGAGCGCGTTCCAGCAGCGCAAATCGCAGCTCGCCCTGGTTGTCGATGAGTATGGCGAAGTACAGGGCCTGATCACGCTTGAGGACATTCTCGAGGAGATCGTCGGCCAGATCGTGGACGAACATGACGTCGGCGACATCTCGATCCGTCCGCAGGCCGACGGCACCGTCAATGTTGACGGTGGCGTCGCCATTCGCGATCTCAACCGCGAAATGGACTGGGACCTGCCGGACGACCAGGCCGTTACGATTGCCGGTCTCGTCATCCACGAAGCCCAGACGATCCCGGAACCGGGCCAGGCATTTACGTTCTACGGCTACCGCTTCGAAATCCTGCGCAAGAGCCGCAACCGCATCACCGCCGTGCGCGTCAGGCGGCTGGCGGACTTTTCGGCCGCTTCAACCAACGCCGGCACCCCTGCATCACCGGCGGCGTGAATGCGCCGCCGACTGAAACCGGTGTCGTCCCGCTGCGGCTGAACACCGGCCGCTCCAATGTTCGGCTGATGGAAAAGATCTTTTCTCCATCCGGCATCTCGACGCATTGCGGGTAAAGCCGGCCCGGCATCGTAAACGCCGAGCGGAATTCTCTCATGCCTCGTTTGTGAACACGACCGTACCGCTGGCGGCGAACATGCCGCCGACGCCGTGACACACCGAGATCTTGGCGCCTTCGATTTGCGCCGGCGACGTCCCGCGCATCTGGCGCACGCTCTCCTGCAGGGCATACATGCCGTACATCCCGGAGTGCATGTAGGAAAGCCCGCCGCCATTGGTATTGAGCGGCAGCTTACCGCCGGGCCGCGTATTGCCTTCGGCGATAAACGCGCCCGCTTCGCCACGCCCGACAAATCCGAGATCTTCGAGGCCGTAGATCGGCAGGTGTGCGAAGGCATCGTAGATCATCAGGTGGTCGACATCATCGTGCGTGATGCCGGCATTCTCGAACGCCGTGCTGCCCGCCACGCGGAACGCCCGCGATGAGGTGAAATCCTGCATCTGGCTGATCAACGGCGTCTCGGCGCTCTCGCCGGTGCCGCGAATGTAGACCGGCTTCGTCGGGAAGTCCCTGGCGCGTTCCGCAGACGTCAGAATAAGCGCTCCGCCGCCGTCGGTCACCAGGCAGCACATCAGCAACCGGAACGGATAGCAGATCATGCGCGAGCCGAGCACATCATCGACGGTGATCGGATCCCGGAAACTGGCCCGCGGATGCTTTCCCGCCCACTCGCGCTGCACGACGGCGACCATCGCCAGTTGCTCTTCGCTCAGCCCCGTCTCTTTCATCGCGCGCAGCACGGGAATCGTAAAGCGCGTCGGCGGAAAGGTGACGCCGTAGGGCTGCTCGAACTGCGTCTGAAACAGCGACGGAAACACCGGCCTGCCGAACTGGCCGATGCGGTGGCGTCCGCTCTCGCCGTGGGTAATCAGCGCCGTTGTGCACAACCCCGCCTCGATCGCTGCAACCGCATGGCGCACGTGCACCATGAACGAGCAGCCACCGACCGAGGTCCCGTCCATCCACGTCGGCGTCAGGCCGAGATAGTGGGTCAGCTCGGTGGTATCGTGACCGGCCGTGGCAATCCCGTCGATGTCCTTGATGGTCAGTCCGCAGTCCGCCAGCGCGTTGAGCGCGGCATCCGCATGCAGCTGCAGCTGCGACATGTGCGGGATCTTGCCGAGGTCCGTTGTCTCTGCCGCGCCGACCACCGCAACGGCGTTCCGTGTCATAGCCATGTGCGCCTCCCTCAGGCTTTCGCCGGCTTGAACTGGGGAAGCGAGATCTCGTCGCTGAGCTTCTCGAAGGTCACTTCCAGCGCCATGTCGAGTTCCAGCGCATCCGGGCTCGGCTCGCACTCGAGGATGTTGCTCATCATCCGTGGGCCTTCCTCCAGTTCGACAACGGCGACGGTAAACGGCGGCGTCATGCCGGGCGCCGGCAGGTGATTGATGATGTAGCTGTAGAGCTTGCCCTTGCCGGAGGCCTTGATCACTGCGACGTCACGCGAACCGCACTCCGGGCAAAACGGCCGCGGCGGAAAGTAGGTGTGCGCGCACGACCCGCATTTCTGCAGCAACAATTCGCCGTTTCGGGCTCCTTCCCAGAAATGCTCCGTCTCCGGTGTCGGCTGCGGAATGATCCGTTCGCTCATCTGTTCGCGTCCTCCCCTGTGCCGTGCATCGGCCCTGGCAACCGTCGCTCACCACGCGCGGCGATGCTATCCGGGCCAGCTTACACAGGCGTGAGCGACGACGGGAATCACGTAAGAGATTAAGCGGCAGGCCGCCACCGGCGCCATCCGGCCACTGCACGCAACGCCGGGCCGGAAATTGATCTGTCTCCCACTGTCGGATCGGACGATTGCCCTTCACCACAGGCCGATCAAAACATTCGATCAACGTCCGTTAGATATTTGTCCATTCAGATGGCTATGGCGTTTCAGGTTGAGCTGAAACCAACCCGTTCCCCTTTGCAACCACCCACCCCATCATTATATCGGGCGGTCGGAAGGGGGATCGTCCCGATCCAAAATGTCAACGGTCGGCCCGGTCGTTCAGATGCAATTCCGCCTACGAAGGAAATACTCTAGCTCAACGGCGCGTATTCGCCGACAAACTTTCTTTCCATGCTTTCGCCCCAGCCGAAGCCATGGTCGCTGGTACTCATCGCGACGTGTCTGTCGGTGATGTTATGCGGTGGAAATGCCAACAGCTGAAGCACGCGACCCGGTCTCAAATGCCAGCTTGCCCAGGTCAGAGGAGTGTCACCAAAGGCGTCCCGAACATCTTTCTTGGCACCATGAGCTAGCAGCATTTCTATGATGTCAGGATCGGCAAAGGCAGCAGCCCGGTGGAGAGGTGTTTCACCTTTCGTTCGGACGTCGCGCATGAATGCTGACGTCTCGCGGTCTGGGATCGTGAAAACGTTTGGATCCGCGCCGCGCTCAAGAAGTAGGCGAACCGTATAGGCGAAATACGGCCTGCCCGCCTTACACAGGGCACTATGCAACGGCGTCTCACCAGTATCTGCGAGGGCTGCTTGGGGGTCGCCACCACGTGAAATGAGGAAGTCGCAAACCTTCCAGTGACCGAAGAATGCTGCGCTATTCAATTCCTCGTTCAGATCGATGCCGACGAGCGATCCGGCGGCGGCTTCGATTGCTCTCAATGCAGTTACGTCGTTGTAGTAGACAAACCATCGGATGGGGGAGACGCCTCCTGTGCTCAATGCGTCGCGCCAATTCGATTGTTGGAGAAGATCAAATACAAGGTCGGTTCGACCCTCGCTGATTTTTTGCAGTATCTCATTGACCGTCATGGAGCATCAGACTCCCGTGTGAGCAGCTAAGACAAGGCTGTCGTAATATTATGAAGCCTCGCGAACCCAAGTCCAGCAGCACCGAACTGGTACTTCGATTCCGCAACAGCCGATGATCACGAGGGGATCAGGCCTCGACACCAAAACAACCGTGGCGTTTCCCGCAATGATCCACCAAAGACGAGGTCTGACGGTTGCGGGTTGCGGCAACTGCCGTTCCGGGCTGCAAGCGAGTTCCCGCACATCACAAGCGTCGTGCGACGCTGGCAATGGCGGCCGTCGCACTGCAGCACCGGCGTGTCGCAGAGAGCCAGGAGCCGTCGATCTGATTGCCGGAATAGCGCGGCACGCAACGCGCGCCTTGGATTGGAAAGGCAGATCACCACCCACGCAACTTTCCGGTGCTTCCGCCCAGGTCAGTCGCGATTGTTGCGGTCGCAGAAAGTGACCATTACGGCGTCCGCACTGCGCATCGTCTCGCCGCGATAGACGGCTTCGATGTTGTTGCCGTCAGGGTCGAGCAAGAAGGCCGCGTAGTAACCAGGATGGTATGACCGTTCGCCGGGTGCGCCGTTGTCGAGCCCTCCCGCCTTGAGACCCGCCTCATGGAAGCGATCAACCGTTTCACGGTTCTTGGCCTGGAAAGCGATGTGCTGGCGGCCCGTGAGTTTTCCGGCGGCCTCGGTACTGTCACGCGTCGTGATGAACAGCTCATCTGCCCATAGATATTCTTCTGTTTCCCCACCCACGGGGACCTCGAGGACTTCGAAAACTGCCCGATAGAATCGGCGACTTGCCTCGATGTTGCGCACAGCAATTCCGATATGGTCGATCAAACGGCCATAGCCACGGACGCTTTCTGTCATGAACGCCTCCAATCCCGATATGCACCACCAAGCTCGAAACGCGATGGCAATGGTCTCCGAGCCTCCGGCGAGGATACTCGTCCCGCCCCCGACGACTGCGCGTTCTGCACCCACTAGTGACCTTTATGGGTCAACTACGACCTCCCGCAAAACACAGGCGAGATCCGAAGCTGACGGAGCGCGGTCGCTGGAAGCGCTCCGGCGGCGCCGTGTTCGCTGAAGACCGCCTCCATCAACCATCAGGGCACGGCGATGTCAGCGCGGGCGAAACGCCTGCCCCGCATCACCTGCCGCATCGCCGACGATGCCCCATTTCCCCGTCCGTCCTCGACCACGCGACGCGCGCGCCCACGACCCCTCTCACCCATCCCCCGATGATGTCGCCGGTGTGTATCCCGTCGGCGTTTCATCGGCGAGTTTGAGTGACTGCACGAAGTCGTCACTCGACAGCAGCGGGATCGCCTTGCTGTATTTGGCAAGGCCGTAGCTGTCCGTCAGATGCAGGTTGGCCGCCAGCGCCTTCTCGTCAGGCATGTCGTAGATGTAGACCATGTCGTATTCTCCGTACGAGCCGAACTGCGCGATCGGCGTACCGCCGAAGTCCGCAATCGCCTTGCGATGAACCAGCGCCCGGTCACGCATGGCAGCGTCTTTGACCATCGCTTCCTTCTGATCGTTTTCATACTTGACCATGTAGAGGACCAGCACCCCCATGCGCGTACTCCTTCCCGCGGGTTGATCGATTTTTTTTTGCACGCAAGTCTACTCATTCGGTGCACCATAGCCACCGCCGCCACCGGTGCGCACGACCAGGAGATCGCCCGTGCGAAGCTGCGTACCGGTCTTCGACTTGAGCTTGACCGATCCTCCGTCCCGCTCGATCAACATCTCCGCCGGACGCCCTGGGCGGCCACCGAACAGTCCTTCCGCCGGTCTGGTAAACCGATCGCTGTAGGTGGCGAATTGAACACCGTCGCTCAGGATGCGGTAGTTGCGCTCGAACCCGTGTCCGCCGCGCCGCGCCCCAGCGCCGCCCGAACCCGGGATCAGCGCATACTGCTCGACCCTGACGAAGGGATAGTCCATCTCCAGCGCTTCCACCGGAATATTGGCGCAGTTGGACAGCGGACAATCGACGCCGTCACAGCCGTCATTGCCTGCACCGGCGCCGTATCCGCCTCCGAGTATCTCGAGATAAATGTTGTAGCCCTCGGGGCCGAGATGGCTGAGGCAGACGGGCGTCGTGGTATCGAAGCCTTCGGCGATCACACGCTCGGGCGCGACGTGGGAAAGCGCCTTCATCACCGCATTGAAGACGCGATGCGAGGCAACCAGCCGCGCGCGCACCGGCGCCGGTGGCTTGGGATTGAGAATTGACCCGAAAGGCGCATCCACCGAGATCACTCGCGCAACCCCGTCGTTGAACGGAATGTCCGGGCTGGTCAGCACCGACTTCACGCATGCTACGGCGGATGCAAATGTCGAAGCGAAGGGACAGTTGAGGTTTGTTGCAACCTGCGGATCGGTTCCCTCGAAGCTGATGTTGATCGCTTCGTCGCCGATTGTCACCTGCGCGCGAATGACAACCGGCAGGTCTCCGAGGCCGTCATCGTCAAGCGCGGCTTCAGCGCGATAAGTCCCGTTTGCGAGCCTGGCGACGGCGCCGCGCACCCGGCGCTCGGAATAATCGAGCATCGCATCCATTGCCGTTGCGAGGTCATCGACACCAAACCGTTCGCCAAGCGCCTTGAGGCGCTTGGCACCGACCAAGTTTGCGGCGAATTGCGCGTTGATGTCGCCGATCGTTGCTTCCGGCATACGCACGTTTGCCGCGATCAGCCGCTCCAGCGGGCCACCCTGCCAGTCGCGATCGATGCTGTAGCGCGACGGCGGGAAGATCAGTCCTTCCTGATGAACGTCGCCGGCCGCGGGATTGAGGCCGGGAGCACCACCGCCGAGATCGATATGATGGACGACCGAGGCACTGAAACCGATCAGCCGGCCGGCGTGGAAAATCGGCGAGAAAATGAAGATGTCCTGGATGTGCTGGCCGCCGTTGAACGGATCGTTGTTGATCAAGAAGTCACCGTCTTTGAGCGTTTCCGGCGGAAACATCGCGAGACAGGGCGCAAAGGTTTGGGTGATCGAACCGAGCTGGATCGCCGTCAACTCGGCCTGCGCGACAACCTCGCCGCGCGCGCTGAGGATCGCGGCCGAACAGTCCTGCGCTTCTCTCACGATGGGAGAGTGGGCCGACCGGATGAGCTTGGTCCCCATTTCGTGCGCGGCGGCGATCAACGCGCGATTGATGATCGCCTGGTCCACCTGTGACAGTGCCACCGCCTTAGCCTCCGTGCTCAAGGATCAGCATGCCGTCGGCCGCCTCATTCGCGGTCCAGCCCGGCGGCACGTAGACCGTCGAGGTGCCGTCTTCGATGATCGCCGGGCCCGGCTGCCGCCGCCCGCCCATCGCGGAACGCTTGATGACGACACTGCTGAGCGTTGCCCCGTCTTCGCGAATTTCAACCGTCCGGGCTTCGCCCGCCGCACGCGACTTCAACCGCGTGTCCGCGGCGCCATCCGGCAGGCTTTCAGGCGCGTTCGCCGCGATCCGCAACGAAACGATCTCCACCGGGTCGTCCGGCGGTTTCGAAAACTCGAACACGCGATGGTGGGCCTCTTGAAACCCGGCCGCAATATCCTCGACGGTCAGGCGCTCCAGGTCCGGCGGGAGCGCCACCCCGACCTCGAACGCCTGGCCGACGTAACGCATGTCGAGCGCAAATTGAAACGTAAGCGCTTGTTGCAGGCCAACTCCGGCGAGGTAGGCTTCCGCCTCGCGGCGCAGATCGCCGAGCAAATCCTTGACGGTCGCGAGGGCATCACCACCCAGACGCAAACGTTGGGTCCTGGCGCGATAATGAACGTAGTCGGATTTGAGCAGCCCGACGGCCGACAAAACCCCGGCGCTCGCGGGGATCACCACCCTTGCAATGCCGAGATCTTCCGCAACCCGCGCCGCATGCAGCGGGCCGGCACCGCCGTAGGGAACGAGAACATAGTCGCGAGGATCGCGCCCGCGCTCTGTCGAGACCTGCTGAATTGCGCGCACGATGCTCGCCTCCGCCAGCCTGACGACACTGTCGGCCATATCCGCAAGCGAGAGCCCGGCCCGCTTCGATAGCGTGCGGTAGACTGCGATTGCGGCATCCCGGTCAACGCGCATTCTGCCGTCGAGAAACGATCCGGGTTGCAGCGTGCCGCGGATCAGATGGGCATCGGTCACGGTTGGCGACGTCCCGCCTCGCCCATAGCACGCAGGCCCGGGATCCGCCCCGGCCGAGCGCGGCCCGACGCGGAGCAGATCGCCATCATCGATCCAGGCGATTGACCCGCCACCCGAACCGACGGTCGCGATATCGATAACCGGCGAACGCACGGGCAAGCCATCGATCCTGGTTTGCGGCGCGATATCCGGCTTGCCGTCGTCGACGAGCGAAACATCGGTGCTGGTGCCGCCCATGTCGAGCGTGATGATATTGGCGCAGCCGCTGGCGCTGACCGACCGTATCGCACCTGTTACGCCCGCGGCCGGCCCGGAAAACAACGCCGCGATCGCGTTCTTGCCCATCGCCTGCGCCGGCATGCGCCCGCCGTTGGATTGCATGACGCTGAAGCGGCCCCGGAAACCACGATCCTCCAGTTCCTGGACGAGGCGACCGAGGTAGCTTTCGATCACCGGCTGCACATAGGCTGCCAGCGCCGTCGTCGACGCCCGTTCATACTCCCGGAACTCCGGCGATACATCGCATGAGCACGTGATCGGCAGACCCGGTGCGATGGCTTGGACCGTGCTGGCGAGCGCCCGTTCATGCGCGGGATTGATGTAACTGTGGAGCAGACAGATGGCGATCGCCTGAATGTCCCGCCCAGCCAGAAACTGCCTGAGAGCCGTTTCCACCCGCTGACGATCAAACCGCCTGACGACCTGGCCATCGGCGGCGAGGCGCTCGTCGATTTCAAGTATGTTTTCCAAGGCGACGACCGGCACCGGCTTTTGGTAGTGCAGATCATAGATTGCCGCGCGGTCGTGGCGCTGCAGCGCAAAAATATCCTTCATGCCTTTGGTAACGAGAAACCCGATGCGGCCGCCCTTGCGCTCCAGAACCGCATTGGTCGCCACCGTCGAGCCGTGAACGAAATCGTCGACCACCGCCATGTCGATGCCCGCCGCATCGATCGCGTTCAGGACTCCGACATCCGGCGACTGCGGCGTTGAGGGTACTTTGGTAACTACGACCCGGCCGTCCCGGATCAGGCACAGGTCGGTGAACGTCCCGCCAACCTCGACACCAACCCTCATGGAATTTCACCTCACAATCCTGTACCAGCCTACAAGCTTGCAGGTGTCGTAGGGAATGGCAATTCCAATCCCGGCGTCGGCTCTTTGCACCGGCGCGCAGCCGAACGCCTCGCGCCTGCGCGTCTCAAAGCGCGCCAGGGGCGTTCAAGTCTCATTGGCTGATAGAGGCAAGGCCAGATGCGCGCCCGCCTCATGTCCGCACGCTCAACTGCGCCGTCGTCCGCGCCGGCGCCCGCCGCGACCTGTGGCATCGGCCGCGGCCCAGTCCGGAAGCATCACGGCCGTTTTCAGCGCGCCATAGGGGTCATCGCGGTGCGGGAACGCCATCGCCGCGACAAACTCTTCCTGGAAGCGCGGCTCGACCGCCGTCTCGATCTTCTCGATGTCATGCACGCGCGCTTCGATCTCGGCCCGCGTGCGTCGGTCCTGCAGCGCCATACGCGCGCCTGTGCCGGCGGCATTGCCGATAGCGAGCACGTTTTCCGGCAGGCAGTCCGGCACCAGCCCGAGTATTAGGGCATAGGTCGGATCGATGTGGCTACCGAAAGCCCCGGCAAGCTTGATGCGTTCGATGGCACTGACGCCGAGCTTTTCCATTAACAGTCGCGCCCCGGCCTGCAGCGCCGCCTTGGCGAGCTGGATCGCCCGCACATCGTTCTGCGTAATCGTGATCTCAGGCGTGCCCTCGTGCAGCAAGTAGGCGTTGACCCGGCCCATCGGGCGGATGCGCCCGGATTGCGCGACCGCCTCGTCGCGGAACGCACCGTCACGATCGATGATACCGGTCATGAACATCTCGGCGATCGCCTCGATCACGCCGGACCCGCAGATCCCGATCACGCCGGTGGTTGCAACCTCCTCCTCGAAACCGTCCTCGTCGGACCAAAGCTCACTGCCGATCACCCTGTAGCGCGGCTCCAGCGTTTCCGGGTCGATCCGCACCCGCTCGATGGCACCGGGCGCCGCGCGCTGGCCCGACGACAACTCCGCGCCCTCGAACGCCGGCCCCGTTGGCGACGAACAGGCAAGCAGGCGCTCCTTGTTGCCGAGAACGATTTCCGCGTTGGTACCGATGTCGACGATCAGCGTCGTCTCGTCGTCCAGATAGGGGCGCTCCGCCAGCACAACGGCGGCGGCATCGGCACCGACGTGGCCGGCGATCAGCGGCGGCGTGTAAAGCCGCGCCTCAGGATGCAACGCCAGGCCGACGTCCGCCGCCTTCATGGTTTGCGCCGAACCGCTCGCGAGCGCGAACGGCGCCCCGCCGAGCTCGGTCGGGTCGATGCCGAGAAAGAAGTGGTGCATGATCGGGTTACCGACCAACACGATCTCGAAGATGTCGGTCGGTTCGGCTCCGATCTCACGCGAGACCTTTGCCGCCAGCGATGACAGTGCCTCGCGCACCGCCGCCGTGATCTCGGCTTCCGAGCCGGGGTTCATCATCACGTATGAGACCCGGCTCATCAGGTCCTCACCGAACCGGATCTGCGGGTTCATCAGGCCGGCCGAGCTGAGCACGCGCCCGCGCCGGAGGTCGACGAGCTGGCAGGCAATAGTCGTCGAGCCGAGATCGACCGCCAGCCCCAGGGCGCGAACCCGGCGCCCGGGCCACACCTCGACGATCGTTGCCGGCCACCGCCCGTCGTCAAGCACCGCAACGGTCACGGTCCATGCCTCCGCGCGAAGCGCCTTTTGAAGTCTTGGCAGCACGCTGTGCGCCGTTTGCGCGACATCCACGTCGTGCTGCGCTTTCAGTGCAGAATAAACGCGCTCCAGGTCACCCGACGGATGATGCATGTCGGGTTCGGCGACAGTAACCGTAAAGAGCCGCACCGCGGGATCAACCGGAAGACGTTTCTGGTCGACCCGTTTGCGCACGATCTGGCGGTGCATTTGCGAGTCGGCGGGAACGTCGACCACGATATCGCCGAGGATTTGCGTCTGGCAACCGAGCCGTCGGCCGGAGCGCAGACCGTGTTCCCCCTTGAACGTCACCTCGACATCGTTGGGCGCGGTCACATGCGCCGGCCGGCTTTCGATGTTGAGCTTGGGAAACGCGCCTTGCGCCAGCATGATCTGGCAACGACCGCAGATGGCGCGCCCGCCGCAGGCCGACTCGACATAGACACCGAGCGCCCGCGCCGCATCGAGGATCGTCGTACCGCGCGGGAATTCACCCCGCCGGCCGCTCGGCATAAAGGCAATGCGCACCGTATCGTCGGGACCGATATCGTCGGAACCAGTCTCGCCTTCGCCCATGACCGCTCACCGCTCCTCGACCGCACCTGCGCCGTGCCCGGCGGCCAGTGCCTCGTTGCCTGGCGCCTCGTTGCCTGGCGTCTCGTTGGCTGGCGTCTCGTTGGCTGGCGTCTCGTTGGCTGGCAGGCAGCTTTGGCCCATCGCCTGGCGCTCAGCCCTCACGCCGCCGGCGCCCTTCACGTCGCCCGCGCCGACCACCGCCGCCCTCACCGCCATCGGCAGCCGGCTCACGATACGTGGTAATCCACGTCAGGCAATCCCGATCTGTCGACATCAGCACATTGGCGGCCCTGACCGCCTCCATTTCCTGCGGCCTGAGCGGGTTCATGATCGCCGACGTCATGCCGGCCGCAATCGCCATCGGCAGGAACGCGGCATTGATGCCGTGCCGGTTCGGCAGACCGAACGAGATGTTGGATGCACCGCACGTCGTGTTGACCTTGAGCTCGTCACGCAGGCGGCGCACCAGCTGAAACACCTGCCGACCGGCGGTTGCCATCGCCCCGATCGGCATCACCAGCGGATCGACCACGACGTCATGCGGGGCAATGCCGAAGTCCGCCGCCCGGTTGACGATCTTGCGCGCCACATCGAAACGCACGTCGGGGTCTTCTGAAATCCCGCTCTCGTCGTTGGAGATTGCGACCACCGGCACGTCGTACTTCTTGACCAGCGGCAGCACCTCTTCGAGCCGGTCCTCTTCCCCGGTCACCGAGTTGAGCAGCGGCCGTCCCCTGCAAACTTCGAGGCCTGCCGCCAGCGCGGCCGGCACCGACGAATCGATGCACAACGGCACGTCGACCAGACCTTGCACAAGCTCGATCGTCTTCGCGAGCAGCGGCGGTTCCGTCTCGTTCGGATTGACCGAGGTCACACCGGCATTGACGTCGAGCATCGTTGCCCCGGCAGCGACCTGCGCCAACGCATCGGCTTCGACGGTCGCAAAGTTTCCCTCGATCATTTCCGCTGCCAGTTTCTTGCGGCCGGTCGGATTGATCCTCTCGCCGATCACGCAGAACGGCTGGTCGAAACCGATGACGGCCTCCTTGCTCGCAGAAGCAACGACGGTTCGGGTCATAACCTGGATTCCTTGCTGAATGGGTGCTGCCGCGTATCATCCGGCGTAAGGCGATTCCGGCAGCGGTGGTTCTTTTTTGGTGGGATGGGTTGGCTTGGCAGCGTCAGGCAGAACCTATCCGGTTGCCTCGCGGCCTTCCTGGGCGACAAGACGTTTGAGCCGTTCGTCATCGTATTCAGCCAGGACGCGCACCAGTTCGGCATCGGCTACCGCCTCGAGATCTTCATCGCACGGCTTGGCCTCGCTTTGCCGCCAATCCGCGAGATAGGCATCCGAGTCATGCGCGCCGCTGCGCATCGCGGCACGATCGATCGCCTCGGTAAACCGTAGCGGCAGCTCGCGCTTCGCGGCCTTTCGCCCGCGCTTTGCAACGACAAGCGCTGGAATGTCCCGCCAGTAGGTAATGTGAAGTGTTGCCATCGCAGGTCCGGTCCGGCAAGCCGCGTTCATTGTCGTTCAGCCTACACGCGCGTGCGCTCACGCAGTCGGACGAGGGCCGGTTCAAGCTCGCCGTAGCCCGTATAGCGCCGCTCATAGGCAAGGCCCAGTGTCGCCGCCGCCGTCGCCGCGCGCCGGTCGAGTTCCGGGTCGTCCGTTTGCGCCAGGTAGACGAGCTTCTCGTAGTTGCCGAAGTAGCTCGAAACGAGATCCGGCCAGCGATCGAGACCCAGCGGCTTGACGACAAAGCTCTCGAATTGCCTGGCCAGGAAGTCGGTCAGGTAGAAGGTCGACAGATCTTCATCGGCGCGCGTTTCAAAAAGCTCGTTGCCCACAAAGAAACTGTAGCAATGCGGACCTGGAATGCGCGTCACACCCTCTTCGGCAAGCATCGCATCGAGCCGCCCGCCGGTTCCGCAATCTCCGTAGACCACGTAGACGTGCTCGAAATCACCCCGCATGCGCCGGATGGTCTCGCGCACGGCATCGGTGATGTCGTCGGGGCGCATGTGCAGCTCTGCCGGCAGGCAGCGCAATTCCACGTGGCTCAGCCCGTTGCGCTCGATCACGGCCAGCACCTCGCGCGCAATCGCACCGCACGCGATCAGCAGCACCCGCTCGCTTGCGTTGTTATGGTGGAGAACGTCGAACATCGCTCAGCCCGCCGCGCGCATATTGTGGCGGCGCGCCATGAAGTCCTTGGCGGTTTCGACGGCCACGGCGGCATCACGGCAGTAGGCATCGGCTCCAACCGCCTTGCCGAAGTCCTCGTTGAGCGGGGCCCCGCCAACCAGCACCACGTAGTCGTCGCGAATGCCCTTTTCGACCATCGCGTCGATGACGACCTTCATGTACGGCATCGTCGTGGTCAGCAATGCCGACATGCCGAGAATGTCGGGCTCGTGTTCTTCGATCGCGGCCAGGTAATTCTCGACCGGGTTGTTGATGCCGATATCGATGACCTCGAAGCCGGCACCCTCCATCATCATCGACACCAGGTTCTTGCCGATGTCGTGGATGTCGCCTTTGACGGTTCCAATTACCATCTTGCCGACTTTCGGCGCACCGGTCTCTGCCAGCAGCGGCCGCAGGATCTTCATCCCGCCCTTCATCGCATTGGCAGAGCGCAGCACCTCCGGCACGAACAGGATGCCGTCGCGAAAATCGACACCGACAATCCGCATGCCTTCGACCAGAGCTTTCGTTAAGATATCGTAAGGAGCCCAACCGCGCTGAAGGAGGATGTTGACGCCTTCCTCGATCTCCTCTTGCAGGCCGTCGTAGAGGTCGTCGAACATCTGCTCGACGAGTTCCTCGTCGCTCAGCGACTGGAGATCGATATCGTCATCACTCATCCACATGTCCTCCAGTGGACCGGCGCAGTCCTTGACTCTGACAATTAGGATACGTGATGCGCAGGCATCCGCAGTGCCTGCGTTGCGACATCTTGTGGCGCAAAACCGCCATGACGGACCACACACGTTGTTAACCAAGGCCCACAGCCCCGGGAGTTGCCGCCATGACACAGCTAGCCGATCGGCAATTGCTTGCCGCCATACACGCCTTCGTCACGGCCAGCCGGTTACCCGATATCGACCGTTTTCGTGCCGGCGTGCTCGACTGGGGCAATGCCTGGTTGGAGGTCGTGCCGCAGCATCTGCCGGCAGCCGACACCTTGGCGAGCATCCCGCCAACCGCCACCGCCGAGACCCGGCCGCTCATCGCAGCCTTCGCCCGCCACCGCAGGACCCGCAAGTGGGAGCAGAGCTACACCAAGGCCGATCGCCTGGTCGGCGATGACATGCTGGCGTCCTATGGCTTTGCGGAGGTGATCGGCAAGTGGGGACCGTTCGTCAGTGACAAGGTGCGCAGCGGCGTCGGTATCTACGGCGCCAACATTCTTTATCCGCGCCACCACCACGCCGCCGAGGAAATCTACGTCTGCCTCGCCGGCACCGCGGAGTTCTTTCTCGGCGGTGATGACGACACCTCGACCGTCACACCCGGACCGGGCGACGCCGTCTACGTGCCCTCCAGGCTGCCGCACGGATTTCGCACCCGCGAAGAACCCTTCGTCGTGTTTTACATTTGGCAGTCAGGCGACCTCAGGGAGACATCGACGTTCGGCTGAAGCAACCGCAAGCCGGCCGCGCCAAACCACCCGGCGCCACTCGGCGGCCCACCAGGCAAAGCAATAGAAGTGAATTCTCCACCGGCTAAAGCCGGTGGCTTCCCGTTACGGCTGAAAGCCGGATCGGTCCGCCATGCGGCGGACTATACCACTTTGAAATCATCATCGGGCTCGGGAGGCTTCTGGTTCTTGATGTATTCCTTCCATACCTCGTCGGTCACATTCCCGCTTGAACAAACCCAATAGCCACGAGCCCACAGGTGCTGGCCCCAGTAGCGCTTGCGCAAGCTTTTGAACTCCGACAACAACTTATGCGAACTCTTCCCCTTGAGATATTGCACGGCCCGCGACACCGACAGGTTCGGAGGGATCGAGAGCAGCATGTGGACGTGATCGCGATTAATGGAACCCGCATGGATCTGCATCTCGTGAGCCATGGCAATCTCGCGCAACAGTTCGCGGCACCGCTCACCAATGTCGCCACCGAGAATCATGTACCGATACTTCGTCACCCAGACGAGATGGTATTTGCAGTCCCAGACCGTGTGGCTGCCACGTTTGTACTTCTCCATCCCCGGATGCTAGTGCATCCTGTCGCCTAAAGGCGAGGGGTTTACAGATCCCCTATCGGGGACTCTAAACAACAAATGAAAAGTATTCGCGATTCTAGCGTGTTGGCTGCCAACGTTCTTACTTAGTTTAGGCCAACCCAAGTATTCCTGCAGATATTTGCAAATAAATCAGGCAATGTTGTGGGGTGAATAACACCTTGTGCAGCGCTTGGCGAGGGTTGACAATCCTTCATCCTTGCCAATGCTGGTCATATTCAAAATCGATTAAAAAAAGTCAAAGGGAGAGGAATATGAAAAAGCGAAGTTCAGTGGGCAGCAGCGCCGGAAACGACATTCGTTTCGGCTCGATGCCGGACGCCGACCGCCAGTTCGTGGTCGATGCCTTGAACAAGGGTGCAACGCGGCGCCAGGTGATGGGCTGGTTGGTCGCCATGGGCGCCACCATCGCCAGCGCGGGCTCGATCGTGACCGCCGCCGGCGAGGCCGTTGCGGCGACCCCGAAAAAGGGCGGCAAGCTGCGCTTTGCGTGGGACCTTCACGGTCCGTCCGACACGCTCGACCCGATCCTGTTCACGTCCTCCCTCGACTACGGCCGCGGGCGCGTGATTTACAACAACCTGTGCCGCCTCGCCGAAGACCTGACTGCTGGCCCGGAACTGGCGGAGTCGTTTGAAGCCAACAAGGATGCCACGGAGTGGACCTTCAAGCTGCGCAAGGACGTCGAGTGGCACGACGGCTCGAAGTTCACCGCCGATGACGTCGTCTATTCGATGATGCGCCACCTCGGCAAGGACTCCAAGTCAAAGGCCAAGGTTCTCGTTGCCGACGTCAAGGAGTGGATCAAGGACGACGACAACACGGTGCGCGCGGTTCTCAACGCGCCGAACTCCGAACTGCCGATCATTCTCGGCACCTTCCACTTCAAGATCATCAAGAACGGCACGACCGACTTCCAGAAGCCTGTCGGCACCGGCCCGTTCACCCTGGAAGAGTTCAAGCCCGGCGTTCGCTCGGTTCACAAGCGCAACGCCAACTACTGGAACGAGGGTCGCCCCTACATCGACGAGATCGAGCTGTTCGGCATCACCGACAGCGTTGCGCGCACCAACGCGCTTCTGTCCGGCGACGTACAGATGATCGGCAACCTCGACCCGAAGGCGGTCAAGCAGGTTGAAGCCAACGCCGACAACGAAGTGTTCTCGGTGCCGTCGGGCGCCTATATGGACGTGGTTGCGCGCTACGACAACAGCCCGGCCGGCGCCAATCACCTCGACTTCGTTACCGGCTTGAAGTACCTGCAGCGCCGCGACCGCGTCCTCAGCGTCGTCCAGAAGGGCATTGGCGACATTGGCAACGATCACCCGATCGGCCCGGCCTACGGCGCCATGCATTGCAAAGATCTTGCGATCCGCCCCTACGACCCTGACAAGGCCAAGTTCCACCTCAAGAAGGCCGGCATCACGTCCGCCGAACTCAAGGTCGCCGAAGTCGGCCCGGGCCTGACGGACATCTGCCTGCTGCTGCAGCGTGAGTGCGCCAAGGTCGGCTTCGACCTCAAGATCAAGAAGGTCCCGAACGACGGTTACTGGGGTGCGATCTGGAACAAGGACCCGTTCCACGTCTCGTCCTGGAACATGCGCCCGAGCGCCAACATCATGATGACGCTCGCCTACAAGTCCGACGCCAAGTGGAACGAGTCCGCCTGGAAGGAGCCCAAGCTCGACAAGCTGCTCGCCGACATGCGCGCGGAACTCGATCCCAAGAAGCGCTATGAGTACAGCTGTGCCGCCCAGAAGCTGATCCACGACGGCTCGGGCACACTGATCGCGACCCATCGCGCATACATCGACGCCAAGGCGAAGAACGTTAAAGGCTTCCCGCGTGTGCCGATCGCTACGTTCGGCGGCATGGAATGGCCGGAGTTCATCTGGATCGACGCCTAGCACGCCGGGCGTGAGCTGCCTGTTACCGGACCTGCCCCGGCGGGTCCGGTAACAACCGCCATTGGACTTGCCGTCCAACATCACGTGACGTTGCGCGTGATGCTTGCGCAAACCGGGCAACAGCCAGGCCGCGTTATTCGCATTCAGGAAAAATCGGCGTCAGGAAAACCGCATGTGGGCCACGGTAATGAGACGGATCGGCATCGGCATTGTGCTGATCTGGGTCGTGTCTCTGTTGATCTTTCTCGTAACCGCCATTCTGCCGGGCGATGCCGCGACCATCAGACTTGGCCAGAACGCGACGCCGGAGTCGCTGGAAGCCCTGCGTAAGGAGCTTGGCCTCGATCTGCCCTACCACGTTCAATACATCAACTGGATCGGCAATCTCTTCACCGGCGATCTTGGAATTTCCGCGGCAGGCGGTGCAACGATCGCAAGCCTCATCGATGCCCGCATTTGGAACACGCTCTTCATGACCGGGATCGTCGCGGGCATTTCGATCCCGCTCTCGGTACTCCTCGGCCTCGTCGCGGCAATGAACCCGGGCCGCCTGCTCGACCGCATCGTGACTTCGGCCACACTCGGTCTCATCGCCGTGCCGGACTTCCTCGTCGCTATCGTTCTGATCCTCGTCCTTGCCGTCCAACTCGGCCTGGTGCCGGCGGTCAGCTATCTCAGTGGTACCGAGGATCTTTGGAAGTCGCTCAAAGTTCTCGCGCTGCCGATCTTGACGCTGGTGGTCGTGGTCTCGGCGCAGATGATCCGCATGACGCGCGCCGGCGTCCTCAATGTCATGAGTTCACCGTATATCGAGATGGCGATCTTGAAGGGTGTGCCGCGGCGCCGGATCATCCTCCGCCACGCCCTGCTCAATGCGATCGGACCGATCGTCAACGTTATCGCGCTCAACCTCGCCTATCTGGTCAGCGGCGTCGTCGTGGTCGAAACCATCTTTTCGTATCCCGGCCTTGCCAAGCTGATGGTCGACGGCGTGCAGACGCGTGACATTCCACTGGTCCAGGCCTGCGCGATGATCTTCTGCGGCACCTATGTCGTGCTGATCCTCATCGCCGACGTTGCGTCCATCGTTTCCAACCCCCGCTTGAGGCACCCAAAATGAGCATCGGCGACGACAACCGCGATCGCGATCTGACAACAGGTGTTCCCGCACGGGGTGAGGTTGCAACGGCGGAACTCGCCGAAGGCGTCGGCCAGAACCTGGCCGGCACGTCCGAGATGACGCAGTTCGACGAACTCCCCGACGCGCCACCGCCAAAGCGCCTGCGCCTGTCCTGGACCGGACGCGTCGCCGTCATGATCACGTTATTCTGGATCGTTATGGCCTTCGTCGGGCCTTACATCGCCCCCTACCACGAGGCCTTCTTCATCGAGAAGGATCTCCAGGGCAACGACATCCTCGACCCGGGCTTCCTGCCGCCAAGCGGACTGGCCTATCTTGGCACGGACTATCTCGGTCGCGACATCCTCTCGCGCATCATGTGGGGTGCCAGGACGACGATCGGGATCTCGTTTGCAGCCACGCTTCTTGCCTACTTCGTCGGCATCACGCTGGGCATTGCGGCAGCCGTCGCCGGGGGCTGGACGGACAGCATCCTGAGCCGCATCGACGATGCCATTCTGTCGTTTCCCAACATCATGCTCGGACTGATCGTGATCGCCGCATTCAGTTCCTCAATACCTTTGTTGATCGGCCTCGCCGGCCTGATCTATGCCGCCAGCGTCTTTCGCATAGCCCGCGCTCTCGGCCAGGACATTATGGTGCAGGACTTCGTCGAGGCGGCACGCGCGCGCGGTGAAGGCCTCTGGTGGATCATCACCAGGGAAATCCTGCCCAACGCCGCCATGCCGCTCGCAACCGACTTCGGCCTGCGCTTCGTCTTTGTCATCCTGTTCATTTCGAGCCTCAGCTTCCTCGGCCTCGGCGTCCAGCCGCCGACCTCTGACTGGGGCAGCATGGTCCGCGAGAACCTGGCCGGCCTCGGCAACGGCTTCGGCGGCGGCGCCATCGCCTCGTTGGCGCCCGCCCTGGCGATCGCTTCGCTCACGATAGCGATCAACCTGATCGTCGATGATATCTCAGCGCAAGATGGCGGCAGCCTCGCCAAGAAGATGGTCTGATGTCAGAGAGCAACACACTCGAAGTCCGCAACCTCAAGATCGAGGCACGCCCGTACGGCGCTGACCCGATTCCCATCGTCAAGGATGTCACGTTCGATGTCCCCGCCGGCCAGGTCGTCGCCCTGATCGGTGAGTCGGGCTCCGGCAAGACGACGATTTCGCTGGCCTCGCTCGGCTACACCAAACCGGGTCTGCACTTCTCGGGCGGCCAGGTTCTTCTGCAGGGCCGCGACATGCTGCAATTGTCGCCCATCGAGCGCCTCAACATGCGCGGCGAGAACGTCGCCTATCTCGCCCAGAGCGCGGCCGCGACCTTCAACCCGGCCCTCAGGATCAACGAGCAGGTAACCGAATCGGCCGTCCTTCATGGCGCGATGACCCAAGACGAGGCCAACATCCGCGCTCTCGAGTTGTACAACGCGCTCGAGCTGCCGGAACCGGACCGCATCGGCTACCGCTATCCCCACCAGGTCTCCGGCGGCCAGCTACAGCGACTGATGGCGGCGATGGCGCTGGTCCCGAAACCGTCGCTGCTCGTCCTCGACGAGCCGACGACGGCCCTCGACGTGACGACCCAGATCGAAGTCCTCAAAGCCTTCAAGAAGGTCATCGCGGACGAGGGTTCGGCGGCCATTTACGTCACCCATGACCTTGCCGTGGTCGCCCAGATCGCAGACCACATCGTCGTCCTCTACGGCGGCGAGATTTTCGAACAGGGCCCCGTCGAAAAGATCATCAACGCACCGGAGCATCCCTATACGCGCCGCCTGATGGCTGCCGTTCGCCCACCGCCCGCCGCCGGCATGGGTGATGGCGCCACGGGTGAGCACCTGCGTGAGCTTCCCGCCCTCGAGGTGCGTAACGTCACCGCCGGCTATGGCCCGGTCACCAACGGCATGCCGGCCCTGCCCGTGCTGCGCGACATCAACGTCAGTATCGAGCGCGGCCACGTCGTCGGCGTGATCGGCGAATCAGGCTGCGGAAAATCGACGCTCGCCCGCGTGATGGCGGGCCTGCTGCCGGCCGCTCGAGGCGAGGTCGTGCTCGATGGCGAAACGCTCCAACCTTCCCTGAAGCAGCGCTCCCGCGATGAACTGCGCAAGGTGCAGTTCGTCTTCCAGATGGCGGACACCGCCCTCAACCCGCGCCACACCATCTCCGACATCATCGGTCGTCCGTTGACTTTCTATCACGGCATCCGCGGTCGCGAGCGCCGCGAGCGCGTGGCGGAAATCCTCGACATGGTCGAATTGCCGGTCGCCTTCGCAAATCGCGCCCCGACCGAATTGTCCGGCGGCCAGAAGCAACGGGTCAATCTGGCCCGCGCCCTGGCCGCCACGCCGGAGGTTGTGCTGTGCGATGAGGTCACCTCGGCACTCGACACCATCGTCGGCGCCAACGTGATCGAACTGTTGAAGGGCCTGCGGGCGAAGACCGGCGTTTCCTTCGTGTTCATCAGCCACGACCTGTCGACGGTCGCATCCTTCGCGGATGAAATCGTCGTGCTCTATGCGGGCCGCGTTGTCGAAAAGGGCCCGACCGATCAGGTGCTCTCGCCGCCGTTCCATCCCTATACGCGTCTGCTGATCGCCTCCGTACCGGAAATGCGCGTCAAGTGGCTCGAGGAAACGATGCAGACCCGCGAGGCACTGGCTGGCATCTCGCGCGGCGTTGAACTCGGCACCAAGGGATGTCCGTTTTACGCGCGTTGCGCCGTCGCCATCGACGGCGTCTGCGACCGCGAGACACCGCCGGCCCGCATCGACGATCATGGCCATGACCACGTCATCGAGTGCCATCGCGAAATCGCCGATCTGAGCGAGCCGATGGGCGCAACCCGGCTTGCGTCCTAGCAACCCGGCGCGCATTCCTACACAACTGCAACAACGATGGCGAGGTGCCTCATCTGCGCTTCGTCTCGTATTGTACTGTCGATAGGAATAACGAAAGCCAGAGAGGTGGACCATGACTCCCAAAAACGATTTCGAAGCAGGCCTGGCGCAGCGCAAAGCCACATTGGGTGCCGAATACGTCGAAAGGAACCTTGCCGCCGCGGACGACTTCACGCGACCGTTTCAGGAAGCGATGACGGAGTGGTGCTGGGGCTTCGGCTGGGGCGACGAGACGATCGACGCCAAGACCCGCTCGATGATGAACCTCTCGATGATCGGCGCACTCGGCAAGATGACGGAATGGGAAACGCATTGTCGCGGCGCGCTCAACAACGGTGTTTCGAAGAATGAGATCCGCGCGATCATCCACGTCATCGGCATTTACTGCGGCGTGCCGCAGGCGCTGGAATGCTTTCGCGTTGCCCGCAAGGTGCTCGAGGAACGCGGTGAGCTGTAGAACAACTAGGATTCTTTGACCGGCTGCACGCAGAGATCGATCAACTCGGCCAGGTCGCCGCAACCGAGCCCATCGAACTCACCGCACATGTCCTCGATCCGGCGCGCCCGCTCCTTGCCCATCACCGGGTCCGCGAACCCGTGGAATTTGTCGCTGATCTCTTGGTCGGACAGCGGCGCGTCAACGTCGCCACGCGGCGTGCGTGGCTCCGACGACACCTCGCGGCCATTCTTGAGAACCAGCGTCACGGCCGCCCACCGTTGTTGAACGCTGATCTCGGTCAGGTGTGGATCATCGATGAGTTCGGTCGCACGACTGAGCCGCAGGATCTCGGGGTCGCGCAGCGCCTCAGGATACAATTCGCCAGCGCCGAACCTGCCACGTGCAACTATTGCTGCAACCGGAAACGCAATCGCATAGGTCAGCTCGTCGAGCGTCGCCGGTTCATGACCGGCAAGCCGGGTGGCGTAATGGAACGTACGCACCTTGATGCCGGCAACATCCGCCGATGCAAGCCCATGTCTGCGCATCAGGTCGTGCGCCGCATCCATGGCCGGGTGCGCCCACCGGCAACAGGGATAGGCCTTATAGTGGGTGTATTCGCCCGTCAGCCAGCGCGCGCCGAGGTCACGCCAATGGGGCTCGGCATCGTCGCCTTCGCAGGTCAGCGCCGGCGCGCCCGTGAAACCGGCATCCGCGAGATATGCCGCCGTGACGCCCGACGGCGCCCCCCAGCCGACGCCGTCCCGCACCATCGTCGGGAAATCGATGCAGCGCATCATCTGGCTGCGCGGGCCATGGTACTCGCCAATGCCGGCGGCATGCCGAATCTGCGCGGCGCTGCAACCCAATAGCCGCGCCCCGCCGGCCGCAACACCCACCGCCGTCCAGGCACCGGACGTGTGATAGTCCGCGCAGGTCGCATGTTGCACCTGCCCGGCGCGATAGCTCACCTCGTAGGCCACGGCG
Source organism: Hyphomicrobiaceae bacterium (assembly GCA_965224045.1). Classification (GTDB taxonomy): domain Bacteria; phylum Pseudomonadota; class Alphaproteobacteria; order Rhizobiales; family Hyphomicrobiaceae; genus Tectiglobus. The sequence continues at coordinate 554,110 of CBDCYD010000005.1, forward strand.
AGCACTGTCGCAAAGGCCTTGCCATCGAGCCCCACCCCACCCTCTGCCAGCGCATCCGCCATCGCCAGCAATGACGGAAAGACGGCTGAACCGGCATGGCCCTTGTTCGGCGTGACGCCGTCGTGCGCATCGATGCTGTCGACCGTGAACGCCCCTGCCATCGCCGCACCGGCAGGCGACACCCGCCGCCCGTCCATGAGCATGCGGCACCCGCCGGCGCGACCGGCGCCGAAGAGGGCGATCGCGGTCTTTCGCGCAATCGCGGAAAGCTCCGTCGTGGCACCAATTGCGCCGACACCGATCGTGTCGAGAAAGCTGCGCCGCAGAAGGGCGAGCACCGCCTCGGGAATGTCGTCGTATTGCAGACCAGCAGCGAAATCCGCCATCGACGGTGCCATCGCGCCAACCCCCTTCGTCTGCCCGGATGCCACCACCGCGTTATCCTCTTTGGCGTTCACCATCGGGATCGAACGGTGGCCGATCGAGAACCCTCGCCCGGTGCGGCTGGCCGATCACCGCGACATCGAACTCGGTTTCCGTTGCCAGCAGCTCGCGCGAAATCATCGCCAGTCCGAGCGACTTGTCGACGTAGTGCCCGTAGGCACCCGACGTGATCCGCCCGGCCGCCCGGCCGTCCTTGGTGAAGACCGGCTCGCCGCCGACCGCATCGGCGTTTTCGACGTCGATCTCCAGCATCACGAGCCGTTCTCGTGCCGGCTTGTCCTTGAGCGCAAGGTATGCCTCGCGGCCGATGAATGCCGGCTTTTCGACTTTGACAAGCCGCTCGAGATCCACCTCATGCGGCCAGTACTCCGGCGAATATTCGCGGCTCCAGCTGCCGTAACCCTTCTCGATCCTCAGGCTCAAGAGGGAGCGGCTGCCGACCGGTCGCGCACCGAACTCTCGACCGACCTCGAGAAGCGCATCCAAAAGCTCCAGTTGCCGCGCCTGCGGCGCATAAAGCTCCCATCCGAGATCGCCGCTGAACGAGACCCGCAGCGCAACCACGTCGATCCCGGCCACCGTGATCCGGCGCGATCGGAAGAAGGGAAAGGCATCGTTTGAAAGATCAGCGTTGGTCAGCCGTTCGAGCAATACCCGTGCCTTGGGGCCGGCGACGTTGAAGCCGGCCATCGCGTCGGTCCGGGACTGGAAGCTGACGCCTGCCGGACGCGGCACGTGATCGAAGAATCGCTTGTGATATCGCTCCGCGATGCCGGAACCAAACATCATGAAGTGATCGTCGTCCAGTTTGGTCAGCGTGAAATCACCGGCGATCCCGCCCTTGAAGCTCAACAGCGGTGTCAGACACGCCCTGCCCGTCACGGCCGGCACGCGGTTGGCGATCACGCTGTCGAGCCAATCGGCAGCGCCCGCCCCCTTGATCTCGTACTTGGCAAAGTTGGACACATCGATGATGCCGACGTCGTTGCGCAGCGCCAGGCACTCCTCGCGCACCGGCGCGAACCAGGCCTGCCGCTCGTAACCGTAGGTATCGACCGGCTCGCCACCGTCGCCGGCAAACCACAGCGGGTGTTCCCATCCATAACTCAGCCCGAACACGGCACCGAGGCCCTTCTGGCGCTCGTAGGCCGGGCGCGTTCGCACCGGCCGGCCGGCTTCGCGCTCCTCGAACGGATAGTGGATCTTGAAGCGATGACTGTAGCAGTCGAGCGCGCGCGCCTTTGCAAACGCCTTGCCAGCCCAACTCCCGTAGCGCGCCATGTCCCACGGGAACATGTCGAGGTCGGTCTCGCCCTCGACGATCCACTGCGCCAAGAGCATTCCGAGCCCGCCCGACTGGCTGAACCCGGGAATGATGCCGTTGCAGCAGAAATAGTTCTTGAGCTCCGGCACCGGCCCGAACAGCGCGGCACTGTCCGGCGACCAGATCATCGGGCCGTTGATCACGCGTTTGACGCCGGCCTCGCCGAGCACCGGCACCCGCTCGCAGGCACGCAGAAAGTTTTCCTCGATCCGCCCCAGATCGTCGGGCAGCAGCTCGTGTCCGAAGTCGAGCGGCGTTCCATCCTCCGCCCAGAACCGCCCGTCACGTTCATAAGCGCCGACCAGTAGCCCCTGGCCTTCCTGGCGCAGGTAATACTCGGAATCGCGATCGGCAATGCCCGGCAGACGCCGGCCGAGCGCTGCGATTTCGGGAATGGTCTCGGTCACCAGGTACTGGTGCTCCATCGTCATCAGCGGCAGCTCGAACCCGGCCAGCTTGGCCACTTCCCGACCCCAGAGCCCGGCGGCATTGACCACGATCTCGGCGCGGATCGTACCCTTGTCGGTCACCACGTCCCAGGTCCCGTCGGGTTGCTGGTTGGTTGCGATAACCGGCGTAAACCGGTGGATGACGGCTCCTCGATTGCGGGCGCCGCGCGCATAGGCGTGCGTCACCCCGGACGGGTCGACATTGCCGCCGTCCGGCTCCAGCATGACGCAGCGAACGCCGGCAAAATCGACAAGCGGATTCAACTCCTGCGCTTCGCCAATCGACAACTCGTGAAACTCGAAACCGAAGTAGCGTGCCTTCGCAGCCTGGATGCGCAATTGATGCTCGCGGTCCCTGGTCTGCGCCAGATAGAGCGAGCCCGGCTGGAATACGCCGCAACCCTGTCCGGTCTCCGCCTCGAGTTCCTTGTAGAGCTTCATCGTGTAGTACTGCAGCTTGGTGATGTTGTTGTTGTCGTGCAGGCCGTGCAGGCCCGCAGCCGCATGCCAGGTTGATCCTGCGGTCAGCTCATCGCGCTCGAGAAGTACGACGTCGCTCCATCCAAGCTTGGTCAGGTGATAGAGAATACTGCAACCGACGAGGCCACCGCCGATCACTACGACGCGCGCGTGAGTTTCCATGCGTTCCCCTTCTCTTCGACTTTCTGTTTCGCGGGCTTACCACCGCCTTCGGTTTTCGCGCGTTAAATGTCCGCGGCAAGCACGATCAATCAGGGTTCACCAGTACCGATCTCTTCTTTTCTTTTCGCGACAAAGGCGTCGAGTTCGTGCTTAATGGCAGGATCGAGCGCCGGTTGTTGATATTCGCCAAGCGCCTGCTGCCAGAGCCGGGTTGCACGCTCGGTCGCATCCTCGCCACCCGCTTCCTGCCACGCCTCATAGTTCTGCCAGCTCGACACCAGCGGCTGATAGAACGCGGTTTCGTAGCGCTCCATCGTATGCGGCTCGCCGAAGAAGTGGCCGCCCGTCGGCACGCCTGCGATTGCGTCGAAGCCAAGGCTCGCCTCATCGACCGTGATCGGGTCGAGGAACGCCATCATGTGCTGGATCATCTCGACATCGAGAACCAGCTTTTCGAATGACGCGGTAAGTCCGCCCTCGAGCCACCCGGCAGCGTGGTAGTGCAGGTGAGCGTGCCCGAGAATGCTCGCCCACAGCGACATCTGCGTTTCATAGACCGATTGCCCGTCCGCTGCATTCGACGCATTGGTCGGTGACGCGCGATAGGGCAGGCCGTACCGCCGCGCAAGCTGGCCGCTGGCGATATTGGCCTTGGTGTTCTCGGGCGTCCCGAACGCAGGTGCGCCCGAACGCAGGTCCACGTTCGATGTGTAGGCGCCATAGAACACCGGCGCGCCCGGCCGCACCAGCTGGGTGAGCGCGATGCCGAACAGCGCTTCGGCGTTTTGCTGTGCGAGTGCTGCCGGCAGCGTCACCGCCGTCATCGCCCCCATCAGCGTGAACGGTGTCACCACCACGGCCTGGCCATGCTCCGACATCGCGGTGAGGCCGTCGGCCATGGCTTCATCGAACCGGCGCGGAGAGTTGACCGAGATGATCGTCGCCACGCCCGGACTTTCGCAAATCTCATCGAGCGAAATCCCGCGGCTGATCGCCATCATGCGCACGGCATCGCAGGCCCGGCCACGGCCGATTGCCGAGCCGTGAAAACACAGATCGGAGAGTTCGATGTTGGCCCTGTAGGTGTCGAGATGGCGACTGTTGGCCGGCAGGTCGACCGGCGCCACCACCTGGTTACCGAGGATCTGGATTGCATTGAAATGATGCGCAAGCCGGGTGAAGTTCTGGTAGTCCTCGAAGTTGCCGGCACGCCGGCCGTTGATGCGGTCATGCACGTTCGGCGGCCCGGCAACCAGCCCGAAGGCCATGTGATCGCCGCCAAAGACCAACCGCTTGGCCGGGTTGCGCGGCGTCAGTGTAAGCATCGCCGGTGCCTTGTCGACAAGCTCGGCAATAAGCGCTCGATCGACCTTGACCAGCCCTGACGCCTCGTCGACATCACAACCGGCCCGCTTGAAATAGGCGCGGGCTGCCGGGCTCATCAGTTCGATCCCGAGTTCTTCCAGGATCCTCATCGACGTGTCGTGGATCGCATCGACCTGATCGTCGGACAAGACGGCCATCGGCGGCACGCAATAGCGCGCCTGCCGCCACCCAAGCTGCGTCAGTCCCTGAGCTGCGGATTGCCGGTCCCGTGGCGACTTTACCTTGCGCCGGCGCCCCCTGCGGCGGCTGTCCCCACCTTCGCCGGTCATGCGGTTGCCTCTGCTTTTGTCAAAGCCGGGTGCACCGACGACGTATGCAGCGAGCCGCCAAGTTCCGCGATGATCTCGCGCATCGAGGCAATATCCGGAAACGCCTCAAACAGACGCCCAAGCCGCAAGCATCGCTCTTCGCCCAGAACCGGCGCGGCATTGGCACGGAACTTCTCCACAATTTCCGCCTCGCTCAAAGGATCCTCGGCATCGCCGCGCGGTTTCGCCGGCTGTGAAACGAGCCGCCGCCCGTCCCGCAGCGTGAGGCTCGCATGCGCCCATCGCTCGGCCGGAAAGGCCGCGTTGTAGCGATCACTTTCGCTGACCGAGATCACACCTGCCAGCCGCCGCACATGACCATCTTCGAGGCCGGCCTGCGTGATTTGCTGTGCCCCGACGGTGCCATGTACGAGGGCCGCCGCCACCGGGAACGGCAGGCTGTATTGCGCAGCCTCGGTCGTCACTGGTTCGCACACCGCCAACCGCGCCGCCTCGTGAAACGTGACGATCTCAACGCCCGCGATTTCGCCTGCTTCAATGTTGTTTGTGCGCGCCACCTGCAACACCGCCTCGATCGCCGGCTGCGCCCAGCGACAGACCGGGTAGGGCTTGAAGTACTGCTCGAGGATGCACCAGCGGCTTCCGAGATCGGACCAGACGGCCTGGGTTTCGGCGGCTTCGACCGTTACCGCCGGCGCCCCGGTGAACCCCTCCCTGGCAAGATAGGCAGCCGTAACACCGGCCATCGCCCCCCAGCCTGAGCCGTCCTTCACCATCGTCGGATGATCGATGCAGCGCATCATCTGACTGCGCGGACCGTGGTATTCACTGATCCCTTGGGCCTCACGCATCTGCTCCCGCGTCAGCCCCAGCAATCGCCCGGCCACCGCGGCACAGGCGATCGCACTCCAGGCGCCCGAGGTGTGATAGTCGTCCGCAGTTGCGTGCAACGCGATACCGGCCCGCGTACCAATTTCGTAGCCGACAACCAACCCGGTGAGAAACTCCAGCGGATCGGCCATCTCTGTCGCTTCGCAACACGCAAGCAATGCCGGAAACACGCCGCATCCGACATGCCCCTTGGTAAGGGGATGCCCGTCGTGCGCGTCATAGGCATCGATGGTCATCGCATTGGCAAGCGCTGCGCCGGCCGGGCTCACCTGCCGGCCATCGAACAGCAGCGATGCACCATGGTCGCCGGGCCCGAAGTGTGCCACCGCATGTTGGCGGATGATCTGCGACAAGGACGTCGTCGTTCCTGCGGCCGCCACGCCGACAAGATCGATCAGACATCGCCGCGCCTGGGAGACCACCGGGGCGGGGAGTTGGCCAAACCGCAGACGAAGCGCAAAGTCCTGCACCTGAATTGTCAACGCAACGCCCCCACTGAAGAAGACCCGATCGCCCGGCAGCGTCCGGCCACAACCGGCGATCCGTACTCGAACGAAGCCTACCCGCGCCGGGCCGGCTTGACCACCACCTGCAACCGTGGCCAAGTCATGTGAGGCAAACCGGCAAGCCATGCACCAACCGGGCAGCAGGTGTTCGAACTTGGCACTGGTGTCGCGAACGGCGAGCCGCCACATCACGTGGCTTGAATCGGGTACCGGTCCGGCGCCCGACGCATTCCGCGGAACTTGGATCCATCTCCCAGACAGTTGCTGGTGCGCGATGATTGCACTTGGACCGGTCGTCCCTCTCCTTGCAGCGGCAGGTATTCTGTTGGCTGGCAACGGACTCTTTGGCACGCTGATTACGATGCGCGCCCAGGCCGAAGCCTTTTCCTTGAACGAGATAGGCCTGTTGGGAACCGCTTATTTTGCGGGCTTCCTCGTCGGCACCTGGCGCGTCACACACCTGATCAACGCCGTTGGCCCGATCCGTGTTTTCGCGAGCCTCGCCGCACTCGGTGCCTGTGGCGCACTCATCCTTGTCATGTTCGTCGAGCCGACGACCTGGATCATCCTGCGTTTCCTGACGGGCTTCTGCATGGCCGGACTTTTCACGGTTGTCGAAAGCTGGCTCAACGCGGCCGCTGACAACAACGAGCGCGGCCGTCTGCTCAGCATTTATCGTTTGATCGATCTTGCAGCCGTGACCGGCTCCCAGCTCATCATTCCCGTCATTGGCATCAGCGGCTTCCATCCGTTCTCACTGCTCGCCATCCTTCTGTGCCTGTCGCTTGTTCCGATATCGTTGTCGCGGCGCGGCTCGCCGCAGCTCACCGCCGGCACGTTTCGTTTTGATCTGATCGAGGTGTGGCGGATTTCTCCGCTGGCCGCGATCGGCGTCTTTGCCATTGGCCTGACCACCAGTTCGTTCCGCCTCGTCGGCCCGGTCTATGCGAGCGGCGTCGGCCTCGACCTGACGGGTGTGGCAACGTTCATGGCCGTCGGCATCGCCGGCGGCACCGTCCTCCAGTATCCCCTGGGCTGGTTGTCGGATCGCTATGACCGCCGCTGGGTCCTGATCGGTGCAACGCTTGGCGCCTCTGCCGCCGGTCTCACTCTGTCGCTGCTCCCGACCAAGGATCCGTTCCTGCTTTATGCCGGAATATTCGCGTTCGGTGCATTCGCCCTTCCGCTTTACTCGCTGTCGGTGGCCCATGCCAACGACCACGCTCGTGCCGACCAGTACGCATTACTTTCGGCCGGACTGATCTTCATCTTTTCCCTTGGCGCCTCGATCGGCCCGCTTGCCGCTTCGCTCGTGATCGACGCGTTCGGCACACCGGCCTTCTTCGCCTACGTCTCGTTCGTCCACTTCCTCCTGGTCATTGCCACGCTGCTGCGCATGGCAAGCCGGCCGAGCGTCCCGGTCAGCCAGCGCGTGCGGTACGTATCGCTGATGCGAACATCTCCGGCCATCTTCCGCCTCGCGCGCCGCCGCCTCGGCAAGAAATCACAGAACGGCCAGCCGGCATCGCCTGAACCCGACTCCCCGGCCCCTGACCTGCCGTCATCATCCCGGCGCACAACGTAACGATGCATTGATTGCGGCACCGTCTTGCCTTGCGCGCCCAAGCCCGCCAAGAAGGATCTCACGCAGACAACCAAGTACCCGGGAGGCCCTGCAGTGTCATATGCCGATCTTGCTGCGAAACTGCAGCGTGGCGAAACCATTATTCTCGACGGCGGCACCGGCACCGAACTCGAACGCCGCGGCGTTGAAATGGACCCTCACGCCTGGTGCGGCCCGGCAACCGCCGCCAACACCCATGTTCTGGAAGAAATCCACGGTGACTACATTGCAGCCGGCGCCGACGTCATAACCGCAAACACCTATGCCTGCTCGCCAATGATGCTGGCCCATGCCGGTCTCGGCGATCAATTCGAACCGATCACCCGCACTGCGGTCTCCGCCGCACAAACCGCACGCGCACAAAGCGGCCGGGACGACGTTGTCATCGCCGGCTCGCTGTCCCACATGGTACCCCGGCCACCCGGTGAACTCCTGTCGGATTACGCACCGACACCGCCGCAGGAAGATATGGCGGCAGCCTTCGACAGCCTCGCCCGCCTGATCGCCGATGCCGGCTGCGACGTCATCCTCGCCGAGATGATGTACCATCCTGATCGCATGCGCCCAGCCTTGGATGCAGCCGCAGCCTGCGGTCTGCCCGTTTGGGTTGGAATCGCGGCAAAGCGCAGTGATGACGGACGCATCCTAAGCTTCGCCAAGCACGCCGATATCCCGCTGGAAGATGTCGTCGCCTTGCTCGCCGGCTACGACATCGCCGCCGCCGGCATCATGCACACCCCATCTGACGCCGTTGGCGATGCTCTCGGGATCCTGCGCACCGTCCACCGAGGACCGCTGATGGCCTACCCGGATTCCGGATACTTCAAGATGCCGCGCTGGCAATTCGAGGACGTCATCGCACCCGCCGACTTTGCCGGGTTCGCCCATCGCTGGCGTCAGGCCGGCGTGCAAATGATTGGCGGCTGCTGCGGGCTCGGCCCGGAACACATCGCAGCCATCGCCGCCTTGAAGAGCGAGGGCTCGGCCATTAGCGCATAGCGCGCCACACCTGCAGCCGCTCTGCTCCGTGGCGCTGGTTGCTTCACCCTTTGAGCGCTCGCGCCGAGTCCTGAATGGCATCCACGGTCTGCGCCAGGTCATCGTCCGTCAGCGCCAGCGAAATGTACCACTTGCTGTCGGATTTGAGGATCTCGCGCGCCCTGAGGCCCGCATTGAATTGCTTTGCCAAGTCGTCATTGCCGGCGAACACACCGCGGTAATTGCGCACCCTATCCGGCGTGAAGACGACATCGAACAGAACCGGATCACCGACCAGTTGATGGGCCACTCCGGCCGTCGTCAGATGCTCGCCGATGGCATCCATGATCGTTTGGCCGTTTGCCTTGAGACGGTCGTAGGTCCCGGGCGCGCGCAGCAGCTCCATCGTCTTCAACCCGGCAGCAGCCGCCACGGGATTGCCACTCAGCGTCCCGACCTGGAACGTGAAGCCCTCCTTCCCAACCTTGGCCTTGTCGAAGTGCACCATGATGTCCGGCCCGCCGGCGATCGCCGCCAGCGCAAATCCACCGCCGATGATCTTGCCGAGCGTACAGACGTCCGGGACCACGCCGTAGCGCTCCTGGGCGCCGCCGTATTCCAGGCGGTAACCGGTCACCACTTCATCGAAGATCAACACCACGCCGTGCTTTGCCGTCTCCTCGCGCAAGGCCTCCAGAAAACCAGGAACCGGCGGGATCAGGCGCTGCAACGGCTCGACGATTACGGCGGCAAGGTCGCTGGCATGTTCTTCGATGATCTGCCGCGCGAACGCGATGTCGTTGAACGGCGCAATCAGCATCGTGTCGCGCACCGCTTCCGGAATGCCGGCGGAATCCGGCACAGCCAGCGGGAAATTCTGCATCCGGTCGGGGGCCAGGCTCATCAGGGATTCGGCAGACATGCCGTGGTAGCCGCCCTCGAACTTCAAAACCTTTTCGCGGCCGGTATGGGCCCGGGCGAGGCGAATGGCATACATGTCCGCTTCGCTGCCTGTGCTGACGAAGCGGACCTGCTCCGCACACGCCACCGACCGGCAGATTTCCTCGGCAAGCTCGATCCCACGCGCATTGTTGGCAAAAAACGTCGTCCCCTTCGCCAGTTGCTCGGTGACGGCTGCCAGCACTTCCGGATGTCCGTGCCCGAGCAGCATGGGGCCGGAACCGATCAGGTAGTCGATGTAGCGGTTACCGTCTTCGTCCCAGACATGGGGCCCGCGGCCCTCGCGAATGACAATACCGGGATCGAAATTACCGAAGCCGCCGGCCGGCAGCACCTGCGCCGCGCGCGCGATCCAGTCCTGTTGAGAAATTCTGGCATCCATGGCCTTGCGCTCCTGGAACGAAAGAGGTGCGCCAGCATTGGCCAGGTCCGGCACACACTCAAGTGGAAGTTTGCTCTTGGCCTGCTCAGTTCGCCAGCGCGCGGTGGCAGTTGGCACATGTTAGAACCGCCAGTAGCCGCCGTCGATCTGCAGGCACTGACCGGTATGGTAGGCCGACGCATCGCTCATCAGGTAGACGGCGATGCCGGCGAAGTCCTCCGGCCGCCCCCAACGGCGCAAGGGTATCCGCCCGCCCGCGGCGCGAGCGAACTTTTCATTGGCCATTAGGTTTTCGGTCATGTCCGTCTCGATCCATCCGGGCAGGATCGCATTGGCTGTGATCGCGTAACGCGCCAGCTCAACCGCCATCGAATAGGTGAGGGCGTTGAGTGCGCCCTTGCTCGCGGCATAGTGCTGATTGCGCACCGGCCCTGACACCGAGGCAAGGCTTGAGATACAGACCAGGCGCCCGCCGGGTTCACCGGCTTCAGCGCGTTCGACCATGTGCCGTGCGCCTGCCTGCAGGGTAAAGAACGCCCCGTCGAGATTGACCGACATCACGCGCCGCCACTCTTCCGGCGAAATATCCATGAACGACGCCGGCCCGCGTCCGGTCACACCGGCATTGGCAAAGCACGCATCGAGCCGGCCGAATCGTTCAAGCGTCGCCCCCATGGTGGCGGTGACGGCTGCCACATCTGCAACGTCGCAGACGAACGCTTCAGCATCGATGCCGAGGCCCGAAAGGCGATCCCTGGCCACAGCGTTCTTTTCCGCATTGGTTCCCCAGATCGCAACATTGGCACCGGCACCGGCCACCGCCTCGGCCATGCCGAGCCCGATGCCGCCGTTGCCGCCGGTGATCAACGCCACCTTGCCGCTGAGGTCGAACAGCCGTTCACTCATTGCAGTCACTCCCATCGCTTGCACGCGCGCGATCTCAGCTGCGGTGCGAGAACGCCGTCTCGGCGCTTGTCACGAACTCCAGCAAACACGCCTTGCCGTCCTCGCTCGCCCGTTTCGCCCTGAGGATTGCATTGGCAACCTCCTCGGGATCTTCGACGCGTTCACTCCAGCCACCCAGCTCGCGCGCAACCGCTGCATAGTTGCCGCCCAGATCGCGCGCCTGGTGGACCTCGTGGCTCAGCTGCATGTGCGGAATCTCGATCGCCATCGTCGAATTGTTGAGCACGATCGTGCAGATCGGAATGTTTGAACGCACCGCCGTCTCGAAATCGAGCCCGACCATGCCGAACGCCGCATCACCCATGAAGTTGACGCAGAATTTGTCCGGCGCCGCTACCTTCGCCCCGATCGTCAGCCCAAGTCCTGTTCCGAGTTGATGCGACTTGCCCCAGCCCATGTAGGAGCGCGGCACCGTTGCCCGGTAAAACGGCAGGATCTGATCGCGGGGGCTACCTGAATCATGGGTCACGATCGCTTCTGCCGGATCAATGACCCGCATGAATTCGTGGACCACACGATAAGGCGAAATCGGCCGCTCGGTGCTCGTTAGTTTGGCCTGCCAGTCCTCAAGCCAGGCAGCACGCCGCGCCGCAATATCTGCAGCCATCGCCCCATCGCGCGTCGTCTTTCCAAGCCGGTCGCGCACCGCCTCGACAAGCGCCTGGAGCACCAGCTTCGCATCACCCAGAATCGCGACATCCGTGGCATAGGTCTTGAACAGGTCGCGCGGGTCGTTCGTTGCGTGAATGATCGACTTGCCCGCAGGCACGGTTGGCGAGGTGATACGGTGCGGCGTGAAGCTGCAACCGATACCGAAGATCACATCCGATGCCTCGAGGAAGTGCTTGCCGTGACTGGTATAGACGATGCCGCCGCTGCCGACAGCCAGCGCGTGATCCTCGGGAAACGCGCTCTTGCCGTCGTTCGACGTCATCACCGGCGCCTGCAGCAGCTCGGCCAGCGCCACGAGTTCCGCCGAGGCCTCGGCGTAGAGCACCCCCTGCCCGGCGTAGATCAACGGCACCCTGGCCTCGATCAACCGCGCCGCCGCTTCATCGATATCACGCACATCGCCGCCTGAACGCACTTGGCGAACCGGTTCGTAATCCGGCATCCCGTCAAGCTCGGCTTTGACGACATCGGTCGGCGTCTCGACCATCACCGGCCCCAATCGGCCGTTCTTGAGCGCATTGAACGCGCGCCGCATCGCCGGCCCGACCTGACCCGGCAGGTTCAGTTCCTCGACCGACTTGGTCACCGATGCATAGGTTCGCGACGACTTGAACATCGGAAACAGTTGCGCCGTGTTCTGCGGATGTCCGAGCGGCAGGAACAAAATCGGCGTCGCATCGGAATATGCGGTCGCCACGCCGGGAAACGCGTTTTCCGCGCCCGGCCCGTACTGCATCGCAAACACCGCCGGCGGCCGCCCGTTGACGGTGCGCGCAAACCCGTTCGCCATGTCGACGCCGACCCGCTCCTGACGGCAGATGATCGGTCGGATTCCGGCACCGACCGCGGCCTCGATGATCGGTGTGGTCGGAAAGCAGAACAGCGTTTCGATCCCTTCCCGCTTCAGAATCTGGGCCATGGCGTCCATGACGAGCATGCTGGCGTCTCCCGCGTCGGTTGTGAATTGTTTGGCTGGCTGCCCGATCTTTTCATTGCCGGGCGAGCGCACGCAATGTTTAGGTGAAGCTGCGCGCCAGCTAATTCCATGCGTGATCCGCTTTCCGGATCGGACGCTCCCAAAACGGCGGCAAAGCGCATTCTGAAACCGGAGGCACCGATGGCCAAACTCGAGCAAATTCACGTCGACCACTTTCGGGTGCCGCTGCCTGACCCCGTCGAAGCAAGTGCCGCGGGCCTGATGTCGGCGTTTGATATGGTTGCGGTTTTCATCACCGATGCCGATGGCGCCACCGGTCTCGGCTACACCGTCATGCACGAGGGCCAGGGCGGTGCCATTGCCAAGATCATCGACGGGCCGCTGCGCGCCATTGCCGTCGGCGAGGATGCCGACCGCATCGAATGGATCTGGCAGCGAATGAATAAGGGCCACCACTATGCCGGCCGCGGCGCGCCGCTGTCCTTTGCGCTGGCCGCAATCGACGTCGCACTCTGGGACCTCAAGGGCAACCGCCTGAAATCGCCGCTCTGGCGCCTGCTCGGCGGCCACGATCCGAAAGTCCGCGCCTACGCCGGCAACATCGACTTGAATTTCACGGTCGATCGCCTGCTCGAAGGCGCCACTGCCAGCGTCGAAGCCGGCTTTCGTTCGGTCAAAATGCGCCTCGGTCGGCCGACGTTGAAAGAAGACGTTGCGCGCGTTGAGGCAATGCGCAAACACTTGCCCGGCCACATCGAAATGATGGCGGATGCCAACGAAGCCTGGCGCGTCGATGAAACCGTGCGCGCCATGCGTATGCTGGAACCGTTCGATCTCGTGTGGCTGGAAGAGCCGATCTCACCCGACAATATTGCCGGCTACCGGCACCTGCGTTCGCTTGGCAGCGTACCGCTCGCGGCCGGCGAAAACCTCCATACCGTGCCCGAGTTCGCGGCATTGATCGCAGCCGGCGGCATCGACTTCGTCGAGCCGGACCTGACGACCTGCGGCGGCATCACGCCGTTCATGAAGGTCGCCCGCATGGCCGAGGCCAACGGTCTGCCGGTCACCTCCCACGGTGCCCACGACCTCCACGTTCACCTGCTTGCGGCCGCACCGAACGCCACCTACCTCGAATGGCACGCCTTCGGCCTCGATCGTTTCATGGCAGACCCTCTGACCGTCAGCAACGGCTACGCCACCGCCCCCGAGCGCGTCGGCCACGGCATCACCTTCGACTGGGATAAACTCGACGAGTTCCGTGTTTGATCTGCGCGTGCCGTAGTTATTTCGACAGCCGGATCGGTTGTCCGACACCCTTGATGCCGCCCGGCACCGGCACCGTCGAAAGGTGGTAATCGGTGTTGAGCACCAGGTGCGGTCCGCCAAAAAGCTTCATGGTTTTCGCGACGATGGCCGTATAGGCGGACTGGTCCGCGACGGGTTTCGTCGCGTCGACATGCAGCGAAGCACTTGGCAGGTAGATCGTCCCGAGCAGGTTCCTGGCATTGTCGCTGGTAATCCGAAACAGGTCATCCCCGACACTCTTGGATGCGAATATCAAGATCCCCGCCATTTCACCCGTCTCGGGCGCCTCCAGCGAAATCGTCGTGTCCTTCTGAAAATGCAGCCTTGCACCAAGCCCCGTGAAGAACAATCCGACGCTGGTGCCATGCAACCCTGCTGTCTTCTGGACCATGAGCGGTCCGTCCTTGAACACGTAAATACCGGGCAAGAGCTTCACCTCGGCGCTGCCCCGGACTGCCAAACCGCCACAATAAACACCTGGCGATAATGTCTGGTTTGACGTGACCTCAACCAGCTTGGGATACGTGCATGCCCCTACTGAAGGTTCCGGTCGCCCGGCTAGCGGATCGGCAAACGTCGGACAATCCACCATCGGTTCGGGCGAATATGCCGCCGTATTCCTGGCATAGCCGCCGGCAGAACAAATCACATCCGCCATCAGCTGGGAGGACCTCTTGGCGATGATACCCAAGCTCGAATTCGAATTGGAGAACACCGCACAATTCTTGCCGGTTACCCTGGCCTCCCTTTCGAGCGAAATCGTCCCGTCTGCCGAACCATCCAGACCCAGGACGCAAATATTCGGCTGTCCGACGATCCGCGCCGTCGCACTTACCTTCACCGCAGGCACGTTCACTCCGAATCGCTTCGTAAGGACCGCCTTGCTCGGCATCTCGATTTCGACGCTGACCTCCAAAGGATCGTCGCTGATTGTTGATGCGACGGAGAGCTGTTTGCCGGCATGGTTGTCAGCATTGACGCCGATGAACCTCGTAACCACGGCTTTGATCACCGCATCGACGTTATCCCTTGAAGCGTTGCTGAGGCTGAGCCCTTTTGCGCCGGCCAGCACGGCCGCATCAGCCGCTTCCTGCAGGCTCTGTTTTTGCTGGAGATAGCGGGCAAAGTCGAGCGCGCCGCCGGCGGCAAGAAAAAGCAAGGGCAGCGCGAATGCCGCTAGGATGACGATCGAACCGCGCGCATCACGACAAAACCCGCGAACGCTGGCCCACAGCGTGCGCATGCCCGCACTCGTCGGGCTCATATCGGATTGGTTCTGCACAAAACGCCGCATTACTCGCCGGTTCCTGGTATGATCCGGAAACTTCTTATTCGACAAGTCTGCCATCGCAACCGTTAACGGGCTTTTAGCTTTAGCCGTAACCACTGCCAAAAAAACGGGGATCAGACACAAACTACAAATTCGGTTAAAATTTTAGTATTCGGATCACAAACTGGTTCAGCGCGCTCCCACGCTATCTTCGAATATACCCAACGAGTGACGACCCGGCGATTGCCGACCGCGAAACACATCTCCGAAACTTGAGCTGCGATCGATAACTGGCATCGCGTGAAATGGCGTGTCCGCGCGCACTCCTGGGAAATGGTCCGGCCCCGCAATCGGCCGCCATGTCAGGTTGGGTCTGCCCAGCCATGCCCCTGGCATTTCCGGCTGCACCGCGCGCACTGCGCAACACGGAACTGACCTGGTAGGGAAACGCCGACCAGTTGAGCGGCTTCGTCAGGAACAGATTGACGCCAAGATTGTGGGCTTCTTCGAGCGCCTTGTGATCGTCTCGCGTTGACACCACGATGATTGGCAGGTTCCGGATTGCGGGCATGTTTCGGATATAGGCAACCAGCCGGAACCCGTCGATTTTCGGCATCGACAGGTCGACAATCGCGATGTCGCAGGCCTCCCGTTGCAGGATTTCGAGTGCCTCTGCCCCGTCGGACGCTAACAGAAGTTCCTCGGCCACCTGCGCCAGCACCTGCTCCGCCATTTCCAGATAAACCGGATCATCGTCGGTCAACAGAATCCGACTGCACTTGATCAGTGGCTCGTCAGTTTGATCCCCGATCAGGCTGAGCTGCGGCCGTTTGCTTGTCTCTGGCATGGCTTGGATCCTGATTTTTGATCGTTTTGGTTCGGCTCATCAATCGACAAGGGCAATCGGTTGCGCCGCCCCGCGAATGCCCCGCGGCACCGGGACGTCTGTCAGGGCGTAGTTGGTGTTGAGCACCAAATGCGGCCCGTTCAATAGCACGACGCGGCGCGCCACGATGGCCGTGTACGCTGACGCTCCGCCAACACTGGCATCGCCGTCGACTATGAAAGAGTTGTTCGGGAGGTAGATCGTGCCAACGAGCTTTTGCGCGTTGCGGCTGAGGATCGTGTGGGTGAGGAGCTTGCTTTGCAGCCGCGATCCAAAGAACAGCAGCCCGGCCATGATGCCGTCTTTCGCGGCAGCGAGTTCGATGGACGTGCCCGGACCGAAGTAAAGCCAGGTGCTGGCGCCAAGAAAGAAGGATACGCCATCGCCGGCAACTTTGGCCTCGTCGCGAACCGACAAAAGTCCATCCTTGATAAGGTAGTTGCCGGGCCTCATGGTCACATCGGCCGTTCCGCCAATCTTCAACCCGCCGCAATAGACCCCGGGCTCCAGCGTCGCGACACCACCATTGATCACTGTCTGTTCATAATCACATTCGCCGGCCGCCGGCTCGGGCCGCGATGCCAAAGGATCCTCGAACTGCGGACAATCGGTAATCGGGTCCGGCGAAATGCTACCGTTGTTCTCGACGCCGCCGGCTGAACAAACCGAATGCGCCGTCAAAATTGCACCGTCCCGCACCGCCAGGCCGATCGACGACGTCGAATTGGAAAACACCGAGCAGTTGTTGCCGGTCATCCGCGCGTTCTTGACCAGCCAAACCGCGCCAATTGAGGATTTTTCCAGAGCCAGGACGCAAATGTTCGGCTGTCCGACAACCCGCGCTATCGCGCTCGCGGTCAACTTGTGCCCGGACCGCCCCAGGGCACGGGCGAACACCAACGGTTCCGCCTTCGACACGGACACCTTCACCTCAAGCGGATCATTGTTGATCGTCGTTTCGACCGCCACCCCCGCATCGCCGGGCCTTCCGGCGTTTCGCGCGACGAAGTTGGCAACCACCGCCTTGACGATTGCGGGCACGTTCTCACGCGATGCATCGGACAGGCTGAGGCTCTTGGCACCGGCAAGCGCAGCCGCATCGGCAGCTGATTGAAGCGTACTGCGCTTCTTGAACAGCAGCGCATAGTCAATGGAGATACCTGCAGCAAGCATCACCAGTGGCAAAGCCACCGCTGCAATCATGGCCATCGACCCACGCGCGTTTCGTCTGTACTGCTTGATACGTTCAAAGCAGATTCGACCGGCCATGCGCGCATTATTGCGGCGTTTCATGTGTTCTGGCCTCCAGCCGGTCAGCAGTTGCTGCCGACAGCGTGAGCCTCGGCCGAGCCACCGATGGCACCCGGACAGGCATTATATTTTTTTAGCATTCAGTTCGATGTTAAATTATACAAATCCAAGCATATGTTTGGCTATTGCGAATTCGGCACATACCAAAGAATGACTTAAACTAATCAACGAGCGTAATGGAAATCCCTGAGATTGAGAATTCGCGACGCGTGAATCATAAACAAATCGTAAATATTTTCGTCACAGGTCTCAATTCGGTACAAAGCTCGATTGCCTGGCTATTTGAGAAACTGAATGGCTGAAAATTCCGAGGCCAATTCCAGCCCCCGAGACTGCTACGCACAATTCAGCCGCCCGGGCTCGCCGCGCTCCGCTGCCACGCGCTCCTCGTTGATCTGTCTTGCAAGCGCCGAAGCAAAGATCGCAATTTCGCGGAGCCGGCGTTGCATCACTTCGGCCTCGCCGAGATCCGCCGTCGCCTGGGCCACCTGGTGGATCTGCTCGAGGTCGCTGGTGAGTTGGCCGAGCCCGAGCATTGGCCCAGGCTCGGCGGTTGATGCACCGACCCCGCCTGCTGCCTGGGATTCGAGCTCGCGCACGGCGCTTGCCATACGCAGCAGATGCGAGACCAGCGGTTCGAACATCGTCCATTGCACTGGTTTTGACAAAAACGAGCTGGCACCCGCCTCGAAAACCGAACGGATCGTTCCGGAATCATCACGCGACGATATCACGACCACCGGCATATGCTTGGTCTCCGCAGCACCGCGCACGCACCGCAACAGGTCAAAGCCATCCAGATTGGGCATTTCAAGATCAATGAACGCGATGTCGAAAACACCCTTGCGGATCAGGTTCCAGGCCGCAAACCCATCTTCCGCCTCGACGAAGTCCATCGTCAGGTGTTGGATCTTCGCCTTGATCAGCGACCGCGTAATCGGATCATCGTCAACGCAAATTACGCGCGCCTGGCTTTCCGGACGTGCTGTCGCCATGAGATCCACACTCTGGTTTTCGCCGTTTCAACGATGGTTCATCTCTCGGCCTTTGAGACTATTGCGTGAAGCTGAACGATCCGCTTACGCCGATGGTTAAGAAACCCTGAACAAAGAAAAAAGTTACTCTCATCGCGTATGGTGACAGCGAGTTCTGCCTGCCACCCTAGCTGAGTAACTCCCGTGATCCGGCCGCTTAGTCGCTCAATCTACACCAAGCTGGTCGTAACCGTCGGCATCGCCGTCGTGTGTGGCGTTCTCTTGACGTCGCTGACTTCCGCGTGGCGCGAAGCCCACCGCCGCTTCGATGCCAAGCGCAACGAGATCAAGGGCGTCGCCCATGTGCTCGCCGCCAGTGTTGCAAAGGGTCTGGCGGCCGGCGACCGCACCAAGGTTGCCCGCGCGATGAATGCCATCGGGCACATCCCCGCCATCAAATTCGCGCACGTCCACGACAACGAGGCCAAACTGGCCTACCAGGTCGGCACCGGAATTATCATTTCCCGTGGCAAGAACGCGGACGCAGACCAGGAGATCAGTCCGCTCACGTCGATCTATCACGGCACGTATCGGTATCGCACGCGTGTCACCTACGCCGGCAGGACGGTCGGCTACATGCAGTTGATCGCGGACTTGTCGGATTTGCGCTCCGCCTTGGCGGACAGCATTACCCAGGCCCTGGCCACCGGCCTCATTGCCGCCATCCTCGGCATGCTCGCATCGGTCTATTTCCAGAACCGTATCGCCCGACCGATTACCGACCTCACCCAGACCATGCGGGCAGTCCGTGAGGGCCATGACTTCACACGCACCGTGAAACGCACCAGCGACGATGAAACCGGCCAACTGGTCGACGCGTTCAATGCGATGCTTTCCGAAATCCGCACGCGCGATGAAAAACTCATGCGCCACCGTGAAACACTCGAACTTCGAGTCGAGGAACGCACCACCGAGCTTGCGACCGCCAAACAGCAGGCCGAGCAGGCCAATGCCGCGAAGTCCGAATTCCTCGCAACCATGAGCCACGAAATCAGAACGCCGATGAACGGTATGCTCGCGATGGCCGAACTCCTCTCGGCCAGCGGCTTGCCACCGCGCCTGCAGAGAAACGCTGACATTATCGTCGGCTCCGGCCAGAGCCTGCTCGCGATCATCAACGACATTCTCGACCTCTCCAAGATCGAAGCCGGCAAACTCGAACTCGAAGCACTACCCGTCAATCCCGCCTCGATAGTCGACAGTGCGCTGCGATTGTTTTCCGAACGCGCCATCTCCAAGAACATCGACCTGTGCGGGTTCACCGCGCCTGACGTGCCGCGAACGATCTCGGCCGACCCCATACGGCTGAGCCAGATCCTCACCAATTTGATAAATAACGCCCTCAAGTTCACCAACGACGGCCACGTCCTGGTGTGTCTGGAAGCACGCCGCGCCGACTGCGGGCAGGACCGGCCTGGACCTGCAACGCGCCTGATCTGCAGCGTCTCGGATACCGGCATCGGCATCCCGCAGGAGAAACTCGCCACGATCTTCGATTCCTTCAGCCAGGCCGACAAGTCGACGACTCGCAGCTATGGCGGCACCGGCATCGGGCTGACGATCTGCCGCCGCCTCGTCAACCAGATGGGCGGCGACCTCGACGTCGAAAGCACTGTCGGCGCCGGCACCACCTTCACCTTCGAGATCCCCGTCGATATCATCGAGCCCGCCGAAACGCGCCCGGCGGTCACGACCTCTCGCGCATCCCACACCGTCCTGCTCGCGCTTGCACAGAGCACGACCCGCAACATAATCCATGAATACGCCCGCAAATGCGGCTTCCGCGTCATGTGCAGCGAACCGGCCGATGTCACGCTGGACCAGATCAAATCCGTCACGGCGGTCTTCGCCGACGCCGGCAGTGTCAGCCAGTTGCGCGCATTGGGCCTTGCGGCTTCGTCACCGGCCGTCATTGCGCTCACCAGCCTCGGCGACACCTCGATCGACCATCTCATCGAGAATGGAATCATTGATCTCGAGCTGGCGCGGCCGGTTTGTTCCGACGAGATCTGGCCGCTTCTGAGAGCGCTGGCCGGCGGCCCGTCAGCGTGGAACGATTTCACACGCCAGGCCAGAACGGCCGCCCCGGCACCTCAATACGTGTCGTTCAGCAACGTCCGCGTGCTCGCTGCCGACGACAGCATCGTCAACCGCGAGGTGCTTGTCGAAGCGCTCTCGAGCCTTGGCGTCGAGGCGGTGTGCGTCGGTGATGGCGCCGAAGCACTTGCCGCAGTCGCGGCCAACCGCTTCGATCTCGTCTTCATGGACGGCAGCATGCCGGTCCTGGACGGCTACGAAGCCACGCGTCGCATTCGCCAGCTCGAAGCCGACGAAGGCCGCCCGCGCACGCCCGTCGTCGCGCTGACGGCCCACGTCACGGGTGAGCGCGCCGACGCCTGGCGCGATGCCGGCATGGACGCCTGCATCACCAAGCCCTTCAGGTTGAAAACCATCGAACAGACACTCCTCCGGCATATCGGCATGGCAAAGGTAAAAATGGACCCCATCGAAGCAGCAGACCCGCTCAACCCGGCATCAACGCAACCAGCGCCAAAGCGTGTTACTGGCTCCGCCCAAACCGGCAAGACCGACGCACCGAGCCCCGACGTCGATCACGCGATCCTCGACGCCATTGCCGAATTCCAGAGCGAAGGCGACGACCTGATCGGACGCGTCGTCAATCTGTATTGCGAACACGCACCATCGGCGCTCGATCGCCTGTTGTCCTGCGGCACCGACTGCCCCGCGGACGATGTCGCCGCCGCCGCCCACGCATTGAAATCGCTGTGCCGCAATGTCGGCGCCGTACGCACTGGCGATATTTGCAGTCGGATCGAAGCGGCAGCCCGCAACGGCCGGACGACGATCGATCGTGCAACGGCCGAAGAACTGGTCGATGCACTCGATAAGGCGATTGCCACTCTCCGCGACAAGCATCGCCGGCAGCAGTCGGCGTCGGAGCCGCAAACCATCCAGCAATCCGCATGACGCTTGCATCCAAACAAAAAACCGGCCGGCCGACATGACGTCGACCAACCGGTCCCCGTCTTCCCTCCGGGAAGTCGATTGCTCCGCCCAAAAGCGCAGAGCGTTAGAATAAACCCTCGATCTGGCCAGCCTCATTGAGCTTGATCATTTCCGCCGACGGCACCTTCGGCAGGCCCGGCATCGTCATGATCTCACCGCAAATCGCAACGACGAAACCGGCACCGGCCGCCAACCGCACTTCCCGGATCGGTAGCGAGAACCCGCTCGGCGCCCCTCGCCAGTTCGGATCGGTCGTAAACGAGTACTGCGTCTTCGCCATGCACACCGGCAAATTCTTGTAGCCCGCCTCTTCCCACTGCTTGAGCTGATCCTGGATCTTTTTGTCGGCGATCACCTCATCGGCACGGTAGATCTCCTTGGCGACCGTCTCGATCTTCTCCAGCAGCCCCATGTCGTCCGGATAAAGCGGTTTGTAGGCCGCCGTGCCGCCCTCGACCAGTTCGACGACCTTTCGCGCCGTCTCCGTGATGCCGTCACCGCCGTTGGCCCAATGCGTGTTGAGGATCGCCTCTGCACCGACACTGGCACAGTAATCCTTCATGGCGGCAATCTCGGCATCCGTATCGGTCACGAAGTGGTTGATGCCGACAACTGCCGGAACGCCGAACTTCTTCAGGTTCTCGATATGCCGGCCTAGGTTGGCACATCCGGCTTTGACCGCCTCGACATTCTCGGTCCCAAGATCGGAGCGGGCGACGCCACCGTTCATCTTCATGGCCCGCACCGTCGCGACGATGACTACGGCATCGGGCTTCAGTCCGGCCTTGCGGCATTTGATGTTGAAGAATTTTTCGGCCCCGAGATCGGCCCCGAAGCCGGCTTCGGTGACGACGTAGTCGGCGAGCTTCAGCGCCGTCCTGGTCGCGATCACGGAGTTGCAGCCGTGCGCGATATTGGCGAACGGGCCGCCATGCACAAACGCCGGATTGTTCTCGAGCGTCTGCACCAGGTTGGGCTGCATTGCCTGTTGCAGCAGCACGGTCATCGCCCCGTCGGCCTTGATATCGCGGCAGTAGACCGGCGACCTGTCACGTCGGTAGGCGACGATGATATCACCCAGGCGTTTTTGCAGATCGTCGAGGTCCGTCGCCAGGCAGAGGATAGCCATCACCTCCGAGGCAACCGTGATGTCGAATCCGGCCTCCCGCGGATAACCGTTTGCAACGCCCCCGAGCGAGGCCGTGATCTGGCGCAGCGCCCGGTCGTTCATGTCCATCACCCGGCGCCAGGAAACACGGCGCGAGTCGATGCCGAGCTCATTGCCCCAATAGATGTGGTTGTCGATCATCGCGGCCAGGAGATTGTGCGCCGAGGTAATGGCATGGAAATCACCGGTGAAGTGGAGGTTCATTTCCTCCATCGGGACGACCTGCGCATAACCGCCGCCGGCCGCCCCGCCTTTCATCCCGAAGCACGGGCCGAGCGACGCTTCACGGATGCAGATCGCAGCCTTTTTGCCGATCTTGTTGAGCCCATCACCGAGACCGACCGTGGTCGTCGTCTTACCTTCACCCGCCGGCGTCGGGTTGATCGCCGTGACCAGCACCAGCTTGCCATCCGGCCGGCCACCGAGTGACTTGATGAACTCTTCGGAGACCTTCGCCTTGTCGTGGCCGAACGGCAGCAGATGTTCGGATGGAATGCTGAGTTTTTCGCCAATCTCCTGGATCGGACGCTTTTGGGCTTCGCGGGCAATTTCGATATCTGTCTTGGGCATGGCGGTTGGCTTTCTTCGCTGGCCGAATTGTGAAGCGGAGGGTGTTGGATCGGGACCGAGGCGGCGTTGCCTCAGCCGCCGAGTTTTGTTCCTGCAGCGACTCCCGCCGCCGCGGCCCATTCATGCGCCGGTATCTTGTCGCCGCCCTTGGGTCGCACGCGCTTGACGAGAATACGCCCACCGGAGGCCTGCACCGTCACACCGGCATTGTCGACGGCGATCACTTCACCCGGCGTCCCCTCGCCATCAACCCGTGCGGAATCGTAGACCTGAATTTCCTGCCCATTGAGTGTCGTCCATGCTCCCGGCTGCGGATTGCCGGCGCGGATCATGTTGTAGACATCCGCTGCCTGCCGGTCCCACTTGAGTTCCACGTCCGATTTTCGGCACCACGATTCGTAGGTTGCCTGCGACTCGTCCTGCGCCGTGCGCGGCGGATTGCCGGAGCGAAACGCTTCAATCACATCGAGCACAGAGTCGACGCCCGCAGGAAAAATCTTCTTGAAATAAACATCACCGAGCGTTTCGTCGGGACCGATGTCGACCTCGCGCTGTAAAAGGATATCTCCCTCGTCGAGACCATCGGTTGGATAAAACCAAGTGAACCCGGTCTTCGTCGCCCCCCACATGATCGGCCAATTGATCGAACTCGGGCCGCGGTGCAGCGGCAGCAGTGAGGGATGGAAACAGATCGAGCCGTGCTTTGGGATATCCCGTGCCGCCTCCGGTATGAAGATGATCACATACGCCATCACCATCAGATCGGCGTTGAGCGAACGTATCGTCTCGAGCGTCGCCTCGTCCTTGTAACTGGCCGGCTGGAACAGCGCCAGACCATGGTCCATCGCCGCCTGCTTCACCGGGTCGGGCGGTCGCCCGTCTTTGTCCGGCGCTGTGAACACCCCGACGACTTCATCCTTCCCGGCTTCGAGAATCTTCTCAAGCGCCGCCTTGCCGAAGGCCTGCTGCCCATTGAGGATTATTCTCATCGTCTGCTCCACCTCCCTGACCCGTTTGACAGGCCGGCCCGCCACACGGCGGCACGCAACCTGCTCTGACTTTTATTGGTCTACTCTGCTGCGATCGGCGCAATGTCACCCACGGCGCCGGATTGCGCGACGCGCTCGAACTCTTCGCCCGTGTAACCGAGCACCTCCTGCAGAATTTCAACCGTGTGTTCGCCGAGCAGCGGAGAGCGCTTCACCTCCGCCGGACTATCGGAGAGTTTGACCGGGCAGCCCACCGTCAGGTAAGGCCCCCGCTCCGGATGATCCACCTCGACGATCGTGCCCGTTGCGCGCAGCGACGGTTCGTGCGCCAGCTCTTTCATCGACAGGATCGGCCCGCACGGAATGTCGAGCGGGTTGCACGCATCCATCACCTCGAACTTGGTCTTTGTCTTGGTCCACTCTTCGATGCGATCGAAAATCTGCGGGATCTTGTTGAGCCGCGCATCGGGGGTCGCATAGTCTGGATCGTCCTTCCAATCCGGCTGCCCGATCAGGTCGCAGATCTTACCCCATACCGCCGCCTGCGTGATGAAGTAGACATACGCATTGGGATCGCTTTCCCATCCTTTGCACTTCAAGATCCAGCCCGGCTGCCCGCCGCCCGAGTCGTTGCCAGCCCGCGGCGTGGTGTCGCCGAAGGCGATCCCTTGACCGTATTGGCTGTATTCCTTGAGCGGCCCGCGTTCCAGGCGCTGCTGATCGCGCAGCTTGACCCGGCAGAGGTTCAGCACGCCGTCCTGCATCGCCGCCAGCACGCGCTGTCCGCGACCGCTCTTTTCGCGGTGAAACAGCGCCGTCACGATCCCGAGCGCAAGGTGCAGCCCGGTGCCGCTGTCACCGATCTGGGCGCCGGTCACGGTCGGCGGTCCATCGAGAAACCCGGTCGTCGATGCCGACCCGCCGGTGCACTGGGCAACATTCTCGTAGACCTTGCAATCTTCGTACGGCCCTGGCCCGAACCCCTTGACGGAGGCCATGATCATGCGCGGGTTGAGTTCCTGAATACGCTCCCAGCCGAAGCCCATGCGGTCGAGCGCACCTGGCGCGAAGTTCTCCACCAGCACGTCGCACTCCTTGACGAGCTTCTCGAGAATTTCCTTCCCCGTCGCGTCCTTGGTATTGAGCGTAATCGAACGCTTGTTGTGGTTGAGCATCGTGAAGTAGAGCGAGTCGGCACCCGGCACGTCTACCAGCTGCTTGCGCGTCGCATCGCCGACCCCCGGCCGCTCGACCTTGATGACGTCCGCGCCGAACCAGGCCAGCAACTGCGTGCACGTCGGGCCCGACTGAACGTGCGTGAAGTCCAATATCTTGATGCCCTTGAGTGCTTCCATTTTTGAGCTCCATACTGCCGGGTCGGCGCACACCCTCAGGGTCACGCCATCGTAGAGTTACCTGAGAAGGCTGATGCAGTTGCGATCTACTTTTTCTGGGCCACCACGCTTTGCGGGTTGAGATTGCCGATCCGGCCGCTTTCCGTGCCTGCTTTCTCGTCGATGACGGCGTTGATAAGTGTTGGCTTGCCGGAATCGATTGCGGCATTGACGGCACGCGATAATTCATCGGGCGTGGTTGCATGAACGCCGACCCCGCCGAACGCTTCCATCATCTGATCGTAGCGCGCATCTTTCACAAACACGGTCGTTGCCACATCCGGTCCGCCCGACGGGTTGACGTCCGTTCCGCGATAGATGCCGTTGTTGTTGAACACCACGACGCAGACCGGAAGGTTGTAGCGGCAGATCGTTTCGATCTCCATGCCCGAAAAACCGAACGCGCTGTCGCCTTCCACCGCCAGCACCGGCTTGCCGGTTTCGATCGCGGCAGCGATCGCATACCCCATACCGATGCCCATCACACCCCAGGTGCCGACGTCGAGACGTTTGCGCGGTTGGTAGATATCAATGATGCTGCGTGCAAAATCCAGTGTGTTGGCCCCCTCGTTGACCAGGATCGTATCAGGCCGCTCGCGCATGATCGTTTTCAGGGCGCCGAGTGCACCGTGGAAATCCATCGGTACGTTGTTGTTACGCAGGCGCGGCGCCATGCGTTCCACGTTCGCCTCGACCTTGGCTCGCACTGCGCCCGTCCAATCAGCCGGCGGTGACGGCCAGTCATCGCCCATCTGCTCGAGCAGGGCGCCAATGCACGACTCGATATCACCGACCAGCGGCGCCGTGATCGCGACGTTGCTGTCGATCTCCGTCGGCTCGATATCGATCTGGATGAAGGTCTTCGAATGAGGTTCGCCCCACGTCTTGCCCTTGCCGTGGGACAGCAGCCAGTTGAGCCGGGCGCCGACCAGCATCACCACATCCGACTCTTTCAGCGCCAGCGAGCGTGCAGCGCCGGCCGATTGCGGATGGGTATCGGGCAGCAATCCCTTGGCCATGCTCATCGGCAGGTAAGGAATGCCGGACTTCTCGACAAATGCCCGGATCTTTTCGTCGGCCTGCGCGTAGGCGGCCCCCTTGCCGAGAATAATCAGCGGTCGCTTGGCCCCCTTTAACACCTCCACGGCGCGCTCCACCGACGCCGGCGACGGGATATGCGCCGGCGCCGGGTCAACCACCTCCACCAGCGACTTTGCGCCTTCAGCCGCATCCATCGTCTGGCCCAGCAGGTTCGCCGGCACATCGAGGTAAACGCCGCCCGGACGCCCGGAACACGCCGCCCGGATTGCCCGCGCAACGCCGATCCCGATGTCTTCTGCATGCAGGATCCGGAAGGCGGCCTTGCACAGCGGCTTCGCGATCGCGAGCTGATCCATTTCTTCGTAGTCGCCCTGCTGCAGGTCGACGATCTCGCGCTCCGATGAACCGCTGATCAGGATCATTGGAAAGCAGTTGGTCGTCGCGTTGGCGAGCGCGGTCAGACCATTGAGAAACCCGGGCGCCGAAACCGTCAGGCAGATCCCCGGCTTCCGTGTCAGAAAGCCGGCGATGGTCGCGGCGTTGCCGGCGTGCTGTTCATGGCGGAAGGAAATCACGCGCATGCCGGCTGCCTGCGCGAACCGGCCAAGGTCTGTTATCGGAATGCCCGGCACGCCGTAGATCGTGTTGATGCCATTTAGCTTCAGCGCATCGATCAACAGGTGGAAACCGTCGGTCAGTTCACCTTGGGCGGCATCGTTGGTCGCCATCGTCTAACTCCCTCCCGGACTATCTTTGCAATCGAGGCCGGCGCAAACCGCAGCCGATACTTTCGTTGCTTAATCGAGATCAACATGTTCGCGAACGTGATCGCGCAATTTCATGGTGTGCTCGCGCACCAGTTTGCTTGCGAGGTCCGGATTTCGCTTTTCCAGAGCCTTCACGATCCTGGCGTGGTCGTCGACGGATCGTTTCGCGCGATCCTTTTCGAAAATCGTTCGATGGCGGATCGCGCGCACGTGCATGAACAGGCCATCGGTCATCTGTGCTATGAGATCGCAGTTCGACAGCCTGATGATCGACTCGTGAAAACGGATGTTGGCGTCGGAGTATTCCGGCATATGCTGGTGCACGCGCTCACGGTCGTAGTCGACAAGGTCATGCAGGCGCGCGATGTCGGCATCGCTGGCCACCTCGCACGCCAGCCGCGCGGCCATGCTTTCCAATGCCGCCCACACCGTGATCATCTCGAGGATTTCGGTCTTGGTCTTGCGCACGATGTAGATTCCGCGCCGCGGCACGATCGCCACCAGCCCCTCCTGGTCGAGGCGCGTCAACGCTTCGCGCATCGGCGTGCGCGATATGCCGAAGCGCTCGGATAGGCTGCGCTCGTCGAGCCGCAGTTCCGCTTCTTCATCATAGATATTCATGCGCGTGATGGCTGCTTTCAGCTCATCATATATCCGCCCGCTGAGATTCTGATTTTCGCTCAGCGGGCGAATCTTCAGAATATTATCTACCATCGCCCTCGAACCCTGGTCATGACCGGCTCTGCGTTGCCTGGCCACAAACTAGCACAGTCGGCACTGCGACAACGCTGTCGTCCGCCTGGCCCCGGCCAATTTCGGATCTCGGAACTGGCGGCTGCGGCCGGCGCGCAATCAACCGTACGACCAGCCACTCAACTCCACGCCATCTGGCATCTTGTGCACGCCACAGCTTTGGTTCTTGGCATACCATATACCAAAAACATATCAAGCCCAATCCCCCGTACTGGCTGTTGCATCGTTCTATGGGCTGCATGGTTCCAAGACCGCATGGTCGCAATGCTGCATGGATCGAAGAGCGCGCTTGCAGCAGCGCACGGTGTCGCTCAACGCGTTCACCTGCCGGTCGCCAAATTAGCGGACGGCCATCATCAATTAAAAAGCCCACCGCACCGTGTTGAACACCGGCGCGATGGGCAAACTTGCTCGTGTCGGCGTGCAGCGATCCTGCGGTGCCGCACGCCGCACGATCTGCCTTAGCCTTTGATCGCACCCATCTTGATCAGCATCTTGCGGTGGATTTCGCGCTCTTTCTTCCAGTACGCCATCAGCTCATCACCCGAGAGTGCCGGCCCGACCAACGCTTTCTTCTTGCGATAGGTCTGCCACTCTTGCGAATTGAACACCTTCGTGAACAGATCGAGGTAGTACTTCTTTGCCCCGTCGCTCATACCGGGCGCGCCGACGACCGTGCGCTGCATGAAGTAGACGAAGTCCTTGCCAAGCTCCTTGAACGTCGGTGCATCCTTGAACAGACCGATGCGCTCCGGCGTGAAGCATGCCAGCGGCTTGGTCTTGCCGGCTTCGTAGAAACCGAGCTGCTCGGACGGGTTGTTGACCGTTGAGTTGGCATTGTTGCCGGCCAGTTCCTTGGCAACCTTACCGCCACCCTTGTACGGGACATACTTCATCTGCAGGCCGTAGGCGGAATTCAGGAAGTCGGTCAGCAGGTTGTCTTCCGAGTTCTTGCCCGTACCGGCCATGATCCACTTCTTACCGGCCTTCTTGGCTTCACGCACGAAATCATCGACGCTGTTGATGTCCTTGCGGTCGGAATTGACCCATAGGCAGAACGTATCTTCCGCCATCCGCATGATCGGCGTGAATTCGGTAATGTCGACGCCAAGGCCCTTTTGGCGCATCGGCGTAGTGTAGAAGCTGTTCAGGGTGAACATGATCGTGTGATCGTCGCCCTTCTTGCCCTTCAGATAGACCAGCGCTTCGGCACCGGACCCGCCCGGCTTGTTGACCGGCGTCACCGGCTGCGCCGAAAATTTGTTTTTGGCAATGATCGACTGCATTAGGCGCACGGCCTTGTCGGCACCGCCGCCCTTGCCGGCCATAACGACGAACTCGATCGGCTTTTTCGGCTCGAAGGCCTGCACTGCTCCAGCTGCAGCAAGACCGGCAAGGCCGGCTGCAAGACCAAAAGTCAAATGAGTGAACCGCATTCTGGGGTCTCCTCCCGTTGACCGGGCCGACGAACGGACCCGGGCCTGGCACTTCCCTAGTTGCCTGGACATCTGTCCACGCACAAATTTTGTCGCGTGAAATTATGGGCGCACCATGACGCGACTTCTGATTGCGATACCAGATAGGAAATTTGGTATCTGGTCTTAGGTATACCAATGCCGTATGAGTGACGCAATGACGCATTTGCCGGCGCCCTCCGCCACCACGCGGACCTTGCGAACGTTCGCGATGGTTGAAGCGTGTCTGGTATTTGGTATACCAATTTGGCATGCATCAGCCAGCTTGTGATGATCCGCGCTCGTCTGTCGATTGATCGACTTGGTTTGCCGGAGTTCGGTGTAATGTCGCGATCGCGCGGCGCGGTGTCGGTGACGGCAAATCGCAAGCTAGAGGCCAAGGTAACAACAAGTCGGATCTTCGCTGCACGAGCGCGTCAGAACGACAAGGGGTGACATGACGATGAACGATATGACCGAGGATCGCGATACCCGTCGCATTCACCCCGGCTCCGGCCGGCGCAAGGCCCCGGTCTTTCCCAAGGGTCGCCAGATCGCCCAGGACGACCTCGCTGCCGTGAAGACGCTGCTCGGTGACCGGAAAGTCCGCCGCGACGAACTCATTGAATACCTGCATCTCGTCCAGGACGACCAAGGGTGCCTTCCGGCCGGCCACCTCCATGCATTGGCCGAGATCATGGCGCTGCCGATGGCCGAGATCTACGAGGTCGCCTCCTTCTACGCCCATTTCGATATCGTTCGCGACGGTGAGGCACGCCCCGCGCAAACCACTATTCGCGTTTGCGAGTCGCTGAGCTGCCAACTCGCCGGCGCCGAAGCGTTGATTGCAGCACTTGAAGCCGGCACGGGCGAAACTGTGCGCGTCGTGCGCGCACCCTGCATGGGCCGCTGCGATACCGCACCGGTTTGCGAGGTCGGCCACAACCATGTCGATCACGCAACGCCGGACTCTGTGGCAGCCGTCCTTGCCGGCAACAAAGTCCACCCCATTGTTCCCGAATACCAGGACTTCGATGCTTATCGCGCGTCCGGCGGCTACGGCATGCTCGAAGCCTGCACAACCGGCGCGCGTACTGTCGACCAGGTCATCGACACCTTGTCGGAGGGCGGCCTCAGGGGGCTTGGCGGCGCCGGATTTCCGACCGGGCGCAAGTGGGGCTTCGTGCGCGCTGCACCCAAGCCGCGCCTCATGGCGGTCAATGCGGATGAAGGCGAACCCGGCACGTTCAAAGACCGCTTTTATCTTGAGCGCGCCCCGCATCGTTTTCTCGAAGGCATGCTGATTGCCGCCTGGGCGGTCGAAGCCGATGCCGTCTACATCTATCTGCGCGACGAGTATCCGGCCGCCCGCGAAATCCTGTTGCGTGAAATCGCCAAAGTGGAAGCCGCAGGCCTTACAGCCCACACCAAGATCATCCTGCGCCGCGGCGCCGGCGCCTACATTTGCGGCGAAGAATCCGCGATGATCGAAAGTATCGAGGGCAAGCGCGGGCTGCCACGCCACCGCCCGCCCTATGTCGCTCAGGTCGGCATTTTCGACCGCCCAACCCTCGTCAACAACGTCGAGACACTTTACTGGATACCCGAAATCCTGAGCAAAGGCGCAGACTGGTTTGCAAGCCAGGGCAAGAACGGCGCCAAGGGCCTGCGCTCCTATTCGGTCTCCGGGCGCATCAAGAAGCCCGGTGTGCAGCTTGTCCCGGCCGGCACCACGGCCCGCGAGTTGATCGAACTTTGCGGCGGCATGCTCGACGGCCATCATTTCAAGGGCTATCTGCCGGGCGGCGCATCGGGCGGTATCCTGCCGGCCCACATGTCCGACATTCCGCTCGACTTCGGCCAGCTCGAACAGCACGGCTGTTTCGTTGGCTCGCACGCCGTCGTCATCCTCTCCGACCGCGATGACGTGAAGGCCGTTGCGCTCAATCTCATGAAGTTCTTCGAAGATGAGAGCTGCGGCCAGTGCACGCCCTGCCGCAACGGCACGGAAAAAGCGGTCAAGCTCATGTCCGCCGGCACATGGGATGTCGAATTGCTGGAAGATCTCGCAGAGGTCATGGCCGAGGCCTCGATCTGCGGCCTCGGCCAGGCCGCCCCCAATCCCCTGCGTTCGGTCGTGAAGTATTTCAAGGAGGATCTGCGATGAGTTTGCCGCGCGCCGTTCCGACCGTCCAGGAAGACAACGACCGCGTCCGCGTCACCGAATGGCGCTTCGCACCCGGCGCGGAAACCGGTTTCCACGTGCACGAAATGGACTACGTTGTCGTGCCTTCGGGCGACGGCCGCCTCAAGCTTGTATCGCCGCAAGGAGAAGAAAGCTTCGCCGATCTACGGCTCGGCCGGTCCTATTTCCGCAAGGCCGGTGTCCATCACAACGTCATCAACGCCAACGACTACGAATTTGCATTTGTCGAGATTGAACTCAAATGATGAAACCGATCACACTGGCCGGCATCCTGTGCCTCGCTGCGCCAAGTTTGGCGGCAGCCGCCGATCCGCTTCACCAACCCTATGGCGGCCAGGACGACCGCGCGATCTCCAGCCTGTCCGCTAAGGACATCGAAGACATCTCCAACGGCCGCGGTTGGGGTCTCGCCAAGCCTGCCGAACTGAACGGCTACCCCGGTCCGCTGCACGTGCTCGAACTGAAAGACCAGCTGCAGCTGTCGCCCGGCCAGCGCGCGAAGACCAAGGCGATCTTTGCCAAGATGAAGGCTCGGGCAATCGCGATCGGCACACGCTATCTTGAAAGTGAGAAAAATGTCGACGCGCTCTTCAAATCCGGCCGTGTCGGGCCCGCCGTGCTGGCTCGAGCCCTCGACGAGGCTGCACGGCTTCGCGCACAACTGCGCCAGGTACATCTTGCAGCCCACCTCGAAACCACGCCGCTGCTCACCCGGCACCAGCGCCACCTCTACCTGAAACTGCGGGGCTACGCCGGCAAAGGCTCCCACAACGGTCACGCACACTAGGGCACAATATACGGATCCGACGACCATGACGAAGATCACGTTCGAACTCGACGGCCGCCAGGTCGATGCCGAAGCAGGCGAAACCATCTGGCAGGTCGCCCAGCGCCTTGGCACCGACATTCCGCATCTGTGCTGGCAGCCGGAAAAGGGCTACCGCGCGGACGGCAACTGCCGCGCCTGCATGGTCGAAATCGACGGTGAGCGCACCCTCGCCGCCTCCTGCATCCGCGAACCTTCCGACGGTATGAAGGTCAAGACCGCCACCGAACGCGCCAAGAAATCGCGCGAGATGGTATTCGAGCTGTTTCTTGCTGATCAGCCGCAGCGCACCCAAGCGCATGATCCCAAATCCAAGTTTTGGAACTGGATCGACGACATGGGCATTTCGGCAACCAGCCGCTACCCCGGTCGCGATCCAATCGCCGCCGACCGCACACACGCGGCAATCGCCGTCAATCTCGATGCTTGCATCCATTGCAATCTGTGCGTTCGTGCCTGCCGCGAGGTCCAGGTCAACGACGTCATCGGCATGGCCTACCGCGGCCATGGCGCCAAGATCGTTTTCGACTTCGACAGCGGCATGGGCGACAGCACCTGCGTCGCCTGCGGTGAGTGCGTCCAGGCTTGCCCGACCGGCGCATTGATGGAAGCCAACCTCGTCAACGACCAAAACGTTCGCGTCGAGTTCGAGGACAGATCCGTCGATACGTTGTGCCCTTATTGCGGTGTTGGCTGCCAGACCACGGTCCACGTCAAGGACAACCGTATCCTCTACGTCGATGGCAAGGACGGCCCGGCCAACGCCAACCGGCTGTGCGTCAAGGGCCGCTTCGGCTTCGACTACATCCACCATCCCGACCGCCTGACGACACCGCTCATCCGCCGTGACGATGCCCCGGCAAAGTCCGGCGGAACCAAGATCACACGTGAGGAAATCTCGCAGTACTTCCGCGAAGCAACCTGGGACGAGGCACTGGACAGGGCAGCATCCGGCCTCAAGGCAATTCACGACCGCGACGGCTCATCCGCGGTTGCCGGGTTCGGTTCGGCAAAGTGCTCCAACGAGGAAGCCTATCTCTTTCAGAAATTGATCCGCCAGGGCTTTGCCACCAACAACGTCGACCACTGCACGCGGCTTTGCCATGCCTCCTCGGTTGCAGCCCTCATGGAAGGCCTCAACTCCGGCGCCGTGACAGCCCCCTTCACCGCCGCCAAGGATGCCGACTGCATTATCGTGATCGGCGCCCGCCCGGCCGAGAACCATCCCGTCGCCGCAACCTTCCTCAAGAACGCCGCCAAACGCGGCGCGCATCTGATTGTGATGGACCCGCGCGGCCAAAGCCAGGGCATCGCCAGCCATGCCTCGCAAGTGCTGCAGTTCAAGCCCGGCACCGACGTCGCCCTGCTCAACGGCATGCTGCACACCATCATCAACGAAGGCCTTTACGACGAGCAGTACGTGCAGGCCAACACCGAGGGTTTTGCAGACCTCCAGGCCAGCATTCAGAACTTCCCGCCGGAGGAGATGGAAGCCGTCTGTGGCATACCAGCAGAAACCATTCGCCAGGTCGCACGTACCTACGCAAGATCAGAGGCTTCGCTGATCTTTTGGGGTATGGGCATCTCGCAGCACGTCCACGGCACGGACAACGCCCGCTGCCTGATCGCGCTTGCACTTTCCACCGGCCAGATCGGGCGTCCCGGTACGGGCCTTCATCCATTGCGTGGCCAGAACAATGTCCAGGGCGCCTCTGACGCCGGCCTCATTCCGATGGTCTATCCCGACTACAAGTCCGTGGAAGACGTTGCTGTTCGCTCGGCCTACGAGGAGTTCTGGGGCAAGACGCTCGATCCCAGGAAGGGCCTGACCGTCGTCGAAATCATGGACGCCATCCTCGCCGGCGACATCAAGACGATGTACATCCTCGGTGAAAACCCGGCGATGTCGGACCCCGATCAGAACCACGCCCGTGCCGCCCTGGCCACGCTCGAGCACCTCGTTGTCCAGGACATTTTCCTGACCGAGACAGCCTGGCACGCCGATGTCATCCTGCCCGCCGCAGCCCACGCCGAAAAGTGGGGCACCTACACCAACACCAACCGCGAGGTACAAATGGCACGCCCGGTTGTCGACCCGCCGGGTGAGGCACGGCCGGACTGGCAACTGGTCACCGAAATAGCAAACCGCATCGGCCTCGGCTGGACCTACCGGCACCCGAGCGACGTCTTCGCCGAAATGGCCGAAGTGATGCCGTCCCTGAAGAACATCACATGGGCGCGCCTTGACCGCGAGAACGCCGTAACCTACCCCTGCGATGCACCCGACAAGGCCGGCAACGAAATCATTTTCGGCGACGGCTTTCCGACGGCCAGCGGCCGCGCCAAGATCGTGCCGGCAGAGGTCACCCCGCCGGATGAACTGCCCGACGAGACCTATCCGATGGTGCTCACAACCGGCCGGCTCCTGGAGCACTGGCACACGGGCGCCATGACCCGCCGCTCCGGCAACCTTGACCATCTCGAACCCGAAGCCGTGGCCGGCCTCAACCGCCGCGAACTCGAGCGCCTCGGCCTCAAGGCCGGTGACTGGATCAAGGTTGAAACCCGCCGCGGCGAGGTTGTCCTCAAGGCGCGCCAGGACAGGGACGTGCCGGAGGGCATGGTCTTCATCCCGTTCTGCTTCGCCGAGGCCGCCGCCAATCTGCTCACCAATCCGCAGCTCGACCCGATGGGCAAGATCCCCGAGTTCAAGTTCTGCGCTGCCCGCGTTACACCGGCCGCAGCCGTTGCAGAAGCCGCCGAATAAAGCGTGATGGGATGCGCGGGCCCGGCACCGGCACGGTGGGACGCGACGACCATTGGCGGTTAACCTGCAACGTGGCTGGCGGCAGACTTTGCCGCTGCCGCCACACCTGCCTCAGTTCGCTTTGGCCGCTGCCTTGGTTTCAGCCAGCGGCTTGAAGAAGACGTCGACGCGCATCCCCGAGAGCAGCTCCGACGCGCCGTCCAGGGCAATCTCGACCTCGAGGATCTCAACGTCCCGCGGCTTGTTCGACCCTCTGAGCCCGAGGCCAGGTGGTGCAACGCGCGGCGCGATCCGCACCACCTTGCCGGCGAAGTCCTGCGCTTCGAAAGCGGCGGAGCGCACGACCACGTCTTGGCCGACCCGAACGTGCCGGATGTCGCGCTCTTCAAGTTCCGCAGTCACCTCAAGTTGGCTGACGTCGCCGATGACGGCGATCGGCGTTGGACTGGTCGGATTGGCCATCTCGCCGACCTTGGCCTCGAGATCAAGGATCGTACCACTGGTCGTTGCGCGAATGCGTGTCTTGTCGAAAGCGACTTCCGCCAGCCTCAGGTCGGAACGCGCAATCGCCAAACCGGAATCGAGACGCGTCGACGGCGGCAGATCGGGTTGTGCCTCGAACGTGCGCAGTGCGGCCTGCCGTCCGGCAACCTTAGCCTGCGCTTCGACGATCTTGTTTCGGGCAGCCTTCAGTACATCACCGCTCTCGCCCGGCCGGCGCGCAAAGAACGCATCGTCAAACGCAACATGCGCGGCATGCAGCGCGCGTTCGGCTTCATCGAGTTGGTCCTGCAGCTTGCGCCAGTCGAGCAACTTCTTGTTCTTTTCCTCTTCCTCTTCCCGTTCGGCCAGGCGCACCTGAACTTCGGCCCACGCCGCAGAAATCCGTGCCAGAGCATCATCGTCCTTGATGCGTGCAATCGGATCGCCGGCCATCACCTGTTCGTTGACTTTGACATGAACGGCAACGATCAGGCCTTGCGCTTCCGGCCGCACGTGGATCTCGCCGCCTTTGGGCTTGACCCGGCCTGGCGCCGACGCCGCCCAGATCGACGACGCGTTGACCTGTGCAACAGGCGCGCCGCCGCCGCCGGTCACCGCCGATGTCCCGGTCGCGCTTTGGCCCGTCGCATCGAACTTCGGCAAATAGGCCGCCGTCGCACTGATGCCGAGCGCCAGCACGGCTGCAAGTGCCAACGTCACGAGTGTCGAATCTGGCCTTACCAGACTAGGCACTGATTCTTTTCTCTCGTTTTCGTGTTGCATGTTGTCTGGGGTCCGTCGGACTGGAATTACTGGGGCGTTCATCATCGATAATCCGGCCATCTTCGATACGCAGAACCCGGTCCGCGTAAGAGAGGGTCCTGGGGTCGTGCGTCACGGCGAGAACTGCGTGCTCGCCCTCGTGTGCGATTTCGGCGAGCAGCGCCATCACCGCGTGTCCATTCTCGCTGTCGAGCGCGGCCGTCGGTTCATCGGCAAGGACCAGCGACGGCGATCCGGCGATGGCGCGCGCCACGGCCACGCGTTGCTGTTCGCCACCCGACATCTTGTTCGGGTAACTGTCCATGCGATGAGTAAGACCCACCGCCTCGAGTGCGGCATCCGCCTGCGCCCGTGCATCGCGCGCACGCAGTCCGCGGACATCGAGCGCAAGCACGACGTTTTCACGTGCATTGAGCGTCGGGAACAGGTTGTAGGACTGAAAAATGAAACCGATGTGATTGCGGCGCAGTTCCGCCAGTTGATCGGGCCGCATGCCCGTCGTGTCCTTGCCTGCGATGATCACCCGACCCGCGGTCGGCGACAGGATGCAGCCCAGCATCGATATCAGCGTCGTCTTTCCACTCCCCGACGGCCCCATCAGCAGCGTCAGTTCACCAGCGTTCAGCGACAGACTGACACCATCGACCGCGCGGACTTTCCCCGCGTCCTCGCCCAGCTCCTTGACGAGGTCCTCGACCTGGGCAACTGGCTTACTCGTCATCGGCTGAACACCATTGCCGGATCGATCCGAGTGACCTTGACGATCGCGGATATCGCTGAAATCGAACACATGAACACCGTCAGCGCAAAAAGACCCAGCGCCAGCTGCGGGGTCATGATGATGGGCAATTCGGTATTTGCGCTGAGATAAACGACTCCGAGCGCAATCGTCATTCCTAGCGCGTAGCCGATGACCGCGGAGAGCCCGGCTTGCGTGAGGATCACACGATGAATGTAGCTGGAAGATGACCCGAGCGCGCGCAGCGTTGCAAACTCGTTGAGATGATCCTTGGTACTCGCATAGAGCGTTTGCGCGACGATCACCGTACCGACGAGGGTGCCAAGGAACGCCCCGCCGATCAGCGCGATGCCGGCGCCGGTCCCGAACAGCCAGTGCGCAATGCTGCGCCTTTTGATTTCCGCCTTGGTCAGCACATCGAGATCGGGCAGTCTCTGCTTGAGTTCGGCCTGAACCTTACCGACATCAACGCCCTCCGAGAGTTTGACCAGGTAGAACGAAGCCGACCGCGGCGGCATACCTTGTAACTTGCGCGCTTGATTAAGGGTCGTGAAGATGTAGGGCGTGGTTGTAAACGAGCGAATCCCGTGGGTCAGCGCCGTGACTCTCACGCGCTGGTTGTTGATTTCGGCGGTCGCCCCCATGCCCTTGACGCCGAGATATTTGAAGTAGGTCCTGTCGATTGCCACCGCATCCGGCAGCTTGAGCGAATCGAGATCGCCATCAACCACGTTCCAGGGCACGAGCCCGTTGTCCGACACGTCCGTGCCGACCACAACGCAAAGCTGTGTCGCCCCATCCGGCTTGCGCCAGTTGCTGAACGCGGCCACGATCGGATAGACCCGCGCGACGCCGGGAGTGGAGAGCGCAGCGTACCGCTCGTTGCCGGTCAAAACGCCGGATTCTTCCACGCTCTTGGTGCCGTAGGCGGAGATCCAGATCTCCCCGTTCGCATGGTCGATCACCGACGTGATAATCCGGCTCGTCCCGGCATAGATGCCGAGTTGCACCGACACGAGAACCACGGAAAACAGGATCCCGACAATTGTGACAGCCAGGCTCACCTTGTCATAGAACAGGTTCCGCATGGCGAGCGTTAGGATCATCGAACGGACCGATCTTCGGGTTTGACTACGTTTGTCGGGCTCGGAAATTGCGCGCGCGACCGCGCCTTGCACCCGTCGTCAAGCGCAAAAGCTATTCCTGTCCACCGCATATAGCCCTCGCACCACGCCAATGCCATGTCCGACACCCGACCGCGACAAACTTGCCGCAGGCTCATCTACTCTGCCCTAGAACATAGCGACAGCTTGGCCGCTTGACGCAGCCTGAATTGTCATAAGGTAACCAACTTTAAGATTTAGCGCCAAGATTATGTGATTAAACGTGCTTTTCTGCTCGTCAGGAGGGTTTGGCCATGTTTGCACCGGGGTCTGCACGTAAGTTCTCCTCAACGCGTCTCGCCGCCCTGTCCGCGGCTGTCGCACTGACCGGCAGCTTGCTCGCCGCCGCGCCGGCCGCCGCCCGCGGTGATGTCACCGGCATCTGGTACGATGACACCGGCAGGGGCGCCGTCCGCCTGCAACCCTGTGGCAGTCGCAATCAAAGCGTGTGCGGTTACATCGTCTGGCTCAAGCAGAAGCAGACTTCGTCGGGGCAACCGCTGACGGACGCCCTCAATCCGAACCCGCGCCAGCGCAAGCGTCCGATTTGCGGCCTTCAGGTCATTGGCCGCCTCAAGCCGCAACAGGACGGCAGTTGGGACAACGGCTGGATCTACGACCCGAAACAGGGCCAGTCCTTCGACGTCGCCGTGCAGCGTCTGTCGGACGATAAACTGCAGATAACTGGCTATCTCGGCGTCAAATTCCTCGGCAAGAAGTTAGTCTGGCACCGCGCCCCGGCCAACGTCGGCCGCTGCGACGGCACTTAGAGTGGATGCGCTCGCTGGCCGGAAGTCCGTATTCCAGAGCTCCGAATTGATGCAATGACCCGGCCTGCCGGTCTTCTGCCTCGTTTCTGCGTCAAACTGTAGAATGAGACTGCCGTCTGACCGACTTGACCGGGGCCCGGACGCAGTCCACGTCTTGTTGACCCAAAGAGCAGCGCGAGCACTTCAAGACATGCATTCTCCCTGGCGCAGCGCCGTAGCGGCCGCGACGACATTTTCCGTAGTGCTGCACTCCGTTGGCCCTGCCATTGCTCCGGCCCTGGCCCAACAGAACCTGCAGTCGCGCAATGAATACGAAGCCTGCCAGACACAGGACGAGGCGACCTTTCGCCGGGCGATCCGGGCAATCACGCTTGCAGCGCTGAACAACGGCACGGCCGGCATCGACTATGACGCCCTGGTCCGCGATCAATGGCGCAAGCACAAACTCGAAGACGTTATCGATAAGCGCGTTGATCTTGCAACGGCGGAGGTTCGCAGCGAAACCAGCTGGGGCCAGCTTCTCAAATCATTGGCCTACCGCGACAAGGCCAAGGAACTGGCCGCCGCGGTCGCCGAGCGGGTCTATCGTTCCGACGCGCTCAAGACGGCCCTTGAGACGATGGCGGTCGGCGTCGGCCAGGAAATCGGCAAGTCCATCGAACTGACGGCTACGGATGCCGCCCGGCCGGCGCAGCGCTGCCTGCAGGCCTTTCTCGGCCCGCGCTACGGCCGCACCGTTGCCCGCGCCGTCATCAAGGACACCGGCGCCGCGTTCGTCGTCAACCCGGAAACGGCATCCGCCACGGCCAGTGGCACGGCGATCGCAAGCAATGCATCAGGCGCCATTACCGGTGCCGTGATCCTGTTGGTGCGACGGCAGCTGGCGCGCATGGCCCAGCGCATCGGCCAGCGCGTCGTCGGCGCCATTCTCGGCCGCCTCGTGGCGGTGGTCGCCGGCGGGATCGGCGTTGTCCTGATCGCCAAGGACGTTTGGGACCTACGCTATGGCGTACTGCCGATCGTCGCCGAGGAGATGAAATCCGAGACAACCAAGGCCAAGGTCCGCGCGGAGCTGGCTGCCGCCATCAAATCCCAGATCGACAAGCAGCTTGAAACGCTCGCCGACAGCGCGTCCGATCGCATCGTCGACATCTGGCGCGATTTCAGACGCGCGCATCTCAAGGTTCTCGAACTGGCCGAGCGCGACACCGCCTTCAAGGAATTTGTCGACTCGCTACGTCCCGATCAGTTGCCGCGCCTCGACGAGATCGTCGCCCTGATCGCAAAGTCGGAAGGCGATCCCGGCATCAACCGGCGCCTTGCCAACGGCACGCTGCAGCGCGCCGTCGTCAAGCTCGAAGGCGACGGCCTCAAGATCGCGCGCGAAACCCAGTCGATCGACACGGCACTGGGCTGGCTCGACCTGGCACCCGACGACCTCGACAAGATCATCCGCTTCGAATTGCACAAGCGCACAACGCCAACGACATTTTCCAGCACCTCGATATCCAGGCTGCTGTCGCTCGACGACGCCATCGTCATCGCCCGCCTTGCCACGGTCAGCGGCAAAGCACGCGATGTCCTTTTCGATCTGGGCAACGACAAGCTGCTGCGCCTCGCCCGCGGCATGGAGGCCGGTGAACTCGACACGCTCGCCGGCTACATCACCGGCCTCGAACCGGTCGCTCGACGCGAAGTCATGACCACGGTCGCAGGAGCACCGGCAAGGATGCGCGTCCTCGCCTCCGACCGCGTCCGCAACGCGGTGCTCGCGAGCCGCGACCAGCATGCCGCCGTCAAAATGATGCTGCGCGCCGACAAGGGCTTGAATGCCGCCACCATCAAGTCCGACTTTTTCCTGGTGCTCGACCGCCGTGTCGAACCCATTCTGATGTGGGACAAGCACCCGGTCGTGGTCGCTTTGGCCGGGCTGGCCTTGATCCTGCTGCTCCTGGTCCTGCGCCGCATCCTGTTCACACCGCGCCGTCGTCCGCCGCCGCCTGCCGATGGGAAAGCTACCGCATGACATCAGACATCAAATGCGTGTCGACCGAAACCGTAAATGACGGCCCCATTCGACATGGCGATATGGTCTGCGCCTGCGCCGTCAGCGGTGCCAATGTCGTACGCGACGTGCGCGAAGCGATCACCAATGTCGTCGGCGGCAAGATGAAGCGCTACGAAACCGTCCTTGATGCAACCATCGAACGCGCCCTCGACACACTGCGTGAGCGCGCGACAGCCAAGGGATATGACGGCCTCGTTCGCGTTCAGGTCTCCCACCCCCACATCACCGACGGCGCCATCGAAGTCGTCGTCACCGGCACCGGCTTCTGGTATGACCGCCCGGACGGCGCATAGTGCGTGACCGGCCCGAAATGCGGCCCCGAAAGGCAGGATGAGCGGCGCGTGCGCGGAGGCTGAACCGCGTATCATAGAGGAGCCGAAGCGGGCTCTGACCAGCGCCCGTTCCACCGCTTTTCAGAGGCCTTGCAAACGCGACGCAAGCCGCCGCCGCGTTTTCCGAAGCGCATGGGAAGCGACAGACCTTGCATTCGCATAGGTCCGCACACCGGCCGCGGTCGCATCCAGCAACGGTTTGGGCATGGTTCTGGACGTCGCCACCAGAACGCGCCCAATGCGCCGGCGGTCGCGCCAGATCGCACCGAGTTGATCATGCCGGGGCACGGCGGCATCGAGATGGTCCGTCCAGTTGTCCCGAAACAGTCCCTCGACCGTTTTGAGATGCAGCAGCTGGCCCGGCGAAAATGGCGCGAGCGACTGATCGTACGCAGGCTTGAACAGGTAGGCCTGTGCCCGGTCGCAAACGTGAATGTTCATCGCGATCGGCCGGCCGTCCAGGCGCAGGGCCTCGATGTGCGTCGAACCAAATTGCGGATTGCAAAGAACATCCTGCGCCAGGCTGCGCGTGTGCTCCGACAGGGCCATTGCGGTTCCGGCATCGCCCTTCCATCCGGCGCGTTCAAGGGCCAGGAAATCGGACATCGCGGCTGGCAGATCGCCACCGCAACTGCGCCTGTAGTCCAGCTTTCCGAGTTCCGCGAGCTTGCGCCACTTGCGCTTGAGCGATTGGCGCTTCTTGCCCTTCATCCGCTTGACGTAGTCCTCAAACGACCGCGCCGCGCGAAGGTCGATCGCCGGCCGTTCGAAGTCATCGATCACGCTCCAGGACTGCCCGCGGTGCGCAAGGACTTCACGGAATTTAGCCCAGACAACGCCGTCCAGGGCGATCTCGCCGAGATGCAACGTGCCGAACGTTCCGGCACGCGCATCAAACCAATCGAGGAAGCATGCAACGGCATTCTCTTCACATCCGGTGCGAACCAGCGGTGTCGAACATGACATGAATGGCGTGTGAAGCCCCGAAATGCGGCCCGGCCTGGCCAGAAATTTCGGCGAAGCATGCGTGATCGGCCACAGACCGACCAGCGAACTGAAATCACTCCGCGTCGTGTCCGTCACCGCTATCGCGCCCGCCGTCGTCGTTGCCGGGCAACCACCAAATGCATGTGTCACGAATTCGGGCAGATAGAACGGATTGGGCTCCGCCGCGTCACCGGCAAGATCACGCCACCGCACCGCGATGTCCTCGAGGCCTGTGGACGCCACAAACTCCACCAATCGCATGACGAGATCTGCTCCCTTGCACAGCCGCATCCGGCACCCGGACCTGGCTAGGGCCGGCGTGGTCGCTGCGGTCGATGCCCGTTAACCAAACGCAGCAAGCATCCGGTCGCCGGCATCACCCTTGGCGTTACGCAAGTGTGGTGCCAGATCGACAAGGCATTCGGCAAAAATTCCGGCCGTCCGGCTCCGGCATCAAAGCCGTTATGGCGTCCGCAATATGCCGATCGTGGCCGGGCTTCGATGTCATTGACGCTTGCATATCCAGGTCGAGTCGCATTACGCGAGACGGCGTGCGCCGAGGCCGGCCAGCGACAACGGGGCCGGCATCGCGCTGAGCAGCACCCTGGCGACGACGATTTGCCGTCACCCATCCGCAGCCACCGACGTGGAGAATTGAACCGTGGGCATCGTAAAACCGCCGAACATCCTCACCTTTCTGGTCGCCCTGATCCTTGGCATCGCCGGAACCCTGGCCCATCTGGGTGTGGCGATCCCGGTTGTCGGCGGCCACGGTTTCTGGCTCCTGTTCCTCGCATACCTATTGCTGGTGCTGGGTTGCATTTTCCGCGGCATGTGACTGTTGCAATTGGCATTCGCACATTTGCCAAAGCGCTAACGACCATTTGCACGACCCGTCGGCTTCTCTTAATGTTGCGCAGAAATCTGGTTGCGCGGGCTCCGGTGGCCGGCCGGTGCGGAACCGGTCCGCCGGTCCGCACGTCCATCGATGGCCCCCTTTACCGGTGGCCCAATGGCAATGACGGGAAACGCACGAAGGAAGAGGTCCACGTTGAGCACGGAAACTCAAGAACAGATCAATCGCCGCAGACGCAAGGCGAGCATGGCGGTTTTCCTTTCATTTGCCTGGTGGATCGTTTCGATCGGCGGCATTATCACCGTCATCATGATGCAAAGCTGATTTCGGCAACGCACGACCGGAACGTACCGGTTTCCCATTGTGCACGACCAACGCGGCGGTGCCCGGCGATCGAGCAGGCACCCTTCACCTGTTGGGTGACGTCGACTCCGGCAATGCTTGCTCGCCTGCTGCCCGGGTTGGTACGCGGAACCTTTGCGCGTTCTGCATAGCCGAACACCCCGCGGTCACCGCGCGACTTGGCCACTCTGACACGCTTGAGGCGTTGCACTCCCCTCCCGGGAACGCCTCTGGGATCGTGATCGAGGCGTTCGAGAAGAGGAGCAGGCAGTCAATGTGTGGTTCGGCCGGTAGGCAGAACTCTTCTATTCCATAATTTTCTCGAGGTCGCGAAGATACTTCTTGACCAGCGCAATGTTCTCTTTGTGCGCCACGTCCGGCGTCGTCTTCACCGCCTCTTCAAGCTCCTTGATGATCTCGTTGCGCTCGTCTTCCTTGAGCGCCTTGTCCTTCTTGAGCATCGCGATCTCTTCCTGCATCGCCTTGCGCGGCTCGATGAATTCACCGCTCTCGAGATCGAAGCCGGTCACGATGAACGCGATCGTCGACGACACCGCATCGAGATCGTCGAACGACGAAAACCCGTGCTTCTTGGCCAGCGTTTCGAGTTGCGCGATAAGCTTGGGCTCGGGCTTGTCGCCGGCCTTCTCGATTTGTTC
Source organism: Hyphomicrobiaceae bacterium (assembly GCA_965224045.1). Classification (GTDB taxonomy): domain Bacteria; phylum Pseudomonadota; class Alphaproteobacteria; order Rhizobiales; family Hyphomicrobiaceae; genus Tectiglobus. The sequence continues at coordinate 598,493 of CBDCYD010000005.1, forward strand.
GAGCAATCCCTGCAGCTCCGAGTGCGCCTTGATGTAGTTTTGCACGTTGGCGTCGGTGAGCTGGACCTGCTTGAACTCATCCTGCTGGGCCGACGCGGTGAGCGGTGCCGCGGCACCGATGGCGACCGCCAATCCAAACCAGACGATGGAAACCAAAGACCGGATCATTTCCGTGTTCTCCGAATGTGTGAGCCAGGCGCGGCCTACTTGTCGTCATCAGGCGTCGACCGCCGCCGCGCGTAGCATGATGGCAACGTTTGTCGGCAGGAAATCTGTCGGATACAAGGCCAAATCTGGACGCACGGACAGGAGAGTCGATGGCAATGGGCAAAAATCCATCGGCCCGGTGGCGCCTCCACCTCATGGCCGGCATCACCGCCCGGATCGGCGGCCAGTTCCCCATGGCGGGCGATAATTTCGGAACGTTTGAAATCGCGGATCTGGGCCCGATGCGCGCCGTCGCGCGCCTGCCCGTTTGATCCGCTTTGCACGACGCTTCGCGATGGCCGAATGCCACATCTAAACCGGCGTCAAGGACGACATGGCCGCTCGCGCCACCTGCACCTGCGCAATGCCAGCCGCATCACGAGGCAATAAAGGCCTTACAGGTAAGGTAAAGTGATACCCTATACAATAACATTATGAAAATAATACATTTTTCACAATTGCATCGCGTCCAAATCCAATGTATCACAGCGCAGGTTTACCTCAGGGGTGGCATGATTTGCCGCCTGCGAATTTCAGGACAATCAACATGAAGACCTACTCGGCCAAACCGGGCGAGGTGGAGCGCAAGTGGATCCTGATCGACGGCGAAGGTCTCGTCGTCGGCCGTCTAGCCTCCATTATCGCCACCCGCCTGCGCGGCAAGCACAAGCCGACGTTCACCCCACACGTCGACATGGGCGACAACGTCATCGTCATCAATGCGGACAAGGTGGTCTTCACCGGCCGCAAGTACGACGACAAACGCTACTACCGCCACACCGGCTACCCCGGCGGCATCAAGGAGCAGTCTCCGAAGATGATCATCGAGGGCAAGTTCCCAGAGCGTGTCGTCATGAAGGCCGTCGAGCGCATGCTGAACAAGTCCAAGCAGCGCAGCCGGCTCATGCGCAACCTCCGTGTCTACAAAGGCAGCGAACACCCGCATGCCGCGCAAAGCCCGGAAGTGCTCGACGTCAAATCCATGAACGCGAAAAACGCGAGGGCCTGATCGGTATGGCAGAAGAAATCAAATCCCTCGAGGATCTGGGCGATGCGGCAGCCACCGAAGGCGTCATTGCCGAGAGCACGGCGCCGGTTCATGTCCAGAAGCTCGATGTCCACGGCCGCGCCTATGCTACGGGCAAGCGCAAGGACGCCATCGCACGCGTCTGGCTCAAGCCCGGCAGCGGCCGTATCCAGGTCAACAACCGCGACTTCGACAAGTACTTTGCGCGCCCGGTTCTGCAAATGCTTCTCAAGCAGCCGCTGCAGCTGGTCGAACGTCTCGACCAGTACGACATCATGGCAACCGTCAAAGGCGGCGGGCTTTCCGGCCAGGCCGGCGCCGTTCGCCACGGAATTTCGAAGGCGCTGACGCACTATGAGCCGGACCTGCGCCCGGCCCTCAAGAAGGGCGGCTTCCTGACCCGCGACAGCCGTACGGTTGAGCGCAAGAAGTACGGACGCCGCAAGGCACGCCGCAGCTTCCAGTTCTCGAAGCGCTGATCGCCGGATCGCCGTTTGCGCGCCAGCTCATCGCGATGCCGTAGCGCAAGGGACATACGGTCCGCCCGATCGGCGGGCCGTATTTGTGTTTTGCAAGTTGCGCCTTGCAAGACATGACGAGACGGCGCACATAAGCCGGAATTTCAAAGCCGGAAATTCAAAATTGAAAACCAAGCGTCCCATTAGCGGCACCAAGAGGCGAGGACAATCCCGATGGATGCGTTTTCCGGCGACTTCTGGCAACTGCTTGCAGCCGTCCAGGCCGAGCTGCAGCTGATTGCCTCGCCGGAGTGGTGGCAGAAAAACTACGTCCCCCTTCTCAACATCATCATGATCGACGTCGTCCTTGCCGGCGACAACGCCATCGTCGTCGGTGTCGCGGCATCCCGCGTCGATCCCAAGATCCGCGGCAAGGTCATTTTCTGGGGTATCTTCGGTGCCGTCGTCCTGCGCATTCTGTTCGCCGCCGTCACGACCCAGCTCCTCCAGATCGTCGGCCTGACGCTGGCCGGCGGCATCCTGCTGCTGTGGGTCTGCTGGAAGATGTATCGCGAGATTGCCGCAACCGGCCACGAGCCGACCCTCGACGAGATCGAAGCCGGCAGGAATGGAGGCGATGCGGGTGGCCAGTACGTCGGCTATGGCGCAGCGATATTCCAGATCATTCTCGCCGACGTCTCGATGTCGCTCGACAACGTCCTCGCTGTTGCCGGCGCCGCCAAGGGCAGCCCGCTGGTGCTGGTGATCGGCCTTGCCATCGCGATCATCCTGATGGCCATCGCGTCACACATGATCGCCCGCCTGCTGGCGCGCTACCAATGGATTACTTGGATCGGCCTGTTGATCATCCTCTATGTCGCACTCGACATGATCTACTCCGGCTCCGCGGAGGTGTTGTGCAAGATGTATGATTTCGGCTGCGGCCGGCCGTTTGCCCGAGCACTATTGGACTGGGCAATGGCGCGCTGACAGGCCGGTCAGCACGCCTAAGTCTTGCGCGCCGTTGACGACCTATGTTCGCGGAGACCGCTCGCCGCGCCGCGCCTTGCCGGCCGTGCCCCGCCGCCAACGCGACATGGAGGACAGCAATGGAATTCCCGATTACCGGTCTTTATGTCGGCTTGACCATCCTGCTCTCGTTCGCCCTTGGTATGCGTGTCGGCCTGTTGCGCGGCAAAACCGGCATCTCCATCGGCGACGGCGACAATACCGAACTCGCACTGCGCATCCGCCAGCACGCCAATCTGCTGGAGACAGCGGCACTGACTTTGCTCGCGTTGGCCGTCATCGAAGCCAATGGTGCAAGTCCGTTCGTGCTACATGGCCTTGGCATGGCCTACATCATCACGCGCATTCTTCATCCCCTCGGCCTGAAGGCCGACGACATGACACCGCCACTGCGCGCCATCGGTGCAGCTGGTTCGACGCTGGTCATGTTGACAGCGGGTGCCATCGCGATCTGGCAGTTCGCGACCAGTTCGATTTAGCCGGGAACGAACGCCTCCAACTGGCGCCCCGCGATCGACTGCCGACCGGTGTTCACCGCGCCCAAGGCGAAAATGAATCGCTCCTACGTGAGCCGGTCCGCCATCACGGCAATCGTGCGCTGGTAGACCTTGGCGCGGTTCCAGTCCCTGAGCACGCCGTAATTGGCGGTCCCGGGCAACCATCCCTGGCCGCGCTTCCAGCCATGGGCCCGCAGGAAATTTGCGATCGAGGCTAACACGTCCGGCACGCTGCGGATCAGATCGCGACGTCCGTTTCCGTCATAGTCGACTGCGAATTTGAGATAGGACGATGCCAGAAACTGCGCCTGGCCAATCTCACCGGCCCAACCGCCGCGCAACTGGGCGGGGCTCATGTCACCTCGCTGAATGATCTTGAGCGCACTCAGGAGTTCGTTGCGAAAAAACGCTGACCGGCGACAGTCGTATGCCAGCGTCGCAAGCGAGCGCACGACTGACATTTTGCCGCCGCCAGCACCGAAGTTGGTTTCCAGGCCCCAAATCGTCACGATGACTTCGCGCGGCACGCCATAGCGCTTCTCGATACCTCCGAGCAGCCGTGCGTGCCGCTTGAGCCGCGCCCGGGCCCGCTTCACCGTATAGGCCGAGGCACGCCGCTTGTAGAACGTCGCAAAGCTCTGTTTGAAGGATCGCTGCGAACGGTCGAGCCGGATCACGCGGCGGTTATAGGTAACCCCGCTGAAGGCCCTGTTGATGGTCCCCTGGCTGATCCCGCTTTTGCGCGCCACCGCTGCGAACTGCTTGAGCCAGCCCTGAAAACCGGCCCCCGTGTTGCTGCACTTTTGCGCCGATACCGCCTGCGCACCGAACGCACAGAAAACCGCGACAACACTAATACGTAGCAACACGCTCATACCATCTCTCCGTCCGCCCCGGGCCCGACCCGGCGGCGCTTGGTTTACACAAGGATCTCTTCGAGCTCACGCAGCGATCCGATGACGTGATGCGGCGCCCCGCCATCGGCCGTCTTCGACTGATCGTGGATCGGCCGCTCACGGCGCACCTGGACGCTGAGCCAGCCGCGCGCATTGGGCGTAATGAAATCCTTCATCGCATTGTCGCCCACATAGACGAACTGCGCACCCGGGACGCCGAGCGCATCCTCAACCCGTTCGAAGGACCACGGATGCGGCTTGTGAAAGTCGCGTCCGCCCGCCTCGTGCGTAAACACGATTTCATCGAAATGTCCGCTGATCCCGAGGCCGTTGACCTTGGCCCGCTGCATTTCCGTCGTCCCGTCGGTAATCAGCGCGATCGGCCCGCTCGCCTTGAAATGTTCAAGCGCCCATTCGGCATCATCGAACAGCGCAATTTCAGGCGCATGCGTCCGATAAATCTCGCGCATTTCTGCAAACTCGGCGTCCGTATGGTCCGGGCGGTGTCTCTCAAACGCCATCTTGAACAGGGCACCGAGGTGACCATCGTCGAGCATTCGCGTCATATCCTCAGCCAACCCCTCGATGCCCCACCGCTCCGATGCCCAGCGCCCGATCGCGCGAAAACCGGAGTAGGCGAATTCACGCTCGGCATAAAGCGTGTCGTCGAGATCGAATACCACCCGGTATTTTTTCTTCATTGCACCACCCCCGACCGGGCTTGCCCCTTAGGCACAATGTTACCGGCGGAACAGCAACACATCGTCGTAACGTCCAGTTTGCAACCGGCGGCGGCCCGACCCGCCGCCCCGGGCAAACCTCGGTGATTGACTTTCCGTACGATTGCCATCATGTCTCCGCTCGCTGCATCGCATTGGCAGCACTGTCTCTCAAACAGGTATCAGAAAGGGTTAGATCTGCAATGTCCAACGCACCGACGATATTCATCGATGGTGAAGCTGGAACAACGGGGCTCGGAATTCGTCAACGTCTGAGCGCCGTCCCTGGCGTTCAGCTTCGCTCCATCGCAGACAAAGACCGCAAGGACCCTAACGCCAAGCGCGCCCTGATGGCCGACGTCGACATGGTCGTGCTTTGCCTGCCCGACGCGGCGGCCCGTGACGCCGTCGCACTTGCCGACGATCTCTCGGGCGATGCGCCGAAGATCGTCGACGCCTCGACCGCCCACCGCGTTGCCGATGGCTGGACATACGGCTTTCCCGAACTCGATGCCGCCCAGATGCAGGCCGTGCGCAATGCCAGCCGCGTTGCCAACCCGGGCTGCTACCCGACCGGTGCCATCGCGCTACTCAGACCGCTCGTCGACGCCGGCATCATCGCTCGCGACTACCCGGTCACGGTCAACGCCGTTTCGGGCTTCACCGGCGGCGGCAAGCCGATGATTCAGTCCTACGAGGACGGCACCGCACCGCCGTTCGAACTCTATGGATTGGGCCTCGAACACAAACATCTACCGGAACTGCAGAAGTATGCGGGCCTCACGCGACGCCCGATCTTCGTCCCGTCGGTCGGCAACTATCGCCAGGGGATGCTGGTCTCGATTCCGTTGCACCTGGACACCCTCGACGGCCGTCCGGCCGTAAGCGATCTGGAAGCGCTTCTCGCCAAACACTACGCCGGCTCCGAGTGGGTCAGCGTCATCGCCCGCACCGACGACGATGAAGGAGGCAGCGGCCGCCTCTCGCCGGAGGCGTTGAACGACACCAACAAGCTTGAATTACGCGTCTTCGGCAATGACACCCATCGCCAGGCTGTACTCGTTGCGCGTCTCGATAATCTCGGCAAGGGAGCCTCGGGCGCCGCGGTACAGAACATCAAGCTGATGCTGGACATCGCATAGATCAAGTCCGCCTCAGGCGGGATCGCATCGCCGGCCCGCTCATCCCGAACGGGCCCGGTAAACGGCGTGCACATGCAGCACGCTCGCCGCAAACACGATCGCAGCGAGCGTCTGATGTGCAACGCCGAGACCGAGCGGAATAGCACCATCGACCGACACCAGCGTCCACACACCAAGCCCGGCCTGCGCCAGCATCAACCCTGCAAGCAACCATGCCGAGCGCTGCACGTGGTCGTTATCGATACCGGCCAGGCGCACGGCATGGACCAGCGCCAGACCGACCAGCACATACGCCATCATGCGATGATTGAACTGGACCGTGAGATGGTCTTCGAACAGGTTCATGTACCAGGGAGAGAGCGGGAACAGTCCGCTCGGAATGAACTCCCCGTCCATCAGCGGCCACGTCGTGTAGTCCAGTCCCGCCTTGGTCCCGGCAACAAACGCACCGAGCGCGACCTGCACGAAAACCAGGACCACGAGTGCCTGCGCGGTCAACCAGGTGCCACCCGGCAAAGCCTTGAAAAAGACCTCCCCGTCATTGGCCAGGTTGCGCCACAGCCAGACCAGTAGGCCGAGAATGAGAAAGGCCATGCAAAGATGCATCGCCAGACGGTACTGGCTGACATCGACGCGATCCGTCAAACCGGACTGCACCATGTACCAGCCGACGAACCCTTGCAGTCCGCCCAACGCGAGAAGTCCGATCAACGGCCAGCCGTAGCCCCGCGGCACCCGCCCGCTTGCCCACAGCCACACCAGCGGCAGCGCGAATGCAAGCCCGATCAGACGCCCGAGAAAACGGTGCCCCCATTCCCACCAGAAGATGGTCTTGAAGGCTTCGAGTGTCATTCCCTTGTTGACTTCGCGGTACTCGGGGATCTGCTTGTACTTGGCAAACGCCGCCTGCCAGTCGGCCTCGCCCAATGGCGGTATCGCGCCGATAATCGGCTGCCACTCCGTGATCGAAAGTCCCGAGTCGGTCAGCCGGGTCGCGCCGCCCACGGCCACCATTGCAACCACCATGACAGCGACGATGGCAAGCCACAGGCGTACCACCCGCCTGCCGTCGCTTTCGCCCCGGCCCGAAGCACCCGCGACACCCAGCGCCATGGCTTTCCGCTCCCGTCACTGTCACCAAGAGAAGGGCCCGTTTGACCCGAAGGCCACGTAGCATCGTTGTAGCGAACCGCCCCGCGTTCGAACAATGCGCTCAGACGGCGCGCGTCATGATGCCGGAACGGAGACACATGTGACCATTCGCACCCGCAAATTGATCGGCGCGATCGTTCTCATCGTCTTCCTGACGGTCTACGCGCTGATCGCCATGATGGTTGCCATCGCCCTGCAGGTGAACTCGAGCGGCTTGGTCGAAGTCATCTACTACATTGTCGCTGGCCTCGCCTGGACCATTCCGGCCGGCGCCATCATCTGGTGGATGCAGCGGCCGGACTGAGCCGGCTCGCAATCAGACCGCGGCCGGCCTGAGCGAGCCGTGCAGGTGACATCCGATTTGCCAGGCTGAGCAGCGCGAACGGCAAGCCGCTCAGCAGCACGTTGAGATAACGAAGGTCCTGGAACTCGCCGTTGAGCGAGAGCCGCGGGATCGCGTGCAATTCGGGCACGCCGTTCGCGGGAACCACGCCTTTGGCCGTCGTCACACCGGTATCGAGACCAAGCTTGCACGCCAGATCGAACTCCCGCGGACCGGCACTTTCCCAATCCCCGTAAGGGTAGCTGAAATGCCGGCAGGCCACGCCGAGTTCTGCTTCGATGCGCGCAACGCTCTCCTGCATCTGCCGGCGAGCCTCAGCGCGTGAATACTTGGCCAGGGAAACATGTGCAGCGGTATGCGCACCGACCGTCACCAGAGGGTGGGCGGCGAAGCGGCGCAATTCGTCCCAATCCATGACCAGGTCCCGGCATGCAGCGTGCGGATCGACGCCCGCCTGTGCCGCGAGACCATCGACGACGTCGTGGACCTGGCAGTCCGACAGTGGCCGCAATTGCCAGTAGACGGCCTCAAACGCCTTCGCCTTTTCCTGCTCCGTCCGACAGTCGAGCCGCTGCGGCTTCCCATTGATCGCAAACGCGATCTCATCCACGCGCCGGATAGCCTCTTCCAATGTCAACCACCACAGCCTGCCTCGGCCATCCGCAAAATCGGACGCCGCATAGACCGTAAGCGGGATCTGGTATTTTTCGAGCACCGGCAGCGCAAAATCGCGGTTGTCCCGATAGCCGTCATCAAACGTGAACGTCACGAACGGGCGGTCCGTCGGCTGCCCATCGCAAAGCCTGCCATGCACATCATCGAGCGACAACGGCTCGAACCCTTGCTCCAGCACGTGCCGCACGACAGCGTCGAGAAACTCGGGCGTGATCTCCAGAATGCGGTTTGGCGCGAATTCCGCAGCGCGTGCCGGGCGCACATGGTGCAACATGAAGACGATGCCGGCACCGCGCGTAACCGGCGCACAAAGCTCGGCCATCTTGGTGTGGTGGAGAGCGTCCAGAACAACTTTCACGAGTTTTCTGGTGTGCGCCATGACGGACCCTGCGAATTTACTCTCCCGGCGGAACTCACCGGAGGAAACGCAAGTCGTAGGCCGCCTCGGTTAATTTTGCCCCAAGCAGCTGCGTGCGCATTGCCTTATGGTTAATCCATGCTCCGGAATTGCCCGGCAATATCTCTCACCCCTGCCGCCGCCGCTCGCCTCAGGCGATTTCCAACCGCGACCGGTCATCACCGTAGTGCGGTGAAAGCAGATCCCGATTGCCGACGCGCAGACACCGGACGAGTTTGATATCGGCGACTTCAAACCCGAGGAATGCATTGCCGTCGTCCTCGACGAGAGCGTGACGCTGGCGCGGATCGCGGACGGTAACGCCGGTATCGAAACGTCCCTGAATTGCCTCGAACAATGCCTGAGCGGCACCATATCGACCGATCACCAGGACCTGGTCATACGCCTCATCCAAGGCATCGAGTACGGCATTGAGCCCGTCTGCATCGAGTTCCTGATCCTCGAATTCCAGATCACGGCCGGCGCCGGTGTAGTGAACACGGCTCTTCGGGATCGCATCTATGATCTCGTCAAAAGCCGCCTTGCCCGACAGCAAACCGAGAATGCCTGGCCCTCCTTCGGAAGGCATATCAAGGTCGCCCGCGAACGTCTCACCATCGACGTTCCAGTCCACCACGATCACCTGTTTTCCCGCCCGGCTGAGCTGGCGCGCGATCGCCAGCCCCTCGGGCGCCGGATCGACGGACTGATGGTCACCGACGATGATCGAACGATAGCCGGCCATGCCGTCGCCATTGTCCAGGAGATGGCGGGCAACGTCCGCCGGACGCATCAGGTCAGGCTCGCCATCCTCATGGCCTCGATAACCGGGCTCGAGTTCCGGTGCCGCATGTCGTCTTGCCCGATCACCCGGGCTGAAACCCGTCATGCGGACCGCATCGCCGACATCGGCCTCGTCTTCATCATATGCAGGTGCGTAGGCCGGCTTCGCAGCGCGCGAAGTGCGGTCGCGTCCGGCCATGATGATCTCTTTGGCGGTGACGAATGCGAGCCCCAGAATGAGCGAGGCCACCATTGCCAAGAGCGTGTAGGGAACCTTTTTCGGAAACACCGGTTCGCTGGATGGCCGCCCGAGCGATACGATCTGTGCCTCGATCGGCACGGTCTTCGTGACCACCAGTGTCTTGTTGTCCTCCAACTGGCGCTGCAACCGCTCGAGTTCGGAACGTTTCGACTGCGCACTGCTTTCAAGCGACTTCAGGCGCGCTTCGTTTTCGGACGTATCGACCACCTTGGATTTGAGTGCGTTGATTTCGCGACGAATGTCCTGCACGCGAAAATCGGCGATCCGGAATTCCTTTTCGAACCCGCGCACGATCGTTGCGACTTCGCGTCGAATTGAGCTGCGAACGCGCTGCAGATCCGAATTGAGCTGTTTCATGCGCGGATGCGCCGGCAGCAGCGACGCGCGCGCCTCGGCGACCTGACGCTCGACCCGGACGCGCTGCTCGATCAGCCGCTGGATCACCGGCGAGCTTTGGACCTCGGGAAGAACCTCGACATGGCCGGACCTGCCCACTTCCTTGGCCGTTTTCCACTTCGATTCGGCCGCCGATCGCGCAGTTTCCATCTTTATCAGCTCGTCGTTAAGCGCCGCCATCCGCCGTGCATGCACCGGCGTCGACTGTGCACCGGCCCGGAACTGGTCGGTCTCGGCACGAAACCGCTCGACCTCCGCTTCCGCAGTCAGCAGCTCCTTCTTGAGCTGCTCGATCTTCGGCATCAGCGCCTTGACGACTTCCTGCGTCTCGTTCACCGGCACATCGACCAGCCCTTGGCGATAGGATTCTGCAAGTGTGTTGACGAAGTCGGCCGCCAGCTTCGGATCGCTGGAAGAAAACCGGATCGCGATAAAGCGGCTCTCGCGGGCGGCCGCAACCAGCAAGCGGTCGCGAATGACTTTCACCACCTGCTCATCGCTCGCCTTCACTTGATTGGTACTGCCGAGACCGACCATCGCGAGAAGGCCGTCGAGCATGCCGCCTCCTTGCGCGCCGCCATACTCGGCACGCTGCGCGAGGCGCAGCTCTCTTGCCACTTTCAGCAGCAGATCCGGCGCCCTTAACGCATTGACGTGCGTGTTGATCGCCTCACGGTCTAGCCGCTGCGTCAGGCCATCCGGCGCAGCCTTGCCGTCCCTTGCCTCGGGAAACGGATTGGTCGACTTGGCGGAGATCGCAAGTTGCGCCTCCGACATGAAGCGCGGCGTGAGCAGCGACAGCACGCCGAATGTTGCAACGCCAACGAACAGCGTCAGCATCAGCAGCGACTTGAGGCTGCGGCGCAGCCCCAGACCGAGGGACACGATATCGATGTCGTTGTGTTGCGGTTGATTGGGCGTCGCCATGTCTACGCACTCGTCTGCCGGGTTTATCAGCGTTTCAATTTAGAACACGTTGGGTTTCCAAGGCCTTAACCCCGGTTTGCCCGAAACGTTTCGGATCCGGCCGCAATTGCGGCCCGCACCGGCCGGTCCCGCCTGGTAGGTCGCAAACCTTGTGCCAGCCGGGCACGAATGGTCAGCATTTCTTAACCTGTCCTCTGCTAACCATGGACGCCAATTCCTAGTTCCACGGAGCCGGACATGCGTTCCAACACCATTGCTGCAGTGTTTTTGCTCGTGGTGCTTTTGGGCGGCTGCGCCCACCTCGACGACGAGACGACAGCGCCCATTTTGGCCTGGAACGATCCCGTGGTCGGCCATGCCGAGCGCCCGCCGGCCGATGCATGGGCGCCGAGCGTCCACCCTGCATCCTATGACGAGCCTGCAGACCTCAAGCCCCGCTCGAGCCCTTACACCCTCGATACCGGCGACCGGCTGCGCGTCTTCGTCTACGGCGAACCCAACCTCTCGCGCCTCTATACGGTCGATAGCGAAGGCCGCATCGCGGTACCGCTGATCGGCAACGTCCGTGCGCGCGGCCGCACCACCGCCGGTCTCGCCGGCGCCATCAAGGCCCGGTTGGGAGCGCGCTACGTGCGTGACCCACAGGTCACCGTCGACATTAACCAACACCGCCCGTTCTACATCCTCGGCGAAGTTCGAAATGCCGGCCAATACGCCTTTGCCGGCGGCATTACCGTCGAGGCCGCAGTCGCAATCGCCGGCGGCTACACCGAGCGCGCCAATGAAACCAAGATGCGCATCACGCGCCGCGTTAACGGAAATTCAGAGGTCATCGAGGTAACACCGGAGTTTCACGTCCGTCCCGGTGATACCATCTACATCACCGAACGCTTCTTCTGAGGACGGGCGCCGCAATTCCGCGTGGTGGACCGAGAGGCGGCCCAGCAATGACATGCTTGCGCATCCTGCATTGCCTTCGCGCTCCGGTCGGGGGGTTGTTTCGTCATGTCCGCGACCTGGTCGAAGAGCAGGCGGCTGCCGGCCATGACGTCGGTGTGGTCTGCGATGCCAATTCCCACGATCGCTTGACCGCCCCCCGCCTCGATGCGCTTGCAAGTCATCTCACCCTCGGCTTGCATCTCGTGCCCATGGCACGCCAGATCGGCCCGCGCGACTATACCGCCTACCGCGCCGTTCATGCGCTCGCGCGAGGCCATGCAGCTGATATCCTGCACGGCCACGGTGCCAAGGGAGGTGCCTATGCGCGCCTCGCCGCCCACCGCCTCAAGCAGGCGGGCAGCGCCATCAGCGGCATCTACACACCGCATGGCGGCAGCCTGCACTACGCACCGCACAGCCCGCAGGGCCAGCTCTTCAAGTATCTCGAACGCATCCTGTGCAAGCGCTCAGATGCGATCATATTCGAAAGCCGGTTTTCCGAACGCCGGTTTACAGCACGCATCGGCCGGCCCGCATGCCTTTCGAGCGTGATCCCCAACGGCTTGTCGCAAGCAGATTTCGCCCGCCATAAGCCCGATCCAGAGGCAGCCGAGGTGCTTTACGTCGGCGAAATGCGCGACCTCAAAGGTGTCGATCTTCTGATCGACGCGCTCTCCCGCCTGCCGGCCGTCCGCAACGTCCGCGCCGTATTGGTTGGTGACGGCCCTGACCGCCGCAAGTACACCGACATGGTGGCCGCCCGCGGCCTCGCTGATCGTGTCAAACTGCCGGGATCGATGCCGGCCCGCGATGCCTTCGCCCTCGGCCGCCTGATCGTCGTCCCGTCGCGTGCCGAGAGTTTTCCCTACATCGTGCTCGAGGCTGCCGCCGCGCAAATTCCACTCATCGCAGCGAACGTCGGCGGCATACCCGAGATCGTCGCCGGGACCGATGCGACCCTCCTTCAGCCCGGTGACTCTGAGGCGCTGGCGTGCGCAATCATGGATCACCTCGACAACCCCGGGCGAAGCGCGGCCTTGGCTGCAAACCTGCGCCGGTCGGTCCGCCAACGCTTTACCGTCCGACGCATGGCCGATGACATACTGGCGCTTTATTCACGCACCCGCGCAACTCGATCGGATGACCTCTCCGCCGCGCTCGCGGTTAACCATGGATAGGTAGATCACCTGCCCGCGCGCGGCCGCCACCGGCTGCTGGCACGAGACCTGCTTGATGCCCTTCAACCCGCCATCGATCTGGCAAAACTGGGTTGAAGACAATGAACAAGCCATATATCCGGTCGCACTTCGCTGGAAATTCACCTGCCGTCGAGGCGGTTCTGCCACGTGCTGCGGGCATTCCGCTTGCCGACGCCGCGCTCGTTCCTCAGCAATCGCAAAACAAGCCCGTTTCGCCCGCCCTCTTCCGCGGCGCCCTGCGCACGGTCGAGTTCCTCGCACTGTTTGTCGCCGGATTGGCTTCGGCAGTGGTCAACGTCGATGCAGCGGACCTCACCGTTTCACCGTCCTACCTAATGGCCCTTGCGGGCACCGCAATCGTTGCCGTCGTGCTGTTCGACATGCTGGGCCTCTATCGCACGCAGGCCATTGCCTCGCTTCTGCATGCAGCGCCGCGCGCCCTGTGTGGATGGACCGCCGCTGCCGGCCTGCTGACGGCAACCGTCTTCTTCCTCAAGGTTGGTCCGGAGTTTTCCAGGCTGTGGCTGGCGACTTGGTACGTCAGCGCTGCCGGCGCAATCCTCCTCGTCCGTATCGCGGCGGCATCGCTTGCACGCAGGTGGGCTCTCGAAGGTCGCCTGAATCGCCAGGCGATCATCGTCGGTGGTGGCGACGGCTGCTTCGATCTCATCAGTCGGCTCGAGCATGACGCCAGCACGGACCTGCGCATCATAGGCTTCTTCGACGACCGCAGCGGTGAACGTTCGCCGTCCGAAATTGCCGGTTATCCAAAGCTCGGCACGATCGACGACCTGACCGCCTTTGCCCGCCACAACCACATCGATGTCGTCCTTGTCTGCCTGCCCATGAGCGCCGAGAAGAGGTTGCTGGCCATTGCCAAGGTGCTCAAGGTCCTACCGATCGACGTGCGCCTCTCGACGGCGGGCAGCCGCCTTCGCTTTCGCCCACGCACCTACGACTACATTGGCTCGACCCCCTTCATCGCACTCGCAGACAAGCCGATTGGCGACTGGGGTCTTCTTGCCAAGGCGGCACTCGACAAGACTGTCGCGGCGCTTGCGCTGATCGGCCTCGCACCGCTCTTGGCCGGCGTTGCCGTTGCCATTCGCTGCGAAAGCCGCGGCCCGATCCTGTTTCGCCAAAAGCGCTACGGTTTTAACAACGAGCTGATCGAAGTCCTGAAGTTCCGCTCGATGTACGTCGACAAGTGCGATGCCGAGGCGACCCGCCTGGTCACCAAAGACGACCCGCGCGTGACCCCGATCGGTCGCTTTATTCGCCGCACGAGCATCGACGAACTGCCGCAACTCATCAATGTATTGCGCGGCGAGCTTTCACTCGTCGGCCCGCGACCGCATGCGCTCCAGGCCAAGGCGGCGAACCAGTTGTACGACCAGGCCGTCGAAGGTTATTTCGCCCGCCACCGCGTCAAGCCCGGCATTACCGGCTGGGCGCAGATTCACGGCTGGCGGGGTGAAACCGACACCACCGAAAAAATCCAGAAACGCGTCGAGCACGATCTCCACTACATCGAGAACTGGTCGCTCGCGCGTGACATCTACATCCTGTTTCGCACTCCGATCGCACTTCTCAAATCCGACGGCGCGTACTGACCGGCACTCACGATCATCACCACCGCCGCTGACGTGCCCACACCGCTGTCGCATGAATGGCACGCAACGATATGTCGAGCACAGTTGTACACCTGAACCAGGTCACCCCTTCCGGTGACGCGGCAAGCCTGCCTGCCCGGCTCGGCGTGGTGCGCTGGGCCGGGCTTGCACTGGTCTGGTGTGCGATTGCATCCGGCGCCATCGTCTTTTCCGAGCCGGCCCCTGTCGACGTGCTGACACTCGGCGTGATCCTCGCTTTGCCGGTCCTCGGCTTGGTGAGCTTTCGCACGCTGCTGATCATCCCGTTCGGCGTCTGGTTGGTGATTGGCGTTGCGACACTCCTTGCCGCCCACCAGGCAAGCGACTTTGCGCGTGCGGTTACCCATACATCGATCTCGTTCTATCTCTATGCCGGCTTCTTCATGCTCGCTGCGTTCGTGGCCAAAAATCCATTGCGACACGTTCCGCTGATCATGGGCGCATACGTCGTCGCGGCCTTGGCCGCCGCTACGGCAGGCATCGCGGGCTACTTCGATTTATTCGCCGGCGCAGGTGACTGGTTCACGAAGTTTGGTCGGGCATCGGGAACGTTCAAAGACCCCAACGTTTTTGGACCGTTCCTCATTCCACCTCTGCTCTACGTGTTTCATCTGGTCATTTCCCGTCCTGCCTCGCAAGTTGTGCTGCCCGCCATCGTCGGTCTCGTCTTGTTATTCGCCGTCGTCATCAGTTTTTCGCGCGGTGCCTGGATGAACATCGCGATATCGCTGTCTCTCTATGCGTGTCTCGCCTTTGCTACGGCGCCGACCTGGCGTCAGCGCATGACGCTGGTGCTGGTGGTGCTGCTTGCGCTGTTGTCTTGCGTGCTCCTGCTCGCAGCCGCGCTCAGGGTGCCGGAATTTGCCGAACTGCTCCACCATCGTGCGCAGTTCTTCCAGAGCTACGACGTCGGCCCGGAGGGCCGGTTCGGCGGCCAGTCGAAGGCGCTCGAGATCATTCTCGCCTCGCCGTTCGGCATTGGAACGATGGAATTTGCCGAGCGCTTCCACCACGAGAACGCGCACAACGTTTACCTGACGATGGCACTGCGCGGTGGCTGGCTCGCCGGCCTGCTGTTCTTAGGGCTGAACCTGGCAACCGTCGTCATTGGTTTCTGCCACGCCATTCGCCACACACCGAGCCGGCCAATTTTTATTTTTGTCCTTGCCGCATTCATCGGATTGGCCATTCAGGGCATGCTGGTCGACACCGACCACTGGCGTCATTTCTACGTGATCATGGCGCTGGTCTGGGGCTTGATGGCAGCCGAGCGGCCGACCGCTGACCGCCAGCGCAGCGACATGGCGACACCGCCGCATCATGCACCGCGCATTCACCGCCGCGTCAAACCAAACCTGCCCGCGCCGCTCGCCCTGCACCGCGGCCACATCGTTGCGCCGATCGCCCTGCCACCGCGTCCTGTATTGCAAGATCGCACCGGACTTCGCGAGACCCGTCCGTCACGTCTGATCGGGATCGCAACCCGATACCTCGTCTCGTATGAGCCCGCGCAACGACGGCTGAGCCTGTATCGCCCTCGCCGGCCGCAATTCCTCGCCTATACGTAACGGGCAGAACGGCGACGCGATATCTGCCAGCAGATTGCCATTGAACCGCGCAACACGTAGCGTTGAGTGCTCTCGATTGTACCACTCAGCGGAGGCTGCCCCGTGTTCATTCGCAGAACCGACCCGGACCCGTCACTGCAGGCCTTTCGCACCGAGGTACGCGAATTCTGTGAAACAGAACTGCCAACTTCGATCCGAAACAAGCAGGCGCGCGGCCAACACATCGAGCGCGATGAATACGGCGCCTGGCTGCAACGCCTTGGAGCCCGCGGCTGGCTGACCGGCAAGTGGCCGAAGGAGCACGGCGGGCTCGGCTGGGGGCCGGACAAGTTCGCCGCGTTCAGCGAGGAACTGGGCCGCGCCGACGCTCCCCCGATCGTGCCGTTCGGCGTCAACATGGTCGGCCCCGTCATTTACACCTTCGGCAATGATGCACAGAAATCCGCATACCTGGACGGCATCATTCGTCACGAAACCTGGTGGTGCCAGGGCTATTCGGAACCGGGCGCCGGCTCGGACCTCGCCAGCCTGCAGACCCGCGCCGTGCGCGATGGCGATGACTATGTCGTCAACGGCCAGAAGATCTGGACCTCCTACGCCCACTGGGCGGACATGATGTTCTGCCTCGTCAGAACCGGCCACAGCGGCAAGAAGCAGGAAGGCATCACCTTCCTTCTCATCGACATGAACGCACCCGGCATCACGGTGCGCCCGATCATCGGCATCACCAAGGGCCACCACCTCAACGAGGTCTTCTTCGAGGATGTCCGCGTGCCGGTCGCAAACCGCATTGGCGAAGAGGGCAAAGGGTGGACCTATGCCAAGTTCCTGCTCGCCAACGAGCGCGTCGGCGTCGTCGAAGTCGGCAAGTTCGAACGCTACCTTGCCCACCTGCGTACCTTGCTCGTCGAAACCCATGAGGCGGGCGTCCCGCTGGCGGCAAAACCGGAATTCCAGCGCAAGCTCGCCGAACTCGACGTCGCCATGGAAACCGTCCGCGCACTTTCGGCGGACCAGTTGGCCGCCGCCCAGCAGGAGGGCGCGCCGTCACTTATCGGTGCAGCCGCGCTGAAGGTCAGAGGCTCTGAGCTTCAGCAGGCTATTCTTCAAACCATCACCGACGTTGTCGCGCGTCACGGCCTCGCCTACCAGACGGACGCATTGGATGCCGGTTGGAACGGCACCGTCGTCGGCCCGCCGCAGTCTGCCGGCCTCATCTACGAGCACCTCTACCGGCGCGCCGCCACCATTTACGGCGGCTCCACCGAAATCCAGAAGAACATCATCGCCAAGGGCGCGCTCGAACTCTAATCTGCGCCCGAGAGCAGAACGCACCAAGACCGCCATGCCCTCATTCTCGACCGACGAACGCCAGCTTCTCCACGACAGCACCCGCGACTATTTCGAGCGCCAGTACACATTCGCGAATTTCCGCACTTTGTCAGCGAGCGAACATCCCGACGGTTTCAGCCGCGCGGCGTGGAAGGAATACGCCGAACTGGGCTGGCTCGCCGTAGCCCTGCCCGAAGAGGTTGGCGGCTCAAACGGTGGCTTGACCGAGCAGGCAATCGTCCTCGCCGGCGCGGGCGCAGCGCTCGCCCTCGAACCGTTGCTCACAACGACCGTCCTTGGCGCCGGCGCCATTGACCTCGCGGGCACCGACGAACAGCGCGCGCGACTATCCGCGATCGCCGCCGGGGACTCGATCGTCACGCTTTGCCACTTCGAACCGGCGTCCGGCTACGCCCGCGACCACGTCACCACCCTTGCAACGTCGGACGGTGACGGCTTTGTCCTGAGCGGCGAAAAAAGCTTCACACTGCACGCTGACGCAGCCGACACGCTGATCGTATCGGCCCGCATTGGCGATCGGTCCGGCCCGGTCGGCCTATTCTTGATTGATCTTCCGGCAGACAATGTCACTTTTTCCCGTGCCCCCGCCCTCGATGACCGTCGCGGCGCTTCGGTCACACTCGCGAATGTCCGCGTCGCGGCATCGGGCCTGCTCGGCGGCACCGACACGGACCGCACGCCCCAACTCGGCACCCTTCTCGATCACGGTGCCATTGCCGCCTGCGCCGAGGCCGCCGGTGCCATGCACGCCGTCAACGAGCAGACCGTCGAATACCTCAAATCGCGCCAGCAGTTCGGCCAGCCGTTATCGAAGTTCCAGGTGCTCCAGCATCGCCTTGTCGACATGAGCATCGCCGCCGAAGAGGCCCGTGCCGCAACCCACGCGGCCCTCGAGGCGCTCGACGACGGCGCCTCGGATGCCCGCGAAAAAATCTGGAAGGCGAAGGTCCAGACGGCCAGGTCGTCGCGTTTCGTCGGCGGCCAGGCGATCCAGCTGCACGGCGGCATGGGCATGACCGATGATTTGGCAATAGGCCACTACTACAAGCGCCTGACGATGTGCGAGACGATGTTTGGCGATGGCGACTGGTATCTCGGCCAGCTTGCCGCGAAGGTGCACGAGACATGATCGAGACGATCGTCGATATCGCTACGGATGCCGGTGCGATGGAAACATTCATCTGCCGTCCCGACCGCGGTGTCCACCCACCTGTCTTGATGATGATGGATGCGCCCGGCATTCGCGAGGAACTTTACGACATGGCCCGGCGGCTGGCGAGCGTCGGCTTTTGCCTCTACCTGCCGAACCTCTATTACCGTGCCGGTCGCGACACCAAGTATGGCCCCGACGTCCTCGAGCACGGCAGTGCGGAGCACGCCCGCATGCGTGCCGTCAGAACCAAGATGACGATTCCACCCGTCATGGATGACGTCGCAGCCATGATCGCACACATCGATGCCGACGAGAACATCAAGCCGGGCCCCGTTGGCATCCACGGTTACTGCATGAGCGGCCCCTATGCTCTTGCTGCCGCCGCACGTTATTCGGACCGCATCGCGGCAGCCGCCTCGTTTTACGGCACCTGGCTCGTCAGCGACGCGGAGGAAAGCCCGCACCTCAACCTCGGCCGGGCAAAAGGCGAACTCTACATCGCCTGTGCCGAGATCGACGAACTCGCGCCAATGCCGATGGTCGAAGAGCTCAAGGGCCTTTTTGAAGCCTCCGGCAACGCGGGCGAACTGGAGATCTACCCCGGCGTCATCCATGGCTTTGCCTTTCCCCAGCGCAAGGTCTACGACCAGCCGGCCGCCGAACGGCATTGGGAACGCCTGATCGCCCTTTATCGCCGCAACCTTGGCTGACATCGCGCAGGCAGGCCCGACATGAGTTTTAGAACCGAAATTCTGATTGCCTGGGGAGATTGCGATCCGGCCGGCATCGTCTTTTATCCAACCTACTTCTATTGGTTTGATACGATCTTCCAGCGCTGGCTGTTGTCCCGCGAGCTGAGCCAGGCCGCCCTCAAGGCACGCTACGGCATTATCGGCACCGGCATTCTCGATACCGCAGCCACATTCCGGGCGGCCGCGCGGGATGGTGACACGCTTATCGCCCAAGCTGCTGCAACGGACTGGAAGAGCAAGGCGTTTCGCATCGATTACCGCCTGACACGCGACGACGCGCTGATCGCTGAAGGCCACGAGACGCGCGGTTGGCTGGTCATGCGCGACGGCCGCATTCGCGCCGAAACTATCCCGGATGAGTTTCGCGCGGTGCTTGCCTGAGTGCGGCCAGCAGCGCATCGCTCAGGCGCCGCTTTGGATTTTTCGGACGTTCGATGAGGGCCAGTTCCCTCACGGCCTGCGGCGCACCGAACGGATAAGAGCGAATGGCCTCCGGCAGCGGTCCGGACGCCGGGTGATGCGGCACCACTGACACGCCGAGACCGTGCGAGACCAGCGCCGCAACCGCATCGAGCGAGTCGACCTCCATGTCGGCCTGCACGACGATGCCCTCGCGCAGCAGCAATCGCTCGATCTGCTGTCCGGCCCAGGTTTTGCGGCTGAACCAGATAAACGGGTTCGAACTGAGCAACTCCGCGATCGGCAATTCCGGTGCGTCTCTCGGGACGATCGCAAACAGCGGCTCCTTGACGATGGAGCGCACCACGACACCACCAAGCGCCTGTTCTGGTGCCGTCGCAATCGCAACATCGATCTCACCACCGCGCACCAATGTCGCCAGTTCACCGGACAGCGCCGTGTGCACCCGCACCTTGAGCCGCGGGTGCAGACGCCTGAGTACTGCAAGTGCAGGCGGCAAGAGATCCGTCATCGCCGATGGCACGACCCCGGCGTTGATCGAACCGATCAGGTCTGCTTCGGAGCCGATCGCGGCGACCTCGTCGAGCAGATCGAGCATCCGCCGGCTGCAGTCGACGAGTGCCAGGCCGCGATCCGTCAGCACCGGCGGCCGCCGGCCGCGGTCGATCAAGCCGACGCCGAGTTCTTCTTCCAGCGCCTTCACATGCAGACTGACGGCGGAATGAGAAAGGCCCACGGCTTCGCCCGCCGCGGAGAATGTGCCGTGTTCGGCGATCGCCAGAAATGTGCGCAACTGCTTAAGGTTCATGTCGCTATGTTAGGTTTTCTAACAAAATAAGCCAGATAAAGTCGTTTTACATCGTGATTACATAAACATAAAGTGTGGCAGATCACGCGTTCGTTATGACCGGGTGAATGCGCAATGCGCGCGCGGAGGCCGATGACATGTTTGAACTAACCGAGCACCAGGAAGAACTTCGCCGTCGCGCCCGCGACCTGGCGGTCTCCGAAATTGCCGCGCGCGCCGCCGAAATCGACGCTACGGAGCAATATCCCTGGGACAACGTCAAGGCTCTTACCGATGCCGGATTCATGGGCATGACGGTGCCGCGCGACCTCGGCGGCAAAGGCCACTCCTATCTCGACACCGTTTTGGTCATCGAGGAGATGGCCAAGGTGTGCGGCATCACCGGCCGCATCACGGTCGAAGGCAACATGGGCGCCCTCGGCGCGGTCTTGGCCTACGGCACGCCCGCTCAGCGGAGCCTGGTTGCCGGCGAGGTCCTGAACGGCGACAAACCGGCCATTTGTATCACTGAGCCCGAGGCCGGCAGCGCTGCCACCGACATGACAACGACGGCGATCAGGCGTGGCGACCGCTACGTTCTGAACGGCACCAAGCACTGGATCACTGGCGGTGGTGTATCACGCACGCACTTGATTTTCGCCCGCCTCGTCGAAGACGGCGAAGATCAAGGTATCGCCGGCTTTCTCGCTTTTCGTGACCGGGACAAGGGCCTTGTCATCGGCCGCCGCGAGCATGCCATGGGCTTGCGCGGCATTCCCGAAACGGAGATCCACTTCCAGAACCTCACGCTCGGCGAAGACCGCATCATCGTGCCGCCGCAAGGAACCCGCCGCGGCTTTGCCGGTCTCATGAACGCCTATAACGCTCAGCGCGTCGGCGCCGGCACCGTCGCCCTCGGCATTGCCCAGGGCGCGTATGAGCTGACCATCGCCCACGTCAAGCAGCGCCACCAGTTCGGCCGCCCGATTGCGGAGTTCCAGGGCATCCAGTGGATGCTGGCCGACGCCAAGATCCAGTTGGACGCCGCCCGTCTGATGCTTTGGCGCGCCGCAGCCAGCGCCGAACGTACCGGCTCCGGTTTCCCTGATCCGCTCCTGGCTGCCGAAGCCAAGGTGATCGCCTCGGAAACGGCCATTAAGGTCACCAACGATGCATTGCAACTGCACGGCGCCAACGGCTACGGCCGCTCCCTGCCGCTTGAGCGCATGGTCCGCGACGCGCGGATGTTCACGATCGGCGGTGGCACCGCCCAAATGTTGCGCAATCTGGTCGCCGGACGCATTCTCGAGATGAAGACGCCGCAGACGCGCGACGGCTATAGCCAGTTGGCAGAAGCCGAGCAGTCGTACCAGCCGGTGCGCGAGGCAGCCGAGTAGGCACATCGAGCGGCCACGCATGTAATGCGGCCCGATCGATCGACCGCGGCTGCATCCGTCGACGGAACATGTGCCGAAGAGCCGGCCGGTGATGCAATTCCGACTAGGGCGGAACTCTAGACCTGCCCATCAAGAAATGCCTCGACCTGCGCCGCCGCGATCTCTCGCGTGACGAACGCCTCGCCGATACCGCGCACCATGATGAAGGTGAGCTGACCATCGCGGACCTTCTTGTCCTGGCCCATCAGCCGCACGAGTTCCGCGGGGTCTGCCGCCTTTGGCATCGCAATATCTGAAATGTCCACCGGCAACCCGGCACGCTTCAAATGCGCCGTGACCTGGGCCGCGGTTTGCGGTTTGCACAGGCCAAGCTGCTCGGACAGGCGAAACGCAAGCCCCATACCGATCGCCACGCCTTCACCATGCAGCAGACGCGAAGAATACCCGGTCCAGGCCTCGAGCGCATGCCCGAAGGTATGACCAAGATTGAGCAGCGCCCGGTCACCTTGTTCCGTCTCGTCCCGCGCGACGATTTCCGCCTTCATCTCGATGCTGCGTCTCACGGCATGGCGCAAGGCATCAGGATCCTTGGCCAAGATGCTGTCGACGTTGGCATCGAGCCAGTCGTAGAATGACCGGTCACCCAGCAGGCCGTACTTGACGACTTCGGCATACCCGGCCCGCATCTCCCTTTCCGGCAAGGTCGCGAGTATGTCCGTATCGGCCAGCACCAGGTGCGGCTGATGGAAGGCACCGATCAGGTTCTTGCCCTGCACCGTATTGATGCCGGTCTTGCCGCCGACCGATGAATCGACCTGCGCCAAAAGGCTCGTCGGGATCTGCACATAGCGCACCCCGCGCCGCACGATGGCACTTGCAAAGCCGGCGAGATCGCCGATCACGCCGCCGCCGAGCGCAACCACGCAATCGCCCCGTTCGACGCCCGCCCTCAGGATCTCCGCGCAAAGGCTTTCGAGCTCACCAAAACACTTCGTTGCCTCACCGGCCGGCAGCACGGCTTGCCCGCGCAGCCGGCCGGCCGCGCGAAACGGACCCGTAACGGCATCGAGATGCACCGCGGCCACGTTTTCATCGGTTACCACGAAGGCTTTGCAATTTTCCCCGAGGCGATCGCCAACATGCTGCGCGGCATTTGCGACCAACCCCCGCCCGACAAGCACGTCGTAGGATCGGATGCCGAGTTCGACCCGGACGCAAGCACGTTCATTGACCGACATTCCAAACCAATCCCCGGCCCACCATTCCGCAATGCGGTTTGATCAAGGGCGTTTCATTCTGGAGCGTTCGCAGACAAGTGCCGCCGCAACGCCCGGATTGCCTCACGCACTACAACGTCATGCGAAGCATCGCGACTATCGACCGTGATGTCGGCCTTTGCATAGACCGGATAACGCTCGTCCATGAGCTGGCGCATCGTCGCCTGCGGATCGGCCGTCTTCAACAGCGGCCTGTCCTCGCGCCGCATCACCCGTGCCATCAGCACCGGCAGCTCGGCCCTGAGCCACAGCGAGATCCCCGTTTCGGCAATCGCCTCTCGCGTCTCCGCGCGCATGAAGGCGCCGCCGCCGGTCGCCAGCACCTGCGGTCCACCACCCAGCAACCGGCAGATCACCCGGCTCTCACGATCTCGGAAATGGACCTCGCCGTAGTCCGCGAATATGTCCGAGATGCTCTTGCCCGCAGCTTTTTCGATTTCATCATCGGCATCGACGAACGCCAACCCCAGCCGCTGTGCCAGGCGCCGCCCGACAGACGACTTGCCACAGCCCATCAGACCGACCAGCACGATCGACCGGCGGCCTAGCCTTTTCAACAGGTCAGCGGTGTTCGCTGGCCGATTTGCAGTATTGTCCTTCATACGCCATCCATGGCGATTGATCTGCACCAACAAACCGGACGCGCTCGACGAAAACAAGTGGAATTGCGGACAAGATAAATATTCGCTGCAGGTGAACCCGGCCCGCGCTGCCGGTCATTGGCAAGAAAAGTCGCACCTGGCGCAGCTAAGGGGTTCGCCAGCCTGCAATCCCGCAGCAAACCGCGACGCGCGCGTTGCGCCCTTTGCTCTGAGGCCATATTGGTGCCACGCAGTGAACCGATACCCAACCCGAGAGGACAGCAGCACGATGCCGAGCCTTTTTCGATTTTTGTTCGTGGTCGGGTCAATTGTGGCCATTACCTACGGCGGTCTCTACGTAATGGCCGTCTATTTCGAACCTGAACCGAAAGAAGTTCGCAAACCGATACCCGGCATTCAGATTCGCAGGTAATGACGCGCGCCATCCAACACCGACATCGCCAATTCCGTCTCTTGCTTGTCCTGTGCGCGTACGCAGCCATCGCTACGGTCTCGCCGCTCGGGCGTCCGCTCACCGTCGCACTCGCCGAGGACAGCTGGAATCCTTTCGCAAGCGACCCCAGCGCCCGGCGACCGGCACCGCCAGGCACCGCCGTTCGAAGCACACGACCGCCGGCCTCCCCGCCATCTTATCGACCGCAGCAACCCTACGGCGATCCGCGATACGCCCCTGACCGATCAGGGAACAGCTACATTCCGCCGCCAAGGCCCGGCACGCATGGCATGTCCCCGGCCCTGCCGCAGGTCGAACGCGGCCAGCTCGCGCCGGTCAAGTCATCGCAGTCGGGCCTGCCCTTCGGCGTCTGGCAGGGCCTGACCGCCGACGACATCGAGCAACTCGCGGCGCCCTTGCACCTGCCGTCCGGATCCGCCGCACTGCAGGCACTTTGGCTGAAGCTTCTGACCGCGCGTGATGCACCGGCAGCCAATGACCAACTCATCGCACGACGCGCGGATGCGCTTTACCGTTCCGGCCGTCTGCGCCCCGCGAGCGCACTTCTCGCGCGAACCGAAACCAGCAAACCGGACAATGCGGTTCTGGCGCTCCTCCAGGCCCGCACCGAGCTTGCGCTGTTCAACAACACCGTCGGCTGTCCCGCGGCAAAGGCGGCCGCAAACAACAAAACCAAATTGCCTCGCAGCTTGCGCGGCGAAGCGATCGTCCTGGCCGGTTTTTGTGCCATCGCCGCCGGCAGCACCGCAGCCGCTGGTCTCGCCGCCGATCTTGCAAGGGGCGAGCGCTATCACCGCCGCTTCACGCTAGCCATCCTCGACGCCATCGCCAACGGCCGCGAAAGCCGCAGCGCCTTGCCGGAGACCGTTGAAGCGACAGACTACCTGCTGTTGAAGGAGGCCGGATTTGATCAGACCGCAAGGTTGGTTCCCCGGGCCTCGCCTGCGCTCCTCACCGTCCTGCTCGCAGACCGCGCAACGCCCTCCGCCGCGCGCCTCGCAGCCGCCGAGGAAGCCGCCAGACGCAATGTCATCGACGGGCCGGCCTTGGGTGACGCATACCGCAGCTATCGGGCGCAAACGGCAGACCCCGGCGACAACTCTTCCCAAACGCGCGCCGCGCTGTTTAAGGCCGCAGAGCGAAATCCGACCCCATTGCAACGCACCCGCATCGTGCGCCGGCTGATCGATGCATCCCGCCGTGCGCACGTGACCCTTCCGGTGATGCGCGCCCTCAAACCCATCGTTGATCAACTGCGCCCGGCACCGGAAATCAGCTGGTTTGCTTCGACCGCCATCGAGATCGCACTCGCCGCCGAAGATTATGGCGCCATCCTACCGTGGCTGGCGCTCGCACAGTCGTCCGACCGCGTCTACTCCCGTGGCCTGCAGCACTGGCGCGTGCTCGCCGACATGGCCGATCCTGAAGCATCACCGCGCAACACCGACCTGACGCCGTTGGTGGAGCTGACCGCACGCGGCCGGTTCCGCGGCCCGCAACTATTGCGCTTGACCACGGTCCTCGACGCGCTCGACCACAACGTCCCCATTGCGGTCTGGGATGCGGCCAACCAAGCATCCAAGGTCGCAACCGGAAAGCTGCCGCCGACCGGCGTTCTCACGCAGTTGCTGGAGGCGTCCAAGGCGCGCCAGACAGCCCGGACCACGTTGCTTGCCATGCGTGCGATCAACGGCGCGACGGCAGAAACGGCGCACCTGATCGCGCTCGGCGATGCCATTCGCGGCCTGAGGCGTGCCGGACTCGCAACTACGGCCCGCCGGCTGGCATTCGAGGCGGTGTTTGCCTCCTGGCCGCGGCCTGACGGATACTGACGGCAAGTGATTCGCGTTGCACCGAGCGTTCTCCGCAGCCGTCGGTAATGACCACCGCACGGCCTTCTCGCCGATG
This sequence comes from Hyphomicrobiaceae bacterium, assembly GCA_965224045.1. Taxonomy (GTDB): domain Bacteria; phylum Pseudomonadota; class Alphaproteobacteria; order Rhizobiales; family Hyphomicrobiaceae; genus Tectiglobus. The sequence continues at coordinate 624,864 of CBDCYD010000005.1, forward strand.
CCCCTGCCCGGAGGCCGCAGCAGATGCCCGTGACATCCCGCGAACTCAGCGACTTCCTGACCGCCATTGCAGCCGAGCGAGGCGCAGCCGCCAACACACTTGAAGCCTACCGCCGCGATCTCGGCCATTTCGAGGACCACATCCGCGGCCAAAACCTGTCATTGCCAGAACTCAGGACGTCAGACATCGCGACCTACCTGCGCGGCCTGTCCGAGGACGGCCTTGCGCCATCATCCCGGGCCCGCCGGCTCTCGGCCGTGCGCCAATTCCTCAAGTTTCTGGTTGCAGAGGGCATTCTGGACGAGAATCCGGCCGACGGCATCGCCGCGCCGATGAAGCAGCGAAGCCTTCCCAAGACCCTGTCGGTCGCCGAGGTCGACCGCCTCATCGACACCGCGCAGGCCCGGATAGGCGGCACCTACGGCAGGGACCGTTTGAGCGCACTTCGCCTGCATTGCCTGATGGAGATGCTGTATGCCACCGGCATGCGCGTATCAGAACTCGTCTCGCTGCCGCGTTCGGTTCTGCAAGGTGACAGACGCGTGTTGACCATCATCGGCAAGGGTCAGCGCGAACGCCAGGTGCCGCTTGGCACTGCCGCCCGCCGCGCGCTCGACCGTTACCTGGCCGCCGGCGAAACCGAAGAAGACGGTATCCCCCGCCAAATCCCGACCAAATGGCTGTTCCCCGCTCGCAGCGGCGCGGGCCACCTGCCGCGGCAGCGCTTTGCAGCCGAGCTGAAGGACCTCGCGCTCGAAGCCGGCCTCGATCCCGAGCGCGTCAGCCCGCATGTCCTGCGCCATGCGTTCGCCAGCCACCTGCTCGATCGCGGCGCCGACCTGCGCGCGGTTCAAAAGTTGCTGGGCCATGCCGACATATCGACGACGGAAATCTATACGCACGTGCTCGAAGAACGCCTCAAGACGCTGGTCCAGGAACACCATCCTCTGGCCCGAAAGATGCGCACGACGACGGCCTAGACCGTTTCAGGTTTAGCTGAAACCGTCCCACTCCCCCGCCCGGCCGCCCATGCAATCGTGGTTTTGGGCGGCCGGGCGGGGAGTGGGCAGGCGGTGTGATTCCGCCTTAGGCGGAAAGGATCTAGATCGTCCGATCGAGCGCTGGAGTTGCATCACCTCCCTGCCGCAGGCCGGGCCCAGACATTCAGCAAGGAACGATGTTCAACTTGACAATCGCCGCCCGAGCGATTTTGTCCGATATGTCGACAGCGACGCAGCGCCATCGCCCATGTCGCCAACCCATGGTGGTATCGTGCAACCTAGTAATATCCGCACCTATCTCGACTTCGAAAAGCCGATTGCCGAGCTGGAAAGCAAGGTCACAGAACTCGAGGCGTTGAGCAGCGAAGAGTCGTCGGTTTCGATCTCGGAAGAAATTGAGAAACTGCAGCAAAAGGCCCAGCAGGCGTTGGAGGCAACCTACGCCAAGCTGACGCCATGGCAGAAGACCCAGGTGGCGCGGCATCCGGACCGACCGCACTGCATGGATTTCATCGCCCAGCTCATCGATGATTTTGTTCCACTCGCGGGCGACCGCTATTTTGCCGAGGATGCCGCGATTACAGGTGGCATAGGCCGATTTGGCGAGCGCTCCATTGTCGTCATTGGCCACGAGAAGGGCACCGACACCGAGAGCCGCATCAAGCACAACTTTGGAATGGCCAGGCCCGAAGGCTACCGCAAGGCCGTACGGCTGATGGAAATGGCCGATCGATTCGAGTTGCCGGTCCTCACCATCGTCGACACCGCCGGCGCCTATCCGGGCATTGGCGCCGAAGAACGCGGCCAGGCCGAAGCCATTGCCAGGTCCACCGACTGCTGCCTTGCGCTTGGCGTACCCATCGTCTCGATTGTCGTCGGCGAGGGCGGGTCTGGCGGCGCGGTCGCAATTGCCACCGCCAATCGCGTCTTGATGTTCGAGCACGCGATCTACACGGTGGCCTCGCCGGAAGCGGCCGCCTCGATCCTGTGGCGCGATTCCGAACGCGCGATCGACGCTGCAACCAACATGAAGATCACCGCGCAGGACCTACTGGAGTTGAAGGTCGTTGACGAGATCATCGCAGAACCGGTCGGCGGCGCGCATCGCGACAAACATGCATCGATCGCCAGTGCCGGCGGCGCAATTGAGGCGGCTTTCGCCGAATTCGACGGCATGACCGCAGGCCAGATCCGCAATCAGCGCCACGACCGATTTCTCGATATTGGACGGCTCATTTAGGCCGACGGGCCGAATTTGCCGCCACGCCGACGCCCGGGACGGGACAAATAGGGGTCCGCACCCTATTCCATGTCCCCGGCACCGAGCGCGCGGATGACAATGTAGACCCCGAGCACCAGCAGCGCCACGAACAGGGCCTTTCGGAACCCGGCCTCCGACAACCGGGTCCGTACCGCCTGACCGGCAACCATCCCGCCTATTGCCGGCACCACTCCAAGCATCGACAGCATTGCAAGTTCCGCGCTGATCAGGCGCCTACCACCAAGCGCAAGGCCAAGCACCAGGGTTGAGACCGTAAACAGAATGCCCATTGCCTGCACAAGTTCGTCCTTGGTCAGTTTGAGCGCCTGCAGATAAAGCACACCCGGCACCACGAACGACCCGGTCATACCGGTTAGAAATCCGTTGACACCACCCACCACCGGCGACAGCCACCCTTCCTGGGCCCGCAAATCAGGCACAACGGGACGCAGCAGACCGGTTCCCGCGTAGGTCGCCAGCAACCCACCAAGCAGCGCCGACATCCAGGCCGCGTTGGCATTGGCCAATATCCACACGCCGATCCACGTCGCCAGGCACACAGCCACCAGCAACAGCGACAACCGCCGAATCAGAGCCCAGAACCGACCGCCAACGACCGCCTGCCAGAGGTTGGTCACGAATGACGGCACCAGCAGCAGGGCCATCGCAGGCTTGAGCCCGAGCGTCGCTGCGAGAATCGCCAGGGTCACGGTCGGCAAACCGAGACCGACGACGCCCTTGACGGCCCCGGCTAAGAAAAACGTTACGGCAAGGAGGGTTAGCGTTTCAGCCGTCCACACGATTTATTCACAATCCGAGCCAAAGCCATCTCTGCGAGGGCAAACCCTAAGCCTCTCCCGCAATTCTCGCAAACTCGTGAGAGGGTTGCCCAGATTGCGTCCGAATCGCGACCTACGAACTGTTGACACTCTTGGGGTATTATCGCCTAAAGTAACGGATGATTTGGTAGGTCGCGTCGGTTCGAACGCAGCGCGCTTCGCCACTCGGGGCCCATCGAACATCCCATGCGCCTGGGGCACGGTGTATGCAGATTGAAGACGGAAAGATGTTTTTGGGAAGGTTGGCCGCTGCCGGCGTCGCATTAGCGTGCGCTTTGGCGCTCGTCGCATGTGCCAAAATCGAGCTTCCTAAGCATCTCAAGCCGTTGCCGAAGGACTCCATGATGCTCCTCGGTAAGAAGGGCATGAACCCGTATTCGCCGATCTTCGTCAGGATCTTCAAGGAAGAATCGGAACTGGAAGTCTGGAAGCAGCGTAAGGATGGCCGCTTCTATCACTTCAAGACCTATCCGATCTGCACGTGGTCGGGAAAGCTTGGCCCCAAGCACAAGCAGGGCGACAAGCAGGCGCCTGAAGGCTTTTACACCGTCAACCGCCACCAGATGAACCCGAAGTCGAGCTTCCATCTGGCATTCAATCTGGGCTACCCGAATTCCTATGACCGCGCCCATGGCCGCACCGGGAACTTCCTGATGGTCCACGGCAAATGCACCTCCGCAGGTTGCTACGCCATGACCGATCCGTTGATGGAAGAGATCTATGCCCTGGCACGTGAAGCTTTCATCGGCGGCCAGCAGAAGTTCCACGTTCATGCCTTTCCTTTCCGCATGACGGAAGCGAACATGGCCCGCCACCAGAAGAGCAAGAACTACAGGTTCTGGAAGACGCTCAAGCAGGGCTACGACTATTTCGAGTTGACGCGCATGCCGCCCAAGGTGGCGGTGTGCAATCGCCGCTACCATGTCAACGTCGACTGGCGCGGCAGCCGCCCGCATCCCAATGGTGCCTGTCCGCGATTTACCAGGCCTGAGATCCAGCCGTTCTGGCCGGCCATTGGCGAAGAAGAGCTTGCCTTGCAGCGCATTGCAGTGCCCGGCATCAAGAAGCGCACCCTTGCCGCCAGCAAGCCGCTGGACAAATCGCGCATGTACGGCCTGACCAAGGTGCCCGGCCAGTCGGCCCGACCGGCAACCGGGCAGCCGTCTGACCTGATTGGCAAGCTGATCGGCCTCACCCGTCCGCCGCAGAGCCGCTAGTCACGGCACTTCCTCGACACGCACCTCACAACGTCACGGCATAGGCACTGGGCTAAGGCAAGGGCAAGTGGCGAACCGGGCCAGACGCAAACCGACCCGCATGAAGTGGAACCTGCTCGTTGCCGCTGGCACGATTCTCGCCATCGCCATCCTGCTTGTCATGGCCTCCTGGCCACCATTGCAGCACCAGACCATCCGCGTCGAGCGCCTCACGCGCGTATCGCTGTGGAAGGCCGGCATCCCGCTCGCCGGCACGCCCGACTTCTCCGATCTTGCAGGCCGCCTTCAGCGTCAGGGGCTGAAGCTTGGAGCACCGGTCTTCATCCGCATCTTCAAGCGCGAGTTCGAACTCGAGCTGTGGCTACTGCGCGATGGTCGCTTCCACCATTTTGCGACCTACCCGATCTGCAAGTGGTCAGGCCGCCTCGGCCCCAAGCTCAGGCAGGGTGACCATCAGTCGCCCGAAGGGTTCTATACCGTCGCAGCCGGTGCCATGAACCCCAACAGCCGTTGGCATCGGTCGTTCAATCTCGGCTTTCCAAACGCCTATGACCGACAGCACGGCCGCACCGGGTCCTACCTGATGGTCCATGGCGGTTGTTCGTCCGTCGGCTGCTATGCCGTCACCGACGCCGCGGTTGACGAGATATGGCGGATCACGAGGGCCGCACACCGCGCCGGCCAGCGCCGCTTCCACGTCCACGCCTATCCCTTCCGCATGACCGACGCCAATATGCGCATCCACCGAAGCGGCGACTGGCGGCAATTCTGGGCCGACCTCAAGAACGGCTATGACGCCTTCGAAACGACACACCTGCCGCCGCGCATCCATGTGTGCCGGCGCCGCTACGTCGTCACCGCCGACAGCCGGCCGTCGTCGCGCGGCGCCCATGCCATTCAACGCGGCTGCCCGCCACCGCATGTGCGCTTCGCTACCGGGCACGCCAGAGGTGGCTGAGCGGTAGAACGCACACCCTCGAGGTCACCACCATTCGTTCACCCTTCGCCACCTTGGATTTCGGGTTTCCCGGAATTCCGCGTTAGTATCAAATGGCAGTTGCACTCTTTTCAAGTCAGTTTCGCTCGGCGGCACACCACCGGGCAGAGCAGGTGTCGCGGAGACGAACCCCATGAGCAAGAAATCCATCCGCTCGCGTGTGATGGCCGGCGAGCAGGTTCTCGGTGCAATGGTCTTTGAGTTCTTCACACCGGGAATAGCCCAATGCCTCAAGCTATCGGGTGCCGAATACATCATCTACGACATGGAACACACCGGCCTCGGCTACGAAACGCTCAAGACCCAGGTTTCCCATTGCCGCGGCATCGGCATAACCCCGATGGTCCGGGTTCCGCGCTCCGACTACCCCTTTCTCGCACGCGCCCTTGACGTCGGCGCCAAAGGCATCATGGTCCCGATGGTCAACAGCCTCGAAGAGGCCGAAGCGATCGCAGAGGCAACGCGCTATCCGCCCGTCGGCCGACGCGGCGCAGCCTTCGGATTTCCCCATGACGATTACCGGCCCGGCTCACCGATCGATAAGATCAAGGCGGCCAACGCGGAAAACCTCGTCATTGCGCAGATCGAAACCGAACACGGTCTCGACGTCGTCGAAGACATCGCGGCTGTCGACGGTATCGATGTGCTCTGGGTCGGACACTTCGATCTGACCAACTTTCTCGGCATTCCCGGCCAGTTCGATCATCCGAAATATCTCGACGCGATTGCCCGCGTCGTCGCCGCCGGTCGCAAGCACGGCAAGGGACTGGGCTTCATGCCGACAGATTCCACCTGGGCCCAAGACTATCACGACCACGGCTTCAACATGCTCGCCTGCGGCACCGACCACGGGCTGTTGATGGCCGGTGCGACGGCCGTTCTCGACAGCGTCCGAGACCGCAAACCGGCAAAGAAAACGAAACACAAAGATGCCAAGAAGTCGAAGGGGAGCAAATCGAAATAACATCGCCTCAGACGGCGTATCATGCCGCCCGCCGACCCGCGGCTGACCAGTTGTGGCCCTTCTGCAAATCAATTCGCCATCGGCCTGCGACTAAACCTCAACATTTCCCGGCACAACCATGACCTTCAAGATTGCAAGCACCCGTGACCTGATGACTGCCGACGGCAAGGCCTGCTTTCCCGAGCACGCCTTCGATGTCCTCAAGCAGGAGCCTGCCATCACGTGGGAGTGGCTGCCGCAAGACATTGCCGAGATCACGCCCGACATCATGGCGCGCTACGACGGCCTGCACGTCAACTTGCCGCTCGTGACTGCCAACTCGGTTGCGGGAAACGATTGCCGATGCCGTATCGTCGCACGCAACGGCGTCGGTTATGACACGGTCGACCTGGACGCCATGACCCGGCACGGCGTCATTGTCACCAACACGCCGATCGCTGTTCGCCGCCCCGTCGCCGTCGCCACCATGACGCTGCTCTTCGCGCTTGCCGGTCGCCTGTTCGAAAAGGACCGCCTGGTGCGCGCCGGGCGGTGGAACGATCGCGTCGACTTCATGGGCTACGGCCTCACCTCGCGCACGCTCGGTCTCATTGGCGCTGGCAGTATCGGCCAGGAGATCATGCGCCTGGCGCAGCCGTTCTTCGGGCGTATCGTCGCGTCGGACCCATTCGTCGAAGCTTCTGCCATCGCGACAGCCGGAGGCGAAAAGCTCGCCTTCGAGGACGTGCTCGCACAGTCAGACTTCATCGTCGTCTGCTGTCTCTTGACGGATGAAACCCGTCACCTCATCGATGACGCTGCGTTTGCCCGCATGAAACGTTCCGCTTTTTATCTGAACGTCGGGCGCGGCCCGATCCACGACGAGGCGGCCCTTGTCCGCGCGCTGCAGGATAACCGCATTGCCGGTGCCGGCCTCGATGTCACCGAGGTTGAACCGATCACCGGCGATAGTCCTCTGTTGGCGATGGACAACACGATCATCACACCACATGCGCTATGTTGGACGGACGAATGCTTCGCAGATATCGCTGCAACCGCTTTGCAGTCGATCGTCGATGTTGCCCAGGGCCGCCGCCCGAAGCACGTCGTCAATTCCGAAGCTGCCGCCCACCTCGCCGATGCGTGACCATCCAGTTGTGCGCCACGCCGATTTGCAGCACATCCAATCGCTGGCCGGATGCGGCCATCACCCCTTGTCGCGCTGGATGAGATTGATCAGGTCGACCGGCAGTGGAAAGACGATGGTGGAACTCTTTTCACCAGCGATATTGCTGAGCGTCCCGAGATACCTGAGCTGCATCGACTCGGGATGCCGGGCAAGTTTCTCACCTGCCAGAACGAGTTTCTCGGCGGCCTGTAATTCACCTTCGGCATCGATGATCTTGGCACGCCGCAGCCGCTCGGCCTCGGCCTGTTTGGCGATCGCACGCACCATCTGCTCATCAAGATCGATGTGTTTGAGCTCGACATTGGAGACTTTGATGCCCCAGGCGTCGGTCTGCTGATCGAGGATCTGCTGAACGTTGTCATTGAGCTGCTCGCGTTCGGCCAGCATCTGGTCGAGTTCGTGCTGGCCGACGACGGAACGCAGGGTCGTCTGCGCCAGCTCGCTGGTCGCCTGATTGAAGTCCTCGACCTGGATCACCGCCTTTTCCGGGTCCACCACCCGGTAGTACACGACGGCATTGACCTTCACCGAAACGTTGTCGCGCGAAATCACGTCCTGCGGCGGCACATCGAACACCCGCGTACGCAGGTCGATCCTTTCAACCTGCTGAACGATGGGGATCACCAGCACCAGGCCCGGCCCTTTGACGCTGGTGAACCGCCCGAGCGTGAACACCACACCGCGCTCGTACTCGCGCAGGATACGAATCGCCGATGCCAGAATGAATGCAACGATCGCAACTGGAATTAGAATCGATATGAGATAACTCGGGATCATGCTGCATCCCCTTCTGCAATTCGGTGAACACTTAGCGTCAGCCCGTCACGGGCATCGACACGCACCACATCGCCGGCCGCCAACGCCTTGTCGGCGACAGCCAACCAGATTTCGCCGTGCACGCGAACCCGGCCGGTTTGCCCCGACCAGCTGACAACCCGCCCTTCGAGCCCGATCATCTGTTCGCTGCCCGAAACAACCTTGACGTTTCTGGATCGCAACAGATAACCGAGCATGCCGATCAGCAACAGCGCACTGGTTGCAGCAGCCGCAATGACCAGCGGCCGGTAGATCTCCAGTTCGAAGTCGGCACCTTCCGGATCGAACAGAAATATCGCACCGACAATGAACGCGGCAACACCACCGATGCCCAGAATTCCAAACCCTGGTGCCAAGCCTTCCGCAACCATGAGGGCAAGCCCGAGCAGCAGAAGCGCAAGTCCGGCATAACTCAACGGCAGTACCGACAACGCAAACAATCCGATGATGAGACACACCGCTCCGATGACACCGGGGCCTGTCAACCCAGGACTCCAAAATTCGAAGATGATCCCGTAGACGCCGATCAGCAGCAGGATGAACGCAACGTTGGGATTGGTGATCGCGGTCAGGAATTTTACCTTCCAGCTCGGCGCGATCGTTTCGACGTTGCCACCCGCCACGGCAAGCTTGACCTCACCCTTCGGCGTCTTCGTGCTGCGCCCGTCGATCTGTTTCAGGAACCCGCTGAGGTCATCGGCGACGACATCGATCAGTCCTTCTTTGAGCGCTTCGCGCGCCGTCAGCGTTGCCGCATCCCGCACGAACTTCTCGGCCCACTCCACGCTGCGTCCGCGCAGCTGCGCCAGCGAGCGGATCGAGGCGATTGCATCGTTGAGCACCTTTCGCTCCATCGCCGACTGACCGGCCGGTTTTTTCTTGTCGCCCTCGCCCTGCGGTTTCGGCGTTGTACCACCCGGCAAGCCCGGCATCGTCATCTGAACCGGCGTCGCGGCACCAAGATGCGTTCCCGGCGCCATACCGACGAAGTGCGCGGCATAGGCAATGAATGTGCCGGCACTGGCAGCCCGCGCGCCGCTTGGCGCAACGAACACGGCAACCGGCACCGGGGATGCAAGGATCTTCTTTATGATCTCCCGGGTTGCAGCCACGAGCCCGCCCGGCGTATCCATCTCGAACACGACCAGCGCGACCCGCTTTTGCGCGGCATCGCTCAACACGTCATCGATAAACGCGGTCGTACCAACGCCAATCGCACCGTCGATGCGCACGTGATGAACCGTTCGCTCCTGCGCACCCGCGCCTGTCGCAAAGACCGTCGACACGACCCACAAGACAAGGAAAACAATCCGCATTTGAGCCACCTCGGTAAGGGCAGCACCCGCTCCGTTCTGCACCATAGCACACCGCGTGCCGGAAATTTTGACCGTCTGCGATCGCGTGGCACCGGCTTGTGCAATAAAGGCTGTCTGCGCAGAACGACGACTTCGACTGGACGGCCCCCGGCAGACTGCTAGTGTAATGCACCTTACGTTTGGTCCCCGCGTGCGGTTAGTCTCTCAACCAAACGTCAGGTGCAAAAGCTACACTAGCAACATAGGCTTGCTCGTGTTCCTTAGGGTTCTGACATTTGCTCTCGACATCGCCGCACCGGGTAACAAATGTCAGAATCGGAACACCAGGATAACCCGCGCAAACCATCCGGATACCTGCCGTGAATCATACCCAGCACTTGAGCGACGCCCCAGTTCAATACATGGAGCGCACGCGTCAATATTACCGCGCCCTCGGCTACGAAACCGACTACGTCTGGGCAACCAACGACGATGTACCGTTCACACGTTTGAGCAAGCCTCTTGAAAATGCACGCATCGCGCTCGTCACGACGGCACTGCCGCCACACCTGGCCGATGCCCGCGCACGCGGCGACAAGCAGGTCTGGTCATTGCCTGCCGCGCAGGCCCCGGCCGAGTTCGCCACCGGGCACGTCGCCTGGGACAAGGAATCGACTCATACCCGCGACCGTGAGGCCTTCCTTCCCATTGACGTCACAAACGACCTTGCAAGCGACGGACTGATCGCGGGCCTGACAGTCAACGTTCACGGTGTCCCGACGGTATACAGCCAGAACCAGACAATCGAGAGAGATGCCCCGGCGGTTTGGCGCCGCATCAACGAGGACGGCGCAGACGCCGTGCTCCTTGCACCCTTATGACCCGTCTGCCACCAAACCGTGAGTTTGGTTGCAAGGCATATCGAAGACCAAGGCACGCCCACGGTCATCGTCGGCTCCGCGATCGACATCGTCGAGCACTGCGGTGTTCCACGTTACGTGTTCACCGATTTTCCGCTTGGCAACCCATGCGGACCGCCATGGCAACGCGAAACGCAGCGGGCGATCGTCTCCAGCGCACTCGCTCTGCTCGCGTCTGCAACCGCACCGCGCACCACCATCAAAGCACCGTTCCGATGGTTGGACCGGGCCGACTGGCGCGCACGCTATGGCCGCGTCTCGGACGACAATCGCGACGAACTCCGCCGCCTGGGCGAGGAGCGCCGCCGCAATCAGGCGGCGGCAAAACTGCGCTAACCGATTGATGGCGCAGCGGCGTGTTGGCGGAGACACACGAATGAGGCACCCTCCCGGGTGGCCGCGAATGTAATGGAAGGTAGACCATGTCTCATGCTCCGCGCTTTGCCGTCCTTGCCCTGCCGAATATCGAATGGCCGGACATTCTTCAGCACGCCAGACACGTAGAGGAACTTGGGTTCGACCTCTATGCGACGGCCGATCACTTCGTTGACTGGAGCGATACGTCGCGCCTGTGGCACGAAGGCTGGAGCGTACTGGCCGCCGTCGCCATGGCGACCGAGCGCGTTCGCATCGCCACCTACGTAACGCAGTTCCCGTTGCGCCACCCGGCCATGCTCGCCCGCCAGGCCCTCACCATCGACCATATCTCCAAGGGTCGCCTCGAAGTCGGCCTCGGCACCGGCATTCCCATCGACCCCAGCTACGACATGATGGGCATCCCCAATTGGGACGGAAAGGACAGGGTCGTCCGCTTCAAGGAGTACGTACGCATCGTCGACAGCCTGCTGTCCAACGAGGTCACGGACTTCAAGGGCGACCACTACACGATCAACCAGGCCATCGTGAAGCCACGCCCCGTGCAGCACCCGCGCCCGCCTCTGGTAATCGGGGCGCTCGGCCCGGTCATGCTGCGCTTTACGGCGCGTGTGGCCGATGTCTGGAACACCATGAGTTTCGCGCAGTCGTTCGAGGCCCAACTTGTGGAAATGCATGATAAGGTCCGCATCATCGACGAGGCTTGCGACAAGTCGGGCCGTGACCCGGCAACGCTGCGCCGGTCCTACCTGATGTTCGATCCGACCGCCCGCTCGAGCGGCGGTGCGCTCAGCTATTACCAGTCGACGGCCGCCTTCGAGGACATGGCCGGCCGCGCCATGGACGTCGGCTTCTCCGAGCTTTGTCTCTATTACCCGATCCTCGCCGAGCAGGTCCCGGTCTTCGAAAAAATCGCCTCGGATGTGCTGCCAAAACTGCGCCGGGCCTAAGTTCGTTTTGCAGCCAAACACCGATCGCCAAAACAGCCAGGAACGACACGACATGAAGTACGGTATGGTCTCGGCCCCGCAACCGGAAGCCGTCGAGACAGGTCTCGATGTGCTCCGCGACGGCGGCAACGTCATCGATGCCGCAGTCGCGGCCGCGCTCGTGCAAACGGCCGTTGACCCGCAAATGTGCGGCATTGCGGGGTTTGGCTCGCTGCATTTCCATATCGCCGACAGCGGTTCGCATGGCCTTATCGACTTTCACGGCCGCGCACCGGCCGCGACCCGGCCGGACATGTGGCAGGACCTGATCGTGCGCGAGTGCGACGACGGTTTCGGCTTTGTCCTGAAGGGCGAGGTCAACGAGATCGGCTATCAGTCCATGACCACGCCGCTCACCCTCAAGGCATTCGACGAAGCGCTGCGCCAGCACGGCACGCGCACCTTGGCCGAATTGATTCAGCCGGCGATCGCCTGCTGCGAGGAGGGCTTCGCCGTCCGCCCCAACGTCTACGCCTTCTGGACCCGCGGGCCGGAGAACGGGCGCATCGCGCGCCGCCGCGGACTGACTGATGATCCTGCCACGGCCAGGATCTATACAAAGCCGGACGGCACGCTCTACGAGGTTGGCGAAGTGCTGCGCAACCCGGATCAGGCAAATACCTATCGACGCATTGCCCAGGCGGGCGTCGAGGACTTCTACACCGGTGAGATTGCCGCCCAAATCGACGCTGATATGCGCGCCAACGGCGGCCTCCTGACGAAGCACGACCTCGCCGCCTGCGCGGTGGAATTCACCGAACCATTGTGGACCGACTACCGCGGCTACCGCGTTGCAACCAACCCTCTGCCCGGCGGCGGCCTGATGATCATCGAGATGCTCAACATCCTCGAGAATTTCGATCTCGCCGCCATGGGCCACAATTCGCCGGACTATATTGCGACCGTGTCGGAGGCGATGAAAATCGCAACCGTCGACAAGGACACCCGCATGGGCGATCCGCGGTTCATTGACGTCCCGCTCGACTTGCTGATGTCAAAGGACTACGCCCGCGAAATGGCCGACCGCATTCGCCGCGGAGAAAAGACCCGGGTTCCACGCCTGAATTCAGGCGGCTTTGAATCACGCGAGACAACCCACATCTGCGTCGCAGATACACGCGGCAATTGCGTGTCGATGACCCAGTCGCTGGGCTCGAGTTCCGGCGTCGTCACGGACGGCCTCGGCTTCATGTACAATAACTGCATGATGGTGTTCGACCCCCGCCCCGGACACCCTGGATCCCTGGCTCCCGGCAAGGCGCGGTTTTCCGCCTTGTCACCGACGATGGTGTTCAAGGACGACAAACCCTATTTGCTGGTCGGCGCGCCGGGCGGCACAACCATCACCATGGGCAACCTGCAGGCGATCCTCAATGTCGTCGACTTCGGCATGACCGCGCAGGAAGCTGTGTCAGCACCACGTTTCACAACGACATCCAACACGATCGAGGTCACCAACCGCATCCTGCGCACCACCGAGCGTGAATTGAACAAACGCGGCTACCCGACCCGACGCCATCCGCAAAGCTACATGAGCCCGATCGTCCACACGATCCGCCTGACTGACGCCGGTCTCGATGGTGGTGCCGATCCGGCCGGCGACGGCATGGCAGCCGGCATCTGACGACCCCTCAACCGTCCACCTCTATGGGCGGCGACGCCTTGCACGTGATCGCCACCCATGGCTCGACATCGCCGGCAAGCCCGCGACCCGCGCCTTCGACAACCTCGATGGCTTCAAATCCGGCATCTTCCAGAAATGCGACGAGTTCGTCGCGTTCGTAGTAAGCGTAGTATCGCCCGAGTTTGTCGCGTGATGCACCACTGCCGAGCTTCATCGCAATATGCAATACCCCGTCATCCGCGACGGCTCGTCGAAGCGTGCACAGAAAACCCGGAAATCCCGCCCGCTGCATGTGGAGCAGGCTGAAATTGGCCCAGATGCCATCAAACACGCCGATCGCTCCGATGTCCTCGAACTGCCCGACTTGTGCATCGAGATCGTAAGTCTCCCGTGCCAACCGCACCATCTCGGCCGAGGCATCGATTGCCGTCACGCCGAACCCGCGGTCACGCATTGCAGCACCCGCCCGCCCAGGGCCGCAGCCGAGGTCCAGCACACAGCCGCCTGGCGGCAGCTTTTCCACAAACCTTAAAAGTGTCGGATGAATGTCATCGCCGTCGACCATCTTTGCATAGTCGTCAGCCTGCGCATCGTAGACGGCGATTGTCTCATCATCACCCACGTCGTCACCGACGGCGCGGGAGCCGCAAGTGCACGCTCACGTCAGTTCTGGTCTTCTGGCAGTGTTGGCAGCGGATGAATTTCAATGCCTTCATCGAGCAGATCCTTGACCTCACCTGGCGAGGCCTCACCGTAGATGCCTTTTTCTTCGGTTTCCTTGTAGTGGATCTTGCGCGCCTCTTCGGCAAACCGCGGGCCGACATACTCGGAATTCTTCTCGACGAGTTCGCGCACCTTGCGCATTGCCGCCATGATCTCGCGCCGCGCCTCAGCCTGGGCTGGGTCGACTGGCTGGGGCACATCGCGCCGTGCCGGCACCACTGCGTTTCCGGTTTTCTTGTTGCCCTTGACGCCGACGTTCGGCGCCATGATCGCTTTCGACACCTTGCTCGAGCCGCACTCCGGACATAGCACCAACTTGCGCTTCACCTGCTTATCGTAGGCGGCGCTGTTCGAAAACCACGCATCGAAGGCGTGTTCCTTTTCGCACTGCAGCTGATAGCGAATCATAACGTTTTGTTATCTCGTCAGAATCTTACCAATTCGTTAGTTACGGACCAACGACACCATAGCACGCATCATGGTTCAGAGACGGCACACGCTGTCGCGCTTCCGCAACCGCCTTGACCTCGATATTGGCACTTATGACGCCGATTTCCACCCCATCGGCTTCCGCCAGCACCTCGCCCCACGGTGAGATGATGATGCTGTGACCGTAGGATTTGCGCCCCGACTCGTGCTCGCCGGCCTGCGCCGCCGCCAGAACGAAGCACTCCGTTTCGATGGCCCGGGCCCGGAGCAGTGTGTGCCAGTGCGCCTTGCCGGTTGGTACGGTGAAAGCCGACGGCACGGCAATGAACTGCGCACCGGCCTTGGCCAGGTCACGGTAGAGATAGGGAAAGCGCATATCGTAACAGATCGTGATCCCGAGATTGCCCCACGGCAACGCTGCCACCACGGCTGTCTTTCCGGCATCGTACCGCCGGCTTTCGTTGAAACGATTGTCGCTATCGACATCGACGTCGAACATATGGATCTTGTCATAGCGCGCCGCGACCGAACCGTCCGGCCGGAAAAGGAAAGCCCGGTTCGCCAGTTTCCCGTTCTCCTTGCGCACCGCCATCGAACCGATGTGCAGCCACACGCCTAGCTCCTTTGCCAGTGCACCAAATGCTTGCACGGCCGAGTTATTGCCATCATCGGCTTCGGATTTTTCGAATTGCGCCTGGCCGCGCGCCTCGATCACGGTCGTCACTTCGGGCGTTTGGATATAGTCGGCCCCGTCCGCCGCCGCCCGTCTGATGAGATCGCTCGCGTTAGCGATGTTGGCCGCCACGTCCGTGCCCGAACAAAGCTGCACGAGCGCTGCGCGAAACATCCCTGCCGGTTCACTGCTCATGCTGCCAGCAGCGGATCGAGCCGTCCGTCCTTGTCGAGGGCATAGAGTTCATCGCATCCGCCGATGTAGCGATCTCCGATAAAGATCTGCGGCACCGTGTGACGACCACCGGCGCGCTCCTGCATTTCGGCCCGCTTTGATGAACTGATACCGACATTGATCTCCTCGAACACCGCACCCTTTTGCTTCAAGAGCCGCTTTGCCATGACGCAGTAGGGGCACAGCATTGTCGTGTAGATCGTGATTTTGGGCATGATGTGCGAAGACCTAACCGTCATCTCGCGTAAAACATTGTGCGTCTTCCGGCCTCAGACAACCGACGGCCGCGAACTATACCAGAACCAGCCCCAACTACAATCGACGAGTTGGCTTGGCGTCACGGGAAATAAGGTCTGGAAATCAAGGGTTAATGCGCGATTCGTCCGTCACCATGGCGATCGCGACGACATCGATGTGGCTGGCGCCGCCGCGCCTGAGAACCCGCGCGCAGGCGTCCACCGTGGTACCGGTCGTGATCACATCATCGACGAGCAGGACCCGCCGGCCGAACAGTTCGCCTTCGCGCCGCCCCTCCACACCGAACGCACCTTGCAGGTTGCGCCGCCGCTGATCACGCGTCAGCCCCACCTGCGATGCGGTTTGGCGCAACCGAAGCAGGACCTCCGGCTCGTAGGCAAGACCTGTCGCTCGGGCCAGATCCTGCGCCAGTATCGCCGATTGATTGAACCGGCGTGCCAGCAATCGACGACGGTGCATGGGGACCGGCACCACCAGCGGATCATCATCGACGAGGTCCCGGCCCGCCAGTTGGAGCCACCTGGTGAACAGGTGCCGCATCGTATGCTGGTCGCCATACTTGAACCGGTGAATGAGTTCGCGCGCCACCCCGTTGTAGTGCACGGCCGCGCGAGCCCGGTCGTACTGGGGCGGCTCGGCTGCCGCCGCTGCCGATTCCACCGGCCCGCCGCCCGGATCGAACGGCAATGGAATGCCGAGGCGGTGGCAAACCGGCTCAGCAATGAAACTGACATCGCGCCAGCATGCAGCACAAATACTGTTGTGTTGGGCAAGCGGAGCACGACACGCAAGGCAAAGTGGCGGCATAAGGAAATCGGCAACCCGGCCCCGCACCTCGAATGCAACAGCCGCTACGGTGTCGAATTGCGATGGCCAATGCGCACACACGCCCCGCGCAACTATGATTCCGCGCCTGCCGGCGTCCCGCATCCACGCGTCAAACATGCGCTTCGCTGACTTGGCCCCCTCGCCCACTCGTCTCCCCGCAGCTGAAACCGGATGGTCTAATGTAGCCTTTGCACCTGACGTTTGCTTGAGAGACCAGCCGCACAAAGGCACCAAACGTCAGGTGCGCTACACTAGCGATTTGACATCGGCTACTATCCTACGCAGACCCGCCGGCTGCAACAACGCCGGTTCCACGTTGACCAACCCGCCCTGGCGGCATCCGGCATCCATGAGCACCGCCTCGCCACCGTTGATATTTGATCGCACCCTGTTGCGGCGCAACCGCGCGCGCGCTGCCCGCTCAGCATGCCCCCCCGACTTTCTGTTGCAACGGGTCACCGAGGACTTCGCCGACCGCCTCTCACTGATCCATCGCACGTTTCCGCTGGCGCTCAACCTGACGGCCGCTCCCGGCCACATCACCAAGGCACTGCGGGAATGCAACGGCACGACGACCGTCATAAGCACCGAACACGACATCGCTCATGTGCGCCACCTCCCCATGCCCGTCGTCATCGCCGACGAGGAAGCGCTCCCCTTCGCCGCCCACAGCTTCGATCTCGTGACATCTGGCCTGGCGCTGCAGTTCGTCAACGACCTTCCAGGTACGCTCGCCCAGATCTGCCAAGTCCTCAAACCCGACGGGCTGTTCCTGGCGGCCCTGTTTGGCGGCGAAACATTGACGGAACTGCGCCAGGCCGCACTTGCAGCCGAAGCCGAACTCTATGACGGCGCTTCTCCGCGCGTCGCCCCGTTTGCCGATGTCCGCGATCTTGGCGCGCTGCTCCAACGCGCAGGCTTCGCACTACCGGTTACAGACAGCGACACCGTTACGGCAACCTACGAGACGCCCTTGGCACTCATGCGCGAGTTGAAGGGAATGGGCGCGAGCAATATTTTGTTTGACCGCCGCCGCACGCCCATGACCCGGCGCTTCTTGCTGCGCATTGCAGAAATCTACAGCGAGCGCTTCGCGATGCCCGACGGACGCATTCCGGCAACGTTTGAAATCCTGACCATGACGGGTTGGGCACCGCACGCAAGCCAGCAGCAACCGCTTCGCCCCGGCACCGCATC
Organism: Hyphomicrobiaceae bacterium; assembly: GCA_965224045.1. Classification (GTDB taxonomy): domain Bacteria; phylum Pseudomonadota; class Alphaproteobacteria; order Rhizobiales; family Hyphomicrobiaceae; genus Tectiglobus. The sequence continues at coordinate 642,672 of CBDCYD010000005.1, forward strand.
CATCCGCCTCGCCGACGCCCTCGGCGCCTCCGAGACGAGTGCCGGCGAGAAGGCAGGCGGGTCCGGGGCATGACCAAAAATCAGGAGGTCGACGTATGGCGCAAGAAATTACGGGAAGCTGCATGTGCGGCAGCGTCAGGTATCGCGCTTCATCGCCGTTTCGCCCGATCATCGCCTGCCATTGCACGCAATGCCGCAAATCAACCGGACATCACATGGCCGCCTCGGCTGCGCTCAAGAAAAACTTCGAACTGACCGCCTCTGACACGCTGCGCTGGTATCACTCGGGCACCGACTCGCGCCGCGGCTTTTGCGAAAACTGTGGCACGACACTGTTCTTCGAACGCCCGGCCGGCGACCGCATATCGTTCACGGCCGGCACCGTCGACGGCGATACCGGACTGGCGATGGCGGCACACATATTCGTCGCCGAAAAGGGCGACTATTACGACATCCCCGCAGACAGCGAGGCCTACGACGGCGAGTGCAATCACCTGCTCGGCCTGTCGGAGGATTGATCCGGGACAACCGAGATGGAGGCGCACTGCCAACCGGAAATCGCCCAACCTCTGCGCGTTCCATCTCGATCGCAGCTTGCCAAGACACGACGCGATCGTAGCGAATGGCATCAAAATTGATGACCGCAAAATCGACAAGCGGGCAACTATATTGTGCTGCAGCGCCATGGTCCTGCCGAAAACCGCCATTGCGACGCCATCGACGACGGCTCATATAGCTGCCGGGCGCCGGACACACGCACGCTGTCGGCAAGTGGTTTGACGGCCGCCGCTAAACCGGCTCCATTCGGCGCAAACTCCAATGCCTCCCGACACACCAACGAAAGAACAAAATGTCAAACGCCCTGGCCAAGCTCTACACCGCCATTTTACTGCCCGTTATCGCCGTGTTGCTGACGGCCGGCATCGCGAGCGCACAAAGAACAGGCGATGCCGGAGCCGAAACCTACCAGATTGATTCGCGGCAATCCGATCTCCGTCTGCTGGTTTACCGCGGCGGTGTTCTTTCGACGTTCGGGCACAACCATGTGGTCTCAGCTCGCGACTTCAAGGGCACGATCCATCTGCGCCCGGGGCTGGAACGATCCCGGGTGGAACTCGAAATTCCGGTAGACCGGCTCGTAGTCGACGATCCTGAGCTGCGGCGCCAGGAAGGCAAAGGCTTCGCCAGCCAGCCTTCGAAGGATGACATCGAGGGAACGCGCGCCAACATGCTGGGCGACGAGCTGCTGCAGGCCAAGAAGTTCTCGACCATTAGGATAGCGGGAACGACCGGCCCGGTGAGTGACAAGAACTCCGCCATGCTCAACCTCACCGTGGAACTCCTGGGCCGCAGTATCAAGTTGTCCCTTCCCGCCAAACTCAAGCGCGAGGGTGATCAGTTGGAAGCGTCGGGCACCGTCAGCCTGAGCCATGAGCAGTTGGGATTGAAACCGTTCACCGCATTGATGGGCGCGCTGCGGGTTGCCGACAAAATGGATTTTAAATACCGCATCCGCGCGGCCAGGCAGCCGCAGTGACAGTCGCGTTTGCCGGGCCGCGCCAACCGCCGCCCGCGCATACAGCGGTGATGGCATGACCTGCCCCGGCGCAGCAAAAGTGCCGCTTTCATCGATCGCAATTTGACCGCTCCCCGGCGTCGCACCAACCACCGAAGGCACGTCCCAACCCGCCGGCAACCGGCCCCGGAATGCAAATGCCGCCCGCCGAGGCCGCCGCCGATTTACACCACCAGCCACTCGCTTGCCCGCACGGCCCAGCGCTCAGGCAGCAGGCGTTGCCGGTTCTCGATGTAGGCAGCTCCCATTGCGTCGAGCCGCGGCCGGTCATCCGCCAGGCGTTCGATCACACACCAGCGGTTCCACTCGAGCCCCAGGCTCCAGCCGGGTTCACCGAGATTGGCATTGGGCAGCCGGTAGTGAAACGCCGGCCGCTTACCGATCTTCACGGCCGGCGCCGCGCGGCGCACCTTCACCTCGTCGATCCAGGCAAACAACGGCAGCATGTCCAGCTCACGATCCCGCGTCGGATTGCTGGCGAGATAATCATCGATCAAAGCCGTCGTATCGGGCCAGTAATCCGGCGAGACCACCATCTTGACATAGCGCTCGGGAAACGGATCGACGAACGATGTCAGCAACCGCGTCAGATCGATCGACATAATCTGGCGCAGCCACTCTGACAGCAACATTTCGGCCTTGAGAACGGCGGTGATCCATGCCGCATCCATTGTCGCAATGTCGGGATTGAGGTGCGCGCCGAACGCATAGAACGGGCTTGATCCGGTCCCCGCCGCACCGGCCTCCGTCAACTTGGCAACAAACGCATCGAACCGCACCAGGTTGTCGAGCGTCAGCGGCGGCGAAGCGATCTCACACGGTACGATGAGCGAACTGACATCGCCGTAGAATACGCGCAACCGATCGACGATGTCTTCGAACGAGGCAAACAGAGGAGCATCGGATGTCTGGCCTGCAGTGCGCACCGGGTGGGCATACTGTGTGTCGAGTTCGGCGATGAACGTTCCCAGTTCCGTGTCAGCAACCCTGAACCGGTGGGGATTGCGTTCTTCGACCCGCCCGCCGAACTCCCGGCACAGCTTGAGCGCCACGTCGCGTGCCGAAAGCACAGCGAATTCCACCTCGACACCGATGCGCCGTGGCTGACCCTCGAAATTCAGGGTGCGCGGCGGCGCATGCGGCGTAAGTCGCGAATCGAACGGCACGGCATTACGGTTCCTGGTTGGACTTCTTCGGACTCTGAGATCTCGGGCCAGCACTTTCAAGGCACACCGCCGGTCGATTCATGAAATAGTGTGAATTCAGCCGAGTAGGTCTCGCAACCATGGAATCAGCGGCAGGTCCGCCGGCGGCATCGGATAATCACCGAGCCGCATCGCGCGTACCCAGGCAACCTCCTGGCCTTCGCGCGGCCTGATCTCGCCGTCCCACGACCGACAGATATAGAGCGGCATCAGCAGATGGAACGCTTCGTAGGAGTGAGACGCGAAGTTGAACGGCGCGATACAGGTCTCACACACGTCGATGTCCAGCTCTTCGTGCAACTCCCTGATCAAAGCCATCTCCGGTGTCTCGCCACCGTTGACCTTGCCCCCGGGGAACTCCCACAGCCCGGCCATGCTCTTGCCCTCCGGCCGCCGCGCGATGAGCACCCGGTTATCGGCATCGATCAGGGCCGCCGCCGCCACGATCAGGAGCGGTTTACTCATGGAGCCCGAACCCGCGGGCGCAGAATGTAAGCCTTGCTTGCCAGCGACGTCAGCCCACGCTCGCGAAACCGCTCGGGAATCTCACGATCCAGTTCCTCGTAGATCTGCGCGACGTCATAACGGGCCCCATAGTGTTGTTCGACTTCACCCCGCGAAATCGAAAACGGGGGCCCGCCCATTTCCGTCTGATCGTATTCCACGCAAGACAGAAACATCGGTACGCCGGGCAGGACTTCCTGCAATTTCCTGGCATAGCCAAGGCGCATCTCCGGCGGCAGCGCAACCAGACTTCCGCGATCGTAGATCGCACCAACACCCAAGACCGCACCTGCCGGCAGCGCAAAGAAATCCCCGCACCAGATGTCGATGCCATCACCACGATAGACACGGAACCCGTCGCGCTCTTCGATCGAATGCTCAAGCGCATTCTCGGCAAAGAAATCGCCGACAGCCTGTTCACTGAGCTCGATCCCGACCACGGCATAGCCCTGTTCGCGAAGCCAGATCATGTCCAGCGACTTGCCGCACAGCGGCACGAACACCTTCGAACCGCCGTCGACGCTCATGTCGCGCCAATGCGCCAACAAAATATGGTCCGGCACGACCTGGTGAAAACCAAGCTGTCCGCTGGCCCAGCGCTCGTGCCAGAAATCGTGCTCCATTGCCCGCTCCGAATTTTCTAAGTCGGCATCATCGAGTCTCACCGCCAGGCCACGCACCGCCTAACTGCGATAGTCCGCGTTGATCGAGATGTAGCCGTGCGTCAGGTCGCACGTCCAGATCGTCGCCTTGCCGGAGCCGACACCGACATCGACGCTGATCTCGATTTCCGGGTTCTTCATGTAGGCGGAGGCCACGTCCTCGCTGTAGTCCGGCGCGCGCAATCCTTCGTTGGCCAGCAGGTGTGGCCCGAACCTGATTTGCAGTTTGTCCCGGTCCGCAGCCTCACCTGCCTTGCCGACGGCCATGACGACGCGACCCCAGTTGGCGTCTTCACCGGCAATCGCCGTCTTGAGCAACGGCGAGTTGCCCATCGCCATCGCGATCCGGTGCGCGGCTGCATCGTTCTCTGCCCCGGTGACGTTGATCGTGATGAACTTCGAGATACCCTCGCCGTCCTTCACCACCGAGATCGCAAGTTCGTGCATGACGTCGTGCAAGGCTGCTTCGAACGCCGCAGAAGCATCGCTTTCACGGTCTGTGATCGGCGCTGCGCCGGCCGCACCTGTCGCAAACACCAGCACCGTATCACTGGTCGATGTATCGCTGTCGACGGTAATGCAGTTGAAGGTCTTCGCCGCCAGTTCGCAGGTCAGCTCCTGCAACAGAGGCTGCGCGATGCCGGCATCGGTAAACACGAAACCGAGCATCGTCGCCATATCGGGCGCAATCATTCCCGAGCCCTTGACGAATCCAGACACGGTCACGGTTTCGCCGGCGATCTCAACCTGGCGGGTTGCAAGCTTCGGGAACGTATCCGTCGTCATGATCGCGGCGGCTGCATCGTGCCAGGCCGCGGCATCGGCCGCCTTCGCCATGCCGTCGAGCCGGTGCGCGAATTCGCCGGCCTCGAGCGGCTCGCCGATAACCCCGGTCGAGGCAACATAGACCTCGCTGACATCGCATCCGACGGCCTTTGCCGCGGCCTCTGCCGTGACCCGCACCGCATCCGCGCCGCGATGCCCTGTGAACGCGTTGGCATTGCCGGCATTCACGACCAGCGCCCGCGCCCGGCCGTGTTGGAGTTGATCGCGGCACCACAGCACCGGCGCCGAGCACGTCTTTGACTGCGTCAGAACTCCGCCCGCCACGGCCCCGTCATCCAGGATCGCCAGCATCAGGTCCTTGCGACCCTTGTACTTGATCCCAGCCTCGACCGCGGCAAACCTGACGCCGGCAACCGCAGGCATGTCGGGAAGACGAGTGGGAGCAAACGGGGAAACAGGCGCGTCGTGGGCCATGCTGGCAGCCTCGCAATCTTCAGGAAACAGCCCCCGGCATCCGGCGACGGGCCGCCGGCGTGCTGGCTGTGGGTGGAACCCCCGCCAACGCATCGCCGGTGGGAGCTATCCCTCAAGATCACTTCGGTTTCATGGCCGGGTCAAGCATTTCGATCTTGGCGCCGCGCCGCAACGTCTCCGCCATTGCACGCGCCTTTTCGTGGATCAGCTGCGAGACGATCTGTTCTTTGACGGCCTTGAATTCAGGCGGCTTGCTGTCGCGCTTGTCGATCACCTTGATAATGTGCCAGCCGAACTGTGACTTGACCGGCTGCGACACTTCTCCGACCGGCAACGAAAACGCCGCCTTCTCGAACGGCGGCACCATCCGACCGCGACCGAAATAGCCAAGATCACCACCATTGGCGCCGGAGCCCGGATCCTTGGAATGCTTGCGGGCCAGTTCGGCGAAGTCCCCGTCATGCGCGATCTGCTCGAAAATCGCCTTCGCCTCGTCTTCCGACTTCACCAGAATGTGGCTGGCGCGCACCTCCTCGCCCTTCGGATAATTCTTGATCTGCGCCTCGTAAAATCCGCGCGCTTCGGCATCCGTCACCTGGCTGCGAATTTCGGTCTCGAAGAAGGAATCGCGCATGTTGCGCCGGTCCCAATAATGCTTGCGCTCCTTGAACGCCGTTGAATCGGCGACGTTCTTCTTGGCCGCGGCCTCTGCAAACAGCTCGTTCTGAATCAGGAACTCGATCAACACGCGACGCCGCGTCGCAGGTGGATAGCGCTGTAGATCCGCACCGATCTCCGCCGCAGCCAACCGCACATCGGCCTCTGTAATCACGCGGCCGTTTACTTTGGCAACGACTGGATCCTCAGCAAGCACCGCAGTCGTCGCAGAAAATGCGCAAAGAACGAGCGCCGCAATCACCGCGCAGAACGAGGAAAGCGGGGCGGCAAAGCTGTTTCGATGGGTCAGGGTCACGTGGAATAGCCTCTTTGTCTCGATTGACCAAGAATTTCGCGTATTGGACGCGTATTGGACATGGCCTCAAATGCAATTTCGTGGCCACATCGGTAAATTCAGGTCAAATCCTTTACAGGATGTCTTCGGCGCCGGACACGCGGCCAAATCTCGGCTCGCGCCCCAATCTGGCGACCGGGACAACCAAGTCATGTTCAAGCCGCCCACCGGCACCGATCGACCCCTTGGAGGCGGCCGAATTCCGGCAAAAAGATGGCTGAAGCACCGGACGAATTGACAATCGCCCCCTCCGATTCCTATCTCTGAGCCAGGGCGGTCTGCCGCGACCGCTATTTCCGTGCGCGATCGCGCCTACCGGCGACGCTCAGGGGTGCGTTTAGGCCGCCTACCAATCGGTTGCGCGGGGCATTATGCATTTGCGGCACGCCGCAACCGGCAAGGACACACACGCCAATGATTTCGTTCGAGCAATTTGCAACCAAGATATTCGGCTCATCCAACGAGCGCCGCTTGAAGGGCTACGGCGGCCGTGTCGAGGCGATCAACGCCCTGGAAGCCGAAGTCGAAGCTCTCACCGACGAGGAACTGCGCCGGCGCACCGAAAGTTTCCGCCAGGAACTTCGCGACGGCGGCAAACTCGATGATCTCATTGTCCCGGCCTTCGCGACCGTGCGTGAAGCCGCCAAGCGCACGCTGGGCCAACGCCATTTCGACGTACAGCTGATCGGCGGCATGGCGCTCCACGAGGGCAAGATCGCCGAAATGAAGACCGGTGAGGGCAAGACCCTTGTCGCAACACTCGCCGTCTACCTCAATGCATTGACGGAGAGGGGCGTCCACGTCGTTACCGTCAACGACTATCTCGCACGCCGCGATGCCGAGTGGATGGGCCAGGTCTATGAGTTCCTCGGCCTCACCGTTGGTTGCATCGTCAACGAGCTTGATGACGAAGAGCGCCGCGTCCAGTACGCCGCCGACGTCACCTACGGAACCAACAACGAATTCGGCTTCGACTACCTGCGCGACAACATGAAGATGTCGAAGGCCGAGATGGTTCAGCGTGGCCATTACTTCGCGATCGTCGACGAGGTCGACTCGATCCTCATTGACGAGGCGCGCACGCCGCTGATCATCTCCGGGCCGGTCGAAGATCGCGCCGAGTTGTACAACACCATCGATTCCTACATGCCGGAACTGGTCGTTGACCCCGAGCGCTTCGAACTTGACGAAAAGCAACGCCAGGTCTCGCTCACTGAACCGGGCAACCAGTGGATGGAAGAAAGGCTCGGCGAAACCGGCCTCCTCACCGGAACGCTCTACGACATCGAGAATGTCTCGCTCGTCCACCACATCAACCAGGCGCTCAAGGCGCATACGCTGTTCACGCGCGACAAGGACTACATCGTCAAGAACAACGAGGTCGTCATCATCGACGAGTTCACCGGCCGCATGATGCCGGGCCGGCGTTATTCGGAAGGCCTGCACCAGGCGCTCGAGGCCAAGGAAAACGTCGAGATCCAGCCAGAAAACCAGACGCTCGCCTCGGTCACCTTCCAAAACTACTTCCGCCTCTACGAAAAGCTCGCCGGCATGACCGGAACAGCCGCCACCGAAGCCTCTGAGTTCCTTGACATCTACGGCCTCGATGTTCTCGAGATTCCGACAAACATGCCGATCGGCCGTCTCGACGAAGATGACGAGATCTACCGCACCGAGGACGAGAAGTGGCAGGCCATCATCATGGAGATCGAGGACGCGCAAGCGCGCGGCCAGCCCTGCCTCGTCGGCACGGCGTCGATCGAGAAGAGTGAGCATCTCTCCGAACTTCTCAAGGCCAAGAAGATCGAACACCAGGTCCTCAACGCCCGCTACCACGAGCAAGAGGCCAAGATCATCGCCCAGGCCGGAGTCCCCGGCACGGTGACCATCGCCACCAACATGGCCGGCCGCGGCACCGACATTCAGCTTGGCGGCAACGCCGACATGCGCATTGCCGAAGAAGCCGGCGACCCCGATTTGCCTGAGCACGAGACAATCGCCGAGAAAATCCGCGCAGAAATCGCCGCGGCACGCGACGAGGTTTTGAATGCCAGCGCCACGGTGGAACTCGAGCCGGCGAAGGGCAACAGACCGGCAAAGACCGTCGAAAAGCCAGGCGGACTTTACGTGATCGGCACCGAACGCCATGAAAGCCGCCGCATCGACAACCAGCTGCGCGGTCGATCCGGCCGTCAGGGCGACCCCGGCCGCTCCAAGTTCTACCTCTCGCTGCAGGACGACCTGATGCGCATCTTCGGGTCCGACAAGATGGACAGCGTCTTGAAGACGCTTGGCCTGCGCGAGGGCGAAGCCATCATCCATCCCTGGATGAACAAGTCACTGGAGATGGCGCAGAAGAAGGTCGAGGCGCGCAACTTCGACATGCGCAAGCACATCCTCAAGTATGACGATGTGATGAACGACCAACGCAAGGTCGTGTTCGAGCAGCGCCTCGAGTTCATGTCGAGCGACGACGTCAACGAGATCGTCACCGACATGCGCCACGACGTCATTTCAGCCCTCGTTTCCCAGCACATCCCCGAGAACGCCTACGCCGAGCAATGGGATGTCGAGGGGCTCGCGAAAGCCGTCTCGAACATCGTCGGCCTTGATCTGCCGGTCAGCGACTGGGCCGCGGAAGAAGGCATCGCCGATGAGGAAATCCGCGACCGCCTGATCAAGGCTGCGAATGAGAAAGCCGACGCCAAAATGGCTGAGATCGGCGAGGCGATGCTGTCCAACTACGACAGTGCCAAGGAACTCGTCGGTTTCGTCGACAACACCGATGCGCTGCGCGAGATGATCGACCAGCCCGAGGAAAACCTCGAAAACATCGGTCGCTTCCTGCTCAACTCCGGCGAAGGCGAGGTCCGCCTCAACGGCATTTCCAATGAGGATGCCCAGGCTCAGGCCGGAATGATCGGCTATCAGTTCCTCTCCGACTACATGGAAGCGCGCCAGCTCACCGAAGAGGTCGACGCAGCTCCGGACAAGTCCGCCGCAGCACTCGGCCACGAGCGCATGCGCTTCATAGAAAAGTCCGTGCTTTTGCAAACGCTCGACCATCTCTGGCGCGAACACCTCGTCATGCTCGAACATCTACGCGAGGTCATCGGCTTCCGTGCCTACGGCCAGCGCGACCCGCTGAACGAGTACAAGTCCGAAGCCTTCATGCTGTTCGAGGGTCTCCTTACAAAGTTGCGCGAGGCGGTAACCACGCAGCTTATGAACATCAATTTGCAGGGCGAGGACAACCTCGACGACCTCTACGGCATCGACGAGGAACTGCCGGAAATGGAAGCCCACCACGACGACGTTTCACTGTTTGGCGACTATGCCCTCGCCGACGCGGCACTCGCCAAGGAGGAAGAGGCCCTGACTTACGCCAATGGTGGCGAGGAAATCCGCACCGCTCCGCTGCGCACCCGCCAGGCGAGCGCCGATCTGGATCCGAACAACCCCGCAACCTGGGGCAAGGTCGCCCGCAACGCCCAGTGCCCGTGCGGTTCCGGCAAGAAATACAAGCACTGCCACGGTCGCCATTGACGCCCGGTGGCAGCCAGCAGCCCGGTAGAGTTGCAACCCTTTCCGAAGCGTCGGGCTCGCGGCCTATCCCGCGAGCTTCCGTCCGACGCTGCCGCACTCGCAGCCCACGTCCTCGGCGGTGCGCGGGCCCGGCAATGTCCACCACATCGAGCGTGAGATCCCATCGGACGAGATAGACGACCCTGCATGCGACTATTCAGCTTGAACATCGAACGCTCCAAGCACTTGCACCGGTTCTTGCCGTTCCTGCGGGAATTCAAGGCGGATGTCGCTTGCCTGCAGGAGGTCTTGCGGTCCGACGTCGACGAAATTTGTGAAAAGTCCGGGTTGCCGAACGTTCACTTCGTTGCGATGGCGTGCCATCCGACCGACCAACCCGGCGACCCTTTTGGCATCTGCATATTGTCAAAGCACGCGTTCGGCTCACGCGACGTTCTAACCTACCTCGGAGCTGGCGATGGAACCCGTCCGTTCGATGCGACGTCCGAGGAAACAAAGCTCGAAACGTGCCGGTATGCCGTGGCAATTGCGCAAGTCAAAGGCGCCGGTATCACGGCGACGGTCGCCACCACGCATTTTCCTTGGACGGCGGATGGTCAAGCGCGGCCGTTCCAGTTCCGGGCCACCGAGCGCATTATCGACGAACTGGGAGCGCAGCCGCTCATCTTCACCGGAGATTTCAACGCCCCGCGTGGTGGCCCGGTATTCGCCATGCTCGCCGAGGCATGGACCGACCATATCCCGCGCCACGAAACCACGAGCATCGATGGCGAATTGCACCGCGCAGGCCCCCTGCAATTGATGGTCGATGGACTGTTCACGACGAACCACTATCGAATATCCCGCGTAGCACTGAACGCAGGTTTGAGCGACCACAAGGCTATCACGGCATCAGTCGCGTTGAACACGTAGCGCAATCATCTGAGATATGGACGTGCCCCACCGTCGCGAAGCGACCCGCTGCCCTCCAACCCGACAACGATGGCATCGCCTTGCTGCTGGCCGGACGCACTGCATGACCTACGACACCCGAAATCGTTTTAATTGGATGGCCCTCAGCCCCCGTAAGCCTTCTCGAGGGCGGCGACATCGAACTTTACCATGTCCATCATCGCGTCCATCACCCGCTTTTGTCTTGCCGCATCCGCGTCCGTCATCATCTCGAAGAACACGCGCGGCACGATCTGCCATCGCAGGCCATATCTGTCCTTGAGCCAGCCACACTGCATCGCTTCGCCAAATCTGTTGCGCTAACACATCCCAAAGACACTGCGCCGCTTCCTTAAGCAGACAAAGTGCGTGTTCATACGAAGGTCTAAATGCGTTGCATTTTTGTGATGAATACGCTCATATGTAGGGCGATGTCTGATGAATTATGCCGATTAGCCGCCACTAGCGGCAAAATTTGACTTGAACATAAACCGGAGGATGCGCATGAAGAAGTGTTTCGTAATCATGCCATATGGCGGAAACAATCCTGATCGACAAAAACATTATCTTGGTGTTTACAATGGTATAATAAAGCCTGCAGTGGAAAGCTACGGGTATGCCGTTGAACGTAGTGATATTACCGAAAAACCCGGAAGCATTCCGCATCAGATAATTCGAGATCTCGCTGAAGCCGATTTGGTTATTGCTGATTTAAGCGAGGGAAATCCTAATGTGTTTTTTGAGCTTGGTGTTCGGCATTCGTTCAAGAAGAGCGGTACAATTCATATATATAATGAAACAGATGAATTGTCCTTTGATATTGCACAATATCGGGCAATCCCTTACAGCACTAATCTAGCAGACATTCAGGAGATCGCTGAAAAGATAAGCAAAGCCATTGCGCAGCGCGAAGCGGATACTGCCAAATCAGATAATCCAGTGCATGATGCAATTAGCGGGTTGCCGCGATCTCTTCTTCACGTTTCTGAACAGTCCGTCATGGCTGAAATGGCGAACATGCAGGAGCAATTAAATAAAATAAGTCAAGACAAGCAGGAACTTGAGGATCGCCTTGCACAAATAGATCCAGGTGCCCGAGAGGCGATCGGTAAATCCGAATTGGACATAATGGAATTATTAAAAGAAGCTGACGAGATTGAAGAGTACACAAGTGAAAGTTTAGAAATCAAGTTAAGAAATTTCGTCGCGGGAGAGCAAAAAGATGAGTTCAAAGTCGCGGTGCGCGACATTTTGCAAAACCCCTATCTGTCTGCTGATGACTTCATAGCCGTTGGTCGCGCTGCAGCAGAATTTAGGCTGCATGAATACGAGCGGGCAGTTCTCGAAGCAGCACATATGAAGTATCCCACCAATAAGCGCATCGTACTGTTCTTGGCCCAGGCAAGCGCTAAATCGAAATCCTTAATGGCAAACGAACGTGGCCGATTGCTCATTGAAAAGCAATTAAATATTACGCATGGTGACGATGGCCCGATCGCCAGTCTCGACGTCCTTGAAGACCACATCGAAGCTAGCCTCGCCACGCTTTTTGAAATGTATTCTGCGGACAACCGTCCGAATTGGAAGCTATCTGTCGTCGACTCGGTTTCCGGTCTGCTCGGCGAACAGAATGTCATGTTGCTACGCAATCGCGGACGAGCACTTCACGAACTCGGTCGGTTGACCGAAGCTGAAGAGGCGTTTAAGAGCGCGCTCAGCGTGGATCCCTCGGATGACGCAACCCTCACAGCATATGGAGTTTTGCTCAACACACAGAGAAGGTTTACTGACGCATTAATTCTTATGGAAAGGGCGCTTGAGGCGGATCCAGACGATCCGACTAACTATTTAAATGTAGCAATTCAAATATTGAACTACTCTTACGTGCGAGCAACAAACGGAGAAATTACTGAAATTGACAGGACCGCGGCAAAGAAATATGCGGTAACGATAATGCGAGCAACGGCATTAAAATTTGGACATGACCCTCGAGCAATAATGAATGTCGCTGAGTTGTTGTCTCGAAATGGCCATCTTAATGAAGCGCAAATTCTTTTGTCTGGCAAGATTTTCAATGTTGCAGAGCCGCCGGACGTATCGATGTACTTTCCCGGGTTAGAAAGTGAGGCCGCCGTCAAGCAGGACGTCAGTTCCGCAAATGGTCGAATTATTTCGGATGTCATTCATGACAGAGAGTGACTGCCGACGCCAATCACAATCACATTGGGAGTTTGCATTTGATTATTCGGAGACTATCCGAATAGACCGCCGTTTGGGGAAGCACTTCTGAAATTTGACATCCAACGCAAGCGGGCCGTCTAATTACGGAAACAACTGACCTTTTATCTTCGGAGTTGGCTATGGCGGCTTTAACGAGCCCCGTAAGCCTTCTCGAGGGCGACGACATCGAACTTTACCATGTCCATCATCGCGTCCATCACCCGCTTTTGTCTTGCCGCATCCGCGTCCGTCATCATCTCGAAGAACACGCGCGGCACGATCTGCCATCGCAGGCCATATCTGTCCTTGAGCCAGCCACACTGCATCGCTTCGCCGCCGTCTGCACTCAGTGCTTCCCAGTACCTGTCGACTTCGGCCTGGTCGTCGCACATGACGGAAAGCGATACGGCTTCGTTGAATTCGGTATAGGGCCCGCCGTTCAATGCCTGGTACCGCTGGCCGCTCAATTCGAAACCAACGACGATCACATCGCCGGCCTTGCCGCCCGGCCAATCCGATGGATTGCGTGCCTTGTATTGAATGCACGAATTGGGAAACACCGAAACATAGTATTCCGCCGCCTCTTCAGCCACGCCGTCATACCACAGGCAGGGTGCAATCTTTTGATCTGATGTCATGATGTTCCATGCTCCGGTCTTTGGCGGCAACACAGCCCGGGAAGCTCCCGTCCTGCACACTGGGCCCGATGGCACGTTGCCGGTCGGTGTGCTACAACCCACGCCATGAGCCGCAAAACCATGAACGACATCTGTAGGACGTTTCCCGGTGCTGAGGTTTCCGATCCGTGGGGTGGCGGCCATGATGCCTGGAAGGTTGGCGGCAAGATGTTTGCCTGCATCGGCTCCGTCACACCGGGTGTATCCGTCAAGACCGACAACATCGAAACCGCCGAGATGCTGATCGACGCCGGCGTCGCCACCAAGGCTCCATACTTTCATCGCTCCTGGATCCTGTTGCCGTTCGACACACCGGCCGACGAACTGCACCATCGCCTGGACCAGTCCTACCGCATCGTTCGCAAGAGCCTCACCAAAAAGGCGCAGGCGGCGCTCGATCCGATTGACTGAGCGATCGAGGCCATGCGTTTTTGCGCCGGTTTCGCGGATTCCGGCACACACGGTATCGACGGCGGCGGCAATCGACGATACTCATATTAGGTGGGACCGTGCGGCCATCCGCCGTCGGCCACCCACCTGCAACGCACACCGGTGAAACAACGTTGCGCGACGCGACCTCACGCCTGGCCTCCACGCTGGCCCCCACGCTGGCCCCCACGCTGGCCCCCACGCTGGCCCTGACACTGGCCGTTGCGGTTTGCCTTGTTGCCAGCGCCTGCGGGCGGCAAATGAGCCATGACGACAGGGTCGC
>CBDCYD010000006.1:0-436005 GCA_965224045.1 Hyphomicrobiaceae bacterium
CTCTTCGCCGTCGCGCGCCAGATCATAGGCGCGACTGCCGTCCACCTTGATCGCGGAAAAGCGCGGCGGCACCTGCATGATCTGCCCGCGGAACCGGACCAGCGCGGCCTCGATCTCGGTCGCGGCCGCGCGCGCGGCAGACGATGCGACGACCTCGCCTTCGGCGTCATCGGTCGTCGTCTCGGCGCCCCAGCGGACCGTGAAGCGATAGGCCTTTTCGCCATCCATCGCGAACGACACCGTTTTGGTCGCCTCGCCCAACGCCAGTGGCAGTATGCCTGTTGCCAGCGGGTCGAGCGTGCCGGCGTGGCCGGCCTTGCGGGCATCGAGCAAGCGCTTGATCCTGCCGACGGCGGCGGTCGACGTCATTGCGAGCGGTTTGTCCAGAATGAGCCAGCCATTGACGGGGCGGCCTTTTTTTCGACGTGCCATCTCTGTCTCGAATTGGCCTTGAGGTTAGCGGTCTTAATATCACGCGGCTTGCGGCGTTAGCCGCCTTCGACATCGCGGCGGACCTTGGGGCTGTTGAGCAGTGCTTCGATGCGCATTGCCTCGTCAAAGGACTCGTCTGCCCGGAAGCGCACATCGGGGGCGAACTTCAGTGCGACGGCGCGGGCGACCTCGCCGCGGATGAACTTGCGGTTGGCGTTGAGTGCCGTGATGACCTCGCCGACGTCGCCGCCGCCGAGCGGCATGACGAACGCGGTTGCAATGCGCAGATCCGGGCTCATGCGAACTTCCGAAATCGTAATGACGTGGTCGGCGAGGACGTCATCGTGGATGTCGCCGCGCGCGAGCATCTCGGAAAGCTTGTGGCGCACGAGTTCGCCGACCCTCAGCTGGCGTTGCGAGGGGCCGCTTGAGGCCGTGCGGTTGGTGTGATTGGAGGACGGCATCTTCAATCTCGTTTTCATCGCGACTTGATCAGGCAGCTACCGGTGGGTGGCGCAGTATCCAATCGGCAATTCGGTCACCGACCGGGCCGGCGGCCTCGCGTTGCGGGAAATGCCCGACCGCGGGGATCACGTCATAGGAATAGGCGGCCGGAAAGAACAGTTCGCAGTGCGCCGACAGCTCAGGCAGGCAGCAGGTATCGGCGGCGCCATAAATGATGCGCGTTGGTACATTGATCGCGGTTGCGGCACGGGCCCTCTTTTCGTCGGCATCGTACGCCGGGTCGAGCTGATAGGGGCGCCAGCGGCTGCGATAGAAATGGAGGACGACATCGCACCAGTCCGCGTTTTGCCAGGCGGCCGTCACCTGCTGCCAGTCGCGGTCCGCATACCAACCGGGCGGCGACCAGGAATTCCACAAGTGGCGGCAGAACGCCTCCGGTGCCTGACGAAAGGCGAGTTCGCCGTGGCGGGTTGCAAAATACCACTGATACCAGAAGGCCTGTGCCTGCTCTGGCGAGAGCGGCAGCATGGCCGCCGGCGTCTTCCAACCAAGCGACAGTGCTACGATCGAACTCAGCCGATCCGGTTCGAGGATGGCGGCATCGAACACCGCGCGCGCGCCCCAATCGTGGCCGACAAGCGCGAAGCGGCCAATGCCGAGGGCGTCCGCCAGCTCGAAAGCGTCCCGTGCCAGCGCAACAACCTGCCCGCTGCGCGGCGTAGCGGTGTTGCGAAATCTGGTTTGTCCGTAGGCGCGCAGGCTTGGCACGACGGTGCGCAGGCCGCGCCGGTGGAGGACCGGCAAGACGCCGTCCCAGGTGCGCAGGCTGTCCGGCCAACCGTGCAACAAAAGTGCGACCGGGCCGTGAGACGGCCCGGACATTTCAACTTCGATGTCGAGGTACGGCGTTGCAACCGTACGCACCTGTCTGTCCATTGGCGTACACACCACCGGCCGGCCGCATTCACCGATCGCCCGGCTCCGGTTCGCTAGATCATCGTGCCTTGAGTTGGAACCGCTGTCGCGGCTCCAACTTGAGGCACAAAGATGATCGCCTCTAAAGAAGCGAGCAACTTTCTGCTTTAATTCGGAAGCGGACCGATTCCGAATTAAAGCAGGTTGCTCTAAAGCGTCCGTTCCACGGATTCAACCTGGAAGCACTCGATGACGTCGCCGGAGCGGATGTCCTGGTAGTTGGCGAAGGCCATGCCGCACTCCTGGCCGCCAGGCACCTCCTTGACCTCATCCTTGAAGCGCTTCAACGTCGACAGCGTACCTTCGTGGATGACCACGTTGTCGCGCAAAAGGCGTACCTTGGCCCCTCGTTCGACCTTGCCATCGGTGACCAGACAACCGGCGACCCTGCCGACCTTCGAGATATTGAAGACCTCGCGGATCTCGGCATTGCCGAGGAAGATTTCGCGCAGCGTCGGGTCGAGCATGCCGGACATCGCCGCTTTCACATCGTCGACGAGATCGTAGATGATGCTGTAGTAGCGGATCTCGACGCCTTCCTGTTCAGCGGCCGTCTTGGCCTGGGCATTGGCACGGACGTTGAACCCGATGACCACCGCGTTCGACGCGGTCGCCAACGTGATGTCCGACTCCGTGATACCGCCGACGCCGGAGTGGATGATCCGCGCCTCGACCTCCTCGTTGCCAACCTTGGCGAGTGCACCGGCGATGGCCTCGACCGAGCCCTGCACGTCGCCTTTGACGATCAGCGGGAACTCCTTCTTTCCGTCCTCGTGCAGCTGCTGCATCATCTGCTCGAGGGTGCGCGCGGACCCGGCCGAGCCAAGTGTCTCGCGCCGCTTGCGGATGCGATAGTCGGTAATTTCGCGGGCGCGGGCCTCGTTCTCGACGACGGCAAACTGGTCACCGGCTTCCGGCGCTGAATCGAAGCCCAGTACCTCGACCGGGAACGATGGTCCGGCCTTGGCGACATTCGAGCCGGTGTCGTCAATGAGCGCGCGCACGCGGCCCCAGGACGTGCCGGCAACGACAATGTCACCGACGGCCAGCGTGCCGCGCTGCACCAACAGCGTGCCGACCGGGCCGCGACCGCGCTCGAGTTTGGCCTCGATGACGAAACCTTCCGCCGAGCGATCCGGATTGGCCTGGAGGTCGAGCAGTTCAGCCTGCAGGCTGATTGCTTCGAGCAGGCCGTCGAGATTCATCTGCTTGAGAGCCGAGACCTCGACTTCAAGGGTCTCGCCGGACATGCTCTCAACGATCACCTCGTGCTGCAGGAGCTCGGTGCGCACGCGGCTTGGATCAGCGTCGGGCTTGTCCATCTTGTTAATGGCGACGA
Source organism: Hyphomicrobiaceae bacterium (assembly GCA_965224045.1). Taxonomy (GTDB): domain Bacteria; phylum Pseudomonadota; class Alphaproteobacteria; order Rhizobiales; family Hyphomicrobiaceae; genus Tectiglobus. The sequence continues at coordinate 3,212 of CBDCYD010000006.1, forward strand.
TCATCGGCACTTCGGCCGCCTTGGCATGGGCAATGGCTTCGACCGTCTGCGGCATCACGCCGTCGTCGGCGGCAACAACCAGCACGACGATGTCGGTCACGCGGGCACCACGGGCACGCATCGCGGTGAAGGCAGCGTGGCCCGGCGTATCGATGAACGTGATCTTCTGACCGGCCTCGGTGGTGACCTGATAGGCGCCAATGTGCTGCGTGATCCCGCCTGCCTCGCCCCCGGCAACGTTGGCGGCGCGAATGGCGTCGAGCAACGATGTCTTACCGTGGTCGACGTGACCCATGATCGTGACGACCGGGGCACGCGGCAGCAGCGTGTCATCGGCGTCGACCTCGTCGATGAAGCCCTCCTCGACATCGGCCTCCGAAACAAGCTTCGACGTGTGACCGAATTCCTCGACGATCAGCTGTGCCGTTTCGGTATCGATGACGTCGTTGATCTTGTGCATCGCGCCCTGCTTCATCAAATACTTGATGACGTCGACGGCACGCTCGGTCATGCGGTTGGCAAGCTCCTGGATCGTAATCACTTCGGGAATGGTCACTTCCCGCGAGATCTTCTCGCGGGTTTGCGATACGCCCATTGCCTTTTGTTTTTCACGCTCGCGCTTGCGCTTGAGGGAGGCGAGAGAGCGCTCGCGCTGGCGCTCGTCGAAGGCATTGGTGATGGTAAGCTTGCCGCGCACGCGGCCATCGTCGCCACGCCCTGCCGTACGCTTGCCGCCGCCGCGACGGCGACGGTCGTCTTCTTCTTCGCGGACCGGCTGAGCCGGGGCCGGCTTCAAAGTGCGACGTACGGGTTCCTCGGCCTTCTTCGGTGCTTCGGCCGGTTTTTTCGGCTCCGGACGATCCGTTCGGGTGACGATCATCGGGCGGATCATACCGACCGACTTGAGAAGCGGTTCACTGGCACGGCTCGTCGTGCGCGCGCCATCCTGCGAACGCCCAGCAGGTGCCTGGGCACCGGTGTCGCCGGTATTGCCAGCGCTGGCTGCGGCGGCACCCGGCGCAGCCTCGGCAGGCCGTGCCGGTTCTGCCTCAACCACAGGGGCCTCGGCTTCAACCTGTTCCTCAGCCTCGGCCGCGGCCTTGGCTTCCGCTTCGGCCTTCTTGCGTGCAGCGTCTTCTTCCGACTTTTTGCGTGCTGCCTCTTCGGCTTCCTGGGCTGAGCGCTTTGCGGCTTCTTCCGCTTCGCGCTCGGCCTCCTTAGCGGCGCGCTGAGCGGCGGCCAGGGCGGCGGCGCGCTTGGCGACCTCCTCCTGCGACAAGCCACCGGCGGACTCACGGGTTGCTGACTGAGCAGCTGCGGCACGTGCGGAAGCGCTTCGGGTGCCGTCGCGGTCAGGCGCTGCGACCGTTCGCTTGCGCTTTTTCTCGACAACAACCGACTTCGAGCGGCCGTGACTGAATTTCTGCTGTACGTGGCCAGCATCGACCGTGCGCTTCAAGCTCAAAGGCTTGCGGGCTCTGGTCGTCTTTTCGCCGGTTTCCTTCGATTCGCTCATGCCTGTTCCGTTTCGTGTCCTATTGCATTCGCCTGCTCCAATGGCGATTTCGGGTCCTGCCGGCGATCGGTCCCGGTTGCGAGAGCCGACCCGCCAGTACAAAAGTCGCGTGCGCGCAGGTGTGCGCGCACCAAACCTGCGCCCACTCCTTCACGATCAACGGCAGCATGTACCACATTTGACCTGCCGATGGCCAAACTGATTTGCTCGACGCTGAATTGATCAATGATCAGGGGCTGCGCCCCAAGGGCACCGCAAATGGCCTGATACTTGCGCGCCAGACGCTGCCGGCCGTCTTTGCTGGCGTCTGCGGCCTGCACCAAAATGACGCCGGCTGCATCCTCAATTCTCTGATCAACGCTCGTGTAGCCAGTTATGACACATCCGGCCTTGTTGGCAAGGCTCAGAGCATCGAGTGCGCGACGCTGCAGCTGGATTTCGATGCGGTCTGCAAGGTCCGCGGGAACGTTAACCTTACGCCGCCATGCCCGGTTGAAGGTGCCCTTGCGCACGGCGGTCTCGACGGTATCGCGAGCGTTCACCAACCAGGCGCCGCGCCCCGGCAGCGCCTGGGCAAGGTCCGGAACGACCTCGCCTGACGGAGACAAAACGAAGCGCAGCAGTTCGCCCGGCGGCAGCTTGGCGCGCGTCACAATGCACGTGCGCAGGGGCGTTTCCTGCACAGCGCACTCGCGCTTTCGCTGTCGTCGGTTGGTCAAAGCTGTCTCCTTCGGCACGCATCTTCGAGTTTATGCCGATCTAAGCCGGATTGACCGGATCTTCGGTCACGGCTGACGCATCGGCCGTTTCGGCTGTCGCGGCCGCCTCGCCGTCCGTCTCGGGTTCGGATTCGGGGTCCGGCTCTTCCTCGATCAGATCACTCGGATCGATCCAGCCGAGCAGAATTCGGGCTGCGAGGATCATTTCCTCGGCCTCTTCGCGGCCGACGTCGAAGCCGTCCAGAATGCCCTTGTGACGGATCGGCTCGGCACCCTTTTCCTTCTTGCGCTCAACCCAGCCGACGAGATCGTCGGTTGCACAGTCGGCAACGTCTTCGAGCGTCTTGACGTCGTTTTCACCGAACGCCACCATCATCGCCGTCGTCACGCCGGACACACTGGCGACTTCGTCTGCAACGCCCAGTTCGCGGCGACGCTCGTCGAGCTGCTGTTCCTGGCGCTCCAGAAACTCACGCGCGCGGGCCTGGATCTCTTCGGCGGTATCGCCGTCGAAGCCTTCGATGCCGGCAATTTCCTCGACCTCGACGAAGGCGACTTCTTCGACAGACGTAAAGCCTTCGGTGACAAGCAACTGGGCGATCACCTCGTCGACGTCGAGCGAATCCATGAACAGCTGCGAGCGGTCCGCGAACTCCTTCTGGCGCCGCTCGCTCTCTTCCTGCTCGGTGAGGATGTCGATATCCCAACCGGTGAGCTGCGATGCGAGGCGAACGTTCTGGCCGCGCCGGCCGATGGCCAGAGACAACTGACTTTCCGGCACGACGACCTCGATGCGATCGGCGTCTTCGTCAAGCACGACCTTGGTCACTTCCGCCGGCGCCAGCGCGTTGACGATGAAGCTTGCGGCATCGTCGTTCCACTGGATGATGTCGATCTTCTCGCCCTGCAACTCGTTGACCACGGCCTGAACACGCTGGCCGCGCATGCCGACACAGGCGCCGACCGGGTCGATCGAGGAGTCCTTGGAGATGACCGCGATCTTGGCGCGGGAGCCGGGATCGCGCGCGACCGATTTGATTTCGACGACGCCGTCGTAGATCTCCGGCACCTCCATGGCGAACAGCTTCGACATGAACTCCGGCCGGCCACGCGAGAGAAAGATCTGCGGCCCGCGCTGCTCGCGGCGGACATCGTAAATGTAGGCGCGAATGCGGTCGCCGTAGCGCACATTCTCACGCGGGATCATCTCGTCGCGCCGGATGATCGCCTCGGCGCGGCCGAGATCAACGATGACATTGCCGTATTCGACGCGCTTGACGGTGCCGTTGGCGATATCGTCGACGCGGTCCTTGAATTCCTCGTACTGGCGATCACGTTCGGCGTCGCGCACTTTCTGCACGATGACCTGCTTGGCGTTCTGGGCGGCAACGCGACCGAAGTCCATCGGCGGCAGTTCCTCGACAAGCTCATCGCCGATTTCGGCGTCCGGCTTGGTGCGGCGGGCGTCTTCGAGGGTTATTTCGGTCCACTCGTTCTCGATTTCCTCGACGACGGTCTGGACGCGGGTGAGGGTCGTCGAGCCGGTCTTGGAATCGATTTCGCAACGGATGTCGTTTTCGATGCCGTAGCGGGACTTGGCGGCCTTTTGGATGGCGTCCTGCATCGCGTCGATCACGATGGTGCGGTCGATCGACTTCTCGCGCGCCACGGCGTCTGCGATCTGCAGAAGTTCCAGGCGATTTGCGCTCACACCTGCCATTGCCATGCCTAGTCATCCTCTTGTTTGGCGATGCGAGCCTCAACGGCTGCATCGTCGCGTTCGGCCGCAGCATCAGCCGCGGCTTCGTTGCCGTCTGCTGCGTCCGGCCGCTTGGCGCGACGCAACGATTCGCGAATCAGTTCGTCGCTCAAAACCAGACGCGCACTTTCGATCAATTCGACCGGGAGCCCCAGGACCTGGCGGCCAATCTGGTCCAAATCGACCTCGATGCGCACCTCACCATCTTCGAAACCCTCCAGGATGCCGCGAAACCGGCGGCGGCCGTCGAGCAATTGCTTGAGCTCGATCTTGGCTTCATGGCCGGCCCAGTCCTCGAAGTCGCTGGCGCGGACCAGCGGGCGATCGATGCCCGGCGAAGACACTTCGAGGCGATAGGCACCGGGGATCGGGTCGAACGCATCAAGCAGCGGCGAGAGTTGCCGCGAAATCGTCTCGCAGTCTTCGATCGCGATGGTTCCGTCCGGCCGTTCGGCCATGACCTGTACGGTCTGGGCGTCATCGCGTCCCATGATTTGCACCCGGACGAGCCGGAAGCCCATGTCAATCAGTGACGGCTCGACGAGATCGGCAATGGCCAACGCCAAACCGTTCTCGCGAATAAATCGTGTCTTGGTCGAACTGCTACCGTCGCCTGCCATCGCCGCCCGAATTCCGCGACCTCGTCGGGTCGATCGATCGCGCGAAATGCAGTTGGCACGGTCAAGGTGCCACACAGCGTTACCGGTATTCGCGAAACAACCGGCCGAATAACCCGAAAAACAACAAAAAAGAGCGAGCCCGGGAGGGCCCACTCTCAGAGTTGAGATGATCATGAGCACTTCAAACCTATGTTAAGGCGCGGCGCTTTGCAAGTGGATTTTGTCACTTTTTTGAATGTTGCGCACGGCCATCAGGCAGCGGGCTTCATCGCCGCGCGAAGCGGAAATAGTAACACCGGCGCCCTTCCTTGCGTGCCTTGCGCTCGTAACGTGTTTCCGGCCAGTCCTCACTGCGCTCGCGCCAGTCACGCGGCCCGTCCGCCTGCCACACGAAGCGGTCATCGGCCCGCATCGCCAACAGCATTGCACTTGCATAGTCGGCAATGTCGGTGGCGAGGCGCAACTGTGCCCGTGCGCGCATGGCGCGCGCGAGGAGGCGGCATGTCTCGGCATTGATCAGGCGGCGCTTGTTGTGACGCTTCTTCGGCCATGGATCCGGAAACAGAACGAACGCGCGGGCAACGGAGGCCGGCTGCAACCAGCGCAGGACATCGCGGGCGTCATCGTCATAGAGACGAACGTTGCTCAAGGCCTCGCTGTCGATGGCATCGAGAACCTTTGCCGTGCCGTCGACGAACGGTTCGCAGCCGATGATCCCGACATCACGGTTGTGGCGGGCCTGCCAGACGAGATGTTCACCGCCGCCAAAGCCGATCTCGAGCCAGACTTCGCGCACCTGCCCGCCGAACAGTTCACAGGGATCGTTCGGCGCGGGCTGTGCGAGACTGAGGGCCGTGCTCGGCCAGATCGTTGCAAACAGGTGTTGCTGGCGGGCGGTCAGCCGGCGGGCCCGGCGGCGGCCGAATGATCGCAGGTCCCGTGATCCGCGATCGGCTGCACCGTTTTCCGGATGATCCGGCATGTCGCGTATCCCAAGGACGGGAACGAGCGGCCGCGCGTGGGCGCGTCTCTCATTCCGGGCCACATGTTCCGGGCCACATGACAGGCACCAGGGCGCGGCGGTTGCCAGGCCGCAGCGATTGGCGGGCCGCGGCGTCAGGGTGGGGCGGTGTCAGGCCATCGCCGACTTGATGGCGTCGACGAGGTCGACGTTTTCCCAGCTGAAGCCGCCTTCGCTGTCCGGCTTGCGCCCGAAGTGGCCATAGGCGGAGGTGCGAGCATAGATCGGCTTGCTCAGGTCAAGATGCTCGCGAATGCCGCGCGGGCTGAGGTCCATGACATCCATCAGCACACCCTCGAGCCGGCCTTCGTCGACGTGGCCGGTGTCGTAGAGGTTGACGTTGATCGACAACGGTTTCGACACGCCGATCGCGTAGGAGACCTGGATCGTGCAGCGCTCGGCCATCTCGGCGGCGATGACGTTCTTGGCAAGGTAGCGCGCGGCATAGGCGGCGGAGCGGTCAACCTTTGTCGGGTCCTTGCCGCTGAAGGCGCCACCGCCATGGGGGGCGGCACCACCGTAGGTGTCGACGATGATCTTGCGTCCGGTAAGGCCGCAGTCGCCGTCCGGGCCGCCGATCACGAACTTGCCCGTGGGATTGACGTGCCATTCGGTTGCATCGGTGACCCAGTTTGCAGGAAGGGTTTCGCGGATGAACGGTTCGACGATGGCGCGGACGTCCTCGGATGACAGGTCGGGGTCGATGTGCTGTGTCGACAACACGATGTGCGTGACGGCGACCGGCAAACCGTTCTCGTAGCGCATTGAGAGCTGGCTCTTGGAGTCCGGGCCGAGCTTGTCGGCATCGCGTTCGCCGGCCTTGCGGGCCCCGGCCAAGACTTCGAGTATCTTGTGACTGTAGTAGATCGGCGCCGGCATCAGGTCCGGCGTTTCACGGCAGGCGTAACCAAACATGATGCCCTGGTCGCCGGCGCCTTCGTCCTTGTTGCCGGCCGAGTCGACGCCCTGGGCAATGTCGCCCGACTGCTCGTGCAGCAGGACCATGACGTTGGAATTCTTCCAATGGAAGCCGTCCTGTTCATAACCGATATCCTTGACCGCAGCGCGGGCGTGCTCCTCGATCATTTCGCGTGTGATGGTATCCGGCCCGCGGGTTTCGCCGGCAATGACGATCTGATTGGTCGTGGTGAGCGTCTCGCAGGCGACGCGGATCAGCCGCGGATCGATACCGGCTTTCGGGCCTTCACGGAAAAATAAATCGACGACCTCGTCCGAGATCCGATCACACACCTTGTCCGGATGGCCTTCCGAAACCGACTCGCTGGTGAAATAAAAAGTCCGCGCTGACACGTTCGTCCCCGTCTGTTTGGCCCGTCTGTTTGGCCCGTCTGTTTGGTCGCCTCAGCGCCCGGTTGTTGCAGCCTTTCAATGGACGGTCAAGGCACGGTGACGGCTCGTTTCGACGCGGCTGGCCAAGCGCCCCACGGGCGCGTTTCGCCGCGCGCGACCCAAAGGACTCTCGATGCTATAGTCTTTCAGGTTGAGCTGAAACCATCCCGCTCCCCCTCCCGACCGCCCAATACAATGATGCCGTGGGCGGTCGGGAGGGGGAGCGGGCCGGCGGTGCGATTCCGAATTAATGCAGGTTGCTCTAAGCCGTTTCGTGATCGTCGTCGTCGGCAATGGCACGGACAAGCTCGACAACCGAACGGCGCACGCGCGGGTCTGCTATGCGCGCAAAAGCACGGTTGAGTTCGATCCCCTCGCGGCTTTTCAAGAACCCGCCGACGTAGTCGGTCGCGGCTTCTTCCGCGAAACCGGCCTCGCCGGCAGCCCGACCGAGGTCCGGGGCATCGTCATAAAAGAACTGAACGTTGACGCCGAGGACGGTCGCCAGTTCAAACAGACGGCTTGCGCCAATCCGATTGACGCCCTTTTCGTATTTCTGGACCTGCTGAAACGTCAGTCCTAGGCGTTCGCCCAGTTTCTCCTGGCTCATGCCGAGCAGCATGCGCCGAAAGCGCACCCGCGAGCCAACGTGCACGTCAATGGGGTTGGGCCGTCGCGCGTTGCGGTTTTGGGTACTTTCGCGTTCCAATGGGATTTCCTTCTGCGTCAGCTATGGCGGACGGTACGTTTGGACGGGGTGCGACTGCCCGAATGTCACGGCCATTTGGAGAGCGGCGCCAGCCTAGAGCGTTTCAGGTTTAGCTGGAACCGTCCCACTCCCCCGCCCGGCCGCCCAAAACCACGATTGCATGGGCGGCCGGGCGGGGGAGTGGGCAGGCGGTGTGACTCCGCCTAAGGCGGAAATGACCTAGTGTCCGTCAGCACACACAACGCGTACCAAAGTGCAACGCGGAGTTGCATGCCACACTGCCAGCTCTCGAACATGATTGGTGCAACACTGCCCCCCGAGCCATACGCAACCACGGAACACATCCAAATCGAAGTATGAGTTAACACGATTAAGCGACAATGGGTAGCCACAAATTGAAACCGGTGCCCAGTATTCCCTGCAAAATTCACAACGGACGGCTCATCAAACTTGAGCCAAGTCGAAAAAACCGTCTAATTCAGCGAGCTGGGCTGCCTACAACTGATGATAGTAATAATCAGAACAGCACTTAGCCACATCATGGCGAAGATGAGATCGCCCCACCGCGCGTAAATCGTTGGCGGCAACGCGGCGGGCAAGCGGGCATCCAGCACTGCGACCGCATCAAGCTGCAATCGTTTCAGGATACGACCGCGCGCATCGATGACCGCGGAAATGCCGTTGTTGGCGACGCGGACGAGCGGCAACCCGTATTCCGCCGCGCGAACGACAGATTGCTGGAAATGCTGGTATGGCCCGCTCGTCGGCCCGTACCAGGCGTCGTTCGTGAGGTTTACGAGCACGCCCGGGCGACGGTCACCGCTCACAACCTCTCTCGGGAAGATGACCTCGTAGCAAATCAGAATGCGTGCCGCCGGAAGACCCGGGATATCGAGGATCGACTTCGTGCCGTCACCGGGCGTGAAGCCGCCGCGGATGCGCGTCAGCTGCTCCAGGCCGATCGCCTCGAGCAGATCCTGCTGCGGCAAGTACTCGCCGAATGGCACGAGATGGACCTTGTCGTAGGTGTTCAGGATGCGTCCGTCACCGCCAACGACCATGGCCGCGTTGAACACACGGTGCCGGCGCCCGTCTTGTACGAGTTCACCGTCGAGACGCAAGGTGCCGGCAATCAACGTGACATCGTCCGGCAGGACGCGGGCGATGCCAGCCAATACCTCGGGCGTGCGAAGTGCCAGAAATGCGAGTGCCGCTTCGGGCCAAATCACATGCGTTATCCGCTCGCTGCCTTGCTGCCGGCGCGGGTCGAGGCGAGACAATGCTAGGTGGCGCTCGAATATCGCGCGGCGTTTTGCGGGCTCGAATTTGTCGCGCTGAGCAATGCTCGGCTGGACGAGACGCACGCGTACGCCCGGCACATCGCCCGGGTCTGCGGCCGTGAGGGCCACGGTACCGTAACCGGCGATGATCACGGCTGGCGCCAGCGCCAGGGCGGCCATGAGCACCAGGGATTGCTTCAGGGTGAGTGATCTCCGGCTCTCGGCCCAAAATGCAGCCGGTGCCGCGAATATGAAAACGGCGGCCAGTGTCAGTCCATAAATGCCGACGACGGCAACCGCCTGCATCAGCAGCGGCGGGCCGGTCAACGCGTAGCCGAGCGTGTTCCAGGGAAAGCCGGTGAGGATATTGCCGCGCAGCCACTCGCTCGCCGCAAGCGCGATGGCAAAAACGGCAAGCCGCCCGCCAACGCCGCCAACCACGTTCGCAACCAGTGCCATGGCGAGGCCGTGAAAGATCGCAAGGCCGGCCGGCATGGCGAGAATGGCGAACGGCAACAACCAGGCGAACGTCTCGGCCTGGACAAGAAATGCGCCGCCAATCCAGTAAAGCCCGGCGAAATGAAATCCGAAACCAAACCACCAGCCGGTCACGAAGCCCTGCCGCATGCCGGCCACGGTCGGGTGGAGGGCAACAGCGAAAATCTCGCCGAAGCTTTCGCGCGCGTTCTCGGCACGGGCGGCAGGCGGCGGTGAAGCCAGCCAGAACAGGACCGGCAGCGTGACGAACAGCGCGATCGCGACGTGAAAGGGAGCAAAGGCGATCGCCGAGGCGGCGCCCGCCAGGGCGCTGACCAGGGCGCGACGGGCGCCGCCTGCGCTTTCGAGCCTGATGGCAAGGCCCGCCAATCGCCGGGACACGTTCGTGAGCATTTCGTCGCCAGCTCGTTTCAGGTTGGATGTGAATGCAAGGCCGGCCGGAAGTCTGCCGGCACGCGCGCCAGCAGACACGGCCGCGGCGGATCACGCCGACTTGTCATCACGCGGGAGATGGATCTTGAGCTTCTTGATGCGGCGCGGATCGGCGTCGAGAACTTCGAACTCGACGCCCGAGGGGTGAGGCACGAGTTCGCCGCGCGCCGGAACCCGGCCAACAAGGGAAAAGACCAGGCCACCCAAGGTGTCGATATCATCGTCATTGTCCGGCAGCAACGCCAGGCCGAGTTCCTTTTCAAGATCGTCAACCGGCGTGCGGGCGAGCGCAACCATGCCGGCCTTGGGATCGACGGTAATCCTATCCTCGTCGGATTCGTCGTGCTCGTCTTCGATTTCGCCGACGATTTCCTCGACCAGGTCCTCGATCGTCACGAGGCCGTCGGTGCCGCCGTATTCGTCCACGACCAGGGCCATGTGGATGCGCGTCGACTGCATGCGCAGGAGCAGGTTCATCGCCGGCATCGACGGTGGCACATAAAGCACGGGGCGGCGGACCTTGGCGGCGGCCAGAGATCTCATGAGGACCGCGGCGCTGTCCTCCAGCGCTATCGCGTCCGCGCCCTGTTCGGACTTGCGGCCGGATGTGAACAACCACTGGACCAGGTCCTTGACGTGCACCATGCCGTTGGGGTCGTCGAGCGTCTCGCGGTAAAGCGGAATGCGAGACACGCCGGCATCGACAAATACCTGAAGCGCGCGCCCGACGGTTTCGTTCTCGTCGATGGCCGTGATGTCAGCGCGCGGCACCATGACATCGTCGATGCGTAACGTGCCGAAGCGCAACAGGCGCAGGAGCATGGCGCGCTCTTCGGCCGAAAACGATTCCTGATCGGTCTCATCCGTGCTCAGCGCAGCCTCGAGCGTCTCGCGCAGCGACTGGCCGCCGGGCAGTCCGAGGCGGGTGCGCAAGGCAGCAAGCCAACCGCCGCCTGCACCGTTGCCGGCATTCCCGTTCGAGCGGGTGTCTGCGCCTGATGGACTCGAATACTCGGTCGCCATGGATACGCGTCCGTGCAACCCGCCAGGGTTATGGGCCCTAGCGGTCAACGGCCTCCTCTTTGGTCAAGGGAACAAATCGATCGTATGGGTTCGCGATACCGAGGCGCGCCAGGATTTCAGCTTCCTTGAGCTCCATGGTGTCGGCCTGGTCGTCCTCGATATGGTCGTAGCCAACCAGGTGGAGCACGCCATGCACGACCAGGTGGGCGAGGTGATGCCGGGGTTCGATCAAGCGTTCACGCGCCTCCCGGTCGACCGTTTCGAGCGCCACGATCAGGCTACCGAGATGGTGGACGGGCTGCATGCCGGCAAACCGTTCAGGCACCGGGAAGGAGAGCACGTTCGTTGCCTTGTCCTGATCGCGAAATTCACGGTTCAGGCGGCGCACGTGGGCGTCGTCGCTGAGGGCGAGGTCAGCGCTGCAGGCCGGCGACGGCAGGGCAACTTCCGATGAGATCACGTGTGCCAGGCGGTCGACCAGGCCGGCGACCGGCTGGTAGGGCGACCAGTCTCCGCGTTCCGCCGACACGCTGAGGGTCAGACCCTGCGGAGGGTCTTCGTCGGGATCGTCAGATTTCGGCTCGACCAGGGGCAAGCCGGACGTGGAATCGTTCATCGTCCTTCAGGCGCAAGCTTCGCGTCCCGGGCATCATAGGCCTTGACGATGCGGGCGACCAGATCGCGTCGCACGACATCGCTTCCCTGAAAACGCACTGCCTCTATTCCCTCGACCCCATCCAGGAGGTCAACGGCCTCTATCAATCCAGACTTTTGGCCCGCCGGCAAATCAATCTGGGAGGGATCGCCGGTCACGACCATCTTCGATTCCTCGCCAAGCCGGGTCAAAAACATCTTCATTTGCATGCTGGTGGCGTTTTGCGCCTCATCCAGAATGACGAACGCGCTCGCCAGCGTGCGCCCGCGCATGAACGCCAATGGGGCGATTTCGATGACGCCCGTCTCGATGTCGCGCTCGACCTTTTCCGGCGGCAGAACATCGTAGAGGGCGTCGTAGAGCGGGCGCAGATAGGGATCGACCTTGTCGCGCATGTCGCCGGGCAGGAAACCGAGACGCTCGCCGGCTTCGACCGCCGGACGCGACAGAATGATCCGTGAGACGAGCCCGCGCTCGAGGAAGTGCGCCGCGGCAGCGACCGCCAGGTAGGTCTTGCCGGTGCCGGCGGGGCCAATGCCGAAGACCAGATCGAGGTCCTGGATCGCCCGAATATAGGCGCTCTGCGTCGGCGTGCGCGCCTTGATCACGCGCCGGCGGGTGGTGATCTCGCCCTGACCGGCCGGGCCGACGTCATCCATCTTGGCGTGGCGGATCAGGCCGTCGAAGTCACCCGGTCCGACATCGCCGCCCTTGCGCACGCGGTCATACAGTGCCTCGAGCACCTCGCGGGCGATCTCGCAGGCCGATTCCGAACCGGCAAGCACGACCACGTTGCCGTGGGCGTGCGCTTCGATGCCAAGGCGATCCTCGATCAGCGCGAGGTGAGCGTCGTACTCACCGAGCAGGCGTGGCAAATGAAGATTGTCTTCGAAGGTGACGACGACACGCTTCTTGGCCTGGCCTCGCCCCATCCGCCCGGGGCCGGTTCCGCGAATGCCGCTCAATCAAAATCCTCCAAACAAGGCCGGTGCACCCGGATCGGGTCCGGGCCAGGTCGAAGCCGGTTCGTGATCGCCCGGCAGACGCGCCGGCGGCGGCCCCGCGATCAAAGCTGAATATGGGACGACAGGCGCAGAATTACAGATCGCTAACATGCATTTATGCCGCTTGTACGACGCCCGAGAGGGAATTCTTGCTGGCTGCGGCTATTTCCACAGGCAGGATCTGGCCGAGCAGCTGATCTCCGGCGCTGGCGTGGACCGGCTGCAGGTAGGGCGAACGGCCGACGAGCTGACCCGCAGCGCGCCCTGGGCGCTCGAACAAGACGGGAAACGTCTTGCCGATACAGCTGTCGTTGAAACTGATCTGCTGGCTCTCCAGCAACGCCTGAAGCGTGTGCAAGCGCTCGGTCTTGACAGCCTCGCTCAAGCCGTCATCGATGGTTGCGGCCGGCGTACCGGGCCGGGCGCTGTATTTGAAGGAATAGGCCTGGGCAAAGCCGACCGTTTCCACCAGCCGCAGCGTTTCGGTGAACTCCGCGACCGTCTCACCGGGAAAGCCCACGATGATATCGGTCGACAGCGCGATATCCGGGCGCGCCGCGCGAATGCGCTCGATGAGGCGCAGATAATCGGCGACTGTGTGCTTGCGGTTCATCGCCGCCAGAATGCGATCCGAACCGGCCTGGAACGGCAAATGCAGGTAGGGCATCAGCCGGTCGTTGGTGCGGTGTGCGTCGATCAGGTCGTCGCTCATGTCCCGCGGATGGCTGGTCGTGTAGCGCAGGCGCTCGATGCCGTCGATTTCACTCAGCCGATTGATCAGGCGGGCCAGCGACCACGATGCCCCGTCCGGGCCTTCGCCGTGATAGGCGTTGACGTTCTGTCCGAGCAGGGTGATCTCACGGACGCCGCGGCTGACCAGGGCTTCCGCCTCGCCGACCAGTTGGACGACCGGGCGGGAATACTCCATGCCGCGCGTATAGGGCACGACGCAGAAGGTGCAGAACTTGTCACAGCCTTCCTGCACCGTCAGAAAGGCGGTTGCGGCGCGCGGTCCGCTGCGGGTGGGCAACTGGGCAAACTTGTCCTGCTCGGGAAAGTCGACCTTGACGATCTTGCGGCCTTCGCGCTGGACGTCAAACAGCATCGTCGGCAGGTTATGGTAGCTCTGCGGCCCGACGACGATATCGACGACGGGCGCACGTTCGATGATTTCATTGCCTTCGGCCTGGGCAACGCAACCGGCCACGGCAACCGTGGTCGACTTGCCGGCACGCCGTCGCGCATCGCGCACCTGTCGCACGCGACCAAGTTCGGAGTAGACCTTCTCGGCAGCCTTTTCGCGGATGTGGCAGGTATTGAGGACGACGAGATCGGCATCCGCAATATCGGTCGTCTCCTCGAAGCCAACCGGAACGAGCTGCTCGATCATTCGCTCACTGTCGTAGACGTTCATCTGGCAGCCGAACGTCTTGACGTAGACCTTCTTGGTCGCCGGCATGGCAGCCCCGTTCATCTGCGCCTCATTCAATCCGACCATCCTACCAGTCCGCCCGTTCACCACCTGTTACCGGTGTATCGTCCGTGGCAACAGGATTGGGGAATATGGTTAGCAAAATGTCATCATTCTGTTGCACTGCAACATCGCCGAGACAACGAGACATTGTGACTTGGGCCGCGCGGCAGCCCTGGCGCTCCAGGTCCAACTGATCGCACTTCGTCACAATCGCGCTCCATGACAGTTGTGCACGGGCCCAGCGTTCAGCGCGATTCGGCGTCTTCGGCAACCTCAAAGCGTCCGCGCAGCACGCGCACGACCCCCTCACGGACCCGCTTTTCGGCCTCGCGGGCAAGGTGCTTGCGGTCACGGTAGTCTGCCAGTGCGACCGGCTCGGAGAGGACGATGCGGGCATCGAGCGGGCCCGCCTTGAGCAGTTCCCAGGCATGGGAGCCCATTTCCATGTCGCCGTACCAGCCAACCAGGCTGCGCTCGGCGCGCCCGAACGGGACGCCGTGGAGGTGGGTATAGACCAGCGACAGCGTTTGGATGGCCGGCTTCGTCGCGGCGCCGGGCAGCGCCGCGTCCGACTTTGCGGCGAATGCCGGCGACAACAGCGCGGAGCGGAACGGCAGCACGCGATTGCCATCCGTCGAGGTGCCTTCGGCAAACAGGACCAGCGTGTCGCCTTCGGCGAGCCGGTCCGCCATCTCGCCGGACACCCGGCCGACGTCGGTGCGACGCGCCCGGTCGATGAAGACCGTGCGCTGCAGGCGCGCCAGCCAAGATACGAACGGCCACGTGCCGACCTCGCTCTTGGCGACAAACGATACCGGCGCGAGCGCCGACACGACCGGAATATCGAGCCATGACACATGGTTTGCGACCAACAGCGCCGGCCGGTTTGCGGGCACGTTGCCCTCGACGTGGAGGCGAATGCCGAGCAGCCGGCAGACACAGCGGTGATACCAGTGCGGAAATGTCCTGGCGTGCCGTTTCGACAGCCTGAGCAGCGTCCACTGAACCGGCATCATGGCGAGCGTAAAGGCAAGAAAGCCGGCCAGCAGGGAAGCGGCCCGCACGTTCGCGGCGATCTCCGTTTGCCAGGGCAGTTGCCAGCCCGGCTGAGGACTGGAGTTCGATCTCGGCCGGTGGTCAGACATGGTGGGTGCCGCGCAGGTCCTTTCTCAGCACGAGGGCGTCCGTGCGATGGCCGTTGGCTGTCTTGTAGTACTTGCGGCGCAGGCCCACGCGCGCGTAACCCAGTCCGTAATAAAGGCGCACGGCGGCGGCATTGGTCTCGTCGACCTCGAGAAACACCGAACGGCACCGCCTCGCGGCCAGCCCGCGATGCAGCTCTTCGAGGAGGTCTCGCGCGACACCCAGCCGTCTGTGGGCATGGTCGACGCCGATGGTGAGCACCTCGGCGGCATCGGCCGGAGCCCGCGCGATCAGGAAACCGACCGGAACCGCTGACCTGCTCGCGATCAGGGAAAGCGCACCGATGCTCGTGAGGAGGGCGCGGATATCGCGCTCGCCCCAGGGGCGCGAGAACGTGGCGGCGTGGAGCGCTGCGATCACCGGCACATCGGCGATCACCGCGTGGTGCAGTTCGGTCGCCTCGTTGTTGTGCGCCAGGGCCATTCAGTCATCCTTGTGCGTGTTCGTGGTCGTGTGCGCGGTCGTGTCGTCACGTCGCGGGATCGCCTTGCCGGTCTGCGGTTTGGCATCCGGTGGCCGCAGGTAGAGCGGGCGCGGCGGCGCGGCCGGTTCCAGTTCGACCCTTAGCAGATGCGCGGCATGCGGCAAAAGTTCGGTCGGTCCAAGCCGGCAGCCGGAACCTGCCGCCGCTGCCGCCGCCGCGATCTCTTGCGCACCGGACCCGACCAGGACGCGCTCTGCACCGGCGTTCACCAGGTCCTGTATTACAGCCTCCGTGGTGGCAATCACCGGGATGCCGGCCGGTGTGAGATCCGAAACGGCGAACACCTGGCGGTAGACCTGGCCGCGGCGGGCGTCGACGCAGACATCGATCACGGATGCACCGATCAATTGGTCCTGATAGTCCGCAACCGCGCCGGCAGCGATGATCGACAAGCTGGTCGCCGTGCACACCGGCAAATCTGCGGCGAGGGCCAGGCCGCGGGCGGCGGCGATGCCAACGCGGGTACCGGTGAACGTGCCCGGCCCCACCGTTACCGCGAGGGCGTCCAGTTCGTTGAACGTGATGCCGGCCTCCGCCATGGTGGCCTCAATCATCGGCATCAGAGCTTCGGCATGGCCGCTCGTCATCGGGTCGAAACGCGCGACGATCCTCGCCTGCGCCGTGGCAAGCGAAATCCCGACGGCGGCCGAGCACGCCGCGAAGGTCGTATCGAACGCCAGAATGTTACCGCGCATCGCCATAGCGGGCCGTTGCCTCATGAGGTATACGCGCTGGCGGCCTTGCGCCCCAGCGTGCGGCCGCGTCGACGGCCGGACGCGGCCGGTCATGCAGCCGAAGTCAAAGGATCGACGCCATTTCGGCGAAGGCAAAGCGCGGCAGCCGCGGATAGAGCCCGGCCGGGTCGCCATAGCCGATATTACACAGGAAGTTCGATTTGACGGTGGTTCCGGAGAAAAACTCAGCATCGACGCCGGCATTGTCGAAACCTGACATGCCGCCGACATCAAGGCCGAGCATGCGTGCCGCGAGCATCAGGTAGGCGCCCTGCAGAGAGCCGTTGCGAAAGGCCGTCTCCTTGACCAATTCGTCGTTGCCGGTGAACCATGCCTTGGCATCGTCGTGCGGAAAGAGCTTCTTGAGATGCTCGTAGAAGGCAAGGTCGTAACCGATGATGGCGGTGACGGGGGCGGCCATCGTTTTTTCAGTGTTGCCGCTCGAGAGGTGCGGGCGCAGCCGCTCCTTGGCGGCTCGCGACTTGACGAAAACGAAGCGCGCCGGTGAGCAGTTGGCGCTCGTCGGCCCCATCTTCAGGATGTCGATGAGGCGGTGCAGCAGTTCATCGGGGACATCGCGATCCTGCCATTTGTTCTGCGAACGCGCTTCAACGAGGAGCTGGTCGATGACGGCCTGGGCAAGCGGTTCGGGCATTGGGGCTCTCCTGGCTCTCATTGGTTGCAGCGGGGATGTCGCACGCGATCAAACGGCGCGACCCCGTCGCTGGACGGGGTCGATCGGCAATTGTGGCAGGGTGCGCCGCGGCCGCCGGGCTGTATCGGCCCCGCGAGACCGACGCCTTTTCGCCGCCGCGATTACGCGGCCTCGACCGCCTGCACTTCCGGGCAGAAGTGGCGCAGCAGATTTTCGATGCCATGCTGCAAGGTAGCGGTCGAACTCGGGCAGCCGGCGCAAGCGCCCCGCATGCTGAGATAGACGACGCCATCGCGGAAACCATGGAACGTGATGTCGCCACCGTCCTGGGCGACAGCCGGGCGCACGCGCGTGTCGAGCAACTCCTTGATGGTGGCGACGACCTCGGCGTCGGCCGGATCGTAGTTGCCTTCAGCGTCGTCGTTGGCACCGTTGGCACCGGCTGCGGACTCGCCGGAGGCGAAGTGATCCATGATGGCGCCGAGAATTGCCGGCTTCATGTGCTGCCACTCACCGTCGCCCTTGGTCACCGAGACGAAATCCGAGCCGAGAAACACGCCCGTGACGCCGTCAATGTCAAATAGACGCTGCGCCAGCGGAGACAACGCTGCCTCTTCCTGCGAGCGGTAGTCGGCGGTGCCGTCGGCCAGCACCTGACGGCCGGGGAGAAACTTGAGCGTCGCCGGATTGGGCGTCGGCTCGGTTTGAATGAACATGATCTGGCACCCCTTCGTTCTACCCTCGCCAAAACCAAAGTGGGCGAGTCAGGATTTCTCTTTAGAATAGTTCTAGGTCCGCAAGATGCAAGAGCCTATTGGGCCCGCGACCGCGTCCAAAGCGCCGCGGACCGCACGGTGTTCGACAGGATGCGGGTGCGTGCGGCCTAGCGCGTTTCAGGTTTAGCTGTAACCGTCCCACTCCCCCGCCCGGCCGCCCAAAACCACGATTGCATGGGCGGCCGGGCGGGGGAGTGGGCAGGCGGTGTGATTCCGCCTAAGGCGGAAATGACCTAGCCCCGCAATGCCGCCTCGATCCTGGCACCGGCCTCGACAACCGCGGCATCGCCCAATTGCGGGCCGATCACCTGAATTCCAAGCGGCATGCCACGGTCGTCGGTGCAGGCCGGCAGGCTGAGGGCGGGCAGGCCGGCGAGATTGACGGGCACCGTGAACGCATCCTCCAGATACATTGCAACAGGATCACCACCGTGGGCGCCGATCTCGAAGGCCCCGGTGGGTGCCGTCGGCGACAAGATCACGTCGCAATGCGCAAACGCGGCCTGGAAGTCATCGGCGACCAGACGGCGCACCTTGCGGGCCTTCTGGTAGTACTGGTCGTAGTAGCCGCTGGAGAGCGAGAACGTTCCCATCAGGATGCGCCGCTTGACTTCGGCCCCGAAGCCTTCGGCGCGGGTGCGCTCGTACATCTCGGTGAGGTCTGCGAACTGGGCGGCGCGATGGCCGTAGCGCGCGCCGTCGTAGCGCGAGAGGTTCGATGATGCCTCCGACAGCGCGATGACGTAGTAGGCCGGTAGCGCATGCGAAAAATTCGGCAGGTTGATTTCGTGAACATCGGCGTTCAAAGACTTGGCAATATCGAGGATCTTGTCCCAAACCGCACGGGCTTCAGCCGTGGTCTCGCCGTCGATCAGATCCTTGACCACGCCGAGACGCAGTTTGTCGCCGGGCTCTTTGGCGGCAGCTTCGAGGTTCGGTGAAAAGTCCGGGATCGAGGTCGAATCGGCCGCGTCGTGGCCGATCATCTGGTCGAGTACGATGGCAACATCCTCGACCGTGTGGCCGAAGGCGCCTGCCTGGTCGAGTGACGACGCGTAAGCGACGATGCCCCAGCGCGAGCAGGCGCCGTAGGTCGGTTTCATGCCGACGATGCCGCAGAAGCTGGCCGGCTGGCGAATGGAACCGCCGGTATCGGAGCCGATGGCGCCGAGCGCCAGACCGCCGGCAACGGCGGCTGCCGAGCCGCCCGACGAACCGCCCGGTGAGAGATTGTCCAAGCCCAGGCTTTCGCCAACCGGATTTTTGGTCGGTCCGTAGTGGCTGGTCTCGGTCGAGGAGCCCATCGCAAATTCATCAAGGTTGGCCTTGCCGATGAGAACCCCGCCGGCATCGAACAGGCGACGGGTGATGGTCGATTCGTAGGTCGGCACGAAATTGTCGAGAATGCGCGAGCCGGCGGTCGTGCGAATACCTTCGGTGCAGTAGTTGTCCTTGACCGCCAACGGAATGCCGTCGAGCGCACGGGCCTCGCCCGCGGCCAGGCGGGCATCCGATGCCGCTGCCTGTTCGCGCGCCCTGTCGAACGTCTCGGTGAGATAGACGTTGAGATCTCGGTGCTCGATGGCGCGCGCAATGTAGTGCTCACAAAGTTCCGCTGCACTCAGCTCGCGATCGCGCAGCTTCCGGCGCGCCTCGGCTATCGTGGGCGCAGAGGGATGATCGGAGGAGGCGGCGGTTGTGGTCACGACGTGGTCCTGTCGAAGCGAAGTCATGCGGGCGCTGCGATTGCAAGTCCGGAAAGGCGATGCGCCCGGTTTAGTAGCCACGCGGGCCGGCAGGTGCAAGAGTAGAGGCAGGGCCGCGGCCGCCCGCGGCATCGAGACAATGGCCGGTGCCGGACTATAAGGCATCACGCAAACCCGCCGCACGCGTGGATCAGGAATGGCGCAAACCAGGCTCTTCGTTCTTTATACCGGAGGAACATTCGGGATGGCGCCGGATGCCTCCCTCGCCGGCCGGCCCTTGGTGGCGCGTGCGCTGTCCGACCTCGGCCAGGCGCTTGCTGCCCCGGCGGCGTTGGCAGACGACATTGATCTCAAAATCGACGGTCTCGCACCGGCGCTCGATTCGTCCGCCATGGGACCGGGCGACTGGCAGGACATCGCACGCAAGATTGCCGACAACTACGATGCGTTCGACGGTTTCGTCATCGTCCATGGCACCGATACGCTCGCCTACACGGCGGCGGCGCTGAGCTTCATGTTCGAGAACCTGGCCAAACCGGTCGTCCTGACGGGTTCGCAGGTGCCGCTCGCGATGACACCCAACGACGCCGTGGCGAATTATCGGGCGGCGCTGCTGGTTGCGGCAGCTGCGCGCCGCGATGGGCCGGTGCACGCCGAAGTGCTCGTGGTCTTCGGCGGCCGCGTGCTGCGTGGCTGCCGGGTGCGCAAAACGAGCGCGGTCTCGTGGCAGGCCTTCGATGCACCGAACGGCGGGCGCCTGGGCGAGGTGGCCGACGACGTCCACCTGCTCGCCGGCCCGCGCGTCGCGCCGCTGCCGGACGGGGCGCCGTTTCGACTGCTCGAGGATCTCGATACGAACGTGATTGATATCACACTCTATCCGGGCCTGCGGCCGGACCACCTTCACGCCATGCTGACACTGGACGGCGTGCGCGGCGTCGTGCTGCGCACATTCGGTGCCGGCAACGCGCCCGATGCACCGGAGTTTCTGGATGCGCTCAGGGCCGGGCTGGCGGCGAACGACGCCGTTGCGGTCAACGTCACGCAATGCCTGGAGGGGTCCGTTGCCATGGGGCGCTATGGTGCGAGCGCCGGGCTGGCCGCCTGTGGCGTCATTGGCGGCGGTGACATGACGCCGGAGGCCGCGCTGGTAAAACTCATGCACATCCTTGCGCGATCCGAAGGCGAGGCTGCGCGCAATCTGCTGCAGCAAGATCTGCGCGGGGAACTTTCGCCTCAATCGTGAACGGCCGGCGGCGATGACATTGGTGAGGGCGGTGGCTGCGGCTACTGCGACTTGGCGGCGGCGACCGTCTTGGCCACCTTGAGATCGACCTCGAAGGCGTAGTCGGAGGCAACGATGAAGTTTCGGCTTGCGAGCCGGCGCCCCTCGGCATCGCGCACGGCGAGGCGATAGCTGCCAGGCGGAAGATTGTCGACGCGATAATAGCCAAAGGTGTTGGTTTCGCTTTCGCCGACCACCTTGCCGGCGGTGTCCTGAACGACAACGGCAAACCCGGCGAGCGCGTTGCCGGCCTTGTCGACGACCTGGCCAGCGGCACCATAAAGGACGACGGTGTCAAACGTCATGCTGGTGACGGCACCCGGCGCGACCGATGCAATGATTGTGCGCTTTTTTGCAACGTGCTCCAACGGCAGCTTGTCTTCCTCGTATTCGACAACATGGTTGCCGGTCTTGATGTTCGGCACGAAGAACGAACCGTCCTTTTCGGTGCGGCCGCGGTACTTGCCGTCAACGAGTATCGGAATGCCGCCCAAATCCGCGTCGCGCGCCGTCGGTGCAACGATACCGGCAATGTTGCCGACGTCCGGGCGCACGCCGCTCGGCGCGGCCTTCGAAAGGCCGTTTTCCGTAACCGCCAGGTCAAAGCTCACGCCGAGCCGGAAGCGCAGATCGTCCTTGTCGCCGAACACGGATCCGGTGCGCTCGCGATCCTGGTGGCCGCTGGCGGCATCGAGATACCCGATCACGCCTTCGCGCAGTTTGCGGCGCAACGACAGCTCAAGGCCAATGTTGAGTTCATCGTCGCTCAGCACCGCGGCGCGCCACGAAATCTCGCTGCCAAAGGCGCTCTGGCCGGCAAAGGCGAGCCTGATATCGCCGCCGCCGTCGTCGAATTCATAGCCGCCGCGCACGCTCATCAACAGGTCCATGTTGCGAAAGATATGGGTGTAGGAGAGGCTGCCGTACTCATACTCGACCGTCAGGGAATAAGTGTCGTACGGCGTTTGCTGATAGAATGCATCGACGCGGTAGTCGCCGACGCGGTCGGGACGGACCCGGATCATGGTGTTGGCGAACGGCGACCATACGGCAAACGGCAGAACGAATTTCGCGTCGTCATCTTCGCGGGCGAGAACGCCGACCTCGAGGGAGCGGCTTGCGGCATAGGACAGTTCCGCCGAGTTGTACCGGCTGGCGCCGGCGTCGCTGTCGTCGGATGTGGATTTTTCCAAGGCGCGGAAGGAGTTGAGGAGGAGCTGCCAGCGGCCGCGCTTTGCGGAGAGCTCGGTGTCGTAGCCAAGCTCACCTTCGTCGCCGACGACGCCGGAGGCCGTCACGATGATGCCGCGGTTGAGCTGCGCGATGACGCCGGTGAGCAGCCGGCCGCCATCCTCGGTAAGGTCGGCTGCGGCCTCGAACGTGATGTCGTCGGTCGCACCCCAGCGTCCGAAGACGAAGCCGGCCATGCCGCCACCGTAGCCGGTCTCTTCACCCAGCAGATCGAAGGCGTTGCCGCGCTTGCCGGCCCCCGTCAGCACCGTGACCTGGCCGGCATCGAGCAGCAGTTCGGCCAGTTCGAGCGTGTCGGTGATGATCTCGACCGGCGCGCCCGGCTGGTGATGATCGTAGACCCGGATCTCGATCCTCGCCTGGCGGCTCGCCAGCGGAATGTCCGTGAACTCGTACGTGCCGTCGAGGTTGATATCGCGGCGGCTGACGCGCAGGTCGTTGACCCACAGCTCCGCCCAACCGCCAACCGGGCCGCGGCCGGTGAAGCTGCGCTGGTGGCGACCGTGACGTGTGAGCAGGGCGCCTGGATAAAACCGGCCGCTGCTGACGGTGATCGGACGGGCGGACCAGGCATACTGGACGCCGGTCAGTTCGTAGATGTTCATCAACGGATGGAGTGCGATCGACTGGTGGCCGAGCTGGATCTGGCTGGTCGGCGAGAGCTCGCGCATCCACACGGCGTCCCGAATCTTGCGGTCTCCACCGTGAATGTCGTCCTCATAGACGAACTGCCAGACCCCGCGCTCTGCAAAGCCGGTGAGGCGGACGGCGTTGTCGAAGACATTGTCGCCGCTGCCGGTGGCCTGATAGCTCATGCTGCCGTGCGCGGTAGCAACTCCGAAATTGGGCGGCATCACCTCCGGCTTCAACTGGCTGGTGTCGACTTTTCCATCGTCCGGACGGGGCCGGTTCCACGGTGTCATCACGACGAGTGCGGCCTCGGCCTCCTTGGCCACCAGCTTGAAGTTCAACTGGTCGACCAGATAGCGTGAGTCGACGTAAAGTACGCCGCTTTGCTTGCGGGTGCGATCGCGCGGCAGCGCGGTTTCGCCGAGCGGCGTGCGCAGAACGATGGCGCCGGAGCGCGGCATCGGCCGCGGCAGCTTCATCTTTGTCAGGCCGGCGAATTCGTCGAGCGGCAGCCAGACACGTCCGCCGTGACGCAGGACGAGCAGCGTCGCCACCTCCTGCCGGGCGATGACGATACCGACCAGGTCCTCCTCCGGCTCGCGGCGGGCTTCGGCGGCGCGCGGAAGGGCGACGATCACGGCGATGATCGCCAGCAGGCAGCACAGCAATGGCGAAGCGAGAGCACGTGGCTGCGGCGTTTGCACCAGAGCACAGGCGGCGGCCTCACGCTGGGCCTTAAGTCTCGGACCCGTCGTGCAAGCCAACTGCGTGATACCCGGTGCGATGCGGTTCATGGCACCCTCACATCCGTGAGGATCGAACCACGATAGCGCCCGGCAAGGGGCAGCCGGCCGACGCTGATAACCATTTCAGCGCTGCCTTCGATGATCTGATGGGTGGCGTTGCGGCAGACGACGATGCGATCGAGCGGGCGAATGCGCACGGGCAGGTTGGCCTGAGACTCCTCTTGGTGGTGAAAGCGATCGTTATCGGCATCGACGAGGGAATGCGTGACGACCAGCGCGGCAGGCGGAACGGACCGCAAGACGCGAACTCTCCACAGCCGGTCAAGTCGGCGCTTGATGACGCGGGAGTTCGGGTCGTCGGCGCGCCGATACCGGCGGTCGCGATGATAGGCGCGCTGTTCGGCTGCGCCGCCGAGCACCTCGCGCGCAAGCAGGGTGTCCGCGTCGATCTTGACCGCCTGTTCAACGCGATTGAGCGGTAGCGAAATAAGCGCGCGTTCGCAGTCCGTAAACGCCACTGCAGCAGGCGGGGTCGCGCAGACGAGCGCGGGAGCGATGGCGTAAAAAACCGCACGCGCCATCCAGTGAAGGAGGCGCGCCCGCGTGGCAGGCTGCCGGTACGCAATACTACTCATAACCCGTGCCTATGCGGCTAGCGAACTCGTGCCGGTGCGGCTACTGGACTTTGAACGTCAACAGTTTGGTAAAGGGCAGCTCCCCCACCGTGCCCTTCGCGACCATGTGATAGGTGCCCTTGGCGAGCGGCTTGCGCCAGCCTTCGAGCACCGTGCGGCGATAGCCCGGCAGCACCGGGAAACCAGGCAGAACGCCCGAGTGTTCCGCGCCCTCGATCTGAACGATTTTTCCGCCGCGAATCTTACGAACGGACGCGACAGCCGTGAGGGCCTTGGTCTTGCCCGGATACTTGCCGGCCGACCACAAACCGAACGTTCCCTTGATGCGGCTGTGGGCGTTGCCGAGGCTTTCGATGTCCATCGCGTAGCCGTTGCCGTCGGCCTTGAAGCCGTGCAGCTTGGTGCGCACCTTGGAGCCGCCGGCATAGCCGTAGACGGCCACGCCCAGGCGATAGGACACGTTGAGCACGTTTTCCCTGGCCTGCTTCGGGCTTGCGAGTTGTTCGAGGAAGATCATCGCCCGGTGCTCGCCGGGAGTGGGCCGTGCCAACGGTCTGATCGCAAACCGGACGGTGGCCGCCTTTCCGGGCGGAATCGTGACCTCTAGAGGACGCACGATGATCCACTGGTCGAGCGACTGCTTGGTCGGCGCGATCTCGCGGACCTTGTTGTTTTCATCAAGGTCGAAGTGGGCGACGCGAACCCGAACCGTCGTCGGTTGCCGGCCGTAATTGACGACCTTGATGTTGCGCGTCTGCGGGCGGGCGGTCAGGCGCTCTTCGAAGCGTGCCGGTGAAACCGCGATGGTGAAAGCATACGCTGGACATACCAGCGCGAAGAGGACCGTGGCGACCACGATCCTCAATCCAATTCCATGAACCGTCACACTCGAACTCCCCCGTACTCCCGCGTGACCTGAAGAACGAAAGCAAGACGCCCGCGCGTCCAACTCGCTACTTCGCCACACCGTCGCCGGGAGACGGACCGAAGCAGATGCTCCGGCCCTTCGCCGATTATGGCAGCGTGGCTGTCACGATCATCTTGTTGCCGGTCCCCGACATCGCGAAGTTGCCGGCGCCCGTCACGCCAGACAGGTCGAGACCCATCGCAACATTGATCGCGGTTGGAGAACCAAGGCTGATCGTCGCCGACGTCGGAGACGGCGTGTATCCCGTAATCGAGATCGAGCCGCTGCTCGTCGAAGACAAACTCGTCTCACTGGTCCCGCCAATGCCGATCGACACGGCGCTGTTGGCAAGGCCGCGCACTGCACAGACGTTGTTCAGATTGAGCGTTGCGGTCGTCAGGCCGGTCGTGCTGACGCCACCGGTTGCATTCAGCGTCACATCAAGGTCGCTGCCCGAAACGGTTGCGTTGCTCGACGTTGCGCCGAGGGTCGATGTATCGCCGGCTGCACCGCCCGGTGCCGTACCTTCCGCCGTAACCGTCACGCCAGCACCAACCAGGTTGGCGAGCTGTTGTGCCGGCACCGTAACGCTGACGTCGCTGTAGCAGTACAGCAGCAGCAACTGCGGCAACGTCACATCGACGTCAACGGTCACACTTGCTGCTTTCGCACCGGACGGCATGGCTGCCGCCAGCGCCATTGCAGCGCACGCTACTCTTACAAACTTTCTCATCTACTTGCCCTAACTCACGATGGATTTGTCACCACGAAGGAAAGTTAGGGACAAGTCATTGCGAAATAGTTATCCCCGCTATTCACAGTACGGAAGAATAATATCCACACACACGTATTACAGCTACAGGTTGTATAATCTGGATATACTCGCGTTTACTTTATGGTTGACTTACGGTCACTTGGAACGTGCCGGGCGTGGCGCTGGAATGCAGGCCGGGCCGAATTGCCTGCTGGAAATCAAACTCTATTTCCACATCCAGGCGAAAACGCCCGCGCAGCCTGAACTGCAACGTGAACCAATCAATTACCACCTGTTCAGCAAAGGCGCTGTTCGAGTCCGCCAGGCGGAGGCGCACGTCGGTGACGCGGACGCGCGAACCGCCGGGACCATCGAGCCAGGTGTTGCCGGTCAGGGCGACCGACACCGTGTAGCTGTTGCGACGCAAAGCGACAGCGCGAACGGAGCAGACATCCAGCACCTGCTGGGTGAGCCGGCCGGCCTGAACAGACGTATCAAGGCCGGTAATCGTCACGTCCCAGGACGAACCGCTGCCGCTGACCGAAGTGCTGGTCGATGGCAAGGGAATTCCCTGATCCGCCGAACTGTTGCCGGTGAGCATCTCGGCGATTTGCTGTGCCGTGAATTCGATTTCCACGACATCATCGCAGGACATCGAGAGCCCGGGACGGACATTGAGACCAACGTTCGTACTGTTGCCCTGCGCTATTGCGCTTTCCAGGCCCAGTCCAGACGCCGATAACGCCGCAAATCCCGCGACAACCAGGGCCGTGATACGCATGCGCCGCTCCACAACTGGCCACTGCCGATCGCTCAGCCTCGGTCGCAACCCCTCAATTGCGATTGCCCTTTCAAGCAGGAACCGAGCCCTTGCGCAACTCCCGGCTCGCGCACCGTCGGTGACCGAGCCAATGCAGCTCCTCGGGCCGTTGCCGTTACGCGCCCGCAGACCAGATATCCGCCAGCACGCGCCGGAAGTTACCGCCGAGATAGCCACGGATATCGGCCTCTCGCCAACCGCGGCCCAGTAACAGTTCGGTGATTTTTGGCAGATCACTGTGCGTGTTGCAGTCGGCGAGATAGCGGGCGGGGATCTCCTCGCCAAAGACCCGATTGAAGCGATTGATACCTTCCCAGCGCCGCCAGTGGCCGCGTTCGTGGGCCATGCGCGCGAAGTTCGCGCCGGTTGCCAGGTCCGTGCCGAAGCCGACGTGGTCGATGCCGGCACGTTCGACGATGTAGTCGAGATGGCGCACATAGTCTTCGAGCGTCGGCTTCCTGCCGGGATCCTGGTCCCAGCACATCGGCCCGTAGATGCTGGCGCCAATGACGCCGCCCTTTTCGGCGACCAACCTGATGATGTCGTCGGTTTTGTTGCGCTCCAGGTCGGCGAACGCGCGGGCGTTGGCATGGGTGATCAGGACCGGCTGCTCGGAAGCCTCGATGACGTCCAGCATCGTGCGCTGGCCGACGTGGCTCAGATCGATGGCGACACCGATGTCGTTCATGATGCGCACCGCATCGCGGCCGAGCAGCGTGAGGCCCGCCTCCTCGGGCTCGAGGCAGCCGTCGCCGAACTGGTTGCGGTAGTTGTAGGTGAGTTGCATAACGCGCAGGCCGAGGCGCCGGAAAAAGTGCAGGCGGTCCAGGTCGTCGGCAACGGGGCGGGTGTTCTGCCAACCCATGATGAGACCGATCTTGCCGGCGGCCCGCGCGCGGTCGAAGTCGGCCGCCGTTTCGATCTGATGCCAGGGGGAATCCGGTGCGGCAAGAATACCGTGCCAGCGGGCGATCTCGGCGCAGGCTTCCGGAAAGTCGGCTTCGAAGTGGCAGGTGGTGATGTTCAGCGCATCGATGCTGCCGGCGCGCAGGTCCGTCACGTCGCCGTCGCAGTGATAGACGAGGCCATCGATGACGTAGGCGTCGCGGTGCAAGGTTGCAGCATCGGTCATTCCACCCTCCCTTCAACAGGCGGGGCGGACCTTGCGTCTTCCACCTGCGGTGCTCGCGACAGTGCCGGTCTTGCGCGCGCCACGCTTTTGCGTTGGCTATTGCTGCCCGGTTGGAGCTACATTTCCGGCCGTGCACATTTCAGACCCCTACAGGAGCGTTCGATGAAGGCCGCCGTACTTTATGAGCCTAACACACCGCTGGTGATCGAAGACATCGCAACCAGGAAACCTGGCGCGCACGAGGTGTTGTTGAACACGGCCTATGCGGGGCTCTGCCATTCCGACCTGCACTTCATCGAAGGGCTCTATCCGCATCCGCTGCCGGTGGTTCTCGGCCACGAGTCGGCGGGGATCGTCGAACAGGTCGGCTCGGAAGTGACCTACGTGAAGCCCGGCGACCATGTCATCACCTGCCTGTCGGTGTTCTGCGGCACCTGCGAGCAGTGCACCAGCGGGCGGACGGTGATCTGCACCAACACGGACGTCAAGATGCTGCCCGGACAGTCGGAGCGGCTCGAATGGGACAAGTCGGAGCGGCTGCACCAGTTCATCAACATGTCGTCGTTCGCCGAGCAAATGCTGGTGCATGAAAACGCCATCGTCAAAATCCGCGAGGACATGCCGCTCGATCGCGCAGCGCTCATCGGCTGCGGCGTGATGACGGGCTTCGGCGCGGTCGTAAACACGGCCAGCGTGCGCTTCGGTGAAACGGTTGCCGTGATCGGTTGCGGCGGCGTCGGTATGGCGGCTATCAACGGCGCGCACGTGGCCGGCGCGGGCCGAATCATCGCCGTCGACACCAACCCGGTCAAGCTGCAGCTTGCAACCAAACTCGGCGCGACGGACCTGGTCAATCCAAACGACGCGGACCCGGTCGAACAGGTCAAGGGCCTGACCAAAGGCGGCGTCGACCACGCCATCGAATGCCTCGGTCTCAAGCGCACGGCCGAACAGTCGTTCGAGATGCTGCGGGTCGGCGGCACGGCAACGATCGTCGGCATGGTGCCGTTCGGCGAGAAGATCGAACTGCACGGCTTCGACTTTCTGCGCGAACGCAAGATCCAGGGATCGTCGATGGGCTCCAACCGCTTCCGGACCGACATGCCGCGCCTGATCGAGCTTTATCTGCAGGGCCGGCTGCACCTCGACGACTGGATCTCGGACAAGATCAAGCTCGAGGATATCAACGACGGCTTCACGGCGATGAAGGAAGGCCGCGCGATCCGCTCCCTGATCGACTTCGGCGTGGCGGCGTAGCCGGAGCGGGGCTGCTGCCAGGTCAGGCGCGCAGGCCAATCGCGCGATCAGCTTCCGGGCACGGTTCCCGCGCGCGGATCGATCGGTACGGCGTCTGCAACTGCCATGACTTCTTCGAAGGCCCGTGCAATCTGCAACAGCCGGGCTTCGCCGCGCGGACGCCCGACGATCTGCACGCCGACCGGGCGGGCGAACCGGTCAAAGCCGCAGGGCACAGCGATCGCGGGGTGGCCAGTGACCGAAATCGCGCCGGTAATCAGCGATGCGCCGAGATAGTGCTCAAGGACCTGGCCGTCGATCTTTTCCGGCATGCGCAGGTTGACGTCGAAGGCCGGTGTCGAAGCTCCCGCCGTTATCAGACAGTCGTAGGTTTCAAAGAACGCATCGAGACGCCGGAAGAGCTGTGCACGCGCGCGTTCGGCGCGCGCAACGTCGCGGGTGGTCTGCTCGAAGCCGCGCTGCGTATTCCAGATGATGTCCGGTTTGATCTGATCGCCGTGGGCTGCGATCATTTCCTCGTAGACGACGGCGAAGTGCTGTGAGCGCAGCGCAAGGAACGTCTCGGCAATGGGGCCGAGGTCCGGCGCGGCAGCTTCGACGATGGCGCCGGTCTCCTGCAACTTCAGCGCGGCGGCCGTGCAGATCTCGCGCGTCTCGCGGTCGACCGGGATCTGGCCGCCAAAGTCGGCGGCAACGGCAATGCGGCCGGGCGGGCGCGCTTCGGCAGCGGCGGCGGCGAAGGACTGCGACGGGGCATCAAAGGTGAGCGGATCGTGCGGGCAAAATCCCGCCATGGTGTCGAGGAACAGCGCCACGTCGGCAACCGTTCGTGCCATCGGGCCCTGCACCGAGAGCGTCGAGAAGACATCATCCTTGGTGCCACGCGTCACACGGCCGGGCGATGGCCGCAATCCGACGACCGAACAATACGTCGCCGGACGGCGCAAGCTGCCGCCATGGTCCGAGCCGTGCGCCAGCCAGACCTCGCCGGCTGCCAGCGCCGCTGCGCCGCCGCCCGTTGAACCGCCGGACGTCAGTGACGTGTTCCAGGGATTGCGCGTGCGCCCGAACACCTCGTTGAAGGTCGAACCGCCGGCGCCGAATTCCGGTGTGTTGGACTTGGCGATGACGATGCCGCCATGCTGCTCGATCCTGTCGACGACGGGGTGGGATGTGGCCGGGACATGATCGCGGAAGATCGGCGAGCCGTAGGTGGTTCGCACGCCGGCAACGTCGTTGAGGTCCTTGATGGCGACCGGCAGCCCGGCAAGCCAGCCCGGCGTGCCGTTGTCGCGCCATTGACCGGTCTCCATCAGGCGACGGGCATGATCGCGCGCGCGCTCCAGGCACAGCGTCGGCAGGGCGTTGATGTCGGCTTCGACGTCCCCGATGCGCGTTTCGAGAATGTCGATCAATTCGAGCGGTGTGACGTCACCGGCCTTCAAGCACCGGACGACGTCAGTCGCGCCCATGCGAACAAGTTCGTGCATTCTGCAAGCCTCGCATTACACGTCGGGAGGGGATCCCGGCGATAGAACGACCGGGTTGATAGTTGACACTTTAAACCGGGATGATGCCTGACACTATTGTTGGGTTTCTTTGCCTCACGCCGCTATTCGCGCTGCGCGCGGCGGCTCCGGCGGGGCGGCCGTTCGGCCGGGTCGCGTTGCTCCCTTCGGGTTGTTTGCCTCACGCCGCTATGCGCTGCGCGCGGCGGCTCCAGCGGGGCGGCCGTTCGGCCGGGTCGCGTTGCTCCCTTCGGGTTGTTTGCCTCACGCCGCTATGCGCGCTGCGCGCGGCGGCTCCGGCGGGGCGGCCGTTCGGCCGGGTCGCGTTGCTCCCTTCGGGTTTGGGTTTCATTGCCTCACGCCGCTATTCGCGCTGCGCGCGGCGGCTCCGGCGGGGCGGCCGTTCGGCCGGGTCGCGTTGCTCCCTTCGGGTTGTTTGCCTCACGCCGCTATGCGCGCTGCGCGCGGCGGCTCCGGCGGGGCGGCCTTGCGGCCGGGTCGCGTTGCTCCCTTCGGGTTTTTTTGTCTCGCGCCGCTATGCGCGCTTCGCGCGGCGGCTCCGGCGGGGCGGCCTTGCGGCCGGGTCGCGTTGCTCCCTTCGGGTTGTTTGCCTCACGCCGCTAAGCGCGCTGCGCGCGGCGGCTCCGGCGGGGCGGCCTTTCGGCCGGGTCGCGTTGCTCCCTTCGGGTTGTTTGCCTCACGCCGCTAAGCGCGCTGCGCGCGGCGGCTCCGGCGGGGCGGCCTTTCGGCCGGGTCGCGTTGCTCCCTTATGAGCGATCCGTTTTGCTGCGATATGCCTTAGCGCAGCGTTATCGCGGCAGGCGTCGCGGCGGCCGGCCGGGTGGTGACATGTCCAATGGTTTCGGCTGCCCGGTAGCCGGCCTGGCGCAGGGCGGCGAGACATGCCGCGGCGTTGTCGGCCGGGACGCTGGCAAGCAGGCCGCCGGCGGTTTGCGGATCGAAGAGCAGCTGGACGCGACCATCCTGCAGGAGCGACGCATCGGCCGCGACATGGGCGAGCATCTTAAGGTTGTCGTGCTGCAGGGATGACGTGATACCGGCCTCGATGGTCGCCAGAGCGCCGTCGAGCAGCGGCACGCGCGCCAGTTCAAGGTTCACGGCGCAATCCGAGGCGGCAACCATTTCGACGAGGTGACCGACAAGTCCGAAGCCGGTGATGTCGGTGCATGCGGTGGCGCCATGGTCGCGCAGGACAAGGGAAGCGTTGCGGTTTGCGACAAGAGCATTGGCGAGTGCGCGCTGCGCCCAGCGCCCCTTCGCCTTGCCCCGCATTTCGGCAGCAAACAGCGCACCGCTGCCAATCGGTTTCGTGACGATGACGGCATCGCCCGGATGCATACCGCCTTTGCGCAGGGCGGTGCCGGGCGCGACAATTCCGTTGACGCAAAACCCCAACGCCAGTTCGGCGCCTTCGCCGGTGTGCCCGCCGATGAGCGTGCATCCGGCGTCGTTCAGAACGTCGGTGGCGCCGGCCATCAGTTGCGCGATCAGGGCTTCGGTTTTTTCGGGCAGTCCGGGCGGCAACGTCACGATCGCCAGTGCCGAGTGCGGCTCGCCACCCATCGCATAGATGTCTCCGAGACAGTGGTTGGCGGCGATGCGGCCAAAGACGAAGGGATCGTCGGTCATCGACCTGAAGAAGTCAGCCGTCTGAACCAGGTGCTTGCCGGGCGGTGGCGCGAGGATGGCTGCATCATCCAATGCCCCGAGACCGGCGACGACATCGTCGCGCGCGACCACATCGAGACCGGCGAGCGCCTTGGCCAGCGTGCCGGCACCAACCTTGGCGCCGCAGCCGCCGCAGCGCATGGTGAGCGGACCCAGGCGGTCGCGCACATCAGGCGTGTCGAGTTCCGGAGGCAGCGCGGGCACGGTTGCCCGGCGGTCCTGTTCGGTCATGTCCGGCAGGGTGTTGAACTTCTCCATGAAGCTGCGGTCGATGTAGTCCTTCCAGCGCCAGACCCAGTCGCCGGACAGGCACCAGGGACCGCGAGAGGCGACGGCATGCTTGTCACCGGTCGAGACGAGACTAAGGAAATCGGTTTGCGGCCGGAATGCCTTGAGCGCGCGCGCGAGCACCGCGCGACGCAGGTTTTCGGCCAACGGCGGGCCATGGCGGACCGCGAACACGCCCGACTTCGGTCGCGGATGGCCGACCACACCGGCAATGTCACCGGCTGCGAAGACATCCTGGTGCGACGTCGAGCGCAACGTGTCGTCGACCTCGATGAAGCCGCGCTCGTCCGTCGCGAAACCGGACGCTGCGATCCACGGCGCCGGATCGGCGCCCGTCACCCACAGAACTTCGTCCAGGGCAAGCGCACGCGCACCGGCGTGGACGCCGACATCGTCGACGCGATCGACACAGAAATCCAGATGCAGTGTGACGCCGCGCTGGTCGAGAATTTCCCGGAACTTCCGGCGCACACGCCGATTGTGGGTTGCAAGGATTTCACCGCCCTGGGTGACGATGTGGAATTCGGGCCGCCCCGCGATGCTGTGGTCCGCCAACATCTGCTTCAGGGCGAACTGGGCGGACAACGCAAGTTCGACGCCACCTGCACCGGCGCCGATCGCTGCAATGCGGCTTGCGGGCTTTGCCAGAACGCGCTCGCGCAGCGCCTGCCAGGCATCGAGAAACCCGGCCACCGGCTTGACCGGTATGACACGCCCGTCGGCGCCTGGAACGCTTGACGGGTCCGGCATCGAACCGGCGTTGATCGATAGCGTGTCGTAGGGGATCGCGGGGCGACCCGGAAGGTGCACAACTTTGGCGGACGCATCGACCCGTTCGATGGCGCCGAGGATGAATCGGGCGCCCGCGAAGCGGCACAGCGGCATCAGGTCGATGTGGGCTTCATCGTAGGTGTAGTGGCCGGCGATCAGGCCCGGCAGCATGCCGGAATAGGGCGTGTGGGCATCCGGCGAAATCAGGGTCAGCCGGACGCCCGGCACGGGTCGCATCGCGAAGCGCTTCAGGACGGTGACGTGCGCGTGGCCGCCGCCGATCAAGACCAGATCCTTGATAATCGGAACAGACGCGCGGTTCATGACTTGTCCCTGGCACAATAAACGCACGCACGACACCGCGGGCACACAAAAAATGCGGCCCGACGACAATCGGGCCGCACACGCCAGGCCGTGCCAGCGAGGCTATTTTTTCTGGGACTCCAGAAACGTGACGAAGCGGATAACGTCTTCGGCGAGCATGCGTCCCACCGGGCCATCCGCGTAGCTTGACGCGCGGACCTTGCCATCCGCCCCGACGATGAATTCGGACGGCTGGATGATCTGGCGGCGCTCTTCCCACCACGACCCGAGCTTGTCTGCAATGTCGCGCGTGACGCCGTAGCCGATCGGGAAGTTGACCTCATCGGCCACGTCCTTCGCCTTGTCGAGCGGATCGACGCTGGCGGCGACCACGGAGACACCAAGTTCGGCGAGTTCATTTGATTTTTCTGCAAAGCCGACCAACTGCCGGCGGCAGTACGGTCACCAATGCCCCCGATAGAACAGGATGACCTTGTAGTTGCCGCCAAGGCCGCCCGGCAGATTGAGCGTTTCGCCACCGACAACGTTCAGCGTCAGTTCCGGAAACACTGCACCAATCCCAAGTTTTTCGGACATATCCCCTCCCAATGACTTCAAGCCCGCGCACTATAGGTAGTTGACGGCAGTTCGCCAATCACGATCGATCGAGCACGGTGCGCTTCGTGTTGCGCGCCTGTGACAGGCCTCGGGATGCGACCCGTCAAATGACCTCGTCGGTCTTGTCGTCCGTCTCGCCGTAGCGGCGCAGGGTTGCCGGCCGCGTGCCCTCGTAAAGCTTGCCGATGTTGGCTGCGATCTTGGCGTTCTCACGCTCGAACAGTGAATTGCCGTCAAGGTCGCTATCGACGAGAAATGGGCCGAAGTTCTCAACATCCAACACCCACATGCCCTGTGCCAGGCCAAGTTCGTCGACCCAGTGGGCTGCGACCACCTGTTTGATGCCACGCCCGAGCAACGCGCCTGTCCCGTAGCCGACGGTGGTCAGATAAACGGCGTTGTTGGGCACGAAGACGGACTTGTAGATCTCGCCCGACATCCCGCCCTTGCCGATGATCACGTTGCAGCCGGAAATCTTGAACCAGCCATCGAGCCACTTGGCAAAGCGGAAGGAGGCGGTGGCTGTCACGGCGCCGACGTTGAGGCTGCCGTCTTCGCC
The DNA here is from genome assembly GCA_965224045.1 of Hyphomicrobiaceae bacterium. Lineage (GTDB taxonomy): Bacteria > Pseudomonadota > Alphaproteobacteria > Rhizobiales > Hyphomicrobiaceae > Tectiglobus. The sequence continues at coordinate 37,983 of CBDCYD010000006.1, forward strand.
GATCGCGGCCGCCGGCGAACAGTGGAAATTGGCAGTGCCGAGTTCCGCCGGCGACACCGGCAGAGGCTCGCCGTCCTCGACCGCGCGCTTATAGACACCTTCCCTGGCGGTGAAGACGCGGCCGTTGAGGTAGACGACGGTGCCGATTTCCAGCTTGCGCAGGTCTGCCGTCGTCGCGGGCAGGGACAGGGTTGTCGTCTTCAAAGATCCGTCAGCCATGGTCGGTTCCGGTTGGTTTATTGTGTCGTCAGGCGCACGGGCAGGAACGTCGGGCCTCTGAGCGTCAGGCCGTCAGCCCATGCCGGTTCGCCGTTCAACTGCATGGCGGGGTAGGCGCGATGCAGCGCCGGCAGAGCGATTGACGCTTCCATCCGGGCGAGCGGGGCGCCAAGGCAGAAATGAGCACCGAAGCCGAATGTGACGTGCCGGTTCGGGGTGCGCGTTACGTCGAGCTGGCGCGGGCGATCGAACACCGCCGGGTCATGGTTGGCTGCCGCAATCAGGGCATAGATGCGTTCGCCGGCTGCAACGTCCAAACCTGCGATCTGGTGATCGCGAACCGCAACGCGGACCATGGACGGCGTCGGCCCGTCGAAGCGCAGGAATTCCTCAATCGCAACGGCAATCGCCTGCGGATCGCTGAGCGCGACAAAGCGGTCGCGCTGATCAGGAAAGCTCATCATGTGCAGAGACGCCATCGTGATCAGGTTGGTGGTCGTCTCGTGGCCGGCGAACAAAAACAGGATGGCGGTTGCGACCAGTTCGTCATCGGACAGGCGGCCATCCTCGCTACTGTTGGCGCGGACCAGCATGCCCAGCACGTTGTCCTGCGGGTTCGTGCGCTGCTCGTCGATCAACTGTTCGAACATGGCGGCCATGGCCGTGACGCCGGATCGTGCGCGCTCGTACTTGTCGGGCGTGTTCTGCGCGGCGCCGATGAACAGCTTGATTTCGTCCGACCAGTGCTTGATCTCGCCGAGACGGTCGCGGGCAATGCCGAGCATGTCCATGATGACGTAGGCGGGCAGGCGGTTGGAGAAATCGGCCACCAGATCAATTCTGTCGCGTCCTTCGATCCCGGCCAGCAGATGGGCGACGATGCTTTCGACGTTGGGGCGGATGGCTGCAAGCGAGCCGGTTGTGAAGACGCGTGATGCGAGCCGCCGCAGCCGGGTGTGATCCGGCGGGTCGCGAAATACGAGCCAATTGCCGAGATAACGCATCAGGAGTTCGATTTCGGCCTGCGTGCGGCTGGGCTGGGCCCGGTAAAACGGTGTCACCGTGTCGGATGAGAGTGCGCCATCCAGCAACACGGCCCGCACATCGTCGTAGCGGGTGACGACCCAAGCCTTGAGTGCCGGGCTCCAATGCACCGGGTTGGTCTCTCGCAAGTGCGCCAGGATCGGGTAGGGATCGGCCGCGAATTCGGTCGAACGCGGATCGAGCGTGTCCGGGGTCACAGCCGTCGTCGCCATGTGCTCTTACTCCGCCGCTTCACGGGCAGGCTCCTGCCAGGTCGGCGTTGACCGCCGTGCATAGTCGGTGAACCACATCGGATCGGTGCGGTACGCGACGCGGCCGTCACCATGCACGCGGGCAACGGCGCGGCGCGACGACAGGCAGAACATGTGCACGCTCATCGGCATGCCGCCGGTGTGGCAATAGCCGACCTCGATGTGGCAGTCGACGACCATCGACGAGCCCATGAAGCCCATCGCCCCCATGCCGGTGGCGTTGCCAATGTCGCGCAATTCATCCTCGAGCGCCGCGATCTTGGGATCGGGGTTCTTGGAGCCGACGGTCCTGAGGCAGGCGGCCTGCTTGCCAAGCACCATGCAGGTGTCCTTCGAGCCGCCGAGCCCGACGCCGACGATGGCCGGCTGGCAGGCGAGCCCGCGCTTGCCGAAGGCGACCAGCGTGTCGAGATAGAAGCGCTTGATGCCGTCCAGTCCATCGCCGGGGAACAACATCCGGTAGTCGCTGCCGAAAAGCCCGCCCTTGTGGACGGTGGTCAGGTCGACCCAGTCGCCTTCGGGATGAAATGAATACTCGATCTCAGGCGCGTTGATGCCGACGTTGTTGTCGTGGTCCGTCCGCCATAGCGGGTGCACGCGGTTGGGGCGCAGCGGAACCTCACGGGTGGCGTTGGCGGTCGCCACCCTGAGCGCCGTTTCGAGTGCCACCGGGCCGCCCTCGATTTGCGCCTCATTGGCGATCTTGACGTACCAGCGCGGCACGCCGGTGTCGCCGCACATGGCCCGGCGATCCTCCTTGGCTGCCTCGTAGTTGTCGAGCATGGCACGAATGACGAAGGCGGAAAGTTCGCCGCTCTCGGTGTCGGCAAGCTTTTCGAGGCCCGCCAGGTAATCGTCCGGGATCTCGATGGCGGCTTTGGCCATCAGTTCTTCGGCAGTGGCCTGCAGGGTTGCGAGTGGAATGGGCATGACCGGCTTTTCCGTTTTTTGGTGCGCCGTTGGAATTTGCACCATTGTCGGGTCTTGGCAGCGAGAGTGCAAGCGCAGCGATGCCGCTTTCCATCGGCTTGAAAGCGGGCCTCGGGCGATGACTGCGATCAGTGCCAGGATTAATTCATCGTTTCAAAATGGCACGCGGATCATTTAAGTCTTAACACTTCGTGTGGCGTCGGACGGTGGTGGTCGGCGCGCAAACAGGCATGGCGCTTGCTTTGCTTCGCGCACGCTGCCTTTGCGTGAGAGATGTTATGTACCGCGTGACCATCCTTGTCGTTCTATTGATCGCGTTCGCGTCGAGCACCGGACATGCCGCCAGCGTCGGCGTGCGCCTTTCGATCAACCTGCCGCCGCATTCGCTGCTTTATTGTCATAACGCCATTCGGATTGCTCGCGAGGCCGGGCGGCCAACCCATGATCTGCCGCAATGTAGGGGGTTCAAGGATTATGTCCGTGCGGTCGGCGCGGATCGCACGGCGCCCGCCGGCTCGCCGATCACGCAAGCCTCCAGCCCGTCTTCGCCGGCAACGCGCCCGACCAATGCGATCGCGCCGCCAGCCGGCATGGAACTGTCTATGGCACAGGCACAGCGCCGGGTGACGGCCCGCGGCCTGCTGATCGAGGTCGTCGCGCCCTAATCGGTGTCGCTCATTACTTGCAGAACTCAGGAACACCTGAGTTCTCGCGACAATTGCAGAACTCAGGAACACCTGAGTTCTCGCGACAATTGCAGAACTCAGGAACACCTGAGTTCTCGCGACAATTGCAGAACTCAGGAACACCTGAGTTCTCGCGACAATTGCAGAACTCAGGAACACCCGCGTCCTTCAATTGAACGATCCACCACCGTCATTCCTGCGCAAGAACGCGGGTATTCCCGTGTTCTTTCCCCCTTCGTCATTCCTGCACCAGAACTCGGGTGTTCCCGAGTTCTTCAAAACAACAGGCCGACATCGGAAACATCCGATGTCGGGCGGCAGGAACCTAAGCGGCCCTCGATTGAACGCGGCGTTAACGCTCATCGCCAACCCAAGCGGCTCACCGCCGGCGCAGGCCAAGTGGAGACCCGCTTGGGTCGCGCACCTTCGACGGGATGACGCTGTGGTGTAGGGCAAGGGATGTCGGTGGAACTTGTTCAGCGGTTCCTTAGGCCGTCGTTATACCCGGGTAGCCGGCCTCGGCGATGCGATCGCAGCGTTCGCGGTATTCCGGCGCGGTTCCCGAATAGCGCGCGAGCACGCGGGTCTGTTTGCCTTCGACGTTCATGTTGACGCCGGTCATCCAGGAATCGACTTCGTTGGACAGCAGGCCCTCGGCCTTTTCGGCAACGAAGGCGGTCCATTCCGCGACTGCTTCCGGCGTCGGCTCGGCGAAGGTGAAGGCGTTGGCGTCGAGGTAGGCGATCAGGTCGCGCACCCACTCGACGTTGTATTCGATCGACCGCGGGATGTTGCCGAGCGCGGTGTGCGGGCCCATGACCATGAACATATTGGGAAAGCCGTTGACCATGACGCCAACGAAGGTTTCCGGCCCGCCCTTCCACTTGTCCTTGAGGAGCTGTCCGCCGGCCCCCCTGAAATCGATGCGGTCGAAACTGCCGGTGATGGCATCGAAGCCGGTGGCGTAGACGATCATGTCGAACTCATACTCGCCAGCGGACGTCCTGATGCCGGTCTCGGTAATGCGTTCGATCGGGGTGTCGAGGATCGAGACAAGCTCGACGTTGGGCTGGTTGTAGACCTCGTAGTAGTTAGTCTCCTGCGGGACGCGCCGGGTACCGAAGCCGTGGTCCTTGGGGATCAGCATCTCGGCGATTTTCGGATCACGGACGCGCGCGCGCACTTTTTCGGCCACGAAATCCGAAATGATCCGGTTCGCTGCGCGGTCGGTGAGCATGTCGCGGAAATTGCCCTGCCACATGCCGAAGCCCTGCGACCAGTAGCGCTCTTCGAGGAAGGCGTTGCGCTCCTCCTCACTGACTTCAAACGTACCGCGCGGGTCGATGGTGTGAAGGAAGCAGGCGGCCGTTTCCTCGCAGCGCTTGAAGATTTCCGGGTAGCTGGCGCGGATTTCCGCCATCTCGGCCTCGGTGATGGGGCGATTCTGAAGCGGTGTGCACCAGTTCGGGCGGCGCTGGAACACGGTCAGATGGCCAGCCGTCTTGGCGATCTCCTGGATCGCCTGGACGCCCGTCGCGCCGGTGCCGATGACGGCAACGCGCTTGCCCTCGAACGTGACCGGGTGCTTCGGCCAAAGACCGGTATGGTAGGCCTCGCCGATGAAATCATCGATGCCTTCGAGACGCGGAAACGTCGGCGCCGACAGCGGACCGACGGCGGCGACAAGGTAGCGCGCGCGATGCGCCGTTCCGTCCTCGAGCGTGATCTGCCAGGCGTGCTGTTCGTCGTGGAAATGAGCCGCCGTCACGCGGCTTGAAAACTGGATATCGCGGCGCAGGTCGAACTTGTCGGCAACGTAGTTGAGATAGCGCTCGGTTTCCGGTTGCGGCGCGAAGTGCTCGGTCCAGTCCCATTCATCAAGCACTTCCTGCGAGAAAGAATAGCCGTAGGAGTAGCTTTCCGAATCGAACCTGCAGCCCGGATAGCGGTTCCAGTACCAGGTCCCGCCAACGCCGGTGCCGGCTTCGAAGACGCGGACACGGAGGCCCTGCTCTCGCAGCCGATAGAGCTGGTAGAGACCGGAAATGCCGGCGCCGATGATGATGGCGTCGTAGTCGAGCTTGGCTGCCGGCGTTGCAGCATCGGAATGTTCGCGGGTCAGCGTCATGGATCGATGTCGTTACCAAGTTGAATGGCCGGATGAGCAGCCCGCATCATAGCAAATCGCCATGCGATCGTCGCCGCGGTGCGACCAACGATCAGCTGCCTAATGACGTCGGTCCAGGCAGTGGGCGTCGCGCACTATGCCAAATAGTTGAGGAACACCGCCACGAGCAATGTCTGCGGCACCGCAATCAGCGGCAGCGTCAGCGCGATCTTCCACGAGCCGGTGGTGTCCCTGAGGCTCATGATCTCGGTGTAGTCGGTCGCGACGCCGGCCATCAGAAACGTGAAGCCGTTGCCCGGGGCCGATGCCCGCGTCACGAGGTCTGCCGCGATCGGTGCCGAGCCTTCTGAACAGACCTCGATAATCGTGGCAGCAATGACGGTCAGCATGACGCCGAACAGCGTCGGGCCGAACCAGTCGGCAAACGCATCCGGGGGAATGACGGCGCGAAGCCCGGCGGCTATGACGACGCCGAAAAGTAGCCAGCGCAAAACCATGCGCGAGCCCTTGAGGCCGTCCAACAGCATCGTACCGAAGCCCGACCAGCTGGGCCTGACGTCACGGAGCCAGGTGCGTACCGCCGTCCAGAGGCTGACATCGGTCAGTTCGCTCGCACTGGCACGGGCCGGATTGTCCGGCAGGCGGCCGCTTGCGACCAGGGCATCGAACAGCCAACCGGTGATGACCGCGATCACGGCCGACAGCAGGATGAAGGCAAGGGTATACCACCAGCCGATGAGCGCGATAAGGATGACCGTGAGGCTGAGAGAGTTCCACGGACTTGCCAGCAGGAATGCAACCGTCTGGCCGATCGTCGCGCCGCGCTCATAGAGTTTCATGCCGACCATCAAGATGCCGTGGCTGCACAGGTCGAACAGAACACCGGCCGCGGTGGCACGCAGGATGCCGGTCGTGCGGCGGTCGCCCGCCAGCGCGGAAACAACGATTTCGCGTGGAACCCGGTCGAGCAGGCCGACAAAGAAGATGCCGAGCAAGATGCCCCACCACATGGCGTTCATGAGTTCGAACGTGCCGCCCGCGAAATGGGCGAGCGCGCCGTGCTCGCCGGCCGCAGATCCAGCGAGCAGATGGCCTGCATAACCCAAAGCGACCGCAGCTGCGCTGCCCCAAAGCATCCAGTCGACGCGGCGCTTTGCCGGCTGCGCTGCAGCGCCGCTGGACGGGCAGCACGACAGGTCAGCGGCCGAGGGCGGCTGTTCCTCGGGGCAACAGGACGATGCACGTGACAAGGCGTTTGTCGGCTTGGTCGCTTCCATCGCCCGGATATGGACCTTGTAGTCACTGGAAGGTCAAGAGGAAGTTCGGAAATGTCCCGAAACCGGGACCTTTCGCCGAACAAGGGTTGGTCAGACGCGAGGTATCGGGCGCACCGCCGCCTCGGACACAGGGTGCGATTCGCAGCCCTGGTAGTACTTCGGCAACACAATTTTGCAGGTCCGGCATGATAGCGTGCGGCGCACATCTCGCGTTGAGTATCGCGACGAGGAGGCCGATCAATGGCAGCGTCGGAAAAGCGCCGGGCCATCGTCTTGCTGCACGGTATCGGCGACCAGCGCCAGCGCGATGCGCTGGACCAGTTCCTCGCCGCGCTTGGTCGCGTCGGCGAGGCGGCGCCGGTGCCGGTGCCGGAAAAGATCCTGCGCGAACCTCCCTCGGCGATGGGCAGTGCCGGCTACTTCCTCGCGCGCACCGAACTCGGCGGGAGACCGCTGACCGTGGCCGAATTCTACTGGGCCGATATTTCACGCGTGCAACGCGGCCTGTTTTCGATCCTGCGCAACTTCTTCCAATTGATCGTCGATGCACCTGACATCATCTATGCCTGTCTCGGGCCGCGCCTCGTCGGCGACCGGCCGCGGGACTTCATTCTGCTGCGATGCATGCGCGCGCTGCTCGCCATCATGATGTGGCTGATCTACTTCCCGATCGTGGCGCTCAACCTCGCCTACGCCATCCTGGTCGGGGAATTCGCGGTGAACGCGGCGCGCAACCCGCAGGTATCGCTGTCAACGCCGGCGGACCTTCCGTTTGCGTTTGTTGCCGGTGCGGCGACGGCGGTGATGATCTACCTCGTGTGGCGCGGCGGGTTTGGCGGCACGTTTCGCGCAATCCTGGTGCTGGCGGCTTGCGTCCTCATGGGCGTCTTCGGGTTTGCGATGAGCAACTATTTTGTTGTCGGAGACAGTGCAACGTACGGCCAGTATGCCACGTTCTTCAACGAGGCTCTCAATGCGCTGTGGGCTTTGGTCACCGCCATCAGCCTCGTCTATCTCATCGTGTTGCCACTGCTCTGCCTGTTGTTTTTCCGGCGCTGGCGCAGCATCCTACTCGGGTTTACGACAGCGTTCCTGGTGATCCGCTTCTGGCTGGCGCTGATCACGACGTTGTGGCTCGTCTATCTGACGAGCATCTTCGACAACGAGACTTACGATCGGTTGATCTCGAATATCGGTGGGCCGATACGGTTCGTGAGCCTGATGTGGTTCGACGTGATGGTGATCGGGCTGGTGCTCGGAGCATCGCTGCTGGCCTATGTGCTGCGCAGCCGCAACGCCGGCGATCAGGTGACCGGGCAACGCTATCCGCGCCTCATCATTCCGTCTGCTCTGCCGTTTGTAGCGATGGCGCTTGCGGTTGGCGGCGTGCTGGTTATCGGGGCCTGCAACTGCGCGTTGTTCATGGAGGGATGCGAACCACTGACCTGCGGGTTCGTGTACAGGCCGTCGGAGTGGATCATCGCCAACGCCGCGACGCTGCTCGCGATCGGCGGGTTTCTGATCCAGATGGCGCACAGCCGCTTCGACGTCGCGATCGATATCGTCAATTTCTTCAAGAGCGACCGCGGCCACCGCCGGGCCAACCCGCTCGGCGCGGTGGCCTCCGTTTTCAGGTTCGCGCCGGACAGCGTGTTCCAGTTCCGCCCGCGGCTGCGCGATCGGCTGGGCGATGTGCTGGCGGATCTGGACGCAGCAGACGGCGGGCATGAGCGCGTGACCCTGATCGGTCACAGTTTGGGATCGATCATTGCGATCGACTGGCTGGACGGAAAGGCGGCCGGCGGGCAGACCGGCACTACGGAGCTGGTCACCATGGGCTCGCCCTATGGCGCGATCTTTCACCACTACTTCCCGCACATGTTTGCGGCGCCGGCGCGGGGCCTGCTCGCAGGCGTGACGCGCTGGACGAACATTTACCGCGAGGATGACTATGTCGGCACCGCGCTCGCCGGCGCCGACATCGAGGATGTCGTGCTGCCGCCGAAGGGGCACGACGGCTATTTTGGTGACGACAAGGTCGTGCGCGAAATTCTCGGCCGGCTCGATCCGTGACGGCAGGGATCGGACTGCGGGATGCTCGATACTTTCGAGACGGTCATCGTGCCTCAAGTTGCAGCCGCGACAGCGGTTCCAACGTAAGGCACGATGATCTAGAGCGTTTCAGGTTTAGCTGGAACCGTCCCACTCCCCCGCCCGGCCGCCCAAAACCACGATTGCATGGGCGGCCGGGCGGGGGAGTGGGCAGGCGGTGCGATTCGGCCTAAGGCGGAATTGATCTAGCGGCGGCGTTCACGACTTAGACTTCGCTGCAAAGAAGGCTGCGATACGCTGCTGCGGTTCGCCTGTGAGATAGGACTCCGAGAGCGCATCGATGCCGGCATAGACGCCTTCGTCGACGGAGACGCGCTGCCAGCAATCGATCAGCGCCTTTTGCGCGCGCACTGCCTGCGGCGCCGCGCGGCAAATTCCGTCGAGCCAGGTGTCGATCGCCGCGTCGAGGTCCGCCATCGGTACGGCCTTCTGGACGAAGCCCATCGCCATCGCCTCGGAGGCGGGAAAAGTTTCGCCCGTCAGCAGGATTTCGCGCGTTCGCCCCCAGCCGATCTGACCGGGCAGCAACGCCGCCTCGATCACCGACGGCAGCCCCATATGAACCTCCGGCATGCCAAACACGGCAGAGTCGGCGGCCGCGCGCATGTCGCAACTGGCGGCAACCTCGAGGCCGGCGCCAAGGCAGAAGCCGTTGACCCGGGCGATCGTCGGTACCGGGCACCTGCGGATGGCATCACAGGCCTGATGCAAGCGCGTGATGAAAAGGCGGGCACTTTCGGCACACAGTCCGGCCAGTTCGTTGAGATCGGCGCCGCCGATGAAGGCCCTGTCGCCGGCTCCCGTCAGGACCACCGCGCGGACATCGTCGTCGCGCGCGATCTCCTCGAAGGCCTCGCGCAGACGAACGATCTGGGCCGTCGACAAACAATTGAGGCGGGACTGGTTGTCGGCCACCACGCGTGCGACGCGGGCGCCCGGGCGCTGCTCGGTATATGTCGTGTGGACGGTTTCAGCGCTCATCGGCAAGCCTCGCAGGTCTTTCAAGTCGCCGCGAACCTAACGCACAATTTCGCGCGGGCAAACTCCGCGGAAATTCCACGGCGCGTTGTTTATGAGCGGGGCACGGCAGTAGGCGCAATAAAATCCTTCGACCCTAGCCTTGCAGGCCCGAATGCCATTATGAACGTAGCAGCTGATGCGAATCAGGTTGCCCGTCGAACGCTCAAAGCCGGACCCAGAGATGCCACTGCAAAACCGCGTCACACCAGACGGACAGATCGTTGCGACGGCAGCGCGCGGCACGCTGATGGGCAACCGCGGCGGCATGATGCACCGGCTCGACAAGTCGCTGGGGCCGAAACGCTGGGCGTCGAAACAATGGATCGCGTGCCGGCTGTCCTACAAGGGGCGCTGGCGTGAAGTGATGGGACCGAACAGTTACACCGAGCTGTTCTTCCTCGACGAGGCGACCGCGTTTTCTGCCGGGCATCGGCCGTGCTACGAATGCCGGCGGCGCGAAGCGGTGTTTTTCGCAGAACTGTGGGGCGAGTTTCTCGGCGCCGGTCCGCGGGCCAAAGCCGGTGACATCGACACGACGCTGCACGCCGAACGGCTCAACGCGGAAGGGCGCAAGGCAACCTTCAAGTCCCAGGTCACGGGTTTGCCGACCGGTGCGATGGTGCGCTGGCGCGACGGTGCCTACCTGGTGCTTGCCGGCCGGCTGCTGCGCTGGTCGCCGGAAGGCTACACCGCAAGCGTCGAGCCGGATAACGATCTCGTCGTCGACGTGCTGACGCCGCGCAGCACGCTCGAGATCTTTCGCGCCGGCTACGATGCCGACCTGCACGAGAGCGCCCTGAAGTTCATGTGATCTTCCGGCAGGACTGGAGGGCGCGACAGCAGGCCGTGATGGCGAGAACGGGGCGGAGGTATGGTCGCCCACGATTCAGCGGACGCCTGCTGTCGTATCGAGCCAGGCTGAACTCAACGAGAACGAACGTTAGAGCAACCTGCTTTCATTCGGAATTCGGTCCAATTCCGAATGAAAGCAGTAAGTTGCTCGATCCTTTAGAGGCGATCATCTTTGTGCCTTAAGTTGTAACCGCTGTCGCGGCTCCAACTTGAGGCACGATGATCTAGTCAGTGGCTGGCAGTTTTCCCCGATCTCTGACACGCGAACCATGAACAACCCGGACAACTTCAAGAACGTCTCGCTCTTCATCCACGCGATAGAAGATCGTGTAACGATACCGAGCCAGTGGTACCCGATAGAGTTTTGGCTCGTCGGTTTTGGCACCAATGTATGGAATTCGAACGCAGACATCGATGGTGTGCTCGATGGCGACCGACACGCTGTGCGCGCCCTGGATACTGTGTGACTGGATGTAGGTAAGGATTTCGTCGATGTCGCGGAGGGCCTGAGGCGCGTAAATAAGCCTCATACGCGGTACTTGTCGAATACCGCGCGCACTTGCTCCTCGGTCGCAGCTTCGCCTCGGTCCAGTTCATCGAGACCCTCGCGAACGAGACGACGTTCTTCTTCGCTGAGTTCGTAGACGCCATCGCCGGCAGCAGCGAGCTGTTCCAGCACTTCGGCAGCGTAACGCTGTCGCTCTTGCGAAAGCGTCTTCACCTTTTCAACGGCTTGTTCAAGCACCTTTTTCATGGACAAGAGCGTATCAGCGATGCGCAACAATGTCATTCCGGCAGGCTAGGGCAACCTGCTTTCATTCGCAATTCGGTCCGATTCCGAATGAAAGCAGTAAGTGCTCGATCCTTTTGAGGCGATCATGTTTGCGCCTAAAGTTGGAGCCGCCACCAGCGGTTTCCAATCGATCTGAGTCGCGGAGAAAGTCACAAGACGATCATTTCCGCCTTAGGCGAAATCACACCGCCTGCCCACTCACCCGACCGGCCTCCCAAAACCACGATTGCATGGGCGGCCGGGCGGGGGAGTGGGACGGTTCCAGCTAAACCTGAAACCCTCTAGGCGCCGCTCAGATCTCGTCCTTCTTGACGAGGCCGCCGAGGATGGCATCGAGTGAGATGATGCCGGGCCCCTTGATCAGCAGGTAGACCAGCGGGAAGCACCACAGCAGGCGCTGATCTGCGATCACGGCGTCCTGGACGCGATCGAAGAAGCCGCCGATGGCTTTGGCGCCGACACCGTGGAAATAGATATCGACATAGGTCATGACGGCGATGAAGCCGAGGAAGGCGAGCGCGGAGAGGCGCGTGAACAAACCGACAAGGATCAGCAACGGCAGGAGAAACTCGGCATAAGTGCCCATGTAGACAATGGCACCGTAGGGAATGAACGGGATCTTGTCGGCGTTGTAGCCGTACTGCTCCGCGATCGGGGGCAGCATCTGGGCATAGGCACCGCTGGTCGGCACCAGCATGCCCGGGAAACCGGACCCGACCTTGGTTGCTGCCGAATTCAGAAAGAACATCATCAATACGCTCGAGAATATCAGGCGCGCGGCGAGCCCGAGAAACCAGCCGCTGGTCATTGCCTCGATGCCTCTAAAGACGCCGTCATAAAGATTGCGCAACACATCGATCATCGTCGTCTCCCGCGCTTTGGATGCGGCCGCCTCGATGGGGCGGACCCGCTATTTGTCGGTTCCCGCCAGTGTGACGCCGGCTATGGCGCCGCTTGAAAACAACAGGTGCAATAGCTGGCCGAGCTGGGTCTGATCGGCCTCAGGCAACACCGCTGCAGCGCGGCCGAGCGGCGCACCATCGCGCAGGGCTGCAACGACGCCTGCCATCGCAGGCGGGATCAGACGGACGTCGACGTCGTAGGACGGCCGCACGATGATCGCGGCCTCGGCTTGCGGCGTGAGGTGCTGCATCTCTGCGGCCGGGTCTTCGCTGGTTTGATGCAGATGCCAGATCGATACCGCCGGCCAATCGGATGTCACGAGATTGAACGACGGGTGGAGGTTGAGGCAGGCCTGCTCGATCTTGGACGGTGTCAACGCCTCGAGCGCGGTCATGGTGGCGGGCGGATGGTCGGCGGCATGGTAGGCGCACTGCCAGGCCCATTCGACGCGGGCGACGTCGGCCAGAAAGGGCAGGCCGGACGCCGGCTCGAAGCCGGCGATGAACTCTGCAAAGTCAGCGCCGTAGTCCAGCAGCACCGGTGATTGCGGCGCGTTCGCGGCCACGTAGGTGCGGGCCATGGCGGTGAAGAACTCGTCACCGACGAGTTGCTTGACCACGGGATAACCGTCCGCGATGGCTTCGATGAGGCTGAGGGCGACGTTGTTGCGGTAGACGCCGAAGCGCTTTTGAGAGGGTGCGCCGGCCGTCAACGCGATGCCGGCCGGGACCGGCAGGTCGGGCTCGCGCAGTGCGCCGGCGAATTCGGCTTGGGTCTCACGCCAGGGCATCGGCCGCAGCCTTCGCAGTGGGGGTCGGGGCGGGTGCATGGCGGGCCGCTGCAAGCACGGCTTCGGCGGTCATGGCCTCGGCCAGGAGAACGGGCCAGACGGGGATATCATTGTCCCATTCGATCAACGTCGGCTTCGGCCCGGCGCGCGCGATCGTTCGGTGATAAAGCGCCCAGACATCGTCGATGACGCGGCGGTCGTGTGCGTCGATCAGCAGGCGGTTGCCGGCATCGTCGCGGTCTTCGGCGTGGCCGGCGAGATGAATTTCGCCGACATGCGCCATCGGAAAGGCGTCGATGTAGGCGGCCGCATCGCGGCGGTGGTTGGTGCAGGAGACGTAGACGTTGTTGACGTCCAGCAGCAGGCCGCAGCCGGTGCGTTTTGCAATCTCCGAGAGGAAGTCGATCTCTTCAATCGTGCTTTCGTCGAAAACGACGTAGGTGGCCGGGTTCTCGAGCAGCATGCGGCGGCCGAGATGGTCCTGGACCTGATCAATATGCGCGCAGACGAGGGCCAGCGTTTCAGGAGTGTATGGTAGCGGCAGGAGATCGTTGAGGAAGCCGGCGTCGTGCGTCGACCAGGCAAGATGCTCGGAAAAGCTCTCCGGTTGGTAGCGCTCGACAAGTGTCCTAAGGCGATCGAGATGCGCCCGGTCGAGCGCGCCGGATGAGCCGATCGAGAGGCCAACGCCGTGCAGCGACAGCGGGTAGCGGTCGCGGATCTCGGTCAGATAGCGATGCGGGGGGCCGCCCGCTCCCATGTAGTTTTCGGGATGAACCTCGAACCAGCCGATATCCGGACGGGTCGCCAGGATATCGGCATAGTGCTCGGCTTTCAGCCCGACGCCAGCACGGTCAGGGAGGCCCGCGGTTTGGTGATGCCGGCGATCGGACATGATGGTTCCCGGGCGGCCTGTTGCACGTGGACGCGATTAGGACTTCGGCGTGTCGCGATCGAGTTCCGCAAGGCTGCCCTTACGGCCGTCGGGAAGAATCTTATCCCAGGCGAGACCTTCGCACGTGCCCTTCGGAACCAGCGTCCAGGCATTGCCCTGATAGTCGACCTTGGAGGTGCCGGCGCAGGTGGTGTTTGCACCAGCCTTGCAGTCGTTCTTGCCGGCCAGGGAAATACCGTAGCACTTTTCCATGTCGGCGGCGGTCGCCGTCGTCGCCTGCATGCCCGACGCAGCCATGGCCACGGCTCCGGCAACGATTGCGGCGGTCGAGAGTTTCTTGCTCATACTTGGGCTCCTTCTTGGGCTCCTCGGAAATAGCCGCAGGCACGGCGGCCTGCTGGCTATGAGGTGAAGCGGATCACGCCGTGCGACACAATGAACAATTCATCACGTTAGTTTGAATGTCCGTGTCGGGCGGCGCAGCGCGCTATGTCAGGGACCGCACATCCACAAACTGGCCCGCGATCGCAGCCGCCGCAGCCATCGCCGGCGACACCAGATGCGTGCGGCCGCGATAGCCCTGGCGGCCCTCGAAGTTGCGGTTCGAAGTGGCCGCGCAGCGCTGGCCCGGCTTCAATTGATCCGGGTTCATGCCGAGGCACATCGAGCACCCGGGCTCGCGCCAGTCAAAGCCGGCGTCGATCAGGATCTTGTCGATGCCTTCCGCCTCCGCCTGCTCCTTGACGAGGCCGGAACCCGGCACGACGTGGGCATAGTCCAGCCGGTCCGAGATCTTCTTGCCTTCGACGACACGGGCAACCTCGCGCAGGTCCTCGATGCGGCCGTTGGTGCACGAGCCGATCCAGACGACGTCGAGGCCGATGTCGGAGATCTTGGTGCCCGCCTCGAGGCCCATGTAGTCGAGCGCGCGTATCACTGCAGCCCGTTTGGCCTCGTCTTCGATCTTTGCCGGATCCGGCACGACGCCGTCGATCGTTGCGACCTGTTCGGGGCTGGTGCCCCAGGTCACCGTCGGCGGCAGGTTGGAGGCATCGAGGCGGACCATGCTGGTCGAAGTGGGCGCCGTCATCGCTGTGCAACGTCCGCCAGTACGTCATCGCCATGTCCCAGGCACCGCCCTTCGGTGCCTTCGGGCGGCCCTTGAGATACGCGAAGGTCTTTTCGTCCGGAGCCACCATGCCGGCCCGTGCACCACCCTCGATCGACATGTTGCAGACCGTCATGCGGCCTTCCATCGTCAGGGCGCGGATCGCATCGCCGTCGTACTCGATGACGTGGCCGGTGCCGCCGGCCGTGCCGATCTTGCCGATGATGGTCAGGATGATGTCCTTGGCGGGTGACGCCCGGCGGGGGCTGGCCGTCGACCGTGACGCGCATGTTCTTTGCCTTGGTCTGGATCAGGGTCTGGGTGGCAAGAACGTGCTCGACCTCGCTGGTCCCGATGCCATGGGCAAGGGCGCCGAAAGCGCCATGCGTCGAGGTGTGGCTGTCACCGCAGACGATCGTCGTGCCGGGCAAGGTGAAGCCCTGCTCGGGCCCGATAACGTGGACGATGCCCTGACGCTTATCCGTTTCATCGTAGTACTCAACGCCGAAATCGGCGACGTTCTTGGCCAGCATGTCGACCTGGATCTTGGCCTCAGGATCGTCAATTCCGTTGGCGCGATTTGACGTCGGCACGCAGTGATCGACGACGGCAAGCGTCTTTTCCGGTGCCCGGACCTTGCGTCCTGCGAGCCGCAGGCCCTCGAAGGCCTGCGGGCTCGTGACCTCGTGGACAAGGTGGCGGTCGATGTAGATGAGGCAGGTCCCATCGTCCTGGCGATCGACAATGTGATCATCAAAGATTTTGTCGTAAAGCGTCTTGGCCATCTGGGCGCTGCCTCCCGGTTTTTCGTCTTGCTTTCCGGGAATTTGATAACCGTTCGCAGGGCGTGGGGCAACGGGTGGGCGAAGCGGCGGCGATCGCTGCCGGACGTGTGAGCCGGGCATGCGCGGACACCGAACCGGCAAAGAAAAAGGCCGAACTTTCGCTCGGCCTGAAGTTTAGCCACATCACGAAGGATGGGTCGAAGGCGTTGAAGGGAGGGTACAGCCTTCACTAGCTGTCCGTCACAGCTCCCTCATTAGATCGGACCAACCACCCTGCCGACAAGAACAGCGTTCGCATGTGAGCTATGCAAAAACCGCATGACTTGATCGGGCGGCCTGGCGTCCTGCTAGATCATCGTGCCTCAAGCTGGAAACGCTGCCGCGGCTCCAGCTCATAGTCTTTCAGGTTTAGCTGAAACCATCCCGCTCCCCCTCCCGACCGCCCAATACAATGATGCCGTCGGCGGTCGGGAGGGGGAATGGGCCGGCGATGCGATTCCGCCTAAGGCAGATATGATCTTAAGGCACTGAGATGATCGCCTCCAAATAATCGAGCAACTTTCTGCCTTCGTCCGGTATCGGTCCGGTTCCGAATGAAGGCGGGTTGCCCTAGAACTTGAACTTCTTGGCCTGGGCGACGAGGAAATCGCGCAGGACCTGGATCTTTTTCGCGGTTTTCAGCTCTTCCGGGTAGACGAAGATCACCGGCATGGTCGGCAGGTTGACCTCGTTGAGAACCGGCACCAGGTCGCTTTCTTCTTCGGCAATGTATTCCGGAATGAGGCCGATGCCGACGCCCGAGCGGATCGCATACTTCATGGCAATAAGGCTGTTTGCGCGAAACGAGGGCACGCGCGGCTGCGATCCGTTGCGCCCGGCGGTTTCCAGCCAGCGGATCGTCGACAGATGCTGGGCCGGCACGCCGCTGTGGGACACGATGCGATGCGCGTCGAGTTCGGCGAGCTTTTGCGGGGCGCCAAAACGGCGCACGTATTGCGCGGATGCGAACGCGCGGACACGGGCGTGAAACAACACGCGACGGATCAGGTCGCTCTGCTCGGGCTCATGGGTCCAGACCGCGCAATCGGCAACGCGCATGGAGATGTCGAGCATTTCGTCGTTGAGCACCAGTTCGACGCGAATGTCGGGGTACATGTCCATGAATTCGCGCATGCGCTGCGTGACCCAGACGGTGCCGAGCCCGATCGGGCAGGTGAGGCGCAAATCGCCGGTGGGCTTGGTCGTCGCGTCGCTGAGCAGGGTCTCTGCCGTGTGCAGCTTGGTCATCACCTCGCTGGCGGTGTTGAACAAGGTCTCGCCCTGCTCCGTCAGCACGAGCCCGCGGGCATGGCGGTGAAACAACGCGACGCCCAGGTCCTTTTCCAGCGACGATACCTGCCGGCTGACGGCCGATTGGCTCATATGCAGATGCTCGCCGGCATGGGTGAAGCTGCCGGCTTCGGCCGCGGCATGAAAGATCCTCAGTTTGTCCCAGTCCATCGCCGTTTTCTCTTTCTATCCTGCGGCTTGTGTGTGGTTTGGATGGCGTCGAGGCAGGCCGCCGCGAAACGGCATACGCGCACTTTTCGTCACTTGGCCGTTTCCGCAAGATATCGGCTGCGTGAAGATAAGTGCGCGATTTTGCTTTACGATGGCAATGCCTGCGACCAGTTGACCGCGGCAAGGCCGGGACGCATCGCGATCCCTACTCGGCCGCCTCGCGCTCGGTTTCGGCGGCGGCAAGGAACTTTTCGGCTTCAAGGGCTGCCATGCAGCCCATGCCGGCGGCGGTGACGGCCTGACGATAGATGTCGTCGGTGACGTCGCCTGCGGCAAACACTCCCGGGATCGACGTTGCCGTCGAGTCCGGCTTGGTGATCAGGTAGCCGCCCTGCTTCATCTCCAGCTTGCCGGTGAACAGCTCCGTTGCCGGTGCATGTCCGATCGCGATGAAGATGCCGTCAACCGGGCGCTCGACGATGTCACCCGTCTTGACGTTTTTGAGTTTGGCGGCGCGGACGCTCTTGGGATCATCCTCGCCGACGACCTCTTCCAGCGTCGTGTCCCACAGCACCTCGATCTTCTCGTTCTTGAACAGGCGGTCCTGCAGGATTTTCTCGGCGCGAAATTCGTTTCGGCGATGGACCACGGTGACGCGCGCGGCGAAGTTGGTCAGGAACAGCGCCTCCTCGACGGCGGTGTTGCCGCCGCCGACGACAATCACCTCCTTGCCGCGGTAAAAGAAGCCGTCGCAGGTCGCACAGGCCGATACGCCGAAGCCCTGAAACTCCGTTTCCGAAGGCAGGCCGAGCCATTTGGCCTGGGCGCCGGTGCACACGATCAGCGAATCGCAGGTGTAGGCGGCGCCACCGTCGCCGACCAGCTTGAACGGCCGCGACGACAGGTCGACCGACGAAATGTGGTCCATGACGACATCGGTGCCGACATGCGCGGCCTGAGCCTGCATTTGCTCCATCAGCCACGGCCCCTGGATGACTTCGGCAAAACCCGGGTAGTTCTCGACGTCGGTCGTGATGGTGAGCTGGCCGCCCGGCTGGATGCCCTGGATAATGACCGGATCGAGCATGGCGCGGGCAGCATAGATCGCCGCCGTATAGCCGGCCGGGCCGGAGCCGAGGATCAGAACTTTGGCGTGTTTGGGCGTGCTCGCTGGCGTCGTCATGGGGCGCAGGTCTCCGGCAACCGTTGTGGCGGCGAAGGTGATGCTTCACTGCGCGCGGGTCAAGGGCAGCGCTCGCGATATCCCGTCACGGCGCGATGCCGGAGGTTGGCCAGCGCGTGTGCCTGCGATGCGGGCGAGCGGGTCGGGTCATCGCGAAACCAGGGTTGACCGCCGGCAAGACCGAAAAAAGGAGGCGGGCGCCACGCTCACCGGCGCGCCGTTCGCGCCCCGTCGCGGTCCTGTTGGATGAAGTGCAGCGGTGAAATATAGCGGACGCCGAAACGTTTGCCGGCAAACCAGACCACCTCGCATTTCACCTGCGCGCGATCGTAGGGCAGGTAGAGCCAGAACTGAGCTTCGTAGTCCTTATCGACGAATTCTTCGCGCGCATTCGGTGCATCCGCCTCGAGCTGCGCACCGGTCGCCGATTGATCGCAAATGCGGCAGGAGATGTTGGCCGATTTGCCGGGTACGTGCGCAATCGCCGGAGCCTGCGCCGCGCGTCGGCGGGCCCAACGCTGATCCGGGGGATTGGCGCTCTCTGCAACCAGCCCCGATACTGCACTTTCAGTCGCCTCTGCCTGGAACGTCATGGTCCTCGCGCTCAATCAACCAGTAATCCTTAATGCCAGGTTGATTATCCGCGAAGTCCTCCTAACAGAACCATTCGCAAGTCGATAAAATTTGAAACAACATCAGATAAGTTCGCGTATTGCGTGTAATATGGTTACCATGAGTATAGCCCCGCACGAAAAAGGCCGCCCGCTGCGGTGACAGGGGCGGCTCAGGCGAGGGACACGATACTCTTTTTGTTAGTGTTGGCAGTTCTCCATCCAGCCTTCTTGTTTGAGAACAACCGGCTATTTGAGAATGACCGGCCCGGTCTTGATCTTGGGCATGACTTCCGGGAAGCCCGCGGCGGCGGCGTCCGACTTCACGTGCAAACGTCCGTTACCTTCCATGTAGAATGTGTCGGCAATCATCGTGAAGAACGTGGCTTCGTCATTCAGTTCCCCATTGCCGCTGATGTTGACCTTCCACTGCGGGGCATAAATGATGCCTTCGACCTTGAGGCGGCCGCCGCCTTGGATGGTGGATTCGCGGACCGAGGGATCATACCAGTCGAGTTTGCGGTCGACGAATACGAAGCTTGCCAGGTCTCCGGTCGTCGGCGCCTTGAATTCAATGCTCGCACCGCCGCGAACGTCCAACTTCGTGTCGGGGCCGTAGAAGAAGAAGGTTACGCCGTCACCGGTGGCCTCGGCACCTGCCTGAACCTGAAAGATGCCACCCTTCATGACGTAGAGACCTGGATTGAAGGTCACGATCGCCTGCGGCTTGAGAACGGTGTCGCCGCAGTAGACGCCCGGGTTCAAAGTATGCGTGCCGTTGTTGAGACGCAGATCCGTGTGATCGCAGGCGGTCGGAACGCTGTAGTTGGCGAACTTCTCGTAGAAGGGATCCGCCATTGGCGAGCACTCGGTGTAGGGCGTCGGATGGAAATGCTCGGCGCCATCGACGCCTCCGGCCGTGCAGAACCCCTGTGCCGTGCCGGATGATGCACCGTCTGCATTGATTGCGGTTGCATGCGTGGAATTGATCCAGGCCCAGCAGTTTTCTGACGAGACCTTGTTGATGCCCTGCAAGTGAAGGCCGTCCTCGGACGACTCGCTGAGGGCGACGAGACAGGCGACGCCGCCGTTTTCAATCTGCGAGCGCGCGGTGGAACTTGCGTTGACGGTAAGCGTCTTGAAGCCGACCAGTCCGAGGAACGCCGCGCGAACATCCAAGCTCGCCGACACCGTCACTTCCGAGTTGTTGGCATTGACCGTTGGGCTCGACCCTTGAATCTCGGAATTGGCGGCGTTGGCGTTGAAGACCTTTAGAGCCGCGTCCATCCGGTTTTGGTTTGCTGTCGCCGGCAATCTTGCGCCGGCCGAAGCCGCAGCATCTGCCGCGGCCTGCAAGTGGGTTTTGGCCTTGAGGGCGCGGGCGTAATCGACCGAGGCTCCGACCAGGGCGAGCGACGGAATCAGGATGCCGGCAAATACGGCACTCACGGTTCCGCGGCGGTCGTCGGCGAAGTTAATGAACACGTGGCTTCTCCTTGGAAAAATCAATGCCACGTTTATGCCGGGTGTTAACTATGCTAAGTATTGCGAGGAAATTTCGAATTTTATTTGAGGCTTGATTCAATTAAAGACTCACCAAAACAGGTTAGAATTAACCACAAAAAACCGGCACAAAAATGCGAAATTTTTGCAATGTTTTGGATCAATTTTTCATAGAGTTCTGCCAGTTTTATCGCTGGCAAGACCGGCGACCCGATCTGGTTCGGGCCGCCGGCACTACGCTGTCTTCAAAGATGACGGTCGACGTGGCGCATGTCAGCGCCCCGTCGAAATGCCGAAAACACCGCCAAGCGTCGTGCTGTCGCCGAACGGGCGTTTGATGCGCGCCCGCCGGAACCCGGCGACACGGGGTCTGCGGAGGCGCTGCTGGCGCGATGAAGCGCCGAGGCGATAGCGCACGGCACCGGCATAGAACGGCTTGTTTTCAACTTGTGCAATCAGGGGCAAACTCTGCGCCCGCGCGCTCGACAACGTCGCCGGCACTGCGGCGGCGAGTACGATCGCGGTTGCGAGGAGGCCGGTTTGGTTGGCAATGGTCATCTGCCTGCTCCGTTGTGGTTAACGTTGCCGGCAGGAGAACAAGGGCGTGGCGTCGCCGCAAGTCAATCGACGTCACAAGCCCGCGAATGGTGCGAGAGCGAAGTCGCATCGAAATTGCGTCAGCTTAAGAGAAACTGTCGGATAAATTCACGCGCGCGAATTCACGTGCCATGCAGCATCCCAATCGGATTTGCTTGCTAGCCGCCATGTGCGCGCTCATCATGTCGTCATCCGCCAACTGAGCGACACCCCGCGCGCCTGGGCGGATGAGGAGGCGGAACATGCCTGAACTGCGGTTGATGCTGGCAATTGTGTTCTTGGTCGGCCTTGCGGCCTCAGCACTCGCCGCCCGATCGGCACTGCCCGAGGGTGACCGGCAGCGGGCTGCGAAACAATCCAGCGGTGCAAAGTTCAACGGCGTGAAGATTTCGATCCGTGTCGGACGCAGGGTCGGCTCCAACCAGGAATTCCTGTTGAGCTGCAATGGTCGATCAAAGCTCCTCACGTTCAACCTGATCGATCGCCGCTACTGCGATGCCAAAATGAGATGTTCACGCCAAATCCACCAGCTGATCGGTGCGACGTGCTCGGGCCGCGGCCTGACGTTTCGCAGCACGCTGCCGCAGCGATAGGCGGGTGGCACCGGCGGCCGCCGGCTATTCGGCGGCTTGCGCGCCCTCCAGGATCGTCTCGCCCGGCCTGACAATGGTGAATTCGACCGGCGCATCGCCAACCTCGAGTTGACCGTCCTGCACGCGCGCAACTGTGAACCGCGACGTTTCCAGGTCACCTTCGTCGGGGAAATCTTCACGGAAGTGTGCGCCGCGGCTGTTGTCGCGCTGCAGCGCGGCCTTGGTGATGACTTTGGAGACCTCGACCAGCGACTGCAGATTGAGCCAGTCGTGCCAGGTCAGATTGAAGGCACGATCGGTATCGGCGACGCCGGTCTTCATGAGCCGTGCCTCGATGTCTTCCAAATCTGAATACGCGCTTTCAAGCCCGTCGGCCCCGCGCAGAATACCAACCTTGTCCCACATCAGGTCCTGCAGAGTGTCGCGCAGGACATGGACATCTCCGGCCGAGCGCTGGAGCGGATAGGTGGCGCGTGCCACCTCGCCGGCAAGGGCTTCTTCGTCCGGCTGGCGCCAGTGTGGATTGTTGGCGACGAAACCCGGCATGACGTCGCCGGCAATGCCGCCGAACACGGTCGAATTGGCAATGCCGTTGCCGCCAAGACGGTTGGCGCCATGGACGCCGCCGGCATCCTCGCCTGCAACGAAGAGGCCGGGGATGGCGGTCGAGGTATCCGTCTCGCAGACGACGCCGCCCATCAGGTAGTGGGCCGTCGGCACGACTTCGACCAGGCCGCCGGCCAGATCAAATCCGCAGTCGGCGCAGCGTTCGACCATGCCCTTGAACTTGGCGGCGACGTTGTCCGGGCCCAAGTGGTCCATCTTGATGAAAAGGCCGCCATGGGGCGTCGTGCGCCCGGCACGCATCTCGGAATACATGGCGCGCGAGACGACGTCGCGGGTCGCGCGTTCCAGCATGTCGTCGTAATGGCCCATGAACCGCTCGCGTGCGCCGTTGAGCAGGTGCCCGCCGGCCCCGCGCAGGCCTTCCTCGAGCACGGTGCCGGTCATGCGGGTCTCGGTGCCGGCCAGCAAACCGGTCGGGTGAAACTGCACCATTTCCATGTCGCGCAGTTCGAGACCCGCCCTCAGCGCCATCGCGAGCCCGTCCATCGATTTGTCGCCGGAGGGCGTGTGATACCGGTACATCGTCGGCCCGCCGCCGGTCGCGAGCAGCACGGCCTTGGCTTCGATGAAGCGAAAGCCGCCGGTCCTGACGTCGATCATCAAGACGCCGGCGATACTCTCGCCGGTACGATCCGGGATGAAGGCGACGGCGCGGTGCTCCTCAAGGCGGTCAATATCGCGGGCCCAGACCTGCTCCATCAGGCGATTGACGATTTCGATGCCGGTCAGGTCACCCTTGTGGATGGTGCGGTCGAAGGTCTGCCCCGCAAACGCCTTGCCATGCAGGGTGCCGTCCGGGTTGCGGTCGAAAAAGCAGCCGATTTCGTTTTCGAGTTCGCGGATGCGTTCGACGGCCTTGACGACCAGCGTCCAGGCCAGATCCTGATGCGGCAGCCATTTGCCGCCGTGGATCGTGTCCATGAAATGACGCTCGATGGAGTCCGCCGGGTGAACGGCAACGTTGTAGCCGCCCTGCACCATGCGGCTGCATCCGGATTTTCCAAGCAGCCCCTTGCTCGCAATCGTGATCTGCAGGTGGGGTGCAGCCTGCTTTGCGTGCAGCGCCGCAAACAATCCAGCGCCGCCGGCGCCAAGGATCAAAATGTCGGTCTTGGTTCGCTCGATCATCGCGGGCTCCCTTCAGGGTGCAATATCATAGGCGGTCAAAGTCTAGAGGAAACGCCACAGAAACAGACCCGCCACCAATGCGGCAACAGCGATGGCGACCAGCGCCAGTTGCTTCTGGCCGGGATCCCACGGCAGGTTTTCGACCAGCAGCAGGCGGATGCCGCCAAGAAGATGCACCGCGAGCAGGAACACCAGGCCGGTCTCGGCAAACTTCACCAGCGGGCTTTCCGACCACTTCAGAAAGCTCTGCAATTTGGCCTCGCCTTCGATGGCCAGACCGAGCGCCAGAAAGTGCAGCGGCAGAAAACACGCAAGCAGGATGCCGGATACGCGATGGACCATGGCGGCAAGCCACAACACGTCCTTGCGGTAGGACACGTCGCGCCGGTTTTCGACGGGCAGGCTCATACGACAACCACTCCGTAGACAGCGCGCAGCCCCAGAAGCACGAGGATCGCAGCAAAGCCGATCGACAGGATGTCGGCTGCGGCGCCGTCAAGCGGCGTCCACTCGCGCAACACGCTGCGCACACCGATGGCGCCATGCGCGGAGGCGAGCAACACGAAGACCGAATAAAACAGGCCCCATCCGATGCTGCCGCCGGTGCGCGCCAAAATCTGCTCGGCACTGAGGCCATCCGAGACGGCGTAGAAGATGACCGCCACGTGCACCAGAATGAACGGAACCATCAAGACCGCCGTCGCGCGCTGGACGATGTAGAGGCGGATTTCCGTCATTTGAGTTCCCCGCGGATGTAGGCTTTCATCGTCAATCGTTTGAGGCCGGCGATGGACGCCGTCGGGTTCAGTCCCTGCGGGCAGTGGGCCTCGCAGCTCTGATGGGTGTGACACGCATGGCAGCCGCCGTCGGCCGCAACGGCTTTGAGGCGGCCGGCCTGGGCGCCGTCGCGGGCATCGTTGACAAGCGTCCAGGCGCGGTTCAGGGCCGCCGGTCCGAGGTAGTCTTTATCCCACCGCACCGTGTCGCAAGCTGCATAGCAAACACCGCAGTTGATGCACTCGATCGCCTCGTCGGCGCTGATGCGGGCTTCGTCCTCGGGTGAAATCGCAGCGACATCCTGGTGGCGGGTCGAGGTGCCGACAAAGCGCCCCTGGGCCTGCTGCCACTTCTCGAAAAACCGCGTCATGTCGGTTGCAAGATCCTTGATGACGGGCAGATTGGCCAGCGGCGCGATCTCAAGCCGCCCGTCGTCGACGACATTGGCGACGTGGGTGCGGCACGTCCAGCGCGGCCGGCCGTTGACCGTCATCGCGCAGGAACCGCACACACCGACCCGGCAAGCGAAACGATAGGACAGCGTCGGGTCGGCATGGCGCTGAATCCAGGTGACGATATCGAGCACCGTCTGGTTGGCGCGGCGCGGCACCTTGAAAGACTGATAACCGCCGCCTTGACCGCCACGCCACACCCTGACCTCGATCAGATCGCCGGGCGGGGGCGCGTTAGCGGCAGAACTGCGGGCTTCGGCTTTCATCGTCATGGGCGATCGAATTCTCGACGGTTCACTCGGCTTTGCAGGACGGGCGCGCGATGCTGCGGTCGGCCCGGCGCGCGGTCCGGACTGCCGCTTTCCCCGTTTGTTCCGCTCGTGTAGCGCACCTGACGTTGGGTGCCTGTGTGCGGCTGGTCTCTCAACCAAACGTCAGCTGCAAAAGCTACACTAGAAACATAGGCTTGCTCGTGTTCCTTATGGTTCTGACATTTGCTCTCGACATCGCCGCACAGGGCCGCACGGGAAAGCAATTGTCAGAACCGGAACACTAGTCTTATCCGATTGGCCGCGGTTTTCTAGCCCACCGATGCCGCAAGCTTAAGGGGCGGGTATGAACCGGCGAATGGCCCGTTATCCCCGAATTGTGCACTTCCGCGACAACAGCACATGAAAGTTATTTGCAACAGGCACTTCACATTTCCCCTCGCGGGATGGTGGCGATAAGCTTGGCGACACCGAGACCCGAACAGCGCGAGGCAGCCGGCAATGAGACCCCTTCTGTTCGCCAATCTGGCCATTTCAATCTTCTGCACGAGTGTCGTGTCACTGCTGCCGTTGTCAACGGTGCTCGCGCAGGGCCGGGCCAAGGTCGTAGCGTTCTCGAAATCCGGCGGCTGGCAGATCAATGCGATCTACTCGCAAAACGGCGCGTTCAATCACTGTTCGGCTTCGGCAACCTACCGCAGCGGTACGCGGGTCGCCTTCATCGTCTATGCATCCGGACTGTGGCGTCTGCAGTTCTACAAGAAGGCGTGGCCGAAGCGGCCTGAAACGCGCTTTCCTGCCAGCCTCGAAGTCGATGGTCGGCGTGTGCTTTCCGGCAGGGGCTTCTTTCGCGGCCGCAGCGCTTTCATCGATCTGGGCAAGACCTCCAAGCGCGTGTTCGCTTTGATGAAAGGGCGCGTGATGACCATTCGCTCGCCGTCCGGCACGTCGAGCTTCCGGCTTGACGGCACCTACAAGGCGACGTTTCAGGTTGCGCGATGCTGGAAGGCGATGCGCAAGCGCGGCGGTGACGCGTTTGCCGGCAACAACCAGGGCGCGTTCGGCAACGGTGCATCCGGTGCATTCGGCGGGCGAGCCGGCACATCGCCCGGCAGTGCGCGGCTGTTGTCACGGGCACAGACCCTGGACCTTGCGACAAGCTATCTCAGCGCCACGCAACGCCCCTATACGTTCCTGCCCGCCGCCAAGAACCTGCTCAAGGGGTATCCGGTCAACTGGACCTTCACCGACGGCAAGATCGGCGGCATGAAGGTCTACACCAACACCGCCGTGGATCCGGCACGCGTCCTGAAGCGCCTGCTCGCCAGCCAGGCCGAAAACTGCAACGGGCGAAATGCGACCGAGCCGGAGCCGCCATTGCGCCTCAAGAAATCCGGTCGCCTCGTGCACCGCGCGCGCGGCATCTGCCAATCGGCCGGCGGCAGCGTCCAGCAAATCAAGTATCGCGTCAGCCGATTACGAAACAAGGTGTTGATGATCGTCGTGCACGTCGACCGCAATTCACTGCCGGAGAGTGGCCAGCCGACCGAGCAACGCGCGCCCAAACCGAACGAACTTTAGTCTCCTGTGATTTCCCGCCGCGGGAGCCGCTCGCTGGTAAATGGACTAAGCCGGGGTGCATCGTGAAACCTCCGCCGCGCCTGCCGGCGCGAACGCCGGGGCCCTGGTCGCGCCTCGGTCTAGCGCGTTTCAGATTTAGCTGGAACCGTCCCACTCCCCCTCCCGGCCGCCCAAAACCACGATTGCATGGGCGGCCGGGAGGGGGAGTGGGCAGGCGGTGTGATTCCGCCTAAGGCGGAAATGGTCTAGCGCCGTGCGAGGCCCTTGAGAACAAAGCGGCGCACATACCAGAAGTACCAGGAATAAGGCACGATCCGCGCCAGCTTGAGCCAGATCACGAAACGCCACGGAAAGGCGATTTCGAAGCGACCAGCGCGAAGTCCGCGCAAGATGCGCCGCGACGCCTCGTCAACCTTGATCATGAATGGCATCGGAAAGTCATTCCCGGCCGTCATCGGCGTCTCGACGAAGCCCGGATTGACGACACTGAGGCGGACGCCATGGCGCGCGAGGTCGGGATGGAGTGCTTCGGCCAGGTTGATCAGCGCCGCCTTGGTCGCGCCGTAGGCGGCCGCCTTGGGCAGGCCTCGGTAACCGGCAACGGAGGAGACGAGTGCGATCCGGCCCGCGCGGCGCTCGAGCATGCCCGGCAGCACTGCGCCCAGCAGGTTATTGGCGCCACCGACATTGATCGCGAAACTCCGGTTGGCCTTTGCGGCATCGAAGTTGCGCGCGCCCATCGGGTGCCAGACCGCCGCGCAAAAGATAACCAGATCAATTGTGCCGAGTGTGTGTTCGATGCGGTCTCTCGCGTCCGACAGTTCAGCTGGGTTCTCGACGTCGAGCGCGAAAGCGAGAATGCCATCGTGCTCCGAGGCCAATCGGTCGAGCTTGTCCGCGGACCGTGCGCTTGCCGCAACGCGGACGCCGCTGGCGGCCAGGTCGATCGCCAGCCGGCGGCCGATGCCGGTGCTGGCACCTACGATCCAGGCCGTGTTCCAGACCTCGGCCATTGACGGCCTACATGCCGATCAAGGGTTGCAGCAGGCGCGCCACGCGACCCTTGAACCGCGCCGGCGCCTCGCAGGCGACAGCGCAGATGCAAGGTGCGCCGGGCTCGACGATCGGCTGGTGTTCGACGTCTTCGTCCATGTCGGCGACGTCGCCCGGGCCGAACACGCCGAACTGGTCGCGGTAGGCACCGGAGATGATCATGGTCAACTCGGTGCCACCGTGGCCGTGCTCGGGCAGTTTCTTGTTCGGTGCGACACGCAGCAGGCGCAGATCACCTTCGGCACCGTCGGACAGCCGCACGACATGGGTCGCAACCCCCGGGCCGAGCCATTTCCAATTGATGTCGTCGATCGGTCTGCCGATCACGCGTGCCAGGGGAGAGGGCAGCGCGCCCGCGCCGGTGTCAGCGTGACGAACCCTGCCGACTTCCTGCGATCGGACAGGCGTGCCGGAGCCCAGGTGGCGAGCCGCCAAAGCGCCAAGAGACATACGACCATGCTCGAGACCGGCAGGCTCGACCGCTTCCAGCAGAACACCGCCGATGACATCGAGTTCGCGCATGCGGGCGCGGCAGCGGCTGCACATCGCCGTGTGGGCGCTTGCCACGACGCTCAGGGCTTCGCCCAGCGTGCCGGCCGAGAGGCTCATGAGCGTTGCATCATCAAGATGATGGTTGATCGTCATTTCAGATCCTCGAAGGTGCCGCGCAGGCGTTGATAGGCAAGACGCATGCGCGATTTCACGGTGCCAAGCGGCAACGACAGTTTGCTGGCGATTTCACTCTGCGACAGGCCTTCCATGTAGGACAGGCGAATGACCTCCAACTGGTCGGGCGGTAGTTCCTTGAGCGCCTCACCGACCAGTTTCTGCGTTTGCGACTGCATCACCTGTTCATCGGGCGGCATGTCGTCGGCGACATGCGTGGACAGGTCGTCGTCGGCTTCGGCCCAGGCCTTCTGGCGACGAATGCGGTCGATGCGCAGGTTGCGCGCGATGGTGAACACCCAGGTGGCAACATTGCCGCGGCCTTCGACGTAGTAACTCGCCTTGCGCCACACCGTCAGCATGGTCTCCTGGGCCAGTTCCTCGGCGGTCGCTGGATCCGCGCCCTGGCGTATCAGAACGGCTTTGACGCGCGGCGCGAACTGCTCGAACAATTCCTCGAACGCATCCGCGTCGCGGTCGATCGCAATTCTACGAAGCAGGTCTCCCATCGCGATCCTATTGGCCGGAGGCGGTCGTTTGAGCGTTTCAACGGGTTCGGCGACGGCGCGCAGCATGGAGCCCACTCCCTGACTTTAGCGCACAATACGCAGTTTCAGGCCGAGTGGATCATCCACCGGGTCGTGCCGCAACGGTGCGCATCGAGAGGCCGCCACGTCCGCCGGCGGGCGCGCAAGCCCGGCGCCGCCGTTCAGCTCAATTTAGAGCCGCGGCCGCGATTGGTCCATGGCGGCGATGGCGCGGCGGCCCGCCCGGCGACATGTTGCGTGGGGCCTCTCACCCGTTCGGCAGGCCGAGCACCTGCTTGGCGAGGATGTTGCGCTGGATCTCGTTGGAGCCGCCGTAGATCGGCGCGGGACGTGCCTTGTAGAACGGCGCCAGCACGTTGACGTCAATATTGGCGACCGCAACGTCGCCCTTGAGCGCACCCAGCGGACCCGCCGTCTCGATGATCAGGTCGGCAACTTTGGAAAACGTTTCCGTCGCCATGATCTTGAGCATCGAAACGTCCGGCCCGAGCGTCTCGCCGCGCGCGACAATGCCGGCGAAATGGCGGTAGGTATCAGCAAGGTGGGCAACGTCGAGTTCAAGGCGCACGTACTTGTCGCGAAACACCGGGTCGTCGAGAACCCCGCGCGCACTTGCCACGCGTTCGAGGATCTCCATCGCGTACTCCGGCAATTTCGGGCTGCCGATGTGGATGCGCTCGAAACCGAGCAGCGACTTGGCCACCGTCCACCCCTTGTTGAGTTCGCCCACGAGATTGTCTGCCGGCGTGCGCACGTCATCGAAGAACACCTCGCAGAACTCGGCATGGCCGGAAATGTCGGGGATCGGGCGCACGGTGATGCCCGGCTGGTCCATGTCGACCAGCAGAAAACTGATCCCCTCCTGCTTCTTGGCCGCCGGGTCGGTGCGCGCGAGGACGAAGATGTGGTCGGCATCGTGCGCCATCGTGGTCCAGATCTTCTGGCCGTTGATGACGAAGTCATCGCCGTCGCGCACCGCCCGCGTCTCAAGGCTGGCAAGGTCCGACCCGGCACCGGGCTCGGAATAGCCCTGGCACCAGATGTGCTCGCACGCGAGGATCTTCGGAAGGTAGCGCCGGCGCTGCTGATCGGTGCCCCATTTGATCAGCACCGGGCCGACCATCAAAACGCCATGGTCCTGGAAGCGCGCGATGCCGGCGCGCTCGACCTCCTCGTGGAAGATGAGCGCTTTTGCAGGCGCAAGCCCCATGCCGCCGAATTCGGCCGGCCAGTTGGGTGCGAGCCAGCCTTTCGCCGCCATGCGCAGGTACCAGTCCTTGAGGTCGGCCCAACGCAGGCGGCAGGGCGGAAAGCGCAGGTGATCCGGATAGTGCGTGCGAAACTCGTCGCGCACAATCTGGCGGAAGGCCTCGTCGGAGAGCGCGTTCCAGTCCTGCTCCTGGGGCACGCCGAATGTCGTAGCAGTCATTCCGGTCTCCTGCGGTCTTGCCGCAAACGGGCATAGCGGCGGCGATGCTCGTCTGCGTTGCCGAGATAGGGTACGGTCGCCAGCAGGCGGTTGACGTAGAGGCCGAGATCATACTCGTCGGTAAAGCCGATCGCACCATGCAGTTGCACGGTTTCGTTGGCGATGTGGCGGGCAACCTCGCCGACCCGGGCCTTGGCGCTGGATGCCGCGACCGCCCGCGACGCTGGCGTGGCATCCGGCGCGGCCATTCTGGCGAGCGCGCCGGACGTGGCATGCCTTGCGACCTCGACCGCCATCCACAAATCGACGGCGCGGTGCTGGAGCACCTGGAAGGCGCCGATCGGACGGCCGAACTGCTGGCGCGTTTTAAGATAGTCGAGCGTCAATTCGAGTGCGCGCGCCACACCACCGTTGATTTCGGCGCAGTTGGCGATGACGCCGGTATCGATGGCCTCGTCCAGGATGGCGATTGCACCTTCGGGTCCGGCGAGGCGGGCCGAGGATAAAACTTCGACGGCGTTGAACGTGAGGCGGGCACAGGCGCCGCCGTCGGCCTGCGGTTCGGCCGTGATCGCGAGGCCCGGAGTGGCGGCCGGTACCCAGACCAGCGCATCACCGTTCGCATCGCGTGCGTGCACGATAAAGGCGTCGGCATGCGCCACCGGCACGAAACGCGCCTCACCATCGAGCACCGACACGGGTCCGCCGGACGTCGCGCGAACAGGGGCGCCGGCAGGGTCCAGTTCACCGGTCGGGCCCTGCCATGCGAGCGTGGCGATCGTCTCTCCGCCAATCACTTCGGCAAGCGCGGCATCGCGCACGGAACCGGCCGCGCAGCGCGCCAGGACGAGCGGTGCAATGATGCCGCCGGCAACGAACGGCTCCGGCGCGCAGGCGCGACCCAGGGCCTCGGCCACAGCCGCGGCGGCGTCGCGTTCAAGGCTGCCATCGAGGCCGAGGCCGCCGTCGCGCTCCGCGACGAAGATCGCGAACCAGCCCTGGCCCGCCATATCCCGCCACAAGTCGCGATCGAAGCAGGGCGGGCGATCACGCCAGGACCGCACGCGCCCGGCATCGAACGCTGCAAACCCTCGCGCTGCATCCGCGATCAGACGCAGCGTATCGTCATCCGTCATCGAGCCTTCCCCGGAACCCGGCGGCACGCGCGGCCGCCGCATGAGACATCGGCAAAAGTCTAACCGGGATTGGGACGGGCGTTAAGGTGGGTTGGTCGGAGATGTGCGTGTCGATCCTCGCCGAGCGCCGTTTGCCAAGGCGGGGCGGGCGGTGCAACATCCGAACACGATGAAGGCTTCTAGATGAGGTGCAGGGATGGAGCTTGAACTCATCAAGATCGCGGTCGACGACCACGTGGCGCTGGTGACGATGGATGCGCCGCCGGTCAACGCCCAGAACAAGCAGTTCAACGTCGAACTCGCCTACGCGATGGACCTGATGAGCGACCGCGACGACGTTCGCGCCGTGGTGTTGACCGGGGCCGGCAAGGTGTTCTCGGCCGGCGCCGACATGCGCGCGCGCGGCAACATGGACGAGCCCGCGGAGAAGTGGCAGCACAACCGGCGTGCGCGGGAGAGCTACCACTCTGTGCGCGAATGCACAAAACCGGTCGTCGGCGCGCTCAACGGGCCGGCGCTCGGTGCGGGTCTGGCGGTTGCCGCATCGTGCGACATCCTGGTGGCGGCCGAAGAGTCCTCGCTCGGGCTGCCGGAGATCGACGTCGGTCTGCTCGGCGGCGGCCGCCATGCGCAACGCCTGTTCGGCCATTCGACGCTCAGACGCATGATGCTCACCGGCTATCGTGTGCCGGGGCCGGAACTCTATCGGCTCGGCATCGTCGAAGCCTGCGTGCCGCGTGCCGAGGTGGTCGGCGAAGCGCGCAAGATCGCGCTCGAAATCGCCGCCAAGAGCCCGACGGCGATCCGCCTCGCCAAGCAGTCGCTCAACGTCATCGAGGACATGAGCCTGCGCGACGGCTATCGCTACGAGCAGAACATGACGGTGCAGCTTTCCGGCCATCCCGACTCGAAAGAGGCGATGGCTGCGTTCCGTGAAAAGCGCAAGCCGAACTTCGGAGGGCCGTGAGATGTCGCAACCCGATGGTGCCGTGCGCGGGTTCGTCGACGCGCTCGAGCGCGCGATCGACGCACGCGCCGAGACGCTTGCGAGCGTGCGGCCGGTGATGGCCAAAATATTCGACGCCTGCCGGGCATCCGAGCTGACGGCAGGGCGCCCGGCCGGGCAGCGCCGGGCGGTGTGCAAGCACTTCGCTGCGGCGATCGCCAATGCCGAGGCCGGGCCGGCACCGCTGCCGGATCTGGCCCGTGCCTTCGTTGCCGTGGAGCCCTATCTGGCATGGGCGCCACGGGCCGGAGCCGAAGACGTGTCGGATGCCTTTGCCGCGCGCCACGCCAATGCGGTGATCGTCGGCGAGGACGGCATCGCGCCGTGTGACGGCGTGCGGATCGGCACCAGCCTGGTTGCGCCCGGCACCGACTATCCGCGCCATCGCCATCCGCCGGAGGAGGTCTACCTCGTCCTCTCTCCAGGGTCCTGGATGCAGGACGACCAGCCGATGGTGGCGCGGCGCACCGGCGATCTCGTCCACAACCCGCCGAACGTCTGGCACGCGATGCGGGCCGAGCGCGAGCCGTTGCTGGCGATCTGGTGTCTCTGGACGGCGGATGCGTGAGACGGCGCGCACGCCGACACGCCGACAGTGCTGCTGCACGCGCCGCCGTGCACCGGCGTTGCGTGCTGCCTGCCGGATGATCGCGTGCTAGTTTGGCCACCGAGATGTCCTGAACCACTCTCCAATGATCCAATTCAAGAGCCCTGCGATGAACGAAAAGCGCGCACCTGACGAACACCAGTCCCTTCCGATCAGCCTCGGCGACCACGAGGTCCCGGCCGAGCGGGTGGCGATGATCAAGGCCCATATCGCGACGCTCAGCGCGACGGCGCTCGACGTCTCGGACAACCTCGCGTTTTCAGCCGATACATCGGACTTCCTGCGCGTCCTCGACGATCATGCGGAGGACCGGTGATGGATATCGAAACGGCGTCTGCCGGCGCACTTGCAGCCGCCATCCGCAATAGGAAGGTGAGCTCCGAGGAGGCGACCAAAGCGGCGCTCACGCGCCTTGAAGCGACGCACGAGCGCTGCAATGCAGTGGTCGCCTTCGAGCATGACGAGGCGCTTGCAGCAGCACGCACGGCCGATGCGGCAATCGCCACCGGCGACGACGTCGGGCCGCTGCACGGCGTACCGCTGGCCCACAAGGATATGTTTGCGCGCGAGGGCAAGATCCCGAGCTGGGGCGGCAACATTCGCCCGGACGCACCGGCAGCGCGCGATGCCACCCTCATTGCCCGGCTCAAGGCGGCCGGCGCCCTGCAGATCGCGGCGCTGCATCTGACCGAGTTCGCCTACGGCCCGATCGGCCACAACTACGTGCTGGGTCATGCCCGCAATCCGTGGCACCCGGAACACGTGAGCGGCGGTTCGTCGTCCGGCACGGCCATGGCGATCGCGACCGGGGCGATCCCCGCGGGCCTCGGATCGGACACCGCCGGCTCGCTGCGGCTGCCGGCGTCGGCGTGCGGGATCACGTCGCTCAAGCCGACCTGGTCGCTGACGTCGCCGGTCGGTGCGATGGCGCTTTCACCGTCGCTCGATGCGGTCGGCCCGATGGCCCGTGACGTCTCGGACCTGGCGCTGATGATGGCGGTGATGGCCGGCCACGATCCGGCCTTCGGGCTGTCGAGCCGGCGGCCGCTGCCGGACTATCGCGCGCAAACCGCGGCCAACGCCAAGGGTCTCAGGATCGGCGTCGACAGCGCGCTGATCAGTGAAGCGGACGCGAGTGTGCAGGCGCGCCTGGAAGTGGCCCTGGCGGCGCTCGAGACGGCGGGCGGCGAACGCGTCAGCGTGACGATCGACAACTGGCAAACGCTCGATCATCTCGCGCAACTGGTGCAGCTTTCCGAAGCAGCCGCCCTGCATGCCAGGTTCCTGCGCCACCGCGTCGACGACTACGGCCCGCAGGTGCGCACGCGGATCGAGTTCGGACATTTCGTCTCGGCGCACGACTTCCAAACCGCACTCAGGGCGCGCGGCACGATGCTGCAGAAGCTGCTCGACGAGGTCTATAGCCAATGCGACATCGTGATCCTGCCGAACTTTGCCGGCCCGATCCCGACCATCGCCGAACTCGACGTCGGCGGTGGCCCGCAGCTGATGGCCGCACTCGGCAAGGTCATGAAGTATTCGCGGCCGCTCAACTATCTCGGCCTGCCGGCGCTGACCCTGCCCTACCCGCACAGCAACGATGAACTGCCGAACGGCTTCCAGTTGATGGGCCGACCGTTCAGCGAGCCAACCCTGCTGAGCCTGGGCCTCGCTTATCAGACGGAGGTGCCACCACGCCTGGCTCCTGTGCACTAGCACACAGGTTGCCGCCCCAGATTCCTGTGCCGCAGGCCAATAGGCGGGCCTATGGTACACGCACGCAATTGCGCTGTTCAGGGTTCCGTGCAAACATTCAGAAAATTCTATGTGATCCAGATCAAACGAGCACCAACACCGTTCTGCAAGAGTGCGGCGCGATGTGGCCCGGGCCAACGGAACTCAGATCTGCAGCGCATAGCGACATGTGATCTCCGGCAGTATCGCGATGCGGGCCCGCCGCATAGATTGCCATCGATTGAGCAACACGGGGTTTGCGCCCGAACAAGCGAAAGGCCAGCGTTGTGGGCAAATTCGACCACTTCTTCAAAACCGCGATCGACGCGCTGCACGACGAGGGCCGCTACCGTGTCTTCGCCAATCTGGAGCGGCGCGGTGAGGCGTTCCCGCGGGCCTGGCTGCACGAGGGGGGTGTGCGGCGCGAAATCGTGATCTGGTGCTCCAACGACTATCTCGGTATGGGCCGGCATCCGGCGGTGGTGCGCGCGATGCAGGATGCCGCCGAACGCATTGGTGTCGGCGCCGGCGGGACGCGCAACATCTCCGGCACGCACCGGCCGCTGATTGAATTGGAAGGCGAACTGGCGGACCTGCACGGCAAAGAGGCGGCTCTGGTCTTCACGTCCGGCTACGTGTCCAACCTCGCGGGCCTTTCGACGATCGCCAAGATGATCCCCGAATGCACCATCCTGTCGGACGAACTCAACCACGCCTCGATGATCGACGGTATGCGCAGCTCCGGCGCGCGCAAGCAGATCTTCCGTCATAACGATGCCGGCCACCTCGAAGAACTGCTGGCGGCGCTGCCGCTCGAGCGGCCGAAGATCATCGCCTTCGAGAGCGTCTATTCGATGGACGGTGACGTCGCCCCGATCGCAGACTTCTGTGATCTGGCGGCACAATACAACGCGCTGACCTACCTTGACGAGGTGCACGCGGTCGGCATGTATGGGCCGCGCGGCGGCGGCATCGCCGAGCGCGACGGCCTGTTGGAGCGCGTCGATGTTATCGAGGGCACGCTCGCCAAGGCGTTCGGCACGTTAGGTGGCTACATCACCGGTTCGTCGGCGCTGATCGACGCGGTGCGCTCCTACGCGCCGACCTTCATCTTCACCACCGCCCTGCCGCCGCCGGTGGCAGCGGCCGCGACGGCGGCGATCCGCCATCTCAAGACCTGCGATGCCGAGCGCGCCGGCCAGCGCCGCGCCGTTCGTGAGACCAAACAGGCGCTTGGCGATGCCGGCCTGCCGCTGTTGCCATCCAACACCCACATCGTTCCGGTGATGGTCGGTGATGCGGTGTTGTGCAAGGCCGCCAGCGACCGGCTGCTTGCAAAGCACGACATCTATATCCAGCCGATCAACTATCCGACGGTGCCCAAGGGAACCGAACGCCTGCGCATCACGCCGACGCCGTTCCACACCAGCGAAATGACAGCGGCGCTGCGCGCGGCGCTGCTCGAGACCTGGGAGGCGCTCGACCTGCCGCTGTCGACGCATGATACGCCACCGCAGGAGAACACCCCGCGCGCGCCCGCGCAACTGTTCCCGGCCTCGGGCGGGTAGAGCAACCCGCGTTCATTCGGAATCGGTCCGAGTCCGAATTGACGCAGAAAGTTGCTCGATTCTTTAGAGGCGATCATCTTCGTGCCTGAAGTAGGAGCCGCGACTGCGGTTCCAACTCAAAGCACGTTGATCCGGGGAAGTCGGGTGCCGGGTTGCGAGGTCGCGAGCGCGGCGCGTGTCGGGTGATTGCACGCCCGGCCTTGTCCGGCGGGGCGGTTGCGTGGATCGTGCCGCACCGGGCCTGCGGCTGGCGTGCAAGCGCGCCGCCCGATGCCCGGAAAGCGAGAAAACCCAAATCAAGAGCGCTTTCGCGACTGTTTCGAACGGTGCGGCCGCCGTAGTCTCTTTCGATCCGCGACCGAGATTCGGCGCGCCGGACCGGCACGGGGTTCAACGGCAATCCCTTGCCGACAAGGCGCGGTCTCCTGCGCGAGGGTGAAACAGAGGGAGTGCGGCCTTGGACTACGTCGTTTTCGTCATCATCGGCGTGCTCGGTTCGCTGGCTTCCGCGGTGTTCGGTTTCGGCACCGCGCTGCTCGTCCTTGCCATCGGTTCGCATGTGATCCCGGTCAAGGAGGCGATCGCGCTGGCGACGGTCCTGTTCACGGCCTCGACGGTTGCCAAGTCCGCCCTGTTCGCGCGGCACATCGATTGGAAGGTGGTCGCGGTCATGGCGCTCGCCTGCCTGCCGTTCGCCTATCTCGGCGCGCAGCTCCTGGCAATCGTGCCGGCAGACCACATCAAGCGTCTGCTGGGTGCCATGGTGCTTGCCTACCTGGCGCTCGGCCTTGCCAACGCGCTGCCGGCATGGCGCATCGGGATGACCGGCCTGGTTGCCGGTTCGGCCCTTTACGGCTTCGTCTCGGGGCTGCTCGGCAGCGGCAACCTGATCAAGGTGATCATGTTCCGCGAAATGAAGATCACCAAGGAAGCCTTCGTCGGCGCCATGGCGGCTACGTCCGTGATGTCGAACCTCGCGAAGCTGACGAGTTATTTCGAGACCGGATTGCTGGGCGCGCACGTGGCATGGCCGGCGCTTGCATTGGCGGTGGGCGCGGTGATTGCCGCTGTCATAGGCCGCGCGGTTCTGACCACGCTCGACGGCAAGACCTTCGAAACCGGCGTCCAGGTGCTGCTCGGGGCGGCAGCCGTTGCCCTTCTTGTCTAGGGCAGAAAGTTGCTCGATTGTTTAGAGGCGATCATCTTTGTGCCTTAAAGCGCGTCGCAAAAAATGCGCCTCGCTTTTTGCCTCGCGCCGCTATGCGCGCTGCGCGCGGCGGGGCGGCCGTTCGGCCGGGTCGCGTTGCTCCCTGATGAGCCAATCCGTTTTCGCGCTTCGGGTTTCTTTGCCTCACGCCGCTATGCGCGCTGCGCGCGGCGGCTCCGGCGGGGCGGCCGTTCGGCCGGGTCGCGTTGCTCCCTGATGAGCCAATCCGTTTTCGCGCTTCGGGTTTCTTTGCCTCACGCCGCTAAGCGCGCTGCGCGCGGCGGCTCCGGCGGGGCGGCCGTTCGGCCGGGTCGCGTTGCTCCCTTATGGGTGAATGCGTTGTGCTGTGACATGCCTCAGGTTGGAGCCGCGACAACGGTTCCAACCTCAGGCACGTGATCTGGGGCTTGGCCGATTGCAATGGACCGGTTCCGCGGGACCGGCCGGGCGCCAGGCTATTTCGCCTGAAAGTGCGACGACAGGTCATCGAGAATTGGGCAATCCGGGCGGCGGTCGCCGCGGCAGGATTTGACAAGATGCTCCAGCGTCGCCTGCAGGCTTTGCAGCTCCGCGATCTTATTGCCGATTTGTTCGAGATGCTGCTCGGCGATCGCCTTCACGTCGGCACTGGCACGGCTGCGGTCTTCATAGAGCGAGAGCAGGTGCCGGCATTCGTCGAGTGAAAAGCCGAGGCTGCGCGCGCGATGGAGAAAGCGCAGCTTGTGCACGTCACCGTCGGTGTATTCGCGGTAGCCGTTTTCCCGGCGTGCCGGCGAGACCAGCCCTTCCTGTTCATAAAACCGGATGGTCCGAGCCTGCATGCCCGATTGGGCTGCTGCCAGTCCGATGTTCATCATTCAAGCCTTTTGAGACAATGCTTCGATAAGAGAGCTAATCCTTCCAGTAACTAGAAGGTCAAGCCCTTTGCGGGTTGCCTGATTTCACAAGCGTTTGACAATTGACGGCCTTCAACTTCACGCCATGCGTGCCCGCTCAGCAATCGTCCTGAGAGATGCGCGGCGC
The DNA here is from genome assembly GCA_965224045.1 of Hyphomicrobiaceae bacterium. Classification (GTDB taxonomy): domain Bacteria; phylum Pseudomonadota; class Alphaproteobacteria; order Rhizobiales; family Hyphomicrobiaceae; genus Tectiglobus. Next base: position 76,574 of record CBDCYD010000006.1, read on the forward strand.
GGACCACCCGGTCCCTTCGCCGGAGGCGGCGTCTCGCTCCGCCCCTGCCGCGATTGCCAATTCAGTGCTAACCTTGCGCAAACACCAGCACGGCAGGGAACGCACATGAACGAGCACAGCGACAAGGTCGTCCACTTCGACGTCGAGGACGGCATTGGTGTCATCACCATCGACTACCCGCCCGTCAACGCGCTCGGGCCCGGTGTCGGCGACGGAATCGTCGCGGCGCTGGAAGACGGCGAGGCCAACCCCGACGTCAAAGCGTTCGTCCTGATTGGCGCGGGTCGCACGTTCATTGCAGGGGCCGATATTCGCGGCTTCGGAAAAGGCCGGCCCAAACCGAAACGGCGCACCTACGATGCGCTCGATGAAAGCACCAAGCCGGTGGTGGCCGCCATTCACGGCTATGCCCTCGGCGGCGGCCTCGAAAACGCGCTCGCCTGCAACTACCGGATCGCCATCGCCAGCGCCAAGGTCGGCCTGCCGGAGACCCTGATCGGCGTCATTCCCGGCGGCGGCGGCACACAGCGCCTGCCGCGCCTGGTGGGGCCGTCCAAGGCGCTCGACCTGATCCTTACCGGCCGTCACGTGCCGGCGCCGGAAGCCAGGCAGCTGGGTATCATCGACGAGGTGGTCGACGGCAGTACGGGTGATGAACTGCGCGCGGCGGCAATCGCCTACGCCAAGCAGATCGCCGACGTGCGCCCGATCCCGCGTGTGCGCGACAAGACCGAGATGCTGGCCGAGGGCACGCCGGACGTGTTTGCCGCAAAACGCAAGGCGATCGCACGCAAGGCGCGCGGCCAGCCGGCTATCGAAAACGCCATTCAGGCGGTCGAGAGCGCGGTCACCATGGCGTTCGACGAGGGCATCGCCAACGAGCGGCGGCTGTTTGATGAACTCGAAACCTCGCCGGAAGCCGGCGCATTGCGCTATGCCTTCTTCGCCGAGCGCGAGATCGCCAAATTGCCCGGCCTGCCGAGAGATCTCGAACTACCGAAAATCGAGACCATGGCCGTGGTCGGTGCAGGCACGATGGGCGGCGGCATCGCAATGAGCTTCGCCGATGCCGGCATGCCGGTGAAGATCGTCGATGCCGATGCCGACACGCTCGAGCGCGGCATGGCGCGGATTCGCGACAACTACGCCAAATCCGTCGCGCGCGGCAGCCTCACCGAGGAGGAGATGGACGCCCGGCTCGCCCGCATCACGCCCGTTGCAACGATCGACGAGATCGGCGACAGCGACGCCGTTATCGAAGCCGTGTTCGAGCGGATGCCGGTCAAGAAGGAGATCTTCGCGCGGCTTGACGAGGTGATGAAACCGGACGCGCTGCTCTTCACCAACACTTCGGCGCTCGACATCGACGAGATCGCTGCTGCGACCACGCGGCCGGAGATGGTCGCCGGGACCCACTATTTCGTACCCGCCAACGTCATGAAGTTGTTCGAGGTGGTCAACGGTGCCAAGACGTCGCGCACGACGTTGGCGGCTGCGATGAAGCTTGGCCGCGACATCGGAAAGATCTCTGGCTACGCCGGCAACTGCGACGGCTTTGTCGCCAATCGCTCACGGGCACCGTTCAACATCGAACAGGGCCTGATGGTCGAGGAAGGCGCGCTGCCGGAGCAGGTCGACAAGGTGATGGTCGACTTCGGCTATCCGGTCGGCCCGTTCGCCGTCAATGACATGTCGGGCCTCGACGTCAGCTACGATACGCGCAAACGCCGCGCGGCAGCCGATCCCAACTATCGCGGCCTGCCGATCGCAGACCGCCTGGTCGAAATGGGGCGCAAGGGGCAGAAGACCGGTGCCGGATGGTATCGCTATGAGCCCGGTGATCGCACGCCGCACGTCGACCCGGAGGTCCACAAGGTTATCAAGGAGGTCGCCGAAGAGCACGGCTTCGAACAACGCACATTCTCCGATGAAGAGATCCTGCACCGTCTGTTGTTCTCCTCGATCAACGAGATCTGCAAGATTCTCGAGGAAGGCAAGGCGATCCGCGCCAGCGACGCCGATGTCATGTGGCTCAACGGTTTCGGCTTTCCGCGCTATCGGGGCGGCCCCATGTACTGGGCGGACACGATCGGAGCGCAGGAGATCTACAACCAGATCGCGGCCTGGCACCAACGCTTCGGCGAACGCTGGCGGCCATCGGACCTGCTCAGGCGAACCGCCGAGAGCGGCGGCAAGCTGCGCGAACTGAAGGCGGATGTCAGTTTGTGACGTGAGGTGATGCGGCCGCGGAGATCAAAGTGTCGGAACTCGCGAAGCTCACGGTCAGGCAGCTGGCGCCGAGGATTGCGGACGGCAGCATCAAGCCTTCGGACGTTGTCGAAGCCTGCGTCTTGCGGACCTTGGCGCTGGAGCACGAGGTTGGCGCCTGGGCGCACTTCGATGCCGACAAGGCGCGGATGGCGGCGCGGCTCGCCGACACGCGGCCGGTCTCGCACCCGCTCTATGGCATTCCGTTCGGTGCAAAGGACATCATCGATACGATCGATCTGCCAACCGGCTACGGAACGCCGGTCTATCATGATCATCACCGAGCCCGCGATGCCGCCTGCGTGGCGTTGCTCAAGGAGGCCGGTGCCGTCCTGTTCGGCAAGTCGGTTACCACGGAGCTGGCCCACTTTCATCCCGGCAAGACGCGCAATCCGCATGCGCTCGACCATACACCGGGCGGTTCGTCGAGTGGCAGTGCCGCGGCGGTTGCGGCCGGCATGGTACCGCTCGCACTGGGAACGCAGACCACCGGATCGGTGGTGCGTCCGGCCTCCTATTGCGGCGTGTTCGGCTTCAAGCCCAGCTTTGGCGACGTCAGTCGCTCGGGGGTGTTCGAGTGCGTGACGAGCTTCGACACGGTCGGCTGGTTCACGCGGTCCGTTGACGATGTCGAGATCGCGCGCCGGGCGCTGTTGCGCGTGCCGGCCCGGGAGCTGACCAGGGTCGACATCGCCGGCTTGCGCGTCGGCCTGTTTCGCGGATCGAACTGGGATCACGCGGAAGGCTATACGCAGAGCTTCATCGAAGGTGCTGCCCGGCAATTGGATCAAGCCGGTGCCAAGGTTTTCGATGCTGCAACGCCCGATTGGTTCGCCGACATCGCAGAATTGCATCGCAGCGTTGCCGGCTTCGAGTTTGCGCGTGCGATCAGCTTCGAGCGCATTGAACGCGGGCATTTGCTCAGCCGAAGACTCCTCGAGGGACGATGCGGGGACGGCCTGCGGCTGACCTATGAGGCGTATGTCAGCGCGCAGAACGCTCTCGCGCGAGCGCGCACGGCATTTGCAGAACTGCTGTCGGATTACGATGTGCTCATGACGCCGGCAGCACCGGGCGAGGCCTGGCACGGTCTCGGCGCCACCGGTGATCCAGTGTTCAACACGGCCTGGACGGCACTGCACGTACCGGCGATGAGCATCCCGGCGTTCGCGGGGCCATCCGGGCTGCCGGTCGGGCTGCAGGTGGTCGGCGGGTATCGTCGGGACACGGCGCTGCTCGCCGCCGCGAAATCCATCTCGCACGCCATGGATATCGACGCGGTCCACCCGGTCGGCCCCGCAAGCCCGCCGCGCGGAGAGTGAGGGCAGCGGCCCGCGGTTTGGGTTTGCTAGAGCGCGCCGCAAAAAATGCGCCTCGCTTTTTGCCTCACGCCGCAATTCGCGCTGCGCGCGGCGGCTCCGGCGGGGCGGCCGTTCGGCCGGGTCGCGTTGCTCCCTTCGGGTTTGGGTTTGATTGCCTCACGCCGCTATGCGCGCTTCGCGCGGCGGCTCCGGCGGGGCGGCCGTGCGGCCGGGTCGCGTTGCTCCCTTCGGGTTAAATTGCCTCACGCCGCTATGCGCGCTGCGCGCGGCGGCTCCGGCGGGGCGGCCGTGCGGCCGGGTCGCGTTGCTCCCTTCGGGTTAAATTGCCTCACGCCGCTGTTCGCGCTTCGCGCGGCGGCTCCGGCGGGGCGGCCGTGCGGCCGGGTCGCGTTGCTCCCTTCGGGTTAAATTGCCTCACGCCGCTATGCGCGCTGCGCGCGGCGGCTCCGGCGGGGCGGCCGTGCGGCCGGGTCGCGTTGCTCCCTTCGGGTTAAATTGCCTCACGCCGCTGTTCGCGCTTCGCGCGGCGGCTCCGGCGGGGCGGCCGTGCGGCCGGGTCGCGTTGCTCCCTTCGGGTTAAATTGCCTCACGCCGCTGTTCGCGCTTCGCGCGGCGGCTCCGGCGGGGCGGCCGTGCGGCCGGGTCGCGTTGCTCCCTTCGGGTTAAATTGCCTCACGCCGCTGTTCGCGCTTCGCGCGGCGGCTCCGGCGGGGCGGCCGTTCGGCCGGGTCGCGTTGCTCCCTTGTGCGTCAATCCGTTTTGCTGCGGCATGCCTTAGAGCAACCCGCTTCAATTCGGAATCGGTGCGATTGCGAATTGAAGCACAAAGATGATCTATTGACGCTGCAGCAGATGGCGGCCGCCGGGGTCGCGGGTGTTCGGGCAGCCGCACTCATTTCTAGTTGAACACCGATTGCACGGCCATGCTCGGCAGCCAGAGCGTGATGATCGGGAAGAACATGCAAAATACCAGAACACAGCCATCGGTACACAGGAACGGGAACGATCCGCGCATCACGGTTGTCACCGGTACGCCGGTCGTCCCGCTCACCGCGAACAGGTTGAGGCCGACCGGCGGGATCACCGCGCCCATCTCGATGCACAGCGCAAACAACACACCGAGGTGGATCGGATCGATGCCCAGCGACAGCGACACCGGATAGATGATCGGCACCACGAGCACCAGAATCGCGACCCCTGTCAGGAACATCGACAGGAACAGCAAGACGACCATCAGCACCGCCAGGAAGCCGATCGGCGAGAGGCCCATATTGGTGACCCAGGTCGCGATGTCCTGCGGCCAGCCCTGGTTGGCGAGCAGGAACTGGAAGATGCCGACACCGCCCAGCAAAAAGAACAGGATCGCGGTCAGGTTCACCGCCCGCTCGGTTGCCGCCAGCATCTCTTTCAGGAAGCGTCCACGCATCGACAGGAAGCCGTAGACGAGGGCGTATGCACAGGCACCTGCCCCGGATTCCGTCGGCGTCAGCAATCCGCCATAGAGCGCGCCGAGCACGAACACCGGCATCAACAGGGCCGGCAGCGCATCGAGACCGGCCGAGGCAAGCTCCGACCAGCTGAACTTGGCGGCCGGCAACTTGATGATGAACGCCATGGTCAGGACGATCACCGCATCGCTGAACGCGAGCATCAGGCCCGGGATGACGCCGGCAAAGAACAGCTTGACGATCGACTCGTCGGTGAGCACGCCGTAGAGGATCAGCGTGATACTCGGCGGAATGAGGATTGCGATGCCGCCGCCGGTGGCAATGACGCCCGCCGCCATCCACTTCGGATATCCGCGCTTGATCATCTCGGGATAGGCAACGACGCCCATGGCCGCCGCCATCGCGGTCGACGAGCCGGAGATCGCACCGAACATCACCGCCGCGAGAATGGTCGCGTAGGCAAAGCCGCCCGGCAGCCAGCCGATGAGAGCATCGGCGAAACGGAACAGTTTTGCGATCAGGCCGGTGCGCTCCATCAGGAAGCCGGCGTAAATGAAGAACGGGATCGCCATCAGCGTGTATTTGTTCACAAAGCTGAAGAACGACCGGAAAATCGCCTTCTCCGACAGCAGCGGATCGTAAATGATGAAGCCGACCGTAACGGCAATCAGTGCCAATGCGATCGGCGCGCCCAGCGCCAGTGCCGCGAGCAGTGCAGGTCCAAGAACGCCCATGACTAGATCTCAATCCCTTCCTCGACCGGAGCCCACTCAAAGACCTTCTTGCCCATGAGTGCGCGGACGTCCTGGTAGAGCTGGAACAGGCACACGATCGCCAGCAGCGCGAATGCAACGATGAGGATGCCCTGGAACGGCCAGATGTAGATGACCATGCTCTGCGTCTTACGCCCGAGCGCCAGGGAACGCTCAAGGGTCGGGATGCCCCAGTAGGCGATGGCGCTGTAGACAATGAGCGCTACGGCCGTGATCAACGTGCGCACGACCAAAACGAAACGGGTCCAGCCGGCGTTTTCGAGCGCGTCCATGAATGCTGCCATGCGCAGGTGGGAGCGCCGCGCCTGGGTGACCGCGAAATAGAGAAAGATCGAGCCGACCATGCCGTACGTGACGGCGTCTTGGCCCCAGTCGAAAACCACGCCGAAGATGTAGCGGCGAAGAACCTCGGCAACGGCTAACAATGTACCGAGTATCATGATCAGGACGGCGCTGTAGCCGATGACGTAGTCGAGCAGAAACCGGAAGACGCGGTAAAGCCTATCGACAATCCAATCCATCGTCCATTTCCCCCCAAGCCTGCGCCACGCGCGATCTGAGTATTGTTCTGCTCGCAACGCGCAACGCAGAGTCTATGCGGATGCAAAAAACCGGCCGGTTTGTCGGCAAACCGGCCGGTTCGTTTCGGCGCCAGGCCTTACTTCTTCGTGTATTTTGCGAAGATCGGCTCGAGCTTCGCACAGTCGGTCTTTTCGAGCCAGTTAGAGCCCATCGGGTTTGCCTTGACGGCCGCCTTGGCCTCTTCGGCAAACTTGTCGACCCACTTGTCGGCATCGCCCGGCGTGTTGGCCTTGATCCACTTGGTCGTGGCATCGCCCAGCTGATCGGCCAATGCCTTCGATTCTTCCGGGGTCATGATGTAGATGCCCGGCTGCGAAGGATCCTTGGTGCCGTACTTGTCGATCAGGCGCTTGTCGTTGCAGTAGTTCGCACGCTTGGCCCACGGCAGCACTTCTTCGACAAGGATCTTCTTGATCGTTGCCTGATGTTCGGGCTTCAGCTTCTTCCACCACTTGTTCGAACCGGCGATGTAGTAGTAGTCGCCGACGATGCCGTTGATACCGGCGATGGTGTAGTAGGGTGCCTGTTCCTTGACCTTGTTGAAACCGCCAAGGCTGGTCAGCAGGCCGTCGATGACCTTGGTTTCAAGTGCCGGCGGGACGTCGCCGAAGGCCATTGTCGTCGGGTTGGCACCGAACGCGCGGAGCATGGCGTTTTCGGCCGGACCCATCGAACGGATCTTCTTGCCTTTGAAGTCATCGGGCTTGAGAAGACGCGATCCGGAACCTGCCCCCATATAGAAGCTCAGGTGGGCGGAGCCGAAGATCGTCACGTCGTGGACTTTATTGAACCGCTCCTGAAGCATCTTGAAGGTTTCAAATTCGTCGAGCGCATTGATCGCGCCCGGCGTCGTCAGCAGCATCGGCCCGAGCACGACGTTTGTCCACGGATCGAGAATCGCCGTCTTGCCGAACTGGCCCCAGGCCATTTCGAGGTTGCCCTCGGTCATCGCCTCGACGGCTTCAGGGTTCTTGTAAAGAGACGAAGATACGTAAATGCGCACCTTGCTGCCGGGAATCGCTTTCTCGACCTTCTCCTTGAAGATCTCCATCGCGATACCGGCCGGGTGAGGCGGGCCAACCGTGTCAGATGCGATCCTGATCGTGACTTCCGCCATCGCGCCAGCGCCGGCGAGCACGGTTGCCAGGGCGGCACCTCCAACCATCAGCCCCATGCGCTTTACCAGCTGCTTGAAGGGCTTTTTCTCGTTGAACATGGTTCCTCCACTTCGAGAGTTGCACAAAAATCTGCGATTATCCGGACAGTCGCAGATGTCGATCTTCATACGTCGACTTGTTCGCATTTTGATCTGCGACCACGCGGTAGTGCAAGGTATTTCTGAAACTTCACGCCGTTTGGCAAGGGGTTCGCGCTGGTATTGTATACGTACGATTGGGAAGCAAAACCACCAGAGCAACCTGCTTTCATTCGGAATCGGTCCGATTCCGAATGAAAGCAGAAAGTTGCTCGATGCTTTGGAGGCGATCATCTTTGTGCCCTAAGTTGCAGCCGCGACAGCGGTTCCAACTCAAGGTACGATGATCTAGCGGATCGGGCCGAGACCCGATCCTGCCGTCACTTCCGGCACAAATTGCGGGCTGCCGCCGCCCGGCACCAAACGTCGGGTGCGCCACACTAGTCGATGCGGGTCAGTTCGGAGGATGCTATCGGGATTTCCATCAAATCCTCGCCCCAAATAATGTCGCCGGTGAAAATGTCGGCCATCTCGCGGATGACACGCTCGCGGACCCTGACCTGGTCGAGTTGCTCGGTCATGTGGGTCAAAACCACTGCGCCGACGCCGGCTGCCTGCGCGACTTGGGCCGTATCGATGTGATTGCCGCACGAACGGCGGTAGGTCTCGCTGTTTTCGGTGCCGGAGAAGAAGTGGTTCATGTGGATCAGCACATCCGCGCCGTGTGCGAGTTCGACGATACCGGGACAAACGCCGCCGCTGTCGCCGCTATAGCAGACCGAACCCGCCGCGGCGTCGAATCGATAGGCCAGGCACGTCAGATAGGGCTCTGCGTGCCAGCCGGACCCGGCGGTCACGCGCCAGCCGTTGCCCTCGACGGTTTCACCGGCAGCGATTTCGCGGACCCGCGGGCGGGGCGGCAAACGGGGCAGCTCGCCGCCGCGCGCGCGATAGATATCAAGGCTCATTTCGTGGCACGTGCGCGCCTCGATGTCGGCCGCAAAAATGCCGGCCTCGCCAATCAGGCCGTCGACAATGCGGGCAAGCGGCTGTGGCCCGAAGACGTCGAGTTCCGGAACGCTACCGGATCCCTGGTCCCAGCGGGTCATCAACAGACGCGGGAAATCCATGAAATGATCATAGTGCAAGTGACTGAGGAAGCAGTGCGTGACGCCGGTCGCCCGGCATCCGGCCTCGAGCAGGCGGTGATGTGCGCCTGGACCGTGATCGATGACGATCTTGTCGTCGCCAATCTCGAGGAGATAGCCGGAACTCATTCGTCTCAGGGAGGGCGCCGGCGTCCCGGTTCCCAGCAAGGTCAAACGCATTGTCACGCTCCTTACCCCCTTACCCCCGTCCGGATCGCTGTCCGGTCAAAACGGGCCGAGTATAACTGAGAACATCAAAGGTTTGTCCAGATCAGACCGCATCCCGACAGCCCCAACAAGACGAGAATGATCTGGTTGAAGCGGCTGTCACTGACGCGGGTATAGAGAGCGGCACCGAGCCGGGCGCCGACAAATGTTCCCGGCAATGCGACGGCGACAGCCATCAACAGGTCCCGGGTTATCAGGCCTGCGGAAACGTGCGCGAGCAAGGCCGCGGCCAGGATCGTCAGGTTGAACGCCTGGAAGGTGCCGCGCTTTTGCGCCTTGGTCCACCCCCGGATGTCCGCCCATACCGTCAGCAATGGGCCCGACAATCCCGCAAGGCCGCCCAATAGCCCGCTTGCAAATCCGATGCCGCCATCGGCGAGGCGGCCGCCCCAAGCCAGCCCGCTGCGCCGGCGGTGCCACAGCGCGTGGGCCGCATAACCGATCAAGAGGACCGCGATCGCAAGCTTGAAGGCGCGCACCTCGACGACGGTCAGAAGCAGCGTACCGACAGGCACCGCGAGGAGACCCGGCAAAGCGAACGGTGCAACGCGGGAGACCTCGATGGCGTGCCAGATGCGCGGCAGGGTCTGGAGCTGGGCGGCTGCGGAGCAGACCACGACCAGCGTTGCCGCGACCGGCGGCGGCAGGGCGTAGAGCCATAACCCCAGGGCCGTGATGCCGGTGCCGAAGCCGGCAAAACCATTGACGAAGCCGCCCAAAAGCGCACCGGCCAGAACCAGCAGGATGTCGTCCAGTCCCATGAGCCACCCGCCGAGCGGAACGCCTATTGCATTGCGAGGATCCGAACGGTGTTAGGGCAATCCGGGGCGCGCTTCAACGCCGCGCAATTAAACACGGCGGCCGATCACGACATCTGCGCTAAAGCCAAGATGGAGTGCGCAGCAAAGATGACCGGCGGGCTTTTCAATAAGGCGCCGGGAAATTGATGTGCGCGCGCTCCTTAGATCGTCCGGTATCCGCCGTCGGCCATGATGATGCCGCCGGTCACGTATTGTGAGAGGTCGGATGCAAGGAACACGGCCGGCCCGACGATGTCTTCCGGCTTGCCGGCGCGGCCCAGCGGCGTGTGGTCGAGGAAAGTCTTGACGAGGTCGGGATTATTGGCACGCGCCTCGGCATTGAGCGGCGTCTCGATCAGGCCCGGCCCGATGGCGTTGACGCGCACGCCGTCCCGGCCGAGTTCGGCGGCCAGCGCCTTGGTAAAGCCGAGAACGCCGTGCTTCGAGGTGGTGTAGGCGGCCGAGTTCGGCGTGCGCACATGCACGAAAGACTGGATCGAACCGATGTTGATGATCCGGCCCTTGGCTGCGCGGATCTGGTCCAGGAAGGCGTGCGTGACGTTGAACACACCCTTGACGTTGATGTCGATGATATCGTCCCAGTCCTTGATGACGGCATCGCTGTCGCCGGTGAACGGGTTGCGCCGGTTGATGCCGGCATTGTTGACGAGAACGGAAACCGGTCCGTGGTCAGCCGCGATCCGGCCCGCGGTCGCGATGCATCCTTGCCGGTCGGTGACGTCCAGTTCGCAGCTGTGAGCTTTGCCGCCGGCCGCCTCGACCTGGCTTGCGGTTTCGCCGGCCGCGGCGACGTCGATGTCCAGAATGATGACCTCGGCACCCTGTTGCGCGAAGCCGACCGCGATCGCCCGCCCGATGCCCGAGCCGCCGCCGGTCACCACCGCCCGGTGGCCATCAAGAAGTCCCGCCATCGCTGCATCCTCCCAAATTCGCATTTGTTACGTTTCTGACCTTAAGGCTAAGGCGTTAAGGCTAAGGCGTTTTAAGCGGAAGTTGAAGGTGTCTCGGCCCGGCCACAAGCAGCAGAAACCGAGTTTTTCGGCTGATCTAGGCGATAAGGGCGCGAACAGGATAAGTTGCGCAACGGCATTGAGAGGAAAAACTACGTTTGGCCATGAACCTTAATTCATTCCCGAGCGACCCAATCATTGGATGGTGCCGGAAAACCGCCGGATGCAGTCGATGAGCGGACCAACAGACGGTGAGCTTATTGAGCGCGTCGCCAGGCAGGACCAGGCGGCGATCGAGCAGCTGTTTACGCGTTATCAGGTGCGTGTTTACCGGTTCATCCTGCGCAAAGTCGGCTCCGAAGCGATTGCCGAGGAGCTGACCAACGAGGTTTTCATGGAGGTCTGGCGCCATGCGTCACGCTTCGAAGGCCGGTCCGCTCTGTCGAGCTGGATTCTCGGCATCGCACACAACCGGGCGGTCAGCTCGCTCAGAAAGCGCCGCGAAAGCGCTTTGGACGAGGGCCAGGCCGATGCCATCGCGGACAATGCGGACGATCCCGAAGTCGTCGCCCAGAAGGCCGACAAGGGCGCGCTCCTCAGGGCGTGCATGGACCGGCTTTCGGATGACCACCGCACGATCATCGACCTTGTCTACTACCATGAAAAGTCGGTCGCCGAAGTTGCCGAGGTCGTCGGCATCCCGGCAAGCACCGTCAAAACCCGGATGTTTTACGCGCGAAAGAAACTCTCGGAATTCCTACAGGAGGCCGGCGTCGATCGCGGCTGGCCCTAGTGTTCCGGTTCTGACATTTGCTACCCGGTGCGGCGATGTCGAGAGCAAATGTCAGAACCCTAAGGAACACGAGCAAGCCTATGTTGCTCGTGTCGCTCTTGCACCTGGCGTTTGGTTGAGAGACCAGCCGTATGCGGCGACCAAACGTCAGGTGCGCGACACTAGCAGGACCGGGACCGCATCACACCAATTGGGACACTGGAAGAGCCATGTCTGAGACGAGCGAAACGTTTTCCGAACGCGAAGACATCGAGATGATGTTGCCGTGGTATGTCGCCGGAACGCTGGAGGCCGACGAGGTTGCCCGTGTCGAGCGCTATCTCGCAGCGCATCCCGATATGGAGATGCAGCTCGATCTGATCCGATCGGAGCAAAACGAAGCGGCGCTGGCCAACGAGATGCTCGGCATGCCGGCACCCGGCGGGCTCGAGCGGTTGCGCGCGTCGATTGCAGCCGATGCCCCAGCGAGCGCCAGGCTGGCGGCTGCCGGCAGCAGCGTCTGGTCCGAACTCAAGTCGTTGTTCTCGGCGCCGACGCCGCGTGCCGTGCAGTGGGCCGGGATGGCGGCAGCCCTGGTGCTGATGCTGCAGGCCGGCGTCATCGGCGGCTTGATGACCTCGCAGCCCACGCCGGGCAAAGGTAATACCTACGAGGTGGCCGGTGGCCAGCAGACCAAGGGCTTGAAACTGGTGGTGCGCTTTGCACCGGCGGCAACGTCGGCGCAGATCGCGGACGCACTGGCGGCCGTCGACGGCCAGATCATCGCCGGCCCCAAGCCGGGCGGTTTGTTCGAGGTGCGCATTGCCGATCCCGAAGAGGGCAAGCCCGACAAGACCGCAATCATCGCCAAGCTGAAATCCGACGGCATCGTCACCTTGGTGCTCGGCGGCAGCTAGGAGGCGGGAGTTCGTGGCGAAGATCGTGCTCCTGAACGATCAATCCGACACGAGCGCAGGCAAGTTGTGGAGGGCCCAGGCAGGTCGGATGCCACCCCTTGTCCGATCAAAGCCGCCACACCTAACATTCGTCATTCCTGCGCAAGAACGCGTAAACACCCGCGTTCCCTAGAGTAACTGCCCGACATCGGATGTTTCCGATGTCGGGCTAATTTGTGTGAGAACGCGTGAACACCCGCGTTCTTGCGCAGGAATGACGAAGGAGAGGGTGGCATTTGCCGCGCGATCGAGGTTGCGGAAGACGACGTCACCTCACCCCACACCGCAGCGTCATCCCGTCGACGGCAGGGACCCAAGCGGGTCTCCACTTGCACTGTGCCGGCGGTGAGCTGCTTGGGTTCCTGCCGTCGCAGGAATGACGAAGGGGGAGAAAGAACACGGGAACACCCGCGTTCTTGCGCAGGAATGACGGTGTTGGGTGATTTGATTGCAGAACGCCGCCCGCCTCGCTCACATTTTCTTGCATCGCTTTTGAACCGGACCGCGACCGGCTGCGACCTACATTTCAGTCGAGACTGAGTGAGCGTTTCCCTCCCCCACTTCAGCTCTCGCCGCCGCGGAGCCCCTCTCTCCCCCGTCCTGCTCCGCGGCCGTCTAGGACCCCGGCGGTTCGCCCCCTCCCGCCGTCGGGGTCTTTTTTTCGAGCCAGCGCGCCGACCTCAGCAAACGCCCTTCGTCCCGGCGCAGCCCGATCAGTTGCGCGCCGCACGGCATGCCGCCAACCTCCAGCAGCGGCAGCGTCACGGTCGGCACGCCGAGGAAGGTCCACATGCCGTTGAACACGGGGTTGCCGGTCGTCTCCAGGCCTTTCGGTGCAGAGCCCACCGACGACAAGGTCAGAACCGCATCATAGGTCCTGAACATCTCTGCAAACGCCCGATACATCGGCGCGCGCTGATTGACGGCGTCGAGATAGGCCTTCGCCGATATGTTTTCGCTGTCGTCCAGCCACTGGCGCAGCGCATCGCTCAGCAGGTAATCGGCCTTGGCGCGCAGCGGTGCGAAATGGTGGGCGTTCTCGGCGCACTGGATGCAGCGATGAACCGCGATGATGTCGTCCAGCTCGGCCGGCAGCGACTGTGCCTCGCAGCGCGCACCGAGCGAACCGGCAAGCGCCGTGATTGCTGCCTGCGCTGCCGGGCAGGCCTCGTCCCAGGCCGGCGTCCGGCAAAACGCGATCTTCGGCTCCGGGACGGTGGCCAGGTCCTGGCCGAGTTCCCGCGAAACGTCGGGCCGCGCCCGCGCATAGCTGACGTCGTCGTCGGGATCGCTGGCGGACAGGGCATCGGTGATGAGTGCGATGTCGTCGAGCGAGCGGCCGTAGACGCCGACCGTGTCGAGGGTGTGAGACTGCAGCGTGACGCCGGTCCGCGAAATCAGACCGCGAGTCGGCTTCAATCCGTAAATCCCGCAAAACGAGGCCGGGCGGACCACCGAGCCGCCGGTCTGCGTGCCGAGCGCCAACGGCACCATGCCGCACGCCACGGCCGCAGCGGAGCCTGACGAGGAGCCGCCCGGGGTGTGCTCCAGGTTGTGGGGATTGCGGGTCTTGCCGGGCGTGCGTGTCGCCAGTTCGGTTGTCACCGACTTGCCCATGATGACGGCGCCGGCATCGCGCAGCGCCTTGACGCACGTCGCGTCGCGTTCGGTCTGGCGCCCCTTGTGGATCGGCGTGCCGTCCTGGGTCGGCATGTCGGCGGTGGCGATGATGTCCTTGATCGCCACCGGCAGCCCGTGCAAGTGACCACCCGTGTGGCCCGCATCGAGTTGGGCGTCGGCGGCGCGGGCCTGGGCGAGCGCATGGTCCGGCTCGAAGTATTCCCAGGCCTGGACGTCCGCTTCGCGCTCTTCGATACGGGCGATGCAGGCACGCGTGAGGTCCTCGCACGTGATTTGGCGATTTCGGATCTTCGCGAGCGCCGCGGTGGCGGTCAGGTCGGCCAGCGTTGCGGTGTCGGCGGTCATGGTGGTCTCCCGGCTTGGCACGCTGCCATGGACGGCATGCTGCTGCGCAATCAGATCGGGCCGGACCGGCCCGCGCAAGCGCATTGCCATCACGAGAGCGATGATCTGGGCCAACAGCTCGGAGGCAACAGGCGCAGGTGCGGGAAACGGTCACTCAGCGGTTGCCGATCGCGCCGGACGGCCACAGATCCTTGCGCCAGCGGATCGCAATGAGCAGCGTGAAGATGAGGCCGGTGGCCGCGTAGAGCATGGCCGTCGCCGGGTAGCCGATACGCTCGATCAGCGCACCCGCGAGCAGCAGGCCGACCGGCAGGCTGTAGATCGCCAGCATGCGCACACCCATGACGCGGCCGCGGAACTGCTGCTCGGAGGAGCGCATCAGCAGGATCACCAGCGGCACCAGGCTCAGGCTTTGTGCGAGGCCGATCAGGAACAGAACGGCCATGCCGAGGCTTTGGAGCGCGACGTGCGAGAAGACCAGCAACAAGCAGAACCAGGTGGCGGCGAACACCAGCATCATGCGGGCGGGTTTGATGCGGTGGCCGAAGGCGCTGAGCAATAATGACCCCGTCAGCGCGCCGGAGGCAAAGCTTGCCAGGAGATAACCGAGGCCGGTCTCGTCGCTGCCGTAGATCTCGCGTGCGACGTAGGGCATGAGGCCGGACGTCAGCGGAAAGGCCGTGAGGTTGACCAGGAACGCGATCCACATTGCCGCCTGCAAATGACCGTTGCGCCACACGTAGACGAGGCCGGCGGCAAGGTCGCGCCACAGTGTCAGGCGCGGGCGGGCGGTGCGGGCTTTGCGGCCCGCGGCGCCGTCACCGGTAGGCCGGGCCGGGCGGATCGCGAGCGTCAGCAGGAAGCCCGACAGGTAGAGGCTCGAAATGACGATGTACGTGGTTGCAAGGCCGAGCGCTGCAAACAGCCCGGCACCGCTCAGTGCCCCGACCACGCGTGCTGAGTCCAACGTCGTGCGCGAGATGCCGACGGCGCCAGCGAGCAGCGAAGGCGGCATGGTTTCCGCGACCAGGGCGCTGCGCATCGCCAGATCCGATGCCCGCACGAGGCTGACGACAAAGGTCAGCGCGAGCACGATTTGCGGGCTGACGAGGCCGCTGACAACGGTTGCCGTCAGCGTTAAGGCGATGACGGTGTAGAATGCCCGCATCGCGCACAGCACATTGCGATGGCCGAGCCGGTCGGCAACGGCACCGAACATCGGCGCAAACAACGTGCCAACGAACACCACCGCCCCGAACACCGTCAGCAGGAAAACGGAGTTGGTCTGCGCCAGCATGTACCAGCCGAGAACCAACAGCTCCATCTCAAAGGCCCACGAGGTGGCAAGGTCGGCCGGCCACTGAAAGCGGAAATTACGGATGCGGAACGGCGCCAGCAGTGTCGGTGTCGGTTCGCCGCTCAAATGTCCTGTTCCCGTCCCACGCGCCCGTATTCCCGATCGGCCCGATAAGCGAGTAACCAGAAAAGGCGGTCCGCGGCCAGCCCGCAAGGGTTCTCGTCACGGTTCGATCATCGATTGGATGAGAGCGAGGTGCGGGACATGCCAAGGACCTCGGGACCACGGTGGCCGGAAGCGGCGCGATGCTCGTGCAGGCCGTCCGAGGCCCGCGCGGCTCACCGGTTTTGCGCGCTGAGCCGACGAGGCGGTGATCACACCGCGCTATTCGTGTACGCTCGGACCACAGACCCCGGGGAACAGCTGACCCGGCGCAATGACCGCGAGACCACCCGACAGACGAGGCCGACGCCAATGACGCCAGAAGATGTCATCCGCGTTCTCCGGCTGAGCCCGCATCCCGAAGGCGGGCATTTCCGCGAGACCTTTCGTGACACGCGCACGGTGGCTGACGGGCGGGCGGCTTCCACCGCGATCTATTTCCTGCTCGCAGACGGGGAAGTGTCACGCTGGCACAGGGTCGATGCCTGCGAGGTCTGGCACTGGTATGCCGGCGCGCCGCTGGCGCTCGCCATTGACGGTGACGGCGTGGCGTCTCGCACTTTCACGCTTGGCTGCAACCTCGCGCAGGGCGAGCGCCCGCAGGCGGTGGTGCCTCAAGGCGCCTGGCAGCAGGCCCGGTCGCTCGGGACATGGTCGCTGGTCGGGTGCACCGTCGCGCCGGGCTTTGAATTTTCCGGCTTCGAAATGGCACCGCAAGGATTTGAGCCGGGCAAATAGTGCCGCGTGTGCCCGAATCGCGCAGCAGTGACGCCGCCGGAACGTGCGGGCTGCCGGTTATCCACGAGAAATTAAGCGGACTGCCGGGCCGTAGTGGGCTGAATTGCATAGGCAAAAGATGATCCCTGGGGAGCGATGCGGCGTTGTCCTTGCCGCTGCTCCGCGACTCGTCCAATTCTGCTGGTCGATTCGATTATTCGGCGACGTAGTGGGGGTCGTTCCATCATGCAGAAAGAGTCTTCCGAACCCATCCTGAGTGCGGTTTTTGTGGACTACGACAATGTTTACCTGTCGCTGAAGCGCAAAAGCGAGGAAGCCGCCAAGCGGTTCGCGAAGGATGCGAGCGCGTGGATCAGGGCAATTGCCAGCGGGTCCTTGATCACGCCGACCAACTCGCTCAATACAGCGTTCGACCGGCGGCTGGTGATGAACCGCTGTTACGGCAACCCGGTTCCGCGGCGCAATACCTCCGACAACACGACGGACATGAACTCGTTCGCCTTCGTGCGTCACCACTTTCTGCGGTCAGGGTTTGAGATCATCGACTGCCCGCCGCTGACGGCCCAACTCAAGAATTCGTCCGATATTCGCATGGTCATGGATATCCGCGACTATCTCGACCACAAGACGAACTTCGACGAGTTCATCATCCTGTCGAGCGACGCCGACTTCACGCCGGTGCTGCACCGGCTGCGTTCGCATGCCAAGCGCACCGTCATCTTTGCCAATGACAACACGGTCGCCCCCTATACCGCGCTGAGCGACGGCGAGGTACGCGAAGCGGATCTGATCGCGCATCTGCTCGGCGAGCGGATCGGCATGGATCAACGCACGCAGTTGCCGGCAAGCGAGGACACGATTGCCGCGCGCGAGCATATCATCGAACAGGTCGTCCAGGGTGTCCTCGAGGCGGACGCACCGGTACCGCTTGAAGCGCTTGCCGAGCGCGCGATCCGGGTTCTCGGGCACGAGCGCACGGTTGGCGCCGGTTGGGCCGGAGCCGGCAGTTTCCGCGAACTGTTGATCGCAGAGCTGCCGGAGACGATCAAACTGACGGGCGAGCCGCCCTACCTGGCCTATGATGCCGCGCGCGCGCTGCCGGCAACGCCGGCACCGACGTCTCAACCGCTGCTCTCCCAGCCCGCTCCGGCGCCGGAAGCTGCCCAGAAAACAAACCAACAACCGCTGCAACACCGGACGCCGACCCCGGAGACGGCAACAGCCGCGGCCGAAGCGGTGGAACAGGCCCAACCACAGGCCACGGCCGCCACGGAAACGCAACCGCTGCCGCAGATGCGCCAGCCAGAGCCGCAGCCGGCGGCCATCGCGCCCGAACAGGCCGCGTCGCAGCCCGAGCCGGCCCAGGCAGCCCAGGATCTTCATCAATCGATCTCGCGCATTCATGCAGCCTGCGAGGCGCCGCCCTATTCACCGCCTGAATACAGGGCCCTGTTCGCAATCCTTGCGCAGGAGATCGGCGAGAACCAGCTGCAGGGCATCAAGACGCTGGAAAACGTTGCGCGACGGGCAGCGGACATCGGTATCAAGGTGACCCAGGCCGATGCGCGCTACGTTCTCGATGCCGTGAGCGAGGAAGATCCCTGGCTCGACCAGGGCGCAAGCGCGCCGCTGTTTGCGTCGCGGTTCCGTAACTACGTGGTTAGCCGCTGCCAGGCACACGGCCTCAACCTGACCGCTGCGGAACTCGATCTGATCGACGCCTGGTTCGCTGCAACCCCGAAGCCTGAAGGTGCACCACTGGACCACGCGGCCCAGGCGCCGGCGGAACCGCCGACAGCCGCGCCCCAGCCGATCCAGCCGGCGGCCCACCAACAACCAGCGCCAATGCCTCAGGCGCCGGCGACGGCAAACCAGCAGCAGGGCCAGCCCGGCGGTCCGGACTGGTGGCGCACGGGCTCCTCGGCAGCGAATGCTGACGCTCAGGCAGCAGGCCATGTGCCTTTGACAAATATCCAACAACCGGTAGATGGGCTCGAAGAGGAGCACGACGAACTTCCGAGGATTGTGCGCAGCCGCCTGCGCGGGTAGCCCCGCGGAGGTGCCCGTGCCCTGCCGGATTAACACGGCGCCGGCACCGCGGGCCTGATAGCCGAGCGACAATCGCTGCAACAAAAAGGCGCCCGATCGACCGGCCGGGCGCCTTATTGTTGTTCAACCACCAATTGCCGCAAGACGGCGGGCAGCCCCGCCCTAAACGCTCGAAGGGCGCCTACAGCATGTACTGGCCGCCGTTTGCCGATATCGTCGCGCCGGTAATGAAGCCGGCATCGTCCGATGCGAGAAACGCCACGCAGCGCGCGATTTCGTCCGGCTCACCGAGGCGGCCCACCGGAATGTGCGGAAGAATGCTCTTTTCCAACACGTCCTGCGGGACCGCGCGAACCATTTCCGTGCCGATGTAGCCCGGGCAAATGGCGTTGACCGTGATGCCCTTGCGCGCGCCTTCCTGAGCCAGCGCCTTTGTAAAGCCGATGTCACCGGCCTTGGCGGCCGAGTAGTTGGCCTGGCCGACCTGGCCTTTCTGGCCGTTGATCGAGGAGATATTGATAATGCGGCCGAAGCCGCGGTCACGCATGCCTTCCCAGACCGGGCGGGACATATTGAACAGACCGGACAGGTTGGTGTTGATCACCTCGTCCCACTGCGTCTTGTCCATGCGATGGAACATACCGTCCCGGGTGATGCCGGCGTTGTTGACGAGGACGTCGACCGGACCAATGTCGGCTTCGACCTTGGCGATGCCGGCCGCACAGGCGTCGAAGTCGGCGACCGACCATTTGTAGACGGGAATGCCCGTCTCGGACTGGAATTTCTGGGCGGCTTCATCGTTGCCCGCGTAGTTTGCGGCGACGCGGTATCCCTTGTTTTTCAATTCGATGGAAATCGCTTCACCAATACCGCGGGTGCCGCCGGTGACCAGGGCAACTCGAGACATGAACTTCTCCTTGGTTTTAGACGTTTGGGCCTGCGCTGGTAGCGTCGGTCAGTTTCGGCAGGCGGCACTGCAATGACATTCAAGCGCCGCCCGCTACACGATCAAGTGCGGACGTCAGTCGCGTTCGACACACATCGCGACGCCCATGCCGCCGCCAATGCACAGCGTCGCCAGACCCTTCTTTGCGTCGCGGCGCTGCATTTCAAACAGCAGCGTATTGAGAACCCGCGCACCCGACGCGCCGATCGGATGACCAATGGCAATCGCACCACCGTTGACGTTGACGTTCTCGGTGTTCCAGCCGAGGCCCTTGTTGACCGCGCAGGCCTGGGCCGCAAATGCTTCGTTGGCTTCGATCAGGTCGAGGTCGTCGACGCTCCAGCCGGCGCGCTCGAGGGCCTTCTTGGATGCGGGAATCGGGCCGGTGCCCATGATCGACGGATCGAGACCGGCGTGGCCCCATGAAACGATCCGCGCCAGCGGCTGGATGCCACGCTTATCCGCCTCCGCCGCACTCATGAGGACGACGGCGGCTGCGCCGTCGTTGATGCCGGACGCATTACCCGCGGTCACCGTGCCCTCGTTGCGGTCGAACGCAGGGCGCAGCTTGGCGAGACTTTCCGTCGTGACGCCTTCCTTGATGTATTCATCGGCATCGACGACGACCTCGCCCTTGCGGGTCTTGACAGTCACCGGCGTGATCTCGTCCTTGAACTTACCGGCTTTCTGCGCCGCCTCGGCCTTGTTCTGCGATGCGGCGGCGAACGCATCCTGTTCTTCGCGCGTAATCTGCCACTGACGGGCGACGTTTTCAGCCGTGTTGCCCATGTGATAGCCGTTGAACGCGTCGATCAGGCCGTCACGCAGCATCGAGTCGATGAACTTAACGTCGCCCATCTTGGTGCCGTCGCGCATGTGTGCGACGTGCGGGGCCATGCTCATGTTTTCCTGGCCGCCCGCAACGACGACGCTCGACGAGCCGTCGACGATCTGCTGGGCACCGAGCGCGACGGCCCGCAGGCCGGAACCGCAAAGCTGGTTCATGCCCCAGGCCGGTGCCTCGACCGGGATCCCGGCACCAAGCGATGCCTGGCGGGCAGGGTTCTGGCCCATGCCGGCCGCAAGGATCTGGCCCATGATGACTTCGGATACATCCCCGACTTCGACGTTGGCGCGGTCCAATGCGGCCTTGATCGCCGTCGCGCCGAGTTCGTGCGCCGGCACGTTGGCGAATGCACCGTTGAACGATCCGACCGGGGTCCGGGCCGCACCTGCAATGACGATGGTATTCTCTGACTGGCTCATGCGCTCTCTCCTCAATCGGCAGCGGTCGGGTTGCCGCCCCCGGTTCACGTCGTTACTCGAAATCCGCTCGTCCCAATCGTGCGCTACGGACGAGGCCACGGTGCGAAAATGCGACTATCACCTAGCAGTCTGCTGCATCCGCGACAATCAGGCTTTCGGTGGAGGCAGTCGATCTGCGCCGTGGTCTGATGACAAAACGTTTGGCTCGTTCGGGTCTTGGCTGATACTATTCCGCACTGCAGCAAATGCAATCAATGCGATGCAGCGACACAATTGGTGAGGATCGCGCAGCCAATGGCGGACCAGGACCAGAACACAGCCGACGCGACGCAGCCGGTCGTGATCAAGAAATACGCCAATCGTCGCCTCTACAATACGGAGACGAGCGCCTACGTGACGCTCGACGATCTGGCCGGAATGGTCAGGTCGGATCGGGATTTCGTCGTGCGTGACGCCAAGACGGGTGATGATCTCACGCATTCGGTGCTGACCCAGATCATCGTCGAGCAGGAAGCCAAGTCCGGTTCTCCGACGTTGCTGCCCATTCCCTTCCTGCGCCAGCTCATCCGCTATTACGACGACAGCATCGCCAAGATGGTGCCGAGCTATCTGCAGTTCTCGATGGCGGCTCTGGCCAAGGAGCACGAGCGTTATCGCAAGCAATTTACCAACTGGGGACCGAACGCGTTCGAAGCCTATCAGGAGCAGGCGCGCAAGAATCTGGCGCTGTTCGAGAGGGCTATGGCGATGTGGACGCCGAATATGGGCGAGACCGGCAAGGACCACGGTGGCGCAGGGCAGACCCGCAACGGCGCCGACGAGCCGGACGCCAGTGAGTTGGGCGCCAGTGAGTTGGGCGCCAGTGAGCCGGGCGCCGGCGATCAGCCGCCAACAGACATGTCGGAAAAATCCGATGGTGCCACCCCGGATCAGCCGTTGTCGGAGATCGATCAGCTGAAGGCGGAGCTGGCAGCGATGCAGGCCAAGATCGAGCGGATTTCACGCACCTCCGACTAAGCGCGGCAGGCCTGACAAGTTACAAGACCAGGCAGGGCGCCAACCCGGCGGATCACCGCGGGCTGCAATCGTCGTTATGGGCTGCGAGGAGTTGCGGTCCGCCGAGGTGAAAACCCTGCACATAGTCAATTCCGAGCTCCGTCACGATTTGCGCGCCCTCGGCATCGACGACCCATTCGGCGACGGTCTTGATCCCGAGTTGCCGGGCAAGCGCCACAATCGCACCGACAAAGGCGCGATCCGTTTCGTTGCGCGCGATATCGCGCACGAACTGGCCGTCGATCTTGACGATGTCGAGAGCAAGCGTGGTGAGGCTGTCGAACGACGTATATCCCGCGCCGAAGTCATCGAGGGCGATCCGGCAGCCGAGCGCCCTGACGTTGTCGACGAAAGTCATCGTCCGGCGCAGGTCCTCTATTTTCGAGGTTTCGGTGATTTCGATGATCAGCCGATTGGCGACGTGGGGCACGCGACGCACATCGGAGCGCAGCATTGCAAGCCATTCCGGATCGGCACACGTCAAAGCGGAAACGTTGATCGACATGCGCAGGCCGGGCGAGCGCGCGAGAACGTCGAGTGTCAGTCTGAGCGAGCGGCGATCGATCTCGTGAACCTGGCCGGTGCGTTCGGCAGCACGGATCTGTGCTGCGGCCGAGGCCCATTGGCCATCGAGACCCTTGAGCCGCATCAGCCCTTCAAAGAACGCCGTATGGCCGGTGCGAACGTCGATCACGGGTTGCAGTGCAAGTTGCATGCGGTTGCGGCTCAAGGCGGCGCCGATGTCGGCGGTCTGCCTGGCGCGATTGTCACTTGCGGATCCATCCGTCGCATCGTCACTTGCCGTCGCATCGTCACTTGAATGGAAGGGCGCACTGCCATGGCGGCGGCGCGCGGCAGCCAGCGCCTCACTCGCCGCTCGCAGGCTTGGGACTTCCGCCAGGCACCTGGAACGGCAGGCGGGAGGTTCGAGCCGGTAGCCCGCTTCAGAGTCGATCGGTCGGGTCCGGTGGCCTCGATGCATGACCCGTCGTTGGGCTGAAAGAATGGCTGAAGTCACGATCTTTCCAATCGAGGAACGGTGAAATCCAGCTTGATTGCCGGTTCGACCGGCTGCGATCCATTTGTCAGGCTAATGTACAATATTTAACAACAGCTGAAATGCGCGGTGCGTGCGACGGCGGTCCGGCGCGCCTGCGAGCCAGCGCCGAAAAACCGTGCCGAGGCGCCGGCATCGGCACCCGCCGCATAAAGTTGCATGTGTGCGCTGCCACGCGTTTTGCCGCACGTTGCGCTTGCAACCGCGCGCGGCCCGCAGCTGGCGCAGGGAACCGATTGCGGCCGGCCGCGGCCTTGACGACCCTATCCGCCGATGGAGAGGTCGCGCCGTGCGACGCGAATACCGATCGTGTAACCGGCGATGACGTCGATGAGCGTTGCCACGACGATGAAGAAGAACACCGATGTCTGGGCCTGGCGCACCATCAGGAATTCGATCAGGCAGACGATGAAGACCAGCATCGACAGACCGTGGTCGAGCAGCGACGTGCTCGAGGTGTAGGTCGCCTTGAGGAGTTCGAAGAACAGCAGGACCAAAAGGGCAAAGATAATCAGGTCGCCCGTCGAAAACGTCCAAATATGACCGCTCAGCATGGGAATGCTCAGGACGACCTGGCGCAGGATATCGTCCGGATTGTCGCCACCACCGATCAGGACGATGACGTTGTAGACAAGAAAGACGAAGAGCAGCAGGGGTATCGCTCTGATCGACATATTCCACCTCTGGATTAATCAATCTTGATGTTTCGTAATGCGCGATTGTGGCATCGCATGAGCTCGAACCCGGGCGCCCCGGCAAAGGTTTTATGCATCGTCCTGCGGCTCGAGGATCTGGCGGCCGCGGTACTTGCCGGTCTTGAGATCGATATGATGGGGCCGGCGACGCTCGCCGCTGTCCTTGTCTTCGATATAGCTCGGCGATTTCAGCGCATCCGTGGAACGGCGAAATCCGCGTTTCATCGGGCTAACTTTTCGCTTCGGAACTGCCATTTTCGCTTCTCTTCCGGATATTTGTCTTCGTCTGCGCTCGTCACACCCACGGCAGACGGAGGCCCGGGACGGACCTGTCGGCACGCGGGATGGCGCAGGCGGTCGAGGTTATACAAGCTTTCCCTAACCAATAGGCGCATGATGGGCCGCCGCAACGGTCCAACATGCGCCCACGGCATTTGATCGCGCAGCTTATAACGACATTTTCCGGCGTTGACCAGCCGTTACTGCATTGCGGGGATGCATTCCGCCGGATTGGCAAATCGCCTGGCGCGCTGTCGCACGGTGCGGGCGGTGCGCCGGGTTTTGGGGCCCGGGCGGCCGGCACGCCGGACTTTGGGGTTGGGCAGGGCCGCCGCCAGGAGCGCGGCCTGGGCGGCAGACAACCGAGACGCGGAGCGCCGGAAATGATGGCGTGCGGCTTGTTCTGCGCCAAACACACCCGGCGCCCACTCGGCGATGTTGAGGTAGACCTCAAGTATGCGCCGCTTGGTCCAGACCACCTCCATCACCGGCGCAACGATCAGCTCGGCGCCCTTGCGCGCAAGACTGCGCTCGCGCCACAGGAACAGGTTCTTGACCACCTGCATGGTGATGGTACTGGCGCCCGGAACGTCGAGGCTGCGGCGGCGCTGCGCATTTTGAATGGCGGAGCGGAGCTCAGCGAAAGCAATGCCGTGGTGGCGGCAGAACCCGGCGTCCTCGGAGGCGATGACGGCGCGCACCAGCGCCGGGGACATGCGTTCCAGCGGCACCCAGGTCTGCGCAACGCTACCGCCGGCCAGTTGGTAGCGGAGCATGAAGGCAGATGTCGGCGGGTCAATGAAGCGCAGCGTAAACAGCACCGCGGTGACGGCGATGGCTGCGGCAGCGGTCGCAGCGGCGAGCCACACGGTCCCGTGATAGAGAGCCGCGGGAATGCAGCCTAGAACGGTGCCGTGCAGGCGTGGCTCGAAATTGCGCGTGGGACTTGGCAACGGTGGCGATCCGGCGGGTGGCTTGGCTCCTATGTTGACCATGGCTGGCGCGTCGCGACAAGACGCGGCAAGATGCTACAGGAGATGCAACCGCACACATGTGCCGGCGAGACCCGGTCCGGCCGCCATGCGGCACCTGTCAGGAATTGACATCGCTTTCGGCGGCAGGATGTTCTGCTAGTCTGTGCAGCAAGCCGCCGGCGACCAACGCAGTCAAGATGACCCAGCCCACTACTCCCGACGCCTTTATGCAACGCCTGGCCGCCGATGCGGCGGCACTCGAAACGGTCCTGGAGCGCGAGATCGCCGGTGCAGTGCACATCCCCCGGCGCCTGCGGGACGGGATGCTGCATGCAACGCTGGCGGGCGGCAAGCGGTTGCGGCCATTTCTCGTGATGGAGTCGGCGGGCCTGTTCGGCCTGGCGCGAGAACGCGCCATTACCGCTGCCGCAGCACTCGAGTGCATCCATTGCTATTCGCTGGTGCACGATGACCTGCCGGCCATGGACAACGACCGGCTGCGCCGCGGCAAACCGACGGTGTGGGCGGAATTCGACGAGTGGACGGCAATCCTGGTTGGCGACGGCCTCTTGACGTTCGCATTCGAATTGTTGGCGCGCGAGGCGGCGCATCCTGAAGCGGCGGTTCGCAACGACCTGGTTGCCTGTCTCGCGCGGGCTGCCGGCCCGGCCGGCATGGTCGGCGGGCAATGCCTCGATCTTGAGAGCGAAAAGCTGAATGTCCCTGCCGCACCGGATGTCGCCTACGTGCGCCACATGCAGTCTCTGAAGACCGGTGCCCTGTTGCGCTTTGCATGTGAGGCCGGCGCCATCATCGCGCAGGCGACGCCCGAGGCGCGCGCCGCGCTCGCCCGGTTCGGTGACCAGATCGGTTTCGCGTTTCAGATCGCCGACGACATTCTCGATGCAGCCGGAAAACCGGAGATCGTCGGCAAGGCAACCGGCAAGGACGGCGCGCTCGGCAAGGCGACGCTGGTCGAGTTGCTGGGCCTCGAAGCAGCACGCAAGCAGTTGCGCGACGTCGAGAGCGCAGCACTTGATACGCTGACCCCGTTCGGTGCGCGTGCCGACGGGCTGCGCGCTGCAACGCGCTTCATCGTGGCACGCGAACACTGAGCGGCGCGCGGCAACGACCGTCCTGCAAAGGAACGGGAAAACACCCGAGTTCTCGTGCCGGAATGACGCTTGTCGCGGAGGCGAACGTTGCGGGCATGGCGCCCGTCAACATGTCAGCGGAACACGATAAATGTTTGTGACGCATCACCGCGAACCGCGCATGCCGGCGCATACTTCGGATCCGAATTACGACTGATGGATCAATTCCGCCTTGGGCGGAATCGCCTCGCCGGCCCGCTTGCCTCCCGACCGCCCGATACAATGATGCCGTGGGTGGTCGGGAGGGAGAGCGGGATGGTTTCAGCTCAACCCGAAAGACTAAAATCGCCGCAGAGCGCAGCGTCATCCTGTCGACGAACAAGAACCGGGCGGGTTGGGCGTTGCGGGCCGTGCTCTTTCTCGAACAACATCCCTCTCGAAGAATAATGACAGCTCGCCAAGGCGAATGCCCCACTTCGACATCGTGGCGCGGTTGACCGCGCGATGGTCGTCGATGCGGATCAAGCGATCCCTGAAATGGACATCGAGTGTGCGGGCCTTGAGTTTCAGCCGAAACCGGTACGTCATATCGATCGTGCCGGCGCCGGTGCGCCCGACCGCCTCACCAATGCAGTCGTCACATGTTGCCGTAAACCCTCCATCGCCGCTCGGCCTGACCTGCCAGACGCGCTTTTCGTGGCGGCCGTCGTCGTAGTGAAATTCCTCGCGGAGGACAAACGTCTCGCCGGACCACGCACCGTGCATGTGCACCGTCAGCTTGAGCCTGACGCGCCCGAAGCGGTCTTCGAACACGCCCCAGGCGCGCGTATGCCCGTCAAGAAAGTCCGTCAACGCGAATGTCCGGGTGCCCGCAATCGGGCTCATATCGTTTGGCATGGCTCGTCCGATGGCTCTTGGTCTCACCGGTGATACGGGAGGGGCGTGCAATCGGATGAAAGACCGGCCCGGCTAGATCATCGTGCCTTGCGTTGGAACCGCTGTCACGGCTTCAACGCAAGGCACAAAGATGATCGCCTCTAAAGAATCGAGCAACTTTCTGCTTTCATTCGGAATCGGACCGATTCCGAATGAAAGCAGGTTGCTCTCGTGTTCCGGTTCTGACATTTGCTATCCCGTGCGGCGATGTCGAGAGCAAACGTCAGAACCATAAGGAACAAGAGCAAGCCTATGGTTCTATAGTCTTTCAGGTTCAGCTGAAACCATCCCGCTCCCCCTCCCGACCGCCCACGGCATCATTGTATTGGGCGGTCGGGAGGGGGAGCGGGCCGGCGATGCGATTACGCCTAAGGCGTAAATGATCCAGTGTAGCTTTTGCACCTGACGTTTGGTCCGCGCGTGCGGTTGGTCTTTCAACCAAACGTCAGGTGCAAAAGCTACACTTAGGGTTGCGCGGGCTTTTCGAACACGTAGATGCCGACGTTGGTCGTTGCCTGCTCGAATCCGATTTCGCAATACGTCAGGTAGTAGAGCCACATGCGCCGAAAGCGCTGATCGAAACCCATGCCTTCCAGCCGCGGCCAAGCCTCCTGAAACCGTGCACGCCACTCCGCCAATGTGCGCGCATAGCTTTCGCCGAAACGCTCCAAATGGACCATCGTCAAACCTGCAACCTGCCCGCATTGGCGCATCACAGCCTCGGTCGGCAGCATGCCACCGGGAAAGATGAAGCGCTGGATAAACTCCGGGTTGCGCCGGTAAGCGGGGAACAGGTCGGGATCAATGGTGATCGCCTGTACCGCGGCCCGGCCACCGTCCTTCAGGCGACGGGCCAACGTATTGAAGTAGGTTTGCCAGTTTTCCTCGCCAACGGCTTCGATCATTTCGATCGACGCGATGGCGTCAAATGCGCCGTCAATGTCACGATAGTCGACGAAGCGCACGTCTGCGTGCCGGCCGAGGCCGGCGCGCGACAGGCGCTCCGTTGCGTAATTGAGCTGTTCTTGGGAAACCGTGATCGCGGTGACATCCGCGCCGCGCCGCGCCGCGGCTTCGGCCATCCCTCCCCAGCCGCAACCGATCTCGAGGACGGACTTGCCGCGCTGGAGCCCGAGCAAATCGGCAATACGGGAATACTTGCGGGCCTGCGCCTGTTCCAGCGGCACGTCGCCGTCAAACAGCGCGCTCGAATAGGTCATGCTGTCATCCAGCCAGGCGCGGTAGAACGCATTGCCAAGGTCGTAGTGGGCGGCAATGTTGCGCCGGCTTCCCGACCGGGAGTTGGCACGCAAGCGGTGGAACAACTTGTCGGGAAGGCGTGCACGGAACCAGCCGCCGCCGGCTGTCCTGAGGGCCGCCTTGTTCTTCAGGAAAAAGCGAAACACGTTGCGCAGGTCATTGACCTCGAAATCCCCGTCGAGGTAGCTCGCGGCAAATCCGATGCCGCCGCGCCGCAGCGACTTCCAGAACACGGCGGTTGATTTGAGGACGAGGACCACGTCGCACCCGGGGTCGCGTTGACCGGAAAACACAACGGCCCTGTGCCCCGATGGCAGGATGAGCTCCAGCCGGCCGTGCGTCAGACCGGAAAACACGCGCTTGCAGGCGCCGATGATAAGACTGTCGCGTAGCGAAAGCTGTGGCGGGCGCGACGAGCCCGTTGTCCGGGCGGGTGACGTGCGCTCTCTCATCCGCCTATCTCCGGCCGCGAGGTAGACGCCGGCAGCACGCGAGACGGCTGCACTGCAAATTTCGGTCCGGCGGGCCGCCGCGCCAACGGAAGTTTCTTGAACCACAAGCGCAGAGCTTCGAAATGAATGCCAGCGATGACCTTGACCGTCATCAACGGGTAGCCGACGGCAATCCGGAGCAACTGCTTTACGTCGAACGGCCTGGCCGCGCCGGCAAAATGAGTCTTGATCAACGGTCCGTCGCCATCGCGCAATTGCACGCCCACGGTAATCCGCTCGCCCGGCTCGGTAACCCGGAAGCCGTAGCGCCCGGTCACAGCCGCGAAGGGTGAAACGTACATGTCCTTGCGGCAGGCGTGCGCAAATACACCGTTTTGTTCTTTGCCGGCAGCGACAACATAGCAGCGCCGCTCACCAAACGTATTCGTCACTTCGTAGATCATGGCACGCAAACTCCCCCCGGCATCTTTGCAATAAAAGACGCTCAAAGGATTGAAAACGTAGCCCAGGACGCGCGGATATGCCAACAGGCAGATGGTCCATTTCCGGCTTTCGAAACCGGCCTCGCTCAAAACCTGTCGTGCATGGTCGCCAAGGGGGCGGCCATCACCGCGGCCGAAATCGCGATCATGAATGCTGAAGACCGCACGGCGGTTATACCCAAACAAGGCATTTGCCCCGGCGAGTTCGTCGAGGCGGTCGATGTCGACCAGGAACGAAAACACGTTGTAGCTGAGACGGTGCGCCTTTGGCCGCAACCGCGTGTGGCAGACCGTGCCGCAGTAGATCCGTGCAGCGGCGCTCATTGTGCGGCTTCCAGCACGTCGGGTAGTGCCGGGCGGTCAATCGCAATCCGACCGGATTCGTCCGTGGCGCGCCATGGCCGGCGTATGCCGCCGAGTTGTTCTGCAACTGCAAGGCCCGCCTGTAGTCCGTCTTCGTGAAAGCCGTAGCCGAAGTAGCTGCCGGCAAACCATGTTCGACGGCGCCCCTGTAGGCGCCACAGCCGCTGTTGACCGTCCATCGCCGCCTGGTCGAACACGGGATGGCGGTAACGAAAGCTGGCGATATGGCGGTCAGGCGCGATGGCAGCAGCCGGGTTGAGGGACACGAAATAGTCGGCATTGCCGGGCAGCGGTTGCAGACTGTTCATCCAATAGGTCACGCCCGGCATCATTTCGGATGTGTCATCGACCGTGCAGTAATTCCAGCTCGACCAAAGCCGCCTGCGCCGCGGCATCAGGTGCTCGTCGGTGTGCAGGATAGCGTCGTTGGCCGCGTAGCGGAAGGCTGATAGCACGCTGCATTCAAGATCGTCGGCGTCGCTCAGCATCGCCAGTGCCTGGTCGGCGTGCGCCGCCAGCACGCAATGATCGAAGCGCTGCACGGCACCGTTGCCGGCGATGATGTCAACGCCGCGTTCGCTGCGCCTGACGTGCTTGATGTCAAAGCCAAGACGGAGTTCGCCGTCGTAGTCCTCGAGCAGCTTGCGGACATACTCGCGACTGCCGCCAAAGATGGTTCGCCACTGCGGCCGATCGCGCAGCCGGAGGAGGCCGTGATTGGCAAAGAAGCGGGCGAACGTGGCAAACGGAAAATCCATCATCTGACGTGCCGAGGCCGACCAGATGGCGGCCGCCATCGGCAGAATGTGCCGCTCGGAAAAGGCGCGTGAAAAGCCGTTTTCGGCGAGCCACGCTCCGAGCGTCACGTCTGGCCTGATTGCGGCCGGGTCGAGCGCTCCGACGGTGCGGAAGAAGCGGGCGATATCGCGGACGAGCCGGATGTGGTCGATCCTGAAAATATTGCTCGGCTGGCCGAACAACCCGGCCAACCCGGTGCCGCTGTACTCGTAGCGGCCCTGCCCGAGCGAGACGGAAAAGCTCATGCAGCTCTTGGCCGTGGTCACATCAAGGTAGTCGAACAGTGCCGTGAGGTTGGGATAGGTTGCGGCGTTGTAGACGATGAAGCCGGTGTCGATGGCGAGCGTGCCGCCGGGTGTTGCGACATCGTACGTGTTGGCGTGCCCGCCGGGCCGCAGGTCACGCTCGAACAGAACGACCTGATGACGCTTGGCCAAAAGCCAGGCTGCAGCCAGACCGGAAATTCCCGAACCGATGACGGCGATCTTCAATTTTCTCATTCCGAGTGGACCCACCCCTTGCCTTGCGAAAGGGGTACGCCGGCTGGGCGTCGAAGGATCAGCTCGCGGTCGTGCGCGGGTCCGGTCGCGGCTTTTTCCGCGGCCGTGCAAAGGCCATGCGATTTGCACGTCACGGACGCGGGCGGCATCGGGCCGCGGCATTACGGTCGCCGGACAGCGCAGGTTCGGTCCAGCGATCGCAACGTCCGAAATCGAACGGGCCCGCGAGCGCCCGCGAACGCCCGCAGCTCGCTGCCGGATCACGCACAACTTTGTGTTGGCCGGACGCTGGGCGGGTTTGATCCGAATGCGCGCATGGCTTCGTTTCCCGCCCGCAACGAGCGCTCGAACCGAGCGTCTCGCAATCATCAAGAATCATGGAGATCGTGATGCGAAGATCAAAAGTCCTGCTTGCCGCCGCCGCTGTCGCAATGCTGGCCAGCGGTGCCAAGGCTGCAAATATCGTCGAGACCGCAGAGAAGGCCGGAACCTTCAAGACGCTGATTGCTGCTGCAAAGGCTGCCGGTCTCGCCGGCGCGCTCTCGTCGGGCAAAAACCTGACCGTCTTCGCGCCGACCGATGCCGCGTTCGCAAAGCTTCCGAAGGGTACCGTGGCCTCGCTGCTCAAACCAGAAAACAAGGCCAAGCTCGCAGCCATCCTTTCCTATCACGTCGTGGCGCGCAAACTGACCTCCGGCCAGCTGCCGCACAAGGCAATCCACGTGCGCACGATCAAGTCGAGCGGTGACCGGACCCTGCGGGTGAGCAAGGGTCGCGGGGGCGTGACGGTTGACGGTGCCCGCGTGATCAAGGCGGACATCCGCGCCAGCAACGGCATCATCCACGTCATCGACAAGGTGATGCTGCCTGCAAAGTAGTTCGGCGGAGTTCGGCGGAGTTCGGTTGGGGAACGCTTTAGGAAAGCCAGGAGGAAGTGCTGGAGAAGATTTGGCGTTCTCCAACCATGTCAGGACATATTCGGCGGCCTTTCGAGGCCGCCGTTGTGCTTGAAATCTCGATAAAAATTGCGTGCGCCGGAGCGGCGACCGGCAGACGGCAGGATCACGCCGAGGGGCCATCCGCAGCCCAACGCCGCGAACGCTTCACGCGTGCAGTCATATCTATTTTTGCATCGCTTCTTAAGTATATATTAATATAAAATTGAGGCAAATCGAAATAAATTGCATGCAAATATAGCGTTCATGCAGATGGACATCATGTATACATCATAGCATTTGCTGTTTTTCGTCTTATGCTTTTGTTATATTGTCCTTCGATTTGCATGAGAGGTGATATACATGCAGCGCTTCCTAAAAGTACTAGCCGTTCCGACAATTGCACTTGGGTTGACCGGTTGTATCGGCGAGGCCGTGCAGGTGCCGCCAGCCCACGTCGGCAAGATCCTGTCAAAGGACGGGTTCCAGCCGGGGATCATCAAGCCGTCCCAGTTCCGCCTGCCGATGTGCTTTTTCTACTGCGACAAGCTCATAGTCGTGGAATCCAGCGACTTCGGCCACGTCGAGCAGTTCCGCAAAAACCATGCGCTCTACATGCCGAAGTCCGAACTCGCAATGCCGTTCGACGTTCGCGGCACCTTCGCGGTGCGCAACCGCGAACAGGTCCTGCAAGCCGTGTTTGATCGGGTTCCTGCTGACTACAGCGGGCGACGGCTGCGCGGTCTGGTGCACGGCTACATCGGCAAACGGCGGATCTATGAGATCTACGGTCGGCCGATCGTGCGCGATGTCGTGCGCCGCGTCATTTCCAAGTATTCGATCGAGGAGGTTGCTTCGTCGCGAGCCGCAATCAACGCGGAGTTGAACCGGGAGATGGCCAAAGCCCTCAGCAAAACCCCGCTGGTTGCCCTGCGCTTCGGGCTCGCAGATGTCCGGTTTCCGAAGGTGATACTCGATCAGAAGGAAACTGCGGCCCGGCGGCGTATCGCCATTCAGCAGGAAGAGGCGGAAAAACAGATCAGACTCGTCAAGCTTCAGGCTGATCTCGAGGCCGCTCGGGCCGAGCGTCAGATCCGACGTGAGCGAGCGCAGGCCGTGCTCGAGGAAAACAAGATCTATGCGCAAAGCGTGAGCGATCGCTACCTCGCCTATCGCCGCCTCGAGGTTTTGGAACGGCTGGCCGGTAGCAAGAACACCAAATGGGTCCCATTCCAGGCGCTTGGAACCGTTGGCCAGTCCGTGGCCCAGTTCCGCGACGGTCGCACGGGCAACAGCCCGCAGGATTGATGTTGTCGCCCACGTGAGCAGCGCAAATCAAAAAAGGATTGTCGACATGACTATCGTGAGCAACGAGTGGGCCCTCGGGCTCGCAGCCTACCAGGCGGCGCTTGCCGTTGTGGGCATCTTGGTCCTGCTCTGGTTGGTCTGGCGGGCCGCGCGCACCGTGATCCGGCGCTGGCGCCAGAAAGCTCGGATGACCGAGCGCGAAGTGCTCGCCTTGGCCTGGCCACCCCTGGCGTGGTCCGCGATACTGGTGATTGCCGGCGTCGTCCTCACGACTATGCAGGCCTATGGTCCCCGCGTTTCAATTCCGCAAACCAAGCTGGAAGCCAACGCGCCGGATTCCGGACAAGGTGAAATTCGGAATCTTGCTCCAAAACGGCTTACTGACGAGGAACGTCTGCGCCAGCAACGCGCGCTCGAGGATGAAACAAAGCGCCGCGTGAACCTCAAGGAGTAGGGCGGAAAAAACTGTGCGACAACGGCGATTTCGGACTAGCGCGGCGAATGGCAATCTGCTATCAGCCGCTGTTCGAGATGGTGGGTGTTCCGCGGTAGCTCAGCGGTAGAGCAACCGGCTGTTAACCGGTTGGTCGCAGGTTCGAATCCTGCCCGCGGAGCCATCTCGCAAATTCCAAGCTTGCTTCAATCGTATAACCGGTTATCTGCACCGGAGCAGCCATTCGGGCGCTTCGGGTGGGGCCGCGACGTCGTGGGCCGTTGCATTCGCAAGTTGAACATCGCGACGTTATTGTTCGATTGCGACTTTTGGCTTGCCATTCAACTGTCAACAGCGGTGTTCACTCGCGTGAGCGAGCAAGCGCGGTCCGCAAGAACCGACTGGCGAATGCTGTCAATCCCGGAGTCGCGCCTGAAGTTGGCGCCGACAATGAAAGTTAATCCTGCCGTTTTTCAAGCAACCAACCGATCGCACGACCGTCGATGAAGAGCAGGCCAATCGCGATGATCATTGCGCCGATGAGTTCTTTGGACTGGATGGTTTCGTCAAGAAACACGTGGCCCAATAGGATTGCCGTGATCGGGATGAGCAGTGTCACGAGCATGACGTTACTGGCGCCTGCCCGTACGAGAATTTGAAAGAACACGATATAGGCAGCTGCCGTACCCAGCAGCGCAAGCGCTATCACTGAATAGGCTGTCGCGGTACTCGGCAGACCGAGCCTCCAAGGCTGGTCGACTAGGCTGACCGCCACGGCCATGATTGCCGTTGAGCAGATCAACTGGCAGGTTGCCGACTTGAGCGGTGCGACACCGGCCAGCATCCGGCGTCCCCAGAGGGCTGCAAATCCGTAGCTCAATGCTCCGGCCATGCATAGAACTATTCCGAGGGTCTGCGTGCCACCGAAGGTGCCGTTGATGCCACGCAGGATAGCCACACCCACGACACCAAGGGCAACACCGATCACCCGTTGGGCCGTAAGCCGCTCTTCCCGGTACACGGCCATCACAATGACGGTGAACAATGGCGTCATCGCGTTGATGATCGACGAAAGGCCGACCGTGATCAATGTCTGTCCGGCAAAGATAAAACCAAACGGCAGGACATTGTTGAGCAGGCCCATGCCCACAAAAGGCAACCAACCCGACGGTGTCCTCGGCAAGGCGTGGCCGAAGTACCAGAACAACGGCAGCAGGGCGAGCGCAGCCAATCCAACCCGTGCAAACACTACGGTCAATGGAGGTAATTCCTGCACTGCGACGCCCGAAAAGAAGAACGCGCCGCCCCAAAGCACCGACAACAGGACCAGCAAGCTCCAGTCCTGCGGATCCATGATTTTTGCCTCAGCAGTGGTTTCCTTCATCAAGTCCTGCCCCCGCTTTGCGTCTCGAGCGTCGGGTGCCAGACGGTTCTTCGATAATCGACCCGATTCTTGTGCTGCCCCGGGGCTTTGGCCGGTCAGACCTTGTGTGCGTCTTCCTCGACACGCCCGTTTGCAATTCAGGCCGGATGCCGCAATCGGCGGTTGGGCAAGACTGCTTCGCGCGAGCCACGTGGGTATCTGTGCGGGAGGGAAGCGGTGACAGGCGACGCCACCAAGCGAGCATGCGAAAGTTGCATGCGCCAGGTCGAGGTCTCCGCCTTCGGCGGCTGCAGCGCATCTGCCCGCGCGTTGCGTCGCCCATCGGCGGTTCAGTTGTGATGGCGACATCTAACTGTCCGGGACCGTGATCGATCGGTACGGGCCCAAAAGTGGTGCATGGACAGTGGTTCCAGCCATTTCAGGCGTTGTTTCGTGCTGCTGTCTCACAGGGAACGGCGTTTCGGGCGCGGTTGATGTTCACTGTCTTGCAGGTGCGCGGCCGTCTCCCGACCGATGCTGCCCATCACCGGCCGTAAATCAATGGACACGTACACGGGATTGCGATAGGACAATCGCCCGCGCAGGGGCGCTCCAGATTGCGATAGAATTGTTGCGCCTAGCCACGGCCCGATGACACCGTGCCTGCACGCATACCACGCGAGGGTGGTTGCAATCGCCCTGCAAAATTGGCTCGCCGCCTTAGCTCAGTTGGTTAGAGCGCTAGATTGTGGATCTAGAGGTCCCCCGTTCGAACCGGGGAGGCGGTACCAATAAAAACAATGATTTAGTCCAATCAGGGCCTCTACCGAGCCCCTCCTAGCTTCACAATAGCCTTGCACGTCGGCTTCGGGATGCCGATGACTGCAAGCGTGCGGCGCGCGGGCGGAGATGACGTTTCGACGGGGCGGATGATCTCCAGCTTGTCGCAGGCGGAGTATCTCATGCGATACCCTCCCCATCCCCGACTGCACTTTTTTTGCAGGCGCTTTTCTAGCGTGACTTCTGCCATGGCGTCCTTGAGCTTACGCACCCCCGCGCGCAAGTCTTTGGCCTCGTCCGAGGCTGCTTTGCGGGCAACGTCACCTGCGAGGCGCTTCTGGCCCGTTCATCGATGTTCGTGTTCGAAACGTCGACACGGGAAGAAATACTTGGACCAGCGATGGTTGGAGTTCTGTGCGATGCCGTCCTTGCTGCACAGCTCTCCAATCGCCTCTTAATCGCGAAGACCTTCCGGCGCAATGCGGACCTTCTCTGCGGCGTTAAGCTGGCGATGATTTGCCCGGCGGATTTTCTTCACAAGCGCTTCGGCCGTTCCATGCGGCCCAGATTTCCGTCTCATCTTCACTGCTTAATCGCTGCGATGATCCAAAAATCCTTCGTTCGAACGATTGTGCACGCGTCTCGCGTGCGCTGGCGGCCGACACTCTATTCGTCATCACAATCCCAACAGGACTGTTACGATGAGGCAGAGACACCGTCACATGGTAATCAGATCATTCGCCCGACTGGTTCTGCTGCGGAACAGTATCCGTCCACTATTTGGGACCGGCGCTGCCCCTCGCTTTTGTCGAGGCTGAATGGCCTTTCCCGAGTGACGGATCAGCGCGTCGCCAAGGTGGTTCTGATCATTGCCGGGGCCGGGATGCTGAGCCTGATGCTAGTCGGGAATCACAGCCGTCGCCTCGATCTCGACCTTGGCACCATCCTCGACGAGGCCGGCGACCTGGACCAGGGACATAGCCGGGAAATGCCGACCTATGACCGTACGATAGGCGGCGCCGACTTCGGCAAGACGGTCCAGGTAGTCACGCTTGTCAAGGATGTACCAGGTCAGGCGCACGATGTGCTCAGGTCCTGCATCAGCTTCCTTCAAGACGGCGACAATGTTTTTCAACGCCCTCTCAACTTGGCCCACGAAGTCGTCCGTCTCGAATTGCTCCTGAGCATTCCAGCCGACCTGGCCTGCAACAAAAACCTGCCGGCCGGTTGCGGCAACGCCGTTGGAATATCCGCTCGGCCGCTTCCAATCTGTCGGATTCAAACACTCGTGCATTACTTTCCTTCTCCTAACGCTGGACGCCTAGTCCCGTCCACTCTTGGTAGCGAGGACCTTGAACGTCTGCTCGAGTTTGCCTGTTCAGGCACCAATTGACCGCCGCAATTGAAATCGTTGGATCTTTCCGGTCTGAGTCTTGGGAAGAGCCGATGCAAACTTGACAGCACGTGGATACTTGTAGGGTGCAATCGTTGCTTTGACATGCTCTTGAAGGCGCTTGACCGTAGCATCATCCTGAGCGACGCCTTCGCTTACGACGACGTGAGCCTCGACAATCTGCCCCCGCTCATCGTCCGGTGCACCGACCACTGCACATTCCGCCACATCGGGATGCGCAAGCAGCGCCGCTTCCACTTCCGGTCCGGCGATATTGTAGCCTGCGGACACGATCATGTCGTCCGACCGCGCCACGAAGTGGAAATAGCCATCCATATCCTGGGTGAACGAATCGCCCGTGAGGTTCCAGCCATCGCGCACATAGCTTCGCTGCCGTGCGTCCGACAGATAGCGGCAGCCGGTTGGGCCGCGAATGGCCAGCTTGCCCACGGTCCCCCGCGCCACTTCATTCATATCATCGTCGACAACTTTGGCTTCGTAGCCGCTTACTGGTTTACCGGTGCACGCCGGCCGCGAATCGCCGAACCTGTTCGAGATGAAAATATGCAGCATCTCCGTCGAGCCGATACCGTCGAGCATCGGCTTACCGGTTTTTGCCATCCACTCCTCATAGACGGGTGCAGGAAGCGTCTCTCCGGCCGAAACAGCGGCCCGTAGGGAACTGAGGTCTGCACCTTGGTCCATGGCTGCCAGCATGGCGCGGTATGCCGTTGGAGCAGTGAAGCATACCGTTGCGCCATAGGTTTCGATGATCTCGATCATGTTTGGCGGGGATGCATTTTCCAACAGTGTCGCCGCTGCGCCGTGGCGCAACGGAAAGACGGCGAGCCCCCCAAGCCCGAATGTAAAAGCCAGCGGTGGCGAGCCGACGAAAACATCTTCGGGCGACACCTGCAGAACTTCGCGCGCATAACCGTCGGCGATGATCAGAATGTCACGATGAAAGTGCATCGTTGCCTTCGGCTCGCCCGTCGTCCCCGACGTGAAACCGAGCAGGGCGACGTCGTCGCGTCCGGTGGCAACGGCCTCGAATTTGACCGGCTTGTTGAGCGCAATACGATCCAGTTCGGCATCGTGATTGGCGGTTCCATCGAAGCCAACGACAAGCGTGAGCTGGTCGCTGGTCTTAGCGCAAGCGATAAGTTCGTCCATCAACCTCGTGTCACAGAGCGCCAGTGATACTTCGGCCTTGTCAACGATTTTCGAAAGTTCGCCGGCGCGCAGCATCGGCATCGTGTTGACAACCACTGCACCTGCCTTCGTCGCTGCCAGCCAACATGCAACCATGGCGGGATTGTTGGCCGAGCGGATGAGCACGCGATTGCCGGGCCTGACGCCGTAGTCTTCGACCAGTGCATTGGCAATGCGGTTGGTCCAGTCGGACAACTCCTTGTAGGTGCGCCGCCGGCCATTGCCGATCAGGGCCGTGTTATCGCCAAAGCCCCGTTCAACCATCCGGTCGGTGAGTTCGACGGCGACATTCAGGTACTCGGGGTACTGGAATTCCGGGCGATCGAGGAGGAAATCAGGGAAGTCTGAATCCGCCGGTAGATTATTGCGGCTGAACGTGTCCTCATGGCCGCTTGGCCCGAGGACGGCCCGGCCGCGCAAGCGTGAGGGATCGGGCGTTGCTTGAGCCGCACGGCCGGGTGCTACCTCGTTCGGCCGCTGCTTTTGCGCGAACAGTCTCCTAAACATTGCGCGCTCCTTCTCTTTCTACGGGATCGAGCAACATGGGCATTGTCTGGAATTTCAGTTGCCCTTGAACTGCGGTCTCTCCTTTGCAACGAATGCCTCATAGGCTCTTGCAAAGTCCTGTGTCTGCATGCAGATCGCCTGCGTTTGGGCCTCCGCTTCGATGGCCTGTTCGAGGCTCATATTCCATTCCTGAGCGAGCATCGTCTTGGTCATCATGTGGGCGAAGTTCGGCCCGGCGGCGATGGACGTCGCGAGCGCCATGGCTTCGCTATCGAGGTCTGCGGCCGGTACAATGCGATTGTAGAAGCCCCATCGCTCGCCTTCCTCGGCGCTCATGCTGCGTCCGGTGTAGAGAAGTTCGCCAGCCCGACCCTGGCCGATAATCCTCGGCAGCATCGCGCACGCGCCCATGTCGCATCCGGCCAGCCCAACACGGGTGAAAAGAAATGCCGTCTTCGCCTCGGGGCTTGCCAGCCGGATGTCCGATGCCATCGCAATGATCGCACCGGCACCGGCGCAGATGCCGTCCACCGCGGCGATGATCGGTTTGCCACAAGCCAACATGGCCTTGACGAGATCTCCGGTCATGCGCGTAAAAGCGAGAAGCCCCTTCATGTCCTTCTCGACGAGGGGGCCGATGATGTCGTGGACGTCGCCACCGGAACAGAAGTTGCCGCCATTGGATGCAAAAACGACGGCATCGATATCCTCCGCATAGTGCATCGCACGAAAACAATCGCGCAATTCGCCATAGCTTTCGAATGTCAGTGGATTCTTGCGTTCTGACCCGCGTAGAGAAATGACCGCAACCGTACCTTCCGTGCGCCAATCAAAGCTCTTCGGGGAAAACTCTCTCATCGATGACACGATCTAATCCTCCAGCTGGCGCACCCTGCGCAACATTGATGACAGTTGCCGAGCTTCCGAGGCCGACAAATCGCCCAGCAGTTCATCGACCCACCCCTCGTGGACTTCAGCCATGGCGGCAAAGATATCGGCCCCCTTCTGCGTGAGTCTGACCACGAGAGCCCGGCGGTCTGCGTCGACCGGAACCCGCACCACCAGCCCGTCATTTACAAGCCGTTCAACGAGGCCCGTCACGTTGCCGTTCGAGACCATGAGTGCCTCGGAAAGGTCACCCATGCGCATACCGTCTTTCGAACGGTTAAGTGCCGCCAGAACGTCAAACCGTGGCAATGTCATTTCGAATTCGTGACGGAGTCGCTCGCGCAATTCGGCTTCCACGAAACGGAATACCTTGAGAATTTCCAACCAGGTTCGAAGGCGCGTCTTCGAACCGCTGGTGCTGCGTCTCGGTTTGCCTGCCCGCCCGATTGCGGCCATAGATATTTTGGATCCGATGGACGTCATACCTCGCCACCTGAGACGGAAATCGCCTGCCCAGTCACGGATCTTGCCGCATCACCACAGAGCCAAAGTGCGGTTGCGGTGACTTCCTCAGTTTCGATGAATCGCTTCTGAGGATTTGCGGCCGCCAACTGTGCACGTGCCTCGTCGACGGTCATGCCCGTCTTCTCCGCGATGTTTGCGACGGATTGTTCAAGCATCGGCGTCTCGATGAAACCCGGACAGATCGCATTGACCGTGACCGGTCGATCCGCCAGTTCCCGAGCCACCGCGCGGACGAGCCCGACGACACCATGCTTCGATGCGCAGTAGGCTGCCACGTATGGATACCCTTTCAGCCCCGCCGTCGACGCAATTGCGATCAAACGCATCGTACTGTCGCGAGATTGAGCCGACAGCGCCGCACGGAATGTCAGAAAGACACCTGTGAGGTTGATCGCCAGCGTCCTTTGCCAAACCTCCAGCGATGTGCGCGTCAACGGTGTGCTTTCCGCGATGCCCGCATTGGCGATCACGATGTCAGGAGTTTGGCCGTTGCGGCTCAACGCATCAAACAGCTCCTTGACCGCACTTTCATCACTGACATCCGCCGGATAGGCTACAATGGCCTTCGCGCTCCGTGCCACGTCATCAAGTGCTCCGGACCGACGCCCAGCGATGGCAACCCTGGCGCCACGTGAAGCGAATGCCTTTGCGATATCGGCCCCGACGCCGGACCCGCCACCGGTCACCAGTACATTTCTTCCTCCGAACCTAGTCACCGCTCTCAAACCCTTCCGACAAATGCATCATCGCGATCGGACAGCCGCCAGAGTTGATCGCGCCCGGCAAGATAGGGGGCCGGCCACGATTCAATACGGTCGCCGAGGGCACTTGCGGCATGGAGTGTCCAATAGGGATCGGCAAGGTGGGGCCGGGCGAGACAGACGAGATCGGCGCGCCCGGCCATCAGAATCGAATTTGCGTGATCGGCCTCGTAGATGTTGCCGACGGCCATCGTTGCAATATTGAGCTCATTTCTGATCTGATCCGAAAACGGGGTCTGGAACATGCGGCCATAGACCGGCGCGGCCGCCGTCGATGTCTGCCCGGCGGACACATCGATGATGTCGGCACCAGCATCGTGAAACAGCCGCGCGATTTCAACCGCGTCAGCGGGCGTGACGCCGTGCTCACCGACCCAGTCGTTGGCCGATATCCGAACCGACATCGGTTTTTCCTCGGGCCACACCTCGCGCATGGCAGCCAGGACTTCCAATGGAAATCGCATCCGATTGGTTAGTGTTCCACCATAGTCATCGGCACGCACGTTGGACAGTGGCGAAATGAACGACGAGATCAGATAGCCGTGCGCCGCATGAAGCTCGATCATGTCGAAACCGGCCCGTTCCGCCATACGCGCCGAGTCGACGAACTGATCGCGAACGACATCCATGTCCCTGCGCGTCATTTCGCGTGGCACTGCATTGCGCTCGGACCAGGGAATGGGTGATGCGGATATGATCTCCCAGTTGCCGTCTTCGAGCGGCGCGTCCATCTCCTCCCAGCCAAGTTGCGTCGAACCCTTGCGACCGGAATGACCGATTTGGCAGCAGATCTTTGCATCGGTCTCATCGTGAACGAACTTAGTCAGCCGTGACCAAGCGACCTCGTGCTCGGGCGCATAAAGCCCCGGGCAGCCGGGTGTGATGCGTCCCTGCGGGCTGACACAGGTCATCTCGACATAGACCAGCCCGGCCCCGCCCTTTGCCCGTTCGCCATAGTGCACGAAATGCCAGTCCGTCGGACAACCGTCCAACGCCTTGTATTGCGCCATCGGCGAGACGACGACGCGGTTCTTGAGTTTCATGCCGCGCAGCGTGAACGGTGCGAGCATCGGCAGCCGTCGTGTTCCGGCGGGCTGGCCGGCCTGGACCTGGAACCACTCTTCGGCGCTTTCCAGCCAGGCCTTGTCGCGCAGGCGCAAGTTCTCGTGACTGATGCGCTGCGAGCGCGTGAGCAGCGCATAGTTGAACTGTACCGGATCGAAATCGACGTACCGCTCGACGTTTTCGAACCATTCGAGAGAGTTGCGCGCTGCCGATTGCAGTCGCAGTACTTCGAGCCGCCGCTCTTCCTGATAGCGCTCG
The DNA here is from genome assembly GCA_965224045.1 of Hyphomicrobiaceae bacterium. Classification (GTDB taxonomy): domain Bacteria; phylum Pseudomonadota; class Alphaproteobacteria; order Rhizobiales; family Hyphomicrobiaceae; genus Tectiglobus. The sequence goes on from CBDCYD010000006.1 coordinate 118,855, forward strand.
AACGCAGCTTCCATCGTCGGCTCGCTGTGCAGGTAGTCCGCCAACGAGATCGCACTGTCAAAAGCGAGACGGGTTCCCGACCCGATGGAAAAATGGCCCGTCGCAGCGGCATCGCCCATGAGGACGACGTTGCCATGATGCCACTTGCCGCAAATGACGCGGGGAAAGTTGTTCCATACAGCCGATCCTCGCAGATGATCGGCGTTCGACATCAGCTTGTGGCCACCGAGGTAATCGGCGAAGACCTTCTCGCACTTTGCGATGATCTGCTCTTTGGACATCTCCGCGAAATTGAAGCGATCCCAGGTCTCGTTTGTGCATTCGACGATGACCGTCGCAGTGTCGGAGTCAAACTGATAGGCGTGGATCCACATCCACCCGAACTCGGTATTCTCGAAGATGAAGGTGAATGCATCATCGAATTTCTGATGCGTTCCAAGCCAGATGAACTTGCATTTGCGAACGTCGATGTCGGGCACGAAATACTCTTCGTATTCCTTGCGTACGAGCGAATTGATGCCGTCGCAGGCAACGACGAGATCATAGTCTTCCTTATAATGCGCGGCAGACTTGAACTCCGTCTCGAACTGCATGTTGACGCCGAGTTCGCGGGCACGGGCCTGTAGCAAGATCAGCATCTGCTTACGCCCGATTCCTGCGAAACCATGTCCGCCCGAAACGGTGCGCTGCCCCTTATGATGTACAGCGATGTCATCCCAGTAGGCGAAGTTGTCACGGATCGCCGAGGCGCTGACCGGATCGTTTTTCACCATTCTTTCAAGGGCGTCGTCGGACAGAACAACACCCCATCCGAAGGTGTCATCGGCCTTGTTACGCTCAAGCACAGTTACGTCATGAACGGGGTTGCGAAGCTTCATTGAAATCGCAAAGTAGAGCCCCGCAGGTCCGCCACCGAGACAGATAACACGCAAAACCGCTCACCTCCCATTCCCGATCCAGGATCCGGCATCGGTGAGAGCATCCTACAGACCTGCACGATGTGTTCAATACAAAAATTTTAAGTTCAAATATTTTATACTGCAAATAAATGGACTGAGCCTTGCCGGTCGAAGCTGATAGCGATTGTCTATGGCGCAAGTCGCGCGCAAACTTGCGGTTGCATGTCGCTTCCGACCAGACCGCGCCCATCGAGTGGCCGCAGTAAATGTGAGATCTGTGGTTCGCGATCGATTGGTCCTTCGTCAATCCTAAGTTACCGCAAGACAAAGCTCTGTATTGCGCATCGAGCATCGACTGCACGCGACCATGGTTCACGAGCGCAGTTCACGTGACGTCGCACTACGCTGAACAGTAATTGGGAGACGAATGCCCGCTCAGTGGACTTTTCACCATTGGTGGCGGTCAGGCACCGAGTGCAAGTCGCGCGAGCGACGTGGCGCTGACCTTGTCGGCGAATATTGGCAGTCAGGAGCAAGTTCAATAATTGACGATCGAGCGTTGTTGGCCATGACCCGCTTCGGCCCTGAGCGCGTGAAGTATGTTGATGCCGGCGGCTATAGCCTCGATCAGGCAATGGTCGTCGCGAGTTAATCCACCAAGTCCAATTTCATCAACACGGCGTTGTCAGAGTTACCTTCCTCGCACGGCCGATTGTCAAGTTCAAAGCCACTGGACGCATAAAGCGCAAGGGCCTCGTGGTGGCGTGGCAAGGCGCTCAGCGTCATCGTCCTGAAACCCATTTCCTTGGCGCGATCAATGAGCTTAGCCACCAAGCTACGGCCGGCGCCAATCCCGCGCGCGCTATCACGGACGAACATCCTGTTCATCTCACAGACTCCGTCACCGAGATTCTTGAGCATGAGAATTCCAACCGGTTCTTCATTCTGCATCGCTAACAAGCACTCTCCTTTGGGCGGCGTGTAGTGGATCAAGACCTCCCTTATTTGTTCGTCGAATTTCTGATGTTCCAAGTATGTGTCGATTTCGGCACTCATTTCAGGATAGCGGTCATGCAGCCAGGCGACGAATTCGTAAGCAAGGTCGTAGACAGCAGATGCCTCTTCGTCGGTACGAACGCATTTGATCGTCAGCATGACATTGTTCCTTGCCGGTAGCCTTCGACCGATGGTTGAGCTTAAACGAAAGAGCCGAAGATATAAGACTAGCGTTTGCGTTGAATTCCACTCAGGCTATCGCAACTATAACATGCCCCTGGATTTTCGCTGCAACTGCACCTTCGCCGTGCTTTCGCGCGATCGCGGATGCGGCATGGTCAGTGGCAGCCTCTAGCCGATCGGCGTCCCTAGCTTCGATCTCATTGCGCAGAGGCGTGCCCTGACAATAGGCAACGGCTGGATGCCTCGGAGATGGGGCACGGCTGATGTCCTTCCGCGTTTCGATCGTGACGTTGCTGAAGCCAGCCTGCTCAAGCTCTCGGCGGATGACTTCAACATCGTTGTAACCATGCGGTGTACGGGCCAGAAAGGCTGGAGGGTCGTCGGGAAATACTTCCGCCAAAGCATTTGTGACATCATTGGCGAACACGTTCTCGTCGATGGCGTCCCATACATTGAATACGAACTTGCCACCCGGTCTCAGAACCCGCCTGGCTTCCCGGTAGCCCGCAACACGATCAGGAAAGAACATCACGCCGAATTGGCAGCAAACGGCGCCGAACTCATCATCCGAGAAGGGAAGCTCAAGTGCATTGGCCTGCTGCCAGGTGATGCGTATGTCGTCGCTTTGCTGACTTGCGGCACGGTCCAGCATCGGCTGGTTAAGATCAGTCACGACATACTGCGCACTCGCCTTCAGTTGTGGCGCCAATGCTCTCGTGACGACGCCACTGCCAGCCGCTGTTTCAAGGACGCGGTCGGGATCATCATGCGTGACGCGCGCCGCCAAGTCTGCTGCAAAAGATTCAAAGATCAGCGGCACCAGATAGGTGTCGTAGATTTCAGGGATTGAGCCCGCAAATACCTTATCAGTGTCCGTCATCGCTCGAGCTCCTAGTCGTCTTGGCTTCTGGCAAACTTAGAACTATACCCGTAATCAGATTGGCTTCCTGGGCCGCAGTCAACTTCGGCCCGTCGATAAAGTGTGAAGAGTGACCTATGGTTCTGCCCCCCGTCATTTGCCACCTCCGGTCTCATCATGAGATCTAAACCATGTGTCCGTGAAACCGAGTGCTGGCCACATATTCTCATTCAAAAATGAGCTCTGTTCTGGATTTGGAGCACTTCCCAACAATCCCCGGTACTCTCACTATGACTGGATGGTAGGCGGAGGTCAGGTCAGCCGTTGAACCGGCTGCATGCAGCGACAAGCAACCGATTTGCTGCCTCTGGCGAGCGATCCATCTGGACTGGCTAAACCGCAGCGCAGGTCGCCATGAAGTTGCGAATGTGGCGCAACGCGAGCTGTATTTTGCGGTCGTTTTCTTTCCAAGGATAGAGGCTGACTTGCGCGTTCGGGGCCAACAGCGCCGTCTCCATCGCTGTCGCGTAAGGGTGGGCCGGGATGTCGTCCGGGAGGACAAGCACCGGTGTTTGGCAGCCGCGAACGAATTCACGGTCGACAGTGAACACGAAGTCGGCACGCTTGGTGTACATGTTGTTGAGATAGTCAGTGGCCATCGCCATGGTGACGTCCGGCCTTCGCTCGCACAACTGCGGCGCCCAACCCGTTACGTTGTTCTGAAAGAAGATGTCTGGTGCGCTGGAGCTATAGCCGCTTGGATGCACTAGGACGGCTGAAACCACGCGGTCGCCGGCGTGTTTCAGCAGGTTCCAGATCATCGGTCCGCCAATGCAAAAGCCCAACACCCTGAAGCGACCGAACCCGAGGTGATCCAGCAGGGCGAGCTGATCATCGGTGAACGCATCCCATGGCCGCTCGATGTCGAGTGGACCCTCGGACCGGCCGCCGTTGGCATTGCGCAGGTCCAGTGCGACGACGCGATACGTGTCGCTAAAGACTTCCAAAGGATTGAACGCGTGATTGGAAAGGCCGGCGATGGTCGCATTCAGGCCACCGCCCGGAATGACCAAGAGTGGATCACCGGACCCGGCTTCCTGGTAGTGGATCTTGACAGGACCGCTTTCAATCACCGGCATCGCGTCTCTCCTCGGAGGGATTGGATATTCGATAGAAAAGGACAATTGAGCCGGTGCATCAATCAAGATGCCGGCAAAGTCTGCCACACTAGGCTATTGAACGGGACGTGTCTGCCACTATGCGAGTGCCGTATCGGGTCTGATCGGTCGGTCGATCAACTGGTGCACCAACCTCAACTCCGGCTTGTGTCGGGCCGCCAACCGGCCTTGGGCACTTCCGGACTTTCCAGCCTTCGCGTGCCGCAATTGAAGTCGCCACAGCCAGCAGCGCGGTGCTGCGTTGCCTTCGACGAAATTGACGTTCGCCGGCTGCAACCACCAAATCGGAATCCTGTCGGATAGCTGAGTGATCAGGATCGCGATAGCCGCGCCTGGACGTGCGATAACAATTGATTGTCAGCGCGCAGGGAAGAACACTATTGCGCATCTTCAGCATCTTTGTTGGCGATTAAGCATGAGCAAGCTGAATATTGTCGATGCCCAAATCCATGTTTGGGGCAGCGGTCTTCCAAGCAACCCTTCCCATTGGCAGATCAGATCGTTTACACCGGCGGAAGCGATCGCTCTGATGGATGAGGCTGGCGTCGACGCTGCGGTTATCCATCCGCCGAGTTGGGACCCAGGTTCGCATGAACTGGCATCACACGCGGTGGCTAAATTCCCTGGCCGGTTCGCGATTATGGGATCGCTGCCGCTCGATGATCCAGCTTCCCGTGAGCGCATTGCAGAATGGAGGCAGCAAGCGGCTTTGCTGGGCCTGCGTTATGTCTTTTTGCACGAGCGCGAAAGGCAATGGCTGGCTGACGGAACGATCGACTGGCTTTGGGCAAGCGCAGAAAAGGCAAATGTCCCGATCGCAATGCTTGCTACGGATTCGCTCACGGACATCGCCGGCATTGCTGAACGTCATCCGGCGCTCAAAATTACAATTGATCACCTTGGCGGCCGCGGAGGCCTGACGACGCTCAAGGATGATGATGCGATGGTCCACATCCCAGAGCTAATTCGGCTGGCCAAATTTCCAAATGTCGCGGTTAAGGCAACGGGTGCGCCCGGTTATTCAAGTGGGGAGTATCCGTTCAAGTCGATGCATGGCTACTTGCAGCGGATATACGACGCGTTCGGCCCGGAACGCATGTTCTGGGGTACTGACATCAGCAAAATGCCGTGCTCGTGGCAGCAATGCGTGACGATGTTCACGGAAGAACTTCCCTGGCTTGGCGAGGACGACAAGCGGTTGGTCATGGGCGATGCACTTTGCCGGTGGTGGGGTTGGACGCGGTAGCGCCAGGAGTTGGGAGCAAATTCTATGGCTCAGAATGCAAAGTCCCTGCCGGTGGCAGTTGTCGTGGGAGCGACGTCCAAGTGGCAATCCGACGGGCGCAATACGCGGCTTGCGCACGGGAAGAACCTAGATGACAGCGCCATTCCCATCCATACTCGTTGGGGTGTTGGCGGCGCAATTGCGCAGAAGTTTGCAGACGAGCGGTTCTTCGTTGTCCTGACGACGCGCACGTCGTCAAATGCAACAGCACTTTCGGAGGCGATCGGTGAACAGGGCGGTGCCTGCATGACCGTCGAATTGGATTTGTCGTCCGATGAATCCGTCGAACGCGCATTTGCTACCATCCGGCAGGAGGCGGGGGATCCGGAAGTCCTGGTCTACAATGCCGGTTACCTGGAAGGGCGTGACCTGCCGCCCGACAAGGAACTCCTCGAACATATTCCTATAGAGATGTTCGACACAGCTTTGCAAATCGCTTGTCGCGGACCGTTTCTCGTCGCCAAAGAGGTCTTACCGGCAATGCGAAAGCGGGGCTCCGGATCATTCCTGATTTCCAACAACAGTAAATCTTTGCGAGGACGCAAACGGTTTACCGGCGAGTCGGTCTATTACCCGCGCGTCATGATGCGCGCACTTGCGCAGGTTCTCACGGAAGAATATTCGGTCCATGGTGTGCATGTGGCAAACGTCGTCATTGATGGGACAATCGACTCGCCCGGCACGCGCGCGCTTGCGAAAATCCAGCAGCAACCCGACCTCGCCATGAATCCAGCGAAGATCGCCGAGGCATTTTACTATCTTCACTGCCAGGACAGATCGTGCTGGACCCACGAGTTGCAACTCACGCCACACGTTACGTCACCGAGCTATTGACGGGCCGGCCTGTCATCGGAGGGCCGCGCAATCAAACGTCTGGCTCCACTCGTCAGGCTTTCGCCAGATCGCCAACCATCGGTTCGAACCTGTCGACCGCAGACTGAAGCAGGAAAATACATGACTGACTTCGACCGCATTATCGAGCGCCGCGGCACGCATTCTTCGAAGTGGGACAATATCGAAAAGCTTTCCGGCATCGCAGCGCACGATGCGATCCCGATGTGGGTCGCTGACATGGATTTCGCGGCGCCGTCGGGGGTCAGAGAAGCACTGCTGGCGGAAGTAAATCGCAACGTCTACGGCTATTATGCCGATACCGGCAGCTGGGCAACTGCACTTTGCGACTGGATGGCAAGACGGCACCGAGTTGTTTTCGATCCTGCCTGGGTTAGCCCGACCCCGGGCGTCGTGTCGGGTCTCGGCCTTATCCTGCAGGCTGTATCGGAGCCGGGCGACGAAGTCGTCGTCTTCCCTCCGGCCTATCATGCCTTCCGCAGGGTCATACTTGCGAACGAGCGCAGGATACTTGATGCCGAACTCGTGGAATCCAATGGCCGCTATGTCATGGATTTCGATGCTCTGACAAGGTTGCTGACGCCTCAAACCAAGGTCGTTTTTTTCTGCAGCCCGCACAACCCAGGTGGCAACACATGGTCACCAGACGAGATCTCCGAACTCGCGAGCTTCTGTATTGCGCACAATTTGATCCTGGTCTCGGACGAGATTCATTGCGACCTCGTCTACCCTCACGCCCGGCACACTCCGACATTCATCGCTGCGCCTGACGTCGCTGACCGGTTGATTACCTGCGTTGCAGCGACAAAGACGTTCAACCTTGCCGGTGCTCACGTTGGTGCATGTGTGACGTCAAACACGGATCTGAAACGGTGCCTGGATGCGCGAATCGCAGCAAGCGGGCTTGGGTCATACAATTCCTTCGGCATGACCGCCACGGAAGCGGCATGGAAGACCGGTGAGAGCTGGCTGAACGAGCTGATCACCTATCTCGACATCAACCGGCAGCACTTCGACCGATCAATCGAGGCCGCCGTTCCCGGGGCCAAATCGATGCTGCTCGACGCAACCTATCTGGCCTGGGTGGATTTCTCGGGCACCGGACTATCGCCCGACGACGTGGCGCAACGCATCAAAGGCAATGCGCGGATTTTTGCAAGTCCCGGTCAACAATTCGGCCCCGGCGGCGACAACCGGCTGCGCTTCAATTTCGCGACACCGCGGCCAGTACTTAATGAAGCGCTGAAACGCCTAAGTGATGCCTTCCGCGACGTGCGCTGACCGCAGCGCGTGGTTCAGGGCGCGCGACAATGATGAGCTTCAACAATGAGGACAAGCAATGGAAGTTATCGACAGCAGTCAGGCGGTTGAGCGGCTCATGCGGTTTCTTGCGGTAGAAGGCGTGACGGGGCAGGAACGTGCCATTGGCGCTGAGATTGTTGCGGCGCTGAGAGAAGCCGGAGTTGCCCGCAAATGTATCCGGTTCGACGGAGCAAACAAGAATATCCCGCTGCCAACAGAAACCGGGAACCTTATTGTCGAACTGCCTGGCGCCGGTGGAATGAAAAGCGCACCGCCGCTGCTCTTTATGACCCACATGGACACCGTGCCTTTGTGCGCCGGCGCAAAGCCCCAGCGCAAGCATCGCAAGATTATCAATACCGCCAAGTCGGCTCTGGGCGGTGACAATCGAACCGGGTGCGGCGTGCTCGTTACTCTGGCGGCCGAGCTGCGGCGGCAGAAACTTGATCATCCGCCGCTCAAACTGCTGTTCACGGTTCGCGAAGAAAGCGGTCTCTGGGGCGCGCGCAATATAGACAAAGCGGACTTCAAGGGCATCAAGACGGGCTTCAACTTTGACGGGCGTGCCGCCAACAATGTCATTATTGGCGCGGTGGGCGCCGATCGCTGGGAGGCGGAAATCCATGGCCACGCGGCTCATGCCGGCGGTGCTCCGGAGAAGGGCGTGAGCGCGACGCTCATTCTAGCGCAGGCTCTGGCCGAACTACACAAGAACGGCTGGTTCGGCAAGGTCGTAAAGGGTGGAAAATCGGGCACCAGCAACGTCGGCCCGGTCAGCGGCCTAACCGGCGGCCCCGCAGGCGACGCAACAAATGTCGTCACGGATTATGTCCGTGTCCGCGGTGAATGCCGCAGCCATGATGCGAAGTTCTTCAAGGAAATCACTGCCGCCTACAAGAACGCATTTGCTTTGGCGGCCAAGGCCATCGTCAACAGTGAAGGAAAGTCGGGCCGCGTGAAGTTTTCTTCGCGGACGGACTACCATCCATTTCTGATGCAAGAGGCAAAGCCGGTTGTTCAACGGGCAAAATCTGCAGTGGCAGCATTGGGCATGGAACCGGACGTTCGTGTGGCCAACGGCGGCCTCGATGCCAATTGGATGGTCCGACATGGCATTCCGACGGTGACATTTGGCGCCGGGCAGAACGAAGTCCACACCGTCAAGGAGTGGATCAACCTCACTGAGTATGAGCGCGCCTGCAATCTGGCTGTAACGCTGGCAACCATGCATGCCTAGAAGGAATTCCTGCTTCGGTTGAGTTTCTTGCAAACCGGAAACCTATCGCCAGGCACAACCCGGGCCACGGCCCAGGATTGACCGCAGCACTCGCAAACAAGAGGAGACTTGTGATGGAAATGCGCCAACTGGGCCAACTGTGGCCGGCAAGCGTCCTCACGCTGGGTGGTGGTGGCATTGGTCAATTGTGGGGGCAGACGACCCGGGAAGAATGCATATCCGTGGTGCATGAGGCAGTCGACAACGGTATAACTCTCCTGGATATGGCACCGGGATACGGCAACGGAGAAGCGGAAGTCGTTATCGGTGAAGCCTTCAATGGTCGTCTTCCGGACGGCGTTCGCGTCACGACGAAACACCGGCTTGGCACACCGGCCCCCGACCAGGTCGAGGCGAACATTTTCCAGAGCCTCGACGAGAGCCTCGCACGAATGCGTCTTGAGCGCGTCGACCTGTTCTTTCTCCACTCCAACATCATTCCGGATGACTACGATGCAAGCGCGTATACCGACCGCCCCGCAACACGTTGGACGACCTATGTAGAGCAGTTCATTCCGGCTTGCGAACGCCTCATGTCCGATGGACGCATCGGCGCATGGGGCATCACCGGAATTGGCATTCCCGGTTGTATTCTCAAGTCGCTCGATATGAGACTGCGTCCTGCCGCGGTCCAGTGCATTTCCAATCCGCTCGATTCAGCCGGCGAATTGAAATATTTCGAAGGCCCCAGCCGCGCCCGTGAGATCATCGCAAAGTCAAGGCACGTCAGTGCGGGCGTGTTGGGCATTCGCCCAGTTCAAGGTGGTGCGTTGACGGATCACCTTGATCGCGACCTGCCCGCGCATCACGGTGTGGTGGTCGATTACAACAAATGCGCCAAATTCCGCGAGTTGGCCCGAAACCTCGGCATGTCGGCGGCCGCGCTTGCGCACAGGTACGCGATATCGATGGAGGGCGTCGACACGGTCGTTCTCGGCTGCAAGAACCGGCTTGAATTGCTCGAGTGCATCTCGGCGGCGAATGCCGGTGAACTGGGGCAGTCAACCATCGAACAGGTCGATGCGGCTTGCGCGTGATCTCCGGCTGCGTGAGGGCGAAATCCGAAAGGAGGCCATCCTACTGGGACACGACCCGAGAAAAGCACGACTGCACATTCCGCCATTGCTACTGGCGCACCGGCAATCGATGTCATCGTATGCGACGACCAACTCATCGGTTCTGCTTGGCGACCCACTCTTTGACGTTCTTCAACACGGCGCCGCCAACAGGTGGATCTTCCTCGACACCGAGCGTTTCAGTGACGCGCGCAAGCATGATGTAATAGCCAGCCATCAGGATGAGCTCGACGATCTCACGATCGGTTAGATGCACGCGCGCCGCATCCAGCGCTTCTTGCGAAGCCCGCACGTTGACGACGACCTCGCGGGTAAGTCTGAGGGCCACCCGCTCAAGTTCGCTGAAGCATGCAGCGGTGTCATCGCCCGCCTCAATGGCATCAATTTGCGCTTGTGTCCCGCCCAGTTCCAATGCGACGGGCACGTGCTGCACATATTCGTATATGCCGCTCTCAAGCTTCACTGCGTGCAGCAGGCACAGTTCGCGCAACAACGGATCAAGCTTCGTTTTTCCCAAGATGGCACCACCGAGTTTCATCACAGGCTTAAGGCAGGAATCGGCATGTGCGATCATTTCAAAGATGCGGACCTTGGCGGGCAGGCGCGCGAGCATACCGCGAGCTTCGTCCGATAGTGTCTCAGGTTCGGGATAGGGAATTCGCGCCATGTTTGGATCCTTATTGGCTCGGGATGCAGACGTTTGCAACTTGGATTGAAGGGTTGGCGGCATCGTCGAGAACTCTCTTGAACTCGCCGGAATACTCTGCGGCAAGCTGCGAAAGTCCGAGTTCTTCAGCTTTGCGATCGCTTTCGTTGTGATCCATGGCGTTGTCTCGGATGTCAAAGACGTGCCCCGTCGAAATTGCAGGCACTCAAAATCCTGAACGGCACCTTATGCGCACAAGGAGACGTTGTCCCCGGAGCCGGACGACATATCGGTTCTTTGATCCCGCGGGGCCCTTATCGTGCACAACGTGCCGCCGTGGGCACAGCGGATTTATCAAGCGCGCCGCTCACCGCCTTTGCCCAAATAGCGTAGCCGTCACGGTTCATGTGGAGCCCGTCGGCAACGTATACTGCCTTAGGTATTCCATTCTTCAGCATCAGAGGGACGATATCAACGAACACCAAATCATCGCGTTGCTTGGTAATTTCCTTGATGAGGGCATTTGCACGCGTTTGCGTGGCGAACTTGTCCCAGTGGTAGAGCGATGGCTTGATCGCGATGAAGTAGACGGGTGTCGCATCGAGAGACCTGCTTTTCAGCTTCAGCAGGGTCTTTAAGGTCGCCAGAAGTTCACCAGGCGAGCGACCGCTCGCGATATCGTTCTCGCCGGCATAGACCACGATCTCGCTCGGCTTGTGAGGCTTAATCAAGAGATCGAAATACTGCACAACGTGTGTGAGATGTGCGCCACCAAAGCCGCGACGGATGACGTTTCGCTTCGGCAGATCTCTCGCCAAGCTCACCCAGAAGCGAATGCTCGAGGACCCAACGAAGAGTGTACGGCAAGGCTTGAAGCCTGCGACTCGGTCTTGCTCCAAGAACGCCCGTATCTCGGGCCAGAACGGCCTACTGTGTGCCTGCTGAGCCATGGCGCGCTGGCCCAGCCATGCGATGGCCACAAGCGACAATAGGAACAGGCAATACGACGAGTTAACGAATGGCGATCTTGATCCAGGTGCAAACACAAACGTTTCGTTCAGGTGTCTCACTCCGATATGCTTCCGATTCATCACGCTTGGCATGCGGTTGCAGGCCGCGGCCGAAGGCTGTGCGTTCAGCAGCGTGCCATCGCAATCGCTCGACATTTTAGGACCCTCGCATGCCACGTTCTGGACCGACCAAGAGAAACAAGCCGTTTCATGGCGTCAAAGTTGTCGATATCTCGAATTTCCTTGCTGCACCGATGAGCGCGATGTTTCTCGCAGATTACGGCGCAGACGTCATCAAGGTGGAGCGGCCAGAAACGGGCGATGAGGTGCGCTATTGGGGGCGTAACAAGAATGACGTCGGCCTTTATTACAAGATCCTGGGGCGCGGAAAAAAATCGATCACGGCTGACTTGCGTACGCCGCTCGGTGCCGAGATTGTCAAGCGATTGGTTAAGGACGCCGACATCCTGATAGAAAACTATCGTACGGGAACACTCGAAAAATGGGGCATCGGGCCCGAAATTCTACAAGCACTCAATCCTGGGTTGATCGTCCTGCGTGTCACGGGCTTTGGGCAGACGGGCCCCTATAGGCACCGGCCCGGCTTTGGCACGCTTGCCGAAGCCTTTTCCGGATTTGTCTTCATAAACGGCGAACCAGATCGACCACCATTGCTCCCAGGCTTCGGGCTAGCCGATTCGACGACGGGACTGATGGCCGCATACCTCGCTTCGGCGGCCCTGCATGAAAAGCGCAATTCAGGTAAAGGTCAGATTATAGATCTCGCGATCTACGAGACTCTGTTCACACTGCTCGGACCGCAGGTGATCGATTACGATCAGCTTGGCGAGGTCCAGCACCGCCAGGGAAGCCGTCTGCCATTTACTGCACCGCGAAACACATACCAAACCCGCGACCGCAAATGGGTTTCGATGGCGGGTTCGGCGCAGTCGACGTTCGAGCGGATTTGCGATGCGCTGAAGGTTCCCGAAATCGTCAATGATCCGCGATTTTCTGACAACCGCGCCCGACTCGACAATGCAGAAGCGCTTGATGTGGAATTGCAGGCAGCCATCGGCAAGTTTGATTTTGAGGAGCTTATGGACCTGTTCTTGGCGGTTGATGCGCCAGTGGCGCCCGTCAATGACATCGCTCAGATTTTTGCCGATCCGCAGTTTCAGGCGCGCGAGAACATTGCAACCATTGAGGATAGCGAGCTTGGCGGCCCAGTGCGGATGCAAAACGTGGTTGGCAAGTTCTCGGAGACTCCAGGTGAAATCAGAAGTGCCGGACCCAAATTGGGGTCGCACAACCGCGAAGTTCTCATCGAACAGCTTGGCTTTACGGAAGATGAATTGAAAGCTGCAGGACTAGACGTATGAATTTTCCTGATCAGGTTACCGTCGTCGATGTCGCGGCACGCGACGGTATTCAAAGCTTCAAGCGAGCGGTTGATACCGAAACCAAGGTCGCGATCGTCGACCGGTTATCCCGGACCGGACTGCCGGTTGTGGAAGTCACGGGCTTCGCGCATCCTCGCGTGATCCCGAATCTAGCCGATGCCGAAGAGGTTTGCGAGCGCATCACCCGCAGGCCGGGCGTCATCTATCGCGGACTGGTTCCAAATGCGCGCGGCGCCGAGCGCGGCATTAAGACCGCTCTCGACGAGTTGCTCGGGTTGATCACGGTGAGTGAGGCCTATCAGAAGAAGAACCAGAACATGACCCTGGAAGAGGGCGTCGAAGCCGCCATCGAGACATTTCGGATTGCAGACGGCGCCGGCAAGAAGTGGATCATGGCCCTCGGTATGTCGATGTGGTGCCCGTATGAAGGCCGGATCCCGGAAGAGCGCGTGCTCAGCATGATAGATACGTTCCACAATGCCGGAATGCGCCGCTTCTATCTTGCCGGCAGTCTTGGAATGGAGGACCCGCGCCATGTCTCGGAACTCTTCGGTCGCGTTCTTGGACGACACAATGATATCGCGGTTGGTTTCCACGTCCACAATCTCGCGGGTTCGGGCCTTGCAAACGTGCTGGCCGCGCTCGATGCCGGTGCTAGCTTTATCGAAGGTGCGATCTGCGGTATTGGAGGCGGAATCGCGATGCCGAAGACAATTGCATCAGTCGGCAACCTGGCGACCGAGGATATTGTTCACATGCTCAATGAAATGGGTATTTCTACCGGCGTGGAAACACGCGAGATCGTTTTCTGCCGCGCGCGATGTCGCCACGATCCTGAAAATCGAAGCATCCAGCCATACCGCGCATATCGGCACGCGTTCGGACGTCATGGAAGGAGCGCGGAGTGCACCGAGGTCTCATCCATGAGTGAAAGAGGAACGGTAGCACTTGTCTCGGGTGCCACCGGTATCATTGGTGGAGCAATTGCCAGAGAGCTTGCTGCAACGCCCGGCTATGAGGTGGTGCTTCTCGCCCGCGATGAAGGCCGGGCCGAGAAGGCCGCCGATGAAATCCGATGCGCTACAGGCAACGATGCGATCCGTATCGTCATTGCAGACCTATCGAGGCATGAATCGGTCCGGGCTGCCGCCAGTGCCTGGCAGGGCCCGCTCCACGTTCTCGTCAACAATGCCGGTATCGCGCCACGTCGCCGTGACACCACGCCCGAGGGTATCGAGCTGACCTTTGCCACCAATGTTCTCGGCTACTTCTGGGTGACCAAAGCGTTTTCGCCGTACCTCGAAAGGTCCGCACCGTCACGCGTTGTCAATGTTGCGAGCTACTATGCGGGGGATCTGGACCTGGATGATCTCGAATTTGAGCGCCGCCGCTTCGACAATCGCACGGCATACCGCCAATCGAAACAGGCCAACCGGATGATTACCGTGATGCAGGCCGAGGAATTGGCCGGCAAAGGCATCACGGTGAACTCCTGTCACCCTGGCAACCCGTCCTCGGTGCTGAGCCGGACTCTTGGATTTGGCGGCTCCCAGTCACCAGCTGACTCGGCGCGCACACCAATCATGCTTGCGCGAGGCGAGTTGGGTGCCGGCGTATCCGGGCGCTACTTCGCGCATGAATCCGAAGCATCATGCGCGTTTGCAAGAGACCGGGGTAGTATCGAGCGGCTCTACGAGATCTGCCGTCAGTACGATTGAGCAACGCAGGGATGCAGTCGTGCTCGCCGGCAAATTCAAGACCCGGCGTTCACAGCCGGCACGTGTCCGAGGACGTTCATGGAGGAGACCAATCGATGAGCAGGTCAATCTGGCTAATCATGTACGATCTGGAAGCCGTGGACGAAGCGCAATATCTTGACTGGTTCCACCGGATCCATATCCCTGAAAAACTCGCGCGTCCCGGATACGACTGGGCCGCACATTACGAGCTGATCTCAGCAGATGGCGCGCCAACTCCAATTGGCGGTTCGATCGGGTCGTACGGGCGGCGCGGTTTCATTGCCTTCTTCGGTGGCACGGACACGCGAACGTTTCTCAATCCGAGTCCGACTCAGATCAAACCCACGCAAACGCAGCTGACCCGAGAGATGATGGGTTTGCGGATTGGTTCCAGAAGTTCCATTGCAGCGGCGGAATGGCGTTTCGAGGAGAACACGTCAGGCGAACCCACATACGCATTCTTGCAAGTCGCGATGTGCGATGCCGGAAACCATGACGAGGACTACGGCGCCTGGTGCGTGCAAACGCTCTTGCCACGTTGGGCATCTTCACCGGGATTCGAGGTAGCAACAAAAATGCTGTCTACGACGGCTGCCGCCAAACACATTTCGGTTGCGAGCTTT
The DNA here is from genome assembly GCA_965224045.1 of Hyphomicrobiaceae bacterium. Classification (GTDB taxonomy): domain Bacteria; phylum Pseudomonadota; class Alphaproteobacteria; order Rhizobiales; family Hyphomicrobiaceae; genus Tectiglobus. The sequence goes on from CBDCYD010000006.1 coordinate 134,182, forward strand.
CGGTCTCTCGATGATGTCACCAACAGTCGTGCGAGTGATCTTGACGACGATTGGTCTGCGCGGGTGCGTGACTATCAAGTCCACCACAACGGGTCCCCAGCGCTATGTCGCCGGATTTGGCCAACAGGTCAGTGATTGCAACGTTTCGCCCAAAGCTTCGATTTAGGTCGGCGACGAAATGGATGACCTCATCCTCCACAACTACGACTTCTCGAATTATGCAGAAAAAGTGCGCCTGGCGCTTGGTTACAAGTCACTGACCTGGCATTCAGTGACTATTCCGTCGGTTGCGCCGAAGCCCGACCTGCAGCGTCTGACCGGTGGTTATCGGCGAACTCCGGTACTGCAGATCGGGGCGGACATCTATTGCGATACGCAATTGATATTGCACGTGCTTGAACGCTTGCAGCCGCGACCGACGCTTTATCCGAAGCCCTACCGCGCGTTGGCACAAGTTTTGACCTACTGGGCGGAGACGCAACTCTTCCGACCAATCTCTCTTTATGTTTCCGGGAGCAATCCCGATGAATTTCCATTGAACCTGCAAGCCGACCGCGCCCGAATGCGCGGGATGCCGCCGCCAAGTGCCGAGGCAATGAAGCGCGCAGCAGCGCGCAATGCGCCTTTGGTTCGATCCCAGCTGCCAACGATCGAGACGCTGTTGTCGGATGGCCGCAAATGGGTGTTAGGGCCTGAAACGACGGTCGCCGATTTCGCGATCTACCATGCACTATGGTTCATTACTGCGCGGACGCAGAGACTTTCATTCGAACTTGATCCGTTCGAGAGAATTCGATCCTGGATGTGCCGTATGGCAGCCTTTGGTCATGGCGAAAAACTTTTCATGACGCCCACAGAAGCGATCGCGATCGCAGCCAGGTCAGAGCCGCAGCCCCCACGGCCCTCGCGGCCATTTCCGGAAGACCCGCCTCTGGGTGCGGCAGTCAGCGTGCGTGCTGGTGACTATGGCAAGGACGCCATCGAGGGAAAATTGGCTATGATTGATCCCACAGAAATCGCAGTTCAACGCCACGACACAGTTCTTGGAAGCGCGATCGTTCATTTCCCAAGGCTCGGCTACGAACTGCGGAGCTCTTAGGGAAGTGCGCTACAGGGGCACAGCGCATTGCCATTGTCCGATGCGCTAGATGCTTTCTGCAACCGGCTGGTACGGATGATCGATCGGAAGATGCTGGTCTGCGAGAATGTCCTCGATCACCACATCCCTGACGTGTTCGGGATCGAGTTCGTATTCCTCGATCAAGTTGAGCGATGCAGCGAGGATGGCGTCGGCGTCCTGCATCAGCTTCAACTGTTTGAAACGGTCCTCCCGCGCAATTCCCATGCTTTCGCCAATGAGTTCCATGTAATTGGCTATGTCAAACGGCCGGCTCTTTTCATGACCGGACAACTCACGGTGATCCGCGTGATAGACGCCAACCAAGGTGTCGACGTCGCACTCTCCGGCTTCATGAAGGATGCCTGCAATCGTATTCTTGTAGTAGTCGCCCAGCGGCGCCAATGCCGTGCTCGTGTAGCCGATGCTTGTGGTCTCCAACTCGACGACGTCCAACCCGGGCACAGCTCCAAGCAGCTTGCGCACGGCTTCCATTACGCCTAGCTCGCCGGCGTACTCGTAGACGGCGACGCGCTTGTTGACCGGCTTGACAAGGAACGGCCGCAACTCGTCGAGCCGACTCGCGAGATAGACAGGGAACATGGTCATTTCGAGCTCATTGCCGGTCATGTCCCGGTAGCTCGGAATCATTGTTTCTCCAAATTGTATCTGACATGTCGGACACCACGACAGAACTTCGGAGGTCTTGGACGCTGCCATTTTGTCGAGCGTGTTGAAGGCGTGGCGCGCCGAGTTTTCGATGTCCCCTGACCGCAACTGCAGAATGCCGCAACAGGCGCCCGTACCACCTTGCACCTCATAGGTGACACCCAGCCGCTCCAGCACATCCAGACAGAGCAGGCCGATGTGCGGCGTCTTCAGCATGTTGCATCCGGTGTAGAATACCAGATCGGGCACCTCGTCTCGATCAGGGTGCGAACGCGGGCTCAGCTTCGCAAGCAATTCCGGCGGCAAAGACAGCCGAGACAAGACGCGCACGCCACGGCTCATTTTCTGAAAAGCCGCTTTGCCCGCGCTACGCCGTTGCCGTGTCGCTTTGGTTCGGTTCAATGCCCGCCTGGCCATCGTCAGCATGAAGCGCGGGTTGATGCCATGTTCGCAAGCGGAAAGGCAGGCGCCCGTACCGCAGCAGCTTGCAGCCCAGGACTTGGCTGCCTGTGTGGCAACATCACCACGCAGGATGTCGCGAATGCCAGACGTGAGGCTCTCTGGGTCGGTTGTATCAATGCCAGCAACGGCGAGTGTCGGACAGGCACGGGCGCAGGCCCCACAAGCCGTGCAAGCCTCCAGCAAACCGTCGGCACGGCGATCTAGAGATTCGATGAAGGCATCGATGCGGTTCGACATGCTGTAGGTCCCGGTGCTTCGGTGCTTGTACACTGCGAGAGAAGCTCGTGCAGTTTCAAAGTTCGATGTCAATCAAACGATCGACCATGCTAGACAAACCGTGCGTTCGTCACGCCGGCAAATACCCTAACGCTGATCCCGATACATTTAAACCGATTTGGCCGCCGCACACATATTGCTCAGCTTCTCAAAGACAACTTGGCGCTCGAGCATGGCGAGACCGCAATCCGGGCCGGCGAGCAGGCGTTCCCTGTCGATATACCGGAGCGCTGCGCGCAGGCGTTCTGCAATTTCCTCAACGCTCTCGATCCGAGTTGCTGCAATCTGAACGACGCCTAGAACGACGCTCTTGTTCTTGAATCGCTGCAGCAGGCTCAGATCGTTGTGGCGATGAGCATCCTCGATCGAGACACTATCAATAAATGATTGATCGAGCATGTCAGCGAGTTCGAAATAAGCTTCACGCGGGGCCTTGGGGAAATCTTTCAGGTCGACGGCAGATGGATAGCCACAGCAGATGTGCACTGTTCGCGTCACGTCATCTGCAATGCCGCGAAATGCCCGTTCCAGCATTTCGCCGCCCCAGTCCAATGCCGCAGACGCCTTTCTTGCGAACACCGGCTCATCAATCTGAATGTGACGGCAGCCCGCCGCCGCCAACGCACGCATCTCATAGTTGAGCGCGTCGGCCAGGGCGGCTGCCAACGCCCTATCGTCTCGGTAGTACTTGTCGACAACCGAATCGATGATTGTCATCGGACCAGGCAAGGTCATTTTAATCGGTCGCTCGGTGGCGTTCTGGGCCCGCTGCCAGTCGTCGATCAGGAAATGCTCGCCGACCACAATATCGCTGACGACGGTCGGAAACTTGGCCGTCCAGGTCCCACCGCGCGTGGCACGTTGCGTGAGGTTGGCGAAGTCTATGCCGCCGAGTTGACGAAGATGGTAGTGCACATAGTGCGATCTTGGGGTTTCGCCGTCGGTCGGAATGTCAATGCCAGCCTCAACCTGGTGCAGGACATTGTCTCGCGTAGCGCGCTCCAACATAGCATCGTCTTCGACGCTACGCGTCCGCAAATACTCGGAGTACCGTCGTGTCGGGTCCGGATGTTTAGGAACGAATTTCGGGATGCGCAAATAGTCGGGCTTCGGATAGCTGCCAATCGTCGTCGTTTGAATCGCCATTTTGAACTTTCCGCCGGGCCGGTCGCGATCTTCGCGTCATATGCCAAACCCTATCAGATCCGCGGATGTCGCGCGCGCAATGCAACAGCCGTACGTGCCCCTTGGGATTGTCGCACGCAACGGGCGATGGCGCGGGACTCATCCCCTCGGGTGCTGCGTGTCATGCAATTCGACAACAACAATCGAGCAATCGAGAGACGGAAACGGCGCGTGGGTTCAGAAGTTCAGCGAAATGTCACGATGGTCGGCGTTGCAGGCAGCGACATACAGTGCCTGCTCGCGCGGCAGACGCGACTGCTGGCGCAGGCCGATCGTGTCGCGGATCGCCTCCTCGTACCTGGCCAGCCCGGGCAGCAACTCCGTGGCCGCCCGCCGACGCCAGGCGAGTTCTGCGTCGTACTTTCGCTGGGCCGCCGCGAGTGCCGCATGTGCCTTGGCACGATCGGCCTTACCACGGCGCAATTCGCGGCGCACCTTGGAAATCTCCGATCGTATGTCGCCGGCGCCCTCGACGGCACGCAGAGCGGTGAAGACGGCCGTCACCTTCTCCGTGGCAACTTTGGTATCGTCGTCGTCGATGATAGCGGCAAGGCCCTTGAGATCATTCCCGAGCGCTATCAGCGCATCGGTGGAGGCGATCGTTGCCACCGCCTTCTTGACGGGATTGTATGCGGTGTCGACGGTACGGCGGTATTTGCGGCGCGCGTCGGTCTCGACTTTCTGCAGCGACACGAACGCCTTGTTTTCTGCCACCCATTTCGCCGGAATTGTTGCTTCGATCGCCTTGATTTGAGCCTGCTCCGCCGCGATTTCCTTGTCGAGCCGCGCGATCAGCTCCTTGTCGCCGCGCGCCTGGTTTTTCTCTGTCTGCAACTCCTTGATGTGTCGTTTGATTGCCGACGTACGTTTCTGAATTGCACGGACTTCGGAATGGAGCGGTCGGTAAGCCGGCACCATTTCAGCGACCCTGGCAACCGCTGTTTCAACGGCTTCGACATCTGCAAAGACGCTGCCTGCCGCATCGAACCCCCGTTTCAGGTCGCGGCCAAGGCGCGCAGGCAAGTAGCCGAGTTCGAGCGTCCTGACCTCCTTCATGGCCGTCGTCAGCTCGGATTTGCGTGCCCGATACTGCGCGAACTTATACTCCTCGAGGCAATACTGCATGCTCGGGTTGCGCGGCGGCGGCGCCGTTTCCGATGTCAGCAGGTTCCGCGTCGGCAGATAGTTCACCAATGCCGGGTAGTTGCCGACAATGATCAATGCGAGAAGCTGCAGTGCGATGAAGGGCACCACGCCCTTGTACATCTGGATGGTGCGCACGACGGCCGGTGCGACGCCGCGGAGATAGAACAAAGCAAAGCCGAACGGTGGTGTCAGGAAAGAGGTCTGGATGTTGAGCCCGATCATCACGCCAAGCCACACCGCGGTCACGTTGGCCGACGGATCCATGAGCAGGATCGGCGCGACGATGGGCACGACGACCACCGCGATCTCAATAAAGTCAAGGAAGAAGCCGAGCACGAAGATCACGGCCATGACGATAATGAACTGCGCCCAGAAGCCGCCGGGCAGATTGGTCAGGAAATCCTTGACGAGTTCCTCGCCGCCAAAGGCCCGGAAGGCTGCCGTCAGCATCGCTGCACCGAGCAGGATGATGAACACCAACGAAGTCGTCTTCGCGGTTTCGACCATAACACCGTGCAAGGTGTCGTCAGTTTTATAGGTGCGCCAACCGCTCCAGATCAGCGCACCTAGAAACAATGCGACCGCGATGGAAGCAAGGGTCACACCGAGAACGTCGTTGCCGGTTTTGATGTTCTTGACGTTGATGTCGAACGTGAAGGTCAGCGCGAAGATCGCAACCAGAGATGCGAGGGCGAGCAATGCCGGTGCCAGCGCCAGGGGATGGCCTTCGCGTAGCCGGTAGCCGGCCATGACCATCGCGCCGGCAGCCCCGATGGCGCCGGCCTGGTTGACCGTTGCAACGCCGGTTATAATCGAACCCAAGACGACGAAAATGAGAGTGAGCGGCGGGATCAGGATAAATCCGACACGCAGCAGGAACCGTAGGCCCATCTTGCCGTCAAACGGCACCGATGGCGCAACGTTCGGCCGGATTAAGCCGAGGATGAGTACGTAGACCATATAGAGCCCGACAAGTACAAGGCCTGGAACCAGAGCTCCGAGAAACATTTCTCCGGCACTTGTTGAGACCACGCCGAACTCGGACGGCATCGAGAAGTTGCCCGTCGTCTCCTTATAGAGCGCCTTGCGTGCCGTGCCGGCCTGGTCGACGGCGCTCGCCAATTGGTCGGCGAGAATGATCAGCACGATAGATGGCGGGATGATCTGCCCGAGAGTGCCGGAGGCTGCAATCGTGCCGGTTGCCAGCGATTGCGAATAATTGTTGCGCAGCATCGCCGGTAGCGAGATCAGGCCCATGGCGACGACGGTCGCACCCAGAATGCCGGTCGTCGCGGCGAGCAATGCACCGACGAAGATCACCGAAATGCCAAGGCCGCCCGGCACCGGACCAAACAGTTGCGCCATCGTCACGAGCAGGTCTTCTGCGATCTTGGAACGCTGCAGCATGATGCCCATGAAGACGAACAGCGGAATTGCGATCAGCGTGTCGCGTTCGACCTCCCAGTAGATGCCGCGAAAGTTGGTAACGCCCGAACTCAGCCAGTCGGTCGGTCCACCCTGGGCAAAGTAGGCATCGACGTTGCCAGCGAAGAGATAGCCACAGGCGGCAGCAAGCAGCACCGAGAGGATCGCCGAACCGGGCAGGGCAAACGCGACCGGGTAGCCCGATGCGAGGGCGCCGGCCATCAGGCCAATCAGGACAACGAGAAAGAATAGTTCCATTGCGACGTTGCTTGCCTTGCCTGCCTTGGACCTTGCCAGAGAGCCTAGTGTGCTAGTTCCGCTTCCACCTCGCGGGCGCCCGGATCGCCGCGGTAGTCAGCGACACTCTCGAGCAGCGAGCTTGCAAATTGGATCATCATCGTAATGGCGAAAATCGATAGGAAGCTCGCCATAAGATACTTGATGTACATGCCGAACCCGGACTGCGAGACCTCAAACCCCAGCAGCGGCGTGATCAGGATCGACGATTTCGACCACATCCCCATCAGCAGGATCGTCCAGCAGAAAACGATGCCAAGCAACACGGCGCCGATGGCATTGACGCATCCGCGGGTCGGCCGTGTAAACGAGGCGTAGAACACATCGACCCTGACGTGGGCATCGGTATAGAGCGTGTAGGCGCTGGCGAACAAAAACAGCGCGGCGTACCAGAAGCGTACTAGGTCGCCCATGAACGCCTGTTCGTAGGAAAAGATGAAGCGCGTGATCACGATCGCCAATTCAGCGGCGACCACAAGCAGGGCCAGCCAGGTAAAATCGATCTTTGTTCGAAACGCTGCGATCACTATGCCGACGGCAATGAGCGGCAAATGTACATACGGGCCGCGAAACCGTGACCGACCCAATTCCTTGCCCAGGTCGGCTCCAACGACGGACTCCAGAATGCCCTCGACCCGCAAGAATGAGATTAACGCGTCGACCACACCGATCAGCAAGACCGCCCAAAAGGCGGCACGAATGATGAACGTAGATACCGCGTTAAGGGTCGCGCTGTCGTCGCGAAGGCTGCGGCTACCCATTGTTGACCAGGCGTACGCTGCCGAGATCAAAATTGCGGCTATGTAGAAACACGCCTGCACGATCGACAGGAAACCGACCGCACCGCCGCCCAGCAGGGGGCGAACGCTCGGCCAGTCCTGCCAGTAACTGAGATAGCAATTCAGCAGGTAGACGAACGTGACTGCCACGACAGACCAAGCGAACGCACGCAAGACGGGTGCCGGGGCCGGAGCCGAGTACGTCGCCGAGGTTTCTGCGGTCATTGCAGCTCTTTAAGATTCCAGGGCGGCGGGGCACCACCAAGACGCGCGCTAGCCGGTTGCCACTGGATTTGGAGAATGTCTTTGACACGTTGATTGCCAGGCGGAGCGTGTCCCCGCCCGGCACAGTACACTGTCAGCTAGAACTTGATGCCCATCACGCGGTTACGCTGATTGGCGAAAGCCACCTCGGCGATCGATTGCCAGCCACCGATTTCGCGGAGCGATTTCTTGTAGGCGTCGTCGATCTTTTTCGCCAGGGCGCTGTGATCCCGGGTCTGCGCATAGACCTCTTCCGAGGCTTTGTAGAAGCCATCGTAGATCTCGTCGTTGAAGCTCTTCAGGACAACACCGTTCTCGTTGATCATCTTCGCGAGATACTTACCGTTGTTGGCCTGTGTCTCCTCATACTGGGCAGCATGTTCTTCCATGGCGGCAGCGGTGATGAGGGCACGTTCCCAGTCCGTCAGGCCCGTCCACCATTTCTTGTTGAAGCCGAAGGACAACCCGCCGCCCGGTTCGTGGAAGCCCGGCCAGTAGTAGAACTTTGCGGCTTCGTAGAACTTCATGAAGTAGTCGTTGTAGGGGCCGACCCATTCGGTCGCGTCGATCGCGCCGGAAACAAGGTTTTCGAAGATCTGACCACCCGGCAACGACACCGGCGAGGCGCCCAGCTTGGCCATGACGTCGCCGCCGAGGCCCGGGATGCGCATCTTGAGGCCCTTGAGATCGTCGACCGTTTCAATTTCCTTGTTGAACCAACCGCCCATCTGCGTGCCGGTCGCACCGCAGGCGATGCACTTGAGGCCAAAGCCGTCAGCGATTTCATCCCACAGGGCCTGACCGCCGGCAAACTTGATCCAGGCATTCCACTCAACGGTCGTCATGCCGAACGGAACAGCGGTGAAGTATGCCCAACCCGGATGCTTGCCCTTCCAGTAATAATCGGCAGCAATGTAGGCATTCGAGTTCCCGGAGGCTACTTCATCGAACGAGTCGTAGGCACCTACTTTTTCGCCGGCGGCGAAATACTTGGTCGTCAACCGGCCTTCGGACAGCTCAGTGATACGCGCGGCGAGGCGCTGAGCCGAAAGCCCGAGGCCCGGGAAGTCGCGCGGCCACGTCGAAACGATGGTCATCTCTTTCTTGCCCTGCGCGACTGCCGGCGCCGCCAATGCGGTTGTTGCGGCGCCGGCAACGGCAACGCCGCCAGCCTTCTTGATAAAGGAACGTCTATCGATACTCACATTGTCCTCCCTTGATGGACGCACCATGGCGTCGGTTGGCTCCGTTCAAGCCCGGTTCGAAGACTTGTGGCCGGCTGCGGCGCGTTATATCCGCAAATCCATGCCGGAAGTCACAAAGCTCGTTGCCGCGCCAGACCGGTGGCTGTCAAGCCCGCGCCATCCGCAAAGACGCCGACAAGACGGCGATATATTGCGTCAGCGGACCATGGCCTGGATCTCGTACTTAGGCAATGGTCTTGTGTCAGTCCGCAGTAACTCTAAAGTCACTATCCAATTCTAGGTAAACTTGCGACCCGACTTTGGGTATCAGGGCCTGGCAGTGCAACGACTGCAGGCCTCACTCGCTGCGTCATTGACCATGGGCTCACCGAAGCCAGCAAAAGAGGCCCCAGCCAGGACAAAGCGACGCGCACGGCCTCTCATAGGGCCTAGCTTTGGGTGCGAATACTGAACTTCGATGACGTCGCATCCTGATAGAAGGCCTGCACCGTCTCCTGCGAGTACTCGTCGAGATCCTTGCCGACCAGCGACAGCTTCTTGATGATGTCGTTGGGCGAGGTGATGATATGGCAACCGATGTCGTTTGCCTGGTAGATGTTGACGAATTCACGGGTCGAGGCCCATAGCAGCTCCGCCCTGGGCCGCGCAGCCAGTATCTCCAGGCATTCTTTCATGAGCGGGATCGGATCGACACCTGTGTCAGCTATGCGTCCGGCAAACACGGAAACGATTGCAGGTACATCGGGAGCTAGCGCTTCGACAACAGCCTTGACCTGGGCCGGCGTGAAAATCGCCGTTACGTTGAGCACGACGCCCTCCCGCGACAATGCCGAAATAACGTCGCCGGCGAATGCGGCCTTGGTATTGGTCACCGGCACCTTGGCGTTGACGTTCTTGCCCCAGGTCGCGATCGTTCGACCCTGCTTGATCATGGTCGGAAAGTCGTCCGCGAAGACCTCGAATGACACCGGTTTGTCCGGCACGGCCTCGACAACGCGACGGGCGTAGTTCTCATAATCCGTCTCGCCGGCCTTGGCGATCAGGGAGGGATTGGTGGTGAAGCCCTTGACCATCGGGTTCTTGGCCATCTCGACGATGCCGTCGAAGTCGGCGCCGTCTGCGAAAATCTTTACCTTGAGTTCGTCGAGAGTTCGCATGATCGACCTCATTGAATTGGGGTAGACGGGCGTGTTGCAATTAGCGGCAAGCAATTTGTGGGCCGGATCGCGCCGATCAGGCGTTTACGTCGACCACGATCCGTCCCTTGACCTGGCCTTTCAGAATATCGCGGGCGAGGCCTGGAAGGTCACCGAGCGTCGCCGACTGGACCATCGTGTCGAGCTTGTCGAGCGGCAAGTCGGCAGCGATCCGTTGCCAGGCGACCTTGCGATTGTCGATCGGTTGCATCACCGAATCGATGCCGAGCAGATTGACGCCTCGCAGGAGAAACGGAATGACAGTTGTCTCAAGTTTGTTGCCGCCGGCGAGGCCGACAGCCGCAACGCTTGCGCCATAATTCATCTGCGTCAGTACGTTCGCGAGCATCGCGCCGCCAACCGCATCGACGCAGCCGGCCCACTGTTCTTTTTCGAGCGGTTTGCCGCTCGGTGTATCGATATCCCCGCGCGCAACGATGCGGCCCGCGCCCAGGCCCTTGAGGTAGTCTTCCTGCTCGGGCCGCCCAGTGACGGCTGCAACTTCATAGCCACGGTTCGCCAGGATAGCCGTTGCAACCGACCCGACGCCGCCGGCCGCCCCGGTCACCAGCACCTCGCCGTTGCCAGGCTCAAGGCCATGGGCTTCGAGAGCCATCACCGCCAGCATCGAGGTAAAGCCGGCCGTGCCAACGGCCATCGCCTGCTGCGCTGTTAGGCCGTCAGGAAGCGCCACCAGCCAATCACCTTTGACCTTGGCCTTCTGTGCATAGCCGCCCCACCACACTTCGCCGACCCGCCAGCCGGTCAGCACGACTTTGTCACCCGGCTTGTAGCGGGCATCGTTAGAGGTTTCGACCGTGCCGGCAAAATCGATCCCTGGAACATGCGGGAAATTGCGTACCAGGCCGCCAAGGCCGTTGACGCAGAGCCCGTCCTTGTAGTTCACCGTCGAGTATTCAATCGCGACGGTGACATCCCCATCAGCCGGCAAGCGTGCTTCATCGAGCTCGGTCACAGCCGCAGATGCTTTTCCATCTTCACCCTTTTCGACCAGCAGTGCCTTGAATGCCATCTCAAGTCCTCCGACGCGTCGCGCACGTTCCCGTACGAAATCTCCTGCCCTTGGTCGGCGATTTTTGCGGCCAAGGCAAGAGGCGGAGACCAACTCGAGCGGCAACGTCAAGTGAATATGGCCGCGATCTCCGGTTCCGTGAGTACACGGTAGCTGCCTGCTTGCAGGTCATCCGGCAGCTGCAGACCGCCAATCGCCTCCCGGTGCAGGCCGCTCACGTGATTGCCCAGTGCCGCAAACATCCGCCGGACCTGATGATAACGGCCCTCGTGGATCGTAACGGCCACAACGGGCACGACTGCCGATGGCTCACTTAGCAGTTTCAGTTCGGCCGGTCTGAGTGGTTTTTCCTCGCCATCGAGCACCAGCGTGCCGGATGCCAGCACATTACCCTCGTCGCCGCGCAACGGGCGCGCCAGTTCCACGCGATACCGTTTCGCGACCTTGGCTTTCGGTGAAATCACGCGATGCAGAAGCGCACCGTCATCAGTCAGCAAGAGGAGCCCGCTGGTGTCCTTGTCGAGTCGGCCGATGCTCGAGATCGCCGGGCTGCGCGCGCGCCAGCGCGGTGGCAGCAGATCGTAGACAAGCGGTCCAGCGTCGCGATGGCTGCAGGTGACCCCCAGTGGCTTGTGCATCATGACCACCATCCCAGGCAAAGGGTCGAGCGGCGCATTGTCGATTGTGAGCCGCCGCGGCAGATCTTCGGCCAATGCAATGCGACCGGTTACATCGGCAATCTCCAACCCATCGAGGGCCACACGCCCGGCCCGCGCCAAAGCGTGAATGTCTCTGCGAGAGCCGTAGCCCAGGTTTGCAAGCAAGCGGTCAAGCCGCAGTGTTTTGGACGAAACGCTCATTTGGTGGCCACGTAGACCTTGTAGCCGCGTGCCTGCGCGAGCAGTTCGAAGCTCGCGAACGCGTCTTGCAGGACATCTTCGTAAGGCAGATGCCGGTTTGCGGTAAGCCAAAGCTGGCCATCGCGACGCAGCATGCCGGCCGCCGCCTGGATGAATGTGCGCCCAAGCGCTTTGTCCTCATTGCCGCCGTCGTGGAACGGCGGATTCATGACGATGAAGTCGAGTTCGCGCGGCAAAGCCCCCGCCTTCCGCACGTCTGCCCAAAGCGTGGTGACGCGTGCATCGTCGGGTACATTGCGCGCGGCAACGTCGAGGGCGCGACGGTCAATGTCGATCAGCGTGACGTGCCGGCAATGCGGGCCTTCCAGCACGGCATGCGCCAGAAGGCCGGTGCCGCATCCAACGTCCGCGCCGCGCCCGGCGAGCGCTGGCAGATGGTCAAGCAGCATCTGACTGCCGGGATCGATTCGATCCCAACTGAACAGACCGGGCTGGGTCCAGAGCCCCAGTTGATCGCAAAAGCGCGGCGCACCAGCGGCGATTGCAGCGTCCAGCCCGACGAGCTCGCCGCAACGAACGGTGTCGACGATCTGGTGATGCCGGCGATGGCTGGCGTCGACCTCACAACCGAACGCAGCCAGCTCCTTTGCGATCCGTGTCCCGCCCTTCTTGTTGGCTGCGAATGCGGTAAGCGGTGCACCGCGCCTCAGGGCTTTCAGCGCCAAGGCAAGAACGCAACGCCGCTCGACGGTCCCTGCCGGGACATGCACGACAAGGCCGTCGCAGGTTTCCGGCAAGAAGTCTGAAAGCACGTGCACGCCGGGCACACGAGGAGAGCATTGACTGCCCTTCGCCGGCAGGTCGAGCAACCCGTTGAGCAGTGTTCCATAGACGGCATGTCTCGGCGTATCGGAAGGATCAACTGGCAAGTGCAAATCTCCGGCGGACGCGAAACCGTGCGTTTCGGTCCACCTGCTCGCAAACCGCAATCGCATCACATTGGAGTGGTGCTGCAAGCGGTGCATATAGATCACGCAGCGCCGCAAGGCCGGCGGCGCGAATATCGTCGGACAGGCGACCGGTGAGTGTCATGTGGAAACGAAACTCTTCGAAGACGTAAGGATAGCCCCAGCGGTCGAGCAGTTCGATCTGCTTTGCTGTCAGAGCGCTCTGCAACCTTCGGGCACGGTCCGTATCGCTGAGCGGTGCGCGGAAGCGCTCGAACGCGCGCACGCAATCCGCCGCCAATGCATCGAGATCCCGAGATGGGCCGGCTGGCACCAGCGCCAGGAAACCGCCGATGGCGGCGACCTTGAGTGCTTCGACCACAACCGCGCCCTGGCCGGAGGCAAATTTCTCCGCAGCCTCGTCCAGTTCGCCAACCGTGGTGCCGGGGGCGAGAGCGAACGGCGATTTCAGGGTGGCATGAAAGCCGTAGCGGCGAGGGTCGGCCGTCCACGCGCGAATATTTTCGTGCTGATAGAATGCGTGACCGTGAAATGCGACGTCGGCGCCAGTGTAGCTGTCATAGCCAATGCATGTCCGTCCGAAATCCCACAACGCGCTGTCGGCGGCCGGGACGAAGTAGATCGCATAGCGTCTCATCGGTGGTCGCCCTTGGGGGCCGCGGGCACGCCGTCGATGTATTCGCTGCCGCGCATATACAGGTAGCTACCCTGCGCGTTGATGCAGATCTCGCCGCCGGCGTCGACAACCTCCGCGCGACAGGTCGCGATCCGCCCCTCAACGCTGATCAGATGGCCGACGGCGCGGACGACGCGCGTGCGCGCCACGGCCATAAACGTCGTGTTGAGCGTCAGGGTTACGCAGCGGCGGACGTTACCATCGACACGGCACCATGTTGACGCATGCCCCATTGCAGCGTCGAGGATAGTCATGTAGACGCCCCCGTGTAGGAAACCGCTGGAATTGGCATGTTCGGGGCCGATCTCGACCTCGAATTCGGCATAGCCTTCGCGCCAAACCGGCGTGCGGTATCCAACAAGCGTCTTGAAGCCTGATGGCTTGCCGAGATCTATCGGGCTGGACTTGTCGTTCATGCTCCGGCTGATACACTTTACGGCCCTTCCTGGGAACTGATAACACAAGGAAACCCGCGATGTCCGAGCCATTGCGCGCGGCCAAAGCCGTCCCGGCGCAACTCGTAGAGCAAATGAAGTCGATCGTCGGTCCCGGCGGCTTTTTGGAAGGTGCGGCCGACACCGATGCCTACTGCAAGAGCTGGCGCGATGACTTCTGCGGCGCGGTGCCGATCGTGCTGCGGCCGAAGTCGGCGGCGGACGTTGCGCGCATTGTCAAGCTTTGTGCCGAAACCGGCACTGCAATCGTCCCTCAGGGCGGAAACACCGGGCTAACCGGTGCAAGCCAACCGCACGATGACATGAGCGAGGTGATCATTTCGACCTCACGCATGAACAAGGTGCGTGAGATCGACCTTGACAACGATACGCTGACCGTCGAGGCCGGTGTGGTTCTCCAGCAGATCCAGCAAGTCGCCGATGACAATAACCGGCTTTTTCCGCTGAGCCTCGGTGCTGAAGGCTCATGCCAGATTGGCGGCAACCTTTCGACGAATGCCGGCGGCACCCAGGTTCTGCGCTACGGCAATACCCGCGCGCTGGTGCTGGGCCTCGAGGTCGTCCTTGCCAACGGTGAGATCTGGAACGGTTTGCGTGGCCTCAGAAAGGACAACACCGGTTACGACCTGAAGCACCTGTTCATCGGCGCTGAAGGTACGCTCGGCATTATCACCGCTGCAGTGCTGCGGCTGTTCCCGAAACCGTCCGCCAGCGAAACCGTGTGGCTGGGCCTTAAATCGCCACGTGATGCCGTGGCGCTGCTTGGCCACATGAAGGCGAGACTTGGCGAGCAGGTCTCGGGCTTCGAGCTGATGCAACGCTCGATCGTGGATTTCCTGATCAGCGGCGTGCCAGGCCACGAAGACCCGATGCCGACGATGCATCCTTGGTACGTGCTCGCCGAAGTGACCGGGCAGGGTGAGCCTGGCTCGCTATCGGAACCCTTTACGTCGGCCCTTGGGGAAGCGATGGAAATGGGCCTCGTGGACGATGCCGTGATCGCGTCCTCCGGTGCCCAGTCGGCACGTTTCTGGAAGATGCGCGAGGACATGGCGGAGGCGCAGAAGGTTGCCGGCACCGGCATCAAGCACGACGTCTCGGTCCCGGTTTCGCGCATAGCCGAATTCCTGGAACGCGCCAACACCGCATTGGCCGAGGCCTATCCCGGCATCCGCACCTGTGCGTTCGGCCACGTCGGCGACGGCAATTTGCACTATAATCCCATGGAGCCCGAAGGCTGGTCGAAGACTCCGACATTTCGTAGCGAGCGCGAGCCGGTCAATCGCATGGTGCATGATCTCGTCATCGAACTCGGCGGTTCAATAAGTGCCGAGCACGGTATCGGTCGACTCCGCCTCGAAGAAAACATGCACTACAAGAGCCCGGTTGAGATCGAGATGATGCGTACGGTAAAGCGCGCCTTCGATCCGCTCAACATCATGAACCCAGGCAAGGTGATCCGGCTGTGAGCGCGGTGCGTCTGGTGGCGGTCGACTGGGGCACGACGGCAATGCGCTGCTATCTCGTTGCCTGCAACGGCGAAATCATTGCGCGCACCGATTCCGCCGACGGCATCCTTACTGTGGCGGACGGCGAATTCGCCGAAGTGTTGGTGCGAGCAGTGGAGGGCTTAGGTGCGGCGGCTAGCGATGCGCCAATCCTCATGTCCGGAATGATCGGCAGCCGTCAAGGCTGGTTCGAGACGCCCTACGTTCGCTGCCCGGCGAATCTCTTAGATCTCGCCGCTCGCTTGCAGGAGCTTGATACACCGCTCGCCGGCGCCGTCCATCTCGTTCCGGGACTTGACGTGGTGTCCCCTGATGGCGTGCCAGACGTGATGCGGGGCGAAGAGACCCAGGTTTTCGGCGCACTCGCGTCCCTCGGCCGGGCCGACGGACGCTTCGTCCTGCCCGGAACCCACGCAAAGTGGGTTTCCGTCAAGGACGGCCGGATCGACGGATTTGCAACATTCATGACCGGCGAGGTCTTCGCCGCACTCAAGAACCACACCATCCTCGGCCGGCTAATGACAGGGGTTGGCGATGGCGCCGACGATCCCGCAGCCTTCGCGCGCGGCGTTGCCGCCAGTTCGGACACCGGCGGCCCGGGCCTTCTACTTCACCAGATTTTTTCAGCCAGAACGCTGGGCCTTGCCGGCAACCTCGAAGCACATGCCGTTGCGCCGTACCTGTCAGGCCTTCTGATCGGATCGGAGATTCTTGCCGCTGCGGGAAACAACCACGATCAGCCGCTTTCGATCATCGCCGGCTCGACACTCGCCGTGCTCTATGCCAAGGCTGCAAGCATCACCGGCCACGAGGCCGAACTCGTCGACGGCGACTGTGTTGTCCGAGGCCATCTGGCGATCGCAGACGTTGCCGGCATCTGAGAAAACCGCGACGGAAGACGACAACGACAGCCGGCCGGTGGCCCGCAAACGGCCGGGAAACGAGAAAGGAGCGCGTCGTGGATTTGGCGCAAGCGATGAAGGCGTGCCCGCTGGTCGCGATCCTGCGTGGTATCACGCTCGACGAAATTGACCCCGTGTCAGATGCTCTCATCGCAGCGGGTTTCCGGATTATCGAGGTGCCGCTTAATTCCCCCGAACCCCTGCGCTCCATCGAGCGCCTTGCCCGTCGCCACGGCGAGGTCGCGCTGGTTGGTGCCGGCACCGTGATGACGCCTGAAGATGTCATCGATGTTCGGGATGCTGGAGGCGAGCTGATTGTCATGCCGCATCTCGCACCCGATGTCATTGAAGAGGCCAAGGCTGAAGACCTTGCCTGCGTGCCGGGCGTTGCGACCCCGACAGAAGGCTTCAACGCGCTGGCCAGCGGTGCCGACGCGCTAAAACTGTTCCCGGCCGAGGGTATTCCGCCGAAGCTGGTCAAGGCCTGGCGCGCCGTCTTTCCACCGGCCACGCAGCTCCTGGCTGTCGGCGGCATCACAGCCGACAACATGGCCGAGTATATTGCCGCCGGAGCAGCCGGGTTTGGCATTGGATCGTCGCTCTATGCGCCCGGACAACCGGCCGAAGTGGTTGCAGCGGCGGCTCGCAACCTGGTTGCCGCGTGCCTTGCTGCCCGCCCGGCCGCCGCGGATTGATGGCGGACCTGCTGCAATTTATGCAATTGCGATGCCTGCAAGGCATGGCACCATGCAAACACTTGAAACTGGAAGGCTAGGCCATGACCGAACCGTGTGATCTGAGCGCCGTCGAAGCCCGCCGCCTAATTGGCAGCAAAGCGTTGTCGCCGGTCGAATTGTTGGAAAGCTGCCTGACGCGCATCGAGGCTACCAATTCGAAGCTCAACGCAATCGTGGCGATGGATGGCGATGCTGCAAAGGAAGCTGCCGAGACGGCAGAGAGCGCCGTGATGGCCGGTGAGCCACTCGGTATCCTGCACGGCCTGCCTCTCGGCATAAAAGACCTGCAAGCCACCGCTGGCCTGACAACCACCTGGGGCTCACTGCTCTTCAAGGACAATGTTCCTGACGATGACGAGGAAACCGTCGCCAACCTTCGCGATGAAGGTGCCGTGGTCCTCGCCAAGACCAATACGCCGGAATTCGGTGCCGGCGCCAACACCAAGAACCGGGTCTATGGTGCGACCGGCAATCCTTTCGATCCGGACAAGACCTGTGGTGGCTCGTCGGGCGGCTCTGCGGTGGCGCTCGCGACGGGCCAGGTGCCGGTCGCAACCGGCTCGGACTACGGCGGCAGCCTTCGAACGCCGGCTTCGTTCTGCGGAGTAGCGGGCTTCCGGCCGTCGCCCGGCCTCGTGCCCGGCCCCGAACGGGCGGTGCTGCTCACGCCATTCGCGGTCAACGGCCCGATGGGGCGCTCGATCGGCGATCTTCATCTGCTCTTGCGCGCGCAGTTGGATATCGACAAGCGCGATCCCTTCTCCAGCGATGATGCCATGCGCATCCCGGAACAACTTTCCGGTATCGATCTTGCAACCCTGAGCGTGGCGATCAGTCCTGACCTTGGATGTGCGCCGGTCGACAAGATGATCGCCGAGACGTTTGAGGCGCGCACCAAGACGTTCGCGAGTGCGTTCGGAGAAACGGCCGCAGCCGTGCCTGATTTTGACAATGTGCACGACGTCTTTGAGATCATCCGCGGCATCAACTTTGTCTCGGCGCACCGCGAGCGGCTGGAAAAGCATCGCGATCAGCTTGGCCCAAATGTCATCGACAACACTGAACGCGGGCTTGAGTTTACGGCCAAAGAGGTCGCCTTTGCCAACGTCGAACAGGCCAAGATCATGCGTCGCTTCACCGAGTTCTTCTCGGACTTCGACATCCTGATCTGTCCCGGCGCCGCGGTCTCACCGTTTCCGCACGAGCAACTGTCGGTCACCGAGATCAACGGTGAGAAAATGCCGACCTACATGCGCTGGCTGGCGCTGACCTATGCGCCGACAATGGCGCTTGCTTGCGCCGCCGTCCTGCCATGCGGCGTCGACGAGGCCGGCATGCCGTTCGGCATTCAGGTCATCGGGCCAAATGGCTCAGATGCCCTCGTGCTCGAAGTCGCCCATGCTCTGGAACAGGTGCTTGCCGCCAACCCGGAAACGCGTCGTCCGATGCCGGACCTCGCAAAGCTCACGGCTTGAAGCGTCTTGGGTTGCCCTCTCCACTCAACCTGGATCTTCTTCCATGACCAGGCCGGAGAAGCGGCGGCGGTTCGTCTGCACGCGGGGACCGCGGTCCTCATCGCTACTATCGCGTGATGTTACCAAGCGGAAGACGTGCCAGTAGTTCGGGCTGACCAGGAGCCTGTCGCAATGCGGGCCCTGTATCAGGTAGCGGTGCAATTTGGGCAGATTGTAACACGGCACCCACATCAGGAGGTGATGCTCGACGTGGTAGTTGACCCAGTATGGTGCAAGGAACGTCGCCGTGACCGGGTCCGCAAGCGTCGTGCGTGCGTGCCGGAAGGGATCATCCTTGTCGCCGACCATGGCATGCTCAGCAACATTGCGCAGGCGCAGGAAGAGCTGGAAGAACGTCAACAGGGGGATGAGCCAGAGCACCGGGTAAAGCCACCAGTATCCGGCGAGCGCAAGGCCGGCAAACAACAGCGCGTTGGCCGCCAGTGGCCCACCGAGCTTGTCCTTGAAGTGGCTCCACCAGGCCTTGAGATCGTCGGCAGCGGCGGTCGGGCGAGCGCCGGCGGCAAGCTGTGCTGCGCGCTGCGCATACCCGGTCTGTCCTGTAATGTCGCGCCAGATCTTGCGATAGAAGCTTGCCCGCGTCACCGGAAACGGTGCGCTCAACACGAGGTCAGGGTCGTCATCGTGCTGCGTACGCGCATGGTGTTTGAGATGATATTTGCGATAGACACGCATATCGGCGCCGACCGGCCAAGCGAGCAGCCATTGGCTGGCGAGATGATTGAGTCGAACGTTGTTGAACAATAGCCCGTGTGCTCCGTCGTGCATAAGAACCGACAGGCCGAGCTGACGCCCGCCGATGATTGCGGCTGCGAAAACAAACGTCAGAACGTTGGGCCACCAGGCAAAGAGCGCCATGGCGCCGAAGATCATCGCCCATGCGTGCACGATTAGTGCGGCTGCCTTCCAGTCGTGTCGCGCACGTACATCGGCCAGCTGTGAAGTGCTCAACAAGTCGCGGGCGCGCATGGCCCCGGCTCCCAACTCTTCTCCCAGTCTTCAAGTCCAAAAGGACGTGCACGATTATGCCCGTTTCGGCCGTGAAAAGCCAGACAGCCGCATCCAAGCCAACCAAGCGGCTGCGGAGCCGGCGCCAGGGGACCCGATGCGCGATCATCTGGCAGGTGCCGGCCCGTGCAGAATTCAACTAGATTGTCGAGCAGTTTCCCGAGCAGTTCAGAAGCAGAGTTATTCCGGGGTCCCAATGTCGACCGCAGAAATGAGTGAGCCGCCGGCGACCACGAACATCCGGCGCAACGTGATGCTGTTGGCGATTTGCCAGGCGCTCTTCATGGGCGTGACGACGATGGCGATCGCAACAACGCCACTTGTTGGTCATGCACTGCTGGGCGTCGACAAGAGCCTGGCAACGCTGCCGCTGGTGCTTTACCACGCCGGCATCATGATCATGACGATCCCTGCGTCGTTGCTGATGGCGCGGATCGGACGCAGAGCCGGTTTTTCGATCGGTGCATTAATGAGCATCGTCTCGGGCCTGATTTCAACCGCCGCCGTCTTTCAACAGGACTTCGTGTGGCTATGCGTCGGCGCAATGCTGATGGGATCGTCGGGTGCGTTTGCTTGGTATTATCGATTTGCTGCCGCCGACGCCGCCGACGAAGCCTACCGCCCAAAGGCGATCTCGCTGGTGATGGCCGGCGGCGTACTTGCTGGTTTCTTTGGACCGCAGACCGCGAAGTACGCCGTCGACTGGTTCAATCCGGTCACCTTTGCCGGTGTCTACGTCATGGTTGTGGTCTATTCCGCCCTGGCATTTGTCGTGATCCAGGCCCTGCGCATTCCGAAGCTGAGTGCCGAGGAACGCAGGGCCGGTGGCAGGCCGATGCGTGAGATCATGCGCCAACCGGCGTTCGTCGTCGCAATCGTTTCGTCGATGTTCGGATACGGCGTGATGACATTGGTGATGTCGGCAACACCATTGGCGATGCTTGCCTGCGGCTTCAAGTTTGACGCCAGCGCGACCGTGATCCAGGCGCACGTCATCGCGATGTTCCTGCCATCGTTCTTTACCGGTCATCTCATTGCACGCATCGGCGTGTTGAAGATCATTGCCGCCGGCGCCTTCATTCAGATCGGATGCGCGTTGACAAATTTGGCCGGTATCGAGTTCATGAACTTCTTTCTGGCCAACGTCCTGGTCGGAATCGGCTGGAACTTCACCTATGTTGGTGGTTCGACTCTATTGACCCGGACCTACGAGCCGGCCGAGCGCGCCAAGGTCCAGGCGAGCCACGACTTCATGGTCTATGCGACAACGGCTACTGCTGCAGGTTTGTCGGGCATTCTGCACGCCAATGTCGGTTGGACCGTGGTCAACCTGGCTGCGCTGCCGATGATGGCGATCGTAATGTTAGCGGCGCTCTGGCTTGCCCACCACCAGGCACGGACGCAGAAGGCATAAAGCACGATACAATCGACAGCCAAGCATCGCAGCGCCTCTATACCCTGCCCTTCCAGGGGATCAGCACGTCTTCGAGGCGGCGCATCAGGACCTCGATCGCAAAGCCGATAACGCCGATGACGATGATGCCGATGATGATGATGTCGGTGCGCTGAAACTTCGAGGCAACGGTAATCATTTTGCCGATGCCCTTTTCCGCCGCGACCAGTTCGGCTGCGACCACGGTTCCCCAGCACACGCCCATGGCAACGCGGGCGCCGATGAAGATCTCCGGCAGCGAGTTGGGAATAATCACGCGCGTCAGGATCTGCCGCCGCGACGCGCCGAGGGAATAGGCAGCGTGCACTTTTGGAATCGCCACACCGGACACGCCAGAACGCGCTGCAATCGTCATGATCCAAAGCGCGGCCAGAAACAGCAGTCCGATTTTCGAGACCTCGCCAATGCCAAACCAGATGATGAACAGCGGGATCAGGGCGAGCGGCGGCACCGGCCGCATGAACTCGACGATCGGATCGAACCAGCCTCGGAACCAGTCGCTGAGGCCCATGGCGTAGCCGAGGGGAATGCCGACGAGCGTGCCGAGGAGAAAACCCATCAAGACCCGGTACAAGGACCAGCCCGTCTGTTCTGCCAATGTAAAACCCTGGAAATCCTCCGTCAGGATGTTGATGAACTGGCTATAGACCTGCTCTGGCGGCGGCAACCAAATCGCCTCCATCTGCATTCCGTAGGACGGTGTAAAGATCAGCGATCCGCGCCGCGTCATGCCCACCGTTCCATCCTGTACGGGCACCACGACACCGGGCGATATCGGCTTACCTTCGATCGCGACGACTTTGGCGTTTTCGCCGTCATTCGTGTGTGCCTTAAACAGGCGCTCGCGTCTGACCACAACTTTGATGGCATCCGGCTTCGCGAAGCCCTTGGCGGCGCTTTCATCGACCGGCGGCGCCTCGACATCTACTTCAAGTGCGTGGACGCGGACATGAACGGGCGCATCGGCCCGTTCACCCTTGGCGTTTTCGGAGGTGTAGGTGAACTGCGTGTCGCCCGAGAACGGGCCTGGCACCGTTAGCGGCGCAAGCTTGGAGCCTGTAAACGCCCCCCAAATCAGAAAGATCGCCACAATTGAAAGGATCGAGGCAATACGGTTTGAACGCACCGTGCTTTCGTCGCCGAAGGTGACAGTCTTGAGCCGGTTGAGCCCCTGTTGCATCCCGAATCTGAAAACCCGGGCGAGCACTCGGTAGGCAACGAACGATGCTACGAACATCGCGATGTAGAGAAGCAGAACACTCATCAGACTTCTCCCATCCGGCCCATGATTTCTTCTTCCATATCCCAGATCATCTCCAGGATCTCCTCACGCCGCTCCGAAAACTCAGGGATCTTCTTGATTATCCGCAAGTCCTGGCCAACGCCTTCGCCTGCAAACGGCAAGTTGTACTCCCTATGCACGCGCCCTGGTCGCGGAGCCATCACCAGAAGTCGCTCACCAAGGAGCAGCGCTTCTTCGACCGAATGGGTAATCAGAATGATGGTCTTGCCGGTTTCTTTCCAGAGCTCCAGGACGAGGCCCTGCATCTTTTCGCGGGTCAAGGCGTCGAGCGCCCCGAGCGGCTCATCCATCAGGATGACGTCGGGGTCATTGGCAAGACACCGGGCCAGCGCCACGCGCTGCTGCATGCCGCCCGACAGTTCGTAGATGGCCTTGTCGCCGAAGTCCTGAAGACCGACGACGGCAAGCAGGTGGTCGACCTTGTCGCGGATCTCGCTATGCGCAACGCCCGCCATCGCAGGGCCGAAACCTACATTTTTGCGCACAGTCATCCACTCGAACAGCGCGCCCTGCTGGAAGACCATGCCGCGCTCCTTGTCGGGCCCGATGACGGCATGACCGTTGAGGATGACCTCGCCCTCGGTCGGTGCAAGGAAGCCAGCAATGATGTTGAGCAACGTCGTCTTGCCGCAGCCGGAAGGGCCGAGCACCGACATGATCTGGCCCTGCGGGATGTTCAGCGTTACATTTTTCAGGGCCTGCACGAAATCTCCGGTCGGGAGATCAAATCGCATTGAAATGTCTTGGATCTGCAGGCCTTGCACAGCAAATATGCTCCTCGTTGCGAGCTGGCACGGGCCGGTGAGCGGCCCGAGGAACGAATAGGCATTCCAATATTCGGCAGAGCGACCGCGATCGGACGCAGTCGCTCCACCGGCTGGCCGGAAAGTAAACCTGCGCCTTACTGGATTGCCTTCAGCGGGCCGGTATTGACGGCATCTTCGTAGCTGTCACGGGCCTTCTTGATCTGCTTTTGTTTGACGAAGAAATCAGCGACCTCTTTGAGGAACTTCTGCGTGCCGCCACCGAGCCACTTGGCGCTGAGTTGCTCCTCAACGGTCGGGAATGCGAAGCCCTTGAGGGTGTTCTTGGCGGCATCTTCCTTCATGCCGGCATCCTTGGCGATGACGGGCAGCATTTCGGCTGCATCCGACAGGTACTTCTTGTTCATGTCGGCTGTCACCTTCACGAACTTCGCCAAGAGCTCGGGTTGTTCTTTAGCGAACTTTACCGGTACAGATGTGACGTCAAAGACCTGAATGCCAAGCTCTTCTTTCTCCTTGCCGGTGAGCAGCACATTGCCGTGCTCAAGCATACGCCGCAACGCGCCGCCCCAGCCGCAGACCATATCGATACTGCCCTGTGCGATCGCGGCTGCGCCATCGGCCGGCGACATGTCGACGATCGTCAGTTTGGACGTATCAACTTTGAAGTGCGCCATTTGCTTCAGGAAGCCGTAGTGCGCCGCCGTGCCAATCGGTACGCCGACCTTCTTGCCCGCGAGGTCCTTGGTGTTGCTCTTGTCGATATCCAGCGCTGAACGCACGACACAGTTGTCGTTATCGGAATACGACACCGCCACATCGACGATCTGAAGGTCCTGCCCGGCGGAGGTTGCGACCACGAAGGGAGGGACGCCCTGGCTCACGGCAATCTGCACATCGCCGGACGCCATGGCAGCCGACATTGCCGTTCCCGTATCAAATGCGCGCCAGTTGATCTTGAGGCCCATTTCCTTCTCGTAAATGCCCTTGACCTTGCCGTATTGGAACGGCATCGGCCATTCGAGGAAGTAGGCAACCGTAATTTCCTTGGGCTGCGCCACGGCAGTGACGGCGCTGGCGGCGAGCACGGCTGCGCCAACCAGGATTTTGCGAAGCAGCATGATGGTGTTTCTCCCAACAACAAACATTCAATGCACTGCGCGCACGCTGCCACAAGGCGCGGCGGCACCTTTCGGCCATATGCCGATGGCACTCGTCATTCTGGTTTGCCATTGCAGCTGCAGCGCGCACGCCGACCCTGCCATGGGCGAGCCGGCTATAGCAAGGACGCAACATGTCCGAATCGCGACACTTGGATGGCGAATTTCGGACAATTGCCGGTGTGCGAAGCACGTCGCACGTGCAGGCAAGCCTCGGGGCTCCCAGATCGGAGATGATGGCATCTCTGCGAACTGATTGAAGACACTCGGGCACTGGTCAACGGAAATCCAGCTGCTAGCCGGCTCGAAGATCGTCAGGCCGGCGGACGGTCAAGCCCGTAATGGTCGCGCAGTGTCTCACCGTTGTAAGCGCTCCGGAATATTCCGCGCTTTTGCAGCAAAGGTACGACTTCCGCAACAAAGACATCCAGCATCTTCGGCAGAATGGGCGGCATCACGTTGAAGCCGTCTGCCGCACGATCGTTCACCCAATCTTCCATCAGATCCGCGACTTGTTCAGGTGTGCCGGCAAACGTGTGGTGGCCACGGGCACCGGCGAGCATGGCCAGCAACTGGCGTAGCGTTGGTTTTTCGCGACGGACAAGATTGACGATGACCTCGGTACGGCTGCGTGCTGCTTCGACGCTTTCGGGGTCGGGAAAGTCCGCCGGCGTGAGCACTTGATCGAGAGGCAAGTCAGAAAAGTCATGGCCGCCGAAGCGCTGAGACAGGCGCTTGCGGCCAACTTCCGGATCGGTCAGTTCGCCGAGGTCGTCCGCGATCCGCATTGCTTCTGTTTCGGTGCCGGCGATCAGAGGGCTTAGCCCGGGCAGAATGAGAGTCTGATCGGCCGGTCGACCGCACGCCTCCACGCGCTGCTTGAGATCGGCGTAGAAGTCCTGTGCCGTCACCTTTTCCAGTTGTGCGGTAAACACCGCCTCAGCGTGCCGGGCAGCGAAATCCCGGCCGGTCTCAGAGGAGCCGGCCTGCACAAGGACCGGACGACCCTGGGGACAGCGCGGAACATTGAGTGGGCCTGCGACCTGGTAGTACTTTCCCCTGTGGTCGATCGGATTGATGGCTTCGGGCCGCGCAAACCTGCCGGATGCCCGGTTATCGATCAATGCATCATCGGCCCAGCTGTCCCAAAGCGCCTTGACCACGGTCATGAATTCCTCGCCGCGTTCATAACGGCTCGCATGGTCGAGCTGCACGTCATTGTAGTTGCGCGCGGCGGTCGCGAGCCACGACGTGACGATGTTCCAACCGATCCTTCCGCGACTGATGTGGTCGAGAGATGCGAATTGCCGCGCCAGATTGAACGGCTCGGTGTAGGTCGTCGATGCTGTCGAGATGAGGCCGATGCGGCTGGTGCTGACGGCAAGGGCACCCAGTACGGTGAGCGGCTCGAGGCCGGTGCGCGGACCGTTGGCAATGTCTTCACCGAGTGCCAACTGGTCAGCGAAGAAGACAGAGTCGAACAGACCTGCTTCGGCTTTACGGGCCAATTGCTGATAGTAGCCGATGTCGAACACCGATAAGTGCGAAGCATCGGGATGGCGCCAAGATGCCTCATGGTGACCGCGGCTATGGATGAAAAGATTGAGGTGGAGTTGGCGTTTCATGTTGAAGCCTAACGAGGTGGTTTGAACCGGGCCGAAGTTGCACGCGTGGCCGCGTCGATGCCGCTATTGCTGCCGGCATCCAGAGCACGGGCGGACAAGGCGCCGGGCTCATCATGTTCAATCGTGTTCATGGCGCCCGACGGTTTGGAGGTTATTCTGCCGATGCGGAGCGCAAACTCGCAAGTGGGATCTTGCACACGTTCTCGGGGTCATCGGAGTGGCGAGAATGCCCATCGCGCCCCTTCGCGCGCGGGCTTGTCGTTGCGGGTTAGTCATTGAAGGAGCCGGCGCGGCCGGCACCGGCAGCGAACCGCGCCGCGCCCGCCTTGCCTTCCGCCTCGACCGCCGCGATACCATGCGCGAACTCGGCGCGCATGGCATGCTCGAACGGCAATTCCCATTGCCGGTAGACAGAGGCACGGTCAAGTGACATGCACAATTGCGGGAAACGACTGAGATCGTGGGCGAGCGCTTCGGCCGCCTGCCGCGCCTCGCCATCTGCCACTACACGGTTGGCCAGGCCCATTCGCAGCGCCTCCTCAGCGGCAACCGGGCGTCCGGTCAGGATCATGTCGAGCGCGTGGCTTTGGCCGATCAAGCGCGGCAGGCGCACCGTGCCGCCGTCGATCAAAGGTACGCCCCAGCGGCGGCAGTAAACGCCGAACACTGCGCTTTCCTCCACCACGCGAAGATCGCACCAGAGTGCCAGTTCGAGGCCACCTGCAACAGCGTAGCCGGAAACCGCCGCGATCACCGGCTTGGTGAGTTCGAGCCGTGAAGGACCCATCGGCCCGTCACCGGTCAGACTGTAACGTTTTCGCCGTTCGCCACTGGCAATCGCTTTGAGGTCGGCACCGGCGCAAAACCCGCCGCCCGCGCCCCAGAATACGCCGACGCGCTGATCCGGGTCGGCGTCGAAGGCGCGAAATGCGTCCGTGAGTGCCTCAGCGGTTTCGTTGTCGACCGCATTGCGCACATCGGGCCGGTTTATGATGACAGTCGTGACGGGCCCGTCTCGTTCGACGCAAACCTTGGGCGATGAGTTTTCCTGCGGCATTGGCGGGGCTCCTCTTGAATTTGTTGATCAGGATTGTGCGGCGCCGAGACGTACGGGACAAGCACGGTCTGCGTTTTTGCTCGGTCCGCGGACCGCTGCTGGCTCAGGAAGGTTCACGGCGGACGCGTCGCGTCTTGCGACATGTCCAAAAAGTGATGGCGCCCAAAGTCAGCCCCGCTGCGGGCAGCGGGTTCGGACACATGGGGATTTCCCGGTGTCTCTGGTCCGGAGACTGGTACCGCGCGAGGCGCGTGCAAGACCAGCACCTGCAATTTGCGCATTGGCGCGGCTCATGATTTCGGACATCATCAGCTCTCGTTTCCATCCATATCGGAATTTTGATTGCCAACGCAGGCCAAACGAATGAGCTACAATCGAGCCGGAGCCTGGCGCCCTCGGTCTTGGAAATCAGCTACAGCGGCAGCTGCGATCATTCTCCTTGCGACAACGCTGAGTGTTCGCTCGACACTGAACGTCGATCTGGTTCTCGTTCTGGCGCTCGACGTTTCTGCGAGTGTGGATGATCGCGAGTTCGATCTGCAAAAGAACGGGCTTGCCGTGGCGATCAGACATCCATCCGTGATCAAAGCGATACGAGACGGACGCAACCAGCGCATTGCCATTACCGTCGTGCAGTGGTCGGGTTATCGCCAGCAGTTCGTTTCCCTTCGATGGTCGATTGTCGACGGCCCGGGGAGCGCTGCGGAATTTGCAGCCAGACTTGCGAACATGAAGCGGCAGTCGACAAACGGATTTACGCACATTGGTGGCGCAATCCGATTTTCGGCCAGACTGGCCAAAGCCGCGCAATTCACGTCAAGACGCTTTGTTATCGATGTTTCAGGCGACGGCACCAACAACGTGCAGCCGCACCCTCCCAAGGCGCGCGATGATGCTGTCCGCGCAGGGATAACCGTCAATGGCCTCGCAATCATCAATGAAGCAGCCAACCTTGACACGTACTTTCGCAAGACGGTGATCGGCGGGCCCGGCGCATTTGTCATCACGGCCCAGAGCTACGATGACTATGCCGCCGCAATGGTTCGCAAACTGATCCGCGAGATCAACCCCAACTTTCTATCCTAGAGTAACCTGCTTTCATTCGGAACCGGTCCGACACCCGAATGAAAGCAGAAAGTTGCTCGATTCTTTGGGAGGCGATCATCTTTGTGTCACAAGTAGGAGCCGCGAAAGCGGTTCCAACTTGTGACACGATGATCTAGATGCGCGGGACAAATCAGTTGCCGGCGCGGTCGGAACAATCGCGACCATGATTGCTCTTGCCAGACCTGCCCCATAGGCTCTCGGGCGATGTATTGGCGGGGCATACGGGAGAACGTTCATGGCGCAGAATCGCATTTCCGGTAAGTCGGCATTTCTGACGCTGCTCAAAGACGAAGGCGTCAAGCATCTCTTCGGCAATCCCGGCACAACCGAATTGCCGGTGATGGATGCGCTCAAAGACCATCCCGATCTCGGCTATGTGCTGGGCCTGCAAGAGTCGGTCGTGGTCTACATGGCCGACGGTTATGCCCGGGCCTCCGGCGAACTGGTTGCCTGCAACGTGCACGTGGCGCCGGGCCTCGGCAACGCGATGGGCGCGCTCTACGGTGCCAAGTTTACCGGCACGCCAATGATCATCACGGCCGGCCAGCAGGAATTGGGCCACGGACTCACTGAACCACTCCTCTATGATCCTCTCGTGCCGATTGCTGAACCAATGGTGAAATGGGCCGTGGAGGTACCGCGCCTCGAGGATCTGCCCCGCATCATGCGCCGTGCCGCCAAAGTCGCAACAACGCCACCGACGGGACCGGTGTTCATATCGCTGCCGGGCGACATCCTGAACAGCGAGGCCGGCATAGAGCTTGGCGCTACGACGCGGATCGACGCGCGCGTTAGGCCGTCGGACGATGCTCTGAAAGCGTTCGCACAACGCATCTGGAATGCGGAGCGGCCCGTGATCATCGCCGGAGATGAGATCGTGAAGAGCGATGCTCTCGATGTCGCCGCGAAGTTGGCCGAAACGGTCGGAGCGCCGGTCTATCAGCAGAGCACACCATACGGCGCGCATTTCTTTTCGGAACATCCCTGCTTCATGGGGGCTTTGTCGCGCGATCAGAAGCAGGTGCGCGACCTGCTCTCCGAATTTGACCTGATGATCGCACTCGGTGGTGACATTCTGCGCATGTCCGTGTGGAGCCCGGTCGACCCCAAACCCGCGGACCTGCCGGTTCTGCAGATCGGCCTGGAAGACTGGCATATCGCCAAGAATGATGCCGTTGAGATCGGGCTCAAGGCGGACGTCGGCGTTACTTTGGAGGCGCTGGTGCCGGAACTCGAAGCGCTCCGCGGGGAGGGCGGCGCCAAACGGGCCAAGGCTGCAACAGATGCGCTGCAAAGCAAGAATTGGTCGGCGAAACGTGCGGGGCTGGTTGCCAAACTTTCCGAACTTGGGAGCAACGCGCCGATCCATCCGGACTGGCTCTGCCTGCAGGTTGCAGAGGCACTACCCGTCGACGGCGTGATGGTCAATGAGGGGCTGACATCGGCGCGTTACCTCAACGATCTCGTGCCCTATCGCGATCGCTACGGATTTCACGGACTTGCCGCCGGCGGCATCGGCTGGGGTCTGCCGGCGGCGGTTGGCATTGCACTCGCCCAGGAGCCACGCCGCGTGTGCTGCTTTTCCGGGGACGGCAGTGCGATGTACTCGGTGCAGGCGCTGTGGACGGCGGTCAACAAGAAGCTGCCGATCACGTACGTTATCGCCAACAACGGCGGCTATCGCATCCTGAAGCAGAGGCTGCTCGCATTCCACGGCAACGACCACTACGTCGGTATGGATATCGACGATCCGGTGATCGACTTCTGCGGCCTGGCCCGTTCGATGGGTATGCGGGCGCGAAAGATAGAGGGCCCAGAAGAATTACGTCCCGCACTGGATCAATCCTTTACCGCCGACGGTCCAACGCTGCTCGACGTGGTCACGGATGGTGCGGTCTGATCCGCTCACCCGTGGAGCGTTCGGGGAAATGTGGCCCGATCCCCCTGCTGATATCTCCCGATACGCTTCTGCGTGCCACAGAGCGCGGCCTTGCGCCGGCAAGTGCATCCGATACCATTCCGCATGCACGGTGGCGGGAACCATCGTAGCGCTCGTGCAATCGACATCGACGGAGGGATTGGCACCTTGAGCGATGCCTCGGAAAGTATCGTCATTGAGACGACGCGGCGGATTTTTCGGGATCTGGCCGACCCGCAAACGATCAATGCAGCCAAGGACAGTTCCTGGAAGGCGCCGTTGTGGTCGGCACTCGAGGAGAACGGCCTGACGTTGACCTGGATCCCCGAAGACCGCGGCGGTGTCGGTGCCAGCATGGCGGACGGGCTCGATGTTATCCGTATGGCCGGGCAATACGCCGAGCCGGTGGCACTGAGCGAAACGCTGCTCGCCGGTTGGCTTCTGGCCCGCGCCGGACAAGACGTTGGAGCAGGCGCCAAGACGGTCGCGCCGATGCGCTGGCGTGACACGATCGCCCAGGACGAAGACGGTCGGCTCAAAGGACGCGCGAACGCGGTATCGTATGCACGCGATGCGGACGACATCATCGTGTACGCCCAAACGAACGGCGCAGGTTCAATCGCCGTGGTCAAGCCAACCGACTGCCAGCTCATTGATCGCGCGGCAGACCTCGGAGGCGAACGCGCCGATGTCGTATTCGACGGAGTGATGCCGGTATCGGTGACCGCGGCGCCAGCGTGGCTGACGCGTGACGTCGTCAACTGGATCGGTGCTGCAGTGCGCGCTGCACAAATGACCGGAGCGCTCGAATCGGTGCTCGCCATTTCCACCGAGTACGCGCAGGAGCGGGAAGCCTTTGGTCGGCCGATCGCCAAGTTCCAGGCGGTGCAGCACAATCTGGCGCAGCTTGGCGGCGAAGTTGCCGCTGCGCTGGCCGCTTCAGGCTCAGCCAACGACACGGTCGAGCGCGAGTCCGACAACCACGATGCGCTGTTCCTCGAGATTGCAAGCGCCAAGGTCCGCGTCGGCGAGGCGGTCAAGACAGGGGCAGCGATCGCGCATCAGGTGCACGGGGCGATCGGCTATACCGGCGAGCACATCCTGCAGCGGTACACGCGGCGGATGTGGGGATGGCGGGACGACTTCGGCAGCGAAGCGGAATGGGCCGTCGAACTTGGCCGCAAGGTTGCGGCGGCGGGTGGCGACGCGCTTTGGCCAATGCTGACGAGACGCTGAATCCAAAAGACGCCAACGCGAAAGGCGAACGACAACATGCAGACCGCAATTCAATTTGACGCCCTGCGCCTGCCGCCGGAAACGCAAGAGCTACGCGACGATGTTCGCGCGTTTATTGCCGAAGAGGTGGCTGCCGGCACGTTCAATCCGCAGCAAGGCCTGCGCAATCGCTCGTTCAACCGAGCGTTCTCGCAGAAGGTCGGCGCCAAGGGATGGATCGGCATGACGTGGCCGAAGCAGTACGGCGGGCATGAACGCTCCTTCCTCGATCGATACGTCGTGACCGAGGAGTTCCGGGCCGCCACCGCGCCGACGTGGGCGCACTTCGTGGCCGACAGACAGAGCGGACCCGTGATCCTCAAGTATGGTGATGAAGAGCTCAAGTCGACGATCCTGCCGCGGATCTGCAAGGGTGAACTGGCGTTTTGCATCGGCATGAGCGAGCCCGGCTCCGGCTCCGACCTGTTCGCGGCATCGGCGCGAGCCGACAAAAGCGATGACGGCTGGTTGCTGAACGGCGCCAAGATCTGGACATCGAACGCGCATCAAGCCGACTACATGATCGGTCTTTTCCGGACATCACCACCAACCAAGGAGAACCGGCGCCACGGGCTCACGCAGTTCCTGGTCGACATGAAATGGCCGGGTATCACGATCAATCCGATCCTACAGATGAGCGGCCAGCACGACTTCAATGAAGTCGTGTTCGAAAACGTCAAGGTTCCCGAGAACCACCTGCTAGGCGAGATCGACGGTGCATGGAAGCAGGCGACGAGCGAATTGGCCTACGAGCGCAGCGGTCCCGAGCGTTTCCTCGAGACAATGTACGTGCTCGTGGCGTTGATCAAAAAGGTCGGTGCTGAGCCCGACACGCGCGAAGCCGAGGGCATCGGGCGCATGGTCGCCCAGCTCCATACTCTGCGGCGGATGTCGGTGTCGGTTGCCGGGATGCTCGAACAGGGCAAAGAGCCGGTGCTCGAAGCCTCGATCGTGAAAGATGTCGGCACGCTGTGGGAACAAGGCATTCCAGCGCGCGCGAGAGACCTCGCCGCATTCGCCAGATCAGATCCCGGCAATGAGGTCGATTTCGAGGACATCATGGAATTCGCCAGCCTGCAGGCGCCGAAGTTCACGATCCAAGGCGGTACGACGGAGGTGCTGCGCGGCATCATCGCGCGCGGCTTGGGCCTGCGCTAAAGGATCGGCCCCTTCGTGTCCAGCCAATGATGAACTCGCGGCCGGGAGGGCGCGCCGTTGCCTGATATCGCAAAGCTGCTGTGGCCCGATACCGTCGCCGTCGTTGGCGCTTCACCCAATCCGCAGCGCCTGCGCGGAATGATCATGGACGTCATGCTCGGCCAACCGTTCGCCGGCGAGATCTTTCCTGTCAATGCGAACCATGCCGAGGTGCGGGGCCGCAAAGCTTTTGCGTCGGTCGCCGACATTCCGGTCGGCGTCGACCTTGCGGTGCTGATCATTCCCGCCGGGGCCGTCGTCGACGAGATGGAACGGTGCGGGGAGGCCGGCGTGAAGGCTGCGGTCATCATCACGTCCGGATTTGCCGAACAAGCCGACGATGCCGGCCGTGATCTTCAGGCCCGACTGACCGACATCATCGCGTACTACGACATGGCCGTAATCGGTCCCAATGCCCAGGGGTTTGCCAACTGTGCTTCGTCGCTATGCCCGACATTTAGTCCGGCGCTGCGCAACCCCGAGTTGCCGCTGCTGCCGGAGTGGCACCGCGATGGCGGTGGTGTCGCCGTGATCGCGCAAAGCGGGGCGCTCGGGTTTTCGTTCTATGACCGTGGCCGGCTTTCTGATCTCGCGTTCCGCTACGTGGTCACGACCGGCAATGAGGCCGGCGTCAAGGCATTCGACCTCGTCGATTTCATGCTCGATGAAGGCGAGACCGACGTCTTCGTGATGTTTCTGGAAGACATCCGCGATCCGGACGTCTTCTGCCGCGTTGCAGAGAAGGCGCTCAACGCGGGCAAACCGATCATCGCGACGAAGGTCGGTGCGTCGGAAGCGGGCCGACTGTCTGCTGCCTCGCACACCGGTGCACTTGCAGGTTCACATCGCGTCAACCAGGCCATGTTCGATCACTACGGCATCGTCACGGCACGCGATCAAGATGAGATGATCGATTTTGCGGCTGCATTTCTTGTCAACAAGGACCGCCTGCCGGTGGGCCGCAATGTCGGGATCAGCTCCGGCACCGGCGGCGGCGCCGGCTGGCTTTGCGATGCCTGCCAGGCAAACGGACTTGCGGTGCCCGAGCTCGATCCGGCAACGCGGGCCAAGATCGATGAAGTCCTCCCACCCTACGGTTCGTCACGAAATCCGGTCGACGGCACTGCACAGGCGATCCGCGAAGTCGGCTATGCCCGCCTTCTCGACATGGTTGGCCAGAGCGACCAGGTCGACGCGCTCGCAATGATCACTTCTGCGCGGGCCGGCGACGTGTACCTGCGCGAGAAGGACAACTTCTTCCGTGTCGGCCGTCAGTCGCAAAAGCCGATTGTTGCCTGGACCTATACCTGGCCGCGGCGCGAGACGATCGCACTCTTCGCGGAAGCCGGCTACCCGCTGATGACCAATATGTCGAATGCGGCGCGGGCGCTGGCCGAATTGGCGCGCTACCGCGAACGACGCGATGCCTTTACCGCTCCGCTCGTTTGCGCAACGCCGGTCGATGCTGCGGCGAGCGCTGACGGTGCACTGTTCGAATATGCTGCCAAGCAACGTCTCGCGCGACATGGTATCGGCACGGCTGAATGCCGGCTTGCGCAAACGCGGGACGGTGCGATTGAAGCAGCAGCGGAATTCGGACGACCGGTCGCGCTCAAGATCCAGTCAGCCGACATCCTGCACAAAACGGAAGCCGGCGGTATCGCACTCAACCTTGCAACACCGGACGCGGTGGGCGACGCCTATGACGCCGTCGTGGCGAGCGCCATAGCCTACGCGCCTGATGCCGCCATTGAGGGCGTGCTGGTCGAGCCAATGGCGCGGCGGGGTCGTGAGATGATTGTCGGCATGAAGCGCGATGAAACGTTCGGGCCGATGCTGCTCGTCGGGCTCGGCGGCATCTATGCCGAGGTCATGGACGATGTCGCGATCGGCCCACCTATCGCCTGCCAGGAAGCTGCGAAGCGCCAGATCAGAAGGCTACAGGGTGCTGCACTGCTCGATGGTGTCCGCGGTGAACCACCGGCTGACATCGGTGCACTCGCAGATCTCATGGTTGCGCTTTCGAAGTTCGTTGCCAACGATGGCGCGGACATCGCGGAAATCGACCTCAACCCGGTGCTGGTGCACGCGCGCGGTGAAGGGGTGAGCGTCGTCGACGCGCTGATCACCGGGGTCCAGATCGCAAAATCCCATACAAACTACAAACATCAAGGACAATACCATGGCTGATAATCCTGATCTCGGTGTAAGCCTCAAGGACTACGTCGCGACCGTCGAAATCCAGCGCCCACCGCACAATTTCTTCGACTACAGCCTGATCCAGCAGTTGGCTGGTACATTCGAAGAGCTCGACGAGAATGACGACTGCCGCGCAATTTTGTTGTGTGCGCAGGGAAAGTCGTTTTGTGCAGGTGCCAACTTCGGTGACGGCAGCCGCATTCAGAACGATGGCAGTGTCGATGGATCGCCGAACAGCGGCTCGGCAGGCCACCTCTACATGGAAGCGGTGCGCCTGTTTGCCTGCAAGAAGCCCGTGGTGGGCGCCATCCAGGGGGCTGCGATCGGCGGCGGCTTCGGCCTATCGCTGGTACCGGACCTGCGGGTCGGTTGCGCTGAGACGCGGTTCGCGGCGAACTTCACCCGCCTGGGTTTCCATCCCGGTTTCGGGCTGACGACGACATTGCCGCGCGTCATCGGCGAGACCAAGGCTGCGATGATGTTTTACACGTCGCGACGTGTCAAAGGCGAGGACGCCTACCGCATCGGCCTCCTGGACGAGTTCGTTGCGCTCGAAAACGTTCGGCAGGCGGCGTGGGACCTGGCCCGCGAGATCGCCGTCAACGCACCACTGGCACTTGTTTCGACACGGCAGACAATGCGCGGCGATCTCGCTGAGGCCGTGCGCAAGGCGACCGATCATGAACTGAAGGAACAAACATGGCTACGCCAGACGGAAGACTTCCGTGAAGGCGTAGCGGCGACGTCCGACAGGAGACTGCCAAACTTCGCCGGGCGATGACGACAGCCTCGAACGCGCGCGAGCGCCCGCTGGCGGTGCTGGCGGGGGCATTCCTGGTACAATGGATCACCGGGTTCGGCTTCATCACATTCAGCCTGCTGGCGCCGAGCCTGGCGGCCGAGACCGGCCTCAACGAGCGCGACTTCGGCCTTTCGATTACGTTCTTTTTCATCGGCACGGCGTTGTCGAGCCCGATGACAGGCGCGTTGGTGGCGGCACTCGGCAGCGTTGCGACCCTGGTGGTGGCGCTGACGGCAATGGCCTGTGCCTTTCTTGTGTGCCTCGCGGGCTCGTGGCCGGTCGTAATGCTGGCCGCTTTTCTGTTTGGTCTCGGTTACGGCCCGCAGGGCCCGGTCGGCATGACGCTGGTGACACAGCGGACGCCAGCCACCTCTCGCGGCCTCTTCCTATCGATCCGACAGGCGGCACAACCGCTTGCGGCTGCAATTGCAGGTCGCGTCCTGCCTCCGCTGATGGCGATCGCCGGATGGCAAGTCGGCGTCATCACAACATCGACATTTCTCGCGCTCGGCGCACTATTTGTAACATTTTCGCAACCGCTGTTTCGCGTGCGCCGCTGGCGACAGCGCGCCGGGGCACCACAACGACGACGCATATCGCGCACGCTGGCAGCGGCGCTAGGCGTATTTATTATCCCGCGCGACTTGCGCCTCCTTTGGAGTGTTGGGCTGATCCTCGCGATGTCGCAAATGGCAATGATGATCTTTTCCTATCTCTATCTGCTTGAGGTCGTCGGCCTGACGCCAATCGCAGCCGGGATATTCGTCTCCAACCAACAGCTTGCCGGCATGCTGGGGCGACCCGTGTTTGGCTGGATCTGCGACGCAACCGGCCGCTCGACCCAGGTACTGGGGCTGATAAGTTTAACGACGATCGGGACAATCGTCGGACTTCTGCTTGCCGAACCGGGCCTGCCGCATTGGCAGCTCGCGCTGCTGGCGGTTGCGACTGGCCTCGCCGGCCAGACCTGGAATGCGGTCTTCACCACAGCAATGAGCTACCGTGTTGCGCCCGATCAACTCGCCGAATTCAACGGTCGCGCGTTCGCGTTCCTGTCGCTTGGCTGGATGGCGGCGCCGCCGTTGTTCTGGGTCCTCATCGAATACTCGGGTGGCTATGAATTGCCGTTCAAAGTCGTGCTGCTTGCCAACGCAGTTGCTGCCTTTTTCCTGTTCGCATTCGGGCGCCGGGACCGCGTTCGATAACCGGCCAGCCCCGCGCCGCAACGCTGCGGGAGAATTGCGGCTATTCAAGAAAGGAACCGCGCGTTGACTGACGTCGTTACCATCGAAAAACAGAACAGCATTGCAATTTTGACATTCAATCGCGAGGCATCGCTCAACGCCATGTCAATTGGTCTTGCGCAAGGCGTTGCCGCGGCCCTGATCGATCTGGAAAACGATCCAAGCGTCAAGGGTGTGGTCCTGACGGGGGCCGGCACCCGCGCATTCTGTGCCGGTGTCGACCTGCAAGAGGGACGCAAAGTCGAAGTTGCGAACGTCGAAGCATGGTTCGGAACGGTGTGTAACGTCTACCGCCAGATTCTCAAGACCACGAAACCGGTCATCACCGCCATCAACGGAGTGGCGGCCGGTGCCGGTTTTCAGATCGCTCTGGTCTCGGATATGCGCGTTGCCCATCCCGATGCCCGTCTCGGTCAACCGGAAATCAATGCCGGGATACCGTCCGTGATGGGCTCATACTGGATGAGCCTCCACCTTGGCTGGTCGATGAACCAGGAGCTGTCTTATACCGGCCGCCTCATGGACGGCAAGGAGGCCCGCGAACTGCGCTTGGTGAACCATCTCGTGCCGGCGGAAAAGGTTGTGCCAAAGGCCGTGGAGGTCGCGCGGGAACTTTCCGAAAAGCCGTCGGTTGCATGGGCGCGGACCAAGGCACGGTTTTCAGAACTCGCGCTTCGCGGTTTCGATGACGCGTTCCGAAGCGGCGTCTTGGGGCAGCAGGAGGCATTTGCGCGGGGCCAACCGCAGGCGATCATGGAGGCCTTCCTGGCGAAGCGAGCGTCGTCTAAATCGTAAGCCGCCCATCCGTCAACGAGTGTCGCGTCAAGCGGCCATTGGGCGCACTGCAATTACAGTGGCGTTGTCCTGAAAGGGATCGCGGGCGTTTTCGATGGCACGGATAATGGCCTCCGAGACGGCGCGCGGACCATCCTTGGCGTAGCCCGTGATGATGCGCACGAGTTCGGTCTCGTCGAGCGTCTGAATACCATCGCTGGCGATGATCACGTAGTCGTCGGCTTGCAGCTGCAAGGGGTTGCGCGATATGTCGACGAGATCAAGTTCTTCGCCGGTAATCGCCGAGCGCAGCATATGGCGACGCGGGTCGTTCTTGGCTTGCTCCCGTGTGATCTGGCCTTGCGCAGCGAGTTTGTCGAGTGCCGGCGCCAGTGAGTGATCTTCGTTGAGCAGCGCGATTTCTTCCCGCCTGTATAGGTATAGCGGGCTGTCACCAACGCTGATCCATTCGAGCCCCTGATCGTAAAATACGGCGCCGACAAGCGTCGAACCCATGCCGGACAGCGCCGGGTCGGCGCCAACGATGTCGGAAATTCGCCCGTTGCCGGCCTTCAGAGCCGCTTCGAGCCGTGCGTGCAGGTTTAGCGTCTCGTCAGAGGCCGGATCATTCTTCGTCAGCGCTCCGACCCAGGATTGCATGAACGATTCGCATACGGTCTTGCTGGCCAGCGCGCCGCCTGCATGCCCGCCCATGCCGTCTGCCAACACGGCAACGAGTGTTGTTGCCTCGACGGGTGCAAACGCATCACCTTTCCAATCGAACGTTGCCTCCGGGGCGCCCGTATCGACGGATTGCGGCGGCCACACGGCAGCCGAGTCTTCTTGGTAGCCGCGCTGCCCTTGGGTGGCGCAGAAGCCGTATTCAAATGCCGACATCAAGCCTACTTCAGCTCTGCAAGTTCCGACCAGTCGAAGTCCTGGCCGCAAAAGGCCACAAACACAAGCTGTGTGCGCCCCATGCGGATCACGTCCTTGTTCTGAAGACGAATCGCGGAGGTCGGCTGGTCGTCATTGACCGATACGATGTTCGTCTTGGTCATGTTTGGCACGAACAGGAAGGCCCGATTGGCCGAATCATAACGGATGTAGGCCTGCTCTTCGGACGAAATCGTATCGTCACCGAAATCAATTGGGATACGGTTTGCATCGGTGCGCCCGATCGTATTGTTGCCCTCGAAGATCGGCCGGTAAGAGCCGATGCCGGGGCCACCGACGACGACCAACCAGCCAACGACAGGATCCTGGCGAAATTCGCCGCGTTCCACCTGCGGGCGTCCGCGCACCAGCTGTGTCCTGGCCGAGTCCTCGGACGATGCAGTCGGCGCAGCCTGGCGAACGACGCGGGTCGTCGGCGGTGGCTCGAACTCAACGTGACGGTCAGCCGCGGTCTCAACGGGCGGAATGTTCGGCGTACCTCCGCGGGCCTCGCGAGCAGCGTCTGCGGCACTCGGCAACGGTGGTGGCGTGGCGTCCGATGCGGCCTCAGCCGCAGGCTTTTCTGCTGCCCGGACGGTCTTCGCACCAGGCTCGGCAATATCGTCTGCTTGCGGACGATTGGCTGATGTCGTCACTCTGTTGGTGTCCTCCTTGCTGGCTGCGGCCAGTGCTTCACGCAACGAGCCGATGATACCACCGCCCTGCTTGCCGTTGCGGCCGTCCTTATCTGCCATTGTCTCCTCCCGTCGCTCAACCCGGCCCCGCTACGGACCACGCGATGTTTCCTGTGACCGCCACTGCAATTCACTCAAAGATTTGCCATCCGATCGATCCGTTCTGCCCGCCGGCCACCCGCGGCCTATACCGTGCGGTCGTCATCCTTCCGCCGGCGCGAGTTGAAAGCGCAAGCGCTCCTTGCCGATCTCGATCAACTCGCCGCCACGCAAACGCGCCCGTTCCACCCTTTCGCCGTCGACCCTGACGCCATTGCCGTCCGCACCGCTGACATCCATTACGTAAAACTCGGCATCGCTCGTGCGTTCCACGATCGCGTGGTATCTATGCACCGTGTTATGCATCAATTGAACATCATTATCTTCTTCGCGCCCAATTCGGACCAATCCAAGGCCAACTTCATGGACCTCGCCCCGACTGTTTGCAACAACCAAGAGGCCGCGCGATTTCCAGCCGCTGATTGGGATCGAGCGTGGTGGCTCGGTCGGAAAGGGGGCATTGGTCCGGCGCCAGCGGCTGATAAGCACGCCAAGTAATGCCAACGGTGGAATGGCAAAAGCCAGTCCGACACCCAGCACGATGGCCGGTGTCTGCTCGAATTCAACCGCCAGCCAGCGCACAAAAGCATCCCAGGTGGCATCGAAATGCTGCGCCAGATTCGAGGGCTTTTCTGCGCCGAGTGCCGTCGCGGGTGATACCAACAGCAGGCAGAGCGTAATCCTGGCGCTCGCCGTGGCGCGACCACAGCGCGGCAGTATGCTTCTGAACTCCCTGGCGTACATCGGGGCCAATCTCAATCTCTAGCGATCCAACCGACAAAAGCCGCAATCGAGCACAATCTTATCCCAGCAGCATCGCTGCCACATTCTTTCGACATAATTCAGGCATTCGTAAAGACGATGTCGTCTGTGCGTGCCGGTGCTGCACGCGGTGGGCGCTGCCGCGGCGGCCCGGTTTTGCGTTCGGGCCATTGCAGCAATGCGCCGGCAATCAGGGACAGGTGCAGGGATCGAATGTCAAATCTGCTGTCGCTACCAACGGGCACGGTGCTGGCCGGCGACTACGAGATCGAGCGTGTTCTCGGAGCGGGTGGATTCGGCGTGACATATCTTGCGCGGGAGGCCGACGTCGACCGTCACGTGACCATTAAAGAGTATTTTCCGACCGATTTTGCCTTACGGGACAACGACCTGATGGCCGTCCCGCGTTCCCAGGGCAGCAGCGAAGACTATGAATGGGGCCTCGACCGGTTTATCGACGAGGCCCGCACGCTCGGCAAGTTCAACCATAACAACATCGTCCGCCTCTATCGCTATTTCCGCGAAAATAACACTGCCTACATGGTGTTGCACTTCGAGGAAGGGCAAAGCCTGAAAGCCTGGCTGGCGCGCTCCGGGCGCACACCGCGCCAAAACGAACTCGACAAGCTCGTCGAACCGCTGCTCGATGCCCTCAACGTGATTCACCAGGCTGATTTCCTGCACCGCGACATCGCACCGGACAACATCATCGTGCGTTCCGACGGCAGCCCCGTGCTGATCGATTTTGGTTCGGCACGCGGCGAAATCGCGAAGCACACCCGCACCATCAGCGCCCTGGTAAAACCCGGCTACAGCCCCTACGAGCAATATGCCGAAACAGGAGCGAAGCAGGGTCCGTGGACTGACATATACGCGTTTGCCGGTACCCTTTATCATGCCGTTACGGGCAAGCGACCGCCGGATGCTCCGTCGCGGGTGATCAAGGACGAACTGCGTCCGACAGAAGAGACGGCAACCGGCGCCTTCCGCCAGCGCTTCTTGCGTGCGATCGACAAGGGTCTCCGCCTCGCCATCGACGAGCGTCCGCAATCAATCGCGGAATGGCGCGGTGAATTGCTAGCACCGGAGGAGCGGCCATCGGGATGGTTCTCACGTGGCCGCGAGGCCGAGGACGATCCGGCCCGACCCGTTGTTTCCAAGGATACGCCAACCCGCCCGGTTACAACGCCACTGCCGGTTGCACCGCCGCCGGATGTGCCTGATGCGCAAGGCGGCCTTGTCGAATACGTCGAGCGGTTGCGTGGTGACGGCGGCAGCGCCATGGCGAACGACAGTGAACCGGCGGCTGTATCCAGTGTACCCGGGGCCGCCGAAGAGATACCGGAACTGCCGCCGCCGCGCACCAGCCTTCGCAGCCGCCTGCGGCTTGGCTGGGGCGTCGGGCGCAAAGCTCCGGGGGAGGCCAATGCCGGCAAGTCAGCAGCCAAGGCCAGCCAATCCAGAGCGACGGCGAGAACCAAACTCGAGGCTGCGCCCGGTGTTTCCTCGGACAACGCCCAATCGTTACCTGTTGCCGTGCCAGATCGCTCGGCGCCGCGCGTGCTGCGGCGGGCGCGGCCGCGGCCGATTCGCGGACTTTCCAAGCCGCGGTGGCGGCCGTTGCTGTTCAAGTTGCTCATTGGGTTCGGTGTCGCCACCGGAGCCGTTGCAATGCAGGACCGGCTACCGAAATTCGAGTTCCGCGGCACGGGGACAGTATCCAGCGCAACCAAATCAACACAATCGCCTGCTTCCAGAGTTGTTAAACAGCCCCAGCAACATCGCAAACCGGCGCCCAGGTCGTTGCTTCTCCATCGCTTCTCCGCGCACACCGGTGGTGTGAGCAAAGCGGCGTTCGCAAAAGGCGGCCAAGTGCTTGTGACGGCCGGCGCAAAAGGT
The DNA here is from genome assembly GCA_965224045.1 of Hyphomicrobiaceae bacterium. Lineage (GTDB taxonomy): Bacteria > Pseudomonadota > Alphaproteobacteria > Rhizobiales > Hyphomicrobiaceae > Tectiglobus. Next base: position 176,154 of record CBDCYD010000006.1, read on the forward strand.
ACGATCAAGGTTTGGAATGCAGACCAGCGCAATTTGATCAGAACCATCGAGTTGGACGACGGACCTGCAACCGCGCTTGCAGGGCGCGGCAATCTTGTGCTGACCGGGCACTCGGAGGGCATCATCGCACTTTGGAACATCGACACCGGACTCAAGCAGCGCAGTTTCAAACGCAATGATGCGACTATCTGGGCCGTGGTGTTTGCCGGACGGGATGATCGGTTCTGGGCAGCCGGTCATGACTGGACCGTGTCGCTGTGGGAGGTGCGCACACCCTCGGCCCCGCTACAGGTGCTGCAAGGCCACGAGAATCCGGTACAGGCTCTGGCATTCTCGCCGGCCACGGCGCTGCTGGCCTCCGGCGGCGCGGACAAGACCATCAGACTGTGGAACAGCGTTCAGGTCAGCCTGGTGAGGACCTACACCAAGGCACCGGACTTCGTCACCGCACTGGCGTTTTCACCGGACGGTCAGACATTGGTCGCAGGTACGCTCGATGGCCAGGTGCGCATTATGGCAACCGGACGGCGGCGTTATCGGACGTTGTCGGCCCATTCAGGTCGGATCGTCGGGCTGGCGTTTGACAGCGACGAGACATTCCTCTCGGCGGGCAAGAACGGGCGAATTCGCAAATGGACTAGGAAACGGCGGCGCGCGCTTGCGACGTTCGGTTCGGCCGGCAATGCTTTGACGGCGTTCGCCGTCGCGCCCGGGCGTACCCGCCTCGTCACAGGTGATGAGCAAGGCTTCGTCACGATCTGGCGGATACCATGACCAGGCGGCATGCGGCCGACATTGGTCCAAAAGGCCGGTTGTCGCAATTGCAAACCCCGCCCGAAACGGTGCCCAGGGCGGGGTGGAGAACAACGTTCGCGACAAAACGGAATGATCGGGCTTACGCTTACCGGAAGACTTAGCTTTGCTGCTTGACTTTGGAATCCTGCTTGCCCTGCGGCTTGAAGGTGCCGTTGGCGACGTAGCTGTCGATTTGGCCGGACAACTCCGTAAACTCGACACAGGTCTTCCCGCAACGCTTCTCGATTTCGGCAAGTTGCTCGCGGGCGAGTTCGACCTTGCCCTGCTCGAGGAAGGCTTCGCCCATGTAAGCGCGCGCCACGGTATAGTCGGGGTTTGCGGCTAGGGCACGCTCATAATAGGTGAGCGCTTCAGCAACGCGGCCGAGCTTGCGCGTCGAATAGCCGATGTAATTGAGGATGCGCGGGTCGTTCTTGTTGGCTGCCTTGTTGAGTTCAGCCAGCGCCTCTTCGTACTTGCCCTCGCGCGCAAGCCAATAGCCCGCCTGATAGATTTGGTCGTCGTTCAGCTTGCCGCTCTGCTGATTTTGACATTCCGGCTTGTTCTTATTCTTTCGCTTTCGGCAGTCGACATTCGAACTCGGCGGACTAGAGCCCATGGCGTGTGCACCCTTCGGCACTACCAACGTGCCAGCGGTGAATCCTGCCGCGGCAAACATCGCCGCAAGACACGTGAGTGCTCTCCAATGCACCATGATCTGTTTCCTCTCGATTGAAGGTCCATCCGATGAAACTCGAAGCGCGTTCCGGGCTCTCATAGCCCGCAAAGTACTCGATTGTCTTTACATGAATTCAGAATGACGGCGTCGACAAATCGGATCAAAGGGATGTGACAAGTGCGAGAACACCATGGATGGCACAAAAAATCCGCTTGATTTCGGAATGAGACCATACACTTTTGCACCGTGTGCGCGGCATGGAATGCCATGATCTTTCTGCATTTGTTAGTAATTGTGGCGCGAATCGGAACCGATCGAAGAGTCTACGGGTCGTATCATGTTCGGCTGGGGGAAGAAGAGCGACGGATTTGAGTGGCACAAGTATGTGCGCACGACGATCAAGTTGCGCCGCGAGGACCGACGCAAGCGCATTGAAGAGATCAAGGCGCAGGCGGTGGCCAAGGCGAAGAGTGCGGGCCAGGCTGGGGCTGCGGCGAGCCAGTCAGCGCTCGCGCGCCTTGGACATTCTTTTGCGCGCATTCCGGGACTGGTTGCCCGTGGTGCCGGCTTGCTCGGTCGCGGTCTTTTATCGCTTGCCGGGGGCCTCTCCCTGCATATCGGGCGGTTCGTCACGCACGCGTTCGGCGCGCTCCTGCGGCCGACGTCAGGCTTCGTCTCCCGACCCGGAATTGCGCCTTTGATAGCACTCGTCGGTGTTGCCGCCGTCGCATCCGCGGTGGCGCGATGGTGGACGGCAGGGTTCGACCTGCATGCTGTTCTTTCGACCGGTGTCGGTGCCGTTGCGCTGACGCTGGCTGCGGCCCCCTACCTGACACGCCTCACGGGAAGATCGCAATCGACCGACTATGAAGGGCAAGGCAATGGCCTGCCCGTGTTTTCAGCATTGTCAAGACGGGTGGCGCTTGCCTCACTCGGTGCTGCCTTCATCGTCGGTTCGCTCGCTGCAGCCTGGGCTTATCTGCCGCAGATCTCGCTCGGTGGGACAGGCAAATCCATCGCGGCCCTGTCGCCGTTCAAGACGGAAACATTGAGCGGTCCGGCACGGGCCATCACCGGCGATACGCTCTCCGTAAGAGGTCGCTTTATCAAGCTGGTCGGCATCGAAGCGCCAGAACTGGCGCAATACTGTCGGAACTCGCGGCGGCGGTTGTGGGGCTGCGGGCGGGTGGCAAGACAGCGTTTGGCGCGGCTTGTCGCGCGCAGAAAAGTGACCTGCACCGTGCAGGACGGCACGAAGGCAGACATTCAGGAAGGCAGTTGCAACGTAGGTGATAAGGACCCGGCATTGGCCATGGTCAAAGCCGGCTATGCCTTCGCGATCGGCGGCCTTTATGCGCGGTACGGCACGGCAGAAAGAGCCGCGCGTAACGCCAAGTCCGGAATTTGGCGCGGCACTGCCCAGCGACCGGCAGATTACCGCAGCAACCGCTGGGACCAGGCCAAGAAACGGGCGCCTGACGGGTGTCCCATCAAAGGCCACGTCTCGTCAAAGGGCAAGATCTATCTCGTGCCATGGTCGCCGAACTATCGCCGCGAACGCGTGGACCGGCGCCGGGGCGAACGCTGGTTCTGCTCGGAACGCGATGCGCTTGCGGCGGGCTGGCGGCCCGATCCGGCCGGGTAATCTTGTTCAGCATTGCGTGGAACAGCTTCAGGCGTTGTCAACCACGGCCACAGGGCGGGGTTGCCTGCGCCAGATTTGTCATGGATACTCCCACGGTGCGGAAGTGCTCAATCCTTGTGGTAGAGCTTGGGGGAACAATTGCTGACACTGGACGACTGCATCGCTTTCGGCGATCTTAGCCGCGACGTCGTACTTGCGATTGCCGAACATCAGCGCGTGCCTGAAATGTCCGCCGTAGCGATCGGCCAAGAGCTGGTGCAGCATGCCGACGGCCTGCACGAGATCCACGATATGCTAATATCGCAGTTGCAGAATGCGGCAGCGCGCGGCGATGCCGGCGCCGCGGCCGGACTTCGTGCAACATTGGCTCGATTTGTTGCCGATTACCCCTCGATCTTCAGCTGACAAACGCACCGCTGCCGCCCCACGCACCGACCGCAAACGCTGCCAGCGCAGACCGCAGCCTTGACGAGCGACGGCGTCGGGCGGTTCAATCCACGGCAGTCAGATTTCTCGGGCAAGCGTCAAATAGGGTGGCGATGCCCGCACAACGCTCATGTGATTCATTCAGGAGCCTGCCATGCAAGATGCACCTACCGGCCTTAAGACATACCAAACCTACATCGACGGAAAATGGGTTGATGCGATTTCCGGGAAACGGCTGCTCACATCCGATCCTTACACCGGCGAGCCTTGGGCGGAAATTCCGGAGTGCGAGGCGGGAGATGTCGATCGCGCCGTCGAAGCAGCCTATCGCGCATTCGATGACGGGCCGTGGGCGCGCATGACGCAAACAGCGCGTGGCCGGGTTTTGCGCAAGATCGCCGAGCTGATCGAAAAGAACGCGGATTACCTCGCCGAGATCGAAGTGCGCGACAACGGCAAGCTGATATCCGAGATGAGCGCCCAGCTCAAATATCTGCCGGAATGGTACTATTACTACGGTGGCCTTGCCGACAAGATCCAAGGCAGCGTCGTACCGGTCGATAAGCCGGATCATTTTACCTACATCCTCAAAGAGCCGGTCGGCGTGTGCGGCATGATCATTCCATGGAATTCGCCGCTGTTGCTTACAGGGTGGAAACTTGCACCGGCACTGGCGGCCGGCTGCACGGCAGTGATCAAGCCTTCGGAATACACTTCCGCATCACTGCTTGAGTTTATGAAGCTGGTGATCGAAGAAGCAGACCTGCCGCCAGGCGTCGTAAACGTCGTAACCGGTTATGGTCAGGCGGCCGGCGAGCCGCTCGTGGCCCACCCCAAGGTCGCGAAGATTGCGTTTACAGGCGGGTCGCTGACAGGATCGCGTGTCGCCTCACTGGCGGGCCAAACGTTCAAGAAGGTATCGCTCGAACTCGGTGGCAAGTCGCCCAACATCGTTTTTGACGACTGCATCATTGACGATGCCGTCAGTGGCGCGATCTCGGGCATATTTGCAGCGACGGGCCAGACCTGTATCGCCGGCTCGCGACTGCTTGTGCAGGAGTCGATCCACGACGAGTTTGTCGAAAAGCTGATCCAGATGGCTTCGACGGCAAAGCTCGGCAACCCGATGAGCTTTGACACCCAGGTCGGCCCGGTAACAACGCCGCCGCAATACGAGAAGATCCTGAGCTACATCGATATTGCCAAAGACGAAGGCGCCAAGTGTGCGCTTGGAGGCGGCCCCGCCGGGGCGGAGTTGGGCGGCGGAAAGTACTTCGTGCAACCGACCATTTTTACCGGCGTCGACAACAAGATGCGGATCGCGCAGGAAGAGGTGTTCGGTCCGGTCTTGTCGGTTATAACGTTCAAGGACGAGGATGATGCCGCGCGCATTGCCAACGATGTGATGTATGGCCTCGGCTCGGGCGTGTGGACGCAGTCGATCAAGCGCGCAACGACCATGGCAAGCCGCATCCGCGCCGGCACCGTGTGGGTCAATACCTACCGCGCGGTGAGCTTCACAATGCCATTTGGCGGATACAAGAGCTCGGGACTCGGCCGCGAGAACGGCATGGACGCGATCAACGAGTACCTGCAGATGAAGAGCGTGTGGATCTCAAATGCGCCGGGTGGAGGTAACCCGTTCGTGATGAAAACCGCAGTCGACGACTAAGTTCTGCCGGCGCCGAGCACCGTCTGCTGTGCGGACCGTGAATTGCAGTATCGCCACTGCCTGAATTCGGTGGCGCGTCGCCGCGAAGCCGGTACCAAGCAGCAGCAGCCCGGCTCCATGCCGCGGCCGCGACCCGAATCCTTGGCGCGATGGCGGCGCGCGAGTGGTGCGATTTCGACATCGTTCGCGGAACCCGCTGCGTTTCGGTTCTTGAACGTGCTTTCATTGGAGTCGTACAGATGCTGGACACAATCGATCATGAAACAACGGCCATCGTCGAAGGTTGGCTGGCAGCGTTTTCGGCGGCGTTGGGGAAACCTACAGCGCGCGGCCTACAGGATTTGTTCCTCGACGAGAGCTACTGGCGCGACGTGGTTGCGCTGACCTGGAATATGGAAACCTTCGAGGCGGACGCCATCGGCGTACCACTTGCAGAGATGGCCCGGGAGGCCGGCCTTGATCAATTGAAAGTTGAATTGGAACCTTTGCCGCCACGCTCCGTGACGCGCGTGGACCGAGAGACGATCGAGGCGTTCTTTACGTTCGCCACGAAGCACGGCCGGGGGCGCGGGATCGTACGGCTCTGTCCAGATCCCGGTGATGGCGCACGGCACAAGGCCTGGACCCTCCTGACTGCGCTTGAGGAGCTGACAGGGCACGAAGAACGCATCGGCAAGAACCGGCCGACCGGGCAATCGCACAGCCGCGACTTTCGCGGGCCCAATTGGCTCGACCAGCGTACCGAAGCCGTTGCCTACAAGGACCGCGATCCGGCCGTTGTCGTGGTGGGCGGTGGCCAAGCAGGACTATCAATCGCCGCGCGCCTCACCCAAATCGGCGTCGACACATTGATCGTCGACAAAGAGGAGCGCATCGGCGACAACTGGCGGCTGCGCTATCACGCCCTAACGCTGCATAACCAGGTGCAGGTCAATCACCTGCCGTACATGCCGTTTCCGCCCAGCTGGCCCACCTACATTCCGAAAGACAAAATTGCAAACTGGTTCGAGGCCTATGTCGAGGCACTCGAACTCAATTACTGGACGTCGACAGAATTTCTCGGCGGTAGCTACGATGAGGACGCCGGCTGCTGGAGCGTGCGTCTTAGGCGCGGAGATGGGACTGAAAGGATCATGCAGCCCCGGCACGTAGTGATGGCGACTGGCGTCAGCGGGATCGCGAACATTCCTGAGATCCCGACGCTAAACGCATATTCAGGGCCGGTGGTCCACTCAAGCGCGTATCAGGATGGCGAGGATTGGTCCGGCAAACATGCAATTGTGATTGGAACCGGCAACAGCGGTCACGATATCGCGCAGGATCTTGCATGCAGCGGTGCGCATGTCACCATGGTACAGCGCAGCCCGACGTTGGTCGTCAACATCGAGCCCAGCGCACAACTTCCCTATGCGCTCTACGATGAAGGCCCGGCACTCGAAGAATGCGATTTCATCGTCCTGTCGATGCCGACGCCGCTGGTTCGCCGAGCCCATGTCGCGTTTACGCGAGAGTCACGCGCGCTTGACAATGACCTTCTCACGGGCCTCGAAAACATCGGGTTCAAGCTCGACTCGGGCGAAGATGAAACCGGGTGGCAGTTCAAGTATCTGACACGAGGTGGCGGATATTACTTCAACGTCGGCTGTTCGAACATGTTGATCGATGGCACCATCCGGCTTGTGCAGTACGACGACATCGATGGCTTCGAGGAAACCGGCGCTCGCCTCAAAGACGGCGAGGCGCTTGCGGCCGATCTCATCGTGCTCTCGACGGGTTACAAGCCGCAGGAGTATCTGGTCGGTCAGATGTTCGGCGACGATGTCGTAGAGCGCGTCGGCCCGATCTGGGGGTTCGGTGAGGGCAACGAACTAAGAGCAATGTATTGCCGGACAGGACAGCCCGGGCTGTGGTTCCTTGCAGGAAGCCTGGCCCAGTGCCGGATCAACTCAAAGTATCTGGCGCTGCAAATCAAGGCTTGCGAAGAAGGACTGATCTCACCGAAGGTGTAAGCCAGCACGTCATAGAAACCTGCGCGTCGTAGACGACGCTGCAGCATTTGGCCGCCACGGCGTGCCGGGCGGCCATGCGAGCGTTCGTGACCTACGTCAACTGCTCAATCCGCCGATTCAAGAATATGGATTACCCGGTTGGCCAGCATGTCCTTCACCTTTGCGGCGTATTCGGCCATGTGCGGGGCAGCAGCATGCGCCTTCAGAGCATCGGCACTCGCCCACTTTTCGATCACCATGAATGTGTCTGCACCGATCGGCGTCTGAAAGCTGCCGAAGCCATCGGCGTCGACGACCGGTCCATATTCGATGCAGCCGTCTTCGGCGTGAACGGCCGGCATATTCGCGCGAAAGGCTTCGAGGACCTGCGCACGCATCCCCGGCTTGGTGGTGATGACGGCAACGACGTGAATCATAATGGCAATTCCCCTCCGCTTTGGCTAATCCGCTGTGCTTAAAACGACGCCACGGATTAGTTTAGCGCCAATAGTGCACTTGGTCACGCGCTGTCCGCGAGCTTCCGGATCGACTCTAACTTTGCGATCTCAATGGAAATGCCATCGCGTGCCGCAGCATCGCGCAGGGCGTAGCGCCTGGTCCCGGGCAAACGGGTGTTCGGGTCGTTTGCGATTTCGCCAGCCAGCACGGCGAGGCGTTCAGCGAATATGCCGGAGCCGGCGAAACCGCCGGGATCAATTGCAATGAGGAACTGGCCCACTCCCGGCGGGCCACCCTTGTCATCAAAGAATGACGAGGCCTGGAACGCGAAGTTGGCTCCCGTCAGCCCGACAGCGAGCGTTTCGACCATGAATGCCAAAGCTGCTCCCTTTGCATCGCCGATCGGCAGCAAGGTGCCAGAGAGGGCTGCCGCGGCATCCGTCGTCGGTCTGCCGGCAGCGTCGGTTGCCCAGCCTTCGGGGATCGGTTCACCGTTTTGCGCGGCGGTGAGAATCTTGCCGCGCGCGACTTTCGACAAGGCCAGATCGACAATGACTGGCTGACCATCGGGCGCAGGCGCTGCAAAGGCAATCGGATTGGTGCCAAACAGCCGCTTCCTGCCCCCCCATGGCGCCATCGCATCGGGCGTGTTGGCGATCGCCAGGGCAACCATACCGGCGCGTGCCAATCGTTCGGCGTGCCAGCCGAGAACGCCGCAATGGTGCGACCGCGTGATTGCTGCAGCAGCAATGCCAGTATTTTCGGCACACACCGGCAATTGATCCACTGCCAACTGTAACGCTGGATAGGCAAAGCCGTGCATGGCGTCGATCAACAGCGCGCCGGGGCGGCGCTGCTCCACCCGTGGCTGTGCATAGCCGTCGACCTTGCCCGCCCGGGATTGCGCCGTATAGCTTGAAATGCGAGAGAGGCCGTGTCCGGCCTGGCCATCGACCTCGGCCTGTACCAACGCCTCGGCGACACTCCAAGCATTGTGCTCGCTCGTTCTGGCGGCAACGAATGCGCGCTGTACGAGTTCGGCCAGGTCATCCTGGCTAATTGTCGTCGTCACCTGCTCTCCTTTCCAGGAATGGACGATGGGCCTGCTCGCAGGCGTCCCGCCTGCGCCATAAGGGCCGTGCCGTGGCAAAGGGAAGTGCCTTCGACTTGAGCTGGTGAAGAGTTCCGAGATTCGAGGCGGCATTGCCACGCATCGATGCTAGATGAGCGGCCGTGAACGCAACCCTCGGTTCCTTTCCCAGTAAGCCTCCTATCTCACCGGATCGCGTAGGGAAAATCGCATCAACTCCACTACGTACAGCGGCCTAGTCCTGGATCACGGGTCGAAAAATCAATTGATTTCAAGACGCGCTTTCAGACCCGTCATCATCTCGGTGCGCAATTCCATACCGATACCGGGCGTCTGGTGAAGTGTCGTGTAACCGTCCTCAATCACTATGCCGTCGGCAAAACCGCCATATGGCTGGAAGACGCCCGGATAGCTTTCCGAGCCGCCAAGCTGCAAGCCACATGCCATGTTCAAACCGAGCTGATGGCCGCCGTGGGGAACCGTTCGCCGACGCGTCCATCCCATGCGCTCGGCCATATCCAGTATTTTGAGGGTTTCGGTGAGCCCATAACACAACGATGGATCAGGCTGCAGCCAGTCCTTGTGAGGGCGAAGCCCACCATGGCGCAACAAATTTCGGAAGTCCTGGAGGGAGAACAAATTCTCGCCCGTCGCGATCGGTACGTCGAGTTCTTCGGCCAGAACCTGATGTGCCAGATAGTCGAGTGGATCGCAGGGCTCTTCGTACCAAATCAGGCCCAACTCGGAGACGGCGCGACCGTAGGCGAGAGCCTCATCCAGCGACAAGCGACCGTTTGCGTCGACCGCAAGCTTGCTGCCTTCGCCAGCGATTTCCAGCGCCCATTCCATGCGTTGGCGGTCCGTGTCCAGATCGGCGCCCCCGACTTTCATCTTGAGGATCTGATAACCAGCCGCTCGGCAGCGACGCATTTCCTCTTGCAGGCCTTGCTTCTCCTTGCCGGGGTAGTAATAGCCTCCGCCGGAATAGACCAACACACGTTCGTCATGGCGCCCGCCGTTGAAACGGTCGGCAAGAAGTCTCCATAACGGAACTTCTGCGACCTTCGCAACGGCATCCCAGATCGCCATGTCAATTGCCCCAGCGGCGACTGCGCGGTCGCCGTGGCCGCCAGGCTTTTCATTGGTGAGCATCGCATTCCAAACGGCGAAGGGATCGAGGTTGGATGCCGCTTCGTCGACGAGAGATGCCGGATCGGCTTCGAGTATGCGTGGGGCGAGCCGTTCACGTATGATGCCGGACTGCGCGTAGCGACCATTGGAACAAAAACCGAGGCCGGTGACCGGCGTACCGTCACGCACGATATCGGTCAGGACGGCGACAACGCTGATCGTCATCTTGTCGAACGAGATCGCCGCATTGCGCATCGGCGAGGGGATGGGAGCCACGGCATCGCGTATCGCTGTGATCCTCATCCCGCTCTCCTCGGCCTTGTCTGCGCTACGCCAATCTAAGCACTGCGGTACAGCTTCGTCATTACGAATTCGCGATGGCCGAGCGCCTCGGCTGCCGTGACGCGACCGTTGGCCGTGCGCACGATCATGTCTATGAGCGCATCGCCGGCATCATCGAGCGTCATTTCGCGGCGAAGAATGCCGGTGACATCGAGATCTACGTGCTCGGACATCGTACGCACCGTAAACGGGTTGGCCGAGATCTTGATGACCGGCACGATCGGATTGCCAATAATGTTGCCCTGGCCGGTCGGGAAGGTGTGGACGACGTACCCGCCGGCCGCCATCAGGGTCACGCACTCGGCAGCGGCCGAAGACGTGTCCATGTAGTAGAGTCCCGGTCCCTTGCGCGGGGCCTCGGCGGGCTCCAGCACATCGATGTAGCGGCAGGTGCGACCGATTTTCTCGAGGTTGCCGAGCGCCTTTTCCTCGATCGTCGAGAGGCCACCGGCAATGTTGCCCTTGGTCGGCTGACTTTCAGAAAGGTCATCGACCTTGTGAGCTTCGATCACGTCGTCCTGATAGGCCTGCCAGGTCTTGAACCACTTTTCACCGATTTTTTCGTTGATGGCGCGGGCCTTGCAGATGTGCTCCGCGCCCGTGATCTCGCTGGTCTCGCCAAAAACGCCCGTGATGCCTTGTGGGATCAGCTTGTCATACATGTTCCCGACCGTCGGGCATGAACCGAGACCGGTTGTCGTGTCGCTTTCACCGCATTTGGTCGAGACCCACAATTCCTCGATACCGCATTCTTCGCGTTGCAGTTCCGACGCCCAATGGACGTACTCCTTGGCGACCCGGGAGGCTTTGGCAACGGTGTCGATGTCACCCGTACCTTCGATACCGAAGCCGGTGACCGGCTTGCCGGTCTTGGCGATACCCTCGACGACGCGGCCGGTCCAACCGTCCTCAATGCCGATCACAATGACCGCGGCCACATTCGGGTTGGAACCAGTGCCAATCAACGTCCGGAAATGGAGGTCAAGATCGGCGCCGAACTGCAGCCGGCCGTAGGCGTGAGGCAACGCAATCGTGCCTTTGATGTTGTTGGCGACCGCCTCACAAGCGGCGTTCGAGAGGTCATCAAGGGGAAGCAGGACAACGTGATTGCGTACGCCGACGCGCTTGTTTTCACGGCGCCAACCCATAAATGAAAGGTTTGCCTTCTTGCTCTTCGACTTTTTTGAACTCTTGGCCATAGCCGGTCTCTTTCGGATTATTGAACGTGCGGGGGAAAGCATCGGGTTGCGACGATACCGGGCGGGAGCGCGGCTGCGGGCCCGTGACAGCGATCCAGGCTACCATTTCTTGGTCTTGAGGTTGTGGACGTGAACGTGATCACCCTTCTTGGCGTCGGCAACCATGCGGCCAATGTCTTCACCATACTTGATGACGGTATCGCCGGCCTTGAGATTGGCCAGCGCCACCTTGTGACCGATGGGGATGTCGTGCTTAGAGGTGACGCTCGTGGTGCTGTCGTCTTCGGTAATCACGCCACGCATTTTGGTGCCGGCCTCGAGGTCCTCGACAACGACGACACCGACGTTGTCCTTCGGGCTGTGGACGAGAAAATGGGGAATCTTGGCCAACTTCGTTACTCCGAACTGGGGATGATGGATGCATCGTCGCGCCGCGCAGGGCTGGCGGAAAGATTGCCGCGTAATCTTATATAAGATATAAGTTTTCAGGTAAAGTCCGGCGGCCAGCGGCCGCGGCGTTGCGGCCCAGGAGACGGTATGAGCCGAGCCCCGATGAAACCCGATGCCCGGCCGCTTTATGAGCAGGTTCGCCTAGCGCTGCTGCAACGCATTCAGTCCGGTGCGTGGCCGCCCGGGGCGGCGCTGCCGAACGAGTTTGAGCTGGCTGCCGAGATGGGCGTGAGCCAAGGCACGGCGCGCAAGGCGATCAACGCGCTTGCCGACGAGCGTCTCGTCGTGCGCCGCCAGGGCCGGGGCACATTTGTTGCCGAGCACACGCCGGCGGAAGTGTTGTTTCGCTTTTTCCAGTTTTACGATGCGGCAGGAAACCGAGTCAGTCCAGAGAGCACAAATCTCAACACGCGCAGGGCAAAGGCCCGACGCGATGAGCGCGCACGGCTCAAACTCGCACCTTCGGCCCGCGTAATCCGCCACGCGCGCGTGCGAACCGTAGATGGCCGCCCCTTCGTTTCCGAGTTGATCGTGCTGCCGGAAGACCAGTTCAGCGATCTGGGCACCGACGGCGAAATTCCAAACACGCTCTATGATCTGTTCCAGCGCAGGTTCGGTGTAACCGTAGCCCGGGCCGATGAGCAGATCACCGTGGACGCGGCGGACGCGCGCATTGCGAGCGAACTCGCAATCGCCAAGGGAACGCCACTGATGGTCATCGATCGTGTTACATTTTCGATCGACGGGCGCCCGATCGAATGGCGGCTTAGCCGATGTCACCTCGCGGACCTTCACTATCTTGTGCGGCTGAGCTAGCACGACCCACCTCATGCCACTGGCCACTGGCCACTGGAAACCTGCCCGTGAAGCCGCTAAACACTCCAGCTCAAGCCCTCATCGTGTTGGAGATGGTTCGTGACTCACAATGACACCGCGCCCCTGCTTTCCGTTGCAGGCAAATCCGCGCTGGTGACCGGCGCTTCGTCAGGTCTCGGACGCCATTTCGCGGGCGTTCTGGCACAAGCGGGAGCAAATGTCGTCCTTTGCGCCCGCCGGACCGAGCGGCTCGAGGAGATTGCCGACGCGCTACGGGCGGCCGGAGGCACGGCCAAGGCGGTCGCCATGGATGTCACGGATCGCGCCAGCGTCGAGGCCGCGTTCGTAACGGCGGAGGCCGAGGTTGGTGTGCCGACCATCGTCGTCAACAATGCCGGAATTGCCGAGCCGGTGTTCTTTACCCGAATGTCGGAAGACACGTGGCGGAGCGTACTCGACGTCAATCTCGACGGTGTGTTTCGCGTCGCCCAGGAAGCGGCCAGACGGATGGAGGCGGCCGGTGGTGGATCGATCATCAATATTGCTTCCGTGCTTGGGATCGGTGTCGTCAAGTCGCTGGCGCATTATTGCGCATCTAAGGGCGGCGTAGTCCAACTCACCAAGGCAATGGCGCTCGAACTGGCGCGCAGCAACATCCGCGTCAACGCGATCGCGCCAGGTTACATTTCAACGGAAATGAACTCTGATTTTCTGGTCAGCGAGGACGGTCGCAAACTTCTCTCGAAAGTACCGATGCTACGGGCCGGCGACCTCAGCGAACTGAACGGGCCGCTGCTGCTCCTTGCATCCGATGCAGGTTCGTACATGACCGGCACGGTCGTTTCAGTGGACGGCGGCACGCTGCTGTCGCTGGGCTGACGCGGTGCGAGCAACATCCATATGACCCGTGAAGCCCGCCCTCGCACCCTTGCGCCGGAAAGCCTTGCACCTTTGGAAGTCTGGCTCGCCGAAGCCCTGTCTGCCAGCAAGGTCGATGTCGATGAGGCGGCGCTGCTTAGCGGCGGGGCGGTGCAGGAGAACTGGCGGATCGACGTTACCGTCGATGGTGGACCAAGGGCCGGTCACCATGCGTGGGTGCTCAGGACCGACGCCGCAGCGGTGCTTTCCGTCAGTCTCGACCGGGCCAGTGAGTTTGCCGTTTTGACGGCAGCTTTTGAAGCAGGCGTAAAGGTTGCCGAGCCAATCCTGCGCTGCGCCGACGCTGGCGTCATAGGTGCGCCGTTCCTGATCCAGGCTTTTGTTGAAGGGACTGCGCAGGCGCGCCGCATCGTGCGCGATCCGGAGCTCAATGCTTGGGGAAGCGCTCTAGCCGACGAACTCGGCGAGGCGCTCGCCGCGATCCATCGGATCTCGGTCAGTACGACCAAGATCCCGTCGCTGCCGGTGCCGATCAGTAACGCCGCCCGGACGGAGGTGGCGCGCTGCCTGAAAGAGGTTGTCGCGGCCGGGGAATCGCGCCCGGCGCTGGCGTACGTGCTGCGCTGGCTTGAGCGCAACGCGCCTGACAGCCCGACGATACCGGTGCTTGTTCACGGCGACTACCGCACCGGCAATTATCTCGCAAAAAACGGCCGACTTGCCGCCATCCTCGACTGGGAATTCACGCATTGGGGGGACCCGGACGAGGACATCGGCTGGTTCTGCGCCAAGTGCTGGCGGTTCGGCAACGAGGCGCAAGAAGCCGGCGGGATAGCACCTCGCTCCGCCTTTCTGAAGGCCTACGAGCGCGCGGCTGGGCGTACTGTCGACCCGCTGCGGGTCCAATATTGGGAAATCATGGCAGCGGCGAAGTGGGCGACGATTGCTATGTTGCAAGGCGATCGATTTCGAAAGGGCGGGGAGATGTCGATCGAGTTAGCGCTAACCGGCCTCATGGTCTCGGAACTGGAGCGCGAGGCGTTCGACGGTATTCGCGCCTACGAATTCGCAGTGTCAGGGTGACAGACATGCCCCGTATTACACCGGAGTCCTTGATCGAACTCGCGATCCACACGCTTCAGACAGAGATTCGTCCGACGATCTCAGGCAAGGGTCGCTACGCCCTGGCGATGACACTGCGCGCGCTGGAGACAGCGCGGCGGGACCTGCTAGGCGATTCAGATTCGGCGGCGTGGGACTTGGTCGATTATGTCTACGACGACGGCGAGGGCAGCCTCGATCAATTGACGAAAGACATTGCCTCCGGCAACGTCAGTGACGATACGCATCCAGAGTTGCGCCGGCGCCTCGAACGATTGCTCGTTGTTGAACTGGAGGTGCGCAACCCGCGCGTCCTGAAGACGCGTTCCGCCGACGCGACGTAGGCGGGACAGATGACAGCCTGACAATTTCAGCAGCTGCCGAAACACCGGTGATTCGCCACACAACGAGAGGGAGGAGCGAGCATGGATTGGAATCGTCCGGAACTGGTCAAGCGGGAAGCGAACTATGTCGCCTTGACGCCGATCAGTTTCCTGGAGCGAGCCGCCAGCTTCTTTGCTGAACGCACCGCAGTGATCGATCGTGAGCGGTGTTTCACTTATGCCGAGTTTTATGCGCGGACCCGACGCCTAGCGAATGCGCTCGCCAAGGCCGGTATTGGCAGGGGTGATACCGTCGCGATACTGGCGGCAAACGTACCGGCACTGCTTGAGGCGCACTACGCGGTGCCAATGCTCGGCGCCGTTCTCAATCCCATCAATGTTCGCCTCGACGCCGCGACAATCCGGTTTTGCCTCGAGCACGGAGAAGCAAAGCTGCTCCTCGCCGATCGTGAGTTTCACACCGCCATTCAGCCGGCGCTCGACGGCATGGATAAAAGGCCGATCGTAGTCGACATCGCGGATGCCGAAACCGACGATGCGACGCAATTCGGCAATGTCGAATATGAGGATTTCCTCGCATCCGGCGATGCAGACTTCAAATACGACGGCCCCAATGACGAGTGGGATTCGATCTGCCTGCTCTACACGTCAGGCACCACGGGCAATCCCAAAGGTGTCGTCTATCATCACCGCGGTGCCCATCTCAATGCGCTCTCGAATGCGATCGCGTTCAAGCTCGACCACGAGTCGCGCTATCTGTGGACGCTGCCGATGTTTCATTGTTCGGGATGGACCTATACCTGGGCTGTTACCGCCGTCGGCGGTACACACGTGTGCCTGCGCAAAGTCGATCCGGCACGCATCTTCAACGACATCGTTGCCCACAAGGTGACGCATATGTGCGGGGCGCCGATCGTTCTTAACATGCTGATCCACGCTCCTCAAATCGCCAAGCGCACGCTGCCCCTGCGGACGCGTGTGATGACAGGTGGTGCGGCGCCGCCGTCCGCCGTCATCCAGAACATGGAGGCAATGGGCTTCGAGGTGCTTCATGCCTACGGCACGACGGAAAGTTACGGGCCCTCTACGACGTGCGTGCACCCGGCAGAGTGGGATGATCGCCCGAGCGAAGAGCGGTACGGACTGATGGCGCGGCAAGGTGCACCAATGCCGCTCGTCGACCACATGATCGTAGCCGATCCTGAGACGCGAGTGCCGGTACCTCGGGATGGCGAAACCATGGGCGAGATCATGCTCTCCGGCAACACACTGATGAAAGGGTATCTGAAAAACGAGACCGCGACCGAGGAAGCTTTCGCTGGCGGTCTCTATCACTCGGGCGACCTCGCCGTTTGGCATGCGGACGGTTACATCGAAGTCAAGGACCGTTCGAAAGACATCATCATCTCAGGCGGCGAAAACATTTCATCGCTTGAGGTCGAGGAGGCGCTCTACAAGCATCCGCAAATCATGGAGGCTGCCGTCGTGGCGCGGCCCGACGAAAAATGGGGCGAGACACCCTGTGCGTTTGTCACGACCACGCCGGATGGCGGGCAGTTGACCGCGGACGACGTCATCGCCTACTGCCGGGAAGCGCTTGCTGGCTACAAGATTCCCAAGACGATCGTGTTTGGTGAGCTGCCGAAGACGTCGACCGGAAAGATCCAGAAATTCGTTCTGCGCGAGCGTGCACGCAGCGGTGATCTTTGAGTGCCAGGGCGCGCGTTTCACGGCACGTCCGACTGGCGAACCGCGGCGAGGTTTCTCAATCCGGCAAAGGCACGATCTTGCCGGGATTGAGAATATCCTGCGGGTCGAGGGCCTTCTTGATTTGGCGCATTACGCTGACGCCGGATCCAACCTCGGCTTCGAGGTACTTGATTTTGCCCTGGCCAATGCCGTGCTCACCGGTGCAGGTGCCCTCCATGGCGATGGCACGGTCGGCGAGACGGCTGAGGAAGCCTTCGACTTTCTTGCGCTGCTCGGGGTCGGACTGATCAAACACCGGCGAGGTGTGGAAGTTGCCATCGCCGACGTGACCAACGATCGGCGCGACGAGGCCGATCGACTCGATATCCTTCTTGGTCTCCAAAACGCACTCGGCCAGGCGCGAGATCGGAACGCAGACATCAGTGGCGAGTGTGTCCAGCGCCGGCCATGTGGAGCGTACTGCCCAGTAGGCATCATGACGCGCTTTCCACAGCCGGCGGCGGTCTTCTTCGCGCTCGGCCCAATCATAGCGGATGGCGCCATGGTCTTCGGCGATCGCGCGGAACTGCTCGACCTGGTCGCGCGCACCGACGGCCGTACCATGAAATTCCAGGAAAAGGGTCGGGGTTTCTTCAAGAGACATCTTCGAGTGGTGATTGACGGCGTGGATCTGCATTTCGTCGAGCAGCTCGACGCGGGCAAGGCCGAGGCCGAGCTGGATCGCCTGTATGACCGTGTCGCACGCGCCCTCCAGCGTCTTGAACGGGCACACCGCGGCCATGATCGTCTCCGGGATACCGTAGAGGCGGACGGTCATTTCTGTGATGATGCCAAGCGTGCCCTCGGAACCGACCAGGAGGCGGGTCAGATCATAACCTGCGGGCCGATTTGCGCGCGCGGCCGCCGGTGCGCATGATCGAACCATCGGCCATGACTGCCGTGGCATTGAGAACGTTCTCGCGCATCGTGCCGTAGAGAACAGCGTTCGTACCCGAGGCTCGCGTCGCCGCCATACCGCCGAGAGTGGCCTCTTCCGCTCCAGGGTCGATCGGGAAGAAGAGCCCCATGTCACGCAGATATTCGTTGATTGCACGGCGTGAAATGCCGGGCTGGACAACGCAGTCCAGGTCTTCCGGATTTACGGCTATAACCTGGTTCATATTGGCGAAATCGAGCGAGATGCCGCCGCGCGGTGCGTTGACGTGACCTTCGAGGGAGGTGCCTGCTCCAAACGGGATTTATCGGCACGTTATGGGTCGCGGCAATGCAGACGATATCGGCCACTTCCTCGGTGCTGTCAGGCCAGACCACGACATCGGGCGGTTGGTTTTCGATCCAGGTGAGCGTATGGCCGTGCTGGAGGCGGATGGCCTCGCCCGTCTGCACACGGTCGCCAAAGCGTTGCTTGAGCACCGCAATTGCGGTCAAAACGTTCTCGGCTTGTGCGGTTTGGGCCACAGCTTCCATTGCCGTTTCCTCATTTGTTAAAGGTTCTGGGGGCGGGGCAGGTTATCGTGTCGGGACCTGTCGCCTTTGCGCGGATGCTAGATCATCGTGCCTAAAGTTGGAACCGCTGTCGCGGCTCCAACTTTCGGCACAAAGATGATCGCCTCTAAAGAATCGAGCAACTTTCTGCTTTAATTCGGAATCGGACCGACTCCGAACTAAGGCAGGTTGCTCCAGACGGTGGCGGCAGTGAACGCAATGTGACCAATCCAGGCCGCAAGGCCCCCGAGGCCGGCGCCGGCAAGAGGTGGACTATCTTGCGACTAAGCCGTTGCAGAAGCTCGTATTGCGGTGGTGGTGGGCTGGCCGCGATTTTGGCCTCCTTGGCGGTGCTGGCTGGCGCGCCCGGCGCAGCGGCAGCTGACAACGCCACGTGGCGCGTGATCGGCAAACAGGGCTTCGTCTTCCGCGGTCATATCAAGCGTGTCCAATTGGGTCAGACGAAGAGCTTCGTGCACGGGTTGAAAGTACGCACGTTCGGGCGCCGCATGACGTTTTCGAGCCTCGAGATCATCTATGCAGGGGGCGAGAAGCAGCGCGTGCGTCGGCGGGTGCGGCTCAACAATGGCGAAGAATCCCGCGTGATCGATGTGCCCGAGGGCGGCCGCTTTGTCGACGAGGTCGTTCTAATTCCCGACGTCAGCGCACCACGGCGCAACTTGATACAGGTGGAAATCCTGGGCCTGCAGAGCGATGTCGACGCGCAGCGGGTGCGCGGCCAACCGGAGGCGACTGCGCAAGAACGAGAAGCGACACGAAGCGAGACGGCAAAATCACAAGTGGTCGTTCCAGCCCGGCCGGCTGCAGCGACGGACAAAGCGGCCGAAAACAAGAATGCCGACATCGCCGACCGTTCGGTTGCCACCGCACCGCCGTCGAAGGCTGCCAATGGCGGACGGGAACGGGCTGGCACGGCACTCGAAGTCGCCAATCAAGACGCACGTGTTCCGGCCCTGGCCGAGGCCGATGCGACATCCCGGAAAGCCGGGCAAACTGCATCCAGCACGCTCGAAAATGAACCTGGTGCAGGCTCGGTGACGCAGGAGCCGAGCGAACGCGTGCCAGAAGGGCAACGCCCGGACACGTCCGACATCGCCAATCTCGACACGCAACCAAATCAGGCCACACAGCAGGCCGCTCCTCCGTCCAAGGTCCAGACGGGCCCACCGACGAAAGGCGGAAGCTTGCTGGTGGCTGCAACGCGACTGAGGCCGCAAGAGCCCCAGAGCGTTGTCGATCTTGGTCCGTCGGCGGCCGCGCTGGACAAATTCGCGTTTCGTATTTCCGGCGGCAGCTTTTTCGTCGAAGACGTGAAAATACACTATGATGAGGGAGTGGCGGGTGCGGTACGGTTCGGCACTCAGCTTTTTCGCAATACGCGTTCGCGATGGATACCGGCCGATCCCAAGCGAATCGTCCGCAAAATCGTGATCCGCCATCGCTCGATTGATCAAACGCGCCGTTCCGTGCCGCGGGTCGAGGTTTTGGCCCATGTCGGCGACAGGTGGCTTGCTCCGGACGGTGGGGCGCACCGACTGAGCCGCGGCGACTGGATCCTGCTTGCTGCGCGCTCGATCAACGATTTGCAACACAATCGGGGGTGGTTGCCAGCCGCACGCAACCGTGGAGGCTTTCGTAAGATGCGGGCAATTTCAACCGCAGGCCGATTGGCGGAGCGTACGCTCACAGTCGTGTTTGCCGACGGCAAGAAGCAGGAACTGCCAGCGCCTACGCGGCAGCGTGCGTCGCGGGACCACCCAACCGGCCGAGAACTGAACAATACAGCACCAATTGAACGTCTCAAGATCGCCGTTTCGGAGCGCACCTTGAGCCGCTTGTCCGGAAACGCTCGGTTTGAGGTTTGGGTCAAGTTCTAGACCACGCCTGCCCGTTCACTGCAGATTCACCCAGTCGGCTCAAAATGGCCGCATCATCGTCATCAATCCGCTTTACGCCAAATTTGTAATAAGGCGTGGGTTGGGCGCTGTTCCCCCGCAGCGTCGGTTCGCACCGAGCCCATCCCATGCCGCACTTGGATCAATGGCGGCAGCAAAGACATTTGTCGGCGAGCCGATGTCGCGTCCCTCCCCCGAGGGCGCTGCTTCGGCAGGGGCACGACGCGGGAGCGCATGGCCAGTTTCATGCGCTCCTTCGCGACCCGAAGTATTCACCAGCGCGCACACGTCACTTTCGCTCAGGGCGCCGGCCTGCCATAATTGCGGCAATCCAAGAATGACCAAACGGGGGATACGTCCATGAAGACACGTGCGGCCGTCGCATTTGAAGCCGGCAAACCACTCGAAATCGTCGAAGTCGACCTGGCAGGGCCGCAGGAGGGCGAGGTACTGGTCGAGGTCAAGGCGACGGGCATCTGCCACACGGATGAATTCACGCTTTCTGGTGCAGATCCGGAAGGCCTGTTTCCGGCGATCCTTGGACACGAAGGAGCCGGCGTGGTCGTGGACGTCGGCCCAGGAGTGAAAAGCCTCAAGAAGGGCGACCACGTCATTCCCCTCTACACGCCGGAATGTCGAGAGTGCGAGTACTGCCTCAATCCCAAAACCAACCTTTGCCAGGCCATCCGTACCACGCAGGGCCAGGGCCTGATGCCCAACGGCACGAGCCGCTTTTCCTATGACGGCAAACCCGTGTTTCACTACATGGGCACTTCGACATTTGCCAATCACACGGTGGTTCCCGAGATTGCGCTTGCGAAAGTCCGCTCCGACGCGCCCTTCGACAAGATCTGTTACATTGGCTGCGGCGTGACGACGGGAATTGGCGCGGTCATGAACACCGCCAAGGTAGAGCCCGGCGCCAACTGCATCGTGTTCGGTTTGGGCGGTATCGGCCTCAATGTGATTCAGGGACTGAAGCTGGTTGGCGCCAACATGATCGTCGGCGTCGATACCAACGGCGGCAAGAGCGAATGGGGCGAGAAATTCGGGATGACGCACTTCGTCAACCCGAAGGAAGTCAGCGGCGATCTGGTTGCCCACCTTGTCGAACTGACCGGCGGTGGAGCGGAATACACATTCGAATGCATCGGCAATGTCGACGTTATGCGCGTCGCGCTTGAGGCGGCACACAAGGGCTGGGGTGAGAGTATTATCATCGGTGTCGCCGGCGCCGGACAGGAGATCAAGACGCGGCCGTTCCAATTGGTAACCGGGCGGTCCTGGCGCGGCACAGCATTCGGTGGTGCGCGCGGGCGCACGGACGTACCGAGGATCGTCGACTGGTATATGGACGGCAAAGTCCAGATCGACCCGATGATCACGCATACGCTGCCGCTGGAGAAGATCAACGACGCCTTTGACCTGATGCACAAGGGCGAGTCGATCCGGTCGGTCGTCGTGTATTGAGTCTTGCCTATCCGGTCTAACCCTGGGCCCCAATCACGCACCCGCTACGCGGCCGATCTCGACCGATGGGCCGCGGAGCCGACCACGAGGTGGTGACTAGACCAGGCCAGGGAGATTGCTCACGTGCCGCGGCAGTTCATTTACATCAAGCCGCCCGACGGCTTTCCGAGCGAAGATTGTTTCCGAATGGTGGAGACCGAAATGCCTGTGCCGACTGACGGCGAGGTATTGGTCGCAACGTGCTATCTGTCGATCGACCCCTACATGCGCCGACAGATGGGTGGCAGCCGGGGCTACGCCAATCCGCTCAAGATTGGTGACGTCATGATCGGTCGCGGCTGCGGGATCGTCGTCGAAAGCCGCCACCCTGAATTTTCGGCAGGCGATCATGTGCAGGCGGAATTCGGCTGGCGTGAATACGTGACACTCAGCGGCGACGGCCTGCGCAAACTCCCGGCAGATCTCGAACCGATGTCACTCAGCCTCGGGATTGTCGGTCAGTCGGGCGCGACGGCCTGGGTCGGGCTCAATGACGTCGCTCATTTAGAGACCGGCGAAACCGTCGTGGTGTCCGCGGCAGCAGGTGCCGTAGGAAGTGCGGTTGGACAAATCGCGAAGCTGATGGGCTGCCCGGTCATCGGTATCGCCGGCGGGCCCGAGAAATGCCGGCATGTTACGGCCGACCTTGGCTTCCACCACTGTATCGACTATCGCGCCGGAAATATTGAACGCGCTCTTGCCGGAGCCGCACCGAACGGCATCGACGTCTATTTCGACAACGTTGGCGGCGAGATCCTCGATGCAGCTCTTGCAAACCTTGCCATGAATGCGCGCGTCGCGGTCTGTGGGCAGATTTCGCAATATCACACTGCAGGCGACCCTTACCGGATGCGCAACGTCGGCAAGTTGCTTGATACTTGTGGGTCGATCCAAGGCTTTCGGATCGGCAATCGACTCGCGCGGCGCGATGCGGCACTCGAGCAACTTCTCGCGTGGTATCGCGACGGCAAGCTTGCCTACCGAGAAACCGTTGCAGAGGGATTTGAACAGGCTCCCGCGGCATTTCTCAATATGCTGAGCGGCGGCAATTTCGGAAAGCAGGTCGTACGCGTCAAGGGCTGATCGTTGGCGCGCGATCTTGTCCGAATTCCGGGATTGAGTTTGCGGCCTTCAACCGCGACGAGGTGGCAGGTCTATTCCCTGCGCGGCGGCCGCACGCGCTGCAAACGCCTCAGTCTGGGCAAAGGCATTCTGCAATGCCACCTGGCCCTCTGGCGCTGAGACCTCGTCAAAGCGGGCTGCGACAGTCTCGGGTGTGTTTTCGCCCGCCTCGAGATAGACGCCCGGTGTTTCATAAATCATGGTGCGCGCGAAACAACCGGCGCCGGCAGCGAGGATGCACCGGGACGGCGCGTCCTCAGAGACGAGATAAAGAACGCCCGGCGTGATCGTCTCCGGTTTGAGAACCGCCAGCATCCCGTCAGGCATCAATTCTTCGGTCATGCGGGTCGCTGCGGTCGGTGCAAGGGTGTTGACGCGGATGTCGTACTTCGCACCCTCGAGATGCAGGACGTTCATCAGGCCGATCATGGCAGCCTTGGCGGCGCCGTAGTTCGATTGCCCGAAATTGCCGTAGAGGCCCGAAGACGATGACGTGAAGACGATGCGGCCGTAGTTTTGTCCGCGCATGATCTCCCATACAGCCTTGGTGCATACCACCGTGCCGGTGAGGTGAACCTCGACAACCGTGCGGAAGTCTTCGAGCGTCATCTTTGCAAAGGTCTTGTCACGCAGAATCCCGGCGTTGTTAATCAAGATGTCAATTCTGCCCCAGACGCGCATGGCCTCGGCCGCCATGTCTGCAACCGCATCGGCATCCGTAACGCTTGCACCGTGGGCAATTGCCTCGCCGCCTGCAGCATTTATCTCGGCGGCAACGTCTTCGGCCGATGTTCGTGATGCGCCTGAACCGTCGCGATCTACGCCTAGGTCGTTGACAACGACCCTAGCACCACGGGCGGCCAGGCCAAGCGCGTGGGCGCGGCCTAGCCCGGCACCGGCGCCGGTGACAATGGCAACGCGGTCGTCAAAACGAATACTCATATGCCCTCACCTTCTGCACTCACGTAAATGCGGTTCAACCACTCGGCTGCGATTGCCGGCCTGTGGGCACCTTCAATCTCGACAACGACGGTGTACCGGGTCGTGATTTCACCAGGCGCGCGCTCGATCGCTTCAGCCAGCGTGAATCGACCACGAATGCGCGCACCACTTAGGACCGGGTTGAGGAAACGAATTTTGTCAAAGCCGTAGTTTACGCCCATTGTCGTTCCGGCAACCGGTGGGATGGCCTCATAGAACATGCGCGACAGCAGGGAGAGAACCAGAAAGCCATGGGCGATGGTGCCGCCAAACGGGGTTTCCGCCTTGGCGCGGGCGGGATCGACATGGATGAACTGATGATCGAACGTGACATCAGCGAAAGCATCGATCATCATCTGATCCACTCTGAGCCACGGCGAAACGCCGATCTCTTCGCCTGTGCGCGCCATCAGCGCCGCGGGTGAGATGGGAAGCGGGCGCTGAACGTCTTTGGACGATGGAGTCATGTTCCTTCCCCTGGCTTCTATGCATTGGCCAAACTGTCATACTTCGAGCTATCGGCATGCGGTCTGGCAGGTCGGACACTTGCGTCGCCACCAGGGTGCTCTGCGGCCAACCCACTGTCCTAACGGCAAACCCGAAGCAGCGAAAGCCCGATGCGGTGCGGCACACGACCGTGGCGGGGTTGCAACCAATCCGCGTGGCAGCTGGAACGGGCCGGCAGAGCTGGAAAGGCTGGACGTCGTCTCGATTGCGGCGTAAGCGTTTTGGAAACCGAAAACTGAAGGGAGGAGCCCCATGAAGCTCGTGCGATTTGGCGATGCCGGCTCGGAAAGGCCGGGCCTGGTCGATGGAGACGGCAAGATCCGTGACCTCAGTGGACACGTGAGCGATCTAACCGGTGACACCGTCGATTCTGCAGGACTGGACAAGCTGCGTGCGGTCGATCCCTCGTCGTTGCCGTTGGCGCCGGAGGGCGCGCGTCTCGGAGCACCTATCGCGGGTACGCGCAATTTTATCGCCGTCGGCCTCAACTATGCCGACCATGCTGCCGAAACGGGCGCGCCCATTCCAGATGAGCCGATCCTATTCAACAAGCTCGCCAACTCGATCTGCGGGCCGAACGATGACGTGATCATGCCGCGTGGTTCAAACAAGCTGGACTGGGAAATCGAAATCGCCTTCGTCATCGGCAAGCGCGCACGCTATGTCTCTGAGGCCGACGCCCTCTCGCACGTTGCCGGATACTGCATCTGCAATGACGTTTCGGAGCGCTATTTCCAGATCGAACGCGGCGGCCAATGGATGAAGGGCAAATGCTTCGAGACCTCAGGTCCGCTGGGGCCGTGGTTGGTGACGCCCGATGAGATCGACGACGTGCAGAACCTCGACATGTGGCTGGACGTCAATGGCAAGCGTATGCAGGCGGGCAACACCAAAACGATGATCTTCTCCATCCAGCACGTGGTGCACTACATCTCGCAGTTCATGGTGCTCGACCCGGGCGACGTGGTCACTACGGGAACACCCCCCGGTGTCGGTCTCGGTATGACGCCACCTGTGTTTCTGAAGGTCGGTGATGTGATGACGCTCGGTATCGAAGGACTTGGCGAGCAGCGCCAGACCGTGGTCGAGCCGCGCTGATCGTCAATCGCTTTCAAGGCCTCCGTTTTGGACACCGACTGAGCGAAACGATACATGCAGAATCGAAGTGCGCCGGCCCGCAGGCCGGCGCACACTTGTTTCAAACGGGCCAGGTTGACCGTCGGCAGCGCTCAATCGATCCGATTTGATTTCGCGATGTTAGGAAACGGCGTGATGTTATCGTCAGCGACGTCGAGGGCCTGACCGGCTTCGTCGAGGCCTTTTTCCAGGCGACTCCATTCCGCGTGCGAATTGCGCTGGCTCGCCAGCATGAGATCGGCGATGCGATGGGCGACGCGGAACAGCGACTGGTCCTCCTGCGAGAGACTGCCGGCGCCATCCTGCGGTTCGAGATCCTGAACGATGCGCTTGATCAGGTCTTCGTAGGGACCGCCCGGAAGGAGAGCGATGATGTTCCAGTTTTGCTCGATTTCCTGGTAGGCAAAGGTAAGTTCACGATGGCCGTCGGCATCATCCGCGGTAAGCGCGCGCTCAAGACGTTCGTTCACGCCCTCGAAGGTGATGCGTGCCTCGCGATCGCGATCGGTGAGGTGGCGATCGAGCGCCGGGTGAAGCAGGCGCAGCTGGGCAAACGACTCGCTGGCTGCAACTGCGGCGGCAAAGGCTTCGCCGTTTAAATCTTTGAACAAAACCGGCTCGATGCGCAGGGCCGCCAGGAATGCATCCAAGTAGAACTCACGATTGCGCACCGGCGTGTCGTCGGCCACGTCCTGCTCGGTCCGGGCGTCGGTAAGTAGTGGGCTCGGCACGGCTCCGATGTCGACCGGCTTCGGATCAGCAGGCGATGCAGCTACGAGATGGCCGCCGTGGATGGCTCCGCCGCCCATCATCAGGCGGCCGCGCAAGGTCGTTAGCGTTTTGAAGAAATCGGCATGGATGAAGTAATGGGTGGAGCTGTGCTCCACGCGCTGCACGCGCTTATAGACGGCGCCCGCGTTGAGTGCATTGCGCACGACCTTGAGCTGATCGGACCCGGATACCTCGTCGAGTTTGATCTCGGCCATGAAACCATGCTCTTCGTGGATCGGGTGCATGTACTCCAATACCAAGGCGGCGTTGGCTGCAATATTCGGTAGAAGCGCGACCGAAATCGTTCGTTCCATCTCCGCGACCGACGTGCGGGTCTTGTCCTTTTCATATTCGCGCTGGGCCGCGATCGACAGGTATTCGAAGAACTCGGCGCGGACCTGGTAGACGCGGTCGCGGTCGTCGACATGGCGGACGGCGCCAATCGATGAGCCGGCATTGAGAACGCGGCGCAGATCATCGGCGTGTGGATCCGTGTTCTCGACAATGATCTCAGCGGTGAACCCTGCCTCGGGTGTCATCGGCTTCAACGCACCGAGCACCAGACGCGCCGTGTCGTAGGGGTGGGGCTGCAGCGCCGTATCGATAATCGCTTCGAGCTGGCGCGCGGTACGGCCCTTGTGGCTCGGAACATCGGACAATGGCGAGCGAACCGCGTTGGCGCCGAACAGGCCAGACATGAAGACGAGGGCGTCGATGGCAATGGCAATGGCGAGGGCAAGAAAGGCGAGCTTGTTGCCGTCCTCAAAGGCGTTGGTGGTAACGACGAAACGGTGGGCCTTGTCGTCTCGATTGAGCTCGAGATAGTTGATCTGCGTGCGCAGCGCCTCAGTGTCCTTACTCGGCAAACCTGCATCCTGAACGCACTTGCGGGCAAACAGGAATAGCGCGTCGGCGCCGCCGGATTTGGGCAGTTTGTCACCGCCAATGCACGTTGCCCCAAGGGTCGCCAATCCGGCATTCAATGCAAATACACGGCTGGCAGCCTCGTTGGCCTGGCCTGGATCGCAGTCAAATGAAGCGGCCCCGGCTTTCAGCGTCGGCACCTCCGCCATGGCACCAACCAGAGTCGTGCAAAGACCCTGAATGCGTGTCAGACCGGCTTGGGTTGGCTCCTGCCGAAAGGCTATGCGCGCACGCTCAAGCTGACGCAGGCCGGCCGTCGGGTCGAATGCCGGTGTGTCCTTGGTATCTGATTTCTGAGCTAGCTCGATCAACTGACCGGCCGTCTTGGCGCGGCCTTCCAGGGTCGCCAACTCACCTTGTGTGGTCGACAATTCAGACTCGCCTCGGGCGACACGGTCGCGTGCTTCGGAAAGGCGCTTTTCGTATTCGCGAAGCTGCAATTGCAGGTTCTTCTTCTGCTCCTGCAGGATCCGCAATTGCCCCATGATCTCGCGATATTTCGGACCGCGCCCCTGCTTGGCAGTTACGCCAATTCCACCGGCTTCGGCTTCGGCCTCAGCCTTCTTGGCAACGAGTTCCTGGTCCTTGGCGAATATCTTGCTCTTCAGATCTTCAACCACGGGCGAGAGCTGGGTTGCGGCCTCGCGGGCGCGGGCGATGTCTTGGTTGACGAGCGTGGTGCGCTGCTTGAGACGCACCTGCTGGCTTTCAGCGGCCGCCTTTTCTTCCTGGCGCTGGGCGACGACCTTTTGGCGATCGCGCATTTTTTGTTCAAAGTAGCGCTGGAGTTCATCCGGAGCGCGGCGCGCGGCGCGCGTTAGCCCATCGAGCGTCTCGTCATACGTTTTCCAGCCTTCCGCCTCAAACAGCCTGTCGCGTTCCTCGAGGCGGCGCCGCGTGACCAGTGATCCAATATCCGTAATCACGCCGGCTACCTGATTCTGCGCGCGCAAATCAGCTGCACGAATACGCGCTTCTTTCGGGAAAATGGTCGAGAAAAGGGAATCGAACGAGAAAAAAACCGATGTCGCCATGCAGGCGAGGAACATGACCCAGAGGACGGCACTGCGGACCATGACGCGCATCGCCTGCAAGTAATTGCCGATGATGTCACTGCCCGCGTTCAGGAGCACTGTCAGACTGAGGAGAATGACGATCGCGGCAATCAAAAGGCCGCTCGGCAGCAGGACCCACGATTGAGCTGTGCTCGCCAGCCGGAACTGGTCGCTACCGCCCGTCTGATTGAGAACCAGCAGCGCGAGTGCGGCGAAAATTAGAATGCCAATGACAGTGCCGGCAAACGGTTCGATGGCGCGCATTGTGCGGCCATCACCCGGGCCCCGACCGTGCGCCACAGGCCGGAAGTTCATGCCCGTGGCAAAGCTCTCACCAATGAGCCAGGCCACAATCAGCATCACGCCCTGGATGCCGAATGTGATCATCAATGAAAGCAACGGCTCCTGCGTGAAGTTGCGCATACCGTCCCACGTCGTCCAGCCCGACGCCAGGGACAAGACAATGCCTGTCGCTCCAAGCAGCGCCAAACGCCAATTGGAAAAAACCGACTCATGCAACTGCTCGAAAAGGCGGCGGCCGGTATTCGAAACATAAAGGAAGGCGAAGCTGAAAGAGATCAGTGCCAAGACGATCAGCGTCTGGCCGGAGGGCACCAGTCTGCCGAGTTCATTCGCAATCGCTACTAGGTCCATACCTGACGTCCCCTGACCGGATCGATGCGAGGGCCCCTCGCTGAATAGTCCGTTACGCGCAATTCAGTTGCAATTCACATGCAAAGCACACCGCTGCGTTACTGTGACAGCCGGCACAAGAAAACCCCGGCGAAAATGGCGGTGATGAGGACTTATACTAAATTTATGTCCATCTATTGCCGGCCTGTGGACCAACTGCCGACGAAATGAAGACAACAAATCCCCGCCCAAGCAAAAATCCGGCACAAATACGCCACCGGACCTGCCGACATCTTGAAAGATGGGAATGGTGTTGAAATTATACAATTATTCGAGGCCAGCGGCAAATTGACGGCCTTGCATGGCCAAGTTGCATCAATTTCCGACAGGCGCGGAACAGGCGCACGAGTTGTAGCTAATCCACAAAAAATCAGAGCATTTGCCCACCGTCCACCGCAATTGTCTGGCCGGTGACCCAGGAAGCTCGGTCGGAAACCAAATAGACCGCCAGATCGGCAACCTCCTCAGGTTTGCCGTAACGGCCGCTCGGGATCGAGTTCAAGATCGATTGGTAAAGGTTGGGATTGTGGCGCTTGGCATCGCCCCACACGCCTTCCTCGAAGTATATCGAACCCGGCGCAACACAATTGACGCGTATTTGCCTGGCGGAGAGATCGAGCGCCTGTGTCTTGGTGCACTGGATGAGCGCCGCCTTGATCGCACCGTAGGGTGGCGTTCTCGTCGATGCCGTAAGCCCAGATATAGACGACACATGGACGATTGCGCCGCCGCCGGCCCTTTCCAGATGCGGGATTGCAGCCCACGAGGCGCGTACGCTGGCCATAAGGTCAACGTCGACGCTGCCCTGCCAGCCGGCCTCATCATCGCTTCGGCCGAATGCGCTGGCATTGTTGACGAGGCAATCTAGCCCACCGAGAGCTGCTGCAGCGCCATCGACAAATGCCGACAGTTGGTCGGCAGACGCGACGTCGCACACTTGCGCGTGCACCGTTCCACCGTAAGCCGCGACGCGCTTTCGCGCCTGTGCAAGCCGGTCGGTCCCGCGGGCGCAGATCGCGACACTCGCACCTTCCTTTGCCAACGCCTCGGCAATGGCCAGTCCAATGCCACGGCTGGCACCTGTGATGACTGCCCGGCGACCGTTCAGGCCGAGATCCATACTTGCTCTCCACTTGCCGAAATCTAACTCTATTGAGCGACAGCCGCTGCCGGCTGCCAAGTCTTGAGGACCGGCAAGACCTCTTTGGCAAATAACTTGAGGCCTTGTTCGGCAATTCCAAAAGGCACGCCGCCAAATCTGAACGCGACGTTAAGTTCGAAATCACCAACGACCTCCCGCCGCTTTTCAAGGCCACGCAAAATGCGGTCCGGTGTGCCCCAGCTCGCCGCTTCCATAAAGCCGTCGACGGACGCAGCGAGACCGCCGCCTTGACGGGCGATTTCGGCCTTCTGCTGGTAGGAGTCGTAGCCTTTGACGTCTTTGAAGTGTTCGCCGAGGAATTCATAATGCTCAAAATTGCTTTCGACGAATTTGCCCTGGTACTGGCGCGCCCAATGTTCCGTCTCGGCAAGATCGGGCCCGCAGATGCAGAAGTCTGTCAGCATCACGACCGGCGGTTCCGTGCCGTGGAATTCCCGGTGCAATTGGCGACCGCGCTCGATGACCGGCGCGCGCATCTCCCACGGGCGGTCTGCAAACATCACAATGTGGGCGCCCAGTTTGGCGGCGGAGACGACGGAGTCCTCGCTCGATGCGACAGCGTAGATACGCCCGTCCATGGAGTATTTCGGCCGCGGGCGCAACTCGGTGCGCGGCTGCTTGTAGAATGGCCCGTCGCCTTCGATGAAGCCGGTTTTCAAGGCTTCGATGATCATCGGTGCGGCTTCGTCGAAGCGGCCGCGTGATTCGTCCATGCTGATCCTGAAGGCTTCGAATTCCCGCCGCGCAAGACCGCGGCCAAAACCTAGCCGTAACCGCCCGCCGCTGAGCAGATCCAGCACGGCAGCATTTTCCGCAACGCGAAGCGGATCGTGCCAAGGCAGGATGACGGCAGCCGTGCCAACGTCAATGTTGGGGTGCTTTGCCGCCAGATGCGTCATTAGCTGAATGTTGTCCGGGCAGAAGGAATAGTCGCGGAAATGATGCTCCGTCGACCACAGAATGTCGAAGCCGGATGCGGCTGCAACTTCCGCCAGGCGCAGCTCTTCCTCCCACACCTGGTCGTCGGAACAAGAATCCCAGCCGTAGCTGGCGTAAAGCATCATGAAACCGACATCCATCGCCCGATCTCCCTGTTGCTCGAAGCAGCATTCACATCTGCCTGGAGTGCGCGGCGCGCGGCGACCCCGGCGCCTCGCAATTGGCCCGGTGACCCTAACCTGCCACCCACGCCGGTGACAGGCAGGTCTCGGAACTATCGCAACCGGGATACGCTTTCGCATTGCTGCACGATCGCCGGCTGTGGTCTGATGGCAGCCGATATGTTGCGCCCGGCGAGGAGGTTTTCCAGCCATGCGATTTCAGGACAAGGGTGTGGTAATTACCGGTGCCGGTAGCGGTATCGGGCGCGAAACCGCGTTCGCGTTTGCCGCGGAAAGCGCGGTGGTTGCCTGTACCGATATCGACGCTGATACCGCCGGGCGTACGGCGGACGAGATTGCCAAGCGCGGCGGCAAGGCCCACGCGTTCACGCTCGACACCACCAACCCGGAGGCCGTGACGGCATTCTTCGAAACAGCCGAAAACCGCCTCGGCGCTCTCGATGTTCTCATCAACAGTGCTGGCGTGCGCGAGATCGAACCGGTTCCCGACCTGCCGTACGAGGAGTGGTGCAGGGTTATCAACGTCAACCTGACGGGCGTCTTCCTGTGCTCACAAGCCTTTGTGCGCCGCCTGCTGCCGGCCGGCAAACCGGGCGCGATCGTCAACCTTGCCTCGACGCTCGGACTGACGGCGGCGCCGAACCGCCCGGCCTACACCGCATCGAAACACGCCGTCGTCGGTTTGACCAAGGAAATGGGCCTCGAGTTCGGGACCACCGGCATTCGGGTGAACGCGGTCGGGCCGGGCGTGACGCGCACGGCGCTGACCGAGCGGTATTTCCAGGACCCGGACATGGCCAATACCGTACGCGCGATCCACGCCATGAACCGCTGGGGCGAGGCGGACGAGATTGCACGGGCGATCCTGTTCCTGGCGTCGGACGAGGCGAGTTTCATCACCGGCGTGACGCTGCCCGTCGACGGCGGCTGGCTGGCCGGCAAGAAGATGTAAAGAGAGCTCCAGGCCAAACGGGGCAGGCGCAAACCGAACCGACAAAATTCAGGCCGCGATCGGGCGGGCGACATCGCGCACCTGCGTGCGATGGAGGTGACGGCGCTGGTCTGGGTCGAGCCGATCCCGCCGGTGAAGCGTGCAGCGGTTGTCCCAGATCACCAGATCGCCCGGTTGCCAATCCTGTGACCAGTATTGATCACCGTCCTCGATATGCGCCCACAGTTCGTCGAGCAATTGGTCACTCTCTGCGTCCGGCAACCCGACAATCCAGGCATTGGGACGACGGCCGAGGTAAAGGCTGGTGCGCCCGGTCTCGGGATGGCGAACGGCCAATGGATGAACCGCGCCGGGGCGCTCTTCATTGGAGTATGCGTCGCGCACACCATGGCGCAGTTCGCCTGCAGAGTTGCGTGTTGCGTCATGCTTGCACGACATTCCATCGATCCGCGACCTGAGGTCATCGGGCAGGGTCTCAAAGGCTGTATAAAGATTATAGAATTCGGTGCTGCCGCCGGTTGCCGGAGTTTCGATGGCATAGAGCAGGCTCGCCTTGGGCGGCAGGTCCTTGTAGCTCATGTCTTGGTGCCACACGAGTTCGGAGTTGCCGAGACCGCCGATCGGTTTACCGTCCTCGACAATGTTCGACATCACCGCGATCTTTTTGTGCGTGCGCTCGTAAAGTGAATGAGCGGCGCGCACCGGGGCATCATCAAGGTCACCGAAACGTGCCGAGAAACGGATGAGCGCCTCGTCATCAAGGGTATGACCGCGAAAGCGCAAGACCAAGTGATCGTTCCAGGCCCTGTAGACCTGCTCAAACGTTTCCTCGTCGATCTCACGGTTCAGGTCGAGGCCAATGATGTCGGCGCCGAGTGCTGCACCGGTCGGCACCACTTCGATTGCTTGGGCCATCGGCAATACTCCCCCTGCAGATCAGCTCGTCCGGATTTCGCTAAACGGGCACCGTGCCGCGCACGACGGTGCGATGCAGGATGCGCCGGTGCTCACCCATGTCGTAGTTCATATCGGCGCGATGCAAGAGACAGCGGTTGTCCCACATACACAAATCTCCGGGTCGCCATGCATGGCGATAGACATGGGCATCGATGGTTGCCTCGTGGAGGAGATCGAACAGCAGCTTGCGACCTTCTTCGACCGGCCGGCCAACGATGTGGGATACGTGCGTGCCGATGTAAAGGAGCTTGCGACCGGTATCGGGATGAGTGCGCACCAGCGGGTGCGTCACAGGCGGCCGTTCGCGCTTTTCGTCTTCGCTTGCCGGTTTGTTGCCCGAGTTGAGACGGCTCTGCTCCCAACTGTGGACCACGCTCAGGCCATCCAGTTCACGCTTCCTGTCTTCACTGAGTGCATCGTAGGCGAGATACATGTTGGCAAATAGCGTATCACCGCCTTCGGGCGGAATTTCAACAGCGTGCAGCAGCGTCGCGAGCGATGGCACGGCATGATAGGACTTGTCGGTGTGCCAGTAGTAATTGCCGGTGCTGTGGGGTTGCGGCGTCGGGCGGCCATGCTTATCGAGATTGTCGACGACGTGGACCAATGATAGCCGAGTGCCATCCCTTTTCCGCGCGACATGCCCCTCGAGTTCACCAAAGTTTTCAGTGAAGGCATGCTGCTGGTCCGGTGACAGGTGCTGGTCGCGGAACACCAGAAGATGGTGTTCGAGAAAAGCATCCAGAATGGCCGCCTTGGCCTCCGGCGTTAGCGTGCTCGACAGGTCGATGCCGGAAATTTCTGCGCCCATTACGTCTGACAATCTGTCAATGCGCATCGCCGGCGGGCTTTTGGCATCGATATCGCGCGCGCCAACCTCAACCATCGCAGCCTCCGAACAACACCAAGATCATTCTCACCTGCAGAAGTCTAGCAGGGACGACAAGGCCGTTAAGGCGAAAGATCCAAAATCAGACTGACGATGCTGGCAGTGCTATCATCGCAGGGGCCATCTGATGCTACTATCCTGTGCCCTGCAACACGTACCGGCAACAAAAACTGGCAACAAGAACTGAAAACGAGCACTGGCACACAGGGAGAAGGCATGCGCGGACGACAGGTTTTCATGGACAGCCTTGCGGCGCATGGCGTGAGCCACATCTTCGGCAATCCCGGGACCACGGAAAGCCCGCTGCTCGACGGCCTCGCTGCCTACCCTTCAATGCGTTACATCACGGCGCTGCACGAAAGTATCGCACTGTGTGCGGCAAGCTATTTCGCGCAGGCATCGGGCCAAACCGGTGTGGTCAGCCTGCACGTTGCGCCCGGGCTCGGCAATGCAATTGGCATGATGTACGGGGCGCTCAGATCCTGTTCGCCCATGATCGTGACGGCGGGTCAACAAGATACGCGATTGCGCCTCAACCGGCCGGTGCTCGGACATGACCTGGTGGCGATGGCAGCACCCGTGGTGAAATGGAGCGTGCAGGTGGAGCGCGCGGACGAAATGGCGCCAGTACTGCGCCGCGCCTTCAAGGTCGCGCACGACCCGCCGGCCGGGCCGGTCTTCGTCGGGCTGCCGATCGACGTCATGGAACAAGACACCGAGATCGCGGCAGCGAGTGCACCTCCTGCCGCGCTGCACCGGCTTGCCTGCGCAAACGCTGACGGCGTCGCGGCAGCGGCTGACCTCCTGCTCGCCGCCGCCAACCCCGTGATCGTTGCCGGGGACGACGTTGCGCGCTCGCGTGCAAACGACGATCTTGTGCAACTGGCTGAATTGCTCGGCGCTTCGGTCTGGGTCGAAGGACTGAAGCTGCAAAACTCATTCCCGACCGCGCATCCTTCAGCACGTCTCGGTCTGGGGCTCGATGCGGCCGCTATTTCAAAGGCGCTCGGTGGAAACGATACGGTTGTCCTGATCGGCGGCTCGTTCTTCGAGGATGTGTGGTACACGCCGGGACGTCCGATTCCAGCAGATGCCAATTTAATCCACATCGAGGCAAGCGCCGACCAGCTTGCTCACAGTGTTGCGCCGGACATCGGCCTTGTCGGAGACATTCGTGCCACCATTGGCGCACTTGTGAGCAAGATCGATAGCGTCGCCGGGCAGGACTTTCGCGACGGCGCCGCGGCTCGCAATGACGCGTTGCGTGAACGCAAAGACGCAGAGATCAGCGCGCAATGGGCGCGCGCAGAAAAGGCCTGGTCACGCGAGCCGATTTCGATGCCGCGCGTGATGGCCGAGATCCGCGATGCACTGCCAAGCGATGCCATCGTCGTCGATGAGACAATTACTGCAAGCCTCGATCTCGCGCGGACGATCGACTTTGCGCAGGCCGGTGACTATTTCGGTGCGCGCGGCGGTGGCATCGGGCAGGGGCTGGCCGGTGCGCTTGGAGTTGCAGTAGCCGAGCCCAAGCGCCGGGTCTTCTGCATTTCCGGTGACGGCTCCGCGATGTATTCGATCCAGGCGCTGTGGACGGCGGCGCACTGCAATTTGCCGATCATCGTCATCATCCTCGCCAACCGCGAATACAGGATCCTCAAGCACAACATCGATGTCTACCGCCAGCGCTTCGGGATTACGTCGCAGGAACCCTACGCACATATGGATCTGGCGTCGCCGCAGCTCGATTTCGTCAGTATGGCGGGCGGCATGGGCGTGGACGCGACCCGGGTGCAGCATGCCGACGCCCTCGGGCCGGCAATCGCGAACGCCGTCGCCTCCAAACAGCCGCACCTGATCGAGGTGCAGATCAAAGCCAAGCGTTGAGCGGGGCCGTGAAAGTCGACCCGGCAACATCACAGGGTGCGACCGCGCGCCAAGCCTCACCACATCTCTTTGCCATCGCGGATTATCGGCGCGGCTGGCTGCTCGGCATGATGAGCGGCATTGCGCGTTGGCTTGAGTTTCTTGCACTCGGCGTTTTTGCGTACCAGTTGACCAAATCGGCACCGCTCGTTGCCTTGTTGGCGATCCTGCGTCTGGCCCCCTACGTGGCGCTCGGCTATGTCGTTGGTTCGTTCACCGACCGTATCGACCGCAAGCGCTGGCTGCTGATCGGCCTCGCCATGATGTGCGTAACGTCGGCGACAATGGCGTATCTGGCGGCAACCGGACGGGCAACATACGGGACCGTGATTTTCGCCACGATTGCAACCGGCATCTACTGGCTGACAGATATGCCGATCCGGCGCCGGTTTATGCTCGATGCCGTCGGAGCAGATCGGGCCGGACGGGCGATGGGGTTTGATAACATCACGAACTACGCAACCCGCGGCCTCGGACCGCTGGTGGGCGGCATCGTGTATCAATGGTTTGGCCCGGTCGGAGTGTTCAGCTTTAACCTCGCCATCTACGCGCTTTGTTTCGTGCTGGCGCTCGGGTTTCCGCGACCTGCGGCAGCTTCCGGTACGCAGGCAGAGAAGGGCGAACCAGGCACAGCTCCCGCTGCGAACACGGCGAGGGCCAGCCAGGTCTCGCTCCTCGGCAACCCGCGCTTTGTCGTCATCCTCGGCGTTACCACCCTCTACAATCTGTTCTGCATTCCCTTTGTTGCAATGCTGCCGGTGTTCGCACAGAAAGACTTCGGTCTTTCGCCCGCCGGTGTCGGTACGCTTGCGGCATTCGAAGGCATCGGCGGTTTGATCGGGTCGCTCGCCGTCGGGTTCTTCATTCGCCAGCCAATGTTCTTTGGCGTCTATTTTGCCGGACCGATGATCTACATGCTCGCGGTGCTGGCGCTGTCGTTCGTTCTGACACCGGGCATGACGCTGGCTGCCTTGATCGTGCTCAGCATTGGCGGCGCATTCTTTTCGGCGACACAATACACCTTGATCTACACGACAACGCCACCCGAACTACGCGGGCGCGCGTTTGGGTTTCTGTCGCTGTGTATCGGTTGTGGAACTCTCGGGTTATGGAACGCTGGCACGCTGTTCAATCACTTTGCATCCGATCGGGCGCTGTTCATCATGGCGCTCGAGGGATTATTGCCAATGATCGTCCTCGGCTGTCTCGTTCTCTATCTCGGCAATAGGGCAAGTGCTCCGTCGCACTGAGCGGCGATCACGGTGCTACAAGCGTCGGTCAGCCCGCGGGCCGCTCGCGCGCGATATCGAAAATCGAAGACACTTCCTCTGTGCGCGCATGGTCGCGCTTGAGTCTGGCGGCCATGGCCAGCGCGTCGGGTGCGATTGCGATCAATTCTTGAAGAATCGGATCCGGTAGCTCAAGGCCGTGATTTCGTGCCGCGCGGACCGTGTGATCGCGGACTGCGGCCGGTACGTCGCTGATATCCGGCACCCAGATCTGCGGATCGATGGCCGCCGGCGGCGCGCCGACTTTCAGCTCCGGACGCTTGCGGTAGTGGCCGGCGGCGCGCTCGTAGGCGTGGCCTGCGCGCAGCACGCGTGAATCGTCGAATGGTCGTCCCGCCACTTGCAGGGAAAGCGGTAGACCTTGGGCCGTCAACCCGCAAGGCAGTGCCAGGGCGGGGCCGCCTGTGCAATTAAACGGCGTTGTGAAGCTCGGCGTGCGAAAGAACGACGAAACATCGTGATTGTCGATGCGCGGTGCAGCAGAGGTGTTGGCGGTCAGGAACAAATCAAAGCGACCGTAAAGGTCCGCCATTTCCGAGACAATTGCGCGGCGTTCGCGGCCTGCTCGCACGTAATCTTCCGCGGTGAACAGGCAGGCCGGCAGTACACGACAACGGAAATCCTGGCCAAAGTCGCCTGGCCGGGCAATCAACTGCCGCAGGTTGATCGACAACACCTCGGCCTCGGCCGTGACAATCTTGACGTCCTGGTAATACTGGAGTTCGCGCAACTCAACGTCTTCGACGATCGCGCCCAAATCCTTGAAAACGGCGATTGCTTGTTCCATCGCCGGCGCGAGATCGGCGTGTGGTTTCGAGTCCCGCTCCCAGAAGTGCCGGATCACGCCAATTCTTAGGTCCTTTACTCCCTCTCCGATCTCGCGCGCGAAATCTTCGTCCGGCACGTTCGCTGATGCCGGATCGGCGGGATCATATCCGGCAATGGCGTTCATGATGATCGCACAATCCTCGGCTGTGCGTGCCATCGGTCCGCAATGATCGTAGGTGTAGGAGTTGGGTATCACGCCGGCGCGGCTGACCCGCCCATAGGTTGGTTTGAAGCCGGCTATACCGCACAAGCCCGACGGGCTTCTTATCGAACCGCCGGTGTCAGAACCGAGTGCCGCCGGAACCAGACCGGCTGCCACCGCCGCGCCGGAGCCTGACGACGATCCTCCCGTGAAGTGCGCCGTGTTCCAAGGGTTCCGGGCAGGCGGCCAGGGAAGGTCGAATGACGGCCCGCCGTGGGCAAACTCGTGCGTTGCGAGTTTGCCGGTGAGGATCGCGCCAGCCTGATTCAACCGTGCAACGGCCGTACAATCTGTATCGGGTACCCGGTCGATGTTGGTCTTGGAATGGCCTGTGGTAAGCGTGCCGGCCGTGTCGTAGATGTCCTTAACCGCGAACGGGATGCCGTGCATCGCGCCGCGGCGATTGCCAGACATGATGTCGGCTTCGGCGGCCTTGGCCGCCTCAAGTGCTGTCTCGAACGTCGGTGTGATGTAGGCAAAGAGCTGCGGCTGCAGCGCCTCCGAGCGCGCGATCAATGCCTGCATCAAGGAAACGGGTGAGAGGTCTTTGCGTGCGATTGCCGATGCCATTTCAGCAAGCGTCATCTCGTGAAGGTCAGTTTCGGACATCACATGGCCTCGTGATAAAGTGAACAGGGTCCGCTGCATGGATGAACACCTGCCTGCCTGCGGCAAGCATCCGATTTTTCTGCCCCTCCACCGCTGCCGGCTCCTGGTTCGACATTAGACTAAGTCGGTCCGCAATAACCCCGCAAGCAGCAGCCACGGTGCAATTCAATCACGTGCATGCTAGGTTTGCTGCTTGAGACATCGCCCGCGCGGCGCTGAAGGAGTGGGGAAAGATGCTGAAGATCTACGGGCGGGCCAACTCGATCAACGTTCGCAAGGTGCTCTGGATGGCCGAAGAGCTGGGATTGGCCTACGACCGAGAGGACTGGGGCCGCGGCTATCGTCCGACGACGGATGAAGCCTACAAGCGCATCAATCCATTTGAGGTCGTTCCGGCGATCGATGACGATGGCTATACGCTGCGCGAGAGCAATACGATCGTGCGCTATCTGGCCGTGCGCCACAAACGCAGCGATCTTTATCCGACGGATCTGCACGAGCGGTTCCGCTGCGAGGCGTGGATGGACTGGGCCAGCCAGGACCTCTACGTCGACGTGCGTCCGATTATGATGGCACGCGTTTTCAATGTCGCGGAATTCCAGGATCCGGACATCCAGAAAAAAGCCCAAAACGGCTGGACCCGGATAATGGAAATGCTGGAAGCCTATTTGGCCGATGGCACACCATATCTGATGGGCGAAAACTTCACGATCGCAGACATTCCGGCGGGGCTGGTCGTCAACCGTTGGTACAGCATCGACTTTCCAAAACCGAAACTGCCCTATACGCAGGCTTA
Source organism: Hyphomicrobiaceae bacterium (assembly GCA_965224045.1). Taxonomy (GTDB): domain Bacteria; phylum Pseudomonadota; class Alphaproteobacteria; order Rhizobiales; family Hyphomicrobiaceae; genus Tectiglobus. The sequence continues at coordinate 215,711 of CBDCYD010000006.1, forward strand.
CTACGATCGCCTCGCCGAGCGACCGCCCTACCAAGCCCACGGGCGCAACGGCATGCCGTAGGTTGCAGGCGAACTCCTGGGAGAATGGCCATGTCCCGCATGAAGACTGCCAGCGCTGTGCTCGGCCTTTGCCTCATAGGTTACCTTTCGGAGCCAGCAGGCGCCGCCGAAATTTGCGTCGTGTGTGAAGCGCCGGCGGCGCAATATCGCTGCCTGCCGCAGGCGGCGGCTGAGCATCAAGTCTTTCTGGATAACCGGCGGCTCGTTCAACTAGCCTGCGTTCAAAACATCGCCAAGGCCTACGGACATGGAAGCTGCAAGGCCAATACGGCCCACGAGCAAGTGTGCAAGGCGCCTGTGGTCAAGGTTGACCTGACACAGATGGCGCGGCAATACGTCAACCGCCTACCGAAGCCGCTGCGCCCGGGCGATGAAGCGAAACTTCGCAAACCGATCAAAGAACCGAAGCCGCGCGATGGTGAACCGAAGACAGTGGTTGAGCTTGCCAAGCGCACCGTCGAGACGTCGCAACAGCAACTTGAGAAGGCGGGCGATGCAGTGAAGAACGCCGGTTCGGCCGTCACCGATACGGCAAAGAAAACCTGGCGCTGCCTCACGACATTCTTCCAAAACTGCTGAATAGCCCAATTGGTCCGTGTCGAGCCGACAACGGATTACCGACCCGGACGCGATAGCAGGAAAACCAGCGGCAGGATGGCGAATGCGGCGACAGCGGTGACTTGGAAGACATCGATATAGCCGACGAGCAACGACTGGCGGGTCACCAGTTCATCGAGCCTGGCGAGATGTTCGGGCGAACCGAGTTGGATAGTGCCTGTCAACGCCAGCGCCTGATAGGCCGGATTGAAGGGTGAGATCTGTTCAACCAAAGAGCTGCGCGTGACATTTGCCATTCGCGCGACAATGAATACCGCGAGCGAGATGCCGATGCCGCTGCCGGCACTGCGCACCAGGTTCCAAATTGAAGCGGCTTCAGTGCGATGCTTCTGGTCCAGGGTCGCGAAAGTCACGGCACCCAGCGGCACGATGATGGCACCCGCCCCGATGCCTTGCAGGACGCCCGTCCAGACAACCTCGAAGGCGTCGACCTCCAGGTTCCAACCGGCCATGTACCAACTCGGTATACCCATTGCCGTAAACCCGACGAACAGTGTGAGACGCGGGTCGATACGATCGCCGACGCGTCCGAGGATGAGCATGGCCAGCATCAGTCCGAGCCCGCGCGGCGACATCAATAGGCCGACGGTTGCCACCGGATAACCTTGCAGCGAGGCCAGAAACGGCGGCAGCAGGATCATCGGCGGCAACGTCAAAACGCCGTACAGGAAGGCGAACAGCAAACCGAGCGCGTAATTGCGGTCGAGCATGAGGCGCAGGTTGACGATCGGATGGCGTGCCGACAACGCGTGCACGATGAAGAGGTAGAGCCCTAGCAGGAACAGGCCCGCCTCGATCTGAATCTCGAGCGACTCGAACCAATCCTGGCGTTCTCCGCGGTCGAGCATCAGTTGGAACGAGCCGACGCAAAGCGCGATGGCAAAGAAGCCGAAGGTATCAAAGCGCGTGCGCTCGCGCCCCGGATCGTCGCCAGGGAGAAACAAAAGTCCGCCGAGGTAGGCTACGAGGCCGACCGGAACGTTGATGTAAAACACCCAGCGCCAAGAATAAAAGTCGGTCATGTAACCGCCGATGGTCGGTCCGATGACAGGACCGAAGATGACACCAAGGCCCCAAAGTGCCGTGGCGCGCGCATGTTCCTCCGGCGGGTAGCTGTCGAGCAGCAGCGATTGCGACAGCGGCAGCAGGAAGGCACCGAAACAGCCTTGTCCGGCCCGAAACAGTATTTCAGTCTGCAGTGAATCGGCGGCACCGCACAAAAACGAAAAGATGGTGAATCCGGCAATCGCAATCAGGAACAGGCGCTTGCGGCCAACATAGGCGCTCAACCAGCCGGTCGTCGGAAGCATAATTGCGCTGACGACAATGTAGGATGTCATAACCCATGCAATCTGGTCCTGCGTCGCAGAGAAGGTTCCTTGCATGTGCGGTAGTGCAACCGCCGCGATCGTCCAGTCGATCGAATAGATCATGCTGGCGAGGATCGCGGTCGCAGTGATCAATCCGCGGTTCTTGACAGGCTGGGCGATGGGCGGGAGCCTTCGTCGCTGCATGGCGTTCGAGATGTGGGAATGATAGCGACACCGAGAAGGCGTGTCATGTGCAGCTCGGCGCGCTCGACCACGTGTCCGGCGCCAAATTTGCTCGACGATATTGATGTCGGCCCAATGGTGCGTTGGTGCCGCCGCGCATGATCCAATCGGCCCATGCGAAAGAGAACGGGAGACGATAGTCGATGGACTTCATTGCAAACGCACGCATGTATGCCGTCGCTCCGGTAGCCGAGTCGGCATGGGCGGCGCTCATTGCCAAGGTGGCCGAGTGCGCCGGCGTTTCACTGAAATACCTGGCCTATCCTGCACCGCAACCTCTGGAAGACCTTTGGCAGCGTGATGATCTGGGCTGCGTGCAAATGTGCGGCTATCCGATCGCGCTCAGGATTGCCGATGTTGTACCTCTAGCGGCACCCATCCCGCGCGCAGAGTGGGCGCACGGACAGGCGGTCTATCGCAGCGACCTGATCGTACGGCGGGATGCACCCTTCCAAGCGCTCGAGGACACCTTTGGTGGTACGGCGGGCTGGACGGTGGAACACTCGCATTCCGGTTTCAATGCCTTCCGCCATCATCTTCTCACGTACCGCACGGACGAAAGGCCGACACTCTATTGTCGCAGTATCGGCGGTCTTGTCACTGCCCGCGCGATCCTTGACCAGGTGCGTGACGGCACGATCGACATCGGCCCGCTCGATGCCTACTGGCACATGCTGATCGCGAAATACCAGCCCGACCTGACAGAAGATGTGCGCATTCTCGATTCGACATCAACTGCTCCGATGCCCGCCTTCGTCGCGGCGCCCGCACTGCCTGATGATGCTGTCGCGCGCCTGCGCACGGCCTTTACTTCCGCGCACAATGAGCCCTGGTTCGAAGCCTTCCGCGAGGCACTCCTCATCGACGGCTTTGCGTCCGTCGATCACCACACATTTGCCGAAACGCTGGCCTGGGACCGCGCGGCGCGCGCAGCTGGATACGAATTTCCGGCGTAACCACGGGGCGCATCTTTCAGGACCAGGCCGCCATGATCGCCGGAGGCATCACTGCGTCGCGTTTGGTGCCAGACCGGCGCTCTAACCGCGGCCGACGAACGGCATCTTTGTCGCCATCACCGTCATGAACAGGACGTTGGCGTCGAGCGGCAGGCTGGCCATATGGACAACCGCGTCCGCGACATGCTGCACGTCCATCACGGCTTCGGCCATGATCTCGCCGTGCGCTTGCGGGACGCCGTTCTTCATCCGACCGCCCATGTCGGTATCGGCGTTGCCGATGTCGAGTTGTCCGCAGGCGATGTCGTACTTGCGGCAATCGAGCGAGATCGACTTGGTCAGCCCGGTAATGGCGTGCTTGGTCGAGGTGTAGGCAACCGAATTCGGGCGCGGGGCGTAAGCAGAAATTGAACCGTTGTTGATGATGCGCCCGCCCATCGGGGATTGCGCCTTCATGATCTTGATTGCTTCCTGGGCACAGATGAATGAACCCGTAAGGTTGACGTCGACGACCTGGCGCCAGGCGTCATATGGCAGATCTTCGAGGTCGACCGGAGGCGCGCCCATACCAGCATTGTTGAACAGCAGGTCGAGGCGGCCGAACTCTTGCTTCGTTTTGGCGAACAAGGCGATGACCGAGGCGTGATCAGCGACATCCGTCGGTACCGCGAGCATGCGCCCACCGCCGGCAGCCGCCATGCCGGCCGTCTCTTCGAGCTGCCCGGCGCGACGTCCGGCGAGTGCAACATGGTAGCCCGCGTTTTGCAGCGCGAGCGCAGACGCCCTTCCGATACCGCTGCCTGCGCCTGTCACCACCGCCACCTTGTCCGCCATGTTGTCCTCCGTTGCCAAATTTGTGATCTCATCGCCGCCTCTCGGGCGCCTCACCGCGAAGCATACATGTTTTGGCCTGGCCGCGACCAGTCTCTCGGCAGATCCGGGCGAGAGTTGCAGCGATTACATCCCGCCCGCCCTTGTCGCAACCGAGGCACGGCAAGCAAAAAAACGTGTTCGTTGCCACAATTGCGCGCAAACCATGGTACATCGCAGTGAAACACCCGTGTATTGCCGAGGGTTAGCGGCGACCGGGGGGTCGAGATGCGAAACTCAAAATGGAAAAGCCGATGCGCACTTCAATCCTGTTGGCCGGCCTTGCCGCCACTGTCGCTGTTTCAGTCAACACGCCTGCGAGTGCCGGGAAAGTGGGTTATGTGACCGCCCGTAGCGAGTTCGGGAATGGCACGGTGAGTGGCGCTGTACGGCGCACCCGCCTTGGTTACCAGGTGCAACTGCCCGGCGGGTCTTGGGTCTACTGCTCGAAATCCTGTTCCGAGACACTGCGCGTCAAGACCGTCGACTTTTGGTATTCCGATGAAGGCATGGGGCCCAACCAAGGGATTACCAACGAAGGCAGTATATTCGGTGGCCGCGGGCTGACGTTCGGCTGGTGAACAGGTAGGCCTTAACCCAGACCATCCCGCTCAGTGGCGCGCTGCTCAAGCTCTTGTCCATCAAATCGCCACAGCGCGGTGGCCAAGTTGCCAATTGAGGTGGTGGATTGGCCGGAGCGAGGCCGCGAGATGTCTGCAGCGCGTTTGAGTGGTTCTGGTTGTGCGGGCTCAACCTATCCTATTGTCTGTCTATGGCTGTTGATCGCTGCAGTCGTATTGTCGCCCGCCGTTTCGGCGCCGGCCCTTGGAGCCAAACCCAAAATCTTCGACAATCGCGAACAGGTCCTCACCTTCATAAACAACTACCGTGAGGAACCGATTGCTGACCTGCTGCCGGCGTTCGTCAAAGCGACCGCGCGGCTCGGCCTGCTCGATGACGATGAACGGGCCGGGATATATTTTGGGTTCGTTGCCGGTGTGCTCGCGGACAATCAGACCAAAGCGCTGGAACTCGTCGAGGACATGTTTCCGCTTCGGCCGGAGCACCAAGTGATTGTGATCCGCGGAATTGCCTATTCCGGTCTGCCGCAGTGGAAGGCGATTTTGCAGAAAGTGGCCGAGCGCATGCCCGGGCGCAAAGTGTTGATCAGCAAGTACATGTTCGGGAAAGGCCGGACGCTGGAGAAAGCCTCGTTTGACGAAGGTCCGCACATACTGGATGCGTGGTGGGGATTTTATTTCGCCACGGGCTCCTACTATCCGGCACAAAAGATCGTTTCAGCGCTTGAATGGGCAGGTGAAGAAAACGACCTCGAAAAGCTTACGGTCGGCAGCATGGCGAAATGGACGCTGGCCAACAATGCCGCGCGCGACAAGCATTTGCTCGACTTTTTGCGCGCCGAACAGGCGCACCAGCCAAAGTCGATCGGCCCGCACCTGCGCGAGGTCATATTGGCGGCCGAGAACTATGAGGTCGGAAAGCTCAGGCGCAAGACGTTGGCAGCGATCGAAAAACTCAAGACCAATGGTCCCGCCAAGTGGAACAAGTGGGCTTGGTGGGGAAGGGCCGGGCAAATGGCAATGACGGTCGGTTGCGTGGCAGCCAGCGCCATGGGCCAAGTGCAGTTCGGCCTGCCGTGCGTGATCGGTGGCGCGGCGTCGAGCGGCCTGCTGCATATGCTGCAACTCGGCAAGACGGCCCCAAAGTAACCCTCGTGCGAGTTACCCCTGCACTTTGGTTTACGCCCTGGGCGCTTTTGCTCAGCGCAAACTTGAGCAGACTGTGATTGGGCCGGTCTGAGCAATTGGGTTAGGCTGTTCGCATGACCAAGTCTGTTTCGACACACCCCGCCCGCTGCCATATACCGGCAACTCTTCCTTGCTTGACCGGATGTGGCCTTATCGGTGCTTTCGCTCTTACTGCCCTGATCGTTGCCTATCCTATGGGGGCGACCGCGGAGCAGACCAGCAAACCATCCGCCGCACCGGCTGACAAGCCGGTGATCAAATCACCACAGAGCGCCGAGAAGAAGAAACCAGGCGACAACGCGTCCGGGGGAAAAAAGCGCGAGGCTGCACCCTACGAGGGCACGATGACGACGGCGCGTATGGAGGAAATCATTCGTCGGCTCGACAAGGACGTGAAAGTGCCGCGACCCGGCATGTGGCAATTCACGATCAGCGAGCGGCCGGTCATCATTGTGACCGATGTCCTCAACAACCGCATGCGAATCTTGTCACCCGTCAGCCAGACGGAAGGCATACCCGAAGGCTTGCTCAAACGGCTGATGCAAGCCAATTTCGATACCGCCCTCGATGCCCGATACGCAATTGCGCGCGGCGTTATCTGGGCGACCTTCATCCACCCCTTGAAGGCGCTGCACGATCGCCAGTTCATCAGCGCGATCGGCCAGACGGTCAATCTCGTGCTGACGTTCGGGACGACGTTTTCATCGGGTGCGATGAGCTTCGGCGGTGGCGACAGCCGCGACATCATTCGCAAGAAGCTGATCGAGCAGTTGATGAAGAAGGGGCTGCCGATCTAGCCTTTCGCCTGGATGGCGATGAACAATGCTGCCACGCCAAGGCCGCCCCCGGCTCCCTGGGTTGCGACACCGAAATCCGGCCGATCGGCCCGTGCCTCGCGCACCAACTGGGAGAATAGGCGCACGACGAGCACTGCGCCGGCAGCACCAAACGGATGGCCACGCGCAATGGCTCCGCCTTCGGGATTGACGCAAGCCTCGTCAATGCCAAGAGCCTCTGACAAGGCAACGGCCTGGGCCGCAGACGACTCGCTCATCTCAAAGATGCCAACGCCCGAGCGGTCGAAACCGTTAAGGCGATCATAAAGTTTTTCGACCGCGGCGATGGGCGCACGTGCCTCGCAATTGGGCGGCACTCCCAACGCGGCGTTGGCAACAAGCGACAATGCCGGCGGCTTGCCCAGCTCACGCCATTTGCCCTGCGAAACGACGGCCACAAAGGCGGCGCCATCGTGCCAGGTACTGGTGTTCGCCGGCGTCAAGGTACCGTCGTTGTCCTCATCAAACGGCAACTCGGCAGTGAAATCGTCGATGTCGTGGGCGACGGTGGTCTGGTCGCGAGCTTCTTCCCGCCGCGTCATGAGAGGTACGATTTCGCCTTCGAAACGACGTGCACGACGGGCTGCGAGCGCGCGCTCAAACGATGTGTGTGCAAATGCGTCCTGGCGCTCACGCGAAATCGCCAGTTCGCGGGCCAGTTGCTCCGTGCCAGCGATCGGGACGGGCACGTGCGTTTGTTCATCAACGTAGGGTTGAGGATTGATGAAGTGCGGTATCTGGTGAACGTTGCGTGGACGGGCGATACGCCAAGGCGCGGTTGAAACGCTTTCTGCACCGCCGGCAATAACGACGTCAGAGTCACCTTGAGCGACCAACCGGAGAGCCTGCAGGATCGCGACCAACCCGGAGGCATCCTGCTGGTCGACGGTTGTTGCCGTTACTGTTTCCGACAGGCCGGATGCCAACGCGATGGTTCGGGCCGGATTGCCGCCTGCCGTGGCGTTGCCAACAATGATCTCGTCGATGTCGACCGCGCCCAGGCCAGCGTCGAGAAGGATGGCGGCAATCACCGGCGCGGCCAATTCTTCGAGACGGCGTAAGCGGTGGAGGCCGCCGACCCGGCCGAGCGCCGTGCGCCGAGCCGCGATAATGTATGCCTGACCTGCCTGACGCGTGGCCATTCACTACTCTTTTTGCAGGGCGCGCCATGCAACAGCGCGCGAGGCTCCTGTGTGCCAGGAACGGGCCCGACGCACATGGCGCCGGAGCTCCCATGCCGGAGCCGGTTTGAGGCAACCAATGCAGCGCCCGCTGTGCGGCAGGTATGTTAATCGCAAAATTGGCGAAATCGCGTGCGCATGCGGGCCAGGTCGTGGAATCTTCGCGTCCGGCCGCTGCCAGACTTGACGGGCGCACGATCTGGCGCTGTTGTCCATTCACCAGATTCCTCAACCGCCACGCCTGCCGGCAAGAAGGACCCTATGCGAATTTCAATGCTTGCCGTTGCCGGAGCGCTGCTGTTGGCCACTGGACTGCCGATCAAAACCGCGACAGCCAAATCAAACTGCCGCAACACCGGCAGCTTCGCGAAGTGGAAGGCGGAATTCCGCAAGGAGCTTCTGCGCCAGAAGATTTCCCCAAGTCTGATCCGCAAGGTCTATGACCCCGTGTCATTCGATCCGAAGATCATACGGCGGGACCGGCGTCAAAGCTTCTTCTCGCTGTCGTTTCTCGACTTTTCCAAGCGCCTGGTTTCGTCAAACCGGCTCAGAACCGGGGCCCGCAAGCTCAAGCAGCGTGCTTCGCTGTTTCGCCGGGCGCGAGAAAGGTACGGCGTGCCCGGCGCGGTGATTACCGCTTTCTGGGCGCTCGAGAGTGATTTTGGAAAGGGCATTTCGAAGCAATATCCGGTGTTCAACTCGCTCGCGACGTTGGCCTACGACTGCCGCCGGCCAGAGCTCTTTCGCAAGGAGCTGGCATCGGCGCTGAAGATCGTCGATCGCGGTTACCTGCCGCTCAACCGGTTCGTTGGTTCATGGGCCGGCGAACTCGGCCAAACCCAGTTCCTGCCGGATCACTATCTGAACTTTGCGGTCGATGCTGACGGTGACGGCTTGCGCGACATGATGAAGAGCGATGCCGACATCATCTTTTCGACCGCGAACTTCATCCGTCATCTGGGCTGGCGAGCGGGAGAGCCCTGGCTGGAAGAGGTGCAGGTACCGTCGCGGTTGCCCTGGCGCGAGGCCGACCTTGCGATCCTGCATCCACGGTCGAAGTGGGCAGCCTGGGGTGTGCGCCGCCGCAACGGCGGCCCGCTCAAGAACGACAACCTTCCAGCGTCGCTGCTCCTGCCGATGGGACGCAACGGTCCGGCATTCCTCGCCTATCGAAACTTTCAAATCTACCCGAAGTGGAACCAGTCGCTGAATTACGCGATCACCGCGGCGTATCTGGCGACGCGGCTGGCAGGTGCACCGCGCTACCGCGACGGGCGTGGTCCGATCGAGAACTTCGGCTACAAGGAAATCCAAGACCTGCAACGCCTGCTGATCCGCCGAGGCTTTGATACGGGCGGCGTCGACGGCAAGCTCGGCGCCAAGAGCCGTGCCGCGGTCAAAGCGGCGCAAATCCGTTATGGCCTGCCAGCCGACTCCTATCCGTCGCAGCGCCTGATATCTCGTTTGCGTCGTTGACGTCTTTGCCCCATATCAGGCGTTAGACCGACTCTGTTTGTGAGGGCTGAGCATGGCAGACCTGCGCAGCAATCGTCGTAGTTCCGTTGCCGTCGATGTCGGCGGCGTGACTGTTGGTGGTGGTGCGCCGGTGGTTGTGCAGTCAATGACCAACACGGATACGGCCGACGTCGGTGCGACAGTCAATCAGATCGCAGCGCTCGCTCGGGCGGGCTCGGAACTGGTGCGCATTACGGTCGACCGCGACGAAGCGGCCAAGGCCGTCCCGCGCATTCGCGAACAGCTCGACAAGCACGGCATCGTTGTGCCGATCGTTGGTGACTTCCACTACATCGGCCACAAACTCCTGGCCGACAATCCGGCCTGCGCGGAAGCGCTCGACAAGTACCGAATCAATCCCGGCAATGTCGGCTTCAAAAACAAGAAGGACAAGCAGTTTTCAGCGATTGTCGAAATGGCACTCGAACATGCCAAGCCGGTTCGTATCGGGGTAAATTGGGGCTCGCTCGACCAGGAGCTGCTAACCCATCTGATGGATGAGAATGCGCAATGCACGAACCCCTTGCCGGCCCGGGCGGTGATGCACGAAGCTATCGTCCAATCGGGCCTGCTGTCGGCGGCGCGCGCAGAGGAACTCGGACTTTCGGCCGACCGGATTATCGTCTCGGCCAAGGTTTCCGCGGTGCAGGATCTGATCAGCGTCTATTCCATGTTGGCGGAGCGCTGCAACTATGCCTTGCACCTTGGTTTGACGGAGGCCGGCATGGGCTCGAAGGGCATCGTTGCTTCCTCGGCGGCCATGGGCATCCTCCTGCAAAAAGGCATTGGCGATACGGTTCGCTACTCGCTGACGCCCGAGCCGGGCGGCGACCGCACGCTTGAGGTGCGCGCAGCTCAGGAGCTTCTCCAAACGATGGATATCCGTGCCTTCGTGCCGATCGTCACGGCATGCCCAGGGTGCGGGCGGACGACATCGACGGTATTTCAGGAACTCGCACAGGACGTGCAAGACATGATCCGCGAGCGGATGCCAGATTGGAAATCGCGCTTTCCCGGCGTCGAATCCTTAAATTTTGCCGTGATGGGCTGCATCGTCAACGGGCCAGGTGAATCAAAGCATGCCGATATCGGCATTTCACTGCCCGGGACGGGGGAGCAGCCGGCCGCGCCGGTGTTCATCGATGGCAAGAAAGCCGCCACGCTACGAGGCCCCAACATTGCCAACGAGTTCAAGAGCATCGTCGAGGACTACATCGCAAAGCGCTTCGGCTGAGCCCCGCGGCTGTTAAGCGCGTCACCGAATTGCTGCGCTTCAGGATGGTCGCGGGTAGACCGGCTTTTTACCACTTGGCTTACCGCCCTTGAGAAGTGGTGCACCGGTCGCCGGATCACGAAACGTCTCGAGATAGGCGATGAGGTCACCGATCTCACGCCGCGTCAATTGCATCCGCGGCATGGGAGCGTGAGGATTGATCAAGACCGATGCGATACGCTCGCCGGTTTGCCCCGGCCGATTCGCAATAGCACGAAACGACGGCACACCCTCAACGACGGTTCCGCTTCCATCGGACCTGATCAAATGACAGGCGGCGCACAACGTCTCGGCCAAATGCAAGCCGCGCCTGCTGTCCGGTTTCCAACCCTTGGTAGCTTGGGCCCAGCCAAAGGTGGCGGGCGCTCCGGCGATCGCAATTGCAGCAACGGCCACCAGCAACATATCAGCACGACTCATTTGTATCCCCCGTGGCTTTGTTGGCGGCTGCGCGCCTGAAGCGTAGAAACGTCTTCAAATTGGGGCAAAAATCAGGGCGCGCTGCCTCATCTTTTTCCAACTCAAGCCAGGCGATACATTGCGCACTGTTGCAGCACTCCAGACACTTGCGCGATACCTCGGCATAAAGTTCGCCTCTGCGCGCGCGAACCAGTTTCAAAGCATCAACATTGAGGCGCGTGATCATGTCCTGCGTGCGACGCGCGCGCCGTTCCACCTGACGAAACATCGGCCATCTGGTTCGGTCACTCGTCATCTTAGCCGCCCGAGTTGCACGAAACATCACGACAATGCCAAATACGTCCAGTGTCGGGATTGCCGCCGGTGATCACATTTGTTTCCACCACCCAATCCACACGCATTGCTGCGGCTTATTTTATAACCTGATTTCACTTCACTTGCCATCGGCCGAAAAGCCGTTGCGCATATATGCGACGATCCGCCAGATGTCCTCCTTCGAAAGCTTGTCCTTGAAGGCCGGCATCGCCGTCTGCAATGACGTGCCGCCGTCGGCGATCGACCACATCAAGTATTCGTCGGCGGAAATCGGACGCTTGATCATGTAGGCTAACAGTGCCGGTGACGGCATCAAGGAGAGGCTGGCCTTGCCGTCGCCCAACCCTTTGGCGCCATGGCAGCCGGCACAATGGTCCGTATAGAGCTGCGCACCGGCCAGAAGTTCCTTGGATGATGGCGTTATTGTCGACTGCGCGCCAGCATAAGCCTTTGGCACTCCGTGGTTGACGTAGGTCCAGTGGCGCAGCATGCGCACCTGAAGTCCCTTCGGCATGCGGCCGGGCCCCCACAGTTCGCGTTGCATCCACTGCGGCTGCCAATAGTCGACCCGACCGCGCCAGTTAGGCATTTTCGTTGAATTCTCTTGGGCGAGGGCTGAGGAGCCCGCGAGGAGGAGGAGCCACGACAGCAACAATACGGCCAAGTGCGCGCAGTTTGATTTGGCGCGCTCCGCCGGTGCCACAGGAACGTCTCCGGCCGACAATGGCGGCATGGTGCAGCAGCTCATCAATGCTCTCCCTCTCATTCCGCGCTGTTCTTCTGAGTAGCCGTGTTGCGCGAAGGCCGGCCTTGATCCGTGTCAAGCGGACAAACCTCTCGAACAAACCAGCGCAACTTACCAGAGATTGGCGCGGTTGCTTGACCTACGCCCTTTGTTCAGGGTGCCCGGTTGATCCATGTCAATGTTGGTGACAACCCACAGAACGATCCTCGCCGCGTACTGGCAACGGGCCGCCCCTGACGCGCCCGGCGGTTGGATTGGGAGGGTCATATTCTATGTCTGCGATAGCAGAGGGCCAGCGCGCGTTTTCCGACGTGCTGGCGGTCATTGGCTGCGGCCTCGGGGTTGTTTTAGGCGGTTTTCTCGCGTTCGGATCCGAGGATCCGGCCCTGGCATTTCATGGCGCTATACTCGGATTGGCCGGTCTCCTCGGTCTCGGTTACGTGCTGTCTGACGCCTTCAGCGACGGCGCAGGGCTGGTGCCGACCTCCGGGTATTTCGACGGACCGATCAAGGTTGCGACGGTCGCCGCCGTATTCTGGGGAATTGCCGGTTTCGTCGTGGGCGACGTGATCGCCTGGCAGATGGCCTTCCCATGGCTCAATCTCGACATGCCTTGGACGAGCTTCGGCCGGCTCCGTCCGCTGCATACTTCCGCCGTGATCTTCGCATTCGGCGGCAACGTGCTGCTGGCGACGTCGCTCTATGTGGTTCAGCGCACGAGTCAGGCGCGGCTCGCGGGGCGGTGGTCGCCCTATTTTGTCGTCTGGGGCTACAATCTGTTCATCCTGATCGCCGGCACCGGCTACATCCTTGGTGTCACGCAATCCAAGGAATATGCCGAACCGGAATGGTACGCCGATCTGTGGCTGACGGTTGTCTGGGTGGTCTATCTCCTGGTCTATCTCGGCACGCTGTGGAAGCGCAAGGAACCGCACATCTACGTTGCGAACTGGTTCTATCTCGGCTTCATCGTGACCGTCGCGATGCTGCACATCGTCAATAACCTCGCGATTCCGGTCTCGTTGACTGGAGCCAAGAGCTATACGCTGTTTGCCGGTGTTCAAGATGCCATGACGCAGTGGTGGTATGGGCATAATGCCGTCGGCTTTTTCCTGACGGCAGGCTTTCTCGGCATCATGTATTACTTCATTCCGAAGCGGGTCGAGCGGCCGGTCTATTCCTACCGCCTGTCGATCGTGCACTTCTGGACGCTGATCTTCCTCTACATATGGGCCGGGCCGCACCACCTGCATTACACAGCGTTGCCGGACTGGGCGCAGACGCTCGGCATGACGTTTTCCGTGATGCTGTGGATGCCGTCATGGGGCGGCATGATCAACGGACTCATGACGCTGTCGGGTGCATGGGACAAGCTGCGCACCGATGCCGTCGTACGCCTATTGGTAGTGTCGGTTGCCTTCTATGGCATGAGCACGTTCGAAGGCCCGCTGATGAGCATCAAAGCGGTCAATTCGCTCAGCCATTACACGGACTGGACAATCGGACACGTGCATTCCGGCGCGCTCGGCTGGGTCGCGATGGTCTCATTCGGTGCCATCTATTGCCTCGTGCCGTGGTTGTGGCAGCGCAAGGCGCTCTACTCGCTGCGCCTTGTCGAGTGGCACTTCTGGATCTCGACAATCGGCATTCTGATCTACATCACCGCGATGTGGGTGTCCGGCATCATGCAGGGCCTGATGTGGAGAGCCTACGACAGCCTCGGATTCCTGCAATATTCGTTCGTTGAATCGGTCGAGGCTATGCATCCCTTCTATATTCTGCGGGCGATTGGCGGCCTGCTGTTCGTCCTCGGATCGTTCATCATGGCCTACAATGTGTGGATGACGATCCGCGGTGCCGAGTCTGTCGACGCTGCCGAACAACCTCGCGTGGCTGCCGCGCCTGAGTTGCGGCCGGAACCGGCTGAATAAAGGGGGCAGAGCAATGAACCACGGAACACTCGAACGCCACTCTCTGTTGCTGACCGTCGCCATTCTGATCGTGGTGTCAATCGGAGGTATCGTGCAAATCGCACCTCTCTTCTGGGTCGAAAGCACGATCGAGAAGGTCAAGGGGATGCGGCCCTATACGCCGCTGGAACTTGCCGGCCGCGACATCTACATCCGGGAAGGTTGCTATGTCTGCCATAGCCAAATGGTGCGCACGCTTAGAGACGAGGTCGAACGCTACGGCCATTACAGTCTCGCTGCCGAGAGCATGTACGACCATCCATTCCAGTGGGGGTCGAAACGGACCGGGCCGGATCTCGCACGGGTCGGTGGCAAGTACTCCAACCAATGGCACGTCGAGCACATGATCAATCCGCGGGCCGTGGTGCCGGAGAGCATTATGCCGGGTTACCCCTGGCTCGCCGAACGCAAGCTCGATGTCGCCACCATCGGGAACCATCTCAAAGCGCTAAAGTTTGCCGGCGTCCCTTATACGGAGGACCAGATCAAATTCGCGTCTGATGACCTGAAGGCACAAACGGAGCCTGATGGGGACGGTGAAGAGGGCCTCAAGAAGCGTTATGGCGACAAAGTCACGATCGCCAAGTTCGATGGCAAGCTCGGTCAAGCGCCGACCGAGATGGACGCACTCGTGGCCTACCTGCAGATGCTCGGCACGCTGGTTGACTTTGCCAGCTTCGATGCCACCGGGCCAAACCTCAGATAAGGAGCGTGACCAATGAGCTATGATACGGTTGCGACCTTCTCGCAAGTCACTTCGCTCCTGTTTTTCATCGCCTGTTTTATCGGCGTGCTCGTTTATGTCTTCTGGCCAGGCAACAAACGCCGGTTCGATGAGGCGCAGCGGCGGGCGCTGGATCTCAAGGAAAAGCCGGCGCGCCGGCCGGTGGCGAACGGGGGACGGCCATGAGCGAGAGAGAAATCGATGATGTCACCGGCGTCGAAACCACCGGTCATGAGTGGGACGGCATCAAGGAGCTGAACAAACCGTTGCCGAGATGGTGGTTGTGGACATTCTACGTCACCATCGCCTGGTCGCTCGTCTACTTCGTGCTCTACCCGTCATGGCCAACGCTCAACGGCTACACCAAAGGGATCATGGGCTACAGCCAGCGGGCGACGGTCGCCGCTGAAGTCAAGGCCGGTAGGGAAGCTCAAGCGGGCAAGCGAGCTGATGTCGCGAAGACGCCGCTGGAAGAAATCGGCAAGAAGCCGGAACTCCTGCGCTTTGCGCTTGGTGCCGCCAAGATCCCATTTGCGGAAAACTGCGCACCGTGCCACGGCCGCGGCGCACAAGGAGGGCTCGGCTACCCGAATCTCGCCGATGACGAATGGATCTGGGGTGGGAAGATCGCCGATATCCACAAAACGATCCGCTACGGCATTCGCTGGACGCACGAGGAAACGCGCGTAAGCGACATGCCCAAGTACGGCCTCGATGAGCTACTTGAGCCGAAGCAGATCGAGGACGCGGCGGAATATGTGCTATCGCTGACCAACCGGGCGACCGACACGGCTGCGGCAGGACGCGGAAAGGCGATCTTTGCCGAACAGTGCGCAGCCTGTCACGCCGAGAACGGCAGAGGCAATCAGGAATTGGGAGCACCCAACCTAACCGATCAGGTGTGGCTCTATGGCGGCGAAAAGCAGGACATATTGACCAGCATCCGAACCGGTCGTGGTGGTAGAATGCCGAACTGGGTTGGCCGCCTTGATGACGTGACGATCAAGTCGCTGGCGGTTTACGTACATTCACTGGGGGGCGGCAAGTAACCGCCAGCCCGAATCTTGCCTTATAACCGGTTTGCCGCTGATGCGGACGGTCCAATGCTATGACGGTTATCGACAAGGTCAGAACAGCGGATGATTTCATTACACCCGGCGAAGCAGCGCCGGGTGTTGCCGCTGTAGACGTCGAAGCAGTCAATGCGAAGGCAAAGCGCCAGCTTTATGCGACGCGGCAGAAGATTCACCCGCGGCGCGCCCGCGGGACATTCCGCAATCTCAAGTGGCTGGTGATGATCTTGACGCTTGGCGTCTACTATGTCGTGCCGTGGATCCGCTGGCCACGTGGTGAAGGGCTACCTGATCAGGCGCTTCTGATCGATGTCGCCAACGGTCGGTTGTTCCTCGGGCCAATCGAGATTTGGCCGCAGGAGCTTTACTACATTACCGGCATTCTCATCATTTCAGCCTTGGCGCTGTTTCTTGCAACCTCCGTCGCCGGGCGGGTTTGGTGCGGGTATGCGTGTCCGCAAACGGTGTGGACCGACCTGATGGTTGCTGTCGAACGGTTCTGGCAAGGGGACCGCAACGCCCGCATTCGCCTCGACAAGGAGCCGTGGGGGGCGTCGAAGATATTCAAGAAAACCATGACCCACATTAGCTGGGCCCTTATCGGCCTGGTTACCGGAGGGGCACTGGTCTTTTATTTCCGTGACGCACCAACGCTCGCTCAGGAACTGGTGACCGGTACCGCGCCGGCTGTCGCATACCTGTTTCTTGGGATCTTCACTTTCACGACATATCTCCTGGGTGGCATGGCGCGAGAGCAGGTGTGCATCTACATGTGCCCGTGGCCGCGCATTCAGGGCGCGATGACCGACCGACACACGCTGCTTGTCAGCTACCGGCCCGAACGCGGAGAACCTCGCGGGCCCAAGCGCAAGAGCCAGACCTGGGATGAGCGCGGCGACTGCATCGATTGCAAGGCGTGCGTGGCGGTCTGTCCGACAGGGATTGATATTCGTGACGGTTCGCAACTGGAGTGCATCCAGTGTGCGCTCTGCATCGATGCCTGCAACGAAATCATGGGTAAGATCGGCCGACCGCGAAACCTGATCGCCTATGATACCGTTGCGCGCCGTTATGCGAGCGAAAAGGGTGAACACGAGCCATTCAAGATTCTGCGCACACGCACGCTGCTCTATACCGGTCTCATTTGCCTGGTTGGCGCCATCATGCTCGCAGCGTTCACCCGGCGTAGCACGCTCGACGTCAGTGTGTTGCGCGATCGCGCGGCAATGTTCGTCAAGCTGTCGGACGGTGGCGTGCGGAACGGCTACACCATAAAGTTGCTCAACAAGGAGCATGAACCGCGCACGTTTGCGCTACGCGCAAAGGGCCTGCCCGCCGTCGATTTTCGTATTCTTGGTGCAGGCGGCGACAACACGGTCACCGTGCCCACGGATGATGTGCGGGAGTTGCGCGTTTTCGTGACTGTCGGGCCAACCGGGATTGCGCAACTGAAGTCTGCGTCAACGCCGTTCCACTTCGCCATCACCGATACGATGTCGAGAACGGAGACAACCAGACGCACGGTATTTCAAGCACCGCGAGAATGAACGCTCAAGCGAGCCGCTCAGCAAACCCGGAGCCGTCGACGAGAAGGACCAGACAAACCCAATGGCAAGCACCGACACAGAAACCTGGACCATCACGGGTTGGCATGTTCTGGCGGCTGTCGTCCTGTTTTTTGGAACGGTTTTCGCCGTCAACGGCGTGTTTCTCTATTCTGCGCTGCAAACACATACCGGCATCGTCTCGCAGCAACCGTATCGCAAAGGGCTCGAATACAATCAGCGGATCGCAGCGGACGAACGCCAGCAGCAGCTCGGCTGGACGCATCGCGTTGGCCTAGATGCGGCCGCCGGCCGCGTGAACGTCAGCCTCATTGACCGCCACGGCAGGCCGGTATCGGGCCTCGAGATCACAGGCTTCATCGGTCGACCGTCAACGGTGCAGCATGATGTTCGCCTGAACTTTGCCGAGACGACCAGGCCAGGTCTTTATTCCGCGCCGGTCTCCGGGCTCGAGCCCGGCAACTGGCTCGCGCAGCTCGAGGTCAGTCGGCTAAAGCCGAAAGGGCCAGAGATTGTCTACCGTCTTAGGAAGCGCCTATGGCTGAAGCGCTGAGCATTGCGACCGGCAACGCCCGGTTGCGCCGACCGCGGCGGGACGCGCAACAGGCCACGGGAGTTGCAAGTGAGACCACGACGCTCGTCGTCGAGAACATGGTCTGCGGTGGATGCATGCGGAAAATCGAAACCGCGCTTGCTGCCATCGAGGGCGTCGACAGTGTGCGCGCCAACCTTTCGGCCAAGCGCGTGAGCGTGGTGGCGCTGCCCGCTCAAGCCGATGCCAATCGTCTGATCTCGGTGCTCGACGCGGCCGGGTTCAAGGCCGCGGTGCTTGCTGACGTGGCCGCTCCGGTGGCGGGCCGGCAAGAGCGCGATCTGTTGCGGCGTGTCGCCGTAGCCGGGTTTGCGGCCGCAAACATCATGCTGTTGTCAGTTTCGGTGTGGTCCGGTGGCGCTGGCGACATGGGCCATTCCGTGCGCCTTCTTTTCCATTGGCTTTCAGCCGTTATCGCTCTGCCGACGGTTGCCTATGCCGGCCAGCCCTTCTTTCGCTCGGCACTCACCGCGCTTGGCGCTGGCCGTCTCAATATGGACGTTCCAATTTCTCTAGGCGTGCTGCTTGCCACCTGCATGAGTCTCTATCAGACGTTCCAGGGCAGTGATCAAATCTACTTCGATGCTGCCGTGACGCTGCTATTCTTTCTGTTGCTCGGTCGGTTCCTCGACACACGCATGCGCACGCGGGCCGAGGGCGCAGCGGCGAACCTGCTTGGGCTGCGGGCGATGTCGGCGACCGTTCTCGGTGCCGACGGCAGTGCCGAGACTATGGCTGCACGGGATCTCGTGCCAGGGATGCATATCCTTGTTGGCGCTGGTGAGCGGATCGCCGCTGACGGACGGGTCATCGAAGGCCGCGGCGCTATCGAGGAGGCGATCATTACCGGTGAGACGATCCCGCGTGACGTCAACACCGGTGATGAGGTGTTCGCCGGCAGCATCAATGTGGGTTCGCAGCTTGTCGTTGAGGCGAAGGCGACCGACGACAACACGCTTCTCGCCGAGATCGGGCGCCTGATGACCGTTGCGGAGCAGGGTCGCGGACGCTATGTGCGCCTGGCGGATCGCGCAGCGGCGATCTATGCACCCGCGGTTCATCTGCTCGGGTTGTTGACATTTCTGGCCTGGCTTTACCTGGGTACGGGCTGGCAGGACGCGCTAACAGCTGGCATAGCCGTGTTGATCGTTACCTGTCCGTGTGCATTGGCGCTGGCGGTACCGGCCGTGCAAGTGGCTGCCACAAGCCGATTGTTTGCGCTAGGCATTATCATTAAGGCGGCCGACGGCCTGGAGCGGCTGTCCGAGATCGACACGATCGTGTTCGACAAGACCGGTACGCTGACGACAGGTACGCCCAGGCTCGCGGAAATCCAAGGTGGCGATGATTGCGATCTCGCGGCCGCTTCGGCCATGGCAGTCGCAAGCCGACATCCCTTTGCGCGAGCGTTGGTTGCAGCTGCAGCCGCGCGCGGCCTCAAAGTCGAGCGGTTCGGCGACGTGACCGAAGTTGCCGGGCAGGGCCTCATCGCTGAAGGACCGGATGGCGAGTGGCGACTTGGGTCGTCCATTTGGTGCCGTGTACCGGAGCAGTCGACGGTGGACCATGCCGCGCTTTGGTTTGCCCGACCAGGCCAAGCGCCAGTCGGCTTCACATTCGAGGAAGTTGTGCGCCCGGATGCCGCTGCCGTTGTTGCCCAGCTCCGCGACGCCGATATCAAGGTGGAAATTCTTTCCGGTGACCGGATTGATGCGGTGGAGAAGATTGCCGGCCAACTGGACATGGCATGTTGGCGCGGCCGGCAAACGCCGGCCGACAAGATTGCACGCATCGAAGAGCAAAAGGCCAAGGCACATAACGTGTTGATGGTCGGGGACGGTCTTAACGATGCGCCGGCACTGGCCGCAGCGCACGCCTCTCTTTCACCTTCGACTGCGGCGGATATCAGCCAGACTACCGCAGACGCCATTTTTCAAGGCGAGAACCTGACTGCCGTCGTCGAAACGTTGGCGGTCGCCCGCGCGAGCCGGCAGATGGCATTGCAGAATTTCGCGATTGCGCTAGCCTACAATGCCGTTTTCGTTCCGTTGGCGATGGCGGGTGTTATAACGCCGCTCCTTGCAGCCGTTGCCATGTCGGCTTCGTCGATCGGCGTGACCGCGAACGCCTTGCGCCTTCGCGCTCGAAAGTTGAGGATATAAAGCCCATGACGGCACTTGCCTGGCTCATTCCGGCAGCACTTGGCCTCGGCCTGCTCGGTCTCGCGGCGTTCCTGTGGGCGCTCAACACGGGTCAGTTCGAAGACCTGGACGGCGCTGCCTGGCGGGCGCTGGAAGACCGCGATCCGGATTGATTCACCTTTGCCATTTCGGACGAGCTATCGCGCAGCATCGTGAAAACGGACGCGCAAAATTTGGGCGTGGCGCCCGGATTTATCCATCAAGCACACAGCCTTGGTGGCATTGAATTAAATTCGAACCAAATTTGCGGCTGATATTTTTCAGATTTTTGGGGTCTGTCCTGCAAAATTCAAATTTGGCGCAGGATATGCGCCAAAGCGACTTATCGGACAACTTAGAACTCACCAGAGAGTGGGCACCTCAATGGCCAGACTAGCATTCGCGTTTGCATCAGTAGCGTTGGCGATGTCATCTCATGTGGCATTGGCATCGGGCATATCATCGGCTGAAAAGGCCGCTCTACAGGCGACGATGTTCAAGGAAATCGACCGCCGCATGGTTGATGGCAAGTACCTTCACTTCAACCCTAAGACACAATCGATCAAACCGCTCTTTCCAGCCAAATCCCACCCGATGATTCTTGCGATGGGCAAGCACTTCATCCTTTGCACCGATTTCAGAACCAAAGGTGGAAAATCGGTTAACGTCGATTTCTACGTAACCCGCAGTAAAAACTCTTTTGTCGTTTTCGAGACGATGATCAACAAGCGACGCGTCGTTGGAAGAATGTTGACCTCAGGCCGCGCCCGCGTGCTCAAGTGACAGCAACGGCCAGCTGGTGAACCAAACTGAACATACCATGCGCAGAGCGTCTCTTGCCCGTGCCCGGCAGTTCGGCGCAAGTCGAGTCTATCTCAAGTTCCTGCTCTTGTTCGTTCCGTTCTTTTTGGTTGCGAGCGGTATTGGCCTGCTCGCCCTGACTGAACTCAATCGGCAAGCCGCGCACGATCGGATGACTGCCCGCATCGGTACGAATGTCGCTCGTATCGCGATCTCGCTGGACCGGGAACTTAGCAGCGGCCTCACGCCGTCGAGCCAAAGCCTGATCGAAACGCTGTTGTCCGATCGGGCGATCGAATGTGCCGAATACCGCCGGACGACGTCTGAGCCGCCGGTTCTCAAGGCGCCCGATGTGCTCGGCTGCATCGGCCAGAAAGCCCTGCCGGAGCTTCGTATCGCAACTGGGCGCAATGAGAAGGGCGAATTGCTGGTTCACTTCTCAGAAAACGAGGTTACCCAGACTCGCAACGCTGACCTTGAGCACTCGTCAGTCGTTCTGTTGTGCAGTTTGTTGATCGCACTGCTGGCCAGCGCAACAGGGTTTCGCATTTTTATTGGCCGCCCGCTAGGACATCTGCTCCAGGCCATACGTTGCACATCGATGAATACGACCTGCAGCGAAGTTCCCGTAAGCGGCGATGACGAGATTTCCGATGTCATCGTTGCCTATAACAAACTTCAGTCACGCGTGGCTCGCTTTAATGCAGAGCGCGAAGACAGAATCCTGCGGGACGAGTTGACCGGTCTCCTCAATCGCGCCGGCTTCAATGCGAAGCTCTCGAGTTTGCTGAGCAACGGCCCGGTTGAGAGCTTTGTCCTCGTCATCGCGGATCTCAACGATTTCAAGACGATCAATGATCAATACGGCCACCTGGTCGGAGACGAAGCGCTCCTGCAAACCGCTCGCGCTCTGCAAAACGCCGTTGGCCCAAACAGCCACGTCTGTCGCATTGGCGGGGATGAATTCGCGATTTTGGCCCCGACCCGGGCGGTCTTAGACCGAGTTCATGACCTTCGAACAGACTGCTTGGCCTTCAACGAAGCAGTCGAGCTCAAGTTCAGTCTCGGGGCGGCCGTTTATCCGGAGCACGGGTGTGACGCGCGATCGCTTATGAAGCACGCCGACTTAGCAATGTATGCGGCAAAGCGCACGCGACACAAAGGTGTGCAACTGTTTACGCCGGATCTCGCGAGCCAGTTCGATCGGCGGGCCAACATTCGCAAGCAGTTCAAGGACGCTCTCGGTTCGAATGAACTGGTGCCCTTCTATCAGCCGCTCATCAATTTGCGCGACGGAAAGGTTGAGGGACTCGAATCGCTTGTTCGATGGCACCATCCAGACTGGGGCCTTCTGACGCCGAGTGATTTCAGTGAAATATTCGACGATAGGGAGGCGAAGTTCCTGCTGACGCAGCGGATGATCGATTGCGTCCTCGACGACATGGCGCGTTGGCGTGCAGACAGCGTCGCCTACGAATCGATCGGATTGAACGTCGACTTGACCGATCTTGAGAACAAATCATTCGTCCACGACCTTTTGAAGAAGCTCGGCGAGAAGGACCTGCCAGCGCGCGACTTGGCGATAGAGATCACCGAAAGCGCTGCGCTTGATCGCAAGAACAACCTCATCCTCGATCAGCTCCACAGCATTCGTAGGGCAGGAATGTTTATCGCGCTGGATGATTTTGGGACCGGCTATTCGTCTCTGTCACACATCAAGGATCTACCAATCACAGCGATCAAACTGGACAAGTCCTTCCTGCAAAGCATGGGCTCGTCACGGAAGGATCAAGCGATCGCGCAGTTTCTTGTGCAATTGTCCAATCGATTGGCTCTCAAGTGCGTGGCAGAGGGCATCGAGCGCCAAGACGAACTCGTCCGCCTCCAAGCCATGCATTGTGATTTGGGACAGGGCTTCCTGTTTGCCGAGCCCGTACCCGCGGGTGAGGTGCCGGCGTTGCTCGAACGGCTGTCGCAACAGAACAAAGCTGCCTGGCCGTTGCGCATGTCGGCATAGCCCGTGCACGCTCTGCGCGATCTTGACCGAGTCCGGCAGCAGCGATCACATCGTCCTGATGACGTCGCGAAAGGCATGCCAACTGGCATGGCCGAGAAGCGGAAATGCGAACACCAGGCCGACAAAGCAAGTGATCAAGCCAACGGCCGTTACGGCTGCAATCAGTGCAGCCCACAGGGCCATCGCGCGAACGTTCTGCTTGACCGCCTCAAGGCTGACGTAGACCGCGCTGATGGTGTCGATACGGTGTGTGAGGAGCAAGGGAACGGACACAACCGACATAGCGAAAACCGTGGCCGCCAGAATAGCACCAACGAACGTACCGACCACCAGCAGGCCAAGCCCGTGCGGTTCGAACAACAGCGTTGCAATGAACTGGCTCGCTGGCGGGAAAGATGCGTTCCCGCCCATGAACAACATGAACAGCAGCAGCGCCGTTTCAATCCACACGAAATAGAAGAAGGCGAGCACGGCACCCAGGAAACTGAGCTGACCGGGAGCTTTGCCGCCCGCAGTCAGGGTGTTCCGGATTGTCACCGGTTCACCGGTCTCGATGCGGCGGCTTATTTCATAGATTGCGACTGCAATAGCCGGCCCAACCAGAAGAAACCCGCCGGCCAGAGCCAGGATCAATGCTTGTAGACCGGCCAACGTCATCCCGATGAACATTGCGATTGCAAGGAATGCAAACACACCACCATAGGCGAGGCTGACGCGCGGATAGGTCCAGAGATCGCTCCAACCGGCACTCAGCCAATCCCACGGAGCGTCCATCTGGACGGTCCGAATTGCGATGCCCGGAAGCGTCTCACCGCTGTTGGACGTATCCAGGGTTGCGGTCACAATCGGTCCTTTCCCTGTCCCTTGGTGGAATTGACACTGGTCGGGCCCAATGATCCGGCGGACTGGCCTGCCACTCTGCTTGAAAATTCTGGTGAGCGCCAGGCCCGGCAGCCTTGATCGAGATCAAGGCACTCCGCCGGCGTCACACAAGCGCGATGAGCAGGAACGCAATGCAGCACCCAAATCCAACGATCGGTACCCAGTCCGGAACCTGGAAAGCTTCCGGCGGTGGCGGATCACCGCGTCGCTTGATCCGCCACAAGGCGACATTGACCATTGCGAAGATCGCGAGTGTGAACTGCGAGGTCGCTTCAGCCAGCCCGCGCAATGGAACAAAGGATGCGAGGAACAGCACAAGAGCGCCGACGACCGCGGTTGCCACGAGCGGTGTACGCGTCGAACGGTGCACATAGGCGAAGATTGCCGGCAGATTGCCTTGACGGGCAAGACCGTAGATTACACGCGACGCCATGATGATTTGGACGATAACGCCATTGAGCGTGGCCACGACCGCGATAGCACTGATGGTCAGCGGAGATACCCCGGTCGTGCGCTCAAAGACGAGACTCAGGGGGGCTTCGGACGCGGCAAGTTCACGAATTGGGACATTGAGGACGGCGACGATTGCGACGAGGACATAGAGCGTGGTGGATATTGCGAGTGTGAGAAAGATCGCACGTGGCAGCGTAACGGCGGGGCGCTGCGTCTCTTCGGCCATGTTGACCAGGTCTTCGAAGCCAATGAAGGCGAAGAACGCCAACACGCCTGCGCTCAATATCGCAAGTACCAATCCACCGTGCAGGGCTGGAGCCGGTGATGATGAAGGCGCCGGCGTTACCATTGCAGTCTGAACTTGATCAATACTCAGAAGGCCGCCGACGATCACGAAAATGAGGCCAAGAATCTCTACAATGGTCATCACCGCCGCGAAGGTGACCGACTCGCGCACGCCCCACGCCGCGACGAGCGTCATCGCTACAACCACAATCGGTATTAGCACGTCAGACGGTGCGGAAATGAACTGGCGGATATAGCCGATACTGCCAATGCAAATGGCGGACGCCGAGACTGTACCGACCGTGACGACCAGGAGGCCGACAAGTACAGCCATGGCTTCAGAATTGAACCCGGAGCGCACGTAGGCCGCCTCTCCGGCACTGGTTGGCAAACGACCTACCAATTCGGCAAAAGACAAAGCGGAGGGAAGCATCACTAACGCAGCGACGAGAAACGAGAGCGGCGCGTACACGCCGGCGATGCCTGCTGTCGCACCGACGAGAACGTAGATACCCGCTCCGATTGTGACACCAAGACCGTAGAGAACGACCAAAGGCAAGGTCAAAGTCCGGCGCAATCCGTCGACGTGCGTTACCGCCATGGCGCTTACGTCCTGCTCATTCCGATTGCTTCGTCGAACGAACTCGGCCGCGATACCCGGCAATGCGCATCGGCTGCGCGCAGGGCACGATGTCGCGGGAAGTCAGGCGACGTCGGCCAGCAAATCCTCGGCAAACTCCTCAAGGTCCGGAATCACGATACGGCCGGATTTTTGCAAGGTGATCTTGCCGTCACGCTTGAGTTTGCCGATGACACGGCTCACGGTCTCGATCGTCAGGCCGAGATAGTCCGCTATGTCCTGGCGGCTCATAGGGAGGTCGAATGCGCCTTCATCGTCGGTTCCGACATGGACCGCGATGCTGCGCAAAAAATACGCAACGCGTTCGGTAGCGGACAGGCGGCCGAGTGCCAACAACTGCTCGCGAGCTTCGTCAAGTTCGTCGATGATGATCTGCATGATCAGGCGTCGCAGGCACGGTGTTGCCGTCATCTGACGATCCAGCTGATGGCGGGGAAACAAGATCACCTTCACGGGCGTGATCGCCTCCGCTGTGTAGGGGAAGCGGGGACTACGGCAATACTCCAAAATCTCGCCGGCGAACGCGAAGCGGGCGACCTGGCGCCGTCCGTCGCCCAATAACTTGGTTCCGCGTACGACGCCAGACTCAACCATATAGATTGCGTCCGCATCATCGCCGTCCCAGAATATGACGTCGCCCTTGCCAAACTGACGCTGCTTTCCAAAGCTCTTGAGCAGCGGGCAGCAGCCAAGGGTGCAGGAGCCTTTCCTGCAATCGGGATGGCAACCTTCGTTGCTTGCCGGCCGCAGAACGTAGTCGCGATTCGAAGTCGTCGTTGGCGTCCCCTGAAGCGCATACATCGCCTTCTCTCCTCCCGATTTGACACAGGTCAATGCGTCCTACGCAAACAGAAAAGACAATTGACGAGTGGTTTCAAATTCGGAGAGTTACTTATAAGTAGTTCTACGGATGCGACGGAAAGTTACACACCGTCCGTGCCGTCGCTCAACGAGACCATGACATCTTCCAACGTCGCCAGCAGCGTCGACTCCTCGACAGGCTTCAGCAACTGTCCGGCAAATCCCGGAATCGCTGTGATTGCTGACAGGTCCGGCAGCTCGCGCGCGTGATTGGCCATCAGGATCGTCGGGATCGACAAGCCAAGATCGTGAATGGAGCGCAGCAATGCTTGCGCCGTCAGGTCAGCGAGCCCGGTTGCGGCAAGCACGCACGAAGCTGGTTCATCCGGAGTGGCTTGCAGGAATTCACGCGCAGACTCGTAGGTGCGCACTGAATAGCCGACGCCTCCCAATAGAGCCTCGAAGGAATCCCTGACAGCAGCATCACTATCGATGACGGCGATAGACGGCAGCCCCGTTTTGAGATCTGAGTGCGATGCGGGCATCGATCATGCTTCGCGACGGACAAGGTTCCGTTCCGATGGTTGGCAAAGCGGAGACAGACCGCAAGTTGGGAAAACTACGTACGTCCCGATTCCGGTCTCGCCACGCCTTCTCAATCGATCAGCTCCGATCGGGTCACAGCGCTCAACCCGGTCGCCAGGACATGCCCGGGCGGCGACAACATGGCGTCAGTTCGCTTCCTCGGGATCAACCCCGGCCGAGATTGCAAGGCGGACCAGTTCCGACAGGCTGGATGCTCCGGTTTTTTCCATTACGCGCGCACGGTGCACTTCAACAGTGCGCGGGCTGAGGCCCAGATGCTGCGCAATGACCTTGTTCTGATGGCCAACCACCAGTTTCTCAAGGACTTCCGTTTCGCGCGGTGTGAGGCGGGAGATCTTGTCCCGGGCAGCACTGCTCGGGCTCGGCGCCTCCAGGGTTGCACGAAATCCCTCGACGGCGCGCTCGATGCTTGAGAGCAGAGCGTCCGGGTCAAACGGCTTCTCGATAAAATCACTCGCGCCAACGCGCATCGCCTTCACGGCCATAGGGACATCCCCGTGGCCGGTAATGATGACGATCGGGACCGCCACACCGTCTTCTTTCAGTCGCTGCAATACTTGCATGCCATCCCCGTCTGGAAGACGTACGTCCAATAGCACGCACGCCACATCTACCAGGGAGGCTGCAAGAAAGTCAGTAGCGTTGGCGAAGGTAAGCGTTTCGAAACCGGAGGCGCGCACAAGCACGTCGAGTGAATCACGCACCGCCTCGTCGTCGTCGACTATTGCTACCGTTGCCGGCCCGGACATTCGATCCCCACACATTGTATTTTGCCACGCCGCTGCTAGGTGTGCTCCGCTGGCAAGGTGACGCGGAAACGGGCTCCTCCGCCCTCGCGATCCTCGCCGGTGATGCGTCCGCCATGTGACTCGATGATATTGCGACACACGGACAGGCCAACCCCCATACCGGTCGGCTTGGTCGTCACAAACGGCTGAAACAGGCGCTCCTTGACGCTATCATCAATGCCGGGTCCCGTGTCTTCAACCTGAATGACAATCTCGCCGGGCTGCAACCGAGCAATGGCGACACGAATGTGACATTCACCGGTGTAGCCTTCGAGTGCGTCAACGGCGTTGCGAACGAGGTTTTGGACGACTTGCTGAATCTGAACGCGATCGACCATCACCCGCGGCAGGTCCGGCGCGACATCCATTTCGAATTGGAGGCTGCGATCACGGGTGCCGACAAGACCCAGCTGGGCTGCCTCATTGACGATTGCCTCGAGGTCCTGCCAGGTTCGCTCGGTCTCACCCCACTCAATGAACTGGCGCAACCTACGGATGATCTCACCGGCTCGCAGGGCTTGTTCGCTCGCCTTGAGAACCAGGTCCGTCGCAGCTTCGGCCTTGTCGCGATCAAGCAAACGCTTGGCGGCGTTGGAATAGTTCGTAATCGCGGTCAACGGCTGGTTAAGCTCGTGCGCCAAGGCAGAGGCCAACTCGCCCATCGCGCTGAGGCGTGCGACGTGGATCAACTCGTTTTGTAGTTGCTGTACACGCCGCTCGGCCTCGACGCGGGCAGAAATATCCTCAATCATGCCGGTGAAGATGATGCGATCGGAAAGGCGCAACTCACTCACCGTGAGATGAACCGGAAACTTGGTACCATCGCGCTTCAAGCCTTCGACTTCACGGCCAATGCCGATGATGCGGCGTTCGCCAGTTGCCAGATATTGAGCAATGAAGCCGTCATGTGCACTTCGGAACGGCTCCGGCATCAGTGCACTAATGTTCCTGCCTACGATCTCATCGGCGCCGTAGCCGAACATCCTTTCAGCGGCCTGATTGAAATCCTCAATAGTACCCTTCTCGTCGATCGTGATGATCGCGAAGACAGCGGCCTGAATGATGCCTTCTAGGCGCTTTCGAGTCTCGTCGGTTGTCGCCATGGTTGTGCATTGACCAATGCATTTCTCGCGATCCCGCCGCCTGTGCAAGGCACGGCCGCAAGATTTGTGCTGAAAGAGGTAGCATGGATGAGAGGGCGGTGTCAGCGCACCGCAATAATGTTGTAGATCAAAGAAGCGACGACACGCGCGAAGCAACCACGTCCTGGTCCGGCGATGCGTCGACAGAAAGCCAGCACGTGACCTGCGATCGGATCGCCAATTGGCGCAAAATGACCTGCTCATCGGCATCAGACGCATCGCCTGTGCGGGCTGCGACGCGTGCGACAAGCTGGGCTTGCGGTGCCTCGAGCCACACGCCATCGAACGGCACGGCACAGCGCCGGGCAACCTGCTCGATTGCGCGGCGCTGATGCGGCTCCAGAAAAACGGCATCGACGACCACCGACTGTCCGGCCTTGAGAGCTGCTTCCGCGCGCTGGCAAAGGCGCCTGTAAACCTGCTCCGAAGCGGTCGGTGTATAAGCCAGATTGGGTAACCGCTCCGTCGGGGCTGCTCCGAACATGCGCTTTCGCTCCACGTCACTGCGCAAATGAAGTGCACCAGGAGCGCAGCCGATATCCGGCGCCACCGCAGCCGCGAGTGTGGATTTGCCCGTCCCCGAGCAGCCGCCGACAGCGATTAGCCGTGGGGGCGGGCTGTCGAGGAGCCGGCTGGCGAGATCAAAATACCCGCGTGCCTCGGATGTGGCGGTCGCGCGATCCGCTGTCGCGCCAACATTGGCGCGATCGAGTGCGACCATTGCCCGGACGGCTGCGCGGGCAGCCATGAACATCGCCAGTACGGCCAGGCCATCGAGGGCATCAGTCCTGATCGCACTCGCGGCGTAGCTGCTGAACAACCGGTTGGCGTGCCGGTTCAGGCCGCGTTGCCAAAGATCCATCAGCGGGAACGCCAGGTCGTAAAGAACGTCAATGGTGGCAAGTGAATCGTCGAACTCTATGGCATCGAACAGCACGTGCCTGCCATCCAAACGCACAATGTTGGAAAGATGCAAATCGCCATGACACAACCGTACGCTGCCGCGCAGTGAGCGCGCGCGCAAGATCTGGGCACCCGCATTGAGCGCGCTGACAATGCGGCTTGAGAAGCGTCGCACTGCGTCGAGTTCGAGAATGTCAGAGGAATAGAGAAATGCGCCGGTCAGCTGCGAAATCACGTGTGCAAACCGTTCATCACCACCCGCGCTGACGTCCTGACGGGCTGCTGCGTGGTAGGCGGCGATGACATCGGCCAACGCGTCCATTTGCAAGATGTCGAGGCGACCGTCGCGCGCCAGGCTGCTAAACAGCTGCGACTGAGGGAACCGACGCATGTGGACGATCCAGTCAACGGTTTCGCCCTGCCCGTCAATTGCAAGACTGCCGTCAGGCGCGCGCGTTACCGGTTGCGCCGCAAGGTAGATGTCCGGTGCAAACGGCTGATTGCGCGCAATTTCGTTCTGGCAGGCGATACGACGCTTTTCGACGGTTGAAAAATCCATGTAAGGCAGGCGCACCGCGCGCTTCAGCTTGAATGCGTCGTTACCGGCCAGAATGATGTAGGCGCCGTGTGTTTCGATGCGCTCGACGTCCGTTGGCGCAAGACCGAGGCGTGCCGCGTCACCGACGAACGCGAGGACCTCTGCCTGCCTGCGCCGTTCATCCTGACCAACCGCGCCGATCGCTGCGGTGATGGGCCTTGGACTTGCGCTCATGGGCCTACGCTTGCGGATTTTGCGCATCCGCGAATTGATCGGCATCAAGTGGCAAGGGGGAGTTGACATGCGAGGGCCTGGCGAGGGCCTGGCGAGGGCCTGGTCGCGCGCCAGTTGATGTGCATCAAAGCAGGATGCCACCAGGCCACGCCATGATCGTACTTGACTATTGAGACAGAGGCTTGAAGCATGGCCTACAAGACAATCCTCGCCTACCTTCCGGATCCAACAAAGGCAGAACGGCTGCTAAAGACGGCGTTACCGATGGCGCGCACGCATGACGCCCATCTCATTGGTTTGCATGTCATCCCGCGCGTGCCCGTGATGTACGCGGTGGCCGGCGCGGAAATTCCGGCGTCGGTCATCCAGCAGCAGGAAAGCATTCTTCAACGCGAAGCCGACAGCCTGAAAGAGCAATTCGAGACGAAGTGCACGGCGGCGGACGTGCGTTTCGAATGGCGGTGCAACAAGATTGAGCACTCCGATATGGTTTCCGAAGTCGTCAGCCAGACGCTGTGCACCGATCTGATCATTGTCGGGCAGGATGAAGATGACCCATTCGGCCTGAGCAGCGATATGCCGTCGCGTATCGTCGTCGACACGGGCCGGCCAGTGCTGATTGTACCTCGAGTCGGCAACTTCGAAACGATCGGCAAGCACGCCGTTGTTGCCTGGAACGGGTCACGGGAATCGGCGCGAGCCGCGCTCGACGCCGTTCCTCTGCTGAAGCGGGCAAGCAGCGTCAAGGTTCTTGCCATCGATCCGAAATGCCGGAGCGGCTATGACAGCGTCGCACTCGGCGACGAGATCGCACTATGCCTCGCACGCCACGACGTCAAGGCCGAAGTAACCGTAACCACGAGCGGCAGCATCCCAGTTGGTACCGAACTGCTCAACCGGCTCGCTGACGAAGGTTGCGATCTTTTGGTGATGGGCTGCTACGGGCATTCGCGCTTGCGCGAAACGCTGTTTGGCGGAGTCACGGCCGATATCCTCGACCACATGACCGCCCCGGTGCTGATGGCCCACTGAGCGCCCTTGCACCGGCATTGACCGCAATCCACCTTGCCTTGGCCGGGACACCTTCAATCCAATCTCTTCAGAAGGCCCATACCTCATGATGCTCAAGCGAATCCGTCTGGAACTTGCACGCGACCATGACTTTCCCAACGGCAGCAACACGCGCGGCTATGAATTTGCAGCGCCCCTGGATGACGAGGGTCATATAGACAAGGAGCGTTGGCGGGAGAGCAAGGCGCGGTGCCGCGTGCACCGATTCTGGGAAGGCGAGGACGACGAAGTCGGCCATCTCGTTCTCAAGCGGGGCGGCAACTGGGCCTTCCACTACGACGTTCACGGCAACGAAGACGATGATGAAACGGGATACCGGTTCGCCGCGCACGCCTTTACGCCGGGCGAATATGTATCAATCAAGGAACATGACGACAGCCTGCGGACATTCCGTGTCGTCTGGGTCCGTGACCTCGACTAACCTTTTAGCCACGGCAGGAGACACCGCCGGACGGCAGCCAGGGCCAGCGGACGAACAGTACCACCGGCCGCCTGATCGAGCGGCAATGCTAACGAGACTGCCAGGCCTGCCGTGCCGATGAAACCACTCTGCGCATTGATCTTCGCCGTCGTTGTCGGCTGGGCCTTGATCGCAACGGCGGCGACGGCCCAAATACTGCAGCAGCTTGTCTATGATGCTCGCAAACGTTCGGCAGCACGCATCGTGTAGGCGTGCAGGTGAATGACCAGGATCGTCAGAACGATCGAATTGCCGGGGCCCAAGAGAAACGGCGTTTTCAGGCCCGTAGGCAACAGATTGGAAACCAGCATCACCGTTATGGCAAGGCATGCGGGCAGACTTGCGCATACGAGATGCCGCAAATGCCAACCGGGCTTGCCGCACTGCGTTGCCCACCCGAAGAGCCAGTAGAAAAAGAGAATGGTGGCGACCTTACTCGGCGTCGCGGCAAGCAACATCGGCACGTGGAACGTTTGCCAAAGCGGCAGGGCCCACTCGTAGCTCAAGAGTTGCAGCACGAGGTGCACGACTAATACCGTGATCAACAATGGCCACGGCCCACCCGGGTTCAGCGGTTTGCTGTCAGCGATACCTGGGTAGTGCCGTCGCGCGCTCTCAACGCCGGCTGCAGCGGCTATCGTCGCCAGCAAGAGTGCGAACAGAATCGCAATATCGGCCTCCGAGTAGACGCCGTATCCGAACTGCTTGAAGACCTCGCGCATGAATTCTCCCAGCGTGATGGAGCCTTCGACGGCCAACACCAGCCACAGTCCCTGACCCAGCCCGTACCGGTCGATCAGCCATGCGACGAGGGCGCCCAGCATTGCACCGCCGGTGAGAAGAATGATCATCGGCAATGCGCCGCCAGGAAATTGATACTGATAGACCTGCACGATCGGTGACTGTGCAAACCATACGGCATGGGTGGCCATGAGGGCTGCGACAGGCACGCTTGCCAGCATGATCCATCCTGTCGTCGTCGCCGATCTGATGGTCGATATGGCGATGGGCCCATTCCTTAATGCGAACGCCTGCCGCAAGAACTCTCGCAACGCCATCGTCACCAATAGCGGCCAAATGCCGAGCGCGGCAACCGAGACTTCCGCAAGATCGGGCAATACATGTGCCGGCCAAAAGCTCGGCTGAGGCGGGCGAAAGAGTGCCTCAAGTGTCGGTCTTGGAATGCCCGGCAGGGGGAAGCTTCGGCCGGCCCTGAAAGCGATAAGCGCCAGAATGCTAATAAGCGCACGGCGGCGGAATTCGGCAGAGTTGAGCCACCGATGATACAGGTCGGACAGCATGGTCGGTTGACCTAATCTTTGGATCTCGCGATTGCAAGCGCTCTGAACGCTCCACTGCGTGCGGAACGATCGCTTGACAAACGATACCGTTCTAGCGCCAGTTTCTGACCGTTCCGACCAAGTCCCACATCAGCCGATCCAATTGACCCGTCATGTTCGATCGTGGAATTCGGGTGTTGGTCAGAGCTGCCCAGGTAAAACCATGAAACGTGCGAACCATGATCGTAGTCGTGCCGGGAAGTGCGCCGGTGTGCCACCAGTTGTTTTGGCGGTTAACCGACCACCCCCGCGCGTAATTGGGCGAGCGTGGACCAGGGCGCGTCATCGCAGCAATCGAGCCGCGCCGGAGAATGTCGCGCGCTCCACCGATTCCATCGACGTGGTTCAATAGGCGGACAAGATCCGGCGCGCTTGCGATCCAGCCGCCGTGCGAATCCATGCGGCTAACATTCATCGTGTAGGG
The DNA here is from genome assembly GCA_965224045.1 of Hyphomicrobiaceae bacterium. GTDB lineage: Bacteria > Pseudomonadota > Alphaproteobacteria > Rhizobiales > Hyphomicrobiaceae > Tectiglobus. The sequence continues at coordinate 249,311 of CBDCYD010000006.1, forward strand.
ACTGCCGTCGCGCTGCGGATAATAGACCACTTCACCGCGGGCGCGATCCGCCAGGCGATTACCAGCGATCCGCATCGTGCGAACGCCGGCCGGCCGCAAGACATATTTTCGGACGAAGGCATCGTAAGGCATGCCTGAAACATCCTCAATGACGCGGCCGAGAATGCAATAACCGAAATTCGAGTAGGCGTGGCCACGGCCCGGCGCGAAGCCCAGCGGTCGCGTTGCCATGATACGTCTGGTCAAGTCATCGGCGCTGAGTTGCAGATGAGTGAACATGGGATCGTACTGATTGTTGGATCCCACACCAGCGGAGTGCGTGAGTAGCTGGTCAACCGTTATCGAGGACGCGCGAGGGTCGCGGATCTTTTTGACTTTGTTGCCAAGAATTCCCCGACGCCCGAATACGCGATCGTTCAATCTCAGCCGCCCCATCTCGGCCAGCCTGTAAATTGCAACTGATGTGATGGGCTTCGACAGGCTCGCAATGCGAAAGAGACTGGAGGGCTTGACGCGCTCTCTTGCCGAGACATTGGCGAAACCGTAGCCGTCTGCAAACGCGAGATGGCCGCGGTGGCCAATTGCGACCGACATTCCCGGCACGCGATACTGGCGCATGAACCCTTGAATTTTGACGGCCATCTGACGTCGTTCCCTACGCGTCGGACGGGCGTCTGCAGCATCGCTCCAAGCTCCGGCCACAATCAAAAACGCGCCGGATCCGGTAAGGAGTTCGCGCCTGCTCAGTTGCGTTTCGTCATCACTTTCAATCAATGCCATCTCCACCAATCGGGTAATGCCCACCCGGCTTGTCCAAGGACCTTCGTTCTCGCTGCAATCTAATGCCCAGGCGCGACGACGCGAATAGGGTGATCACCTCAATTGTCCTGGATGTCCCCTGGCAACACTTCTTCGAAGTTCGATTGCAGGCAACACCAACCACGTGCCACTCTCATTCCCCTGCAATATCACGAACTGTGAATGTCGCATGAACCGACGGTCCCAGACGGCAGATTTTCATCTGGTTGGCCAAACAGACATCCTACTTGGTTAATGCTGAGCAAACTCGAAGCTTCCCGTCTGCCACGTGAATAGGGTCTTCACCCCATAGGATCATATGACCCCGGACCTTAGCTTGCTGTCACCGGAGATGGATCGCACTGACATCAACAGGCTGAGGAACGACGAACGTGATGAACTATCGAAATCCTTCCGCAATTGCGGCGTTGACACTGGTGCTGGGCGCGAGCGCCCCAGTCCTCCTGTCCGAACCGGTCCAGGCTCGAAACTGCGGCGGCCTTAACCAGCGCGCGTGTGCCAAGATCCTTCCAGGACCGCCTTGCAGGCGAGGTCTCAAGGAGATCCGTGGGTTCTGTTTGCCGAAGCCCAGTATCGTGCGACCTGGGCTGCGCAAGTGCGGTGGCCTCAGGCAACGCGCCTGCCCGAAAATTTACCCGGGCCCGCAATGCAACCGAGGTCTCGTCAATATCCGAGGGTTCTGCCTACCCGGCGCCAAGCCGGACAAACCTGATCCGCGCAGGTGTGGTGGTCTGCGGCAGCGTGCCTGCCCCAAGATCTTGCCAGGGCCGCAGTGCAGGCCCGGCCTCGTCAACATACGCGGGATCTGTCTGCCGGGTGCTAGGCCGGACAAACCGCAAGCGCGCCGGTGTGGCGGATTTAAGCAACTGCCCTGCCCAAAACGTGTCCGGGTGCCCGCCTGTAATCCAGGCCTTGTCATAAATCCGTTGACGATGAGATGCGCAAGGCTGAGCGGCGGCAGTAGTGTTGCCAACATCGCCAAGAGGTGCGTGCGCGATTTCAAGCCTATGGGCAAAGCAATGCTGGCATATGGCCTGTGCCAAAAGGGGCTTGGAAATCTCAACGCGCTTAAACGTGCGATAAAGGCCAGAAATGCAAACGACGTCCGCAAAATCATTGCAGCAGCCAGGTGCAAGGCCGAATTCGAACAAATGGTCCGCGTCATCAAGCAAAAGGGCTTCAGGTCGTTCTCGTTTGGCGTGTCCGGCGAGCTTTCTGCAGGTGTCGGCGTATCCAGCGAGTTTTTCGTCGCCATGAATCTCGATATGACCGATGCCACGCTTTATCAGCAGGTGGGAGGAAGTCTCGGTGCACAAGGCGGTATCGGGCTCAACGGCGTGGTTTCCGCATTCTATAACAGGGCAAACAAGCTTAGCGGCGGAGGCAAGAGCTATGCGATGGGCGGCAAATTCCTTGGCGGCGGTGGTGCGGCTGTCGGTCTGAGCAAGGGCAGATCTCCGCGTTGTGAGAGCTTCTCCGCATCTGCCGGTCCGGGAATGGGTGCAAACTTCGGTTCACTTGCGCTCACGCACACACACAAACTCTTTCGGTTGCCAAAACCGGATTTCTCACCCGGCTGCAAGGACGTGAAGATCCTGGCTCGAAACAGGACGGGCCGGAAAATCAAGGTCGTCGACATCGATTTTTATGACTACAAGCAGAACCGATGGCGCTCCAAGCTGACCAGGAACAAGAACGTGCGCGCCGGCGAAGACTTCAAGCGCACCTACAAGCTGCAAAAGGTTCTTGGCGATGCGACGAAGCTCAAGGTTCAATACCGGGTGCACCGCGGTGGCTTGAGGTGGTCCGAAGTCAAGGAGGGCGTTTCCCCCAAGACGGTCTGTCGCCGGGGCATGCAGTTCACACTCAATCTGACTAGGCGGTAAAGAAGGACGATGTCGGGTGGGACGATCGCCTTGCAACGTGACGATCCACCCGACACCACTTGACCCGCGCGCCCACGCGGCCAAAATTGCGCCGCCACAACGCTCGGTGGCGGAGTACACAAAGCACCGCAATGCAGGTTGGAAGTCAGGAGTTCTGAAACCAAGCTTCCACAATTGCGATCCGATTTGGTACTCGATGTGCCAACGTCCGTCGTCAGCGCAAATATCACTTCGAATGGGCGAGGAATGGTTCACGACATGCAAATCTTCAAACATACTTTCAGCGCGAAAAGGCTGCGGCATACAACGGCGACGACCCTGATCATTCTGGCCGGTGCCGGCACCGCAATGGCCGGCCCGCTGACCGTCTGCGGCACCTACTCATCTGCGCGCAAGGAGATTACCGTCTTCACGTCGAATGGTTGTGTGAGCAGCAGCTACCGTCCTACGGGCAACGACATCAAGGTCGAAGTCGACGAACACTACGCGACGATCCGGGTCAGCGGCGGCTTCAGGTACGAAAAGCCCAAGACAAGAATCATCAAGAGCGATTGCGGCGCAGGACAAAAGCTTGAAACCAAAATTCAAAATGTCGCGCCGCGCCGCTACAGTGTTGCCACCGAGCAAGGCTATCTTGGCGTCCTCGACTTCACGGCATCGCACGATCGCCAGTGCGCGAAAATCAGGAAGGCGGATCGACAAACCCTTCGCACGGTGCGTGCGGGCAAAAATCGCGAAGGCGATCCATCGAAGATACTTCCCAATCCAAACGGAACAACCATCCAGGGCATCATTGCGCCGCTGTTGCGCAGCCTATCGGTATCAGGCGAGGGCCATGGATCACTGTCTCTTGAAATTGGCAAGTATCACCGGAACCGGGGTTCGGGCCCTGAAGGCGCCTACGCGGACATAAAGGCCTACGGACTGGCCGATGATTCGGTCTCAGGCATGCATTACAAGATCGACTTTGTCGAAACTGCCGACGGCTGGGAGGCCGTCAGAGTTCGTCAATTGAGCCTATGTGCCCGCGGCTCGCGTGCAGGACAGTGGACCGAAGGAAACTGCTCGTAGCCTTGCGCCGCCAGCACTTCGTCGGCCACTGAGTGCAGGTTGCAACATGCAATCATGGGTTTCCAGCCGGGCTAACCACCGGTGCGCTCATCTCGACCAAGCGCGCGCACACCGTTGCACGCGTTCCCCGGCCTGGGTCGCTTGACATCTGAAACTGCAGACTTGCAGCATCCGCCAGATCTTGGACAAGCGGCAGCCCCAAACCGGTTCCCGGCGCATCGCTGCCTCGTTCGTAGGGACGCAGCAGCCGCTCGATTTCGCTGCCAGACATACCGGGACCGGTGTCGTGGACCTCGATGGAAAGCCCACCATTTCGCCTGCGGCAACCGAGCAGGACGCGGCCGGATTCGGTGTACTTGACCGCATTGGAGACGAGATTGCTAACGATTCGCATGAGTGCCAGCGGGTCGGTCTTTACCCGGGCATCGGACATTACGACGCGTAGATCAACGCCCTTGCGACGGGCTTCGTCGCGAAACATCGCTTTGACGTTTGCGAGCACGACCGACACCGGAAACTCCTCTTCCGCGCCTGCCGGCTGCAACGCGTGTTCATGATCGTCCCTGGCCGGTATGCCAGTTTTGGTTTCCTCAAGGTTCGTTTGAACAATCCTGTCGAGGTAGTCGAAGCTTGCTTGAACACCGCCAACGGACTTGTCGCTGCTGCCCGCGAGTTGCGTGACCGCCATGCGCAGGGATGACAACGGCTGTTGAATGTCGTGCGCAGTCGATGCGAGCTTTCGACGCCGGGCCTCCGCGAGTGCCATGGCATGACCATGGCTCTTCTGCGCCTCGACAAGTGCTTCGCTCATTGCAAGTTTTTCCTGCGCCGTTCGCACTTCGCGCTGCAACGCCCCGTCGCGTTCCCGCCGCAGGTTCAAGATATGGAGCAGGATGGCAAAGGAGAACGCCGTTCCCTCGAAAAGCAATGCATATCGCCCGTAGTGGCCGGCAACGTCCTGATTGAATTGTCCGGGGTTGAGGTACCCGATGGCACCAAACCCGATCGTCGAGATAATTGCCAGTGATCCGAAGACGAAAAACAATGCGCCGGCCTGGCCGCGCTTCGCTGCGAGTATGCCCGACATCAGATAGAGAAATGCGGTTGCCACGACGAAGATTAGTGTGCCGGTCTTGAACCAACTGTACTGCAATGCGAAGAACGAGATGCACGCCAGCACGCCAGCAACCCCTGTAGACCCCAGGAGCAGGCGGTTGAGACGCGGATGGTATCGGGGCGCCGAGACAAATGACCGGGCAAATAGACACCCTGCGGCAACCATTGTCATTCCAATCGGTGCAACAGCGATGGCGTTCCAGCCAGGCGCATTCGGCCAGATGTATTGGAATGCGTAGCCGTCAGTATGAAAAAGATAGAGACCCGAGATCAGAATGTAGGCGCCATAATAGCCTGCCGTGCCAAATCCCAGGGCCATCAAGTAGACCGTGCTGACCAGTGTCATGCCGACAAGCAGTGCAAGCAACACCCAGTTGTGCAAATCCTCCTGCCTAACGCGGGTAAAGAATTGGTCCTCACTTTCGATCAAGATCGGCAACTGCGTCGCCTGTTTCGAGGAGTAGGCAATCAGGATCTCGGCTGATGCGTTGGCGGCGAGCGTGATGTCCGTCGCCAAGTTACGGTAGGGTATCGGGCGCCGCCCGAAACGCATCGTGTCGTCGATATGCAGGAGTTTGCGCAAACTTGCCGGCCGAGCAGGGTTGCCATCAGCGAGATAAACGGAAACCGATTCAACATTCGGTACGTCGAGCGCCAACTTCCAGGTGCCAAGCCTGGCCGTCGCATTGTGAACCGGAATGCGAAGCCAGATCCTCGAACGCGTGAAGCCGAAATCGACAAGTGCTGTATCAATCGGGAGGAAACGAGTGCGGAAATCAGATGAGAGCGCCCGCTCGGGCGTCAGCTTGTTAACCTCGTCTTCGTAGTATCTGACGTACGGGGCGAGATCCTGAAAGAATTCACCGCCGACAAGCGCAACCGGATCGCGTGACTGCGGCTGTGCGGCGAGTTGCACAGGCACAGCGAACAGTGTGAATGTGAGCGCAAATGCCAACAACAAGCATTGCCGGACGGCATTGGCTGCCACGAAACTGCGGAGCATGCGTTTAAGCCTTATGATGTCACAGCCTCATGAGTTCACAGCGATTATCGCCGACGACCATACGATGCTTCGAGATGGTATCAGACAGATCCTTAACGATATCGACGGCGTCGAGGTGGTCGGAGAAGCGCGCGACGGGCTGCAGGCAATCAGCCTCGTGCGCCAGTTGCGGCCCAACCTGCTCACACTCGATATCGCTATGCCTTACGCGCAAGGCATAGAAATCTACGGCGAGGTCCGGCGCTGGAGTCCTGAAACGCGCATCGTGGTGTTTACCGGAATGACATCCATCGGTTTGCTGAGCGAGCTCGTGTCGTCCGGCGTTGATGGACTGTTCATGAAACGCTCCGAGCCAAAGCAGTTGCAAAACGCAATCCCACTGATCCTGCGTGGGGGAAAGGTAATCGCACCTGAAGTCATCGCAATTCTCGAAAATCATGAAGGGTCCTCCGGCCTGACCACGCGTGAGCGGCAGATTCTCAGTCTCATTTCCTCCGGCGCCTCGAACCGGGAAATTGCGGACCGGCTCGGCGTGAGCGTCAAAACCGTTGACAATCATCGCACCAACTTGATGCGTAAGCTCGATGTCCACTCCGTTGCCGAGCTATTGAGCTACGCCTTGCGTGAGGGCCTGCTCGACACATCGAGTGAGCTGTAGCGTCAAGGTAGACACATGCTGCGTACCGACCGGCAAGGCCAATTTCGCTTCGCCGATCATTGAAGGCCGTTACATGGATTCAATTCTAACGTGCGGCTACTATCCGAGGTATAGGGTCAATACCTCAAAGCGCGTCGCAAAAATGCGCCTCGCTTTGGGTTTTTTGCCTCACGCCGCTATGCGCGCTGCGCGCGGCGGCTCCGGCGGGGCGGCCGTTCGGCCGGGTCGCGTTGCTCCCTTCGGGTTTTTTTTGCCTGACGCCGCTATGCGCGCTGCGCGCGGCGGCTCCGGCGGGGCGGCCGTTCGGCCGGGCCGCGTTGCTCCCTTCGGGTTTTTTGCCTCACGCCGCTAGTCGCGCTGCGCGCGGCGGCTCCGGCGGGGCGGCCGTTCGGCCGGGTCGCGTTGCTCCCTTATGAGTCAATCCGTTTTGCTGCGGCATGCCTCAATTCCTCACGCACCCTCCGCGCACCAGGGGCGCGTCGCTACAAATCGGAGTTGAAACATCCAACTCGGTGGTTGCGTGATTTCGCTTTGCGACCGAAATTGAGCGCTCTTCGAATAATTCATCCAATAGTGCTGTCGCGTCTGAAATCCAGCCTGCCGAGGAGTGCTGAATCAGTTTTCCTCGTACCGACGGCAGCTTCAATTTCAAGGCTGCCGCAATTGGGGCAATCTAGGTGCGACACGCACAGTGAAGGGGGCAGTGGTGAGCTTCGTGACACAATGCGCATGTGAGGCCCGGTGAACGTTACAGATTGGTTCACACGCGTCAGCGGCGTTGCGCTCGACGAACGCTTGGCGCTGATTGCGCTTGCCGTGGTTCTCGCCGGGTTCCTGCGTGGCTTCATCGGCTTCGGGGCCGCGCTTGTCACCATACCCGTCGTCAGCCTGGTATTCGGCCCGCTAATGGCGTTGCCAATCGTTGCAATCATGGGACTGCCCTCGACGCTGCAGCTCCTGCCCGATGCCGTTCGCCATAGCGAATGGCCCATCGTCGTGCCGATTTCATTGGCGGTTTTCGTCGGTGCGCCCATTGGGACGTGGGTGCTGGTGTCGGTGGACCAAGACCTCATGAAGATCATCATATCTGCGTTGGTCATTGCCATGGTCGGTTTTCTGGCGATGGGGTGGCGGCTCAAACAGGAGGTGCAGCGAAGTCTGCTTTTTCTCTCCGGGATCGTAGGTGGCCTGGTTCAAGGAGCAGCCGGTATCGGTGGACCACCCGTGGTCGCGGTGGCATTGTCCAGAGCCGGAACGCCGGAGCGCCAGCGCGGCAATGTTCTTGCCGTAATGACAGCAATTGCATTGTCTTCCATGCCTCCGCTCTACTATCACGAGCTGTTCACCAGGGGCGCAATTGCAATCGGGTTGCTTCTGCTGCCGGTCTATTCCCTGTCAACCTGGCTTGGCAGTCGATATTTCAACACGGGCGGCCAAGGGTATTTCCGGTCAACGGCGCTGGTCGTGCTGGCGGCAATCGGCACGGCTACTCTGATTGCTGCGAGCCTCGACTATATCGGGCGACAGTGACGAGCTCCAGCGCGCCACGCCACCTCGTGACTTCCCATATCACGCAGAGCAATAACTTCAGTCTTGTGCATCCAGTGTCAGGCCAGAAAACAGAGTGACGGGCAAATCGGCCGGAGTCGGCGGATCCCGCACCTTTGGCATCCTCACTATGCGTCCCTGCGGTACCGACCTGCACTGCGATCCTGCAAGCCGTAAAGCCCGAGCGCGAACGGTACGAACCACGGCTTGCCCCAGTAAAGCGGAACACTTCGCGGTGGCGGCCCGTCGAATACGGTGGCAGCCTGGTTGGAGCCCAAAATTTTGTGCGCTGCCTTTTCGCCAAGCCAGCGTGCCCAAACGACACCGGACCCACAGTATCCGCAGGCGTAGACCACACCGTCGCGTTCGAACAGGCGCGGACGCTCGTCCCTGGAAAAGGCAACGAACCCATTCCAGGAATGTTCGATCCTGACGTCTGCGAGTTCGGGAAAGATATCCACCAATCCTTCCTTGATGTGGCGGATGTTTCGCATCGGATCTCTTGAGAACATCGTTTCGCGTGCACCAATGACAATGCGTTTGCCATCGGGAGACGGACGGTAGTAGCGATACAGCTTGCGCACCTCGCTCATGGCGCGGCCTTGCGGCATCAGATGCCGCATGAGGTTTTCGGACAGCGGCTCCGTCACGATGATCCGGCTGGTGACCGGAACCAGCCGGCGTTGAAGCCAAGGATTGGAGTCGCCTGTGTAACCGTTCGTTGCCATGACGATATTGCTGCACGTCACCTTTCCGCGCGCCGATGAAACTTCAAACTCACGGCCATCGCGCCGATAACCATTGACGGCGGTTTCGGTGTGGACAAGCACGCCAGCCCGCTGGGCTGCCGCCAGAAGACCGGCGTGCAGCTTTGCCGGATTGAGATGAGCGATGTCAGGGCGAACCGCACCACCATGATAAAGCGTGCTCCCGACCTCGCTGCTCTGATTGCTACGCGGCACCATGGAAACACCGACATCGAAGTGCTTGTTCAGGAGATCGGCCTCGCGACCGAGCGCATTGTAGTCGCCCGGCTGCAGAGCCGCTGTGAAGCGGCCATGCCGGCGCTGATCACAGTCGATGTTTTCTTCCTCGATGAACCGCCAGAGATCCTGACGGGCGTCTTCGGCCTCGCGATAGAGTGCAACCGCGTCGGCCTCGCCGAGGCGGTCGATCGCCTGCGGAAAGCTCATGCGCAAGCTACCGCTTGCTATACCGCCATTGCGCGTCGAAGCGCCTTCTCCGGCACGCATGCTGTCGAAAACCTGAACGCTGCGGCCCTGGCTGGCGAGGAGACGGGCGGCCGAAAGGCCTGTGTAGCCAGCACCGACAACGACCACGTCGCACGCAGGCCGAACGGGCTCGGCGGGCAATGACGAGGGTTCGGCGAACGTCCACCAGAAAGGCAGCTGAGACACGTCGGTGTTTACCGGGATGGCTGGCATTTCTGAACACTTTCGATTTTGTAGCTCAAATTGAAGCACTGCTGATTGGATTGAGTGATCCGTCGATGCGGGCCGGGTGCGATTGCAGGTCAAAGGCCTTAAAGCCTGACCTGTCTGATGGCGAACACTTATCCATGGGCAGGGACACTATCTCTGGCCCGCCGCTATGTGGCAACTGAACCACACTTGCTGTCGGACTTACGCTGAGAGCTGACCGACCGCACCAGCAATTCGCGCGCAAGCTTTGCCCAACACGTCGTCTGACACCGAGTAGGAGATCCGAAAATGCGACGGTATCCCAAACGCACTACCAGGGACGACAGCGACGCCATGATCATTCAGCAGATACTCGGCGAAGTCGACATCGCTAGAAATGCGAGGGCCGGCGGCCGCCCGCCGGCCGAACAAAGCTGAACAATCCGCGAAGACGTAGAATGCACCGCGAGGCGTGCGGCAGCTTAAACCCTCGATGGCATTGACGTTCTTGACGACCAAGTCACGCCGCGCGACGAACCGAGCAACGTGATCTGCAATGAAGTCCTTCGGCCCGTTGAGCGCTGCCAGCGCCGCATGTTGCGAGACGGTGGCCGAAGCCGATGTTTCCTGCGACTGGAGCTTCACCATCGCCTTAATGACCGGCGCCGGCCCGCCTGCAAACCCGATGCGCCACCCGCTCATGCAGTAGGCTTTGGAAACCCCATTCGTCGTCACGGTCCTGTCGCGCAGTTCCGGCGCAACCGATGCGAATGTCTTCACCACGGAGTTGTCATAGACCAGGTGTTCATAGATGTCGTCCGTCAAGATCCAAACTTGCGGGTGGCGAATGAGGACGTCTGCGATCTGGCGCAGGCTGTCGCGATCCCAAACCGCTCCGGATGGATTGCTCGGATTGTTGATCACCAGCCACTTCGTCCGCTTTGTGATGGATCGCTCAAGGTCATCCGGTTGGAGGACGAAGCCATGCTCCGGCCGGGACGGCACGAACACCGGTGTGCCTCCGGCCAGGCGCACGATGTCCGGATAGGACACCCAGTAAGGAGCCGGTATGACTACTTCGTCGCCGTCGGATACGCTGGCCAGGAGCGCATTGAAAATGACCTGCTTGGCGCCGGCACCAATGCAGATCTCGTCAATCGCGAAACTCAATCCGTTTTCCGATTTGAACTTGCGCTGCACGGCTTCCTTCAACTCGGGCATGCCGTCAGCGCTGGTGGACTTCGTCCGTCCGTCGGCGATGGCTTGCATGGCCGCTTCCCGGATATGCATCGGCGTGTCGAAGTCCGGTTCGCCGGAACTCAGCTTAATAACGTCGGCGCCTTCAGCCTGCAGTTCGTTGGCACGTCGACTCATGGCAAGAGTCGCAGATGGGGCGAAGCGGGCCATGCGTGGCGCCAGGATATCGTTCGGAGTGCCGCAATCTTGCATCGCTCAATCCCTCACGCAAAAGATCAACTGCCATCAGGACAAATTAAGACGTCGCCCAAGTCTACCACTGAGACACCGACATCAGCGATACCGACGCCGGGAGGTGCGGCGGCACATTGATTTCGCCGACGTCCTCACCGATGGCGGGAACGGCGGCAACCGTGCCCAAGAGCGATGTGACCAGGAGCAATCACACCGGTGGAGATGATATTCGCTCCAACGGGTTCGAAGAGCAAACGGACACCTGACCATTCCACGACTTTTGCAGAGAGCTCGCCACTTGAGGCATCAGGCCGGCCAAACGCATCACTTTCACATCACTTTCACTGGCACCATTGCTGCTACCGCGCCCAGACAGCCGCCATCATGCGCAAACCGCTTATCATCGCCAACGCGCTGCCAGGCGAAAACAGAACACGGGCGCCAAAAGCGCGCTGACCAATAGGGATAATCTAGAACGGCAGCACAAGTGTTCCCTTCGCGCGCGAAACACATGGGCAAAACAACCGTTTCCGGTCACTCGGGTTCAGGCAGGTGTCTTTGTGGTCGATGTCGCCCTCGACGTATTCGGTGGCACACTCACCGCAGCCCCCCGTCATGCAGCCGGGTTCCACGGGAACTCCGGCGTCGAGCAGGGCTGCAAGAGCGGTTTGATCTTCGGAGACTGTCAGGCGAACGTCCGACCAAACCAACCAGATTTCAAACGCCTTGCGGACAGGCTGCAGCACTGTGTGGCTCACAGCGGTTCGTGCGCCAGCCCGTGTTCTTCATGGGTGGATTGACGGGTGGATCCTCGCGCGGGCTGGCAATCGAGCCTCTGTTTCAACCACGATCGAACGGATGACACGTCGGGGCGCAATTCGTCGGCAAGTCCATCGACGAACGCGCGCCAGCTTTCAAGGTAAGTGATATTGACGCCGACGACTGCCGGAATTCCGTGCATCGCTGCCCATCCAATGACGTCCCTGAAGCCTACTCCCTGCGCTTCCTGCTTGCCGAACTTGTTGATGATCAAGGCGTCTGCGCCGCCATTCAAAGCTCTCTCCGTTGTGCCAACCAGGGCCTGCAGGATGCCGGGATCGAGCCGACAGCCACGAGCATTTGGTCCGCGATCTTCTGAGATCAGCACCTCGGTGTTGGTCGAAAGATCGCGAACAATCATATCGCACGCACACCTATCGGCCCGTTCAGCCGATCGCTGTACGGTTCCCGCAAGCACATATCCCTCAACTTGCAGGTCATCGGCGAGGTTCGTCAAAAGACGATCAGCAGCAATTCCTTGGCCCGCCTCGTAGATAACCGCTGCCAACATCTTCTTGTTATTGGCCATCGTCCATTTGTCTCCACTACTTGTGCCACTCGCTGTCCTGCTGAGCGACCTCGGTTGCTTGGCAGCGGCCGAAAAACTGGTGATTGGGGCAGAAATCCGGTGGCAACGGCAAACCCTCAGATGATTCGATCCAGTTTCTGCACTCAGTAGTTCGCGGACAGCGCAAACACTTTGCGCGTGCCTCGTGAATGGCCGTTCCGCCGCCGATCCCGGCCGCCTTGGCGAGGTTGATATGGAGTAGCCGGGCGACAATCTCGAAGAGTTCGGCCCGACGCCAAACGCGCCGGAACATCGGCCAGCCCGATCTGGTATTGAGAGGCATGTTGTTTCTCCTAACGCATTCAATCCTCGATCGGAGTTGAAGGCGCCTACCTGCCCAGGCAAACGGTCAGCATCATGGAGGGTGATTGGCTTCTCCACTGTGACTGACGTCCAAGTCGCGCAACAGCCCGTCCGACAATCCATAGATCCAACCATGGATCGCAAGCTCCTGACCGCGCGCCCACGCATCCCGAACAATCGTTGTCTTGGAGACGCCGTCGACCTGGGCGATGACGTTGAACTCGCACAATGCGTTGACCTGATCGGCGACGTGGCGGATTGCGTCGATATGTGATTGCTGATGGCGATAGATCTCGCGCACGGGCTCAAGCCAATGATCAATGACACCGTTGCGGCTGTCGCTCAGAGCGGCGCGCACCCCGCCGCACCCGTAGTGACCGCACACGATGACGTGCTTGATCTGCAGAACGTTGACGGCAAAGGCAAGCACGGACAGGAAGTTGATATCGGTCGGGATTGCGAGATTGGCCACGTTGCGATGCACAAACAGTTCGCCTGGATCCAGACCGACGATTTCGTTCGCCGGCACGCGGCTGTCCGAACACCCGACCCACAAGTAATCCGGGGCCTGCTGGCTGGACAGGCGCTGGAAAAAGCCGGGTTCAGTGCTCTGCTTACCGACGGCCCAAGCCCTGTTCTGGTTCAATAAATCAGCAAGCATCACGAGCCCTGCTATGTTCAGTCGAACAGGATGCCACGCCGCGCGGCCATCCTGGCAGACAAGTCTTTGAGATCCCGTTCTGTCAGACGGATCTTGGCGAGAGGCATTACCGTGGCATTCTCCAATGCGAGATGATGGCGCTGATTGCGCGCGAACGACCTCAACGCGTCCTTGACGTCGTCAGCGAGTGGCCGGCCGGGTGCCGCCAAGCTGTGCTCGAGCCCGTTCATGATCAGGCTGGCGAGTTGTTCGTCATCTGCATGCTCACCGGACAATTGGCCGAGCGCGACTTCGATTTCATCTCCCGGTTCGGCGCGGCGGCGAATGAGCGGGAACAGGTCCTGTTCCTCGTCGATCACATGCACGACCATGTCGGTCTTGAGATATTCAAGAACCTCCCCCGCCAAGTCGACATTGACCTCGTCTGCGTCGGCGAGCCGCTCGCACAACACGCACAGGACACGTTGGCGCAAATGATCAGCGAGGATGTAGTCCAGTGGCTTGCGCAGCAACTCTCGCGGCAACGGTTCCAGGTGCTGTTCGCTTTGGCGGGTGGCCGTCATTGAAAAACCTCCCTGGCGTCACAGACCGCGCGACGAAGGATGACGGTGACGACCGTACCCATCGCGTCCTCGTTGTCGTTGGCATTGGCGCGGGAAACCAGAGATGCCCAATCGTCCGGGCCAGCGCGCTCGACGAAACGATGCAGCGACAGAGTCGCGAAGGCGCCGGGCCGCAGCTGCATACGCTCTGCAACCTCCCTGATTTCCGCGAGCAGCGGAAGGTCGCCTGCGTTGATGAGCAGAGTCTCCAATCCACCGGGTTCTTTCAGAATGGCGAGGCTGTCTCCGAGTTGCAAAGCCATCGCTATTCCTCCTCATTGCATCAGTGGACTCGTCGCCTTCTCGATGTCGACACCATCGATGTCGGCCTGACCGGCAAGCAGTGCCACGTATTGGTGCACGGCCTTGTGAAAGACGGCATCCGCCAGATAGTCGGCAATTTTCTGCTGAACTGCCGAAAACGGCAGGGTTGCGCCATCTATCTGACGATCGAGGCGAATAATGTGAAAGCCGTAGGGCGTCTCGACAGGCTCATGTGTCATTTCGCCCGGACGCAGGGACTTCAGGGCGTGTTCGAAGGCTGGCGTAGTCTGGTTGGCGGAGACCTGCCCAAGATTGCCGCCCTGCTCGCGCGACGGGCAATCGGAATGCTCCCGGGCCAGCCGCTCGAACTGCTCAGGATTGTCACGCAAGACCTGCACCAAGCCGGCCGCTCTGTCGCGTACCCGAGCCCGCGCCTCGTCATCCTGTGGCGGGGCACTAAAGAGAATGTGGGCCGGCTCCCAGATGGTCGGGGATTGGAAGCGCGAGACATTGATTTCGTAGTAGCGCCGGCATTCCCCTGTCGTAGGGGACGGAAGCTGAACGGCTTCCGCGAGCAACGCGCGGACCTGGGCATCATCCTCCGTTTCGCGCAACCCGTCTCCAAGATCGCGTGGTGTCTCTGAAATCCCGCGCATTTGCGCTTCCTGCAATAGCAGCTCTCTGACAACGAGCGACGTTGCAGCGGCCTCCCGGGCCTGCATCGGGCTGGGTGCCGGATGATTTTGGATTTCCTGCGCGATCGCAGCCTCGGATATCACCACGCCATTGACGCGCACGGAGGGAGGCGGCGGTGCTGCCACGCGGTCTTCGACATCGAATAGGCGCATGGTCTTACTCCGTGGCTTCGACGGGATGGCCAGCCGCGGGAGCCGTTCCGGATGGACGCATCGCCTGACCGCCTGGGTGATCGGGATTGGTCGTGCGCACGACTTGGTAGCCCGGCCGCGCGAGATACTTCACGGGCGCCGACCAGATGTGCACGAGTCGCGAAAACGGAAACAGCAAGAAGATGGTGAGGCCGAGGATCAGGTGAATCTGGTAAGGCCAGTCCAGCCCTTGGACGAGTTGCGGCGTTCCTTCGATGCGGAACGTCACGATACGCTGTGCCCATTCCGACAGTTTGAGCATCACTGATCCATCTGCGTGCGACAACGAGAAGGGAACAGTTGCAAGCCCCAGCGCCAATTGCACCCAAAGGATCAGAAGGATCGCAATATCCATACCTGTTGACGTCTTGCGAATGCGTGGATCGGTCAACCTCCGGTGGACAAGAAGGGTAAGGCCGATGAAGCAAATGATCCCTGCGATGGAGCCGGCGACTACCGCCAGCATCTGCTTTTGTTCAGCCGAGATCACCAGTTCATAGACGCTGTGCGGCGTCAGGAGACCTACGAAATGGCCGAAAAAAAGAAAGATGATGCCGATGTGGAACAGGTTCGACCCCCACATCAGTTGGCGCTTGCGCAGAAACTGGCTTGACTGGGAACGCCATGAATAGGGTTCTCGGTCGTAGCGGATGATTGAACCGAGAATCATTACGGCCAGGGCAATGTAGGGATAGATCCCGAAGAAGAACGTGTTGAGATAGTCTGGCATCTCTCAATCTCCGAATAGGCAGCTTAACGTTGCGATGGGCGTTCGCCCGCGACATCGCGCTGAGCAGCTCTGATGCGCGTGGCAAGCCGCGTCCGACCGCAGGCCGCATCGTCCTGAGCACCAGGACCGAAACGTACGGCAACCTCTTCCCACTCCTGGTCGAGGGCTTCGAGGTCATCCGGCTCCGTTTCGACCTGAGCTGTGAGTTCGGCCAGTCGATCCGGATCCACCTTTCCCCGCGACATCACCCGCAATGCCTGAAACACCACGCGATAGCTCGCGCGACGCTTGCGGAGGCGTTCATCGAGAACGGCGATAATCTCAATTGGATCACTCAGCAGCTCGAGCGCTTGTTCGGCCGGGATGACCGAAAGAAACTCAAGGAACAACGGAAGATAGTCCGGCAGCTCACGACTTGAGATGACGAAACCGTGCTGTTCATAGTGCTGCGCAAGGTCGACCATCGCTTGGCCGCGATCCCGACTCTCGCCGTGCACGTGCTCAAACAGATGGAGTGACAGCGATCGGGTGCGATCGAACAACAGCGTATAGCGTTCCTGAAGATCATAGAGATCGCGGTCGCGGATCTCGTCGATCAGGGATTCGACACGCTTGAGCTGACCGCCGGTGATGAGACCTTCCGAACGCAATACGTCTCGTAGTTCCTCGGTGGAGCCCTGCAGCTCCGCGGACGGATAGGACAGCAGTGCTGAGAGGACTTTGAATGTCCGTGCTCTCTTGGGCGTGGTCATTCCGACACCTCCATGTGGGTCTTGGCCTTACGCCGCGACGGTCCGCCGAAGAACAACGTGGCGTCGCTGACGCCCGACGAACAATTGTTTCCGAACGAGAACCCACACGAGCCTCTCAAATCGTAGGCATCGGCTCCGACTTCGCGATGCGTTGTCGGGATGACGAAGCGGTGTTCGTAGTTTGCCAGCGCCAATAGTTCGTACATATCCTCAATGTCCTGGGCCTTGAGACCGACGCGCTCGGCGATGCCTTCGTCGATCACGCCTTCGACCGTCTTAGCGCGCATGTAGGCGCGCATTGCGAGCATGCGTTCAAGACATTGCGCGATCGGTTCTTCATCGCCGGCAGTGAGCAGGTTGGCCAGATACCGCAGCGGAATGCGCAACGAACGCACGTCCGGCATATCAAGATCGATGCCCATCTTGCCGGCTTCCGCAGCCGATTGGATCGGAGAGAGCGGCGGCACGTACCAAACCATCGGCAAGGTTCGGTATTCCGGATGCAGCGGGAAGGCGATCTTCCAGTCCATCGCCATCTTCCAGATCGGTGATTTCTTGGCCGAAATCAGCCATGCCTCGGGAACGCCGTCTTCGCGGGCCTGCGCGATGACGTCCGGGTCGTTGGGATCGAGGAAGATCTCGAGCTGCTTTTCGTAGAGATCCTTTTCATCCTTGGCGCTTGCCGCGGATTCGATGCGGTCAGCATCGTAGAGGATGACGCCGAGATAACGGATGCGCCCAACGCACGTTTCCGAGCACACGGTCGGTTGCCCGGCTTCGACCCGTGGGAAGCAAAAGATGCACTTCTCTGATTTGCCGCTCGCCCAGTTGTAGTAGATCTTTTTGTAGGGGCAGCCGGATACGCACATACGCCAGCCGCGGCATTTTTCCTGGTCGATAAGGACAATGCCATCTTCCTCGCGCTTGTAAATCGCTCCGGATGGACAGGAGGCGACGCAGGCCGGATTGAGGCAGTGCTCGCAAAGCCTTGGCAGGTACATCATGAAGGTGTTTTCGAAAGCACCGTAGATCTCCCGTTCGACGCCCTCGAAATTCGTGTCCTTCGAGCGCTTGGCGAATTCGCCGCCGAGGATTTCCTCCCAGTTCGGCCCCCACTCGATCTTTTCCATCCGCTCGCCGGTCAGCAGTGACCGCGGGCGCGCGGTCGGCGTCGCTTCAAGCTCGGGCGCCGTTTGTAGATGGTCGTAGTCAAAGGTGAACGGTTCGTAGTAGTCGTCGATTTCCGGAAGATCGGGATTAGCGAAGATCTTTGCCAGGATGCGCCACTTCGACCCCTGCTTGGGATGGATCTTACCGCCGCTTGTGCGGACCCAGCCCCCGTTCCACTTCTTCTGGTCTTCCCAATCCTTGGGGTAACCGATGCCCGGTTTGGTTTCGACGTTGTTAAACCAGGCGTATTCCATGCCGTCGCGGTTGGTCCAAACGTTCTTGCAAGTGACTGAACAGGTGTGACACCCGATGCATTTGTCGAGGTTCAGCACCATTGCGATTTGCGCGCGAACTCTCATTCCGCAGCCTCCTTGCCAGCGTCGCGATAGGGCCGTTCCAGCCAATCGACATTATTCATTTTGCGCACGATCACGAATTCGTCGCGGTTCGATCCAACGGTTCCGTAGTAGTTGAAGCCGTACGACTGTTGGGCATAGCCGCCGATCATGTGTGTCGGTTTGAGCGTTGCCCGGGTGACCGAGTTGTGGATGCCGCCGCGGTTGCCCGTCACTTCGGAGCCGGGCGTGTTCACGATCTTCTCCTGGGCGTGATACATCAGGATCATTCCCGGATTGACCCGCTGCGAGACCACGGCGCGTGCCGTGAGGGCGCCGTTGGTGTTGTAGGCTTCGACCCAGTCGTTATCGACGATGCCAGCCTCTTTCGCGTCCGCTTCCGACAGCCATACGACCGGACCGCCGCGATTGAG
The DNA here is from genome assembly GCA_965224045.1 of Hyphomicrobiaceae bacterium. GTDB lineage: Bacteria > Pseudomonadota > Alphaproteobacteria > Rhizobiales > Hyphomicrobiaceae > Tectiglobus. The sequence continues at coordinate 267,789 of CBDCYD010000006.1, forward strand.
CGTGAGCATCAAGAGATTGTCGGAATAGGTCGAGTGGATACCCCACTTCTGGTGCGGCGTGATAAAGTTGAGCACGACTTCCTTATTACCGTTGCCGACGCTGCCCTTGATCCGATTGACGGTCTTGAGATCAACGGGCGGCTTCCAGGTGCACAGCTCTTCCCCGAACGCCCGCATCCACAAGTGATCCTGATAGAGCTGCTGGCGTCCGGTCAGGGTGCGCCACGGGATCAGCTCATGCACATTCGTGTAGCCGGCGTTGTAGCAGACGTGCTCGGACTCAAGCCCCGACCAGATCGGAGAGGAAATGATCTTGCGGGGCTGGGCTGCGACGTCGCGGAAGCGGATCTTTTCGTCTTCCTTCTTGGTCGCGAGATGGGCGTGTTCCCTGCCGGTGGTGTTGGTCAGCGACTCCCACGCTTTGACGGCAACCTCGCCGTTGGTCTCGGGTGCGAGCATCAACACGACCTCGGTCGCGTCGATATCGCTCTCAATGCGCGGCATACCCTTGGTCGGCCCGTCTTCGGTCACCACACCGTTCAGTTCGGCGAGATGCTCGACCTCGGCCTCGGTATTCCAAGCGATACCCTTGCCGCCGTTGCCGAGCTTGTTCATCAACGGCCCGAGTGCCGTGAAACGCTTGTAGAGGTTGGGATAATCGCGTTCGACGACGGCCACGTTCGGCATCGTCTTGCCGGGGATTGGATCGACATCGCCTCGTTTCCAATCCTTGACATCGTAGGGCTGGGCGATCTCGCCCGGGGTGTCATGAAGGATCGGCGTCAGGACGACGTCCTTTTCGACACCGAGAACCTCAGGCGCTACCTCTGAAAACTTCTGCGCAATGTCCTTGTAAATGTCCCAGTCGCTCTTGCACTCCCATACCGGATCGGTCGCTGCCGTTAGCGGGTGAATAAAGGGATGCATATCCGAGGTGTTGAGATCGTTCTTTTCATACCAGGTCGCAACGGGAAGCACGATGTCGGAGTAGACGCACGTCGTCGACATCCGGAAATCGAGTGTGACCAGCAGGTCGAGCTTTCCCTCCGGCGCTTTGTCGTGCCATTTGACCTCGGTGGACTTTTGGACGCCTTCCTCACCGAGATCCTTGGTGAGCACGCCGTTGCTGGTGCCCAACAGATGCTTGAGAAAATATTCGTGGCCCTTGCCGGACGAACCGAGAAGGTTTGATCTCCATACGAACAAGTTGCGCGGCCAATTCGCCGGATCATCCGGATCCTGGCAGGACATTTCGAGGTCACCACTCTTCAATCTACTGGCAACAAAGTCCTTGGGATCCTGGCCGGCTGCTTCGGCGTCGGCAGCGATCGTCAGCGGGTTTTGCTTGAGCTGCGGCGCAGACGGTAGCCAGCCCATGCGCTCGGCACGAATGTTATAATCGATCATCGTGCCTGACCAATCGCCCGAGGGGGCGGTCGGTGAAAGGATCTCGTCGACGGTCAAAGTCTCGTAGCGCCATTGATCCGTGTGCGCATACCAGAAGCTGGTCGAGTTCTGCTGGCGCGGAGGGCGAGCCCAATCGAGCGCGAAGGTGAGCGGTAGCCAACCCGTTTGCGGGCGCAACTTTTCCTGGCCGACATAGTGTGACCAGCCACCGCCCGACTGCCCAACGCAGCCACACATGATCAGGAGATTCATGATCCCCCGATAGTTCATGTCCATGTGATACCAGTGATTGAGGCCGGCACCGAGGATCACCATCGAGCGCCCGTTGGTCTTTTCCGCATTGGTTGCAAATTCGCGGGCAACCGTGATGATCTTGTCGCGCGCCAGACCGGTGACACGTTCTGCCCAGGCCGGCGTGAACGGTACGTCCTCATCATAGGACGTCGCAACGTTGCCACCGCCAAATCCGCGATCGAGGCCATAGTTGGCGCAGAAGAGATCAAATACGGTGACGACGTATGCTTCGCCGTCAGACAGTTGCACTTTCTTTGCCGGCAGGTTGCGGTCAAGAACATCGCCATGGTCGGTTGCAACAAAGTTTTCCGTCGCGCGTCCGCCAAAGTACGGAAAGCCAACCGTGACGATCTCGTCGTGGTCTTCGGCCAACGAAACCCTGAGGCGAACATCGCGGCCCTTGCCGTCACGTTCTTCAAGATTCCACTTGCCTTTGTCGCCCCAGCGGAAGCCGACCGAGCCGGTCGGTGTGACGAGTTCTCCCGTGGACTCGTCCATTGCGACCGTTTTCCACTCGGCATTGTTTTCTTCGTTGAGGCCACCGGGCAGATCTGCGGCGCGCAGAAGTGTCGATGGCACGTAGCGACCATCCTTCTTTTCCAACCGCACGAGCATCGGCATGTCCGAATACTTGCGCACGTAGTCCGCAAAATAATCGGCTTGCCGGTCAAGATGGTATTCTCGCAAAATGACGTGGCCCATCGCCAGCGCCAGTGCCGCGTCAGTGCCCTGCTTCGGATTGAGCCATAGGTCGGCGAACTTTGTCGCTTCCGCATAGTCAGGCGAGACAACGACGGACTTTGTGCCCTTGTAGCGGACCTCGGTGTAGAAGTGTGCATCCGGCGTTCGCGTCTGGGGAACGTTCGAACCCCAGATCATCAAAAAGCCGGCGTTGTACCAATCTGCAGACTCGGGAACATCGGTCTGCTCACCCCAGGTTTGCGGGCTCGCGGGCGGCAGATCGCAGTACCAGTCGTAGAATGAGCCGCAAACTCCTCCGAGAAGGGAGAGGTAGCGGGCGCCGGCCGCGTACGACACCATCGACATTGCCGGGATCGGCGAAAAGCCGAAGACGCGATCGGGGCCATAGGTCTTGGCGGTGTACGCGTTGGCCGCCGCTATGATCTCATTGACCTCGTCCCACGTGGCCCGGACGAACCCGCCGTGACCACGCATCTTAACGTAATTGTGCCGCTTTTCAGGATTCTCGACAATCGACCGCCAGGCTTCCACAGGACGCATCTGAGCCCGTGCGGCGCGCCAATGCTTCAACAGGCGCGAGCGCACAAGCGGATATTTCACGCGTGCACCGGAGTAAAGGTACCAGGAATAGCTCGCGCCGCGCGAACAACCGCGTGGTTCGTGATTGGGAAGATCCGGCCGCGTGCGCGGGTAGTCGGTCTGTTGGGTTTCCCAGGTGACGATCCCGCCTTTGACATATATTTTCCACGAGCACGATCCAGTGCAATTCACTCCGTGCGTTGAGCGGACGACTTTATCGTGCTGCCAACGCTGGCGATAACCCTCCTCCCAAGCCCGGTCCTCGCTAGTCAGGACGCCATGGCCACTGGAGAATGTGTCCACCTTCTTGGAGATAAACGTCAGTCGATCGAGAAATTGACTCATAGCTTTTGCCTTTATGTCAGCATCGGGCTGGTCATTGCGCTGGGGTAAGTTTCGCTTCCGAATCCGGCGGGCCGCCACGCTCAATGTCATGCAAGAGACCGCCGGACCGCGTGTAATACCACCACGTCACAATAACGCAGGTGACATAGAAGATCAGGAAGCCCCACAGCGCAGCCTCCGGTCCGCCGGTCATGGCGATCGAAGAGCCGTACGCTTTCGGAATGAAGAAGGCACCATAGGCTGCGATAGCCGACGTGAAGGCAATGATCGCAGCGCTTTCCATTTCTGCCTGCCGCACCCGCTGCGCAGCGACCGTGTTTGGCATTAATCGCTCGATTTCGGAGCGCATGATCACAGGGATCATCTGGAAGGTTGACGCATTGCCCACGCCTGTCGCGAAAAACAGGATCATGAACATCGCGAAGAAGCCCCAGAACGCGCCCGGCTGATCCTTTATGCCGAGGAAGTAGAGCACGCCCGCCACCGCCGCGATCATCACGATGAAGGTCCAGAAGGTGACGCGGCCGCCGCCGTACTTGTCGGATACCCAGCCCGTCGCTGCTCGCGACAGGGCTCCGACCAACGGCCCGAGAAACACGAACTGCAGCGAGTCGACCTCCGGGAACTGGGTTTTCGCCAGCAGCGGGAAGCCCGCCGAGTAGCCGATGAATGAACCGAACGTACCCGTGTAGAGCCAGCACATGATCCAGTTGTGCTTGCGCTGGAAAATGACTGCCTGGTCTGCAAACGTCGCACGCGCCGTTGCAAGATCGTTCATGCCGAACCAGGCCGCCGCAGCCGAGGCCATGATGAACGGCACCCAGACGAAGCCTGCGTTCTGCAGCCATAGTTTCGAGCCGTCGCTGAGCGCCTGCGGCTCGCCGCCGAGCGCGCCGAATACGCCGGCCGTGACGACCAGCGGCACCACGAACTGCATCACGCTGACGCCGGCGTTACCCAGCCCGGCGTTGAGGGCAAGGGCGTTACCCTTCTCGGCCTTCGGGAAGAAGAACGAGATGTTGGACATCGACGAGGCAAAGTTGCCGCCACCGAAACCGCACAGCAACGCGAGCATCAGGAAGATCAGGTACGGTGTATCCGGGTTCTGCACCGCATAGCCGATGCCGAATGCCGGGATCAGCAGTGAAGCCGTGGACGCGGCCGTCCAGAACCGCCCGCCGAAGACCGGCACCATGAAGGAGTAGAAGATCCTGAGCGTCGCCCCTGACAGACCGGGCAACGCCGCGAGCCAGAACAACTGATCGGTCGTGTAATTGAAGCCGATCGCCGGCAGTTTGGCGACGACCACCGACCACACGAGCCAGACGGAGAATGCCAGCAGCAGGCAAGGGATCGATATCCACAGGTTACGACGGGCAATGGCGCGGCCCTTGGTTTCCCAGAACTCGCTGTCGTCCGGCCGCCAGTCCTCGATCGCACCGGCAAGCGCATCGCGATGCTCTTCCTTGTGCAACTCCTGGAATTCCGGCAACTGCGGCATCGTCTCGAGTTCGGGTGCCTTTGCCTGCCGCTCCATTCGCAGGATCGCAAAGTGCATCCAGATGAGCGACACGGCGACGATCCCGAACAACAGCATGAAGCTGCTGGTCCAGACGCCCGTCAGATCAAGCAAAACACCAAAGGATATCGGCAGGATGAATCCGCCCAGGCCACCGACGAGCCCGACGATGCCGCCAACCGAACCGACGTGATCGGGGTAGTACACGGGGATGTGCTTGTAGACCGCCGCCTTGCCGAGGCTCATGAAGAAACCGAGCACGAAGACCAGGACCACGAACGGGATTAGATCGACGCGGGTCGAGAACGTGATCGGACCGCGAATGCCGTGGATCACGTAATCGGTATTCGGATAGGACAGCATGAAGCAGACCAGCGCGGACACGCCGAATGTCCAGTACATGACATTGCGCGCACCGATGCGGTCGGACAAGTGACCGCCGTAGGCCCGGAAGATACTTGCTGGCACTGAGTAGAACGCGGCGAGCATGCCGGCGGTCTTGATGTCGAGGTCGTAGACACCGACGAGGTAGCGCGGCAGCCACAGTGCAAGCGCCACGAAGGCGCCGAACACGAAGAAATAATAGAGCGAGAAGCGCCAGACCTGCAGGTTCTTCAGCGGTTCGAGTTCGAGCAGGGCGGACCGCACCTGTCCGCCTCGCGCGCGGCGTTCTTTGAGCACCGGGTCATCTTCGGTCGTGAACCAGAAGATCACCGCCATCGCGAGAAGCGCGGCAGCCCAGACCTGCGCCACCATTGTCCAGCCGTAGGCCACCATGACGAACGGCGCAACGAACTTGGTTACCGCAGCGCCGACATTACCGGCGCCGAAAATGCCGAGTGCCGTGCCCTGCTTCTCCTTCGGATACCACCGTGACACATAAGCGATACCAACTGCAAACGAACCGCCGGCCAGTCCGACGCCCAGGGCGGCGAGCAGCATCATAGTGTACGTCGTCGCAAACGACAGAAGGAACGTAGCAAGCGCCGCCAGCACCATCGTGGTCGTATAGACAACCCGACCACCATACTGGTCTGTCCAGATGCCAAGAAAGATGCGGCTCAACGAACCGGTCAGAATCGGCGTTGCAACCAACAGTCCGAACTCGGTATCGGACAGGCCGAGATCGGCTTTGATCTTGACACCGATGATCGAAAAGATGGTCCAAACAGCGAAACAGGCGGTGAAGGCGATCGTCGAAAGCCACAGGGCTCTGCTCTGTTCGGAGGTTGATACCCCGGGTCTTGCTTGCATGTTTGGGTCTCCCTCGCGTAGTACGCGAAACCGCCCGCTTGGCGGCCCACGACGAGGGATGCTTCACTGGAAGTTTTCGTCCGGCGCTTGATCAAGATCAAAATGCTGATTGCCGACGCGCGAAATAAGTCACCGCAGGAATTAGGCCCTTCCCGCGATTTGCGGATTGCGCCTGTCCATTTGAAAAGGCTCAGGCCTGCCGGTTGACAATTGTCAAGGGCGCCAGCAAAAACTATCAACTCATGGACCGCTGACTTGGAGGTATAAAGCAGTCGATGCGAACCGAGGACGCCAGCGAGATTCGGGACTTGCGCCTGTTCAGTGACTGCAGCGACGAGACTTTCGCGCTCCTGGTGGAGGCGGCGTTTCTGCAGCGCTTTCCGGCTGGCGTAGACCTCATCCGGGAAAGTGAACCAGCCGATTTTCTATATATCGTTGTGGAAGGTCTCGTCGAAATGTTCGCGACGCATCTCGACAGGGAGACCACAATCGGTTTTGTGCACCCGCTGGGAACATTCATCCTGGCAGCGGTGCTTCGCGATCAGGTCTACCTGCAATCGGCGCGTACCGTAGAGCGATCACGCGTCTTGATGATTCCCGCCGAAAGCGTCAGACGTGCCATGGCTTTAGATCAGGCCTTCATGACGGCGATCGTGGGTGAACTTGCGATGTGCTATCGCAATCTCGTCAAAGACATCAAGAACCAGAAACTGAGGTCGGGAGCCGAACGCCTGGCAAACTGGATAATTCGCGCAAACGGCTTTGGACAGACGAACGGCCAAGTTCAGCTTCGCGTGGAAAAGCGCGCGCTCGCGGCCCGCCTAGGCATGACGCCCGAAAATCTATCACGCGCATTCAATACCCTTCGTCCCTACGGCGTCGATGTGCGCGGTGCCGAAATTCGCATCCACGATCTGGAAGACCTTACGCGGTTCGCGAAGCCACATGCACTGATCGACGATTATTCGGTGTAAAGTGCAAGTCACCCCAAGTTGCACGGACGTCTGAATTGTGAATGCGACAGGCCTGGCCAGCATCCCTTGCCGTACATCGACCCGATTGCTTGCGTTCAAACCTTCACCTGCGTATCCGCGACGAGCGCTCTGGCAATTGGGCAGTATAAACTCGAGCGGACGCATGGGCCTAGCTGTGTACCCTTGAGTGACGTAAGCTCATGATCAATGCAGTGATGCAACTTGCGAGTGCAACAGATGTCTTCATTGCCACCATTCCAACTCGATGGAAGAACGGCCCTAGTGACCGGAGCCGGCCGGGGATTGGGCGCAGGAATGGCTCGTGGCCTGGCAAATGCCGGCGCAAACGTCATTCTCGTGGCACGCACGCAATCGGAAATCGAGGAGGTAGCCGCCGAAATATGTGGAGCTGGCGGTCGTGCAAAAGGAGTCGTCCTGGATGTCCTCGACGACACCAAAGTTCAAGATACCTTCGCTGGACTATCCTCGCTCGACATTCTGGTCAACAATGCCGGAACCAACGTGCCCCAGCCCTTTGTCGACGTTGAGCAAACTGCTCTCGACACACTGCTGAACTTGAACGTACGCGCTGCCTTCATTGTCGCCCAGGCAGCTGTCCGGCGAATGCTTGATGACAAGGACAGGCGCGAGCGCGGCGGCGCGATTGTCAATATTACTTCTCAACTCGGTCGGGTCGCGATGAAGGGGCGCAGTGTCTATACGATGACCAAGCACGCCCTTGAAGGGCTGACCAAGGCAATGGCCATCGAGCTTGCTTCTTCCAACATTCGGGTCAACGCCGTTGGTCCGACCTGGGTTGATACCCCAATGACACGGCCCGCGCTTTGCGATCCGGCCTTGCGTCAGGATGTGCTTAGCAGCATCCCGATGGGACAGCTGGCCGCGGTTGAAGATATTGTCGGGGCGGTGGTCTTTCTTTCCTCGCCCGCCGCGCGGATGGTCACGGGCGCAAGTCTGGTCGTTGATGGTGGCTGGACGGCGCGGTGATCACATGAAGGCACCCGCATTCCGATACCTAAAGCCAGCTACCCTCGAGGATTGCCTGGAGGCACTCGCGGAACACGGCGACGACGCGCAGGTTCTGGCCGGCGGACAGAGCCTGGTGGCGATGCTCAACCTGCGCCTGGCAGGACCGGCCGTGGTGGTCGATATCGGCGCTCTCCACGAGCTGCGAACGATCAGTCAGGAAGAACGTTTCATCTCGGTCGGCGCCTTAGCGACACATGCCGCCATTGCCGGATCAGAACTGATCAAGCAACATGTACCGCTGCTTTCGCAAGCGGCACCCCACATCGCCCATGTCGCCATTCGTTCACGCGGAACGATCGGCGGCAGTGTTGCGCTGGCTGATCCCGCTGGCGAATGGCCGGCGTGTTGTCTCGCCCTCGATGCCGAAGTCGTCCTTGCCTCAAGCAAAGGAACCCGCCGCGTTCGTGCAGTAGATTTCTTTCTCGGTCTCTACACCACAGAACGGCGGGCCGACGAACTGCTGACGGCAGTGCGGTTCCCGACAGCGGGAAATCAACGCTTCTCCGCCTTTGACGAAGTGTGCAGACGGCGCGGCGATTTCGCCATTGCCGGGCTGGCCCTGACGTACGGACTGGCAGGAATGTCGCTGGTAGACCCCCGCCTCGCGTTGTTCGGCGTTGCCGACCGCCCGGTCCTTGCGGGACGTACCAGCGAACTTCTCGAAGGCGCCAAATTGGATCGCGCGCAGATCAGTGCGGCTCGACAATCTCTGGACGCTGAATTGGATCCACCGGAAGATCCGGCCTATCCCGCCGACTACCGGCGTCGTGTCGCGCAGGTCTTACTCGAGCGCACGCTCACCAGCATCGCAGCAGGAGCAGATCATGCCGGCTGAACCCAAGGAGCATGTGAACATTTCACTTGTCGTCAACCACGAAGCGGTCGCTGCAAGCGTTCCCGTTCGACTGAACCTTGCGGACTTCTTACGCGAACACATCGGTGCCAAAGGCACCCACATCGGTTGCGAACACGGCGTTTGCGGCGCCTGCACAGTGCTCGTAGATGAGGAGTTGGTGCGCAGCTGCCTGTTGCTGGCGGTGCAGGCGGACGGCTGCAACATTGAAACGATTGAGGGTGCAGCTGCGAGCGGCCGTCTCGAGAAACTGCAGGCAGCGTTCCACCGACGGAATGCACTGCAGTGCGGATTCTGCACGCCGGCCATGCTGCTTACGGTTGCCGAATTGCTCAAGGTCAATCCAACGCCAACGCGCGATGAAGTTCGAGAATTCATCTCGGGCAATTTCTGCCGCTGCACGGGATACCAGTCCATCGTGGATGCAGTCATCGAGGTTGCAAACGATGCGTGAGGTCTTTGCAGAGCCGATCGGAGCCGAGGTGACGCGCGATCGTGCCAAGCGATTACTCGCCGGCCGCGGAACCTTTGTCGATGACATTGCGCCGCCGCGAACGCTTCATCTCTCGTTTGTCCGATCTCCGTTTCCACATGCGCGCATCACCAAAACGGATACTGCGGAAGCGGCAAAGGCTCCCGGTGTAGCCTGTGTCCTCACCGCCTGTGACCTCGTGGATGTCGTTGCACCTTGGCGCGCGACTCACGGCCGGTTTCCGGACATGGCCGCCCCAGAACAGACAGCGCTGGCTCGTGATATTGCGCGCTATCAAGGAGAGCCCGTCGTTGCGATTGCTGCTGCATCGCGCGCGCTGGCCGAAGATGCGTGCGAGCTGGTCGACATTGACTGGGAAGAGCTGCCGCAGGTCGGCGACGTCACCGATGCATTGGAGCGCGATGCTCCGCTTGTTCATGGTGAACTCGACAGCAACCTGCTTTACCGGACATCGATCACAACCGGCGACGCTGAAGCGGCACTGGCCAAAGCCGACGTCGTCGTCGAAAAGACGTTCCGCTTTCATCGCCACACCGGGGTGAGCCTGGAGACCCGCGGAATCCTGGCAGACTACGACCCGAGCGAACAACGCCTGACCGTCCACCAATCCCACCAAACGCCTCATCAGCAACAGGACCTCTACGCGCGGCTGCTGGGCCTGCCGGAGCACAAGGTGCGCGTCATCTGTCCTGATGTTGGCGGCGCCTTCGGGCTCAAGCACCACCTATACGCCGACGAACTGGTCGCGTGTGCCGCATCCGTGCTAATCGGGCGCCCCGTCAAGTTCATCGCCGACCGGTTCGAGTCGTTTCAGTCCGATATCCACTGCCGTGACCATGAAGTTCACGCGCGCATGGGGTTTACCTTCGATGGGTCGATTTCGGGGCTTGCACTTGAAGATCGCTTCCACGCCGGGGCCTATGGGCAGTATCCGCGAACAAGCATTGCCGAAGGCAACCAGATAACCCGACTGACCGGTGCACCCTATCATCTGGGAGACTACCGTGCCGATCTCGCGATGGCTTTTCTCAATCGCGGTATACTCGGTCACATACGCGCCGTCGGCCACCCGATTGCTGCGGCGGTCGGGGAAGCCCTGATCGATCTCGGGGCACAGGCGCTCGAACGAGACCCACTGGACCTGCGCCGGCAGAACTACCTGAAGGATGAGGACTTCCCGATGACATCCGCCGGGGGTGTCGAGTTTGAAAGGCTGTCGCTCGAACGCTGCCTTGACAAGGCGATGGCGATTGTCGACATCGACGCCTTTCGGAGCGAGCAGGCCAGGTTGCGCGACCGTGGTCTTCATCGCGGGATCGGTTTCAATACCTTCGTCGAGCTGACCGCAATTGGTCCGGAATACTACGGCGAAGGTGGCCAGCATATCAGCGCCCAGGAAACCTGCTTGGTCAGGATGGAGGCATCCGGCCAGGTCCGAATCTATGCAGGGATCAGTGACCAAGGCCAGGGCATTGACACCGGCATCCAGCAGGTTGTCGCTGCCGGCCTCGGACTTCGCCTCGACGACGTCGAGGTCATCAGCGGCGACAGCGTCCTGTCGCCGATGGGAGGCGGGTCGTGGGGTTCGCGCGGCGCCGCGCTCGGTGGCGAGGTCGCATGGAAAGCCGCGCGAGAGTTGCGCACGAACGTCCTTTCGATAGCAGGGTTTCTACTGCAGAAGACGCCGGACGAACTCGAGCTGCGCGAAGGCACGGTCATCGATCGTGCGTCGGGCACTGCACACATGGGAGTAGCAGAGATCGCGCGGACGGCACACTTCCGACCCTATTTGCTGCCCGAGGATGTGCCTTGCGACCTGACAGTGACGGCGCGCTATGGCAGTCGTGATCGCTTGTTCATCGCCGGTAACGGCATTCAGGTTGCAATCGTGGAGGTGGACTTTGCTACCGGCTTCGTCCAACCGATACGCCATGTCGTGGTGCACGACTGCGGCCGTATTCTCAATCCGTTGCTCGTGCGCGAGCAAATCCGGGGCGGAGTCGTGCAGGGCATCGGTAGTGCTCTATACGAGGAACTCAGATATGCGGAAGACGGCGCATTGTTGACAGGCAGTCTCGCCGACTATCAGGTGCCTATGGCCGGAGAAATGCCCGACATCGAGGTGGCGCACATTGAAACGCCAACGAAAACATCAGAGCTTGGCGCGAAGGGGGCGGGAGAGGCAGGTCTTGCCGGGGCGGTCGGGGCAGTTCTGAATGCCGTAAATGATGCGCTGTCGCCAACAGGCGCGTTCATGACAGAAGTCCCGCTTACTCCCCCACGGATCGTGACGGCAATTGAACAAGCCGCGCGCAAGTGACATCGGCGTAGGCGCGATTGACTTGCGGCGTAACTCATGGCGCACGCCAACCAATCGCCGCTCCGCACTGATCGGTGAAGCTGAATGTTGCAGGTCATTCCATTGTTGTCGTATTGGAGCCGTGCGAAGAACTTGAAGCCCACCTTGCGGAATTGGTTCCGGCTTGTCGGTCCGGGAACGCTGTACGCAGATTTTTCCCGAAACGTCCGGAGGCGTAGCGGATGCAGCTGCTGCTCATTCTCGCATGCGCCTGTTTCGTCGGCAGCTTCTCGATCCGAATGGTGGATCCTTTGGTGCCGGCCATCGCTTCCGATCTTGCGACGGCAGAAGCCAACGTCTCCCTATTGGCAAGCGCATTCGCGATTCCCTATGCGCTCGTTCAGCCGGTTTTGGGACCAATTGGCGACCGCGTCGGCAAGACGAGGGTCATCAAGACGTGCCTGTTCGGCCTATTGATTGCCACCGGGCTGACCGTCATCGCGCAGTCAATCGAGGCCATGTTCGTCGCCCGCGTCCTGGGGGGTCTTGCCGGCGGCGGCATCATTCCTCTCGCGTTTGCCGTTGTTGGCGACAACGTGCCATTCGAGCGCCGGCAGGTTGCATTATCGCAAGTCCTAACTGCTTCGATCGCGGCAATCCTGGCCGGCACGATCGGTACGGGCTTCCTCGCGACGCTTATCGGTTGGCGCGGCGTGTTCGCACTCGCCACGGCGCTATCCGGGCTTGTGTTCTTGGTCGCGATGCTTGCCCTGAAGCCCAGCGACCCTGCCCGCAACCGCGAGCAATCGGCCGCGTCGAGGGCCGGGCTGTTTGAAGTCTACGGGAGGGTCCTCGCAAATCCACGCTCCCACATCTGCTATGCGGCCGTGTTCCTGGAGGGCGTGCTTGTCCTCGGCCTGCTGCCTTACGTAGCGAGCCTCCTTGCAGCGCGCGGCGCCGGAGATGTGTTCGAGGCAGGAATCGTGCTGGCCGGCTTCGCGATTGGCGGGCTCGCCTATGCGCAGATCGGTTCGCGCCTCGTTGGGCGCATTGGCGGGGTTGGAAACCTCATCAGGGCTGGAGCAGTGTTCATCACACTTGGCTATCTTGGCGTATCACTGCAGGGAAGCTGGCCATTCGAGGCGGCGGCTTTCGTGCTGTTCGGCATTGGGTTTTATTCCATCCACAATTCGCTGCAGACCCAGGCGACGGAGCTGGCTCCACAACACCGCGGTGCATCAGTCGCTCTATTTGCATTCTTCTTTTTCCTCGGGCAATCGGCCGGACCGCTATTCTATGCACTTGCCTTCGAGGTTGCTGAAGCACGCTATGTCGTAACCGCCGTGGGCGTTACGGCATTCCTCCTTGCGATCGTGCTTGCCCGATTGCTCGAGCGATAGCATGTGTTGATCGGAACTGGCGCAAAATGCGTTCTCTCACGCTTGCAGCGCATTGCCTGCACATCGGCTTCGCCTGTCCCCGACCATAGTGGTACAATTCCTTTGCTTCAGTCGGCCGAGGAAGTCCCAAGGAGGAAGCCATGACGCCGAGATCGCCAATTGCAGAGTTGATTACCCACAACGTCACGAACATGCCGCCGCATCTTGGTGATCAAGACCTGTGGCGAGACGACATTGTACTGCGCGAATGGGTCGGTCATTGCGGTGGCGGATGGGCCGAGGACCAACTGGCAAAGCTCGGAAAGGCTGCCGGTGCCGCCGAGACCTTCGAGATGGCCGACGCCGCCAATCGCAACCCGCCCGAACTCAAGGCGTTCGATCGCTACGGCATGCGCATCAACCAGGTGGCGTTTCATCCGGCCTACCACGATCTTATGGACCTTGCGATAAGCCACGAGGTGGCGAGCTTTGCGTGGAACCATCAAGGCCCCGGTGCGCAAGTGGCGCACATGGCGTTGACCTACATGCTCAGTCAACCTGAAGGCGGCGTGCTGTGTCCGATGGCAATGACGTATGCGGCCATACCGCTGTTGCGTGCCAATCCAGGTGCCGGAGACGATTGGGTCTCGCGATTATTGTCAACGTCGTACGACCGGCGCGATATTCCCGTTACGGAAAAGTCCGGCGCAACAATCGGTATGTTCATGACAGAAAAGCAAGGCGGGTCGGACGTCCGGTCCAACTCGACCCGTGCCGCGCCGGTTGGGTCCGAGACCGGGAAAGACTGCGCATACCTCCTGAGCGGCCACAAGTTTTTCTGTTCTGCGCCAATGTCGGATGCCTTTCTTACTTTGGCTTACACCGATGTTGGGCTGTCGTGCTTTCTCGTCCCGCGCTGGACGCCGGACGGGCAACGGAACAATCTCGCCATACAACGCCTCAAGGACAAGCTTGGTAATCGCTCGAACGCATCATCCGAAATGGAGTTTCACGACACGTGGGGCGTCATGATCGGCGAAGAAGGCCGCGGCGTTCGGACGATCATCGACATGGTCCAAGGCAACCGCATCTATTGCGCTGCAAGCTCAGCGGCAATGATGCGCCAAGGGCTTGTTCAAGCGCTGCACCACACGACTCATCGCTCCGCATTCCAGAAGCGGTTGGTCGACCAGCCGCTGATGCGCAACGTATTGGCCGACCTTGCGGTTGAGGCCGAGGCAGCGGTTGCGCTTGTCATGCGTGTTGCACAGGCGATGGACGAAGCGGAAGCGCGCGAATCCGAAGCCGCGCTGGCGCGCATCGGGACGGCGATTGCCAAATACTGGATCTGCAAGCGCGCGCCCAATCATGTCTTCGAAGCACTGGAGTGCCACGGCGGGCCTGGATACATTGAGGATTCAATTATGCCGAGGCTTTACCGCGAGGCGCCCGTCAACAGTATTTGGGAAGGCTCCGGCAATGTCGTGTGCCTCGATGTCTTGCGCGCAATGCAGCGTGAGCCCGCGGCAATTTCTGCAATTTTCGACGAGCTGGCCAGCGCACGAGGCGGCAATGCTGTGCTCGATAAAGTGATCGATGGACTGAAAAGCGAGTTGTCGAGCCCAGATGATCTTGAACTGCGCGCGCGTGCGCTGAGCGAACGGCTGGCCATCGTGTGGCAGGCAGCTCTTCTGGTGCGTCACGGGCCAGCGGCGGTAGCTGATGCTTTTTGCCGGTCGCGCCTCGGCCAACGATGGACGGGCGGCTACGGCGTACTGCCGGCAGACGTCGACTTCGATGGGATCATTGATAGAGCCATTTCGGCCCGAACCTAATTGATCTCGAGCATCGCGGGGCAATGTCGCGGCGCCGCCTGCACATCCCGATGCCCGAGGGGTTTGGTGATCGGGTCGTCACCGGTGCAAAAGCCGCGCGCACGATCTGGGCTCACGTCAGACTTTCCTTCACCATGCTGCCCCATTTGAACACGCGTTGGCTGCGCGTCGTCCTAAAGCAACCGAGACGACATTGAAGGTGACAGAGCCGTGACTTGCCGTGTTTCCGGCAAGCTGCAGACCTCACGACAACAGACCGGCGCGCCTATCAAGGGCGCGGAGGCAGACCGCAGCGTCGGCCTATGCCGAGCCACGCCGGTACGGAAACTAATGGGCCTCAAGCCTCACTCACCCGCACGGGGGATATCGCAGGGCACAGGTGAGCACTACCTCTTTGCCAATCACGTCGGGATACATCGCCGTATATTTGCAGAGGACATCAATATGTTTACTCGACTTGCCGAAAGGCGACCGCGTCACATTGGAGCGCAGGTCATACCGCATTCCGTCAAAGCGTTGATGATGGCTGCACCTGTTGTGATCTACTGCATGGGACCAGGCACTGCGTCTGCCCAGGTGGCTGGCTCAACCCAGCCGCTTACGCACAGCGACAACCTTTGGACAACCACGTCCATTCCCGTGTGCTGGGAACGGCCGACCGCTGGCAACCGGCAGGGCCGGCAATGGACGCGGGACGCGATCCGATCCAGCTGGGAGCGGGTGTCCAATATTCGCTTCACCGGCTGGCGCACATGCTCCTCACGCAGCAAAGGCATTCGGATCAAGATTGCCGATGAAGGGCCGCACACCAAGGGGCTCGGTCGGTCACTGGATGGCAAGCGGAACGGCATGGTGCTCAACTTCCAATTCCGGAACTGGAGCAAAGGTTGCGCGACTTCCCGCGAGTTCTGCATTCGCGCGATAGCCGTGCACGAGTTCGGCCATGCACTCGGGTTTGCGCATGAGCACAACAGAGATGACCGATCGATGTGCTCGGACGAGCCGCAGGGAACAGAGCCAACGTTCTATATTACGAGTTACGATCCCAACTCGATCATGAACTACTGTTCCAGTGAGTGGAGCAATGGTGGCCGTTTGTCGGCACTTGATGTTGCCGGTGTACGCTCGATCTATGGTCCGTTCAATGTAGAAACGCCGGCTGCGGTGTCTTTCCGGGGCACGATCAACATCGTCGACGGCGAGGTCGGCCGCAACGAGCGGGGCAGCCGCGATATTTCCGGCACCCTTCGGCTGACAGCATCCAGGCCGTCACGCCAGCAACGCTTCAGCTATTGCGTTGGCGGCGAGGTACGCGTCCAACTTGACGTCAAAGCAACGATTCTACCGGGCACTCCGATTGTCACCGCCAACGCGACGGCAAAGATGTTCGAAGGAACGAGCTGTCGGACGCGCGACTTTGAGGATAAGGACCATGCAGTGACCAGCCTCAGCGTAGGCTCTCTCGAAACTCCGATGCGTCTCAGGTTAGAGAATTCGTCTATCATCGGTTCCAACGATGAGGCGACGATCAACCTGACGTTCAATCGGCTGCGGGGCGCAGCAGGCGGCGGACGCACGGCCGAGGGCTGCAGTTCGTGTGTTTCGGAAGCCCGAAGGGCCAGGTTTGCGCAACCTCCCACGAGGATCGTTACGACGACCGCTGTTCAGCAAGTCCCCAAAGGTACGTTCGTACTTCGTCAGGGCGCTGTCGGGATCAAGAACGCACAAGCATGTGCAGACGCTCTGCAAGGCCGGGTCGCCTGGAACTACAAAGGCAACAAGAAATGGCCTCGGAACCTGCTTTCGCAGCTGTGTTCCAACGGCGCGGCGTCCGCTGAACCAGCACGTTGCTTTGAACGCGTGATGCACCACGGCGTGAGCTGGGGACGGGGCACCAAGTGGTCGACGAACAATGCGATCAAGCTGTGCAACGGCGTCAAGAATGCGAACGCAACCATTGCCTGCTTCAGCCGTGCGGTGCGCAAAGGCATGAACTGGCAGCGAGCGATGTCGAAATGTCAAGGCTAGTAGAGAGGTTCAAGCGCGGTCGCTGGTCGCGCTTGAACTCATGCTGTCCGGCCGGGAGCAGTGCCGTTCAGGAGAGGTTTTTGCAGGAGAGCCGCCGATGGACCCTTTTGCCCCAGGCATGGAACAGTATGGCAGCACATGCGGCGGACAATCGTTCAGTCCGCCTTCGTCATCCCAAAGGTATCAGGGGTGTAAACCAAACGACTTCCATTCTGCTGTGGATCGTAGCAATGATGAAGTCTCCACAATGACTCGGTTCGATGACGCGCCGGATTTCTTGCTTTCCTTCTACGGACTGGCAAATGTCCAATGCACCCTGCCGGTGGCTCACTTGAAGGCAAGAAAAAACTGCTCCTTCCCCCGAAATTGGGGAGTGGTCATGTTCTGCAATCGCCCATTGTTCGCGAGCAGGCCAGAGAAAGTTCGGTCAGCTGCCGCCAAGTGAGAAGGACAGCGATTATGCCGCAGCAACTGAGTGACAACGTCGCCATCATATACGATGACCATCCTATGGTGGCCGAAGGCCTGAAGAAAGTATTGGAGAGCCACTTCAAGTTCGGTCGCGTGCTGGTTTGTTCAACAGCAAAGCAACTGAGGACCTTATCTCGCGAGAACCTGGGCAAGGTCAGCCTCATTCTCTTCGACTTCCTGGTTCCTGGCGAAGACCCACCGGCACTCATTCGAGAATTTCGCGACAAGCAGCCTGAAATCAAACTGATCTGCGTTTCGGCTTCACCCAGTCCGGCCGACCGGCAACGCGCGCTTGATGCCGGCGCGTCGGTTTTCATTTCGAAAACGAGCGATGCCAGTCGCATGCTGTCATTGATCGAAAAACTACTAGCGGGGACGTTGAACTCATCTGACCTCGACGCAGACCCAATCGCGGTGCTCGGGCTGACACCGAGACAGACCGAGGTTCTCGCCCTGTTGGCGCAGGGCCAATCCAACAAAGAGATTGCGCGTACCCTCGACATCTCGCCGGAGACCGTGAAAACGCACATTAGTGAACTGCTCCGGCGAACCAATTCGCAGAACCGAATGCAGATTATGAACTGGGCGCGCCGCCGCGGGTTTAGCACGGATCACTAGGCGCAATCATTTCAGAGCAAATCGCAGCTATCCGATCGGGCGCGGCAGGTTTACTGAGCACGCACATGCCGTTGCGCTCGAGCTCTCGCAGAATGGAAACGTCTGCCCGGCCCGTCACGATGATGATGCGCTCTCGCGGAAATGACTGCCACGCATCGATCAGGTCGAATGCGGTCAGATCTCGACCAAGGTCATAGTCTAGAAAGACCAGATCAGCGTCTTCGATCTCATCTTCGTTCAGCTTCCGGATTTCGTCGTTCCTCTGGTAGGTTTCGACCAACGCATTCCAAGACAACAGCAATTTGGCAAGCGCGTTGCCCGATACTTCATCATCATCGATAACCAGTAGCCTGCGTCCGGTCAGATCAGGCGTGTTGGCCGAGTTCTGCGGTGCAACCTGCAATTCGGCTGGTGCCATTTTCAATCGGATGCGAAATGTCGTACCGAATCCGAGCTTGGACTCAACCAAGAGCGCAGCGCCGATTATGTCAGAGAGCTCACGCGCAATGGTCATGCCGAGCCCGTGTCCGTTCGCAGCGTGGCATGTATTGCCTGCCCGGTAGCCCTCAGTGAAAATCTTTTCCTTGGCGTTGTCGGACAACCCCGGTCCACGGTCACCGATGACGATCTCGCAGAACTCGCCTCGCCGCTTGACACCGACGACGACCTTACCGTGATCAGTGTAGCGGATGGCGTTTGCGACGATATTCCTTGCAATGCGTTCCAAGAGCCGCAAGTCCGTAAGCGCCGTGCATCGGGTCTGAAGCACAACGAGTTGCAGGTTCTTTGCCGCAGCACTGTCGGCAAACTGCAACTTGATTCGATCAAGCAAGTCCTGCAACCGCGACGCTTCCAGTCGTGTTTCGGCTGAAGGGTTGACGACGGTTGATGCACCAAGCACATCTTCGATCAAGGTGTCGGCAGACTGTACGCAGTCCTGGCACAAGCTCACCACGTCCTCGAATTCCGCGCCCTTCAGCTTCGACTTGAGGTCGAACAGCAAGAACCCGAGAGCGTTGAGAGGCTGTCGCAGATCATGGCTGACAAAGCGCAAAAACCGTTCGCGAATCTGAAACTCCCGCTCGACGCGGCGCGATGCGCGCTGTTCGGCATCGAGCGACGACTTTAGCATGCGCGACTGTTCCGACAGCCAGTCTCGGGCCTCGTTCAGTTCCATATAGAGGTGCAGCGATCGCACGCTTTGCAAGTGAACGGCGTATCCGCCGCTACAAATTGCGATGGCTGCAACAACCACTGCGGGCACGAATACAAGGCTTTCGGTTGCGGTTTGCGATACCGCATAAGTCAGAACGACCATCACGATTGCTTTGCCCAGTAGGAACGGCTCGAGCAATTTCGACGACAGGGGCACCGTTGCGATGGCCGCTGCAACCATCACAGTTGTCGGGTAGAGCCAGTCCGTTGATTGCGCAGAATTGAGATGAACCAGCGGCACGGCCGCCAGACTCGCATCCATCAGCAGGAGGGCAGACCACGACAGGACTACTCGCCGGCTGCGGTCTTGCTTGATCTGCTTCAGTGCGAGACCGCAAAGACTGGCGGCACATACAGCGATCAACCCCAGCGCGGCATACTGCAGAGCGCAATACATCGACCAGCCGCTGATGCCCATCAGCAGTGCGATCTGGGCTACGACATTGAGCTGAACCAGTGCAATCAGCCAGAAATCCCGCGCTATCTGCTGGACCAGAGCCTCTCCAATTTCGCCGGAGAAGCGGCTGTCGGACACGCGGTAAAGATGCTCGTTGGCGTTTGCCAGCAACACTTGTGATCGCGTACTCGCAGGAGTGTATTCATGGACCGCATTTGCCATTGCTGCCCTCCGTCAGAGTGAGCGCGGCTCGAACAGTCGCGTTAAGATCCACCAGAAAGCGAACGGCGCCATCATGACGGTTGGAAGTGCGCGGAGTATCTGAACGTACACCATTTTTGCAAAGGCCTTGCCGCTCTCGGGCGTGTTCACGTCCGGAAAGCCGGCGAGGCCTGGCCCAAACAAGACGACTGCCGCAAGGCTGACAAAGGCGATCGGAATGAAGAGCGAGATCGAGCTGATGATGGCCGGTTCGATACGTGTCCAGCCCCGCACGCGCATGTACAGCGAAAACGGCAGCCCGAACAAAATGAATATGATGGCAGCACGTTGCGGAGTCTGTACCGGGTCAAAACGCGGATCAAACGTCTTGATCACGTAGTCCGTCGTGGCGAGACTGCCCGCCACGAAAAGCGCAACGGTGGCAACGGTCGCAAATGATGCCATGTAGTCGCGCCGTTCCGGCAACCGATCGACTGCCAGACCACGGCTGAATATGTCTGCGGAAGCTCCGAGCAAGCTCGCGCTGAAGTTCCCGAACGACTTTAATGCATTTCTTGCAACACGGGCCGACATTGAAGCCCCCAAAAATCCACGCTCTTGATGTTATCTCGATAGGGTCGTCATACTCACCGTTCATTCGAATTGACGCGCTTCCAGGCGGGTGTCTCGACACACGTTGCAGTGACCGGAGCAGGAGTGCCGCCCGTACAATAGCGCACGCGCCGTGCAACGAGCCTGGCAAAGAAACGTTCGTAGGAGCGCAGCCTGCGATCAATATTGCAGCCGGTTCTGCGGTCACGCATGCGGTTGGTGCAGGTCTTGATCTTGAGCTGACTGAGTTTGCCGCTCTCGTCCCTGACGGGTTGCATGAAGATCGTCGTCTCTTCGCGAGACTGCCAGCTGTAGTATTGGCCGCTCCATTGCCAGCGATCGTCAATCTGACATGCTTCACGGTTCTCATTGGCGATTGGAGATAGATCGGTGACGAGCACCGCTCCGGCAAGCGAGGATCTTGTTCGCGGATCGATGGGATCCAGACCGACATTTTCGACGGATGCACGAACCTCAACGACCTTGCCGCATATTTTATCGCTTGCTTCAGAGCAACGATTGAACTCGACGATTTCGCAACCAGTACTGGTCGACCACCGCGAATTTACGAGGTTCGAAACCGTTTCTGCCCGCGCATTTCCTGAAACAACGATAATCGTCAGCAGAAAGCAGACGTTGGAAACCTTAGACATGAAATGCTCCACGGCCGGAGGCCGGCCTGTCCCACAAAGTAATTTCAAAGTCCATTTGATCGAAACGTCGATCAACCAAATTCTGTGCAACTCTTTAGTGGAGGTAAAGTGAAAGTAAGCTGAACGAGCTTTGTGCAGGTTCAGATGCGGTGTGGCGGAGACTGCGTCCGACTATGTTCTGTCGAACGCTTCGCGGATGCCTGAACGCGCCGAACCGCAACCCATGGCAATTTTGGTTGCGGTTCAGCTGGTTAGTCACGCGGCGCGTGCGATACGCACACGCCGACACGAGGTTTGTTTGCTCGAGCGCCTATCGACGCACGGGTGTAATTTCGATTTTCTGCAACTCCCAGCGATCACCCTGCTGCCAGGCGTTCAGTTGAATTGTCGAGAAGCGGTTGCCGCGCTCTGCAACAAGATTGATCGTCTTGAATGAGCTTTGGACCACATCGTCGAACCCGGTTCCACGGCCTCGCTCGTTTCGCGCCGATGCATGCAGCCTGACCTGGCCGGACTTCGACCGCACGGTTGCCGACACGAGATAGTGCGTGATGTCACGCGAGAACGCTGCCGGTTTGAAGTGCAGCCGGTAGGTTGCCAATCCTTTGAGCAGCAACACGCGTGCCTTGGTCTGGAGTCCAATGCTTCCGCTGATTTCGGTGTCGTACGCGTTCGCCCGGTAGAACTGCCCACGTCCTGGATGGATGGCGATCGTTTTGCTCAGGCCGATCGAGCGAGGATTGACTTTCAACTGCCGAGAAACGAAAGCGCGCTTCGAGGCGAGATTGTTGAGCTTACCGGAGATGCCACCTCGACCAATGATGTTGGTGGCAGTTGAATTCCTGGTCGCCATCGTACTTCCTGGATTGCGTCCAAGTGATTGGGCCAATGCAGAATTCGACGTCACCGCCAGAAGCAATACGACGGTGCAAACCTTTTTCGTGACTGAAAGTTTCATGTTGATCTCCATTGTCTGCGCCCATCGTCCCGGCCGGCACACTCTTATTGCGCGCTTGCCAATCGAGCGCTTCGTTCAGACTGGAGACTGAGATAGAGCGACAAGAACTCGTGCTCCATAACCCGATTGGGGGAGCGCACTCGCGCAACTTGTTCTGGAGTAGGCGCCGGGCCGCGCCTACATGAGCGGACGATTGGCACCGGGTCTCCTCCTGGGCATCCAGATTTGATGGCTTCCAATTCGCCTGATAGACTCGTCGCGAAGCGCACCACCTCGCGCGGCGCAGTCGACAAGGACCCCCGCCATGGCCCATACCAAACCCACCGGTTCGTTTGTTGCCCTGATCACACCCATGAATCAGGACGGTTCGATCGATTTTGAGGGATTTCGCTCACTGTTGCAG
Source organism: Hyphomicrobiaceae bacterium (assembly GCA_965224045.1). Taxonomy (GTDB): domain Bacteria; phylum Pseudomonadota; class Alphaproteobacteria; order Rhizobiales; family Hyphomicrobiaceae; genus Tectiglobus. The sequence goes on from CBDCYD010000006.1 coordinate 290,328, forward strand.
TTTCATGAAGAAAACGGAACCGAAGCCGTGCTGATCATGGGTTCGACCGGCGAAGTTTCGATGCTGTCGCCGGATGAGCGGCGTCAGATCATCACCGAAACAGCCAAAATGAAGACCGGCAAGATGCAGTTCTTCTATGGCTGCACGGGGACCAACACGGCCAATACGATCGACTACGTCCGTTACGCGAAGGCGGAAGGTGGCGATGGAACAATTATCGCCGCACCGGCTTACATTTGCGCTTCTAATGACGACATTACGGAGTTCGTTTGGGAAGTCTGCGACAGTATCGATTTTCCGATCGGCTTTTACAACAACCCACCAAGGGTCAACACCGATCTGCATTGGACTGATCTGCTGAAGCTCGCCGAACACCCCAATATGGTCGTGCTCAAAGAGAGCACCACACGCGTGGGCCAGGTCGCGCAAATCTGTGCCGCCAAACCCGACATGTCGATCATGTGCTGTTGTTCACCGAACCTGGGGCTCGTGGTCCCGATGATGGCATTGGGTGGCGATGGAACAGCCAACATGACAGGCAATCTCATTCCTCGGGAAATGGCGGTCATATCCAAGAAATGGGAAACCGGTGAAGATGCGTTTGCGTGCCGCGAGGCGTGGTTGAGAAATCTGGATCTGCTGCACTTTGCATATTCGGCGATCAATCCCGTTGCCGTAAAAAGCCTGATGCGGGCCTTTGGCATGCCGTCCGGTCCGCTGCGCAAACCACTGCGGCAACTCGAAGGACGGGCTTTGCAAGCCGGATTGGAGATTGCAGCCCGCCTCAACCTTGCTGAAGTCTACGGCTATACAATCAGAAGTCTGCCGGTAGCAGCCGAGTAGGCATGCCGGTTTGGCAGGCGTATTTCGTCTAAAGCGCGTCGCATAAAATGCGCCTCGCTTTTTGCCTCACGCCGCTATTCGCGCTTCGCGCGGCGGCTCCGGCGGGGCGGCCGTTCGGCCGGGTCGCGTTGCTCCCTTATGAGACAATCCGTATTGCTGCGAGATGCCTCAGCCCGGGACATGCAGTTCCCGGGTTTGACCGGGGCTTGGCATTCTGGTGTTGGGTCCGGAGCCTAGAGCAACCTGCTTTAATGCGGAATCGGTCCGATTGCGAATTGAAGCAGAAAGTTGCTCGATTCTTTAGAGGCGATCATCTTTGTGCCTTACGTTGGAGCCGCGACAGCGGTTCCAACTCAAGGCACGATGATCTAGCAGGCTGTTGATTTTCTCGCGGGTTGCCGCTTGTCGGCGAACATGATTCTGTTCTTGCAGGAATCGAGGAGGGCGCGATGCGGGGATCGGACAGGCAGTCGGGGTCGCTGTTCAGCTATGTGGATCTTGAGGAGCGGGTGCCGGCGCAGCATCCGCTGCGGGTGATCAAGGCGATCGTGGACGACGCGCTGGCATCGCTGGACGCTGATTTCGAGCGGCTCTACGTGGGATCCGGCCGGTCGTCGATCGCGCCGGAGCGGTTGCTCAGGGCCTCGCTGCTTCAGGCGTTTTACTCAGTGCGATCCGAGCGCCAACTGGTCGAGCAGATCGACTACAATTTGCTGTTCCGCTGGTTTGTCGGTCTCGGCATCGATGATCCCGTCTGGGACCATTCGACGTTTTCGAAGAACCGCGACCGGCTGCTCGAAGCCGATGTCGCAGCCAGGTTCCTCGAAGCCGTGTTGCGTCATCCACGTGTGAAGCGGTTCCTGTCGGACGACCACTTCTCGGTCGATGGCACGCTCGTCGAAGCGTGGGCGTCGATGAAGAGTTTCCGCGCGAAGGACGGGTCTGACGAACCGCCTGGGCCGGGCCGGAACGGCGAGCGGAACTTTCGCGGCAAGGCGCGCAAGAACGACACGCACGCCTCGACCACCGACCCTGACGCCAAGCTGTTCAGGAAGGGCAATGGGCGCGAAGCGAAGCTCTGCTTTATGGGCCACGTGCTGATGGAGAACCGTTCAGGCCTGATCGTGCAGGCAACGCTCAGCCAGGCCAACGGACGGGCCGAACGCGAAGCGGCGATCCGCATGATCGAACGCCATGCGCCGGGAACGCGCCGGCTGACGCTCGGCGCCGACAAGGGCTACGATGCCCAACCGTTCGCGGCCGAACTGCGCGCTATGAACGTGACGCCGCACATCGCGCAACATAACGCGGTGACCAAGACCGGCAAACGACGGCGCTCATCGGTCGATGGCCGTACGACACGGCATCCCGGCTACCCGGTCTCGCAGCGCATCCGAAAACGCATCGAGGAGCCGTTCGGCTGGGTCAAGACGATCGCGGGGCTCGCGAAGACGAAATTCAAAGGACGAAGACGCGTCGCCCACCAGTTCACCTTCGCGATGGCCGCCTACAACCTGATCCGACTGCCGAGACTGTTGGCCGAGGCGCCATAATGGGGCCGTTCGGAAAGCGTGGAAGCCGAGCAGAATTGGGGCTATTGGCGGCTCGTGTTGGCCACCAATGACGATGCGCTCGAGCAAATCGATGCTATCGTCGCCCCAAATTCAACAGCCTGCTAGTGTGATCGCCTCGCCGTCCGCAATGTAATCCCCAATGCACCTTAAAGTGAACCGTCGTCAGCCGGGCCGGCGGCGATACCGGACGTCAATGTCGATGGGCTGCCATCGAGTACCGCTATCTTCGCCCCTCGAGAACCTGAAGGAAGTAATCCGGCGCACCGATCTGGCCGCCTTTTGAGGCGGCCTGCAGTCCGTCGAAGGTCGGGTTGTCCGAGGACGCCAGGCAAAGTGGCGCGGCCGGTGCGATCGGCATCAACAGTTCCAGTGAATGGATATCCAACTGGCGCAGTGCGTAGCTGCAGGTATCGCCGCCGGCGACGCAGATCCTGCCGATTCCGGTCTCCTCGAGCAACGTGCGAAGGATCAGGCCCTGCTGTGTCGCGATCATCTTGCCGGTTTCGCTTTGATCTATGCCGAGCAATCGGACCCTGTCCACGGTCCTCTTGATGATCGGATCGTCCGGACCAAGCGTGGCGTACAATAGTGGGTTTCGGTTCTCGCTGAGATGTGCCAGCGCCTCTCTGGTCGCTTTGTTGCGCTCGTCTTCCGCGGTCGCCTCGTCAACCAGGCGGTCCGTGTTGAGTGCAACACCGCCGAAGCCGTGCGCCAAAGCATAATTGATCTGATCGGCAGTGTTGGCCGCGGCGCTCCCGGAAACAACGATCATCCTTTCAGCCGGCCCGATCGGCGGAAACTCCGGCGGCTCATCGACCAGTCCGTTTTGCTGCCAGTAACGCGCCATTGCATATTGGAAACCGGAGGAGCCGATGGCGAAGATCGTTCCGTTCTCGGACTTGTCGTGCAGCAACCGACCAATGTCGGATAGGTGTTCGTCGTTTAGAGTATCGAAGAGCACGATGTCTGCGCCGTCGGCTAGGCACTGATCGAAACGTTCCGAAACCGCTTTCGGGGACTCCGCCAAGTGGACCAAGTCTATGAGTGCCACCGACTTTTCAGACATCCTGGAGAAGTGCACCCGGATGTCACCTTCGTCCATCGGTGTGATCGGATGTTTGCTCATTACCGGATGGCGGTCCAAGCGGTATCTCTGGTCACCATAGACCGTGAAATGGTTGCCGAACGCGATATAGCGGCCGAGCAATGGTATGCCCTGGACGATGACGCCACTGGCCGGCTTGATGACATCGAATGCAATATCGGCTGCGTGGCCGATGCTGCCGATTTGAGGCGAAGAGTCGAACGTCGCGCAGACCTTGTAGTGGACAAGCCGGGGAGCGAGGCTGTTCAGCAGCTTGAACTGGGCCGGCAGTTCACCGTCCATCTGCGCCGGCGTCATTGTTCGGCTGGTGCCCGAAATCCCGACCGCCTGCAGGCTCTGGAGCTTTTCCTGCAAGCGCTCTTGCGTCGGGTGCCCGAGGAACAGCGCCGTCCTGACGCCGTTGATCGTCAGCGCTTCCATGGCGTCAGCGGATCCTGTGAAATCGTCGCCGTAAAAGGCCATGAGCAGCGGGTTCATCGTTGCCTCGATCAATTCGTTTACGTCCAGGTGCGCCCGAGTGCATCGTCCATCGCCTGCAGCTGGTCATCCGTCAGGCTGGCGCCCTTCAAACCGGTCGCAACGGCAATCTGGCAGCACTGCTCCACCTCCTCGACGACACCTATTGCGGCCGACATGTCGGCGCCGGCGACAATGACACCGTGCTGGCGCAGGAGAATTGCGTGGTAATCCGGCGCAAGCGCCGCCACGGCCTCATGCAACGAATTGGCGCCGGAGGGATGATATCTGATCATCGGTACCCGTCCCGCCCGCACGTAAAACGCAGCCGTATAGGGCGGCACCGCGCTGGACGACTCCCCGCTTATGAGTGTCGAATAAGCGATCGCAAAGGTCGGATGCACATGGACGACCGCCTGGGCATTGCTTCTCGCCCGGTACATCGCCAAATGCATGTCCATTTCCTTCGACGGCCCCGAACCATTCAGGACTTTGCCCTCAAGGTCGACCGTTACGATCTTCTCCGGGGTCAGCTTGCCCAATTCGGCGCCAGTCTGGGTGATCCTGACGACATCGCCGTCCCGGACACTTGTGTTGCCTCCCGAGGCATGGATCAGTTTCCTCTCATATAGTTCCCTGCTGGCCTCGATAAGTTCGTCTATCCTTCCCGATCCGCTCATGCGACAATCCTCATTCTTGTATTTGCACGCCCTTGTTGTTGCACGGCTGAACGCCGGAGCGGCTCCGTCCTGAGTCAATAGGCGGTGACGCCGCCGTCTACCGGCAAGGCGATACCGTTGATGAAGGAGCCCTCATCCGAAGCAAGATAAAGCGCAGCCTCGGCGATGTCCTGCATGCTTGCCATCCGGCCAAGCGGGACTTCCCCGAGCCTTTCCTTCTTGCGCTCGGGGTCCTTCAGCATCTCACGCACCAGTGGTGTGTCGGCTGTGCTCGGATTGATCGAATTGCAGCGGATGTTGTATTTACCGTAGCGCGAGGCGACCGCCCGAGTCAGAAGCGAGACCGCGCCCTTGGTCGTCGTATAGGCCTCGGGCGTAAACTTGTGACCGATCATTCCGCACACGGACGACATGTTGATGATCGATCCGCCACCGATCTTCTTCATTACCGGCAGGGCATACTTGATGCCGAGAAACGGTCCCTTGACGTTGACGCCATACATTTGGTCGAGTTCTTCCGCGCTCATCTCCTCGATCACTTTGCGGATGTTGATGCCCGCATTGTTGACGAGGATGTCGAGACCTCCCGCATCATCCTCGATCCGTCTGACAGCAAGTTGCCATTGGGCCTCCTGAGAGACGTCGAGCGGTAGGAACGTGGCCCTGGCGCCCGACTCGCGCAGTTTTGCTTCCGCTGCTGCGCCAGCCTCCTCGTTGACGTCTGCGATATAGACGATCGCGCCCTCCCGGCCGAACGTCTCCGCGATGGCGTGGCCGATCCCCTGGGCGCCGCCGGTTATCAAAGATCTCTTTTTGCTTAGTCTCATGACCGCATGCCGTGGGAAAGTGGAAGTAGGGATGTCGCCGGGCGGAAACGAACGCTAGGCGATCACCCGCGGAATAGCAAACACAGGTGCACCGATCCAGCAAGCCGGATTACAATGCTCCGGGCAGGGGGCCGAATATCGGCTTGTGCTTGGTGTAGGCACCATCCGTCGTCAGCACTTCGCCTGCACACCAGCATTCCTCCGCCCAGAAAAACATTGTCGCGGCAGATATGTGCTTGGGCTCGGTCAGGCCGCCCATCGGCGTCGAATCTTCCACGGCTTGCAGGCGGCCGGCGCTGATCGGGTGCTGTTCTGCCATCGGTCCACGCAGCGGCGAGGGCGCCAGCCCGTTGAGCACCAGGCCGTATTTCTCGACGTAGTGGCGAGACTGTAGCTTTACCAGGTTGAGCAGGCCGCCTTTGGACTCCTCGTAGGCGCTGCTCGACCGGCCTTCCGCCCCGACCGTGGCCGATGTCGAGAGGATGATTACGCCGCGGGCGTTAAGCAGGTTTTTGCTGTTGACGCCCTGTTTCAAGATATTGTGAGCGCCCCACAGATTGACCTCGTAGGCCCTCATGATCGCTTCCTTGGTGAGCTGCTCCGGCGGCGTCAGGGGGCTCGGCGCGATCCCTGCCGTGTGCATCAGGTAGTCAACCTTGCCGTGCCGCTCCAGGAGGCTCTTGACCTGCTCTTCGCTGGTCACGTCGACCGTTTCAGCAATGACGTCCGCGCTGGCGTTCTGCCTGGCGCCGACAGAAGCGGCAAAATCGCTTAGCCGCGTTTCATCGGTGCCCACCAGGATCGTTTCGGCGTGATCGGCCATTACCAGCTTTTTCACGTCGAGCCAGTTGAGGACGTTGGACGCCATGTGCTGGCCCATCAGACCAACACCTACGATGAGGACGGTCGCATCGGACTTGTAGGTAAGGGGAGATGAGTTCATTGCGATCTCTCCGGTAGAATTCTTATTAGCAAGGTGCGCTCCTAGACATGCTCGCCTGCCGTTTGGTTGGGAGGCCGGCCGCACACTGGTACCAAACGTCAAGCGCGCTACACTAGCCAGCGCAAAGCGTCTTTTCTATTGCCGCGTTTAGGCCAACGGCTTTGTGTTCAGCATATTCAATCAGCTCGATCTCCGACGCCGCAATGGCTGCCATGCGCCTTGATATGTTGTTCACAACCGCAGGTTCGCTTAGCAGTTCCTTAAGAATGATCCGAAAGGCCTGCATCGCAACGCTTGCAGGACTCGACCTATGCCGAACGCGACTTCGGTGTGCTTGCGATTGCGTGTGCAGTGACGAGGAACCCGCATGTCTTCACAAGACCATTATCACAAGCTGTCGCAGGCGTCGGCCGGCTCTTGTCCGCTGATGATGGTGCCTCTCACTTAGGCACTTAGGCGCTTGGGCACCGGCAGGCCGCAGCCGAGGCCACCGAGGGCGGGCGAGTGATTTGAGCCCGATTTTCCAACCGACACAAACAACGGTTCGACGGTTCCCTTCATTGGTAGTAGGCTGCGATCGCTTGACGATCGGTAGCTGTGGTCGCGTTGATCGCGCTACCCGGCAAGTGAACGATAGGCAGAAGAAATTCAATCTACCGACCGATCATTTGCGGCGCTTCATGAGGGTACTTATGCGATATGCGATGCACCCCTCTCTGCGGCGGTTCCAGATTGTATTCTGGGCCTCCGCAATCTGTGCGGCGTTGCTCGCGAGCCTAGTGATCGCATGTGTCTTGCTTCTGTTCGCTTCGCCTATGGAATCCGTCCGACGAAGCCTTGTCGAAGGTGCACTCCAGTCACAGTTGAACAAAGACGTTATCCTGCCCGGGCCCATTGAGGTCTCGCTCTTGAAGGGTGTTCGATTGCGAACGCGCGAACTGATCGTGAGGAATCCAGGTCAGGAAATTCAGTCGGAGCTGCTTCGACTACGCTCAGTTGATGTCGGCTTCCGACTTTGGCCCATGCTCTTTGGAAGTCTCTCTTTCACCCACATCGCATTTGAAAGCGGGGAGCTCAATGTCGAGATCGGCAGCAACGGAAGGGCGAACTGGTCTGATCAAGATCGATCGCATTCAGATGCAGATTTCAGTTTCACCGATATGTTGCATCGCATTGCGCCTATCGGGTCCGTAACATTCAAGAACTTTTCAATTCGCCGCAGTGACGCTTCGACAGGCTTCGACGCCAAGATTCATTTTAACAGCTTCGAAACGCAACGCGACCAGGAGAGGCGGACCATTGCCGTTGTCGGTTCTGGAACCATCAACGAAGAGTCATTTGTGCTGTCGGGCCGCATGCCAATAGACCACGACATTAGGATTGACGATCCAGCACAGGCAACCCTGGCCATGAGGGCGAAGAGTTTTAGCGTTTTGCTCGAGGCTCGTGCCGGACGTGAGGACCGGCAACCCACGCAATACTTGCTGGAGGTACGCACACCGTCCATTCGGGCATTTCTAGGCATGCTCAACATCGCACGGAACTTCGATGGAATCGGCAATGCCAGCGCACGATTGCTCGTAGCCGACGGAGACATCTCGATTCAACAAATGACCGCGCGATTGCAGACGAATTACGGCGACGTGATCACGGCGTCTGGCTCGATTGAACGGCTTGTTGCACGGTCGGGGATCGAGCTCGACTTTTCAGCTTCGATTTCGCCACAGCGAAACGAAGAACCAACTGTTGAACGTCCCAGCATGTCTCGGTTCGAGTTCACGAACACCAAGCGTGCAGCGCAAAAGGCTGCACGCGATGCCGGACCGCTCGAACGCGTTCGCTTGGTGGGACTATCCGGACGGATTTCCGGCAACTTGGACGCACTGCACGTCAATGTTCTGCGAGTGCGAACCAATATGCTCGATCCCGATCTGCGCGAAATTGGGCCGATAAGCATTCAAAAGTTCCGTCGGGACCGGGATGGCCGGCTGCAACTCCTCGGTATTCAGGTGGTTGCCGGTTCCAAACGTCAGCCCAAGTTCAGGTTGCAAGGAGATATCAGGGACCTGCTGCGGCTACGGGAGGTCATGCTGTCAGGCAATTTCGCAGTCAGAACCAACTCGCTGTTGGGTGTCGCGGCGACGCGAGCGTCCTCAGATTTGGGGACATTGAAAGGAATGTTTCAAATCACAGACGTCAATGGGAGCCTCGGAGTGAAGAAGCTGGACGCCAGAACAGAAAATTCCCGCGTTTTTGGCCTCCAGCTATCGTCAGCCACTGGGAGCGCGAACAGCGCTGGAAACGCGAGGTACAATGTTTCCCTCAGCGTGCCTCGATATCGCGACCTGGCCATCGCGCTCGGAGCGGCTCCTCTTGATATCGGGAAAATCGAGTTTCAGGGCCATGCGGAAGGCGGCAACGACGAATTGCGCCTAACGGGCAATGCGCGCGTTGGTGCGACAGAGTTTTCAACCCAGTTGACCGGGCGAATAGAGAACAACAAGCCCAGTCTAAACGGGGAGATTCACGCCAAAACTATTAGGCTCTCCGACTTTCGCGCGATTTTACTACTGGATTCACGCCAATTCAACCGGACGGCAAGCGACAACGGCAACCGGGTCGATGAGACTGGCCATGTTCGGCGCGAAACTGCAGGGAATGCCTGGCGCGCGCAGGTGAATGTTGATCAAGCGCCTTTCAAGAGCGGGCGATCTCGCGCGGAATCCACGGAGGCTCCCAAGATCAACTACGATGATCTGCGCAAGTTGCTCAACGGTTTCAATCTCGACCTACGCACCAAAGCCGACAGGATCGTGGGAAGATCGAAGGAGCCAAGCCGTCATGTTGGCCATATCAGGCTGCGGAATGGCGTGCTTTCAATGAATCCGTTTCGAATTCACTATCTCGGTGGACAAGTTGAAATTCGTGGAAGTATCGATGCGAAGAAGCAGACGACCCATGCAAACCTGAACGTGCGCACCGACGATTGGCCACTTGGGCAAGTATTGGAGGAGTTTGGCGCATCCGTTCCGGTGTCGGGCGAATTGTATACCGATATTGCGCTGTCGGCATCCGGCAACACGTTCGGCGATATGATCGGAAGCCTCGTCGGTCATGCCGACATTGCGGTTTCTCGCGGCCGCATCGAATCCAGCTTGGTCGCATTGTCAGGCTTGGATTTATCCGACTATCTGTTCTCACACGCTGCGCAAAAGGGATACACGAAGGTCAATTGTTTCGTAGGTCGCTTCAAGATTGCAAAGGGCATAGCTTCGACACCCTTTCTTCTCCTTGATACGCCGGATATTCAGATGCTTGGGCGTGGATCCATCAACCTTTCCAGTTCAAATACCAAGATCTATGTCGAGCCTCGCCCAAAGAAACGAAAGATTATCGAACTTGGCACACCGTTTTCGATAGAGGGAGCATTGTCCAACCTCCGTATTGTCAATCACGGAACCGCGCAACGTGCGATCGCGGAAGTCGCTCTCAGTTGGAATATCAACTTATTGGGCTCCCTCGTCGGACTAATCGCGGATAGTGGGAACGACCGGTCGAACCCATGCCTGGGCAAAGGCAGGTAAGCGCCTCCTGTTTTGCGCAAATGACAGCTGCCGGTGCGTTGCTACGCGTCCTGCAGAAACTTCCACCGATCCAATCGCCGCAACGCGGTGCTTGGATCGGTTCTGCTCACCGCCGCAAGGCCGAATGGATCCAATTGCCCCCGCTTAATTGCAGGCCGGCCAAAATCGGCGGAACTGGCCTGTGCCTAAAGCGCGTCGCAAAAAATGCGCCTCGCTTCGGGTATGTTTGCCTCACGCCGCTATGCGCGCTGCGCGCGGCGGCTCCGGCGGGGCGGCCTTTCGGCCGGGTCGCGTTGCTCCCTGCGGGTTTCTTTGCCTCACGCCGCTATGCGCGCTGCGCGCGGCGGCTCCGGCGGGGCGGCCGTTCGGCCGGGTCGCGTTGCTCCCTGCGGGTTTGATTGCCTCACGCCGCTATGCGCGCTGCGCGCGGCGGCTCCGGCGGGGCGGCCGTTCGGCCGGGTCGCGTTGCTCCCTTCGGGTTTCATTGCCTCACGCCGCTATGCGCGCTGCGCGCGGCGGCTCCGGCGGGGCGGCCTTTCGGCCGGGTCGCGTTGCTCCTTTATGAGTCAATCCGTATTGCTGCGACATGCCTTAGTTGGACATATTGATCCCTTACTGGCGCAGAAAACTTGAGACTGCTCACTTGGTCAGTTTGCGTCTGCAGATCAACGCTCTAAGGCGACAAAGGCTGCTTTGGCAAAACACGATCGTCGTATTTCTCGGCAAGCGGACTGGCCTGATCATTGCCGTAGATGTCCTCGCGGAAATTTACTGAGCCATCATGATCGACCCATGCAGTGTAGTAGACAAAGTGGACCGGCACTGGCGTTGCGAGCGCGATATTCTGAGGTTTCCCAGAATTCAGAACTTTCGCGAGTTCGGCGGCGCCAACGTCGTCGCGCCGGCCAAGTAGCCATAGAGCAAGCTCCGCGATTTTCTGCACTCGAACGCACCCTGAACTGAACGGTCTGGATGGCTGATCGAAGAGCTTCTTGAGGGGGGTGTCATGGAGGTAAACGATCTGCGGGTTTGGCATATCGATCCGAATGAGACCGAGTGCATTGTTTGGACCCGGCGCCTGCTCAAAGCGGACCTGACTCGCATCTGAAGCCGCCCAATCAATAGCTGAAGGATTGACAGGCGTTCCGTCGCTTACACGAATGACACGAAAGTTCTCACGCGCAAAATACCCAGGATCCTTGACGAGCTTGGGAACCATATCCCGCTTGGTAATACCTGGCGGCACGCGCCATGTGGGAAGCAGATTTACGCCGCGGATCTCTGCTGAAATCGTAGGTGTCTTCCGATCAACTCGCCCGACCACTACCCGGCTGGAGAACACCACGTGTCCCTGGTCGATCGCTTGAAGTTCGAATGCTGGGATGTTGACGATCACGGTCCGGGCTGCAGCCAAGAGCGAACGCTGTGACCGAATACGTAAGAGGTTCGCCTCAAGCTGACGTCGTCTGGACTCTGCAGAAACATTCAGGGCCGCAATCGTCCGCCGCCCTAGATGCGCCTTGTTTGGCAGCCCATGGCGTGTCTGGAACCGGACGACGGCTTCCGCCAACCGTGGATCGTATTCAGTACTGTTGTTTGCCTGGCTGCGATCAAGGTCGCCCGTTGCCGCAAGCCTTGCGCGCACCATCGGAAGGCGCTCATCGACATCGCCAGGCCGCAGCGGAGGTCCGGATGCGATCAATCTCCAACCTCCTTTCGATACCAAGTCTCCGTACGACTGAACAGCCGACGCGAGGCGGGCTTCGGCACGTTCGCCCAAGAGCAGACCAGCTCCCGCTTCACCGGCTTGACGCACGGGTTTACGTGTTTCGATGCGCTGCTCCGCTTGGAACAAGCGCTTTAGAAAGTCTGAAATTGGATCTTGAGCAAGCGCGCTTCCCGAAGGGCCCGGCGCGAATGCAGCAAGGGTGCTCACAAGAAAAACAGCAAACCTCATCATTACTTTCCTTCTGGACTGCCAATTCGCTCCAGTCAGGACTCCGTGTTGACCTGCCAAAAAATCAACCAAAGCATGCCGGCAAATACATGACCGTTTCCGAACTCATCTGCGTTAACGATTGGAGCGCTGCCTCACGATTGCGTCATCTCACGCATGTCTTGTCAGGCGCGGCTCGCTACCAAATGCAATCGGATATCGCTGTGCGAGCTGACGAACCTAAGGGCTGCATGTTCACAACATTGATGCTAACGCGGTGGCAATCCCGAGGAATGAGAAAAAGCCGGCAATGTCCGTGACGGTCGTCAGAATGATAGATGACGCGACGGCAGGGTCCTGGCCAAGGCGTGTCAAGGCAATCGGCACAACGGCTCCCGCAAGGCCGGCAGCTACCATCGCCAGCACCATCGAACTTGCAATCACAGCGACCAATCCTGGTGATCCACTCCACACGTAGACTCCGATACCGCAAGTCAGTGCAACCGCGACGCCGTTGGCGAACCCGGCAATGACTTCCTTCGAACTGACCTGCAGCCACTGGCGTGCTGTAATCTCACGAAGGGCAAGGCCACGCATGGTTACCGCAAGGGCCTGTGCTCCCGCGTTGCCTGACTGGCCAGCTACAACCGGCAGTAGGACGGCCAAAGCCGTGAACTTTGCGATTGTGCTCTCAAACAGTCCGACGACGGCAGCGGCAAGAAAGGCCGTCAACAGGTTTATCTGCAACCACGGAAGTCGTTTTCGAACCGCAAACAGCGGACTCGAAAGCGCGCGTTCATCACGGCTGGCACCAACCATGGTCAACATGTCGGAAGCCGCGTCTCTCTGCACAACCTCAAGAAGCGTTGCATGATAAACGACGCCAAGGAGTTCGCCGTTCACTCCAACCACAGGCAGGTCGACAATCTTGTGATGCTCAAGTAATTGGGCAACCTCACTTTGGGGCGCGACAGGACTGACGACCGCACTAACGGGCTCTGCAATGTCGCCAAGCCGTAGAGACTGGTCCTCTGTCGCTGCATCTTGAATGGATATTTTGCCGGTCAGTCGGCCGTCATCGTCCACTACGAATAGGCTACGGGCAGTTTTCAGCTTGCGGTGCCGGATTCGGTTGAGCGCGTCCAAGATTGTCATTGAGCCGCGAAACGTCATCACTCCCGGGTCCATCAGTCGACCTGCGGTTTGCTCCGGATACTCCAATATGCGACGGATCTCATCCGCCACCGTTGGATCCAATCGGCCCAGATGCTCTTTGGCCGCTTCCTCGCCCATCGTGCTTAGGATCCGGACAGCAACGTTTGGTTGCAACTCCGTGAGAATTTGCCGTACGACCTCTGCTGGCATGAGGCGCAAGTAGTCTGCCGCCGTGTGAGCCGACGTGAGAGACAATACCGGCGCAAGAGCCTTTGGCGATTGGTGCAAGAGTTCTTCGACGACGGCGGCCGGATCGCACTCTTCGAGCAGCACTGCAGCATCAACAGTGTGGTCAAGCAGGAATTGACGACCAAGCGCTTGCGCCGCTGCTTGCGCTTGTCCTTGTACGGTCATCTGTCACTTATCCTCCGGTCGAATTTCACGTTTCTCTTGAGGTGTGGCGAGTGCCAAATTTGCGCATTGAGCAGCCACGGCTACAAAGGCGGACGCCAGCTCAGTCGCAAATGTGCCGTGATCGATTTCTCGCCGCGACATCACCGGCTCGCTAAGGCCACGACGCAGTTCCGACTGACGCAGTCCACCCAGAAAGTTTTGACCTCTACCGACAACGGGTAACGTGGATAGTTCGTCCCAAAGGGGACTGTTGTTGTAATTGGATAAGGGAGCCTGGTTCGACAAAGGGCGAACGGATCGATTGGCGACGGATGCAAGCGTGGTCGATTCTGGATGACGCAGCAAATCTAGAACGGAAACAGCACCTACGTACCGTCGCGAGGTGTTGGTCAGGAACAAATGAGAGTGCGCGAACTGCATACGGCGAATGGTGCGAAGTGCGCTACCAACATCCGAGTTGGCATCGAAGCTCGGCGTGGACAGGTCCGTCCAGGCTCCTACCGTGTCTCGCCGATATGAGATTGCCCTTTGAAAACTGCGCCTAAAACTCTCACTCGTAAACTCCAAAATCTCGTGTCTGGCTGAGGCCTCGATGAGCCTAAGTAAGCTAACAGCTTCAACATGCGGCATCGCCGCTATGAGCGTGCCTGCCACCGCGCGACTCATGTGACCCAGACAGCGTGCTGCCTGCCAAGGCCCCATTGCCCTCATCACCGGAGTTGCCAATCGCACTGGCACAAGATCTAGGAAGGCGGCCGCATCACGCGCTTCAATCTCGTCTAGAACCCTTGCAGCTGACTTCGGTTCTTTTTCCAGAAAGCCGATACCGAGTATATTTTGATCACTCATCGACTTCCTCCGTGATCAACAGTCTTGTTTCCGACTGATGAAATATTTGAGCCGGCAACGTTACCCGCCCACCATGCGCGGCTAGAACGATACTCGTTGGAGTCAACTCCACGATCTCGCCTTCGGCTTCACCGATGCGAATGTGCTGACCGAGCTCATAGTGTTTTCGCAGGTCGTTTGCTGCAATCAGGTTGGAGACAAAATCGCGGCTGCCAAAGCCGAACGCCAAGGCAAATCCACCGAAAATACAGCCGAGAGCAACGGCGATAATTGTGACCAGAAACGTGACGTCGACGCCCATTTGATCGACGCCGACGACCACTGCGGTCAACAGTACGGAGCCTTGCGCCAAGGAGCCGACCAAAGGACCCTGTTGAAAGCCACCGGAGGTCAGAGACGTCGTCACGACGTCGCGAACGACAAGACTTGCAATGTAGCCAGCAATGATAATCAGTCCACCGGCAAGCAAGACCGGCACATAGTTGAGAATTCGAGCAAGCCAGATTGAAAATGCATGCAATTCCAAGGAACGCGCGGCCGCTGTCAGGAAGACGAGAATGACAAGCCAATAAACCGCGTCTCCAGCAATTCGCGTGAAGCGAGGGGGGAAGTTAATCCGTGAGAGCGAAGTTGCATCCGACAAGTTTTGCAATCCGCGCTCCATGAATCTGACGAGGCGGATGATGATCAATCGGGCAATCTTGGCGAGCAGCCAGCCAACGACAACGAGCAACAGCCCGCCCAAGACTGACGGCAGATGCGAAATGATCGCGGAAATCGTTTCGCGCCAGGCATCGTGTATCTGGTTCATCCAGTTGGAAAGCTCTTTCATCATTAGTCCTCGATGAGATTTTAAACGAACCGGCTCCCAACAGCGCTTAGGCAGGCGTGCATCGTTGCTGCGCGACCTCAATCATGTTTCAGTTCTGGCATTTGCTATCCCGTGCGGCGATCTCGAGAGCAGATATCAGAATCCTAAGGAAAACGAGCAAGCCTATGTTTCTCGTGCAGCTTTTGCATCTGGCGCTTGATCAAGAGACCAGCCGCGCACGGAGTCCCAACGTCGGCTGCGCTACACTCGGGAACGATCATCTGGAACCCCTTCAATTCTCTTTCTTTGGCAGCGCGTTGGCACGAGGGTGATGTCGCAAGTGGGCCAGGAGAATTCCGGAGCACCAGAGTTCCCCGGGCCGCCTTGTATGGAATTCCAAAGGGCAGGCGGAAATTGCAGCAATCTCCGCTCGTGCGTTTCGCATTCGCGTTTCCATTTCCAAAATACAGGAGCGCTACTTGGGAACAACACCGCAGGCGATCCTGTCGCCACCACCTCCGAGAGGTTTTGGTTCGTCGGAATAGTTGTCGCTTCCGGCATGAATGACGAGCGAGCGACCACGAACATCGTCAAGACGCAACCGCGGGAGCACGATTGAATGCGTTACAGGCAGCGCACCGTCTTCTTCATCAACTTCAACGAACAAGATAGGCAGATCGCCCAAATGACCATCACCACTTGGTCCTTCGTGTTTACCGGTTTTCTCGGGATCCCAATGACCGCCTGCCGCGAGGCCGGCTCGCATGACGCCACCTCCATCCTTTGCAGGTCTGCAATCACCGTTCTCGTGAAGATGGAAGCCATGACCTCCCGGCGGCAATTTGGCAGCCAAATTAAAGTCCAAGAGCAAAAACCCGTTGATTGTCTCCCTTGCCGTGATCACGCCAATGCTCTGGCCGATGCCCTTTTCATCGATGAGGTTCATTGGAACAATGACGCGCTCACCTTTCGCCATGGCGCCTGCAGCGCTCAGCGCACTTGTGATCGCCGCAAATATTGCGACAATGTAAAATCTCTTCCGCATAGTTAGGACTCCTCGATAGTTGTACGGTTAAGATGCGCCACAGGCATTGGCGACTGCAATTCGCGATCCGACATTGCCAACGCGCGTTTGAACTCATGATCGCCTGCGACGTGATGTGAGTAAGCGTCAACTTTTCGGCTACGAGACGCCATCACAAAAGCGAAACACGACTTTGGCCCGCATCTCGTGTGACCGGCCCGCCCGCGCACAGCGGGGCGTGCGACGAGCGGGCTCGGCTCTGCCTCCGGTGTACTCCCGGAAGCAAACCGTCGACTAGCGAGATAATGCAAGCAACAAGGCGCCTTTCCTACCAACACCTCGAAATTTTACGCCAACCCCAAGCGCAAGGTGTGACCATCTCTCAGGCGCCTCAGTTATGATCTTTGTGCCGCTACAGCCAAATCTGAGAAGGCAGATGCGGCAGCGCGCATGAGCAACGATCATAATTCTCAAGAACCCCTTGCGAATGCGATCGGCAACCACGGTCAGCCCAATCCCGAGCCTTACGATCCGATCAGCGGGCCGGGTTTGGGTTTCACATTCGTTCAACCAAACAAACACTTGCCATCCTCGAACAACGAACCTCCCGACCCTAAGAGCTGAGTGGTGGGGCGGAACCGTGGTGCCGCCCCAAATCCGCACGGCACTACAGATTCTTGGTCCACTTTTCGAGCAAGCGCCCGGCTGTGTCCTTGCCGCCCCATCCAATCGCGATCGCCGCGCCCAGCGCTAGGGCGCCCAGCATGAGTGTAAAGCCAATATGGACGATCTCGTCTGCGACCCCCATTTGGCGCAAACCCATGGCGACGGCGAGAACAATCACCGCAATCCGAACAAGTTCAGCGACCGGGCTGGCGTCCTTGGATTTTGCCAAAACAGTGCGCAAGAAGTCAGCTGCCACGACACCGATTGCGATAATCGCGACGCCCAGTAGAATTTGACCACCTACCGTCAGAACATGCGCCAGAAGTTCCGACACGATTGAGAAGTTGAGTAGTTTGGCGCCCTCGACAATGCCGAAGATCATGATTGCAGCGAACGCAACCATGCCGGCGATGTTGGAGAGCGGCTTGCCGGCGAAAACCTCACGTGACAGGCCCAACTTTGCGCCAACACTATCGACACCCAGTGCCGGTAGTAGCTTAACCATCGAATCTGAGGCAAAGCGTGCAATGACATACGCCAATGTCAACACGATCGTTGCCGCAAAGACGTTTGGTATCGCCTCCATGAACTGACTGAGCATTCGCTTGGCTGGGTCGGCAATCGATTTGATGGCCAGAGCATCAAGCGCTGCGACCGATACCGGAATGATCAAGAGCGTAAACACCAGCACGCCAGCAAACTGAGCCAAACCGGTCTTGCCTCTCAGCCCCAATGCATCGAGCTTTTCAGCGAAGTGGTCAATCTGTGCTGCTTCGAGCACCGACGACATTGTGCGTTGTGCAATCCTCGCAACCGCAATACCAATCCCAAATATCAGCAGCGCGCCAAACAGGTTCGGCAAGAACTCGAGGAAACGCGTAGCCATGGCTTCGAGCGGCTGGATGAGGCCGCTGAGGCCGAGGGTCCCGAGCACCGCCGGCAGCGAAATTAGCATAACCACATAGAAAACGGCGCGCGAAATCACTGCAGCCAAGTTCTCGCCAGCGTCCGTTTCTCGATTTCCAACGGGTGTCCGCTGAACAATGTACTTGGCACCGTATGACAGGCTCCGCGCGATGACGTATGCGAACAAGAGAATGGCCAAAGCAGCAACAAGCTTCGGCAACCACTGAATGGCAAAGCCCAATGCCGCGTCAATGTAGTACCAGGCACCGAGGGCCTGTTGCCTCAATGCTTGCGTGGCTTCATTCATCTCTAACCTCCTTCAGTCACGAGCGAGCCGAGCTGAATGCGCACTGGCGCGAAAAGGGCCGCCGGCTCACCGCTCAGTCGTACGAGCAGCGCGGCTGATCCGAAGGAGTGCACAGAAAGCCGAGAGCAACAGCAGCGGTAGCGCTTGGCGGTGCGCGCCATCGGGCAGCGCGCCACACTCCATTGAACCGCGCACCATGGACGGAGCCATTTCGAATTTGGGCTTTCGGCAAACTTGAGGCAAATTTAAATTTCTTATATCTTACTTAAGTCCTGTAAATATGTGAATTGCCAATGACGATGGATGTTCAACTCGCGCGAACCTTCCTTGAAATCATCGCCGCGGGAAGCTTCGCGAATGCAGCCAAGCGCGTTCACGTAACCCAGTCGGCAATCAGTCTTCGGGTGCAAAGGCTGGAAGGGCTACTTGGTCGCGAGCTGTTCGTGCGCGTCAAGTCCGGTGTTCAACTAACGCCGGCAGGCGAACAGTTCGAGCGCTACGCCAGAACGATGATAAAGGCTTGGGAGGATGCGCAATATCAAGTGGCCGTTCCCGAAGGCTACACGGACAATCTGATCATTGGCAGCCAGTACAGCCTCTGGCCGGCATTTGGATTCCGCTGGCTTCGTTTGCTCGAACGACACTTCCCGACCGTCACGCTTCGTGCGGAATTGGGGTTGCCACGAAGCTTGATCGACCTAATGGGCGACGGCCTGCTCGACATTGGATTGATGTACACGCCTCAGCTGAGACCAGGATTTGAGGTTGAGCTCCTATTCGAAGATACATTGATACTGGTATCTGCCTTGCCGGAAGGGCGCGCGCACCCGGATGAGCACTATGCCTTCATAGATTGGGGGCCGGAGTTCGCCGCCGTACATGCTCTCAGATATCCGGATTTTCGAACGACGCACGTGACACTCTCTCTCGGCGCCCTTTCCGCACAATACATCGTCGATCGAAAGAAGAGTGCTTTCTTGCCCGCTCGCGTGGCGGAGCGCTTCATCAACGAAGGCGTGCTGCACGTCGTGCGGGAGTCGCCGGTGTTCCCCTTTCCTGCCTATGCCGTCTGGACGACCGACAAGACACCCGCAATAATCGAGGGCGCTCTCGAACTCCTGCGCGGCGTTGCCCAGAAAACCGATGATGCCCAACAGCTCGTTCTCGAGGTTTCCGGTGTCGGAGACATTCTGGGAACGGATATGGACTGAGCGATTGCCCGCCTATGGCGCTATTGGCCAGCACCGCAAGCCCAGCCCACCTGCCAAGCGCAACCTGATGCCCGTATACCGCTGCAGGAAACTACTGCATCAGGCTCACATTCCTGTTTGGCGTTGACGAAACCACATCTCAATCCAGGAGGTGCAATCTTGCGCCGCGCGAATGCAAAATCAGCATGCAATCACGGGGACTACTCTTCCTCGTCAATTGCAGACTCGTAAGGATAGCCATCGCCATCGTCATCAATATCGATGTAAATGTCTGCATCAATCTGCGGACCTTCTTCTTCTTGTTCTTCGTATGGGTCACCGACGTCGCTGACTTCATCGACACTCTTGATGGGTGGTCTGCCAGAGCCAATGTAATTGCCCGTTCCGTGTTGCACCGCAGTTTGCATTGGCGTCTCCTTCCGCGCCGCTTGGCCCCGCCGCTGTGTTACAGCGCCGAGCGCGGCTCAAATGATTTCATCTTCATCAAAGATCGGATCGGTATCGAGTTGATCAGTCAGTTGGCCAATAATCGCTTCGGCGTCGTCGCCTCTGGACACGCGAGCGAGATGAAAAAGCGCATCGCCTTCATTGACGATCGGCAGATTCGTTCGGCCGATCAGCAAGCCTGGTTCGCCTGCCATGACCTCACTTTCTGTCTCCCCAAATGGATCGGAAACAATTCCAAGCAAGTCGCATGCGGCAACCTGCTCACCGATTGTCTTAAACGTTCTTAAGAGACCGCCGGCCGGTGCGCGCACCCAGGTGCTCGATGATGAACATATCGGGTCGACATTTGGCGGTTCGATGTCATCGGATGGTAGCATACCGATATGATTCATAGCCCTGAGGATGCCAGTAACGCCAGTGCGAATTGCGAGCTCGTCAAAGCGAAGACCTTCCCCCGCCTCGTACAACAAGATCTGGACACCGGCGGCGGCGGCAGCCTCACGCAAGGAGCCGTCTCGCATCTTCGAAAACAGCACCAACGGCGCCCCGAAAGAATTGGCAAGGCGAAACGTCTCTATTGACCCCCTAGCAATTCTTATCTGAGGCAAATTCGTTCGATGGATCGCCGCAGTGTGCAGGTCTATTCCGACGTCCGACCGGCTTACGATTTCAACGAAAAAGAGATTGGCCAGACGCGCGGCGAGAGAACCACCGGAACTGCCCGGAAATGAACGGTTTAGATCGCGGCGGTCCGGAAGATATCTCGTGCGGTTCATGAAGCCAAACGTGTTTACAATCGGCACCACGATCAAGGTGCCCGACACATTCTCCATGTGTGACGTCTTCAACAAACGCCTTATGATTTCGACGCCGACGATTTCATCGCCGTGAATGGCCGCACTTACGAACAGTGTCGATCCAGGTTGACGACCATGCACGACGTGAACCGAGAGTGTTACCGGCGTATGGTCGGAGAGGACGCTTACGGGCAACTCTACGGTTCTTCGGCTACCAGGTGCTATTTTGTGATTGCCAATTTCGAACGGTTCTGGGTCCACTATCCGCCACCTTTGTCGTTAGGGCATTTGACCATGTAGCGCTGCTAGAAAACGTCATCGCCCGGAAGTTCGGCTTCGGGCTCTTTGGTTCGAGACTTTGGCTTCGCAACTCCACGAGGTGTCACGCTAGGTTCGGCAATGCCCAAACTCTTCAACTTCTCGGTCAGAACGACTGGCATTGCATCACGTGCGCGCCAGAAGGAATCCGGCTCATACCATGCTGACGCCTGAAGAACCATTCCACTTTCAGTGACGTCTTCGATCCTAATGCGCGTGGCGAATGCGGTAGAGCGCGTCTCGTCCGCATCAAAGGTCGAAGTGATCGCATCACGGATACCACCAAACGATGCACGTCGGTCAACCGTTACGTCGAGGATCATACGCATGGGTCGAATGCGAGATTTGTTCCTAATCGACCTTGCCCACATTGGCCCATTGGGCACCGCTACGTATGTACCGTCGTCGGTTACAACTACGGTACTAAAGAGGTTGGTTGATTCCACCACACCCTTGACGCGCTCTGCATCAATTTCATCGCCTACCTGGTAGGGCTTCAAAGCGCCAATCATTGCCCCTGTGAAAAAATTCGTCATTGTCGTTCGCAGCCCGAATGCCATGGCAAGGCCGACAACGCTGAATGCGGCAATCACGCTTGTGACATCAACTCCGAATTCGCCGAGCACCACGACCACTGCGAGCATGACCAGAAGAAACCGAGACAGGCGCACAGCAAGCTTGGTGACAAAGGGATCGATTTCGAACTGATCGTGCATGACGAAGCGCAGAGCCCGGCCGATCAGATATGCCGAGAATACTGCAGCCAGTATAAAGGCGACTGCACCGAGCATCTCGTAGGCGTGCTCGACAAAATAGCGCTGCAACTGAGCGCCAAGACGGTCCAACGTTGTAACCTCGTGCCCAACCTAACAATGTTCACGTACACAGCGGCGCTTGCGCAAAGTGAGCGCGGCCCACCTCCAACGACTTGTGCAGTTGACGCTGCTTGCCTGCAAAGATGTGCGTGTTATACACGATTCATGGCAGACTCTGGTGAGGGATACACGCTGATCGGGTGGCGGGAGTGGATCCTGTTTCCCGAGTTCGATAATACGCGAGTGAAAGCGAAAATTGACACCGGTGCCCGAACATCGGCAATCCACGCCGACGCCGTTGAGCTGATCGAACGAGATGGCAAGCAATTGGTGTCGTTCCTGGTATTCCCCAATCAAAACGACGATGACCATGTCGTGCGATGTCTGGCTCCATTTGTTGAGCGTCGCGCAATCACAGATTCTGGTGGTCACCTTGAAGACCGCTATGTTGTGCAGACAGTTGTGAAACTAGGTGCCGTATCGTTTCCGATCGAATTGTCTCTGACAGACCGTGACTCGATGGGCTTTCGCATGCTGCTGGGTAGAACAGCCATGAAAAAGCGATTTCGCGTTCAACCGGACAGGTCGTTCTTGCAAGGACGATAGGTCCGCCTGTCGGCGCGAAAAGCGCACAGACGCTGGACGGCACGCCCGTCGACCAAAGGAGGTGACGATGAAATTGGCGATGATGGCAGTGAACCCGAATCTCTACTCGCACAAACGTTTGGTTGAAGCTGCAGAAGCCCGCGGGCACACGCTTGAAATCTTCAACACATTGCGTCTGGTGATCAACATTGCCAGTCACCGACCTACAATTTATCTCGACGGCAAGCAGCTGCCAAAGTTTGATGCTGTCATTCCGCGCATCGGCGCCTCAATCACTTTTTACGGCTTGGCCGTACTGCGTCAATTTGAAATGATGGGCGTATTCCCACTCAATGAGTCCGTTGCCATTGGGCGCTCTCGTGACAAGCTGCGTTCAATGCAGTTGCTGGCGCGACGCGGTATTGGCTTGCCCGTCACAGTGTTCGCTAACGACGCGAAGCGTGCGGCAGAGGTTGTGGAGATGGCCGGTGGTGCGCCGGTCGTCATCAAGCTCCTGGAGGGCACGCAAGGTATTGGCGTTGTTCTTGCGGAAACGGAAAAATCAGCAACATCAGTGATCGAGGCGTTCCGTGGGGCCAAAGTGAACATTCTCATTCAAGAGTTCATCAAGGAAGCAGGAGGCACGGATATTCGTTGTCTCGTCATCGATGGCAAGGTCGTTGCCGCAATGAAGAGACAAGGCGCCAAAGGTGAGTTTCGCTCAAATCTGCATCGCGGAGGCTCGGCGAGCTTGATCAAGATCACTTCCCAGGAACGCGCCGCCGCGGTTGCTGCCGCCAAAGCGATGGGCCTGAATGTCTGTGGTGTTGATATGCTGCGCGCGAATCATGGTCCTGTCATTATGGAGGTTAATTCCTCACCCGGCCTGGAGGGCATCGAGAAGGCGACGGGATTGGATATTGCCGGCAAGATAATCGAGTTCCTTGAAAAGGCAGCAAAACCAGGCAAGGTAAAAACACGCGGTAGCGGATGATCAAACGCCAATGGATCAATGGCATTTGCCTGTGCCGAGGAATTGTGCCCCGGAATCAACTAACAAGCGCGAACTCAGAAACGACCTGCCGATGAGCAGATCATAGTTCATACCTGTCCTGTCTGCGAGCGTGAACTCTGCCTCGCCAGTTCGTCCTGCGATGCATATTTCCAATGTGACGACCTGGCGCTCACTGATCTCGGCGCTTGCTCTGCGAATTCGCGCAACACGGACAATCGGGCGTTCGATAATGAGCTTCTCGCCACGACTATTCTGCAGTTGAAAGCGGACCCAACTTTCGTTTCCTCTCTTGAATTGCGCCACGTCCACGGCGTTCACCGAGGACGACTTGGCGCCTGTATCCAGCTTGGCCTTGATTGCAAACCTCGAGCTTGTCAGGTGCGCCCATTCGACAAACCCGGCGACAAGCAAGGCGCTTGTGCTGCCCGCCTCACCACCGCTGGCGATGGACCTTGTTTGCGCACTTAAGGCTCCAAAGCTTGAAATCCAAAGACTGACTATCAAGAAGACTGTGCACAGTCGCATTGTTTTCAGGGTCTCCGATAAAGACCGTTGGCTTTGCTGCAGAATGCAACCAACACGTGGACGGATCCGATCGCGCGCGTGGATTTGGAAATGCCGGACCGGTTCACATGCTGCGCGATGCTCACCTGCATGGAATCTTGTACCAGTTGCGGCGCCTAATCCAAAGGTTTCGAACGGCAAGACAGATGGCCGATTCGATCGTGGTGAATTCGTCCATTACGCCGAAGAGGACTTTTGTGATCACCTGACAGGTCAGCATCTCACATGTCTCGCGAGGACGGTGGCAAAGTCTCTCCTTGCTGCTGGACGACGGCCTGCGACATATACCCAGTCGAGGACCATCGCTCGTCCAGCTTGCGACGCTGCACCCAGCGTTTTCACGAGCTACGATCCAATCACGCAATGCCCGCGGTTACGGGTTCCTCGTTCGCGGCATCGGGAGATCCTCCGTTGATACTCCTGAAGTGTCCCCGAAACCGGGGGAATTCCAAGACCGTTCCTTCCGACCTCAAACCAGCATCGGCATGAACAAGGTGGCGAGACTGAGCACCAGGAAGAACCCGGCCACGTCGGTTACCGTGGTGAGAAGTGGCCCGCTGGCCACCGCCGGGTCCTGCCCCCAGCGTTTCAGCAACAGCGGCACGACGCCGCCGATCGTTACGGAAATCATGGTGTTCAATGTCAGCGCAAGACCGATGACCAGACCAAGATAGGGATTGCCCTTCCAGACCCAGGCAACGAACCCGATGAGTACACCCAATACCACGCCATTGATGGCGCCGACGGAGATTTCCTTCCACCAGACGCGGATGACATCAACAGGGCGGACAAGTCCCAAGGATAGTTCGCGCATGGTCACGGCGACGGCCTGATTGCCAGAGCAGCCACTCATGTCCGATACCATCGGAAGGAATACCGCGATTGCGATAACTGCGGCGAGTGTCTGTTCATAGGCGGAAATCACGCTTGCCGCTATGATATTGAGAACGATATTGGTCGAAAGCCAGGCGAGCCGCCGTCGCGAACGCAGGACAAGCGGCATCGATCGTAGTTCGTCGCCGACCAGCCCCTGCATTTTTAGATTATCGGATTCAGCACGCTTCAAGACGGCTTCGTCGACAGCAAGTCGCGAGACAACGCCAACAAGCGAACCATCGGTTTCGACAACCGGCATGCCCAGGAACGGATGCTTGTCGAAGATGTCACGTAAGCCATCCAAGGTGACATCGACATGTACTGTCATTGGTTCGACCATGATCTGCGCGAGATGCCTGCCCCGCGAAGATGTCAACAGGCTTCTGAGCGAGACGACGCCAACGACCTGATCGTTTTCATCGATGACATATGGATGCTGGCCTCTGTAGCGCTCGAAATCCTCATCGCCATCACTGAGGCGTCGCAAGACTTGCGCGACTGTATCCGTACTTGAGAACGTAAAGGCTTCGGCTACCATCAGGCCGCCTGCCGTATCATCCTCGTAGGCGGCAAGTCGCCGAACGTCGGCGGCGTCTGCCTCGTCCATTTCGGCGAGAATGGCTTCGGCGTTTTCCTCTTCCAACTTGCCAATGACGTCGGCCTGAACATCCGAGTCCAGTTCATCGATGATTTCGGCCGCTTTATAGGCCTCTAGACGCTCAACCAGTTCGGCGGCGAGTTCGTTCGGTGATTCCTCAATAAATGCCGCGGCCAGCTCTGCCGGAAGCATCGACAAGACCCTGACGCGCTCGTCCCACGACAGTTCGAGGATTTCCCTGAGGGCTTCGCTAAGTGGGAGATCATCCAATAACTCTGATAGGCCATCGAAGTCGCTTGCATCGAGAAAGCGCCTGATGTCATCGGCACGCGAATGGACGGTATCACCTTCCGCGACAATCGTTTCGACTTCGGGCATCGCACCCTCGCATTTCAGTTTTGAGCCGCTACAACCACGCTAATGTAGCGCACCTGACGTTTGATCCCCGTGTGCGACTGGTCTCTCATCCAAACGTTTGGTGTAAAAGCCACACTGGAAACACAGGCTTGCCGGTGTTGCTTATGGTTCTGACATTTGCTCTCGACATCGCCGCACGGGGCCGCACGGGATAGCAAATGTCAGAACCGGAACACCAGCGGTTGCGTCCGCTCGAACCGCAATACGAGGGCTTGCTTCAGTGGACAAACAGTTTTTCAACGTAGAATCTGACGGCTACTCAGATTCGGTTTTTGGCACGGGCTTGTGAGGCAAGACCGTTTCCGTTTCGACGAGGGAGTCGGTGTAGCCGGTACGGCGACATCCGAAACATCGAATGTCCGGTACGTCCCCTTGTTGGACGTCGGTGCGACCGTGATGTGCGCCAAACGACACATGCTATCAGAACGAGACGAACATCCACAGTAAAGTCGAACAGTTCGATCGCTGAGTAATAGCGGGTGAGCGGGTTATCGATCGCTCAGGATTGCTGCTGACCCACCAAACTTCATACGCGCCGGGGCCGGCTGAAAATGGCGATGACGACCTTGTACTGGGCGCGAGCCCGACGTCGTCGCCAATGGGAAAGCGACCATCAGCTGGGCTTTGTCCGACGTGTTAGAGCGCGCCAATGACGATGGCGGCAAGCAATAGGAATGATGCCGTCGCGCATAGTGCAAAAAGCCCTTGCGAAACAGTTGCTGCTACGGTTCGTGACGCTCGCATCATCGATGAGTTCCCAATACGTTCGCGTGGCCGAGATCACACGCGCTGATCTCGGCCACAGATCTCGTTGCGTTTTACTCTGCCCAACGCAGATACCTGTGTGGAGTGAAACGAGAATTGACTACTGTTTGGGCTGAGGTTGTTCGGGTTCAGCCTGGTAAAATACTTCGCCCCGTTCAATTTCCATCCTGTCCTTCGCTGCGACGTCATACGGTTCTGGATCGTTGCCGACGTACAGGCTGCAGCTGACCTGGCAAAGACCGGAAAGTTCCTGCTGGCTCTCGATTGTGAGCTCTTGGCGGGCATCGCCTTCGACGATGACGACACGGTGTGGCGAAGTGTCGAGATTCTTGAGTGTGGCGGCGCTCGCGAGGGGGGCAAAGCACAAAGACGCGAGTGCGAGCATGCTGAGGGATGTCTTCATCATTGCAACAGTTCCCCGTTTTCTGACTAAGTTACTTTGCTTTTTTCGCCGAGGCCTTCTTGTCAGCTTGGGGGATGTTTGAGGGGCGGGCTTACGAGCCGCCGATTTCTGGGATTTGCGTTTCATATGAGTTGTCCAAACCTAAGAGCGCTCCACGGTCGTTGCGCAGCGCAACAGTTGATCGCACCACCAAGATTTGGCAAACGAAAGTTTTTGCAGGGTTGAATCAAAAAAATTGATCTGGAGAGACCGCATACGGCAAAGACTCTTGTTTGACGTATTCAGCTCTCAATCGCTCGAACGGTGTCAGCCGCTGCTTCGCGCAACCCATCCAAGATTGGGTCGAAGGCCTCTTCATCGCGGTCTTCGGGATAAACGGCGTAGACCGGATAGACAAACCTCCTGGCTCGCTTGACCAAGCGCAAGCGATCATCTGCAAGGTAGGGTTTGGCAACGCGAAGCGGAAAATAGCCGGATGCCTGGGTGTCGAAGAGATAGTTGATGGCAATGGCACCAAGGTCCAATTGGAGCCCGGCGTGGCCGGTGTCTGGATACGTTTCAGCATGGTCACCGGCAAACTCCGGTCCCCAGTTAACGAAGGCGTAGCGTGAGCCTGGAACTCCATCAGTCTTGGCTTCGCTCGTAATCAACGCAAGCTCCTCGTCGAAAAGGTGCTCGATGGTCAAGCCGGGCCGTTGTGTCGCTCGGTAGACGACGGCAATGTCCAGTGTCCCATCCGACAGTCGATCCATCAGTTCGACAGACCCTCCCACATTGGCGCTTACTGCCAGATCGGCTCTCGTTTCCCTGAGCCACGCAACCCACTTGAGGAGAAAGCCCTCCCATAAACTAATCTGCGCGCCGACCACCAGATGATCGACGTGCTCTTCGGACAAGGCGACCTCCAATAGTGCCTGTCGCCAAACCCGTACCAAGGTGGTCGCATGACGATAAAAGTGCTCGCCCGAAGGCGTGAGTTGTACGCCACTTTTCGACCTTTCCAACAGCCTCTTGCCAACTGCATCTTCAAGGGCTTTGACACGTGCGCTGATTGCGGACTGCGTCAAATGAAGACGATTGGCGGCTTCCTTGAAGCTGCCGCTCTCAACGATCGCGAGGAGCGTGCGGGCCAAATCAACGTCCATCGTCTACCACCATTAATGCAATTTTTCTGATCTAACAGTGCAGAAAGTTTCGTTTGCCAAATCTTAAGGTATCACTAAATCTCTGTCGTGGGAGAGCTGTCGACCAGATGGTCGAGCCCTTGGAACACGAGCAATCTACCAACTACGCCTCTCCCAGCGGTGCCGAGATCGCCTGGCCATGTGCGATTTGGCACAGAGTGAGTGCCGGCATGCGATGCCCCCCGGGCGCATGCCGGCATCCAGTTTCTTCATGGCTCGCTCAATGCGCTGCAGCGAGACGATGGTAGTCCGCTGTTAAGATCGCAGCGCTATTGAAACATGGACAACCACGCATGCCCAAATTCAAGCATCGAGCCAGAACGCGCCACATGTCCGCTCGACGTTCTGGCCAATTCTCAAATGTTCTCGTGTCTTTCCTCGAAGCGTTTGGCAAAGCACCAATGAACATGATCACATTGACGCCCGGTCCTGCGCTCAATCGAGTCGAAGGCTGTGCTGTTCGACGCACAAAGCCATCGGAAATCGCGCGTAGAGCGGGCCACTAAGAAAGCAAATGGAACTCCTGGATTGCTTGACGGGTTAGACGATGCGCAAATGTTCGTCTCTGGGACTGAACCACGGTGTTCGTGAAGAAGGCTGGGCAACCGTTTCGCAGATGAGCGACCAGTCGATCCATAAAGTGGCTCGCGAGACTCCAGTCCTCTATTACAGATGGTGCGTCGAAGCCTATGCGGCCCGCCGCAAGGCTGAGGCGGAGCTGGAATTTCACGAGGCGCTTTTGGAAAAGCTTTGCAGATGCGATCCGCAAATGCAGTCTGTCACTTGACGGTATGCGGGCAAATCCAATCGGTTCACAATCGGAGTTGTTCGTGCGCGCCACGCTCGGTCAGTTCTTCACGGCGCGCCTCTTCTTCGCTCTTCAAATGCGGCCAAGTCTAGGGAGGGACTTGAGCTGAGACCTCGGCGCATTCATGATCGGCGCCGGGGTCTTCCCATTTGGTCAGTCACATTCAAGCAGCGCTCTCGTTTGGTTCAAGCGAGCGCACAGTTACGTCGACATCCATGCCAAGATAGTTGTCCGGTTCACCGGCAAAGGTTCCTGATATCGGAACCGCTTGACCAGGTTCGCGCGCCACGGCGATTGGGACGAGGTTGTGGCCGCCGGCACCGCCGTTTGTTGGATCAAATTCAACCCAACCTGCTCCTGGCAAATACACCTGCACCCAAGCATGTGTCGCGCCTGCACCCACGACGCCGCTTTCGCCACCGTCAAGTGCCGGATCGTAGAGATACCCACTGACAAACCTGGTCGCGAGCCCGACACTGCGTACCGCTTCCATCATGAAAATCGCGTAGTCGCGACACGAGCCGGAACCTTTTTCCAGAGTTTCGACAGGCGGCTGGACGCCCGGCTCATGGCGAACGGCATACGTGAACTGCTGCTTGACCGACTGGGTCAGCACGCGCAGGAAGGCTTCAGTATCGCCATCAACTGCAGGGCTTTCCAAAATGCGTCTCGTCCATTCGGTGATCAGGCGGTCCGGGTCAGGGAAATGTCGTTCAATGGTTCGCCCAAGATCGGGGATCTCGCTTGCAGGATAACTGAAGGGTATGCGTGCTGCATATCGTTCAACACCAAATTGCAGTTCCGGCAGCGGGTAGCGATCGATTACAATCTCCGAAACAATCTTTAGCTGCGTGCTTGCCTCGCCAAATTTTGCGATTGCAACCGAGTTGCCGAAGACATCGTGCAACCAGCGCAATTCTGCGCGAGGCTCGATCAACAATGACGCCTCCAGGAGGCGCAAGTCATGGCTGTCGCGCGGCCTGATCATCAGCCTGTGCTCGCCAAACTGGACGGGCTTGATATAGCTGTAGGTGGTGGTGTGCGAAACCCGCAGTCTAAGCAATGACGTGTCCTCGAATGCAACAATGCCTGCTCGATCTCACCGGAGCAGCGGGCATGCTCATCGCGCCCATGAATTGTGCAACGCCACGATGGCATTACCGGCCGGATAAATAGCATCGACCGACAGCAACCGAAACACCTGCTGGTGGCATTTGGGCATTGTCCAATCAGGCATGAAGGCATTAGCTGTCGTGTTTTATTCCCGGACCGAACCATGGTTGCAGATCCATCGATCGCCGACCAAAATGATTGCAGGGCGGTTCCCCCATTGAATAGGACGTCACGAACGCAACAATGAATTCGGCAGTTGCGCAGATGACCGGACGTCTTGTTGCGCGTGTCGGCCTCCTCATTGGTCATCGTTACAAGCGCTGGTTTCACTAAGGCCTTTGGCCGGTCCTCTCGAAACATGCATAGAAATTCCCTCGCGACGCAAGCCATGCGCCGGTTTGCCAAAATAAGTTCGCTCGTAGTCCGAATGCAGCATGCCCCCGCGCTCGGCCCGGCCAGATCACTTGTGCCGGGAATTAGGACACTTCTGCGATCACATGCTATGGTAGCAGGAATTTGGTTCGGTCACTTTAGCCCGGTGACTAGAACTTCCTGCTTTAATTCGGAATCGGACCGATTCCGAATTAAAGCAGGAAGTTACTCGATTCTTTAGTGGCGATCATCTTTGTGCCGTAAGTTGGAACCGCTGTCGCGGCTCCCACTTTAGGCATGATGATCTAGCGTAAGGAGGCGTGACATGACCGAAGAATCTTCTGTCTTTGTCGAAACTGTTGAAGACCCGGCAATGCTGAGTTTTCTCGATTTCTCCGATAACCGTTCAGAGATCCTTGTCTCGGGAACGGTACTGGACGCGATGCCGTTTGAAGTTGAGAACTTCGTTGAGGATGACGAATATTGGAGCATGGTCGACGCTACCCGAGGCCGGGGCTATGACAACCGAGTGCCCATCTCGGTCTGGCCGGGCCCGAACGGCCGATGGATCGTTGATGACGATGACGCTCCTCGATTCATGGCAGCAAAGTGTGTCGCCGGCGAGTTCTTCGCCAATCTCCTTGGCATGAAGGTTCACAAAGTCCGGTTCGTTTTGCATGAGACGTCCTTTGACGGCCGCTATAAAGCGCTTCACACAGGATTTGGACAAGGGGACTAAGAACTTTACATCACGTGGTCGGGTCGGGGTCCTTTATCACCGACCCAACATTTGATGATTTGAAATGCAAATCCCGCTGAGGGTAAGGGATCTCGATATTGGCTTCCCGGAACGCTTCAACAATGGCCACGCGAAGGTCCGTCTGGACGTCCAGGAAATCCTTTATGTTTCGCAAGTGAACATGCAAAACAAAATCGAGTGAGCTGTCCCCGAAGGCCTCAAACATTACGCGGGGCGATCTATCATAGACGAGTACGCCAGGGTGCGATTTGCCAATATTCATCAGAATATCGAGCACTTGTCGCGGATCAGAGTCATAAGATACACCGACATTGATCGAAACCCGTCCCACACTGTCCCCTAAGTCCCAGTTTACGACCGGATTTGTTATGAGATCCGCGTTAGGAACGACGAGAGTCGAACGGTCAAAAGATCGAATCTGTGTGGATCGCACACTTATCTTTTGAACCCTGCCCTGCTTGTCCCCGAGGATGATCCAGTCGCCGACTTTGATCGGCCGTTCAGCGAGGAGGATTAATCCAGACACGAAGTTATTGACGATGCTCTGCAGTCCAAAACCGATGCCGATCGACAACGCGCCGGCAATCAAGGCAAGGTTCGCCAACTCGATTCCCAAGTAGGTCAAGGCGGCGACAAGAGACAAGATCGTCCCTGCGTAGCCCAGGATGGCCGCAATAGAATCGCGCGCGCCCGTGGAAGAAGCGAGCATCTGTTCGGTTCGCCGCACAAACATCTTGCGCAGGAGCTGGGTGACGACAATACCGGCCATGAATATGGCGATGGCAACGAATACCTGCAGTACCGAGATCCTTAGCGGACCAATTTGAAAACCAAAAAAGGCGGATGAGATCCAACCGCGTACCTCGGGCCAATCGAAACCCCACTGCAGGAGCAGGATCGGCAAGCCGACGAGCAAGACCAAGAGATCGAGGCCCAATCCTGCGATAACACCGACGGTCGCACTGACTACGGTCGGTTCGCTATCGTCCTCATCACTTGCGAGACTTGTGGCTTGGGGAGTCGAAATGTACTCAGCCGTCAGGTGCGTAAGCGTCACGAAAACCAGTAGACCACCAGTGGTTACGATTTGGGCGCTGACGAAACGTCCAAAGCTGATGAAACCCAAAAATGCTGATGCCAATATCACAATCGCAAATACTGCGATGAGACCAAACAGCCACCTTGGCCAGCCATTCGTGAGCCGCGCGGCAGGATGGCTGGATGGTCGTTCAATTCGCACTGCGATGAGCGCCCCAAGCAAAGCGGCGGACAGGACAGCCACACACAGACTGCGGAGCACGATCAGCGACAACGGCGTGTAGAAACCTTTGTCGAGCAAGGCGAGGACTTGCTCAAAAAACCAGATGAGAATGTAGGCGCTCACGATCCAAAAAATCCACCGCGCGGATCGGTCGCCTAAGTCGAAGACGCGGTGTTCCCGCCGCGGCGTACCTATCGCAAACCAAGCTGTTGCCATTAGGAAGAGCGCGACCGAGAGGTAGGCGATACTCTGAATTGCAAACCTCTCTTCATCTTTGGCAAGCAGATCAAAGGAGGAGCCTATCAGGATAAATCCCGCAATACCGGCAACGATTGGCAATGTCACGGAAAGCGAGCGACGCAAGACACGTGTGCCGCGCTCGGCTCTCGACGGATTCTCGTTCGTCGCGTGCCAATCCGCTCTTAGCACGCGCGTGCAAAGCCGGCTAAAAACAAGATTGAAAACCAGGCCACCCAACAGAGCGAACAGGAAGACATGCCACGAACTGAGCGCGTGCTGGCGCAACCAATCCATCGTGCTGGTTATGGCGAGCCCGGTCTGCGCCGGAACGGCGGCTATGGCTTCGCGCCAGAACGTGATCTCGGAGAAGTTTTCTGATCGTCGAAGGAGCTGGGAGAGAAAGCGTTTCCGGCGATTGGTATTGAATGATGAAATCGCCTGCGCCGCCTGGACATCGAGGACTTCGGCACGCTTGATAAGCCCGTCGAAAGCTGCAACTTGATCACCCAATTCCTTCCTTTGACGAACAAGATCTTCAGCAACCGGCTCACCTTCCTTCGGAGCGGGGCCAAGCTTACCGAACCGCGCCTTTGCGTCAGCAAGTTTTGGCGCAAGTTCCTCAATGAAGGTTCGTAGTTCTGTGCGTATCTTGTCCAGTGATTTCACCGCTTCGCGCATTTGGCCTGCGGGGTAGTTGACGTCCAGCGCGGTTGCCTCGTGCTTGACGATCGCTTCGTGCCACTGGATCAACTTGGGAGAGTGACGTTCCAGAATCTCGGTGCTGGCTCCGGCCTCGATAACCTTTGTGATCCAATCCGGTTGCCGGCTCGACACCGCATCCTGCGCTAGGACTGCTGGTCCAACAATCAGGAGAACGATGGACAGCACGGAGGCTGCGGCAAATACAAGGCTTTGGGAGCAGTATCGGATGGGCGTCATGGGATCGTTCTATGTTGATGGCGTGCCTCGTGTTCCGGTCCTGACATTCGCTATCCCGTGCGGCGATGTCGAGAGCAAATGTCAGAACCTTAAGGAACACGGACCAGCCTATGTTTCCAGTATAGCTTTTGCATCTGACGTTTGGTTGAGAGACCAGTCGTACACGGATACCAAATGTCAGGTGCGCCACACTAGGGGTGCAATTGCGGCGCGCATGAAGCTTCTTCCGGCTGTTTGAAGCCGCGATAGAAGCCGGTTCAATAGCGGTTATGGGACATCAACGTGTCGCAAAAAATGTCAGAAGCCGCTATCACTGTTGAACGCTGGTTTAAATTTGGGGGTGGTGCGTACGCATGGATGAAGCCGAGGGACTGCTGTGCGGATACCAGATCACATCCGACGGCCGGGCGCGGCCGTTAAGCCTAGAGGGCGACACCGCAAGTGCACCAGCAGATGGCTGGTCCTGGATACATCTCGATGTCAATGGTTCGCGGACCGAAGAGTGGCTATTGGAGCAGTCAGGTCTGGACCAACACACGGTCACAGGATTGTTGGCAACGGAGACGCGTCCGCGAGCGACTGTTTCACCGACCGGAACTCTGATCATTCTCCGCGGCGTCAATCTGCACCCAGACTCCGATCCGACGGACATGATCTCAGTCCGGCTTTGGGTTGAGCCACAACGCATCATAAGCACGCGCGTAAGACGCCTCCTCAGCATTCAGGCACTTCGGCAAAGGTGCGAGGACAATGTCGCGCCGGGCGATGTCGGCCAGTTCATTGTTGACCTGAATGTGGGACTGATTGAACGCATGAGCGGTGTCGTGACCAACCTCGATGAGGAAATTGATGATCTCGACCAAGCAGACGCCACGCAGACGGCAACGACAACACGGCGCAAGCTGGCCTCGGCCAGGCAAAAGATCATTCCGCTGCGTCGATTCTTGTCGCCGCAACGCGATGCGATTTCGCAGTTGATTACTGCACGGGTGGATTGGCTGGGTGAGTGGCAGAGGGGCCAACTTCGTGAATGTGCAGACCGCCTGACGCGATATGTCGAAGAACTCGACGCCATGCGCGAGAAGGCAGCCGTAATACAGGACAACATCTCGGCAGTGTTATCCGAGCAAATGAACCGCCATATGCTGCTGTTGTCGATTGTTGCGGCAATTTTCCTTCCACTCGGGTTGCTGACCGGATTGCTTGGCATCAATGTCGGCGGTATTCCGGGTGCTGAAACCCCACTTGCCTTCTGGATCGTCGTGTTCACGTTGATCGCAATTGCAGGCTTGGAAATCTGGCTCTTCATGCGATTGGGGCTCATTGATGACTCATGGCTGCGCGGTAGGTCCGGCGACTAGCCGGACACGACGCCAAGTGATCCCGCCGGTCTGAACCGGCCTGGAACCGAAAGCCTATGCTCGCCGACATCCTTGCGCGGATCGGTGAGCATCCAAACAATCGTGTGGACGAGTAACTGCCTTGGACTTGGAAGTGAGCTGAAGACCAGACTATGTTGGCGACATGATCAGTGCCACCGATATCGCCGGCCTGAAAGTCACCATGGATGACGTTGAGCCTGCGGTCCTGCGCCGGCTCGAAGTGCCATTGGATATCCGCCTCGACCGGTTGCATCAGGTGCTCCAGATCGCGGTCGGCTGGACCAACAGCCACCTCTGGGAGTTCCGTGCCCGCGACATCGGCTGGGGGCTCCCTGATCCCGATTGGCCTGACGGACCGTTGGATGCCAAGAAGGCGACGTTGTTGGCCGTGCTCGAGGACACCGGCACCAAGACCCTCAAATACCTTTACGACTTCGGCGACGGCTGGGAGCACACGATCAAGATCGAGCGGATCAAGGATCCCGAGCCTGGCGTTCTTTATCCGAGATTGCTCGCCGCCGAAGGGCGCTGCCCGCCGGAGGACATCGGCGGGCCCTGGGGCTATGGCGAGTTTCTCGAAGCCATCACCGATCCCGAACACGAGCGCCACGACGAATTTACCGAGTGGTACCCGGAAGACTTCGACCCCAAGCTCGTCGAGAGCGACTGGATCGAAAAGGAACTCGCCAAACTCGCCAAACGCTGGTCCCGCAAACCGGCAACGCGCAAGAAGAAAATCGTGTAGTCGTCAGACGGCGCTTACCCAACAGCCAACGGTCGCCTAATGTTGACCGTGCTTGGCGCCGTTGCTGAGTTCGAACGAAAGATTATGCGGCACCACCGCCTGAACAACCGGCCCCGCCCGACCAATGATCAACAACGAGGATCATTGCTGACGAAGCCAATCCGCTCAGCAATGCGGGAACGATCCTTTGCGCCCGCTTAGCTGGCCCTCAACTTGTTAGCTGATCAAATGATGAACTCCGGCACCGGTGAGAAAGGCAGGCTAGCTCGGGAGCCCAAAAGGATGAACGTCACCGACGCATTGCGAGAAGCGAGGGAAAGAAAGTTTGATGAGCTCGCGACGGCAGAGTTCGAGAGAGTTTGCAACGCCATCCTGTCGTTGCTGAATACAAGCGATCTCAATAGCGAGCTACTTCTGCTATGGACAACCATCTGTTCAGAGAACGAACTCAAGGAAGTGCTGGTGGAACGAACGGGCCGTCGTTGGCCTGCTGCATAGTGTGCAAGTAATTCGCAAGAGCGTAGTTGTGGTGAAATTCGGTGTCTGCATCCGGCCAGGTGTGACGCCTCGGAATTGCCGGATGTGTCATTCGGGGAATCGTTCGGACCCGATCAGGAAATGAATGAACGGCACGGATCCATATCGAAGCGAACAATCAGTTAGCCAGTTATGTGGCGTCGGTGATACCAGCTTACTGAAAGTCAATTCGGCACTTAGTCGGCAAGGTTTAAGGGTTGCAGACCTTTGTCCCAACCCGATGTTTGGTTCGGTTGCTAGTGACCCCCAAAATGCATGTTGGCAAGGTTAGCGGATTGATAGTCAAATCTTGCAACCCAATTTAGCACGTGTTCCGTGTCGCACGACAGCTCTCCGCCAAGGCCATCATGAAAACGGGCCCAGGCGTCGTCGTAGGGTGCGCGCACGCTGGTGAGGACGGGAATGCCCGCCTCGATCGCGCGGACGAAGTAAGGCAGTAGACCGCGACCTAGACTCTCGGCACGGCCAAACCGATTGATGATCAAGAGTTCGACTCTGTCGGATATTGCTCGTTCGAGTACCACGGCCGCGGCATTCAAACCATCTTCATCGAGGCGGCACCCACGCGCGCATCGCCCGCGGTCTTCCCATATATCGAAGACAGTGTTGGTTTGGAGGTCATAGAGGTTCACGCCAACAGCACAGCCTCCGATGCCGCCCTCAGAGATCTGCAATAGCCCGCCCAGGCGAATGCTACACTCAGCCATCTCGCGGCACGCTTTGACCAGAAGCGCGTCAATGTCGAAGCCTTTTTTGTAGCGAACGGCCGCAAGCCGGTGCTTCAATAGGCGCATCGCAACACTCCAATATTCCAGGGAGGCGGCACAGTGCTCCCAAGAGGCATCGCGCCGCCGGTCATTTCATGCGACTCCGAACCACAAAGATCGCAACGTTCATTCATCTCAGCCTACGTATTCCTTCGACTTGTACGACAAATGCGCAACCGTTGCGGGCGCGTCGGCAAGCTTGCGAATATTCGCCCAAGTCTGCTTGTAGTTCGGCAGAATGAGCTTGTTCGTGCCGGCGTTTATGACGTTGCCCTGGGTCCCCGTGGGAGAGGCGAACAGCATAAACGTTTCGTTCTCACGGGCCGTTGGAGTCGGGTAGGCCATCGCCTGCGTAGCGCCTTCATCGTTGTAGACTTCGACCAGGTCACCGGCTTTCACGCCGATCGCCGCCATGTCTTTGGGGTTCATCTCGATGTACGGATAAGGATAGCGATCGATTACGAAGTCATTGTCCTGATCCAAGAACCAGTTCTGCCAATTGATATTGGATCGGCCGTTGTTGATCAGATAATTAAACTTCGATTGTTGCTCAGCCTTACCGGGCGCCTGAAGACCACGCCAAGCCCCGGCACAGAACAAGGCCTTCTTGTCCTTGCGCCCATGACGATCGAACGTGCCATCCGTATAAAGCCGCTTGGTTCCAACTAGCTTTCCGTTTTCAAAACCCACGACCGGTTCTTGCACGCCGTTGTTACCCATGGCGCGCAGCCGGTCATAGGTCACCTCCGGATTGCCCTTGTTGTAACCATCCATGAAAGCGTCTTCCTCAGTCTGCCAGTCATAGCCTTGGAACTGAGCGGCATATTCAGCGTTCCCGGCAGCCTTGAGAACACGCTCCAGGTGTTGCGCCATGCCAGCTGCAATAAGGCAGTCAGGCTTGGCTGATCCCGGACCATCCATGTATTTCTCAACGAGACGCATGCGGCGCTCGCCGTTCATCGACGTCAGGTTCATTTCACCGGATTCGACTGCAGGCAGGATGACATGCGCGGCCTGCCCGATCTGCGAATGAATGATGTCGACGTTGACCGAGAAGATGCCACCGGCATCGACAGCCTTGACGATCGCGTCGATCAGTTCGGCGCGTGTTTTGCCCGCCGCCGCGTCCATCGCTGCTTTGACCATGTTGGTGCGCTTGTTGTAGACGCGCTTAAACGCCGTCGCATTGAGCGTGGTCTTGTAGTGGTCGCAGGCCCAAACGTGATGGACTTTGCCCTGGCCCTTGATAATCAAATCATCCAGATAGGCGGCCGGCCGTCCAACATGGCCCTCGGGCGGTCGATAGTAACCTTCTTGATGACCGCCAAGACGACACACTCCGCCGCCCTCGCGCCCAATGTTGCCGGTTGCAAGCCCGATGTTCACCAAGGCGCCGATGGTGCGATAGTTATCGTTGGCCCAGATAATGCCCTTTTCGTAGGCTGTTACGCATTTACGGCGCTTGCCATCCTTGGGTTGGGCGATCCACTCAGCAGCCTTGATGATGTCAGCTTCTGACACACCGCAGATCTTCGCGCCCTCTTGTACTGACATCTTGCAGGCTTTGCGGGCGAGTTCAAAATCGCCTAGGGCACAAGGGTGTGCACTATCTTCCGCCTGAGCTTCGCCTCCCTGGAACGTCGACTTCTTGATGAAGTCGTTGTCCGTCCATCCTTTGTCGGCGATGTAGGTGAAGAGGGTGTTGAACAGTGCCAGATCGGTGCCGCTGTTGATCGCGAGTTGAAGAACGTTCTCCTTACCCGCAGCATCCTCGCAGGCATTGACAGTGACCGTGCGTCTTGGGTCGACTATGATTACCTTTGCACCATCGCGCATGCCTGGAATCATGTGGTTCAGGAACAGGTTAGTCTGGGTTTCGAGAGGATTGGCACCGATGAGGAAAATTGTATCGGTCTTGCCGTAGTCTTCGTAGGCGTAGTTGAGTTCGCCGATGCCCATGTCGCGCGTCGAGTGAACCTCAGAATTGTACGCCGGACGATTGTGAATGCGGCAGTTCTTGATCTTCATCGACCCGAAGTAGAGCTTACCGGTACCCCAGGTGTTCTCGTAGCCACCGGCCGAACCGCCATGATCGAACATGGAAACGAAAAGGTCGTCTTCTTTGTCCTTGTCGATGACACGTGCGGTTACCTGTGCAACTAGATCAAGAGCATCGTCCCAGCTGGTCGGCTGCCACGTTCCGTAACGCCAGACCATCGGATCTGTCAGGCGTTGTTGCTGTGTGCCGGTGACGTCGGAGCGCCGGTTCTCAGCCATTCGCGCGCCCCGCACAGAACCGAGTCCAGAGTTCACGACGCAGCCTTTGTCGGGCTTGATGACGAGATGTACATCTTCGCCGTTCTGTTTGACGACATTGTACATCGACGGCGCGTACCAGGCGTCCGTCTCAGCCGATTGCTGCTTTGATAGATCGACGCCGAAAGCGTTATCGGTTGCCGCAGTGTTGCCCTGCTTATTCACGGGCCATGTGAAGGCATTGTAGCCGCAGCCGACGATGCAATAGTGGCAGGTCACGTTATGCTTCTTCGCGTCCGCGGGAATGATCGGCAGGCGATCGATTTGTCGTTTGTAAGCCATTCCAGATCCTCCCTCAGAGTACGTTTGACAGGCGACCGTAGAGAAGCTCATCGACGCCTTCAGCGAAGATGTTCCCCTTGTCGTCTATGCGCAGGGCATATTGCGGAAGGTTTTGGGTCGCGTGTCCCCAGGTTTGCTGTCCGCCCGCCTCAGGATCGAAAACAGCGTAGTGACCGGGACAGTTAAACGTCTTGCGGTCGGCGTTGTAACTCAGCGGAAACCCTTTGTGCGGACAGGTCGTCGAGAAGCCGACAATGTCGCCATCCGGGCCTGCGCCACCGGGCACCTTTTGACCAAACTTCAATAGAACCCCAGGCGCGTCGGCGTCAGGATAGGCAACTTCCAAAGGCTCATTGATCTTGAGATCTTTCACGTTTGCAAGGCGGTTTGATGGGTATTCAACGCGGGCGAGCGAGCCCTTCGCGTTTGCTTGTTTCGGCACCACGGTCGCAGTGGCGGCACTGACTGTTGCGACACCCGCGCCTCTCAAGAATTGGCGCCGACCAACATCGACAAGCTTGTTGCATCTATCCATCAGTTTCCTCCTGCCAAGCTATTGCTGCTACGGTCAGGCATCAGGATAGAGGCGCATTCAGGCTGTGAAGTACGAAATTTAACTAATTTATATCAGTAAGTTATATGGCACCCGGTGGAAGTGTTCGGAAACCTGAACGTTCCAAGCTAGGTTGATTCATCATCCAAGTCCAAATCGAGACGCCGCATTTTCTCCCACAGAGTTGTTCGCGAAATTCCCAGCGTTTT
The DNA here is from genome assembly GCA_965224045.1 of Hyphomicrobiaceae bacterium. Taxonomy (GTDB): domain Bacteria; phylum Pseudomonadota; class Alphaproteobacteria; order Rhizobiales; family Hyphomicrobiaceae; genus Tectiglobus. The sequence goes on from CBDCYD010000006.1 coordinate 330,687, forward strand.
TGCGGCCTTGGCGAGCTGACCGGTATGCAGGGCCAGGGCCCTTTCGATCTGCCGGCGTTCAGCAGAGCGCCGCGCTTCAGCGAGTGAAGTGACGTTTGGTTGTCCGCGCCAACTGCCGAATCCACGCTCGGGAAATAGATCAATGGGAGTGATCCACTCATCGAGGGCAAGCGCCATGGCACGTTCCATGCGTCGGCGCAATTCAGCGATGTTGCGCGGCCAATCGTGTTGTAGTGCATGTGCTTCGGCAGCCGAACTTATACCTTTGACGCGGCTGACGGCAATGCTGCCGAACTCGCGAAAGCACTGGTCTAAATGCCATGTGATATCTTCAGGCCGGTCCCTCAGGGCGGGAATGTGGAGATGCGTTGGATCGAGTAAGTTTCTAAGGTCCTCTCTGAAGTCACCACGTACCACGAGATCATCGAGGTCTCGACGCGTAGCACAAACGATAAGTGGGACATTGCTATTGATGGCCTCACTCGTCCGCGACTGTGCCTCGATGATTTCGACTAGTTGGGCCTGAAGCGGACTTATGAGTTGGGCAACGCCGTCAATAAAAAGTGTACCTCTTGCGGCGCGATCAAGGTACGTCAGTTGATCATTATCCTGCTGCTCTCTTTGCACGCCAAAAAGCTCACGTTCCAACACTTCTGTCGGCATGATCGCGCAGTTGACGGATATGAAAGGTCCGTCGCGGTTCTCCGCACGCTGGTGCAGATAGCGCGCGCAGTACTCTTTCCCGACGCCAGTTTCACCGGTGAGCAAGAGTGGTTTGGGCGTACGCGCGTACGCCACCAATGCCTGCTCGATGCGTTTCATCGCATTGGACACACCCAGAGCATCTTCAACTCTTGTCGCGATTCGGCTTGGCGCGATTGTATCGATCCGCTCAACCAACTCAGAGATCTCAAATGGTTTGGTTATGTAATCTTCAGCGCCTGCGCGCATCAGGCAAACGGCCTGATCGATGTTGCCGTAGGCGGTCATGAAAATGAAGGGAGGCGTCTTGTTGTGCCCAACTGTTTGCGTGAACAAGGAAACTCCATCAGTATCCGGCAGTCGGATATCGCAAACTATCACATCCGGCGTTGCGTCTTCGAGACCTTTGGCGGCTTCTTTTCCGGTTTGCCACCAGGCTACATTAGCCCCCGCTAGGGTAAGACTCTGGACGAGGCTTTCGCCCATCAGCGGGTCATCTTCGATAACTCCGATTGTGCGGCCCTCAAGCGACATCTTTGAACTCACTCGTATTTGGCTTGGTTTTGGTCAATGCGGGAACGGCGAGCATTATTCTGGTGCCTCGCGGCACGACGTTCGTCGCACGTATTGTACCGCCGATCTCATGCAACAGACGCTTTACGACCCAGATTCCCAATCCTCGGTGGTCCTCCAGCGGCAACGCCCGCGTGTCGAGCGCATTGAGATAGTCGCTTACGTCTCGCGGAAGGCCTGGTCCCTCATCGCGGACCGTAATTTGCAGAAGATCTCTGTCGACCTGCGCATGGAACTCCACGGTCGAGCCTTGGCGAGATACGGTACAGGCGTTAAGCAGCAGATTCAGCACGGCATCGCGGATTGGGTTCGCGGGCGCGGGGAAGTCATCCTTAAGATCATTGATCCATATGAGTTGGAGTTGTTTTCGCCTGACTTCCGGTCCGACGAGCAATGCAAGATCGTCGAGTTCGGTGGCCGAGAGTAACCGATCTTCTTTGCGATGTCGGTAGGTTGCGAGCGCGGAGCGCACCACATCGCGAATCCCCTTCAGGCCGCGGCTCAACAGATCAATCGACTTGACCCGAACGTCGGCCCGGTCACCGTGTTTCTTGATGGCGTCTACCGCGTTCAGCATTCCTCCAAGCGGGTTGTTGATTTCATGCGCCATGCCGGATGCCAACCGACCCAAAGAAGCCAGCCGTTCCTCCTCCGCCAACTGCTTGAGTAAGCGCTCACGTTCTGCGACACTCGTTACCAGTGAATTGTACGTCCGGAAAAGCTGTCCGAACTCGCTGTCTTCTCGGCCCAACTGAGCATCTGGAATCTTGCTGACGGCGCCCTCGGTTCCATCAAGCATGTGTCCCGATAAAACGCCTATCGGTCGCAACATGCGGCGGATCGCAAGATAACCGAACCCGGCAAGAACCAGAGTCAAGATTGCGTTCGTCACAATGAGCGCTTTCAGTACATCCCATCTTTCGGCAACAAGACCGGCAATGCCGATCTCACCATGGATCGCTCCAATCGATCGCTCTTGATACACAAGCATTCGGCGAAATCTGGCCGTACCAGTGACATCGTCGAGGGCTGTTTGCGTTTCTTCTGCGACGGATCCTCTGACGTTCGGAACAAAGTTGGATTGTAGAGGAAACCTCTTCGGAATACTTGAAGCGATAACGCGGTTGTCGGCGTCGACCACGGTCGTCCAATTGACATTCAATCCCTTGTAGCGATTGCCAGCGCGTTTCAGGGCGTCATAGATTTCCCAAACGTCATCTCGTAGCACGTGAGGCAGAATCGATGATGAAATGCCATCCAAGTAGGCATTTGTGAGTTCACTTAGGTGGCGGTTCTGCGTAGCAGTCAGGCGCGATAGTACACGATCCGAAATGACGGTACTCACGGTCAACATCAGGACGACGACCACACACGGCACACGGATTGAAAGCGGCCAGTTCCACGGAACATAGCTGATGTTTCCAGCTCGCAATGCCATTATCCCAGGCTCCGTGCTTCGCGCACCTTTCTTGCGATGCCGTCATAGATATTCGGCGGCGCCGTTACGAAGCCATCAAGCCGAAGCAAGCGCAACACCTCAGCTCCATCAGGGTCCGACTGCATGTTGAGCAGGGCACGCTCAACGGCCTGTGTATACGGTGACGATTTGAACCGCTTCAGGCAGGCGACGGGTGGGAAACCCAGCCACTCGGAACGCGCGATGACCTTGGTCCGCCTGGCCAATTCCGGCTCAATCTCCGCAATGACCTCCCACACATAACCATCCACGCTACCGCTCTCGGCGAGCCCCGATGCAACCGCTCGCACTACGTTTCGATGGCTGTAGGTGAAGAATGTCTTGCGGAAAAACTCGTCCGGTTTCTGGCGAATTTTGGCCAGCGCTGCGAGCGTGACAAGATAACCCGAGTTGCTATTGGGATCGGAGAACGCATGCAGATCACTTCGCAAGTCTATCAGCTTCGCTGCAGTGCGATCGGCCGCCACGATGAGATAGGACTGGTAGAGCGGTTTGCCGCGCCACACCGGCACGGCCACGACTGCCAATTGCCTCGAATAGTTCGTGTATGGATAGCCACAGATCCAGGCAGCGGTCAGCTGACCAGATATCAGAAGTGACGTGATCTCTTCGTAGGTTTTGCGTTGTACAAGTTGGATTTCTCGTCCGGTCTGACGGCCCAGGAAGTCCTGAAGTCGTTTGAGGAGTGAAAGGTCGTTGTCCAGAAAAACCGGTGTAAGCCCAAACCGGATCGCACCGCTGGCCTGCCCGCGTGCGCCAAGCCCCGAGCTCATTCCTAACGATAATCCACCGACAACCGCTGCGCGGCGGCTGATTTGCCCGCGCGATTTCATATTTCCTCCTGGCTGCCGTCTTGTATCGTGCCGCTGTCTTGTAAGCTAATAGCTTATCATCATCGCCCGCTTTGTCATTGCCGACCGGGAAATCAATGTCTTCTAGTGGGATGGTCCGGCCGCGTTCAGTGCCATAGTCTCGCGCTGATCGGGCTGGGGAGCATCATGCACGGTTGAAAGGAGCTTTGCGATGTCATCCCAAAGGAGTTCATTTGCCGACGTCAAGATGGTCGGTATCGATATTGGCAAGAACGCGTTTCACTTGATCGGCGAAGACAGCCGCGGCGCGATTGTATTGCGTGCCAAGCTCACGCGGGCGCAGTTGATACTTCGTCTCTCCAACGCCAAGCGATGTGAGAGCGGCAGGCAATTCCGACTTTAACACGGTGCCACCGTGCTCGCGGCCCTCAAGGCCAAGCCTACGGTGGCCGCTAAAGCGCGGCCAGCCTTGACCGCCGCTGCGCGCCACGGCGTCTTGGGTCTGCGGTCGGGGCGGAGGAAAGCCTCCGGCGGGGTCGAGCAAAGAAAATGTGGCCGAGACCCTCGCGTATCATCCCGCAATCAGAGAACGGCGGCTCCGCGGGGATGGCTTCACGTGACCAGCGATCGGAGGAGTGCAGGAATAGAAATAGCAATCAGGTTCAACAGTTCCACGCCGAGGTCTGCGAGATGACAGGATGAGATGGACGAACGGTCTGCCCGGCGCACCCATGAGGCTTTTATCAATGATGGCTCATTGAAGTCTGTCTGTTAGCGAGCCGTGGATGCGCGCGGATATCCATTTCGGCCCGGAGCGAGATGAGGCTCCACGCCAGTGGTCTGCTACATTGGTGCAGCGTCTCACGTTCGACCAACTCAACTATGTCGCTTGCGACACGCGGCCGGACCACACATTCGTGGACCTTTCGACGTTTGTGCAGGGCAGCAAAGTTGGCCGCAGCCATGGCAGGAATGATCAACTAACTGCCATCAACGCGCAGGGTGGCCAACATGTGAGATAGAGGATTTGTAGTAGATCTCGGTCTACGATTTGCCGTCGGCAGTATTGCGCACGTTTGTGGCTCAACCTGTTGCCTGCGAGCGTAGCGTAGCGTCGCGACCCGAACGATTGATAAGTGGGGTCAACAGTCTTCGACCAGCATCGTGCGGAAACTGGCCTCAATTCCGGCCGAGACTAGGCGTTCATTCTCAGGTGTCGAAAAAATACCTCGCTAGCTTTTTGTAACGCCGCTCAGCGCGGAACTGAGTGTAAACCGGCTCGTTCTTCAACCAACCAGTGACACGCCAACCGCTATCGACGAGGGCTTCACAATGATCCAAAGCTGCCTCTACTGCGCCGATTTCTCCGAGCGCGACCATATCTCGGAAATCTAGCTCGTCTCCTTCGCGTTGAGCCTGCGACCAAGCATCGTCGTGCTGACCAAGCATCGCCAGCGCCACAGCACGAATGCTTGAAGCTCGGGCGGAGCCTGGGGTGAGCCTCAAGCGTTCATCAGCCCGCGAGAGGCACATCCTAGCGGCAGTCTCGCAACGATCGACATGCCCGAGCGCTCGCGCCGCACGTGCGGCTATGTACGGCGGCAGGATATCATCGGAGTCCAATGCGGCCGCCCGTTCCGCCAGGATTAGGGCAGTGTCCAATGCGCCTAGGCCGAAAAAGGCTTGGGCCGCGAGAGAATGAATTTCTGCATTGTCGGGCGCAATTGTGAAAGCTCGTTGAAACGCTATTGTACATTCGTTCAGCAGGCCAAAATTTGAACTCGCAAAACCCACTGCGCAATGTGACTTGGCAAGGTCCGGCCGCAGCGCGGCGGCCAGTCGTGCAGCGTCGCCGGCGGCACGTACACGAGCGTCACGATCTCCACGGTGCATGATTGTGCAACCCACGAGCATCGCGTACTCCGCTTGCACGCAAGCTGATCGCGGTGCGCTTGTTTGGGCTTCGTGCATCAATTCCTTGATTTGATCAATCGCCGCGTAGCCATGAAGCCATCGGAGTTGACGCGCCCGGGAAACCGCCAGATGCGCTTGCAATGATAGTTCAATGTCGCTTGGATCGACGGCCGCCGTTTTTGGGTGCTCGTCGGCACTAGCAACTTGAACCCCCAAGCGGTAGCCGGTCTTTTGTACGGTCAAGATATATGGGTGGACACTACGCTTCTGATCTAGCGCACGACGCAATTCTGCAACGGCTTGTGTCAAGCTTTCGTCACCTACATGTACGTCTCGCCAGACCGCGTCCATTAGGCAATTGCGGCTCACCACTGTTCCGCCGGCCTCGACGAGGACCACTAGGACGGACATGGCGCGCGGAGAAATTCGGCGAACAGATGTACCGTCGGATAACTCGCGACCTGCAACATCCACGCGCCATGGGCCTATGCGAAATGATCTACTCGATCGACTCCAAGTCTCTGTCGTGCTGCTGGCCAGTTCTGGAAGACTTATTGTGGCTTGGCTCATACTGCATTCTCAACTGATTTGAACCGAGGCTCTGCCATCTCCATCAAGGTCGGCTACCGATCCCAAGATCGTGGCGCAAACCACGATCTTTCGCGGTTGGCAAACTATCGTGTCGCCTGCGCTCGCGTCATATGCGCTGGCATCATTTGGTTTCAGAAACATTTCAGCTTGTTTTCAGGTTGCCGGGCTGTTCCGCGGGTAACACTCGGCTGAATTGGCACGTCCCTGAGTGAGATCGGATGATGCGTCGATCAGGTCAATTAAATCGTGTCTGCAAGATCGTCCTGTTGGCAGGCGTAGCTCGTACAAACTTTGATTGTCTAGCAGTGTACCACCCGCAGAAGTAGCCCGATCCAAACTTGATTGGTCTGTTCAATGTCTACGATCGCAGTTGTACGCCTTCCTCGCCAAATGCTTTTAATATTTGGTTGGCTAAAGACCGCGTGGCTATGCGTGTGCCAACTGTTTCGGCGGGTAAACGCAATCCGCGAAGATGCCAAATTGGGAGCGGAGTTCGCCGCCCTGAGCGACGCTCAACTAAGAGATATCGGCGCAAACCGCATGATGGCCTGGTTACCAGATCCAAACGTGCCGCTGCCGCCGCAACTCCGATAGAGGCGAACTTGCTGAATGAACCGATTACCATGTCCGAAAAGATGAGTTCCGGCAATATGGAGCGGGTATGGAGATTTCAGAGGAGCTGATAGAGCGATTGGCTTGGTATTGAAGAACCGAAGCCAGCCTTGATGTATGCACGCCTGGCAGCGGCGTGACTTGCATCGCCGCCGACACCAACCGTTGCCACGCGCATTCCGGCGGATCTCATTTCATCCAAGGCGTACCGATAGAGGCGGCTGCCAATACCGCGGCTAGCGAACTCCGGATGCACGGCATTCAATCCAATTTCGCCAACCTCGGTCTCCGCTTCGACTGTCATCGATACAAAGCCAACGATCTGATCATCGAGCGTCGCAACAAACACGCGAGCGCTGGAGCCGGCGGCGCACAAGTCTGATAAAAGTTTTGCCTGCTCTCGCTCTGCGCTAGCAAAGGCCGACTGCGCTATAACCGGTCCGACGATGTTGCGGAACGAGTCAAATATGGGCTTAAAGGCCAGTTCCCGGATGTCCTGTATCGTTGCCAATTCGCGTTGGTTGAACGGCCTAACCACAATCGATGTATCCAGTTTTTCTTGATCATTCGTCATGGTGAAACTCCATTGATGTCTTTGTTGCCCGTGAAACTATCGGATGGCTGCCGCAAAACCACTAGCGCTTTAGACCAGCATCTCATGACCAAACTTTAGAGCTGCTGACAGACGCGATTGGCAACTGCGAGCCGGCTGTATTTCTGAGCGAGAACGAAACAAGTTCGTTGGTTCTATCAGAGATCGTCATCCATCTCGTCGCCTCTCCCTCGGGTCAATCGCTTTCAGAAAAGCTTCAGAAGGCCTTCAGGATTCGATGTGCCGCCTACGGTATTCAATCAATCGGTGAGGCTGGCGCGAAAGGCGTTCGATGATGGTGCCAGCTCCCCATGGTTACAAATTCTCATACGGAGACGTAGGCAAATGATCAAAGACGAAACGGCAGTTGCCGACAACGGCGTTAATGTACAGGCGTTGATCGGAGCCCGGGAGGCGCTGGAAGCGTCGCCCGGCGGTGCACAATTCAAGTGGCGGTCCACCTGCGAATGGAAAACTGGTGTTCACAGCTGCTCCAAGGTCGACGGCTTCTTCGGTCTCGGCGAAGAGCAGAGGCGGCGTCGGACGTTCAAATTCGATGCTGATCATCCCGAAGTGTTTGCTGCTGAAGATTGCGGCGCGACGCCGGCAGAAATCCTTCTCTCCGGTCTTGCCAGTTGCCTTACCGCAGGTGTGGCCGCAATTGCCCAGCATCGCGGCATCCAGTTGCGCACCGTTACGGCCTTTGTCGAAGGAGACATGGATATCCGCGGCATTCTCGGCATCGATCCTGATGTCCGAAACGGTTTCAGCGACATCCGTGTCAAGTTCAACATTGATGCCGACGCCAAGCCTGAGGAAATCGCTGCACTTGTCGCGCAGGCACAAAGGCGATCGGCAGCCTTTGATGCACTCACCAATCCGACCAACGTGCATGTGACGGTTGGCTAGGACCGCCTCCTCTACCGCCTTATACCAAACGGCGCGTCGCGTCCTCTACCGCAGTGGATGTGGCCGGCGCGCCGGCGCCCCGGGATTGTGCAATGAGACATTTAACCGCCATCATAATCGGTGCCGGCCAATCCGGAATTGCCATTAGCCAGGAACTCTCGCTGCGGGGCGTGGACCACGTCATCCTTGAGGGCGGTGAGGCAGGCAACAGCTGGCGAAAGGAGCGCTGGGATGGACTGCGCCTGCTGACGCCGAATTGGCTCAACGGACTGCCCGGGCAACCGTACGATGGCAGTGACATGGACGGGTACATGTCGGTTGCCGAGCTGATCCACCATTTCGACAGGCTCGTCGGCTGTACCAATCTGCCAATCCAAACAAATTCCACCGTGCACTCCGTGCGAGCCGAAAACGGCCGCTACCTTGTTCAATCTTCGCAGGGTGAGTTCGTTTGCGAGAACTTGGTCATAGCCACAGGGCCTTGCGCAAAGGCCAAGCGTCCGCGCTTTGCCGCTGAACTGCCACAGGAAATCGTTGAGCTGACGCCATTGACCTACAAGCACCCGTCGGACCTACCCGATGGCGGCACACTGGTCGTCGGCGCCTCTGCGTCAGGTGTGCAGATTGCGAGAGACATTCAGTTGTCCGGTCGGCAGGTGACGCTCGCGGTCGGGTCCCACACGCGCGTGCCTCGCCACTATCGGGGTGCCGACATTCTCACCTGGATGCATTTGTTGGGTTTACTCGATACGACCTACGGACAAGTCGATGATGTCAACCGCGTGAGGCGTACGCCTTCGTTTCAACTCACCGGCGACCCGGAGCGAGGAACATTCGATCTCAATAGTCTCCAGGAAATTGGTGTTGAGATCGTTGGGCGCCTCGCGGGAATCAACGGAGGTCGGGCGGCTTTCTCTGGCGGACTGGCAAACGTGTGTGCTGCTGCAGACCTCAAAATGAACCGGCTCATATCCGCAATTGACGAGTGGGTCGATGAAAAGCAGATGTCGGAACTTGTCGACCGACCGTACGCACATAGAGAGACACGGTTGCCCAAAGAGCCACGTCTGACACTCAACTTTGCAGCCGAAGGCATACGCAGCGTTGTCTGGGCTACAGGCTTCCACCCGGATCACAGTTTCCTCGAACTTCCCGTATTCGACCAAAAGGGCCAGATCAGACACACCGGCGGTTACGTCATGCCGGGTCTCTACGTGATGGGACTTCCGTTCCTGCGTCGACGCTCCTCAACTTTGATCCTTGGGGCAAGCGATGACGCCCGCGATATTTCACATCAACTTGTCAGCGAACTCGGTCACCGCCGGGCTGCGTAGCCGTCAACAATGGTCGGAGTATTACAGTGAATTCGCACCAGCTTGCAAATCGTTACGATGCAATAGTTGTCGGTGCCCGCTGCGCAGGGGCGGCAACGGCAATGCTACTTGCCCAAGCGGGCGCCAAAGTTCTGGTTGTCGACCGCGGAGCCTACGGCAGCGATACATTATCCACGCATGCCCTCATGCGCACAGGCGTTGCACTACTCAGTCGTTGGGGCGTCCTGCCCTCAATAGTCGGTGCCGGCACGCCGCTTATCCGAAGAACGTCATTTGTGTACGGCAACGAACGGATTGACATCGACATCAAGCCCGGAAACGGCATCGATGCCCTTTACGCCCCACGCCGAACGATCCTCGACCGGTGCTTGGTTGATGCTGCTGTCGATGCAGGTGCCGATGTCAAATTTCATACCAGGCTTGAGGATGTTCTGCGCGATGGTTCGGGTCGAGTAACAGGGATCGTTGCCCTCAGGCCAGATGGAGTGAGACTGGCCATCAACGGTGATATCGTCATTGGAGCTGATGGTGTGCGCTCGACGCTTGCCCAGCTCGTGAACGCGCCGGTCTACATCACTTCGAAGCACCGGGCGGCCGCCGTCTTTGGTTACTTTGATGGCATTGCTGATCGAGGGAACATTTGGTACTTCAGGCCAGGCTCGAGTGTCGGGCTCATTCCGACCAATGATGGCGCGCATTGCGTGTTTGCGCTTCTGCCGCCACAGGATTTCCGATCGCAATTTGAAAACAACCCGTTCGAGGCCTTCCTTGCGATCATCGAGCCATACGATCGATACCTTGCAAACCTGATCCGTTCGGCTCCGAACGCTAGGCGTTTGCGGCGCTTCCCTGGCATAAACGGTTACTTCCGGCAGGCGCACGGCCCCGGCTGGGCGCTGGTAGGCGACGCCGGATACTTTAAAGACCCAATTACTGCACACGGAATCACCGACGCGTTGCGCGATAGCGAGTTGCTCGCGCGGGCGGTTCTGAGCACAGACCGCAATGCCCTGGCAGAATACCAGTACATACGCGATGGTCTTTCCCGCCCGCTTTTCGAAGTAACGGATGCCATCGCCTCGTTCGAATGGGAACTCGAGGACCTGAAATCCCATCATGCGGCGTTGAACCGCGCCATGAAGGACGAACTTGAATACATGGTCGGCACAGATGAGGAGCAAGCGATGGCCGCCTGAGTTCAACGGCATTGCCATGTCGAGAAACCACCAATCAGCCTAGGAGACAATTGAGATGACCGAACATCAATCACCGTGGCAGCGAACAATCTCCGGAAAACCGTCCGTCGGGGCGCAGGCCAGCAGGAGCAGAACCACCAGCATGCGCGATGTGGAAATGTTCACCGAAATGACGGGCGATCGCAATCCCATCCACTACGACGAAGAGTTGGCCGCTGCGTCTCCTTTCGGGGGCTTGATTGTGCAAGGTGGCGTGACAACCGGCCTGCTCAACGCGGTCGTCGCCGAGGATTTGCCCGGGCCAGGAACGGTCTTTCTTGAAACGAGTTGGAAGTTCTTGAAGGCCGTCGGCGTCGGCGAGGCCATTACGGCTTCGGTCAAGGTGACCGACATCCGAGACGACAAACCCATCTGCAAACTCGAAACGACCGTTTACAACCGCGACGGAGAGCCCTGCGTTACGGGGTCGGCGACGACTTACACGATGCCGCTGAAATCTGCTTAGAAGGGCCAATATTGCATCGCGTTCACTTGTTGATCCCGGCAAAAGCCGTGTTGAGGTTCACAAGCTAATTCTACAGATCAAATCGCAGCGCGACATCCGCAGGTGTCAAGATCCTGCCCGCGAGACGGGGAGGCCAACGATAGCGGGCCTCCGATCGAATTCGCTCGTTTGTAGCTTGTCGCAAGCGTACACCTCGCGCAGTAGGCATTGCTCAGGCAATCGCAGAATTGGTGCTCACAACAATATGCTAGCATCTGCCGGACATCAGCCGACTTGGGACAATCGGCCAACGTTTCGTGCGTTCGCCGACGCCCATCACCATTGGACGAAGTTGATTGCGATGGTGTGTACAGCACTGTTACTGTTCAACAGCCAATTTCACCGCCGGAGGCGACCATGAATTACTACGACCTCGGAACATATTCCCGCCAGGTGACAACATCCTCGAAAGCGGCCCAGAAGTGGTTCGATCGCGGTTTGATTTGGACTTATGCCTACCATCACGAGGAAGCGATCGTCTGCTTCAATAATGCGCTCAAAGAAGATGAGAACTGTGCGATGGCTTACTGGGGCATCGCCTATGCGATCGGCCCGAACTACAACAAGCCGTGGGAAGCTTTCGAAGACGACGAGAAGCCGGATGCGCTGCAGCAAGCTCAGGATGCGATCGCAGCGGCAATGGCTCTTAAGGACAATGTGAGCACATGGGAACGCGCGCTCATCGAAGCGCTGCCGCATCGCTACCCCAAGGATGCTGGCGTCGATGCCTATGCGCCCTGGAATGATGCGTACGCGAATGCGATGCGAGACGTATACAAACGGCACTCCGACGATCTCGATGTCTGCTGCCTTTTTGCAGAAGCCATTATGAACCGGACGCCCTGGCAACTATGGGACTTACCCTCTGGCAAACCCGCCGACGGTGCCGATACGCTGGAAGCGATTACGGTTCTGGACAAAGCATTCGATAAGCTGGACGGCGCCTGGAGCCACCCCGGACTGCTGCATATGTACATTCATCTGATGGAGATGTCGCCGCATCCCGAAAGAGCGCTCCGCCAAGGCGATGCTTTGAGCACCCTGGTGCCCGACGCCGGCCACTTGCTGCACATGGCAACCCACATCGATGTGTTATGCGGTGATTATCAAAATGTCGTTTCGCGCAACCACACGGCCATTGTCGCCGACCGGAAATATCTCGAGCGAGCCGGTGCGGAAAACTTCTACTCTGTTTATCGCTGCCATAACTATCACTTCAAAATTTACGGGGCGATGTTCCTCGGGCAGCCAACGCCAGCGCTTGAGACGGCCGACGAACTGATTGCGACACTCCCCAAAGAAACGCTCGCGCCGATGGCGGACTGGTTCGAAGGCTTTATCCCGATGAAGCAGCATGTGCTGGTGCGGTTCGGGCGTTGGCAGGATATTCTGGACCAGGATCTGCCGGACGACAAACAACTCTACAGCGTGACAACGGCGATGTTGCACTACGCGCGCACCGTTGCTCTGGCAAACACGCATGCGCTCACAGAAGCTGAAGCCGAGAAGGGTCTGTTCTTGGCTGCACGGGACCGCGTACCGGAAAGCAGAATGCTATTCAACAACACCTGCCGCGACATCCTGCAAGTTGCCGAGCAAATGCTGATGGGAGAGCTTGAATATCATAAAGGCAATCATGACGCTGCATTCACCCACTTGCGCAGGTCTGTCGAATTGGACGACAACCTGCCCTATGATGAGCCCTGGGGATGGATGCAGCCGACCCGACATGCATTGGGTGCCCTGTTGATCGAGCAGGGTCGCTACGACGATGCTGAGCAAATTTATCGGGCCGATCTTGGTCTTGACGAAACGCTAAGCCGGGCCTGTCAGCACCCTGGAAATGTCTGGAGCCTACATGGCCTGCATGAGTGCCTCGTCCATCGTGGCGAAGAAACCGAGGCGAAACAGGTGAAACTCCAACTCGACAAAGCAGTGGCTCGGGCTGAGGTTCCAATCAGAGCATCGTGCTATTGCCGCCAGAAGATTGCTGCCTGAGCCATATTCAAGGGTATCGCGAGCCTGCCTTCCAGAACAAGACCTACGGTCAGTCCCGATTAGTTTCGGGAATACAAAGTGCGAAAGTTGAATGAACTCGTTGCGTCTAACGATCCAATGACGTGACGGGCCGGAACGAATCCGGTCATAGTTGGTCCGCTCGGCTGCATGTCCTACGCGCCTTCCACTATAAGAAAGTCAGCCTATGCATTGGCCATGCGGATCGCCTTTGCCGCCTGGTAGTCCGGAGAATGATAACAGGCGATGGCCGTATCAAAGTCAGAAAATTCCACAACAACTTTGCGATCCCGGACAATACCTTCTTCTGCCACGTAGCGCCTGCCGCGCACCTCGTAATCCTTGCTCCAAAGTCCACAGCAAGGCACGGCCGACCGTTTCGTAGTGAGATTCAACGACACCAAAACTCGCATGGCGACGGCTCAGTTCGAAAAGTTTCGGTGCGAGGCTTTCAAGGTCCTCACGGCTTGCAACTGTCGTGGCCAGCGCTTGCAGAAGCTTCCTCTTTTGCGATGCCAGATCGACGCCTTCGAATAGTATCTCAAGCGAGGGATCGAGTTCGAAGAGCTTGTGATAGAACAGATCTGCCGCCGTATCCGCGATCCCTCAACTGTCCATTCCAAGGGGTGCACTCCATATCGGCGTTCAAAATTGACCCCTCTTTTCGGCGCGCCTGCGCGGCTGAGGCCGGAGCTGGTGAGCGTAGGGCTTGGCCTCCGGTCGCGATGGGTCATGACCAGTCGCGCGCAGACTCATGTTCATCAGGCTTCATGCGCGTTCCATGTGCGCCAATAACGACAAGCGCCTCTGCCAAAGCTTGGGTCGCTGCAACTGAACTGATGCACCTTTCAGTAACGAACGATCGGTCTCGGCTGATCAACGAGCATCATAGGTTCTCTCAACATGCACTTCCACCGGCTTCGCGCCAGCGGGGAGTCATTGGTTGTCTCGCTTCGCCCAGTCCGAATGTGGGATCCGCGGCATCTCGAACACCTCTGGCTTGCGCGAGTAGAGGTTGTAGTAAAGTCGCCCAACCGGCTGGTAGGCTCCGAAATCAATATTGTACTTGTCATCCATGACACCGTCGCGTGTCCAGGCCCGCACAACCTCGGCGAGGAGCAGTTCGCGCTCTTCCGAGAAGTTGATCGAGTGCAACCACCGGCATTCGAGCGCGGCAGGTGCCGAGGCGATGCGGGGCACTTTTACATCGGTCGACGGCGCCAATGCCAAATTAGCAGCTGCGATCTCGCTTTTCTCAGGAGGGAAATCAATGGCCGAGATGTTCATGGCTTCGGCCAATGCCTCGTCCACGAGATTTACCACGAATTCGCGTGTGGCATGGATGTTAGCTGTGGTGTCCTTGAGCGTCTGCTCGGGCCGCCAGTGCAGGCCAAGCGCGATAATCGGCGGCGTGTCGCCAAAGACATTGAAGAAGCTGTAGGGAGCCGCATTGACGAGCCCGCCTTCGCTGATGCTCGTGACCAACGCGATGGGTCGCGGGATGATGAGCGAGCACAGAATTTTGTAGCGTCGATCAGCGGCGATTTGGTCGAAGCGGATATCCATCTCGGGCAATGCAGTGTCCCCATCTCAGTCTTACGTTGGTGCTGAAAAAGTTTGGTCGGCCAACAGCAGGAACTCTTTACAAGATGAGTGGCAGCGCACCGTTGGCTACAGCTCCAGCAGGAGATGAGCGCTGCCACTTGGACATTTGGCCGACTGACCGCCCATCAGGCAACACGCAGGCGCGGGCGGTCAGAGAATTTCTCGTCTTCCTCCTTCCGCGACTTCTGCAAAACGAAGTCGAAGCCGACGTGTACCCGATCGCCTTGTCGGTTGGGGATGGGGAGAAGACCCTCGCGCGTGCCGAAGGCGAAGTCGGTCTCGGCCAGTGGATCGTCGCCAAAATTGATTTGTGTTGTCAGCGTCCGATAGCCCGGTGCCTCGACGAAGAAGTGCACGTGTGCTGGCCGGTCGCCCTTGCGCCCCAGGGCGTTCATGAGCGTCTCGCAGGCGCCGCCAGGCGGGCAGCTGTAGCCACGTGGCATCTTAGAATGAAAGGCGTAACGCCCGTCATCGCCGAGCTTGATGCGGCGACGGTTATTGAAGGGTGTCTGTTCGCGGGTCGGGTCGAAGTGCGAGTAGAAACCTTGCGAGTTGGCATGCCAGACATGCAGTATGGCGCCTGCGACGGGCTCACCATCCGGGCCACGTACGAACCCCGTCATACTTAAGGTGTCGGTATCGTCGGGATCACTTGTCAAATTGACGTCCCCCTCGACGAGCGGCGCGCCCTCGACGTATAGCGGTCCTTCGATTGTGCGCGGCGTGCCGCCTGTGCGGCCAGCGGCTGCATCCTTGGCGTCCATGTGCAGGTCGAGGAAGTGCTCGAGACCGACGCCTGGCGCAATGAGGCCGAACTCGCCAGAGCCGTCCTGCAGGAATTTGACGGCCTGCCAGAACTCACTCTCCGAAATGTCGTGCTTCTCGACGATCGTCATGATCGCTTCTAAGAGATCACGCGTGATGGCCTTGAGGCGAGGATTACCACCGCTCTGGTCGAGTCCGCTGGCGCGGTCGAGCAGGCTTTGTACGGCTTTACTTCTGATGATGTCGGTCATGATTTCCTCCGTTTGGTAGATCTGTGCGACTTCAATTTTGAGGCACGTCCTTCGGACGCTACTCGTTGTGGGCACCGGTCGGCTTCGCACGCAAATGATCACCAGAGGCCGAAGTTATTTTGTTCCTCGGCTAATCAGCCTTTGATTCGAGGCTAGTTCTCGCGGTGATCTCGGTACAGTATCGATTGCATCTATATTCATACCCAGGAGGTATGGTGATGGAATTTCGGCATCTGAAATATTTCGTGACTGTTGCTGCGGAGCGCAGCTTCAGTCGAGCCTCCGAGAAGCTCCACATGGCACAACCGCCATTGAGCCGGCAGATCAAGCAGCTGGAGGAGGAACTCGGAACCCAGTTGCTCAATCGTGGACGACCGATCACGTTGACGGAGGCGGGACGATTCTTCTTCGAGCAGGCCCAACAGATGCTTCAGAAGGCCGACGAAGTACGCGCAATGACGAAACGTATCGGGACCGGCAACAGGCGGCAATTCGGCATCGGCTTCGTCCCTTCCGTGCTCTACGACACGTTACCGGATCTGATCCGACAATTCCGAGGCGACGCATCAGATGTTGAGATCGTCTTGTCGGAACTGATCACAATAGAGCAGGCCGTTGCATTGAAGGAAGGCAGGATCGATATCGGCTTCGGCCGAGTATGGTTCGATGATGATGGTTTGATACGTCGCGTGCTGCGTGAGGAGAAACTGGCAATTGCTGCTCCACACGGTCATCATCTTGGTCGCAAGAAGCGACGCTTGATGCTTAAGCATGTAGTCGATCTGCCCCTCATCCTTTATCCGAAAGCGCCACGGCCTAGCTACGCGGATCAGGTGCTGTCGTTCTATCGCAAGAGCGGACTTGAGCCCAAAGTCGCCATTGAAGTACGGGAGCTGCAGACAGCGTTGGGACTTGTCGCCGCCGGCGTGGGTATCTCGGTTGTCCCCTCATCCGTGCGCCGTCTCGGTAGAGAAGATGTGGACTATCTCCCACTCGAAGAGCCAGACATCGCCTCACCGATTATTGTTAGTCATCGGGCAAATGACGAATCGGAATTGCTCGTACAAATGATGAACCTAATCGATGAATTTGGTTAACCTACCTCAACGTGATCTCTCAATGTTGCACATGATCCGATCGCGAGATTCCGCGTTCTCGCATTGGTGTTAGGTATCGAGCCAATGTCGGCTCAGGGTCACATTTGCTGATTGTCAGTCGCTTGATGTATGCGACAGCTTTGCCCCCAACAGCGGTCAACTGTGGAGCATCTGGTGAATGCGGTCGCGCCTGAAAACCTCTGCTTAGAGTTGATGAGAATGCAGGAACAAAGTTGGGGCCAGAAAACTCGCATCCTGAATTTAGATAATTAGATGAATAATCTAAGCAATCTACTTGGCGGAGAGAGAGTCCGCCTCGCTCTGTTTGCCGGCGTTCACCGGTGTTCATGAGTGTCGCATAAATCACATTAATATCAGCGAATTACCAGAAGGTCGTCCTTGCATGTTCGCTGGCGTTCATCCAAAACCACGTCAAAGTGTGGGAACGAAAGTGCTAATGAATGGCATTGTCAGTACGCATGGTGGCGACTGCGCCGGCCGGCCGCCATTCCGATGGCAAAGGGCTGATGCTGCTTGTTAAGAAGAGCGACGCGAGGTCTTGGGTTTTCCGATACCAGCTTAATGGCAAGCGGCGGGATATGGGACTTGGCCCCTACCCTGAAATCAGCCTCGCCGCAGCGAGAGAAAAGGTTGTGGCACTGCGCAGCCTGCTTCTGGACGGGGCAGATCCGTTAGACTGCGCTTCAGAACGCGTCTTCACATTCATGGAGCTGGCCACCGAGCTAATCGAGAGCAAGCGACCGGGTTGGAAAAAGCGCAAAACACGCAGCGCAATGGGTCTCAACTCTGGAGGCCTATGCTTACCCGCACTTGGGCACAATGGACATTCGAGAGATCGACACCCCACATGTCCACGCCGCACTTGAACAGATTTGGACGGCAAAGCCGGAAACCGCAAGCCGAGTTCGACAGCGCATTGAGGCGGTGCTTGACTACGCGTCCGCGCTGGGAGTTCGGGGCGGCGCAAACCCCGCGAGATGGCGGTGGCATTTGCAGAACATTTTGCCGAGACCATCCTCTGTACGCCAAGTTCAGCATCACCCAGCATTGGACTGGCAAGAGATGCCGATTTTCATGGCAGTACTTTCAAAGCGTGATGGCGTTTCCACCAATGCCTTGATGTTAGCAATCCTCACTGCTGCTCGATCAGGTGAAGTCCGCGGGATGCAGTGGAGTGAGGTCAATCTGCAAACTTCTGTTTGGACCGTTCCGGCCGACCGAATGAAGGCCGCAAAAGAGCATCGGGTTCCGCTTACTGTGCAAGCTGTCGCCCTTCTCGGAGAGCCGGGCGAGGATGATCAGTTGATCTTCGGCAACCCGATCCATCCATCCCGTCCGCTCAGCGACATGGCCTTGACATCGGTGCTCAGGAAGATGGGACGATCGGACATTACCGTGCATGGTTTCCGGTCTACGTTCCGGGATTGGGCGGGAGAAACAACCAGCTTTCCTCGCGAAGTGATCGAAGCGGTGCTTGCACATCAACTGAAGGACAAAGCAGAAGCCGCGTATGCTCGCGGCGACCTCTTCGACAAACGCCGGCAGTTGATGGAGGCTTGGGCAGCCTTCGCGGCGGATGGACATTGAACACAATATCAACGCAGCGCGAACGCAATCACTGATGGTTTGGTCCGCTTATTGAGGTATTGCCGCCGCCGTTGTGCAGTGCAACCCACTCACCAAATTGACCCACAGCCGTCATCGCCAACTTTCTCATTTCGCGTTGCACCAACTGGCCTGCCTGCTCAATGCGGACCTGAGCAAGTGCAACCTTCCCGAGCCCCGTGACCGTCGCAATGATCAATCAACAGTCATTCATGGATTCAAGTCTTGCCGATGCGATTGCACTTAGACCTCGCGTGTCCAGTACTCAATCAGGAATGCCCGCTCTGCGCAGGGCCTCGAGAAAAGAGGCAGTTGAAAATGCGGGGAACCTTCTCGTATCAGAGATCGTGATATCCGGTTTGCGTTTGAACAGGTCTTTAACCGCTTCGACCATTTCCTTGTCACGACCAAGTGCGCTGAGGCCAGCAATAAGAGATAGCGATGCCCAGTATCTCGGGTTAGCGCTATCCAAAGCTGTCTGAGCAGACACGACGCATTCTTCATACCGTCCAAGATGGAACAAATTATATGCCCGTCCTGTGTACACCGCCGCTATGTGCGGGTCCCGTGGACTTAGGCGTAATACTTGCTCATACGCATCGAGCGATTCTTGCCAGCGAGACACACCGTCCAAAACGGCGCCGAGCTGGAGATGTGCCTGAGCGCAATTTGGTTCAAGCCGGACGGCTTCTTCGCAACTTGATACTGCCCGTTCAAACTCTCCCTGCGCGTAAAACAATCGCCCTCTCGCACAGCGTGCGACCGCGCTCTTTGGATCAAGCCGCAACGCTGATCGTATTAAACGCTCCGAGTGCGACAGAATCTGCTTTGAGTCACTTGGTTTGAAAAACAGTACCATGCGAGCCCTCTGCAAGGTCGCCATTGCTAACGCATCGACGAACGATGGGTCATAAGTTATTGCGCGGTCAAAGTGGGCGATTGCGGCCTCGTAATCTGCTGACTCTCCTGATGGTTCAAGGGCGAGCCCCTGCTGATAGGCACCCCAGGCATCCAGATTCTCCGGCGGCGTACGTCGTGCGCGATTGATCTCTGCATCACTGATTTCAGGAGCAATCTCGCGAATAATGGCTCCTGAGACCTCGTCCTGAACTGCAAACATGTCATCAAGGTTTCGGTCGTACCGTTCAGACCAGAGATTATTTCCTGTTTCAGCGTCGACGAGCTGAGCCAATACTCGAATTCGATTGCCAGCACGTCGAATGCTCCCTTCAACCACATAACGTACGCCGAGATCATCGGCGATTTCGCGAACGTCCTTGGCCTGGCCCTTGTAAGTGAAGGACGATCGCCGCGCGATCACGAACAGCCAACGATACTTGGAGAGGCCCGAAATGATGTCATCAGCCATGCCGTCTGCCAGGAACTCCTGCTCGGGATCTGACGACAAGTTTTCGAACGGCAAGACCGCAATGGACGGGCGACCGTCTTCAGCCGGTGCATCAGCATCAGCTTGTCTCGGCCGGGCTGAACGGACAACGTCCTGAAAATTCACATCTGTCGCATTGTGGGAGGTTGTGCTCGGCAAACCGAATTTTATGTCTGCCAGAACGCTGATCGTCTCGGCATCAGGGGCAACGCCCAACTCATCGCGCAATATGCGCTCGCAGGTCTGATACTGTTGAAGAGCACCGGTCCGATCACCAGCCTTTGCGATTGCACGCATAGCGAGCCGATGGGCAGCTTCTGACAGCGGCACAAGCTCAACCCATTTCAGTGCAATGGCGCGCGCGTCTACATGGTTACCACGTTCCAACAGCGCTTTTGATGCCGCCTCCATAACGGAACACGCTTGCTGATGCAGTGAAGACCGTTGGGCATCTGCTGAACTGGCCCCCGTTTTGACCGGACACCCTGCTTATGCAGGGAGGCTTGGGTATATCCCCAGGCACAGACACATGTCCGACGACGATTTTCAGCGGATCGAGGTGATCACGGGGACGGCCCGACGGCGACGCTGGTCGACCGAGCAGAAGCTTCGCATCATCGAGGAAAGCTACGATCCCGGTGAGACGGTGTCCGCCGTCGCACGCCGCCATGGCGTTGCGGCCAACCTTCTGTTCAGATGGCGCAGACTGATGAGCGAAGGGGGCACGAGAGCGGTGGGATCGGATGAAGAGGTGGTTGGCGCATCCGAGGTGCGCAAGCTCGAAGCACAGGTCCGCGAGCTTGAACGCCAGCTCGGGCGCAAGACCATGGAAGCCGAGATCCTGCGCGAGGCGCTTGAAAAAGCGCGGGCAAAAAAACCGACCTTGCTGTTGCGCTCTGCGAGCAAGGGAGATGGCCGGTGAAGACGATCGCTACGACACTCGGCGTCGCCCGCTCCCGCCTGCATGATCGCCTGAATCGGAGTGAGAAGCCGCATCTGAAGCCCTCAAGAGCGGAAGATGCGGCGGTGGTGCAGCGCATTCAGAAACTCGTCGGGGAACGCCCGACCTATGGCTACCGGCGGGTTACGGCGCTGCTGAACCGGGAATTAGTCAATGAAAACAAACCCCGCGTGAACCACAAGCGGGTCTACCGGCTGATGAAACAGCACGGTCTCCTGCTCGCTCGCCACACCGCAGAGCGCCCCGGCCGCCGCCACGACGGCAAGGTAGTCGTGATGTGCTCGAATGTCCGCTGGTGCTCCGATGCATGCGAGTTCACGTGCTGGAACGGGGAGATTGTCCGCGTGGCGTTCGCGATCGACGCGCACGATCGAGAGATTATATCGTGGCGGGCTGTGACCGGCGGCGGGATCAGTGGAGACATGATCCGCGACATGATGCTGGACGCGGTGGAGAGTCGGTTCGCTGCCATGCGTGCGCCGCACCCGGTCGAGTGGCTGTCCGACAATGGCAGCCCCTACACCGCCAAAGCGACACGGGACTTCGCGACGGCCCTCAACCTGGTGCCAAGCTTCACGCCCGTCGCCAGCCCCGAAAGCAATGGGCTCGCGGAGGCGTTCGTGAAAACCTTCAAGCGCGACTACGTCCGGATCGCGACGATCCCGGATGCCAAAGCCGCCTTGTCATTGATCGCCGGATGGATCGAGGACTACAACGACAACCATCCACACTCCGGGCTCAGAATGCGCTCGCCCCGCGAGCACCGAAGAGCCCATCCGTAACCGCAAGGTGTCCGGTCAGACAGGGGCAACTCCATCTGCCCATTCTTCAAACTGGGCGTCGCCTGAAACGAAGTCATTTAGGAATAGACCAGCATAGAGCTCAGAGGCTGCGATTGGGTCGCTTTCAGCCTTGGTTTTAAATTCTTGAACATCAGCCGTGACCGACCCTACCGCCAGCCGAATTCGGTCAGCCTCCGTTTCGATGAGATTGACACCAGCGCTCGCACCAAGTCTGCGGATAGTACCGAGTGATTGGGTCAGGCTGTGGCGAGCCTGCGCCTCCTGACGATCACCCCACAATAGCCCCGCCAGGCGTTCGCGGGTGTGCCACTTGTGCGCTTCAGCGATGAGAAACGCCAGAAGTGCACGCGCCTTTCTAGTACTGAGTTTCAGCTCGGCACCATCGTCATCGTAGAATTCTATATCGCCAAGCAGGCGAGCGTGCAGTACGGGCATAGTTACGGCATGCGCCTATATAGTTGCTTGAATCTGGACATTGCCGTTGAGAGTAGCGCAAACCTCTACATAATTCGACTGTCGGCCACTCTCCTTTATCGTTAAGGGCGTCAGAGAGTGGCCGGTCGCTCACCATCGGGCACTAATCGGCCGTACGCTGTGTGCCGGCCTCTGCGAGCAGACTACTTGTGATCTTCTGCCAAGTTCTGGAAACTGCGCTGCTCAAGGTGTTGACGGTTTTGGTATCTTGCTCTGACACGTGATCTTCAATGCCACGCTTCAGGGCATCTTCACCGAACTCGTGCTTTGCACCGGCAGGAATTGTGTACTGTGCGGACGGGCGGATGGCCTTGGCTTCTTCGATAGTGAACATGGTGTCTCTCCAAACTGATTGAGGCGATTGCCTCGCTGCTGATAACGAGAGACTAGGTGGGCACCCTCAATGCGCTCGCCAGTGTTGGCGCACAGCAACCTCAAAAATCGCTCAAAAGCAGTAAAATAATGCTTTGGAGCCTCAAAACGAGCTGACCGAATGCATCGAGCTTGAACTATTGGCCGGCTTGGGCATCTGCCCAGCCGAGTTGATAATTCAATCGAGGTTTTCGTCATCGTCGTGGAATTCGCGTCGTTGGCGCGATGCAGCAATGGAGCGTCAAGCCGTGTCTGCTTTTGCGATCTGGGCTCGATTCTGCGCTTTGAGCACCCCGCACCTGCTCAGGGTCAGTTATGGCCCACCTGTTCTGTAGGAAGAATGAGCACATCGTGTCCGCTGCTTGGGGCATCGCTGCCATCGTGCTGCAGTGCAACCCACTCACCAAACTGACCCATACCGTGCGTTTAATCGCATCTAACTTTCGAGCTCGCTGCACCATCTGGCCTGTTGGACAACTGCCCCAACCGAGCCCTATGATATGTTGTTTTGAAGCTATTGCTGCCAGGTCGTAAAGGTGGCCGATCCGCCATGTCAAAAAAAGAAGATCTTATATATCCATTCGGCTATGGCCCAGCCGCCACGGGCATGATGCAGCGCCGGAATGCAACTGCCAACGCTAGCCTCCTACTCAAGCACCTCACAAGAGGTATGAACGTTCTTGATGTCGGCTGCGGTCCGGGTTCCATAACGGTTGGTTTGGCAGAGGCGGTCGCTCCTGGCAATGCAGCCGGTATTGACATCGAGGCTTCGCATATCAACCTTGCACGCAGTCGAGCGTCAGAACTTGGACTTCGCAACTGCCTATTCGAAGTCGCCAGTATTTTCGACCTACCGTTTTCCGACAAGAGCATGGACGCTGTTTATGGCCACGCCATTCTCATGCAATTCGCCGATCTCGACGCCGTCATGGCTGAGATAAGGCGCGTCCTAAAGCCGGGCGGTCTGGTTAGTTTTCGCGAGATTGATTTTGGAGCGAGCTTATATCACTCCGATGCATCGGCCTTCTTTCAGGCGCAGCAACTGTTTCGCAGGTCCATTGCTCATAATGGAGGCAATCCTGATATTGGTCGTCAACTGCCAAGTATAATTTCCAGAGCAGGCTTCGACCTTGTTGAAACCGAGCCTTCATATCAGCATTCGCCGACGCCGGACGCGTCCATGAAGAAATATCTGGGTTGGATCAAACTCTGGGAAGAGAGCGAGTACTCGCTGCAAGCCAAAGAGTTAGGTTGGATTAGTCCTGCCGATTACGACAGTATGGTACCGCGGTTACAAGCGGAAGCCTCCAATCCGGACGCCTTCTCTGCAACGACCTATGTAGAAATTCTGGCGCGAAGCTGAGGTTTCTGAAACGCCGCTACTGGCTTCCTAAGTTGTGTCAGAACTGAACACTTGCGTCTCCTCATGGCCACCTGTTTTGTAGGAAGAATGAGCACATCGTGTCCGCTGCTTGGGGCATGGCTGCCATCGTGCTGCAGTGCAACCCACTCACCAAACTGACCCTGAGCGAGCGTTTAGCACCTACTAAGTTCCGCAATGATCACGGATGATTGCGGCGCTGGCCATTCGTCATCCCCCGCGTATTATTGTCTCGGGTAGGGTTACCACAATCGCCCCTGTATTCATCAGCTAGAATTGGAAGCAGCAGATGAAGCTTTTTGACCTTTCCGGGAAAGTAGCCCTGGTCACCGGTGGCACTCGAGGGATTGGATTTGGCATTGCAGAAGGTCTTGCACAGGCTGGCGCCAACATCGCCATTTGTGCTCGCAACGCGGATGCAGGCGAAAAAGCTAGCGCGCAGTTGCTCAGATACGGCAGCGAAGTATTTTTTGTGCCAGCCGACGTCGCGGACGAGTCGTCGTGCCGGAACATGATCGGGGAAGTCGTCACTAGGTTTGGTCAATTGGATATTGTTGTAAACAATGCCGGTTTCAACATTCGCAAGACGCCGGATGAAATGACCGTGTCCGAGTTTCGGCAGGTACTCGATACCAATCTTGTCGGGCCCTTCACGTGCTCTCAGGCTGCTCATTCGCACATGAAGGAATCGGGTGGTGGCAAGATTATCAATGTTTCCTCGATAGCCGCCCATAACGCGGGGGCAAGGCAGACGGCTTATGCTCCTTCCAAGAGTGGCTTGGTTCAGCTCACTCGGGTCCAGGCATCAGCTTGGGCAAAAGACAATATTCGCGTGAATGCCATTCTACCGGGCTGGGTCGACACCGAGATGACAGGGAAGAATTCGCAGACGATCCCTGGTTTCTCCGAACGCGTAGCGGCACGCACGCCGCTCGGACGGTGGGGCAAACCAAGCGATTTCGCAGCACTTGCCATTTATCTCGCAAGCGACGCATCAAGCTTTATGACCGGCTCGGCGATCATTCTTGACGGCGGTTATATTTTTTCATCGTGAGCTGATGAATAATGCGTCAAGCATTGGAGCGCCGAACCCATCTTGCTGGTGGTCAAGCTGTCGACGGCAACTTATGGTCAATGCGATTTATGGCGATTTGAGCACATCGCTTCGGCTATCCGGAGCAAGTTTTGCCGTCCCGTGCTCAGTTGCAAGATGAAACAGCTGATTCGAACCGGTCATGATGGGAAGCCAGCCTTGCGCAAACCGTCCAGCAACATCGCCGTATGTTCGGGCTTCTGAAACAGCTGGTTTTCCCCTCGGAAAAGGCTGTCAATAAAGTCTGGCGAGGAGCCCATCAGCGCATCGCGGTGAGTTTCCAGAAGAGCCTGGTTCCCAGCATCAGCGGCGTAAGCAATCATCATGGCGCGGCGGATAGGTGCCGCAGGTTGCAATCTGATTGCCTTATTAGCCCATTTCTCAAATTCGGCAGCGTCCTTTTCGATAAAGGCAGCCATTGCAAGGGCCAAATAGGCCGGGTGGATCCGCGGGTCCTTTGGACTCAGACGAATAGCCATATGCGCGTGTTTTTTCGCACTCTCGAACTCGCCGGCGCTGGCTTCACACCACGCCCAGAAGCGAAGTACGATCGAGTCATTAGGATTGAGTTCGTGAGCGTATTGGAAGTCCCGGTTTGCGTCCTGGAATCGCTTCTTTTGAGCCCGCGCAATCCCCAGACTGAAATACGCCATGTAGGAATTTGGCAGTTGCGATACAAATTTCTTGGCCCATTCTTCAGCTAGATCTGCGGCTGCTATGGGGTTATCGCCCCAGCGGAATAAACTTTGCATGGCGTAGCCCTGACAGATCGTCTGATACGCAACGCTGCATTTTGCATTCATTTCCACAGCATCGAGGGCCATGGCAATAGCGCGGTCCAGCATTGCCGTATCGCGACGGTACATAGCCGATCTCCTCGTATCTTCCGCCTTCCAGGCAAGTTCATGAGCCGCACCGAAAGTACTTTCGGCTCCTCCTCCTATTCGCTCTAGTTCACTCCTCTTAATTTCTGGCGCAATGCTGCCTACCACTTGGCTTGTGACTTGTTCCTGGAGGTCGAACACATCCTCTAGAGCGCCATCGTAACGTTCCGCCCAGACGTGGCCACCGTCTCGACCATCAATAAGCTGGGCAGTGATGCGTACTCGCTGCCCAGCCTTCCGCACGCTGCCTTCGAGAATGAATCGGACACCTAACGATTGAGCGACGTCCTTTACTTTGATGGGTTGGCCCTTATAGGCAAATGACGTGTTGCGAGCTATGACGAACAGGTCCTCAAATCGCGATAGCTCGGTGATGATGTCCTCTGTCATGCCGTCAGCAAAGAACTCTTGCTCACGGTCGCCACTCATATTGTCGAACGGCAGCACAGCAATTGATGGCTTGTCTGGAAGGGGTAACGGCTCGGCGGCATCGGGTGCGATCGGCCCGGCGTCTTGGTCACCCATAAGGATCCGATAGACCCGCATCGGTTCGTGGATATTCTTGAGGTCTTGCTCGCCCATGTATTGGAAACGGATATCGAGCTTGTTCTTAACCTGGTCGTGTACATTGCCCGATATGCAGATGCCGCCTGGCTCCGCCAGCCCCTCAAGTCGTGCGGCAACGTTCACGCCATCTCCCAGAATGTCGTCTCCATCAATTACAATGTCTCCAAGATTGATGCCGATGCGGTAGCGAATGCGTCTATCCTCGGCAACATCGGAGTCATGTGCCACCATTTCGGTTTGCACCTCAACGGCGCACCTCACAGCGTCTACCACGCTGGGGAACTCGACCAGCAGGCCGTCTCCGGTCGTATTGACGATACGGCCTCTGTGCTGGGCAACTTTTGGGGCAAATATTTTGTCTCGATGGGCCTTCTGGCGCGCAATCGTACCTTCCTCATCCAGCCCCATAAGCCGTGAGTAGCTGACCATATCAGCCATCAGGATGGCGGCGAGACGACGTTCCATTGCGATCCTCCCAGTGGAGGAGACTAGCTTCGTTCAGTCGAGAAATCTATCGACACCGTCGATCGCGCGAAGGTCCGGAGCTGTGAAGAGTTTCGGATGCCGGCCCATGCACGTTGGCGCCACCCGCACCGGGGCCGGTGTCCGAAAGTCCCCAGGGAAGGAACCCGCGGGCGGTTGGGCGAAGAGCGTGCCGCGATTGCTATGGGGTTTTAACGATCAGGCGTGGCCTGTCGGATTGGTGACGGCCGCATGCCGTACGGTTGTGTGAGGCATGCAAGGTGGGCCACTGGGTCTTGCCTGTCATCGATATGAACATCTTTGCGATCGTCACGGCCATGAGAAGGTGATCGGGACGCCGCCGGGCGTTGCGGCGCGGCGGCCGCCGGATGTCAGGGGTGTTGTCGCGGGACGTTGAGATCATGAACTGTAGATGCCTTCCGGTTCCGGTATGCTGTGTGGTGTCGCCCCGATGATCACAAGAATGCATTGCTTCTCGTCTTCAAGACGGGCCTGCAGATAGATCCCGTCCGCCCAGATATAGACGTAACGCTTGGCGGACAGATCACGTGCCTTCCAACGCTTGTGCTCGTCGATCCATATCTCTTTCAATCGCGCAATGGTGGACGCCGACAATCCCGGTGCATCCGGCCCAAGCAATGCTGCCAACGCTTCAGCGAAGTCGCCGGTCGAGATACCCTTCAGGTAGAGGATCGGGATCAGCACCTCCAGGCTCTTCGAGCGCCGCGCGTAAGGCGGCAGGATTGCCGGCGTGAAGCGGATGCGCTGAGGGTCATCCGCATCGACGCCACGATCACGGACACGGGGCTGGCGCACAGGCACCGATCCGATGCCGGTCATTACCTCGCGTTCGGGAAGATGTCCGTGGCGCACGACGCGCTGCAGTCCATTCTCGGTCTTGAGGTTGCAATGCTTGTCAAGAAACTCGGCGACCTCGGTCTCGACGGCCTGCGCGAGCAATCGACGAGCGCCATCGCGCAAGACATCTGTGAGCAGATCCTCGAAGGCTCCTGGTTGAATCAGTTTCGTCACGGTATCGTTCGGCACGGCATATCGCTCCTTCAGTGGAGAGTGAGGTCGTCAGGCAACCTCACGATATGCCGCCTTCACCGATTCATGCCGTCACCAACTTTCGCACATAGCTCACCTACTACACCTGGAAGGTCTGACGCGGGTCACTGAACGTGTCCAGCGTTACGCGCCGAAGGTCGGGGTGGAAGCCACTGCAATCTCCGTCAAAGACGTGGGCTTCCGGTGGGCGAGCTGCACGAAGAAGAATCCGCTTGCATTCCATTGGAAATGCATGATGGCGCCGCCGAAGATCATCGACTATGTCGTCGTGCACGAGCTTTGCCACATCAGGCATCGCGATCACTCTGAGGCGTATTGGAACGAAGTCGACAAAGTAATGCCTGACTTTGCCGAGCGAAAGGATTGGCTAAAGCGCAACGGGGCAGGTCTAGATTTGTAGATCGGCGCAGCCAGGCGTTTCCTGCCTCTCGTCTCTCGTCTCTCGTCTCTCGTCTCTCGTCTCTCGTTGTGACTACCTGGCTCGCCCCGCCGCTCGCAACAGCAGCATCGGCTCACTAAACGCATCAGACATGCTATGACTGTTCGTGGATGGTCGGGCTTATCCGCTGCAATTCGGAGCGCAAGCAATCCTCGATTGTGGGAACCAATGTGGGAACGCCACACAAGAAATCGTATAAAATATATATTTTTTTCAATATTTTAGTAGATCTGCGTGGCGGAGAGGGGGGGATTCGAACCCCCGATACGGTCGCCCGTATGCCGCATTTCGAGTGCGGTGGTTTCAACCACTCACCCACCTCTCCGGGACGATCGCCGGATCAAGGTCCGGCAATGGCGAACGAGGCTTTTAGCCTGCCTGCCGCAGCGTTTCAAGCTCGGCGCGAGGTATCCCGAAGGGCGCGAACGGCACGTTTGCAATCAAACAGCGCATGGATCGCGACCGTGTTGGGAGGGTCGATAACATCACGGTTGCGGCCCCGCATCCACGCCGAGAGCCACCGATGATACCAACACGTTGCTAAAGCAGCTTGCTCGATTCCTTAGAGGCGATCATGCGGACGCGCCTGACCGCCAACCTCGTGAAACAGGCCGACCTGGCGCAACAACAGGCCGAACCAGCGGTGGCGCAACTCAAGCGTGAACGTGAACTGACCGTTGCCGAGGTCGCGATGAACGACGTCACAGCGCCCCGGAGCCATCCAGGTCGGCAACGTCCACGTCCGGCCAAATCCTGTTTCGACCGCGTAACCAGCGCTGCGGAAGACCAGTGCACCGTCATCCTCGAGGAGCTGCAGGCGCATCAACAGTCCGTAACCAAGACATTCCTCGAGACCGGTCGGACCGGATAGCCGCTTGGCGCTGCTTATAACCTGCGGGAAGCGGCCAGGGCGCGCATAAATCCTGGTCCAGATTTGGGCGCCCAGTTTGCGATCCTCCGACACCGTAACGTGGGCCGGCCCCGTTGCACCCGGCGTGAGCGGCAGCGGCGCGCCGAGGAGGCGGGACAAGTTGGCAAGTATCCGGCCTGCAACGTTCATCGAGGTCTCGACGACCTCCCCAGCAAAGATGCGCGTTTCATCGGGCCCGAGTGCGCGCGAGAAGCGCGAACGGACGGCAGCCGGCAAGCGCCACCATGCGGCATCACCAAGGATCTCCTGGAAGGGTGCACGCGATGCCCCTCCACGCCTTGGATGGACGTTCGCGATGGGCTGGCGCGGAAGGGCGACTACGTTCGAAATCCTGGTATGTCGCGCACTCTCGAACATCGGATGTTGCTTCCTTCCGGACCTGCCGGGTGCGGCCGAAAACGCTGAGGTCTTCTGGCCCACGTCCCGCTCATTCAATGCTTCAAGGCTTGGTGCGGGGCCGGGCGCGACCCCCAACGAATTTGGCAACCGCACCACCCATCTTGACGAGCCGGAAAAGCGTTTCGGCCGGCAAGCGCATGATCTCGTCGAAGCTTCGGTCGACCGTGTCCATGAAATCGAGCATGCCGACGAGACGTCTGCGGGCATGTGCCGAGACGCGCGCATCAGACTTTGCGTCGGCGACACAATCACGCAACATTGCCAATGTCGGATCGATCTCACGCTCCTTGCGACCGTTCGCAATGCGGCGAACCATCTCGAAGAGGTCGGCCTCCGCCTCGTAGTGATCGCGCCTGTCACCAAGGACGTGAACGCGACGGATCAACCGCCAGGCAAGCAACTCTCGCAACGAGGTCGAGACATTGGAGCGGGCGATACCGAGTTGGGCGGCAATCTCTTCTGCCGTCATTGGATTGTCCGACACGTAGAGAAGGGCGTGGATCTGAGCGATCGAACGATTGACGCCCCAGATGTTGCCCATCTCGCCCCAATGAAGAACAAAGCGTTCCAGCGGCGGAGGCAGAGGGCCTTTTCTTACAGTCATTTCTGTCATGACAGAAATTTAAGAACAAACTGTCGGAAAATCAAGTCCTGCACGATCGGCCGGCGGGTGATGGTTGATGCAATCCGCATTCTCAAAGGCATTTTGCAATCGGTGCCAGCAGAACGAGCGTCGCTATAGCGCCGTCGCCAGCTTGCCTTCACTGTGCCAACAATATAGGCAATCCGCCCATCTCTGTTAGCGTTACGGCGCCGGGAAGAGCGTTGCCGGCCGGGGCGTACAAGACGACCTGCATTCCGGCCGCGCGTGCAGCCTCGACGCCCAGGGGACTGTCTTCAACGACGACGCAATCGCTGGGTGCCACGCCCATGGCCCCTGCCGCATGAAGGAACAGATCCGGGGCAGGTTTCCAGGCATCGATATCGTAGGCGCTGAACAAGCGATCCTGGAAGAACCGGCGCAGTCCCGTGACACGAAGGGCTTGCTCGATTTTTGGTCGCGGGCCGTTGGAGGCAACACACGTCAGGGAGGTCATCTGTTCCAATGCCGCGTGTGCGCCAGCCACCGGCTGCAGTTCACACTCGATCACATCATGCAACTTGCGCCGGTAATCCGTGATGAACGTTTCCGGCAATGCAAGGCCTGCGGCGTCTTCCATCCACGTTATGCAATCGGCCAACCTTCGGCCGAGAAAATCGCGATGCGCGGCCTGGGAGTCGACGCTCACGCCATGGCTTGCCGCCATATCGACAAGCAGTTGATTTTCGATCGCCTCACTGTCGACCAGCACGCCGTCACAGTCGAAAATGACGAGGTGCGGCTTGGGAAGCGGCATGATGTGTCGTTCTGCCATGCCTGCCGGCCGCTTGTTCACCTTCTTGCCAGGCTCGCGAGCACGGCAATGATCAACGCCAGTTGAGGCGCGGCGTCAAGTGAGACGGCGAGCAGTCGCCATCTTTTTTGCGCCTGGCGACAAGCTTGTATGCCGCCAGGCGTTGTCGGTAAATCAGGAGCGGTAGCTGCGTCCCGAATAGACAACCGACACGATCTCGGATCGGTCGATGCCGATGTCTTTGAGCATGCGCTGGTCGAGACCGCGCAGGGTTGCGACCGCTTTGCGATTGCGGTGTTCACGCAGGATGTAACGGCCGACATTGATTGCCGCACGCACAATAGGCGTGGCTACGGACTTGAGCGATTCTGCCAGATAACCGCCCCGCAATGGCAGGGCTTGTGTTTTGACGACCTGCATAACAGGTGCCCTCCTCTACGATATGTGTTGCAAGTTGCAGTTCTGTGCCGGCGCACGAGCAATGCGTACGCGAGGCGTCTGTTAGTGAGGTTCTTGCACGACGTGCGCGCAGGCGCTGTCTCCGGGGGAACAGGGCGCAATTTTTGAATGCTTTGCTGCGGACTGTCGGTCCGCGCTCAGCCCTGCAGTTCCAAAACCTTGGTCGCAGGTCCACTCGCTTCAAAGCCCTGTGCGATCACGCGGCCCTGGGCGGCGTCGCTGGTCATCACAAGGCGGGTGCGTTCATTCAAAATGGGCGGCTTGAGCCAAGCAAAATCATGGTCCATTTCACGTGCGCCATCGACCACGTCACACATCATACGATCCGTTCGCCCGACGCTGTCGAGCCCGCGCTCGCGTCCGTGCCAGCCCGGCGCCTGCCAAGCGTTGGCGGCGGCCTTGGCGCCATCGTGAACGAAGGCGTCATCCTCCGTGCGCTCGATGATGCAAAGTTGCGTGGCGGCCGTGCCGGCGAGCGAGAAAATGACCGGGGCCGCGATCGGTGTCTTGATCAGACGCTCGCGCGCTGCCTCGAATGTCGCATCGCGCTCAAATGCTTCTCGCAAGACATGAGCCGGGGTTGCGTGCGGTGTGCGCCAAACATTGACCTTGTTGGCGAGCCAATCGAACGGGTAGAAACCACCGCCGCGTTTGGGCATCGGCGCCTGATTGAGCGCAGCAGAAAAGCGCCCGGGTGCCATTGCCTGGAGGACACCGGTGTAGCCGGGCCAGGTCAGCGTCACAAAGGGGCCGGCGTTGCCCGCAACACGCGCTGCCATGACATAACGGCCCAGACCAGGCGTTCGCCAGTCAAGAACACGCGCGAGGCGAGCCGTACTGCCATCCGGGGCGGCATGGACGCCAACCGTGCACCCCCACTCGTAATTTACCGACAGGAAGTAGGCTCCGGGTCGCGCAAGATGGGCCGCAATGCGGTCGATTTCCGCGAGATGGGCGTTGTTCCACTTGGCAAGCCAACGTCGGGAAATGGCATCAAGCACCCTAAGCGCCTGGCGAGGTGCCAATCGGGTTGCGCCGTCAATTAGCGCATGCGCGCGGGCTTCATCGGCCAGCAGGGTTGCGAGCGGAAAATCCGGACCGGTATCAACGATTGGGATGTCAGGCAAAACTGGATTCGCCAGGCTTGGCATGGTCTATCCTCTCGGCGGCCGATCATGCGGACCGCCAAGCGGCCCCTGACCAGGAAGTATGGCGCAATATCGCCAGGACTTGGCCGTTAATTATTGACAATCATGGGCATAAAGAGGATAAGCGGGGCTTCGCGCGATGGCGGCCGCCACCGCGCCAAAAGCGCTGCCCGAGGCAACCGGCGATGGCCGAGGGACCCGACCTGGGTTCTATCTCAGAAGCTTGCAGTTGTCTGCAACGCCACAGGGCGCGGTGACAAACATGGGGTGAATTTAATGTACGCAGTCATCAAGACCGGCGGCAAGCAGTACCGGGTCAGTGCCGATGATGTTCTGGACATCGAGCGCCTGGACGGTGATGCCGGTGCCAAGATCGAGTTTTCCGAAGTGCTGATGGTCGGCAGCGGCGGCGATGTCAAGATCGGCACACCGCTGATTGACGGCGCCAAGGTGATCGCAGAGATCGTCGAACAGGCGCGTGCACCGAAGCTAATCGTATTCAAGAAGCGTCGCCGGAAGAACTCGCGACGCAAGATGGGACACCGCCAGGATCTGACCAAGGTCCGCATCACCGAGATTCAGGCTGCCTGAGGGCGCTTTGCAGAACCGCGGTTCTAGCGACGATGATCTGGAAGGAATAAAGTTATGGCACATAAAAAGGCAGGCGGCTCGTCTCGCAACGGTCGCGATTCCGAATCCAAACGGCTCGGCGTCAAGAAGTTCGGCGGAGAGCTGGTCATACCCGGTAATATTCTCTGCCGCCAACGTGGGACCAAATGGCATCCAGGGCGCAACGTCGGCATGGGCACCGACCATACGATCTTCGCCAAGGTCGAAGGACATGTGAAATTCGACACGAAGCGCAATGGGCGCGTTTACATTTCTGTCGACCCAGTCGCAGCAGAGGCTGCTGAATAGCTCATCGTTTGTTGCGACATGGAATGAATTCGCGAGGGGAGATGGGCGACCATCTCCCCTTCGTTGTTGTGGAAGGCCTGAAAATGGTGCGGCCGAAAACATACGATACGCTCGAAACCCGCAGGTTGGTGCTGCGCCCGTTCGAGCCCAACGATGCGGCGCGGGTTGCCATGCTGATCGGCAATTGGAACGTCGTGCGCATGCTCGCAATGCCGCCATATCCCTATTTCGAAGCAGATGCGATGCGCTACATCACCAATACGAAGAGGTTTGCCGCAGACCCGAAGCGACGCGACTGGGCCATCGCGCGTGACGGCCTCCTGGTTGGAGGCGTGGGTCACAGCGCAAATGATGCCGGGATCGCAATCGGCTACTGGCTGGGCGAGCCTTACTGGGGCAACGGTTATATGACGGAGGCAGTCGGGGCGGTGGTGCGGCGGTTCTTCGCTGATAAAATCGGCGATGAACTGATTAGCGGTCTTTTTGCCGACAATCCTGCCTCCTGGCGGATTCAGGAAAAGCTTGGATTTGAGATTGTCGGGCGAGGGCCCAGGCACTGCATTGCACGCAGAGCCGACGTCGACCATATCGACACGCGCCTCACGCGACAACGCCATGCGGAGCGGGCAGAATGAAGTTTCTTGACCAGGCCAAGATCTACATAAGATCGGGCAAGGGCGGCGATGGCTGTCTGTCGTTCCGACGCGAGAAATATATCGAGTTCGGCGGTCCCGACGGCGGCGACGGCGGCAAGGGCGGTGATGTGTGGATCGAGTGCGTTGACAACCTCAATACCCTGATCGATTACCGCTACCAACAACACTTCAAGGCAGAGAACGGTCGGCCAGGAATGGGGCGCAACCGGGCCGGTCCCGGCGGCCAGGACTGCGTGATCAAGGTGCCGCCCGGCACGCAAATCTACGATGAGGATCGCGAAACGCTGATCGCCGATTTGCGCGAGCCCGGCGAACGCGCGCGCATCGCAAAGGGCGGCAACGGCGGCTTCGGCAACGCCCACTTCAAATCGGCGACCAACCAAGCTCCGCGCCGCGTCAACCCCGGGCAGCCGGGCGAAGAGCTGACGATATGGCTGCGCCTGAAACTGATTGCGGACGTCGGTCTCGTCGGCCTGCCGAATGCCGGCAAATCAACGTTTCTCGCTGCGGTCTCCGCCGCCAAGGCTAAAATTGCCGGTTATCCGTTCACGACGCTGCATCCCCATCTCGGAGTCGTGCGCGCTGGCGACGCCGACTTCGTCATTGCCGACATTCCGGGACTGATCGAAGGTGCACACGAAGGTGCGGGTCTAGGAACGCGTTTTCTCGGGCACGTTGAGCGATGCAGGGCGCTCGTGCACCTCGTTGACGTGACGGAAGAGGACGTTGCCGGCGCCTACGCGACCGTTCGCAGTGAACTCGAGGCCTATGGTGCCGGTCTCCAAGACAAGGGCGAAGTTGTTGCGCTTTCGAAAGTCGATGCTGTGGACCGTGAAACATGCGAACGCCGCCGCGACGAGCTCGCGCAGGCGTGCGGCTGCGTGCCGGCTCTGGTGTCTTCGGTGTCCGGTCTCGGCGTACGCGAGTTGCTGTTTGCGCTCGCCCGGTTGATTGATCAGGCGCGGCAGGAGGATCGCGACCAGCAAGAAGTGGGAGTCGGACGTCAGCCGTGGCGGCCATGAGGCGTGCGCGCCAATGTGAAATGCGGCGTTAACGACCGCAGCGCAAATGCATGCTAGAGACATTTGATCGTAGTAGCGACTGCGGCCGCGACACCAGCTAGAGCAACCGGCATTAATTCGGAATCGGTCCGAATCCGAATTAATGCAGAAAATTGCTCGATTCTTTAGAGGCCATCATCTTTGTGCCTGAAGTTGGAGCCGCGACAGCGGTTCCAACTTCAGGCACGATGACCTAGTGACGACCAGCCCGGCAAATCCCGATGATCACTCCCCGCCACGAATGGACAAATGCCCGACGCATCGTCGTCAAGATCGGGTCGGCCTTGCTTGTCGACCGTGCGACGGGCAATCTCAAGGCGACATGGCTCAATTCGCTCGCGGATGATGTTGCGATGCTGCGGGCCAATGGCAAAGACGTGATCGTTGTGTCGTCGGGCGCGATCGCGCTTGGACGCAATCTTATAGGCTTGCCGGATGGACCGCTGGAACTGGAACGCAGTCAGGCGGCAGCGGCTGTCGGACAGATCAGCCTGGCGCACGCCTATCAGGACGTGTTCCGACAGCGCGGCCTGACGACCGCGCAGGTGCTGCTCACGCTCGGTGATACGGAGGAACGGCGGCGCTACCTCAATGCGCGGCGCACCATCGACACGCTGCTGCAGCACGGCGCGGTGGCGGTGGTCAACGAAAACGATACGGTGGCAACGATCGAGATCCGGTACGGCGACAACGATCGCCTGTCGGCACGAGTTGCAAGCATGATGAGCGCCGATTGCCTGGTCCTGCTCTCCGACGTCGACGGTCTCTACACCGCGCCACCCGGCCCGGGGGTCGACGCCCAGAGACTCGAAGAAGTGCGCGAGATCACACCGGAAATCGAAGCCATGGCTGGAAGTGCCGGCACGGAGCTTTCACGCGGTGGCATGGTAACCAAGATCGAGGCGGCAAAGATCGCGCGGTCTGCAGGTGCCAATATGGTGATTACCAGTGGTCACGCGTTGCATCCGCTGAGGGGGCTGTCGCAAGGCGCACCGTGTACCTGGTTTCCAGCACCTTCCGATCCAGTGGCGGCGCGCAAGCGCTGGATCAGCGGCCAGCTCGAACCCAGCGGTGTGGTGCACGTCGACGCCGGGGCCGTAAATGCATTGAGTGCCGGCAAAAGCCTACTGCCGGCGGGTGTCATCCGGACGGAGGGGGACTTCGAGCGTGGAGATGTCGTTGTCATCAAAGCGCCCGATGGCACCGAGTTGGGCCGCGGCCTGGTAGCCTATGCGAACGGCGATGCAGCGCGTATCATGGGGAAGAAGTCCAGCGAGATTGCAGGCATACTCGGCCACAAGGGCCGTTCGGAACTCATCCACCGTGATGATATGGCCCTCAATAGAGCCCTGAATAGGGATGCGACCAGGAAGACGTCAACATGAACAAGCCCGAACGCGTCGAGGCCGGGAGCGGCGAACCCGATACCGCAGCAGTGATGCTCGATCTCGGCCGCCGTGCGCGTGCCGCCGCGGCAGCTCTGAGTACGGCCACGCGCGATGAGAAGGACAAAGCATTGCGCGCTGGCGCCGAGGCGCTGCGCCAATCCTCCATCAATATCCTCGACGCAAACGCGCTCGATGTTGCCGCTGCCCGAGAGGCCGGCCGGCCGGCCTCCTTCATCGATCGCCTGGCGCTCGACAAAAAGCGGGTCGAGGCGATCGCCACGGGGCTTGAGGCGATTGCGGAACTGGACGATCCGGTCGGCGTCACGATCGCCGAGTGGCGTATGCCAAACAAGCTCAAGATCGAGCGCGTGCGCACGCCGCTGGGCGTGATCGGCGTCATCTATGAAAGCCGGCCCAACGTGACAGCAGATGCCGGCGGACTTTGCCTCAAGGCCGGCAACGCCGTGATCCTGCGCGGCGGTTCCGAGAGTTTTCACTCGAGCCGTGCAATCCACGGTTGCCTGGTCCGCGGTCTAAAGGCCGGCGGGCTGCCTGAAGCCGCTATCCAGCTCGTTCCGACGACCGACCGTGCTGCGGTCGGTGCGATGCTGCGCGGGCTTGACGGCACGCTTGATGTTATCGTCCCGCGCGGTGGCAAGAGCCTGGTCGGGCGGGTTCAGGACGAGGCACGCGTGCCGGTGTTTGCGCACCTTGAAGGCATTTGCCACGTGTACTGGGATCGCGGCGCAGACATTGAAGATGCACTGGCGATCGTGCTCAACGCCAAACTTCGGCGGACCGGCATCTGCGGCGCTGCCGAAACCCTTTTGGTCGACCGGAAGGCGCCCGCCGGACATCTCGAAACGGCGATTAAGGCCTTGCTCGATGCCGGTTGTGAAGTGCGTGGCGATGTAGCCGCGCAGGCGACGGATCAGCGCGTGATCCCGGCAAGCGAGGAGGACTGGAGTACAGAATATCTCGACAAGATCATCTCGGTGAAGACCGTGGACGGGGTCGATGATGCGATCGCGCACATTGCAAAGTATGGTTCGCAGCACACCGACTGCATCCTCACGGAGTGCTACGGCACGGCTGAGCGCTTTCTCAAGCGCGTCGACTCTGCGATCGTACTGCACAACGCGTCGACCCAATTCGCCGACGGCGGCGAATTTGGAATGGGTGCCGAAATCGGCATCGCGACAGGCAAGATGCATGCGCGCGGTCCCGTCGGGGTTGAGCAACTGACAAGCTTCAAATATCAGGTGCGCGGCGCCGGTCAGACCCGGCCGGAGTAGGTCAGGCCGTTGTCGCTCAGATCCGCTCCCGTCCGATTCGGTTCGATCAAGCCTCGTCCGCCTTTGGTTGCCGACGGCCTCAAGGTCGGCGTACTCGGCGGATCGTTCAACCCACCACACGACGCGCATCGCCTGATTACCGGAACGGCCCGGCGGCGGCTGGGGCTCGATGCCGTATGGTGGTTGGTGACGCCCGGCAATCCGCTCAAGGAACACGGCGAACTGGCACCGCTTGAGGAGCGCATGGCGGCGTGCCGCGCTCTGGTGCCCAATCGGCGCGTCAAGATCACGGCCTTCGAGGCCGACCTCCCGAGTGCCTATACTGCTGCCACGCTCGGTTTCCTGAAGCTGAGATACCCGAAAGTGCATTTTGTCTGGCTGATGGGGGCGGACAATCTCGCCACCTTCGACCAGTGGCAGGATTGGCGCGAGATTGCCCACCAAATGCCAATTGCGGTGGTGGACCGACCGGGCTGGCGACTGCCATCGCTAGCAGGCAAGGCAGCCCGGTTCTTGAGACGCCACTACGTTCCCGAACGACGCGCCAAACTGTTGGCGAGCATGCAGGCGCCTGCATGGACATTCCTCACAGGGCCACTATCTACTCTCTCGTCAACAGACATCAGAAACGCCCGCAAGCGCCGATAAATGTGCCAGAAATGGAGATATTCAACTTTCTCTACCATCCCTAGCGCGCAAACGAAGCGCACCACGCCGAGTGTTGTCGCCGTGCATGAGATGTGCGACAATTACGGTGTGTTGTGGAGATGTAAATGCATTGAACACGCCAGCCCAGGCCACAGGTACCGCTAGTGGATCGTGCCGAGGGCAAGCGCCATGATTGGATTAAATGGCCAAAGGAACTACGCCAAAACATGCCAACTGCACTTGAGGGTGAGCTAACTCACTTGCCTCAGGCCGAGCTTGTGTCGACAGGCCAAGACTCCGGCGCCATCGTTGAACGAATCCTTGCATGGCTGGACGAAGCCAAGGCAGAGGATGTCATCTCGATCAACCTTGAGGGCAAATCTTCGGTCGGTGATTTCATGATCATCGCCTCGGGTCGGTCTGCGCGCCATGTCGGTGCCGTGGCTGATCAGTTGCGCCGCAAGCTCAAGGAGATCGGTCTTGGCAATGTCAAGACCGAGGGTCTGGAAAACTGCGACTGGGTCCTGTTGGATACCGGCGATATCATCGTCCATGTTTTCCGACCGGAAGTGCGCGAGTTCTACAACCTCGAAAAGATGTGGCAGGCTGACCGCCCCGACGAGGACACGGCGCACTGAGCGGCAGCAAGCAACGCCAAGGGACAGGCCGTGCGGTCTGTGCCGGCTTCCCGCGGCCCGCAACGGTGATGTCGCCCGGTGCAAGGTTAGCAAGTGCTGCCATGCGCCCAAGATGATCCCAAAAGGCGGACCTGACGATGAAACTCACCATTGTCGCTGTCGGTCGGCTCAAGAGCGGACCTGAGCGGGACCTCTTCCAACGCTACGCTGAGCGGTTTGGCGCCGAGGGCAGGCGGATTGGACTCTCGGGCGTCAAACTGATTGAAATTCGCGAGTCACGGGCACAGCAGAGTGCCGCCCGCAAGACCGACGAAGCGCAAGATATTCTTGGCAGGTGTGGTGCGCGCGCGCGACTTCTGGCGCTCGATGAGTCGGGTGAGGAGCAATCCAGCCGCCAGTTCGCCAGTACGATCGCGACCAGCCGGGATGCCGGAACAGCGGAAATGTGTTTTGCAATCGGGGGCCCTGATGGCCACGGCGAAGCATTACTCGAAGCCGCGTGCGCACGGCTCAGTCTTGGCCGTATGACGCTACCGCACGGACTTGCACGCGTTGTATTGGCCGAGCAGCTCTATCGTGCAGCAACCATCCTGGCGGGCCATCCATACCATCGCGACTAACGCAACCTGCTTTAATTCGGAATCAGTCCGATTGCGAATTAAAGCAGAACGTTGCTTGATTTTTTAGAGGCGATCTCTCTCACGGCGCTGTTCCACGTTCCCGCGCGGGCACCACCGAGGGGTGGCGCACCGCCTCGCCGACAACGTCGGCGTCAGTTGCGCGCAGCGAACCAGTCCATTGCCGCCATGGGCATGATGCGGCGCATCGCAACGACAAGATAGGTTGGTATGGTGACGTAGTAGCGTCGTTTCGGATGCCGGCTTTCGATGGCATGCACGAGTTTGCGCGCGACTGTTTCCGGCGGCAATTTGAAGAGCTGTTTGCCGCCGCGCTGCATGGCGTCAATCATCGCCTCGTAACGTTCGCGATGGACCGAGCCGTCAATGTCGACGTGCTCGCGTGCTGCGGCCAGGGCGTTCTCAACGAAGCGCGTGGCGATGGGGCCCGGTTCGATCAGGGACACGCTTAGCCCGCTGCCGGCGAGTTCATGGCGCATCGTATCGGCAAGTGCCTCGATGGCGAACTTGGTCGCGCAATATGCGCCACGGTAAGGCACTGCGATCAACCCAAGGACGGACGAACAAAAAACGACTCGGCCCCTGCGCCTGGCGCGCATCGCAGGAACAAGCCTGCGGGTCAGATCGTGCGTACCAAAGACGTTAACCTCGAATTGGCGGCGCATAGCGTCTGCGCCGAGGTCCTCGATGGCGCCGGGCTGGGCGAAAGCCGCGTTATTGAAAAGTGCATCCAACTTGCCATCGGTCAACGTGAGGACCGTGTCGGCACAGGCGGCAATCGAGGATGCATCCGTGAGTTCGAGAGCGATTGTTTCGGCTCCCGTCTCGTCGCGAAGGCGTTCCAGATCCTCGGGCCGGCGGGCCGTGGCAAGCACGCGCCAACCTCTCGCCTTCAGCAGTTCCACCGAGGCGCGGCCAACCCCAGACGAGCATCCCGTTATCAGTATTGATCGCGGCTCCGCCATTGCCATTGTCTCATACAGCGCGCGATTGCTCTTCTCGCCGAGCGAAGCTCGACCCACACGCGACCCAATGCCGGGTATCGGTTTTATTAGTTGGCGCCCTCCAGCAGACGGCGAGCGATGACCTGTGCCTGAATTTCGGCAGCGCCTTCGAAAATATTGAGGATGCGGGCGTCGCACAATACGCGGCTGACCGGATATTCCAGCGCAAACCCGTTGCCTCCGTGGACCTGCAATGCGTTGTCGGCTGAGGCCCAAGCAATGCGAGCCGCGAGCAACTTGGCCATTCCTGCTTCGAGATCGCAACGGCGGCCACAGTCCTTTTCGCGGGCCGCGAAATAGGTGAGCTGGCGGGCGATCATGATCTCAACGGCCATCATGACAATCTTGTTAGCGACCCGAGGGAACGCATAGATCTGCTTGCCGAACTGATTGCGTTCCTGCGCGTACTGCAAGGCCAGATCCATTGCCGATTGCGCGACGCCTACGGCGCGGGCAGCGGTTTGAATGCGCGCTGCTTCGAAGGTTGCCATCAGCTGTTTGAAACCCTGGCCTTCGGCGCCGCCCAGAAGTTGCGAGGCTGGCACCTCAAACCCGTCGAACGAGATGTCGTACTCCTTCATGCCACGGTAGCCGAGCACTTCGATCTCGCCACCGGTCATGCCGGCTGCCGGGAACGGATCAGCGTCGCTGCCGCGCGGCTTTTCGGCTAGCAGCATCGAGAGCCCTCGATAGCCGGGCTCGTCCGGATTGGTGCGCACGAGCAGCGTCATGACGTCGGCACGAACCGGATGGGTGATCCAGGTTTTCTGGCCGTAGACCTTGTAGGTATCGCCGTCGCGTTCGGCACGGGTCTTCAGCGAAGCCAAGTCGGACCCGGTGTTCGGTTCGGTGAATACGGCGGTCGGCAGGATTTCGCCACTCGCGATCTTTGGCAGAAGTTCCTGTTTCTGTTCATCGGTACCATTGGCGAGGATCAGTTCGCCGGCGATCTCGGACCGTGTGCCGAGAGAGCCGACACCGATGTAGCCGCGTGACAATTCCTCCGAAACAATGCACATCGCCTCCTTGCCGAGCCCAAGTCCGCCAAACTCTTCCGGCAACGAAACGCCGAAAACGCCGAGTTCCGAAAGCTTCTGGATCGTTTCCAGCGGAATATAGTTGTTTTGGAGATGCCATTCGTGTGCATGAGGGAGAACCTCTGCCTCGCTGAAACGACGCATTTCCTCCTGCATGGCCGCGTGGGTTTCATCC
Source organism: Hyphomicrobiaceae bacterium (assembly GCA_965224045.1). Lineage (GTDB taxonomy): Bacteria > Pseudomonadota > Alphaproteobacteria > Rhizobiales > Hyphomicrobiaceae > Tectiglobus. Next base: position 373,007 of record CBDCYD010000006.1, read on the forward strand.
AGGCCGCTGTCGCCGAATGTCGTGACGGTGGGGTGTTCGGCGATCAGTTCAGCTATTCGACTTCGGACGGCTGGGTCCTGCGCGCGCGCTACAGCGCGCTCTGTTGCGTCCTCAAATTCGCGCACGTCCGCTCGTGCCACACCCAGTTCCGAAAGGCGAACCGTCTCGCCCTGGCTCATGGCGATACCGCCGGCAATTTGAGCTGCATATTCGCCAATCGCCACCGTCAGGATGAGAGCCTCGATTTCACCGGAGCGCTGCTCGGCCGCTATTCGCCGGCCCCAGCCTTCCATCTGGCGCAGGGCCTCGACGTAAGTCGCAAGCCAGGCGAGGCCATGTGCTATGTGCTGATGTGCATCGTCGGCGGGCTTATCTCCAACACGTTCGTGGACTGCAGTCTTGGCGAGAACCAGAATGCGGTCGGCGGCCGCGACAACGTCCGCCGCCATGTCAAGAACGATGCCGTCAGAGCCTTGTAATTGTGCAGCAGAGTGCGGTTTCGCTGTCATCGCGCGTCCCTTGAATCGGCCGGTGTCGAACGCGGGCGAGAAAAACATGTTGCACTGCGGTATGACGATGTGGTGACACGCCGCAAGACCTGCGAATGCCAGGAACTGCAGGCTGCCGCACGCCTGAAGCGGTTCAACGTTCCGACGGTTTTCCCGTCAGCGCACTCAGGAAGCGTCGCTCCGGTCGTTTACGTGGCGTGGCTTTCGGTTCGGGCTTGTGTGCGTTCGGCCGTGGCGATTGCCGATCAGCACTATCCGGCACGACATCAGCTGCGGTTTGGTCTTTCTCAGAACGAATTATTTGAACGCTGGCCTCTTCGACTTCCGTCGAGAACCTGAGCGCGGCTTCAAGATCGGTCTCGTCTTCCGGCGCATAGCGATCGAGGCGCCGTGCAAGGTCGAAAGGCGACCATCCATCGTGGATGCTGTCGTCTGCAGCGGCCGGCATTTTCGATGCGCCAGACTGTGCGCCAACCACCGGTGATGGCGTCGGCTGGCGGCGCTCAATCCTGATGATCTGCACTTCCGCTTCATCGACCGGCTCGTCGCCCAACGGCGGGGCCGCGCTGTTGGCGTCCTCCGGCGCGACGTTGAACGGCGGTTCCGGCAGCACCACAGGAGCGATGTCCAGGTCGTTCTCCGCGTCCGGCTCGGAGACCGCCGGCGTTACAGGAGATGATTGCATTGCCGGCGCCGCTGATTGCGGAGGCGCACTTGTGTCGCGGCGGTTCGGAAACTCAGGAGGCGGACGTTTGAGATCCGGCATTACGATCGTCGATATCGTCTGTTCCAACCGCGCGATGCGCTCGTTGAGTGCAGCCTGACGACGGTCGGCATCTGCAACAACATCGTTTGCGGTTTTTACCTCATTGGCAATTTCAGCAGTTGGAACCGTGCCTGCTTGGGGCGTCGAACGGTCGACCGCTTGCGAAGGGGGCTGCGTTGGTGTGGGTTCGGCGCTTCCGTCGTGCTCCTCGCCCGTTGCGGTGTGTGCAGGCGATGCCTCAGTTGCGTCCGGCTCAGCAACGATTGGAGGGCGCCGTTCCCATGGGCTATCGGGCGGGGGCGGCACGAGCGGCACGCGCATGGCGCGCGCGAGCGTAAAGGCGGTTGGCTTGGCAGATCCGAGAAGCGCCGCCTGTTCGATCCACTGTTCGCGGGAGATCCGCTTCGGGTCACCCAGCAGTACGCGGAAACGTTTCACATCGGCGGCCGTCCAGTCTGCAATCGTTGCAAAACCGACGATCCCTTGTCGATGGAGGAATGCGCAATCAGCAGAATTGATCCCTTTAATCTGCGTTAGATCGTCGGGCTGATCATCATTAGCTGCAACAGCGAGTGCGCCAATTGCTGTTGCGATCGCGGCGCCGGGCACGACATCGGGCACGAGCGACTCGTCGTTGATAGAATCTTCGGCGCCGGCGGCATCGGTGGCCGGCTCAATTTCTACCGGCCGATCGACCGACACAAGCCGGCTGGCTTTGGCATCCAAATTGACGTCAGCGGCCGAGATGCCGGCTGAAAGCGGGGCGGTCTTGTCACCCACCGCCCGAGACAACTGGTCGGGGCCGGAGTCCGTGTCGATGCGTTCGGCCTCACCGTCAGGCGTGCCATTCGAACTTTCGGCAGCCGTTCCCGCATCGCGCTTGGCCAGTGTGTCAGCCGGCGCAATCTCCAAAAGGCGTTGCGCCTGGCCCACCCAATCCTGCGATACAATGTCTCCACCAACACCCAGTTCGTGCGCAATGCGCGCGATGTCAGCCTGCGACCATCCGGCTACGGCAGCAAACGTCGTCATGCCGAGGGTACGTAGCTGCAAGGCACGTTCACGGTCGACGCCTTCAATTCGGGTCAGATCGTCGCCTGCGCTGAATGGGGAAACTGATGTTTCAGATTGGCTCTGTGTGCCCGGCGGCGGAGACGGCGATTTAACTTTGACCTTGGTGCGAAATGCCTCGCCTGCGCCCGCCGTTGCCAGATCCGGCGCGCCGAAGCGACCAGAAACTTCTGCTGGGATGACATCCTCGCGGCGCGGAACGGAATCCGGACTGCGGTCCGCCGCGTCTTCCTGCCTGCCGGCTTGCGGCGGTGTTTCTCTAGGGGCCAAGGCGTCAGGATAGGCGCCGGGACGCGCCAGCAGGTCTTCAAGAAGGTCGATGGCGTCCAAAATCTTACGGCGCGCCTGAAACAGTCGATTTGTGCCAAGCGCGTCGGCGACATCTACCGGCAGTTCGATCTCATTTGCCAGTTCGGTCTCAGGGCGGCCCGGCGAAGCGTTGATCAGGCCATGATAGACCTGCCAATCAGGGTCTGGCGCAAGGAGATTGTCGAGCCGCGCCTTTTCGCGCTCCAACCCCTTCAGCTGTTCGACAATTCCGTTGCTCATGATCTACCTGCGACGCGGCACAATTGCGAACCAGTTGCTGAGCGCGGCGACAAAGGCCTGTCCGTGGGCCAGTCCGTGTGTTTCCTGTCCAGGAAAGACTGCGGCATTCTGGTTAACAATATGCTTTGATCCGTGCCAGGTCCATGAATCTCCTTCGATTTTCTTTATTCGGGCTGCCGGCGGCTGATGGCGACACCGGCCATTACGGTCAGCATGCCTGCAATCTGCCAGTGGACCAATGTTTCTCCAAAGAGAGCCCAGGCAAAAACCGCCGTCGTCGGCGGGATCAGGTAGAACAGAGCGCTGGTGCGCCAGGCCGCGTTCTCGCGCAACAGGTAGAGAAACAGGCTCACGGCACCTATCGAGAGAACCAGGACGAGCCAGATCTGGGCAATGATGAATTCGCGCGACAAGGTAATTTCGCGAGATTCAAAGGCGATCGCATACGCGCCGACGACCGCGGCGGCGCCCGTATACTGCGGAATGAGAGAGGATTTGAGGTCGAGATCCGCGGCAGTCGCCTTTTGATAGAGCGTTGCGAACGTGATTGCGCAGAGCGAGAACAGGCATACTCCCAGAGCAGGCGGTGTCGCGACCGGGGCAGAGACATCGAGAGTTGGAAAGACGACCAAAAAGACGCCGAAGGAACCGAGCAACAATCCAAGCCAGTTGTATCCGTGAATTTTCTCGCCAAGCGCCAGCGGTGCCAAAACCGCCGTTAAGATTGGTTGCAGCGAGATGATAAGGGCAGCGACGCCGGCCGCCATTCCGTTCTTGATCGCCCAAAGCACGGTGCCGAGGTAAATGCCGTGCAGCCAGGCGCCGATGAACATAGCGTTGAGCCAGTCGCGCCAAGGCAATTGGCGAACACCCCAAAGCCAAAACACCGGCACCAGGACAACCAGGACCGCAATAAACCGTACACTCAAAAAGGTCATGGGCTCGGCATAGGGTGCGCCAAGCTTCATGCCGATGTAGCCGGTGGACCACATGGTCACGAACAGCCACGGTGCCAGTTTGACAACCATTCGGGGAAAATTCGGATTGATCGGACGGCCGGCACGTTAACCGCCAGTTCCGAATTGTTCAACGCACGCAGGGCGGGCTAGTGTTCCGGTTCTGAAATTTGCTATCCCGTGAGGCGATGTCGAGAGCAAATGTCAGAAGCATAAGGAACACGAGCAAACCCATGTTTCTCGTGTAGCTTTGCACCTGGCGGTTGGTTGAGAGAGCAGCCGCACACAGGCACCAAACGTCAGGTGCGCTACACGCGTGTGACGGGCGGGTGTTTGCGGTTCAATGACATCCGATGCACAAGGGTCGGATGGCCTTATGAGGTAGCTTGCGCTCCCGACAACGGCTTGCCGAAGCCCGCGGTTGCCGGGATCGATGTTGGCAGGGTGATGGATCAACAAGATACCAGCCAATTTGCGCACGGCGACGCAGCCGCGAGAGGCAGCGGCGGTGACGGCGAAAGGCGCGATCATGCCGCCGAGCGCGCCGGTGAACACGGCGGATGGCTTCTGCGCGGGCGACAGATCGTGCAACCCGTAATCGATCTTCTTAACGCGCAAATCGGGCACAACGTCCGCACGTTCCTCGGCGAGCGCCAATTCCTGGTCTGGGCCCTGGCACTCGGGGTCGGCGTGATTGTCGCTTATCTATCGGTCGTGTTTCGCTGGTCGATCGGTATCATCCAGTTTCTCTGGCTTGGGACGACTTCGGAAAAGGTTGTATCCGCGGCGGCGGCTGCGCCCTGGTGGTTGATACTGCTGGCTCCTGCTGTCGGTGGAGCACTGGTCGGGTATATCCTCTACAATCATATGCCCGGCCGGCGGGCGCAGGGCGTCGCCGATGTCATCGAAGCCCGGGCGCTGCACAACAGCAATCTCTCCGTTTCCGCCGGTGGCTGGAGCATCGTGCTTGCGTCGCTTTCGCTGGGCTTCGGCGCCAGCGCGGGTCGGGAAGGCCCGATCGTGCATCTTGGCGCCACCGTTGCGTCCTATATCGAGAATTTCTTCGATTTGACGCGCGGCACGCGGCGCACGCTGTTGGCTTGTGGCGTTGCTGCGGCGGTCGCCTCGTCGTTCAATGCGCCGATGGCCGGCGTGATCTTCGCGCACGAGGTTATTCTCGCCCACTATGCCCTGAGTGCCTTCGTACCGATCGTCATTGCTTCGGTTGCCGCGACGATTGTCGCGCGTATCCATCTCGGTGACTTTCCGGCGTTCATCATTCCCGAATACCAAATCACGACATATTGGGAGTTCCCTGCGTTCGCGCTGCTTGGGGTTACTTGTGCGGCAGTCGCCATCGCATTCGAAACGGCATTGATGGTCACCGAAAAGATTTCGTGGAAGGTCGAAGTGCCGTTGTGGCTCAGGCCGGTTGTCGGCGGCTTGATGGTCGGCGCGATTGCACTCTTTTTCCCACAGGTTCTCGGTGTCGGCTACGAGGCAACGGACGCAGCGCTTCAGGTCCAGTATCCGTTGTGGCTGATGCTGGCGCTCCTGGTCGCGAAGACGGCGGCGACGGCGATCACGCTTGCAACCCGGTTTGCGGGCGGCATCTTTTCGCCGGCAATCTACCTCGGGGCGATGGCCGGCGGCTCGTTTGGTGTCATTGCCAGCTCGTTGTTTCCGGAAATGTCCTCCAACCAGGGCCTCTACGCCATTCTCGGGATGGGCGCGGTGGCCGCGTCGGTGCTCGGCGCTCCGATCTCGAGCACCCTGATCATTCTCGAAGTAACCAACGGATATGATATCTCGCTCGCCCTCATGCTCACGGTTTCGATTGCGCACGGCCTGACGCGAGCGGCGCTTGGCCATAGTTTTTTCCATTGGCAGTTGTCAAAACGCGGTCTGGCCGTCAAGGACGGACCACACCAGGAAATCATGCGATCACTTACCGTGCGCGAATTTGCGGAACTCGATCACGACGGTAGCGGCGGCAAACAACGCGACCCCGCATTGCAACCGGATTGGCTAACCGCCAACGACACGGTCGAGACTGCGTTGCGGATGTTCGATCGCACCGGCCAGCACCGTCTGCCCGTGGTGGCCCTTAGTGATGACTGCAGAATCGTCGGCTGGGCCGAGCGCATGAAGGCCATGGAAGCCTTCAACAAGGCACTGATCGAGCGCCACGTCGAGGAGCACCGCTGACACGCTTGACGAATTCTCCCCAGCTCTTGTGATAATATTGCACCGTAGTGTGACATATGTCCTACATGCCTGGACCATGCCAAAGTCGGTTCCTACGTTACAACGTCACACTTAGGGCGGTCATGAGGGGTTACCTTTCATCCTTATGGGCAGCAAACGCGCAGTCATCGAAGCCATCTACCGGCTCTATGAACACAGCCAGTTCTCAATGGCGGGCGCCGTTGCGTTCTCGTTCCTTGTATCGTTGTTCCCGTTCTGCATTCTGCTTGGTGCGCTGGCCGGCATTTTGGGCGGCCCCGACCTGGCCAAGCAGGCGATTGACCACCTGTTCCAGATTCTGCCGAAAGATGTTGCCAAAGGTCTGGTGCCACAGGTCGAGGCAATCATGACATCGAGCCGCATCGACCTGCTGACGCTTGGCGGCGCCGTGACGATGTTCTTTGCGACAAGTGCGATCGAAACGCTGAGGACAGCACTCAACCTTGCCTATCGCGTGCAAGAGACCCGCAACTATTTCGTGTGTCTGACGCTTAGCATGCTGCACGTGCTGGTAACGGCGGTGGTGCTTTTGGCGCTGACCTGGACGCTGCTGGTGGCACCGGGGCTCGATACGCTGATCAAGTCGGAACTGTTGCGCACGTTTCTGAACTCGAGCTGGGTCCAGTCCGGTGCATTGTATGCGATTGCCGCCGCCATCATCGCGGTGCAGTTGTTCGCCATTCACCTGTGGCTGGCGGCCGGCAGACGTCGCATTGCGGATGTCTGGCCCGGCGTAACGCTGACGATCCTGCTATGGCTCGCTATCGGTGCGCTTTATTCCTACTACCTCAGCTATAGCAACTACACGCGCTTTTATGCCGGCCTGTCGCAATTGATGGTGGCACTGATCTTCTTCCAGATTACCGCCGTGACAATAATTCTCGGCGCCGAACTGAACCGCGGTCTTATGGCCTTGAAAGATCTGCGCAACGGCAACGGTCATCATGAACTCGGCGGCCAGCGCCCGGCTTCGACCGGGTAGGGCCTCGCGCTTTGACAACACCGGCATCGCCCGGTGCGCATCAGCGCGACATTCCTGACTGCGCGCAAGGCGGCGGCGAAAGTCTTTGCGGGAGGTCTCACATGACAACCGATCGGGTAAGGATGAGAGCATGGCCTATCATGTTGAGGCAACGCCTGAGACGGTGCACTGGGGCTACTTCGATGCGGCCCTGGCCCCGGTTCTGACCTTGGAGAGTGGCGCGACCGTGACGATTGGTACGGTGTCCGGCGGGCCCGACGTCATGCCCGAACCACCTATGCATGTGCCCGAGGCGTTGCGGCAGATCCACGAACGGGTCGATTGCAAACTACCGGGCCACATCTGTACAGGACCGGTTGCGATTGACGGCGCGACGCCCGGTGACGTGCTCGAAGTTCGTATCAAAGACATAAAGCTCGCCTACGACTGGGGCTACAATCGTATACGGCCATTAGCCGGCGCCCTGCCGGATGACTTTCCAGAACCCCATTTGATGCACATTGCGCTTGATCGCGCTCGGATGATCGGCACGATGCCGTGGGGCCTCGAATTGCCGCTCAATCCGTTTTTCGGAGTAATGGGCGTTGCGCCCCCTGAGCAATGGGGCATGGTGAGCACGTTGCCGCCAAGGCGGAACGGCGGCAATCTCGACAATAAGGAACTGGTCGCCGGCACGACGTTGTTCCTGCCGGTGCACGTTGCCGGCGCGCTGTTTTCGGTGGGCGATGGGCACGGCGCGCAAGGTGACGGCGAAGTATGCGTGACCGCGATCGAGACGGGATTGATCGGCACGTTCGAACTTCACGTGCGCAAAGACTTGTCGCTTGAATGGCCGCAGGCGGAAACACTCAGCCATGTCATCACCATGGCGTTCGATCCCGATCTCGATCAGTGTGTGGTGATTGCGCTGCGGCAGATGATCGATCTGATTGTGGCGCGCACGAACCGGACACGGGCAGAGGCGTATACCTTGTGCAGCCTCGCCGCCGATCTACGCGTGACACAGGTCGTCAACGGTAACAAGGGTATTCACGTCATGCTGGCCAAAGCACTCATTGCATGATCGGACAATGGACGTTCAGTTTTCCCGGACGAGTCCCAGACCGATGAAACTCCGCCAACTGGCCGCCTGTGACCTGTTTCGGAACCGACTCTCGGGGGCGGCGGCAAGGTTTGCTGTGGGGCGAGACGACGCGCGAGGCGCTCGAAGACGAATGCCTGTTCAGTGATTGGGGGGCGACACGATCGTGCCCGGTGTCAACGATCGCCGCGAGTTGGCGGAGTGCGCAGCATATGTCAACAAGGTAGCGCTCGTAGAGAACGTAATCGCAGCGGATCGACGCCGGCGTTGCCTCATGGTCTTTCAGGTTGAGCTGAAACCATCCCGCTCCCGCCCACCGATACAATGATGCCGTGGGTGGTCGGGAGGGGAGCCGGCCGGTTCGTAGCGATGCGATTCCGCCTACGGCCGAAATGATCCAAAACGAATGAAGAAGGCACGACAGATCTATGCTTGCGCCACCGAAACTCGAACACGTTTGCGATCTCACCGTTGAGCTTGCACCGCCCCGCGAGATGGGGCGCGGCCGAGGAGGTCACCGTCGAATAATCCCGATTGTCGGCGGCACGGTGCGCGGCAAACGGCTGTCGGGCCAGATTCTGATTCTCGGGGCGGATTGGCAAACGGTGTTCGATGACAATGTTGCCGAGATTGATACGCGCTACGCCTTCGAAACAAATGACGGCGCGCTCATCGAAGTCAAAAACTACGGCTTCCGCCACGGGCCACCGGAGGTGATGGCCCGTCTTGCCGCCGGCGAGGACTGCGACCCGGCACAATACTACATGCGCACCCAGGCACGCCTGGAAACCGGTGATCCGCGCTATGCCTGGGTCAACCGTACACTCTTTGTCGGCACCGGCGCGCGCAAACGCTCGTCCGTGCAAATCGCGCTATATGCAATCGTTTGACAAACCGGGCGCTGGCACAATGCTCAGCACTCCGGCAGGTTCACGGCGAGCCCGCCCTGACTCGTTTCCTTGTATTTTGCATCCATGTCACGGCCAGTGTCGCGCATTGCTGAAATGCAGTTGTCCAGCGGCATGAAATGTTGGCCGTCGCCGCGTAGCGCGAGCGAGGCGGCGGCGACGGCTTTGATCGCTCCCAGGCCATTGCGCTCGATACACGGAACCTGGACCAGGCCGTTGACCGGATCGCAGGTCATTCCAAGGTGATGTTCGAGGGCGATCTCGGCTGCGTTTTCGATCTGCGCGTTGGTGCCTCCGAGAACAGCGCAAAGTCCTGCCGCAGCCATAGCGGAGGCAGAGCCGACCTCACCCTGACACCCGACCTCAGCGCCGGAAATCGACGCGTTGTGTTTGATAAGCCCGCCAATGGCTGCCGCGGTCAGAAGAAAGGTGCGCAAACCCGCCTCGCCGGCTCCAATGCAATGGTCGAGATAGTAGCGAATGACGGCGGGCACGACGCCGGCCGCACCATTCGTCGGAGACGTGACGACCCTGCCGCCGGCAGCGTTCTCCTCATTGACAGCCATGGCATAGCAACTGATCCAGTCGTTGACCACGTGAGGCTGCAAAATGTTGAGCCCGCGCTCTTCCTGCAGCTTAGCGTATATCGCGGCAGCACGGCGTTTGACCTGCAGTCCGCCCGGCAAGATGCCATCGGTCGCGAGGCCGCGGTCGATGCACGCGTTCATGGCCCGCCAGATCGCATCCAGTCTGGTATCGAGGTCATCGGTGCCAAGGTGCGCGCGTTCGTTGGCGCGTTTCATCTGCGCGATGGACTTGCCGCTTTCGGCGCCCATCGACAGCATCTCTCGCGCAGTTCGAAAGGGATACGGGACGGTGGCAAGGGCGGCGGTATCGGCATCCTTGCTTGCACCCTGTTCCAGTTCGTGGGCTGTCACGACGAACCCGCCACCGACAGAGTAATAAACCTCCCGATGGCGCACGCGGCCGGCTTCGTCAGTGCACTCAAATCGCAGGCCGTTGGCGTGGCCCGGCAGTGGCGGACCGTAATCAAAGATCAGATTGCTTTCCGGATCGAATGCCAATCGCGGCAGGCCCTGCGGTGAGACGAACTTGGTTCGATGGTTTGCAGCAATCGCCGCGTCCGCCTCGGTTCGATCGAGCGTGGCAGGATCGAAGCCCGAAAGACCCAGAATTACCGCGCGGTCGGTGGCGTGCCCCTTGCCGGTAAAGGCGAGGGATCCATGCAGGTGACAGTTGAGGCCAGCCGGCTCGCCGGTGCCCGGTTCCGGATCGCGTCTCGCCCGAATGACGTCAAGAAAGCGTGCGGCCGCCACCATCGGGCCCATGGTGTGGGAACTCGAGGGCCCGACACCGATCTTGAAGATGTCGAATACGGAAAGGAACATGCTCGGCTCCACGCAAGAAAATCCCGGCGCTGAACGCCGGGACTTCGGTGAACAAATCGAAGCCGGTCTTACGATCCAGGGCTAATCCTCATACGACCTCGAATAGCCCGGCAGCGCCCATGCCACCGCCAACGCACATCGTAATGACGACGTTCTTGGCACCACGGCGCTTGCCTTCAATCAAGGCATGGCCGACAAGGCGAGCACCGGACATGCCGTAGGGGTGGCCGATCGAGATGGCGCCACCATTGACATTGAGGTTTTCGTTCGGGATGCCGAGCTTGTCGCGGCAATAGAGAACCTGCACGGCGAAGGCCTCGTTCAACTCCCAAAGGTCGATGTCGTCCATCTTGAGGCCGTGCTTTGCAAGAAGCTTGGGCACGGCGAAAACCGGACCAATGCCCATCTCATCAGGATCGCAGCCAGCCGCGGCCATTCCCTTGTAAATGCCAAGCGGGCTCAGATCGCGACGCTCGGCCTCTTTCGCTTCCATGACCACCGCGGCGGAAGCGCCGTCGGACAGCTGGGAGGCGTTGCCGGCCGTGATGTGCTTGCCTTCCTTGATCGCCATGCCGTCCTTGAAGACCGGCTGCAGCCCGGACAATCCCTCTATCGTCGTGGACGGCCGGTTGCCTTCGTCTTTCTCCAGAGTGACCTCTCGCGACGAAATCTCCTTGGTCTCCCTGTCCTGGACAAGCATTGTGGATTGCATCGGTACGATCTCTTCGTCGAAGCGGCCGGCCTGCTGGGCGATCGCCGTGCGCTGCTGCGACTGAAAGGCATACTCGTCCTGCGCTTCGCGCGAGATGCCGTAGCGCTCGCCGACCGTTTCGGCGGTTTCGAGCATCGACATGTAGACGGCGGGAATGTGTTCCTTCAGCCAGTCGTCCTGAGCGCGATAGGCGTTGCGGTGCTCGTTCTGCACCAGCGAGATCGATTCAAGGCCACCGCCTACGGCAACCTGCATACCATCGTCGACAACCTGCTTGGCGGCCGTCGCAATCGCCATCATGCCGGAGGCACACTGGCGATCAATCGACATGCCTGCAACGCTGGTCGGCAGGCCAGCGCGTAGCGCAACCTGGCGGCCGATATTGTAACCCGTGGAGCCCTGCTGCAGGGCCGCGCCAATGATCACGTCTTCGACTTCGGCGGGCTCGATCTTGGCGCGCTCGACCGCAGACCGGACGGCATGACCACCGAGTTCCTGGGCGGAGGTGTTGTTGAAGGCACCGCGATAGGCCTTGCCGATCGGCGTGCGGGCGGTGGAGACGATGACGGCTTCACGCATGGGATTTATCCTCTCAGGTTCAGACTTGGCCGACCATCAGCGGCGCGTAGCAAGCGACGGCCGCATTGGGTGGTCAGCCGATCAGCTTGCGGCTTGCATCAGGCCGGCGATATCGGAGGCGTCCGCCAGATCGACGATGCCCTGCTTCAACGCATCGGCGCGCTCACCCCCGATGACCGGCCGGCAGAGCGAGTCGAACTTTGCCGAGAGCTTGGTCCACTGTTCATCGGTGTCCGCAGCCGGGACACCGGCATCGGAGTGCGCCTCGAGTGTGCGACCGTCTCTCAGCGTGAGCAGGACGCGGGCGGCGTGACGTTCGACATCGGTCGTCGTTTCGAGATCTATCTTGGCGCGTGCCGCAGCGAGACGCGCATCCGCAGCATTCTCATCCGAGTAAGTCGCGAGTGCCGACGTGTCCATGCCGGCGAGCGCCATTGCGGCGCAGTGACGGATCGAGAACTTGATCTCCAGCCCGGTCGTGGGATCGGGAATGTTGCACACGGTCAGATGGCCCGGGTCGATCTGCAGCGTCATGGCCTGCAAGTCGTCGAGGCCGATGCCGTGCTTGTCGCGCAATTCACCGATGGCGTTGATGCTGGCATGGGTGAGGTAGCAGGCAGCGTGATACTTAAAGAGGGTTTGCTGCACCGCAAAGTAGCCTGCCGGGTTCGGTGCGGTGAAACCTGCCTGGAAACCCGGCATCATCACGTCGGCCATGCCCTGCGCACACTCGATAACAGCCTCGTTTGCAGTGAAGCCCTTGGCTGCCATGCGCGCCGCCATTAGGCCATTCATTGCCGCCTTGCCGGCGTGGAAGGGCTTGGTCATCGTGCCGAAGTTGGACTTGAGGCCTGCGGCCTGCGACGCCGCGATGCCAAGCGCGTTGCGGATCTGTTTCTCGTTGAGACCGAGCAATTTGCTGGCCGCAGAGGCGGCCCCGAAGGTGCCGATCGTTGCCGTCGCGTGGAAGCCTTGTTGGTAGTGACCGCGCGCGCCCATATCGCCGATCAGGCACTCCACTTCAGTGCCGGCAACAAAGGCTGCGAGTATGTCCCGCCCACGCGCGCCGAGATGTTCTCCGAGCGCCAACACGACCGGCGCAACCGGCACCGTCGGATGCCCGCCGAGCCGGCCGTTGACGTCATCGTAATCGAGCGCGTGAGAGGTTGAGCCGTTGATTAGAACGGCGTTCTCCATGGTGGCTTTGGCGCCCCGGCCAACAACCGTGGTTCCGCCGGCACCGTCTGCGTAAAGATCAACCAGGATATCGACCAGCGGCTCATTGGCCCCGGCGATCGTCACTCCAAACCAATCGAGCAGCGCGTGCTTCGCCCAGGTCAGGGCCTCAGAGGAAATTTCGTCCGTTTCAAGTCCGGCGAGCCAGGCCGCGATCTCCGCAGTCAATGGCCGATGGCCCGGATCGTTGTCGAATTTCTCGGCGATGCTCATCGCAAGCAGTCCTTCAGCTGTTGGACCTTCAGGGGATGCGTCCCAACCAGCATACGCGCAAATGCACGGCCGCGCTGCCGCCCGGCACATCATTTATTTGATAACGAGCGAGACATGCAGAACACGCGGTGCAGGCGCAGGCGCCGTCGAACAGCACGCTACCCCGGGACGGATCCCGGGGTTTCCGCGCGGAAGCGCTCGCGTAGCGCAATGATGTCCTGGGAAAGCGCGTCGTCAGGCTGCACGATCAGCCACTCGTGAAACCTGGCCGCCTCGGTGTCGTCAGGGGGAAGCGGCAAGGGCTGGCCCTTCTCACGGGCGCGGCGAACCCGGTCGCGATGCGAGCGCATCCATTTCCAGAAACTGTAGAAATCGAGCTTGATCTTGAATTGGAAGCCGGCCGTGTCCTCAGCGACGAAGCCTTCGATGTCCTGGCCGCGCCACTGGTAAAGGCGCCCATCGCGCTCGACTGCGCGATGCCAGCCGGCAAAGTCGTTCCAAGCGCGAAATGTCGGGCCCGGCTGTTTGACGCGAACGCCAAGCATATCGGCAATCTGGCGGAGTTCTGCATAGGGCACGCGGTGGAAACGCTCCTCACGGGCGATGGCGTCGAGCAGCACCACATGCGGGCGTTCATAGGCGATCATGTGCGGATCGCGAACAGGATCGTTGACTTCGAACACCAGGCTCAGATTGCGCTTGGCAACAACGTCGCGCGCACGTGCAACGCCACGTTCGCCGGCATCTCCTTCGAAGATCTCGCGAAACCAGACTGCAAAGTCGGATTCCGGCGTGCTCTTGGAGGCGAAGAAGAGCTCACCGGCGACGTGATCCCAACCGAGGATACCGAGGTAGCCGTTCTCCTTGACCCACATGCGCAACGGAAACTGCAGGCGCGTACGCAGGTTGCGCATCTGGGTTTCCGGTCGTTCTTCGAGATTGAAGAACTTCGGGTAAGAGCGGGCGACGATACGTCGATCGTCGGCGACGAATAACCCCCGGGCCATTAGGTTGACCTCGTCCCATTGCCCCGAGAAGAAGGCCTTGCGCGTGAAGTTCAGTGATTTGACGTGGGGGTGGCTGAGGAATGACTTGGCCTGGACCAGGCTGTGGCCTTCGAGGCGCGCCAGAAGCTCGACCGAAATCTTGCCGGCCTCACCCGAATTGCCGGCAGCCGGATCTGACGGGCCAAGGCGATCGAGACCGGCCGAGCGTCCCCTGCGAAAGACCTCGTTCTTGATTTCGCGCGATTCTGTCAAGAGGCCATCGTCGCCGGCCACCAGAGTCATCACGCGCAGGTGGCCGCCAAACTCGATTTCGCCTTCGAGATTGAAACTGCCAGGCGCTGCTTCGACCGGGAGGCGGTGGCTATTGCGATGGCCGTGAACCTGCATCCAGCCACTTCCTGCCATGTTGCGCGCGAAAGTCTCGTCGACCGGATCATCGTATGTGCCCGTGCCTTTCCAAAACTGCTGGGAGGCGGTCGTGACGAGGCGCTCCGGCACGCGTGACATGCCGGCGTGGGTGATCAGCACCTTGCGACCGTGGAAGTCATAGGTGAAGGCATCTTCGGCCTTGTCGAGCAGGGCGTTGGCCTCGGCGCGCGTAAACTTGACCGCCTCCAGTTGCGGCAGCGTGTTGAACTTGAACTCGCGTGAGACCGGCTCGAGGTTCTTCGAGAACCGGTGAATGTGATATTCGTGATTGCCCCAGATCAGCGCCACATTGGTTCGCGGCAGAATCTCATCAACGGCAAAGCGGATGCATTCGCCGTTCTGGATGCCGCGGTCCAGCAGATCGCCGATGAAAATGTAGTAGGTGTCGTCGCGGAAGCCGTCGGAAAGCAATTCCGCGACGGGGGCGAAGCAGCCTTGCAGATCGCCAATGTGCATCACCTGGCGGTAGGCCGAGAGATCCCGGAGGGGCGGTTCGAGCCTGTCGAGGAGGGAAATGCGTTCGGCGTCCTCCAATGGAATTCGCGCGATCGACTTCGGGACCGGATTGTTGGTGAAGCGCTCGTAGGCTGTGGCAATGACGTGATCCGGCACGACCTTCCAGCCGGCACGCTGACGATTGCGCTCCAAGGCGACCTGCTGCGGCACGCCTGCGAAGTCGATGCAGTGGATCTGGTAGCGGTGACGCTCGGCGACCTTGACCGGCAGGGCGAAATCGCGCGCGCGCTGGAATGTGGCGTCGAGAACCACGAATTGGCCCTGACCCATCTTGAAGTCCAGCACCTCCTCGATCTCGCTCCAGACCTGCTTTTCGTGGGCGTGGCTAATCACGATCTCGCCGGCGGGTGACATCACGAGGCCACCCAGACGCATGCGAAACTCGTCCGGAGAAATGGCAAAGGGCTTGAGGCCTTGCTGTTCGATAAACGTCGACTTGCCGACGCCCGGGGCGCCACGCATCAAAATGAGATGTCGCATGATGCTCTTCCAACTATTCTTGGTTTTCGACGCGAACGGTGACGTTGCCACTATCGCCGATGGGTTGAAAATGAATGGCGACCGGCAGGAACGCCTTGATGATGCTGGCGTTGGTCAGTGTGTGCAGCGTTGGCTCAACCGTCGTGAACTCGCCACCTCCGGCGATGGCCAACGGCAAGAGCAACTGGTCGGCCAGATAGGGGCCGACAGCGACTTCCGCCGCGAGGTAGGTCTGAACTTCGGCGGCGACGCGGCCGGCGACTTCTTCTGCCGGAACACCACGTTCAGCAAATGCGGTGAACACTTCGGTTACGTTTTCGCTCCTGACCGTGAGCATCAATACGTTGCCCGGCCCGGAGGATTTGACCTCGCGAACCCTGAGCGCCGACGCGGGCAGGGATAGCAGCCGGCCGACTTCGTCCAACTCGCGAGCGGCGATGTCGTAGGGAAAGTTGGCGAAAATCGCTTCGGCAACGATCTCGCGCACAGCACCGCGCGTGGTCAGTGCGATCGGCGTCAGGGTATCGTCGCCTGCGACCTCGAGCATAATTCGGCCGCCGCCGGCGGGCATGAAACCGAAGTTCAGGAGTTTGGCTGCCACCGACCCGCCCATCGCGGTGAGCAACGGCAGGTAGCTTGTCTCGAGAAATCCGTACGGTGGAGCAGCGGGATTATGCGTGCCGCCGGAAACCAGCACACGTGATCCGGCGCCGGCGCGCAACAGGGGCAACAATATGGTTTGGGAAACCAGTGTCGCGCTGCCGGCCGTGCCGACGGCGAACTCGAAATTGCCGGCGCGGACGTCGCCCGGATGGAAACTCAATTTGGTCGACCCGAGGGTGGCGGCATCACTATGGCCGCCGCCACAAACGGCGGCTGCCGCGCGAAGCGCCGTTAGGTGCTGACGAAGAAGGCCGGGACGGGAACGACCGGCGCGAATATTTACGATTTCGAAGGGTTGCCCCGTCAGCACCGACAGCGTCAGTGCCGACCGCAGAACCTGTCCGCCACCTTCTCCTTGCGATCCGTCAATCCTGATCATTTCAATATCTCACACGATAGACAAAGCCGCGGCGACAAGGGGTTGATGAAACGTTTCCCGCTCTACCGCTGAGCTACCGGCCCCTATCACTCGAGTGTCCCCAAGTTGGAGATTGGCGGGCCGGGCGGGATTCGAACCCGCGACCTGGCGATGCAAAGTCGATGTAGTTCCATCGGCATTCGCCGCGGCTTTGGCTGTCTTGCGATACTCCTCGCGTTGCGATCTCCGATCCAGATGCCGTTGCGGATCAGTTCTATGTGTCGCTCCGACATTTCTACCCGTTCAAGCGGCCCGGGGGACAAGAACTGTTGGCGAGACGGTCCTCGATTGGATGCGATGTAGTCCCGCCGGCATTCCCCCGGGCCGTTCTTGTTGCAGTGACCTATAGCCGTACCTTTTCAATCTCCCCGATCCAGTGGCCCGGACCAAGGCGACCGTGTGCAAAATCGGCGATCAAGTCGAACACTGCGTCCGAGAAGCCGCCGATGTTGAGTACGTCATCGCGGTTGTGCGCCGGCGTGTCGGCGTAGGGCGCGATGTCCAGGCACACAAGCTTGGCGTTCGGGCAACGCCGCTTCAGCTTGTTAAACTGCTCCATGACGCGGGTTGCGCCACGCCCGTGGTTGTCAATCCATGACTGGTTATCCGAAATCAAGATGACCAGATCGGCCGGCGCTCGTTCGGCGTTGAGCTTCACCAGCGGTGCCGAGCAAGCGGTTCCGCCGCCACAGAACGACGACAGCGCCGCCGCCGTATGGACCACGCGATCGCGCGGCGAGATTTCGACCTCATGGACACGCGTATCGAACGGCATAACCCGCGCTGACGGGTTGCGCCGCAACATGGCCGCCGCAAACAGGGCTGCCACGTCCAAGTACGTCACGCGCGCGGCCGAACCGCGACGATCACCAGTGACCGGCCAGGTCATTGAGCCCGACACGTCCGGGCACACGACGACACGCCCAGCGATCTCCGGCACGTTCTCCAGCGCGATTTCCATGGCGTCGGCGAGCGCGTCCTTGATCTCCTGCGGCATCGTCCGGTCGACGTTCATCCATGCAGCCATCAACTGGTACGGGAAGACCCGGGCCCTGGCGATGGCATCGCGATCCGTCAAACGCCGAGCGACCATGCGTCGTGTTGCCCGGTACTCGAACACCTTATGCCGCAAGAACGTGTTCAGGTTCATGCGCAGCATCTGCCATCCGCCGCGTTCGGCGACCCGTGCCCAATGACGCTGCGTCAACGGCAGCGCCGTGAGCATCTGGAAGGGCACATCCGGCACGCGTGCACCCTTGGGACAGTCGCGGAATGCGAGATAGTCCTGTACCGTCTGCGGCAGCAGAGCGACATCGCACGGCTTGCCGATCAGCCAGGCGAAGAAGGCCTCACGCTCCTTCGTAACCGGCTTGGGATGGGCCATGCGGATGACGTCCGCCAAAGAAGGCGCCTGACCCACCGACGCGCGCAGGAGCAGTTCGTCGGAGGCCTGGTTGAGCCACGTCTGGACCAGCTTCTTCGGCCGCGAGCCAAGCGACTTGCGGCCCGTCGCGCCGGAGCGCAGGATCTGCACGAAGCTGCGCAGCATGCGACCGTTATCAATGACCTTCGGGAAGGCTCGCGCCACGTGATCCGGCGACAGCGACGCCAGGGCGGCCATCAATAGCGCCGGGGTGTCCTTCATGTGGCCGCGCCGGCGTGCGTAGACGGCCGTCTTGGCAACGAATTCCGGCTCGACCAGGGCCGCCGCCGTGAGCACGTCTTCCAGCTGGGCGTCGGCGTCCGCGTAAAACGCGTCAGCCAACGTCCCCGTCATGGCAAGCTGGGCGAGAGCTTCGCGATATTCCAGTTCATATGCCCGGCCACCCGCTCGGTTCCAGGTGTTGGCACGCTTGAGTTCACGGCCTGACCGGAAAAGTGCTTTGTTTGCCATTGTTGTCTCCATCGTACATCCGCCGCTCTGGCGGCAATGGCACGGCACACTTCAAACGCCGGGCCAACTCGACCGAAGGATGGTAAATTTCTTCTAACTTATTAATTTGTAGGGATTTAATTTTTCCTCCCGCGTATTGTCATCGATAATCCGGTTGGCAGTTTTCTCTAATTACGATATGTTTAGCGCGATTTTTATTTCTTAGGATAAATTAATATGCGGAAGACAGTCGTCATAGGGTTCCTCGGAACGACGCTCGACCGGGGTCGCGGCGCCGACCGCTGGAACCGCTGGCGGCCGACGGTTGCCGTTTGTCAGCATGAACACTTTCTTGTCGACCGTTACGAACTTCTACGAGATCCGGCGCATGCCAGGCTCGCCACAACGGTTGCTTCCGACATCGCTAGGATTTCGCCGGAGACCGAGGTCATGGTGCACGACATCGCGCTCGCAGACCCATGGCACTTCGGCGAGGTTTATGCAGCGCTGCTCGATTTCGCGACAACCTATCCGTTCGATCCGGAAACCGAGGACTACGTCGTGCAGATCACGACGGGAACGCACGTTGCTCAGATCTGCCTGTTTCTTTTGTGCGAGTCGCGCCACCTCCCGGGCAGGCTCCTGCAAGTGTCGCCGCCGAAGCGATGGCGGGACGGGGCGCCCGGAGACATTTCGATTATCGATCTTGATCTGTCCCAGTACGACGTCATTGCAGCGCGGTTCCGGCGGGCTACGGCCGATGCGACATCATTCTTGAAGGCCGGTGTTGAGACGCGCAATGCAAGTTTCAACCAAATGATCGACCAGATCGAGCGCGTTGCCCTGCGTTCGGACGCGCCGATCCTGCTGACCGGCCCCACCGGAGCCGGCAAGACGCAACTGGCGCGGCGCATCTACGAGCTCAAGAAGGCGCGCCATCGCATCGACGGCCAACTTGTGGAAGTCAATTGCGCGACGCTGCGCGGTGATCAGGCGATGTCAGCGCTTTTCGGACATCGCAAGGGTGCGTTTACGGGTGCCAGTGCCGATCGGGACGGTCTCCTTAATGCGGCAGACAAGGGGCTGTTGTTCCTCGATGAAATCGGAGAGCTGGGGCTCGATGAGCAAGCCATGCTGCTCAGATCAATCGAGGAGAAGCGGTTCTTGCCGATGGGATCGGATAAGGAGGTGCACAGCGATTTTGTCCTGATTGCCGGAACCAACCGCGACCTGATCGCAGAGGTGGCCGACGGCCGGTTTCGTCAAGACTTGCTGGCGCGCCTGGATCTTTGGACCTACCGCTTGCCGGGCCTTGCAGAACGACGTGACGATATCGTTCCGAATCTGGCGTTCGAGTTGGAACGCCACGCGCGCGAGAGCGGGGACCGGATACAATTCAACAAGGAGGCGCTCGCAAAGTTCGTGTCTTTTGCAACGTCGCCCGACGCCCCGTGGCTCGGCAACTTCCGAGACCTTGGCGCCGCCGTGACACGCATGGCGACACTCGCTGAAACCGGACGGATCTCGGTTGAACATGTCGACGATGAGATCGCGCGTCTGAGGGCACGCTGGCAACCGGCCGCTTCAACCGACACCGATGAGACACTGCTGGCGGACATTCTCAGCGAGGCACAAATCGCCTCGATCGATCCCTTCGACCGGCCGCAGCTTGCCTACGTCATCAGGATGTGTCGCGGTGCGCGCTCGTTGAGCGACGCGGGGCGCCGACTCTTCTCCGTCTCGCGACAAAAGCGCACGACGGCCAATGACAGTGACAGGCTGCGGAAGTATCTGGCGCGGTTCGACCTGGACTGGACGCACGTTACCACGGCAGGGGGCTGAGGTGCCGCCTCGCTGGTTGGATGCATATCCGTGCCCCGGTTTGCAGGCCTTTCGATGGGATGCATATGGTGGGGCCGGACTGCTCACAATGCGCAACGCAAAGCGGCACGCATTGCCGCCCCATTGCGGCAGATTTTATTTAGAATAATTCTAACCTATTGATATTTAATAATTTTATTGACGCGCTCCGAATTCTATCGCAGATCAAGTCAAGTCGGCACACGACGTTGGGACCGAAAAACCAAATTGCATCGCACCAGGATCGCCACAAACATCGCCGGCAGCACCGGCCACCGTTTGGTCCGCGGGGCGACGAGAGCACAGGTGAGATCATGAGAGCTAGAAAGACACGCATTGCTATCGCGAGCGCAGTTGGGGCATTGCTGGGCCAAGTCGCACTTAACGGTGCGGTCACGGCGGCGGAGCTCAACATCTATTCGCATCGACAGCCGTTTCTCATCAAACCTTTTCTCGATGCCTACACCAAACAGACCGGCAGCAAGATAAATGTCGTTTATGCAGCGAAAGGGCTTGCACAACGGCTTGCAGCCGAAGGCGCGCGCAGCCCGGCTGATGTGGTGTTAACCGTCGATATTGCGCGGCTCAGTGTTTATGCACAAAAGGACCTGCTTGCCGCAGTGAAATCCGACGTGCTCAATGAGAACGTTCCGGCTCATCTCAGAGATCCCGGCAACCGCTGGTTTGCGTTCTCGAAGCGGGCGCGTGTCATCGTCGTCTCAAAGCAAGCCAAGGATGCGAAACAAATTCGGCGCTACGAGGATCTTGCTGACCCGAAATGGCGTGGGCGAATTTGTACGCGACCAGGTAGCCATGTCTACAACCGGGCACTGGTTGCCTCACTGGTCAACGCTGACGGCGTTGAAGGTGCCGAAACCTGGATCAAAGGTCTTGTCGCCAATCTGGCACGGCGACCGCAGGGCAATGACCGAGCGCAAGTCAAAGCCATTTTCGAAGGCGTCTGCGATATCGCAATCATCAACAGCTACTATTACGGCAAGCTCAAGTTTTCAGATAAACCGGCACAACGTCAGTGGGCAAGCGCCGTCGAGCTGATCTTTCCAAACCAGGAGGATCGTGGGACGCACGTCAACATCTCGGGTGGCGGGGTCGCCAAACACTCCAGGCACAAAGCCGAAGCGGTGCGCTTTCTCGAATTCCTAACGTCGAAAAAAGCGCAGGACCTCTATGGGTCGGTAAACTTCGAGTATCCAGTCAATCCAAAGGTCTCGCCATCCAAGGAACTCAATTCATGGGGCGCCTTCAAGGAGGACAAGGTGGCGATCGCGCGGATTGCGGAGCTTGCACCGGAGGCGCAAAAGGTGATTGATCGCGCGGGATGGTAATTGCGGAGCGATTGCGAGGTCGGAATGGCGGACTAAAGTTACCGTCGCCGTTGCTTGTGGCAACACTACTGCTTGTCGCGATCTACATTTCTCCTATCGCAGCGGTGTTCTGGGCGGCATCCGGCGACAGCGGCGGGCTGTGGGGGCATCTGTTCGAGACGGTATTGCCACGCTATGTCGCCAACACGCTGGTGTTGATGACGGGTGTTGGCGTCGTAGCCCTCGTGTTCGGCGTTGCCACAGCCTGGATCGTCTTTCGCTATACGTTTCCGGGACGCCACTACTTTGAGTGGATGTTGTTGCTGCCGGCTGCCGTACCTGCCTATCTGGTTGCTTATACCTATACCGACTTTCTCGAATACGCCGGCCCGGTACAAGGCATCCTGCGAGACGCCTTCGGATGGCAAAGTGCGCGTGACTATTGGTTTCCTGAAATCCGATCGATGCCGGGGGCCATGCTGATTATGGGATCCGTGCTTTACCCGTACGTCTACCTGATGGCACGGACTGCTTTCCAGCTCACTCCCGTGTCGCTCTACGAAACGGGGTTGGTGGCCGGGCGCGGCCTGTTCTGGCAGGTTGCGCTGCCACTTGCCCGGCCTGCCATCATTGCAGGACTGGCGCTTGTCTTGATGGAGGCGTTGTCCGACTTCGGAACGGTCGAGTTTTTTGCGATCGAGACACTCACGCTTGGTATTTTCAACGTGTGGCTCGGCATGAACAGCCTGGCAGCGGCCGCGCAGATTGCAGTGTTCTCGTTTTTGTTCATCGTGTCGCTGTTGATTATCGAACTGACTGCGAGGTCAAACCGGCGCTACACCGACACCACCCGACGTCAACGTCCGATGCTTGCGCAGCCCGTGACCGGAACAAGCGCTGCGGGCTGTATTGCCATGTGCTGCGTGCCGATCGTCGTTGGATTCGCTATTCCCGTGGCGGTGTTGTTGAATTTCGTGATGCGCGGCTATTCGCTGGCGCTCGACGACGCGATCTGGTCCGCTGCTTCCAACTCGCTGATGCTGGCTGGCTCGACCGCCCTGACGGTAATGTGCGTGGCAACGCTGATGAGCTTCGTTGGTGCCTATCGCAGCGGACCGGCGCTGCGACGGACAACGGCTTTGGCGTCGATCGGCTATGCGTTTCCGGGCACGATCCTGGCCATTGGCGTGGTGACGGCGGGAGGTGCTTTCGATTTCGCATTGAGCAACACCTGGGAGTTCATCTTCGGCGCAGCGCACGACGGCCTAATCGCGGGCAGCCTGCTGATCGTGATCTTGGCCTGCGCGATTCGCTTCCAGGCGATTGGTTACGGTGCGATGACCTCCGGGCTGCAGCGGCTGCCACCGAACCTGATGAACGCCAGTCGCAGCCTGGGACGCAGCTTCGGCGAAAGCCTGCGCGAGGTGATCCTGCCGCTGATGATGAAGTCGTTCATTGCCGGCGGCCTGCTGGTGTTCGTTGACGTGATGAAGGAACTACCGATGACGCTGTTGCTGCGTCCGTTCAATTTTGAAACGCTGGCAACCTACGTCTATCAGTTTGCAAAGGATGAACTGCTCGAGGAAGCCGCACTGCCGGCGCTCATTATCGTGGCGACGGGGATCGTACCGGTGATGGTCATGAATGCGGCGCTGATGCGGCTGCGACGCTAAAGCGCGTCGCAAAAAATGCGCCTCGCTTTGGGATTGTTTGCCTCACGCCGCTATGCGCGCTGCGCGCGGCGGCTCCGGCGGGGCGGCCGTTCGGCCGGGTCGCGTTGCTCCCTGCGGGTTTCTTTGCCTCACGCCGCTATGCGCGCTGCGCGCGGCGGCTCCGGCGGGGCGGCCGTTCGGCCGGGTCGCGTTGCTCCCTTCGGGCTTCTTTGCCTCACGCCGCTGTTCGCGCTGCGCGCGGCGGCTCCGGCGGGGCGGCCGTTCGGCCGGGTCGCGTTGCTCCCTTATGAGTCAATCCGTGTGGCTGCGACATGCCTTAGTGTTCCGGTTCTGACATTTGCTATCCGGTGCAGCGATGTCGAGAGCAAATTTCAGAACCATAAGGAACACGAGCAAGCCGATGTTTCTATAGTCTTTAGTCTTTCAGGTTGAGCTGAAACCATCCCGCTCCCCCTCCAGACCGCCCAATACAATGATGCCGTGGGCGGTCGGGAGGGGGAGCGGGCCGGCGATGCGATTCCGCCTAAGGCGGAAATGATCCAGTGTAGCTTTTGCACCTGACGCTTGGTTGAGCGACCGGCCGCACGCGGGAGGGCGGACATCAGCCTTGGGGCTGATCTGCGGCCTTGCCTCCGCGCAGATAACGCATGACGAGTCCGAACAGCGGCAGTAGCAAAAGAATGATTGCGACGATCATGATGGGTCCAGCGTACGGCCGCGTGAAGAATATCGACGGATCGCCGCTCGAAATGAGCAGCGATTGGCGCAGTGCGGGTTCCGCAAGCGGACCGAGTACAATCGCCAGCACGGCAGGTGCGAGCGGATAGTCAAGCTTGCGCATCAAATAGCCGACGACACCGAATGCAAACATCAGCCAGACATCGTGCATGTCCTTTGTAGGCGCATAGCCGCCGATCAGGCATAGCACGAAGATAATCGGGGCGAGGACCGTAAACGGGAGTTTGAGAACCCAAATGAATGCGGGGATGAAGAGGATATTGAGGATTACGGCAAACAGGTTGGCGGCGTAGAGTGAAGCGATCAGGCCCCACACGAACTCCTTGTTGTCCGTGAACAGGCGGGGGCCCGGCTCCAATCCCCAGATGACCATACCGCCAAGCAGGATGGCGGTTGTGGGCGAGCCCGGAATACCGAGGGTGAGCATCGGCAGCATTGATCCCGTGGATGCAGCATTGTTGGCCGACTCCGGTGCAACGACGCCTTCAACGGCACCTTCGCCATATTTTTCCGGCTCCTTCGATATCTGCTTTCCGAGTCCGTATGCCATCAGTGCACCCGGAGTGGCGCCGGCAGCCGGCAGGATGCCTACGAAATAGCCAAGGAACGAACCCATCAGCATGGTCTTCCAGGTGCCGAGCAGTTCGCGCAGGTTGGCCATCGTGCGCTGGAACGAAATCGTTGCCTCGGACAGCATGCTCTTGCCGCCGGCTTTGGTATTTTCCTCGATCGTCCAGAGCATTTCGCCAATGCCGTAGATGCCGATTGCGAGGACAAGGAAGTTGATGCCATGCAGAAAGCCCGGAATGCCTGCGAAAACCATGCGTGGCTCGCCAGAAACGATGTCGAGCCCAACGGCAGCAAGCACCAGACCGATGCATATCGAGAACAGCGTCTTGGCAATGTCGTCGCCGCCCAGCCCGATGAAGGTGGCGAATGCGAGCATCATCAAGGCAAATTCCTCAGGAGCACCGAAGGTGAGCGCGATGTGGGCAAGAGGCGGCGCGAACAGTGTGAACAGGACGACCGAAATGGTGCCGCCGACGAACGAAGCGACGGCGGCGGCTGTCAGGGCTTTGTCGGCGAGGCCCTGCTTGGCAAGTGGTCGACCGTCAAAGGTCGTCGCCACCG
Organism: Hyphomicrobiaceae bacterium; assembly: GCA_965224045.1. Lineage (GTDB taxonomy): Bacteria > Pseudomonadota > Alphaproteobacteria > Rhizobiales > Hyphomicrobiaceae > Tectiglobus. The sequence goes on from CBDCYD010000006.1 coordinate 398,338, forward strand.
CGGTTGATGCGCCCGGGATGCCGAGCATGATGGACGATACGGCACCGCCGTACATGGCGCCGTAGTAGATTGCAGCCAGAAAGATGATGGCCCCCGTCGGCGGCACGAGAAAGGTGAGCGGGAGCAATATCGCGACGCCATTAACTGAGCCCAAGCCGGGCATTGCACCAATAAACAGACCAACCGTGCAGCCGAGAAGCACCAGGCCCAAGTTCATCGGCTGAAGCGCAATGGTGAAACCTTCGAGCAGCAGGTTGACAATATCCATTCGAGCGACCCTGTTGACATTCAAAACTGGCCGACGCGCGGCAGCGGCCGGCTGTGCTGCCGAACGACTACGAGAAGAAGAACTTGAAGATCGGATAAAACAGCGGCTCGCTGATGCCCTTCGGCAGCGTGATCTTCAATGCGATTTCGAAGAAGAGAAACGTCGCAACCGGAATTGCGATCATGCAGAAGAGGGTCAGCAGCCAGGAGTGGCGTCCGAGAACCCGCAAGTAAAAGAGCAGGAACAGCGGAAGCGCACCGTACACGCCAATCCCGGGGACCGGCCCAATCCCGTCGAACAATGAAATGGTAAGAAACAGGGCGAGAACGACTACTGCGATATTGCCGAAGACGCCGGGGGAGAAGTACGCCACCTCGGACTGCGACACCGCTGTTTTACGTCGTGCCCAGTTGACCAGTATCCAAACGCAGCATCCGAACATGATCAGCGACAACCAAAACGGCCAAAACCCGCCGCCGGGGCCTTCTTCCGGGATCCAGCCAATCGGTAGTCGCGCTGCCTCCCACATGAAGTAGGCGGACAATGCCGCCATGAAGAGCCCCATCAATAGCTCGGCTGTACGAACGGTCATTTCCGGCTTCCTGATGTTTGAATGTGTCCACCCATGCGTCTCTGCCAACGAGCGGGCCAGCGCTTTCGCCGAGCGAGCTGCCGAGGAATGTCGCTGCGTACTTGCAGGATGTAACGACGCGCAAATTGCACAGCAATTCCAGTACGCCACTGCCGCGCTCGAAGCAGTTTGCCGAAGGTGCGGCAGGCCACGTTCGTTACCTGAAAAAGACCGGCGTCACACCTGATCTGCGCAACAGCAGTTCCACATCTGTCGCGCCCAATTCCCAAAGCGAGCACTACGCTTAACGGGCGCCTGAAAAATCAAAATTAGTCGGCATACCCTTCGTCCTCCCCTACTGTGCGACCGGTGCCGGCAAGCAGCACGCATGACCTCGCCAAAGTCTGCGGTCACGCCTCGTGGGGCATCTCCAAGTGGCCGAACCTGGTGCCCATTCGTTCGTACGGTCGCTATTCGCACGCCTGGTATCTGGTATACCAGAGGCGCATAACACGCGCAATCATACAGTTGGCACGCGAACACAGTGTGGCAGAAAACCGAGAGAGGAAATCGTGATCGTCTTAAATGAAATGTCCCGCAACAGGACTTTGCGCTGTCGGGCCCCAGGCTCCAATGGTGTGGGCGTCGGTGTCGTCCAGCCTTGACGTTGGCAGTGGGCCACTCGCTGAGGACCCGAGCCGTGCCCATGCACCTTGCAGGGGCAGGCCAACGGCGCAAAGGGCCTCGCGCGTTTCATCATTGCGCATCGCCACATCCAATGCCACGGGGTCGTGCCAGACCCAGTCGCCGCGCTCGAGGCGCGCATACACGCGGCCGGTCAATTGGTCAGCGAAATTCACGATCGGCAGCAAGTTTTTGCAACGTGCGAGAAAATCGATGTTGGCGGACGGCGCGAGGTCGGCACCCGAATAAACGTGCTCCGGGCGGCGCGCGCGCACGTTGACTTTGCGAAACCGGTCGATATTGAGGATGCCGGTCACGTCGAGGATGTTCATTTCCCCGTTTCGGCCAAACGCAATCGTGCGCGGCAAACTCCCATAGGGCACGGAGTTGTCGAGGAACTCGTAATGCACCGTCTTGCCGGTGCGCAGCGCCCAGGTGAAAAACAGCTCCGGCATGCCAGCAAATGCTTCGATGTTATGGGCAAGCAAATCGTCGACTGCCTTGTAGCGGCCAACCAGCTGCCCGCGCCGCCACGCGCGCTCAACGGTTGCTTCAGGCGGCGTGACCATGAAGAACATGTAGACCACGTCGCCGAAACGCGTCAGCAGGCGGACGGGGCCGGTCGAGTCCGTCTCCGGCACGAAGCTGTCGAAGCGAAAACGATCAATCAACAGATGCGTGACGTTACCGGCGGCGGCCTTATCAGCCATGTAGCTGTCGAGCTTGCGGTCAATCACTTCAACTTCGTGGCCGGACAGCATGCCGGCATACTTGAAGTCGGGGCCGAGTGCAGCGTAGTCGAGCAGATACTTGCGCCAGATGTCCGGACTAATCAGCGCGAAGGCCTCCCAGGGCAAGCCGAGGCGATGAGCGAGACGTTGCTGAAGCGGGCGCATCGTACTTTTGCCGGACGCCGAAGCACCCTTGACGTTCATTACGGCGGGCCGCGCCTGCGCCGGAAGGCGGTGATAATTCTCACCCTCGACGGCTTCGTCGAACATTGGTGCAATTGCATCGCCGAGCAGCCGGCTGCCGGTATCGTTGATGGCGAGATTCGTTGCGATCACTGCAAGCAGATCCCGATCGCCAACGAGGCGGCCGTGCTTTCGGGCAACGGCGGCGACGGTCCGGCCGACGGCGCCAAGACAGCTTCGCTCGACGTCGTCATCGGTAATGTCGTGGCGCCTGGCCCAGGTCTCGAGCGCGGCTGCCACGGAGGCCGATTGGTGAGATGCCGGAGGGTCTGCGTCCCGGCTGCTAGGCGATGTGCCCAATAATCGGCGCCAAAGCGGCAAATGCTGCCCGGGCGAGGCGACGTCGCTCGCAGGTGCCCTGAGCACGCTCGACAATTCGCGTGTGATGAGTTCGCGAACTGCTGTCTTGCGCTGGCAATAAAGGCGCGTCAGTTCCGGCAGCTTCGGCGCGATATATCCATCGCGGATCGTCGTTGCCATGCGCCGAAAATTGATGCCCAGGTCTTCATAGGTGCGACCATCGTAGACAGCCAGGTCAGCACTGACCCGTATCAGGATTTCATGGTCGATGAGCCGCCCGGGGCGGAGTGCTGCAATCTGGTGCGCTGCGAGGCCGGCGAAGTCGCTCAATTCCTTGGCCTCCGCGAACGCCGTCGAGGCATTCTCAGGGCGTAGCAACGTTACCTGCGGCAGCAACCGGCCAGGAAGTTCGGAGGAAAGGCCCGGGTTCCACGGCCCCTCGGGGACACCGGCCACGGCTTGAGCACGGTGCCCGTCTTTCGGTGGCGTCCGACCCGCAGGGGCGATGCCGGTCATCTGTAGCGCTTACCTTTCGCCGCATCGGCGCCTTCGTAGAGAACGCGTCCCTTGATCTCGGAGTCCGTGCGGCACAGCTCAAAGTCACGCTGCGATAACCTGCCGTCAGGTGGCGGTGCGATTTTGAAGTGACCAAAGCGATCCTCGCCAGCGACCAGCGCGACCAGCGAACGGTCGCCACTGCGCTGCTTCATCGACGGTTTGATATAACGGATCGCGCAGCCAATCCGGCGGTCGTCCGTGGTATTGGGGTCGGAAGCGTGGATCAAATGTCCGTGGTGCATCGAGGCCTGGCCGGTCATCAACTCGGCGGCGATACCCTCACCGGGCTTGACGTCGACAGCGACCTCCTGGCCTCGCGTGAGGAGATTGTCGTCGCTGAACGTGTCGACGTGCGGAACCTGCTGTTGCTTGTGACTACCGGGCACAAATTTCATGCAACCGCTGGCCTGCGTCGCTGGCGACAACGCCATCCAGCACGTCGTCTCCTCGGCATCGTCGAGACCCCAATAGGTGAGATCCTGGTGCCAAGAGACGATTTTTGGCGAGCGTGCCTCTTTGATGAACAGGCCGGCACTCCACACCATGAGGTCCGGGCCCAGAACGGCGGTCGCCGCCTTGATCAGATTGGGGTGGCGAATGAGGCGATCGAACGAGGGCAGCAGACGATCGGGATAGGATCGCAACAGGGCCAGCCGCTCGGCGTCGTCGGCCAACTCCGCTTCGGCGGCCTCAAGGTCTGCGCGCAAAGATTCGGCCTCGGCGCGGCTCATGATATCAAGGGGAAAGACGAAGCCATCCTTCTCGTAACGCTCTGCCAGCGTGACGCCTGCTCCATGCTGCTGTGCTGCAGACCCCATGTCGCCTCCTCACTAGGTCGAGAGCCTGTCATCAGAGTATCGACTTTGGCAACCGGTTGCAAAACCAAGCGCCGGATAGCCGGTTTGAGCTGGCCCGGCCGCATTCGACGGCGCTCGCGGCTTGTCCGGCATCGGCGCCAATGGTATTGGGCGGTTCCGCTGCCGTCTGCATTGCCAGAAATTCCGCGCAGGCGCGATCAGGCGGACCCGAAACTGCATTGCCAGACCGACAGGAGACAGGATGGCCGTTCGTCACGCCCTCAACGTCAAGCGCGAAGACAACTTCCCCGCCTGGTATCAAGCTGTTGTTCGGGAGGCAGACTTGGCGGAAATGTCGCCGGTCCGCGGATGCATGGTCATCAAGCCGTGGGGTTACGGTATCTGGGAACTCGTACAGGCCGAACTCGATCGCGGTATCAAAGCGACGGGCCATGAAAACTGCTACTTCCCGCTGTTCATCCCGCTGGAATTTTTTGCGAAGGAAGCCCAGCACGTCGAAGGCTTTGCCAAGGAAATGGCGGTCGTTACGCATTATCGCCTGAAGGCCACCGACGGCAGATTGAAACCCGATCCCGAGGCCGAACTGGCGGAACCGCTGATCGTGCGGCCGACATCGGAAACAGTAATCGGGGATGCGTTCAATCGCTGGATACAGAGCTACCGCGACCTGCCATTGCTGATCAACCAATGGGCAAACGTCGTGCGGTGGGAAATGCGCACCCGCCTGTTCCTGCGCACCGCTGAATTCCTCTGGCAGGAAGGCCATACGGCACACGCCGGCGAAGCGGACGCGCGCGAAGAAACCATGAAAATGCTCGAGGTCTACCGCAGCTTCGCCGAGGAGACCTTGGCCCTGCCCGTGGTTGCCGGTGAGAAACCCGAGAACGAGCGCTTTCCCGGCGCCGTCAACACCTACTCCATCGAAGCGATGATGCAGGACGGCAAAGCGCTGCAGTCGGCGACGTCGCATTACCTCGGTGACAACTTCGCCAAGGCCCAGGACATTCGCTACCAGGACGAGGAAGGACAGTACGTCCACTGCCACACGACCAGCTGGGGGCTTTCGACCCGCGTCATCGGTGGCGTGATCATGTCGCACGGCGATGATGACGGGCTGCGGCTGCCGCCGGCAATAGCGCCCAAACAAATCGTGATCGTGCCAATGCTGCGTGGCAATGATAACGACGGCCCGATTCTCGAATTCTGCGACAATCTCGCCAGGCGCCTCGGCGACAAGATCGTCTTTCGCCAGCCGTTGCGCGCCCACGTGGACAAGAAACAGTTTCAGTCTGCCGACAAACGGTGGAACTGGGTGCGGCGCGGGGCGCCGATCATCTGTGAAATCGGACAGCGCGACGTGGCCGGCGGTAACGTATCCTTCCTGCGTCGGGACGAGCTGCGTAACGAGGCCAAAGTCAACACGCAACGCGAACCGCTGGACGAATTCGTCGCCAATGCGGTCGGCCACCTGGAGGCGATTCAGGCGTCGCTCCATGACGAGGCAAAGCAACGCCTGACCAGCAACATTACACGCGACATAGCCTCGTTCGAGGATATGGTCGAGTTCTTCGGCGAGGCCAGCGAAGACGAAGATGCCGATACCGGGTTCAGGGGATGGGTACAGGTGCCGTGGTCACGCCCCACGGGGCAGGCGCTTGATGCAGTCGACAAGAAGCTCAAGGCGCTCAAGCTCACAATCCGTTGTGCGCCGCTGGAGCAATCCGGGCGTTCCGGCGCGAAGTGCGTCTTCACCGGTGACCCGGCGAGGGAAGAGATCATCGTGTCACGGGCGTACTGAGACTGACGGATGCTACGCTGGCTATTTCCCTCCTGATGGCCGGGCGGATGACCGATCGGGCGCATATGATAGAATGTATCGTGCAACACTCCGACCGCTGGCGCGAGTGACCAGGAGGAGACGATGACGACTGCTGCTGAAGGCATCGAATTGACACACACCGGGCCAGGCACGCCGATGGGCGAACTGATGCGGTGCTATTGGGTTCCAGCCTGCCTGTCGTCGGAGCTCGAGGCGGATGGTCCTCCGGTTCGCCTGATGTTGCTTGGCGAAAAACTAATCGCGTTTCGCGATAGTGCCGGCCGGGTCGGCATCATGGACCATCGGTGTCCGCACCGCTGCGCGTCCTTGTTCCTCGGGCGCAACGAGGAAAACGGATTGCGCTGCGTCTATCACGGCTGGAAGTTCGACGTCGAAGGCAACTGCGTCGACATGCCAAGCGTACCAAAGCATCAGGACTTCAAGCACAAGGTCCGGGCCAAGGCCTACAAGACGGTCGAGAAGGCCGGTATCGTATGGGTCTATATGGGTGAGCAGTCGAACGTGCCGGACTTGCCCGGGTTTGAAATCCTCGACATGCCTGACGACGAGATCAACGTCGCGTTCGTAATGCGCAGCTGCAATTATCTGCAAGCGCTCGAGGGTGAGATCGACACCTCCCACTTCGGTTTTTTGCATGCCGGGCATGTCGATCCAGATGATGTACCGGAAGACGAACCGCTACGTAACACGATCGTAAATCGAGCACCGGAGTACGGCGTTGCCGACACGGATTGGGGTACGCAATACGCAGGCTACCGCGCGATCGAACCAGGCTACACGTACTGGCGGTTTGCAAACTTCCTGTTTCCGTTCTGGACGCAGGCGCCGAACGGTGAGTTCGACAGCCACATGCATGCGCGAGCGTGGGTGCCGCTTGATGATCACCACTGCATGTTCGTGTTTATCTGGTGGAAAAAGGCTGCGGCGGCCAACTCGATGCCGACACCTGTCTACAAGGACGGCTCACCAATCGGCGGGGCTGGGCGAGGCAACAGGATGCTGGCGAACACCACGGACTGGCTTGGCCGGTGGCGGATGGCTGACAATGAGGCCAACGACTGGAGCATCGACCGCGAGGCGCAGAACAGCAACCGCATCTATACCGGGATTGAGGGTATTCACCTGCAGGATCAGGCCATCACCGAGAGCATGGGGCCGATTACCGACTTCGACTTCGAGCATTTGTCGCCAGCCGACCGCATGATCACGCGTACCCGTCGGCGGATACTCGTCGCATTGCGCGCACTGCGTGATGAGGGTAGGCGGCCGCCGGGTGCCGATGATCCGGACGTCTACAAGGCGGCACGAAGCGGTTATTTCGTGAGCGAAGGCGACGCGACCTGGGACGAGGTCTACAGTACTCGGTTTGCGACCGCCGACCACCCAACGCCAATCGCTGCCGAATAGTCCCGTTGCCAATGGCAGCGATCCCAGCCTCGATCAAGGTCTTCGTGTCTGCCAAAGGCTGATCCATATGACCGAGGCCAGTCCGTAGATCGCGAGTGCACTGGCCACCCATCGAAACACCTGCCGGAAGGCCCAAATAAACGCGTCCGGCTTGGCCGTCGCTATCGCTTGAGCTTCAAAACCCGCAAAGGCCAGGGTCAACGTGCTTGCCGCGACGACCACGCCTACCGTCCGCATCACGAGGGCAAGGCTGCCGGCAACGCCACGGTTTGCGATGGGCAACGTTTGGGCGACGACTTCAAGCCCGGCGACCTGAAAAAGCCCGAGGCCGGCACCGTGCAAGACGAGTGCCGCTGCCATCGTAGGCCAGGCGGTCGTGTGGTCCCAAATACTGATCCATGCGAGGCCGCCGGCGACCAGACAGGAGGCCGCGAGAGCAAGTCGGGCTGCACCAACGCGTTCGATGACCTGACCAGCGAGGTGGGAGGCAACCATCATGGCGAGTGGACCAAGTGCCATGACCAGCCCTCCGGCTGACAACGGAAGCGTGCTTATGCGAACCACGAAGTAGGGGACGAACAGCATTGTGGCGAAACCGGTCAGGTTGATCACGATGTTGGTCAGGTTGATCCAGGAAAAGCGCAGGTTCCGGAATGCGCGCATATCCAGGACCGGCGTCGCGGTTCGGTACGAAGTCGCAACACATGCTGTGATGGCGAGGAGTGTGGCGATCAAGAGCGCTATTGCAGACAGAGGCCGAGAACCGACCCACTGCGCCTGACTGATCGTGAACAACAGGAGACCGGTTGCAAGCGTGAGAAGGATCGCGCCTGCCCAATCGAAGCGTCCATCGTCACGCGAGGCCGGCGGCAGGCGAAGAAAAATCACCAAGACCAGAGCCACGGCGGCCAACGGCAGGCGGAACCAAAACACTGCAGACCAACCCCAGTTGTCGACCAACATACCGCCCAGCGATGGCCCGACGGCGCCACCGAGGCCGAACATCATTGCGTAGAGACCAAGGATGCGCGGGCGATGTCGCTCGTGGAACAGGCTTGTTGCCAGCGCCGTTCCACAACTGAGGACCATGGCCGTACCAATGCCCTGAACCAGGCGCGCCACGAGCAGTTGCTCGTAACCCTGCGCAAGACTGCACAATGCGAAGGCCGCAGCGCAGACAAGCAGGCCTGCGCCAAACACAAGGTGATGACCAAAAAGATCCCCGAGCCGCCCGAACACCAACATGAGGCTGGCGTACGTCGCGACATACGTAATGATCACCCAGCGAATGGCCGCGAGTTCAATGCGAAAGCTGCGCGTAATGTCCGGGAACGCGATGTTGACCGCTGAGTCCAGCGGACCGAGGAGCGTCCCGAGCATGATCGTTGCGAGCAATGCATTGCGGCGCACCCGGCTCATGTCGGCGCTTGCGTTCATACGTGCGAACCGTTTGCACGACGGATTCGGCTCGTGCCCGACCGCCGCTCGGACATGACAAGGTGCGCGTGACTTTCAAACACCCGACCGTGCTTCCCGTTCAGTTGCGTTTCAGTCAAACTAGATGCTTCCGATCCAAGATGGCACCCGACAACAGGAGCCCAGCACATGGAAATCACGGATGCGCTACGACGACAGATCCGCGAGGAGCTGCCAGAACTGGCTCAAATCACGACGCCGGATCTGCACGCAAGGGCGGTGGAGGCCTGGGCCTATGCGATTGCACATTCGAGCTTTGGCTCGATCAGGGAAATCCCGCCGGCCGGGAACCCGGGCACCAATGTCGCCGTGCGTGGCGATCAGACGGACCATCTGCGGGGCGTGACGCGACTGGCAGTAGGCATTGCACAGGAGATGCAGGCAGCCTACCCCGAGCTAAAGATCGATATGGACACGATCATCGCCGGCGGGCTCTTGCATGATGTCGGCAAAGCCTGGGAATTCGATCCTGAAAACCACGCCCGATGGAAAAGCGAGCAAGCGAGAACCGGAAAGCCGTCGATCCGACATCCCGCCTATGGCGCCCACATCTGCCTGACCGTCGGACTGCCGGAGGAAATCGCCCACATCGCCATGGCCCACTCGGGCGAAGGTGAGCTGCTTGTGCGCAGCCTCGCCTGCATGATCGTGCACCAGGCCGACTACACGTTCTGGAACACGCTTCTGGCCGGTGGATTGCTGATACCTGAAACGGTACCGGCGGCCGGGCGGAAGTACATCGCAGACGTGGCGTTCTAGATCATTGTGCCCGGCTCTGCCTGAGCCAGCCAATCGACCGCAATGGCTTGCGATCAGACCCGAGGCTCAGGCCTTGGCGGTGTCGCTATCGGTCCCGGGGTTGGCTGTGCCGTCGCGTGCAGGGTTGGTCGGAAGGCTCTCGACGACCAATTGGACACGGTCCGATGCGAAGCGCGTGTGAGAGGCCTGGATGGGAAGACCTGCCGCATCGACGTTCAAGGAATCGACGACCAGAACAGTGGCGCCGCGCTCGAGGGCAAGGGCATTGCGCTCGGCTGCGTTCGCGTTGCGAGCTGAAACGAGAGTACGTGTCCGCCTGTAGTTCGCCACGCCGAACTCGGCGAGCGCGGCGGTAATCGTAGCACGACGCGCGTACGCTTCGGCGATAGCGGGAAAACGATCGGCAGGAAACCAGGTTGTGGCGAAGCAGATCGGCACTGGGCCAGCTGCGCGCAAGTGCTCCATCTCGATGACCTCCGCACCGGCAGCGAGCGCCAGCCATTGGCCAATGTCGCCAGGAGCAGTGATCCGCGCGCTGGCGAGCAGGCGCCCGCCCGGCTCGTGACCTGCACCTGCAACGACTTCGGAGAAACGCGTCATGCCACCTACGGGGTAGGCGATCCGCGGCGCTCGAACAAACGTGCCGCGCCCGGCCAACGCTTCGACAAGACCCTTTCGTGCCAACTCCGCCATGGCACGACGCAATGTGTGGCGGTTGACGCCGAACCTCTTTGCAAGGTCCGTCTCGGCCGGCAGTCGCTGGCCCGCGACCAGCCTGCCAGTTTCGATTTCGGTTTCGATGTCTTCAGCGATCTGACGCCACAGGGCGATGCCCCCGGCGGCCGTTGCCGCGGTGCGGCCGCCGGCCGGGCGCCAGGCTGCAGAACCACCCGACGGCTTCGTGCGAGCCGTTTGCAAAGCAGCGTGCTCCTTTACAGGGCGGTCAGGCGTCGCGTGCGCAGACGACCTGTTCCCGCGTTTGGCTTTTGCACCCGCTCGTTTCGTCAAGTTGTTTCCATTTGCACTTGTAGATCGTTGCTCTGCAATCCGCTTACACTCGGCTGGTCAAGGCGGCCATTGCGATTATCGGCACATGCGCACGACAACCGGGCCAAAGCCGCTCAACGCGATGGCAATGATTTGATTGTATATATGACTAGACAATTGTGTCAGCGGATGCAACAACTTGCACCGACCCAACGTGGAGTTAGGCCGGGAACTTCAAAACAGGGACGTCAAACCGGGAACTTCAAAACAGGACTTCAAACCGGGGATCGCAAACTGGGTACTGCAAACCGCCTGGTCATACTAGAGGGAAAGCTGCCAAATCCCTGCGATAAACGGCGGCAGATTGCAGGCACGATCCACAACGAGTGACATCGTACGGAAAAATGGCGGATCAGGACGACAGTGTGCCTCCAGCGTCAGACAACGGCCGACGCGAGGCAATGGCGCTCTTTGCAAGGGCGACACACCGCGAACTTTCCAATGGTCTGGCGGCAGCGGGCTGCACCACGGAGTGCACCGACCTGCGGCCGCCCGATGTAGGTCTCGTCATGGCCCGCGGCAGGATCAGCGGCAGCGGTCGTCCGTTCAATGTCGGGGAAGTCACGGTGACGCGGGCGGCCGTGAAGCTTGATGGTGGCATGCGCGGTTTTGCGTATCTCATGGGACGTGAGCCGGAACGCGCGCGCCTGGCAGCGATCGCTGATGCACATTGGCAGACAGCGGCCAAACGTGACGCCATCGATAGGTTCATCGTTGCACCCGTCAGAACGAGGCTCGAGTCGGAGCGCCAGCGCAGGCGTGACGAGGCGGCGGCCACACAGGTTGAATTCTTCACGATGGTGCGTGGCGATGGCTGACGTTCATGACGACCGTACGCCTGATGCAGGAAATTTGGGCTTCGCTGATCCAGTCCGTGATGCGCAACGCGTCTTTCGCGGTGTCCTGACAGCTCTCTCGCGGCCCGGTCTCGCGGTCGCGCTCAGTGAAGTCCCTGGCACACCCGGTTCGTTGCCACCGGCGCTGGCTGCGGTCGCCCTTACGCTTGCAGACTACGAAACACCGATTTGGCTCGATCCCGTGCTTGCCGGCGAGGACAGCGTGCGCGCATTTCTGACATTCCATACCGGCGCGCCGATCACCGCGATGGCGAGCGCAGCGGCGCTGGCATTTTGCGGGTCTGCAGACCGACTTCCGCCGCTATCGGATTTCGCACAGGGCAGCCTCGAATACCCTGACAGGTCAACAACGATTGTCGTGTTTGTCGAGCAGTTCAACGGCGGTCGTCCGATGACTCTGGAAGGGCCGGGCATCGACGGGCGCGTATCGATAAAACTCGGTGCGATGCCGGACGGTTTCGAGCAATACCTGAAAGACAACCGGACTTTGTTTCCGCGCGGCGTGGACCTCATCCTGGTATCTGGCGATCGCATTGTTGGACTGCCGAGAAGCGTCCGGGTGGTGGAGTAAGCGGGCCATGTATGTCGCCGTCAAAGGTGGAAAACAGGCAATCGAGGCGGCGCACCGCCTGCTCGCGGATCGTCGGCGCGGCGATCGTCGGGTCGCTCAAATCACCGACACCCAAATCGCCGAACAACTCGCGATCGGCGTCGCGCGCGTGATGGCCGAGGGCGCACTCTACGATCCGGGGCTGGCGGCGCGCGCCATCAGGCAGGCGCGCGGTGACATGATCGAGGCGATATTCCTGCTACGCGCCTACCGGACGACGTTGCCGCGGTTCGGGGCCAGTGCGCCGATCGACACGAGCAAGATGGAAATCCAGCGACGGATCTCTTCAACGTTCAAAGATCTCCCCGGCGGGCAGATGCTCGGTCCGACTTTCGACTACACCCATCGACTGATCGACTTCGATGACAACGACCCGTCCGAGCCAGACCGGCGCGATGCCGCACCCGATGACGCATGCGACATGCCACACGTGATGCGGCTTCTGGATGATGACGGGCTCGTCGAACCGGTGCCGGAGGACGGCACAACTGGCTGCGAACCAGCCCCGGTTGGCGACCTGACACGGGAGCCGCTTTCGTTTCCCGCTGATCGCGACGTGCGACTGCAGAACCTAGCGCGTGGAGATGAAGGGTTTCTGCTTGCACTCGGTTACTCCACCCAGCGCGGCTACGGACGCACGCACCCATTCGTCGGGGAGATCCGGTACGGCGAAGTGGAGCTTTCGTTTCATGCCGAAGACGTCGGCTTCGACGTATCGATTGGCGATATCGAAGTGACCGAGTGCGACATGGTCAACCAATTCAAAGGTGACGGGGAAACACCACCACAGTTCACGCGCGGATACGGCCTCGTTTTTGGGCAATCCGAACGCAAGGCGATGTCGATGGCGCTGGTCGACCGGGCGCTGCGTGCAGATGAACTCGGCGAAGAGCGCAACGCTCCTGCCAGAGACGAGGAGTTCGTACTTTCACATTCCGACAATGTTCAGGCGACCGGGTTCGTCGAGCATCTGAAACTGCCGCACTACGTCGATTTCCAAGCAGAACTTGCGCTGCTGCGCCAGCTGCGACGCGAACGTCAGGAGCGGCAGCCAATGGAGGCGGCGGAATGATCGAAGGCCTCAGCCATATGACCTTCGTCGTAAGCGAAATGGAGCGCATGACGGCCATCATGACCAATGTGCTCGGCGCGCGTGAAATTTATTCAAGCGGCGACAAGACATTCTCGCGCAGTCGCGAGAAGTTTTTCGACCTGGCGGGACTTTGGATTGCCGTGATGGAGGGCGACGCGCTGCCAAGCCGAAGCTACAATCACGTCGCTTTCAAGATTGCTGAAGCCGACTTCGAGACATACATGCGCCGGATTGAGGCGGCAGGGCTGGAGTTCGAGCCGCCGCGCCCACGCGTTGCCGGCGAAGGTCGCTCAATCTATTTCTACGATCACGACAACCATCTCTTCGAGTTGCATACAGGAACGCTGAGTGAACGCCTCGAGCGCTATCAAAACGCGGTGTAGCTGTTCGCTTGGAGGTCAATTATGACATCGCCGCACGAAACTGCCGACGAAACAGTACTGGTCAGCGACGCCGGGCATGACGCTGCCGGTTACAACTTTGCCTATCTCGACGAGCAAACGAAGCGGATGATCCGCCGCGCGCTGCTCAAGGCCGTAGCAGTGCCCGGATATCAAGTTCCTTTCGCCAGCCGCGAAATGCCCATGCCTTACGGCTGGGGGACGGGCGGCGTGCAGGTGACGGCCTCGATTATTGGCCGAGACGATACGCTGAAGGTGATCGATCAAGGCTCCGATGACACGACAAATGCAGTGTCCATTCGAAAGTTCTTCGCGCACACGGCCGGTGTCGAGACAACAACGCGGACGGAAAATGCGAGCATCATCCAGACGCGGCACCGAATTCCCGAAGCCGAGTTGTGCGAAGGGCAAATCCTGGTCTTTCAGGTGCCGATACCCGAACCGCTGCGCTTTCTCGAGCCGCGTGAAACGGAAACACGCAAACTCCACGCGCTGGAGGAATACGGGCTCATGCATGTCAGGCTCTACGAGGACATTGCCCGGCACGGCCACATTTCGAAGACCTATGCCTATCCGGTGAGCGTCGACCAACGCTATGTGATGGACCCTTCACCTACGCCGAAATTTGACAATCCGAAGATGAACAACTGCAAGGCGCTGCAGCTCTTCGGGGCCGGACGCGAGAGCCGGATATACGCAATACCCCCCTATACCAGCGTCGTATCGCTGGACTTCGAGGACCATCCGTTCGAGCGCACCAAGTTCGAGCATCCCTGCGGGCTTTGCGGCGCGAACGATGTCTACCTCGATGAGGTGATCACGGACGATCGCGGCGGGCGTCTGTTTTGTTGTTCGGATACGGACCATTGCGAGCGCCGGCGTGCTGCCGGCCATCACGGGGAAATGCTGGGCAAGGCGCCGTCCTACATCGAGCAGCGAGCAGCGGAAGAGCAGGGGCGATGACTGCCGGAAACGACCCAGATCCGATTGTCGAGGATCGACCGCTGATGGAGATCGCCGGGCTCACGAAGCGCTATGGTGACCGGATCGGCTGTCTCGATGTGTCGATGGCCGTTTGGCCGGGCGAGGTACTTGCCGTTGTTGGCGAATCCGGCAGCGGCAAGTCAACCCTCCTCAACGTGATGTCGACCCAACTCGCACCCTGCGCCGGTACGATTCGCTACCGTATGCGCGATGGTGAAATGCCGGATGTATTCCTGCTCAGCGAAGCCGACCGGCGCAGACTGCTGCGCACCGAGTGGGGCTTTGTTCATCAGGATCCGGCCAGTGGCCTGCGTATGAATGTTTCTGCCGGTGCCAATGTTGGCGAACGGTTGATGGCGGTTGGAGAGCGCCACTACGGGCGGCTGCGACAGGCGGCAACGACGTGGCTCGAGAAGGTCGAGATTGATCGCGATAGGATAGACGACAGGCCGCAATCTTACTCCGGCGGAATGCGCCAGCGGCTACAGATTGCGCGTAACCTTGTCTCGCATCCACGGCTCGTCTTTATGGATGAGCCGACGGGTGGTCTCGATGTTTCCGTCCAGGCGCGGCTTCTCGATCTGCTGCGAAGCCTGGTGGATGACCTCGGTCTTGCCGTCATCATCGTAACTCATGATCTGGCCGTCGCGCGCCTGCTGTCCCATCGTGTCGCCGTAATGCGCCACGGGCAGATCATCGAAACCGGGCTGACGGATCAGGTTCTGGACGATCCGCAAGAGCCCTATACGCAATTGCTCGTTTCTTCCGTTCTGCAGGTATGACCCATTCGATGAATTCGCGAGACACAGCAATACCAACGGATGACGTCATGCGCGACACCTGCATGATTGATATCCGATTCCTCGCCAAGACGTTCGTGCTGCACCTGATGGACCATGCAAGACTGCCGATCGTTGCCGACGTTTGCCTGCAAGTGCACAAGGGCGAATGCGTCGTGCTCGGGGGGCCATCGGGTGTCGGCAAATCTTCAATTCTGAAAATGGTCTACGGCAACTATCGCTGTGATGCCGGCCAGATACTCGTGCGTCACGACGGTGGCATTTTAGACGTGGCGCACGCTTCGCCTCGTCAAATACTAGGTATGCGCGACAGATCCGTCGGCTATGTAAGTCAATTTCTGCGTGCAATCCCTCGCGTTTCGTCGATCGATATCGTCAAGACTCAGGTGCGCAACCGGGAGATAGACGGCGAAGCCCGTGCTGCGGAACTCCTCACCAGACTGTCGGTACCGGAACATCTGTGGCGACTTGCGCCAGCGACGTTTTCCGGTGGCGAGCAACAGCGCATCAATATCGCGCGGGGCTTTGCGGCGGATCATCCGGTATTACTTCTCGACGAGCCGACCGCATCGCTGGATCGTCGCAACCGACAGGCCGTCATCGATTTGATACAGGCAACCAAGAGCAGGGGTGCGGCCATCCTCGCCATCTTCCACGACGAAGCCGTGCGCGAGGCCCTGGCGGATCGAATCGTAAATGTGCAGGAATTCGCGCCAACGTCGAACGTTTGACGAGTGCGGCGATGCAAGAAGTTGAGTGAGATGGCTGAGACACGCAGCATTGTGCTGGGCGATGCCCAGATAGTTCTCGCCGAGCGGGTCATCGAGCACGGCTGGCTTCGTGCCGAGAATGGCCGAATTGTGGATTTCGGTGAAGGCAATTGCCCTGAGACCGCCCTTTCACTCGAGGGAGATCTATTGATTCCCGGCCTGGTGGAACTTCATACCGACCATCTCGAAACGCATATTCAACCACGTCCGCGTGTCGACTGGGATGCGGCCTCGGCTGTTATTGCTTATGACGCCCAGATCGCCGCGGCCGGCATCACGACGGTGTTCGACTGCCTGCGGGTTGGGGGAGAACGCGAGAAAAGAAACAGGGGCGGAGCACGCGTCATTGCGATTGCCGATACGCTTGCCACGCAAGAGCGACAGGGCAACCTGCGGGCGGAGCACCACACGCACCTGCGATGCGAGGTTAGCTCGCCGGACGTGGTGGAGGCGGCCGAGGCATTCGTTGCCCAACACCGGATCGGCATCATTTCCCTGATGGACCATACGCCCGGACAGCGCCAGTTCAGGGACGTCGATCAGCTTCGCGCGTACTACAAGCGCAAGTTGCATTTGCTCGACGATGAAGTCGAAGCGTTCTTGAATGAACGCTGCCGCATGCATGAGCTCTATTCGATTGCTCACCGCAAAGCGCTGGTCGAAATTGCCCATGCTCACAAGATCAAGCTGGCGAGCCATGACGACACGACAGTGGACCACGTCGAAGAGAGCGCTGCCGCCGGGGCGTCACTCGCCGAGTTTCCGACGACGCTCGAGGCGGCTCAGGCATCACACGAGGCGGGCATTGCGGTCGTTATCGGGGCACCGAACCTAATTCGCGGCGGGTCGCATTCCGGCAATGTTGCGGCGAGCGAACTGGCGGCACTTGGCCTACTCGATATCCTGTCGTCGGACTACATTCCGGCAAGCTTGCTGATGGCGGCAATGCAGCTCCCAGACCATGCGCCGGGCACATCATTGCCCAAGGCGATCGCGACAGTGACTCGCACGCCAGCGCGCGCCGCCGGTCTCGATGACCGTGGTGAGATCGCCGTCGGCCTTCGCGCGGACCTTGTGCATGTTCGCCTCAACGGCACACCCGTTGTGCGCACCGTGTGGCGGGAGGGTCGTCGTGTCCTTTGAGCCGGTTGCCGGCAGTCGGTCGAGGGCGAGCAGCCGGATGGGCGGATGGGTGCTCGTCGTCGGGCCTTCCGGCGCGGGCAAGGACACGCTGATGGCGATCGCGAAAAGCAAACTCGCCGGTGAGCAAAGCGTGAAGTTTGCGCGCCGTATTGTGACGCGACGGGCAAATGCGTTCGAGGACCACGATACGATATCTGAAACGGCGTTTGCGAAATTGCAGGCTGACGGTCATCTCGCAATGGCCTGGCACGCCCACGGGCTTAGCTATGGCATTCATAAGCAATGGATTGACGAGGTGGAGGCCGGAGCGGTGGTCGTTGCCAACGCCTCACGCACAATCGTCGCCAAGACGCGGGAGCGTTTCGGAAATGTTTCAGTCGTTCTTGTAACGGCACCCGATGGCGTGTTGGCACAGCGCATCGCGACACGGGGGCGCGATGTGACCGTCGAAAGCCGCGGGCGGCGGGATTTAAACCATCTCGTGCACGATCATGCCGACCTCACCATCTCCAATACGGGGACTCCGCGACAGGGCGCACAACTGCTCATTGACCATGTCAGGCAGCGTCTGGCAGCTTTGAAGCAGGCAAACGCATGAATTCGGCGGCAGCGCTTCGGCGTGCAAGTTGCAAGTGTCAGTCGCAACGGCAGTCGTTTTGGTGCCTGTCGCGGACCCTTCCGAGCAGACCGGTGAGCGCCGCACTGTAGTCTTTGAACCTTTTGCGACGCAGATCCGCATAATATGCGATTTCAAGTGCACGAAAACCCGTGTAGACAGCCGAACGGACATGCGCGGGGGCCTCTTTCGCAGCGGCAGACGACATCGCTTCGCGGGCGCGAACGAGGCGGGCAAAGACGTCCGTCTCCGCCTCGATGTGGCCAATGGACTGCCGGGGCAACATCACGCGAGCGACGGCGAGAATCATTTCGGAAAGGTCTTCGGGTACGCGGGAGAGGTCGGGCTCGTCGTCCGGAATGGGATTGTCGATTGACCGATGCGCACCGCCCTGTGCAACCGCAACGACTGCCATGCCGGCCGGCTGCTTCCATGCCTCGAGGGCACGGGCAACATGACGGCGTGCGATGCGTTGTGCGTTCTCTGCGGCTGTCGCGGCAGCCTCTACCCTGGCGTCCAAGGGGGCAAGACGGCGCTCGTAGAATCCAACCATCGCTTGCCCGCCGGCGCAAAGCGTCGGGCGTTGTGGCTGATTCAGATAGCCGAGGAGTTCGCCACCAATGCGTTTGGTAAGTTCATAGAGAGGGCCGCGGCGCTGCAATTCGTTGACACTGCCCTTGGTGCGCACGAATGCCGTCAGCCCGTTGAGCAGTTTGGCATCGGCCTTGTCGAGCGGCGGTTCGCCGGAGGAATCCGGTCGTTTGCGCAACGGCGGCGGACGGAAGTTCTTCGGTTTCGCTTCCCATTTCAAGCAGCGAATGCGCCCGCCCCGGCCGAGCACGCTACGCGTGCAAATGCGATCTTCGACGACGATGACCGACGACCGGGCGCCAATGCGTGCGAGCTTGCGGCGTATTGCGGCTTGGCCTGGTTGCCAGAATAACCAGTAGCCCGGCAACTCATAGTCTCCGCGCCGCGCGCGATTTGCGGCAACCTGCAGGTTCAAGCCGGCCGTTGCAGCCAGCATCTGGAGGCTGCGGAAATATGCATCGGCACAGCTTTTCGGCTTGTCAAGTTTGCTTTCCGCACGGCGGCCGGCGCGTGAAGGAAGTTCGGGCGAGGCACCGGTTTGACGAGCCTGGGTGCCATCGCCCAGGAGCCAGTCGCCAACGGCGACCTGCAGCAGGAGCATTGCCAAGCACAATGTGGCGGTCTTGCCGATCGATCCAACCCGTGTCCAGAACTGTCGCATGCCTCGATCCCACAAATGGAGTCAGAGCCATCGGATCTGCGATCCATGCTGATGCAGCCACCTACTCAGCCGCGCTGCGGTCGCTGACAACATCCAGGGTTGCGGTTTCTCGAATTGAATCGACCACCGCGATCGTACTCATGTTCAGGAGATTGCGTACGGTGGCTGACGGGGTCACGATGTGAACCGGCCGGTCAGCGCCGAGCAGCATCGGGCCGATTACGATGCTCTTGGTTGCGACCCGAAGCAAGTTGAAGGCAATGTTGGCGGCATCGAGCGTTGGCATGACGAGCAAATTTGCGCGCCCGGTGAGCCGCGAATTCGGGAAGATTTCCTCGCGAATGAACGGTGAAAGGGCTGCATCCGCGTGCATCTCACCCTCGACTTCGATGTCCGGTGCCCAGTCGCTTAGCGCGGCAAGCACATCGCGCATCTTTGTTGCCGATGGTTGCTCGCTGGTGCCGAAGTTGGAGTGTGATACCAGCGCGACCTTGGGCTCGATACCGAACCGGCGCAGCACGTCCGATGCGAGCACAGTGATTTCCGCGAGCTGTTCGGCGCTCGGATCATAGGTGACATTGGTGTCAGCGATGAACAGCGGCCCGTCCTGCAATATCAAACCGGATACAGTGGAAAAACCGCGGGTGCCGCCCTGGCGGCCGATGACCTGGGAAACGTGGCGCAGTTGCGTGTGGTAGCGGCCAACCGCACCGCAAATCATGGCGTCGGCATCGCCACGACGCAGCAACAACCCGGCCGTGACCGTGGAGCCCGCATTCAAAACGCGGCGCGCGTGACTCGGGCTGACGCCGCGGCGTTCCACGAGACGATAGTATTCCTCGAACAGCTCAGGAATGCGCGGATCATTGCGCTGATCGAAGATTTCGCAGTCCTCGCCCTCTCTCAGTCTGAGGCCAAGATGCGAAATCCAACGCCGAATGCTATCGCGGTTGCCGACCAGAATGGGCCGTGCGAGGCCGCCGGCTGCAACCTGCTGTGCCGCTTGCAGGATGTAGGGGTGCTCGCCTTCGGCGTAGACGATACGGCGCATGCGCTCAGCCGACGCACGCCGGGCCTGGTCGAATATCGGCTTCATCAAGAAGCCCGACTGATAGACGAAGCCGTTGAGTTTTTCCTGATAGGTCTCGAAGTCCTCGATCGGCCGCGTGGCGACGCCGCTCTCCATGGCGGCGCGAGCAACGGCCGGCGCAATCTCCGTGATCAAGCGCGGATCGAAGGGTTTTGGAATGATGTAGTTGGGCCCGAAGACCAGGCTCTCTTCACCATAGGCCGACAGGACGACGTCCGAGGCAGTGCTTTCGGCGATCGAGGCCAATGCGATGACGGCAGCGCGCTTCATCTCTTCGTTGACCTGGGTGGCGCCGACGTCCAGGGCGCCGCGGAAGATGAACGGGAAGCACAGGACGTTGTTGATCTGGTTGGGATAATCCGTGCGCCCGGACGCCATGACGGCATCGTCTCGCACTTCCATGACTTCTTCCGGCATGATCTCCGGATTCGGGTTGGCCAGTGCGAAGATCAACGGTTTGGGCGCCATGCTGGCGACCATGTCCTTGCTCACCACTCCGGCGGCGGAGAGGCCGAGCAGCACGTCGGCCCCCGTCATGACTTCGGCTAGAGCGCGTGCGCGCGTTTCCTGAGCAAATGGCTCCTTGTAAGGGTCCATCAATTCCTTGCGGCCCTTGTAGACGACGCCTTCGATATCGGCGACGAAGACGTTCTCACGCTTGAGGCCGAGGCCGACGAGGAGATTGAGGCAGGCCAAAGCGGCAGCACCGGCCCCACTGCACACCAACTTGACGTCTTCAATCTTCTTGCCGACCACCTTGAGGCCGTTGATAATACCAGCGGCAACGACGATTGCTGTTCCGTGCTGGTCGTCGTGGAATACGGGGATCGCCATACGCTCTTTCAGCCGGCGCTCGATCTCGAAGCACTCCGGGGCCTTGATATCCTCAAGATTGATGCCACCAAAGGTCGGCTCGAGACAGGCCACTGCCTCTACGAATTCGTCGACATTGGTTGCATCGACCTCGATGTCGTAGACATCGATACCGGCAAACTTCTTGAACAGAACGGCCTTGCCCTCCATCACCGGTTTGGAGGCTAGTGGCCCAATGTTGCCGAGACCGAGAACCGCAGTGCCGTTGGTCACCACGCCGACCAGGTTACCGCGAGCGGTCAGGCGAGGTGCCATCGCAGGATCTTCGGCAATGGCAAGGCAGGCGTGGGCAACGCCTGGCGAGTAGGCTAACGCCAGGTCGTTCTGGTTGGCGACCGGCTTGGTCGGCTGAATCGCAATCTTTCCGGGCGGATTGGCTTCGTGATACGCCAGTGCGCTGCGGCGGAGATCTTCTTGCGGCATCGCGGGCCTCCCGTGCTTGTGTTCTGATTAAATCCAGATTCCGGCAACAGTCTAGCGCGCTTCGATGATCCCTGCTCGACAAAGTTCGTCTATTTCAGTTGCGCCAAGATCAAGAACGCCAGCAAGCACGTCGCGCGTATGGGCGCCTAGGTGAGGTGGCGGAGACTGCGCCGTCGTATCGTGATGCAGCATTCGAATCGGATTGGCTGTCACGCCCAGGGTACCGAGATCATCCTGTGGCAGATGGCGCTGCATCTGGCGATGGCGAACCTGGGGATCGGCAAAGACCTGGTCGATGTTGTTGATCGGCCCACATGGCACATTCGATCGCTCAAGTTCCTCGATCCACTCCGTGGATGATCGGGACTTGAGAACATCAACCATCAAGGCAATCAGCTGTTCGCGGTTTATGATGCGCTGCGGATTGGTGGCGAAACGATCGTCGGCTGCAAGATGTTCGAGACCGGTCACGCTGCAAAACCGGGCGAACTGTCCATCGTTGCCGATTGCGAGAATGATGTGGCCGTCGGCGGTTTCAAAGACCTGATAGGGTACTACCGTCGGGTGAGCGTTGCCCATGCGTCCCGGCACGGACCCATCGACGTGATAGGTCGAAGCCTGGTTGACGAGGCCAGCGATCGTGCAGTCGAGGAGTGACACGTCGATGTGCTCGCCCTCTCCGGTTCGGTCGCGCCTGATCAATGCCGAGAGAATACCGGCCAAAGCATTCATGCCTGTGAGCTGATCGGTTATCGCGACGCCGACCTTGACGGGTTGGCCGCCACGCTCGTCGGGCTCGCCCGTCACGCTCATCAACCCACCCATGCCCTGTAGCAGGAAATCGTATCCGGCGCGGTTGGCGTAAGGTCCGGTCTGGCCGAAACCCGTGATCGAGCAATAGACGATCTTCGAATTAACCGCCTTAAGGCTTGCGTAGTCGAGGCCATACTTCTTCAAACCGCCGACCTTGAAGTTCTCGATCACCACGTCCGAATTTTCGGCCAGCCGACGCACCAGGGCCTGGCCTTCTGGTCGTGTAATGTCGACGGCGCAGGACTTCTTGCCGCGATTTGCACAAGAAAAATAGGCCGAGATGGCCGGCCGTTGCGGACTCGCCGGAACAGCAAACGGAGGCCCCCATCCGCGTGTGTCGTCGCCAACTTCCGGCCGTTCGATCTTGATGACCTCAGCGCCCATGTCGGCCAGATGCTGCGCCGCCCATGGGCCGGCGAGAATGCGGGACAGATCCAACACGCGGACGTGCGAGAGCGGAGCGGTCATGCGGCGTTTCCTCAGTTCTGTTCATGGCCGGGAAGAACTAGCATAAAGAGCAGTTCGCGCACCATTGGGAGGTCCGCGACAAACTCGGGCCAGATCGGGCAACACACGGGAGGGAACCGCAATGGCGGAGAACGACAAGACACGTCTTGTGCGCATGGGGCGCGATCATGAGGCACCGGCGCCGACAACTGTCAATCCGCCGATCGTGCGGGCCTCCACCGTGCTTTACGGAACGATCGATAGAATGGGCGACATTCGCCGGCGCAGCGACACCGGTGAACGGATCCTGCGTTACGGTTCCCGCGGGACGACAACCACGTTCGCCCTGATGGATGCCATTACCGAGATCGAAGGCGGCGAGAGCACGATGTTGTTTCCAACCGGCCTTGCGGCAATCGGGCACGTCTTCGTATCGGCATTGCGGCCCGGCGATCACATTTTGCTGGCAGAGAGCGTCTATCGGCCGGCTCGATCGCTAGCCACGGATTTCCTGCCGCAACGTGGTGTTGAGTGTGAGTTTTATCCCGGAGGGCACGATGAAATCGCAAAGCGGCTCCGGGCCAACACGAAAATGGTCTATCTCGATAATCCCGGCTCGATCATCTACGACATCCAAGATATTCCGGCTATCGCGAAGCTCCTGAAAGGCCGAGATACGCTGCTTGCGGTTGACAATACATGGGGAGCGGCCGGACTCCACCGGCCGCTAACGCTCGGGGCGGACATCTCGATTGTCGCGGTTACCAAGTACATCGGCGGGCACTCCGACATCATGATGGGCTCCGTCACGGCGAACGCGCGCGCTGCAACTGGACTTGAGGAAGATGCCCGCCTGCTCGGCCAGATCGTGCCGCCGGATGATGCCTATATGGCGCTAAGAGGCATTCGCACGGTGGGCGCACGACTGACCATCCATCAGGCCCATGCGCGTGAGGTCATCGCGGCCATCGAACGTGCGCCGCAAATCGCCGAGATCCTTTATCCGCCGCTCGAAAGTGATCCAGGTCATGCGCTTTGGAAGCGCGACTTCACGGGCGGCAACGGGCTTTTCACGATTGTCTTCAAGGATCACATTACGCAGGCGCAGGCAAATACATTCGCCGAGTCGCTCGGGCTGTTCGGCCTGGGGGCCTCCTGGGGCGGGTATGAGAGCCTCGTAATGGTCTACCCGCAGGTGCCTGGCTGGAGCGGTGGCGTCGTCGCGCGCCTTCACATTGGGCTCGAAGACCCGGGCGACCTGATCGCCGATATCCATCAGGCGCTCGAAAGGATGACAGACTGATGCAATAAGCGCGCCGGGAGCGAACATGCGCAGTGCATCCGGCGAATACTGTCTACAAGTTCGTACACAACCGTATTCGAATAGAGCTGGCGAACGACCACGCTTTCCGGCATCGACGCCCGGCACTCGTGGCTGGGAGGACACAGATTGGCCGCCATCGGATCGTGACAAGTCTGCCTGGTTGATCCGGTCCGCGCATTCGACGTATTGCGGAAAGCGCTGAGTGTGGGGGATGATCTTGATTCTAGACCGACCTGGGAACTTCACCGCTGCAAGTGTCGGACGGTGCCTGTTGGCGGCCGCGACGGTCTTCGCGTGGCTATGGCTTACGTCAATCACCGCAATGAGCGACGGCCGATCGGGGCTCCGAATTGGCGGATCGGTCGGCGTTGCGCCGAAATACGAGGGTTCGGATGAGTACCGTGTGATCGGCTTTCCGCTGATAATCCCAATTTCTGGCAACGATGGCGTCGGGGGCGTGTTTCGGCGCTATATCAGTTTTCAGGGCCTGGACGATGTCCGTATTCGCCTCCTGCAGTACAGCAATTTCGAGGCCGGTCCGTTGTTCGGCTACGCGTTCGGCCGCGACCAGGATGACGGCGATAGGTTGGCCGGCCTTGGCGATGTCGACGGCGGCGTGATCGTCGGCGGTTTTGCGCGCGTCAAGTGGCAGATTTATTTTCTTGATGCCTCCTACCATAACAAGGTTACCGGCGACGACAGCGGCGGCCAGGTTCGCATTAGCGCCGGTTTCCAATCCATGGTTGGACAGGGCATTCGCGTTCACGGCCGTATCGGGGCAAGCATAGCCGATGACGATTATATGGATAGCTACTTCAGTGTAACACCGTTGCAGGCCGCGCGATCGGTTGCCGGCCTTGCACAGTACGACGCCGATTCCGGCTTCAAGGACGCGTTTGCAGAAATTGGTGCGCGGGTAGAGCTTAGTCCGACCTGGGCGATTTCGCCGACCATTCGATATTCACATCTCTTGGGTGATGCCGCGGACAGCCCCGTGGTCGAGACCGAGCATCAGTTCTCGGGCCGGCTCGGCATAACGTACTCCTGGCATCGCTAAGGCATGTCGCAACAAATCGGATTCACTCATGAGGGAGCAACGCGACCTGGCCGAATGGCCGCCCCGCCGGAGCCGCCGCGTGAAGCGCGAATAGCGGCGTGAGGCAATCAAACCCAAAGCAAAGCGCATATTTTGAGACGCACTTTAGTACGCTGCCTCATGCCGAATGAGACGATCTGCAAACCGTGAAACGCGTCAAGGCGGGAGCGGCGCGCTACTCCTTTGCCTTCATGACCTCCAGATCGGCCGTGTATTCCTCCGAACAGAAGGTGCCGCCCTGGTAGTAGTCGCCCGGTGGATCGGCGGGCCTGTCGGCTTCGGCGAGGAGCACCTGGTCCGCAAAATCTTCCGACTTTCCGGTCGGCGCGTAACCGAGACTGATCGCGTGGGTGTTGTCGAACCAAGCGCGTGCATTGTCTGAAATGCCGTACATGACTTCGAACACGAGGTTTGGGCGCTCGAGGCCGATACGGATCAATTGCACGAGGTCGGCGGGGCTGAGCCAGATCGACAGGCGGCGCTTGTCGACCGGTTCGACGTCGACATTGCCGATGCGCAGGCAGGTGACGCCGAGCCCGTGTTTATAGGCATACATCGCGCCGAGTGCCTCGCCGAAGGCTTTCGAGACGCCGTAGCGGCTATCCGGGCGCACGGTAACATCGGTGGGAATTGTCTCTGAGCGTGGATAAAAACCGACAGCATGATTGGAGGAGGCAAACACGATACGCTGCACACCTTTGCGGCGGGCTGCCTCAAAAAGGTTGTAGCAGCCAATGATGTTAGAGTTGAGGATGCTCTCCCAGGGTGCTTCGCCCGAAATGCCTCCAAGGTGAACAATTCCGTCTATGCCTTCGCAGATTTTTTCGACGGATGAGAGGTCGTTGAGGTTGGCGGCGACAAACGTCTCGTCAGGGCCAAGCGCTTTCGGCTCGTCCAAGTCGCTCAGGACCAATTCCGGGTAGAGCGGCTTCATCAATTTGCGCAAGTGCGTGCCAATTCCGCCAGCGGCGCCTGTGATCAAAACGCGTTTCATGCGTACCCTTCCGCTCTTTGCTGATTTCCAGGGCCGGGTAGTCGATACCAAAATCGCCAATCGTGCAATGCATGTTTGTTGGCTTGGTGATATTATTGCCTGGCAACCAGGAGGAGGACATGAGGGCATTCAATCCAGACAAGGCACCAAAGCCCGGATCCAACTACGCCCAATGCGTTGTGCACGGCGCCAATGCGGAACGCATCGTCGTTTCGGGTCAGATTGGCATGACCGCCGATGGCCAGATCCGCGAGGGTCTCGAAGCCCAGACCGAGCAGTGCTTCAAGAACATCTTTGCCGTGCTGGAAGGCGCAGGCTTCAGCCACGAGCATTTGGTGAAGATTGTCGCCTACGTCACGCAATCGGGCCAGGTGGCCGTGTTCCGTGACATCCGCGACCGGATGATGGGCGGCCATTTGTGCGCCAGCACATATCTGGAGATTTCGGGCCTCGCCTCGCCGCAATTCCTGGTCGAGATCGAAGCCGAGGCAGTGAAGGAATAAGGCGGTGTTGATCCTGAAACCCAATTGCGAGTGCTGTGACAAAGATCTGCCGCCAGAGGCGGGTGATGCCGTCATCTGCTCGTTCGAGTGCACATTCTGCAAAGACTGCAAGAACACTCGGTTGCCCGAAGGCCGTTGCCCAAACTGTGGCGGCGAATTGGTGAAACGGCCCGTGCGACCAGCGGAAAAGCTCGCCAAGTTTCCCGCGTCGACGGAGCGCGTCGTGAAGTCCCACGAAGGCTGTGCGGCCTGATGTAGTCGGCGGGATTGGCTGCAGGAACGGACGCACATCGGCCGATGGGAACAGGGCAGGGGCGACCACACCAAACAGCAGCGCGCCGCATTTGCAGGCGGGATGCTATGGCATGGCGGCCTTTGCAATGACTGCACCACCAACTATGAACAGTCGTCGTTCGACAATTCAGTGAAACGCCCGGAACGGCCGTTGACGGCAGGCAGGGCGCGCAGGGGAAAAGTCATGGCCCATCAGCCGACCGATGTTCAGCGCAGCAAGCTGCGTTCAAAGGCCTGGTTCGACAATCCGTCAAATGCCGACATGACCGCGCTTTACCTGGAGCGGACGATGAACTTCGGCCTGACGCTGGAGGAGTTGCAGTCCGGCAAACCCATCATCGGCATTGCGCAGACGGGTTCGGACATATCGCCCTGCAACCGACATCATATTTTCCTCGCCGAACGTGTGCGCGAGGGTATTCGCGAGGCCGGTGGCGTGTGCTTCGAGTTCCCCGTGCACCCGATCCAGGAGACCTGCAAACGGCCGACTGCCGCGCTGGATCGCAACCTCGCATATCTCAGTCTCGTTGAAATTCTCTACGGCTATCCGATCGACGGCGTTGTTCTCACGACGGGATGCGACAAGACCACGCCGGCGCAGATCATGGGTGCCGCGACGGTCGACATCCCGGCCATTGTGCTATCGGGCGGGCCGATGCTTAACGGCTGGTTCAAGGGTGAGCGGACCGGCTCCGGCACGATCGTGTGGAAGGCTCGCGAAATGATGGCGCGCGGCGAAATCGACTACAAAGGCTTTGCCGAACTCATTGCCTCATCGGCGCCGTCGGCCGGACACTGCAATACCATGGGTACGGCATCGACCATGAACTCGCTGGCCGAGGCGCTCGGCATGAGTCTGCCCGGATGTGCGGCAATACCGGCACCTTATCGCGAGCGCCAGCAGATGGCCTATGAGACCGGCCGGCGCATCGTCGATATGGTGTGGGAGGATCTCCGGCCATCGAAGATCCTGACGCGGGCCGCGTTCGAGAACGCGATCGTGGTCAATTCGGCGATTGGCGGTTCGACCAACGCACCGATCCACCTCAATGGCATTGCGCGGCACGTCGGTGTCGAACTCGACAACGACGACTGGGAAAAGATCGGCTACGACATTCCGCTCCTGGTCAACCTGCAGCCAGCCGGCGAATATCTCGGTGAGGAATACCATCGCGCCGGCGGCGTGCCGGCGGTCGTTGCCGAACTGATCGCCCAGCGCAAAATCGACGGCACTGCGATCACTGCCAACGGCAAATCGTTGATCGAGAACTGCGAAGGCCGGTTTGCGCATGACCGGGACGTCATCAAGTCCTACGATGCACCAATGCAAAGCCAGGCCGGGTTCCTCAATCTCAAGGGCAATCTGTTCGACAGTGCGATCATGAAGACGTCGGTGATTTCGGCCAACTTCCGCAAGCGCTACCTGGAAAACCCAGACGACCCGATGGCCTTCGAAGGACGCGCGATCGTATTCGACGGGCCGGAAGACTATCACCGCCGCATCGATGATCCGGCGCTCGAGATCGACTCGACGTGCCTGCTCTTCATGCGCGGCGCCGGCCCAATCGGTTATCCGGGCGCCGCCGAAGTGGTCAACATGCGGGCGCCGGATTATCTCTTGAAGAAGGGGATTTCGGATCTGCCGTGCATAGGCGACGGCCGGCAGTCAGGCACGTCGGGTTCGCCATCGATCCTCAATGCGTCGCCGGAAGCCGCGACCGGCGGCGGGCTGGCGCTGCTCAAGACCGGTGACATGGTGCGCGTCGACCTCGCCAAGCGCACCGCCGACATCCTTATTTCGGACAACGAACTGGCAGCCCGGAAGACGGCGCTGGCCGATGCCGGCGGCTACAAGTATCCCGAGCACCAGACGCCCTGGCAGGAAATCCAGCGCGGCATCGTCGATGAACTCTCGAACGGCATGGTGCTGAAACCGGCGGTCAAGTATCAGCGCATTGCCAAGACGAAAGGCGTGCCGCGGGACAATCATTAGAGTTCGTGGGATTGGCGATTTTTTTGATCCGTGCGACGGTCGCGTAGGGCTGTCGACCGATCCGTCGACGTAGTGTCAAACGGACCAGTTCGACGCGAGGCCCGCAGCGCTCTTGGTAGCCCTCGTCACGCCCAGAAGCTCTTAGTTTGCTATTCCGCGCAATCTTAAGTCTCTTTGAATGTCGCGGAGTATCGACCTGGTCAGCGCACCGTCGAGTTCAGGATCCCGTTGCGTCGAACGCGTCCGCGGCTGGGCACGCCCGCGCTTGAGTTCACGCCTTGCTCTTTCCAACTCAGATTTTGTTCGTGATTTTTCTTTTCTAAGGTCAGATATATCTTTGGCGAGTTCAGTGGCCTCTTTGTACTTTGGACTCTCTTTTGTAAAGGCCTGTGGATTCTGAGTTCGTTCTTGATCCAAAATTCTAGATTGTCGCCGTTTGCCAATCAGGCTCTGGTCAATACCTCGCAAATCGTCTTCCAGTCTCCGAATTCTTTCCGCGAGGTGGCGTCGTTCCTCCGCGGAAATTCGGCGATCGCCAACTATGACGACTTCGGTAGCCGAAGTTCTAACGTCTCGCGTTAACACTAGTTTCAGAGAATGGGTATTTCGTGCGCGTAAATCCAGCGACGCATTGGCTCCAAATGTCCTCCTGCCTATCGGTATGAGCGACCAGTTTGCAGAAGGTGTCAGCGACTTCTCAACAACGAAATCGACTGTATAGTCTATTTGGGTGATAGTAAGTTCCGCCCTCCTTTGTGCATGCGTGACCCGGCTGAACCACGCTTCGATACCCAAGTCCCCATGCAACCTAACGGGCCATCGACTTCTGTTTTCTGCTAAACAAATATCTGATTTGGCGAGATTCTTGAGTTTCTCCTGAAATGTTATCACTGCTGTTCGAGTGGCCTCGGTATTCAGACCAAAAGCGACCTTTGGGATCGCTGTTCCAGGAGAGAGTGGAACAGCCAAACTGACATCACCAGAACCATTTGCTTTGTTGAATACTGTGAGTGTTAAAGTCGCTCCCATTTTCCAGCCTTGGAGCCAAAAGTAAGGACTCTCTTGGCTGGAAATCGCGTCAGCAATTTCGCATTTCAAATTTATTGCAACATCGGACGGTGCCAAAACATCTTCTCGAAACTCGGGTACCGATACGCACGCTCCTAAAGCGAGCGAAATGGCTGTAGCAACAACAACAATAGAAAAACGCATTTCAACAAACTCCCCACAGAATATCCCCACACTGTACACACGGAAGTGCTCAGGTGTGTGATAATATTGTCACGAGGCTGTCTAATTGAGGCATAGCGCACGCGCGGTTACGCGTGGCACGCCTTGCTGCGGGACCTCATCGATCGTTCTGTGAGAGCCTGCTTGGTGGTCGCAAAGTCTTGAGCGATGGGTGCTGCGCCGTGCCTGCCGCCCTATCGGCGGCTCAGTTTCTGCAACTTCGCGCGGATCTGAGGGAGGGTGTCGGTGCCCCAATAAAGTTCACCAGCGAGGACGAAGCTCGGGACGCCGAAGACGCCATGGTCATGCTCGGCGCGGCGGTTAATTTCGGCAAGTTCTTCGGCGCCGTTTGCAAGGCGCTCTTCCCAGGCGACAATGTTGCCGCCAACTTCGGCAAGGGCGGTGCGAACGTGATGCAGATCATCTGGATCGAGTTCGCGCTTGAAGACCCTTTCGAACGCAAGGTCGTGGAATAATCGGAAAACGCCATCGTCCTTTGCCTGCAAAAGCGCGACGTGAGCGGGAGTGGGATCAAAGATGCGTTTGGTGCCGCGGATCTCAAGCCCCTGCGCGGCGCCGAGGCGGCGGACATTGCGGTACATGTACTTGATCTTGCGCAATTCGCGCTCATTGCGACCTTCCGCCGGCCCGAAGACTTCCTGCAATGGCGTCGTATAGGGCCACCAGTCGATATCAACACCAAAGTCGTCCTGCCAGCGGTAGGCTTGCGCCTTGGCAACGAAGGTGTAGGGGCTGCGCAAATCGGTGTAGGCCGTGATCGTCACCGGCATGGCGCGTCAATCCCTCTTGCGTTCGAGACCCATCGGCATGGTCGACATGCGCGCCATTTCGGTGGTGCTCAACAGCGCGGGGTTTTCAAGATAGTCGACAAACATATCGGTTGCATCGTCGCCCCAAAATAATTCGCCGCCCGAAACGAATGTCGGCACGCCGAAGACGCCGGCAGTCACGGCTTCTTCGGTGTTGCGCTTGAGCGTTTCCTTGACATCGTCTGCGGCGATGCGTTCGGCGTAATCTGTCATGCCCAGCTTTTCAGCAAGGGCTGCTATCGAGGCCGGATCATCGGGCTGTTGTCCTTCGCCGTAAATATGATGAAAAATCGTACGTACGCTGGCGACGTCAGAACCGGCAGCGATGCCCAGACGCAAAACGTGGAGCGGATTGAAGGGATGAGACGGCGGCATCGTGAAGGGCACGCCGCGCCGGTCCGCTAGCCACTTGAAATAGCGATAGACGAAGATCCGCTTGGTCGGCAGTTCTGCCGGGCCCAACTGGCCCCAGTGCTTCAAGAGACCCGCAAACAGGACCGGTCGAACATCGACGTTGAGATCGTCCGGCAGGGCATCGAACCTCGCGAGTTGAAGGTATGCGAACGGGGAGATGAAATCAAAGTACCAGGTTGCCCGTTTGATTGCCTGTTGCATCGGCGTGCGAAACTCCCGGATTGGTTCGACTGATGGCTTATCGCGGAGCGCAGCCACCGGTTCATATGTCCTCGATCATGATGCGGCGGCCTTCGGTGGCGGACCGATAAACGGCCTCCTCGATTGCCACGTTGACCAGATAGTCCGATGCCGCATTCTCGATCGGGCCGACGCCGGTCAGGCCGGCAATGGCTGCCTGTTGCGTGAGAAATACACAGTCTCCGCCGAAGGCATGGTCGCGCCAGTCATAGTCGACAGTCGCCCACTCGTTGGAGCCATGGCGGCGCAAGTGCAAATCGCCATCTCCGCTGAGCGTCAGCGTTGCGGCCTCGCCTTCAATCAGCATCTCGCCCATGGTCAAACGCCGGTTGATGGCCTTGTGGTCGGCCAGGCGGTTGCCGTCGAAGAGGCCGCGCGTACCATCGGCGAAGTGGAACAGGATCACACCGGCGTCCTCTCCGGCTATCGCCGGGTTGAGACGACGCAAATCAGCGTAGACGCTGGTCACTTCTCCCATCAAGAAGCGGAAGGTGTCGATCTGATGGATAGCTGTTTCGTGAACCAGAAACCGTTCCATATTCTGGAAGTAGGGCTGACGATCGAGATAGGCTTCCGGGCCTTGGCCGTCGCCTGGACGAAGGCGAAACGTGATCTGGTAAAGTTCGCCGAGGGCGCCGTGCGCAAGAAGCTCCTTGGCCTTTCGGTGCCACGGCTGAAAGCGGAAATTCTCGTGCACGATGAGGCGAATTCCAGCATTTGCCGCGACCCGGGTCGCTTCGCGCGCCTCGGCCAGCGTCCGACAAAAGGGTTTTTGACAGATCACGTCGATGCCGCGTGCGGCCGCAGCCTTGATCGCTGCAAGGTGGGTTTCCGGCGGGGTAATGACGTCCAGAACATCCGGCTTTGACTGATCAAGCATGCCGGGCACGTTGTCGAAAACGGCGGGAACGGCGAAGGTGCGCGCGATGTCCTCAGCGCCAGACAATGTGCGGTTGGCCGTCGCGACCAGATCGACATTGCCAAGACGCGTCCAAGCCTCATACTGAAACCGCGAAAAATACCCTGCCCCGGCACAGGCAACCTTCAATTTCGTGGCCATGCTGGCGCCTCTGTAATTAAGCGTCCGCCGTTGCAGACACAGCATCCTGCGTGTTGCCTGGCGCCTGCGAGTCGGTGGCAGCGGCATATGCTATTGCAAGCGGATACGCGATGACGGGCTCCGGCCGCGACGTCATATGGATTTCTCGCTGCTCGGTGGTCGGGATTGGCATGCCGGCACACTGGAGGGTGTCACGCGAGACCAAGCAATCCGACAACAGTTCCTTGGTTGAGGCCTCGAGCCGGCTTGCGACAGTGACCGTCTCGCCCAAGGCCGTCGCCATATAGCCATGCTCCTCATCGCCGACCCGGGCCATCACCACGCGACCCGTGTGAATGCCGATTCCTACCCGTAATGGCTGCGGCAGGGCGGACGAGAACTCGCCGCTCAGCAAATCAGCAGATCGCAGCATGTCCTGAGCTGCAGCGATCGCAGCGCGGGCGCCGGCCCGCTGGCCGGACTGGCCAAACACAGCCATGATGCCGTCGGCAAGGAACATCGTCACGCGCCCGCCATGACTTTCAATGGCCTGACGCATCTCTTCAACGAAACGGTTCAGGAGCACGACGAGATCAAATGGCAGCTGCGTTTCGGTCAAGCGATCGAAGGCGCGCAAGTCAACGAACAGCACTGTCGCAACCTGTTCGACACCGGACTTGAACGCTTCGTCGTTCCAATCGACCTGGCTACTGTCGACATCGACGGGCAGCACAATCTGCACACTGAGATCCCGCTTCGGACGGATCTGACATGCAAGGCGGACCCGACTCGGCGCCGAGATTCTTCGCAATAGCGCGCGTTCGGCCGGTCCCGGCGGATCCAATGTCTCGACACCTTTGTGGATCAGCACGCGGCAGGTTGAGCAACGTCCACGTCCTCCGCACAGCGAAGGGTGGGGAATGCCATGACTTCGGCTGGCTTCCAACAGTGTCAGGCCGCGGGCCATTTTCACCTCACCGTGGCCGATGTAGCGCAGGAGAACCTTGCCGCTGACACGACGGTATAGCTCCAGCCCCGCCACTGCCGCGATAATTGCTCCCGCGCCGGCCAGCAGGACATAGTTTGCCCGTCGCGCGGCATTGATGAACAAGGCGCGTTGTTCATCATTCCATCGGTACTGGGTTGCATCGAACTCGAGCGCTTCACGGCCGCCAGCTGCAAAACCGGCGATGGCCAGCAGCGGAATGGCGAAAGCCAACACGAGCCCAGCGTCACGGACGCGCGGATACCAGGATCTCGAACGCCAAAGGTAATGCAGACCGATTATGCCGTGTGACCATACGACAATAATCAGCAGGATCTGGTCGAAGGCCTTGCCAGGCCAAAGATTAAGCAGAGTCGGCAGGTAGCTGTCATCAACACCGCCAAACTCCGACACGAAACGCGTGCCGATGGCATGCTGATAGACGAGGACGGGAATCAACAATCCGAGCGCAATCTGCAGAGCTTCCTGCAACGGCATGCGCCAAGTGCGACGTTGAACGATGCGCTTGACGGCCAGCAGGAAATGCAGGAGCGCTGCGCCGTAGAGAAGAATGGTGCCCGGCCAGGAGCGCCAAACAGCGACACGCCAGACCTGAACGCTCTGCATCGCGTCGACGCCAAGAATACCGACGGCGTGATTGAGCAGGTGTGTCGTCACGAACACCATCAAAACAAGGCCGGCCCACAGCCTGAGCGTGCGCTCCCAAGCAATACTGCCCGCGGGCAGCTTGGCGTCCGAGGATGAAGCCGGGTTCGCGTCAGTCATGCGGGTCTCACGCCTCCGCCTTGGCGGCGAACTGCTGGTTCATCTGCTCAATGCGGCGGGCAAGTTCACGGGCAATGGCAAGCGAAAGCTGGGGCACGTCCCGGGCAACTTCATTGAAGGTGTGGCGATCGATCTGAAGGACGGTGACGGGCGTTGCAGCCTCGATCGACGCTGTGCGCCGTTGGTCGCACAGAACACCCGTCTCGCCAAACATGTTGCCCTCGCCGATCTGAGCGAGGCGGACCCGGCCGGTCGGTGCCTCGCGAATGACATCAACAGTGCCATCCAAAATCACGTAGAGCGCCTCCGACGTGTCGTCCTGACGGAATATCAGATCACCGGCTTCATAGGTCATGCGCTGGCCCGAGAGGGCAAACAAGCGCAGCTTGGCAATCTCAACATCACGAAACATCGGGATTTTCTGCAGCGCGGCGCAGTCTTCCTGGATACTCATCGTTCGCCTTCCGCTCACTCACCCGCCACAACGGCCGGCTCAGTCCTATCAGCCTGGTTCTGTGATAACCCAAAGTCGGCAACCCGAACACCATCGAATTCAATGATGCGGTCAAAGCCCTTGGCTCGTTCGCGGTCTGAAAAAGCCATGATCAGAGTTTTGCCACGCATCGCCTCGTGCAGGTTGGTGACAATGGCTGCTGTTTCATCGGCAGAAAAATCCGACCAACCGCCGTCAATCACCAGAATATCCGGGCGACGCACAAGGCAGCGCGCCAGATTGACCGCGATGCGCTGCGGGGCAAACAGCAGTTTGCCGCCCGGCCCGACATCGTAGTCCAGACCCAGCCGGTAAACCGTGTTGATCAGACCCAGCTCGGTCAGCGTCTCCTTGAGAACGGCAGCCACCCTTTGTTCTGAATTGGACACGCCATAGGCGATACGCCCGAACAACAGATTGTCGCGAATGGCTGCGGCGTGGATGAAATTGTCCGGTGAGTAAAACTCGATGTCGTCAGCATAGTCCTGCGGCAAGTATTGCATGAAGCTGCGCCTGGCACGCAGGATGCGCTGTTCCAGAGCCAGATCGACGAGCGTCAAGCGATGGCGGGGCTCGCTATAGCCCAGCGACAAGCCGATCAGCCGGTCGAAATCCGAACTTGAAATCCGTGTCGCGGTACCGCGCGCCTTCGCCCTTTCGATAATCTCGGCGAATTCCTCCAACTCGCCGGACTGCATCAGGGCATAACGCTCGAACAGCGGATGGCCGGGCGGCAGGCCGGCGAAAGTCTCGATCGTCGTCTCGGCAATACTAAGACCCATTTCAGCGAGAGGCTTTTCCAAACCTTCGGCTGCAATGATGGCGCGGAAGAAGCGGTCGCTTGCAAGCCCTCGTGCCGACAATCTGGCGTTGGCCGCAACGCCGAACACGAGGTTTTCCGCAATTGACGCGTTGCGGTTGAAAAGCTCCGGATCGAACGGCTCGATCACTCCGAGCAGATTTTGCTCACCGAGGTGGTCGCGTACGACCCGACGTGCGTCGACGAAGCGGCGCAAGATGTCCGGATCCGTGTCGCGCGGCAACCGGCCGAGCAGACCGAAGTTATAGATCTCGGCATCAAGGCCGGCGTTGCGGAGCGCGGCGAGCACGACACCATCAAGTTCGTTTCCGTCGCCTACGCCGGCAGCGCTGTAATCATGCCAGTCCTCTTCGATCGTCACCGAAGGATTGCCCGTGCGATGGGCCTCGATCTGATCCAATCGTTCGGATATCGTTTCGGCATCTTTCACGGGAGGCTGGTGGCGCTTGAGCGAAAAGGTGACATTGTCGCGAAGTGAGCCTGGAAACAGGATTGGTTCGGCAGTGGCGTAGGCGATCGTGCGGCTGGCGGTGGCGTTGTTCAATGTTGCGTAGTTGCACTCGCCAATGCGCAACCGACCTTCGAAGTCGGTAATCTGCCGGCCGAGCAACCGCATCATCACCTCCCGGCCGCTGCCAGGTGCGCCCACAACCGCGACGTGAGACGGACGCGCAATCGTTGTTGTCAACGTATCGAGGAGCGGACTGCCGCGTTGGTCGACGACGCGCACCCCATCGAAGCGCAATGACGCTGTATCATCGATTTCCGGATCCTGTTCACCGGCTGCATCGGGCATCAACTTGTCGCCGCTGAACTGTGAAATCACCTGTTGATACTTGATCGTTACGTCGGCGCGACGCTGATCCCAGTCGATCAGTTCCTTGACCGGTGGCGGTAGATCCTTGTAGGCGGCGATTACTGCCACGAGCTGCCCGATATCGAGAGAGCCTGTGAGCGCAAAATAGCCGCCAATTGCATAAAAGAAGAATGGCGTGATCTGCGAGAGCAGCGTGTTGAGATACTTCACCGCGTACTTGCGATTGTACAGCGCAACACGAATCTTGAAGAGGTTTGCGAGCCGGCCCCCGATCTCCGCTTCGGAATAGGGTGCTGCACCGTGCGCGTGAATGAGGGCTGCGCCATCCACCATCTCGCCAATTCGGCCGGCGAGCTGGCGTGAGGCGATCTGGCGCTGGCGTGCATACTCCAACTGCTTGCGGCGCAAGGCCGGAATGATAAATGCCTGGACAAGCACAATGGCCATGGCGACCAGGCCCAGCCAGAAGCTCTGGACCATGATGAAAATCAACGCCGTCAAAGCCTGAGTGCCGAGGAATGCCGGCCAGACAAACGCGTCACCAATGAAGCCGCCAATCGGCTCGACCTCGTTGTTGATCATCGTTGCCGCTTCCGCCGGTTTGACCTGGCGGATGTCCTCGGGCCGGAAGCGCATCAGGCGCGAGAACAAATCAAAGCGCAGTCGGCGCAACATTCGCTCGGCGAGAATGCCCTTGTCGATGTTGATGCGGTAACGGAATGCGCCGTTTACCAGAACGAAAAACAGGAAAAGGAAACTCAAGGCGAGCAAGTAACCGATCTGGTCGAACTCGAAGCCATCCAGCAACCCGATTGAACCACCTCCAAGGAACTCCGGAAGCTCGATCGAGAGTTCAAACAGCTTGGCCGTCGTGCGGCCTTCGCTAAACGCTTCGCCCTGGAGCGCCTCGTTGACGATCCGCTTGGGGACGTCCAG
>CBDCYD010000007.1:0-313781 GCA_965224045.1 Hyphomicrobiaceae bacterium
AAAACCGCGCTGCGGTCTTGGTCGAGCACTTTCTCATCATGTTCGCCCTGGCGGGCGGGATCTGCGGCGGGCTGATCTACGCCTGGTCGGAGCGCGAGCAGAATCGCCGCCGCGCACCTCGCAAGGAGGCTTAGGCCGTGCAGTTTTCGCTGAAGTGGCTGCTGGCGAGCGTCGCCTACGCGGCAATCGCCTGCACCTCGCTCATTCACGCGAATGATGTTTGGATCGACATTGCGACTTTGCTGGTCTTTGCGACCTGCATCGTCGCCGCGATTGGAACTTGCCTGTGCCGCGGCGCCGTGCAGGCCGCGATGATCGGATTCTTGGTCGCCTCCGTGCTTGCACGCGTCGGAATCTTCAGCGATTTCGACTCGACGAAGGCGGTGCGGCGATCGGTCGACCGCTGTTCCGATCGCCTGGAAGCCGTCGTGCCGACGCGCCGGTCGGTGATTCGCGACTTTGTCTTGCAGGAATACGAGCCGACCGAATCGCTCGGCACTGAGATGGACGTCGGCGTCCATCCACAGGGCGTCGTGGTGAAATTTGGAGTAAGCCGGCCCGCAGGTATTGGCTTGGTCGATTCTTCCAAAGGAACGCCTTACGTCGTGCCGACGTCGGTCTATCGCGCCGTGCCTCTGGAGCACGAGGTCGCCGCTGTGTTTCAGCAGCACCTATTGCTCGTTGCTTCCACGCTCGGCGCCCTGCTGGGGAGATGGTTTTTTCATCGCCGCGGCGAGGGTCTCTCCGGCAAGTCGGTTGCGTTGGAGTCTTAGGCGCATGCAATTCTCTTTGAAATGGCTGCTGGCCGCGGCGACCTACGCGGCGTTCGCCTGCATGACGGTCGCCTATGCGTCGGTCGGCTGGGCGTCGGCGCTGAGCTTGCTCGGCTTTGCGCTCGTCGCGGCGGCGGCGATTGGCGCCTGTCTCGCGCGCGGCCCGCTGCGCAGCGCATGCGTTGGCGCGTTGCTTGCCGCAGCGGCGGCCCGCGTCGCGGTCTTGAGCAACTGGCCGGTGTTCTCGGATGTGCGCGCTTCGGCGCAGTACGCTGCGGAGAGGATTGCAGACGCCGTTCCGACAAGGTCCGGTCGCGCCGACGCCTACGTCGTGCAACCGCTGGATATTCTGGACGTTCAGGTCGCCGGCACGCCGCGCAGCGATCCGATCGGGGGCCAGTACGCGGTCGGGCCGGACGGCGAGCTCGCCCTGGGCCCGGTCTATGGCGTCGTACAAGTGTCCGGATTAACGCGGCAGGAGACAGAGGCGGCGATCGTCCAGCAACTCTCCGCCGTTCTGACCGCCCCACGGGCGCAAGTCACGGTTCCGAACGCGATGCGGGCCGGAACTCCTGCCGCAGCCGCCGCCCAAGTGGTGCTGCAGCACCTGCTGCTGCTCTTCGCATGGGGCGGAGCCGTGTTGGGTTGGTGCTGTATGCGGCGTCCAACAAGCGGGAGGCAAACATGAACGAGAAGGAGCCGCAATCGACCTCCGGTACGTTTTCGCTTCGCACGCTGTTGGCGGCGACGCTCATGATCGCCCTTGCGTTTGTCGCGTGGAATGCGTCGCGGCGTCTCGACGAGGCGCAACGGGACTTGAGCATGCTGCGCGAAGAGCTTGGCCACTTGGTCGGGCGGCTTCACATCGAGGACGAATCCAAGTTTCACGCGGTGGAAGTAGACGCTGAAGAGCCGAATACATGGCGCTGGCGGCTCTTCGTCCCGCAGGGCGAACGGTACCGGTGGTGTTTGGCGCACCGCGACGTCCCGCGCGAAGGCTGCCCAGAACAGGCGGACTGGGGGGGCGTATCCAACGAACCCTACCAAGAAACGGGCAATGAAGTGCTGGTGACGGCGAGACTCCGTGACGCCGGCGACGGAAGCTGGCGTTTATCGGTCGAGTCGCTCATTGCCGGCGACCGGCCGCAGATGGGCGGCGCTACGATGGTGATTCCGGCCGAGGATTTGGAGTGGATGTTCACGATTCCGAGCACCGAGCATTTCGTGCTTGGATCGCGGGAGACAAAGGTCTTTGAGCCGCAAGGGGACGTGCTGCTGCTTCATCGACGCGCCAGGGAACGGCTTCCCGACGGGTCTTTTCAATCGAATTCCGGGCCGATGCCGGGATTCGCCCTTTGGCTTCGCCCGTGGTGACGCGATGAGCAAAAAAACGACGAACGGGGCGACGCGTCGAGCAACAGGTCGGCGATTTTCGCTTCGCTCGCTGCTGGCCTTGTTTGCGGTGGTCGCCGTGCTGCTCGTCTTGCTACGCAACTGGGGTGAGATTTTGGTGGCGGTGAGAGCCGATCGCGTACTCGTTCCGTGGGGCGTAGGGCTCTACGGTCACGGAGACTTGGCGATCACGGATGAGCCGCCCAGCGATCGCGCCGAACTCATTTCCAGCGCCGGTTGCGGCGCCTGCCATGAGGTCAGTTTTCCGGCGATGATCGCCTTTCCGCCGTCCAAGTAGCCGCCCCCTCACTCCGACACCCGCCAGCGGGCGTGGAAGAGGTAGATCGTTAGCAGTAGAGCCGCGCCGTTGAGGGCGGCGGCGAATGCGACGAAGCCGAAAAACGTGCTGGCGTCGCCCGTCGGCGCGGCGCTGCTGGCGCTGTCGCGGTCGATGTCCAGCGGCAAGTCGTTCGCCGCCGCGAGCGGGCTGGCGATCCTCGACGCCGCCACCAACTCGGCGGCGGGCGTTTCGGGGAAGTACTGTTCCGCGAAGAACGACGTCGCCAGCGGCGCCATAAAGAGGATGAGCACGGTCAGATACGAGGCAATCAGGCTCTGCGCCGTGCGGCGAAACAGCACGGAGCAGAGCAGCGCGATGTTGGCGGTCGTCAGGCAGGCGAGCGCGATGATCGCGAAGTAGCCGAGCATCGTCGGCCATACGCTCCAAAACTCGCCGACCATCAAGAACGCCAGCAGCAACGGCCAGACGAGAAAACTGGTCAGCACGCTGCTGACGCGCAGGCCGGAGATCAGCTTGCCCCAGAGGATCTGCCACGGCGTAATCAGCGTCGTAAGCAACAGCTCCAGCGTCTGCTGCTCGCGCTCGCCGGTCACGCGATCGGCGGAAAAGACGGGGCCGACCAGCATATTGAACAGCACGACGTAGCCGACGTAGAGCGCGGCGTTCCAAGGCGCCATGAACAGACAGATCGCCATCAGCGGAATCGCCAAAAACATGCTCACTTGAATGACCAGCCGCAGCATCAGCGTGCCTTGGCTGAAGAGCTCGCTCCGCATCTCCTTGTCGAAGACCGGATTCGCCCCGTCCTCCATCAAGTCCGTCCGCTTTGCGGGGGCGAACAGCTTGTCGGGGAACTGATCGCTCTGGATCACCATCCCGATCGCGTTCTTAGCCTCTTCCTCAATGTCGACGACCTCTTTCCCCTCGCTGCCGACGTCCGGAGGACGCAGCAGCCGGCGGCACGTCCCCAGAAACATCAGCGTGCAAAGCGCCGCGGCGCCCGCGGGCAGCAGCACCATCGTCGCCCAGAAGCGCAGCACGCCCTGCGTCGCCAGCGACTGCCAGGTGAGCACGCCCGCCATGCAAAGCGGCAGAATCAGCAGGTAGGAGACGACGAGCGCCGCCGCCGTCCGGCCAAAGAAGCTGCTGCAAGTCATGACCGAGGCCGGCGGTGACATGCAGGCAGCCATTGATTGGCTGCGCAAGAAGGGTCTTTCCAAGGCCGCAAAGAAATCTGACCGTGTGGCCGCCGAAGGCCTTATTGGAGTCACGTCGAACGGCAAGGTCGGCGCCCGTAGTCGAGGTCAACTCCGAAACTGATTTCGTTGCCCGCAACGAGCAGTTCCAGGAGATGGTGAGTGCAATCGCCGGCCTCGGGCTTGAAGCCGACGGAGACGTGAGCAAGCTGCTCGCCATGACCTATCCGTCGAAGTCTGTCACGGTTGAAGACCATCTCAAGGAAACGATCGCCACGATTGGTGAGAACATGACGGTGCGCCGTACGGCCAAGCTCGCGGTCAACGACGGCATTGTTGCCGACTACATGCATAACAAGGTCGCTGACGGGCTGGGCAAGATTGGCGTTCTGGTCGCGCTCGAGAGCAGCGGCGATGCCGCCAAGCTCGCGGATTTCGGGCGCCAGCTCGCAATGCATATCGCTGCAGCCGCCCCCCTCGCCCTGACGCCGGAAGAACTCGACAGCGCGGCCATCGAGAAGGAGCGCGCGATCTATCTCGAGCAAGCCAAGCAAACCGGCAAATCGCAGGAGATCGTCGAAAAGATGGTCGAGGGAAGACTGCGGAAGGAGTTTTTCCAGCAGGTCGTCCTGCCGCAACAGACCTTCGTCATTGACGGCAAAGCCTCGGTCGAGCAGGCCACCAAGACAGCCGAAAAGGACGTCGGCGCGCCGATCAAGATAGAGGGATTTGTGCGCTACGCTCTCGGTGATGGCATAGAAAAGAAAGAGGACGATTTCGCCGCTGAAGTCGCCGCCGCCGCCGGCAACAGCTGACCGGGCCTGACGGCAACACTGCAGGAGCGAGACATAAAAAGGGGCCGGCTGCGTGGGTGGTTGGCCCTTTTTTGCTGCGAATCTACTGCGAATCGCAACATCACCGGCTACATATCGCCCAACCTACGCCGTATTGTCGTCGCCGTCGGGATGCGACCTCCGCCAGCAAGGTGTGGCCTCCGTCCTGCCGCCGAGGGGCTTTATCCGGTGCATCGTGCGATGCGTTTGGAAGAATAACGAAATGACGCTGAAATATCGCCGCCTACTCCTGAA
Source organism: Hyphomicrobiaceae bacterium (assembly GCA_965224045.1). GTDB lineage: Bacteria > Pseudomonadota > Alphaproteobacteria > Rhizobiales > Hyphomicrobiaceae > Tectiglobus. Next base: position 4,751 of record CBDCYD010000007.1, read on the forward strand.
GATCTCCGGCGAAGCCCTGATGGGCCAAACCGGTTACGGATTTGACACCGCAACCGCAAACCTCCTGGCGAAGGACGTTGCCGCGGCGGTCGCGACCAATGCGCAAATTTCGGTTGTGGTTGGCGGCGGCAATATTTTTCGCGGCCTTCAAGCTGCGGCCACCGGCATGGATCGCGCGACGGCCGACTACATGGGCATGCTCGCTACCGTGATGAACGCCCTCGCCTTTCAGAGCGCACTTGAGAACGCCGGCGTGCCTTCCCGGGTGCTCTCCGCCATCCCGATGCCAACGGTGTGCGAGTCCTACGTACGCCCGAAGGCGCTGCATCATCTTCAGCAAGGGCGCGTGGTGATCTTTGCCGCCGGAACCGGCAATCCGTATTTCACGACAGATACCACTGCGGCGCTACGGGCCGTCGAGATGAACTGCGATGCCGTGGCCAAAGCCACCCAGGTCGACGGCGTCTATTCCGCCGACCCACACAGCAATCCGGACGCGATCCGCTACGACGAGCTGAGCTATTCCGAGGTCCTTGCCCGGGATTTGCGGGTCATGGACGGCGCCGCCATTGCTCTTGCCCGTGACAACCAACTTCCGGTAATTGTTTTCTCAATAAAGGAGCCGGGAAATATAGTGAAGGTGCTGCGGGGCGATGCCCACTGCACGCTCATCCGATAGGCCGGGGTGCCCACGACGCAATCCTGGCTGTCCGTGCGCAATCCGAGGTCCGGCCCGTCAGCTCAACGTATTCCCGCATCGAAGGGAGGTAACACATGGCATCAGGCTCGTTTGATCTGAAAGACCTGGAAAAGCGCATGAAGGGTGTCGTCGACTCCTTGAAACGCGATTTCAGCGGCCTGCGCACGGGGCGTGCCAGCATCAATATTCTCGACCCGATCACGGTTGACGTCTACGGCCAGAAAATGCCGCTCAACCAGGTCGCCAACGTCTCGGTGCCGGAGCCGCGCATGCTCTCGGTCCAGGTCTACGACAAGGCCGCCGTATCTGCCGTCGACAAGGCGATCCGCGAGGCCAATCTCGGCCTCAATCCAATTGTCGATGGAACCATGCTGCGGTTGCCCATCCCGCCGCTGACGACCGAGCGCCGCCAGGAATTGGTCAAGATCGCACACAAGTACGCCGAAACGGCAAAAGTGGCCGTACGCAACGTCCGCCGTGACGGCAACGACCAGCTGAAAAAGATGGAAAAGGACAGCGACATCAGCCAGGACGAACACAAAAAAGGCACCTCTGACGTTCAAACGCTGACTGACAAAATCATCGCGGAGATCGACGAACTGCTCGCGAACAAGGACCAGGAGATCAACACCGTCTGAGCGAAGCTTTGGTCGCAAGGTCTGTGGGCGCAGGCCGGTGCCGGGGCGACTCCGGGGCGACTTGAGATGCACCACGCAAAGGGAGCAACTGGACAACCGTGGCCGAACTGATCGCCGACGTCGATTGGCGCAAGGAAGAAGCTGAGCCGCCGCAACATGTCGCCATCATTATGGATGGCAACGGCCGCTGGGCACAGGAGCGTGGCTTGCCGCGCGCAATTGGCCACCGGATGGGGGTCGAGGCAGTTCGCCGTACCATTAAGTCGGCGATCGAACTCGGCATTCGCCACCTGACGCTTTACTCGTTTTCAACGGAAAACTGGTCGCGCCCGGCGAGCGAGATCAGCGATCTCATGGGCCTGATGAAGCGCTATATCAGCCGTGATCTTGCCGAACTCCACCAGAACGGCGTGCGCATCCGCACGATCGGTGAGCGCGACAACGTCGACCCGGACCTCCTGACGCTGATCGACGAGGCCGTCCAGGTCACCGCATTCAACACGCGTCTCGACCTGATCATCGCCTTCAATTATGGCGCCCGCAACGAGATTGCCCTGGCTGCGGCCCGCCTCGCCGGGCGCGTGGCGCGTGGCGAGATCGAACCCGGCGACGTCACGCCGGAAGCCGTGAGCGCTGAGCTGGATACCGCGGGCATTCCCGATCCTGATCTCCTGATCCGCACCAGCGGCGAAGCGCGCCTGTCCAATTTTTTGCTGTGGCAATGCGCCTATACGGAGTTCGTGTTTCTCGACGCCTACTGGCCGGACTTCGGCCACGAACTGTTCAAGTCTGCAATCGACGAGTTTCACGCGCGGGACCGGCGCTACGGCGGTTTGCGGCAGCTGAGCAGCGCATGACCCATGATCGTGTGCGCCCGCTGGCGCGTTGCGGCTCGGTCGCATGAGATGCAGGTCATGGCTCTAACCCGCCCCTATGCTGAATTTGCGGCCCGAGCGATTTCGGCTGTGGTGCTTGGCAGCATTGCCGTGCTCGCACTGTGGATCGGTTCGGCAACGTTCGTTGTCCTCGTGCTCGCATTTGCCCTCGCCATGTGCTGGGAATGGGGCCGTGCCGTTCGGGGAACATCCCTCGACCGCATTCATCTTCTGCATGCTGCAGCCGTCATTGCAGCCTGCGTGATGACCTTTCTGAGCGCGACGCAAACCGTCGCCATCTTGGCCATCATTGCGATCGGGACCGTTGCCGTATACGCCATGAGTGGCAGGCACATGCGGTGGATGTCTGCCCTTGGCGTTCCCTATGTCGGGCTTCCGGCAGCGGTGTTGATCTGGTTTCGTTTGGATGAGCCGCACGGTTTCGTCGCGGTCCTGTTCATATTCTGCGTCGTGTGGGCCCACGACACGTTCGCAATGCTTGTCGGAAAGCTCGTCGGCGGCCCGCGCCTTTGGCCAGTATTGACGCCCAACAAGACGTGGGCAGGTGTTGCCGGAGGATTGGTGGCAAGCGCTGCTGTAGGCGCCATTTTCGCCGCGTTGCTCGTGGCCGCAGATGGACTATTGTTGGCGACGACCGGCTTTCTGCTCGGGCTGGCAAGCCTTGCAGGTGACCTCGTCGAATCGGCCTTCAAGCGGAACTATCACTTGAAGCACGCTAGTGGGTTGATTCCGGGCCATGGTGGCGTGTTGGACCGGCTGGACGGGGCCGTGCTGGCGGCCAACATGTCCGCGGTTATAGCGCTTGTCATAGCCCCGCAGGCTCCGGCGCGGGCCATCTTGTTTTGGGCGTAGACGCCCGGATCGATGCAACGGGAGAAGTCCGGGTGCAGGAGAAAACAGAGACTCGCTCCGTCGCGGCTGCCGCACCCGGCTATCGCGCGCCCGTCCGCACGGTCTCGATTCTCGGTGCGACCGGCTCGGTCGGCGAGAACGCCCTCGATTTGATCGCCACGCAGGCGGTGGACTTCGAAATCGTCGCATTGACCGCCAAGTCTAACGTTCGTCGATTGGCGGAACTGGCCAGGCAGCACGGTGCCCGCCATGCCGTCATCGCGGATGAAAATCTCTACGGCGAACTCAAGGCACTCCTGGCTGGCACCGACATCCAGGTGGCTGCCGGTGCGGCCGCGGTGGTTGAAGCGGCATCGGTTCCGGTCGATTGCGTGGTCTCTGCGATCGTCGGGGCTGCCGGCCTCTATCCGGGCATCGCCGCCGTGCGTCAGGGCCGGCGCGTGGCGCTCGCCAACAAGGAGTGCCTCGTCACTGCCGGCGACATATTCATGCACGAGGTTGCAGCGGCCGATGCCGAGTTGCTCCCGGTCGACTCGGAGCACGCCGCCATTCATCAAGCCTTGCGCGACGAACGCGCCGACCATGTGGAACGCATCATCATAACCGCGTCGGGCGGGCCGTTTCGCGACTGGACCACGGCCGAGATCGCCAGCGCCGGCCCGGACCAGGCTGTGCGGCATCCGAAATGGTCGATGGGCGCCAAGATCTCGGTCGACTCGGCGACCATGATGAATAAGGGCCTTGAACTGATCGAGGCCTATCATCTGTTTCCGGTTTCCGTTGACCAGCTTGGCGTCGTCGTTCATCCGCAGTCCATCGTCCACTGCCTCGTGGAGTTCTGCGACGGCTCGGTCATTGCCCAGATGGCCAATCCCGACATGCGCACCCCAATCGCCTACAGTCTCGCCTGGCCCGCGCGCATGTCGGCACCAACACCGCGCCTTGATCTCGTCGCGATCGCCTCGTTAACCTTCGAAGAACCCGATGTGCATCGTTTCCCGGCTCTGGCGCTCGCGCAAAATGCCCTTGCCACAGGGGGATCGGCCCCGAACGTGCTCAACGCCGCAAACGAATGCGCCGTCGATGCCTTTCTTGCCCGTAGAATCGGGTTCACGGATATCGCGCGAACTGTGGAGAGGTGTCTTGAGCGGGCTGACGGTGGCGGACTATTGCGGCCCGCCCGCTGCATTGAGGATGTTGTCGAGATTGATCGCGTCTCTCGGCAGATGGCACAAGACTTGATTTGACGGGTCTGAACCGGCGCCCGCGAGGCGACCGGGCAACGCAGACGAAAGGATAGGCGGCGGCATGGGCATGCTCGTAGCTTTTGTGAACGGTGTCGGAGGCTTCTTGTTTTTCCTCTTCGCGTTCCTGTTTGTTCTCACGGTCGTCGTATTCATCCACGAACTCGGCCATTTCCTCGTCGCGCGCTGGTGCGGCGTTAAGGTAACCACCTTCTCGATCGGGTTCGGTCGCGAGATTTTCGGCTTCAACGACCGGCACGGCACCCGTTGGCGATTCGCCTGGGTTCCACTTGGCGGCTACGTCAAATTCCTGGACGACGAGAACGCCGCAAGTGTCCCGTCTCGGGACGCGTTGGGCAAGCTGCCGCCTGAACAACAAGCCGGTGCGTTTCATCTCAAGCCGGTTTGGCAGCGTGCGCTCGTCGTTGCGGCCGGCCCGGTCGCCAACTTCATTCTCGCCATCGTTATTTTTGCAGCGATGTTCATGACATTTGGCGAGTTCAAGATGGAGCCACGGGTCAGCGGTGTCATGGCCGGAACACCAGCCGCCGAGGCCGGCTTTAAAAAAGGTGACCTCGTTCTGAGCATAAATGGCCGGGCGATCGACGATTTCGGCGATCTTCAGCAGTACGTGGCAACCAGTCCGGGCCGACAGCTCGAGTTTCTCGTCGATCGCGACGGCAAGCAGATCGTTCTGTCCGTCATGCCGGTCTTGAAAGAAAGTGTCGATCGCATAGCAGGTAAGCATCAGCGTCCCGTCATCGGCATCCAGGGATCGCGTGAAATGAGCAAGATCACGCACACGCCTGTCGGGCCAGTGGAAGCCGTGGGCTTGGGTGTCGAACGGACCTGGACGATTATCACGCAAACGATGTCCTACATCAGCGATGTGATCATGCAGCGTCAACGAGCCGATCAGGTCGGCGGCATCATCCGCATTGCTGATGCATCGGGCAAAGTTGCCAAGCTGGGCCCGGAGTATGTCATTCAGTTCATCGCATTTATTTCCGTAAGTATTGGACTGATAAACCTTTTTCCGATCCCGCTCCTGGATGGCGGACATCTGATGTTCTACGCAGTCGAAGCGGTCAGAGGGCGTCCGCTGAGCGAACGCACTCAGGAATTCGGGTTCAAGATCGGATTGGCCCTTGTCATCGCTCTGATGTTATTTGCGACATGGAATGATCGTGTTGTCGTCAAGAGTTGGTTCGACAAACCTGAGATCGAGAATCAGTCCCGGTGAAGCAATCTTGCCACTTCCAAAGACCTTGCTGAATCGTTAAGACTCGACCATCAAGACTCGAATCCGCGCTCCTTGGCACGAGCGGTTTCGAGGCAGGGCACGCCTCGACGAGTCTAGGCTGCGCGTACTCAAGCCGAAGAGTAGGCGTTCAGGCCGGGGGAATTCGGTAGACATAAGGGCAAGCGCAGCATGCCGAAGGCACTGTTCAAGGCACTTCAACTGACAGCGTCGATTGTGCTTGTCGGGCTGGGCGCGCTGGGGCTCTCGGCCAGTGGCGGTGTCCCAGGCGTGGACACGTCCGCCCATGCACAGTCGGTTATTCGCCAGATTCAGGTTACCGGCAATCGCCGCGTAGAAGCGACCACTGTGCGCTCGTACCTCGAGTTCTCGGAAGGTGATCGTTACGACGATGCCCGCGCCAATGCCTCGTTGCGCGCGCTGTTTGCCACTGGGCTGTTTGCCGACGTGAACATTGTGCCGCAGGGCTCGGTTGTCATCATTTCGGTCGTCGAAAATCCGATCATCAACAAGGTCGCTTTTGAAGGCAATTCCGCGGTCGATACCGACACACTCAAGTCCGAGGTGCGGCTCAAGTCGCGTTCGGTCTACACCCGCGCCCGTGCATTGGCCGACGCCCAGCGCATCATTGACGTCTATCGCCGGCAGGGCCGTTTCGCGGCAACCGTCGAACCGCAAATCATCGACCTTGGTGAAAGCCGCGTGAACCTCGTATTCGAGATCAGCGAAGGCAATGAGACGAAGGTCCAGAGCATCAACTTCATCGGCAATAGCGCCTTCAGCGATGGCCAGTTGCGCGACATCATCACAACGACTCAGTCTGGTTGGTTCGACTGGCTGACCAGCGCCGGCGTCTATGATCCCGAGCGGCTGCGTCTCGATCGCGAACTCCTGCGCCAATACTACCTCAAGAACGGTTATGCCGACGTTCGCATTCTGTCGGCCAATGCCGAGTTGTCGCGGGACGGATCCGGTTTCTTCCTGACCTTTACGATCGACGAGGGCCCGCTCTACACCTTCGGCGACGTGCGTATCGAGAACAGCCTCCCGGAACTGCGACCGGAAACCCTCAATGGTTCAATCCTCACGCTGACGGGTTCGGTCTACAACGCGAGCCAGATCGACAAGACGGTCGAGAAGTTGACATTGGCGGTTTCGGAGCAAGGGTTTGCATTCGGCCGAGTTCGCCCGCGCGCGGATCGCGATCCGATTGCGCGCACCATCGCCCTGACCTACATCGTCGATGAGGGCGCGCGCATCTACATCGAGCGCATCAACGTCGTCGGCAATGGGCGCACCAAGGATCACGTGATCCGACGCGAGATCCGCCTGGTCGAGGGCGATGCCTACAACCCGTTGCTGATCGACCGGGCCAAGAAGAGACTGCAAAACCTCGGGTTCTTCAAAAAGGTCGAGGTTCGCCGCCGTCCGGGATCAGCGCGTGACCGCATTGTCATCGATTTTATGATCGAAGAGCAATCGACCGGTGAACTGTCGTTTGGCGGCGGCTATTCGACCAGCGAAGGCGTGATTGGCGACATTTCGATCACAGAGCGCAACCTTCTCGGCAACGGCCAGTTCCTCAGGCTGAAATTCAGTGGATCGCTGACACGTGCCCAGGTCGACCTGAGCTTCACCGAGCCACGCTTCCTCGACCAGAACATTTCGGCCGGCTTCGACCTGTTCCACAAGGAAATCGATCTGACCAGCCAGGCGTCCTATAAGAGCCGCAAGACCGGCGCTAACCTCCGCCTCGGCTTTCCATTGACCGAGAACATCTGGCTGACCACGCATTACCGCCTGACTAGGGACGAACTCTACAATGTCGAAAGCGGCGCGTCGCTGGCGGTGCAGGACTCCGAGGGCACCTACATCACGTCGCTGGTCGGCAGTACGATCAAGTACGACACGCGAAATCACCCCCGCAATCCGAACCGCGGCCTCTACTTCCAGGTTGGAACAGATTTTGCCGGGGTTGGCGGGGACGTGAAGTATGCACGTGTGCTTGGCGAGGCCCGCGCCTACTATCCGCTGTTCAACAAGATCACCCTCGTTGGACGGGTCGTCGGTGGTCACATCGAGGGGATCGGTGGCGACAGCGTGCGCCTGCTTGATCTCTTCTACAAGGGCGGTGAAACCATCCGCGGCTTCGACAAGGCCGGGCTTGGTCCGCGCGACCTGTCAACTGGCGATGCGCTCGGAGGCTCGACCTTCTGGGCAGCAACGGCAGAGGTCCGGTTCCCGTTGCCGTATCTGTCTGAAACGCTGGGTATGTCCGGTGCCGTGTTTGCAGATGCCGGCTCGTTGTTCGGCGCAGGCGATTTCGCGAACAATACTCTGGCGGGCGGTTGCTCGGAGAACGGCCCGGTTTGCGTCGATTCCTCCTCCATTCGCTCTTCTGTCGGCGCATCGATTATCTGGAACTCGCCGCTCGGCCCCTTGCGTGTCGACTATGCCTTCCCGCTGCAAAGCGAGAGCTACGACGACGAGCAGCAGTTCCGCTTTGGTGCGGCAACCAAGTTCTAGATCATCGTGCCCTAAGTTGGACCCGCTGTCGCGGCTCCAACTTGAGGCACAAGGATGATCGCCTCTAAAGAATCGAGCAACTTTCTGCGCGAATTCGGAATCGCATCGATTCCGAATTTCTGCAGGTTGCCCTAGCGCAGCTGCGCTGGAACCTGGCCGAAGGGCGTAGTGGCCGTGTGCACGACGCCCTTTTTCACGTTCCGGCCAGACGCAGAAGCCTTCGTGTTCGACGAAAAGATCGCCACACTGTCCGATATGCTATAGGCCGTATCGATAAGATGGCCGACGGTCGCGCTCCACGTGCGCTTAGGACGTGGCTTGTCGGCCAATCGTGAAGGGAAGCAGCATCGTGATCGAGCACCCTGGGTTTTTCGAGCGCGCCGGACCGTTCACGCTATCGGAGCTGTGCGACAGGCTCGCCACCACCACAGCCGCTGACGGCGCAATGGCGATTGCCGATGTCAAGCCGCTCGATGAGGCCGGCGCCAGCGATATCACGTTCCTAGACAACACCAAGTACTTGCCGCAGCTCGAGACCACGGCTGCGGCCGCCTGCCTGGTGCGCGAAGACATCGCCGATCGCCTGCCGGCAGCAACGGTCGGTGTGATCGCCAAGGATCCCTATCGGGCATTCGCCATGGCACTCGCCATGTTTTATCCGGAAGCCGCGCGCCCCAGGATAGCCGCGCAGCCCGCCGCGCAGGCGGTTCACCCGAGTGCGCACCTCGAGCAAGAAGTTGCCGTCGAGCCGGGTGCCATCATCGGCCCTGAAGCCGTCGTCGGCCGGGGCACGCGAGTCGCCGCCAACGCGACGATCGGATATCGCTGTCACGTCGGCCGCGGTTGCTACATCGGGCCGGGCGTAACCCTCTGTCATGCGCTTCTCGGCAACAATGTTTCAGTCCACGCCGGTGCCCGCATTGGTCAGGATGGCTTCGGTTATGCCATGGGGCCGGCGGGCCATCTCAAGGTGCCCCAGATCGGTCGCGTGATCGTGCAGGACGATGTCGAGATCGGGGCCAATACAACTATTGATCGCGGCGCCCTTAAGGATACCGTCATCGGTGAAGGCACCAAAATTGATAATCTGGTGCAGATCGGGCACAACGTAGTTGTTGGCCGTCACTGTATCATCGTCAGCCAAACCGGCATTTCGGGTTCCACCGAGTTGGGTGATTTCGTGGTCATGGGCGGACAGTCCGGAACAACGGGCCATATCAAGATCGGCATGGGCGCGCAGATCGCCGGCGCCTCCCATCCGAAGGACGATATCCCGCCGGGCGCTCGCGTTGGCGGCACGCCGGCACGTCCACTGGGTCAGTGGGCCAGGGAGCTTGCCATCCTCGCCCGCATGGCCGGCAAGCGCGGCCGTCGCTGATCGCGCCCAAACGGGGTGAAAGGATCGTAGTCGGTCAGGTGATGCTGGCGCAACGGCTCGTCTTAGACGGAGAATGACGACGATGAACGATGCACGACCAGAGCAGCAGGAATTGGCCACCGCCGATATCGCCCGGCTCCTGAAACTGCTGCCGCATCGCTATCCCTTCCTGCTGGTCGACCGCATGTACGACATGGACCGCGACATTTCCGCGGTCGGCGTCAAGAACGTGACCATCAACGAACCATTTTTCCAGGGCCACTTCCCCGGCTACCCGGTCATGCCGGGCGTATTGATCATCGAGGGCCTCGCGCAGACCGCCGGCGCGCTATGCGTCCATAACCTCGGCGAAAGTTATACGCCTCACCTCGTTTATTTCATGGGGATTGATCGCGCGAAATTCCGCAAACCCGTTGTGCCGGGCGATCAGTTGTTCTTCCATGTCAAGAAGCTGCGCAGCCGCGGCCGGGCATGGCGTTTCTTGGGGGAAGCCAAAGTGGAAGGCAAAACCGTGGCCGAGGCCGAGATCAGTGCAATGATCGTCGACAGCGATGAGACGGCCCATCTGCATGGCTGACGCCGAGATTCATCCGACCGCGATCATTGACGAGCGCGCCGTGATCGGGGCTGGAGCGCGCATCGGGCCCTATTGCACGATCAGCGCCGATGTCGAACTCGGCGAGGGCTGCGAACTGCTATCCCACGTCGCACTCGCAGGTCGGACCAGGATCGGCCCCAGGACACGGATTTTTCCGTTCGCCTCCGTTGGCCACCAGCCGCAGGATCTCAAGTACCAAGGCGAGCCCTCGACCCTGGACGTCGGTTCGGATTGCACGATCCGCGAAGGCGTCACCCTCAACCCCGGCACCGAAGGCGGCGGCATGAAGACCGTGATTGGCAACGGCTGCGCGTTCCTTGCCAATTCCCACGTCGGTCACGATTGCATCGTTGGCAACAACGTTGTTTTTTCCAACAACGTCATGCTCGCCGGTCATTGTGTCGTTGGCGACTATGCGATTATTGGCGGTGGCGCGGCGGTCATTCAGTTTGCCCGCGTTGGAGCGCATGCGTTCGTTGGCGGCATGTCGGGTCTGGAAAACGATCTCATTCCCTACGGTATGGCGCTTGGCAACCGGGCACATCTGTCCGGCCTCAACATCGTCGGCCTGACCCGGAGGGGATTTTCGCGCGAGGACATTCACGACCTGCGCCGCGCCTATCGCCTGCTGTTTGCCGACGAAGGTACGCTCAAAGAGCGCATGGAGGATGTCGCCGAGGCCTACCAGGGCCATCCGATTGTTGAGGAAATTCTCGATTTCATCCGTACTGGAGGCAAACGTTCGCTGTGCACACCGCGTGACAGCGACGCTGCTTGAACAGTGTGGCAGCGCCCGCCCAAACTCGCGCCGAATGCATTGGAATTGTCGCCGGCGCCGGTCGTGCGCCGATGCAGATCGCCGAGGAAATCGTAGCATCAGGAAAACGCGTCTTCGTGGTCGGGCTTGATCCGGATGTGGACCGCGGCATCAAAGACGTCCCGCACGCGGAAATCAGCCTCGGCCAAGTCGGCCACCTGCTTGCCTTGCTGCGCGCAAACGGCTGCCGCCGGGTCGTCGTCAGCGGCGGTTTGGCCCGCCCGGACCTTCGACGTCTCAAAGTCGACCTGGGCTTCTTTCGTCACATCCCAACGATATTGAAGCTCATGCAGGGCGGTGATGACGAACTCCTGCGCCGCGTAATTGCCTTTTTCGAACGACAAGGCTTCAAGGTCGCCGGTATTCCCGAGGTTGCACCTGGTTTGCTCGCCCCCGAAGGTTGTTTGACCGAACGGCGCCCCAGCGAAGCAACTCTTGCAGACGTATCTTACGGCCTCAGGGTCATAGCAGCACTCGGATCATTCGACATTGGCCAGGCGGTTGCCGTGCGCGGTGGGCGCCTTGTCGCGGTCGAGGCGGCAGAAGGCACCGATGCCATGCTGGATCGCCTTGCCGGGTGGGGCGTGCAAGACCGTCCTGTGGGCGGCGTTCTTGTCAAGGCGACGAAACCAGGACAGGAATTGCGCGTTGATCTGCCGACGATCGGCCCTCGAACCGTCGAAAAGTGTGGCACGGCCGGCTTGACGACTGTGGCGGTCGAAGCGGGTCGCAGCGTCATCCTCGATCGCAGCCAAACGATCGAACAGGCGAATATTGGCGGCATTGCCGTCCTCGGTTGCGCATCCGAACCGGTCGAAGCCAAACCCCTTTCGCACTCGGATGGCGCCTTGCGCTGCCTTTCGCGCCGCCGCCCCGACCGCCATGCGAGGCGCGACGCCCGGAGCGGGCTGGCCGCCCTATGGCGAATATCGCACCACGCGGACGACGCGAGCATGGTCGTAAGGCGCCGCCATGTGCTGGCGGTCGGCGTCGATGAAGCGGCCGAGGCTGTGCTTCAACGGGCCGGTGCACAGCGACAATGGGGCGATGGCCGCCGCTCGCGGCGCAGTGGCATACTTGTGCTCAGGGACGAGCAGCAGGCAACCACCGCGGTCGTCGCCGCAGCAGCGGCCATCGAACTTGCCGGTATCGTGGTTGCCAGTGGTGATTGGCACGACAACGGCGGTGAAATTTTGAGTGCGGCTGAGCAGGCGGGGCTGTTTCTGGCAGTGGCGGCATGAAAGAACTTTCGGTTTTCATTGTGTCCGGAGAGCATTCTGGCGACGCCCTGGGGGCCAAACTCATGACCGCGTTGGCGGACACGAGCCCCGTGCCGGTGCGCTTCTCGGGCGTCGGCGGCGACTTGATGAGCGCTGCCGGCCTGAACAGCATCTTCCCGCTGTCCGACGTTGCCGTCATGGGGCCGCTTTCGATCCTGCCGCGCCTGCCCCGTCTTATCCGCCGTGTCTATCAAACGATCGATGCCGCACTTTCGGCAAACCCGGATATCGTTGTCATAGTCGACAGCCCGGAGTTCACCCATCCGATCGCGCACCGCATTCGGCGCCGCCGGCCGGATATCCCGATCATAGACTATGTGAGCCCGACGGTATGGGCGTGGCGCCCGGGCCGAGCGCGTGTCATGAAGCCCTACGTCGATCACCTTCTGGCGTTGCTGCCGTTCGAGCCCGATGCCCATCGCAGGCTCGGCGGCCCGCCTTGCACCTACGTCGGCCACCCCCTGATCGAACGCCTGGACTGGATCCGGGCACTCGAGCCGGCCGACCTGCGCAAAAGGCTCGCGCTTGATGCCGCCGCGACACCATTGCTTGTGCTGCCCGGAAGCAGAACGTCCGAGGTCGATCGACTGATTGACGTGTTCGGCGAAACGATTGCCGGTCTGCACGCCGGCGGGCGCCGGCTGGAGGTGCTGATCCCAACGGTCGAACACGTGCGCGACACCATCGCATCGCGCACGTCGGATTGGCCGGCACCGGTGCATCTGCTGCAGGGAGAGCGCGACAAGTTCACGGCATTTCGCCTGGCGCGCGCGGCCTTGGCTGCATCCGGCACCGTAACGCTCGAACTGGGCCTCGCTGGCACACCGATGGTCGTTGCCTATCGCGTCGACCCGCTGGCGGCCCGCCTGCGCTTTCTGGTGCAGGTGCCTTCGGTCGTGCTCGCCAACCTGGTCCTTGAAGACAATGCATTCCCGGAGTTTATCCAGGAGCGATGCCGCTCGGATCTATTGGCAACCGCTCTCGGCGAAATCCTCGATGACGGGCCGGCCAGGCAAGCCCAGCTGGGCAGCCTGTCACAACTCGCCGGACGCATGGAGTTACCGGACGGCACGCCAAGCCAGAAGGCCGCCGAAGTCGTATTGCATTACGCCATAGAGCGGCGGGAAACGCCGGTCGCCGCAACGGTTTCGAACGCGTCCGCCAATCCGGCCTGAGATGCCGGCCGGTCCACTGTTGTCGGTATAGTCTCAGGCTGAACTGAAACCAGCCCGCTCGCTCTCCCCCAGCCCGCTCGCTCTCCCGACGACCACCCACGGCATCATTGTATTGGGCGGTCGGGAGGGGAGCGGACCGGCGTTCGCGCCTATGGCGGGCAGACTCAGCTGCGCTGATCAAGCGGCACGAATGGCCGCTTGCCTTCGCCGATGTAGAGCTGACGCGGCCGCCCGATGCGCTGCTCGGGATCCTCGATCATTTCCTTCCACTGGGCAATCCAGCCCACCGTCCGCGCGACTGCGAACAGGACCGTGAACATTGAAACCGGGAAGCCCATCGCGCGCAGCGTGATGCCCGAATAGAAGTCCACATTCGGGTAGAGCCGCTTTTCGACGAAATACTCGTCCTCAAGCGCGATGCGCTCCAACTCCATTGCGATCTGCAAAAGCGGCTCGTTCTTGACACCCATCAGGTCAAGCACCTCATGGCACGTCTTCTGCATCACCCGCGCGCGCGGATCATAATTCTTGTAGACCCGGTGACCGAAGCCCATCAGCCGGAACGGGTCATCCTTGTCCTTGGCCTTGTCAATGAATTCCGGGATCCGGTTCGGCGATCCGATTTCTTCCAGCATGTTGAGTGCCGCTTCGTTGGCACCCCCGTGCGCCGGCCCCCAAAGGGATGCGATACCGGCCGCGATGCATGCAAACGGATTTGCTCCGGACGATCCGGCAAGCCGAACCGTCGACGTCGACGCGTTCTGCTCATGATCGGCGTGCAAAATGAAAATTCGATCCAGCGCGCGCGACAGTACAGGATCGACCCGGTAGGGCTCGCACGGCACAGCAAAGCACATTTGCAGGAAATTGGACGCGTAATCGAGATCGTTCCGCGGGTAGATAAACGGCTGCCCGATCGAATACTTGTAAGCCATCGCTGCGATCGTCGGCATCTTGGCGATCATGCGATGCGACGCGATCATGCGCTGCGTTGGATCGTTGATATCCGTCGAGTCGTGGTAGAACGCCGAAAGTGCCCCGACGGTGCCGACCATGATCGCCATCGGGTGCGCATCGCGGCGAAAACCCGTGAAGAACCGGGTCATTTGCTCGTGCACCATCGTATGATTGGTGATGGTCTGCTCGAATTCGCGATACTGCTCCTTGCTTGGCAACTCGCCATGCAGCAACAGATAGCAGACTTCGACAAAATTCGAGTTTTCCGAGAGGTCCTCGATCGGATAGCCGCGATAAAGCAGTATGCCCTCATCGCCGTCGATGTAGGTGATCTTGGAAACGCAGTTGGCCGTTGACGTAAAACCGGGATCGTAGGTGAAACACCCCGTATCGCGATAAAGCCGCGTGATATCAATAACATCTGGCCCGACAGTTCCGGACCGCACGGGCATTTGGGCGTCTTTGCCGTTGAGGGTCAGTTGACCGGCTTTCGCCGACGTGTCGTGCACGTTCATTACCTGGTCCCTTTGTAATCAGAGTTGCGCAATGGCCCGGCGGCACGTCGCGGTGCCGGCTCTCTGGGCTGTATGCCACATTGCTATTACAAACCGGCCGTTTGGACAAGTTATCCGACCGGATAGTATCGCCCTAAAGCGCGAAATTTGAATGCAAAATCAGAGCCTAAGCACATTGATCGCGCAGTCTGCCCAAGGCTTCGTCTCGCCCCAGCACCCCGAGCATGTCAAAAATCGGCGGTGACACGGTCGTGCCGGTCAATGCTGCACGAATCGCCGGGCCGACCTGGCCAAGCTTGAGCCCTTCAGCCTTGATGTGGGCGCGCACGGCCGCATCAACGGAGTCGACGGACCAATCCTCAAGACCGGCAAGATGGTTGGTCAATGCGTGAAGTAGTCCGCGGGTATCCTCGTTGAGGATCTTTGCCGCCTTGTCGTCCATCGCGATCGGGCGCTGCACCATCAGAAAACTGGCGGCATCGACCAGTTCCGTGAGCGTCGTCGCCCGCTCCTTGAGCACCGGCAGTGCAGTATGGAATTTTTCCCAACCCACAGCTTCAAGACGCCCGAGTTGTTTCCGTCCGTCTTCGCTGTCGCTGAGCGCAGTCTTGATGGCATCAACAAGCATGTTCGCATCGCTGGTGCGCAGATAGTGGGCATTGACGTCGGCCAGCTTGTCGAAATCGAACCGGGCCGGAGATTTGCCGAGCCCGTCCAGATCGAACAACGCGATCATTTCCTCGGGCGTGA
Source organism: Hyphomicrobiaceae bacterium (assembly GCA_965224045.1). GTDB lineage: Bacteria > Pseudomonadota > Alphaproteobacteria > Rhizobiales > Hyphomicrobiaceae > Tectiglobus. The sequence continues at coordinate 20,338 of CBDCYD010000007.1, forward strand.
AGATCTCCTTGTCGCCATGGCTCCAGCCGAGGCGTACGAGATAGTTGCGCAGCGCCTCCGGCAGGTAGCCCATTGCGCGATAGGCTTCGACACCCAGGGCGCCGTGGCGTTTGGAAAGTTTGGCGCCGTCCGGACCGTGGATAAGGGGCACGTGCGCGAACACCGGCACCGGCCAGCCCATCGCATCATAGATCGCCGTCTGGCGTGCCGCATTGGTCAGATGATCAACGCCCCGGATCACATGGCTCACGCCCATGTCATGGTCATCAACGACGACGGCCAGATTGTAGGTCGGCGTACCGTCGCTGCGCAGGATGACAAGATCATCCAGGTTGGCGTTCTCGAATGTCACCGCGCCCTGCACTTCGTCGCAAACGACGGTTTGTCCTTCGCTCGGCGTCTTGAGCCGAATTGCGGAAGAGACTCCCGCTGGCGCTTCTGCAGGATCCCGATCCCGCCAGCGTCCGTCGTAGACCGGCGGCAACCCCTGGGCCTCCGCATGCTTGCGCATGTCATCGAGTTCTTCAGGCGTGCAATAGCAGCGATACGCATGCCCGCCGGCCAGCAATGTCTCGACGACTTCTCGATGGCGATCGGCGCGCGTCGACTGGAACGTCGCTTCGTCATCGGCCTCGAGCCCCAGCCACTGCAGTCCGTCGAGGATCGCGGCTATGGCCGCATCGGTTGAACGCGCACGGTCCGTGTCCTCTATCCGCAACAGGTAACGCCCGCCACGGTGACGCGCGTAAAGCCAGTTGAACAGCGCCGTGCGGGCGCCGCCAATGTGCAGAAAACCGGTCGGGGACGGTGCGAACCGCGTGACGACGGTGCCGTGTTGCGTTGTGTTGCTCATGGGTGCATTATACTGCTGGCTGACGAATAATGAGACTTTCCTGCCCGCCTTTAGCACAAGCCGCGCTTGGCGGTAAGAGTGACCAGGATGGCCAACGCCGAAGCTGCAGGAAGGCGTCCGCCGGTTGCCGGCCGCCACCGGTTCTTGGTTCTGCTCGCACGGTTTGCGGAAGGTGCGGCTCTGGCCCTGGCGCAGGAACGTGGGCGCTGGTTCCTGTGGGTACCGGTTGCTTTCGCCACTGGCATTGCTGCCTATTTCGCGCTCGTGCGCGAACCGCCGCTGACAAGCCTCGTGCTCGCGTTCGCCATCGCAATTGCGGTGATGCGGCTGTGGCGGGGCAACGTTGCGACTGAATTCGTGCTCCTGTGCGCGGCAGCGGCGAGTGCCGGTGCTGTTTTCGCCAAGATCGAGACCGAACTTTCCCGCGCACCGGTGCTCGAGCGGCGCCTTTACAACGTACCGGTCGAAGGCATCATCGAGCGCATCGAACCGCGGCCGGCGCGCGGCCCGCGCGTGACGTTGGCCGTGTTATCCCTCGCAAACCTTCCGGTGCAAAATCGCCCTGTTCGCGTCCGTATCCGCCTCCTGAAACCGGCCCCCGGGCTCGAATTGGGAACCGCAGTCATGCTGAAAGCGGTACTTGCTCCGCCGGCGCGCCCCGCCCTGCCGGGCGGCTATGATTTCGCGCGCAGCGCCTACTACCGGAGGCTGGGCGCCGTCGGCTACGCTTTTGCTGCGCCTGAAGTGCTCCACCATGTACCGACCATACCCTTCCTGATGCGGCTTCGTATTGGCATCGAACACGCGCGAAAAACGATTGGCGAGCGCATTGCCAGTCATCTGCCCGGCCAGGCAGGCGCGATCGCAAACGCACTGATGACGGGCGAACGCGGCCGGATTTCCGAATCCACACGCGAGGCCTATCGCGACTCCGGCCTATTGCACTTGCTGTCGATCTCCGGCCTGCACATGGCGATCATGGGTGGCACCGTATTTTTCGCCCTGCGTCTGGTGCTTGCGATGTGGCCCGCGATCGCCTTGCGTTATCCGATCAAGAAGTGGGCGGCGGCAGGCGCCATCGTCGCGGCCCTCGCCTACCTCTTGGTCTCCGGCACAACGCACGCAACCCAGCGCGCCTTCGTCATGATCTCGATCATGATGCTCGCCGTAATCTGCGACCGACCGGCAATCGCTCTGCGAAACGTGGCCCTTGCCGCATTGGCATTGCTCATGATGCGGCCGAGCAGTCTACTCAATGTCGGGTTTCAAATGTCGTTCGCTGCGGTCGTTGCGCTCGTGGCAAGTTATGAGGCGCTCCGCGAACGCCGCCGCCTGCAGGAGCCGGATGTGCCGCGCGGCGCCGTCATGACCGGGCTGTTGTTCTTTGCGGGAACCGTCGGCTCGACCCTGATTGCAAGCCTGGCGGTCGCCCCCATTGGCGCGTTTCATTTTCACAAGGCCCAGCAGTACGCCGTCCTCGCCAATCTGATTGCCGTTCCAATTTGCAATTTCATCGTCATGCCGATGGCGCTGGCAAGCTTCATACTGATGCCGTTGGGGATGGAATTTGGATCTCTGGCAATCATGGGCCAGGGCATCGCGCTAATGACGTGGTGCGCCGAGGCTGTCTCGAAGTTGCCGGGTGCTGTCAGCCACGTGCCGGCATTTTCGGTGTCTGCCTTTGCGGCCATTGTGTTTGGCGGACTGTGGCTTTGCTTGTGGCAGCGGCGCTGGCGGCTGTGGGGGATCGCACTGGTCCTGGCCGGGATTTGCGTGGCGCCGCTGGCGCAGCGACCCGACGTCCTCGTTGGCCGCAACGGGCGTCTCGTTGCCGTGCGAACGGATGACGGCCAGTTCGCTGCGCTTGACAGCCGCGGCGCGCGGTTTGAACTCGCCCGCTGGCTCCAGCACGACGGCGATTCCCGCGATCCGACGGACGCAACCAACAGGCGCGCGTTTCGCTGTGACCGTCTCGGCTGCAACATTCGCAAGTCTGGTACGCTGATCGCGGTATCGCGTGAGCCAGCCGCGCTCATCGATGATTGCGTGCGCGCAGACCTGTTGTTGCTCACGTTCCCGCAACCGCCGGGGTGCCGGCCGAAGGGACCGGTACTGGATTTCTGGCGCCTGCGCGCAGACGGCACACACGCGGTCTATTTGTCCGAAGATGGCGCACCGCGTATCGTTTCGGTCCGCCAGCAACGTGGCCATCGCCCATGGTCGCGTGCGCAAAGGCGATCAGCAAGGCGCCGCACGCGTACATCCCGCAGCGCGCCTCGCCTGGCAGCCTTTGCCGCACCGAAGGTCTTGTCGGTGCCGCCGCCTCGCCGTGTGCGTCCGGACATCGAAGACGAGCCATTCGCTGGTTGGGGACATTGACGGGTTGGGGACATTGACGGATCGGCCGTCCGTAACGGAACTTGCCGGCGCCGCGTGACCACGACATGCGATGCGCCATGCGACCAAGACTGGCCATGTGCCCGCAGTGCCGCGAGCGTTATCAATTGCCCGGCCGTCCACCCAGCGCCAAGTCCGCCAGCGCCGCGTCCGTCAGCGCCACTCCCACCGTGCCTCGCCCGTGACGGTCGGCGTGGCCTGGCAACGGCCCCCGGAAATGATCAAAGCCCAGACCCGCCGTCAGTACCGCCGGATAAGGCCAACCAGCCGCCCCTGAACATTGACCTGGTCGGGGCCGAAGATGCGGGTCTCGAAGTCCGGGTTGGCCGCCTCCAGAGCAATTGTCCCGGAGCGCTTGCGCAGCCGCTTCAATGTTGCTTCCTCATCCTCGACCAGCGCGACGACGATGTCGCCGTTTTCAGCCGTGTCGCAGCGCCGGATGATCACCGTATCACCGTCATGAATACCGGCATCGATCATTGAGTCGCCGCGAACCTCGAGCGCGTAGTGTTCGCCACTCGTCAAGAGATCCGGCGGGCAAGCGATGTCGTGCGTATGGTTCTGGATGGCGGAGATCGGAACACCGGCTGCGATGCGGCCCATCACCGGAACTGACACGGTACGGCTGTCGACCACGGTCGTCGACGGGACGAGGCGCTCCTTCGGTCCGGTCACACCGCCCTCGATGACGCTGAGATGCGGTGGCAGGGCGGCCTGAGCCTCCTCGACAACCGATTCCGGCAACTTGAGGACCTCGAGCGCGCGCGCGCGATGCGGCAATCGACGAATGAAACCGCGCTCTTCCAGGGCCGTAATTAGGCGGTGGATGCCGGATTTCGATTTGAGATGCAAGGCATCCTTCATTTCATCAAACGAGGGTGGCACACCTTCTTCCTGTAGGCGTTTGTTGATGAACATCAGCAGGTCTTTCTGCTTCTGTGTGAGCATCTCTGCCTCCTGGCTCGTTCCTGGAACGCGCGCACTACGCCGTTTGACATCGCTGTCGATCCAACACATCGTCTTGAATTCAAATGGACAGCTCGGGCCCAAATGCCAGACAAACAGTGAACCACAGCGCATGCGCACTATAGATGTTCAAACTATGTTCCGCAAGTGTTCAAATCTGTTCGATCCAAAGACGGCCGCTTTGAGCTAGAAATCGAGAGGCAAGACATCGACCGGACCACCGGCTTCGACGGCATCATCATGTGCCGGACGCACGATCAGAACGTTGGCTGATGCAAGCGGTGAGAGCAGGGAGCTGTCCTGCGAGCGGACCGGCTCGACCAGCGGCCGACCAAGCCCGTCCCGACCGGCTTCCATCGCCCGCATATAGTGCTGCCTTGGTCCGTTCGCCGATAGTGCAACGGCCGTCACGGCCTGCTGAGTCGGATCCTTGTGATCCGCGCCGCCCGCAAGCGCATCGAGCAGCGGTACCACAAAAACGCGCGTGCAGATCAGCGACGACACGGGATTGCCGGGAAGTCCGATCACCATCGTATCGCCGAGACGCCCGAACATCAGTGGCTTGCCGGGGCGCATTGCGATTCGCCAGAAGTCGAGCTTCATGCCCATCTGCTCGAGGACCGGCGCAACGATGTCGTGGTCACCAACCGATGCACCACCGATCGTTACCAGCACATCGGCATCCGAAGCCTTCGCACAAAGTGCAGCCAGATGCTCCGGCTCATCGCGTGCGATGCCGATGAAGTCGGGCTCGCCGCCAGCCCGCCGCACCATGGCTGCAATGCCGAACGGGTTGGAACAGACGATCTGGTCGGCGCCACATGGCGCACCTGGCAGAACGAGTTCGTCACCGGTGGCGATCAGTGCGACCCGCGGCTTGCGGTGCACGTTGAGTGTGGCGTGGCCCATTGCAGCGGCCAGTGTGACGTCGCGCGCCGTGAGGCGGTGGCCCGCCGCTATCAGTTCATCACCCTCGGCAAAGTCGAACCCGCGCTTTCGTATGTGTCCCCCGTCCGGCGTGCCGTCTGTGATCGTAACGTGGTCTGCGGCCCGCGTGGCATGTTCCTGAATTACGATGGCATCAGCGCCGTCCGGAACCGGCGCGCCCGTGAAGATGCGCACTGCCTCCCCAGCAGCAATGCTGCCGCGAAAGCCCCTCCCGGCAGCGCTCTCACCAATCACACGGAGCCGCGTCGGCAGGCTGGTGACATCGCCTGCCCGCACGGCATATCCGTCCATCGCGGATGCATCGAATGGGGGTTGGGTCCTGAGCGCGCTGACCGCTGCCGCCAGTCTGCGGCCATCCGCCTCAAGAAGGGAAACGCTTTCGCCCGGTGTCGGATGCGCATCGGCCAGAATGCGCGCGCGCGCCTCGGCAACGCTGAGAAGCGCCATAGTCAGCCCGCTCCGTCTTTGGCGGGCGGGTCCGCGTGCCACGTGCCGGACCGCCCCCCGCTCTTCTCGACAAGCCGGACGCCGGAGATTTCCATGCCGCGGTCAACCGCTTTGAGCATGTCGTAGAGCGTCAGGCAGGCGACACTCACAGCCGTCAGCGCTTCCATTTCGACGCCGGTTTGTCCCGTTACGCGCACGATGCTCGAGACACGCAGGCCACTGCCATCGCTCAGTTCGCAAAAGTCGACCGTGACCTTCGTCAACATCAAAGGATGGCACAGCGGGATCAGTTCGTGGGTGCGCTTGGCTGCCATGATCCCCGCAATTCGCGCCGTCGCAATGACATCGCCTTTCTTGGCCTCGCCGGCCTGAACGAGCGCCAGTGTTTTCGGACGCATTGTGACACGTCCTTCGGCCTTGGCGGTGCGTTCTGTTGCCTCCTTGGCGCTGACGTCCACCATCTCGGCTTCGCCGCGCGCGTTGATGTGCGTAAGTTCCGCCATCGCCGTCGTCATCCTTCGAGAAGTCGGCGCGTCGCGGCGGCAACATCGCGATGCCGCATCAGGCTTTCGCCGACCAGGAACGTTGTGACACCGGCCTCCGCCAGCCGCTGAAGATCACCGTGGCTCGCAAGGCCGCTTTCACCAATTGCGATCCGGTCATCCGGCACCCGTGGCGCGAGCCGCTCGGTTGTCTCAAGCGTCGTCTCGAACGTACGCAGGTTTCGATTATTAATGCCGATCAACCGGCAGTCGAGCGCCAGTGCACGGTCCATTTCCGCGTCGTCGTGAACCTCGACGATCGCATCCATATCCCAGTCTTTCGCAGCGGCAGCCAGTTCCCGCGCCAGCCCGTCGTCGATCTGCGCCAGAATGATGAGGATACAGTCAGCGCCCCACGAACGCGCTTCCGGGACCTGATAGAGATCGATCATGAAGTCCTTGCGCAGAGCCGGCATCGCCGTCGCTGCCCGCGCCGCCGTCAGAAACTCCGGACGTCCCTGAAACGAGGGCTGGTCAGTCAGGACCGACAGGCACGTCGCGCCGCCGGCCTCGTAGGCGGCCGCCAACAACGGCGGATCGAAATCCTCCTGGATCAGGCCTTTGGACGGACTGGCCTTCTTGATCTCCGAAATGAGCGCAAAGCGACCGGTGTTCGCCGTTGCTTCGAGCGCGCCGGCAAACGCACGCACCGGACCGGCCGAGCGTGCCAGCGCCTCCACCTCTGCAGGCGGCAGCCGGGCCTTGGCGGCGGCAACTTCCTCGCGCTTGTAGGAGGTGATCTTATCCAGAATATCGCTCATGATCGCGATACATACCCCAGACGCGTCCGGAACGGTAGTCGTGGCGGGCGACGGCGGGTCGGCGTTGTAAACCGAAACCAGCGACCGAAAGGGCCAACATGACCGTAGCTACAACCTATATGGATGGCGTTGCCCTCGTGCGTATGGCGCGTCCGCCGGCGAATGCCATGGAGCCGGAATTCCTCACGGAAATTGCCACAACGTTCGAAGGCCTGGCGTCTGACGATCAGGCCAAGGCCATCGTGTTGACCGGAACGGGCGGTATCTTCTCGGCCGGTCTCGACCTGAAGCGTGTTCCGAAGACCGACCAAGCCGGTTCCGACGATCTCGTATTGACCCTCAACCGCGCCTTCGCCGCCGTCTACGGCTTGGCGAAGCCTGTTGTCGGTGCGCTGAACGGCCATACCATTGCGGGCGGCATGGTGCTGGCGTTGTGCTGCGACTACCGGATTGCTGCCTGTGGTGAGGCCAAGTTCGGCTTGACAGAAGTCCGCGTCGGCGTCCCGTTCCCGGAAGTCGCGTATGCCGTGATCGCAGATCAGCTGCCGCCGCACACTCTTCGCCGCATGGTTCAGTTTGGCGAAAACATGAATGGCGAGGCCGCGCTTGCCGCCGGTGCAATCGATGAACTTGTCGCGCCCGGTGATCTCGAAGGCCGCGCGGTTGAGATGGCCGGGCAATGCTTGGCGGTTCCGCAGCGCGGCTACGCCGAGGTCAAGCGACAGTTGCGCGGTCCGGTGATTGAAAGAAATCAGCTGCTGGTCAACGCAAAACGCGATAAATACCTGGGGAACTGGATCGACGATGAGGCCCGCCAGGCAGCCACGAGGGTCCTCAACGGCTGAGGGCGACCCGCCCGAAACTTAGCACCGACGTTAAAAGGAACAGGACGATGCGCCAGACCGCACCGGCCGCCGGGCGGCCGCCGCCTAGGATCGACGGTCCTTACGCGTGGTTCCGGCTGATCATTGCGCTCGTTCTCGGCACCATCGGCGGCGTCGGGATGTGGGCGATCGTTGTCATTCTGCCTGCAGTACAGGCAGAATTCGGCGTCGCCCGTGCCGACGCCTCCTTGCCCTACACCGCAACGATGATCGGTTTTGCCCTCGGCAATGTCATCATCGGGCGCTATGTTGACCGCTTCGGCATTGCGATCCCCGTCATCATTTCGGCGCTGCTTTCGGCCACCGGGTTCATGTTGGCGGCGACCACGCAAAGCATCCTCCAGCTCACGATCGTTCAGGGTGGGCTGATCGGCCTCGGCACCGCCGCCACCTTCGGGCCGCTGGTCGCCAGTATCTCTCATTGGTTCAAGCGTCGCCGCGGCATCGCGATGGCAATTGCCGCCAGTGGCAATTATCTCGCCGGCACACTTTGGCCGGTGGTGATCCAGCATTTTGTGTCGACTGAAGGCTGGCGGACGACGTGCGTTGGGATCGCCCTCGTCTGCCTCGTCACCATGGTACCGCTGAGCCTGCTGCTGCTCGGGCGCCCGCCGAGCGATGATGGGTCCGAGCCCGGCCTTGCCGCGTCCGATGGAAGTGGAGCGGTTGCGACGGCCGGTTTCTCGCCCGCAACCCTGCAGGTCCTGCTGATCATCGCCGGCATCGGTTGTTGCGTGGCGATGTCGATGCCGCAGGTCCACATCGTCGCCTATTGCATTGATCTCGGTTATGGCCCCGCAGCCGGTGCCGAAATGCTTGCCGTGATGCTGGCAACGGGTGTTATCAGCCGTCTTGCCTCGGGGTTCATTGCTGATTACATCGGCGGCGTGCGTACGCTGCTGCTGGGCTCGGTCCTGCAGGCACTCGCATTGACGCTCTTCCTGCCCTTTGACGGTCTCGTCTCGCTCTATGTTGTTTCGATGTTGTTCGGCCTCTCGCAGGGCGGGATTGTGCCGAGCTATGCCCTGATCGTGCGGGAGTACCTGCCAGCGAGGGAAGCCGGCCAGCGCGTTGGCCTGGTGGTGATGGCGACGATCTTCGGAATGGCGCTCGGTGGTTGGATGTCGGGCTGGATTTACGATCAGACCGGATCCTACGACATGGCGTTTCTCAATGGCATCGCGTGGAACCTGCTCAATATCTCGATCGTCCTGATGATCCTGTGGCGCACGCGCCGCCCGCGCCAAGGCGCAGCGGTACCGGCAACATGATCGATGTGGCAGATCACGCCGTCGGGCTGCGTCTTCCAGATTGTGAGGCGGCCGCATCAACGTCCTCGCCAAAGCACAGGATGTTGCCGTCGGGATCCGCAATCTCAAATTCGCGCATGCCGTAGGCCCTATTTCGCACCGCACGCGTCAGGCCGACGCCGCAAGCCGAGAACTCCTGCGCGAGGGCATCAATGCCTTCCACATGGATGTAGGCCGTCCAGACGTCCGGTCCGGCCGGTCTGGCACCGTCCCAACCATTGACGAACAGCGTACTTCCGTCGCGCGCGAATATTCCGAACTTCGCCGGGTCGCCGCCCTCTTCGATGACTTGGTAGCCGAGTTTGTCGACGTAGAATGTTTTGGCGCGAGAATAATCGGCAACGGCCAGCGTCGGTGTCGAACGCTCTAAACGCGGGCGCTGTGGATCATGCGGCATGGCTCGCCTCGATCAGCCGTTCCAGCGAACTCTTCGCCGCCCCGGAATCGATCGATGCAGTGGCGACTTCGGCACCTTCGGCGAGATTGGCTGCCTTGCCGCCGATGACCGCGGCCGCGGCGGTGTTGAGCACGACAATGTCGCGGAATGGACCCTTCTTGCCGTCGAGAACCGCGCGGATTGCAGCGGCGTTGACATCCGCATCGCCACCGAGCAGGTCGGCAAGCCGCGCCGGCAGAAGACCGGCATCGGCCGGTGTCACCTCGAAGGTGCGCACCATGCCGCCCTTCAGTTCGGCGACCTTGGTTGCCCCCGTCGTGGTCATCTCGTCCATGCCATCGCGTCCGTGAACGACCCAAACATGCTCGCTGCCGAGATTGTTCAGCACATGGGCAATCGGTTCGACGAGATCGATGCTGTAGACGCCGACAACCTGGCGCTTGACGCTCGCCGGATTGCAGATCGGACCAAGCACGTTGAAAATCGTTCGTATGCCGAGTTCGGCGCGCACCGGCGCCCAGTGTTTCATCGCCGAATGGTGCAGGGGCGCCCACATGAAGCCGACGCCGGCCGCATCGATGCAGCGTGAGACGGCATCAGGCGTCAGGTCGACTTTGACGCCAAGTGCGCTCAGAACATCAGACGCCCCGGATTTGGACGATACGGACCGGTTGCCATGCTTGGCGACTTTGAGCCCGGCACCGGCCGCCACCAGCGCCGAGCAGGTCGACACATTGTAGGTTCCGTGGGCATCGCCGCCCGTGCCGACGATGTCGATCGCGCCGTGCGGTGCCGAGACCCCCGCCATGTGCTTGCGCAGAAGTTCGGCGGCACCGGTGATCTCCTCCACGGTCTCGCCGCGCACGCGCATGGCCATCAGGAATGCACCCATTTGCGCGGGCGTTGCAACGCCGGTCATCATGAGACTGAGCGCCGTCTGGATTTCGGCGCGATCGAGCGTTGCTCCACTCGAGACCTTCTGGATCAGGCCGCGCAACTCGTTTTCGGACATGCCTGTGTTTCCTGATTATGGGCGGGCTGGTTGAGGTTCTTGCTGCCGGCGCCTAGGCCGCTTGCTGGCTGTGGTTGGACTTGAACCCGGCCAGCCGCAGAAAATTGGCGAGCAGGGCATGGCCGTGCTCGGACGCGATGCTCTCAGGGTGAAACTGGACACCGTGCACCGGATGTGTGGCGTGTTGCACGCCCATGATCACCCCGTCGTCGGTCGTTGCCGTAACCTCAAGGCAGTCCGGCAGGCTGTTTTTTGCCACGGCCAGCGAGTGGTAGCGGGTGACCTCAAAGCGCTCGGGTAGGCCTGCGAATACACCCTGGCCGCGATTGCCGACCGTCGACAGCTTGCCGTGCATTGGCGTGACGCGCAAGATCGTTGCGCCGTAGGCCTGGCTGATCGCCTCGTGGCCGAGGCACACGCCGAGGATCGGCACGCGACCGTTCGCCTTCCCGATGAGATCCAAACAGATCCCGGCTTCGTTAGGCGTACAAGGGCCGGGAGACAGCACGATCGCTTTGGGCTTGCGCGCCAGCGCCTCCTCTGCCGTGATACGATCATTGCGCACGACCTCACTGGCCGCGCCCAGTTCACCGAGGAAATGGACGAGGTTGTAGGTGAAGCTGTCGTAGTTATCGATAAGCAGCAGCATCTGCCCGATGTATGGGAAGCAGCCGACCGACGTCAAGCGCCTTTGCTCCCCTGGGCTCCCCTGGCCGGTCAGGAGAGCTGCCTTGGCACCGTGTAGGCCTCGAGGCGGCCGCCGCGGCCGGCAATGTCCAACCATCGATCACAGTCGAAAGTGATCAGCGCCCAGGCAGCTGTTGGAAATTTTTGTGCCATTCGCTGGCGCAGCGCAGGCTCGCCGTCGTTAACCAGCTGCTCCGCCAGTATCGCCATACCGTCGTTGTGACCGATCACCATGACGTGGCCGACGTTGTCCGGCATCTCGCGCACGCAACCGAGAATTTGTGCCGCGCTCGCCTCGTAGAGCCGTCGCTCGTAGCGGACCGGCGGTGCCTGCCCGGCAGGGCACATTGTGGCGAGCGCAAGATCCAGCGTTTCTCGGGCGCGCGCCGCTGTCGAACACAGGATCAAACCGGGGCTTTGGCCGCACGCAGCGATGTGGCGGCCGATGAGCGCCGCCGCCCGGCGGCCGCGGCCATTGAGCGGGCGATCGTGATCGCTGAGCGATGCATCCTTCCAGCTTGATTTCGCATGCCGCAGCAGCGACAAATGCAGCATTGTTCAGGGCCCTCGGCTTCACGGACTTTGTTGGCGACGCAAGTTGTGCGTCAGCCGAAGGCTCCGCGATTGTCACCAGCAGATGACGGTCGCCCGCCGCCGGCAAAACGAACGGCTTCTTCGGCCGCACGCACGAGTGCCTTGGCTTTGTTGATGCATTCCTGCTGTTCGTTTTCAGGAATGGAATCGTAGACGAGACCTGCACCGGCCTGCACGTGCATGACGCCGTCCTTGACCAACGCGGTGCGCAACACGATGCAGGTGTCCATATCGCCGTCCGCCGAGAAGTATCCGACGCATCCTGCATAGGGCCCGCGCTTGTCCTTTTCCAACTCGTCGATGATCTCCATCGCCCGTACTTTCGGTGCGCCGGAAACGGTGCCTGCCGGGAAACCGGCCATCAGCGCATCGATGGCGTCATGGCTGGCATCGAGCTTGCCGATCACGTTGGAGACGATGTGCATGACGTGCGAATAGCGTTCGATGATGAACCGGTCCGTCACTTCGATGCTGCCGATTTCCGCAACCCGCCCGACATCGTTGCGCCCAAGGTCGAGGAGCATCAGGTGCTCTGCACGCTCTTTCGGGTCGGCCAGCAACTGCTCGGCCAGCAGGTTGTCTTCGCTGGCGGTCTCGCCGCGCCGCGCGGTGCCCGCTATCGGCCGGATAGTGACTTCGCCCTTGCGCACGCGCACGAGAATCTCGGGGCTGGAGCCCACCAGCGAAAAGCCGTTGAAATCCAGATAGAACAGGAACGGCGAAGGGTTGGTGCGCCGCAGCGCGCGATAGAGGGCAAAGGGCGGCAGCGCGAAAGGCGCCGAAAAGCGCTGTGACAGCACGACCTGGAAAACATCTCCGGCGCGGATGTAATCCTTCGCCCTGTCCACCATCGCCATGTATTCGCTTGGCGTCGTATTCGACTCCGGCTCGCCAGTGATCAGCGCCTTGTCGGTGGCCCGTGACGGTGCATCGAGTGGGGTTTCAAGGGTCCGCACCACACTCTTCAGTCGGCGCACCGCAGCGGCATGCGCTTTGTCTGCAGCCTGCTTGCCGTTGGGCCGAACCGGCGTGACCACCGTCAGTTCGTCCTTCACACCGTCGAAGATCACCATGACGGTGGGCCGCATAAGAACCGAGTCCGGGACCCCAAGCGCATCCGGGCGCTCACCCGGAAGGTGTTCGACGAGCCGCACCGTGTCGTAGCCCATATAGCCGAACACGCCGGCAGCCATTGGCGGCAGGGACTCCGGAACTTCGATGCGCGACTCCTCCAATAATGCGCGCAGTGCCGTCAGCGTATCCGCTTTTTCCGTCTTGAAGGCGTCCGGCTTTCGCTGCGGCGAACGGTTGATCTCGGCCGTGTTGCCGAACGCCCGCCAGACGATGTCTGGAGCAAGCCCGATAATCGAGTAGCGACCGCGCACAGCCCCCCCCTCCACGGACTCGAGCAGGAACGACATCGCCTGGCCTGCAGAGAGCTTCATGTAGGCTGAGACGGGTGTCTCGAGATCGGCAACGAGGCGCGTGGAGACCAGTTGCACCTCGCCGGCTTCGAACGCCGCGGCAAATTGCGATAACCCGGGCGCAACCTCCAGATCAGCTTTGCGCCGTCGCTCAGCCACTACGAGCCTCCTTTGATACCCCGCGCATCACCGGTCCGGTCGGTCGCCTCGGTGCCTTGTGCCGCGAGTCAGTTGGGTTCTGCAACGATGCCGACGGTCTGGTCGATCAGTGACTGGTTGACCTCGACGCCGAGGCGCTTGCGAAGTGCGCCGACATACTGCCCGATCGCGTCCGTGCGCAGCTGCCCGACGAGTTGCTCTTCGAGCTGCTTTTGTTCGTCGGCCGTGAGCTTTTCCGGCGCGCCGATTTCGGTCAATTCGAACACGACGCGGGATTTGCCATCGGTCGTCGGTGACGACGCGGCTTGTCCCTTGGCCAGGGCGAAGATCTGGTTTACCGCTGCGCCACTCAGGTCAGGCAGACTGTCTGCGCGCTTGAACGCGGGTGTTTCCTTGACCTCGCCACCGGCCATCTTGGCGATATCCGCAATCGGCGTGCCGTTATTGATCTTGGTGACGTACGCGCCGGCTAGCTTGGTGAGTTGCGCCCGGGTTTCACTTTCGCGCCAATCCTTTTCAACTTCGGCTTTGACTTCGCCAAAAGTTTTCTGTTTCGGCTTGTCGACCTTGAGCACCCGCACCCAGGCATAACCGCCATCGGCCAACTCGATGACCTCGTTTTCGACACCAACGTCGCTATCGAACGCATTGGACAGGATCTTCGCTTGATCCGGCGAGGCAAAAGCGGGCTTGCCGTCGGGCCCGTTGCCCTGGCGCGAGATCGCCGGGATCTCCTTGAGCGTAATATCGAGAAGTTTGGCAATGTCGCTGAGCGACTTGCCGGCAAGGCGATTGTCGTCGACCTGATCGTGCAGGGTCCTGATTTCATCAGGCGCCTGCCGCGAAGCGATGCTGTCGCGCACCTTGTCTTTGATTTCGTCGAAAGTCGGCACGTTGCCGGGAGTAATCTCGGTAACCTTCACCAACACCGTCGAAAAGCGTCCTTCGACGACGTCGGAAACCTGATCTTTGGCAAGGGCGAACGCCGCATCCGCGATCTTGGGATCGATCAGCTTGTCCTTGGAAACGACACCGAGATCGACGTCGCTTTCTTTGGCACCGCTGGCTTTCGCAACTTCGATGAAATCCTTGCCGGCCGCGATCTCGGCCTTGGCCTTCTCCGCCGCCGCCCTGTCCTTGAAGGCGATCTGCAGGACCCTGCGCGTCTCGGGCACCGAATAGTTGAGCTTGTCGCGCTCGTAGCGCGCCTTGAGATCTGCATCTGAAATCTTGATGCGCTTCTTGGCGTCATCCGCCGTCAGCATCAAAACTTCCAGTTTGCGCAGTTCGTCGGTCATGTATTTGGACTTGGCCCGCTCGTAGACTTTCTTCAGCGTCTCCACGGATGGCGGATTGAGTTTCACGGCGACCTTGGGATCGATCGTAAAATAGCGTGCCTTGCGTGTTTCGCCCTGAAACGTGCGGTAGATGTCAAGCAGTGCTTGCGACGGCACCACGTTTTCCAGCATCGCGCTTGTCAGCTGGTCGCGCACGAGATCTGCCCGGCGCGATACCATGAACTGACTTTCGCTGAGGCCGACGCGAGAGAGCAGGTTGGCAAGTCGCGACGGGCTGAACTGCCCGTTGTCCTGGAATAGCGGATCGTTTCGGACCTGCTGTTCCACCGCCTTGTCTGACAGCGACAGGTTGAGATCCTCTGCATGGCTATCGACGGCGCGCGAGCCAATCATACTCGAAAGCACCTGCGCTTCGACGCCGAATGCGCGTGCCTGCTGCGGCGTCAGCCGGCGCCCGAAGCGAGCGGACACGGCATCGACCTGGTCCTGATACTGCTGGCGGAACTCGTATATGCTGATCTCCTTGTCACCGACGGCGGCAATCGTTGAGCGGCCAACGCCGGTGATAACGTCGGCCACGCCCCAGACCGCGAAACTCAGAACGAGTAAACCAATCAGGATTTTGGCAACGATACCGGTCGCCGATTTGCGCAGAGAGTCTAGCATGTGTTTTACGACACCTGTGGGCGCGGCAGATCCGGCCCGGCTGCCGCGAAAAAGCAGCCGTAGATCCGCCATGGGGATTGCGTGCTGCGCAGATTGCGGTTTTAACGGCCGAAATCAACCCCTGCGGCTGATCGCTTGCCCGCAAGGTACACAATTTGGCGCCAACCGACGCGGCAAGTCGATGCCGCAAAGTCACGAACAGCGAGGGCGGACGTGATCACACCACTGGTCGCTGGCAATTGGAAGATGAATGGGCTCGGGGCGGCCGCCGGCGAAGCCGTCAAAGTTGCCGAGGAACTGCGCGCCGCGCCGGCTGGCTGTGCCGTGATGATTTGTCCTCCGGCAACGCTCTTGGCACCTCTGAACCGCGAGCTTGAAGGCACGTCGGTGGCGCTTGGCGGACAGGACTGCCACGCCCAAGAGACCGGCGCCCACACAGGTGATATCTCTGCCGAAATGCTCGCAGATGCAGGCGCCACGGCCGTCATAGTCGGTCACTCCGAACGCCGCGCGGACCATGGCGAGACCAGCGCAGAGGTGCGCGCCAAGGCCGAAGCGGCCCACCGGGCGGGCCTGATGGCGATCGTGTGTCTGGGCGAGACCGCCGGCGAGCGCCGTGCCGGCCTGACCATGCGCGTTGCTGCCCGCCAGCTCGCAGTTTCAATTCCAGATGGCACAACGGCGGCCAATACAACTATTGCCTACGAGCCGGTGTGGGCTATCGGGACCGGCCTGACGCCGACGCCGAAGGATGTTGCCGCCGTGCACGCAACTATTCGTGAAGCACTCGTGCAGCGTTTTGCTGATGGCAATGCCGTTCGCCTTCTTTATGGTGGCTCGGTCAAGCCATCCAATGCTGGCGAACTCATGGCGGTTGAAAATGTCAACGGCGCGCTGGTCGGCGGCGCCAGTCTCAACGCGAGCGATTTCATTGGGATCATTCGCGCATATGGCTAACCCGTGATTTTGCTGACCGGATCCATCCGATCCGACAACGGACGGCTTGGTATTTTTTGGGCGTAATCTGGGGCCGGTCTCATGAAGGCGAACGAAACTCGTTGGAGGGCATTCCCTGTGATCGCCTCCACTATCGTGTGCGCTCTTCCTACACTGGCCCTGGCCGCCGAAACCAAGCCTGAGCCGGCAGCCGATGCTGCCTGTGTCGCAGCTCGCGCGGAGCGCAACAAGCTCGCCACTCCGGCGCTACGAAATCTCCTGAAACAGGACCCGAACGCGGTCGCATCGACATTGAGTGCCCCCCAGATTGGCGATCTGCGCCGACTGATCGAACTTGACGAGAAGGTCATGTTTGCCTGCCGGCTCGAAGCGCACGCAGCGCTGGGCGGCGGCAACAGGAAAAACCCCCGCCTTGTCGACCCGGCGACCGGCCGGCCCAGACTGGCGATGGCCCCGCCACCCGTGCGCAAACCGCCGCAACCTCCCGGATTGCGCACGACGACGGGCAACCCGAGGTTGCGCCCGCCGCCGTTTCCTTTGCCGGTGCGCAATCCCGGCCGCTGAGCCCGGCGTTCGACAACATGACCGGCAATCGGACATCATTGGCCTGACGGATGTGACGTTTCTGGGTTCCGCTCTATTGCGTCTCGTCCCACTGGAACAATATTAGAACCTGGTGTAAGACGCGGGATCGTGCGCAACACAAGCGATTGCATCCCCATGCAAGTGAAGGTCGACCGATGATTGAGGCGCTCCTCATTCTCCATCTCATCATTGCAGCCGCAATGGTGGCCGTTGTCCTGCTGCAAAAGTCCGAAGGTGGCGCCCTTGGCATTGGCGGCGGCGGTGGCGGCGGCGGCTTTCTGACCGGCCGTGGCACGGATAATCTCCTGACCCGGATGACGGCGGTCCTGGCACTGGCCTTCTTCGGAACAAGCATCCTTCTCTCGATCCTGCCCAACCTGCTCAAAGACCAGCCGCAGTCCCGTTTCACGGCACCTGCAACGAGCGGTACGAAAACGACCGGACAGCAGGGTGGAACGGAAAAACCGGCATCGGGCGGCGGCGTATTGGACAAGTTGAAGCAGGGCCAGGGTGGGCAGCGGCTGCCTTCGATCCCGCAGACACAATAGTCAATCTGCTCTGACCGAACGCACGGCCGGTCGCAATTCGGCTCGCTCGGCCGCGGCGATCAGCGACCAAGGTGCGCCGGAACCCGGCGCGCGTTGCTGCTGACAGCCGTGGACAGTGCTGAAATGCCGCTTCGAATCAGCGCTCTACGTGTGTATTCATCAACGCCCATGCAACGGTACATTTTCATTACCGGCGGTGTGGTCTCATCCCTCGGCAAGGGCCTCGCATCGGCCGCTCTCGGCGCGCTGTTACAGGCGCGCGGGTATTCAGTACGCTTGCGCAAGCTGGACCCCTACCTCAACGTCGATCCGGGCACCATGAGCCCGTATCAGCACGGCGAAGTGTTCGTCACCGACGACGGCGCGGAAACGGACCTCGACCTTGGCCATTACGAGCGCTTTACCGGTGTCCCCGCGCGCCAGTCGGACAACGTCACGGCCGGGCGCATCTACCAGGACATTCTCGCCAAGGAGCGGCGCGGCGACTACCTCGGCGGCACCGTGCAGGTCATCCCGCACGTCACCGATGCCATCAAGGAATTCGTGGTTTCCGACAACGAAGGCGTTGACTTCGTCCTGGTCGAGATTGGCGGCACCGTCGGTGACATCGAAGGCCTGCCGTTTTTCGAGGCGATCCGCCAGCTTAACAACGAACTGCCGCGCAACTCGTCGATCTTCGTTCACCTCACCCTCGTCCCCTACATCCCCTCCGCCGGCGAACTGAAGACCAAACCGACTCAGCATTCGGTCAAAGAACTGCGCTCGATCGGTATCCAGCCTGATCTGCTGTTGTGCCGCTGCGACCGTGAGATCCCGGTCTCCGAACGCCGCAAGATTGCGCTTTTCTGCAATGTGCGCGAAAGCGCGGTGATCCAGGCACTCGATGTGGCGTCGATCTATGATGTACCGCTCGCCTACCATGCGGAAGGCCTTGACGGTGAAGTGCTGGAGGCGTTCGGAATTACGGGTGCGCCATCGCCCGACCTTGCCCGCTGGCAAGGTATCTCCAAGGCCGTGGCGTCACCCGAGGGCGAAGTTACGATTGCCATCGTCGGCAAATACACCGGTCTCAAAGACGCCTACAAGTCACTCAACGAGGCGCTTGTTCACGGCGGAATTGCCAATAAGGTCAGCGTTCGTCTTGAGTGGATCGAGGCTGAAGTTTTCGAAAGCGAGGATCCCGCCCCCTACCTCGAGGGCGTTGACGGCATTCTCGTACCGGGCGGTTTCGGCGAGCGCGGCGCCGAGGGCAAGATCCTTGCGGCCAAGTTCGCGCGCGAACGCAACGTACCTTATTTCGGCATATGTTTCGGTATGCAGATGGCCTGCATCGAGGCGGCCCGCAATCTGGCTGGCGTTGACGAGGCAGGCTCCACCGAATTCGGCCCGACCAGCGAGCCGGTCGTCGGCCTGATGACGGAGTGGATGCGTGGCAATGAGCTTGAGAAGCGCAAAATGAACGGCGACCTCGGCGGCACCATGCGGTTGGGCGCGTACGATGCTCATCTGCGCGAGGGAACGCGCGTGGCGGAAATCTACGGTGACACCAAGATTTCCGATCGCCACCGCCATCGCTACGAAGTCAACACGGCTTACCGCGAACGGCTCGAGGATGCAGGTCTCGTGTTCTCCGGCATGTCTCCGGACGGGTTGTTGCCGGAAACCGTCGAATACCCGGACCACCCGTGGTTCATCGGGGTCCAGTTTCACCCCGAGCTCAAGAGCCGCCCGTTCGATCCGCACCCGCTGTTCCGGAGTTTCATTGCCGCAGCCATCGACCAAAGCCGCCTCGTCTAGCGCAATTGGGCGCGAAAGACATTCAGTGCCCGTCGAAGCGCCGGCATCGTGCGCTCGGCTGCGCAGGTCGCCACGACAGGCGGACCGAGAAAGATTTCAACTCGAGTCAAATTGCTCCGGCAGCATTCAGCATTTGTTTAGTAAGACGTTAATGGGGAATAGATCGAAATACTTTTTTACCTCTCGCTCAGCATATTGGCGTTTGCGATCCGCACCGAATTGAGATTGGACGTGCGTCAGCCGTGAGATTCCATCCCGCAAAAAGTTTCAGCCGGTTTTGGCAGCCGTTCGCCTTCACCAGTTTTGCAGGTGGCAAGAAGGCCGGCCAGATTCGTGCGCAGCAAATCAGCACGATTGCTCGGCTCGGACCGTACATGATGGCGGCCAACGTGCTTTGCGCCAGCATGGTCTGCGTCATCTTCTGGAATCAGGCCAGTAACATCTTCCTGGCCGTTTGGTCGCTGATCATACCGTTTGCAGTTTGGACCGGTCTCAGGGCACATCGCCTGAGCGCGGTCATGGCGGAAAAGCAAACCGCTTCACGCCGCAGTATTGATCGCGCCATTAAGACCGCACTTTGCATGGGCGTGTGGTGGGGCGCGCTTCCGGTCGCGCTGTTTCCCGATGCGGGCGCCGCCCAACAGGTTTTCCTGACCTGCCTGGCCGCGGGCATGCTGTGCGGCACAGGCTTCGCGTTGGCGACCATCCCGATGGCGTCGTTTGCTGCCGTGTCACCGATCGCGATCGGTTCGATCGTGGCCCTTGTCTTGGATCACAATGAACTCTGGCTGGTGGCCAGTTGCCTTGTCATTGTCTACACGGTCGCAATCCTCTTTTCGGCGCTAACGCATGGCCAGCTCCTCATCTCCCGGTTCTTGAGCCAGGAGAAAGTCGAAGACCAGAAGGACACGATCCGGCTGTTGCTTCACGAGTTCGAAGACAACTCCAGCGACTGGTTATGGGAGACCGACCGAGACGGATGCATGGTCAATGTTCCCAACCGCATGGCGGAGGTATTCTGCCAGCCCCGAAAAGCGCTGCTCGATCGCAAACTGATGGACCTTCTGCCGATCTACGAGCAAAACCACGACCATGAGAGCCGGAACTCGATCGCGCGGTTGCAATCCAGGCTTGAAAAGGGTGAGGCCTTCCGGCACCTGACCATTCTGACTGCCATCAACGGTGAACGAAAATGGTTGTCGTTTTCAGGTCGACCATTGCACAGCCGCACCGGCGACTTTCTCGGCTATCGCGGCGTCGGCTCGGACGTCACGACCGAAAAGCTCGTCGAGGCGCGGCTCGAGCACCTGGCACGCAATGATTCCCTCACCGGCGTCGCCAACCGCATGTATTTTCGGCAGCTGCTGGCAACCGAGCTGGCAGAGGCCAACGACCTTGGTCACAGCCTCGCCGTCTTCAGCCTCGACCTCGACGAATTCAAGCTGGTCAACGATCTTCGCGGACACCCGTTCGGTGATGCACTTCTGCGTGCGGTTGCAAATCGCATCGTCAAGCACGTCAATCAACAGGGTATCGTCGCGCGCATTGGCGGTGATGAGTTTGCCATTTTGCACCGGTGTTCGGACCAGCCGTCCGCGGCCACCGCACTGGCAAACGAACTCATCGGGGCATTTTCCGAACCCTTCGAGATCGACGGTGCGAGCGTCAAGACGGGCACCAGCATCGGCATCTGCATCGCGCCCGCTCACGGCAAGGACGTCGACAGCGTCATGAAGAACACGGATCTGGCGCTCTTTGCGGCCAAGAAGGCCGGCGGCAACCAACTGCGTCTCTACGAACCGGAGATGGGACAGCATCTGAGGCTTTCGCGCAGCCTGGAGGTCGACCTCAAGCAGGCGATCGAGAATGATCAGCTCTGCCTGCATTACCAGCCGTTGGTCGACAGTTCCAGTGGCATGATTTGCGGGTTCGAATCGCTGATGCGCTGGCACCATCCGGAATTCGGCATGATCAGCCCGACGGAGTTCATATCGATTGCCGAACGTATAGGCGAAATTCCGGAGCTTGGCACTTGGGCAATTTTGCAGGCCTGCCAAGCCGCCCAGCACTGGCCGGAAAATCTCTCGGTAGCGATCAACCTGTCGCCCCTTCAGTTCCACAACGGCGACATCTGTTCCATCGTCGCGGATGCCCTTACCAAGACCAGCATCGCACCGGAGCGCCTGGAGTTGGAGATCACCGAAGGCGTCATGATGCGAAATACCGGTGATGTCCTCGATCAGCTCCGCGATCTCAAGCGGCTCGGCGTTACCATTGCGCTTGACGACTTCGGGACCGGTTATTCCAGTCTGTCCTACCTCTGGCGTTTTCCGTTCGACAAGATCAAGATCGACCGCTCGTTTGTCTCAGCCTTGGGAAGCGGGGTCGGCGTCGAGGAAATCCTGCGCTCGATCGTTCTGCTCGCCCAATCGCTGAATGCCAAGGTCGTTGCAGAAGGCGTAGAAACGCGCGAGCAGTCCAGGTATCTGACCGATCTCGGTTGCGACCAGCTGCAGGGCTTCCTGTACGGCATGCCCAAGCCGGACTACGAGAGTTCGTTGATGTTGCTGGACCAATTTCAGCGCCTCCACAAGCATGTGCCGTTTGATGCGGTTCAGCACGCAGCAGAAAGCGAAAACCACACCGCATTCGCCACCGGCCGCTGATCCCTGCCACGATCGCCGCGCACCCGATAGGCACTGAAACCACGCAACTACCCCTTCCGAGTCGCAATGCCAGATGAGGTTGCAGGAGGCATCGTCGGCTGCCTCAACAGCCGTCGGGCCCTGAAAACAAGAAACAATATGTAACTGCATTGGCGCAGTGCACGATTTCCGCGCGGGTCGATTGCGCGCATCCTTGACGCTGCCACACTCCTGCGGCTTGATCACGGCGAGCATCCCGCCCTTCTACGTCTGCTGTCGATCCTGCGGCGGAATAACAAATGTTGCTTCATACTAGGGCCGCGTGCCGCGGCCCTAGTATGTGTGAGGTACGAGGGGCGGGATGTCTCGATCAGGAGAGCCAGGCGCTGATCAACACAGCGAAACGGCCGTGACAGCGCTTCGCCTGGAAGGCAAACCCCTTGCGACTTCTTATGACGTGGCGCGCTATTTCGACGTGCCGCACGCCCGAATGATCTGGGTGCTCTACAAGGCCGACGACAATGCGCGCTACACCCAGTTCGAGCTGCCGAAACGCTCCGGCGGAATGCGCGCGATACATGCACCATTGGGCTTGGTGCGCGAACTGCAGACGAAAATGCTGCCGGATCTGAAGGCGCTTTACCGGCCCTATCCGCAGGCTCATGGTTTTATCGACGGCAGAGGCGTGGCGAGCAACGCCGCTGAACATGTCGGCAAGCGCTGGGTGCTCAACATCGATCTCGAGGACTTTTTTCCAACCGTCAATTTTGGTCGAGTGCGCGGTCTCTTCATGAAGCCGCCGTTCGATATGGGCGCGTCGGCAGCGACGGTGTGCGCGCGCATCGTCACCCATCGCAACGGCCTGCCGCAGGGCGCACCGACATCACCGATCCTCTCGAATTTCATCGCCGCCACACTCGACCGCCAGCTCCAGCGCCTCGCGCGTCAGAACCGTCTCACCTACACACGTTACGCCGACGATATAACCTTCTCGAC
Organism: Hyphomicrobiaceae bacterium; assembly: GCA_965224045.1. Lineage (GTDB taxonomy): Bacteria > Pseudomonadota > Alphaproteobacteria > Rhizobiales > Hyphomicrobiaceae > Tectiglobus. Next base: position 43,211 of record CBDCYD010000007.1, read on the forward strand.
CAATCTGCCGACATTCCCGCCGGCAATCGTAACCCGAAGGGCGCTGCAGGGCGGTTTGCTCCAGGTCGAGGCCGGAGATGCGCTCACCGAGGCCGTCAGTCGGTCGGGATTTGCAATCAACCGGGCCAAGGTCCGGCTGCAGGGCCGCTACGTGCGCCAGTCGGTCACTGGTCTGACCGTCAACGAGCGCGTGAACGTCGCGCGCGCCCGCATCCGCAAGCTACGCGCCATCCTCCACGCCTGGCGAAAGTTCGGCATTGAGGCGGCGGCGCGCGAGCATTTCTACAAATACCGCAGTCGCTCTCCGAAAGAGCAGCTGCAGGCCGGCCCGAGCGGGTTCCGCAACGCTGTCTACGGCCACCTGGCTTTCGTCAAAATGGTCCGCGGTGGTGACGATCCAGTATTCTTAAAACTCTGCGCCCAGCTTCTGGAACTTGATCCCAAGCCGTCACGCTTCATTCGCCAGATGGTGTTCGGCGCCGACGACTACGACGTCTTCATCAGCCATGCCAGCGAAGACAAGGCCAACATCGCCCGCCCAATCTATGAAGCGTGCGAGCGGATGGGCGTGAAAGCCTTCCTCGATGAGGCCCATATCGGGTTTGGCCAGAACTTCACCGATCGCATCAATGTCGCACTTGGCGCGGCACCCACCGTTCTCGTCGTCGTCTCTTCGAACTCGGTCTCGAAAGACTGGCCGCTGGCCGAAATCAACGCCGCACTGGCTCTGGAAGTGTCTGGCGCCAAACAGGTGATACCGCTGATGGTCGGCAATCCCGATCTCTCGAAGCTCCCGCTTGTGCGCACCAAGCGGTGGATCACCTGGGACGGCGATGCAGGTGAGGTTGTCGAAGCTCTCAAGGGCGAAATCGAGGCGCGTACGGCATCCGCCCCGGCAACCGGCGCCGATGCAAAATCCGACAGGCCCGCGGGATTTTTCTCCCGCCTGTTCCGCGGCGGCGGGTAAAAGCTGCCGGCCTGGCGGTCCCGCGTTTCTGTCCCTTGCGGCACGCCTCGCGCGGCGCCTTATTTCACGTGGTAAAGGTCGTCTACAGGCACTTGCATGGCGGTCATCAACCGGTTGCCTTCCGTGGCAAGCCCGATGATGTCGAGCATTTCATTGTACTGCTCCTCGGTCATGCCCTTCTGGCGTGCAAAGTAGGAATGGCTGTGAATGCAATACTCGCAGTTGTTCATGATCGACACGGTCAGATAGATGAGTTCCTTGGTCACCGGGTCGAGCGATCCGGGCCTCATCACCTCCTTTGCCTTTTGCCAATTGCGTTTCAACGCCTTGGGATTGTTCGCCTGTGCGCGCCACGTATTGCCGACGAAATCGGTGTTGCGCGTCTTGCGGATGTCTTCAAAAACAGCTTTGGCTTCCGGGCTCAGTTCATCGTCGCTCAGTAGGCGCACAGTGGTCATGCTTGTCTCCCGTTGTGAGGTATGGTGATTGGGTGAGAGCATTGTCGCCGTTTTCCGTGCCGGCGGCACTGTGCCGGCTCGCCGCGCCGATGCAGCACAGTTCCGCCACGGTGTCGTAATGGTGTTCCGCCGTCCCGGCATTGACCGGCGGCGATGGCGCGGCAGCTCTGATCGAGCCGTGCCTGGGTGGAGCCGACTTGGCGGTCCCGGAGCCGGACTGGGTGACGACGAGAGAGGGAATGGAAGACATGACGCAAGCCGCAAGCCGGCCGAACGCCACCGTCGAGGTTGGCACGGATAGGACGCCCGTCATCTTCGCCAACGATCGGCGCGTTGCAGTATTCGCCGGGCCCTGTGCGCTCGAGAGCCGCGCCCATGCTCTCGAAATGGCGAGCGCACTCAAAGAGATCTGCGCGGACCTTGGCATCGGCCTCGTCTACAAGACGTCCTTCGACAAGGCCAACCGCACCAGCCTGGCCGGCAAACGCGGGCTCGGCCTTGCCGCTTCACTCGACGTGTTTGCGGAAATCCGCGACAGCCTGCACCTTCCGGTCGTCACCGACGTGCACGAAGCCGGCCAGTGTGCCGCGGTCGCCGAGGCGGTCGACGTGCTCCAGATCCCGGCTTTCCTGTGTCGGCAAACCGACCTGCTGGTTGCTGCCGCCGCAACGGGTCGGGTCGTCAAGGTCAAGAAAGGCCAGTTCCTTGCACCCTGGGACATGCAGAACGTCGTCGACAAGATCGTCGGCTCCGGGAATCCGAACGTCCTGGTTACAGAGCGCGGTGCATCGTTCGGTTACAACACGTTGGTCACGGATATGCGCGCATTGCCGATCATGGCCGCAACGGGATGCCCGGTGATCTTCGATGCGACCCACTCCGTCCAGCAACCCGGCGGGCAAGGCGCATCGAGCGGCGGCGATCGACGGTTTGTGCCGGTGCTTGCCCGCGCCGCCGTCGCCGTCGGCGTTGCCGGCCTCTTCATCGAAACACATCAGGACCCCGACAATGCACCTTCGGATGGTCCAAACATGGTTCCGCTGAAGGATTTCCCGCGCCTCCTGGCCGATCTTCTGGCGATTGACGACGTCGTCAAGCAGCGTCCGGCCTCGGTTGGGATGTAGATCTTGAGGCCGGCCCGGGACGGAGAGGGTTAACGACCGATGCAGGACATTTCGCTTGGTGAAATCGCGATGCTGCTTGCCGCAGCGGCCATCGCCGCGCCCATGGCCCGCTGGCTCAGGATTGGCACCGTACTTGGCTATCTGGTCGCCGGCATGCTGCTGGGACCGTACGGGGCAGGGCAGGTCTTTTCTTTCTACCAGGCCAAGGAAATCCTGCATTTTGCGGAGTTTGGCGTTGTCCTGCTGCTGTTTCTGATCGGTCTGGAGCTTCGCCCCCGTCGCCTGTGGTCAATGCGCAAAACCATTTTCGGAGTAGGCGGCCTGCAAGTGGCGCTCACCAGCCTGGCGCTGCTGGTTGCCGCGTTCGCTCTCGGCCTGCCCTTGTTGACGGCGTTGTTTCTGGCGCTCGTACTGTCGCTCTCCTCGACCGCATTTGCCCTCCAGGTCCTGGAGGAAAACGATGAACTGACCGCACGCCACGGCCGCATGGCGTTTTCCGTTCTCCTGTTTCAAGACCTTGCCGCCATTCCCTTGATCGCCCTGGTACCGTTGTTCGCCTTCGAGACGGCAAAGTCGAGCGAACCGATGTCGGTGCTGGCCGCCGCCAAGGCCCTGGCCACGATCGGCCTTGTCATCCTTGCCGGACGGTTGCTGGTGGATCCCTTCCTCAAGCTGGTCGCGCGCACGAAAGTCAAGGAAGCGATGACCGCCGCGGCACTGCTCACCGTCGTGGCCGCCTCCGTCGTGATGCACAATGCGGGACTTTCGGCAGCGCTCGGCGCATTTATTGCCGGTGCCATGCTCGCCGAATCATCCTATCGCCATCAGTTGGAAGCGGACATCCAACCGTTCGAAGGCTTGCTGCTCGGGCTGTTTTTCACGGCCGTCGGCATGTCGCTCAACCTCGATTTGTTGGTTGAAAGTCCGGGTTTGATCGTCGTCCTGGTCGTGGGTCTGGTGCTGATCAAGAGCGCCGTGCTTTATGCGCTCGGCAGATGGCAGGATCTCGATCGCGGCCCGGCGCGTCGCTTTGCGCTCTCGATCTCGCAAGGCGGCGAATTCGCCTTTGTCCTGCTCACCGCAGGTGTGGCCGCCAGCGTGCTGGCGGGAAGCCTTGCTGACCTGATCGCCGTTGTCGTCACGCTGTCAATGGCGGCAACGCCGCTGCTGCTTGGCCTTGATCGCTCGTTTTCGGGATCCAAGCCGGGTGCCGATGAACCGGACGACATGCCGGAGCGCGAAGGCCACGTGATCATCGCCGGGTTTGGTCGCGTCGGCCAGATAATCGCGCGCGTCCTGCGGGCCAAGCGGATCCCGTTCACCGCCCTTGACCTCGATCCGGACCAAATCTCGATGGTCAAGAGTTTCGGCGGCGAGGCCTTCTACGGTGACGCCAGCCGCCTCGACATTCTAACGGTCGCAGAGGCCGGCAAGGCCCGGGCCCTGGTACTTGCCATCGACGACGTCGAAGCCTCGCTGCGCACCGCCACTATCGTGCGCCAGAACTATCCGGATCTTCCAATATTCGCCCGGGCCCGCAATCGAGACCATGTCCACCGCCTGATGGACGTTGGCGTCACCCATATCCAGCGCGAGACGTTTTCGGCTTCTCTTGAGATGACCCGCGACCTTCTCGAAGGGCTCGGGGTGTCCTCGCGCGACGTACGATATGCGGTCGATACCTTTGCCGAGCACGACCAACGCCGGCTTATGGAGGACTATCAGCACTTTACAGATGAAGAAAAAATGCGCTCTCGTGCTATGAGTGAGACCGAGAATCTCGCCAAGCTCTTCGACGAGGATGCCATGGAGCAGGCCCGCCAGGCAGCCGCAGAGGCAAAATCCGAGGTGGAGGCGTGACCGCCCCGATCATTTGTGTTGGTCATGCAGCCCTTGACCGCGTCTACCGGATCGAGGCATTTCCGCCGCGCCCGTCCAAGGTTCGCGCGCTCGAACACGTTGAAACCGGCGGCGGCATGGCCGCCAATGCAGCCGCCGCAATTGCCCGGCTTGGCGGCCGCGCCGAACTCTGGAGCCGCGTTGGCGCCGACGAAACCGGCCAAAAAATTCGCAACGGCTTGAAAAACGTTGGTGTTGACATCCGCTATGTCGAGACGTTCGAGGAAGGCCGTTCGTCGTCATCGGCGGTGATCGTCGACGGGCGCGGCGAACGCATGGTGATCGGCACTCGCGACATCAACATGCCGGCCGGAACGAGCTGGCTGCCGCTCGAACGGGTTGGTGGTGCCGCTTTGGTGCTCGCTGACCTGCGTTGGATGGAGGCGGTTCGCTCGATATTCGCCCGTGCCCGTCAGTCCAGCATTCCGACGGTGCTCGACGCGGATGTCGGCAATCGAAGTGCTTTGACCGACGCCCTGGCGTTAACCGATTACGCAATTTTTTCCGAAGAAGCCCTCAGCGACTACCTGCCCGATCTGGATATGCAGAGTCGGCTCGATCGCGTCATGTTGCTTGGCCCGCGCCATGCCGGAGTGACGCTTGGCAATCGCGGATATCACTGGCGCGATCCCTTCGGCGGAGGCAGTTGCAAAGCCTTCGACATAGACGTGGTTGACACGACGGGTGCGGGCGATGCCTTTCACGGTGCCTTCGCCCTCGCCCTGAGCGAACAGCGCCCGATTGCCGAATGCGCCCGCTTTGCATGCGCCGTTGCCGCTCTCAAGTGCATGCGGCTCGGTTCACGGGCTGGGCTGCCGTCCCGCCCGGATGTGGATAGTTTTCTCGCCTCGCAACCCTAATTGCGCGCCGGAGACGCCAGTAAGCCGTCCGCCCACGATACCCACAGCCTCACCGCAACAGTCCCTGCGCCGATTTCGCGCGCCGCATGGCCAACGCTGGACGCCACATCCCACCGGGTTTAAACGAGGCCCGGGTGCGGAACGATGTCGCTGCAAGTCAGGAACCGTCCGCCACCGTCCTGGGCACGATGGAAGTGCGGGCGTCGGGTTGGCCGGGAGAACAGGCAGCAGGCAGCAACGGGTTCTGCCCTGCCTCTCAGTCCGTCGGCATTGGTCCGGCGCAGCGGGAAAGGACAGCGCATGGCCGTAGAACTTAGGATCCCTGACGCGATGCTCACCGACATGGCCAACGCCATTCGCGCCTTGTCGATGGACGCGGTTGAGCAGGCCAAGTCCGGACATCCCGGCATGCCGATGGGCATGGCCGATGTCGCAACAGTCCTCTTTACCCACTCGTTGCGCTTCAATCCAGCAGCCCCCGATTGGCCGAACCGGGACCGTTTCATCCTCTCTGCCGGTCACGGGTCGATGCTGCTTTACGCACTGCTCTACCTGACCGGCTATCACGGCATGACCATCGACGAGGTCCGCAATTTCCGCCAACTCGGCTCCAAAACGGCAGGCCACCCGGAGTTCGGCCACGCCGCCGGCATCGAGACGACGACCGGCCCGCTCGGCCAGGGCCTCGCCAACGCGGTCGGCATGGCGCTTGCCGAGCGGATGTGGAATGCCCGCCTCGGCGACGTTATCGATCACCATACCTTCGTCATTGCCGGCGACGGGTGCTTGATGGAGGGCATCAGTCATGAGGCGATATCATTGGCCGGCCACCTCAAGCTCGGCAAGCTGATCGTCCTGTTCGATGACAACGAGATCTCCATCGACGGTCCGACCTCGCTTGCGGTTTCAGACGACCAGAAGGCTCGTTTTGCCGCTTGCGGTTGGAATACGGCGACGGTCGATGGCCATGACTTGGCAGCGGTCGCAATGCAGATCGATGCCGCCAAAGCCGATCCATCGGCACCCTGGCTGATTGCCTGCCGCACGACCATCGGCAAGGGCGCACCGACCAAGGCGGGAACGTCGGGTGTTCATGGCGCACCGCTTGGTGCTGACGAAATTGCGGCTACCCGTGACGCTATCGGCTGGCCGCACGCCCCGTTCGAGGTTCCCGCCGAGATCCTCTCGGCCTGGCGACAAGCCGCCAGCCGCCACGCCGACACCTACAACGCCTGGCAAGCAGCCTGGGCCGCGACGGACGCCGGCCAGCGCGCCGCCTTCGAAGACCCGATGAACGCTGACATCAAGGCCGCAGTCGCAGCCGCCATGCGCGATGCCAAAACGGCTGCAGCCGAAAGTTCAGACAAGAAGGCAACCCGCGTGTGGTCACAGCAAACCATCGAGAAACTCCTGCCGGCGCTTCCCGGTTTGGCCGGCGGCTCCGCCGATCTGACAGGTTCGAACAATACCCGCGGCAAAGGCCAACCGGTGATCACGGCCGAAGACTTTACGGCAAGCTACATTCACTTCGGCGTCCGCGAACACGCCATGGCGGCAGCGTTGAACGGCATGGCACTCTACGGCGGGCTCATTCCCTATGGCGGCACGTTTCTCGTATTCACCGATTACTGCCGTCCGTCAATCCGGCTGTCTGCACTGATGAAGCAGCGCGTGATTTATGTCATGACGCACGATTCGATCGGGCTCGGCGAAGACGGCCCGACCCACCAGCCGGTCGAGCATCTCGCAGCCCTGCGCGCAATACCCAACCTCTATGTGTTCCGCCCCGCCGACGGCGTCGAAACGGCGGAATGCTGGCAGGCGGCCGTTGAAGCGGGCGAAAGCCCTTCGATACTGGCATTGACCCGCCAGGGCGTACCCAACCTGCGCAAAGCCCCGACGCATGAGAATCTTTCGGCCAAGGGCGCCTACGTATTGCGCGATCCCGAGGGCGCGCGCGACGTCACGCTTGTCGCAACCGGCTCGGAGGTTGGGCTTGCGGCCGAAGCGGCAGAGACACTGGCCGGCGCCGGTATCAATGCAGCGGTCGTCTCGATGCCCTGCATGGAGTTGTTCCGAGAGGCAGACCCTGCCTACCGGGCGAGCGTGCTCGGGGACGCACCGCGCATCTTTATCGAAGCCGCGGTTGCGACCGGCTGGCACGAATGGATGGCACCGGGCGACCGTTTCGTCGGCCTTAGCGACTTCGGCGCCTCGGCCCCGGCGGCGGAGCTCTTTGCGCATTTCGGCCTGACGAGCGATGCCGTAGCAGAGGCCGCGCGGGTTTTGGCCAAACAGGTCGGGTAGCGACGGCGGGGAGGACTATGAACCTCGACAATATGAAGAGCATTGACGGTGTCGATGTCGGCGGCAAGCGCGTGTTGGTGCGCGCCGATCTCAACGTGCCGGTTCAAAACGGTATCGTCACCGACACCACCCGCCTCACGCGTCTGCTGCCCGGCCTCGACGCGCTTTGCGATGCCGGCGCCAAGGTTGTCCTGCTCTCGCACTTCGCGCGCCCGAAAGGCGAGCGGCGCCCGGAGATGTCGCTGCGCACGGTTGCGGATGCGCTCGCGCAACTCAGTGGCCGGCCGGTCGCCTTCGCCGACGACTGCATAGGGGATGCAGCCGCATCCGCCGTTGCCTCCCTCCCGGCCGGTGCGGTCCTGGTTTTAGAGAACCTGCGCTTTCATCCGGGCGAGGAGAAGAATGATCCAAGCTTCGTCGCCGCCCTTGCCGCGATGGGTGACCTTTACGTCAACGATGCGTTCTCGACCGCCCATCGCGCTCATGCCTCGACCGAGGGCCTTGCACATCGGCTGCCGAGCTATGCAGGGCGCCTGATGATGGAGGAAATCAACGCGCTGCGTTCGGCCCTCGATAATCCCGCGCGTCCGACCGTGGCCGTTGTTGGCGGAGCCAAAGTCTCGAGCAAGATCTCGGTCCTGACCAATCTCGTTGGCAAGGTCGACAATCTCATCGTTGGCGGCGGCATGGCCAACACGTTTCTGCTGGCCGGGGGCGTGGCGGTGGGTGCCTCCCTCGCCGAACCCAAACTGGCGCAAACCGCCTTGGAGATCATGGCCGCGGCGCGAGCCGCCGGCTGCCGGATCGTCCTCCCGACCGATGCCGTCGTCGCGGAGAAGTTCGAGGCGCGCGCGCCCAGTCGCGAAACCGCCCTCGATGCTATTGCCGCCGCTGACATGATCCTCGATGTTGGCCCGCGCTCCATCGCCGAAATGACGGACGTGCTCGCCGCGTGTCGCACACTTCTGTGGAACGGCCCGCTGGGCGCCTTCGAGATCGAGCCGTTCGGCAACGGCACGTTTGCCATCGCCCGCGCCGCGGCGGATATGACCAAGGCTGGCAGGCTGGCAACCATTGCCGGAGGCGGCGACACCGTGGCCGCTCTCAACGCAGCCGGCGTCAGTGACCAGTTCACCTATGTCTCGACAGCCGGCGGCGCATTTCTCGAATGGCTTGAAGGTCGCCAGCTGCCGGGTGTTGCAGCCCTCGTATGAGCCGGAATTGGCCGTCCCTCCAGAGGCTTGTCACACGCCTGCGTGAACCGGCTTGAATTGCGCCTGACGCAAATCGCACCTAATTTGGTCAACTGGTGAACGGAGCGGCAGGACGCGAATGCTCACAGAGGCTTACATCTATTTCGGCGTCGCGTTCGCGGGCCTTGTGAGCTTTCTGAGCCCCTGCGTATTGCCCCTGGTGCCGCCCTACCTCGGCTATCTCGGCGGGACCACGATCAGCCAGGTCAACAGCGAACAAGGCATCGATGATGCAGCCTGGCGCCGCGTTGTGCTGGGCTCGGTGTTCTTCGTGTTGGGCTTCACGACCGTGTTCGTCGGCCTCGGCGCCGGTGCATCCGTGTTCGGTCAGGTTTTGAAGAGCTACCAGCACGAGCTTTCGATGGTCGCGGGTGCCGTCATCATCGCGTTCGGCCTGCATTTCCTCGGGATCTTGCGCATTCCGTTGCTGTACAGCGAGGCGCGCTATGAGGCGAACATGCAGGGTGCAAGCCTGCTCGGCGCGTATGTCATCGGCCTCGCATTCGCCTTTGGTTGGACACCCTGCATCGGGCCGATCCTAGCAACGGTTCTGACACTGGCAGCCAGCGAAGCGAGCCTTGGTCGCGGCGTCCAGCTGCTCTTCGTGTATTCGCTCGGCCTCGGTATACCGTTCATCCTCGCCGCTGTCGCCATCCGCCCGTTCCTGTCCTTCCTGCAGCGCTTCAAGCGCCATCTCGGCACGATGGAGAAGGTGATGGGCATCTTGCTGGTGATCACGGGCTTGATGTTTCTGACGGGCACGATGACTTGGATTGGACAGTTCATGATCGAGACCTTTCCCGCACTAAGCCAGATCGAGGACTACATGACCCCGGACTCGCTCAGCGAGGACATTATGCGTCGGCCTTGATCGCCCGGCCGAGGCATGGGAAAGGGGCACATGACGATGCCATCACGACGACCCATCGCACTCACGATCGCCGGTTCGGACAGTTCCGGGGGCGCCGGGATCCAGGCTGATCTCAAAGCCTTTTGCGCCTTCGGCGTTTATGGTGCTTCGGTGATTACGGCGCTGACCGCCCAGAACACAACTGGCGTGCAGGGTGTATTTCCGGTGCCGCCGGAAGTCGTCGGCCAGCAACTCAAAAGCGTGTTCGACGACCTGCACGTCAAGGCGATCAAAACGGGCATGCTGGCCAACCGCGCCATTATCGATGCGGTCGCAACCGGCCTCGATGCCAGCGGCAACGCCACCGTGGTGGTCGACCCCGTCATGGTTGCAACGAGTGGCGATCTTCTGCTCGAACCTGATGCTGTCACCGCCGTTCGGGACGTCTTGCTGCCACGCGCGAGCATCATCACGCCGAACTTGGGTGAGGCCGCGCAACTGCTTGCTGCCGCGCCCGCGCTATCGCGCCCCGACATGGAACGTCAGGCCCGCGATTTGCTCGCGTTGGGTCCGGCCGCCGTTCTGCTCAAGGGCGGGCATTTCGGCGATGACGACGTTGCCGCCGACGTGCTGGCGACGCCGGGCGGCCTGCAGTGGTACGAGGCGGACTGGATCGACACGCCCAACACGCACGGCACGGGTTGCACGCTGGCAGCCTCGATTGCGGCCGCATCTGCCCTTGGCATGCCGCTTGAGAAGGCCATCGGCGCCGCCAAGGACTACCTGACGCGCGCCCTGGCGGCTGGAGCTGGCCTTTCCGTGGGCCGCGGTCATGGTCCTGTCGATCATCTTGTCGGTCGATCGTAATGAGGTGATGCCCGCAAACGGCGCAAAATGCATCATTTGCCTCAGCCGACGGTCTTTGAGCATTTCGCCGTGATCTGCCAATGTAGCAGTGTCCGCCTGGCCAGAAGCGCCCATGCAACCAGTACGGCACAATGGCCCGAGCCCGTAGGAGAGCATCGCATGCGTTTCTTGCCTGTCTTCGTCTTCGCTGCCGCCGCGCTGCTGCAAACCTATGCAGTTGCGGCCGGCCCGTTGGATCGTTTTGCCGGCCGCTGGGCGGGTTGGGGCCAGCTTTCGACCGCCAGCGGCCAACGCGAAAAGCTCAAGTGCGTTGCGACCTATTTCGTCAAGGACGGCGGCGCTGCCGCGCATCAGAATTTCCGTTGCAACTCTGACAGTTATCGCCTCGATGCGACCGTTGACTACACGGCCGCCGGCGCCAGCCTCTCAGGCACCTGGCGCGAACAAATCTATTCGGTTGGCGGTTCCCTGAGGGGCAAGGTCAATGGTGGGCGCATCAGCATGCGCGCACGCGCCGACAACTTTGTTGCCGCAGTCGTGATCTCCTCAAGCCGCTGCACGCAGACCATTCGCATCGAGCCAAGCGGAGGCGTGGAGATATCGCTGATCAGCGTCGAACTGAAGCGCTGCTGACGACGAGCGGACCGTGGTTCCGCCTCTGCCGCTTGTCCAAACCGAAAGGTGCCAATGTGCCGGATGACCTGCCGACGCCGACCATCGTCGAAATTGAAGACGCCGCCCGTCGGCTTGCCGGACTGAGCGTCGTTACGCCACTTGTTGAACATCCGACGCTCAACGACCGCGCCGCGGGACGCGTGCTGCTCAAAGCGGAAAACCTTCAACGCGTTGGCGCATTCAAATTTCGCGGTGCCTACAATGCGATCTCCCGCATCGACCCGCAGCGCTTTCCGGGTGGCGTCGTTGCCTGTTCTTCCGGCAATCACGCCCAGGGCGTTGCCGCCGCGGCGGCCCTTTGCAAAATCCCTGCTGTGGTCGTCATGCCGTCCGATGCCCCGGCCCTCAAGCGCGCGCGCACCGAAGTCTTCGGTGCCGAGGTCGTGCAGTACGACCGCGCCACCGGGGACCGCACGGCAATAGCCTACGCAATTGCCGAGGACCGCGGTGCAGCGTTCGTCCACCCGTTCGATGATGCTCATGTGATTGCCGGCCAGGGAACGGCGGGATTGGAACTGATGGCACAGGCGGGGGCCATCGACGCCGTGCCCGATGCGGTGCTTGTCTGTTGCGCCGGGGGCGGCCTCCTTTCAGGCGTTGCGACAGCGGTCCGTGCAGCCGCACCCGACACCACGATCCATCCAGTCGAGCCGGACGGTTTCGATGATTTCACGCGGTCTCTGGCCGCCGGTGAACGGTGCATCAACGATCTGAAGTCGGGATCGATTTGCGACGCGCTTTTGGTCGATACACCGGGCGAGCGCACCTTCGCCATCGCGTCGCGTTTGTGCGGCCACGGTGTTGTCGTTACCGACGACGAAGCACGCGCGGCAATGCGCTTTGCATTTCACGAACTCAAGCTCGTGCTGGAGCCGGGTGGCGCTGTCGCGCTCGCCGCCGTTCTTGCTGGAAAGTTCGACGTTCAGGGTCGTACCGTTGCCTGCATTTTGTCCGGTGGCAATGTCGATCCGGCACTGTTTGCCGAGACGATTAGCTAGCCGGGTCGAAGTCGTGTCGCGCGGTCTGTTCGGCAAACGGTTGCCCGTCTCCGTTGACGATTTGCGTTGCATCCACGGCCGCCAAATCGGCCGGCGGCGGCGGCGCGAAGTCATCGAGTTGCGTTTCGTGACCGATTGTCTCGAGTAGACCGTCGAGGCGCTGCAGCGCACCGTCCAACGCTTCGGTGAGCTGTTGCACGCGTTCCGACTCGGCGGCGTGGCGGATGCTGAGCGCATAGATATGGCTTGCCTGCCGTGCGATCCGTTCGCACGTCGAGACGTTGATTTCCTGAGCATGCAGCGACCAGGCCAGTTCGTGAATGCCCTCTGCGGCCGCCAGTATGCCGTCGGGGCCGCTCGTCAATCGTACGACGTCCTCATCGCTCCGAGCATTCCCTTCTGCATCTGCCGTTACGGTCTCAGGACGTGGTTTGGTGATGAGTGCTGCGCGTGTTTCCCGCAGCAATCCCTGCAGGCCTTCGATTTCCGCGCGCAACTGCCCGAGCAGCGCCGGCGGGTCGCGTAACGAGGACTGCAGCCGCCCGATCGCGTCTTGCAGTACCTGGTTGTCCAGTCGCCGCGCGCGCCGGCCGTGTTCGGCGAGGAACCACCGGCCGCGCGCCGATTCGAGTAGGGCGCGTTCGATTTCCCGGTATTCCGTTTCGGGATCGAATGATGGTGGCGATTTATGCTGTGCCATGGGGGTGGTCCTGCTAAGTCCTCTCGACATTCGATAAGACGATTCGACTGCAACAGCCGCAGCTGGCGGACGAATAGGTGTGGGAATCGACCGGCCGGCCCGGCCGGCGGTAGGGCGGAGCAAGCTGTGGCCTGGAATTTCGCGGTCCGTGTTTCGATCTACTATGCAGCCTTGTTCGGCAATCTGGGCTTTTATCTGCCCTTTCTTCCGGTCTGGCTCGCATGGCGCAGCATGAGTCCTTACGAAATCGGTATCATCACGTCCGTGCCGCTCTTTGTTCGCATCATCGCGACGCCGGTCATCGGTTATTGGGCCGACACGCACGTCGGACAACGCCGCACGATCATTGTTGGAGGCTGGATCGGCTTCGCCCTTGCGGGCCTGTTGTCGGTAATCGGAGGATTTTGGCCACTGCTGGTATTCGTCGGCGGATTTCAGATCGCCATGCAGTCCATTATCCCGCTTGCCGAAGCCAAGGCGTTGGCCGGCGCCCGTCATTACGGGGTCGATTACGGCCGCATGCGCCTTTGGGGCTCCGCTGCGTTCATTGCCGCAAATCTCCTGGGCGGTGTCATCATTGCCCGCTTTGGCGGCGCCAGCGTCATAGCCATGGTGATCGCATCCGTGTTCGTCATGGCTGTGGCTGCACAATTCCTGCCGCCGGACCGGACAGGTGACCCTGTCCCCGGCCAGGGCGACATATCAGCCGCGGCAGGCGTGCCCGTTTGGACGATGGTATCGCGCCCCTGGTTCGCGGCGCTGGTCATCGCGGCCGGGCTCATACAAGGATCGCACGCGGTATTTTATGCGTTCGGCGCGCTGCACTGGCGCAGCCTCGGCATAGCCGACCAGTGGATCGGTGTGCTCTGGGCACTCGGTGTCATTGCAGAGATCGGTCTGTTCGCTGTCTCCGGCCACGTCCTGGCACGACTGGGCGCTGTCGGCCTTTTGCTTCTCGGCGCCGCCGCGGCGATCCTGCGCTGGGTGATCATGGCCCTCGACCCGGCATTTTGGTTGTTGTTCCCGTTGCAATGCCTGCATGCACTGTCATTCGGTGCAACACATCTTGGTACCGTCAATCTGATCCATGCCGGATTTCCGTCCTCGCGTACCGGCACGGCACAATCGATCCACTCCGCTCTCGCGAGTGGCCTGGTCATGGGATCCGTGATGTTTCTGGCGGGGCTGATCTTCGAGCCGCTGGGACGCCTGAGTTTCCTGGTGATGGCGGGACTTGCGGCGCTCGGCATGCTCGCATCCGCGACCCTGATCTGGTTGCAACCATCTTTGAATGCGTCGACGGACCGGTCGCAGCAATGATCGCGGCGTTGCTGCCGCGAGGTGCAGCAAATCCGGGAGTGTCGCGCAGTGCTCGGCCCTTCAACCCCACAATTGCGGTTCCGGCAGCGACAGGAGTCCATCATGTACGTCCAGGGCGTGGGGGCGGTCCCTGGCCAGCAGCAGCGGGCTGTCCAGGTCGACCCATTCGGCGGCACCGGCAAGCATCAGCGCTGGCGCGATCCCCAATGAGGTTGCCACCATCGAACCGAGGAACACCGCCAGGCCGAGCCGCTGCGCCTGGCGAACAAGCGCGAGCGCATGCGTCAGCCCGCCCGCCTTGTCGAGCTTGATATTGACGGCGTCATAGCGGTCGACGAGGTCATCCAGGCGTCGTCCCGGCTCGGCCGATTCATCGGCACAAATCGGCACGCTGTGATCGCACGTCCTAAGCGCATCGTCTTGGCCCGCCGGCAACGGCTGTTCGACAAGCGCAACGTCGCTTTCGCGCGCGACCGCGAGCAGCGTATCGAGCTGCGCCGGCCGCCAGCCCTCGTTGGCGTCGATCACGATTACCGCATCCGGTCGCGCATCTCGAACCGCCCGCATGCGCGTGGCATCTTCCCCGCCTCCGAGCTTTAGTTTGAGATGCCGCAGATGGCCGTGCCGCCGCGCCGCGGCTGCCATGGCCGCGGGGGTATCGAGGCTCAGGGTATAAAACGTATGGCAAGCTGCGACTTCGCCAAGTCCCGCGAGCACCCACGCGCGAACGCCCTGCCGTTTCGCCTCCAAGTCCCACAATGCGCAGTCGATCGCATTGCGTGCCGCGCCCGCCGGCAAGTCGGCCAGCAAGCATTGCCGGTCGAACCCGCCGTCAACCGCTTCGATGGCTGCGACGACACTCTGCGGTGTTTCACCGTAGCGCGCGTAAGGCGTGCACTCGCCGCGGCCGCGATACACACCATCGCTCACCTCGGCGACCACCACCGTCGCTTCCGATTTGGCACCACGGGAAATGCGAAAGTCACCGAGAAGCGGCCAGCGCTCGGTGCGACAGGCTGCAAGATGAACAGGACCGGCACGCCCCGCCATCGCTCAGACAAGGCGCTGGGAAGCGTGGGCGAACAGCAGGTAGACGCGGCCCGGGTCGGACACAATCTGCTTTTGAGTGAGATCTCCGCTCGGGTCCTGGCGGTCACTGTCACGCAAGGTCTGCTCGAACTCCTGCACGAAGCGGTCGACATTGGTCCGGAACGCCGGCTGGGATTGATAGCGGTAGACGATATCGTCGAACAAGGGCCGGGCTTCGGGCTTGTAGATGCTCGGCACCATGAAGCCGCGTTGTCCGCTGCGGAACCGCGACCAGATCGCCGCCGCCATGCTGCGGTCGAGCGCACCGGCAATTGCCGCAATGTCGATGCCGGAGGCCGCCTCGCCAGCGGGCGGCTCGGCATGTTCTGGCGTCTGCACTTCGGCTACATCGGCGATTGGCGTGTCGGTGTCTGCATCATCCTCGGGCATGCGCGACAACAGATCGCCGAAGCTCCAGCTGCCGCTCCCATCCCCGGTTCCGGCGCGATCGCTTGTGGCCGGCGCTCCCGAACGACGCGCGTTTTGTGATGCCGCCGGGTAGGCACCGGCGGAAGGTTGTTGCCGTCGACCGTCAGCCGGTTGCTGTTGCTGGCCGGCCCGTGATTGCCGGTCCTTCAGCTCCCGTGCCAGAGTGCTGGTCAGCGACGCGAGCGGCGTTGTCCTTTGAGGGTGGCCCTGGTGCTGTGGATCACCGTGGTGCTGCGCGTCCGTAACCTCGCGCGTCTGGCGGGGTGGAATTTCCTGCAACGCGATTGGCGGGTGCTCGGCCGGTGGCATGGCCGCTGCCTCGCGTGCACTGCGCTGTGCCAGTGCCGAGAGCTGGTCGAGCGCCTTGAGCTGGTCCTGCAACGCCCGGCGCATCGCATTCGCGCTTTCCTCGGTTGCCTGCGGGAGGTGATCAAGCTGTTGCTTGAGCCGGCTCTGTTCGTCTTCCAGCTGTTGCGCGGCACGCGCGGCACGCTCGCGCACTTCGCCGGACGTTTGCGAGAATTGGTCCGAAAGCGCTCCGAGGCGCTGGGTGACTTCCCGCGACACGGATGCAAATTCCGTTCTCAGGTCTTCCAGTGCCCGGTCGGCTTCGAGGCTGGCCTCGGTCCGCAGCCGCTCGAAATTGTCGACGGTTGCGCGGGCGCGCTCTTCGGTCTCGCGATTGAGATCCTGCGTCAGCAAGCGCGCCTGCTCCTGGGCATGTGTCAACGAGCCTTCGAGATTTTGCGAATAGCCCTGGAACGCGCTGCCGAGCTGGTCCGCCTGGCTCGACATCCGGTCCAGTGTCGAGTTGAGTTCATTGGAGCGCTCCGCCAGCATCTTGTCGATGCGGTAGTTCGCCGATTCAAGCGCATTGGCGGATCGCATGATCGCGTGGCCCTGGCTTTCGAACCGGTTCGATACACTGCTGATCTGGTTGAGCAGGTTTTCCGAAACGTTGCGCAGCATGTCGGATTGCCCGGCGAGGCCCTCGATTGCCTTGATCGACTGGCGCGAGATGTTCTCACTGGTCGAGCGCACCGCTTCAATGCCGCGCAACAGCGTTGAATCGAGTTCCTGGGCCTGGTCCGTGAGAGCTGCATTGAAGCTGTCCGCATGATGTTCAAGCGCCGAGGTCAGCGCCTTGGCATTGTCACCAACTGCCGAGTCGATCGATAGCGTCGAACGCATGATGGCTTCGTCGAACAGTCGCAAGCGTTCACCGAAGGCTTCATCGAGCGCCTTGGTACGCTCCACCAGCTGCGAATCGAATGCCTCGGACCGATTGGCAAGCGTTGCATCCAGAGCCCGCGCGTACTCTTCGAAGACGAGCTGCATCGTCTCGGTCCGCTGGCCCAGCGTTTCGTCCATGGTCTCCAATGACCTGTCCAGCGTCGCATTGATGCCCTGGACTGAGGAGTCGAGCTTGTCGCCCATCGCCCCGAGCGATCTGTCGAGCGCTTCGCGGTTGTGTTCGAGCAGCCCCTGCATTTGCTGTGTCCGCGCCCCGAGGGCACCGCCCAGCGCCTCGGTATACCCGGTCAGCATGGTCTGCATTTCTTCGGTCCTGGCGCCGAGGGCGGTGGCAAGTGCCCCGGTATAATCCTCGAGGACGACCTGCAAGCGCCCCGTGTTCTCGCCAAGCGCCGTCTCGAGCTTGTGCGTCTGGCCACCGATCGCAGATTCCAACTGCGTCAGATTGGATCCTGCCTGCTCGATGATCTGTGCCAGCTTGAGCTGCTGGCTGGACAGCTTTTGGATCAGCTGCGGTACTTCCGAGCCAAGCTGCAGCAGCGTTTCCTTGAAACGATCCCCGGTGTTGAGCAATGCATGGCGTTCTCCGGCCAGTTCCTTGATCAACCCGCGGATCTTGCGCTCGTTGTCCTCATACGACTGCTCGAGATTTCCGACCTCGTTGTGGACCAAAGCTTCGAGCTCTCCCGCTCGGCCCAGCGCCCGCGTCACCGCGTCGTTCATGAATGAGACCTGGCGCCTGACCGCCTGGCCGAGCGAGGCGACGGACTGTTCGGCCATCCGGTCGGGTTCGGCCAGACGCACCGCCACCTCCGTCATCGCGGACGACCGCAGGTGCAATTCTTCCGTGCGCCACATCAGGAAGGCGAGGAACCAGAACAGAACGATCGGCCCGAGCAGCGTCGCTGTAGCCGTTAGGAACGCCTGATGCGTAACGACACCTAAGAGACCCGCGGACCAGTCGATACTGTCCGACATGAAGGCCCAGGCAAAGCCAAGCGCAATTGCCGTCCACAACCCGGTGGCACCGGCAGCATATGCGAACGGTCTGTTCGACGGACGCTGGTTCAGTGCATAGATCAGCCCGCCGATGGAGGGCGCATCATCGTTTGCTGCGATCCGCTCGCGAGACGGCCCGGCCGGCCGGCGCTGGGCGGTGCGCCGCCCATTCGCCTCCTCGCCGGCTTCGTTTTCATCGACCGTGCGGCGAGGTTCCGGACGAATGCCGGCGGGAACCTCTGGTTCATCGCGCTCGGCCTCATCGTCTGGTGTTCGGTCGAATGGATTGGCTTTGGATTTAGGTTTTGGCTTGGGCTTAGGATGGGGCTTGTCTTCGGGCTTCGTCTGTGCCGGCACCGGCGGCGGCAATGTCGTTGGTTTGGGTTTGGCCGGAGACGGGTTTGCCTTGCGGGTGGACGACGGCGACTTGATGGCTGCTTCCGAGGCCGACGTTGCACTTGGCAGCGGCGGCGGGGCGCTAGCAGCTGCGGTTTTCGGCAGAGCCGGCGGTTTCGCTGACGCATCACCCTGAAGTTCGCCCAGCCGGTCGCTCAGCGAGGTGCCCTTTCGGGCGGCGCGCGCCTTGTCGTCTGTACCCATCAACCCCACCCGCTGCGCCATTGTGGCGCCCTAGCCGTCCACGGTGCCCTGCATACGGGTCCTTCCGCCTTGGACCCAGTATACTGCAATCCGCGCCTGACCAACAATCCGTCTTGCGCATCTGCACATAAGCCGAGCCGCGCCGGCCAACACTCACCTCTGCGCCCCGGATAGCCAAGCAAGATGTCGAAATGTGGGACTACCCCCCCCCGGTTGGGCGCGGCCCCTAAGGATTTATTGAAAATTATCGTCAAAACAAAACGTCTGCATTCATCGTTTGGCGTGATCTTCCGCTTATTCTGGCCGGCGACCGATCGCACCCCGATACCCCTCGGTTTGACGTGATCAAATCGGCGTTCAGACAAGGCTGGTTAATAAAATGCTGACGAGTGAGCTCTGCCAACTGAAAAGCCGGACGTTGCGCCCGCAGTCGCATTCGCCATCCGCCGCCCCCGCCGTTGGCGCATCCGCGCCAAGCCCGATCGACTATGCGTATCTGGCGCGCTACACGCTCGGCGACAAGGCTCTCGAAAGAGAGGTTCTGCGGCTTTTCGTCGATCAACTCCCGGCCCTGCTGGACGATTTGTCGGCCATGACGAACGATCCTGAGTGGGCGGACACGGCCCATGCCATGAAGGGATCGGCCATGGCAGTCGGCGCGCATGGATTGGCCGAATTGGCACAACGCGCCGAATCTTGTCCGGTCGAGGATCGCCCCGGTTTGCTGCCAGCGTTGGCGGATACCATCGCCGAAGTCACGGCCCACATCGACGCACGCCACACGTGAGGGCTGTCGAAGCGCACAACGTCAAATCATTCTTGTGGCTGGGGTTGGAAACCCGGTCGGGTGTCGGTTGCCGCGACAGGCCGGCCCTGTGACGTTTGGCGCACGACTATCCGGCTCTGGACCTTGCCACGCGCCCGCACTTGATGCCACATCGATCCGACTGATCGGAACGATACGCAGCGAGGCGCGAGAGCGAAAATGCCCAAGATCACGTACATTCAGCCGACCGGCGAGCAGCAGACGGTCGATGCCGGCGTGGGCGTGACCGTGATGGAAGCGGCTAAACTGAACATGGTTGAGGGCATTGAAGCCGAATGTGGCGGCGCGTGTGCCTGCGCCACCTGCCATGTCTACGTTGCACAGGAGTGGCTTGAACGAACGGGTAAACCTTCCGAAATGGAGGAGGACATGCTCGACTTCGCGTTCGATGTCCGCGACACCAGCCGTCTGTCCTGTCAGATCAAGGTCGTCGACGAACTCGACGGCTTGATCGTCAGCGTTCCGGAAAAACAGTTCTGACAATCACGCGACGCCCGGCCCGATGCGACGGCACGAACTTCCCTGCGACGTAAGCCCAACGGCTGACGGCGGTCTCGGCTCGGTGCCCGGGCCGCGCTGTGCCATCAATACGGAGTGCGCACATGGCTCTTTCTGCATCTGATTCGCCCCGGCAGATCGAATCCGACGTCGTCATCATCGGAGCCGGTCCGGTCGGATTGTTTGCCGTCTTCGAACTCGGCCTGCTCGACATCAAGGCGCATCTTGTCGACATTCTCGACCGGCCTGGTGGCCAGTGTGCCGAACTCTATCCCGAAAAACCGATCTACGACATTCCGGCCCTGCCCGTTGTTTCGGGCCAGGAACTCACCGATCGCCTCATGGAACAGATCAAGCCGTTCGAGCCCGAGTTCCACTTTAATGAGCGGGTCGACGAACTGCAGCGTATCGAGGAAGGCGGCTTTCTGCTCAAGACGGACATGGGAACGGAGTTTCGCGCCAAGGTCGTCGTAATCGCGGCGGGAGGAGGGTCGTTCACACCCAAACGCCCGCCGTTGAAGGGCATCGAAGCGTTTGAAGGAACGTCGGTTTTCTATGCTGTGCGTCGCATGGAGGATTTCCGTGACCGCGACATCCTGATTGTCGGCGGCGGAGATTCCGCCCTCGACTGGACGCTGAGCCTGCAGCCGGTTGCCAACGGCCTCACCCTTCTGCACCGCCGGGATGACTTCCGCGCCGCCCCGCACAGCGTCGAGCAGATGCGCCGCCTGGTCGGCGAAGGCAAGATGCGCTTGGAAATCGGCCAGGTTACCGAGTTGCTTGGCGAGAACGGCCAGCTTGCCGGTGCCGTGATTAAGACCAAGGACGGAGTGGCGGAGCTGTCATGCGACCGCATGCTGCCGTTCTTCGGCTTGACGATGAAGCTTGGTCCGGTCGCGGACTGGGGCCTAAATCTGCACGAAAACCTCATCCCGGTTGACACTGAGAAGTTCGAGACGAGCGCGCACGGGATTTTCGCCATTGGCGATATCAACACCTATCCCGGCAAATTGAAGCTCATTCTGTCCGGATTTCACGAGGCAGCACTGATGGCCCAACAGGCTCACCGCTACATCTATCCGGACAAGAAGCTGCTCTTTCAATACACGACGTCTTCGTCGAGCCTGCAGAAAAAGCTGGGCGTGCGCTAGATCATCGTGCCTTGAGCTGGAACCGCTGTCGCGGCTCCAGCTCAAGGCACAAAGATGATCGCCTCTCAATAACCGAGCAACTTTCTGCTTTAATGCGTTGCCGAAACGGCCCGCGATGACTTTATGAGTCGGCGGCAGATCCACCGCCGCACGGCCAGCGGTTGCGCATTGAGGATCGCCTTGAGCCATGGCCTGAGACGGCGAAGGTAAAGGGCCGTGTAAAGACGTCCGCGCATGGTGCAGGGCAGCGCATATG
Source organism: Hyphomicrobiaceae bacterium (assembly GCA_965224045.1). GTDB lineage: Bacteria > Pseudomonadota > Alphaproteobacteria > Rhizobiales > Hyphomicrobiaceae > Tectiglobus. The sequence goes on from CBDCYD010000007.1 coordinate 64,591, forward strand.
TCGCTACGAGCGTGCTGTCGGCAGCAAGTTCCTGCTTGTATTTCGCGGATGGCGCCATGAGGTCGAGGTGCTGCGTGCCGCCAAGGGCACAACGCTTGATCGTGTCGGCCAATTGCAGCATGCCGATGCCGAATTTCTCGAAGGCTGTGTCATAGACGATGAGGTGCATGGCGGTGCATCCGCGATGCGCAAACCCGATCTGCACGCCGGCCAGGCGACCGTCAAGCGTGAGCGTAAAGACACGGCAGCCGCTGTCCTGCTGCCGCGCGGCGCGCATGAAGAACGCATCGACGCCATCGCCGTGCAGGGCAGACGAAATCAGTCCACGCTCGCAGAGCCATCGCCGCTTCAGTGCAAGGCCTGCGGTCGCAGCTTCTGCCGCCGCCGAACCGCATGCAAGCGTCGTGAAGCGCACATGATGCTCTTCGCTGAGGCGCCGCATCTGTCGGCGGCGGTTCTTGCGCGCCTTGGCGCACAGGCCGGAATGTCGCCCGCCCGTGATATGCGCGAGGGTGAGCTTGACGAACGGCGCCTCCTCGATGTCGAGCATCGTTGCGCCGGCCTTCTGGAGCGGCGTGAGCAGGGCGGCATCCGCGCGTACCTTGGGCAGGCAAATGAGATCCGGATGGAAAGTCTTACGCGCATAGGCGATCGCGCCGGCCACGTCACTTGGCCTCGCCAATTCGCGGTGGACCAGACCGTCTCCGTATTGCGCAAGCGGCGCCCCAAGCCAGGTGAGCATGCGAACCGCCCTCGAGGTGCACGTCATGAGCGGCAGGACGACAGCGAGTTGATCATCGCCGGTCCGACCGCAAATCACGGCCAGCTCGTGCGTGCAACCGGTCTCGTCCCGAGAGTGCCGGAGCGTCTCCGCGACGCCATCGATATGAAGATGCGCTTCGATCCAGCAGCGCAACCAGGAAAACGACTGGAAGGGGCTGGTCACTGTGATGTTGGCAGCATCGAGCTTGTGCCATTCTTCTTCCAGCGCCAGGAACTCGCGATGCGTGGTGACGTGCGAGTAGGCCAGGCCCCCAACCGATCGACTGGCATTTACCCGATCAGTCTGTGCCACTGGCATTGGACGCGCCGTAAGCGCCCTCATGTTGATCTGCGATCGCAGTGTGCTGGTCGCCGACATTTGCAATTCAAATCTTCCAGAGTTGCCAGCCTCGACGGCAGCAAGAACGGTGCCATAACATTTGCGTGACCCGAGATGTCTCTGCAACGCGGGGTGCCGCAGTGAAATGGGCGGATATCGCCCCAACCTGCCATCTAATGGTGGACGCAGTCTTGTCGTCAGGCTGTGTGGCGGGCGTCAGGCGAAAGCGATTTCAAACAAGGTTAGCAACAGCAGCAGGATAATCGTGACCCAAAGAATGGCGTGCCCGCGCCATGTCTTGACCTGCCGTGTCATGATCAGCCCGAAGAACGCAACGATCGCGGCAACGTTGATCACCGCGAGGCCCGCAAATCCGAGCCCACGCGACGAGGTTTGGCTGCCTTCGACATAAATCGCTCCGGCGAGTCCGATCAGCGTGAGGCCCAAGATCCGGGCCCAAAAGCCAACCTGGCCGTGGGGGAGGCCGATCAGCCGCGCAAGCGATACGGGTGCGACAAGCAGCGCAATGCCGGCCGTGAATTTGAGGATCGTCTCGAACCAGAACAGTTGCTGAGCCATGTTCAGCAATCAACTTACGCTAGATCATCGTGCTCAAAGTTGGAATTGCTGTTGCGGGTCCAACTTAAAGTACAAAGATGATCGCCTCTAAAGAACCGAGCAACTTTCCGCTTCCATTCGGAATCGGACCGATTCCGAATTAAATCAGGTTGCCCTATTGGGCCGGCAATGCGGCGGCGCACGGCGTGCCATGACGTCAAACCAGACCTCTGCTATTCCGCTTTTTTTGTTCGATCGTTGAGCAGCGGGTCGTGGATCGATGCCGGGTTGAACTTTTCGGGCGGCTGGCCATCGCCAAACCAGTCGAATGCGCCGCCGGATGCCACTTGCCGCTTCTTTGCCGGCAACGAGAAATCGCCGGCCAGGTAGCGCGTCAGAGACGACTTTATGACGGCTGTACGTTCTGCTGTGCAGTATCCCTGTGTCTGTGCGATTTTGCCTGCAACCTTCTGACGTGCGAAGTCATGTGCACGTTCGACCTTCTGCAGCATGTCAGGCGCCGGAGTGCGTTGGGCCTCGGCCGCAAGAAACGAGGATCTGAGCTGCTGGGGATCGAAATGATAGCCGCATTTCTGGGCGCGCGCAGAAATCACGCCGACGCGAACGGCGCGCGCAACGGGGTCATCGGGCGGCGGTTGCGCGGCGGCCTGGGCCTGCGGCGTACCGCTGGACGCCGTCGTGACGGACCCGGTCGTTAAGCTTGGAAGCTTAACGCTGCCGCATCCGCCAACCGCAAGGCTAAGCAGCACAACGGGAAATACGATTCGCTTCAGCATGCGAGCACTTTGCCCAATTCCCGACATCGGTCAACTCATCAACACCACTCTTCAACGGCTTGTCTGATCCTTCGAGCAGTACATGATGGCGAATTCTGGCCCGAATTCCGGTTCGCTGTCTCACTGTGGTCTGCTGGCATCGGCGGCCAATGCAGCGGCCGCGCCGATGGCAGCGTCAGCGCATCAACTCGCGCATCGCCTCGTCAATACCGTCCAGTGTCAGCGGGTACATGCGCCCGTCGAGATGTTCGCCCACCATTTGAATTGACGGTGTCCATTTCCAGTGGTCGCGAGCGACCGGATTGAGCCATACGCAGTGCTCGTAAATGTCTGTGACACGATTGAGCCAGGTCGTACCGGCTTCCGGGTTCATATGTTCGACGGACCCGCCGGCGACAGACAGCTCGTAGGGGCTCATGGAAGCATCGCCGACGAAGATGACCTTGTAGTCCGACGGATACTTGTGCAGCACATCCCAGGTCGAAATTCGGTCCGTCCAGCGCCGCGCATTTTCCTTCCAGACGAACTCGTAGAGGCAATTGTGGAAGTAATAATATTCCAGATGCTTGAACTCGATGCGGGAAGCGGAAAAAAGCTCTTCTGCGGTCTTGACGTGCCAGTCCATTGAGCCGCCGACATCGAAGAACATTAACACCTTGACGGCATTGCGCCGCTCTGGACGCATTTGAATGTCGAGATAGCCCTTGTGCGCGGTACCCTTGATCGTCCCGTCGAGATCCAGTTCGTCATGCGCGCCTTCGCGGGCGAACTTGCGCAACCGCCGGAGCGCCATCTTGATGTTGCGCGTACCAAGTTCGACCGAGTCGTCGAGGTCCTTAAACTCCCGACGGTCCCACACCTTGATCGCGCGGAAGTTCCGGTTCTGCTTTTGGCCGATGCGCACACCGGCCGGATTGTAGCCGTAGGCGCCGTAGGGAGACGTGCCGCCGGTGCCGATCCATTTGTTGCCGCCTTGATGTCGGCCCTTTTGCTCATCGAGCCGCTTGCGCAGCTCCTCCATGATCTTGTCCCAGCCGCCCATCTCTTCGATCTTTTTCTTGTCGTCCTCGGAGAGATAGAGTTCAGAGACCACCCGCAGCCACTCCTCGGGGATTTCCGCTTCGACCGCATCCTGCATCGCCTCGAGGCCCTTGAAGACATGGCCGAAGACGCGATCAAACTTGTCGAGATGGCGTTCATCCTTCACCAGGCACGTGCGCGAGAGGTAGTAGAAATCCTCGACCCGGCGTTCCGCGAGATCCGCCGCCATCGCTTCGAGCAGCGTAAGATACTCACGAAGCGAGACGGGAATTTTCGCCGCCTTGAGTTCGAGGAAGAAGGTGTTGAACATTTGCCTGCCCGCAACATCGTCCGTCTGACGCGAGCTTATAGCACCAATGCCAGGCTGGTCATATCACCGTACCCGAGCACTGTTCGCACGCCCGCTCACTGATCGAGAACGCCAGCGCGAACCACCGCGACGGCTGCCTGAATCCGCGTTCCAACGCGGAACTTCCGTTTGACGTTTTCAACGTGATAGTTGACGGTTTTCGACGAAATGCCAAGGATCTGACTGATTTCCCAGTCGGACTTGCCTGTCGCGACCCAGCGAAAGATTTCGATCTCGCGCTCCGACAAGTCGGTGACGCAGCACTCCGGCTGGCTATTCAAATGTGGGACCGAACCAAACTCCATCGACATGAACGGACGCCTTGAAATCATCAGCAAGCAAACAAATTATTAACCTTGGAACTGAGCGAGTCAACCATCCCGTGGACGTACAACTCATAAACCTCGAGCCGAGCGGCAATATCCCGAACCATCCGCACTTGCCGCTTCTGCACTATCGCACGCCGTTTCGCGCCCAGGCCGCATCCGCCGATGCCGAAGGCGTTGTGGCTCACCTCGCGCGCAGCGGCTGGGGCGGCGCCTGGGTCAACGGCATTTTCACCTTTCATCACTACCACGCGCGTGCACACGAAGTGTTGGTCAACGTGGGTGACGCCGTCGAAGTCCAGTTTGGCGGGCGCGATGGACCGAAGGTGACGTTTGCGCCGGGTGAAGCGGTTCTGTTGCCGGCGGGAACCGGGCACTATCGCCTTAGCTCGCCGTCCCGCCTCGTGATTGTCGGGGCCTACCCGGCGGGCCAGGAGGACTGGGATCTTAAGCGCGCCAATCGGGAAGATTTCGAGCAGGCTCTTGGCGAAATTGCCGCGGTTGGCCTACCGCAACGCGATCCCATCTTCGGCACCGCCGAAGCCCGTGAGCAGTATTGGCCGGCTCAGTCCTGATCCTTCGACGTGCTGCCGTGTTGTCGCCCCGTCTCGCCGGCCTCGTCTGATTTGCGAAACGCCGAGCGCATCAGTTCACCCGGCTGCAACTCCGGAAAGAGCTCGCGAACGACATGACGTGAGCGCAGCGGCTGGGCTTCGATGAACGGCAGCGGGCGGCACACGGCAACGGCTGCAACTCCCAACCGTGCCGTCAAAGCACCAACGAACGCACCCTCGCCCAGACGCCGCGAAATCCGCCGCACGATATCCTGCCCCAGAAACTGGCCGAAGAGATCGTCGGTCAGCGCTATCGCCCCGGTCGCCGCAACGTGCATGATGACCCGCCACAACAGCCGCACGCCACCGATTGCACCCGGCCGGCCACCGTAGGCATCGGCAAGACGGCGGACCATGCGTACGTTTTCCGCAAGCACGAACAACATCACCAGGAACGCCACCGGCACCACCGCCGTCACCACACCCACCCGGCGTGCCGATTCGAAGATCACCCGGCGCGCCTGCTTGTCGGCCTCGCTGAGAAGCACGCGGTCCGCAAGGCCGAGGAGCTTGCCGGGCTCCGTCATGAAGCGCTCTTCCTCGCGAAATTTGGCGAGGTCCCAGCGCGCCTGGCGGCGGCCCCGTGCCAGTCCCTTGAGTGCGCGCACCGCACGTACTTCAAGGCTCCTATCGCCGGTTGCAAGCGCGCGCTCCGCATCACGGCGAATGCGTGAGATCCGCCCCATCCGGAGAATCCCAAAGAGTTCCTTGAACAGCAGGACGCCCGCGGCCAGCAGCAGTAACCCGAGCAAGCCCTGCGCGATCCACCCGACCCAGTCATCCCGCGCCAATGCAACGGACGTGAAGCGACCAAACCAGACGCCCGCTGCAAGCAACGCCAGGGCGAACATTGCCGAAAACAACAGCGCACCCCAGCGAAAACCGCGCCCAACTGCACCGTCGCGCGTGGCATCAGGCGGTTGCGCACCCGGCGTGCCGGCGTCGCGGTCGGTAGCGTCACCGACACCGGAGCGCGGATCAGCGTCGCCGAAGCCGGATGCGGGCGCCTCAGGGTCACCTGCTGGTTTGGCCGGCCGTAGTGCCGGGTCGTCGGCATCGAATACCTGCGGAGCGCGCGGTGCCTTCCTGTCAGTCATGTCAGCCGGTCCCCGATCAAGTACTGGACAACGCGCTCCAGGCCGACGTGGGGCCAGTTCCCGTTATCAGCTGCGGTTTCCGGTGCATCGCGGAAAGGCGGCCCAAAGCGCACGAAATTGAGCGAACCAGCCGCAAACCTGTCGCCATCAAATATATCAAGCGGATCGCTCGGCAGGTCTCCCGGGAACAGCGCGGCAGCCTCTCGACCGTCAAACGTCTTGCGACCGGACTGTTCGCATGCAAGCGGGCGGCCACGAATGCACGGTATCGCCTCGCGCCCTTTTTGGTAGTCGACGTCTTCGGTTGCCCTCAGCGAGGCCAGCGCAACGGCATCGCAAGCCGCGCCGGCCTCGCCGACGCGCTTGGCGGCCCGCGACAGCAGGGTCTGCAGAATGGCGCGCAGCCGCGGGTGGTTGGCGCTGTGGATATGGTCGGCTTTGGTTGCCGCATAGAGCACCCGGTCTATGCGCCGCCCCAGCAGTCCGGCAAGCCAGGTTCGGCTGCCGGGTCGGAAGACTTCGAGACTGGCGACCAGCGCGTGTTCCAGTTCGGCAACGGCCTCGGGCCCACCATTGAGCGCACCAAGCGTGTCCACGAGCACGATCTGGCGATCGAGGGCCTTGAAATGACGCTCGAAGAACGGCCGCACGACCTGCGCCTTGTAGCTCTCGAAACGCCGTTCGAGCAGCGCTGCGAGGCTGCCGGGTTTGATCGTGGTCGGTGCCTTGAGGTCGAGCGGGAAGAACGTAAGCAGCGGCGAACCGGCGAGATCACCGGGCAACAGGAAGCGGCCCGGGCTGATCAGGCGCGCAAACCTGTTGTTGGTACGCACGGCCTCCAGGTAACCGGTGAAGGCCTTGGCACCGGCAAGTGCAACCTGTTCGTCTGCCGGACCATCAGGCGCCTGCGCGCGTTGAAAGGCGAGCCATGCCTCGACGCGACCATCACGCGGCTGGCGGCCGGCGTGCTCGGTCAGCTGCCGTGACCACGCCGCGTAGCTTTGATCCAAGAGGCCGAGATCCAAAAGCCACTCGCCGGGGTAATCCACGATATCGACGTGCAGCCGCCGGCCGATTCCGGCCGCCTGCCGCAACCAGTCGCTCGGCTCCCATTCCAGCGTGATGCGCAGCTGGCTGATCTGGCGCGTGCTGTCGGGCCAGGTTGGCGGGTTCGCAAGGAGGCTCGCCAGATGCGCTTCATAGGCAAAGCGGGGAATATCGTCGTCGGGTTGCGGCTCAAGATAGGCGCGAAAGCCGGGCAGGCGCTGGGTCGGCAGTTCCGGCACGCCTCCGCCATCGCACAGCACTTTCACGAGGGCCGTGATAAATACGGTTTTACCGGCGCGCGACAGGCCCGTCACACCGAGGCGCAGCGTCGGCGTTGCAGCATCCGAGATGTAGGCACCGGCCGTGCGAACGGCATCTGCGGTTGTGTCGGTGAAATCGGAAAGGCGCAATCAACTACCCGCGAGGTTAGATCATCTCGATGCGCCTTAAACGTGATCTCGACGCCGCCATCTTTCAAGCGTGGCGCGTCGGGCGCGCCCTACTGCTTCGGTTTCTGACGCGCAAGAAAAGCTAGGCGCTCGAACAGTTGCACGTCCTGTTCGTTTTTCAAAAGAGCACCGTGCAGCGGTGGAATGAGACTTCTTGGATCGGACGCACGCAGCGTTTCCGGCGAAACATCCTCGTTGAGCAGCAGCTTGATCCAGTCCAGCAACTCCGACGTCGACGGTTTTTTCTTGAGGCCAGGTACGTCGCGCATGTCGTAGAACACTTTGAGCGCTTCACGCACCAGCATGCCCTTGAGCCCCGGAAAGTGGACCTCGATGATTTCCCGCATCGTGTCGGCATCGGGAAACTTGATGTAATGAAAGAAGCAACGCCTGAGGAAGGCATCCGGCAATTCTTTTTCGTTGTTCGAGGTGATGATCACGATCGGCCGGGTCTGCGCCACGATCGTTTCGCCTGTCTCGTAGACGAAGAACTCCATGCGGTCGAGCTCTTGCAGGAGATCGTTCGGAAATTCGATATCGGCCTTGTCGATTTCGTCGATCAGAAGTACCGGCCGTTCGTCCATCGTGAAGGCTTCCCACAACGAACCCTTCTTGATGTAGTTGCGAATGTCTTTGACGCGCTCATCGCCGAGTTGACTGTCACGAAGCCGGCTCACGGCGTCGTATTCATAGAGCCCCTGCAGCGCCTTGGTCGTCGACTTGATGTGCCACTCGAGCAGAGGTGCCCCAAGCGCCTTGGCAACCTCCAGGGCGAGCACCGTCTTGCCGGTCCCAGGCTCGCCCTTGATCAGCAACGGCCGCTCCAAGGTGATCGCAGCGTTAACGGCGATCGTCAGATCGCGTGTCGCCACGTAGTCTTTGGTTCCCTCGAATTTCATAGTCTGCCTTTCCGGAACGCGCCGTACACCCACGCGGCGGGACCCTAGAAGTTCATTGCGGGAAGGACAAGGGAACGGCGCAGTTGCGATGCTGTTGCAACTCGCGCGGCAGGCGGACCGCGGCTGACGCCAGCGTCCGCCGCAGGGCTGGCCCAGCGAACGTACAGGTGCCCGTTCGGGAGCCCTGATGGTTCACCTCCTGGAGCGAAAAATCCGTTTAATTCGGTTGACTTGAGCGGCCATGCGGCTAAATAGCCGTCATACTTTCGTATCGCACCACCGCGCTGCCAGAAATGATCTCGTGGAGCTTATCGTGAGCAAAGTGACGCGCCGGGCGCCGGCTAAGACCAAAGCTTCAAAATCCTCTGCCGCACCCAGGAAAGCGTCAAAGAAAACCAAGAAGACGCGCTCAAGAAACGCGCGGGCTCGCCAGTCGACGATCGTTCTTGGCGCCGACTATCGCCCGAGCGATGACGAACCGTTCATGAGCCCGCAGCAAAAGGAATACTTCCGCATCAAGCTGGTGACGTGGAAGGAAGACATTATCCGCCAGACCCGTGAGACACTGGAGGGGTTGAATACCGGAATTACCCAGCACGCGGACCTTGCTGACAGGGCAACATCCGAAACGGACCGCGCCCTGGAACTGCGCGCGCGAGACCGTCAGCGCAAGCTGGTTGCCAAGATAAACGCGGCACTCGCGCGCATCGAAGATGGCAGCTATGGCTATTGCGAGGAGACCGGCGAGCCGATCAATCTGCGCCGGCTCGACGCCCGTCCGATTGCAACACTTTCCATTGAAGCCCAGGAGCGCCACGAGCGCCGCGAACGCGTCTACCGAGATGACTGAGCGCTCTTGATCAGCTCCGCAGCGCGCAAAAATCGTCCTGCTCCAACGCCCGCCACAGTGTCCTCCGCCGGCACAGCGATTGGTGTTGTGTTAACCATATAACAACACCGATAGAGCAACCTGCTTCAATTCGGAATCGGTCCGCTTCCGAATTGAAGCAGAAAGTTGCTCGATTCTTTAGAGGCGATCATCTTTGTGCCTTAAGTTGGAGCCGCGACAGCGGTTCCAACTTAAGGCACGATGATCTTGCCCTAAGATTGGCGAACTTACGGCCTTGGAACGGGAGAGCGTCGTGCAGGATTTGACCAAGCGTGGGCGTTGGCTGCCAGTCTTCACCGCTCAGATTGCTTTGGCGGCTGCCGTGACCCTCGCCGCCGTCCTGTTTCTGGCCACCGGCTCGTCCGGCAAGCCATGGCACGTCGCGGTTTATTCTGTTTCAGGAACCGTTGTCGCGACCTACCACCGGTTCGACCCCAATGATCTCGCCATGGGCGCATACAACGACCAATAGCGCGACAGGCTCTGCTGATCAGCGCCGGCGATGCCGGTGTAGCCATCGTATGTGACATCACGCTCGCATTGCCGCCAGTGCGGATGCCGTCGGCCGGGTGCCGGCAAGAAGGCCCTACGACGCGCCGCCGCGCGACGGGCCTTGATCGTCGGGCGCTGATGTTGCCTCCACCATGCCGTCCACGGTCGCGTTGTCTCCGGCACGCTCGCGATCGCGCTCCGCGATGGCGCGTGCAATATAGCCACGCACGCCGTCAAGATCGCGCATGTGGACGTCGTGCTGCGGAAACGGAATCTCGATCCCGTGCTCGCGGAACCGTTTGAGGATTTCCGTTCGCAGCGCCGATTTCGTCGACAACGAGGTATTGACGTCAGGCACATAGCACCTGAGCGAGAAGTCGAGCGAACTCGCACCAAACTCCTCAAACGCGACGAATGGCTCTGGAAAGCCGAGAACGAGGTCGGAGTCCTTTGCGATTTGCCTGAGGAGTTCGGTGACCTGATCCGGATCGGAATCATAGGCGACGCCGACATTGACGATGACGCGGCCCATCGCGTTGCGATGCGTCCAGTTCTGGACAACACCACTGATCAACTCCGAGTTGGGAATGATTACAGACGCCCTGTCGAACGTTTCGATCTCGGTTGCACGAACGCTGATCTTGCGCACATAGCCCTGGTCGTCTCCGATCACCACCCAGTCGCCGACTTTCACCGGGCGTTCAACGAGCAGAATCAGGCCGGACACGAAGTTGTTGACGATCGATTGCAGACCAAGCCCGACGCCCAGTGACAGTGCCCCGATCACCAAGGTCAGCTGCGTGAAGTCGATGCCCGCATAGGACAGGCCGATCAGCACTGCCACGCCGACGCCGAGATAGCCCACGCCGGTCAGCAAAGAATTGGCGATGCCGACGTCCACCTTCGGCGACGCCAACACCGAGCGCTCGAGCCAGCGTTGCATGAGACGGGTCGCTAGCAGCACGAACACGAACAGGCCGACGCCAATGAGTATGCGGAACAGCGAAATACGGAACTGTCCGATTTCGAAGCCGAAAAACAGCGCCTTGAGGCCGTCGAGCAGCTGCGACTGTGGAATTCCCCACGACAGCAACAGCAGCACCAGCGCCACGGCCGCAAGCAGCATGTTGAGCAGGAAATTGATCACGTCTGCAAACTGGCGCCGGCGCTGAGCCGAAAGGAATTCCTTCTCGTCGACGAGACGCTCGACCGGCTGTACCAGACTATCGGCCTGCGCCGTCGCCGCGCGGATGGCAAGATGCACCAGCAGTACGGCCGCACCGCCGGCGCCCATCAGCATCACTTGCCCGGCGATGAAACGCCCGAGCGAAACGTAGCCAAGCACGGTTACGCTGATAATGAACGCCGCCGCGAGCACAATCGGTACGCGCAACCAATTGAACGCCGACTTGAGCAATCGACCGCTGATCCGACGCATGCCGTCAGGGAGTGCCGTCAATGCAAACACGATCAGCAAAATTGCAAACGCCAGGTTGGCGAGGCTCGTCTCCAACACGCGGATCGGGACCGGCATATGGAACAGCCGGATCGACTGATGCAGAAAGAGATCCGTGGCGTAGACGCCGGCAATCAGGTTTGTCGTCCACAACAGCCGGCGCGCGACCGGCGTCGGCACGCCGATCAGCCGCCAACTCGGCCGACGCGGTTGCAGCACACCGGTGGTCAAGGCCGTGACCAGGCAGAACAGCAAGAACGCGATCAGCCCGGTATGGACGAACGCCCGGATCGTCCCGCTCCAGATGTCGAGAACATCCCCGGCGATGAACATAAACAGCGCCGTTGCAGCGCCCGGCAGCGCGATGATCGGCACCAGCCACGTCGTCGTTGCAACGCGGCGCAAAAAGCCGGGCCGCGGGTCCGTCGGCTCAACGAGAACACGACTGATGATGTTGGTCCTCAGGAAAAACAGCGCGACGTAGATCAGGACGGCCAAACCGAGCACAATAGGCAGCATCTGGACATGCGCACTTGCCGCCGCCCACCAATTGTCGCTGACAGTTGCAAGCTGCGTCACGAGCCGTGGCATCGCGCTTGCCACTGCCCGCCACAACTTCAGCGAAGCCGGACTGTCGGACCGCTTGAGAATATCATTGGTGAAATTTTCCAGGCGATAGACCTGGATTTGTCGGATCAGCTGTTCAGCACGCACCACCAGCAGGTCAGCGCGCTTTTGCGCAGCGACGATACCGGCCCGGCGCACGTCGAGGCGGTTGCGCTCGTCACGCAGTACCGGCGGCTCCTCGGGCTTGCCTTCCTCGGGCTTTGGGCCGAGTTCGAGAATCTGTTGGTCAACCGAAGCCAGCGGTGCCGCCAATTCGCCCCGCGTTGCCCGTACCTGATCGATCAGGAGTTCCAGTTCGTGGTGTTGTTGTTCCAACAGCGCATCGCTGTCGCGCAAGCGTTCAACCGCCTTGCGCAGCCGTGTGAGCGTTGCATCGTGGCGAACCAAATCGCGGTTTACATGCGAAGGGACCGATGCAGCATCGCTCTTTGACCCGGCCGGGCGCTCATCCGTTTCCTGCTTGTTGACAGTGGTGCCGCCCTCCTGTGCCCACGCGCGTGTACGATCGCCCGGCAGCCCGGCGATCGCGGCAACGCCGAAGATGGTGGCCATCAATAGTCCGGCCGGCACCAGGCCACGGTACAACGTCCTAAACACGTCCCGCGCCCGTCTACTCGCCGACGGCTTGATCGAGCTTGCGCGGGGTGCGTGTTCCCGTGCCAGTGCCTGAGTCACGCAAACTGCTGCCAGTTGCAGCCCTAAGCGGTTCCGGACGAACGCGTTTGTCGCCACCAATGCCGGTCTCGATCACCACATCTACCGGACCGCCGGTCATGATGAGATGTTCAACGTCGTCACGCCGCACCAACACCAGGCGCCGGCGGCCATCGACCGTTGCCTGATCGACGACATCGAGCCGTTTCTCGGGTTTGGGGCCGAAGAACCCGCCGGTAAGGGCACCGGTCGGCGAGCCCGTTGTCAGGTATCCGCGCAACAGTAGGCCGCCGACCACCAGCAGGCCCGCGATAAAAACGATGAAGAGCAACCAGGACACGATTTCCCACATTCTCAAACCGGCCCCGTAGCGGGCCCCTCCATCTGATGTCCAGTCGAATGATATCGAACCGAAGTCGAGCAGGCCCCGCAGTCCTGCATTGATAGGTGCCGAACGGGATCAATGACGTACTCACCGGGCGGTGCAATGACCGAATCGATTTTTCTCCCCGATGGCAGTGACGCGCTATAGCGTGAATTTCATTCCATTTTAACCCTGATCAACGAAGTGTTGTCGAAAGCGCAACAGGTTTTCGACAACCGTATCAAGTCGGCACACCGGAAAGCGCGGAATTCGGGGGGAAGTGCAGTCGCAGCCGACCCATGCGTCAGCCGCACTGCCGATGTGAATGTAAGGGTGAACATGCCGCGTACGCGTTCTGCTTTGAACTTTGTTCGACAAATTGCGAGTGTCGAGAATCGGGTAAGACAGGGCTTGATGCCCCGTTCCCATACCGATAACGCGCCAGCCGCCGATCCGGAACCTCTGGCAATTGTCTCGAGCAGCGCTGGTGCGCTGACCGTCTTCCTGATTTTTCTTGTATGTGCTGCTGGAACGCTGGCCTTTCTGTCGGCGCAATCGGCCGAGCCGTTCGTTTTGACGTTGATGGCTCTGCTCGCGACCCTCGGTGTCTTCTTTGTCTTCGGTGTTGCTGCCGGTCATGTCCGAATTTCCGAACGCACGCCTGCCGCGGACCTCCTCGAAGCGATTTCCGATCAGCAGGCGAATGCACAGTTTCTGACCGCGCTGGACGGCCGCATCCTGCACGCCAACCGGCCGACCAGGGAACTTGTCGGCTATGATGAACTCGGCCAGTTGCGCACGCTCGAGGAGCTGTTTACCGCAAGCCAGTCCGGCGCTGACATATTGTTCCGTCTGACGCGTGCCAATCAGCGCCAGCGCCACCATGTCGAGATCTTCGAAACGCCATCGCGTTCGGACACCGCAAACGTGCGCCACTATCGCATTACGGTGAAGCCGTTCGGCACTGTTGACTTGCCGGACTATGCCGGCCGCGCCGCCCTATGGACCATCGCCGATATAACCGAAGACCGGCAGAGCGCGGCCGCAACCATTGATGCTTTGCAGAGCGAACTCTCGCGCTACGCGGAACTGCCGGCCGGTGTTCTTTGCGTTGCACGCGATGGCGAAATTGACTTCGTAAATCCGTATCTGCTGCAGCAGTTGGGCTATGACAACGGCAAGGCGCCCCTGCCCCGGCGCCTGTCAGAGATTCTGACGCGCCACGACGCCGAGTTGCTGGTGGCGCTTGTCGGCGACGGTCACGCACCTGCGCCCGGCAACGGCACCCTGGACATTGACTTTATTGGCGCTCACGGCGAGCGCTGGCCGGCAACCTGCTTCGTTGCGCCGGTTTCGAGCGGTTACGCACACGGGACCATGCGCACCTATGTTGTGCACGCACGCCGCCAGCTTATCGACGCCGCCGATGAGCCAACGGAACGCGAAGCGCGCTTCGGCGATCTCTTTCACGCAGCCCCGTTCGGCATCGCGCTGGTCAACGCGGACGGCACGCTGGCTGCCGGCAACCCGGCCTTCGCGCGGATGTTGTCCGGCGGTTTCAGCGTAGCGCCGGGCACGCCGTTTCTCCAGGTCATCCACGTCGGCGATGATCCTTCCGTACCGGTCCAGCTCCATCAGGCGCTTGATGCGGCACGCCGTGGCAAGGCGGAGATCCCGCCGGTTGAACTGGCGGTTGGCGAGCAGGGCGAATCGGCATGTCGCATTCATATCCAGTCACTCAGCGGTCCGCACGAAGGCGGCAGCCCGGCCATCGTCTACGTCACCGATGCCACCGAGGAGCGCTCGCTCGGCGAGAAATTCGCGCAAAGCCAGAAGATGGAGGCCGTTGGCAAGCTTGCCGGCGGTATCGCCCACGACTTCAACAACGTGCTGACCGCCATCATCGGCTTTTCCGACCTGCTTCTCGCAAGCCACCGGCCGTCGGACCACGCCTACAAGAACATCCAGAATATTCGCTCAAGTGCCAATCATGCAGCGAGCCTGGTCAAACAGTTGCTGGCATTTTCCCGTCGCCAGACTCTCGAACCGGAGGTACTGCAGCTCAACGAACTCGTGACGGATCTCTCCGTCATCCTCAATCGGCTGCTCGGTGAAAACGTCGAACTCAAAATTTCTTCCGGCCGTGACCTGTGGGCCGTCAAGGCAGACCTCAACCAGCTCAACCAGGTTGTCATCAATCTTGCCGTCAATGCGCGCGATGCCATGCCGGACGGCGGTCGCCTGACCATTCGCACGCGCAATATCGCCGAACGCGAGAGCCAGCGCCTCGCCGAGCAGGCGGTTGCCGTCGGCGAATACGTCATGATCGAAGTGGAAGACACCGGCGTCGGCATGAGCGAAGAGGTCATGGCTAAGGTGTTTGAACCGTTCTTTACCACGAAGGACGTCGGCAAGGGCACCGGCCTCGGCCTATCGACGGTCTACGGCATCGTGAAGCAGACGGGCGGCTATGTCTTTGCGGATAGCGCCGAGGGCGAGGGCACGACGTTCCGCGTCTATCTCCCGCGCCACGCACCCGATGAAACCGAGGTCGAGCCCGTTGCGAAACCGGCCAAGGCCGGCCGCGCGGCCGACCTGACCGGACACGGCCGCGTACTCGTCGTCGAGGATGAAGACGCGGTCCGCCTGTTCGCCACCGAGGCGCTGCGCCGGCAGGGCTACGAGGTGCTGCAGGCCAGCGACGGCCTCGAGGCGTTGGACGTGATGGAGGATTGCGACCATCGCGTCGACCTCGTCGTCAGTGACGTCAAAATGCCCGAGATGGATGGACCGACGCTTTACAACGAACTGAGCAAGATCAACCCGCACATCAAGTTTATCTTCGTGTCCGGTTACGCCGATGATGCCTTTACGAAGTCGCTTGCGCCGGAGGCCCAGTACAAGTTCCTGCCAAAGCCTTACACGCTTGCTCAGATCGCTGAGGTTGTGAAACAGCAATTGGCCTGATATAGCCGACCAACGGGCTGTTGCTACAACTGACTTGCGCAGCGATGCCGAATCGACCCAAACGAGCCATGGCTTCGTGCAGTTTGCGGATCTCGGGTAGGCCGCACAGCGCAACGCAATGCCCGGCCGTGTGTTTGCTGCGTAAAGATCCGCGATCCATGCGCGGCCTGTGGCGCTGGACACACGAGAACAAAGCGTGTACATTAACCTTATTGCTGACTCGAATTCAACGCGATGAGGGACCCCATGAGCACGCCACACCTGCGGATCGTCGAAGAGGACACGATGGACAAGCAAAAGGCTCTGGAGGCCGCCCTTTCTCAGATCGAGAAAAACTTCGGCAAGGGTTCCGTCATGCGCCTTGGCGCGAACGATCTCAACGTCGACGTCGATGCAATACCGACAGGTTCGCTGGGTCTTGACATTGCGCTCGGCATTGGCGGCCTGCCGCGTGGCCGTATCATTGAGATTTACGGACCGGAATCATCAGGTAAGACGACCCTCGCGCTGCACGTCGTGGCGGAAGCCCAAAAGCGCCAGGGGCTTTGCGCCTTCGTCGATGCCGAGCACGCGTTGGATCCTGTCTATGCCCGCAAGCTCGGCGTAAAGGTCGACGATCTTCTGGTGTCGCAGCCAGATACCGGCGAGCAGGCACTCGAAATCGCCGATACGCTGGTTCGCTCCGGGGCCGTCGATGTGCTGGTCATCGATTCTGTTGCAGCCCTCACGCCGCGCGCTGAATTGGAAGGCGATATGGGCGATAGCCTGCCCGGCATGCAGGCCCGCCTGATGAGCCAGGCGCTGCGCAAGCTCACGGGCTCGATTTCCAAGTCCCGTTGCATGGTCGTCTTCATCAATCAGATTCGTATGAAGATCGGCGTCATGTTCGGCAATCCCGAGACGACGACGGGTGGCAACGCGCTCAAGTTCTACTCTTCAGTCCGCCTCGATATCCGGCGCATTGGCCAGATCAAGGATCGCGACGAGGTGGTCGGAAACCAGACCCGCGTCAAAGTCGTCAAGAACAAGGTTGCACCGCCGTTCAAGCAGGTCGAGTTCGACATCATGTATGGTGAAGGTGTGTCCAAAACGGGTGAATTGATCGACCTTGGTGTCAAGGCCGGGATCGTCGACAAGGCCGGTGCGTGGTTTTCCTATGAAGGCCAGCGCATTGGTCAGGGCCGCGAGAACACCAAGGCCTTTCTGCGCGAACATCCGGACGTTGCCAACGCGATCGAGCGTGCCATTCGCGAGAGTGCCGGCTTGATTGTCGACCAGATGCTGCTCGATCCGCAATCGCTCACCAGCGATGATGAGGAGGACGCGGGCGGCGATGACGGCGCTGGCGAACAACAACCGCAAGTCCAGGCGGCCGCCGCTGCGCCGGCGGCACGCAAGACCAAGCGCTCCACCGCCTGATTGCAGGCTGCGCCGGAGACGTGTCGCGCACATTCGTGCGCGCACGCAGCCCAACCGCGCGCATCGCAGTTTTCAAAGAAGAACGGCCGGGC
The DNA here is from genome assembly GCA_965224045.1 of Hyphomicrobiaceae bacterium. Lineage (GTDB taxonomy): Bacteria > Pseudomonadota > Alphaproteobacteria > Rhizobiales > Hyphomicrobiaceae > Tectiglobus. The sequence goes on from CBDCYD010000007.1 coordinate 81,830, forward strand.
CGCCGGCGGGTTGCGGCCGGTGGGCCGTCATGCCGTCGCTGACACGGCGGCGAGATCGCCGGCAAAGGCCTCGATCGTCGCCGCTTCGGTATCCCATGCACACATCAACCGACATCCGTCAGGTGGCAGGAACGTATAGAACTGCCAACCTTTGCCCCTGAGCGCCTCTTGCAGGGTTTCGGGCATGCGCGCGAAGACGACGTTGGCTTCGACCGGATACATGATCTCGACACCGGGCACTGCCGCAAGCGCTGCTTCAAGCCGTTGCGCCATGGCGTTGGCATGTCGGGCGTTCCTCAGCCAGACCTCATCGCCGAGCAAGCCCAGCCAGGCTGCCGTGACAAGCCGCATCTTCGAATTGAGATGGCCGCCCTGTTTGACCCGCCACGCGAATTCCGTCGCAAGCTCCTTGTCGAAAATAATCACGGTTTCGCCGACGCCCAGACCGTTCTTGACACCTCCGAAGCAGAGGATGTCGACACCGGCGCGCCAGCTGAGGTCCGCGGCTGAAGCACCGGTATGTGCCACGGCATTGGCAAACCGCGCCCCGTCCATGTGCACCCTGAGGCCGTGGCGACGTGCGACCTCGCAAAGCGCAGTCACTTCTTCGACCGTGTAAACCGTGCCCAATTCCGTCGATTGCGTCAGAGAAAGTGCAGCCGCCTTGACGTGGTGGACGCCGCTGAACCGCGTGGCAAGCGCATCGACGGCGTCGGCTGTAAGCTTGGCGGCCGGCGTATCGGCGGTCATAAGCGTGGCCCCTCCGGAAAAGAACGCGGGGGCGCCGGCTTCATCCATTTCGATGTGAGAAAAAGCGTGTGCGACGACAGCATTGTAGGGTCGCGCCATCTGCGCCAGGGATAGGGCATTGGCGGCAGTTCCGTTGAATACGAAATGGACCGCGGCATCGGTTTCAAAAAGATCTTGGATCGCGGCGACCGCTCGCGCCGTCCAGTCGTCTCCGCCATAACCGATCGCATGGCCGGATGCGTTGGCCTCGAGAAATCCGGCGAGGGCTTCGGGGCACATCCCCGCATTGTTGTCTGAAGCAAACTGCTGGCGTTTCATCACTGGTCCCAATCGCCCGGTTTGGACCGGCTACGTACCCCACGGCCGGCCGTGCCAGCCACCGAACGTCGCTTCCGTCCCCGATGATACCGAAACGATATCTTCCATCGGGATGGTCTCGGCATCGCGATCAGGCCGGATCAGGTAGAACTCGCTATGCAGCAAACCATCTGCCTCCTTGCCGTCTGTCGCGATGTCCATGGCCTCAAGTGTCATCAGCGCCTTGGTCCATTCCGCCGAAGAATGGAACCGCCTTTGGATGAAGGTCACGCCTTCGAGTTTCTCAACCCGCATGCCACAGCTTTCAAAGTACGTCCGCAATGCCTCGAACGGCTCGACGCGTTGCACGAAGACTGCAACCCAGGGCCGCGGCCCGGACACCGCATCGAACAGGCGGTCGAACGAGGCCTCGGTCAAATACCCGGCACATCCGGTCGAAATGAACAGGTCGCTGCCGGCAATCATCTCGCGCTCCGCCGGAACCATTGGCTCCTGCTCCAGGTCCCGTGAAAAACCATCGTCGATCAATCCGGCAGCCTTCGCATATGCAACGGTCGGGTGGGAGACATCGAAACCGATATAACTGCAATCGAGCTTGATAGGCCAAGATGCGAAGTAGTTGCGGTCCAACTCGACCACATTGCGCGCGCCGAGGTCTCCGGTGTCGAGATCGCGGGCTCGATGCGCCAAACGACTCATATCGAGCGGAAACCTAAGCAGCGCGGCGTTGATGCCAAAGCCGCATCCGACGTCCAGAATTTTCGGGCGCGCATCGCGCGCCGCACGAACCGCTTCCGCGACGCTGCGAAACAGCGGGCTTGCAAGTTCCGGCAGACGATAGTCGAGGCCGTGATGGATGCGGAAGTAGGCGCGCGGGTCCGGCTGCTCGTAGACTTGCTCGTACTCTTCACGCATATCGGGCGCGCGATCCGTCGAAGAGATGTTCGGGTCGGTCATGATCCAGGCCGTAATTGGTTAAAGGCCGGCGAGAGATCATTTCAGACCGGGCCGGCGCTGTCGGCGGCGCGGTGTGGTTCCGGGGCGCCGCCGTCTAATCGTGCGCTAGTCATATCCGATCAGGGGATCGGCGCCAAATCCCGCATGTTCGATATGCCGCGGTCGTTGGTTCACCTAAAGCAGAAAGTTGCTCGATTCTTTAGGCACGAAGATCTACTCGTCCGCCCGCAACGGCCAATGCTGGCGATAGAAAGCGATCGTCGCCGGCAGAATAATCAGTTGGCCGATCAGTGAGGCGAACAGGCACACGGCCGTCAGCCGGCCAAACAGCCGCAAAGACGGCAGATCGGACAGCATCGTGACACCAAGGCCGAGTGCCAAAACGATGGTCGTCAGCACGATCGCGGGCCCGATATGATGGATGGAGGCGATCAGGCTGTCGCGATGGCCGGCAGCCGCACCAAGGCGCGCCTCTTCGATGTGGTAACGGTTCAGGAAGTGAATCGTCGAGTCGATGGCCAGTGCAAACGCAACGGTGATCGCAATGATCGATGCAAACTGCAACCCGTTGCCGGATAGCAAGAGCACCGTGCCGGTGAGAAAAATCGGAAATAGCGACGGCAAGACACTCGCGAACCCTGCCAGAACGGAACGCAGGGCAATCCCGAGAAAGATGAAAATCACGAACATGTCGCCGATCAGCCCCCAGTTCAGTTCACCAATCAGCTTGGCCGAGTTTCGCGCCGCGATTGCCGACAAGCCGGTGACTGAGATCTCGTAGCCGGGATTTGCTTGGCGCACCGGTTGCAGCGCCTTGTCGATCACCTCGACCCGCGGCAGGATCTCGCTCGCATTGATGTCCGGCAGGCGGCCCGTCACCAAGACCGCCTTTTGATCCTTGGCGATAAAGCGCAGCCGCAGATGACGGGGTAGGATCTCGACGTAACGCTTGATATTGGCGGGGCTCGCATCACCGGCCTCGGCCAGCCAGCGACGCAGGCTCTCCAGCGACCACACGTTGCCGAGACCGGCATTCTTTTCCAGAACGGTATGCGCAGCAGCAATCACCGCCAGCGTCCGTTCATTGTAAAGGCCCTCCTGGCCGTGCCATTCGATCATGATGTGAACCGGGTTGGCGCCGGTGAGCTTCTGGTCGAGCCGCGCGGTTGCGGCCAGCGCCTGCTCCTTGTCGGGCACCTGATCGGCGAGACGATATTTCGGCTCGAGCTGGATATACGCAAGACCGGTAACCACGACGGCCGCAACCCCCAGCGCGAACCACAGCGTCGGTGCCGCAATCACCCGCCGCACGATGGTTTCGGTGGCCTGCTTCAGGAACCGCATTGCGGCATTTTCGTCGTTCTCGTCATCGGGATGGGTGTGTGCCTCACGGCGCACCAGGAACACGGCAAGGGTCGGTACGACAATCGCCACCGCAAGATAGGAAATGCCCACAGCCAACAGCGCCGCCACCCCGAACGTGCGGATCAGCGCGGATTCGGCAAGCGCGAACGACAACAGGGCAAGGCCGGCGTTCATGGCGGTCAGCAGGCACGCCGGCGCCACCTCGCGCACCGCATGCCGGGCGGCCGTAACCCGGTCTTCGCCACGCAGGATATCGCGGCGGATCGCAAACACGAGATGCATGGAATCGGAAAATCCGGCGACCAGGATCAGCGGCGTCAGGACGTTGATGAACAGGTTTAACCGGAAGTCCAGCCCGCCGACGACGCCGAGCGTCCACAGGATTGCAATTGACGGCCCGAGAACGGCGAGCAGCGTCAGCGACAGCCGGCGGAAGAACAGGAATGCGGTGGCCGCCCCGAGAATGAACCCAAGGCCGTTATAGACCAGGCGGTCGCGCTCGACGGCGTTGCGGATCTCGAGTTGCATCACAGGCGCGCCTGTCAGCTTGACCCTGAGACCGCTGCCGGCAAGTGCTGCTTCTGCTTCTTTTCTGATCCCGGCAATGATCGGCCGGGTACCGCGTTCACCGACCACATTGCGATCAAGTGCCATCACGATCAGCGCCAGCCGGCCATCGTCGGACAGGAACTTGCCTCTTACGATTTCGTTATCGCGCAGATTGCGAACGATCGCCTGGAACGCTGTCTGATCCTCGGGCAGCGCGTCGGGTACGATCGGCGGCGCGTATCCGTTTTCATCCGGCTTCCCGCGTGCGGAAAGCATCGATACCAGACCGTCGACTCCATCCGTCAGTTGCAGGGCGATGGCGGCTTCCGCGAATGCAGTCAGGCCCTTTCGGGTCAGCAGCGTGTCGCCCTCGACGACCGCCAGCACATCGTGTTCGCTCGAAGGAAATCGTCGATCGATCGCCTCGTACTGGCGAAACTCGCGCGTATCGGTTCGAAACAGCTCCGACAGTGAATCGTCAACGCGCAGCTTCAAAACGCCGAAGAGCGCCGCCAGGCTCACCGCGAGAATGGCCGCAAGCGCAACCCACGGCGCGCGAAGCGCCACCAGGCCGAGCCGCTCAAGCCCGAACGTAAAGCGAAACCGGCGTTCCTCGGCGCTGTTGGACATGGTGCTGGGAAGAGCTGTTATTACGGGCAAAAGCTGCGTGGAATGACGGCAAGTTCGAACAAACGCGCGCCGACGGGCCAAACACGAAAGCAGGTACGATTCCAATGAGACATCATAACCGAATAACCCATAAGGCAAAGTGAGGCAGACACACGGGCGCCACGCCCGGCACGAAAAATGTCCTGTGTTACGATTGCTTTGCCGGGAAATTTGGGACATCAGGTGAACACAGCAATTCAGACGAGGCCCGATGGAGATCGACAAAGCACTGGATGCGACGGGACTGAAGTGCCCGCTTCCGATTCTCAAGGCAAAACGCGCCCTCAATCAGGTTCCCGTGGGCGGGCTGCTGGAGGTTCGCGCGACAGATCCTGGCTCGCCCGACGATTTCGTCGCATTCTGTGACTCAACCGGCAATGAGCTGGTCGCCACCGGCGAGGAAGATGGCTGTTATCGCTTCGTCATCCGCCGGGTCGGCTGAACCGGCGACACCATCGGCGCGTTTTAATCACGATTACGACGCGCCGCCGCAGGGCCCTTAAGCCGCCATGAACTGCGGGTCTGGTCGCCGCCAGTAACGATTGAAGGAGAGTTCATGTCCGTTCTGCCGATGATATTCAAGCGCAGGGGCTGGCCCGGGTCATGCATCGTGATCGCGCTCTGTATCGCAGTTTTTGCGCCTGCAGGCGCGTTCGGCGATGGTCGTCAGGCACCGGGCAGTCGCATCGTAATAGATCTGCCGGAGTCGTTCGAAGTCTCCAAACTGTTTTCCGGATTCGTCCATCCAGTTGCAGGCGTCAGCGTTGTCCTGGCCGAGTTGCCGGGTGCGCGCTACGCGCAGGTTGCAGCGGGCCTCACCGACGCTGCATTGGGCAAAAAGGGATTTGAAAAGATCAGCCGCGGCAAACTGGCGCGTGATGGCGAGCACACCTACTTCAAAGCGGAGCAATCAGCGCGCGGTCGACGCTACGTCAAGTACGTCCTTGTGCTGCGCAACGACCGACACGTCGGCGTCATCACGGTCAATGTGCCACCGGATTCGCTTGTCGCAGGTGCCGTCAAAGAGCCGATGATCATGAAGGCCTTGGCAAGCGCCAATTTCGTTGCCGAAGCCGCTCCGATCATCAAACAGTTCTCGGTCTCCAAGCTCGGCCCGTTCAAGGAAGCCGGCAAGTTGATGGGGAGCGCCATCCTCTATTCGACGGACGGCCGCCTGACACCGGAAAAACCCGGCCAGAGCCGTAGCATGGTCATCATCGCCCCGTCCGTTGATCGTGTGGTGGTTCCGGATATTGCTGAATTTTCGAAGCGCGCGCTTGGTGCCCTCGGCGGCTACCGGGACCTTGAGCTCACGGGTGAAAGGGACGTCGATATCGCGGGCTTGAAGGGCACGCACTTGTCGGCCAAGGCCGTGCACGTCAGCGACAGTGTCGTCGTCCAGATCCGCCAAATTGTGCTGGCCCGCAACGGCGGCGGATACTTCCGCCTGTTGGCGATCATCAACGAGGCTGAAACTGCTAGGCTTTTGCAGCCCGCCGAAGAGTTGCTCGCGAGCTTTGTTCCCAAGGACGACGAATAGGGCCAACGGCCAGGCCAAGGCCAGCGGGCGGCCTTGACAACCCGGCCCCAAGGCCACAAAACCGCTTGCCTTGATGGCAGATCGAATCCGCGGCGGGCGGTTAGCTCAGCGGTAGAGCACACGCTTCACACGCGTGGGGTCACTGGTTCAATCCCAGTACCGCCCACCAGCGTCTCAAAATGCAGCGCGCCGCATCCGGAGGGCATACACTGCGGCGACTACGGGCTCAATTGTCCCGCGGTGACGTGCCGGACAGCGCGTAATTGAGGATCTTGTACGCCACTGCCGCGGCGGTGTAGTCGCACGCGTGCAGCCCATCGATCGGGGCCAGTTCGACGACATCTCCACCGACGATGGTACCTGCATCGGCCGCGCATCGCACGACCGACAATGCCCGCCAGTAGCTCAGACCCCCGGGCGTCGGCGTTCCCGTCGCCGGCATGATGCCGGCATCGAGGCCGTCGATGTCGAACGTCACGTAGATCGGCCGCCTGGCAAGCTGCCTTGTGAGGACGTCGAGGTCCCAGTTGTCCTGGTCCTTTGCCCACATGATTGAAACCCGGTCACGGTTTGCTTCGAAATAGTCAGCCTCTTCGCGCGAGAGCGTGCGAATACCAACCGAGATCACCGAAATACCGTCGTGGTCGAGCACCCGCCGCATGGCCGCGGCATGCGAGAAATGTTCTCCCAGGTAGCCATCTCGCAGATCGGCGTGCGCGTCGATCTGCAGGACGACGAGATCGCTGTGCCGCGCGGCGAACGGCCGGATTGCGCCGGCGGTCAGGCCGTGCTCGCCACCCAGCACCAGGGGAAAGCGCCCTGCCGCGAGCACCTGCTCGATGGTTTCTGCCAATTGGTCGAGTGCCGCGGAAAGCGACTTGGGCAGCCGTGGCGGTGCGAGCGTTGCCACGCCGTAGTCGCGATAGGCCTCGCGCCACAACTCCGCGTCGAAAAGTTCCAGCTGCTCACTGGCTGCCAAAATCGCTTTGGGCCCGCGTGCCGTTCCGCCGCCATAACTGACGGAAGCTTCCAGCGGAAACGGAATGACGACCGCACTCGCCGTGTCAGGTATATCCCCCCCAAGGCGCTCGGCTTCAAGGAAACCGTCTTCCGGTGACAGGTATGAGAAAGGCGTCGGCATACGGTTGGGGCAGGTCCGAAAAGCGGGCGATCAGACGTTCTGGGCGAGGTTGCGCGTGGCTGCCGAAAACATCGTGTACATCGGCTCGTCATCGAGAATGACTTCATCATACTGCCCGTAGCCGTTGAACCCGCCAGCAATGGCGCGCCCATAGGCGCCCATGTTTCCAATTTCTATGTAATCGCCTTCCTTGACCGAGTCCGGCAGCATGAAGGGGCCCTTTACATAATCGATGGAATCGCACGTCGGCCCCCAAAACGCGAACGGTACCAGGTTGGCGTTTGCGCTGTCCGGTGCACCGATCAGACGTGTCGGAAATACGAAGCCGAGGTGTGCGGCATCGAACAGGGCGCCATAACCGCCGTCCGAAATGAAAAGCTCCCGGCCCCGCCTTGCATCGACCCGCACGATCAGGCTTTCCGCTTCTGCAACGAGCGCACGGCCCGGTTCACAGATCAGCCGGCAGTCGTGGCTGACGGGCAGATCATCGAAGCGTGTCTTGATGACGTTGACGAAGGAGCTGAGTTCGGCCGGCCGCTCCTCTGAATAACAGGCAGGAAACCCGCCACCAACATCTATGCCGTCAACCACCACGCCGGCCTTGATGATAGCTGCGCGAACGGTATCGAAGGCATGCTCGAAGGCATCGGTCGTCGTCGTTTGAGAGCCGACATGGAAGGTGATGCCAAGCTCGTCACTGACCTGACGTGTCTTCATAAGCAGATCCGAGACATCGTCCCCGCTCACTCCGAACTTGTGCTCGAGTGGAATGCCGCTGTTGATCGCAGGCACGGCAAGGCGCACGAACAGCTCGAGGTCATCGGGTGCTCCCGTCTCCTCAATGATCTTGTCCAGCTCATCCTCACTGTCCAGGGCAAAACATTTGACCCCGAATTCGTGGTAGGCGCGCCGGATCGCGGTGCGAGATTTCACCGGGTGCATGAAATGCAGCCGCGCCCGTGGAATGGTGGCTGCATCTTCGAGTTCCGGCAGCGAAGCGACATCGAAGCTGTGAATTCCGGCACCATAGAGCGCGCCGACCAGAAAAACGGAGCTGTTTGCCTTGTAGGCGTAGGCGACCTCGCCGGGAAAGTTATCGAGGAACCACCGAGCGGCGCGACCTGCAGCGTGCGGGCGCAGCGCAAAGACCGCACGCTCGGGCCGTTTGGCTTCGATAAAGGCAGCAGCATTGTGAAAGTGATCCATTGCAGCGATATCCGGATTTCAGGCGGCAGCGGTCGGTCAGTAGGGCACGGCATCGGCGAGCTGAGCCGGGACTAAAGCAGAAAGTTGCCCGATTCATTAGAGGCGATCATCTTTGTGCCTTAAGTTGGAGCCGCGACAGCGGTTCCAACTTAAGGCACGATGATCTAGGTATGGGCTGAGCCGTCGCATGTAAAGGTTGCAGCAAAACCAGGTCCGGCGCTCACGTCTGGTTCAATTGTTCTGACCGATCAGCTCCGCCACCACTTCGAGGAGATCGCCGTAGTGAGAAACGACGGCATTGCAGCCCAGGTCGGTGATCGGCACATCGGTATACCCGAACGTTACGCCGACGACGGGAATACCGGCGGCTTTGGCCGTCTGCACGTCGGTATTGCTGTCGCCGATCATCACCGCACGGGTTGGGTCTCCGCCGGCCTTCGCAATCGTTCCCAGCAGATGGCGTGGGTCGGGTTTGCACACGGGAAACGTGTCCCGCCCGGTCACCGCTGAAAATCGCGCCGCAAGGTCAAACGCCTCGAGCAAGGGCCACGTCAGCGCTTCGATCTTGTTGGTACAGACCGCCAGCCCCGCACCGCCCTCCAAGAGGCCGTCGAGCGCGTCGAAAAGGCCCGGGAACGGCACTGTCTCGATTGCGAAATGGCCACCATAATGTTCCAGGAACGATTGGAACAGGGCGTCCACAGCCTGATCCGAAGTGTCGAGGCCTGAGCGATCGAGTCCCGTCCGAATCATCTCGCGCCCGCCAAAACTGACGACCGGCCGCAGGATATCGGCGCGAACTGGCGTGCCGCCGGCCAACGCCAGCGTCTGGTTGACGGCGCTGATCAGGTCGGGTGCGGTGTCGAGCAGGGTCCCGTCGAGGTCGAAGACAACGGTGTGCCCGTCGTATCCACGTCCACCAGCTCCAACAACCATATCGATCTGTCTCCCAAGCCCGCCGCCATGTCCTGGCGCGGCAGGCTTAGCGGCCGGCAGCATCGCACGCAAGCCGGCAAGGCTCGCCCAATTCCTCGGCCGGGCCTTGCCCCGAACCGCAAAAGACGCCATGTCGATGCCAGTCGCGTCCGAATCTCAAAGCTGAAGGACAAACCCGGCATGAGCCCAGATGAAAAGAAGACGGCCGCCGCCAGCCGCGCCCTGGAATTTGTCAAACCCGGCATGGTGATTGGCCTCGGTACCGGCTCGACGGCTGCCGCATTTGTCGACCTGCTCGGCGAAAAGGTCGCCGATGGCTTCGAGATCACCGGCGTGCCGACGTCGCTAGCGACCGAGCGCCAGGCGCAGGCCCGCGGCATACCGCTAACCAGCCTCGATAACCAGCTGCTCCTCGACCTCACAATCGATGGTGCCGACGAAATCGACGATCAACTTCGCCTGATAAAGGGCGGCGGCGGGGCGCTTCTGCGCGAAAAAATTGTCGCCGCTGCCTCGGACGCACTGATCATCATCGCCGACGACAGCAAGCTAGTTACAACGCTTGGCCGCTTTCCATTGCCGGTCGAGGTGGTCACGTTCGGGCTCGGAGCGACTCAGCGCATGATTTCTGCGTTGGCGCACGAACTCGACCTCGACGGCGAAATCGCATTGCGCAAGACCGAAACGGGCGAGACCTTCACGACCGACAGCAACCACGCCATATTCGATTGCAGTTTTTCCGAAATCCCGGACCCTGAAACGCTGGCCGACTTCCTCGGCGCCGTTCCCGGCGTCGTCGAGCACGGCCTTTTCCTCGAGTTTGCCGACATGGCCATCATCGCCGGCAGCGACGGCGTCACAGTGCTCGAGGCTGATTACGACGACGAGGCCCCGCTCACGGTCTGAGCCGGCCGAACTGCAAAGCGCCAACCGCCAACCGCGTTCGATTGCGCAGACAACAAACGGAGCCGCCATGAGTGCATTTGATTACGACCTGTTTGTCATCGGCGGTGGTTCCGGCGGTGTACGCGCAGCACGCATTGCCGCAGGCTACGGCGCGCGCGTCGCTCTTGCTGAGGAGTACCGCTTCGGCGGCACCTGCGTCATCCGCGGGTGCGTACCCAAGAAACTCCTGGTCTATGCCAGCCGGTTCCGCGACGAATTCGAAGACGCCGTAGGCTTTGGCTGGGGCGCAACGGAGCCGAGCTTCGACTGGAAGAAGCTGATCGCAAACAAGGACAAGGAAATTGCCCGTCTGGAGGGCATCTATCTGCGCAACCTCGAAAGCGCTGGCGTCACCGCATTTCGCAGCCGCGCAGTGGTGGAGGGTGCAAACACGATCCGCCTCACGGGAGATGGCCAGACCATCACGGCCGACAAGATCCTTGTCGCCACCGGTGGCAGCGTCAATCTTGATCCTGACCTGCCGGGCATTGAACACGTCATCACATCGAACGAGGCTTTCCATCTTGGTCAGTTTCCCCGCCGTATCGTCATCGCCGGTGGCGGTTACATCGCGGTCGAGTTTGCTGGCATCTTCGCCGGTCTCGGTGCCGAGACGACGCTGATTTATCGCCGTGACAAGATCCTGCGAGGCTTCGATGAAGACCTGCGCGACGCGCTCACCGAGGAGTACAGCCGGCGCGGCATCCGCATCATCACCAACGCCGTCTTCGAAAAGATCGAAAAGCGCGCTGACGGATTGCACGGCACGATCACCAATGGTGAGGTGTTGGCCGCCGACCAGATCATGTTCGCCATTGGCCGCAGCCCCAACACGTCCGGCCTGGGTCTCGAAGCAGCCGGCGTAGCCCTCGGCAAAAAAGGCGAAGTTGCCGTCAACGCGCAATCACGGACGAACATCGAAAACATCTACGCCGTTGGTGACGTGACTGACCGCGTCAATCTCACCCCGGTGGCCATCCAGGAAGGCCACGCCTTTGCCGATAGCGTATTTGGCGCCAACCCGCGCACGGTCGGCTACGAGATGATCCCGACCGCTGTGTTTTCGACCCCGGAAATCGGTACGGTCGGTCTGCCGGAGCACGAAGCTCGCGAGCAGTTCCCGAACCTCGATATCTACAAGTCGCGCTTTCGTCCGATGAAGGCAACGATGTCTGGCCGTGAGGAGCGCATGCTTATGAAGTTGCTGGTCAATGGTGCTGACCAGCGCGTCGTTGGCTGCCATATCGTCGGTCCCGACGCTGGCGAGATTGTTCAGATGGCAGCAATTGCAATGCGCATGGGTGCCACCAAGCAGGACTTCGATAACACGATGGCGCTGCATCCGAGCGCCGCCGAAGAGCTCGTTACAATGCGCGAAAAGTGGCAGCCGGGTTAAATACGTTGCCAAGGGAGCGCTTGATCTATCGCGTCGCTTGCGCGAATTAACCGCCAGCAATCGTATCGGATGACTTTCGATCAGGCGCGCCGGGGAGAGGTGAATGGGCAGGCTGCAGGGTCGTATCGCCCTCGTTACAGGCGCAGCAGCCGGCATCGGACGGGCGACCGCGGAATGCTTTGCCGGCGAAGGCGCTGCAGTTTATCTCGCAGATATCGATGGCACAGCCGCAGAGGCTGCCGCAACGGCGATCACCACCGCCGGCGGAAGCGCCGTTGGCATCGGCTGTGACGTTTCGAAAGGCCAGGACGTCTCGGCGGTCTTCCGCACCATCGAAGCTGATCGCGGCAAGCTTGATGTCATCGTCAACAATGCCGGGCTCAACGTCCGCGGTGACTTTCGCCACATGACGGATGCCGACTGGGAAACGATTCGCGAGGTCAATCTCGATGGCGTCGTCCGTATCGCCCGCGACGGGTTTGATCTGATGCGCGCTTCAGGCAATGCCTCCTTGATCAATCTCGCCTCGATCATGGGCCATCGCGGCCTGCGCCAGCTTGCCGGCTATTCGGCCACGAAAGGTGCCGTCTCAGCACTCACGCGCGCTTTGGCCGTCGAGTACGCGCCATTCGGAATTCGCGTCAATGCACTTGCACCGGGTTTTATCGAAACTGCGTTGACGGCCCGTGTGTTACGCAACCCGATGATCAACAGGGCCTTGCTGGATCAGACACCGCTCCGCCGATTCGGCGAAGCTCATGATGTCGCGAGCGCCGCCCTGTTTTTCGCATCAGATGACTCGAAATTCATCACCGGTGCCGAACTCGCCGTTGACGGCGGCATGGCTGCTGGCCTTTGAACAGGGCGTTGCGGTGGGAATGCTCCAGTGCCGTCACATTCTCGCATAGACATACGCCGCGTTGGCAACCTGCATCGCGGCGACCGACGTGACCCAATAGGCAATCAGAAAGCACGCACACACGATGCTGATGACCACCGCGAGATGCTGCAGCAGGTTCCACCATGCAAAGCGATTTGCCAGCCGCTGCAGCAAAACACCCTGTTCAGATGAAATGGCCGCCGTCCCGGATGCTGCCGAAACCCAACGGCGCAGCTCGCTCTTCTGGTAGGCGGAAAGAGCAAACAACACGCACGCGACGACCAACCAGATCATAAGTGCCGTTGGCAGAAGTTGCGACATCCCCGCCTCCCCGTATCGCGTAGGTTCATGATGTCGCAGTGTGAGTGATTCGCGGCTGCCAACCAACATGGTTTGCAGCGTGCGGTGTCGTTCAGGCCGAGGACGCCCCTTTCAGTCAGCGCATCCCGATGGCGCGGAAAACGGAGCGCAGCGACCGCGAAATGATCCGGCGCATGAGCGAGCGTCCGATGTCCCGCGTCACCTGTTCGCCAAGCGAGCGCCCGCCGCGCGGCCCGCGGCCGAAAATGACGTTTGCCCAGCTGTTCTTGCTCTTTTCCGCTTCCGCTTCAGCTTTGGCGCGCTGCTCGGCGAGTTGTGCAGCGCGGGCTTGCAACATTTCGTGCGCGCTCTCGCGATCGACGGCCTCGTCGTACTTGCCTGCAACGGGACTACGCGATATTGCCTCCTGTCGTTCGGCCGCCGTCATCGGCCCGATCTGGCCATTCGGTGGCCGGATCAACGTGCGCTGCACGACGGACGGTTCACCTTTGTTCTCAAGAAACGAGACCAGGGCCTCGCCGACGCCAAGCTCAAGAATGACGCGCTCGGTATCGAGGTCCGGATTGGGTCGGAAGGTCTCGGCAGCAGCGCGCACGGCACGTTGTTCTTTCGGCGTATAGGCGCGCAGCGCATGCTGGATTCGATTGCCGAGCTGCGAGGAAACGGTATCCGGAACGTCAAGCGGGTTCTGGGTGATGAAAAAGATGCTCACGCCCTTTGAGCGGATAAGCCGAGCAACCTGCTCCACGCGCTCCAGCAATGCCTTGGGTGCTTCGTCGAACAACAGGTGTGCTTCGTCGAAAAAGAACACCAGCTTGGGTTTGGGTTGATCGCCGACCTCGGGCAGTTCCTCCCATAGTTTGGACAGCAGCCACAACAGGAACGTCGCGTAAAGGCGCGGGTTCTGGAACAGCTTGTCGGCAGCAAGCAGGTTCACGAAACCGCGCCCGTCATAGGTCGTCTTCATGAAGTCTTGAATATTGACCGCCGGTTCACCGAAGAACTGGTTCGCACCTTGATCTTCGAGCACCAGCAGGCGGCGCTGGATCGCGCCCACGGATGCGGATGCAACGTTGCCGTATTGCTTGGAAAGCTCCTTGCTGCGCTCGGAAACGTTGACTGCCATCGACCTCAGGTCATTCAGGTCGAGCATCGGCATGCTTTCGTCCTGTGCGACGCGGAACATGATGTTGAGCACGCCCTCTTGAACTTCGTTGAGTTCCAGGAGGCGTGACAGCAGCAGCGGCCCCATGTCCGTCACGGTTGCGCGGATCGGGTGGCCCTGTTCGCCGAACACGTCCCAAAACACCGTCGGATAACCTTTGGGATCGAACGCGGGCAGTCCGACGTCCTGCAGCCGTTTGTCAATGAAGTCCTTCTGCGTGCCGGGCACGCCGATGCCGGAGAGGTCGCCCTTGATGTCGGCTGCAAAAACCGGCACCCCGGCATCCGAAAATCCTTCGGCGAGCACCTGCAGCGACACTGTCTTACCGGTACCCGTCGCCCCGGTGATCAGGCCGTGACGGTTTGCAAGGCTGAGGTCGAGATACTCGCCCTTGACACTCTTGCCGACGAAAATCTTGCCGTCCTGAAGCATGATAGCGTTCCTCGCTCAGTCTTGCGGGGGCGGGCAGCGCCGAGGCGACTCGCAATGCACCGTTTCCGCGCCCTGTTTGCACATCGCCGGGCAGTTTGCCAACCGCGGTTGCACATCGGACCTGGAAATACCGCTGGATTTCGAGATGAAACTGTTTTTCGTGCGCCAGACCCGCCTGGAGACCGGCCCGCCACCGGGATTGCCGCTGCTAAGCCATATCGCAGCAAAACGGGTTCACTCATAAGGGAGCAACGCGACCCGGCCGAACGGCCGCCCCGCCGGAGCCGCCGCGCGCAGCGCGCATAGCGGCGTGAGGCAAAGAAACCCGAAGGGAGCAACGCGACCCGGCCGAACGGCCGCCCCGCCGGAGCCGCCGCGCGCAGCGCGCATAGCGGCGTGAGGCAATCAAACCCGAAGGGAGCAACGCGACCCGGCCGCACGGCCGCCCCGCCGGAGCCGCCGCGCGCAGCGCGCATAGCGGCGTGAGGCAAACAACCCGAAGGGAGCAACGCGACCCGGCCGAACGGCCGCCCCGCCGGAGCCGCCGCGCGAAGCGCGAATAGCGGCGTGAGGCAATGAAACCCAAAAGCGCAGCGCATTTTATTGCGACGCGCTTTAGTTTCGGTTCACGTTCTCATTTCCCGCCGTTTCCTTGACCAGATGGTCAACGACGGCTGCGAGGGCATCACGCGATGACTGGCCGGCGGCGATGGCATCCCCGTAGACCTTCGCCTGCCGGTCGGCGCTGGTGCCGTCACGGGCAATGTCACGGGCGCCGAGAATGATATCGCCACACCCCAGCGCCTCTGCATCTTCGGCGATGAAGTCCAAGATTTCTTCGACCAGCTTGGGAAACGCGACCAACTCGCCGCGCCCGTAATCAACGAGTTCGCCATGCACGCCATAGCGTTGCGCGCGCCATCGGTTCTCCTGCAGCAGTTCGACCGGATACTGGCGCCAGCTCTGGTTGTTGCGCCTGAGACGGTAGAGCATGCGGCACAGGCAGACGAACAGCGCTGCGACGACCATCGCATCGTCGAGCCGCGTGCAAATATCGGTGATGCGCATTTCGAGCGTCGGAAACTTCGATGACGGGCGCAGATCCCACCAGATCTTGCTCGCATCTTCGACGACACCGGCGCGCACCATCACATCGACCATCGCGGTGTACGCATTCCAGCTTTCGAGTCGGCCCGGCACTCCGGTTCGCGGCAGACCATTGAAAATCGAAATGCGAAAACTCTTGAGTTCGGTATTTTCACCTTCCCAGAACGGCGACGACGTCGACAGCGCCAGCAGATGAGGCAGGAAATAGCGGGCCTGATTGAGGATATCGATCCGCAGATCATGGTCTTCGATCTCGACGTGCACATGCATGCCGCAGATCACGAGGCGCCGGCCTACACCTGCAAGGTCACGCGCGAGTGCCGTATAACGCTCGCCCTGTGATGTCTCCTGATGCCTGTAGCCGCCGATCGGGTGCGACGAGGCGGCAATCGGCGCAAGACCGTGCTCGCGTGCCAGCCGGGCGACGTTGGCGCGCAGGTTGGCGAGATCTGCTCGCGCCTCCGAGAAGGCGTGGGCCGGCCGGGTTCCGACCTCGATCTGCGAGCGCATCAGCTCGATGGCAATCTGACCCGGACAGGCAGCACGGCAGGCTTCCAGCAGAACGCTTGGCGCTGCTTTGAGCTCGCGCGTTGCAACATCGACAAGGAGATATTCCTCCTCGATCCCGAACCTGAAACTTGGTTCCTTGACCGCCATGTAAACCTGCCCAATCAACCTGTGACGCCCGATCACCCTGTGACGAAAGCGTGCAAGGCACTCTAACCCATCAACGGCCCGGGAATGGCCGTTTTTCATTTTCTGATGAAACGGCTGACATTGGCCCCAAATCTATCTTATAAGCCGCAAACAAGATGCGAGG
Source organism: Hyphomicrobiaceae bacterium (assembly GCA_965224045.1). Classification (GTDB taxonomy): domain Bacteria; phylum Pseudomonadota; class Alphaproteobacteria; order Rhizobiales; family Hyphomicrobiaceae; genus Tectiglobus. The sequence continues at coordinate 98,327 of CBDCYD010000007.1, forward strand.
CGCAAGGCCGGTTGACGTTTTTCCTGTATCGGCAACTTTCACCGGGCCTGCTGCGCCGCCCAACACAGATTTGACACCGATCCTGAGGAGACGACCATGTCGGCCGCCTGGAGCCCCAATAGCTGGAGATCGAAACCGATTGTCCAGGTCCCGGACTATCGTGACGGGCAAGCGCTCGCAGCCGTCGAAAAGCAACTATCGGGCTTTCCCCCGCTTGTTTTTGCCGGTGAGGCACGCAACCTGAAGCAGTCGCTGGCCCAGGTTGCCGAAGGACGCGCCTTCCTGTTGCAGGGCGGCGATTGCGCCGAAAGCTTCGCTGAGCACCACGCCGACAATATTCGTGATTTCTTCCGTGTTTTCCTGCAGATGGCGGTGGTCCTGACCTATGCCGGCGGCATGCCGGTGGTCAAGGTCGGGCGGATTGCGGGCCAATTTGCCAAGCCAAGATCTTCGCCCGTTGAGAAACAGGGCGACGTCGAATTGCCGAGCTATCGCGGGGATATCATTAACGGTGCCGAGTTCACGAGCGACGCACGCGAACCTAACCCGCACCGCCAGTTGCAGGCCTACCGCCAGTCTGCGGCGACCTTGAACCTCATTCGGGCATTCTCGACGGGCGGTTTTGCTGACCTCGACCGGGTCCATCAATGGACGCTGGGGTTCTTGGCAGACAGCCCTCAGGCACACCGCTACAGAGAGCTTGCCGACCGCTTGTCCGAGGCCCTGGATTTCATTCATGCCTGCGGAATCACCTCCGACAACACCCCAGCCTTGCGCGCCGTGCCGTTCTACACCAGTCACGAAGCATTGCTGCTTGGCTACGAAGAGGCGATGACCCGGACCGACTCCACCACGGGCGAGCCCTACGCAACGTCCGGTCATTTCGTCTGGATCGGCGACCGTACGCGTCAGGCCGACCATGCCCACGTTGAGTACTTCCGCGGCATCAAGAACCCGATCGGCCTCAAGTGCGGCCCCTCGCTCGAACCCGACAACCTGATTGAGCTGATCGATATCCTGAACCCCGCCAACGAGCCTGGCCGCCTGACGTTGATCTGCCGCTTCGGCGAGGACAAGGTCGCAGACAAGCTTCCCTCCCTCATCCGCGCCGTCGAACGTGAAGGCAAGGTGGTGATCTGGTCCTGCGATCCGATGCACGGTAATACGCTCACCTCGAATACCGGCTACAAGACGCGGCCGTTCGACCGCATCCTCGGGGAGGTCAACGGCTTCTTCGATGTCCACCTTGCAGAAGGTACGCACGCTGGCGGTGTTCATGTCGAAATGACCGGTCAGAACGTCACCGAGTGTACCGGCGGTGCAAAGGCGGTATCCGAAGCCGATCTGCAGGACCGCTACCACACACACTGCGACCCGCGCCTCAACGCCGACCAGGCGCTGGAATTGGCGTTTCTGATTGCAGAACGCCTCAAGCAACAGCGAAGCCAGCGCGTGATGCCGGAGGAACGTTCGCTGTTGGCGAGTGCGTAGACCCTTGCGCCTGGGGGAAACCTCGCCGCCGGCCTGCCCCGGGCTTCGTCCCATCCGTGAGAGCGCGGTATGGGTGCGCGGGCGCGACGAGGCTGTGTCCGGCACCAGCGAGCTTGCCAGCCGCCCGGACCGGATCAGAACTTCGCACCTTGCCACACTGGACTTTGGGGCGAAGTTCTGGTCCCAATCGCGCGTGGCGAACCTGCACGACAAGTGATGAACCATGAGCGAGACCCCGCCAAACAGCCTGCGCATTGCCTTGGCCCAGCTCAATCCCGTTGTCGGTGATATACCCGGCAACATCGACAAGGTGCGCCAAGCCCGTGCAGCAGCAGCGAGCGACGGCGCCGACCTGCTCGTCTTGTCGGAATTGTTCGTGCCCGGCTATCCGCCTGAAGATCTTGTTCTCAAACCCGCTTTTGCCACCGCTTCGCGCGCAGCGGTTGAAGCGCTCGCAACCGAAATCGACGCTGCCGGTCCGGCCGTCCTCGTCGGCACCATTTGGCCCGAGGCAGACGGCGTCTACAACGCCGTTGCCCTCCTTGCCGACGGAGCCGTCAAGGCAGTGCGCTTCAAGTCGGATTTGCCGAACTACGGCGTGTTCGACGAAAAGCGCGTGTTCGCTGCCGGCCCGCTGCCGAGCCCGGTCGACTTCAAGGGCGTCCGCATTGGCGTACCGATTTGTGAGGACATCTGGAGCGAGGACGTGTGCGAGTGCCTCGCGGAATGCGGCGCCGAACTCCTGATCGTGCCCAACGGCTCACCGTTCGACTGGAAGAAGCCGGATGTGCGCCTCAATATTGCTGTCGCCCGGGTCACGGAAAATAAGCTGCCGATGGCCTACGTCAATCAGCTCGGCGGTCAGGATGAACTGGTCTTCGATGGCGCCTCGTTCGTTTTGAATGCGGATGCCAGCCTCGCCGTTCAGCTTCCGGCCTGGCAGTCAGATCTCGTCGTCACGAACTGGTCGCGCGATGGCGATACCTGGCATTGCGCTCAAGGCCCGCGTGCGGTTGTGGCGACAGATGAAGGCGCTGCCTACCAGGCCTGTATGCTGGGCTTGCGCGACTACGTGGACAAGAATGGGTTTCCGGGTGTCGTGCTTGGGCTTTCCGGCGGTATCGATTCCGCACTCGTCGCAGCGCTCTCGGTCGATGCCCTTGGCGCCGATCGCGTCCACTGCATCATGCTCCCCTATCGCTACACCTCGGACGAAAGCTTGTCCGATGCAGCAGCCTGCGCCGAGGCACTGGGCGTCAAGTATGACACCATCCCGATCGCCGAGCCGGTTGAAGGCTTCCTGGGCGCGCTTGCGGACATGTTCGCCGGTCAGAATTCGGGTGTCGCGGAAGAAAACATCCAGAGCCGTACGCGCGGCACGATCCTGATGGCCGTCTCCAATAAGTTCGGCAGCATGGTGGTCACCACCGGCAACAAGAGTGAGATGTCGGTCGGCTACGCCACGCTCTATGGCGACATGAACGGCGGTTTCAATCCGATCAAGGACCTCTACAAGACCGAGGTCTACCGCGTCGCAGCCTGGCGCAACGGCGCTGTCCCGCATGATGCGCTCGGCCCTGCCGGCATCGTGGTGCCGGAAAACATACTGACCAAGGCGCCGACCGCTGAGCTGCGCGAGAACCAGACGGATCAGGACAGCCTCCCGCCCTACGATGTCCTCGACGACATTCTGACCGCACTGGTGGAGGACGAACGATCGCTTGCCGAAATAGTGGCCCGCGGACACGAGCCGGAAACTGTGCGGCGCGTTGCGCGCCTCTTGAACATTGCCGAATACAAGCGTCGGCAGGCGGCACCGGGCGTCAAGATTTCATCGCGCAATTTCGGTCGCGACCGCCGCTACCCGATCACCAACCGGTTTGCTGAGACGATTTGATTTACCATCGGAGCGGGTCCGATCCGCATGTTGCTTGCGCATGTGCCTCGAGACGCGAGCGGATATAGTCGATGTGGAGCCTCAATCGGTATTGGTCGTCCCGGTAGGCCGCGGCAATTCCGTTGATCCAGATAAAGCGTGTCTGATCCTGCTTCGCAAGCCAGTCGGCCAACCGTCGCAGCCCAGTCACCTGATCAATTCCTTTGGGCAATCTCGAAGTTGTTCATGTGAACGGCTTGCCCCATGGCGCGCGCCCGTCGGCCGGCGACCGATCAGTCTAACTGGAATGTTGGAGATGGAAAAATGGCCACAGAACTGACGAGGTGATGGCCACGCATGACTCCGATCGAGAAACAGTCGTCACGCGCTTGCAAGAGTGCGGCCCCGACCGGCACAGCGTAGCGCGACAACCATTTCAGTCTTACTTTGGAAGGCGCAGCGGAACTACGCGACTGAAGTCAGCCACACGTGAGTTGTCGGCGGCGCGCAGAACGAGTTTGCCGCCTTCCACGGACCAGCCGGTCTCGTGGCCGAGCAATCGCAATACGACGCGTTCAATGGCGTGCTTGACACCGCCGCAATACATCCGCGTAGACGTCATCGGGCCCGTCAGTAGGACCTTGCCGTCCTTGAGTTCGAAGCGGCGAGTGACGCGGTTGCAGCCACCACTGCCGTGTACGTAGCCGCCGACCTGCTCGGCCTTGAACGTCAACTCAATCGGCGAATAGGTTGAGCGCTCAACTCCCTTGACCCAGGTCGCCTCCCAATCCCCGAGTATTGCATCGCCGGCCAGTGCTGCGGCGAATGGCAGACAACCCGCCACGAGGCAAACGCCGATCCGTGTCAGTTTCATTAACATTGCGCCTTCATCGTGAGTTGTGGCCAGCCCGCGCCCGGCCTGCCGGCAGAATTGCCGGACAGGTGTCAATGCAAAGGGCGGCGAGACATTGACGGGTCGTCGAACTGCCAGGCATTGCCGATGTCGTTAGCGCCGCGACAACCCGACCGCGAACGTCGTGCTATTGGTGCACACTTTGGCAGCGGTTTGCTGCTCGAAGACTTTTGACCATTGACCGAGGCCGGACGCCTTCTTGCGCACGCGGTACTGGATCTTGACGCGTGTCTGATCGCCGCCGACCTTTTGCAGCTTGAGGGTTCGCCTAAAGGTCCGTCCACTCCGAACGGTTTCGTTTTTCGTGACCTTCGAACGCCAACGGTCCTGCTTGTAGTCGTAGAAGTCGATATCGACGACCTTGATTTCGCGCCCGGTCTGATTGATTGCTCTGATGGTGACGTTCTTGCAGCCCGGCGAAAAGTCCGGCTTGGGAATGCGAAGGAGTTTGAACGTTTGCGTCAGGGCAATGTTGCCGGTGTTGGCAAGTCCTCCGACACCGGCTGTCGCCGAGAAGCTTTCGCAGCGCGGTGACTTACCTTTGCTCAGGCCGACACCGCCCCCCCCGCCGCCGAACACCTTGAGCGATACGGAAAAGCTCTTGCCGCCGCCGCTCAAGTTTTGCGCTCTGTCGTAGAATGCCGAGACTACACCATTGAGGCTGCCGCCCAATTGATAGCCGAGGCTGGCGCCCACCTGCTCGTAAAGGGTTGCCCCGGTCCGATCGAGGTTCATTGCCACAAAGAATTCAGCCGAGACACCGACACCGGCCGACGCCTCCCCACCTACGCCGAGCGAAAACGACTTGAAGCCCTTCTGTTTGAGCGTGTTGATCAGGGCGTTTAGCTCATCACGACATGCGGCAGCCTCGACGATGCCGCGAATGTCACCGGCTTCCTTGGCCTTGATGGCACGTTTAAGCGCTTTGAGCTTGCCAAGGCCTTTTTGGCACGCGCCGAAGTTGATCATCGGTTTGATCATCGGCTTGAAATCGTTGAAGCAACGCTTGCCGGTTTCAATGGCGGTCTTTTGCGCCCCGGCCACGATTGCAATCTTACAGATGTTGGTGATCGGCTGCGGTGCATAGCCATCCACGCAGGGAGCTTGCCCCGTGCTTTTGGGACAGGCCGGCAATTCCGGCTGGCCGCAGACCTGTGCCTTCTGGCAAACGCCGCCACGGCTTTGCAGGCCACGATTGCAGCGGAACGGGCGAATGGTGATTGGACAAGCCGGCTGGCCTCGCCTGCCACAGAACGCCGGGTTGGCGGACTTTTGGCGGCATCGGCCCTGGAATGCACCCAGGCCCTTATTGCAGCCCCGCAACCGGACGGTCTTGGGACAGGGCGCCTGGTTGAGCCCGCCACAGTTCAACTTGCGGCACGTCCCGCGCACATTGGTCAGGCCGGGATTGCACTGCGCTCCTCGATTAAGTAGTGCGCATGCAGGTTGGTTGAGCCCGCCGCAGCGCAGGCACTTGCCGCCGATGTTGGTCAGGCCACGCTGGCACTGCGACCCTTTCTTGAGCAGCGGGCAGGCGCGTTGATTGAGGCCGCCGCATTGGACGCAAATGCCTTTGATCTTGGTCAGGCCGCGTTGGCACTGGGCGCCTCTTTTGAGCGGCGGGCAGGCACGCTGGTTGAGGCCGCCGCAGCGCAGGCACTTGCCGCCGATGTTGGTCAGGCCACGCTGGCACTGCGACCCTTTCTTGAGCAGCGGGCAGGCGCGTTGATTGAGGCCGCCGCATTGGACGCAAATGCCTTTGATCTTGGTCAGGCCGCGCTGACACTGCGGGCCTTTCTTGAGCGGCGGACAGGCCTTCTGGTTGAGCCCGCCGCAGCGCACGCATACACCGCGGATGTTGGCCAGCCCGGGTTTGCACGGGGTGCCTTTCTTGAGCAGCGGGCAGGCACGCTGGTTCTGGCCACCGCACTGAATGCATCTGCCGTTAATCTTGATTAGGCCACGCTGGCACTGCGGGCCTTTCTTGAGCGGTGGGCAGGCCAACTGGTTGAGCCCGCCGCAGCGCACACAAATGCCGCGGATGTTGGCCAAACCGGATTTACAGGGAGCACCCCTCTTAAGGAGCGGACAGGCCGGCTCGTTCAACCCACCGCATTTCTTGGGCTTCGGCCGGATGATGCGAATGGGTTTGGGTTTCGATTTCGCCCGCACACAGACGCCGCGCACCTTGCGCAGACCACGGTCGCATTGCGGACCCTTCTTCAGGATCGGGCAGGCGCGCTGGTTGAGCCCGCCGCAGGATTTCGCGAGCGCCGACTGGGGCAGCCCGACCAGAAGAGTAAATGTCCCAACGAGCGCAAGGCACGACAGTAGAAAGGCGTAACGAAATACCGGCATTGCAACCCGCCCCGGAGAATTGAAATGTACACCGGTCAAAGACACCGCCACCGATGAATTTCACGTGAACGTGTGCTGCAATTCAGACTGATTTTACAACGCAGAACCAACGCTTTGTCATTGTTGGTTAACAATGCCGCGCGCCTTGCCGGGGGAATCAGGTCGCTTTTCGCGTTTCCGGGTGAAGGCTCTTGCCGAGAATGTGCTCGGAGCGGCCGATTACATGGTCCGTGCTGCCGACGATCAGTGGATCGGGCCGGCCGACAATATGCTCGTCTTTTTCCGGATAGGGCAGCGCCGCCAGAAAATGCTTCATGCAGTTCAGGCGCGCGCGCTTCTTATCGTCCGACTTGATGATCGTCCAAGGGGCATCGGCCGTGTCGGTGTAAAAGAACATGGCCTCCTTGGCTTCCGTGTAGTCGTCCCATTTGTCGAGCGACTGACGATCGATGGGCGACAATTTCCACTTCTTCAACGGTTCGTTTTCGCGCGCGACGAACCGGCGGTGCTGCTGTTCGCGAGTGACCGAGAACCAGTACTTGAACAGGATGATGCCGTTGCGCACCATCATCCGCTCGATCTCCGGTGCTTCGCGCATGAACTCGAGGTACTCGTTCGGCGTGCAAAACCCCATCACGCGTTCCACCCCAGCCCGGTTGTACCACGAGCGGTCGAAAAGAACGATTTCGCCGCCGGCCGGAAACTGCTCGATGTAGCGCTGAAAATACCACTGTGACTTCTCGCGCTCCGTTGGTTTCTCGAGCGCGACCACCCGCGCACCGCGTGGGTTCATGTGTTCGGTGAAGCGCTTGATCGTGCCGCCCTTGCCGGCCGCGTCACGACCCTCGAAAATCAAAACAATCTTGCTGCGGGTCTGCTTGACCCACTCCTGGACCTTGAGCAGTTCCACCTGCAGTTCGGCCTTTTGCTTCTCATAGGCCGAGCGTGAAATTTTGCGCTTGTAGGGATATTCGCCCGTCTCGAAGATCCGCCGGATGGCGTCTTTGTCATGACGCATCTCGGTCGGGCGATGGCCCGGGCGCTCGCCAGTCTCCTCGACGGGCGCGCCGTCGGCGGGCGATACCGTACCCGTATCGGTTTTCGCAGAGCCGGCGTCGGTTTCCGCAGGACCGGCGGCCGGTTTTGAATGATCTTGGCCATCCGGAAATTCTCCGTTTCCTTTGTTCTGCATGGTCGTCCTCCCGGCCGCGCGTCATAAACGTCCGAGTGTAAGTGTGGCCGAATTGGGCCGGCATTGATTTCGATCAAGGGTACGTGCTGGTGAGTTCAGCTGTGCACCCGCCATCGCCGTCGTCCCGCAACCCAATTCTTGCAACACCAGGGACGCAGGCGGCAGGCGCCCTGCCACCTCGTCGGCAAGGGACCGTTCAGGCGACTGCCGCGCGTCGGGCACTTGCCTCGCCTCGAGGAGGCGCCTGACCGGGTCCCGCGCGCGCCACAGAGAATTCAAGCGCAGGCCAACCGACATCCCCGAATCGGGACCCCTGGGTTTCGGACATGGAAGTTCATGCAGCAAAGCGCCCGTGCGTGAACGGCGCCAATAGTGCGGGGCGTTGGCCATTTGTCGCCCACTCAGCGAGCAGCTTCGTAACCGTCGGCGCAATGGCCCAACCGTGACCACACCAGGCGGTGGCGTATATCGCATTGGCACAGCCGGGAATGAGATCAATCACCGGGATATTATCGATCGACACGGTTTCGAGATGATCTGCATCGGCGCTCTCGATCGTTGCCCGCTCGAGAGCCGGAAACACGCTGATCGCATCGGCGAAGTTGGCTGAGATCGAAGGCTCGACTGCGGTCCCCGTCTCCGTTTCCGGGTCCCATTGTCCGGGAAGCCCACCCGATATCATGATGCGGTCGCCTGCTTCCGCCTTAACGGCCAGCGTACGGCTGGCGTGTCCGATCAGATGCCGCACGGCCAGTCCGTCAAAGGGCGCCGTAAACAACACCTGGAACGTGCGGCTCCAAACGGGGAGGCTTAGACGATCGCCGATCAGCGATTGGACGCCGGCATTGGCCAGAACGAAAAGACCGCGCTCGATCGCGATGCGTTCGCCGGCCATCGTAAACACGCCGGTCGCCCGATCACCCTCGAACTCGAGCCTTGTCACCTTCGTGTGTTCTCGGATCGTTGCCCCGGCACGCTGGGCGGCCTCGGTAAAGGCGAGGGTTGCAGCCGAATGATCTGTCGCCCCGTCCAGCGGGCAATAAAGCGCGCCAATGACGGCGTCGTTAACACCCGGCTCGCGCTCGCGCACGGCATTTGCATCGAGAAGGTGGGTCTCTGTCCCGTGCTGGTTCTGCATCAGAGCGCGGGCGTCGGCCGCTGCCAGGTCGGTCTCGCGCTCGATCAGCATCAGGTGGCCGGTGCGTTCGAAAAACGGCGCCGTCTTGAGCTCCTCATGTAGAGTTGGCCACATCTCATGCGCCAACCGCACGAGCGGAAGTTCGCGAACATCGCGACCGTTCGCGCGCGTTCCCCGGCGGCCGGGACCGGCCGAAGCCCCGTTGCCAATTGTCTTGGCCTCGAACAGGTGGACGTCGGCGCCCTGTCGTGCGAGCCAAAAAGCCACCGCAGCACCGTAAACGCCGCCGCCTACAATCACGAACTCGGCCATTTCTATCGCAGCCCCCAAAAAGTGCGCGCCTCAGGTGCAGTGCGGCTCAAAGCCCGGCGCATCAGCCTGCCCGGTCGCGCCCGCAAGCAAGCACCGGTGAATGAAGGAAAGATAAACGTGTCACTGGCCTCTTAACGCTCTGCTAACCGCAAAACCGACCCGCTGTTGGATATCCGTCAACTCGCTGTATACCTACAACCAATCCTTAACATGCCGGGTATGACCAATGCGCTTTTTGCAAGGAAACCGTAACCAGCTCAAGAAGGTTCTGCGTCCGGACCAGTTCGCCAGACTGGGCATTCGTGCCGATTATGCCGAGCCTCACACCATCAAACTCACGCGGTGCGGCAAACAGTTTGGCCAAATCCGAAAATCGATCGGTAAGTTCAATTGGTATTCTGCCGACACTGGCCGGGTCGAACTCAGTGCGTTTTCACCGGAACAGCTCCTGAGCAGGCTATCCCAGCGCATTTGATTCGGCCGGAGCACGTCCAGGCAGCATGAACCGGCCAAGCGCATTTCCAGAGCCGCCCGGCAGGCCCATTGCATTCCGTTCTTGGAACAGCCCGTCCGCCGCCTACAGTCTTTCAGGTTGAGCTGAAACCATCCCGCTCCGCCTCCCGACCGGCCACGGCATCATTGTATTGGGCGATCGCGAGGATGAGCGAGCCGGCGATGCGATTCCGCCTGAGGCGGATATGATCTAGTGCACGAGCGGTGCTGCCTTGGCGCCTTGGTCGAGCGACTTGCGCAGGAACGAAACCGCCATTGCAACATCCGGTGCGAGCGTCAGTGCACCGAAAGATGTTGCGGTGTAACCGAGCCGCTCGAAAAATCCGGTAGACTGGATGAACGATCGCACAGACATGTCGTGTGCGCCTGCCGCTAGAGCCACGCCTTCGACATGTCGGACGAGCGTCCGCCCTATGTCGGATCGGGCAAACATCGGATCGACGAACACCGAACGCAGCCGTTGGGTATACCGGTCGTCACGACTGTGCGACCAGGTGACGACACCGGTGAGGCGATTTTCGACGAACGCGCCCACCAGTTTGCCCCGTTTGGCGCTTCGTACGAGTTCTTCGCTGTGCTTGGCCCCTGAGAGTACAGAAAGCACGAGGCCGGCCTCGCTCTCGCTGGCATAGGGCGCACACAACTTCTCGAATGCCGTAATTTGCAGGGTTCTCACATCACCGATCGCGTCGATGTCGAGGGCACGGATGTCGATGCTCCCAGCAAGGTCGAGACGGGCGCCGAAGCGTGGATGCTCTGACATATTCGCTCACCTCGATGATCAGCATTCGAACTTAAAAAAAACCGTTGCAAAAAAGCGCCACCACGATGGTGCACGACCAATATGACAATTAAACGAATCTGCTGTCCGAAAGCGATATTGTCCCTGCGCATCATCACGGATGCAAAGCTGCCAGGCGGTCAAGCGAACTGAAGCGATACCCTATTGCCGGCTGGGAGCCTGACGATCGCCACGGAACTGGGGCGATGCGCTGTTACGCGTGGCTCGCTGCGGCTGACCGACCAGTTTGTCTGACGCATTAGCGGTTTCGGCAACGAATTCCGATGGTTTGCAGGAGCAGCCGGCGACATACTCCTTTCGGTATCGGAAGGCCGTCTTCAGGTCGGTATAGGGTTGCTGCGACTGATGCGAGACCATCTGTTCAACCGACTGGCCAGGGTTTTGGTGGAAATAGAGCTGGGTGGGCGCTGCACATTGCGACTGACAGACATTGGCATCGCGCGCGAAATGCGTTGGCAATGTCGAAAAGCTGACCGGAAAGTAAAATCCGTCACACAGCCGAACGCAAACGGTTCGGTACGTCGCAAACGGCAATCCCGCGAACGTGTTTCCGCGATATCGCCCGTAATCACCAGAATCCTCGTCCTGCCAAAAATTGGAGAACGGGTTGGGATTGCGCCGCCGCGCTTCTTGCTGGTAAACGCCGCCGCAATTGTTGCGTGCAAGCTCGCGAATGATTTCGTCCTGATATGATCGGTCCCCGGCACCAAGGATTTGCTGGCGCTGCGCCATCAACTGCTCGGCCTCTCGACTGGCGTCGCGCGCCTCGCGGTCAAGTTGCACGCACCGGCGTGTGCGGCGCAGCGACCTGGTGAACAGGAACTGTTCATAGCAGCCGTGGCGGTCCAACTGTCGCTCGGCGCGGCGCACCACGCGGCGCGCCTTCCGAATTCCGCGTTCGATTTCAGGAATGCGGTTTCGCGATTGGCCGCCCCGGTTGGCCTCTTCGGCCAACCGTTGTTCGAGCTGCAGACAAACCGGTGCGCGGCCTTGGGGGTCGCGCGCATAACCGGGCACGTTTGGAGTTGCCGGGCGCTGCACCGGGGGCGCTTGCCGCCGCGGCTGCGGGTCATCCTGCTCCCACGGCCATTTCCAGAACTGGGCATGTGCTGGCGATTGATTGGCAACCACAACGATTGGCCCCGCCAGCAGCATGCCGACGACGCTCCACCAGATCGCGCGAGCCAGTCGATTGTCCTTCATGACCCTCTTCCGGACGGGCCGGATTCAATGCACGCCGCCTGCCATTCCGGATGACTGGCGCCAATGCCCGCTACTAACGCTCAGCGGCGCTAGATGTAACAGAGTTTCGGGGTAGGTGGTCAATGCAGCGCAATTTGGGCAGTGGAGATCGTTGGGCTTTCATCGGACGGATGACCGCGCCTTTGCGGCCCGCAATCGGCCGGTTGACGCGTGCCTGCTTCCCGCGCATATAGCGGGAATGACCGAGCGCAAATGCCACACTACATGTCGCATCTGGTGTCGTTGAGCCCATGCCGGCGCCGACCGCCGGGATGCAATGCGCTACTATCATTCCCAGTCATATTGGCCCAGTCATATGGGCATAGCCCGCCCGACCGTTGAGGATCTGTCCCCGTGACCGACATCAAACTTACCTTTTACAATTCACTTACCCGTCGCAAAGAGCCTTTCGAGCCGCTCGAGCGCAACAACGTTCGCATGTATGTGTGCGGCCCGACGGTCTATGACTACGCCCACATCGGCAACGCACGGCCGGTCATCGTTTTCGACGTTCTCTACCGGTTGTTGCGCCACGTCTACGGCGAAACCCATGTCACCTATGCGCGCAACATCACGGATGTCGACGACAAGATAAACGCCCGCGCTGTTGAGGAATATCCGGACCGGCCGCTTAACCAGGCGATCAGCGAGGTGACCTCCCGCACCGCCGCGCAGTTTCATCACGACATAGCGACGCTCGGCGTTCTCGAGCCCACCGTCGAGCCGCGCGCAACCGGGCATATCGAAGAGATGAAGGTCCTGATCGAGGAGTTGATCGCCCTCGGCCACGCGTATGCCGCTGACGGCCACGTCCTCTTCGACGTTGCCTCGATGCCGGACTACGGCCGCCTCGCCAATCGATCGGTGGAAGAAATGGAGGCCGGCGCCCGCGTTGATGTTGCACCCTACAAGAAGGGCGCAATGGATTTCGTACTCTGGAAACCGTCATCGGACAACGAGCCGGGCTGGCCGTCACCGGCCGGCATCGACGTTCCGGGCCGACCTGGCTGGCATATTGAATGCTCGGCAATGGCTGGCAAGCACCTCGGCCGGACGTTCGATATCCATGGCGGGGGCATTGATCTGATTTTCCCGCACCACGAAAACGAAATCGCGCAAAGCCGCTGCGCGTATGGAACGGCTGCGATGGCGCGCTTTTGGATGCACAACGGCTTCCTCCAAGTCGAAGGCGAGAAGATGTCGAAGTCGCTCGGCAACTTCATCACCATCCATGAGTTGCTCGAGACGGATCGGTTCGGTGGCCGGTCCTGGCCGGGCCCGGTCCTGCGCCTGGCGATGCTTGCGACGCATTATCGCCAGCCGATCAATTGGTCGGTCCAGGGTCTACTCGAAGCCGAGAAGGCCTACGTGCGCTGGGCTGAGATTGTCACCGACACGGCGCCTGGTGCCGCGCCGCTGCTGTCGGATGTCATCGCCCGCCAGCTCGCCAATGATCTCAACACGCCCGGTGCCATCGCCGACCTGCACGCCCTCGCGCGGTCAGCCGAGAAGGGAAATGCCGCCGCCGCCAACGAGCTGGCGGCAAACGCTGCGTTTCTGGGGCTGGGGCTGGATGTCTACGCCCGGCCGGTGCGCGAAGCCGCTCTTCCGGTAGCCGAGATCGAACGCCTGATCGCCGAACGCGAGGCCGCCCGCAAGGCCAAGGACTGGGCCAACTCGGACCGCATCCGTGACGAACTTGCAGCCCAGGGCATCCAGCTCAAGGACGCCAAGGACCCGCAAACCGGCGCTACGGTCACGAACTGGGAGGTTGTCGGCTAGATCGTTTCAAGTTTAGCTGGAACCGTCTCACTCCCCCGCCCGGCCGCCCATGCAATCGTGGTTTTGGGCGGCCGGGCGGGGAAGTGGGCAGGCGGTGTGATTCCGCCTAGGGCGGAAATGACCTAGTCACGCTGCCAAGCGCTGCACCGGTCCAAGCACTGCACGGGTCCAAACGCGCCACAGGTGGCAGACGACAGCGGCATCTTCACGCCTTGGTCGCCTCGGCATCGGCCAGCGTGCGCAACAGCTGCCGCGCCGCGTCATCCACGTCGATGTCGCCGCTGAGCGCCGCTCTGGCAATATCGTCGAGGCAGTCCGATGGCGCACGGTCGCTGACGGCCTGCCGCACCAGCGCCGTCGCGGCCTGAGCGATGACGTAGCGCGTCCGGCGCAGGCGCCGCGCTGCGCCATCCCCGTTCGCAATTGCGCTCTGCAGCGTATCCAGCGTCTCTGCAAGGTCCGCGATACCGTCCCCGCGCGCCGCAGATACGGCCAGTGCCGGGATTTCAGAGCGTTCCTGCGGCCGCATCGAAACGGCGCCCTTGAGCTGCTGAAAGGTTTGCGCCGCGCCCGCCAGATCGGCCTTGTTGACCACCAGCAGCGCGGCAACTTCCAGTAGCCCGGATTTCATCGCCTGGATATCGTCGCCGAGCCCGGGCGCTGCGACAACGACAGGAATGTCGGCAATTTGCGCGACGTCGGTTTCTGACTGCCCCGTCCCGACCGTTTCCAACACGATGCGGTCGAAGCCGGCAACGTCGAGCACGTCGATCAGCTGCGCGGCAGCAGGCGACAGTCCGCCGAGATGACCGCGACTGGCGAGCGAGCGCACGAAAACACCGTCATCATCGAGGGCCGCCGTCATCCGGATGCGGTCGCCGAGCAGTGCTCCGCCGGACAGCGGACTAGACGGATCGACAGCAATCACTGCAACGGTATGGCCGAACTGGCGCCAATGCTGCATCAACGCGTTAACCAGGCTCGATTTGCCGGCCCCTGGCGGCCCCGTGACACCGATGACGATGCAACCCCGCGCATACCGATCAAGGCCATGCAGCAGCCTTCGCCCGAAGGCGCTGCCGGTCTCCAAAGCGGTCATCGCGCGTGCGATCGCGCGCCGCTCGCCGGCGATGACGGCATCGAGCAACGCTGCGACCTCGTCTTCCGTGGCGTTCGGGCTTTGATCAGCCATCGTTGAGCCCGATCAATACCAAAGGCCCGGAAAGCGATAGCGCGGGCGCATCGAAATCGGCCCGAAGCCGACCATGGAAATCATCGGCTCATCGGCCACGATGATCTGTGGCATTGCGCTATTGGGGTCGAGTTCACGTAACCGGGCAATGCGTTCTTCAGTCGTCGGGTGCGATCGCAGAACAGACGGCTGCGGTACGCGCCGTGCCGGTACCGGCAGCATCAGGTCTTCCCAGAACCGGCCGGTATAGCGTTCAACCTTCCGCAAGGCGCTCGCAAGTCCGTCCGGGTCGCCCGTCAGCCGCGCACCTTCGAGGTCGGCATCGAACTCGCGCGTGCGCGACAACCCCAGTTGCAGCAGATTGGACAACGCCGGCGCCAGATAAAGCACCAGTATGCCCAGCCAGTTGAAGCTTGCTTCACCTTGCACCAGCACCGCCAAGACATTGAGCACGGCCAGGAATGTTGCCACATAGGAGAGTGATTGCGTGAACCGGCTCATGAGGTCAGCAAGGCCCATGACCCACAGATCGTTGTTCTTGATGTGGCTGATTTCGTGCGCCAGCACGCCGGTCAACTCCCGCATATTGAGCTTGCGCAACAGCCCTTCGGTAATGCCGATTGCTGCATTGCGTCGCGAGCCCGTCGCGAACGCATTGAGAGTCATGCTTGGAATGACGTAGAGATCCGGCGCCGTTTCCAGCTTGGCGCGCACTGCGAGCGCGTCGACGATGCGCGTCAGTTGCCCGCCGCTGCGCCTGTCGACGCGTTGACCGTTATAGAGCCGCATTGCAATGCGCGGCGGCACGCGCGGTGCAAAGATCGACAGAAAGACAAGTGCAATTCCGGCGCCGACCAGTCCGGCCCAGCCCCACAGCAACGACGTCGAGATTGCAAGAACCCCGCCGATTCCGGCCAGAATGGCCACCGTCTGGAACAGATTACTCGCCTTGTGTGCCCGTTCGGCTCCCGGTTCGAGCATATCGTCCTCGATGTCTCGATGAACGGCCACGGTTGCCCACGTGGCGCACCCCGCCCGCTCAGAACTGCTTCACAACCCTGGTCGCTTCGGCATCGCTATCGCCACCCGCCCGTTCGCTCATGATCTTGATCGTCGGGACGATCTCGTTGGCTTTGTCGACGACGGCGAAGCGCACCTCAAGACCTTCGCGGATGAACGTTTCATCCCGCATGTGTGCCAGGAGTGCCAGAAACGGCGACCAGAAGCCAGCGATGTTCGCCACAATGACCGGCTTTTCGTGCTGGCCGAGTTGCGACCAGGTCAACTGTTCGACGAGTTCCTCCGTCGTGCCGATACCGCCGGGCAGCGCCACGAATGCGTCGGAACGCTCGAACATCAGCATTTTGCGTTCATGCATGTTCTTGACGACGATCAGTTCATCGACATCGGTAAGCTGTTTTTCCTTCTCCGAAAGAAAGTTGGGGATGATCCCCGTCACGCGGCCGCCGGCATCCAGCGTCGCGCGGGCAACGGCGCCCATCAGCCCCAGCCCGCCGCCGCCGTAAACCAATCCGATCCCGGCACTGGCCAACGCCTGGCCGAGCTCTTCTGCAGCCTGGCGATAGGCCGGATTCCGTCCGCCTCCCGAACCACAATAGACGCAGACATTGCGAATGAGATCGCCGCCGCCTGCCCCGCTTGCCCCGTGGTCCAATCTCGCCGAACTGTTCATTTTGTATCCTTATACTCCGAATATCACTAATTTGGTCCCGCGTGGGCCGCGGATCAATCCACCTTCCACTTCATGCATTTAACCAACGGACCAATTACGGCACGGTGTTGGCCCACGTCCTATTGTAATGCTATGCCTTGGCTAATTGGCCTGCCGAGGGTGTGCATGCAAGTGCCATATTCCTGTGCTGTGGAAGGCACTTGATTTGGCAATGCAATGAGCAAGCCAAATCGCTGAAGCACTGCGCCAGCTGCGTGCCCGGACCATGTCCCAGATCAATTCGGCCGGGCCTGGAGACCATGTCTATGCGTAATCACGGTTTGCTTACCGCCGCGCTGGCCCTGGCCATGTTCGCCGCATCCACGTCCGCGCCGGCAACCGACCGCAAACGCCTTCAACAGACCGCAGCCATCCATCCCGAGATCATGGACGGAGGCGCGACCTACGATCCCCAGGGACGGCCCGTCGCCCGGGCACCGATCACGCGGACCAAGCCGGCGCCGCCGGTATTGACACGCCTTGCAATTGCTGATGACGGGCTGAGCGCTGGCGGAATTGGCTATCCAGGCCAGACCGTCCGCCTCGTCCACAACCGCAGGGTACTGGCCTCGGTCACCGTTGGCCACCGCAGCACGTGGCGCGTCAACGTTCCACGGCGTTTTGCTGCAGGCGACCACCGTTTCATCGTCGAAGCCCCGTCCGACGGGCGCACGCTTCCGGAAATCGGCGACGAACTCCGCATTTCTATTCCGCCCGGCCATGCCGGCACCATCAACGTGCAATTCAATGACGAGGAGCGCCTTCGCCGCCACGCCCAGACCATTGGTGAGGAGGCAACTCGCATTTTCGACAAGTTCCTGTCCCGCCAAAACGATGACGGAGCGGGCAAACGATTGGCGCAATCGACGACGTCATCGCGCCGCCCTGAAGCTGACGATGTCATGGACGATCCATGGGATTGGCTCGGCAACTCAAATGCCACCTTCCAAAACGAGATCGTTCCCAGGCTGCAACTGGGTGGCGGCCTGGTGCTGCCGCCACCGGGCGAGCGCGACACCCAACGCCACGCGGTGCGCCTGCAGCGCTTGGCGTTTCCAACCATCGACACCGTCACCGAGCGGCTACAGGTTTGGTTCGGAAATTCGGCTGCCAACTACGATGGCCAGATCTTGCCGCGCCTGTCGGGCGCCCGCGCGCCGGCCATCGTCCTGACCAAGCCCCGGGAGGTCAAGGATGACGAGCCTGACCAGGATCAATTGGCAGCAGTGCAGGAGCGCGCTGAACGAGAGCGCCTCGCAGCCGAGGCAAGCCGTCGCGCAGCCGAATTGGCCCGCCGCAGGGCGGAGGCCGAACAACAACGCATCGCAGCGGAAACCCGCGCCCGCCGTGAACGCGAGGCAGCGGAACAAGAGCGCCAGCTTGAAATAATCGAACAGGAACGCGCCGAAGCGGTGCGTCGGGAGCGCGAGGATCGTGCGCGTTTGGCGAGTGAACAGGCCACCCGCGAACGTGCCGAAGCCGAACGCCAGCGCGCGCGTACCGCTCGCCTGCAAGCCGAAGCAGAGCGCAGCGCGGCTCAGGACCGCCAGCGTGCGGCGGAAGAAGAAGCTGAGCGTCAGCGCCGCGCCGCGGAAGCCGAGCGCCAACGGCGCACCGAGGTTGCTCTTCTGCCGCCGGTTCCCCAGCGCAACACCCGATCGCGGACTAGCCCTCGGAACGTTGTCGCACCGCCGACCCGTAATGCCGAGCCGCCGACCAGCCGCCTGCGCGACATCTGGCGGCGCGCCCGGCGTCTGGCGTTGGGTGATGCCAACCGTAACTCCAGGTCGCCAACTGGCAGCCGCAGCCGGCAAACGCAGCGTGTCACGATCCCGACACCGGACAGGCGCCCCCAGCGCCCCGTGCTGGCAGAGCGCAGCGGGCGTGCGGACCAGTCGCCGACCGTTGCCGAGGAACGCCCGGTGAGGACGGCGCGCGCCGGGCGCCAAAAGGTATATCGCGTGGCGCGCCGCCGTGCCGGGTCACGACGCGCCAAGCGCCGCCGTACGGCCGTGCGCAGTTACCGCAAACGCCTGCATCGCTCGTGCCGTTACCGTTCGCGCTGGCGGGTGCGTTTGCCCGGCAAGTACGTCGTCCGCCGCGGCGACTCCCTGTGGCGCATCGCGCGGCGTCATTATCGCCGTGGCCATCGCTACAAGCGCATTTACTGGGCCAATCGGCGCAAGATCCGAAATCCGCATTTGATCTATCCGTGCCAGCGGTTCTACATTCCTCGTGGTAAGCGAGTGGCACGCCGCCGTTAGGCCGGCCTACACGGTCT
This sequence comes from Hyphomicrobiaceae bacterium, assembly GCA_965224045.1. Taxonomy (GTDB): domain Bacteria; phylum Pseudomonadota; class Alphaproteobacteria; order Rhizobiales; family Hyphomicrobiaceae; genus Tectiglobus. The sequence continues at coordinate 117,151 of CBDCYD010000007.1, forward strand.
TTGCCGGTTGATCCGGCACCGCGCTCAACCGTACTGTGAACCGAGGTCGGTACGGCCGCGACCGGACCGGGCGCAACGTGCCCGGGATCGAGAGCCGCATGACAGCAACAACCGATCAGGCGTCACCTACGGCGACCGCAGCGTCCTCCGGCGCACAGCCTGAACAGCGCCCGGCGCATGTGCGCGTCATGCGTGGGCTTCTGCCTTTCGTGTGGCCTAGGGAGCGACCGGATCTTCGCCGCCGTGTGGTGTTGGCGGCGCTTGTGCTCGTTGCGGCCAAGGTCGTCACGGTTCTCGTCCCGGTGTTCTACAAGTACGCCACGGATGCCCTCGCCGAGATCAACAAGGGCCCTGGCGCCGCCAACATTGAAAATCTGGCTTTGGTCGCGACGATGATGGTCATCGCGTACGGCGTCGGCCGGATCCTGATGATGGTCCTCACGCAGGTGCGCGACGTGCTCTTTACGGCCGTCGGACAGCACGCGGTTCGCGCCCTCAATAACCGCACGTTCCGGCATCTACACCGGCTGTCGTTGCGCTTCCATTTGGAGCGGCGCACCGGCGGGCTTTCACGTGTCATTGAGCGCGCAACGCGCGCCATCGAGCTGATCATGCGCACCGGCGTGCTGAACCTCGGCCCGACGATCCTGGAACTCGTGTTTATCGCCTGCCTGCTGTTTTACTATTTCAACTGGATCTACGTCCTTATCATTCTGATCACCATTGCCTGCTACATGTGGTTCACGCTGAAGGCGACCGAGTGGCGCATCACGATCCGCCGCGAGATGAACGAGAGCGACACCGAAGCCAACACCAAGGCCATCGACAGCCTGTTGAATTTCGAGACCGTCAAGTATTTCGGCAACGAAGACATGGAGGCGCGCCGCTTCGACCAATCGATGGCGCGCTATGAAAAGGCGGCGATCCGGACTTACTACTCACTTGGTTTTCTCAATTCCGGCCAGGCCGTGATTTTCACCTCCGGCATGACGTTGTGCATGGTGCTGGCTGCGCGCGGGGTCGCCTCGGGCGACTTCACGGTGGGCGACTTCGTGATGATCAACGCATTGCTGATCCAGCTTTATATGCCGCTCAACTTCATGGGCTTCGTCTACCGCGAAATCCGCCAGGGCCTGGTCGACCTCGAAACCATGTTCGCCCTGCTTGAACAAAACCCCGAAATCCAAGACCGCCCGGACGCCACGCCCTTGCGTGTCAGGGATGGCGAGATACGGTTCGACAACGTTTCGTTCGCTTATGATGCCGAGCGGCCTATCCTCCACGACCTGTCGTTCGTAGCCAAACCGGGGAGCATGATCGCTCTGGTCGGCCCGTCCGGCGCCGGAAAATCGACCATCAGCCGCATCCTGTTTCGCTTCTACGACATCGCGTCCGGTCGAGTGACCATCGATGGCCAGGACATCAGGGGCGTCACGCAGAAATCTTTGCGAGCGGCAATCGGCGTCGTCCCGCAGGACACCGTGCTCTTCAACGACACGATTTTTTACAACATCCGCTATGGCCGACCGGATGCGACCGACGAGGAAGTCTATGCCGCGGCGCGCCACGCCCAGATCGACACGTTTGTGCGCCAGCTCCCGCTCGGCTATCAGACCATGGTCGGTGAACGCGGACTGAAGCTTTCCGGCGGCGAAAAGCAGCGCATGGCGATCGCCCGGACGATCCTCAAGGCGCCGCCCATCCTGATTCTCGACGAGGCGACCAGCGCCCTCGACAGCAAGACCGAGCAGGACATTCAGGACGCGCTCGATCAAGTTTCGCGCGGACGCACATCCCTGGTCATTGCCCATCGCCTGTCGACCATCGTCCATGCGGACAAGATCCTGGTTCTCGACAAGGGCCGGCTCGCCGAAGAGGGCTCGCATGCGGAATTGATCGCCCGCGACGGCCTTTACGCCTCGTTGTGGAACCAACAGCTCAAGGCGGAACAGGCCCGCGCGGAACTGGCTCGAACGCTCGAAGAGGCAGAACGCACCGGTGCTCTGCGTCCGGCCGGGCAGCGCGAGCACTCGTGAGATTATGGAGCGGCCAGGATCACGGCAGGCGGCAATAGCGAATAGATATACAGCCCGTAGGCGGCAAACAGCAGCGCACCTTCGAGACGTGTTATGCGCATGCCGGTGCGCCCGAAGACCATCAGCGCAACGGCCGCAGCAACCATCGCGAAGTTGTCAAACACCGCAATGCGTTGCGGAATTTCGGTTGGTGCCAACAGTCCGGTAACCCCGCCGACACCGAGAATATTGTAGATGTTCGAACCTAGAATGTTGCCGACCGCCACCGCCGGCTGGCGGCGCAAGGCTGCGACCAATGACGTCACCAGCTCCGGCATCGACGTCCCCACCGCGACGATCGTCAATCCGATGACGTCCTCGCCAATGGCGTAGGCGCGTGCCAGATCCACCGCCCCATCCACCAGAATTCGCCCGCCGCCGATCAGAATGATCAGGCCGATAAGCGCCATCCCGATGGCCGCACCGACCGGCATGCCGGCACGCACGCCCGCCATCAGACGCGCCCCGAGGCCCATACCTCGCAATTGCTCCTGGGCTTCGGCGCGGCGCTGCGCACTTGTCAGATCCTCCGATGGAGCGATCCGTTCTTGCCGCCACGCATAGACGAGGTAGGCGATCAGCAGGACGACGAACAGGCCGCCGACGGTACGATCAAGCGGCAGAAAAAGTCCGCCGACTGCAAACATGATCGCGGTCGCCAGCACGACGGCGCCGTCGCGGGAAAGTGCTCGTGAATTGACGGCAATCGGCATCACCATCGCCGACAAGCCCAGGATCAGAAGAATATTGGCAATGCTTGAACCGACGAAGTTGCCGACCGCGATGCCGGGCGAGCCCTGTGCTGCGGCATAGACCGAGATGGCCATCTCCGGCGCCGATGTCCCGAAACCGACGAGAACGATTCCGATCAACAACGGCGAGACGCCGATCACCTCGGCAGCCCGGACCGCGCCGCGCACCAGCAACTCGCCGCCGAGAACCAGCAGCACAAGTCCGATGAGCATCGCAACGAACGGATCCACGTCCCCCCCAATCCCCGGATTATACCGTTGGTCTCAATGAAGTCCGGCCCACGGGACATAGGCCGGCCGTTGCCCGAAGCCAAGCGCTGGATTGTACGAGGCGCTGCAAATCACCTGTTCCACCGCCCACCGCAGTGATGTCAGTAGCGCGCGAAGTCAAGCATCACCATCGCCGGTCGGCCTTATGGATCGCCCCTTACGCACCCACAATTTCGTCTGCCGTATAGCCCTGCAGGTAGAGCAATCCGGTAAGATCGCAGTGTTCGATCGCCGCGTCTGCCGCGTCTGCGACCACCGGTTTGGCGCGATAGGCGACCCCAAGTCCGGCAGCTTCGAGCATGGCAAGGTCGTTTGCCCCGTCACCGACCGCGAGCGTCGCACTTGGCGGCAATCCGCGCGCCCGGCAGAGTTCATCGAGCGCTGCACGTTTCGCCGCTCGACCGAGAACAGGTTCGACGATCCGGCCGGTCAGGCGTCCATCAACCACCTCGAGAATGTTCGCCCGGTTCTCATGAAAACCTGCCCGTTCAGCGATAACGCTTGTAAAGCGCGTAAAGCCGCCGGAGATCAGCGCGCAATAGGCCCCATTTGCAGCCATCGTCGCGACCAGTTCTTTGGCGCCCCTGGTGAGGCGGATTCGTTCGTCGATGACGTGGCCGATAACACCAGCCTCGAGCCCGGCGAGCCGGCCCACGCGCTCGCGAAGGGCGGCCTCAAAGTCCAATTCGCCACGCATCGCGCGTTCTGTCACGGCCCTGACGGCACCTCCAACACCGGCCATGTCGGCCAATTCATCGATGCATTCCTGCTGGATGATCGTCGAATCCATATCCGCGATCAGCAACGCCTTGCGCCGGTTATCGCCGCGTACGACGGCATTGACGTCAATCGCCATGCCGGCCACCGCCGCGCGCAGGCGCTGCACGACTTCGTGCACATCCATTGAGCCGGAATCGAGATATGTTTCACATGAAATACCGGCGGCAAGCCAGCGTCGCGGCGCGGCCGCCAAACCGGCCTCGCGTGCGGCCAACTGGTCGAGCAATCCGTCACCCAGAACGGGATCTAGCGGCGAACAGGTGAACACGATCGCGAACTGTTGCATGATGGCAAAAAACCCATCGGCTGTATAAGGCTGCAGAAACCGCAGCCGAACTGCGCATTTCACCGTGCCGTCATCGGGGAAACTGGCATGTCGAAATACCGGGCCATCCTCATCGCAGGTCCAACGGCGAGCGGCAAGTCCCGTCTCGCCCTGGACATTGCAACCAGGATCGACGGCGTCATTATCAATGCAGACAGCATGCAGGTCTACGAGGACCTCAGCATCCTGACGGCACGTCCGCCCCTGGCCGATCTGGCGGTCGCCCCGCACCGCCTGTACGGTTTCGTTCCCGGCAGCGAGCCATATTCCGTCGGCCGCTACGTTACCGACGCGGAACTGGCCATTTCCGAGTGTGCCGAAAGCGGCCAGATTCCCATCCTCGTCGGCGGAACAGGATTGTATTTCAAAGCCTTGCTGGACGGTTTGTCGCCCATCCCGCCAATTCCGCGCCCTGTTCGCGAACATTGGCGCGCAGAGGTCGCCCGCCTGGGGCCTGAGCGCCTGCACGAGATCCTGAGCGAACGTGACCCTGAGATGGCAAGCCGCCTGCAGACAAGCGACCCTCAGCGCATTGTGCGTGCCCTGGAGGTGCTCGATGCCACGGGACAATCGCTCGCCGAGTGGCAGCGCATTCCGGGTGTGCCAACGGTCTCCGGCGCGACCGCCATCAAGATGGTCATCGATACGGATCGCGAAGAGCTTTACGAGAAAAGCGATGCCCGCCTCGATGCCATGCTGGCGGCAGGGGCCCTGGACGAGGTCGCCCGTCTGGCTGCCCGCAAGCTCGATCCGAACCTGCCGGTAATGCGCGCCATCGGCGTCCAGCCGCTCCTTGCCCATCTGCGTGGTCGCATCGATCTGGATACCGCTCTCGACGCCACCAAGACCGAAACGCGGAATTACATCAAGCGCCAGCTCACGTGGCTTCGGCGAAATATGATTTCATGGAAATGGTTAAATGCGCAACAAAAAGATAGTTTTGTAGCGAATATTTTACCAATCATTAGATAAGACTTGAACTCCCGACGGCATGCCGTTACCAAGCGCCGTTTCGGGCCGGCCCTGCGACGGGCGGGTCCCGCAATATCGGGCGGTCTCGGCCCCGTTACGATCGCATGAGGAGTTCACAAATGGCTCGCACGATGACCGGTGCGGAAATGGTTACGCAGGCCCTGATCGATCAGGGTGTCGAATTCGTATTCGGCTATCCCGGCGGCGCCGTTCTGCCGATTTACGATGAACTCTTCCAGCAGGAAAAGGTGCGCCACGTCCTGGTGCGCCAGGAAGGCGGCGCGGTCCATGCAGCAGAAGGCTATGCACGGTCGACCGGCAAAGCCGGCGTTGTGCTGGTCACCTCCGGACCGGGTGCGACCAATGCCGTCACGGGACTGACCGATGCGTTGATGGATTCGGTTCCTGTCATCTGCATTACCGGCCAGGTGCCGACGCATCTGATCGGCTCCGATGCGTTCCAGGAATGCGACACGGTCGGCATCACGCGCTCCTGCACCAAACACAACTACCTGGTCAAAAGCCCCGATGATCTTGCTCGTGTTCTGCATGAGGCCTTCTATGTTGCACGGTCCGGCCGCCCCGGACCGGTCGTCATCGACATCCCGAAGGATGTCCAGTTCGGGACCGGCAATTACGTCGGCCCGTCGAACATTCAGCACAAGACGTACCAGCCGAAACTGAAGCCGGAACCAGCAGCCATCAAGGCGGCCGTGAAGTTGATCGCATCCGCCAAGAGACCGATCTTTTATACCGGCGGCGGCGTAATCAACTCCGGCCCGAATGCGTCGAAATTGCTGCGTGAATTCGTAAAACTGACAGGCTTCCCGATCACCTCGACGTTGATGGGCCTCGGAGCCTACCCGGCGAGCGGCAGGGAATGGCTCGGCATGCTTGGCATGCACGGCACGTACGAATCCAACATGGCGATGCACGATTGCGACGTTATGATCGCCATCGGCGCGCGTTTCGATGATCGCATCACCGGTCGCCTCGACGCGTTCTCACCGAACTCGAAACGCATTCATATCGATATCGATCCCTCGTCGATCAACAAGAACGTTCGGGCCGACATACCGATTATCGCCGACTGTGCCTACGCCCTCGAAGACCTGATCAAAACGTGGAAGACCGAGGCCCCGCAGCTCGACAAGGCCGCCCACAAGGCATGGTGGAAGCAGATCGATGGCTGGCGCGGGCTCAAGTCCCTCGCCTACCGGAAATCATCGAATTTCATCATGCCCCAGCATGCGGTGCAGCGCCTCTATGAGTTGACCAAGGACCACGACGCCTACTTCACCACCGAGGTCGGCCAGCACCAGATGTGGGCCGCCCAATTCATCCATTTCGAAAAGCCGAACCGCTGGATGACATCCGGCGGTCTCGGCACCATGGGCTACGGCTTGCCAGCGGCGATTGGCGTGCAAATCGCCCACCCGAAGGCACTCGTCGTCGATGTTGCAGGCGATGCGTCGATCTTGATGAACATCCAGGAGATGTCGACCGCAGTCCAGTACGGTCTGCCGGTCAAGGTGTTCATTTTGAACAACCAGTACATGGGCATGGTGCGCCAGTGGCAGCAACTTTTGCACGGCAACCGGTATTCGGAAAGCTACACGGAATCATTGCCCGACTTTGTCAAACTTGCCGATGCCTATGGCGGCACGGGCATGGTGTGTGATGATCCGGACGCACTCGATGATGCCATCAGGGAAATGATTGCAACGCCGGGCCCTGTCTTGTTCGACTGCCGGGTCGCCAATCTCGCCAACTGTTTTCCGATGATCCCGTCGGGAAAGGCGCACAACGAGATGCTCCTCGGAGAGGATGTCAGTGACGAGGAGATCGACAGCGCAATCGGCAAAGAAGGCAAGATGCTTGTGTAGGGTGCGGGTCGGCGAAGCCGCGTTGCTCGCTTCCTGCTTGGCGTTGCTTTGCGCGAAGGCCTTGGTGATCCGCTTACGCTCTCAGTTGCGGTTGGCATGGCCGGTCATTTGGCGGGACTGTTCTTGGAACGGAAATCAATGGGCACCGACATTGCCTGTCGGGCAGCCAGGGAGGTTGCAAGCGTGCATCTCTTCATTGCCAACAAGTGCTATTCTTCCTGGTCCTTGCGTCCCTGGTTAGTCTTGCGCGCGTTCGACCTGCCGTTTACCGAAACGATAATTCCGTTGGATTTGCCGGATACAGCCGCGCGAATTGGCGAAATTTCCGGTGCGGGACGCGTGCCGGTTCTGATTGATGGTGAGACCAAGGTCTGGGAAAGCCTCGCCATTATCGAATACCTGGCCGAAACGTATCCAGAACTCGCAATCTGGCCGCGCGACACCTCTGCGCGCGCCCATGCCCGTGCCGCAGCAGCCGAAATGCACGCAGGCTTCACCGGTCTGCGTTCGGCCTGCCCGATGAACCTGGCCAAGCGCTACCGTCGGCGCGATCGCGGTTACGAGGTTGCCGGCGATGTCGCACGCATCGAAGAGGTCTGGCGCGAGGCCCGCCAGAAATTCGGCCAATCGGCCGGCGGCTCATTCCTCTACGGTGCGTTTTGTGCTGCCGATGCCATGTATGCCCCCGTCATCACGCGGCTCGACACCTACGACATTGCCGTGCAGTCCGATACCCGAGAATACATGGACGCTGTGCTCGCTCATCCGTCGTTTGTCACTTGGCGCCGGGCAGGCCTGCAGGAAGACTGGGTCGTCCCGAGCGATGAAATCGACGAAGAACCGCTTGAAGACCTGCGCCCGCATCTCAGCTAGCTTCCGACAAACCGCGAACCATCGAAGGCCGTTCAATGTCACCGTCCCAGTCCCATTATCCCGATCCCGTCACCGACCAGGAAATCGTGCAACGTACGCTGGCCGTGCTCGTCGACAATGAACCCGGCGTGCTTGCACGTGTGATCGGTCTGTTTTCCGGTCGCGGATACAATATCGACTCGCTGACGGTGACCGAAACAGAGCACGAAAAGCATCTTTCGCGGATCACCATAATCACCCGTGGCACGGCGGCGGTCATTTCCCAGATCAAGCACCAGCTCGAACGGATGGTGCCCGTACACCGTGTCGTTGACCTCACGCTTGAAAGTGATTCCCTCGAGCGCGAGCTGGCACTGGTCAAGGTTGCCGGCAAAGGCGACAACCGCATCGAGGCCCTGCGACTGGCCGAAATTTTCGAAGCCAAAGTGATCGACGCCTCGATCCAGCATTTCGTCTTTCAGGTGACCGGGCGTTCGATAGACGTCGAGCGCTTCATCGCGCTGATGACCGAACTGGGTCTCGTTGAAGTGTCGCGCACCGGCATCGCGGCAATCGCACGTGGCAAAGATGGCCTGTAGGCGCTAGATCATTTCCGCCCTAGGCGGAATCGCATCGGTACAAACCGGGTTGATGTCGGACAGAATAGACCGGGTTGATGCCTGACAGGTCTCCTTGAAAGGCATCGTTCGTTTCTCCCGATTCGAACGGTGATCTTGACCTGTCAGGCATCATCCCGGTTCAAAGTGTCAACTATCAACCCGGTCGTTCATTCAGCTAGATCTGAGAGACTATAGGCTCGACCGGGCGCCACGACGCCTCGACCGGCGCCGCATCCTTCGCGAGGTAAGGCCATGTTCACGGCCATGATGCTCACGGCCGTCATCACGGCACTGACCATCCTCATCCACTATGAGGCCCTTCGCGTCCTGCACTGGTGGCACGGGGTGCCTGTCGGCGGGATGCGCTTGAAGGTCGTCTCGGGGGTCTTCTTGCTATTTGCTGCCCATTCCCTCGAAATCTGGTTGTTTGCCGCCGGGATTTATCTGGCAAAGAATGTGCTGGAACTCGGCAGCCTGACCGGTGCCTTCACCGAAACCTGGCGCGACTATCTCTACATTTCCGTCGTGACCTACGCATCGGTTGGATATGGCGACATAAGACCAACGGGTTTCATTCGCACAATCTGCGGTTTCGAAGCCCTGACCGGCATCATGATGATGGCGTGGTCTGCGGCATACACGGTGTTCCGCCTACAGGACATGTGGCGCGAGGAGGGTTGAGGGTTGGTCGGTTCCCATTCACATGCCCTCGACCACGTAAACCCGCGCCGGCGCCCCATCGGCATCGGGGATCTTAAGCGGCGCGGCGGATAGGAATACGCGCCTTTCGCTGATTTCGGCGGTGTTCGTGAGATACTCGACCATGTGCACGCCGTGTCGCAGCAGGATGTCATGCGTGACGTGCTCAGGCACCGGACTTTGCACGTTGTCGAGCAACAGCCGGATGACGTAGTCCTGCGGAAAGTCGAAGCAAATCGTTTTGATGCCGCGGTCGAGCAGCCATTGTGCCGCCGCCCGCGTAAGATAGGGGGCCTCGGTCCAGAACTCACGGCTATTGAAATTTCGATGGCGATGCCAGCCGGACTGCAGGATCACCCGGTCATCTTTCCCGACATGGCCGGCGCGTGCCGCGAGTTTTTCCGGCCCGATCGCCTCGTCGGGTTTGGTGTCCAGCAAATCGACCACGGCGGCATCGCCGACCAACGCTTCAAGCGGTGTCTTCTCGATCGTATCGCCGTCGGGAAAGTAATGTCGCCGGGCATCGACATGCGTAAAGGAGTGGCACGACACCTTGACCGTGGTCACCTGCGCAATGTCGCCAGCGGCAAGGTCGCCGCGCACGCTGCGTTCGCTGGCCCAGCGGATATGATCAGTAATGATCGGCATGGTCAGATCGATGATGTGCATGTTCCCTCCCGGTTCCGGCCTCACATCATGCCTAACGCCCGCACACCTGCCAATGCCCGACCGGCAAACACGACCACCAGGCCAAGCTGTATGATCTCACCCGGGTTTGAGCCCGCATGGCGGATGCGCTAGTGTTCCGGTGCTGACATTTTTCTCCCGTTCGGCGAAGTCGAGAGCAAATGTCGGAACCCTACGGAACACGATCCAGCCTATGTTTCTCGTGTAGCCTTTGCACCTGACGTTGGGTTGAGAGGCAATCCGCACGCAGGGACCAAACGTTAGGTGCGCCACACGAGCGACGTTGCGCGATGCCAACGATCGGAGTTTTAGCAAGGTGCGTTTCCAGCATCACTCGACATTTGTGCCTTTGGCGAAAATCTTGGTCAGCATCCTGGCGGCTTTGCTCGTTTTGATCCCCACTGCCGTGGCGCTCGCTGAAGGTGATGTCGCCCGCGGCAGGGCCCTGGCCGAACGCCACTGCGCCCGGTGTCATGTCATCGGCGACTTTAACAGGTTCGGCGGCATTGGATCGACGCCGTCGTTCCAGTTGCTGGTTAACAGTTTTCGCGACTATAAGGCGCGCTTTGAAACGTTTTACGCACGCCGCCCGCATCCGGCTTTCGTTACAATCGAAGGCTTCGGGCGCCACATGGAGCACTTGCCGCCTAATGCAAACCCGGTGGAACTGCCTCTGGAGTCCGTCGCGGATATTCTGGCATTCGCAGAAACGTTGAAAGCAAAAGGGCAGTAACGCCCCGCAATCGAGCCACGCCGACGCCCGTCCATGTCAAACATCCACCACCCTGGAACGCCCAATCCCGTAGACGCCGGCGATGCATCAAGGTCGTCCCGCAACGGCCTCGCAGGACTTGAAGCCAGATTGCGTCGGGATCTCGATCATCTTTGTTTTCCCGCCACCCCATGGGTGCCCGAGCGGCGCCACGACGGTGAACCCGTTGTCGACGTCGTCATCATCGGTGGCGGCATGTGCGGCATGCTCGTCTGGCTGGCTTTGGCGTTCCAGGGCGTGCGCAACGTTCGTATTCTCGACCGCAATTCGCAGGGCTTCGAAGGCCCTTGGCTCACCTACGCCCGCATGGAAACGCTGCGCTCGCCAAAACACCTGACCGGCCCGGCGTTTGGCCTTGGTGCTTTGACGTTCCAGGCCTGGCATCGCGCAGCGTTTGGTGATCAGGCCTGGGATGAACTCGACAAGATCCCGCGCGCGATGTGGATGGACTACCTGCGCTGGTATCGCGCGGTCCTTGCCATTCCCGTGGAAAACGGGGTCGAACTGACCGATGTCGAGCCGGACGGCGACGTTCTCCGCCTGACGCTCAAAGGCGCACCAAATCAAACGGTCTTTGCCCGCAAGCTCGTGCTCGCAACCGGCCGTGAGGGCAGTGCCCGTCCGACCCGACCCGGGTTTGTCGAAAATCTCCCGCCGGATGTTTGGGCACACTCGGCCGATGCTATCGATTTCAAGCGGTTGGAAGGCAAGCGCGTGGTTGTGGTCGGTGCCGGTGCATCCGCCGTCGAAAATGCCGCGGAGGCACTGGAAGCCGGAGCCAGCGAGGTCCGGCTCCTCGTCCGCCGCAAGACTCTCCCGACGGTCAACAAGATGATGGGCATTACCAGCGCCGGTTTCGTCAACGGGTTTGCAAAGTTGCCCGATGAGTGGCGCTGGCGCTTTCTCGCCTATGCCTTCACCAGTCAGACGCCGCCGCCGCGCGGGTCGATGCTGCGGGTCGCCCGCCATGCCAACGGATATTTCCACTTCGGCCAATCCATCGACACAATCACGCCCATGGCCGACGGCTTGCACATTCACATGGCGTGCGGCCGCAGGCTGCCGGCGGACTTTATTGTCCTGGGTACCGGTTTCACGGTCGACCCGAAGGTTCACACGGAGTTGGGCGCGGCGGCGCGAAACATCCTGCTGTGGCGCGATGTCTATAGGCCCCCGCCGGACGAGGAAAACACCGAACTGGGCGGGTTCCCCTACCTTGCGGACGATTTCTCATTCCGCGAACATCAGCCCGGCATGTCACCGTGGCTGCGCCATCTCTTCTGCTTCAATTACGCTGCAACCGCCAGTCTCGGCAAAGTCAGCGGTGACATTCCAGGCGTGTCGGACGGTGCCGCCTGGCTGGCACGCGCCATCTGCGCGCATCTCTACGCCGAGGACATCGAGCACCACTGGCGCCATCTCCAGGCCTATGCCAAGCCGGAACTCCTGGGTGACGAATGGACACCTGCAGATATTGCACCCGCACTACTCTCGGAGCGCAAAGGGAGCTGAAATGACACCGACGCCTGACATTTGGCAAACGACGGCCGTTTCGCAAAGCGGCGCAAGGCCGCAAACGGACGCCGGCGCAGCGGTTGAATTCCGCGCCGACATCCTCGCCATGACCCAGGTCGCCGAGGATGCCGTCCTGCGCCCGGCCGATCCGGGCGGCTGGCCGCACGCCCTGCGCGCGGCGCTGGCAAGCCGCATCTCCCACCTCAACGCCGCACCGGGGCTGGCATCGCGCTACCACGCCATGATCGAGCACGACCAATACGCGCCGATCTCTGATCCCGACCGGCCCAACCTCGATGCAAGCCTCGACGCATGTCTGGCATTTACCGACCGTGTAGCAACCCGCCCGCACGACATCACGGCCGATGATGTCGCGCATCTGCAGCGCGCAGGCGTTTCGGATGCCGATATCGTCCGCCTTTGTGAATTGAATGCGTTTCTCGCCTATCAGATCCGCCTGGTTGCCGGCCTGAGCCTGTTGACGGAGGCTGGCGCATGAGCGACGTCATTACCAAGTTCACCAAATCGGTGCCTGACTGGCGCCCCCGCGTAACGCCGGTCAGCCTGGATCGCGCCACCGAAGCACAGCGCGATGCCCTCCAGATCACGCCTTCCAACACCAAGGTTTCCGACTACGTTCTGGTCCTTGCGCATGACCCGGAATCGCTCAAGGTCCGGTCGCCGCTGTTCAATGCCATCATGTACGACGCCGGCGGTCTCAGCCGCGCCGAGCGCGAACTTGGCGCTATCGGGTGCTCGATCGTCAATCGCTGCATCTTTTGTGCGGCCGTGCATGCCGATCGTCACGCCCAGCTCGAAAAGAGCGATGCGGTCGTCAATGAGCTCTTCGCAAACGGGGCCGAGGCAAAACTGACCCCGCGCAATCAGGCGATCTTCGATTATGCCGTCGCGCTCTCGAAGACGCCAAGCGCTGCTGAACCAGGCCATATCGCGGCGCTTCGCGCTGCAGGCCTGTCGTCGGCCGAGATCCTTGACCTGACGCTCTCTACGGCACTGTTCGGCTGGGCCAACCGGCTGATGCACGTCCTCGGCGATCCGGTGCGCAAGGCCGCCGGGGAACGCAATTGAGGCGCGTTCCGTGCTATCCGTTCGCGGCAGGCTCGATGTTCAACCGATAGACTTTGATCGCGTTGTCGTGGAAGAGCTTGATCTTGTCGGCGCGCGGGATATCGGCAACGGCACCCTTGTAGCCGGCATAGATCGTTTCAAACGAGCCGGTCAGCCCGTCGACCGGGAAGTTCGAGGCAAACATCGCACGGTCCACGTCGAACGCCTCGAGCAAAGCGTAGATGACACTGCGATGATCATCGATGACCCAGACTTTTCCGGCAATGCCGATGCCGGAGATCTTCATCACGGCGTGCGGGATCTCGGCCACCCGGCGCACGGCCTTTTTCCAACCGGCCAGCGCCTCCTTCGAGCGGTCCGACGGCATGAAACCGTGATTGATGACCAGCCCGATCTCGGGCCATCGCTCTGCCAGGTCGAACAACTCGTCGACGTGCCACCACGGCGCCTGCAATTCGAAATGAAAACCGTGTTGCGCGAGTTCGGCAAATCCGGCCTGCCATGCCGGATCGCTCATGCTGCCGGGCCGGCCCTTTTCGATCATATCCGGTGCTGGCGCTGAAGCGGGTTTGTGGCGAATGCCGCGCACCAGCGGCACGGCTGCGTGGCCCATCAGCACGTCGGCTGCGTCGGCACGATCGAGGTAGGCGCGGGCAACGTGTGCAACGGGCTGGCCGTTTTCATCCGCAATCTCGCTCATCCAGTGCGACTCGGCGACGAGGTCGTTCTCGTCCCACTCGCCCTCCATGGTGACATTGGCGACAACGTTGTGCGGTCCCGTGATCTTGGCATAGTCCGCCGGCAGGAACGGCTTGCGGATCGCAGAATAATCGCCGTACCGAAACAGGATCATCGGCTCATCGCAGAGCCACGGATGATAGTTTTTGACCGGATCCCAAAAGTGATGATGCGCGTCGATTATCGGCAGGTCGTCGTCGGTGCCGTCCATCGCTACTAACCCATGCCGTCTCACGCCGCGCCATTGTGCGCCGATGCGATGACGTCGTTGAGCACCGCCACGCGGTCTGCGTCTTGTAGACCCGACGACTTTGCCATGCTTGCCGCAATCTTCATCGCATTGCGCGTTGCGCCGAGGTTGGCGATCCCTTTGCCTGCAATATCATAAGCCGTGCCGTGCGCCGGTGTGCATACCGGAAAGGCATAACCACCAATCAGGGTTACACCCTTGTCGAAGCCCATCAGCTTCATCGCGATCTGACCCTGGTCGTGATACATCGTCTGCACGGCATCGAAGTCACCGCGCTGGGCCCGCAAAAACACCGTGTCCGACGGAAACGGACCCTCCACGGCGATGCCTGCCGCCTTGGCTTCGGCGACGGCCGGTTCGATGATGTCGATTTCCTCGCGGCCGAAGTTGCCGCCATCTCCGGCATGGGGATTGAGGCCGGCGACGGCGATCCGCGGTCTGGCGAAACCGGCCCCGCGCATGCACTGGTCCGTGAGTTTGATGCCGGTGACGACTGCATCCTTCGTGATCAGTTCGGCAACGCCGCTTATCGGAACGTGCGAGGTGATGCGTGCATTCCATAAGCCTTCGAGGATGTTGAATTCGCGCCCGCCAACCTTCTGGCCGGTCTCTTGCGTAATGATCGCGATCTCGTCGTCGTAAGAGGCCAATGCTTGTCGCATGGCGTACTTGTTGAACGGCGTGAACGTTGCCGCGTCGGCTGCGCCTTTTGTGGCCAGCCGCAATGCTGTGCGGAAATTGGTCAACGCATACTCGCCCCCCCGCCGTGTCGCTTGCCCAAGCGGCGCGTCGGCCGGGTCGAGCTGACGGAGATCGACGAAAACCGAGCCGGAAGAGCGATCGAAATCGTTATCGCCGCCGCGAAAAACCGGCAGGTCCAGCTTGACACCAGCGACGTTTTCGCCGGCTGCGAGCATGCGCCGGTCTCCGATCACGATGTAGTCGGCAACGGCCCGCGCCTCGTTGTCGGCCAGAAGCTTGGCGGTCAATTCCGAGCTGATCCCGCCGGGATCGCCCATAGCCAGCGCCAGAACCGGTTTTGATGTTGCGGACATATGCGATTTCCTCCCCAAGCAGAACGCGCGGGAGGCATAACACGGGCATCCGGGAGCGACAAACCGTGTGCCCGCAGGTGCCTTAGTCCAGCCGTCGCTTGACCTCGAATACCTCCATGATCCGCGCCCCGCGGTGCGGACCGTCACACACGAACTGCCAGCGCCCCTCGGTAAAGGTATCGCACATTTTCACGCCCTTGATCAGGATCCAATGTCCTTCCTTGCCCTTGTGGATCGCCAGAATGTAATGCGCCCAGGCGTTGCGCGGCTTCTGCATCCAGCTCCAAAGGGTCGGGCGTTCCTTGCGCGCAAGGTGCATATAGCTTTCCACCTCCAGCATCCGGTAGCCGAATGCCGACAACGCCAGTTCGACCTCGTCAGTATAGGTGCCACGTACCACCGGTTTCGCGGATTCCGGCAGCTCGCGAATGCGCCGGATCTCGTCCTCGACCTTTGAGATCGACCAGCCGGTAATCGCGGAAATGACGTAAGGACCGCAAAATGCGATGCGGCCGGTATCATTCTTGACCTCGTTGAGAGCCGACGTCGTCCGCCGTCCCTCGTCCCCCAGCGTCAGCGGCATGGCCTGCCCCCCGGAAAGCTTAGAGCGTGGTCATCCGAAATGGGTCCAATTCTGTTTCTCAAGCGGTGAGTCGAACCAGCAGGAGTGCGATGCAGCGCGCAGCGGCGCTGCGGGCAAATCGCACGACGCACTGGGCGGCCGCCGCTTGGAAACCCGGAGGGCCGGCGGAATGGTTCCATTTCGGATGACTACGCTCTGATGCAAAGTTAATGGCACTCTGCCGCGAGACCGTTTACGAATCGTTAATCACCGCCCGGATCATGCCCGAGTCGGTGCTCAGGGGAGGAAACAAATGGCGGCAAACAACAACGAAGAACGGGGTTTCCTGCGCGGCCTGCAATCCTACGGGGACCGGGATTTTTCGATTTACATGCGCCGGGCTTTCGCACGCTCGCAGGGCTGGTCGCGCAACGAACTGGAACGCCCGGTCGTCGGCATCGCCTACACCCATTCGCGCTTCAACCCCTGTCATCGCCATTTCCCGGAACTGCTCGACGCCATCAAGCGCGGTGTTGCAGCCGCCGGCGGCATTGCCATGGAATTCCCGACCACGTCTCTGCACGAGTCCACGCTCGCCCCGAATTCGATGAAGTTCCGCAACTTGATGGCCATAGATACCGAGGAGATGATCCGCGCCCAACCGATGGACTCTGTCGTTTTGATGGGCGGCTGCGACAAGACCGTGCCGGCACAGCTCATGGGTGCGATCAGTGCCGGTAAGCCGGCCATACAACTCATCGGTGGCCCGCAGATGACATCGCGCTATCGCGATGATCGCGTTGGTGCCTGCACTGACTGCCGCAAGTTCTGGATGCGCTACCGGGCCGGAGAACTGAGCGAACAGGATATCGATGAGGTCGAAGGCCGCCTCGTCACCACGGCCGGCACCTGTGCCGTCATGGGCACCGCGTCGACCATGGCCGCGATCGCAGAAAGTCTTGGTCTGACCCTGCCCGGCACGGCTGCGATCCCTGCCGTCCATGCCGATCGCCTGCGTGCCGCGGAGGCATCTGGCCGCGAGGCCGTCCGCCTCGCCGTCGAAAATGTAGAGCCGCGTTCGATCGTCTCTGAGAGATCGGTCGAGAACGCCCTCCGCGTTCTTCTTTCCATTGGCGGCTCGACCAATGGCGTGATCCACCTCGCCGCCATTGCCGGCCGTGCCGGCATCAAGCTTGACCTGCACACGCTCAACAAACTCTCGGACACGACGCCTGTGTTGACCGCCGTCAAGCCGGTCGGTGACACGTACTACATGGAAGACTTCTTTGCTGCCGGCGGTATTGGCGCCGTCCTGCGGGAACTCAAACCGTTGTTGCATTTGGACTGCATGACCGTGACTGGTGAGACCCTGGGTGAGCGCCTGTCGCAGGAGGCCGAAGACTACGTCGATCGCCGCGTCATCATGCCGGCCTCGGCCCCGCTCGAGCCTCAGGGCGGCCTGGTCGCGCTGTTTGGCTCGCTGGCGCCGGACGGCTGCATCATCAAACGCTCCGCTGCCACGCCTGCACTCTTCGAGAAGGAAGGCCGTGCGGTCGTCTTTTCTTCGCTCGACGATCTTGCAGCACGCATCGATGATCCCGACCTCGACGTCACCGCCGACGACTTCCTCATCCTGCAAAATGCCGGGCCGCGGTCCGACTACGCCATGCCGGAGGCCGGATTTCTGCCGATCCCGAAAAAGCTGCTCGCGGAGGGTATCAAGGACATGGTGCGTATCTCGGATGCCCGCATGAGCGGTACTGCCTATGGCACCATCGTCCTGCACGTAGCACCGGAAGCGGCTGCCGGCGGCACGCTCGGGCTGGTGCGCAACGGCGACCGTATTCGCTTGAGCGTCGCCAACAAGACCATCGACCTGCTGGTCGATGCGGCGGAGTTGGAGCGCCGCCGCGCCAAGGCGTCGGCTCGCGCCGATACCTCGGGTCTGCGTGGCTACGACCGCATGTTTCGCGAGAACGTACTGCAGGCACCGGATGGCGCAGATTTCGGATTTTGCAGGCCGGTCTGAGCATGGACCCGAGATCTATGCTATCGGGAGTGATCACGGTCTCAAGTGACTGAAGTTTTCGGCCAGGCAATTCCATACATCAGCCAGCGAACGTCATGACGCCAACTGTTGAACCGCTTCTCAAGACGCTCCGGGTTCTCGAACTCGGCCATTATATTGCGGCGCCGTTCGCGACGCGAACGCTCGCCGATCTCGGAGCCGATGTCATCAAAATCGAGCCACCGGGCACGGGTGATCCGGTGCGCCAGTGGGGACGGCAGGAAGACGGCGGCGGCTCGCTTTGGTGGAGTGTGCACGGGCGCAATAAGCGCAGTGCCACGCTCAACCTGCGCGACCCAACTGCGAGGGACATCGTGCTGCGTCTTGCCGCCGAATGCGATGTCGTCGTCGAAAACTACAAGCCTGGTCAGCTTGAAAAGTGGGGGCTGACAGCGGCAGCCTTCGAGGCCGCACGCCCGGGTTTGGTTCTCGTGCGCATATCGGGCTACGGTCAGACCGGCCCAGAAGCGCGCCGGGCCGGTTTCGGAGTGATCGGAGAGGCCAAGGGTGGCATTCGCTATTTGTGTGCGCATCCGCCCGAGGTCAGCGACCTGCCTTCGGTGCGCGCCGGCGTTTCCTTCGGCGACAGTGTTTCCGGCCTTTACGGCGCCATCGGCGCTCTCGCAGCGGTGATCGACCAGCGCGCCAGCACGCGCAAGGAGATTCGCGTGCTCGATGTCGCGCTGGGCGAATCCGTTCTCACCTTGATGGAGGGCGTTCTACCGGAGTTCGGCCGCCACGGCCTGATCCGTCAACCAAGTGGCTCACGCATCCCCGTTGCCTCGCCGTCCAATGCCTACCGTTCGAAAGACGATCACTGGGTATTGGTTGCCGGCAATTCGGATCATTTGTTCCGTGCGCTTGGCGAAGCGATGGGCCAGCCGCAACTGGCTGACGACGAGCGGTTCGCCACCAATCCGGCCCGGCTCGAAAACAACGACGCGCTGGACGCCCTGATCGCGGACTGGGTCGCTGGCCTCACCGCCGAGGAGGCGTTGGAAAAGTTAGAGCAGGCCAACATCCCCTCGAGCAAGATCTATACGGCGGCCGATATCGCGCAAGACGAGCAATATCTTGCGCGCAGGATGGTCACCAAGGTCTCTGACCCCCAACATGGTGAACTGCTACATCCGGGCGTGGTTCCCGTCGTCGATGGCCAGGATCGTGATGCGCAGATCCGCTGGACCGGGCCAACCGTCGGCCAACACAACTCGGAAATCTACGGTGACTTGCTCGGCCTGTCCGAAGCCGAGATCGCAAGACTGCAGGCGGCCGGCGTGGTGTGATGCATCCACCGCTACCGTCACCGCTAACGTCGGGAAGCGAGCACGATCGCGGCGTCGGTCGACAAACGACACCGCGTGCGGGCGAACCCGAAAATGAAAGGGAGACGAAGCCATATGTTTGTCGTCATCGTGTTTTTCGAGGCTAAGGCCGCTCATGTTGCCGAATTCCGCGACGCCATCCTGACCAACGCCAAGGCCTCCGTCGACCACGAGCCCGGCTGCCGGCAGTTCGACGTCGCCCAGGACGCAAACAACCCGTCACAGTTCTTTCTCTATGAGATTTACGACGACGAGACCGCCTTCAAGGCCCATATTGAAACAGAGCATTTCAATCACTTCGACAAGATCTCGGCGCCCTGGACGGCGGATAAGAAAGTGATGACCTTCAACCGCATCGGCGCCAACAGCGACTGAACGGTGCGACGGAGACGGGCGCTGTCCGGTTACGGCGCATCGGTCGCAAACACCCGGTCGCGGGGTTGCGACTTGAACTCGACGATGTTTCCGCAACCATCGCGCAGCATCATGATGTGCTGCTCTGCCGGTTCGCCCGCGAACGACAGTCGTGGCGTGAGAACAAAGTCCGCGCCACGCTTGGTGAGACGCGCTTCCATGTCCTTCCATCGCTCGAGAGGTAGAATGACTCCGAAATGGCGCAGCGGTGCCGTATCACCATCGGACGGGATCGTGCCGTTTTCGCGTGCAGCCTCGCGCGGTGCCAAGTGCGCGACGATGTGATGGCCGAAGAAATTGATGTCAAACCGGCCGCTTGCCTCGCGACCGATCGTGCAGCCGAGCATGTCCAGATAGAAGGTCTTCGCTCGTTGCAGATCATCAACTGGAATTGAGAGATGGAAAAGCGGATCCATTGTGAACTCCATGTGAAGTCAGCCAAAGTTCGTTTGAGTTCGTTGTGGGAAACCCGCTAAAACTCAAGCGCGCTCCTGACCTCGCCAAACGGGATCGGATCGGCGGGTGCGGAGCGTTTCTCGCTGAGAGCCAGACCCCACCAGCCGACCGGCCACCATTGGCCGTGCTTGAAACCGACGCCTTCATAAACCCCGATATGGCGAAAGCCCGCTGCTTCGTGCAAGCGAACGCTGCCATCGTTCGGTAGCGTGATGCCGGCGTAGGCACGCATCAACCCTTGAGCCTTAAGAGCTTCGAACAGCCGGTCATAAAGCCGCCGCCCGATCCCGCATCGCTTGCGGCGTGGTGCAACATAGACGCTGACGTCGCAAGACCAACGGTAGGCCGCCCGCGTGCGATGCGCCGAAGCATAGGCATACCCGGCAACGCCATCATCGTCCTCCGCAACCAGCCACGGATAAAATGCCAGCGTCTTGGCAATGCGATCCGCGAACTCGGAAGCGTCCGGCGGCTCAATCTCAAACGAGATCGGCGTTTCGCGCACGATCGGAGCATAGATGTCGGCGATCGCCTGCGCATCACCCTCATTGGCAACGCGTACGAATGTCATCGCAACAGCCTGATCAGCCATCCAGCCGCGCCACATCCAGGCGATGCACGGCGCCTTGTGTGTCAGCACTCAGCGCCGGATAGCGCTCAAGAACCAATGGGTCATGACCCGGCACGACGTGACGCGGCGTCAATGCAAGTTCGCCGAGCCGCGTATAGCTGCGCAACGTTGCATCCATATCGATCGTAATTGAGAACGGTTTGCGCATCTCAAAATTCTCGTAGAAGTGGGCGGCATCGCTCGCCAGCACAACGGGCCCCTGTTCGGTCATGACCCGCACGCACTGCAAGCCTTTCGAGTGGCCCGGCACGTGATGCACGGTGATCCCAGGCGCGACAGAGCCGTCGCCATCGTGAAACTGCACGCGGCCGGAATAGACGTGGCGAACCATGTCGCACACATGATCGACGGTGAACGGCACCTGCATTGCGGGTTCGCACATGCATTTGCCGGTCGCATAGGCCATCTCGCTTTCCTGGAGGTGGAAGCGGGCATTGGGGAAATCGTGCAATGTGCCGGCGTGATCGAAATGCAGATGCGAGACGATAACGGTATCCAGGCTCTCAGCCGCGATACCGATGTGCTTGAGCATCTCGTGCGGCTCATGGTCAACCTTGCGCCCACGCCGCGTTGCCTCCTTCGTTTCGAATCCGGTGTCGACCAGGATGGTCCGGTTGGCATTGCGCACGACCCAGACGAAATACGCGATCGGTCCCGGCGCAGCGTGATCATCATCGTGCATGAAATTTTCCTTGCGCGTCCGATTGGGCTGCCAGCCATATTTCAACGCGAGAATTTCGTATGTTTCGGTATCTGACATCTTCACCTCCCTGGCGATCGGCTGTGTGAGGGCTGGCCGGCAGCCTGACCCCCGTGTGCCACTGTCGCGACCGCGGGCAGCACACATCTTGTTGCCACAAGATGCGATGATAGGCATGCTTCGTCGAGCGCCAATTGGGCGCAACGGCCGAACCATCACAAGACGAGCGAGCGCCGCCTGAGACGAGCACTGCTATGAGCAATTTCACATTCCTTCAGGAACTGCTGAACACGGTCGCTGACCAGAGTCGCGGACTGATCCCCAAGTCGCTGTTCGGCGAGAACCCGGAACAGAGCCTGCAATCGCTGGTGCAAGCCCTGATGTCTGGCCGTGGCGAGGCCTCTGGCGTCGCCATCGCCCACCAGCTTGCCCGCCACTACGAATTGCTTTCATCGGAAGTCAAGCTAGCGTTTTTTCGGTACATCGCCGAAACCCTCCAACCCGACGCAGATGCCATTGCCGAAGCCGCCCGCGCCTATATCGACGATCCCAATCCGAAGGCCTTGTCGCGTCTCCAGACCAGCGTGACGAGCCCGACGCAGGAGTTTTTCCGGCGCCTCAACATGGCGCCCGGCGGCACGGCGGAAATTGTCCGCATGCGTGAGGACTTGCTCGAATTCGTGCGCGAACATCCGGGGCACCTGGAACTGCCGGCAATCGACCTCGACATCGAGCACCTGCTCCAATCGTGGTTTAACCGCGGTTTCCTCGTCCTGCGCCGTATCGATTGGAACACGCCGGCGACGATCCTCGACAAGATCATCGCTTACGAAGCTGTCCACGAAATCGGCGGTTGGGAGGACCTGCGCCGCCGCCTCGACCCGGCGGACCGGCGCTGCTTCGCCTTCTTCCACCCCTCACTGGTGGATGAACCGCTGATTTTCGTTCAGGTCGCTTTGATGAACGATACGCCGGGCGACATCGCGAGTGTTCTGGCCATGGAGCCGCCTGCGCACGATGCCGCCGCGAAGCCTCCGACGACTGCTGTCTTCTATTCGATTTCGAACTGCCAAAAGGGATTGCGCGGGATTTCATTCGGCAATTTCTTGATCAAGCAGGTGGTCGAGGAACTGTCGCGGGAATGCCCGTCGCTCAAGACCTTCGTGACCCTCTCACCGGTGCCGGCATTCGCCAAGTGGCTGGCACGCATTGCCGAGGACGCCGCCGCGGCTGAACTCGATGAGCGCGGCCGTGCCGCCGTTGCGGCCTTGCGGGCAGGGGACTGGGTGAATGGTCCGGCCGGCGAACCGGACGCTGCAACGGATGCGCTGGCGCCGTCGGTGCAGGCTCTGGCCGCCATGTATTTCTTCAATGAAAAAAACGATAACGGCCGCCCGATAGATCCCGTCGCCCGGTTCCATCTCGGCAACGGCGCACGCCTTGAGCGGATCAACTGGCCGGCCGACATGTCCCAGCGCGGATTGCAGCAGGCACACGGACTAATGGTGAATTATCTCTACGTTCTCAATGACATAGAAAAGAACCACGAGGCCTATGCCAACAACGGCACGATTGCCGCCTCACGCGCCGTGCGTGCGCTCGTCAGGGCCCGTGCTCGCGGTAAGGAACCGGACAACTCGGACCTCCCGCAATTGGAGGATGCCGGCGCCAATAAGGTTGGTGAGGCGGAGGTCATCACCAAATCGGAATAAGACTTACATCCTGGCCCGCGGCCAATGGCGTTAGGCTTGTGTGGTCTGGAGTGACGTGCACAATGCCCGGCAAATCCCTTTGCGGGAATTCAAGGATCTGCGAAAGAGGCAAGGATCAGATGCGTTACGATGAAAGCGATCGCGAAAGCAGTAATGTTGAAGATCGCCGCGGTCGGGGTGGCGGGATGTTCCGCTTCCCGGGAGGTTTGGGCGGCGGGCGCCGCATCCGCATTCCGATGGGGCGGTCCGGCGGCGGTCTCAGCCTGACGACCTTGCTGATCATTGGCGCGATCATGCTGATGTTCGGCATCAATCCGCTGAAGCTTTTGACCGCCGGCGGCGGCATGCCGGATCTCAGCCAAGTCCCACAGTTGCCGCGGCTGGACCGCACACCGCAACCGGGCGGAGGTCGCAATGCACAAGACATACCCGGCCTTGACCGCAAATCTGGCACCGGAAACGCCAGCCAGGACCAAATGGCCAAATTTACCAAGCGCGTGCTTGCCGACACTGAAGACGTGTGGAACCGCGTGTTCCGGAGTTTCGGCAAGAACTATGCAGAACCGCGCCTGGTCTTGTTCAGCGGCTACACGCAAACGGCCTGCGGCACCGGCCAGTCGGCCATGGGCCCATTCTATTGCCCGCTGGACAAGAAGATCTACGTCGACCTGACATTCTATCAGGAATTGCGGCGGCGCTTTAAGGCACCTGGTGATTTCGCGCAGGCCTACGTCATCGCACACGAAGTCGGCCATCACGTCCAGACGCTGCTCGGCATAGCCGGCAAGGTGCAGCAGATGAAGCAGCGCTATCCGAGTTCTGCCAACCAGATCCAAGTCCGCATGGAACTCCAGGCCGATTGCCTGGCCGGCGTTTGGGCGAACCTCAACAACCAACTCAAGAACCGCCTAGAACCCGGCGACATCGAGGAAGGACTGAACGCTGCGAGCGCGATCGGAGATGACATGATCCAACGCCGCACGACCGGGCGGGTCGTACCCGACGCCTTCACCCACGGTTCGTCCGAGCAGCGTGTACGCTGGTTCCGCCGCGGCTTTGATTCCGGCCGCATGCAAGACTGCGATACGTTCAGCCAGCGCAAGCTCTAGATCATCGTGCCTTGAGTTGGAACCGCTGTCTCGGCTCCAACTTTAGGCACAAAGATGATCGCCTCCAAGGAATCGAGCAACTTTCTGCTTTTATTCGGACTCGATCCGCCTCCGAATTAAAGCCGGTTGCTCTAAGCACTGGGAACAGGGGCTGCAGATCCGGAGACCGCCCTTTTGACAACGTCTTGTCGTATTGGGCGCGATGACTTCCAAACTCCGGCCTTCTGACGATTTCTCGCAGGCCGCCGCTGTTTGACCTGACCGGCAGTAGGATTGGGCCGGCATTTGAGCGCCGCAGGCCCGCGCAGTGCCGTTCATGCGCCAAGCCTCCGGAGCCTAACGGCCCTGGCTCCTTGTCTGGGGTGCGCAATCGCACAAAGCGGCCATTTTCGACCGCATTTGCGCAAGGACACTCTTCGTTTCGTTGGCGCGCTTTGCTGAACGGCTCATCGGTTGACTGCAGCACACATCAGAGCGCATTGCCGACAAATTCGCCGACCCCGCACGTTACGCCGGAAACCCGCAGCGCTGAGCACAGCCGGTCGGCTTCGACGCGGTCAGCCAACGGTCCGGCGAGGAGCCGGTAGGGGCCCTTGTCGCCCATCACGTCGTAGCGCGGCTGCAGCGACCCAAGCAACGTCGGGTGTTGTCGGGACAGCTGCTGCCAGCTCGCACGCAAACCGTCGACGGACGGCGCGGCCGAGACAACCACCGCACTAGCCGGCGGTGCGACGTCCGCAGGCTTCACGGTCGGTGAGCCGAATTGGATCGCCGGCGACTTGGCCGCTACGCGGTTGACGGTGTCTTGGCTGTTGGTCACCCGTGGGATCACGAGGGTTGATCCGGTGGTGCCGATAACGTCCTGCCTCTTCGGAATGCTGCCGGTGACAATTCGGCCATCGCGTGCGCTGTTCAATACCACAGCTGCCACACCGCCGCCCTGCGAGGTGACCACCGCCGGTGCCGCCCGTGCGACCGGCACGCGTTCGGGCAGTGGCGGAAGTTTGCGTGAGGCGACAACGACGGCTTTCTTGGCCGGGACGAGTGGCTGCTGCTGTTGCTCGACCGTGGCTGGTTTTTCAACTTCGGGCTGTTTTTCCGGTTCGATGGTTGGCGGCGTTGGTGGTTTGTCCGCGATTGCCGGAACATCTCGCGTTTCGACCACCCGATTCGCCTGCACTTCTTCGCCGACGCGTTCCAGCTTGACCTGCAGGCCTTTGACTGTCTCCCGCAAGGTCTTCAATTCGGCGACCATGCGGCGTCGGTCCGCCTGCGCGGCTTCCGTACGCGCTTCAACTGCCGCACCGGTTATCTGATCGACAAACCCGGGTCGCGTAGCGGTCAGCACGAAGTAGCTTACGGCCACCCCGGCCAGGGCAACCCAGCAGAGCGTGTAAAGCCGCCAGAAAAGAGATGCGCGCACTCGCGTGCCGCCAGCCGCTGCGGTCATTGTCAGAACTCCGGACGTGAATCTCAGGAGGCCCAAATGACGCGAGCCGAGCACAACGCAAAATGCTGATGGGGGCAAAGTAGTCGGATGTCCCGGCTGGTCAATAAATGGCGTGATTGTGGCATCACACCCCTGTGGACAGTGCAGCCAAGCCACAATGCAGCGCCTGAAGATCTCACAAAAATAAAGATTTACAGCATATACTCACCATTTTTCACGACTCACCATAGGACTGTGCATCCAAAGTGCGCAGTACGGATGGGCTTATCGCGGCAATCGCGGCCGAAAGGCGCAAGAATTGCACAGCCATAGGGGTTGGGATAAGTCGACGCTGGACGTACGGAGCAAGGTTCGGCGTGCGCACTGGACGCGAGCGCCCTGAGGCGCCGAGGTGATTCCGCAGAAGGTCAAACGAAATGACAGCTCAGACGGTGCTATCGATCATCCTGGCCGCCGGCAAAGGCAAGCGGATGCGCTCGAACGTGCCTAAGCCGCTGCATGCCATCGCCGGTCGTTCGATGCTCGGCCATGTCATGACCACAGCCCGTGCCGCCGGCCACGACAAGCTCGCAGTTGTCATTGCCCCCGGCATGGAAGACGTGGCCCACGAAGCGCAACGCCATGCGCCGGGCGCATTGACCTTTACCCAGCAGGGTCAGCGCGGCACTGCGGATGCCGTGCTCGCCGCACGCCCCGCCATCGCCGGCCACGCAAGCGACATCTTCGTGCTTTTCTCCGACACACCACTGCTGACACCCGAGACCCTGGGCAGGATGTCACAGACGCTGGACGACGGCGCGCAGGTGGTCGTCCTCGGTTTCGAGGCCACTGACCCGACCGGTTATGGCCGTCTCCTGACCGACACGGATGACAATTTGATTGCCATCCGCGAACACCGCGATGCCAGCCCCGCTGAGCGTCGCACCCGGCTGTGCAATTCCGGTGTCATGGCCTTCAGGGTCCCCAACCTGCTCGCCCTTTTGGATGAAATCACCGATGACAACGCCCAAGGAGAATTGTATCTCACCGACATCGTCGAAATCGCGCGCCGTCATCAACTCAACTGCCGATCTGTTACGTGCGCAGAAAACGAACTCCTCGGCATCAACGACCGCGCTCAGCTCGCGCAAGCCGAAACGGAATACCAAAGGCGGCGCCGGCTCGAAGTCATGCATGCAGGCGCCACCCTGATCGACCCGGCGACTGTATGGTTTTCCCACGACACCAAGGTCGGCCGCGACGTGGTTATAGAACCCAACGTCTTTTTCGGTCCGGGTGTGACGATCGAGGACGGCGCGACAATCCTGGCCAATTCCCACCTTGAGGGTGCAATGGTTGGCACTGGTGCCCGGATCGGGCCGTTTGCGCGCCTGCGTCCGGGTGCCAACGTCGGTGCCAAGGCGCGGGTCGGCAATTTTGTCGAGGTCAAGAACGTCGCCATGGGACCGGGCGCCAAGGCCAATCATCTCGCCTACCTGGGCGATGGCACCGTTGGTGCGGCAGCCAACATCGGTGCCGGCACGATCTTTTGCAACTACGACGGCTTTCGCAAACATCGAACGGAAATTGGTGAAGGGGCCTTTGTTGGCTCCAACACGGCCCTGGTTGCCCCGGTGAAGATTGGCGACGGCGCCTTCGTCGGGTCCGGCAGCGTCGTAACCCGCAACGTGCCAGCGGATGCACTTGCGCTGGAGCGCTCCGAACAAACCCACCGCGAAGGTTGGGCGGCAAAGTTTCGCGCCCTGATGTCGCGCAAGAAGTCGTGATGCCCTTTCTGGCGCCCGCGGCAATGAACGGTAACAGTCTTTGAATTGAGAACACCCTGGCGACGCGGGTAACTCAGAAACAAGATCGTCGAACAGCCACCCATCCAGCTCGAAGGACTTCCTATGTGCGGCATCGTCGGAATTCTCGGTTCAAAACCGGTTGCCAGCGACATCGTCGAGGCCCTGCGTCGCCTCGAGTATCGCGGATATGACTCGGCCGGCATCGCGACGGTTCTGCAAGGCCGGCTCGACCGGCGCCGCGCCGAAGGAAAGTTGAACAATCTCGCTGCGCGCCTGTCGGACGAGCCGCTCGGCGGGCACGCCGGCATCGGTCATACGCGCTGGGCCACGCATGGCCGGCCGACGGAGGACAACGCCCACCCGCACATGGATGCCCGCGTTTCGGTCGTCCACAACGGCATTATCGAGAACTTCCGCGAATTGCGCGACGAGTTGAGGGAAGCGGGCCGCGTCTTTCAGTCGGAGACCGACACGGAAACCGTCGTCCATCTCATTTCGCATTTCATGGACGGCGGAGCCAGCCCGAAGGATGCCGTCGGGAAGGCGCTGGAGCGCCTCAAGGGCGCCTTCGCGTTGGGCATTATCTTCGCAGAGCACGATGATCTGATGATTGCCGCCCGCCAGGGCAGCCCGCTCGCCATCGGCCATGGTGAAAGGGAAATGTACCTGGGCTCGGATGCCATCGCCCTGGCACCGTTCACCTCGGCCATCACTTATCTAGAAGAAGGCGACTGGGCGGTCATCACGCGCACCGATACGACGATATACGACCGCGCTGGCAACGTCGTCGAACGCCCCGTCAGCACGTCGGTTGCAAGTGCGCTGACGGTCGACAAGGGAAACCATCGCCACTTCATGCACAAAGAGATCCACGAACAGCCCGAGGTGATCTCCCACACGTTGACAAACTACATCGATATGGCCGCTCGTCGCGTCGATTTTCCGGACATCGGCATCGACCTGACGACGATAGACAGGGTCACGATTTCGGCCTGCGGCACGGCCTTTTACGCCGGCCTGATCGCCAAGTACTGGATCGAACGTTACGCCCGACTGCCGGTTGAAATCGATGTTGCATCGGAAATGCGCTATCGCGAGGCGCCACTTCCGGCCAATGGACTGGCCGTATTCGTGTCTCAGTCCGGCGAGACCGCAGACACCCTGGCAACCTTGCGCTATTGCAGGGCGCAAAACCAGCGCATTGCCTCGATTGTCAATGTGCGCACGTCAAGCATTGCACGCGAATCCGACGCCATATTGCCGACGCTCGCCGGGCCTGAAATCGGCGTTGCATCAACCAAGGCGTTCACCTGCCAGCTCGCCGCCCTTGCCTGTCTCACTTTGGCGACGGCGCGCGCGCGGGGCACTATCACGATTGCCGAAGAAGAGGCGATCATCGGCGCGCTGACCGAGGTGCCCCGCCATATTGCCAACATGCTCCGCGGTGAGCAGACCTACATCGCCCTCGCCCAGGATCTCGCCAAAGCCGATGACGTGCTCTATCTCGGCCGCGGCATCAATTTCCCGATTGCACTGGAAGGCGCGCTCAAGCTGAAGGAGATCTCGTACATCCACGCCGAGGGCTATGCGGCCGGCGAACTTAAGCACGGACCGATCGCGCTGATCGACGAAAAAATGCCCGTCATCGTAGTCGCGCCGAAAGACCGGCTGTTCGACAAAACGGTTTCCAACATGCAAGAAGTCGCAGCCCGCGGTGGCCAGATTATCCTGATTTCAGACGCTGGCCGCGATGAGGTTGGATGTGAACTGCTCGCGCACCTGCAAACGCCGGCCGTGCACCCGTTCGCACAACCGCTCGTACAAGCTCTGCCGATACAACTGATCGCATATCACACCGCCGTCGTCATGGGCACGGATGTGGATCAACCACGCAATCTTGCGAAATCCGTCACCGTTGAATAGGACTCTTGACTGAGTCGCGGCAGAATCGGCTAACGGCATGAAATTGCCCCAAACTTCTGTCGCATTGCATTTTTGAACGCGTCCGGCAGGCAGCGTCGCCGCCAGGGAAACCGCCATGACCGTCAAGCGCTGGTTCGCAGTATTGATTTGCACCGCTTTTTTGGGCTTCGCACCAGTCTCGCCGGGAATTGCTCAAAATGCGAAGTCAGCCGCCAAACCTGCAGTGCAGGCCAAGAAGCTCACGCGGAAACAGGCCCAGGACGTGTTGCGCGCCGGCTACGATCTGCTCAAGGCCAAGAAGACCAAGAGCGCCATCGTCGAGTTCTCACGTGCATTGAATTCTGGCGCGCTCCGGCGCAACGAAATGGCCAAGGCGCTGTTCTATCGCGGCCGGGCTTACCGCGCGACCAAGCAGCCGGCCAATGCCATATCAGACCTCACGAGCGCGCTGTGGCTTAAGGGTGCGCTCAGCGAAGCCGAGAGAAAGGAAGCTCTGAAGGAACGCCAGCTCGCATATTCGGATGCCGGCGTCGGTGTTGGTTCCAGCTCCTTTGGTCAAACCATCGTGCAGCCGAATCAGCAAACGACACAACCGAAGCGGCCCGTCGGAACGGCTTCGACGTCTCGCGCGGTCGCGCGGCCCAAACCGGCACAGCCAAGCGGCTGGCAAACCTCCACCAAGCCGCAACCGTTGCCGACTACCACCGGTTCAACCACGCCGTCACCGTTGACCAGCGCCACCAACGGCATCACGTCATTCTTCAGCGGGCTCTTCGGTTCCGATCAGTCAGGGACCGCACAAAGCAGCGCCACCGCCCAGCCGACTTCGGGTTCGACCGCCTGGTCGTCAACGGTGCAACCCGTCAGAACGTCCACCCGCACTGCGCGTCGCACAAGCGCTACGCGTTCGGTTCCGCAGGCGCGCTACAGTGTTCAGGTAGCCTCCTACCGCGATCGCCAGCAGGCCCAGGCACTGGCGCGCAAACTGGCAGCGCAACACGCCCCGCTCCTGCGCGGGCTTAAGCCGGTTGTTGAGCAGCAGGCCGTCGGCAATATGGGGACCTTCTACCATGTCCGCGTGCGCCCGTTCCAATCGGCCGGCGCACCAAGCCCGTTATGCAGGAAACTCCTGGCCTCCGGCCTTGATTGTCTCGTCACCAAGATGCGCTGACGTGCATCAACCGCCCGGCCCTGACATCACGCCGCACGGAAAAGGCGCACGGCTTCGTCGCATTCGAAAAGGTAAAGCAGTGTGCGCAGTGCCTGCCCGCGGTCGCTGACGAGATCGGGATCGCTATCGAGCAGGGCCTGCGCATTGTGACGTGCCAATGCCAACAGGTCTTCGAAACCCGGAACGTCGGCCACCCGAAACTCCGGCATGCCGGACTGGCGCGCGCCGAGCACTTCACCGCCACCGCGCAATTCGAGGTCCTTTTCTGCAATTAGAAAGCCGTCTTCGGTTTCACGCATCATGGTTAGTCGCGCCTCAGCTGCTTCGCCGAGAGGTCCCTTGTAGAGCAGCACGCAAAAAGACTGCCGCGACCCACGCCCGACCCGGCCGCGCAACTGATGCAGCTGCGCCAACCCGAACCGTTCGGCATGCTCGATAACCATGATCGATGCGTTCGGCACGTTGACACCGACCTCTATCACGGTGGTCGAGACGAGGATCTTCAGGCGGCCCTCCGCAAAGGCCGCCATCGTCGCATCCTTATCCGCCGCCGCCATCGCGCCGTGCAGCAGTCCGACTTCGCTTCCGAAGACCTGCGCCAGATGCGCCCGCCGCTCCTCGGCAGCGGATAACTCGGACACCGCTGAACTCTCGATCAGGGGACAGACCCAATAGACCTGCGCGCCATCCTCCACTGCCCGGCGTAGGCCATCGACGATTTCCTCGAGCCGCTCCAACGAGGCCAGTGTTGTCCTCACCGGCTTTCGCCCGGCGGGTTTCTCCGTCAGTTTCGAGACTTCGAGATCACCGTAATGGGTCATCAGCAGCGTGCGCGGAATGGGCGTCGCCGTCATCGCCAGCACGTTGGCACCCCCATCGCGGCCCTTGGCCTGCAACGCGAGCCGTTGATGCACGCCGAAGCGGTGCTGCTCGTCGATGACGGCGAGAGCAAGATCCCTGAATTCGACCTCAGGTTGGAACAGGGCATGTGTCCCGATAAGGATATCCGTCTCTCCGCTTCCGACCCGCGCAAGGATCTCGTTGCGGGCCGTCCCTTTTTCCCGTCCTGTCAGAATATCCCAGGTCAAGTCTGCTGCCGCCGCCAGCGGCGCGATGGTGTCGGCGTGTTGGCGCGCAAGCACTTCTGTCGGAGCCATCAATGCCGCCTGCGCATCAACTTCCTTGGCGATCGCCATACTCATCAATGCAACGACCGTCTTTCCGGACCCAACGTCGCCCTGGAGGAGACGCAGCATACGACTTGGAGCCGCAAGGTCGCGGGCGATGTCTTCCAAGGCGAGGACTTGCGACCTGGTCATTTTGAAGGGCAAGGCCGCTTTGATACGGTCGCGAACACTGCCGTTACCGGCAATGGCCCGCCCGCGCTGCTGCTTATTGCTTCGCCGCACCAGCGCTAATGCCAGTTGCCCGGCAAGCAGCTCATCAAAGGCAAGCCGCATCCGTGGCGGCGCACCGGCTGAAACGTCGGCAGGATCATCCGGTTGATGAATACGGCGCAAAGCGTCACGTAACGACGGCCAGCCCTGATTGTCGCGCAAATTGCCATCGAGCCATTCGGGCATCTCCGGAACGAGATCCAATGCCTGTCGACTGATTTTGCCGAGCACCTTGGCCGAAAGTCCGGCGGTCAGTGGATAGACGGGCTCTAGCATTGGCAGTTCATCACGTGCTTCCGGCGCGACGATATAGTCGGGATGCGGCATTTGCAGTTGATCGCCGTAGCGCTCGATGCGGCCGGAAACGAAGCGGATTTCTCCGACAGGGAGCTGTCGCTCGATGAAGCTGCGTTCCGCGTGGAAAAACACAAGATCAAGGCGCGCACTGTCGTCCTCGCACGCAACTTTGTACGGCGCCTTGCGGTTGCCGCGCGGTGGTGCGCGATGCTTCAGGACGCGCACCTCGAAGGTCGCTATGGTTCCCGGCACCGCCTCTGCAAGAAGCGGCTGCGACCGCCGATCCACGACGCCTGTCGGCATATGCCAGGCAAGGTCGGCGACGCGCGGCTCGACAACCCCAGGCGGCAGGTCGAGCGCTTTTTTCAGCAACGTGAGCAGGCGAGGGCCGACGCCCTTGAGCGTTTGTGCCGAAGCAAATAGCGGGTTGAGTAGACTTGGACGCATCGCAACCTGCGCTGATTGTCCGATACCCGGCCCGGCAACCTGGTCACCTGCGGGCTCTTGGCTTGCACCTTTGCGCCCGTTATACACCCTGTCTCGCGTTTCGCGACCGGTCGATGTGGACGGACGCCCAGGGTGTCCGCGCAAACGACGAAGACCACAGCACAATCGCGTGCGCAAGAACGGATGGATGACATGTCGGAAAGTTTGGACGTGCGCCGCCGCCGCGCGGTATTTCGCGCCAATCATCGCGGAACCAAGGAAATGGACTGGATGCTTGGACGGTTCGCCGACCGCGTGATCTCGACGATGGAGGACCCTAAGCTCGCTGATTTCGAACTGCTGCTGACCGTTGCCGACCCCGAGATCCATGCCTGGCTGATGGACCCTGCCACGTGCAACCATTCCCGCTACCACGGTTTGGTGGGCGAAATCCGCGCTTTCCACAATCTTGGCGACGTTGTCTGACGCGGCCCTGCAACACGGATAATCTCCCATTATGAGCCTCGCCGAAATAACGTCACCCGATGCCGTGCGCGACATTCAGTTGACACGCGCGCCTGAGGGATATGATGCGCTTGCGCTGGCCCAGATCCTGCGCGATGCAAAACATGGTGAGCGGCCAGCGGCACTCATTCACGTCGCCCGCGATGACCGCCGTCTCGACAGCCTTGAAAAAGCCCTGGCGTTCTTTGCGCCCAAGACCCGGGTTGTCGTGCTTCCGGCCTGGGATACCGTACCCTACGATCGCATAGGCCCGGATGCTGATATCGTCGCCAGGCGGATGACGGCATTTGCCCGCCTCGCGCTCGCTGCCGGCAAGGAACCGATGATCGTCCTGACGACCGTCAACGGAATTTTGCAGCGAATTCCGCCACGCCAGTTTATCCGCCAGGCCATGCGCCAAGTGGCGCCGGGCCAGCGCATCGACATGAACCGCCTCATTGGCCGCCTGCAACTTGGCGGCTATGTGCGCACCGGCACGGTGATGGAGCCCGGTGAATTTGCCGTCCGCGGCGGCATCCTCGATCTCTTCCCGCCGGGCCGTGCCAACCCGGTGCGTCTCGATTTTTTCGGCGACACGCTGGAAAGCATCAAAGCCTTCGATGCCCGTACCCAGCGCTCAAGTCGTATCGTCCGGAAGTTGCTGCTGCTGCCGATCAGCGAGCTGCCCCACGACGAAGCGACCATCAAGCGCTTTCGCCAAAAATATGTCGAGCTGTTCGGCGGTGCGACTGGCGAGGACCCGCTCTACGAGGCGGTGAGCGCCGGCCAGCGCTATCCCGGCATGGAACATTGGCTGCCGCTCTTCCACGAGGGCATGGAGACGTTGTTCGACTATGTCGCCGGCGCCAACATCACGTTCGACCACTTGGCCGACGATGCCGTGCGCCAACGCTTCGAACAGATCGGCGAGCATTACGAGGCACGCGTCGATTCGCTCGAAACCAGCACC
The DNA here is from genome assembly GCA_965224045.1 of Hyphomicrobiaceae bacterium. Classification (GTDB taxonomy): domain Bacteria; phylum Pseudomonadota; class Alphaproteobacteria; order Rhizobiales; family Hyphomicrobiaceae; genus Tectiglobus. The sequence goes on from CBDCYD010000007.1 coordinate 151,390, forward strand.
TTTGGCGCACCGCCCTATAAACCGATCCCACCGCAGATCATGTTTTTCGATGGTCGCGAATGGGCCGACGTTCTGGCCGAACGCCAGGTCGGCCGCTTCAACCCGTTCGACCACCCGGAGCCGGCCGCAACGCGCGACTTTGCTACGCTGGTCGGGCGCACATTCGCACCCGAGCGCCAGGCGCCTGACGGTGATCTGTTCGGTGCCGTCGTAGGCCACCTCAAGGCCCAGATCGCGAAGCACAAGCGGACGCTGGTCGCTGCCTGGACGACCGGATCGCGCGAGCGCCTGATCCGGCTGATCAGTGAACGCGGCCTCGAAAAAGTTCGCGCCGTTGAAACGTTTCACGAGGCGCTCGCCCTGCCTGGGGATACGGTCGGCGTTTGCCAACTCGCGATCGAGCGCGGCTTCGAGGCCCCCGAGCTGTGCGTCGTTGCCGAACAGGACATTCTCGGCGACCGCCTGGTGCGGTCGCGCAAACGCACACGCAATGCGACGGACGTCATAACCGAGGCGACGGCGATGGCGCTGGGTGACCTCGTCGTCCACGCGGATCATGGTATCGGCCGGTTTGACGGCCTGCGCACGGTCACGGCGCTCGGTGCGGCCCATGACTGCATCGAAATCGCCTATGCTGGCGGTGACAAGCTGTTTCTGCCCGTCGAAAACATCGAACTGCTCTCACGCTACGGTTCCGATGCACAAGGCGTTCAGCTCGACAAGCTGGGCGGTGCCGGCTGGCAATCGCGCAAGGCGCGCCTCAAGCAGCGTCTCCTCGAAATGGCAGCCGAGCTGATCAAGGTCGCAGCTAAGCGCCAAATCCGCGAAGCCCCGGTTCTTGTCCCACCGGCCGGCGCCTATGACGAGTTCGTTGCGCGCTTTCCTTTCGAAGAAACCGACGACCAGCATGCAAGCATCGACGCCGTCAACGATGACCTCGCCGCCGGCAAGCCTATGGACCGGCTGATCTGCGGCGACGTCGGTTTCGGCAAGACCGAAGTGGCATTGAGAGCCGCCTTCATCACCGCCATGAGTGGGCTGCAGGTTGCAGTCGTGGTTCCGACCACATTGCTTGCACGCCAGCACTACGCGACCTTTCGCGAGCGCTTTGCGGGGTATCCCATCAAGGTCGCGCATGCCTCGCGCCTTGTTGGCAGCAAGCAACTCGGCGAGGCCAAGAAGGGCATTGCTGAAGGCACGGTCGACATCATCATTGGCACACATGCCCTGCTCGGCAAATCCATCAAGTTCTCGCATCTGGGCCTGCTGGTCATCGATGAAGAACAGCACTTCGGCGTCGCCCATAAAGAACGTTTGAAACAGCTGCGCGAGGACGTTCACGTACTGACGTTGTCGGCAACCCCGATCCCGCGCACCCTGCAGCTGGCGCTGTCTGGCGTACGTGAGCTCTCCCTGATCACCACGCCGCCCGTTGACCGGCTTGCCGTGCGCACGTTCATTTCCCCGTTCGATCCCGTCATCCTGCGCGATGCCCTGCGTCGCGAACGCTACCGCGGTGGTCAGACCTTCTACGTTGTCCCGCGCATTGCCGACCTCGATGAGGTCGCTGAATTCCTCGAGGAATATGTGCCGGAACTTCGCGTCGCGCGCGCACACGGCCAGCTGCCACCGAGCGAGATCGAGCGCATCATGACGGCGTTCTACGATGGAGAATTCGACATCCTACTGTCGACGGCCATCGTCGAGTCCGGCCTCGATGTTCCTAACGCCAACACCATGGTCGTCCACCGTGCCGATATGTTCGGCCTCGCCCAGCTATATCAGTTGAGAGGTCGCGTCGGGCGTTCGAAAACCCGCGCCTACGCTTACTTCACGACGCCGCCCGGCAAGAGACTCACGGAGCCTGCAAAAAAGCGCCTCAAGGTTCTCCACTCGCTCGACACGCTGGGTGCAGGGTTCTCGCTCGCCAGCCACGATCTCGATATTCGCGGCGGCGGCAATCTGCTGGGCGAGGAACAATCGGGCCATATTAAAGAGGTTGGGTTCGAGCTTTACCAGTCGATGCTCGAAGAGGCCATTTTGGCATTGAAAGGGGGCACTGATGGTGCTGCAGACGACCAGTGGTCGCCGCAGATTTCACTCGGAACGGCAACGCTCATTCCTGAACACTACGTCGCCGATCTGCAGACTCGCCTCGGCCTGTATCGCCGTCTCTCCGGCCTCGAGACCCGCCCGCAGATCGACGAGTTCGGCGAGGAACTGGCCGACCGTTTCGGAACCCTGCCGGACGAGGTCAAGAGTTTGCTGGACGTAATGGAGATCAAGGGCCTTTGCCGCGCTGCCGGCATTGCCCAGGTCGACGCCGGCCCCAAGGGCGCTGCCATTCGTTTCCGTGGTGATACCTTTGCAAATCCCGAAGGTTTGATCCGCTTCATTCAGCTCCGGGGCGCCCGGGTCAAGATGCAACCCGACCACAAGCTGGTCTGTACGGGCGACTGGGACGACGATGCAAGCCGGGTCAACGGCGTGCGCGATACTGTCCGGGAACTTGCAAAGCTTGCCGAGCGCCAGGCAGACCGCGCCGCGACCTGAGGCAAGGTTTCACGTCGGCCCTAATCTGACAGCCGGCATGGCGGAATGAACAACACCATGTCCGTTTCCTGCCGTGCAAACAATTCATCCTGCGGGCCGGCCTCGACCAGACGGCATCTGGCCAGATCCTGATGATCCGTGATGAACAATGCCGAATATCCCGCATCGAACAGCATGGCCGCGCAGGCTGACCGCGAAATGCCGTCGCGCTGTTTGGCATCCTTGTGCAACTCGAGAAGGATGACCGGCCGGATCTTGCGCAAGACGCGCTCTGCCCCGCGCAAAACCTTGCCCTCATAGCCGTCGACATCGATCTTGATCAACTCGGGCGCAAGATTGTGATCTTCGCAGAACCGGTCAAGTGAGGTGACCAGTACGTCTGCATTGAACAATTTCCCGCGTTCACTCGTGCTGCCCTGCAGCGCAAACTTCAGCCGGATCCACCACGGCTCACGATATTCGTGTTCGGCCGGCTCATGTTCGAACATCTTGGTGCGCACATACCAGATCCGCTGCTGTCCGACATGCGTATCCGACAGCCCGCACAAATGGCCGGTGACCTTTCCGGTCAAATGACGGTCCGCGGCAGTGGTTTCGATGATGTCAACGAGATTGGGCTGCATCTCAAACGCATGCGCCTCGGCGGCGGCCCCGAGATGTGAAGCGGCAACAAACGCGAAATGACCGGTCGAGGCCCCGAGGTCGAAAAACACTTTGGGCCGGAACCTGCCGACGAGGAAACTGATCAGCAGTGTGGTTGTCTCTTCGTAGAAGTCTCGGTTCGAGCGCTTTGACAGTCTGATCTCGAACGGATCCTTTGCGTGTGCGAGCGCTGCGATGACATGCGGCTTGTGCCCAGGGATTTGCAACCACCGCCGGCCATCTTCACCAGTGACGTTGCTCAGACGGTTCTCTGCCAGGAACTGCATGCCCTCGGACTGAAGCTGCGCCAGACCCGCATGTGCAATGTCCATGACCGAAACCTCTTTCTTGCCCGGCGACGGTCCGTCCGGACCAGGACGCACAGGCGCGTTGCCAAGGCCCACCCATAATCGAGCAACGCGCGTCAGTACAACGGCTGCATGACGCAGTCATTCCGCTGAGGACGGTTCGCGATGCCGCCGAGCCTTCCTAGGGCTTGAACCACCACGTGTTGAGATCGACCCCGAATAACGGCGTGCGCTCAGGAAAGGCAAGCTTGGCGTTGGCCGCAACCCATTGTTTGGGATCGTGAAACAACGGGACCACGAAATCTCCTGACAGCAATACCCGGTCGAATGCCCTTACCGCCGCCTCGAACGTCTCCCTGTCAACCGCCTCAAGCATGTGCTCGATCATCCGGTCAACGGCGGGGCTCTTGACGCCGGCATAGTTGAAGCTTCGCGGAACGTCCGCATAGCGGCTGGCCCAGCGGTGGATCTGCTCGTTGCCCGGCGACAGCGACGCCCGGTAGGTCCATTGGATCACGTCGAAATCAAACGTTCCGAGCCTTGCCCAGTATTGCGAGTCTTCCATCTGGCGTACTTCTACAGCGATCCCGAGCCGTTTGAGGTTTTCGCCGTATGCAAGCGCAAGACGCTCCTGTTCCCGCGTCGTGACCAGAAACTCGATTGAGAACGCTCGCCCGCTGTTGACGTCGACCAGCGTTCGGCCTGACAGTCTGAAACCGGCATCACGCAGAAGGCCGAACGCGGTTTTCAGATTTTGCCGCAGCGCCCGCCGGTCCTTGGCCTCAGGCGGCCGCCATGTGCCGTCCATGATTTCAGGCCTGACGGCGTTCGGAAACGGCGCCAGCAATCTCTTTTCCTGCGCGCTTGCAGCGCGCCCTGTCGAAGCAAGGTTCGAGCGGGAAAAGAAGCTTGCCGAGCGCACGTAGCGTCCGTGAAACATCTGTTCGTTGATGCGCCGCGCATCGAACGCGTACTGAAGCGCGCGCCGCACCTTGGGATTGGCAAACTTGGCCCGACGCGTATTGAGCACATAACCGGTCATGCCGGCCGGCAGGCCGGTATCGAACGTGTATTTGCGAATGGTACCTGCAGTGATGGCGGGGAAATCATAGCTGTCGAGCCAGCGTGCCGGGTCGTACTCGCGGCGGTAGTCGACGGCACCGGTCTTGAACGCCTCGAACAGCGCGGCACCGTTGCGAAAGTAATCGATCCTGATTTCACCGAAGTTGAACAGGCCCCTACGCACGGGCAAATCGCGCGCCCAGTAGTCCGGATTGCGCTTGAACGTCACCGCATGACCCGGATCGATCCGTGTCATTGTGAACGGTCCGCTGCCGATCGGTGCCTCGAGTGTTGTTTGTTCGAATGTTGCTTCATCGATCCGGTGTTTGGGCAGGATCGGCATCAGACCCATAATCAACGGGATCTCCCTGTCGCCGCCCGGTTTGAACGCGAAGCGAATGGCAAGCGGGCCGAGTACGTCCACGCGCTCGACCTTGCTGTAGTGGCTGCGCATGTAGGGCCGCCCCTTGCTGCGCAGCAACGCGAACGAAAACGCGACGTCTGCCGTTGTCACCGGCTTGCCATCGGAAAACCGAGCATCGGGATTGAGGTGAAAAGTGATCCAACTCCGGTCGGATGGCACTTCGATTTCCCGCGCGATCAGGCCGTAGAGTGAAAAGGGTTCGTTGCCGGAGCGCGCGAGCAGGCTTTCATAGACAAATCCACGAATGTTGGCCGGAGCTACGCCCTTGACGATGAATGGATTGAGATTGTCGAACGTGCCGACCTGGCCCAACGTCAGCTGCCCACCCTTCGGCGCTGCCGGATTGACATAGGGCAGATGTTGAAAACCTGGGTTCAATTCGGGTTCGCCATGCATCGCGATGCCGTGCAGGCGTTGGCCACCGAAGGCCGACGTTGCAATCGTTATCAGAACGCTGGCTACTGCCACAGCAATGCGAATCTTCATGCACCCGATCCTTGTTGGCATCGCAACGTTATCCCCGACTCTGGCCGACTTAGGGCAGTCGGTGGCCGGTGCATCAAGACGTACCGATAAAACGTGCAAGAATGACGCGTGGCACGACGGCCACGACACCCCTGCATACCAAACTTCGTCCTGATTGCCGCGGCCTTAGCCACGGGATTGCCTTAATCCCGCCGTTAGACCGCCCCGGTCGAAAGCGATTGGGACAACAGATCGCTGTATCTCATATACTGATGAGTGGGGACGGGCGGACATTGGTGCCGCGCCGCAAAAGTCGGAGCAAACTATGACGAATTCGATCGGATGGCACGGTCGCGGCGTGCGCACTGTCGCGACGGTCCTGACCCTGGCCGTCGGACTGGCCGTGACGGGCGTGGCTCAGGCGCAAAAGCAAACCAAACCCGCGAACAAGAAAGCCGCGCAGAGCGCATGGGTGAAACTTTGCGAAGCGACCAAACTGCCGAAGGCACAAAAGGGAGATAAGAAGGACAAAATTGTCACCAAGAACATCTGCCTGACGCATCATGAACGCCTCGATGGCAATACCGGCATGGTCATCGTCTCGGCCGCCATTCGGCAGGTCGAAGGTCAGAAAAAGCCCAGCCTGATGGTGATGGTACCGCTTGGCATGGCAATTCCGGCCGGTGTCAAAGCCGCCGTCTACTCCAAGCAGCAATGGGCTCGCGCGCAGAAGAAAGAGCCTGTCAAAGACAAGGAATTGAAACCGGTCGCCCTCAAGTACAGCCTCTGCCATCCGGCCGGTTGCACGGCGGAAATTCCCGTGCCCGATGGATTGATCGACAGCATGAAGACCGGCGGCGGCCTGATGATTTTGGCTTTGAATTCCGCCGGACGTCCCGTTGCCTTTCCGGTTCCGCTGGTCGGCTTCTCGCAAGCCCATGACGGCAAGCCCGTAGACAACAAGGCCTATAGCGCAGCGCGTGCAAGGCTGATGGGACAGATTCGCGAGCGCCTCAAGCAGCGTATCGCCAAGCGCGCCACCGATGGTCGTCTGCCGGAGCCGAAAAAGAATAACTGACCGCTCGCCATCACAAAGAATTGCAAAGCGCGGAGCAAATATTCCGCGCTTTTTTTGCATCGTTCGGCGCAATTGCTTGAGGACGGCGACCATCAACAACGGTTGATCCGGCGTATTCCGACAGCCGTAATGATGCAACTGCAACTTAAGCCGGTTGCCGGTTCCGGCTAGTGTTCCTGCAGATAGAGTGCGTAGAGTTCACCGTCTTCACCTTCCGCAAACATTTCAGGAACTTGTGGATGGCGAAGCGGCGTGCCGCTGGTGTCGGGCAAGAGGTTTTGCTCCGAGACATACGCGATGTATTCGGTTTCATCGTTCTCGGCGAGCAAATGATAGAACGGCTGGTCCTTGCTGGGGCGCACGTCCTCGGGGATGGCCTCCCACCATTCCTCGGTGTTAGCAAACACCGGGTCAACGTCGAAAATCACGCCGCGGAACGGGTAAACCCGGTGACGCACCACCTGACCGACAGAAAACTTGGCGTGTTTGATCATTCTAGGTGACAGCCGCGGCCGGAAACCCCAATCGCCCCATAGCACGATGGATGTCACGCATAGTCAAGCCGTATCAAGGCTGCAGGTAGCTGGGCACCCGCTAACCGGAAAACTCAGTTAGTCGTTATAAGCCTCGGCCATTGCGGGATCTTTCGCAGCCACCTGATCGGCAAGATCGACGATCACCTTGGCTTGTTTCCAAGTCGCGTCGTCCTGCATTTTCCCATCGATCATGACGGCGCCGGTGCCATCGGGCATCGCCTCCACGATGCGGCGCGCGAATTTGACCTCGTCCGGGTCAGGCGAGAATACCCGCTTGGCAATCTCCACCTGGCTGGGGTGCAGCGACCATGCACCGACGCAGCCCATGAGGAAGGCGTTGCGAAACTGCGCTTCGCAGGCTTTCGGATCGGCGAAATCACCGAATGGCCCGTAAAACGGCTTTATTCCGTTGCGTTGGCAGGCATCGACCATCCTGGCAACCGTGTAGTGCCATAGATCTTGCTGGAAGAAACCGCGCCCCTCGCCCGCGGCATGTTGATCAGCGAGGACTCCGTAGCCCGGATGGCCGCCCCCAACCCGCGTCGTCTTCATGCCGCGCGAGGCGGCAAGGTCGGCGGGCCCCAGGCTCATCCCATGCATGCGCGGGCTGGCCGCAGCGATTTCCTCGACGTTCGACACGCCCTCGGCCGTTTCGAGGATGGCATGGATGAGGATCGGCCGTGTGATGGCGTGCTTGGCTTCGAGCTGGGCGAGGAGTTGGTCCAGGTAGTGAATGTCCCAGGGACCTTCGACCTTCGGCAGCATCACGACATCGAGTGAATTGCCGATCACCGGCACCGCTTCGAGAATATCATCCAGCCCCCAGGGCGAGTTGAGGCAGTTGATCCGCGTCCAAAGACGGGTCCGGTCGAACGCATGTGCCTGCGCAAAACGGATCAGCCCGGCCCGCGCAGCCTCCTTGTCGCGCGCCGGAATTGCATCTTCGAGGTTGCCAAGAACGACATCAACAGTCGGCAGGATGGCAGCCAGTTTGTTCGTAATCTTCTCGATGTGTGGCGGTACGAAATGGATCATCCGCTCGAGCCGCGCTGGGAGTTGGCGGAATGGTTGCGGCGCTCCGATGGCCAACGGCTCGTAGAACCGCGCCGGAGTTCTGGTTGCAGGCATGTCCGCCCCCTTGCTTGGCGTTGGCCTTGTCTCGGTGTTTATGGCGCGCACAGTACGGTTATTGTGCACTGCGTCAACATATCCCGGAGACGACATCGCGGCGCAACATGACGCGCCCGTCAGCTCCATCGCCGGTTAGACCACATCCACTGCTCCGGATACTCGCGCACCCAGGCTTCGAATGTTCGCTGCATGTCCGCCATCATTTCCCGCACGTCGTCCGACTGATTGGACGTCCGCGGAACGCGCAGTTCCTTGAGCTGGATCTTGAACCGGCTCTCGGAGCCAACGCGCACGCATCGCGCCAGCCATACGCGCGCACCGACCCGCCGCGCAATCATTGCGCCGATCGCCTGGGTCTTGGCGTCTCGGCCAAAGAACGGCACTGCAATCCCGGTCCGGTCGAACAGATCGCAGACCATTCCGAGTTGCCCGCCACGGCGCACGAAATCGGTGATCAGGCGCGCCGTACGCTGATTGTCGCCATGATCGCCCTCGACCTTGCCGCGCCCGAACAGCCCGCCGGGATAGATGTCGGCACGCTGGTCTCGGAGGTATTGGTCGACATAGGGATTGTTGACCGACCGGTAGACGGCTGCCGGTCGTTTGCCGCCGCGCGTCATCGGCCAGATCGCGAGTTCCCAGTTGCCCATGTGCAGCGAAACGCCGATCACCGGTCCGACCTTGCGGATGTAGCGGTCGAAGATATGGGCGTTTTCGATCTCGATCCGATCCGGCTCGGCCAAAATCCGATCAAGCTGCATCGTCTCGGCCATCACCCGGCCGAGGTTCTCCCAATGCGCATAGGCGATGCGGGTGCGGTCGGCGAGCGCCATGTCCGGGAACGCGATTGCGAGATTGTCGAGCGCACGTTGATGACGCTTTCTGGAAATTATTGGTGCCAGTCGGCGCCAGGCCCGCGCCGAAAGGGCAACGCTTGCATTCAGGGGGAGCAGCCGCACCAGTCCTACCAGCAACCGCAGTGCCAGATATTCGAGCCGAAACTGGAGCTCGCGCAATGGTGCGATTTTTGGGTCTTGGGGCGCGCGCATGCGAATTTGGAAGGTTTGGCGGGATGGCTGGCTGGTAGCGTCAGTGAAGCTGATCCGTCGGGAACGCGACGACCGGTCAGGGCTCGAAAAGCGTGGGCATCTGCAGCCTGCCGATCGGACAGGCGAGACCCTAATGGCCGTGACGGCCCGCCCCGTCAAGTCAGCCCTTCAAGTTGGTCCCGTCAAGTCACCGGAACGTGCATCCGCGCATGTTGCGCCTGATCGCGATCGCAAAGACGGTGCATAAGCGGTGGTCGTTCCCCGGTGCCCGACATTCCCGCCTGCATCAAGAACCTCCGGAACGGTCCAAATGCATTGGCCGCATGCAGGACGGCGCCCCGCATCAGCCCGACAGGCGCCAGTGCGCTCGTGAGTGACCGGTTGAGACTGTCCACTGCCATGACGCGGCTGGCGACATCCGTCCTGCGCCGTGCATTGAAGGTGTCGAGCAGTGTTTCGACGTCGCAGCCTTGAAGTCCGCCACGCGTTCCGTCATGACCGGACAAACCCTCCTCGACGCAGGCTGCGAGCCATGCCACATCGCGAAACGTGAGATTGAGCCCCTGCGCACCGATCGGCGGAAAGGCGTGTGCCGATTCTCCGACAAGCGCGATCCGACCGCTGGCCGACCGCTCCGCAACGACACCGGCCAGGGGAAAACAGCGCCGCGCACCAACCGCTTGGATTGTCCCGAGAAGGCCTTGCAAGTGCTCTTCCATCAGGGCGCAGAACGCCGGTTCGTCCAGTTTTGCGAGGTCTGCTGCCCGCGACTGTCCCTCGACCCAGACCAGGCTTGAGCGATGATCCTGAAGTGGCACCACGGTGAACGGCCCGGCGGGGCGGTGAAATTCGGTCGAAACCCCTTTGTGGGCGCGCCCGTGGCGGAAGTTTGCAACGATCGCAGCCTGCGTGTAGCGCCAGCGCCTGACGGCGATCCCGGCCGCTGTCCGGCAGATCGAACGCTGTCCATCCGCTCCGACGACGAGACGACCTTTGAACCGGCGGCCGTCACCGAATGCGATCTCCACGCTCTCACTACCAGGCAGGACATCCGTGATGTCCTGGTCAAAAATCGCTGTACACGCGGGATACTTGCGAAGTTTATCCACAAGGCATGAGACCAGCGCCATGTTGGGAACGTTCCAGCCGACGTGGTCAAGGCCCAACTCATGTGCTGCAAACAGAACTTCCGGCGCGCGCGGCAGGCGCCCCATGGCATCCACGATGCGAATCGCGCTGAGCGGCGCACACTCAGGCGCGAGCGCCGGCCAAATTCCGAGGTTGTCCAGAAGCGCCAAACTGGGCTCTAGCAGTGCAGCCGTTCGTGTGTCCTCAACCCCACCGGCAGCTGTGGGGAGTTTGCCACACACCAGTGTATCAAGGCCCAATTCGGCAAGCGCAAGCCCACAAAGGAGGCCCGCCGGACCTGCGCCAACGACGATGACATCAAAGATATTCCCGCACGCATCGACGGCTCCTGCATTTTGCTCAAGTTCCATCAAAGAACGTCCCCAGAGTCGCGTTTGGCGTTGCCCAGAAAGCCCATTGTCGAGCCAACCATCTGACCGTAACATCTTGCAATGAAAGTTATTTCCGCAGCCATCGGCGGATGGCCGCAGCCCTGGGCGTGATTGCGCCTAAAGCATGACGTATCGATTGCTGACCACGGATTTGCTGTTTCGAACCGGGCGCATGGCGCCCGCCGTCCGGTCGCGGCGGCAAAAAATAAGTGGCTTGACCGCAACACGCCCGAATCAAGTTGTGCGCAGAAGTCAATAGCGGTTGCGGGCCGAATTCGAGTTCGGCTACTCCTAGCCTCAGCAAGGTCGCCTACTTCAGTGGTGAAACTTCGCATTGTCGAGCGACCGAGCCCCAGCCCTGGCTGGGATTAGCGTTCTCAGCTGTAAGTGCTGGGTTAGGGTCCTGTGGCGTTGTCCAACGGAGTAAAAATATGATCGGGGGACTGTTTAAGTCATCCAGTCGTGTCGCGATGCTTGCGGCAGCTGGACTTCTATCTGGTGGCGTTGCCGCACAAGCTGCTGACCTTGGCGGCAACTGCTGTGCGGATTTGGAAGAGCGTGTAGCCGAACTTGAAGCAACTACGGCGCGCAAGGGTAACCGCAAAGTTTCTCTGACGGTTTCCGGCCACGTTCACGAAGCAGTCGTGTGGTGGGATGTCGACTCTGACGTCAACAACTCGCTTGACGAGTCGAACGTCTACATCGGTACGCACAACTCGTCGCGTTCGCGCTTCCGCTTCAAAGGTTCAGCCAACATCAATGCTGATTGGTCGGCTGGTTTCTTGATGGAATTCGGCGTGCGCGCCAACCATCTCGGTTCGCTGTCTCAAAGTGAGCCGCATGATGGTCGCGGAATCGACATTCGTCACGAAGCCCTTTGGGTCAAGTCGAAGACCATGGGCACCATTTGGCTTGGTTGGTCGTCGTCCGCCAATGACGGCATCACCGAAATCTGCCTTGGCTGCGGTCTCGGCAACGGGCCGGACTGGTCTGACGACGTAAGTGCCTACCAGTGGGCATTGGCTGGCGACATCCTTCCGGGTGGCGTTATTGCTGGCGGCAACCGCACGTTCGGTAATGCCGGTTCGGCTGCAGGCGCATTCGCCGGTGAAGGCGACCGCCGCGAAGTCGTTCGCTACATCTCGCCGACGTTTGCCGGTTTCTCGCTGTCGGCGTCGTACGGTCATGACGACTACTGGGATGTCGCACTGCGTTATGCTGGCGAGTTCGGCGCGTTCCGCGTCGCCGGTGGTGTCGCCTACGCAGTTGATACGGACCAGCTCAAGGGTGGTGCAATCTCTGCATCCTGCCTCAACGACTGTAACTCGCTCGGCGCATCCGCAAGCATCCAGCACACGCCGTCTGGCCTGTATGTCGCTGGTGCTTATGGCTACACCGAAGACGATCAGTTCAACGATCAGGACGACGGTTGGCACGTAACGGCAGGTATCAACACGCGTTGGAACTCGCTGGGCAACACCAATATCTGGGGCATGTACACCGAGAGCAATCGTGAGCTCGGCTGGAACCGCGCCATCAGCTACTCGACTCAGCTCGAAGTTTATGGTGTCGGCATCAACCAGAAGATCGACGCAGCCGCCATGGAAATGTACCTCTGGTACAAGCACTACGAAGCCTCTAACAGCTCTACGCTGGGCGGTGGTGACCTTGGTGAAATGGACATGGTCACACTCGGTGCTCGCATCCGGTTCTAATAACCAGAGCAACGAATTGATCGCGGGAAAGGGCTGCTTCGGCAGCCTTTTTCTTTTTGTTATTCAACGCTTTTCCCCCGGATTGCCAGAATGTTCGTCCGACGCGGGGTGACGCCTCGGGCGACTGCTGGCCCCCGGCATGCAGTTGCAAAGGGTTCATGTCTGCTTAAATGCCTGGGTTCGGAAGACGTACTGTGGCGCCGGGGCACGCCGTTGCATAGTTGCAACCCTTCCGGCGAATTACCTGAATATCCTGTCAACGTAGTTTGCGTGTCGGAGATTCCTCGCCTAATCATCGTTCCACTGTATTGAGTCGTGCGGCGGCCCCCGGTTGGGGTTCACACGTGGAACCGCCCAGCTCGCTCCCCGAGCGAGAGGTTCCACCGCAGGGAGCAAGCCCGGCGAGCACAGGTGAGCCGCACCAAGAGTTTCGCGTCAGTAGTGAGTTTGAGTATCGCGTCCGGTCGGAACCGCGTGCGCACACGCGCGTGCGTGCTGTTCGGTCTGGACACGGGCTGTCGCCGGGCAGCGCGTGATGCTTTCTGCAACATCTGCAACCACAGACGTGGAGAATATCATGATTGGGGGACTTCAAAAGACGGTCAGCCGGTTGGCAATCGTCGCCGTTGCAGGCGCGATATCCACAACGGGCGTTATGGCCGCAGACCTCGGTGGCAACTGCTGTAGTGATCTGGAAGAGCGGATCGCTGAGTTGGAAGCCACCACCGTACGCAAAGGCAATCGCAGGGTGTCCCTGACGGTTTCCGGCCACGTACACGAAGCGATCGTCTTCTTCGATGTCGACGGCGCCAACGGTGCGGCTCACAACAATGAGTCGAACGTTTACATCGGTACGCACAACTCCAGCCGCTCGCGCTTCCGCTTCCGCGGTGACGCGACGATCAACAGTGACTGGTCAGCCGGCTTCTACATGGAATTCGGTGTTCGTGCGAACCACCTGGGTTCGGTTAGCCAGAACGAGTCGGTCGACACGCGGGGCATCGACATTCGTCACGAAGCTCTGTTCATCAAGTCGAAGCGCCTCGGTACGGTATGGCTCGGTTGGTCTTCGGCGGCAGCCGACGGCATCACCGAGATCTGCCTTGGCTGCGGACTTGGTAATGGTCCGGACTGGTCGGACGACTCAGGCGCCTATCTCGCACGTGTCGGTACCTTCAGTGGATCTGCCACTGGTGCGGGTGCCTTCGTCGGTGAAGGCGATCGCCGCGAAGTGATCCGCTACATCACTCCGACGTTCGGCGGCTTCGCTCTGTCGACCTCTTGGGGTCAGGATGATTACTGGGATGTCGCTCTGCGATTTGCCCGGGAATTCCGCCAGATCCGCGTCGGCTTCGGTGTTGCCTACATGAAGGACACCAGTGGCAACACACCGACCGCAAACAACAACTTCTTCGCGATTTCCAAAGGTTGCACCAACGTAACCGCATCCAGCGATGAAGATTGTGAATCGGTCGGGATGTCGGGCAGCATGATGCATGTGCCAACAGGCCTCTACATCGCGGCCGCCTACGGCATGATGCATGACAACAATGCTGCCGCAGGCGTTGGTGACACCGACCATGCTTGGCACATCACTGGCGGTATCAACACCAAGTGGAACGCTCTCGGTAAGACTAATATATGGGGCATGTACACGCACAACGAACGTGAAATCGGCCAGATTTCCGAACTCGATGTCTACGGTGTCGGTATCAACCAGAAGATCGATGCTGCCGCGATGGAAATGTACCTCTGGTACAAGCACTTCGAATCAGAACTCGCCGGTGCAGATAACGGTGAGATGGATCTGATCACTCTTGGTGCACGGATCCGCTTCTAAAGCGCATCCACATCGCAGACACAACCACAGGGGAGGCTCCGGCTTCCCCTGTTCCCTATTCAGGCTGTTGCTGCAATGCAACATGCCATCGAAGTCACACTTCCACAGCCAAATGTTCAACCCACATTAAGGAAGGTGGCCACACTATTGCGCCTGAGATATGCAAGCAATCGTAAGCAGTTGGTGAGCGATTCACCTATTGGGGTAGCCTGGAATGCGGCTTAATTGGATAGTGACCAGTGCCAGCGTGGTGGCGGCGTTGTTGGCGACGCAGGCCGTAGCGTTTGAAAAACAGGAACTTGGCGCATCCGTGGCCAGGCAACAGCCACCAGGGATCGACAAGCCGGATACGACGCTCACCGAAAAGGATGCGACGGCCGGCCGGGACAGCGCGGCCAAGGGCACTGCGATCACCATTCCGGGTCTTGGAACGGTTGGCGTCATTCCCAAGATGGATTTCGGCATGGAGTTGCTGTACGGCTCTGACAACAAGCCGCCGGCGGATGTCGCTCCTGAAGAACAGCAGGACGGCCTCCAGATCCGCGGTACCATCAAGCATCGCTTCTGATCTGCTACCATCTCATTATTGGTATCAATGAGCAGTCCATTTGCGATCGGCTGACGCGCGGCGCGTCACTGATGTTTGCCGGTGGTGCCGTGTCACGCCTCGCCGCTTGCAACGTGGCGCAGATTCCGGTCTGCCCAAGTCGCACGTTTTTTGCGATCCTCGTCCCCGCGGCAACGATCGCGATCGGCGCAGCTGTCGCACGGCGCCAGCTTGGGCCCATAGCCGAACGACTCCCGCCTAAATCCGCTCATCATGGCGGAGCAGTAAAGTGCGAACATCGCCCCCGGCCGACTAATTGTGCCCACCACGAACCGATCGTGCTCGGCAAGACCTTCGATGAACTGGCAGCACGGATAAACGTTACCATTCCAGGCGATGGTTATCTCGTGGAATGGCCGATCGCAGGGTGAAAAGCGCTCCTGCTGAAGCGGAATGTGATCGAGGGAGCCACCGCGGTTCACGCCAAAATCGTCATAGTTCACAGACTTGACGGTGATCTCCATCCCGCGGAACCGACCTGAGGCACGAATATCCGTCTGCGGCCGAAAGCGCTCCACGGCGAAGGCCACACCGGTGCGGGCCGAGAGCTGCGAAATGCGGCCGATCTGCTGTCCATCGTCATACGTTGCGTCGCGAGCGACATGTGGTGTCACGACAAGGCGGCTCACGCCGTGGCTGCTCAGGCGCTCCAGCACGCGTCGGTTAAGGTAGTCGCCGTTGGTGTTGAACCACACCCGGGCATCGGGAAGTTTCTCCTTGAATTGGGCGACAGCTTCGTACGTGAATTCATCCGCGAGCGGTTCGTTGAAAAGATTGAGGCATATGCTGCGCGCATACCCGATCTCGACCAGATCATCCAGGATCCAGTGAAATCGTTCCTTCGTCATGCGTTGGATCTTTGAGCGCCGATCAATCAGCGACACCGGGCAATAGCTGCACTGACGGTTGCAATAATCAAACAGCTCGAGCGTGACGTTTTGGACGTAACGCGCAAACAAGCGCCGCTGTGCTGCAGCATCGTCCTGGGCGGCAAACAGGCCAGGATCGATAAGTGTGTGCCGGTTGAGATCCATACCGTGTCGTCTCTGCGCCGCTGATGACCGTTTGGGCAGGCAGTGCAGGTCACACGTGCCCATCGGCTTTCGATACTGTCATCGCCAGCCATGACACGCCAATCGCTTCATCGTGACGATCAAAGGCACGTCCGTCCACGATAAATAGACTGGCGGAGGGGGTGGGATTCGAACCCACGAGACGGTTGCCCGCCTGCCGGTTTTCAAGACCGGTGCCTTCAACCACTCGGCCACCCCTCCGGGCGCTTCAGCCGGACCGTGGACGGTTCCCGCCCACGGTGCGAGCACGGTCAGAGTTGTCTGCCATGCTTGCCACGAGCAACGGGTGACGTGAATGCCGCACGACCCGCAACCACTATCGGGGATTGGCCTTGCGCTCAAGTGCGGCCAATCCGCCAGCACCGCCCCTGAAAACACGGTGCTCGCGACGCAAGCCCACGCGATCACGACTCCAACCAGGCCGGCAAATCTGTTAAGTCCAGGTCGTGAGATGCCAATGCCCAACTTGAGCCTGAGGAGTCGATCGCCGATGCCTTCCAGCCCTCTCTACCGAATGGCGCGCTGCCTCATTGTCGTGGTCATTCTGGTCGTGTGCGGTTCTCCGGCAATCGCGCAATCCAACGGTTTCAAGTCCAAGGCGAAACACGCCATCCTGGTCGACTATGCAAGCGGCGCAATACTCTACGAAAAGGACGCCGACACACTCATGCAACCGGCCAGCATGAGCAAACTCATGACCTTGGCCGTGGTGTTCAAGGCGATCAAGTCCGGCGAGTTGAGCATGAGTGACGAATTCGTCATGAGCGAGCATGCCTGGCGCACTGGAGGCGCGCCATCGCGCACATCCGCGATGTTCGTGCCGATCAACAAACGCGCAACCCTCAACGAACTGCTGCAGGGCATCATTGTCCAGTCCGGCAACGATGCAGCCATCGCTATAGCAGAAGGCCTGGCCGGATCAGAGGCTGCCTTTGCCCAAGTCATGACCCGCGAGGCGCGGCGCATAGGCCTGACCAAATCGACGTTCGGCAATCCCACCGGCCTGCCGCACCCGGATCAACTCATGACCGCGCGCGAATTGGCGCTCTTATCCGCACATATCATCCGCGAGTATCCCGATTTCTATAAGATGTTCGCGCAGAAGCGCTTCAACTATCGCCGGCACAAATTCATCAACCGCAACCGGCTGTTGTTTGCCAAGATGGGGGTCGACGGCCTCAAGACGGGATACGTCAGCGCCTCCGGCTACGGCGTCGTGCTCTCTGCCGTACGCGAAAATCGCCGCTTGATTGCGGTCCTCGGCGGGCTAAAGACCTCCAACGAGCGATGGGCCGAAGCGCGCCGCATTCTTGAGTGGGGATTCAACGGTTTCAGCGATTTCCAAATCTTCGACGGCGATCAGGTCGTCGGCCAGGCACGCGTGTGGGGCGGCACCCAGATTTACGTTCCCTTGGTCGGCCAAAAGCCGATCTCGATCGTCCTGCCGCGATTTCCCGTTAATCAGAAACTGCGCGCTGAAGTGGTCTACGACACGCCGCTCAAGCCTCCGATCGCAAAGGGCGACCGTGTCGCCGTTCTGCAGGTCAGGAGCACCAGTGGCACAACCAACCGCGTCCCTCTTTATGCTGCAGAATCCGTCGAAAAGGGAGGCACAATTCGGCGCGGCCTTGATTCCCTGTTCCATCTCGCTTTCGGCTGGTTGCCCTGACGTGACGACACCCACAAAACAAGCCCGCTTCATCACCATTGAGGGCGGGGAAGGTACGGGCAAGTCGACCCAGGCCGCCCGCCTGGCCACCCGCCTCCAAGCACGCGGAATGTCCGCCAAGATCACCCGCGAACCCGGCGGCACCCCGTTTGCAGAACGGGTGCGCCAAGTCATATTGGACCCGGCGACACCGCCGCACACGGCCCTGGCGGAAGCACTGCTCTTCAGTGCGGCCCGCGCCGACCACCTCGAGGGTTTGATCCGACCGGCGCTCGCAGCCGGGCAATGGGTAATTTGTGACCGCTTTGCCGACTCGACGAGAGCCTACCAGGGAGCTGCCGGCGCCGTACCTATGGCGGTGCTCACCGCCATTGAGGGCGTGGTTGTCGCAGGCACCCGGCCGGATTTGACGCTCATTCTCGACCTGCCGGTTGCCGACGCGTTCGCCCGCGTCGGCAACCGCCGCAACGCCGACATCCAAACTGCGCAGTCCCGCACCGATCCGGACCCCTACGAACGTCGCGCCGCCGCGTTTCATGAAAAACTCCGCCAGGGCTATCTCGACATCGCCGCCGACGAACCGGACCGTTGTGTCGTGATTGATGCAGCCGCAAGCGAAGATGAGGTCGCCCGGGCTGTCTGGAATGCCGTTTCAGCCCGCCTCCTTAATGAGGATCGCTAGTGGCTCGCCGCGTCATAACGACCGAAATCGAAACCTATCCGGAAGCCGACCGACTGGAAGGTTTTCCACACCCGCGCGCAACGCGCCGACTGTTCGGCCACGACGCAGAGCGGGCTGACCTGGCGACTGCGATCGACACCGGAAAGCTTCATCATGCCTGGATGTTGTCCGGGCCGGAAGGTATCGGCAAGGCAACCTTCGCCTATCACGCAGCCCGCTATGCCCTTGCCTCGGCCGACCAGCGCACCGGTCCCCTTGATGTCTCCCCCGAAAGTTCTGTCGCACGTCAGGTCGACCACCTGTCCCATCCGGGGCTGCTGGTCATCCGCCGCGCCTATGACATCAAGACCAAGCGGTTTCCCGCGGCAATCACCGTTGATGCGGTGCGCCGGTTGCGCGGCTTCCTAAACCACCGTGCAGCTCCGCAAGCGTGGCGCGCAATCGTTGTTGATCGCGCTGACGAACTCAACGTCAATGCCGCTAACGCACTCCTCAAGTCGCTCGAGGAGCCGCCCGCGCGAACGCTTTTTTTCCTGGTCACGCTCGAACCAGGCCGCCTACTGCCGACGATCAGATCGCGGTGCCGGCTGCTGGCTTTTCAGCCGTTGAACATGGAAACATTGATCACGGCAGCAAAGCAGGCCTATGACGCATCCGACGAACCAGCGGATCCGGGTCCCGCCCCCGATTGGGACAGACTGGCCGCTGGCGCCAATGGCAGCGTTCGCCGTCTTCTCCAGTTGGCAACACCGGGAGGAAAGGACCTGACGGCGATGGTTGGACGTGTCCTGGCGATGGCCGGCCAAACGGACTGGCAGTTTGGCCACGATGTTGCTGATCGTCTGGCCCCCGCACAGGCGCAGCCCGACTACGAACTCTTTCTCGATCTCCTGCATGAGCGTCTGGCCCAGCTCATAAGGGCTCGTGCCGGTCATCCGGCGACACCGGCCGACCAGGCCTTGGCTCTGCAACTTATTTCTTCGGACGGTCTTGCAAGCTGGGTTGACCTGTGGGAGACACTCCACCGCGAGCGACTGCACGTCCAGGCTCTTAACTTGGACCGCAGCGCCTTTCTGCTGGACATTTTCGCGCGTATGCAACGCGCTGCGTCCACCGATGTCCGTAGTTGAAGCGTTTGATGCTGCTGGTTCGGTGATAATTCAACCGGGCCATGCTGCACTGTCATCGCAATGAACGAGGATTGACTATGGCCGCCGGCCAGAAATTCTACATAACCACGGCGATATCCTATCCCAATGGCGCGCCTCACATCGGCCACGCCTACGAGGCCATCGCAACGGACGCGATTGCCCGTTTCGAGCGGGCTGACGGCAAGGACGTCTTCTTTCTGACCGGCACCGACGAACACGGTCTCAAAATGCAGCAGACCGCCCAGCGCGAGGGCATGTCACCGCGCGAGTTGGCGGATCGCAACGCGGCCATTTTCGAGAAGATGGTGGCGACGCTCAATCTCTCACACGACGACTTCATCCGCACGTCCGAACCTCGCCATTACCGCTCGTCGGAAGAAATCTGGCGGCGCATGGCGGCCAACGGCGACATCTACACTGCCAACTACGCAGGCTGGTACTCGGTGCGCGACGAGGCATTCTATAGCGAGGATGAGACCACGGTCGGCGATGACGGTGTGCGGTACGGCCCGCAGGGCACGCCCGTGGAATGGAACGAGGAAGAGACGTTCTTCTTCCGCCTGTCCGCGTATCAAGAAAAGCTCCTCGCGCACTACGATGCCAACCCGGACTTCATTCTGCCGCCGGTTCGACGCAATGAAGTTCGCAGTTTCGTCAAAGGCGGCCTGCAGGACCTGTCGATTTCGCGCACGACCCTCGACTGGGGCATTCCCGTCCCGGGAACACCCGAACACGTGATGTATGTCTGGGTCGACGCCCTGACCAACTACATCACCGGCGTCGGTTTTCCCGATGAAAACGCCGCCAACTGGCATTACTGGCCGGCAGATGTGCATGTCATTGGCAAGGACATCATCCGCTTCCACGCCGTCTACTGGCCGGCCTTTCTCATGTCTGCTGGGCTGGAACTTCCGCAACGCGTTTTCGCCCATGGGTTTATGCTGAGCCGCGGCGAGAAGATGTCGAAGTCCGTCGGCAACGTGATTGATCCGTTCAATCTTGCAGATGAGTTCGGCGTCGACCAGATCCGCTACTTCTTCCTGCGGGAAGTGAATTTCGGGCAGGACGGAAATTACTCGCCGGAGGCGATCACCAACCGCATCAATGCGGATCTGGCCAACGACCTTGGCAACCTTGCTCAACGGTCATTGTCGATGATCAACAAGAACTGCGATGCCAAAGTACCGCAACCCGGACCTCTCACCAGCGCCGATGAGACGATCCTTGCAGCGGCCGACGGTATCTACGCACCGGCCAGGACGGCGATGGACCGCCAGGCCATCAAACAATATCTCGATGCCGTCTGGGCGGTCGTTGCGGACGCAAATCGATATTTTGCGAGTGAGGAGCCCTGGGCCAAACGCAAGTCCGATCCGGACCGCATGAACACGATCCTCTATGTCACGGCCGAAGTTGTCCGCCAGATTGCCATCCTTGCCCAGCCGGTTGTACCGACGGGTGCAACCAAGCTCCTCGATATGTTGGCAGTCGCGCCCGCAGATCGCGCGTTCGCCCATCTCGGCAAGTCGGGCCGCCTTGCGCCGGGCAAGGAGTTACCGAAGCCGGAAGGGGCTTTTCCCCGCCACACGCTTTCGGAAGCAGAGGCTTCCTGATCGATCGCCATGCTTGTCGACCACCATTGTCACCTGGATTTCCCGCAGTTTGCCGATGACCTCGATGGCGTCGTTGCACGTGCTGCAGAAGCCGGCGTCGCCACGCTCGTCACCATCTCGACGCGGGTCCGCCAACTTGACAAACTGCTGGCGATCGCCGAGCGCTTCGAGAACGTTTATTGCTCTGTTGGCACCCACCCTCACTATGCCGACGAAGAGCGCGACATTCCTCTTTCAGCGTTGATCGAGCGGTCCCGACATCCAAAGGTGGTTGCAATCGGCGAGGCAGGTCTCGACTACTTCTATCAGCGCAGCTCGCGCGAAGCACAGGCCGAGGGATTTCGGCGCCATATCGCCGCCGCGCGCGAGACCGGCCTGCCCTTGGAGATCCATGCCCGCGACGCTGATGAAGATACAGCCCGCATCCTCGAGGAAGAACACACCAATGGGCCGTTCACGGCCATTCTGCACTGCTTTACGGGCGGCACTGAGTTGGCGGAGCGGGCGCTTGCCCTGGGCCACTATATCTCGTTCACAGGTGTGGTGACGTTCAAGACGGCCGATCCATTGCGGGAGGTTGCCGCTTCGATCCCGATTGACCGGCTGCTGGTCGAGACTGATGCGCCCTATCTCGCTCCGGTTCCCTATCGCAGCAAGACGAACGAGCCGGCATTCGTGCGCCACACGGCGGCGAAACTGGCAGAACTCAAGGGCGTTTCGCCCGCAGACCTGGCTACTGCGACGACCGACAATTTCTTTCGCCTGTTTTCAAAGGTGCCAAGACCGGCGGTTCAGGAGCCCATCGTGCGATGACGCTGAAATGTACGATCATGGGCTGTGGGTCCTCAGGCGGTGTGCCTCGGGTCGGCAATGACTGGGGGGCGTGCGACCCCGACAACGCCAAAAATCGCCGCCAACGGTGTTCCGCCTTGATTGAGAAATTCGACGAGAAAGGGCGCGCAACCATACTTCTCGTCGACACCGGTCCGGATTTGCGCGCCCAGATGTTGACGGTCAATCTGCGCAAGACGGACGCCGTACTCTACACCCACGACCACGCCGACCATACCCACGGCATCGACGATTTGCGGTTTCTCGCCTATCGCATGAAGAACCGCATCGAGATCTGGTCTGACGAGCGAACCCGCAACAGCCTCACAACGCGATTTGCCTATTGCTTTGCCGGTGGCGGCCAGAAGGACTATCCCCCGATCCTGCGCGCCAACACGATCCATGCACCTGAACCATTCATCGTCACCGGCGATGCCGGACCTGTAGAGGTGACACCGATACCGCAACGGCACGGCAACATTCCTTCATTGGGCTTCCGCGTCGGCAATCTTGCCTATTCGCCAGACATAAGCGATCTCACACCCGAGGCAGCGCAACTGCTCGACGGCTTGGACGTTTGGATCGTGGATGCGTTGCGCTATCACTACCATCCAAGCCATTTCAACGTCGAACAGGCACTGGACTGGATCAAAGAGCTGAAGCCCAAACGCGCGATCCTCACCCATCTCAATGTCGAACTGGACTACGAGACACTGTCTAACGAATTGCCGCAGGACATTGAACCGGCCTATGACGGCCTCGTGGTGGAGCTCAAATAGACGCGCGAAGTGAACCTTCGCTCAAAGCGTCTCAGGCCCGACCAACAGAGCCTGCCTCGCACGGCGAACATTTTGGGCCTGTCGCAGCAAAACGGAGTCACTCATAAGGGAGCAACGCGACCCGGCCGAATGGCTGCCCCGCCGGAGCCGCCGTGCGCAGCGCGAATAGCGGCGTGAGGCAATGAAACCCAAAGTGAGAAGCATTTACTGCGACCCGCATTAGTCTTCACCCTGAGCCCGCTTGAAGCTGAAGACCTTGCCGTTCGCCTCCAGCCGTGGATCGGCCAACTCCAGAAACAGTGGCTTCAGCTCTTCTGGTGCTGGCAGAGATTCCGGGTCCTCGCCAGGAAACGCCTTTGCCCGCATCTCGGTCCGAACTGGCCCGGGGTTGAGCAGGTTGACCCGGACCGCTGTGTTGGCAAGCTCCTGGGCGTAGGTCTTGACCAATGCCTCGAGGCCCGCTTTCGACACGGCATAAGGCCCCCAATAGGCATGATGACCACTGGCTGCGCCCGATGTCACGAATATCCCACGGCCGGCATCGGATTTGCGCAGCACGGGATCGATACTGCGGATCAGGCGCCAGTTGGCGGTGAGGTTTGTCGTCATCACCGCCTCCCACGCATCATGCGTCACATGCGGCAGCGGCGAGAGAGGACCGAGGATACCGGCGTTGGCCACGACGATATCGAGCTTGCCCCAGCGCTCATAGATCGTGGGGCCGAGCACATCCACCTTTTGCGCGTCTGTCAGATCGAGCTGGACCAGCGTTGCGCTCCCGCCTCCGGCACGGATTTCGTCATCCAGCGCCTCGAGCGCGCCGACCCTGCGAGCGGCGGCGATCACGTGCACGCCGCGCGCGGCCAGGGCAAGAGCAACAGCGCGCCCAATCCCCCGGGACGCACCGGTGATAAGCGCCAATCGACCGGCCAACCGGTCGTCCATGTCCTGCGCTGTCACGTTCTGTCACCTCACCTGGTATGTGGCGCTGCGCCGAAGGCGCGCCGTGCCGTCCTTAGATCATCGTGCCTTAAGTTTGAACCGCCGTCGCAGCTTCAACGTAAGGCAAAAGGATGATCACTTCTAAAGAATCGAGCAACTTCCCGCTTTCATTCGGAATCGCACCGATTCCGAATGAAAGCAGGTTGCTCTAGCCAGACGCTACCGGTATGGCAAGCACACGACATGCGGTTGTTCGTAAGTTGCCGCTTCTGCCTTGCTTTCAGGCTCTACGGCTGCGGTCGAGCCTTGATGATCATTTCCTGAATGCCGCGCCGCGCACTGCGATACGCACGCTCCATAAACGGCAAAGCGCGTTCACGCGCATCGCTCGATATGCGCAGGAACTGGTTGAGTGCCCGTGATGAAAGAACACGCGTCTCTTTGAGCAGCCTCGCGAACGGCCCGGTCGGGGGCACAACGCGTTTCGCCGGCAGGGCTTTGAGTTTTTCCACGATTTGCTGGTGCGCCAATCGCGCCTGAAGCGACCCGATCCGCCGCTCGGCTCCGGTGAAGAGAATCATGGGCGTACAGGCTGTTACAACTCGCGGGCCAAAACGAAGCCACCGATCCTGCCGAATATTGGTCTCCTGCGCATAGTAGATCGTCTCGCCGGCAATCTTGCTTGCAAGCAGCGCCTTGTCGACAACCGGAACGATATGGCCCCCGAGACGGCGCACCATCTTGAACCGCTCATTGGTTGGATCGGGGAATTGCACGAACATCGTCACGGCCGAATTGTCCGCAAGCGCACCTCTAATGGCATCGTCGGTATCCAGGGCATTGGTGACGTTGCGTGCGCGCCCCAAGCCATCCTCGTCGAGTGTCTGCAAAAACCGGAATGTGCGCGCACTGCCGGAGTCCACCGGTGGCAGCACGAACCGCAGCCGGTCTGCATTGACGGCAATTTGCCCGAAGTTTGTCAGGGCCTTGTTCCGCGTCACCGCAAAAACGCACTCGCGCACGTCACCGGAGCGCACAATTTGAAATCGCTGGGATCCACCGAACGCACGGCTCTCGAGGGCGAACGCATCGAGCTGGCCAAAGGCAAAATGCGTTGGATAGCGCGCAATGCGCTCCACGTTTGCCGCCGTTCCCGCAGAGGTCTCGCACGAATAGTCGCTTCCGATCTCACTCAACCGGGCCTGCAGCAATGGGCAAAACACGGAGTGATAGGCACCGTTCTCGCCTCCGGTATGAATTTCATTGGCGCGCAATAGTTCTGCGTGAGCGATCACGCCGATCGTCGCGAGAACCAACAAGGCGATACGCGCAGGCATGCCAACTACCTCCAACTCCGCGAAATTTGGCTGGTTGATGTTGCAGCGGAGCGTACCAGATAACACCCGGCAGATGCCATCCGTGGCACCAAACAAGATTGCAGGTGGTAAATGCAGTCGGTTGCGGGGTGCTCAAGAGAGTTAACGCACCTCGGCCAGCAGCGAAAGCTGCTGCGGCATCGCGTTGCCGGATTGATCCGTCAGTGCGGTCGGATACTCACCGGTGAAGCAATGATCGGTGAATTGTGGCATGACCGGATCACGTCGCTCAAAGCCCATTGCCCGGTAGAGGCCGTCGACGCTGAGAAACGCGAGGCTGTCTGCGCCCATGAATTCGCACATCTCGTCCGTGCTCATCGTTGCAGCCAGCAGTTCGGTGCGCTTTGGCGTATCAATCCCGTAGTAGTCGCCAAACCTGATCTCCGGGCAGGCGATCCGCATATGCACTTCTGTCGCACCGGCATCGCGCATCATCGAAACCAGCTTTTTCGACGTCGTCCCCCGCACCACGCTGTCGTCAATCAACACGATGCGGTTGCCGCGGATGACATGCGAATTGGCCGAATGTTTGAGGCGCACACCGAGCTGGCGAATGCGTTGCTCGGGCTCAATAAAGGTCCGCCCCACGTAGTGGTTGCGAATAATCCCAAGTTCGAACGGTATGCGGCTTGCCTCGGCAAAGCCTAGGGCCGCCGGCACCCCGGAGTCGGGAATGGGAACCACGACATCGACGTCACACGGGGCTTCCGCAGACAGTTCATGCCCCATGTCCTTGCGCATTTGATAGACGTTGCGCCCCCCGACCACAGAGTCGGGACGGGCAAAATAAATGTATTCGAAGATGCACGGCCGCGACGGACGTGAGGGAAACGGGCGATGGCTTTCGAGCCCCTCTTCGGTGATCACCACAACTTCGCCGTTGTCGACTTCGCGCACAAACGTCGCTCCGACGATGTCGAGGGCGCAGGTTTCCGAGGCCAGAATATAAGCTCCGTCAAGTCGGCCGATGACCAGCGGACGAATGCCGACCGGGTCGCGCGCGCCGATCAGCATGCCGTCAGTCAGACAGACCAGCGCGTATGCACCC
This sequence comes from Hyphomicrobiaceae bacterium, assembly GCA_965224045.1. Lineage (GTDB taxonomy): Bacteria > Pseudomonadota > Alphaproteobacteria > Rhizobiales > Hyphomicrobiaceae > Tectiglobus. The sequence continues at coordinate 177,484 of CBDCYD010000007.1, forward strand.
TCGAGCTGGCGTAACCCGTCGACGAAGCGCTCAATGATCCGCGGCCGCTGCGAACGTGCGATCAGATGCAACAGCACTTCCGTGTCAGATGTGGACTGGCAGATCGCACCGGACCGGATCAGATCATCACGCAATGTCAGGGCGTTAGTGATATTGCCGTTGTGCGCAACCGCAAACCCGCCACTGTGGAGGTCGGCGAACAACGGCTGCACGTTGCGCAGGGCCGTTTCACCCGTCGTCGAATACCGCACGTGGCCAACGCTGATCTCGCCCTGCAGACGATCGATGACCGATTGTTCGTTGAGGCCGTCACCGACCAGTCCGTGCCGGCGTTCAGAGTGAAATCGCTTGCCGTCGAACGTTACAATGCCACAGGCTTCTTGGCCGCGGTGCTGCAAGGCGTGCAGGCCAAGGGCTGTTAGTGCGGCCGCGTCCTTACTGCCAAAAACGCCGAACACGCCGCACTCTTCGCGCAGCCTGTCGCCATCAAGCCCAAGGGCTCCGGAGCTCGGAACCTCCGCGTCCTCGCCCCGCAAATCCCCGAAACCAGCCATCGAAGCCTCCAGGCGCCCGGTATGTCCTGCGCAATCCTATAGTGGAGAATCGATGAAGAGTCCGCACCAAACTGCCACGCACGCAACATCTTTTGTGGCGGATATATGAATATCGCGGCGCACGACCAGTGACAAATCGACCTGAAATCGGAGGAACGGTCCGCTACAACCGCACGGCCTGAAAATCCGTGTTCTAGCTTTGTTGATCGCCGGAACCCGGCTGCAGGTTGAGATCCTCGGGCATCACGCGCTCGATGAACGAGCGCAATGCATTGCCGGAGTTCTCGATATACGGTTTGGAATAGGAGTTTTTCACCCAGGCTTCCGTTTCGGCGTATTGCGGGTACAGGAAGCCGAAAAAGAACATATAAGGGATCACGACCAGGAGAAAGCCGCGCACGACACCGAACACGAGCCCCAGCATGCGGTCGATCATGCCGACCTGGCTATCCAGGATCGAGTCGGAAATACGTGAGGTGATGAGGTGCACGATCACCAGCACGATCAGGAAAATAATGCCGCCCATGGCAATCTGAGCGATCGCAGTCTTTGTCCCGATGGTCTTTGCGAAGTCCTCGGCAATTGCTTTCTGGAAAAACACAAAATAAAGAACCGCACCGCCAGCAATCAGCCACGACAGGATCGACAGAACCTCGCGCGTCAATCCGCGATACATGGCGAGCAATCCGGAAAGCAACGCAATTGCCAGCAAGCCGGCGTCGAGATAGGTCAGCGGCCCAATCATGATCGACACATCCCCTGGTGACGCCGTTGCAACATTGGCGACAACGCGCTGTTCACTGGCACGAGCCGGCCTCCACCGCAAGTTCTTTGAGGGTGCTCAACCGCAACAACTCCATTTTTGAGCCACGCTTGTCGATATCCCCGGCGGCTGGCATTACCGCCTGCTTGAACCCCAACTTGTGCGCCTCGCGCAAACGATTTGCCGTATGTCCGGCCGCGCGGACCGCGCCAGACAAGCTGATTTCCCCGAAATAGACGCGATCCTTGGCCAGTGGAACACCTGAAAGGGACGACAGCAGGGCAGCCGCAGCAGCCAAATCCGCCGCTGGTTCGGCGATTTTGAGGCCGCCAGCCACGTTCAGATAGACGTCGTGCTGGCCAAAGCTCACCCCGCACCGCGCATCGAGAACCGCCAGAAGCATGGCCAATCGGCTCGAATCCCATCCGACGACGGCCCTTCTTGGCGTACCGAGCGGCGATGGCGCCACCAGCGCCTGGATCTCAACCAGAATCGGCCGTGTCCCCTCGATGCCGGCAAACACCGCCGCGCCCGGTGCCAGCGCTTCACGATCGCCGAGAAAGAGTTCGGAAGGATTGGCAACTTCCCGCAGGCCACTATCGGACATCTCGAACACGCCGATCTCGTCGGTTGCACCAAACCGGTTCTTGACCGAGCGCAGAAGGCGGAAGGGGTGACCACGGTCGCCTTCGAAATACAACACGGTATCAACCATGTGCTCGACCACTTTGGGCCCGGCGATCTGACCTTCCTTGGTCACATGGCCGACGAGCACCAGAGCGCTACCGGCCTGCTTGGCAAAGCGAATGAGGCTCTGCGAAGCAGCGCGCACCTGGCTTACGGTTCCGGGTGCCGACTCGACCGCTTCAGCCCACAACGTCTGGATCGAGTCGACGATCACAAGATCGGCGGCAGTGCCATCCCCGAGCGTCGCAACGATGTTTCCCAGGTTGGTCTCCGAAGCAAGCTCCACTGGCGCATCGCTCAATCCAAGGCGCTCGGCACGCATCCGCACTTGCGTGGTCGCCTCCTCGCCGCAGAAATAAATGACGCGTTTTCCAGCCTGACCCATCATTGCTGCCAGTTGCAGCAAGAGCGTCGACTTGCCGATGCCCGGCTCACCGCCGATCAGGACGGCAGAACCCGGCACGATGCCGCCGCCGGTCACCCTGTCAAGCTCGTCGAGGCCTGTTGGCAGGCGCGTGGCCGCGGTCTCCTTGCGCGCCAGCGGCTCCAGCGTGACGATACGGCCGGTGCGCCCCTTGCTCGGCAGGCCGCTTCCGGGCGGAGGGCCGGCGTTCGTTTCTTCGGCAAGCGAATTCCACGCGCCGCAGCCTGTACACTTGCCGGCCCAGCGCGAAGCAACGGCCCCGCAGGACTGGCACACGAACACGGCTTTGGCCGCCTTCGCCATGGCTAGCGCTCCCCTTCGATATACTCGCGATGCACCCGTCGACTGAGGCGCGACAAGAGTTCATAGCCTATGGTGCCGGCACGATCCGTCAGGTCATCGACGGTCACCCGGTCTCCCATCACCTCGATCCACGCGCCGCGATGAACAAGTTCATCCGGAACATCCGTCACATCGAGCGTGATTAGATCCATCGAAACCCGCCCGACGATACGGACCTCGTGGTCACCGATGAAACCGACCGGACCCGGACGGGAGGCATCGCCGCCGAGTGCGCGCAGGAATCCATCGGCATAGCCGCAGGCAATCGTCGCAATGCGCGACGGCCGCTCGACCGTGTGGCACGCACCGTAGCCGACCGTTTCGCCGGCGTCGGCCGATTGCACCTGTAGAATGCGCGCAAACAAGCGAACCACCGTATGCATCGGATTGGTGCCACCTTCGAAAGCGCGCCCGCCGTAAAGAGCAATGCCCGGCCGTACGAGGTCATAATGATAGGTGGGACCGAGAAATGTGCCACCCGAGTTGGCGAGGCTTGCAGCGACTTCCGGCAGCAGACCGCGCATGCTCTCAAACGCTGCGCGCTGGGCTTCATTGAGAGGATGTTTCTGGTCATCGGCACAGGCCAGATGGCTCATGATCAACACCAACTCGAAATCATTCAACGGGCCGGGCTCGGCGACCAATCGCTTGAATGTTTGCGGCGGGACACCGAGGCGGTGCATGCCGGTGTCGACGTGCACCGCGGCTGGAAACCGTCGTCCCGCCTTTCGGCAGAAGCCGGCCCAGTCCGATATCTCTTCAGGGCTCGACAGAACCGGACGCAGATTGAAGCCCGTGTAATGTTCATGCGCGTCCGGCAGCAGGCCGTCGAGCACGTAGATCCTCGCACCCGGTGCAACCCCGCGCACGCGCCGGCCCTCATCCAGTGTGGCGACGAAGAACGTTCGGCAGCCCTCGGCGAGCAGCGCCCCGACAATTTCCTCGAGGCCGAGACCATAGGCGTCCGCCTTGACGACGCCCGCACACTCCGCCGCGCCTGCGACTTCGTTCAGCTTGGCCCAGTTGGCGCGCAATGCATCGAGGTCAATCTCCAAGACCGCCCGCGCATAGGTCGGCGCCTGCGGTGTGGATCTCGGCCGGCTCGGCAGGGTCATACAACTAAAAACCTTTCGAACGGTGCCACTACTCCATGCGATCCGGCATGTATTCATCGCGCGCCAGATTTCCAAATCGCGTGAAGTTGCTCTCGAAGGACAGGCCGACAGTCCCGACCGGGCCATGGCGCTGTTTGCCGATGATAACTTCGGCCTTGCCGGCAACCTGGAACATCTTCTGCTGCCACTCCGCAAACTCAGGTGTACCCTCGCTGGGTTTCAGGCGCTCGACATAATACTCCTCGCGAAACACGAACATGACAACATCGGCGTCCTGCTCGATCGAACCGGATTCACGCAAGTCTGATAGTTGCGGGCGCTTGTCTTCGCGCTGTTCGACCTGGCGCGAGAGCTGCGAAAGCGCAATGATGGGAACTTCGAGCTCCTTGGCCAGGGCCTTCAGACCAGTCGTGATTTCTGTGATTTCCTGCACCCGCCCCTCTCCGGCGCGCTTGCCGCCGGAAAGCAGCTGCAGATAGTCAACGATCAGCAGGTCAAGCCCGCGCTGACGCTTGAGTTTGCGCGCCCGCGCCGCCAGTTGCGCAATCGAAATGCCGCCGGTCTGATCAATGTACAACGGCGCCTCGGCCATCACCTGACTGACCTCGACGAGCTTGCGAAACTCATCCTCGTTGATCATGCCACGCCGGATCTTCTCAGAGGGTATCTCCGACTGTTCCGACAAGATGCGTGTCGCGAGCTGCTCAGCCGACATTTCAAGGGAGAAGAACCCGACCGCGCCCCCGTTCAGCACCTTCCGCGATCCGTCGGTATCGGTCTCGACCTGATAGTGTCTGGCAACATTATAGGCGATGTTGGTCACGAGAGCCGTTTTGCCCATCGAAGGGCGCCCGGCCAGAATGATTAGGTCCGAGCGCTGCAAACCGCCCATGCGACTGTCGAGATCCGTGAGGCCTGTCGATAGCCCAGAGAGATGCCCGTCGCGCATATAGGCGCTATTGGCCATTTCGACGGCCTCTGTCAGCGCGGTCCCGAAATCGATGAACCCTTGACCGTATTTGCCGCTTTCCGCCAGTGAATAGAGGCGCTCTTCCGCGTCCTGAATCTGCGATTCCGGCGGAGCATCGACCGGCGAATCGTAAGCCGTCGTGACCATGTCCTCGCCAATCACGATCAGGGATCGGCGCACCGACAGATCATATATCGTTCGGCCGTAGTCGGCCGCGTTGATGATCGTCGCGGCATTGGCGGCAAGCCGCACGAGATACTGTGGAACGGTCAGGTCATCGGCAACGGGCTCGGCCGATTCGAAAAATGTCCTGAGCGTAATCGGCGTCGCCTGTTTGCCGGCCTGGATCAGCTTCGAGGAGATCTCAAAGATTTCCTGGTGCAGTGGTTCGTAGAAGTGCACCGCATCCAGAAACCCCGACACCCTGTCGAGGGCTTCGTTGTTGACCAGGATAGCGCCGAGCAGGGCTTGCTCGGCGTCGATGTTGTGCGGCGGCTGACGATAGTCGAGAGGCTCGTCAGCCTCGGCCTGCGCGGTCAGTTGCGCGCTGCGCGAGAGAGGAGTCGTTGTGTCTGTTGTCATGCATGGCAAGGTAAGTGATTCACCCTGCCCCTCGTTGCATCCGCGACCCTCTTCTTCACCGTTGCTCCCCGCAATGCACACCGGCAAAAACGCCCGCTTGCGCTCAAGAGGGAATCAATTGTGCTGCAGTGCACGCGGCCGTTCGTCTGCTGCGCGTGTGCTTCAGGCCGGCGGATGCGCGTCCTGATCTTCTTCTGCAGCGGGCTGCTGCTCGCCTTCCGGAGCTGCACCTTCCTCGAAGAACGTCTCATCGGCCTCGCCGTCGAAGGTCTCTAGCTCCAGATCGTCGTCCTGGATGACGGTGACGTCTTCGCCGCGCGCCTGGCGTTCCGCTTCGTCGTCGGATCGCGCGACGTTCATTGCAATCTCGACGATGACCTCCGGATGCAAGCTCACCTTGACCGGATGCACGCCCAGCGCCTTGATTGGTTGTCCAAGTTCGATCTGGCGCCGGTCGATGCTGAAACCACCTTCGCTCACGAGGTCGGCAACGTCCCGCGTGGAAACCGAACCGTAAAGCTGACCGGTATCGCCGGCCTGGCGAATGGCGATGAACTGCTGGCCGTCGAGGCGCTCACCCACGGCCTCGGCTTCTTTCTTGGCTTCGAGGTTGCGTGCCTCGAGCTGCACGCGCTGCTTTTCGAATTCTGCCTTGTTGGCATCCGTTGCCCGCAGCGCCTTGCCCTGCGGCAGCAGGAAATTACGCGCATAGCCGTCCTTGACCCTGACGACGTCGCCCATTTGCCCGAGCGAACCGATGCGCTCCAATAGAATGACTTGCATGGATGTGGATCCTCCTTCGAGTGCGAGATGCAACTTGTCCTGGGTTTAGCGACCGCTGCCGCCTTGCGGCGGAGGGCGTTGGCGACGCAGCGGCAAGATCGGTTCGGCAATGCCGATAAGCGCTATGATGATCCCGCTGAACGGGTTGAGCACGAACAATGCCAGGTAGACTGCGAACAGGATCAGTCCCCGAACGCTGTTGCCGCGTGTCAGATTGTGGATGATGGCCAGGCCGACCAGCAGATAGGCGAAAAAGATCGCGCTGGCAAAGCCGGCCGCGATCAGGCCGGGATACCCCTCCAGAAACGAAAGCCCGATGGCCGCGACGAAGGCCAAGGGCATCTCCCGTGGCAGGGCCAGGAGCGAGAGGTCCGGCCATGGCCGTGCCAAACGGCCGGACGCCTGGGTCACGACGGCACCGAGCCAGAGGTTAAGACAGGCAAGCGCCATCCAGAAGGACGCGACCGCTACCGAAAAGCTCCGGGTCATCAGCTTCGCGAACGCATCAAGATCCGCTCCCTTGGGCAGGTTGAGGGCCGGCCGACGCGATGTGCCTTGAGCCGAGCCATCTGCGGACTTGTCGGGCGCCGGCATGGACGCGGAGAACCGGTCAAGCCCCTTGCGTATCTCTGCTTCCAGGCCATCGATGTCGGACGCGACGGAAAAAAGCGCCAGTGCCGACAAACAACCCGCGAAAATCGCTGCCAGCCCGACGGCACGCCCGACCGGATACCACTCGACAACCGGCGAGCCATCCGCGGCACGCGCACCGCTCAACCGGTTCAGCATCAGCAGGTAAGCAAGGACTGCCATCGGCAGACCGATTGCGAAGAAATGCAAAGCGGCCGCCTTGGGCTGCGTCACAACCAGCATCGCGCCGGCGGCGACTGCTGCTGCGGTGCCCCCTGCAGCCCATCCCCAGCCGAGTCCGGCGATGATGATCGGTAACGGTGCCAGGAAGAGCAGCGCAAACAGTCCGAGCAGCGACCCTTTAGCCGCAGCCATAAGCACCAGTGCCGAAGCCACGCCGGCACCAAAGCCAATGAAAAGTCCGTTGCGCATTGCCAGCTGTCCCGCTCGATGGCGGTTAGAGGCCACGACCGCGCAGGTGCGAGGCCGACCCCAACCATTGATGCGTCTCGCCTCTCAAACAGTGCACCGTTCCGGTCCGCTGCCCGGCACGGCCGCCGCCGTGCCCGCGAGGCGCACTAAGACGCCACCAACCTACTTGATGACATAGGGCAGAAGCCCAATGAAGCGAGCCCGCTTGATCGCCTTCGACAACTCGCGCTGCTTTTTCGCTGAGACCGCGGTTATCCGACTCGGAACGATCTTGCCTCGTTCCGAGACATACCGCCCGAGAAGGCGAACATCCTTGTAATCGATCTTGGGTGCATTGTCCCCGGAAAACGGGCATGTCTTGCGACGACGATGAAACGGGCGCCGCGCGCCACCTGCTGGTCCGGCCATCGCTTAGCCCTCTCCGCCTTGTTGCTGTTGTCCGCTATCACCGCCGTCGCGCTGGGCTCGGGCGCGGAACGTCGAGCCTTCCCGATCACCACCGCCGCCGCGCTGTCCCCCCCGATCTCCTCCGCGATCTCCGCCGCCGCGCGGACCGCGGTCACGATCCCCGCGAAATCCGCCACGTCGGTCGTCGCGATCATTCTTTCGCATTTGCGCGGACGGTTCGTTGTCGTGCTCTTCGACCTTGATCGTCAGAAACCGAAGGATGTCGGTCGACAGCTGCATACGCCGTTCCATCTCGGCAACGGCCGGCGCCGGTGCATCGATGTTCATCAAAGTGAAATGCGCTTTGCGGTTCTTCTTGATCTTGTAGGCGAGGGATTTGACACCCCAGTACTCGGTCTTGCCGATCGTGCCGCCACCTTCTTCGATCACTTGTTTGAATTCCGACGTCAGCGTATCGACCTGCTGTTGTGATACGTCCTGACGGGCCAGATACACATGCTCGTAAAGCGGCATGTCTCCACCTTTCCTTTAAGCTTCCAATCGCTCCTGCCCGGCGCATAGCCCCTTGTGGGCCACAGCTCCGGTATCGCGAGACACCGACAAGGAAAGGCCCAAAGGACGACCCAGAAGAGCGAAGACACCAGGCGAATGGAAGTCGTTTCCGTCGCTCAGGACGTAGCCTGCCGCGCCGCCTGTTCAGCCTTCAACCGGGAACAACCGGCACTTATACCTGTTTGCCGGCATGAGGCAAGAGGACAAACCTGCCGCAGGGCCGCCATCGGCCGGCTCCGGCCACGACTTGACAGAACCGTCCCGGGCATGCCTAAACGCCCTGTCCTCGGGGCTTTAGCCGGACAATTTCCCGAAACAAGAAGCGGATCGCACGATGGCGCGGGCTTTCATCTTTCCAGGTCAGGGTAGCCAGGAGGTCGGTATGGGCAAAGCCCTGGCCGACCATTTCAAAAGCGCTCGAGACGTATTCGAAGAGGTCGATGATGCGCTCGGTGAAAAGCTGTCTGCGGTCATGTGGGAAGGCCCGAAAGATGCCCTGACCTTGACGCAAAACGCCCAACCGGCGTTGATGGCGGCCTCGATGGCCGTGATGCGCGTCCTTGAGGCCGAGCACGGCGTAAAGCTCTCCGGCACGGCGAAGTTCGTGGCCGGCCACTCCCTGGGCGAATACTCTGCCCTGGCAGCCGCCGGAACATTCACGATCGCAGATGCCGCCCGGCTCTTGCGCGCTCGTGGAAACGCGATGCAACAGGCAGTGCCTGTCGGCGAAGGGGCAATGGCAGCCCTGCTGGGTGTCGGCATGGACGTCGCCCAGAAGGTCGCTGATGCAGCGGCGGAAGGAGAAGTCTGCCAGATCGCCAATGATAACGAACCGACCCAGGTCGTCCTGTCAGGTGCCAAGTCCGCCATCGACCGCGTTCAGTTGATCAGCAAGGAGCACGGCGTAAGGCGCGCCATCCCCCTGCCGGTCAGTGCACCGTTCCATTGTGCATTGATGCAGCCTGCAGCCGATGTAATGGCCGAGGAACTGGCCAAGGTCACGATGCAGGCCCCGGCCGTGCCCGTGGTCGCCAATGTCGCCGCCGCGCCCCTGCAGGACCCGGACGAAATCCGTCGCAGTCTTGTCGAGCAGGTCACCGGCACCGTGCGCTGGCGCGAATGTGTCGAAGCCATGGTTGCAGCAGGCACCACCGAGTTCTACGAACTTGGCAGTGGCAAAGTGCTCTCAGGGCTCGTCGGACGGATAGACAAGTCGGCATCTGCAACCCCGGTCGGCACGCCGGATGACGTTGCAGCAATGGCCGCAAGACTGACCGATTGACGTGGCGTTTGGCGCCGCACGCACCGACGAAATCAATCCACGCTGACGCGCGAAGGACGAACGCATGTTTGATCTAACTGGCAAGAACGCTCTCGTAACCGGGGCGACCGGAGGCATTGGTGAAGCTATTGCCCGCATGTTTCACGCGCGCGGGGCCACGCTGGCCATTTCGGGCCGCCGCGAAGACAAACTCAAGGAACTGGCCGGCGCACTCGGCGATCGCGCGCATGTCCTGCCCTGCGATCTGGCCGATCGAGAACAGGTTGGAAAACTTGTCGACCAGGCCATTGCCGCCATGGGTAGCATCGATATTCTCGTAAACAACGCGGGCCTGACCAAGGACAATCTGTTCATGGTCATGAAGGACGATCAGTGGGATGACGTCATCGCGGTCAATATGACCTCGACATTCATGTTGATGCGCGCTGCCGCACGCTCCATGATGCGCGCCAAGACGGGCTATGGCCGCATCATCAACATTTCTTCGGTGAGCGGTATTATCGGCAACCCGGGTCAGGGCAACTACGCGGCATCGAAGGCCGGCATGATCGGCATGACCAAGTCGCTGGCGCGCGAGGCTGCATCGCGTGGTATCACGGCCAACTGTATTGCACCGGGCTTCATCAAAACGGCGATGACGGACGTTCTCAACGACAAGCAGATTGCCGGCATCATGGACGCTATTCCTGCCAATACGTTCGGCACACCCGATGATATTGCTTCCGCGGCGCTCTATCTCGCCAGCCCCGAAGCGCGCTATGTCACCGGCCAGACATTGCACGTCAACGGCGGCATGGTGATGGTCTGAGCCAGTGGTTGCACATGTCGCAGCAAGATTCGCGATTTCCCCCGAAAAACGGCGATTTTCGCGAGCCTGCAGTGCTGGTAAACGCCTTGGAAGTGTGTTAACTGCCCCCGGGTTGTGATGCGCACGCAAGTGGCGGACGTCAGCGCGCCAGGCGCTCGTTAGCCACCCAGTTCGAACATCCATTGATACGGCTGCGGCCGTGACTTGAAGAACGTCACGGTCGGGGCCGTCCGACAAGTCCAATACGGAATCGACAAGAGATCATCTCGAGGGGACCGAAACTATGAGCGATGTCGCCGAGCGCGTAAAAAAAATCGTGGTGGAGCATCTGGGCGTGGAGGCCGATAAGGTCAGCGACAACGCCTCGTTTATCGACGATCTTGGCGCCGACAGCCTCGATACCGTTGAACTGGTGATGGCGTTTGAAGAGGAGTTCGGCTGCGAAATCCCGGACGACGCCGCAGAGCATATCCTGACCGTCGGTGACGCAGTCAAGTTCCTCGAAAAGAACGCAAGTGCCGGCTGAGGCCTCTTGATTGCAATTTGAGTGAGGATGCCGCTGTTATCCCATATTGTACGGCGGCAATCCGTATTCGCGTTACGGTTCAAGCCGATGCGCACCAAAGCCACCCCGGAAGACTCATGCGACGAGTGGTTGTTACTGGACTAGGCCTGGTTACACCCCTGGGCTGCGGCATCGAACCCACCTGGCAGGCGCTGCTGGAAGGTCGAAGCGGTGCACGCCGGGTTGAGGAATTCGACGTAGCGGATCTGACAGCCCAGATTGCAGCGTTCATTCCTCGCGGAGACGGTACGGCCGGCACCTTCGACGCGTCCCAGTGGATGGAGCCCAAGGAACAGCGCAAGGTCGATGATTTCATCGTCTACGCCGTGGCGGCTGCCGACCAGGCGATCGCCGATGCCGGCGATATCGCAACGACTGAAGACGAGCGTGAAAGCACCGGCGTCCTGATCGGTTCCGGTATCGGCGGGTTGCAGGGCATCGCAGAAACGTCGCTGCTCCTCGATGCCAAGGGCCCGCGCCGCGTTAGCCCGTTCTTCATTCCGGGCCGCCTGATCAACCTGGCCTCTGGCTACGTGTCCATCAAACATGGCCTGAAGGGGCCGAACCACTCGGTTGTCACGGCCTGTTCGACTGGTGCGCACGCCATCGGCGATGCTGCCCGCCTTGTTGCGCTGGGCGATGCCGACGTCATGGTTGCAGGTGGCACCGAAAGCCCCATCTGCCGCATTGCGCTCGCTGGCTTTGCAGCTTGTCGCGCCCTTTCAACGGCTTACAACGATACACCGGAAAAAGCCTCGCGCCCTTATGACGAAGGCCGCGACGGATTTGTGATGGGCGAGGGCGCTGGCGTTGTCGTCCTTGAAGAATATGAGCGCGCCAAAGCGCGCGGTGCCAATATCTACGCCGAGGTCATCGGCTACGGCATGTCCGGCGATGCCTACCACATCACCGCTCCGGCCGAAGACGGCAACGGCGCCTATCGCTGCATGAAGGCCGCGATCAAGCGCGCCGGGATCACGCCGTCTGAGATCAACTACATCAATGCGCACGGCACCTCGACGCCCATGGGCGACGAGATCGAACTGGCAGCTGTTGAGCGCTTGTTCGGCAACGACGCAGACAAACTCGCGATGTCGTCGACCAAATCCGCGATCGGCCATCTCCTCGGAGCCGCCGGTGCCGTCGAAGCGATATTCTCTGTTCTCGCCTTGCGAGACAACATCGCGCCGCCGACGCTTAACCTGGACAACCCATCGGTCGAAACGCCGATTGATCTTGTGCCCCATAAGGCCAAGCGCATGGAGATCAATACAATATTGTCCAATTCATTTGGGTTTGGCGGCACCAACGCATCGCTTATCATGCGTCAGATTTGAGCGGGGCTGATGACTGACGGGCAGTAGAGCTGTCGCGTTGCCAAAACGCCTGCTTTTGCCACATTTCTCGGTAGTGTCACGCTTTGCGCGAACATGCCAGCCACACTCCACGGTCCAACCGAGAGGAAGGCAACGCGATGCAATGGCATCAGCAACAGCCGGGACCACGATACGAACCGCAATTGCGGCCTCTGAGCCCGGCCGAGGCTATAGAACCGACCCGTGCGCCAACCCGGCCCGCCGGGCGCCGTCGTCGCAAACGATCACGATCGATGAGTCCGAGCATGCGCTGGTTGAACGGTGTTTTTACCTCAGTTCTCTTTATTCTGCTGATTTCGGCAGGGGCCGTCATCTGGTTCAACCAGCAGGTTCAAACCGCAGGTCCGCTCTCGGCCGAGACGCTGGTCGCCATCCCCGCCGGCAAGGGTGAACGCGCCATTGCGCAACTGCTTGAAGACAAAGGTGTCGTAACCAGCAGGCATGTCTTTTTGGCCCATCAACTGACACACAGGATCTGGGAACGCCTGCAGAACCGCAAACCGCAGACCTTGAAAGCTGGCGAATATCGCATCAAACCTGCGAGCAGCGTCCGTCAGGTGGCGGAACTCATCCGCAGCGGCAAGTCCGATCTGATTTCGGTTTCGATCCCCGAAGGCCTGACGAGCTATCAGATTGTACAGCGGCTTATCGCCAACGAAGCGTTGACAGGTGACGTCAGTGACATCCCGCCTGAGGGCTTCCTCATGCCCGACACCTACCGGGTGCTGCGCAATACGGATCGCAAAAAGATACTGGAGATGATGGCCACTGAACAGCGCAAGTACTTGCGTCGAAGCTGGCAAGCACGCCAACCGGACCTGCCGCTGAAGGACATCAGCGAAGCCTTGATTCTGGCATCGATCGTCGAGAAGGAAACCGGCCCCAAGGATGATCCTGCGCGCATTGCAGCGGTTTTCATCAATCGCCTGCGCAAAGGCATGCGCCTGCAATCGGACCCCACGATCCTTTACGGCAAGCACGGCACCAGGGTCGCTTGGGGTAGCACCATCTACCGTTCGGACATCCAAAAGAAGACGAGCCATAACACATACCAGATCGACGGCCTTCCGCCGACGCCGATATGCAACCCGGGCCGTGCCTCTCTTGAAGCGGTCCTGAAACCCGCCCGCACAAAGGAACTCTACTTTGTCGCGAACGGTGAGGGTGGCCATATTTTTTCGGAGACGGTCGAACAGCACAATCGCGCCGTTGCGCAATGGCGAAAAATCGAAAAGCGCATACGCGCTGCCGAAAAGGCGAAGGTGGCGAACCAGGCCAAAGTGGCCGCAGCAAACTCCTCCACCACCGCCGTGGCTACGGTCACACCGCAGACGACGACCGGTTCGGTGCAACAGACCACACGTACTCTCAAAGCGCCTGACGGCACGCCAATTCCCGAGAGGCGACCGGCCCGCTAGACCAGCCCATCTGCCCGTTGCCCTCTGGACCTCGACCGAAAATCGGACTAGGGACCGGGAACCGGTTTTCCACGGTATCCGGACGGGAAATGACATGCCGCTTCACAGCATGACAGGCTTCGCGCGCTCCGAAGGTGGTGACGCTCAAACCAGGTGGCACTGGGAGCTTCGCTCAGTTAACGGTCGCGGTCTCGACGTGCGCCTACGCCTGCCACCCGGATTCGAGGCTCTCGATCAGCCTGCGCGTGGCGCCATCAACAAGCGACTGACGCGCGGAAATCTGACCGCTAGCCTGGCAGTGCAACGCGACGACCAAGTCTCCGAAATCCGGATCAACGAGCAAAACCTTGCCCAGGTCGTCGCAGCCGCCAAGCGCATTAGCGAACTGACCGGCAATCCGGATTTGCCAATCGAAGCGATCATCAATGCCCGCGGTGTTCTCGAAATCAGGGAGGCCGAGGAGGATGCCGCGCAATCAAAGGTGCGCCAGGCAGCGATTCTGCAGGATCTTGAAACGGCACTCGATGACCTCGTACGGGCCAGGACGGCGGAAGGTGCACAGCTGACAGATACAATGCGCGGCCACATCACAGAAATCGCGCGCCTGGCAGCGCTGGCACAGGATGATCCGAGCCGCTCGCCGGACGCAATCCAGGCTCGACTGAGCGAAAACCTCAAGCGGCTCTCCAGCCAGACGGAGCTACAACTCGATCACGATCGATTGCACCAGGAAGCCATGCTGCTTGCCACCAAGGCGGATATTGCTGAGGAACTGGACCGCATTGCCGCCCATGTTACCGCCGCCCGGGCATTGCTCGCACAGGGCTCACCCGTCGGACGCAAGCTGGATTTCCTCGTCCAGGAGTTCAATCGCGAAGCAAACACCGTATGTTCGAAGGCCAATCATATCGATATCACCCGCATCGGTTTGGACTTGAAGGCCGTCATCGACCAATTCCGCGAACAGGTGCAGAACGTTGAATAAGCCCACTCAAGCAATTCCGACGCCGGAGCGCCGCCGCATCGTCCTCGTGCTCTCGTCTCCTTCGGGTGCCGGCAAGACCACGCTTGCCAAGCGCCTCTTGGCCACAGATGCAGGCATTCGCGCATCCGTGTCGGTGACCACCCGCCCGCCGCGGCCAAGCGAGACGGACGGTGTCGACTATACGTTCATAGAAGAAGCCGAATTCCTCCGTCGGCGCGACGATGGCGAACTGCTCGAGTGGGCAAAGGTCTTCGGCTACTATTACGGCACCCCCCGACAATCCGTGACCGATATGCTGGAAGCGGGGTTCGATGTGCTGTTCGATATTGACTGGCAGGGCGCCCAGCAACTGGCAGAACGCGCATCGCAGGATCTGGTACGCGTGTTTGTGCTCCCACCCTCGGCTGAAAGTCTTGAGCAGCGCCTGCGTGATCGTGCTCAGGACAGCGAACTCGTGGTCGCCCAGCGCATGGCACGGGCATCGGAAGAGATCAGCCATTGGGGGGAATACGACTACGTCATCGTCAATGACGACCTCGACAGAAGTGCCGGTACCCTGGCCGCGATCCTGCAGGCCGAGCGCCAACGCCGCGACCGTCTCATTGGTCTGCCGGAGTTCGTCCGTCGCATGCAGGACGCGCTCTGAACGCCACAAACCTGTGTGCGCCTGAGGGCTCCTGGCTTCGAAATCCGCTTACAAGGCCTGCCACCCGGTCTTGCGCTCAGCAATCGAGCGCCAGCGCCAGGTGCGCGAACCCGGACACCGGCACGTCTTCGGCGCGCACCGTCGGCTCAATTCCGGCCTTCTCCAGCAGCAGCTCGGGAAATGGCGTCAGTTGCTTGAGGCTGGATTTGAGCATCTTGCGCCGCTGCCCGAACGCTGCCGCAGTCACTTTTTCAAGAGGTGCAAACCTGCAATTTGGTTCCAGCTGCGGGCGCGCCGTGAAGGTTACGACTGCAGAGTCCACCTTCGGCGGCGGCGTAAACGCAGCTGCCGGCAATGTCAGCGCGATTCGCGTCTCGCACCGCCATTGACTGATGACCGACAGCCGCCCATAGGACCGGCTGCCTGGGGATGCCACGATCCGCTCCGCCACCTCCCTTTGAAACATCAGTCCCATTTTCCCGTACCACGTGGGCCATTGCGGGCCCGCCAGCCAGGTCACCAGGAGTTTCGTCGCGACACCGTAGGGAAGGTTGGCGATGATGTAGGTATCCTCGGGACGACAGGGTTCTTCTTCCTCACCGAGCAAACTTGACCAGTCCACATCCAGGGCATCTTGTGCGTGAACGGCAAGACGGCCTGGCCAGTGCGCGGCAATCTCGCCAAGCGCCACAAGACATCGTTCGTCGCGCTCGATCGCGATCACGCGCTCAACACCCTGATGCAGCAACCCGCGCGTCAAACCACCTGGGCCCGGGCCAACCTCGATCACCGTTTTGCCGGCAAGGTCGCCACACGAACGGGCAATTTTTCGTGTCAGGTTGAGGTCCAGAATGAAGTTCTGTCCCAGGCTTTTTCGTGCCGTGAGTTGATGGCTGCGGATCACATCCCGCAACGGCGGCAGGCCGTCATCCGCCAACACCAGCTTGCTGTGAACCTCAGGCACGCGGCAACACCAAGTCACAAGACACATCAGACACGCGTAGACCGGCCCGTGCGCCGGACGTACCCGACCATATTACCGTCCGTTCGCGAGGGCGCGCCGGACGACGCGCTAGATCATCGTACCTCAAGTTGGAGCCGCGACAGCGGCTCCAACTTGAGGCATAAAGATGATCGCCCCTAAAGAATCAAGCAGGTTGCTCTAGCGGTATTCGATATGCGCGTCCCGTTTCAGATCCGCCAGATGCCGCTGACCCATAATCTGGAACTCGCGTTGTTGTAGCTCGCTGCGCGCCTTGTCTTTTGCGGCTCCTGCATTGCGCCCACACACCGCATAGAGCACCACACCTTCACGCCGAGTTTGCGGAGGCAGCATTTCCCCGTCCTTGGCTTGAATAAGGAGACTTCGCGTCGGTTCGGATACCGAGCCGGCTTTGACGCGGCCAAGATCCTGAAATTTCGCCCCGGTAACCGATCGCGCCAGAACTGCCGTCGACTGGCATCCGGAGAATTTCTGGCGCAATAGTTCGGCGTCGCGCAGCCGCGAGGCCAGCGCCGCCTGCCCCAGCGCCTGTGGCAGGCCCAGTGTAATCTTTTGCAATCGCAGCGTCACGCCATCGGCTGAGCCGAGGCTTTTGGCATAACGATCGACGTCGGCCATGTTCACGGAAATCTGCCGCCCGAACTTGCGGCGCACCACGCCGGCCCACGATATCTGGGCTTTGAGTCGCTCCTTGAAGGTTGCGGGATCCACGCCGCTTCGCGCAATGTTTGCCAGGAACCTCTTGGACGAGATCTTGTTGCGCTTGGCGACGTTTGCAATCGTCGATTCGATCTGCGCATCAGACGCCACCACGTTGAGGCGTTTGGCTTCCTGCAACTTCAGTCGTTCTTCGATGAGCTCATTGCGTGCCCGCGTGCGTTGCGCCGGGATCGCCGCACGCCGCGCCGAAGACACAGCTCGGCGCTGCAGCGACTTGGCAAAGGCTTGCTTGCGCCGTTCGAAAATCGCCAGGATCTCATCGCGCGGCCGGCCGCGGTTTTCCTGGATTGTCTCTTCAAGGATCGCGCGCAGACGATTGGACGTTGATTTGCGCTTGATCAGAGCTTTGAAATTGGCCTTTGCCCTCTGAGCCGTCTGTCCGCCGTTCATCGACAGCAGCCGGGCTCGCTGATTGATCTCATGGTGCGTGATGGGCTCGTCGTTGACGAGGATGGCGACGGAGTGCTTGCGCCGCGACGATGAACTGACGGCACGCCTGCGTGGCTTCTGGATACGCCGCGCGTTGGTTTTCTGCTGAGGGCGGGCAGTTGTTGACGGTCTCCGTGTCGGCGCGGTCGAAGCAGTGCTTGTGCCACGCTGCGTGGGTGACGTTCTCCCCGTCGATGGCACAGATTGCGTGCCGCTTTCGTTTTCGGTCGGCACGGACACGATCAACCCGGGCACCTGCTGCGCCTGGACCGACGCAGCGACCGTGACGGCAGCACCCAGAAACACAGCCCCAAGTCCGGCACTTGACAGCCGGCCCTTGTCGGAAATTCGCTCACCTATCAGCCAGTTCAACATTCGCGCATCCCTGCGATCTCGGTAAAGACGGGCAAATTCAAACCACAAATCCGATATGCACAACGTCTTGATCTTGGCAGTGAATCGCAATTTGCGAAAAAATTTTGACCCGATCAAGCCGGCCTAGCGGGCGTTTGCGCACATCTCAAGCGACGGTTTCGCAACGCAAGGACGATTACGGCCCGGGACCGGAGTTGCCTTGTCGTGTCCCGCTCCCTTACGACGCCAAGGAGCGAACACCCTTTATGCTACGCCTTATCCAACCCTTGGGCCTGGGTGTCAGCCCTGGTTCTCGCCGAACAAGTGGTCGAGTGCATCCGCACGGTAACTGAATTCACCCAGATGCTTGAGTGCGAAATAGACCATGATCGTCCGGTCCGGCGTGAGGTCGCCATTATTCGTCTTGGTCTCGGAATAGGTCGTCGTAAGCACGAAGCAGTCATCCGAGTACTGCAATCCAAGCGAGTGCGATCGGAAGGCCGATTCGTCGATGTCGTAGCGCAGCGAGCCCAGCAGGTTCCAGTGATCCGAAATCTGAAGGCGCAAACGACCCAAAACCTCCTGCTGGTCCACCGCCTCGAGGTCGAGCGGATCGCTGGCGGTAAACGTATACGTCGTCCGGAGCAGGGCCGGGCCATAGCTGATCCGTGCTGTTGCATCGGTCCGCCGCACCGACAGGTCTTCGTTGTCAAATCGGCTCTGGCCTATCAGCAGGAACATTTGAGATGGGGCAAGATAGGCGCCGAGCACGTAGTCGGATGAGCCCTCCTCGAGGCCGTTGCGTTCGGTCAGAATGCTGGCTGCACGATCCGGGCGCGTCGAGGGCTCGTTGCCGGAGTCCTGGGCATAGATGTTTTCGCCCGAAATGTGGAAGCTCTGACCGGCAAGGATCCTGGCATAACCACCGGAATGCCCCTGGAAGGTATACTGCACACCGACATTGGCACGCGTTCCCGTTTCAACCCGATCGAGACCGGAAGTCTTGTTCAATTCGAACAGGTTCGTATCGTCGAACACGAGGCTGCGTGCGTCTTCGTTGGGCAGATTTCGCTGATTGACCTGCGCCGAACGCGCGATGATCTGGCCGACGGGCTCGACGACATGGCTTGCCATCGCCGTCCGTGCCAACCACGGGTAGGATGCCAGAATTCCTGCACTCGCAACTCCACGCGCGACATTCTCCTGATCGATCAGGGTATTGGTGACCGGGTCGACGGCATTGTCGTAGGTCATCACATCGCCGCGCAAATTGACAAACGGGGTGTATGTGATGCCCAGCGGATCGACCAGCCGGCGGCGCCAGTTGACGTCAGCCACGAGGCGCTGCGTCGTGGTGCCGGTGTCGTAAAGCGTATCGGCTGCGTCTCGGAACGTGAGGTCGCGCGAGAAGCTCAGAACGTTGACGTTCCAGCTCAGTTCACCACCGAGCACGGGCTGCCCGACGATGTAATTCCAGTCGACGATCGGGTGCACGCGGCTTTCCGCGTGGTCTTCGTCGGACAACAACAAACCGCCGAAGTGATAGCCCTTCACGCGAAAATGGTTGCGTTCGCTCAGTCCCGTCAGATGCACCGAATTGACGCGGTCCGTCTGCAAAATATTGTCGAGCTTGTAGAAGCGCCGGAACGTGTCGTCACTCTCCACGGTCACGTCCCAACCGAACTTCCACCACGACGCGAGTGAAAATTCACCGCGCGTCTGCGCGCTACCGCGCCAGCCATCCAGCGATGCATCGTTGTTCGGCAACTCGTTGGCATCCTGCTCGATACCGGCGAGCTTGAGATTGTACTGGCCGCGTACGTTTCCGAAAGCCAGCTTCTGGCGCCAGGTCCCTTTCCAGAGCACGCCCTGACGCGCCGTGTACATTGGGTGAAAGGTGAAGTCGTAACTCGGATTGAGGGCGAAGTAGTAGGGGGTCTCGACACCGAAACCGAGATCATCCGACGAGGTAAAGCGCGGCAGCAAGAAGCCCGAACGCCGCTTTACCGACGGGTCCGGATGCTGGAAGTAGGGCAGGTAGGCGATCGGCGTGCCCAGCACGTTGAAGGCAGCGTCGAAGTACGTGATCGTCGCTGCCTCCTTATCGTGGACAACGCGCCCGGCCGAGATACACCAGAGCGGCGGTTTGCCTGGGTCATGTTTACAGGGTGTGAACTTTCCCTGTTCGAACTCCGTCACATTGCCTTCGCGCCGCACCGCTCGGCGCGCTGTGATGCGGGTGTTGTCCTTGGCCACGATGCTGAGGGACTGGATGAACCCTTCCCGGAAATCGTCGGTGAGTTTGAGGCGTTCGGTTCGTGTGATGCCGCCGTTGGGGTCGCGCAAAATCACGTTCCCGGACGCCGAAAGCGTGTTGGCCGACTGATCGTAGACCACTTCGTCTGCCGTTAGCGCATAACCGTTGTAGGTGATTTCGACGTTGCCGCGCGCCGTCACGCGCTGCCCATTGGAATCGTAGATCAGTTCGTCGCCTTGAAGATAGAGAGGCTGTGCACTGTCGAGGTTGCGCGGCACGGCGAATGCGGACGACGAGGCCTGCCCGAACGTGCTCGTTGGTGTTGAACCTGATGATGCCACCGAAGGGTCTTGCGCCACCG
The DNA here is from genome assembly GCA_965224045.1 of Hyphomicrobiaceae bacterium. Classification (GTDB taxonomy): domain Bacteria; phylum Pseudomonadota; class Alphaproteobacteria; order Rhizobiales; family Hyphomicrobiaceae; genus Tectiglobus. The sequence goes on from CBDCYD010000007.1 coordinate 197,930, forward strand.
CCGGCGAGGCCGTCCACAGCACGAGCGCCAGAACGCACGCCAACGGGACGCCAAGCTGCCCCTTGAGCGCAGACAGTCTCCCGAGAGATCTGTAGCCGTGGCGTATCACCATGCCTCTGTCGTGCGCCCTACGCATGTACTCATCCGTCTTCCTGGTAAAGCAGCACAGTAGTCGTTGCCAGACACGCGCATATTACAGGCACCCACACCGCCACCCATGGCGCAACGAGTCCTGCAACACCGACTTGCCGGGAAACTTCTGCCAACAGGAAGAAGCCGATGCCCCCTAACATTCCGACGATTACCATAGACTGTATGCCCCCCGATCGGAATGACCGTAACGACACAGTTGCAGCCAAAAGCACCATCGTCACCAACAGGATTGGGCGGGCCAGGAGAAGCTGATATTGAACATGGTATTGGGAGGCTGAAAGCCCTGCCTTTTCAACAACTTCGATCAAGTTGGGCAGTTCCCAGAACGACAGCGAGATTATTGACCCCAGCGCATCGCGAACACGGTCTGGTGACAGGTACGTACTGACGATATACGAACGGAACGGTTTGGCATCACTGTCGGGGCGGATCACGAGGCCGTTTTTCAACAACCAATAGCCGTCGAACAGGCGCGCTTCCTCGGCATTGATGCGTTCCACGAAGCGGTTTTGTCCGTTGTACTGAAACAGGCGCACCCCGATCAGGCGCACGCCTTGTTCGGCCGCCGCGTCGGCGGAAATCACCGACGGTCCGTCCAGGCCATCCTGGCGCAGCCATGGCAAACCGGACGACTGCTTGAGGAAGTCGGAAGACTTGCCAAACGCGACCGCGTGCTTCGCCTCGGCCAATGCGCGTGCGGCAGCCGCCAAGGGATTGTAAACGGTAACCGAGAACACACCAAGAACAAGTGCGACGATGAGACAAGGCGTCAGAAATCCCCAGACGCTGAGACCGCCGGCGCGCATCACGGCCAATTCGCTTTTGCGCGACAACAGCAACAACGACGCGATGCTGCCGACAAGCACCGCAAATGTCAGCAGAATTTCAGTGTAAGCCGGCAGTCGCAGGAGTGCCAGTTCGACCAGAACTCCAAGACCGACATCCTGCCCCTTACCTGCCTCGCGGAGCAGTTCGACGAAATCGATCATAAAGATCAGTCCTGCACAAAGCAGGAACGTGACGACCACCATGGACCAGAATTTGCGAGCGATATACAACCTCAGGGTCATGCGCAGCTCCTATTCACCGGGCTGCACACTTGCAGATTGAATGGACGGCGAACGCTGCAGCCGCCGCGATAGGACCTCCCTCGCATCTTCGATCGCCATTTCCATGCGATCCGACCAACTCAGTCCTGGTCGCGGTCTGGCCCCGGCCAGGATCATCCAGAGCGCGATCCCGATTCCGCTCAGGGGCAGAAGGTACATCAAAGGCATCAGCGCCGGGTTGATCACGACCGCGTTGTTAATCGCCAGGCCGCCACCTCGCATCACCGCGGCAAACACGAACGCCATCGCGGTCAGCTGATTACGGTTCTGGCGCGTCGACTGTGCTTGCCCGACGAAGGCAACGGCGATGAGCACGAACAAAATGGGATAGAGCACGTTGGAAAACCGCTCGTGCAGTTCCGCGGTGAAATGGCCCTTCTTGTAGCCCCCAGCCCGCGCCGCCTTGTCCACAACCAGAAGCTCGTGGAAGTAGCGCTCTTGTGGCTTCCACACATGCGCCGAGAACTGCTGCTCGAACCGTTCAAGATCGACGGCGTAGTTGTCGAATTTCAAGATCCGCTGCGGGCTGACACCGCTCGCACCCCGGATGACGTGGCCATTCTCCATCGCCAGAAATGCGGAATTCTCGCTCTTCACGACCCGCGCCTTTTCCGCGAGATAGGACACGTTCGCCTTGCTGCGCCGGGAATCATGCATCAGCAACCCGTAAAGCGTTCCATCCAGCCCTCGGCTGCGGATGTGAACGACGACACCCGAGTCCGGACTCGAAAAGCGGCCGGGCAACAACACCTGGGTCAGCAGATCGCTACGCACTTCGGTGATTTTCGCGCGCAACTGGCGCAACGACCACGGCATCCCGATGTGATTGACGAACGCTGCGAGCAGCGCCACCACAAACGCCAGGAACAACAGCGGCCGCGCGACGGTCCAGATCGGCCCGCCCGAGGCCGTCACCACGATCAATTCGCTGTCGCTGTTGAGCCGGTTCAGAACGTGGATTGCCGCGATCAGCAGTGCGATTGGCGCAATTACGGCAAGGAGCTTGGGAATGGCCAGCGTCGTCATGGCAACCAGCGTCACCACGTCCTGGCCTTTCGACGTCACCAGCTTAAGCTCTTTCAGAGCCAGGGCGATCCACACGACACCAATCAACGAGAACAAAATAAGCGCCAATGCACTGGATGCCTGGCGGAATACATAAGCCCCGAATGTTGACATCAAGCTTTCCCGGTCCCCGCAGCACTGGCAACTCGCGTTCCACGCCGCCTGGAAATCGGCTCCCATATGAGCATGGCCGAATTTCGGCCATCATGCCGCGCCGACGCACAAATCGCTATTTCCACTAGCAATTCCGCAACATACAATGTTATCGCAAAACAGTTGGTGACCTGACGGCCATTTCGCGCGCGCAGGTCTCCGCCTGTCATCACACCAGCCAGCAATACCCTGACCGACCCGCCATTCTCAACAGCTCGACCCGTCAACTGCTGCATTAGAGCATAGGATTCGTCATGCCCGTCGCCCTCGAAGTTTCGTTTTCCGCTGTCCACGCCGAGACCGAGCCGTGTGTGGTGCTCGTCCTCGAACACGGCCCGGCATTCGGCAAGGCGGCAGAAGGCCTCGACGGGCGGACCGACAATCAGCTGCAAAGAGCGGCAGCCGCAGCCCAGTTCACCGCCAAGCGCCGCACCGCGCTGCAAATCGTTGCACCGAACAACACGGATCTGAAGCGCCTGTGGCTGGTCGGTGCCGGCGATGTCGCCGAGTTGAGCGACAAGGACCCGCAGCAGGACCGCGAGCGCGAATGGACATATGTCGGCGGCCACATTGCCGGCCAGCTCGCCCAGGCAAAGACGGAGGCAGCCAGCATCGTTCTGGACATGGCGACGGTCACGGATGAGGATGCAGCCGAGGCGGCAGCGCACATCGCCCTGGGGGCACTGTTGCGCTCATATTCCTTCGATCTCTACAAGACGACCAAGTCGGCCGACAAGACGACCTCCGACAGTGACGACGAGGCTGCCGAGCTCGCTGACAAGAAACTCAAGCGCCTGACGATCCACACCCCGGATCCGGATGCCGCCAAACAGCACTTCTCCCGCGCCAACGCGGTCGCAAACGGCGTCGCTCTGGCCCGCGACCTCGTCAACGAGCCGGCCAACACCCTCGGCCCGCTCGAGTTTGCAGCGCGCTGCAGCGAACTCGAAAAGGTTGGCGTCAACGTCACCATCCTCGATGAAAAACAATTGGCCGATATCGGAATGCACGCTCTCCTGGCGGTCGCCCAGGGCAGCGCTCGGCCAGCCCGCGTCGCCATCATGGAATGGAACGGCATGCGCACCCAAGCCGCGCAAGGACACAAAGCGCATGTGCTTTATCGGCAAGGGCGTCTGCTTCGATACCGGCGGCATTTCGATGAAGCCGGCGGGCGGCATGGAAGACATGAAGGGCGACATGGGGGGCGCGGCCTGCGTCACCGGCCTGATGCACGCGCTGGCGCAGCGCAAAGCCAACGTCAACGCCGTTGGCATCGTCGGCCTGGTCGAAAACATGCCGTCGGGAACCGCCCAGCGCCCCGGCGATATCATCTCCTCCCTCTCCGGCCAGACCATCGAGGTTCTCAATACCGACGCCGAGGGACGATTGGTCCTCGCCGACCTCCTGACCTACGCCCAGCAGCACTACAATCCAAGATTCATGATCAATCTCGCCACGCTCACCGGCGCCATTATCGTCGCGCTCGGCAAGGATCACGCGGGCATGTTCGCCAATGACAGCGCCATCAATGACGAAAAGCTCGTCGAGCGCCTCACGCAGTCGGGCCAGGCAACGGGCGAGAAGGTCTGGCATATGCCGCTCGGCAAGGCTTACGACAAGATGATCGACACACCGAACGCCGACATGAAGAATATTGGCGGGCGCTGGGGCGGCGCCATCACGGCGGCTCAGTTTCTCAACCGCTTCGTCAAGCCGGATGTGCCGTGGGTGCATCTCGACGTGGCCGGCACGGCCATGGCTTCGGAGAAAACCGAGATCAGCCGCTCCTGGGCATCCGGCTGGGGTGTACGCCTGCTCGACCGGCTCGTCGCGGGCTATAAGCGCTAGCACCCGTGTGTGCTAGCTGACGGTGAGATCTGCGCCGCCAAATCGATCGGTTGATGGCATACGCAAGTACTGTCGGCGCATGGCGACTTCGGACGCGGCTGCATCCGCTATGCGCCACGCCGGCTAGTCACATCTCAGAGCATAAATGTTCCATAATATTTATTATGCGAATTATATCGTTGCCGCACCCAAAGAAAATTTCCAGAGCATTTTCAAAATGTTAACGAAATCGTAAGATAGATGAAGCCTAAGAAAGATGCTGTCGTTTCACGATTTCCGAATTAACGCATACGGCCGGACCGCGGGTCAGTGACGGCATACATTCTGACGGATGGCCATTCTCGTTTACTCCGCTAGCCCCTGCCCTTCTCGAGGCGCAGCACGATCTCGACAACAGCAACAACCAGAATGGCAAGCGCGAAACCGATCAGAACGTTGATGCTGACCAGAACCGCGAGCACTGGCGCATAGGCTTCCCCGAAGATCTGCCCCGCAACGTTGACGATCAGGGCGTCGACGGTTTGGCGCACGTTGAACACGAAATCGCTGATCTGCGCCAGATTGGGCCGCGCCGGCAAATCGAAAATCAACGATCCTGCCAGGCTCTGGAGGCTCGGTACGGTGACCCATCCGAACGCCACCGCCATTTGGACGCACAGTGAAAACAGAATGCCCAGCGGCACGGCGAGGCGGAAGTAGCCCCAGCGGCCGGGCCGCACACCATGATAGTAGAAGCCACGCCGCAGCACGGCCGTACCAACCAACAGACAAAGCCCGAAAATGCCGGCCAGCACCATGAGGCGCTGTTCCTCGTTGCCGGCAAACGTGAGCACGAGCGCAACACCGGCCGCCACCGCCTTGATCACCACTTCCGCAATCGCCGTCAGGCTGACGACCACCAAGCGCCCGCCACCGCGTGCACCTGAGAAGAAAAACGGATACTCATGCCGCAGCCGCCGCCATTCCAATGCGCCGCCGACCATGATGATGAGCGCCACTGTGACAGCGGCAAGTACTATGGGCGCCCGAAAGGCCAGCACGGCCAACGCCGCCACCATGCCCCATTCGGCCATCAATCCGACAATATTGAGCACAATGCGCATGTGTTTTTGCTTCTGTTTGCAAGTCCAGATCGCACACAGACGGCTTGCATGATGCAGCGTGCATTGCAATACCCCGTCTCGGCCCGGACCGTATCCCGCCGGGCGCACGCCGCCTAAGACGCTTTCCCGGAGACCACCATGCCAAATGACGAAGCGCAGACGCAGATTGCAGACCTGCTAGCGGTCATGGCAGCACTGCGCACGCCTGGCACAGGCTGCCCTTGGGATTTGGGGCAGACCTTCGAGACGATAGCGCCCTACACCATCGAGGAGGCCTACGAGGTCGCCGATGCCATCGACCGAAAAGACACGATTGACCTCAAGGAGGAACTGGGAGACCTCCTGTTGCAAGTGGTCTACCACGCCCGGCTCGCGGAAGAATGTGGGCAGTTCGATTTTGCGGACGTGACGGCAACCATCACCCGCAAGATGATCCGGCGCCACCCGCACGTATTCGGAACTCCTGCGGAACGCGCCGCCGGCGCGGCAGAAGGGTTTTGGGAGCGCATCAAGACCGAGGAGCGCGCCGAAAAGGCAGCACAACGCCGCGCTGCTGGCGACGATCCGGATCGGCAGGAACCTGCAAGCGCTCTCGCCGGCGTGCCGGCAAACATGCCAGCCCTGGTCCGCGCCATCAAACTTCAGAACCAGGCTGCCAAGGTCGGTTTCGATTGGCCTTCACTGGCCCCGGTTATTGCCAAGATGCGTGAAGAACTCGCCGAACTCGAAACCGCAGTCTTGGATGGCGACCAATCCGAGATTGGCGAAGAGTTTGGCGATCTCCTGTTCGTTCTGGTCAATGTTGCTCGCCATTTGGATATCGACCCGGAACACTGCCTGCGCCAGACCAACGCCAAGTTCGAAAGGCGATTTCGCAGTATCGAACGAGGCCTCAGCGAAATCGGGCGGCGCCCTGAAGACGCGACGCTCGAAGAAATGGACGCGCTGTGGGACGAAGCCAAGCGCCGCGAGCGCGAAGTGAAGAACAAGGACCAGCCAAACTCCGCGACGTGACCCGGTTCAGCCAGCCGCGCCTTTATTCTGCGCCGGCTCAGCCGACCGAAAAATTCCGGCAACTTTGAGTTGCCCATCCAAGCGTCCGAGCTTCTCGCCGGCAATTCTGAACCGTACCCGAACCCCACCCAGCGCCGTTACGTCCTGTTCGAGCACGTTGGCGTTCTCATGTAGCCAGTGCACCATCCGGCCGGCATCAACGGGAAGATCGAGCGACATCTCGACGTCGCCGCGACCGACCCAGTCATCGATCGCGGCACTGAGCGCCGTGCAGCCTTCACCGGACGTCGCCGAGATCAGGATCGCCCGTGGACTGCGCCGTTTGGCCTCCTCCTCCAGAACATCTCGCACGTCGTCGCGGACAAGATCCACCTTGTTCCAGACCTGAACAATGCGGCAGTCCGAGCCGTCCGTTGCAACGTCGAGATCACGAAGAATGGCTTCCACGTCGGCGCATTGCGCCTCGGTTTCATCGTGTGAGATATCGCGAACGTGCAATATGAGGTCTGCTTCCACGACTTCTTCCAGCGTCGCTCGAAACGCCGCAACCAGCGACGTCGGCAGATCTGAAATGAACCCGACGGTGTCCGACAGAATGACACGCCGACCGCTTGCCAGCACGCGTTCGCGCATTGTCGGATCCAAGGTTGCAAATACCTGGTCCTTCGCCAGCACGTCGGCTTCTGTCAGGCGATTGAACAATGTCGACTTGCCGGCATTGGTGTAGCCGACGATCGCCACCACCGGGTATGGCACCTGACGCCGTCCCTTACGGTGTAATTCACGTGTGCGCCTAACCTTGCCAAGCTCCTGATTGATCTTCGTGATCCGCTCCTGGAGCAGGCGTCTATCGGTCTCGATCTGTGTCTCGCCAGGTCCGCCGAGGAATCCGAATCCACCGCGTTGGCGCTCGAGGTGGGTCCAGCTGCGCACCAAACGGCTGCGCTGGTAGGTGAGATGTGCCAGCTCGACCTGCAATCTGCCTTCGCGCGTGCGCGCCCGTCGGCCGAAAATCTCCAGAATGAGCCCCGTCCGGTCGAGAACCTTCGTGTTCCAGTCGGTTTCGAGATTGCGCTGTTGAATGGGCGTCAGTGCATGGTCGACGATCACCAGGCCGATTTGCTCGTTCTTTACGAATTCGGCAAATTCGGCAACCTTGCCGGATCCAAGCAGCGTCGCTGGACGCGCGGACGTGACACTGACGACATCTTCGGCAATGACGTTTAAGTCAATTGCTCTGGCAAGCCCGACGGCTTCTTCGAGGCGGTCTTGCGGCGAGTGACGCAACCCGGTGCCGCCTTGAGAACCGGCCCGGTGCAAAACAGGGACAACGACGAACGCTCTCGTTGCCTCTTTCGCTGTCAGGGTCTTATCTGTCGCCGCCTCAGAGTGCGCTGGGCGCTGTCCCATTGTGTCGTCGATGGCCACTCTCCGAACAAAGACTATTCGGTCGTCTCACCATCCATGAGATTGACCGGTTGACCGGGCATGATCGTCGAAATCGCGTGTTTGTAGACAAGCTGAGAATGCCCGTCGCGGCGCAACAATACGCAGAAATTGTCGAACCAGGTGACAATTCCCTGCAGTTTGACGCCGTTGATCAGAAAGATCGTGAGAGGTGTTTTCTGCTTCCGCACATGATTGAGAAATGTGTCTTGAAGACTTTGGGCGCGTTCAGCCATTGTTGTTATCCGTTATCCGCTTGTTATTCGCTCGTCAGGCCAGCACGGCCCGGAACTCTTTTATGCGACTAGCATAAGCCTACCGTATCTCTATGACAAAATCAGCACATTGCGTCGTGCTGTCCGGAACTTAGTTGCCAGACGCTTCGGCAACCCCGTGAAACTTGTTTCGCAGAGCCCCGGCAACCGGACCAGGTACGCCCTCGCCCACCGGTTGACCATCGATACGCACAACGGGCATCACGAGATTTGTCGCGGACGTAATAAACGCCTCCTTCGCGACCAGGGCCTCGTCGCGGGAGAAGGCGCGCTCCTCGATCTCGATTCCTTCCTTGGCAAGCAAATCGATCAGTGTCATCCGCGTCACGCCGCGCAAGATCGCGTTGTCGGCAGGCCGCGTAATTGCGGTGTCGTCCTGTGTGATGATCCAGGCGTTGCTGGACCCGCCTTCGAGTATTTTCCCGTTCTGATCCACGAACCAGGCTTCCTGCGCGCCCGTCTTCTTGGCTTGCTCCTTGGCCAGGCTCGCCGGCAGCAACATCACCGTTTTGATGTCACAACGTGTCCAGCGCATTTCCGGCATGGTGATGACGCCAATGCCGCGCGCTGCGGCACTCGCTTGCTTGTCAGGCGGCGACGTGCGCGCCAGGCACACAACGGTTGGCGGTGTTTCCACGCCGGCAAACAAGAAGTCCCGAGGTCCTGCTCCGCGCGAAACCTGGAGATAAACGAGGCCGTTACGCACACGGTTGCGCCGCATCGTCTCGCGCATCACCCGCCGCCAGGCACCTTCGGACATCGGCAGCGGGATATCGAGTTCGCCAAGCGACCGTTCCAGGCGCTGCATGTGCCGTGTTTCATCGATCAATCGGCCATCTTTGATCTCAACGACTTCATAGACTGCATCGCCAAACTGAAATCCGCGATCTTCCGCGTGGACACGCGCGCGAGCGTAGGGAAGATACTGCCCGTTGACATAGACCGTGCGTGTCATCGAAGAAGCCCCCTGTGGCTGGCAATCCAAATCGGCATCGCCTATTGGCTAGAAGTAATCCGGGCTGACGCGGAAGATTTGCTCAACCTCGCGAATATAATCGTGCCGCGCAAACAGGATAGCTCTGTCGCGCGGCCGCAACTCAGTGTCGCCATCTGGCGCGATCACGTGCCCGTCGCGCACGATGGCCCCGAACTTTACCCCGTCTGAAATGCCAAGCTCCCTGATCGGGCGACCGACGACGGGCGTCGTTGCCAACGCTTCCGCCTCGATGATCTCACCTGCACTATCGTGGATCTCGTGCACCCCGCGAATTCGTCCGCGACGTACATACTGCAGGATGCGAGATACGGTTACCGCTCGCGGGTTGATCTGGGCATCGATGCCGAAGGAACGTACCATCGAACTGTACCCGGCACTGTTGACAAGGCACAAGCTGCGCCGGCAACCGAGATGCTTAGCAAGAACGGACGTGAGAATATTCGCCTGATCATCGTTGGTCAGTGCCACCAAGGTTTCCGCCGACTGGACGTCGGCTTCGCGCAGCAGGTCTTCCGACAGCGCCGATCCGTGCAGGATCACGGTCCGCTCCAGCGTTTCGGCAATGGCGATTGCACGCTCGCGTCTGTTCTCGATGATCTTGACGCGCACGTTCGCTTCACGCTGCTCGATGGCGCGCGCCACGAACTCGCCGATGTTTCCGCCGCCGGCAATCACGATCCGCCGCGCCTGCACTTCCTCATGCCCGAAAATCTTGAGCGTCCGGGCAACTTGCTGCGTTGGCAGGATCAGGTAGACGTCATCTCCGATCTGCAACCGCTGATCGGAACGCGGCACGAACAGCTCATCGTCACGCACGACCGCGACGATCATCACCGGTAGATCCGGGAACAGTTCGCTCAACTGGCGCAACGGCGTGTCGACGATCGGACATTCAGGGCCACAATTGACGCCGATAGCGAGTACCTGGCCATTGGCAAAACTTGCCGTTTCGAACGCGCCCGGCAGTTCCAGCCGGCGCAACACCACGTTTCCAACTTCGATTTCCGGCGAGATGATGTAGTCGATCGGCAACCCACCGCTGACGAACAGCCGCGCCCAATCCTTGGCGAGATAGGTTTGCGCGCGCACCCGCGCAATCTTTGTCGGAACATCGAACAGCGTCGAAGCAACCTGGCACGCGACCATGTTGACCTCGTCGTGGAACGTCACGGCAACGATCATGTCGGCGTCCCGCGCACCGGCCCGCTCCAGAACATCCGGGTGCGCGCCGTTGCCGTGCGTGGCGCGTACTTCGAGCATGTCGTTTGCGCGCTGCACGAGCTCCGGCGAGGAATCGATGATCGAGACGTCGTTGCCTTCGGCGGCCAGGCGCTCCGAAATACCCAGTCCCACCTGTCCGGCGCCGCACACGATTACCCGCATTTCCCATGGCCTTTCTGCCGGCCCGGACACCCAGCCTGATGTCCGATCATTGTGCTCAGCTCGATTGCGCGCCGGACCGTTGTTCCGAACTCACCCCGAGCGCACGAAGCTTGCGGTGAAGTGCAGAGCGTTCCATGCCAACGAATTCGGCCGTACGCGAGATGTTTCCGCCAAAACGGTTGATTTGCGACAGCAGGTATTCGCGCTCGAAGATCTCTCGTGCCTCGCGCAGTGGCAGCGACATGAGGTGCTCCGCGCCGCTGTTGACGGGCAACGGTACGCTCGAGCCGATCTCGTCCGGCAGCATGTCCGCCGTGATCGTCGTCTCCGGCGAACCGCCCGCCATGATCATCAGTCGTTCGATGTTGTTGCGCAACTCCCGCACGTTGCCGGGCCAGTCATGCGCCTGCAACACCGCGATTGCGTCTTCCCCGATGGTGCGTTCTGCAAGCCCGGACGACTCCGCGATCTGCCTCACGAAGTGCTCAACCAGCGACGGGATGTCATCGCGCCGTTCGGCCAGCGACGGCACGCGCAAAGGCACAACGTTGAGCCGGTGGTAGAGGTCTTCGCGGAATGTGCCGTCCGCCATCTCCCGTTCGAGATCACGCGCCGTCGAGGAAATGATCCGCACATCGACAGCTACCTTCTGCGTTCCCTCGAGGCGCAGGAACTTTTGCTCGACGAGAACCCGCAGGACCTTGCCCTGCGTCTCCAGCGGCATATCCGCCACTTCGTCGATGTAAAGCGTGCCCCCGTGCGCCTCCTCGAGCGCACCGACCTTGCGCGGCCCGCCCGTGTTCGCCTCGATCCCGAACAGCTCTTCCTCGACCCTGTCGGGTGCCATCGCAGCTGCATTGAGCACTACGAACGGACCATCAGAGCGTGCCGAATTGTCGTGCAGGAAGCGCGCCACGAGCTCCTTGCCGGCACCCGAACCGCCCCGGATCAGTATCCGGCTATTGGTCGGCGCCACCTTTTCGATCTGGCCGCGCAACTGATTGATCACCGCCGACTTGCCGATGATATCGCTGGCCTGCGGCGACCGCTCCTTGAGATGGCGCACCTCGCGGCGCAACTGCGACGTCTCCAGCGCCCGCGTGGTCACCAGCAGCAAGCGGTCGGCTTTGAACGGTTTCTCGATGTAGTCGTAGGCCCCGCGCTTGATCGCCGTCACCGCCGTCTCGATATTGCCATGCCCGGAGATGATGACGACGGGCAGGTCGGGATGCACCTTGCGGATGATCGACAGCACTTCGAGACCGTCGAGCCGACTTCCTTGCAGCCAGATATCCAGCACTACGAGATGCGGCTTTCGCGCCTCGATAGCGAGCAGCGCTTCATCACTGTCGCGGGCGAGCCGGCAGGTGTGGCCCTCGTCTTCGAGAATGCCGGAAATGAGATCGCGAATATCGGTTTCGTCGTCGACGACCAGGATATCAGACGCCATCAATCAGTCCTCTCTTACCGTTCGTTTGAATATTGATTTTAACCCGCATCTCGCACCTCTGTGTCGGTCGCCAGCGCCGTCTCGCTGCTACTTTCAGCTCGTGCATGAAGCGGCAGCGTGACTCGAACGAGCGCCCCGTGCGCCAACCCGCTGGAGGTCGGTGCGTCCTCGAGTTGCAGGGTCCCGCCGTGTTGTTCGATCACCTTTTGCACGATCGCGAGGCCAAGCCCCGTGCCTTTCGCCTTCGTAGTCACGTAGGGCTCGAGCAACCGCGCGCGGTGCTGTTTTGAAAGTCCAGTGCCGTTGTCGAGCACTTCAATAACGGCCTGGTCGTCGACGACCTTCAAGGAGACAGCCACCCTGCCGGCAAAGTCGGCTTGTGCTTCGCCGGTCTCCTTATAGCCCTGTACCGCCTCGGCTGCGTTCTTCACCAGATTGGTCATTGCCTGCGAGATGAGCCGCCGGTCAAACGACGCGATGACTTCGTCCTCGGGAAAATCCATCGCGAACTTGGTGCCCGTCGAGCCCATCTGGAACAGCACCACCGCATCCTTGAGCGCCGGGCGCAAGTCCTGCACCTCCATCTGTGCCTTGGGCATTCTTGCAAACGACGAAAATTCATCGACCATGCGCGACACGTCTCCGACCTGCCGGATGATGGTCTCGGTGCATTTGTCGAACACTTCGCGGTCATCTGTGATGACCTTGCTGTATTTGCGACGGATGCGTTCTGCAGAAAGTTGTATCGGCGTCAAGGGGTTCTTGATCTCGTGCGCGATCCGACGCGCGACATCCGCCCAAGCCGACGTGCGCTGGGCGCTGACCAACTCGGTGATGTCATCGAAAGTCACGACCGCGCCACCCGGGCTGTCGCCCTCCTCTTCCTCCTGCGTCAAGCGCACCGCGAACGTGCGTTCTTCTTCGTCTACCAGAAGCGTAACGTTGTGCTGCGCGCGGGTGCGATTGCCACTCTTTTCCAATTCGGCCACGGCTTCGGCGAGCTCTGGAACGCAAGACGACAGCGACTGACCCATCAGCTCGGTTCCGGATCTTTGCAAGAGGTGTTCGGCTGATCGGTTGGCAAGTGTGACGCGGCCGGCCTCGTCAAGTCCGACCACGCCGGCCGATACACCAGACAACACCGCTTCCATAAATATGCGGCGATCCGTGAGTTGCTCGTTTGCCGCCACCAGCGCATCCCGCTGTGACTTCAGCTCGTGGGTCATCGTATTGAAGGTCTGTGACAACCGCCTGAGATCACCCTCGCCGCGCCGCACTGGCAGATTGACGTTAAGATTGCCTGTGGAGACTTCCTGTGCAGCCCCGATCAGTCGGCGGATTGGCGCCACGAACCGGCCGGCGAACCACAAGCCGACCCAGATCGCAGCCAGCAGCGACGTCAGCGAAATCATGAAGTACATCAGCGCGTGCGCGGCATGAAGGCCGCCGCGCCGCCGCCGCAACTGCTGATATTCTGCAACGCCGGCCTGCGTGCGGCGCAAGTGGCGCATCACCTTCGGACTGACGCCGCGCGCGACGAACAGGAACGAGTCGGGATACTTCGACAGCTTGACCACTGCCGCAACGCGATAGGCATCGCGCGGCATCAACAGCGGCACTTGCCCTTTGGCCGCCAGTTCTATGACCTTCTTGGGCGGCGGCCGGTATGGGATGTTTTTGTTTTCGATAGCCGTGACGAGCGGTTTGCCCTCCCGGTTGATGACGTAGGCGACAGGTAGGTCACGCAGACCCGCCTGGAAAAAGACGCGCTCGCGGAACTTGGCCTGATCACCGGCCACGTCGTCCGACGCATCATCGAGATCCTTGGCCATATTCACGATGTCCGTCCGTATGACCTGACCGTGTTCGACCAGATAGGCATTGGCGATATCGAGCGAGTTCTCGACGATCTGGCGCGTGCGCACCGAAAACCAACCATCGAGCGAACGCGAGAATGTCGTCGTCGCCGCGATGGCCAGCAAGATCGCCGGAATTGCCGCAATGATGCTGAACAACGCCACGATGCGGACGTGCAGGCGCGCACCGGCAACCCGTCGGCGCCACGCCTGCCAAAGACCGTGGATTGGCCACGAGATGACGACGATCATAGCAATGATCATCGCGACGTTGATGAACAGCACCGTAAGGACCACGGAACTGCGCGGCACGATCGGGGTCAGGCCGGTCAGGATCAGGTAAGTCGCCAGTCCCGACACGACTGCAAGCGTGACAACCACCAGCCCGATCCGGAACGCCGGACTGTCCGCCTCGGCGAATGGCAGCCTGTCGACCGGCGCCGCCTCACCCGACGGTTCTTCGGACACCAACCGCATGCGGTACAGGCCAAGCTTGTGCACAAACCATTGCCACAAAGCCACACCCTTCTCGGATGCGACGGCGAATTTTTCCCGAAATGCGCGAACAAGCTCGTCGAGATTCATGCCACCTGCCCTTCAATCCGTCGTTAGAAGGTCACAGTGAGGCAGAACAGTGACGCAAAGCGGCGGATCTCACATCTTTCTGTGATAATTTTGCGACGACGTGGTCAAGCAGCACATCGAGTAGCACGTCCGGCTTGGCGTCATCTGCTCGGCGTCCGCGTCCGCCGGCAGCAAGAAGGCTCAAGAACCGGCACCGGCCCCACACGCTGGCCAGGTCCGTTCATTGCAAAGCCGGTGTTTTCACAACCTGGATTCTAAGACTTCGGATCCGGCTCCGCAGCGTATTGCGGTTCAGCCCGAGCAGCTCTGCCGCCTTGATTTGATTGCCGCGCGTGGCGGTCAAAGCGGCTGTGATGAGCGGCACTTCCACCTCGCGGATCACACGGTCGTAGAGCCCGGCCGGCGGCAAGTCTTCACCGAATTCGGCAAAGTACTGGGCCAGATAGCGCTCTACCATTTCGCCGAGTTCCTGAGGCTCGACCTGCCCGGGCAAACCATTTTGAACGGCCTGGCTATCCACAAGTTCATTCTCGACGATCTCCCGCGTGATCGACTCCTGCGGATGGATGGCAACAACCCGGCGGACGAGGTTTTCCAACTCGCGCACGTTGCCCGGCCATGCATGCTGCTGGAGACGCTCGATCGCCTTGGGTTCAAACTGGCGCTCACCAAGTCCATCGCGGGCCGCAGCGCGCAGGAAGTGGTGCACCAGATCAGCAATGTCGTCGCTGCGTTCACGCAATGCAGGCAGGCGCAGTGGTACGACATTGAGGCGGTAATAAAGATCCTCCCGGAACAATCCCTGTTGAATGAGGCCGCGCAACTCGCGATGGGTGGCAGCAACGATCCGAACGTTGGTCTTGATCGGTGTGCGACCACCGACAGTTGTATATTCGCCCTCTTGGAGAACGCGCAGCAGACGGGTTTGTGCCTCCATGGGCATATCGCCAATCTCGTCGAGGAAGAGTGTACCGCCCTCCGCCTGCTCAAAGCGGCCGGCAAACCGCACCTGGGCCCCCGTAAAGGCCCCCTTTTCATGCCCGAACAACTCACTTTCGATGAGTTCGCGAGGGATCGCCGCCATGTTGATCGCCACGAACGGGCCATCTCGGCGCTTGCCGTGATCGTGCAACACCCGGGCGACAAGCTCCTTTCCGGTCCCCGACTCGCCGCTAATCATCACCGTCAAATCGGTCTGGATCAACCGTGCCAACACACGATAGATCTCCTGCATCGCCGCCGAGCGCCCTATCAAGGGCAGCTCTTCGCCGTCGCCCTCAACTACACCGGCACCACCAGGGCGCTTCGGCTCCGCCATCGCGCGACCTACGATGGCAACGAGTTCGTTCAGATCGAATGGTTTTGGCAGGTATTCGAACGCACCGCGCTCCGCCGCCGTCAATGCGGTCATCAAAGTGTTTTGTGCACTCATGACGATAACCGGCAGGTCAGGCCGGAGTTTCGAGATGCGCGGCAACAGTTCGAACGCGTTTTCATCCGGCATCACGACATCCGTGACGATGACGTCGCCTTCACCCTGTTGCACCCAGCGCCACAACGTCGAGGCATTGCTGGTCGTACGCGGGATGTAGCCGGCCCGCGCAAGCGCCTGATTGAGGACCGTTCGGATGGCATTGTCGTCGTCAGCAACGAGCACCGTACCCTTTGCCATAGCGTTCTCCGTTGATTGGCCGTCAGCCACCATCGTGCATTGGCAGCAACACGCGGAACACCGACTGCCCCCGCACGCGTTCAAACTCGATGGTGCCGCCGTGATCGCCGACGATCTTGGCGACGAGAGCCAGCCCGAGGCCGGCGCCGCTGCGCTTCGATGAAACGAACGGGTCGAAGAGATGGGCTCGCAGCGCTTCTGGTACGCCGGGGCCATTGTCGGCCACCTCGATCATCAGCGGCAGTCCGACGCGCGCATCATTACCCGGCAATGACAACCGCACACCGGGACGAAACGCGGTTGTGAGCGTAATCCTGCCGGCTGCAACGCCGGCATCGTTGATCGCCTCAGCCGCATTCTTGACGAGGTTGAGGAACGCTTGAACGAGTTTGTCGCGGACCCCTGCAACAGACGGCAACGATGGATCGTAATCGGTGATGAATTGGATTCCCTGTGCAAAGCCGGCGCGGGCAACCTGCTGAACATGATCGAGCACCGTATGAATGTTCATCGGTTCGGCTGAAATCGGCCGTTCATCGCCGAACACCTCCATTCGATCCAGCAGTCCCCGGATGCGGTCGGTCTCGGTGCAAATCAGTTGCGCAAGCGCCCGGTCCTCGTCCGTCAATTGCGGTTCGAGCAATTGCGCGGCCCCACGAATGCCCGACAACGGGTTCTTGATCTCGTGCGCCAATACGGCGGCCATGCCGGAAACCGACCGTGCAGATGAGCGATGCGTCAATTGTCGCTCGATCATCTGCGCCATGCTGCGCTGTTGAAGCAGCAGTAGAATGTGGTCGTTCGCCTCCGCGATCGCACCGGCATAGACATCAACCAGGTTGCTGGCCTCGGTGCGGGGCACGGCGACATCGACACCATATTCGTTGACGGTCACAGCGGCGCGACGCACTTGCTCGACCAGCGCCAGCAACGGGCACCCAAACGTGACCAGATCCGCTAACTTTCCACGCTTCAGAACCGCCTGACCCGCTCCGAAGAACAGCTCCGCGGCTGTGTTGACGTAGGCGACCGTGTCGCCCGGCCCGAGCAGCACCAGCGGGTGGGGGATTGCTTCCAGGATCTGCAGAGGATCAATCCGCAATCTGGCATCAGGTTTGCGCCATGCCCTGGCACCGGACGTCATGCTGCCGCCCTCGCTTCGGTAAAAAATTCGTCGATTCCGGCCAGCATTTTTTCCGGTCGCTCCTCGGTGCACAAGCGTTGCCGCCAGCGTTTCGTATCCGAAGCACTGCGTGCGCCATGATGAAGGTACCAGGCGACGTGCTTGCGTGCATTGCGCAGCCCCAAGTTGGTGCCGTAAGTCTGCATCATCATGTCGACGTGTTCGGTCACGATCCGGCCGAGCGCATCGAGCCCGGGCGCACCTGGATCAATCCCGCTTCGCCAATGTTCCGCGAGCCGCCCGGGCAGCCACGGCGCACCGTAGGCGCCACGCCCGATCATGACTCCGTCCGCGCCGGACCGCTGCACAGCCACGCTGAGGTCTTCGAACGTGTGAATATCGCCATTGACGATCACGGGCACATGGACAGCCTGCTTGACTCTCTTAACCGCTGCCCAGTCCGCCGAACCTTTGAAGAACTGCTGTCGCGTTCTGCCGTGCACCGTCAACATCTGGACACCGGCTGCTTCGGCGATCCGTGCCAGCTCCGGTGCATTCAACGAATGCTGATCCCACCCAAGCCGCATCTTCAGCGTTACCGGCACCGGCACGCTGGAAACCACAGCCTCGATGAGGCGGAGTGCACACGACAGATCGCGCATCAGCGCGCTGCCGCAGAGCTTGCCCGTCACCTCCCGCGCTGGGCAGCCCATGTTGATGTCCACGATGTCGGCGCCAAGGTCCACCGACCGTTTCGCGGCTTCCGCCATCCAGCGTGGGTCGCAGCCGACGAGTTGTATGACAAATGGTGAGATGTCACCGCCCAGCGCACGACGCTGCACGTCCTGCCGGCCGCGCACGAATTCGGCGCTGGCAACCATCTCCGACACCACCATGCCGGCCCCCATGCGACTGGCCAGCCGACGAAATGGCAGGTCGGACACGCCCGACATCGGCGCAAGTACGACAGGCACCTGCAGCGAAAAAGCCCCAACTTGCACGGGCTTCACTGAAGGTGCAGCATCTTCTGCTTGGTTTTTCATCACATCAAGATACTGACTAAATTATAATCAGAAATACGGCATTGCACCGCAGCAAACAAGTGGGCATACCCGCCGGAGGTTACTTTTGACGGCCGAACACGAGCCACAACCATGATCGCAGCCCTCATCGTTGCAGCGGGCCGGGGCACGCGGGCCGGTTCACCGGACCTGCCGAAGCAATACGTCGACTTGGCCGGCCGCCCATTGCTGCACCGGACCCTGCAACCGTTCGTCGATCATCCTGCCGTGACCGACATCCAAGTCGTCATCCATCCCGATGATGCCGACCACTACGCGGCTTGCATGTCCGCGCACACGCCCAAACTGGCTCTCCCGGTCGACGGTGGTGCAACGCGCCAGGCCTCGGTGCGGCTCGGCCTGAAGGCCCTGCAGGCCACGGCGCCCGACATCGTCCTCATCCACGACGCCGCCCGGCCGTTTGTGGATGGAGCGCTCATCGATCGCCTGCTGGCGGCGCTTGAAACCTATTCAGGCGCCATTGCAGCGCTCCCGGCGACGGATACGTTAAAGCGCGCACGCCCGGGCGGGACGATCATCGCGGAGACACTTGATCGCAGCGATGTCTGGCGCGCCGTCACGCCCCAGGCATTTCGCTATCAATCGATCGCAGCAGCCCACCGAGCCGCCGCGCAGGCCGGTCGCAACGATTTCACGGACGATGCAGCGGTCGCGGAATTCGCCGGCATCGACGTCGCCCTGGTTGCCAGTTCGCCCCTCAACATCAAGATCACGTCGCCAGGAGACTTCGCATTGGCCGAACGCCTGCTGCACAGCGCCACGCCGGATATCCGCACCGGTCAGGGCTTCGATGTCCATCGCTTCACGGACGGTGATTGCATCCGCCTGTGCGGCATCGACATTCCCCACAGCCATCGCCTGGATGGCCACTCGGATGCCGATGTCGCAATGCACGCCCTGACCGATGCCATCCTCGGCGCCATTGGCGATGGAGATATCGGCCAGCATTTTCCACCAACGGACGAGCGTTGGCGCGGTACCGCCTCGCAGGTCTTTCTCGAAGATGCAGTGCAGCGCGTAAGCACCAAGCACGGGCGCATCACAAACGTCGATATCACCATCATTTGCGAGCGACCCAAGATCGGGCCTCACCGATCCGCCATGCGCGCGCGCCTGGCGGAAATCATGGGCCTCGACACGGCCCGCATCTCCATCAAGGCGACCACCAGCGAAGGCCTCGGCTTTACCGGGCGCGAAGAAGGCATTGCAGCGCTCGCCACCGCAACGGTGGTTTTGCCGTCCTGACGCCGACAGATGATCGCCTCCAAAGAATCGAGCAACCTGCATTCATTCGGAATCGATCCGAGTCCGAATGAATGCAGGTTGCTCTATGCTCCCGTCACACGAGCGCGGTCCGATATTTGGCCACGGCTTCAGAGTTGATCTGGATTCCGAGTCCCGGTCCGTGCGGCACCTGAACGACACCGTTTTCGTGATCAATTGGCGTATCGAGTACGGCCTGGCGGAACGGGTGCTCGGACCTGTCGAATTCGAGCATCGGTTCGCGCGGCGTGTGCCGCGGCGGCGTATGCGGCAGCACAGCCAACAAATTCAATGCGGCCGCAAGCCCAATCCCCGTTCCCCAGACGTGCGGCACGTAGCGGACGCCGAACGCGGTCGCCATATCCGCGATCTTCTTGCATTCCGACAGGCCACCCGCAGCGCACGTATCGGGCTGTATAATATCGATTGCACGTCGCACCAGTACGTCGCGAAAGCCCCAGCGCGTAAATTCACACTCACCGCCGGCAACCGCAATTGGCTGGCGATCGCGCACCTCGCGATAGCTGGCGAGGTCGTCCGGAACGACCGGCTCCTCGAACCATCCGATGTCGAGTTCGGCCACCGCGTTGCCAAGCTCGACGGCCTCGATCACATCGAACCCGTGATTGGCGTCGAGCATCAGGCCGATGTCCGGTCCAATCGCCTCGCGCACGGCGCGAATGAGAGCGACGTCCTCAGCGACACCAAAACCGATCTTGAGCTTGACCGCCGAAAACCCTTCTCCGACGTAACCGTTGACCTCATCGACGATGTACGCCAGCGGATCACCCACGCCACGCCGATAAGTGCCGGTCGCGTAGGCGCTGACCGACGTGCGCAGTGGTCCACCCATCAATCGGTGAACAGGCGTTTCCAAAATGCGCCCCTTGAGATCCCAAAGGGCAATATCAACCCCGCTCAAGGCAGTTACGACCAGCCCCTTTTGGCCCTGATCGCGAAACCGGTTGTAAAGCAACTGCCAGATCGCTTCCGTCGCAATGGCGTCTTGGCCCAAGACCAACGGCTTGAAAGCCTTGACGACGGCAGCATTGAGCGCCGGCGGCCCGAAACATTCCCCCCAGCCGCTGGTGCCATCTTCGCCAATGACTTCCACAAGACAACCGCCACGCGTCTGCGTGCCGTTGAACGACCACCAGAACGGCTCGCTAAGCGGTGCCTCGAGAACGTGCGCGCGCACCTCGGCGATACGGGTCATGTCGGTTGATCTCCAATTCCAGCGGCGGGCACCGCTTGTTCCCGCAAACCTCTACGATCGGACTTGCTCGATTCACAAGAATCACGGCAACTGGCAAACGAGTCGTTGTATCGCGTTAATCGCGACAAGGGGACGCCGATGAATGTGATGACACCGACACTCGTCTCGAACACGCCGGATATCGCCACGATTGCCGAGGAAACGTCCGGCGGCTGTCTTGCGACACGCGTTCGCCAGCTGAGCCGCATCATAACCCGACTATACGATGATGCGATGCGGCCCCTCGGGATCACGGGCAGCCAGTACACCCTGCTGACGCAGCTCGGCCAGCAAGACGGCATAACCGCCGTTGAAATCGGGTTTTCTCTCGACATTGAAAAATCCACGCTGTCCAGAAATCTCAAGCGTCTGCTGGCCCTCGGCCTGATCGAGATGGACCCCCCGGCCGGGCGTCGCGGCCGTGGTCTACATCTCACGCCCAAAGGCCAGGCAATGATCAAGGACGCATATCCGGTGTGGACCGAAGCGCAGCGCCGCGCCCTGTCGATCCTTGGTGCCGATAGCCGCAGCACGTTGGATTCACTCCTGCAAAGCGCCGAAAAGCTGACCCCTGCCACATAGGCCCCAGCCCATTA
Organism: Hyphomicrobiaceae bacterium; assembly: GCA_965224045.1. Taxonomy (GTDB): domain Bacteria; phylum Pseudomonadota; class Alphaproteobacteria; order Rhizobiales; family Hyphomicrobiaceae; genus Tectiglobus. The sequence continues at coordinate 219,358 of CBDCYD010000007.1, forward strand.
GATTAATCGCCTATAATGTGGGCGGTGCGGGTTCCCGTGCCGCCCCTGCCGTTATGGACAACCGCCCATGTTCGATCCCGACCTTCGCGCTGCTGCAACGCAACTCCTGCAGGATCTGGCCAATCGCAAAATGCTGCTTGCCACCGCAGAAAGCTGCACCGGCGGCCTGATCGCGGGCCTGTTGACCGAAATTCCCGGTTCTTCGGCCGTTGTGGAACGCGGTTTCGTCACCTACTCGAACGAAGCCAAGAGCGAGGCGCTGGGCATCGACATGACGTTGATCGAGAGCCATGGCGCCGTCAGCGAAGAGGTAGCCCGCGCCATGGCGGCCGGCGCCCTATCCCATTCCCACGCCGATGTCACGGTCGCGGTCACCGGCATTGCTGGGCCGGGAGGTGAGACCCCGGGCAAACCCGTTGGACTGGTTCATCTGGCCACGGCTCTGCGATCAGGCGGGGTCGCGCACCGCGCATGCCGGTTTGGCGACATCGGCCGGACGCCGGTCCGCATTGCAACCGTCCGTGAAGCGCTCGCGATGGTTACGGCGTCGCTGGATCGGTGAGTACGGTGTAACGCCCACTCTCATCGGCCCCGGTGCCGTAAACAGCTCGTGCCCGCTCTTCAAACGCCGCAGCGAACTTGCGGAACGCCTTGTCAAACAGTGCCCCCACGAGCAACCCCAGCATGCGCGACTTGAACGCGTAGGCGATGTCGAAGTGAACATCGCACCCGCCGTCGGCAGCCTTAAATTTCCACCGGTTTTCCAAATAACTGAACGGGCCGTCGATGTATTCAACCAGTATACTCTGCGCGCCTTCATCCAACGTCACACGGCTGATGAAGCTCTCGCGAACAGCCTTGTAGCCGGCCGTCATGTCGGCTAAGAGCACCGGCCGGCCGGCGCTATCCGTGGTACGTTGGCGCACCATCAACGCCTCGCACAGGGGCAGGAACTCGGGATATTTCTCAACGTCCGCGACGAGCGCAAACATTTGTTCCGGAGAAAACGGCACGTTGCGACGGGTTGAGAATGTCGGCATTGTGGTCCTTGCAGATTTTCAGGCACCGCCTGCGGAAACGGGATGACGTCGCGCTGCACGCAGGCGTTCGAAATCCTCGTCCGCGTGATAGGAAGACCGCGTCAGCGGCGACGCCGCCACGAGCGCAAATCCCTTGGCAAGGCCGATCCGCTCATACGACTTGAACTCTTCCGGTGTCACGAACCGTTCGACGGCCGCGTGCTTGCGGGTTGGCTGCAGATACTGCCCGATGGTCAGGAAATCGACATCCGCCGTCCGAAGGTCGTCCATCAACTGCAACACTTCCTCACGTGTCTCACCAAGTCCGACCATGATCCCGGACTTGGTGAACATCGACGCGTCGAGCTCCTTGACGCGTTGCAGCAGGCGCAGGGAATGGAAGTAGCGTGCACCCGGGCGGATCGCGAGATACTTTGACGGCACCGTCTCGAGATTGTGGTTGAAGACATCCGGCCTCGCGGCCACCACGATCTCCAGTGCTTCGTCATCCTTGCGCAGGAAGTCCGGCGTCAGAACCTCGATCGTGGTTTTCGGTGTTGCCGCCCGTATGGCCTCGATCACGTCGGCAAAATGCTGCGCGCCGCCATCGCAAAGATCGTCACGATCAACTGACGTGATGACAACGTGCTTGAGTGCAAGCTGGGCGACCGCCTTGGCGACATTCTCCGGCTCATCGGGATCAAGCGGCGCCGGAAGACCGGTGCGGACGTTGCAGAATGCACAGGCCCGCGTGCAGACGTCGCCCATAATCATCATCGTCGCATGGCGCTTGCTCCAGCACTCGCCGATATTTGGACACCCTGCTTCCTCACAGACCGTGTGGAGATTGTGCTTGTTGACGATTTCTTTCGTCTCGGCGTAACCAGGCGAGCCGGGCGCCTTGACCCTGATCCATGCCGGTTTGCGCAATACGGGGCTGTCCGGACGAGCCTGCTTTTCCGGATGGCGCGGCGTGTTGTCTACCAGTGTGACCATATTGAGCGATCGCGCTTCAGTTGTGACTAGCTATAGGTAGCTGCTCCTAAGCGCTTCAACAATCGTCCGAAAATGTCACAGGCCTGTCGGATGCCGCCTTACCGGCCGAGAATGCGGGCAAGCACGATCACCAACAGCGCGCCGATCGTCGACACGGCGATTTGGTTGCCCCACACACCGAAATCGAATGGTAGATTGAGATAGCCCGCCTGAACCAGGGCACCGCCTATGAAGGCCCCGATAATTCCCACCACCACGTTACGGAACAGCCCGCCGCCACCAAGCAGCAGGCCGGCCAGCCAGCCGGCGATCAGCCCGTTGACCGCCATTACGATGTAAGGCCAGTAAGGTGTCATCTGCTCCAAAACGTTATCCTCCAAGCAAAGCGGATCGCGAGGGCATTGCCCCCTTCAAGCGACGATCCGTGCAACACTAACGACAATTACAGCTCCGATGGTTGCTGTTGCAATGCGCGCGAGCAGCGCATTTTTGATACCGAGGTTGATGCCCGACGCCTCCAGGACGAACCCGCCGAGACATGACCCGAGCAACCCGCTGACGAGGTAGCCGATCAGTCCCCAACTGGAAGGGCCAACAAGGTACGAGGCAAGATATCCAGAAACCACTCCGACAATGGCCATCACGATCAGTGCGCGCTGGTCCATCCTTTGTGCCTCTTGTGGTTTTTGGGGCGCGGTCCTGCAACCGGCGAGCCTCATCGTCGTTCTGCAGTTCGCGAAAACTACATGTGAATGACGCGGCCGTAAGCATCCAGGACGCTTTCGTGCATCATTTCGGAAAGCGTCGGATGAGGAAACACGGTATGCATTAGATCTGCCTCGGTTGTCTCGAGTTGCATCGCCACGACAAAGCCCTGTATCAACTCGGTGACCTCGGCGCCGATCATATGCGCACCAAGCAGCTGTCCGGTCTTTGCATCGAAGATCGTCTTGACCAAACCTTCGGGTTCACCGAGAGCCACGGCTTTACCGTTGCCTTGAAACGGAAACCGGCCGATACGGGTCTCATAGCCGGCCTCGCCTGCACGCGCCTCAGTAAGCCCGACCGATGCGATTTGCGGATGACAGTACGTACACCCAGGTATGTTCGTCTTGTTCAGCCCGTGCGGCTCCAGACCGCTGATGGATTCAATACAAATCACGCCTTCATGCTCCGCCTTGTGTGCGAGCATTGGCGCGCCGGCCACATCGCCGATCGCGTAAATCCCGGCAACGTTGGTTCGGCCGACCTCATCGACAACGATGTGGCCACCGTCGATGGCGACACCGGCGTCTTCAAGACCGAGCCCTTCGACATTGCCGACCACACCGGCCGCTGAAATGACGACCTCGACGGCAAGGGTCTCGCGCGCGCCGCCGTCCGGTTCGATCGTCACCTGCGACTGATCGCCAGACGTCTCGACGCGCGCGACTTTGGCACCCGTCAGGATGCGCATGCCCTGTTTTTCAAACGCCTTGCGCGCCAAGCCTGAGATCTCTGCATCCTCGACCGGCAGGATTTGCGGCAACAGCTCGACAACCGTGACCTCCGCTCCCATCGTTCGGTAAAACGAGGCAAACTCGATGCCGATGGCACCGGAACCGATGATCAACATGGAGCGCGGAATTCGCTTTGGTACCATCGCCTCGAAATAGCTCCAGATCCGCACCCCGTCCGGTTCGATTCCGGTGAGAACACGCGGTCGCGCGCCGGTCGCAATGACGATGTGACGGGCCTGATACGAGCCTGCGCCCAGGACGCCTTTCGGTGCGGCATGCTGCGGTTGAACGGCGGCCTTTTCGCTCTCACCTACGCGGATTTGCCCGCCACCTTCGATGACGGCCTCGCCCCAGATGACGTCGACCTTGTTTTTCTTCAGTAGGTGGCCGACGCCACCGTTGAGCCGGCCAGAGACGCGACGCGAACGCCCGACGATGGCGGCCGGATCCGGCGCGACGTCACCGCTGATCGCGATACCGTAGTCCTTGGCGTGGCGTGCAAGGTGCAGCACCTCTGCGGAACGCAGCAAGGCCTTTGTCGGGATACAGCCCCAGTTGAGGCAGATCCCGCCGAGGTGCTCACGCTCGACAACCGCTGTCTTCAGTCCCAACTGAGCCGCCCGAATGGCAGCGACATACCCGCCGGGGCCGGCCCCGATCACGATGACATCATAAGTCTTCATGTGCACCTGGTTCCGACTGGTAGATGAGACGCGTGCCTTTCCCGCCGCCGGACGCATCCGCGTCTTGAAACGGCACCACGGCACAGACTGCGGCTATCAACCAGCACGCCGGAGACCCCAACGTTCGAAAACTCGATGTTGTGACGCTCAAAGATGGCACTTGTTTCCAAGATAGGTATTGAGCAACCCGTTGTAGCGGGCAACGTCCGCCCGTTGCTTGGGTGACAATTTGGCCCCGCGCGCGGCTGCATCAGCGCGCTGGTGCACGCCACGGGCCTCGTATTTGCGCAACTGGCGCTGCACATCCTTGCAGCTCCCGACCATGCCGAGACCGCCCCCAAGATCACCACCTCCGGCACATCCCGAAAGCGCCAACCCCAGTGTCAAACCCGCACCCATCCGACGCGCGACCCGAAACAACGACATGTCCAACATCGAAACAAACCACAGTAAACCCGCCCGGCTTCAAACCACCACACCTCGCGAAGGCAGACAAGCGTTCAAACGCCTCATTCCCAGCAGCTGTTGGCCGGCAAACACAAAAAAGGCCCGCGATCTCAAAACTGCGGACCTAATCTGAGGCATGCTCGTTGCACCGTGTCACCGCACCTGAACGCCTGCGGGTCGGATACCTTTAGGGCTTCTTGACCGTCGCGGCCGCAGCCTTGGCTTGGCTCGCCGTCGCCTGTCCGCCCTGCACGGTCGCTTGAGCCGTGCGCGGCAGCTTCGAGCAGCGGGCCTGGAATTCGGCATTGGCCTGATTGAATTCGGCTACTTTTGTCAGCGCCGAACGCTTGACGACAACAGTCTTGCTCTTGCCGGTTGCAGCCTTTTCGACGCGACCGATCGTGCCTTCCTGGCGCAGCAGCGCGATACGGTTCTGCAAAGCCAGACACGCAGGATCGACCGGTGCGGTGGCAACCTGCTGCTTAGAAACCGCGCCCGTTGTCAGGGTGTTGGTCCCGTCGTTGGCACACCCCGCGACCAGCCCGCAAGCCATCGCCGCAGAACTTACAATAATGAAGCGCATGGGCGCCTCCCCTTTCGTCGAATCACCAAACCAGTGGTTCGATGCTTGCGCGCCAGTCAGACCGCCCACAACCCGCCCCGTCACCTATTGCGTGGATATGTCGTCGATCCAACGGCGGTCCCGGAAATACTGACATTGCTGTGGTGCAAGTGCAACAAACGTCGAGGAATCGACTGTGCAGGGCCCGTTGCAGACGGCGACGGTCAGACCAGCATGCGCACCGGGTCTTCGACGAAGCGCTTGAATGCATTGAGCAATTCGGCGCCCACCGCGCCGTCGACCACGCGGTGATCGCAAGACAGCGTGCAACTCATGATTGTGGCCACCTCGATCGTGCCATTGACCACGACAGCCCGCTGTTCACCCGCACCCACGGCAAGGATCGTTGCATGCGGTGGATTGATCACGGCATCGAAGGATTTGATGCCGTACATGCCTAGATTTGAAATCGAGGTCGTCCCGCCCTGATATTCGTGCGGCGCCAGCCGCCGGTTGCGCGCCCGTGTGGCCAGATCCTTCATCTCGTTCGAAATTTCACCGAGTGTCTTGAGTTCTGCGTGGCGAACGATAGGTGTGAACAGTCCGCCCTCCACGGCAACCGCCACACCGACATCCGCATGGCGATGCTGCAACATGCCCGCTTCGGTCCAGGTTGCGTTTGCGGCCGGAACTTCCCTAAGCGCCAGCGCCAGCGCCTTTATCATAAAGTCGTTGACCGAGAGCTTGTAGGCACGCGGACCCTCCTTCGGGGCCGCTTCATTCATGCGCCCGCGTGCCCGAAGCAATTCGTCAAGCACGCACTCCACGGTCATGTAGAAGTGCGGGATCGTACGCTTTGATTCACTCAGGCGTTCGGCAATCACCCGGCGCATGCCGTCATGCGGAACGATGTCGTAGCTCTCGCGATCATATAGTGCGAGCACCTTGTCATCCGCCATCGCCGCGAAAGCGATGCCCGAACCCGGCCTGTCGACCACGGTGGATGGCGCCGCCGCCAGTGCCGTGCCAATCGCTGACGGTGCCGTTTGATCGCCACCCGATGCCGCCATGGCAACCACGTCTTTCTTGACGATCCGTCCACGCGGCCCGGTTCCGGTCACGCGGTTGAGATCAAGCCCGCTCTCGGCCGCCAGGCGCCGTGCCAATGGCGAGGCGAACACACGCCCCGCGCTGCCGCCGTCCTTGGATCGGCGCCCGACTGCTGCCGTTGACGCTGCCTGTTGAGTGAACGTTGTCGTCGCCGGAGCCTCCACGGTGCCCGATGGCGCCGCAGGCTGCATGACGCGCCTGGCAACGGATGGTTCGTCGGCCACATCTTCAGGCGCGGACGTCTGTTCTACTGGCGGGGCTTCAGCGGCATTTTGAGACGCTGCATTCTCATCCGTCGCGACACTGGTTTGCGCCAGCGCGGCCGCATCCTCGCCGTCTTCAAGCAAAACGGCGATAGGAGTATTGACCTTGATCCCTTCTGCGCCCTCGGCGACCAGCAACTTGCCGATCTTGCCATCGTCGATGGCTTCCACCTCCATGGTCGCCTTGTCGGTCTCGATCTCGGCAACGACCATGCCGACGTTGACGGCATCGCCCTCCTGCACAAGCCAGCGCGCGAGCTTGCCCTCTTCCATGGTCGGCGAGAGTGCCGGCATGAGAATTTCAATCGCCATCCGTGCCGCCCCTTCCGCTGGCCTCCGCCTCCGCGTCAATCCACATAACAGACCGCCTTCGCCGCAGCGACGACCTGGCCGGCATTGGGCAGCGCCAAGCGCTCCAGGTTCGCTGCATAGGGCATCGGCACATCGGCGCCGGAAACCTTCGCGGGTGGCGCATCCAAATGGTCGAAAGCGTGAATGGCAACCTGCGCACAAATTTCCGAACCGACCGAACACACTGGCCAGGCTTCTTCCACGGTCACGATCCGGTTGGTCTTGCGCACGGACTGCAGGATTGTGTCCCAGTCGATCGGCCTGAGCGATCTCAGATCGATCACCTCCGCGCTAATCCCTTCTTCGGCGAGCTGATCCGCCGCTTCAAGGGCGTAGACCATGCCGCGCGCGAACGAAACGATCGTTACATCATCCCCGTCCCGCGCAATGCGAGCCTGACCGATGGGGATCAGCCAGTCATCCGTCTTTGGTACAGCACTGCTTTGGCCATAGAGAATTTCGTTTTCCAGAACGAGGACCGGATTGGGATCGCGGATCGCGGACTTGAGCAGACCCTTGGCATCAGCCGCATTTGAAGGCGCGACCACCTTCAGGCCGGGGCAATGCGCATACCATGCTGAATAACACTGCGAGTGTTGGGCTGCGACCCGCGCGGCGGCCCCGTTCGGCCCGCGAAAGACAATCGGGCAATTCATCTGCCCGCCCGACATGTAGAGTGTCTTTGCTGCGGAGTTGATGATCTGGTCGATCGCCTGCATGGCGAAGTTCCAGGTCATGAATTCGACGATCGGCCTGAGCCCGGCCATCGCCGCCCCGACACCGATCCCGGCAAATCCCTGCTCCGTTATCGGTGTATCGATAACGCGCCGGGCACCGAACTCCTCGAGCAAGCCCTGACTGACCTTGTATGCGCCTTGGTACTCGGCAACTTCCTCACCCATCAGGAAGACATCATCGTCGCGACGCATTTCTTCGGCCATGGCATCACGCAATGCTTCCCGCATCGTCAATGGCTCGGTGGCCGTGTCCTTGGCAAATTCCGCCTCCGACCGAGAGGCGGAAGTCGCGGGGGCCACAGGGGGTGGTGCAACGATCGTCGGCTCTGAACGCTCGTCCTGACCGCCTGCAGCACCGTTGGTCGCCCGCCGGGGCGACGGTTGCTCCTCAGCGAGAGCGGTTGTCGAGGATGCAGCCTCTTCTCCCACCGGAGCGGCTGACGGGGCGGTTGACATTGCGGGTATCGGCATGTCTCTGGACACGCCGTTTCCATCACCGTCGATGATTGCGATAGGCGTGTTGACCTTCACCCCTTCCGTACCTTCGGCGATCAGGATTTGCGCCAACTTGCCTTCGTCGACCGCCTCGACCTCCATGGTCGCCTTGTCGGTCTCAATCTCCGCAATCACCATGCCCGACGTGATGACATCGCCTTCCTTCACCAGCCATCGCGCGAGCTTGCCCTCCTCCATGGTTGGCGACAATGCAGGCATCAGGATTTGTGTCGACATTCTGCAATTCTCTCGGTGATCTCATTCAAATCCCGGCGGGCGCGGATAACGTAGATCATGCTCCGACCGGCACCAGCACGTCAGTGTAGAGTTCGCTGTCGTCAGGTTCCGGGTCGTTCTGGGCAAACTCGGCCGCAGCATTGACGATCCCTCTGATTTCGCGATCGATCGCCTTCAATTCGTCTTCACCGGCACGCCCGTTCGATAGCATGCGGGCGCGCACTTGTTCGATCGGATCTTGCTCGGCACGCACCTTGTCGACTTCTTCGCGGCTGCGGTATTTCGCCGGGTCCGACATCGAGTGTCCGCGGTAGCGATAGGTCAGCATTTCGAGAATGTAGGGCCCGCCACCGTCACGGACCTGCTTTACGACACGTTCGCCGGCAGCCTTGACAGCGCGCACGTCCATGCCGTTGACCTGTTCGCCCGGTATGGCGAATGAGCTGCCGCGTTGAGAGAAATCCGTTGTTGCCGCGGCACGCTCGGTTGACGTCCCCATCGCGTACTTGTTGTTCTCGATGACGAACACAACTGGCAGGTTCCAAAGCTTGGCCATGTTGAACGTCTCGTAGACCTGCCCCTGGTTGGCTGCGCCGTCGCCGAAGTAACAAAAACACACGTTGGACTTGCCGCGGTACGCATTGGCGAAAGCGAGACCGGCCCCGAGCGGCACCGAAGCCCCGACGATCCCGTGGCCTCCGAAGAAATTCTTCTCTTTCGAAAACATGTGCATCGAGCCGCCCTTGCCGCGTGAATAACCACCACGACGCCCCGTCAGCTCCGCCATCACCCCGTTGGGTTCCATTCCTGTCGCGAGCATATGGCCGTGGTCACGGTAAGTGGTGATCACCTGGTCGCCATCGACGGCGCACATTTGCAGCCCGACGACGACCGCTTCCTGCCCGATATAGAGGTGACAAAAGCCTCCAATGAAGCCCATGCCGTAGAGCTGGCCGGCCTTCTCCTCGAAACGTCGAATGAGCAGCATATCCCGAAAGGCCTGCAGCTCTTGTTCGGCGCTCAGCTCGGCTACCGCGTCCTGCGCAACTGTTGCTGTCATGTAGGCGAGCTCCACGCATTTCTCGAAGTTCGGCGCCTGGCCCGTCGCATTGTCTCCGGATGAGGCCCAGACAACGCCCGAGGATATACGAGCCAGAGCAGGCCTGCCAACCAGCATCCGCCACCGATCGCGCACAATCGCGTCACTGCTGAATGATGATGTCCTGCGGAAAGGCAAAGCCAAGATCGCGCCGCGCAATCTCTTCGACAAGATCCGCCGCCGGCGGCTCATCGCTCAGAAGTCTGACGTGCCGGCGCAAGCGCGCGTGTACGGCCTCAAGGCTCTTGATCTCCCGCGTCAGCTCGGCTGAGCGTTCGACCAATCTGGATTGAGCCTCGAGACCGTACCTACCGTTAATCGCGTGCTGAGTGAAGTAAGCCGACATTGCTAGGCAGCCAAGCAAAACGAGATAAGACTGCACCGACTTCCTCATCTGCCGCTCTTGGGTGGTGGGACGCAACACATTTCTTATTCCGCAATCGGGAACTCTGAGACTGTACCCCATCACCCTTAATCGCAGGTAAACCGCCGTCCCACCCCGAGAATATTCACACGCCGACGTTGCGCCCGGGAAGCACGCTGCGCCCGCCATAGCGGCCCATCCCGTCCAGTTCCTCCTCGATGCGGATCAACTGGTTGTATTTCGCCAGCCGATCGGAACGGCTAAGCGAACCGGTCTTGATCTGCCCGGCATTGGTGGCAACGGCAAGGTCGGCGATGGTTGCATCCTCCGTTTCGCCGGAGCGGTGCGAAATAACGGCCGTGTAATTGGCTCGCTGCGCCATGGAGACGGCATCGAGTGTTTCCGTCAGCGTTCCGATCTGGTTGACCTTGACGAGGATAGAATTGGCGACACCGTCGTTGATGCCTTTCGCGAGACGCTTGGTGTTGGTCACGAACAGGTCGTCGCCGACAAGCTGGCACTTTTCGCCGATTTCGCGAGTTAAGAGGCTCCAGCCCTCCCAATCGTCCTCGGCCATCCCGTCTTCGATCGAAACGATAGGATACTTGCCGATCAGGGCGGCGAGGTAGCCGGCCATCTCGGCGCTGGACAAAGATTTATCTTCGCCGGAGAGTTCGTATCGCCCGTCCTTGAAGAACTCGGTCGCCGCACAGTCGAGCGCCAAGACGACGTCATCACCCGGTGCGTAACCGGCTGTTTCGATCGACGCCATGACGAAGTCCAGCGCGTCTGTAGTCGAGCCGATATTCGGAGCAAACCCGCCTTCGTCACCGACATTGGTATTGTGGCCGGCATCACTGAGTTTCTTGCGCAAGGTATGAAAGATTTCCGCACCGATCCGTATGGCCTCCCGACAGCTCTCGGCCGCTACCGGCATGACCATGAATTCCTGGATGTCGATCGGGTTGTCGGCATGCGCACCGCCGTTGACGATATTCATCATCGGAACCGGCATGACGTGTGCCCCGGAACCGCCGATGTAACGGTAAAGCGGCAGCCCGCACGTATCCGCTGCAGCCCTTGCAACCGCCAGCGACGTCCCGAGCAGTGCATTGGCCCCGAGCCGGTTCTTGTTCTCCGTGCCGTCGAGATCAATCAGCGCGGCATCGATGCGACGTTGGTCCTCTGCATCCATGCCCCGCAGCGCATCATAGATCTCGCCGTTGACACAAGCGACCGCCTGCTCGACCCCCTTGCCCAGAAACCGCCCGCTGTCGCCGTCGCGCAGTTCCACCGCCTCATAGGCACCCGTCGAAGCACCGGAAGGCACGCCGGCACGTCCAAGCGAACCATCTTCCAGTATGACGTCGACCTCGACGGTCGGATTGCCGCGACTGTCCAGAATCTCGCGGCCGATAATGTCGATGATCGCGGTCATGGCGTTCGATCTCCGGTTGAGATGTATCTGCCGCGCGTTGTAGCCTGCTTCGCCGACAACTGCCATAGAGCGCGTACGCGCGGACCGCCGCACCGCGCGCGTCGTGTTCGGCCAACCGGGAGACCACGAATGAGTGACAACCGCGCCGCGATGATTGCCGCCGTAGACGACGCCATCGCCGGCAAATGGGTGGCGGCACACAGTGCCTGTCAGAGCCTCGAAGGCGACAAGGCCGCGGACTGGCTCCACGCCGTCTTGCATAAGATCGAAGGCGACGAAGGCAATTCCCGATATTGGTATCGCCGCTGTGGCCAGGCTTTCGAGGCCTGGTCCGACCCGGCCGAAGAGTTACGCGCAATCAAAGCGGTGCTCACCTATTAGATTATTTCCGCCTGAGGCGGAATCGCATCTGAACGACCGGTTTGATAGTTGACATTTTGGACCGGGACGATCCCCCGCCTGCGGCATCAGTGTAATGGGCGATCGGGAGAGGGTGAAGGATGGTTTCAGCTAATCCTGAAAGACGATAGTGCGCACGATGTTGTCCGGCGCGTCCGGTTGCGTGTCCCGGCTGACGCCCTAAGCACTTGCAATCCAAGACAGTTCCAGAGTAGACGTGCCGGCCTACCATGGTCGGCCGAAATCGCCATCAGCTAGGAACCAGAACGCCGTGCAACAGGCCTCCGAAAATCAGCGAACCATTGAGGGCGTCCTGTTCCTGATCGCCTATGCCGCGTGCATTCCCGCGGCGAACTGGTTGATCCTCAACATCGGCACCGTGTGCGTACCGGACGGTCCGTGCCTGATTCCGGTCGCACCCGGACTGATGGCACCGAGCGGCGTCGTCATGATCGGCCTCGCGCTGGTCCTGCGTGACCTCGTCCAGCGTCGCCTCGGCCTCACGTGGACGGTCGCAGCAATCTTCGCCGGTGCCGCGATATCGCTGCCGTTTACGCCCGAAAAACTCGTCGTCGCCTCGCTCGCGGCGTTCTTGCTGTCTGAGTTCGCAGACCTTCTGGTCTACACGCCCCTGCAGCGTCGCCGCCTCGTACTTGCGGTTTTCGCCAGCAGCATCGTTGGCCTGGTGGTCGACAGCATGGTCTTTCTCTATCTTGCATTCGGCGGTTTCGACCATCTGCTGGGCCAGATCGTCGGCAAGGCATGGATGGTGATACTTGCTCTTCCGTTCGTTGCCTGGTTGCGCCGCCGCGATGACCGCATCGGAATGGTGCCGGCCTGACCACAAATCTGGATGCGCGCACGATGACCACGGACGACGTTGAAAACCTGGCCCAGTTGGGCCACCTGTCATCGATTCCCGCCTCACCTGAAGGCGCGGTGTTGGAGCGTGTCGCAAACCCACACCCGGACACGGCCTATGTCGCCCGCTTCACGGCGCCGGAGTTCACGTCGCTCTGTCCGGTCACCGGCCAGCCCGACTTTGCACACCTGGTCATCGACTATGTCCCGAACGGCTGGCTGGTCGAATCCAAGTCACTCAAGTTGTATCTCGGATCGTACCGCAATCACGGCGCCTTTCACGAGGACTGCACGATCGCCATCGCCAAACGCTTGAACCAGTTGCTCGAACCGCACTTCTTGCGGATCGGCGGTTATTGGTATCCGCGCGGCGGCATTCCGATCGATGTCTTCTGGCAGACCGGAAATTGTCCGGATGGCGTGTGGCTGCCGGATCAGGGTGTCCCGACGTATCGCGGCCGCGGCTGACGTTCGCAGCCCCTTGCGACTGCCCTACGTCTTGAGCCACTCCGGCAAAGCCTGCATGCGTGCCCGAATGGTCTCGAGCGTGTCATCCGCCATGGCGTGCACCCGGTCGAACAAGAGGTCCATCAGCGCTTTGCGGTCCTTCACGGCAGCGAGTTCGCCATCCGAAATAACGTCTCCGATATGGACCCGCAGCGGCTTGCCGACCCGGTTGCGAAATTCGCGTATCATCAGCGACAACCGAACGGTTGCGCTGAACTTGCTGATCAGGTGAAAGAACCAGGAGCACTGCCCTTCGAAATATAGCGGTACAACTTGCGCCTTCGACGCCTGGATCATCCGCCCTGTAAAAGTCTTCCACGGCAGGTCGACCGCCGGCCCGAACACGCTTGGCGCTGTCGCCACGCCACCGGCCGGAAAGACCACGATCGTGTGCCCCTGGGAGAGCAATTCAAGCGCCCTCTTGCGCGTGGCGATGTTCATCGCCTGGGCTTCCCGGGTTTCCGAGAAATCGATCGGCAGCGCGTAGGGCCGGATCTCCGGAACTTTGGTGAGATCCTTGTGCAGCAGCACGTGGAACGGTCTCCCAAGGTCTTCGGCGAGCGACAAAGCACCAAACCCGTCCAGAATGCCGAAGGGGTGGTTTGAGAGGATCACCACCGGCGGCCCCGCATCGATCTGCGGCGGCCACTGCCCGGACACGATCTCCAGATCGACACGGATGAGATCCAATACAGGCCGCATGATCGGCTTGTTCTGGGCGACGTAGTCTCGTCGCCAGATTTCATAGAGCGGCACGAAATAGTCGCGTCCCGCGAGCCGCTCGATCGTCTGGATAACCCAGCGCTTGAACGCCGGATCACTATCGGCGGCGTATGTGAGTTCCGGAAACTTCATGCCGCTAGGCCCGCAATCCGAACACGCTTAGCCCGATCCCATCATCGCCGCCGCGCGCGCCGCCGTCATCGCAAGCAGCCTCATTGCGCCGCTCGCTTGAGATCCGGCGGCACCGCTTCTTCGGCAAGCGATGCGACGGCTTCGTCGAGCTTCAGGACGCTTTGCTTCTGGCTGCCGAGACGGCGCACGGACACCGTGCCCTCTTCGGCTTCGCGTTTGCCGACAACGAGCAGCACCGGAACTTTGGCGAGTGAATGCTCGCGGACCTTGTAATTGATCTTCTCATTCCTGAGGTCCACCTCCGCCGCAAGTCCGGCCGCCTGACACGCAGCGCGAACCCGCCCGGCATAGGCGTCGGCATCCGACACGATCGTGCACACGGCAACCTGCACCGGCGCCAGCCACAACGGGAAGTGGCCCGCGTAGCTTTCGATCAACACGCCGAGAAAACGCTCCATCGAGCCGAGGATCGCACGATGCAGCATCACCGGCCGCTTCTTTTCGCCATCTGCATCGATATAGAAGGCATCGAACCGTTCCGGCAGATTGAAATCCACCTGGTTGGTCCCGCACTGCCATTCCCGCCCGATTGCATCGCGCAAAACGTACTCGAACTTCGGCCCGTAAAACGCCCCCTCCCCGGGGTTGATGCCTGTTGTAATCTTGCCGTCCGCTTCCGCTTCGATGCGCCCGAGCACCTTGGTCATGACCGCTTCGGCCCGGTCCCATTCGCCGTCCGAGCCAACGCGCTTTTCAGGCCGCGTCGAGAGCTTGACGACAAAGTCCTCGAACCCGAAGTCCCGGTAGACCGATAAAATGAGATCGTTGATCGCGATGCACTCGTCTTCGAGCTGTTCATCGGTGCAGAAAACGTGCGCATCATCCTGCGTAAAGCCGCGCACCCGCATCAGCCCGTGCAGCGCTCCCGACGGCTCATAGCGGTGCACGCACCCGAACTCGCTCACGCGGTAGGGCAGTTCGCGATAGGAGCGTAGGCCGTGCTTGAAGATCTGCACATGGCCCGGACAGTTCATCGGTTTGATGGCGAACTGGCGCTCGTCCTCCGTCGTCGTGGTGAACATGTTTTCATGATACCACTCCCAGTGCCCCGAGGTTTCCCATAGCGCCCGGTCGAGAATTTGCGGCGCGTTGACTTCTTGGTATCCCGCATCGTTCTGCCGCCGCCGCATGTAGTTGGTCAGCCGTTGAAACAACTCCCATCCCTTCGGATGCCAGAACACGACACCGGGGCCTTCTTCCTGGAAGTGGAACAGATCCATCTCGCGGCCAAGCCTGCGATGGTCACGCCTTTCGGCCTCTTCGAGCTGATGGAGATGTGCTTTCAGATCCTTGTCGCTGGCCCACGCCGTGCCATAGATCCGCTGCAGCATGCGATTGTTGGAATCGCCGCGCCAGTAGGCGCCTGCAAGCTTCATCAGCTTGAACGACGAGCCGGTGTGCCCCGTTGACGTCATGTGCGGGCCGCGGCAGAGGTCGAGCCAAGCCCCCTGCTTGTAGATCTTGACATCCTCGCCGTCCGGTATCGCGTCGATCAACTCGACCTTGTAGTGCTCGCCCTGCGCGGAGAAATAGGCCTTGGCTTCATCTCTGCTCCACACCTCTTTTGAAAAGGGCTCATTGGCCTTGATGATCTCGCGCATGCGCTCTTCGATCTTTGCAAAATCGTCGGGATGGAACGGTTCATCGCGATCGAAGTCGTAGTAAAAGCCGTTCTCGATCACGGGCCCGATCGTGACCTGGGTTCCGGGAAACAGGTCCTGCACGGCTTCTGCAAGGACGTGCGCGCAATCGTGGCGGATGAGTTCCAGGGCCTCCGGGTCGGTCCGGATTACGATCTTGACGGCCGCATCCTCCGTGATCGGGTCGGCAAGATCCCTCAATTCGCCATCCACCACCATCGCCACGGCCTTTTTCGACAGCGACTTCGAGATGGCGGCTGCCAGTTCAGCGCCGGTGATGCCGGCATCGAAAGACCGTGCTGCACCGTCCGGAAATGTCAGGGTTATCGAGCTCACGATGTATCCTCTCACTCACTGCATACCAAGCAGGTAAGATGGCCGTCGTTGCAACGGCCTTGTGCGCTCCCGTCAAACCGAAGCGATAGACAAGCAGACCGGCTTGGCTGGGAAACCGTCCCCCTGTAGAGAACAGCCACGCCGAGCGCAAGCCCAAGCAGCCAAAATTCGGCTGAATCAGCTGCTCCGAGCCGGAACCTCTCTAAAGCGGAAAGTTGCTCGATTCTTTAGAGGCGCTCATCTTTGTGCCTTAGGTTGGAGCCACGACTGCTGTTCCAACCTAAGGCACGATGATCTAGCCGCGCGTGATGGCCCTATAGGCGACGTAGCTGATGTCGGACACGCGCTGCCATTCGGAAACGCGATCTCCGAAGTCCTTGAAGCTCTTCAGGACGCGCTTGCCGATTTTATCGGTATTGCCGACCTCATCGACCACTTCGCGCGAGACGCGGGCAACCTCGGTCCAGACATCCTGCGGGTAGATGTGCAGTTGCACACCTTCGTTCCATTGCAGCTCCGCAAGCGCATCGCCGTTGTTGGCATTGTATTCAGACAACATGTTGTTGTTCTCGGCCGCTGCGGCAGCTTCGATGATCGTGCGCTCCGTCTCGCTGAGGCCTTCCCAGAAGCCGCGATTTACGCCCAGGCATATTCCCGTGCCCGGCTCTTGAAAACCGGGAAACATATAGTGTTTCAGGTAATTGTGCAGCCCGAATGCCTTGTCGTTGTAGGGCCCGACCCATTCCGCCGCGTTGATCTTGCCGGTCGCCAGTGCATCCGGGATTTCACCCCCGGGCAGCACGATCGCCTCGCCGCCGAGCCGGCGCACGACCTCGCCGCCAAGCCCCGGTATCCGCATTTTCAGCGTCTTCATATCGGCGATCGATTGGATCGGCTTCTTGAACCACCCGCCCATTTGGACACCGGTATTGCCGGCCAGAAGCGGCTTGACCCCGAACTGCGCCGACAAATCATCCCACAGCGCCTGCCCGCCCCCGAACCGGATCCAGGCATCGAACTCCAGTGCCGTCATTCCCATCGGCACCGACGTGAAGAAGTTGTATGCGGGATGCTTCTTTTGCCAGTAGTAGTCGGCGGCGTGATACATCTGCGCATCACCGCGCGCGACGGCGTCGAAGGACTCGAAGGCCGGCACCATTTCACCGGCCGCAAAAAGTTTGACCTGTAACTTGCCGTCGGAAAGCTTGGTGATCAGATCGGCCAGCCGCTGGGCACCGGTGCCAAGCCCCGGAAAGCCGCGCGGCCAAGTGGTCACCAGCCGGATTTCCTTGATCCCCTGACCGAGGGCTGCCGCCTGCGGTGCCAGTGTTGCAGCGCCGACCACGCCCGCGCCCGTTACGAAAGTGCGACGATCCATCAGCCCACCCCTCGAAAATCGCCTGCCGGTCAACCGGCGCGCGTTTGTTCAGCGCTCTTTGCAAGTATCTCTGCGCTGTCGCTTCAACCATGAACGTGGCGAAAAGCCGATCGGCAACAAACTTTCTTCATTTTCCAGACAATATCGCATTTTCGACTACAACTGAGATTGCACCGCACCGCGCGACTATCCCTCATACTGGCCACAAAATCTTCTCATTCTGAGGTTTCTCAGAATGATGAGGGATTCTTCGTCTTGCCATACCCGATCGCTTGATCCACACCATACCTTTGCCATGGCAAGCGGCATAAACTGAAATGCAATGCTGGGGCCGCGCCATTGCAATTGCGAGCACTCGCGGCCATGAGGGGAGATATCGTCGTGCGTTGCCGAGCCTGGATAATTGCGATCGCGTCGGTGCTAGCCGCCTCAATTGTCGCGACTACTGCTCAGTCACAATCACAGACAAACCGTCAGACGTCGGCCTCGGTCAGTCGCTTCGCGCAGTACCGGGATGCCATCAACGAGAACGTCGTCACCATCATTTCGGGCAACCCGAATGGGGGATTTCTTTACACCGCCTACGACATCGCCGCCGTTCTCGAACGTACCAGCAAGATGCGCGTCATCCCGATCGTCGGCAAGGGCGGCGCGCAAAACGTCAAGGATGTCCTCTACCTCAAAGGTATCGACATGGGCATCATGCATCCGCATGTCATCCAGTACTTCAAGCAGACAGGCGAAGTTGGCCCCAATCTGGAAAAACGCATTGCCTACATCACGACCCTGTTCACCGACGAACTGCACGTCGTCACGCGGCCGGACATCAAGGACTTCCGCGATCTGGAAGGAAAGCGTGTCAACTTCTCTAATACCGGCAGCGGCACCCAAATCTCGATGCGGCTCATCTTTCAAGCCCTGGGCATGAAGGTCCAGGAGTTCAACATGGGTCAGGGCGATGCATTCGAACTTATGAAGCAGGGCAAGCTGGACGCCACGACGTGTACCTGCGCCAAGCCGTTGCGCTCCGTGCGCGGCCTGAAGAAGGCGACAGGCTTCAAGCTGCTGCCGGTTCCCTACGCTCCTGAACTCGAAAAATCATTCCTCCCCGGCATCCTCACGCACACCGACTATCCGGAACTGATCCCGCCCGGCCAGAGCATCAATACCGTCGCCGTTCAAACCATTCTCGGCGTCTACAACTGGAAAACGAAGACGACGGACCGTTACCGCCGCGTGAGCAGGTTTGTCGAAGCCTTCTTCAGCAACATCAAGGAGTTCCGAAAACCTCCCCGTCAGCCGAAATGGAAGTCGATCAATATCGCCGCCACCGTTGCCGGCATGACCAGGTTTGCACCGGCCCAGGAATGGCTCGAATTGAACGCGGCCAGCAGCCGGCTTAAGACGACCGGCATCAAGATCGACAAGAACCTGGCGCGCCGCCAGGCTGCGCGTGCTGCACCAAACAGTCCTGCAGAACAGGAAAAACTTTTCCGGCAATTTCTGAAGTGGGTGCAGGGCCGCCCGAACAAGCGATAGTGCCAACAGCCATGGCCTGCGACGAGCCGGCCATGGTAAAGGATACGGGACCAAGACCGGCGAGTGGAATGAACGGGTGTCTGTTGCCCATGACAAGCTTCTGCACAGACGGTAATCGCATCCGACTAGCGGCCGTTTTGGCCTGCATCGCGGTGAACCTGTGCATCTCGCCAACTCCCGTGCCAGCGCAAGACACACCAAAGCTGATCGTCGCAAGGGAAGTCCTGCTGCCGCCCAAGACCGTCATCCCGTTCCCAATTCACATCGAAAACCGCACCGCCCTGCCGGCAAACTGCTTCATCCGGATCAGCAAGCTCCCGCCAAACGCCAAGCTGACGGCCGGCCATCGCGTATCAGACGACACCTGGGCGGTGCCGATTGATCGCCTGACGAAATTGCGCATCGCCTACCCCAAAGACGTACCACCTCAAGCCGTCATCCGCGTTCAGCTCGTATCATTGGACCGCGGCCTTCTCGCCGACGAAACGGTGCGCCTGATTGCCGGACTGCGTCCCCTTGCACCGCCACGGCTTGCAACGAGGACTTTGAAGCGCGCCAGCGATGCGCGCCGCGACGCCGCCGACGTTATGGCCGCGACGTCCGGATTGACCGTCGGTAACGAGAAAGCTGCAAACGCCGCGAACCGCACGGGTCGGCTGGCCGCCCTCCCGTCGACCTCGAGCAGGCCCAACACCTCAACCACAACCGACCCGGGCAATCGCAACGCTGCGACCCAGCGCATGTTGGCCCGCGGCAATCAATTTCTGCTGCAAGGCAACGTCAACGCGGCACGCCTGTTTTACCGGCGCGCGGCCGATGCCGGTTCGGCAGCTGCCGCCATGGCGCTCGCTGCAACCTACGATCCCAACGAGCTGCAAACGCTCGGCATCGTCGGCATGACAGGAGATGTCGGTGAGGCCAAACGCTGGTACGAGCGCGCGATCCAACTCGGGGAGGCCAAGGCCCGGACCCGGCTGGACCGGCTGCCAGCGCAATAGTTTTGCAAGGCGCGAAACAATCGGCGTGCGAACAGCACGACAGACGTCTTCTCGTCACTTCCCGCGAGGGCCGTCATCCCATGTCAATGAGATGTGCCGGCCGGACCATCGCCCGTACCGCCACGGTTGCCAACGCCAGTGCTCATCGCGAATATCGGGCACGGGATCATGGCCGGCCGTGCCCCATGGCTGACAACGCGCCAATCGCGACACGATCAGCCAGAACCCACGCCAGGCACCGTTCAAGTCGATGGCTTCGAGCGCGTAGTCGGAGCACGACGGAAGGTGCCGGCATTGCCACCCGAGCCAGGGCCGAAACGTCAATCGGTAGGCCCATATCGGAAGCTTCATCGCGCAACGCGCCACGCGTCCAGTCCAGCTGACATTGCGCGTCGCTGCGTTCGGCGACACGCGGGAATCCCGCCGGCGGCAGCTGTGCCGGCCGCCCGCCATCACGCGATGGCCTCGGCCCCGCCGTGCGTGCGATCCGACTCGCTGAGCTGGTCGATCGCTTTTTCGATTGCATCAAAAATCAGCAGCGTCGAGGCATGCCGCGCCTTATAGGGCCGGACCGGCTCCAGCAGCGCCAGTTCCCGCCAGCGCCCACCCGGCGGCGGCCCGTTTTCTTTGAGCATGGCCCGCATCTGGGCGGCAATTGTGCGGAATTCGTCAAATCCGGTTCCAATGATTTCACGTCCGACAATCGAAGCCGAGGCCTGCCCGAGAAGGCACGCCTTCACTGTCTGGCCGAACCCGACAATACGTTCGCCCTCGGCCTGGATCTCGACTTTCACGGTCGACCCGCACAACTTTGAATGCGCCGACGCCACAGCGTGCGGATCGGCGAGTGCTGCGGCATGTGGAATGTCTGCCGCCAGATCAAGCAGACGCGAACTGTAAATGTCGTTGAGCTCTGCCATACCGCCTTGCCTTGACGATCCCTTCCGCACCTGCCAGCGGACACACCGGCAACGGTTGCTTCAACCACCGGCCACCGCAATACACGATCCGCGCTGCAAACAATAGGCTGGCATCAGTTTGGCGCATTGTCCATTGTGGTTTATATAGGAGCGCTCCGCGTAGCTGCCATAGGTCTGGTCCGCCTGCCGGTCCAGCGCGCAGCCGCCAAGATTTGCAAACCCGGAAAGATTTGCAATCCCAGATGTCCCGCACAACACCTGTAACGCATCTTAACCCTGCAAAAAGCGCGCCCGACTGCCCCACCCGCGCCGAGGCCGAAGCTGCCGTCCGCACGCTGCTCGCCTGGGCCGGTGACAACCCCGATCGCGACGAGTTGCACGACACCCCCCGCCGCGTCGTCGAAGCCTATGAGGAGTATTTCCGCGGCTACCGGGAAGACCCCATGGACTGGCTCTCCGATGCCGAGATAGACATGGCCGGCGGATATGACGATATCATCATGCTGAACGGCGTGCGTGTGCAGAGCTTCTGCGAGCACCACCTCACCCCGTTCGAAGGCAGCGCCAGCCTCGCCTACCTGCCGGATCGCCAGGTCGTCGGCCTGTCGCGCCTGGCCCGCGTCGTTGACACGTTCGCGCGCCGCCTGCAGACCCAGGAACAGTTAACCGAACAGATCACGCGGGCACTCGAAGAAGGCCTTAAGCCACGTGGCGTCGCCGTCCTCATCGAGGCGGAACACCAATGCATATCGTTTCGCGGTCTTCGCCAAACCGGTATCAAGACCATTACGACACGCTTTTGCGGTGCCTTTGACACCGATCAGGACCTTCGCGATCGTTTCCTGCAGCTGACGCGGACCACGCCACACAGCAAATGACCATTCACCTGTCCCGCAGCAGATAGAGATCACCAACGCCCACGCAACAACGATGACAACATCCTCCCGGTTTCCGCCCCGCGCCGGCAAGCACGAATTGGAAGAGGGCTGCGACCTCCAGCCGAAGTTCGACGAGCACGGCCTCATTCCGGCGATCGCGAGCGACGCAGCGTCCGGGGAGGTCTTGATGTTCGCCTGGATGAACGAGGAGGCCCTGCTCCGGACCATCGCCACCCGCACGGCCCACTTCTGGAGCCGCTCGCGTGCCAAACTCTGGCGCAAAGGCGAGGACAGCGGCAACACGCTGGCGGTCTTGGAAATGCGCACCGATTGCGATCAGGATGTCATTTTGCTGAAAGTCCGCGCCGAGGGCCGTGGCGTTGCATGTCACACCGGGCGACGATCGTGCTTCTACCGCACCATCGCGTTGGACGGGTCTTCAACGGACCCTGCTCTGGACTTCGCCGACGGCGAAGAACCGCGCGAAGACTGACGCTGCCAAACTCGGCACGAGGCCCGCTCGCGCCGCCCCGTCTCCGCCTCGGTGGGCCAAATATTAACCAATCTCAGGACCAAATCTGTGTTATTGAGTCACAGATCGCGTGAGGGACACGATTCTTGCACTCAACGCACAGGTGCCACGAACGGTGCGGTGCCGATAGCGGGTATCATGCGGATCACCCGCCGCAAAAATTGGATCGTTTTTGGATGTCGGAGCCAAAGATCGGAATTGCCTTTGGGGGCGGCGCAGCCCGAGGCTGGGCACACATTGGCGTTTTGCAGGCATTGCTTTCTGCGGGCATCAAACCCTACTGCATTTCCGGCACGTCGATCGGCGCCGTCGTTGGCGGTTGCTATGCGGCCGGCCAACTCGACAGCCTCGAGCAGTTCGCACGGAGCCTCACCCGCCGCACTGTATTCGGCTATTTCGATATCAACCTGACCGGATCCGGCCTGATCAGCGGCCATCGCCTGGGCCAGACACTGATGACCGCACTTGGCGAAACGGTCATCGAAGACCTCGACGTCCCGTTCACGGCCGTAGCGACCGAGATCGGCACCGGCCACGAAGTGTGGCTATCGCGCGGTTCACTCGTCGACGGCCTTCGCGCCTCTTATGCCATCCCCGGCATTTTCCGTCCGGTGCGGTTTGGCGGGCGTTGGTTGTTCGACGGCGCGCTCGTTAACCCGATCCCGGTAACGGTATGCCGGGCGATGGGCGCCCAATACGTCATAGCCGTCAATCTCAATGCTGACCTTTTCGGCCTCGGCACAGTCCTTGCCGACTTTGAAGCCAAGCCCGACCAGAACGTCACCACCGATGCCGGCAATCTGGCAGCGACCAACGGCTGGGGCGCACGAAAGTTGATCCAGCGGCAGTTGTTTGGCCGCAATCAGGACGATCCGGAAAGTCCGCCCAGCATATCGACCGTCATGGTGGATGCGATCAACATCGTCCACGACCGTATTGCCCGCTCTCGTCTGGCCGGAGATCCGCCGGATGTTCTCATCAGCCCGCGGCTTGGCAACTTTGGCTTGTTCGAGTTCCACCGTGCCAGTGAGTTGATCGAACGTGGGGCCGTCGCGGCCGAGCGCATCCTCGCCGATATCGAGCACGACCTGAAGTATAGCGACGCTTCCAGCCGGCCGCCGCTGGTTCACACCACCTGACAGGCATCACTGCCATCCGCGCCCACGATCAAACAGGCCAAACAGCACGAAGCCCGCGAAAAAGCCGCCGAGATGCGCTTCCCATGCAATCCCGTCAGCACCAACGAGCGAAGACCCGAATAGCCCGAAAAGCAGGTTGATCAAGATCCATGCTCCAGTTGCAGCAAGCGTGCGGCGATCGCGTAACGCCATGCCGAGCGGCATCCGCGGCACCAGGTCCGGATGACGTTGCAGGATCGCGACGCCGCCCATCTCAAACGCCGTGAAGATCACGCGGAATGCAGCACCCATCAGCCCGGACACCGCTCCTGATGCGCCGATCACGATGGTTTGCGACAGTCCATTGATCGCGACGTAGGCAAGTCCGCCGGCAACGGTACAGATCACGAACAGCAAAAGAAATCCCAACACGCTCGTGCGTCTTGCGATCAGACTACCGAAGGCCAGCAGCCAGGCGCCGTTGATCAGCAGATGCATCCAGTCGCCGTGAAGCAGCGCGTGCGTGGCAAGCGACGTCAAGCCCACCTCGAAGCCGCCCGGCAATTGATCCGCCAGCGAGCCGAGGCGGAGCGGCAAAAACGCCAAATAGACGATGAGCTGTCTCTCGGTCCCGGCGTCGACGACGCTGCGCAACAGGTGCATCGCGACCAGCACGGCCAGTATTCCGACGACAACGGACGGCGCATTGATCGCCGGCTGGCGTGAACTTTCTTTCTGCATCGAGGACTGCTGTTCCTTCAAGTTGGGTATGCCTGGTTACCTTACCACCGCCACCACAACAACAATTGGCATGGTTCCTGCTGCGTTACGCACGAGGCCTCCTTCGCCATTAACCACCGACGCAGCCGTGCCCAGTCTTCAAGCCGTCCGCCAAACGCACATCACGAAATTCTGGCTGCAACAGGACACATGGACGATCACGCATGCAACACAAGACCAGCCAGATCCTGTTCAGCTACTGGGATGACTTGCGCGCCGGCCGGCGCGCGCCGGGCCGCATCGAGATCGATCCGGCCCGCATCGCCCCGATCCTGCCCGAAACGATGATGCTCGAAGTCACGGCTCCGGGCAGCTACCGCTTTCGCATTGCCGGCACACGCATTTGTGAGAGCCTCGGCATGGAACTGCGCGGCATCAACTTTCTGGCATTGTGGTCGCCGCAGGACCAGCGCACATTGGACAGAACACTCTATGCAATCACGCTGCATGGTCATGCCACGTGGTTTCAGGTTGCATCAACGACGAGCCATGGCGATGCCGTCACTTCGGAACTGATCCTTCTGCCCCTCAGTAATGCCGACGGTGAAATCACCCGTTTTATGGGCGCATGGAGTATTTCATCGGACAGCGAATGGATCGGCGCCAGTTATCTGGCCAACCACAGGATGCTGTCTGGCGAGGGATCTCGCGCGGAAAATGCAACCACCGTCTCATCGCCCGGCCAGGGTTCGCGATCGTCTGCCCCCCTTGTCGTCGACACGTCTCTCGGCCGCATCGTGACCTCGCAACGACGTCGATTTCGGGTTTACGACGGTGGGCTTTCTTAACGATTTCCCCGCCTGCGTTCAGTCGGGGTGCCAAATCTGTCTCAAAACAGTGCACCGCGTTCGTCCTTCATTAACGGGTGCAGGCCATAGTTGAGCGATCGCCGCCAGTGCTTGCGCCTCGATCATGAGATCTGGCTGCAGCACGTCCAGACGAAGCGCAAAGCTATGCTCACGACGGAAGCAGACAAACCAACCCACTTGCCGACCGCCTTTCGGATTGCTCCGGATCGCCGCCGCCATAAACGCGTCAAGCTCACGCTGCTTGGCCGTTTCATGCGCGCTTCAAAGAGCGAATATCCGTGCCGACTAATCGACATTTCCGTCGGCGGGGCAGCGATCTCCTCACCCGTTGACGTCGAAAAGGGCGAACACATCGTCGTCTATTTCGACAATCTCGGAGGCCTCGAAGGCACCGTTTCCCGTCTCCTCGATGGCGGTTTTGCCGTGGAATTCAACATCACGACCCGGCGTCGTCAAAAACTCGCAGCCCAACTCACAGTGCTCGTCAACGAAAAGGAAATCTCCGAGTTCGACCTGCGCCGGCCCGGCCATGACCGCATCGCGCTCGCCAACCGGTCTCTCGCCATCACCTATGAGGACGGAGAAACAGAGGAGTGCGACGCACTCGACGTATCGATTTCCGGTGCCTCCATTGCAAGCGACGCGCGACCACGCATCGGCTCGATGATCACCGTTGGCAAGTTGCGTGCACGTGTCGCGCGCCATCATTCGCGCGGCTTCGGCGTCGCGTTCATCGATATCCAGAAAGTAGAGGCCATCAGACGCCATTTCGGTTGAGGCGGGCGTTTTTCCCGGGTTCGCCAGACGTTCCGAAGCGGAAAAACTTGTCCACAACTGATTGCGCACCAAACAAACACCGCAAAGCAGTGGCAGACGAAACGATGTATAAAGTTCGATCAGTAAATGTAGTGAGTTCAGGGTACGCAATGACATTTGCGCGTTGGTGTGTAGCGTTGCTGTGCAGCGGATTGTTCCTCGGCACGGCAATGGCGGGGGAAACAGTCAACGGGCCTCGCTACATGCGGGTCCATGGCCAGGCCGCGCCCCCTTATGGATTTTTGCAATTCTGCCGCGCATATGCTGCGGAGTGCCGCCCGAAGGGGTTTCAGAACAGCCGCTTCGATGCTTCACCTGAGCACCTCAGTGAACTCGACGAGGTCAATCGTCAGGTCAACAACGCCGTTATTCCGGCAACCGACGAAGCCATTTATGGGGTAGAAGAGTACTGGACATTCCCTGGCGCGATGGGTGACTGCGAAGACTACGTGGTGCTTAAGCGTCGCCTCCTGATGCAGCGTGGCTGGCCGGCCGGCGCCTTGTTGATCACCGTCGTGCTGGACGAAAAGGGTGATGGCCATGCCGTTCTGACGGCGCGCACGGCTCAGGGCGATTTCATCCTCGACAACAAGTCGGCTGACGTCCGTCTTTGGTCGACAACCCCCTACCGCTACATTATGCGCCAATCCTACATCAATCCGCGCGTGTGGATGTCCCTTGACCCTCGCGCCACTGCCTCACCGCAAGCACTGGCCGGCGTGCGCAGCCGTTAAGCCCCTCATACGGAAGGGCCGCTTCAGGCTCGTCTGTCAGCGGCTTCCTTCAGGCCAACACGCGCTTTCCTGTATCGACAGAAATCCGCGTCAGACCGCGGGGCGGCACACCAGCGCGATTAAGTCTGCGCCCGCATTCCGGCTGCAAACCGGCGCCAATTATTCTGATAGCCCTCGCTGGCCCGGCGATTTCGCACGATGTCCTCGTCCGTTACCTCGCGCACAACCTTGCCCGGCACCCCCATCACCAGCGAGCGCGGTGGGATAACCTTGCCTTCCGGAACCAGCGCGTGTGCGCCGATCAGGCTGTCTTCACCGATCACGGCCCCATTCAAGACGGTGGCGCCAATGCCGATGAGGCTGCCGCGCTTGACGGTACAGCCGTGCAGCATCGCCATATGGCCGACCGTACAGTCCTCTTCAATCGTCATTGGAAATCCGGGGTCCGTGTGCAGAACGCAACCGTCCTGGACGTTGGATCCCCGGCCAATGACGATCGTTTCGTTGTCGCCGCGGATCACCACGTTGAACCAAACGCTGGCGTTTTCCTCAAGGCGCACATTGCCGACAACCGTCGCGTTGGGCGCAACCCAGTAGTTTCCCGACTCGGGTGTTGAAACGCCGGTTCCATCCAAACTGAAGAGTGCCATGGCAAATCCCCGCCCTTACAGATCACGCGTCATCAAGATCAATGTCGAGAATGGCCATCTGAAGCTGAAAGCTGACCTCGCCGTCTTCCTCCTCCCGATAGAGCGGAGCGAGGAACTCATCACCGATGAAGACCTCTGCCATATCGTTTTTTTTTGGGTGCATGACGACGCGGATCGCGTCGTTTCCGAAGAGATTGCGAAGGTAACGTTGTAGCTTGACGACATCGTCTTTCATTCAGGTGTCCTGTTCTCTTTGTTTTTCCTGGAAAATCCATAGGATGTTGTTGCAAGCCCTCGGCTTGCTCGCAAGCGCCCAAACTACCTCATCAGGACACCGGGGCGCTCCGCTCCCTCAATTGATCATGCTCTTTAGTCCGGAACGCTAATGCGTTGATCCATCGTGCGTGCCGGCTCCGGACAACCGGCCGGCCCAACCACCTTTGCGGGAACCCCGGCGACGGTGGTTGAATGTGGAATATCCTTGAGCACGACGCTGCCCGCCGCGATCCGGCAGCAATGCCCGACAGTAATGTTTCCAAGCACTTTGGCTCCGGCGCCGATCATCACATTGTCGCCGATCTTAGGGTGGCGGTCGCCACCCTCCTTGCCCGTACCGCCAAGTGTAACGCCATGGAGCAGCGACACGTTATCGCCGATCCGCGCTGTCTCTCCCACAACGATGCCGTGACCATGGTCAATCATGATGCCCGCGCCGATGACGGCGGCGGGGTGGATATCGACCGTAAAGATCCGCGATGCCTGGCTCTGCAGATAGTACGCGAAATCCTTCCGGCCATCCTTCCAAAGAACATGCGCAAACCGATAGGTTGCAAGCGCATGAAAACCTTTGAAGTAAAGCAACGGCTCGAGGTATCGGCTACACGCCGGATCGCGGTCGAAAACGGCGGCAAGATCGGCCCGAAAGGTCTGGCGAAGTCTTGGCTCAGCACTCACCAGATCCTGGAAGGTTTGGTTGATCAGCCCGGCATCCATGTCCGTGTGATTCAACCGTTGCGACAAGCGATGCGAAATAGCGTCTTCCAACCGTTCATGGCTGAGCACGGTTGCAAAGATAAACCCGCCCAGCGCCGGTTCGCGCGCGATCGCGTCCTCCGCTTCGCGACGCATGTCGGCCCAGATTGGATCGACGGCGGCTATAGCGTCATTTGCAGCCGAATGAGAGCTTGCCATGACAATCTCCGAACTATCCACTCATGATCATCGTTAATGTGGTGGCTGCATCTGGCAGCACCCGATGCCTAACATAGGACGACGGACCGACCAAGCAACCCGCCTGGCGTTAGCCAGGCAGGCCGGCAAACGGAATTGACCCACCGAGCGTGCTCTACAGCCATAGTCCATCCAGCGGCAGTCCGCCGCTGTTGCTGCCAGACACCAGCACTGGGTTTGAAAGCAACGATCGATTTCATCCGAAATATGAGCGCCATTGTCCAAAGCGAACAAAAAAGGCCATAAAACAAACGCCTCGGAGGATTTGATCAGTCATCAGAAATTCACGCTGCGCGTTGTTAAGTCGCAACAATGATCAACGCAAAACCAAAATAATTTTTCAACATTCCAAAACCTTGCACGCGATATCAAAAAAATATTCTTGCATATGGCCAACTCTTCCAGCATCGTACCGTTAACGAGCGGGTGACTGAATCACCTCGGCATGCCGGAATTGTCCGGCCTAGGAGGCAACCCATGGAACTCAGAACGCGATTGAATCTCATCCTTGCAGTCGTCTCTTTCGGCTTTCTCGCTGCCGTCGTCATTGGCATGATCTAAGAATTGCCCGCGGATAAGTCGCTTCAAGGCAGCCGGATATTCTACCCGATCACCCCAAACCGCAGACGATCGGCACAAGCGACGGGCACGTCACCGATCGTGGGGCTGCCTGCTGGGTCAAATCCTAGGCGGCTTCCGAACGATGCCCCGGACCGGATCCCGGGCCGACAAGGCGCATGCCGGCCATACGCCAGCGCCAGCTACCGCTTGATCGCATAGCCGATCACGGCGCCGATCAGCGGATAGGCATTGACCGGGATCCGAACCACCCCGTTGACGGCTTTCATGACGTCCGGAATGAGCGTCACGCCGGCGAGAACGCACGCGAGAAAGAGGGCGACCACGAGCGTCGATGGATTGGGCTGGCCGACGTCCTTCAACACCAGCGCCCCGACAAGGCCCACAAGCCAGACCACCAGCGCAAAAATCGCCGCAAGAACGAAAATATCGAGCTGCCCTAAAGACGGCACGTATTGCTTGATGTGTGGTGCCGCAAACCACCCGATGGCCAACTGCAGCAGCACGAGAACCAAACGTCCGAACATCACCTATCCCCCGATTACGCCGATCCCCACACCAAGTCAGAGCGGCCCGACCGCTGTGCCCCTTAGCATCACGCAAGTCAATAGCTCAAACGGTGGCCGTTCAGGCCGCATCACCGACAACCGCGTTCGCATCATAGTTGAGAACCGGCGCCAGCCAACGCTCGGCGGTCTCAACCGGCCACCCCTTGCGCCGCGCGTAATCTTCGACTTGGTCACGCTCAATTCGCCCGACCCCGAAGTAATAGGACGCCGGATGGGAAAAATAGAGGCCTGAGACCGATGCGCCCGGCCACATGGCGAAACTCTCCGTCAACGCGATCCCGGTCCGGGCCTCGGCATCGAGGAGCGTGAACAGCGTTTCTTTCTCCGTGTGGTCGGGTTGCGCCGGATAGCCCGGCGCCGGCCGAATGCCCTTGTATTTCTCATCGATCAGGTCCGTGTTCGTCAGCTCTTCATCTGCCGCATATCCCCAGAACTCGCGGCGAACACGCTGATGCATATGCTCGGCAAACGCTTCTGCAAGACGGTCGGCCAGCGCCTTGAGCATGATGCCGCCGTAATCGTCCGTCTCTGCGATAAAATTCTTCTGCGCCTGCTCCTCACCCAGCCCAGCGGTGACAGCAAATCCGCCGATGTAATCGCTCAGTCCGCTGTCGGCGGGAGCGACGAAATCAGAAAGCGCCACATGAGCCCTGTCACGGCCACGCTCGCGCGCGATCTGCTGGCGCAACGTGTGCAGGCGTGCCGCCTCCTGTGACCGGGTTTCATCCCGAAAGACGACGATATCATCGCCGCACGCATTGGCCGGCCATAGGCCGATGACGGCATTCGCCGTGAGCCACTTTTCTTCGACGATCCGATGCAGCATCGCCTGAGCATCATCGAACAGTTTCCGCGCTTCGATCCCGACCTTCTTGTCTTCGAGAATAGCGGGATAACGTCCGGCAAGTTCCCAGGTCGCAAAGAACGGCGACCAGTCGATGAACGGTACCAATTGATCCAGAGGATAATTGTCAAATGCCAGCGAGCCGATGAGGCGCGGTCTCGGCGGGCTGTAGCTGTGCCAGTCGAGTGCTTCGCGATTGGCCCTCGCCTCGACCAGCGAAACTCGCTTCTTGCGCAACTCCCCGGCCAAATGCGCATCGCGGACCTTGGCATAGTCCGCCTGGGTCGACGACACGAGCCGCTCGCGCTCCGTCTCCGACAGGAGATTTGACACAACCCCGACGGCCCGGCTGGCATCCGTGACATAGATTGCCTGTCCTCGGCGGTAGTTGGGCGCGATCTTGACTGCGGTGTGCACTTTGCTCGTCGTCGCCCCGCCGATGAGCAGCGGCAGATCCATCCCGAGGCGTTCCATTTCTGCCGCCACGGTGCACATTTCATCAAGCGACGGCGTGATCAAACCTGACAAACCGATGATGTCACAACCTTCCGCCCGCGCGGTCTCGAGAATGGTCGCGGCAGGCACCATCACGCCCAGATCGATCACCTCATAATTGTTGCATTGCAAAACAACGCCGACGATGTTCTTGCCAATGTCATGGACGTCACCTTTGACCGTCGCCATCAACACCTTGCCGGCCGCCGGCATCTGATCAAGACCCGATGCAAGCTTTTCCGCTTCGAGGTAAGGTTGCAGATACGCCACCGCCTGTTTCATCACACGGGCCGACTTGACCACCTGCGGCAGGAACATCTTCCCGGCACCGAATAGATCACCGACCACGTTCATGCCCGCCATCAGCGGCCCTTCAATCACGTGCAGCGGTTTCTCCGCCGCCTGTCGCGCAATCTCGGTATCCTCTTCGATGAAATCGGTGATCCCGTGCACCAGTGCGTGCTTGAGGCGTTCCTCGACCGGCCCGTCCCGCCATTTCAGGTCCGGTGCTTTTTGCTGCTTGCCATCGCCCTTGAACTTGTGCGCCGCCTCCAGCAACCGTTCCGTCGCATCCGTCCGGCGGTTCAGAATGACGTCCTCGCACAACTCGCGCAGCTCCGGCTCGATATCGTCGTAGATCGTGATCTGGCCGGCGTTGACGATCGCCATGTCGAGGCCGGCCTGGATCGCATGATACAAGAACACCGAGTGCATCGCCTGGCGCACGGGCTCGTTGCCCCGGAACGAGAACGACAGGTTGGAGATCCCGCCCGAGATGTGTGCATGGGGCAGCTGCTGGCGGATCAACCGTGTAGCTTCAATAAAGGCGATGCCGTATTCGTTGTGTTCCTCGATCCCGGTCGCCACGGCAAAAACATTGGGATCGAAAATGATATCTTCCGGCGGAAACCCGACCTCCTCCGTGAGGATCCGGTAGGCGCGTTCACAGATTTCAAACTTGCGCACTACCGTGTCGGCCTGTCCGGCCTCATCGAACGCCATCACCACGGCGGCTGCACCATACCGAAGGATCCTGCCCGCCTGTTCGCGAAAACTCTCTTCGCCCTCTTTGAGGCTGATCGAATTGACGATCGACTTTCCTTGCACACATTTGAGGCCGGCTTCGATAACCGACCATTTCGAGGAGTCGATCATGATCGGAACCCGCGCGATATCGGGTTCTGCTGCGATCAGGTTGAGAAACGTCACCATCGCCTGCTCACTGTCGAGCAGCCCTTCGTCCATGTTGACGTCGATCACCTGCGCACCGTTCTCGACCTGCTGGCGGGCAACGGCAACGGCACCGGCATAGTTGTCGGCTTCGATCAGTTTTCGAAACCTCGCGGACCCGGTCACGTTGGTTCGCTCGCCAACGTTGATGAATGTCGCTGCGGCAGTGCCTGTCACATCAATCGTCCTTGTCGCTGTCCTGCACTCGGGCAGAGGTCGACCTAACCGCCCCACCAGGCGGACAGGTAGCGTTGCAGCCAGGGCCACACGAGCAGCCAGAACACCGAGGTTGCCACGACCACCATGCCCGAAAGTATGATCGGATCGCGCCAGCCGCGCGTCGGCGCGAGAACGGTGATCTTGGCGTCGGCCTCGCGGATGTCGACGACGGCTCCGGTCAAACGCTCGGCATGTGCATCCCGCACGACATGCCCCATCACGGGAACGAACAACCGCCAGGCCGATCGCGTCAGCAACCCCGCCGGCCAGCGGATCGTCGGGTCGACGACCCACAGCTCCGTCGTGATGAGGTTGCGCGCTTCATCCTGATGCGTCCGCGTGAACACGCTGTAGTGCTGGGGGAAGTAGGATTCAGCCTTCTGTTTCACCAGCGCATTGACCTCGGGTTCCAGCGCCTCCAGTTCACGGTAAAGCTGCGCCCTGACATCACTCGATGCAAGGCTGACGGTGTTATCCAACGCTCGCGGCACCGCCGGTAGATCGATCTTGATAACGCGCATTCAATTCCCCCAAAACGCCTAACCACGCCAATATGCAAATGCCAACCCCGCAATTACGATCAACCCGCCGACGGCCCATGCCATGCCGAGCCCGGCCGAGGAACCGCTATCCCGCGTAGATTGGGCGAGCCGCCGCTTGGCTTTGCCTGCCGACTGCGCGGATACCGTCGCCTGCCACGCCCCGACCTTGGTTGCAACCTCGTTGATGAACTCGAGCATTCCCTTTTCAATCGTCTCCGGCAGTGCCCGGGCCAGTGCCTTGCGTGAAATCCGCCCCTCGCCCCCGCGCGACACCCGGACAGCGACGGCAAATTCGGGCGTCTGCCCATCGAACGACAAGTCAGCCTCAACCTCGGCTCCTTCGGGCACGAGACTGGTCATTTTCTCGACGAGGCATCGCTCGACGTCCGATGAATTGCCCTCCAGCACGACCAGAACGTTGTCGACCTTGGCACGCCGCGCTCGCTCAATGTCGATCCCGTCCGGCAAATCTTTGTCTGGCTTGGGCTCAACGTCGACACGCCCCCTGATCACGAACGTCTCCGCCTGCGCCTGCACCGCCACGGCAAATCCCCTTGCATCAGCTCCGATGACGTCATCTAGGCCTGAACAAACGGCTCAAGACCCGACAGCCGCATTTTTCGTTCCAACGATGCCGGCACCCGCGGCGCAACATCTTTGACCTGTGCGCATATCATCGCGATGTGTTCCGGCGTCGACCCGCAACATCCCCCGACGATGTTCACCAGCCCGTCCCGCGCCCAAGGCCCGAGATGGTCTGCCATCTGTTGCGGCGTTTCATCATATTCACCCATCGCATTTGGCAAGCCCGCATTCGGATACGCGGAAACAAGGGTGTCCGCGATTTGTGCCAGTTCAGCAACGTGAGGTCGCATCAATTCGGCACCGAGTGCACAGTTGAGACCAATCGCAAACGGCTTCAGATGACGCATTGAATACCAGAACGCCTCGGCCGTTTGCCCGGACAATGTTCGTCCAGAGCGATCGGTAATCGTGCCCGAAACGATGATCGGCAGCGTGGCCTCTGCGGCCTCGAACGCTTCCAGCGTGGCATAACCAGCAGCCTTGGCATTGAGCGTGTCGAAAATCGTTTCAATCAGGATAAGATCGGCCCCACCATCTATCAGGCCGCGCACCTGCTCCCCGTACGCCTCGCGCAGATCATCGAACGAAACGTTGCGGTAACCCGGATTGTTCACGTCAGGGGAAATCGAAGCAGTCCGGTTGGTTGGACCTACCGCCCCCGCCACGAAACGCGGTTTGTCCGGCGTTTTCGCGCTGAAGTCGTCGACGGCCTCTCGCGCGATCTTTGCGGCCGCAACGTTGATCTCATAGGCCAGCTCGGGCATGGCGTAGTCGGCAAGAGATATGCGCTGGGCGTTGAACGTATTGGTCGCAATGATATCGGCGCCCGCCTCGAGATATTGCGTGTGAATGTCGCGAATGCTGTCGGGCTGCGTCAGCACCAGGAGGTCGTTGTTGCCCTTGAGGTCTCGGGCCCACTCGGCAAATCTCTCCCCGCGAAACGCGGGTTCATCGAAACCGAGCTGCTGGATCATGGTGCCCATCGCACCATCGAGAACCAGAATACGCTCCCGCGCAGCTTTTGCCAGCAACCCGGATCTGTCCTGAACGCGCCCCGTCATGCCGACACCGCGAACTGTTCTGCATCGAGGCGTGGACGCAGCCCCAGCAAATGGCAAATCGCGTAGACCAGGTCTGCCCGGTTCAGGGTGTAGAAGTGGAAAGTCCTCACGCCCTCGTCCACCAGATCCATGACCTGCTCCGCCGCCATTGCAGCCGCAACGAGGTGCGTCGTGGCCGCATCGTCGTCGAGCCCATCGAAGCGATGCGCCAGCCAGGTCGGGATCGTCGCGCCGCAACGGCCCGCAAATCCCGCAACCTGTTTGAAGTTGTGAATTGGCACGATCCCGGGAATGATCGGGCACCAGATACCATGCCCCCGCGCCCGCTCGACAAACCGCAGGTAATGCACGTTATCGAAGAAGAACTGGGTGATGATCCGACTTGCCCCGGCATCCACCTTCGCCTTGAGATGGTCGAGGTCCGCGGTCAGCGAGGCGCTTTCCGGATGCATTTCCGGGTAACCACCTACCGACACTTCGAAGTCGCCGACCTCGCGGATCCCCTTGACCAGGTCGATCGACGTCTCGTAGCCGCCCGGATGCGGTACGTAGTTGCCGCCCGCGCCGTCGGGAGGATCGCCGCGCAAAGCAACGATATGGCGCACGCCAACCTGCCAATAGTTGCGCACGACCGCGTCGACTTCCGCCCGGGTCGCTCCGACACAGGTCAGGTGCCCGGCCGGGCGCAGGCCGGTCTCGCGGATCAGCCGCGCCACGGTCGCGTGCGTGCGCTCGCGCGTCGAGCCGCCTGCACCGTACGTGACGGAAACGAATTCAGGCTGCAGGGGCTGGAGACGTTTGACCGCTTTCCACAAGCTCGCCTCCATCTTGTCGTTCTTCGGCGGAAAGAACTCGAACGAAACATTGATTTCATCCGCACCGATCAGCCGGCTGCGCCGTACCGACCCCTCCTGTCCAGTCAGGCTCATCGCAATGGTTCCAATTCTCGCGTTTTGACGTTGTCAACGGATCGAGCAATGGTCTGCGGCTTGCTCGCCACCCACATCGAAACCGTCAGCTTGGCCGGATCGTCGTTCGCCGGCTCCAAGTGTCGAACGGACGCAAGGTCCAACCCGGCTTCATCCAGCCACTGCGCCATCTGTGCCTCGCTGAACCCCAGCCGTTGATGGGCGTATTCCTCCCGCAGGAAGTCGAGACTGTGCGGGGCAAAATCTACAACAACCAGACGACCGCCCGGCAACAGAATGCGGAAAGCCTCGTTGAGCCCGCCCAGGGGATCGTTCAGGTGATGCAAAACCTGATGCATGATTACGGTTTCCGCCACTTCATCGTCCAGGCTTAGCTGATAGAGATCGCCTTGGCGCACCTGCACTGATGCACTGCTAAAGCCACTGAGCCGTGAACGCGCGTAGGTCAGCATTGCCTGGTTCGCATCGATTCCGATGGCACGCCGGTAGCAATCGCGCAGCAATTCGAGCATGCGCCCGGTGCCAGTGCCCAGGTCAACAAGCAAATCCACCCGCGCCCCGCCGAATGTCGCCAGGACAGCCGCTTCGACCTCTGCCTCATCGACATGCAGCGAACGCAGCCTATCCCAGTCTCCTGCGTTGCGCTCGAAGAAAGCGTTGGCGATCGCACTGCGCTCCGCGACCAGGGCCGCCAGCCGCTCCTGGTCGAGACGGAACACGACGTCCTGGCCGTCAAAGCTGGCCATCACCTCGTGCACGAGCGCTTCCCCGACGCCCATCTCGGCCAACCGGAAGTAGACCCAGCTCCCCTCGCGATATCGTTCGATCAGTCGCGCTTCGTGCAAGAGCTTCAGATGGCGGCTGATCCGCGGCTGGCTTTGACCGAGAACGCGCGTCAGATCCTTGACGGTCAATTCGCTGGTACGCAGCAGAAACAGGATTCGCAGCCGCGTCTGCTCCGCGATCGCGCGCAAAGCGGCAAGCCCCGTCTCGGCATCGAACAATTGATCCTGCACAGCCATTCGCGCAAAGATATAAGGATATGTTTATGTGTCAACTTTTATGTTGGTCCTTCCCCACAATCCGCGATTGCGCCGGCCACACCGTGCCAGAATGCGCCGCCGCTTAATCAATCAGTAAAGAGCAGGGCATAGAATTCGCGATGTCGTCCCGGCTGCTCCAGTTGCCCCGGCTGCAATGGGCACCACAAGGCACCGCCGGGCGCAATGGATCTTACGCTCGCCAAGGAGGTTTGCGCGGGCCCACCGAACCGCAAAAATCAGGACAGAAGTCCGCACACGGTCACAAAGTTGCGGAAAGCATCGTGTAAGCGCTGATTTGAAGGGGCTCGATCTGACCAAAATGCCACGGCCTAACGCCAACCCGCCGAAAGCGGATGAAACGCTTAGCTGGCATGTTAGATTAACCTCATGCCACAACCTACTGATTGATAATCTGGACCGGACACGTTCAATGTCTCAAACTTCTCACCGCGCCGTCCTCACGATCTCATCGGTAATACTTCTTATTGCCACATGCGTGGTGACGCCGTCGCGCGCCGACGCTGCCGATCCTGCGGTCAGTTACATGCGCCGCGCCGCCAATGCGCTCATAGATGCCCAGCGCAAGGGCTCAGCCGGCGCCTTCTCCCGGGTCATCAACGCATACGGACACGTTCCGGCTATCGCATTGTTCGCCTTGGGCAATTTTCGCCGTCAATTGCCCAGAGGAAAGCGCCGAACCTACTACAGCGGCATGACCCGGTTTATCGGTCGCTATGCCGCCAACGAGGCGCCGAAATACCCCGTCGCGCGCGTCAAGTTTCCTGCTGCAGGCATTCGCGACGGACGAACGGTGCTGGTCGACAGCCAGGTCGTTCTCAAGGACGGCTCGACCTACGACGTCCGTTGGATGCTTTTGCCCAACCGTGGCGGCTTCAAGGTGCGCGATGCGCAGGTGCTGGGCTTCTGGGTGAGCCCGTTTCTGCAAACCCTGTTCGAAAATTACATCAAAGAGAACGGCGGCAACGTCAACGCACTCGTCACCGTGTTGAGCCGCATGCCCTAGATCATTTCCGCCTACAGCGGAATCACACCGCCTGCCCACTCCCCCTCCCGGCCGCCCATGCAATCGTGGTTTTGGGCGGCCGGGAGGGGGAGTGGGACGGTTCCAGCTAAATCTGAAACGCCCTAGCAGGCTGTTGAAATTCGACCAGCAGCGAAGGGATTAATGCCGAATTAGGCCGTCTCTCGTTGAGCTGATCGAGGTTGACCACGACGAAGGAGGCTCTGCTTGATCTGACAGCCATTGCGAGAGGGGTCAAAAACCAATTTCAACAGCCTGCTAGATCATCGTGCCTTGAGTTGGAACCGCTGTTGCAGCTCCAACCTAAGGCTAAAAGATGGATCGCCTCTAATGAATCGAGCATCCCGACCGATCCCTGCTCGGCTGGTCCCGGTCGAGGCGCGCTGATAAGGGACGCCGCCTTATATGACCGGGCACGCCGCCGGACAGGCGGCCTTGGCTTTAACGCTCGAACCGCTTGAACTTGATCCGGTGTGGTTCGATTGCCTGATCACCCAGCCGCCGCTTCTTGTCTTCCTCGTAGTCGGCAAAGTTGCCTTCGAACCATTCGACGTGGCTGTCGCCTTCGAAGGCCAAGATGTGGGTGGCAATGCGGTCCAGGAAGAAGCGGTCGTGACTGATGACCACCGCGCATCCCGGAAAATCTTCGAGCGCAGCCTCCAGCGCCGACAACGTCTCGACATCGAGATCGTTGGTCGGCTCATCGAGAAGCAACAGATTGGCGCCCTGTTTCAGCATCTTGGCCAGGTGCACGCGGTTGCGTTCACCTCCGGACAACAGCCCGACCTTTTTTTGCTGGTCGGGGCCGCGGAAATTGAACCAGCCCGTATAGGCGCGGCTTTGGATCTCCTTGCTGCCCAGTTCGATCACGTCGCGACCGTCGGAAATTTCCTCCCACACCGTTTTTTTCGGATCGAGCGCATCACGGGACTGGTCGACGTACCCGAGCTTCACGGTCTCACCGACACGGATCGACCCACCGTCCGGTTGTTCCTGGCCCGTGATCATTTTGAACAGCGTCGATTTCCCCGCCCCATTCGGCCCGATAACACCGACGATGCCTCCCGGAGGCAGTTTGAATGACAGATCTTCGATCAAGAGCCGGTCCTCGAAGCCCTTCTCGAGATCTTCGACCTCGATCACGACACCGCCTAGTTTCGGTCCTGGTGGTATGCGGATCTGGGCGTGGCTGATCTCATCGCGTCCGGCCTCTTCCGCGAGCCGTTCGTAGGCATCGATCCGCGCCTTGGACTTTGCCTGGCGCGCTCGCGGACTGGAGCGTATCCATTCCAGTTCGCGCTTGAGCGCGCGTTGTTTGGATTCTTCCTGGCCCTTTTCCACTTCGAGCCGCTTGGCCTTCTGCTCCAGCCAGGACGAATAGTTGCCCTTGTACGGGACGCCCTGTCCACGATCCAGTTCCAGTGTCCATTCGGTGATGTTGTCGAGAAAATAGCGATCATGCGTCACCAGGATCACGCACCCGGCATACTCCTTGAGGAAACGTTCGAGCCAGGCGACGCTTTCCGCATCGAGATGGTTAGTCGGCTCGTCGAGAAGCAGGATATCCGGTTTCGACAGCAGCAGGCGGGTCAGCGCCACACGGCGCTTTTCACCACCGGAAAGATTGTCGACCGGCGCATCGCTCGGAGGACACCGCAGGGCATCGAGCGCCTGCTCGACCTGCGCATCGAGGTCCCATAAATCCTGCGCATCGATCTTGTCCTGCAACTCGGCCATTTCTTCCGCGGTTTCATCGGAATAGTTCATCGCCAGTTCGTTGAACCGGTCGAGCATGGCCTTTTTCTCGTGCACGCCTTCCATGGCGTTTTCGAGCACTGACTTGGCATCATCGAGTTCGGGTTCCTGCGGCAGATAGCCGACTT
Source organism: Hyphomicrobiaceae bacterium (assembly GCA_965224045.1). GTDB lineage: Bacteria > Pseudomonadota > Alphaproteobacteria > Rhizobiales > Hyphomicrobiaceae > Tectiglobus. Next base: position 258,719 of record CBDCYD010000007.1, read on the forward strand.
TGATGCCATCCGCCGCCCAGGCCTCTCCGACGAAGTCATCGACGGTCCCGGCCATGATCTTCAGCAGCGTCGATTTGCCGGCACCGTTGACGCCGACAACGCCAATTTTCGCACCGGGAAGAAACGACAGGGAAATATCCTTCAAGACCTGTTTGCCGCCCGGATAGGTCTTGGAAAGCTTGTGCATATGATAGACGTATTGAGGCGTCGCCACGGGTTCCAAACTCCACTCGCTGGCCGCGCGTTTTCGCGCATCGGTTTTCGGGATCGGCGCCCCTTCTAACCAAATCCGTTACAAAGCTCAACGCAGCATCGCAGATGCCGCCGTGCGCCGTGTGTCTCTCCGGCATTGCATATGGATCTTGCTGGCCAAACTATCTACCCTGAGCGCACAAGCGCCGCGATGAGCCCGGCCCCGACCCGCAAAACTCTTGATCTGCGCGAGGACTGCCACGATGAGCGAAACCCAATCCGCCCTCCCCCGCCATTTTCTCTATTTCGCAGACCCGATGTGCTCCTGGTGTTACGGCTTTGGCCCGGTGATCAAGGACCTGAGCAACCACTTCGCCGACCGACTTGCTCTCAGAGTCGTCACCGGCGGCCTGCGCGCCGGCAATACCCAGCCCATGCGCGACAAGGATCGCGACTACATTAAGAGCGCCTGGACGCGCGTTGCCGAAGCTTCCGGCCAGCCGTTCGATTTCTCGTTTTTCGACCGCGAATCCTTCGTCTACGACACCGAGCCGGCGTGCCGCGCCGTCGTCACGACCCGCATCCGCCATCCCGATCGCGCCCTCGACATGAAATCCGCCATCAGCACGGCATTTTACGCCAACAATCGCGATGTCACCCAGGCCGCCGTGCTCGCCGACATAGCTGCAGAGCAAGCCGACGACCGCGACCAGTTCCTGGCCACGTTCAGGAACCCCGAGACCCGCAACGAGACGTTTCGCGACTTTCTCTTCGCGCAACAATCCGGTGTTCACGGCTTCCCGTGCCTTCTCATTGGTGACTCGGACGGCAGCTATGCCCTGGTGACCAACGGCTTTCGGCCGATAGATGGTCTCAAAGACGCGATTGAGAACTGGCTTGCGGCCCGCCCCGCCGCCGCCTGAGCCGACGCTAACCAGCCGCTGAAGCCAAGCCCCGTCGCCGTGCCTCAATTGAGGTTGGAAACTCCGGTAAAAAAGAAACGGCCAAGCCCGACGCTAAACACGAGGCAACCGTAGAGCGAGTGCTCGAACCACACCGCCCAGAACGACCGGGTTGCCCAGTAGCGATAGGCGATCAACCATCCGATCACCATCGACCCGAACATAGCGATCGGGTTGCCGAAGATGATATGAGCGAACCCGAACAACGCACCGTTCACAAAGATCGCGAGCCACTTTGCATCGCGAAACAGCGGGCCGTATCGGTGAAAGAAAAAGGTGCGAAACACCAATTCCTGAACAACCACCGAGGCTAATGGATAGATCACCATGACCATCAGCCAGAGCGCCGGCCGATACCGCGGGAACGCCAGGAACAGGTGTGGAAAAAGGATGGAGGTGGCAGCGGCAATTGCACCACCGACAATCACAAACTTCACCAGGATGGCAATCAGGGTGCGCCCGGAAAACCCACGCGCCAACTCCTGGCGAATGCGAAAGGTGTCATCCCACAAAAGATACGCGATGAACCCGAACAGAACCGGTTGCAATACCAGAAACAGCGGGATGTGAAGCTTGAAAATCGCCCAGCTCATCGCCAGCGGCGCGCCGATGTAGAAAAGTCCCAGTTCGCAAATCAGCCAAATCCGACGTACCAGCCGAGGTCGCGATGTCGCCTGCGGCCAGTCCAGGGATCCGCCGGCGGCAAATCGGGCAGGATCGATGCTGCTCATCGCACGTCCTTCATCCACCCCTTATCGGCGTGAGCCTTCAGACAACAAAGCTGTTCCCGCGGCTCGCGCCTACATGAAGACGGTTCGCCGGCCGCACCGGTATTGACGGCGAAGCCCCAATAAGATCACCCAAGTTAAATAGAATGATTCAGGCGAAAAGCCGCAATCCGGCTCGTGGGAAAAGATGTTCGTCCCCAACGTTGCTTCAACTAAGGCATGCCGCAGCAAAACGGATGACTCATAAGGGAGCAACGCGACCTGGCCGTCCCGCCGGAGCCGCCGCGCGCAGCGCGAATAGCGGCGTGAGACAATGAAACCCGAAGCGAGGCGCATTTATTGCGACGCGCTTTAGCCGACCGGTCGCAATTTCTTGAACGCGGCCGACACCGTGTGCCGCAGCTTGTGAAAACCCTTGGAGCCTTCACTGGTCATCCAGTTCATCTGCAACGACCGCCGCGGACCTTCGAAGGGATGATGACCGTGCCAGGAGTTGTCGGAACGTTTGAACACCAAGAGCGTGCCGTTGTCCGGCGGGACTTCGGCAACGTAGTCGTCAACATCATAGCCATTCCGCAGCAGCCTCAACCGTCCCCCGGCGTGTGGCCAGTCCTCGTTTAGATAGAGCAGAACGGTAATGATCTTGTCTTTTGAATCCGTGTGCAGGCGCCCGTCCTTGGCCCGCGTATAACTGCGCAGCGAGTACATTTTCGGGCGCCCCTCGAGGCTGACCTCGAACTTTTCGGCGATTGCCGCTTCAAATTCCGGCCCGTCCATCTCCTCGATCACTTCTTTGATCACCATTCCCGTATCGAGGCTGTCGATTGGGAAAGACCCGCCCTTTTCAATGTCGGGATAGGTCGCATTGACCTGCCGCAGACTGGTGGAATTCAAGAATCCGGGCACGACGCAATATTCGAAGGGCTCCGTTTCGCGTCTAGCCGTCCGGAGCTTGTCGAGATCCAAATGGGCCATTGTCCCTCTCGGTCATCCTGTTTCGTCGCTGTATTCGCGTCATGCCAGATATCACCTGCTGGCAGTAGTCGGCAAAACTTCGCAGCGTCGCTGCCAACGGCGCAGAACCTCAGACGCAATCAAGCGGGCTGAATCGAGCGGCTCGTAGGACCAATCCTCAAATTGGTCAAATATTGCCGGCAACTCCCGCGTCGCACCATATTTGCGAAGCCCCTCATGGAAACTTGAAAACTTGGCCGTACCGCCCGATGGTGTGAACACGTAGACGGGCCTGCCAGTTGCACAGGCCTCTCCGGTCATATTGACGGAATCGGCGGTCACCACCAAGTTGTCCGCATGCGCCAGGAAATCCGCATAAGGGTTGGCGCCGTCCCCCGTCCACAGGATGCGCGGCGAACGCGCGGTCACCCGATCGACCACATCCAGCAGCCGCTCATGCGTGCGCCGTGACGTCGTAATCATGAAACTCGCACCGAGCGCTGCAATTCCTCCAAGCCCGGCCTGCAGGCGCTCATAGTCTTCATCGCGATATTTGTAGGCCGCATTGCGTCCACCAAGCACGACCGACACGCGTGGTTTGGGTAGACGGGCGATGTCGGTCGGAACCGCAGCGCGAAGTTCAGTGATGCGTTCCCGCGAAAAACTGTGCGGCGACGTCAGCGTGGTGATCACGTTCGGCCCGCGCAAGCGATCGTGCTGCGGGACCCAGACGAGATCGGCCGTGTTTGGACCCGTCCTCGGATCCTGCAACACCACCGTGTAGCAGGCCATCCCGGCGGCCCGCCGGAGCGCGCGCATATAGGGAATGCTTGCCCGGCCCGTCGCAATCGCCACGGCAGGCCACGGCGGTGCGAATTCAGATCCGACCTCGCCGAACCGCTCCCGGCTGCCGACCGGCCCCCACGGCGCCAACCAACGCGCCAGCCCTCGCGGCTTGACCGTCTTGAGCACATAATCAAGGCCGAGCGCATCGGCAACGCCACGCGCCTGGACCACCATTCCGGCCTTGCCATCGGTCACGACCCAGCCCGTCCGTCCCGCCAGGCTCGCAAGCGCCGAATCATGCATTTCCACTTCGCCATTCATTCTGTTGCCTTGCCCTGACGCCATGCCGATGTCGACTGCGCGCCACGCCGCATGTCATCACCCGGTGTCAAATCAGATGACAATTCGCCGCCAGTCCATAGACTGACCACGAAATGTCCAGCCCCCGCCAAGGGAAAAAGATGAACTCCAAACTCGATGCGACTGACTGGCGGATCATCCGGGAGCTTTCGGCCAATGGTCGGATGACCAACGTTCAACTCGCCCAGCGTGTCGGCATCACGCCGCCGCCATGCCTGCGCCGCGTGCGTGCCCTCGAAGAGGCCGGGTTGATCCGCGGCTACCACGCCGAAGTCGATCACACGGCCCTCGGCTTCGAATTGACGGTGTTCGTCATGGTCGCCCTCCACAGTCAGTCGGAGGCGGACCTGCGTACATTCGAAAATAACGCCCACACCTGGCCGCTTGTCCGCGAGTGCTACATGATGTCGGGAGAAACCGACTACCTGTTGAAGTGCATCGCCCCGTCGATGACGGTGTTTCAGGATTTTCTGATCGATAAACTCAGCGCCACACCCAACGTTGCGAGCGTCAAGACGTCGGTCACGATCAAGCAGACCAAGTACGAAGCCGGCGTCCCTATCGCCGAACGCCCTTGATGCGATTGGCGCAGCGCGGACGCGCCACCGCAGGCTGGCCTCCTAGCGCCATCAGTCGAGGCACGCCAATTCAAGTCCGGCCGGCTCGGACAGATACCCCGCGCCGTTTTCGGTTACCACGACGTTTTCCTCGTGTACCAACATGCACCCATCGCGGGTGAAAATCGCGGGCTCCAGGGTCAAAACCATTCCCGCCTCCAGCTCCGTCATGTCTCCTGCAAGAAGCGACGGCTTCTCGGTCAACTCGATGCCGAGCCCGTGCCCCAACCGCCCGGGAACAACCTGGCCACCGGCCCGTTTCAGTGACTGATCCATCGCCTGGAAGACATCGCATGCCCTTTGGCCTGCCCGTAAGGATTCAAATCCCGCCCGCGTCGCCTCGATCAGTAGGGTGTGCGCCGCACCGACATCCCCGGCCGGCGTGCCGACCGCGAAGTTGCGATCGAAGTCGCAAAAATATCCGTCCCAGACCAACCCCGTATCCAGCATCAGGACATCCCCCTGCACCAACGCGCGCGAAGGTGCCGGCGAAATCACGTCGCGATAACCCGCAGCGCCGGCCCCCATGGCCAGATACGGCACCCAGTCTGCCCCTTCTGCGAGGCACAGTACCTGAAACTGCCGGTAGACGTCTTCGAGCGGCGTCCCGGCACGTGCAATCTCACCGGTTCTGAGGAAGGCGCGCCCGGCAATCCGGCAGGCCCGTGCAATCTTCTCGACCTCCAGTTCGGATTTGACCATCCGCATCCGCCGCACGATGTCGCCATCGCCCTCAAACGAGATGCGAGGCAAGCGCTGCTTGAGCTGCTCGAAGCCGGCAAGCGGCATTCTAAGGTGGGTTTCGTGTCCATCGGGAATACCGATGCGGCCGTCGATCACGGTCTCGGAAAGTGCATCGGCAAGCAGGCTCACACCGTCATCGCGCGGTTCTGGAGACGGCCAGGTACGAATATCCGCAACCCACGTCGCCGCCATCAACGGCGCACCGATCGACGGGATGACGGCAATCGGGTCACCGTCGCGTGGAACGATCAGGAACCACGGCCGTGTCGGGCTTTCCCAAAACCGCGTCAGATAGCCGGTGAAATAGTAGATGTCGGGATGTGTGGTGAGCAGCAGTGCGTCCAGGCCAATGCTTTGCATTGCACGCTGCGCCCTTGCAACCCGAGACTTGAATTCGGAATGAGGAAACCCTCGCGTTGTCATGACGTGTCCTTGGGCACTCCAATCAATCGGTCGCCTGCCATACTGATATGAAAGACCGGTTCCGGTCCACCGCACATCCTTCGTGCCGTCCTCAGTCTGGAACGACGTAGTTCCAGACGGTGTGGCGATAGCCCGTCGGCCGCAGCAGATGACGCCAAGGCGCGCGCAACTCCCGGATGGGCAAGCGAATGCGCGCCTTGTCGAGCCGCCGCCGGATTTCCTTGCGCGACATTGCGATGCCGTGCTTGCCGCCCACCTGCCACACAAGCACAAAGCGTCGCCGCCGCCGCAACCGCCGCAACACGCGGCCACTCAGTCGGCGCGGCTCTACGAACGCAACCTCGGCCTTTGGAAAATACATGCGCATGTGCCCGGCCAGATCTGGCTCCAGAGCAATGATCTTGGCAGGCTCGCCAACCGCCCCGTGCAGCGCCTCTGCAAGGTCTGCGTAAGGCACGCCCCACCGGCAGATGCCGCAGAACGGCTCCATGACAAACATGTTCGCCGCCCTGGCAACGAATGCAAAGCAGATGATCGCAAGCGAGATCACCCCCCAACGTCGGATTTCGGCCGCACTTGGCGCGGTTTGCAGAATGACGGTAAACAGCAAGACCAACGTCGGCAGCAGCAGCGCCAGCAGGTCATGATAGGCATAAGCGACATGTGAGACGGCCAGGCCGGCAATGAACAACCACCCGAGTGCCGCAATCGTGTAGACCGCCAGCCATTGCTCGACCGGCCGGTCTTCCCACGCGATAACTGGAAGTGTCCGCGACCTCAGCTGTGCAAGCACACGGCCCAGCGCGCCAACCAACAGGAACAGCAATAGCGACCAGAAAAACCCGACCGGTGCCGCAGTCGTTTTGCGCACCACACGCCAGAAATCGATGCTCGGGCTGGGATTGTTGAACGCCGTATGCACTGCTGCCAGTTCCTTCAACCGTTGGTGATCGCCAACGATCCACCAGTAGTGCGGCGCAACAAGCAGCGCCGCGATCCCCACGCTAAGGGCGAGGCGAACCACAAAGACCTTGCGCCGTACTGCGGGCACGACCAGGGGTGCCGTCAGGAAACTCGCAATCGTCAGCGCGAAACTGTGCTGTGAAAGCAGACCGAGACCGCACGCGATGCCGAGCCCGACAAAGTCGGACGTGCGCCCGGCATGAAAGATCCTGAGGAAGAAAACGAGCGCCAGTACGGAAAGGAACATCGCCGGTATCAATCCGGCAAAACCTTCGTGGAAGCGCCAACCGACATGGTAGATCAGGGTAAGCGCCTCGGCCGTCACCAATGACCACACCGGATTGCGCGTGACGATGAGGGTCGCCCAGAAGAGCGCTCCAATGGTCGCCACTAGAAACGCGTACTTCGTTACCTGAAAGCTGATCAGCGTCGGGCCCGCAAGCTGTTGCACACCCCAGATGATCCAAGCAAAGAGCGGCGGTTCGTCGAGCCCGTAGCCCCAACTCAGGCGCTGAACGTACAGATTTACGACCGGGTCGTCCTCACCCAGATTGGGCGACGCAATCAGTCGCGCAACGACATGCACGGCGCTGTAGACCAATGCAATGACGATTGCATAGCGAAAGTAGCGGTGAGCCGCCAACCGGTCAGCCGGCTGCAAAGACCGAGGCTCCAGCGACGCGTCCACGTCCTCTCGCCATCCCACGGGCCAGTGAATGTCCGATTATTTCCACTCGATCTTCAAGATCTCATAAGAGCGCGCGCCACGAGGTGTCGTGACTTCGACAACATCGCCTTGCGCCTTGCCGATCAACGCGCGCGCGATCGGCGAGGTGATCGAGACCTTTCCGGCTTTGACGTCGGCCTCGAACTCACCCACGATTTTGTATTTCACCTTGTCTTCGGTGTCCTCATCTTCCAACGTCAGCGTCGCACCGAACTTGACGGTGTCACCGGACAAGGATTTGGGGTCGACGACGTCGGCCCGGCCAAGCTTGTCTTCCAATTCGGCCACCTTGGCCTCGTTCAGCCCTTGCGCTTCTTTGGCCGCATGATACTCGGCATTCTCTGACAGGTCTCCGTGCGCACGGGCTTCCGCGATCGCCTGAATGATGCGCGGACGCTCCACCGACTTGAGGCGCTGCAGCTCCTCTTCGATCGCGGCATAGCCCTCAACCGTCATCGGCACGCGTTCCATCGACATTCTTCAAGTCTCCTGCTGGACCCGGTACTGCGCCGGGTCTCATTGATTAAAGATTCCCACAATGTCGGAGTAAAGCCCCATCATCAGAGGTCATTTGCAGAGGCGGCTGGCAGACTGCTCAGGCCGATTGACTAATATAGCTCTGCAATGGCGCAACTTTAAGGGTGCCCGCCTTGAGCGCCCCGATCGCCTTTGTGACCGCGATCGCGCCGGCCAGCGTTGTATAGTAAGGGATGTGATTAAGCAAGGCCGTGCGCCGGATGTCTTTCGAATCCGCCAGCGCCTTGGCGCCCTCCGTCGTATTGAAAACAATGGCTATTTCGCCATTCTTCATGGCATCGACGATGTGCGGGCGCCCTTCGAGCACCTTGTTGACGACATCGCACGGCACGCCGTGTTGCTCCAGAAACCGTTTCGTGCCGCGCGTCGCAATAATTGAAAACCCCATCGCGAGCAGGTCCTGGGCGGGCTCTACGATGCGCTCCTTGTCGGCATCGCGCAATGAAATGAAAACCTTGCCTGAAACCGGCAACTGTTGGCCCGCACCAAGTTGGCCCTTGCCGAAAGCAACTGCAAAATCTCGATCGATGCCCATGACTTCGCCGGTCGAACGCATTTCCGGACCGAGCACCGGATCAACGCCGGGAAATCTGGCGAACGGAAACACAGCCTCCTTGATCGCGATATGTTTGAGATCGACGGGCTTCAAACCGAATGAAGCCAGTTCCTCACCAGCCATGATCCGGGATGCCAGACCAGCCACCGGCAAGCCGATCACTTTGGCCACGAACGGCACCGTCCGGCTGGCACGCGGGTTGACCTCCAGGATGTATATAACGCCATCCTTGATCGCGAATTGAACATTCATAAGCCCGACAACGCCGAGCGCCTGCGCGAGCTTCCGGGCCTGCCCTTCCAACTGCGAGATGATCTCCGGTCCCAGAGAATGCGGCGGCAGCGAGCACGCCGAGTCACCTGAATGAATGCCTGCTTCTTCGATGTGTTCCATGACGCCGGCAACAAAAACATCCTTGCCATCGCACAGGCAATCGACATCGACCTCGATGGCATCCGTCAAATACCTGTCGATCAACAGCGGCCGGGCACTCGAAACGACCAGCTCCGACGGATTGTCCAGGGTTGCCGAGAGGCGCTGTACGTAGCGGTCGAGTTCAACACTGTCATGCACGATTTCCATTGCCCGCCCACCGAGTACATAGGACGGCCGGATGACCACCGGATAGCCGATCTTTTCAGCTTCCCTGCGCGCCTCGTCAGGTGACGCCGCTATCCCGCTCTCAGGCTGGCGCAAACCGAGCTCTTTAATCAGCGCATTGAAGCGGTCCCTGTCCTCGGCAAGGTCGATGGCATCCGGCGACGTGCCAAGAATGCGTACCCCGGCCTCTTCCAGGGCTGCTGCAAGTTTGAGCGGCGTCTGCCCGCCAAATTGAACGATGACACCTTTGAGTGAGCCCCGGGACTGCTCGGTACGAATGATCTCGAGCACGTCTTCCGACGTCAAAGGTTCGAAATAAAGCCGGTCCGATGTGTCATAGTCCGTCGACACCGTCTCGGGATTGCAGTTGACCATGATCGTCTCATAGCCGGCATCAGCCAATGCAAAACATGCATGGCAACAACAGTAGTCGAACTCGATACCCTGCCCGATCCGGTTCGGGCCACCACCCAGGATGATGACCTTCTCACGGTCCGACGGATCAGCCTCGCACATCGCCTCGCCCGACAGTCCGGACTCGTACGTCGCGTACATATAGGCCGTCGGCGAAGCAAACTCCGCTGCGCACGTGTCGATCCGCTTGAAGACGGGCTGAACCCCGAGCTCTCGTCGCAACCGGGCAACCGCCTCACCGGAGACACCGGCAAGGGCGCCCAGCCGCTGATCGGAAAACCCTTTGGCCTTGAGCTCGCGCAGCAAGCTTGCAGCTTGCGGAAGACCATGCGCACGCACGCGTGCCTCAGCATCCACGATTTCCTGAATGCGCGCGATGAACCAGGGATCGTAGTGGCAGAACTCCTGCACCTGTTCTGGCGCAAACCCAAGCCGCAGTGCCTGCGCCACCTTTAGGATACGATCCGGTGCCGGACGGCTGACGGCGGCTCTGATAACGTTCTTGTCGTCACCCTGTCCGAGGCCCTCGAATTCGACATCGTCAAGGCCTGTCAATCCCGACTCCATCGACCGCAGCGCCTTCTGCAGGCTTTCGCTGAATGTCCGGCCGATCGCCATCACCTCGCCCACTGATTTCATCGCCGTCGTCAACGTTGGATCGGCACCGGGAAACTTTTCGAAGGCGAACCGCGGAATCTTTGTCACGACATAGTCGATCGTCGGTTCAAAGGATGCCGGGGTCGCCCCACCGGTGATGTCGTTTTCAAGCTCGTCGAGCGTGTAGCCGACGGCAAGTCGTGCTGCGACCTTGGCAATTGGGAAACCCGTCGCCTTCGAGGCCAGCGCAGACGATCGTGATACCCGAGGGTTCATTTCGATCACCACCAGGCGACCGTCTTTCGGATCGACCGCGAATTGCACGTTGGAACCACCGGTTTCGACACCGATTTCGCGCAGCACCGCGATCGAAGCATCGCGCATGATCTGATATTCTTTGTCCGTCAGCGTCAGCGCCGGGGCAACCGTTATGGAGTCACCGGTATGCACGCCCATCGCATCGACGTTCTCGATCGAGCAGACAATAATGCAGTTGTCGGCCTTATCGCGGACAACCTCCATCTCGTACTCTTTCCAGCCGAGCACGCTTTCCTCGACCAGGACCTGCGTCGTCGGAGAGGCGTCGAGGCCGCGCTCGATGATGTCGAGATACTCCTGGCGGTTATAGGCGACGCCGCCGCCCGTGCCGCCGAGGGTAAAGGACGGCCGGATAATCGCAGGCAAGCCGATAACTTCGAGCGCCGACATTGCTTCGGCCATGTTGTGCGCCAACGCCGAGCGCGGCGTCTCGAGGCCGATCCTTTTCATTGCTTCGCGAAAAAGCTGGCGGTCCTCGGCCTTGTCGATTGCCTCTGCATTGGCGCCAATCAGCTCGACACCGAGGGCCTCCAGAACCCCGTTTTTTTGCAGCGCCAGCGCGGTGTTGAGCGCCGTCTGGCCTCCCATTGTCGGCAGCAATGCATCTGGCTGTTCTTTCGCGAGGATTTTGGCGACGACGTCGGGCGTAATCGGCTCGATATAGGTGGCATCCGCGAGCTCCGGATCGGTCATGATCGTAGCTGGGTTGGAATTGACCAGAATGATCCTATACCCTTCGGCGCGCAGGGCCTTGCAGGCCTGGGTGCCCGAATAGTCGAATTCACACGCCTGACCGATGACGATCGGTCCGGCACCGATAATCATGATCGAAGTAATATCAGTGCGTTTAGGCATAACGGCCGCCTTCGGATCTGATGCTGCACCAGGCGCGCGCCTGCAAGCTGGCTTGACCGGATAGCCGGTTCCGAGAGGCCCTGCAATCTATGCTGGGAAACCGTGACGGGAGCCGAAATCCGCGTTGAGCGACCAGGGCGCAAGCTGCAACTTCGGGAGCGGGACACTAATCGACGTGGTCCGATTTGGCTACACCTGGAAGGCCGCACAATCGACCTGTGGCAATGCGTCCGTGAAACCCGGGGAAAACACCCCGGGCTCGGCGCTTTGGCTCGCATTCCCGGCCTAAATCGCCGGCGCACCGTAATAAAGCGTCACGATATGGCGCGCCTCGGCAAAAAACAGCCACCGCTCCACAAGCACGCCCAACACCATCGAGGCAACCATTACCAGGCAGAGGAGGACGGCGACAGCCGGTGCCGCGACCAGCAGCGCCAGCAGGCAGAGAGCCGGCACCACGAACAGCGCAACGGTTGCCACCAGTCGCAGCTTTTCTGCATGCGCGCGCGCCACCTCGTAACCCATTTCCCGCATCACGAAATTCGCCTGCGTATGCGGCTCTTCGACCACGCTTACCTTGCCGAAACGCGCCAGGCCGGTAGCATCCCCGGCCGACGCAGTCTTTGGCGCGGTATCAATCTGGCTCCAGTAGACGACCTTCATAAACCAACCGGCCAGCAACAACAGCAGCCCGAGCCAGACGACCTCGCTTTCCGCACCGAACCAGAAGGTCACCAGCACGCCGAAGAGCAACGCACCGGTGAACAAGGCAAGCACGCAATAAATCGGTGCAACGAGCGGGTGATGCCACGCCTTGATTGTCGTCAGGGATGCATAGATCATTCCGGTGCACCCACACGGTGCCCAACGCTCCGGCCATGGTGAGCACGGCGCAAATGGCAAACAACCCGTCGACGTTTTCAAAGAACACCCAACCGATGGCGAGCAGACCCGCCGGCACGTAGGTGGCAACCGCCGCGACCCCCTCGCGAGACAGCCACGACGTTGACCATTGCGAAAACGCGCGCCAAGCCCGCTCGGGTCGGCCCAGGTGCAACATCGATGAAAGGAGCCCGGTGGTAATCAAGACCAAAGCCAAACCAAGGCCGAAGACGCCAAACACGGCATCCGGCGGCACCAGGCCGATCAGCACACCGGCCGCCATCCAGAACAGCAATCCGTAACCGGCGCCCGACGCCGTCGTGAAAAGGATGACGGAATAAGCAGGATGCATGGTGCTCGCCTCCCCGATTACCGCGACAGCAACTTGTCGGCCCAGCGAAAGAACCGCTCGGTGGCATCCCTATCGCTCGTTCGCGCCGGTGCCCGCTCCTCCCTCGCGACATCTTCATCGTCGCGGCCATCCCGGCGCGGTCGCGGCGGCAGATAGCGATTGACCGGTTTGTAACCGGTTTCCGGCATCAGACCGTATCCATCCCGCTCGGCGACCAGCATCGAAACTTCGCTGTCGGGGTCCCCAAGGTCGCCGAAATGCCGCGCGCCCGTCGGGCATGCGCGCACACAGGCCGGCACACGATCCTCTTCGGGCAGCGTCTCATTGTAGATCCGGTCGACACACAGCGTGCACTTCTTCATCACGCCGTGGTGGTCGTCATATTCGCGCGCACCATAAGGGCACGCCCACGAGCAAAGCTTGCAGCCGATGCACGTGTCGGGGTTGACCAGAACGATGCCGTCTTCAGCACGCTTGTAAGAGGCCCCCGTCGGGCACACGGTCACGCACGCCGGTTCTTCGCAATGCAGGCATGAACGCGGGAAATGCACCATCCGCGACTGACTGCCGTTCGAAACTTCATAACCGTGAATACGATTGAGCCAGGCCCCGGTCGGATCGTCCCCATAAGGATCGCGATCCGACAGCGGTGCCGAATACCCGCCCGTGTTCCATTCCTTGCAACTCGTCGCACACGCCTGGCAGCCGACACAGGTGTCGAGGTCGATGACAAGCCCGAGCTTCTTTCCGGTGCGTTGAGGAAGCGCCGTCATCGTCCGCTCCTCTCTGCGTGCCGTAGCGTTTCACCAAACGCCAGCACGTCGGGTGGCTCGCTATCATGCGCGGGTGCCGGAGCGAGAGCTTCGAATTGGGGCCAAGTCTCGTGGATATCCGCTTCGCCGACTTTCTCGATACGCACCCTGAGATCGTACCATGCGGCCTGACCGGTAATCGGATCGCTGTTTGAAAAGCGATAGCCGCCTTCTCTTTCGGGCAGCAGCTCCGAAATCAGATGGTTGAGCAAGAACCCCTTCCTGGCTTCCGGCGCGTTTTCCGAAAGGCCCCACGCGCCGCTCCGCTTGCCGATGGCATTCCACGTCCACACGGTCTCGTCATTGACGCCGTCCATCAGGCGCACTTGCGCCCTGACCCGCCCGATCGCACTGGTTATCCATACCCAGCCATCGTCCCGGACGCCGATGTCTTCCGCCTTTTTCCGGCTGATGTAGAGCCGGTTGTAACCGTGGATCTGGCGCAGCCACGCATTCTGCGATCCCCACGAGTGGTACATCGCCATCGGGCGCTGCGTAATGGCGTGCATCGGATAGGCGCCTTCATCAAGCATCGTCCCCTCGAACGGGGCATACCAGAAGGGGATTGGGTCAAAGAACCGTTCGATGCGCGCGCGATGGCTGTCCGGTGGCTGGCACGCACCATGGCCTTGCGCGGCGAGTCGGAACGTCTGCAGCGGCTCCAGGTAGAGCTGGAACGTCACAGGATTGGCCGCCCCGATGAAGCCGGCCTCCACCGCCCAGTCGAGATAACTCTTGTTGACGTGCTTGTAATAGCGCTGGTCGGGCGCCAGTTCGTGTGCATGAAAGCAGCCGTTCTCGATGTAGGCCGCAAGTTGATCGGGGTTGGGCGCCCCTTTGCCGTAGGCCGTGCCGTCGCTGCCCCGAAACCCGGCCAGTGGCCCGACGCCCGGCGCACGCTCGTGGTTGACGATGTAGTCGGCATACCCGCCCGGATACCGCGCCGAACCGTCCTCTTCCACGAAGCCCGGAAGCTTGAGCCGCGCACCGAGGTCCAACAGCGCCGTTTGAAACGGCCGAACATTGCGGTCCGGCTCGACGACCGGCTGCCGGATGGCATCGGCCGGCGCATCGGGATCGGAAATCGGACGATCGAGAAGCGATATGCAGTCCCATCGCTCGAGATACGTCGTGTCCGGCAACACCAGATCGGCGTAAGGCACCATCTCCGAGAAGTATGCGTCCGAATAGATGATCTTAGGGATCTTGTAGGCGCCGGTTTCGCCATCCTTTTCGGTCAGATGCTGCAGCACGGCCGGGATATTCATCGACGAATTCCAGCTCATGTTGGCCATGTACATGAACAGCACGTCGACCGGGTAAGGATCTCCATTGGCCGCATTGGTGATCACCATATGCATCAGCCCGTGTGCTGCGATCGGTGCATCCCAGGAATAGGCCTTGTCGATCCGTCCGGGTTTGCCGTCGGCGTCGAGCAGCAGATCGTCCGGGCTTGTCGGAAACCCGAGCGGCGCGCCTGCAAGCGGCGTTTCCGGCTGCACCGCGTCAGGTTTGCCGGCAGGCTTGAGCGGTGGCGGCGTCGGTCGTGGGAACGGTGCTTTGTAGCGAAACCCGCCGGGAACATCGATGGTCCCGAGCAGGATCTGCAAGAGATGCAGCATCCGGCACGTCTGGAAGCCGTTGGAGTGAGCCGAGATCCCCCGCATGGCGTGGAACGATACCGGACGACCGATCATCTTCTCGTGACGTCTGCCAGCCCAGTCCGTCCATGGGATGTCGAGCACGACCTCATTCTCGAATGCCGCCTCGGCAAGCTCGCGCGCGATCCGTCGGGTCGTTTGCGCACTGACCCCTGTAACCTTTTCGGCTTCTTCCGGCGAATGGTATTCGCTCAAGAACCGATCCGCGATGAGCTCGAATGCCGGCACCGCCTTGCGTCCGTCGGCCAACGCGACCTCGCCTGAGAGCGACGGCGAGATACCCACCTGAGTTGCATCGACGACCTCGCCGGAACCCTTGTCCAGGCACAGTGGTTTGCCGTCGCCATTGCGCGCAAAAAGGCCGTGGTCTGATGCTCCCTCGTCCTGGATCACCAACCACGGGGCATTCGTGAAACTGACCAGTGATTGCAAGTCGACCTGCTCGTTGATCAACAACTCCCGGATCAGCGCTGCGATGAACATGCCGTCGGTACCCGGCTTGATGCCGACCCATTCATCCGCAATCGCGCCGTACCCGGTGCGCACCGGATTTACGGCCACGAATTTGACGCCCTTCCCCTTGAGTTTGCCGAGCCCTGTCTTGATCGGATTGGAGCCATGATCCTCGGCAACGCCAAACATCATGAAATAGCGTGTGTGCTCCCAGTCGGGCTCACCAAACTCCCAGAACGATCCGCCAAATGTATAGAGCCCGGCAGCAGCCATGTTCACCGAGCAAAACCCGCCATGAGCTGCAAAATTTGGCGTGCCGAACTGTTGCGCGAACCAGCCCGTCAGTGCCTGGCTTTGATCGCGTCCAGTAAACAGCGCCAGCTTCTTAGGGTCGCGCGCTCGCACGTCTCCCAACCATTCTGCCGCAAGTCCGAGCGCCTCGTCCCAGCTTATTTCTTCGAACTCGTTCGACCCGCGCGGCCCGACGCGCTTGAGCGGAGCCTGCAATCTGGCCGGTGAATAATGCTGCATGATCCCGGCGGAACCCTTGCCGCACAGCACGCCCTTGTTTACCGGGTGGTCACGATTGCCCTCGATGTAGCGAACGGTGCCATCCTTGAGATGGACCTTGATCCCGCACCGGCAGGCACACATGTAGCATGTCGTGGTCTTGACCTCGTCCCCTACCGGAACGCTCAAGTCCACCTTTGGCTCGGCCTGGCCCATTCGCCCCCATCCTCGCTTACTCTCGACGGCGCCAACGCTAATTCATGAAAACAGCACTGCAAACGTTTTCATCGGCGCACTTGTTCAATGCCATTAGCATTTTGCGGCCGCGTGCTAAACCACACCCGCTCAATAAGGTTGCCGTACGCCCGAATCCATGACCGTCGTGAAAATGCACCACGACAAGTGGCAACAACAGCGCAGCCCTCTTGCTGACGGCGGCGTTTCAACGTCATATGCCGCCCCATGTGGAACCCGTTCAAAATCCAGGCAGATGGCACCACCACGTCTCCGGCGAAAGCCACGCCGGGGCCAAAAAGCATTGGGCCAACATCCAATTTCTACTGGTCGCAGCGCTTGCGCTTGCACTACCTGGATTGGGGCAATCGCGAAGCACCACCGCTCATCCTTCAGCACGGAGGCATGGACCATGGACGCAGTTGGGACCCTGTCGCAATTGAGTTGATGAGCGACTGGCACGTT
The DNA here is from genome assembly GCA_965224045.1 of Hyphomicrobiaceae bacterium. Taxonomy (GTDB): domain Bacteria; phylum Pseudomonadota; class Alphaproteobacteria; order Rhizobiales; family Hyphomicrobiaceae; genus Tectiglobus. The sequence continues at coordinate 275,421 of CBDCYD010000007.1, forward strand.
ATCGTGCCGGAGTTGCGCGGCCACGGCGACTCGAGCTGGGCCAACGACGGCGACTACACCATGGCCGCCTACGTCTACGACTTCGCCCAGCTCATCCACCAGTTGGGCTTGGCGCCGGTTACCATTGTCGCGCATTCGCTGGGCGGCAACATCGCGACGCGCTATGCCGGCATCTATCCCGATAACGTTCGCAAGCTGGTCTCGATCGAAGGCCTGGGCTCCTCCCCGAAGGTCCTGGCAGAGCGCGCGCGCAAGACGCCGGCCGAACGCCTCAGCGAATGGATCGATCGCAAGCGTGATCTTTCCTCACGCCAGCCAAAACGGTACAAGACCCTGCAAGACGCGGCCACCCGCATGCAGGAAAAAAACCAGTTTCTGACAAGGGAAATGGCCGACCACCTCACCCGCTATGGCGTCAACCAGAACGAAGACGGCACCTATTCCTGGAAATTCGACAACTACCTGCGGGCCTGGCCACCAAGCGACTTGCCTCAGGATGACATCGAACGGTTGTGGACCGCAGTGATCTGCCCGACGTTGCTCGTCTATGGCGAAGAAAGCTGGGCATCGAACCCCGAGGAAGATGGCCGTCTCGCAAAGTTTACCAACGCAACCTTGGAAATGTATGCCGACGCCGGCCACTGGGTGCACCACGACCGCTTCACGGACTTCGTCGCCAGCGTCAAGCGGTTCCTGAAATAGCCAGGCGCGCCGCGCGCGGGCCGCGCGACAACACGTGCACCCGCTCGACCGGAATTTCACCTGACGAGATGCTCCGCCAATCGCTCCCAGTCAAAGGTCACGCCGGTGCCGGGATCCGACGGCGCAACGGCCAGGTGATTTTCGACTACCAGCGGTCGCATCGTGTAAGTATCGATCGGAAAGCTGTGCACCTCCATCCAACCGGCATTGCTCTGGCCGGCCATCAGGCTCACGTGCAACTCCTGCATGCCGTGACTGCAGACCGGCAGACCATGGACCCGCGACAGCGTTGCAACGCGCAACCAGCCGGTAATCCCGCCGCAATTCGAGGCGTCCGGCTGAATATATGAGAGCGACGATTGCGCGAAGGCGAACTTGAACTCATGAATCGTATGCAGGTTTTCGCCCATCGCAAGCGGCACGCCCGTCGCGCGGGCAACCGCGCTATAGCCTGCATAGTTATCGGGATCGATCGGCTCTTCGAACCACACGATGTCAAAAGGCTTGAACGCGTTGGCAGCCGCAATCGCCTGCTCGACCGACAACGCATAGTTCGCATCGACCATGAACGCGACATCCGGGCCGATCAGCTCGCGGACGGCTCTCACGCGGTCGACGTCTTCATCCAGGTTCGCCCGCCCGACCTTGATCTTCACCGCGTTGAACCCGCGGCTCAGATACCCTTCGATATTTGACAGCAATCGTTCGGTCGAGAAGTTGAAATCGATGCCGCCGCAGTAGGCCTTGGTTGTCGCTCCGGCGCCGCCAGCCATATCCGCCAGCGCCCTGCCTTCCGCTTTTCCCTTGATATCCCACAGGGCGATGTCGACCGCTGAAATGGCAAACGACGCAATGCCACCGCGACCCACGTAATGAACATGCCACTGCATTTCATCGAACAGGTGATCGATGTCGCCGGCTTCCTGCCCCGCGAGGAACGGCGCGAGGTCGTGGTCAATCATCGCCCGGATCGCATGCCCCCCTTTGCCACCGGTATACGTGTAGCCCGTTCCGTGATGTCCATCACTGGTGTGAACTGTTGCGGTCACCACTTCGAAGTGCGTGTGGTCGCCATGCCTGGCATCCGACAGCACTTCCGCCAGAGGAATCTTAAAGAGCTTTGACTCAACCCGATCAATCTTCGCTGCCACCGCGACAACCCCAAAACCAACACACGGTTCTTTGCATCTATAGCCGAAACTAGGGCAACCTGCCTGAAATCGGAATCGGTCCGATTCCGAATTACAGCAGAAAGTTGCTCGCTTCTTCAGAGGCGATCATCTTTGTGCCTTAAGTTGGAGGCGCGACAGCGGTTCCAGCTAAGGCACGATGATCTAGCACAACTTCCCGCGCCCCCAGCGCGTGTCCCACCCGCTGTCTGGCCCGTTCTCCATTTGATCGAGCGCAAAGCACCTGCGCTGTGTGCATGTCACGCTTACTCACGACCTCCATCGACCCGCCAGGTCGTGTTAGCCCCGTCACACATTGGCCCCGTCAAACATTGGAAAGGGAACACGCCATGTATACCCAAATCTTGCTCGCAACTGACGGTTCCGACATTGCCGCAACTGCCACCGCGCAAGCCATCGATCTTGCCAAGGCCCTTGGCGCAAAAATGACCGCCGTCACGGTGTCTGAACCCTACGAAGCCGTTGGCTTTACAGATTCCATGGGCATGGTTGATCCCGCCGAGTACAAGCGCCGCACAGCAGAATATGCCAGGGAAATTCTTGCTGGTGTCACCGAAACGGCGAAGAAAGCCGGCATCGCGTGCGATACCATCCATCAGGACAGCCACTGGCCTTACGACGGCATCATCAAGGCGGCCGAGAAATGCGGCGCCGATCTGATCGTCATGGGCTCACACGGCCGTCGTGGTCTTGAAGGTCTGCTCCTCGGGAGCCAGGCCATGAAGTTGCTGACCCACACCAAGATTGCGACGCTGATCATCCGATAACCGCATCGCCTGGGCCCGACACACAACATCCGGCCTGCCAGCCTGATGAGCCGGCAGGCCGCGACACTCTCGCCTGAAATCCGAGTTGTGCCTCAGATGTGTTCCGAGAAATGCGCCAAGGTGCGCTCGCGAGCCAGCCGGGCACTCTCGGCGTCGTAGGACCCCCTTTGATCGCAATTGAAACCATGCCCGGCCGGATAGACGTGAACCGGCAAATCGCGGTGCTTGCCGATGAAGGCGTTGACGCCGTCCATCGGGATCGATGCATCGGTTTCACCGAAATGCAGAATGATCGGGCACTTCGGGGACAGGGCCGCACGCTTCGGCACTTCGCCCCCGTAATAGGAACTCGCCGCCGCGACACCGTCGAGGCCGCAGGCCACTTCCCACGTCAGTGAGCCGCCCCAGCAATAGCCGACAACACCAACTTTCAGGCCACGCCCCTTGATCTCGGCGACCGAAGCCGTCAGGTCTTTGAGCGCGTCCTCTGTCGAGATTTGTCCTCGGATCTCGCGACCTTGGGCGACATCATCCGTGTCGTAGCCAAGCTCAATACCCGGCCGCACCCGATCGAAAAGCGCCGGCGCCAACGCCAGATAGCCTTGCTTTGCATAGTCATCCGCAACCGAGCGGATGTGCGAATTGACACCGAAAATCTCCTGGATGACAACAATGCCGCCTTTGGCATTGCCTGCGGCTTCGGCGACATAAGCCTGAAATTTGTGTCCGTCGGACGCCGTGAGTGTCAGCTCCATATTTCCGCTCCCTGGACGCTGGAATTGGCACCAACGTGCGATGGATCGCTCGGCGATGCAAGGCAAGCACGACATTCATCACACCCGGTACCGTACGGCACGCATAGCAACATATCGTGCTGCGTGCGGCCCGTCGCGAACGCATCAAAGTGGAATGTTATCGTGCTTCTTCCAGGGGTTTTCGACCGTTTTGTTGCGCAGCATGTTGAGCGCCCGGCAAATCCGCACCCGCGTGTTGCGCGGCAGAATAACCTCATCGATGTATCCACGCTCTGCAGCCACGAACGGATTGGCAAAGCGCTCTTCATAGTCCTGGATGCGCTGGGCGATCTTGTCGGGGTCATTCAACTCGGACCGGTAGAGGATCTCCGCTGCCCCTTTCGGCCCCATCACCGCGATTTCCGCCGACGGCCAGGCGTAGTTCACATCACCGCGAATGTGTTTCGAACTCATCACGTCGTAAGCGCCGCCATAGGCCTTGCGGGTAATCACCGTAATCTTTGGCACTGTCGCCTCCGAATAGGCAAACAGCAGCTTAGCGCCGTGCTTGATCAGCCCACCATATTCCTGGGCTGTTCCCGGCAAGAACCCGGGAACGTCGACTAAGGTGACGATCGGGATTTCGAAACAGTCGCAAAACCTCACGAACCGCGCCGCCTTGCGCGACGCATCGCTGTCAAGCACGCCAGCCAGCACCATCGGTTGGTTGGCGACCAGCCCGACGGTGCGCCCTTCCATGCGCGCGAAGCCGACAACAACGTTCCTGGCGAACGATGGCTGCAGTTCGAAGAAATCGCCTTCGTCGGCGATCTTGAGGATGAGTTCCTTGATGTCGTAAGGTTTGTTGGGATTGTCGGGAATGAGCGTGTCGAGCGACGTCTCAACCCGCTTTGCCGAATCCCGTGTCGGCAATTCCGGTACGCCGGACAAATTGCTGGCCGGTAGAAAATCCATCAGCCGCCGCATTTGCAGCAACGCTTCGACATCGTTCTCGTAGGCGTTGTCTGCAATTGAAGACTTGGTCGTGTGCACGCTGGCCCCACCGAGTTCTTCCGCGGTGACCTCCTCGTTCGTGACCGTCTTGACCACATCCGGGCCGGTCACGAACATATAGCTCGTGTCGCGCACCATGAATATGAAATCCGTCATTGCCGGCGAATAGACGTCCCCGCCCGCACACGGCCCCATGATGACGGAAATCTGCGGAATGACCCCCGATGCCAAGACATTGCGCAAGAACACCTCACCGTAACCGCCAAGGGCTGCCACGCCTTCCTGGATGCGTGCCCCGCCGGCATCAAAAAGGCCGATGATCGGTGCCCTGTTCTGCAGCGCCATGTCCTGGATCTTGGTGATCTTGCGCGCGTGCGTTTCTGAAAGCGAACCGCCGAAAACCGTAAAATCCTTGGCGAACAAATAGACCACGCGGCCGTTGATCGTACCCCAGCCGGTGACGACGCCATCGCCCGGAAACTTCGTAGCCGCCATTCCGAAGTCGGTGCACCGGTGTTCGACGAACATATCGAATTCCTCGAACGATCCTTCGTCGAGCAACAGTTCGATGCGCTCCCTCGCCGTCAGCTTGCCACGCTGGTGCTGTGCTGAGATGCGGCGCTCGCCACCGCCCTCTCTGGCAATCGCACGCCGGCGCTCCAACTCTTCGATGATGTCTTTCATAGCGGCATAGTCCTGCAGCAGCGCACTCGGGGATGGCGCCGGTTCACATCTGACCGCCGGTCCATAGCATGACGACCGCGGTTGTGAAATCAGTACAAAGAACAGGACCTAAGAGGATTTACCGCCTTGGCCCTGGCCCACCAGTTCAAGGATCCGCGCCGCCGCCTCGAATTCGGACCATCGATAGGCCCGCCGGGCCTGCGCCTCGCTATCCTTGCCCCACTGCTCGATCTGCCAATCCTCATCGACATGCGCCCAAGACCACGCCTCCTGTGCCGACCACGCGCCTTCGAGGATTCCGTAACCAAGAACGGCAGATCCGCTCAGCGTAACCAACACGTGCAGCGCTGCGAGACTCAACGCATCACAACCGGCGACCAACCCGGCAAATCGTTCTATCGCCTGCCGTGGCTGGGCAACGGGCATGATCCCCTGCGACGTGACCAGCCGGACGCCTCTGGCATCGGCAAGCCAGGCAAGCGCCGGATCCCAAAGCGCTGCCTGTCGCGCCACCAATTCCTGCGGATGATCGGCGCGATAGCACAATAGATCGTTGCCGGCGAACTTCACGATCTCATCGCGCACCGCACGCTCTTGGCCTGCAACGCCATCGAGCGCTGTATTGACGAGCCGGTTGATTGGCATGGTCGCAGGATCGATCACGTCCGCTTGCACGGCCCACTCGTCCGCGGCAGCCTGCGCCAGGGCCGCACTCGCGACCATCCAAACCTGCTTTCCAGGGGTGCGCACGTTGCGCCCGTCCAGCACCACGGCCCAGCCGTCGTCTACCGCAGCGACACACGCCTCATCATAAAACCGCTTCGGCAAAGCGCGCCCATGCTCCGCCACGGCGGGACGTGCCGTCGCCCCACCGTTCGCGCCCTTTCCAGTGTCAGACATCATTGCTTCTCTTGACTGCCAAACGCGCGATCGATTTCCAGACCGAGCCCGCGCGCATCATCGACCACCGAAACCGCGCCTGAGACACGCAAATCCCGCACCGAATGATAGCCCCATGACACGCCGATCCCTACGACACCTGCCCGGCATGCCATTTCCATATCAAACGTCGTATCTCCGATCATCACCGCCCGGTCCACCGCCACGCCGGTCTCGCGCAGCGCGGACATGATCATCGATGGATCGGGCTTGGAGGGATGCGTATCGGCGGTCTGCACCGATGCGAAAACCCCGTGCAGGTCCATGCGGTCGAACAGTGCGTTGACGCCGCGCCGCGATTTGCCCGTTGCAATTGCGAGCACATGATCCGGCCGGCTATCGAGCTCGTGCACCAACTCCAATATGCCCTCGTAGAGCGGCTCATGATGGTCCGGGCTTTGTCTGAGTGCTTGAAAGGCATCGCGATAACCATCAGCAACGGCCTCAACGACGGCCGGTTCGGCATCCGGCAGCAAACGCGCGACCGCCAGCGGCAGCGACAACCCCACGATCGACAACACCTCACGTCGTGGCAGCGGTGCCAGCCCGGCCGCGGCAAAGGCGGTGGACATCGCCGCGACGATCATGTGCTGACTATCGACGAGCGTACCATCACAATCAAAGATGACGAGCTTCATGCCAAACCTTATACCATCACGCAGCCTGGCGAACAGCGCGGCCGGGTGCAGCGGAGGACACCCATGGAATACACGCAGCTCGGCCGCACCGGTCTCAATGTCAGCGTCGCCGGTCTCGGCTGCGGCGGCAACAGCCGGATCGGGCTTGGCCGAGGCGCCAGCCCGGACGAGTGCATCGAGCTGGTCCGCACGGCCATTGACCTTGGCGTCAATTTTCTTGATACGGCCGAAGACTACGGCACGGAACACCTCGTCGGCCGTGCAGCAAAGTTTTACGACCGTGACAAACTCGTGATCTCCACCAAGGCGATCTTGCGTCCCGACAGCGCGTCGCCCGCCGATGTCACAACCAAGGTCGATGCCGCACTCAAACGCCTCGACACCGAATACATCGACGTCTTCCACTTCCACGCCGTTCGCCCGGATGCTTACCGTCAGACCCGCGACAACCTGGCGCCCGCTTTGGTTCGCGCCAAGGAACAGGGCAAGATCCGTCACATTGGCATCACCGAGACCGGCCCACACGATCCACGCCAGGAGATGCTCACCGGCGCAGTCCGGGATGAGCCGTGGGATGTCATCATGCTTGCCTACAGCCTGCTCAACCAAAACGCCCGCACGGCGGTGTTTCCAACGGCGCAGCAGCGCGGCATCGGCACGTTGTTGATGTTCGTTGTCCGCAACATCTTCAGCCGTCCGGACAATCGCAAGCAGACGTTCGCAAAGCTCGTTGAGCAGGGAAGTCTGCCGGCAGACTTCGCCCATGACGGCGATCCGCTCGCCTTCCTAGTCTCTGAGGGCGGTGCCGAAAGCATCCCGGATGCAGCCTACCGCTTCGCCCGCCACCAAGCCGGCGCCGACGTCATATTGTTTGGCACGGGCCGCAAGGAGCACGTTCGCGACAACGTCCGCTCGATCCTGCGACCGCCCCTCGATCCCGCTTTCACCAGCCGCCTGCACGATACTTTCGGCCACCTCGTTGGCGTTGGCCTCGACCTGCCGGACCGCATGCTGCGCTGATCGCCCGCCGACCCACTTCCCAGAACGGGTCGATCGCCTATGATGATCTGACAAGTGTCCGCAACATGGAGTGCCGCTCGATGAACGTACATGTGCCCACGTCCGACCGGCGCGCCCAGTCGCGCGTTGTGCGCAGCCAGGCGCGCAGTGGCCAGCTCACGGGTCAAACCTCCGGCCTTGCCCCGGGCATGGTTCAGGGCAATCTCGCCATCCTGCCCAAGTCCCATGCCGACGACTTTCTTGCGTTTTGCCACCTCAATCCCAAGCCCTGCCCGCTGATCGGCAAGTCGGCGCCTGGCGACCCGGCACTGCCGAGCCTAGGCAAGAACATCGACATTCGCACCGACGTCCCGATGTACCGCGTGTTTGAAGATGGCGAATGCGTCGACACGTGCACGGACATCACCGACCTGTGGCGCGAGGACTTCGTCGCCTTCGTGCTCGGCTGTTCGTTCTCATTCGAAGAAGCGATTCTCGAAGCCGGCCTCTCACTGCGCCACATCGACCGCGGCGTCAACGTACCAATGTACCGGACCTCAATCGAGACAAAGCCTGCCGGCAGGTTTTCAGGCCCCTTGGTCGTCTCGATGCGCCCATTCAAGCCGGCTGACGCCATACGCGCCATCCAGGTCACGTCGCGGTTTCCCGAGGTGCACGGTGCACCGGTCCATTTCGGCAGCCCGGAGGCAATCGGCATCGGCGACCTCATGCAGCCCGACTACGGCGACCCGCCGGAGCTGAAGGACGGCGAAGTGCCCGTCTTCTGGGCCTGCGGCGTAACCCCTCAAGCGATCGTCGCATTCGCCAAACCGCCAATCTGCATCACGCATGCGCCCGGGTGCATGCTGGTGACGGATCTCCTTAACGCCGAACTGGCCGTGCTCTGAAAAAAGACCGGCGCTCGATCCATTCTCAACCGAGGAAGTGCACCATGGGCAACCTGGATGAAGGCATGCTGGCCTGGCGCCGCTCGACCAACCACAACCGCATGATCGAATTGCAGGCAAAACCGGCCGAGTCGCGATCGGACGGTCCGGTCGCGCTGTCATATTTCGGTGCATCGTGCTTTCGCATCACTTCGCCGGCCGGTGTTTCCGTAATGATCGATCCGTGGCGCAACCATCCCTCGGGCAAGTGGGACTGGTACCGCGGCGACTTTCCAGAGGTCGAGGTTGATATAGTTTGCTCGACGCACGCGCACTTCGACCACGATGCAGTCCACAAACCCGATGCCCACGTCGTCCTCGACCGCCCGATCGGTGAATATCGGTTTGCCGACGTGCACATTCACTGCATTGCCGACAAGCATTGCAGTGTCGCGCCACCGGGCAGCACCTACGACTGGCCGGAAATGTATCTCAAGACCGCCGGGATCGATGCCCGCCCCCCCAACAATCCGCGCCAGTTCGACAACACCATCATCATCGTCGAAACCGGCGGCCTGCGCATCCTCCATTGGGGTGACAACCGGCCGGACCCGAACGCCCACGTCTGGGAGATGATCGGCCAGGTCGATGTCGCCCTGTTGCCGATCGATGCCTCGATGCACATTCTCTCCTACGAGCAGGCTGATCAACTGGCCGCCAGGCTCGGCGCCAAGATCGTTGTACCGCACCATTATTTCATATGGGATTTGGTCCAGCGTGGCTCCACGCTGCAACCGGCCGATGCCTACGTGGCTGACCGTGACCACATCAAGACAGATGGCCCGACCTTCGATATCAATCCGTCGGCAATCAAGGACTGGACCGCCAAGGTCGTCCACTTTGGCGACCATGTCGCGTTTCAGAAACCGCCCACGGCATTCGGGCAGGACTGGGGCTAATTAAAGCTTGTGCCTGAGATTTGATCAGTGATTGCCGCAACTTGCAGCCCACATGGGAGTTGTGCCCGACCCGACAATTTGTAAAGTTACCGCTTGCCGGCAGACCAGCCGGCAGCGGCAGAATAATGGCAATCCGCCGGTTCCGGGTTATCCGGTACTGCAATATCAATGGCCGCTGACATCACGGGAGGAGACCTGATGAAACGGATTCAACTGACACTGGCAGCCGCCGCGGCAACCGCACTTGCGGCCGCCGCACTTACGGCTCCCGCCATCGCGGCAGACAAGAAGGAGTTCAAGGTCGTCGGATCTTGGGGCAATCTCTTTGCTTGGAAAGAGTTCGAGAAGCGCTTTTGGACCGAAGATCTGCCGAAGGCATCGGGCGGCAATCTGACGGCCAATGCCAAGCCTTACACCGAACTTGGCCTGTCCGGCTTTGAAGTGGTCCGCCTGCTCAAAATCGGCGCCTATGATGTCGCCCATGCCGTGACCACGTACGCTGCAGCGGACGCGCCTGAACTCGAAGGCGTCGACCTCGCCGGCGTTTTCCAAGACTTCAAGACTTACCGCACCGCTCTCGATGCCTACCGTCCGGTGATCGAGAAGGCTCTTGCCAGTAAGTACAATTCGAAGCTCCTGTTCCTCTATTCGTTCCCGAGCCAGCAGATGTGGTGCAACTTGAAGGAGGGTGCCGGCACGAGCCTCAAGGATCTCAAAGGCAAGAAGATCCGCACCTACTCGACCACCCTTGGTGACTTCATCGAAGGTCTCGGCGCCAGCGCCGTGACCATCGCCTTTGCGGAAGTTGTACCAGCCCTCCAAAAGGGCGTTGCCGATTGCGGCATCACCGGCACAACTCCGGCCTATAACGCCAAGTGGTGGCAGGTCGCCAACACCAACATCCGCATCCGTCTCGGTTATGCGGCAAGCTTCGGCGCCATGAATATGAAGGTCTGGGAGAGCCTTTCGAAAGAGACGCAGGAGACCATCGCCAACGCCGCCAAGAAGCTCGAAGATGAGATGTGGGGCCGGACGGCCGAACTCGACAAGATCGGCATGGACTGCAACGCCCAAGGCCCCTGCCCGTTCGGCAAGCCAGGTGGCATGAAGCCGGTTGAGCCGGGCGATGCCGACAAGGCGCAGCTCAAGCAAATCGTGACCGACTTCGTCCTGAAACGCTTTGCCAAGCGTTGCGGCAAGGCCTGTGCCGAGCAGTGGAACGCCACGGTCGGCAAGGTTGCCGGTTTGAAGGCACCGCTCAACTAGATAGGCTTGGGTCTAGATAGATAGGCTTGAGTCTAGATGGGCTTGGGTCCCACCAAGACGACCTTACGACCGCCGCTCCACAAGCGCCTGGCGCGGCGGTCGATGATGATCCGGACGCTCGCTCGGCCGTCCGGCACGCACAGCCCAAACGGGGAACATCATTGCACGCCCTAGAGACGATTCACGACGGGTTGGAACGGCTTTCGCGCATCGCGGTTTGGATCGGCGGCGCCGCCTTGCTTCTGGCTGCGATTATGGTGACGGGCGACGTGCTCGCGCGCAAATTCATCGGCGTCACGATGAGTGGCTCGGATGAAATTTCCGGCTATGTCTTCGCCGGGGGAACCACCTGGGCCTATTCCTATTGCGCGATCCACCGATCGAATATCCGCATTGATGCCGTTTATAATTTTCTTCCCCGGTTGGCTCGCAGCATCCTCGACGTTGTCGGCCTAATCCTCTTGTTCTTCTACATGTCGCTGCTGACCATTTCCGGTTGGGAGGTGTTCACGACGTCCTGGGAGAAAAACTCCGTCGCGATATCCACTCTCGCAACACCTCTGTGGATTCCGCAGATGTTTTGGATCTCCGGCCTGATCATGTTTCTTATAACACTGGGCTTCCTCATCATTTATTCCGGCCTGGCGCTGCTCACCGGCAAGCTCGACACCGTTCAGAAGGTCGCTGGGACATTGAGCGTGCAGGAAGAGATTGAAGAAGAAACTCACGGCATCAAAGAATTGAAACAGAATAATAACGGCGGGGGCGCCTGAAATGGCCGGCTGGATTGTTGTTGCGCTCCTCATCCTCGTGGTGTCGGCCGTACCGGTTGCGGCCGTCCTCGGCATTCTCACCATCGGCCTCGACTACATTTTTATGGGCGGCCGCCTTTCCATCGCCATCGGTGAGTTCACCTGGGACAAGAGCAAGGAGTTCATCCTTGTTGCCATCCCGATGTTCATCCTGCTTGGCGAAATAATGCTCCGCGCCGGCGTCGCCCGCCGCATGTACAATGCCGTTGCGCAGTGGCTGTCCTGGCTGCCCGGAGGCCTGATGCACGCCAACATCGGCTCGTGCGCCATCTTTGCCGCCTCATCCGGCTCCAGCGTTGCCACCGCCGCGACGGTCGGAACCGTCGCCTACCCGGAAATCACGAAGCGCAACTACAATGAATCGCTGTTCCTCGGCTCACTCGCGGCCGGCGGAACGCTAGGCATTCTTATCCCGCCGTCGATCAACCTGATCATCTACGGCCTGATCACGGACACCTCGGTTCCGGAGCTGTACCTCGCCGGAATCATTCCCGGTCTGATCCTGTCCTCGCTGTTCATCTTCATTATCCTTGTCTCCTGTGTCATCCGGCCGAGTTGGGGCGGTGCCAAGGTCGCGACAACCTGGACCGACCGCATTCGCGTGCTGCCCGACCTCATCCCGCCGATCATGCTGTTCGGCGTGGTCGTTGGTTCGATCTATGCCGGCATTGCAACGCCGACCGAAGCCGCCTCGGTCGGCGTCTGTTTCGCACTGTTGCTTGCGGCCTGGAACCGGGCGCTGACGCCCACCATGCTGCGCGAGGCGTTTGAAGGTACGATGAGAACCACGGCAATGATCATGCTGATCATCCTTGCTGCGGTGTTTCTCAACTTTATCCTCGGCTTCATGGGCGTCACCCAGGCGCTGATCAAGTTCATCGAAGATCTCGGATTGACGCCGCTGCAAACGATGATCTTGATCGTCATTTTCTATCTGATCCTGGGGATGTTCATGGAGACGCTCTCCATGCTGCTGACGACGGTGCCGATCATCTTTCCCCTGGTCACAAAGATGGGCTACGATGGCGTCTGGTTCGGCATCCTGATTACGGTGCTGATGGAAGCCGCCCTCATCACACCTCCCATTGGTGTCAACCTCTATGTTGTCCACGGCATCCGCTCCCGCGGCGGCCAGTTCAATGATGTTGCCTATGGGGCGGCACCGTTCGTCGTCATGATGATCGCCATGGTCGCGCTGCTGATCGCATTCCCGCAACTCGCGCTCTACCTGCCGACCCTGGTCTACCGATGATCGATCCCGCAACTTGCCTCAGACAGGTTGCATTTTCTGGGCGGCGTCTCCGCCGGTTCGTCCGGTGACAGAGGCGGGTGCACACCGCGGCGCCGCAGAGTGCAGGCGCCGGAGCACAACCTGGCGCACGATCGAAAGTCACAGGACTGCCTGACGCGTGGTACCGGTCACAAGCTGCCAGCGAGCGCTGCACCTGGCAAAACCTTCGCTCCGTCCCAGCCTCCCTCTTGATCTGATCGCCACCCCGGCGCGTCGATTGCCTCAATCAAAATCATTTTGATGCGCTACCAGACCACCACGCGAAAGTGTCGATCGTTTCAGGGTTACGGCCAACGCCAACGGTTCCGTGGCCCTGCCCGGATAATTTTGGCATTGCCGTGAGCCTCAACACAGCCAACGTGATAGAATTCATGATCAACGGCGCGCGAAACGGCACAAAACAGTGAGGGGGCCAGAGCCATGAGCGTAAAGATCACGTTTGCCGGCACCGGTGATGCCTTTGGCAGCGGCGGGCGCTTTAACACCTGCTTCATCGTCGATGCGCCGGACATTCGCTTTGCCGTCGATTTCGGCGCATCGAGCCTGATCGCCCTTAATGCGCTAGGCATTGCCCACAACACAATCGATCTCGTGTTGCTGTCACACCTTCACGGTGACCACTGCGCAGGCATCCCTTCGATGCTCATGGAAGCCATGCTCGGCGCCAAGCGCACGACACCGCTGGTCGTCGCCGGCCCCAAGGACACGCCGCAGCGCATGAAGTCCGTCACCGAAGCGCTGTTTCCGGGGAGCGGGCGCATGGTACCGAAGTTCGACCTGACCATGCTGGAACTCGAAACCCTCCGCACGCACGATGTCTGCGGCCTCAAAGTCACGACCTACCCTGCAATCCACACCCGCGAAACTCACCCGACGTCACTGCGCATCGAGGTTGCCGGCAAGGTCATCGCCTACACCGGTGACAGCGCCTGGACGGACCACATCCCGGCGTTGGCCGAAAACGCCGACGTCTTGATCAGCGAGTGCTATTTCTACGAAAAGCCCGTACCTTTCCATATGAACTACCCGGACCTTGTCGAACATCGCGCGGATATCAAGGCAAAACGGCTCGTCCTGACCCACATGGGGGCCGAGATGCTTGCCCATATCGACGACGTACCGGAAGAATGCGCATACGATGGATACGAGATCACGATCTGAATGGCAGTGACGCCGGCACCGGCAAACCTCCATCCCGTCGTCGGCTTAAGGGGTGCCGGAACGCAAGAGCAACCTGCTTCAATTCGGAATCGGTCTGGTTCCGAATTAATGCACGATGATCTAAGGCATGTCGCAGCAAAACGGATTCACTCGCAAGGGAGCAACGCGACCCGGCCGAAAGGCCGCCCCGCCGGAGCCGCCGCGCGAAGCGCGAATAGCGGCGCGAGGCAAATCAACCCGAAGCGAGACGCATTTTTGCGACGCGCTTTAAGGCATGCCGCAGCAAAACGGATTGACTCACAAGGGAGCAACGCGACCCGGCCGAATGGCCGCCCCGCCGGAGCCGCCGCGCGAACCGCGCATAGCGGCGTGAGGCAATGAAACCCGAAGCGAGACGCATTTTTGCGACGCGCTTTGGGGCATCCTTCACCAGAACACGCCCAGCTCACCGCGCCGGAACCAGCGCCCGCGGTGCACGTAAGCACACATTGCAAGGCCGATCGCAACCATCACCGTCAGCATCGACGTTCCCCCGTACGACACCAGCGGCAGCGGTACGCCGACCACCGGAATGAGCCCCGTAACCATTGCGATATTGATGAAAACGTAGACGAATATCATGACCGCGGTGCCGGCAATCGTCAGGCGGGCGAACTGGCTGGCACATCGCAACGACATGATGAGCAACAGGCCGACCAATACCGCGAACAAGCCCATCAGCGCCACGGCACCGATAAAGCCCCATTCCTCACCGAAATTGGTGAAAATGAAATCGGTGTGCTTTTCAGGAAGAAAGTCGAGTTTGCCTTGTGTGCCCTGCATGAACCCCTTGCCCGATACGCCGCCGGAACCAAGCGCGATCTTCGATTGCGCGATATGATAGCCGCTGCCGAGTGGATCGGTTTGTGGGTTGAGAAAGACCTCGATGCGCCGCCGCTGATAGTCGTGCAGCTGCTCCCACAACAGCGGCACCAAGGCGATCGCGCCACCGGCACCAACCACGAAATACCCCCAGTGCACGCCGGCGAGAAACATCAAACTAAGCCCGACAATGGCAAACAGCACCGCTGTTCCGAGATCGGGTTGCAGCAGCGTCAACCCCATTGGCAGCGCAATCATCAAGGCCGGCGCGATCAATCCAACCGGGTGCGACACCCACCGTTGCGGGAGCCATTGATAGTAGCGTGCCAGTGCCAGAATGAGGGTCACCTTCATCAGTTCGGACGGTTGCACGCTGACACCGCCGATATCGATCCATCGTCGTGCCCCGCCAGCCTCCGCCCCCATCACCAACACGAGACCGATCGCGATCAATGCGACGAGGTAAAATGAATAGGCAGACGCAAGCCAGAACGACCGCGGTACGACCGCAATCACCAGCACCAGACCAAGCCCTAGCAGAAACCGTATGATCTGTTTATCGCCCCAGGGGCTGAACGAGCCATCAGCAACGGAGTAAAGCGACATCACGCCAATTCCGGCGATCAAACAGACCACCAGGATCACCGGCCAATGAACGCGGGCAAGTTTTTCGCCGACCGAAAGCGGTCGATGCCCTGCGTAAAAGTCCTCGAACCCGGGTCCGGTCATGCGCTAACCCCGCCCGTAGTCGACCGCGTCGCGCGAACCGGCTTGGTGCCACGCGTCTCGCTCGGCCAGCAGCGCGTCCTCGAACTCGAGAACGTCTCTCGCCACACGCAGCGCCAGCGGCGCTGCAACCTTGCCGCCGCTTCCCCCGTGCTCGACGATGACCGACAGCGCAAAGCGCGGCCGACCGCTGTCTTCCTCCGCAACATAACCGACAAACAGCGCGTGGTCGCGCAACCGCCATCTGAGCGAGGCCTGGCTGAACCTGGATGACAAGCGCGTTACCTGCGATGTGCCCGTCTTGCCTGCCAAGACCAGTCCCGGTGCTGTAAGACGCGCCCGTTTGCCGGTGCCGCCTGCTTCATTGACGACGGCCAGCATCGCCTTTCGCACATACCGCAAGTGGCTTGGCTCGATATCGAGCACATCATCCGAATGCGGCACGGCGGACGTAAACACGCGCGCCAGATGCGGCATCAACCGGCGTCCGCTGGCCAATCGTGCGGTCATTACCGCGAGCTGCAGCGCATTGGCCTGTACGTAGCCCTGGCCGATCGACGCAAGCAATGTCTCGCCCGTATACCAGCT
Source organism: Hyphomicrobiaceae bacterium (assembly GCA_965224045.1). Taxonomy (GTDB): domain Bacteria; phylum Pseudomonadota; class Alphaproteobacteria; order Rhizobiales; family Hyphomicrobiaceae; genus Tectiglobus. The sequence continues at coordinate 291,639 of CBDCYD010000007.1, forward strand.
CCGACCGCGCGCGGCCCGCTTCCAATCCGCATCGGGAACGATGCCGCGGCCCTGCCCGGCAAGACCGTTCTCGAAGACTTCGCCGAGTCCGAGTTTTCGGGCCATCTCGGCGATCCGCTTCATGCCGACGCGCTGGGAAACTTCGTAGAAATAGACATCACAGCTTTCGCGCAACGCCCGATGCAGGTTGCACGGACCGTGTCCGCTCCGGTTCCAGCAGCGAAACTTGTGCCGTGCAACCTTCACATAGCCACCACACCGGATCTTTTCACCCCGCGTGATGACGCCCGCTTCAAGCGCGGCAAGCGCCGTGACCATCTTGAAAGTGGAGCCCGGCGGATAAAGGCCTTGCACCGCGCGGTTGACCATCGGGTCATCGCGCTTGTTGCGCAACCGCTGCCAGTTCTGTCCGGAAATCGTGCCCGTGAGTGGCCCCGGATCAAAGCCCGGCTGCGAGGCAAGCGCCATCACCTCACCCGTCTGCGCATCGACGACAGCACACGCCCCACGCCGAAATCGGCGCAGCCGAGAGAGCACACGTTCCTGAATCTTGGTGTCGATCGACAGGACAACGTCCCGCCCGCGCTCCGGCTCGATACGGGCCAGTTGGCGCACGACCCTGCCGCGCGCATCAACTTCGCGCCGAACGCTGCCTTCCCGGCCGAGCAGCACGCGGTCCATTCCACGTTCGACGCCGGTTTTCCCGATCCTGAACCCGGGCACGCGAAGCGCCCTGCGGTCATCGAGCGCAAACCGTTCGACCGCCCCGACATAACCGACGACGTGGCCCATTGCGAGCCCGCCGGAGTAGGTCCGCCGCCCGGCAATTTCTATCTGCACACCCGGCAGCAACGGTGCGTGAACGTTGGCCTGCGCCACCTGTTCCCACGTCAGGTCATCCGCAACCACGATCGGCAGGTTTGGCGATTGTCGCCGCGCTCTTGCAAGCACGCGCGCGCGCACCCGCCGGTCAACCGGGATGAAACCCGAGAGAGCTTCCAGCACCCGTTCGACGTCGCCTGCGAGCGACGGCGTAATATAACAGCGATAGACTTCATCGGTACCGGCCAGCACCCGTCCATGGCGATCGAGAATGCGACCGCGCAGGGGCGCCAGCGTATATTCCGACATCCGGTTGCGCGTGGCGAGAGGTGCATAGAGCGCACCGTCCATCACCTGGAGCTGGTAGAGGCGCCCGCCCAAGGCCGCAAAGCCAAGGGCTTGCAAGCCGCCCAACACGAGCGCACGGCGTGTAAAACCTTTGCGCGACGTCTCGCTCTCACCGGGGTGCAGAAACATTTCTCACCCTCAGCTTCGCCCACCGAGCAACCCGAACCCGGCACTGCGGAACCGAACACTGCCGATCAGCGCCAGCAGCACCTCCAGGACAATGCCGGCACCAATCATCACGGCCACGCCAAACCCGACCACATCCCACACGGGGGCCTGTTGGTAGATGATCCAACTGATTGCTGTTTGCACAACCAGGACGCCGAGCCCGAGACCGACCAGGGCGACGAGCCGGCCGGACAGGCGTTCAGTCATCCGTTGCGGCGCCAGTCGGATCAGCAATGTTCCGGCGAGGTAAACCAGCGCCCAGTACCCCAACACCCCTTGGGTCATGATGTCGATGCTCAGCCCGCACGCGAAGCAGAGCCACGAGGGCGCACACATCGGATGGCGCATCACCGCAACGGCCATCACCGCCAACACAAGCATTGGAAAGGCGAATGCCGTCTCCGGGGCCAACGCCCACGGCAAAGCAAACCGCAGGCCCGCCAAAACCGTGACGCCCACGATCAAAAGATGACCAAAGAAGATACCCGCATATTTCATCTGAGCAACGCTCCATCCTGAGCGTTTCGTCCGCCACCAGACAGCGAACGCTCCGCCGGCCCCGATGCCTGTCGCGGGTTTCGCTCGCGCTCGCGCATGCGCCGCTCGAAGGCCTTAGCAGCGAGAAACCCGGTCAGCCGGTCGCGTGGACTGGCAAAGCGCTGCACCGCAACAAACCGATAAGGACCCTTGTCGGCGAGAAGTCGCACTCTCAGTCCGTCGTGTGTTTTGACGACCTTGCCGATGGCAAGACCCGCCGGCAGCATGCCGGCGGCACCGGACGTCGTGACAAGATCACCCGCTGCAACGGCTTTGGCCTCCTTCAGGTAAAGCAATCGCGGCGCGCCCTCACCGTAGCCAGCAACGATCGCACGATGCATGTCGCGCCCGACGTGCACCGGCACCCGGCTGTTGACGTCATCGAACAACAATACGCGCGCCGAGTCATCGGTGACGTCGATGGTCCGCCCCAATAGGCCACCCAGACCGTGAACGGGATACCCGTCATAGATGCCATCGCGCCGACCGGCGTCGATCAACAACGACCTCCGGAACGCACCATCAGCCCCCGCCAGCACGCCAACGCTGATGACCTCCTCGGACGCCAGATCGCGCACTAAACGCGCAGTCTTCGCCAGCGCCACATATCGTTCCTTGCTTTGAGCGACGCGCTTTTCAACGGCGCGCAACCGCGCATTTTCTTTGCGCAATGCATCCAGTTCACCTGAACCGGCAACCAGAAGGTGGATTCGTTCCCAGGCTGCTGCGAGCGGTACGATACTGAGCCGGGCCTCGCTGATGAACGGAGCCAGCGTTCGACTCATCTGCAATTGCAGAGACCGTGAGAGCGGATGTTCGACACGCGCGAGCACCACCAACGCCAACGCAACGAAAACGAGTGCGCAATGCAGTCCGGAAATCGACTGCGCATGGCGCCGAAATCGCCCGCGTGTAAACAAATCCTCTCGCAGAATGGCCATGCCCGTGCAACGCGCCCTTCACCAACGCCGACTGATTCTTGCCTGGCATCCAATGTCGTCAACCGTTAAAATACAAGCAATTTCTTAAGGTTTAATCAGTAAATGATCATGGGTTGTGAGGTTCTCGAGAACAACAGCTGTTCCATTCACCACACAATGCGTCGGATTTTCCGGAACCATCATCTTGACACCGATCTGACGCTCCAGTTCCTTGTCGAGATCATTGAGCAATGCCCCACCACCCGTAAGATAAATGCCTCGATCGCAAATATCAGTGGCGATCTCGGCAGGTAGATCCTCCAGCGCCCGTTGCACGAATTCGGCAATTTCTTCGATCGGTCCCGACAAAGCGCTGGCAATATCGACCGGGCCCAGGACAATGCTCTTCGGCCGGCCCTGGCGCAGGTCTCGCCCGCGGATGTGAATTTCAGCCGCCGCCTGCCCACCGCTTGCCAGCGCCGTACCGGCCTCGATCTTGATGCGCTCGGCATTGGCCTCCCCGATGAGGAGCTGATGCTGCCGGCGCACAAACCGGATAATGGCTTCATCCATGGCATTGCCGGCACACCGCAACGACCTCGCCTGCACCACGCCGCCCGATGACAGCACGGCTATGTCCGTGGTACCGCCACCAATGTCGACCACCATCAGCCCGAACGGTTCATCAATCGGCAGTCCGGCCCCGAGCGATGCCGCGACGGGTTCTTCGATCATGTACACCCTGCGCGCGCCGGCCGACAACGCCGTTTCATAGACGGCACGGCGCTCCACCGGCGTCGCACCGGCCGGAACGCAGATCAGGATCCGCGGCCTGCGGAATCCCAGCATTGTCTTGGTCTTCTTGATGAACTGACGCAGCATCTCCTCGGTGGCAATGAAATCGGCGATCACGCCGTCGCGCAGCGGCCGGATCGTTTCGATCGTCTCGGGCGTCCGCCCCAGCATTTGCTTTGCCTGCTGCCCGACGGCCAGCACTTCCCTGACACCGCCGCGCGTGCGGATGGCAACCACCGACGGCTCATCGATGATGACCCCGCGATTGACCACGTGAATGAGTGTGTTTGCAGTTCCGAGATCGATGGCAATGTCATCGGAAAATGCGCTCGTCACGCCGGACAGCATCTTCGGTGGTACCCTCAAGTCGTGGACAGGTGAATGCCGGACGCCCGCTCACCGGCGACATCCAGCCGGTCTTTCACCGTCTCACCCGACAATTGGGCGCACGAAGACCAATCGCGTCCAGTCAGCAACTCTCGTTTTGTTACAACGCGTTATCCGCCGCCCGTCAAGGCCGCAGATCGATTGCACCAACGCTTGGAAAAACAACGGTCCAGCAAATGCCGGGCCGGCACAATGCGCGCGCCGGCCCGTCCCGCACGACTATGGACCGCGCAAAAGTTCGCGGTCTTCGACGTAGTGTTGCGCCGGAGCGCCACGCTCCTGTTTCAAGATCAGCTTATTGAGTGCCCCGATATAGGACTTTGCCGAGGCGACCAGAGTATCAGGATCGGCAGACCGCGACGTCGCTGTGCGCCCGTCGTGCATCAGCCTGACGGAAACTTCTGCTTGGGCATCCGTCCCCTCGGTCACGGCGTGGACCTGATAGAGTTCCAGCACCGCCTCATGCGGAATGATCGCGTGGATCGCATTGAAGGTTGCATCGACCGGCCCGTTGCCGGTCGCCTGCACCGTCTTATGCTCGCCGTCTACGTCGAGTGTCAGTGTCGCCGACTGCGGGCCTGAGGTGCCGGCAATCACGGTCAATGAGACGACCTTGATCCGATCGGTGCCGGTCGCGATCTCTTCATCGACCAGCGCTTCGATGTCCTCGTCGTAGACAATCTTCTTGCGATCAGCCAAGGCCTTGAGCCGCACGAAGGCATCCTCAAGGGCGTTCTCGCCCAACTCGTAACCCAGTTCCTTGAGCTTGGCCCTGAAAGCATTGCGGCCCGAGTGCTTGCCCATCACCAGCGACGACTTCGAAACACCGACGGATTCCGGCGTCATGATCTCATACGTCTGGTTATGCTTGAGCATACCGTCCTGATGGATTCCGCTTTCGTGCGCGAACGCATTCCGCCCGACAATCGCCTTGTTGTATTGCACCGGGAAAGATGTTGCAGCCGACACCAGCTTCGATGCCCGCATCAGCATTTCGCTATTGATGTTGACATCATACGGCAGCACATCGCTGCGCGTCTTGATCGCCATGACGATCTCCTCGAGCGCCGCATTGCCCGCCCGTTCGCCGATGCCGTTGATCGTGCACTCGATCTGACGCGCACCGGCCCGAACGCCGGCCAGGGAATTGGCGACCGCCATGCCAAGATCATTGTGACAGTGCACCGACCACGTCACCTTGTCGGAGTTGGCGACGTTCTCGCGCAGCCTTTTGAACATGTCAAAATGCTCGTCCGGTGTCGTGTAACCGACGGTGTCCGGAATGTTGATTGTGGTTGCGCCGGCCCGGATCGCAGCATCGATGCACTGGCACAGATAATCGAACTCGGTCCGCGTGCCATCCTCGGCCGACCACTCGACATCATCGGCCCAATTGCGCGCCCGCGTCACCGACGCGGTGACCATGTCGAGAACCTCTTCCGGGGTTTTCTGAAGTTTCCACTTGATATGGATAGGCGAGGTCGAAAGAAACGTGTGCACCCGCGGTTGCCGCGCATTTTTTACGGCTTCGCCACAGCGATCGATGTCATTGAACCCGGCACGGCACAAACCGGCGACCACGGCATTCTTCGTACGTCGTGCAATCTCCGCAACTGCCTCGAAATCACCTTCGGAGGCGAACGGAAACCCGGCCTCGATAATATCGACGCCCATTTCGTCCAGGAGTTCGGCGACCTCGAGCTTTTCCTCGAATGTCATGGTTGCGCCTGGGCACTGTTCCCCGTCGCGCAAGGTTGTATCAAAAATCATTACGCGATCGCGTTCGGTATTCGCGTTTGCAGCATCACTCGGCATGTTGAGAAGTCCTTGTCGTTCCGGCGGCTCGCAACACGAGCCGTTCACATCCTAGAAACCTGGTGTCTTAGGTCCCCCTGAGTACCCGCTTCGGCGCATCCCGAAGCTGCCGATGCTCAGGGGCTGATAAGCAGGAGGATGTTTAGAAGGAGCGCACGCTCGGCCGTCCCGGCGGCTTGTGGCCGGGAAAGCTCGATCGGGAACTGGCGATGGCGAGCCATGCCCATGGAAAACCCCGTTTGCGTTCTACGCTTGAACGATTGTCAGAGAAATAAACGAATGTTTGGTGAACATGCAAGCACCGAATAACCGACCGGCTCCGCTAGCCGTCACTCAGTGCCTGGTTCGTAACGATCCGTCCGTGGCTGACACGAACGGCCGATCCGCCGATCCGGACGCTCGACAGGCCCTTTTCCTCCATTTCGACAGATAACGCAATCGTACTCGCCCGGCCCATCTCGAGCCCTTGCTCGATCTGCCGTTTATGCGTGCCAGGCGGTGGTTCATCGAACTTGGCAACAACCCCGGCAAACGCAGCAACGGCAGAGCCCGTCGCCGGATCTTCCATGATGCCGTGTGTCGGCGCGAACATGCGCGCATGATATTGCGCCGTCGCATGCACCGTCTGGCTGGTGTAGAGGAACGCCCCGTCGCCGCCTTCGTCGCCGAAGGCTCGCGACCAATGCACCAAATTCGGTGCCGCCTTTCCGATCGCATCCAGAGAGGCGACCGGAACAAACGTGAAAACCGGCCCTGAACTGAACCGCGTTGCCTTGTGGTTTGCAAACCCGATTTCGCCGGGGATCAGTCCAACCGCTGACGCCAGAACCTCATGCGGTGGCACGCCTCCGAGCGCCTCGGGTAGTTTCGGCGCATCGAATTCCGCGTAGGTCGCACGACCCGCGGACATCCGCACCCCGACCCGGACAAGCCCGATCTTCTCCTCCAACGTGACAAGTGCTGTCGTCCCAAAACCACTCTCGGCCGCACGCAACTCGGCAAGCAATGCGGCCGTGCCAACCGTTGGATGTCCCGCAAACGGCATCTCGGAAGCCGGTGTAAAGATCCGGACTTTGGCGGTATGCGCAGGATTGTCCGCGCTCTGAACGAACACGGTCTCGGACAGGTTGAACTCGCGCGCGATCTGCTGCATCTGCGCACCCGTCAATCCGTCGCTGTCGAGAACCACAGCGAGCGGGTTGCCCGCAAACCGCGCTTCGGTGAAGACATCCAGCGTATAAAAGTCGAGTTCCATCACATCTTCCGTACTGGTTCCGTACTGGTCGCAGATCACGCCGTGCGGAACGCACGACTATCCGTTGCGCGCGACAACAAAAACCGACAAAGCCACGCTCTAGTTGTGTTGCAGCGCCCTCTCGAACCTTATAACCCTTTCATTCAAAACTTGTTTTCCCTCGCAATAAAAGCATTTTCCAAACATCGACCACCAAATTGCCACTCTGCACACATATTCCGTAGCAACAACTTCAACAGAACTTGACAGATGCAGTGCAACCACCGCTCGGCGTTCCTGGCGACACACTTCTCTGTCAGCTCATCCACTGCCCGTCAGCCTGGACCGTGACGGCACAGTGCGCACCATTCGGGTTGCCCGATCGGGTGCCCGATGCCGGACGGGGGGACAATCCCCGCTAGTTCACCGTCCGGCACCCATGCGTCGCAAAAGCCTTTGCGGTTCGGCATGGCCTATCGCCTTGCAGTCGGGTCCCCGCTCTGACTGCAAGGCGGTTCTGTCGGAAGGACTGGGCGGCCGCAACGCCACACACCTCCCTCCCCGCGCGGTCGTTTATGCCTTCCGGCAGCAATGGCCGAAGGCTTTGAGGCCCGGATGGACCCGCCACGCCGCCGTGGGTCGCCCGACCTCCTAGATCATCGTGCCGTAGGTTGGAACCGCTGTCGCGACTCCAACCTACGGCACAGAGATGATCGCCCCAAAAGAATCGAGCAGCCTTCCGCGTTAGTTCGGAATCGGACCGATTCCGAACGATTGCAGGTTGCTCTAGTTCTTAGACTTGTCCACCAGTGCGTTATCGCTGATCCACGGCATCATCGCGCGCAACTTTGCGCCGATCTCTTCCACCGGATGGGCGTCGTTGAGCCGCCGCGTCGCCTTGAACTTGGCCTGACCACTCTTGCATTCACGTATCCATTCCGAAGTGAACGCTCCACTTTGGATGTCATGCAGAACGCGACGCATTTCCGCCCGGGTCTCATCGGTAATGATCCGCGGACCAGAAACGTATTCGCCAAATTCGGCCGTGTTCGAGATCGAATAGTTCATGTTGGCAATGCCGCCTTCATAGATCAGGTCGACGATGAGCTTCACCTCGTGCAGGCACTCGAAATAGGCCATCTCCGGTGCATAGCCGGCTTCCGTCAGCGTTTCGTAGCCCGCGCGGATCAGCTCGACCAGACCGCCGCACAACACCACCTGTTCACCGAACAGATCCGTCTCGCACTCTTCCTTGAAGGTCGTCTCGATTACGCCGGAACGCCCGCCGCCGATCGCGCAGGCGTAGGAAAGCGCCGTATCGTGCGCGTTGCCCGAGGCGTCTTTGTCGATCGCGATCAGGCACGGCACACCGCCACCGCGCTGGTACTCGGAGCGGACGGTATGGCCTGGCCCTTTCGGCGCCACCATGATCACATCGATCGTGTCACGGGGTTCGATCAGCGAAAAATGCACGTTGAGCCCGTGCGCGAACGCGATTGCGGCACCGTCCTTGATGTTCCCGGCGATATGGTCGTTCCAAATGTCGGCTTGGATCTCGTCCGGCGCACACATCATGATCACATCGGCTTCCGCGGATGCTTCGGCCACTGATTTGACCGGCAGCCCATCCGCCTCCGCCTTCTTTGCCGAAGCCGATCCCGGGCGCAGTGCAATGATCACGTTCTTGCAACCGGAATCGCGCAGGTTCAGCGCGTGCGCGTGGCCTTGGCTGCCGTAGCCGACGATGGCAACCGTCTTGTCCTTGATCAGATTAACGTCGGCATCGCGATCGTAGTAAACTCGCATGGGTCGAGACCCCTTCTCTTCGTGCTTCTATTGTGGGAATGCGTTTCGAGGCCCAGCCCTAACGAATCAAGCCCACCAACGCCAAGGGAAAAATGGCGCAGGGCGGGCATGTCTCGCCGTCAGGCCCGGCGCCAGACGGCCCGGAAAACGTTGTCCAGGCCACCTGACCGCCAGTACGATGACAGGCCTGTAGTCTTTCAGGTTGAACTGAAACCAACCCGCACCCCTTCCGATCGCCCAATACAATGATGCCGTGGGCGGTCGCGAGGGGGAGCGGGCCGGCGAAGCGATTCCGCCTAAGGCGGAACTCTAGTAGGCTGCGAGCGCGTTACCCGGAGAGCCGGTACCACCTTCGACTGCAAGCGGGTTGAAGATGTAGGCGAACTCGTAGACCTTGGCCTCAGCCAACCGCTCGGTCGCTGCATTCTCGTGGATGAACATGCCGTTCCGCGTGATCAGGATTTGATGCACCGGAAAGGCCATCTTCGGATTGGGATTGGGCACCACTTCGACAGGCCACGTATCGGATCCGACGACAACGACACCCTTCTGGGCAAGCCAGCGGCCGGCCTCGATACCGATGCCTGGCACTGCACCGTTGTAAGTCTTGTTGTCCTTGATCCAGTAACGCACCCAGCCGGTGTGGAACATCACGACATCACCTTCACTGATGGAGTCGGCGCTCATGCCCTGCTTCTTCAAGGCGCCTTCTATATCGGCCACGGTTATCTCTTGACCGCCATCCATAGGCGCTCCCTTGAAGAGCACCATGTCGATCAGCACGCCTTTCGTGAAGAACGGCTTGATGTGCTCGATACCGAGCTTCTTCATGCCGGTAACGCCGAAGATCTCCTTGGCAGGTATGCCGTTATAGAACTTGTCACCGATGCCGATGTGGCCGAGGCCATCGAACTGCGTCCCAACCTGGCCGATCTCTGCGGTGAGGGTGTCGTCCATCCAAACGACATTGTTGTCACCCAGCGGTCCGCCGGCCAGACCACCCGTGCCGCGCACCGCAAACACGCGATGGCCGAACAGAGGCATCTTCGCAGAATAAGTCCGCGCCAGTGAGACGATCTTACCCTGCTTGATATAGCCCATCGCCTTTTTGACGGCGGCGGGCGTCATCAGGTTCGATCGGCCGGCCTGATCATCCTTGCCGAACTTTGACGGATACCACGCATCCTGAGCCTGGACGCCCGTGGCAACCACGGCCATCGCGACACCCGCCGCGATCAGCGACAACTTTTTGAACATGACGCTTCCTCTTCCCAACCGCCCGCCTCGCGGGCGTTTCTTGCGCTGATACTTTGGCATCACACGTCGGCAAGGATCAAGGCGTGCGCTGAGCATTAATCCAGCGAACACTCAAAAGTTGCACGGGCTCAGTGGTCTCGACTACTCGAGTTCCACGATCCGCCCGGCCTTTGCCTCGGGCCGTTCAACACCAGTCCCAAAGAGCCCGTCAAAGGCACCGCGCACAACCGCCAACCCGCGGTGCGCGCCCGGCCAACCGAACAAACTGGCGACGTAGCCGGAGATCCCCTTGCCCAAATACGACCGAAGAAACAGCATCCAGGCTGCCCCGCGCCCGCGCAGCAATCGTTCGACATAGACGGCATTCCGTCCTTCAGCATAAGCCATTGCCGGAGGCACCTCCGCTGCACGCGTGCCACAACCATCAAGGGTGATAAGCCGCGTCCGGGCATGCTCGGAGTAGACAAGGTTCGCACCGCACGCCGCGGCCGTACGAAAGAATTCGAGATCCTCCCGGCCGACCAGATTGAGACGCTCGTCAAACCGCAGCCCAAACCCGCCCGCCGCCGGTGGTGCAACCAGCCGGCGGCGAAAGGCGACGTTGTAGGTTGCAACCTTGCGCGCGGCTTGACCGTCACGATAGCGTCGAGAACTGCCAACGTAGCTGCCGTGCACGACATCCGCGCCAGAGCCATCGAACACATCGAGATATCGCGCGATCAGATCAGGCTCGACAGCGTGATCGTCATCAATGAAGATCAGGATGTCGCCGTCGCCATCAATTGCTGCCTCGACTGCCGCATTGCGCGCAAAGCAATACCCGCGCCGCGCCTCCCGCACGACCCGGAACGGGTGGCCCGTCGCAGCCAGTTCCCCCTCGATTGCATCCACCTCGCTCGGCGCATTGTTGTCGCAAACAACAATTCGAAAGCAAACGTCTTGCGGCAAGTCGAGCCCGCTGATCGCCGAAATACAGGCCCGCCGCACCACAGGCCGCCCGCGGGTACACAGCATGAGGACCACGTGGCGCGCGTCAGACATCGTCCGCCGTCGTTCGCTGCACTGCGACGCCGGGCCGTGTCACAACGTCCGGCTGCAAGGCCGTCCCGAGACCCGGCCCGTCCGGCACCGTGATCTTGCCCTTGTCGATCGTCGGCAACTCGGTCACGAACTGGTCGTACCAGCCATAGTAGAACGCCCGCACAATTTCCTGCACCCAGCAGTTCGGCGTATGCAGCGCGAGATGGGTTGATGCGGTCAGCACTACCGGACCGGTGCAATCATGAAACGCCACCGGGATGTGATAGGTCTCCGCCGTCGCTGCCACCTTGCGCGCCTCGCTGACACCACCGCACCATGACAAATCCATGATCGCCATCGACAGCGCATCGAGTTCGAGGAGCTGCCGGAAATCGGCCCGCCCGCCGCGCGTTTCGCCAACCGCAATGGGACACGACGTGGCCGCTGCAACCTCCCCGATCGATCCCAAGTGGTCCATGAATACCGGGTCTTCCACCCACATCGGTCCGATGTCCTCAAGCGCTTCGGCTATCTTGATTGCCATCGGCCGAGACCATAGCGAGTGCAGTTCCGCAGCGATCTCCATCTTGTCGCCGACAGCCGCGCGGATCTTCTCGAATGGCGCGAGCCCCTGCCGCAGATCATCGGCACCGATCCATTGCCCGCGACTGGCTTCAGCCGCGTAGTCGAACGGCCAGATCTTCATGGCCGAGATATCCATCTCTAATAACGACCGTGCCAGATCATCGGCCCGATGCAGGAACCCATCGAGATCTTCATAGTCACCCCTGCCAGCATCGAGCCCGAAGTTGTCCGTGCCCTGGGTCGCCTTGGTCTGGACATAGGAATACCCCGCGCAGGTATTGTAGACGCGGATCTCATCGCGCACGCGTCCACCCAGCAAGTCTGCCAGCGGCAAGCCGACGCTCTGGCCGAAGATATCCCAGAGCGCGATGTCGACCGCCGATCGCCCGCGCATCTCCGCACTGGCCCCGACGAAGCCGACATAACCGACCAGTTCCGATTGTAGAGCCTCGACGTTGCGCGGATCACGGCCCAGCACTTTCGGTGCAATCAACTGATGAATATGGGCTTCGGCCGCTGCCGGTCCGTAAAATGTTTCGCCAAGGCCGACAAAGCCTTCGTCCGTCTCGATCTGCACCCACAAAATGTTGGGAAACGCATTGGACCGGATGGTCTGAACGGCGGTGATCTTCATGAATTCAGTGCTCCCGGGCCATCACCCTATGGTTCGACGCGGGAACCGGGCCCCGTCGCCCTGCGGCACTTGATCGACCAGGTCTCAGTCGACGTAGACCACCTGATCCGATGTCAGGATTGCGTCGAGATGGCCAGCTTTGCAGCTCTTGGTCGATCGGATCCCCGCAATCGCTTCACCTTCGTTCGCCCTGATCTGGGCGACCGTCTCGATGACGGTGTCGATATCGGCCTGCGGCACGACAACGACACCATCGAGATCACCCATCACCAGGTCGCCAGCCTCGATCCGCACGCCACCTGCAACGATCGGTAGGCCGACCTTGCCGGGCCCCGAGCGAACACACGAATTGGGCGTTACACCGCGCGCGAAGGTCGGCATGCCCACGTCCAGCAGCCCGACTAGATCGCGCACCATGCCGTCAAAGACAAGACCCGCGCATCCGGCGTTCTGCGCCAGCATCGCAACGATATCGCCACACACCGCCGTGCGCTCGAAACCGTCCGACGCCGCAACGATGACGTCACCTTCTCGGGCCATGGCGACAGCCGCAGTGATCGCCAAGTTGTCGGATGGTCCGGTCTCGACCGGAAACGCGGTGCCGATGAAATTGGCACGCTTCGGGTCAACGGCCTTGATCGCGGCATCCAGTGCGCCACGTCCGTGCATGGCATCGACCAGATGTCCGGTCTGCGCGCCAGCCAGCGCCGCAAGCGTGTCTGCACCGATCCTTTGAAACGATTTCTTGATCGTCAGCAGCGGCGGATCCTTGAGCATCCTTATCTCCCGGTTGTTTCCGGCAGACTAACCGCCGCGTCACGCGTTGAACAGCGCCGGACGATCGACAGTGCCGGCCCGACAAACGCAATCGACCGGGTAATCAGTCCTTGGCCCGTTCGACGTACGACCCGTCCTCGGTCATGATCACGACACGTGTCCCTGCGGAGATGTGCGGTGGCACCATCACCCTCAGACCGTTGTCGGCAACCGCCGGCTTATAGGACGAGGACGCGGTTTGCCCTTTTACCACCGGATCGGCTTCGACGATCTCGACGGTGATCCGCTGCGGCAACTCCATCGACACGGGCAACCCTTCATGGAGCATGATCTTGCACATCATCTCAGGCTGCAGGTAGACCGCCGCGTCCCCGACAATACCGGCCGGGACCGTAATCTGGTCGTAGGTCTCGGTGTCCATGAAGACATGCCCGGTATCATCCTCGTAAATATATTGAAGATCCCGTTCCTCCATGAACGCGCGCTCGACCTGTTCGGTTGTACGGTACCGTTCCGTGATCTTCACGCCATCCGAGATCCGCCGCATTTCGAGATGCGTCACCGGGGTACCCTTGCCGGGATGAATGTTTTCAGCCTTCAGCACAGCGCACAATTTGCCGTCGATTTCGAGCACGTTGCCTTTGCGCACAGAACTTGCGATGATCTTTGCCACGGCCGGCCTCCTTCATCTCGCCTGCTGCGGATCCGGGCATGGCGCAATTGCCGGACACAGGCAGTTTGCATTTCATTAGCGGGGCTTGTACTCGCTTCGCAGCAACCCGCCAAGTCACAGCATAGGCGCAGCCAGCCCCGAACCTGCCCAAACCACAGCCATGTCGACCGACCCGCAAGAGCCTATCGATCGAGGCACCGCCTGGTGGCACCCCACCCGCCACGCTGACCGCCGTGCCGTTCTGCTGGCACGGATGCGCATCAAATCGGCCGTCAGAGCATGGTTCGCGGACCGGGGCTTCATCGAGGTTGAAACAGCCTGTCTGCAAGTCTCACCCGGCAACGAAACCCACATCCATGCTTTCCGTACAGAACTAACTTCCCCGACCGGGCACAGGCGCGAACTTTACCTTCATACGTCTCCCGAGTTTGCGTGCAAAAAACTGCTCGCCGCCGGCGAAACCAAGATTTTCACATTCGCCCCGGTGTTTCGCAACCACGAATTCTCGGTCCTGCATCACCCCGAATTCACCATGTTGGAATGGTATGAGGTTGGTGCCGACTACGCCGAAATCATGGACCAGTGCCACGCTCTCCTGGGCCTGGCAGCAAACGCCACCGGCCATCATCCTTGGCTGTTCAGGGGCCGACAGGCTGACCCTTTTGCAGCGCCCTGTCGCCTCACGGTTGCTGAGGCCTTCCGGCAGCATGCCCAGATCGATGTATTGGCGACGGTGGGCGACGGTCGTGGTGATCGCGACGCGTTCGCGCAACAGGCCGCACGAGCCGGCATCCAAACGGCGCCCGACGACACCTGGTCCGACATCTTCACGCGCATTCTTATCGAAAGGATCGAGCCCAACCTGGCAACGGGCCGCGCCACCGTCCTCGATGCCTATCCGATACCGGAGGCTGCGCTTGCCCGCCCCTCATCTTCGGATGCCCGCGTCGCGGAACGCTTCGAACTTTATTGCTGCGGCGTCGAACTCGCCAACGCCTTCGGCGAAATGACCGATCCAACACTGCAGCGCGCCAGATTTGAAGCCGACATGGCGGAAAAGGCGCGCCTCTACGGTGAGCGCTACCCGATCGACGAAGAGTTTCTTTCAGCACTTGCCGACATGCCTCCGGCCTCGGGATGCGCACTTGGGTTCGATCGCCTCGTCATGCTCGCAACCGGCGCTCAGCGTGTCGACCAAGTCATTTGGACACCGCTCGCCGAGGTCGATTGCGACAGCACCGACACAGCGTCATGACCGTGCCGCACGATCGCGACGCACTGCGCTCAAAAGCGCATGCGCCAAACGATCCGGAACGATGTCACATCCGAGACTGAAACCGGTAGCGCCCCGTAATCCGGAACTGGAACAGCATGTCCTCGAGTCGTGTCCCACCGCCAATGTTGTGGACGATCAATGGTCGCTTGCCGTCGGCACTCTTGCGATCGGTTACAATGCCGATGTGCGGCGTTCGCGCAAATCTAGTCCGCCCCGCCGCCCTCGGGGCGCGTGCCCCAGCACCGGTCGCGCTCTCGCCGGGCGAAATCGGCTGCGCAACATCCCAGGTCACGAGATCGCCCGGCTGATAGGTCGAGGGTTCGTCGCTGATCGCCAACTCCGTTCCGTGGCGGCGAAAGAACACCCTGAGATTAGGAACGCGGCGATGATCGATGTTGGAGTCGGGCCGGCTCAAACCCCAGCGCCGCGGGTAGGCGTGAAACGCGCGGCGCATATCCTCATGCACGAGCTTTTGCAGATCGATTCCAAGCGCCCGGTAGCTTCTGATCACGACATCGGTACAAACGCCGCGGTCTTGCGGCACATCACCGCCCGGATAGGCAATGACCCGGTAGGCGGGATCGTAGACCACCAACGCTTTGGTGCGCGCAATCGCAGCCGCCACCAGCCGGTGGGAGAGCGCGCTGCGTCCGGTATCCTGTTGAGCCACTGCGGGATGGGCGCCAAACAGCATGCCCAAGCCCAGAACCGCGATGCCAAATCGTCTTGCCCGCCCGTTTACACCCATAGCCACGTTGGATATTCACCTCGATCTGACGACTGTTCGGCCGACAGAGCACCACGTATCCGCGACAAAACTATGATCAACGCTCAGCCAGTGCCGGCAGTCCTTTTTGAGCGCGCATGAGATTGGCAAACCGCGTAAACAGATAGTGGCTGTCCTTGGGTCCCGGGCTTGCCTCGGGATGATACTGAACCGAAAACACCGGCTTGCCGGTGAGTGTAATCCCACAGTTCGAGCCATCAAACAGCGACACGTGGGTTTCCTCGACGCCCTCCGGCAGGGTCTCCCGGTCGATTGCAAAGCCATGGTTCATCGAGGTGATCTCGACTTTGTTCGTCGTGTGGTCCTTGACCGGATGATTGGCCCCGTGATGGCCTTGGTGCATCTTCATGGTCTTTGCACCACTCGCCAGGCCGAGCATTTGGTGGCCCAGGCAAATACCGAATATGGGCAAACCGGAAGCGAGCAGTTTGCGGATTTCCGGCACCGCATATTCACCTGTTGCCGCCGGATCACCGGGGCCGTTCGACAGGAAAATTCCGTCCGGGCCGCGGGCCAGGATCTCCTCGGCCGGTGTTGAAGCCGGCACCACCGTCACCGCGCACCCGGCCGATGCCAGGCACCGCAAGATATTGCGTTTCAGCCCGTAATCGACGGCAACCACCTGAAATTCAGGCTCTTCCAACCGGCCGAAACCTTCGTTCCATTCCCAGCGCTTTTCATCCCACGTATAGCTTTGGCCGGTGGTGACATCGGGCACCAGATCAAGACCCAGCAGCCCACCCCAGCGCTCGGCCTCGGCCTGCAGGGCCGGCAGATCGAATGCACCATCCGAATTGTGCGCGATCACGCCGTTTGGCATGCCGTTTTCGCGAATCCGCACCGTCAGCGCCCGTGTGTCGACACCCGTGATCGCGATGATGCCGCGCACCTTGAGCCATTGGTCGAGGTGCTCCATCGCCCTGTAGTTCGAAGGATCCGTGACACCGGCACGCAGAATACATCCCCTGACGCCCGATCGCATTGCCAGGTTGGAGGTCTCGGAATCTTCAGGGTTGGTCCCTACATTACCGACGTGCGGAAACGTAAACGTGATAATCTGGCCGGCATAGCTCGGATCAGTGAGAATTTCCTGATAGCCCGTAATTGCGGTATTGAAACAGACTTCGCCGACGGCGTGTCCGACCGCACCGAGACCCTGCCCCCGGATTACGGTTCCGTCGGCGAGAATGAGCGCACCTGTGAGCGCAGGTTCCACCCAGGGCGCAGGCGCGCCTGCAACGGCAGTTGACTGGGTCAAGAGATAACCTCCCGTGCGCCGGTCCCCGCGACAGCCGACGCGCGCGGGCAACAGAACCGGTACCAAGTCGAGAATTTTGCGGAACGTATGTGACGTCGAGGCTTGAATCAATCATCCAACCCACAGAAAGCCAATTGGACACAGGCTGCATCGCCCCACTTGCCGGCGCGGAGCGTTTTCGCTCCGCCCAAACTCAGGAGTCAATCATGCGAACCAAGATCACCGACGCCACCAAGCAGGCTATGAAAGCCGGCGACAAGCGCCGCTTGGCGACGCTGCGTCTCATCTCCGCGGCCATCAAGGATCGCGACATCGCCGCCCGGGTCGATGACAAGGGCCGCGCCACCGGCAGAGACGCCATCGACGAGAGCGAAATTCTCCAGCTCCTGCAAAAAATGATCAAGCAGCGCCGTGAAGCTGAGACCACCTATCGCGACGCCGGCCGCCAGGAACTCGTCGACCAGGAAGTCTTCGAAATCAGCGTCATCGAGGAGTTTCTGCCGGCTCAGATGTCGGAAGATGAGATTCGCACGGCCGTGACCGATGTCATTGCTGCCGAAGGCGCCAACGGTTTGAAAGACATGGGCCGCACCATGGGCGCCCTCAAAGAAAAATTCGCCGGCCAGATGGATTTTGCAAAGGCCAGTGCCATTGCCAAGGAGTTGCTGTCCTAGGTTATGGCTCCGGCTGCAATCACGCGTCCCGGCCCAATGCCGTCCACGACATCTTCATCGCCTGCCAAAAACCCTGTGGATTACGGGCATGGTCTGCCGCGCCGGCTCGAACGCGCGATCGTGCCCGATAGAATCACCTAACATTGCCGGGCACATTGAAGGATGCCCCGAATGCGCTTTTCGCCTCAGTTCCTGGATGAAATCCGCGCACGCCTGCCAGTCAGCCAGGTGGTGGCCCGCAAGGTCGCACTGAAGAAGAAGGGCCGCGAATTTGCCGGGCTTTCGCCCTTCAAGACGGAAAAGACGCCGTCCTTCTTCGTCAATGACCAGAAAGGGTTTTACCACTGCTTCGCTTCCGGCGAGCACGGCGATATTTTTACGTTCCTGATCAAGACGGAAGGCCTGTCGTTTCCCGAAGCCGTAGAGCGCCTTGCAGAAGAGGCCGGCATCCCTCTGCCGAAAGACCACCACCGACCGGATCCGGAGCGCGAAAGCCAGCGCGCCCGCCTTCTCCAGTTGATGACGGCCTCCGAGGCATTCTTCAGGGCCCAACTGTTCACGGATGCCGGCCGTGCGGCCCGCGACTATCTGGCCACGCGCGAGATCGACGATGCAACGATCGCGGAATTCGGCCTCGGTTATGCGCCGAACAGCCGCACGGCATTACGCTCCCACCTTGCGCGGCTCGGCTACACGGATCGGGAGATGATCCTCGCCGGCATGGTGATCGGCGGTGAAGACATTGCCACACCCTACGACCGCTTCCGCCATCGCATCATCTTTCCCATTCACGACGCTAAGGCCCGGGTTGTGGCGTTCGGTGGCCGCGCGCTCTCGTCCGATCAACCAGCCAAGTACCTGAATTCACCGGAAACGCCACTGTTCCACAAAGGCAACCTCCTCTACAACGCCCATCGCGCCCGCCAGACCGCGTTTGATCTTGGCGAATCCATTGCCGTTGAAGGCTACATGGATGCCATCGCGTTGTCCCACGCCGGCTATGCCAACACGGTTGCCCCGCTGGGCACCGCCCTGACGCCGGAACAAATCCACCTGCTGTGGCGCATGGCGCCGGAACCCATTCTTTGCTTCGACGGAGATGCTGCCGGCCTCAAGGCAGCCTATCGCGCGGTCGATACCGCCCTGCCCTTGCTCAAACCCGGCTACAGCCTGCGCTTCGCGTTTCTCGCGGACGGGCTCGATCCGGACGACCTGATCCGTCAGCAAGGCCCCCATGCCATCCGCAAGGTGCTCGATCAGGCCTCCCCACTTGCCGAAGTCCTCTGGCAGCGTGAATGGGCCGCAGGTGATTGGTCGACCCCGGAGCGCCGGGCCGGTTTGGAGGCGCGCCTCAACGCCCTCGTCAGCCGCATCGCAGACCCCGCGGTCAAGGCCCACTACGGCCAGTCCCTGCGTGAACGTTTACGGAACATGTGGCAGCCCAGGGCCCGTAGTTCGGCGCCATCACCTCTGACGCACACCGCCGCATTGGCCGGCAAGGGCCAAGGCAATCCCCGCAATCGCACAAGAAACTATCATGTTTCCAATCACTTACGTGCGCCCGAGCGGACCAGCAGCTTGAAATCCAGCTCGCTTGTCGCCGGCGAGGGCCAATCCATCCCCTATCGCGAAGCCCTGCTGATCCGAACCCTGATCAATCATCCCTGGCTGCTCGAAGAAGACGCCGAAATCGTCGCCGAACTCGATCTCACCTCCATCGCGCTAAGCCGCATACGCGATGGCCTTTTGGCCCTGCTAGCGAGCGAATTTGAACTTGACAGCGTGACCATCCGTGACCAATTGGGTAAATTGAGGTTGAGTCACGACGTCGAACTCGTCGATCGTCTGGCCACGCATAAGAGCGATCGCTTTGCAGAACGCGAAGCCGACAGTGCCGAGGTGGAGAAGGGCTGGCGCCACACCCTCGCGTTGCACAACCGGCGGGCACTGTATGATCAGCTGGCAATGGCCGAGCAGGACTACCGATTGCACGGTGACGACGATGTCTTGTCGAGGATCGTCGAACTTCAGCGTCAGATCTCCGCCTCGATCGCAAGCGAAGCACATCTTGACGACTGAAAACCAACCCGCGACCGACCGTCAGGCCGCGCAGGACGGTCCGAACAGCTAAAGAGGTACGGTGCTTGCATTTGCAATTCGGACATCCACGTCAGGATCTGCAGCAAGAGGATTTTGCCAGCCCTTGTTTCACTCTCGAACAGGACGACAACACGGCTGCCGCGGCGGCCTGTGGGCCCGCAGCCTGCGCCATCACCGCGGATTGGCCCTATCAGCAATTGCCTTCATCGACGCCGTGCCCTTCACCCGTTTCATCTGATCCATAGAGACACGAGACCATGCAGCAAAAAGCCGAGCCGCAAACCGCCAAGCAAAAAGACTCCCAAGAGCGCGATGCGCCGTTGCTCGACCTGTCGGACAGCGCCGTCAAGCGAATGATCAAGGCCGCCAAGACGCGCGGCTTCGTGACCTACGATGAATTGAATTCCGTGCTGCCGTCTTCCGAAGTCTCTTCGGAGCAAATCGAAGACATCATGGCAATGCTCTCGGAAATGGGCATCAATGTCGTCGAGAACGAAGAAGAAAACGACGACAGCGATGACGAAGAAGAACGAGAGGAAGAAAGCCGCGCCCTGACGGCCCAGAGCGTCCCGACCAAGACGGAAACCAAATCCGAGCCGTCGGAACGCACCGACGATCCGGTGCGCATGTACCTGCGCGAAATGGGCACCGTCGAACTGCTCTCACGCGAAGGCGAAATCGCCATCGCCAAGCGCATCGAGGCCGGCCACGAAGCGATGATCGCCGGTCTTTGCGAAAGCCCGCTCACCTTCCAGGCGATCATCATTTGGCGCGATGAACTCAACGAGGGCCGCGTTCTCCTGCGCGACATCATCGACCTCGAAGCAACTTACGAAGGCCCCGAAGCCAAGACTCCGCCGCCGGCACCAGCCGCCGCTCCCCAAGGCGAAGCCACTGCGAACGCGCAACCGGCCGCCGGTTCCGACCAGGCGGGCGACGGCGAAAATCAATCCGATGACGACGATGAAGACGACGACGAGTTCGAAAACGCCCTCTCGCTCGCCGCCATGGAGGCCGAACTCAAGCCGAAGGTCCTCGAGACCTTCGATGCGATTGCTGACAACTATAAGAAACTGCGCAAGCAGCAGGACAAGAAGCTGGAACTCCAGGTCAGCGGCGAATCCGGCACGCGCAAGCAGCAGGAAGCCTACAACAAGCTGCGCGACGAGATCATCCGCGACGTCAAGAGCCTGTCACTCAACAACAACCGTATTGAGAGCCTTGTCGAACAGCTTTACGCGATCAACAAGCGGTTGGTGCAGTTCGAAAGCCAGCTGATGCGCCTCGCCGACAGCTTTGCCATTCCCCGCGCCGACTTCATCGCCGAATATTACGGCAACGAACTCGACCAGACGTGGCTCGATCGCATCGCGGACCAGAATGGCAAGAAGTGGGCCGAAATGGTGACCGGCGAACGTGACCGCATCGAGAACCTGCGCACGCAAATTCACGAACTGGCCAGCGAGACCGGCCTCGAAATCTCCGAGTTCCGCCGCATCGTACGCGCGGTGCAAAAAGGCGAGCGCGAAGCCCGCCAGGCCAAGAAGGAAATGGTCGAAGCAAACCTGCGCCTGGTGATTTCGATCGCCAAGAAATACACCAACCGCGGCTTGCAATTCCTCGACCTCATCCAGGAAGGCAACATCGGCCTGATGAAGGCGGTCGACAAGTTCGAGTACCGCCGCGGCTACAAGTTCTCGACCTATGCCACATGGTGGATCCGCCAGGCGATCACGCGCTCGATTGCCGACCAGGCTCGCACCATCCGCATCCCCGTGCACATGATCGAGACGATCAACAAGATCGTACGCACCTCGCGCCAGATGCTGCACGAGATCGGCCGCGAGCCAACGCCGGAGGAGCTTGCCGAAAAACTCGCGATGCCGCTGGAAAAGGTCCGCAAGGTCCTCAAGATCGCGAAGGAGCCGATTTCGCTCGAGACACCGATTGGCGATGAAGAGGACTCCCACCTCGGCGACTTCATCGAGGACAAGAACGCCGTCCTGCCGATCGATGCCGCCATTCAGGCCAACCTTCGCGAGACCACGACCCGGGTTCTCTCATCGTTGACCCCGCGCGAAGAGCGCGTCCTCAGAATGCGGTTTGGAATTGGCATGAACACCGACCACACGCTTGAGGAAGTCGGCCAGCAGTTCTCGGTCACCCGCGAACGCATCCGCCAGATCGAAGCCAAAGCGCTGCGCAAGCTCAAGCATCCGAGCCGCTCGCGCAAGCTGCGTTCGTTCCTCGACAGCTAGACGGACCGCCAC
>CBDCYD010000008.1:0-18815 GCA_965224045.1 Hyphomicrobiaceae bacterium
GTTCTGGCACAACCCGAAGTGCGTCGGGTCGAGAGCCGGGCGCAGGAACGGCAGCAAAAAAACCTGTCGTTGTTGAAGGCTGATGTCGAGCGCATTTTGCGGCTGGCACGTGAGGACAAGCTATCGCAAGCGCGACTGATATCGGCGGCACTCGATGCCTATGAGGCGCAACGCGGGGCAAGGTTAGACGGGGGAAAAATCGATGCGGATTCTGGTCAGTGTGATCGGAGTTGTTGCGTCTCTAGTGCTGCTCGCCTCGTCTGCGAGCATGAATTATCTTTTCATGTACAGCTTGGGCAAAACCGAGCTGAATAGCCAGGTGCTATCGGCGGCTAGTGTGGGCGCGGATGTGTTCAAGGCGGCACTGCCGTTCTTCATCGCCTGGGCGTATCTGCATGGGCGGTATCTGTTCACGGCTCTGGCATCGGTGCTGTTTGTGAGCCTGATCGGACTGTCGCTGCTGTCGGCCTCGAGCTTTATCCTCGGTAGTCGTGTGGCGCTGTCCGGGTCGCAAGATGAACTCAATGCGGATTATCGCGGGGCGCAAGAGGATCTGCGAGCGGCCACGGCCAAGCTCGACGCCCTGGCTCCGCATCGCGCACGCAACATTGTCTCGGCCGAGCTGGCACGTGCGAAACAAAATCGCCGTTGGCGTTCTACGTCGGAATGCAGCGATGCGACGGTTCAGGCATCGATTGCGTTTTGTGAGCGTGTGGACGCGCTGAAAACAGAACTCGGGGGCCGCTGTTGAACGTGACCGGCTGGCCCGGAAGATCAATCGTCTGACGCAGGAACGCGATCGGTTGCGTGAAGCGGGGGCAGGGCAGGAAGGTGATCCGCAAGTCGGGTTGCTCTCACGTGTGTTCAATGTCGAGCGCGACGGCCTGACTTTGTGGATCAACGTGTTCATAGCGATCGTGATCGAGCTGGGGTCTGACTTCGGGATATTCTTTGCAACGTCGTGGGGGGCCAAGAGACGGCCTGAGACGGCCGTTGTGGGCTTCTGCTCCTGCCGATGCAGTGGAAACGCCTGACGCGTCCCCCTGAGGCTGTTTCTGAGGCTCTGGCGGCCTATTGTCTGGATCGGCCTGCATCCGGCGCGTGGCAAGGGCCGTCGTTCGGTTCCTGTGATGGAGATTTACGCGGACTATGTGGCTTGGGCAGAAGGTCGAGCTGTTCCTGTTCCGATGCCAGCGACGTTCGGAGAAAGCTTCTCAGTCATCGCGCAGAGTACGGGCCTGTCTTTGCGCGGCCAGAACTGCCAGAACGTCCGGATTGGTGAGCGCATCGAGGCCGTAGCGTAGGCCAAGAAAAACCCCGCCCACGAGGGGAACGTTGGGCGGGGTTTCTTCGTATCTCAAATGAGGAGCGAAACTGTTAGCCGTTCACTGCCGGGCGTTGTTGATCATATGAAGGCGCACGGTTACCGTTCGGGCGTCCACCACCTTGGCGGTTTTGGTTAGCCGCTGGTGCTGACGCTAAACGATCCTCGGGCATGCCTGTGATCTGGGCTACGGTCCAAGTTGACAGGAAGGACTGGCCATAGGTTCCCCTCGATGGCGCGTTGCAAAATCACGCTGTGCTTGTGGGTAGCGTGCTTTCATGCGCTCGATGTCGGCTTGTGACAATGGCTTGAGACCTTGGATGTTTTGTGTTGGGACCAGCACGCCATCATCGACTTGAACGAATGTGCCTGGCGCGGCATCGAGGTCAACGACAAGTTTTTGTGAACGGTCGGCAAATTGAATGCGGTACTGGAACCCGTCGCGGGCATCAGGATAACGCTCGGCGAGTTGTTTCAAATCATCACCAGTCAAGATATCGACTGAGCGAATGTTTTGCATAGGAACGTATTCACCTGAACCCACGTGCAGGAAATTCCCAGTTAAATTAAATTGTTGATTACGATTCATAATTCAGCACTCCAAATATTATTTAATTACATAAGATATATTATGTCTTTAATAAGCCGAATTTATTATTGCAAGTTTTATTTTCCAAAACACTTGAAGTTTAGTTTTTTGCCGTTTAATTCAGTAATAAAAGCCAAGTTAATTCACGAGAGGGATGGAAGCCCGAAGGGCCAAGACCGCCCCCTTCGGGCGGGCTTGGTTCACGACAGCCCGTCCCCGCCTTTTTGGCGGGGGCGAGCGAACAAATCGTTATGGGTCGACGTGACCGGGCGTTACAATCTACCCGAAGTGCTCACGATTTGCGCGGTTGTTCCTCGGTGAGGAAGTCAAAGTACGCTTGGCATCGCTCGTGCGTGGCAGGATCGTAGACGTTCATCCAGTCGGCAAATAGCTGCCCACCCATGCTTCGGATTCCTCGCTCAAGCAGTTGGTCGCCGTTGATCACGTCGCGCATCAGTTGCCAAACGACAGCATCGCCATCACCATTTTCGAAGCAGTTGTCATAGGTTCGGTTATAGGGGCGTGCTTCGGGGTCGAGCGCGTATTTTTTGATCGCTGTTCTGGCATGATGGACGCGCAAACCAAAGCCTGTAAGTGTCGGATAGATGTTTTTTCATGCCGCACCTCCGATCTCCATGATGCGACCGACTTGGCGTGCCAGGTCTGCATAAGTGCTGAGGGGGTGCGTAGCCTTGAAATGGCGATCGCGCTCAACGGGGAGTCCGGCACGGCCTCGAACGCTGGCGATCTCAGATAGAGATACGGAACCAAGTTCGGGACAGCCCATGCCGAGGTCACATAGACCAAAAGCGATATCCGGGTGGCCTGGTTCAACTTCGGTCAAGAGCCACGTGCAAGCGGCATCCGGAGTGAACAGTTTGACGACGGGGAAGAAATCGATTGTGTTGCCGTCATCTTCGATCCGCACGGCGTTGGCCAGGCCGTTCCTGACCAACTGATCCATAATTGGCGCTGTTAGGAATGGTACGCTCATTGCGCACCTCCTGTTCTGGCTGGGAACGAAGCGACCCGAATGCCTTCGCTTGTGTCGGTCTCGAAGAAGCCGTTCGTGTCCATCGTGAGGGGGTAAGCCGTCACGGTGTTGAGGTCGGTGTCTTCATCGATCCAGAGATTGACGTCCACACCTTCAACCATGTGCCATTCGTCGCCATCGAAAACAGATTGCGGCAGAGTGAGCGCCCATTGGGTAATGGCATGGCGCTGTTCCGGAGAAAGCTGGAACGTCTTATTTTTCGGACAACCCGCGTTAGCTTGTGTTGGAAACGGAACGCTCATTGCGCACCATCCTGGCCTTCGGCCGTCTTGGGTTCGATCAGACGGATTGTTACTTGTCCGTCTACTGGCAAGGCATTGAGCTTGATGTTGTAGCCTTTGCCGTCTTGGTGGCACCACATGGCGCCGATTTCGGTCCAATGTGCGGACTTACCCTCGCCTTTGACGCTGTAGGCGCGATGGGTTGGTTTAGAGTTTTGTGCTGACATGAATTTTCCTCCTGTGAGCGTTTCCCAGCCACGAACCGCCGCGGCTGATGCACGTCTCAGGAGCTGTGTTCTGTGCGTCTGTCCCCAACACGTTTATGCGGGCAGGGATAGGACAGAGGTCAGGTTATAGATCAGAGACATCGTTGCACGGCCCGCAAAGTTTCGCGGACTGGTCGAACGTTCCGGACGGTGTTTGATGCAGCCACATGGCGATCAACCGCCGTTGCGGCGGCTGCTAGAACTCAAGGGATAGATTCCGCACATGGGCGGTGGGTGGGCCTGGTGTTACGGCCAAGCATCGGCCAGGGTTAAAAACCGAGCTGGTTTGATGTGTATGGCCCAAGTTCAAGGGGTCATTCTTCGGAGCCGGGGCGCTTACGCGCATTCGCGCGCCCCGGTCCGGAGGATGGCCACTAGGGTCATTCTTTGGTGAGGGGTGTGGGGTAGCTGGGGCCGCGTAATCATGGCAGGGGGTAAGTGTAAATTTACCCCCTTGCACAAGAGTCGACATGTCGACAAAATAGATCGCATGAACAAAGATTCGAAAAAACGCACCCGTCAGATCGTCGGCTTCTCGCTGAGCCCAGAGCTGGCTCGTGAGGTTAAGGCGGAGGCCGCCAATCGCGGCCTGTCGCTGGTACAACTCTTTACCGAGCTGTGGGAGCTGTACAAAAAACAGCGCACAAACCGGCCGGGCGGCCAAGTCATGACGACATCGATCCGCACACGAAGCCGAATTGTTGGGCATTGCCGGCGCACTGATCGGCGCGTCGTCGGCCGTGACACGCCGGGAAGGACGACTGCTCGATCAAGGAGCCAATGTCGACCGCAAGCTTGTTCGCGCGGGTGCGTGATCTGATTGCAGTCGGCGACGATCCGCTTGGCGACGCCTTCTGTGCGCTACGGTCGACGACGGAACGGCGCAAGCTCGGGGCAACATACACGCCACCGTCGATTGTTGAGGCCATGACCGATTGGGCGCTCGCCCAGCCGAGCGATCCCGGCCGCATTGTTGATCCGGGCGCAGGCTCCGGCCGGTTCCTGATGCAAGCGGCGCGGCACTATGGCCAGGCCGAGCTGGTCGCGATCGACATTGATCCGATCGCGACGCTGATGCTGCGGGCGAATGCCAATGTGCTCGGCTTTGCTGATCGGTTGACGGTCAAACTGTCGGACTATCGCCTGATTGCGCTGCCGCAGATCGACCGCGCAACGCTGTTCATCGGCAATCCGCCCTATGTACGCCACCACGGGCTGACCGAGAAGGCGAAGACCTGGTTCGCAACTACGGCAGCCGATTACGGCTTCAAAGCGAGCAAGCTTGCCGGACTGCATATTCATTTCTTCCTCAAGACGCGAACCCTGACGCGGCCGGGGGATTTTGGCAGTTACATCACGGCCGCCGAATGGATGGACGTCAATTACGGCGCGGCGCTGCGCGACATGCTGGCGAACGGTCTTGGCGGCACGGCGCTACATCTTCTGAGTGCTCAAACACAGCCCTTTGCTGACGCTATGTCGACCGGTGCGATCACATGTTTCGAGGCCGGCACGCGCAAGCGTTCGCTTGCGATGCGCCAGGTTGATGACCTTGCCGACCTCGCACCGTTGTCGGCCGGTCGCAAGGTGTCCTGGGCGAAGCTGAACGAAGCGCCACAAATGGTCACCTCTGATTCACGCGCCAGCGAAAGTGGCGAAGGCGGGCACGCGGCCATATCGAGCTGGGCGAGTTGTTCCGGGTGCATCGCGGCCAAGTCACTGGTGCAAACAAAGTTTGGATAGACGGTCCGGACACGCCCAAGTTGCCAGAGCGGTTCTTGTTGCCCTGTGTGACCAAGGCTCGCGAACTTATGGCCGCCGGCGGGCGTATCGATCAGGCAAAGGGACTGCGCCGCGTGATCGACCTGCCGGTTGACCTAGATGGCATCACGAAACGTGAGCGAACACTTATCCGGGATTTTCTGGCATGGGCCGAGGACCAAGGCGCGAACGAAACCTACATCGCCCGTCATCGCCGCGCCTGGTGGTCAGTTGGCCTGAAAGCGCCCGCACCGATCCTGGTCACCTATATGGCACGCCGGCCACCGGTGTTCGTCCGCAATCCAGCCGGAGCCCGTCATATCAACATTGCCCACGGACTTTATCCGCGAGGCGACATGACAGACGCCGATCTTGACCGGGCGGCCGCCTATCTAACAGGTTTGGCGCTCGGGCAGGGGGGGCGCACCTACGCCGGGGGCCTGACGAAGTTCGAACCAAAAGAAATCGAGCGCTTGATTATCCCGCCTCTGTCGGCGATGCCGGAGGTCGGATGATCGCCAATGCTACCCGAACACCGCCGACTTGGGACGACGACGCGCTCGCGGCACACGCCGAAGCCGCGCTGAAAGCCTTCATCGCCCGCCGGCTGGCTGAGCCGCGCGATCGCTACACCTTTCACGTCCAGACGCAGCGCAGCGCCATTACTGATCTGTTCCAAGCCCTGAAAGGCGTCGATCCGGATGCACCCGATGCGGCCGTGGTGCGGATGATCATCAACGAAGCCCGGCTTTACGAAGCCTTGCGCTACGTCGCCGGCCCGCCGATCTCTGAGGATGACCTGGCGGTGCTGGCAACGGAAAGTACGGACCGCATCACCAAAACCCGGCTCGCCGATGATGATCTGGTCCAGAAAATCCTTACATTGATCTGCACGCTGTCAGACTCGTTCCGATTTCCGTGGATCGACGAACGCCGGGCGGCAACGGCAAAGGAACTGCGGCACGCCATCGAGGCGACGGCTGTGCTGCATGCGGCACAGAAGCTGCAAACCGAACGCCGTGGCTTCGGCCGGCAGGTCGAGGAAAGCCTGAAAGACCGCCTGGAAGGTATGGGCTACGTCCGTGCGTCCGGGCCAAAGACCATCGACACACCGGCGCAATATCCCGCACCGAAGTCGTTCTTCGGCGAGACGACGATCTACGGCCGCAAGGCCGATATCCTGATCCGACTGCCGGACGAACGCCTGGTGGCGGTCGAGGCGAAGGACTCCGGATCGGCGCTGAACTCGGTCAAGCGCGTGCTTAACGACACTGCGGCCAAGGCGCGGCATTGGCAGAACGAGGCCGGCCGGCAGATTGTTCCGGTGGCGCTTCTATCAGGCGTGTTCGCTGCGGCAAATCTCAAGACGGCGCAGGACCACGGACTTTACCTCGCCTGGCTACACGATCTCGATAGCTTCATCGCTTGGTTGGAATCTCAATCGTAGGTCGAACTGTATGTGGCGATCTCCGTCACGTGGCCGCCGCTGCGGTGCAAAAATTAGGACATTTGCACCACACCAAAAAAGCGCCTGAAACCAGGCTGTGCAAGTGGTGCGTTTTTACGGTGCAAAACTAAACCGAATTTGCTAGACTGATTTGCATGAAAATCGGTTACGCCCGTGTGTCCACCAAGGGACAAAATCTCGATCGCCAGATTGCAGCTCTGCGCAATGAAGGCTGCGACGACATCTATCGCGAGAAGGCGACGGGGGAAGGCCGTCAAGGGCCGTCCCGCAGTTGGAGAAGGCCATAGACCACCTCGGCACAGATGACGTTCTGGTGGTGGCTGAATGGGACCGCGCGACCCGTTCGATGATGGACGGGATTAAAATCATTCAACGCGTGGCCGATCGCGGGGCCTTTGTGAAGGTGCTGGACAAGCCGCATCTTGATCTGACGACTGCGCTCGGCCGGGGCTTTCTGGCGTTTCTTTCCGCAATGGCTGAGGACGAACGCGAGCGCATCGTGAAGCGGGCGGCGGATGGTCGGAAATTGGCCAAGCGGAACGGCGTCAAGTTCGGCCGCAAACCTATCCTAAGTGAGCATCAGCAGCGCGTTGCATTAGAGCGCCTGGCGGCCGGGGATTCCGCACGTGCTATCGGTCGCGACATGGGCGTTGCTCACACCACGATATCGAGGTTGCAAGCATGACCAATATGCATCTGGAACGTTGCGAAGCATCAACCAACATGGCGCGGTACTACAACCTGTCGATCGTGCCTGGCTTGTTTGGTGATTGGTCGCCTCGAACGCCGGTGGGGGCGGATCGGTACGGATGGGCAATGCCGGCGTGATTGGTTTGGATCGGAAGGGGAAGCGAAAGCGGCGCTTGTGTCTCTGGCGAAGCTGAAACGACAACGGGGCTATTGCTGAGGGCGATCATGGATGACGGTTTGAAAAATGCCCTGCAACTGCTGCTGAGAACGGCTGAGCAGGATCATGGCGGAGCTGGTCGGTGTGCGCGGTTTCTGCTGAGCTTGTGGGATGGTGGAAACTACAAGGTCGATTTGCAGGACCTCATGTACATTGATGCGGAGTATTTTTCGGCGATGCTGATGGTCTATCAGCACCTTCATGCCAACAACCTGCAACTGGATGGTCTGGTGAGCCAGGCAGAGATCAACCCAGTCCTTGGCCATGTGGGGGAACGGAGCAATGACAGATTATCCAGGAGCCATATTCAGACCGAGGACCTGGCGCAGCTCGATGTGAGCGATGCGCAGCGCGAGCATGCGTGCAAGTTGGCAATTCTTGTTAAGACCGGTCTTGAAATGTCGGTCGAGTTTTGAGCGCAAGGGCTATGTGCCTGGCGAAAGGTGAAACGAACAATCCGGCCCGACGGTGTGCGTGCTATGGTGCAAGGCGGTGCGCGGGCGAAATCTGTAAGCATTGATCAGGCAACGCTTGGGCGATTGGTTGGCAACCGAGTTCATTCGCGAGAATGGAATCTCGATGGTGTCCTATGTCCAGCAATTGCGCGGGCAAAGGTCTGAGGGGCGGTCTAAAGTTCCGCGCGTGACGCGGACGCGATCGCTGGCGCAGAAGTTACGTGGGCGGGGCCGGGACGATTAATTTCCGTCTTGCATGATCGGCTTATTTTCCGTATGCAGATTATATTGTGAAGTATTGTATTTACGGCATTGTTGATCCTCGCGACGAGCAGATTTTCTACATCGGGCAAACGCGGAATTACGTTCGGCGGCGCGAACAGCATCGTGAAGGAACGGATCAACTGTCGGGCCTAATGGTCAGAATTATAAAAGAAAACGGCCTCGTTCCGCTCTTTGTTATTCTCGAACGCTGTCCGAGTGAAGAAGCGGCTTTGTTTGCTGAGGTGTCTTGGATCGATCACTTCCGCCGTCGCGGTGCCAAGCTCTCAAACTCTCAGGCCTTTAGTGGATACGCTGCCCGCAATGCGGAGCGCCAGGCGCGGACAAAGGCGCTCGAAGGGATGCAAAAAAAGCAGCGGGCAAAGCTGCGTGATGTCGCGAACGGTAAGCACTACAGCGAGACGGATCGGAGCAAAGGTCAGGCCTGGTCGGCTCGCGAAGTGGCTCGGCTCAAAGGCATGTTGAAACACAACTACGACCTGGATGATATCTCTAGCAATTTGGGCCGGTCGCGCAATTCAGTGAAAGCCAAAATCAAACGCATTTCTCAAGCTGCTTAGTGCGGTCACGTTTGGCAAGGAAATGGGCTTTGATGCGTTCTAACTGTTCGTCCTGTGGAATGTCGTCAGCCCGCATTTGCTCTATGAGACGATCGGCTTGGCCATCGCGTGCATTGCCCTCTATATCGGCATCGACGTTGGCTTGTTGAGAGCGCCAGGCGGCATCACGCGGATCGTCGGAGTGAAGGCGTCCGGTTGGTGTGTTGCTCGCTCTGGTCTGTGCTTTCGTCATTCGCAAATTATACCACATGGTTAGATTTAAATTCCAGTCATTCTCCGCGCCCTCCCCCGCCGGCGGCGCGGCTGAATTGCTGGGTGCGACCACCACCTGATCGTGAGCTTGGCTGTCGCGGCGTAGCACTGCGGCCCTGCTGGGCGTGGTGTCTGAAATTGGCAGGGCGATCGTTGCGGATTTCGTGGAGTTTTAATTTTTCGGCCGCTCTTTGGCGGCCTTTCTGGTCAGCCAGGGCCTTTGTCCGCGTCACCTGATTGTGAGCGAGAGCGAAGCGTTGTTGTTCCTGGGACGGATTGTAAGCGTCTGCGTTTGCGCGACGTTGATGTGGCGGCAGTGATAAGACGTTGCGTTCAAGGATTTGGAAGGTTTGGTCGCGTAGACGCTGTTGTTCGGCCCGTTCGATTGCCTTGGCAGTATCGATACGCTCGGCAAGTGCTGCGGGATGCTCCGCGAGATGGACTTGGCTGTCGGTAAGCCGCGCTTTTCGTTCCTCCATACCGATCGTGTAATCGGCATGGATTTGCGCAACTCTATTTCTGGTAAACTCGTTAGATTGTCTGTATAGTGACAATAATTCTTGATCGGTCTGGATGTTGTTGAAGTCGTTGTGCAGACGTTGGCTCATCACGACCACCTGTTATTTGAAGTGGATATTGCAATGTTATTTGACGAGGACGGCAAAACATGGGTTCGCACAGTACGCGGCGACGACCATCCTGAACGCGCACGAATACAAAACAAGCATTGGAAGTTGCTTGAAGAACGCATGACGCAGGACTTAGACGAGGTGATCGAACGTTACACAGAACTTGGCCTTGACGATATCGGTTTACATGCCGCGTTAGATGATAAGGCTCTCGATTTTGCGACCAGTCTTCAGCCGGTTGACCCTCACCTGGTCATGGGAATGTATGATCGGTCGATCACAGCTCACCGCACCATGATTAATGCTCTTGATCGTTACATCAAGGCGATGCGAGCGATCGAGGCGGACAACGAGTCGAAGCATAGCACGATGCAATGAACATTTCCGGAACCGCAACACTCTCGGCTAGCTCGGTTGTCATAATTCGGCACGGCTTCGCCTCCTGCACCCCTTGCTAAGCCTATTCAGCCTTCCAACGAGCACTGTGAGTGAGTGATAGATGCGTGGTTGCCAAGTGCTCGGGTGCATTCATGAGAAGTGTTCCGGCCCCTGTATGGCCGGAACTCCTGTAGAGCATCCGCCTGTGGCGGATTCCATTTAGCTGAGCGTAGCGAAGCTTGGCTGTGCAGTTGTTCACAGGGGTTCGGCTTAGCTCTGTCAGTGTTATTTACTGTTAATGACAGTTAGTGAGTGTTACGAGATTCTGGAAACCATTCAAGCTATTGATAATAAACAACAATTGCGGCCGTGACGTCGATTTTGGTTCCGAGAATGACGAATTTCGGTTCCGAGAGTGACGAATCTGGGTTCCGGAAGTGACGAATTTCGGTTCCGGAAGTGACGAATCTTACTCCGCGTCGACAAGCAAGTTATCCACAGCCCCGCAAGGGCCGAAGGCGTTGATCTTGCTGGTTCCCAGAATGACGAACTCGTTCTCGGTTCCTAGAATGACGATTTTAGCTTGTCTAGGTTCCCAGAATGACGAAAATGGGTTCCTAGAATGACGAATCGGGTGCGGTTCCTGAACGGGCGAAGATGGTTCCAGAAGGGGCGAACTGCCCTCCCGGTTCCGAGAATGACGAATTGAGCCAAGGAGGACACGTGAGCCAACTACTACCAGACCGCCACCCGAACAGGGATTTTTTCATCCTCGATTTGCGCGATGCGCAGCCAAAAGATGAAATGGCGTCGATGGCTCACCCGGTCTACTCGCTATCGGTCAAGCCTGACATGCGAGAGCTGGAATACACCTCGCCCAATGGAGATAGGTTGAAGATTGTTCCATCGGGCCAAGGCCTCGCAACGATCATGGATAAGGATATCCTGCTCTACTGTATTTCAAAGCTGGTCGCGGAGAAGAATGCAGGGCGTGAGATTTCGCCGTGGGTGGAGATTACTGCTCATGAGGTCATGGTTGCTTGCAATTGGATGACAAGCAAACCGAGCTACCAGAAATTCGAAAACGCCATGATCCGCCTGCGTGGCACAACAATGGTGACGAACATCCAGACAGGTGGTGAGATGAACACCCGCATTTTCGGTCTGGTTGAAGAAGCGGAAATATCACGGCATGAAAACGGCGAAGCCTCGCCCTTCGGTCGTTTGTCTAAGGTTCGAATAAAGCTCTCTGATTGGACGTTTCGTGCTGTGGAAGCGATGGAAGTGCTGTCGATCAACCGGCAATATTTTCGGCTGCGCCGCCCGCTGGAACGTCGGCTTTATGAGATTGCACGCAAGCATGTCGGTAGCAAATCATCACCGTGGAAAATCGGCATTGAGAAGCTGAGGGCCAAAGTCGGAACCAATGCGCCGCTGAAAAAGTTCCGGTTCAATCTGAAAGAAATCATCCGCGACGATAATATTCCGGACTATGGATTTTGGATTGATGGCGATACGGTCGTGATCCAGCGTGTTGTTGAGGCTGAGGCTGTGATTGGCAACCGTCCCGAGGGTTTTATTCCGCTTCGGCCGGACACGATCGACAAGGCTCAGAAGTTCGCCGCAAATATCGGCGTGTCGGTGTTTGATCTTGAGCGAGAATGGAACGAATGGATCAGGGCGAAGGGCGAAGAACCGCATACACCTGACGGTGCATTCATCAAGTTCTGCGAGCAAAAGCAAGGTTCGGTTCCTGCACGGCGCGTCGCAGCGGCACGTGAGCAAGCACGTGGAATGGCGTCGGTTGGCGATATGTTGCCGGGCCTCGATTTGCCCGAACACATGCGATCTAAACGCGAGGACTAGCCAATGAGATTGCTCTGGATCGGCTCCGTCAATCTGGTCGTCGGATTGTTGGCGCTCTACGTTCTGAACACCGTCGTGGGCCTTCCTGCTCTGACCGTTGCGGCGGCTGTGATCGCGTGGCTGTGCCTGGCTGTCGCCGCTGTGTGTCTGAGCTTCCTTGTTTTCAATTCGATCATCAACCAAGGCGACAAAGACGGCCTTCGCTATCGTGTGACGCCTGATGATGCGGATGTCAGTACGGAGCGACGTAACCCGTTCAAGTCACGCACGTTTGTGTTTGGCCTGGCGCTCATTGCATCTGGCGTCATGTTCGGGCTTTTGATCAATTTCGGGTTCGATCCTCTGAGGGTTTCAGCAAGCCATGAGTTTGGGCAATGGTTGCTCTTGATTCCGAAGTTCGCGCTATACGTTGCTCATATGATGGTGTGGGTTGGTGTGTTCCTGTCGGGATATAAATTGATCTCAGCGATGATCGGCCGAAGGCAAAGCCAATCCTGATTAGTCTCTGCCGCTACGCGGACCGCGTCCCCTGCCCCGTCTCGTATTGCTGCCACGACCCTGCCCGCGTGTGCTTGGGCTGCGTGATGTTGAATCCTCGTTGCGGGGATCCGCATCACGTGCGTTCCTGGCTTTTTCATCCTTCTGGCGCTGCTTCAATTCAGCTTTGGCGAGGGCTTGTTGATTGATCAGGTCGCGCATGCGCTGCGTGTGACGTTGCACAGTCTCAGCCGTGCGCTGCTCTGTAAGTTGATCGTGCATCGCTCCGATTGCTTTGCGGTCGAATGCCCCCAAAGCTTTTTCGGCCGCAAAATCCTCTCGCTGAGTGGTGTGCAACGCATCGAGCGCCGGCCGGCGTCCTGTGATGCGGATCATCTCTTGTCTGGCGTGGGCTTTCATCTCCTGCGTGAGCGCACCGGCCGGGGCCTCTCTTAAGCTGCGTTGTAGCTGTTCCAGGTCCTCGCGCATGGTTCGTGTGAGTGCGCGGTGTTCGCGCTCCTGGCTGCGTGTTAGGTCGTAAAATTCACGCCATACGGGGCGCATTTCAGCTCTGACGGCCGTTCGAACCTTTTGCAGTTCCTTGGCCAGCTCGCGATCGAGACGCGTCCTGTCGGCCGCCTGTAGGCGTTGAAGGGCGTCCTGCTGGTCCTTGTGCATCTGGCGCAGTGTTTTGCGCTCTGTCGCCTTTGATGCCTGGTGTCGGTTGCGGTTCTCGGACTGGGTATCGACGACGAATTGCTTCGGCCCCGTCTCTCGGCCGGTTTCTGGATCGCGGCCGTCTCTGAGGGCGTTATTGATGACGCGCTGTTCGCATAGAATTTGGTCGTGCTGTCGCTCGTAGGCTTCGGCCCATCTCGACATGTCCAGACGATCGCCGCAGTTATTGGCAGCCTTGCCAGTCTTTGGGTGAACGCGATTGGCGATGACGTGAATATGCGGATGTTCTGTGTCGTTGTGAGCAATGAACACGGCTTGATGGTCGCTCATGCCGAGCTTGGCAAGTGAGGCCTCGGCCATCGCAATCATATGGTCGCGATCGGGGGCCTGGTCGGGGTGCCATGCGAGTGAGTAGGAATAGACGGGCTTGGTCGTGCGGCGTCCTCTGGTCGAATATCCGGCCGCGATTTTGAGCTGTTTTTCATCCATTGCGGTCGCCGCCATAAGGCGCATGCCCAGCTCGGCATTATCGGTCGCAAGGTTGTGGGTGTGTGTGAACTCGACCCTTTGAGTTGTATCAGCGTTTTTGTCGTGGAGGTAATACAGGCCCGCGCCTTTGAATGAGGTTCCGGTTTTGGCGATGCGCGGAATCACGACTGATCACCTTGCGTCCAGCTCGGCGATCAACAGGCGCTCGATGTCACCGGCAACCAAGGCAGCCCGTTTGCATACGGTTTCGATCTCGTCTGACGGCCGTCCGCGCTCCGTGTGTATCTCCTTGGCGATCTGGTTGAGGTTATTGCCCCATCGGCGCAGCTCGACGCCCAAGGCCTGCAGCTCGGCAAATTGTTCGGCCGGTAGACCACCGCTAGAGCCTGTCTGGACTTTGCCACGGGTGCCGACTTGCCGAAGGTAATCGCTGACGCTGAGACGGGCTTTGCTGGCGTTCCTGACGATGGTTGCGTGGTCGGATTCGGTGCAGCGCAATTTCACGTTTTTGGCCAGGCGCTCGTCCTGTTCCAGCTTGGGTCGTCCTCGTTTTTTTGGCTTTGCTACGGCCATTCTCGTCCTCTCTCAGAGCTAAAGCTATGGGGTCTGGGGTCCCCCCAGCCGTTGCAACGCAACGGTAGCCAGGTACATGGGGCGGCGCGTGAGCCCCTGTCGAGATCGTGTTTTTGTCCCACAAAAACCTATCTCGCTATCCGTCCTGACGGACTTTACGGAAACTGCGCTTCGCTTGTCAACTTTTCATAAGGCTGACGCTTGCTCCCTCCCCTATCGGCTCGGCGAGCGGCGCGTCACGGTCACTGGAATTGAGGCAATGATTAGCCACAATTGAAACTCAGTCTTTCAAACATTGATTCTTCCGGGTGGGCAGCGCCAACGGGCGCTTTGTTTCGATGCAGTTTGAGGGACCTAGCGGCGTTTAGGTTCAGGTCACGTTAGGTGGCAACGGCCGGCGGTATTCGCGTCGGCGGTTGATGCTGCATGTCTAACTTCAACCGGGGGAATTAATCATGGACGAACTACCACGCGGCGTGTCGGGGCAACTCGGCGGCAAGCCAGCTATGGCTACCTGGGCGGATCGAAACGAAATCGCGAGCGATCCTTATTGGCAGCACCAGCCTGGCAAGATTTTGCTCGGGCAACTTGGCGGCCGAGTGATCGGCATCGACGACAATCGCCATCTCAAAACGTATGCAGCATCACGTGGTGGCAAGTCGTCAACGTCTCTCATTCCAAATTTGTTGACGTATCCGCATAGCATCATTTGCATTGATCCCAAGGGTGAACTTGCGGCTGCAACGGCGCAGCATCGCCGCGATGTCCTGGGTCAAGAGGTTCACATCCTCGCGCCGTTTGGCGGCATGGGTAACTCAAGCTACAACCCGTTGGCCGAATTGATCGAGCTGGATCAGAGGCACGGGCTTGGCTCGTCACTGTCCGAAAACATGTCTTATGTGGGCGCTGCCGTGATTGAGGGCGATCCCGCCGGGCGCGATAAGCATTGGAGAAACGCGGCGCGTGACCTTTCGGCTGGTGTTTTACAGCGTGAGGCGATCGTTGATCCTCACAATGCTACGCTGACAAAGCTCCGCGATTTCCTCGGCATGGAAATGGGCGCGCAAGACGATTTTTTAAAGGCCGCGCGAACAGATAGCCGAATTTTAAATCACCCGCTCGGAGGCCTGGTTGTCTCTCGGTTCAATGCTACTCTGGCCAAAGATGGCAAGGAGTCGAGCGCCATCTACTCGACGGCTTTCGAAGAGACGCGTTTCCTCGACGGCCCACACACCATGCAACCGATCTTGCAGGATTCCGGGCTCCGTCTTGGCGACATGAAGAAACGGCCAATGACGGTTTACCTGGTGCTACCGCCTGAACGCCTCGGCACGCATTCGGGTTGGCTTCGAATGATGATCGACATGGCCATGATCGCATTCATGGAAGATGACAATCCAAACTCGGTTCCAGTGCTGTTCATCCTCGAAGAATTTGCGAGGCTCGGCCATATGGCTGCGCTTGAAACCGCGATCGGACTGCTCGCCGGGTACAATGTGCGCATGTGGTTCATCCTTCAAGATTTGCCTCAGCTCAAGCGGAACTATCAAAACGGTTGGGAGTCGTTCATTGGCAATTGCGGCATGCTCCAAGCCTTTGCCAGCAACGATCCTGAGACGCTTGAGATGTTTTCGAAGCGGCTCGGGGATACGAGCTATTGGGAAGAAAAACCGAGCGGGGCAACACCATCGGCCCGCGCTCAAGGCTCGCTTGGTTCCAGTTTAGAACTGCGCACAACCCGGCTTATTCATCCGCATGAGATTCAGCAATATTTCCGGCGCGATATCTCACGCACTGGCCGGTTCGATCCGGAACGGCCGCCCCGTCAATTGATCTCGCTGCCTGAATGGTCGCCTGTCGTGCTGGAGCGGCTGCACTACGCTGATCCGGTGTTTCAGCAGTATCTGCGCGGCTACCTCGCAAAGCTGCCTCAACGCCGCTCTGTAGCTTAGGAAAGGGGGCAATTATGTCAGACGTTTTATTCCAGAATTTTCGCTCCGGGCGCAGGCTTCGCAACGTCTCCGCTGAGACCTGGTGGGTATCAGCAATGCTCGCCTTTGGCGCGATGGGGGTGGTTTGCGTTTTTGTATTGTGGAGGGCTGGGGTGAATGAACTTGCCCCGGCATACTCTCAGTTTTGGGCGGCCCGCGTTTTGGTTGATATGTATGTGGGTTTCTGTTGTTCGCTCTGCGGAATGATCGTTTACGCTGTTGTTGTTGACCCTCTTGAGCCTCCGTTGTCGTCTGTGCGGCCGCGATTATTCCGATGGATTTGCGCGTCTGTCGGTCTTGCATGGCTTATGCTGGCTGGCGGTGCGTTGGGTGCCTACCTCGTCTTGCGGATCACCATTGGTGATGTGACCGCGATTGATCCTAATCTATATGAGCTGCGCAAGCCGCTATCTGTCTTTGTGGTGCTGCCGTTGTCCGTGATTACGGCTGGTATTGTTTTTGAGTTCCAACGGCGTGAAACATGGGCCGCGTTCCGAAGTGGCTCGTTGTTCCAACGATATCCCCGCATCACGCTAGACTTGCAAAGAACAATTGAGAGGGACGCGGACGGGTTGAAGCTTGTTTACACTTGGAACGACGCTGTGCATTCCGGTGAATATTATTTCGTGCGCAACTTGACGATTGCCGCACTCATCATTGGCGCGACTGATTTTCTTGTGCTGTCCCAGACTGGCTTGCACTTGTGGCAACTGCCTACTCCCGGTCTGTTGTTGTCGTTCGGCTGGTTTGCACTCGTTACGGGCGCAATGGTTGAGTCTGCCCTTAAAGCCCGTGTGAAAGGCCTGGTTCCATGTCGGCTAGAAATTCGACTGCCTGATGGGGGCATGACTTTGTCGCGTGATACGCGGGCTTACTGGCGGCGCAAGCTGGCTACGGCCGTCGCAGAGGCATTTGCGTCGTCCGGTCGCTGCATACAGAACAATCAAACGATGCACAGTGTTGTGGATTGGGTCGTCAAACCTCGGGCTGTAGCTTTATCTGTGCGCGATATCGCCGAAGGGCAGGTGTTCATCAATTCATACAAGGAGTTTCATAGAATCTCTGGTGAACGCGATCTATCAGCCAAGTATCACGCTATCGACTATGTTTTGATTGAGCGACTTGATGGGTCCAAGGTCGTTATCTCGCGGAGCTGTTGGCGGGAGAACGAAGTCGATCGGATTCGTGCTGCCGTCACTGCGGCATTGAATGGTTCCGTTTCAGATGACATACCTGAATCCGTTCGTGCTATCGCTGAGCAATGGCACCAAGACAAGGTGCGATACGCAAGCAATCCGGCAATCTTGGCGGCCAAAAAACGTCGATATGTTTCCACGGTTTCTGCATAAACTTCATGCTAATGAACGGTCGGTGTTTCCTGTGGTATTGGCCGCAAACGCCGCCCGTCTTTGGCCAAGAATTGGTTCCAAGCCGCGCGGTATTCGGGATCGTTTTTCAACTTACAATCATCCAAAGCCATCTCAGCCATGAGCCGGCCATGATTCATATAATTGCATATGTAACCCCATTTCATTCCTCCGCCTCCACTGTCAAAGGCCTCGTTCTGTCTAGGGTCGTGCTCTGCCGCTGCTTCCGCACATTCACGCCTGGACGTTTCTAGGCGTTCTAAGGTACTCATGGGAAGATCGGTATCGAGCGCGGCTGTTGGTATCTGATATCCAGCATATGCGCCGTCGTAAGCAGCTTTGCGGGGGTCAAACTCCCAACCGATATCAACCAGCCAATCGCGCATGGGCTGTTCGTAGCGCCACATTGCGGCCAGTTGTATTTGCGTAATAAGCCACATCAGCGGGAACCATCTTGCAAATGCTTTTTCGTAGGCCATGCACCAAGTATCGTCCGGGTGTGGTTGAATCTGCTTCACGTGCCTTCGAACACCTTCGTAGTAATTAAGCCAACCAACATTCCAACTAATTTGATTGAAAAAACGTCGATCCGCCTGTTTATCACTTTCTAACGCCAATGTTTCCGCCGACTTTGTTTCAGGTCTCGCAAACCTCTTGAAGATATATTGATAATCTCTCTTTGCCATAACGCACACCCAAAAAATAAAAGCACTTTACTTTATATTCAGCATAAAGAGCAAATTTTATTTAAAGGCAGAAAGTGGGGCCTCATTGCCGGCCCCCGGCTCGGCCTATCGGCCTCCCCTCCCCCGCTAGGATATTGGGGGGACAACTGCGATGTGGTATGATTCGCCTGCCTCTATGGGTGGGAACCCCTCTGGGGGTGGACGGCAGCGATGCCGGGGCGGCCTCTTGCGGGGTCGCCCTATTATTAATAACGAAATAACGCAATTCGCTAATAAGCTATTTGCTAAATAAAGAAATAATGAAATTGCGTAATACATTAATTGCTAAATACGTCCTTTGTTAAATAACCAATTAACGCATTAATTAAATTCACCGATAACGTAATTACGAAAAGCACTAATAACGAAACAAGCTAATAACGCAATAGCGATTAACGCTAATGCCGTATTTCGCAAATAACTCGATTGCTTAATAACGTTATTGTTAAATAAGTTAATTATGATATTGTGAATTAATGAGTTGGGTTATTTGCAATCAAAAG
>CBDCYD010000009.1:0-33674 GCA_965224045.1 Hyphomicrobiaceae bacterium
CAAAAACCCCATATTGTATACTCGAATTGCAAGGGACGTTTCAGCGTCTTTAACAAGTTGACCGGCCGCGAGCAGCGCTATGATGTTGGCGCCGCCAATATGTATGGGCACAATCCGCGCGACCTGCGATTTCGTTTCCAGCGGGTATCGCCGATTCACATTTCGCCACATGATCCGTCAATTATCTATCATGCCTCGCAATATGTCCACCGCACCACGGACGAAGGCAAAAGCTGGGAAACTATCTCACCGGATCTTACTGCGTTCGAAGCGGACAAGCAGGTGATTTCCGGTGGTCGCCTATCGCGAGACATCACCGGAGAAGAATTCTACAGTACCATCTATTCAATTCGCGAGTCGTCGCTTGAGAAAGGCTTGATTTGGGTGGGCGCCAATGACGGCCCGGTACATGTGACCCGGGATGGCGGCCGGAACTGGGCGAATATAACTCCGCCGGATTTACCACCCGGTGGGCGGGTCGATGCCGTGGAGCCATCTCGCCACCGCAAGGGGAGGGCCTATATCGCGGTGTTGCGTTATCAGCTTGGCGATTGGCAGCCATACATTTATAAGACCGACGACTACGGCCAGAACTGGTCGCGGCTTACCAACGGCGAAAACGGTATCCCCGCTGATTATCCGGTACGGGTGGTGCGGGAAGATCCACACCTGGCTGGCCTGCTCTATGCCGGCACTGAATTCGGGATGTTCATTTCCTTTAACGACGGTCGCAGTTGGGAAGCGTTTCAGCAAAATCTACCGGTGACCCCCATTACCGATATAAAAATCCACCGGGATGATGTGGTGTTGTCTACCATGGGCCGCGGCTTTTGGGTGCTCGATGATGTCAGTCTCTTTCGGCAGCAATATTTTACCCGGCCAATTACCAAAACTCAACTCTTTGCGCCACGGGACACTTATCGATACCGTTATAGATCACGCCCCGGTAGTCAAGGTGGAGCGAGCTACCCGACGCCATCGGTGTTAGTTACCTATCATCTTGCCGCGGATGCCGACAGTATTATTCAGTTGGAAATACTCAATGATGGCGGGAAAGTGATTCGCCGCTTTCAAAATACGTTAAGCGGAGCGGACGAAAATGCCGGTCGTGATATGGCAACCAATGAACTCCCGGTTACCTTAAGTGATGAGCTAAGGGCCGTTCCGGGATTGAATCGCTTTCGCTGGAATATGCGGCATCGCGGCTCCTGGGATGCTGATGAAGCGCGGCGCTTTCGCCGCGGCCCATTGGCAGCGCCCGGAAAGTATCGCATTCGCCTGTCCGTTGGAAGTCAGCGTTTTGAACAGGAATTTCAATTGCGTACCGACCCGCGGATAACTGCTGCCGGGATTAGCGACAAAGATATTGAGGCTCATGAACTATTGTTGCTGCAGATTGTCGATCTCCATTCTTCCGCGAAGCGGTTGGCCGCCGGGTTGTCTGAAAGACTGAATGCTCTGGCCGAGTCCGAAAACAGCGAGCGGCAGGCGTTACAACAAAAGCTGGCGCTTCTGCAAACCGCGGAAGGCCGTTATCAGCAACCGAAATTGATTGACCAGATCTCATATTTATATGGTGTGATTGGCGGCTCCGATCAATTACCGGGAAAAGACGCCTATGAGCGATATCAGCAGTTGGTTACGCAGTTCAATAA
Organism: Hyphomicrobiaceae bacterium; assembly: GCA_965224045.1. Lineage (GTDB taxonomy): Bacteria > Pseudomonadota > Alphaproteobacteria > Rhizobiales > Hyphomicrobiaceae > Tectiglobus. The sequence goes on from CBDCYD010000009.1 coordinate 1,656, forward strand.
TATTGACGAATGACGAATGACGATTGACGATTGACGAATGACGATTGACGGCAATTATTGCCGCAATGAAATTTATTCACTCTTCACTGTCCACTATTCATCTGCCATTCCCTAAAGCTTGCTGTTTCTTCTGTCGAATATTTTCTACGGTATGAATTTGAAAAATCGATGTGAGGAAATGCATGCTGATTAATTCAAGATTAGAAGACGGAGTTGCAGTGCTTGAACTGGAGGGTCGGATGGATGCCACGGCCGTTGCCCCAATCAAGGAAATTGTAACATCTATTCTCGATAGTGGAACAAATAAGTTCCTGTTTGACATGAAAGAAGTGAGTTTTGTTGATAGCTCCGGGTTGGGCACTCTGGTGTCGCTGTTGCGGCTGGTCAATCAGCAGGATGGTGATATCCGGCTCTGCAATACGCAGCCGCGGGTCAAGGCGTTGCTGGAAATGACCCGAATGGACCGGATGCTTGAGATTTTGCCTAATGCAGAGGAAGCCCTGCAGAATTATTGAAACGTGTGAAGCTAGGGAGTCTTCTCTGTGAATCATATCTCACTAACATTTGATAGAAAGCTCACCAATCTTCACTATGCAATGGACATAACCGAACGTCTTGCTAATGATCTGGTGAAGGCCGAAATCGTCAGTCAGGAATGGTCTGATGATTTGCAGGTAGTGATGAGCGAGGCCTGCACCAATGCCATTAAGCATAGCGGTGATTTGCCGGAGAATACCACTGTTGTGGTTGAGTTCAATATTAATGATGACTGTCTGTGTGTTGTTGTGCGCGAAAAAGGCACCGGTTTCAGTCTCGATTCTGTTAACGAACCGGATCTGGACAATCCGCTTGGACATGGTCTTGGTCTGTTTCTGATGAAGGAAAAGAGCGATGAACTAAGCTACCGGCATGACGGGCAGTGGAATGTCCTGCAAATTGTCAAGCGATTCAGCCCCACCAAAATTGCCGCCCGGTGACCACCGCCGCCAATTTCTCCGCCAGAAAATGCTGCCATAATTGTAATTCGGAACTTGCGCCGACGGCCTTTGCGTGCTAAATTTTAAGCTTAGTATTAAATTGTGAAATCATTTGCCTGGTCCACTATATTTGCTTATTCTTACGAGCCGTGGATCTCTCAGGACCAGAGAGCCGGTGATTTTAGACGCAAAGCTGGAGAGCATCTGTCATGTTGAAAGCCAAAAAGAAGTACACCAAGAAGGAACTGAAAGAAGATAAATTTGTGATTGCCACGATGGAGGCCAAGAACTTCATCGAAGATAATCTGAATCAAATTTTAACCGGCCTTCTTGCCCTTGTTGTTCTCGTTGGGGGCGCCTTCTTGTGGAGTAGTAGTAGTCAGGAATCCGAACGCCAGGCGGTTACCGCACTGTCGCAAGCCCAAATGCATGTATCCAATGGACAGTTGGATGTTGGCAAGCAGGCACTAAATGATGTCATCGTTAATCATGGCGGCACCCCGGCAGCCGGACAGGCAACGTATTTACTGGCAGGCCTTTATCGTAATGAAGGTGATAATGAGCTGGCAAAATCCTACTATCAGCGCTATCTCGACGATTATGCTGACGATAATTTTATAACCCAGGGAGCGATGGCGGCCTACGCTGATTGTCTGATTGGCGATGAAAATTATGGTCAGGCAGCAGATTATTATGAACGTGCTGCTCACATGGAGCCTGATTTCCCTCAAGCGTCCAGCTATCTCTACAGTGCGGCCCAAGCCTATCACAAGGCTGGCAATAGCAGCAAGGCCCGCCAACTGGCCCAGCAAGTGGTCGATGACTATAGCACCGATCGCACCGCTAAAACTCGCGCTGAATATCTGCTGGAAACCCTCGATCTGCAGTAAACCCCGCAAATAGTGACTGGTGTGTGGCTGTGCCACACGCCTCGATATCTTGACAGCTTATCTCACGCTGAAGCCGCGCAGTTCCCCAAAGTTGATTCCGTTATCGCCATTCTCCCCTAATCGGCACTTACTAACATCTTGCCATTATCCAATATCACCTGATCGTCGATTTTTAAGGTTGGATTGAGAATGATGCCGTCGACGTGAAATCCAATATTAACCGTGCCACCCATCGACATATTGTTTCCAAGTGCCAGATGAACCGTCCCCAGTACTTTCTCATCCTCCAGAATAGTGCCGTTAATTTCCGCCTGATCATTGGTGCCAACGCCAAGTTCGGCCAGGTTGCGAGCCATCGGCCCCAGCGAATTAACGGTGGCCTCAAATTGCTTGGCTTGCTGACCACCCTCGATACTCACCGCCATGCCTTTTTCGATAACGAAACGGATCGGCTCATCAGTAATCAAGCCAACCCCGGCCAGGGAACCATCAACTACTATAACGCCTTCCGATTCCCCTTCGCGCGGCATCAGATAGGCCTCGCCAGAGGGCAGATTGCCGTACTTGCCTGATTCCAATACCAGGCCGGTAGAGGGCAGGCCGCTAATGCCCGAGATCGGTAAACGAACATCTGTACCGGCCGGGCTGGTAACATGGGCGAGGGAACCTGCGGTTAGCAGTTCAGCAATCTTGTTGGTTAGGCGGGCAATGCGATGATAATCCGCCCGCATGGTGCGCAGCATAATGTCTTCGGTGATACCAGGCATTGTGCCGACTCTTGCGCCGGCGGCACAAGCAGCCCGGCGAGCTGCGGTATGGGTGAGGGAGGTGCTGGTAGGACAAATCGAGACATCGACGGCCTTCATGGCTTCGCTGATGGCTACCGGGGGTTCTTCACCGTTCACTTTACGTGGTGTCATTTCCATGTACATTACGTCTGCCGCCAGGTCGCGACAAACTTCAAACAGAGCTTGCCCAATTTTGCGACGATGCTCATCAGTGACAATCAATACTGTTTCATGCTCTTGTATTCCCAGACAATCCCGGGCTGCTGTTAGCGCTGCTTCCTGAAGTGGGGTCATAATTACCTCTCGGACTAAAGTGTTATTAAAGATTACAGTGTGTGGGGCATCCGCTCGATTAAACCGGTATTGGATTCCCGCCAACTGTCTGCGGGAATGACAAGGAAAAACTCATTCCAGAGTGTTTATGACGCAGAATTTGCACAATTCGGAAATTACAATGCCTCAAAAATATACTTGAATTTGCATATACATGATATTAGTTTTGCGTAATAATCAACAATTTGGGCAATCAACAATGCTTTTAAAAGCGGAAATACTCAATATGTGCTTTAAATCCTCCAATTGATCCGTTTATTTTGTTCCTTACATCATCACAGTATTTTTTTGCGGATGACGATATTTCACCGGGATCTGGCAGAGAAAATACTGTTTTTTTATTGGGGCAATTCAGACTCACTGAAAATATGCCGATGAAACGAGATCATATCTGTGCGCAAATTAATCATTCCGCTCGAAAAAATTAAAGCGATAACGCTGCTATGTTAGATATAGACGTGAAAGAAGAACGATTCCAAACGCTATTGGAAGAGCTGGATCCGCTCTACGATGGCCTGATGAAGAAAATTGCAGACTATAATCCCAATTACAATCAGGAAATGCTGCAAAATGCCTATCAAATGGGACTGTGGGCACATCGGAATCAGAATCGCAAGTCAGGCGAACCATACTTCCTGCACTGCCTGGAAGTGGCCCATATCCTGGCCGATATGCGAATGGATAGTACTACGATCGCCGCCGGATTGTTGCACGATGTTGTTGAGGATACTGAATATACCAACGCTGACCTCTGCGAGCAGTTTAATGAAAATATCGCGATGCTGGTCGATGGGGTTACCAAGATTACCGAAGTTAGCGGCCGCAAAAGCCTGAGCTATGAGCTACGGCAAGCAGAGACCTTTCGCAAAATGCTGCTCTCAATGGCGAAGGATGTCCGGGTCATTATTATCAAATTTGCTGATCGATTGCATAACATGCGTACGCTGGAGCATGTTCCACCCAAAAATCGTATTCGGGTATCTATTGAGACGCGCGACGTATATGCGCCGCTGGCCAATCGCTTCGGTATGGCCAAGGTTAAATCCGAACTGGAAGATCTGGCTTTTAAATACACCGACAATAAGTCCTTCGTGGACATCAAAAGCCGCCTCAATCAAAAGCGGCAAATTCGCGAAGAATACATCAAAAATTTTATCCAGCCGATTACGAATGAGCTGGACACTCACAAGATTGAGGCCGAGGTATATGGACGGCCCAAGCATTTGTATTCGATATACCGGAAAATGAAGGTGCGCGAAAAGCCGTTTGAAGAGATTTATGATCTCTTTGCAATTCGCGTCATCGTCGAAAAAATTGAAGAATGTTATTACATCCTCGGCCTGGTTCACAACGCGTATACGCCGGTATATGAACGCTTTAAAGATTATATTGCGATGCCCAAGATTAATGGTTATCAATCACTGCATACCACTGTGGTTGACAAGGAAGGGCACATGGTAGAGATCCAGATTCGCACCCGGGATATGCACCGTATTGCTGAAATGGGGATCGCAGCGCACTGGCGCTACAAGGAAGGGACGCCGAACAAGTCGCCGGACGATGTTGAGCAGCAATTAAGCTGGGTCCGTCAACTGCTGGACCAGTATAAGGCCAACGAAACGGTCGATGCCCAGGATTTCCTGGAGTCCCTGAAGATCAATCTCTACCAGGACGAAGTATTTGTATTTACTCCGCAAGGGGATGTGTTTCGTCTGCCCCAGGGGGCAACGCCGGTTGATTTTGCTTTTGCAGTGCATAGTAATATTGGTATGCACTGTATTGGCGCCAAAGTTAATGGGAAAATGGTGCCGTTGCGCCATCAGTTACACAGTGGTGATTTGGTTGAGATCATTACCAGCGCCAATCAGCGTCCCAACCAGGACTGGCTGATATTTGTGAAGACCAGCAAGGCCCGGCATCATATTCGCCGTTTCCTGCGCGAAGTGCAGTTTGAGGACAGTTTGAAGCTTGGCGAAGAAATCGTCAGCAAATATTTCAAACGCTTCAAAATCAAGGGAATGAATGAGAAACTTCAGGAGGCCGCGGGCAAACTGAATTTTGATGCGCCGCGTAGCCTGCTGGCGGCGATTGGGCGTGGTGAAATATCGATTGAAAAGCTACTTTCATCGATTTCCGACGGCCAGCCCAAGGAGCAGAAAGAGTCGATATTTAATCGCATTCTGCAGCGTAACCGCAGCCATTCGGCAGTGCGGGTCCAGGGAATGGAAAATATCATGATTAACATCGGCAAATGCTGTTCGCCGGTGCCGGGAGACGCAATAATGGGATATATTACCCGCGGTCGGGGGGTAACAATCCACCGCGCGAATTGTCCCAATATGCAAAGCCTGATTGAGAAAAAGGATCGAACGATAAAGGTAAACTGGACCGTGGAAGCCGAAGAAGAGTTTAAGGTCCAGTTGACGCTGCTGGCGGAAGATCGCAAAAACCTGATTCGTGATATCACTCAGGCAATTGCCAATAATAATGTCAACATCATGAATTTTGAAATTAAGTCGAAAGACAAACTTGGACTTGGTAAAGTTATTATTGAAGTAAAAAACCTGCCTCATCTAACCCGGGTGATTAATGCGCTGAACAATGTTAAGGGCATGCTTAGCGTAGAAAGGGTAGAAGTGGGCAGACGGAAAAGAGCTTAACGCGTTTGGAGGAAAAGTGTCAGATTTTATTTACATGTCTAAAGAAGCCCTGCAGAAAGTTAAAGATGAACTGCATGAGATGAAGTCTGTGAAGCGCCCTGAGATTGCTCAGAAAATTTCGGATGCACGTGATTTTGGGGATTTGAAGGAAAATGCTGAGTATCATGCAGCCCGGGAAGCAATGGGAATGCTGGAGGATAGGATCAACCAAATGGAAGAAACTGTTCGCCGGGCGCGGGTGGTTGATCCCAAGACTATTAGCGATGATAAAGTCAGCATTTACACCAAAGTAACTGTGAAAGACCTTGGCCGAAAGCAGGAAATGGCTTATACTTTGGTTTCACAGGAAGAGTCGGATTTCCGGCAGTTGAAAATATCGGTGACTTCGCCGGTGGGCAAAGGCCTGCTTGGTAAGGAAGTTGGCGATGTCGCGGAAATTACGGTTCCGGCCGGGGTACTCAAGTATGAAATCGTTAAGATTGAAGTCGCCCTGCCGCAATAATGAAACTTTTGATTCACAGTTTCGTGTTGTCTATATAGAAAGGCGAAATGTATGAGTGAAGAAAATACCCAAGCCCGTCAGACCCTTTACCGCACTCAAAATGATGCGTATCTGGGCGGCGTTTGCGGCGGAATTGCCAAATATCTGGGCATAGATAGCCTACTGGTTCGCCTGATCTTTGTTCTCTCAACCTTGTTCGTTGGTGCTGGTGTGGTAGTGTATATTGCTGCCCTGATTCTGGTGCCGGTCGATCCGGAAGAGGAATTAATGGTCAGCGATTCCCCGGTGCAGATGGACAATACTTCGATATGGGGTATGGCCCTGGTTGGCATCGGCGCATTGCTGTTGCTTAAACAATTGGGCGTTTCCCGTTTCTTTTACTTCTTCGACCTCCCGCTCTCTACCATTTGGGCTTTGACGCTAATTGGTGTCGGTGCCTTCATCCTCTACCAGCAGTATGACGCTAATAATGAGGCTGGAGACGATGCGGAAGGTGCTTCCAGTGCTGCAGACTCATCTTCACGTCCCTTTAATTTAAATGTCACGCGTTCCCGCAGTGATCGCAAGATTGCCGGTATCTGCGGGGGATTGGCAGAGTCATGGGACATTGACAGCACTATCATTCGCCTGGGATGGATTCTGGGAACGCTGGTGTCGTCCGGCCTGGGCGTGCTGCTTTACTTGTTGTTTATCTTTATCTTCCCGGAAGAAGATCCCTCGGAACAAGCCATTTAAGCGCAGCTGTTTGAATGCTCAGAAGGGAGCTGTAAATGCAATCCCGCAAAAGCCCGGTATTAGGCATTATTCTTGTAGCAGCAGGATCACTGATACTGCTGCGGGATGTGATCGACTTCGATCCTTATTGGGTGCGCAGTTATGGCCTCTTCCTGGCAGGAATCGCCGGTCTTTTCTACGGTATTACCCAACGTCCGCCTCGCTCAATTTTCCTGTTTTCTTTCCTTACCCAAATCGGCTTTTTTTACATTCTCAGCGATTTCAATTTTTTTTATGTCGATCGTGGTCTGACGATTTCTGTCTTCCTGCTGGCGATGGCCGGATCTTTCCTTGCTAAATATCTTCTCGTTAAAACCCAGTGGCAATATCTCTTGTCTGCCGGCATGTTTGGCAGCCTGGGGTTGCTCTGCCTGCTGTTCGTCTTCGATTTTGTGTCCCCATACTTATTCGACAGTATTGTGAATGACTATTGGCCGGTAGTATTAATCCTTGCCGGACTCGGTTTTATGGTTAATTCAATGCGGTTTGGGCAGAAAAGCAGCACTGATATTGCCCGGGATGTGTGATTTACCCACCAAAAAGAAATTTTACCAACCTGCATAATTTTGATATTCAGCATTTTTTTCAGCTCAAAAGTTGCTTATTATAGGTGATCCAATCCAGGTGGCACTTGCTTACGTACTTTGCCGTGGAACGTTTAATGATCCCGGTTTGTACCATTACTGTTTGAGGGTATTTTGGATAATTTTGGTCTTCATGATAAAATTGAAATCGACAATCGCGAGTTTCACGTTCATACCGGAACGTTGATCGAAAATCGTAAGGTCATTTCGGAAGTCTTCGAAAAAGGGATGTTTTTGATATCCCGTGACTACCCGATTTCGCTGCGAAATGAAATAAAAAATGTTGATTACGATTTCCTGAACAATATCACCGAGGAGTTTCATCAGTCGGTGATTGACGAGTTGGAAGCGCTTTATCATATTGAAGGCAAGCTCGAACGCTATCGCCATCCCAAATCCCACTACTATCTTGGTGTCCTCTTCCTGAAGCGTAATCTCTACGAAGAAGCAATCCGCCAATTTCAGATAGCCATCGATCAGGACAATAATTTTACCAAAGCGATGCTCGGCCTGGGAGTTGGATTCCTGAAGAGCCGGGAATATGACGCCGCGCTTGAGACTTTTGAAAAAGCCCGGGAAATGAACGAAAAATACCCGGATTTTATCAATTATCATGGCTTGGGCCTATCTCTTCCTGGAAGACTATGATCATTCCACTGCCTTGTTTAAGGAAGCGATTGCCCTCAATCCCAATTATGTGGAAGCGCAGTTTAATTTGGGGGTTGCTCTCTATAAATCTGCCCTGGATGGTGTTAAGGATGCCCGCGCTGTGGCAGTCCCGGCCAGGGTTTCGATTTATCTGAAGCAAGTGCGTGACCTCAAGAAATATCGGGTGCCACACTGGCAGCGTGAATTTAATCAGCTGCTGGAGCTTCTGAAAGACAATAATCATCAGGTCATTATCCCGCAACTGGAGCAGTTCCAGTTAAAGCTGGTGGATTTATTGGCAGATCATGAAAAAATCTACGAATTCTATCTTCGCTTCCTTTTTGGCGGAAAAGAGCTGCCAACCGAGACCATTCGCAAATACGAGCAATATTTCTTTGCCGGCAAGACCGATCAGAATCATTATCCTGACTATTGGAATGACATCGGCACCTATAACCTTATCAAGAGTCGCGGCTTGTATCTGAAGGCAATGTCCGAATTTGAAAAAGCACTCTCACTCTCTCCGGATTTTGAAGATGCGCAGGTCAATCTGAACCGTATTCGCAGTCATGAAAAAGGATTCTTGATCCTGCTGAGAGCTATCCTCAAATAGCCGGAACAAGCCCGACCCCGGAACATCATGTCCAGATTACTAATCGTTGATAACGAAGAAAAATTCTGCAAGGTGATTCGCGCTTCATTGCAGCTCGAAGAAATTGAAGCCGACTATCGCACCTCAGCAGAAGCCGCTTTGCAGTTTCTGGAAAACGAGAGTGTCGACATTGTGGTCAGTGATCTGCGGATGGACGGCATGGACGGTTTGCAACTGCTGGAACAAATACGCGCCAAATGGCCCGCCATCGAAGTCATTATCATGACTGCTTATGCTACCCAAAAAACTGCCGTAGAGGCCCTGAAAAAGGGGGCTAATGACTACCTGATCAAGCCGTTTGAAATGGAAGAGCTGACGATTCGCGTGAAGCGGATATTGGAGCAGCAAAAATTGCTACGGGAAAATCGCCGCTTGCGGCAGAAAAAGGAACTTCCGGTATTCTTCAGCAAGATTATTGGCAAAAGCAAAAAGATGCAGGAAATATACCGGCTGATCAAAAAAGGCAGCGAAAATGAAGCAACGGTTCTGATCCGCGGCGAAAGCGGCACCGGTAAGGAACTGGTGGCACATGCCATTCACGAGTCGAGCCCGCGTGTCCGTCAGCCATTTGTTACCGTTAATTGTGCTGCTCTGCCGGAAAACTTGCTGGAAAGCGAATTGTTCGGATATGAAAAAGGCGCCTTCACCGGAGCTACCCAGCGCCGGATCGGCAAGTTTGAGCAGGCTGCCGGTGGCAGTATCTTCCTCGACGAAATTGGTGATATGAGTCTGGCTACGCAGGCCAAGCTATTGCGAGTGCTGCAAAGCAAGGAAATATACCGGCTGGGCGGCAACGAGAAAATCATCGTAGATGTCCGGATTATATCTGCTACCCACCAGGATCTTGAAGCGATGGTTGAAGAAGGCACATTTCGCAATGACCTCTACTATCGCCTCAATATTTTTCCAGTGACTTTACCGCCGCTTCGGGAGCGTAAAGAAGATATTCCGGATCTTGTCCATCATTTTGTTGAGAACTCCGCTGCCATTAGCATTGATCGCCAGGCGCTGGCCGCGTTAATGGACCGCGACTGGCCGGGTAACGTTCGTGAATTGCAAAATGCCATCGAGCGCGCGGCAATTATCTGTGAAGATATTATTCAGGTAACTGACTTGCCTACCCCGCTGTCTGTCACAAAAGTTGCCGCCAGTAACGACGGCGACTACCAATTGCCTGCCGAGGGGATCAAACTTGATGAATTTGAGCAGATGCTCATCATTCAAGCGATTTCGCTGGCTGATGGCAACAAGACCCGCGCTGCAGAACTCCTCGGCATTACCCGCCGCCGCCTCTATTCTATGATGGAAAGGTATGGGATTGAAGGAAGTAAGCAAGGAAGCAAGGAAACAAGGAAGCAAGGAAACAAGGAAGCAAGGAAGCAAGGAAGCAAGGAAGCAAGGAAACAAGGAAACAAGTAAACAGGGAAGTAAGGGTTTTGGGACCAAGCATAGATTCTCTGTTACTTGCGACTCTGGGCTGTCTTCCTGGAAGTAGTGAAGATCTTTGCCAGTTCTTCTGCTTCGTGTATCAATGTTTGCAACTGTGAATCTTTCAGCATTTCTTCGTCACGAATAAACTCCAACCAAAACTGTGACTCATCTGCTTCCTCCAGGACAATACTGAGCTTTGCTGTAAAGGCTGCCTTTGATTGTGCCAAACCTGTAGCACGATAGTTCGCGGCGGTTGAGGACGAACTTCGCATCAACTGCCTGGCGATCTCTTTTCCTAACGGCTTCTTCCAAATCTGAAGGGCAATCTTGAAGCAGTTGTGAGCAAATTGCTTGGTCCGAGCTTTCATACTCATATAGTAATTCATACTACATAGATGCTGCTTTTGTAGAAATTCCACAAAACATTCTTGTAGTAAGAAATTGCCTGCTTCCGTGTTCCTTGCGTACTTGTTTCCCTTGTTTCCCTGCTTCCGTGTTCCTTGCGTACTTGTTTCCCTTTCCCTTGTTTCCCTTGTTTCCCTGCTTCCCTGTTCCTTGTTTCCTTGTTTCAAGAAACCAGATCTGAATAATTGATGCGCTTCACCATCTAACGCCATTCAATTCTGTTTCTTTCTACCACAAATGTCAGGACATTTTCAGGTAACCTCTGAAAGTTTGGCAGACTTTTGCCATTTCTGTTCTGTGATTCCGATCTTTAATATACTGCTTTTAATCATTGATAATATTGTGTTTATGATTAATTTTTCTGCGTGGCACGATATTTGAACATAGTCTGAGGTATGAGGGGAAACGAGAATTTGAATATGATAAAATATATGGACTTTAAAGCAGAAATAGGAGTCTTATGAACCTCGATAAGTACACGATCAAGGCTCAGGAAGCGCTCGGCAATGCTCAGCAAATGGTTGTTACGCTGGGCCAGCAGCATTTAGAGGCTGAACACGTCCTGGCAAGTCTGGTAGAAGACGGCGACGGCCTGATTCCTATGATTCTTGAACGCTGCGGGGTTGATCCGCGGCATATTAGTCAACGATTGAAACGTGTTTTGAATAAATTCCCGAAGGTCTATGGGGCCGCCGGGCAGGTATACGTCTCACCTAATTTTAACCAATTGATCAGTTTTGCAACACGTGATGCCAAGGAGCTAAAAGACGATTACGTCTCCACTGAACATCTCCTGCTGGCTATGCTGGAAATCAAAAGCAGTGAAGCACAAAAGGTTTTACTCGATGCCGGGGTGGATCGCGACAAAATTTTGGTCGCGCTGCAGGATATTCGCGGCAAACAGAAGGTCACCGATCAAAATCCGGAAGCAAAATATATGGCTCTTGAACGTTACGCCCGGGATCTTACCCAGTTGGCACTGCAAGGTAAATTGGACCCGGTAATTGGCCGCGATGAGGAAATCCGGCGCGTGCTACAAGTGCTTTCCCGGCGGACTAAAAACAATCCCGCTCTTATCGGTGATCCCGGTGTTGGGAAAACGGCAGTAGTGGAAGGAATTGCCCAGCGTATTGTAAATGGCGATATTCCGGAATCCCTGAAAGATAAAAGAATTATTGCGCTCGACCTCGGGGCCTTGATTGCCGGTGCAAAATTTCGCGGTGAATTCGAAGAACGGCTGAAGGCGGTTCTGAAGGAAGTGCAGGAATCCGATGGCGGTATCATTCTCTTCATCGACGAAATACACACCCTGGTTGGTGCCGGAGCGGCTGAGGGAGCGATGGATGCTTCCAATATGCTGAAACCAGCCCTGGCGCGTGGGGAGATGCACTGTATTGGTGCCACGACCATCGATGAATACCGCAAGAACATTGAAAAAGATGCCGCGCTTGAACGGCGCTTCCAGCCAATTATGGTGGAAGAGCCGAGTGTGGAAGACACAATATCCATGCTGCGCGGACTGAAGGAAAAATACGAAGTACACCATGGTGTTAAAATTACTGATGCTGCACTGTTGGCCGCCGCCATGTTGTCCGATCGCTACATTACTGATCGCCATTTACCCGATAAAGCGATAGACCTTATCGATGAAGCGGCAGCCCGGTTGCGAATCGAAGTCGATTCCCTTCCGGAAGATCTCGATGAAATTGAACGGCGCATAAAGCAGCTGGAGATTGAGCAAGTGGCCTTGCGTAAGGAAAAAAATGCTGAATCGCAGAAGCGCTTTCAAAAACTTGAAGAAGAATTAGCAGAACTGCGCGAAGAACGGAATGAGTTGCATACTCACTGGCTGCTGGAGAAAGAAACCATCCAGCAAATTCGTCAGCATAAGGCCGATATTGAACAATTGCGCGGCGAAATGGAAAAAGGCGAACGGGAAGGCAATCTCGATCGCGTCGCCGAAATTAAATATGGAAAGATTCCGGAGCATGAGAAAAAGGTAAATCAGTTGACCGGCAAGCTCCAAAAAGTGCAGCGCGACAACAAGATGCTCAAGGAAGAAGTTGATGAAGAGCAAATAGCCGAAATCGTTTCGCGATGGACCGGCGTGCCGATTTCCAAAATGCTGGAAAGTGAGCGCGAAAAGCTCTTGAAAATCGAAGACCGGCTTCGCGATCGGGTCATTGGACAGGAAGAGGCTGCCGAAGCGGTTAGTAACGCAATTCGCCGTTCCCGGGCCGGACTGGCTGACAAGAATCGCCCGATCGGATCATTTATTTTTCTTGGACCAACCGGTGTTGGAAAAACCGAGCTGGCCCGCGCGTTGGCAGAATTCCTCTTTAATGATGAAAACGCAATGATCCGTATCGATATGTCGGAATATATGGAGCGCCATTCCGTCTCGCGTCTGATTGGCGCACCACCCGGATATGTTGGCTATGATGAAGGTGGTCAACTGACCGAAGCGGTTCGCCGCCGACCATACTCTGTAGTTCTGCTCGATGAAATCGAAAAGGCTCATAGCGAAGTATTCAATCTGCTTTTGCAGGTCCTTGAAGATGGCCGCCTGACGGATAGCAAAGGTCACACGGTAAATTTCAAGAATACAATAATTATTATGACCTCCAACATTGGCGCCCCGAAAATTCTCGAAAAGTCGCGCAATATGACTGAAGAAAATCGCGAGCAGATTTACTGGGACATCCAGGAGGAAGTGAACAATTTACTGCGGCAGGAGTTGCGGCCTGAATTTCTGAATCGCATCGATGAGACGATTGTCTTCCATAGTTTAACCCGGGAAGACATCAAGCAAATTGTGCATCTGCAAATGCGGCAGATTCAAAAGCAACTGGCCGAACAGGGCATAAAGATACTGGTAACTGATGAGGCGCGTGATTATTTGGCCCGGGTGGGATATGAACCGGCTTTTGGCGCCCGGCCGTTACGGCGGGTTATACAGCGCCGGGTGGTTGATCAACTGGCAAAAGAACTATTGGCTGGCCGGATTTCCAAGGGACAGGTTATTAAGGTCGACTACAATAAGGAGCGCATTACTTTTAAGGTTGCGGAGTTGAAAAAACTGCAGGGAAAGAAGAAAACAGTCAAGAACGGTAAGAGTGAGCCTGCTGCCACCGTTGTTAATGAGTCGTAGATATCAATAGATTCCCGCCAGGCTTTTCCCCGCATGCTTATTTCGGGGAAGCATGCGGGAACAACACCGCAAAGTTTATGGAATAAAATATGTCCGGTACTGAAATTTGAGTTTCGGAATTTGGAATTCGCAATACCTCTGTTCTTGTAATGGATAGTCTTTCGCCCCGGTCTCCCGGACCGGGGTTTCTTATTGTATGTAAAGCAGGAACTTGCATCGCGGCAGAATTTTTACTTTTTTGCAAAGTAGTTGGGAAACACTCCCTTGTCTTATGCGTAACAAATTCGATGATGATTTTGGCCCTTCCGGGTCTCACCATGTTTATCAAATCGGGAAAATACCTATGAGTGAACAAAAACGTAGAAGAGGTCTTGGCCTTATATTGTTGCTGGGCGGCATTATTGTTGGCCTGGTGCTGGGCGCAGGGATGGATTTGACGAATTCGGTACTGGCCGATGCCTTGAGCGAAGCCGAAGAAGCAACTGAAAGCACCGAAAGCAGCCCCGATGAAGCTGTTTCGTCACTGTTTGCGATCAGCAATGCGTTTGCGGACGTTGCCGCTGAGGTCAATCCGTCCGTTGTTACAATCTCTACCCAGACAACAGTTGAAACCGTTCCCAATGGCTTTGCCGAGTTTTTCCAATTCCGCGATCCGGGACCGCGTCCCCAATCCGGCTTGGGCTCCGGGGTAATCGTCCGCCAGGATGGAATTATTCTCACCAACAACCATGTGGTTACCAATGCTGATAATATTGTGGTGCGCTTGCTGGACGGGCGTGAATTTGAAGCCGAAATTCGCGGCACCGATCCCCGCACCGACCTCGCGGTAATCAAGATTTCTGCCGGGGAGCAGTTGCCGGCCATCGACATTGGCGATTCCGATGCCACCCGGGTTGGCGAATGGGTACTGGCAATCGGATCTCCGCTGGAAGCCGCATTTGCACACACAGTTACTTCCGGTATCGTGAGCGCCAAGGGACGAACCGGCGTGGGACTCACGGCTTATGAAGATTTTATTCAAACCGATGCCGCTATTAATCCCGGCAACAGCGGTGGGGCCCTGGTAAATCTTAAAGGCGAACTGATTGGAATTAATACCGCCATCGCCAGTCGCAGTGGCGGCAGTATTGGGATTGGCTTTGCTATTCCGGCCCGCCTCGCTCGCAAGGTAATGAGTGATATACTGGAACGCGGCAAGGTAGTTCGTGGGTGGCTGGGCGTCCAAATTGCTAACATTTCGCAGGGCTATGCCCGTCAGAATAATTTGTCCAGCAGTGAAGGGGTTTACATCACCAGTGTTCTGGTTGACGGCCCGGCGGACAAAGCGGGGCTGGAAGCCGGCGATATTGTTGTTGCTATCGATGGAAAACGGATTCGCAATGCTACAGAACTAAGCACTCGCATCGGCGCAACGGAGCCGGATACTCGTATTAGTATGGCGATTATTCGTAATAGTCGCGAAAGAGAGGTAACGGTGCTGCTGGAAGAGTTTCCGGAAGATGAAGCACCGCTCTCATTGAACAACGCATTTCAATTTCAGAGCATGGGATTTGAGGTTGAATCCCTGACTGCGGAGTTACGGCGTGACTACGACTTATCGGAACGCGATCGCGGGGCCCTGGTTACTCGTGTCAGGGAACGCGGCGTTGCGGATCGGCATGGTTTGCAGGAAGGTGACTTGATTGTAAGGCTTAATCGCCAGGAAATTGGCGCTGCTCGTCAACTGTCTTCACTGATTAGTGAATTGCGGCCTGGTGATCCACTCGCCCTGCTTATTTTGCGCAATAACCGCAAGGTTTTTCTCACTTTCGACGTCCCCGAAGAATAATTCGTAAATTTTCCTTCCCGCTTTTTAAGCAATAATTTTTTTATTATGTTTGGAAACGCTATGCCGGGCATGACGCCCGGCTGGCGTCGATCCGGATTACCGGACAGTACATGGCAACCGGCCTGACCGGATTCACCCCTCATAAATTATTTCACAAAGTCTCTTTCTAAGAGAAAGGCTTCACACCAGCAGGGTAAAGACCGATAATAACACACCGGCCATACCCGACAATCAGAATTTACAGGAGGTTCAGATGAGCGAATTTGTAATGACTTTGCAGCGGCATATTTTGGAACAGGGGCGTAATTATCCCAACGCTACCGGTGCCTTTACCAGACTGTTAGGGGATATTGCTCTTGCTGCCAAGCTGATTTCACACAATGTTAACAAAGCCGGACTGTTGGATATTGTCGGTGGTGCAGGCTCCGAAAACGTATTTGGTGAGTCTCAGCAGAAGCTGGATGTTTATGCCAACCAGGCCATGATTAAATCCCTCGCCTTCGGTGGTAGTCTTTGCGCGATGGTTTCGGAAGAAAATGAAGATGTTATTCCTGTGTCGGATGACTATCCGATTGGCAAATATATCTGTCATTTTGACCCGCTCGACGGTTCCTCTAATATTGATGTAAATGTCAGTATCGGTACCATTTTTAGCATCTATCGGCGGGTAACGCCGGATGGTCAGCCGGTCACAGACGAGGATGTTTTACAACCCGGTTACTGCCAGGTTTGCGCCGGATATGTGATATATGGGTCAAGCACAATGCTTGTTTACACAACTGGTGCCGGCGTTTATGGTTTTACCCTCGATCCTGATCTGGGCAGCTTCATTTTATCTCATCCCAAGATCCGGGTGCCTAACCAGGGACGAATTTACAGTGTTAACATCGCCAACTTTAATTTCTGGGATAAAGGGATGCAGAATTATGTGCGTTGGTCTCTGCAAACTGAACATACAGACATGCCCAACCTCACCAATCGCTATATCGGATCCCTGGTTGCCGACTTTCATCGCAACTTGCTAAAGGGCGGTATCTTTATCTATCCGGGCGATAACAAGAGTGAAGCAAGCCGCAACGGGAAACTGCGTTTAATGTATGAGGCAAATCCACTGGCCTTCATCATCGAGCAGGCTGGCGGGAAAGCCAGCGACGGTCATACCCGTATTATGGATATCAAACCGCAATCCCTCCATCAACGGATCCCGCTGGTGATTGGCAGCAAAGATAATGTGCAGATTGCGGAAGACTTCATCCAGAATAAACGCTCATCCTGAGAGGGCACAAAAAAGGGTTGATTTCAGCAACCCTTTTTCATATCATGAGCCTGCAAATTCCACTATGAAAAAGCAGGAAAAGAACTCACTCCGGATGGTGACTATGGAACATGTTGATGTAAGAACAATATATCGGGAAACCGAGGCATATCTCGATAAAGAGATCAAAATCAGCGGCTGGGTGCGGACCGTCCGTTCCTCAAAAGCCTTTGGATTTATAGAGCTTAATGATGGTACCTTTTTTAAGAATGTCCAGGTTGTATTCGACGAAAACCTGGAAAATTTTGCAGAGATCGGCAAGTTCTCCATCGCTTCCTCACTGGAAGTAGAAGGTAAGCTGGTTGAGTCGCAGGGCGCCAAACAGCCGTTCGAGGTCCAGGCCTCCAAAGTAACCCTGGTAGCTGCGGCCGACGCTGATTATCCTTTGCAGAAGAAACGCCATACCTTTGAATACCTACGCACCATTGCTCATCTGCGACCGCGCAGTAACACCTACTCTGCGGTCTTCCGGGTACGTTCGCTGCTGGCGCATGCCATTCATGAATTCTTTCAAAAGCGCAATTTCATTTATGTTCACACCCCGATTATCACCGGTAGTGATTGTGAAGGGGCAGGGGAGATGTTCCGGGTATCGACGATGGATATGCTTAATACACCCCGGACAGAAGATGGCCAGGTGGATTACGACCAGGACTTTTTTTCCAAGGAAACCAATCTGACTGTCAGCGGGCAGTTGGCGGTAGAAACCTATTGTATGGCCTTCCGCAATGTTTATACTTTTGGGCCGACATTTCGCGCCGAAAATTCGAACACTGCCCGACATGCTTCCGAGTTTTGGATGATTGAACCGGAAATAGCCTTTGCCGATTTGTTTGACGATATGCGCCTCGCTGAAGACATGATGAAGTATATCGTTAAATATCTTCTCGACAATGCCCCGGAAGAGATGGAGTTCTTCAACAAGTGGATCGACAAAACTTTGTTTGAGAAATTAGACAACTTGGTCAACTCTGACTTCGAACATATTACGTACACTGAAGCGATCGATCTTTTGCAAAAAGCGCCGGTAAAATTCGAATACCCGGTTGAATGGGGTAGCGATTTGCAAACAGAGCATGAACGCTATTTGACGGAGAAGGTTTTTGCCCAGCCGGTCTTTGTAACCGACTACCCGAAGGAGATTAAGGCTTTTTACATGCGCCTCAACGAAGATGAAAAAACGGTGGCGGCCATGGATCTTCTAATACCCGGGGTCGGTGAGATTATCGGTGGTAGTCAGCGCGAAGAGCGCCATGATGTGCTCCTGGAAAAAATTCGTGCTATGGATCTGGAAGAAAAAGACTATTGGTGGTATTTGGATACGCGGCGATATGGCAGCGTTCCTCATGCCGGCTATGGTCTGGGTTTTGCCCGCGCGGTAATGTATGTAACCGGAATGGAAAATATTCGCGATGTAATTCCGTTTCCGCGCACGCCGCGTAATGCCGAGTTCTAATTATACTAGAGAAGCGTATGATCGAATCTCAAAAGATTATTGGTGTCATTGGCGGGAGCCAATGTACACCTGAAGATTATGTGGATGCTGAAGTTGTTGGCCGCTTGATTGCTCAGAATGATGCCATTTTGATCTGCGGCGGTCTGTCCGGAATTATGGAGGCTGCCTGTAAGGGCGCTTATGAGACCGGCGGCGAAACCATCGGGATTTTGCCCGGTGAGAGTATCCTGGATGCCAACCCCTATGTGAAGACGCCCATCGCAACCGGGATGGGAATTGCCCGAAATATTATTATTGTTCGTACCGCTCAGGTATTAATTGCTGTCGATGGCCGTTATGGAACGCTGTCGGAAATTGCCTATGCGTTGCAGCTTGGCCGTCCGGTCTTTTGCCTGAATTCCTGGAATGATATCCAGGGAGTTACACCGGTAAAATCAGCCCAGGAAGCGGTAGAAAAGGCAATCGAATATTTGGGTGAAAGCATCTAAAAATGCCATCGGCGCTATTTCTCAATGTTCGTGGCGTGGTCCAGGGAGTAGGGTTCCGTTACTTCACACAGAGCGTGGCTCAACGTTTGAGCCTAACCGGATATGTTAAGAACCTGCCCGATGGCAGTGTCGAGGCGTATGCCGAGGGTGAGCGCCCACAGTTAGAGCAATTCCTTGCTGAAATAGAGCGTGGACCGCGAAGCGCGACAGTTCGGCATATAGATGCCCATTGGAAAGAAACCTCCCATAAATATAAAGACTTTCATATTACCTTCTGATTTTCGTTTTTGTACCTTAAGTTGTCGAGAGTACACCCATCCGGAAGAGGACCTCAAATGGATTTTGCAAAGTATATTCGGAATGTACCGGATTTCCCGGTCAAGGGCATTCAGTTTAAAGACATCACCACTTTACTGAGAGAAAAGGATGTTTTCTCCCAGGCAATAGATTATATGTATGCCCCATATCGCAGTATTAATATTGATAAAGTGGTTGGCATTGAGTCGCGCGGCTTTATTTTTGGGACGGCAATGTCGTATAAGCTCAATAATGGCTTTGTTCCGGTTCGCAAACCAGGAAAATTACCGGCCGAAACGCTCTCCGAATCTTACCAGCTGGAATATGGAAAAGACACCCTCGAAATCCACACCGATGGCATTGATAGGGGGGATAAGATATTGATTGTCGACGATTTACTGGCCACAGGTGGTACAGCTGCAGCAACCTGCAAGCTGGTAGAAAATCTGGGCGGTGATATTGTTGGCGTATCATTTTTAATAGAATTAACGGAACTCGAAGGCCGTAAATTGCTTTCACAATATGATGTGCAGGCGCTGATCAAGTATTAGTGCTGTCCTGCCTGTTTGATATCACCCACATTTACATTTCATTTTTATGCAGCATAGGAGAATGAAGTATGTTTCCATATCGAATACTTTCCTTGTTCTTGTCCATAACTCTCGTAGCTCTCTGCTTCGCCCAGGAGGATACTTATGACAAGAACTGGCCGCAGTGGCGAGGTCCGCATGCAAATGGGGTGGCCCCACATGCTACGCCACCGACTGAATGGAGCGAAGAAAAGAATATCCGTTGGAAAGTAGATTTGCCTGGTAAGGGTAATTCCAGCCCGGTTATTTGGAACGATGTTATTTATGTGCTAACAGCAATAGGGGTTGGTGATAAGGTTGTTGAAGGGAAGAAAGATGATGAAGGATCCGGCCAGGGCCGCCGTGGCCGTCGCGGAATTCGTCCCGAACAGGTTCAGCAGTTTACAGTTTTGGCCATTGATCGTCACACCGGCAAGACTATTTGGTCAAAAGTGGTCCGGGAAGAGCTGCCGCATGAAGGTACTCATCGGGATGGAACCTGGTCCGCCAACTCCCCGGTCACCGACGGCGAAATGCTGTATGCCTACTTTGGGTCGCGCGGTCTTTATGCATTCGATTTTGACGGAAACCTGAAATGGGAAGCGGATTTTGGGAATATGACGACTCGCCGCGGGTTTGGCGAAGGCAGCTCCCCGGTTATTCATGGGAACACAATCGTTGTCAATTGGGACCACGAAGGAGATGACTTTATTGTAGCGCTGGACAAGAAGACCGGCAAGGAACTATGGCGCAATGAACGCGACGAGCCGACTTCCTGGTTTACCCCGCTTCTCATTGAACAAGATGGCCGGGTTCAGGTTATTACCTCCTCTACCAACCAGATAATTAGCTACGATCTTGCGACCGGCAAGACTATTTGGACCAGCACCGGCATGACGGTCAATGCTATTCCGTCCCCGGTCGAAGAGAATGGCGTTGTTTTTATGATGAGCGGTTTTCGGGGCAGCGCTTTACAGGCGGTGCGCTATGCCGATGCTAAAGGCGATATTAAAGGCAGCAATGCGATTGCCTGGGAATATAATCAAGACACTCCCTATGTGCCCTCCCCGTTGCTCTATGACGGTAATCTGTACTTTCTGAAAGTGAATGGCGGTATCCTGACCAATCTCAATACGGCAAGCGGAGAACCGCATTTCAGTCGTCAGCGTCTCGATGAAATCAAGAATATATATGCCTCGCCGGTAGGCGCCAATGGACATGTATACCTGACCGGCCGGGAAGGCACAACCATGGTCCTTCGTAATAACGGGCAGTACGACGTGGTGTCCAGCAACGTACTTGATGACAGCTTTGATGCCTCCGCTGCTATCGTTGGTGATGCCATCTATCTACGGGGACATGAAAACTTGTACTGTATCGGAGAATAAAGTCACTACGTTCGCGTCAGGCGCTTCGCGCCGTCAAGCGACTTCGTCGCTGTCAGCTGGCTTCGCCAGCGTCAGGCTCGCAAGCTTGCCGTCCATACGCGAACGCAGTGAGCTGACACGAGCGTAGCGAGTTGCCGGCGCAAAGCGCCTGACGGGCCGAAGGCCCTTACAACCCGAGCATTTGTCCCTGTTCTGCCAGGTGAAACCCCGCTTTTACAATTTGTGTTCTGGCCTCACTACCCGGGGCCAGGGCCGGATTGGTGTGATTGAGGTGAATGAAGTATATTTTGCCTTTCTCGGATGCCGGGAGGCTCGCGAAACGCGCCATGCTTTCCTCGATAAAGGGGTGCGGAATCTGCGACATATCTCGCCCCGGAATTTCTCCGTTTGCAAAAAACGTCCCGTCCAATAGTGCAAAATCTACTTTAGCGATCCAGTCCTCGATTTTCTCATCCCACTTTTCCCACTTGTCAATGTCCGGAATATAGATTGCTGATCGGTTGGGCCCTTGAATATGATAGCCAGCCGTCTCCGAAAATTCATCGCGATGCGGCACCGTAAAGGGCGTTACCCGAATCTGGTTGGAAAGGATTACAGCTGTCTGGTCCTTCATTTCCTGCAAGGAGATATTCTGCAGTGATACCAATTGGCTCCACGGGCCATTGTCTGTCAGGAATTTAGTCATGCGAGCCATAGCATAAACCGGGATGGATTTCGTTCCCATTACTTCCCGTCCCAGTTGCATCAGGCCAGTATAGTGTCCTATATGAGCGTGGGTCAGAAAAATACCGTCCACTGGATTCAAAGTATGCGCGACAGCCAGTTCATCAAGCAGTCGAATTTGATTCTTGATATCCGGTGTTGCATCAATGACCCAGCGCTGGCTGCTTGCGGGATCGGCAACTGCCAGCGCAGCTACGTAGCGCTGTTTGGCGGCATCACCCCAGGTGGCGCTACAGCAATCCTTCTCGCAACCAGCCTGCGGATACCCGGCATCCTGGGCCGTTCCCAGGACAATCAACTGCGGCGCTTCAATTATATTAGATTGAGAAAACAACTGACTAAATCCGTAAAGGCAAATTAAGAACCAAGAGTATTTTAATATCATTGTTCCATCCATATTTAGTTCGCGCAGAGACGCGAAGACGCTGAGACTACTGTTCATCCAGTCCGTTTACTGCCCGAACAATCCCATCTTTTATGTAAGCCGCACCGAAATTTAGTAGATAGCCCGGCTTCTTTCCTGTTTGTTTGAGATATGTTTGAATTTGTTTCCGATCGGTGAACATCAATTGCGGCTCGAATTATCTTGGTCCCAATACTGTTTTCATGCATTTCTTATCGCGGCGTCTCCGCGCCTCTGCGCGATTGTTTAAACGTTGATTCATGAGATTAACTAATCCTGACATCCGCCTCAGGTCCCGGTAATCGCCATGCTAAAACCGCCCCGGCAATCAACCAGGTGATCACGCTGTCCGCCATATTGACCAGGGTAAATCCAGTGGGGAAGTGCCACCATATCCAGTTTGCCAATGGACCATTGAGCGCCAGAAACAGGCCAATGCCTGCTACAAATAGCATCCGATGTTTAAAAGATGGCAGGGTGCTGCCGGTAAGCATCAACAATATCGCTGCCAGCGTGGCGGAGATGATATTGAAAAACAGGCTGGTTATAAAAGTAACCGGGCTAAACGGGTCAAATCCTTCCGGGGAATAGACCATAAAATGCAGAACCGGACCGGCCTTGGCCTTCTTCAAAAAGGTTTCTTCATCTATTTCGCCATGTTCCTCTCCGGGAAAACCCGGTGAATAGTAAATCGCTTTGCCATTAATACTCTCGTCAAGCAGTCCCATAATCTCGTATTGATCCGGCAAGCTGTCCACATCAATCCGATGCCATCCCAGCGCCATCCAGGAAATCGCCGTCCACACAAATACTGCTACTCCGGCAATCGCTCCGGCCATTATTGCCTTTTTGAAGTCCATTGTGCACTCCTTTACGGTATAGATGACAACCACGAATTTTTATCAATGTACGGGAAGTGATTGTTTAAATGAAAAATACAATTTCGGGGGGAAAACAATTCGTAGTGATTTGTGGTCTTATGATAACCAGGCGATTACACACTAAATTGCATCGGCAGCTACATATTGCGGGCTGGCAAACGATATCCATTCTGCGCCTTCAGGGCAACGTTTGTTAAAATCTTTTTTGATGGTAATGCAATTCAGTACGTAATTCGCATTAACTATTGGCGGGTAAGAAGCAAGCCAACCGGAAAGGTGGAGCAGGCATCAAATTGCAGGCTGTCATTGCCGCGGAAGCTGTACTGATTCGGCGGAAATCCCTCCAACTGCAGGGCTTCTATAGTTTGTCCGGAAACACAGAGATTGGTGACATCCTGAAAGTCAAATGCGCCATTGGCAATCATGGTGTCATTGCGGGTGGTGGTGAAGGTTTCGTCCCCCCGGAAAACGTAAATCGTGGAATCATCGGGCAGGGGGTTCTGCGGACCAACGACACCGCCATCCCAAACCTGGACAACCAGCCAGGTCCCGACCAAACGTGATAAATCCGGGTGTGGCTGCTCTGTCACTGGCCCGCCGTCAGAAGGATTGCGACTGCTGCAGGCAAGCAGCAGCGCGATTGAAAGAATGTAAATAGCATATTTCATGATCATTATCCTGTTTCGCCCTAAAATAAGCGCTAAATGATGCCTGCGCCATGCTATTTTTACGTGCTGCGGCGGCTTCGGTTCCGATGCCTGTCGCACTTTGGGATGGTTGAGCATATCCAATTTATTCGAAACAGGCCTGACTTTAGAGCAAGATGTTGGCTAAGCAAAAAATATTGAGCGCACTGAAGACAATTTCGAAAATAGTGCCTTGAACCAGGTCTTTGTTGGGCTTCCCATCAACGCCAACGCTGAGCGATCTCCCGATTGCAAATCCCAGGAAAATCAAGGCTGAAACAACAAATGATGTTGTCCTGAGCTCAGGAATTATGGTTCCCAGTAAAATAGTTATGCCCCCCAACAGCATGACGGCGCTGACCCCTCTGATTTCGTTCAACATATCGACATCGTCTTCCAATTGAATGCTGGAATTTTCTAGATAGGTTTTTACAAAATACGATTTTACAGGCTGAATCAACCTCATTAGACCAGCAAAGGCCAGCAGAAGTCCTGATAAAGCGAGAATAATAATTTTGAAGATTTCCATTTTTGCTCCTTGTAGTTGGGAATATGAAATACCGTGATTCTCTCTTCTTTAATATTTTAATTATCCCTGTGTTTTTGAGACCTATCCAATCCACGTAAAATGATTTCAATAGCCGTCGTTAAGTCTTGTTCAAAATTCGGTTTAAGCATCTCGAACTCTGGCATTTGATATATCTTTTTAAGCTCCTCATTTTCTGTAGACACCGCCCAGTAGTTGGTGGTGGCTGCGAAGCTGAGGTTTAAATATTTGAACGCTTCCTGGATGGTTAGAGAAGGAAAAATCCGGCAGACTTCAACAGCAATTTCATAGAGCCTGTCCCTGGCGACTTCCTTAAAAATTATGAGCTGTTCGAAAGAGCTGTTCTTTTCCAGAGAAATGAAGAGAAGTGGTGTCAGATCGAGAAACTGAGTGTGGGGTAGCATTGACTGTACATAGGTTTTTGCAAACAGTTCGATCCTTACATCCTCCTCGAGCTTACGCAATTGTGCAAGGCAGTCGTCAACCCACTTTTCAAACAGATTCGAAAAGATATTCAGAAAAATTTCTTCCCTGGAGGAAAAGTATCTGTAAATATTCGACTTGGTAAAGCCGGCTTCCGCCGCAATTCCATTCAGACTTACCTTCTCGTAGCCATCTTTTTTGAAAAGTGTCAATGCCGCTGAATATATCGCGTCTTTTCTCACACTCTTTTTTTCATCTGTCCTGGCTCGTTTCCAATCCATATTCCCTCCTTAAGTGACCACTAGTCTCTTAAGATTAAGATAAGAGACCGGTGGTCTCTTGTCAATGAAAATTATTTTAGACGAAAATGAGTCAAAGAAGATTTGCTTGATGCGGAAGGGACGACATTGAGTAACGTGCGCCGCTTTGAATTGCGCGGCAATGCCTGACAAGATAGTTCAGCGACCATGTGTCCGCTGAATGATTGTGAGCCTACAATCGAATCGAGATAAGGATCGTGCTGTCACCGCAGGCTTGCATAATAAGAGAGTCATTGCCCTGGAACTGATAGTCGATGATAGCAATATGCTCGAGATCCAGCAAGCCCTGAGCGGGTGTTGTGGAACAGTTGAGCGTATCATTTATGAAGTCAAATCTGCCACCAATTATTACACTGTCTCCCTCCAGGGCGGCATACATAGAGTCCGCATCAAAAGTCCAGAAGGCGGAATCGGGCAGGCATGGTTCCGGGTAACAGGTTAATCCAATTACTTCAACAGCACGCCATTTGCCGAGAATGCGGTCAAAATCGCTGGTTTTTTCCTCAGTGCGAGGTTCGGTTGATTGATCGCCGCTACAGCCGATCATCAACAATACTATACATAACCCACATAACAGCCTGCCGGTATTAATCCTGATTCTGTTGTTCAACATGATTATTTTCTCCCTCGATTAAATGCATCTTCAAAAAATGAATTCGAATTGTAAACCGCTTAAGTAAATACCGATCTCGGTGGCAGCGACATCGCTGAACCTGGCCCAACATTAGCCGGGTTCCCATCCTGAAGCGGTCTGTGCCCAGCATTGGCCGCAGGTATGGTCCAAAAAATGTACCGCCGCTAAAAGCTTCACTGCCGACAAAGTGAAAGAATAGAGCGAAACGAAGGCCGGATTCCAGGTAGAAGCGGTCTGAGACGCGATAATTCCAAACGATGTTTCCATTCAACAGCTCAATAAGCTTCTTTCTCACATGCTTCTCGCGTCCAAAGTGGCTGTGGCCGAGTAGCATAACGCCTGTCATCTCCCGGCCACCTCCGGCCTTTAAACCGAATGACAGTGGGGTGCCATTGTCGCGGAGGAACCCAATGCTCGCGCCAAGGGCACTTAATTCAACCGTTAAAATGAGTTTCGGCTTTCGGTGACTCGATAGTGCTGCTGGTTATCGGGTTGAGATGAATAGACCGGCAGTTGTCCCGCGATAAGGAAAATGCCGATCCAGACTGAATAGCGAAATCGCACCAGGCATGTCATATCAAAATCCCCTCCCGTATTTTGTATGGTTATAAACCGGCTACCAATAGAGCTGCAATCGCAAATTGGGGCCGCCCAAATGAATGCCGAATTCGCGGGTATTGGTTTCCATAAAGAATCCGGTCATTATTTTGGTCCCTATTTTTACATACCTGGTTCCGAACATAGGCTGTATTATGCCGCCTAAAAAGTAGCCGCCGCCGGGATCATCGTCAGAGCTGTCGAGATGCCAAAAAGCCGAAGCACGAGCAGCACTTTCCATGCTGAATTTGCCTGGCAGGTCTCGGGTAAAGGTCAGATTAAGATGGATCAACTCAATAACCTGCTTCTCGGTATATCGGTCGCGTTCCTCATACGCCCAGCCAGCTTCCTCCGCAAAATGCCGGCCGCTAAAAAGCATAAGATCCAGCAAGTCACCGCCGACTCCGACCCGAAAGCCAGCAAACCACTTATCGCTCATGCGATACGAATAGCCAAGCGACCCGCCGATAAAATTGGCCTCGATAGTTAATTGGTGAAGATCCGCTGTAGCCGGACCGTTGTGGTGCTGCTTGCTAACGGCCGTTTCTCCCCCAATTGCTGTTCCACCGAGAGCAATAATGACAATGAGAATATAAATGCCACGCATAGTTCTACCCCGAACATTGAGTTGTACTAAAGGACTGTAGATGTGAATACCTGCCAAACTGGTGATGCGGTCTTGCCGTTTCATAAAGCGAGAATTGTGCCATATTGACCCTGTTGGGGGGTGGTTTTGCACCAGCGTTTTGTTTTTTATCGATTTAGAGAGCGATATGCGCGGGCTGCTATGCGAAGATGTTCTTGAGAAGTCGACAATCTTGACGATAATGTCGACGACGAATTCTTTTTCTCATTTGCAATGAATCCGGGCTGCTGACTATATTTTTAAAGTTCAAAAATGCCCATTTATTAGCGAGATTTTTATGGAAAACGGCAAATACTCCCCGAAAAAC
This sequence comes from Hyphomicrobiaceae bacterium, assembly GCA_965224045.1. Classification (GTDB taxonomy): domain Bacteria; phylum Pseudomonadota; class Alphaproteobacteria; order Rhizobiales; family Hyphomicrobiaceae; genus Tectiglobus. Next base: position 28,959 of record CBDCYD010000009.1, read on the forward strand.
AAGATTCGCATCGTTACCGCTGCTTCACTTTTTGATGGTCATGATGCCAGCATTAACATTATGCGCCGCATTCTTCAAAGCAGCGGAGCTGAGGTTATTCACCTTGGTCATAATCGCTCCGTTAAGGAAATAGTCGATTGTGCTATCCAGGAGGATGCCCAGGCAGTGGCCATTACCAGCTATCAAGGTGGCCATACCGAATACTTTAAGTATATGTACGATCTGCTAAATGAGCAGGGCGCCGGTCATATCAAGATTTTTGGCGGGGGTGGGGGAACGATTTTACCGGATGAGATAAAAGAGCTGCACCGACTATGGTATTGCTCGCCTTTATTCTCCGGAAGACGGGCGCACGCTGGGGCTGCAGGGAATGATCGATGATCTGTTGCAGCAGAGTGATTATATCACCAAGACCGATCTGGTCGAGGAAGAAATTGCGGCTATCAAAAAGCGCAATATCCCGGCAATTGCCCAGGCAATTTCCTACATCGAAAATTTCCCGGAAGCGGCCACGGAACTCATTGATGCTCTCGACAAGCTGGCATCCACCGTCGATATTCCGGTGTTAGGTATTACCGGTACGGGGGGCGCGGGAAAATCCTCCTTGACGGACGAATTGGTGCGACGCTTTGTGGCGGATTTTGATGATAAAGCTATTGCCATCATTTCTGTTGATCCCTCCAAGCGCAAGACCGGCGGGGCATTGCTGGGCGACCGGATTCGTATGAATTCCATCTATAACGATCGGGTTTACATGCGTTCCTTCGCAACCAGGCAGGCCCACCTGGCTCTGAACAAAACCATTGTTCCGGCTATCAATGTGTTAAAGGCCGCAGCATACGACATGATTATCGTGGAGACTGCCGGAATTGGACAGAGCGATTCGGAAATTACAGAAATTGCTGACGTGGCAGTTTACGTGATGACACCGGAATTCGGGGCTGCGACTCAACTGGAAAAGATCGACATGATCGATTATGCCGATCTGGTAGCCATCAATAAGTTTGACAAGCGCGGTGCACTGGATGCCCTGCGTGATGTGAAAAAACAATATCAGCGCGGGCACGGCCTGTTCGACAAAGCAGCGGATACCATGCCGGTTTATGGAACGATTGCCTCGCAGTTTAACGACCCGGGCACCAATTCATTTTACCGGGCCGTAATTGATAAACTGGTTGCCAAATGTGATCTCAACTGGGAGTCGATGTACGAAATCTCGCCCGAAATGAGCGAGAAGATTTATATTATTCCCCCGGAGCGAGTGCGCTATCTGGCAGAAATTGCCGAGAATAGCGATCGCTACAATGATTATGTAGAAAGGCAGGTGACTCTGGCGCGTCAGGCCTATCAACTGGACGGCACCATTGAACTGTTAAAATCGCAGGATAAAGACACCACGCAGTTGGAAACACTCTATGCTGATTTACAGCGGCAGTTGGATAAAGAGTGCCAGGAAATCCTTGACGACTGGCAGGAAAAGAGAGCTCGCTATGCAGCAGACGAATTCACTTATACGGTTCGCAATCGTGAAATTGTGGTGAAAAATCATACCGAGTCCCTGAGTCACTTAAAGATCCCCAAAATTTCCCTGCCTCGCTACAAAGATTGGGGTGATAATTTTACAGTGGGTTTTAACCGAAAACGTTCCCGGGAGAATTTCCATTTGCTGCCGGTGTCTATCCTTTCAAGCGTACCAACGAAGATCCAACCCGCATGTTTGCCGGGGAGGGGGGACCGGAGCGCACCAATCGCCGCTTCCACTACCTCAGTCACGGTATGCCGGCTGCTCGTCTCAGCACCGCTTTTGATTCGGTAACCCTCTATGGTGAAGACCCCGATCATCGCCCGGATATCTATGGGAAGGTGGGTAACTCCGGGGTGAGCATTGCTACCCTGGATGATGCCAAAAAGCTTTACTCGGGATTTGATCTTAGTAAGCCAACCACTTCGGTCTCAATGACTATTAATGGACCGGCGCCGATGCTGCTGGCATTTTTTATGAATGCCGCCATCGACCAGCAATGTGAAGTTTATATCCGCGAAAATGGCCTGGTTGATGAGATTGATAAGAAAATCAATGACATTTATGCCGAGCGGAACGCCAAACGGCCGGTCTACAATGGCGATTTGCCAAAAGGTAATGACGGGCTCGGGTTGATGCTGCTCGGTGTCAGCGGAGATCAGGTGTTGCCTGCGGAGGTGTATCAAAAGATCAAAGCCGATACTATATCAGTAGTGCGTGGCACTGTGCAGGCAGACATCCTCAAGGAAGATCAGGCCCAGAATACCTGCATCTTTTCAACCGAATTTGCCCTGCGTATGATGGGCGATATTCAGTCTTACTTTACCGAACATAAGGTCCGCAATTTTTATTCGGTTTCGATAAGTGGATATCATATCGCTGAGGCGGGCGCCAATCCCATTACCCAGGCTGGCATTAACTCTCGCCAACGGCTTTACCTTTGTGGAATACTATCTGAGCCGCGGACTGGATATTGACAGTTTTGCTCCCAATCTCAGCTTCTTCTTTAGCAAGCGGCTGTGGATCCCGAGTATTCAGTGATCGGCCGGGTGGCGCGACGCATCTGGTCGAAGGCGATTCGCTACAAATACGACGGCAATACCCGCTCACAAATGTTGAAGTATCATATCCAGACTTCCGGCCGTTCCCTGCATGCCCAGGAAATAGATTTCAATGACGTTCGCACCACGCTCCAGGCGCTCTATGCGATATATGATAACTGTAATTCCCAGCATACCAACGCCTATGATGAGGCTATAACTACGCCCACCGAGGAATCGGTCCGGCGGGCGGTAGCCATCCAGTTGATCATTAACAAAGAGCTGGGACTGGCAAAGAATGAGAATCCCTTGCAGGGGGCATTCATCATCGAAGAATTGACGGACCTGGTTGAAGAAGCCGTTCTGGCAGAATTCCGGCGGATTAGTGATCGTGGCGGAGTCCTGGGGGCTATGGAAACCATGTATCAGCGCAATAAGATCCAGGAAGAATCATTGTATTATGAATCCATGAAGCATAGTGGTGAACTGCCTATCATTGGTGTGAAATACTTTTCTGAGCAGCACTGGTTCTCCGCAAGAATTGCCCAAAGAGGTTATTCGCTCTACAGCGGACGAGAAAGAAGCGCAAATTGCCGCCGTTAAAGCCTTCCAGGCCAGAAATAGCGGGGAAAGCGCCGCCGCACTGCAAAACCTTAAGAAGGTGGCGATTCAGAATCAGAATGTTTTCGAAGCACTAATGGAAACCGCGAAGGTCGCATCTTTAGGGCAAATTTCCGCGGCTCTATATCAGGTCGGTGGACAGTACCGGCGCAATATGTAGGGCCATCCCTGGCCGGCGGACGCCTCGCACCGTCATTGGCTTCAGGTCGTCTGTTCGTTACATAAGCGGCAGGCTTCTAGCTTGCCGGAAATAAACTGTTACGCAAACGCAGCGAGCTGATCAGCCGCTGGCCAGTGATGAGGTGAAGGTCGTTGGTTCCGGCAAACCCGGCTGTCGAATGAAGGTCCCACCGCTTGCGGACCTACCGTTTACTTACTCAAAAATTACATGCATTTCACATTTCTCCCGGGCAGCTTTACATTCTATAGCTTGATGAGTGGAGAGGACTGCCGAAAAGTCGTTGCGCCCGCTGAGCCCGGTAATTGAACAGATAAATATTCAGCCGCTCCTAAAGGGTTTTTCTAACGATGTCACTAGTCGTTCACACGGGATGGCGAGGGATGCAAACAAATGCCAGAATACAAATAACCAGGAGATAGCAATGAGCGGTGAGCAGTTAAGAATTGTCTTGATTGGCGCCGGCAGTGCGCAGTTCGGATATAGTACGATGGGGGATATTTTCCAAAGCGAAGTACTTCGAGATCGGAAAGCGCATATTGCGCTGCATGATATTAATCCGGATAGTATGGCGATTGTTGCGGAAAAAGGTAAAGCGTTTATAGCGGAGCACAATTTGCCGTTTACGATTTCGGCCACTACTTCGCGCCGGGAGGCGCTACAGAAGGCCGATTTTTGTATTATCTCAATTGAAGTGGGTAACCGTTTTGAATTATGGGAGCAGGATTGGCAGGTGCCATTGCAGTATGGGATTCGTCAGGTATATGGCGAAAATGGCGGTCCGGGAGGATTCTTTCATTCTTTGCGCGTGATTCCGCCGATCCTGGAAAAAGGAGGGTGATGCGCCGGAGAATATCTATGTTTTCCCTGGGCGATCAACCGCCATTGCGCAAATGCCGGCCTTAATTGCCATGTATATCCTGGCATTCGCTTGAGTCCGGCGGGCTTTGATATTTGCCGGTGTGGTTGTATTATTTGCTGTTGGTGAAGTTCAGGCCAATAATTATTGTTAAAAATCTTGCAATGCGGACTCAGGATATTTTAAATAACAACCTTGAAAAATTGAATCGTCTACAAAAGATGATCAACACACTCATTTCAAAAATAAAAGCCAAAGGCTAACAACGAATAGCCAGCGGCGATATACACATGCAATTTATCAGAAGATTTTGTCTCGTATTTGTTGTGTTTCTCTCAAGTTGCCAGGGTCCTCCCAATGTCGACCCGGCAACAGCGAAAGAAATGATTTCTCATCGCAATCTCGGTCTGGCTTATCTGGAGGAGGATAAGCCGGGCGAGGCGGTGAAAGAATTCGAAAAACTCACCGAAATTGCACCTTATGAACCGCTGGGTTT
>CBDCYD010000010.1:0-237550 GCA_965224045.1 Hyphomicrobiaceae bacterium
TGGCCGACAACCTCGCCGCTGCCGTTCGTGCAACTAATCGTGGCGGCAGAGTGCTTGCCTTTGCCAATGCCTTCCTGACGAGAGCCAGCGAGCCCCGCTCGGACAATCGCTTCATTTCGAAGGCAGCACAAGGCGCTGATCCGGCAATTGCAGACATGGTGCGCGGCGCGCGTGATACGTTCCATGCACTGAAAGTCGAGCGCGTTGCGCTTGAAAGCGTTGCTTTGACGGTGGCGCTGCTGCGGCTCGCTGCGCGGGTTCTCGATCGCTACACCGTGGCCAAGGCACGACGCGCAACGTTGGATTTCGATGATCTGATCGCCGGCGCGGCACGCCTGCTGGTGATGTCGGATGCCGCGGACTGGGTGCTCTACAAGCTCGACGGCGGGCTCGACCATATCCTGGTCGACGAGGCGCAAGACACGAGTCCTGCGCAGTGGACCATCATCGAAGCCCTGGCAGCCGAGTTCTACTCGGGCGAGGGCGCGAGTGACGTCCGGCGCACGGTGTTTGCCGTCGGCGACGAGAAACAGTCGATCTACAGCTTCCAGGGAGCGGCGCCGGAACGGTTCGCGCGGGCCGGGCAGCAGTTCGAAGCATTGGCGGAGGCGGCCGGACAGCACTGGGCGAGCGTTCCGCTGACATTGTCGTTTCGCACCGTGGCGCCGTTGCTCGCAGCGGTCGATTCCGTATTCTGCGATGTGCAGCGTGCACCCGGCGTCAGCGTCTCAGGTGGCGAGGTGCATCATACGGCGCGGCGGATCGGTGAAGCCGGCGTGTTCGAGGTCTGGCCGACGGTCGTGCCGGAAGACCATGCGCCGGCGCCGGCATTCGCGCCGCTGGATGACCAGGCACCGGGCGCGCCGGCCCGTCAGCTTGCCGAAGGAATCGCGGCGCGGATCAAGCGCTGGCTCGACACCGGCGAAGAGCTGGTATCACAGGGGCGGGCCGTCCGCGCCAGCGACATTCTCATTCTTGTACGCCGTCGCCAGCCATTTGCGCCGGAGATGGTGCGCGCGCTCAAGGCGCTCGACATTGCAGTCGCGGGGGCCGACCGGATCGTGCTGACCGAGCAGATCGTCGTGCAGGACCTGATGGCGCTGGGAGACTTTCTGGCGCTGCCGGAAGATGACCTGTCGCTCGCAGCCGTGCTCAAGTCGCCGCTGTTCAATCTGGATGACGAAGATCTGCTGGCGGTTGCTCCGAAGCGGCGCGGGTCGCTGTGGTCGGCATTGCTCGAAGCGGCACGGTCCAATGATCGCCTCAGGCCTGCCGCCGAAATGCTGAAACGCTGGCGCGGGCAGTCTGATTTCCTGCCGCCATACGAGTTTTTTGCGACCGTGCTTGATAAGGATGGCTGTCGGGCGCGGTTGATCGGGCGGCTCGGGCCCGATGCGGCTGATCCGCTCGATGAATTCATGAACCTGGCGCTGACTTACGATGACCAGGCGCCGGCCTCGCTGCAGGGTTTCTTGTCATGGCTGCGTGAGGGGCGGCGCGAAATCAAACGCAACATGGACCACGGCCGCGATGAAGTGCGCGTGATGACCGTGCATGGTGCGAAAGGCCTGGAAGCGCCCATCGTGATCTTGCCGGATACGTGCTCGGCGCCAGGCGGCGGCATTGCCCCGGCGCTGGTCGATCTGGCCGGTGCGGAAGTTCCCGGCCAGCAGGCCTCGCCGCTGGCCTGGGCGGTGAAGGAAGCGCGGCAACTGACGCCGGTGGCGGATGGTCTCGCGGTGCGCCGTCAACGGGAACGCGATGAACACAACCGCCTTCTCTATGTTGCGCTGACCAGGGCGCGCGACCGCATCTATGTTGGCGGTTTCGAAACCACGGCAGGCCGGCAGAAGGGATGCTGGTACGATACGATCCAGCAGGGGCTCAGTGACGACCTCACCGAGGTTACGCTCGACAATGGGGAGACCGTCTGGCGGATCACGTCACCGCAGACCGCGCGCGTCGACAAGCCTGACAGTGCGCAGCCGAGCAGCGAGGATGCAATCGCGCTGCCGGTGTGGGCTGGCAAGCCGGCCCCTCCGGAGCCTCAGCTTACGATCCCGCTCGCACCGTCGCGGCTTGCGCCACTCGAGAGTGACGAAGAAGGAGAACCGGCCGGTCTCGAAGACATGCGCCAGGCGAACGGGCAGCCGGACGAGCCCGCGGTGGCATCGCCGCGCGCGAAAGGTGGACACGACCGGTTTCAGCGCGGCCTCCTCACGCATGCGCTTCTGGAACATTTGCCCGGGCATCCGCCCGAAACGCATCGCCAGGTGGCCGAAGGCTTTCTCGCACGACGTGGCGGCGCGCTCGGCCCGGCCGTGCACCGGGGCATCGTCGGTGAGGTGTTGAAAGTTCTGGCAGATCCGGTGTTTGCGCCGGTCTTCGCGCCCGGCTCGCGGGCTGAGGTGGCAATCGTCGCGGAGATCGCGCCGCCGCACGGTGACGGGCCGGCGCTCAAAGTCAACGGCCAAATCGATCGCCTGGTGCAGACCGCTGACGGAATCTTGATCGTCGATTACAAGACCAACCGCGCACCGCCAATTTCGGTGGATCAGGTGCCGGCCGTGTATCTCCTACAACTCGCGGCCTATCGTCTTGCACTGCAACAGATTTTTCCGGACCAGCGCGTCCAGGCGGCGCTGCTGTGGACCGACGGCGGCCATCTCATGGCAATTGGCGATGATCTTCTGGATGATCATCAACAGCGGCTTTGGTCGCTCAAGGGAGCGGACCTTGACGCGTGATCGGTGGCTACCTACGTTCGCCTACATCCTGCGAGATGATCGCTCAGTCGAGCCTGGAGAACACTGCTATGGCGCCTGCAAAAGTTTCAGATGCGAATTTTGATGCGGAAGTCTTAAATTCTTCCGAGCCCGTGTTGGTTGATTTCTTTGCCGAGTGGTGCGGCCCGTGCAAAGCCATGGCACCGGCGCTGGAAGAAGTTGCAAAGGACCTCGAGGGCAAGGTCAAGATTGCCAAGATCGACGTCGACGAGAACCCAGATATCACCAACCGCTATCAGATCCAGGCGATGCCGACGCTGATCATGTTCAAGGACGGTGAAGTGGCTGCACGCCACACCGGCGCGCTGGTGCAAAAGACCAAGTTGCAAGCATGGATCGACGAGTCGATCTAGATCATTTCCGCCTTAGGCGGAATCACACCGCCTGCCCACTCCCCCGCCCGGCCGCCCAAAACCACGATTGCATGGGCGGCCGGGCGGGGGAGTGGGACGGTTCCAGCTAAACCTGAAACGCTCTAAGTCAAGGTTGCTGGCCAAGGCAAGTTGCGGGACGGGAACGGCGCGTGCCCGTTGCCAGGCCTGGTCGATAGCAATCAAAGTGTTTCGGCCCGGGAGAATTTCGCCCGGGCCTTCTTGTTTCCCTGGGCCCCCGTTGATTCACTGCCGAGGCGATTTGTCGGTTGTCGTTGCGGCCGCGATTACACGTGCCGGGCAGAGGCGAGGACATCGCCTGCGAGGTAAAGCGAGCCGCATATCAGAATGCGTTTGGGGCCGGGTGTTTCGCTGGCAATGGCGGCAAGTGCATCACCCACGGTCGCTGCCTCGCGAGCCGACAGGCCGACGCCGGTGGCGTGGGTTCGCAATTCAGCGGCGGTCATGCTGGCGTTTTCGTTCGGAATCGGTACAGCGTGAATGCTTCTGACGAGCCCTTTGAAGGCACCGAGGAAGCCCGGCGCGTCCTTCTGCGCCATCATTCCGACGACCAGAAACGTTGGTTTGGGAGCGCGGTCCTGCAAATCCGCCAATGTCTGGGCAAGCGCTTCGGCGGCGGCCGGGTTGTGACCGCCGTCCAGCCAGATCTCGGTTTCGTCGGCGTCGCCGAGGCCGATCTGGCGAGGACAGAGCCGCGAAAACCTGGCCGGCCAACGGGCCGACCGGAGGCCCTGCTCCAATGCTTCGGTGGGGGTGGCGGCGCCGGTCATGGTCAGGATCGCCGCGAGTGCCGTTCCCGCGTTGGTAATCTGGCTGCGGCCGATCAAGGCCGGCAGCGGCAGGTCCAGCAGGCGATGTTCGGCCTGATAGACCAGCCGGCCGCGTTCTTCAAAGGCATCGAAATCGCGACCAAAACAGATCAGCGTCGTGTTCGTACGCCGGGCGGCCTGCTCGATCGATGTCATCGCATCGGGATGCTGCGGGCCGATGATCGCGGGGATGCCCGGTTTCAGTATGCCGGCCTTTTCGAACGCGATCTGGGCAAGGCTGTCGCCAAGTTTGTCTGCGTGGTCGATCGATATCGGCGTGATCACCGAAAGGGCCGGCGTGTTGATGATGTTAGTGGCATCGAGGCGGCCGCCGAGACCGACCTCGAGCAAGACGATGTCTGCCGGTGTTTCGGCAAAGGCAAGCAAAGCAGCCGCTGTCGTTATTTCAAAGAACGTCATCGGTGCGCCGTCGTTGATGGCGCGCACGTGGTCGAGCAGGGCAACGAGTTGGTCGTCGGTGATCGGGCGGGTGGTGCCGGTGTCGTCGGCAAGCTGGATGCGCTCGTGGAAGCGCACCAAGTGCGGCGAGGTGTAGGTGTGAACGCGTTTGCCATCGGCCTGCAGGATTGCCTGCATGAAGGCGATGGTCGAGCCCTTGCCGTTGGTGCCGGCAACATGGATGACGGCGGGCAAGCAGTCCTGTGGCCGGCCGAGGCGGTCCATCAGGCCGCGAATGCGGTCAAGCGACAGGTCGATCAGCACCGGATGCAGACGCTTGAGGTCGTCCAGCACAGCATCGCTTGCGTCCGTGGTGGTCATGATGCGGCCAGCTCCAAGCGGGTCTCACGCTGATCGTGTCGGCAACGGACCCTAGATCATCGTGCCCTAGGTTGGAACCGCTGTCGCGGCTCCAACTTAAGGCACAAAGTTGCTCAGCTCTAAGGTATCGAGCAACTTTCTGCTTTAATTCGGAATCGGACCGATTCTGAATTAAAGCAGGTTGCTCTCGGTGATTCTCATGATTGCCGGCGGCAGAATCGCGCTGCACAGGGCGATGACGGAGGCCCTGCCAGGGATGTGGGGTGGTTGAGGCGTGTCGTCCAGACCCTTGCGCTCAGGCGGACGTGCCTGGCTTGTCCGTCGGGTGTGGATCGTCGGTCGTCGATGTTGGGGCGGGCGCGTCCGCCTGGTCCGGCATCGCCTCGTCCGCAGTATCGCTGCCGGTGTCTGCACCGTTGGCCATCGGGGCGGCGCTCGACGTGAGCGCTTCCTCCTCGATGCCATCGACAATTCCCATGGAACGATCGAGGCCATTCTCGAAGCTATCAGCGGCGCCGTTGAGCAGCGGCCGGCTTTGTTGCGCGGGGCGCTCGAGATGCTTGATCATGAATAGCCGGGTCAGGCGGGCAAGCGTGTCGCGCATGTCGTGGCGATGGACAACCATGTCGATCATGCCGTGCTCGAGCAGGTACTCGGCGCGCTGGAACCCTTCCGGAAGCTGTTCACGGATGGTTTGCTGGATGACGCGCGGGCCGGCGAAGCAAATCAAAGCGCCGGGTTCTGCTATGTGGACGTCACCAAGCATGGCATAGGATGCCGTGACGCCACCGGTGGTCGGATCAGTAAGAACGACGATATAAGGCAGGCGGGCATCGCGCAGGCGCTGGACGGCAATGGTCGTGCGCGGCATCTGCATCAATGAGAGGATGCCTTCCTGCATGCGGGCACCGCCCGACGCCGCGAAAAGAATGAACGGTGCATCCAGATCAACGGCGCGCAGCATGCCGGCGATGACGGCCTCGCCCGCGGCCATGCCGAGCGATCCGCCCATGAAACGGAAATCTTGCGCGGCCGCGACAATCGTCTGGCCTTCGAGCAGGCCTTCGCCGACCAGGACTGCATCTTCCAGTTCGGTTTCGGCGCGGGCATCGCGCATGCGGTCGACGTAGCGCCGGCCGTCGCGGAATTTCAACGGGTCGGGGGTAACCTCGGGAAGCGGAACCTTCTCGAAGAAGCCTTCATCGAACAGCGACTTGAGGCGCACGTCGGCGGCCATGCGCATGTGGTAGTTGGAGCCCGGTACGACGAACTGGTTCGCCTCAAGGTCCTTGTAAAAGATCATCTGCCCGGATTCGGGGCATTTGACCCACATCTTGTCGGGCACCTCGCGCTTGGTGGTGAGCAAGCTGCGGATGCGCGGGCGAACGACACTGCTTATCCAGTTCACGCTCAAGGGCCTCCTTCGGGGCCGATGCAACACCAACGGCGCTGCTTGCGCGGTCAAACCTGCACGTTCTGCCTGTAACCGCGGATTGCGCCGTGCGCCTGCGCACTAAGCGGGCCTGAGCGGCGCGGATAACCTCTGCACCAGATTTAGAACAGATGGCACCGTTTTTCCAGTGCTGCGGCCTTCCGAATCAAGGCTTTGCGCAATTTCAGTTACCAGTGCGGAACCGACGATCACGGCATCGACGCTGCCCGCGAGGGCGGCAACCTGGTCCGGTGTCTTGATTCCGAAGCCAACACCAACCGGGAGGTTGCCGGCCTTGCGGATGCGGTCAACCTGGCTGCGGACTTCCTCGACATCAGCGGAGGCGGCACCCGTGATGCCGGTGATCGAGACGTAGTAGACGAAACCGCTGGTGTTTTGGAGGACGCGGGGCAGACGCCTGTCGTCGGTTGTCGGGGTTGCAAGGCGAATGAAACACAGGTCGCGTGCGATGGCCGGCAGGCACAACTCGTCGTCTGCTTCCGGCGGTACATCGACAACGATCAGGCCGTCGACGCCGGCTGCCTTTGCATCGTCGACGAAGCGGTCGACGCCATAGATGTAAATCGGATTGTAATAGCCCATCAGGATGATCGGCGTGTCATTGTCGCGGTTGCGGAATTCGCGCACGAGTGACAGCGTTTTGGGCATCGTCTGGCCGGCTCTCAGCGCACGCACCGACGCCGCCTGAATAGCCGGGCCATCCGCCATCGGGTCGGAAAACGGCATGCCGAGTTCGATCAGGTCGGCACCGGCGGCCGGCAAACCGAAGAGGATCTCGCGCGCGGTTTCATAATCCGGATCGCCGGCCGTGACGAACGGCAGGAAGGCGGTGCGGCCGGCCGCATCAAGTTCGGCGAAGCGTTTGGCAATGCGATTGTCGGTGGACTGGCTCACGCCTTGACCCTTTGTTTTGTTGTGGGCGGGACCCGATTCAAGCGATTGCTTGGTTGGCTTTAGATCTCCATGCCGATGGCGTCGGCGACGGTGTAAAGGTCTTTGTCGCCGCGCCCGCAGAGGTTCATCACCAAGAGATTGTCCGCCGGCAAAGTCGGTGCCAGCTTGATGACGTGGGCCAGTGCGTGCGAGGGCTCGAGCGCCGGGATGATGCCTTCGAGACGGGTGCACAACTGCAGCGCGTCGAGTGCCTCGCTGTCGGTCACAGGCACATAGTTGACGCGGCCGGTAGCCTTCAACCATGAGTGCTCCGGGCCGACGCCCGGATAGTCGAGACCGGCCGAGATCGAATGCCCTTCGAGGATCTGGCCGTCCGCGTTTTGCAGCAGATAGGTGCGGTTGCCGTGCAGCACGCCCGGCTGGCCACCGGTCATCGAGGCGGCGTGGCCGTTATCGACATCGATGCCGTGACCACCAGCCTCGACGCCGTAGATGGCGACGCCTTCATCGTCGAGGAATGGATGGAACAGGCCGATGGCGTTGGAGCCGCCACCAATGCACGCGACCAGGGTGTCCGGCAGGCGGCCTTCGATGGCCAACATCTGGTCGCGCACTTCGTTGCCGATGACCGATTGGAAATCGCGAACCATTTCCGGATAGGGGTGCGGACCAGCGGCGGTGCCGATGATGTAATAGGTATCGCGGACATTGGTGACCCAGTCGCGCAAGGCCTCGTTCATGGCGTCCTTGAGCGTGCCGGCGCCGGAGGTGACCGGATTGATGCTCGCGCCGAGCATGCGCATGCGCACGACGTTCGGGCGTTGGCGCTCAACGTCGGTCGCACCCATGTAGACTTCGCACGGCATGCCGTATTTGGCACACACCGTGGCAACGGCGACGCCATGCTGGCCGGCGCCCGTCTCCGCGATGATGCGGGTCTTGCCCATGCGGCGTGCGAGCAGAATTTGGCCGAGGCAGTTATTGATCTTGTGGCTGCCGGTGTGATTGAGTTCGTCGCGCTTGAAGTAGATCTTCGCGCCGCCTAGGTGCTCGGTCAGGCGCTCTGCGAAGTAGAGCGGCGATGGTCGGCCGCCATAGTTGTTGAGCAGATCGGTCAGCTCGGCCTGGAACCCGTCGTCGTCCTTGGCGGCGGTGTAGGCGTCCTCGAGGTCGAGGATCAGCGGCATCAGTGTTTCGGCAACGAAACGGCCGCCGAAATCACCGAAGTGGCCGCGCTCGTCCGGGCCGGCACGGTAGGTGTTCGGCTTGGCCTGATCCGTGGCAACTTTTGTCTCAGCCATGGCGGGGCCGTCTCCTAGGGTTAGACTTTGAATTTCGACCGGCGCCGGCAGCGGGTATGCCGGTGCACGACGTGCGTTCAGGCGATGCCGATCGGTCTGTTGCGGATGCGTTGTTGATCATACTGATCATAGGCCCTTGGCTGCGTGAAGAAAGGCGCGAATGCGCGCGGGATCCTTGTGACCGGGTGCCGATTCGACACCGGATGAAACGTCGACGGCCGGGGCGCCGGTCAGGCGGACGGCTTCCTGCACGTTTTCCGGTGTCAGCCCGCCGGAGAGCATGTAGTCGAGGCGGCCGGCAAGGCCTTCGAGCGCGCGCCAGTCGAAGGTCAGGCCATTGCCGCCGGGCAAGGGCGAACCTTCCGGTGCCTTGGCGTCGAAAAGGATGCGGTCGGCAACATCCTTGAACTTGAAGGCCGCCTTTGCATCTTCAGCGGTTGCGACCTTGATGACCTTCATCGTCCGGCGGGCCGTGAGGGCCTTGATCTCGCCGACGCGATCCGGGCTTTCGCTGCCATGAAGCTGAATAAGATCTGGTTTCACCTCGTGTGCGATGCGGGCCAGCAGCGGGTCATCCGCGTTGACGGTGAGCGCGACAATATCGGTGCGGCCACGGGCATGCTCGGCGAGCGGTGCGGCGCGCGCAATCGAGAGGTTGCGCGGGCTCGGGGCGAAGAACACCAGGCCGATGAAATCCGCGCCCGCTTCGATCGCGACGTCGATTTCGGCCTTGGATCTGAGGCCGCAGATTTTGGCCTTGGTGGTCATGTCGTGGAGACCGGTTCGAAATAGAGGTGGGGCAAGCGACTTCAAGGGGTGCCGGCTGCGGAGCAACGGTGGACGTGTGCGGTGCCGGATCGGTTAGCTTGCGACGAGTTGTTTCTGATTGCTGACGCGTTCGTCACGCTCGCGGGTGAGGCGTTCGGCTTCCGCCTTCCAGCGCATTGCCTCCTGGGTGCGCTGGCGGGCCGTGCGGCGCCATTTGCTCTGCGACAGCCAGCTTGCCATACCACCCAGAAATGCACCGACCGCCAGCATCACCAACAGGAAGCCATAAAGCGGGAAGGGGACGTAGAAATCCGGGTTTTGCGGGTTGAAGGGGTCGAGGATCAGCTTGACTTCGTGACGGTTGATCACCGCCAACGTCAGCAGGACGACGGTGATCAGGATCGTCAGAACCATTCCAATGAGGCGTGCAAACACAGCCGAATTCCTCTCGTCACAGTGCCATGGGCATTAGCATCTGCATCGCAAACCTCATGGCGAAAACTCACGGCCCGACGCATCAGGCCTGGCGGCCCGGAGGTTCGGATGCAAGGCCGTTCAGGCGCTCTCGCAGTTCCTTACCGGTCTTGAAGAACGGTACGAACTTTTCGTCAACCGCGACCGAAGCGCCGGTTCGCGGATTGCGCCCGATGCGAGGTGCGCGATACTTGACCGTAAACGCGCCAAAGCCACGCAGTTCGACCCGGTCACCGCGGGCCAGGGCCTCGATGATCTCGTCAAAAATGACGTTCACGATGCGCTCGACATCGCGCTGATAGAGATGCGGGTTGGATGCGGCGATCTTTTGGATCAGTTCTGACTTTATCACGGCCGATAAACTCGAAAAAGTTGTTGTAATTGCTTAGTTTTTAGCAGGTTTCCAGATTGAGACAAGACCATCGAGGGCGAGCGTTCCAAGTTGTCCCGAGGACGTTGCCGTCCGGCCGATGCCCGAAACCGTGGCAACCACCGTTTCGGAAATCAAGCCGGCAACGGCCGAGGAGAGTGGCCAGCGCACGTCGGTTTCCGGTTCCCAATCGACAATCTTCAGGTCTTTCTGGACCTTACGCTTTTCTTCCATCCACGCCACGGCCTTGTCTTCACCGCCGATTTCGTCGATCAGCTTATGCTTGAGGGCGGCACGGCCAAGGTAAACACGGCCGTCGCGCAGGCCGGGGATGGCATCGACCTTAATCTTGCGGCGTTGCTCGACGAGGCCGATAAACCATTGGTGGCCGTCGGTGATCATCTCGCGCGTCACGCGTTCGACGTCCGGTGTCATCGGCTGGAACGGCGAGGGGGCGGCCTTAAGTTCACCGCTCTTGAGTTCGTTCATGCGGACGCCGAACTTGTCGAGCAGACCGCTTAGTTCCGGCCACTGCATGATGACTCCGACGGAGCCTGTAATCGTGTTGCCACGGGCAACAATATGGTCCGTTGCAATGCCTGCAATATAGGCTGCGGAGGCGGCAATCGTACCGAACTGGGCGACGACCGGCTTTTTCTTGGCAACCTTGCGAATTTCCTCAAACAGCGCCTCCGCGCCCGTCGTCGTGCCGCCGGGGCTGTTTATGAAGAGCACAACACCCTTTACGTGATCCGCGGCGGCGATCTTGCGCAGCATCTTGATCTGCTTGCGGTCCTCGGTGATGACGCCGGAGATGGTGACGCGGGCGATCTGCTGCTGGGCGATCAGGTTGTTTTGACCGCCGGCCAGGTATGCAAAAGCGGCAAGGGCTGCAATCACTGCGATGATCGCAAGTCCGCGCCAGATGCCGATTTTGCGACGCAGGCGGCGGCGATCCAGGATGCTCTCGGTCTCAAGGCTCATGCTTAGCCATCCTTGCTGCTTGAAGACGTGCAGGCTTGATGTGGTGTCGCTCGTGCATTTATCCAGCGCGAGGCGCTGCGATCAAGTCGTGGCGCGGCGTTTCGCTGGTCGGCGTCCGGTGACAATCGTGTTGTCATAAAATAATTGAGGCGCGACTGACGAGCCGCGCCCCAATCGATTGTTCGTTAAGAAAGCGTTAGTCTTCCTCGCCTTCGCGCTTCTTCATGGCGGCACCGAGGATGTCGCCAAGGGAGGCGCCGGAGTCGGACGAGCCGTACTGTTCGACGGCTTGTTTTTCCTCGGCGATCTCAAGCGCCTTGATGGAGACGCCAATGCGGCGGGCGGACTTGTCGAGCGAGGTGATCGCGGCATCGACCTTGTCGCCGACATTAAAGCGCTCGGGGCGCTGTTCGGAGCGGTCGCGCGAGAGATCCGAACGCTTGATGAACGTCGTCAGGTCGCTGTCGGAGATCTTGACCTCGAGACCGTTGTCCTGGACGGCCACCACCTCACAGGTGACCGGATCGCCGCGCTTGAAGCCTTCGACGGCTTCCATCGGGTCGCCGCCGACCTGCTTGATGCCGAGCGAAATGCGTTCCTTGTTGGGATCGACGTCGAGTACGACGGCGCGCACGACCTCACCTTTGTTGTAGTCCTTGATCGCTTCGTCGCCGCTGCGGTTCCAGTCGAGGTCGGACAGGTGGACCATGCCGTCGACACCGTTGTCGAGACCGACGAACAGCCCGAATTCGGTGATGTTGCGGATCGGGCCTTCAACCTCGGTGCCCTTGGGATGGGCTGCGAGGAAGGCTTCCCACGGGTTGTCCTGGGTCTGCTTGAGGCCCAGCGAGATGCGGCGCTTTTGCGGGTCGACCTCGAGGATCTGGACTTCGACCTGCTGGCTGGTCGAGACGATCTTGCCGGGGTGAACGTTCTTTTTCGTCCAACTCATCTCCGAGACGTGGATCAGGCCTTCGACGCCCGGTTCCAGTTCGACGAATGCGCCGTAGTCGGCAATGTTGGTCACAGTGCCGTCAAAGCGCGCGCCGATCGGATACTTGGCTTCGATGCTCTGCCACGGGTCAGCCTGCAACTGCTTCATGCCGAGGCTGATACGCTGGGTCTCCGGATTGATCCGGACGATCTGGATTTTGACCGTATCGCCGACGGTGACGATTTCAGAGGGATGGTTGACGCGGCGCCAAGCCATGTCGGTGACATGCAGGAGGCCGTCGATACCGCCGAGGTCGATGAAGGCACCGTAGTCGGTGATGTTCTTGACGACGCCGTCGATGACCTGGCCTTCGGCGAGGCGGGCGACGATGTCGGCTCGCTGTTCGGCGCGCGTTTCTTCCAGGACCGAGCGGCGGGAGACGACAATGTTGCCGCGGCGGCGGTCCATCTTGAGGATTTGGAACGGTTGTTCCTGGTGCATCAGCGGGCCGATGTCGCGCACCGGGCGAATGTCCACCTGGCTGCCGGGCAGGAATGCAACGGCGCCGTCGAGATCAACCGTAAAGCCGCCCTTGACCTTGGAGAAAATGACGCCAGTGACTTTTTCGCCGGCTTCGAACTGCTTTTCGAGCCGCACCCAGCTCTCCTCGCGGCGAGCCTTGTCGCGGCTGAGGACGGCTTCGCCGGCGGCATTCTCGATGCGCTCAAGATAGACTTCGACCTCGTCACCGACCTTGAGGTCGGGGTCTTTTCCGGCAACCGCGAATTCCTTGAGCGGGACGCGGCCCTCCATCTTGAGGCCGACGTCGATGACGGCGAGGTCCTTTTCGATGCTGACGATCTTGCCGCGGACGACGTTGCCTTCGTAGGCGACATCATCGGCCAGGGTTTCATCGAGCATCGCCTTGAAGTCGTCGAGGCTCGGGTTCATGTCGTGGGTAATTTCAGTCGTACTCATTCAGGGTCCTTGGTGTTCACGTTCGTGGTGAATGTGTTGATGGATTGCTCCAGCGCCGGCGGGCTCGCGCGTGGCAAAGCCTGACACTGCAGCGTCATCGGTATGGGGGTGGGCGGCGAACGCGCAAAAGCCGCCACATTCGCAATTGTGGCGGACAACGACCGCATTGCCGGTTCCGAGTATTGTTTGCGAGCGACCGCCAGCGAAGGGGGTTTCCCGCCAGTCCGGTTTGGAGCGCATCAGGCGCCCGACTGGCTGATCTTCCTCTTGATCAGTTCGAGTGCGGCGTCGAACGCCTGGTTTATATCCAAATTGGTGGTGTTGAGCAACAGGGCATCGGCGGCTGGATGCATGGGCGAATCGGCACGTTCGCGGTCGCGGCGATCGCGAACGAGGATCATATTGAGCACGCCCTCGCGGGTGACCGGCTCGCCGCGGGCGATCAGTTCGAGAAAGCGTCGCCGGGCGCGGACCTGCGCGTCGGCGGTTACGAAAAGCTTAACGTCGGCGTCGGGACAAACGACTGTGCCGATGTCGCGGCCATCAAGGACGGCACCGGGGAGCTGGCTGGCGAAATCGCGCTGCAGGGCCAGCAGCGCCTGGCGCACCCCCGGGTGACGGGCGACGACGGAGGCTGCATCCCCGACACCGGGCAGGCGCAGGGTGGCATCGTCGAGGGTGTCGGTGTCGAGACGGTGCGCGGCGGCGGTCGCCTCTGCTTCGCTCTCGAGATTGCCGGACGCGGCGCGCACGTCGCGGGCGACGGCGCGGTAAAGCAGGCCGGTGTCGAGATAGGCATAGCCGAATTGCGCGGCGATGCGGCGCGAGATCGTGCCTTTGCCCGAGGCGGCCGGACCATCTACCGCGATGATCATAGCGCTTCCGATCCGGTCGCTTCGAGGCGGCCGCCGATGCGCGTCACAAGGTCCGTGAATTCCGGGAAACTGGTGGCGATGACGTCGCCGTCATCAACGGTCACCGGGGTGTCGGATGCAAGACCGAGAACGAGAAAGGCCATGGCGATGCGGTGGTCGAGGTGGGTTTCGACGAGGCCGCCACCGGGCACTGTCGCGCTACCGGTTACCGTCAGCGTGTCACCGTCGACCCGCGCCGCGATAGCGTTGGCTGCGAGGCCGGCGGCGGTGGCGGCGAGGCGGTCGCTTTCCTTGACCTTAAGTTCGGCCAGGCCCTGCATGACCGTTTCACCCTCGGCGAAGGCTGCCACTACAGAAAGGATCGGATATTCGTCGATCATCGAAGGCGCGCGCTCGGGCGGAACCGTGATGGCCGTGAGGCGGGAGGTGCGCACGCGGATGTCGGCGATCGGTTCGCCACCCTCCTGACGCTCGTTGGTGAGCGCAATGTCGGCGCCCATTTCCGCGAGGCAGGTGTAGAAGCCTGTGCGGGTCGGATTGACGAGAACATTGCGGATCGTCAGGTCCGACCCGGGCGTGATGGCGGCTGCGGCGGCGAGAAATGCGGCGGAACTCGGATCGGCGGGAACGGTGATGGGCCGGCCCGACAGTTCAGCGTCGCCATGAACCGTGATGCGGTTGGTGCCATCGACCGCGACGGTGTCAATCGTTGCCCCGAAATAGCGCAGCATGCGCTCGGTGTGATCGCGCGTTGGTTCCGGTTCAACGACGATGGTTTTGCCGCGAGCGTGGAGACCGGCAATCAGGACGGCGGACTTCACCTGCGCGGAGGGCACCGGCAGCGTGTATTCGATGGGGAGCAAGTCGGGTGAACCTCGGACCTCGAGCGGCAAGGTTTCGCGGTCGTCGATGACGGTCAGGCCCATGTCGCGCAATGGGGCGAGTACGCGGCCCATCGGCCGGCGGCTGAGCGATGCATCACCGGTCAACGTCACGCTTACGTCGTGGCCGGCGATGAGGCCGAGCATCAGACGGGCGCCGGTGCCGGAATTGCCAAAGTCGAGGGTTGCGTTTGCCGGTTGGGAGAGGCCGCCGACACCGCGGCCGGTGACCCGCCAGATGCCGCCAGATTGCGACACGCCGGCGCCGAGGGCGGCTACGGCTCTGGCCGTATTGAGGACGTCCTCGCCTTCAAGCAGGCCGCCGATCTCGGTCGTGCCCGTGGCGAGCGCGCCGAACAGCAGGCTGCGGTGCGAAATGGATTTGTCGCCCGGTACGGTGACGTCGCCGGTCAAACCGATGGAACGGTGGGCGGACAGTTTGGTCGGCATCGCGAGGCCCCGGGGTTGGCGGTTGGCGCAGGCGCTCCTGTTCGGCGACCGCGATCGCCGGATTGCTGGACCCATTAATACTGCGGCGGCAGCCCAGGGCAACGCGGCGATTGGCCTGTCGACGACAAGTCCAATTTTGGTTTCCCGCTTATTTGGTTTTGACAGGCCGGGTTGTCCATGGCAGACGGCTGCAGATTTCCTGACCAAACGAGGATCGCGATGGCGACGAAAGAAGCGCGCGGGACAAAGCGGACCTGCCAGAATGCGGAATGCGGCTCCCGGTTCTACGACCTTAACCGGGACCCTATCGTGTGTCCGATTTGCGAGGGCGAGTATCGCCTGGCACCCGAACCGGTCGAAGAAGACGTCGAAGAGACGCCCGAGGCGACTGAGACGCCGGCTGCGGCTGCCGCCGTGAAACCGGCCGTCGCGGTGGGTGATGACGATGATGCTGGCGATGGCGATGAGGTGAGCGATGATGATGCGCTGGTCAGCCTCGAGGACGCCGATGCCGAACTTGATGCGGATGCCGGCGATGATGAAGACGACACCTTCCTCGAAGAAGAGGACGACGAGGGTGGAGACGTGACCGGCATCATCGGTCCGGTCGGCGATGACGACGAGGACACATAGAGCCTCGGATGGTGCCTGAGCAGGGCGCGGCGGCGCGGGCAACCAAACTTTGGGCTTGCAGTTTTGGCCGGGGCGTCCTAATCAAACCGGCCTGACATAGCGGCGCCCGGTGGGGCTGCCAGCATCCCAATATGTCAGGCTTCGCGACCGGCGAGACCGGAGATTTCGGGGCCGTAGCTCAGTTGGGAGAGCGCTACAATGGCATTGTAGAGGTCAGGGGTTCGATTCCCCTCGGCTCCACCAGAAATCCTGCTCCGGGTAATATTTTTGTCTCCGCTGCGCCATCCTTAGATGCCAGTTTTTTCATCGAGTGATGATGGCCAAAAGGGCGGCTTGGCATAACCGTACCAGCCTGAACCGTGGTAAAGGAGTTTGACCTTAAGCGGGTCGCGCTGGTGCAAACCTTGATGACGGCCATCGCCCCATTTCTATAGTCCTGGGCATATGGAGATGCGGTCCAAGTCCTAAGGCAACTGACATTTCATTCATATATTCAGACGAATGACTAAATGTGGTTCGAACCAGCTAGCTGACTCGGTGCCTTCTCGTTGCTGTTCCGAGCGACGCCATTTCCCAAACCCATGAGGACATGACCAAATGACCTGCCGACCCTCCAGGCGCAATGGCAAAAATTCTGAGGAAGACGCGCGAATGCAGCTACTGGATTAAGCCCGCCTTTCTCACCGTGATTGTGGTCGCCATCGGCACACGAATCGTCGAATTGGGTGATGGCAATATGGGTTGTCAGGGCAGCTAAATGCCCGAGGTTTGCAGAGTTGCGATCGATCTGCTGATGCTCTCGTCGGCATCTGGTGCGATGATCTCCAGAACAACGGGATTTTTGTAGCCCACATTGGACAGCGCTTCAGGCAGCTTTGAGAAATCGACGTCGCCATCGCCGATTGGGTCGTGACGGTAGGTGCGCTGCGTCGTGTCAGAGAAGTGCACGATTGCGAGCCTAGAGCTGACAATGTCGAGCCCCTCTACCGGATCTTCACCGATATAGTGCGCATTCGCGACATCATAGCAGACCCTAATCTCGTCACCGCCGAAGCGGTCGAGCACGTCCATCAGCTCAGCTGCGGCAGGAAGAAAGGCGAACGACATGTTTTCGAGATACAGAGCGACCCCTGTATCTTTCGCAAGAGGCAGCAGGGCGTCGAGCGCTTCCAGGAAATAGCCGGTCATCCTTTCCGTCGGCAGCGGAAAAAGTGGATTGGCCTTGCCGGGACCGACCACGAGACCGCGGGCACCAAGTTCGCCAGCTATGCGAAGGTAGCTCTTGTTAATCTCGAGCGTGAGATCGCGCATCTCCTTCGTTGCGGCAGCCAGGTTGAGATCAATGTTCGGGCTGTTCATCGACAGCAGTTCGATGCCTTCGCCTACGATTACATCGCGAATCTCCGCGATAGTGGCTGCATCGTCCGTGATCCAGACGTGACCCGGATAAAACATCAGCTCGACGGCTTTGACACCCTTGCGGGAAAGATGCCTCAGGCAGTCCGCAGCCGTCATGGATTGCGTGTAGGAATAGGTATTGATGCCGAAACGATCGCCAAATTCGCTCATTGGTGGCAAACCTCGCTCAAGCAACTTCATGAATGGCATGATGACGGTTCCGACCCGGTAATGACAAGCTGGATCGCACGACCGTGGCGAGAAGTCAGAACTCACTCGTGTGCCGCAGCGATTGCCGCGACATAGCCGAATGTCAGCGCAGGTCCGAGAGTGATGCCCGGCCCAGGATAGTTCCCTTGCATGATCGAGGCGGCATCATTGCCGACAGAGTAAAGACGCGGGATCGGTTCGTTTTCGTCGGAAACAACGCGGCTCTCGCTGTCGACCGCGATGCCGGCCGCCGTTCCCAAGTCACCTGGACGCAATTCGATTGCGTAGAACGGCGCAGCGATGATCGGCGCCACGCAGGGGTTTGGCTCATTGTCCACATCACCGAGTTGGCGCTGATAGGCATCGCAACCGCGACCAAACTCGGGATCTTCACCCATTGATGCAGAGTCATTGTAGCGCTCAACGGTTTCGACAAGCGCTGTCGGGTCGACCTCGATCTTGGCGGCCAACCCTTCGATTGTATCAGACCGCTTCAAATAACCCGAGGTCAGGAATGGGCCGAGGCGTAACGTGAACGGCTTTACTGCTCCTAGACCGTATTGCCAGATGAATTGCTTGTCACAAATCAAGTGAGGACGCATCGCGCTGCCATTGTGCGAACGCAGCATGGCTCTGACGAACTCGTGATACGAAACGGCTTCGTTCACAAAGCGCCGACCTGATGCGTCGACCGCTATGATCCCAGGCTTTGCACGATCGGTCACAGTGTGAGGGTACACCACTCGTCGACCATCTGCGGCTACGTAGCTCGAAACCGGCACCCAGAAGGCAGGGTCGTCCATTTCTTGCGACATTGCAGCTCCGACCTGTCTGGCGAGGCGGATGCCGTCACCCGCTACACCCGCGAACGTTGCCGAGCGTTCGTTTGCCACCTGGGGCATAACAGCGTGCCTTAGCTCGGCCGAATGCGAGAAGCCGCCGGTGGCAATCACGACACCGCGAGATGACAGGACTGTTCGATCGCGATCCTGGGTCACGACATGAACGCCGGCGCACCGTCCATCGTCCATCACGAGGTGATCAACGTTGCTCGAAAGCAGGATTTCCACGCCAGCCTTCCTTGCAGAAAGAAGCAAGCGCCCGACCAAGGCATTGCCTAAGACAAGGCTCGTTCCGCGACTATGCGAAAGGCGCTGAAACGCATGGCGGACGATCAGCCCCGCGATACGCAGGAACGATCGCGGCGAACGCGCAAACTTCCGAAAGTGCGGGATGTCCTGGCGCGCCACCATCATGCCACCAAGGATCGTAAACTCCGGCAGAGGAGGCCGCACTAACGAAAACGCATCACCGAGATGTGAGCCGTCAAACGGCACTGGTTCGAGGACCCGTCCACCGAGTTTGGCGCCAGAGATGTTTGGATAATAATCGGGATAGCGCTTTACAGGCTGCAGTTTTACGTCGGTCTTTTCGGACAGATATTTGACCGCCTCCGGTGCCGCTTCGAGGTATCGATTTAGGTTGCGACGAGCGCTCTCATTCGGCACCGTTTCGGCCAAATACTCCTGCGCTTCGGCAAAACTATCCGAAATTCTGGCTGCCTTCATGAGGTGGTTATTCGGAACCCAGACCATTCCGCCGGATATCGATGTGGTTCCTCCAACCATTGCGGACTTTTCGATCAAGAGAACCTTCAGCCCCTCATTGGCAGCGACGACGGCGGCCGTCATTCCACCTGCACCCGCACCGAGGACGATGAGATCGTATTCGTGCACCGGACCGCTCATCGGGTGATCAGCCGTCGGAGGCGGGAGATGTGATCACGAGGAATGTCAGATCGCCAAGACCCGTGTTGTGTATCGCATGCTCCACGCCCGGCGGCAGGAAGATCACGTCGTGTTCACGAACAACGCGCCTTTCCCCATCGATCTCCATCACGCCCTCACCGTCCAGCACATGATAGATCTGCTCTTGGACCTTATGCTTATGCGTCGCAACGTAGGCTTTTCTAGCGTAAGTCGAGATCCGGTAGTCGAGATGTTTCGCGGCACTGTTCGCAGGACTGAAGAGCAACTTGGAAAGCGCACCGCCATAATGGTCCGGGAACTCGTCCCAGAGCACCTCGCTGATGTTCCTGATGACCGCTTTGCCTGCCATGCTGTTCCTCCTCTGCCGGTCCATTGCGGATCCTGGCCCACCAGCGCTCATGACTTGCCGGGTACATAGCGTTGGCCGATCGCCGGCCGATTGACACCGATACCCGGCAACTCCCAGACGCCAGCCCCTGGCGGATTGAGGTCGCCGCCGATGTTGGCATCGATCAGGTACGGCTTGCCACTCTTGATGCCTTCAAGGACCGCGTCACCCAGGTCACCGGGCCTATCGATACTAACGCCTTCGACGCCAGCCGAGCGGGCCATTGCCGCGAAATCTGGATTGTAGGGCTTGCCGGTCCCGGGATGATGGAAGTCCGTCGCTAGTTCACGGTTCTCCAAGTAGCCGCGCTGCAAGCCCCGTATGGATCCATAAGCATAGTTGTTCCAGACAACCCAGACGACAGGGATATCGTACTCAACGGCAGTGCCGAGGACGCTCGCATGCATGAAGAATGCGCCGTCGCCGCAAACCGAAACGGCGGGACGATCGGGCGCTGCCAGCTTGGCTCCGAGTACGCCGGCCACGCCGAAACCCATCGGTCCGAAGCCCATAGACCCGATCAACGAGTCTGCGCGCCGTGGTTTGCAGAACTGCAGAAGCCAATTGTGGTGCACGCCGATGTCGCTAACAAGGATTGCATCCTCCGGCATCGCCTTGTCGATTTCGACGGCGGCGCGCTGCGGATTGATGGGCGTCGAATCATCTGTCATCCCTGGGGCGACAAATTCATCCCATTTGGCGCGATAGGTTTCGATCTCGGCGAGCCACTTCCGACTTGCCTCGGTCGGCCCTGGCGTGTGCTTTCTGCGATCAAGCTCCTGGATCACTTGCTTGAGAAAGATTTTGACGTCGGCCATGAGGCCAAGAGCGACAGGATAGTTTCTCCCTATCTCTTCCGGGTCGATGTCAACGTGGATAAGCTTGGTCGGTGGGATCGTGAACGAATACCCGGGCAGCCAGGAGCTTGCGGTGCGGTCATCAAAGCGCACTCCGAGGGCAAGCAGGACATCAGCCTGCCGACAGGCATGGTTCGACTGATACGTCCCTCCTCGTTGGACAAGACCAAGCGACAATGGATGCGAAACCGGAATTGCACCGAGACCGCTGGCCGATGCCGCCACAGGAATCTGCAAGCGTTCTGCCAAAGTCAGAAGTTCTTCTGTGGCTCCGCCATACCTGACACCCTGACCGACGACGATGACCGGCTTTTCGGCAGCGAGAAGCATGTCGACCGCCTTCACGACACCGTCCGGATCAGCCCCGCACCGCGAGGAGATATTCGCCGTCCATTCCTCGGGCTTTGGTGTCTCCTCGACCGCGGCTTCCTTGAAGATGTCGAATGGCACATCGAGAACGACGGGACCCGGCCGGCCAGTGACCATCGTCTTCCACGCCTGGCGCACCATCAGCGGAACCTGTTCGCCGCGCGTCGGCTGATAGACCCGTTTGCAATAGGCCTGAACGGTCGACGGAAAATCAGCTTGGTAGTGGCGGTAGAGTTCTTGAAATGCGCCGCGACCGAACTGACTGGTTGGAACGTTGCCGGTTATGGCAAGAAACGGAACCGAGTCGAGGAAAGCATTTCCGAGGCTGATCGGCATATTGGACGAGCCCGGACCGCAGGAGGTGAACGTTGCCGTCGGCTGGCCTGAGACACGATAGAAGACGTCGGCCATGAAACCCGAAACACTTTCGTGATGTACGGAGATCGTCTTGATGTCATCCGATCTTTCGTACATGGCATCTATAATGCTGATATTGCCGTGACCGCATAAACCGAAGATGTACGGAACCTTTTCGCGGATCAGATAATCGATGATGACCTGTCCGCCGTTGAGAAGGTTTTCTTTCGCCATTGGTCTGATCTCTTGCAGTATTAGTTCGGTTTCGTTCGCGGTTATGCCCTCAAGACTCGTCACAGGGGGAAGAAAGAGTACACAGGCGCGAGGACCCGGCGCCCTTTCTCCGCCGAGCGAGCCATCCGGTCATGGCAATCAAGCCGCAATAGGCGAGGCCACGATTTTGAGGCACGCCACACGACAGGCATACGGCACAAGCACTGACAGCACTCCCACTTCCATCATTCCGGTCGGGCGTAGGTTGAGTTTCATTATTGTTGAATCACATTTGACAATATTGCAATATCTGGCAATCGGGAATTGCCGACGTAACGGGTTGCGCGCATCTATTGCGTACAATGTGAGCAGCAGTATTGGTCGGCATGCTGATGTGGGCGGCGGCCCCGTGAAATCTGCCTGGGGTCGCTTCAAAGGACGCAAGGAATCTGCTAGGCGGTCGTTGGCAGCGCGCCGCGCACTTCCGATTGAGGAGATATGGCAAGAGTTAAGTCAGCCACGCGAAATGCCGAACCGACGACGAAGACGGCAGGCGTCAAGCCTCGCCAGCCCCAGAGGTCGGCTACGTCCAAGCCTGTGGTTGGCGGCATCCAATCGATTGAACGCGCAATGTCGATCGTCGAAATCGTAGCCAACCATCCGGAAGGAATTGGACTTGCGGATCTGAGCACTCGACTGCGATTGAATAACAGCACGGTGTTTCACCTGATTAAGACGCTTGAGAAGCTTGGCGTCGTCTCGCAAAGTCCGGAGACTAAGAAATACCGGGTCGGCAGCTACCTTTTTGTCCTCGCCGCCGGCGCGCTCAACGAGGGTACACTGCTTTCGATTGCAACGCCGATTCTCGAGCGCTTGAGCAGGGATACGGGCGATACCGCCCACCTCGCGGTGCGATCACACCACGAGATCATCGTTGTTGCGCGAACCGAAGCGACAGGGCTGCTGCAGCTGTCCGGCCGCACGGGGGCCAATCGGCCCGCCCATGCCACAGCGATCGGAAAGGTGTTGCTTGCCGAGGTCCCGGAACCTGATATCCAACCTCTGCTCAAGACGCTGCCCCTGCAACCGTTTACGGCGAACACGATCACCGAAGTATCGGCGCTTCTCAAAGAGCTTGACGAAGTCCGGTCAAGCGGAATTGCGGTCGACAATTGTGAGCTGGATGACGACGTCAAGTGCATCGCCATGCCCGTCAGTGATTTCGCAGGTCGCTGTATCGCCGCCATCGGGCTTTCCGGCCCGGTCTGGCGGATGACCTCAAAACGCCTGCAGAAAAAGACCCGCCAGCTTCGTGCCGCTGCGATAGAGCTATCGGAACAACTTGGCTGCAAAACGGACAAGCAGTCGCTCTCCTAGCCCGCCTTTCTCTAAGTGGTGTGTGTGTCGTTATCACGGTTGCGCGAGCCGAACCGCCAGGAGGGCGGTGAATGGCGTAGCCGACGCATACGTCTGAGCCGTCCGATGCTGCGGATGGCCGCGGGACGCGACCCGGAAATGCACCGTGCAGTTTAATCAGATCGTGAATATTGTCGGGCGGCGAACAGCGCCGAGGGAGTTCATCGGTTGCTTTTGCGCCGGCATTCCGTCCGTTGATTTTAGGGCAGCTGCGAAGCCGCCACCCAGTCCAGCCACGGATGCAGAGAAGCGCAACGCGGCTGCGAGGGATTCAATAATGTTGAATTTGAGCCGACAATGCTGCATTTTGTTCTCGCTAGTGATGCAATTTGCAGCCTGCGCAAACGGCCTTTGCTATATTGACAGGGAGTTCTTTTCCCGGACTTGACGGTCGTTTTGCGAGGGTTCCAGACGATAGTCGGTGTTACATCGGGAGTTTTTGAAATGGCAACAAAGTTTCTGGCAGCTGGCATAGTGATGGCCGCATCCACGCTTGCCACCACAGCTTCAGCGGCAGATGTAAAGATCGGCGTTCTTTATCCGCTGACCGGCGGCGGCGCGGTGTATGGCGTGCCGGCGATGCATGGCCACCGCATGGCGGTTGATGAAGTCAATGCTGCCGGCGGCATCAACGGTCAGAAGGTCGTCACCGTCGAGCGCGACACTAAGCTCAACCCGGCTGAAGCAGCTGCAGCGGCCAAGGAGCTGATCACCAAAGACGGTGTCAATGTCATCATCGGAGGTTTGAGTTCGGCCGTCGGCCTGGCGATCTCACAGGTCGCGAAGCAGGAAAAGGTCGTCTACATCGCGACTATTCCGAAGACGATCCAGATGACGACGTCGAAACTGCATCCGTATGTCTTCCGCACCGCCTCGCATACGGACTTCGAAGGCGATGCGATGGCACAGATCGTCAAGCAACTCGGCGCCAAGAAGATCTGCGACATTCAGCTGGACTATGCCTATGGCCATGATCTGGCAAAGGGCATCGAGCGCGGCTTGAAGCGCCATGCGCCGAACGTGAAGAAGGTCCTTGATCTGCGGGCCAAGCTCGGTGCGACTGACTACAACGCGCTGATCACCCAGCTCATCGGTTCGGACTGCGACGTCGTAACCAGCGGGCTTTGGGGATCGCACTTCGTAAACTTCGCCCAGCAGGCCAAGCCCTTCGGCTTCTTCAAGCAGAAGAAGTACCTGACTGGCGGCGAAATCGCGAGCCATGAGATCGCCGGCAAGATGGGCCCGGACTACCCGGACAACGTGTGGTCGAATTCATACGAGCTATGGTACCACCATCCAAGCCCAGCGCATGAGAAATTCCAGGCGGATTTGGCCAAGCGGTCCGGCAAGAAGGAAACCGCGATGTGGCCGGTTCTCGCGTGGACGGGTGTCAAGTTCTATGCAGCGGCCGCAAAGAAGGCGGGCTCGTTAGACGCCGATAAGGTCATCAAGGCGCTGGAAGGCCTGTCAATCGAGACCCCGGTTGGCAAGCGCACGATCGATCCCAAGACGCACCAGGCCGACACCGGCCAGTTCTGGGGACCGATGGTGAAGAAGCCTGGCAAGAATTACCGGATGATGGATCCGATCACCTACATCGAGGCCAAGATCGCCGAATAGGCGTCCTGGCGGCAAACGGTGAGCTTGGGGCGGGCCCGAAAGGAAACGGCCCTTGCTCTACCGATGCCGCAACGTTCACGCGGCATAGAGTCTCCCAACCGCGAAGACCAACAGACCAAGAAGACCGGCGCGAGCGGAATTGGGCAGGCCGTGAACGGTCGCGTCAGGCGGCCCATGCCGCCATCACCCAGGATTGGATTTGATGGACGTACTGATTGATTTCATTCGAAACGAGTTGGGCAATCCCGGGTTGGCGACCCTACTTTCGAACCCGAATTTCGCCTTCATCCAGCTCATGAATTCGCTATCGATGGGCATGTATTTGTTCATCATCGCCGCCGGGCTCTCGCTGATCTTCGGCGTCCTCAACGTCATCAATTTTGCCCATGGCGCTTTTTATATGTTCGGCGCCTACACGATCTATTCGGCGACCCAGGTCATGGGGCTGAACTTCTGGCTCGGAGTGGTGGTGGCGGCGCTGGTGCTCGCGGCTCTGTCGGTATTGATCGAGCGCGGCCTGTTCCAGTTTCTTTACGACAAGGAGCACCTGATGCAGCTGCTCCTGACGTTTGGCGTCGTTCTGATTCTGGGGGATCTTGCTAAGGCGATATGGGGCACCGACCAGTTCAGCGTATCCTATCCCCCGGGCATGGACGGCGCGCTCAATCTCGGCATCACCTACTATCCGACGTATCGTGTGGTGTTGTGTCTGATCGGCCCCCTTATCGCGATCGGTCTGTGGGTTCTGATCGAGAAGACGCGATGGGGACGAGTCATTCGCGGCGCCACCCAGGACCGCGAAATGCTTGCTGCGCTCGGCATCAACGTCCCCATGGTCTACACGGGCGTCTTCGTGCTGGGATCTGCGCTGGCAGGACTTGGCGGCGCTCTTGCGGCACCGTTCAACAGCCCGACGCCGGGCATGGACGCCACGGTTATCGTGGAATGTTTCGTGATCGTGATCATCGGTGGTCTGGGAAGTTTGTGGGGCAGCTTCGTTGGCGCACTCATTTATGGCTTGGTTTTCAATTTCGGGTCAGTCATCCTGCCGAACTGGCAGGACGTGTTTGCATTTTTGTTGCTCGTGGTCGTGTTGCTGATTCGTCCATGGGGCCTGTTCGGGCGGCCGGCTGCGGGAGGTCACTAGGCTATGACACGACCCATGACCCGGGGCACCGCAATCATTTGCGGTCTCATCATCATCTCGCTACTGGCGCTCCCCCTTCTCGGTTCCCGCTACCTGGTTGACGTCACGACGGAGATCCTGATCTACGCGCTCTTCGCCCTCAGTCTGAATGTCATAATCGGATATTCCGGCAACGTGTCGTTCGGCCATGCCGCCTACTTCGCCATTGGCGGCTACGCCAACGCCATTCTTCTGACAACCTATGCGTGGCCGCTGCTTCCCTCATTCGCAGCGGCGATCGTACTCAGCCTGATCGCGGCCGGAGTGATCGCGTACTTCTGCACCCGCCTCACGGACATCTACTTCGCCATGCTCACGCTTGCCTTTTCCATGTTCGTGTGGGCAGTCGCCTTCAAGTGGCGGTCAGTGACCGGGGGCGATGACGGTTTCGTTGGCATTGCCGTTCCCGACTTCATTGGCGACCGCTACTCGTTCTTCTACTTCACGCTATTTGTCGTCGTCGTTTCAATCGCGCTTCTCTGGGTCATTTGCCATTCGGCCTTCGGCCGCGCGCTGCTGTCCGTGCGCGAGAACCCGACCCGTGCAGGCTTTGTCGGCATCAATACGCGCCTCATGCGTTGGACGGCATTCGTGGTTGCCGGCACGTTTGCCGGCGTTGCGGGCGCGCTGTTCGGCATGTTGCACCGCGGCATGTTTGTCGAAAGCGCATTCTGGACGCAATCCGCCACAGTACTGATTATGACGCTGCTGGGCGGCATGTTCTCCTTCTTCGGCCCCGCGATCGGTGCCGCCACGCTGTTCATCCTGCAACGGCTGACCAATGAATATACGGAGTACTGGCCGACGGTGCTTGGCGTCATTCTCATCGTCATCCTGCTGTTCCTGCCCGAAGGCCTCGCCGGTCTCGCTGGCAAACTCAGCAGGCGGTCGGCCGCACGGGACTAGCCATGCTTGAAGTAAGAAATCTGTCGAAGAATTTCTCCGGTTTTCAGGCAATCAACGCCGTAGATTTTCTGCTCGAAGAAGGGACAAGACACGCCATCATCGGCCCTAACGGGGCGGGCAAGACGACCTTCTTCAACCTGATCACCGGGCACCTTGCACCGACTGAGGGAGAGGTCCTCTTCAAGGGGCGTTCTCTCGTCGGCTTACCGCCCCACGCTATCGTCCGGCTCGGCATCGCCCGCTCATTCCAGCGGATCAATATCTACCCGCGAATGACCGTTTTCGAGAACGTGCAGGTCGCTTTGATTGCGCACGACGGTAATCATATGAATTTGTTCCGCCCAGCGCATGGTCTGAATTTCGAGGACACCGAGAAGCTGCTTGATCTTGTCGGCCTCAACGATGATACACACGAGGTTGCTGGCGAAATGGCTTATGGCCGCCAAAAGCAACTCGAGCTCGCGATCTCTCTGGCGGCTGATCCCCAGGTTCTCTTGCTTGACGAGCCAACTGCCGGGATGTCGCCCGCCGAGACAACCGACAGCATTCAGCTCATCCATCGGATTTCGAAAGAGCGGAACTTGACGTTGCTGTTCACCGAGCACGACATGAGCGTTGTCTTCGGCATTGCCGACAGAATAACGGTCCTGCATCACGGCGAAGTCATCGCTAGCGGCGCGCCGGAAGATGTGCGCAACGACCCCAACGTACGCAGTGTCTATCTGGGAGATTCGATCGATCATGCCCCAGCTTGAGGTCAGCGATATTCACACTGCCTACGGTCTGAGC
Organism: Hyphomicrobiaceae bacterium; assembly: GCA_965224045.1. GTDB lineage: Bacteria > Pseudomonadota > Alphaproteobacteria > Rhizobiales > Hyphomicrobiaceae > Tectiglobus. Next base: position 27,241 of record CBDCYD010000010.1, read on the forward strand.
AAGGTTTTGTTCGGCGTCAATCTCACGGTTGAACAAGGTCAATGCATCTCGCTGATCGGGCGGAATGGTGTCGGCAAGACCACGACCATGCGTTCCATCATGGGCCTGACGCGCGCCAGCGAAGGATTCATCAAATTCGAAGATACTGACATCACTCGACTGGCGACCTATCGGATTTCCAATCTCGGCATCGGGTACGTTCCCGAAGAACGACGCATATTTCCCGATCTCACCGTCTGGGAAAACCTCGATATCGCGCGACGCGCATCTGTAAACGACAGCGGCTGGGGCGAAACGGAGGTGTTCGACCTGTTTCCGGACCTTGCGAACATTCAGACCCGGCTCGGCGGCGTGTTGAGTGGCGGGCAACAGCAGATGCTGACGATCGCCAGAAGCCTGATGGGTAATCCAAGACTGTTGTTGCTTGATGAACCTTCGGAAGGCCTGGCGCCACGCATCGTTGAAACCCTACGTGACAAGATTCTCCAACTTAAAGAGAGTGGCTTGTCCATTGTCCTTGCTGAGCAGAATCTCGGCTTCGTAATGGCGCTCAGCGATTTCTGCCACATCATGGAAAAGGGTAAGGTCGAGTATTCTGGTACGCCGGAGGATCTCAAGGCCAAGCCGGAAATCCTAGACCAGTATCTGACGCTTTAGCCCACATTTGACTTGGGATGCGTGCCTCGATTTGCAGGCATCAAAAAGCGGTCTAAGAAGGCGCAAATTTGATCATGTCCATCGAGTGGCAGCACATCAGCAAGGGTTGGCCTGGCTGGACAATTACCTTGCAGCCACCTCGTGAGCAATGCCCCCTACCTCGAAATTGTCCCATCTGCTCGCGGAAACGTGCCTCGGTCGATGGCGTTTGACTGTTTCTGAAGGTGAGCTATCTTTCCCACGGCCTACTCGACGACCGCGACGTGGAGGTCGGTGCCACCCGCAAGATTTGGCGATACCTCGCGCGCGAGACCGGACGATTGACTTCACTCACATCCTTTTCTTGGATCAAAGGCTGGATCAGCTCTCAGTGGGTCGGGAAAAACAGTCGTCGCTTGCAAAGGATAAAGCGGTTCTCATGCACTTGCACTCGGCCTTGCCTTTGCGCGCTCGTAGATCGCCGCAATGTTTGAGTTGCTGCGGTCGAGTACTTGTCCGACGTTCGCACCGAAATCAAGAAAGCAGAACAACATGATGTCTGCCAAGGTGAAGCGTTCGCCGCAGACCCATGTCTTGCCGTCCATCTGGCCGTCGAGCCACTTGAGAATGTCCTGGGCGCAGGCTTTTAGTCCGTCAGCTGCCTCTGGGATCACCCGCATGCGCGGCTTGAACATCTCAATTCCATCAGAGTAACGGAAACCGTTCGCCATCGGCTCGCAGATCCCAAGATCGATACGTCTGGTCCACATTCGTACTTCACCGCGCTCTTCCGGCGTCGAGCCGATAAGGTGCGGCTCAGGTTGCGATTCCTCGAGGTATTCACAAATCGCTGTAATCTCGGAGATCAATTGGCCGCTATCGGTGATCAGTGCAGGGCTCTGTCCGCGCGGATTGACCTTGAGATAGTTCGCCTCCCGGTTCTCGCCCCCGAGCACATCCACTGTCTCCATGGGAACATCAATCCCTTTCTCAGCAATGAACATGCGTACGACATGCGGATTGGGACCAACGGATTGATAAAGCTTCATAGCTCGATCTCCAGCAACGGATTAATTTGGTGATCTTTATTGTTCCGACTCAGAACAGTATGAGCCCCGGTACATTTGTTCGAGTGCGATAAAGCGAGGACGAGGCAGTTATGAAGATCGACTTCATGTCAGCCTCTCCCCAGCAAAAGTTCGCCGCGACTTCCGGAACCCTGATAACCCCGAGTGACGTAGCGTCATCGGCAAAGACGTGAATGCCGCCAGGACCACAACAATAGACATTGCCTTTGGCATCCACCTTCAGCCCGTCAGGAGCGCCATTGCCGTCACCGGTTACATCTGCCCAGACGTTGCCCCCTGAAAGGCCTCCCTCATCATTTACCTCGAATACGCGAATGTGGCCGGCTTCGGTGTCATTGACAAATAAGCGTGTCTCATCCGGTGTGAAACAAAGGCCGTTCGGCTGTACGAAATCGTTGACCAGGAGGGTTAAATTTTCGCCATCATCATCGACCCTGTAAACCCCCTGGAAATCAAGCTCCGTATTCCGAGGTACGCCAAAATACTCTAGCCGCCCATAGGTTGGGTCCGTGAAATAGATGCCGCCCTCCGATTTCACGATCACGTCGTTCGGGCTGTTCAACTCCTTGCCGTCGTAATGACTTGCCAATACTGTAATTGATCCATCAGCCTCTGTCCGCGTCACGCGACTCGTTGCATGCTCACAGGTTACGATCCTGCCTGATCGATCATACGCGTTCCCATTGGCCTTGTTGCTTGGCAGTCTGAACGTTGTAATCCCGCCAAATTGCGTCCAGCGACGCATATGGTCGCCAGGCATGTCACTGAATGTCAGATGTTGTTCCACATGGTTCCAAACTGGCCCTTCCGTGAAATCAAAGCTAGTTTCCAATTGCTCAAGCTCGGCATTGTCATCGACGATGTCTCGAAGCCTCTCGTCTCTTATTTCGAGTATCATGATGGAGTCCCAACTTTCCTGCCATGTTCGGCCAAAGGATTAGTCCTGCAATCGCCACCGCAAAAGTTCCCAAAACATTAGTCTCACAGGGGGCATGGCCAAGCGTCAAGTGCACCCAAGCATTGCTACAGAACTGCCCGGAACAAGGGGCCTTTGACGCTTTGCCCGATCCGCTTTAGACATCAGCTCGCGAAAATCCAGGTCCGCTTACCCGGCAGGAGCGGATTGTGGCAACTCAGGAAAACCCATCACCTTCCCGATGGCCGGAGTGTCGCTCCTGATCAAAACCGACTTGGTGCCCGACTCCTGACCGCGTTGCGCTGAGAGCACCAGTTCACCGACTGTCAGCGGAATGCCAATGGAGCGTTGTTTAAGGGTTGCAGACATTCAACTCCGGTTAACGACGTCCACCACTTCGGCATCACTCAATGTCTGGTGTTGAATGACAAACACCTGTTGTCGCATTGATCGTAGAGCATCATGCGTGAAGCTCAGGGCTATTCCAGATCGATAAACATGAGCAACTGCCCCTCAGGAGGGTGCCGAGAGATATGTCCTTTGCCTGTCGTGTCCTCGGCCAGCAGAACGCTTCCCGCAGCAAGTCGGCGGACATCACCATCACTTGTCTCGAACTCGACTTCTCCCGAAAGCCAGATCACCAATTTGCGTCGCGGTGGATTGTGCCAGTCGACCACGCGCATACCTGCCGGAACGCGCGAAAAATTGCACCCTGACGCAGCCAAAGTGTCAGACAGACGCAGGGGGAGATTATCCTTGAACACCTCCTTGGGAAGCAACGCGAAGTGAATTTCCTCCATATGGGTCTCACCTTCAGGGTCGGCAAAAATGCGCAGACAGATCACGCGCTCATCTGTTGCTTGATCGGCCAATGACAATGCTTCCTGCATAGCTGACTCCCGGTTCCATAGAGCGATGTGACAGCACTTCTTACGAATTTCGTCACGGATAGCGCTCCGTTGTCGTTATCTATCCGGCAATCCGCGGCGCAGACATTCGAAACTGGGCTACCTCGGCCCGATCGACTTTGAAAACAAGAGGCAGCTAGCTTAACTCACTGTCTACAGAACCGGGGACAGGCCAACGACGCTGCCCTTATCATAGCGGCGAGCTGTGGATGGAGAAAATGTCATACCGGAGCAGAAATCCTCAGCCGTGACCACGGTAGAACTGCTTACAGCCCATCGAGGCGATCGCGACGTCAAGATCGTTGCTAACGAAAGCGAAACGGTTACTCAGCCGGCACCACACGGCGGCGGCTCAAGTGAGGAGTTTGAGTTTCTTGGTCCGCAATAGGGGGCTGAGCTGACTGGGAGAACTAGTAGAATGCTCGGCTGCTGCTATCTATTGAAATGGCAGTGATGATCATCGCAACGGTCACGGGCTCGGGAATGTTGCACTTGCTCGCGTCCACTTTGGAGATCGCGAGCCGTTGGTGCGATGCGAAGTGAGAAAGTTGGCCAGGGCAGCAACGGGTCAACAGTTATGAGGCCGCCGTTGAGCAGGGCAAAGGGCGTAAGGATCGCCACGCGATGTTGTCGCCGCAGTTGCTTGAACTGCTCAGAGCATGGTGGTTGTAATGCCGCTCGAAAGGCTGGCTGTTCGCGGGCCGAGATCCGCACCTGCCGGTGACAACACGGCAGCTCAATCGTGCCTGCAAGATGGCAACCGAGACGGCCGGCCTCGGCACCTGGGCTCGCCCCACACGCTTCTTCGTCTCGTTAACGTAGCCCTTATCGGCAAACACGGCCCGGTCGTCTTCGCGGATGGGATTGTCCATCACCTTGGCGTCATGGGTCTTGCCGGTCGTCACGCCGGCGGTGTGCACAAGCCCGCTCCTGGCATCGACACCGACGTGTACCTTGCATGCGAAGTACCAGGCGTTGCCCTTCTTCGATTGGCTCATCTCAGGATCACGTTTGCCGGCTTTGTTCTTCGTCGAAGGCGAAGCGGCAATCAGTGTGGCATCCATGATCGTGCCGCCGCGCAACAGCGCGCCCTTGTCTTCCAGATGTCGGCTGACCGCATCGAACAACGCCTTCGTCAGCTCATGGCGTTCGAGCAGATGGCGGAAATTGAGGATCGTCGTCTCGACGGGGATCGCGTTGCGGCCAAGCTCGAGGCCGGCAAAGGCGCGATATGCTGTCATGATTATTCACCGATTGGATAAGACAACTATCCGATTTTCCGTTCAGCTTATTTTGTCGCGTCGATAGAGTTTTCAAGTGCGGCGTACCAAGGGACGCGCAACTCGGATTTCCCGTATTTGATCCTGCTATATGGCAGCCTCGCGGATTTTCCGAATTGCATCAACGTAAACGACGCCATGACGACGGTTGCCGATCCATTCACCTATCGTCTGCTGTAAGTCTGGTTGTTGGAATGGCGCAAATCTTAGGAATACGCCGGACCGCATCACGCGCCGGATTCTATAATCCGCCGTCGCCCATGCATCGCTCAGCAACAAATGCAGGGCATCTTCCAGTTCGTCAGAGCTGTTGACCTCTTCGATGATGAAGCGCCGCGCTCCTTCATCAATACAGCGCTGATAGGCCAGCAGAACCGAGCGCTCTCGATCATCTTTGATTTTTTGCCCGAGAGATTGTGTCATTGGACGTCGTGTCTTCCGGTGAATTGCAATGGTCACTGCATCGCTTGCCAGGTTTGGCAATAGGGTCATGCCGCATTGGGCGATGGCACCGTGTGCGTCAAGCGCGAGCGAAGATGCGAGCGCCAACACAATTGCGCGTGCTGTCGTGCCAGCGAGAACAATCACCGATCACTTCATCACTCAAAACTTCGCCGCACGTGACGAGCCGGTTCGCGCATTGGCCCTTCGACATGACTTGCCTCTACACAAATGCAGAAACCGGGTTCCGGGAAGTGTACTTCCATCGGGCGCCGGATTTACTCAATTGAGCCGGCGCCGGCCTTCAAGGCAATGGGCCAAGGTTTGCCTGTCTCACTAGGCGAGCCCCATCACCACGGCCCAGATGAACGCGAAGGCTACGACAGTCGCCGATGCGCTGAGCAGCCTCAGTCGGTGCCAGTCTTCCCTGGTTCGATTTCTATCAGTTTGCCGGCGACGCCGAGCTGCCGGAACGTCATCGGCATCGATCGCCGAACTTCGTCGCAAACCTCTTGATCTCATGTCCTGCTTTCCCTCCTGGGACAACAACACCAAGAACTTCTGCTTTGTGACAATCTCTAACTTCGCATGTTAATCAGATACTTATCGATTTGGCACTGTCAAGAGGAGAGTGCCAAAAAAATTATGGAGGGCATCTTGACAGTGTGACCACGAGCACCAAATTCGGGATTCAGATCGCAGGCATTGATATTCAATTTTCGGAGCGCATCGAGCAGAACGTCAAGGCGATCATTGATCTCTTCACACCGCTCTGTTTTGCCTACGTTGGCCTGTCCGTGGACCTGACGAAGACCGAATGATGGTTCAACCCGGCGATGGTTTATCATGGCCGTGACGCCAGTCTTCCCACCATTGTCTCTGCTATGGCTGCGCACAAAATTGAGTTTGCCTGATGGTACGCGGTCGCAGACAGAGCTGTCTGCCGGGCAAGCCCCTGCCTATCGAGAAAGAGCAACCGATCAAGACGAACTTCGGCTGCAATGTAGGTGCTGATCCGCTGGTGCAGAGAAACAAATCCATGAGCGAAGATCTTTACAAGAAACTGGGTGTCGGAAAAACGGCAAGCGAGGAAGAAATCCGCTCCGCCTACCGCAAGCTTGCCAAAGAACTGCATCCGGATCTCAATCCTGGTGATGCAAAGGCGGAGGACCGCTTCAAGGCGGTGTCTTCGGCATTTGCCATTCTGAGCGATCCCGAGCAGCGCAAACGTTACGATGCCGGCGAAATCGACGACAGCGGCGCCGAAACCCCCGAACACAAATTCTATAAGCACTACGCGGATGCTCACGGCCCTCAACAGTACCACAGTACGGCCGGTTACGAGGACTTCATCGATATCGGAGATATTTTTGCCGAGGCTTTCGGTGGGCGAACCCGAGGCCAACGGGAGGGCTTTCGTCATAATGTGCAAATGCGTGGCGGTGACATTCGCTACAGTCTTGAAATTGGCTTTCTCGAGGCAGCAAACGGTGAGCGAAAGCGGGTGACCATGGCCGGTGGACAAACGTTGGACGTGACGATCCCGGCAGGCATCGGTGACGGCCAGGTCATGCGGTTGCAGGGCAAGGGCCAACCGGGACTCAATGGCGGGCCGCCCGGTGATGCGTTGATCGAAATCTCCGTACGTCCGCATCCGTTGTTCCGCCGGGAGGGCAACGACATTCATCTCGATGTGCCCATTGGCATTCACGAAGCCGTTCTAGGCGCGAAAATAGAAGTTCCAACGGTTTCAGGGCGCGTGCAGCTGACTGTGCCAAAGGGGGCGACGACCGGAAAGGTCGTGCGCTTGCGGGGCAAAGGCATCAAGTCCAAGCGAGGCACCGGCGACCAGCTTGTTCGTTTCGAGGTGATGCTGCCTGATGAGGTTGACGATGACCTTGCGTCATTCATCAAGACATGGGCGGATGATCATAAGTTTGACCCGCGTGCAAACTGGGGGGCGGCATGATGTTGAGTGAGCAGGAAGTCGTGCAGCGCGTCAGCGGCGTTAGCTTGGTCAGGCTCCGGCGATGGGTTGCACGGGGCTGGATCGTGCCGTCCGCCTCGGCAGGCACGGTAATTTTCACGGAGCTTGATCTTGCGCGCTGTGAGCTCATTCGCCAATTCAGAGACGAATTGGAAATTGAGCCGGAGACGGTTCCGGTGGTTCTCAGTCTGCTCGACCAGATCCATGGTCTGAGGCGGCAGTTGAGAAACGTCATGAAGGCAATCGATCAAGAGCCGGAGGAGTTGCGCCGCCGAATTAAGATCTCACTCGGTCGCATGAACACAGACATGGAAGGCAATAAATGAACATGGGTTGGTCTATCCGCGTTGTCGATATCGCCGGAACGTCGGTTCGGATACACTTGACGTTTTTTCTGCTGCTGGCGTGGTTCGGCATCTCAAGCTGGATGCAGGGTGGACCCGCGGCTGCCATCGACAGTCTGATCTTCATTTTGCTGTTGTTCGGTTGCGTTGTCTTGCATGAGTTCGGCCATGTGTTTGCGGCGCGTCGCTACGGAATTCGCACGCCCGACGTCACAGTGCTGCCGATCGGCGGACTGGCGCGCCTTGAACGGATGCCCGAGAAGCCCGGCGAGGAGTTTGTCGTCGCGATCGCCGGTCCGCTCGTCAACGTTGTGATCGCGCTCGTTCTGATCGTTTTCCTGGGTGCAAGTTTCAACCTTTCCGACATGGCGGAAATTGAAAAGGCTTCCTCCAGTCTCACTGCCCGGCTAGCCGCCGCTAACGTCGCCCTCGTCCTCTTCAATTTGATCCCCGCCTTTCCGATGGACGGTGGGCGTGTCCTACGCGCATTGCTTGCTACCCGCTTCAGCTATGTGCGCGCGACGCAGATCGCGGCCCGTGCCGGACAGGTGATTGCCGTCGGCTTTGGATTTGTCGGGTTACTCGGCAGTCCGCTGCTCGTTCTGATCGCGGTCTTTATATTCTTTGCCGCTTCGACCGAGAATGCACATATCGAAATGCGCGAATTGGCCCGAGGGTTTCTGGCGTGCGATGCCATGATCACGAAGTTCGAGCCCCTTGCTCCGGCAGCAACATTGGGTGATGCGGCCGACCTGCTCCTGCGCACGACACAGCAGGAGTTCCCGGTCGTGGACGGCGGGCATCACCTGAGAGGCGTGTTGACACGTAGCCAGCTCATATCAGCTTTGCAGCAAAACGGCCGCAGCGCACCTGTCCTCGAGACCATGGAGCGAAACGTTCCAACGGTGGGCGAGCGTGCCTGTATGGAAACGGTGATGGAGAGCCTGCAGAACAGTGGTACGCAGGTGGTGGCCGTCACGCACATGGATGGTCGTTTGGCTGGCTACATTACGGCTGAGAATTTTGCAGAAATGGCAATGGTCCAAGGAGCGGTGCGGGCGCAGGTCGGGAACGGATGACAACCCCGAGCCATTGTTCGTTCAAGCACCGCGACGCTCGCGTGTAACTGCTTCGATTGCCACACTAGTCCTATGCTCGGCATGGTCCGCTGCAGTGCTTTTGCCAAAACTGCATTCGCCAATCACTTGGCAGCTTGCGCGTGCATGGGAATAAGAGCATGCTGCCAAGGTTAATTTGACGTCATTCAACGCCGGAGGAGAAGAGATGCCCGAAAGCGTCTATAAGATAATTGAACTCGTCGGAACCAGCAGCGAGTCTTGGGAGAAGGCTGCCGCCGCCGCCGTCAACCGTGCGTCGGAGAGCCTGCGCGAACTCAGAATCGCGGAGGTATCCGAACAGGATCTTGTCATTGAAGACGGCAAGGTGACGGCTTACCGGACGAAGCTCAAAGTTTCGTTCAAGTACGAGGACAGTGCGTCCTAATCACGTCACAGGTTCAACACGCACTGTCGCCGGGGCGAGTGCGACTTTCGATGGTGGGGCGATGGCCAGGCGATGGCCAGATCACTCAGCCCCCGACTGGCATTGACGACGATGCTGCGGCTTGTGCATGCAAGACGAGGGTCATCTCGGCAAGGCTGGTCCGAATAAGGTGATCCTCGCAGGCAGTCCGGTTCCGGGCGCAGGCGCTTGCAAGACAACAGGTCTGTCAAGCCGGCAACCCAGGCAAAAGCCATCCAGTTGCGGCAATATTTGCTCAGCCTGGCTTGTTTTTTCCGGGCCACGAGCAGAGTTGATAGCTAAATTGGCCTGCTGCGCTTTACACATTCGCAGCGGCAGAAGTGCAGACGTGTTGCGCGGCAACCTTGTCGCCGTCACGTCTGCCCGTCTTCAACCGGCGCCCAAAGCTCTTCGTACCAGCACTCCGCGAGTTCGAAGTCCGGGTCATCGAGGAACGTTCGCGTTGGCCTTGCACCCATTCCCTTTGTCGGTTCGGGGTCAAGGGATGCGCGCGCGGGCCAGATTCGGGCGTCGCGCCGCCATCGCTCTGGCCGTTCAACTGCGATGGCAATAGACTTTGCTCCAGTTGTAATGACCTTCTTGATTGGAACTCAGATGTGGTCCCGGAACAGCCTTACAGAACACCTGAATTTGGAATGGCCGATTTTCCAAGCGCCGATGGGCAGCATGACGACGCCTGCCCTTGCGGCAGCCGTTAGCAATGCCGGAGGGTTGGGCGGGCTCGGAATGTGGGGTCTGGCTGCGCCAGATGCTGAGCGCAGGATCGCTGGTTTCCGACAGCAGAGTGCAGGAGCGGTGAACGCGAACTATCCGCTTTGGAGTGCTCCCGGCGACCTGAGGGGCACGGCTCCGGAGATGAGACAAAAACTTGAGGCGATGTTTGACGAGGCAGGACTAGGCCCCATGCCCGAACCGGTTGCCGAAGGATTTGGGGTCGATGATGCGCACCTTGATATGCTGCGTCGAACGAAGCCGGAAGTGATCAGCTTCCATTTTGGTGCGCCAGATGCCGAGACACTCAAGGCCATAAAGGAAATTGGGTGCTTCACGATATCCAGCGCGACAACGGTTGCGGAAGCGCGCGACCTTCAGGCCCTCGGGATTGATGCAGTAATTGCGCAGGGCGCAGAAGCGGGTGGTCATCGCGGCACATTCAGTGATGTCGACACGTCATTGCAAGCAGGCCTCTTCGCACTCTTGCCTCAAGTTGTTGACGCTGTAGATGTGCCGGTCATTGCGGCAGGCGGCATTGCAGACGGTCGAACCGCCGCTGCCGCCTTTATTCTCGGGGCCAGCGCCGTCCAGGTTGGAACGGCGTTCCTGCTGACGGAAGAAGCAAACGTACCCGCGGCGCACAGGGCTGCGCTGCAGAACGCTGATGACGCCTCAACGGTCGTGACGAGCGCCATATCCGGCAAACCCGCTCGCGCTATCCGCAACCGGCTGGTTGATGAACTGTCATCGCTGCAGCCCATACCATTTCCCGGACAGCAAAGCGTCACGGGCGCCTTGAAGTCCGCGGGAGATCCTCAGTTGAGCAGCATGTATGCCGGACAATCGGCAGCGCTCGCTCGTCCCATGGGCGCAGCGGACCTCATTCGTTGGCTGGCAACGGACATAAGCAAGCAGCTCAAAAAGTTCAGTTAGATCTTGCCGTCCGATTGGCCCGCATTGCCGACCTTGCTGTGCCCAGATCGACATTATCGGTCCCGCGCCAGCAACGGACGCGAGCAGGTGAGGCAATACCCCTGTTGCATCATAAAATCTCAATCGCATAAGTGGGCGGACGCCTGCCAGCGAAGGAACTACACATGCTGATGCCTCATGAACAAGCGCCTTCAAGTTCCAACGCCATTGCATTCGCGAAACGACTTGCCGACTTGATCCCGACGCTACGGACGGATCGATTGCGCCTGAGAGCGCCGACCCTCTCGGACTTCGCCTGGTATGCCGAGATCGCCTTGTCCCCGAAAGGCAGGTTTATATTGAACGACCCGAACCGAGAGAGAGCCTGGTATGACTTCGCCAACATGGTTGCGTGCTGGTTATTGCGCGGGCACGGACTTTGGACAGTCGAGCGCCATGAGGACAACGAGGTCATCGGTTTCGTGCTCATCGGCTTTGAGCCCGGCGACCACGAGCCTGAACTTGGATACATGCTTCGCGAACACGCAGAGGGCCGAGGTTATGCGACGGAAGCTGCCCGCAGAGCAATGCGGTACGCTTTCGAGGAACTTGGGCTTACGACGCTCGTCAGCACTATGGATCACGACAATGCCGCTTCTCTCAAAGTAGCTCAAAAACTCGGCGGGGTTCGCGACCCGAGTGCGGAACAGGAGCACGGCAACGCGATTTTGGTATTGCGCTATTCTGGTGAACACAGCATGGCAGCGGTATCGTCAAGAACGGACTCGTAGTGCTCGTCCGAGACCTTCAGGAGCGGGCCGCAACCGGCCGTTGCAGGTTGCTGTGACCAGCTGGCCGAGCCTTCTTGTCAAGCGGGGTGGTGGTCGAAACCGTCCAGCAGAACAGCATCCGCACTGCTGGCTGCGAGGCGCAGTTCTAGCAAGGGACGGTATTCATCGGATTGGTACCAAGCCCGCGCTGCTGCAACGGTGGGAAACTCGATGATAACGGGGATGCTTGGCGCCCATTCTCCCTCGACTTTCTCGACATTTCCACCAAGCACAAGATAGCGGCCTCCATACTGCTCAACTGTTGCGAAGACCTTGCTTCGATAGTCGGACAGCTTGTTTTGATCGATAATTTCACGAACATCGAACAGATAGTAGGCAGGCATGCGCTTTGCTCCTTCATTGGACGCATCCGCGTGGATGTTGCTTAACTGTCCCTCGTTCCGTCCCTTGCGAGACCGGCATTCGTTGACAGAGGATCCATCACCTTTGGATGAGAATGAATGATCCAAACACCAGATATCTTGATCGTTACTCCAAACGGAAACGATGATCGCGCTCGCGATGCGGAACCGCTTGTCAGGGCGCAGCTGCAGGATGACCCCCTTGGTGACGTTCTTGCATTTGTGAAGCTTACAGGTGCGCTGTTCTTTGTGGCCGATGCGACTTCGCCCTGGTGCGTGGAAGTCCCTCACGTGCGCCATTTTGCTCGCACTGTGATGCCGCGCGCTCAACACGTGTTCTCTTACCATATCGCGGTGGAGGGCAGCGGCTATGCAAGCCTTCCCGGCGGAAAACCGATTGCCTACGATGCCGGTGATATTCTCATTTTTCCTCACGGCGACGGTTACAAGATGCAGAATGCCGTCGAGACGCCACCGGAATTCTCGTTCGACGAAACTCTAGAATTCATGCGGATGCTGGCCGACGGGTCGCTTCCGTTCGTGGTTCCCGAAGGCGGCGGGGAAACGCCCGGCTCTAAAACCATCTGCGGTTTTCTTGGATGCGACACTCGTCCGTTCAACCCGATACTTGTGGGGTTGCCAAAAATGCTTCTCCTGCGGCGGCCGCGCGACCGGAAGCACGACATGCTGGATCAGTTGATTGCCGTGACGATGGAGGAAGCGCAGGCCGGGAGGTCCGGCGGCAGGAGTGTCAACCTGCGTTTGAGTGAGTTGCTGTTTGTCGAAGCCTTGCGCAGATATATCGATGCGCCAGGACCCAAGCCGCCGGGATGGCTCGCCGCGCTGAAAGACGGCATGATCTCGAAGGCATTGAGTGTCATCCATGCGGACTTGGCAAAGGATTGGACAGTCGAAAATCTGGCGCAGACCGTTGGTGTCTCGCGCTCGTCATTGGCTCAACGCTTTGTCGATAAAGTTGGTCATCCCCCGCTGCGCTATCTCATGCTTTGGCGCATGCAAACTGCAGCTCACATCTTGGCTGACGGGAGGCTGTCGGTGGCAGAGGTCGGCCGGCGCGTTGGGTATGATGCCGAAGCGGCTTTCAGCCGGCGGTTCAAGAGTGTAGTGGGGCTTACGCCATCTGAGTGGCGCGATCAGGAGCAATCGAAAAATCGTCCTGCGTAGGAAGGGATATTTCTACCTCGCCGACCCCACAGCATGACGAGCAGCGAACAAGTGTTTAAGAAATCAAATCGGCCACCATCCGACAGGGCTACTGTTGAGCAGACTATTTCCGAACGAGAGCGGACATAGTCTGCTCAATAATTTAGAGGCGATCATCATCGTGCCTCAGCTTCGGGCATGTTTCATCTGTTGCGCCATTTTGGTTCCAGCGCCTTCACTTCGGTTGCGGTCGCCGAGATCGTGCGCGCGCCAGCCGTGCACTATTCCCGCATGATCCAGGTGATGTCGCCGCTCGACAATGTCTGGCTCATACCGTGGCCGATGGGTTCATGGACACTGGATGCCAGTTTTGCATGGCCAAATGCGCCAGTGAGATCTGGCGGCAACGACTAGCTTCGATTCAAGTCGGGGACGGGTAACGGTGCGCACGATTGGCGCGGTCTTTGCGGCACGTAGATTTTCGGCCGTGCCCGCTCGGTGAGGGAGGCGGGACGCGTGTTCGGATCAAACTTGCAAGTTCGGCCGCTTCGCCTCAATCTGCAGTGATGGCATCGGGGGCGATTGCGCCATTGGCAGCAATTTCCTTGTCCTGCACTTGCTCGTGGGTGCGCGGTTTTTTTGGTCCGGTCGGTTCGGGGAAGTCATGTCCAGCGTTCACCCTGATACTGCTGCGGTGGGTTCCTCGCAGCCGGTTCGATCGTTTGCTGCCGGGGTCGCCGAGCGTATTGCGATGAATTGGGCCACGGTGCGGGCCTTCTTTCGCGGGCTGCACTTTGCATGGGTGCCGTTTGCGAGCGTGCTGCTCGGCTTTGTTATGTTCGCGCTGGCGCCGCAGGCACAGGATCTCTTTCTGGAGGTGCGTGGCGACACGCGCATCGCGGTGCTCTTCTGGATCGGCTTTTATGCCGCCGTGCTGTTGGTGTGGGCGTTGCCGGTCTACGTTTCGGCACGCTGGATCCTTTACCGGTTTCGAGACAGCCGCGCGCTGTCGCAAGGCGACGGAGCGATGAGCGACTGGCTCTGCCGGATTATCCCTCGCGTCCTGGCGGTCGGTTGTCTGGCCGCTATCTTCGTCGGCCAGCTGTTGGCGCTGTCCAACGCGCCGACGCTTGGTGCGGAGAGCTGGGCAACGGAGATCGCGAGTTCTCTCCAGGAAGAGAGCAGCAAAGCCTACGGCTCGTGTGTCGGTGAAAATTCGGGAATCTGGCGCGAGCTGGTTTGTGCCGCCAGCAACTTCGAAGACCTGGTACAAGTTGGACTGTACCACGCGTCGGACAACGCCGGGGCCGAAAACGTCGTTTTGATCTTCTACGGTATTCTCCTCGGCCTGATCGTCATTGTGTTGTTGTTGACATGGATATATTTCACGCCTCGGTTGCCGAAGTGGGTGTGGGTCGCGCTGGCCGCGTATCTCAGTTATTTGGCCATCTTTACCGGTGTTGCCGTGTTGTCGGCCAATGTCACTTTCGGCGAACCGATGGATAGCATTGTTCGTTCGGTGTCAGAACATGCCTATTCGGACTTCTATTTGAGCATTTTCGGCCTTTTGCCGATCGTGATCTGGTATGCGCTTCCGTTCGTGCTGCGCAAGATTCCCTATCTGTGGCTGCGCCAATCCCTGGTCGGTCTGTGGTGGACCGCGATGGCATTGGCTCTGAGCGTTGTGTCTCTGGCGCTTGCGGTGGCTGCTTACGGATATGCGCTCAACGAATTCTTGCGCCCGGTCGGATTGGGCCATCTCGCGGTCCTGCCAATTATCACAGCTGTGCTGACGTTATCGGTGTGGTGGTGGCTGCGCCCGGCGCGGCACAAGGGGGCAAGCCGCCTCGGCGCCGTGCTGTTGCGCCAAACCCGACAGGATGAAGCGTCAAATGCCGATTCCCTGATGGCCACCGACTTGATTTGGAACCCGGCGTTCTACGCCCTCTTGGTATTGACAGTGGTGTTGCTGGCGTTTCAGGTCATCCCGCATCCGGTAGTGGTCACCGAGCATGTCTACCGGGCATTGATGGTTCCGTTCTTCCTGGGCCTGTTGGTCCCGGCGGTCACCTACATAAGTCACTTCTCCTTTTGGGTTCGGGCGCCGATCGTGCTGGGCGGGATCGTGGTGTTTTCGCTGATCAGTGCGATGCGCCCCGACATCTACGATGTGCGCACGGCGAAGAAGGCCGCTGAGCGACCAAACCTCGAACAAACGGTGCAGCGCTGGGCCGACGTCAACAACTGTGTCCTCAATGCCGATGCGCCAAATCTCATTGCTTCACCGCAATGTCCGCAGCCGATCATCATGGCGGCCGCCGGTGGAGCGAGCCGGGCCGGCTTCCTTGTTGGCGGTGTCGTTGGTTCGCTGATTGACGCCGAGGGGCGGGACGATGCAAGGCGGCATCCCTTCGCCAAGCAACTGTTTGCAATTTCCGGGGTCTCCGGCGGCGCGCTCGGTGCTGCCGTCGTCTACGGTGCGCTCGCCGACAGCCAGCTGAAGCAGCACGCGAGCAACGGCATCGGGCAGCCGCCCTGCAAAGAGGGTGCGCATGATACCGAATACTTCGCGCCGGACAGGCGCGTTGCCGAGAGCTGGCGCAGCTGCCTCGAACAAATTCTTGCAGGCGATTTCCTGTCGCCGGTGTTCGTCGGCCTGATCAGCAATGATCTGTTCGGTGCCCCGATCCGACATGACAGAGCCGCAATACTGGAGAACGCATGGGAACGCCGCTACGCACACCTGACCGGCCAGCGTGTTGACGATCCCGCCAATCGCTCGACACTCGAACGGTCGTTGACGGAGCTGCGCAACGATGTGCTTAACGCGGCTCCGAACAACTGGTTGCCAATGCTGCTGTTGAACGGCACCTCGGTAACAACCGGGCGGCGCATCATCGTGAGCGATGTCGATACCAGATATTCCGAGTTTTCGGCTGCCGGTAACGCACCACGCCGGCGTCTGTTCCGGGATGCCTATGATCTGCATGAGCTGCTCGAGCCGCAACGCAGCAATTTCGATGGCGTGATACCAAGTCCGGATGGCCGCAGCTTTTTCACTCGGACGGCTGACGACGGAGCATTGCAGCTTTGGGACATGGAGAGCGGCCAAGTGCGATGGTCCGTAAAGCCAGAAAAGGAAGAAAGTTTCGAAAAGCGGCAGTTCATCGACGAAGGCCGGCAGATTATCGCCGCCTCGGAGTCCGGCTACATGCTGATCGAATCAGGGACGGGAAAGGTTCTGAGAACCGGCAATTTCATCGAAATCCTTCGGCAGAACGGGGCGGAGATTGACGAATACCCGCACGTTATCTCCGTTCTCAGGCCGGATGGCGGGGCGATCCTGGTGTCGGTAGCGAAAGAGCTTGTGCTGATCGATGTCGCCACGGGTCGTGCTCGCGCTATCCGACCGTTCCCGGATGTGACGAGCCGCCCGGTTGCGGCCGCTTTCAGTGCCGACAGCAAGTTGCTGGCTGCGATATGGTACGAGGATCCTGGGCAGCCAGAAAAATTCAAGCATCACGTGGCGGTGGTCGATGCCCGGACGCTGGAAACGAAACGAGTCGTCAGGAACAAGGGATCAACTGATGCTCATGGCGAAATCACCGTCAGCCGTGATGGCCGGATCGTCGTCATCGGTGCCGGCGGGCATACCGGCTCGCTCGTGTTCGTGGACATGGAGAGCGGCGAAGCCAAACAACCCAGCGCAGATACCGCATTTGGGGAGCACGAGTTTTTTTCCAACTTCGCGTTCAGCCCGGACGACAAGTACCTGGTCGCGACGACGGCCAGTTCAAGTTATCTGTACGATGTCGAGGACAAGCGGTTTCTCAAGTCGTTCAAGCCACTTGAATTGGTCAGGGTGAACACCAAGACCTATGCGATCGTCCTGCATGGCGGGCGGGTTCGCATGGCTGTGTTCGACAACGGGCAGGTCCAGTTCGAGCGAAGCTTCAAAGGCAATGAAGGCCTGGTTCAACAAGCAAAATTGTTCGCCGATGGAACGCGACTACTGACGCACGATGACAACGGTGCAGCGCGCATCTGGGATGTCCGGACGGGCCGTGAGCTGCGTGTCCTGCGAAGCATTCAAACCGATGCCTCCTGCGAAACGTGTGATATCCGGCTCAGCACCGCTGCCTCGTCAAGCGCACGGTTTCCGGTGATCTCACCGCATGGGAACATCCGGCGGTCGCCAGAAGAGGATCCGGTCGATCGCGTCGTCGATGGCGGTTACTATGAGAATTTCGGGGCGATCACGGCGTTCGAATTGGCTGATGTCCTGCGTTCGCGTTACGGCCTGCGCCCTGCCGTCATTCTGGTCAACAACGAGCCGTCGGTGTCAGGCATGAACTGCATCCTGGCCGACAGCCAGATTGCGTATCCGGACGCTCCGCGATCGATCGCGTTCTCGACGGTGCGCTCGCCATTGCGAGCGGTGCTCGGAACACGCGGCGCGCGCGGCACCCACGCCGCCGTCGAGTTGTGTTCCAGAATTGGCACGGAGAACTTCGCCTTCATTACCGTTCAGCCGGATCGCATCAACAACTCCAAGGCGCTGTCGATGAGTTGGTGGCTGTCGAAACACGTCCAGAGCTACCTTGATGCACAAATCGATGAAACCGGTGAGCAGAGCAACGCCGAAGCGTTTCGCAAGATCGACAAATGGAGGCGCGCGAACTGAGGGGCGTGCAGCGGTGGGATTGCCGGCATGCGTGCGCCTGAAGCCAAAGCGGGTGCATCTGCAAAGCATTTTGTTCGCGTTCAGTCTACTGGGCGAGGTTGTCCTGCTTGGGGCAGTGCGGCAGGTTCCGGCTGCGACATCTATGATGCTCTTTGCGACCGGCTGCCGCCAGGGCCGTCGATCGGGTCTTCTAAGGGCGTGCGAAGCAGGGCATAACTGATGACGAATCGCAGCCGTTTGCGCGCCTGCTCCGACGGGTGATTGCCAACCGTCTGCGCCGGCCCGCTGCCATCCGGAACATTTTGGGGGAACCTGCAGGTTATGAGTGGCATTCTTGCACTTTTGGATGACATTGCAGCGATCGCAAAGCTCGCCGCCGGGCAACTCGACGATATCGCGGCGCAGGCGGCCAAGGCGGGCAGCAAATCCGCTGGTGTCGTAATCGACGATGCGGCCGTCACGCCGAAGTACGTGACCGGTCTGCCGGCGGCGCGTGAACTGCCGATCGTTGCAAAAATTGCGCGCGGTTCGCTGTTCAACAAGATCGTCATCCTGCTGCCCGCGCTCCTCCTGCTGCAGGCTCTCGCGCCGTGGACGATTGCGCCGTTGCTCATTCTGGGGGGCGCTTATCTATGTTTCGAAGGTGCGGAAAAGATCTGGCATTCCCTGTCGCACCACAAGGACCGCGGGCCGCAGCAGGCGGAGACGCTCGATGCGGCGCACCTCGAAGAACAGCGCGTCAAGGGGGCGATCAAGACG
This sequence comes from Hyphomicrobiaceae bacterium, assembly GCA_965224045.1. GTDB lineage: Bacteria > Pseudomonadota > Alphaproteobacteria > Rhizobiales > Hyphomicrobiaceae > Tectiglobus. The sequence goes on from CBDCYD010000010.1 coordinate 45,808, forward strand.
GATTTTATCCTGTCGGCCGAGATCATGACGATTGCGCTGGCGACGATTGATAGTGACGACCTCTGGATGCGCGCCGCCGTGCTCGCCGTCGTCGCCGTGCTGATCACGGTGTTGGTCTATGGCGCCGTCGCGCTGCTGGTCAAGATCGATGATATCGGTCTGCGGCTCAGCAAGTCGGGCAGGTTTTCCTGGACGCGCGCATTCGGCCGCGGCCTCGTGGCGGCGATGCCGACCGTGCTGATGCTGATTTCCGTGATCGGAACGGCCGCGATGCTTTGGGTCGGCGGCAGCATCATCATCCATGGCCTGCACGAAATGCATGTGTCCTGGCCTTACGAAGCAATCAAGAGTGTTGCAAACGGGCTATCCGGCGATGGCGCGGTGGAGGGTGCTGCCTGGCTGGTGACGGCGGTGCTCGATGCGGTCGTCGGCTTCGTTCTCGGCACGGTCCTGATGCCGATTGTCGGCGCGGTGCTGGTGCCGATCGGGGTGCTTTTCCCGGAAAAGTAGATGGCGTCAAGGCCGCCGCTCACTTCACCGCCTTGTTCGGTGCCCAGAGGACACCGAAGAGCATGATGGCGGCGAGGGTGTCGCACGCCGCGATCGACCAGTAGAGCCATTGTGGCGCGACGGTGATGCTGACCGCGGACGCAAGCGCTGCAATCGCACCGGCCATGGTGGCGAAGAACGCCAGCCATGCGAGCCAGCGCAAGCCGCGGCGCAGACCGGCTGCCGCGAGCAGCCAAACCAGCCCGAGCACGGCGAGGACGACGGCTTCCTGCGCGAAGCCGCCGACGATCGGTGCCAGGAGGCGAAGCACGCCGGAGATCGCAACGAACAGGGCCGCCATGCGAACCATCGAAGATCTACTCCGTCGGGCAGGGCGTGCCTGCCGCCGCCCACTTCATGAGGAAATCCATGGCTTCCTGCAGCGAGTAGGGCGCCGGTTGACGGTTGCCGCCGGGTGACCAGGCCCAGTGCAAGATGAGGTCATGGTCGAGGTGGGCGGCGACTTCCTTGATCGTGCGGTCGCCGTTGCGCTCGGGATCCTTGAGCTGGTTGCAAATGTAGCTCGATGACTTGCCGAACCATTCGGCTTCAACGGGTGCCAACTGCCAGGTCATCGCGACCTTGGGTGGCGTATGGGGGTGGGCGTTGGCGTCCGGATCAGGTTTGGAGAGCGTTGTGTGACAGGTTGCACAGGGCACGCTTTCCGCGCCGATCCGGCTTGCACCGGCGTTGATGTTCATGCCGTGCGGACGCGTTTTGCCGTAGCTCGGCCCGGACCACATCGGCCGGTTGTTTGCACCGGTGTGGCAGTTGGCGCAGCGCGGGTGAGATGCGACCTCGTAAAATTTCTGCCAGTTCGCAAGGCCCTCATCGCGGCTGACCGAGCCGGCCGGGAACTCATTGATCACACGATTGGTGCCCACCGGTTCTGCCGCATGGGCGGCTGCCACGGCAAGGGCAAGCGTGCCGGCAACAAGACCGAGGTTTCTCATGGTGCCCCCTCAGACAAAGTCGATGTGCTTGTTGAACGGCATCTCGCGGATGCGCTTGCCCGTCGCGGCAAAGATGGCATTGGCAAGGGCCGGTGCGGCCGGCGGCACCGGAGGCTCGCCAATGCCCCGGACTTTCGGGCCGTTCTCCAGGCCCATTACGACAATCTCCGGGCACTGGTAGAGGCGCATGGCCTCGTGGGTATGGTAGTTGGTCTGCTGTGCCATGCCGTCGGCGTAAGTGATCTCGCAGTTCATGGCGTGGCCGAGACCGAAGACGACGCCGCCCTGGACGAGGTTTTCAAAGTTCACAGGATCGACAATGCGGCCGACATCACAAACGACCCAGACCTTGTCGATGCGGATGCCGTCCGGCGTGTTCGTAACCTCGACAACCTCGGCCGTGGGGACACCGAAGCTTTCGACGAAAGCGACGCCGCGGCCGCGGTTCTCCGCGATCTTGGACCCGTTCCAGCCGGACATCTTCTTGGCTGCCTCGAGCACTTTGCGCGATACGTCGTGCTGCATGAGACGGATGCGTTCCTCCATCGGGTCGGCGCCGGCTGCATGAATGAGCTCGTCGAGGAAGCAGTCGAAGTGGAAGCCCGCGCCGGGTGCGCCGACCGAACGCCACGATGAGACTGGGGCCAGCCCGGGTACGCGATAGGCGCGCATCCTGTAATGCGGAATGGTGTACGGGTTGTTCCAGGCGCCGGCTGCGATTTGTGCATCCGGACCGGGAATCGCAAAACCGGCACGGCCCATCTGCGAGGCGATCACCGAGGGTGCGCTGATCTCCAGATCGATTGCTTCGACGCGGCCGTTGGTGACCCTGCCGCGGGATCTGCTGATCGAGATATGGCGCGGAAAGTCGTGCGCGAAATCCTCTTCGCGGCTGTAGGTGAGCTTGACGGGCGTGCCGCGCATTTGATTGGCAATCTCAGCGGCCTGCTTGAGATGTTCAAATTCGAGGCGGTGACCGAAACTGCCGCCCATGTACTGGTTGTGGAGGCGCACCTTCTCCTGCGCGTGGCCCGTCACCGCGCCGACGAGCTGTTGCAGCATGCGCGGGATCTGGTGACCGGTCCAGACGTCCACGGCATCGTCAGTGACGCGCACGGTGGCGTTGAGCGGCTCGAGCGGCGCGTGGGCGACGTAGGGCGAGCGATATTCGGCGGTGACGACGTTGCCCTCGGCAAGCGCTGCCTCGATGTCGCCGTCGCTGCGCCATTCGGAATCGAGACGGTCGCGGGTGAATGATGCGGCAACGGCCTGCCAATGGTCATCCTGCTCGGCGGGATAGGGCGCCGGGCCCCAATCGAACGTGATGGCATTGGCCGCCTGGATCGCCCGCCAGGTGTTGTCGGCTATCACGGCTACGCCACCGGTGACCGGAACAACCTTCTTCACGCCACGCATCTTTTCGGCGTGGGATGCGTCGTAGCTGTTGACCTTGCCGCCCTGACGCGGGTTGGTGCGGATGGCGGCATGAACCATGCCCTCGACCGCGATATCGATGCCGTAGTCCAGTGTGCCGGTCGACTTGCCGACGATGTCGAGGCGGCGCATCGGTTTGCCGATCAGGCGCCACTCGCCCGGCTCACGCAGGGTGACGTCCTGAACGGGGTCAAGGCCGGCGGCGATCTCGGCAAGTTCGGTGTATTTGATCTCCTTGCCGTCGGGCAGTTGCACCGCGGCGTTGGCCGTGTTGAGGGCGGCGACCGGGATGCCCGTCTTTTTCGATGCCGCAAGCTTGAGGGTTTCGCGTGCCACGGCGCCGGCGCGGCGCAGCTTGTCAAAACTGTCGGGAATCGTGGTCGAGCCGCCGGTGCCCTGCAGGCCCATCAGTTTAAATGCGCCCGACATGAAATCGCGCATCGCCTCGGCTGCAAAACCCGTATCGGTTGCCATGAAGGGCACGCCTTCTTCGGCCATGGCGGTGTTCCAGTAGGCAGGACTCGGCTCACCGAAACTGGTCTCAAACTGGCCGAACTCGAGATCGAGCTCTTCTGCGATCAATGCCGCCTGCGAAGAAACAACCCCTTGGCCTTTGTCACCGTGGGGCGTGATCAGCGTAATCTTGGTGCCATCGATCTTGACCCAGGGATTGAAGGTCGCTCCACCGTCGGCGAGATCCTCGGCCAGCGGGTTCGCCGGTGGCTTGGCGACCATGTAGGCACCGAACGCGACGCCACCGGCGATGGCGGCGGAGCCGATCAGCAATGTTCGGCGCGTGATGGTTCCGAGCGTTCCCATGTCACGCCTCCCTGAGGTTCTTGGCGGCCTGTTTCACCGCCTTGCGAATTCTCGGGTAGGTGCCGCAGCGGCACAGGTTGGCCGACATCGCCTGGTCGATCTCTTCGTGTGATGGATCATCGTTGAGGGTGAGGAATGCTGCTGCCGACATGATTTGGCCGGACTGGCAGTAGCCGCACTGGGCAACCTGGTGTTCGACCCATGCCCGCTGTACGGCGTGGAGTGCTTGCGGCGTGCCGAGGCCTTCGATTGTCGTGACCTCGCCATCGACGTCGGCAATGCGAATGGAGCACGCGCGCACCGCGCTGCCGTCGATGTGGACGGTGCAGGCGCCGCACTGGGCAATGCCGCAGCCATATTTGGGGCCCGTAACGCCGAGCTCGTCGCGCAGCACCCACAACAGCGGCATGTCATCCTCGACATCCACGTCATGGGACTTGCCGTTTACGACCAGTTTCATTCGCTCAACTCCGCCAGCTCAAATGAGTGAGTAGTCAGTCATTTTTGAGAAGGTTAACGCGATATCGCGCGCCAGTAAACGGTGAATGCCATATCCTCGATCACATCTGCGTTGCCCGGCTCCGAGCCGGCTACGTTGTGCGTGCTAGACCATGCCTGCCGGGCATGCGCAATGGCTGCTTCAAGGCTTGCTTCGGTGAACGCTGCGAGAAACTCCATGGGCAGGTTGGCCAGCGTGCCGTCGTCGATGCCGCGCTGAAACACGTCGAGCGCGAAGGCGAAGCTCTCGTTCTGGCGGGCAACCACATCGCTGCTGACGAGTTCCGATATTCTGAGTTGCTTCATCAGCGCATGTTCGGTCGGGCGGTCCAGGTGCCAACGGAAGTATCGTGACCACAGCGTGCGGGCCTGTTGTTTGACGTCGGCTTCAGCTGGAAAGTCGGCAACGAGGGTGGCCGCCAGGTCCTCTTTGAGCGCGACGTAGACCTGGTCGATCAACTCGGACTTGGTTGCAAAGTAATTGAACAGCGTGCCGCTGGCGATGCCGGCTTCCCTGGCGACCGACGCGGTCGACGTGTTCCAAAACCCGTCCCGGTAAAACAGGCGGATGGCCGCGTCGATGATTTGTTTGCGCTTGTCGGACATATCCGGCAGCTAGCACAACGGCGGAGTATGGGCCAGGGCGGCCAGCGGGATTAATGCGCCCGGCTCACGATGACCAGGAAAACGGCGCGAAATGTCCGTTGTTGCCGCGACCCGCCATGTCGAGTTCGACACCGAACGCGGTCACGCGGGTGCGGGTCGAGCGTGCCAATGCGAGGCGGCTGTTGGCGGGATGAGACGTGTTGTCGAGATAGATCGGTTGGCCGTTGCCCGTACGTGATGCAACGCCCTCGATTTCGTAGGACATGATGCCGGGAATGTGCACCGTTGCCTTGAGTCCATCCTGAGTGAATTCAATGGGTTTGACCGTGGTGCCACGGTAATCTCCAACCAGTCCGTCGTGGATGAGGCCGGGAATGCCGCCGGCCCTGCCGCCGACAATGCTTTCCAGGGCTTGGCGCTGATCGTCGCTTGCGGTCTCGTCGATGATACCGGCGAAGACCCAGTTGCCGTCCGCCATGACCCGGCCTGAACGGATGATGAAGGCGAATTTCAATCCATCAAGCCCGGTGACGCCGAAATTGCCGCTGTCGATCCGGTACGCCATCAAGGCAACGCAGTTGTCGTTCGTGGCCGGGCCCTGCGGGTTGGTGTAGATGCACGGGCACAGATAGTCACAGTTGCAGCTTTCAATGTAATGGCCGTCGATCTGCCAATGCTGTGCATTCATGATTCGTATCCCATGCTTTGTGCCGGCTGGTATTAAGCCCGATCAACTGCACCCCCAGTCCGGGAGTGCGTGTCATGTCCGTTCAACTGACGGCCTGGATCACCATCAGTGCCGCGCCCCAAGTGGCGAAAATGGCGCCGGTTACGTAGCTGAGGACCGGCCCGACCGGCAGCGTCTTTTCGATGAGGACGAGCAGGGCCAATCCGATGATCCAATAGAGGTTCATAATGCCACCGAAAAACAAGATCGCCATCAGGCCCCAACAGCAACCGAGGCAATACGAGCCGTGATGCAGGCCCATCATCAAGGCGCCCGATCGTCCCAGCCGCCAATGCTGGGTCAGGAAGCCGAGAGGACCGCGGCAATAGCGCAGGCAGGCCTGCTTCAACGGGGTCAACTGATAAACGCCCGCAAACAACAGGATGAAGCCGGCAAAGATCTGATTGGTGCTATTCATCATCATGGGTGAAAGAACGCCGAGCGCTTCGAAGGCCCACTGCAGACCGGTTGCAATGGCGCTGAACACCGCCCAGGCGAGGAGATAGCCGAGCGTGAATATCGTCGTTGGCCAAAGGTCGAACGGTGTGCCCGATCGCGTGCTCGATGTTCGATTGATCCGCGCGTGCAAGAGGATCATCGGTGCGGCGCTAGGGAGCATCATGGCGATCATCATGACCCACCACATGGCGAACATCAGCCAGGCGTAGTGGACGCTCCACGCCACGGGGACCGTCATCGGTCCGGCAATGCCGAGCGCCATCTTCCATGACGTCATGGCGAGCGTGCTCATGCCGGTGCCGGCACCGTCCAGGAGGTGCAACCAGCTTGCGATGATAACGGCAGCGAGTGCTGCGATCACAACCGCGCGGTCATTCTTGAGTAGGTGCTCGAGGGGGCTCGTTTCGGTCATGCAACGTGGTCCTGAACGCCTGCGCCAGTTGGGGTGCGTGGCCATGCATGCCACGCGCCGGTTCAACACGACGTTTGCGTGCTCACGCACCAGATTGGCCGGACGGACGACCCAGGCGTGACGGGCTAGTTTAGCGCACCACGCCCGTGTTGCTCAGATGCAGTTCGGCAAATTGCGCGTAACTGTCCTTGAGTTCCATGGGAATGTCGCCCCTGGCACTGGCGGAGGCGCTGCCCATCTCGGCAATGGTGTATTCGAAACCGTGCGGAAGGTCGATGCGTGCGCGATGATCGGCGCCGGTTACCGGGTTCTTGATCGGCTCGCCGGACATGTCGATGATATTGCCGACCTTGAGCTTGCCGCGACGCGCTGCAATGTCGACCTCGAACTCTATCGGCTCGTAGATCGTATCGAGCTTGTTGGAACACATCGCATTGAAGACCCACCACATGGTCGCCATATCGTCGGTGTCTTCGCCGTGCATGATGGCGTTCAGGGCACCGCGCTGATCATCCGAGGCGCCGTCGTCGATGATAGCCTGCATCGTGCCATTGCCTTCGTGAATGGGCCCCGGCCAGCTGAGAACGAGGGCGGCGCGCAACCCGCCAAGCTTTGTTTCGCCGTAGTTGCCTTCGTCGATCTGATAACCGATCACGGCGCGACAATCGCCGTATGTGGGCAGTGCATTGAATTGGCAGGGGCAGCCGTAGGCACAGTTGCAGTTGACGAGTTCCTTGCCTTTGATTGTCCACTTCGTATGAGCCATGACCGATCTCCATCAATCACTAAAAAATTTCGCCTAGTGCAGCGGACGAAAATCTCGTCGCCGGGCTGCGCCGCATAGCCTATTGCAAATACGGGTGATCAGCGGAGCGAACAATTGCGTGCTCATGCGTTTCAGATGTTGCCCGGCGTATCAAAGCAGCACGGGCGTGCCGGCAATGTGTGACTCAGGAGGAGATTCGTTCGGCGATCGCGAGGATACGGTGCATTTCGCGCAACACGGGCTTTTCGATCAACTTGCCGTCGATGACGACGAGGCCCGTGTCGGCTTCCTTGAAGGCCTCGATAATGCGGTGGGCGTGGGCGATTTGCGCCTCGGACGGCGTAAACACCTCGTTGAGGATCGCGATCTGCTTGGGGTGGATGGAGCCCTTGCCGCTGAAGCCGAGGTCGCGGACCTGTTCCGCTTCGCGCTTCATGCCGTCCGGATCCTCGAGGTCGAGGTAAGGCACGTCGATGACGTCGAGACCGGCACCGGCGGCCGCGTGGGCAATACGCGAACGCGCATACAGCAATGGCTCGTAGGCGTTCGCGCATCTCAGTTCCGCGGCCATGTCGACGCCGCCGAAAAACAGCGCGTCGATGCGCGGGCTGGCCTTGGCGATGTCATAGACGGCTTCGAGCCCGGCATTCGTTTCAATAATGACGTGCAGGCGACAGGGGTGGCCGCGCTCGGTCAGAAGATCATCCAGCCAGACGATCTCGTCGGGGGTCTTGACCTTCGGCAGCATCAGCGCCGGCGGCGGGGTGTCGGTTGCAAGGATCGCCTGGACATCGGCAAGACCGAAGGAATCGCGCAAACAATTGATGCGCACGATGCGCTCGACGCCGTCATCGGCCTGCGGCGTTTCGAACAGGGCCAGCGCGTGCCGCCGCGCTTCGTCCTTGTCCTTCGGCGCGATACCATCCTCGAGTTCGACGCAGACGATGTCCGTGCCGGACGCCAGCGCCTTCGGAAACATCTCGGGCCTGAGGCCCGGCGAAAAAATGAAGCTGCGGCGGGGCTGGACAACGCGCACTGCAGGCATGTTTGGTATCCCTGGTTTGCTCTTCAGGTACTGTGGACGGTGGTTGGCGGCAGACAACGTCACCCAGGCTGGCGAGACGTCATGGGGACCCGATGGAACCACACGGCGGATGCAGCGTGCCGGGTGCGGCACAGCATGTGTGTTGATAACCGAGCGGATGGCGATCGGGCAAGTCCGCCAAGGCCTGCCAAGAAGAGGCGCACGTGCGTAGCGTTTCAGGGGACCGGTTTCGCATGTTCCCGCCAAGACGCGTTGCCATGACCACGAAGAACAACATTTTTCACGCCTTCGGCATTGCCCCTTGGTTGCACCATTTGGCGCTTATATCCCGTTGGCTGCGCGCGATAGTTATGCGCGGCGTGCGGCATATAGTGCTTTCGCGGCTGTCCGAACAATCGGCGCCATCGTGCAGATCATGCGAATTTGGTAGCGGACGTCGAAGGCACAGAGCAGCTGTCTCTTGGTAACCGCGTTGTCGTGTGGCCGGTGCTCTGGCAAAGCCAAACCAAAGAGGGCCTACAACGGATGAACGTGAGCAACCCACCCGAAGTTCGCACCAAGGTTGCAAATCTTCGCGCGGACTACGACGAATTGTTTTTTGAGCTCCTCGAATCGTTACGGCGCGGCGAAATCAGCTCGAGCGACTACCAAAGCGCGATGCGCAAGACCTGCCGGCGGCTCGATCTGCACGATGCGTTTGGCGACGTGATGCAACGTGTCGATCAGACCAACGAGGCCGAAGTGCTGTTGCGTCGTCATGTCGATGATTGCCGCTACACGGTCCAGGTCTACAAGATGGAAGCGTCTAGCGGACAACCGCCCCACCAGCATCACAACCTAATTTCCACGCACGTGGTGTTGAGCGGTTTCGTGCATTTGCGCGAGTACCAAAGGGTCGGATGGGATAACGACAATGCGGTTTTGCTGAAGCCGGTGCGCGATGACGTGATTGCGAGCGGAGATCTGTTCCAGGCATCGGAGTGGACAAACAACGTGCACTGGTTCGGCGCGGTTGGCGGGCCGGCGCTCATGTTCAGCGTCGATGCGCGCGGCTATGAGCGGGCCACGTTCAATCCGCAGGACACGAAGCCGTTCGGGCGGCGCTATCTCGATCCCACGACGTTCAAGGCGAACGGGAACGCCGTCGGGGTCGAACTGTGTGAAGCAGAGGCCAAACGTCAATTCGCGCACAGGCGCCTTTCCGACTTTCCTATGCCGTCTGGCGACACCGGGTAGGGCGCCGGACGGCCAGAGCACGTAAGGTCGATTTGTCAGCCGCTGTGGACGATCTTTGCGACGTGCATGTCGGGGCGGACGACGACACAGCCGTGGCGGGGCAGCCCGACAGACTTCGCCGCGGCCGCGGCGGCGCCGTTGACCGGTATGTGCGTGGTCGGTCCCGACCATCCGGGAAGCTCACAGGGTTGCGCACCACCGAAGCTCAACACTACAAAGCCGGTGTTGGTGAGCCATTCATGGCTGTTGCCGCCCGTCCATTCGAACCACGGAAAGCGGTCACCCGAGCGAAGCGAGCCGCACTGCGAGCGGTCGCTCAACCGGCTGCCGCGATAGGCAATGCGGGTTTGCGAAACCGTTTGGAACATCAGCTGCCGCAACTTGCTGATCTTCATCGCCGTCCGCATCACGACCGGAAGGATGCGGGTGCGGATCACGCGGGGCAGCCAACTCTTCGAGACGATCGCCGAGAACGCGCGGTCCGTGGTGTGGACAAGCTGCACACCGAACGGGCGTCGTTCGGCGTCATAGGTGTCGAGGATTTCCGGCGTAGTCCAGCCGTTGACGACGGCAGCAAGCTTCCAGCCCAGATTGACGGCGTCGCCGAGGCCGGTGTTCATGCCCTGGCCGCCCGCGGGGCTGTGGATGTGGGCGGCGTCGCCGACGAGGAAGGCGTTGCCGGAGCGGAAGCTATCGGCAATGCGATGATGCACGCGGTAGCCGGCGTGCCAGCCGTGCCCGGTGACCTTCACCGGCAGGCCGACATTGTTCTCGATATGCGCTTTCAGTGTGTCGAACGGAATGTCGTCGGGGTCCGTGACGGTGGGCGGCAGGACGCCGATCACACGGTATTGCTGTGCACGCGACATCGGGAAGAAGCCTAGAAATTCGGTGCCGTTGAGCGCCAAAATGAGCCCCTGCTTTTCCAGCCCGATCTCCAGATCGACGTCGGCAACGAAGAACAGTTGCGCGTTGGTGGTGCCCCGAAACGGCATGTCGAGAAAGTGGCGAACGGGGCTGCTGGCACCGCCGCAGCCGATCAGATAGAGGCATTCGAACGGTCGGTGCGTTCCGTCCCGATGCCGCAGGATGCCGGTGTAGCCCGCATCCGTCTTCTCTACGCTTTGAAGTTCGGTGTCCCATTGCACGGCGCCGCCTAGTGCGGTGATCTTATCCAAGATCAGCGCTTCGTTGCGCGATTGCTCGAGAATGAACAGGTAGGGGTAGCGGCTGAGACCGTTGCCGATTTCGCCGAGCGGAATTTTTGCGCGCAGGCGGCCGTTGACGATCAGGCGGACGCTATCGGCAACGAAACCCTGTGCGATGGCGGCATCGGCAATGCCGAGTTGGTGGTATTGCTCCAGAGTTCGTGCCTGGACGGCCAACGCCTTGCTCAGGTGCGTGATGCCGGGCTTCTTGTCGATGATGATGTGCGGGGCGCCGTAACGATGCAACTGGGCCGAAAGCATGAGCCCCGTCGGGCCGGCGCCAACGATAAGGATGGGCGTTCTGATCATCGTGCCTGCTCCTGCAGATGGCTGGATCGTCATGCCCGACGATTGTGACCGTCCGGGGTGCGCGAGCGCAGTTCCGACCGGAACAGTATCGTCGGGGTGGAGCTGGCGGAGGCATCCAAGGAGCAAGCACGTGGCTGCATCGGCAAACCGGCGATGCCGGTTGCAATTTCGAGCAAGGCTGTCCTGTGATAGCGTTGTTGCTTCACCCGCAACCCCTCGATGGAGCGTGCCATGGCGATCCCCTCATCATTTGTCGACCCGAACCGGATATTGATGACCGGCGAGAACCCTTTCGTGCGGCTGACGTCCGCCGACAACGACGATTATTCGACGACGGCCAGTTTCTGGCGGATGACGTTCTGTCCGGCCGGGCCCGGTCATGTGTTGTTCGTCAAGAGCGAACTGACGAATGACACTTGGCGCATCTATTCCGACAACACGGCGATGACGCGCTGGCTGCAACAGACGATCCAGGGCATGCTCACTGCGGAGCTCAAGGACGAAAGCATGTCCATCATCGATGCGACCTTCGAGAAATCCGGTGATCCGCTGAAATCATATTCGGAGATCATCAAGGCCGGCGGCGATGAACTGGTTTGCACGTGGTCGAACATGCTCGATCCGATGATGCTGCACACGCAGCCCGGAACGCCGGATGGCAGGCCCTATGGACTGTGCACGGTGTTCGTGCCGGCGCTTGAAGCGTCGTTTTCGATCAACGGGACGAATGCCGCCGGCAAGGCCTGGGCGCGCGAACGCGAGGGCCGGGCGTTCAGCACGTGCTCGCTGGCGTTCTCGGAGAGCTGGACGGAAGCGGGATAAGCTCGACCGGTGAAACGGTGGCAACGCGACTTGATCTCCTTTTTGTCACCGTCGCCCGGTAGCTTGCGGGACGTCCGCGGCGGGCGCCGTGACAACTGGAAAGGAGCGCACCGTGAGCGATATCATTTGCAAGTATTGCCATGCTCGGGTGACGCCGGGGACGGAGCATCACTGCGAGGCGATGCAGCGCGCAGGTCTGGCGCCGAGAACGGTCCCGAAGACACCGGACGATGACAGTGATGCATGTTTCATTACTTCTGCCGCGATCGCGGCTGCGACCGACTCGGCGATCATCGGGACGATTCTCGGCGGTAATCCGGTGGGCGCAATAGCTGGCGAGACTCTCGGTTCAAGCGATGATGGCGCGGCAGATGACACGGGCGCAGCGGATGAAACCGTGGCTTCCGATGAATCGGGAGACGATGATGATGACGACGATGATGATGACGATTGAGCACCCGGCGACTTGGCGCGATAAGTCGATGTCCTAGATCGCTTCCGCCCGAGGCGGTCGCATCGCCGGTCCGTTCCCCCTCCCGACTGCCCAATACAATGATGCCGTGGGTAGTCGGGAGGGGGAGCGGCATGGTTTCAGCCAAACCAGAAAGACTATAGGCTGCCGTGACCGGGGATGGAGACGCGTTTTTGAAAGGACGAAGCTGCTATGGAATTTGGTTATTTCTCGATGCCGTCACATCCGCCTGAGCGTGATCTCAAGGAGGGCTTCGAGTTTGATCTGGAGGTGATCCGCTGGCTTGATGAACTGGGGTTTACCGAAGCCTGGATCGGGGAGCATCACACCGCGCCGTGGGAGCCGCATCCTGCACCGGACCTGCTGGTGTCCACCGGTTTTCGCGAAACGAAGAACATCAGGCTTGGCCCCGGCGGGTTTCTGCTGCCCTACCATCACCCGGCCGAACTCGCCAATCGGGTCGCCCTGCTCGACCATATTTCCGACGGCCGGTTGAATTTCGGAGTCGCAGCCAGCGGACTGCCCAGTGACTGGGCGATGTTCAACGTCGACGGCATGTCGGGGCAGAACCGGGCAATGACGCGAGAAGCCCTGGATATCATTTTGAAGATGTGGTCGACGGATGAGCCGTTCGAATATGCCGGCTATTTCTGGACGGTCCGAAACCCGGAGGAGATGTATGGCTTCCTGCGTCCCCACCTCAAGCCGAAGCAGGCGCCGCATCCGCCGATCGGCGTGGCCGGACTTTCCAAGGGGTCGGACACGCTCAAGCTGGCCGGGGAGAAGGGCTACCTGCCGATGAGCCTCAACCTCAACCCGGCGTATGTGTCGAGCCACTGGGAGGCGGTGGAGATCGGCGCCGAGGTGAGTGGACGTACGCCCGATCGCAGGGACTGGCGGTTGGTGCGCGAGGTGTTCGTTGCCGACACGGACGAAGAGGCCTGGAAGCTTTCGGTCGAGGCAAACATGGGCCGGATGATGGGCGAATACTTCCTGCCGCTGCTCGAGAATTTCGGTTTCTTCGAGTTTCTCAAGCACGACCAGGATGTGCCGGATTCCGATGTCACGCCCGCTTACTGTGCCAAGCACAACTGGATTATCGGTTCGCCCGACACCGTGGCCGAGAAAATCGCCAAGGTCTACGACGATTGCGGTGGATTCGGCCAGCTTCTCGTCTTCGGCTTCGATTATGTCGACAAGCCCGAGGCGTGGCGGCATTCGCTGGACCTGCTGTCGAACGAGGTGCTGCCGAAGGTGGCGCATCTGACGCCGGGCATGCAGTCTGCTGCGGAGTAGATTTTACGGAATTGCTGATGCAGTGACCGAGGGGTTGTGCTGCGCCGGGTGCTGACCGTTGCTCTGCGGTTGCAGTGTATCCGGCCGGCTCAGCACGTGCGGACCCGGATGACATGATCGCTGCGGTCCATTAGCATCGCTTCGGTGAGTGCTCGATGTCGGTCTCGGCTTGAATCCCTCGCAATGGTGTGCGGGCGAGAGCCGTTCTGCCACGCCGGAATGCTCGCGCCGACATCGCGCCTGGTGAAAGGAGCAAACATGCGGACCCGTTTCACAATCCTGGCGACAGCCACGGCAATGGTGCTTGGCCTCGTCGCGCTCTGCGGCAGTGCACAGGCTGCTCCGAGAGGGTGGAAGTGCAGCTTCTCCTCGGCGCCGATCGGTGTCGGACCGTTCGGACGGCATTCCCGGACCTACTACTACGCCTGTTACGGCAAGAGCCTGGGAGAAACGAGGGCGCGTGCGCGTCGTCAATGCCGCCGAATCTATTCGTGTGTGACCGGTGCCTGCTTTCCTCTCGATTTCACGCCGGCACGCAGGTGCGAACGGGAAAGCTAGGCCGCGGATGTGACGGCGCAACGCCGGATGTCGTGCGCCCGGGGGTCGTGCAGATTGTGGATTGCCTTATCCAATTGCCACGCTCTTGAATGTCTCTGTCGCCTCGCAGCTTTCCGAAAATGCAGCCAGTGTCGGCGCAACTCCTTTGAGGTCGAGGTTCGGACGCACGTATGCACTGAAGCGAAACGCGACGGCACACGTAATACCGGCTTGGTTGAGCGTTTTGCCATGCCCGAACAGTGCGTCCGCTCCGGACTGCCTGAGCACATCTTCGAGGTAGGCATAGCCGGCAAGCACCTGGCCTTCATTCTGTGCGAGCCAGGGCTGGTGTACTTTTTCTTCGGGTCGCTTGCTCACCTCATAGTAGGCCCAAACCGTTTTTTCCGCGCATCCGGTCCCTATCGAAACCAGCTTCATAACATGACGGCGCTCCGCGCCTGAAGTCGGGGTCAACGCACGATCTGGTCCGACCATCTGATCGATCTCATCGAGAATGGCCCAGCTTTCAATCAGCGTTTCTCCACTATCGAGCATGAGCGCCGGTACCCGAGTCAACGGATTGTACCGACGCACCTCTTCAGGCTCCTTTGACGCTGCCAGAGGGATTGCTTCATAACTCAGTCCAAGTTGGTTGAGGCTGACGGCAACGCGACGGACGAACGGCGACACAAATGTTCCAAACAATTTCATAGAGCACCTCCCATTGAGGGTTGGCCAAGACAGTTCGCGGAAATAGTGCTTGTTCCCATATGGCATCCGGAAAAGTAACAGTAGATTGTCTCGTGTTCCTGTTCCGATATTTGCTTTCGACAGCGTCGCACGGGATAGCAAATGTCAGAACCAAAAGCCAGACTAGGCAACCAAGCTCTACCGGCAAGTTGCGTTGCCGCCCAGCGCGATGACCCTGCTTGAGAGCCGAAGGTGCATGTGGCATAGGCTATCGAACACTCCGTTCAAATTTGCTATTGTTGTCTTCTTCAATTCACGTCGTGGCAATGGTCGATCGTATTGCTCCGGTACCAAAGCCGGCCGCGCGTCGTGACAAGGCGTGGCGGTGCGCCGAGGAATACATTCAACACGAGGTGAGCGATATGGCGCCGCCAGTTCTGGCGCTCAGGGACATTCGGCTGACGTTCGGCGGGACGCCGCTGATGACCGGGGCCGATCTGCAAATCGGTGCAGGCGAGCGTATCGGGCTCGTCGGGCGCAACGGGTCCGGCAAGTCGACGCTGCTCAAGATCGCAGCCGGACTGGTTTTGGCGGACGGCGGCGAGCGCTTCGTCCAGCCGGGACTGGGGATAGCCTATCTGGCGCAGGAGCCAGATCTTAGTGGTTACGCGTCGGTGCTCGATTACGTTGAGAGCGCATTCGATGGCGCAGAAGATCCGTTCCGGGCGCGGCTGCTGCTCGAGGCGCTGGGGATTTCCGGCGATGCGCGGCCGCAGACGTTGTCCGGCGGCGAAGCCCGGCGCGCGGCGCTGGCACGCGCTCTGGCGCCGGAGCCTGATCTGCTGCTGCTCGACGAGCCGACCAACCACCTTGACCTGCCGACCATCGAATGGCTTGAGCAGGAACTCGCCACGCTCCGTTCAGCGCTCGTTCTGATCAGCCACGACCGGCGGTTTCTCGAACAGCTGACGCGGGCGACGGTGTGGATCGATCGCGGCGAGACGCGGCGCCTCGACAAGGGCTTTGCCGCGTTCGAGGCGTGGCGCGACGACGTGCTCGAGCAAGAAGACATGGCGCGCCACAAGCTCGATCGCAAGATCGTGCGCGAGGAGCACTGGATGCACGGCGGTGTGACCGCCCGGCGCAAGCGCAACGTGCGCCGGGTCGCGGAACTGGCCGCCATGCGCAAGGCGCGGCGTGAGGCACAGCGCCAGATCGGCAGGGTCGCGATGGAGGCTTCGAAAGCGGAGCAGTCCGGCCGGATCGTGGTCGAGGCGCGCGGACTCGGCAAAGCGTTCGGTGACACCGTTGTCGTGCGTGATTTTTCGGTGCGCGTCGCGCGCGGTGACCGGGTCGGGCTGGTCGGGCCCAACGGTGCCGGCAAGACGACCCTGCTCAGGCTGCTGCTCGGCGAACTGGCACCGGACGCCGGTGATGTGCGCCATGGCGCCAACCTCGAACTGGTGACGCTTGATCAGAACCGCGAGGCGCTCGATCCGGAAGAGACGCTGGCGCAGGCGCTGACCGGCGGGCGCGGCGATACGGTCACGGTCAATGGCCGGACGCGGCACGTTGCAAGCTACATGAAGGATTTTCTGTTCCTGCCTGAGCAGGTGCGCAGCCCGCTCAAGGTGCTTTCCGGCGGCGAACGCGCGCGGGTTCTGCTCGCGCGGGCACTGGCCACGCCCTCCAACGTCATGGTGCTCGACGAGCCGACCAACGATCTCGATCTCGAGACGCTCGATCTTCTACAGGAGCTGATCGCGGACTATGCCGGGACGGTGATCCTGGTCAGCCATGATCGCGACTTCCTCGACCGTACCGCGACCAGCGTGATCGTGGCGGAAGGCGACGGCCGCTGGGTCGAATACGCCGGCGGGTATACCGACATGCTGGCGCAGCGCGGTCATGGCGCCGGGCCAATCGTGGCGAGCGCCATGCAAAGCGCGAAGGGCAACGGTGCCCGCAGGCGGCGCCAGGATTCCAAACAGGCGGATGGTGGCGATGCCGCAGCGCCTCGGCGATCATCGCGCAAGCTGTCGTTCAAGGACAAGCATGCGCTCGAGCAACTGCCGGGCGAGATGGAGAGGCTGGCAGCAGACATCGCGCGCATGGAGGCGGACTTGGCGGAGCCCACGCTCTACCAGTCGGCGCCGGAAAAGTTCAAGACGCTGTCCGATGCGCTCGCCAGTGCTCAGGCCGCGTTGGCGGCGGCCGAAGAACAATGGCTTGAGTTGGAACTCCAGCGCGAGGAACTCGAGGGCTAGCAGGCTGTTGATTTTCTCGCGGGTTGCCGCTTGTCGGCGAACATGATTCTGTTCTTGCAGGAATCGAGGAGGGCGCGATGCGGGGATCGGACAGGCAGTCGGGGTCGCTGTTCAGCTATGTGGATCTTGAGGAGCGGGTGCCGGCGCAGCATCCGCTGCGGGTGATCAAGGCGATCGTGGACGACGCGCTGGCATCGCTGGACGCTGATTTCGAGCGGCTCTACGTGGGATCCGGCCGGTCGTCGATCGCGCCGGAGCGGTTGCTCAGGGCCTCGCTGCTTCAGGCGTTTTACTCAGTGCGATCCGAGCGCCAACTGGTCGAGCAGATCGACTACAATTTGCTGTTCCGCTGGTTTGTCGGTCTCGGCATCGATGATCCCGTCTGGGACCATTCGACGTTTTCGAAGAACCGCGACCGGCTGCTCGAAGCCGATGTCGCAGCCAGGTTCCTCGAAGCCGTGTTGCGTCATCCACGTGTGAAGCGGTTCCTGTCGGACGACCACTTCTCGGTCGATGGCACGCTCGTCGAAGCGTGGGCGTCGATGAAGAGTTTCCGCGCGAAGGACGGGTCTGACGAACCGCCTGGGCCGGGCCGGAACGGCGAGCGGAACTTTCGCGGCAAGGCGCGCAAGAACGACACGCACGCCTCGACCACCGACCCTGACGCCAAGCTGTTCAGGAAGGGCAATGGGCGCGAAGCGAAGCTCTGCTTTATGGGCCACGTGCTGATGGAGAACCGTTCAGGCCTGATCGTGCAGGCAACGCTCAGCCAGGCCAACGGACGGGCCGAACGCGAAGCGGCGATCCGCATGATCGAACGCCATGCGCCGGGAACGCGCCGGCTGACGCTCGGCGCCGACAAGGGCTACGATGCCCAACCGTTCGCGGCCGAACTGCGCGCTATGAACGTGACGCCGCACATCGCGCAACATAACGCGGTGACCAAGACCGGCAAACGACGGCGCTCATCGGTCGATGGCCGTACGACACGGCATCCCGGCTACCCGGTCTCGCAGCGCATCCGAAAACGCATCGAGGAGCCGTTCGGCTGGGTCAAGACGATCGCGGGGCTCGCGAAGACGAAATTCAAAGGACGAAGACGCGTCGCCCACCAGTTCACCTTCGCGATGGCCGCCTACAACCTGATCCGACTGCCGAGACTGTTGGCCGAGGCGCCATAATGGGGCCGTTCGGAAAGCGTGGAAGCCGAGCAGAATTGGGGCTATTGGCGGCTCGTGTTGGCCACCAATGACGATGCGCTCGAGCAAATCGATGCTATCGTCGCCCCAAATTCAACAGCCTGCTAGATCAATTCCGCCTTAGGCGGACTCGCATCGCCGGCCCGCTCCCCCTCCCGACCGCCCAAGTGAATGATGCCGTGGGTGGTCGGGAGGGGGAGCGGGATGGTTTCAGCCAAACCTGTAAAGACTATAGAGTGCGATCAAGCAGAGTTGGATCATGAACCAGCAAATGTCACGCGGGCATCGTATCAGCTGCCGGCGCAGGTCATTGCTGCCACGCGTCTTTGACTTCGTCGCACTTGGTTGAAATGAAGTCGTTGATGTCCTCGACCAGCGTTGATTGCAGGACATTGAACGTATTGTCGGTGGCCGTGGCCGTCCACATCGCGCCCTTGACCAGCGCCGGGGCCTGGATCTTGCCCCAGTTGAGCGCGGCTTTCTTGGCGATGCCCTTTTCAAAGGCGACTTTGGGCGCAAATGAAAACGTGATGTCGGCCGGTTCCTTTTCGCGGTCGACCTTGCAGGCGACGGTGTGCTTGTCGAGGACAAGTTCGTAGCTGTCCTCGGTCATCGACTTGATCAGGGCATCGCGCTTGAGCTTGATGTCGGCCTTGCACACGACGCGGCCCCAGGGCCACGAAATGCGTGCCTTCTTGACCATGCGATTGAGCTGTTCCTTGCGCCAGGACTTGGTGACGTTGCAGGCGATGTCACCGCCTGGTGTTCGGGCACGGAAGGCACGGCAAATCTCGATCTTGCAGGCCTTGCGGCTTTCGCGCTCGGCGATTTCTTCCGGCGTCAGCTTGAGTGGTGCGACCTTGGCGTCCTTCTTGTCGCCGTCGCCGGCCGCCATGGCGAACGCGGGTAGCACAATCAAAAAGGCGGTGGCGACAAATGGTGTACAGGTGCGAAACAGCAGCATCGTTCCCCCAACAATAATTCCGCATGCGCGCTGGCGCCCGCCCTCACGCACCATCGCAAGACGGCACGCTTATCGACCGGAAGTGGCACGACATTGTGACGTCATCATCATTGCTGCGGAGGGACGGTCTTGCACGGAGCGAGGCCATGTGACCGGTTGGCGTCGGTTATTCCAGGCACCGGCGGTTGCCGCGCTGGCGCCGTCCAGACGCTTGTTGTCGCGGCGCCCCGGCAGGCGGCGGCTTCGTGCTGGTTAATGTGGCAGGTTGGATGTCGTCGTTTCGGGTGAATTAACGGACGTTTCACCCGGCCTTGAGAGCCATGGTCGTGGCGTGCTGATATGGCTGGATCATCGTGCCTTAAGCTGGAACCGCTGCCGTGGCTCCAGCTTAAGGCACGATGATCGCCTTTAAAGAATCGAGCAAATTTCTGCGTTAATTCGGAATTGGACCGATTCCGAATTAACGCAGGTTGCTCTAGTATCAACTCCGAGGAGAGCCTGCGTGGGACGAAGGTTAGCGGCAATTTTGGCGGCAGATGTCGTTGGGTATTCGAGCCTGATGGCTGAAAACGACGCCGGCACGGTTGCCCTGCTCAAGTCGCATCGGGCGGAGCAGTTTGACCCTGTCGTAGAGAAATATGAAGGTCGCATCGTCAAGTTGATGGGCGATGGCACGCTGGTGGAATTTGCAAGCGCGCTCAGGGCCGTCGAGTGCGCGATCGAGATCCAAGAGGCCCTGGCCGTCGGAGGAAATCCACTCAGACTGCGCATCGGAGTCAGTCTCGGTGATGTCATTTCGGATGAGCAGAACGATGTCTACGGTGACGGCGTCAACATCGCCGCGCGCCTGGAAGCACTGGCCGAGCCTGGCGGGATCTGCATCTCGGATGCGGTTCATCAAAGCCTTCTAGCGAAATTCGGCGAAGCGTTCGTGGCGATCGGCGCACAGGACCTCAAGAATATCGGACGTCCTGTGGCTGTCTGGAAATGGACGGGTGGCGCTGCCGGCAAACAGTTGCAAATGAGTGCACCACGGCTCGAACTTCCGGCCAAGCCTTCGATTGCCGTTCTGCCGTTCAAAAACATGAGTGGCGAACCGGACCAGGACTACTTTTCCGATGGCATAACGGAGGACATTACGACAGAGCTCTCGCGATACGACGAACTCTTCGTGATTTCGCGTAGCTCGACGGCCGAGTTCAAAGACGGCAACCCAGATACGCGGCTGGTGGCTGAGAAGCTCGGAGTCGCGCATGTTTTGACGGGAAGCGTCAGGCGGTCTGCCAACAGAATCCGAATCTCCGCTCAACTCATTGATGCTCAAACCGGCAGTCACGTTTGGGCCGACCGCTTCGACCGCGACATGGAAGATATCTTTGCGGTCCAAGACGAAATTGCGGCCGTGATCGTCAATACCCTCCTCGGCAGGCTTACGCACAAGGAGTACGAGCGTTCGTTGCACAGGAGACCGGAAACGCTCGGTGCCTACGATCATGCTCTCCGAGCATCGGTACTGCTGACCAACTGGGACCGCGAAGATACGCGGGAGGCCCGGGCCGCGGCCCGGCTCGCCGTGGATATGGACCCCGGTTTTGCGCGTGGCCATGCTCTGCTGGCTTGGGCGTATTCGCTTGAAGGCGTGCTGCGCTGGTCGCAAAATCCGGACGAGTCGTTTGACAAGGGCTACGCGGCCGCAATCAAGGCGGTAGAGCTCGACTATGACGAGCCGTGGGCGCACGCGGCACTGGGGTTTTCCGAGTTGTGGGGGCGCCACGAGCATAATCACGGATTGACGTCGTTGCGCCGGGCGATCGAACTCAATCCAAACAATGCCCATTTCCGCCTGTGGTATTCAAACGGTCTTTGCCTGGCGGGGCGCAGCGAAGACGGCTTGGCCGAGATCGAGACCGCCATGCGTCTCAACCCGAACTATCCTCCGATCTACCTGCATTTCTACGCGCGCATTCTTGCGACGCTGCAACGCTACGCGGACGCGCTTCCGCTACTGGAACGATTGGTTCGGTTGATGCCAACGAGCACGAACTCCCTGGCGCTCTTTGCGGCCTGCAACATCGCGCTGGGGCGTAAGAGGGAAGCCGAGGCGGCGGTGGCACAACTGCTGCAGGTCAGCCCCGCTTTCAGCCTGGCGAGCGTACCGAGGGCCTCGCCGTATGAGCGCAGGGAAGACCTCGAGACTTATCTCGCGCTGCTGCGTGAGGCCGGATTGCCGGAATAAGGACTGTGAGAACCGGATTTCGGTTGCGATCTCAGACACGGGCCCCTGCATTGCAGCGCCGTTCCGGTGCTTGTCGCCGGCGTATAGTTATATCCCTGCGAGAATATCCCCCCGGGGTCTCTCGCAATTCCGTCACCGCCGCACTAGCGGTCCGATCAATCTCTGAAAAAGTTGCGACGCCAACCAACGATCTTGGCAGCGAACCATATTGCGACCTTGATCGTCGACATAGTAATCCGACCGGGTGAGGCGCTTGTCGACCGTGAGGGTCAATGGCATGGAGGATCCAAGATTTACCTTAGTCTGCGAGCGAGTTGCGCAATGATTATCCAGTGCGCACATTCCGCACCAACACATCGTGCAATTGAAGTTTATACCCTCAGGCATACTCATTAGGCGTGGATGTATTGATTTTGGGGCAATCGCACCCCACCCGTATGCTTGCGACTAGACCACCACGACATCATAATGGCTAGTCGCGAACGATGGCTCGGCAAACACTCGCCATCACCTTGGGTAATTCTCGATAGCTAATGCCAATTTCACTTTTCGAAGTTCATCAAGAAAGACCGATCTGATTCTCCAATCTAATTCCGCAGCCACCCTTCCAATAAACTCGCCATTCCGCAGGCAATAATCTAAGAACATCTGTTGTGGATCACCAACCACGCCGGGTTCCCGATCCGGAAATTCCCAATTAGTAAGCACAAACCCTCTGCTGCGGAACTGAATAAAAGACGTCGGAACATTTTCAGACGTAGGCGCTCTGCCGTAGTGTTCAAAATGCGTTTTCAATAGAGCCCAAAGTGTATACCTGAGCAAAGTGTAAGCCGTGGTGCAGACGCGGAGAGTTGGCTCAGATGGAATTGGAAAATCCTCACCCAACTGAGACCTAATGTCTCGCCCGGCATACCAAGCACTCAACCCCGCATAAATACTTTCACTAGTTTGGATCGTATACACTATAGAAAACTCACTATAGCATTGATTGCGATAGGAAAAATGAGTATATCCGGGAGCTGTGCCACCGAGCAACTGCTGCCACTTGTTAACAAGAATACGCCAGTTAGCGTACGCAGTACAAAAATTGAATTTCGTGAGAACAATTGCATTACTGTCCAGGGCACTAAAGTTGCGCTGAGGGTTGTCGGGGCAATTATCAAAACCGGTAGATACATCCACCTCTCTAGTCTGTGTACCGGTCGATATACTATTGTTTATACGATGAGTGGAAATTTCCGAAGTGAAAAACACCAGCTTGACGTTTCGAATTTGACTTGCGTCGTCACCTCCATATAGCGCACATGCTGCTTCCGACCACCCGCGCCCGGTTATCTTCCGATTAAGTTCGGTCGCCATTTCATCGATAGTCGCATTGCAAGCGGCTTCAATCGTTCCTCTTCTAGTCTTCATAGCGTAGAATGGTAATGTCGATACGAATGGAGTCCACGCAGATCTGGTCCTTGCCTCTGCTTTAAGTGAGACTTCAGACACGCAAGTTCTTGGAATTGGATGTTCGTTGCCAACAAGGAACTCAAACTCGCTTTTGTCTATTGGGCCGCTTTCGGACGCTATTCTACAAACACCCGATCGACCGGCCTCCGCCACACCGGGGTAAAGACCACTGCCGTGCTGGGCGCGGCACACATAGTATTTGGGTCCCAATCTAAAACCCTCACCTGTTGGAATTGCTCCATCCGGCACCCGCCCGTCGTTGGCTCTCGACCAATGAAGTTTTTCTGGCTTGAAAAGTGTTGGGTCTGAATTGTTATAAACGAGAACAAAACCACGACTGCCAAGATCTGGAGTTTGCAATATTGACCCAACTGGAATAACACAATAGTTGTCCGATGGAATTACCCGCCCAGCTATACGTGTTCTAAATGTGTGATCCCCCCCAAGGTGGACTGTTCCTATGCATAGATAATATCGATCACCATTTTCAGCATGACCAACCTCAAAAGCACTGTCTGGCAAACCGCTTCTAGGAATCTCTTTCCACGACCACCATGCCCAGCTTGGTGTCGATGACATGATGACCAATAAAACAAAGCAAATTATATGCACGACAGTTCGGCAGAAGGTTATTGAATCCAATTGCTTTCTCTGCATTAAGTTAAACATGTTTGAATTTTTAATTGCCGAGCGAAGGTGGTCACGCTCGTAGCGCTGAATTCGACCAGGGCACTTATTAACTCGCGAATAACATATGCATTTCACAAAATCTAATTGCGTCATGGTTTGACACTCCGACTAACGGAATCAAGTGAACTCAATATTTCGACCATCGCTGTGCCGCATGTCGAAGTGGATATCTAGCACAGCGCGGCAGTCCAGACCAGAATTTGCCTCGGATTGCTAGTGACATGTTCTAGTCACGATGGAGTTCACCCGGTACTTTGGACAGTTAGAGACTAGCAGTTTCTAGCTTTGCCTGGCAGTTCCTTTCGAAGTTGATCGTTGACACGTAGCCGTGGGCTGAGTGGCGACGGCCGGGATTGCACCAGCCCTCGATGAACCGGAAGATCGCGATCCGTGCCTCTGTCTTGGTCTTGAATTTTCGCCGGTCGAACAGTTCGCATTCGAGCATGGCAAAGAAGCTCTCGCACATCGATGTGAGTGTTCGAAACATCGACACTCAAGAGCGTTTTCATAGGCATCGCCGACCGATCCCATTGATGGGTGCACGTCCGCCTCCTTGCAGCGAAGCCCGAAGGCAACGGACGTCTATTGCGACGCCTGATCCGAATGATGGATCATATTGCGCGGTTTGCGCTGGCCGGTCGCCATGTTGAGCGCATCAAGCACCAACTGGGTTTTCAAGGAATGCGCCATCGCCCTGCCAACGATCTTTCGTCAGAAGGCATCGAGCACGACAGCCAGATAGAGAAAGCCGGCCCAGGTCGGCACGTAGGTGATGTCAGCAACCCACAGCCGGTCAGGCGCCTCGGCCGCGAAGTTGCGGTCGACCAGATCGCTGGCTGGACGAATGCGTTCATCACGGATCGCCGTGCGGGTTGACTTTCTGCGGCTAACACCCTGAAGGCCGGCGGCTTTCGTGAGGCGCTCGACACGCTTGCGGCCCACTGCGATCCCTCGACCTGCCAATTCAGCGTGGATGCGCGGTGCACCATAGGTTTTATGCGACTGCTTGTGGATCTCCCTGATCCGCTCAAGAATTCACCATCGCCAACATCACGTGCCGACGGCGCCCGGCGCGTCCAGGCATGAAAGCCGGAGCGCGAGGCATCAAGGACGCGGGCCATCGTAGCAATCGGGATCATCGCCTGGTTTGCCTTCATGAATTCGAAGACCGCGGGGATGTCGCGTCGTTCTGAGCAAACCAGGCCGCGGCCTTTGAGAGGATGTCGCGCTCCTGGCGCAGTTGCCTGTTTTCACGGCGCAGGTGACGAAGCTCGTCTCGTTCTTCGCTTGTCAATGCATCGCTGCACTCGCCGTTATCGGCTTCGGCATGTTTGATCCAGCCGTGGATCGTCGCCGTGCACGGCTCGAACCCGCGCGCCAGGCTTTCGACGCTGCGTCCAGCCCGCGCTAGGGTGACGATCTGATCACGAAATTCTTGGTGGTGAGGGTTCCTCGTTCGCGGCATCGAGACATCCTCCTTTGATACTCATAGGGTGTCCACGAAACCGGGTGAACTCCATTATTCATGTAAGGAGATAACTATTCTCCCGTGCTTGTCGCCGGCGTCCGCTTGCTCGCCGGCCGCAGCCGTCGGTTTTCGCCGGAACCAGAAGGCACAGTCCGGCCTGCAAGCGCGTGCCGCCTTGGTGATCACGGCGGCGAAATCTCTGGTTTGCGCGCGCGGAAATGTGCTGGCCGGAGATGGCCTTGGCGGGCGATAATGGCGCGTCTGCGCGCTGCCGCGGTCAAGCGATCGGTCGCATCCGGGCCGACCTTGCGCATGAAGACCGCTCGCCTCGGGCCGGCGGTTGCCTCAAACTCGCGTGCCGCCACGTCGGCAAACCAGGCATTTCGGTCGCGCACGCGGATCGATTCAAAACCAGCGTTCTCGAGCGAACTGCGGGTTTCCCAGGGCGTTGCCATGGTAAAGTCCATACCGTTGTCGAGGAACTGCTGCATCTCCTCGCTGAACGGTTGCTCACCACAGCACCAGTCGCTGAAGACACACCAGCCACCCGGCACCAGGACCCGGTAGATCTCGGCGAACAGCAGCGCCTTGTCGGCGACATGCACGAACGCGTCCTTGCTGAATGCGACGTCGAACCGAGTGTCGGGAAAAGGCAGGCGGCCCGGTGCCACGTGCTTGAACTCCACTCGGCCATCGAGTTGGTTGGCGGCGGCAAGATCTCGTGCCCGCTCAAGCACCGGTTGCTCGACATCGATGCCCGTTACGTGTCGCGCACCATGCTTGGAGACCAGCAGCAATGCCGGAGCGCCCGTGCCGGTGCCGATATCGAGGACCGACTTGCCAACCAGGTCCGTGCCGGCGACAATTTCAGACACCTCATCCGGGCCGCCCGGGGATAGCCATCCTGTACCCCAGTTGAGCTCCAGGGAGGTGATGACATCAGTTGTATAAATCACGTTGTGGTACACGGCCCTGCTCCTTCGATCTCGCTGGCCTGGAATGAATATAAGGCTTTCTTGGGCGATCATATTTTGATAATCATCAAAATATGAAAGTTGGCCCGGACATCTCGCACGTTGCTGCGCTCATTGGCGATCCGGCACGCACGAACATGCTGCTGGCGCTACTCAACGGCGAGGCGTGGACCGCCGGTGATCTTGCGCGTGAGGCCGGCGTCACGGCTGGCACCGCCAGCAGTCACCTGGCAAAACTGCAGGCCGGCGGACTGGTCGAGCAGTCCCGTGGCGGCCGGAACCGGTTCTACAAACTGACCGACGGGGACGTCGGCGATGCGCTCGAAATTCTTTTGCGCATCGCCGTGCGCACCGGCCATACGCGCCATATCGTTGCGCCGCAGGAGGCACCATTGCGCGCGGCGAGGGTGTGTTACGACCATCTGGCGGGCGAATACGGGGTGCGGCTCTTCACGTTTCTGCGTGAGGCGGGGTATCTCGTTGACCGCAAGGCGCAGCTCAAGGTGTCGGCGCGTGGAGAGCGGTTTATCGCGGCGTTCGGCATTTGCCTCGACGATGGGCGTCGCCATCGACGGGAGATGTGCCGTCCTTGTCTGGACTGGAGCGAGCGCACGTATCACCTGGGCGGTCTGCTCGGCGCTGCGATGCTTAAGCGCATGATCGAATTGAAGTGGCTGAAGAAGCAAGCCGGGTCGCGCGCACTGGTGTTCACCGGACCGGGCAAGAGGGCCTTTGATGAGATGGTGAAGTCTTAGGCGACGTGAGTGTGATGGGTCGAGTTTGGCGGGAGGGACATGACCATGGCATGCGGGGACGGTTGCGGTCGGATGTGTAGCTGATTTTGTCCGAAGCCAGGGGTGCTATTGCCTTCGGCGAAGGTCGCCCGACAGCAGAAAATGATCCACTACGGCTGTCACCGAAATTTACGTGTCACGCTGCGCCTACTGGGCGCATGTGCTGGGTAGATGTAGAGACGATCACCTACGCCATTGTCATATCGAAGCAGCTACGCGAGCACTTGCAGAATGCAGGTTGGACGAAGCAGGCGATCGCAGCGTTCATCTATCCGGATTATCCGTTCGTCATCATCGACCATCCGATCCGTAGTGCCGACAATGTCGCGTTGCGGGCCCGTACTCAAAAGACGATCGAGCAAATTCGGGAGTTGCTGATCGAGATCAGAGATCCAGAATGCGGCACCTCGCCCGGGACTCATTTGCGGGCGGGGGCTCAGTACTGCAGGGTGAGGCGTGCTTGGCTTACTTGCGCGTTGGGGGTTCAATATCTCGCAACGCATCAAGGAATCGATCCATGTGTTTGCGCAGGTTGAGGTCGACGCGCAGATAGCGGGAGCCTAACCCCTCGATGTCTTTCCCATCTTTAACGATCACGCCGCGTTCCAGAAGTCCTTTGAAAACGTCCGTGGAGTCGCGATCCGGATCAAGGACCTCGGTGAGGAAGAAGTTGCTGCGGCTCCCGGGTACCATGCGAAAGTTGTTCATGCCGGCTAACTGCTCAGTCACGTATTTGCGCGACTCGGAGATCGTGGCGACGGTGCGGGCGACGTGTTCGTCATCGAACACCGCCGCGGACGCACCGATGATCTGCATCTGGCCCATGTTCCAGGTGGGTTTAATATTGAGCAAGGGCCGGATCAACTCCGGATTGGACGAAATGCCAAAACCCACGCGCAAACCGGCAAGGCCGTATGCTTTCGAGAAGGTCCGCAGTACGACCAGATTGTCGTATTCGGGCAAGAGCTTCATCAGGCCATCGGTTTCGGAATAGTGGATGTAGGCTTCGTCGAGAACCACGAGTGTTTGGTTGTCGGCGGCATCACAAATCCGGCGCACCTGGTTTTCTTCTAGAAAAGTACCGGACGGATTGTGCGGATTGGTAATGAACGCAATGCGCGGTTTCTCCTCTAACAGCCTAACGTACTCATCCAGCATCGGCTCGAAGTCCTGCCCCATCGGCGCGAGCAACGATTTGCGGCCCTCGCAGGCTGAATAGATCCGATAGATCGGGAAGCACGGATTGTGCATCAGGATGACTTCGCCTGGCGCAGCAAATGCCCTGATCACCATCGAAATCACTTCGGTTTCGCCGGAGCCGCACACGATGCAGTCCGGCGCGAAACCATAGCGGCGAGCGATGGCCTCCCGCAGTGGCCGCGCCGTCCAGTCGGGATATATGTCGAGCTTGCGGTCGGCTGCTTCGATCGCGGCCATGGCCTTCGGCGAAGCTCCGTGTGGGTTCTCCGCCGATCCGAGCTTGGCGACGTCATCAAGTGGAATGCCAAATCGCTCCGCAACGTATTCGCGCGGCAGTCCGGGCACATACACGGGACCTTCGACCAGGGCGGGGTAACTAACCTCAAGCATTTCAAATTGCCTTTTGTATTTTGAGCGCGTGGTGCGTTGAACTCAGGCTTTGCCCCAGCCGCCGCCGCCTGCCGTTTCCATGATCAACGTGTCGCCTGCCTGCATATGGCCAGCCAGCGTCTTCGAGCTCAGAATAGTCTCGGTCCCATCAGCATGACGAACAAGGAACCGGGCAGGACGCCCGCTGCCGCCACCGGCAGCTCCCTTCGCTGGATGCAACGCACGCTCGAACAACAAGGAGAACTGAACGTCATCCACGAGCGCCCTTACGACCCTTCGTGCGCCCATGCCGCCATGGTTGATGCCTTTGCCGCCTGAGCCTTCAATTAGCTCGTAGGCATCAATCCGAATCGGTAGGGCAGCCTCGACCGCTTCGATCGGCAAATTCATCGTGTTCCCCATGTGGACCCTGTGACCATCGAGGCCGGCGCGATCGCTAGAGGCGCCCATGCCGCCGCCAGTGGTTTCGAGATGAACAAACCGACGGTTTCTCACCGGGTCGATTCCGCCAATTGCCCAAACGCCTGCACAGCCATAGCTTGCTCCGATCGTGAGTTCGGGCGCCGCGGGTGACAGGGCTTCGAGAAGTAGATCGACCAAACGGTTGGACATCTCCGTGTTGCCGGCGACAACGGGCGCTGGATAGAGCGGGTTGACGAGCGTCCCTTCGGGCGCCGTTACCTTGAGCGGGCGATACGCGCCGGAGTTCGGCTGCACGTCACCGCCGGCAAGCGCCAGCAGCAGGTAGTTGCAGGCCGAGGTTGTCACCGACAGCGGAGCGTTCATCGGGCCGCGTGCCTGAGGAGCCGAACCGGTGAAGTCGCAATGGATCGACTCACCGGATTTCGTGATGGTCACGGAGATGTTCAGCGGTCCATCGCCCTTGTCTTCCGTATAGCCGTCCCCATCAAGATGGTGGGCTGCCGAATACGAGCCGTCCGGCAGCTTAGCGATTGTCGCCTCGATGAGTTGCTGGCTATAGGACTGGGTCGCCTTCAGGATGCTTTGCAGAGTTGTGGCTCCATAGCGCTGCGCCAGTCCTTCGACGCGTTCTACGCCGCGATTATTGCCGGCGACTTGTGCCTTGAAATCGCCGATGCGATCCTGCGGCACGCGAACGTTGGCAAACAGCACAGACCAAAGCTCTTCATCGACAATACCGGCCTTCACGATCTTGATGGGCGGTAGGCGCAGCCCTTCCTTAATGATCTCGTCGGTAACGGCCGAACTGCCTGGTGCGATACCGCCAACGTCGGGCCAATGCACGCGGCTTGCGGCAAAGCCGACGAGCGCGCCATCAGCAAATATGCCAGTCAGCAAAGTCATGTCGGGAAGATGCGATCCACCGGAGTAGGGATCATTGCACAGCACCGCATCACCGGGTTTCCAGGTCTCTGCCGGATAGCGGGCGAGGATGCCGCGGGCCGAATGCGGCATCGCACCAAGGTGGACCGGGATATCGTTGCCCTGAGCCACGACGTCGCCTGCGGCGTCCAAGAGCGCGCATGAGAGATCTGCCGAGAGGCTCAGGAGCGGCGAAAACGACGCGCGCATGATCGCCGACTTCATCTCCTCGCAGATGGCGTAAAGGCCACTGCGCACGACCTCGAACGTCACCGGATCCGTGGTTTGGAACAGGGACATGTCGCGTGTACTTTCACTAGTTGGCGTCATGCCTCGACCTCGATCGTCAATGTGCCGGTATCACTCGCCGTAACCGCTTGACCTTCGAGGACACGGATGGTGGCACCGAAATCCTCGATGATGACAGGACCGGTAAGGCTGGCGCCGGGCTGCAGCGAGCAGCGCGCCACGGCATCCATTTCTGTCTTTTCGTCTGCTGCTACCCAGACATCTCTGCGCCGCCTGGAAATATGTTCCGCGCCCACGCGCTGTCTGACACGCGCGCCGGACCAAACCGGTGAATGCGCAATCAATCGAAGGTTCACGATCTCGACTTTATGGGCCGGCAGATCGAAGCCGTAGACTTCGGTGTGCTTCGCGCGAAAGCGCTGCTCAAGGGTAGCTGGCGCAAGATCGGCGTCACTTTCGGCCGGCACGTTCAATTCAAAAAGCTGGCCTTCGAAGCGAAGATCAATGCCCCGTTCAATCGTTACCGAAGCGCTGTCGACCGGAGCTTCTGCCCGCATGAGTTCATCGGCCTTTTGTTGGAGGTCTCCGAAGCCGTCGAGCAAAGCATTCCTGTCGATCTCGCCAACACGCTTGAGATGGGTCTGCACGAGGTCGTGACGGCGTTCACCGAGGATTGTTCCAATCGCGCTGAACAGGCCCGGATAGACGGGCACAATAACCTTGGGGATACCAACCTCGCGCGCAATTTCGGCGGCATGCAGTGGTCCGGCGCCACCGAATGCGACCAGCGCAAAATCACGCGGGTCAAGCCCGCGCCTGAGCGTCGCAAGGCGAACCATTTCCGCCATATTGGCGTTAGCCAGTCTGAGAATGCCAAGCGCTGCCTCGGTCACCGACCAGCCCATCGGCTCTGCGAGATGCTCAGCGATTGCGTTGGTCGCCTTGTCGGGAAATATGCAAACATCTTCGTTTCCGAAGCTGTCGGTCGCGATATGGCCGAGAGTGACGTGCGCATCGGTCACCGTCGGCTTTTCTCCACCCTTGCCGTACGCCGCCGGCCCGGGTACTGCGCCGGCGCTTTCGGGCCCGACTTTGACAACGCCGGCGCGGTCGATCCGGGCAAGCGACCCGCCGCCAGCGCCGATCTCGATGATATCGATCACGGGGCTCATGATCGGGTAGCCGCCGACATCGCAACCGTCGACAAACCGGTCCGCGTAAAATTCCGTGCTGAGGCGTGGTTCGCCATCGAGGACGACGCCAGCCTTTGCTGTCGTACCACCCATGTCGAAGGCGATGAGGTTTGCGTAACCTTCGGAGCGCCCCAATGCAGCCGTCGCAATGACACCGGCGGCGGGGCCGGACTCGATCAAGTGAACCGGATAGCGCTTGGCGTTTGTCGAAGATGTCAGCCCGCCGTTCGACTTAGTGATGGCAAAACCGTCGATGTTTCGCTCTTGCAGCTGGTCCTCGAGCGACTCGACGTATCGCGCGACTGCCGGGCCGATATAGGCATTGATCGCAACCGTACTTGTGCGTTCGAACTCGCGGAATTCGCGGCTCACATCGCTGGACAATGTCACGTAAACATCGGAAAGGGCATCGAGAAGCGCGTCAGCCAGCTTGCGCTCATGGCTATCGTTGGCATAGGCGTGCAGCAGGCTAATGGCTACGGCATCGGCTCCTGTCTGGCGAATTACGTGAACGAGGCGGTCGACCTCCGCATCCGTCAAAGCCGTTTCGATCGTGCCATCAAACAATATCCTTTCATCGACCTCGAAACGCAGTTCGCGTGCCGCCAGTGGTTTAGAGACAACCGGCTTCAGATCATAAAGGCGCGGGCGCGCCTGTCGGCGCAGTGTCAGCACGTCACGAAAACCCTTGGTGGTAATCAGTGCCGTACGTGCGCCGCGCTTTTCGATCAGTGTGTTGGTGCCTACGGTCGTTCCGTGGAAGATGGCAGAAGCCTTGTCATCCGTGCGGTCTTGAAACCGATCGACACCAGCGACCGCCGCATCGGCTGGATTGACGGGAGTTGAAGGCAGCTTGAACACCGCCGTAACGCTACCCGTTTCACGATCAAGTGCCAGAATGTCTGTGAACGTGCCGCCGACATCAATGCCGAGTACGACGTCTCTTTGGGCTTTTGACTGTTCCATACAGAACCTGCATTCGAATTACACTTGGGGGGATCTATGCTCGGTCATCTGGCCAATAGACACCAGCCGCCCGCCGCTCCCTGTCGAACGCCTCGATGTTCGCTACTGCCTCGTTGTCGGTTTCGGAGACGATGAATGCCAGAAGGCTCTCGAGCAGGGCGACCATTGCAAGCGTGGAAGGGAAGAATTGAGGCGTCGCGGTCGGAACAAGCAGAAGCAAGTCCGCATCTGCTGCAATCGGCGATGCTCTGCTGTCAGTCATTGCAATGAGTTTGGCGCTGCGCGATTTGGCTTTGATGGTGGCTTCGACCGCTTCGCGCCGGTAGGGATAGTAGGTCGCCGCAAACAGAACATCTTTCGGGCCGAGGCGGGCGACGTCATCTAGTGGTGTGCTGGCTTGCTGGGGCGTGAAAGTGAGGTTCGGCAAAGCCATGCGTCCCACATAGTAAAAGCCCTGCATGGCTGAATAACATCCACCCATACCAAGTACGCACGCCGTTCGCGCCTTGACGATCAATCGGGCCGCCTTCTTGAGATCGGTCACGGATGTTTGAGCAAACAACGCCTCTACATTGCCGAGCGATGACCGCGCCAATTGGCCGAACAATTCGCCGTGACGCCCGGACCGCGAGACGTCCTGCAGCGAGCGCGCGCGATCGGGGATGCTGTCGCGACCTCGTTTAACGGCCTCGCGAAACGGGTCCCGAAGCTCTTCATATCCATCAAAGCCCAGAGCCTTCGCCATGCGCACCAGTGTGTTCGGAGGGACAGCGGCTTCCTGAGCGATCTGGCGCATCGAGCTGACGCCGATCTCATTTGGATTGTCGAGCAGATAGCGGGCCGCCTGACGCACGCGCGGTGCCATCCCACCATAGGTGCTCTGCAGTCGCTCGATGATGGCGTCAGGACTGCTGCGATCGAAGTCTGTAAGGTCGTCCATGTTGAGCCCGGCTCGCATCTGGTTCATCAATCGGATTTCAGATCATGCGTTCCATATTGACTAATGAATGGACCATATGTACCAATATGACTGTCGATGCAAGAGAGAATTTGTCGAGCGGGTTCGATCTGATGAATGCAGCGCTTCCCAGTCACGCAGAAATCGTCGTCATCGGTGGCGGCATTATTGGCTGCTCGACCGCCTATCATCTTGCCAAGCTTGGCAAGCGCGACGTCGTGCTGCTGGAGCGCTCGAAGCTCGGCAGCGGAACGACCTGGCATTCGGCAGCGATGGTGCGCCAACTGCGCTCGACCAATGGTCTTACGCAACTTGTTCGTTACAGCGCGGAACTTTATCAATCACTCGAATCTGAGACTGGACAATCGACTGGATGGATGTCGTGCGGCAGCCTCAGCATTGCGACCAATCCCAACCGTCTCACGCATATCCGTCGGCAGGCGTCTCTTGCGCGTGGCTTCGGCATCGAAGCACACGAGGTCGATCGCGCGAAGGTTCGGGAGCTCTGGCCGATTGCCGAGACCCGAGATGTCATTGCGGGCATCTTCTCACCCAGTGACGGTCGCGTCAGTCCGATGGATACTCTCGCCGCCTTGACGAAAGGTGCTCGTACTCTTGGTGCTCGGTTTTTTGAGGATACTGCTGTTCTAGATATCGAGACAGTAAACGGTAGGATCAGTGCGGTGCGAACGGTTGCCGGCACGATCACATGTGAAAAGGTCGTTATGTGTGCCGGGCTGTGGTCGCAGGAACTGGCGAGGCGTGTCGGTGTGGCAGCACCCCTTCACGCCTGTGAGCACTACGCGCTGATCACCAAACCGTTCGAGGGCATCTATAACGCGATGCCAATTCTCGGTGATCATGACAACCACATGTATATACGTGACGAGGCGGGCGGCCTCATGGTTGGCTGCTTCGAACCACAGGCTGCACCGATTTCATTAAGCGAGCTTCCGGCTGACTTCTCATTCGATCTACTGGATGAGAATTGGGAGCGCTTCGAGCCTATTATGGAAGGCGCATTGCGGCGGATCCCGGCGCTGGAGACGGCCGAGGTCCGGATGCTGCTGAATGGCCCAGAGAGTTTTACACTCGACAACAGTTTCTTGCTGGGAGAAGCCCCCGAGCTGCCGGGTTTTTATTTGTGTTGCGGCATGAATTCGGTCGGTATGGCAAGCGGCGGAGGCGCAGGGCGCGCGCTCGCGGAATGGGTGATTGATGGTGAGCCGACGTTGGATCTGACGAGCGTCGATGTGCGACGCTTTGCCGGAGTGCGCAATAGCCTGCGCCTACTGCGGGAACGGGCGGCGGAAAATCTCTCGGCGCACTATGACATCGCCTTCCCGGGGCGCACCTTTGCCACTGGCCGAGGCTTGCGGCTGACACCGCTCCACCGCGAACTGGAGGCGCGCGGCGCGCACTTCGTCGAGCGCTCCGGATGGGAGCGCGCTGCGTGGTTCAAGCCGAAAGGCCAGGATGTTGAACCAGAATTGTCGTTCGACCGGCCGGCGTGGTTTGCTTGTGTCGCGGCTGAGCATCGCGCCGTGCGTGAAGGTGTTGGCGTGATCGATCAGTCGACGCTTGGTAAGCTCCTTGTGCAGGGTCGCGACGCTGAGGTCTTCTTGCAGCGTGTTTGCGCGAATGACATGGAGTTGCCTGTCGGACGGCTGGCATACACGCCAATCCTCAACCAACGTGGCGGTTATGAAAGCGATGTCGTTGTAATGCGCATCGCCGACGATGCATTCCAGATAACGACGGGAACTGCACAACCGCGGCGCGACCAGCATCTACTGAAATCAGCAATTCGATCGGGTGAGTTCGTGACGGTTGGCGATATCACCAGTGGGTTTGGCGTGCTGAGCATCGCCGGGCCGAGGTCACGAGAGCTGCTGCAGCGCCTGAGCCAGGACGACTTCGACAATGCGTCCTTTCCGTTCCAAACACATCGTGAGATCGACATCGCCGGCACTGTCGCGCGTGCAGCACGGCTTTCCTACAGCGGTGAGCTTGGCTGGGAAGTCTACACGCCCGCTGAAACGGCATTGCCCCTCTTTCAAGCGCTTCTGGCCGAGGGGCAAAGCCTCGGCCTCACAAATGTCGGTGCTTTCGCGCTTGAAACATTGCGGATCGAAAAGGGCTATTGCTCATGGGGCCACGATATCGGCCCGGACGAGACACCGTTAGAGGCCGGTATGGGGTTCGCGACGAAGCTAAAGACGGATATCGATTTCGTTGGCCGTGAAGCGCTGCTCACACAAAGGTCGCAAGGGTTGAAGCGCCGCCGCGTCAACGTATTCATGCCGGATACCGAGCCGCTCCTGCTCGGCACTGAACCGATCGTTGTCGACGGCGAATACGTAGGACAGGTCATGTCGGCTGGCTACGGCCACACTGTTGGCGGTTCGGTCGGCATCGGCTTTGTTCGGTTGGCGGGCGATGAACTTCAAAATGCACTCGCCAGCGCGACATGGGAGGTCGAGATTGCCCTTGAGCGGCACCCGCTCGTAGCATCGCTCAAGAGCTTCTATGATCCCGCAAGCGTGCGTTCACGTGAACTGAAAGACGAGGAAGGCATGAGCATAAGCGTGGATCCCAAATTCAACTGAGAAGCGGAACGTTAGAGATGGCAACAACTGACAATCGCAACGCACTTGTTTTTCATCCAGCCCCCCAATCTGTCGCGACCGGCCACGCAGCGCGCATGCAGTATCGCGCCAGCGAGCTGGCACCCTTTACGCAAACAACCGGTGTTGCAGCTGGATATGTCCAGGGCAGTCCCGTAATTATACCGGGCGACCTTGCCCTCGACTTCCTCACGATGTGTCAGCGCAATCCAAAGCCGTGCCCGCTTATCGCGGTATCAAACAAGGGCGATCCGTCATTGCCGACGCTCGGGCACGACATAGATGTTCGCACTGATATCGGTGGCTACCGTATCTGGCGCGAAGGCGAACTTGTCGACGAAGTCACAGATATCCGCGACCTCTGGCGCGAAGACTTCGTCACTTTCGTGATCGGCTGCTCGTACTCTTTCGAGGATGCCCTTGTGCGTGACGGTCTTGAGTTGCGCCATCACACGGAAGGTGTGTGCGTGCCGATGTACCGGACGAACATGTCGCTCGTGTCGTCCGGCCCGTTCTCAGGTAACGTCTGCGTCTCGATGCGACCGTTCCGTGCACGGGATGCAATCCGAGCGATCGAGATTACAAGCCGCTTCCCATTGACTCACGGCACACCTCTCCACATTGGTGATCCAAAACAGATCGGCATCGATGACCTCGACCAGCCGCTAGTCGGCGATCCGGTCAGCATTCGGTCCGGCGAACTGCCCGTATTCTGGGGCTGCGGCATCACACCCCAATACTCATTGCTTTCCGCGAAACCCGAAATCGCGATTACTCACAAGCCAGGCTGCCTCCTGATCTCGGACGTACTTTCGACTTCAGATGCCATGGACCTTCCTTCCGTTCCCGGCAGGAACATTCACTGACGGTCGAGAGCAGAATCGGCGGTCGATCAGAGACAAAAACTTTCAAAAGGTGTCCGCGCGCCGATCGATCGGTTTGAATGATCTATGAGAGTTAGCGGAATTCGATGAGCCACGGGATCTGTCGAGGATCTTGCTCGGCGAGATGGCTCTCATTTGGACGAAGCTGCTATGGTATGCAGCTGACGATTGGTGAGCTGGTTGACCCGGCGCCACAAGAACAGCTGACCAGCACCAAGTCCGTTGAGATCAAATCTGAGACCATTGACATAAGCTGTTTGCCTGCCGAAGAATGCCAACCGATTGACGAGGGATAGTGATGAAAGCTCCAATTGCCAGTTAATTGGGAAACCGAAATCTGGCATGACCAAACTTTTTTCGATACGCACTTGGTGAAATGCCTGATCTCTTGACAAAGATTCGACGAAACGCCCCTTCGTCTCCGTAACCAACAGCTTCGGCAATCTCCTCAACCGGTAAGTGTGATGCTTCGAGCATCTGTTTGGCTTCCTCAATCCTTAGCGCCTGAACGTACTCGATTGGGCTGTATCCTGTAGCCGCTTTGAACCGGCGAGAAAATGTCCGGCGGTTCAAACCGCTAAGTTCCAGCATCTGCGAAATAGCATGATCTTTCGCGTAGTTCTCCGCGAGCCATTTCTGGCACTCAGAAATCGCCTGGTCAGATTTTTGTGTGCGACGGCTCAAGGTAACGTAGGGCAAAAGGCCATCATCGTGACCAGAAATCAGGAAGAATTTGGCCGATTGCACGGCGTGCTCCGGCCCAAGGAACCGGGCAACGAGGTGGAGTGCCAGATCCTGGTAAGACGACATGCCGCCAGCCAGGATCAATCGGTTGCCTGTCCCTGCATTCGATAGCGTCCGCTCGGGTCGGAAATCAATTTGCGGGTAATACTTACGGAACATCGGTTCAAATGCCCAATGAGCAGTTGCCTGCTGCCCATCAAGCAACCCGGCTTCAGCAAGAAGCAATGAACCTGAACAGACCGCTGCAATTGTGCTTCCTGCCTCATATCGCTTGAGCAGCCAGCCTACTTCTTCCCGAAACCATCCGTGGGGGTTTTCGTCGACCGGAATGTGCATGCTTGGAATGCAGATTACGTCCGCGTCATTAGCGTCGGCAATGCTCAGGTGTGGGGTGACGGGTATCTCACCTCTGCATTGAAATAATCTGTCCTCTCTAGATACGATTCGGACCCTCGTAATCGGGTTAGCCGTTGCACCGAGGACCACTCTCGACCAAGCCGCTCCAGTCAGCTTGAGAATGTCGTAAATCCCATAGAGAACGGAGCCTGTGGTTTCCGGGGCTGCAAGAATGTCCACCTTCAGCATCGCCCGCTCCGCACATCAGCGTCCCGCTTTGGCCAATTCAGCAGGTTATTGTCCACTATGGCCCTTAAATAACCAAGTGTTTTGGCGTTCCTTAAGCGCGTGCAGTGGCTCGATCACTGGAGTCTATTTGACGTTGGCACCGTGTACGCCCTGGACGCAACGATCTGTCATAGCCGTCATGGCTCGACGCAAGCGATGCTGCGTAGTGCCGGAGTTGGTGGGCAATCACTTTGCAAGGAAACTCGATATGGCAACATTTCACGAATTTGAACTAGCCGGCTGGAGTGATGCTGAGACGTGCGCTACGTATCACAAAGCATTTGGCGAACTCACTATTCAGTCGATCCCGGCGCTGCTGGATGCCGCGCAAGTTGAACAAAACAGCCGCCTGCTGG
This sequence comes from Hyphomicrobiaceae bacterium, assembly GCA_965224045.1. Lineage (GTDB taxonomy): Bacteria > Pseudomonadota > Alphaproteobacteria > Rhizobiales > Hyphomicrobiaceae > Tectiglobus. The sequence goes on from CBDCYD010000010.1 coordinate 84,228, forward strand.
ATGTTTGTTGTGGCGCTGGCTATGCAGCAGATCAGGCATCAAATCGCGGAGCAACAGTGCTTGGCGTCGACTTTGCCCAGCCTCAAGTTGAACTAGCTCGCAAACGATATCCAGGCATACAATTCGAGCAAGGAGATGCCACCTCGCTGAGTTTCGACGATTGTTCGTTCGACTGCGTTGTGAACAGCTTTGGAGTGATGCACCTCGAGGACCCTGAGGCCGCGCTAGCGGAGGCGTATCGCATTCTCAAGTCCGGTGGTAGGTTCGCGTTTAGTGTTTGGGGAACACCGTCTGATGCCGTCGCATTTGGCTTGATCTACAGCGCGATCGCAACCCATGGCACGATGGATGTCGGGCTACCTCATGGCCCCAACTTCTTTCTGTTCACTGATCCCGAAGAGTGCAATTCAAGGCTCTCGAACGCGGGTTTCGTTGGCATTGAACGGCGAACGGCGCCACAAACATGGAATTTGGAATCGACCGATGAACTCTTCATTGCCGTCATGGACGGCACGATCCGCGCCGCTGCCACGTTGAAAGGTCAAACTTCCGGAGCGCTCGTAGAAATCAAGCGTGCCGTGGAACAAGGCCTTGAAAGGTACCGGCAGGGGACACGCTACAATGTGCCGATGCCTGCCATTGTGGTGTCCGCCCATCGTCCATGACGAGTGGGAGCACGGCGCCTGACAATAAACCCGGTTGTGTCCCCTGTTGGTCTGGTTTGTGGACTTCGCGTCGTTGATGCGGTGCGGCGCCCTTACATTAGGTCGCGTTCGCTATTGCGATCGATCATCGATGAGGTCTTCGGAGCATGCTGCCGCTGTTCGCGTCTGTAGCTGGCCCTTCACGTCGAACGGTGAATTTCCGTTATGTGAGGTGGTTTGGCAGCGTCGCGACAACCGCACTGGCCGTGACAGCGCAGGTAGCGTCCAGAATTTTTCGCACTTTTGATTTTGGCTGAGGGCTCCGCAGGGTGGTCTCCAGCGGCCAGGCCGGCCTTTAGCGTGCGGCTGCGCCGTGGAGTGCTGCCTGTTGCTGGATGGCGCGCAGGCCGGAGCGCAATGCCTCGGTGAGCGCGGCGGGGCCGGCACGGCGGGCGATGTCTTCGGGCACGATCCACATGCGATAGTCGCCGCTGTCGACGGCTGCACGGCAGGACAGGCGCTTGTGGATGAGCCGGCACGACGGGTCGGCCGTCACGCGCACCGTGTTGCGGCGGTCATGGCGCAGCCAGCCGAGGTCGACCGGTTGGATTTCAGCGCTGGCGGCGGCAAGGTCGACGCGGCGGAAGATGCAGGCCGGCGAGCGCTTGCAGGCGCCGGCCCTGCGGCCGAGCGAGTTGAACGGACCGAGGGCTGCAACGCGCGGCATTTCGCGGGCGTTGCGGCTGGCACCGCGGCTCACGTAGCAGCGACCGCCCGTGCACAGGACGGGGTCGAGCGCAGAGTCTACGCCGCGGCGGCGGGGCCGGCGCGCGCGCATGACCATCAGGATCGTGACCTTGCGCGGTTGCACAACTTTGATAGCTGGCGGTGTCGGACGAGCGTGGCCGGCGTGGCGCTTTTCGCGTCGCGGTGCCAGCGGCAGCGCGCGGCGGTGGTCAAGCGGCGGCACGATGACGTTATGCGGTGGCGCCTCGGCGTGATCGCGGCTGGCCGGTTCCGGAGGATTTGCCTGGCGCCTTCGGCGCAGCTTTTCCATCAAGGCATCGAGTTTACTGTCCCAGCCGGCGCGCTGGCGCTCGCGTGCCTCGCGCTCGGCGGCGTGGCGGCGCAATTCGGCTTCCGCGCGCTCGCGGGCGGCACGGGCTGCTGCAGCACGCTGGCGGCGGTACTCCTTCGCGCGCTCTTCGACGCTGTCGGCCTCCTGGGCCGGGAGATCGATGAATTTCTGGGCCAACGCGTCGGCGGCGTCCGGCTGGGCCGCCAGGCCCGGACCGGCGAACGCCGAGACCAAGGCCACTGCGGCCAACGCCCGAAGCGGACCTGAAATACGCGGTCGTCTACAAAACTCTGTGCACTGCATGGAACGCGCCCCAGCGAACCGGTGTCGCCATTTGATGTGGGCCGGGTGGCCCGCTGCCTAGTCGACAATCTGAATGTGGCAACTATCCAATCACAGGGGGCGTGAACACAATCTGAACAAGCTCTGGTCCAATGCGTTCGCGGGCGGTTGTGCCAGCTCGCGCCGCCTGGCCCTGCGCGCAGGCAGCATTGGCGCCGGGCCGCGCTTGCGGCCTTGTCCGTACGCTCGTCAATTCCGAACACGGTGCGACCACGGTCATTTCAGGACGCCGCCGCAATTGCAGCAAGGCCTTCGCGGTAGGTCGGATAGGTGAGGCGGACGCCGAGATCACGCTTGATCCTGGCGTTGCCAACCCGCTTGTTCTCGCCGTAAAAGCTGCGCGCCATCGGCGTCAGGTCGGCCGTCTCGAAAGGGATATCCGGTGGAACCTCGGCACCGATCAAGCTGGCTGCATAGGCAACCACGTCCTGAGGCGGGGCCGGCAGATCGTCGGTGACGTTGTAGATGCCGGGTGTGTCGGGCGCAGCGGCTGCCGCCAGCAAGGTCGCCGCGATGTCGTCGACATGGATGCGGTTGAAGACCTGGCCGGGCTTGATCAGGCGGCGGGCGGTGCCGGCACGAAGACGGTCGAGCGGGCTACGGCCGGGCCCGTAAATGCCCGACAGGCGAAAGATCTGTAGCGGAAAACCGTGTGCCGTGGCGGCGTCCTGCCAGGCCTGTTCCGCGGCGACGCGCTGGATGCTGCGCTGCGAAACCGGCTTGACCGGCGTCGTCTCGTCGACCCAGGCGCCGTCGTGATTGCCATAGACGCCGACCGTCGAGAGGTAGCCGAGCCAGGTGAGGGCATCGCTTCGAGCCAGGTCCTGCCGGTGGTGGGCGAGCACGGCGTCGCCTTCGCTGCCCGGGGCGATGGAGATGAGAATGTGGGTTGCATCAGCAATGGCGCCCGCAACGTCTTCGCCGCGCGTTAGCCCGTCAAACAGAAGCGGTTTGATGCCGGCGGCTTCGAGATCGGCGGCGCGGGTCTCGGAGCGTGTGGTGCCGATGACGCGGTGACCGGCTGCGCGCCATTTGCTTGCAAAGGCGCGGCCGGAATAGCCGCACCCGAAACAGAGCAGTCTCGTCATTGCAGCAGGTCCCTTGATGCGCTGATGCTGGTCCACTCGCGGCGCACGTCCGGATCGGTTTCGGACGGCAGGTGGCGTTCGGCAAGTTTCACGCGGTCGGTGCGCGGCAGCAGCGTGCCGGCGGCCCATACGGCCATGGCGCGGACGATCGCTGCGTGATCGCACAGGCGGTCCATGACCGGGCCTACAAGGCTCGTATCGGCGGCGTTGGCGATTGCGATCAGTACGTTGCGCACGATGCGATCGCGGCCGGTGCGTTTGATCGGCGTGCCGGCGAAGCGCTTGCGAAAGGCTTTGTCGTCGAGGTGGACCAGCTCGGACAACGGCGGGTCATCGGTTTCGCTCCTGGCGTGGAGTTTGGTCTCGCGGGCGCGCTCGGCGAACTTGTTCCATGGGCAGACGGCGAGACAGTCATCGCAGCCGAACACGCGATTGGCGATGGCCGGGCGAAACTCGGCGGGAATGTGGCCGGCGTATTCGATCGTGAGGTAGGCGATGCAGCGGCGCGCGTCGAGATGGTAGGGCGCGGGAAAGGCATCGGTCGGGCAGATGTCGAGGCAGCGCCGGCAGGTGCCGCATAGATCGGCTTCCGGTGCCGTCGGCGTGAGATCGGCGTCGGTGAGGATTGCTCCGAGCAGCAGCCAGGATCCGTGTTGGCGCGAGACCAGGTTGGTGTGCTTGCCCTGCCAGCCGAGACCAGCAGCCGCGGCAAGCGGTTTTTCCATGAGCGGTGCAGTGTCGACGAACACCTTGACGTTGCATCCGGCTCTGGCGGCGAAGCGGCCCGCGACCTGTTTCAGGCGGCCCTTGATCAGGTCATGGTAATCGCGGCCCTTGGCGTAGGCGGCGATGAGGCCGCGATCTGTTTCGCCAAGCCGGATCAGCGGGTCATGGCCCGGTGCGTAGCTCAGCCCGAGCAGGATTGCCGAGCGGCAGTCAGGCCAGAGCCGGACCGGATTGGAGCGGCGTTCGGCGGTGGCTGCGAGCCAGGACATATCGCCGTGATAGCCTGCTTCGAGGTAGCCTGCGAGGCCGGCGGCAGCATCGGCAACGGCGTCGGGGCGGCAGATGCCGAAGGCGTCGAAACCGTAGGCGGCGGCATCCTCGCGGAGGTGGTGTTCTAGTGATTCTGGCACGGGCTTGGTGACGGCTGTGAGGTGCGCCTGCGGTCAGGGCTAAAGCAGGTTGCTCGATTCTTTAGGGGCGATCATCTTTGTGCCCTAGATCATTTCCGCCTTAGGCGGAATCACACCGCCTGCCCACTCCCCCGCCCGGCCGCCCATGCAATCGTGGTTTTGGGCGGCCGGGCGGGGGAGTGGGACGGTTCCAGCTAAACCTGAAACGCTCTAGGTTGGAGCCGCGACTGTCGTTCCAGCCTAAGGCACGATGATCTAGTGGTCCAGTTCGGCATAGTGGGCGGCCGGTGGCTGGCTCGGGAGGTAGTCCTCCAAAAGCGGATGGAACGCCGGGCGAGACTTCAGCCGGACGTACCAATTCGCGGCGGACGGATAATCCTGCCAGTCGATCTCACCCAGGTAATCGAGCACCGATACATGAGCGCCGGCGGCGAGGTCAGCAAAACTGAGGTCGTCACCGGCGAGCCAGTTGCGGTGGTCCGCCAGGAAGCAGACGTATTCCAGGTGATACCGCAGGTTTTTGGCAACGGCGCGCAGCACGGCGGAATCAGGCGGCCTGGCGCGGGGGCCCAGAGCGCGCTGGTAATGCTTTTCGGTCAGCAGTTCGCCCGATACCTCGCGGTGGAATTTCTGGTGGAACCAGTCGACCAGACGCCGGACCTCGGCGCGCGCCTCGAAATCTCCCGGAAGGACGGGTGGTGCGCCGCCGTCGGCCGGGTGTTCCGGGTAGGTGTCGGCAAGGAATTCGGCAATGGCATAGGTGCCGCACAGCGTCAGGCCATAGTCGAGCTGCAGGACCGGCAGCGCGCCGGATGGGTTGATCGCCAGGAACGCCGGACGCCACGCCCAGGGTTCTTCGTAGGCCAGGTCGAACTCCAGGCGCAGTTCGCCGAGCGCCAGTCGGATCGAGCGCGAATGCGGACACAGCGGATAATGTATCAATCGGCGCATGATGCAGGGTTGATCAGGGAACGTGAAACAATCTCGACGAACCACGCCAGCCGGGATCGTTTGTCAAGCCAAACAGGTTGTCGTACGAGCATGGGAATGTGGCATTGCCGCTGCACCTTCCCGGGTCAATTCCTGTTACAGGCCTGTGTTGGCGCTCCAAAGCCAACCGGCCAGCCAACGCGGTGATGACTGGCTGGAGACTATCACAACCGGCGTGCCGGACGCCACGGGGGGATTTGCGGATGCCGACATGGCAGGTGGTGTTGCTCGGGTTTCTCGAGGGACTGACGGAGTTCATCCCGGTCTCGTCGACCGGACATTTGTTGCTGGCCGGCCATTTCCTCGGCTTCGATTCGCCGGCCAAGACGTTCGAGGTGTTGATCCAACTCGGCGCGATCCTGGCAATCTTATCGGTCTATTTCGCCAAGCTTCTGAAATTATTGGTGGACTTTCCGAGCGATGCGCGCACGCGGCGGTTCGTGTTCAGCATTCTGCTGGCGTTTCTGCCGGCGGCGGTGGTTGGTGTCCTGGCGCACGGCTTCATCAAGAGCGTGCTGTTCGAAACGCCGGCGCTGGTCTGCGCGACGCTGATCGTCGGCGGTATCGTGTTGTTGATCGTCGATCGATTGACGCTCGAGCAGACCTATACCGACGTGATGGACTTTCCGCCGTCCTTGGCATTCAAGATCGGGATTTGCCAGTGTTTGGCCATGATACCCGGTGTGTCGCGCTCGGGGGCGACGATCGTCGGCGCGCTGTTGATGGGAACCGACAAGCGTTCGGCGGCGGAGTTCAGCTTCTTTCTGGCGATGCCGACGATGGCCGGTGCGTTCGCCTACGACCTCTACAAGAACTGGTCGGTGCTGCAGCCCGACGACGTCGCCAGCATCATTGTCGGCTTTATCGTGGCATTCATCGTCGCGGTTGCGGTGGTGCGCTACTTGCTGGATTACGTCAGCCGATACGGTTTCGGGCTGTTTGCCTGGTGGCGCATTATCGTCGGAGCTGCCGGTCTCGCAGGGCTCTACGCGTTCGGGTAGGCGGCGTACGGTGTTGCTTTCGCCACGGTCCGAGATGTTTGCGGCAACCAGTGAACGTATCGCGGCTGGCCGTCAGAGCGTTTCAGGTTTAGCTGGAACCGTCCCACTCCCCCTCCCGGCCGCCCATGCAATCGTGGTTTTGGGCGGCCGGGCGGGGGAGTGGGCAGGCGGTGTGATTCCGCCTAGGGCGGAATTGATCTAGGCGGCGTGCGGGGTTGCAGGTTCGGTCAGAGCGCGCAGAAGTTGGGCCTGATCATCCGTCTCGCGCAGGCGCTTCGAGACTTCCGGTTCGCGCAACAGGCGGGAAATGCGAGCGAGCGCCTTGAGGTGGTCGCCGCTGGCGTGTTCCGGCGCCAACAGCAGGAAAATCAGGTCTACCGGTTCGTCATCCAGGGCCTCGAAGTCGATCGGGTTGTCGAGGCGGGCAAAGACGCAGACGATCTTGTCGAGGTCGCGGAACTTCACGTGGGGTATCGCGATACCGCGACCGAGGCCGGTCGAGCCGAGGCGCTCGCGTTGCAACAGTGTGTCGAATATCTCGCGTTGCCCGATGCCGGTCATGCCGGAGGCAAAGCTCGCGAGTTCCTGGAGTGCCTGTTTCTTTGTCGTCACCTTGAGCGATGGGACGATGCCCTGCGGAGTGACGAGATCACCAAGGTCCATTGCCGTATTCTTCCCTTGCGAGAGCAAACGAACGTAGCGTTCTACGCATCAATCGCGCCGAAAGTCTGTGCCCCAATAAGCGGCTGCGCCCGATTGGCGGTCCCTCATGCGGAGACGTGGCCTGCTTTACGTCTTTCCTGGATCAATCCAGCCGACATTCCCGTCGGACCGACGGTAAACGATGTTGGTCGATCCGCTTGCAGCATTGCGAAACACCAAAAAGGGCTCATCCGTCAAGTCCAGCTGCATCACGGCTTCACTGACGCGCATTTCCGAAATCGTTCGCTCGGTTTCTGCGATGATCAAGGGATCATCGTTTTTCCCCTTGTTTTCAATGTCTTCTTCTTCGATTTGGACGACATAGTCAGGCGCTGTGGACTGTGAGAATGTCGCATTGCGATTATCAGAATGGTGGTGGTCCTTGAGCCGGCGCTTGTAGCGGCGCACGCGCTTGTCGAGGCGCTCCAAGGCAGCGTCGGCGCTGGCGTATGCATCGACGCCGTCACCGTGAGCCTCGAGCAGGAGGCCGGTGCGCAGGCGTATCGAGCAGTTCGTCTGAAAGCGGCTGCGTTCCTTTGAAACCCGTACGTGACCGGAGATCTCGGGGCCGATGTACTTCTCAAGAACGCCCCTGGTGCGGTCTACCAGGTAATTCTGTAGCGCATTCCCAACGTCGATATTCTTGCCAGTTACTTGGATCGTCATGTCGTCCTTCCATTGTTGTTGTCTTGGCGTGTCAGGAAACGTGCGCACTTTATCTCAATACTTGTATTTTGGCCTCCTGATATTGGTCCGTTTCTTTGATGCAGGTTTCAGAACATCTCCTCGGAAGTAAAAGCGTTATCCATTTGATGTCGGTGTGTCAAACTGTCTCGAACAGGGCGGCTCGGTGCGGGCCGATTGCATGCGGGTGGTGGCCGCGGCCGACTCTCCTAATGGCACACTAAGGGCAACCTGCTTTGACTCGGAATCGGTCCGATTCCGAATTAGAGCAGAATGTTGCTCGATTCTTTTGAGGCGATCATCGTGCCAGGCCGATGCAAACTCGCGCTGCCGGCTTGATCAGGCCTGCGCCTGAAGGCGCTTTTCGCGGCGGCGTTGCACCGAAGAGGGAATGCGCATCGCCTCGCGGTATTTGGCGACCGTGCGTCGCGCGATATCGATGCCGTCCTGCTTGAGCTTGTCGACGATCTTGTCGTCCGAGAGCACGGCGTCGGCCGCTTCGGCGTCGATCATGGCCCGAATCCGGTGCCGTACGGCTTCGGAGGAGTGTGCATCGCCATCGTCGGTCGATGAAATTGCGGACGAAAAGAAATACTTGAGTTCGAGGATGCCGCGCGGCGTGGCCATGTACTTGTTGCTGGTCACGCGGCTGATCGTCGATTCGTGCATCGAAACGGCGTCGGCGACGGTCTTGAGATTGAGCGGTCGCAAGTGCTGCACGCCATGGCTGAAGAAACCGTCCTGCTGGCGCACGATTTCCTGCGACACGCGCAGAATGGTGCGGGCGCGCTGGTCGAGGCTCTTGACCAACCAGTTGGCGGTTTGCAGGCAATCCTGGAGATATTCCTTGTCGCCTGATGAGCGTGCGCCTTTCGACACGGTCACGTAGTAGGTGCGATCAATGAGGACGCGGGGCAGCGTGTCGTTGTTGAGCTCGACGATCCAGCTGCCGTCGCGGGCCGGCCGTACGATCACGTCCGGAACCACCGTCTGGACCTGGGTCGAGCCAAAGCGCAGGCCGGGCTTGGGATCGAGCGCCTTGAGTTCGGCGATCATCTCCGTCAGTTCGTCCATGCTGACGCCGGTGGCGCGCTTCAAGTCGTTGAGCTTGTGGCTCGCCAGCAGATGCAGATTGTCCAGCAGCTTGGCGATGATCGGGTCAAAGCGATTGCGTTCCTGCAGTTGCAGGCGCAGGCACTCGCTGAGGCTGCGCGCCGGGATGCCGGCCGGGTCACCGGACTGCAGCTTGGCGAGCACGCCGTCGACGCGGTTGGCGCTGACGCCGAGCTTGTCGGCGATTTCGGCGAGATCGCCGAGGATGTAGCCGGCCTCGTCAACAAGGTCTACGAGGTAGCGGCCGATTATCAGATCCGCCGGATCGTCGACCGCAAGGTGGAGCTGGCCCATCAGGTGATCAGATAGAGACAGGTCACTCGAGACGTAGGCCTCGAGGTTGGCATCGCCGGATTCCGCGCTGCTGCGGGTGCGCACGCCGGCCCACGAGGAGAGCGTGCCGCTCGGCAGGTCGACACTGCTGGTGTCGGCGTAGACGTTCTCGTAATCGGTGTCGAGGTCGGTGGTCGGAGCGCTGGTGGCATCAAGGTCAAGCCAGGGCTCCGTGTCGCCTTCGCCCGCGTTTGCGCCATCTCCGGAGACTGCGGCATCGCCCGTGCTCGCTGCATCGTCGGTCGCGGGCTGGGACTGGTCGGCCTCGTCGCGCTCCAGCAACGGATTGCGCTCCAGTTCGGCCTCGACGAACGCGCTCAGTTCCATGTTGGAGAGTTGCAAAAGCTTGATGGCCTGCTGCAGCTGCGGTGTCATCACCAGCTGCTGGCCCTGTCGCATCTCCAGTTTGGCAGAAAGCGCCATCGTAGAATTCCGTTGACTTCCCCGCCCGGAAGAGTGCCGATTGAAGGTTTACGGATGGCTTACTTAACCGAACATGTCCCCCAGATAGACCCGGCGGACGTCTTCATTCTTAATAATCTCTTGCGGGTCGCCCTGCGTCAGGACGCTGCCATCATAAATGATGTAGGCGCGATCGATAAGATCCAGGGTCTCACGCACGTTGTGATCGGTTATCAAGACGCCGATACCGCGGCCGGTGAGATGGCGTACAAGCTCCTGGATATCGCCGACGGCAATGGGGTCAATGCCGGCAAAAGGCTCATCGAGCAACATGAATGACGGCCGGCTGGCCAGCGCGCGGGCAATTTCACAACGCCGGCGTTCGCCGCCCGAAAGGGCGATGGACGGTGATTTGCGCAGGCGCGTGATGTTGAATTCCTCGAGCAGGCTGTCGAGTTGTTCGCGGCGGCGGCGGCGGTTCGGTTCGACCAGTTCGAGGACGGCCATGATGTTTTGTTCCACGGTCAGGCCGCGAAAGATCGAGGCCTCCTGCGGCAGGTAGCCGATGCCAAGGCGGGCACGGCGGTACATCGGCAGCCTGGTAACGTCGTGGCCGTCAATGAAGACGTTGCCGGCATCGGCCGGGACGAGCCCGGTGATCATGTAGAAGACCGTCGTCTTGCCCGCACCGTTGGGGCCGAGCAGGCCAACGGATTCGCCGCGGCGGACAGCCAGGCTGACGCCATTAACCACCATGCGGCGCTTGTAGCTCTTCTGGACCTGCTCGACCGACAGCCAGCCTTCCTGGCGGATCGCCATCTCGACCGGTTGATCGTGCCCGGGGCTGGCGGGCATGGCACCGTTCGATTGACCGGCATGCAGGTCAACGTCTTCCTGGTCAGTCCGCTTGCGTCCGAACGGCAGAATTCTCACGGTTGCTCGCTGCACTCTTGCACATGGTGGGCGATGGCGGGGCGATGCCCACGATCCTCGCATACTGATTGGGTCAGGGTCGACGACGGGCCGGATAAGGTCAACACCGCGTGTTAGTTACTCTGTTCTCCGAAGCCGCTCGAGGGGTCGTTGGCGTTCGGCGTTGTCGATACCGACCAGCTGTTGCCAATCGAGGAGGCCTTCGCATCCGGTGTCTTGACGGTTTTTTGCGTGGTGGTGGCGGACGTCGCATTGCTGCCGGACTTTTTGTTGGCGGCTCCATTCTTGAGGTCGGCCGGAAAGAACACCGCACACATGCGTCCGCCGCATGCGCGCCGGTTTGCAGGGTCTGCAATCTTTGCTGCTGCTTTCGGATCGTTAGTCACCGCTCTGCCGTTCGGGTCCGACGTTCGCGAGTTCCAGGCGGCGCCGGTTTCGATACGGCTCAAACCGGATGTCAGATCGATATACAAATTTTCGCCGCGGACAAGCTGGCGGCCGCGCGTGACAACAATGTCGCCCTTCAAGACGATCGCATTCTTTTCGAAGTCGAACTCGCCGCTATCGCCGGCGGCCGATTGTCCGCCGGGTGATTCGACCTTGATGCGGCCCGGCGCGACGATCGACTTGATTTTGGTTGCAGCGCCCGGTTGATGTGCCGCCGTTGTGGAGGGGCCGGTAATGGCGAGGCCGGAGCCGCCTGTATAGGTGATGTGCAGAACGTCGGTCAGGATGGCAAAATCACCTTGGACGGCGCGCACCTTGCCGCGGAAGGTGGCGAGGCGCTTGGTGTCGTCGACGTCGAGGCGGGTTGCTTCGACTTCGACCGGTGCGCCGGGCGTTGTCGTAAACGTCTGGCCGGCCAGAGGATTGGAGTTCGCCTTGGCTTTGCGTGCCGTAGCTTTCTTCTGTTTGTCTTTCGCTGCCTGTTCAGCGTCTTCATCGACAAAACGGGCCTTGACGCGGCCGTTCTTTTCCAGCGGATTGGTCAAGGTCATGAGGCCGCGCTTCTGGTCGACTTCGAGGTTCGTACCGCGCAGGACGCTGTCTCCCTGAGTGGCGATCACCTGGCCGGTGAGGCGGATATAGTCGCGTGTCGAGTCGACGTAGGCCTTGTCACTCATGATCCGCCGGTTCTTGCCCGAGTTGATCACGACGCCGCCGGACAGCTCCGCGATATTGCGTTCAACGTCAAAGGTCGCAAGGTCGGTCGCAATGCGGTCGCCGGGGCGGGTGATGACGACCTTCTGGCGGGCGTGGAGCCGCTTCACGGCGGCGCTCTCACCGCTGCCGCCCGTCGTCGTGCCGGTATATTCGACATCGAGGAAGCGGGCAGCGAGGCGAGCCTCGCCCTGGACCGCTTTGACACCGCCTGCAAACCGGGCCGTCTTGACGGTGTCGTCGATGCGCAGTCGCGGTGCCCTGACCTTGACCGGATCCGAAGACTGCCCGGTCAATCCTGCCAAACCGGTTCCGGTCGGGCGTGGCGAGCGCCGGGCCGCGGGCTTGCCGGCGTGCCCGGATTGCTTGGCCGGCTGGAGATTGGCAACGACATTGCCCCGAAAATCAACCTGGCGCTTTTTCTGGCGAAGGATCATCGTATCGCCGCGCAACGTGCCGGCAGAGAAGCGCACCGCAACCGGTTTCGGTGAACGGATCAAGCCCTTGCGCGTGTAGATCGTAGCCTCAGTCAAGCCGGCCGCCATGCCGTCAGAGGTGCGGATGACGATCTTCTTGGAGAGGTCGAGCTTGTGATTGTTGCGCTCGAACTGCCCTTCCTTTGCCGTCATGACAATCGAGGTGCCGTTGGTCTGCTTGACGGTTGCCGTGATACCGAAGAGGTCGATCGGCTTGGTTTCATCGAGATCGGTTACCGCTTTGTCGGCGCGGACGGTGTATTCGGTTCCGTCCTTCTTATTGAAACCGGTGTAGGTCGGATTGCGCATCGTCGGCTTGGTGGACAGCAGATCAATCGAGCCGATCCGAAATGTGCCTTCGTTGATGTCGTCGGAGATCTTGGTGCTCATCTGGAGCGAGATCACGTAACCGCCCAGCAGTATGACTGCAGCGAGGGGCAGAAGCAGGCGAAAGATGCGGACGATGACCGAGTGACGGCGCGCAGCCTTCATCGCACGCTGGCGCTGTGTGGGATCGTAGAGAACGAGCCCGCGGCCGCCTCCCGGCTGATCATCGAGCGTAACGAGCGCCATCTCAGTCAACCAGACTGCGCTGACCGAACCCGCCCGGCCAAAGCGTCAATTCTTGTCTGTGAGGCGGCGGCGCGGGTGCCAGGTCGCCTCAGGCTCACGAAGGAGCGCAAACCGGTATTGCGCATCCTTAGCATAATGCGCCGCAGTTGTATTGCACGCACGATGTAACGTCGTCGCGATGCGGCCGGGTGACGCCGATTGGGCAGCACTCACCGATATGCTTGTGCGATGAAATTGCGGAAAGATTGGGACTGGGCTTTCGCCAATGCGCCGGTGTGATCTTGCCGGCACACCGCCCTCATGCGTGGGAAAAAATGTCGATGTTGCCGAAGCCTGCAAGGTCCAGCTCCGCCTGAAATGGGAGAAAGGCGAATGCGGCATCGGCAAGGTGGCGGCGCTGTTCGCGCTGCAGCATCTCTTCCAGGCGCTGTTTGATGGCGTGGAGGTGGAGAACGTCCGAGGCGGCATAGGCGCGCTGAGCATCGCTCAGGTGGTCCGCCGCCCAGTCCGAGCTTTGCTGCTGCTTCGACAAATCGATGCCCAGCAATTCCGAGGTGAGATCCTTCAGGCCGTGGCGGTCGGTGTAGGTGCGCACCAGCTTGGAGGCGATTTTGGTGCAGAACACCGGTGTCGTCACGACGCCGAGATACTTGCGCAGAACCGCGATGTCGAAGCGGGCAAAGTGGAAGATCTTTTCCACCTTCGGATCGGCCAGGAGGGCGGTCAGGTTGGGGCAGTCATAGGCGTCGCGGGGGATCTGGACGAGATGTGCGGTGTTGTCGCCCGCCGAAAGCTGGACGACGCAGAGACGGTCGCGATGCGGATTGAGGCCGAGCGTCTCGATGTCGACCGCGACCGCGCCCGTGAACGCGAGAGCGGCGGGCAGGTCTCCGCGGTGAACGGTGATTTCGGGTTTGGCCATGGCCGGCTTTCGATCCTTCGCTGCGGCGGTCGGGGCGATGGTATGTGATTCGCCGCCTTGGTTAGGTCATCGATACTTTAGTTGGAGCCGCTGTCGCGGCTCCAACTAAAGGCACAAAGATGAGCGCCTCTAAAGGATCGAGCAACCTGCTTTCCTTCGGAAGCGGACCGGTTCCGAATGAAAGCAGGTTGCTCTAAGCGAAGGCCGCCGATGAAGCAAGCGTTGCGCCGAATCAAGTGTTGTTTGCTGTTTGGCCGGAACTGTGCACGTCAGAAGATCGAGGACGATTATTTGAGGTGCTCGCCTACGATAAAGCGGGCGAATCCGTATTTGCAGTTGGCTTTGCGCCAGTCGACGCGAAACTTCTGCGTTTCGGCGTTGTAGAGAATATAGCCCCAGCAGCCCTGGCGCGAGCCGTATCGGTAGGAGAGCCGGCCTGTGCTGCTGACCGACCAGTTGCCGTAGGAATAGGCGTTGCGCCGTTTGCGCCAGATCTTGGTCTTGCCGTCGGGGCTGTGAAATTCGCGGCTGCCGTTGCCATAGACGACCGTGTAGCCGGCTAGGCGCGCTTCAGCCTCTTTCTTTGAGATGCGACGGAACCCCTTGGCGCCCGCCCATTTGGGCGCCGTCAGGACGAGACCACCATCGGGGCGGCGTTGCGCGAAATTGCCGATCGTGGCGCCATCATCGGGCGTGGTCGAGTGCGTCGTCGGTTGCGTGCCTGGCGACGAGGGCGTGGTTTTCGGTGTAGGCGACAATGAGGCCAGTCGCCGGCGCGCCAGCACGGCGTAGAAGCTTTTCGGATAGTTCGCAATGAAGGCTTCCAGAACAGCCTTGTCGCGCGTCTCGCCGAGGGCCGACCAGGCACGTTCGGCAGCCGGTGCAGGTGACGCCGTGGTCGTTTCGGATCGCGCGGTGCCGGCTAGGTATATGCGCTGAAGCAGGCCATTGCGTTCCCATGGCACTTGCGTTCCGGTTTTGCGGAAGACCTGCTCCTTGACGTTCTGGAAGAGATCGAGATGGTGCTGGCCGGGTTTTGCCAGTTCGCGGGCAAGCGCCGCCGCGTAAGGGCCGGCGCCGGTGCCTTCGTCCGATGCGGTCTGGCCGGGGTCGGTCGAAAAGGCAATCAGCATGCCGCGGCGCTCGGCGACCGGCACGAAGCCTTTGCGGCCCTTGGTCGGCATGCGCAACAGATTGCGGCAGGCATCGAAGATGACGAAGTGGGCGGCATCCGGCGCGCGATCTGCGAGCTTGGTTACGATGTCGTCGAGCGCGACGGCCTGGTACCAGACATTGCGGTCGAGGGCGGCGATGCCGGTCGGGATCAGGTAGTTGCGGTTGTCGCGATTGCTGGCTGCGCCGTGGCCTGAATAGTAGAAGAAGGCGATCGCGTTCGGCCCGGCGGCGGCAACCTTGTCCGCGAACGCGTCGATGGTGCGTAGTAGCGACACGCGATCGGCGTCATGCACGACACGCACGTTGTCTTTGTGAAAGCCGATCGAGGCCAGCGTGGCGGCGATGAGGTCGACGTCGTTGTGCGGGTTTTTGAGCGCGCCGACCCTGGCGGCGTAGGCCTGATTGCCGATCAGCAGGGCAAAGCGCTTGTTGGCGGCCGTGGCAGAACCTTGTGCGAGCGTCGACGTTGCGGCGAGGAGGATGGCAATGAAACCGCCGAGCAAGGCGCGTGCAGGATGGCGGCAGGTGGATCTTGGACGTTGATATGTCATGGTTCCGCGTTATCGCGGCGTTTGCGGCTATCGTCAAACCATGCGCTTGCGCCGATGTCGGTGTCAGTGCTTTTGCCCGTTTGCGTTCCGGCCAAAGAGGGCACTGTCAAGCGCTGCAACGCCCGGGCTGACGCACAATGCCACGAGTGTCGCGGCGATGTAGGTCGCGGCAATGCCATAGGTCTCGAGCGCGAATGCGACAACGACAAAGAATGTGGTGAAGGCGATCAGCGACAGCATCATCGAGCGCATGAAGCGGGTGGCTGCATCGCTGCCCCAGCGGGCATGGGTGAAGGTCACCATCACCGTCGCGAGAACCGGTATCGTCGCAACGATGCCGGTCCAGGTCGGGCCAAACAGCGCCGCGGTCGCCGTTACGAATGCGATCATGATTGCCGTTGCAAACATGCGCAGCCAGATTTCCCACCAGGGGATGCGCGGTGGTGTCTCGGGCTGGCGATGACGTGGAATGAGCAGCACCGAGATAACGATGGCACCGTAGGCACAGGCAATCGCCTGCCAAAGCGTCTCGATGTGCGGCTGGATCTGCCACGCCGCCACGAAGAATGCGGCGTAGGCGGCGGTGATCGCAACCGGCCAGGGTGCAAAGCGTGCGGCAATCGCATAGGTGCCGGCATAAAACGCGATCGAAGCCAATGCGATCAAGATGCCGGTGGTAGCATCGACGGTGAACGCCTTGCCCTGCTCCAGAGCAAGGAAGACGGAAATCGGTGCCGTCATCAAAGGCAGGCCGGCGATGAGGCCCGCCACCGTGTTGCCCCAGCGGCGCGCGGCGAGGCTTGCGATGCCGACGAGGACCGGCGTAACCGTCAGCTTGAACAGCGTGATCAGATCGAGCGGCAGCGGCGCCGTCATCACGTGATGTCGTCCGAACCGGGGTTGCCCGACGGGCGGCCCCGCAAGAGGAACACCGCCTTTTCGCCAAACACGTTCTGCAGCCGGATCGAGCGGTTGATCGGCAGCCGCCGGCCAGAGCTGTTGAAGGCGACAGCGCGTTCAACCTCGGCATTGACGAAGCGGCACAGGTCGGCGAAGTCGGCAATCGTGCACAGGTGGGCGTCGGGGCTGAAATACCAGGCCTCCGGCAGGTTGCGCGTCTTCGGCATGCGGCCCGTGAAGAGCAGCTTGGCGCGGACCTCCCAGTGGCCGAAGTTCGGGAACGAGACGATGGCGTGGCGGCCGATCCGCAGTAGATTTTCAAGCACCGTCTTGGGAAAGCGGGTGGCCTGGATGGTGAGGCTCAAGATCGCGTAGTCGAACGCCTGATCGGGATAGTCGTCGAGATCGGCATCGGCGTCACCCTGAATGACCGACAGGCCGCGTGCGACGCAGGCGTTGACCTTCTCGCGTTCGATCTCGATGCCGCGCCCGTCGACGGCGCGCATGTCGCCCAGCAACTGCAGCAGGGCGCCGTCGCCGCAGCCGACATCGAGGACGCGGGCGCCGACAGAGACCATTTCGGCGATCAGCATGTGGTCTGCGCGATAGGGCTCGCCGGTTATCGGGTCGTTGGCTGGCGGCAGGCGGCTCAGCATCACGCCCCCCGTGCCGCTGCAATGCCGCGGCGCCGGGCGCCGGCATTGAGAAAGCCGCCGACCGTCGCAAACATCTCCGGTTCGTCGAGCAGAAAAGCGTCATGGCCCTTGTCGCTTTCGATCTCGACGAACGAGACGTTGGCTGCCACGGCGTTCAAGGCGCGGACGATTTCCTTGCTCTCGCGCGTTGGATAGAGCCAGTCGCTGGTAAACGAGACGACGCAGAAGCGGGTCTTGGTGTCGCGGAATGCGTTGGCGAGAATCTCTCCGTTATCCGCCGTCATGTCGAAGTAGTCCATCGCGCGCGTGATGTAGAGATAGCTGTTGGCATCGAAGCGGTCGACGAAGGTCGAGCCCTGATGGCGCAGATAGCTTTCCACCTGGAAGTCGGCGTTGAACGAGAACGAGCGGTCGTCACGGTTTTGCAGGTTGCGGCCGAACTTCTGCTGCAGGGCCTCTTCCGAAAGATACGTGATGTGGGCTGCCATGCGGGCAACAGCCAGGCCGCGGCGCGGGATGCGGCCCTCAGCCAGATAGTTGCCGTCGCACCAGTCGGGATCGGCCATCACCGCCTGGCGTCCGACCTCGTGGAAGGCAATGTTCTGTGATGAGTGCCAGGCCGCCGTTGCAATCGGCACAGCGGAATAGACCCGCTCGCCATGGCGCGAGGCCCAGTCGAGCACCTGCATACCGCCCATCGAGCCGCCGATGACGCAAAACAGCTGTTCGATGCCGAGATGATCGATCAGGCGTACCTGGGCGTCGACCATGTCGGCGATGGTGACCACCGGGAAGTCGAGGCCGAATGCCTCACCGGTATCGGGATTGATCGATGCCGGGCCGGTGGAGCCCAAGCAGCCGCCGAGAATGTTCGGGCAGATGACGAAGTAACGTTCGGTGTCGATCGGGCGGCCGGGCCCGACCATGGTTTCCCACCAGCCCGGCTTACCGGTAACCGGATGCATGTTGGCAACATGCTGGTCGCCGGTCAGTGCGTGGCAGATCAGCACGGCGTTGGAACGGGTCGCGTTCAGCTCTCCGTAGGTCTGGTAGGCGACGGTGAACGGTCCAAGGGACTTGCCGCAGTCAAGCATCAGTGGCTGGTCGGCCGGGAACTGGGTAACCAGACTTGACGGATCGCGCACTTCGCTGTGGCTGTCGCGGCCGGTCACAGGGACCGATTCGATGCTCGGAGCGGTGTTCATGGACCTATGCTGGGTTGGACGGGGGCGGAAATCAAGCCGCCGGCGCTTGCTGCTGTCAGATCATCATAGTGGAATTGGCGGGTCGTTATGAGACCCTTTTCGGCGCTTCGTCCCTTGCTAGGTTGCTGAGCGGGATTGTCAATCAATAGTTTGCTTTTGGCGCCAAACCCGCCTAACTACCGCGTTCTGTTCACCAGCGCGGTGCCTGCCGGTTGTGGCTGCGGCGCCGTTTGGCTATCAGACATTTTTCGCTGTTGCGCGGTGCGGGACGAGCGCCGCCGGATCGCGGCCGGCCCAAGCGGGCCGATGCAACTCGGCTCCTCATGGAATGGTGTCGGAGAGATGAGCACGAACTCACCAAGCCCACGCAAGGGCGTCATGGACATCCAGGCCTATATACCCGGCGCGCATGCCCTCGAGGGTCATGCCGACCCGATCGTGCTGTCGGCCAACGAGACGCCGCTCGGCGCCAGCCCGAAGGCGGTCGAGGCCTACCGGGCGCTGGCCGACAAGCTCGCGCGTTACCCGGACGGCGCGGCAACCCAGTTGCGTGAGGCGATCGCCGCAGTCTACGGGCTCAACGCCGACAATATCGTGTGCGGGGCGGGTTCGGACGAGGTCTTGAGCCTGCTGGCGCAAGGCTATCTGAGCCGCGGCGACGAGGCGATCTACACCGAGCACGGCTTCCTCGTCTACAGGATCGCAATCCTCGCTGCCGGTGCGACACCGGTGGTGGCGGAGGAGCGAGCGCTGACCGCCGATGTCGATGCAATCCTGGCGTGCGTGACGCCGCGCACCAAAGCGGTTTTTCTGGCCAATCCCAACAATCCGACGGGCACCTATGTGCCAATCGGTGAAGTGCGCCGGCTACGGGCGGGGCTGCCCGACGACGTGTTGCTGGTGATCGATGCCGCCTATGCGGAATACGTCAGGCGCAACGATTATGAGTCCGGTCTTGAACTGGTTGCGACAACCAACAATACGGTGATGACGCGGACGTTCTCCAAAATCTACGGTCTTGCAGGCCTGCGGCTCGGCTGGGCCTACTGTCCGAGCGATGTTGCAGGCGTACTCAACCGCATTCGTGGACCGTTCAACGTCGGGGCACCGACGATTGCGGCCGGGGCGGCGGCGATTGGCGATCTCGCGCATATCGAACGTGCGCGCGAACACAATGATCGCTGGCTGCCGTGGCTGACCGCGGAAGTGCGCAAGCTCGGCCTCGAAGTGACGGACAGCGTCGGCAACTTCATCCTGATCCATTTTCCCAAAGAAGACGGGAGGGATGCAGCTGCGGCGGACAAATTCCTGAAGTCCCAGGGCATCATCGGGCGGGGTACCGGCGGATATGGGCTCGCCCACTGCCTGCGCATCACGATCGGTGCAGAGCACGAGAACAAGGCGGTGGTCGAAGCGCTGCGCAAATTCGTGTCGGCGTAGCGTGCAACGGATTGTCTAAGAGGGCCGCGGGCCGGCGAACGCTGAAAAATGAGCAAACCACTTTTTGAAAAACTTGCCCTGATCGGAATTGGCCTGATCGGATCTTCGATCAGTCATGCGGCCCGGCGCGGCGGTCTGGTCGGCGGGATAGCCGGCGCGGCGCGCAGCAGCGCAACGCGCGAGACGGCGATGCGGCTCGGTCTTGTCGACAGCGTCCACGAGGACCCGGCCGAAGCCGTGCGCGGCGCCGATCTGGTCATCCTGTGCGTTCCGGTCGGCACGTGTGGTGACGTTGCACAGGCGATGGCGCCCGGCCTCAGAGACGGAGCGATCGTCACCGATGTCGGTTCCGTCAAGGGCTCGGTGGTTGCGGACGTGCGCCCGCACTTGCCGGCAGGAGTGCATTTCATTCCCGGCCATCCGATTGCCGGCACCGAGTATTCCGGACCCGAGTCCGGTTTCGCGGAGCTTTTCGACCAGCGCTGGTGCATTCTGACACCGATGCCCGAGAGTGACGAGGCAGCCGTTGCCAGGCTGACCGCGTTCTGGCAGGGGCTTGGGTCGAACGTCGAGGCGATGTCTCCGGACCATCACGATCTGGTGCTTGCGATCACCTCGCATCTGCCGCACCTCATCGCCTACAACATCGTCAATACCGCCGATCACCTGGAGCGGGTGGCGGATGCCGAGGTGATCAAATACTCGGCCGGTGGGTTTCGTGACTTTACCCGCATTGCCGCGTCCGATCCGACGATGTGGCGCGATGTCTTCCTGAACAACAAGGAGGCGGTGCTCGAAATGCTGGGCCGGTTCACCGAGGATCTGACGCACCTGCAGCGGGCGATCCGATACGGCGACGGCGACACGCTGTTCCAGTTGTTCACCGACGCGCGGCGCATTCGCCACGGCATCATCGAGGCGGGCCAGGATATCGAGGCGCCTGACTTCGGGCGCCAGGTGGCCGCCGCCGAGCGCCAGGAAACCTCATGATGAGCGGCGCGCGGCGAACGACGGCATGCGGGCTCCGACATGTCAGAGACTGACGAACTCTGGGTCTTCGGTTATGGCTCGCTGATGTGGCGGCCGGGGTTCGATCACGTCGAGGCGCGCGCGGCGCGCATCGTCGGTTTTCAACGCGCGTTCTGTATCTATTCCACGCACCACCGCGGTAGCGAGGCGCGGCCAGGTCTGGTGCTGGGGCTCGATCGCGGCGGTACGTGTGACGGTATTGCCTACCGTGTGGCGCCGGCGCTCAGAGCCGAGACGATTTCCTATCTGCGCGCTCGCGAGCAGGTCTCAGGCGTCTACCGCGAGACCTATGCGCCGGTGCAGTTGCTTGGTGGCCGTGACGAGGAAGTGACAGCGGTGACCTATGTCGTCGAGCGGGCGCATCCGAGCTATGCGCGGCGGCTGGCGTTCGGCCGCCAGGTCGACATCATTCGCGGTGCGCACGGCCTTTCCGGGCCCAACGTCGAATATTTGGTCAACACCAGCGAACATCTGCGGGCGCTCGGCATTCGCGACCGCAACCTGGAGCGTCTGGCGGCCGCGGCGGGTGGGCTTTTTGCCTCGTCGCACGAAGATCCGGTGACGCTGCACCGGCGTGCCTGCGCGCTCGCTGCAACGTGCCGCACGGTGCCGGTCGCCGCCGGCCCGCGCCTGCGTCCCGAAGAACGCCGCCGGTTCCTCTATCGCAACGCGGTGGGATGAGCCCCACCCAGATGTCATTTGCCGGTCTCCGGGGGTGGTGATTAGATGTGGTTCGGCCGCATCTGATCCTGGAGGTTTGCATGTTCTGCGTATTCAACCTCATTCGCGTCTTTTTGCTCAGTCTTGCCACATTGATTGCATTCGCCCTGCCGGGGCTTGCCCAATCAGCGGCACCCGACAAGTGCCTGGCGTTCGCCGAGGCACCGATCAAGCGTTTCGTCTATAAGGCGGGTATCCGAGCGGTGGCGCTGCAGCCGTTCGAGATGCACGTGCGCTATCTCGGGCACTCGACGTTCTTGATGACGAGTCCCAAGGGCGTGACCATCGCGACCGACTACAACGATTACATCACCGTGCAGCCGGCACCGACGATCGCGACGATGAACATCGCGCATCATACCCATCATTCGTTGAATCCGGACCCCAAAATCAAGCACCTGCTCAAGGGCTGGAACCCGACGCCCGGCAAGGCGCAGATCCACGATCTGACCGAACAGGACGTGCGGGTGCGCAACATCCCGACCAACCTGCGTTCGTTCGGCGATGAGAGCGGGTTCATGAAATACGGCAATTCGATCTTCGTGTTCGAGATCAGCGGGCTGTGCGTTGCACACCTCGGCCACCTGCATCATACGCTGACGGTGCAGCAGCTTGGCCAGATCGGACAGATGGATGTCGTGCTGGTGCCGGTTGACGGCAGCTTCACGCTCGATGTCCCAGGCACGATAGACGTGCTGAAGGCGCTCAAGGCGCCGCTCGTCATCCCGATGCATTACTTTTCCGAGTTCACGCTCGGGCGGTTCGTCGAGGCGGCGCAGAAGGAGTTCGTCGTCAAGCGATTGCAGTCGCCGGATCTGACGATCGCGCGTGACAGGATGCCGGCCAAGACCGAGGTCTGGGTGCTGCCGCCCGGTTGAGCAGCGCGGCCGTCAACGGCACCGTTGTCTGCAATAGGGCTCATGAGAACTCAACTAGGTAACTACCTAGGTGACAGCGTTGCGCAATAATCGTCAGTTAGCTGTATGGCCTGCCGGTGCGGCAGTCGGCAATACCGCGGCGATCCCATGCGCCGCCACGCTGATGGTCCTAGCGCCAGCTGCAAGCCCCGGCGGGTCGGTGCGCAAGCGTTCGGGAGGGAAGCCGTGGCCGCCGTCAGTGCGTTTTCGGAAGGTGAGGTGGACCGCATGTGCCGGTCATCAGACCGCCCGGCGCCACGGTTGGATAAACCGTTCAAGCTGACCATCTGCGTGACGCAGACCTGCGCAATGGACTGCAAGCTGTGTTACGCAGACTGCGGTTCAGCCAAGCGGCCGGAGCTGACGACCCAGCAATGGAAGGCGTTCATCGACGAACTCGTCCGCGAAGGCTTTCTGCACATTTTCTTCGAAGGGGGCGAGCCTTTCGATCGGCCGGATTTCGAGGAGATACTCGCGCATGCCAGCGGCCGGCTGTTCATTGCCATCCGCACCCATGCCGTCGATATCGACGCGGCGCGGGCCGAGCGTCTCAAGCGGTTCGGCATCGGCCGGCTCTACGTTGATCTGTTCTCGGCGGAAGACGAGGTTCAGGACGAGCTGACCGGACGGCCGGGAAGCTATGCGGCATCGGTCGCCGGAATGCGGAACGCGCTTGCGGCTGGGCTCAAGGTGACGCTGCTCGGCATCCTGTCGCGCAAGAACCACAAGGCGCTGCAGGCCTACGTCGATCTGGCGGGTGAACTCGGGATCGACCAGGTCGGCATCCTCAGGCTCTATCCACTGGGGCGGGCGCGGCAGAACTGGGGGGAGCTGTCGCTGTCACTCGATGAAATGATGGCGGCGCTCAATGCGCTGCGCGTGCCCGACGACATCCAGCTCATGCAGTCCTGGCATCCGCGCGACGGCAATTGCTGCTGGCAGACTGCGGCGGTGAGCCCGACCGGCGAGTCCATCGGCTGTCCATACATGCGCGAGTACGTCAGCTACGGCAACATCACCGAAGTGGCGTTCCTCGAGACCTGGCAGCACCCGACCTATCAGCTGGTGCGCAGTTGCGACGTCGAAGACGTCTGTCCGGAATGTTCCGCCACGCAAGGCTCGCACGGCGGGTGCCGCGCGACGGCCTACGCCTTTCACGGCCGGCTGACGGCAAGCGATCCCTATTGCATCTCCAACAACAAAGGAGTGGACCTGCGTGTTCTCCCGCAACGGCAGCTACGCGAAGACGCCTGAGGTGGTGCTCAGACCGTTCGAGGAGTGGGGGCGGGCCTATGCCTTCACGCCGGACGATCCGGAAATCTACGATCTCAATTCGGCGGCCTGGTTCATCGTCGAACTTTGCGATGGGCGCCCGTTTGCGCAAATCGAAGCCGACTATGTGAGGGAAATCGGCCCGCGAGTCGGTGACGATGAGGCACGACGTCAGTTCCACGACGGCTTCGATCAATTGCTTGCGCGCAACATTATCTCCGCCAGCGATTTCTAGGGACAACGCGCCGTCGTCGACGCTGGCGCGACGGGGGGCAAAGCAAGGAGGATCTTATGCTTAGCAGATCCATCATTTCGCGCGCGGCGAAGCTTCAGGCGCCATCGGTCGAAGCCGTCAACCTGCAGGTGCGTACAGCAATGAGCGTACCGTTTGCCGCGCACATGCTCGACAAAAAGGAAGCGCCTGCGGTCGAGCCGGTCAATCTGCAGGTACGCACGGCGATGAGCGTGCCGTTTGCAGCGCACATGAGCGACAAGAAGGCTGACAAGGCCGAAAAGTAACTCGGCCGATATGTGACAAGGCCGACAGATAATCGGTCGGCGCGTGGCCGAGCCTGAGGCGGGTGGCAGTGTGATCGTTACGATGCGGGCGACCGCGCTACGTGAAGCTGCCGTGGGCCGTCAGGTCTTGGCACGAAGGCGGTGGCGGACGACTTGGTTGTTCCGCCACCGTGTGGTGCTGTGCATGGCTTCTGCAGACGAGGCGTGACCGGACATTGGACGGGCCGAGACAGGAGACGGGGCGGGACAAGGGACGGGGCAGACAAGGGACGTGCAGACAGGGGACGTGCAGACAAGGGGCGGGTGGCCAGAAGACGGGCCGAGACATGAAATGGATCGAGATATGAGGCGACGAGGGGTGCGCGCTGCGGCGGCAAGTCCGCTCAGGGGGCGTGACGGCCAGACACGCGAGACCGGGCAGGGCGATGATACCGTGCGCTCCGGTAAGCCGGGACGAACGACGCCCGGTACCGGGCGAGGGGTGCAGCAGGTCGGCAGGTTTTCGGGCGACACCGTTGCGGCGTTCGCGTGGGATGCGCACGCGCATGCGATGTTCCAGCGCCAGATCATGTTTGCACCGCTCCTTGTCAACTGGCGCTACCGGGTGGCCGATGCCCCGCGTTTCAAGGAATGGCTCGCGTTGCGCGACATCGTGTTCAGCTCGCGGCGGTTGGCAACCGACGCGCTGCTCGCCGACGTGCGTTACGGCGGCACCTATCTACTGCAGCCTGGCGGTGAAGCCGATGGCGCGGACGGTGCGGCAGCGACGATGTGCGTGACGATGTGGGGCTTTGCCAGCGAGGCGGCGCGGTTGGCGATGGAGGATCTGTGCAGCGGCGAACCGCGGGCGAAATCGATTATCCAGAAGGACCTCGTGGATTTTGTCGTCGGACTCAGGACATTCATGGGCGCGGCGGGTGCAAAGCACTTCAGGGCCCAGACCTTGCTGTCGGCGGCGGTTTCTCCGATGGCGGATGCGAAACCCGTGGGCGATCATCCAGCCCGCGAGCAGGCTGGATGATCGCTCCCGCGATGCCGTTGCTGCACGCTCCGCCACATAAAACCAAACCGGCGTGCCCATGCTTCAAAGGCTGGCGCGCCGCGCAAGTTACAGGGGTTGCGTGCGGCCTTGCGGCGGCCGTTATCTGGGGTGGCTCTTCGGTTGTTTCGCGCTATCTGATTACGTCGAACTTCGATGCCGTCGAATTGACGTTCCTGCGCTATGCCGCATGTTTTCCGGCGGCCCTCGCGATCTATCTGGTCTGGTATCCACGCCACGTCAACCGGCTTGACTGGCGCAAGTTTGCGGTGCTTGTGCTGCTCGCCGGACCGCCGTTCCACTTCCTGGTCATCGCCGGCTACGCCTACGTTCCGGCCGGTCTCGGCGCGGTGTTGCTGGCGGGCTTGCTGGCCGTCTTTACGAGCGGCCTCGGGCTGGTCGTGCGTCGGCAGGCGATGTCCGTGGGGCAGGTTGCAGCGCTTGGTCTGGTGCTTGCCGGGCTCGGCTGTCTTGCGGCGCAGCTCAGCGAGGTCGACCGCGACCGCCAAGTGGTGGGTTACGTCGGTGCTCTGATCTTCTTCGTTGCCGCCCTGGCCTGGGCCTTGCTCAACCATCTCGTTACACGCTGGCGCGTCGAACCGATGGGTCTGACAATCCATCTGGCGCTCGTGTCGCCGCTGTTCGTGCCGTTCTACGCGCTGGCACCGGGTGGCACGTCGGCATCGGCATCGCCGTCGGCGTTCGCACTGCAGCTCGTCTATCACGGACTGTTCGTGGCGCTGGCTGCGACGTTCCTGTTCTTTGCCGCCGTGCGCCGCCTCGGGGCCGAGCCGGCCGCCGTCCTGCTGGCATTGGCGCCGGCGCTGTCGGTGGTCTTCGGTGCGACCTTCCTCGACGAGCCGGTGACGGCCTTCAGTGCGGTGGGCGTCATTCTGGTGCTGGTCGGGTTCATCGCCACGCTTGCCGCCGCGCGCGGGCGTGAATGACGGGGACGTCGTGTTGGCGTGCGTTGGCCCAACCAGGCGGGGCTGGGAGATTGCGATTCCGCCTGGCTGGGCCGCTTTGCGCCACGTGTTATGCGGCGGACATCTTGGTCTTGATGTCGACGACGCGGCCTTCGGAAAGCATGGACGTCAAATCGGTGGCCGGGCGCGGCGGGCTGAAGAGGAAGCCCTGGGCTTCCCAGCAGCCCATGCTCGTCAGGATGCCGAGTTGCTCTTTCGTTTCGACGCCTTCCGCGGTCGTACGCACGCCGAGGCATTCGGCCATCGAGATGATCGCACGGACGATCGCCTTGCTCTCCTCATTGTCTTCGAGCTGCATCACGAAGCTTCGGTCGATCTTGATCTTGTCGAACGAGAAGTCCTTGAGATAGCTCAGCGACGAATAACCGGTGCCGAAGTCGTCCATTGAAATGCTGACCCCGAGATCGTGCAGCTCGCGCAGGGTGTCGATGGTGGCGTCGCCGGTCTGCATCATCACGCTTTCGGTGATCTCGAGTTCAAGCCGGTCGGGGCGCAGGCCGGACATGCGCAGGGCGCGCTGGACCTTTTCGACGATATGAACATCGCGGAACTGCACCGGAGACAGGTTGACTGCAACGTGGATGTCGTCGAGCCAGCTGGCCGCCTCGCGGCAGGCTTCTTCGAGGACCCATTCGCCGATCTGCAGAATGAGGCCGCTGTCCTCGGCGATCGGGATGAAGTCCATCGGCGGAATGCGGCCGCGCGTCGGATGGTTCCATCGCAGCAAAGCTTCGAAGCCACTGATGCGTCCGCTGCCGATGGTGTTGAGCGGCTGATAGTGGAGTTCGAGTTCCCCGCGCTGGGCGGCAAAGCTCAGGTCTTCCTCGAGCTGACGGCGCTCGCTCATTTCGGCGGCCATTTCCGGCGCAAACAGGCGGTAGGTGTCGCGCCCGTCCGCCTTGGCCTTGTAGAGCGCGAGGTCTGCATGCTTGAGGAGTTCATCGGGATTGTCGGAATCGCGCGGCGCGATGGCGCAGCCAATGCTGACGGTCGCCGTGATGCGCTGGTCCTCGACCAGGAACGGGGCGCGCATCAGTTCGATCAACTGGGCGGCGCGCATCGACACGGCCGCCGGGTCCGTCAGGCCGTCAAGGATAATGGCAAACTCGTCGCCGCCGAGGCGGGCAACGGTGTCGCCGGAGCGGATGGCGGAGCGCAGTCGGCCAGCAACCGAGCGCAGCAGGTTGTCGCCGAATGCGTGGCCATAGCTGTCGTTCGCCACCTTGAAGTGGTCGAGGTCAAGGAACAGCACGGAAAACCCGCCGTCGCCCGCATGTCTGTCGATCGCCGCCTCGAGTTGATCGCGGAACAGCGAGCGGTTGGCGAGATTGGTGAGCGTGTCGTGCTTGGCAAGGTGGGCGATCTGCTTTTCCGACAGGCGTTGTTCGGTGATGTCGGTGACGGTGCGCACGAAGCCGCCGTCCGGCAGTCGCTGGTTCTTGACGGCAAGTACGATGCCGTTGGGGCGGATACGCTCGAAGCTGCCCGTCTTGCCGTCATCATCGTTGGCGTGCAGCTTGTCTTTCAGATCCTGTTTCGGATCAGCCAGGTCCTTGCCGTATTCGCCGCGGCGCTCGAGGAAGCTCACGAAGCTATCGAAGTTCGTGCCGCGCCAGTCGCGGTTCTGGGGCAGGTCGAGAAGTTCCTCGAACTTGTCGTTCATGACGGCGATGCGGCGCTTGCCGTCAACCATAATGATGCCCTGACCCATGTTTTCCAGTGTCAGTTCGAGCTGATCAGACTTGCGCTTGGCGCGGGCCTCGCTGTGGGTCAACGCGATGCGGGCGCGTTCCAGGCGACGCTGGTGCAGCAGGCTGGCGTAAAGGGCGATCAGGATGAGAAACGTGACCGCGGCACCGACGGCGAGATAGCGCAGCTGATTACTCTTGGCCTGAGCAAAGACGTCCGTCGGTGAAACGCCGACGCCGACGAACAGCGGGTGGCCGGGAATTTTGCGGCGGGCATAAATGCGGGCCATGCCGGAGCCGTCCGGATCGCCGACATAGACGCCGTCCTTCTGCTTGCCGGGCCGGAGGAGATCCGAGCCGGTAATCGAGGAGCCGAGTTTCAGTCTGGTGCTGCCGGTTGCAACGCGGACAATGCCGTCCTCGCCGGCCAGAATGACGGTGCCGTTGCGGCCGAAATCGAGCGAGCCGTAGAACTTCGCGAAGTGGTTGGGGTTCATCGAGGCGACGATGACGCCGTCAAAGCTGTTGGCAGGGCCGGGCACGCGGCGGGTGAGCTGCACCGACCAGCGGCCGGAGCGACGGCCGAGAACGGGAATTGAAATGAACGGCGTGTCCGGGCGCTTGGTCTTGTGGATCTTGAAATGCGCGCGATCGTTAAGGTCGATGCGTTTCGGAGGGTGCGTGCCGATGGTCGTCGCCGTCAGATAGCCATCGCGATCGATCATCGCCATCTGGAAGCTCATGTCGCTCAACAGCATCGGATCGGGCAGCCGCTGACCGATCGCTTCGGCGTAGGTCTGTTTGACACGGTAGGCCTGGTAGCGGCGAATGCCGATCATGAGCGCCTTGTCGAGTTCGCGCACGGTACGCACGACGTGCTCTTCGAAGACGCGCGCGAAGTTTCTGAGGTCCTTATGAGCCGAGGTTCGCGCGGCAGTGAATTCGCTGCGGATCTGAAGCGCAATGCCAAACCAGAGCATGGCGATCATCGCGATACCGAACAGGATCGTGGGCTGAAAAAATTGTCTGCGCGTGGCAAGTTTGGCATGTGACATCGAAGCCTCCTACGAAGTATGGCTTCAGTTAACGCATATAATCCTACATAAATGATTATTCTCGTGCGTTAAATTTTGTGCATAATTGTGTGATTTTTGGATTGCTGCGGTGGAATTAAATGGCAGATCGATCCGGGTTGGGGGTGTCTGCCGGGCGTGCGCTAGGCAGGCGGTTGGGCATGCCGGTGGGCCTTGGGGAGGTCTACCGAGGGGCGCCGGGGGAAGGCGCTACCGAGGGGCGCCGGGCGAAGGCGAGGCGGCGGCCGGGCGATGGGGCATGCAAGGCCAAGGCCCATGAATTGCGGCGGTTGCGCAATGGCGTTTGGCATCCGGTTGGGGCCGGATCGCGAGGGCCGGATCATGACGGGCCGGGTCGCGCCAAGGTGGGTATGGCTTCATTGGGTGCTGCAAGGGGCGTGCTTGCGGTTCGTGTGTGCTCACGCCGCGACGCGGCGTCAGGTCAGGGCAGCTGACTGGTTCCGGGGCTGGCGGGCCGCCGGTAGCGTAAAGCGGTCCCGCTGGAGCGCACCAACCGTGTAGCCCTCGGCTTCGAGCGCCGCGCGGACCGCGGCTGCCACCGGAACTGCGCCCGGCTGGTCGCCGTGCACGCAAATGGTGTCGATCTCGACGTCGAGGATGTCACCGCCGACGGTTGCGACCGTGCCGTCGCGAACCATGCGCAGAGCTTGCTCGGCGGCGTCGGCCGGGTCCGAAATTACGGCAGCCGCCATGCTGCGTGGTGCCAGGTTGCCGTCGTTGTCATAGCGGCGGTCAGCGTAACCTTCGCGCGCGAACGGGACCCCAAATTTCATCGCGCTGCGGTGCATTTGTGATCCGAAATGCACGACATAGATCAGGCCCGGATCGGTGGCGAGGATGGCCTCGGCAATGGCGTCGGCGTAGACCGGGTCGGCTGCTGCCATGTTGGAGAGCGCGCCGTGCGGTTTGACGTGGGTGACGGTGGTGCCGGCGGCGCGGGCAACGGCCTGCAGGGCGCCAATCTGGTAGATCACCATCGCCTTGATTTCGTCGTGCGTCATGGCCATGCGGCGGCGGCCGAAGCCTTGCAGGTCGGGAAATCCGGGATGGGCACCTAGGCCGACGGAGGCCGCCTTGGCGCGCGCTGCGAAGCGGGTCATGACGAGTGGGTCACCGGCGTGGAAGCCGCAGGCGGCGTTGGCATCGGTGATGATCGCGAGCAAGGGTTCGTCGGCGCCGATGTCGTAGGCGCCGAAGCCCTCGGCCATGTCGCAGTTGATCGAGACGCGGCGGTTTGGATGGTGACCGGCAGGTGCATTCATCGTGCATTTGCTCCACTTGTCCGTCTGCGCAATTGCGTTTCGATAGAACGGTTGATGTCATCGCGACGCCACTCAATGCCTGTCGCCATTACAAGGCCTGTCGCCATTACCCCGATGACGGGCTCCCGAACCCGCGCCCCGCCGCGGACTCGGGAGCCGTAGCGCCCTCTCATCGAATGCGAATTCCGTGGCGCCGGCGAGTGCGGTCCACGGTTTCCGCCACCGCCATGGTCTTATCGCTGACGGTTTAAAGCAAGAAAATAATTATTTAAAGCATATTTTATTGTGCAAATCTGTAGAGTATTTGCCTGCCGCTGCTAGCGTCCGAACTTCAGGCGCGATCTGGCCCTGGAGGATTGGCCCTGGAGGATTGGCCCTGGAGGATTGGGCCTGGAGGACTGGACATGGCTGGACGGCAGGGGTTGGACGTGGCGCGGGCCAGCGATGCCGGGCGTTCGCTTGTGGTGGCAGGGTTGTTGTGCGTGGTCTTGCAGGCGGCCGGTTACCGGCTGGCAGAGGCGATGAGGGGTGGCGAACATGCGCGGCTCAACCAACCGGAGACCTCCGTCCTGGTCAGGGCCTTTTAGGAGGTGTCGCGCGCGTGCCTCTAAGAAAAGCGCCGCCAGGCAGGGTTGGCACGATGCTGCATTGCGGCTGGCGCAGCATGCGCTTCTTTCCAGAATGCTCGGTGCTCTTACCGCTTGGTTGTGTGGTAGGGGCTCACTCGTTGGTTCGGGCTGGCGTTCGGCGCAGTGTCTGCGGACTGCGCCAGCAATGCGCCATGGCAAACCAATTTGAGCGAGCCCCCGCCCGCCCCCCGGGGCCGTCACCTGTTAATTCAATTCCTCTACCGGTTAAGCGGTATGGTGACCTCCACGCGTCCGGTCGTTGCATCCAGCTGGTCGCCGCCGAGGCCGTCCTGGCTGGCCGACAGCTCGATGCGCGTGCCGCTTGCTGCGTGCATGAACGTCAGTCCGGCCTCGAGGCGCAGTCGGAAGCGGTCGAGGTCGATGTCACTGATCGGGCCGGTGACACTCACGCCATCGGATTGAGTGAAGGTCCACACCCCCTTCACGCCGAACTTGGGCTCGATGACGCTCTTCGAGCGATGGGTAAACCGGTAAGAGATTTCCGGCCCGATGATGACGCGACCGAAGGAGATGGTCTGCCCGGGGATTAAGATGCCGTTGCTGTCGGTGTAGGCCTTCTGTTTGTCGCGGTAGCCAATGACTTCCGCCGTTGGCGTGAAGTGCCAATTGAAATAACGCCAGGATCCGGTGAGTCGTGCGGATGCAAGCCACCTGTCGGTCTCGAATTCGTCGGTGTAGGTCAGGAACGGCGAGATTTCATTCGTCGAACGGCCCCAGAGTCCTTTGACGTCGAAGATCAGATTGCGCGTCAGGCGGAACTCGGCGTAGGGACCAATCATCCAGCCCGTCCCCTTGACGGAATAGCCAAACAGGTCCGCCTTGTCGTGCATGCGATCGAAGTGGGCCATGACGCCGACGAGGATACCGGGCGTCATAAGGTAGTCCACGCCGATCTTGAGCTGGCCGTAGTTGCCCGATGACCGGTCGCCGTCGTCCTTAAAGTTGTAGTGGGTCCAGGCACCGCTGATCCACACATCCCAACCAGATCGGTAGAACGCCGGCATCGGGCTGTGGTAACCGGCCGCCGCGCCGTAGCCGAGGCGGTTTGGTGGCGTCGTAACCGAACCGTCGTGGGATTGCTGCTCGCCGGCACCGGCTGCAACCATTGCAACGCGACGCTTTTCGGCTGCGGCCTGTCGCTGTTGGCTGATGGCGCCTCGCAGGCTTGCTGCGAATTCAAACCGGCCTTCCTTGGCGTCGCCTTTCGCTCCAAGCTTCATTGGCGAATCTTTGATGCTGCCGGTCATCGGAGGATCAGACTGATTGCGCTGCAAAAGGCGCGGGCCGGCGGTATTCGAGGTGATCAAGTCACCACGCCGTTTCATGAAATTGCGGATGATCGTCTGAGTTCGCCGGCGCACTTCTGTGTTGACGAAGGTGCAGGTGACGTCCTCTCCAGCCAAGAGGTTCACCGTCGCGGTGCGATCGGAAACGTTGATGGATGTTGAACTGCCGCCCGTGCAGCTTATGCCTGTCAATGTCCAGCCGCTAGCAACCGTTTCGGTGATCTCATAATTGCCGGCCGGCAAATTGTCGGTACTGCGCGATGCCGATCCGTTCACGGTGGTGAGATTGAAGCCGGTCAGGGCCGCGTTCGACGACTCGAAGCTGAACGTGCCTTCACCGCCGATCGTGGTCTTGCGCACCGTAATGGAGCCAGAGCCGGAAGATGTCCGTCGCCGGTTTATATATTCACATTCGACGGTTTCCGATCCGGTTACAGAAATGGTGACCGTCGTGCCGTTGATCGTCGTGTCGTTGGTCGGATCGATGCAGCTCAGTGTGGTCGACCATCCCGGAACTGCGACTTCGCTTACGGTGTAGGAGCCCGGAACGACATTGTTGAATGTGCGCGAGACCGTGCCATTGGCGGGTGGCTGCATGGGGAATGCGCCAAGCTCGCCGGTGAACTGGAAGATCGTGTTGCCGTCACCGTCGACAGCGGTCTTGCGAATGATGATGCGGCCGAGGTTTGGATTGGCGCGGGAGGCGTAGCACCGCCCGTGCGAGATGTCCTGCGGCATCAACGAATTCAGGTTGTTGACGATGCACTGCGTGGTCCAGACGCCCGACATGGTCGGCGCGTTGTTGACGCTGAAAATCTGATGCAGCGTGCCGGCCTTGACCAGAATGTGGGTGACGTCCGATCCGGAACTCCACGTTCCGGACGTCTGCTGGCCGGTGAACGAGCACGGAACTTCCACAGCACTGCCGAGGCCCTGCTGTTGCCGGATAAAGTTGAGTTCGGTTGCAGGGTTGCTGTTCGGCAGGCTTTGGGACGCGATGAGCGTATTTGGTGCGGCGGGAGCACCGGAGTGCGGTAGAGGCTGGCATGCGGGGTTCAGGTCGGATGCGAAGGACTGAGACGGCAGGATGGTGGCCGCCAGAATTGCGAGCAGGGTCGCACCCGCCGCACGTTGGATGCCCGCCCAATGGTGTCGTGATCGACCCGATGCGCCTTTGGCCCGTGCTTGGGCCCGTGCTTTGGCCGGTGCAGGCTTCGCTGCCGGGTGGTTTCCGCCCGACGTGAAAAATAAACTCGGGAAATGAAACAGGCTGGTACTCGACCAAACTTGGAACAACACGACGCGCACTCCGCCCGTCTGCCGAAAACCCGTAGAATTCGGCAGCGAAAAACAATGTTCAGTGTGCAGTCAAAAGGGCCCGTTTGAATGCTGACACGCGGCACGCATCGCGCTGCGTGTCTGGGGATATCCTGTGGATAAAATGCTCAATCTCAAGCTGTTGGAACCAATAGCTGTTGTCTGTCGATCACAGATTGGTTGTTGTTTACCTATTTTTTCCAATAGCTTACCTAGTGAAATTACTAGGTTGACTAAGCCACAGTGGCGCCACAAATTTATCCACAGACTCTTCTCTTTCTTCTTGTGGAAAAAGAATTCGGGAAGTCGATTTGGAATTTGAGAAGTAATAGGTGTTCTGATTAATTGCCGAGCGGACGATCTCAGAACGACCTATCGAAAGTTGCGGGAAATGATGCGGCTAAACCTTGATGATTAAGGGCGGCCTTTCCCAATGCTGCAATCGAGTGTGCTCCGAGGCCAGAACGGTCCCGTCAGCAAAGGTAGTTTGACGCGACGCGAAATTCAGTGTCTGCAGCGGCTTGCAAGTGGACTTACGAACGCTGCGATCGCGAAGAACCTTGGTATCAGTGAACCGACGGTCGCTCTGCATCTTTCGAATGCAAGGCGCAAGCTTGGAGCGCTGTCACGGACACAGGCAGTCGCGATGGCTGTCCAGGACGGCCTAATCGACCCGCAGCGCTCATTCGCGATCGAGACGGGTGACTAGATCATCGTGCCTTAGGTTGGAGCCGTTGTCGCGGCTCCAACCTAAGGCACTAAGATGATCGCCTCTAAAGAATCGAGCAACTTTCTGCATTCATCCGCAAGCGGACTGATTGCGGATGAATGCAGGTTGCTATAGCCGGCACGACCACGTCTTTGCACAGTTCATCCGCCGGCAGTGAAGGTGCGATCTATTCGATCAATTGGCTTGCTCGTATTGCTTAGGGTTCTGACATTTGCTCTCGACATCGCCGCGCGGGATAGCAAATGTCAGAACCGGAACACTAAAGCGCGTCGCAATAAATGCGCCTTGCTTTGGGTTTTGTTTGGGTTTTGTTTGCCTCACGCCGCTATTCGCGCTTCGCGCGGCGGCTCCGGCGGGGCGGCCATTCGGCCGGGTCGCGTTGCTCCCTTGTGAGTGAACCCGTTTTGCTGCGGCATGCCTTAAAGCGCGTCGCAACAAATGCGCCTCGCTTTGGGTATTGTTTGCCTCACGCCGCTATTCGCGCTTCGCGCTGCGGCTCCGGCGGGGCGGCCATTCGGCCGGGTCGCGTTGCTCCCTTATGAGCCAATCCGTTTTGCTGCGGCATGCCTTAAAGCGCGTCGCAACAAATGCGCCTCGCTTTGGGTTTTGTTTGCCTCACGCCGCTATTCGCGCTTCGCGCTGCGGCTCCGGCGGGGCGGCCATTCGGCCGGGTCGCGTTGCTCCCTTGTGAGTGAACCTGTTTTGCTGCGGCATGCCTTAGGTGGTGGCGTCGCTGAAATTGTTTGGCGGAATTTCTTGGCATTGGGTCGCAAGCGCATCAAGTGCGAGTTCGTGGTGCCGCGAATGGACCGGTTGCTTTATATGGCGACGGCGATCGCCGAGGTGACGGTGCCGTTGCGTGCTTGACGACATCGGTTCGACGGTGCGGGCGGACTATCGCCACATCGATATGTCGATAAAATTCGAAGCTTCTTGTTAAGAGTATATTTACCAAGCCGGCATAGCTCATTGCACGCTTAGGTTGTGATTTTGCGTGCTGCCGTGACCCCTTCGATCCATCGCTACAAATACGCCCGGGGCGCCGCGGAGGCGACGTTCTTTCGTGCACCGCACGGCATCCGGCCGATGGCGGCCGATTTGCGACGGATTGCGGGGACGTCTTCGAGACGGAGTGGGCGGCAGGAGATGCGTATGGTGCACGCGGTCATGGCCGATTGTCGTTCGTCAATCATCAATCGGAGTTGGTCAAATGGCGTTGAGTGCAATTGAGGTCGGTTCTGTCGTCCTATTTGTCCAGGGTTGGAGCATAGCGGAGCTTGGCTTTCTCATCATTGCCGGAGTGGGACTGTTCGTTGCCGGGGTCGTCAAGGGCGCATCGGGACTTGGCTATTCGTCGT
The DNA here is from genome assembly GCA_965224045.1 of Hyphomicrobiaceae bacterium. GTDB lineage: Bacteria > Pseudomonadota > Alphaproteobacteria > Rhizobiales > Hyphomicrobiaceae > Tectiglobus. The sequence goes on from CBDCYD010000010.1 coordinate 119,601, forward strand.
GCGCGCTGCCGTTCCTGACGGCAGCTGTGGGACTGAAAACGGCGATCGTGCTGGTGGTCATTCCGGCGATGGTGTCAAATATTGCCGTGACCTGGTCCGCGGGCCATTTCACCTAAACGGTGCGGCGTTTCTGGCCGTTCTATCTTACAACCTTGCCGGGAATTTGGGTCGGCATCCAAAGCCTTTCGATGGTCGATCAGCGCAGCGCGGAGATCGTTCTTGGATTGCTGATTGCAGTTTACGCCGCAATTTCGCTGGCGCGCCCGCCAATGGCCATGCCAACGAGTTTCGAGCGGCCGCTGCAGTGGCCGGCCGGGCTGATGAACGGCTATTTCACCGGCCTCACGGGGTCGCAGGTGCTGCCCCTGCTGCCCTACATGCTGTCCTTGAAGCTCGACGCTGGGCGGATGGTCCAGGCGGTCAACCTATCGGTGATCGTGGCGTCGGGGTTCATGGCGATTGCGCTGTTTTCGGCCGGCCTGATGACCGTGCCGGGGTTCGGTTTGTCGATGGTTGCGATCATGCCGGCGATGGCCGGTATCGCGATCGGCGTGAAAATCCGCGAGCGTCTGCCGTTGACGCATTATCGCACGATCGTGCTGGTCATCCTTGGTGTGTTGGGAATGGGATTGGTTCTGCGCTGAGTTCACCGCATTCCGGGGCTGCCGGAAGGGTTGCCACGGTTTCGCTCTCGTGGTTGACGCCGTGCACCCGGGCTCGCCGGCCAGATGCCCGCACATATTTCTCGGGCCGGATTGGGCGTGAGCGCGATCGATTCGCGTTTGCGCAACCCGCGCAGCCACGCGGCAATTGTCGGCCGCACTTGCTCTACAGCCTTTCAGGTTGAGCCGAATTCATCCCGCTCCTCCTTTTCGACCACCCAAAACCACGATTGCATGGGCGGCCGGGCGGGGGAGTGGGACGGTTCCAGCTAAATCTGAAACGCCCTAAGACCCGCGATCCGGCTGCAGGCGGCGGGTTGCGACGGGATAGAGGCCCTCGTCGCCAAGCATCCACACGGCGAAGCCGTCATGGCCGAACAGCGGCTCGAATGCTGCGTCAAGCACGTTGAGGCCGCCGGCGAAACTTCCGAAGGCCGGCATCACGAGGCGTCTGCCGTTGGCGATGAAGCAGGGCCGCCGCAGGCTGTTGCCGTAGACCGAGAGGCGGGCTGCCGGGTGGAGATGGCCCGCGATTTCGTGCGTCACGCGGCCGATGCGCGGTTGGTGGCGCAACGTCAGTCCGGCTATCGAGAGTTCGTCGAGGCGCTCGCCGCCGGCCTGGCGGGCAATGTCCGGGTCGTGATTGCCCGTGACCCAGATCCAACGACGATCGTCCTGCATGATCGATAGGATCTTGCGGTCTTCCTCGTTCATGCGCTCGAAAGCTTCGCCATCGTGGAAGCTGTCGCCCAAAGCGACGACGGTATCGGCCTCGTAGGCGTCGATCACACGGGCCAGGCGCAGCAGTGTCTCGCGCGTGTCATAGGGCGGCAGCATCTGGCCGCGCCGGGCAAAGGCGGAGCCCTTTTCCAGGTGCATGTCGGCGATCACGAGCGTGCGCTCGCCCGGCCAAAACAAGGCGCCGCTCATGTCGGCGATAAACGCCTTGCCGCAGACCGAAACGGGGTGCGCGGCGTAGTCCCTCAAATCAAAGCGTTCCGGTTTGAGCCCGAACATGACCAACCCTCAAATGCCGCACCCGGGCGTTGCCTGTGGCAGACCTCATTGCGTTGCCTCTGCGATCAGTTCCGCGGCTGCATCCCTCAACAGCGCGTCAGCCGTTTCGCCATGGACGCTCTCCCTGCCGATTTCCAAGAGTACCGGCACGGCCAACGGTGATACGCGATCCAGGTCGACATGGCGAATGCGGCCGTGCACCCTGGCTAGAAATTCACCGAGCCGGCGAATGTCCAGCAGACCGGTCGACGCATCCGTCCAGGCCGCTTCGAGCAGGACGTGGCGCGGATCATGTTTCTGGAGCACTTCGAAGATCAAATCCGAGGAGGCCGTCATCTGGCGTCCGGATTTGACCTTGCCGGGGTGGCGCCGTTCGATCAGCCCCGCAATGACCGCACACATGCGGAACGTTCGCTTCATCATGTTCGATTCGGCAAGCCAGGACTCGAGATCGTCCCCAAGCATGTCTTCGTCGAACAGGGTTGCCAGACTGAGGCGGCCATCGGCCAGCATGGCGCTAATGTTGCCGGCGCACCAGATGGATATCGCGTAGTCATTGGCGACAAATCCGAGCGGCTGGGCCCGCGCACGCTGAAGGCGCCGCGTCAACAGCATGCCGAGTGTCTGATGGGCAAGCCGTCCCTCGAAAGGATAGGCCACGAGAAAGTGACGCGGTCCGCGCGGAAAGGTTTCGACCAGCACCTCGTCGTGATGCGGCAGACAGGATTTGTCCGCCTGCAGCGCGAGCCAGTCCGCGACCGGTGCCGGCAGGCTGCTGCCGGTGCCGCCGCTTGCCAGCATGGCGCGCACACGCGCCGCGAGGTGGGTCGAGAGCGGGAACTTGCCGCCCGGGTAGCTCGGGATCAGCGGGTCCAGTGCCGTTGCCCGCGAAACATAGGCTTCGGTCTCGCGCAGCCCTTCGAAACGCAGTACCTGGCCGGCAAACACGAATGCATCGCCGACCTTGAGTTCGCCGACAAAGTATTCGTCGAGTTCGCCGAGAACGCGGCCGCCGGTCAGCCTCCGCGGACGGCCCTGGCGGCTTTTATTGCCGCGCCCGATCAGGCGCACTTTGAGCATCGGTGTATCGACGATGGTGCCGATGTTGAGGCGGTGCTGTCCGGCAAGGCGAGGGTGGGCGAGGCGGAGTGTGCCGTCGGGGCCCGGCCGCAAGCGGGCGAAGCGCTCGTAGCTGCGCAGCGCGTAGCCGCCGGTGCTTACAAAATCCACGACGCGGTCGAAGTCCCGGCGGGTCAGGGCCGCGTAGGGCTGGGCGGTGCGGACCTCGTCGAACAACCGCTGTGCGTGAAACGGTGCCGCACAGGCGACGCCCATTACGTGCTGGGCGAGAACATCCAACGTGCCGGTGCGCGCCAGGACCACGTCCTGGGTCCCGTCCAAGGCCGCATCGAGGGCTGCGCGGCATTCGAGGACCTCGAACCGGTTGGAGGGCACGAGCAGAGCCTTCGAGGGTTCATCGAGGCGGTGGTTGGCGCGGCCTATGCGCTGGATGAGGCGGCTTGCGCCTTTCGGTGCACCGACGTTGATCACCAGGTCGATGTCGCCCCAGTCGATGCCAAGATCGAGTGTCGAGGTGCAGACGACGGCGCGCAGCCGGCCGGCGGCCATCGCCGCTTCGACCTTGCGGCGCTGGCCTGCGTCCAAGGAGCCGTGGTGCAGGCCGATCGGCAGGTCGTCCTCGTTGATGCGCCACAGTTCCTGGAACAACAGCTCGGCCTGGCTGCGCGTGTTGACGAACAGCAGCGTCATGCGGTGGCCTTTGATCCTAGCGTAGAGTGCCGGCACCGCATAGCGGCTGGTGTGACCGGACCAGGGGATCTCTCCGTCGGTCTCGAAGATCGAGATCGCGGGGGTCGTGCCGCCCTTGAGCTCGACGAGATCGGCCATGTGGATTGCGGATTCGGGTGTCGTCTGCGGATGCAGGAAAGCGCGCAGTTCGCTCGGGCGGGCGACCGTGGCGGAAAGACCAATGGTGAACAGGCCGGGGGCGAGGGTCGCCAGGCGCGCAAGTCCGAGCGCCAGCAGGTCGCCGCGCTTCGAGGCGGCAAGGGCGTGGAGTTCGTCGAGGACGACGGTCTTGAGGTCGGCGAAAAGGAAGCCGGAATCCTCGTGACTGAGCAGCAATGCGAGCTGCTCCGGCGTGGTGAGGAGGATGTCAGGCGGGCGGTGGCGCTGGCGCTGACGTTTTCCGGCCGGCGTGTCGCCCGACCGCGTCTCGATCGAGATGTCCAGCCCCATCTCATCGACGGGAGTCGTCAGGTTGCGGGCGACGTCGACCGCGAGCGCCTTGAGTGGTGAAATGTAGAGCGTGTGCAACCCGGCGCCGGACGCAGTGCACTCGGCGCCACAGGCTTGGCGGGTGATAAGATCATCGAGGCTCGGCAGGAAACCGGCCAGCGTCTTGCCGGCGCCGGTGGGTGCGATCAGCAACGTCGAGCGACGCCGGCGGCCCTGCTCGAGCAAGGCGATCTGGTGCGGACGCGGGGTCCAGCCGCGGGTTTTGAACCACCCGGCGATCGGTGGCGGCAGTCCGCTGTCTTTGGTCTTTTGGGGCGATTGGGAAGGCGGTCCGGCCGTGCCTGACCGGGCGCGGCGGTGCGCGCGGGCCGGCCGACGGTTTTCAGTTGGGGGCGTTGGCGATGGATTTCCCGTGTTCCCGGTCACGTCTCGCACTCCAGGCCCAATCGTGTTAGGGCGCTTGATGATATGGTATGTGGTTGGCGCCCGTCGCATGAGATGGCTGTCGGGCCGGCCACCCGGAAACGACATTGGCCGCGGACCTGGCGCTGTGCGCTGCCCGGCATAGGGAGCATGTGAATGGAAAGGTTGTTCGGCGGCAATCCCATCGGTGTCATTGTTCGTTTGATTATCCTGTCGATCGTCGTCGGCATCATCATGACGGCACTCGATATTCGCCTGGATAACATTTTCTATCATCTGCAAATTCTGGCGCGACGCATCTATGATCTCGGGTTCGGCGTGTTCGAGTGGCTGTTTAAGTACCTGGTGATCGGTGCGGTTATCGTGGTGCCGGTGTGGTTGATCATGCGCCTGATCAGCGGGGTGCGCGGCGGGTCCGATGAGTCGAAGTAGACAAACGTCGCGCGGTTCGATGCCGTGGCGGCCAGGGGGGTAGGCCGGACGCGCGTCGGGGATGCAGCGGGCAGGCCTGTTTCTCATGGCGACATCCTCGCGATCGCCGTACCGATCATGCTGTCCAATGCGACGGTGCCGCTGATCGGGTTTGCCGATGCCGTGGTGATCGGGCAGATCGGCCAGGCGCACCTGCTCGGTGCCGTTGCGATGGCGGCAACGATTTTCAACGTCCTCTATTATCTGTTCGGTTTCCTGCGGATGGGAACCACCGGCCTGACGGCGCAGGCCGTTGGTGCGCGCGATTCTGGAGAGACCGCAGCCAATCTCGCGCGCGCCCTGATCATGGCTGTCGTCATTGGGTTACTGCTGGTCATGCTGCAGGTGCCGATCAGGTCCGTTTCGGTGTGGTTGCTCGGTGCTTCGGAGCGGGTTGCACCGCACGTTCAGAGCTATGTTGCGATACGTATCTGGGCGGCGCCGGCCGGGCTTGCGAACTTTGCGATCCTGGGCTGGTTCATCGGGCTCGGGCGGGCGTCAATTGCATTCTATCTGCAACTCATTCTGAACGGCCTCAACATTGCGCTCGCCCTGCTCTTCGTTCTGGTACTGGAATGGGGGGTCGTCGGTGTTGCGACTGCGGCGCTGAGCGCGGAGTTCGTGGCGGTGGCGATCGGGTTGATAGCGGTGCGATGGGAATTGCGCCGCCGAAACGCGACCACGACGATTTATGCGATCACTCAGTTCAATCGTCTGAACCGGTTGTTCGCGGTCAGCCGTGACATCCTGATCCGGACGGCGTGCCTGCAATTGGCGATCAGCTTTTTTGTCGCCCAGGGCGCACGGGCGGGCGATGTCACGCTGGCGACCAACGCGGTGCTGTTCAACCTGGTCATGATCACGATCTACCTGGTCGACGGTTTTGCCTACGCGGCCGAAGCGCTGGTCGGCCAGGCCATCGGGGCGCGACGCCGGGACCGCTTCCGCGATGCCATTCGTCTCGCGGCATTGTGGGCGGCGGCGGTGAGCGTCGGTTTGAGCTTCGCGTTGTGGTTCGGCGGCGGTGCGATCATCGCGTTCATGACGACCAGTGTCGATGTGCGCGCCACAGCGCGTGCATTTCTGATCTGGGCCGCGCTCGTACCGGTGACGGCGGTTTGGTGCTTTCTGCTGGATGCAATCTTCATCGGTGCAACCGCGACGGCAATCATGCGCAACATGATGCTGATCTCGCTCGCGGTCTATTTTGCGGTGTGGTGGATCGCAGCGCCGCATCTTGCCAACCACGGACTGTGGCTTGCGCTACATGCCTTGTTCATTGCGCGCGGCGTTACGCTTGGCGCCGCCCTACCCGGCCTCGAGCGGACGTTGTTTGCAAAGGCGCGATGATCATGCCGAGGCGCAGGAACCAAGCTCTCACGTGTCGAGCGGACGGGCGGCCCATTCCTCCGCCTTGCGACCGGTCAGCGCGCCGATGCGTTTCACGCCAGCCTGCCGGGCCGCATCGACGAGATGGGCCTTGATCCGCGGGATAAGTGGCAGGCCCTCATAGATGAGGCCGGTGTAAAGCTGGATTAGCGAGGCGCCGGCTTCGATCTTGGCAAGGGCGGTTGCACCCGAGTCGACGCCGCCGATACCAATCAACGGCACGGTGCCGTTGGAGAGTTGATAGACACGGGCCAGCATGGCCGTTGCGCGGGCAAAGAGCGGCCGGCCTGAAAGGCCGCCCGATTCATTTGCAAACAAGGGGTCGAGGCCTGCAGGACGGGCCAGCGTGGTGTTCGAGACGGCAATGGCATCGACGTTGTGAGCAAGCAGGCGCTCGACGATGGCCGGCAGATCAGCTTCGGCAACATCGGGTGCGATTTTGACCGCAACGGGCACCCGGTGTGCCCGCGTCTCACGGCAAGCGTCTGCCGCCTGCAGGACGCGGGTGAGCAGGGCATCAAGCGCGGCCGGGGCCTGCAGATCCCTGAGGCCCGGCGTGTTCGGCGACGAAATGTTGACCATGAAATAGTCGGCCAGGTCGAAAAACCGCTCAATGCCGCGGACATAGTCGGCGGCCTTGTCCTCGGTGTCCTTGTTGGCCCCGATGTTGACACCGACGATACCGTCGCGGTTGCGCCGTGACAAAAGGCGGTGGGCGAGCTGGTGGCCGCGATTGTTGAAGCCGAGGCGATTGATGACGCCGCGATCGCGAATAAGGCGAACGACCCGGGGCTTCGGGTTGCCGCGCTGGGCGAGCGGCGTAACGGTGCCGACCTCGCTAAAACCGAAACCGACCGCGTGCATGGCGTCATACACGCGGGCATCCTTGTCGAAGCCGGCGGCAATGCCAAGCGGATTGGGGAACTGCAGCCCCATCACCTCGGTAATGAGTTCAACGGCCGGCTCGGCGTCGTCCTTCGCGTAGATGCCCGACTCAAGGGCCCTGAGCGTCATTTCATGGGCGCGCTCCGGCTCCATGGTGAAGAGTAGCGGCCGCGCAAAATCGAGGATCCTGTTCAGCATTGACGGATTTGCTCCGGGATGACCGGGCGACCATCGGCGTCCAGCGGCAATCTCTCCATCCACACCGCCTGATCGCATGGCAGCGGAGCGTAGAGGTGGGGAAAGCGGTCGCCGCCGCGCGAGACCTCCCATTTGAGTGCGGGGCCGAGTGCTGCGGCCTCGAATGCGACTAGAACCAAGTCATTCTGGCCGCGAAAATGTCTGGCTGCGGTCGCTGCGACCTGCGTTGGACTGGACAGGTGAATGAATCCGTCTGCGAGATCGACGGCGGAGCCGGCAAACTGGCCGACCTCGCATGCCGCGCTCCATTCTGCGCAGGTCAGTATTTTCAGTACCAATTCCGGCATTCGAGCCCTCGTGATCGCGCAGAAATTGCAGCACGCTGAGATATGCAACTAACTGCCTGCTGCCGAATCACAGCGTTTGCCGCGCGTGAATGCGGTTTATACACGATTGCACTTTTTTCGGCTTGGACGAGCGATTACTTTGGCTCCGATCTGCCGTAACCAGGGAGCGTCCTCAACGAATGGTGACAATCGCAAACGGCAGACGTTTCCAAGCTAGTTATTCTCAACAAGCATACATCGCAGCCAGTATGCGCAGCACAAGTGCCGTTGCTGCATGAGTGGTCCAGCCACGTTGACAGTGGTTGGTGCGCCGATCTGTGTTTGCGGACTATCGTTATCCAAAATCCGACGAGATGAATACACGTATGAGTTCCCCACCCGGCAGTCACGATCCGACGCAATACCTCCATGTCGACGTCAGAACGATCGAGCAGCATTTCAGCGGTGATCTGCAATTCCGGCTGCCATGGTTCCAGCGCGCATACGCGTGGAGCGAGGAACACGCGTCGCGACTTCTGCGCGATGTTATCGAGGCCGCCAACGGCTCGCGCGGACGCTATTTCCTCGGCAACGTCATGCTTGCTCTGGCACACGGCGAGCGCTCTGCGGCGCTGGTCGACGGCCACCAACGGACCCTGACCCTAACTATCCTGTTTGCCCTGCTGCGCGACCGCATTGCCGATACCGGCGTGTCTGCCCGCCTGGATCAACTGGTGCGCGGCGGCGGAGCAAATCCCGACAGGGCCAGCTTCCGCGTCGTACCGCAGCCGACAAGTGCTGCCTGTTTCGGTACCTACGTTCAGGAGATCGGCGCGACCAGACGCGATCCGGAAGATGATCTGCACGACTTTCTCGAGAGTGAACGCAAGTTCCTCATAAACCGCGCGTCCATGGCCGGAATACTGGACGAACATGCCGAGAACGAGGCCAAGTGCGTTGCGCTGGCAGAGTTTCTTCTCGAGCGCTGTACCCTGGTGGTGCAAACGGTCGAGGATGAAGAAGAAGCCTGGGAAATGCTGTCGATTGAAGAATCGACCGGGCTGCCGTTTCACTCGAGCGAGCGCTCCAAGGTTGCAATTATTTCTGTGATGGACCGCGAGGTTCAGGAGCAAGCCGGCAGCACCTGGGACGTGTGGCAGGCCCGCCTGGGAGCGGACGGCATGGCGCGCCTGTTGGGACATATCAGAACCTTGAAGGCAACGCGCATGTCATCGCGGCCGGTCGAACAGGACCTGGTCGAACTCTATGATTTGGAAAATGCCGATCTCGGGTTCATCAACAACGTCCTGGTGCCGCACGCGGCGCGCTACCTGGCCATTCAGCGCGGCGACATCGGCAGTGGCCAGGCGCGTGCAGAGATCGCGCAGAGCATCGCCACGCTGACCTGGCTGCATCGCGAATACTGGGTGCCGCCGGCGCTGAACTGGCTGCAGGTGCATGGCGAGGACCATGACGATACGTTGCGGCTGTTCCGCAAGCTCGATCGCCTTGCCTGGCTGATGCGGATTGCCGGTCGCGATCCCGTCGAGCAGGAACGCCGGTTTCGACGGATCTCCCAGCGGATCGAAGCGGGTGCCTCGCTCGATGATATTGATGAACTCGATATTGACGACAAATTCGTTGTGGCGGCCACCGAGAACCTCCTGAGCAGGACATTTTACGACAAATCCTACGCGCGCCTGGTGCTGCGCCGGCTATCTCTCATTTCCGGCATGGACTGCGGGCATATCGACGGTGACATGGCGACGGTTGAGCACGTGTTGCCGAAACGACCGCCAACAGGCTCGCCCTGGCGCGTCGCCTTCGCAAGCAAACGGGTCATCGACCAACACGCCCACCGGCTCGGAAATCTGGTTATCCTCACATTCTGGGAGAACCAGGACGTCGGCGCGCGGTCGTTTGCCGAGAAAAAGCCGGTATTGGCCCAGACGCGGTTCGTACTTTCCCAGGAGGTGGCGCGCAGCGAGGACTGGACGCCGGCCGAGATCAGAGACCGCTCGCAACGGCTCGCCAGGCGGTTGCTCGCAGACTGGGGGATCGAGCTGCCGCCAGGAAGAGGGCGGCGCAGCTAACGCTCACTTGAACGCATGTGACGGCGCGGGGCTTGCGCGCACAAGTGCGCCGCTTCAAAACTGCAACCCGATCAGGGGACACCAGCGAAGGTCACGTGCTTGCGATGATCGATCTTGACAGTGCCGCGCGCATTCTCGTGTTTGGCGGCCCGTATTCAAACCTGCCCGCGGTCCGTGCCATGCGAGAGGAAGCCGAGCGTCTCGGAATTCCAGCCGGACACGTCGTGTGCACCGGAGATGTGGTGGCCTATGGCGCCGAGCCGGAGGAGACGGCGCAGTTCGTCCGGGACTGGGGCGTTCACGTGGTGGCCGGGAACTGCGAGGAGCAACTGGCCGCCGGCGCCGATGATTGCGGCTGCGGGTTCGAGGAAGGCTCGGTGTGCGATGTTCTTTCGCGGGGATGGTATCCTTTTGCGCTGGCCAACACGTCACAGGAGACGCGGGCATGGATGGGTGGGTTGCCCGGCAGTCTAGGCTTCAGGTTCGCCGGTCGCCGCTGCCACGTGCTGCATGCCGGCAGCAGGCAATCGAACCGGTTCATATTTCAATCGGACGCCCAGACCATCGCCGAGGAGGTCGCGCGGCTCGAGGCCGATGTCGTGTTGGCCGGTCACGCCGGCCTGCCGTTTGCTGCAATGAGTGGCGAAACGCTCTGGGTGAATGCCGGAGTTATCGGCATACCGGCCAACGACGGTACGCCGGATGTTTGGTATGCGGTCATGGAGGCGGGCGAAGACGGTGCGCGTGTTTCGCTGCGGCGCCTGCAATACGATTTTGCCGCGGCTGCCGCATCTATGCGCCGATCGGGCCATGCCAACGGTTATGCGCGGGCGATTATCACCGGCATCTGGCCGAGCCATGACGTTCTGCCTCAGCATGAACTCGATCAGACCGGCGTGCGATTGCGAGAGAAGTCGTTCCGGCTGCCGCGCCGCCACGTCGTGCCGGCCACGGCCTAGATCATTTGCGCTTTAGGCGGAATCACACCGCCTGCCCACTCCCCCGCCCGGCCGCCCACGGCATTATTGTATTGGGCGGTCGGGAGGGGGAGCGGGATGGTTTCAGCTAAACCTGAAAGACTATAGACCGGGCCGCCTGCTGGGCAGGCGATCAGTTGCGGGCAAGCTGGATTGAGACGGACTGCAGCTTGACGCCCTTGGTGCGGATGCGAACCTGCTGGTTGCCGCCGCCGTAATTGACGATCATCGAGGCCTGCAATCCGCCGCCCTCGACGGCCAGACTCATGCGTTCCGCGTTGATGGTGCCCGACGTTTGGCCAGTGGCATTGAAGGTGCGCTCTTCCCAGGTTCCGGTCAGGCGCCCGTCAGTGTTCTCCAATTTGCTGCGAATTTCGATCTTGTAGCTGGCGCTAGCACAACGAACCGCAACGTTCAGCTGCCTACCGCCACCGGTGTAGTAAGCGCGGCAGTCGACCTTTTCGCGGTGGTTGCCTTCGAAAACGGCCGTGCCCTTGCCCTTCCAGGCACCGATCAGCTTGTCCAGCGGGGCTGCTTCGGTCGCATGCGCGTTGAATCCGACGGCGGCAGCTATTGCCAGGCCGAATACGTTAGAAAATTCGGGTCCGCCTTTGCTGGTCATAGCTTTGATCATCCCTCGTCAACTGGCCGACCCGCCGAACACGGCGAGCTGTCAGGCCGAAAACCCGCCGCCGCCATCAAGTCAAGCCAGCAAATTCCCCGGTAAGGCGATGACTTGTCAAATACGCGAGGACGGTGAATGTTCGTATGTGAGACTAGGTGGTAACTCAACTCCGAGCAAAGAACCAGCCTGGGATGGGTTTTGACGGGGTTTCAGGTGATGCCGCATCGTTGCACGGCGGCATTGTGCCGGTCATGTCGGGGCATACGTGCCGATTCCGGATCACCGAAAAAACCGGGGGTTTTGAATTTGACAGAGAGCTTCGATCCGGCCAGCCATCACGTTGGCGAACAGCGCTATTTCGAGGATTTCACGGTCGGTGAGGTGTTCCGAGCACCGTCGCGAACGATGTCGGAGGCCTATTTCCAGGTCTTCCAGGCGGCTTCAGGCGACAATCATCCGAGCCATTACGACCGCGAGTACTGCAAGCGGCATGGCCATCGAGATCTTCTGGCCCACGGGTATCAGGTGCTGATCCAGACCTGTCCGGGCGCCACCATTCTGCCGCACCTGATCGACGACAGCATGGTTGCGTTTATCGAGCAGTCTTCGCGCTTTCTCGGTCCCGTGTATGCCGGTGACACGGTCTATCCGACGCTGACCATCGTTGACCTCAAGCCGCAGCGGACGACCGGCGTCATGACGCTCAAGAATACGGTGCACAACCAGAGCGGTGACCTAGTGCTGGAGGGCGAGCAGAAGCTGCTCCTGCGCAAGCGCAATCCTGAAACGTGAAATGCTGGTGCGTCCGGGGAAGATCAAGGTGGATAAGCCTGAAGATGTTGCGCAAGCGAGGCGCCACGCGCAAGCGGCTTCGCGGACCGGATCGTCACAACACGGACGGCGCGCGGCAAAGCGAACGAGACCCCTACCGTGGTGCAACTGACCCGACAGCTTCCGCACTTCGATCTGAAAAATGCCGCGCCGGCGTTTCTTGTCGGCGCTGGCCATGGCGCGACACACTGGTTGCTGGCGGCGTTCTATGTGGTGCTGCCGTACCTGTCGAAGGAGCTGGGGCTCACCTATGCCCAGGCCGGCGCCCTGGTATCGTTGTTTCACGCATCTTCACTGGCTGCCAATTTCGGCAGCGGAGCGGTTGTCGACATCGCCGGCCGGCGGGTCGTCGTGCAAGCCCTGTCGCTGGTGATCGGCGCACTGGCGCTTATCGCGGTCGGGCTTTCGGTGGGCTATGTCGGGCTGTTGGTGCCGATCATCTTTATCGGCCTGACCAACAACCTATGGCACCCCGCGGCAATCTCATTTCTGTCGCGGGCATTTCCGGCATCGCGCGGATTTGCGCTTTCGATCCATACGCTCGGCGCCACGGTCGGCGACATGCTGGCGCCGCTTGCCGTCGGGGCGCTGTTGACGGTCTTGAGCTGGCGGACGGCAACGATCGTCACCGCCGTGCCGGTGTTTGCGGTTGCCGGGCTGTTGTTGTTCGTGCTCACGGAGCAGCATGCCGGAGGCGTCGCCGGCGCCAACGGTGACGGCAAATCCAAAGGACGCGCCTATCTGGACGGCGCTTGGAGGTTGATCCGGGATCCGGCCGTGGTGTCGCTGTGCATCATGGCCGGGTTCCGCTCGATGACGCAGAACGGCCTGCTGGTGTTCATTCCGCTCTACCTGGTGAGCGTTCTCAAGGTGAACCCGTTCCTTCTCGGCGTTGCAATGATGATGTTGCAGGCCGGCGGCATTATCGCCGGACCGCTGGCCGGTGCCTGGTCGGACCGCGCCGGACGGCAACCGGTGGCCCTGGTCTGCCTTGCTGCGACGACGCTGAGTGTGGCGGGATTTGTCTTCGTCACGTCGCTCTGGGCATTCATCGCACTGGTATTCATTCTGGGCTTTGCCGTGTTTTCCGTGCGCCCGGTGATCCACTCCTGGACCATGGATCTCGCGGATGATGCGATGGCGGGCACGGCCGTCAGCGTGTTGTTCGGAATCCAGTCCCTGTTCACGCTGCTGGTGCCGGCGGTCGGCGGCCTCATTGCCGATACCTGGGGCCTGCAGTCCGTCTTCTACCTGCTGGCGCTGACCTCACTCGTTGCAACGATCATCACCTGGCTGCTGCCGGATGTGCAGCGCCGGTAGTTCCAGATTCTGCGAGATAATCGTCGGAGGCCGGGGCTGTTGAATGCACCCCAGTTCGCGGCCGATCGAATTCAGCGCGTGTTTCGACAGAAATCAGGGTTCGCCTCTTGCCAGATGCGCCCGTATTGTTTTGAATGATTCCAAACTAGCGTCGCACTAGACCTCAGTTTGCGATTGTCTCTGAGCGACCGACTGCAGAGGAGCGCCCGAAAACATGACCATCGAAATCCGCCAGCTACACGATGTATTCGTGGGTGAAGTCTCCGGTGCAGATCTCACCAGACCGCTGTCGTCCGATGATGTCCGCGCCATCGAGGCGGGCATGGACCGGTATGCCGTCCTGGTGTTCCGCAACCAGGACATATCCGACGAGCAGCAGGTCGCCTTTTCGCGCAACTTTGGCGAGATCGAAAACAAGGCGGGTGGCAATATTCGCACGGAGACGCGGGTCAACGAGCTGATCAATGACGTCTCCAACCTCGACAACGACAACAACCCGTTCGACCTCGAGGACCGCCGGCGGCATTTCAATCTCGGCAACCACCTGTGGCACTCGGACAGCTCGTTCCGGGCGGTGCCGGCAAAGTACTCGCTGCTATCGGCGCGCAGGATTCCGAAGGCCGGCGGCAACACCGAGTTCGCCGATATGCGGGCTGCCTATGATGCGCTGGATGATGCGATCAAGGCCGAGATTGCGGACATGGTGTGCGAGCACTCGCAAATCTATTCGCGCGGCAAGCTCGGCTTTACGTTCAACGACGATGAACTCGCGTTGATGAAGCCGGTACGCCAGGCCCTGGTGCGCGTGCATCCCGTCAGCGGTCGCAAGTCGCTCTACTTGTCCTCGCATGCCGGACATATCATCGGGCGTCCGGTTCCAGAGGGGCGCCTGTTCCTGATGAACCTCAACGAGTTCGCAACGGACCGTCGCTTCGTCTACGCGCATGAATGGCGCCAGCACGACCTCGTGATGTGGGACAATCGGCAGGTGATGCATCGCGCGCGGCCCTACGATGAAAGCGAGCCGCGCGACATGCGGCGCACGACGATCGCTGGCGAAGCGATGACGGCCGAACAGGTGGCTGCCTGAGGTAACCTGAGGCAAGGTCGGCATGGTGCCGTGATGCCGCTCATATTGACATCCGTTCGACGGGTTTCGCACGACGGGCGCTGTGTCCGGTGGTGGGTCAGGCCACAATCGTGTCGATTGCGGCGCTCGGCCGGCCGTGCAAGGCTCGACGCATGGAGTTGGGGATCGTGATGCGGTACCTGCCGGCATTCAGTCTGTTCATGGTTTTGTTTGCGGGCGTGAGCGCCCACGCCGACCAAATCGTCGGTGAATGGTGCCCGCCGGGCGGTGGCCGCAGCCTGATTGTGCGCAACTACGACGATGTCACGTTTGCGGGCCTGGCGGTAAAGGCCAATGTCGATCGTCATCACGTGGATTTTGAAATTCCCGCAGGCGAGCCGGACGCGGGGCAGAAGTTCAACGCCGACCAGCTCAACGATGAGCAAATCCGGGTGACCATCGGGACCAAGGCCGCCGAGATCTGGACGCCCTGCAAACCGGTGAGTTGAGCGGTGCAGCGACCGGGCAGATGCAGCAATGCGCCGGCGGCAACTGCCTTCACCGCCGTGGATTTCGCGGATTGCGCGTCGTTGCCTCGCGGCCACGACTTGATTGGAAACGCCGTGCTTGTGGATGACCTGGCGCGGGTCGTTTCCGATTTGCCGCTATAAGGCCCGGCAAGAGTCGTTTGCGCGGTGGCGACGATCACCGTCGCGCGGGCCCGATGAGGAGCGCTGTGCCATGCCGGCCATCCTGAAACAGAGTATGCCGAGGGGCCTCTTGATGGCCGTTGCAGCGGTTCTGCTCGCGGGGTGTGGCGGCACCGGGCCGGGCACCAACCTGTTTTCGCAGAACGTCATCGGCACGGAGCCGGGCTCGGGCGGGCAGAACGGCAACAACGCGCGCGACAGCACCGGGCTCGTGCCAGGACTGCCCAAGGGTTTTCAGTGTCCGTTCGTGCCAAACGGTTTCGATCCGGTCGGCTCGATCTATCGCATCGACCGGTCGGGGACATACTATCGTGTTGCCGATCTCAGCAACGACAAGGTGGTGCTGAAGAACATCAAGAGCAACGTCAAGATCGGTAACTACGTGTTCAACGACACGCAGAAGGCGTCGGCGCACATCTCGGTGTCGCTCTTGAAGCGGATCCTGCCGGGGCTGTCGGGCGATGCCAAATCGAACACGGCCTTCGATATCGGCATCACGGTCAAGAACATGCACGCCAAGGTGCTTTACGACAAAGAGGCCGACTATATCCGCGACTGGTTTGCCAAACACCATCGGCCGAAAGCCGGTAACCGCTATTTCCTGGTGCGCGAGGCGATCTTTGCCGGCAGCGTGGCCTATTCGATGCGGGCGAAGGATCTCAAGACCGCCGGTATCAAGGCGAAAGTGGAGCAGGTGGTCGACAGCGCGGCCAACGCCACCTTCACCGACCGGGGTCGCCACCTGGTTATCGAGCAAACGTTCGATCCACCCACGCAGGTATGCATCAAGGTCGCCGAAATCGAGATCGGCGGCACGACGCGCAGCGGCGATCAGGTTGCGACCGCACTGAAGCCGACCGAAGGCGAGAAGCTGCCGCTGATCAAACGGATCGGACAGTGACGAGCGAGAGCGTGAACGCGGGCGTGTTTGACGCTCAGACCCAACGCTGCCGACGCGAATTGGCTCGGTGTTCGCGAGTTCTTAAGAACAATCGCCCGGCATCGTGAACATCCGATGTCGGACCGGGCGGGCAGGTTGGCGATGAACACCAGTGCCGAGTTCAATCTAGGGAACCCAAGCGGGTCTCGGCTCACTCTCAACCAGCGGCGGGCGGCTTCGTGGCCTTGCCGCGCGTCGCGTTGATTGGAATGCGCCGTATCAGCTGGACTTGTGGAGGCCGGATCGGGCTTTGACGATGGCCGAGGCCGTGCCCTCCTGGACCATGGCGTTGTCCTGATTGAGCATGCGTATCGCCAGCGTCACCGTTCCGCGGTCCGGGTGGCGGGTGCTGGGTCTGGCCTCCTTGACCTCGGCGCGCACGTGAATGCGGTCACCGGCGCGGACCGGGCCCGCGAACGACCACGTGATCGCTTTGAGTGCAATTGCCGTGCCGTCGAGCAGGTTCATCCTGGAGAGCAGGCCGAAGGCGATGCCAACGAGCATCGGGCCATGCGCAATGCATTCGCCGAACACGCTCTTGGCGGCAAACTCCGGATCGACGTGGATGGGATTGCGGTCTTCGGTCAGTTCGGCGAAGGCGGTGATGTCGGCATCCGCAATCGTGCGTTCCGGCGTCACGTAGATGTCGCCAACCTTGAACTCATCCAGATAACGTCCCATCGATGTTCCCCGCTTGGATGGCGTGTCGCCGCACTCGTTGCTGTTTGTGGCCGTCGTCTACGTCTGTCCGCCGCTACCTGTTTCGCTTGCGTTGCCGTCGCGTTCGGCAGCATCCATTTCGCGCAGGCGCACGCGCTGGATCTTGCCGGTCACCGTCAGCGGCAATTCTTCGACGAAGCGGATCTGGCGCGGATATTCGTGCGCAGACAGCCTCGATTTGACGAAGCCCTGAACGTCTTCGCGTAGCCGAGTACTTGCCGCAACGCCGGCCGTCAACACGACGTAGGCCTTGACGATTTCACCGCGGACGGCGTCGGGGCTGCCGATGACGCCGGCCATCGCGACGGCCGGGTGGCGGATCAGGCATTCCTCGACCTCGGTCGGGCCAATGCGATAGCTGGATGAGATGATGACGTCGTCATCGCGGGCCTTGAACCAGAAGTAGCCGTCCTCGTCGCGCCAGCCGAGATCGCCGAGCACGCACCAGTCGCCGATGAATTTGGCGTCGGTGGCCGCGGGGTTGTTCCAGTATTCGAGAAACATCACCGGATCGGGCCGGCGCACCGCGATGACGCCGGTCTCGCCGGTTGGTGCTTCGTTGCCGTCATTGTCGATGACGCGGACGTCGTGGCCGGGCACGGGACGGCCCATCGAACCGGGGCGGGGCGTCATTATCTCGGCGTTGTTGGCGACGACCAGATTGACTTCGGTCTGGCCGTAAAACTCGTTGATGGTGAGCCCCAACGTGGCACGGCCCCATTCGATCAATTCTTCTCCCATGGCCTCACCGCCGCTGGCAATGCTGCGCAAGGCGACCGGAAATTTTTCCGGGTGCGGGAGCTGGCGCAACATGCGAAGCGCGGTTGCCGGCATGAAGGTGTTGCGCACACGGTGCCGGGCCATCAGATCGAACACCGCTTCGGGTTCAAACTTGGCAAAGCGCTTGGCGAGTACAGGGACGCCGTGGAACAGGCTTGGCAGCAGCACGTCGAGGAGACCGCCGGCCCAGGCCCAGTCAGCCGGCGTCCAGAAGAGGTCGCCGGGCCGGGGGAAGAACTGATGCGGAAACTCGACACCTGGCAGGTGGCCGAGCAGGACGCGGTGGGCATGCAGCGCACCCTTGGGATCGCCGGTCGTGCCGGAGGTATAAATCAACATGGCGGGATCGTCGGCGCGTGTGGTGCGGGTTGCGAACCGGTCCGAGGCCGCCGCCGTCAGCGGGCGCAGGTCGGCCACGCCCGGGCCATTTGCGCCGTCGACCACGAGGACGTGTTGCAGCGCGCCGAGGCCGTCCCGAACCGTTGCGAGAACGTCGAGGTTGTCGGTGCAGGTGATCAGGACCTTGGCGCCGCTGTCGGCAAGGCGATGGCTCAGGGCGTCAGGGCCGAACAGGCTAAAGAGCGGCAACGCGATGGCGCCGAGTTTGTAGACGGCGATATGCGCTGCGGCGGCGGCAAAACTCTGCGGCAGGTGGATTGCGATGCGATCCCCATGTGTGGCGCCGAGATGCGCGAGAACGTTTGCTAGGCGGTTCGCTTCGGCCTGGAGCTCGCGGAACGTAAGGTTGACGGTCTTACCGCCGGCATCCTCGTAGATGACGGCAGTTGCGCCCGGTTGCGCTGCGGCGTGGCGATCACAAACGGCGTCGGCGATATTGAAGTGCTCCGGGATCGCCCAGCGGAACGCATCGCGGCAGGCCTCGTAGCTGTCGGCTCTCGGCAGCAGTGCGGTCATTGAACCGTCTCCCTCAGGGGTTGGCGATTGGCTTGGCGCGGGCCTCACATGCGCTTGGCGACCTCTTCGAGCATCACCTCCGTGGCGCCGCCGCCGATCGACTGGACGCGCGCATCGCGGACCATGCGCTCGATCGCAAACTCGCGCATGTAGCCATAGCCGCCGTGGAACTGCTGGCAGGTGTACATCACCTTGTTGACGAGTTCGCCGCACAATGCCTTGACCATCGAGACCTCTTTGGTCGCATCCTGGCCTTGTGCGTCGAGCCACGCTGCGTGGTAGACGAGCTGGCGCCCTGCCTCGACCTCGGCCTGCAGCATCGCGAGGCGCTGGCGGATGGCCTGCTTGTCCCACAACGGCGCCCCGAACGCGGTGCGGTCCCTGACGTAGGTGAGCGTCAGGTCGATCGCGGTTTGCGCTTCGGAGATCGCCATTGCGCCGATCACGATGCGTTCGTTCTGGAAGTTCTGCATGATGGCATAGAAGCCGCGGTTTACCTCACCAAGGAGGGCATCGCCGGGCAACTCGCAGTCCTCGAAGACAAGTTCCGCGGTGTCGGACGAGCGCCAGCCCATCTTGTCGAGCCGACGGCCGACCTTGAAGCCCGGCGTGCCCTTCTCGACAATGAACATCGAGATGCCGCGTGATCCTTTGGCTTCCGGGTCGGTGCGGGCTGCGATGAAGAACACATCGCCGTGGACGCCGTTGGTGATAAAGATTTTCGAGCCGTTCAGGACCCAGCCGTTGCCGCGGCGTTCGGCGCGTGTTTTGAGCGCCTGTACGTCGGAGCCGCCGCCCGGTTCGGTGACGCCGACGCCGGTCACCGTGCGCCCTGCAATGACGTCGGGCAGGTAGCGCGTGAGCTGGTCTGCGGTGCCGAAGCGGACGAGGTGCGGCGAAGCCATGTCGGTGTGGACCAGGACGCCGATGTTGAAGCCGCCGTAGGTCGAGCGGGAAAGCTCCTCCGCAAAGGCCACCGTTGCCACGGTGTCGAGGGCCGAACCGCCGTATTTTTCCGGGTAGCGAATGCCGAGAAAACCGAGGTCGCCCATTTTTGCGAAGACCTCGCGCGGGACCATGCCGTCTGCCTCCCACTTTTCGCCGTTGGGCTTGACCTCGTGTTCGACGAAGCGGCGGACCTGGTCGCGCAGCGCCTCGAGCGTTTCACTGGCATAGATGGAGGACGTCATTGTTCGTCCCTTCCGGTATGTGTTGGTGCAAGGTCAATCAGTATGTCGCCGCCGGCGATGGCCTGGCCGGGCGTGCAATGAACGGCTGCAATCGTCCCGGCACAGGGCGCGGTCAGCGTCTGCAGCATCTTCATCGATTCGATCACGACCAGCGGGGCGTCGACGGCGACGGCGTCGCCGACCTTTGCGTTGATGGCGGTGACGAGGCCGGGGCCTGGAGCGCGCACGCGGGTCTCGTCCGAACGTGTTCCGTGCCGTTGAGCGCGCCACGCGGCACGGCCGTCGAGCTCGATGAACCAGCGGGCGCCCGCGTCACCTGCGATATGAAGGCGATGCGGCGCGCCGCCCTGATGTTCGACGTGCGTTGCAAACTCGGCCTGCTCGGTCTCGCTTCGCACACGAAGGCGATCGCCGGACCAGGCAAAGGCGACATGGCGCTCGCCGATCGCCTCGCCGTCGGCTGCATCGGCGATCGGGGTCAGTAGGGCTTCGCGGTCTTGGATCCGCAGCCAAAAGGCGTGGCGGTGGCCGTCTTCATCGGCGAGCGCGACCGGTGTGCGAGCCGGCCAGTGGGTGTCGCGACCGCCGCGCCACGCGCCGAGCGACGTCCACGGTGATACCGGTTCGAGAGATGGTGGCTTGGTCCTGCCGTGCCGTGCAAGCAATACCGCGGCTGCCAGTTCGCACGCAGAGGGCGGCGGTTTTCCCTTGCCGGAGCCGGCGTCTTGCGAAACCAGGCTGAATGCGATTTTTGACACCAGCGTGGTGGTGTGTTTGGCCTCTACAAAGTCCGCGTTGGCAAGAACGCAGCGCAGAAACGGGAGATTGGTCGTCACGCCCATGATCGCGGTGCGCGCCAATGCTCGGTCGAGGCGGTGGATTGCTGATGCGCGATCGGTCCCGTAGGCGATGACTTTCGCGAGGAGCGAATCGTAATATGGCGTCACTTCAAGACCGTCCGCGATCGCGCTGTCGTAGCGAATGAGGCTGTGCATCGGCGTCAGCACGTGGGCGATCGTTCCGGTCTGGGGCCGGAAGTCGCGCGCGGCATCCTCGGCCGTGACGCGGGCCTCTATCGCGGAGCCAACGGGAGAGAGCTGGTCCTGGGATCGCGGCAACGGCTGACCGGCTGCGACACGGATCTGCCACTCGACGAGATCGACGCCGAACAGGAACTCGGTGACGGGATGTTCGACCTGCAGGCGGGTGTTGACCTCGAGGAAAAAGTACTCTTCGCTCTCGCCATCGACGATGAACTCCACCGTGCCGGCATTGTCGTAGTCGACAGCGCGCGCAAGTGACAGCGCCGCGGCGTGAAGTGATGCGCGCGTCGCACTCTTCAAGTTCGGTGCGGGCGCCTCTTCGATGATCTTCTGGTGGCGCCGCTGCACCGAGCAGTCGCGCTCGTGGAGATGGACGACGTTGCCGAAGTGATCGCCGAAAACCTGAACCTCGATATGGCGCGGACTGGTGATCAGGCGCTCGATAAGAAGGCGATCGTCGCCGAACGCGTTGTGGGCTTCGCGACGAGCGGTCGTGATCGCCTGGGGCAAGTCCTTGGCGTCGGTTACGATGCGCATGCCGCGGCCGCCGCCGCCGGCGCTCGCCTTGACCATGAGTGGAAAGGTCAAGCGTTCTGCCGCTGCAATGAGGTCGCGGTCGCGGACATCTTTGTCGATGGCGTCTCGCTGTTCGCCGTCGATGACGCCGGGTACGGTTGGCACGTTCGCTGCCTCTGCGATTGCCTTGCCTGCGATTTTGTCACCGAGTCTCGCAATGACCGCCTCCGACGGGCCGATGAAGATCAGACCCGCATCCCGGCAGGCGGCAGCGAAGGCGGCGTTTTCTGAGAGAAATCCGTAGCCCGGATGAATGGCGGTGGCGCCCGTGGCTTTGGCAGTGGCGATGATCTGTTCGCCGTCGAGATAGCCGGCTGCCGGAGAGGGACCCGTCAGTTCGACGGCATCGTCGGCTGCTGCAACGTGGGGGGCATCGCGGTCGATGCGGGAGTGAACCGCGATTGCTCGGATGCCCATCGACCTGCAGGTGCGGGCAATGCGAACGGCGATCTCGCCCCGGTTGGCGATCAGAATTGCCGTCGGCAGGCTGGCGGCTGTGGCTGGGTTTGTCACGCTTGCGCCTCCTACATCCGGAAGACACGTTGGCGCCCGCGATCGGGAACGGTTTCGCGCGAGGCGCAAAGCGCAAGGCACAGCCCGACGACGTCGCGCGTTTCGGCCGGCGCGATGATGCCGTCGTCCCACAGCCTCGAGGTCGCGTAGTAGGGATCGGACTGTTCGGCGTATTGTGCGCGCACTTCGGCCTCGATGTCCGAGAGTTCCTGTGTGCTCGCCGGGCCGAGGCGGACGCTGGAACGGCGCAACTCGAGCATCACGTTGGTTGCGATGTCGGCGCTCATTGTGGCGCATTCGGCCGTCGGCCAGGTGAACAGGAACTCGGGCCAGAACCCGCGCCCGCACATGCCGTAGTTGCCGGCTCCGTATGAACCGCCGACGATGATGGTCAGGCGCGGCACTGCGGCTGTCGCCATGGCGTAGACCATCTTGGCGGAATTCTTTGCGATGCCGCCGCGCTCGGCGTCGCCGCCGACCATGAAGCCGGAGATGTTTTGCAGGAACAGCAGCGGGATGCCGCGCTGGTCGGCCATCGAAATGAAGTGTGCGGCCTTGAGCGAGCTGTCGGAGTGCAGCGGGCCGTTGTTGGCCAGGATCGCAACCGGATAGCCGTGGATCCAGGCCGTGCCGGCGACCAGCGTCGTGCCCCAGTCCGGTTTGAACTCGACGAAGCGGCTGGCGTCGACAATCCGGGCGATGATTTCGCGCGCGTCATAGGGCGTGCGCCGGTCGGCCGGGACGACGCCGTTTAGTTCTTTGGCTGCATAGAGGGGTGGTGTGGCGGAGGCTTGCGGCTGCATCGGGCGCCTGATCGCAAGAGAGGCGACGACCTCGCGCAGCTTGCCAAGCGCTTCGTGCTCGTTGTCTGCAACGTAGTCGGACACGCCGGACACGGAAGTGTGCATGTCGGCGCCACCGAGCGCTTCACCATCGATCTCCTCGTTGATCGCGACCTTTACGATCGACGGGCCGCCGAGATGGATGCGGGCCTGGCCGCGCACCATGATGACTTCGTCGGAGAGCGCCGGGATATAGGCACCGCCGGCCGTGCAGCCGCCGAATACGGTGGAGATCTGCGGCAGGCCGGCGGCCGACATGCGGCACTGGCGCAGGAAGGTGTTGCCGAAGTGGTCCTTGTCCGGGAAGACCTGGTCCTGCTGCGGCAGGTTGGCGCCGCCGCAGTCGACGAGATAGAGGCAGGGCAGGCGGTTGGCCTCGGCAATCTCCTGGGCGCGCACGTGCTTCTTGACCGTCTCGCGATAGAACGAGCCGCCCTTCACCGTGGCGTCGTTGGCGATAATCATCACCGGAGTGTCACGCACAATGCCAATGCCGGTGACAATGCCGGCCGCCGGAACCTCGTTGTCGTACTGGCCCCAGGCTGCGAGCGGTGCAATTTCGAGAAACGGCGTGGCCGGATCAACCAGAAAATCGATCCGCTCGCGGACCAGAAGTTTGCTGCGCTGTCTGTGGCGTGCGACGTGTGCTTGCCCACCGCCGGCTGCGGCATATGCCTTGCGCTGTCGAAGAATCGCGAGCTTTTCCTCGAAGGCTGCCGCGTTTGCCTTGAAGGTCCCGCTCCCGGGGTCGATGTCACTTTCGATGACGGCCATCGTGACCGTGGTCCTTTCCTTCAGTGTGTCTGCCGGTCCGGGTTCCATACCCGGCTCCATGCGAGAACGGCGGCCATCAATGCACCGAACGCGAACAGCCCGGCGGCAACCGCGGCGAACAGCCAGGTCAGTGGTGCTGCAAGCCATAACACACTCAATGCGCCACCGCCGGCAATGATGAGCGTGCGTATGGCGCCGGCCAGCAGAGGCAATTCCATGCGTCCGGTACCCTGGGTTAAGAAATAAAGCGCCATGCCGAATCCGAAGAAGGCATAGGCGGGCCCCGCCGTCTGCAGGTAGGAGCGGGCGATTTCGCGGGCTGCCGGGTTCGACGTGAAGAGGTCGAGCCACAGTTCCGGTCTGACTGCCGCGATGATGCCGACGATGCCGGCGATTACGAAAACGACGGTGCCGCCGAACCAGGCGATGCGGCGGGCGCGTGCGAATTGTTTCGCGCCGCGGTTGGTGCCGACCATCGCGGTCAGCGCGCCGCCAATGCCGAATGCGATCGGGACCAGCATGATCTCCAACCGGCTACCGAGGCCGTAACCGGCGAGGGCTTCGGTGCCATAGCGCCCGACCAGTGCCGTCACAACGATCACGGTGAGCACGGTCAGCACGGCGTTGGCGCCACCGATCAGTCCGACCCGCAGAATGTCCCAGAACATTTCCGCGCGCAGTGCAATGCCGGTGAGGCGGAAGCGGATGCCGGCGGCGCCGGAGACGACGTAAGTGGCCATGATCAACCCGGCAACTGTGAAGACGGTGGTGAATGCCAGGGCCGGGCCGCGCACGCCGAACGCCGGCAGGCCGAACCAGCCGAGCGTCAATGCGCCGGACAGCGGGACCGAGGTCAGGAGTGCTGCGACCATGACGGTGCCGGGGACGATCATGTTGCCGGTGCCGCGGAGGACGGAGGCAAACGAGTTTGCGATCCAAATCAGGATGGTGGCCCCGAACACGACTTCGGCGTAGGCGACCGTGCCATCGAGGGCTGCACCACGTGCCCCCAAGAGATGGAATGTTTCGCGGGCAAATACGGCAAACAACAGCGTGTAGATTGCACCGAGGCCGATGGAAATGATCACGGCGTGCAGGACCAGGGCTTCGGCGCGGGCCTTGTCGCCGCTGCCGAGGGCGCGGGCGATGGCGGACGAGATGCCGCCGCCCACCGCCCCCTGGCTCAACATGCTGAGCAGCGCCTGGACCGGAAACGCGAGGGCGACGGCGGCCAGCGGCACGACGCCGAGCCGGCCTAGAAAGTAGGCGTCCGCCATGGTCGCCAGGGACTGGGCGATGACGATCGCGGCGTTGGGCAATGCCATGGCCGCCAAAACGGCGGGGATCGGCCCTTCGAGTATGCGTTGGGTGCGCCGGTGGCGGCGATCATCGGCCGTCGTGGTCATGTACGTCCGCGCAACGAGCGCACGAAGTCTGCAACCGCCGAGCCGATTTCGTCGGGGCTGTCTTCCTGGATGAAATGCGCACCCTTGACCGTCACTTCACGCTGGTTGGGCCAGGTCCGGCAGAATGCGCGCTGACGGCCGGTCAGGATCGAACCGGGATCCGCATTGATGAAGAGCTTGGCGACGTCGCTTTGGGCAAGCCAAGCGCCGTAAGCTTCGACGACGGCGACGACGTCGGCCGGCTCACCTTCGATCGGGATCTGGCGCGGCCAGGTGAGCGTCGGGCGGCGGCCTTCGCCCGCGGTCGCGAACGGCCGGCGGTATTCCGCCATTTCCTCGTCGGTCATGTCGCGGATGACGGCGCTTGGCAGGACGCGCTCGACGAAGACGTTCTTGTCGAGCACCATTTCTTCGCCGGCGGGCGAGCGGAAGCCCTGAAACACCCGGCGTGCGTCCTCCGGCCAGTCCGCCCACGTGACCGGTCGGACGATCGCTTCCATGTAGGCGATGCCCTGAACACGGCCGGGGTTTTGGCAGGCCCAGTCGAAGCCGAGCGCCGATCCCCAGTCGTGGATCACGAGGACGACATCGTCACCGAGGTCAAGCTCATCCCACAGGGCGAAAAGGTAGTCGCGCTGTTCCCGGTAGGTGTAGCGGTCAGGGCCGGAGTCGGGGAGCTTGTCGCTGTCGCCCATGCCGATCAGATCGCAGGCGATGAGCCGGCCGAGACCGGCACAATGGGGCATGATATTGCGCCACAGATAGGACGATGTCGGGTTGCCGTGCTGAAAGACGATCGCCGGGCCCGTGCCTTCATCGATGTAGGCCATGCGGCGGCCGCTGATCTGTGCGAACTTCTTGTGGCCAAACGGTGCCGCTGCAGTTGCCATGCCTCATCCCCTATTTGAATTCTTCGTCGCCGGCGGGCGTGCCGCCTTGGCCGGTGCGCGCGGTCGGGTCCAGTATACGTACCGCAGTGCCGGACGGCACTGTCGCGACACGCCGTGCGCGCAAGAAATCACAACGCGGGTGGCGGACAAGACGTGCTGCCTGCGAACGGGAGCCATGACAGGCCCCATGAAATAACAGGCCCCACGAAATGACAGGCCCACGAAATGACAGGCCCGCAAAGTGACAGACCCCGTGAAATGAAAGGTTCCGTGAAATGAGCAGGCAACCAGACGTCATCGGTTTCATCGGCCTCGGACAGATGGGCTTCCCGATGGCGGCCAACATCGTCAAGGGTGGAGCCGAGCTGGTCTGTTACGACAGCGCCGGAACCGCGGAGCGCATGCCGGAGGGTGCCCGCGCGGCCGGCGATCTCGCCGGAGTCGTCTCGGACACGGATACCGTTTTCCTGTCGCTGCCGGACGGGGCGATCGTCAACAGCGTGGCTGAAGGCATCGCCGCCGTTGCCGGCGGGCGGGCCAAGGTCGTGGTCGATCTTTCGACCATCGGTCCGGATGCCGCGAAGTCTGCAGCGAAAACGCTCGCAGCAGCCGGCATCACCTACATCGATGCGCCGGTGAGTGGCGGGCGCGCCGGTGCCGTTGCCGGAACCATCACGCTGATGTGGGCGGGCCCTGAAGCACTGCTCGACAGCCACCGCAAGGTGGTCGACTCGTTTTGCGGTAACCCGTTTCACGTCGGCGACGAACCGGGCCATGGTCAGGCGGTGAAACTTCTCAATAACTTCCTGTCCGGGACAGCGCTGGCGGCAACGTCGGAGGCGGTGTTGTTCGGCCTCAGCCAAGGGCTCGAAATGAAGAAGATCCTCGATGTGGTCAACGTTTCGACCGGTCAGAACACCGCGATATCGGACAAGTTTCCAAAGCGGATCATGACCCGCACGTTCGATGCCGGGTTCTTTTGCGAGTTGCAGAACAAGGACATCCAGCTCTATCGCGCAAATACCGAGAAGGCCGGAACACCGAACCGGATCGGAAAGGAAATCGCGGCCGTGTGGCAGGAAACTGCCGATGCGCTTGGGCCGCAGTCCGACATTACGTTGATCTACGAGGTCATGCGGCGCAAGACGCGCATCGGCGAATGAGGCCGCAGAAAACGGCGGTGCAGAGCGGTGCGATGCGTAAACGGGTGCAGCTCAGCTTCGGCTGCGCGTGAACACGGTCGAGGCAGCCCAGCCGGCACCGGCGGCGACGAACACGGCCGCAATGCCGTAAAGTAGCGGATAGCCGATGGCGAAGTTGTACAGGTAGCGGCCGACGCCTTCGCGCGAGAGCTGGACCTGGGACTGGAAGGTGTCGAGCAGAACGCCCTCGCGAAACAGGTGAACGCGGGACGTCAGCGGGCCAACCGGTACGTTGGCCGGCAGATCGATGGTGGCGCGGAACAGGCTGGTGCCGACGAACACGACGCCGAATTCGTTCTGCACGTACAGCCCCTGCTTTTGCTTGAGGCGCGTGACGGCCGACTTGAACTGGGCAAGCTCGTCCTCCTTCATGCCCTCGGCCGAGTGCTGCTGCGGGACGAGGGAAATGTGCTCGAAGCCGATGGCGTGTTGGTCGAGGATGTGGGGTTCGGTGATTTCGTCGAGGGGCCGGGTCGACGCAATGGCGTAGTAGCTTGGGGCCGAACGGAAGCGGACGGCCGAGGTGTTGACCCAGATGCCGCCGACGTTCGACTTGCGCCGTGACATCAGCTGACTGCCAACGCCCTCCAAAACGACGACGACATCGTATTGATCGGCATCGGTCTTCGGTTCGCGGGCGTTGGTGATGGCGCCGAAGACGATGATTTCCGTGCCGGTAAAGCTCGACGTGATTCCGACGGTTCGCGTCGAAACGTCGGCCTGCACCTTCTCGCCGCCGAGGCCGTCGGGCGCGGTCTGAGCGGTGGCGAGGCCGACGGCGATCAATAGCGTTCCGGCGGCGACCGCGATGGTGGCCGCAGCACTGACCAAGGTGTACTGCGCCGGCTCGCGGAAAGACGCCAAGCGCCGGGTGAGGATTTGCAACACCGAAGACATTCAATGGCCTCCGAAGACCGGGCCGATCGAGTACAACTCGCTCGGCGCTGCGATCAATCCCCAAGCCATCCTGAGGCAGACGCCGATGACGAGGGCGGCGAGAAGGAAGCGCAGCTGCTCTCCACGTAGTTTTTCACCTGCAACGACACCGAACTGGGCACCTATGACACCGCCAATCATCAGCAGCAGTGCGAGAACGATGTCGACGGTCTGGTTCTGGGTGGCATGCAGAATGGTGGTCGCTGCAGTGACAAACACGATCTGGAACAGAGACGTGCCGACGACGACGTTGGTTGGCACCCGCAGCAGATAAATCATTGCCGGCACCATTATGAAGCCGCCGCCGACGCCCATAATGGCCGCGAGAAAGCCGACCAGACAGCCGATCAACAGCGGCGGAATGGCGCTGATGTACAACTTGGAGCGATGAAACCGCATCTTGAGCGGCAGGCCGTGGATCCAGTTGTGCTGACCGGGCCGGCGGCCGGCCGCGCCCTGGCCGCTCTGTGATTTGCGGATGGTGTTGATGCTCTCAATCAGCATCAGCGTGCCGACCGTGCCAAGGAACGTCACGTAGCTCAATGCGACGACGAAGTCGAACTGGCCGATGAGGCGCAGCCACTTGACGAACTGGACGCCGACGATGGAGCCCAACAGGCCGCCGACCAGCAGGACGGTGCCCATCTTGAAGTCGACGTTGCGACGCTGCCATTGGGCAATGGCACCGGACACCGAGGAAGCGACAATCTGGGCTGCCTCGGTGCCGACTGCAACTGCGGCCGGGATACCGCTGAAAATCAACAACGGCGTCATCAGGAAGCCGCCGCCGACACCGAACAATCCGGACAAGAAACCCACGGCCGCACCCATCCCGAGAAACAGGAAGATGTTTGCGGACATCTCGGCAATGGGTAGGTAAAAGTGCATGTCTGCTTCCGCAAGCGGCCCGACGCGGGGTGTTGGAGCGCAACGACCGCGTTGAACCTGATGGGGTGTCCCGGCAAGCCGGATGTCGGCAGAAGAGCCTCGCGAATGCTGTGGTGTTAAGCCAGTGCCCGATCGGCCGGTCAATGGTTTTGGAGGTGGCGCGCGGACTTTTCGCAGTCGGTGTGACGCGTGGACGATCAATACGCAACCGTACAACCTACCGTGGCGCAACGTGTTGTCAGGAGATTGCCCGGATTAAGGGCACAGCCGTGATCGCAAACATTTGACCAACAAGGATGCCCGCCTGCGGGCGGGTGCGTTGTCGAAGGGTCGATCGATCGTGGATCGGTGCCGCATCGGCACCGTCCACAGAGTGTTGCGACCATCAGCTACTTGATTTCGAGGTCTGTTGCTTTTTCCAGAGTGTGCCGGCGAACCGCGCATCATTGGCGACGCGGCTGATCGCACGCCGGCGCCAGTCGGTAATCGCCTTGTCGGTCGCGGTGACGACTGAAGCTTTGAGCTTGCCGACAAGCCCCTTGCGACGCTGATCGGCGTCGGCGTCACCGGAGCGGGCGGCGATGCCGAACCACTTGTAGGCCTGTTGCAGGTTCTTCGAAACGCCAAGGCCGTTCTCATAAAGGATGGCCAGGTTGAACTGGCTGTCGGACAGGCCGCGTTCGGCAGCTTCGGCGAACCAGCGTGCGGCGGTGCCATAATCCGTTGCGCCGCCCTTGCCGCCGGCTACCAGGACGGCGAGATTGTGCATCGACTTGACGTTGCCCTGGCGGGCGGCACGCTCGTACCAGACCTTGGCGCGGCCGACATCAGTGTCGACGCCGAGGCCGCGCTCGTAGAGCGTTGCAAGACGATATTGAGCGATGGCAAAGCCCTTCGATGCAGATTGCGTGTACCACTTTGCCGCTTCACGGAAATTCTGCTGAACGCCCTTGCCCTCGGCAAACCGCGCGCCGACTTCGAAACTTGCGGAGGGATCGCCGTTGGCTGCCGCAATGCGCAGCGACAGCGGGCCGACGAGGGCCGATGGCAGTTTGTTGTTGGCAACGCCGGTAATCCGGCCGGACGATGCCTGGTCCTTGGTGGCTTGCAGGACGAGTGACGTTGGCAGCGACCGCGCTACCGGCTGCGACGCGCCGACCTTGGTCGACAGGGCGGCCATCTCGCGGCGGCGCTCCAGTTCGGCGATTTGTGCGGGCGTGAGCCGCGAAGCCGAGGAGGTCAATGCGACGCCGTCTGGCAAACCGTCGCCGTCGGAATCGATGCGGGCATGAGAGCGCTGGCCCGGCACGCCGAGCGCGCTCGCCGGCTTGTTGTGGGACGGCTGGGTCGGGTCGGAAGCCTTCTTGTTGGTCGAGCGACCCGGCGTTGCTGGAGCCTTGTCGGTGGCAGCCGTCGGCAGATTGCTGCCGCCGGGCCAGCCGAAAAGCATGCTGCCTGCGCCAAGTGCTATGGCGACGGCGGCCAGGGCGGCGATCGCGAGACGCGTGCGAGACGTCTTGGCCGAGGCCTGTTGCGGCTTGCCGGCATCCGTGGTTGCGGCTCGTGGCGCAGTGCGGGTGGTCTTCGTCGAACCTTCCGCGGTCTCGGCGTTGGCCTGCTGCAGGCGGGCGTTGGCCTTTGCGGCGGCGCGGCGGGCTTCGGCCAGGAAAGAGCTGCGATCGACCGGCGCGGCAGGTAATGCCTGATCGGCGGTCTGCTCATCCGGCGCCGCGGTATCCGTCGCTGCCGGCATTGCCGGGCGATCGGCCATCGGCGCCTGTTCACCCGGAAGCCCGGATCCGAGATCCTGGGTCTGGGCCAACGGCGGGGTCTGCGCCGACTGAAACTGCTGCGTGCCGAGCGGATCTGCTTCGCGTGCCGGTGGCATGGCCTCGGCCAGCGTCTGGTCCGCTGCGGGTGCAGGGGAGGATGGCGCACGGCTTTGGGACATGGCGTCGTTCGGCAGTCGGGCGGCCGTGGCTGGAAAACCGGCCTGAATTGCCGCCGGTGCCGTTGCGCTGACATGGGCGGTCTCGGTTTCGAGGCCCTCGATGCGCTGCAGCAGTTGAGACATATCGCGATGCAGGGCTTCGAGGCGATCGGTGGTCTGCTTGCCCTCGTTGCGCTGTTCCATGATCAGGCTGTTCAGCAGGCCGTGTACGCTTTCGAGGGAGTTCCCGTCTGCGTCACCTTCGCCCGCGGACTGCGGCATGACTTCGGTGATCCGCTGGGCTGCAGTTTCGGCGACGTGACGACCGACGAATTCAGCAATTTGTTCGGGGTCGAGGGCTGCATGCTGTTCGCCCTGGCCGGTAGCCGTCAGTGCCTCGAGGCGTTCGTCCGACAACCGATCGGCCAGTGTGCGGATGTCGGCTTCGATCGTATCGATGCGCGCGAGTTCGATCTGCGAACGCTCGAGTTGAGCCGAGATTTCGATGATGCAGGCTTCGATTTCCTTCAACTCGTGTGGATCGCGCCCGTTGGTCAGAGCTTCGACAGCGCCTTCGACGCGGTTTTCCAGCTCCGTGAGGCGCCCGTCGATGGCATCGACCAGCGGTTCGGAGGTGGCGGCTGCCGCAAGGCCTGCCTCGATGCCGGCCGTGATGCGGGCGAACTGCTGCAGGAACCAGTCGCGGTCGTTATCCGAGACGTTGCGTGCAGGTGCTGCACCGTTGCTTTCGACACGCTCGATTTGCGTCAGGAGCCAGGAGCGATCATCGTCGGACAATGCACCTGCTGCGAGAGGCGGGGCCGTTGCGATCTCGGTCTCAACCGGGGCTTTGATCCTCGTTTCGGCGTCAGTCTCAGGCGGTGGTGTGGTGGCCTCCTGCAATGGCGT
Organism: Hyphomicrobiaceae bacterium; assembly: GCA_965224045.1. GTDB lineage: Bacteria > Pseudomonadota > Alphaproteobacteria > Rhizobiales > Hyphomicrobiaceae > Tectiglobus. The sequence goes on from CBDCYD010000010.1 coordinate 151,310, forward strand.
GGCGACCTGCTGCAGTTGCGATACGGCGGCGACCGGAAGGCCCGCCTCGCCGCTTTCGTAATGCCGCGTCAATTGTTCCGCCGCTGCTTCGTCCCAGGGATCATCGGGATCGCCGTCGACGAAACCCGGTGCAGCTGTCGCAGGCGACGATGCAGGCTCGGTCGTGGCCGGCGTTTGGCCGTCGTCGGATGAGCTTTCGGCGGACAGCATCGTGGCCAAGGCCTTCAGGGAATCGCTCTTGGCAAGTGCGTCGTCGAGGTTGTCTTCGGTGCCGGTGCCGGGCTGATCACCGGGTAATGCCGCCTTGTTGGCATGGTTGCTGCCTGCAGACTGGTTTGTCAGCTGCGCCATGGCGGCTTCGAGCTGGACCAGCGGTGCGCGCAGTTCGCCCGGGACGGTGCTGTCGGTGCTTTCGGTTTGCTGGGTCAGATCGCTGATGCGCTCCTGCATGTCTGCCAAGGCTGCGGTCTGATCGGCGCCTTGGCGCTGCATCATCTCGGAAATGGCGGCAAGCGTCTTGGCCAGTTCGGCGGACCGGCCGGGGGGCTCCGGTACAGATGTGGATGCACTTTTGGCTGAGCCCGGCGCAGGGCCGGTCTGATTTTCGCTGAAATTGTCTTGCTTCGACATGTCGTCCCCCGGAGCGCAAAGATTTGCCGTGCGGTTTGCCCATTACCGGCGATGACACTGAAGAAGTCTGCGAGCCAGATCCCCGCGCGCCGGCAGTTCGGTTGCTTTTGGCCTCGACGCAAACGTATTTTTCCGGACCACCCATCACGAAGCTCGTTGATTCGCGGTAAACGCATTCTTAAGGAGAGGGGTTAGGCGGCTGGAATGGCGTTGTTTTTTTGCCTTTTAGCCCTGTTTGCCCGGCGGTTGGGTTTTTGGCCGGCGGTTTACTGTTTTGCCCATCCCGTTGCGCAGGGTCCTATCGGTGCCGGGTTTGGCTGGTTTGTCTTAGGCAAAGCACCCATATGCGGACTAAGGGGCTGGCTCCTACAAAAATGAGGACTATGACTGATGCACGCTCGAATTCGAACCCTTGTTGCGGCGATGGCTTTGGCCGGCGCGGTTGCGGCGATGGCAGCGCCGGCGCTGGCGCGAGACCCGGCACCTGGCCGCTATACGATGCATCCGACGGACGACGGCTTCGTGCGGCTCGACACGCAGACGGGCGCTGTCTCGATGTGTCAGAAGGCGGATGAGCGCTGGTCTTGTGTGCCGATGGATGGCGCCAAAGCCGAAGATCGTAGCGAGATTGCCCGCCTGAAAAAGGAAAACGACGAGTTGCGCTCCGAGGTCAAGCGGCTCGAGGGGATGCTTGGGCTCGGGCAACAGGGCGAAGAGAAGCGTCCTGATCCGGCGCGGCCGGGCGGCAACGGGCAATCCTTCCGGTTGCCGAGTGAAAAAGAGGTCGACCAGGCGCTCGACTATTTCGAGTCGATGCTGCGCAAGTTTCAGGAGCGCCTCAAGCGGCTCGAGAAAAATCAGAATTCGCCGGGCGATTCAAAGCCATTGTGATGAGCGGGCCGCTGCAGCAGATACAACGAGAGTTGGTGCACGAGACGAACGGGCCGGGATTTTATGACATCACGGCGGACGTCTCGCGATGGCTTGGCGCCTGCGGCGTAGGCGATGGCCTGGTGACGCTGTTCATCCGGCACACGTCAGCCTCGCTGACCATTCAGGAAAACGCCGACCCGGCGGTGCAGGCGGACCTTGTGGCCGCGCTCGATCGGCTGGCGCCAAGGACGATCGCCTATAGCCACAGCACGGAGGGGCCGGATGACATGCCGGCCCACATTCGCGCGATGCTGACGGCGACATCACTGCAGGTGCCGGTCAGCGACGGCCGGCTGCTGCTCGGGACATGGCAGGCGATCTACCTGGTCGAACATCGCGATGCACCGCACGCCCGCAAGGTCGTGTGCCACTACTTTGGGTCCGTTGCAGAGACCTGATCAGCATGGCACCGGGTGGCGACGATCAGTTCGTGCAGCGTTCCGGCTTCGCTCATGGCGTGGCCTGCATCCTCGACAATGCGCAATTCCGCCTGCGGCCAGGCCGACTTGAGCGACCAGGCGTTGCGCAGCGGTGTCACCACATCGTAGCGTCCGTGCACGATGGTGCACGGGATTTGGCGAATGCGTTCGATGTTGGCGAGGATCCAGTCGTCGCGCTCGAGGAAGCCGCGGTTGATGAAATAGTGGCATTCGATCCGGGCGAAGGCGAGCGCGTACTGGTCAGATGCAAAGCTGCGCACGCGTTCGGGATTCTGGGCCAGGGACAAGGTCGCGGCCTCCCAGGTACTCCATGCCTTGGCAGCGACCAGACGGGTCGTGGGATCATTGGAGGTCAGGCGCCGGTGATAGGCGGCGACGAGATCGTGGCGCTCGGCAGGTGGGATCGGTGCCTGGAACTTCTCGAAGGCATCGGGGAACAGCCAGCCGCAGCCGTCTTGATAGAACCAGCGGATCTCGCGTTCCTGCAGTAGAAAAATTCCGCGCAGGACGAGCGACGACACGCGGTCGGGATGGGCGATGGCGTAGACCAGCGACAACGTCGAGCCCCAGGAACCGCCGAACAACTGCCACTGCGCAATTCCGAGATGGGTGCGCAGGCGCTCGATGTCGGCGACGAGGTCCCAGGTGGTGTTTTCGCGCAGCTCCGCGTGCGGCGTGGAGCGGCCGCAGCCGCGCTGGTCGAACAGTATGATGCGGTAGCGGTCCGGGTCGTGCAGGCGTCGCATCATCGGATTGGAGCCGCCGCCAGGTCCGCCGTGCACGACAACGACCGGGATACCGTCCGGGTTGCCGCTTTCCTCGAAATAAATCTCGTGCAGGTCGGAGACTTTGATGCGGCCGTTCCGGCGTGCCGCAATCGCCGGGTAAAGACCGAGACGTTCGGAGGTGTCGTGCTGCAGGTCCATGGCGCGGGTCGGTTCGCTCACTTGTTGCGTTGTTGCTGCTTGAGACGCAGCAGGCGCTGTTCGCGGTCATAAATCGTTTCGCCGCCGGGGATCCTGATGTCGCGGACGCCGTCCTGAATCTGGCGGCTTGCCGGGGCGCCGAGAATGGCGACCAGGGTTGCCGCGCCGAAGGCCGGTATGATGCCGGCGAGCCCACTGATCTGTGCCGGCAGCGGGAAGAGCGAACTGTCGCCGTTGAGGATCGCAAGCACCGCCCCGCAGAAGCCAGCCAGCAGTCCGGCAAGTGCCGCAAGCGGGCTCATCCTCTTCCACCAGATCGACATCACGACGATCGGAAACGCGGTGGCGGCGCTCAGCGACAGCGCCCATAGCAGGAGTTGCAAGGGATCCGTGTCGATCATAGCCGTGAATCCGAGGCCGACGATGATCATGGCAACGATGAAGATGCGTGTAGTTGCCAGTCGCGTCGCATGATCGAGGGGGCGCCAGTCGAGGCCGAGCACGATGTCTTCTGAAACGGCCGTCGCGAGACCGTAAAGTGTCGCCGAGGCGGCGGCCAGGGCGGCGCACATGACGCCGGCGAGCAGCAGATAAAGCACGATGGGTGGAAACTCGGCGGCGAGCGCAACAGCATAGAGCGCGCTGTCTCGGTCGAAATTGATGTTGGCGAGGCTCAACTCGTTGCCGGTCGAGGCTGCGGCTGCCTTGCCCATGGATGCAAGCAGCGTGAACCACTCGGGCAGGTCGGCCGGTGAGCGCCCGACAAGGTCGAGCATCACGTAGTTGCGCAGAAAGACGGCAAGCGCCGACAACGTCAGCATGATGACGCCGAGAAAGAACACCGCCCAGCTGAGTGACTTGCGTGCTTCGTAGACACCAATCGTGGTGCCAGTGCGTGGCAATAGCCAGGGTGCGCAGGCAATACCCAACATCGCGGTCAGTGTCGTCAGCGCGAAACTCAACGTGCCGATGCTGGTATAGGGCGCTGCGATGCGGTTTTCGAGAGTTGTAAGGCCTGGCCCGGCAAGTTCGTAGGCCAGCATCGGGAGTTGCGGACCGGCGATCTGCTGCGCGACCTCCATCCGCCCGACGGCGCGGAGCACCGGGCCGTAACTCAACTGCGACAGCGGCAGATTGGTTTCGATGACGCCGAGCATGGCAGCCGGCACGAGGAGGGCCATGATGACGCCGATGGCCTGGGCGGTGCCGACCCAGCCAAGGCCGCGCATGCCGCTGACCGCCACCGTGGCAACCAGGGTTACGGCGAGGATGAGAAAAATCTGCAGGTCGGTGAAACCGGTCAGCAGAGCGGCCGACTGGCGGGCAAGATTGAGCTCGGCGGCCAGCAACAGCAGCATCGGGACCGTAAACACGGCGGCACTTGCAATGCGCACGGCGCGACTTTCGAAGCGCCGGCCGAGGTAGGAGGGAACGGTGTAGCCGCCATACTTGCGCAGGTAAGGTGCGATCATTGTTCCCATGATCACGCAGCCGGCGGTAAGCCCGATGATCAGGCACCAGGCATCGAACCCGTTGATGAACAAAAGACCGGTGCCGACGACGAGGCCGGTGCTGCCAGTCACCGCGGTGGCCAGCACGAGGCCGTTGTAGAAGGCCGGCACGCGCCGTCCCGCGGCAAAGAATTCGGCAGGCTGGCGCGTGAACGTGCCAATGCCGATCGCACAGAAAAACGCCAACGGGGCAAACAGCACGATGACGCGCACGAACTGGTCGGAGGTTCCGAGCTGTTGCAGGATCAACAGGACAAGAAACAGCGCCGCAAATGCGCTGGCGAAAATGCTGAAATAGGCGCCGAGGCGGGGGTTGATCAGGCGGGTTCTGTGGGTGGTCGCCATGGAGCTTGTTTGCCGATTGCGGTTGTCAGGCAGCGATGAGGGGTGAGCGCCGGTGTCAGGAGTCCTCGTTGGCGCCATGCCAATGGTCGATGGCGTCCTGCCGGTTGACATAGGTTGCAATCGTGAAGGTGGCGATCAGCCACAGGCCGTGTCCGGCCATGAAGTAGCCGAGGGGGAAGCCGAGGAACTTGTTGTGGTTCATGGCGTCGGCATAGATCGGAAGAATGAAGACCAGCACCAGGAACGGCAGCAGGCTGGCGATAATCTGGAGTTTAGTATAGCGCCAATAGGGCTTGCGTTCTTCACGTTCGAGCATTGTCGCAAATTTCCTGTTCGAGTCGACGGTTCCCAGCGCATGCCGGCAGCAACTTTGATCGCCTTCGTTTGTGGACCGAGTGTGTCGGCGGTCCGGTCTCAGAAGGCTCGTGGCTCAAATTCTCAGGCCAAATTATTCTCAGGCCAAATTGTTGTCATGTCTTGCCTGATTTTGCATCACGTTGCTTAAATGTTCCAACGTCAACGTCGAATCAGGGCCATTGCCACGACGGAACGGCGCAAATTGCCTCAGGCACGCGGGGCAATCGAGTGTGGGAGGACATGCCGCATGACGAAGCAGCGCATCATTATTGTGGATGACCATCCGTTGTTTCGTGATGCGCTCCACCAGTCGCTTCAAACCGCACTCGGCGAGGTCGAGACCCGGCAGGCTGGTTCGCTCGATGAGCTGATCGCGCAACTGCAAAATGACAGCGAGGCGGATCTCATCCTGCTCGACCTCAATATGCCGGGCGTTCAGGGATTTTCCGGCCTGCTTTATCTCAGGGCGCAGTTCCCGGCGATTCCGGTCGTGATCGTTTCGGCGACCGAGGACCCGGTAACCATTCGCCGTGCCGTCGAATTCGGAGCATCGGGCTTCGTGCCGAAGTCGCAGCCGATCGATCAAATCAAGTCTGCGGTCATCGCGGTGGCTGCGGGCGAGGTATGGACGCCACCGGAAATCGATCTCAGCGCTGTCGCCAGGAGTGAGGACGAAGAGCTGATCTCACGCCTGTCGTCGCTGACGCCGCAGCAGGTGCGGGTGCTGGTCATGCTGGGCGAAGGGCTGCTCAACAAGCAGATTGCCTACGAACTGAGCGTTTCCGAAGCGACGGTTAAAGCGCATGTCTCGGCGATCCTGCAGAAGTTGAATGTCGACAGTCGCACGCAGGCGGTCATCGCGATCAACAAGATCAGCAGCGCCGAGTGGCAGCAAAAGATGGCACCGGAAAGCTGAGATCTGCTGCATCGGACAAACCATTCGCCCATTGGGCCATCGTCGCGCAGTCTATTCAGCGGCGACCTGACGGCGCGCGAGGCCGGTGAGAAGTGCGCGCAGCGCGCCGGCCTTTACAGGTTTGCGAAGCACGGGGAGATCGAGTGCAGCGAGTTCGTTGTTGACGATGGATGAGTGGTCCGCCGTGATAATCGCGGCCGGAATATCCGCCTTGAGATGCGCGCGTAGCGCTGCGATGGCTTCGGGTCCCGTTGCACCGGCATCGAGATGATAGTCGGCGAGGATTATGTCGATCGGGTGGGAGGAGGCTTTTATCTGCGCGATCGCAGCGGCGGCAGAGGGGGCCGCGGTGACGATGCACTGCCAGCCCTGCAACAGTGTCTGCATGCCTTCGAGGACGGCCGGTTCGTTGTCAATGCACAGAACGTGAAGGCCGTTGAGCGGGCCGGTGGCGAGTACCGGCGGTATGTCGACTGCCGGAACCGCCGGCGCCTCGGTGAGCGCCATGTGCACGAAAAAGCAGGCGCCGCTGCCCGGTGTCGAGCGTACGCCGACATGATGGTCGAGAATGCGGCTGATGCGGTCGACGATGGAGAGGCCCAGTCCAATGCCGTGTTCGGCGCCGGCATCGGATTGCAGGCGATGGAACTCCTTGAAGATCTCCGCCTGTTTGTCCGGTGCAATCCCAGGACCGGTGTCGATGACCTGCAACTCGATTGTCTTGCCATGCCGGCGCGCACCGACGAGAACGCGGCCGGAGGGTGTGTACTTGATCGCATTGGCGATGAGGTTTTGCAGCACGCGACTCAGTAATTTCGGGTCGGAGTGGACCCAGCATGAAGACGGCACGACGGTGAACCCAAGCCCCTTGCTTTCCGCCATGGGCTGGAATTCGACGCGCAGTCGCTCGAGCAGGTCACCAAGCGAGACCGGGCGCAGGTCGGGCTGCAAGCGCCCTGCATCCATGCGCGAAAGATCGACCAAGGCGCGCAGTATTTCTTCGACCGCTAGAAGTGATGCGTCGATGCTGTTGGCGATCTTCATCAGTTCCGGCGACAGGTGGTGCTCGAGGAGCGAACTGGTGTAGAGGCGGGCGGCGTTCATCGGCTGCAGGATGTCGTGGCTCGCGGCGGCGATGAAGCGGGTCTTGTCGCGGTTGACGGCGTCGGCCTTGGCCTTGGCGACGGCAAGGTCGGAATTTACTTTCTGGAGCTCGGCGGTGCGCTCGCGCACGCGCTGTTCGAGGGTCTGGTTGGCCTCGGCAAGGGCGCTGGCGTTGCGCACACGGTCGGTGATGTCCAGGTAGGTCGTGACGAAACCGCCCTGTGGCATGCGCGCGGTGCCGAACTCGATGATGCGGCGGCCGGCGTCAAAGCGCTCCTGGAAGGTATCACCGGATACCGCGAGAAGCGTGAGCCGCTCGGCGACGAGCTGATCGATGTTGCCTTCTCCGAAATGACCGCGCTCGGCACACTCGCGCAGAATGTGATCGAGCGGAACACCGACGCGCGCCAAATCCACCGGCAGGTCGAGCAATTCGCGGAACTGACGGTTCCAGCAGATCAGACGATTGTCGCGGTCGAACACGCTGATGCCGTGGCGAACCTGATCGAGCGCGGACTGGAGCAGGTCGCGATTGTGCTGCAGGGCCTCGGTTGCATCATCAAGCAGGCGCAGAGCCGACTGGCTACCGACGTCGCCGCGCCGGAGGACCAGCGACAGCACGAGGCGCGCCGAGGCTGCACCGATGGCACTACTCAGAAGGTGTTCCGTGTAACGCAGCGTGTGCAGGTCGGCTTCAGCGTGGTGGTTGTATGGTAGTTCACGTTCGAGGAACAGCGAGCGGAAGGATCGCCTGGCGCGTTCCGGGCCGAGGTAGCGTGCCACCGTCGATTCCAGGTCACCGAGGGTGATTGAGCTGCGCCAGAAACGAAATGCCGGCTGCTGCGGCGGCACCACGTTCTCGTTGACGACGAAGACATGCGACTGCAGGCGCTCGATAGGACGGGGGCTGCGCAGCAGGGAGGCAGCCACGTAGGCGGCAACGTTGAGGCCCAAGCTCCAGAAGACACCATGCGGCAGCGGTTCGAAGTCGACAAAGAACAGTGCCTGCGGGCGCAGCAGCGTCAGGCCGAAGGGGCCGTCATCGAGGATCGACTGCGGCATCCAGCCGGCCTGGATCACCCACGGCAGAACCAAGGTATAGGCCCACAAGGCAGTGCCGACGACGATGCCCGCGATCGCTCCGGATGTTGTTGCGCGGCGCCAGACGAGGCCGCCGAAGAAAGCCGGGCCAAGCTGCGCGATTGCTGCAAACGAAATCAGCCCGAGGCCGGCGAGGTTGCCGACGCCGCCAACAGTGCGATAGACCGCATAGCACAGCAGCAGGATCGCGATGATCGCGGTACGCCGGACGAGCAGAAGTTCGTCGTAAAGGCCGCGGCCATCGCTGGCTGCCGGGTCATACTCGTTGGCGCGCTGGCGCAGAAGGAATGGCACGATCAAGCCGTTGCAGACCATGATGGAGAGGGCAACGGTTTCCACCACTACCATCGCGGTGGCGGCGGACAGCCCGCCAATGAACGCCACGGTGGCAACGGCGGTGGCGTTCTGAGAGAGTGGGATCGAGAGGACGAACATGTCGGGGTTCGACGATCCAGCCGGCAGCAACATCAACCCGGCCGCCGCGATCGGGACAACGAACAGGTTGATGAGCACGAGATAGAGCGGCAACAGCCAGGATGCGCGTCGGATCTCCCTCTCGGAATGATTTTCGACGACGGTGACGTGAAACTGGCGCGGCAGCAGCAGAATGCAAATGAAGCTCAAGAGCCCGACGGTAATCATCGTGCCGCCGCCGATCGAGATATTGCGCAGTTCGGCGACCTCGGGACGGTTTCGCAGCTCGGCGAAAAATTCGCCGGCACCGCCGTAGGCGTAGAAGACGACGAAAATGCCAACCGTCAGGAAGGCGATCAGTTTGATCAGGGACTCGGTGGCAATGGCCAGGATCAGGCCGTCCTGGTGTTCGGTCGCGTCGATGTGGCGGGTGCCGAACAGCAGGCTGAACACGGCCAGCGAAATGGCCACGATGAGGCCCGAGTCAAACAGGCCGATGCCGGCAATGGCGGAGGGCAGGATCTCCTGCGTGCCGAGCATCGTTTCGATGGAGACGGTGATCGCGCGCAGTTGAAGGGCAATGTAGGGCAGCGTGCCGATCACGCAGACGCATGTCACGAGTGCTGCAACGGAGGGGCTCTTGCCGTAGCGCGAGGCGAGGAAGTCGGCGACCGAGGTTATGTTTTGTGCCTTGGCGAGGCGCACGATGCGCAGGATGACCGGCCAGCCGACGGCGAACATCAGGATCGGGCCGATGTAGACGGCGAGGAAGTCATAGCCGGTCTGCGATGCCCAGCCGACACTGCCAAAGAACGTCCACGACGTACAGTAGACGGCGATCGACAATGCATAGATCAGCGGCCGGCCGGCGCTGCTGTGCCAAGCCCGGAGCCAAAAATCTCCAAACCAGGCGATCAGGAACAGCGTTACCAGATAGGTCAGCGCCAAAGTGGCAATCAGGGTGCCGTCCATCATCGCGATTACGTCTTGTACTCAGTCTTCGCTCGACCTGCCGGCCCGCGCCGGCTGCGAGCACCGAGACGCGGGCTTTCTCCACTATGGCGCGAAATGCTTAGCTGCGTCCACGCCAACCGGAAACATGATTGCGGGTGGTGCCGGCCGCGGCCTGGCGTTTGCGTTTGGGAGGAGGTCTATTTTCCCTCGGAGGGATATCAGGGGTGGCGCTTGGCGATCGTGCGCGGCAAAGTCCGCGCGCCGGTTTCGAGCGAATCACGGTTTGGTGCCACGAACGGCGACAGAATTTGGGTGGAGCAGATCGAAGGAGCCAATGCCCATGGGCATGATTCAGGAATTCAAAGAATTTGCGATGAAGGGCAACATGGTCGACATGGCCGTGGGGCTGATCATCGGCGGTGCATTCGGGACGATCGTGAAATCACTGGTCACCGATATCATCATGCCGCCGATCGGGCTGATGCTCGGCGGTGTCGACTTCTCGAATATCAAGATCCTGCTCAAGGGTACGGCGGGGGCCAAAGACGCGGTGACGATGAACATCGGTTCGTTCATCAACAACATCATCAGTTTCCTGATCATCGCGTGGGCGGTGTTCCTGGTCGTCAAGGCGATCAATTCACTGCGCAAGAAGGAAGAGGCCGCCCCTGCCGAACCGCCGGCCTCCGAGGTCTACCTGAAGGAGATCCGGGACGCCTTGGTCAACAAGTCGTAGGTGGATTTTCGAGTTTGCCACTGCGCAACAGCGGCCGGTCTTCCTGGAGGACCGGCCGCTGTTACGTTGCAGGGTGACTTGAGTGTCGGCGGGCGCGCAACTGGCCGCCTTGACATGCGGGCTTTATGAGCAGCTGCCGCCACCCAGTACACAGAACTTGGCGCAATGGGGATGGCAAAGCTTGACGGCGCCCTTCGAAAACATGCCGCCATCTGCGGCGCCGGCATCCTTCAAGGTCGCGCCCATCTCGAAGGCTTTTTCGTAGGGCAGCAGCGTGCAGGGGACGATGGCCGGGCGGTCCGCGCCCTTGCGTTTGACGACCATACGGCTTGTGGCGCACATCATTTCGGCCGGCTGCTTGCCGAGGATCTCCCAGCAGGCGGTCGTGATTTCGGGGACATCGTGACTGCCGTCCATCTCCGGCAGGAGCATCAGGCAGACGGGATCGGCAGGATCGATGGTCCAGCCACGGTCGGCGATCAGTTCGGCGTAGCCGGCGCGCGATTTGGCTTCGGTTTCGTCCCAGCAGGTGCGTCCGGCGATGGCGATCGCAAAGCCGCTTTCGGAAAGCCAGTCGAGACCGGCGACGGCCTTGCCCCAAGTCTTGGGACCACGCTCGCTCTCATGCAGCATCTTGGAGTAGTGGTCGAGGCTCACGCGCAGCGTCAGCTGGCCGGGGAAGTCGCGTTGCAGATCGATCAGTCCGGCCTTGATGCGCGGGCGCTGCATCGGCTGCATGGCGTTGGTCAGAACCAGGACATCGAAGCCACGCAAGAGGGTCTCACGCAGCATGTCGAGGAACTGCGGGTTCATGAACGGTTCGCCGCCGGTGAAACCGATCTCGCGCGTGCCGAGCTGCAGCTGGCCGACCTCGTCGAGGATCTCGACGACTTCCTCGGATGAAATGTAGGCGAGACGATCGTTAGTGGGGCTCGACTCGATATAGCAGTTGACGCACTCGATGTTACACTGCGTGCCGGTGTTGATCCAAAGTGTCTCGAGGCGTTCGAGGCGGACTTCGGCGCGACGCTCCCCCTTCGCGGTCCAGATCGGGTCCTCGAATTTTCCCAGCGCGTGATCCGCACTGAGCGTGCGCAATTCCATGTTCACCCTTCGATTTCCCTCACTTGCGACGGTCGCCGTCAGCCCCTCGATCGGCTCGCCTAGCACATCGAGCGCCACACGGCACACTCACATTAGCTTTATTGAGCCGTTGATTTCATTCGACAAGCGCGCAACACTCCTTTCCACCGTCGCCCGCAAACCGGGGCGACGTGCCAGGCAGGCGTAGTTTAGTGGTAGAACGACAGCTTCCCAAGCTGTATGTCGGGAGTTCGATTCTCCTCGCCTGCTCCAGTATTATCCGGTGTTTCCGGACCGATGAGATCGCACTGCGCCATGCGCCTGAGGCCGTGCCGTCTGCCGCAGGCGCGGCACAGGTGTGGCTTGCGCATCAAACGCCGTTGCAATTTTGTGACAAGATGCCGCGCTGGTCGTCGCGTGATCGGGAAAATGTCCAAAGAAGACGACGCGATCCGGTTTGCAGCGATTGGCGGTGCGCCCAATGTCGGGCGGCAGGGTGGGTGCTGGAGAGCCGGTGGGAGTTTTCGTAATGTGACCCGGATGATGCGGGCAAACCGGCGGAAGACATGCGATGACAGTCACTCCACTCAACGGTCTCAAGGTGCTCGATGCCAGTCAGGGCATTGCGGGGCCGTACTGCGGCGCGCTGCTGGCGCGGTATGGCGCCGACGTCGTCAAGGTCGAGCCGCCGGCCGGTGACTGGTCGCGGGCCGTCGGGCAGACGGCCGGAGGACACTCGGCGCTGTCGGCTGTCTACAATGCCGGGAAGCGCAGCATCCTGCTCGACCTGAAAAGGCCCGAGGTCGTAGAGGCGTTTCTCGAAATGGCGGAGCAGTGCGACGTCATTCTCGAGAGCAGCCGGCCGGGTGTCGCAGAGCGCATCGGCATTGGTTTCGAGGCGGTCAAGGCGCGCAACGCAGCGGCTATCTATCTTTCAATCAGCGGATTTGGCGAAACGGGGCCTTATGCCGAACGGCCCTGCACGGACACCGTTGGGCAGGCGTTCTCGGGACTGATGTCGAACAACCACGGCATGGACGGTATTCCCCATAAAATCGACATCCCGATCGTCGATATCTTCACCGGCCTCTATGCGTTCCAGGCGGTTTCGATGGCGCTGATGGCGCGCGCCGAGACCGGTCAGGGCCGTTACTGCGCCGTGAGCCTGATGGGTGCAATCGCGGAAGTGCAGGCGGCCAAAATGATCGACTATCACCTCGCAGGCGGGCTGCCCAAGACGTTGAACGCGCCGGCCGGTGCGTTCAAGGCCGCGGATGGCTACGTGGCGCTGACGACGCTCAACGACGATCATTTCGCGACCGTCTGCCGGGCCATCGGTGCTGAGCATTTGATTGCGGATCCGCGTTATGCGCGGGCACCGGACCGCGTCGACAACCATGTTGCGTTGCGTGGCGAGATCGAGGCGGTGCTGGCGGGTGATACGCGGGCCAACTGGGTTGAGCGCCTGCAGGCGGCCGGCGCACTTGCCGATCAGGTCAACGACCTCGGCGACTGGATGGCCAATGCGCACGTCGCGGCAATCGATGCCTGCCGCATGGTCGAGCAACCGGGGCTCGGGATGATCCCGCGGCCGGCGCCCGCGGCGGGAGGGTTGGGCGAAGCAAGTCCGGCCCCCACCGTTGGCCAGGATACGGACGCCGTGCTCGAGAGCTTCGGTCTCGATGCGACGCGCATCGCGAAATTGCGGGCGGCCGGGTAGAGGAGCGCGCAGGCAAGCTAACGCTGCCGAGGGTGGAAGGGATCGAGCAATCGCCTCGCATAACCCTGTTGGCGCCGTCGTCGTCAGCCGGCAGCGGCGGGCTCGTTGGCGAGTAACGCGCTCGGGTGTGCGGGCTTGCGGTTCTTTTCCAGTTCTTCGCGGTACTGGGGCCAGCGCGTCAGGCGCAACCGGTCTTTGAAGTCGAGAATGCGCTCGCGTTCCTCCGGCGTCAGTGATTCGGTGGTGGCGAGGCGCGCAACCTCGGTGTCGATCGTTTTGCGCTTGCAGGTCAGTTCGCGGTTGAGATCGAACAGGCTTTGCGGGGCATAGACCGGTAGCGAATTCGACATGCGCGCGAAAACGGTTTCCGAAATTACCGCGTGGAGCGGCAGCTTGCGCGGGCGGTAGGTGTAGAGCGCGCTCGACCAACTGCGCAGCTGCCCCAACGGATCGGGATGCAGAACGGCGACCTCGTCCGGATCGATGCCGTCGAGCGGAACCGTTTCGCCGTTGACGGCATCGAGATAAAGGCCCCAGTCCTCGTTGCCGTGCTTTCCGGTCGGTTCGGCCGCATAACCGCTGCTCGCATGACGCAGAAAGAAATCGAGCGTGACGTCCGAGAGCTTGTCGGTGGCCCAGCCGCCGCCGACGTTGGCGTGGTCGCCGGTGAACCAGACCTCGACGATGCGTTCCGGGGTTATCGGGTCGGGGTCCATCAGCGTCGGCTCGAAGGAATCGCGCTGCTCGTCGAGGGCAACCATGTGGTAGGCGCGTTCCACGGTTTCGGGGACGGTGAGGTCCTTGCCCATGTTCATCTGCTGGAAGTTGATGCCCGCGATGGTCTTGGCGATGCCGAACGAGCCGACGGTGTCCCAGCAGCCGAGCACGCTGATCGGCACCTCGCTCTTTTCTCTCGATTCCCACAGCGTCCAGTGCTGGCCCAACAGGCGTACCGTCCACACGGTCTTCGGCGCACCCTGCTCGTCGATGGCGCGGGCGAGCAGGCGGGCGATTGCCGCGCCGCGGCTGAAACCGACGATGAAGACGCGGTCGCCGGGGCGATAGACGCGCATGATGTCGAGATAGGCGCGGTCGACGATGCCGCTGGCGCCGAGGCCGGTCGCCATGCCGAGCACCTGGGCGAAGGGATCGTTCTCGAAGCGGTTGCCGACGCCGGTGTAGTAGAACGCAATCTGCTTGTCCTTGTACTTTTTGCAGAGGCTCGCATCGAAGGCGCCGGAGGGTGCAAACATGCGCCGGCCGTCGGCCTTGAGCATCTTGAACAGCTTGAAGACGTTGGTCTGGGCGAGGAGGCCGAGTTCATACTGGTCGGGCGTGTTGCTGGTGCCGTCGAGGCAGACGACGATGTTCTTGCGGCCGGTGCCGGACCACACGTCTGATTTGCGCAGCAGGAAATAGATCGCCGGCAGGACGATCACCACGAACGCGATGCGGTAGAGCAGACCCTCCAGTTCGGTGCCGAATACGGCCCACAGCCAGGACGGCCCCATCGCGTAGATGCAGGCGATGGCGGCGCCGATCAGGATCAGCGCGAGCACGATGTTGTGGGCCCAGGCCGGCAACAGGCCGCTGCCGGCGGTCGAATAGCGCCGCAGGCGGTTGGCGAGCAGCAGCATGACGACGATGGTGAGGACGAAAAAGAACACCGCGCCGGTGAACGGCATCTGGCCGGCGCTGGTAATGCTGCCCGCGGTGGCGGCGTTGATCGCATAGAGAATGGCGAAGGCCGCCAGGAACCAGGACAGGAAACTGCGGCGGTAGACAAGGCCGGCGATACCGGGGACCAGCGAATAGAGTGCCAGTTGCCAGCCGGTGTGGAAGGCGCTGACGATGATCTGGCGGATGTTGCCGGCGAACTCGTCGATGGCGAGCTTGGCGATCGGGAACATCATTTTTGAGACGTAGTCCCAGAACTCGAAACCGCTGGTCAGGAGCGCGATCTCGCCGTCCTCGTACTTGCGCTCGAGCAGATAGTTCATCGTGACGTTCTTGGCCTCGTCCGGCGGCAGGCTCAGGAACTCGGCGACGAGTTCCTTGCCGGGGCGCAGGCCGTGGACGACGTAGAGAAAGATGATCAGCAACAGCAGCAGGATCGGGATCAGACGGGAGCCGGTCTTGACGGTCAACAGGGCGCGGGCTTCGGCGCGCGCCTTCGGGCCTTCGCGGGTGGCGGTTTCGCGAGTCATGGCTTGGCTCCAACGCAATACAGCACAACCAGCGGCGACCAGGCCGCCCCATTCGACACGTGGAACAAGACTTATCACGGATTGTCACAAAAGGCGGTCGCTGTGCCCCAGCGCGAGTGACATTGGCGCCCGGCTGTGGCGCAAGTGGCACCAGTGTTGCCCGTGTTCACTCAACCGGCGGCATGCGAGTGCGGGCCGTTCCATCTTTGGCGGGATGATGGAAATGGTCGCCAGCCACCTTTGTCCAAGCGCATGCAATCTGCGCGTTGCCAAGTTTCGTCATGCAGCCTTACGCAAAGAGGCGGTCATCCCATCTGACAGGCTTTTCGAGTCCAGGATCAATCAGGCCGAACTGCGGGTGGTTCGGATTGATCAAAATGCAGTTTTCTTCGACTGCCGGCACGCTTGGCACGATCAGTATCGCCGATCGGCACTCCGTCAGCCATTTGACACCGACCGCACGCGCTTCGCGGCCGCTCTTGGAGTCCCAGTTGGGCAGGTTGTCTTTGGTTACGACTTCATAACTCACGCCTGCAGGGACGGTGATTTCCAGAAAATGCTGGTTGCTTGGCAAGATGCCATTGTGATGAACCAACTTTTCGAGCATCGCCGTGCTGTAGTATTGGGCGCAGTAGATAAGTTCCTGGCCACGCTTGTGCCAGCGGCCCTGCGTTCGTGCCGCGCCCTCGCCGCTGAAAATTCTGTGCTTGCCGTCGGGATCACCAATGCGGAAGGCGCGCATTGGCTTATCCAAGGTGCGGTGAGTCACTAGATCATCGTGCCTTAGGTTGGAACCGCGGTCGCTGCTCCAACCTAAGGCACAAAGATGATCGCCAGCAAAGACTCGCGCAACTTTCTGCTTTCCTTCGGAATCGGTCCGATTCCGAATGAAGGCAGGTTGCCCTAAACCGCCACGCCCGCATCAGCACGTGACAGCAGATCCAATACGAGGTCGGCGCCGGCAGTCGAACTGATCGACAGATCCATCGGACTTCGATTGCCCAACAGCGGGTGCTTGTTCGTGAGAAACATCGCTGCTTTCTCGGTGTCACCCTTATATATCCGCAGCACTTCAACGAAGACCTTGGACAGACCAAGTACCTTTTCGCTTTGATCCCGCGTCAAGGCCTGGTTGCTTTCCTTTTTCCGATAGAAGGTCGCCTTGGGAATGATCTGGTGGACGTCGACAAACTGACCTCGCGGATCGATCTTTCTGACGATGGTTTGGGCCGTGGCAACCGGCAGACCCTCCTCCACCGTTTCCACCAGTTCGATGTCGTTGACGCGCTTCCAATTCTTGAGACCCATGAATTGAGCGATTTCACTGGCTTCGGAATACTCGAACACCTGCGGAGTTGCCATGATGCCGTCCTTAACCTGCTCAGTCCTGCTCAGTCTCTTTCGAGACTAATGTAGTCCCATATGAGACTATATGCAAGCGCGGGCGGGACACGACCACGTCTGCGGGCGAAGAACAGCGGGCAATCAGCACCAGGCGGTTCAATGCGTTGCGGATCGACCCAACAGCTCGAAACACCAGGTCCCTGCCCACAATCATCCAACCGGTGGTGCGTGGGTGCGGGCGTGATGCGGGGTCTTTTCCCAGTGGTGCGGTGCAGCGAAGAGCTGCCATAGCGCGCGGTAGGCGGCAAACGAGGCGAGCAGCCAGTAGGCCGGCATCCAGAGGACGGAGAGCGCCAGGCCGGGCCAGCCGCGGCGCAGCGCCGTCAGGGCGGCAAGGGCAACCACCGAAACATAGCCGGCTGAAAGGTTGAACAGGGCGAGCTGCCAGAACGCGTGTTCGATAAGGCCCGGTCCGTGGGCGAACGGCGTCGCGCGGGTCAGTTCGAGGGCGACAAGAACGTAGAAAAACGGGTGCAGCAGGGCTGAGAACAAAAAGCCGAAGATGACGCACTGAAAGCCGAGGAAAGGCAGCGTGCCGAGGTCCGCCCAGAGCGCCAAGGGCCGGCGCATGTGGACCATGTAGGTCTGCATCCATCCCTTGAGCCAGCGGGTGCGCTGCGGGAGCCAGTCGCGCCACGTTGCCGGTGCCTCCTCCCAGGTCGTCGACGGCAGGATCGCGATGCGGCCGGCACGCCGCGCAAGACGCATGCCGAGATCGGCATCCTCGGTGACATTGAACGGGTCCCAGGCACCAATGCCGGAAAGCGTCGCCAGGCGGAAATGGTTCGAGGTGCCGCCGAGCGGAATTGGCAGGCGCAGTCGTTCGAGTGCCGGCAGCAGGCCATCGAACAGGGCGGTGTATTCCAGCGCAAACTGGCGCGCGAGCCAGCCGTCGGCGCGGTTGTAGATGTTGAGACGCGCCTGCAGGCAGACGACGTCCGGGTGGGCGTCGAAGACGGCGACGGCTTTGCGCAGCTGGCCGGGTTCCGGGATGTCTTCGGCGTCATAGACGGTGACGAACGCGCCGCGGGCGAATTCAAGCGCGTAGTTCAGCGCCTTCGGCTTGGTGCGCGGGCCGGACGGCGGCACAGTCACGACGCGGATGAAGCCCGGCAGGCCGCCGGCCGCCGCGGCGTGGCGGGTTGCCAGGTCCGCTTCTTCGAGAACCAGAATGACGTCAAGCTTGGCGGCCGGATAGTCGATCCGGATCAGGGCATCGACGAGGTCGGGCAGGATCTCGGCCTCGTCGTATAGCGGCACGAGGACGGTGTAGACCGGCAGGTCCGCCATCGCGAGGCGATCCGCCGGTACCGTCAGTCGGGGTTGCGGGCTTACCAGGTGGACGAGCAGCACCAGGATGCGCAGAGCAACGATCAGGGCAAAGGGTATGGCGGCGACACAGGTGATGATGAAGTAGGCAAGCGGCGTGTCGACCAGTGCGGTGCCGACAAATGCGCCGATCACCGAAATGACTGCCGCGAGCAGCCAGAGCGGCGGCGCAGACGCGGCTGAAGCGGCTGGGCTTGACTTGCGCAACGCGTGCGTTGCGCGACGCACGCGCTGGCGGCGTTCAATTCCGGTGTCGGTGAGATCGGGTCTCAGATCGGAGGTCAGGCAGACGCCCAGGCCATCGGCCAGAGCAGCGTCGGTCCTTGCAGCGACGGCATCGGGTGTGGCTTCGGTGGCGTTGATCAACGCGGTGCGAGGCGGCAGCTGAGAGCCATTGGCCGAGAGAGGCGGCGCATCGGGAGTGGCGGCGAATGCCGTTTCGACACCGAGGGCGGCGGCCAGGCAGCAGACGTAGTCCGTGACCGAGATCCAGCCGAGGGCGAGCATCACTTCGTGCGGCGGCACATTCCATCCGGTTGCGATCAGGCGGGCACGCGCGATGGTGGCGTCGTCGACGTGGGTGCGGCGTACGAAGGCGAAGTCGTCGAGGTTTTCGGGTGCAGCGAGCGCGGCATCGGGCAGCGTCGTCTCGGCCGGTCGTTCGGTTGCGGCGGTGCCGCTAGTTTGCTTTCGGCCGGGGTCTTGCACGGGAGTGGATCGAAGTACTATTGCGCCTGCTGAAATATTGCATGCTGAGGTGTTGGTGTGAAGCCGCGCGGGATGCTTCGTTCGCGGCGCAACGCGCTGCCTTGCGCCAACCCCAATCGCTGGTTACGAGTCGACGCTGGAGGTGGCGCGGTAAGTTTGGCGCCGGCGGTTGAGATGGAAGACGGGAGATCGACGGGTTGGGCGGTCTAACAAGATGGCGTGGATGGATTGCCGGGATTGGAGCCGCGGTCGTTGCTGCCACGGGTGTCCTGCTCGGGGCGCATGCACAAGAGGCCGGCGAGCCCAGCGATCCGGCTCAGCGCGTGATCATTCGCTTCGTGACGACGGACGATTTTCCGCCATTCAATGCGCTCGATGAAGACAACACGCTCACCGGCCTCAACGTCGATCTGGCGCGAGCCATCTGCCAGGACCTGTCGATCACCTGCGATATCAAGGCCCTGGCCTGGAACGCACTGCTGCCGGCGCTCAAGAACGACACTGCGGATGCGGTGATTGCCGCACACCGCATCACCCAGAAACTGGCGCGTCAGGTGGCCTTTACGGACCGCTATTTCTATACGCCGGCGCGGTTTGCGGTGAGGCGCGATGCGGCCGAGTTCGCCACGACGCCGACAGGTCTCGACGGGCGCAGCGTCGCCGTCGTGCGCGGCAGTGCGCACGAGGCCTACATGATCGCGTTCTTCCGCAATACCACCGTGGTGCAGTTCGATTCGCCGGAACTGGCGCGCCAGGCGGTTCAGACCGGGCGGGTCGATGCCGTGTTCGACGACGGTGTGGGCCTGGTATTCTGGGCCAACGGGACGCTGTCGAAAGCGTGCTGCGTGCTCCGCGGAGGGCCCTATTTCGAACCGCGCTACTTCGGCGACGGGATCGCCATCCTGGTGCGACAAAACGATGATCAAATGCGGTTGATGCTCAACCAGTCGCTGGCGCGGCTGCAGGCCAGCGGCCGGTTTCGCGAGATCATTGACAAGTTCTTTCCGATCCGGGTTTATTAGAAGACATTGAAAACGAACATCTTTCTGGCCCAAGCGGAATGCGGTGTGCCCACTCAGCGACACGGTAACGCGTCGCGAAAACGCCGTTGTTGTCGCTAGAGTCCGACCAGTCGCGCAGTGCGCGGGATTTGATGCGGGCGACGCGGTCCTACCAAAGCGCATTGGGTGCCGTGCCCGGCGCAGTCCGGTGGCGCACCAGGTGTTAACGCAATCCCGTCAAGTAAGGCGCACGCATTGTTGCATTCCGCGCATAGTGCGCCGGATCAGGGAGTGACGGCATGACCCGCTACCGCACGCTGTTCCTGTCCGATGTCCACCTCGGCACGCGTGCCTGCCAGGCCGAGGCCCTCGTTCGGTTTCTCGAAGAGGTCGACGCCGATACCATCTATCTGGTGGGCGACATTGTCGATTTCTGGCGGATCAAGCGCGGCGCGATCTGGACGCCGGCACAGAACGAGGTGCTGCACCGCCTGCTGCAAAAGGAACGCGGCGGCGCGCGCGTGGTTTTCATTCCAGGCAACCACGATGATGGGCTCAGGGCCTATAGCGGGATGAAATTCGGCAACATCGAAATCGAATGCGATGCCCTTTTCGAGACGTCGTCAGGCAAGCGCTATGTCGTGATGCACGGCGACGAGTTCGACCTGGTCGTCAATCACGCGCGGTGGCTCGCGTATCTCGGTGACCGTGGCTATCAGCTCGCGCTGTGGTCGAACTGGCCGATCAACTTCGTGCGGCGGAGATTGGGCCTTGGGTATTGGTCGCTCTCCGCATATCTTAAGAATCGGGTCAAATCCGCCGTGAATTTCATTGGTGATTTTGAGAAGTCCCTGTCGGATGAGGCAAAGCGCCGGCAGGCGGACGGTGTGATTTGTGGACATATCCACAGGGCTGCGTCGAAGCAGATCGGCGAAATCCACTACGTCAACATCGGCGACTGGGTGGAGAGCTGCACCGCAGTTGTGGAAAACGAAGCCGGCGATCTCGAGCTGATCGCCTGGCGCGAGGTCGAAGAGGCGAAGCTCGCCGCGGAGGCGGCTTCAGGACGCTTGGGAGTTGCCGCATAGAATGCGTGTGCTGGTTGCCACGGATGCTTGGCGACCCCAGGTCAACGGGGTGGTGCGCACCTATGAGCGGCTGGCGGACCAGGCGGCGGACCTCGGCGTCGAATTGGTGTTCCTGACGCCGGCGGAATTCAGAACCGTACCCTGTCCGACCTATCCCGAAATCCGGCTCGCCATTCCCGGCTACAACTTCGTTATCGAGCGCCTTGACGTGGTGCGCCCGGATGCCGTCCATATCGCGACCGAGGGACCGGTCGGATGGATGGCGCGGCGCTACTGCATGCAGCGCGGAATTCCGTTCACGACCGCATTCCACACGCGGTTCCCGGAATACGTGTCGGAGCGCTTCGGCATCCCGGCGAGCTGGATCTACGCCATCCAGCGCCGCTTCCACAATTGCGGCGCCGGCATGATGGTGGCGAGCCGTTCGCTTGCCGAAGAGCTGGAGGGGCGCGGGTTTGAGCGGATCATGCCGTGGACACGCGGCGTCGATACGACCCTCTTCCGGCCACGCGCGGTGCGCCGGTTCGGCTCGGACCGGCCGGTGTTTCTCTACGTCGGGCGGGTCGCGGTCGAGAAGAACATCGAGGCGTTCTTGAATGCCGGACTCGACGGCCGCAAGGTTGTCGTCGGCACCGGGCCGATGCTGGACGATCTCAGGCAACGCTATCAGGACGTCGTGTTTACCGGCAAGCTGATCGGCGAGGATCTGGCCGAAGCCTATGCCTCGGCCGACGTGTTCGTGTTCCCGAGCGTGACCGATACGTTCGGGATCGTGCTGATCGAGGCGATGGCGTGCGGCCTGCCGGTGGTCGCGTTTCCGGTCACAGGGCCGATCGACAACGTTGTCGATGGGGTGACGGGTGTGCTCGGCGATGACCTCGTGGCAGCGGCCCGGTCGGCGTTGAGGCTTGATCGCGCTGCGGTGCGCGCGCATGCGCTCAACTTCAGTTGGGAATCCGCGACGCGGCTGTTCGTGTCTAATCTCGAGACGGCACTGTTCTCGCGACAGGGCAGACGCGTGCCGGCGCGGCGCAAGCCATCGCTGGTGCGCCGCATGCGGTCCGTTGGTGAGCTGTGAGGCATTATTGGGGTCGCGAACCGCTCTCGTTTCGACCCTGACCGGTGCAATGGCCTTCTCAATCCTCGATGAAGGTTGCAAACTGGTCGACGTCAAGCCGGCTGGTGCGGAACGTATTGGCGATCGCGTCAGGGTCGGGGTAGCCAAGCGACATGCCGCAAACGAGCATCTCTTCGGCCGGTGCACCGATGTGTTCCATCACCGTGTCGAAGTAGTTGCAGAATGCGGCCTGCGGGCAGGTTGCGAGGCCGAAGCTGCGGGCTGCGAGCATGATCGACTGCACGAACATGCCGGTGTCGAGCCAGCTGCCGATCTCCATGTCGCGTTCCAACGTGATGAACAGCCCGACCGGTGCGTCGAAGAAGGCGTAGTTGCGCGCGTGCTGGGCGTGCATGCGGGACTTGTCGCCCTTGTCGATGCCGAGCGTCCGGTAAAGGCCCCAGCCGCATTCGCGGCGGCGGTCGATGTAGGGTGAGCGCCAGTTGACCGGGTAGTAATTGTATTCGCGATTTGGCTGCTCGCCGGCATCGTGGCGTGCAAGGCAGGCGGCGGTAATTGCAGCCTTGCGTCGACCGGTGACGACGTAGACCTTCCAGGGCTGGATGTTGGAGCCCGAGGGCGCGCGGCCGGCGATCGCAAGCACCTCTTCAATAATCTCGCGCGGTACGGGCTTGTCGGCGAGAAAGGCACGTGTGCTCTGGCGCCCGACAATGGCCTCTTCGATGTTCATTTCGGTGCGGTCCCGGATTGTCGCGTTGATCGATTTGCGATCGGTTTGGCATGGACTGCGGCCAAGGTCGAGGGATCGCTGGTCGGCCGGTTCGCGGTTGCAGCGCGTGGGATGCCGCGGGGGCTGGATCGACAGGGCGCGTGGCGATAGCATTCGCGGCATGCTGGAATTCTTGGCAGGCACTGGGCGGTTGGTCCTGACGTTGGCAATCGCTGCAGCCGGCGGATTTGCGTTCAAGTCGCTCGGTATGCCGGCGCCCTGGCTGACCGGGGCGGCGGCTGCCGTCGGCAGTGCGGCGGTGTTGGGTGTCGGCGTTCAGGCCGGCGCCTGGGTGCGGCTCGGTTCGATGATGTTCCTTGGCACGGTCATGGGCGCGACGGTGACGCCGGAGACGTTCGGGCAACTGCCGAACTGGCCGGTCAGCCTTGCCGGCCTGCTGGTGGTCGTTGTGGCGATGATGCTGATCGTCTCGCTCTACCTCGAGCGGGTGCACGGCTTCGATCCCGACACGGCGCGCCTGGCCTGCATTCCCGGCAATATGGCCTACGCTCTGGCGTTGGCGGAAGACAATCCGCGCGCAGATGCACGCCAGGTCGCGTTGGTGCAGATCGTGCGACTGGCGGCGCTTCTGATCTGCCTGCCGTCCGTGTTCGACGGGTTGGGCTACGTGGCCGTGGCACCGATATCCGTTGCGCCAAGTGCGGTCGATTTCGATGCCGTCGCGTTGATGTTTGGAGCCGGGATCGCGGCCGGTGCCGTCTTTCACTGGATCGGTTTTCCGGCGGGGGCGATGTGTGGTGCGATGTTTGCCGGCGGTTTGCTCTCGGGCAGCGGTCTGTTGACGGTGTGGCTGCCGGAGTGGCTGCTCATTCCCGGCTTCGCCCTCATCGGTGCTGTGGTTGGTGCCAATTTCGCCGGTGCGGACCGCCGCTTTCTCGCAGCCAACATCCTGCCGAGCCTGGGCGCCGTGCTGGTCGGGACGACGGTGGCGCTGGCGTGTGCGGTGCCGGTTGCCTGGTTGATCGATGCGGGTGTCGCGCAGGTGTGGCTTGCCTATGCGCCGGGTGGCGCCGATACGATGTCGATCCTGGCGCTTGCACTCGGCCTCGAGCCGACATTCGTGGTCGCGCATCACGTGATCCGGATGTTCGGTCTTGGTGGTGTTGTGCCGTTGTGGATCCGGTTTTACGCGCGCCGTGGCGGTGGCGATGCGGCCGGAAAGGCCGTATAGGCGCCGATCGTCAACCTTTCGATGTCCTAGATCATTTCCGCCTACGGCGGAATCACACCGCCTGCCCACTCCCCCGCCCGGCCGCCCATGCAATCGTGGTTTTGGGCGGCCGGGCGGGGGAGTGGGACGGTTCCAGCTAAACCTGAAACGCTCTAATCTGAGGCTGCCAACGCGATGGCGGGCGCCATTGTACGGCGCAAATTGCCCCCTACATCGAGTGGGAGCCGGCTTCGCGACGGGGCCTGCGATATGAAACGGACAGCGACGTGGCCTTTGCAATCATAGTGCTGGCGGTGATTCTCGGCCTTGCCGTGCTGCCGCAATGGTGGGTGCGCCGGGTGATCGCGCGCAATGGGCATGCGCGGCCCGATCTCGGCGGAACCGGTGCTGATTTTGCGCACCACCTCCTGGCCGGCATGAAACTCAACGATGTCGCGGTCGAGGAAACGGAACTTGGCGATCATTACGATCCGGAGGCCAAGGCGGTGCGGCTCTCGCGTGAGCACTACAACACGAAGTC
The DNA here is from genome assembly GCA_965224045.1 of Hyphomicrobiaceae bacterium. Taxonomy (GTDB): domain Bacteria; phylum Pseudomonadota; class Alphaproteobacteria; order Rhizobiales; family Hyphomicrobiaceae; genus Tectiglobus. The sequence goes on from CBDCYD010000010.1 coordinate 175,776, forward strand.
GCTGTCGGCGATCGTCATTGCGGCGCACGAAGTCGGGCATGCGATGCAGGATGCGACGGACTATGGGCCGCTGAAGGCGCGCACGCGGCTTGCCAAGAGCGCGGGGCGCATCCAGTCCGTCGGTTTCGCGCTGATGCTGGCGGCGCCCTTGCTGGTCATCATCATGAAGTCGCCGGCGTTGATGCTGGTGGAGGTCGGCGCGGCCGTGCTGTTGCTCAGCATTACGGTTCTGATGCACGTGTTCACGTTGCCGGTCGAGTTCGACGCCAGCTTCAAACGGGCGTTGCCGGTGCTGGAAGCGGGCCGCTTCATTCCGGAAGAGGATATGCCCGAGGCGCGCGAGATCTTGCGGGCGGCGGCCTACACCTATGTCGCGGCGGCGGCGATGAGCATGCTCGACATCATGCGCTGGCTGCGGGTTCTGAGGTTTTGATGGCCGCCGCAGCGTTCGCCGTTATGGCGGCAATGAATTCGAGACAATCGCGCAGGACGGGCACGCGCCAGCGGTAGATGCGCAGAAACGCGGTGACCGGCAGGATGTGGCCGACGCCCGGATATTCGATCAGACGGGCTGTTACGCCTGCGCGAACGAGTGCATCACGCAACTCGCGTGCGTTTTCCGGTTCGACCACGTCGTCCCCGAGGCCATAGATCAGGAGGGTTTCCGGGCAGTGCGGCCCGACGTGCGTGATCGGGCGCGGAGAGACGGCGTCTGGAGCCGTTGCAAATATTTCCCTGGTCGTCGGCCAGGTGGTCGGGTCGAAGCCATAGGGGCCGGACATGGCAATGACGGCGTCCGGGCGGGGCAAGGCCGGATCGGCATCAGCGATGTAGCGCGTGTCGTAGGCGATCGACGTGGCGATGTGGGCGCCCGCCGAATGACCCATCAGGATGACGGGGCGCGCGCGTCCGGCGTTCAATGTCCGTTGGGTCCACGCATATGCCGCGGCAGCGTCCTGGTTGAATTCGGGGTATCGGACTTCGGGAAACAGGCGATAGTCGGGGATAACCGTGGTGATGCCGCGTGCGGCAAGCGCTGCGCCGATAAAGCTGTAGCAGCCGCGCTCACCGGTCTTCCATGCGCCGCCGTACAAGAATACGACGATCGGTGTGCGGTCCGGGTCCCGTCGCGGGCGATAAACGTCGAGGCGAAGGCGCGGGTGAGCGGCGTAGGCGATAGCTCTTTCGGCCGTTACGCTTCGATCCGCCAAGAGGTCGCTGGCAACGGCCTGCCAGGGGCGCCGCCAGAAGGATTGACTTGATTTTGTTGCACGCATCCCTGATCACCTTGGGGCTCGGCGGTTTGGTATCCGCCGGCCTCGTGAGCTGCTCGTTCGTTCGTTGATGTGATGTCTCAGCCGACATTTTTCTATCCTGACACGCCCGATCTGCCGCTGCCGGACGGCCATCGCTTTCCGGCCAGCAAGTATCGGGCGCTGCGGGAACGGGCGGTGTCCGAGAACCTGCTCGGCAACGGCCGGCTGGTTGCATCGCCACCGGCGACGCGACCGCAGTTGATCAGCGCCCATTGCCCCGAGTACGTCGACGCCGTCTTTCAGGGTACACTCGATGCGGCGATTGTGCGGCGCATCGGCCTGCCATGGTCGCAGACGCTGGTGGCGCGCTCGCAGGCGGCGGTTGGTGGATCGCTGGCGGCGGCCCGCGCGGCGCTCAGGAACGGCGTTTCCGGTCAGTTGGCCGGCGGAACGCACCATGCCCACCGGGATTTCGGGTCCGGGTTTTGTACGTTCAACGATCTTGCCGTCGTTGCCCGCACGTTGCTGGCAGACGACAGCTGCCGGCGCATTGCGATCCTCGATCTCGACGTGCATCAGGGCGACGGCAATGCCGCCATTCTGGGCAACGAGCCACGGGCCTTCGTCGTCAGTGTGCACGGCGAGAAGAATTTTCCGTTTCGCAAGGTGGCATCGGACCTCGATATCGGCCTCGCGGACGAAACAGGTGACGTCGCCTATCTGGCCGCGGTGGATGAGGCGCTCGATGCGGTCGCGGGCTTCGGTCCGGACCTGCTGCTCTATCTTTCCGGCGCAGATGCGCTCGCGTGCGACCGGCTGGGCCGCCTGTCGCTCAGCTTTGCGGGGCTGATGGAGCGCGATATCGCGGTGTTTCGCTTCGCGTTCGAGCGGGGACTGCCGGTCAGTTTTGTGCTCGGTGGCGGATATGCCGTGCCGATCGCCCAAACGGTCGAGGGTTACGCCAATACGCTGCGCAGCGCACAGCGCGTGTTCGGATTTTAGGCTGGAAAGCTTGTCCGGGGCGCTCCCGCCAGGTTTGCGAATCTGATGTTGTGGGGCATAGGCGAACTTGCGCCTGCGCAGTCGCGCCGTGGCGGAGCGGCAAGAGGGGATGTCAATGGCCAACTTTGCAACGCACATCGGAGTCGGGACCGTCGTCAGCGGTGGGTTGGCGACGCTGACGCTGGCGGCCGACGTGATTTCGCACGAAAGCCTGGTTGCGGTGACGATGGCGGGTGTGCTGGGAAGCGTTCTGCCGGATATCGATCTCAAGGATTCGCGAGCGAGCCGGGCATTTTTCTCCGGTCTTGCGGTGTTCATTTCGTTCTGTGTTCTGTTCGTCAATGCCAATGCCTACTCGATCGCGGAGCTATGGGTGTTGTGGCTCGGTTCCTTCATCCTCGTGCGCTACGGGGCAGAGGCGGCCTTTCATCGGTTTTCCTACCATCGCGGGATCTGGCATTCACTGCTTGCAGCGATCTTCTTCTGGTTTCTGACGGCGGTTGTCTTCAAGCACGTGCTCGGACGCCACGAAGGCGTTGCGTGGCTTGCCGGCGGCTTCATGTTCATTGGATATCTGACGCACCTGCTGCTCGATGAGCTGTTCAGTGTCGACCTGATGGGCAAGCGGCTCAAGGCATCGTTCGGCTCAGCGCTCAAATTCTGGGATGCGCGCAACGTCGGCGATACGAGTCTGGTCGCGGTGCTGACCATAATCGCGTTTCTGCTGACACCGCCGTCGCAGACGTTCCTCACGGGACTGACCTCGCCCCAGCTCTGGAGCGGACTGCACGAGCGGTTCTTGCCCAAGGAGAAGTGGTTCGGTCTGTTCGGCGACAGCTATCGGATCGGGGGATCGGCGCCGATCAGCGATACGCGCTCGATGACGACGGGGTCGGTCAACCCCGAGCCGCAGACACCGCCAGGAAGGAAGGCGGTGCTGCCGGACCGGTAAGACCGTGCTGCAGCGGCCAGGGGTTTCGCGCGATGCAGTCTGTGGGATACCACGCGGGCATCGTTACCGTTCCGAAAGGACGGATCAGGCCGGCGGCGTACACTTGTTAGAGTTGAACTCGATCGACGAGGACAAGCGCGGCTTGAGGTAGAACGTGTCACTGAAGGTGACGGCGTTCTGGATGAACATCGAGAACAGCAGCGGGGTGTACTGGTAGTCGACCTCGACAACCACGACGCTTTCGCCTTTTTCCACGACACCGGTCGGCAGCGTGTAGGACTGCCCGTTGTTGTAGTTGGCGGCGCCGCCGTTGGTATGATTGTAGCTCCAGCAGACAACCGTGTTGGTCTCATCCGACATGCTTGCAATCACGTTGGTTGCGGTGAGACGGATGGGGGCATCGGCGTAAGGCTTCATCAGTTCGTCGATGACATCCATGATGCCATTCATTTCGCTCGTCGTCGTCGCTTTGGAGCGCGCGATCAGGTCCGCCGTCGAACTGGCGACCTGGTTGACGCGCCGGTCGACCGTGATCGCCTGGCTGAATTCGACGATGCCGATGAACATCATCACCATGAGCGGGACGACCATCGCGAATTCGATTGACGCGACGCCGCTGCGGTTGCCGGAAAACCGGCGCCATTTGCGAGCGGGTAGTTTGACAATTCGGCTGATCAAGGCTGCGTTCGACATCTGCTTTCCTGACATGCGATCGCTGGTTGGAAACGAGAGGGGCGGTGTCGGGCCAGACATCAACTGAAGGGCTCGGTTCGGAACGTGGTCGCCGCCTGGATGAGGGAGGAGCCGTTGTTCATGCTGCCGAGTTTGAGGAACGGCAGCATGCCGGCGAGCTTCCACTCGTAGCAGACGATGACAAGGACGACGTTGCCGGCATCGCCCGGGACCGGGTCGTCGGCCGGGTCATTGATCAGCTTGCCCTGCTGGTCGAGGCAGGTGGGGGAGGCGACCGAGGCAAAGTCGGTGTATTCGATGACGTTGACGCGCAGGTAGTTGGTGCAGTCGATAAAGCCCGGCGCCTTGCCGCAGACATTCGACTTGAACTGGTTCTTTGTCATATTCGCCAGCTGGGCCTGACCCGTCCGGATCTGGCGGGCTGCCTGCTCGACGGCGTTTTCCAGCGAGAAGGTCACGAAGTAGTACATGCCGACGGCGATGGTGCCGAACAGCAGCGTTACGAACGGCATGACGACCATCGCGAATTCAATGGCCATGGCGCCGCGCTGATCCGCGCGATAGCGCTGTTCGAGGCGTGCAAGCCTCTGACGCAGGATATGGAACATGTGGCCTTCCAAACGGTGACACGGGCAAACGGTGACACGGGGGCGAGAGTGTTTTCGCCACCTACTCTGACGTCCGTTCAGAACAAGCTACATTGATGAACAATTCATTTATTCGGGCGATTGCAACACAAAAATGGTTAAGGCGGGCAGGGCAATTGTTGACGTCTGGATTGCGGAGGCAACTCCGATTGTCCAAAGAAAATCCCGGCCGTCGGGCCGGGACTTCGCGTGTCCTGTCTGCGTGGTCCTGCAAGCGTTCCCGGAGCAACCAGCTTTAATTCGGCTTCGGTCCGATTGCGAGTTGAAGCAGAAAGTTGCTCGATTCTTTGGAGGCGATCATCTTTGTGCTTCAAGTCGAAGCCGCGACAGCGGCTCCAGATTTAGGCATGATGATCTAGCGCTCGCCGGCACCACCGCCGCCGGCCTGGGTCTCGGACAGCTTCATCTTCAGCTGCGAGCTGGCGGCAACGTTTTTGAAGTAGGCATCATCATCACCGACGGTGATGGTCGGGTTGCACTGGCTCGAACAGTTGAACGACATGCGCTTGCCGGCCTTGTGGACGTTGACGATCTTGGCCTGGTCGCGTTGGACGACGATGCGCTGGTCCTGGATGATGTTCTTTTGATCGTCGAGGACGATGATGTTGGTGATGCCGAACGATTTTCCGGTGATCACCAGCATGTCTTTCGACTGCACCGTGATGTCGGCGATGCTGGGGTTGCCGATGATGATCTCGGCGACAGGGCGCGGCAGGCGCAGGATTTGTGATTGATCGTACTTCACGATCAGGTCGCCGGCGCGTGCCTGAGGTGCACTGAAGGCGACTGCTGCAATGAGAGTGGCGCTGGTCAGTAGTGCCAGAAGCGAACGCGAAGGCGCGCAGGTGTACGACTGGAAGCGAGAAAACATTCTTCGACGTCCTCTTCCCGAGTGAATGATCGGAAGCCAGTAAGCCAGCAAAAGATGAATGAAATGCAAATGCGCGGCGCGTTTTGAGGCGCACGGGGTTTGCCTGGGCCGAATGCACCAAGGCGCCACCGGAAAGCTTGGTCGGCCGGCACGTCGTGGCCGGCTTCGCGGGACCAGGAGTTACTCCGTCAACCGTCTCGTGCGTCAACGACGGGGTTGTACGATGACCGGGCTGGCTGCGGGTTGACGTGGCAACGGATGAGGTTCTCGCAAGAGGGCGGGCGCGATGGTGTTTCGCCAACGATGCGACGCGCGGAGCGGGCGCAGGTGGTGGCGCCAGAAAAATGGTTCCATAGGAAGCAGGTGCCGGCCGGGCTTCAGTCCTGTCGGCCCGCAACAGTGAATTGTACATCGAAGCGCGTCGGACAATCGGCGGAGCAGCGGTGAATTCATTCCGTTGAAGCTTTCCCTGGAAGGGTGAACAATCAGGCTCATTCGTGCTTCGGTTTTTTGTTCTCTATTTCGCTTGATATATCCGCTTTGTTTGCGGGTGTTTCCGGGCGTGAGTAAATATTTAACCAACCTGCACAGAAGCGGCTTGATTTAGGGTTTTGTTAGGAGCTGGAGCGCATGATCGGCCCTGTCGCAACCGGAATACATCCGGTGCAAATCGGGGCCAAAGAAGGCCCGTTCACAGTACCGAGTTTGGGAGAGTTGTCATGAAAGCTTTGGTTTGCCGTTTCGCTAAGTGTGAGTCTGGTGCTACCGCTATCGAATACGCGCTGCTCGCAGCCCTTATTGCCGTTGCTCTGATCTCCGGCATGAAGTCGCTGACGAACAGCATCAACAACACGTTCACCAACGTCGAGAACGAACTCTAATCTCGCGTTCGGATATCATCGGGGAGCCGCTGTCGCGGTCTTCCCGATCAAATCCAAAAAGGCCACTCGTGCATGCCACGGGTGGCTTTTTATTTGGGCTGCATTCCTATTTTAGGAATTTGTTTCCCCCATTTTGCATAAAATTTTATCCGGTCCGGAGTAAATCGGGCGGCGGTTGCATTTGTTAATAATTGGAACCGTATATTTCTCTCATCGCATAAGAATGGCTGACAGATAGGCCTGCAGAAGGGCCAGCAAAGCGTCAAGTGCAGGAGTGGTGGGACATGTTGCGTTCAATGAAAGAATTTCTGGCCGATGAAACCGGTGCGACGGCGATTGAATATGCGCTGCTCGCCGCGCTGATCGCCGTTGCCCTGATTGCCGGCATGAAGTCGCTTGGCAACGACGTCAACAACAGCTTCACAAATGCCGCAAACGCATTGAGCTCATGATATCCAGAGCCGATGGGCTTTCGCAGAATTAAGGCGAGCTTTACGTCACTTTAGTAGAGTACAGCCAGTCCCGCGAAGCGGCCAGAGCCGCGATAGCACGCGTAGGTGTGGTGTGTTCGACTACTATCTTCTCCTGATCTTTCCAGCGGCGATGGCTTTCGCCGCGATGCTCGATCTGTTCACGATGACGATCCCGAACAAGATCTCACTCGTTCTGCTCGGCAGTTTCCTGGTGATCGCACCGCTGACCGGCATGCCGTGGGACCAGTTCTTCGTCCATCTCGGTATCGGACTTGCAGTGCTGGTGGTCGGGTTCGTGTTGTTTGCACTCGGATTTCTGGGTGGCGGCGATGCCAAGCTGCTCGCTGCTGCTACGCTCTGGATCGGCTACAACGACCTTCTGATGTATCTCGTCTATGCCGCCTACATCGGAGCGGTGCTGGCGATCGCGATCGTCATTTATCGCGGTATGCTGCCGCCGCGCTGGGCGCTCAAACTCGGGTGGGCGATGCGCCTCTACAACAAGAAGGAAGGTATTCCCTACGGCATCGCGCTCGCCGGTGGGGCCTTGCTGACCTTCCCGAGCACGCCCTGGTTTCTGGCGGTCGCTGCCTAGATCATTCCCGCCTTAGGCCGAATCGCACCGCCTGCCCACTCCCCCTCCCGGCCGCCCATGCAATCGTGGTTTTGGGCGGCCGGGCGGGGGAGCGGGACGGTTTCAGCTAAACCTGAAACGATCTAGGCAAAGGCCCGGTTCAGGCGCCGGGACGCTGGCTGCAATTGCGCGCGATATTCTAACGAATCGTTAAGTCGAACCGCTCCGATTTCTTACGGCGATTAACCGGCTGTTGATGTTTGTCGCGCAAGGTGGCGTGACGAATGGAAGCCCATACGGGCCGTTTGAGAAGGATTTGACCGCGCTATGAAACGGGGCCAATTGATCGGTATCGGGGTCGCCGGGGTTGCTGGACTGGTTGCCTTCATGGGCATGCAGGCCTTCGTCAACCAGAGGCCGAAGACGATCATCAAGAAAGAGACCGTCAATGCAGCCGAAGTTTTGGTTGCTAGCACGAACATGGGACTGGGAACCGTCGCCGAGCCGACCCACTTCACCTGGAAGAAGTGGCCGAAGGATGCGGTGAGCCCGGGCTACATCACGCGGCAAGCCAACCCGATGGCGATCCAGGACATGGTCGGCGGCGTCGCACGATCGATGATCATGCGCGATGAACCGATTACCGATGCCAAACTCGTGACGGCCGGCAAGGGCGGAGTCCTCGCCGCGATCTTGCCGAAAGGCAAGCGGGCGATCTCGACCAAGATTTCAGACCTGTCGGCGGCTGGCCGGCTGATCCTCCCGAACGATCACGTCGACGTGCTGCTGACCAAGCGCAGCCGCGGGCGCAACGGCGGTGAAAATTTCGTCACTGACACGCTGTTCCGAAACGTGCGGGTGCTCGCGATCGGCAAGAAGCTCGATGTCGAGAAAAAAGAGCACGGGGCAGACGGCCCGGTTGCAACGCTCGAGCTGACGCCGCGTCAGGCGGAGATGCTGGCCTTGGCCAACTCGATGGGCGAGATCTCGCTGGCGCTGCGCAGCATCGCCGACATCAACGAGGAAAGCGGCGAAGGCAATGCGCTCGGTAAGCGTGAGCGCAGCACGGCAGTGAAACTTCTCAAGTATGGCGTCTCGGGCCGTGCCTACGGCGTCAACTAACCAACAAGAGTGCAGGGCGTTTTCAGTATCGCGTGAGTGCAAGCGTTTGAAGTTCGAGATTAACCATCAGGTAGCTCGTCAAAAGGCTGGAACCCATGCGGAATTCTATGATCCACTTTTGCAGCGTCGCACTGGCCGTTCTAGCGGCAACAGCGATGTCTTCACTGGTGTCGGGGCAGGTCTCCGATGCTCATGCCCAATCCAAGCAGTACGCCAAGTCGATCCCGAGTAGCGGCGTGCATCAGTCCGTTCTTCGGATCAGCGACAGTCATCGCCTGCCGATGACCAAGATCATCACGATCTCGCGCAACAAGTCGATGCTCGTCGAGTTGCCGCGGGAGTTGCGCGATGTGCTGGTCTCCAATCCGGAACTGGTCGATGCGGTCGTCCAGACGTCGAACCGAGTCTACCTGATCGGCAAGGGCGTCGGCCAGGCCAACGTCTTCTTCTTTGACGTGCATGGTGAGCGGGTGCTGACGCTGGAAGTCCAGGTCGAGGTCGATACGCGACCGCTGGATGCGATGCTGCGCCGGTTTATTCCCGGTTCGAATATCCGCACCGAGTCACTCAACGATACGTTGATCCTGACCGGGACCGTGCGCAACCCGGCCGATTCGACGCGTGCCGAAACGCTGGCAGGCCGGTTTGCCAATACGCAGGATCCGCAGGGCGAAAAGGTGATGCTCGGCAAGGTCATCAACATGCTCGTCGTCGAGGGCGAAGAGCAGGTGATGTTGCGGGTCAAGTTCGCCGAAGTGCAGCGCTCGCTGCTGAAGCAGTTCGGTGTCAACATCGGCGGCCGGTTCAACAACAATAACAGCATCTTCCAGATCCAGACCAACAACCTGTTGCCGGTGACGACGGCGGAAGGCCTGTCCGAGATCGGCCAGGTGACCGGCGTGCCTCTGGGAATTACCGGCATCGGTTCCGGCCTCGGTGGCTCATTTGCGGCAGCAGAAGCAACGCGCCAGCTGGCCTATACGTTGCGCGCCCTGGAGCGGAACGGGCTGGTGCGCACGCTCGCCGAACCCAACCTGACGGCGGTGTCGGGTGAGAGCGCCAACTTCCTCGCAGGCGGTGAATTCCCGATCCCGGTCAGTGCCGATGACGGCCAGGTCTCGGTCGCATTCAAGGAATTCGGTGTCGGCCTCGCGTTCACGCCGGTGGTCCTGAGCGAAGGCCGGATCAGCCTCAAGATCTCGACCGAGGTCAGCGAGCTTTCGACCAACGGCGCGGTGACCTTCTCCGGGATCGCCATTCCGGCGCTGACCAAGCGCAAGACGGAATCCACCGTTGAGCTGCCCTCGGGCGGTACGCTGGCGATGTCCGGGCTGGTGCAGAACAATATCCAGAAGAACATCGACGGCTATCCGGGTCTCAAGGAGTTGCCGGTACTGGGCGCCCTGTTCCGCAGCACCGACTTCGTCAACAAGGAAACCGAACTCGTCGTCATCGTTACACCGTACGTGGTTCGCCCGACGTCGAAGAACAAGCTTGCAGCACCGAGTGACGGGCTGGCGCCGGCAACCGACAGGAAGACGCTGCTGCTCGGCCATCTCAATCGGATCCACGGCCGGTCGGTCTCGCTGCCGGCAGGCGGGCTCAAGGACAGCTACGGCTTTATCGTCGAATAATCGAAGGTTGGAGTGGAATCAATGACACATCAAACGCAACAGCGTAAGCCGGCCTTCGATCGCTCGGCGTCGACGGTGGCGAAGGTGGCCGCAGTGTCGGCCCTGGCCCTGGCCCTGGTGGCTTGCAGAGGACACATCAGCGACGAGTACAAGCTCGGCATGCTGCGCATCGACCACGAAGAAATGCACCCGATCCATGTCACCAAACAGCCGGCGACACTGTCAATTCCGGTGCATCGCGGAAGCTACGGGATCGGGCCGCGCCAGCAGTCACGCATCTCGCACTTCCTCGCCAAGTACCGGGCGCGGGACATGGGCAATTCGAAACTGTTCGTTTCGGTGCCGAGTGGTTCGGCCAACGAGGTCGAAGCCATTCAGGCGGTTGCCGACCTGCGTCACATGATTGGCGAATACGGATTTGACCCGACGACGGTGAAGGTCAAACCCTACCAGGCCGCGCGGCATGCTCAACCGCCGATCCGGATGTCCTATCTGCGCTACGTCGCCAAGGCTCCCGATTGTGCGAACTACCCGACCAACCTGGCACGGCAGTTCGATAACCTGCACTACGAGAACTACGGCTGCTTCAATCAACAGAACCTTGCCGCGATGGTGGCAAACCCGGCTGACCTGCTCGGCCCACGAACGATGACGCCGCGCTCGGAAGAGCGTCGCCGTGTGATCTGGGACAAGTGGCAGAAGGGTGAAAGCACGGGCGCTGAGCGCTCGGGCGATGAAAAGGCGGACACCAAGCAGTAATTCGAAAGAGCAAGGACCAGCAACCATGTCGAATCAGGCACACGCATACGACGACCACGAGGTCTACGAGGAAGAGGCAGGAGGCGCGATGGCGCCGCTTGCCGGCAACCAAGCCGACTATGCCGACCCGCTGGCGGCACGGCCGGTTCCGCGGATTTCGATCCAGGGGTTCTGCGAAGACCCGAACACGGCCGATGCAATCCAGTATGCGGCCGAAGACCGCCGGTTGTCGAAGGCGCACGTCAGTGTGCACATGGGTGGCGCGGCGGCGGCGGTCAGCCACTATCAGGAAAGCCCGACGCCGAACCTGATCGTCATCGAGTCGAGCCTCGACCGCGATGCGATGCTCTACGAGCTCGATCAGCTTGCCGAGTGCTGCGATGCCGGGACCAAGGTGCTTGTCGTCGGCCATGTCAATGACGTCGTGCTCTATCGCGAACTGCTGCGGCGCGGGGTTAGCGAATACCTGGTTGCTCCGCTGCAGCCGATCGCCTTCATGGAAGCTGTTTCCAATCTCTACAACGATCCGGATTCCGATCCGGTCGGCCACGTCATTGCATTTGTCGGTTCGAAGGGCGGTGTCGGGTCGTCGACGATATGCCATAACATCGCGTGGACGATCTCCAATGCGCTCGACACCAACGTCGTCGTCGCCGACTTCGATCTGGCGTTCGGGACCACCGGTCTCGACTTCAATCAGGATCCGGTCCAGGGCATCGCCGAAGCGTTGTCGACGCCGGAGCGCCTCGATGATCAGCTGCTCGATCGCCTGCTGACCAAATGCACCGAAAACCTGAGCATCTTTGCGGCGCCCGTGGTGCTCGACCGCGACTACGACATCTCGGCAGACGCCTGCGAGATGGTGATCGATGTCGTGCGCCAGAACGTTCCCTACGTGATCGTCGACGTGCCGCATGGCTGGTCGTCCTGGACCAAGCGCATCCTGTTGCAGGCAGACGAAGTGGTTGTTACCGCAACTCCTGATCTCGCAAACCTGCGCAATGCCAAAAACGTGTTCGACCTGTTGAAACAGTCGCGCACGAACGATGCCCCGCCGCATCTCGTCCTCAACATGGTGAACATGCCGAAACGCCCGGAAATCTCGGTCTCAGAGTTCTGTCAGGGGCTCGACGCGGAGGCAGCGGCGATCATCGACTTCGATACCGAAACCTTTGGAACGGCAGCAAACAACGGCCAGATGATCGAGGAACTCAATCGTAAGGCTAAGTCTGTAGCATCGTTCCAGGACCTCGCCATGACGCTCACCCATCGTAACGATGGCAAGGTCGCCAAAGCCGAGTCCAAGTCGGCACTGGCTCCGTTGCTCGAGAAACTCAAACTGACGCGTTAAGGCGTCGATGCGGTTATTTGCTGAGGGGAAAGCATAATGTTTGGCAGGCGTACTGGCGAACCAAAAACACGACAGCCGGCTGCGGCACCAACGCCGCAGCAGGACAACGCCACGCACGAGTTGCCTCCGGCACAGCCGAGTGCATCCGCGCCTGCACCGGCACCCGAACCACCTCCGGCGGTCGTCGAGCCGCCGCGTGGGGGTGAAGGGCGCGGTAAGCCGCGCTCGGAAGAGTACTATGACGTCAAGACGACCGTCTTCAACGCACTGATCGACACGATTGACCTGACGCAACTCGCCAAGCTCGAGGCCGACGCCGCGCGCGAGGAAATCCGCGACATCGTCAGCGAGATCATTCAGATCAAAAGTGTCGTGATGTCGATTGCCGAGCAGGAAGAACTGCTCGAAGACATCTGTAACGACGTGCTGGGCTATGGTCCGCTCGAGCCGTTGCTGGCCCGGGATGACATCGCCGATATCATGGTCAACGGCGCCGATACGACCTTCATCGAGGTCAACGGCAAGATGATCGAGACCAACGTCAGGTTCGCCGATAATGCGCAGTTGATGAACATCTGCCAAAGAATCGTGAGCCAGGTCGGTCGCCGGGTCGATGAGTCGAGCCCGATCTGCGATGCGCGTCTGCCGGACGGTTCACGTGTCAACGTAATCGCACCGCCGCTTGCCATCGACGGTCCGTCGCTGACCATTCGTAAGTTCAAGAAGGATCGCCTGAAGCTCGATCAGCTCGTCAAATTCGGATCGATTTCGCCGGCCGGCAAGGAAATTCTCGAGGTCATCGGTCGCGTGCGCTGCAACGTGATCGTCTCCGGTGGCACGGGCTCCGGCAAGACGACGCTGCTCAACTGTCTTTCGGCCTGCGTCGATCATGACGAGCGGATCATTACCTGTGAGGACTCGGCGGAACTGCAGTTGCAGCAGCCGCATGTGGTTCGCCTCGAGACGCGGCCGCCGAACCTTGAAGGTGAGGGCCAAATCACGATGCGCGATCTGGTCAAAAACTGCCTTCGTATGCGCCCGGAACGGATCATCGTGGGCGAGGTTCGCGGCCCGGAAGCCTTCGACCTGCTGCAGGCGATGAACACGGGCCATGACGGTTCGATGGGCACGCTGCACGCAAACAGTCCGCGCGAGGCCATCAGCCGGATGGAATCGATGATCATGATGGGCGGTTATTCTCTGCCGACCAAGACGATCCGCGAGATGATCGTCGGCTCCGTCGACATCATCGTTCAAGCCGCGCGTCTCAGAGACGGTTCGCGCCGCATCACGCACGTGACCGAGGTCGTCGGGATGGAGGGTGACGTCGTCACGCTGCAGAACATCCTGGTCTACGAGATTACCGGTGAAGATCCGAAGACCGGCAAACTGATCGGGCGTCATCGCTCGACCGGCATCTCGCGTCCGCGTTTCTACGAGCGGGCCGAATACTACAACGAGGAAGATCGCCTCGCCCGCGCGCTTGCCGTTTCGGAAGTGCAGGATATGGATGGCAACGTGCTTGGAGAGGTCAATGCTTAGTCCCGAACTCGTCCAAATGGGCGTGCTGATGCTCGGTGCGCTCGCTGTCGCAAGTCTCGTGTTCACGTTTGCCTTTCCTTATCTGTCAGGTGAAAAGCAAACCGAGAAACGCATGAAGGGCGTGACCGAGAACCGCGCCTCGCGGACCGCCCGGCGTGCCGCTGCGGAACAGGGTGCGCAACGCAAGCAGGCGGTTGCCGATACCCTGAAGACGATCGAAGAGCAGCAAAAGAAATCGAAAAAGGTCACCCTGCGCACTCGCTTGCGACGCGCCGGCCTCGATATCTCGGTCAGGACGTTCTACATGATGAGTGTCGTTTGCGGGCTGGGCTTTGCAGCCGGCATCTACACAATGGTGCCGGGACTGTCGCTCGGGGCGCTGGCAATTATCGGCTGTGTCGGCGCTTTCGGGCTGCCGCGCTGGATCGTGTCGTTTCTCACCAAGCGCCGCCAGAACAAGTTCCTGAATGAACTGCCGAATGCTATCGACGTGATCGTACGCGGTGTGAAGTCCGGTCTGCCGCTCAACGAATGTCTCGGCATTATCGCACGCGAAAGCGCCGATCCGCTGCGTTCCGAATTCCAGGAAATCATCGACGAGCAGCGCGTTGGCGTACCGCTCGGTGAGTGCTTCGACCGTATGTGCATGCGCATGCCGCTTGCCGAAGTGCGGTTCTTTGCAATCGTGATCGCGATCCAGCAATCGGCCGGCGGTAACCTGTCGGAAGCCCTCAACAACCTGTCCGGTGTGCTGCGCGCTCGCAAGCAGCTCAAGGCGAAGGTCGGGGCGCTGTCGGCGGAAGCAAAGGCGTCAGCGGTGGTGCTCGCCGCCCTGCCGTTCATCGTGATGGGCCTCGTCTACATGTCGACGCCGTCCTACATGGAACCGCTGTGGACGACAACGACAGGAAAATTCATGCTCGGCTGTTCGGCCGTGTGGATGACCTGCGGCGTCCTCGTCATGAAGAAGATGATCAACTTCAAGTACTAGGCTGCAGCTCAGAATACACCGGTCCGGCCACCAGAACGACTAGAACGGCCGGCAAACAGAGGAACTAGCACACGGGTGCCGCTATGATCGATTTTATCGAACTTGTCACACAGCCGCAGCTTCTGGTTACGATGGCTGCGGCGATCGCAGCGTTCGCAACGGTGCTGACAATTGCGATGCCGGTGCTCAATCGCGACCGGATGAGCAACCGTATGCGTGCGATGGCGATCGAACGCGACAAGATGCGGGCGGCCCGGCTCGCGAGCATGAAAAGCGGAAATGAGTCCGGTCGACTGCGCCAGGATGCGCGCGGTTTCGTACGTGAATTCGTCGACCGCTTCGACCTTCGCTCCAAGTTTGAAACCGAAGAGTTGAAGACCAAGCTCAAGATGGCCGGCCTGCGCGGGCAGGCACCGCTCTACGGCTATGTCTTTTTCCGCTTGATCATGCCGCCGATCGTTCTGCTGGCGGCGCTGTTCTATCTGTTCGTCATCGAGAAGGCCGATGCCTATACACCGGGCATGAAACTGATGATTGCCGGTGGCGCGGCGGCAATCGGCTACTATCTGCCGAACATGTTCGTCGAGAACCTGATCCAGCGGCGCAAGCAGGCAATCAAGGATGCGTTTCCGGACGCGCTCGATATGCTCCTGATCTGCGTTCAGTCGGGGATGTCAGTGGAAGCAGCGTTCGGCCGCGTCGCCAAGGAGGTTGGTACGCAGTCAATCGAACTGGCGGAGGAATTCAGCCTGACGACGGCCGAACTTGCCTACCTGCCCGAGCGCCGGCAAGCTTATGAAAACCTCGGCAACAGGACCGGCATCGATTCAATCAAGCAGACGACGACCGCGCTGGTGCAGGCCGAGAGCTACGGTACGCCGGTTGGTCAGGCGCTCAGGGTGATGGCAAAAGAAAACCGGGACCTCAGGATTACCGAGGCGGAAAAGAAAGCCGCCGCGCTGCCGCCGAAACTGACGGTGCCGATGATCGTCTTCTTCCTGCCGGTGTTGTTCGTCGTCATCCTTGGCCCTGCAGGCATCGCCGTGATGGCAATGAACAAGTAAGGCCATAACCGTCGCCTCGGCGGCGGTTTATTTTGCATTTTGTCCGCCGGCGTGCATGTGCCGGCGGATTTTTCTTGACCGTCCACGAAGCAGCTTGATCAACTCCGCCTGAGGCGGACTCGCATCGCCGGCTCGCTTTGAGTTTTATTGCCTCACGCCGCTATTCGCGCTTTGCGCGGCGGCTCCGGCGGGGCGGCCATTCGGCCGGGTCGCGTTGCTCCCTTATGAGCGAATGCGTTTTGCTGCGGCATGCCCTGAAAGCGCGTCGCAAAAAATGCGCCTCGCTTTGGGTTTTATTGCCTCACGCCGCTATTCGCGCTTTGCGCGGCGGCTCCGGCGGGGCGGCCATTCGGCCGGGTCGCGTTGCTCCCTTATGAGTGCATGCGTTTTGCTGCGACATGCCTTAGGCGGAATAGCATCGCCGGCCGCTCCCCTCCCGATTGACCACGGCATCATTGTATTGGGCGGTCGAGAGGGGGAGCGGGATGGTTTCAGCTAAGCTTGAAAGACTATCGCTGCCACAAGGGGAAAGTCGGTCAGTAACGTGCGTTCGCGCGGGGCATGCCGGCGGCCCATAATTGCTGACTTTGCACTGCAACACAGGCAGGTTGCGTCGCGCCAACGACCTGCCGTGGCGTCGCGCAGGCACTGAGCAGCTGCTAAGACTTATTTCGAGAAAAGCCAGGCAGCTTATCCTTTTGCGAGCCCGCAGCGGTGGACCGAGCTCCTGACCGGCAGTTGGTTGCCGGATCGCTCCCGGATCAAAAATCCTATCCCGATTTCAATATGGACTGCCAGGCAATTGACTTGGCACAAGCCCCACCTACGATGCTCCACGTTGTTGCCCGAACGGGCCAATCGGAGGAAATGCATATGAAATTCTGGAAGCCGTTAGTCCTTACCGCTTCGCTTCTGCCGCTGGCGGTGTCGAGTGCACACGCTGACCAATTCGTTCGCATGGTGTCAGGCCCGTCAGGGGGCTCATGGTATCCGCTTGGTGCCAAGATCATGCAGGTGATGGGCGAAGAGATCGAAGGTATCACCACGTCCAATACCTCTGGCGGTGGCATTTCGAACGTACTTTCAGTGAATGGCGGCGATGCCGAGTTTGGATTCACCTATGCCCACACGGCTGCCAACGGCATGAAGGCCAGAGGCAAGTTCACAAAGCCGCAGAAGGACATCCGCCATTTCGCGACGCTCTATGGTTCAATGTTCCAGGTGGCGGTTCGCAAGGACAGCAAGATCAAGTCCTTCGAAGACATGAAGGGCGCTAACATCTCCCCAGGCAAGGCAAAGTGGACCGGTACGGCCTTTGCTGAAGCAATCTTGAAAGAGTACGGCATTACGTTCGACAGTATCCGTAAAAACGGCGGGACCGTGCATCACGTCAGCTATACGGAATCCGTTGCCCTGATGAAGGACGGCCACATCGACGTCTTCATGGGCGCAACAAACATGCCGCAGGCATCATTCCTCGAACTCGAGCAGAGCCCCGGCATCCGCTTCATCGGCATCGAGGATGAGGCCAAGTACAACAAGATCCTGGCTGACAATCCGGGCTTCGTGCCGGGCGTCATGCCGAAGGGCGTCTACAAGAGCCTGGATCGTGACCTGAAGACTCTCGGCATTACCGTTGCGGCCATCGTCCACAAGGATCTGCCGGATGACCTTGTCTACAAGATGTGCAAGGTGTTCTGGGCGAACCACGCGAAATTCGTTGAAGTCAAGAGCGTTTGGAAGCGCGTGAAGCAGGAAGATGCCCTCAAGGGCGTCGCCATTCCCGTCCATCCCGGCGCGCAGAAGTGCTACGACGAACTGGGCGTGAAAAAGAGCTAAGCCCTCAACGTCGACCATCATTTGGGCCGGGCTGTGTGAACGTCTGCACCGCCCGGCCCGCTTTCGTGAAATTTCATCCGCACCGGCAAGACAAGAATGAGCAGCGACAGCGATAAGATCCTCTATGAGGAAACCCACGAAAACGGCTTTCTCGAGCGCCTGCTGCTTGATCGCCGCCTGACACTCGCGAGCATCATATTTTTCGGGTGCAGCGTCATCGCCATCGCGCTTGCGGTCTTCCATCTCTATGTCGCCGCGTTCGGTACGCCCGAGGGGCGCTCATTCCGTACGGTGCATCTCAGCGCGATGCTGGTGCTCGCGATCTGCTTGTTTCCGCTGTTCCGGCGAAATGCATGGGAACCGGTGGCACAAGGCAACTCCGGCGATGGCCTACGTTGGGTCGGATTTGCAGTTGACCTGGTGATGATCTGCTACGTCATCTTCGCGCTGATCTGGACGATATTCGACATCACGGCCTTTCATCTGCGCTTCGGCGAAAAGGAAACGCCTGACTTGATCGTCGGCGGACTTTTGACGTTGCTTATCCTGGAAGTCACGCGCCGTGCGGTCGGCTGGGCGATGGTGATCATCACCGCGTTCTTCATTTTTCATGCCCTCTATGCCAACTACTTTCCCGGTTTTTTCTATGGGCCGCCGGTGCGATTTGAAAAGTTCATCGATACGTTGTTCATGTCGAGCGACGGGATCTTCGGCATTCCCTTGCATGTCTGCGCAACCTACATCGTGCTCTTCATCATATTCGGTTCGCTTTTGATCCGCTCCGGTGCCGGCCGTTTCTTTATCGACCTGGCCGTTTCCATGACCGGTCATCGAGTCGGTGGGCCCGCCAAGGCATCAGCGGTTGCGAGTGGCTTCATGGGAACGGTATCCGGTTCGGCGGTCGCCAACGTCGTGACCACGGGCGCGTTCACCATTCCGTTGATGCGCAAGGTCGGCTACCGACCGAAATTCGCGGCCGCTGTTGAGGCCTGTGCGTCTTCCGGCGGACAGATCACGCCGCCGATCATGGGGGCAGCCGCTTTCATCATGGCGGAGTTTCTGGAAACGAGTTACATCAACATCGTTCTTGCAGCCATGATTCCGGCGTTCCTTTATTTCGCGACCGTCTACTTCATGGTTCACCTGGAAGCCGAAAAGAACGGCATCGGCCAGATCGAGCGCAGCCTCCTTCCGCAAACCGGCGAAGTCCTGAAGCGGGGCTGGCATCTGCTTATCGCTCTCGCCGTGCTCGTGGCGTTTCTGCTCTATGGCTACACCCCGATGAAATCGGCGTTTTGGGGCATCGTTTCACTGTTCGTGCTGAGTTTCATCCGCCCGGAAACACGAATGAGCCCCGTCGATATCATGGCGGCGCTCGAGTCCGGCGTGCGCGCAACCGTGCCTGTGACGGTCGCCTGTGCCTGTGCCGGCTTGATTATCGGTTCCGTCTTCGTGTCCGGACTGGGCCTCAAGTTCACCCAGGAGGTGATCACCATTTCCGGCGGCAACCTGCTTATCCTGCTCTCGCTGACCGGTGTGTCGGCAATCATCCTCGGAATGGGTATCACGACAACTGCGGTTTACATAACTGTCGCGGCGCTGATCGTGCCGGCACTCGTCAAAGCCGGAATCGAACCGATAGCTGCACATATGTTCGCATTCTATTTCGGAGTGGTCTCCAGCATTACGCCGCCGGTTGCGCTCGCTGCCTTTGCAGCCGCGGCCATCGCAAAAACTGGCCCGATGATTACGGCAGTGGAGTCGACACGGGTCGGCATTGCCAAATATCTGGTGCCGCTCGCATTCGCCTACAATCCTTCGCTGCTGCTGGTCGGCCCGACCTGGCTTTCGATTCTTTCGACCGTCGTTGCGCTATTGGGCCTGTATGTCCTATCGACGGGCCTGGAGGGCTGGTATCGGGGTCGCCTCAACGTTATGCAGCGGTTTGCTGCAATCGTTGCCGCAGCGCTCACCTTGATGCCTCCGACAGAGCTGATCGGCGGTCTGCAGGGATACTACTGGTGGGGTGCGGGACTGGCCTTGACCGCCATCGTTCTCGGGCCTCGCTTCTTGGCCAAGCCGGTCGGCGTGCCAGCTGCAACGGCCAGCGTGGCGCAGCCGACCACAGTTGCCGCAAGTGTGGCAGATGGAGAACGACAATGATGGGAAGGGTTTTTCTCGGCAAGGCCTGGCACTGGATGATCATCGCCGCTGCGGCAGGCCTGCTCTGGTTCTGCGGCAGCAAACGGTTGCATGTGATCGAGTTCAACACCTTTGTCATCGTGATGCTTGCTGGGACTTCGTTAGCCGTTGTCTCCATTCTCTGGTTTCATCGTCCGGGAGACCAGGTAACGCGAGACCGGCTCGTCTCCACCGACGATAGCGAGGCCGAACCAAGCCGCGACTGATATCTGCGCACAAGTCGGGTCGCGGCCGTGCGTGCGTTGTGGCTTTCATCTGCTTGGTGCCGGCCGTCTGAATAGATCAGGCTCAACCACATCAAAGGCGATGACTGCCCGCTTCGAGCGGCACCGAACATCAAGTGCTGCGAGAACAACCCAGACGGCCGCGTCCGAGGCGGAGGCATCAGTCGACCCGCTACGGCATGAGCGCGCATGTCCGACCGGCAAACCGATCGCGTTCAGGGCTCCGGTCCGGCCGAAGGCCGTCAGGCGGCCATCTGCTTTTCGCTTTGGGCCTGGCGGTTGATTTCGTGGTAGGCGATGGCGATCTGGCGGAACGCTTCGTTGAGGTAGTTGGTGACCTCCTGCGGAAGGTGGACGCTGGCAAAGTTGTCCGGATGGTAGATTTTCGCCATCTTGCGGTAGGTGCGGCTAACCGTTTCATGATCGGCGTCACTGGCAAGGCCGAGCACGGTGTAGGGGCCGTCTTCAGGCCCGGGGGCGCGGTTGACCAGTGTTGGCATTTTGATTTCTTCGGCAAGCGAAAGTTCCGCAATCACGGTCTTTGCAAAGAGAGCCTCGCGGCCGCCTGATTGCTCGATCGATACGAACTTGTCGTCATTGTTGAGGACGCGGGCAGGCGTTGAACCGTAGGGCATCTGGAGCTGGCCCCGGACCTCGCGGCCGTCGGTCAGGCGCAGTTGTACGAGCGCTTTCGTGAAGTCGTTATCACGGTTGAACATTCTGGCCTCCTGCGAACGGTTCTTTTGTTGCCCGCTTTGGTTCGATGCCTACATTTTGAAATAAATTTGCCTCTGAATTCGTTTAAAGTATTTGCAGAAATGAAGTTGCGATGAACAAAGGCTTAGCCGCATCTCGGAATTTTCGTGAGGTTTCCCCGCGCGGTCTTCAAATGCGACCTGAAATGCGCCCCGCCATTGGCAATTGCAGTCGGTGCGCGTGATTGCGACTTAACGTTTCGTTAAGAACGATGCCGGGTGATCACCGTGTCAAAAGGGTGGGGCAGAAATGAAAGCCAGGTCCCGGGTGAGCGGTCCGGGGCCTGGCTCTTAGATGCGTTCGGGCGTTGTGATTTCGCCGTCGGACGCAATTTCAAACGGTGTCGCGCGCCAGGCTCTTGGCCGGATGCTGCGTCTAAAGCGTGTCGCAAAAACATGCGCCTCGCTTTGGGTCTTTTGCCTCACGCCGCTATTCGCGCTACGCGCGGCGGCTGCGGCTGGGCGGCCGTTCGGCCGGGTCGCGTTGCTCCCTTTGGGTTTTTCCTCACGCCGCTATTCGCGCTGCGCGCGGCGGCTGCGGCTGGGCGGCCGTTCGGCCGGGTCGCGTTGCTCCCTTTGGGTTTTTCCTCACGCCGCTATTCGCGCTGCGCGCGGCGGCTGCGGCTGGGCGGCCGTTCGGCCGGGTCGCGTTGCTTCCTTTGGGTTTTTTGCCTCACGCCGCTATTCGCGCTTCGCGCGGCGGCTCCGGCGGGGCGGCCATTCGGCCGGGTCGCGTTGCTCCCTTATGAGTGAACCCGTTTTGCTGCGACATGCCTTAGCGCCCGGCGATCTGATTGCCGGCAGCGCGCTTTGTCGGCGATGGCTGGATGCCTGAGCGCAGCGGTGCATTGGCGGCCTTCTGGACCCTGGCTGCTTCGGCTTCACGGCCCTGCAAGCGCAGGACGAGTGCCAGGTTCTGGTGCACCTTGGGATTGGTGACCGGCATCAGGCTCGCCTTGCGCAAAAGCCTTTCGGCGCTGTGCAGGTTGCCGTTGGCGGCATGTGCCATGGCGAGATTGTTAAGAACCGACGGGTTGGACGGTGCGAGTTTGAGGGCGCGCTCGAACTGTGCCGCCGCTTCCTTGTATTTGCCCTGCTGGGCCAGGGCGGTGCCGCGGCCGGAAACGATGCGCCAGTCCGGCCGGGAGGGGTCGTCGGCGGTGGCCAGAAGACCCGATGCGAGCTTGACCTGGCCGTTGGCGAGGGCGGTGCGGCCGTAAACGGAGGCGAAGTCCGGATCATTGCCGTGATGGACGGCTGCCGTGCGCAACACGGTGAGCGCGCGGGACTTGTGCCCCACTTCGGTCAAGGCCTGTGCGTATTTGATCGCAATGTCCTTGTCTTTCGGGGCATCGGCATAGCGTTTTCCGTAGTAGGCAACGGCCTGGGCCGGATCGCGCGGTGGCGGTTGCTGGGCGGCATCATCGGTCAGCGGACCGAGGGCGAAAAGGTCATTGCCGTTCTGAGCGCACGCGCTGAGAGCGAGGGCCGCGACGAGCGCGGCGGCGAGGCGCGGCAACTGGCGGGCGGCGACCTGCTTGCGCGTCCATCCGTCGATCATGATAGTCTCCCTCTTCGTGCGTTTGGGTGATTCGATCCTTCCAGTCAGTTTCTGAGACAGTGCTCAACAAACTGTTAACTCTGGTTAATACGCCCGGCTCGGAGAGCCCGGCCGGGCCCGGCAGGCGAGTAAAAAGGGGCGGGCGATGGCGGAAATCGACGGCGAGATAAGATCCTGCATGGCAGTCTTTGCCGATGATGGTGCGCCGGCCGTTCCGGTCCATCTCGTGCGTTCCGAAGCCGACATCGAAGGGCTCGACGGGCTCAGTCCGCAGCAGCGGCAATGGCTGGCGGTCTGCGAATTCAAGGCGGTACGGCGAAGCTTTGTGCTGGTTCCGGCGGCCGACGGCGCCGTGGCGGCGGTGTTGTTCGGGCTCGGGGCCGGAGAAACCGGTGAGCCTTGCGGGCCCGGGGAATTCCTGGTCGGCGATCTGGCGCAAAAGTTACCATCCGGCACGTATCGGATCGCGTCGGGGGCCAGGCGGCCGGCGGAGGCGGCACTTGCGTGGGGGCTCGGAAGCTATCGGTATGAGCGCTACAAGGCGCGGCCGAGCCGCAAGGAACGCCGGCTCGTGCTGGCCGGTGACCTTGATGCCAAGCGCGTGCGGGTCATCACCGAGGGCGTCTGGCTCGGGCGTGACATGATCAACACGCCGGCCGGCGACATGGGGCCGGACGACATCGAGCACCTGGCGCGCACGGTGGCCGGGCGCTCCGGCGCTGAAATCAATGTGGTTGCGGGCGACGACCTCGTCGAACAGAACCTTCCGATGATCCATGCGGTCGGGCGGGCAAGCGCGCGGGCGCCGCGTCTGATCGACATCCGGTGGGGGCGGGAGGATGCCGCGAAAGTGACGCTTGTAGGCAAGGGCATCTGCTTCGATACCGGAGGTCTCGATCTCAAGCCGGCAAGCGCCATGCTGTTGATGAAAAAAGACATGGGCGGTGCCGCCTCGGCGTTGGCGCTCGGCGACATGATCATGCGTCTCGGTGTCGATGTCCGTCTCAGGGTGCTGCTGGCGGTGGCGGACAACAGCATTTCCGGGAACGCCTTTCGGCCGGGTGATGTGCTGCCGACGCGCGCCGGTCTCAACGTGGAAATCGGCAATACCGATGCGGAGGGACGCCTGGTTCTCAGTGATGCGCTGGCGCTCGGTGACGAAGACGAGCCGGAGCTGATGGCGACCTTTGCAACGCTGACCGGGGCGGCACGGGTGGCGCTCGGGGCCGACCTGCCGGCGATGTTTGCGACGGACGATACGCTGGCCGCGGATATCTTCGCCAAGGGCATGGCGGTGGCGGACCCCGTATGGCGGCTACCGTTCTGGCCCGGCTATGACAAGACCCTCGAACACGGGGTTGGTGATTTCAACAACATCTCCGATGGTGGTTTCGGTGGTGCGATTACCGCGGCGTTGTTCCTGAAACGGTTCGTGCAGTCGGCGCGCAACTACGTGCACTTCGACCTCTACGGGTGGCGGCAGGCGTCGCGGCCGCTCGGGCCCAAGGGCGGTGAGCCGCATGTGGCGCGGACGATGCTGGAGGTCGTCGAGGCGATGGCGGCGCGATCGGTATGAGTGACGGCGGCGGCGAGAGCGGAAGTGGCGAAGCGCTCGACCGGCGGTTTCATGCCGTGCGCGATGACCTCGCGGCGCAGGCGCTCAAGGGGCGCGTTGCGGTGCCGGCGTTCGCGCCCGGCCGCCGATGCCAGGTACGCTGGGGCGCGGTGGCAGTGCGCCGAGAGCCGCGTCCGGATGCTGCGGTTGATACCGAGGCGCTCTACGGTGAGAGGGCCATCCTCTACGATGAGGCGGACGGCTGGGCCTGGGTGCAGCTGATCAACGATCACTATGTCGGATATGTGCCGACGGCGGCGCTGTCGACGGAGGTTCACGCACCGACGCACCGCGTCGCCGCCATCCTTGCGATCGTCTATGCCAAAGCCTCGGCGCTTTCCCAACTGGTGCGGCATGTGCCTTTTAATGCGGCGGTCTCGGTGACGGGTGTCGAAGGTGCGTTCGCCGAACTCGCGGGTGGTGGTTTTATCGGGCGGGAGCATCTTGTGGCGCTCGATGAGACGGCTGGCGACTTTGTCGCGACCGCGGTTCGTTTCACGGGCGTGCCCTACCGGTTCGGCGGCAAGAGCGCGTTCGGCGTCGACTGTTCGGGGCTGGTTCAGAACGCGTTCAATGCCGCTGGCATGAACCTGCCGCGCGACAGCGATGTTCAGTATCGATGCCTGAGCGGTGCACAGAGCTGCCGTTGGCTCGGTGCCGAGGTTGGTGGGCTGCGGCGCGGAGATATCGCGATCTGGTCTGACCACATTGGGCTCCTGGGCGCCGATGGGATGCTGGTGCATGCAACGGCGACGCGAATGGCGGTTGTCAGCGAGCCGTTCGAGGCGGTGCTTGCGCGAACGACATCGCAGGGCTCGCAGTTCCTGGGTGCGGTGCGGCTGCGCGAGAGACCGGAGGGCGGGCCTGCGCCTCAGTTCATAGAACCGCTGTCGCTGCCGGCCGGCGCATAGGCGGCAAACAGCTTTTCCTCGACAAGCGCAGCGGTAAGGCCAAGCGTTCGCCCGAGCGGCGTGACGTGCTGCACCCTCCAGTCCTCGCGTGAGGGCAGCGGGACAAGGGTCTCGGTCGCCAGCAGCTGGCCGGTGGCGGCGGTCCGGTAGGTCGACACGCGCGGAGTGCCGGCTGCGACGGCGTCGAACAGCGCGGGAAACAGCGAAAAATCCTCGATCGGCCGGTCCTCGACCGCCGCGTCGGCAATCGCGAGGTCGTAATGGCGGTCCGTGCGCAGGACCAGTTCGATCGGGCAGAGCGAGGCCTGGACCGGCTGCGCACTGATGCGCCAATAAAGATCGTTCTCGTCGATCTGGACACGGGCGCAGGCGTCGTGCGTTTCCGCCCACATGGTGAGGGCCCGGCGCACGTCATTGAGCTGGTTGTTGTAGCCTTCGTCGGACAACATGATGATCCCCCTGGCGTGGCCCCGGTCGGCGCGTTCAGTATCCGGCTGTTCGGTCAACCACGTTTTCGGGCGCAAGCCCCTGTTCGAGGCGGGCGACATGGCGCAGGAAGTATCCGACGATGCTGGTTGGCGTGCTCTCGGCTGCAATGTGTGGTGTGATGACGACGCGGGGGTGGTGCCAGAACGGGCTGGCGGACGGCAGCGGCTCGGTCTCGAACACATCGAGGCTTGCGGCGTAAAGTTCGCCGGCCTCGAGTGCGGCGAGGATATCGGTTTCGACCTGGAGGCCGCCGCGGCCCGCGTTGATCAAGACCGGGCCCGGAAGGCGCGGATGGCGGCCCTCGCGCGACAGCTTGCCGAGCAGGGCGCGATCGATGATGCCATGGGTCTCTGGCGTGTAGGGCAGCAAAACCGCGAGCATGTCGGTTTCAGCGAGAAACGGGTCGAGGCCGTCGGCGCCGGAAAAGCAGGCCACACCGCCAACGGTGCGCGGGCTGCGCGTCCAGCCGCGGACCTGGTAGCCGATGGCGCGCAAGGTGTTGGCGGCGGCGGTGCCAAGCACGCCAAGGCCCATGATGCCGACGCGGACCTGATGGGCCGCGGGCTCCGGAAAATAATGCCAGTCGCTCGCGGCCTGGGCGTCGCGGTATTCGAGCATGCGACGGGTGTGGAGGAGCGTGTGCAGCGTGACGTACTCGACCATGCGGCCCGTGAGGTCGGGGTCGATGTAACGGATGACAGGAACCGCCGGCAGGTCCGGGTCGCGCAGGAGGTGGTCGACGCCGGCACCGACGGAGACGATGGTTTCGAGATTGGGGTATGCCTTGAGCGCCCCCGGTTCCGGCTGCCAGGCGAGGGCGTGGCGGATCTCGGCAGCGTTGCCCGCCTCGGGCCAGAGCCGGATGTCGCGATCCGGTGCCTGGGTTTTCGCCTCGCTATGGAATTCCTCGGCGCGGCTGCTGCCGATGATCAAGAGTGACATGTCGCCTTAGCGCTCCCCGTGTCGTCCAAATTTCGTTCCGCCGGCGGCCCGCCGCAGGACGCCTCATTCGCTGACGATCGACTCGTCGGTCGTCGCTCTGAGGTCGAATGCCGCCGCCAGCAAGGCCTTTGTGTAATCGGTTTGCGGTGCCGTGAAAATGCGTTCGGCCGGGCCTTCCTCCATGACCTTGCCGTTGCGCAGGACGACAACGTCGTTGGATAGCGCGCGCACGACCTTGAGGTCGTGGCTAATGAAGAGATAGGCGAGGTCGCGACGGCGCTGAAGTTCGCGCAGCAGGTCGACGATTTGCGCCTGAACGCTCATGTCGAGGGCGCTGGTCGGCTCGTCGAGCATGACGAACTTGGGCTCCAGGATCATGGCGCGGGCAATCGCGATGCGCTGGCGCTGGCCGCCGGAGAACTCGTGCGGATAGCGATCCTGGGCGTCGGGGTCGAGGCCAACCTCTTCGAGGGCGCGGCTGACGGCAGTGCGGCGTTCGTCGTAGGTCATCGAAGGGCGCTGGATCAACAGGCCCTCCTCGACGATCTGGCCGACAGCGAGACGCGGGCTCAGTGAGCCGTAGGGGTCCTGGAAGACGATCTGCATTTCCTTGCGCAAGGGGCGCATGGCGCGGTTGTCGTAGCCGTCGATGCGGTTGCCGATGTAGACGATCGGCCCTTGCGACGAAATCAAGCGCAGGAGGGCGAGGCCCAGCGTCGTCTTGCCGGAGCCGGATTCGCCGACGACGCCGAGGGTCTGGCCGGCGCGCAATTTGACGGTCAGGCCGTCGACCGCCTTGACATGGTCGACCGTGCGACGCAGCAGGCCGCGCCTTATCGGAAACCAGACCTTGAGGTTTTCGGCCTCGAGGACGACCGGGCGCGAGGCATCGGCCTTGGGCGGGTCGCCCTTGGGCTCGGCCGACAGGAGATGGCGCGTATAGGCATGGCTCGGGCGTTCGAAAATGTCCCGGGTGGTACCGTCTTCGACGATCTCGCCATCCTTCATGACATAAACGCGGCTCGCCATCTTGCGGACGATGCCAAGGTCGTGCGTGATGAGCAGCATCGCCATGCCGAGTTCGGCCTGCAGTTGCTGCAGAAGCTCGAGGATTTGTGCCTGGATGGTGACGTCGAGGGCGGTCGTCGGTTCGTCGGCAATCAGAAGTTCCGGTTCGTTGGCGAGCGCGAGGGCAATCATCACCCGCTGGCGTTGGCCGCCGGAGAGCTGGTGGGGATAGGCGCCAAGCCGCTTTTCCGGGTCACGGATGCCGACCTTGTAGAGCAATTCCAGGACACGCGCGCGGACCTCATCGGGGCCCAGGCCGCGATGGATGCGCAGAACCTCGCCGACCTGCTTTTCGATCGTGTGCAGCGGATTGAGCGAGGTCATCGGTTCTTGAAAAATCACCGATATGCGCCGGCCGCGGATGGCGCGCATCTGTTGCTCGGAAACCGCGAGCAGATCTTTGCCGTGAAAGAAGATTTCGCCCGTCGGATGCGAGGCGGCGGGATAGGGCAACAGGCGCAGAATGGATTGTGCGGACACCGTCTTGCCGGAACCGGACTCGCCGACGATGGCAACGGTCTCGCCGCGGTTGATGGCAAACGAAACGTTCCTGACGGCATGGGTGATGGTCTTGCCGGCGCGAAAGTCAACCGACAGGTTGCGGACGCGGACCAGTGTTTGCGATGTCTGCTGCACTGCTTCCGGCCCTCCTATTCGAAGGTCTTGCGCGGGTCGAGCGCGTCGCGAACTGCTTCGCCGATGAAGACCAGCAGGCTCAGCAATGCCGCCACCGAGAAAAATGCTGCAAGGCCGAGCCAGGGGGCCTGCAGGTTGTCCTTGCCTTGTTTCAGGAGTTCACCGAGCGATGGCGAGCCCGGCGGCATGCCGAGACCAAGAAAGTCGAGAGCGGTCAGGGCTGTGATCGCACCGGTCAGCTGGAACGGCAGGTAGGTCAGCGTTGCGACCATGGCGTTCGGCAGCAGATGCTTGAACATGATCGTCAGGTTGGACAGCCCGAGGGCGCGGGCAGCGCGAATGTATTCGAAGTTGCGCCCGCGCAGGAATTCGGCACGCACCACGCCGACGAGCGAGGTCCAGGAAAATGCCAGCATGACCAGCAACAGCGTCCAGAACCCCGGGATGAGGACCGATGAAATAATGATCAGAATGTAAAGGTAGGGCATCGACGACCAGATCTCGAGGAAACGCTGGCCGATGAGATCGGTGAGGCCGCCGAAGAAGCCCTGCATGGCACCGACGATGATGCCGATGGCCGAGGCCAGGATGGTCAGGATCAGGCCAAACAGAACCGAAATGCGAAAGCCGTAGACGATGCGGGCTGCAACGTCGCGGCCCTGGTCATCCGTCCCGAGCCAGTTGCGATTGCCGAGTGCCTTGTAGCGGGCCATCTGATCGGGCGGCGCTTCGCAGAGCGGTGCGGCAGTCGTCCAGGGCGGAGGCGAGGGAAAGCCGAGGCAGGCACCGCTCGGTGATCGGCGCCGCGGATAGTCATTGTTGACGGATGAATAGGAGTGGCGGATCGGCGGCCACAGCATCCAGCCGTTGGCATCGATCTCTTCCTTGATGGCCGGGTCCTTGTAATCGGTGACGGCGAGGAAGCCGCCGAACTTTTCTTCCGGGTAGTCGACCAGCACGGGAAACAGGATCTCACCCTTGTAGCTTGCAAGAATGGGTTTGTCGTTGGCGATCAGTTCGGCAAACAGCGTCACGATGAACAGCGTAAGGAACAACCATAATGACCAGTAGCCGCGCCGGTTCGATTTGAAGTTCTGCCAGCGGCGGCGGCTGATCGGTGTGAGGTGGAACTGACGGCGCAGCCTCGCGAGGAAATTGTTGTCTGCCGCAGAACGTGCCGAGGAATGGCCGGCCGGCGGAGAGATTTCGCCCAGTGTGGTCTTCTGGTCCACGCTAGACCTCCCGGCTTTCGAAATCGATGCGCGGGTCGACCAGCGTGTACACGAAGTCGGTGATCAACTGCACGACCATGCCGAGCAGCGAAAAGATGAATAGCGTGGCAAACACCACCGGATAGTCGCGGTTGATGATGCTCTCGAAACCGAGCAGGCCGAGGCCGTCGAGGGAAAAGATCGTTTCGATCAGCAGCGAACCGGAAAAGAAGGCGAAGATGAATGCCGCCGGGAAACCGGCGATGATGATCAACATGGCATTGCGAAAGATGTGACCGTAGAGCACTTGATTTTCCGTCAGGCCCTTGGCGCGGGCGGTCAGGACATACTGCTTGCGGATTTCATCGATGAAGGAATTCTTGGTGAGGAACGTCAATTGGGTAAAAGCACCGATGGCAAGCGCGATCAAAGGCAGCGTGAGGTGCCAGAAGTAGTCCGCGATCTTGCCGAGGGTCGAGAGTTCCGACCAGTTGTCCGACGTCAGTCCGCGGGTCGGGAACCATTGGAAGAACGACCCCCCGGAAAACAGCACGAGCAGAAATACGCCAACCATGAAGCCCGGCAACGCATAGCCGACAACGAGGACACCGCTGGTCCAGGTGTCGAAGGGCTGGCCGTCGCTGACGGCCTTGCGGATGCCGAGCGGGATCGAGATCAGGTAGGTCAGCAAGACCATCCATAGGCCAAGTGAAACCGAGACCGGTAGCTTTTCCCAGATCAGGGTAAGGACCGGCGTGTCGCGGTAGTAGCTGTCACCGAAATTGAACGTCGCGTAGTTCTTCATCATCAGGAAGAAGCGTTCATGTGCCGGTTTGTCGAAACCGAACTGGCGCTCCAGTTCCTTGATGAATTCCGGGTCCAGGCCCTGGGCGCCGCGGTATTTCGAGGAAATGTCGCCGCCCGTGATTTGCGGTTGCGTGGCGCCCGACAGAGCATCGCCACCCCCGCCGATGCGTGTCGTCGCGCCGACGTCGTTGCCCGTCAGTTGCGCGATGACACGTTCGACCGGTCCGCCCGGTGCGAACTGGATGATGGCGAAACTGATCAGCATGATCCCGAACAGGGTCGGAATTATCAGTAGCAGGCGCTTGATCAGGTAGGCGACCATCGATTCTCGGTTCTGTCTTGTGTGGCGCTCACGGTTGTTTCAGCTTGGCAGCCTTTGCAGCGTCATACCACCATGTGCTCAAGATGGCGCGGGCATACTTCGCCTTTACCTTGGGCCGGGCGAACTTATCCCAGTAGGCGATGTTGTGCGCGCCCTTGTACCAATTCGGAACCCAATAGTGCCCGGCCCGTAAGACGCGGTCGAGCGCACGGGCCGCGGTTGTCAGATCGGCGCGCGACTTGGCGATGATGATCTTCTTGATCAAGGCATCGACAACCGGGCTCTTGATGCCTGACAGATTGAAACTGCCGTCAACATCGGCGCTGGAGGAGTGATAGAGATTGCGTAACTCGACCCCCGGCGTCATGCTGCCGGGGAAGCGGATCGGCATGATGTCGTAGTCGAACGTCTTGCGGCGGCGTTCCATCTGTGCCGAGTCGATCGCGCGGATGTTGGCGTCAATGCCGAGTGCACGCAGGTTCTTCACAAACGGCAGGAGGATGCGGTCGAACGAGGCGTCCTCGCGGATGAACTCAACCGTGAACGGTTTACCGTCTGCGGTCATGCGCTTGCGGTTCTGAATCTTGTAGCCGGCCGCAATGAGCAGGCGGTTTGCTTCGCGCAGGAGCTTGCGGTCGCGTCCGGAGCCGTCCGAGACCGGCGGCTTGTAGGCTTCAGCGAAAACCGACTCGGGCAGGTCCTTCTTGAACGGCTGCAGGAGTGCCAGTTCCTCAGGTGATGGCTTGCCGCTGGCGGCCATCTCGGAATTGACGAAAAAGCTGTCGGTGCGTTTGTAGAGGCTGAAGAACAGGTTCTTGTTGGTCCACTCGAAATCGAAGGCATAACCCAGCGCCTGGCGTACACGGGGGTCTGCGAATTTCTTGCGGCGGGTGTTGATGAACCAGCCCTGAGTACCGGACGGGGTGTCGTCCGGCAGGGTTAGGAGTTTGACGCGGCCATCCTTGACGGCTGGAAAGTTGTAGCCGGTGGCCCAGGACTTCGAGACGAACTCTTCGCGCAAGTCGTATTCGCCGCCGGCAAATCCGATGAGGCTCGCGCCGCGATCCTGATAGTAGTTGTAGCGTATTTCCGCGAAGTTGTTCTGGCCGACGTTGACGGGCAAATCCTTGGCCCAATAGTCGTCGCGGCGGCGGTAGTCGACGTAGGCGTTGGGCTTGTGGCCGACAAGTTCATAGGGGCCGGAGCCGAGCGGCGGTTCGTCGAGCGTCGTTTTGGTGAAGTCGCGTGTGTCGTAATAGGCCTTCGACAGGATCGGCAGGCCGCCGACCAACAGCGGCAGATCGCGCGTCTGGTCACCCTTGAAGGTGTAGCGCACGGTGTGCTTGTCGATGGCTTCGGCCTTGACGACATCGCGCAGGACGAAACGGTAGCTCGGATGACCTTTGGTCTTGAGCGTGTCGAAGGTGAAGACCGGGTCGTCGGCCGTCACCGGAGAGCCGTCGGCGAAGCGCGCTTCGGGGCGCATATAAAAAGTGGTCGACATCCTGTCGTCGGCAACCTCGATGCTGTGCGCGACCAGGCCGTAAGCGGCATCCTTTTCATCGCCCGAACCGACGACCAGCGAGTCGTAGAGGTGCTCGAGAAGGCCGGCAGCGGAGTCGCCCTTCAGGATAAACGGATTGAAACTGTCGAATTTGGTGCTGCCGCGGATCGGCGTCGTCGACATCCGCCCGGATTTCGGTGCGTTCGGGTTGACGTAGTCGAAGTGCTTGAAATCCGGCGGGTATTTTAGGTCACCGAAGATTGAGACGCCGTGGCGCTTTTCGGCTGCGCCGGCGGTCGGGGATGCTGCGGCGACAATTAAAATGGCGGGCAAAATGGCGGGCAGGACAGCGGCCAGGACGGCAGCAGGGGTCGCGATGGAGGTGGCGAACGGTCGAGGTTGGTTGCGCACGCTTTCGTCTTCTCCGCACTGTCGATTGGCGCTGACGCCGGCAAAGCCCGCGCCCACCCAACCTAATTGCGTGGCCGGCCGGGGTCACGTTACAAACCGGTCATGGTGATTTCCTGCCACAGATTGGCCCCGCCAGCGGCCTGACAGGGGGGAACCAGGTTTCATGCAGGCTGCTGCGCATCCAGCCGGGTGCGGTGTTCAAAGCACTACAACAGAGTCAAATCCGTCCCTATTGGCTCGGCAGGGGCGCTGGGTTGTCGCTCAGCGAACGCAGATAGGCGATGACATCGGCCACGTCCCGAGGGTTTTTCAGGCCTGCAAACGCCATTTTCGTGCCCTTGAGCCATTTTTTTGGTTTGTGCAGAAAATGGGCGAGCGACTCGTAATCCCACTTGCCACCCTTGTCGAGAAGCGCCTTGGAATAGTTGAACCCGTCGACCTTGCCGAATTCGCGATCGACGATGTTCCACAGGTTGGGACCGGTTCCGTTCTTGCCGCCCTTGTCCGGCGTGTGGCAGGTGGCGCATTTCTTGAAAACGCTCTCGCCGTCAGCTGCCTTGGCGGTCTGCAGCAGTTCCTTGACCTTGGCGACGTCGAAGCCCTTCTTGGCGGGATTTGACTTATCCTCGCCTTCCGTCGCGGCGACGTCGACCGGCAACGTGTAGCCAGGCTTGCCTTGGTCCTTGCCGTGGCTTCCCTCAGCAATCGTGATGATTTCTTTGGTGCCGAAAACCAAGAGTAGTGCCGCCAAAACCGCACCCGCGATTTTGTTGAACTCCCAGCTGTCCATCGCGAACGTCTCCTTGATCTTCTGGCACGCCTGGCGTCCGGTACGCCCTTCGCCGCAGGATCGGTGGTGTCCCTGACGCCCCGAAGCTTGGCCAGTCGCAATATTTCAGTGCGGACTATAGGTTGTCGCCGGAGGGTTGCAACTGGTCCGATTGCTCTTTTCGTGGCAGTTTGCCGAGACCTATTGTCACCGATCTTGTGCCTGACCCAGCGATCTGATGGCAGTAAGTTCTCAGCGCAAGCAACGGTCCCTGGGAGCGGTACGTGCAGACCTTGATCGTAATTCCGGCGCGGATGAAGGCCACGCGGTTGCCCGATAAACCGATGGCCGATATTCACGGTGAGCCGATGATCGTGCACTGCTGGCGTCGTGCCATGGCAGCGGAGGCGGGCCGTGTGCTCGTTGCAACCGATAGCGAAGTTATCGCCGACGCCGTCAGGGCGGCGGGCGGCGAAGCGGTGATGACCCGGGCTGATCACGTTTCCGGATCAGACCGGGTTTTCGAGGCGGTCAGCCGGGTCGATCCGGAGTTCAACACGGATGTCGTCGTCAACCTGCAGGGTGACTTGCCGTCACTCGAGCCGCGGCTGGTGACGGATTGCCTGGCTCCGCTCAAGGATCCGGCGGTTCACATCGCGACAATTGCGGCCGAAATCACCGAGGAGGGCGAGAGGACAGCTCCGCATATCGTCAAGGTTGTCGGCACGACACTCGGGACGTCTGCGCCGGGTGTGTTGAGGGCTCTCTATTTCACGCGGGCGCCGGCGCCTACCGGGGAGGGTCCGCTGTACCACCACATCGGTATCTATGCTTTTCGGCGCAGTGCCCTGGAGCGGTTCGTCAGCCTCAAGCCATCGCCTCTCGAGCTGCGCGAAAAGCTGGAACAACTCAGGGCGCTGGAGGATGGCATGCGCATCGATGTGGCGATCGTTGACACGGTCCCGCTTGGTGTCGATACTCCGGCCGATCTTGAACGCGCGCGCGCGTTGCTGGCGCCATGATCGCGGCCTGCCGTTGGCCAATCCGAAATTCAAATCAATCGTACAGCCGGGTTGAGCGCACAACATTTCAAGGTGCGCCAAGGAGCAGGACGTGATGTCTGAGGACAGCAATACGCGCGAGCGGATCGCATATCAGGGCGAAACCGGGGCAAATTCGCATGTTGCCTGCTCAGAGGTCTTTCCAAACCTCGAGCCCTTGGCCTGTCCGACATTCGAAGATGCGGCCTTGGCGGTCAAGTCAGGCGGGGCGAGGTATGCGATGATTCCGATCGAGAACACGCTTGCCGGTCGTGTCGCGGACGTCCACCTGCTGCTGCCCAATGCCGACTTGTTCATCGTACGCGAGCATTTCCTGCCGATACATTTCCACCTCATGGCACCGAAGGGGAGCGCGAAGGAGCGCATTACCGATGTCTACAGTCATGTGCATGCGCTCGGGCAATGCCGCCGGGTGATCAAGGAACTCGGTGCAACCGCGCATGTGTCGGGGGACACGGCCGGGGCTGCCCGCCACGTCAGCGAATGGGCTGATCCATCCAAGGCCGCGTTGGCGCCGGCGCTTGCGGCCGAGATCTATGATCTCGATATCCTGGCCGAAAATGTCGAAGACGAGGCACACAATACCACGCGCTTTGTCGTACTGGCGGCCGAACCGGAAGACGCGGAGCCGGGCGAGGGGCCGTTCGTGACGACGTTCATCTTCCGGGTACGCAACGTCCCGGCCGCGCTCTACAAGGCGATGGGCGGGTTTGCAACGAACGGCGTCAACATGACCAAGCTCGAGAGCTACCAACTCGGCGGTTCGTTCAATGCGACGATGTTTTATGCCGATATCGAGGGGCACCCGACGTCGCGCAACGTGCGCCTGGCGCTCGAGGAGTTGTCGTATTTTTCGGCGGAGTTGAAGATATTGGGAACTTATCCCGCCAGCCCGGCCCGTCAATCGATCGAAACGGGTGTCGGCCAGCCCGCCGGCTAGATCATCGTGCCTCTAAGGAATCGAGCAACTTCCTGTTTTCATTCGGAACCGGTCCGATTCCGAATGAAAACAGGTTGCTCTAGCGGCGTGATCATGACTGCGCCGGGGCGATCGGCGTGGCCGACGTTCCTGCCCAATGCCGGCGCGGGGCTTGCTCATGCCGGGTCCGCCCTGCTTTGCTGGTGGTTCACACATGTGCGTGCGCATGCGTACGGCAGGAGGAGGCGCAGATGAAACTTGATGGCAAAGTTGCAATCGTCACCGGGGCGGCATCCGGATTTGGACAGGGGATCGCGGAGCTTTATGCGCGTGAAGGAGCCAAGGTTTGCGTTGCCGATATCAATGGGCAAGGGGCACGCGACGTCGCCGCGGGTATTGGGGCCAATGCGATCCATGTCGCCTGTGACGTTGCGCAGGACAGTGATGTCGCCAGCATGGTCAATGAGACCGTGGCGGCCTTCGGCGGTGTCGATGTGATGGTGAACAACGCCGGTTATACGCACAGGAACCAGCCGATGCTGGAGGTCTCCGAGGAACAATTCGACCGGATATTCGCGGTCAACGTGAAGGCGATTTTTCTGGCGGCGAAACACGTCGTGCCAGAGATGGAGCGGCGCGGCGGCGGCTCGATCATCACGACGGCTTCGACGGCGGGCGTGCGACCGCGGCCGGGCCTCGTCTGGTACAACAGTTCCAAGGGCGCCGCGATCACCATGACAAAGGCCATGGCAATCGAACTGGCGCCCAAGAATATTCGCGTCAACGCGATCAATCCGGTGGCAGGCGAAACGCCGATGCTGGCCGAGTTCATGGGAGAGGACACTCCGGAAATCAGGGAGAAATTCGTGTCAACGATCCCGCTTGGCCGGTTTTCATTGCCGAAGGACATTGCCAACGTGGCGCTATTCCTCGCGGACCCGGCGTCGGAATTTCTCACCGGTCTGGCAATCGAGGTCGACGGCGGGCGTTGCATCTGACGACTTTTGCAACGTTTCCAAGGAGGTGCGGCGGTCCACCGTTTGCCCAATCCCGGCGACGGGCAAGGCGCCATCGTGTTGATCCTCAGCGCAACAACTGTCTTTTGAGAGAAGGCGTTGTCACTCATTCCGGCCTGTGGTTTTGTATCGGCATTGTTCTCAGCCGATCCGAGCACGCTCCAGTAACGCGCAGCGCTGGTGGGCAAATGGAGCGTTGCACAAGATCGCCGTTCGTCCGGAGCCGGCTCCATGCACCTCGCCAAGACTTTGGCAGTTTCCTTGCTGATTTCCCTGTTTCTACCCGTGTGGGCCGGTCATGCGATCGAGCCTGATGCACCGGAGCGCTTGATCTCGTCTGAAGAGGCGCTGTCGATCAGAGTGCGGCTGGAAATCGATCGCATGGCGCCGGCACGCGACGCCGGCGAACGCCGGATCAGGTCGGCAATCGCCGGCTTTCATGCAAAACACGAGGCGGGGCTTGTTTGGATCGACGGGCGTGGGCTGAAGCGTGCCGCGCGTGCCGTGGCCGAGGAAATGAGCGAGGCGCGTTCGTGGGGGCTCAATCCGCGCAGGTATGCGCTCGACGATCTGCGCCTTGATGATGGTCAAAAGGACTGGACGATAGAGCGCCAGATCGCGGCTGAAATTGCAATTTCGCGCGCAGTTCTCAGCTATGCGCGCGATGCGCAGGGTGGCAGAGTTGCGCCGTCGCGGTTATCGCTGGATTTCGATCGCCGGCCGCCGTTGCTGGCGCCGTCGCGGATATTGTCCGATGCGAGTTCGACACAGGATCCGGCTGCCTTTTTGCGGGGACTGCACCCGCAACACGAGCAGTTCCAGCGTTTGCGCGCGGCCTACGTGGAACTGCTGAGCGGAAAAGACGTCGGCGTTCCGGAGGAGACCGGGCGGACAACCGGTAAACGCAATCGCAAGCGCAGGCGCAAGCGCGCGTTGACGCGCAAACGCAAGTTGCGGAAAGTCCTGGCCAACATGGAAATGTGGCGCTGGATGCCGCGTGAGCTTGGCACCAGGCATGTGTGGGCAAACATTCCGGCGTATCACTTCCGGGTGGTGGACCGAGGCAGGACGATCCTGCGCGAGCGCATGGTTGTCGGAAAGCCCAAGAACAAGACACCGATCTTTTCCGACCAGATGGAATTGGTTGTCTTCAAGCCGTATTGGGCGGTTCCAAATTCGATCAAGGTCAAAGAGTTGCTGCCGCGGCTATTGCGCGGGGCCGGCCTGCGCGGTCTAAAGATTTCGGCGAAACTCGGCGGGCGCGAAATCAATCCCTATGCGGTTGACTGGAGCCGGAAGGACATTCGCAACTATATCGTCTACCAACCGCCGGGCGGCCGCAATGCGCTCGGCCGCGTCAAGTTTCTGTTTCCGAACCGGCACGCCATCTACATGCACGATACGCCGAGCAAGTACCTGTTCAAGCGCTCGCAGCGCGCATACAGTCACGGCTGCATGCGCGTGCGCAATCCACTCAAACTGGCGCAGGTTTTGTTGGCGGCCGACCGCGGGTGGAATCGCGCCAAGATCGTATCGTTGACGCGCAGCGGGCCGAACAACAACGAGGTTCGATTGCGTCGCAAGGTGCCCGTGCATGTCGTCTACTTTACAGCCATGGTCAGCGATTCCGGAAAGTTGCTGTTCTACGATGATGTTTATGGGCACGAGCGCCTGATTCATCTCGGTCTCAGCGGCAAAGCCCTGTCGCTGCCCAAGCCCGTGAAGGAAGACCTTTCGGCGGTTCGTTCAGGTGTCTTGGCGAAAGCGCGGCGGGGACAGCGCTTGCCCTTTGGGACTGCTTCGCGTTCGGCGCTGGGGGCGGCGACTGTCGCCGGCCAAACGCGCCGGGCACGGGGACGACCGGCAGCGCAGGTGCGACGCGTGCGCCGGAGCCGGGTCGCGAATCGTGGCTGGCGCCGGAATGTGTTCGGTGGCAGCGACCGGTAGGCTTTCGTCTTTGAATGCCCCTCCAAAGCTCGTCGCAAACAATGCGCCTCGCTTTGGGTTTGATTGCCTCACGCCGCTATTCGCGCTACGCGCGGCGGCGCCGGCGGGGCGGCCGTTCGGCTGGGTCGCGTTGGCCCCTTATGAGTCAATCCGTTTTGCTGCGACGTGCCTTAAGCATTGGTTGACGGGTTGGCCCGGCACATCTGCACAAATGTTGCCAATGCAATTTTCCGACTGCTAATGGCAAACACCTATAACTGAGGCTCAGTGAGGTGTGGCATGGCCGGTTTTGATCTGAGCAGCGCGTTCATATGCCAAGTGGAGCTTGAGCGCTGTGCTGAGGCCTACCCGCAAATTCGCTATGCGGACCGGGGCAACAAGGGACGTGCGTTGTTTTCGCGGGTGGGTTGGTTCCCGTCGGCGACGGGCGGTGCTCCGAAGGCGATCTATGTTCTCATCGTCGGTACCGCTGAGGCGATCGAAAAGCACGAACCGGCCGTCAGCGACGTGCGGGAGCGCGGAAATGACGTGCTCGTATTCGAGTTTGCCGGCCAGGGAGGAAGCGGGCGCTTTCATGCCGATGAGCGAAAGGTGCACGCACAGGCGGATGGCTTCGATATGTGGACCGACAGCCTGAAGGAATTTCTGCGCTGTGAGGTGTTCCGGGCCGTACGCCAGCGTGGATACGACAACGATATTCCATTTGTTGCACTGCCATATTCACTTGGCGGGCACATGTTTGCGCGCATGGTGCAAGAAGCGCCGGTGTTTGCGCGACGCTTTACCCATATCGTCTATGTCAATCCGGTGGTCGCGATCAATTCGGCGGGCACGATGGCAATGCGCGTCGTGCAGCAGCTCTATGCGCGCTTCGTCGTCATGAAGCCTGGCAAGGCGGGCGACTACGTCGCGGGGCACGGTCGCTTTCATCCCGGTGACAGGCCGCTCGAGAAGAGCAGTATCGGCAGTGACGAAGCGCGCCATGCATGGCTATGCAAATTCTATCATGACCATCCGCACCTCGCGATGTGGGGCATGACGAACGGCTGGTTCAATGAAGCAAACCGTTCGCTGACCAAGCTCTGGGACGGCGTAATCGACAACACTGCGAAAAGCCCGTTCGTTCGACTGATGAGTGAGTTTCGCGCGCAGCCGGTATTGCCGGGCAATCTTACGCGGGTGCCGACGCTGGTCGTCTCATCGCAGCTCGACACGATCGTGATTGCGCACTACGTGCGTCGCTTCGCAAGGCACATCCGCGCCGATGTGTTGGAACTGCCAACGGCCAAGCACGAGCCATCGCAGGAGCCGCCGCCAATTCGGGATGGCACGTTCGATGCCGTCGGTGCATGGGTCATCGATCCCGAGTGCCCGCAGATGCCGCGGTCGGTCGAAGTCAAGTTCGTGGCCGCAAATACGGCACCGCGCCGTCTTTGCTTCCAGCGCGGGTGATCAGCAAGGCTCACTGCGCCCTGCAAGAGCGGCTTGGCGTTTGCCGGATCGTCCGGCATCGATTTGCGGGGGCGGGGATGGCACGCAAACGGACTTGCGTTGCAAACACCATCGCGACAGCCGACCGTCCTTGCCACGGCACGCGCATCCGGGCGGGCGGCGGTCAAACACTTTGGTCAGCGCCAGTCGAAGGGCTATCCCTTTTCGACTTCGGCCTTGAGGTTCTGCAGGCCCTTTTCGTATTCCGTGCCGACCCAGCTGTCGAACATCAGGCCCATCCATCGCATCATCGGGTTGTTGCCGACGTCGGTTTTGAAGCGCCACGTGACGTTCGTCGCATCGCCTTCGGGCGCGAAGTCGAAACCGGCGACGGCCGTACCCTGCTCGCCGAAGTCAAGCTTGGTCTCAATGCGCTTGTCGGCAACACTTTCGACGATTTCCTGGCTGCCGCTTCCGACATCCTTCTTGTCGCTTTGCCAAGACATCTTCTGGCCTTTGCCGCTCGCAGAGCCGGAATATGAAACCTTCATGTCCGGATCCTTTCTGGCCCATGGCGACCATGACTGCTGCTTGCGCAGGTCGTTGACCAACGGGAAGATCTTTGCGGGCGGTGCCTTTATGGCAATGGATCGCGAGACTGTGACCTCGCGCGGCAGGAGGAATGCGGCAAGCGCCAGAATAACGATGAGCGCTGCGAGGTAGAGAACCAACTTGCCAAGGAAACGCATGATCGAGCCTCGATGGGTTGCCTGCCTCGCGTTGCGGTCGTGACGCCGGCCCGTGCGGCGATGCCGAGAGCACATGTCAGAACCATAGGGAACACGAGCAAGCCTATGTTTCTCGATTCTTTAGAAGCGATCGTCCTTGTGTCTCAAGTTGGAGCCGCGACAGCGGTTCCAACTTAAGGCACGATGATCTAGCGATGAATTTCGCAGCAAAGTTGGACCGAATGTTGGTCGATGATCCGGCGCAGCCGGGCGATTGTGCGAGGGCGCTGTTTCGACGGGCGCGGATGCAGGAACACGCAAACGGTCAGGACCTGTCTTGGTGACAGGGTGAGGCCGATCAACGAATTGACACGCAACGAAAAAACCGCCCGAGGTCTCCCGCGGGCGGTTGCATTTCTCGGATGGCATTTACCATCGAGCGGAAAGGAAAGGGCTGATTACATCATGCCGCCCATGCCGCCCATGTCGGGCATGCCGCCGCCGGGCATGCCGGCGCCACCGTTGTCCTTCTTCGGCGCTTCGGCCACGCCGGCCTCGGTCGTGATCATGAGGCCTGCGATCGATGCAGCGTCCTGCAGTGCGGTGCGCACGACTTTCGCCGGATCGATGATTCCCTTCTCGAACATGTCGCCATATTCATCGTTCTGGGCATCGTAGCCGAACGCGTTGCCGCGGTTCTCGAGTACCTTGCCGCAAACGATCGAGCCTTCGACGCCGGCGTTCTCAGCAATCTGGCGGATCGGCGACTGGAGGGCCTTGGCGACAATCGCGATGCCGGCTTCTTGGTCCTCATTGTCGCCCTCGACATCGATGACCGAGCTGGCTTTGAGAAGGGAGACGCCGCCACCGGCAACGATACCTTCTTCGACCGCAGCGCGGGTCGCGTTCAGCGCGTCGTCGACGCGGTCCTTGCGCTCTTTCACCTCGACCTCGGTCGCTCCGCCGACCTTGATCACGGCAACGCCACCAGCAAGCTTGGCCAGGCGCTCTTGCAGTTTTTCGCGATCATAGTCGGAGGTCGTTTCCTCGATCTGTGCGCGAATCTGGGCGACGCGGCCTTCGATGTCCTTCTTCTTGCCGGCGCCGTCGACGATGGTGGTGTCGTCCTTGGTGATCGAGATGCGCTTGGCACGGCCAAGCATGTCGATCGTGACGTTTTCCAGCTTGATGCCGAGATCTTCGGAAATCGTCTGACCCTGGGTCAGGACGGCGATGTCTTCGAGCATGGCCTTGCGGCGGTCACCAAAGCCCGGAGCCTTGACAGCCGCCACCTTGAGGCCGCCACGCAGCTTGTTGACGACGAGCGTGGCAAGGGCTTCGCCTTCGACGTCTTCTGCGATGATGAGGAGCGGCTTGCCGGTCTGGACGACGGCTTCGAGCACCGGCAGCATGGCCTGGAGGTTGGAGAGCTTCTTCTCGTGGATGAGAACGTAGGGGTCTTCCAGTTCCACCACCATCTTGTCGGCATTGGTGATGAAGTACGGCGAGAGGTAGCCGCGGTCGAACTGCATGCCTTCGACGACGTCGAGTTCGGTTTCGAGGCTCTTTGCTTCCTCGACGGTGATGACGCCTTCGTTGCCAACCTTCTGCATGGCCTTGGCGATCATGTCGCCGATTTCGCGCTCGCCGTTGGACGAGATCGTGCCGACCTGAGCAATCTCGTCAGAGTTCTTGACCTTCTTCGAGCGTTTCTCGATTTCAGCAACAACCTGGGTAACGGCCTTGTCGATGCCGCGCTTGAGATCCATCGGATTCATGCCGGCCGCAACCGACTTCAGGCCTTCGCGAACGATCGCCTGGGCGAGAACGGTTGCCGTGGTGGTGCCGTCGCCGGCAACATCATTGGTCTTGGAGGCAACTTCGCGCACCATTTGGGCGCCCATGTTCTCGAACTTGTCCTCAAGTTCGATTTCCTTGGCGACGGTCACGCCGTCTTTGGTCGTACGCGGGGCGCCGAACGACTTGTCGAGCACGACATTGCGCCCTTTCGGGCCGAGGGTGACCTTTACGGCGTTGGCGAGGGTGTCGACACCGCGCATCATGCGTTCGCGGGCATCACCGGAAAATTTGACGTCCTTGGCAGCCATGTCGGCTTATCTCCTAGGTTCGTTTGACTGTTTTAATTCGGGATTTCGGGGCTTGGAGCGCCGGCTCAGCCCTCGAGAATTCCCATGATGTCGCTCTCCTTCATGAT
Source organism: Hyphomicrobiaceae bacterium (assembly GCA_965224045.1). Classification (GTDB taxonomy): domain Bacteria; phylum Pseudomonadota; class Alphaproteobacteria; order Rhizobiales; family Hyphomicrobiaceae; genus Tectiglobus. The sequence continues at coordinate 218,171 of CBDCYD010000010.1, forward strand.
CAGGAGATCCTTGCCGTCGATCTTGACTTCGGTGCCGGACCATTTGCCGAAAAGCACGCGGTCACCGGCTTTGACATCCAGGGGAACGAGCTCGTTGTCATCACCGCGGGCGCCCGGGCCTACGGCAACGATCTTGCCTTCCTGGGGTTTTTCCGCAGCGGTATCGGGAATGATGATGCCGCCGGCAGACTTGGTCTCGCTGTCGACGCGCTCCACGACCACGCGGTCATGCAGAGGACGGAATTTCATGAAGTCCTGCTCCTTGATGGGCTGGAATACTACCTGTCGATGGGTGAAGGATTGTTAGCACTCTTAAAGTACGAGTGCTAACAACTGGCGTTGGAGATAGTTGCCCGCGGCAAGCCTGTCAAGTGAATTGGCGGCAAAAAATTGTCAGCGAATAGCATCGGCGCAGGCCGCGGCCCGCAGCGAAAGCCCGGTTTGCCGGGCCAAAATGGGCAGCACGGATGAATGTTGCGGGAGGCGGCGGCGGGGCCGGTCAGGCGCCGGCCGTGCTCGCGACATCGAGGTCGAGGATATAGCCGGAAATCTCTGCACCCTTGTCGGATGCGAGATACAACGCGACGGCTGCAATATCCGGCTCGCTGCGCATGCAGTCCGCCAGCGCCGCGGTGCCAGCGGAGCCGACCGTGCCTCGTGGAGCGATCGCGTTGACGCGGACGCCCTGCTCAGCCCATTGCATCGCTTCCGAACGCGTCATTGCGGCAAGTGCGGTGCGCGCAATGCCGGCCAAGGCTTCTTCCGAAGGCGTGGTGGGTTGCGGCAGTCGCAGGACGTTCAGAATGGCGCCGCTGGACCAGGTCAGCCCCATTCGGTTCGCTGCGACGCGGGTCGCGCGCGAGGCGGCTTGCAAGCGGTCCGTGAAGAGCGTTTCGATCTCTTCCAAGGTCTCAGCCGAGTTGAGGTCGTAGCGCGAGATCGTGATCAGGTTGATCACCGAATCGATACCGCCGTAGGCCGTTGCGGCGTGTTGGGTGAAGCGGGTTGCAGCGGCGGCATCGTCAATGGCGTCGTGGTGGACCTGAACGTCGAGGGCGTTTTGTGCAACGAGTTGCAGCAGCGCGTCGGTTTCAGGGCATGGATCTGGAATTTGCAGGACAAGCCGGCAACCGTGTTCGGCAAAGGCACGCGTGATATCTACGCCAAAGGTCGGACCAACGCCGGTAATCAGGATGCGAGAGCCGGCCAGCTCCGGAAAGATCTCGGCACGCGATGTAATCTCCGCAACGCTCATCAACATGGACAACCCTCCCCCCAATCAACAGGGGCTACTTCACGCCGATTCGACTAACGAGGTGTAAACATCACCACGCCCATGCGTACTTGTCACCTCGATTCGGGTGATGATGTGGCGGTAAGCAGGCCGCAGTCTGCGGGTGACAGGCAGGCAATTGGCGTTAAGGTTGGGCGAGCCAATGAGGAGCTTTGTACATGCCCGTCATCAATCGTTTTGCAGACTTCCACGATGAAATCGCCGCGTGGCGCCAGGATTTTCATGCGCATCCCGAACTGATGTTCGATGTCGAGCGCACGGCCGGCATCGTGGAGGACAAGCTGCGGGCGTTCGGCGTCGATGAGATCGTGACCGGGCTCGGGCGGACCGGGGTGGTTGCCGTGATCAGGGGGCGAAGCACGGCGAGCGGCAAGGTCATCGGTCTTCGCGCCGATATGGATGCGCTGCCGATCCAGGAGCTGCCGGATCTTCCCTACAAGTCGAAGTACGACGGCAAGATGCACGCCTGTGGTCATGACGGGCACACGGCGATGCTGCTCGGTGCGGCGAAGTATCTGGCCGAGACCCGCAATTTCGACGGCACCGCCATCGTGATCTTCCAGCCGGCCGAGGAGGGCGGCGGCGGCGGATTGGAAATGGTCAAAGACGGCATGATGGAACGGTTCGGCGTGCAGCAAGTCTATGGCATGCACAACCAGCCGACGCTGCCGGTCGGCAAGTTCGCCATCCGCAAGGGCGGCATGCTGGCGTCGGTCGACTTCTTCGACATCACGATCGAAGGTCGCGGCGGGCATGCGGCACGTCCCAACGAGGTGATCGATCCGGCGATCGTCGTCGGCCAGCTGTTGCAGTCTTTCCAGACGATCGTTTCGCGAAACGCCAATCCGGTCGACAGCATCGTGCTGTCGGTGACACAGATCCACATGGGGGATGCAAACAACGTCATTGCCCAGACCGCGACCATGGGCGGAACCGTGCGAACGCTCAAGCCGGAACTGCGCGATCTGGCTGAAGATCGAATGACAACGCTATGCCGGCATGCCGGCGAGGCGCACGGAGCGAAAGTGGATCTGACCTACACACGGCTTTACCCGGTAACGGTCAACCACGACGCGCAAACCGAGTTCGCGGCCGAGGTGGCGCGCGAGATCGTCGGACCCGAAAACGTCGATGACGAGACGCCGCCGGTTATGGGCGGCGAAGATTTTTCGTTCATGCTCGAGGCGCGCCCGGGAGCGTTCATCTTCATTGGTCAGGAGGGGCCGGCGAGCCTGCACAACCCGCGCTACAACTTCAACGACGAGATCATTCCGATGGGTTGTTCGTACTGGGTCAAGCTGGTGGAAATGGCCATGCCTCTCAAAGCGTGACACTGGCCCCGGAGACCTTGCTCGTCGGGCATTGACCCTGGGCTGCGCGCGTGACGCGCGCAATTCAACATTCCGTCTCATGTGCAGATTCCACTGGAATTCGTCAGTCTTCTGAATTTATTCTACTCGCGATGTCTGAAGTCGATCGCGAGAGTGAATCTGCCATGTCGAAGTATTTCCGTTCCAAAGCGGCTCGGACCGCCATGCTCGTTTGTGTCGGGCTGTTCGGCGCCGGCACGCCGGATGCCCAAGCCAAGACGTTTCGATGGGCTTTCCAGGGTGATGCCCAGACCATGGACCCGCATGGGCTTGCCGAAACCATGACGCTCAGTTTTCAAGGCAACGTCTACGAAGCGCTGGTGCGCCGGGATGCGCACATGAAGATCGTCGGCGCACTGGCCGAGCGGTGGGAGCGGGTGTCGCCGACCGTCTGGCGGTTTCATCTGCGGCGCGGCATTCGCTTTCACAACGGCAACGACTTCAAAGCGGACGACGTTCTGTTTTCTGCCAAGCGTGCCAATTCCAAGGGGTCGGGGATGCGCGGGGCAGCTGCAGCCGTTGCGCGAGTCACGGCCGTCGACGACTACACGGTTGATATTGCGTCCGACAAGCCGAACCCGATACTGCCGTTGCAGCTTGAACTCATTTACATCATGGACAAGCAATGGACTGAGACCAACCGGGCGACAAGCGTTTCGGCGCCAGGAGACCAGTCTGGTCAGAACTTTGCGCACCTCAATGCCAATGGCACTGGCCCTTTCATTCTTGTGGAGCGCCAGCCCGGAACCCGGTCCGAATTCAAACGCAACGGCAGCTATTGGGGGCAGGTGGGTGGCAATGTCGAGACTGCGATCTTCACACCGATCGGTAACGATGCAACGCGGGTTGCGGCACTGATCTCGGGCAACGTCGACATGGTCTACCCCATTCCGGTGCAGGACTGGGCGCGGCTGCGGTCAACGGCCGGCGTGCGGCCGTTGACGGGGCCGGAAGCGCGCACGATCTTTCTCGGTTTCGACCAACTGCGTGATCACCTCAAGGGGTCGGATCTCAAGGAGCGAAATCCGTTCAAGGACGTCCGCGTGCGTCGTGCAGTTGCGCATGCGATCGACATCAATGCCATCCGGGACAAGGTCATGCGAGGTGCATCGGTACCGGCCGGACTGATGGTGGCGCCGCAGGTCAACGGGTTTGTTGCAGCGCTCAACACTCCTTTCACCCACGATCCTGCCCGAGCCAGGCAGTTGATGGGCGAGGCGGGGCTCGAAGACGGCTTTTCAGTGATTCTGGACTGTCCAAACGACCGCTACATGAACGATGAAAAGATCTGTCAGGCGATCGCCGGTATGTTGGCAAAGGTCAATATTCGCGTGCGACTCAATGCGCAACCCAAGGCAAAGTTCTTCGCCAAAATCCTTGCGCACAACGGTTACGACACAAGCTTCTTCCTTCTTGGCTGGACGCCATCGACGTTCGATGCCCACAATCCGATAGCGGCGTTGATGTCGTGTCGCGGACGTGGCGACAAGCTCGGTCAGTTCAACATCGGCGGCTATTGCAATCCACGCATCAACGAACTCGCCGGCGAGATTCAAGCGGCGTCGGATGGCCCGCGCCGTCAGGCCCTGATCGAGGAGGCGTTTCGCATTCACAAGACCGAGATTGGACATTTACCGCTGCACCAGCAGCCGCTGTCCTGGGGCGTGGCCGACAATGTCACGGTGGTGCAGAGGCCGGACAACTTGTTCCTGCTGCGCGATGTAACCGTCAAATAGATCATTTGCGCCTCAGGCGGAATCACACCGCCTGCCCACTCCCCCGCCCGGCCGCCCATGCAATCGTGGTTTTGGGCGGCCGGGCGGGGGAGTGGGACGGTTCCAGCTAAACCTGAAACGCCCTAGCGCGCGACTTGTCACGCCGTCCGGCTTGGACGACAGTGATTTCGAGGCAAGCTGGACAGGAGTTGTTGGCGTGGCTGGGGTGTTGTTTCGCAATGCAAGAATCGTAGACGCTACGATGGCTGAAACGCGTGAAGGATTCGACGTGCTGGTCGAAGGCGAGCGCATTAAGGAGGTTTCCGAAACGCCAATCAAATCTGCCGGAACGGACCGGCGCGAAATCGATGCGCGCGGTTTCACGTTAATGCCCGGACTGATCGACGCGCACGTCCACGTCAAGGCCAGCGAGCTCGATCTTTCCAAACTGATGACGAAACCGGCGAGCTACCTCTTCGCCGAGACGGCGCAGATCATGCAAGGGATGTTGATGCGCGGCTTCACGACGGTGCGCGATGCGGCCGGCGCCGACCGAGGGCTTGCCGACGCGGTAGACCACGGCCTGATTGCCGGGCCGCGGCTCAGGGTTCCAGGATTGGCGCTGAGCCAGACCGGAGGGCACAGCGATGTGCGTCCCGTGACCGTCATGAGCCAGGCGAGCCAGGTCGAGTTCCACAACCTCAGTCAGCAGCTCGGCCGGATCGCAGATGGCGTCGATGAATGCCGTCGGGCCGCACGTGATGAGCTGCGCAAAGGGGCACACCACGTGAAGATCATGGCTGGCGGTGGGGTGTCATCGCCATCCGACCCAATCGAAAACACGCAATACTCCTTCGAGGAGATGGTTGCGATCTGTGAAGAGGCGGCTGCGTGGCAGACGTATGCGATGGCGCACACCTACACGCCGGCGGCGATTTCCATGGCGGTGCGCGCCGGCGTCCGGACCGTCGAGCATTGCAACCTGATCGATCAGGAAACAGCAGCGCTCGTCGCCGAGAAAGGGGCATTTCACGTTCCCACGAACATCACATACTACGCCTTGAACAAGCACGGGCGCGAATTCGGGTTTCCCGAGGTGTCGATTGCCAAGCTGAAAGCCATCGTCGATGCCGGTCTCGGGGCTTTGGAACTGACGCATCGGGCCGGCGTTAAGATCGGATTTGGAACCGATCTGCTGGGCGCCTGCCATCGTTTCCAGTCGGATGAGTTCTCATTGTCTGCCGAAGTGCTCGGCAACTACGGAGCCATCCGGACATCGCTGCAGACGGCGGCGGAGATCATGCACCTTGAAGATGACATCGGAAAGATCCTGCCGGGCTATTTTGCCGATCTCATCTTGGTGCGTGGCGAACCGCTGAAGGACATCGGCTGTCTTGAGAACGACGGAGCCTGCATCCCGTTTGTCATGAAAGGCGGGCGTGTATTCAAGAACCAAGACAATCTTTGATTGCAATCACCGGGATGTCGTATGTAGCCTTGGCAGGAAGGCGCGTCAAAATTTTACGAGGCGGAAAGATTAGACTGGCGATTTGTTTCGGGCTGTGCCTAATGCTCAGCATCATGCAAGGCGCAATCGATCGGCGAAGTAAGTAGGACCAGGAGTTCAAGGATATGATGAGACAGGTGAAGCTGGCGTGTAAGGCCATGAGCGTCGGGATCGTGCTGTCTGCCGTCCTGGCCGGGCAAGCCGTTGCCCAGGACAAGACGCTAAGGTTTGCATTCCAAGGCGATGTCCAGACCATGGACCCGCACGGACTGTTTGAAACCATGACGCTCGGCTTCCAGCGCAACATCTACGAGGGCCTCGTCATCCGCAATGACAAGATGGAGATGACCGGAGCGCTGGCCGAAAAGTGGGAGAATACCGAACCGACCGTATGGCGGTTCAACCTGCGCAAGGGTGTCAAGTTTCACGACGGCAGCGATTTCAAAGCGGACGATGTGAAATTCTCTGCCGAGCGCCTGCGCTCTGAAGGTTCCGACATGAAGGTCGTGGCAGCGCTCATCAAGGACGTGAAGATCGTCGACGATCACACCGTTGACATCGTGACGCCGAGCCCCAATCCGATCCTGCCACTGCAGCTTGAAATCTTCTACATCATGGACAAGCAGTGGGCGGAAAAGAACAAGGCGGTGGAAGCGACCAACGTTAAAGGCGGCGATGAAGGCAACTATGCCAACCTCAACGCCAACGGCACCGGACCGTTCATGCTCAAGTCGCGTCAGTCGGGTGTGAAAACGGTGCTGGTGCGCAATCCAAATTACTGGGGCAAAATCAAGAGCAATGTCGGCGAGGTCGTGTTCACGCCGATTGCACAAGATGCAACGCGGGTGGCGGCGCTGATCTCCGGCAACGTGCATATGGCCTATCCGATCCCGGTGCAGGATTGGAGCCGGCTTGAGCAGGCAGCCGGCGTCAAGCCGTTGACGGGTCCCGAGGCCCGCACGATCTTCCTCGGATTCGATCAGTTGCGCGACGAACTCAAGGGCTCGGATGTCAAGGGCAAGAACCCGTTCAAGGACGTGCGCGTGCGCAAGGCGTTCATGCATGCCATCAACATCGAGGCGATCCGCAAAAAGGTGATGCGCGGTGCTGCAACGCCGGCCGGATTGATGGTGGCGCCGCAAATCAATGGTTTCAACGAAGCGCTGAATGACAGGCTGCCCTATGATGTTGAAGCCGCCAAGAAGCTGATGGACGAGGCCGGCTACAAGGACGGCTTCAAGGTGACCATGGACTGCCCGAACGATCGTTATGTCAACGACGAAAAAATCTGTACGGCAGTTGCGGGAATGCTGGCCAAAATCAACGTCAAAGTCGATTTGCTGGCCCAGACCAAGTCGAAGTATTTCGGGAAGGTTCTGGCGCAGAACGGTTATGATACGAGCTTCTTCCTGCTCGGCTGGACGCCGTCGACGTTCGACAGCCACAACCCGATTTCGTCACTGATGGCTTGCCGGGGCGGCGAAGACAAGCTCGGCGCATTCAATCTCGGCGGATATTGCAACAAGCGGATCAACGAGCTCGCCGCCAAGATCCAATCGGAGACCGATCAGGCCAAGCGCCAGGCGATGATCGACGAAGCGTTCAAGATCCACAAGGACGAGGTTGGGCACATTCCGCTGCACCAGCAGCCGCTGTCCTGGGGCGTTTCTGAAAAAGTCGAAGTCGTGCAGCGCCCCGACAACGTGTTTGATCTGCGCTATGCGGTGGTGAAGTAAGAGCCATCGCCTGACAGTCTGACGGGAACGGGCCGTACCATGCTTCTCGACGGCCCGTTCTCCCATTTCGAGTGTCGTCCTGATCCATGATCGGCTTCATCGCCCAGCGTCTGTTCCAGTCCGTCGTGGTCATGCTGACCGTGGCGCTGATTGCGTTCGGGTTGTTTCGCTATGTCGGCGATCCGATCAACAACATGGTGGGCCAGGACACCACACTCGAGGAACGTGCAGAGCTGCGAGAACGGCTGGGTCTCAACGATCCCTTCCTGATGCAGTTTGGACGTTTTGCTGCCAATGCGGCGCGCGGAGAGTTCGGCTTTTCCTATCAGCACCGGCGGCCGGTCTCAGAATTGATCGCGGAGCGGCTGCCGGCAACGCTGGAGTTGTCTTTGGTGTCGGCGATCCTGGCGCTGGCCATTGGAATTCCGATGGGTGTCTACACGGCAATTCACCGTGATGGCTGGCTGTCGCGCTCTTTCATGACGTTGTCGCTGGTCGGTGTGTCGTTGCCGACGTTCCTGATCGGGATTCTGTTGATTCTGTTTTTCGGGGTCATTCTGCGCTGGCTGCCGACGTTCGGACGCGGCGAGGTCGTCGCGATCGGGTGGTGGACGACCGGTTTTCTGACGGTGTCCGGGCTCAAGTCGCTGATCATGCCATCGATTACGCTGGCGCTGTTTCAAATGACCCTGATCATGCGTCTCGTCAGGGCCGAGATGCTTGAAGTGCTGCGAACGGACTTCGTGAAGTTCGGTCGCGCCCGTGGGCTGCCGGACCGGCACGTGCACTACAAGATGGCACTCAAGAACACGCTGGTGCCCGTGATCACGATCACCGGTTTGCAGCTTGGTTCGATCATCGCCTTTGCGATCATCACCGAGAGTGTCTTTCAGTGGCCGGGAATGGGACTGATGTTCATCCAGGCGATCGGCGATGTCGACATCCCGATCATGGCGGCCTACCTGGTCCTGATTGCCTTCTTCTTCGTCGTCATCAACCTGGTGGTTGACGTTCTTTATTTCGTGGTCGATCCGCGCCTGCGTATCGACCGGGCGGGTTGAGCGGTGAGGGCATGAGCCAGTCAGATCCGATCAACGCCGACGATGGCGAGGCGCCCAAGGGCTGGGTCCAGCGCGCGCGCGAAAGCGATATCTGGCTGAGCTTCCTCGCCTCGCCCGTCACGGTCGGTTCTGCGATCGTAACCATCATCTTTTTTCTGGCGGCGGCGTTCGCGCCCTTGGTGGCGCCGCACGATCCGTTCGATCTCGCATCGATCGACATCCTGGATGCCAGTCTGCCGCCGGCGTGGATGGCCGATGGCAACGGCAAGTTTCTGCTCGGCACCGACGACCAGGGCCGCGATATCTTGTCGACGATCATCTACGGTGCGCGGATTTCCCTGTTCGTCGGTTTCGCCTCGGTGATCTTTTCGATCGTGCTTGGTGTCGGCCTGGGGCTGATCAGCGGATACGTCGGCGGCCGGCTCGATTCGTTCATCATGCGCGTTGCCGACATCCAGTTGTCGTTCCCAGCCATTCTGATCGCGCTGTTGATCGATGGTGTGGCCAGAGGCATCGTGCCGCGTGACATGCACGAGGACATCGCCTTTTACGTTCTCATTTTCGCGATCGGGGTATCCGGTTGGGTGCAGTATGCGCGCACGGTGCGCGGCTCGACGCTGGTCGAAAAGAACAAGGAGTATGTGCAGGCGGCCCGCGTGATCGGCCTCGGTTCCGGTACGATCCTGGTGCGCCATGTGCTGCCCAACGTCATCGGTCCGGTGCTCGTGATCGCGACGATCCACCTTGCGATCGCGATCATTACCGAGGCGACGCTGTCGTTTCTTGGCGTTGGTGTGCCGCCGACGACCCCGTCGCTCGGGACGCTGATCCGGATCGGCAACGATTTCCTGTTTTCCGGTGAATGGTGGATCACGATCTTCCCGGGTATCGCGCTTGTTCTGCTGGTCCTGGCGATCAATCTCCTGGGCGACTGGCTGCGCGATGCGCTCAATCCGAAGCTGAGGTGACGGCGCATGGATCTTCTTGATATCCGCAACATGCGCGTGGAGTTTCCCTCGCGACGTGGCCACGTGGTCGCCGTCGAGGACTTGTCGCTGACGCTCAGCCCGGGGGAAATTCTCGGAGTCGTCGGCGAATCCGGAGCCGGCAAGTCGACGATTGGCAACGCCGTCATCGGTCTGCTGGAGCCGCCGGGCGAGCTGACGCGGGGTGAGGTCCGCCTCCAGGGCGAGCGCATCGACACGCTTGGTGCATCTGAAATGCGCGAGATCCGCGGGGCGCGGATCGGCATGATCTTCCAGGATCCGTTGACGTCGCTGGACCCGCTGCAAACCGTGGAGACGCAGCTTCTGGATACCATCCAGTTGCACCTTCGCCTCAGCGAGGAAGAAGCGCGCGCACGGGCGGTCGACCTGCTTGATGCGGTCGGAATTCCCGACCCGGCCGTGCGCATCAAACAGTTTCCGCATCAGTTCTCCGGCGGCATGCGCCAGCGCGTCGTGATCGCGCTCGCGCTGTGCGCCGATCCCGAACTCGTCATCGCGGACGAACCTACGACCGCGCTCGATGTTTCCGTTCAGGCACAGATCCTGGAACTGATGAAGGGGTTATGCCGCGACCGCAATGTGGGGATGATCTTGATCACGCACGACATGGGCGTCATCGCCGAGACAGCGGACCGGGTAGCCGTGATGTATCGCGGCAAGGTCGTCGAGACGGGTGCGACGGCGCAAATTATGACGGCACCCCGGCACGACTACACGCAAAGCCTGATTTCCGCCGTGCCGCGCCCCGACCGACGCATGCATCGCTTTCCGATGGTGACCTATATCGAGGATGCCGAGGCCAGGCCGGAGGGGCTCGATCTTGCAACGCACTGGCTGGGAGAGGCGCGCAGCTTCGGCGAAGAGCACGATGAGCTGGTGCAGCTTGACGATATGCACATGCGGTTTATCACGCGCCATTCCATGTTCGCCAGCAAGCGGCTTTACCTCGATGCCGTGCGGGACGTGAGCTTTGCCATCAAAACCGGTGAAGTGTTCGGGTTGGTCGGCGAGAGCGGTTCCGGCAAGTCGACAATCGCGCGCATGATCACGGGCATATACCAGCCGACGGACGGGCGAATTCGCTTTGCCGGAACGGATCTGACGGCACTGAAATCGCGACGGGCGGCGCAGCCGTGGCGACGGCAAATGCAAATGGTGTTTCAGGACCCGTTCTCATCGCTCAATGGACGCATGCGTGTGCGTGATATCGTTGCGGAGCCGATCCTGTTTCACCGGCTGGCGGCATCGCGCACCGAGGCGGAAGGCATGGTCAATGACCTTCTGGATATCGTCGGGCTCGGCGCCAAGGCGGCAATGAAGTTTCCGCACGAGTTTTCCGGCGGGCAGCGTCAGCGAATATCAATCGCGCGGGCGCTTGCAACGCGGCCGCGCTTTCTGGTCTGCGACGAGCCGACATCCGCCCTGGACGTTTCGATCCAGGCGCAAATCCTCAACCTGCTGAAAGACCTGCAGGAGGAACTGCGGCTGACGATGTTGTTTATCTCTCACGACCTGCCCGTGATTCGGCAGATGTGTGACCGGGTCGGCGTGATGCGGCACGGCAGACTGCTCGAAGTGGCCGAGACCGAGACACTGTTCACCAATCCGCAACATGACTACACCAAACATCTGCTCGAGTTGATGCCGAAATTCAGCGGCTTCGAGCTCGAGGCATCCGGTACCAGCGCCAGCGCTGATTGACGGGCTGGTTGATTGCAAAGACATGGAGGCGCGCATGATCCGCTGGTGGCGCTTGAAATGTCTAGATCATTTCCGCCCTAGGCGCAATCACACCGCCTGCCCACTCCCCCGCCCGGCCGCCCATGCAATCGTGGTTTTGGGCGGCCGGGCGTGGGAGTGGGGCGGTTCCAGCTAAACCTGAAACGCTCTAAGCCGTCAATATTCGGCGTCGTCGTCTCGATAATCGCCGGATAGCGTGAGGCCGGCAATGCGCGTTTCGCCGTTGATCTTTTCGACGCGACGAGGCTGTGCGCCGGCGGCGGAGCGCAGTTCATCGGCGAGCGTTTGCGAATGCGTTACCACCCAAATGCGCGTTCGTTCGGCGGCGCGGGCGATCAACCGGGCAAGCGGCGCCAACAGTGAGGGGTGCAGGCTTGCTTCCGGTTCGTTCGAGGCGATCAAAGCCGGCAGCCGGTAGCCCATCAGCGCGCCGAGCAGGCAAAGGTATTTCAGCGTTCCATCCGATAATTCGTGGGGGGCGAAGGGGCGTTGGAATTCCGGAAACGTCAGCGAGAAATCACAGTTGCTGCCGTCTTCGCCGGCGTTGAGCGTTGCGCCGGGAAAGGCGTCGGCAATGGCTGCGTCGAGATCGCGTGTATCCTCGCGGATCACGAACAAGGTTGCAAGAACCGCTGCGAGATCGCTGCCGTCCGCTGACAGGGTTGGCGTGGTGATCGCATGGCAGGGTTTGCGGATCGGCGAGCCCGGGTCGGTGCGAAAATCGTGGTAGAGACGCCAGTCGGAAAGCTCCGTGCGAACTGCGGTTAGCTCCGGGTAGCGGGCGGCATCGCGCAATGCCGAAAGCGCCGTCTGCGAAACAAGCATGGCCTGAGCATGATTTTCGCGCTTGCCGGTCTCGTTGCGCACGTTCACGGCCGGCCCCCTGCGTTCCATCATGACGATGTCGCGCGTACCTTTGCGCACGGTGAGCTTTTCCGCCTTGATGAGGGGTTCGAGTGAGAGTGCGGCATCGTTCGGGCGAGGCAGACCGATTTCAATTTCATAAGCGTGCGGAAGCCCATCGCAGGGTTCGCGGCCAAGTTCGTCGAAGCGAGCCTTGAGAACAAGGCGTACAGGTTCGCCGCGCCGGCGAGCACCCGCCCAGAGGACTGAATTGACGCCGCCCTCGCCAGCAATTTCTCGGGTGATCGTTCCGTCTGCCGCTGCGTTCAGCAATGCCAGCGCTCTGTAAAGGTTGGTCTTGCCGCTTCCGTTTGCGCCAACGAAGACGGAACATGGTTCGATCGGCAAAGTGAGGTTGCGTACCGAGCGATAACCGCGAATGGTGACCGAAGTCAGAGGCATTTGGGAGTTGAGCCCTTGATCGCGGATCCTGGCCTGTGCGCGAGGTGCTGCACGCTGCACCAATGTTGCGATCATGGCAACCGCGCATCTTGACATTGGAGCGGGCAAAGTGGTCGGATCACGATGCGAAATGACCGCGGACGGTCTCCATGGGGTGAGGCGACCGGCGATGGCGCGGTGTAGAGGGATGCCGGGAATAGAATGTCAAGAAACTGGCCCGCAGTGATCAAGCAAGTACGTGCGAAATTCACTCTTTCCCAGCTTGCCTTGTCCGAGATTTTGTCCGTCTCGCAAAAGACGGTTTCGCGGTGGGAGCGTGCGGAGGTTCTGCCCGGTGGTGAGGCGCAACGAGCGCTAGTTGATCTGTTGCGCCGGCCGAGCAGCAACATGATGAGCAGCTTCGCGATGGGCGTAACCAATTGTACGGCGCCGCGCGCCCTCTCACGGCTGCCGGGCCTGCGCCTCGTCGCCGTTTCGCAGCCGGCGATCGCCAAGCGTCCCTCTATTGTCGAGTGGATCGACTGCGACCTTGCACCGATCGCGACCGGGGTGCTGCAGGAAATGCTCGACGATGCAGCCCTGCAGCGCGCGGTTCTGCTGCAAGAGGTGGCTTGTGTCGTGACCACAACCGACAGCGTTCTTCGAACGCGCGAGCACGATCTGATCGGAAAATTCCGGACGACCATTACCTATTTCGAGCACGACGGCACCTTGTATTCCGACGCCATATCGGTACCCGCACCGGCTTCGGCAGTTCGCGGCTACAGACCATTGATGATCGACGACCTTCTGACGAACCGGAAGAGCTGAGGCTCCGGTCCAGTGAAACGCGCTTGTATTCACAGCGCGCGTGGCGTAGGCCGGGCAGCACGGCAACCCATCCAATTCCTCCGGGCGCGAAATGTCAGCCATTATTTCCATCGTGAGTTTGTCGAAGATCTACGCCTCAGGCTTTCAGGCGCTGAAGTCCATCAATCTCGACATCGAGCGCGGCGAAATTTTCGCACTTCTCGGTCCGAATGGCGCGGGCAAGACGACGCTGATCAGCATCATCTGCGGGATCGTCAATCCCAGTCGGGGGAAGGTGACTGTGGACGGTCGCGATATCATTTCGGACTATCGGCACACGCGCAGGCTTATCGGACTGGTGCCGCAGGAGTTGACGACGGACGCCTTTGAAACAGTATGGGCGACGGTCAGCTTCAGTCGCGGTCTGTTCGGAAAGCCGCCCGATCCTGCGCACATCGAGAAGACACTCAAAGCGCTGTCGCTTTGGGACAAGAAGGACGACCAGATCATGACGCTGTCCGGCGGCATGAAACGGCGCGTGCTGATTGCAAAGGCGTTGTCGCACGAGCCCGACATCCTTTTTCTCGACGAGCCGACGGCGGGCGTTGACGTCGAACTGCGGCGTGACATGTGGCAGGTCGTGCGTGACCTGCGGGATGGCGGTGTCACGATCATCCTGACCACTCACTACATCGAAGAGGCCGAGGAAATGGCGGACCGGGTCGGCGTTATCAGCGGCGGCGAACTCGTTGTGGTCGAAGAAACACGAGAGCTGATGCGTAAGCTTGGAAAGAAGCAATTGACCGTACAGTTGCACGCCCCGCTCGAGGAAATTCCGGACGCGCTGGCGGAGTTCGGACTCGAGGCCGCAGGCGAGGGGCTGGAACTGGTCTACACCTACGACACGCAGCGCGATCGAACCGGCATTCGCCGGCTGCTCAATGCTCTGAACGAGGCCGGAATCACGTTTCGTGATCTCAACACGACGCAGAGTTCGCTCGAGGACATCTTTGTCGATCTGGTGAATGAGGACAAGCCGTGAACCACCGTGGCGTCTGGGCGATCTACAAGTATGAAATGGCGCGGACCTGGCGCACGGTCATGCAGAGTATCGTGTCGCCGGTGATTTCGACCTGCCTCTACTTCGTCGTGTTTGGAGCGGCGATCGGTTCGCGAATCTCCGAAATCGACGGTGTGAGCTATGGAGCGTTCATCGTACCGGGACTGGTGATGCTGTCGCTCCTTACGCAAAGTGTTACCAACGCTTCGTTCGGCATCTATTTTCCGAAATTCGTCGGCACGATTTACGAGTTGCTTTCAGCACCAATCTCGTCGTTCGAGATCGTCCTTGGTTATGTCGGGGCGGCGGCGACCAAGTCGATCATGCTCGGGGTAATCATTCTAATCACGGCGTCGTTCATCGTCGATCTCAAGATCGCACATCCCGTCGTCATGGTGGCGTTCCTGGTGCTGACCGCGATCACCTTTGCATTGCTGGGGTTCATCATTGGTATCTGGGCGCAGAACTTCGAACAGTTGCAGATTGTGCCGTTGCTGGTGATCACGCCACTGGCATTTCTGGGCGGCAGCTTTTACTCGATCGACATGCTGCCTCCGTTCTGGCAGACCGTGAGCCTGTTCAATCCCGTGGTGTACCTGATCAGCGGGTTCCGGTGGAGTTTCACCGAGGTTGCGGACGTCAACATCTGGGTCAGTGTCGGCATGACCTTCGTGTTCCTGGCAATTTGTCTGACGGTGATATGGTGGATGTTTCGGACGGGCTACAGACTCAAGAAGTAGGCCAGGCAGCGCGGGTGCTGCCTGGTCGGCCGGTCGTCGTTGCAGCACTGTTGCCGCCCGGCTAATCAACCCAATGGCGCTGGCTTTCAGTCGGCGGGACCGCAAACAGGCAGACTGGCCTATGGTCTTTCAGGTTTCGCTGAAACCATCCCGCTCCCCTCCAGACGGCCCAATACGATGATGCCGTTGGTGGTCGGGAGGGGGAGTGGGCAGGCGGTGTGATTCCGCCTAAGGCGGAAATGATCTAGTCGGTTTCGGCCAGCACCTTGTCGAGAATGTCGATCGCGGTGTCGATCTCTTCAACCGATACGTTGAGTGCCGGCATGAATCGGAGGCTGTCTGCACGTGGCGCATTGACAATGAGGCCGTTGTCCATGGCCTTGGCGACGATACGGGGAGCGGTATCGGACCCAAGGTCAAGTGCGACGAGCAAGCCGCGGCCGCGTGGAGCGCCCAGTCCGTGCTTGGCCGAAAGCCGCTCCAGGCCGGCACAAAGCCTGTCGCCCTTCGCGGCCACGCTGGCCAGAAACGCGGGTGCCGCGACCTCGTCGAGGACGGCAATGCCGGCAGCGCACATCAGCGGATTGCCGTTGTAGGTGCCGCCCTGGTCACCGAATTCGAAGCAGCTTGCATCGCTCGTCGCCAGGAGGGCACCGAGCGGAACGCCGCCGCCTATTCCCTTGCCGAGGGTCATGATGTCCGGCTGGATATCCGCGTGTTCGTAGGCAAAAAGTTTGCCGGTGCGCGCGATGCCGGTTTGGATTTCGTCGACGATCAAGAGGAGGCCGCGCTGCGTGGTCAAGGTGCGCAGGTCTCGCAGGAAATCATCCGTTGCCGGCAAGACCCCGGCTTCGCCCTGGATGGGCTCGAGCATCACGGCGACGGTATTGGGCGATATCAGGCGCTCGACCGAGGCCAGATCGTTCAAGATGGCTTTCGGGAACCCTGGGACCTTCGGTTCGAATAGTGGCTCGAAGGCCTTTTTTCCCGAGGCCGACATGGCGGCCAGTGTGCGGCCATGAAAGGCTCCGTTGAATGTGATGATCTCGAAGGCGCCACCGCTGTGGAGGCTGCCATACTTGCGAGCCAGTTTGATCGCACCTTCGGTGGCCTCGGCGCCGGAGTTGGTGAAGAACACCTGATCGAAGCAGCTGAGCGCCACCAGGCGGGCTGCGAGTTCGAGGCTTGGCGCGTTGAAAAAGGCAGGGCTCGGTGTGATCAAGGCCTCGGCCTGTCGGGAGATTGCCGCGGCGAGCCCTGGCGGTGCATGGCCCAGGCAATTGACGGCCCAGCCTTGCACGAAATCGAGATAGCTGCGCCCGGTGCTGTCCCTCAACCATGATCCGTTACCTTCCGTGAAGACAATCGGCGGGCGGGGTGTGATGTTCATCAGTGCGGACGTGTCGTGGATATTCTTCTGCATGGTGGTTCCTTTCGATGGGTGTGGGCTCAAGCGTGCGGCGCGCAACAAAAAAGGCCACCCGCATCGCGAGTGGCCTCAGGAAGATTTGCTAAAGTTTTGCTTCTTAGCCTGGTTTCCGGACACAGCGCGACGGCGCGTCGTCGTTGGTACGACGGCGCAAACGCGCGCGCAGGGATGTCCGGGGCATGACCATGGCGCGGGGTGATAGTTGGCGGCTACGGCGTTGTCAAGCGTTAACGCCATATGGCGCTTGCCGCATTTCGCTCCCCGGTGTTGGGTTATGGAGAGTGCAATGCGTCGGTAAGGGCTTGTTCAGGGAAAGGGTTGAACCTGGAGCACGCTTGCGGCGACATATGAGTCATCGAGCCGGCAAATTCGGTATCGTTTGTCGCCCAGCCGGACGTTTCGATGCGTTTCAATGCGCGGATGGCGCATGAAGGATGAGTTGGTATTAGATGCAACCCGTGGAGCGACAAGGCAACGCCATGGCCTCAAAGCCTCGCGGCTTGGGGATTGCGTTTGCTGCTTTGGTCCTGCTGGCAGTCTGCCACGGCGCAGCGGCAGGTCCGCCCGGTGGTGTCGTGAGGGACGGCCTGGCGCATCCTTCGCCGGTATCGTCGACTTTTGCGGTGCAGTTCAGAGCGCCAACCCATGTGCCGACAACCCGGCCCAGCGGGCAGAGCGTGTCCAGTCGCTGCCCGAAGGGGATGATCGGCCGTCCGCCGAACTGTCGCCGGCCCATTGATCCCGGGCCGAAGCCCAAGAAATGCCCGTCAGGGACCGTGGGCAAGTGGCCCTACTGCATCAAGATTCGCAAGACCTGTCCGCCCGGCTGGGTGGGGCGCTGGCCGAAATGTCGAAAGATCGAGATCAAATGTCCGAAGGGCATGGTGGGTCGACCGCCAAATTGCAGGCGGCCGAAATGTCCGCCGGGAACGTATGGGCGCTGGCCGCGATGCAAGATCAAGCGGGTGACGTGTCCCAAGGGAACGATCGGAACTTGGCCGAAGTGCCGCAAGCCGCCGAAGACGTGCCCGCAAGGGACCACGGGCCGTTGGCCGGATTGTAAAAAGCGTGCCCAGAAGCCGTCTCGTGCGCCGGTTGCCAAGCCGCCCCGCAGCCGCCGCCCTGCGCGTCCGCCTGTGCGACGACGTCAACCACCGCGGGTTCGCCCGGGCCCGCGGCGAACGCAAAGGCCGGACGAGATTGTTCTGCTGCTGGATCTCGCGCTGGGTAACGACGTCGCGTTCGCAATTGCCCAGCAGTACCGGCTGGTGCGGCTGCAGGGCGAGACGAACGCCCTACTGCAAGCGCGCGTGCAGCGCTATCGCATTCCCGACCAGCGAAGCGTGGCGCAGGTTATCAGCGCTGTTCAGGGCGATCCGCGCGTGCAACTCGTGCAGCCGAATTATCTCTATCGCCATCAGCAGAAGACGAAAAAGAAGCAGGCCAAGAAGGGTTCTGCGGCGCAGGCGGAATTGCAGTATGCACCCGACAAGCTCAGGCTTGGTTCGGCGCACCGGGTCGCTACGGGCAAGACCACGCTGGTTGCCGTGATCGACTCAGGCATCGACAGGCGGCATCCGGAGGTCAAGGGTGCGGTCGTGCGCTGGTTCAACGCTGCCGGCGCGCGCCAGTTCAAAGCCGATGCGCATGGCACGGCGGTGGCCGGGATAATCGGTGCGCGCGGACAGCTAACCGGCGTTGCGCCGGCGGCGCGCCTGCTCGGGATACGCGCGTTCTTTGCCGAAAAGGGAAGCGGAGCGCTGGCGACCACATACGTGTTGCTGCGTGCCGTGGACTGGGCACATCGCTACAAGGCGCGCGTGTTCAACCTCAGCTTTGCAGGCCCGGATGATGAAGCGGTTCGGCGCATTCTCAAGGCGGCGTACGACAAGGGCGCAATTCTGATTGCAGCTGCGGGCAACGATGGAGCCAAAGCGCCGCCGGTATTTCCAGCGGCCTATCCGTTCGTCATCGCAATTTCGGCGACGGACGAACGCGACCGCATCTATCGCAGCGCAAATCGCGGTGATTATGTTGACGTGGCGGCGCCAGGTGTCGACGTGCTGGTTCCGGTGCTCGACGGCGGATATGACTTCAAGTCAGGGACGTCGTTTGCCGCAGCGCACGTCTCGGGCATCGTCGCCTTGATGCTTGAAAGGCAGCCGCTGCTGACCAGTGCAGAGGTGCGACGAATACTTGCCTCGTCTGCGATCGATCTCGGGCCGAGCGGGCAGGATGCCGTCTTTGGTGCCGGGCGCACCGATGCGCTCAGTGCTGTCGAGGCGGTGGTCGGACAGGGTTCCGACAAGGCGATCCGTGCAAAGGCCGAGCCGAGATCACATACCGACAAGCCATGATGCAGGGTGGCGCTCGCCACAACGCCGGCTGCAGGTGAACGCTATCGTGCGAACGTATCGGTTTGGTCAAAGCGCCACGTAGCCGTGCCGGGCGATCGTGTCGAGCAGCCGGGAGAGACTGTCTTCTAGGCTCTGGCCGGACGTGTCGATGTTCGCGCTCGCACGTGCATACAAGGTCTCCCTGGTCTCCAGGATCTTGCGTAACTCTTCCATGGCATTCGGATTGCCGGCCATTGGGCGCTCGTCGCCCTGGCCTCGTACGCGGTTCAT
>CBDCYD010000011.1:0-36704 GCA_965224045.1 Hyphomicrobiaceae bacterium
ACATGGGTAGCAGATTCCTATGCCTTCCAGCACGCAGCCATCCGGACACAACAGCACTTCATTGAAAGATCAGTCCAGCCGGTTGGCTGACTTTGCCAAAACGACCAGCGCTCCCGATGGCGGCGTTGCGGCCATCTATCTTGTATCTTGCGCTACTTCGGATGCCTGAGGTCCGAATTCGGTAATACCCGCCACAAGCCTTCACTATAGGAATTGTGGCAAGAGCAGACAGTACCTACCTGTCAGGAGGCTACATGAATAGCCGCACGGGATACGGGTGAGGCTGCAGATCCGGCATCCGTTTGACAATCTGGGCCAGCCTACCTGCATAGTTCAGCGTGACCGGCATGCCGTCATATGGGCCGTCATTGTTCCAATCCATCTTGGTGAGCCCGAGAGTATCGCTGCACATATCGCCGAAGTCGCCGCGGCCAGCATGCCGAGTGATAAGAAGTGGATCAGGCGTGCCCTTCCCCTCCTTGAAATAGTGCTTACCGCGCAGCGCCACCTCGGGGAGATCGCCCCGGCTCCACAAAAGCGCTTCATGGGCGCCGATGGGCATCAGGCTCCCGCGCTCAACCGGATAGCTCGCCACTTTCTGGTTGCCGTCGACACGATAGCCGCGCCAGCCGGTGTCCTGTTGCACCTGGATAAGCTCGACGGCGTCCACCGCAGAAAGGGCGTTAAGACATCCGTCGATCTCTTCATCGCGGAATGGCGTATTCTTGTGGATCACGACCCGTTTGGGCAGATCGCCATAGTGCTTCTTTTGATAGATGGTGAGGCTCCGGGCGGTAATCTTGAACATCTGCGCGTGATTGAGATAGGGATTGTCCCCGTAGACCCTGACCCCATCCGCCTTATAGGCGATGAATTCCAGCCCTGAGCCTTCCGCGTCGAACACCTGAGCGCAACAGATCGCAAAACGTGGGCCGTCATCCTCCGCGCGACGCATGGCGTAATCGATCCCTATAAAGGCAGTTTGCGGGTGGATGTCTTCCAGCACCCAGGGAACGCCGCCTGCCTTGGTGTAGAGGGCGATCGAGAGCCGCCACATGACGCTGGCGCGGCAATGATAGTCGAGCGCCTTGTCGCTCCGGATGAGCTGCACGCTGATGCCCATACTGGCGCCAACGGCTTTTAGATAATCGTGTAAATCGAAGTCTTCCTCGTCACGCTCCACAAAGGCCGGCTCCCATGCCGCATCGATACCTATGAACACCACGTCGAAATCATTTCGCGTAGCCCTCAACTGCGTGAGGGCGCGCTGCAGGGCTTCAGCAAGCACCAGATAGGGCTTCCTGGCGCGAAGCACGTCATCAGTTAGCGTGTCCGGCAGAATGATTTCGCTAGCTGATCCAGCACCAACGGGCCTGACGCCGAATGTCTTCGACATACCCAAATAATCGGGCCGGTAAGCGGCGGCATCGCGCGGCCGCAAGTTCGTTTCCAACTCACTGACGAGACCCTGCATCTTTCCGATCATGCCTTTTTGGCCGATCATCGCGATCCGGATTTGATCCGGAACGCCGGCGATCCAGTTTTGGCTATAGGGGCCGTAGCGCAGCAGACCGCGCAGCGGATGCACATCCACACCGTTGTCAGCCGTCGAGCCGAACCGCAGAAGCGGCTCGCGCAGCCGCTCATGCCCAGTGAGATCGAAAGGCCGCTTGTCGGTCATTGGGTCCTCGCACTGAAACCGCTGACCGTATTGATGGTGTAGCTGGCGCCGATCCCCTTTGTGAACGGTCCCGCAGTCAGCGTGACGTCCCCCTTATCGGTGCCCAACAGGATCGTTCGCCAGCATTCAAGCAGATCGTTTGACTGGGAATTATACCGTCGCGCCATGCGTTCGCGCGCAAAGTCCTTCGCCTTGTTCTTATCTTCTGGGCTTGCCCCGTCGGTCCATATGAGATGGGTTCGCGGATTGAGCAGAAGCCAGAGACGATCGTCCCGATAGTCGAGCCGAAGGCCGCATGCCTCGACCCAATCGATCCCGGTCCCGGCGACGATACCGTTGACGGCGTTCGGAGTTCCCAATCCCCGGAAACGACTAGCGGGCGTCACGCTCGGATCGGCGAGTGCGAGCGTTTCGCCGCGCCGATACTTCAGCTCAAGTCCTGAAGCCTCCGCGATCGCCGCAAAAAGCGCATCACGCAGGAGCCGGCGTTCGCCCGATTCTCTGACGAGACGATTGTCTAAGATCGGATGCGTATTCCACTCCACGATGTCGTAATCCGAATATGCGGCGCGCAGATCATCATCATCGCCAAAGGCGATGACGCCGTCGCGGATGCGTGTGGCAACGCCCTTGCGTCCGGACGCCTCCAGAACTTCGCGCACTTCCTTCGAGTTTCCGATCTCACACCCGATAAGGCGCGCTATCTGGGGATAGGCTGTCACCGCAAAGCCGTTAGTGCGAATGACAGGAAACTTCCTTCCGCGCCTTCCAGTCTTGATCGCCGCGCGGCGACCTGCACGTTCCGTGCGGAACGTGGCGGCGATCCCGTCCAAGTCCGGAAGAAAGGTCGCTATCTCCGACATCGTTTCGTCGAAGCCCTGGGCTTCGACGAGGTGGGCGTCGATTCCTCTGGCCCGCGCCCGCTGGATCAGGTCGCTCACCGCCGGAAAAACCTCTCCGTCGCCGCGATAAAACCAGTAAAGTCCCTGGGACAGTCCACCTTCGTCGATGGCGTGGGCCAGCGGCTCCATCACGGAATGGTCCCGGCCGCTATAGCCTACAATGGCGAGACCGCGCGTCCGGCATGCATCGACCAACGCACGGCGCAGCGTTTCGTCCTGAGACTGAAGCTCCGAGGCCGTATTCTTCAGTTTCCGGCTCTGAAAATCACCATGCAGTTTTCCATATACCGGCCACCGGCTTTCCGAAATCGCCTCGACGATAGTCGAGGGATCATTGAGGTCGCCATGCGCTAGCCGGCCGGTCGTGCCGAACTGAGCAGCCGCGGCGTCTTCGATGAGCCGGTCAAAATTGGTGGTCCAAACGATGTCGCAGAGCTTTCTGTCCATCAGGGCGACCAGAACTCTGTGGCCATGCGTCGGCTGAGCCGCCGATACGGCGTCCTCGATATAACGGCGCCGATCGCTTTCAGCATAGTAGGCCGCTTCGAAATACGCGCCGTATTCGGACGGGTCGTCAGGCGGAGGATAGTCTCCGGTTTCATCTAAATAGCGCTGAATAAGTCGCCGCGCCCGCACATCGGTATTGTCCGGCAGAGCCGAGTCGTGCACTCCTTTCTGCGATCGGTAGATTGATCTTTTGAAATCCCAGATCATGTCCCAGCCGGTTTTGATCCCGGCGGCGCGCGAAGCGCCGGCCCCTAGAAGCCACATGATTGACCGGTGACGCCGCTCGAACAGTCGGAGAAAGGACGGCAGGTCCAGGGTCGGCTGATTGTCAGAGTGTGCGGTAGTGTGATCGTTCATCTCAGAATTCAGACTGGTCCGACTCCGCGGCTTCGGTGAGCAGACCCGGACCTCTTGCAGAAGATTCTATCGACGCACGGGGCCGGCACCATCCTGTAAAGAGCTTAAAGCTAGCAAAACATCCGATTCGCAGCCAATTATTGCCAGGTAAGCATGCTCGGCGAGGAGCCGCTTGGTAACCGTTCCATTCTGAATAAGACGCGCGACCGCATCGGCAAGACCGGTAAATTCAGGAAGTCTTTTTCGGTTTCGTATCAGGCAGCATCTGCCAGCTCTTGCGCAGTTGGTATGAGCACCCTGTCTTTCGTGACCAACTTGTTTCGGTCGTTCACGAAATCGGGGACACCCGGCCCGACCACGTCGCACCCGTCTGATTCTCTGTCCGCAAGGCTCTGATTGAGTCCGAGTAGGAAAATCAGAGCGTCATCACCTTTGGGCATGCCGTATGCCTGACGGACCGCCTCGTCGAGTTTATCGTGCGCGTCCTTCAACGGCGAGCCGCCGGGAATATCGAGCGTTCGATAGAGTTCTCGGAACGAGACGCTGAGCTCTCCCATGAGTACGCTGCGAAGAGCGCGTAGCTCCGATGCAGCGCTGGCTATCGACTCAACATGCTCCAGCGTTGGCTTTTGGGGCCATGGAAAGCTCGTAAAGACCGTTTCATTTGTGTACCTGAAATCACGCTTGATGGTCGAGCATCGAGCCAGAAACCATCGCCAGTGCAAATTGGATTGCAGAATGCCAAACGAATAGTCGTCCTCGAACGCAAACACGGTGAGCGCCGAGTCCGGACGAATGTGGCTGTCCAGAAATATGAACAACGGGCGCTTGGTATGGCGAACGCAGACCGCGTAACGAGAGAGCGGCGCTATGGCATCAAGCATGTCGGTACGGCGACGCTTGAGCTGCCACCAAGTTTTTAAGCGATTTTGATGTTCTCCCGTCTCTTTGCCCGTGCTCTTTCGTTCGGCCTCGGCGTTCTTTGTCCACTTTGGGAGTACACGATCTTCAATGATTTTGAGTAGTTGCTTGTGCCGTGACGCCGCGAAAATATCTCGGTCATTGAAATCGATGAGATACTCAGGCTCTTTCTCGAATTTTCCCGAAAGTAGCGAGTTGCCGATAAGATACGGAAACAATATGGCTGGCGCATCAGCATCGTCGTGAACGATTGAACGGCATTGCTCGAAACCAATCCTGAAACCTGTGTGCCCCGGTTGTTGGCCCTCGAAGCAGCGCTTCATGACCGTAACGGCGTTTAACTCGGATGCCTTCGAAACATCCGCACCGGAAGTGAGAGCGCTGGTGATGTTATCCACTTCCTCACGTCGCCATTTGGAATCGCGCCGATCGCCCATCTGTTCTTGCAGGACACACGTTCCGATGTGCGGACCTTTGATCCAGTTAACGATGGACACATTGACAACGGCTTCGCCTGACCAGACTTGGGATGCGACGGCATCGACGATTGTGCCGCCGGTATCAACGATGTGGTCTAGGCCGCCTTGGCGAGAG
The DNA here is from genome assembly GCA_965224045.1 of Hyphomicrobiaceae bacterium. Classification (GTDB taxonomy): domain Bacteria; phylum Pseudomonadota; class Alphaproteobacteria; order Rhizobiales; family Hyphomicrobiaceae; genus Tectiglobus. Next base: position 4,963 of record CBDCYD010000011.1, read on the forward strand.
TAGTTTTGTCGAACGGTGTTGGTGCCGACGAGCCCTGCTCGACCAGAAAATGGCTTGTCATCAGAATTTGCTGGCAAATGATCGTGCGCTTTGCGAAACCAGTACACACAGTAATCGGCTCGTCCCGGAATGTCTGGGTATGCTGCACGCACCTTGTCTACATACTGCCGCCCGTGCTCCATTGTTAGTTTGCGGGCATCTAGATAGGGAGGGTTTCCTACGATGACGTCCGCTTGGGGCCAATCGACAAACAAGGCATCATCACTGATGAAATTGCTGTCCAAATTGTCGAGAGGAAGTGCCTCGTCGCCATGAAGCGGAAGCTCGATCTGTTCACGGTCGAGAACTTCGATGGCTTCATCAAGAGCCAACTTCTTTGCGAGCATCAGCGTCACTTTGGCGAGTTCAACACCGAAATTGTCGCGATCGACTCCATAGAACTGACGCGGACTGATAAGCGAGATCGTCTTAGCTTGCTCTTGGAAGTTTTTCTCACTGACCGTCTGTTTCAGCTTTGCCATCAGAGCGATTTCAACGCGTACTAACTCGCGGTAAGACAAATATAGAAAGTTACCGCTTCCACATGCGGGATCGAGAACCCGAAAATTCATGAGGTTGCCACGCAGGGTCAGCAGCTCTTTCATCGTGGAGGCGGCTGCAATCTTATCGCGCCACGGACGAGAGATCGTCGGATTGACGATGCGAAGAATATCAGCCTCGGACGTGAAGTGCGCACCGTAGGCATGGCGCTCTTCGGCATCCATGCTCTGCTGGAATATTGTGCCGAAGATTGCCGGGTTGACCTTCGACCAGTCCTTTGTTGCTGCACCTTCCTCTCCGGCAATCAGCTCAAGCTCTGCCGGCTGTAAATCTACAGGATTAACAGATTGGAAGATGCCCCCATTGAAGTACGGTACTTTCTGAAATCTACCGCCACTCGCCGGCTTCTTGCTGTTCATCTGGTTGAACAGCGCACCGAACTGGTCGTAGGCGCTTTGGCCCTTGTTCAGGCAGTCGCTGGCTAGATTATAAACGATGGTCGCAGGCAGTAGACCTATATCTTCTGCGAACATCGCAACGACTAGCTGCAACGCAAACCTCTGAGCTTGCGTTCGGTCTACCCCACGATCGATGAGACTATTGAATAGGCCAGCAACCTTGTCTGCAGCATCACGCGAAACTGCTTCGAGATCGTTACCGAAAACGGGATCTGGGTCATCGCGGAAAAGAAAGTTCAACGCCGGATAACGTCGGGGTAAATCATTGATCGCAACGGTATCAACGGGTTCATCGATTTGTTTGTCGAAGTCGTAAATCCAAAACTCATCAAAGTTACACAGGACCATGTATCGCGGACGGTCCGGGACTGCATGAATCCAATAATCAAAAGCCTGTTGGTAGTGATGAAAGAGATTCTCTCCGCGCTTCTTCATTTCGAGAAGCATACGGGGTTTCCAGACTAGATCAGCGAAGCTCGTCCCTCGTGATGACTTCTTCTTTATGCGAAACTCAAGCTCTGCACCCGCCTCCTTGTAGCCTTTGTGGCCGAACGCTTGGAACAGCCGATCACAGAATACCTGCGCCTCTCCTTTCTCGTCTCCTTTGAGCAGAGCGGCGTATGACAGAAATTCTGCCAGACTTTCCGTCACATCATTCATGGGCCGCTGCTCTCTTGCTTGATTGCCGGGCGGACGTTGGTATGCCTTTTCTCGTTCTATTCAGAGACAAACTCGCGTAGAACCGGCGGCGCCGGAACTTCCCGTTTCCGGCAAGCCTCCATGAAGCTGTCCCACAGTTCTCTCTGAACCCGAATGCAAGGCCCCAAATTCTTCTAGGTGCGAAGTGTACGCAATGGATTCTTGTCACGCCACCTTCATCGACTCCGAATGTCGGAAAACTCGATTCTCCGCCTCACGTCGAACATGTCACGCTCAAGTGGAGGCGATAGCACAAAAAGCGGATATCGACGACGGCGCTTTCAGGATCGCCGGCCGCGACCGTTGCAAGGTCCGCAACAGGCACATTTCGCAGGTTCGGTGCTCCTTCGCTTGATACTTGCTAACCTTACTGCTTCGACCTACCCCGCTTCAGATTGGTTCAGTGGAGATATACACACCGAATCTTGAGTTCGATGATTCGCCGGTCTGGGGACAATCAACCCCCGGCTCTCGATCGATGATAAAATACCTGTATGGACTCGAACCAACAGGAAGGCCAGCCAGCCGGCTGGGACAACAGTTCAGCCGGTCAGCCGACCACTTACCAGGCGGAAGCCCAAAAGGATGCCGGCGAGTGGCCGGCCGGACAAACAGATATGAATCCTGGTCAGCCGACTGGCGACCCTCACGAAACACCACATTCACCAGCCGGAAACATCCAACATCCGGATACCAGCCCGGAGCCGTATGACGAGGCACCGGAACGACCGGCAGTAGTTCAGTCCGAAGACGGCTTCACCGATTTCCCCGCGCCGACACGTGGCGAACTACCCGACGAAGCGTTTGACATTCCCATTGATAAAATCACCCTTCAGTTGGGCGAAGCAGGAGTTGCGCGAGAAGAGCGTACGATCCGCGGATACTGTGATCACGGAAAGCACATTCACTGCCGCCTTCGACGGTCTGCCGATACGCGGCAGATGAAATATCACTCGTACCAATCTTCGATTGATCAACTCGTCGACCATCTCAAACAGGTGGAAGCAAACCGGAAACCGAGAATGAGAAAGACATTTCCTACCCCTAGCCGGTCGGAGAACCAGAAGGAAGCCGGTGCGATGCCGGCAGGAAGAATGGAGTTTCCTCCCGGTCAACCGAGTGGCGACCCGCCGGCAGCACCACCTTCTCCAGCCGGCAACCCCGAACATTCGAACTCCAATCCAGTTGCGGGGGAGTCGCAACGGATCAAGAAGCTTGAGGCCGAGCTCATGGACGCCCGAATCGTCGCGGAAGCACGAAAACAGACACTCGAAGCATTACAAGCACATTACGCCAAATGGGAACACGAGATCCGCACTGAGTATACAAACAATGTTCAGCGCATCACAGAGCGTGCCACCAAGGCCGAACAAGAACTCCTACGTCTCTCATCTCCAGAAGATGAGCGTTATGGTGAGCAATGATCTGTGTTTATGCGGTTTTGTTTGAAAATTCCAAATGACCTGGAATCAGCTAGCTAGCAGCTAAACGTCGGAGAACAGATATTGTGCGACCCAAAGAAAATCGCTTTGTTAAGCCATATTTGCGCTCTTCTGCCTTTCCCCATTTGCTAGCTCCTAGCTTTCTAATTGGGTGCTATACTTGATCGAATGGAACAAGCTGCAAATAATCTGGAGCGCTACCGCAACATCATCCTTGATGGCTTCGACCCTGTTTCTTCTGGCGGCTTTACGCAGGTTCCCAACTATATTCTGCGTTCAAGCGATCTTAGCGTTGGCGCCAAACTCACGTACGCAATGTTGCTCTCTTACGCCTGGCAAAATGACTTCTGCTTTCCGGGGCAGGAAACGCTTGCTAAAGACATGGGATCGGGAAAACGCAGCGTTGTCCGCTATATTGAGGAGCTTGAGCGCTTGAAATGCGTCTCCATCAAACGGCAAGGGCTCGGCAGACCCAATATCTATACGCTGCATCAGCGCATCCAGCCAAAGAAGTAAGTGTCGGCTGACCCAGAAGTGCCAAATTGGCACTTCAAGAGACGCCAGATTTGCACTTCCAGAAACGCAAATTTGGCACTTCCCTCTATATAAGAATACTCAATCAAGAAGACACATTTGAATAATACTCATCCCCTTCCCCATCCTTTGAATAAGGATGCCTCGGATTAGGCAACACATCTGCAACTTGTCAACAATCGCGACCTTCATTGGCAACACGGTTGAGAAGTTTGCGAATCTGATTGATGTTCAGTTGGACATCTGGGTAGATCTTGACTTTGCAAAACCCTACGTTTGCACCTCAATCCACGAAACGTAGCGGTGATTTCAATATGGACGCGCCTAACGGCGCGGAATTTAAGGGTTTTCTCTAGATGGGGGATGTCACGCTGCGCGTGACCCCGACGCTCCACTCCTGCACAAATCGATAGGTATCAATTCATTGCGTGCAGGAGCAGGGGCGCTCATTCCTCATCGTTCCGGCAAAGAGCCTTCACATTCGTCACTCGGCCTGGAGCATCGGGGTCACGCGCTCGGTGTCGCATCCAATCACCTGCGGGCTGCGCCCTTGTCTCTTGGGCGACATCGGCTTGGACATCCCCCATCTAGAGAAAGCGTCGTGCGCCAGCCGGGCACTCGGGACAGTCAAGCTGCCCTCGGAGCAGTGCTTGTGCACTGCGCATGCAACGCGTGTGTCTCCGCCACACGTCCGTTACTACGACGGAAGGTGCTCGCTCCGCTCGCTCAAACCAAGGGCCTTCTCCTCCCACCCATGGACCCGCACCGGTCTTATATACTCCGTCGCGGCTCGTCGCAGTGTCGCCGTGCCGGCTTGCGCGTCAAGCCACCCACAGGGCGCGCTGCGTCGCGGAACATCTCATTGGGTGCCCCGGCATTGACCCACGGCGCCGCCACTGGCGCAGCTGCGTCTACGCCGCGACGACGGCGTGGTCGAATTAGCAACCCTCATTGCATTCATTCCTATGGGACGAAGATATCGTGGTGACATCAATGGCGGCCTCTGGTTTGGCATCCAGGCAACCGATGATGCGACCTACTTTGGCGACACACCCGTCAGAAGAGCCTATCTCGCATACTGCTTTCGCGATGACGATTGGGCCGGTGTGGCCGGTGCGCTTGAAACCTGTCGAGAGCACCTTGGCGAATATCACGGCCTCTTGCAGAGCTATTTTGCGACGCATACCTCGTACAATCGGGGGCGCCTGGCTGCCGAGCTTGGCGTTTCAGAAACCACACTTACTGAGCTCTTGCCCTGGTATGCCCGGTACGAGCTCGGCCGAAAGATACTAGAATGTATCGACGAACATGGCATCTGCTCGTTTGAAGTCGAAGACGGATAGGCGCACGCCCGCCCTTGTGGCGGGTGTGTCCTTCTTCGACAACCGGTGCGGGACAATCCAGTCCCCACCCATCGGAGAAGGCCGCCCGCTCGCTTCGCTCGCGGGCGTTCTCGAACGAGAGAAATCGTGCTATCGTTACCACATGACGACAACCAAACAACCGACACTCGACGAGGCGATTGCTGCTGCGAAGCAATTGCCCGAGGACGAGCAAGCCGTCTTGGCGCAGGATATTCTTGCCGAGATCCAAGACGGTGTGTTGCCCTCGGCACGCTCAGCTGAAGACCAAGCGATTATTGCCGAGCGCATGTCGCGGCCGCGCAGCTATGTCTCGCGCGACGATCTGATGGCGCTGCTGCGCAAGTATAATCCAGCCTTGTGACGATCCGCTGGACTGATGAAGCCCTCGCCGAGCTCACCGCTATCCTCGACTACTTGGAGGCGACCGCGCCGGATGTTGCGCGCGGACTTGCAACGCGTGTCATTGCTGCCGAGCGCAACATCGATGCCTTCCCGCGTGCGGCAACCTACGACCCTGCGACCAACACCTATGACCGGTATATCCCCTACACGAGGGTCATTCTGACCTACGCCATTCAAGACAACTTCACTGAAATCATTCGCGTGTGGCACACCTCACGCGATCCGGCGACGAAGCCACCGCGCTCGACCTCCTGACTATCCCCACTTCTTCGCACCGGCAATTTGTTCCGCGAGCTACAATCAAATCAGTTGGTTCATTCTTGCGAGCCGGCGTTTGCGCCCGGTGCTCTCGATGACACACCAGTCCGACCTCTGATCGTCCGTTTCCTTGTTCAGGCACGAAGGAAATGGCCGATACCGCACAGCGTGCGGTGGTGCGCTCGTCCGCTCGCAAGGTATGAGCGATTTTCATATTGAACTTGGCGATGGTGTTGATGGCGTGCTGGGCTTAACGCGCAGCGAGCGCTTTCGCCATTGCTACACCGTCGGCCTCACGGGTTCCGGCAAATCCACCTTCATTGGCAACCTCGCGATTGCCGATATGCAGGCCGGTCGTGGGATCACCTTCTTGGACCCGCATGGTGAGGCCCGGAAGCTACTTGATTACGTTCCGAAGGCGCGCACGAACGATGTCGTGTTTTTTGATCCTTCAGACATCGAGCGCATTCCGAGCCTGAATATCTTCCGCACGTGCACATCTGAGATGCACAGCACCGCCGCAGCTGCAATCGTGGCAACCTTTGCGCACATCTTCGAGCTCTCGCCCGAGACGACACCACGCTTGCTGCACTACCTGCGCAACGCGGTCCTGGCCCTCTCCGAGCAAAAAGACAGCACCATGCTGAGCCTGTTGTTGATGCTCTCCGACGAGAAGTTTCGTCAGAGCATTGTTGCGCGCATCAAGAATCCAATTGTTCGCCGGTTTTGGACGGACGAGGTGCCTGGTCATTCCGATCGCTACAACGACGAAGCGATGGCACCCGTGATCTCTCGCGTACAGGCATTCTTGTCATACGACACGCTGTTGCGGGTGCTATGTCAGCCGCAAGCAACCATCGACATTCAATCCATTATCGACGACGGCAAGATTTTCATTTGCGACCTCAACCAAGGTGTCTTGGGCGAAGAGCCGTCGCGCTTACTCGGGGCTCTGATTGTCACGCAATTGCAAATTGCGACGATGGCACGTGCCGCCGTGCCTGAGTCTGAACGTCTCGACCACTTCGCCTACATCGACGAGTTTCAATCCATGGTCAGCGGTTCCTACGACACCCTGTTTTCTGGCGCTCGCAAGATGAACCTCGGCATGACGGTGAGCCACCAGCACAAGGCGCAATTGTCACCGCAGACCTTTGCCGCCGTGCGCGGCAACGCCGGCACCTTAACTGCCTTCAGGGTGGCTGCCGACGACGCGACCGATTTGGTTCGAGAGTTTGCGCCTCTCTCTGCCTCAGACCTTACCGACCAGGCACCGTTTGAAGCGTGGGTGAAGCGACCGCTCTCGCCGCAGCGGCGCAAGCTCTACACACGGCCATTACCTGCCCTCACACGGGCACCACGCCGCGACCGCGTTATCCGCCACTCGCGCGAAGCCCATACGAAAGCCCGCCGCAAAGTCGATGAGGACCTTGCTCGCGTGCTTGGTGGATGAGTCGGAGCTGCGTGGATATTTGGCGCTACCGGAGTTCGCCCTCCGATAGCGCCGATGTGTCCATGCTCTCAATGAGGAAAGGAGATTTCACATGAACACGGCGTCTGTTCTTTCCAGGTCTACACAGCAAGCGAAAGTCGCGCAACTCAATGATCGGTTCCGCCGCCGCCAAGAAGGCCACGGTGACATTGTGGTGACACCTGGCATTCGTGACCAGGGGTCGGCCTTCGTCGCCAAGGCACTCGCTTCAGTGCAAGCCTATGACGACTTCCCGGCTGAGCATCCCTGTCACGATTTCGGTATCGTCTCAGTCGACGCAATCAGAATCGGTTTCAAAATCGATGCGTACGACAGAGACGTCATCTTCGGCTCACCAAACCCGGCCGACCCGATGGTGACGCATCGCGTCATGACCGTCTTCACGCCACTGGAGTGGTGAGACCGACAACGCCTCGAACACATGCGGGTTCGAGGCGTTTCCTGATAGTGGCCGCTCCATGGAACGGAAAAATCATACGCTAAGGCTTGGACGTCCGCTTTCTGAGCATCCTCTCCCGTGATATCGTCTCCGAGCAGATTAAACCTGCTGACCCACTTCTGCCCTGAGCACGTGCAGCATCGCCCCTTGGGGTGGCGGCAGCAATTGCAAAGTTGCGGTTAAGCACCGAGGCTCCATGATGTAGATTAACAGTCATGAGTTCATCGATCTGTTGCTGCTCAGCACGTTTGCCCAGATTGGACGCCCTTCAATACTCGCATCCGCCAACGCCTTCATAGCCTGAGCATCAATTTTCAACGTGCGTGTGGGCAGCAATTCAACAATGTCATCCTCAACATCTTGTCGACCCAGCCATTCGGGACCACTGAAGATAGTCCTGTCCACGATCTTGTCGTACCAATCGACCACCGCACGGCAGACCAGTTGCTCATCCTCATCGTTCCACTTTAGGCCGACACACATCACGCCTGACGGCTCTGGGATGTAGGTGAGGACGGTGATGGCTGCTGCCTGTCTGTAGTGAAGCCAGTTCTTCAGTGCCTGTTGGATTTCCATTCGTGCTGGGAGTTTCGCAGGCAGTTTTACGCGCACTTCCCAGATGCCACTTGATGTCCAGGCGACGATGCGATTGCGCGGCTTCTTGGGTGTACCTGACACGATGGCCAGGCGGGCGGGCTGTAGTGCATCAAGAAGGGTGTCGTTGGTCCACATCGGTTGTTCGTCACGGTGCGCAGGTTATTCCGGCTCTCTTGATCTCGGCTTTGACCTGTTTCACGCTTCTGCAGACGTTCTCACAGGGGATGCCATCTCTGTCTCGATCAGCTCGCTTGTGACGACCAGCACACCATTCTTTCACGGCTTCCGCGCAAGTTCTGTAATTCTTGCAAGTTGCTGCGTGGGAAGGAACGGCTGCAAACATTAAAGCGACCACGACGGCCAAGATCAACGTCAACTTCATAGGAAACTCCACGCAACGATAACCGGACCACGTTAGATTGCACAGCTCACGTGTCAATTGGTAGGTTGGAAAAGAGCCTATCAACCAGTCTCAAAGACATCTCCGAACCAGTGGGGTGACGTGATGATCCGATATGCTGTCCTTGTCTTGCTTGGCGTTACGATCGGCGTTGCAGGCTCCTTCTCCTATCAGAAGTGGTTGCGCTCAGGTGATCAGCCGATCTTTGTGATCGTGGATGGGGATACCGTACGCATCAATCAAGTCCGCGTAACCAATCAACGAATTCGAGCAGTAGGTTACGATACGCCTGAGATCTTTAGCGCCAAGTGCGAGAAGGAGAAGGCGCTGGGTTTGCGTGCCAGGGCCTACCTGCAAAGGGCTGTAGACGAAGACCGCTTCACGGCAGAGCTAACTGGCAAGTATGGTGGCTTTGGAAGGCCGTTGGCAGTGTTCAAGGTAGACGGGAAGGATCTCGGCCCACAGCTGATTGCCGAAGGGTTGGCAGTCAAGTACGTGCGGGGGCAGAAGAAGGACTGGTGTGCTAGTTAGCGCCAGGTGTTCAATCTTAGATTGCATTGCTTTAACTATACAGCCTTTGATCGATTGTGCTGATCTTCAGCATAATGCACGTTCCTAAGTAATTATTACCCCTGCTGATCAACTTGACAGACCCGTCAGATGCGAACAGGGGAGTTAGGTCAGACTCATGAGCACATACCCAGTTGCGAAGGGGGCAGCTCATGGCTCATGCAATCCCACGATATGCTCAAGAGGCCTTTGAATTCTGCACCGCCATCCGCGACATGAATCGGCGTGAAGATGTCGAGCAACTGATAGCCAAGACGCTGCAGAACTTCGGCTTCGAGTTTGTAACGTGCGCCGGTGTCCCAACAAACTTGGCAGATCCTACTTCTTCCGTCCTGATGAATACCCGCCCACAGGAGTACGTTAGCCACTACATAGAAGAGAGGCTGGTGCTCCGCGACCCGGTTGTCACGGAATTGCGACACACCATGCGACCTTACTCTTGGAGCGATGTCAGAGATCGCCGTGACTTGAGTAAGCAGCAATCGGCCATAATGAATGAAGCACGGGAATTCGATGTCTTCGATGGACTAGTCATACCCATCATGACCACTTCTGGGAGAACTGCGATTTTCAGCCCCTGCGGACAAGCACCGGAACTCCATGCCGAGGCCCGCTCTGCGATCGAAATAGTTGGCATTGCTGCGTTCCAGGCACTGAGCCGACTATCATTCGAAGAAAGCAAGAAATGCCATCAAGCGGAGCGGCTGAGTGATCGAGAACGAGAAGTGCTACAATGGATTGCCATCGGAAAGTCTGACGACGAAATAGGAGAAATACTCTCGATTTCAAAACGAACCGTAACCAGCCATGTCGAGAATGCAAAGAGGAAGTTGAACGTTTACAAACGAACAATGGCCGTCGTTGAAGCCTTGCGAAACGGAGAGTTAGCTCTCTGAATATTCTATCGAATCAGGATCAATCCTAATTTTTACGGATAGTTTTCCGCGCCAACAGGTTCCACCTTCTCAACGCTCAAAAGTAGCGTATGGGGTGGAGAATGATTATCCATTTTTCAGGATCACAGAAGGACAAGTTCCAAGAAGCCTATCGGAAACTTGGAGAGCTTCGGTACGAGGTATTTGTTGCCAGGCGCAAATGGACGCTTCCCGCCCGAAATAATATCGAAGTTGATCAGTACGACAACTGTTGGGCGGAGTACTTCTACGGAGTAAGCCGCGATGGATCAATCTACAGCCATGTCCGACTAACTCCCACGCTTCATTCATCATTGCTTGCAGACTACTTCCCTCATTTGGTTGCAATGGGCGATGCCCCAAGAGCACCGGATATCTATGAGGCCACCCGTTACATCGTAACGCCAAGTGTAAAGACAGCTACCGCCAAACGACGAGCAAAGGCCGAACTGCTCGAAGCGGCGATGTTGTGGGCCAAGGAGAACGGGGTAACTCAACTCCAAACGGTAATAGACACCCACGGCTTGTCGAGCTTCCTGGAGTTGTCAAATCAGGTCCAGCCCCTTGGCACGTCTCATGCGTATGGCGGCGGCCCTGAAACGCCAGGTGGCGGCGAAGCTTTGGCAATCCGCTGCCCAGTAAACGATCAGGTCATTCAGAACATTCGGGACTATGGAGGCTTGGAGGGAGGCAATGATGTACGAGATACCCACGATCACTACGGGGAATTGGAGTCTCATAAATCGCTCTCCTACCATTAATTGAAGGATGTCCGGGCTATGATGCATCAATTAGGTCGAGAGATTACACCAGACGAGGTGCAGGCATATCGACAAGCGGGTGTTGTGCACTTGAAGAGCGTGCTCAATCTCGATGCGGTAAATCTTCTGCGACGTTCAATCGACGAGGCCGTTAGATCGCTAGATCAAAGTGCGAGCGGATATGACTTCAGTGCGTTGACGAGACTTTACGAGTGTGAGAATTCTGATGCACTGCAAGGCCTGAGTTCTGGCCAGCACAATGTCTTGGGAATAGCTGATCACATCAGAGGTAGCGGAAAACACCTACTGCTCGACAATACAAGCTACGACGGAGATGGTCGGTTCCTGGTGGATACAGCTGTCTCCACGCGCGTCCGCGATTTCCGAAGGTTCATATTGCGCGGTGCAAGCGTAGACATTGCAGTAGCGCTTCTTCAGACTTCCACTGTCAGGTTCTTGGGCGACCAAATGTTTGTAAAGGAGCCGAATACGCGTGAGCGGACTGCATTCCATCAAGACGCCACTTACTTTGAAATCGATGGCAATGATTGCTGTGTGATTTGGATACCAGTCGATCCCGTTAATCACGAGAATGGGCGTATGGAATACGTGCGTGGCTCACATCTTGATGGTAGGCTTTACAGGCCAAATGTCTTCGTATCGCAAACCGAACTGCCGGGTGCAGAAGGCGACGTGCTGCCAGACATCGAAGGCAACTCCGAAGGTTTTGATATTGTCTCTTTTGATGCGGAGCCTGGGGATGTGATTGTGCACCATTACCGCACGATCCACGGCTCCGGCGGAAACCTATCGCGCTATCAGCCTCGCAGAGCAATTTCGCTTCGGTATTGTGGAGATGATGTCCGAGTCAAGAAACGCCCGTGGGCGCCGCGCCAGCTTCATCATCGAAAAGTTCTATCAGACGGTGAACCGCTGAGTGGTCCAGATTTTCCGGTGGTTTGGAGATGCGACCGCATCAATTCCGCAGCGCATGGCTAGTAGGGTCGCTAAAGTCCAACCCAGGAAAATCAGCAGAGATCTCGCAGCTGCCTTCGCGACCGAGTTCATTCTTGTCTGTATCGCGTTACATTCCGAACCGGGGCCTCGTCGAACACGCGGCGATGCGGTTGAAAAATACTCATCGTGATTCCACCGGAAAACTGTGGTGATCAATTGCTGGAACAGCAGGCGACGACGATTCTATTGTCGGCGCTTGCTTTGCATTGCTTCAAGACACAGCGCAAATGATCTTCTGAGGCTCCGCCCACGAGCAACCAGACCCAATATGCGCGCCCATCTCCGCGCTTCGGTCCTGACGATGAACAAGAGCACGAACCCGGTCCGATTGTCTGGACCTTGCGGATAAGATTCCGGGCTGACTGTCACTGCCCCGGTAGTACGCGTGCTACAAATGTGAGTGCCCAGTTCTGGCGTCCGGTTTGTTACCATTTCGACGTTGGTGCGCTGCAGCAAGGTGTAAGCCAGCAATGGCAGAGGATGGCCCGACCCGGTAATGCACAAGTTGAGCACATCGCGTCCGGTTCTTGGGATATTGCAACAGGAGGGCCAACGTTTGAAACACGCTGAATGAGGCATGCGATGTGGAACACAATTTCCCGCCTTGTCACACCGCTGTTAGGCTGTTTTCCGCACGTGTTTAGCACACTATTTCTTCCGTTCTATGGAGTGCGTGCCTATACCAGGAATTTCACTCCCTTGCCGGCCGCCGTGCGCCAAGTGACATCGAAAATATTGTCGCTCGCTTGAATGGCATCGCGGGTTGCAAACAAGAACATGCCGGTGGAGCGGCTGCCGGTGACAATTTCGACGGCTTTGCTCATTGTCGCAATCCGCTCTTCACTACCGGTCACGGTGAGCACCCGGTAGCTCGGGAACCCGAACTGCTCCTGATGCCATTGTGGGCGTGACCGCCAGCCGGAGTAGTAGCTGAGAATCTTTTGGATGTAGCTCCGCTGTCGATCAGTGCAGTTTGCCTTCAGCAGCTTCACGCGCGCATTCTCAATTTCACCCCTGAGGCGTTCGGCATTGTGCTCGCTCTTGGTTCGCGCAACCGCTTCGCGTGCCGCCCAATACGCACTCTCAAGACCCTTGCCGCGAATAACGGGCATCGAGTTGCGGCCGCCCCCTGCCTTGTCAACTTCAAGCGTGAAATACATGCGCGTCCGGCTGTCGTCGGATGCCTCTTCAAGCGCAAAGACGCCATCCGGGTAGCAGGCAATGGTGCGGCTACTACCGCCCAAACCTGTCTCACCCTGGAAGCGCCACGGATTGCGCCGTTGTTGCGTTGCGTGCGGCGCTTCAGAGAGCAGCACCTGGCTGTCAATGTAGCTCAGCCCAGGTTGCTCTCGCGCCGCCGCTTCAAAGCGGGTCAGGACATCGGCGATGTCTACGGAATGCGAAATGAAGCTGTACCTCGCCCTCGCGTTTTTCTCGCTCCAGCGGCTTGGCTTCAAATCAAGGTTGCGCTCTGTCACCAGGAGCTCGGCTCCCTTCTGGTCGAGGCCGTACACCAAGCTCTTGTTTTCTTGCTTGCCCATGACCAACGTCTGTGCGCGCGGTCGGGCTAGAAAGCCCGCCGCCCACAGCGCCTGCAAACGCCGCCGCGTGTGGTTGTCGGAACCAGCAGCATCCTCATCGCGGAAGGTCATGTGCGAGACTGCGCGGCAGATGCCATCAGCGTTGACGAGCCGGTGCTTATGCACCTGTGCGATGATTTCAATGTCGCGCTCACCAATGCGGATTGGTCGAGGGTTTGCCGGCCTGTCGAATTGGATTCCCATCGCCCTATTGTACCTCAGGCCCGACGTACATTTCGTGGGGATAGACGCCGCTCTTCTGCGCTTTGCTCAGTGGTTCCAAGGTGCGGCCGATATTCTGACAATCCACAAACATCGTGGCCGTCAGCTCGTTGTGATAGACATGCCAGGCGTCGAACATTGCCGTCTTGGGCCGGGCCGGATCGTTGACAACCAAGAGGTAGCGGTTGTCGGCTTTGCCAATCACCACACCGCGCACGAGCATGATGTGGCACGTCCCCGATGGATACTGCACGTTGATGAGCACGCCCCCCAAGGCGCGCAACTGTGCTACTACCGCGTGCAGCCACATCTCGAAGCCGTTGGGATCGAAGACCAGCGACTTGTTGACGATCTCAGCCGGGCACGAGGTCAGGCCCTCGATGAGGCCCTTGATGGCAAAGAGGTTGAGGCCCTGCTCCCAGCTTGGATGCGTCGTGCCTGGTCGCATCACGCCTTCGGAGAGCCCTAAGCCGAGCTCGCCAACACGGTCCTCGCTTGGCGTGAGGGGCGGGCCGACCAAGAAGTTCGTCACTTGCCGCACGACAGATATCCAGCACGTATTCCAGCGTGTCGCCGGAATGTGCGGAATGGCAACATCTACGGCTCGTATTTCAACCATCACGGATCACCTTGAAGCTCTCAGGTTCAATGACTTCGCCGCCAGCGACCTTGGTCTGCGTCTCGCGGGTGAGGCGCGCGTAGTTCGCCCTGGCGTCTTGGATTGGGACGCAGAACGGACTGTCACGCATGAGACTGTGTTTGAAGGCGCGCAATTCAGGCTCGCCCATCAACGGGACTTCAACTTTTGGGATTCTGATCCACGCCGGATCGCGCTCACCGGAGAGTACGACGGCCTCCCCGGTCTTGAGATTTTTGACATCCCGCGCCGTCATATGGACAACGTTGGCTAGCGAGTGGACTGCCGTTGCCAATACTTTGTAGTCTGAAACGAAGGTCTCTGACTTGCCTTCGCTCCAGCTCCAACTCTCACTCGATGACTCGCCCTCCGTCGTGCTCTCGCTGCTACTCCACGACTGACTGTCCGACGTACTGGAGCCCCAACGAACCATCTCACTTTGGTTGCGTCCTCGCCCGGTGAGATGGCCACCGCCATCCCGTTGCCAATTGCGTCCGCCACCGTACGAGTATGCCTCGTTCTCACTGGTGCTCGTGCCGCCACCACGGCTATCACCCTCTGTCCGACTGACCGACGTACCGTATGAGATACCAAAACCTTCGCTGGTATTGCGGAGCCATTCTTTATGTTGGCCAATTGCTGTCGGTTTGCGCAGCGCCGCCACCGGTCTTTCAAGATCGAGCGGCCATGCATCTTCGACAAGGACCTTCAAATCCTCGATGGGCAGGCCGCCCATGATCAGTTTGCTGAAAGTTCCTGCCATCACCGCATTGAACAGGTTGTCGCCTCCCTGCCGCAGAGACCCCAATCGCTGCGTACTCAGATGTAGGTGGAGTCCGAATTTCCGACTTTGGTCGAGAATCTCTTCGGCGCCAGCGATGTAGTTCTGACACTCATCGATGAACAGGTGGAAATGGTGTGTGTTGGTGCGCAACATGGCTTGCGAAAAAAGCTCGCGAACCAGGAGCAATCCAACTAACTGACACGCTTCCTGGCCAACTGATTTCGACGGCTGCGCATTGACCAAAATAATGTCGCCCCGGTCCATTGCCTCCGCGAGATCAAGCGTGTGCTTCTCCTGCGCCACCATCAGGCGCGTGGTCTCATCGCGCAGCAAAACGCTAAATCTATTCTCGGGACCAATCGCATCGATCTCAGCATCGCGCCTAGCCGCCTGCGTGCGCGAATGAAAACGCGAGATGACCGCGTGGGTATGCGGGTCTTGGATGTGCTCCAGCGCCCACTCTCGAAACAGACCGCCACGGTCGATATCCAACAACTGCTGCGCGTCAACCAACGTCAGGTTCAACTCCGACAGCGCCGCAACGACGGCCATCATCATTTTTTGCGCGCTTGGCTTGGCACTCAGGTCTTCATCGCCGAACAAGCGCCCGAACGCCTTGACGGTTGACTCGGCCGTCGCCGAGGGTGAACGGCCATGGCCGCGCAGTGGATTGAAGCCGGTGATGAAGGCATCGTCCGAAGGATCAATGATATGGACCCGCCGTCCTTTGTGCGCGCCCGATACTTTGAGCCAGCGAAGAATGTTCTTGAACAGCGAGTCCGCGAAACCACCATGTGGATCGATGACACACACGCCATGCCGGTTCCGGATGACTTGCCGGATCTCGAGCTCGAGAAGCGTTGTCTTCCCCTTTCCAGTTGAGCCCAACCGCAGGGAATGCATTGTGCTCTCGCGTGCCGTCATACGGGCAACCTGCCGGTCCTGTGTGACGCCAAACCCGACATCGCCGGATTGTAAGGTGGTGGCTATGCGCGACGAACGTCGTCGGCGCAGTGCAGCTTTGCAGCGCATCTCATCATCTCCCGGAATGGCGTTGCTGGTATTGACGGGCGCGCTCTCGGGCACTGGCCTCATCCTGATTTGCCGGCGCTATTGGCGTCTGAAACTGTCCATCAATGCGCTGGATGGTCCGTGGTGGGTTTTGCTTGTGACTTTGCCGATTCCAGTACGTCGCGTGCCACCGGATTAACGGAGCCCAAAACAACACGAGCATCAAAACAATACATACCCGGAAGGCATTCCACGCCAGCACTGCCTTTTCGTGCCCCCCGTGCAGCTGCCCTGCTGGTACGCGCATCATCGCGACCATCGCCCACGTCAGAACCGCTACCGTCACCGTATGCGAAACCAGTCGCTCAGTCTCTCCTCGACACACGACGTTCTGCAGGAGCCATCCCCACCCAATGACCAGGATCATCACTGGCACAAACACATCGAGATTTTGCATCACCGCAAACATCGAATAGTCGTGAAAACAGCCAATTGGCAGACAGACCTTTTGCATCATTCTCTCCTTATCGAACCGGCGCGCTGAACATCGCCAAGCGCTGTTGTTCGGCTCTGAGTTCATCCAACTTTCGAGACACTTCCTCGCCCTGATCTTCCAGGTTCGAGAGCACACGAATTTGCGCATCGAGCTCTTCAAGCGCCTGGTTTCGACTGCCGCCGCGCTCGCCCTCAGGACCTTCCAAAAACTGATTGCGAAAGCTATCGCTCTCAGCACTTTGTGCCCGGTACGCTTCGATGCGACTTTCGAGCTCCGCCTGGACGGCGTGTTCGCGCATCAGCTCGGTGCGCTGACGCTCCATGGCAACTTTTATGGATGTCTCCTGCTCTATGGCCTCGACCTCCCACTGCGCCTGCCAGGCACAACGATCAGCATGCAGAATTTCTGGCAAGGCATTGAGCTTGTTCACAGCGCGGGCATACTCCACGGACGCTTCAACAAACCCTTTCTGTGCGTTCATGTGGTCAGTGCCGGCCCGAATGACCTCGGCGTCTGCGCGAATTATCCGCGCTTCGCGCCGCTTCCCACTCTCAGGAAAAAGGTATCCGCCGCTCGTATCCGGCCGCCGCGCAAGCTGGGCTGTTTGCATCCGGGCCGGGGCGACCGGAGCCGCCCCTTCACGTTTGACGATGTTGCTCATCTCAGCCTCCCGTTCTCCGCAGCCTCTCTCGGGCACGCGATGCTTCCCACATCGCGCGTTGTCGGATGACCTCGGCATCCGCCTGCTGCGCTTCGATTTGCAGGTGCTGCGTGCGTTGCTGGATTTGGGCGGTTTCTCGTCTCAGATTTTGAACCAGTTGCTGGCTCTGCTGGAGTGTGCTTGGCGCGCTATCTGACGACCCCTGCGTGAGGGCTTCCATGAACATGCAAAACAGAACGACGCCGCCACAAACGAGAGCCAACAAAACGACGGGATGAATCCCGCCGCCTCCACTTTCTCCTGGCCCGGGTGCGTACTGCGTCAGGTAGAGGCATCCATAAAACTGGCTCCCCCACTCGTTGGTCCAATAATCGCAGTGCAGGTAACGGGCGCACTCGGATCCTGTGCACGTGTTGAATCCTCTCACAGCTTCGCCCTCCTCTCATGCAGACGCTGAATCACGTCCTTTGAGAATTCCATATTCTCCCCCTCCGCGATCGCCACGCACTCCGCGACGTAGCCTGCTTGCAAGCGTTCCCCGTTCGGTAGGGTCACGATGCGTTTGTAGGGAGCCACCACGACGCCGGCGGGCAACTCGTCCGAGATCGTCCCGGAGAACACGTTTGGGAGTTGAACTGTAAAGCGGGCGTAGACGACGCCCGAACCGCGCACCTCGATGACCAACGTGCAGTCCGCCGCAGACGAGAGTTCGACAACGGCATCTTCTGGGATCGTTGGGAAATACGTGCGATCAAAAATTTTGAGTGTGCCCATCTCAATCATCCTTTCCGCCGCTGATTACGTCGAAGTTCGCGGTCGGCTGCGAACGCGGCACGGCCATGGAATTTGGCAAGGGTTGTGGAACCGGCGGCACGCCGCCTTTGTCGTCGTCATCGACCTTGATCACGTGGCGAAATTCGCCGTGTCTCGCGCGATTACACGCCACGGCAACATCGCGGCCCACTGGTTTATAGATGACCAATTCCAGATCATCTGGCAGGTCGGCCGGATCGCAGAGCAATATTATCTTCATGACTTTCCCCCGCTCTGCGGACCAGAGCCGCAATTCGCATTTATCTGCTGGACCACAATCTTGCGGAGTTTCGGTCGGAGATAATTCCGCTGGCGGTCGGCGTTGCCGTGTCCAGCAATGGGCATAACGATACGCTCGCCGTAGATCTCACCCACGAGTTTTGGATGATGCTTCCCGGCTTGAATGTGGACTCGGCGCAGCCCTAAACCGCGGGCTAAAAGTATCGCTGTTCGGTGGGATTTTTGCATTGCGTACCTCCGGGAAGAATTGGTTGAAAACTTCAAGCGAAGATCCAACATCGGAGGCGCAGTCGATGGCGGCCAAAAACACAAGGACGCTATAATGAAATAGGCTAATGTTAATTCGCGTACGCAGACGCCAACTCTGGCGTTGTTGAGCGCCCGCAAAAGTCTACGAAAAACGTGCTGGGGGTAGCTTCCATGTGGCATCGCAAACGTCCTCGAATTCCACCGAGGCTGAGTTCAGCCTCAGGGTCCAGGACGTCGCAGGCACGATGCCACGTCGGGGTATGGGATTTGGGCTAGGATTGGCGATCGAAGCCACTTTCGGTCCACGGCCGATAGATTTGGGTAGTTGATTCTGATTCTAACGTGGTTGTCAATAGGCCGGAGTTTCTCCAATAACTTGTTGATATATTTGATTTTTTTTCTGTTTGTGCTACAACGTATGTGCTCAAGCGACAGCTCGCGCCGTGCCGCGCTACGTTGTAGCAACGTTTGAGATAGGTTCGTGCACATCGAACCGAACGACCAGCGAGAGTGCCAACCTCGCTGGTCTTTTTTTGATGATCCAAATCATTTATATGGAAGGTTGGCCAGTAGGGCTCGACGCTTGGCACGCGTCACTAACTTCACTTACCAAACCCTGGCACGGGGGGATGGTGTAAGCCAGATTTTCGGTGCCGACGACCTACTGAAACGGGCACCGACCCATCTCTAGTACCGGTAGCATTTTCGGATGGTGTCGGTTTCTCATTGTCGGATGCATTTCGAGAAATCTTGATCGAGAACCCGTCTGATACGCGCCCATCCCGGCGCGTTTTTCTTTTCGTCCCTTGCTCCCTCAACACTTCACCAAAAACGACCCCCGCCGTTCTCTGCGCCAGTGCGTCGGCCCTTTTGGGGCGTAACCGACGCACTGGCTCCGAAAACGACGCGACCACTCGAACGTATGCCGTCCCAGCACGTCACTTCGTGATGGTTTCAAACAGCAAGCTGTGCGATACAGGAGTCGTGAGAAATCCTCGGCAAGAGGATTCTCCGTTACCGAAAGCACCCTCGTCACGCTCGTGGCGGGGGTGTTTTCCTTTGACGACCGAGATGGAGCTCGCACGGCTCGCACAGAATAGGTTGCCTCCTCCCCCCGTCCGGTGCCCCGACCAATCGCACTGCGCTTCGCTTCGTGCCGACGTGTTCTCGATCTTTGTTCACGGCATTTTCATGTTAGCCGACACGGCGCGGCGTCAAGGCACCCACCGGGCGCCATTGCCTACGCTCCTTCTCGTCGGGTGCCCCACCTTGACCCCTGCGCCGTCACGTCGGCTCCAATTCCAGGTATGCCGTGAAGGCAGGTCGAGATTATTAATCAATTCCTTTGTACCTATGACAACAAAACCAACCTTCGCTGAGCGCGCCGAGATGCTTGCGACAGCAGCGGAAGACCTGCAGGACCTCTACACGCGACTTCCTGCAGACGTTGAGCAAGACGACTTCACCGTGCTTGCCAACATTGCGCTTGTCGTATCGCGAGAAGCGTCGTGCATGCGAGCCGCTGTTGCGCGCTTTGCAAAACGAAACACGCGGAAGCAGTAGCTCCCGCGCCCCTTATCACTCTCAATTCTACCATATGGAATTATTGACCCCACAGCAGCGCGAACAGCTGCTTGAAAACGGCCGCCGTGCCGCTCTTGAAGTCGACTTTGACCCCGTGCCTGTCGTTAAATTATTCACCCCGGATGCGAGCGCCACCTGGCTCTTGACCGAGCTCTTTCCGGACACCCCCGATATCGCTTGGGGCTTGTGTGACCTTGGGTTGGGCGTTCCTGAGATTGGCAGCGTGTCGCTCGCCGAGCTCATCGGCTATCGCGGGAACCTCGGTCTTCATGTCGAGCGCGACATCCACGTGACGCTTGATAAGCCGTTATCCGTCTACGCGAAGGCCGCCCGCGAAGCCGGGCGCATCACACTCTAGCGTGCTATACTTCTTCATCTATGGACACAAACACGAAAGACATCATCGACAGCCTCAACTTCATCAAGGAGCACATGGCGACGAAGGACGAACTCAACGAATTTCGTCACGAAACCAATGAACGCTTGAGTGCACTTGAGAGCAAAGTGTCTGGCATCAATCGTCGGCTCGACGACACGGCGATGCAGCGCCAGCAAGACAACCTCGCCGAGCGTGTCACAACCATCGAGCGACACCTTGGTATAGCGGCGTAGCGCTTCCTTCTTCTATGGACAGCGAAACCGATGCAGCCTTCAAACAACTCGCGGACCTCATTCTCGATGAATCCGCGAAGCTGCGGGTTGAGATTGACGTTCTCAACTCCCGACTGGCAGACCTGAAGGAGCTGCTGGACGACACGAGGAACTAACCAGGTGCACGAAACGAAACACACCCCGCCACTGCGGGGTGTGTTGCTGTTGGGGTGTCGGTTCGGGGCATCCCCCACCCAGCCCGGAAGAGGCATGAACAACTAACTTTTCAGTTTGCCCTTTTCGGGCCGTGGCCGAAATCTGTCGAGCGCAGACACGAGTTCTAAGAAGTACGTAACCGAGTGCTCGTTCACGACATCTCTCTCGAAGAGATAGTCGGACAGTTCCTCATAGAGATGGACCGCTCGGCGATTACCCATTCCGTGTGCCTCGGCCACGGACAAAAGCGCTTGCAGCGCAATCTCCATTATCGCGCCAGGAGTCATCTCTTCTTGTGCGGTTTCGTCCGGCACCGACATCAGTCCGTTGGGAGAGTACTAAATCCGGTGATATCCACCACCGCCCACTGGCGTGGCTGAGTACGCGCTACCAGTTCCATCAACAAAACGGATGACGTCGGTGATGACCATCACATCATCCGGTGATCCCTTCTGGGCCACAACATCACCCAGCTTGTGTTCGTCGCTCATTCAATCGTAAGCGATCAATCTCGCGGTGACGGTAGTCGGGATTGACATTTTGGTGTGTGGTGGCCGACGCTACGCGTCGGTGGCGGCGACGTTCCAGGGCAGCAGCCGGATGATGGCGTCATCATCGTCAGCGGCGATGGCTGCCGGTAGTTGCTCGAACACGCGCTTCAGATAGGCATAGGGTTCAACCCTGTTGGCCTTTGCCGTTTCAATGAGGCTGTAGAGACGGGCAGAAGCAGTAGCGCCGGCAGGTGTGGTCAGCGAAGAGCCACGCCTTTCTTCCAAGAACAAAAGGACGGATCGCATTTTCGCAATGGTTGTTGTCCACCTCGATGCGGCCATCGTCGAGAGTGCGGATGAGGCGCGACCATTGCGTATCGAGATAGTTCAGCGCCTTGCCGGTCAGCGATTTCCCGGGGACCTGTCCGCGAACACCGTCGAGCCATTGGCGCATCTCATCCCAGACAGGTCTTGCCTTTTCATCGCGTAGAGCCTTGCGCTGGTCGGCATCGAGACCACGCTCGCGGGCCTCACGCTCGGCACGGTAGATCCGTTGAATGAACTCGAAGCCCTGTTTGGCAAGACCACCCCGGCCCTTCTTTCTCTGTGCCTTCAACGCCTCATCGAACTTGCGCCGGGCGTGCGCCAGGCAACCTACCCAGGTGATGTCATTGCGTTTGGCCACACCCGCATAGCCTTCATAGCCATCGGTTTGCAGGATACCTTGGAAGTCTTCCAACAGTCGTGCTGGAACGCTGGCGCCGCGCGAGGGTTCGTAGTCGAACAAGATGACCGGTTGGTCCGGTGGACCGCCTCGTCGCACCCACATGTAGGACTGTGATTGTGGGGCACGGCCCTTCTCTTTCAGTACCTGGACCGTCGTCTCGTCCATTTGGATGATGTCGTGAGCCATCTGCGCATCATGCATCTTTGCGATGAGCGGCTCGATGAGATCGCCACAGCGGATCATCCAGTAGGCCATCGTCGCGCGCAGCAGTATCACGCCGATCCGCGGGAACATCTTTTCCAGGCGATAGAGCGGCAGGCCATCGCAGAACTTGGCGATCACGATGTAGGCCAGCAGACCTGGAGAAGCATTTGACTTTGGGATCGGGCTGCGGCGGCATTGGCGCCGTCATCACCGCCCGCCCATCATCGTCGGTTCCCTCACAGGACCGGCAGGCGTATTTGAAGCGCACGTGCTGCAACACCTGGACCCGGGCCGGAATGATGTCGAGTTGCTCAGAGACTTCCTCGCCGATTTTGGTTTTACGGCAACCACAGCCGCAGACCTTGGCGTCCTCAGGCAAGTCGTGCTCGACGCGCATGCGCGGCAGATGATCCGGCAACGGCTTGCGGCCCGGTGTCTTGCGCGTGTGCTCGCCGACAACAGTGACATTGACGGCGCCGACACCGGCCTCATCATCCGGCGCGGATTCCGCCTCCTCGGCTTCGTTGAAAAGCCCGAGTTGATCGTCATTGGCTTTTTCCGAGCTGGCACCGAACTGCTTCAGCGAAGCAAGCCGCAACTTCTCCTCCAGGATGGCGATGTGGTTGTCTTTAGCAACCAGCAAACGCCTTCAGGGCATCGATGTCATCTGGAAGATCGCGGTGGGCCTTTGCCATGCCCGGAACTTAAGTGATTTGCGCGACCCTGGCGTCAGCCAACGCGACAATCTACAGGACCGTTCGGTAACATAACGAGCGGTGTGGCCGCATGGGCCGCAAGATCATAGCCGTCGAGCAGCCAATTGAGCTGCTGACCATCCAGTACGATCGTGGCCGTGGTGCTTGCACCGGTTGTGCCGCATGACCCGCGCGCCGGGTTGGCCGGCGGCGACGCGCCAACAAGATGCTCGGGCCATTTGAAGCGCTCCTTCTCCAGCCGCTTCTGCCACAGACAAAACCCGGACCGTTCCCAATACAGCGCCTTGATCTTGTCGCGGCCCTTGTTGATGAAGACGAACAGGTGGCCCGGAAAACGGATTGTGCGCCAGCTGCTCCTCGACCACGATCGACAGTCCGTTAATACCTTTGCGGAAGTCCTGCGGCTCACGCGCAAGCCAGACATACTCGATATCGTTCGACGGTCGCATCATGAGAGCGACACATCTTCCGAAGGACGAGGGCACGTCCATCGCGGCACCGATCAAACGGACAAGCATCTCAGGCGAAACGCCGGGCGGCACTTCGATGGTGATGCCGTTTGCGAGCAATATGCGTGCGCTTGGTTGAGACCCGGGCGACCCCACAAACGCCACCGGCAGCATCGCATTGTCGTCTGTCGATGAGAGGGGCGACGATAGCAACCCGCGCTTCTTCAACTGCCCCTTCCAGCAATAAAAGCTCTGCAGGTTGAGCCCGTGCCCTTCGGCATAGCTCTTCATCGGCACACCCGCGGCCTCGCACGCCTCAACATGGTCAAGCCAAAACTGCTGCGTCGATGTCAATCCAAGATCCGCCATGCACTACAATGGGCATAGCTTCACGAGCCGCGAAAGAAGGGGGAGATTGAGCGCTTACATTCAATCACCTCCCGCGCATCACAGTGTCACCCCGATTACTTACTCCGAAGCTCCTTTAGGATCGGAAGAACCGTTTGCACTCGTCTCCAATCTCGGATCAGCCAGCATTCGCTCTTGTGCATCAAGTGGAAGCAGATGGAAAATCACTGCCATGTACATATCTGCCTGCTCTGGCGTTGTCGTAAAACCGGCAAGCGTTACACCCAACATCTCAAATGCCTCGGCCATACCGTCCTCCAGGCCAGCGACCATCTTCTCAATCTCGGGGCCACATAGTCTGAAGGTTCTCCACCCGCCTCAACCTTCTATCCATCAGCTTCCCTCCGTCACAAAGTTGCTTCTGCTGTTTCCTGACAATCAAGCTCGCACTGCGCAAGCATCTCAAATTCTTCGATTGTCTCAGTTGGCCATGTCATCCCTTCCATTTTACCACGTGAGCGCGTGGTACACTTCAAGGTGAGCCAAAAACGGGGGGTGAATTTGCGCGAGATGAAGCCTTGAAAATACTGGGCAAATCAGACACTCGTTTTCTGAGCCAAAACCGACCGTTTTCGAACCGATCAAGTGCCTCCTAGGGTGATAGCGTGAGCCAACAATACTTCCATGCCTCTGAGCTTCGTCTCAAAGTTGGCACATCGCTGCGGCCTGGCACACCGAAGATCTCCAGCGCGGCAAGGAAAGCACTTGAAGGCGCGCGACCACAGCGCTACCCGGCGAGAGATAGCTGTGTCTACCTTGTCGATTCGAACGAACCAGCGCAGTTTGCGAAAACTGGTATAGGATTCGTCAGCGGCCTATATCCACATTGTGGAAGTTGAAGATATCTTTGGCCCGTTCGACCTGTTTTGGATCGGCGCAATTCAACACCGCCATTACCCGGCTATGATCATGGCCGCAGACGACCATCACAAGGTCAGGAAACTAGCGCCACTGTTATGAAGCGTACTCAGACCTCACGACGATGAATTGGCAACACGGTATTGGGAAAAGGTGCCGAGTTCCAAGGCTGCATGGGAATTTGCCACCACGTCAGGCAAGGTCATTGGCCACACCCCTGACGATCGGGTCTTCTTCAGTTCCGAACGCGCCGCAATTGAAAGCACCTTGAAAAGATCTAATCACCGCTAGAGCTCTTCAATTTACACGATCCCGACCAATGAGCGCAGGGCCTGACAAACTCGGACATGTTAGTCCGAGAGATAGAATATCAACGTCGACGTATCATCTGACTACATCCACAAGAATAGCCCTGCCAATCGGCAGGGCCAACACGGTGGAGCCTCGCAAAGCCCAACTTACTCTTCCTCATCTTCCTTCGGGCGGCGCAACACAATCCGGCCGTCAATCGGCAAGCTGTCCAAGACGACGTTGAAACCATCTCCCTTCTCGTGAGCGAATGCCGAACCAATACGGCACCAAAACGGTTTCAGTCGCTCGCCGTTGCGATCAGTACCGCGCTCGCGGACCGTGTATGCAACGAAGTCTGGTCTTCCACCTGCCATCGCAGTGTTCCTTTCCTGATTGAGCCTCGAACGCAGTACGCAGCACTATCAGCGTACATTTTTTACTTCCCTACGCCACTTGACCACTCCGCCGCGATGTACTCTGGCTTACTACCCTCTTTTCAGTGCGTCGCCGTTGGCGACCGGCCTTGCTCCGCACGCGAAACCACGCCAAGCGAAGTTTCACCTGCGGAGCCTGACCTCGCACTTTCCGCATCCGGCGCGACGTACAAGCTCTGAGCAACATTAACTTGCCGCTCGCTCTCCGATTGGCCGAACACCAAGACAGGAAAGCCTGTCTCCCCTCCCCTGCATCTCGAAACCAACGAGTTCGCAAAGTTCTCGAAAATCGTTGACGAACTGCCCTGGCGATGCTGGCTTCAGGTTCTTGGCCCTGCACCAGGCGGCATAGTCACAATGGAGTCTCTCAATGTCCGTGGATTCTCCATGAGCCAGTTCCAATCGCGCAACCGCGAACTGTGCCAGGTCACCGGTCTTCACCGCCGCCGTTACCGCTTGCGTGCTGCTCCACCAACTCAATGACACGAACAAGCCGAGGCTGGCCCCAGTTCAATCAGCACGGCAAACCATGTAACGATGGCGTTCGACATCCGCCTCAGGACTCGATTTCGTCAGTGCTGCCAAGGAATTCCGACTGTGGATCAATGCTCCCCACCTGCAGTTTCCGTCGGGCGTCGGAAACCTTGTTCCGCAGTCCTTCAGCCTTCTTGCGGAGCAATGCCTGCTCGTTTGCAGTTGCGATTTCTGCCTCCAGTTGTCGAAAACGTCCCGCAGAAGTCACGGTGGGCGCGGCGGGTCACGCTCGAACACGACCGGGTCCGTCGCCACAGCTTTGCAGCCTTCGCGCCCTCAATCTCCGCTCTAATAGCCGCGATCGGCCGCGCGACACCCAATTGCGCGATGCGGTCTGTTGTTTTTCTGAGCTCACTCTTTAGATCTCGGTAAGCTGCCAAAGACCGCTCGCGCGCCGCTGCCGTATCAACGCGATTGAGCGCCACATAACCAACGGCCGAGCCAAGGCTATACCCAACGCATGCAATCCACATCACGACGGCGGCCAGCAATGTCCCTCGGCGTCCGTCGGCCCACGCCCAAGCGATGAATAACGGCAGCATGGCTTTGAAGAAATCCGCAATGACGCTCGCCGCGCCAAGCATGTGCTGGTCAAATTCGCTGCGCCGATGAACATATTGAACCGCCAATTGATGGCGGCTGAAATGAGAACCAGGCCGATGGCGAATATCAGGCCAACGAAACTTATTGCCTTGCGCATGATCGACACCACTTTGGCCGAACCTTCGATACGCAAAACACAATTTTTCTGGTTCGTTTCTGCCTATCCCTGCTTCGGCGGCCGGTGGCTCGGTCAAGGGCGCGACAGCGCCCGCGAAGCGGGCTTGCCCTTGAGGGAGGCGACGGATCGCCGATTACGCTCCATCAAGAAACGACCATGTACCGTTCCTTATAGGCTCACGACTTCGATGCGACGTAGAGCTTCCATGCCTCTTCGACCAACTCGGCCATCGTCAATCCTGTTTCTTGTGCCTCTTTGAATAGTTCCTGCTTGAAGGATGCCGGCACGCGAAGGTTCAACTGTTCTTTGGGTTCTCGACTTCGCAACTGTCGTCCATCCTTCGAGCCGCTTGCGAGACGCTTTGCTGGCGCGCGCGCACTGTGTTGAGGCTCACTGAACTCCCGCCTTCGTTGCTTGAGCTCATCAATCGAAATTGGATCAAACTTTCTGGTCATCTCAGCCACCCTATCCCGCCTGGTCCAGCGCCGTACGATCGCACAAACTGACAATTTCTCGCCACAGCGATGCGATCTCTCTACGCGACGCCCCCGACTCATCGATCTCCGCCGCCACCATTCCCGCGGTCATCGCCATCGGGTATTCCTGGCGGTCCATAATCTTGACAGACAGCACGTGCCCCTCCCCCGCGAGATACGATTGCGCACCACGCGCCAACTTCGATCGCTGTGGAACCATCGTGAGAACATAGGCACTTCTTGTTTTCGCCAGCTCTATTTCCGGCTGGAAATACGGTATTGTTTCACGTCGACGGGCGAAGGCCTTGTTGGAAACGATGACGAGATCAGAAGCGGCAAACGCCTCGCTGGCATCCTGAAGTGAGTTCGGCGCCGTATCTATAATGAGGACACTCCAGCCGGGCTTCCGCCAGAAGCTGCTTGGCTTCCGGAATGTCATCAACGCCCACGACGAGGCGTGGATTCTCTTGGTCATCGCGAAGTTCCCACCAGCGCGCCAAGCATTGCATGCGATCGAGATCTAGGATCGCGACCCGTTCGCCGCGGATAGCGCTTTCAACTGCGAGCGATGCAGCGAGTGTCGTTTTGCCAACGCCGCCCTTTCCAGAGCCAATAGTCAGAGTGAGCATCTTTTACTAACTCCCAGCCTTAATCGTCTGTTTGGTCGCCTTGCTCGCGGTCTGCGATCCACCGCTCAATTTCGCTCAATCGCCACCCAACTCTTCGCGGTCCAAGCGCAATGCGCTTTGGAAATTTCCCGTCGCGCTCCAAGATGCGCAGATAACTCTGCGAGTACGGGACAATCAGTGCCAACTCCTTGGCATCGACGATGCGAGGTAATTCCGTTTTCAGGCTCATGACTGCGGTCCTCGAATGTTGCTCGGGACGCTAGACAAAACAACGAGCAAATTGAAAGCTATCTGATAGCTATCATGCTTTGTCATGCGATGTCACGCAGTTTTTTGCGATTGAGTTAGCGGCGAGGTACATGCCCTTGAATTGACGCCGCCGCAACTCTCGAATTCGCCTACCGGCAAACTGCAATTGCAGCAACATCTCGCACGATAGCTGCGAGTTCCAATATCCACGCAGCCTCACACGGGATAGTTCGCCCAGAAATCATAGAAGATTCGTACAGCAGCCGGTCACAACAAGCTTCAAGTGCCCCAACCGTTGCCAAGAGCCCTTTGATTACCAACCGTCTTATTTCATCGGGACTTTCTGAAAGGAACAATTTCCTATTTTCAGATAAGGACAAACCATTCGGTGTCCAATGTGGGCTGCCAATCGCGCGTGAGGCAACGAAGGCCGCTGCGCTACCGCCCACCATCGGCAAGTCCCATTCCCGGCATCGGTTGGAATAGCTCACCGTGTTGCTTGAGAACGCTTACATGACTCGGTGGCAGCTCATCGAGACTCTCGTCATCTGGCAGCTCTGAAATGCCATCCCCAATTGCTGCGAGACCGAGCAGCTTACCGATTGTTGCTGCTGCACCGCCGAAGCCTCCTACAACGTAAATTGCTGACCCAGAACCAGTGCCAACATGGTCTCCTCAAGGACACCAGGCATGCGTCCTGAGTATTTAGGCCAATTTTCCACCAACCAGAATGCGCGCCTTGCACCGACAAAGTCATTGCCCAACGCATCCTATAACCGTTCAGGTAGTCAGAAAGTTCATTCTGTTTGATATCATCTTCACGAGCCACTTGCGGCACCCAAGATGAAAAGATGGACACAACCTCCACATCCGATCCCTGCTCCTGAATTGGCTTATCGCCCCGAGAGAAGATCTCGAGGCGCACCTCTCTAGTGGCAGTTGGACGTTCCAGCCGATGACTCGACTTGAGAATCTTGTCTGTGAGGTCCATGTCCCATCGGCCGCCGTAGCCGATGGTAGCTCCGTTCTGCCACAAGGCAGATATCAAGTCCTGCACGCATTTCCCGGCACTACTTTCGGGTTCCCGCTGAATCTCCTTTCCTACACTGCAGCCGATCAGGCCTCCGATCGTTTCGTCATCCAATGGCCCTTGATCGACGTGAATCGCAAGAACATTACCTTTTGGTAGATCTCCTCGCTCAATCTTGGCTCCTCCTCTTTCGGCCGCCTGAGCCGCACCCGCATCCAAAAGAGATGCTAGCGATCTAGCGCCATGACGATATCGTCCCTCATTGAACAGGCTTTCCCTCAAATCATCCGATATAGATTTTGGCAACGGCGATTGATTCTGGTCCAATTGATACTGAATGAGAAGTGCCCGACGAGACTTCGTAAAGACAGGATCATTTGGCCCCCTGACATCAAAGTTACCGCGCAAGCGGCTTACAAAGTCTGGTCCTTTGGCCGCAACAAAACGTTCAGAATGCGCGAGTGCAAAACTATCGAGCGTCTGTGCGGTACCACCAGCGAAAACATAAACAGCCTGACGCAATTCGAATGCATTCTCACCGTGCCCAAACTTCGCATCCTGCATCGGAGCTAAGAAATAGTTCAACCAACCGAGTGGAGTTCCATTGCAGGGCGCGTCAAACTCGTCAAAGAAAAGGAATGGCACAACGGGCTTTGACTTACGTCGCCTAAGACCCAATAGTCTCCAGCAAACTCGATCGCGCTGATCTTCTAGGAGTCGCTGCTTCAGTTACGACTTGCTCGACCGCTTTGTGGACGTCAATCGGAGAAGAAACTTGGGTCAGGTTTAATTCAGAAAAAATAAATGAATACTCTGAAGCAAACTCGTCTTCCAGCTTGCTTTTCACCTCCCGTACTAGGTGCGATTTACCGCTGCCAGGTGGGCCAAATACAGCAAGGCTCAGGGGGCGCTTTGCGACCGGGGCCTGCAAATAAGTGCGGACAGAGCTCAGGATCTCTAACGCCTCATCGTATTCCCCCTTATCAAAAAAGCAGACACTCCAAATCGCCACGCTTTGTCATCTGCAGCCAGCTCTTCCAAGAATTCAGGTCCGCGCCGCACAATTTCTCGCGCCTGCTCGGCATCATCGAAAGACATTGAGTACTCCTAAACTTCTAGGCGTCATGATGAAACTGGTTGCTCCTTGCTGCAGGAGCCCCGATGTTCGAGAAGTCGAAGCAATTGTTGGTTAACTTCACCGCGAAGTTGTGCATGATAGCGAACCAGTGTATCGTCATCACGAACATGGTGGCGGCATATGACTTGAACTGAAAGATTCATCAAGCCCTACGAGGGGCGACAATGTGTCGGCGCTCGTTGGCTACCATCTAAGGTGGTCTCGACATGGCCGCAATGACGGAGGCTTTAGGGCGGGGGACGTGAGGCTTCAGTCGTAATATTGTGCGCACTTTCGGAGGAAGCCAGTGCTGTCTCCGAAGTTCTTGCTCGCGCCGGTTTCAGACAAGTTAGATCGCCTGATTTTGCGGACAGCGGTTGCGTAGATCCTCAGATTGGGCTTGAG
The DNA here is from genome assembly GCA_965224045.1 of Hyphomicrobiaceae bacterium. Classification (GTDB taxonomy): domain Bacteria; phylum Pseudomonadota; class Alphaproteobacteria; order Rhizobiales; family Hyphomicrobiaceae; genus Tectiglobus. The sequence continues at coordinate 35,673 of CBDCYD010000011.1, forward strand.
GCATTTGTGCGCTCTCCGAGGGGTGTGCGCGACCGATGCGCGTTTTTGTTCTGACAGCCAATGCAATCGGCAAGCTGGATGCCACGATAGTGGCTACGATCGCTTGCATAACTTACCGTCCTGAACTCTTTATGCTCGTTGGAATAGCAGGAGCGTTCCGAGTCGGTAGAAGACTCACGAATGAAGTGCCATTGTCGCTTGGGGACGTGCTCATTCCAAGTGTTATCTCTGATATGGATCTTCGAAGAATATCAGAACCCGAGCTACCGGAACTCCGTCCCACGCCCGTGGAGGTTTCTCGACATGTACTGGATGTAGTTCAATATGCGGTGGATAGTGGATGGTACGATCTTATTCCACCTATCATCCGCAAGCATATGGTTCCACAGGTGCACATAGGCCCTATTCTGTCTGGAAACGCCGGTAATCGCATCCGATATAGAGTATCTTAGATCGCCTGCGTTCTTGCATGAGTATATTGTTAAGTATAATTCTGCGCCATTGGGCGTTGAGATGGAAGGGTCAGGTGTTGGCCGCGGCGGTGAAGCTGGCAAGGCCCAAATGCAACTTCTTGATGGCTCGAGGTGTTTCGGACTTTGCCGACGGCGAAAAGAAGACAGATGAAAGACTAGGGGCGTGATCTTGCACGCTACAGCGCAGCTGCTTTTTCAGTCGCTTACGCTGACGCATTTTATTCTAATTCTCGATCCACCGCATGACTTCAGGTTGGCTGATTAGCCCCTTTTGACGTTCATTGGTGTGAAGTAGAAGCATCAAGTCGCTTCCATTCACCACCGTCAACGATCTGCAACGGTTAGCCTGCAAGTATGGTCAGCGCCCTGTTCCTATTGTCGAGCCTTCTGCAAGGACATCACCATCGGCGCCAGGTAGAGCTGCATGAGCATCGTCAAAGAGGAGCTTTTTGTCCCACAAGCTCATCAAGAAATCGCGACCACTTCTGCAGTGCGGCTCTCATTTCGTCTATGTATGCAAACCGATTGTAGATGCCTGCGACGCCACCTAGCGCACCTG
>CBDCYD010000012.1:0-114338 GCA_965224045.1 Hyphomicrobiaceae bacterium
TCATGCCGATTGCACCGGCCCACGAGGAGCGCAGCTGTGCCTTGGTTGCGATACCGTCCTGGATGAGGCGCAGGGCATAGAGCAGCTCGCGGCGGAAGACGCGCGGGCGATTGCCGACGTAGGCCTGCGTGGCGAGCACGCGAATGGCGTTGTGGGGCAGGCGATAGCCGCCGAACGCCGTCTCGCGTCCCCAGATTGCGAGGACGACCGCTGATGCTACGCCCAGTTCACGCTCGATCTGGCGCAATTCGGTGCGGTGCCTGACCAACAACTTGCGCCCGGTGCGCGTCAGGCGGTCCAGAATGCGGGCAGAAAGGTAGTCCTGTGGCGGGCGTACGAATTCCGCCTGGCCCCGCGGCTTCGACTTTCGAGGCTGCGCAATCGCGAGGTCGGGAAGGCCGTAGTCGGGGCGCACGCCGGCCATGGCCTGGTCGAAGACTTCCGGCCGGATACCAAAGCGTAGCGCATCGGCGCGGAACGCCGACAGCCAGTCCGCAAAACTGGGGCGCGCGCCTGCCGGGTGCGCCAGGATCAGCGTCGCTGCAGCAACGAAACCGGCGAGGCCGAGCAGGATTGGCGACCAAAGCGTCGGTCGACGACGCACCGCGGCCCACGACAATCCCGGTCTCAGATACGTATCCACCAAAGTCATCCCGCATGCATGCGTTGCACGGCCTGCGCACAGAAGGCCACCGAATCAGGGTGGCATCTGGAACCAGACCACGCCTTAACGACATGGATCAGGGGTGTTTACGGCATCAATTGGGCTCGATCCCGCACGCCGGGGTGATCGGCCCTCGCGATCAGCTCGCGGCGCGCAGTTCGGTAAGCTTTGCTTCCCAGGCGAGGGCGTGGGAGACAATGGTATCGAGATTGTCGAGTTGCGGTCGCCAGCCAAGCGTGTCGCGCAGCTTGGCCGAGTCCGCCACGAGGGCTGGCGGATCACCCGGCCGGCGCACGTCGTCGCCGACTTCGAAATCAACGCCGGCCACCGCGCGCACCGAATCGATGACCTCGATGACCGAATAGCCGTGCGTGTAGCCGCAATTAAAGACGTCGGAGCGGCCACCCCCGCGGAGATGGGCGAGCGCATCCCAATGGGCGCGGGCAAGATCCGTGACGTGGATGTAATCGCGGATGCAGGTGCCGTCGTGAGTGTCGTAGTCGCGCCCGAAGACGGCCATCCGGCTGCGCTTGCCGAGCGCCGTTTCGCACGCGACCTTGATCAGATGCGTCGCCCTCGGTGTCGACTGGCCGCAGCGGCCCTGCGGGTCGGCGCCGGCGACATTGAAGTAGCGCAGCGCAACGTATTCGAGATCATGCGCTGCAGCGGTGTCCGCCAGCATCAGCTCGGTCATCATTTTCGATGCACCGTAGGGCGATACCGGCCGCAACGGTGCGGTTTCGCTTACCGGGTTGACTTCAGGCTCCCCGTAGACGGCGGCCGTCGACGAAAAGATGAAATGCCTAACGTCGCTCTCGACAGCAACGGCGATCAAGGCGCGGGACTTGACCGTGTTATTCTCATAATACCCGAGCGGATCGGCGACCGAATCCGGCACGACGACTGAGCCTGCGAAATGGATGATCGCATTGACGTCGTGGTCGCGAATGATCTGTTGGACAAGGGACTGATTGGCGATGTCACCGCGATAGAAGGGCACGGCCTGCGGTACCGCCTCGCGGAATCCCGTGGAGAGGTTATCAATTACGACCACCGGCTCGCCGCGGTCGCGCAGCTTGTGGACCATATGGCTGCCGATATACCCTGCTCCGCCGGTTACAAGTACGCTCATGATCTGCCAACCCGTTCAACGTGCTACCGCTTTTGCGGTTTTGTTCCGGTGAAGAGTGTAAGAGCACGATGCTTGCCGGCTGGTTATTGCGATTGTTCAAATTCGATTGAAATTGCCTTCAAGAGGTGAAAATCGCAGTCCTTAACTCCGTTTTGAGGTCAAAGCGCAATCTTCGCGCCATCGGCCCGAGGCCTGACTGTCCAGAGTTGCATAAGGGAGCTTACGACGTGGCGAAGCAACGGATCCGCAAAGCGGTGTTTCCCGTGGCCGGTCTTGGTACGCGTTTCCTGCCGGCGACCAAGGCGATGCCGAAAGAAATGCTGACCGTGGTCGACCGCCCCGTCATCCAGCACGTCGTCGACGAAGCGCGCGCTGCCGGTATCGAGCACTTCATCTTTGTCACCGGCCGAAACAAGGGGGTGATCGAAGACCATTTCGACAGCATGTACGAGCTTGAGCAAACGCTCGAGACGCGCGGAAAAACGCGCGAGCTCGAAGCGCTGATGGCGGATCTGCCGGGCGCCGGGCAGACCAGTTTCACGCGCCAGCAAGCCCCGCTCGGCCTTGGTCATGCCGTGTGGTGCGCGCGCGAAATCGTCGGCCATGAACCGTTTGCCCTCCTGCTGCCGGACATGCTGCATCACGCAGCCAGCCCATGCCTCGCCGACATGATGGCCGCCTACAACGCGCACGGCGGAAACCACGTGGCGGTGGCGCCGGTGCCTGACGATCAAACCCACCAGTATGGCATCGTCGGCGTGGATGACCCTTCGGCGCCCGTGACGCGGATCACGAGCATGGTCGAAAAACCAGCGCCTGGTACAGCGCCGTCAAACCTGCACATCACCGGACGCTACATTCTGCAGCCGGACATCTTCGGTCTGCTTGCAAAGCAGGAACGCGGAGCGGGCAACGAAATCCAGCTCACCGATTCCATGATCTCGCTGATGAACAGCGATGGCCAGCCGTTTCATGCGGTTCGATTTGACGGCACGATCTACGACTGCGGTTCGAAGATCGGCTTCCTGGCGGCGAACATGGCCTACGCGCTCGAGCGCGCGGACCTTGCCGACGCGATGCGCGCAGAAATGCGCAAGCTGCTTTAGAGCTTGATTGAGCGACAATGACTGGCTCGCCGCCAACTCAGCGGCGCAAACGCATCCCAATGCGCACGACATCAGCCTCGTAATCGGCATTGAATGCATTCGAATCGAACCAGGTGTGCTGGTAGCGCGCGAACACTGAGACGTTGCGGTTTGCGAAGTACTCCAGCCCGAGGTTGGCCGTCCACGTTTGTTCGAGGAGGCTGACGCCGTCGTAATCGCGGCGGCCATAGCCAATGCCGGCGGAGCCGACGACGTTGCGGCGCGGCGCATGGCGCAGTTCGACACCGACCTGGTTGTCGCGAGCCCCGCCTGAACCCGCAACGCGGGTGGTGTCGATATCGCTGCGGGCCGACAAAAGGACGGACGTCAGCCTGGTCGCGCGCCAGGCAAGATTGGCATCGACGAGGACGCCGTCGACGTCACGCAGGCGCGGATCATCGAGGTCTTCACTGCCGTAGCCGATGCTTACTTCGCCGCGCAAAATCTCGCTGGTATTGCCGAATGACAAGCCGACCCGATAGCGGCGCCCGTCGGCATCCCGGCGAATGCCGTCGGAGAGCGCGGCACGCTCGAAGTCGCGGCGGGCGACCTCGATTTCGCCGAAGACGAACAGTGTCGGTTTAAACTCCCAGGTCAACCGGCCGGCACCGGAATAGGTGGTCTGATCCTGATCGTCGTTGGTAATCGCGCCGCCGGCGATGGCTGTGGATTGGCCGGCGTCGACGTCCTCGACAAGGCCGCGCAACTGCACCGTCAACCGGTTGAAGCGGTGGTTGAACGTGACTGCCGACGTCGTCGTCACGATATCGGCGCGGTCGACAGCGCCCACCGTCGAGTCGGCCGAGCCGCGCTCTTCCTGCGACAGGTTATAGGCGAACAGGCTTTCGATGTTGGTTCTGCGGGTGATGTCGAGGCGACCACGTGACTCCAGTCGCAGCGCGCGCGTGTCCTCGCTGTCGAATTCGTCGAAGAACGTGAAACCACCGCTGGCGGTGACTTCCGCTGCGTGGCGGCGCCAGTTCGAGACGGCGCGAACGGAGGGGCGCAATTCGCCGGCAACATCGTCGCGTGCGGCCGGGGCGTTGAAGACGTTCGACGTCCAGAGGCCGCCGGCTTCGACCTCCGGATATATGACAAACGAGCCCATCCTGATGCCGGTCGGTGCATAGGGATCGAGACGGGCGAGTTGGCCGGGACGGCGGTCAAGGCGTGGTGCGACCTCGGTGGCGAATGCTGCCGGGTCGTAGCCTGCCGGCGGCGAGTCGAACGGCGCACGATCGGTTTCGCTGCGTTGATCGATGATGGTCGGCCGGGCCTCGTCAACCTCACGCGCATCGGCTTCGGTTCCAGCCGTGTCACCGGCACCGCGCCCGATCAGGCCGGACTGCTGTGGTGCAGCAGCCGTTCCGGGACGAAGGATCGCGCTTGCGTTCGCCGGTGTTGCCTGGACGGGCGATCTGCCCCGCACCGCTGGATCAATGCGCGTGCGGAATGTGCCAACTGCGCCTGCATCGCGCGATGCATCCGGGGCCGGCAACGTGCGCACGCGGCGCGGCTCGCGCACGGCAACGGGCGGCGGATTGATTGTGGTAATCGTGCGAAACGGCGGGGCAGCGGTTGTTTGTGCGAGAGTTGCCGGAGATCCGAGGACGAGCGCCGGCGACACCAGGCTGGCGACTAAGGCTCCGGTGATGTGAGGCTTGGCGGCCAAGGCTGCGCTCCGGCTTTCGAGATCTCGATCGAACGCGGGTTTACCGAAACGCATACGTGCTCGAAGATCGACAGCGACGACCGGCTGCGCCGGGCGGCGGTTTCTTCGAAGCTCTCTGCGCACTTTAGTAACCGGAACGTTAACGTTCGGTTGCCGTCCCAGCCGGTTGGCGGTCCAAGCCGGTTGCGGAATGCCGCCCGCGGCCGGTGGTGTGGCGAATTGGCCAGGCCCGCAACGCAAACGCCGCGCGTTGCCCCGTCGCTGTGACCGAACTATCCCTTTAGCGATCGCCGGCAGTTTGCTAAGGGAGGCCGATGACGTCGCGTTCGGCGATTCTCCGGAGGAGACAGGCTGGCATGGCAAAACACGCCGCGCTCAATGTGAAGGCTGCCGCGACCAGGAAAGCGGCCGCGCCGAAGAAGGCGTCAAAGGCTAGGCCCAAGGCAAAGTCCCACAAGGCAACGCCGGTTTCCTCCGCCCTCAGAACGCTGGCACTGGAGGCCAACGGCCTGAAGCAGCTCAAAAAACAGTTCGACGGTCGATTGGCCAAGCCGTTCGCAAAGGCGGTGAAGCTGCTCAAATCGGCGCAAGGCCGGGTGATCGTGACCGGCATCGGCAAGTCCGGCCACATCGGCCAGAAGCTGGCGGCAACCTTTGCGTCCACAGGCACGCCCGCCTTCTTCGTGCATCCGAGCGAAGCGTCACACGGCGATCTCGGCATGATTACACCGCAAGACGTCGTGCTCGCGATTTCCTGGTCCGGCGAGACGGCCGAGCTTGCAAACATCCTCAACTACTCGCGCCGGTTCGCGGTGCCGATGATCTCGATCACGGCGGGACTCGACTCGGCACTGGGACAGTCGTCGGACGTCTGCCTGGAGCTGCCGCGCGCCAAGGAGGCCTGCCCGCACGGGCTGGCGCCGACGACATCGACAACGATGACGCTGGCGATCGGTGACTGCCTGGCGATCGCGCTGCTCGAAGCGAAGGGGTTTTCAGCGCACGACTTCAAGGAAATTCATCCCGGCGGTTCGCTCGGCGCACAGCTGAAGTACGTCGCCGACATCATGCACGTGGGCGACAAGCTGCCGCTCGTTCGCGAGACCACCGTCATGGCGGAAGCGCTTCTGACAATGACGGAAAAAAGCCTCGGCTGCCTCGGCATCGTCGACGACAAGGGGCGGCTGGTCGGCATGATTACCGACGGCGACCTCCGGCGGCACATGGGGCCTGATCTCGTTGCCGCGCAGGCGAAGGATATCATGACGCGCAAACCGGACACGCTGACGGGCGATGTCCTGGCATCAGCGGCACTCGAGCAGATCAATGCGCGCAAGCGTACGCAGATGTTCGTCGTTGAGAAGGGCAGGCCGGTCGGCGTCATCCACGTGCACGACCTGCTGCGGGCAGGACTGGCCTGATAAGCGTTGCAATCAGCGCCAGTACTGCAGCCTGGATTGCAGGCATTGCCGTTCAAAACCAACCTAGCTGATGTGGTCGACAACCAGCACGGTGCCGTTGGTTCCGACGACTTTGACCTGGGTTCCGGCCGGCGTATCCGGGCCCTCGACTGACCACAGGCTGTCGCCGACGCGCGCACGGCCGCGACCCGACTCGATCGCTTCCTCGATGGTGACGATGCGGCCGACGTAATAGGTCGCACGGTCGTTGAGATCCGGCTGGTCGGAAGGCGACGTCGCAGGATCGGCGTACCGGCGGAAGAACACGACCGAACTCAACGCCAGGGCACCGAACAGGATGAGCTGCCACTGCCAGGTGATGTCGACGGACAGCGCCAGCACGCCGACGATCGTTGCTGCAACGCCGAACCAGACGAAATGTACACCCGGTATCGCGGTTTCCAGGATGAACAGGACGACCGACAGAATGAGCCAGTTCCAGGCACCGAGGCTTGTCAGGATTTCCGAAATCGTTGGCATGAGTGGACCCTCAAACGGCCAAGCTTTGCGTCTTGACGGAGCGGCAACTTCGCTGCGTGCATGCGCGAGCGCCGGCCCGACCAGGCACCACAGCGGAGGTTGCGTGCGGCCCGGATATCCCAGGCCGAACCCCATCCGTCAATCGGCGCCTAGGCGCTGCCGCCACTCCACGGGGTGGCCGAACGCGGCGGCGGCGGTGCTGCGCCGCTGCCGTTGGGCTTGTTGGCGAAGGCTTCGCCGGCGATTTCTGCGACACCGGCCAGCGAGCCGATGACCGACGACGCCTCAAGCGGCATCATCAAGACTTTCTGGTTGGGCGACTTGGCAAGCGCTTCCAGGGCCTTCATGTAATTGTTCGCGACGAAGTAGTTGATCGCCTGGACGTTGCCATCGGCGATCGCGTTGGAGACGAGAGTGGTCGCCTTGGCTTCAGCCTCGGCTGCACGTTCGCGCGCTTCGGCATCCTTGAAGGCGGCTTCACGGCGGCCTTCCGCTTCGAGCACGGCGGCGCGTTTTTCACCCTCGGCCTTGAGGATGGCGGCTTCACGCGAACCCTGCGCTTCGAGCACCTGGGCGCGCTTGTCGCGTTCGGCTTTCATCTGACGGGCCATCGAGTCGACGATGTCGCGCGGCGGTTCGATGTCCTTGATCTCAATGCGCGTGACCTTGACGCCCCAGGTCTCCGTGGCGTTGTCGACAACCTCGAGCAGCCGGGCGTTGATGACGTCGCGGTTCGAGAGCAGTTCGTCGAGATCCATCGAACCCATGACCGTTCGAATGTTGGTCATGGTCAGGTTGACGATGGACGGTTCGAGCTGGTCGACCTCGTAGGCGGCCTTTGCGGCGTTCAGGATCTGATAGAAATTGACGCCGTCTACGCGCACCATGGCGTTGTCCTTGGTGATGACGTCCTGGCCGGGAATGTCGAGCACCTGCTCCATCATGTTCATCTTGCGCCCGATCTGCTGCATGACCGGCACCAAGATGTGGAGGCCCGGCTGAAGCGTGCGCTTGTAGCGGCCAAACTCCTCGACCGTGTAGTTGTATCCCTGCGGGACGATCTTGACGACCGACCACAACGTTGCAGCGGCAAAGACGATAAGAATGATGCCAAAAATGGCCGTACCTTCGAACATGGTTTTCCTCTTGCAAAGCCGGCGCCGCGTGCGCCGTGCAATCCTGACGTGGGAATTCTGAGCCAATTATTTAAGTGAAACACGCGAACAGATGGTTAAAGCAGTCCAAAACATGTTTTCATTTTGGTCATATTGCGGCGCAGGGCGCCATTTTGCCAGCGTTTGGTTTTCTTCAAGCCATTAGAATGCTTTGTTTATTCTCCACGAAATGCGAAAAATGCGTTTTCGGGAGATTTATTCCGCCCATCCGCCAAGTTCACGGCGCACGACGTGTTCAATGACCTGCATTCCGGTATCGCTATCGTTCAGGCATGGAATATGTGTGAAGTTTTCGCCGCCGGCTTCGAGAAATTCATTTGCAACCTCGACGGCAATTTCTTCGAGCGTCTCGAGGCAGTCCGAAACGAAGCCCGGATTGAACACCGCAATGCGTTTCACACCGTCGCGCGCCAACCTCTGCACGGTCTCGTCGGTATAGGGCTTGAGCCATTCCTCCGGCCCGAAGCGGCTTTGAAACGTACTGATCAATCTGTCCTCGGGCCAACCGAGATGCTCGCGCAGCAACCGCGTCGTCTTCAGGCACTGGCAGTGATAGGGATCGCCGGCCATGAAATAGCTCTGCGGGATGCCGTGATAGGAGGCAAGCACGACCTCGGGCTGCCAATCGAGGGTCGCCAGGTGGTCCTCCATCGATTTCGCAAGCGCGGCAATGTACACGGGATCGTCGTGGTAGGGCGGGGCCGTGCGCACGGCCGGTTGCCAGCGCATCGCCTTCAGGGCATCGAACGCTTTATCGTTGACGGTCGCGGTGGTGGCGGCAGCGTACTGCGGATAGAGCGGCACCCAGAGAATGCGTTCGCAACCCGCTTCCTTCAGGGCGGTGAGCCGCTCGGGAATCGAGGGCGTGCCATAACGCATGGCCCAGTCGACGACGGTGTCGGCGTTCATATTGGACAGCCGGCCGGCGAGCTTTTCCGACTGACTGCGGGTGAAGGTGCGCAAGAAGCTTTCATCGCGTTCCGTATTCCAGATCGCCTTGTAGGCCTGCCCGACGCGCTGCGGGCGGCGATTGAGCACGATGCCGTAGAGGATCGGATACCAGTAGAGGGGAGACCACTCGATCACGCGCCGATCCGTCAGGAACTCCGCCAGGTAGCGGCGCATCGACCAGTAGTCGGTCCCATCGGGCGTGCCGAGGTTGATCAGCAATACGCCGACGCGGCCGGTCGCGACCCTCGGATGGCCGGCCGGTGCATTGGCCGGCACGACTGCAAGGGTATCCGGGCTGGCGTGTTCGTTCATGCTCTCAGTCCTGATGCTGCGACCTGCGATGGGTCCGCTCACATCTACGTCTTCGCGCAGCCATCAGATCGCTGCAAGGCGGATCACGGACATTCGGCGATTTGGCCGCGCGGTTCGAGGACGGTATCGTTGCCGGCTTGCGCGCTTTCTCGGACCGCGAACAGCGGTTAAGGTCGTCCCCGGGAAGGGGCGGTCGAGGCGGTTTTCGACATTTCTGATCTGATAGGCTGAATCCTGCGGCTCCGAAAGGGCGCACAGGTGCGGTCCGGGTTCGGCGTGCCGTGCAGGATGCTCGAGGCTCCAGGACCGCCGCGAAACATGACCAAGCAGAACCCGAACACGGGGGGACAGGCGTGGAACTGTGGGTTCCGATAACGATCTTTGCGGCGTTCATGCAGAACTTGCGCTCGTCGCTGCAGAAATACCTCAAGGGCCGGCTGTCGACGACAGGCGCGACATTCTCACGGTTTGCCTATGCGGCACCGCTCGCCTTGCTCTACGTCGCCGGTCTCGTCTGGTTCGGCGGTTATGACCTGCCCGGAATGACCACCAAGACCCTCGTCTATGGCATGGTCGGTGCGCTGGCCCAGATCCTCGCCACGGCGCTCCTGGTCTACATCTTTTCGTTTCGCAACTTTGCGGTCGGCACGACGTTTTCGAAGACCGAGACGATCCAGACGGCGCTCTTCGGGTTGATCGTTCTGGGAGAGACGATCAGCCTGCCAGCGACGCTCGCCATCCTGATCAGTCTGGTCGGCGTGATGATGATTTCGGTCAGCCAAAGCGCGCTGACGACGCGTGACTTCGTGGCCAACTGGCTGGACCGCTCGGCGCTGATCGGTATTGCCTCGGGCGGCATGTTCGGCATTTCCGCGGTGGCCTACCGCGCGGCATCGCTCGGTCTCGACGGTGGTGATTTCGTAATTCGAGCTGCCTTTACGCTGGCGTTCGTGACAATCTTCCAAACCATCGTCATGGCCATCTACATGCGCCTGCGCGAACCGGGCCAGCTCACCGCCGTGCTCAACTGCTGGACGGTCTCGAGCCTGGTCGGTCTTGCCGGGGTGCTCGGATCGATCGGCTGGCTGACGGCGATGACCTTGCAGAACGCTGCCTATGTGCGTGCGCTCGGCCAGATCGAACTGCTGTTCACGTTTGTTGCCTCGTACCTGTTCTTCCGCGAGCGCAGTACGCGTATCGAACTGATCGGGATCGCGTTCGTCACTCTCGGGATCCTGGCGTTATTGTTGTGGCGGTGAGCGCCTCTAAAGAATCGAGCAACTTTCTGCTTCAATTCGAAATCGGACCGCTTCCGAATTGAATCAGGTTGCTCTCGGCGTGGGATCGCCGAAATTGATCGATGGAGATGGCCATGCAGTTTGACGGGCAGCTCAAAGGACAGTTTGAAGGTAAGAGCGTTGTCGTGACCGGCGCGGCGTCGGGCATTGGTGCGGCGGCGGCAAGGCTGCTGGCGCAGCGCGGCGCAATGGTGGCGCTGGTCGATGTCAAGGCCGCAGGCCTGGCGAGCGTTGCCGCAGATATCGAGGCCGCCGGTGGCAAGGCCAAGCAGTTCGCCTGCGACGTTACCGATGGCCAACAGGCGGGCGCCTGTCTGCAGGAGGTCCGGCAGGACTGGGGTCGGCTCGACGGCATGGCGCTCTGTGCCGCGATCTCGACGGGCGGCGGCACGGCGCTTTCGCTTGGCGATGAGCAATGGCAGCAGGTGTTCGACGTCAACGTTATGGGGACGGTCCGCTGGGTACGGGCCGCGCTCCCGCTGATGATCGCCGACGGTGGCGGTTCAATCGTCACAATTGCTTCCCAGCTCGCCTTCAACAGCGGCGGCAACAACTGCGCCTATATTGCATCCAAAGGCGCGATCGTCTCCTTCACAAAAACGACGGCGGTCGATTTCGCCAAAGACGGCATTCGCATCAACACGGTGGCACCGGCCGTTATCGACACACCGATGTCACGGGCCTCCGAGGCCAGCGCGGCGGATCCCGAAGCGATGCGCGCCTGGCGCCTTGCCCGGCATCCGGTCGGGCGCATCGGCGAGGCGGACGAGGTGGCGCGCGCAATCGCCTATCTGGCCAGCGACGAGGCCAGCTTTACCACCGGGTCCGTGCTTTTCGTCGACGGTGGCTGGACGGCAGCCTGAGCTTTCCTGAACGGCATGCTGCGTTCTTGAACGGCAGGCCTTGGGTCAGGCTCCGATCATCGCGCTGACCTCGCCGAGACCGGCGACACGGCCAGAAACGCGTTGGCCCTTGTCGATCCAGTGTAGGCCGGACAGGGCGCCGGTGGTGACATACTGGCCGGCGCGCAGCCCGCCGCAATGATCACCGACCGTGCGCACGAAACCGGCCAGGATCTCGAACGCGCTGCCCCCAGGCACCGCGCCGCGGCCCTCCGAGATGGTGTTTTCGCCGGCACTGAAATCATGATCCGGGTTTGCAAGATCAAGCCCGTGCCAGTCCGTGACCGGGGCGCCGATGACGAGCCCGGCGTTGAACTGGTTGTCGGCGAGTTTCATCATCTCATGGCAGGTTTTATGGAAGGCCAGACGCGTGTCGACGACCTCGATGGCCGGTACGGCGACGACGGCAGCACGCAGGCGGTCCTCGAAGTCCGGGGCGCTAGCCGGCGGCGGATCGCTTTCGAGCCGGAAGGCAATCTCAAGTTCGATGCCGGCAAGCACGAGTTCATCGGATGCAAACGTCGCCCCGTCATCGCGCACGTCGGCCGCCGGGATCGGTGCCATGATCTGCCTGCCCTCCGGCGTCTTGCTCGTCTTGAAGGCGCCAACCGGACCAAGCTCGGCCATGACAGCGGTGTGGACGGCGTAGGCGTCTTCCAGCGTGGAGGCTTCCGCGTCAATGTCGGTGACCTGCAGCTGAGTGCGACTGCGGCGCGCGTGGAGCAGCGCGTCGGTGAGCGCCGGGACATCGATGGTGATGGGCAATGTTGGTTTCCTCGTTGCTTTGCCCCTTCGTCGCGAGGCATGACCGGCAGGCCTTGGATGCCGGGGCTGGATGGCCGGCGTTGAGATGGCAGGCGTTGGATGGCCGGCGCTACTTCCTGCCGCCGGCCAGGAATTCGTAGATGACCGAGAAGTCCTTGTCGGCATAGCCGCTGTTTACAAGCAACTGATACATGCTGCGCGCCTGGGCGGCCAGCGGCGTTGCAACCCCGGCAGACTGGGCGGCCTGCTGTGACAGCGTCATGTCCTTGTTCATCAAGGCCGTGGCAAAGCCCGGTTCGAAGTCACGGTTGGAGGCGGCGGCGGGAACCGGGCCAGGAACCGGACAATAGCCGGTCAACGCCCACGACTGGCCGGACGACTTCGCGATGATGTCGAACATCACCTTCGGGTCGAGGCCGAGCGCCTGGCCGAGATGCAGGGCCTCACACAGCACCGCCATGTTGGTGCCGGCAAGCATGTTATTGCAGATCTTGGCGGCCTGACCGGAGCCTGCCGGGCCGGCGTGAATGATGTTGGTGCCCATGCCTTCGAGGATCGGCTTGGCACGGGCAAAGGCCTCCGGCGTGCCGCCGACCATGAAGGTCAACGTGCCGGCGATGGCAGCCGGCTGGGCGCCTGAAACCGGCGCATCGACCATCATGTAGCCGGCTGCGGTCGCAGCCGCGTTGACGGCGCGGGAGGTGTCGACGTCTATCGTCGAGCTGTCGATCAGCAGGGTCTGCTTCGCGGCGGTTGCCAGGATGCCGTCGTCGCCAAGGTAGGCGGCATGCACGTCAGGGCCGGCCGGGATCATGGTCACGACGGCGTCGGCACCATCGAGAGTGGCTTCAAGACCGTTGCCGACACGTCCGCCGGCCGCCATATAGGCGTCTCGGGCGGCCGGAGAAAGATCCCAACCGAGCGCTTCGTTGCCGGCCTTTTGCAGGTTGAGACCCATTGGCCGGCCCATATTGCCAAGACCGATGATTGCGACTTTCGCCATGGGCTTGCTCCCCCGGTAGCGGCCAAATGCCGGAATTCAATGTTGTTCGATCGGGTCAGGGTACACGCGCCAAGGTCGCCTGCAACCCCGCCAAGCCATGATCACACTTTTGCACGATGCGCAGCTGGTTTATGGGTGTAGGTCCGATCAGGTGTTGTTGTCCTCAGGAGGTCGCATTGTCCAACCCTCTCGGCCGTCTCGATACGATGCCGCGCTGCCGGCTGGCGCATGTGCCCACGCCGCTCGAGGCGATGGACAATCTCTCACAGGATCTTGGCGGAGCGCGGATCTGGGTCAAGCGGGACGACTGCACCGGGCTCGCGTTCGGCGGCAACAAGATCCGCCAGCTCGAATACTATGCCGGGGCGGCGAAGGCAGCCGGTGCCGACACGCTGCTGATCACCGGCGCGGTCCAGTCCAACTACGTACGCTCGACAGTGGCGGCGGCGGCCAAGCTCGGCATGCAGTGTCATGTGCAGCTCGAAGAACGCGTGCCCGACCCGAGCGATACCTACCGGCGCTCCGGCAACGTGCTGCTCGACAAGTTGATGGGGGCGACTGTCCATTCCTATCCCGACGGCGAAGATGAGGCGGGCGCCGACCGCCGACTCGGCGAGATCGCGGAGATGCTGCGGCGGGACGGGCGGACGCCCTACATCGTGCCACTTTCCCCCGGGCCGCCGCCGCTCGCCGCGTTGGGCTACATCGATTGCGCACGCGAGCTGATCGCACAGTTCGCGGCGCAGGACCTGCAACCGGATCGCATTTTCGTTGCATCCGGCAGCGGCAATACGCATGCCGGGCTGCTGTTCGGTTTGCGTGCGCTTGGCTGTGGGGTCGGGGTCACCGGCGTCTGCGTGCGTCGCCCGGGCGACCAGCAAGTGCCCCGCCTTCAGGATCGCTGTCGCGAGATCGCAGACCTGCTGGACATGGCCAATCCGGTCAATCCAGGCGATATCGACGTTGACGACAAGGTACTGGCGCCAGGCTACGGTCGCCTCAATGCCGCGACGGCTGACGCGATCCGCCAGGCCGCACGCCGCGAGGCTATCCTGGTCGACCCGGTCTACACGGGCCGGGTTCTTGCCGCCACGATGGCTGCAGCACGCCATCTCGATCCCGGGACAAACATCTTGTTCGTCCATACCGGCGGCTCGCCGGCGCTGTTTGCCTACGAGAACGAACTGGCGGAACTCGCGCAAGCGTGACGAAAGGCATGCGAGGCGACGGAAGGGAAAGGCCTTGCCAAGGCCCTAACCATAACCGGGCTTAGCGCTCGACGCTGCACATCTGTTATCCATTAATCCGTCATGCGAATGGGTGACAATAGCGGTCCGGCGGACAAATATGGGCAAGACGCGGGACGCAGGTCGCGCTCCACCGGCTTTTCCGTCAGCGGCGGGGCCATCGGAAACGGACATCAATGCTGCGGCTGATTAAACTCCCTACGCGATTGACGAGGCGGTTTTGCCTGGTCGGTGCGCTCGTGCTCGCCGCCATGGCGCCGGCGTGGGGTGAGGCTGGGACATCCCGGGATGAGACAACGGAAACCAGCGCCAAATCCAAACCGATGACGATGGAGGTTTTTCTGGACCGGCTGATGATGGCGGAATCCGGCGGGCGTGACTTTGCGAAGAATTCCCGTTCGACCGCGCTCGGCCCCTATCAGTTCATCGTCTCGACGTTTCTGGACGTCGCCCGGCGCTACTTCCCAAAGGACATAGAAAAGCTCTCGACAACCGAAATCCTGGCGCTGCGGACCAATCGCGCGTTTGCGCGCAAGGCCGCCGAGGCCTACACGAAGGAAAACGCCGCCGTTCTTGCCGCGGCCGGGCACAAACCGACGTTTCCAAATTTGCGCCTTGCCTATCTTCTCGGTGCGGGTGGGGCCATCAGCGTGCTCTCGGCGCCGCCGAAGACGCGGCTTCCCACGCTGCTCGGACGAGGCGTCATCCGTGCCAACCCCTTCATGGCGCGCCTGACGGCGGCCGGTCTGATCCGACGGGCGGCGGCCGAAATCTCGACCGATTCGTCAAGTAGTGCAGGACTCAAACCCGGCAAACTGCCGCCGCGTGCGAAACGTGGCCCGCGCATTCGCGTGCGCTGCAACCTCGGGCTTGCAAGTTGCCGCCGCTGGCTCGCCCTGCAAAAACGCAAGCTGCAGCGCAAGGCACGCGGCAAGCGTACACGCGTCAGTAAGCGATAGGGGCGCATTGACGATGGCTGGACGTCAACTTTCGGCTGCAACCGTTGTAGCGCATGGAGCGCGGATACCTGCGATCGGGCTCGGCACATGGCCGATGACCGGGAAAGCGTGTGCACAGGCCGTGGCCAGCGCTGTTCAGGCCGGCTATCGCCACATCGACACTGCGGCCATGTACGGTAACGAAGAAGCCGTCGGTGAAGGGATCAGGCGCAGCGGCGTTGCCCGTGACGAGATCTTCCTGACCACAAAGGTCTGGTCGTCGGATATCGGCGACGGCGACCTGCAGCGGACGGCCGAAGCCAGCCTCGCCAGGCTCGGCGTCGACGTTGTCGACCTGTTGCTGATCCACTGGCCGAACTCCGCGATACCAATGGCCGAGAGTATCGGTGCACTATGCGACGCCAAGACGCGCGGGTTTGCCCGCCACATCGGCGTGTCGAATTTCACGACGGCGATGATGGGCGAGGCGTGGGCGCATTCCACAGAGCCGCTGGTGTGCAACCAGGTCGAGTATCATCCCAAGCTCGACCAAGGCGCGATCTACGCGGACTGTCGCCGACGCGGCATGGCACTGGTCAGCTATTGCCCGCTTGGCCGTGGCGAGCAGGGAGGGCTGTTCAGCGATCCCGTCGTCCTCGAGATCGCCCGGCGTATCGGCAAGACGCCGGGCCAGGTCGTCCTGCGCTGGCATGTCCAGCAGCCGGGCGTGGTTGCAATACCGAAATCGGCCAATCCGGCACGACAGGCCGAAAACCTCGCCGTGTTCGACTTTGCGCTGGACGATGATGCCATGCAGCGCCTGACGGGCCTTTCCAACGCTGCCGGACGAGTCGTCAATCCGGCCAGTTCACCGGCCTGGGACTGAACGAGCACATCCGATCGCCGCGCTGCACCTGCGATCGCCAGGGCCCGGAGCGCCGGATTTGCCAGATGCGGTTCGTTCCAGCTACACCAAACCGTCGTGAGGGTGCGAGCGGGCTACATGCCGGCGCCACATGTCTTGTATATGCTGGCACATCAGACCCAGTCGCCACCGCCGCGGGCCGGTTCACGTGAACTGTACCGCCGGCCCGGGCCATCGCTTGACGAGGTAACCCGCCATGAACGGAAAGTCGATTGCGATCATTCTGCTCGTGTTGACCGGCGTGAGCGGGGCCGGGACGTCCGCAGCGGCGCAGGGCTGCGGACCGGACAGCTTTGCCCAGCTCGTCGACGACACCGGTGCGCGGTTGCGGCGGGCGAATGAGCGTTCGGAGCGCGAGATGCGTGCAGACTTCGAGCAATTGGCCAAGCGCAAAGGATGGCCGGCGGACAACGCAGTCGAAAAAGGCTTCGATTATCTGCAAGACGAGCGCACGCGTACGCTGGACCAACAGGCGAGCGAACTGCTGATCCGGCTCGATGTCCTGAGTGACACCGAGACAAAGCCGGCGACCTGCGCACGCCTCGACGACCTCAAGGTTGCAGCCAAGCAATTGCTCGAAGTGACCGACGAGAAGCGCGCGCATATCAAGGCCAAGCTTGCCGTGGCGCTGCGCCCGAAACTCAAGGCGCCGCCCGCTCAACCGACCGAGAAGGCCTCGCGCCCGACGCAGCAGTCGACTTCGGAGCTTCGCCAGAGCGCCTATCCGAGCGCCAAGACCGCAAAACCAGGCGACACGGACAAACAGCAAGTGCGACCGCGCAACAAGACGACTGCGCGGGCCGGCAAGCACTGGTCGACGACGACGACCACGTCACCGCCACCGGGCCAAGACGTGATGGCGGCGTTGCCACCGGTTGTGGCGCAGGAGCAGGATCAAACGTTCGCCGCGCGCGAAATCCGCGCCGCCGGGCGCGATCTCTTCGGTTCGATCTCATCGGAACTGGCGGCGGTGATCAAGTTCGCGTTCGACAGCTACGGCAAGCCCAATGGCTACGTGCTCGGCACCGAAGGTGGCGCTGCCTTTCTCGCGGGCCTACGCTACGGCCACGGCGAGTTGGTGTCGAAACGCTTCGGGAAGCGCAAGATCTACTGGCAAGGCCCCTCGATCGGGACAGACTTCGGGATCACCGGCTCGCGGGTCTTGATGCTGGTCTACAACCTCGATGACCCAAACCAGATTTTCAAACGGTTCGTCGGCGTTGAAGGCGCCGCCTACCTCGTCGGCGGCGTCGGGATCACATTTCATAAGAAAGGCCGCTTGGTGCTGGCCCCAATCCGCACCGGACTCGGGTTGCGTCTCGGGGCCAACGTCGGATACCTGAAAATCACGCCGCAGCGCCGATTCAACCCGTTCTGAAAGAGTTTTCCAGGATGACGGATTGCGTTTGCGGTCCGTGACCTCTACTTCCTCGCCTTGCAGCGACCATCGCCGCGACCGCTGCAAGGCATCCCTCGAATTCGGCCGCCGGTTTGGAGACGATCCGTGGAACTGCTCGATATCTTGCGAACCAACAACAACGCAGATGCCCTGGCAGAGCTGGGCAAACGGGCCGGGCTGTCAACCAGCCAAACCGAAGCCGTGCTGGCCAGCGTACTGCCGGAAATTTCCCATCGCGTGTCGCGCAACACGCTGTCGCGAGGTGGCCTCGCCGACCTGCTCAATCTCCTGGGCAGCGCCTATCACCAAGCGTTTCTCAAAGATCCAGCGCTCGCCGGAACCGATGCATCGCGCGCGCATGGCAAGGCGATCCTCGGTCAGATCATCGGCACCAAACACGGCAGCCGCGTGATCGCCAAACGGGCAGCGCGCGAAACCGGCGTCCCGGCCGAGACCATCGAACACATGATGCCCGAGATCGCAGCGCTGTCGCTTGGCGGGCTGCAGCAGCAGACGGCCTCGCAGTTCGACGACATCTTCTCGAAACTTCCGCAGCAAAACGGCACCGGCGTCGGCGAGCAAAGACCACTGCCGGTGCCCGGAGGCGGGCTGGGTGGAAATGACTGGGGATTTGACTGGCAGCCTGGCCAGCCCATTCCACCGTCAGGTCCGGCGTTTCCGGATCCCGGCGGCAGAAACAGCCCTGCCGGCGCCGACGGCGGCGCGTTCGGAGACCAAAGCCCGCTGCCCGTACCAGGCAATGCGCCCGGCCGCGACTGGGGCGGCGGCGGCACACGGCGCGGCGGCGGCGGGTTTCGCGACCTTTCGGACATCCTCAGGCGGCGTGGCGGACACATTCCGCAACAACAGCAGGGCGGCTCGCTGTGGAGCGTGCTCCGGCAAATCATCGCTTCTGCTCTCGGGTTCAAGAATAATGGCGTGGTGGCCTATATCATTCAGTTCATTTTGATGCGCGTTGCCTGGCCGATCCTGAGGCGCATGGTGTTCGGGCGCTAGGCTGCGGTGTCGGGCGAAACGATACGGCATAAAACCCTATCGGTAGCGCTGCTCGTGCTCGCCGAGACCCTGGCCATGAGCCTGTGGTTCGTATCGGCCGCCGTGCTGCCGGAAATGACCAGGGAAACGCAGCTCACGCCAACGCAGATCGGGTTGATGTCGAGCGGTGTGCAGGCCGGGTTCGTGGCCGGTGCGCTGTCCTATGCAGCAATCGGCCTGCCCGATCGCTTCGACCCGCGCCTGATCTTTTGCATCAGCGCCGTGCTGGCCGGCCTTGCCAACCTGATATTGCTGGCCTCGCCCCCCGGAAGCCTGGCTGCAATCACGGCCCGGTTTGCGACCGGACTGCTGCTTGCCGGTGTCTATCCCGTGGGCATGAAGATCGTGGTCGGATGGGGGCTTGGCGATCGCGGCTTTCTGGTGAGCCTCGTGGTCGGCGCACTGACGCTCGGGTCGGCGGCACCGCACCTCGTGTCGTGGCTCGGAGGGGCCGACTGGCGGATCGTGGTGACGATAACCAGTGCGGCCGCGGCCCTCAGCGGCGGGCTCGTCGTACTCAGCAGGCTCGGGCCCCACCATGCGCAGGCGCCGCGGTTTGATCCGAGCGCCATTGCCATTGCCTGGCGCGACCGGCGCATTCGCTATGCCTATCTCGGATATCTCGGCCACATGTGGGAACTCTACGCGATGTGGGCGTGGATCGGCGTCATCACCGCACTGTCATTCGCAGCAACAATGCCGTCCGCAACGGCAACCGAGTATGGAAAGCTCACGGCGTTTGCCGCGATCGCTGCCGGCGGTTTCACAAGCATCCTCGCCGGCAGGCTGGCCGACCGTTTCGGAAAGGCTGAAATCTCGATTGCGGCGCTGGCGGTGAGTGGCAGCGCTGCCGTCGCGACGGCGCTGACGTTCGGCGGGCCGGCCTGGCTGACGGTGGTCGTCGTTCTCATCTGGGGCGCAGCCATCGTGCCGGACTCGGCGCAATTTTCCGCCATCGTCGCGGACTCGGCGCCGGCAGCACAGGCAGGCAGCCTGATGACCTTTCAGACGGCGCTCGGCTTTGCGCTGACCTTCGCGACCGTGCAGCTCACACCTCCGCTTGCGGGGATGGTCGGCTGGCCATGGGTGATCGCCGGCCTGGCGCTCGGCCCGGCGTTCGGGATCTGGGCGATGCTGCGCCTGCTTTCGCTACCGCGCCACGAGCGTCAGGGTTGAACGATGCGGAAGCTTGCGCGTTCCTGTTCGTCGAGCTGATCAACGAGGCCGATCTCCCATTCGAGATACTGGCGCGAGGCCGCTTCGCTGCCCAGATGGCGGGCTGCCGTGAAAAACAGAAAGTCGATGCACTCGCCGTCCGGCGGATCGCCCTCGGTAGCCGTGAGCGAATGACCGGCGGCGCGCCAGTCCTCCACCGTGCCCTCCAGCCTGGTCACGTCGGTGCAACCGGCATCGCTCAGATCCCGGGCGGCGAGTGCCACGACGGTGTCATCGCCGATCAAGACAACCGGCCTTGCCGGGTCGAGACCGAGGCGATCGAGCCGCGGGCGGATCGACCAGCGTGCGCCTTCGATGTGGGCGTCGCGGTAGGCCATGCTGGCGCGCAGGTCGACAAGCTGCGCCGTCGCCAGGTCGAGATCCCGAGGTGAGCAACCCGCGATCGGCTCGAGGTCGATGGCCGGAGCGGTCGTCGTCTCCGGCACCAGGTCCTGCGCCGCTGCAACGCTGCTCTCGACGACGATTGCTTCGTGGCCCAACTGAGCGAGCCAGTTGGCGACCATCGGCGCGCGAATGCCATCCGTGTCGATCAACAGGAGGCGCGCGCCGCGCACACCGACCCATTGGTCGGTTGCCTGGACCAGTTGTCCGCCAGGTGCGTGGATGGCACCGGGAACGCTGCCGGCCGCGACTTCTTCGGCGGTGCGCACATCGATCAGGTAAGTGGTGCGCGCGTTGTCGGCCAGCATGCCCCTCGCCTTACCGGTGTCTGCAAAGCTCACTCCCGCGGCGGTGGCGAGTTTGCGAATGTGAGCACGGCGGCCTGTAATGCCGGTGTCGGCGACCTCTTCGCTGTATTTGCGCGTCGCACCGCGGTCGACTTCGAGGCCGGCCAGGAACCAGCCCTGGGTGCCGTTCTCGAGCGCATAGACCGGATTGGGAATTCCAGCATCGATCAACGTCTGCGCGCCGAGGATCGACCGGGTTCTGCCAGCGCAATTGACGATGATCGTTGTCTCCTCACTCGGCACCAAATCGCGAATGCGCAGCGCCAGTTCGCCGTTGGGGCAGCAGATGCCGCCCGGGATCGAAAAGTTGTTGTATTCGGTGTAAGGGCGGCCATCGACGATGACGTGGTCGCTTCCGGCCTGTTGCATTTCGTGGACCTGCTCGGCCGTGAGGCGCGGCGTGTGGCGCGCGAGTTCGAGCAGTTCCCCAAAGGTCTTGCTTGGAACGTTGACGCCCGCGTAGAGCGTGTAGCCGGCATCCCCCCAAGCCTTGGCGCCGCCGGCGAGGCAATGCACGTCGGAATAGCCCAACGCCTCGGCCCGTGCGGCCGCCCTTTCGGAAATGCCATCGCCGTCATCGGTGAGAACCATACGGACGGCACGGTTGGGGACCAGGCGGGCGAGGCGCGTCTCGAATTCCGAGTAGGGAACCGGCAGGGCAAAGAACGGATGGGCTTCGCCGAACTGGCCATGTTCGCGGACATCGAGAAAGGCGATTTCGCGGCCGTCGGACAGCCAGGTCTTGACGTCTTGTGCGGTGACGGATTTGGGCATCGTTGTTGCTTCCTATGAGTTCAGCGTGCGCGGTTTGGCAGGCTGTGTTGCGGCGGCGTCAGCCAAGGCTTGCCTCAAATCCTCCGACGCGGCATGAGGCGAGCAGCTCGGATTTCACGGCAAGGCCATGGCCGGGTGTGTCCGGCGGCCTGATCATGCCATCGACGGGAATGACCGGGTCGACCCAGATGTCATCGTTCCAGTCCATGTATTCGAGATAGTTGGCGTTGGGAATCGATGCCATCAGATGCACCGTCAGTTCGTGGAACAGATGCGGCGCGATCTGGATCCCCCAGGTTTCGGCGACGGCTGCGATCTTGCGCAGTTCCGTGAGGCCGCCGCGCTGGTGGTCCGGCTGCAGGATCGGCGAAGACGGTGTCTTGAAGAAGGGACGCAGGTCATAGCGCGTAAAATGGCTTTCGCCGCCGACCACGCGGGTCTTGAGACCGGCTGCAACGCGCTGGTATCCGTCGAAATCCTCGCATACGACCGGCTCTTCCAGCCAGTAGATGTCAAAGCTGTCGAGGTGGCGACCGGCCTGCAATGCCGTGTCCGCCGTCCAGCCCATGTTGACATCGATCATGATCTCGATGTCGTCGCCGAGCGCATCGCGCATTGCCGCTGCGTTCCTGACGTCTTCGCGCCAGGGCCGGATGTGGGCCGCCTGCATCTTGATCGCCTTGAGACCCATGCCGGTGAAATGGCGGGCGCGCTCGACCATGCCGTCGCGACCGAGACCGCGCCAGCAGCCCGAGCCATAGGCCGGCA
Organism: Hyphomicrobiaceae bacterium; assembly: GCA_965224045.1. Lineage (GTDB taxonomy): Bacteria > Pseudomonadota > Alphaproteobacteria > Rhizobiales > Hyphomicrobiaceae > Tectiglobus. Next base: position 22,031 of record CBDCYD010000012.1, read on the forward strand.
CGGCGTCGCGACATTGGCCCCAAAGCCTGTAAAGCGGCAGGCCGGCCCGCTTGCCGACGATATCCCAAAGCGCGACATCGACCGCCGACAGGCACCAGGTCGCAATACCGCCGCGGCCCATCCAATAGGTGGACTGCCAGAGCGTGCGCCAGATGCCTTCGACCTCGGTCGCATCCCGCCCCAAAACCTTTGGCGCGATCATTTCCTTGAGGCAGGCATCGAGCGTGCGCAGGCCGCCCGCCAGCGGCTGCAGATAACCCATACCGGTCAGGCCGCCGCGGGTTTCGATCTCCAGGAACAGAAACTCGCGGTGGGTCGGCGGCATGATGCCGTTGGCCGGCGGCTCGCCCGACCAGGGCACTTCGAGCAGCGTCGTCGCGAGTTTGGTAATCGTAGTGTCGGTCATCGCCTCGTCCAGGTTCGCAAGGGTGTCTGCAAACTTCGCATGCCCGGTAAAGGCCTGACAACTCGCCTGCGTGCGCCATTGCGCTCGCCCGCTCGGTCATGCAGTGTTTTGCAAAAATCCGAACCAAGAGCCAGGAGGAACGCACGGATGGGACCGCTCAAGGGCATCAAGGTGTTAGAGTTTGCAGGCATCGGGCCGGGACCGTTTTGCTGCATGCTGCTCGCCGACATGGGCGCCGACGTCACGCGGCTCGACCGGGCGGACCGCGTGGGTCAGGATGCGATGGAACCGCGCTTCAACACCCTGCTGCGTGGCCGGCGCAACATCGCGCTCGATCTCAAGTCAGACGACGGCCGCGCGGTCGCGATGAAGATGTGCGACCAGGCGGACATCCTCATCGAAGGCTTTCGACCGGGCGTGATGGAGCGGCTCGGCCTCGGTCCCGACGAGGTTTGGTCGCGCAACGAGCAACTTGTTTATGGGCGGATGACCGGCTGGGGGCAGGACGGGCCGATGGCGCACACAGCCGGCCACGACATCAATTATATTTCGCTCAGCGGCGCGCTCTACTCGATCGGCACGGCCGAGGCCGGACCGGTTCCGCCGCTTAATCTGATCGGTGATTTCGGCGGCGGCGCACTTTATCTCGCCATGGGGGTTCTGGCCGCCTTTATCGAGGCCAGACAAAGCGGCAAGGGCCAGGTCGTCGATGCCGCGATGGTGGAAGGCGCCGCATCCTTGATGACATCGGCCTACGGTGTGCTGGCGGCCGGCAGTTGGATCGAACAACGTGCATCGAACCGGCTCGACGGCGGCGCGCACTTCTACGGCGTGTTCGAGACCAGCGATGGCGAACACATGGGCATCGGGCCGATCGAACCACAGTTCTACGCGATGATCCTGGAAAAGCTGGAACTCGATCCCGGGTCCCTGCCGGCGCAGATGGACCGTGCCCAATGGCCGGCGATGCGGGCCAGGTTCGCCGAGGTCTTCCGACGCAAAACGCGGGCTCAGTGGACCGAGATATTCGATGGCAGCGATGCGTGCGTTGCACCTGTGTTGCGCATGAGCGAGGCCATCGCGCATCCCCATAATGCGGCGCGAGGTTCGTTCGTCGAGGTCGAGGGCGTGACCCAGCCGGGCCCCGCGCCCAAGTTCTCAAAGACGCCCAGCGCCGCGCCCGGACGGTGCGCCTATGCCGGGGAGCACACGCGAGACGTGCTCGCCGACTTTGGCTTCGCCGATGACAAGATCGCGGCCTTGATCGAAGCCGGCGCGGTTCGCCAGCGGGGCGAGATGTGAACTTGCAGGAGGCGGTGGAGAGCATCACACTGTTCCACAATACCGGCGCACTCATCTATTGTGACATCGACGGCAACACGACCGGCTATGCCGACGTCTTCACACGGATCGAGGCTTACGCACGGCACTTCGAAAACGTCGGCCCGGGCCGGGACTTCGTCAAACAGTTCGTCCGATAGGAGGCAGCGATGATCTATGAAATGCGCACGTACACGACACCGCCCGGCGCAGCGCCGGTGCTCGCGAAATACTCGAGCGAGATCGGCCGGCCGATCCGTGGTGACGACTATGGCAAACTCGAAGGCTATTGGGTGACGGAAATCGGCCCGCTCAATCAGGTGATGCACCTGTGGAGCTACGCCGATCTCAACGACCGGCAGGACAAGCGCGCCGCGCTCGGCCAGAACGAGCGATGGAGGAACGGGTTCCTGCCCAAGGCCGGGCCGCTGATCCTGCGCCAGGACATCCGCCTGATGAGCGCTGCGAAACCACTCAACGCGCCCAAATCCGAGGGCAACGTCTACGAGTACCGCTATTACCGCTGCAAGACGGGGAAGGCCAATGTCTGGGCCGATATGCTGGTCGAAGCCTTGCCTGCACGCGAGCGCCACTCGCAAAACGTCGGGTTGTGGGTGACGATCGCGGGCCAGCCGAACGAGGTCTCGCACCTTTGGGTTTACGAGAGCCTCAATCAGCGTGGCGAGGCACGGGCTGCGGCCGCGGCCGATCCCGACTGGCAGGCGTTCTTGAAGACTGCCGGGCCGATGCTCGAGGACATGAGTTCGACCATTCTTTTGCCGACCGCGACTTCGCCAATGCGCTGATCGACCCCGGCGCGAGGCCGAAGTTGCCACCCTATCCACAGCTTCGTCGCGGACAATCTGCAACTGTCGCGACGCGAGGTGTGCGTTGCCGGAAGGTTTCGGTCGCGCGTGGCGGCATCGTCATATAGTGAATGTGCGACACCCGCTCGGGAGGAACCGGAACATGCTGCCTCAAACCGGATGCACCGCTTTTGACCGCGACTTTGCGCAGATCTACGCGCTCGCCACGCGCGAAGTGGAAACAGCGGATGATCTCGTCGTGATGCTGAAGCAGCTTTACGGTGCGATCTTCGACGTCGATCTGCAGGCCTATGACGTGGACGAACTGCGCGCAGAGGCGGCCATGGTTCTCAAGTCAACCTATGAACTCAGGCTGTCGCTTCGCGACCGGCTTGCGACCTGGGAAGCGAAAGGGTTCGTCACTCCCGAGGCCGAGCGCCTGCTGAGGGACGTCTTCCGGGCAAGCCGCTATGCCACCGACATGCTTGGCGAGTTGACCATCGGCTACGACCAGATGGACCCGGGGGAGAAGGTCTACAGGGCGTTTACCGGGCCGCACAACAACACTCTGATGCATTCCGGTTATGGCCGGCACGGCGACGCGGTATCTTTTCGGTCGGGTGACGTCCTCGTGGTTCGCGGACTACTCCACAACAGTGCCGCGATCGCGCGCGTCGGCGATGTCGACTCGCAGTTCTCCCACGCCGCGGTGATCCACGTCGACGAGGGCGGCCGGCATCGCGTGCTGGAGGCATTGATCGAGGAAGGGGCGACGATCTCGAACCTCGACTACACGCTGGAGCACGGGCTCGGCCGCGCCGTGCTGTTCCGGCACCGCGATGCCGACATCGCCGCACGCGCGGCCGAGCGGCTGTTCGAGCGCTTCAAGGAGGCGAAATCGTTCGGCGGCAAGCACATCTACTACGACTTCTCGATGGAACTCGACGACTACGATGAGTTGTTCTGCTCCAAGGTGATCCGCGAGGGATTCGATCGCGCCAGCGGCGGACTCGTCATTTTGCCAACTTATCCGACGAGTTTCCGCGATGCGCCGCGTGACTTTCTCGACCGCATCGGCGTCACGGCTGAGGTCAGCTTTGCGCCAGGCGACATGGAGCTTGAAACGCAGTTCGACGCCGTCGCGGAGTGGCGCGATTATCGCAAGACATCGCGCATGCGCCTGATGGACATGGTGATGGTGAAGCTGTTCGAGTGGATGGGCCGCGGTTACGTGTTCCGGCCAACGATGTTGATCAAAACGATCGGTCTGTTCGGCAAGATCTCCGCCTACCTGCCAAACGCGGTCAAGGACTTCCTGTCGTTCGTCATACCCAAGGTGCCGACGAACATGCAGACCAAGACGATCGGCGCAATCACGATGCTGCACAAGACGGCGGAACCGCTCTATCAGCGCCTGCACAAGATGGAACTCAAGTCGATACGCGAAACCGGCCGGCCACTGCATCCGCGCGATATCTACGCCTATCTCGATGACTTCGAGAGCAAGGCGCGCGGCAAGATCGGCTACCTGCGGCAGCGCTGACAGTGGTTTGCATCACGCAGCCGGTGCCGCCGCCGGCGTTTCGCCGAGCGTCGTACAGCGGCGCATGACGCGGATATCTTTTGCGGTATCGAACGGCATGGCGCGGTGGAGCAAACAGCGGTTGTCCCACACGATGCACTCACCCGGCGTCCAGGAATGGGCGTAGACCAGTTCCGGCGGCGTGATGATCCCGTTCAGTTCGTCGATCAGCGCGCGACCTTCGTCATAGTCCAGTCCTTCGATGCACTCGGCATGATCGCCGAGGAAGATCGCCTTGCGTCCGGTCTCGGGGTGGATTCGTACAATCGGGTGCGGCACCGGCGGCACCTCCGCCTTTTGCTTTTCGGTCATCGGATCGTGGCCGTGCCGGCGCGTGCGCGAAAAGTCGAGATTGTGGATTGCGTTGCAGCCTTCGAGGCGCGATTTCCAGTCCGACGACAGGCGATCGTAGGCGCCGTACATGTCGGCGAACTCCGTCTGACCGCCGGTTGCCGGAACGATTTGCGCATACATCATTGTTGCCAGGCCGCGAGTCGACCGCCACGAGCCATCGGTGTGCCAGTGCAGCGTGCCCTTGTCGGGATGACGCCCGTTGGGTGCACCGTTCTCGTCCATGTTGGTGAGCTCGTAGATCTCCGGATGATCGGTGTAGCCGTGGTACTGGTTCATGACATGGACCTGGACCTGTCCAAAACGGCGGGCAAAGGCGACCTGGGTTGCCGGTGGCAGATCGACGTCGCGGAACAAAATCAACTGGTGGTCGAGAAAAGCCCGGTAAACGTGCGGGAACATGTCGTCACCGACCGCATCGCCAAGCGCCAGGCCGATGATTTCGCAACCGAACTGTGGATGAAGCGGACGGACGTCGAACGGCCGGCCGCCGGTTTCCGATTGGGCTGCATTCGCCATGGTTGTCGTCTCCCGTCCGGACTGAGCACATTTGCCTTACCAAACTAACATCCGGGCCTCGGGACCGGCAACGCCGCCGCGCAATCATCACCCCGGCGATCGGTGGCGATGGCTCTGCAGGCGCTCAGCGCCCGCCCCTGTGGAGCTGTTGGGCAATGACGATCCCGCCGATCACCATGGCAAGCGCAAACGCGTGATAGGCGTGGAACGTCTCGCCCAGCAACAGGACCGACAACACGGCGCCGAAGATCGGCACGAGATTGAGAAACAGGCTGGCGGTATTGCCGCCCAACAGCTCGTTGCCGCGAATCCAGAAGCCCTGCGAAACGATCGACGGCAGGACGGCCGTGTAGGCGACCACGGCCCAGCCCGTGACGTTGGTCGGCAGGATCGTCTCGCCGAGCAAGTATTCGGCGAGCGCCATGGGGATCGAGGTGACTGCAGCGGCGATCACCAGAACGGTCAAAAAACTCATCCAATGCAACGCCGGTTTGGCGCGCAGCGCCACCGAGTAGCCGGCATAAACCAGTACCGCGGTCAGCATGATCAGATCGCCCTTGTTGATGGAGAGTTCGGCCAGGCGGACAAAACTCCCCTGACCGGCAACCAACAAAACGCCCAGAAGTGTCACCGAATAGCCTGCCGCCTGCGCCGAGTGCACGCGCAGGCCGAAGATCAGAAAGTTCATCGCAAAGATGAACATCGGCATGGCGGCCTGCAGGATCGTGACATTGATCGCGCTGGTGAACCTCAAGGAGGAATAGAGCAGGCCATTGAAGGCGGCGAATCCGAATGCGCCTGCGAAAAACAGAAACACCAGGTTGTTGCGTATCACGGGCCAGTCGGCGCGCAGTTGGCGCCAGCCCAGAACCACGAGAATGGCGGCGGCGAGCGTCCATCGAAACAAGGTGAGCAGCAATGGCGACACGTTGCCCAATGCGAACTTGCCGGCAACGGCGTTGCCGCCCCAGATCAGGGTGGTGAGCACCAACAGCAGTGCGCCATTGTTGGCGAGCCAGCCCAGTACGGCCTGTCGCGGTCGTTGCTGCATGACTTAATCCTGCAAGAAAAGAGCCGCTGCGGTGTGGAGCGGCATGGCACCGTGGTATCGCGCGCCACATTGGCTTTGTCCAGTGCGGCCTTGTCCAGTGCGGCTTGGCCCACTGCCGCGCGCGGTGCTCGCGCTGCCGCGAGGCCCATTCGCGCCCGAGCCGGTGCGGTGTGACGCGCAACGGTCGATCAAGCAGGCGTCGGCGCATCCCGGTCGAGCAGTTTTTCAGTTTTGAGTTCGGCCCACAGGTCCGATGGTATGTCGTGGCGCATCCACTGCATGATCTGGCGGAACTGGCCCGGCGCGTTCGAACCCGGAATGACGCTTGCAACCGCCGGATGACCAAACGGGAACTGCAGGGCCGCGGCCGGCAACGGCACGCCGTGGCGCCGGCAGACGGCCTCCATGTCGGCGACCCGTCGCAAGACCTCGGGGGGTGCCGGCTGGTAGCGATAAAGCGCGCCCTCAACGGCGCCGGTCGCCAGGATGCCCGAGGCGAACGGCGCACCAATGACGATCGATGCGCCGCGCTCCAGGCACAGCGGTAGTTCATCATGCAGCATTTCCTGATCCGTCAGCGTGTGCGGCATCGCGACCAGGAAGAAATCAATCTCGAAGCGCTCGAGAAAGCGGGGGATCATGCCGGTGTGATTGATGCCGGCGCCGATCGCGCGGATTTCGCCGCGTGCCTTCATATCGGCCAGCAACTGATAGCCACCGCCGTCATCCAACTGGGCCAGGCTGCGCGCCACGCCCTCCTCGGACTTTTGGTGGCGCGGGTCGAGATCGTGAATCAGCAGAGCGTCGATCTCGGTCATGGCAAGGCGCATCAGGCTTTGCTCGTAGGACCGCGCGATGCCGTCGCCGGTATAGTCGAAATCGAGATCGAACTGAAAACCGCCGGCCCAGCGCGTCTGGCGAAAGGTCGCCGGATCGGCCGGGCGCTTGTAGACGCGGCCGACCTTGGTCGAGAGCATGAACTGGTCGCGCGGCTTGGTGCGCAGAACGCGGCCGGTGCGGTGCTCGCTCTTGCCGTTGCCGTACCACGGCGAGGTGTCGAAATAAGTGATGCCGGCGGCGAACGCCCCTTCGACGGTGAGTTCCGCCTGATGGTCAGACGTGATCTCGTTAGGATCACCGAGCGTGCCGCCGCCAAATCCCAAGCGCGTCACGGTCATCGTCGTGTCGGCAATCGCCACGCCCTGCAACGGGTCCATGCTGTTCTCCCCTTCCATTCACGGACGAACGCCATGTGTAGCGCCGGCGCGCAGCGGAAAGAAGACCTAACGCGTTATCGCGACCCTGTCGGCCCTTGCGCAAGCACCCCGTCAATCGACCGGGCGCCCGTTCGGCAGTTGCACCTCGGCTGCCACGAAACCGCGCCGAAGGCCGGTGAAGGGGGCGACCGGTGCAGCGAGCGTGCCGATCTTCGCGGTGAGTGAGGGCGGCGTGTGCCTGTCGGAGGTGATCGTAGTCCGCTCGACGGCGATGACGCTCTTAGGCTCGGCGTTGTGTGCCCACAGCAGATATGCCATGGCGCCGATGGCAAGTACCAGGGCGCCGGCCCAGGCAAGCGAACTCAAGGTGACGGCAATGTCGCTATCGGCGACGGTTTCGATCAAATCGGATTTGCGGTCATGCAGGCGCGGCATGTTTTTACTCCCGGTACGCGTACTGCCGGCAGATGAATCCGGCGGAGGCCTCCACGCCGCATCACTGCAGAGCAAAGCGCGCAAGGCTGTACCGCAGGGAACAACTTGCGCGCTTTGGAGGCCACCACAGCGCCCTCAGGCACTGATCTGGCGGGCAAAGTGATAGATGTCGAAGGTCGTCATCTCGTCGTGACGGCCGTCGGCTTCGGCGACCGCCGTGAGCATCTCGACCAACTCCCGGCGCTGCTCGGGTGTCGTCCCGCGATGAACGAGAGGCTGCAGGCGGCGCATGATTTCACGCGTGTCAACACCGTCTCGAACCATCCACTGGCTCTGTGTGAGCAGTTCCATCGCCTGGCGCTGCGTCGCGCCGAAGCGCTCGATCATCTGAGACTGAATGGCGGCGCGTTCGGCCTCCGTTATCGGACCGTCGCCCTGGGCGACGGCGACCATGAGAATGCTGGCGGCCTCGCGCGGGTCGGTGACCAGATCGATGGGATTGACGTTGACCTTGCGGCGCCACTTCCAGCGGCGGAAAAAGCCTCGGGCTTCGCCGGCAGCATCGGCCAAATCACGCGCAACGTAGGTTGCCTGACGGATGCGCCACAGAACCAGGATCAGCATGCCCGCGGCGCCAAGAAGCGAAATCAGAATATGCATGGCGGTTCTCCCTTTCAGACTATGCCGAATGGGTCGCGCCAATGCCGCGGAAGGTTCAAATGTGGCGTCCGGTAAATGCGGGTGCGGTGTCGGCTATGCTTTCTGGGCCAGCTGGGCGCTGCCCGGACCGCCCTCCATGTGGTATTCGCTCTTGCCGTAGCCGGCCTCGATGGGAATGCGCAGGATGCGGCCGGTTTCCGTCTTGGTTACCTCGGGCATTACCGGGACGATCGGGTCCTGCCGCGTGCGGTCGAGCGCCTCGCAAACGGTGTTGCTGCGGCCGACGCGTTCAAGATTGAGGCGCGTTGCGAAGATCAACGTGCGCTTGCCGGCATCGGCCTCTTCGAGGGCGCGGGCAGGATTGATCCAGACGGAATCGACCGCCTCGCTACCGTCGTGGGCCAAGTCATGGTCATCGGGAGCGCGGGCCAGAAAAAAGTGCGTGTCGAAGCGCTTGGGCAAATGCACCGGCGTTATCCAATGTGCGAAATGGGTCATCTCGTCGAGCGCCAGGCGCAGGCCTTCCGCCTCGGCAACGTCAGCCATGCCGATTTCATTGGCTTCGAGCGGCTTGCGGTAGGTTTCGCCGAGAGCGGCCGCGCGCGCGCCGTCAACAATCCGGCCACTGGCCGGCGAACGCAGGAGCAGGACGCCACACTCTTCGAATGCCTCGCGGGTAGCGGCAACGCGCACCGCCAACTGGTCGTCGTCGAGTTGATCGGCGCCATCGCACAGGCCGCGCAGGCGCGGATCACGATCGCCCGGGTCGAGCGAGCCCCCGGGAAAGACCAGAGCGCCCGAGGCAAAATCAATTTCGTGATGGCGCACGACCATGAAGATTTCCAAGCCGTCGGCGCCATCACGGGCGAGAAGCACCGTGGCGGAGAGACGCGGCGTCACAGGTTCGCTCATCGTCGAAGCTCGCTTTCATGAAGAAAGCCCGGACCGGATGGTCCGGGCACGGGACTGCCGCAGAAGCAGCTGCTCAGGCAGCCGGTTGCGAGAAACAGCGCAGGATTTCGCATGCGCGCGCATCGGTGGTGTCGAGGGCCAGCATGGCCGCCAGCTGTCGATCCATCGTGCGGGCATCGACAACCATCGCCGCGTTCTCGCGGAACTTGGCGATGATATCCTCGTTAGACAGCGGGCGATCGGCGGCACCGCGATTGACGTGCTCGCGGTGGCGCAGTTCGCGGCCGTCGTTCATGGTGATGATTACCTCGCCGGAATAGGCCGCGGGGAACGGACTGTCGGGATCATCGGCGTAGGAGAGCCGCTCGGCGAGCGCCAGGATTTGCGGATCACGCAAAACATCCGGCTCGAGTTCGTCGAGCGACAGGCGACCGCGTACCAGCGCCGCAGAGACCAGGAAGTGCGTCGAGAACTTGGCATCGTAGTCGTTCTGCGGGCGCTTCTTGTTGGCTTCCGGCTCGCAAATCGTGGCGTGAACGCCCTCCGGGACCAACACCTTGATGGCTTTGATCTCGCGATGGTCTCCAACCTCCTCACGCAGGGCGAGCGCTGCGTCGATGGCGCCATGCGTGAAATGGCAGGTCGGGAACGGCTTGATGGCGGTTGCCAGCAGCTCCCAGACTTCGCCGAGCCCTGCGGTTGCCAGGTCCGGCGCGATCAACTCGGTGCGCGGCCCGCAGCCCAGATAGGCGTTGAAGAGGCCGAAGCGGCCGTCGTAGGGCCGGCTGATCCCGACGAATCCTTCCTTGGCGACGGCAGCCGCGGTGATACCGGCGGCGGCGGCCCAGCCTGGATGGAAGCGCTTGTTCCAGGCGCCGTCTTCGAGAAACTCCATGCTGCCGGCCGCCATCGAGACCGCGAGGCCCTGGGCGTTGGCCAGTTGCTTTGCGTTGAGCCCCATCAGGCGACCGGCGGCCAGTGCGCAGCCAAATACGCCAACCATGCCGGTCGGATGGAAGCCGACCTGATGAAACTGGCTCTTGGCGACCATGCCGATGCGCGCTGCCGTCTCGACACCTGCGATGTAGGCGGTGACCATGTCGCGGCCACTGGCGCCGACATGGGCTGCAGCCGACAACACCGCCGGGAAAACGCTGGCCGTCGGGTGGACGATGGCAGCCACATGGGTGTCGTCATAATCGAGGCCGTGGCAAAGGAAGCCGTTCATCGTTGCGGCATCCCGCGGAGGGAGGCTGGCCGGCATGCCGATGACGGGAACATCGCCCCGACCGGCAATGCCACTGAGACCGGCCAAGGTCTTGTGGGCGAAATCGTAGCGGGTCGATGCCATCGCAATGCCGGCCGCATCGAGCATGTGGTGGAGCGCGCGGCGGCGCACCGTTGCCGGAATGTCATCGTGGTCGAGTTCGGTGACGAACGCGGCCAGGGCCTCGCGGATCGGCAAGTCGGAATAGCGCGCGGTGGAACCGCCTTCGATTCTGGTCTGAATGTTCATTGTCGTTCATCCTCCCGAGACGGCAGTTTAGAGCAGAAAGTTGCTCGATTCATTAGAGGCGATCATCTTTATGCCTTGACTTGGAGCCGCGATGACGGCTCCAACTCAAGGCACGATGAGTTAGTGTGCCGCATTGGTCTTGACGAGCCGGCCAAGCTCACCGTCGTCACGCCCGAGGCGCGGGGCGGGCTCGTCGCGGTCCGGCCGCAGTCCGTCAAACATCAAGGGCAGCGCAAAAAAGTTGCCGGCCATGTCACCTTGGCCACGCAGAATGTCGAGGGCTTCGGTTTGCGGATGGGTGACCACGTTGTCGATAGTCTGAACCGGTGCGTTGGGGACGTTGACGTCGTCGAGCAGGTCGGCCCATTCGTCGCTGGTGCGCGTCTTCGTGACCTCCTCGATCAACGGGATCAGCACCGGCTTGTTTTCAACTCTCAGGCCGTTGCTGGCAAAGCGCGGGTCTTTGGCCCATTCCGGATGACCGAGGACCTCGCAGACCTTGCGGAAGAGGTTGTCGTTGCCGCCGCCGATCACGAGTTCTCCGTCACTGGTCTTGAACGCCTGATACGGAGAGATCATGGCGACGCCCGAACCCGACTTGGCCGGCAGTTTGCCGGAAAAGCGAAACATCGGCAGGAAGTAGACCATCCAACCGAGCGCGGTCTCATATAGTGACAGGTCGACGACGCCACCCTTGCCGGTCTTCTCGCGGCGCAGGAGCGCGGTGATGACACCGAGCGCCGTCCACATGCCGGTGCCCATGTCGATAATCGAGGTTCCGACACGCACCGACGGGCGGTCGGGTTCACCCTGGGTACTCATGACGCCGCCGAAGGCCTGCATCAGCGGATCGTAGCCAGGCCGGTCGGCCAACGGGCCCGACTTTCCAAAGGCATGGATCGATGCGTAGACGAGGCGCGGATTGTCGGCGCAAAGCACGTCGGCACCAATGCCGAGCTTGTCGACAAGGCCGGGGCGCTGGTTCTGGATAACGGCATCCGCACGACGTGCAAGCTGGCGGATCGCGGTGACGCCCTCAGGCGACTTGAGGTCGATCTGGACCGACTTCTTGTTGCGGTTCAGGGCGTGGAAGACGCCGGCCATGTCGTCGACGAAGGGCGGGCCCCAGGCGCGTGCGTCATCGCCGATTTCCGGGCGTTCGACCTTGATCACCTCGGCCCCCAGCTCGGCCAGGATCAGGCCGGCATAGGGAGCTGCAACGCTGTGGCCGATCTCGACCACGGTGTAGCCCGCGAGCGGCAATTGTGTACGATCGCCTGAATGCGGACGATCCATGTTCCACCTCCATATGGTCCAGCGGTCGGGCGACACTACCGGCGATGGCGCGAACCGCAATCGGCCGCACGTGCAAATCACACCGTTGATGGGGTTTTGGTGATGGCCATGGCATAACGGGGCCAACAGATTTGGATGGAAAGACGAACAGGCGGACAGGACCCCACATGGCGCTCAGCTTCGAAACGCTCGAGATCGCGGTGCGCGAGCCGAAAATCGCGGTGGTGACGATGAACCGACCGCAGGCGCTCAACGCGATGAATACCCAAATGATGAAGGATTTGCGGGACTGCTTCCAGGAGTTCTACGTCGATCCTGGCCAGGCCAACTGCATCATTCTGACCGGAGCCGGCGAGCGCGGGTTCTGCTCGGGTGCCGACCTCAAGGAACGCGACGGCATGAGCGACGAGACCTGGAAGCGCCAGCATGCGATCGTCGAGCAGTTGATCCGCAACATCTTCAACTGTCCGGTGCCGGTGATTGCCGCAGTGAACGGCGTGGCGATGGGCGGCGGGTTCGAACTGGCGCTGGCGGCGGACTTCATCTATGCCGCCAAGACCGCACGGTTCGCGCTGCCAGAGGTCACGCGCGGCATCATGCCGGGGGCGGCCGGGCCGCAAAACCTGCCGCGGGCCTGCGGCGTGCGGCGCGCCAAGGAGATCGTGTTGACGGGCAAGCCGTTCGATGCGGAAACGGCGGCCGGCTGGGGCATCGTCAACAAGGTGTGTGCGCCGGAAAGCCTGCTCGACGATGCCCTCGATACGGCGCGGGTGATCGCCGAAAACGCGCCGATCGGTGTGCGCCAAGCCAAGAAATCGCTCGACAAGGCTACCGAACTCGACCGCAATTCAGGATATGCCTTCGAGATCGAAGCCTACAACCTGACGGTACCCTCGGAGGACCGGCTGGAAGGCGTGCGCGCGTTCAACGAAAAGCGCAAACCAGTGTTCAAGGGGCGGTAGCCCGTAGGCTACCCGACTTAGATTGTTGGAGACGTAGTGATGGAACGTGATGTGCATGTGCGCGAGGTTGGACCGCGCGACGGCCTGCAACTGGTCAAGCAGTTCATGCCAACGGAAACCAAGATCAAGTGGATCAAGGCCGAGGCGGCCGCCGGCGTCGTTGATTTCGAGGTGACGTCGTTCGTGCCGCCAAGCGTCATTCCGCAGTTCGCGGACGCACGCGACGTGGCCACCGAGGCGCTCAAGATCGACGGCATCAAGGCAATGGTGCTGGTGCCGAACCTCAAGGGCGCCGAGATGGCGTTCGAGACGGGCTGCCACCAGGTCAACGGCATCGTGTCGGTGTCCAAAACGCACAACATGGCCAACGTCCGGCGCCCGCGCGAAGAATCGATCGCGGGCTTCCGCAAGATTGTCGAAGCGCGCAACGCAAACCCCGAGTATGCCAACATCAAGGCCGGCATCGGCCTGCCGACGGCGCTCGGCTGCACGCTGGAGGGCAACGTACCCGAGGCCGAGACGCTGAAGGTGGTGGAAGAAATCCTGGCCTGCGGGCCCGACGAGATCATGATCCCGGACACGGTCGGATACGCTGCGCCAACGCAGGTACGCTCGCTGTTGGAGAAGACGATCGCGCTGTGCGGCGATGTTCCGGTCGTCGCCCACTTCCACGACACGCGCGGGCTTGGCCTCGCCAACGTCTACGCTGCGCTGGAGGCAGGTTGCACGATCTTCGATGCGTCGCTTGCCGGCCTCGGCGGCTGCCCGTTCGCACCAGGTGCAACCGGCAATATCGTGACCGAAGACCTCGTGTTCCTGCTGGAGGCGGAAGGCCTCAAGACGGGCATCGACGTGATGGCGCTGAAAGAAGCGCGCGACATCCTGATTGGCGCGCTGCCCGAGGAAAGCGCACACGGTGCCATCCTGAAGGCCGGGCTGCCGAAAGGTTTCGTGCCGGCCACAACCGCGATTGCAGCGGAGTAGGCCATGCTCGACCAACCAGGGTCCGACGATCAACTCTCGATGCCGGTCGAGCAGGACTGGCTCGAAATTCGCGAGGCGGTGGCCAAGATCTCGGAGGGCTATCCCAACGACTACTGGATGGAACTCGATGCCAAGAGCGAATACCCGACGGCGTTCGTCAATGCATTGACCGAGGCCGGCTACCTTGCCGTTCTCATTCCGGAAGAGTACGGCGGGACCGGCCTGCCGATCGCGGCTGCAGGCGCGGTGCTCGAGACCATTCACGCCACCGGCTGCAACGCGGCGGCGTGCCATGCGCAGATGTACACCATGGGCACGCTGCTGCGGCACGGCAGCGCGGAACAAAAGCAGCGCTACTTGCCGGGAATCGCATCCGGTGATCTGCGCATGCAGGCGTTCGGCGTTACGGAACCGACGACCGGCAGCGACACGACGCAACTCAAGACACGGGCGGCGCGCGCTGGCGATCACTACGTGGTCAACGGCCAGAAGGTGTGGACCAGCCGGGCGCTGCAGTCCGACCTGATGCTGTTACTGGCGCGCACGACGCCCGCCGATGCCGTCAAACGGCGCAGCGACGGCATCTCGGTTTTCCTCGTCGACCTGCGCGAAGCGGTCGGCAACGGGGTTGAAATCCGCAAGCTCGATGCCGCGATCAACCACAACACGACGGAAGTTTTCATCGATAACCTCAAGGTGCCGGTGGAGAACCTGATCGGTGAGGAAGGCCGCGGGTTCAAATACATTCTTGACGGCATGAACGCCGAGCGCATCCTGATCGCGCACGAGTCGCTGGGTGATGCCAAGTACTTCATCAAGCGTGCCACCGACTATGCCAACGAGCGCGTCGTGTTCGGGGCGCCGATCGGCAAGAACCAGGGCGTGCAATTTCCGATCGCCAAGTCCTATGCCGAGATGTGTGCCGCCGAACTCATGATCAAGAAGGCGGCCGCGATGTTCGATGCCGGCCGGCCGTGCGGCGCGGAAGCCAACATGGCCAAGATGCTGGCTGCGGACGCGGCCTGGCATGCCGCGGAGGCCTGCATGCAGACCTTCGGCGGGTTCGCGTTTGCGCGGGAGTATGGCATCGAGCGCAAGTGGCGCGAGGCGCGGCTCTATCAGACGGCGCCGATCTCGACCAACATGATCCTCGCCTATATCGCACAGCACGTCCTTGGCATGCCGCGCAGCTACTGAGCCGGGCCGGATTTGATCTCGCGATGAACACCGCCTTCACAATGCGTTCAGGTGGAGCCTGATACTTGGCATGCGCATGCCGGGACGCGACGTTAGTGGAGTTCATTCAATGTCGATCAAATTTTCTGCCCTTGCCGTTGCCGCTCTTGTCGCCTTTGGTTTTGCGTCGCTGCCGGCCAATGCGGCCCCTCCGAGCTTCGACTGCGGCGCCGGCAACCGGAACGCGGCCGAACGTGCCATCTGCCAGTCGCGCTACCTGTCGAGACTCGACCGCGGCATGTCACGGAAGTACTTCGAGGTTCACGGCATGCTCGCGCCGTGGGCACAGGCCCGCCTGCGCAATGTCCAGCGCCGATGGCTGAATGCACGCAACAACTGCGGTGGCTGGCGGCGCTGCATCGCGCGCGCCTACGGCTGGCGTATCCGTCAGCTCAACCAGATCGAGAGCTGCTTCGACGATAGCGCATCGCCGCGCTGCATTCGACGAAAGCTGAGGCGCCATTCCTGGCTCTGGTAGTAAGCCGGGCGATCTTCGCCCCGAGAGGACCTGTCGTCAGCCCGGCCCACCGCCGGGCTGATGTCGTTGGTGGCGTCGTGCAGAAGATTGAGATACGTATTTTCCCGGGCTCTTGATTTCGAAGCGCTGTTTCGAGCGCTTTGCGCAGCGCGACAGGGCGCAGAGATCATCGAGAGTGCCATGCAAGATTTTGCAGCCCGCCGGAGCCAGGCATATGTCGGCCTGCACCCCTAAGGCCCGGATGAGGACACGGCCGCGGTTTGGCGTCAGCAACGTAACCGGTCCGCAAAACAACGAGGAGGAAGGTTGCCATGGCAGAGAAGGCAGTGATCGAGGAGCGAACCAACGGGCCGCTGGTGGCAAAGAACGTGACCAGGCTCACCGACGCCGACGGCAACGAAATCGCTTGCAAGCCGGCTATGGCTTTGTGCCGCTGCGGCGCTTCAAAGAAGAAGCCGTTTTGCGACGGATCGCACGCCAATATCGGGTTCACGAGCGACCACGCCGATACGTCGGCGCAGGACAAGGTTTACAGCTATGAGGGGCAAGACATAACGATCCATTACAACCGCCTCCTGTGCTCTCACGCCGCCGTTTGCGGGGCGCGTCTGAAGAGCGTCTTCGATTCCTCACGGCGGCCGTGGATCGTACCCGACAACGGATCGGTAGAGGATATCAAAGACGTTGTGGCGGCCTGCCCGTCGGGGGCGTTGCGGTATTCCGATGCGACGACGCCTGCAACGCACATTTCCTCCGAGGCCGTGAGTATTGCCATCCAAAAGGACGGCCCGTACATGGTGAACAATGTCGCCATCAGCGGCGTGCCGTTCGCGGAAGGTGCGTGCCCGGAGAAATTCGTCCTCTGCCGATGCGGCAAATCAGGAAACAAACCGTTTTGCGACGGCGCGCATCACGACGCCGGCTGGAAGGACGACGCGGAGGCCTGACCGGCGGGCGAACTCCGGCATGGCGCGCGACCGAACCGACGCCGTTTCAGTGTGCATCTAAAAAAGGCGGCCCTGGCTTGGCCCGTCGCGTTGGCTCGTCGTCTCGCCCCCATCCGTACCGCCGAGATCCTCCTTCGCCGAGCCTTTTTGGACGATTTGCATCGCGGTCTCCGGGAACGGAGTTGCCAGCGCATATGCTTGTTCCGGCGTGCCCTCCAGCCACCGGGCCATGTCGTCCTCGCCGGCCAGCATCACCGGCATGCGGCTCGGGTGAACCGGACGCACGATGTCGTTCGGTGTCGTCGTGAGGATGGCGAAGGTCGTCAACGCGGTGTCCTCGCCATCGCTCTTCAGGCGTCCCTTGAATTCGCGCCAGATGCCGGCGAACGCAAACGGCGTTCGCGCAACGTCCCGCGCAAACCAGTGCCAGACCGCCGGTGCGCGCCCCTTCGGTTCGCTGAACGCGGTGACCGGCACCAGGCAGCGGCGCGTCTCGAAGGAGGAGCGCCAGAATGCGCTGGTGCGGATCTTGTCGTCGCGCGCGTTGGTAACGCGCTTGGCCGCCTTGTCCCTTTGCGCCAGCACGAAACCCCAGGTCATGACGATGAGTTCACGATCACCGTCGTCGGCCGTGCGCACCACCGGCGCTGCATTGCCCGGGAAGATCGCCGTCCGCGGCTCAAAGGCTGCCGCACGGTTATGGCCGACGCGAAACAGCCGGATGATCGCCTCGCGGTTGGTGGTCATGGAATAGAGATTGCACATGTCGCCAGGCTAGCACGACGACATGACATGGTGTGAACCGGTGCCAATGAGGCCGCGCCGCGGCCTCGTGCGATCGGCCATGTGATCAGTCTTCGTTGTAGCCTAAACGCGCGGGCGCGGGCCGAGTTTGTCGCGTCTCGGGCCAAGACGAACGTGCTAGAGCAACCTGCTTCAATTCGGAACCGGACCGATTCCGAATTAACGCAGAAAGTTGCTCGATTCTTTGGAGGCGATCATCTTTGTGCCTTGAGTTGGTGCCGTGACAGCGGTTCCAACCTAAGGCACGATGATCTAGCGTTGCGACAAGATCGGAAGTTAGTTCGAAGAGGGCAGAGGTGGTCGACGCATTGCGGCGGAACGCGGCGGACTTGCTCGGCGCGCGCTTTTTTTATGGCTGGGCGATGGTCGCGGTGGCGAGCCTCGGCATCTTTGTATCGGGGCCCGGCCAGTCCCACACGTTTTCCGTTTTCGTCGGGCCGATCAGCCAGGATCTCGGGATTTCGTCGGCCTCGATCGCTACCGCCTACGGTTCGGCAACGCTGGTTGCCGCATTTCTGCTGCCGCAAACCGGGCGGCTGGTCGACCGTTTCGGGGTGCGCAAGGCAATGCTGGTGATCACCGGCCTTCTCGGCGTGGCCTGCCTGCTGTTCGGTGCAGCAGCCAACGTGCTGTGGCTGACGGTGGGATTTGCGATGCTGCGGTTCTTCGGCCAGGGCTCGCTGATGCTCGGTTCGGCGAACCTGGTCTCGCAGTGGTTTTCGAAATCGCGCGGCTTCGCCATGGGCCTGATGGCGCTCGGCTTCGGCATCTCGATGGCGGTTCATCCGCCGCTCGGACAGTGGCTGATCGAGGTGTTCGGCTGGCGCCAGGCATGGGTGATCCTCGGCGTTCTGACGTGGCTGTTGTTTCTGCCGCCGCTGCTGTTTCTCGTCTACGACAAGCCGGAGGAACTCGGCCTTTTGCCAGACGGTCAAAAGCCCGCTCCTGACGCTCAAGCCGCGGACGAGGCAGCCGGCGAAATTCCAGGCCTGACGCTGGACGCCGCGCTCAAGACGATTGCCTTCTACATCGTTTCGACGGGCTGGTTCGCGATCGCGATGCTGGTGACGACGCTGCACTTCTGGCAAGTCACGGTGATGACCCGGCAAGGGGTCGATGCCGCGGTCGCAGCCCAGGTGTTTACAATTTCGGCAATCGCGATGGCCGCCGCGATGCCGCTGGTCGGGCGGGCGTTCGACACGTTTCGCACGCGCTATGTTTTCGCTGCCGGGCTTACGGTGACCGGACTTTCGCTTATCGGCGTTACGCTGGTCGGCGATGCAGTTTCAGCGGTCCTTTACGCGCTGCTGTTCGGTGTCAAC
The DNA here is from genome assembly GCA_965224045.1 of Hyphomicrobiaceae bacterium. GTDB lineage: Bacteria > Pseudomonadota > Alphaproteobacteria > Rhizobiales > Hyphomicrobiaceae > Tectiglobus. The sequence goes on from CBDCYD010000012.1 coordinate 40,835, forward strand.
AACGCGTTTTCGATGACGATGTTCGGATATCTGTGGCCGCGTTATTTCGGGCGCCGCCATCTCGGCAGCATCCAAGGCACGGGCCAGATGATCGGTGTCGTCGGCGCTTCACTCGGCCCGTTTCCGGTCGGCTGGGCGATCGATGCGGTCGGTGATCCGACCTGGACGATCCGGCTGCTGGCAGTCCTGCCGTTTGCCGCCGCAATCATCGCCGTTGCGCTCTTGCGCGCGCCGACGAACCTGGAAGAAAGCCGGCATCTCGAGTGATCCGCGTGCGCGCGACGCGTTGCGTGCGCATTTCGCGGCATGGCTGCAACGCCGTGCGAACAAAACGTCCGCGAGCAGCACGCGACATTTCCCGTTAGCGCTGCGAATCAGGGCAGATATGAGACTCTGACTGATGCGGGGGGCTCAGATGACCTTTTTCGGGACTACGGCGGGAACAGTCGCGGCAGCCTGCCTGACGGCAGCGTTGCTCGTCGTGATGGCCAGCCCGACCGGCCATATGACGAAGTCGGCTACACCGGCCAATACCTATGCCATGGCGATCAGTGCGGGGCCGGGCCTGGCGTTGACAGCCAATGCCGGCGAGCAAGCGGCCGACGGCAATTTCGGCCGGCGTCTCGTCTGTCGTCACGTGATCGACTTGGTCTTTGCCCGCATCGGCACGCGCTGCGCGCATGCCGAAACACGTGCCGCATTTGCGCCACGCATCGACTGAATTCGGCGTATCGGTCCGTCGACAGACAGTATATCGCGGAGCCGTAATGTTGACCGGCTCACAATAACACGCGTCAATGAGTTGCCATTACATCACGAATTCACTTTGGCCCATCGCAGACCACAATGGGCGCGGATCGGAGGCATAACGTGTCACTATCAAAAACCGTTGTCGCAGCCCACTTCGCTGCACTGGTGCTGATCCCGCTGATCACGCCGAGCGTTGGATTGGATCGCGCGAGTGCCGGCAGTTTCAATAGCCTGAGCGGTGCCTGGCGCGGCAGCGGCAGGCTCAATCTGGCGGGCGGCAAGTCGGAGCGCCTGAGCTGCCGGGCCTATTACAACCCGAAGTCCGGCGGTTCACAGCTCGGCATGGCGGTGCGCTGCGCATCGCCGAGCTACAAATTCGAGTTGCGCGCGCAACTCTCGCTCTCCGGCAACCGGGTGAGCGGAAGCTGGGAGGAGCGCAACTTCAATGTGGCCGGCAGTGCGTCCGGGACGCTGCGGCCGGGACGCATGTCGCTGGTTGCGACCGGCTCCGTCCAGGCAGGCATAACCGTCAGCTACTCCGGTCGCAGCCAATCCGTGAGCATGCGCGGCAATATCGGCAGTTTCCGCGGCATCTCTCTGTCGTTTCGCAAGTAACCGGGCGAAGCTGGCGGGGTGATGCTCATTGCACCGGCCAGCCAGTGCTATGTGTCGTCCTGGCAATATTTCACTTCAAAACGGCGGGCTGACGCGCTTGCGCTGGTGCCTGCGAGGATGGCCGCCAGGTTGGCGTGATGCACCGCGCATGCGCACGGCGGTGGCGCATATCGTTTGCCTGCAATCCTGATCAGATCGGTGCCTGATGAGCAAAGAGCGATTTCAGCGCTGCCCGGGAGGGTTGGCGAAGCGGCGAGCGACAGGCTACGACTGAAATGGTCTACCAACCGGTTACGATTGCAAAGAGGGCCCGAGACATGACCGATCTGATCCTGCGCGGAGGACGCGTCATCGACCCGTCGCAGGGTATTGACACCGTAATGGACGTTGCGTTCTCGGGTGACACGGTGCAGGGGGTTGGTGAAAGCCTCGCGGCCGGACCTGCGACCGACGTCCGTGACGTTGCAGGCAAGATCATAACGCCGGGACTGATCGACCTGCACACGCATGTCTACTGGGGCGGGACCTCACTCGGCATCGATGCGGAGGATTTCTGCCGGACGAGCGGTGTGACCACCGCCGTCGACACCGGTTCGGCGGGGCCAGGCAATTTCGCGGGCTTTCGCCGGCACGTGATCGACCCCTGCCAGGTGCGCATCCTCGCCTATCTGCACGTGTCATATGCCGGGATCTACGCCTTTTCGGACACGATCATGTATGGAGAGAGCCGCAACATCGAACTCCTGGCACCGGGAGATGCCGCCAAGGTTGCCGAAGCAAACCGCGACGTCGTCGTCGGCATCAAGGCCCGGGTCGGCCTGCATGCTTCCGGCGACCAGGGCACCGCGCCGTTACAGGCAGCATTGCAGGTGGGCGAAGAGACCGGGCTGCCGGTGATGGCGCATATCGATCACCCGCCGCCGAGCTACGACGCGGTCGTCGACATGCTGCGGCCGGGAGATGTGCTGACGCATTGCTTCCGGCCGTTTCCCAACTCGCCGACCACCGGCCAGGGCAAGGTCAAGGCGGCGGTGCTGGCAGCGCGCGAACGCGGCGTGTTGTTCGACGTCGGCCACGGCAAGGGATCGTTTTCGTTCAAGGTGGCGCGCCAGATGCTGGCCAACGGTTTTGCGCCGGACACGATATCCTCCGACGTGCACCAGCTGTGCATCAACGGCCCGGCCTTCGACCAGGTCACCACGATGTCGAAATTCCTGTGCCTCGGCATGCCGCTCGACGAGGTCATCGAACGCTCGACGGTAAACGCGGCCATGGCGCTGAACCGGCCCGATCTCGGGACCTTCAAGGCAGGTGCAGCCGGCGATGCCACGGTCCTGTCGGTCGCGGACGGGACGTTCGATTATGTCGATACGACCGGTGAGACCATGCAGGGCGACCGCAAGATCAACACGGAGGGCGTTGTGCTGGCCGGCAAGTGGTGGCACCCGGGCTGAGCCGGCGGCACGCCGGCCTTGTCGCGGCGTGGTGAACGCGCGTCGTGCGCACGAGAACTTTCATGTGACGGGGTCCCGGTTCGGTCAAGCCAATGCGGGACGCGCCGCAATCGCCAGAGGCGGCGTGGCAGGCCGGCCCGGCCTCTGAGCGCGGGCGCAGAAAACTTGCCCTTGCCGCAGCCCGGCATACATGCGTCAATCGCGGCGTTGGCCTTCGAGAGCTGGTGCAGATGAGCGTTGGTACATTGGACCCGATAGAGGTTCGCGGCGGACTGTTTCGCCATGCATTGCTGTTACGGTTCGTCCTGGTCAACGCGGCTGGTTTCGCGTTGACGGCGGCGGCATACTTCCAGGGCTGGCTCGACGGGTTGTTCGCGCCGGAAGTGCGGATCGCAGCGGCGATCATCTGCGTGGTATTCATCTACGGGCTGATGCTTGCGGGAATCAAGATACGACAGACTGCGTTGGCGCTCGATGATGTCCGCAGCGGTACTTACGGGTCCGGTTCGCGCGCGCAGCACTATCTCGAGACGACGGATTTTTCGGACCCCGATACCCGCGTCGTCCAGATGAACCTCTTGCGCATGCGCCTGGCTCACAAGATTTCGGCGGTCAAACACATTGCCAACGTCCTGGTCTTCCTGGGACTGATCGGGACGGTGATCGGGTTCATCGTCGCGCTGTCCGGAATCGACGCGAAATCGGCGACCGACACGAGCAACATTGCAGGCATGATCGGAAGGCTGATCGCCGGCATGTCGGTTGCGCTTTACACGACACTGCTGGGCGCCGTGCTCAATCTGTGGCTGACGATGAACTATCGGCTGCTGGCGACCGGTACGGTCAATCTCCTCGGGGCCATCGTCGAACTCGGCGAAGGCAAAGCGCGACGGTGATGTTCGGTGCTTGACGATCTCAACGACCTCGAGGATGGCGGCGCGGATACGGTGTTTCGCGACGTCATCCTGCTTGCCCTGATAAGCTTCGTTGCGATGGTCGTCATGCTGCTGCCGCACATCAATCAGGCCGAAGTCGAGGCGCAGGACCATAAAGCGCCCGGCAACGTGATCGTCGAGATGCACTGGCCGAACGACAAACCGTTCGACGTCGACCTCTGGGTGCAGGGGCCCGGTGACGGTCCGGTCGGGTTCTGGAACAAGGGCAACGAAGTTTTCAATTTGCTGCGGGATGATCTCGGCGTCGAGGGCGATGCGACGGATCTCAACTACGAGGTTGCCTACAGCCGCGGCATTCCGGCCGGCGAATACGTCGTCAACACGCATATGTACGGTTACATTCCGGCCGGGACGATCATCCCCGTCAAGGTCGTCGTCAGCGTCCGCACCAAGTTCGAGTCGACGCGCCAATTACTGCAAAGCACGGTTGTGCTCACACGCCACAACCAGGAGCGCACGGTCTTCAGTTTCCGGCTGACAAAGGACGGTGAACTGGTCGATGACAGTGTTTCGACACTTTACCGACCATTGATTACAGGTGGGCGCAAGGGTTGATACGATGTTCGGACGCACGTTAGGCCATCCGGCCCATCGGCGCAGGAGGCACAGGTTCATGGATGCGATCTTCTACCTTTTTTCGCTGCTGATTGCCGGGTTCGCGGTTCTCGCCAGTATCGCGGTGTGGGCGCCGCGGGCTGCCTGGATCCGCATTGTCGCGGTCGCCGTTGCCGTCGCGATGATGCCGCTTGGCTATGCGGCTCTGGCCGGCCTGTTGGCCAAGCCGAAGCCGCACCAGCTCGTGTGGTTTGAGCGCCAGGTGGAGGAAGCCGAGATCCTCGGTGCGAGCTTTTCCGAGGGCAAGGCGATCTATCTATGGCTACGGCTGGAGGGCATGGTCGAGCCGCGGTTCTACGTGCTGCCGTGGAACAAGAAGACGGCCGAAGCGCTGGAAGACGACATGGAGCAGGCAGCCAGGAAGCAAGGCCGGCTCAAAGTCATCAAGCCGTTCACGAACGACCAGTACGCGCAAAAGGGCGGCCTCAACATCGAGATCATTCCACCGCCGACGCTGCCGATGAAACCGCCACGGTTTCCGGCGCGCGTCTTCAACCCGCGCTCGACCGATATCTGACTGGCGATCGAAGACGGTTCAGCGCGCCTTGCGAAATCGAGCCGCGACATGCCAAATGCCGGCGCGCCGGCAGCGCACGGGATAACGTCGGGAGGACATGACGATGACATCGCCAACCGAGATCAGAATAACGTTGCGATCGATGATCGAAGGTGACGGCATGGTGGTTGCACCAGGTGTCTACGACGGCCTCACCGCGACGCTGGTTGCGAATGCCGGGTTTGCCGCCGCCTACATGACCGGTGCCGGCACGTCGGTCGCCAAGGGCCTGCCGGACTATGGCCTGATGACGATGACCGAGATGGTCGCCAACGCCGGAATGATCGCGGCGGCCGTCAACATCCCGGTCGTGGCGGATGCCGATACCGGCTACGGCAACGAACTCAACGTGACGCGCACAATCCGTGAGTTCGAGCGTGCCGGAGTTGCGGCCATTCATATCGAAGACCAGGGCTTTCCGAAAAAATGCGGCCACCTCGATGACAAGGAGATTATCCCGCTCGGAGACTACCTGGCCAAGATCAAAGCCGCCGCCGCGGCGCGCCAGGACAAAAACTTCATGATCATCGCGCGCACCGACACGCGCGCCAAAATGGGCCTCGAAGAAGCCGTCCGTCGGGCCAATGCCGCGCTCGAAGCCGGTGCCGATATCGCGTTCGTCGAAGCGCCGCAGACGGTGGATGAACTCAAGGCGGTTCCGCGCGAGGTCAAGGGGCCGTGCCTGTTCAACTACGTCGAAGGCGGCAAGACGCCGAACATCGACATGGACCAGGCCCGCGCGTTCGGCTTCAAACTCGCCATTCTACCGGGCCTGCTGCTGCGCAACGTCATTTTCTCGTGCGAAAACATCCTCAAGGACCTGCACGACAACAACACGTTGCCGGACCCGGACGCGGGCATCGATGTGCGCGGCGTGTTTGCCAGGGTCGGTGCGGACGAATGGGACGCGCTGCGCGACAAGTTCGCAGACGGCGGCCAGGCGGAGGCGGCCGAATAGCCGATCATCAACGCGCACGAGCAGGAGGAAATCGCAGTGGGCAGCAATGGAAAGGCGCGCGCAGCGCTGGTCACCGGCGGCGGCCAGAACATCGGGCGCGCGATTGCTCTCGCGCTGGCTGCAGACGGCTTCGACGTCGCCATCAACGGGCGCAGAAAGCGCGAGGCCTGCGAAGCCGTGGCGCGCGAGGTCGAAGGCCTGGGCCGGCGTGCGATCGTGGCGATGGGGGATATCGGAACACCCGATTTTGCCAAGCGCGTCGCCCAGGAAGCGATCGATGCGTTCGGTGGCGTCGACGTGCTCGTCACCAACGCCGCCATCCGCCCGCACAAACCGTTTCTCGAACTCGATGCAGCCGAATGGCACGAGGTGATGAACGTCAACTTCACGTCGACCTACTGGCTGGCGCAAATGTGCCTGCCCGGCATGGTCGAGCGCGGCTGGGGGCGGGTGATCAACTTCGCGGGCATGAATGCGATAAACGGCTATAACGGGCGGGCGCACGTTTCAGCCTCGAAGCATGCCGCGTGGGGCCTGACGAAGTCGCTTGCCAAGGAGTTCGGGCCCAGGGGGATCACGGTCAACATCATCTCGCCAGGTCCGATCCGCTCCGAGCATGACGACCCGGCGATGACGGCGCACATCAACGAGCAGGTCTCGAAATTTCCTGCCGGGCGCCTCGGCGAACCGGACGAGATCGCCGCCGTCGTGTCGCTGCTTGCTTCCGACAAGGGTGCCTTCATCAACGGCGACATGATCCAGGTGAACGGCGGCACGCAGTGCTGATGGCCGGCGCCAACCTCAACGGTCGACGTTGAGGCCATCGAGGTAGATCAACGTTGCCGCTTCGAGCAGGTCCTCCGGCGTCATCGGGATCGAGCGGCGGGCGCGGTCGCCGCGTGCAAACAGTGCCGCGATGCCGTGCGATAACGACCAGACATGGAGCGCCATCATCATCGCCGGCGGGCGCGAGCCCTCCGGCAGCGTCTGGACAACCGCCTCGCAAGCATCGCGCAGAACGGCGAATGCCCGGTCGCTGGCATCACGCAATTCCGGATAGTCGGCGTGGGCCAGGCCGGCCTCGAACATGGCGGCGAAGAACGCCGGCTCATCGCGGGCGAATGCGAGATAGGCATGCCCCAGCGCCCTGAACGCGACGCCGGGAGCGGGATTGCCACCATCCCAAGCAGCAAGCAGGCTCGCCGTGAAACGCTCAAAGCCGAGCTTGGCGACATCCGCAAGCAAGGCATCGCGGTCCCTGAAATGACGATAAGGGGCGGCGGCAGAGACCCCGGCTGCGCGCGCGGCTTCCGCAAACGAGAACCCGGCCGGGCCCTTTTCGCCAATCAATGCCAAGGCGGCCTCAATCAGCGCCTGGCGCAGATTGCCGTGATGGTAGCCGCGCCGACCGCGGCGTTCGCCTTCGCCATGCCATTTCATTGCGCAAGCTTATACAGCTGCGGCGGGAGAAGACCAAAACAGGGGCGTTAACTTGTTCGCCCAATTGCGGCCCAATATAATTTTCCGGCACGTTACTTTCGCCGCCGATTGGCTGCCGCCGCAAGAGCCAGCGTCGCAAATGTCTAGTCCGGAACGATTTTTCGAAGCGTTAAACGGGCCGCCGCCGGCGGCAGCGACCAAGACGGCGGATGGCGGGCGGTGTCGCAAAGCCGGACGTGGCCACAAAATCCCGGAACATGATAAGCCGACGGGCGGCGCGGCAGCCCGCACGGGCACCACCTTGGAAATCGACACCGCGCAGACAGGCGACGCTACGGCGAGCGAAGGCCGGCCGGCCAGCCAATTTCTGGCGCAGGCCAGGGTTGCCTCCTACGTGCGGTTTCTCGAAACCGATGCGCGGACATACCATCCGGCATTCGACTTCTTCGATGCCGACCACGACTGGGACGGCAGCCACTTTCCACTCAACCTGTGCGAGTTCCTGGCCTACAAGTCGGCCCTTGCCTATCGGGGCCGCCGCCAGATCGAAGACAACCTGATGCGCGAGCACGCCCGGGGCATCACGCACTTTGCGTTTTTCGAGCATCAGGGCCGGCACGGCGACACGCAGGGCTACGGGTTCGTCGTGCAGGACACCGCATATGTCGTGTTTCGCGGCACCGAGTTTCTCACGCTGGCCGACTGGGTCACTGATTTCGACACGGCTCTGACGACGGAGCTTGACGCCAAGCGCTACGGCGAGCTGGAAGACCGTGTCGGGGCGCGTCAGCCCGGCCGGCATACCGGCTTTGCGCGCGCCTACGGCAGCGTGCGCGCGGAGATCGAGACCTGGGCGACAAAGCTGCTCGATGGCGGCATGGCACGGCGTATCGTCTTTGCCGGGCATTCGCTGGGTGGCGCGCTGGCGATCCTTGCGGCGCACGATTTCGCCGACCGCCTCGGCCGTGTCCACGAGATCGGCGCGGTCATTACGTTCGGTGCACCGATGGTCGGCGGGGAAGAATTCCAGCGCGCCTACGACGACACGCTCGGCCTCAAGAACAGGACCGTGCGGATCGCAGCCTCGCTCGATCTCGTTACGCTCTTGACGCTGGCGCCGGAGAGCTATCGCCACGTCGGCCGGCTGTGGCACCTCAACAAGCGGCCGGCCTACTCCTACTGGCGGATGTATTTTTTCACGCCGTTGTGGTCACCGGACGAGGAGGCGGAAAAAAAGACGAAGGATCGCAAGCGGCGGCACGATGCTGGCGGCGAGGCGGACGAGGACTGGGACCTGAAGAGCATGCTCGTGCGGTGGGCGCTGAAGGCGGTCTGGTTCGTGATCAAGCTTTTTCGCCGCGCGATCGCCGCCCACAGCGTCAATCGCAACTATGCGCTCTATCTGACGGTGCGCTCGTACCAGGGCCTGCGCAAGCATCTGAGCAGCGACTACGACAGCGCCCACAAGCGCTTGCTCGACCACCTCGTCTACGTACGCGGGCGCAACGGCGGCCTGTTCGGCGTCGCGCGTAAGGGACCGCTCAAGGTCGCATCGCCGTCCGAGGAGGCCAAACTCGCCCGGCAGTTCGTTCATTTCATCGTTTGACGGGCGCAGGCCTTGCCGTGCGCTCAGGTTTTTCCCAGGCCGGCGCGGCGGCGGTAATAGTCGAGGACGAAAACGCGCACCGCACCCGACAGGCCGGCGTCGCCGCGGTCACGGTCGATGGTGGTGACGAGTGCGGCGAGCGAACAGCGCTCTGCGGCGGCGATTTCGCGCAACGACGTCCAGAAGGCCTGTTCGAGCGAGATCGACGTGCGGTGACCGGCGATCGAAAACGAGCGTTTGACCGGCCGCGAGGGCCGTGCCGCGTCCCGTGCGCGCTTATCTGCGTCGCCAGCAGTATCAGTCATCGCCTCCCGGGTCCCGCTTGTGACCATCGATGAAACCGGCGGCACGCTCGGCCTCGGTGCGCGCGGCATCGCGCTCGGCACGCGTGCGGCCATGCCTGCGCCGGTTCTCCTCGGCACGGGCCTCCTTGACGGCGCGTGCCCGGCGCTTTCGGGCCTGGCGCAAATTGACGACGTCGCCGGTCATGGCGGCTGCCTCCGGTATCGCGCGGTTCGAATTACGATGGTGAGATCATTTTCTCGGGGCGGACGATTTCGTCGAACTCCGCCTCGCTGACGTAGCCGCCGCCGACGGCCTCTTCGCGCAGCGTCGTGCCGTTGGCGTGCGCCGTCTTGGCGATCTTGGCGGCGTTGTCGTAACCGATCTTGGGGGCAAGCGCCGTGACCAGCATCAACGAGCGCTCAAGTCCCGCCTTGATGTTGTCACGGCGCGGCTCGATGCCGACCACGCAGTTGTCCGTGAAGGAGACCGCCGCATCCGACATCAGGCGAACCGATTGCAGGAAGTTGTAGGCCATCACCGGGTTGAAGACGTTGAGTTCGAAGTGGCCTTGGCTGCCGGCGAACGACACCGTCGCATGGTTGCCGAAGACCTGAACACAGACCTGGGTCAGCGCCTCGCACTGCGTCGGGTTGACCTTGCCCGGCATGATCGACGAGCCGGGTTCATTTTCGGGCAGTGCCAGTTCTCCGAGGCCGGAGCGGGGGCCGGAGCCAAGGAAGCGGATGTCATTGGCGATCTTAAACAATGATGCGGCAACGGTATTGATCGCACCATGAGAAAATACCATGGCGTCGTGGGCGGCGAGCGCCTCGAATTTGTTCGGCGCCGTGGTGAACGTCAGCCCGGTTATGGCGGAGACCCGCTCGGCGACCTTTTCGGCAAACCCGATCGGCGCATTGAGCCCGGTGCCGACCGCCGTGCCGCCCTGGGCCAGTTCCATCAATGCCGGCAACGTCGACCTTATGCGTTCGATGCCGTTGTCGAGCTGCTGGGTGTAGCCGGAAAACTCCTGGCCGAGCGTCAACGGCGTTGCGTCCTGCGTGTGCGTGCGGCCGATCTTGATGATGTCCTTCCAGGCCTCGGCCTTGTCGTTGAGCGCGTTGCGCAGCTTCTGCAGCGCCGGCAGCAGGGCACGATGGATCTCGACCGCGCAGGCGATGTGCATCGCGGTCGGGTATGTATCGTTGGACGACTGGCTCATGTTGACGTGGTCGTTGGGGTGAACCGGCGACTTGGAGCCCATCTCGCCGCCGAGCATTTCGATCGCCCGGTTCGAAATCACCTCGTTGGCGTTCATATTCGACTGCGTGCCCGATCCCGTCTGCCAGACGACAAGCGGGAAATGGCTGTCGAGCTTGCCTTCGATGACCTCCTGGGCGGCGGCGACGATCGCCTTGCCAATCGCAGGGTCGAGACGACCGAGATCGACGTTGGTCTCGGCGCAGGCGCGCTTGACGACACCGAGGGCGCGGACGACGGGCAGGGGCTGGGTCTCCCAGCCGATCTTGAAATTACCCAGAGAGCGCTGCGCCTGGGCGCCCCAGTAGCGGTCGGAGGCTACGTCGATCGGGCCAAAGGTGTCGGTTTCGGTGCGTGTCGCGCTCATCGTCAGCCTCGTTTGCGTCCGTGTCTTGCCGTGTCTGGGCGTGTCCTGGCATGTCCTGGCATGGGTTGCCTGGGGCGAGGAGTTAGCACGCGCGCGATGCCTCCACCAGAGCCGCAGGTGCCGCGGCCACGGCGGCAGCCGGCGTCGGTTTCGGTGCCGGCGGTGGATGCCTGCGGCGCCGGAGCCGCCGTATCACTTTACGCTGGAAAACGCTGTCGGCGCCACGATCTGGCTCGAGACGTTGGCGACGATTGCAGCATCCTTTTCCGATGCGGCGCGGGCTGCCTGCCATTCCGGATCGGCCTGAAAGGCGTTCCATTTTTCCTCGCGCTCGGCAAGCGAGTCCCACTGCAACAGATAAATCAGCTGCTGGTTGGACTCTCCGATCACCGTGGTCCAGAACCCCGCCTGGCGGATGCCGAAGCGCTCCCAGATCTTGAGCGTCGTGTTCTCGAAGCGGGCGAGCAGTGCCGGCAGGCGGCCCGGGCAACAGTCGTAAATGCGGAGTTCGTAAAGCATTCAGACCTCTTTCTTGTCCTGGTCGGAAGGGATGGGTGACGGGGCAGATCATAGCGCCTTCGGGCGCACGTGCCATCCATCACCGCATGTGCGAGGCCGGGCAGGCGATGCAGGCTGAAACGCGGTCACTTCTTGCGAAATGCGTCGAGGCTCACAACCTTGGCGTCGCCGGGATCCTGATCGTCGTTGGTGGCTTCGCCCGCTTCGCCGTCCGATGATGGCGATACGTCCTCGTCGGAGTTGTCCGCAGCGCCGGTCTCCGCCTCTGCGGCAAGCTCGCCTTCGGTATCCGCCAGCAGGACGGCTGCCGGCTCGCTTGGAAGGGCAGGCGGATCGTGATCCTGGCGCAAGCCATCCTTGGCATCGAGGACGTCGGGTTCGAGATCGCCGCGTTCGACGATGACCGACGGTGCCTGCGCCTCCTGGTTCAAGTCGACGGCCTCAAACTGCAGGCCGTAGCGAACGCTCGGGTCGAAGAACACCTTGATGGCGCGGAAGGGAATGACGAGGCGTTCGGGAATGCCGTCGAACGTCAGCTTGACTTCGAAATAATCGTCGGCAACCGCGAGATCCCAAAAGCGGTGCTGCAGAACGATCGTCATTTCCTCATTGTACTTGTCGCGCAGGCGCTTTGACAGGACGACACCGGGAGCCGAGGTGTCGAATGAAACATAGAAGTGATGGTCACCGGGCAGACCGAAGCGAATGGTATCTTCGAGGACCCGGCGCACAACGCTGCGCATCGCATCCTGCGTCAGAGCATCATAGTCAATCGTACTTTCGCTCGACATGCCTTCTCGATCTTCCGGGCCCATTGCGAGGTCGCGACTCCGAGGGATTGCCGCAAGCCCGCATTCGCCACACCGCGGCATGTGCAACGGGTGACCGCGTACGAGAGCGCCCGCAACATCCTCGTGCAGGAGACTAGAGCAACCTGCATTCATTCGGAATCGGTCCGGGTCCGAATGAATGCAGAAAGTTGCTCGATACTTTAAAGGCGATCATCTTTGTGCCTCAAGCTGGAGCCGCGACAGCGGTTCCAACTTGAGGCGCGATGATCTAGCCACGTAACTGCGCGAATCTCAAGCCTTTCGTGGCTGCAACGTCGTCACGCCCGAGCGAATTCAACGGACAGGAAAGAATTATGGGTGGCTTCTGTTGCCAGGTGCCACCCGAACCCCGCCTAGACATGCTAGCGCCTAGGACTTCATTCGAACCTTAGGACAACGCTTAGGCAGCGAGGGCCTGTGGCTCAGCATAGTTGTCGTTTGCAACTATTAAGGTGACCCGATAACGGCGGTATCATGCCGAGCGAAAACACACCCTTTACACCCTCGTCGATCCTATTTCGCCCCCGCCGAAAACCGCCAGCGGCCGGGATGGCCGCCGTGGCGGGCTTTGGTGGAGGCGCCGGGTACTGCCCCCGGGTCCGATGAGCTTATTACGATGGCCATTTATCGCCATAGTCGAACGAATCCGACGCTATCAATATAGGGAGTGAAGACGGAATTGGAAAGGCGGCGGCCCGACAATGCTAAATCTATGATTTGCAAAGACTTAAAGATCTCAGGCACGTCGCGGATCAGGCGCTTCAGACATCCCCGCCCTCGGTCGCGATGTTGATCACGCGGCCGCAGTGCTTGCAGTGCACGGCGTCCGCGTCGTGGCGGTGGAGGCCGCAATCCGGACAGTCGTAGGCAACGCGGGTGGGACGAAAGATGGTCTGGACCAGGCGCAAAAACAGGGCGACGCCGAAGACCATGATGACCACGGACAGGATGCGCCCGCTGGTGTCGGTCAGCGTGACATCGCCGAACCCCGTCGTCGTCAGCGCCGTGACCGTGAAATAAAGCGCATCGATATAGTTCTTGATCTGGGGATTGGTGTTGACCTGCAGGACGTAGACGAGCGCGGTCATCACGAACACGAAGACACCGAGATTGACCGCGCTTTGTATCGTTTCCTCATTGCGCCGGAAGAACGCGAACTCTTCGCGCAGGTCACGCAGGACGCGGTAGGAGCGCAGCAGGCGCAGCGCGCGCACCACACGCAGGAACAAAAGACTTTCAACGAGCCAGGGTAACAACAGCGTAATGACGACGAGGATGTCGGCCCAGGTGGTTGCCTCGAGCAGGAACCGATCCTTGCGCTCGGCGATCCAATAGCGCGCTGCCACGTCGGCAACGATGACGACGGCGATAAGCGCGTCAACGACGTAGATCAGCCAGTGGTCGCGCATCAGCGAGGAGACGATGAAAAACAGCACCGAGGCGATGTCGAAGGCCAGGATGGCAAAGCGAAACAGGCGGGCCTCCGGCGCAGTGCCGTGATAAAGCTTGCGAAGAGTTTCTTGCATATGCGCCGTTTTCCCCAGATATCTGGCTTTGGATCGCCGCGTTGGACGAATCATTCGCGCGGCAGTGTACCTGTCGGTTGTGTGAGGCGTGAAGGATTAGGTCAAGGTGACGACGAACCAAGGATACGGCAGGCCGCCGCACGGCCGAGCCGGTGACGGGTGGCGGATAGCCCGCGCCTGCCTCGTCGTCGGTGGCGTGATCGTGGCGTCGATCGTTCTGTCCGCAGCCCTGGTCGGCCTGGTGCTGCCGCCCGAAGCAATGACGGGCGGACCGCTCGGCCAACCCTCGCGACAGGCGACCTGGGCAAGCCTGATCTGCTTTCAGGCGCTGACGAGCGCACTGATCCTGGCGTTCGTCAGCTGGCGCAGCCCCGGACGGGTCGGCTTTACCTTCGCGCTCGGGCCGCCGCAGGCAGGAACCGGCACGATCGCGCGCATCTTCACCGTGTTCGTGCTGGTGCAGGCGGCATTCACGTGGTTTTCGTTCACGTTCTTTTATGACGACGTGTTGCGCGATCTGGGCCTCTTCCGACAGATGATCGTCGACACGCCGCTGTGGGTCGCCGTCATCGCGCTGGTGATCGGGGCACCGGTATCCGAAGAACTGCTGTTTCGCGGCTTCCTGATGAACCGCCTGTCCCAGACGCGACTCGGATACGGTGGCGCGGCGATCGTGGCGACCACCGGGTGGACGCTGCTGCATGTCGGGTATTCGACGATCGGTCTGGTCGAGGTGTTTCTCGCCGGGCTGCTGTTTTCGTGGGCACTGTGGAGAACGGGCAGCTTGTGGGTGCCGATGGCGTTTCATGCATTCTACAACGCCGTCGTGCTGTGGGTGATCGTTTCGCTGCCGGCGCCGGTTGGCGTCTGATATCGCGGCGCAGCGTGTCGCGCGCGCAAAGCGCATCGCGCCGGAGCAACGGTGCGGGAGGTTTTTGGAAATGCAACAGTATCTCGATCTGATGCGGCTGGTGCGCGAGACAGGGGTGCGCAAAACCGACCGGACGGGGACCGGCACGCTCAGTGTGTTCGGTCATCAGATGCGGTTCGACCTGGCGGACGGCTTTCCCCTGGTCACGACCAAGAAGCTGCATATGAAATCGATCGTGCACGAACTGCTGTGGTTCCTGAAAGGCGATACCAATATCGCCTACCTCAAGGCCAACGGCGTTTCGATCTGGGATGAATGGGCGGATGCCGACGGCGCCCTGGGGCCGGTCTACGGCCACCAGTGGCGCTCGTGGCCGGCGCGTGACGGGGGGACGATCGATCAGATCTCCGAAGTGGTTCACGCGATCCGGACGACGCCCGACAGCCGGCGCATGATCGTGACGGCCTGGAACCCCGCCGACCTGCCCGATATGGCGCTGGCGCCGTGTCACTGCCTGTTCCAGTTCTACGTCGCCGACGGGCGGCTGTCGTGCCAGCTCTACCAGCGCTCGGCGGACATCTTTCTCGGCGTGCCGTTCAACATCGCGAGCTATGCGCTACTGATGATGATGATGGCGCAGGTGTGCGACCTGGCACCCGGCGACTTCGTGCACACGTTCGGCGACGCGCACCTTTATCTCAACCACCTCGAACAAGCCGACGAGCAGCTCGCCCGGGCGCCGCGGGCGTTGCCGCAGCTGACGCTCAACCCGGAGGTCCATAGCGTGTTCGATTTCGTCTACGACGACTTCGCGCTGTCCGGCTATGAACCGCATCCCCACATCAAGGCGCCGGTGGCGGTTTGACGGGGTGTGTGAGGGCGGGGGTATTGATCAGGGAATTGCCTGTCGACCCATAGCGTCCGCTATTCGGCAAGCGCGGCCATTGCGGTGCGATATGGGCCTGGCGTGACGGGGCAAAACCGATCATCCGAGAAAGCCCGGTCATGAAGATTCGCCTATGCTCAAACGAATCCAGGAGTGAGCCGGTCATTACAATTGAGCATATTCTCACGAACGATGAGGTCGTACAGTTCCTTCATTTCCGCAGAGTGATCGACTTCCCTTTTTCTGAAAGATGCCGTGAATAAGAGCGCAACCATGGCCAACGAAAATGACGACAAAGACACCCGTTCATCAGCGCGCCGACAAGATGAGCGTGATTGGGCCTATCTCATCAGACAAAACTTTGGTCGTTTCCGAATCGTATCGGCCGATGACAGCCCCGATGAAAAGGGGGCTTTCAATGGGATTTTTCGGCTTGACGACCATTATGAACAATTCCCATCAGAGATTTGCAAATACTCGATCTATCCACCCCGTCCCTTATGGCAAGGGCAAGTCGAACCCAAGGGCGTTGTCGATGATCTTCTTTGGACAATGATACTGCTCATGCGATCTGAAGATGAAGAAGAGAACGAAGAGACGGTGACGGAATACGTCATTCGGGGACGACAAATTCATGATCTCGGCATCCCGATCCCTTTGGATAGAAGAACTCACCTCGTCCGTGTTGCTTCAAACCTGATTAGCCTGAGCGAATTCCACCCGGCAGAAAACCGATGAGCGTGTGCGGCCATCTTCGCCTATTGGCTGCCTACCAGCGAGTACGGCTGCGTCCGTCCTGGCGGAGCCAAGCTGCGCTTGGACGACCCCTGTGGTAAAGGGGTAAAGGATCAAGGGGTAAGCATCCTCACGACACGAAACCCGCCGTTGCGGCTCCGGACGCCGGGATAGCCCCCGACGCGGTCTGCCGTGCGGAGGTACTGTGGATTAAGGCCCCAGGAACCGCCGCGAAGAACACGGCGACCGCAGTCCCCCTTGAGCCAGGCGCTGCCATCAGTCGGAGCACCTTTGTAACTATCGTTCCAACAATCCTGAACCCACTCCCAGACATTGCCATGGAGATCATGCAACTCAAAACCATTGGCCTTGAATGATCCAACAGGCGCGGTGTGCGCCCACTTGTCGGCTCCTTTGGCCAGGCCATCGCAACACTCATCCTTGCCGTAATTGGCGTATTCGTGGCTTGCCTCATCCCCCCACCAATAGGCTGTCGTCGTGCCTGCACGTGCAACATACTCCCATTCTGCCTCGGTCAAGAGGCGATAGGACTTGCCGGACTTTCGCGACAGCCACGGCAAATACTGCTTGGTGATATCGTCCCAGGACACGTTGATGACGGGCTGTTTGCCACGCCCCCAGCCTTGATCTCCCGGCTTGTGACTGCAGCCGCCATCCGCAACGCACGCATCCCATTCGGCAAACGTGACCTCGTACTTTCCAACGGCCAGAGATGCTCCGATGGTGACTTTTCGGACAGGTTTTTCATCACTGTCGCCATCGTTCGAGCCCATCATGAAGCTGCCGGCTGGAACGACGACCATTTCAGGACACACGTGGCAATCCTTGAATGATGTGCCCGGCTGCATCCGATTGGTCGTGTCCGCCGGCTTCCGTCGCGCGGTCGGGTCGGCGGGCGACCTCTGAGCCGTATCCGCCATGGCCAACGCCATATCGGCAAAGACCGTGCCCTTGAAGCGCCGTGCAAACGCACGCAGGGCGGCAGGATTGTTGGTGTTCTGCACGACCTGCCAGGCCCGCGCGGCCTCGCTGAGGGGTGGCTGAGGTTTGCGTTGGCGTGCCGGCCTTGTCTTCTCACGGCCGGCAAAATATACGCGCTTCAATGCGCCGTGTGTGTACCACGGCTCCTGGCCGATGTTGTTGAACACCGACACCTGGACTTCGCGGAACATGTTGACCGCTTCGAGCCCCGGCTTAACGATGGCCTTTGCCAAAGCTTCGGCGTATGGTCCGAGCTTCTCGCCGACATCGGTGGCGATCTCGCCTTCGGCCGTCGCATAGGCGATAAGCATGCCCCGAACCGTCTCGCGGATTGGCTTGAAGCCCTTCGGCTGTATCACCGCCCGACTGCCCTTTCGGGCCAGCTTCAGCTCGTTGCGGCAGGCATCGAACACCACGAAATGGATCGCATTGCCGGCCTTGTCCTTGAGGTCATCAACAATCCGCTTCAGTCGGATCGAACCGTCCCAGAGATCGGTGCTGTCTATCGTATCAACATCTGTCGGGATGATGTAGTTGAACCGGTTGTTCTCGTTCAGCGCGCCGTGGCCGGAATAATAGAAGAACCCAATGGCATCCTTGCCGGCGCGTTTGAGGGCCTTCGTGTAGCGATTGATTTCGCGGTGCAGTTTGCCAAGGCCGGCATCCCTGACGATACGGACCTCGAAGCCAACCTGTTCCAGAGCTTTACCGACGGCAGCAACATCGTTGTGCGGGTTCTTAAGGTCGAGGGAATTGATCCGATAGTCCTGGTTGCCAATGAGCAGGGCAGCGCGTTTGGCAGCCTGGGCGCTCGCCGTTGTCAGCGCGACCATCAAAGCAGAAAAAGCAATCAATCGTAAGAGCATCAGGCCGCCCTGAAGCATTCGCGAACCTACCCGCAATATCAACGAAACGTAGCGCCAACTGCACGAGCTGTCAGCCCGGGAACTTCCTAGCTAGAGCAAATAGTTGCGACACCAGCGCGAAATTCATGCCGACACGGCAACATGGCAGAAGAGGGTCTGAAAACGACCGCACTGCACAAGCAATGTCCGCATCTGCCGTGAGCAGACATCGTGCTTGTCGACGGCGCCACGCGCAAAATGCGAAACCGCGTTGGAAGCGCGTCCGCTTAACGTGCACGCGATGACCGAGCGACCGCGCGCTACTCGGCCGCTTCGCGGTCCGGCGGCGTCGACTCATCCGCTTCAAGCGCCGGCGTCGGCGTGGCGGCCGCCAGTTGCGGGGTCTCCGGCACCTGGCAGCCGACCGGGCAGCAGCGGCCCGGCTGGCGGTTGCGCGCGGTTTCGTCGTCGATGTTGAGGACGCCGCGGTCGAGCAGGCGCTCGACGAGCTCCCGGCGTTCCGCGAGCGGGTAGTAGCGATAGATCTCGCGGCGCATCGCTTCCGGCGAACCGCCGCCATGCAGCGAGATCACCGACATCCAGCCGGCCTGGTCGGAGGCGGTCAGGTCCTGCATCAGGCGCGCGACGTCCATGCGATGGGCATGCGGCACGTCGGGGCGGGTTGCGAGCATGTCCATCAGATCGCCCCTGGTGGCCGGGTTGTGGTCCTCGTCCGGCCCGGGCAGGGCAACGATGAGGCCGCCCGAAACGTCGTGCGCGAGGCGGTGCATGTCGTAGATCTGGGTTGCCATCATCAGCTTGCCGACGTTGGCGAAGACGCCGTCCGGCTGCTGCACGCCGGAGGCATCCATAAACCCGTAGACCGAGGCCGCCGCACCGCAGGCATAAAAGCCCTCGACGATCTTGATCAGCTCGACGAGATCGTTGCGCAAGTGCGGGTGGCGTTCGGGGTCGAGCCCGTTCGACTCGATCATCAGAACGCCGGCGCCGATCAACAGGTCGCCGAAGCCGGCGCGCGCGCCAATGCAGCTGTGGCGATGGTGGGTGGCGTAGGTCGAGGTCAGGAATTGGGCGTACTGCCATTCGCCGGCAAGAAACACCTGCTGCCACGGCACGAACACATCATCGAAAACGGCCACCGCGGTGCACTGGCCGAACCGCGCGCTGAACTTGGCGGCGTTCTCGCCAGGGCGGCCTGCCGGGCGCGAGATGATCGTGAGATTTGCCGCATCGACCGGCACGGCGCAGCAAACGGCGAATTCCTGGTCGGCCTCGGTCATGTTGCGGCACGGCATCACGAGAAGCTCGTGCATATAGGGCGCGCCGGTGATGATCGCCTTGGCGCCGCGGATGACGATGCCGTCCTTGCGGCGCTCCTTGATGTGGACGTAGCTGTCCGGGTTGGCCTGCTGGTGGGGGCGCAGCGAGCGGTCACCCTTGCCGTCGGTCATGGCGACGCCGATGGCCAGGTCCTCGTCCTGCACGCGGTGCAGATACGCAAGGAAACGGGGGTGCACCTCGGTGGCGTTGTCGGCGTCCATCAGGTGGGTGGTCTGGTAGAGCGCGGAGAGCGAGTCATGCGCGAGATAGCGCTGCGCGCAGCCGACCTCGCGGCACACCAAACGGGTTGCTTCGAGCTTCTCGATCAGATCCTGCGGCGAGCGGTCGATGTGGAGCATGCGGTTGACCGTGCTGCCGGCCGTCGCCTCGGTTGCGGTCATCAGGTGGGCGTAGCGCTCGTCGTGTGCCGTGTCGTAGGTGACGGCGGTTGCTGCGATGCCGGGCTCGAGGCGGGGCTCATCGGCGACCGAGGCAACCTCGTCACCGTTGACGAACACGCGCGGTTTCAGGCGACGCAGCGACTCGCGATAGTCCCCACCGGTCATCAGCATGGGCTGGCTCCTATGGCACTGGTTGACCACTTATGAGCCGATTTCGCGGGCGGTGTCCACGCTCACGCACATCACTATCACGCAGAAGGTGGACACCTGCAGGCGCCTCGAGGCGGGCTTGGCGAGCTGTCGTCGGGTGCGATCGCCTGCCGCCATAGCCTTTTAGATTTGGCTGAAACCATCCCGCTCCTCCTCCCGACCGCCCAATACGATGATGCCGTGGGTGGTCGGGAGGGGCAGCGGGCCGGCGATGCGATTCCGCCAATGGCGCAATTGATCTACCGCCCCTCGAACGTTGCGCGGCGCTTTTCGACCCGGGCTGCGACGCCTTCGACGGCATCGCGGGTGGCATAGACGGCGTGCGCGCGCTTATCGAGGGCGGCGTGGTCGGCATGGAACATGTTGTCGATCTGGCGCAGCATGATCGCCTTCATGGTGCGCATCGAGATTGGCGCGTTCTGCGCCAACCGGTCGATCAGTTCCCCGGCGACCTGATCGAGCCGATCGCGGTCGGCGACACGTGCGATGATGCCAAGGTCATATAGCCGCCCGGCCGGCATCGGCTCGCCCAGTAGCAGGAACTCGCGCGCCATCACCGGGCCGGCTGCTTCGATGATCTTTTTGGTCAGGAACCAGGTGGTCGAGACGCCAAGCTGGGCAAGCGGCATGGTCAGCGCCGTTTCGCGGGCGGCGACGACGAAATCGCAGTGCAAGGCCAGTTCGCAGCCGCCGGCAACGCCCGGCCCGTGGACGACGGCAACCGTCGGCAGGGGATAGCGTTGCACGGTATCGAACATCGCCTCGATGATGACCGCCTGTTCGGCATCGACGCCGCTGGTCGCCAGTTGCAGACCGGCACAGAAAGCCGGGCCGTTGGCGCGCAGCACCGTCACCCGCTCCTCGGCGGGCGGTGTCACCGCGAAGGCAGCGTGCACCGCATCCATCATCGCCTCGTTGAGGGCGTTGCGCTTTTCCGGCCGGTTGAGGGTGACGGTACGTACCGCGCCGTTGCTTGAGATGTCCACGAGGCTCATTGATCGCTCTCCGGTTGCCGCGCTTGGCGCGCGCATGAGTTGGCGTGCCAGGTCTTCCGGCAGGAATGGCTGCCGGGTGATCAGTAAGAACGCGGCAGATCGAGCACGCGTTCGGCGATGTAGCAGCTGATCAGTTGCTGGCTGATGGGGGCCAGACGCCCGATCT
This sequence comes from Hyphomicrobiaceae bacterium, assembly GCA_965224045.1. Taxonomy (GTDB): domain Bacteria; phylum Pseudomonadota; class Alphaproteobacteria; order Rhizobiales; family Hyphomicrobiaceae; genus Tectiglobus. The sequence continues at coordinate 62,024 of CBDCYD010000012.1, forward strand.
GGACCTCGCGGAACAGGCGCTCGACGTGATACTCCTGCGCGTAGCCCATGCCGCCGTGCGTGAGAACGGCGCGTTCGCATGCCTTGAAGCCGGCTTCCGCGCCGAGGTACTTGGCCATGTTGGCCTCCGCCCCGCACGGCCGCCCGGCATCGTAGAGCATGGCAGCGCGCATCGTTGCAAGCCACGCGGCTTCAAGCTCCATCCAGCTGTGCGCCAGCGGGTGCTGGATCGACTGGTTCATGCCGATCGGCCGACCGAAGACCTCGCGTTCCCTGGCGTATTGCGTCGCCCTGTCGAGCGCCTGCCGGCCGATACCGACCGTTTCACCGCCAATCAGGATGCGCTCGGGATTGAGACCGTCGAGCAGTTGATAGAAACCGCGCCCGACCTCGCCGACGACATCGCTTGCCGGCACGCGCAACTCGTCGATGAACAACATGTTGGAGTTGACCGCATGGCGACCCATCTTCGGAATTTCGCGGATTTCGACGCGTGACCGATCCAGTTCGCAGAAGAACAACGTCATGCCGTCGGCGCGCTTGCTGCCCCGGCCGGCCTCTTCGGTGCGCGTCAGCAGCAGGATGCGATTGGCCTGCTGCGCGCAGGAATTCCAGATCTTGCTGCCATTGATGACGTAGTCGTCGCCGTCGCGCCGCGCGAACGTCTTGATGCTGGTGGTATCGAGGCCGGCGTCCGGTTCGGTGACGCCGAAGCTGGTCATCAGTTCACCGGAAATGATCGGCGGCAGGAAGGTCTTGCGTTGTTCATCCGTTCCGTACTTGACCAGGACGTTAGGCCCGAAAATGTTGAGGTGGATGGAACTGGCCGCCGTCTGGCCGCCGGCGGAATTGGCGACCGCCTCCATCATCACGGTCGCCTCCGAGATGCCGAGGTTCGACCCGCCGACGTCTTCCGGCATGCAGATGCCGAGCCAGCCGCCCGCTGCAATGGCCTTGCGGAATTCGTGCGGGTAGTTGCCGGTGCGGTCGGCCTCCAGCCAGTAGTCGTCGCCGAAGTCCGCCATGATCTTCCGGATCGCGTCGCGGATCTCGCGTTGCTGCTCGGTCAACTCAAAGGCAAGCGGCTGACCACCGTCCCGGTGGGTCGTTCCATCCATGGTTTTGCGGCTCCTGCAGAGGGTTATTCGGGCGCGATCACCGCGCCGGTCTTGATCATTGCGTCGACCACGGCGCCGTCGACACCGGCTTCCGCCAGCAGCGCGCGGGAGTGCTGACCGAGCGCCGGGCTGAGCGCGGTATGGTTCGTATGACCCGGCGTTCGCGCAACCGGGCCCTCGCCGGGGGTGGCGACCGGGAACACGGGCGCGCCCTCGGTTGCCTCGGTCTGCGCCAGTTGCAGCCAGTCGCCATAGTCGTTGATCGGGCTTGCAAGCACACCTTCCGCCGTCAGCCGCTCGCACCACGCCGCCGTCGTCCGGCTCCGCAGGACTTCGTCGAGGATGGCCGTCAGTTCGACGATGTTGGCGGCGCGATCCGCGAATGTCGCAAAGCGCGCATCCGTTGCCAGACCTTCGCGGCTGATTGCCTTGCAGATCGCAACCCAGTCGGCTTCGCGGACCAGCGTCATCGCCATCCAGCCGTCGGAGGTCTGATAGCTGCCGGCAGGCGGATTGAGCTTGATCGGCATGCCGCCGATGATGCCGTATTCGAGGATCTTCGGTCCCTGGATCGCGGCGGCTGCCTGCGCCAGCGAGACGTCGAGGTGTCTGGCGGTGCGGCGCTCGGGATTGCCCCAGAGCGCCATCGTCGCCGACTGAAAGGCATAAAGGCCGGTAATTGCATCGATGATCGTCGTATCGATCCTGGCAGGCACGTCGGCGCGGCCGCGGTTGATCATCATCATGCCCGAATAAGCCTGCGCCACCGTATCGCTAAGCGGCTTGCGCGCATCCGGTCCGACCTGCCCGAAGCCGGAGATGGAGACGTAGACAACGCGCGGCTGCAAGGCCTTGATCGCATCGAAGCCGAGCCCAAGCCGCTCCGACACGCCGGGGCGGTTGTTTTCAAGCACGACATCGCACTTGGATGCCAGCTGTGCGACGATCTCGATGGCGCCGGCAGCCTTGAGGTCGAGGGCAAGGCTTTCCTTGCCGCGGTTGTAATAGATGAAGCCTGCCGAGCGGTCGCCGTAACCCGGGCCCAAGGGTCGCATCCAGTCGCCACTGGGCGGCTCGACCTTGATCACGCGCGCACCGTACTCGGCAAACAGCCCGCCACAGTGGGGACCGGCAATACCCTGCGACAGGTCCAGAACGCAAAGGCCTTCGAGCGGGCGCAGGTCGTGCATGTCATGGTCCCGGTGTTGTTGCAGGGGGCGAGCGTTGTCGTCGAGAGTACCGTCGCCGATGGATTTGGGCAAAGCGTCCGGCCGCCGCCGGCGGCGATGCATCAGGCAGGTGATCCGGCCCGCCCAGCCGGCCTGGGTGGCGGGCGGCGGTTTCTTGGAGGGCCGGTCAGCAGGCCAGCCAGCATCGCCACGCCGGCGAGACACGCAAAGACCGTCAACGCCAGGACGTAGTCGCCGGTCACATCACGCAGGATGCCCGAGATCAGCGGGCCGCTCGCCTGCGCGATGACCTGTACGGCGAGGGCTATGCCGCGGATCGCTCCGAAGCTGCGCCGCCCGAAGTAATCCGCCCAGGCGATCGGCAGGATCGTCAGCACGCCGCCGATGCCCAATCCGAAGATCGCCGCGGTTGCGTAGCCTTCCGACGGCGTCTGGAGATGGATCAGGCCGATCGACGCCGCCGCCGAGCCCAGCGCCGAGAGCGCCAGGCTGATGCGCACCGGAAACCACCGCGCGACCAGGCCAAAGGCCACGCCCGACACGCCTGAGGCAAATGAAAACAGGCTGATCATCAATGCCGCCTCGGTTGCATCAATGCCGCGCTCGATCAAGTGCGGTGCCTGGTGGAGCGAGACTCCGGCCTGAACCGGGTAGATCAACGCCGTGTAGAGCGAGAGCAGCCAGAACGTCGGCGTGCGCAGCGCCTGGCTGCGGGTAAAAGCCGGCTCCCGGGTCGCGCCCTGATTGCCGGACGCGTGCACCGCTGCACCGCCGTCGTGCTCCGGCAATTCACCGTCGGGTCTCAGACCAAGATCTTCCGGGCGGCGCACCATCAAGAGCCAGTTCGGCAGAAAGCCGACGATCAGCACCGTTGCGCCGACCGCGATCCAGCCCGCGCGCCAGCCGTCGTAAAGAATGGCTGCCTGCGCGATCAGGGGCATGGCGACAAGACCGGCCATCAGGGCTGCCGTCGCGACCGACGTTGCAACGCCTCTCAGCCGCACGAACCAGTTGTTGACGGCACCATAGATGCCAAGGTCGAACGGGCCCGCGAAGTTCATGCGCGCAATGCAGAAGAACGCGATGAAGTAGGCGAGCGACTGCGTGAACGACAGTGCCAAGGCGCACAGGCCGGTGGTGAGGACGGCGAAGCACAACATCGCGCGGGCGCCGTGGCGGTCGAGCAGGGGGCCGAGGACCGGGGATGTCAATGCTGCGAGCAGGCCGCCAAGGGAAACAGCGGCCGAGATGCCTGTGCGCGACCAGCCGAACTCACTGGTCATCGGCTCGACGAAGATCGAAAGCGTCGCGACCGCAGGGCCCTGCCTGGCAAAGCCCGCACAACACACCCCGAACAGGATAAGCCAACCGTAATAAAACGGCAGGCGCGCTGCGAGCGCTGCCGGAAGGCCCCGCGCCGTCATGTCTTCGGCCTGACCGTACGTGTCTCCATGCTGCCCTATTGATCCCGGATCAGGCGGCCGCCGATGCGATTTCGTCCAGCACCGGATAGAGATAGGTCTTGAAGGTCTGCGGATCCTCGCTCATCGGGAAATGGCCCAGCCCCTTCATAACCTCGAGCTTTGCACCGTCGATCTTTGCGGCGGTTGCCTCGCTTGCCTCCGGAGTGCACGAGTAGTCGTATTCCCCGGTCAGCATGTAGACCGGGCACCGCGCGGTATCGATTTCGCCGAGCGAGCCGGTGACGTCGCCGTCGATGGAATAGAAATGAAGATCGCCCATGAACACGCCGGGCCCGCCCTGCATGTAGTGCCAGAGGGTTTCCCAGCGGTGCTCGAGCGGTGCTCCAGGGCCGACCAGACCGTAGCAATAGGCCGCCGCCATTTCACCGCCATGTATGGTCGGGCGGTGCAGCCACGAGATGTCGAAATAGCGCTGTTCCCGGGCCGAGGATTGCAGGCCGATGACGGCGCGCCAGAAGTCGGCGTGGCGCCGCGCGAGTTCGAGCACGATGCGGCCACCGATCGAGCAGCCGGCGACCACGGGGTTCTCGAGGTCGAGAGCCTTGGCGACCGTCATCACCAGATCGACGTAGCCGTCCGTCGTCAGCTTGTATTCTTCATCCTGCCAGCCTGCCGGCGGTGAGGACTTGCCGTGCCACGGCATATCGAAGACGATCACCCGGAAGCGGTCGGTGATCTTCGGGTCATTGAGCAGAGCGCGATACTGACGGCCGTCGGAGCCGGCGGTGTGCAAACAAACGAGCGGGATGCCGTGGCCGTTTTCCTCCCAGTAGAGGCGGTGCGGGCGGCTGTTGATCTCAAGGCGCATATAGCGCCCGGTGATCGGTTCAATCTCGACAGCGCTCATTGCCGCGCTCCCCTGTGGCGCGGCTTTTCGAGCATCAGCTTGAGCGTCAGGAAATGCGCCATCGCCATTTCGACGTTGCCCTCGATCTGCATCTTGCCCTGGCGGATGAGCGCGATGATGTCGTGATGCTTCGGCTTCGGTAGCGGTTTCCAAAACTCGGCCCATGCATCGGCCGTGCCGCGAATGGCGAAGTCGTGCGGCTGGACGTAGGCGTTGGCATCGCTAATGCTTTCGATGCGGCCCTGCCTGATGGCGACGATGTGCGCCTTCGCGCCGATCGCGAGCAGCATGTCGGCGTTCATCCAGCGCCCGCGGCGGACCAATGCCGCATCGGCGTTCACCAGGTCCTTGAGGTGCTCGATCATGACCAGGCCTGCGATTCAATCGTGACGCACATTTCGGCTGCTTCGGAATACATCTCGCCTTGCGGGCACGGCTCGAGGCAGCCGACCGCATCGGCCTGAGTTGCCGCGAACATCAGGAACATCGCAAGGAACACTGTCGCTACCGGTTTGCATCGCATGGGCTTAGTCCTCATCCTTCGCATTGCAAGGTCGGATCTGAGAGGCGTCGTTCAACAGCTGTTTGAAAACATAGTCGTTCCAGTCGCCCAACGTGGGGCCCAGACTGTCGATGCCGCCGGGCGTATCCGAGAGCCTCGGGAAGACGCTCGGCACGGTCACCGCTCCGACCACATCGTGGTCGAGCGTGGTCATCGTCCCGCGCGCTGCAAAGTGTGGATCCGCGAAGATGTCGGCAATTGAATTGACCGATCCACACGGCACATCGCCGGCGGTGCACAACGCAACGACCTCGCTCATCGGATGGGATTTCGTGAACGCCTCGACCGTTCCCTCGATCAGTGCGCGATCGGCGATGCGGTCCTTCGTCGTCGGATGGCTTGCAGCGAGATCGGGTCGATCGAGGACATTGCGGGCCATGCGGTCCCACATCCGGTCCGATGTGCAGGCGATCGCCACCCACTTGTCGTCGGCGGTCGGGAAGTGGCCGTGCGGGCAGGCGTTGCGCGTGCTCACGCCTTCGCGCTCGCGCACGATGCCGTGCTTGCCGTAAAGCGGTGCCATCTCATCGAGCACGCGGAAGATCGATTCATAAAGTGCGACGTCGATCACCTGGCCCTTGCCGGTCGCCTCGGCGACGCGCAGTGCAAGCAGCGCGCCGATCGCCCCGTTGTAGCCTGAGATGTAGTCGGCAAGCGAGGTCGAGCCGGGCGTCACGGGTGGCGTATCATTGCCGGGCAGACCGGCGAGATAAGTGAGCCCGCCAACCGCATGTGCAATGCGGGCAAAACCCGGCCGGTCGCGATAGGGGCCGGTTTGGCCATAACCGCTGATCCGCAGGATCACGAGGCGCGGATTGACCGCGTGCAACACGTCCGGGCCGATGCCCCATTTCTCAAGCGTTCCCGGCCGGAAGTTCTCCGCCAGGATGTCAGATCGCCGGACCAGTTCCTTGAGCTTGGCAACGCCGTCTTCGGACTTGAAATCGAGCGTCACGGAATGCTTGTTGCGCGCCTCGCTGAGCCACGCGAGCGTCTGTCCCGGTGCCTCGGTCGGCGTGCCGAAGACGCGCATCGGATCGCCGTCGGGATGCTCGACCTTGATCACCTCGGCACCGAACTCACCGAGGATGGTGGTTGCAAACGGTGCCGCAATGAATGTTGCAAGGTCCAGGACACGGATGCCGTCCAGCGGTTTCTTGGGCGTTGCTGATGCGTCGTCTTTCATGGCGGTTTCCGATGGCAGCCCGGTGCTAACGCTGAGCCTTTAGCCATGCCTCCTGAAACCAGGGAACGCAAGCCGCCGCCCCATCGCGTGCCTGATCTTCATCGGCGTAGCGCTGCCCACCATAGCCACCGATCACATGCCAGCCACGCGGATCCTCAGGGTCGCGGCGGTATTCCTCGAACCCGTAGCTTCCGTCGCTGCGCACGAACAGATCGACACAACGGCTGGCACCGTCGGTTTCGAGGGAGGTGAGCACGCGGGGTTTGCCGGGCGCCGCCATTTAATTCAACAGCCTTACGGGACTGCCGTTGAGCCACGCCTCTATGGCTTCGACCGTTTCACCGTAGAACTGGCGGTAGGTCTTTTCAGAAACGTAGCCCAGATGCGGAGTCAGGACGGTGCGCGGGCAGGTGCGGATCGGGTGATCGCCTGCGAGCGGCTCATCGTCGTAGACATCGATCCCGGCGCCGGCAATGCGCCCGTCCTTGAGTGCCGCGATCAGTGCATCGGTCTCGACGATCGGCGCGCGGGAGGTGTTGACAAGGAATGCCGTCGGCTTCATCTGCGCCAGTTCCGCAGCACCGACGAGGCCAGTCGAACGCTCAGAAAGCTTGTAGTGGATGGTTATGAAGTCGGACTGGCGGAACAGCGTTTCCTTATCGACGCGCGTCGCGCCGGCGGCCGCGGCTGCCTCCTCGGTCAGGTTCTGCGACCACGCAATGACGTCCATGTCGAAGGCGTTGGCGACCCTGGCCATGGCGGAGCCAAGGCGGCCGAGACCCAGGATACCGAGCGTGTTGCCGGCAAGGTCGACGCCCAGTGTGGTGATCCAGTTGCCTTCGCGCATGCGCTGGTTCTCGGTCGGGATATGCCGCGCCAGCGACAGGATCAGTCCCCAGGCCAGTTCCGGTGTCGAATTGGTCGATCCACCGGTTCCACAGACGGGAATGCCGCGTTCGTTGAGATACGCGACATCGAGCGATGCGTTGCGCATGCCGGTGGTGACCAGCAGCTTGAGGTTTGCGAGCCCCTGCAACGTCGCACGATCAAACAGCGTGCGCTCGCGCATGATGCAAACGATGTCGAAGTCCTTCAGTGCGGCTGTCACCGCCGCCTGATCGCCAATAGGTTCGTGAAAGAACACAACGTCGTGGGCTGCCATGAGGCCGCTCCAGTCGGCCATTTCGCGGGCGATTTTCTGGTAGTCGTCGATGACGGCAATCTTCATGGGGCTACTCCCGACTGGTCCGGTGCATTGTCGTTGCCGGCAGAAGAGCGCCGGGGGAGGGGGGATGTCAAACCGATCCGTGGAACGCGATCATTGCGCCGTTCACGACATCGGGCGCCTCATACATCGCCCAATGCCCGCAATCCGGGATCAGCACCGTTTGTGCGTCGGGCTTGGCTGCACGGCAGAGCGCGATGCGGTGGTCGACGCTTGGATGGGCCGAGGCGTCATGAACGCCGTAAATGATCGTTGCCGGGCATCGCGTCTCACCAAGCCAGGCCGGCGTCATGCCGGACCAGCTGAAGCGCCGCGAGTTAAAGCGCGTGCGGGCGACGTTGGCGACCTGGGTGTCGACGGCCAGGTCATCGACCTTGGCTTTGTCCCAGATCATCAGAACGCCGAGATTGGAGCGATGCAATGCCCGCAGTTCGGCGTCTGTCGGCGCGCGCCCGAGTTGTTCGCGCTGGCGCCGGGTGCTGACGAGCGGCAGATTGCGTCGCTGCGGACGCTCGAAGCCGGCCGTGCCGACAAGGCTCAAGGCCTTTGCTCGCGGCCCGAGGCGGGCCGCCATAGCGGCTGCGATCGAGCCACCGAACGAGAACCCGGCGAGGTGCACGCCCGGCGAGGTGTCCGTTGCCTCGTCGACGCTTTGCGCGATCAAGTCGAGATAGGCCGCGTTGGTGATTTCGGGATCGACATCGCCGGATGCGCCGTAGCCCGGTTGATCGAAGGCCAGCACCTGGAAATGCCCACCGAGCGCTGCGAGGTTGCGCACCCAATGGCTCCACGAGCCCGAACCGCCGTGAAACAGAACCAGCGGCTCGCCCATCCCATAGCGCACATAGGCGACGCCGGCGGAGGACCTGCAGCTTTCAGCGCCGAGACCCGGCAGAAAACGCTCGACGGTCGGATCATGCATCGCTGTTCGGTCCCGCCGCATCTGGGATCAGAACATGCCCGTCCATCAGGCGCCGCTGAGTGCGCACCACCCGGCACTTGAGCGCGGACCAGCCATTGCCGGCCGGAGCGACATCGGCACCGGCGACGATCACGCCGGAGGGATTGCCGAGACGAACATCGTCGCCGGCATCGAGCGCGCGCATGACCTGGTTGGGGATCGTGCCGGGTGTCTTGCAGGCGGTTGCCAGACACATCGAAAGCGTGAGCGGCAGCGCGCGATGGACTTTGCCCATCGATACCGCCCGCGCGCAGATGTCGAGCGTTTCAGCTCCATGCTGCTCACCGGCGAGGTCCTGAAGGTCTTCCGGAGGGCCGACCATTGCGATCTTCGGATTTGACAGGGCGGCCGCTCCGGGGCTCCCGGCCATGCCCATGCGCACCGCGCCGGCCCTGCGAACGTGGTCGAGCTTCGCCATCAGGCCGACGTCAGTATCGAGGTCGGCCGGCAGGCGCTTCAGGTCAGCCGCGAGGTCGGCGGCGCGGACAAAGACGACCGGGTTGGTGGCATCGACCAGCGACGCTTCGATGCGGCTGCCATCGGGAAGGTGCAGCGTGTCGACAACCGCGCCGCTCGGCAACAAGCCCTCGGTTCGTGAACCGCCGGGATCGAGGTATTCGAGCGCGATCGGTGCACCAGTGCCGCTTACTCCGGGGATCACCTGGCGGCCCGTCACGACCGCCCGGCCGCCGCGGACCGAAAACCGCGCGTGGTAGATTTTCGAGGTGTTGGTGTTGAACACGCGCACGACGTGTTCGCCATCGTCAGCAGCCACCAGGCCTTCGTCGACCGCGAACGGGCCAACCGCCGACGACAGGTTTCCGCAGGTCGAGGCATAGTCGACGACCGGTTGGTCAACGGCGACCTGCGCGAAGGTGTAGTCGACGTCGGCCTCGGGATGCCCCGACGGGGCAATGACAACGGCCTTCGAGAGCGAGGAAATGCCGCCGCCGAGGCCGTCGAGCTGGCGCCCGTAGCTGTCCGGGCTGCCGAGGGCTGCCAGAAAGATCCGGTCGCGTGCCGCCTGCGCGTCCGGAAGGTCGCGTGCATGAAAGAACACGCCCTTGCTCGTCCCGCCCCGGATGAAGGCCGCCGGAATCCGCTGCTGCGCCATTGTTCCCATCTCTGATGCCTGCGGCGGTTTGCTTGTCCGCCCAACCGGCGCACCGTAATGCTGAAGCCCGGACGTCAACAAGCCCCGGCGGCGGTCGCAGGCTGGTGTGGGCGAACCGTTAGTACCACTCCGAGATGGCAGGCCGGCGCATGACCAAACCCGATGACGCACACTACGGCTCACCGCTTTACAAGGCGTTGTTTGCGCCGGATGCCGTGGCCCTGATCGGTCAGTCCGACAATCCGTCACGGCCTGCAGGCCGGCCGCTCAAATATCTCAAGCGCGATGGCTTTGGCGGCCGGGTTTTCCCGATCAATCCACGCCGCGACACGGTTCAAGGTGAGCCGGCTTTCAAATCCCTCGGTGATCTGCCGGTCAAACCGGATCACGCCTATATCCTTCTCGATACCGACCTGGCCATCGCGAACTTCGAGACGTGTTGCGCGCACGGCATACCGGTTGTGCAGATGCTTGCGGACGGCTTTGCCGAGGCCGGCGCGGAAGGTCGCGCCCGCCAGGAAAAAATCGCCGGCATGGCACGTGACGCCGGCATTCGGCTGCTCGGCCCCAACTGCATGGGCGTTGCCGATCTCAACTGCGGATTCAGCCTTACGGTCAACGCCGCCTTCGACGAAGGCATCACGCGGGGCGGGCGAACCGCCCTCATTTCGCAAAGCGGCAGCATGATGGGCGGGCTGATGACACGGGCCGCCGCCCTCGGCGTGACGTTTTCCAAGATCGCGGCGGTGGGCAACGAGGCAGACCTCGGGGTCGGCGAGATCGGCCAGATGCTGGCCGGCGATCCGGATACCGACGTCATCCTGCTGTTTCTCGAGACGATCCGCAAACCCGACGAGATCGCGCGCTTTGCCGCTGCGGCCCATGATGCCGGCAAACCGGTGATCGCGTACAAGCTCGGGCGATCGGCGGTCGGCCAGCAACTGGCCGTCGCCCACACCGGTGCCCTACTTAGCGAGGACAGCGTCGTCGATGCCTTCTTTCGCGACCTCGGCATCATGCGTGTTACAATGCTCGAGGCGTTGATCGAGGCCGCCACCTTGTGCCGCGGCCGGCAGCCGCTTGCCGGTCTCAGACCCAAGGTCGGCGTGTTGACGACAACCGGTGGCGGCGGTGCGGCAGCATGCGATCAACTGGCACACGCCGGCATCGACCTGCTGACGCCCAGCGATGCGACCGTCGCCAAGATCCGAGCGACCGGCATGAACGTCGCCCAGGGACCATTGACGGATGTCACGCTTGCCGGTGCACGCGCCGACGTGATCGGCCCGTCGCTCGCGGCCATGGCGGCAGACCCGGACTGCGACGTGGTGCTGTGCGTGCTCGGCTCGTCGTCGCGGGCGGCGCCGGAAATCGCCCTGCCGCCGGTGATCGAAGCCGAGCTCGGCGACAAGCCGCTGGCCGTCTTTCTGGTCCCCGACGCACCGCGTGGCCTGCGCATGCTGACCGAAAACGGTATTGCCGCCTTCCGTACGCCAGAGACCTGCGCCGATGCCTTGCGGGCGTTTTGCACGTGGCGCGCGCCGCGCTTGCGCAGCATCGATGCCATGCCGGCGAACGAACACCAAGACTGTAATGGCGAAACGCTGGACGAACACGCCGCTCTGGCGATGCTCGGCGCGCTCGGCATCGCGACGGTGCCAAATATCAAGCTTCGGATCGAACACGTCGCAGGCGCCGAACTGCCCTTCGATTATCCGGTTGCCGTCAAGGTTCTGTCGGACGAAATCGCCCACAAAACAGAGGCCGGCGGAGTGATCCTGAACGTCACGGACGCCGAGGGTCTCGACGCTGCCGCGACGCGCATTTCGGCTAACGTTAATGCCACAAATCCGGGCACTGTCGTAACCGACCTGCTGGTCGCCCCGATGATATCAGGTCTCCAGGAAGTCCTGGTCGGCTATCGTCGCGATCTGCAAGTCGGCCCGGTGGTTACGGTCGCTCCGGGCGGCGTAAACGTCGGGCTCTACGATGACAAGGCGGTGCGCCTTGCCCCTGTCGACCTCGACGTGGCCCGCGAGATGATCGACGAAGTGGCCGGCTTTGCGCCGTTGCGCGGCCACCGAGGCGGCACCGCCGGCAACCAGGCAGCGCTTGCGGAGATCATCGTCGCCCTGTCAAAGCTGGCGTCGTCGCGCGATCCGAACGTTATTGAAGCGGAGGCAAACCCGGTCATCGTCGATCAGGACGGCGCCATTGCCGTCGATGCGCTGGTTCGCGTTATTCCATCAGTGAACGGCTGAGAAATGGCTTGGCCAACAGCTACGAACAGGCGCATTGCGGCATCCGGCAGACAGCCGCCACCCGCCCCAATCGAGGCCAAATCAACTCTTGCAGCATTGTCGAAATTCGAGCATTCTCGGCTTTCGCTTGCGGTCCAGCTTAACGAGATGGCGGTTGCTCACGGCAAAACCCGCCCAGGAACGCGGGCGTTTGGGAGGAATAGCGCAAGGAAGCGTGGCCCGCCGCGCTTGGAGTATTCGTGACGAAGCTGCTTGAGATCGACAATCTCCAGACTCATTTTTTCACGTCGGCCGGTGTGGTCAAGGCAGTCGATGGTATTACATACGATGTCGCACCGGGCGAGACGGTCGCCGTTGTCGGCGAGTCCGGCTGTGGCAAGTCGGTCAGCGCAATGTCAATCCTGCGCTTGATCCCCGACCCTCCGGGAAAGGTGGTCGGCGGCAGCATCCGCTTCGACGGCAAGGACCTGCTGGCCCTTACCGATCTCCAGATGCGCGAGGTGCGTGGCCGCGACATCGGAATGATCTTTCAGGAACCGATGACGTCGCTCAACCCGGTTCTGTCGATCGAGCGCCAGCTGACCGAAACGCTGGAACATCATCTCGGCATGTCGCGTGCCGAATCATCTGCCCGCGCTCTCGAACTTCTGGGTCTGGTCGGTATCTCCGAGCCACAACGCCGCCTGAAGCAGTACCCGCACCATCTGAGCGGCGGCATGCGCCAGCGCGTGATGATCGCAATGGCACTTGCGTGTAACCCGAAACTGATCATCGCGGACGAACCGACCACCGCATTGGACGTGACGATCCAGGCGCAGATTCTGGAGTTGATGAAGAACCTCACCCGCGAACTCGGTGTCGCGATGATCATCATCACACACAACCTCGGCGTTGTTGCGCGGTATGCCGACCGGGTCAACGTGATGTATGCCGGGCGCATCGTCGAAAGCGGACCGGCCGAAGAAATCTATCACAATCCGAAGCATCCCTACACGCTGGCGCTGTTGCAGTCCGTGCCGCGCATGGACCAGCCGCGCGGTTCGAAACTGCAGCCTGTGGAGGGTCAGCCGCCTGACCTCACCAAGCTCGATGAGGGATGTTCATTCCGCCCGCGCTGCAAGTATGCCCAGGCCAGTTGCGCGCAATCGAAACCGCCGCTCGAAGAGGTGGCGACAGCGCACATATCCGCCTGCTTCGAAAAAGCCAACATCGGATTGGGAGCATAACCATGAGCGTTGAGGCGGCACCAGCACCTGCAGCAGCGACTGCTCAGGACGCGTCCCTGGTTCAGGTTCGAAATCTGAAGATGCACTTTCCGATCACGGAAGGCGCCATCGTTCCGCGCGTGGTCGCCCACGTCAAAGCAGTCGACGGCATCAGCTTCGATATCCGCAAGGGCGAGACCCTTGGCCTGGTCGGCGAATCAGGCTGCGGCAAGACCACGACCGGGCGCTGCATCCTGCAGCTCGAAAAGGCGACCAGCGGTGAGATCATCTACGACGGCCAGGATCTCAACCGGCTCGACAAGAAGGCTATGCGGCCGTTGCGCCAGCGTATCCAGGTGATCTTCCAGGACCCCTACAGCTCGCTCAATCCGCGCATGAAGATCGGCGACATCATCGCCGAGCCGATGATGGTGCACCAGACGGAGCCGGACAAGGCGGCGCGCGACAAGCGGGTACGTGAATTGTTGAGCGTTTGCGGCCTCAATCCAAAGTTTGCGGACCGCTATCCGCACGAAATGAGCGGCGGCCAGCGCCAGCGCGTCGGCATCGCGCGCGCACTCGCGGTGCGCCCGGAGTTCATCATCTGCGATGAGGCCGTGTCCGCTCTCGATGTGTCAATTCAGGCCCAGGTCATCAACCTGCTCGAAGATCTGCGCGACCAGTTCAACCTCACCTATCTGTTCATTTCGCACGACTTGTCGGTTGTCCGACACCTGTGCCAGCGCGTCGCCGTGATGTATCTGGGTAACATCGTCGAACTCGCTGAAACGGACGAATTGTTCGACAATCCGATCCACCCCTACACCAAAGCCCTGCTCGAAGCCGTTCCGATCCCCGATCCGACGGTCGAGCAGGCCCGCGCCCACAAGGTCATCCAGGGCGAGATTCCAAGCCCGATCAACCCGCCGAGCGGCTGCGTGTTTCATCCACGCTGCGAAATCGCGGTCGAGGCCTGCAAGAGTGCGTTCCCTGAGTTTAGAGAGATCCGTCCAGGACACTGGGTGGCATGCTCACAGGTCTAGTGAGCAGGTAACGAACCCTCGGTCAAAAGAGGGAAGGCGCAACCAAGGCCCGGCCAACGGACCAAAACCAACTACTAACCGGGAGGACTATATGAAATCCCTACTCGTGAAAGCCGCTGTTGGCGGCGCCGCCGCGACACTCCTGTCGCTCGGTGCAGCTACCGGCGCACTCGCCCAGAAAAAGGGCGGACAATTGAACTTCGTCGTGGGCTCGAAGATCCCGTCCTACGACGGCCACGTTGAAACGACCTTCGGGATGATCCATCCGATCCGCCCGTTCTACTCGCTTCTCATTCGCGTCAATCCGGACAACCCCGCCTCGCCGACGGATTTCGTTTGCGACCTGTGCGAGGGTGACGTTCCGAAGCCGACCGACGATGGCAAGACCTACACCTTCAAGATCCGCACCGGCGTCAAGTTCCACGACGGCACGCCATTGACGGCTCACGACGTGGCTGCGACCTTCAACAAGATCGTGTTCCCGCCGGAAGGCATCGCCTCATCGCGCAAGGCGTTCTTCAAGATGGTCGACTCGATTGCGGCCACTGACGACACAACCGTCGTGATGAAGCTGAAGTTCCCGTCCGGCGCGTTCATCCCGGCCGTGGCCATGCCGTTCAACTTCGTCTACGCGAAGAAGGACTTGGACGAGAAGGGCTACACCTGGCACAAGAAGAACATCAACGGCACCGGTGCTTTCAAGTTCGTCGAGCACCAGCCGGGCGCGTTCGTCAAGGGTGAGCGCTACGACGGCTATCACCACAAGGGCAAGCCCTACCTTGATGGCTATACGGCAATCTCGGCACCGAAGATGGCGCTGCGCCTGCAGGCGATCCGTGGTGACCGTGCCGCCATCGAGTTCCGCGGTTTCCCGCCGAAGGCACGTGACGACCTGGTCAAGGCACTCGGCAAGGACATCACGGTTCAGGAAGGCGACTGGAACTGCTCACTGTTCGTGACGCCGAACCAGCTCAAGAAGCCGTTCGATGATCCGCGCGTGCGCCGCGCCCTGAACCTGGCGTTCGACCGCTGGGGCGGCTCGAAGTATCTCTCGCGCATCGCCATCGTGAAGTCGGCAGGCGGCATCGTCTTCCCGAACCATCCGCTGGCAGCGACCAAGGAAGAGATGCACCAGCTCGAAGGCCTGCGTCCGGACCTCAAGGCATCGCGTGAGCTGGCCAAGAAGCTGCTCGCCGAAGCCGGTCATCCGAACCTGAAGTTCGTGCTGTCCAACCGCGCCGTCGACCAGCCGTACAAGGTTGTCGGTACGTGGGCGATCGACCAGTGGAAGAAGATCGGCGTTGACGCCAAGCAGGACGCCGTTCCGACGGGTGTCTGGTTCTCGCGCATGCGCCAGACAAAGGATCACGACGTGACGACGGATGCCAACTGTCAGTCGGTCGTGAACCCGATCGCGGACATCTCCAAGTTCCTGTGCTCGGCCGGCAACAACCGTGCAAACTGCAAGGACCAGGTCCTTGAAGACATGTACGACAAGCTGATCCGTCTCGGCGACGAGGGTGAGCAGCGCAAGATCATCCGCGCCTTCGAGAAGCAGGTTCTCGAGACGCAGGCTCACATGATCACGACGCTGTGGTGGTACAAGATCAACCCGCACCGCTCCTACGTGAAGGGCTGGAAGATCTCACCATCGCACTACTTGAACCAGCACCTCGACCAGGTGTGGCTGGACAAGTAAGCTGTGCTGAAATGACCGCTGAGGGCCAACCGGCCCTCAGCACTTCGTGGCAAGCCGCACGCGAGAAAACGACAGGCGGCTTCGTGACCGTCCATCGGGAGGCCTGGTAAGACACCATGTTGCAATACATCACAAAGCGGGTGTTGCTGATGATCCCCACGCTGATCGGGGCGGCAATATTCATCTTCTTTCTGTTGCGCGCCATTCCCGGCGACGTTTGCGAATTGAGGCTTGCCGGTACCGGCGCCTACGTCGATGAAGAACAACTTGCGCTCTGCCACAAGGAACTCGGCCTCGACCAACCGCTGATCGTTCAATTCTTCGACTTCGTGAAAGGCATGCTGACGTTCGACTTCGGCAAGTCAATGTGGACAGGGCGGCCGATCGTACATGAAATCGGTTTGCGATTTGAATTGTCGCTGCAGGTCGCCATCATGGCGACCATCACGTCGATCATCATCGCGCTGCCGCTCGGGACGCTTTCCGCCGTTTATCAGAATACCTGGATCGACTACGTCGTGCGCACGTTTTCGATTGCCGGCATCGCAATCCCATCATTCTGGCTCGGCATTCTGATCATCCTAGGACTTCTGACGTTTACCCAATGGGCATTCGGGACAGGATGGATGCCACCCATCCAGTTCAAACCGATATGGCAGGATCCGTGGCATAACATATCGCAGTTGTTCTGGCCCGCTGTGGCGACGGGGTACAGATATTCAGCCGTTGCAACGCGCATGACGCGGTCCTCATTGCTCGAAGTGCTGCGCGAGGACTACGTGCGCACGGCTCGCGCGAAGGGGCTCTTGGAAAAAGTCATTATCAACCGTCATGCCCTGAGCAACGCGATGCTGCCGGTGGTGACCGTGATCGGGATCGAGTTCGCGTTCCTGATGGGCGGACTGGTGGTTACCGAACAGGTCTTCAACCTCAACGGTATCGGCCGCCTGTTCGTCGACTCCGTGACCAACAACGATTACGCCATGACCCAGTATCTCGTGATGCTGGTGGTCGCGATCTTCGTGTTTACCAACTTCGTGGTCGATGTCATGTATGCCTGGCTCGACCCGCGCATTCGCTACAGTTGAGGAATTGAGCCATGGCCACTGTAGACAGCAACATCGACCAACTTGAAGACCTCCGCGATCGCGCCGGACTATTCAGTCAAACCATTCGCTTCCTGCGCAAGCAGCCGCTTGGTTCGGCAGGCATCATCATCGTTCTCATCATGGTGATCGTCGCGATCTTCGCGCCTTACCTGAGTGTGCTGGATCCGGAAGCAAACTCCTTCGAGACGATGTTGATCGCGCCTGGAGCGGAACATTTCCTCGGCACCGACGAGTTTGGCCGGGACGTCCTGACCCGGATCATGTACGGCGCCCGCACGGCGCTGTTCGTCGGCCTGATATCGTCATTCATCGGCTCCACGATCGGTCTCGTTCTCGGCGTGGCAAGCGCCTACTTCGGTGGGCGCTTCGACCTCATCTTCCAACGCGTCATGGACGTGTTCATGGCGTTTCCGATCATCATCCTGGCGCTGGCCATCGTCTCGATCCTCGGCACGGCGACGCACAACGTGATCGCGGCAATCACCATTCCGTTCATCCCGCGTTGCGCACGCGTGGTGCGCTCTTCGGCACTGGCCATCCGTGAGATCCCCTACATCGACGCGGCCCGCGCCAACGGCTTCTCGAACACGCGGATCATCATGCGTCACATGGTGCCGAACGTGATGGCCCCGTACCTGATCATGCTGACCGCGGCCGTCGGCCAGGCGATCCTGCTCGAGGCGTCGCTGTCGTTCCTCGGCCTCGGCGTGCAAGAGCCGACCCCGGCCTGGGGACTGATGCTGCGCAACGCGCAGGACTACATCGAAAGCGCGCCCTGGGTTGCAATCTGGCCGGGCTTTGCCATCACGCTTGCGGTGTTCGGCTTCAACATGTTCGGCGATGCCGTGCGCGACTCGCTCGACCCGCGCCTTAGATCGCAGTAGCAGCGCCACCTCGGTGGGGGCGGTCACTGGTCGGCCAGTCACTGGGCCTGCCGCCGACCAGACTCAAGCAAAGCCCGGATCATGCGATCCGGGCTTTTTTCATTGCGCCGTACGGTTTACGGGGAAGGCAAGCACCAGCCCCTACGGTTTGCCGGCATTGGCGACCGCCTCGGCAAGCGCCACGATGCGTTCCGCTTTGACGACGATCGGATAGTCGACGAAGTAACCTTCGACCTGGATCGAGGCAGAGCCGGCGGCCTCGGCGTCCTTGAACGCGGCGATGACCTTGCGCGACCAGGCCACCTCATCGTCACTCGGCGTAAAAGCGGCATTGGCAAGCGGAACCTGGACGGGATGAATACACAGCTTGCCCTGGAACCCGAACTGGCGCGCCAAATCGGCGGATTTGCGGAAATGCTCATGCTCGTTGATGTGAATGAAGACCGTGTCGATCGGCGGTTCGAGTTCGTTGATGCGTGAGGCGAGGACGACCTCGGCACGGGCGTGGGCCAGTTCACCCTCCGTCTTCGTCCATTCCATGCCCATGTCGCGGGTGTAATCGCCGGCGCCGAACGAGATGCGCCGGAGGCGCCCGCCGGCGGCGCAAATATCACGAACGTTGGCGATGCCCCTGCCGGTTTCGATGATCGGCAGAAGGTCGATGGCGCCGGCCTCAAGGCCACGCCGGCGTTCGAGGCTGGTGATCAGCCAGTCGACCATCTGCAGGTCCGCTGCGCGCTCGACCTTGGGCAACATGATGCCATCGACGCCGGTGCGCACCACCGCTTCGACGTCACCGTAGGTGAAGTCCGTGTCCAGTGCATTGATGCGCACGTAGCCGCGGCAGGCGCGCGGCTTTTGCAGCGCCTCGACGACGACGGCGCGCGTCGCCTCCTTTTCCGAGATCGCAACGGCGTCTTCCAGGTCGAGAATGACGGCATCGGCTCCGGCCGAAAAGACCTTCTCGACCTTGCGCGGGTGGTTGCCCGGGGCGAACAGAAACGTGCGGTTCGGCTGCATGCTTGCATGTGCTCCTTGTCGATTGAAGCGGGTCGCACGAAATGCGCCGCGCTTTCGGCCTTATCTCGCACCCAACGTTCTCGGCTGCGCCCGGGCAGCTCCGGCGGGACGGCGCGTCGGCAAAGGGGCGGGGCTCCGGGCGAAGGCCAATTCGGTTAGACGCGACTGGCATTTACGGCGTGTTCCGCGCAGCCTCGCCGGTTGGTCGGCGCTGGTCTGGCGTGCCGGCGCGATCACCACATCCAACCCGGCTTGACATGATCGTATTTGGACGGCCGCGGCTTCCAGCCCTGCGCATCGTCGATCAGGACGACCCATGACCCTTCCTCAACTTCGCTCGCCGGAAAGTAGATGCCGCCGTGCGGCATGAAGTGAAGCTGATTGAGCTCGAAGGAGCGTTTGTCGGCACGCGTGCGCCAGCGCACGCGTAACGCGTAATAAAAGCCAAGCGCCGGAATCGCGGCGAGGAGAAGCGCGATGGCGAGCCCGTCGAGCCAACCGAGCAGGCCGAAAAAGACCTCTTTGCCTCCTGCAAAGCGGGCAAACCCGACAACGAATGCAAGCACTGCAACGTAGAACAACGGCTCCAATCGCCGCTCGATGCCGCGTACGCCGCGCGCGCGGCTTTCGAGTGCGTCCATTTCCTCGGCTGCGGCCTGAAGCTCACCGGCCTTTTCACCGTCCAACCGCTCGAGAAAAGCCGCCAGTGTTACGCGTTCCGGCTGGGTCTTCGCCTTGTCAGACATCTCAATCTCGCTGCAATCGGCCGGCTGCACATTGCCAGACCCGCAAGACCAACACGATCGTAATCATGATGATTAGCGGGCAATCTATCACCTTGCGGCCGTCCCACCTAGTGTTGCGGTTCTGACATTTGCTACTCCGTGCGGCGACGTCGAGAGCAAATGTCAGAACCATAAGGAACACGAGCAAGCCAATGTTTCTAGTGCAGCTTTGCACCTGACGTTTGCTTGAGAGACGAGCCGCACACGGAGACCAAACGTCAGGTGCGCTGCACGAGGGTCGCCAGCAACTATCGTTGAGCTTCGCTCACGCACCATCAGCAAGTGGGTCACAACCAATGCCTGCCAAAACACTCGTCGTATTGCCCGGGGATGGCGTCGGCCCGGAAGTCATCGCAGAAGCAAAACGCGTCCTTGATTGGATCCAGCAAAACCGGAATTTCGCCTGCGAGGTGCGCGAGCACGACTATGGCCACCATGTCTTCAAGGAAACCGGTTCACTCTACCGGCCAGGTGTGCTCGAGGATGCGCTTGCGAGCGATGCCGTGCTGTTTGGCGCAATGGGCGGGCCCGAGTACGACGAGATCCCGCCGGCGGTGCGCCGTCAGGGCAGCGTGCTGCGGCTGAGGCGAGAAATGCAGGTGTTTGCCAACCTGCGCCCTGCCTGTGGATTTGTGGAAATGGCGGACGCCGTGCCGTTCAAGCGCCGGATCATCGAGAATGTCGATGTATTGCTGGTGCGCGAGGCAAACGGCGGGATCTACTTCGGCGAGCCGCGCGGCATCGAGGATCTGCCGGACGGGCGGCAGCGGGGCGTCAATTCGCTGGTCTACACCAGCGATCAGATCGAGCGTGTCGCCAGAATGGCATTCGAGCTTGCGCGCGGACGCTCCAACCGGGTGTGCTCGGTCGACAAGTCCAACGTTCTCGAGGTGGGCGCGCTGTGGCGCAAGGTCGTGACGCAGTTGCACGCCAGCGAGTTCCCGGACGTCGCGCTGGAGCACATGCTGGTCGACAACTGCGCGATGCAGTTGGCACGCAACCCCGGCCAGTTCGATGTCCTGGTTACGACCAACATGTTCGGGGACATTCTGTCCGACGGAGCGGCCGCGGTCATGGGTTCGCTCGGCATGGCGCCATCGGCATCGCTGTCGGCGCCCGTTGCGCAGGGCAAGCGCAAGGCGCTCTACGAGCCGGTGCACGGCAGCGCGCCGGATATCGCCGGCAAAGGCATTGCCAATCCGCTCGGTGCAATCTGGAGCCTGGCGATGGCAATGCGGTACACGTTTGAGCGGCCTGAAGACGCTGACCTGATCGAGGCTGCAATGCGTGCGGTGCTGGCAGACGGTGTTCGCACGGCCGACATTGCCGGTGATCACGACCCGGTCTCGACGCAGGAGATGGGCGGTGCGATCCTCGCCAAGCTTGCCGCGCTCAGCGACAGCGGCCGTTGAATGCCAGCCAAGGCCGGAGCCCGACGCCAATCCGCTCAGTCCTGCGCGGTGAGCTTGGCGCGCGCCTTTTCCTGGCCTTTGACGCGCTCGCGGTGCAGCGTGTAGGCAGCGGCTGCGATGATGATCGCGGCGCCGAAGAACACGCGCGGCTCGGGCCATTCGCTGAACACCCAAAACCCCAGTATCAGCGCGTAGACGAGGCGGGCATAGTCCAACGGCGCGATGGCACTGGCCTCGGCGCAGCGCAATCCGAGGATGTTGCAGTACTGGCCAAACACCGACAGCGCCCCGATTGCGGCCATGATCAAAAGTTCATCGATGGTCGGTGCCTGCCAGAACCAGATTGCGGGTGGAAGCAGGAGCACACCGACACCGACGGCCTGATAGGTCAATATCGTGAAGGGCTGGTCGACCTGGCTCAACTGGCGCACCATGATGACCACGCAGCCGACGCAGGCGGCACTGATGATTGCAAGCAGACCGTAGATGTTGAAGGCATCGCCGCCACCCGGCCAGGCAATGATGAGGACGCCGAGAAAGCCGGCAATCACGGCGCCCCAGCGGCGCGGCCCGACCATCTCGCCGAGCAGTACGATCGCGAGGATGGTCGTGAAGAACGTTTTGGCGAACGATATCGCCGTCGCTTCGGCAAGCGGCAGGTGAATGACCGCGGTGAAGCCGAGAACCATCGAGAAAAACGCAACGACGATGCGCAGGGCCTGCAGGCCGGGCCGGGCCGTGTAGAGCGAGCGCGGAAACGAGCGCAGGATCACCGGCAGGGCGATGGCGATCATCGTGAGCTGGCGAAACAACAAGATCTCGGTGATGTGCAGCGACTGGCCGACGATCTTGATGAGGACGATCATCCACGAGAAGAAGAAGGCGGCGATGAGGACCCAGAGCCCGCCGCGAACGTTGCCCGGCAGGGCCCGCCAACGTGCTGCAAGGCGGGCTGCCTTGATGCGCTCGGCGAGGCTCGCAGACGCTGCGGTGTGGTCTGGTCGTGAACCGTCGGGCCGGCCGCCGGTGGGGGACTTGGAGGTCAATACCGTCTACTTCTGATGGCTACTTCTGATGGGCGCCGGAAAACCGGTCGGCGACCGCCGGCGTTCGTTGTGTGGGTTGGTTTGCCAGATTGCGTCCAAACCGGCTTGCGGACAAGATGGCCCCGCAAAACAAACAACTCAAGAATGCGCCCGCATTGCTCTCAGTCCCCGCCACATCCGCCATCGTGCGTGCCGGCCTTTGCATCGCCATTGCCTTTATCGGCGGGCTGATTGCCGCGACATTGTCGATCCCGCTGCCCTACATGCTCGGCGGCATTGCGGCGACGATGGCTGCAGCGATGGCCGGCGTGCCGATTGCACGGCCGTCGATGCATGTCGTCACGCCGATGCGCGTGACACTCGGTGTATTGCTCGGAAGCACGATGACGCCGGAATTGCTCGACAGGCTTGCAGCCGTCGCCGGCACGGTGGCGCTGGTGCCGGTGTTCGTGATTGTCGCAGCCGTCGTCGGGACACTCTACTACGAGCGTATCGCCGGCTATTCGCGCGAGGAGGCGTATTTCTGCGCGCTGCCCGGCGGCCTTCACGTGATGACCATGTATGCCGAGGAGAAGGGCGTCGATATCCGCCGGGTGTCACTGGCGCATGCCCTCAGGATCACGTTCGTGGTCCTGCTGACGACGCTGGTGACAAGCTTTGTCGTCTCGGTGCCGACGATCACGGTTACCGATGCAGCCGCATCGATCACCGAAGTCGACCCGAAGGACTTCGGGTTGCTGGTGGTTGCCGGCCTCGTCGGCTGGCTCATCGGGCGCTCGAGCGGCATGCCGGGCGCGCAAATGGTGGTGCCCATGATCTGCAGCGCGGCGCTGCACATTGGCGGGATCACGGCCGCCAAGCCGCCGAGCGAAATGATCATCGCGGCGCAGGCGATCCTCGGTGCCAACATCGGCTCCCGGTTCGTCGGCGAAAAGGTCTCAATTCTGGTGTCGGCGATGCGCCATGCGTTCGGTCACGTCAGCCTGATGCTGGCGATTGCGGCAGGCTTTGCCGCCGTGCTCAACCTCACTCTCGATGTGCCGGTGATGACGGGGATGCTGTCGTTTGCGCCGGGCGGCATGTCCGAGATCGGCCTGATCGCGCTGGCGCTCGGCCTCGATGTCGGGTTCGTGGCGACGATCCAGCTTTGCCGGCTGATGTCGATCAACCTGTTCGGGCCCTACATCTTCCGGCGCATTCAATGGGTGTTCAAGGCCTGAGGACCGCCGGGAGGGCAGCGCGCGGGCGAGCCCCACTGCACAACCCGCGGATCAGTGGACGACCGGTGATTTGAGCAAATCGCGCCGATCAACGGACTGGATCGTCACGTTGAGTTCACTGCCCTCGCGATGGATCTGCAAGGGGACTTCGACACCGGCTTCGCCGAGGGCCCAAATGCAGCGGAAGAACTCGGCGAGGTCGGAGACCTGCTGGCCGTCGACGGCCAGGATGATATCACCAATGTTGAGGTCGGTATCATCAGCGGGGCCGCCGGATGCGATACCGGCGACGACGATGTTGTCGCCGACGTCGGCGGCATAGACGCCGATCCACGGGCGGGCCGGCGTCGACGGGCGACCGATGGTCTTGAGGTCGTCGAGGATCGGCTTCAGGAGGTTGATCGGCACGATCATGTTGAGGTCGACACTCTTGCCGTCGACCTCGGCGTGCTGTACCTGGAGCGACCCGATGCCGATCAGTTCACCCTGCTTGTTGACAACCGCCGTGCCGCCCCAGTGCGGGTGCGCCGGGGCGGTGAAGATCGCTTCGTCCAGGACGTATTCCCAGTAACCGGCGAATTCCTGCTTGGCGACGACCTGGGCTGCCACCGAGTGGCGCACACCGCCGTGGCCGCAAACGACGACCTTTTCACCGATCCGAACGGAATCGGAATCGCCGAGCGCCAGGCCGGGCTGGTTCAGGCGCGCCAACGCCTGGATCAAACCGAAACCGGTGCGCTGGTCATATCCCATGACGTGGCCCGGCACCGTGGAGCCGTCCGCCAGGTTGAGCCAGATCGTTTCCGCCTCGGTGACGAGATAGCCGATCGTGAGAATAAGGCCGTCGCCGATCAGCACGCCGTTGCCGCTGCGCTCGGTGCCCAGCACATCAGCGGTCATGGCGTCTTCCGGAATGGTTGCCGTAACCCCGACAACCGCAGCCAGTGCACGTTCGAGATCGAACTCGTAATCTTCGGGTCTCGGTTCCATCAATCCATGGCCCTCAGTCGAGCGTGTCGCTGAAAGTTCAACGTTTCCAGCACGTTAGATAGCCTTTTTCTGGCCGGTCAAGCGGCACGGGGTGAAGAGCAGCCGAAAACAGCTCCCGGCCCCCGACACATTGACCTGTCGTAGCGGATCACAAGCCATTTTTCCAGCCGCAGACACCGCAACACTGTACAAATCCGGGGGCTCCCCGGGCCCGTCCAGTTGGATAATCGCATCACTGATTGCAGGTAGGCGAACACGGCATTGCACCCATTCTATGACGGCGGCAATCTAGGCCAAAGTTTGGATTGGGAGAAACTGATATGCGTGCAGCTGTCCTCACGGAAATCAACAAGCCTTTGGAATTGCTGGAACTTGAGCAGGAAGGGCCGAAAGCCGGTGAAGCACGAGTCAAGGTGAAGGCAACCGGTGTCTGCTTGTCCGACTGGCATGTCATGAACGGCGACTGGCCGATGCCGCTGCCGTTCGTTCCAGGCCACGAAGCGGCCGGACTGGTGGAAGAGGTGGGTGAGGGCGTGACCAGCGTCAAGCCCGGTGATCACATCATCTTTTCTTTCCGCCCCAATTGCGGGCATTGCCGATACTGCTCGCGCGGGCGCTCGGTGCTGTGCAACGGACATAACGACACGCCGCGCTATCTGCTGCACGACGGGACGGCGCGCATGAAACTCAACGGCGAACCGGTCAACCAGATGGCGCGGATCGGAACGTTCTCGGAATACGTGGTCTGCCCGGCCGAACAGCTGGTCAAGGTGCGCGAGGACCTGCCCTGGCCTTGGGCTGCAATCATTGGTTGCAGTGTCGCGACCGGGGTCGGCTCCGTCATCCGTCATGCCAAGGTCGAGGCCGGCTCGACGGTGGTCGTGATCGGCTGCGGCGGCGTCGGCCTCAATGTCGTGCAGGGCGCCAAGCTGGCCGGCGCCAGCACGATCATCGGTGTCGATCTCAAGGACAACAAGCTCGAATACGCCAGGCAGTTCGGGGCTACGCATACGATAAACGCGTCACAGACCAATGATCTTTCGAGTGCCATCAAAGACCTGACCGACGGCATCGGCGTCGACTACGCGTTCGATGCCATCGGTTCCGGGGTGACCGCGGTGCAATGCTCGGAAGCGATTGCGCCGGGCGGCCATGCGGTCTTGATCGGCATGCCTGAAGTCAGCGACGTCGCCCCAATCAACGCCTTCCAGATGGTGTTTCAAGAGCGACAGATCACGGGTGCCTACTATGGCTCGGTGCACCCGCCGACAGACCTGCCGATCCTCGCGGACATGGCGATGGCCGGCAACCTCAATCTCGACGATCTCATCAGCCGGACCTACAAGTTCGACGAGATCAACGAAGGCTTCGCGCAGCTCACGCAAGGCAACGTGGCGCGCGGCGTCATCGTCATGGACTGAGGCGGCGCTCAAAAAGGACAGGTGCGATGAAAGGCAAGGGCATCTTCATGGTGCGCGCGGTCGTGGCTGATGCAGCGGACCGCGGCGCATTCGACACATGGTATGAGACGGAACACCTGCCGGACGCCCTTAAAGCCTTCGGGTGCACACGGGCGTGGCGGAGCTGGAGCCGCTCGGATCCATCGGTGCACATCGCGTTCTATGAGTTCCCGGATGCGGCAACGACCGAAACCTCGACCGCGGCGGCCGTGAAGGACCTCGTGGCGGAGTTCGACAGGGTGTGGGGAGACAAGGTCACGCGGACCCGCGAAATCCTGGATGTCGTCGGACAGATCGAGGCCTGAGGCGGGTAGCGCATGGCCCGGCCAGGGCGCTGCCCCGTGCGATTGCCGCGCCGTTACGAGTCCTCACCGGCCTCGTTTGCCGCTGCTGCTGCGCGCCGCTTGAGCAAGTCTTCGATTTCGGACAACGAAAAGGTGTGCGGGCGGGTGAAGGCAAACGCGTAGAGCTTGCCGTCGATGTTGGGGTCGACAAGGTGCCAGGCGTCGGCCTGATGATCGGCACGGCGCAGCTGATAGCCGAGCGCCTCGGCTGCCGCACGTACGCGGTCTTCCTGGGATGTCGCACCCGTTTTGCTTGCGGCCATCTATCGTCTCCCATGCTGCAGCCGAAGCCGGCCGCCACCGCGCCACCAGTGTCACCGCGGATCGCGGCGATGACAAGTCGCAACCGTCATTGGCGCCCTCTGCAAGGCTTAGAATTGCCCGTGTCGGGCATCGCCAGGGCCGCCATGGCAATCACCAACATGTGCACCGACACGTGCGCAGCGGTGCGTTGTATCTGCCAGACTATTTCCCACGTCTTAAACAAGGCACAGGGCGGCGGGCCAACCGCACCGGGCGGTGGACGATGAAGGTTGTTCTTCGTGAACGGTGTGAAATGGCGGAGATGATCATGTGGAGAACCATTTTTGCAGCCGCGCTTGTCACGGTGCTCGCGACGGTTACGCAGTCCCGGCCGACGCATGCGCAAAGCCAATGCGGCGCGCGGGATCGTCTGGTTGCGACCTTGAAAAGTACCCATCACGAACGGCTCAGCGGCATCGGGCTGGTCAACTCGCGTTCCGTATTCGAGTTGTGGACGGCGGCCGGCGAAGGCTCATGGACGGTGCTTGTCACGCATGCCAACAAGGTCTCGTGCATCGTCGCTGCGGGACGGAACTGGATCGTGGTTCCAGACCCCGATGCCAAGGGCGGTGCGGCGACGTTCATCGAGTAACACCGGACCGTTCCTCGGCATTGCGGTTGCGGGATCGTGATCGGGCAGGCGCGCATTGTTACCCGCACGAGGCTGTCGGGCGGTAATGTGGTGGTGGTTTGGCGGGGCGCACGCAAGTGTGTTTGGGAAGCCAGCGATGAAGCTGCTTGATATTTTGGAGCGCAAGGGCCGCGATCTGGCATTCGTCCTCGACGAAGAGACGGTCGGTGACGTTTCCAGCACGATGGCTGATGCCGGTTGCGGCTCCGTGGTCGTGCGTACGCCGGCTGGAAGCCTGGTCGGGATTGTCAACGAACGCGCCGTCGTGGTTGCGGTGGCGAAACTGGGTTCGCAAGTGCATGGCGCGCTGGCCCGGGATATTATGCTGTCACCGGTTCCGGTTGCGGATGCGCAAACCTCGATCATCGATGCGTTCAAGGAAATGACGCGCCAGCGCTATCGCCATCTCGTTGTGTCCGAGAACGGCCTGACGACCGGGATCGTCAGTATCGGGGACCTGGTTAAGCACTACGTTCACGACATCGAGTTGGAGAACTCCGTCCTGCGCGATCTCACGGCCGCGCGGATCGTCGAGCGTGGCAGCGGCGGCGCCTGATGAGGACATCCACCGCTCACAGGGCGTCCTCGCAGATGCCCGCGAGCGCTACACCGGCCGTTGCAGCCATCGAGTTTGCAGCGTTGCCAGGCGGCGTCTAAGCTCTCGATGCAACCTGGCCTCAGTAACGGGGCCGGGATCGGTGCCGGAGGGTGTGTCGCATTATGAAATTCGGATGGCTTACGCTCGGTCACTCGCCGTCACCGGAGGAAGACAACCTGGCGATCGACCAGCAGCTTGAGCAGGCCTGCCTGGCCGAGGCGGTCGGTTTCGATACCGTCTGGCTCACCGAGCACAATTTCACGGGCGAAAGCGTCTACGGCGACCCGATCCCGTTTGCGGCGGCACTGGCGATGAAGACGGAGCGCGTGCGCATCGGGTTCGCCGTCATCCAGATGGCGCTTCGCCATCCGGTGCGGGTCGCAACGCAGCTGGCCGTCGTCGACAACCTCAGCAAAGGGCGGCTCGATGTCGGCGTCGGGCGAGGCTCGATCTACAACGAGTACGAATTTGCCGGGTACGGTCTCGATAGCACCGACAGCCGCGAACGGCTTGCCGAGGGCCTCGAAATACTCGAAGGCGCCTGGACGAAAACACCGTTCACCCATAAGGGCAAATTTTACGATCTCACCCTGCCGGAACTCAGGCCGCGGCCCTACCAGCGGCCGCACCCGCCGATCCGCCACAGTGCGGTCTCGCCGCAGTCCTTCCTGGCCTGCGGCAAGCGCGGGGTGCCGATCATGACGGTGCGGCTGTCGCCGGAGCAGCTCAGCGAGCGGCTGGAGCTCTACGAGGAAGGCCTCGCCGCATCAGGCCTCGACAGTGCGGCGCGCCAAGCGCTGCGCCAGGATGCAGGAGTGTGGCGCTACGTCCATGTCGCCGAGAGCAATCAGCAGGCGGAAGATGAACTGATCGAGGCTCTGCTGCACATCCGCCATCACATGACGCATGCCCGCGAGACCCTCAATCCGGATTGGTTCGAGATCGAGGACACGTTTCTCAACCCGTGGACGGACGCGCGCGTGCCGGACGACGAAGCGCTGAAATTCGCGCTCGGCTCCGGCGCGTTCTACGGCACACCGCGACGGGTCAGTGAACAGATCAGCGCGCTGGCCGATCTTGGCGTCGGCCATCTCCTGTGCCAGATGAGCTACGGCTTCATGAGCCATGACCGCGTGGTGCGCTCCATGCAGCTCTTCGGCGTGAAGGTCAGGCCGCAGTTCAATTGAGGCGCACGTCCCGTCGGCGGCCATGCATGGAGCCAAATGCATGACCGGGATCTCAGCCTTTACGAGGCGGAACATGTCGGAACCGGAAAAACCGCTTAGCTCAAAGGAACTCATCGAGAGGGCCAAGGCGGATCGCCCGTGGGCGACCTGGCTGCTGCTTCGGTCACGTCAGCTGGCGTTCGCCGTTGCCATGTTGATCATGCTGATCTTCGTGCTGTTGACCGGTGGCGGTGAACCCACGGGGCAATAGTCGCAAGCAGCTCCGCGGCGCTCAGCCGCAGGCAACGACGACCTGGTTCAAGCCGCCGCGAGCAATCGCGAAATTCAGGCTGCAGTGGACGATTCCTTGTCCCTTTTCGACGCGCGGTATTCCAATTGCGTCACGCCGAGGACCCGGCGGTAATAGATTGTAAACACGTCATATTTTTCACTTGCGCGGCATGCTGCGAATGCATATCTGACGCGCGGAAACCGGCCTTCCCAAAGTCGGCGAAATCGCTCATCTGCCTCTCAGCTCGAACCAAGGGGTAAACGATCATGACCACCAAGATCACCACTGCACTGCGCGCGTCCACCGCCTCCATCGTCCGCCGCTACGCCGCCCAGCATCAGCGTCGCCAGATGCTGAAGCAGCTCGGCACCTCACTCAACGACCAGTTGCTGGAAGACATCGGCCTGTCGCGTGACACGGTCGTCTCCGAGCTTGGCTACAACCCGCGCCCGTCACGCAAACTGATGCGCCTGTCGGCGCTTTAGCAGGCTGTTGAATTTGGGGCGACGATAGCATCGATTTGCTCGAGCGCATCGTCATTGGTGGCCAACACGAGCCGCCAATAGCCCCAATTCTGCTCGGCTTCCACGCTTTCCGAACGGCCCCATTATGGCGCCTCGGCCAACAGTCTCGGCAGTCGGATCAGGTTGTAGGCGGCCATCGCGAAGGTGAACTGGTGGGCGACGCGTCTTCGTCCTTTGAATTTCGTCTTCGCGAGCCCCGCGATCGTCTTGACCCAGCCGAACGGCTCCTCGATGCGTTTTCGGATGCGCTGCGAGACCGGGTAGCCGGGATGCCGTGTCGTACGGCCATCGACCGATGAGCGCCGTCGTTTGCCGGTCTTGGTCACCGCGTTATGTTGCGCGATGTGCGGCGTCACGTTCATGGCGCGCAGTTCGGCCGCGAACGGTTGGGCATCGTAGCCCTTGTCGGCGCCGAGCGTCAGCCGGCGCGTTCCCGGCGCATGGCGTTCGATCATGCGGATCGCCGCTTCGCGTTCGGCCCGTCCGTTGGCCTGGCTGAGCGTTGCCTGCACGATCAGGCCTGAACGGTTCTCCATCAGCACGTGGCCCATAAAGCAGAGCTTCGCTTCGCGCCCATTGCCCTTCCTGAACAGCTTGGCGTCAGGGTCGGTGGTCGAGGCGTGCGTGTCGTTCTTGCGCGCCTTGCCGCGAAAGTTCCGCTCGCCGTTCCGGCCCGGCCCAGGCGGTTCGTCAGACCCGTCCTTCGCGCGGAAACTCTTCATCGACGCCCACGCTTCGACGAGCGTGCCATCGACCGAGAAGTGGTCGTCCGACAGGAACCGCTTCACACGTGGATGACGCAACACGGCTTCGAGGAACCTGGCTGCGACATCGGCTTCGAGCAGCCGGTCGCGGTTCTTCGAAAACGTCGAATGGTCCCAGACGGGATCATCGATGCCGAGACCGACAAACCAGCGGAACAGCAAATTGTAGTCGATCTGCTCGACCAGTTGGCGCTCGGATCGCACTGAGTAAAACGCCTGAAGCAGCGAGGCCCTGAGCAACCGCTCCGGCGCGATCGACGACCGGCCGGATCCCACGTAGAGCCGCTCGAAATCAGCGTCCAGCGATGCCAGCGCGTCGTCCACGATCGCCTTGATCACCCGCAGCGGATGCTGCGCCGGCACCCGCTCCTCAAGATCCACATAGCTGAACAGCGACCCCGACTGCCTGTCCGATCCCCGCATCGCGCCCTCCTCGATTCCTGCAAGAACAGAATCATGTTCGCCGACAAGCGGCAACCCGCGAGAAAATCAACAGCCTGTTAGATCAGTTTCGTCGCATCGCCGGCCCGCGCCCCTCCCGACCGCCCACGGCTTCATTGTGTTGGGCGGCCGGGAGGGGCGCGGGGTGGTTTCGGCTCAACCTGAAAGACTATCGCGGACGTCGCGTGGTGGTGCTGGCGATGTGCTACAGCCTGCGAGTATCTGCGGCCGAAAGCGAAAAACAAAAAAGCGCCGCCGGATGACATCGTCCGGCGGCGTTTTCGTTTGGTTGCCGAGGATTACGGCAGCACTAGCGGATTTCGGCCATGCGCTTCTCGATTGCTTCGAGCGAGGGGTTCTTCTCGGCGATCCACTTGCGCAGTTCCTTCATGCGCCGCTCTTTTTCGGCATCGGGGATGTTGCGGCCGACCGATCGCAGACGGCCACCGCCGGGCAACCACTTCGGGCCGAAGCGATAGACGGCTGCATACATGGTCTTTGCCGAAAGCGAGTCGACGCCGGCGGAGAGAAGCGCATCGTAAAAGACGCGATGGACCACCTCCCACGGCCGCGATTTGGTCTCGCAGTAATAATCGTGCACGACCGCAGCCTTGAGGTGGGAGCCTGCACACGGCGGAAAGATCCACCACGCCCAGCGCGGCACCGAAGCACAGTCCGTCTTGGCGCCCCTGGGCACCGGCCAGCGGACGCCGTTCGGGTCGATGTAAATGAATTCCTCCAGTATTTCGAATTTGCGGGATCCCACCATCCGGAAAACCAGCTCACCCTCGAAGCGGCCGTCGGCCCGGGCGCCAGTGGATGTGGCAATATTGGTTGCCAGCAGCAGTGTTCCTGCCGTGCATGCCAGGACAAAGCCCATTATCAGTTGCCGTCTCATTCAGTCTACCCCAATGGAATGTGCAGCGTTGCTCAAGGTTTGGCCAACCTAATGAAACCTGCGCCGACTGTCACCAATCGTTCGGCGCGGCCAGGAGGGTGTGCCCTCAAAATATGGTCAATGCATGGATTTTGCGGCCCCTCTATTTGCGCACCAGCAGGTGGTCGGCGTTTTGATTGTAGAGCAGCTTGTTGTTGGAGGCGTTGTCGCGGCCGCGATTTTGGCCGTCCTTGTGAAGGTTGATGGCATTGCGCACGGCCGGGCGCTCCTTGATGCGCTGGCGCCAAGCCGCGACGGCCGGGAATTTGTCGAGCGATATGCCCAACGGTTTGGCAATGAACGCCCACGGGAAAGCCAACATGTCGGCGATCGTGTAATCGTCTCCAAGAATGTAGGAGCGCGCCTGCAGCCGGCGCTCGAGCACGGCGAGGTTTCGCTCGTATTCGCCGGCATAACGCTGGTGGGCATAATCGTTGCCGGTCGGCGCGTAGTTGACGAAATGGCTGAGCTGGCCACCCATCGGGCCCTGGTTGCCAACCTGCCAGAACAGCCATTCCAGCATCTCCTTGCGCGCTCTGGCATCGTCAGGGCGGAAGCGGTCGTACTTTTCCGAAAGGTAGAGCAAGATGGCGCCGCTTTCGAAGACGCTGACGGGCGCGGTGCCGTAAGCCGGCGGTGGCTCGTGATCAACGATCGCCGGCATCTTGGCGTTGGGGCTGATCGCCAGGAACTCTTCCGTGAATTGATCGCCCTGGCCGAGCTTCATCAGGACGGTGTTGTAGGGCGCACCGAGCTCTTCGAGCATAATGGCGACCTTCCAGCCGTTGGGCGTCGGCGCATAATAGAAATCGATCATGAGGATTGCTCCGCTCGGTCCATTTCGCCATCGTCCTTCGCGGCCTGGATTGCAGCACCGGTTGCCTCGAGATCGGCGATCTCGCTGCCCGAGAAACCGAATTCCGCGAGGACGTCACGGGTGTCGGCGCCGAGCACCGGTGCACCGCGGCGCACGCTGGTGGGCGTTTCGGAAAATCGTGCTGGGTGGCGGGCGATGCGCAGGCGCCCCGACTGTGGGTGGTCGACCTCGTGAATGAGGTCGTTGGCTGCGATCTGGGGATGGCGGATCATGGCGCGGCGGTTCAACACCGGTGCGCAGGGCACGTCGTTCGCTTCGAGGCGGGCGATGATGTCCTGCGAGGTGAACGGGCGGATCGCCTCCTGCATGGCGCTCAGGCGTGCATCCTTGTGTTCCTCGCGCAGCGTGGCCGTCTCGAAGCGGGGATCGTCAAGCAGGCCCGGGCACTCGACGGCGGCGGCAAAGGCGCGCCATTCCTTGTCCTGCATCACGGCAACACTGACATAGCCGTCCGCGGTTTCGTAGATCAGGTCGATGAAGGACTGCGCGACCTCGTGTTCGAGTTCATCACCGACGAAGGTGTGACCGCCCATGTCGGAGCTCCACAGAAAGGAGACCACGGTGTCGAGCATCGACAGCTGAATGTGCTGGCCGGTGCCGGTGCGCTCGCGCGCGAACAGTGCCGCCGCAATCGCCTGTGATGCCTGGATGCCCGTCAGTTTGTCGGGGAGGATCGTGCGCACCAGGCGCGGGCGGGCCTCATCCGAGCCCGCCTGGACCGTGGTCAGGCCGGATGTCGCCTGGATCAGGGGATCGAACACAGGCTTGTGGGCGTAGGGCCCGGCCGGTCCGAAGCCCGAAATCGAGAGGTAGATCAGCTTCGGATTGATTTCACGGGCAGCCGCCTCGCCAATACCGATGCGGTCGGCGACGCCGGGCCGGAAATTCTGGACCACAACGTCAGCGTCGCGGATCAGGCGGCGGGCGGCGGCGAGGCCCGGCGGCTGCTTGAGGTCAAGGACGACCGAGCGCTTGTTGCGGTTGTTGATCAGAAACGAGGCCGAAAAGCCACCGCGGCGGGTTGCGACACGGCGCGCGTGATCGCCGCCCGGCGCCTCGATCTTGATGATGTCGGCGCCCTGATCACCGAGCGTCATGGTTGCCAACGGTCCACTGACCATCGACGTGAAATCCAGAACGCGAACACCGGATAGAGGACCCGACATGACAAACTCATCCTTCGTTTTTGCAACCGGAGCCGGACTGAACCACCGCGCCGCCGGACATGCAAATCGCATGGTCGTTATTCGGCCGCGACGGCGCGGCCGGCGCGCGTTGCCGCCTCGCGCAGTTCCGTTATGTCCGAGACGTCGTCGAGCCGCCACAGGCGGGCCAGCAGAGCCTCGGTTGCGGCGCCGCCCAGGACCGGTTCGACGAGGCCGGCGAACTTGTCGCCAAGCATGTCGTCGCTCAGCGGGTCAGCCGGATCTCCACGCCGCGAGGGCTGGTGCTGCGAGAACGTTCGGCCATCGACGGTTTCGATGTCGACGTAGGCGGAGCGCAATTTCGGGAACACGGCCTCGCAGCGCTCATCAAGTGCATAGGAGACGCGCGCCATCATCTCGCGAAGGCCCGACTCATGCAGCATCGCGTCGGTGAACGATGCCGGTCCGGTGTGACGTCCGAGCGCGGCCAGAGCTACTGTATAGGGCAGGCTGAATTTCGCCTCGTAAGGTGTTTGCGGATCGGTGTTGGCACAGATCTCGACACCGGCGCGATAGGTCCCGACCTTGATCGCCCTGATGTCCGCCGGCGTGAGCTCCTGGCGCGCAACGATGTCCGCGGTTGCATCGATGGCGGCAAATGTATGGCCGCAGCAGGCGTGCGCCTTCTGAGTCGTTTGCTCGATCGTGAAGCGGTCGAGATCTTCAAATGCAGCGTTCCAATCGACAGCGTGGCTCATGGCCGTTGCAAAGCCGCGTTCGCCCTCAAGCATATCCGGCACGCCGGTCACGCCTTCGCGAGCGGCAATCGCGCCAAGAACTCCGGCCTCCGCGGCACGGCCGACGTGGAACGCCTTGCCCATGGCATCGCTTGCAAAGGCCTGGCGCAGGCCGGCCGCGAATGTCGCCACCGTGGTCATGGCGTGGGCGAGGCGCGGCGGATCGAGCCGCAACAGGATGCCGGCTGCGACCGTGGCTCCGAAGTGACCGACGGTCGCCGTCGTATGCCAGTATTTGTAGTGGGCAGGATTGACGGTTCTGGCGATGCGATTGGACACCTCGTAGCCGGCGATCACGGCCGTTGCGAGATCCCTGCCGGATGCGCCCTGAGCCTCGGCAGTTGCGATGGCTGCCGAGATGACCGGTGAGCCCGGGTGATAGAGGCCGGGGCTATAAATGTCGTCAACTTCGACGACGTGCGAGGCGGCGCCGTTGATGAGCGCTGCGGTGCGCGCATCGGTCAATTGTCCCGACGGCAGCAGGGCCGCCTCCGGCCGGCCGGCTCCTGCAAGGCCCACAGCAAGCAACGTCGCCGGCGCAAGCACACCGCCCGCGATCGTGCCGGCATACCAATCGAGAATACAGCGGGTTGCACTGTGGCGGACGCTTTCCGGCAAATCGGCGGCGGTGAGCTCGTGTGCAAACGCGGCGAAGCGCTCCGCGATGGTCGCATCCAGGGCATCGGCGCGCGCTGCTTGACTGCCTTTTGTCATTTGCCTGCTCTCTCCCTCACCTGATCCGTTGACGATCGCGCGTCCCAGTGAATAGAGCAGGATTGGTGCGGTCCTGCGCGGCCGTGATGCGACAAATCACAAAGCTGATCAGAGCATGGTCGCGTGATATCGCGCGATGGCTAGACTGGGGCGACTACACCGTCCGGCGGCAAAGACCAACCAGGCGCCACTGCTGCCCGCGGTGCGCCAGCGCGGGGATGAATTCGCGAGCATGTCAGCGACCACGACGGAATCGCCGAGTGCGCAGCTCACCCCGTTGCGGCGGTATCTGATATTGTTCGCCGTCATTCTCGCGACCACGCTCTATGGCACGACCATCCTTGTGGTCTCGACGATCCTGCCGCAAATGCGCGGTTCGTTTTCGGCAACGGCCGATGAAATCTCCTGGGTGATGACGTTCAACATCCTTGCAACGGCGATCATGACGCCGATGTCGGGATGGCTGGCAAACCGCTTCGGCACGCGAACGGTGATGGTGTGGTCGCTGGCAGGCTTCACGTTGGCGACGCTGATGTGCAGCCTTGCCACCAGCCTCGAGGCGATCGTGTTCTGGCGCATCATGCAGGGCGCATTCGGGGCACCGTCGACGCCGCTGGCGCAGTCGATCATCATGGAGACGTTCCGGCGCAGCGAGCACGGGTTCGTGCTCGGCCTGTTCGGCTTCGGCGTCGTTGTCGGGCCGATCATCGGGCCGACCTTCGGCGGCTACATGGCGGAGCTTTATACGTGGCGCTGGTCGTTCTACACCATCGTTCCCGTGGGCGTGATCGCGACCTTGATCCTGCGCGCCGTGTTGCTGCCGGACCGGGCCGAAGACCGCAAGAGGATTCGCCTCGACTGGACCGGTTTTCTTGCCCTGTCAATCGCGATCGGTGCGATGCAGCTTGTGCTCTCGCGCGGACAACGCCTTGACTGGTACGAGTCGACCGAAATCGTGGTCGAGACGTTCGTCGGCGTGGTCGCTTTCTGGATCTTTGCGACGCATAGCCTGACGGCCAAGCAGCCGTTTCTCAATCCACGCCACCTGCTCAACCGCAACTACGTGCTCGGTCTGATCCTGGTGACCATCTACGGCATGCTGAACTTCACGCCGATGGTGCTGCTGCCGCCGCTGCTGCGCGAGCACGCCGGGTTTCCGGATACCGTGGTCGGCGTGATCATTGCAGCGCGCGGCATGGGCGGCATGATCGGTTTTCTGGTGGCCGGATACACCAGCCGCTTCGACCCGAGGTTCAGCATCACGATCGGTTATGGGATGCTGTTCGTTGCCGGTATCTGGCTGATGGCCGTCGACCTCAACGTGACGGTGCTGTCGCTGTTTCTCAACGCCTTCCTGCAAGGGCTTGCGATCGGCGCGATCTGGGTGCCGTTGTCGGTGTCGACCTTCGCCAACGTCAAGAGCGAGGACATGGCCGAGACGACCGCCGTCTTCCATCTGTTGCGCAATCTCGGGTCGAGCTTCTTCATCTCGATCTGCGTTGCCGAGATCGTGCGCTCGACGACGGCAAACTACAGCCGCATGGTCGAAATGATCACGCCGTTCAACAAGATCCTGACGCTGCCGGAAGTCATAGGACGGTGGGACGTCGATTCGACCACCGGCCTGGCCCGCCTCGGCCAGGAGATCACACGGCAGTCCGCGATGATCGGTTACCTCAACGCTTTCGGATTGTTTACGGCGGCATGTGCGGCGACGCTGCCGCTGATCCTGCTGTTGCAGCGACGGTCGGCGGGCTGACGGCAGCACCACGACTATCGGCTCGTGCGACCCGTGCGGCCTATGCCTTTCTGGTTTGTGCCGAAACCATCACGCTCCCCCTCCCGACCGCCCACGGCATCATTGTATTGGGCGGTCGGGATGAGAAGCGGGCCGGCGATTCCAGCTAAGGCGGCAACGATCTATTCCTGGTGCGGGTCGCGGGTCAGTGCGGCAACGGCATCGGCGAGATGTTCGTCGGCAATGTGGCCGGCGCCGCGCTCGAGGCGGATGGCGTGAGCTTTGGCCAGGACATCGGCGTGCGTCGCGCCGGCCGGCGGCTCGAACTTGTAACAGGCGAGTTCGAGCAGCTGACCGAGCGGATCGCGAAAATAGAGCGAATGCATAAAGCCGCGGTCGACCTCGCCGGAGTTGGCGATGCCGCGCTCTTTGAGGCGGGCGAGGGCAAGGTTGAACGTCGCGCGCGAAACGTTGAATGCCAGATGGTGCACATTGCCGACGCCGTTAGGGTTGGGCGTTGCATCGACCTGCCACGTCTCCTTCGTAAAGACCGTGATGAGGCGGCCGTCTCCGGGATCGAAATAGAGGTGGTTCTGTTCCGGATCATCGAGATTGGGCTGCTCGAAGACGAAGGGCATCCCGAGTACACCCTGCCAGAAATCGACGGATGTCTGGCGGTCAGCGCCGATCAGCGTAATGTGGTGGACGCCCTGGGTCTGAATGCTCTGCACGGTTTCTCGCTCCACGGCTTCTTCGGTGACGCTGCACCGCTCACACTTGTCTGCAAATCACACGCGCCGGCCGGATGCACAAGTCACGGGGCGGTGATGGTCCGGCCTCGCGCATCATGAAAATGATGTCTAAACTCCTGCCCGGCAAGGAGGCGCCAATGACGCAGAGACCGATATCCGTCTATTTCTGGCCGACGTCGAACGGGCACAAGGTCACGATCATGCTCGAGGAGTGCGGGCTGGCCTACGAGATCAAACCGGTCAATATCGGTAGCGGCGAACAGTTTGCGCCGGAGTTCCTGAAGATTGCGCCAAATAACCGGATGCCGGCGATCGTCGACCCCGATGGGCCTGGCGGGGATGCCATCTCGGTGTTCGAAAGCGGTGCCATTCTGCTCTATCTCGGGCGCAAGACCGGCAGGTTCTATCCGACCCACGAACGCCACCGCGTCGCCGTCGAGGAGTGGGTCTTCTGGCAAATGGCCGGCCTCGGGCCGATGGCCGGCCAGGCCAACCATTTCCGCCACTATGCACCCGAAAAAATTCCTTATGCCGCTAAGCGTTACACCGACGAGGTCAACCGGCTCTACGGTGTCCTTGACCGCCGCCTCGAGGGACGAGAGTTCGTCTGCGATGACTATTCCATCGCGGATATGATCATCTTCCCATGGATCCGCCGGCACGAGCACCAGGGCCAGGACCTGGCGGAGTTCCCCAACATCGCAACGTGGTTTGCCAGGGTCGGCGCGCGACCTGCCGTGCAGCGCGGGGTTGAAGCGGGCGCCGATCTGCGACCGCGCGATTATAATCTCGGCGATGACAAAGACGCGCAGAAGGTGTTGTTCGGCCAGCGGGCGCGGTAGGCTACGGCAGACACCTCAACGATATTGCGATTGAGAGAGAGGCTGCGACATGAGCCAGTATGACCGCACGGCGGAAGACGTCGGCAACATCATCTTCCTCGAACACGTCAACACCCGGGTGCCGGACCAGAGCCTTGCGACACTGTTCTACGTCACCGGGCTCGGCCTTACGCGCGACCCCTATCTGGTGACCGGGACGACCAACATGTGGATCAACGTCGGGCGAAGCCAGTTTCACCTGCCGAGCGGACCTGCGCAGGTGCTGCGCGGCCATAGCGGCCTGGTCCTGCCTGACCGCGAAGCGCTGCTCGCGCGCCTTACCGGCGTCGCCAAGGATCTCGACGGGACGCGGTTCGCGTTCGCCGAGCATGCCGACTACGTCGAGGTGACCTGCCCGTGGGGAAACCGCATCCGCTGCCATGCGCCCGGCCCGGCGTTCGGCAGCCTGCAGCTCGGCATGCCATACGTCGCGCTCGATGTCCCAAGCGGTACGGCGGCCGGAATTGCGCAGTTTTACCGCGACGTCATGGCGGTTCCTGCGTCACTCGGGGAAGAGGGCGGCGTTGCGGTCGCGCGGGCGCAGACCGGGATCGGGCAGGAGCTCAGATTTGTCGAAGGTGACGCGGCTGCAGCGGAGTTCGACGGTCATCACATAGCGGTTTACCTGGCGGACTTTTCCGGCCCGCACGGGCGCCTTGGCGAACTCGGCGTGATCTCGGAGGAGAGCAATCAGTTCCAGTACCGCTTCATCGATATTGTCGATCCCAGCAACGGCAAGGTCCTGTTCCAGCTCGAGCACGAGGTGCGCAGCCTGAGCCACCCCCTGTTCGGCCGCGAGCACGTCAACCGCAATCCGGCGATTACCAACAACGCCTACGTGCCCGGTCACCAGGACTTGAGCTGGGCGCGCGCGTGAGTGCACGGCCGTTGCGCAACTCCTCATGGCGGGGGCCGCCGCGCAGGGCCTGCGGCCTGTCCGCAAAGCTTGAAGCTGGAACGTGATCAGAACATCGCCGGGAAGACGCGGTCGGGCGGCGCGTGGCCGTCCATGAACGTCTTGATGTTGATGATGACCTTCTCGCCCATGTCGATGCGGCCCTCGATCGTCGCCGAGCCCATGTGCGGCAGGGCGACGACGCGATCCGATGCCAGCAGCTTGGGATTGACGGCCGGTTCGTGCTCGAACACATCGAGACCGGCGCCGGCGACCTTGCCGGCTTCGATCAAGCGGGCCAACTCGTTCTCGTCGATGACTTCGCCGCGCGCGGTGTTGACGATGTAGGTCGTCGGCTTGAGCAGTTTCAGGCGGCGCGCCGAGAGCAGGTGGTATGTCGCAGGCGTATGCGGACAGTTGACCGAGATGATATCCATGCGGGCCAGCATCTGGTCGAGGCTTTCCCAGTAGGTGGCCTCCAGTTCCTGTTCGACCTCATCGGCGACCCGGCGCCGGTTGTGATAGTGAATCTGCAAGCCGAAGGCGCGGGCACGGCGGGCGACGGCAGTGCCAATGCGGCCCATGCCGATGATGCCGAGGCGCTTGCCGAAGATCCGGTGGCCGAGCATCCATGTCGGTGACCAGCCGCCCCAGGTGGTATTTTCCTGTTTGAGGTAGGTCGTGCCCTCGGCGAGCCGGCGCGGTACCGCGAGGATCAATGCCATGGTCATGTCGGCCGTGTCCTCGGTCAGAACGCCGGGCGTGTTGGTGACGATGATCGAGCGATTGCGCGCCGTATCGAGATCGATGTTATCGACGCCGGTGCCGAAGTTCGCGATCAGCTTCAGTTGCTGACCGGACTGGGCGAGAATGGCGCGGTCGATGCGGTCGGTCACCGTTGGAACGAGGACGTCGGCCGACTTGACGGCCTCGACCAGTTCGGCCTGCGACATCGGCCTGTCGTCGACGTTGAGGCGGGTGTCGAACAGTTCCCGCATGCGCGTTTCGACGATATCGGGCAGCTTTCGTGTCACGACGACCAGTGGCTTGCGCGCGGTAGTTGGCATGGCTGCCCTTTTTCATGCTCTTTTCGCTGCAGACCGGCCGGTGCGTTCCATTTATGGCTCCGGACAGCCCACAAACTCTGCGGATTCGCCGTGTCTATCAGATGGCCATGGCCTTGACAAAGACGACCTTAGAATGGCTTAGCGAACAGGTTCGAAGAGTGCAATCGATCAACCCGTCGCGTAGCGAATGGTGAGCGATACCGGAGCCGGAATTGAACGCTTTGAATGCGGCTGAACATCATACGGCTGCCCGCATTTGGCGGATGCGGCGGCCGGTCGCCCGCTGGCGCCGGCCGCGCGTGAACGCATGGTGCCGGGGGCGGCGTGGCGCGCCGGCGCTGGCGGCCGCGATGATGCTTTGCGTCACGGTCCTGCCGCTGCCGGCCCTCGGCCAGGCCGGAGGTGGCGAGGGCAAGGCGTTGCCGCGCTTCGTCAGCCTCAAGTCCGACCCCGCTAACCTGCGCACGGGCCCGGGGCGGAAGTATCCCAAGGCCTGGGTGTTTCGGCGTTCGGGCCTGCCGGTCGAAATCGTCCAGGAACAAGGCCACTGGCGGCGCGTGCGTGATTCTGAAGGCGCCGAGGGCTGGATCCTGTCTGCACTGCTGTCGCGCCGGCGCACGGCGCTAGTGCTGCCGTGGGAGACGCGTAAAGCCAACGGCCAGCGCTTCGTCGATCTCAAATCGAGCCCGCGCAACGGTGCCGCCACAGTCGCCCGGCTCGAGGCCGGCGCCCTCGCCAACGTCAAGACGTGCAACGGTCGTTGGTGCCGGATTACCGCCGGAGACTATTCGGGCTTCGTCTCGCAAAAGGTGCTTTGGGGCGTCTACCCTGACGAGGTGATCAACTAAAGCGCGTCGCAAGAATTCGCCTCGCTTTGGGTTTCTTTGCCTCACGCCGCTAGGCGCGCTGCGCGCGGCGGCTCCGGAGGGGCGGCCTTTCGGCCGGGTCGCGTTGCTCCCTTCGGGTTTCATTGCCTCACGCCGCTATTTGCGCTTCGCGCGGCAGCTCCGGCGGGGCGGCCGTTCGGCCGGGTCGCGTTGCTCCCTTATGAGTGACTGCGTCTTGCTGCGACATGCCTCAGTCGGCCAGATGCCGCGCATGCGTCCATAGCGGTGTACGCGCGCCCTGGCGGGCAACCGGCCGAGCCCGTCCGCTGCGGCATCACGTCAAAAACTGCGCGGCGGTGCGCGGCTTGAGCCGGTTCCTATTCCTTGACCAACCTGACCACGACGTCGACGTGACTGATCTTCATGCCCTGCGGCGGCCTGGGCAGCCCATCGAGTTTGATCGCATCGTTGTCGATGTCGATCAGCCGGCCATCGCATTCGACGAAAAAATGATTGTGGTTGGAGGTATTGGTATCGAAATAAGCTTTCGTGCCGTCAATCGCCAGTTCACGAAGCAGGCCGGCCTGCCTGAACTGGTGCAGCGTGTTATAGACGGTTGCCAGAGATACGCTCTCGCCGGCCGCGACGGCTTCCGCGTGAAGAGCTTCGGCCGTGACGTGGCGATCGCCCGAGCCAAACAGCAAAAAGCCCAACGTGACCCGCTGGCGGGTCGGGCGCAAGTTGGCACGGCGCAGCTTGTCGACGATGCAGGCTTCACCGATCTTGGCGCCCGTTGCATCGCCAGTCTTGGGCTCTGACTTCATAGGACCTGTATCGCTCTTGTCAGTCGTTCATCCGGCGCGCGCAGGACACGCGCCAACAAACTGAAACTACACCATCGATTTTGGGCATTTCAAGCATTCGGCACAAGCGAAACGCCGCGGCAGGCTTGACGCGCCTCGCGTTTGCCCTTTTGAAGGGCCAACTGGCTGTGCTACGACGTTATATCCAGGTTTCAACCAGGATTACAAATCGCGCATCTGATCTGCAAGCAGGGGGCTAATCGCGAGCAGCTATGACTGAACGGCGTTCGAGCTTTGATTACGAGGACATCCTGGCGTGCGCGCGCGGCGAGCTTTTCGGGCCGGGCAACGCACAGTTGCCGCTGCCGCCGATGCTGATGTTCGAGAAGATTACCTCGATTGGCGAAGATGGCGGGGCGCACGGCAAGGGCCAGATGGTCGCCGAGATGCAGATCGCCGACAATCCGCAGTGCGAGTGGTTCTTCGAGTGCCATTTCAAGGGCGACCCGGTGATGCCCGGATGCCTCGGCCTCGATGCCCTGTGGCAGATGACCGGCTTCTTTCTCGGCTGGCTCGGCGCGCCGGGTCGCGGCCGGGCTTTGGGCGTCGGCGAGGTCAAGTTCACCGGAATGGTTCTGCCGAGTGTGCGCAAGATCGAGTACATCGTCGATTTCAAGCGCGTCATCCTGCGCAAGCTCAAACTCGGGATCGCCGACGGACGCCTGTTGGCCGATGGCGAAACGCTCTACACAGCAACTGACCTCAAGGTCGGTCTTTTTGACGCCGCCGAGACAGCACCTGCCGGTTGAGCGATTGACCGCACCGCTGCATCGTGATCTCCATAGGCGCCTCGGATCTACACGACCGGCTGCCTCTAGCACAGCGACAGTGCCCAAAGCCGCAAAGGACATGAAATGAGACGCGTCGTCGTCACAGGAATGGGGATAGTCTCCAGCATCGGAAATTCGGCGCAAGAGGTCGTTGCAGCGCTGCGCGAGGGCAAGTCCGGGCTGGTCCACGCAGATACCTATGCCGACATGGGCTTTCGCTGCCACGTTCACGGCGAACCAAAGCTCGACTGGAAAGAAATGGTTCCGCGCAAACCACGCCGGTTCATGGAGGACGGCCTGGCGTGGAACTATATCGCCATGGATCAGGCCATCCAGGACGCAGGCCTTGAACAGGACGACGTCGTCAACGAGCGCACCGGTATCATCATGGGTTCCGGCGGGCCTTCAACCGTGGCGATCGTGCGCTCGGCCGATGTCGCGACCGAAAAGAGCCCGCGCAAGATCGGTCCGTTCGAGGTGCCGAAGGCGATGTGCTCCGGCCCGTCGGCGCTGCTGGCGACGAGCTTCGAAATCAAGGGCGTCAACTATTCGATCTCATCGGCGTGCTCGACATCCGCGCACTGCATCGGCAATGCCGCCGAGCAGATTCAGTGGGGCAAACAGGACTTGATCTTCGCCGGCGGTTGCGAAGAGCTCGATTGGACGCTGTCGGTCCTGTTCGATGCGATGGGGGCGATGTCATCCAACTTCAATGACTCGCCGCACAAGGCGAGCCGCGCCTACGATCGCGACCGTGACGGCTTCATCATTGCCGGCGGCGCCGGTGTGCTGGTGCTGGAAGAGCTCGAGCATGCCAAGGCGCGCGGCGCCAAGATCTATGCCGAGGTCGTCGGCTACGGGGCAACGTCGGATGGTTTCGACATGGTGGCGCCGTCCGGTGAAGGGGCTGCGCGTTGTATGCGCCAGGCACTCGACGGACTGGCGGGCAAGGGCGTTGGAAAGGTCGATTACATCAATCCGCACGCGACCTCGACGCCGGTCGGCGACGAACGCGAGATCACCGCAATCCGTGAGGTTTTCGGCGCGGATGTCCCCGCAATTTCGGCGACAAAGTCGCTGACCGGGCATTCGCTTGGCGCGATCGGCGTCCAGGAGGCGATCTTCTCGCTGCTGATGATGCAAAACGGCTTCGTTTGCGCGAGCGCCAACATCGACAACCTGGATCCCGCCTTCGAGGACGTTCCGATTGTTCAAGAGCGGCGCGACGATGTTACTCTTAACTGTGTCATGTCGAATAGCTTCGGTTTTGGCGGAACCAATGCCACGTTGGTGTTCCGCCGGCTTGATAGTTAACCCGTTCTGCAGACGAGGCCTCGCAACGGCGTGAGGTTCCACGATACGATGAGCCAGCGGCCCAATACATTGGTGAACAGATCACCCAGGGGCGAAGCGCAATGCGGCTCTACAAAGACAGATGCGGCTGGTTTGATGTTCAAGGCCCGATGGCGAAAACGCGTTCGAGGATGCCAATGACTGATTTCGACGTCGCAAAACCCGGACCGTTGATGGCCGGCAAGCGTGGGCTCGTAATGGGCGTCGCCAATGAGCGCTCGATCGCCTGGGGAATTGCGCGCGTGCTCGCCGGACAGGG
This sequence comes from Hyphomicrobiaceae bacterium, assembly GCA_965224045.1. Taxonomy (GTDB): domain Bacteria; phylum Pseudomonadota; class Alphaproteobacteria; order Rhizobiales; family Hyphomicrobiaceae; genus Tectiglobus. The sequence continues at coordinate 106,782 of CBDCYD010000012.1, forward strand.
GGCGGAACTCGCGTTTACCTACCAGGGCGAAGCCTTCGGCCGGCGCGCCATTCCGTTGGCGGAGTCGGTCAATTCCAAGATCATCGTGCCGTGCGACGTGAGCGATCTCGACAGCGTCGACAACGTGTTTGGCGAAATTCAGAAGACGTGGGGCGCGCTGGACTTCGTCGTGCATGCGCTGGCGTTTTCCGACCGGCGCGAACTGCAGGGTCGTTACGCCGATACGACCCGCGAAAACTTCGTGAATACGATGATCATCTCATGCTTTTCGTTCACGGAGATTGCAAAGCGTGCAGCGGACCTGATGCCGAACGGCGGTTCGATGATCACGCTGACCTATGGCGGTGCAACGCGATGGGTGCCCTCCTACAACGTGATGGGGGTTGCCAAGGCGGCGCTTGAAGCATCCGTGCGGTACCTTGCAACCGACCTCGGCGGCGACGGAATCAGGGTCAATGCGCTGTCCGCCGGACCGATGCGCACGCTGGCAGGTTCCGGTGTTTCCGATGCCCGCCTGATCTTCAACTATCAGCGCGATTACTCGCCGCTGGGGCGCACGCCGACACTGGACGAGGTCGGCGGGTCGGCGCTCTATCTGCTCTCGCCCCTGTCGGGCGGCGTCACGGGCGAGATCCACTTCGTCGACTGCGGCTACAGCACCACTTCGATGCCGAGCCTCGACTCCCTGAAAACGCTGGAGGCCGATGCAGCGGCAGCCGGGCGCGGCACGGACAAGGCTGCGGAATAAGTCTTCAACGCCGATCCGGCCGGCCGGGGGCAGGGCAACGTCGCATGGCTATCGTCCCTGCCCGTCGCATCGCCCGACAGGCCTACCTCGCCGGTCGTCGGCGATCCCCGTTCGTCCGCGCAATTCATCGGCGACCAAGGCGGTATTGGTGAAAGGCTTGGCCCTTTCGAGAACCGCAAGACGATGAGCCTGCGTACATTTTCCAAGCGACTTCGCGCGGGCCGGCGCCTGGCGGGCCAAGCGCTGCAGTCCTGCGGACCATACCACCCCATCCGACCCAACCGGCTGGTGTGCGTCCGGGCACCGACCGTCGCGAGGTGAGCTACACGTAACGGGCTGCCTCGGCGGCAACCGTCAAGCCACCGCTATCGGCGATCCTACTGCGCCGCCAACACGAAATCGGCATGCGGGGTATAGACCGGCTGCTGGCGGCCTCTGCTCAATTCATGTACGCGCTCGGCGACAAACCGGCCCAGGGACAGAACCCTTACAATGCGTTCGCCGTGTTTGCGCGCAGCGCCGGTGATGCCTTTCGTCAAAGCGTGGGTGAACAGGCCGTTGCCAATGTCGGTGCGCTCAATCGCATACTGGTTCGGGCCTGCCGCCATGAAGGCGACAAAGCTTTCGTATTGCGCATCTTCCAGTAGGCGGCCGTTGTAGGCACGCGCGCTGCCAAGCGCACCCGACTGGCACGAGTCGATGAACAACATGCGCCGTCCCTTGGCCTTGGTGAGGCGGCTCTGGATCTCTGACCACTCGATGATGTTGCGGCCCTCGCCGATGGCCTCGAGGCCACCGGGGCGCGCGATGTCGGTCGGCAGGAAGTAATACTTGCCATCCTTGCCGCGTTCACCATGGCCGGCCAGGAACAGCGCCACGGTGTCCGTCTCGTTGGCGCTGGTCAGACCATCGAGGGCGGCAAGGATGTTGCGCCGCGTCGGGATCGTCGACTTCTTGCCCTGATTGGTCAGCAGGCGCGACCACACACCGTCGACATGACGTGCGCCAAGTTCGTTTGAAATCGTATCCATGAATAGCCGAGCGTCCTTGCCGGCAAGCTCGAGAGAGCAGCTCTCGTTCTTGGCAGGGCCACAGGTCTCGGCAAGCCCGCTGTAGTTATCGACACCGACGGCCACGACGTAGAGCTTGCCGCGCTTGTCCAACGGGCCTTCACCGTTGTGACTGACGGGCAGTTTCACGACCGTGCTCTCGCCGGCGGCGCTGACCGCCTTGATCTCGATGACATTGCGGCCATCGGCCAGCGGCACGGAGAAGGCTTCGACGATGCGGCCTTCAGGCGGTCGCCTATGGCCCGCCGGAACACTGCCACGTACCGTCGGCACCCTAATACCGTTGACGGACACCTCATATTTGTCGACAGCAAAGCTGCCTTCGTCGACGAAAGCGGTGACGTTGACCGAACCGCGGAATTCTTCCGAGTAGGCGTCCGGTGTCACCAGCGTCAGTGACGGCGGGCGAGCCGACAACAGCCGTGCCAGATCGTGACCAGGCGCAAGCTTGTCGACGGCGGCCTTGGCACTGGCCAGCCGGATCGCCTCCTCGATGATGTCGGGCCGGTTCAGGGACTTGCGGACCTGGCCGCCGGTGATGTAGTCGGCAGCTTTGTCGGGGCCGTTGTTGATCTGCCAACCGACGAGACCGCCGGCGTTCTGAGAGCCCGTGTAAAAGCCCTGCGGCGTCCAGATCACCCAGTCGCCGACATCACCGTCGGCGGTTGGCGCATGGAACAATGTGAAGACCAATTCGCGCGTCTCGAGATTCCAAAACCGCACGGTCTGGTCACCCGACCCCGAAACCAAGAAGCGGCCATCCGCCGACGGAGTGACGTCCCAGACCTCGCCTTCATGACCGACGAATGCGCCCAGTTTCTTGCCATCCCGGCCATAGGCAAGCAGCACGCCGTTCGATCCGCCCGAAACAAAAGTCTTTCCATCCGGCGCAAAACTGTACGATGAATGCCCGTAGCCGTCGGTTGGGCCGCGTGTGATGGTCGTCCGCACGCGTTGGCCCTCTCGGACATCGAGCACGGCATCGACGTTGCGCAATGTTCCTTTACGGTGCCGGAGTTGCCAGGCGCCGTGTTTGTGTGCGGCGCGGAGCCAGGCATCCGGTGCATCGCTTGTCCCGTCGACGCGAACCGGCGCAGCGAGCCTCTCGGTCGCCAGCGGCAACCGCAAAGCGAATTCGATCCGCGTCGCCCTGTTGATGATCGTCTGCCCGATATTTCCCCAACCAATCCATTGGCCGTCGGCGGAAACGCCCGTTGCCCAGGTTGGCCGGCCGCCACCGACGAGCCGCAATGCACTGCCATTTTGACTGGTGCCCAACTCGCCCGTTCGCGGGTCCCAGATCGCGATCTCTTTGAATTCAGCGCCAGCGGTTGCAACCCAGCGCCCGTCCGCGCTCCAAACTCCAGCATAGACTGCGTTTGCATGTCCCGTGAAACGGGTCAAAACTTCGCCAGTTGTGACATCCAATATCAATTGGTGTCTCGAAATGTCGCCATAACCGGCTGTGGCCAGCAATCGATCGCCCTTCGAATTGAAGGTCAAGGTGGACACTTCTCCCGATGCCGCAATCGAAAAGACGCGAGATCGGGTCACATCCTGTCCGGCAGTCGCTGAATCAATATCGCTCGCCGACCACAACCGGACATTCCCGCCAAAGTCTCCGGACGCAATTGTCCCGTCGGGAGCTATCGAAAGGGCACGGCTGACTTCATCCGTGTGGCCAACCAATCTCGCGCGCAAGGCTCCGCTTTCCACGTCCCAGACCCGCAATGTCTTGTCATAGCTGCCGGTGACAACGCGCTTGCCAGCGGGCGTGAAGTGAACGGCGTAGATGTGGCCCGTGTGTCCTTCAAGCCGGTGTTTCAGCCGGCCCTGACTCCAGCTCGATTTCCCGTCAGGTCTTTGTGCCTCCCACAATATTGCCGTCTCATCGTGGCTGCTCGAAATTAAATGCCGACCATTTGGTGAAAATGCCAGGGCGTTTACTTTGTCGGAATGGCCCGGCAAGCGCTTGACAAGCTGACCAGACTGGAAATCGTAAATGCGGATCTCGCCGCATCGCCCGGGACACTGCGGGTGGGTAAACCCTCCGGCAGCCAACCACCGCTCATTGGGCGATAGGGCCAGAGCAAAAAGCTGGCCGGGGCGGCCGGATAATGCGTCTCCCCGGATCGTCCTGACGGTTCTGCCGGTGGTGAGGTCCCATACGCGGATCACCTTGTCATTGCCGGTCGAGACGAGCTGCTTTCCGTCCTTCGTAAAGGCCAGAGCCTTGACAAGCGCCATATGCCCACCGGTGTCCAACATCAGAAGGGGTTGCGTTCCTAGTCTGATCGGTCTGCGCTGTTGCGGGCGTTTGAGCGTGACGCGCGCCGTGATCGCATCCCTGCGCATGCGGGTGAGGATGATCGTGCCGCCTTCGCCGACGGTTGTCAGCGCCTCGGTCAGAGCCTCGGCGTGCGTGATCGGCGTGTCGTCGGCCACAAGAATGGCATCGCCCGGTTTGAGACCGCCATTCGCCACGCTGCGCCGATCAACCCTGGTGATCAAAGCGCCCTGAAATACGCCGAACAGGCCGCGCTCGCGTGCCGTCTTCAGCGTCAGCGTTTCAAACGTCAGGCCATGCCATGACCGTTCTTGCGCCAGAGCAGGGCTGGCCAGACCAAAAGCTACTGTCAAACAAAGCAAACACCGCAACGCCCGCATAACCGCACCAATCGCATGAACTCAATCAATAGCGCCATCTTAGCGCTTTGAGGCATCGCGTGTCATGTCGCTGAAGTGTGCGGGCCACGATATCACCGTCGGAATTCAGCACGACAGGCTGCGCATTCGACGGCCTTACCGGGAAGATCAGCCGTTACGAGCACCAAATTGAACGCATTTGGCCGCCATTCGCTGGCCGAAGCGCAGGTTTCCCCGGATGGATCAAACAACCGTCTCGGCATGTCATACGCAACAGTACGATGATCGCCTCCAAAGAATCGAGCAACCTGCTTTAGGTCGATGGCGGGCTGGCGATGTCCGCCCTGGACAACCGCAGGCAGCTCAAAAGTTCGCGCAAGGCCCGGCGCAGGCCATCGAGCGAGGCCGTGTGGACGTAGGTGCCGTCGGTTTCCTCGGCAAGGCAAGTCACCGTCTCGACGGCACGCCCGTGGAGATAGAAGCTGATCACGTGAATGCGCAGGCGGGCGCGTTCTGCGCTCAGCCGGCGGGCCAGGGCACAGGCGTCCTGACCGCAGTTTTCCAGACCATCGGTGACAAGTACGATGATGCCGGGGAGGGTTCGCCGGCGCAGTTCGTCGGCTGCAAGCTTGACGGCTGCCGTCAGCGGCGTTGCTCCGTTCGGGCGGATCTTGTCGAGTGCGGCGAGTATCCGGCCGCCGGTTTCAACGCCGGGTGATATTCTCAGGCTGACGTCGGAGCAGGCGGGTCCACGGCCACCGGAATAAGTGACGAGACCGGTCGGGCGATACCTGGTGACGTCGGGCAGGACATCGCGTGCCGCCTCGCGGGCAATGTCCATTTTCGGCCGGCCGTCGCGAAACAGCGCCATCGAGCCGGAGGCATCAAAGACGATCATCGCGTTTTCCTGGCAGGCCAAGGCAACGGTTGCGCCGAGGCTGTGGGCCAGCACCAGCACGATTGCGCACAAGGTCCGCAACCACGCGAGAATTGGCGTAGCGCCAGCCCGCGCACGAGGCGCTGCCTTTGCTTCCGTTGCCGCTTCCCGTCTTCTCGAGTCCAAAAACTGCACGACGAACGCCTTTTCTGAAGCGTAGCGCGTCGACAGTTTCGGCCACAACACACGATCGCGTCAAAGGCCGGCCCGAAGTCAGGCCTCCCCAGCCGCCAGTCGCAGCGCGCGTCCGGGTGGGGCTTTAATCTACACGCAGCATGATCTTCTGGTCACGGAAGCCGGTGTCGTCACCGAGCCAAACCCAGCGGCTCGGCCGGTTGCGGGCCGAGCACGTCCACTCCGAAATCTCGCGGCCGCTGCGGCCGTTATGCGAGAACCTGATGCACACGCGCTGGCCGGGCAGGCGGGCACGGATGCGGATGCGCTGGTCGCGCCAGCCGGTATCATCACCGATGTTGACCCACTGGCCTGCAACACCACGGCCCGAACAAATCCAGTCGGTCACGATCTCTTCGTAGGCGCTGGACCGGCCGTGCTGGAAGCACAGTTCGCCCGTTCCAGTTCTGATCTGGAGTTGCTGGCCGCGATAGCCGGTGTCGTCACCCAGGTAGAGCCAGCCGCTGGTGCGACCCTCAACGGCGCAAACCCAGTCGCGCACGAAACGACCGCGGCTACCGATGGCGCGATAGCGCAGGCAAACGCGCGCGCCGCGATCGTCGTCGGCCCAGCGCACGGGAGCACGCAGTGGCGCAAGGTCCGGTTCGCGGGCGCCGGCGCGCAGGCCGTATACGGCAATGCGGGCGCGATTGAAGCGGATGTTGCCACGGTTGAGGTTGATCGCCAGGCCGGGACGGGCGCGATAAATCATTTCGATGCGCCTGAGGAAACTGCGACGGCCCGGCAACCGGACGTCGAATACCTCGCCGGCGTCGAGCTCGTTTTCAATCGGTACGACTTCGGCATAACCGTTGAAGTAGACGAGCCGGATTTCGCGGAAAATCAGGCCACCGCCCTCAACCGCGAAACGCAGACGCGAAAACCAGCGCTGACGGAACCATTGCTCGGTATGGCCGATGCGGATGACATCGCGATCAGGGGCAATGCCGACGCGGGAGGTGCCGAGCAGCTCCCATACCCCGCGCCGCCAGCCGTCGCGACGGCGCGGCACCGGGAAGAAGGCCCAACCGCGGTGGCGTGGCGCGTCCCGATAGCGCCGGGCCCGGCGGTTTCGCGCGCGATCGCGGAGGTCTTGCCCGAGGGCACGATCACGGGCGGCCTGCCGGCGCAAGCGCTGCAGGCGCCTTGCATTTGCGCGCCGTGCGCGCTGGCGGGCTGCTTCTCGGCGCAGGCGCTGAATGCGCCGGGCCCGTCTACGCTCGGCGTCGCGCAATGTCTGCGGGCGTCGCACAGTGCGCTCGGCGTCGCGCGGGCGGCGACGGTTGTCCGACCTAAACAGCGGCGAGGGTTGGGACTTTCTGATGCGCCTGGGTTCGCGTGCAAACTGCTGATCGTCCGTCACCAACCTGCCGTTCGTCCGTTTGCGGTCGCCATTGCGCGTCCTGGACGCCGATTTTCTTTTCGCATCACGATTGCGGTTCTTGCCGGTCTTCGATGCGGACTTCTTTGCTTTTGAATCCGACTTTTTGGCTTTTGCCTTGCGCTTGTCGCGATCCTTCTTTTTTGCGGCTTTGTTCTTGCGATCACCGTTCTTGTTGGCGGCGGATTTCTTCTTGCCGTTCTTTTTCTTGTTCGCTTTCCTGGCAGCCACCTTCTCTTTTGCAGGTTTTTTCTTACTCGCTGCAGTGTTCTTCTTGGCGGCCGGCTTTTTGGGTTTCGCTTTGGTGTTGCGCTTCGCGCTCTTTTGCGCCGGCTTGGACTTTTTGGTTTTCTCGTTGGCAGCGTTCGACTTGCCGCCGCTGGCGGGCTTGCGGCGACCCTGCCGGTTTGCATTTTCACCGCAGCGCACCCGCTTGCCGTCCGCACCGTGACGATGCTGGCGACCGCGACCTCCGGCCTGGCAATCGCCGTGCGCATTGTGGACCCTGATCAGGCCGGTCTGCGACGTGCCAAGCTCCCATGCGGCCCCTGGCGTAACGACCGCGGCCGATGCGGTGCCTGCAACGGCAATGGCGAGAGAC
>CBDCYD010000013.1:0-13700 GCA_965224045.1 Hyphomicrobiaceae bacterium
CCCTGCTTCTCATTGGGAACAAGTCCAGCCTCCTCTACCGCGTCACCCCAGCTTCGCCAGTACAGGCCATACCACTCAGGTTGACGGATGCCGGTAAGCTTTTCGAATTTTTGGCGTCCCGGTGTACGACCGATCTCATCGGCCACTCGTCGTATCTCTTGAAGGATAAACTCTTTGGTGGGCATTGACGTTGCTCAGCTACGACAAACAGCGCAAACAATAGCACAAGAATTTCCGAAGATGGCCCATTGCGTTGCCGCCGGCCTAACAATGCGTCTGCTCTAATCCACTTTCGACTACGATCCGGCTCGCAAGCCCCTACCAATCGCCCTACCTTTCAGGTAGGTAGGGGCAAAGGAAGTACCGTTCCGTCACAACTTGCTCTACGGCAACAATAATTGACCCGCCCCGCGTCGGGCTTGACGCCCGACTTCGACCCAAAATGGGTCTCTTGAAAGCCGGTTCTACGAGAAAGAACCGACCACTGCGGCCGCCGTCAGGAACTGGCGTTCGATGAAGCTCCGGCGGCCTTGCCTTCGTTGGACTGTATGGTTGTTGGAGTAAGTTATCTGAACGAAAATTCTTGCTCAAAAAGCTGATCAGGTTTTGGGTCGAAGTCGGCCGGCTTCGCCGATCCGACGCGGGGCGGACGTACTCGTTATCAGATGCTCGTTCGCCTCCGTCGTACAACAAGATAGCGCGACAGGCCAGCTCGGCGTCGCCGCAATCTGCTACAATGAAACTAGCTCTTCGATCGTCGCCCGAAATGAGCCTCGGTAAGCGGGCCGGACGGACGAATGGGAAAAGCTCTTGGCAGAAGCTCTCTTCCCGCCCGATCCAGCCGCGCGTGGCCACCGCCCACCTGGCGCGAGCCAAGGGCACCTGCCTGGCCAGCACAAACGCGCCGGTCATCGCCACCCACCAGTCGCCGGCCAGCGGCCGATCCGCTCCGTGTGGGCGTGCACGGCGATGCAGCGATGCCGCGGCTCATCTTGCGCCCCGAACACTTTCTATGAGCAATTTCGACCTGCACAATCAGCTCTATCTCGGCATGCGCCTCGGTCAGGCAGTATCGCTTTCTCCCGAGGCCCGGGCACGACATCTCTACGTCATCGGCCAGACCGGCACCGGAAAGAGCACGCTCCTCCAAAACCTCATCGCGCAGGACTTCGCCATGGGACGCGGATGTGCGCTGCTCGATCCTCACGGCGACGTCGCCGAAGCGGCGGTTTGCCTGCTCCCGACGCACCGCGCCGATCAACTCGTTTATTTCAACCCTTCGCGGCTCGAACGACCAATCGGTTTCAATCTTCTCGCGAAAGTGCCAGAGGATTTTCGTCCGCTCGTTACCGATGGTGTTGTCAGCGCTTTTCGCGCGATCTGGCCCGACTTTTGGGGGCCGCGCCTGGAGCATATTTTCGCCCATGCCGTGCGCACGCTCATGGACGTGCCTAATGCGACACTTCTCTATCTCCCCCGTCTATTGCAGGATGAACCCTTTCGCCAGACCTGTATCGGCCATGTCACCGACCCCGTCATCCGCGCGTTCTGGTTAAACGAATTCGCCGCCTATCCGCCAAAATTTCGCGAGGAAGCGATCGCGCCGGTGCTGAACAAGATCGGCCGGGTGCTCATGACGCCGGCAATCCGAAACGTCATCGCCCAGCCGAAGAGCACGATCGATCTGCGCTTTATGATGGATGACAGCCGCGTGCTCATCGCCAACCTGTCTAAAGGCGCCCTCGGCGAGGGGCCGGCTCACTTACTCGGAGCGCTGCTCGTCACAGCACTTGCTCAGGCTGCCCTCTCCCGCAGCGACGTCCCCGAAGCCGACCGCGTCCCCTTCCACCTGGTAGTGGATGAGTTCCAGAATTTCTCGACGTCGGGCTTTTCGCTGATCCTGTCCGAGGCCCGCAAGTACGGCCTGACGCTCACGCTCGCACATCAATACCTTGACCAACTGCCGGACACTTTACGTGAGGCGGTTTTCGGCAACGTCGGTTCGATTATCGCGCATCGGCCAGGGGCTGCAGATGCGGCCACCATTGCTCGGCAGATCGACCTGCCCAATCCATCCGGCCTTCGCGACCTGCCGAATTTCTCGGCGTGGGCCTCAATCTTAAGCGAGGGCGTTCCTACTGAAGCATTTCGCCTGCAATCCTTCGATCCACCGACCTGCCAACACGTCAGAACCGAACGTCTCAAGAGGCACAGCGCCCTGCGATTTGGCCGACAACGACGCGACATTGAGGCCAAGATTTCGAATTTTTACACACAGATGCGATAAGGTTAACAATGAGCAATAGATGTCCGCTCGACCCTCAAGGTCGAGTGTGCTTTGCTCAGGCGGAGGTCTTCGGCGTCGGGCCATCAAGAGACCTGAGCAGGTGCAGCATGCTCCGAGCACGTCATCCATGATCAATTGAAGAAGCAGACATGGCCTTCGGTCAGGGCGCTGCATCGCATCACGGCGTCGTAGGCGCCACGCATGTCACGGCGGAAGGTAAACCCGATCACTGCGAAGGCAGTGATAGGGCTGGCGCCCGCGACCAGAAGGATGACTAACTTGGATCCTATTGCCTGATTAATACTTCAGAATAACCGAGAGAGACGGCGCGGTGAGGTCACATCAGGTTTGTTCGGATAGTGCAAGATCATGGCAGCAAATGAACTATGATGTCGGCCAGCGGATTTCGCGTTCACTCAACAACCACCGCCAACCAGCGACAAGCTCCAACGCTCCGTTGAAACAAATTCGACCTCTATGAGGCGGACGATCAATGCTCAGTGGTAATATTTAACGTACCGACCCGAAGCCGTCCGAGCTCTGCGACTGCTGATGCTACAGGAGCGCCAGGATGGTCTCATCTATGTCTGGCTCATAGCCCGCCTTCAGGATGCCCAGCACCACTTTAGGCGTCAGAACCTCGACGATGTCGTGATCTTCGAAGGCTGCTTCCGCGGCATACCCACGCGTAGACCACAGGAAGCATCGGTTGCCGAGAAGCAGGTAGCTGCCTGCCGGCCCCAGGAACATGCTTCCGTTCGGCAGATCTCGGAGTGCTAGGTGATGTGTCCGTTTGCGACCAAACTCATTGAGGCGCTCCTGATGCAGTTTTCGGTCAATAGCGACCCAAGGCTCGAGCGAAACGTCATGGACCGCCGACCAGCAATCTAGAAAGCGTTGCGCTTCGGTCGCTTGGTAGATCTCACAAGGACGATGGCCGGCTGCAAGCGCTGTCACCTCGTCTAAAAAAGACAATGCAAATTCAGTATAGGAGCTGGTTCGCCGATGGGAGTTTGGGCCACATCCGCGTCCTGCCTCAGTATCATGAAAATAGTTCCAGCACTCTGACACCCAACGCTGAGGACGAAGCGATCCGTCGCTTCGATGCAGCGGCCCGCCGCGTCGACCAGTCCAGAGCGAAGGCCGAGGAGAGAATTCAATACTTCCGACTGAACCTCCCCCACTGGAGTGGTCCGACTCGAAGTATGGGTAATAGCCCCGAGGAGGACCGAATGCCGAAGAAGAGACACAAGCCGGAAGAGATCGTTGCCAAGCTTCGCCAGGTGGACGTGCTGACGTCACAGGGCATGTCCGTTGCCGATGCGATCCGCCAGATCGGTGTCACGGAGGTGACGTACTACCGCTGGCGCAATGAGTATGGCGGTCTGAAGACGGATCAGGTGCGCCGGATCAAGGAGCTTGAGAAGGAGAACCTGCGGCTGCGCAAGGCCGTCTCCGACCTGACGCTCGATAAGCTGATCTTGGCAGAGGCATCAAAGGGAAATTACTGAGCCCTTCGCGACGCCGGGCATGCATTGAGCATGTCCGGCAGCAGTTATGCGTATCCGAGCGTCGCGCGTGCCTGGCGCTCGGCCAGCATCGTTCGACACAGCGCAAGGTGCCTCGCGGGCGCGAAGATGAGGAACGGCTGAGCGCCGATATCATCGAACTCACCCGCAAATACGGTCGCTACGGCTACCGCAAGATCGCAGCGCTGCTCCGACAGGCCGGCTGGCTTGTCAACGACAAGCGTGTCGAACGCATCTGGAGACGCGAAGGGCTGAAAGTCCCAGCCAAGCAACCCAAGCGGGGCCGCCTCTGGCTCAATGACGGCTCGTGCCTACGTCTGCGCGCCGAGCACCCGAACCATGTCTGGTCTTACGACTTCATGGAGGATCGCACCCATGAGGGGAAGAAATACCGCATGCTCAATCTCATCGACGAGTTCACCCACGAGTGTCTGGCGATCCGGGTTGATCGCCGGCTCAACAGCACCGATGTCATCGATGTGCTCTCAGACCTGTTCATCCTGCGCGGCGTGCCCGGCCACATCCGCTCCGACAACGGCCCCGAGTTCGTGGCCAAGGCGGTTCAGGCATGGATACACGCGGTCGGTGCGAAGACAGCTTACATTGCGCCAGGCAGTCCGTGGGAGAACGGTTACATCGAGAGCTTCAATGCCCGCATGCGCGACGAACTTCTCAACGGGGAGATCTTCTACACGCTCAAAGAGGCCCGGATTATCATCGAGAGTTGGCGGCGCCATTACAATGGTGTGCGACCTCACTCATCACTCGGATACCAAGCTCCAGCACCGGAAGTGTTCGTGCCCAGTCGCACCGCGTGGCCGTCTCCGCTCGTAAGAGCGGCTCCGACGGCCCCGCTCGGCCTGGCCATGCGGCCAACGCTGAACTAACATTGCAAGTGGACCACTCGATGGGGGCTGGTCAGTCATGGACAAGATCGAAGCCGCAGGCGGCATGTACGAAGCCGTCGGAACCGGCCTTGTTCAGGCGATGATCGGCCAGTCGGCACTTGCCGCACAGGAAAGAATCGAGACCGGTGCCGAGAAGGTCATCGGTGTCAATTGCTATCAGGATGACGACGACGGTGTCGAGCAGCCGGAGCCTTATCGGCCGGACCGGCAGGCAATGGAAGCGCATGTCAAGGCATTCAAGGCGTTTAAGGCTGATCGCAGCCAGGCCACGGTGGACAAGGCGATCGCTGGTCTGCGTGAGGCCGCAAATGACGAGAGATTGAACACCTTCGAGAAGGTCGTCGACGCGGCAGCTGTGGGTGTCACTCACGGCGAGATCATCGGCACGCTTCGTGAAGAACTGGGCTTCGGGCAGCCGTTGATCGTTGCCTGATGAAGATGAGCAGCACCAGTCAGAGAGCAACCGCATTCGAGCGGCTTCTTGCCGGTGACGTTGCAATGCTCGCCCGCGCGATCTCCCTGCTTGAAGCCGGCGGCGAGCAAAGCGATGCTCTCTCCTCCCGGCTGCGCGGGCACGCCGGAAAGGCCTGCGTGATTGGATTTACTGGACCGCCCGGTGCCGGCAAGTCTACGTTGATCAGTGCGTATGTCGGTGCACTCCGCGCGCGGGGTGAACGCGTCGCCATCCTGGCCGTCGACCCGTCAAGCCCGCTGTCGGGCGGAGCAGTTCTCGGCGATCGCATACGGATGGGTCGACATAGCACCGATCCCGGCGTGTTCATCCGTTCTGTTGCAGCGCGCGGTCACTTTGGCGGCTTGGCACTTTCGATTCCTGGCATCCTTGATGCCGTCGATGCGGCCGGATGGCCAACGATCATTCTGGAGACCGTCGGGGTAGGTCAGTCGGAGACCGAGATCGTCGAGTTTGTAGACGTCAGGGTCGTCCTCAATGCACCGGGCCTTGGTGATGACGTGCAGGCTATCAAGGCCGGAATTCTCGAAATTGCGGACGTTCTTGTCGTTAACAAGTGCGATCTGCCGCTGGCGGCCCGCACCGTACGTCAACTGCAGGCGATGCTGGAACTGCGCAGTGGCGATTGGCGGGACGTCCCCGTTGTGACGACATCGGCAACCAAGACCGAAGGCCTGGATGACCTCGAACAAGCGATAGCCGGCCGACTTGATGACGCTGCCGATATAGGCACTAACGCTCGTCGCGACCGGCGCCTGCGCTGCCTCTTGCGACGACGTGCCGAGGCGGCGTTTCGTGAGCAACTGAGAGCGGTTGCGACGACTGAGATGGATACGATTTGTGCTCAGGTCAACGCGGGCTCATTGGCAATCGACGATGCTGCATCCCGGCTTGCCGCACAGGCTCTGAAAGCAATCGATCGATGAGTATAGCTTTGCCGGATTCCAAGGACTGCTCAAACATGACCTCCCACATTAAGCGCCTGGCGGGTCTTCAACACCGTATCCGTGAACGCGGGCTGGCCGGCGCCTTGCTGCATGTTTCCCGGGACATCTTCTACTACACCGGAACGGCGCAACCGGGCTGGCTGGCGGTCTTGCCTGACGATGCCTTTCTCTTCATTCGTTCGGGTCTCGCGTTCGCTCATCAGCAATGCCGCCTGGACCAGGATCGAGCTGTTCGCGAAGGGAGCCTGGAGAAGATCATCGCAAGGGGTTTCGGCGAGGGTATCAACGGACAGGTTATCGGTGCTGAACTCGATGTCATGCCGGTCCCGCAGTACCGAAAACTCCAACAACTTACGGGACCAGCCGAGTTGGTCGATGTTTCCGTCGATATCCTGAACCAGAGGATGATCAAAGACGCCGATGAAATCGCAATTATTGAACGAGCGACCGCCGCGCTCGATGCGGGCCACAACGCGGCGGTGGCGAATTGGCGTCCGGGAATGAGCGAATTGGAAGCTTCCGCTGTTGTCGAGGATGGTCAGCGGCGGGCCGGCCACGAAGGCGTCTACTTCATCCGCCTGCCGGATTTCAGCATGGGGCGAGGGCCGTTTGCTTCGGGCGACAACATTGGACGGATCAGCGGCGTCGTCTTCACGATTTCCGGCGCCGGCCTGAGCGCCGCCGTCCCAGCCGGGGCGACACGGCGGACTATGGAGGCCGGTGACCTGGTGATTGTCGACATCCCGACCTGCGTCGAAGGTTACCACGGAGATCAAACACGAACCTACTGTCTCGGCGAGCCAACCAAGAAGATGAGGCAGGTCTATCGGGCATTGCGGCGCACGGCGGATCGACTGATCGCCGACATCAGGCCGGGTATGACAGCGGGAGCGGTGTTCGCGAGAGCCTGCTCCCACGCCGGCGACGTCGGCCTTCAAGACTCGTTCCTCGGATTTCCTGATGGCAGAAGGGCCCATTTCGTTGGCCACGGCGTGGGATTGGAACTCAACGAACCACCGCTGTTGTCACGCGACGGCCGCGAGAAAATAAGGGAGGGCATGGTGCTGGCCATCGAGCTTCACGTCTGTGATCCTGAGGCCGGAATGCTCAAGCTCGAAGACATGGTGGTCGTCGAAAAGGACATGTGCCGCCTACTAACCGTAAGTTCCCGGGACCTGACGCCGATCGTTCGCGCTTGAAGACAAGCTTCTTGTGTCCGCTTCTGAGGCTACTTCAACCTCACTGACACGGATTAGCAATCCCAATATGGCCACCCATCGACCTTCGGCTGTTTGATCATCGCGTCGGTCACGGCACTGGGAAATGCTGCGCTTGCGAACGGTCGCTCTTGAGTGGTCTGTGACGCCAGGTGTCAGTTCTTCGACGGTGTTCACCAAAAGCCGACTCCTATGTTGAGGGCTTCCCTCGCGCAGACACACCCTGGGCTGTTCCCCAACAGAGGAGACAGACCATGGAACATTATCACGACACTTCCAAACGAAGAGCAGACTCGACGTGTGCCTTGGAACAAGGGCAAGATCGTAGGAGCCAAACCGCCCTTGCAGCCGAGTCACGTGTGGTCGATAAGAACCAAGCTGCAAATGGAAAGCAAAACGCGTGATCTTGCACTCTTCAATCTTGCCATCGATAGCAAGCTGCGAGGTTGCGACGTGGTTGCTGTTCGCGTCGAAGACGTCGCACCGAACGGCTATGCGCTCGACCGGGCTACAATTCGACAGAAGAAGACTGGTCGACCAGTTAGGTTTGAACTGACCGAACACACGCGCAAGACGATCGACGACTATCTCCGATTGACCGAACGCCAGCCAGGACGGTTCTTGTTTGCTGGCCGCCGTGGTCGCGGCGGCTTAACGACTCGACAGTATGCCCGGCTCGTCCAGGAGTGGGTTGCCAGCATTGGACTCGACCCAAGCATGTTTGGCACGCATTCGCTGCGCAGAACCAAAGCAGTTCTGATCTACCGGCGAACAGGAAACCTAAGAGCGGTTCAACTATTGCTCGGCCACTCGAAGATCGAGAGCACCGTTCGATATCTCGGCATCGAAGTGGATGATGCTATCGAACTCGCGGAGAAGACCGACATCTGATCGCGCGACGTGATACCTCTAAGAACGGACATGGTCGGCGGCGCAGAACCCGTCGCCGATCTGCTACGTGTAACTGTCAGCAAATGGGCTTTTTCGACCGGGTCATACGCATGGGGATAGCGCCACTGCCCGCACTCCTCTGCCCTGCTACAATATCCATGTATGGACGACACTGCCCGACAGGCACCGCCAACGACCGACGCAGGCCGACGCATTCCAATAAAGGATGTTCTCCTGCTCTTCCGGGCGGCTGGACTACCCCGCGATATCCGCTCCGTCCAGCGCTACTGCGAGAACGGCCTGCTCGACGGCATCAAGGAACTCACTGCTACCGGCGAGACTTGGTTCGTCTCCGAAGACTCGATCGAACCGGCCATCACGCAGCTCAAGCAAATGCACGCCGCCAAGGGTGGACAGACGACGACACCGCCTGTCGTGTCGCCCGTTGTCGCCGCCGAACCAGCTAGTATTACCGAAGGTGATGACGACGGACTCGGAGCGACATCGTCCGACACCGCCGGGCGCGGTAGTAACGACGTTGCGGGCCCGGAACCTGCGACAGACGACGACGTGAAGCCCGACGTGTCGGGCCATGTCGCACAACTCGAAAAGCGGCTCGAAGACAAAGACAACGAGATCGACTTTCTGAGAGGGGAGATCGCGACGAAGAACCAGCAGCTTACCGATGCGTCAGAACGCGATCGGGAGACTAACGTCCTAATCCAGGGATTGCAGAGCATGGTGCTCCAATTGACCGGCAAGGATCGGCCAATAGCACTCGCTGAGAACGGCACCATTCGAACCGCTCGTGTCAGCGATGCCTCCACTGACTTGTCGGCCGATGATCGCGAAGCTGACCGTCCGGCAACCGGCTAATCATCACCGCGAACTCACTTTCGAATTACTCAATGGAAACTCTATTTCCATTCATGTCGCGAAATAAATGATGTGCGACGTTAACAATATGGCTCAATAGAGCCTCCTTTTCGTAATATCAGTCACAATAAAATTGTGATCTTTCCATCAAAATTGCATCTCCCCAATTAGCGGAGCCATTTCGGTGTTTAATGATATAATCCTGATATATGGATCATATTTCCGGCCGCATCAACATGGAGCGCAGGTTTCGGTTGAAACCGCGATTCTCAATCATTCATCACCCGCTCCGCGTCAAATTCGGGCTGTCATTCACGACCTACGCCGTTATCGACAGCGTACACCAGCTTTCCCACCGTCCGGACCACCCGTGGTGCTCACAATCCAAGACAGAGATCGCCAATTTCCTCGACATCAGCGATCGCCAAGCCTTCCGTGCCATCAAGGAAGGTATCGAAAAAGGACTGCTGGAGAAGAATGAGCGAGGGGATCTGCGATCAACCACAAAATGGGTCGAGCAGGTTGTTCTTTACGACCACCGCGGACAGCGAGATTGAGTCGTCAGTCACGCCCTATGACAAAATGTCAGGCTCTGTGACATGCCCCCTGCCCCATTGCCAAAATGGCAGAAAACCCAGACAAAATGTCAGGCCAACCATGACAGAATGTCAGCACTCTATATATATAATATATATACAAAAAGAACACGCCGACCATTCAAATCCTTTGAAGAGAACGGATCCGGATTAGGCAACACAATTGGATTATGTCAACTGGTGGACTTTCTTTGGCAGTGTCGTCTATGCTATCCCCACCTCCGGTTCCGTCTCGTGCAGCTCTGTCTGATACAATACACGCATGCATAAGTGCGCCATTAACTGGACAGCCACACTCTTTGTCGCCCTAATTTTGTTTTTGATTTTACAGGCTCCAATCCTGCTGGCCGTTAACTTCACGCGAAATGTCGGCATCAAGCATCCCTCGCCCAATGCCGAGCTCGACGTCGCTGGTGATATATTCGCAGAACAGATCTGCGATGAGACGGGCGCCAATTGCAAGGACATTTCGAGCGGCTGGAGTGGTGGTGGTGGTTCAGTACCGACCGGCGCGGTCATGGCGTTCGACCTGACGAGCTGTCCCTCGGGCTGGAGCGAATACACCGCATTGCGCGGCCGCTTCGTACGCGGTGTGTGTTTTGAGCACCTCGGGATGTGAGGACGAGGACGGCGTGCGAAGCGTTGGCAGCACCCAACTCGACGATTTTGAATCCCACCGCCACGCCGACAGCAACGCAACGGATGCCGCTGGCAACGGGAACAACAGCAACTTCACACATTCCGGAGCTGGTGGCAGCAAGACCATCTACACCGACTATACTGGTGGTGACGAAACGCGACCGAGAAATGTCGCCCTCCTCTACTGTGAAAAAGACTAGCCCTTATCTGGAGAAGAATGAGCCCAACGCTAGTATTCATCGGAAGGCTTTAATCGCACTCGCTGTTGTCCTTATCGTCGGCGTGTTGTCGGGACTTGGAACGATTTCTTCAATGCGCCACATGATTCCGAGCGCTACTTCCGCTCCGGAAGACGCCACCGAAACAACCTTCGGCTCACTTTACACAACGACAGATAGCGGCCTTGTCATCGACGGCCGCACCCGTCTCGATCCGCGAGGCCGCCTGGAAGTCCCGCTCCCCTTTGAACTCGACAGCGCAGACGACGCCAACCCGCAGGTTTCAGTGGTCCCGATCGGCCAAGCCATGCCGCAGCTTGATGCGCACGTCAATCGTGTCGATCGTGGTGGCGCAACACAGCTCATTCTCACCATTGGCGGTGGGGCTCCCCATGGAGACATATCCTGGAGCGTGTCTCTTCCCGGAAAACAATTGTAAAGGCAAAGACAACCAGCCTGATCATTTGATTGATGATCGGGTTGAGTTTGTCGGTCGCAAGCCCGTGGCGACGCGCTCAAGACCTGCAACCGCAAACGATAGAAGACCGCGCCTGCGGCGCGGCCTTCCTACTCCGTCCAAAGGAGTTTCCGTCACTCACGAAGTCAAATGCATCGTCTCACGCTTGGCCAAGCGCTCTTCGATCCAGTCCTCCACCTCGGTAAGCAGCCACGCGACACGGTTCTGACCCAACCGCAACCGTTTCGGGAATTGTCCGGCCTTCTCCAGGCGCGCGATGTGCTGAGGCGAGTACTTCACGAGTTTCGTCAGCTCCTTCTTGTCGATGAGCTGCTTTGGATGTGACATCGGATTCTCCTAAGTTGAGGAGCATCGCGATGCCCCAGAGCCTCGGCTAGCCACCGAGCCCATTGGGCACCTCTAAGTGTGCGTGATTCGCACCGCTGCAACAAGATTCACATGGCTGAACATAGCTGAACATTTTCACCCTTGTCCCGGTAAAGAAGGAACCTGGGCCGGCGACTGCGTCGCAGAAAAACGCCTCTTCCGCTATGGTCAGGTTTTCCTAAGCTCATCGAGCAGATCTGCCCACTCGCGCATCAACGCCACTCGCTGATCCCAGTAGGTTGCCCGGTTGTACGTCCGTCTGATCGCATTGCGATCCTGGTGAGCGAGCACCGCTTCGATCACATCCGGATCATACCCGCGAGCGTTGAGGATCGAACTGGCCGTCACACGAAAGCCGTGTGCTGTGACTTCGTCCTTTTCGTACCCCATTCGGCGCAGGGCCGAATTGAAGGCGTTTTCGGATACTGGCCTGTGCCGCGAGCGTATCGATGGGAACACAAGCTCCGCACCTTCTGACAATGGCCAGACTTCTTCGATGATTGCTAGCGCCTGCTTCGGGAGCGGTACTTCGTGCGACTGGCGCATCTTCATGCGCTTTGCCGGAATGCTCCAAACGGCATTCTTGATGTCGAACTCGTCTCGTTTGGAACCGCGTACTTCTCCAGGGCGCACGCAGGTCAGCATCAAGAACTGCAATGCTGCTCTAATGGTCGGCCAACCGTCATAGTTATCAATGGCACGCAGAAGCTTGCCCAGCTCCCGTTCGTTGGTGATGGCCGCCCGTCCTTCGACTTTTGGTGGCAATAGTGCTCCATGGAGCGGCACGGTCGGATCATGCGAGGCGCGCAAAGTCACGATCGCAAGCTTGAAGACGCTGCTGATGGTGCCGCGCAGACGGCGCGCCGTTTCGCGACGACCGCTCTTTTCGACCCGCTGGAGCAACTCTAGGAGCTCAGCGGAGGTGATCTCGAGGAGCGGCCGGTCAGCGAGTGGTGCGGCGACGTTCTTGAGCAGCCACGTCGTCTTGGTGATCGTTGAAGGGGCGGTCCCCTTTGCCTGCTGCCGTTCGAGGTACTCATCAGCAAGCATCCCAAAGGTCAACTGTTGTTTGGCAATTGCGTCAAGCCGGTCTTGTTTCTTCTTTGCTCCAGGGTCGATGCCTTCCTTCAGGAGTTTCTTGGCTTCATCACGTTTCTGCCTGGCCTCAGCGATAGTAATCAGTGGGTAGGGGCCAAACGAAAGGAGCTTCTCTTTGCTGAGGTAGCGGTACTTCATCCGCCAGAGCTTGGAGCCTTTGGGCTGGACATGCAGGTAGAGGCCACCGCCATCAGGCAGCTTGTATGGCTTCTCTCGTGGTTTGGCCTTGCGGGCCGCGAATTCTGACAAGGCCATCTGGGGGTATCACCCTCTTTGCGTATCCTTGATACCCCCTAACACACCCCCAATTTGATGTGAAATGGTGAGCAACCATGTTCTCAAGTGAGTAAGTTTTCGCCCTCAACACGCTGAAATAGCTACATTTTTGTGGCTTAGTGGTTGGCTATGAGAAGGGGTGCTGGTGCCCAGGGGCGGAATCGAACCACCGACACTGCGATTTTCAGTCGCATGCTCTACCAACTGAGCTACCTGGGCAAAGGCTGCGCGGGAGGCAAATCCGCGTGCAGACAAGGCGCTGTGTATAGTCCGCCAAACCGGTTGATGCAAGGGGAAATGGTGGCCCGTCGCGGGGGCTCGCGAAATGTACATCCGGTCGCAGTCAGGGCGCCTCTCGGCTGCCCGAATTGCGACAGCGCGTACCACTTCTGAGACAAGGTGTGCGGTCGAATGTTTCACGTTCGCCGTTGCGGTCGATGGTCAATCTTCCGTTCGTGACAGCCTGGCTCGGCCCTCACTGGCGGTGCGACCTTGACGGTCTGCTGAGGCATCGTCGCCATCTTCATCGGCATCGGCGTTCCCTCCCGGAATGGCGTACGTACCGCTCAGCCAGCGCGAAAGATCCACATCCTTGCATCGGCCGGAGCAGAACGGTCGATACTGGGCCACAGCCGCCTTGCCGCAATTGGGACAGCGTGGTGTACCGGTTTGCGGGCCGGTGTTGTCGTTGTCGGCGCACCAAGTAATCGTTCTCACCCCGGTTCGACGTCGCCGGCGTTGAGCCAGCCATAGTGGATCGGCAACCCTTCGCCAACCAGCAGACCGGCCACTTCGGTCAACGGAAGGCCGACAACATTGGTGTACGAACCGATGAGCTTTTGCACGAAGCAGCCGGCAATTCCCTGGATAGCGTAACCTCCTGCCTTGCCGCCGAAATGGTA
>CBDCYD010000014.1:0-641282 GCA_965224045.1 Hyphomicrobiaceae bacterium
GCGGCCCGGTGGGTGCCGGAACAGCCATGCTCAACGGCCCCGGAACTGGGCCTTCTCCTTGTCCAGGAAGGCGCGGTAGCCGATGTGGTAGTCCTCGGAGTCGGCGTAGGCGTAGGAGCCTTCGATCTCGGCCTCGGTCAGCGGCGCCGGATCGTCGATGCCGGCGGATCGCCTTGCGGTGCCAGCGCGCGGCCAGCGGCGCGCCCTCGGCGATGCGCCGCGCGGTAGCCATGACCTCCTCTTCCAGCGTCGTCGTCGGGCACGACCCTGATGAACGAGACCCTTTTGCACGGCTTCCGACGCGTCATAGACGCGCCCCTCCAGCGTCATCTCCAGCGCCGTCGCCCGGCCGACCACGTGGATCAGGTCGTCGAGCAGCGGATAGCCGAGGTAACAGGCCCATGCGCTTGACAGGGATGCCGAAGCGTCCCGATTCGCCGGCGATCCTCAGGTCGCAGGCGGTGGCCAGTTCGTAGCCGCCGCCCAGGCAAAAGCCGTGGATCATCGCGATCACCGGGATGCCGGCCCTCGACCACCGCGTCCATCGCCCGGTGGGTGTTTTCGCCGTACGTCCTTCACCTGCGCCGAGTTCGACCGCTCGGTCTCGAAGCCCGAAATGTCGGCGCCGGCGGCGAACGCTTCCGTGCCGGCGCCGCGGATCACGACGCAGCGCAGGTCCTCGTTGGCCGAAAGCGACGTCCATGGTCGCGCCGAGAAGCTGAGCCAGGTCTCGGCGGTTCAGCGCGTTGCGCTTGTCCGGCCGGTTGATCGTCACCGTGGCGATTACGTCGTCGATGTCGCAGAGGATCGTCTCGTCCATGCCATCGCGTCCCTTCGATTTCGGCGCATATCTGCCGCAAGGGACCGGTTCGTCGCCACCCCGCCTTCTGGTCATTCTCCGGGCCCGATGACTATCCTTCAACGCGACATCGCTACGGACGACAGGGGGAAAGCATGGCTTACGGCGACAGGCGGCCCGATGTGCTGGGAGAGCTTGACGGACTGCGCATCGAAATCGACGGACCGACTCGCGCATGCCGGCACGCTGATCTTCGACCGCCCGCCGATGAACGTGGTCAGCTTCCGGCGCGCGCGCCCAGATCGCCGCGGCGCTGGAAGCAGATGGACCGCGACCCCGCGGTGCGCGTGATCGTCATCCGCGGCGCCAACGGCGTGTTCTCGTCCGGCGGCGATATCGCCGGGTTCCTGGTGCCGCCGCGCGGACGAGATGGTGGACCTGGCGTGGAACGTCGCCGCCCCCGAACGGTGCCGCAAACCGGTGATCGCCGCGATCGAGAAGTTCGCCATGGGCGTCGCGTTCGAACTGGCGCTGGCCTGCGACTTCCGCATCGCCACCGAATCGACCCAGCTCGCCCTGCCCGAGATCAACCTCGGCACGATCCCCGGTTCGGGCGGCACCCAGCGCGTCGCGCGCATCGCCGGTCTCGGCCGCGCCAAGGAGATGATCATGCGCGGCCGCCGGCTGAGCGCGGCGGAAGCGCACCATAGCTGGGGCCTGGTGACCGAGGTCGTCCCCGACGGCGCGTCTCGACGACGGCGGTAACGACAGGTGGGTCGCGGACATGGCGTCGCGGCCGTCAGGTTCCGCTCGCCACCCTCAAGGAGGTGCTCAACGAGGTCTACGACGCGCCGCTGTCCGTCCGGGCTCAAGCACGAGGGACAGGCGTTCGAGAAGCTGCGCCCCGGGCCCTGAGTTCGCCCACGGCATCGAGGCGTTCAAGGCCAAGAAGAAGCCGGACTTCTCGAGGGATGTGATGGTGCGCACAGAGCTATTCGAGTCGGACAGGAACCAATTGAAGGGAGATGGACCGGACATGGACATTCGGTTGGACGGACGCGCGGCGCTGATCACCGGCGGCAGCGCGGGGCTGGGCAAGGCCATGGGGCTCACCTTCGCGCGCGCGGGCGCCGATGTCGCGATCCTGGCTCGACGCCCCGACGTGCTGGAGCAGGCGCGGGCCGAGATCGAGGCGGCCGGCGACGGGCGCGCGGTCGCCTATGCCTGCGACGTCGCCGACGCGGCAAGGTGCTCGCCGAATCCTACGCCGCGGCCGAGCGCGACCTCGGCAAGATCGACATCCTGGTCAACAACGCCGGCGAGTCGCGCAACGGCCGGTTCGAGGATGTCAGCGACGAGGAATGGCAGATCGACTTCGAACAGAAGCTGTTCTCCGCCATCCGTCTCGCCCGGCTCGCGCTGCCCGGCATGAAGGACCGCAAATGGGGCCGCATCATCAACGTGCTGAACATCGGTGCCAAGGCGCCGCGGCCGAACAGCGCGCCGACCGCGATCACGCGCGGCGCCGGTCTGGCGTTGACCAAGGTGCTGGCGGGCGAGGGGGCGCCCCATAACGTGCTGGTCAACGCGCTAATGACCGGCCTGATCGATACCGCCCAGTGGGAACGCCTCCATGCCAAGGAATCGCCTGATATGCCCTATGCCGACTTTATCCAGGACATGGCGACGTCCCGGCGGATCCCGGTCGGGCGTATCGGGACGGCGCAGGAATACGCCAATATCGCCTGTTTCCTTGCCTCCGACGCGGCGTCCTATATCACCGGCACGGCCATCAATGTCGATGGCGGGGCGTCTCCGGTGGTATAGAGGCCGTCCAGGATCCATGCCCTCGTCCGGGAGCTCGCCGCGTGCGCTGTGAAGTCGTCGCCATCGGAACGGAACTGCTGCTCGGCCAGATCGTCGACACGAATTCGTCCTGGATCGGCGAACAGCTGGCGCTGGCCGGCATCGACTCGCATTTTCAGGTCAAGGTCGGCGACAATTTCGACCGCATGGAGGGGTGCATTCGCCAGGCCCTGGACCGCAGCGACGCGGTGATCTGCTGCGGCGGGCTGGGGCCGACGCAGGACGATATCACCCGCGAGGTTATCGCCAAGGTCATGGGCGTCGCGCTCGAGCGCGATCCCGATATGGCGGAAAAGATCCGCGCGCTGTTCGAAACGCGCGGCCGCGTCATGACCGAAAACAACCTGCGCCAGGCCGACATCCCGGTCGGCGGGTGGCCGATCCCGCAGATGCCCGGGACGGCGCCGGGCCTGGTCTGCCCGGTGGGCGACAAGGTCGTCTATGCGCTGCCCGGCGTGCCGCACGAAATGCGCGAGATGATGGAGGGCACGGTGCTGCCCGACCTCAAACGGCGCTCGGGCCAGACCGCGGTGATCCGCAGCCGCGTGCTGCGGACCTGGGGCCATAGCGAATCCGGCCTGGCCGAGGTGCTGGCCGAACGGACGACGCCCTTGACGCGCTGGGCAATCCCACCTTGGCCTTCCAGGCCAGCGGGATCGAGGGGATCAAGGTGCGTGTCACCGCCAAGTCTGAGGACGAGGCGGCGGCGCGACGGGTCCTGGCCGATGAGGAAAAGCGCGTGCGGGCGCTTCTCGGCGACCTGATCTTCGGCGTCGACGACCAGACGATGGAGACCGTCGTCCTGGACCATCTGCGCGCGCGGGGCATGACCCTGGCGGTGGCCGAGGCGGTGACCGGCGGGATCATGGCGTCGCGGCTGAGCGACATCGACCCGGCGATGGAGGTCTTCCGCGGCGGCACGATCGCCACCTGGGCCGACGACGCGGACGGCGCGCCGCCGCAGGCCGAGGCCCGGGCGATGGCCGCCGCCACAAGCGTCCAGGCCGCGTTCGGCGCCGATGTCGGGATCTCGGCCGTCACCCCGGTGGCGGCGGAGGGCGAGCTCCCGGGCGCCGTCTTCCTGGCGCTGGCGATCGGCGACAGGCGCCACGGCGACCGGATTTCGCTGCCCGGCGACCGCCGCCGCATGCGCAACTACGTGGGCTCGCACGTACATGCGAAGGGAGCCTCGCTCGCCGGCCTGGTCAGCGCCGTGCAGCCGGAAGCAAGCTGGAGTTGCGTCGATATTGCAACCGGTGCCGGCCACACCGCGATCGCGTTTGCGCCCCCAGCGTCTCGCACATGCTGGCCACCGACCTGACCGAGGAGATGCTCGAACAGGTGCGCAAGCAGGTCAAGGAAAAGGGGCTCGGCAATGTCGATACGGCCCACGCAGATGCTGAGGCCATGCCGTTCGAAGATCAAACGTTCGATCTCGTGACCCTCCCGGCATTGCGCCGCATCACTTCCCGGACATCCCGAAATTCGTCGCCGAGGCTTATCGAGTCTTGAAACCCGGCGGAACGTTCGCGCTGGTCGACAACGTGTCCGCCGACAGTTCGACGACGCCGGGGTTCAGCGATGTCGAGCTGACCGAAGCCGCAGAGACCTACAACAAGTTCGAAAAAATTCGCGACCCGAGCCACGGGCGGGCGTGGACGCCGGGCGAATGGCGGCAATGCATCGAGGCAGCGGGCTTCCGGATTGCACACACCGAGTTGCTCGACAAATCGATGAAGTTTGCAGCCTGGTGCAAGAATATGTCGGTGCCGGCGGACACGGTCCCGATACTGGCCGATATGCTGCGCAACGCATCACCAGCGTTCGGCGCCTATATCCGGCCGCGGTTCGACGGTGAGGAGGCCGAGGGTTTCACCATCATCGAGCTGCTGGCGGTGGCTAAAAAGGCCTGAGGGCGCAGGCCGGCCGAGGCAGGTTTGGTGCACTGCCGCAGGGCCGGGAAAAGGTGTGGAAAAGCTGAACCGCCGACATGGAGGTTGGCCCAATACCGCAATCACGATGTGGTCAGCGTTCTTACTTATGCCGTTTTCGGGCATTTTACCGTTCCCGGCGGCTTAGGCGCGTTTCAGGTTTAGCTGGAACCGTCCCACTCCCCCGCCCGGCCGCCCATGCAATCGTGGTTTTGGGCGGCCGGGCGGGGGGAGTGGGACGGCGGTGTGTTTCCGCCTAAGACGGAAATGATCCAGGGCGCGTCCCGGTTTGCAGTCCTTCGATTGCCGGGCCGCCGTTCCATTTTAGTGCCGTCTCGCGATCGCGAGGCATACGACCGGGTGTTCATGTAAAGGTTGAACTGCACAAATTTGCTGGCTGGGCGGGCTTGTTATCAAGGCGCCGATCGCGCAAGATCGCGCACGTGGGCACGGGTAGGTGATGAGGGCAATCAGAAATGGTGTGAGTGTCGCAGCAGAACGTTCTTTCTGCTGACTACGCTGCTTTGGGTTGTGGGCGCTGCCTTCGCCGGTGAGGCGGCGGCTCAGGGAACCCCGACGGTGACCGAATACGCCGCCCACGTCGGCAATGCGACGATCGTGCCTGCCGGGCGGTTCAAAATCGACGGCTACACGCTGTCGTGCGGACGGCGGCCGACGGTACTCGACCCCTCGCTCGACGATTATGGCGCCGCCTATCCGGGATTCTTGATCATCAACCCGAAGCTGATTGGCGGCGCATGCCGACGGCGGTGAAGCTGTGGATCTATTCGCATGAATGCGGACATCAATTCCGCGGGGCCGAGCGAAGAACTGGCCGACTGCTTCGCCGTGCAGCGCGGGCGCAGGCAACGTTGGCTGACGACCGATGGGCTCGACCAGATCTGCAAGTTCATTCGCCCGGCGAAGGGCTCGAACATGCATTATTCGGGGCCACAGCGGTGCGAGTTGATGCGGGCGTGCTTCAAGTCGCGCAAGGTCTACTGAGGCAGGCGCCTGCTGCGGCTCTTCGCGGGACCGTGGACCCGGGTTCGCGAAGCAAACCGGATTTTGGAATGATCGCCTGAAGCGGCTCTAACGCGCCAATACCCCGACCAGGATCACGGCCGCCGACGCGGCATGATCGGCCAGTTCGGCCCGGGCCAGGGCACAGGCCTGTTCGACGTCTTCGAGATGCGAGAGGTCGGCTGCGTGCCGGGCGATGAAGAGATGGATCTCCGGCGGTGCGCCATGGTGGCCGGCCGGCGGCTTGGCATCGAGCCTGTGCCAGAGTTCACGGATTGCGGCCAGCGCTTCACCGGACCGGACCTCGCTGACGACCGCCAGGCTGCGCCGCAACCGCACGATGCCGGCCCAATCGAGAACGCGCACTCTGCCCGGCGATGGTCCGCGCGGTGCAATGGCGCGGAAGCCACTGGTCGCGGCGCGGACTTCGACATCGGATGCGCCAAGATCCATTGTCGCGGCCGCAATGCGCATGGCTTCGCGCTGGTGGATCGCACCGCTTGGATCGCGTGCCTGCATTTCGGCCGACCCGATGGCGGTCGCCGTGACGCGATGGGTCTGGCGGTCGACCTCGATCGTCACGTCGACGGCCCGCGGGTTTGCGCCGAGGCGAACGGCGGCGCGGCGGGCCTCTTCGCGAATCGCGGTCAGGTCTTCGGGCTTAGGATGCGGGATGATCCGCTCGATGACATCGCGCACCAGTGCCAGTGCGACGCCGATCGATGAAATCACTTCGGCGTCTTTCGAGATCTCGTAGCGGTATCCCGTCTGCTCAGCGATGAAGGGAACCAGGGCGCCGGCACCGCCGCCTTCGCCGACGAGCAAGCATTGATCGTCATCGAGGCGGTATTCGCGCACCAGCGCCGTGACCACGGGGATGACCTTGGCGGCTGCGCACGAGAGGATGTTGCGGGCCGTCGCCTCGGGTGTCTCTCCGAGATAGCTCGCAAGCGCGGCAATCGCCTTTCGCGCGGCATCGGTGCCGGCGTGGGCGTGCATGCCGGGCCGGGTATAGCCGAGCGCGTTGGCGGCGCAGGTCGTGGTGATGGCAAACCGTTCGCCGCCTGCAACGCGGAGCGCGACGTAGTCGTTGCCGTCGCCGAGGCGCGGCGCAAAGGGTTCGATCGTCGGGTCGATGATTGCGGCCGGGTCGGCAAAGGCAGCGTAGGGCAGGCCGGCGATATGGGCGCTACGCGGGCCGACATCGA
Source organism: Hyphomicrobiaceae bacterium (assembly GCA_965224045.1). Classification (GTDB taxonomy): domain Bacteria; phylum Pseudomonadota; class Alphaproteobacteria; order Rhizobiales; family Hyphomicrobiaceae; genus Tectiglobus. The sequence goes on from CBDCYD010000014.1 coordinate 6,828, forward strand.
CGAGGCCGCCATTGAAACAGCCATCTGGGCGAGCGCGCACCATGCTGCCCCCGGCAATGCCAAGGACGCGAACGTCGAGCGAATTGACATAGGTCTCATGGCCGCCGACGCGGGCGTAAGCAACGGTCGGGCGGCCGTCCCTGATGACGCCTATGTTGGTTGAGGTTCCGCCGACTTCGAAGTAGAGACCGTCCGATACGCGCAAGTGCATCAGCGCGCCGGCAACGCTGGCGGCCGGGCCCGAGAGCATGGTGGTGGCCGGCCGGCGGCGCATTTCGCGAATGTCCATGACGCCGCCGTCGCCGCGCATGATCATCAGCGGTGCCCTGATGCCGGCCTCGCGAACGCTGTCCTCGGTGAGTTCGGCGGTGGCGTTCATGCGCGGCAGGATCGAAGCGTTGATCACGGCGGTGCGCGTCCGTGTGGTCAGGCCGTACAGCCGCGTGATCTCATGGCCGCAGGTGGTCAGCAGGCCGGCATCGGCAGCTATCCCGCGCACCTGGTCCTCGAGGGCGGTGTCATCGACGCCGAACGCGCTCGAGGCAACGATGACGCCGGCGCCTTCGCCGACCAGATCTTCGATGGCCCGGCGCAGCGCTGTCTCGTCGACCTTTTCTGCGACAAGGAACCGGTTGGCGGTTTCAAGCACGCGGCCCGGTGCCAGTTCGATCGGGCCAATGCGAACCTGGGGCTCGGCGAGCTTGGCGGCAGCTTCGCCGGCTAGCCCGACAATGCCGACCTTGGCGACATCACCTTCGAGCAGTGCGTTGGTCGCCTGCGTCGTTGAATGGGCGAGGAAGACGACCCGGTCGGCTGCGACACCGGACTGCGAGAGCACGTTGCGGAAGACATCGACGACACCGGCTGCAACGCCGCGCGGATGATCGTGTGTCGTCTTGACGGCGCAGCGGGCGACAACGGCACGCGTGGCGTTGTCGATCAGCACGGCCTTGGTAAACGTGCCGCCGACATCGATGCCGATCCGATAGCCGCCGATGGGTGGCTCTACATCAGGCATCGGCGCGCCGCCCGGCCGATGCTGCCTCGCGCCTTACGTGTTGCACGCGCAAACCAAGTCCCGTTCTTCGTTTCTGCAGCCGTGGCATATGCCATTTGGTCCCTCAAGAGGCAATGTGTTGCGTCGTCATCCCCGCAAGCCGTCGGCGTCGGTGCTTGACGGGGCCAGAACAATGCGCGTTAAAGATCGGTGAGATTGGAAGATTGCACGGCGTTTGGCGTGCCCCAGCCGCGGAGGCCGAGAGATGGAAAAGTTCACAACGCTGACGGGTGTCGCGGCACCGCTCAACATGATCAACGTCGACACCGACATGATCATCCCGAAGGTCTATCTGAAAACGATCAAGCGGACCGGCCTCGGAAAGGCACTGTTTGCCGAAATGCGCTACGATGAAAGCGGCGCCGAGATCGGTGATTTCGTGCTCAACCGCGAGCCCTATCGCAACGCCAAGATTCTGGTGTCCGGCGAGAACTTCGGCTGCGGGTCGAGCCGCGAGCATGCGCCCTGGGCGCTGCTCGACTTCGGCATTCGCTGCATCATCGCGCCGTCCTATGCCGACATTTTCTTCAACAACACGCTTCAAGAACGGCATCCTGCCCGTAAAGCTCTCCGAAGAGCGCGTGAACGAACTGTTGCGCTTTCTGCTGGAGCTGCCGGGTGCCGAGATCACGGTCGACCTCGAGGCGCAGACGGTCGCCGGACCGGACGGCAAATCCGACAGCTTCGAGATCGATCCGCACCGCAAGCACTGCCTGCTCAATGGTCTCGACGACATCGCGCTGACCATGCAGAAAGATGCCGCGATCGCCGGCTACGAGGAAAAGATCATGGCCGCCCGGCCCTGGGTGTGACAGCGAGGGGCGCGGTCAGAGGTTTTCTGCAATATCTTGAATCGGCATGAACACCGTTACACTTTCAGTTTGCATGCGACGAATACCGTGGTGCTCTCAAAAAAATCACGGCACTGGAGTCCAAGGTATGGATGAGCAGTGCGCGAGCGCCGATGTGACTTGTAAGCCAGAACGGTCCACATATCCCGGACCACCCGAAATCGACATTCCGGCCTTGCCAACCACCTGTCAGTGCACGCCGTGAGTACCTTCGGCAAGGCCGGTGCCGCCGTAGAGCCATTGCAGGCTGTCGTAGAAGTCTTCGCGCGACATGGCGCCCAGGATGGCGTTGCGCAGGGCTGCGTGACCGCCGTCGGGATGGTAGACGTGATCGCCCATCAGGCGCGACTGGATCTGCACCCGCGCGGTGCGGTTCACCCTGCGTTGCCGGTAGGCTTCGAGAGCTGCCGGCAGATCATCACCGTTGCGGCCGATCTCGTGCGCCAGGCAGACCGCATCCTCCATCGCCATGCAGGCGCCCTGCGCCATATACTGCAACGTCGGATGGGCGGCATCGCCGAGCAGCGCAACGCGTCCGTCGACCCAGCCGAGCACGGGATCGCGGTCGCAGAGCACCCAGAGCTTCCAGTCGGTGCCGTGTTCGATGATCCTGCGCGCGCGCTCGGCGACGTGCTCGAAGCCCCTGAGCACCTCGTCGCGTGCGACCGGCAGCCCGGCCACCGGTTCGGGCGCGTCGTTGTGATAGGTGACGACGAGATTGAACAGCTTCCAGCCCGACAGCGGGTAGTGCACGATATGACACTTCGGGCCGGCCCATAGGCAGGCGGCATTCCACCGGAGGTCTTCCGGCATCCGCCCGGTCGGGATCACCGAACGATAAGTCGTGTGCCCGGTCACCCGCGGGGGGCCGTCGCCGACCACCTGCCGGCGCACGTTCGACCAGAGCCCATCGGCACCGATCAGCGCGCGCCCGTCGACGGTCGTTCCGTCGGCGAGTTCAGCCGTCACGCCGTCGCCGTCCTGGGTGTAGCCGACGACCTCGCTCGTGGTGTGCAACTCGACCAGCGGGCTTGCCCGGCAGGCGGTGAGAAAAACGCCGTGCAGGTCGCCGCGATGGACCACGGCATAGGGATTGTTGAAGCGCTGTCTGAATTTTTCGTCTAACGGCACGACGGCAATGGGTTCGCCGCTCATCGCGTCCATCAGGCGCAGTTCGTCGATATAAATTGCCATCGCCCGGGCGGCATCACCAACGCCGAGGTAGTCGAAGGCATGGAATGCGTTCGGCCCAAGCTGGATGCCGGCGCCGATCTCACCGAGTTGCGCCGCTTTTTCAAGGACGATCGAAGCGACACCCTTTTGTGCCAGCCCCATGGCGGTGGCGAGTCCGCCAATGCCGCCTCCCGCAATGACGATCGGAGCGTTGTCGCTGGCCATCGCTGCCTCCGGCAAATTGCTCAGTCCATGTCACCGACAATGACGACGTGCAAGTAGCGCGGCCCGTGCGCGCCGCGCGTGTTCTTCGCCTCGATGTCGGCGGTGCCGCTGGTGCCGGTCACGAAGTTGATGCTGCGTGGATATGTGTTGCCGCCCTCGCGCACCAAACGCCAGTAGTCTTCCATGTAGCGCAGGACGCGGTGACCTTCGATCAGAACAATATGATGCAGCCCGAGGAAGTTGAACAGCGTCGGGCTGTCGGGCCGCGAAGTGAAAACCAGCGTGCCGGTTTCAGCAATGCCATGGTCGGCGACACCGACGACGGCCGTCTCGTCGGGCGCGATGTCGTGGTGCGTGACGACGTCGCCCCACGCCAGTCGAGTCAGGCGCTCCATCGGCGGCAGCGCCACCTTGAGCGGTGCGTTGCTGCGCGCGAGGTAGTCGCGCACGGCGCCGGCCGCGCCGTCCCACCCGGCGATTTCATCAACCGTCGCAGTGAGCCGCTCCGACGTCAGCCGCTCGATGAATTTCTGGCGGTTGGCGAGGGCATCGAACGCGGGCCGGACGTTGTCCGGTTCCGGGAGCAGAGCGGTGGCTTCGCGCGCAATGTCTGCAGCGGTGGCTGGTGGCGCGGCATTGGCAGCCCGCACCCGCTTCAGGATTTCGTCGCGTGCACTCGTCATCGCCGCCGCCCCTGCCTGTATTGATCCATGAAGGTGCCGGCCTGGGGCGCCGTCAGGTCGCGGTACCTGGTCCAGCCGCCAGCGCCGATCAGGGCGGCGATGCGGCCGCGCCGACCGGCGATCAGTTCGAGGATGCGCACGCCGGCGCGGCTTGCAACGCGGTAGAGCCAGGGCCGCTTCGCGAGTGCCGCCCACACACCCAGGGAATAGCGATAGGGCCGTGCCGTCAGCCGTTGGCGCCATTGTCTTTCGCGCAGCCTTCGCATCAGGTCCGGCAGCGGGATGTTGACCGGGCAAACCTCCTGACAGCGGCCGTTCAGCGTGCACGCGTTGGGCAGATCGCCGGACTTTTCCAGACTGGTCATCGCCGGCGTCAGGATCGCCCCCATCGGTCCCGGATAGACATGGCCGTAGGCGTGTCCGCCAACCGCGCCGTAGACCGGGCAATGGTTCATGCACGCACCACACCGGATGCAGCGCAGCATCGGCTTCAGGAAATCGGCGAGCATCTCGGTGCGCCGGTTGTCGACCAGCACGATGTGCATCTCTTCGGGGCCGTCCATGTCGCCTGCCCGTTTCGGGCCGTTGAAGAAGGTCGTGTATTGCGTGATCTCGGTGCCGAGGGCTGCGCGCGCGAGCAGCCGGAGGAATACCGTGCAGTGCTCCATCGTCGGCACCAGCTTCTCGATACCGACGTTGACGATGTGGACCGGCGGCGGCGTGGTGGTGAGTTCCGCGTTGCCTTCGTTGGTCACCGTCACGACGGAACCGGTGTCCGCGACGATGAAATTCGCGCCCGAAATTGAAACATCGGCTGCGAGATACTTGGGCCGAAGCTCCCGGCGGGCGCTTTCCACCAGTGTCGCCACGTCGCCGTCCGGGATGGCCTCGCGATGGCGGGCGCGAAACAGGGTCTCAACTTCTTCGCGCGTCTTGTGCATGGCCGGCATCACGATGTGCGACGGGGGATCGCCGGCAAGCTGGATGATGTGCTCTGCAAGGTCCGTCTCGACGCGCTCGATACCGGCTTCGGCCAGAGCCTCGCCAATGCCGATTTCCTCACCGAGCATCGACTTCACGCGCGTGACGGACCTGGCATCGCGGGCCTTGCAAATGCCAACGATGATTTCGGTTGCCTCGTTCGGAGTGCGCGCCCAATGGACCTTGGCGCCCGTTGCGACGGCGTTGCGTTCGAACTCCTCCAGATAATGATCGAGATGTGCGAGCGTGTGATCCTTTATCCTTTCCGCCGCGGCACATGCTGCATCGTACTGCGGGAAGGCTTCGAGCATGCCGACGCGGCGTGTCTGCAAGAGATCGGTGGTGCGCTCGAGCGCGACGCGGAGGTTGGGCTCGGTCAGCGCCTTGCGCACGTTGCGTTTGAATTCGTGTGACGTCTGCCTCATTGCTCGTCACGCTCCTCGCCGCAGATGCCAGCACCATCCGCCATCCCGGCTAGGATTTCGACGGCATGGAAGGCTTTGACCTTTCTGCCTTCGCGGCTCAGTTTACCGGCCATGTTCATCAGGCAGCCGAGATCTCCGGCGATAAGCGTGTCGGCGCCGGTTTCGACAATCGCACGCGTCTTGTCGGCGACAATCTGGTTCGAGATTTCGGGATATTTTACGCAGAACGTTCCGCCGAAGCCGCAGCACACGTCGTTGCCGGCGAGCGGCACCATGGAAAGGCCGGCGACCCGGCCCAGCAGTGCGCGCGGCTGATCGTGGATACCCAGTTCGCGCAGGCCGGAACAGGCATCGTGGTAGGTTGCCGTTCCGCGATAGCTTGCCGGTGCCGGCCGGTGTCCGAGGACGTCGACCAGGAAACTCATGATCTCGTGGGTCTTGGCGGCCAGGGCTGCATGCCGGGCCTGCCACTCGGCATCGTTCGCAAAAAGCTCGCCGGCGTGGACCTTGAGCATCCCGGCGCACGAGCCGGATGGAACCACGACGTAGTCGTAGACTTCGAAGGCCTCGATGACCTGCCTGGCGATATCCCGCGCATGGTCATCGGCGCCGCTGTTGAACGCCGGCTGTCCGCAACAGGTCTGCGCCGCCGGAACCTCGACGCGGCAGCCGGCTTCTTCGAGAAGTTTCAGCGTTGCAAATCCGATCGACGGGCGCATGGCGTCGACCAGGCAGGTGACGAACAGGCCGACGCGGGGAGGCGTGTCGGGCGTGGGCAGCGGGCGAGCGGGAGATGTCATGGTCCATCCGGGATGCAGTGGCGGCGATGGTGCAAGCTAACCATGGCCGACGCCCTCGATCCACCGGGCAATTCGTCGGCCCTTGGAACTGGGCAGGCAACCCGTCTGCATCAGCCTTCGGCATTCTCGCCGAAGAACAACAGACAGCCGTCGGGGTCTTTGACGTGGAATTCGCGCATGCCGTAAGGCTGGGTGAAGGGCGGCCTGACACGGCCTTCGCCAAGCTGGTCGAGATTCGGTTCAAGCAGCGCGTAGAGCCTGTCAACGTGGCGCGTCCACATGTAGATCGAGATGTTGTTGGCGGTGGCGCGCAGGGCCTCTTCATCATCGCATGCAAGGAAATGCACCGCGGCATCGCCGTTGACCGCGATCGCGAACGTCTCGTCGTCCGACACGAAACGCCGCTCGAAGCCGAGCACGTCGGCGTAGAAATCCATCGTCGTCGGGATATGACGCACCGGCACAATCGCCACGGCGTCTTCGATCATCGGGGTATCGGTCATACGCTCCTCACCAACGCGCGAGACCAGGCGCGTACGCGACCAGGCCCGCAGGAGACTAATCGGGATCCGGCGTCTTGTCCTTGAATATGCATAAGTCCCGGATGATGCAGCGCGAACATGACGGTTTGCGCGCCGTGCAGATATAGCGCCCGTGCAAGATGAGCCAGTGATGCGCCGGCACACCGTATTCCGGCGGCACGACCTTGAGGAGCTTTTCCTCGACCTCGAGCGGCGTCTTGCCAGGCGCCATGCCGAGCCGGTTGGCAATCCGGAACACGTGGGTGTCGACCGCCATCGTCGGTTGGTGGAACCACACGTTCATGACGACGTTGGCGGTCTTGCGGCCGACGCCCGGCAGGGTCTCCAGAGTGTCACGGTCTGCCGGCACGTCGCTGTCGTACTTGTCGATCAACTCCTGCGAGAGCTTGATCACGTTCTTGGCCTTGTTGCGATACAGGCCGATCGTCTTGATATATTCGCGCACGCGGTCTTCGCCGAGCGCGACCATCTTTTCCGGCGTGTCGGCGGCCTCGAAGAGAGAGCGGGTCGCGCGGTTGACGCCGGCGTCCGTCGCCTGCGCCGAAAGCACGACGGCGACCAGCAGCGTATAGGCGTTGTGGTGCTCGAGTTCGCCCTTGGGCTCGGGCTCCTCGGCCGCAAAGCGCGCGAAGATCTGCGCGATCGTTTCCTTGGAAATCTTTGCGCGCGCGCCGCGTCTCGCCGGTTTCTTGGCGGCGGGTTTTTTGGACGCTGGCGTCCTCGCGGTGGCCGTTTTTGCAGTACGGCTAGATTGCGGCATGTTGTGCACTCACGATCCGACTGAACCGCGCCGATCGTAGAGCGTGATCACCTGAAATGGAACCATCGTGCCGTGTGGAAGTTGGTCAGATTGCCCAAAGCCAGGCGTATCGGACTTTTCCGAGCTTGCTCCGCAACATCGGCTGTTGCCGACTTCCGTGTTTGTGTGTGTTCGTGTGTGCGACGGTGAAGCCAAGGCCGCGGTCGCAGCCAGCGTGCGCGCCGATTTCATGCCACAACAAGCGGAAAATTCTGTTTTCCACTCAAGGGCCGAACTCGCAGCCCGCCGCAATCTCGGCTACGTTGGGCGGCAAGCGACACTGAAACCAGTAAAACCGATGCGCAAACAACGGAGAGTGCGGCTTTGAATACAGGCGTTCCACAAATTCCGCGCGGCAGCGGAAAGCCTGGGGATGCGGGTGAAGCGGTTACGTTTCGGGCGGTCCTGACACCAAACCGGTCCCTCAGCCCCGGCGGTTTCCTGGTTCTGATGTCGGCGATCGCGCTCGTGAGCTTCGTCGTCGGCGTTGTCTTCATGATGCTCGGTGCATGGCCGGTCATGGGATTTTTCGGCCTCGATGTCGCGCTGATCTACTGGGCCTTTCGCGCCAACTACCGCGCGGCGCGGATGTTCGAAGTCGTCGAGATTTCGCCGCGCACGCTGATCGTAACGCGCAGTTCGACCAGCGGCCGGACCGAACGCTTCGATTTCCAGACCTACTGGGTGCGCGTGCTGCTCGACGAAGAACCCTCCGGTCATACCCGTCTGCGCCTTGGCTCGCATGGCCGCGAGTTCGCCTTTGCGGACTTCCTGGGGCACGACGAGCGGCGGCAGCTTGCAGGCGTTCTCGAAAACGAGATCAGGGCGGCGCTGCGCGTCGCCGGAGGACTGAACCAGCCCGATGGTAGTGCTCGACTGCGCTGAGGACGCGTGACTGACGATCGCAACACGGACGTGTCCGCGCGGTTGCCAATGCGCGCCGGACCCGTCAGCTTCGCCGGGCCGCTGATGCGGCAACAATCACGCGCAACTCGAGGCACTGCCCGATGGCGGACGTGCTGACAATTCTGGATGAATTGATTGCATCGATCGAGTTGCACGTCGCTGCAATCATTTTCGTTGCTGTCGTGCTCGCAGGCTTTATGCGCGGATTTCTCGGGTTTGGCGGGGCCATGGTCATCATCATGGCGCTCAACGCCCTACTCGGTGCCCACTATGCAATTCCCGTTGCGTGCCTGGCGGGCCTGCCGCCGACCGTTCAATTGCTGCCGAGCGCGGTGCGATCTTCGGACCGCCGTTTCGTTTTGCCGTTCGCCCTGGCCAGCATGCTCACGATCCCGATCGGGACGCTGGTGCTGGTGACGCTCGATCCGGCGCTGATGAAGGTCTTGGTCTCGGTGCTGGTCCTGGCCGTCGTCGCGCTGCTCTATTGCGGCTGGCGCGCGTCGAGCCGGCCAACAACCTCGGCCATCGTCGGCGCGGGCGCGGGCGTAGGGTTGATCCAGGGGGTTGCCGGTGTCGGCGGGCCGCCGACCGTCGCGATGGCGCTTGCCCAACCGGGCGACGCCGAGACGCAACGGGCCAATGTCATTGGCGCTATCACCGCGCTGTCGGTGATGCCTGTGGTGCCGCTCTGGTACTTCGGCCTGTTTACCAAAGAGGTCGTGGCGTTGAGCATCGCCATCATACCGCTCTACATGGCGTTGACGCGGATCGGCGCGCGTTACTTTTCCGGTCACGGCCGCGAACACTATCGGATCGGAGCACTCGTCGCTCTTGGTCTTATGGGTTGTGCCACGCTAGCGGTCTCGGTCCGCGACTATCTCGTGGTCGTGTGAGTTGCAGGCAAGGCCGGGGCTGCGGGCTCGGTCCCGGGACATTCGGCGGCATCTAAGGATTGATGCGAGCGGCAGTGCCCAATACCTTGATGCATGCGGAGCGACAGTTCAACAACCTCAGCCGGAGATCCATCCGCCATGCCCGTCGGACTCGAGCGCGAGATCATCGATCACAACGTTTATCAGCGAACGCTTGATCACATCGGCGAAGCCGGTATTCGACTGCCGCGGATTGCCACCCTCGCCAACCCGGCCGGCGAAAGCGATGTCCCACGCGACCTCGCCGGCATCGATCCCGATGCCCCCGATGCCCGCAACCTTTATCGCGTGCACTGGTACAATGGCGACGACCGCAAGGCGAAAACCGACGTTCCAGCCCACCTGGTGCTGGAGAGCGAACTGACCGGCGTCGATGCCAAGATCATCGTCGCCCTCGGCAACCGCTTTCCGATGATCCGCGCGCACAAGGTATTGGCCGCCTACGGCTGCCTGATGCCGCGCCTGATCACCGGCACGTTCGATCCGACTCGCAACCGCGCCGTGTGGCCGTCCACCGGCAACTACTGCCGGGGCGGCGTCGCAATATCGCGCATCCTCGGCTGTCGCAGCGTTGCAGTCCTGCCCGAAGGCATGAGCCAGGAACGCTTTCGCTGGCTTGAAGACTGGGTCACGGACCCTGCCGACATCGTGCGCACGCCGGGCACCGAGAGCAACGTCAAGGAGATCTACAACGCCTGCCACAAACTGGCGCAAGACCCGGAAAACGTGATCCTCAAACAGTTCAACGAGTTCGGGAACTACATCATCCATCGCGCCGTTACCGGCCCGGCGCTGGAGCGCACCTTCGCGGCGGTCAAGGGAGAGGGCCGGCTCAGGGCACGCGCGTTCGTTGCTGCATCCGGCTCGGCCGGCACGCTCGCCGCCGGTGACTACCTGAAGCGGGCGCTCGGCAGCCAAATCGCGGTCGTCGAGGCCCTCGAATGCCCGACCCTGCTCTACAACGGCTACGGCGAGCACAACATTCAGGGCATCGGCGACAAGCACGTGCCCTTCATTCACAACGTGCACAACTCAGACTTCATCGTCGGCGTGTCCGATCGCGCGACCGATGCGATCAACCTGGCGTTCAATACGACGGCGGGGCGGACCTATCTGGCGGCAAGAACCGGGCTTGGCCAGGAGGCACTCGCAGCCCTGGCCGATCTCGGGCTGTCATCGATCGCCAATGTGCTGGGCGCCATCAAGGTCGCCAAGTACCTCGACCTCGGGCCGGACGATGCGCTCCTCACCGTCGCGACGGACGGCGCTGAAATGTACGGCACGGAGTTGAAGAAATCCGCCAACGAAGCATTCGGCGGCAACTTCGATGCGCTTGGCGCCGCCGAGGTCTTCGGACGCTATCTGCTCGGTGCTGCAACCGACCACACGCTCGAACTAACCCGCAATGACCGCGAGCGCGCCTTCAACCTCGGCTATTATACCTGGGTCGAACAGCAGGGCGTCTCGGTCGAGGACTTCGATGCACGCCGCGATCCGGCATTCTGGGACCGGCTCATGGAACTGGTCCCTGTCTGGGATGGCATGATCGATGCCTTCAACGCGCAGGCCGGCGGCCGGCAACCGTAGAGCGTTTCAGATTTAGCTGGAACCGTCCCACTCCCCCGCCCGGCCGCCCATGCAATTGTGGTTTTGGGCGGCCAGGCGGGGGAGTGGGCAGGCGGGTGCGATTCCGCCTTCGGCAGAAACTCTAGGCCAGGTGCAGCGCGACCGGGTCGACGCCAACCGGCGGGGACGCGACGCCGTCACCGGCCGCGATAGTCCGGCGGGCGCTTTTCGGCGAAGGCTGCCTGACCTTCCACCCAGTCGGCGCTGTCGTTGATGGCCTCGACCTGGACGCGGGCGATGGCGGCGCGTTCCGTCGGTCCCTTGGGCATGGTCTCATGGACAAACCGCTTCAACATGCGCGACGGCAGCGGCGCGGTTGCCGCGATGCGCCGGGCCCAGTCCATGGCGGTCGCTTGAAGATCCGAAGCCGGCACGATGCGGTTGACGTAACCGATTTCGTAGGCGCGACGGACGTCCATGTTGTCACCGACGAGAAGGAGTTCCATCGCAATCTTGTGGGGAATGCGGGAGGCAAGGTTCGAGATCAGGCCGCCCGAAAATGCGATCTTGACCTCCGGGTAGGAGAACGTCGTGTTGTCGGCTGCGATGAGAATGTCGCACATCGTGGTGAGCACCATGCCGCCGCCAATGCACCAGCCGTGGACGGCACCGACGACGGGCTTGTCGACCGGTACGCCGATGGACGGGATGGCGCGGTAGAGATCGTGCGGCACGTTCTTCAGGTCAGCGCCGGCGCAAAAGGCCTTCTCTCCGGCGCCGGTCAGGATCGCGACGCGGGCCTCGTCATCGGCCATGAAGCGTTTCCAGCTCTGATGCAGTGCTTCGACCAGTTCCGGATCGAGCCGGTTCATTCGCTCGCCCTTGTTCATGGTGATGGTGGCGACGTGATCGTGTCGTGCGTACGTCACGGCATCCTGGCTCGTCTCGGCGGTCATGGGCGCTCCTGTCCACGCTTTCTTGTCTTGCATTGAATTGCAGGAGTGTGCCGATGACACCTGGCGCAGGCAAGTGCCAGCCGAACATTGCAAGCCGGTCCGGAGCGGAACTGCCGGCATAGCGCAACGAGGGTGCAATTTATTCAGCGCGCCGTCACCTGTCGTTCGGTGCCGGTCTCCACAGATGCAGCGGCGTTCGTAACGCAGATCGGTAACTGCGCAGCCTTCGGGAGGAGTTGCCGGGCTGCGACATGCGGGCCGCAGTTGCCGGCGCGCGGCAGCCGCACAACTTTCGGGTCGCACGACCCGCCGCGCTCGCCTAGGTTTACTGCCAACGACAAAACCGAACGGAGCGTGAGCGATGCTACAGACCGCCGACATCCAACCCGTCCGCCAGCAACCGACGAAGGATGGCCGCGACTACGAGGCCGTGCGCAGGGCGATCATCTTTCTCTCCGAAAACTGGACCGACCAGCCGGACCTCGACACGCTTGCAAGGCACCTGAACATGAGCCCGGCGCACTGCCAGAAACTGTTCAAGCGCTGGTGCGGGCTCAGCCCCAAGGAATTCCTCCAGGCGATCACCCTCGACCATGCCCGCGGGCTGCTTGCCGGTTCCGCCAGCGTTCTCGACTGCGCCTTCGATGTCGGGCTTTCCGGCGGCGGACGCCTGCACGACCTGTTCGTCGATCACGAGGCCATGACGCCGGGTGACTACAAGCGCCGTGGTGAAGGGATCGACATGGTCTACGGCTTTCATGCCTCGCCATTCGGCGAGACCCTGATCCTCGCCACGGAGCGCGGCGTGGCCGGCCTGGCGTTCGTCAACGAGGATGCCGGCCAGACCCGCGAAGATGCCCTGATGGACATGATGCAACGCTGGCCAAAGGCGACCTTTGGCGAGGCACCGAAGAAAACAGCGCCGCTAATCCGCCGCATCTTCGATCCGGCGGCCTGGACGGCGGAGCAGCCGGTGCGCCTGGTGCTGATCGGCACGGATTTCGAAGTGCGCGTGTGGGAAGCCCTGCTCAAGATCCCGATGGGTCGCGCGGTGAGCTACACCGACATCGCCAACCATATCGGCAAGCCGACTGCCTCGCGCGCAGTCGGCTCGGCGGTCGGGCGCAACCCGATTTCATTCGTCGTGCCCTGTCACCGTGTTCTCAGAACCGACGGCTCGCTCGGCGGTTATCACTGGGGCCTGACGCGAAAACGTGCCATGATTGGATGGGAAACGGGACAGGTGCATCAAGCAGGGTGAGCAGAAAATGAGCGGTGCGATCCGGATCGACATCCACGGCCATGTCTGGCTGATCACGATCGACCGACCAGCCAAGATGAATGCCCTGGATTTTGCCGCCCACGACGAACTTGTCGCGACCTGGCTCAGATTTCGCGATGACGAGGCCGCCAGGGTCGCGGTGCTGACCGGCGCCGGCGAGAAGGCCTTTTGCGCCGGTGCCGACCTCAAGACCTACACGATGGCGTTTGCCACCACGCCGCCGCACGAGTTTCGCCGGAAATGGGTCGATGGGTACGGTCTCGGCGGCATCACGCGCGGGCTCGAGATCGACAAACCGATCATTGCCGCCATCAACGGCTTTGCGATTTCCGGCGGCCTCGAGATCGCGCTCGCCTGCGATTTGCGGTTCTGTGCGCCGCACGCCGAGTTCGGACTGCAGGATGCAAAATGGGGTTTTCATGCCTGCGACGGCGGCCTCGTGCGCCTGCCCAGTATCGTCGGGCACGGCCATGCGATGGAGATGATCCTGTCCGGTGAGCGCATCGATGCCGAGCACGCCCGCCGCATCGGTCTGGTCAACCGGGTCTGGCCGGGCAAGGAATTGCTCGAAAGGACGCTCGACTATGCCGGCATGCTCGCCCGGCGCGCGCCGCTGTCGCACCGCTTTGCCAAGAACGTGATGCGTCGCATGGAGGGCATGGCAGTTGGCGAAGCGCTCAAGGCCGAGGTCAGCTCGTTTTATGACCTCGGCCAGAGCGACGATCTCAAGGAGGGCACGGCTGCGTTTCGCGAAAAGCGCGACGCGCAGTTCAAGGGGCGTTGATAGCGACGCGCTGAGCAATTCGGAGCCAGGCCTTGGCAGCAGTTGCGACATTCCTTGGCAAACTCCTGGCTGCCGTGATCTTGCTGCTGGCGCTCATCTACTGGTACATGCTGGTGATGCCCGGGCGCTCGCACACCGGCGCACTGCCGCCGCTCAGCGACGACGAACGCGACCTTGGCCAACGCCTGCGCCGGCATGTCGTGGCGATCGCCAGCCGGCCGCACAACACCGACTATCCGGAAGAGCTCGAGGCCGCCGCGCGCTACATCGAAGACACCCTGATGGCGGCAGGCTACACGCCCATCCGGCAGGAATTCCCGGTCCGCGGCATCACGGTCCGCAACATCGAGGTCGTGATCGCGCCGGGCAGGGAGATCCGCGCCGGGCAAACCGCAATGGGCACGCTGGTGGTCGGTGCACACTACGACTCGGCCGGCGATGTTCCCGGTGCCAACGACAACGGCAGCGGCGCGGCGGCGCTACTGGAGATCGCGCGCCTGCTCAAGTCCCATACCATCAAGCAAAGCCGGTTGCGGCTCGTCTTCTTCGTCAACGAAGAGCCGCCGCAGTTCAAGACGGACAAGATGGGCAGTCTAGTTTACGCGCGTGCGCTGGCGGCCAGCGGCGAGAATGTGCGCGGCATGCTGAGCCTGGAAACGCTCGGCTATTATTCCGATATGCCCGGCTCGCAGCAGTATCCGCCGCCGCTCAATTTGGTCCTGCCCGATACCGGCAACTTCGTCGCCATCGTCGGCTCGCTCGCGACACGCCGTTTCGTTGCCGAAGTAACGCGCAGGTTCCGTGAAACAACGCCGTTCCCGAGCATTGGCGGCGTCGCGCCCGCGTTTTTGCCGGGCATCGACTGGTCCGATCACTGGTCGTTCGGCCAGGTCGGTATCCCTGCCGCCATGGTGACCGACACGGCGCTGTTCAGGTATCACCACTATCACAAGGTCTCCGATACGCCCGACAAGGTCGACTACGACAAGCTCGCACGCGTCACGGCCGGCCTCGCACGCATGATCGGCGCAATGGCTCGGTGAGGGATGTGCCCGCCCGTGAAGGGCGCCGGACGAGGCGACATATCACGGGCCTTCGGCTGCCTGCTCGCAGGGCGTCGGCACGTGAGGCCATCAGTGGACCTCTGCCAGAAGGTCGGCGGTCGGCATGACGCGCACCGAACGCGGCGTGATGAGATCTCCCCACACCCAGTTGTGGTGGGCAATGATGGCTGCCGCGGGCAGGTGGGGCCGATCGCTCAGCGTGTGTGCATCTGCGACCGCGACGACGTGGTAGTCGTGGCTAACCGATGACCTGACCGCGGCATCGACGCAGAAGTCGGTCGCCCAGCCGGCGACAAGGACGCGGCGCGGGGCGATGCGTTGCATGGTCTCCGCCAGCGAAGTGCCGACATAGGGATCGTTGAGGGTTTTCTCGACGACGACGTCATTATCGTCTCGCGCGAGATCCGGCAGGAAGTCCCAACCAGGTGCACCGGGTGCAAAATCGTCGCCGGCGGCGCCGCAATGGCGGATCCAGATGACCGTGCCGCCGGCCCGCCGGACCTTTTGCGCAAGCACGTTAATGCGATCGACGACGCCTTGCAGATCGTGCTTGGGCGCGCCGTTCAGCAATCCAACCTGCATGTCGACGACGATGAGTGCATCCACGGCAAATGCTCCATGGGCTGGTTCGGGCTCTCAGATTAGATCATCGTGCCTTGAGTTGGACCCGCTGTCGCGGTTCCTACTCAAGGCACAAAGATGATCGCCTCTAAAGAATTGAGCAACCTGCATTAGCAGGCATTGGTGGTGGTGGGTGCAGCGGGGATATGGCGGGTGGCCGTTAGGTCGTTGAACGGTGGTATCATGGACGACGCCAGATTGCTTGGCGTCGGCGGTCTGGACGTAGGGAGCCTTGTCAAACTGCGCTTTGTCGCGAAGGGCAATCACCGGCCATCAATTGTCTTGCGCCGAAGTCCAGGAAAGAGCTTTGAGCGGATATCGCCAATTCCCGGCCTCCCGCGAAATATGGTATCGATGCATGAGTGATGTGAATTGGGAAACGCAAGCGCGCATTCCGCTGCGCGGTTTGGCACGGGACTGATGGCATGAAGAATGAGGTGTCCGCTCATTATAGCGCCGACGGTGGTCTTGCCGACAGGATTGCCAGCGGGTTGAGGGAAAGTGGTTTGGACCTCGACGACTTGACCGCTGCAGACCTCGAATCCATTGACGAATTTCATTTCCGCGGCCGGGCGGCAACGCTCGAACTGCTAGCTCAGATGAAGCTGCAGGCCGCCATGAATGTGCTCGATATCGGTAGCGGCCTCGGCGGTGTGGCGCGAACCATCGCCGATGTCGCCGGCTGCCGGGTGACCGGCATCGATTTAACCGAAGAGTTCTGCGTTGCGGCCACTGCGATGTCGCGCTGGGTAAAGCTCGATGGCAAAACGACTTTTCAACAGGGAGACGCGACAAACCTGCCCTTTTCAGACGACCAGTTCGATCGTGCAATAACCGTTCACGTCGCAATGAACATCGCCCGCAAAGACAAGATGTACGAGGAAGCCCGGCGCGTGCTCAAACCGGGAGGGATTTTCGCTGTGTACGACATTCTCCAGGGCGCCGGCGGCGATATGCTGTACCCGGCGCCATGGGCCGGCGAACCGTCAATCAGTCACCTGGCGACGCCGGACGAAATGGAGACACTTCTCTCGGACGCGGGGTTCAAAATCATCGAGGCGATCGACTCAACCCAGGCCAGCCTCGACTGGCTGGAGGCAATGGCCGCAGGTTCAGGCCCTGCCAGTCCATTGCCGGTGACCGTCCAGCTTCTGTTCGGCGATACGTTTCCGGCAATGAGGGACAATCAACTGCGCGGCCTGCGTGAACGCCGCATGCTGACGTACAGCTACATTTGCGAGGCTTGAACGCGCAATCCGAATTTTGGCTCTGGCCTGCATGGCCGATTTTCGATCAATTGACTCACACTACCGCAACTGGTCCGCCGCAGGGCGAGCGCCGACCTACCGTTCCGAGCCCTGGGCAACCATGCGGAGCCCGGAACAACCGCCAACCGCCCCGGCTCCAAGCACCAAAATGCGTACGAAGAACGCCTTGGCAATCCATGGCGCGCCAGTGGATGCGCGTCGGTTGGCCAATGGGGATGCGCCGAGTCGCAATCCGAGACTGCCGGACGTTATCTCGCGTCACTTGAAGGAACCGAAGGATCACTGCCGGTGTATTCTTTTGCCTGATTGGTCGCCGGCCCTTTTTTGTCGCATCTTGCGCCGCTGCTTGCGAAAGGTGTCGACCAACCTGTAGGAGACAATTGTCCGCTTTCGCACGTCCTGATACGATTTTACAAAGTCGGCCACGTCGTCGTGCGGGCCAGACAGAACTTGGGGATGATGGGAATCGGCAAAAAAATAGTACTTGCCGTTTTTTCGGTAGCTTGCGAGCCAGTGCATTCTGAGCACATTGCCCTTGATGCGAATCGGATCGAATTTGATCAGCAGATACTTCGGCTCTGAGGTTGGCGCGATCTTGCGCAGGGTCTCGACGGCAAATCTCGATACATCAACACAAATGCCCGATGGTCTTTGATAGAACTCGGCGGTTTCATAGATGCGGAACGGCGCACCACGAGACCGTTGCGTTTCCGACAATGCGATGGCACGGGCCCGGTCGTAGGTGAAGTTTCGCGCGATCCACGCGTGTACCTGCTCCGGGTTTCGCCATCTCCGCGTTTGGTCGGCATAGGCTTGTGCAATGGCGTGCGCATCGGCGGCGGGTTGATCGGCGGCCAAAGCGGCAGCAGCGAGCCCGTAGCCGCTTAATGCACAAGCGGCGATGAGTACTGCGAATGTTCTTCGTGCGGTGCTCATTGCAATCTACCCTGAGCTGCGGTTCGCCTGTTCGCAAGAGCGCGTCGCAATAAATGCGTCTCGCTTTGGGTTTCATTGCCTCACGCCGCTATTCGCGCTTCGCGCGGCGGCTCCGGCGGGGCGGCCTTTCGGCCGGGTCGCGTTGCTCCCTTATGGGTCAATCCGTTTTGCTGCGACATGCCTTAGAGCAGAATTAAGGCTTCACAGTGCTCTAACGATACAGGCCGAACACTTCCGTCGCCAATAGCGTTCACATCGAGTCCAAGCAATCATCATCCCGAGATGTCGGTCGGTCGCGACAATCGTTGAACACCCAACTTGGAATGGACGGCCAGGATCAGTGCCTTAAGTTGGAGCCGCGACAGCGGTTCCAACTTAAGGCACGATGATCTCGTGGCGCTCGTGCGGGATCTTGCAGCCAGCTGCAATAGGCTGTGATAGCAAATGGTCACCTCGGAGGCTGGCCGACGCAGGTGTTTGTGCATCCAGACCGACGCCAAACGCTTCAGGTCAATCTTGAATGACTCGGCGCCGGTTTGTGAAAAGGACGCTCCGTCGGGTGCGACCACGGGATCGAGTTCGACGACCCGTCGTGCGGCAGGCCAAAGCGTCGTTTGCGGCAAGGCCAAATTCCCATCAGTTGTTCGAAAGTGTTCATCAGCGGGTCACCGGGGCAAGACCGCTGATGACGAGTTTGTAGGTTTTCCCGCGTTGACTGGCCGCTGCATGGCGGACTGGCCGGCACGGTCCGACCTGCACCCGGCGGCACGGGTGCGATCCAGAACGCTAGCGCCGTCTTGAGAATTTGAGCTTTGCGGACCGTCGGAAGCGACGTGACATTGCCTTAATCTGCTTGACCTGGGACTTCTGAAAGTTTGTCAACGGTGATCCCGCCATCGGCAAGTACTGGTTCTCACAGTTTGTAATTGTAAAGTCGATGCAGTCGTTGAAATCCGAAAAACTGCTGCCTTCCTTGTCACAATGGCCGCTGTTGCAGGAGAGGCATTGCTTCATGTTCGTGTGCGTGCACGCAAGCGCATTGTTCGACAGGACGGTGAGCGCCGATGCGGCCGTGATAATGGCCAAGGTTGTGCGTTTCATCGAATTATCTCCCTTGAACGACTTCCCTGTTCGGTAGTCGGGGTCGGACGCGAAATGGTTCAACGAATTTGAACAGGTGCGATGTCACTTTGCAGCCTGCCTCACACGGGCCGTGCTCGGGCCTGTCGCATGCGAGCGCAAGGTGCAGCGGGCCGGGAACGGGCTCGCGCATGGAGATCGTCAAAAACTTCATGACCATCGCGCTGAATGTCTGAACTGGCCCCCGTTTTGACCGGACACCCTGCTTATGCAGGGAGGCTTGGGTATATCCCCAGGCACAGACACATGTCCGACGACGATTTTCAGCGGATCGAGGTGATCACGGGGACGGCCCGACGGCGACGCTGGTCGACCGAGCAGAAGCTTCGCATCATCGAGGAAAGCTACGATCCCGGTGAGACGGTGTCCGCCGTCGCACGCCGCCATGGCGTTGCGGCCAACCTTCTGTTCAGATGGCGCAGACTGATGAGCGAAGGGGGCACGAGAGCGGTGGGATCGGATGAAGAGGTGGTTGGCGCATCCGAGGTGCGCAAGCTCGAAGCACAGGTCCGCGAGCTTGAACGCCAGCTCGGGCGCAAGACCATGGAAGCCGAGATCCTGCGCGAGGCGCTTGAAAAGGCGCGGGCAAAAAAACCGACCTTGCTGTTGCGCTCTGCGAGCAAGGGAGATGGCCGGTGAAGACGATCGCTACGACACTCGGCGTCGCCCGCTCCCGCCTGCATGATCGCCTGAATCGGAGTGAGAAGCCGCATCTGAAGCCCTCAAGAGCGGAAGATGCGGCGGTGGTGCAGCGCATTCAGAAACTCGTCGGGGAACGCCCGACCTATGGCTACCGGCGGGTTACGGCGCTGCTGAACCGGGAATTAGTCAATGAAAACAAACCCCGCGTGAACCACAAGCGGGTCTACCGGCTGATGAAACAGCACGGTCTCCTGCTCGCTCGCCACACCGCAGAGCGCCCCGGCCGCCGCCACGACGGCAAGGTAGTCGTGATGTGCTCGAATGTCCGCTGGTGCTCCGATGCATGCGAGTTCACGTGCTGGAACGGGGAGATTGTCCGCGTGGCGTTCGCGATCGACGCGCACGATCGAGAGATTATATCGTGGCGGGCTGTGACCGGCGGCGGGATCAGTGGAGACATGATCCGCGACATGATGCTGGACGCGGTGGAGAGTCGGTTCGCTGCCATGCGTGCGCCGCACCCGGTCGAGTGGCTGTCCGACAATGGCAGCCCCTACACCGCCAAAGCGACACGGGACTTCGCGACGGCCCTCAACCTGGTGCCAAGCTTCACGCCCGTCGCCAGCCCCGAAAGCAATGGGCTCGCGGAGGCGTTCGTGAAAACCTTCAAGCGCGACTACGTCCGGATCGCGACGATCCCGGATGCCAAAGCCGCCTTGTCATTGATCGCCGGATGGATCGAGGACTACAACGACAACCATCCACACTCCGGGCTCAGAATGCGCTCGCCCCGCGAGCACCGAAGAGCCCATCCGTAACCGCAAGGTGTCCGGTCAGACAGGGGCAACTCCAATGTCCTGACCGCCGAGACACTGGGACTGGCTGCAAGCGCCGGCCTCAACATCGAGACCGCAATCGAAGTGATGGCGGGCACGCCGCTGACCATGGGTGCGGCCGCGGCGCATACCTACGTGGCCGCGCAGGCCGCGGGCCGTGGTGGTCAAGACTGGACGGCGGCGGTCGATATGCTGAAGCGCGCCAACGCCTAGTGTAGCGCACCTAACGTTTGGTGCCTGTGTGCGGCTGGTCTCTCAACCAAACGACAGGTGCAAGAGCGACACTGGATCATAGGCTTGCTCGTGTTCCTTTTGGTTCTGACATATGCTCTCGACATCGCTGCACGGGATAGCAAATGTCAGAACCGGAACACGAGATCATCGTGCCTTAAGTTGGAACCGCTGTCGCAGCTCCAACTAAAGGCACAAAGATAATTGCCTCTAAAGAATCCAGCAACTTTCTGCTTTAGCCGAGTAAGATCTGTGAGTGAGCCAAATTCCGGGACGACCAACCACCGCGAAACGGCGTTGCGGTCGTTCGGGTTCGAACGCCTGGGCGTCGCCACTGCGCGCTATCCCTGGGTTTCGGTGCTGCTGGTGGCGATACTATGCGCGGTTGCAGCATTCGGGCTCGTCCAGATCCGCACCGACGATACCCTCAGACAGCTGTTTCATTCCGGCAACCCGGCGATCCAGGACTTCATCAAGCTCAAGCGCAGCTTCCCGGCGAGCGGACAGGATGTTCTTGTTGTCGCTGAAACCGGCCGGTTCAGGGATCGCGCAACGTTTGCCGCACTCAACGACATGCATTTCGAGCTGTCCCTGGTCGAGGGTGTCAGCGGCACAGTCTCGCTGTTCGCCATGCGTCAGTGGACGAACGAAGGCGGCGGCATACCACCGCCGCTCATTCCCGAGCGTATCCCTGACGGTGCGGAGTTTCAGCGTCTGTTGCAGGATGTCGAGGCGCATCCCTTGGTCAAGGACCGGCTTGTGTCGCCAAGCCAAACCTCCAAGAGGCTGGTCCTCTACATTCTATCGCTGCAACCGAAGGCAAACTTCGAAGCGGTACTTGCAGAACTCAAGAGTACGATCAGGGCGACCGCGATCCCCGACGTGACATTCGAAATCACGGGCATCGGTGTTCAGAGATTGGAGCTGGCGATTGCCAGCAAGCGCGACCGGCTGGTCCTGATGCTCGTCGGATTTGCCGTCGGCCTGACGGTTTGCTGGGTGTTTTTCCGCCGCTTCGACTTTCTGCTGCTGACCAACATCGCGCCGGGCATCGCCGTGTGGTGGACACTCGGCCTGATGGGATTTACCGGCGCCACGCTCAACCCCGTCATGAACGCCATCCTGCCGCTCCTTCTCGTCATTACGTTTACGAACGGTATGCACCTCGCATTTGAGATCCGGTCCAATCTTGTGGACCCGACCGGTTCATCGCGCGACATCGTCAGCAATGCCGTGCGGAACGTGGGGCCCGCATGCTTTCTCAGCGCGCTGACAACACTGCTCGCGTTCCTCTCGATCGCTTTTGCCGACTCGCCGCAAATCAGGGAGTTCGGTCTGATCGCGGCAGCCGGATCGGCACTGTCGTTCATCGCCGTCATGACCATCAATCCACCGCTTGCCGTGTTCCTGTTTCGCAACACCGAGACGGCGCGCCAGGGCAAAGTCGCCAGAGGGCCTCTCGGCGTATTGCAGCGCCAGTCCGTCGCGCTCGCGGATCTGATCGCTCACCGATTTGTCAGTCTTTCGGTTTTCGCAACGGCGCTGTTTGTGCTGGTCGTGGTCTTGCATCTGCACTTGGCGCCGCACTATCGCCTGTCGGACATGGCACCAAGCGATAGCCCGTCGCAACGGTTAGCGGAACGCATCGAGGAGACATTCGGCGCCATCCATCCGGTTCAGATTATGCTGCAGTGGCGGTCGACCGAGGCCAAGCTTTCGGACACGTTGCCGTCAATCGTGGCGGCCCACAAGGCCGTTGCCGAGATTTCACCGATCAGAAATGTCTGGTCGGTTGCAACGCTCATGCCGATGCTGCAGGCGGCTGGCAGCGATCCCTATCGCAACATCGATGAGCGCATTGCGAAACTGCCCAAGGCTGCGACAGCGCAGCTGATCAACATGGAGGAGCGCGCGGCCCTGATCACGGCGTTCATTCCGGATCTGGATGCCAAGGAGATCGGCGCGCTCAAGCAGCGCGTGGTTGAAGCGATTGCGCCACTCGTCGGCGTGGCGCACGGCATCACCCTGACGGTGAGCGGCTCGCCGGTGATGGCGGCTGCGGCCTCGACCGAAATCATTTCGCAGCTCAACACATCGCTGTCGTTGGCAATCGTCATTGTCACGGCGCTCATGGTCGTCCTGTTCCGCTCGACCGCAATCGGGCTGCTAAGCCTGATCCCGAACCTGTTTGCTCTGGCTGCGACCGGTGCCTGCCTGTTCGTGCTCGGCTGGGGCCTGGAATATGCAGGCGTCATAGCATTGACCGTCGCCTTCGGTCTGGCCATCGATGATACCATCCACGTCTTCAATCGCTACCGCCTGGAGGGACTTGCGCAGGGCTCCGGTCGCGAGCTCATTCATCGCACCATCGCCCGCATCGGTCCGATCCTGATGCTGACGACCATCGTCCTGGTTCTCGGCATTGCCGCTTCCGCAACCAGTCAGGTTCCGCCGACACGAACCTTCGGCATCATCTGCATGATGACGCTTTGCTTCGCGCTGGTCGGCGATCTGATCCTGCTGCCGGCGCTGATGTTTCTGGCGAGCAGGTTGGGCCTGCTCAAGGCCAATGGCCGGGCGGCCGGGTCGGCGAAATCCTTCGGTCGGAAATCTGAAGCCACGGTTTCAGAGCGCGGCTAGCCGGCCGATGCAATTTTGGGGCAGCCAGCAATTGCGGCAGCCGTGCGGGCAATCACTGTTGAACGGTGGGGATACAATCGTCCGCGTTGCCGTCAGTTGCCGGGAAGTGCCAGCCGGTCCAAACGCAACCTGTCCCGACCATCCGTCAGCCGCCAGATGCTCGCAAACACGGCTGCGATGACACCGAGGCCCGTGGCACCGCCGATCAAAAGTGTGATCAGCAGCTGATATTTGACGGCTTCCTGCGGATCGACGCCCGAGAGGATCTGTCCCGTCATCATGCCCGGCAGCGAGACGACACCGGTTGCCGCCATGGAGTTGATGATCGGCGTGAAGCCGCTGCGGATCGCCCGCTGACTGGCAGGTGAGACAGCCTCCCATCGGGAGTGGGCAAGCAGCAATCTGGCCTCGATCGCCACACGCTCCCTGTGAAGCGTGGTGTGAAGCGTATCGAGGCCGAGGCTGACGCCGGTCATGGTATTGCCGAGGATCATGCCAAACAGCGGCAACGCGAACTGCGGCGACCACCACGGCGTCGGGTCGAGTTGTGTGGTGAGCGCAAAGACCGTCACGATCGTGCCGGCCAGAAGCATGCAAGAGCCGCCGAGGCCGACGCCCCAAAATCCCTTGAGCTTGCGCTCCTGTCGCGCCCAGATCTCGCGACCTGCGAAACCAACCATGGCGGCTGCGACCAATGCCGTCACTAAAGGCGAGGCGACAGCAAACACGGTCTTGAGCACGAGGCCGACCATCAGCAGTTGCACGATCATGCGCAGTGCCGAGATCAATAGCTGGCGCTCCAGGTGCAGCTGCAGAAGAATTGAAAAGAGGGCGTTGAGCAAAAGAAAGACGGACGCGAGCGCGACATCGCCATACGTGAGCGAGATGTACGCATTCATTTTACGCCCCCTTCGATTGCCGTTCGGTGGCGGAGCTTTCCGTCGGCCATGACGAGGATTTGCTGCGCCACGCGTTGTGCCTGGCGCTGATCATGCGTGACCATGACGACGGTGAGATCCGACGCGCAGTGGTTTTGGATCAGCGCTTCGACGCGTTGCGTGGCGTCTTCATCCAGCGAGGCCGTCGGCTCATCGAGCAGCAGCACTTTGGGGCGCCGGACAAGCGCACGCGCGATTGCAAGCCGCTGGCGTTCCCCGGTCGATAATCTCGCAACGTTCCAATCCAGCGAACCGGCCAAAGCAACCGCCTCCAACACCTGCTCGACGGCCGCGGCCGGGGCCGGGGGGAAGTGGTCGCCGACGCGGTCCGACCACCAACCGCTCTCGGCCGGCACATAGGAGATGATGCCGCGCCATGCGCGCGCCGACATGGCACTGCGAAAATGCTCGCCGAGCGAGACGTCGCCGGTGTTGGGATCAAGGTCGACGATGGCGCGCAGCAAGAGCGTCTTGCCGGCGCCGGAAGCGCCCATCAGGGCCGTGCAGGAGCCTACCGGTGCATCGAAGCTGACTGGTCCGAGCAGGTCTGTTGCAAGGTCTTTTAAGCAAAGCACGGGCAGAATTGTCCTCGGGAGACGCGGGTGGGCCGGATCGGATCGGCCCCGAAGGCTGCCGCATCGCCGGGGGTTCGACAACCCCACTTGATCGTGACACGGCGCAGCTTTGCGCGCGCAACGGCCGGGCGTGCTGTCCTGGCGATCGGACCGCTCGTGTGGAACTCAAAATAATGTCCGCAACTCAAGGCGCCTCTACCAAGGGTGAAACGGGCTGACCGGGGGGATGTGATCGCAAGCGGTTGTCGGCGAAGCCTCACCAAGGTGCACAGCAGCGGTCTAAGATCCACTGTCGATCTGTTGTTCTAGGCGTAACTTTAGCTCTCCGATCACACGTTGCGCTGCAGCGACGTCCTTCGGTTTCAGGCCCCTGGAAAGGGCATTGACCCACGGTACTTGCAGTGCCAGCGCGGCTGCAAACAGCTGCCGCCCCTTTGGCGTCAAAAGGACAAGGTGGGCGCGCTTGTGGTGCGGGTTTTGCTCGAACTCGACAATGCCTTCGACTTCCAACTCATTGACGATGCGCTGAACACCCTGCCTGTGAAGCCCCATTGAACGCGCGTGCCAAGCCACGGGTTCTGGCTGTTCAGCCTGGGCGATTGCCCCCAAAACTTGCCATCGCGCACTGGTCAAACCGAGTTCGGCGACGAGCCTGTCACCGGCTACGAGTAGCCGGCCATTCAATCGGAAGACATCCATGATCAACGCCGTTACCGCTTCTCCAGCCTGTGTCCACTCTTCGCGTGACATGCCACCTCCCACAGCGTGTTTGACAACATGTTGTCAATATGATTTAAGCACGTTGTCGAATTGACAACATGACACCAATACACGCGAACAAGCAAGGAGTATTGTAATGGCCAACATCAAGCCTCTCGATCCAGATTTTCCGATTCAACAACAGCTGGGCGTCGAAGCTGGGCCGGTTGTTCTGGTCAACGTATTGACGGTCGACCCGGGCGAGCAGGACGCCATGCTCAAGGCGTGGCGGAACGATGCGCTTTGGATGAAAATGCAGCCGGGGTACATCAGCACGCAACTGCACAAGGCCGTTGGCGAAAGCAGCATGTACCTGAACTATGCGGTCTGGGACTCGATCGCGGACTTTCGCGCGGCGTTCTCAAACCCGGATTTTCAGAGTGCCTTGAGCCACTATCCTTCAAGCGCGGTCGCAGCGCCGCACCTTTTTGAAAAAATTGCGGTTCCCAATTGCTGCGTGGCCTGAGGCCGAGCGAGACCGACTAGCGCAAATGGAGATTGATATGAAGAACCTGCTTCTTGCGGGCACGGCAGCGCTGTGCCTGATCCCCGGGCCAGTGATCGCACAAGACAGTGAACTCGACGCGTTGAACAAAACCGCATTCGAAGCCGTCGATGCAAATGACGACGGACTGGTGTCGATGCGTGAAGTGGAACACTACCGCGAGCTCGTGATGATCTCGATGGACGCCGACAACGACGGACACGTGACCCGCAAGGAATACATGGAATGGGATATGGGCTGGCAATACCTCGCGGCCGAACGCGATCGTATTGGCCTTTATCGCAATGCGCGCAGGAGGGTGTTCCGCGCCTGGGATCGCGACGGCGACGGGCGATTGTCGCCGAAGGAACAGCGCCAATCGCAGGTCAGAGATTTCTTCGAGGCCAGTGGCAAGACGAACCAGCCAATGAACTTGGGGCAGTTCACGAGCGAACTCAGAATAATCGCGGAGATGAACAAGGTATTTTCGGCTCCGCAACCCGTCATCTTGATCAACGTGTTTACGGTTCCCGCCGGCAAGGAGGCTGAAGCCCTCGCGTTTTGGGAAGCGGCCGCGAAATTCCTGGAAACACAGGACGGATACATTTCGACCGCCCTGCACAAAGCCATTCTGCCCAACGCGAGGTTCCAGCTGGTCAATGTCGCGAAATGGGAGAGCACGGATGCGTTCAACCGGGCGACCGCTGCGTTGCGAGACAAGGCGCACCTCAAGCCCGTTCAGGGGCTGGCCTTTAGCGCCTCGCTCTACACGGTCGTACGGTCGGATTGAGGAGGCCGCTATGTCCATGAAATCCACTGAAACTCAATACGGCACGGTCGCGGTATCAATACACTGGATCAGCGCACTGCTGATTGTCGCCGCACTCGGTTCGGGCTTTCGCGCGGCCAATACGACCGACCTCGCCGCCAAGGCACAGATCCTGAGCGTGCATGCACCGCTCGCGATAGGGGTTGTCATCCTCACGATTGCACGTTTGCTTTGGTGGTGGTTTGCAGACCGAAAGCCAGCACCGGTGGCAGGCACTCCGAGTTGGCAACACTACAGTGCGACTGCCGTCCATTGGTTGTTCTATGTCGTAATTCTTGGCATGGGTGCGAGCGGGATCGGCATGTTCGTCCTGTCGGGTGCCGGCCCGATCATCTTCGGCGGTGCCGAGGGACAACTGCCCGACTTCTGGGAGTTCAATCCGCGCGTCCCGCATGGAATCGGCGCCCGGGCGATGATCGGCCTGTTCGTGCTTCACGCCGGCGCTGTACTCTATCACCACTTCGTCCGTCGCGACGGGCTGATCTGGAGAATGTGGTTGCAGAAAGAGGAGTAGGTGCAGACATTGATGCCGCCTGCCGACCCGTCGCGCCAAACGGCAAGCGTGCGTTGTCCGGAGGCGTGCGAACGCGCTGCCGGACCGACAACAGCTCCGCGTTGAGGGTTGCGCAAGCGTCGCCTGAGCCTGCTCCTCACCTTCGCCGTCCTGCCGCAGGCCGCAGGCCGCGGGTGCATGTGGCCGTGACCGCAAATTCATAAGGCTGCGCGACCCGAGGCGAGGCCGGTAATTTGCAGCGGCCCGCCCGCAATCCTTACCAACTCCTTAACGGCCTCAACCAAATTGTAGGCTTTTATCGTTAGTAAGCTGTTCTGCGGGCTCTATCCGAGCCCAATGGAACATCAAACGCCGGCAGAGCGCCGGCCCGCGGAGCAGCTCGTTATGGCCAGATTGCCCACTCCCAAGTTTTCGCTGTCGCAAATTCCGGTTCTCGGGGCGCTGTCCGGCGTCGGCGGCATCATCCTGCTCATTGCCCTCGCCATGGTATGGATGGGCATTTATCGCATCGATGCCGGCCACGTCGGCATCGTCAAGCGCTTCGGCAACGTCATCGACGTCGTCGACCCGGGCCTGCACGTGAAAATCCCCTACGCCGACACGGTCGAAGAAATGGAAGTGCGCGAGCGCGCCTTCGAAATGAAGCTCGAGGCGGCCTCCCAGGACCCGCTCGAAATTCCGGTGACCGTCACGGTCAACTGGCTGGTCAAGCGCAACGAAGTCAAAGACCTCTACATCCAGTTCGGCTCGCTGGAGCAGTTCGAGGCGCGCATCATCCGCCCGCGCCTCAACGATGCCGTCAAGGGCGTCACCAGCCGCTATACGGTCAACGACCTGCTCAGAAAGCGCACCGAATACCGCGATGCCTCGCAAAAGCAGTTCGAGGCGCGGATGCCGGATGATATCCAGGTGACCGGCTTCTCGATCGTCAACGTCGGCTTCCCGCCGGAATACACCACGGCGATCCGCGCCAAGCAGGTCGCGCGCGAGCAGGCCGAAACGGAAAAGTTCGTGCTCGAGCGCCAGCGACTGACCAGTACGCAGGTGACGCAGTCGGCCGAGGCGCAGCGTGATGCCGACAAGGCCCGCGCCGACGGCAAGGCCTACGAGATCAAGGTGCAGGGCCAGGCGCAGGCGGAGGCGATCCGCATCATGGGCGAGGCACTGGCCAAACACCCGCTGGTCGTCGAGTACAAGAAGGTCGAACGCTGGGGCGGAACGTTCCCGACGACGTTCATGGGCGGCGATGCCGGCTCCAAGGTGCTCTGGGCGCTGCCGGGCACCGGCGTTGCCCAACCGCAAAAGAACTGATGCGCGCTGCTTGATCCCTGCCCGCCTTGGCGGGCGGGGCCGTAACGGTACGAACCTCCAGAATGCCTGAAAAGCACTTGGCGCCAGGTCGCGTTGCTCGCATGTGGGGCACGCTCACGGGCCGTACCGGGCGCTGACGCGTCCTGGCCCTCCGCGAAGGCGGCGCCAAGCGCCGGGTCGCGTTGCTCGCATGTGGGGCACGCTCACGGGCCGTACCGGACGCTGACGCGTCCTGGCCCTCCGCGAGGGCGGCGCCAAGCGCCAGGTCGCGTTGCTCCCATGTGGGGCACGCTCACGGGCCGTACCGGGCGCTGACGCGTCCTGGCCCTCCGCGAAGGCGGCGCCAAGCGCCGGGTCGCGTTGCTCCCCTGGGATGAACGTTTTTTGATGTGGCTTGCGGTGAAGCGTGTGCAAGCAGACGCTAAACGCGCGATTTCGCCTTCGGTTGGCCGCGGCCTATCGCGTAGCCGTCGCCATCGCCGCGGAAGGGCTGGGTGAGAAGGCGGTCGATGCGTTGCTCCGTCGGGTCGCGGAACTGTTCGATGCCGATCGTCATGGCCTCGTGGCCGGCTTGCGGCTGGGCCCGATAGGTGCCGAACAGGCGGTCCCACCACGGCAGATTGAAGCCGAAGTTCGAATTGGTCTCACGCACCTCGACCGAGTGGTGGACGCGATGCATATCCGGCGTCACGACGAACCAGCGCAGGAGCGCATCGACGTTCGCCGGCAGGCGGACGTTGGAATGATTGAACATCGCCGTCACATTGAGCAGGATCTCGAAGATCAGAACCGCAAGCGCCGGTGGACCAAGGGCTGCGACGACGGCGAGCTTGATCAGCATTGACAGCACGATCTCGATCGGATGAAAGCGGCTGCCCGTCGTCACGTCGAACTCGAGATCGGCGTGGTGCATGCGGTGCAGCCGCCACAACGCCGGCACCGCGTGAAACAGCACGTGTTGCAGGTAGATCACCAGGTCCAGGACAACGACAGCCACGACTACGGCAATCCACATCGGCACCATCCAGACGTTGAACAGACCCCAGCCGCGGTCCTCGGCGATCAGCGCAAGAGCAACGGCGCCAACCGGAAACACCAATCGCACGATAATCGTGTCCAGCGCGACAATGCCGATATTTCCCGGCCAGCGGCGGCTTCGCCCAACGACCTGGGTGCGGCGCGGTGCGGCGAGTTCCCACGCGGCCATCACGCAGAAGACAAGCGAAAAGGCAAGGAACCGCACAAGCATTTCATTGTCGAGAAGGGCCATGTCCAACATCTGCCTCCGGCGTGAGGGCGCGCGGCACCAACGCCGCACGTCCGGGGCCGAGGATAGGCGCAGGGCCATGGCAAGACAATTGCACAAGGAAAGGGGTAATCACGAGCAAGAATGAAACGCCTGCAGGAAGGTGTCATCTTAACGGCGTGCGCGCCAAGCAACCCGACCTTGCCGGAGACAAACACTTTGTGGCGGGTAGCACAGCGCGCGTGGATGCGAGCTTCGCCGGCCTTGCCAGGCCCGAGGTGCCGGAGACTTGACCGGTCCCGACGCGCAGCGGGAACGGGTTGCCTCTTGCGCAAGCGTCACGGTCCAGCGAAGTTCGTCGTGCGAAATCCGCCGGCCGTCGATGGAGCAGGACCATGGAGCTGAATGCCGACTTCACGAAACGGGTTGCCATGCATGCAGCCGCGATACCCTGGACGGCGTCGCCCATGCCCGGCGTCGACCGGCGGATGCTCGATCGGCTCGGAGATGAAGTGGCGCGCGCTACGACGATCGTGCGCTACGCAGCCGACAGTAAGTTTTCGCCACACGTCCATGCCGGCGGCGAAGAGTTCTTCGTCCTCGATGGCGTGTTCCAGGACGAGCATGGCGATTTCCCGGCCGGCAGCTACATCCGCAACCCGCCGCAGTCGCGCCATACGCCGGGCTCGGACAGCGGTTGCACGATCTTTGTCAAGCTCTGGCAGTTCGACCTGGCGGACCGGACCCATGTGCGCATCGACACGAACAAGAATGCATTCGTGTCCGATATCGCGAGGCCGGGTGTCGGCGTCATGCCGCTATTCCGGGATGGCTACGAATTTGTGCGGCTTGAACGGTGGACGCCCGGCGCAACGGTGGGCCTGGATGCCACAATGGGAATGGAGATCCTCGTCCTCGAGGGAAGCTTCGAAGAAGGCGGCGAGGCGTTTTCGGTTCAGTCGTGGCTGCGGCTGCCAAAGGGCGGGACCGGGCAGGCAACGGTGGGGCCCGATGGGGCCCGGGTCTGGATCAAGTCGGACCATCTTAAGCACCCACCGCGCGCACCCCGTGCAAGCTAAACGTCCGGTACGTTCGGTGGCGGGCCGGTCCGCGCTTGGTCCGGCGGGGATGGTGTTGCGAGATGCAGGCCGTTACCCGGCGGGACAGACTCGCGGTAGACTGCGATCGATCACGTGATGCGGCGAAGAAGGCAACCGGCAAATGAAAGTTCGAATCCTAAGCGAGAACCTTGCCTCGGACATGGTCTGGTGCGCGGAGTGGGGCTTTTGCGCGTGGATCGAATACCAGGGACAAAAGGTGCTTTTCGATACGGGATATTCGGACGTCTACGTTCGCAACGCGCAGCACGCGGGCATCGATCTCGACGATGTCGACTTCATCGCGCTCTCGCACTTTCATCGCGACCACACGCGCGGGCTGTTGTTTCATCCCTTCAGATCGCGAAAACCGCTGATCCTGCATCCGCGCGTATTGAGCGCCGTTCTAAAGACCGAGAACCGTGAAATCCGTGAAGACTATGCAGCGATCCAGAAGACCATCGCAGAAGATTTTCGGGTGATGGCCACGACCGATGCGCGTGAATTTGCGACCGGTGCATTTTTCCTCGGCGAAATTCCCCGCGTGACGGACTTCGAAAAGGGTGCGTTCGAAGACGATCCGATGATCGATGATACGGCACTTGCGTTCCGAACGCCGCTGGGCGCCGTCGTCATCTCAGGCTGCTCGCATGCCGGCATCTGTAACATCTGCGAACATGCAAAGGCCATCACCGGACAGTCGCTTTACGCCGTCATGGGTGGATTTCACCTGCTCCACGACGAGCAGCCGCCGGTCGAGGAGACGATTGCCTATTTCGAACGCGAGGGCGTGCCGCACCTTTATCCCATGCACTGCATCGACTTCGACATCCAGGCGCGGCTGCAAACCACGTTCGGTTACGTACGCCCCGGCGCCGGTTCGTTGATCGAGCTTTGATGGTTTGGAAGCCGCCCCACGCCGAACCGCGTCGCTCCCTCTACGGTGCGTCGCCATGGCTGTCGGTCACGGCAATACGTGCCGCACGCTCAAATCCGAACAGTCCGCGGAACGACATGCTATCAAATCAAATCCGGCACTTGGCACGCGCGCAACCGGCCGGCCGATCAACTCAGCACTGGTGATCCTCATGAGCTTGCACGACGTCATCACGCACCACGACGAGGAAGTCGGAGACGTGATGCTGCATTATGTTACGGCAGGTTCAGGCCCACCGGTGGTCCTGCTGCACGGCTGGCCTCAGACCTGGTTCGAATGGCGCCATGTCATCCCGGGTCTTGCCGAGCACTTCACCGTCATTGCGCCGGATCTCAGAGGCCTTGGCGACAGCTCGCGGCCGTTGACCGGCTACGACAAGCGCACGGTCGCCGATGATGTGTGGCGCCTGGTGACGGAGAAGCTGGGCCACGCCAGCTTTCACCTCGTCGGCCATGACTGGGGCGGGCCGACCGCCTATGCACTGGCTGCGACGCATCCCGAGGCCGTCAGCAAGCTCGTCATCGTCGACGTCGTCATTCCGGGCGACGGCGGTGACTTCTCGGAGGGCGGACGACGGTGGCACCACCAGTTCCACATCACGCCCGACCTGCCGGAAGCCCTGATCCAGGGCCGGGAACGCATCTACCTGCAATGGTTCTACCGCACGTTTGCCTACCGTCAGGGTGCGATCGACGATCAGGCGCTGGACGAATTCGTGCGCACGTACAGTCAGCCCGGCGCATTGCGGGCGGGGTTCGAATACTACCGTGCCATCGGCGAGGATGCCCGGGTCAATAGCGAACAGCTTGCAACCGGATTTCGACTGCCGATGCCGGTACTCGCCATCGGTGGGGAGGTGAGCTATCCGCACGGGCGAGGGCGTGGAGCAGATGTCGAAGCAAGCCTGCGTCGCGTCGCACAAGACGTCGTTGGCGTGGTCGTGCCGGAATGCGGTCACTTCGTTCCCGAAGAAGCACCCGAAGCGCTTCGCGAAATCTTGATCGACTTTCTAGTAACGGAGAAACATTCCCAATGATCGGGGAGTGGATCGGCGCGCATTCTTGACGATGGACGCGATGATCGAGAACAGTGACACCCGCGAGAGCCATGCCGCGATCCAGACGGCGATCGCGGAGGACTTTGCAGAGCCGGGAACAGCCAGTCCGGTCCCCAGCTCGCTTCGGCACGTGAGATCGAACGGCGGCCAGCCAGGCTGTGCCATTCGTTTGTCCAGGGAGCTCAAAGAATGAAACTACCGTTGGAAGGCGGCTGCCAATGCGGGGCGGTTCGATACAGAATTACGAGTGAACCTGTGGTTGTCTATGCCTGCCACTGCACGACTTGCCAGACGCAGTCAGGCAGCGCGTTCGGATTGGCTGCAAGATTTCCAAAAGAGAATTTTGAACTGACACGCGGAGAGATGACGTCTTTCGATTTTCCAGGGACGCAGGGATATTCCTTCACAAACTCGTTCTGTCAAAGCTGCGGGACGCGCATCCATCACGTACACAGCAGGTTCCCGAACCTGGTTAGCTTGAAACCCGGGACGCTGGACGATACAGCCTGGCTGACACCGATGCTCCACGTCTTCACGCGGAGTGCGCAGCCGTGGGTCACAATTCCCGACAATGTCCCCGCCTACGAAACCGTGCCCGAAGACAAAAGCATCTTCGGCGGTAAACTGAGCAACAAATAATTTCAGTGGAGGTTGTTCGAAGGGTTCTGAATCGCTTCGCACCTGAAGCGCGTCGCAAAAAATGCGCCTCGCTTTGGGTTTCATTGCCTCGCGCCGCTATTCGCGCTGCGCGCGGCGGCTCCGGCGGGGCGGCCTTTCGGCCGGGTCGCGTTGCTCCCTTCGGGTTTCTTTGCCTCACGCCGCTATTCGCGCTTCGCGCGGCGGCTCCGGAGGGGCGGCCGTTCGGCCGGGTCGCGTTGCTCCCTTCGGGTTTGATTGCCTCACGCCGCTATGCGCGCTGCGCGCGGCGGCTCCGGCGGGGCGGCCTTTCGGCCGGGTCGCGTTGCTCCCTTGAGAGTGAATCCGTTTTCTCACTTCGGGTTTCATTGCCTCACGCCGCTATTCGCGCTTCGCGCGGCGGCTCCGGCGGGGCGGCCGTTCGGCCGGGTCGCGTTGCTCCCTTCGGGTTGTTTGCCTCACGCCGCTATTCGCGCTGCGCGCGGCGGCTCCGGCGGGGCGGCCGTTCGGCCGGGTCGCGTTGCTCCCTTCGGGTTGTTTGCCTCACGCCGCTATTCGCGCTGCGCGCGGTGGCTCCGGCGGGGCGGCCTTTCGGCCGGGTCGCGTTGCTCCCTTCGGGTTGTTTGCCTCACGCCGCTATGCGCGCTGCGCGCGGCGGCTCCGGCGGGGCGGCCTTTCGGCCGGGTCGCGTTGCTCCCTTTTGAGTCAATCCGTTTTGCTGCGACATGCCTGAAAGCGCGTCGTACAAAATGCGCTTCGCTTTGGGTTTTTTGCCTCACGCCGCTGTTCGCGCTGCGCGCGGCGGCTCCGGCGGGGCGGCCTTTCGGCCGGGTCGCGTTGCTCCCTTATGAGTCGATACGTTTTGCTGCGACATGCCTTAAGCCTGTTCAAGAGCGAAGCTTTCCCGCTGGCGCTGACGTCATCCGTCGAGGCGCACCGCGACGCCGGCGGCGGCCATGTGCTGCTTGGCTTCACCAATCGTGTAGGTGCCGAAGTGGAAGATGGAGGCGGCCAGCACGGCGCTGGCGCGGCCCTCGGTGACGCCGTCCGCCAAGTGCTGGAGTTCACCGACGCCTCCCGATGCGATGACCGGAACGGGAACCGCGTCGGCGACGGCGCGGGTCAAGGCAAGGTCGAAGCCCGACTTGGTGCCGTCACGATCCATGGAAGTGAGCAGAATTTCGCCGGCGCCGAGGGCGACCACCTCCCTGGCATAGTCCACCGCATCGATGCCGGTTGCGTTGCGCCCGCCGTGGGTGAAGATCTCCCAGCGCTTGGGCTCGCCGTCACCCGAGACCTGCTTGGCATCGATGGCGACGACGATGCATTGGGCGCCGAACTTTTCGGACGCCTCGCGGACGAACTGACGGTTTGCAACAGCGGCGGTGTTGATCGAGACCTTGTCGGCGCCGGCCTCGAGCAGGCGGCGGACATCTTCGACGGTGCGCACGCCGCCGCCGACGGTGAGCGGCATGAAGCAACGCTCCGCCGTGCGCTGGACGATGTCGAGCAGGATGCCGCGGTCCTCGTGGCTGGCAGTGATGTCGAGGAAGCACAATTCGTCGGCGCCGGCTGCATCATAGGCGCTGGCGGCCTCGACCGGATCGCCTGCATCGACGAGGTCGACGAAGTTGACGCCCTTGACCACGCGGCCGTCCTTGACGTCGAGACAGGGGATGATGCGAGTCTTGAGCATCGCGCGGCTCCGGGTGCTCCGTCATGGTGATCGGCGGCTCGCCTGTTCGGTTCAGTCGTCCGACATTTCGTTGGCGATGGCGAGGACGTGTTCGATCGCGATGCGGCTCGCCTTGGCGGTGTCGGCGGCCATCGGGTCGAGGCCGGTGATGGCGATAGCGGCGATGTTGTCCAGGCCGGTGAGCACCGTGCGGACGGCGTCGACGGACGGGCCGTCGGGCACGGCGAAGGCATTGGTGCGCACCTCGAGGCCGTCGTGAACGTCCATGTCGAGGTGAACGTAGGTGGCTGTCGTACCAGCCAGATGGGCGTTTATCTCTGCTGCCGTATCAGCGAACGCGATGGCGTGCATGTCGATTAACGCCTGCTCGGCCGGCTCGATGTCGCGCGCGCCATAGAGCGCCGCCTTGGCAAGGTCCGCCGGGATTTCGAGACCGGCGTGGGTGCGCGCCATGTTGAACCAGGCGAGGCCCGCCGCCGAGGCCAACGCCATGCCCTCGAAGAGACCGCTTGCCGTCGTCTCGGGCGTGTTGAGGTCCGGATGGGCATCAAACCAGGCGAGGCCGGTGTGGGCGCCGCCGCCAAGGCCGGCGATGGTGCCGACGGAGGCGAGAGCACAGCTACCGCACAGCACGACCGGCAATTCGCCCTGCTCGCGCGCGGTGCGCACCTCACCTGCGACCTGGCCGGCGAGTTCGAAACCCGCGCGCAGTTCCTCCGCATTGTCGCCTTCCGGCATCAGGACCGACTCGCGAACCTCGTGGCCGTCGTCGTTGAGACGTTTCGGCATGCCGCCGTCGCGCAGCGCCCAGGGCAGGTCACACCAGGTTACCCCGTAGGGTTGGTTCGGCCAGTAGGCGTAGATCAAGGTCAGTTTCACGGGGCCCTCCGGTGGGCGGCGATGAGCGACAGGGCGGCGACCGGATCGAGCCGGCCGTCGTAGAGTGCACGGCCCGTGATCGCGCCTTCGAGCGCGGCATACTCGGGCTTGAGCAGGGCATGGATGTCGTCGAGGGCGGCAAGGCCGCCGGAGGCGATGACGGGGATCGAGGTCGCGGCGGCAAGTTCGGCCGTGGCGGGTAGGTTGAGGCCCTGCAAAATGCCGTCGCGGTCGATGTCGGTATAGATGATGGCGGCGACACCGGCATCCTCGAACCGGCGGGCGAGATCAATGGCCGTCAACTCGCTGGTTTCGGCCCAGCCCTCGACGGCGACACGGCCGCCCTTGGCGTCGATGCCAACGACGATGCGGCCGGGGAACCTGCGGCAGGCCTCGCGCACCATGCCTGGATCACGGACGGCAACGGTGCCGAGGATGACGCGGCGGATACCCTTGGCAAGCCACATCTCGATGGTGGCGAGGTCGCGAATGCCGCCGCCGAGCTGCGCCGGGATGGTGATCGCCGACAAGATCGCCTCAACCGCTGCGGCGTTGACCGGCATGCCCACGAACGCGCCGTTGAGGTCGACGATATGCAGCCATTCGAAGCCCTGTCGTTCAAAGACTGCCGCCTGGGCTGCAGGATCGTCGTTGAAGACCGTTGCCTCGCTCATCTCGCCAAGCTTGAGGCGGACGCACTGGCCGTCCTTGAGGTCGATGGCGGGGAACAGGATCACGGGGCACTACCTCTGCAAGCTGGGCGAGGCTGATGCGAAGCGGACTCATTGAGAGCACGCAGCGGCCATCAGATTGCTATTTTGTTCTGCAAATTACATTTTGCACGCCGCCGGCCGGCATTGGCGCACGACATTCGTGCCTGGCACGATGATGCTGCGCCGAAGCCTGCTGGCGAGCGGTTGGCTTAGCCGGTTCACGCGGCAAGTCAAGTTGCCACTCCGATCCATCCCTGGCTGCGAGCGTTCAGACTGTCGCGTGATGATTTCCGAGTTCTTCAACGAGCCTGTCCCTTCCCGCCCGCGCGTCCGGACGCTCAGCGAAGACGATGCCGTCGATATCTGGATCGCGCGGTGGCTGCGGGTTCGGCGCAAGGACCTGATTGCGCGATACGGCTGCGACCCGCGGCGGCTCTACGAGATCTGGGAAGGGCGCAAGCATCCGGCGGCGCGGGAAAAGGCGCTGGCGAGATTTCGCGAGGCCTACCCGGCGCTGCAGGACCGGGTCGATTTCGGGCGGCACAGGCGCATTCCCCGGCACGTTTCCTCGCCAGATCAACTGGCCCTGTTCGAAGATTGACGGGGCATGCGGAGCGGGTTTCCAAGAGAGCAGAACAAAATAGAACAATTGTCGAACTTACGCTGGACAGACAATGCGATTCATGTGATGTTCTTTTTACGTTCTCATCTCCCAAGCCCCGAGAACTTACGTACCTGTTCCTGAGTATCGCCTGTTCCCTCGTCCCGAGCGTGTAGCGTTCTCGTGCCGCGTCCCCGTGTTGCGTTTCCCCCGCCCCCGCAATCTGCCCGACGATGTGAGACCCCGCCATGCATACATTCCTGATTTCCTACGACCTCGCCCAGCCCGCTGCCAACAAGAACGCGATCACGTCCGCCATTATGATGCTCGGTCAAGCCTGGGCGCGCCCGCTCGAGCAGACCTGGTACATCAAGGCGGACCTCGAAGCCGACGACATCGAGGCGGTGGTCGGCCGATTGCTCGATGATGACGACGGGCTGCTGGTGCAGCGCGTCGAGCACGAGGCCATGCTCGCCAACACGCAACTGCGCTGGTTCCGACAGCGCACAAAGCCGCTGGCCGGGGTTGCGACCAACATCGTCGCGTTTCCTGCCGCAGCCACCGTCGAGCCGGTAGCCGACGAAGAGCTGGCGCTGGCTAGCTGAGGGTTGTTTGCGAAACCCGGCAACACCCGAGTTCTTGTTCCTTTGGCAGAACTCGGGAACACCCGAGTTCTTGTTGCAGTTCTTGTTCCTTTGGCAGAACTCGGGAACACCCGAGTTCTTGTTGCATTGGCAGAACTCGGGAACACCCGAGTTCTGGTGCCCGAATGACTCATGGTGGATCGGGAGACATTTTCAGACAATCGGCCCGGTCAACATGCGTGCAGGTCAAAAAAGGGCCAATGTCCAGTGCACATGCGCACGCGCGCCTGTCAACGTTGCCTCACCCCACACTACAACGTCATCCCGTCGACGGACGGGACCCAAGCGGGTTTCCATTTTTCACTGAGCCGGCGGTGAATTGTTTGGGTCGGCGATGAACGCTTGCGCCGCGTTCAATCGATAACCGACTGGGTTCCTGCCTTCGCAGGAATGACGAAGGGGAAGGAATATTTGAAGAACTCGGGAACACCGGAGATTTTGACGAAGAAATCGGTAACGCTTGAGTTCTAGGTCCGTTGCAGAACTTTGGAGCACACAAGTTCTGCGGGCCCGCACGTGGGATACGTTGCGCGGCCCAGGCGGCAGAGCCCGAGCCTAAACCGATCGCGTGATGCCGCCGTCGACCCGCAGGTTCTGGCCGGTGATGTAGCCGGCACCATCGGAAGCGAGAAACGCAATGACGTCGGCGATTTCCTGCATCTTTCCGTAGCGGCCCATCGGAATGCGCTCGCGAAACTCGGGCTTTTCCGGCCGGCTGTCGATGAAGCCTGGAAGCACGTTGTTCATGCGAATGTTTTCGGCCGCATACCTGTCCGCGAACAGCTTGGTGAAGGCTGCAAGGCCGGCGCGGAAGACACCGGACGTCGGAAACACCGGATCCGGTTCGAAGGCGGCAAACGTCGATATGTTGATGATGGAACCGGATTGCTGGCGCTGCATGATCGGCGTGACAAGGCGGGCCGGGCGGACCGCGCTCAACAGGTAGACGTCCATGCCGGTGTGCCAATCATCGTCGGTCAATTCGAGGATCGGCGCACGCGGCCCGTGGCCGGCGCTGTTGACGAGCGCATCGATGCGGCCCCAGCGATCGACGGTTGCCTTGACCAGGCGGTCAAGATCATCGATCGACTGATTGGAACCCGTGACGCCGAGGCCGCCCAGTTCCTTGGCGAGCGCCTTGCCCTTGCCCGATGACGACAGGATCGCGACGTGGAAGCCGTCGTCTGCCAGCTTGCGGGCAGCCGCAGCGCCCATGCCGCTGCCGCCGGCGGTGATGATGGCGACTCTTTCCAAACTCATGCCGTGTCCCCCGGCGGAAGGATTTCCTGAATGCAGATGTCGTCGATCAACGCTTCGCGACCAATGTCGCGCAGGTGCGCGCGCTTGTGATCATTGCTGAGGCCGGCGCCGACGCCCTGGGTCATCGCCATGATCAGCGAACGATCCGACATGTCGAGCCAGAACGAGCGGCGCACCAAGCGGCCGTCGGCATCACGGGCAAACGGGCTGTTGGGGTCTTGCCCGAGATCCGGTGTGTAGAAATCGCCGCTCACATCACTGCCCTCTCCACTGTTTGCAGAACCGCCGCGCTCAATGCGCGACGTAGCCGCCGTCGACGTTGTAGTTGGCGCCGGTGACGTAGCTTGCACGGTCGGAGCAGAGCCAGCACACCATCTCGGCGATCTCATCGGCCGTGCCCATGCGCCGGGCAGGCACCATGCCAAGAATCTCGTCGCCGCGCGCCTGCATGACCGTGCGCGTCATGTCGGTTTCGATGTAGCCCGGACAGACCGAGTTCACGCGAATGCCCTGGCGGGCGTACTCGACACCGGCAGTCTTGGTCAAGCCGACGACGCCGTGCTTGGCTGCGACATAGGCCGATGAGGTCCGGATCGCACCGAGCCCGGCAACGGACGCGGTGTTGACGATTGCGCCGCCGCCGTTGGCCTCCATGTGCCTGATCTCGGCACGCATGGTGAGCCACACGCCCTTGAGGTTGACCTCGATCATGCGATCGAAGGATGCTTCCGACCAGTCGGCCGTGTTGAGCCCGGCCGCATCGACCTGATAGGGCGCGATGCCGGCATTGTTGAACGCGCAATCGAGCCCGCCGAAGGTTGCAACGGCGGTCTCGACCATACGGTCAACGTCCGCTGCGACCGTGACGTCGCCGGCGATTGAAACAGCCTGGCCGCCGGCATCGTTGATCAACGCGACGGTCTCGGCGGCACCGTCCTCCGACAGGTCCGACACCGCGACGTTGGCGCCCTCCCTTGCAAACAACGTTGCCGCCGCCCGTCCGATACCACGACCGCCACCGGTGATCAGCGCCGTCTTGCCTTCCAGTAGACCTGCCATTCGCTCTCCTCCCAACCGACTTCACGAAACGCGCTGCACCGTAGCGCCTCCGTCACGTCGCCACCAGACAGCCCTGCAAGGCCCGGTGCCATCGCCGTGACATTTTCACAAACCCGCCCAATGCCAGACACATCGCATGTCCACTGTTATCGGGCCGCAGCAGTCCCCGCATGCTGAGGCGTCAGACGGACACTCAAGTACGACGCATAGCGCCCTGGTGTCCGTCTGGCTTATTGGGGAGCGCAAGATCCTGACAACCCGCGATACCCGCTCGGACGTACCACGGTGCACGCCGGCATGGCCGTCGCCGAGGCTATCTCATTGCGCTGCGACACGCCCCAGCGGATCGGCAAAGCGCTCCAGCATGACGTCTTCGAACGAGCGACCGCTGCCGGCAATCCAGCTGCCGGGCCGCGTGCGGTAGGCGGCCGCCAGGTGCGGTGCGGCCGGCTCGCGGCCTTGGGCGAGTGCTTTGGCGCCATCCAGAACCATTGCGCGGAAACGCACGACCGCGGCGTCGGTCGTGGTCAAGACCTCGCGGGTGCGATCGGCGATGCGGCCCTGGCTGTACTGGATCATGGCGTCCTGCTCTGCAAGCCCACGGACGCCGGAATAGGTCTTTGACTTTTGCGCGTCGCGGTCGATCTCGAAGTCGTTTGCCGGGTTGCGCAGGGGCACGTAGTCCGGGCCGACCTCACACATGATGCCGTGTCCGGCCTTCATCTTTTCGCGCTCCTCGGTGCCGATCGCCCGGTCCGGATTCCAGGCATAGGCATAGACCCAGCAACTGACGTCGGAAATCGGCGCCAGCGTGAAACCGAAGTAGGTCTCGCCGGGAAACGTCGAGGGACCGGTGCCGTGCGCGGGCAGCATGTATTGTGTGATGCGCCAGTAGAGACCCTCATCATCGGCCTTGCGCGCGCCGCCGATGACGAAGCCGACCTCGTGCTCGAGGATTTCGAACTGCGGGATCGGGTCGTTGCGGATCCAGCGCAGCCGGCGCTCGTCCGCCGGGGCGTCGGGGTTCTCGTTCGAGGCGACGCTCGGTGCCGGCATGTGCAGGAACGAAAAGTGCGAGGTGTCGAGATCGCCCTCCATGATCTGCGCCCAGTTGCAATCCATGCGCTGCTTCATGACATGGCGGTGTGTGGCCGGCAGCTGGCCGAATTCCAGCATCGGCACGTCCGGTATCTGCTTGCTGGGAATCTGCCCAATCTCGGGGCCCATGTAGGCCCAGACGATGTCGCCGTACTCACGTGTCGGATAGGCCTTGATGCGGACGGTGTCGTGCAGTGCGCGGCCGGGGGGCACGTTCGGCAGATCCACCGCGCGACCGGTGACGTCGAACTTCCAACCGTGATAAACACAACGCAGCCCGCACTCCTCGTTGCGGCCATAGAACATGTGAGCGCCGCGGTGTGGGCAACGCGCGTCGATGAGACCGACACGGCCATCGGTGTCGCGAAAGGCAACCAAGTCCTCACCCATCACGGTTAAGCGAATTGGCGGCCCGTCAGCCTCAGGCAATTCTTCGGAAAGTGCGACCGGCTGCCAGAAACGCCGAAAGAACTGGCCCATAGCCGTTTCGGCACCGGTCTGCGTCAGGCAGGCGTTGTCTTCGCGCGACAGCATCGCCGTATCCTCCAATTGTGCCAGGCCATGTTTTGCCAGGCTATGTCATGCCAGGCCAAAGGCCATGATCACATGGCGGGCTTGTCCTCGCCTGCCTGCGCCGCAAAAATCGATGTATAGCCGCCGGACCAATCGGGCGGGATCTGGCAGGGGCGGGGGTCGTGCGCCGCCCAGCGTACCGGTTCACCGCGGATGACCTCGTAAGCGTGGGCCGAGGGGTCGGGATGCGGCGTATAAGCCTTGGCGTCGCCCGATGAATAGCAGTTGAGCAGCAACGGGCGCGGCTCGGGCGACTTGCTCGAGGGCGAATAATGCAGGGCGCGGCAGTTGTGGATCGTGATCGAGCCGGCCGGGCCCATCAGATAGTCGACCTTCGACATGTCGACGTTCGCCGCATCTTCGGGATTGAGGCAGCCGGCCCAGTTGCCGTCGGCGTCGTACTGGTCGAACAGAGGACCATTGTGGCTGCCGGGCAGGATTGCCAGCGGGCCGTTCGACATGTCGGTGTCAGCCAGATAACAGCCAATCGTGAATACGTTGTAGTTGGTGTGCGGGAAAAACTGGATGTCCTGATGCCACTTGACGGTGTCGCTCTCGTCGAACCACTTGAAGTTCAGCTTGGAGTGGTGAAACACGACGTCGGGGCCGGCCAGATCAGCGGCGACATCAGCCATCAGGCCGCTGGCAAAGCGCCAGTAGGCATCGTGCTGTTCGTCCGGGCGCTTGAGGCGGCGCAAGACGGGCTTTGTCGCGCTATGGCCGGGGCCGATGTCGAACGTCGTCCCGGACGTGGTTTCGGCGCGGCTCGCATCGACGAATTCTTCAGTAACGGCGACCAGTTCGGCGAGGATCTCAGCCGGCACCAGACTTTCGACGCCGACGTAGCCGTGCTCGAAATAGTGCTCGCGCTGCGCCTGTGTGAGCACGCGGGCGGGGTGGGCGAGGATCTCTTCCGGGGTCATGAGTTCAACCTTTCACAAGTCATCCACGAATCAATCATCAGGCCGCGCGCGGTGGTGCCTTGGCGCCGCGCACGAGACGGCCCGGGAGCAGGCCCGTCGGCTCGTCGTTGCGGCGGGTGACGATACCGGAAACAATCGTTGCCTCGTAACCCGTCGTCGATTGCACCAGACGGCGGCCACCCTCGGGCAGATCATACCGGACGCGGGGCGGAGAAATCTGCAGGCGATCATAGTCAATGACGTTGAGGTCAGCCTTGTAGCCGGGCGCGATGAGGCCGCGGTCGAGGAGGCCGACAGAAGCTGCCGTGCGGCGGCTTTGAGCTGCGACCACGAACGGCACCGACAGCTTCTCACCGCGCGCGCGGTCACGCGTCCAATGGGTCAACAGATAGGTCGGGAAACTTGCATCACAGAGAATGCCGCAATGGGCGCCGCCGTCGGACAGGCCCGGCACGGCATCGGGATGCAGCAGCATCTCACGCACGACATCGAGGTTGCCGGCCTTGTAATTGGCGAACGGCACGTAGAGCAGGCCGCGGCCGTCCTCTTCAAGAAGGGCGTCATAGGCGACGTCTGCCGGGTCGCGGCCGGCGTTGCGCGCGGCAGGGCCGAGGGCGTTTTCCCACGGCTGCTCGTAGTCCGGTGGATTGCCGAGACGGAAGACCCGGTTGTAGTTCGGTTTGCGGATCAAGGGATCGTCGCTGCGGATCGGGTCCTCACTCAAAATGCGTGCCCGTAGTTCGGGATCGCGCATGCGCTGCACGCGCTCTGCAAGCGGCAGACCCATGATCCCGCGATAGCTCGGATGGCCGAGGAACGGATTGCGCGACAGCTCGAGGCCGAGCAGCAAACCAATCGGGCGCGCTGCGACCTGGGCGTGGATGGTGTGACCGGCGGCTCGGTGCGCACTGATGTCGGCCAACGTCTGGCGCCAGCGGTCCGGTTGCTTGTCGTCCTGGATGACGGTGAGATTGATCGGGCAGCCTGTGGCGCGTCCGACGCGAAGCAGCATCGGCAGATCGGCATCGATGGTTTCGCGGTCCAGCACGAATTGCAAAACGCCGCTGCCGGTCTCGCGCATGGCCGCCGCGATGGTGCCCAGCTCATCCTCGCCGGCCTTGAGCGTCGGCGTGAAATCGCCGTCCGACGTGCGATGATTGATGGTGCGCGATGTCGTGAAACCGATCGCACCCGCGGCCACCGCATCGCGCACGATCGCCGCCATCTGCGCTGCGTCCGCGGACGTCGCAGGTTCGCGACGGGCGCCGCGCTCGGCCATGACGTAGACACGGACCGCGGCGTGCGGCACCTGGGCCGCAAAGTCGAGGTCAAAGTCGCGACCGGAGAGCCATTCGAGGTATTCGGGAAAGGTTTCCCAGGTCCACGGCAGGCCGGCACTCAAGACCGGCTCGGGAATGTCCTCGACGCCTTCCATGAGGCGCACGAGCCGGTCGTGATCGTGC
Organism: Hyphomicrobiaceae bacterium; assembly: GCA_965224045.1. Taxonomy (GTDB): domain Bacteria; phylum Pseudomonadota; class Alphaproteobacteria; order Rhizobiales; family Hyphomicrobiaceae; genus Tectiglobus. Next base: position 51,460 of record CBDCYD010000014.1, read on the forward strand.
GGTCGGCACGGCGCGAAACCGACACCGCAATTTCCCATTACGGCCGTGGTCACGCCGTTTTGCGAGGTCGGGGAGAGATCATGACCCCAGGTGACCTGGCCGTCGTAGTGGGTGTGGACGTCGACGAATCCGGGCGTGACGAGGCGGCCTTTGGCGTCGATCTCCTCGCGGGCATGGCCGTCGATCTTGCCGACGGATGCGATCGTGGCGCCGGTGACCGCGACATCGCCCTCGTAGGGATCGCCGCCAGTGCCATCGACGATCGTTGCGTTGCGCACGATCAGGTCGTATCGGGCTTGTGCCATTGCGAGCCTTCTCTTCTGCCGGGCCGCAAGCCGGTCGTGGCGAAATGATCGGACGTCGGGTCGGGCGGGTCAATCAGAAGGGGGATGTCGGACGCCCTCGATACGCCCATCGCGCCATCTTCGCGACCGGCGCCGGCTATTCGAATTCCGGCTCGTTCCACCACGGGTAGACCTCCGGCATGTCACGGCTGGGCGCCATCGCGAACTGCGGTGGGCGCTTTTCGAGGAACGAGCGGATGCCTTCGCGGGCATCGGGCCGGGCGCCCATCTGTTGCATGGCGCGCGAGTCGATGCGGTGAGCCGCCATCGGATGGTCCGCGCCGAGCATGCGCCACATCATCTGGCGGACCATGGCGACCGACACAGGCGAGCAGTTGTCGGCGATCTCACGAGCAAGGGCGCGGGCGCGGGGCAGGAGATCGTCCGGTGCCAGAACCTCGCTGACGAGGCCGCCGGCCCGCGCCTCGGGCGCCGGGAACACGCGGCCGGACATAGTCCAGGCAAGGGCCTGCGAAATGCCGACGATGCGCGGCAGAAACCAACTCGAACAGGCCTCGGGCACGACACCGCGGCGCGCGAACACGAAGCCGATCCGCGCCTGCGCCGAGGCAAGGCGGATGTCCATCGGCAACGTCATGGTCGCGCCGAAACCGACCGCAGGGCCGTTGATCGCGGCAATCACCGGCTTTTTCGATTGGAAGATGCGCAGGGTGACGAGGCCGCCGCCGTCGCGGTTGAGACCGTCGTCGCGCAATTCACCGCGCTTGTGGTAGTCGAAGGTGTCTTCGCCGCGACTGAGGTCGGCACCGGCGCAGAATGCCCGTCCAGCCCCCGTGACGATGATCGCGCGCACGTCGTCATCGCGGTCGGCGGCGTCAAACGCTTCGATCAGACCGTTACGCATCGGGCGGGACAAGGCGTTGAGCCTGTCCGGACGATTGAGCGTGATCGTCATGATGCCGGTGTCGGTTTGGATGATGAGATCGTCGGTGGTCGTCATGGCAGAAGTCGTCATGGCAGAAGATGTCTCCGCGCAGGCGTGTCACGGGTTCGATCAAAGCAGGAACCGGGCTTTTGCGAAACCCGGCCCGCACAAGTCCCGGCCCGCACGAGCCTCGGCTTGACCCCGGGCCGGAACATCGGAGACCAATACGCTCATGTTTCTCGTGTAGCTTTGGCGTCTGACGTTTGGTTGAGAGGCAAACCGCACACGGCGACCAAACGTCAGGTGCCCTACACTGCTACACTAAAGGTGACGACCATCAAAAGGAGGCAGCGATGGCGCCTGACGCAAGCATCAAGTGGACCGACTTTGCCGCGCATGACCTCGAGCGACACTACAATCCGCGCGCCGCAACACCGGACTTCGAGCGCTACAATGAAGCGCGCGCGGCACGCAACGCAGAAGGTCTTGCCTGGCCCGGGCGAAAAGCGGACATCGCCTACGGCCCCGACCCCCTGATGGATCTCGACATCTACACGCCGCTCAGCGGGACTGCGCCGCACCCCGTCCACCTCTACATTCACGGCGGCTACTGGCGCTCGCGCACGAAGGAGGATTTCGGGTTTCTCGGTGCGAGCCTCGCAGAACAAGGCCTGATGACCGTGATCGTCAACTATCCGCTATGTCCCGCGGTCACTTTGAACGAGGTTGTCGCCAGCGCGCGCGCTTCTTTCGCATGGGTCTGCAATTCGATTTCCGAGTACGGCGGCGACTCTCGGAGGATAACGCTGTCAGGCCACTCGGCGGGAGCGCACCTCGGCGCCGCGATCCTGGCGGAAGATTGGAGCCAACGCGGGCTCGAGGAAGAGCCGCTCAATGGGGCGGTGCTGGTCAGCGGCATCTACGACCCGGCGCCGACGCAGCACATCTCCGTCAATGCCGAAATCGGGATCACGCCCGATCTGGCGCGTGCACACAACTATGCGGTGCAACCGCCGCGGCTCGCCTGCCCGGTACACGTGATCGTCGGTGGTGCAGAGCCCGAGGGCTGGATTGCCCAGTCGAGGGACTATGCCGCCCATCTCGAGGCCGCAGGACTGCCTGTATCGTTGACTATCAGCCGCGGCGAAAACCACTTCAGCCTGCCCGACCAATATTGTGATCCCGGCTCTGCCACCTTGTCGGCAATCCTCGCCCAGGCCGGCGCCTGAGGAAGGTTGCAGCTACGCTCGACGGTGCCAGGGCAGGGTTGGGGCAGGGTTGGGGCAGCGTTGACTTGACCGGCCCCAATGCGTATACACACGCTCTTCTTGCAAGACATCCTGCGGCCAGGGGCAACCGGTGCACGCCAGGCGCCGACGATCTCTTTTCGTCCGCAGCCCGAACGATTTTGGAGCTGATCCAGTGAAGAGAACCTATCAACCGAGCAAGCTGGTGAGAAAGCGGCGCCACGGCTTCCGGGCCCGCATGTCGACCAAAGGCGGGCTGCGCGTTCTGGCGCGGCGGCGCGCGAAGGGCCGCAAGAAGCTTTCTGCCTGAGGCGGCCGGCGCACCTGCCACCTGCGAAATCACGCCTCGAGCTGGCGCGGTGCTTGAGCGATTTCGGCCCGGCAGCCCCGATCTTTTCCTTTGAATCGTTGCGAGCATAAGCCGCATGGCTCTGCTCACTCTTAAAAAGCGCAGCGAATTCCTCCGCGTTCGCGGCGGACGGCGCTGGTCGACGCCTGCGTTTCTCCTCGAAGGAAAACCGCGGGCCGGCGGGCAGCGCGCCGACAAGCCCTCCATCTCGTCCGCACAAGCACCACCATCAACGGCATCTGTAACGGCGCAGACCGGCCCGTCGGCTGCGGCGGGCGGGCCCAGATTTGGCTTTACCGTCACCAAAAAGCTCGGCGGGGCGGTCGCGCGCAACCGGATCCGCCGGCGGCTACGGGCCGTCATCGCGCAACTTGCGCCCGAACTCGCCGATCCCACATACGATTATGTGGTGCTGGCGCGCAGGCCGGCGCTCGACCGGCCGTTCGTTGCGCTGTGCGAGGACGTGCGCACCGCGTTTGCGCGCGTGCATGGTGCAAAACCGCGGCGCCAGGGTGCCGGAAAGCGGCGGGACAGCGGAAAACCAGCCCGCGCGGCAGGAAAAACACGGCAAGGGAGCCAACCGTGACCCGGTGACACTTTTCTAACCGGCATAAATTAGGCAAACAGGGCCGCAAACGTCTTCGCGTCCCCGAGCCCGACGTGGCGGCACCACAGCGGGCGCCGCGAACACCCACCTAGGACCAGCCCATGTTCTCGCAAGATCCCGACGATCAAAAGAACCTCCTTCTGGCCATTCTGCTGTCAGTCGGCGTCATGCTCGCATGGCAGTTTTTTTATGCTTCACCGAAGATCAAGGAAGAGGCCGAGCGCCAGCAAAGAATTCAGGCCGAGCAGGCGCGCAAGCAAGGGCAGACAAAACCGGGCGACGGGACGATCCCGTCGGCGCCCGGCAATACGACAACGACGGGAATACCAACGCCCGGCACGGCGGCGCCGGGAACCAATCCCACGGCCGGCTCGGCACCGGTGGCAACAGCGTTGACCCGCGAGGCAGCGCTCGCGGCCAGCAAGCGGGTGAAAATCGAAACGCCGTCGATCAAGGGGTCGATCAATCTCACCGGCGGCCGTATCGACGATCTTTCCCTGGTCAAGTATCGCGTGGCGGTCGAGAAGACGAGCCCGAACGTCGTCCTGTTCTCACCTGCCAACGCGCCAAACACCTATTTCGCCGAGCACGGCTGGGTGCCCGGCCCGGGCATTGCAGCGAAGGTGCCGTCACCGACCACGGTGTGGACGGTGGCAGACGGTACAACCTCGCTGACACCAGGCAAACCGGTCACGCTGAGGTGGGACAACGGCGAAGGCCTGATCTTCAAGCGCACCATTTCGCTCGATGAGAACTACATGTTCGAGATCCGCGATGCGGTCGAGAACAACACGTCGAAGGCGGTGACGTTGTTCCCCTACGGCCGGGTCTACCGGCGCGGCACGCCGAAGATCGAGGGCTTCTTCGTTCAGCACGAGGGCATGATCGGCTTCCTCGGCGAGGAAAAGCTCGAGGAGATCGACTATTCCGAAGCGCTCGAAGACGGCGGCGGCAAGCGTTACGAGAAGATTACCGGCGGATGGCTCGGGTTCACGGACAAGTATTGGGCGGCGGCCCTCATCCCGGATCAGACCAAACCGTTCACGGCCAACATGAAGGCGCCGCAGAAGAAGGCGGAAGGCCAAATCGAGTCGTTCCAGACCGACTTCCTGATGCCGGCAGTGACGGTGCCGGCCAATGCCAGCAAGATGGCCAAGTCGCATCTTTTTGCCGGTGCCAAGAAGGTCGAACTGATCAACCAGTACGAGAGCAGCCTCAAGATCACGGAATTCAACTACATGATCGACTGGGGCTGGTTCTATTTCATCACCAAGCCGCTCTACCAGGCGATCGCATGGTTTTACGGCATCCTCGGCAACTTCGGACTGGCCATTCTGGCGGTTACCGTCGTCGTCAAGGCGCTGTTCTTCTGGTTTGCCAACAAATCGTATGAATCGATGGCGAAGATGAAGAAGCTGCAGCCGGAAATGGAGCGCATCCGCGAGCGCTACAAAGACGACAAGATGGCCCAGCAGAAGGAATTGATGGATCTCTACAAGAAAGAGAAGATCAATCCCCTGGCCGGCTGTCTGCCGGTGCTGATCCAGATCCCGGTGTTCTTTGCGCTCTACAAGGTGCTGTTCGTTTCGATCGACATGCGCCATGCGCCGTTCTTCGGCTGGATCCAGGATCTTTCCGCGAAGGACCCGACATCGCTGTTCAACCTGTTCGGGCTGCTGCCCTATTCGGTGCCTGACTTCCTGGTGGTCGGTGTGTGGCCGCTGATCATGGGCATCACAATGTGGATCCAGATGCAGCTGAACCCGAAGCAGCCGGACCCGGTGCAGCAGCAAATCTTCAACTGGATGCCGGTGATGTTCACCTTCCTGCTGGCTGCGTTCCCGGCCGGGCTGGTGATCTACTGGGCGTGGAACAACGTGCTGTCGCTTGCCCAGCAATACGTGATCATGAAGCGGCAGGGCGTCGACATCCCGCTGATGGCCAATCTCAGGCGGAACCTGGGTGCGGTCGGCAAGTTCTTCACCGATCTCGCCGGTATGGTGCGGCCGAAGAGTTAGGTTGCTTTATGTTGCATTGCCTCGCGCTGCTGTTCCGGCGCATGGGCGCCGGGCAGCTCCGGCGGGGCGGCGTAGCGCCGGGTCGCGTTGCTCCCGGACTTTGTTTTGCTTTGCCTCGCGCTGCTGTTCCGGCGCAAGTACGCCGGGCGGCTCCGGCGGGGCGGCGCACAGCGCCGGGTCGCGTTGCTCCCGGACTTTGTTTTGCTTTGCCTCGCACTGCTGTTCCGGCGCATGGGCGCCGGGCAGCTCCGGCGGGGCGGCGCACAGCGCCGGGTCGCGTTGCTCCCGGACTTTGTTTTGCTTTGCCTCGCGCTGCTGTTCCGGCGCATGGGCGCCGGGCAGCTCCGGCGGGGCGGCGCACAGCGCCGGGTCGCGTTGCTCCCGGACGGATGATTAAACGTTACGCACGTGGCCGCGGCCGAACGGCCGCCGCGCCGTTGGCGCGACCTGCCGAAGCTGCCCGAGGCCGAAGGCCGAGGAACAGCGGCGCGAGGCCAAGCTGCTATTACACGAGACAAACCAATGAACGAGATCGCCTCGCTCTATTCCGACGAAGAGATCGCCGCGGCCGAGCGGATGTTTGCCGGCCAGTGGGACTTCGTCAAGGGTGTGCCCTCGCTGGAGTTTCTACCCGAGCCGGACCGCCCCGAGATCGCCTTCGCAGGACGCTCCAACGTCGGCAAGTCGAGCCTCATCAATGCGCTGACGAACCGGCGCAATCTTGCGCGCACATCGAACACGCCGGGGCGGACGCAGGAGCTCAACTACTTCGTGCCGCAGGACGGGTCGTTCTTCCTGGTCGATATGCCGGGCTACGGCTACGCCAAGGCGCCGAAAGCAAAGGTCGAGGCGTGGACGGCGGTGATCCGGGATTATCTACGCGGGCGCCAGACGCTGCGCCGGGCCTACGTCCTGATCGATAGCCGGCATGGCCTGAAACCGGTGGACGACCTGATCCTGGACCTGCTTGACGAGGCAGCCGTGCCCTATCAACTGGTCATGACCAAGATCGACAAGCTCAAGCGGGGTGCCTTGGAAAAAGTCCACGGTGCAGTTACGGAGGCGATAACGGCACGGGCCGCCGCATTTCCGGTCGTGCTTGCAACGTCTTCAGACAAGAAAACCGGGCTTGAAGACCTCAAGGCCTCGATCCTGTCGGTGGTCGTCTGATGTGCTGGCCGGAGCATGCAACCGGCATGAATGAGTGACACCTGCACAATGGTAACAATCCCCGTTTCAGATGACGACGAACTCCTGAGTGAGGAGCTGACCGGCCAGCCAGCCGCCCTGCTCCTCGCGGACTGGCGGCGGCGGGTTGCCGACATCTATGCGAGAGTGCGCACGGCGCGTTCGCCGGAAGACGGATGGGCGCTCTGGCACGCCGATCGCTCTCGCCTTTACCGAGTGCATCCGATGAGCCCGCTGCCCGAAGCGCGAAGGTCTTCGTTTCGGGAGATCAAGTGTTTCCCGTACGTCCCCAAACTCAGGTTCGCCGTTGATCTCGAAGCCAGCGAAGGGCCTTCGGTCGACGTCCAACTCGGGGCCGACGGTACGCTGCGCCGGCGCCCGATCGCGCGCACCAAAGGGCTGGCCGGCGCGCTCGGAGAGGAGCTGACGATCTACTGGATCGAGGGCTATGGCGGCGGGCTGTTTCTGCCCTTTCGTGATGCGACGAGCGGCAAGACGACGTTCGGCGGCGGACGTTATCTGCTCGACGCGATCAAGAGCGCCGACCTCGGCAGTGACGCCGATAGTCGCCTGATCCTCGACTTCAACTTTGCCTATCATCCCTCATGCGCACTCAACGATGCATATGTGTGCCCGCTGGCGCCGCCGGAGAATACATTGCCCGTTTCAGTCGAGGCCGGCGAGCGGCTGTGAGGTTGCCACACCGCCGCCCAGACCCATGAGCGCATGTCGGGACGGTTCCTCAGGGCCTCACAAAATGAACTTCGAGAGGTCGGCGTTTTTGGCGAGGTCGCCGACGTGTTCCTGGACGTAGGCGGCGTCGACGGTGATGGTCTGGCCGCTCTTGTCGGAGGCGCCGAACGAGATCTCATCAAGGACGCGCTCCATCACGGTCTGCAGGCGCCGGGCACCAATGTTCTCGACGGAGGCGTTGACCTGCACTGCGATGTCAGCCAGCGCGTCGATCGCGTCTTCCGTGACGTCCAATGTGACGCCCTCGGTCGCCATCAACGCCACGTACTGCTTGATCAAGCTTGCCTCGGGCTCGGTCAGGATGCGGCGGAAATCCTCACGCGTCAGGGCGCGCAGCTCGACCCGAATGGGAAGACGGCCCTGAAGTTCCGGCAGCAGGTCTGCCGGTTTGGCAACGTGGAAGGCGCCTGAGGCGATGAACAGGATGTGGTCGGTCTTGACCTGCCCGTACTTGGTTGCAACCGTCGTGCCTTCAATCAATGGCAGCAGGTCGCGCTGCACACCCTCGCGGCTGACATCGCCGCCGAGGCGGCCGCCTTCCGCCGTGACGCGACAAATCTTGTCGACCTCGTCGAGAAACACGATGCCGTCGTTTTCGACGGCCTCGATCGCCTCGGAGACGACCTGATCCTCATCGAGCAGCTTGTCGCTTTCTTCCGCAATCAGGATCGGATAGCTGTCAGCAACCGTCACGCGCCGCGGTTTGGTGCGCTGGCCGAACGCCTTGCCGAGCATGTCGCCGACGTTGATCATGCCCATCGATGCGCCGGGCTGGCCCGGGATCTCGAACATCGGCATGCCGCCGGCGTCGGCGACCTGAATCTCGATCTCGCTGTCGTTGAGCTCGTTGTCGCGCAGCTTGCGGCGAAAACTCTCCCGGGTCGCAGAGCCTGAATTCTCGCCGACGATGGCATCGAGCACGCGTTCTTCGGCGGCCTGTTCGGCGCGGGCGCGAACCTCCGCGCGCTTTTTATCGCGCACCAATGCAATACCGACCTCGAGGAGGTCGCGCACGATGCTTTCAACGTCGCGCCCGACGTAGCCGACTTCGGTGAACTTGGTCGCCTCGACCTTGAGAAACGGCGCGCCCGCGAGCTTGGCGAGACGGCGCGAGATCTCGGTCTTGCCGACGCCGGTGGGCCCGATCATCAAAATGTTCTTGGGCAGCACCTCCTCCTTCATCGGGCCTTCGAGCTGCTGACGGCGCCAGCGATTTCTGAGCGCGATCGCGACGGCCCGCTTGGCGGGGTTCTGGCCGATGATGTAGCGGTCCAGTTCGGAAACGATTTCGCGGGGGGAAAAGTTGCTCATGCAGGTCTCGTGGTCAGGGGAACATTCATCTTGACACCGCGCGTGCGATCGAATGCCGCGTGGTTCAACGGTGATTTCGCGCCCGTCAGCCCTTGGTAGACGACAGGCTCTCAATGACGAGGTTGGTGTTGGTGTAGACGCAAATGCCCGCGGCGATCGCCATCGCCTTGCGCGCAATCGCCTCGGCGTCGTGGTCGCTCTCGAGCAGGCCGCGGGCGGCGGCCAGCGCATACATGCCGCCGGAGCCGATGCCCATCACGTCGTCCTCGGGCTCCAGAACGTCGCCGGTGCCGGTCATGACCAGCGTCGTTTCGGCATCGGCGACCAGCATCATCGCCTCGAGCCGCCGCAAATAGCGGTCGGTGCGCCAGTCCTTGGCCAGTTCAACGGCGGCGCGGGTGAGCTGGCCCGGATATTGCTCCAACTTGGCTTCAAGGCGCTCGAACAGGGTAAACGCGTCCGCCGTGGCACCGGCAAAACCGCCGATGACGTCGCCGCGTCCGAGGGAGCGAACCTTACGCGCGTTGGCCTTGATCACGGTCTGGCCGAGGCTGACCTGGCCGTCGCCGGCGATGACGACGCGGCCCTTCTTGCGGACGGTGAGGATGGTCGTGGCATGCCAGGCGCCGCCATCGCCGACGGGCATGTGAGAGGGTGCTTGGAAGGTGGTCATTGTCATGATGCAAGAATTTCGGAACGGTTCGATGCGAAAACAAGGGTCTACACCGGTTAGCAGCAGCTTTGCCGGTGGTTTGCAAGCTGCTAAACCCGGTCGATAACTGGAAAATGGGAGATTCCAGGCGATATGCGCACCGCCACGATCAAACGCAAGACAAAGGAAACGGCCATCGAGGCGACGGTTAACCTCGATGGGACCGGCGCCTATGATATCGCCACAGGCATCGGGTTTCTCGACCATATGCTGGAGCAACTCTCGCGCCACTCGCTGGTCGACATCACGCTCAAGGCCAAGGGTGACCTGCATATCGATTTCCATCACACGGTGGAAGACGCCGGCATCGTGCTGGGCCAAGCGCTCGCCAAAGCGCTCGGCGAGCGCAAGGGGATCACCCGCTACGCCGACTGCCATCTCGCGATGGATGAAACGCTCACGCGATGTGCCATAGACGTGTCCGGCCGACCCTATCTCATCTGGCAGACGACCTTTTCGCGCGACAAGGTCGGTGACATGGACACCGAACTGTTTCGCGAGTGGTTTCAAGCATTTGCGCAAAATGCCGGGATCACGCTGCACATTGCCACGCTGTACGGTGACAACAATCACCATATAGCGGAAACGTGCTTCAAGGCGCTGGCGCGGTGCCTGCGCCAGGCCATCGAAATCGATCCACGCCAGGCGGACCGCGTACCTTCGACGAAGGGCTCGCTCAAGGGGTAGACATGCTGTTTCGCTGGACCAGCGGTACCAAAGCCTTCACCGTTCACGAGCGGCCGGACCCTGCGGCGGCACGCGACGACCGGGCCGGGGAGCTGCTGTTCGTCAAGGACGGGTTTTCGCTATTCGCCGCACTGCTGCCGCCAATCTGGATGCTTGCAAACCGGCTGTGGCTGGTGCTCGCCGGCTATATTGCGATCGTTCTCGTGCTCGTTATCGTCTTCGGGCTGCTCGGTATCCCGGATTTCTGGCTGAGCTATGCTTCGCTCGCTCTCAATCTCCTCGTCGGGTTCGAGGCCGATTCGCTCATCCGATGGACGCTCGACCGGCGCGCCTGGCGACAAATCGCGAACGTCACCGGGGCAACCAACGAGGAGTGCGAACGACGCTTCTTTGAAAACTGGCTGCCAACGGTACCGGCCGTGAGCCCGGCAAACTTCACACCGCCCGGCACGCCCGGCGGCATCGAAACTTCGACCAGCGATGCGGCGACAACGCCGCCAATGTCCGGCGACGTGATACCGCCAAAGCGCACGGGCTGGCGCAGCGCCATGCCGTGGAGACGATAGCGCGATGCAGAACGTCGCCATCATCGATTACGGTTCCGGAAACCTCCATTCAGCGCACAAGTCAGTCCAGCGGGCAGCGAGGGATGCCGGTATCGCGGCCGAGGTCCGGGTCACCGCGCGGGCCGATGACGTGACGCAGGCCGACCGGATCATCCTGCCAGGCGTCGGCGCGTTCGCCGATTGCAAGGCGGGGCTCGTGGCCGTTGCCGGCATGGTCGAGGCGCTCGAGGAGGCGGTCGTCGAAAAGGCACGGCCGTTCCTCGGCATCTGCGTCGGGATGCAGCTGATGGCGAGCCGCGGGCTTGAATTTGGCGAGACCGAAGGTCTCGGCTGGATTGCGGGCGACGTTGCCGCGATCGCACCGCGTGACCCGGCATTGAAGATCCCACACATGGGCTGGAATACGCTTGCAAAGAGCAGCGATCACGCCGTGCTCGACGGCATTGCCCTCGGCCCGGACGGGCTGCACGCCTACTTCGTGCATTCGTTCCACATGCAGCCAGTCGACCGAGGCATGGTCCTGGCGCAGACCGATTACGGCGGCGCGATTACCGCGATGGTCGGGCGGGACAACATGGTCGGCACCCAGTTCCATCCGGAAAAGAGCCAAAAGCTCGGACTGCAGCTTCTGGAAAACTTTCTGCGCTGGTCGCCCTGAACCGAGCGTTAGCCGCACGGCCGGCGCGGACGGTCGTTCGCGAGCGCCTCTCTGATCGCTGGCGGCGGCCGAATTCCGACATCGCTGCCCGGATCGCGAGGCAGATAAATCGCGCAGGCGCCTTTACACCCCGATCGCGGCGGGCAACCGTTGCCGGTGAGGGAGAGCGATGGACGCAGCGATGGACGACGAGCTGATCTTCAAACATCCGGGACTGCATGCAGAAGCGACGCCGGAGCGACCGGCGGTAATCGTTGCGCAGCGCGACCGGGCGGCAGACGAGATCGTAACGTTCGCGGACTTCGAATTGCACTCGAACCGGTTTGCACAACTGGTGCGCCGGCTCGGCGCGGCGCGCGGCGACGGACTGGCCGTTCTGCTTGAGAACCGGGCGGACTATGTCGGCCTGGTGTGGGGCGGAATGCGGGCCGGGCTCAGGGTGACCGCCATCGCAACACATCTGACGGCTTCCGAAATCGACTACATACTCGATGACAGCGGCGCCAAGCTGCTCGTGACGTCCGCCGCGTTCGCCGAGACGGCGGGCAAGCTGACGGCATCGGGCATCGCGCCGGAGCGGCGGCTGATGCTCGATGGTGGCGACGCCGGGTTCGTCGATCTCGACGAGGCCCTCGCTGCGCAACCATCGCACCCCATCGCCGATCAATCGGAAGGCATCGAGATGCTCTATTCTTCCGGCACCACCGGGCGGCCGAAAGGCATCAGGAAACCGTTGCCCGAGGTGCCGTTCGGGGCGCTGTCACCGTCGCTGCGCCGGGTGATCGACTTTTACGGCCTTGATGAGAGAACCGTCTATCTGTCGCCGGCGCCGCTCTATCATGCAGCGCCCCTGGCCTTCAATCTGCGCACGCTCAGGGCCGGCGGGACCACGGTCGTTCTGGCAAAGTTCGATGCCGAACTGGCGCTTTGTGCAATCGAGCGTTACCGGGTCACGCATAGCCAGTGGGTGCCGACACACTTCATACGGATGCTGCGTTTGCCGGAGGACTTGCGCACGGGCCGTGACCTAGCAAGCCACCGCTGTGCGATCCATGCCGCGGCGCCCTGCCCGGTCGAAATCAAACGGCAGATGATTGCCTGGTGGGGTCCGATCATCCGTGAATACTACGGCGGTTCCGAAGGCAACGGGATCACCGTCATCGACACGGAGGAATGGCTCGCGCATCCGGGCTCGGTCGGCCGGCCACTGTCGGGCAGCATACATATCTGCGATGAAGCAGGTGAGCCGCTCCCCACGGGCGAGGAAGGAACGATCTATTTCGAAGGCGGGCCGCCGTTCGCCTATCACAACGACGCAGAAAAGACGGCCGCGGCATACAATCGGCACGGATGGAGCACGATCGGCGACGTCGGTTATCTCGATGCCGAGGGCTATCTCTACCTGACCGACCGGCGGGCGAACATGATCATCTCCGGTGGCGTCAACATCTATCCGCAGGAAGCCGAGAACGTTTTGGCGTTGCATGCCAAGGTGCATGACGCTGCGGTCATCGGCGTGCCGAACGCGGAGTTTGGAGAAGAAGTCAAGGCGATCGTGCAGCCGGTTGACGCGGACATGGCCGGAGCGGAGCTGGAAGCCGAGCTGATCGCTCACTGCCGCAGCCAGCTAAGTGCCATCAAGTGCCCGCGGACGGTGGATTTCGTCGACGCGCTACCGCGCCAGGACAATGGCAAGCTTTACAAGCGCAAGCTGCGCGATGCCTATTGGAGGCAGGAGACGGCGGCAGCGCGCGGCGAACCGACGAGGCCGCGGCCAACGCTTCGCGAAACTTGACGCCGAAACGATCCATCAACACGAGCCGGAACGGACTCTCATGAATTTCGATTTTCCCGACGACCTCAAAATGCTGCGTGAGCAGGCCAGCCGTTTCCTCGCCGACAAGTGCGGGCCGGAGGTGAACCGCCGCGTGCTCGAGTCCGATCAGGCATTCGATGCCGGCTTATGGCAAGAGATGGCCGCGATGGGCTGGGCCGGCGTTACGGTGCCGGAGGCCTACGGCGGATCCGAACTCGGACATTTGGCAGCGTGCGTGCTTGCCGAAGAAATCGGCTACCGGTTGGCGCCGGTACCGTTCAGCTCGACGGTCTATCTCGGCATCGAGGCGATTTTGATGTTCGGGTCGCAGGCGCAGAAGCAGCGCTATCTGCCGGGGCTTGCCGGCGGCCAGACCGTGGCAGCGTTCGCGGCCGCCGAACAACCCGGCGCATTCGTTGCCGAAAGGCTCGCCGCACAGGTACGCGACGGCCGCCTCAGCGGACGCAAGATCGGGGTCAACGACGGTGACTGCGCGCAAATTGCAATCGTTGCGGCCTCATCGAACGGCGGCAAGGGTCCATGGCTGCACGTCGTCGATCTTGCCGGCCCCGGCGTCACGCGCGAACCCGCCGAGACCATCGATCCGAGCCGATCCCTGGCCCGCATCACGTTCGACAATGCCGGGGCGGATCCGCTGGAGGATGCCAAGAGCCCGCGTGACCTGCAGCGCCTGATCGACCGGGCGGCCGTGATGATGGCGTTCGAGCAGGTCGGCGCCGCGCAGGCCGCGCTCGATATGGCCAAGGCCTATGCGCTGGAACGCTACGCCTTTGGCCGCCCGATCGGTTCATTCCAGGCGATCAAGCACAAGCTGGCCGACATCTACGTCGCGATCGAGCTGGCACGCTCCAACGCCTACTACGGTGCATGGGCGCTTTCCACCGAGGCTGCCGAACTGCCGGTGGCGGCATCGGTCGCGCGCATTGCAGCCAGCGATGCCGGATGGCAGGCGGCCAAGGAAAACGTCCAGACGCACGGCGGCATCGGCTACACATGGGAAGGGGACTGCCACCTGAACTACCGGCGCGCGAGCCTTCTGCGGCTCGCACTCGGCGGGCCGAGCGAATGGAAACGACGCCTTACGCGCGAGCTCAAAGCACGCAACATCGCGCCCGGTCAGGCAGCCTGAGGCGGACAGGAGAGCGACATGGATTTCAACGACACACCCGAAGAAGCCGCGTTCCGCGCCGACGCGATCGCCTTCCTCGAAGCCAATGCGACACGGCGCAAGCCCGGCGAAGTGCGTGGCTATCGCCGCGGACAGGAAGACCCGGAAAAACTCGCCGCCAACCGCGCCTATCAGGCAAAGAAAGCCGATGCCGGTTTTGCCGGCATTGCCTGGCCGAAGGAGTGGGGCGGGCGTGGCGGCAGCCAGATCCAGCAGGTAATCTTCAACCAGGAAGAGGCGAAGTTCGACGTCGATCCGATGTTTTTCACGATCGGTCTCGGCATGTGCCTGCCGACGCTTTGCACGTGGGGCACCGAGGAGCATATCGCACGCTATGCCAGGCCGGCGCTGCGTGCCGACGAAATCTGGTGCCAGTTGTTCTCGGAACCGGCCGGCGGATCGGACCTGGCGGCACTGAGGACGCGGGCGGAGCGCGACGGCGACGCGTGGGTCATCAACGGGCAAAAAATCTGGACGTCCGGCGCGCACTATAGCGACTGGGGTGTGGTGGTCACGCGCAGCGACTTCGACGCCCCGAAACACAAGGGGCTCACCTACTTCTTCGTCGACATGACATCGCCAGGCATCGAGATCAGGCCGATCCGCCAGATGTCGGGTTCGAGCAACTTCAACGAAGTGTTCTTCGAGAACGTGCGCATTCCGGACAGTCAGCGCCTCGGCGAAGTCGGTGAGGGCTGGAAGGTCTCGTTGACCACACTGATGAACGAACGCTTCGTGATCGGCGACACGCCCGGGCCGGATGTCGATGAACTCCTGCGGCTGGCGCGCGAGATCCAGGGCCCGGACGGGCCGGCGATTGAAGATCCGGGTATCGAAGAGAAAATCGCCGAATGGTATGTGCGCGGTGAAGGGCTGAAATTCACCCGGTTCCGGACGATGACGGCGCTGTCGCGCGGCACGACGCCGGGGCCGGAGTCGTCGATCAACAAGCTGGTGCTGGCAAGCAAGCTGCAGGACATAACAGCCTACGGGCTCGATCTGCTTGGCATGGCGGGGCCGGATGCCGGCGGTGACCTGCCGCTCAACGGCCTGTTCGAAGAAGCGCTGCTCTATTCGCCGGCGCTCAGGATTGCCGGTGGCACGGACGAGGTGATGCGTAACATCATCGCCGAACGGGTGCTCGGCCTGCCGGCCGACGTGCGTGTCGACAAGGGTGTGCCGTTCAACAAGGTTCCGACGGGCGGCAAAGGCTGAGACCACCTCGTCAGCGCGGCAGCGAATAGACGGCGCGCCGCCGTCTCAGTCCGACCTGGCGGCGTAGGGCGGCGGCGCGAAGTAGCGCGGGTATTTGCCGAAGCTCAGCATGTCGACTTCGACGAGCGCCGGGCCGTCAACGGCGATCGCCTGCGAGAGGCTCGGGCCAAGTTCGTCCAGTTCGGATACACGCCAGAACGGCAGGCCTACCAATTGCGCGAGGCCTTCGAGATCCGGGCCGAGCGGGTCGGCGGCAAAGTGGCGGCCGCCATAGAGAATGTCCTGGATGTCCTTGATGACGCCGTAGGCCTTGTCGTTCATGACCATGATGACGACGTCAGCGTTCTCCTGAACCGCGGTCCAGAGTTCGGTCATGTTGAGATGGAAGCCGCCGTCGCCGGTCATCGCCAAAACTTTGCGTCCGCCCTCGGCGAAGGCCGCGCCAATGCCCAACTGGAAGCCGGGGCCGATGGCGGCGCCAACGGGGTAGATGTTCTGCTCGGGTGCACTTAACGGCAAGTAGCGATTGCCCCACGTCGAGTTCGAGATCGTCACGTCGCGCACCCAGAGCGCGTCATCGGGCATGGCATCGCGGACGATGCGCGGAAACTCTACGTAGGGCCCGAGCGTTTCCCGATAGGCGGCGTGGGCCGTTTCCCGCGTGGCGGCGATGGTGGCCGGCCAGTCCTCGGCGACCGACATGCGACCCTGCAGACGATCGGCAAGCGCGGTCAGAGCAGCGCCTGCCTCGCCAACGTGGAAATGGTCCGCGGTATAGGTGCGCCCGCAGGCTTCGGGGTCGATGTCGATTTGAATGCGGCGGTCCGGCAACTGCAATTGCAGGTCGCGGGTTTCATGACCGCGCAAACGCCCGCCGGCGACGACCATCAGGTCGACATCGCGATAAAGGGCTTCGACGGCGGGTACCGCGTTGAAGGCGCCGAGGGTCATCGGGTGGTCTTCCGGCACGACGGCACGGCCGTTGACCGATGTCACGACGGCGATGCCGAGGTCGGCGAGGCGCGCAACCGGCTCGCGGGCGAACTTGGCGCCGGTGCCGCACCACAACAGCGGGCGTCTGGCAGACGCCAACATCTGCGCGATCGCTTCGAGGCTTGCCGGATCGCCGGCGTCGGCTATCGGGATCGGCAGAACGAGCGCGTCGAGCTGTGGCGGCCGCGCGATCCGCGCGCGTTGGACGTCGATCGGGATTTCTACGCTGACCGGTCCCATCGGGGGCGTCAACGCCATTGCCGCCGCCTTGACCAGGATGCCGAACGCTTCCTCGGGCGTCGTGATGCGCCACGCGCACTTGGAGACCGAACGCAACATGCCGAGCTGGTCCGGTACATCGTGGACCGCACCATGGGCCTGATCGAGATCCGCGGTTGCGGTCTGGCCGGTCAGGTGCAGCACCGGGCTCGAGCCGAAGCGCGCCTCGACAAGCGCGCCCGGAGCGTTGGCCGCGCCGGGGCCGGTGGAGGTAATGAAGCAACCAAGGCCGCGACGGGCGCGTGCGTAGCCATCAGCCATGTGACCGGCGCCCATTTCACCGCGGGCCGGAACGACGCGCACCGTATTGCGGCGGCCGAGGCCATCGATGATCGGAATGTTGTGGACGGAGACGACGCCGAACACGACCTCGATCCCGACCTGGTGGATGAATTCGGCGACCAGATCACCGACGTTGTAGTCCGACATTTGCGCTCACGCCCCGGGTTCGATGGACAATGAGCAACAGCATAGCCGGAGCGTCGAGGGCCGGAAGGCGGGAAGCACGATCGTTCCATCAGACAGGCGATAAAGACCGTATGAAACGGAACCGGCCAACCGCGGTGCACGTGCCGGTTGTTCTATCTGCTCCATGCTGCAACAGCAGGATCGGCCTTGCGGCCGCGCAGCCCCCAGACCTCCAGCCACCCTCTTCCGTGCATGTTGAATTTCGACTGATGCACGACCGACAGGCGCACGGTGGCGGCGGCACGTTCGCCGACGCGGAACGGTTTGGCATCGCGATCATCACGGACGACGCGGGAGGACATCAGCGCCCTGCTCGTCCCGTCGCCGTAATGGGCGCGCGCTTCGTGAATGCGCACGTCGCGCCGGCGGGCAACGAGGCGGAACCATCGGCAGTCGCTGCACTTTTCTACGAGATTGATCGAAAACGCGCCGACCTCGAAACGCGGCGACCATCGCCGGGCCAACAATGTCCAACTCGCCGGTTTCGGTTTGGCAACGGCGGCGGGCTTCTTGCGGGCCCGTCCACGCCACCGGGCCGTGGCTTTGCGACGGCTTTGACGGCCGGCAGTAGGTCTGTCACGTCGTGCCGGGTTCCGGCTGTGCGACCGAGGTGTGAGGCTGCCGGTGCTGACGCTTGCAACCGATCGGCTCGGTAATTTGCCTGTCTGATCTGCCACACCGGCCTGGCGCGTGGTCACGCGCGGCTTGGCTTTGCCGGGGCCTGGCGGATTGGATTTGGGCGGCGCGCGCCGGCCGACGTTGGTCCAGCTCCCGGTCAGCCAACCCTGGTTCAGATCATGCCCGGTCGTTGCAGAACCCGTGGCAATCGGGGTCGCAGGATTGGTGTTGCGCTCCTTGGCATCGATGGCGGCAGCGATCTTGGGTGGCGGTTTCCTTTCAGTCTCGGCAACGACCGGCGCCGACCTCTGCGTAGTCCGCGCGCTGCGCCGGCGAAGGGGCTCCGTCTTTGTTTCGATTCTCGGACCCGTGGACGGCGGCCGGCCGTGCTGCAGTGCTTCCGGTGTCGAGCCCGCACCCGGAACCAGTCCGAAATGCACCAACGCCAGCCAAATGGCGAGACTGCCGGCGACGGAACTTGCAACGACAACGACAAGTGTAAGCAAGGCGCGCGAGGGCTGGGCGACATCAATTGCCTGGGCAAGTCCGTCGTTGTAGGCCTGACGCAGTCTTGCGTCGCCCAAGACCTCGAAGGCCTTCTCGATGTGCTCGCGTTGCGCGCGCCCGTGCAGGCCATCGCGTTTGACGTCGAGGCCTGCCGTTAGCTGATGAAAGGCGACCGCAATTTCGGTTTCGCTCGCATCTCTGGCAACGCCCAATACATCATAGTAGTCCCGCATGAATGCCTTCTTGTCCAAGGCCCCGGCCAAGTCCCTGAACGAGGACCATAAAATTGATTGTGTCAGGACTATAGCCGCCACATGCGGACCCAGTCGCCGGCGTCTCGCGGCCAGTCGAGCAAAGTGCCGAGGCCATACGGGTGCAGGCGATATGGTCAGACGGGGATTGTTCGCCGACGGTGAGAGGAGCTTCGTCATGCGCGGTGTGGTGTGCGCTCACGCGCCGCTTCGCTCACGGCGCGCTCCGGCCGCTGCCCAGCCTGCGCCTCCGCGCGGGCGCGCCAAGGGCGCGGGTCGCGTGGCTCCCGGACGGGTGCCTTATCGATCCTTTGGTCGCGCACCTGTTCGCGGCCGACCGGCCGCCGCCGCGTTGCGGCGCCCCGCCGGAGCTGCCCGGCGCGCTCGCGCCGAATGAGCAGCGTGAGGCAACAAAAGCGAGTTCTGCGCTCACGGCGCGCACCGGCTGCTGCGCAGCCTGCGCCTCCGCGCGGGCGCGCCAAGGGCGCGGGTCGCGTGGCTCCCGGACGGGTGCCTTATCGATCCTTTGGTCGCGCACCTGTTCGCGGCCGACCGGCCGCCGCCGCGTTGCGGCGCCCCGCCGGAGCTGCCCGGCGCGCTCGCGCCGAATGAGCAGCGTGAGGCAACAAAAGCGAGTTCTGCGCTCACGGCGCGCACCGGCTGCTGCGCAGCCTGCGCCTCCGCGCGGGCGCGCCAAGGGCGCGGGTCGCGTGGCTCCCGGACGGGTGCCTTATCGATCCTTTGGTCGCGCACCTGTTCGCGGCCGACCGGCCGCCGCCGCGTTGCGGCGCCCCGCCGGAGCTGCCCGGCGCGCTCGCGCCGAATGAGCAGCGTGAGGCAACAAAAGCGAGTTCTGCGCTCACGGCGCGCACCGGCTGCTGCGCAGCCTGCGCCTCCGCGCGGGCGCGCCAAGGGCGCGGGTCGCGTGGCTCCCGGACGGGTGCCTTATCGATCCTTTGGTCGCGCACCTGTTCGCGGCCGACCGGCCGCCGCCGCGTTGCGGCGCCTCGCCGGAGCTGCCCGGCGCGCTCGCGCCGGATCAGCAGCGTGAGGCAACAAAAGGCAGGTTCTGCGCTCACGGCGCGCACCGGCTGCTGCCCAGCCTGCGCCTCCGCGCGGGCGCGCCAAGGGCGCGGGTCGCAGTTGCACCCGAACAGGTGCCTTATCGAACCTTTGGTCGCGCACCTGTTCGCGGCCGACCGGCCGCCGCCGCGTTGCGGCGCCCCGCCGGAGCTGCCCGGCGCGCTCGCGCCGAATGAGCAGCGTGAGGCAAGCAACCTAAGACCTGATATCCGGTAGGAACCAGGTCAGCAGTCCGATTGTCGGCAGGAAGGCGCAGATCTGGAACACCGTCGCGATGCTCGTGTAGTCGGCCAGCACGCCGAGGAACGCCGCGCTCACGGCGCCAAGCCCGAACACCAGCCCGTAGAACAATCCCCCGATCAGTCCGATCCGGCCGGGCAGCAGCTCCATGGCATAAACCAGGATCGCGGCGAACGCGCTGGCCATGATCATCGCCACCGTCACCGTCAGGACGCCGGTCCAGAACAGGTTGACGTAGGGCAACAGCAGCGAGAACGGCAGCGCCCCGAGGATCGAAAACCAGATGATCCGCCGCCGCCCGATACGGTCGCCGAGCGGCCCGCCGATCAACACGCCCAATGCTCCTGCCGTCAGATAGACAAACAGCATCAGCTGTGCGTTCTCCACCTTGAGCCCGAACTTATCGATCAGGAAAAACGTGTAGTAGGACGAAAAGCTCGCGGTATAGGCGCTCTTCGAAAACATCAGCACGATCAGGATGAACACGGCAAACAGCACGCCGCGTGACGTTGCCACGGGGCTTTGCTCGTGCCCGCCCGCGGCACCGGTGCGACCCGCCGGCACGCGCGCGGCATACCACCCGCCGACGTAGTTCAAGATCACCATTGCAAGCAGCGCCACCACCGCGAACCAGGCGACGCTGGCCTGCCCGTTCGGCACCACGATGAACGCCGCCAGCACCGGCCCGAGCGACGCACCGCCCCGGCCGCCAAGCTGGAACACCGCCTGCGCAAAACCCTGCCGGCCGCCCGACGCCATCCGCGCCACCCGCGTCGCCTCCGGATGAAACACCGACGAACCGGTGCCGACCAGCGCCGCCCCGACCAGCAGCATCATGTAGTTGCCGGCCATGCCGAGGACGATCAGGCCGACCAGCGTCAGCCCCATGCCGGCAACCAGCGAATAGGGCTGCGGTTTCTTGTCGGTGATGAAACCGACGGCCGGCTGCAGCAGCGAGGCCGTCAGCTCGAAGGCCAGCGTGATGAGGCCGATCTGCGCAAAGCTCAGCCCGTGCACGTCCTTGATAATCGGATAGATCGCCGGCACCAGGCCTTGCATCATGTCGTTGAGGAGGTGCGCCAGGCTGAGCGCCAGCAGCACCGGCATGGCGGTCTTCGCCCGCTCGCCTGCGGCAAGGTTTTCTTCGGTCGTCTTCTGCATGGTCGGGTTGGTCTCGCTTCGGCGCGCTTCCGCTGACCCGGCGATCGTTCCGTGATAGCGGCCGGTCGTGTCAAGGGGGAGAAGCCCGAATTCGGCGCAATCGCCGCTGTGCCAGGGGCTCACGAAAGCCCGAGGCGCACATTGGCAGCCAGATCGTACTCCGTCCTTGTGCGCTCAGTGACAGAGATGGCCGGATTGCGAGAGCCGGGGAGCTGCGAGATAGCAGGGCCTGCTACACGAAAACCGCGGCGTGCGATTGTGCTTGCGCTGCACAAGTACCGCCTGGACTTTATCTTTCGGTGCAGCCTACATCCGGTTGCTTGTTGTGCAGCGCTTGTCTGCATCCGCCCGGACATTCAACATCCCACATATTGGCGCGGAACCGAAGAGTGCAAATCCGCTTCCTTTTGGTCCTCGCTTTAGGAAGCCGCGCAGCGCGGGCTGCCTTCTTGTTCCTCTTAGGCGTGGTGTTGGAAGGTTTTTGCGTCTTTGTGGTCGGTTTGGAGCGATTGGTTTGCGTGCCGTTTGTCAATGCTGCCGAGGCTGGTTCCTGATGATGTTTGCCCTGTTTTTCATTGATGTTGTTTTGCTTTGAGGGCGTCGTCAACTGGCCGTCGGTCAGCATGTCTTTCCGCTTTAGAGGCAGTGGCGGGAGATTGGCCTGTTTTTCTCGAGCTGCGCGCTCCTTGCCTTGCCTCGAGCCCAACTGCCGTTTGCCCAACTTGCGCAGCGTATCGGTCCAACCAACTGCTACGGCCTCCAGCCTTTCCCGGCGCGAGGGATGAGTGGAAGTGCCGCGCTTAGGCAGAGTCATATAGAGCCTTCGTGCGTCAGCTAGCGAGCCACCCAGTCGAGCGACGACCGAGCCGGCGAAGATATCCGCTTCAAGTTCTTGCTTCATACGATTGCTGCCGTGCGTGAGTGTATGGCCGGATAGATGATGGCCTATCTCGTGAGCCATCATGACAACTGCCTTCCAGCGGTCTTCACCGATGACCCGCGCGAACCAGTCTTGCGAATAATAGATGACCCGGCGACCATTTTCGATACGGGCAGCCGCATTGTCGTAAGGGCCACGGTACACCTCGAAATTGGGAGGCAGCGAATACAGAGCCATGATGTCGTTGACAATGTCGTTTGCTTCGTCTCCGCTCTTGAAGCGAAAAAATGATGTTCGAATTTCATGTGGAGGTAGTGGGCGAAACACCCAGGCGTTGGCGTGTGACAGGCCATTCACCAGTTCTTGGCTGGTTGCTGGCAACGCCCACGGAAATATCAAAAAAATTGCGGCAAGGCTGCGCTGTAGCATACCTAAGAAGCCTCCAATAAGGCTCGAATCACTATCGGAGGGTGTCGTGCTCATTGAGTTTTGGCGGTTAGCAAGCCGCTTGCTAGTGATGTTGATATTCGTTGGCACCTTATCGACCCAAGCTGTCAGCGAATTTCGCCCTAAAGGGGGTTATTTCGAAGGCAAGCTGCAATTGT
Source organism: Hyphomicrobiaceae bacterium (assembly GCA_965224045.1). Classification (GTDB taxonomy): domain Bacteria; phylum Pseudomonadota; class Alphaproteobacteria; order Rhizobiales; family Hyphomicrobiaceae; genus Tectiglobus. The sequence continues at coordinate 74,091 of CBDCYD010000014.1, forward strand.
TAGACGTCGCAGATCGGTTTGTCGATCACGGCGAACACGATACTGGTCACACAGAATTCCAACTACTTTCGCAGTACTCGTTTCGCGATGAACGCGGTCACCTTTGGTCGGTTCCGGCCGGCACCGTCGTAAATGGTGCGTCCATTCCGAAGGCCGTGTGGTCTTGGATTGGCGGCCCGTGGTCAGGGAGGTATCGCAACGCAGCAGTTATCCATGACTGGATGTGTGAAAGGAAAATTGCAGATAGCGATACGGCGCATCGCGTGTTCTACGAAGCACTCTTGGCCGGCGGAGTATCGCGATTTCGGGCGTGGGTCATGTATCAGGCAGTGCTGCGTGGCGGCCCGCAGTGGGAGGCAACGCCTTTTGGCCCGGGGCCGACGAAGCGGCGTCACCTTTCGAAGTCGGAATTGGAGCAGATCATCGCCGAGGCCAAACGACGTCGTTTGTGAAGCCGACCCGGCACGGCACGTCCACAAGCCTCCCTGCTTTCAGCAATTTGGCCTCCCTGCTTTCAGCAATTTGAGAGCCAGCACGTGCCCGGTTCCCGGAAGCCTGCGCTCCAATTAAAGCTAGTTCAGATGATACTTGCCCTTTGTGAAACTCGTGCCGGTGGCAGCCCTGTGGTGGAAGGAACCGGTCATGGTCGCTCCGTTCACCTTCAAGTGGATGTCGGTAAGCACTCGTCCGTCCCCATACTGGGCTCTAAAGTCGGAGGTCCCGTTCTTATATACAGGTATCCAGCCGGTATCGCCGAAGCCACCGCTCAATCGGACCGACATGGTTCCACCGCAATCCCTGCCCTTGATCGTGTCGGCAAAGCTATTGCCGGATATTTTCGTCCAGTTCGAGGTGATGCACGCGCTTGCCGGTGCCGCCATTAAGGCTAAGCCTATTGCGCCTGCAAGTGCGGTAATGATGGCGCTGGAACTCTTCATTGCTTCTCTCCGCTGCTGGAAACCGCTCGTGCAAGAGGTTGTCCGGATTGGCTTGAATGCCGCATGAATACAGGTTCGATCATGCGCGCTTTCGTCGATAGGTCGCACAGCGCAGCAAAAAGGTTCACGCTGAAAAGTACGTTTAAAATGGCTGGAACGACCAAGACCGATGCAAAACCACTGAAGGGCCTGGCGCGGACCTGAACCGAAAGTCCGCATCGCGCCCGTATGAGAGCAGCGTGTCGCCAGCTTGCAACCTGCAATGGTGACGTGCAGCCATGACGATCCTATTCCCATGCAGCCACGGCAGTACTGCGTCTGGATACAAACGAATTCCGGGGCTGCATCCAGATCGGTCGGCCCTGGATACGGCAATGGTGGCGTACCGGCGATGGTCAGCGCTGGCAGCTACGCTCCCAGGTAGGCGACGGCCTCGATCTCGACCTTAAGGCGCGGGTCGACCAATGCGGAGACTTCGAGCAGTGTGGACGCCGGGCGGTGATCGCCGAAGTAGTCCTGGCGTACGACATTGATCGCGCCGCGCTCGGATATATCCGTCAGGAAGACCTGGACCTTGACGATCTGGTCCGGGCGGCCGCCGGCGGCGCGCAGGCAAGTGTCGATCGAGGCCATCGCCACGCGAAATTGCGAGACGGTATCTTCCGGCACATCACCGTCCGGAGTGATGCCGACCATGCCGGACAACCAGACATGATCGCCGGCCCGGACCACGTGGCAATAGTGGCTGAACGGGGTTGCCTCGCCGTCGACCATCAATCTTTCAATTGGCATTTTGTTGCTCCCTTGCTTCAATCAGTGCGCATTTCGACAAACGGCAGGGGACAGCCCAATGAAGACCTATCACGGCAGCTGCCATTGCGGTGACGTGACCTACGAAATCACCGCCGATATCACGTCGGTCACGCGCTGCACGTGCTCGATCTGTACCAAAAAGGGCATCTTGCTCGCGCGGGTCAAACCCGAAAACCTCAGGATCACGCAGGGCGCAGACAAAGTGCGGGTCTACCAGTTCAACGAAAGGATCGCGAAACACTACTTTTGCCCGAACTGCGGGATCCACACGCACGGCAACCCGAGAGCTGCACCCGAGATGTTCATCGTCAACGTCAATACGCTGGATGATTTCGACGTCCACAGCGAGACGCCGGAGGTTCGCGTATTCGACGGGCGCAACTGGGAAAAGGCATTTGCAGAGAGCCAAAGGCGGGTATGAGCGGGAAATCGTGCAAGCGATGCGCTGGGTGTTCGGCACCGATCACGCTTGACTGCAGTTGATCTGCCCGCCGCAACGATTGCAATGAAACTGCCGCAGGAAATCTCGGATGAGGTGGCGGTTTGCGATAACAGCTCTTCCTGGGCGACATGGGAACGGCTTTCGAGAACTCCGGGCGGGCGTTCGGCAGGTCACGTTGCGGTCTGCGCCCGACGCCAGCCGAAACAACCGGGTCGCTGGCGCGCCAAGTGCGCAATGCCGGGGCGCGGGGCGCGCAAAGACGCCGCCCGGGATCCGGCACTCCTCGTGCCGCCCGCCGGCCGCTCAGCCGGTGCCTCAGGGATCATGGGTCGGGCCTTGATGACTGCGGCGCGGCTCGTTCACGACGCCCGGCGGCGCACGAGGCGGCGGGTCGCCCCCGGGCCTTCGCCGAACTTGCGCGTGTAGACGCGGGAGAACGCGGCGGAGGATTGATAGCCGACCGCCTCTGCAACTTCATCGACCGACTGATCCGTGTGTTGGAGCATGGATCGTGCGCGGGTCAAACGCCAATCCGTAACGTACTGGAGCGGTGTCAACCCCGTCAGTTTCTGGAATCGCTCGGCGAAGGCCGTCCGCGAGAGGCCCGATGTCCGAGCGAGTTCCTCGACGCTCCATCGATAATTGGGTGATGCGTGAACGGCGCCGATTGCCTTGGCGATACGCTTATCCGAGAGAGCTTTGACCAGGCTCTGTGAAACCCGTTCGCGGTCAATCCATAAGCGCAAGGCCTGAACGAACAAGATTTCGGTAACATGGCGAACAACGGCGTCGCGGCCCGGCATCGGGCGGTCCTGTTCATGTTCCAGCAGATTGATGCTTGCGTGCAGCCACTCGTTGACCGCGATTTCGTCCTTGCGGACGACGAAAAGCGAAGGCATTTCGCCAAGAAACGCGCGCCCGCTTGCACGCTCGCTGAACCTGAAATGCCCGCACACCAATCTCGTTTCCTGGCCATGGTCCGACATACGGTAGATCAGTGTTCCGCTACCGTTGTAGCCGGTCTCCGCCATCACGGCATGCAAGTCGCGAGGGCGCGCCGAGATGTCGTGCATCAGGTCGTGCGCCTCGCCCCGCGACACCAACACGAAATCGCCGGACCGTAGCGCCTGCGCCGTGGCGTCGCCTTCAAGCCGCACGTAGCAGACACCGCGCGTGACCATGTGAAAGTGTATGACATTCGGGTCTGCCGGAACCCTCACCCCCCAGGGCGGCGTGAACTCCGTCGAGAAGTACAGCATGCCCTTGAAGTCGAGCTGGGCCAGAATCTCGCTCAATGGGTCCATGGGATGCTCCCTGCACGGGTTCCTGCGAGCCGCAGGAACCTATTTCCGCACGACGATGCGGGCTTTCATGTGCGGATGATATTTGCAGAAATACTCAACCGTGCCCAACGGGTCCGGTACGATCATCTCTTCACTTTGCTCACGCTTCAATCGGCCCGTCGTCCAGACGCCGGATTTTTCGCTCGCAGTGTGGGGTGCGATATCCCGATTGATCCAGATGATCGTGTCGCCGGGCCGTACCTCCAGGTGATCGGGCTCATACGCAAAGCGCTTGATTTCGACGCGATGGATTTGCGCCGGCTCGTTGGCGGCACCGTGCGCGGAGCTGCCAATCCACGCACAGAACGCCAAAGCACACATCAGGCCCAAGTGGTCCGGCCCGCGTCTTGGCACTTTCATGTCATGAGCCGCACTTCAGGGCAGCGACCATCTCTGCGGCATGCTTTTCATGCGCCTTGAAGATAGCAAGCGCTTCCGACAGAAGCTGTTTGAGCGGCTTGACGCCCACCTTTGGAATGAACTTCGTCTCGACGGTCTGGTTGACGACCTTGTGGTAGCCGAGTTCGTTTTCGGCATAGGCGCAATCGAAAGCTTTGCCGTCGAGCCGTCGCAATTTTGCGCGCTTCTTCTTGGCACCGTCCACCAGCGATTTGCTCAGGCCGTTGTCCTTGGGCGTCACTTTGAGCTTCTTGACCAGCGCGACGGCCTGGTCGTTTACGGCGGTATGGTCGCGCACCATTGTCGACGCGAAGTTTCGTACTGCAGCATTCTCCGAGATTGCAAGTGCGAGATGGGCGTAGCGGATATCGAGTTCGCCTGCCGTGTAGGCCGTGTGGGCGATCTCGAGGTCGCTCATATCCTTGGCATATGCCGCATTTGTCGCCGCAACAATGGCGGCTGCAAGGGCAAGTCCGTTTAGCGTCGTGCGAAACATGATTGATCTCCCGAACTCCAGACAAAGACGTTCTGCACCGCCGCATGTGTGGTTGAGCGATGCCCGCTCAATCTGTCACTGGAGCAGGTTGCTTCCCATGCTCGCCCGTTCGGAAGGTTTGCTCGATCGTACGTGATGTGTCCTCCGGCTTGCACGGCGGAGACCCACACGAGGACGTCAAGCCAGCAGCGCGCCCAATTTCCGAAGCGCCTCGCGCAGGGTTTCGACATCGAGAGCCCGCGGCTCAATATCCGCGCGCGCAGCAAGGCCGGCCGCGACACCGACAGCCTGGCCCATGGCCATCACTGTCCCGGTCAATCGGGCACTGGCCAGCGCTTTTCGTTCCGCCGAGATGCAGCGGCCCGCGACCAGCAACCGGTCGACACCCACCGGCACGAAACAGCCGAACGGAATTCCGTAGGCGCTCGAGACCTTCTCGGTGCCGTCCATGGAAGCGCCCAGCGGATCGTGACTGTCCATCGGGAATCCGCCCTGGGCAACCGCATCGGGCGGCTGGCGGGAGGTGCGCACATCCTCATCCCTGAGCGTTGCGAGCCCTTTGACGCGTCGGCTCTCGCGCACCCCGACGGCGCTGGCCGATCCGGCAAGGAAGGCGTTTTCAAAACCGGGCACGCTTGCCCGGAACCAATCGAGAAATTCCAGCATTTGGCGGCGCAGCACGGGATCGGCTTTGGCCATGGCTTCTGGCTCGGTCGCATCGCCGGCTACGCGCGTGAAGTTGACCACCGCCTCGCCCGTCTGCCTGTCGCCTGCCAGATGTATCTCGTTGCGCAGCAGCGACAGCCGCCCGCTTTTGTGACCTTGCGCCAGCGCACCGGTAAAGCCCCACAGGTTCAGGTGGGGGTCTGCCGCAAGCGCATCCGCATCGATATTCCATTTGAAATCGGTCGGGTTCTCCCGCACGTAGCCAAGGATGCCGTCGTAGTCGACACCGCCGAGCTTGAACAGTTGGCTGACGGGCTGCGTGAGGTCACTATCATGAAACGCGGCGCCGGCCAGGTGGCAGAGATCGCCATCGCCCGTGCAGTCGATAGCAACGCGCGCAACGTGCGCCGCCCGTCCGCCCTTGGTCTCGGCAACGACGGCGATCCCGTCGTCGCGCTGGATTACACTGGCAACAGGCGCATCGAGCCGTGTATCGACCCCTGCGTCCGCGAGCATCGTCGAGACGACGGCTTTGAAGACCTCGTGGTTCACCGGCAGGCGGTATGTCGTATAGCGCGTGTCGTCCGGTACGTGCCCCGGCGAGCCGCCGGCAGCGACCAGCGCGTCGACAAGCCGATCGGGCAGTCCGCCCGTAATCTTCGTCCCGTTCGCATCGTACCAACCGACGCTGTGTTCGAGGAACTGCGCAGGGATATGACCGCCAAGAACGCCTGAACGTTCCAGCACCAGCACCGTGCACGCCATCTCTCGTACCGCCAGCGCCGCAATGATCCCGGCGGTGCCACCGCCGGCGATAATCACGTCCCAGCGGCCACGAATCGGTGTTTCCCGGGCAGGTTCGTGAAGACTGTCCATTGCGCTTCACTCCAACTCTGCTGCATTCGTCATGTACCTGCCGCCGGCCGAAGTCAGGCCTGTCCGAGAGGCTCGGTTGCGCCCGCCTCAATCCCTATTCCGCCGCGTCTGCGCCTGCGTCGATCGCGCCGAGTTCGCCTAGAGCGGCACGGATTGCGCTCTGCTGGCTCTCACTCGCTGCCGGCATCGGCTGGCGCGGCAGGCCGGACGGGCAGCCCTGCAGGGACTGCGCGAACTTGACCGCCGCCGGCAGGTTGTCGTGCGGCAGCAGCGCGTTCCACAACCGCAGCAGTTTGATGTGGAGATCGTGCGCGGTGGAATGATCGCCGGCTTTGACGGCCTCCCACAGATCGACCGAACGCCGTGGCGCAGCCGTCAGGATGGCTGCGATCGAACCGTGCGCACCGAGCGTGTAGGAAGGATACATCAACGCATCCACGGCACTGAAAACCAGGTTGCCGGGCCGCGCATCCGCCATCAGGTCAGCAAACAGTTTGAGGTCGCCCGCAGATTGCTTGACCCCGATCACGCCCGGCACCTCGTCCATGATGCGCAGCAACAACGCCGGCGAAAGGTAGGTCCACGGCACGACATTGTAGATCAGGATTTTTCGTCCGGTCTCTCCCGCCAGACGCCGGAAGTGCTCGACCATCGAGTCGTCGTCGGGCCGGAACAGATAGTGCACCGGCGTCACCTGGAGCGCCGCCACCTCGATGCCGTCAAGCGACTTGCCGCGCGCCACCGCATCGCGCGTGCTGTCGGTGATGATACCGGCGACAAGCGGCACGCGCCCGGCCACGGCCGCGGCCGCAGCGGTGATCAGGTCCTTGAACTCTCCGGCCTCAAGCGTGTGCCCCTCGCCGGTCGAACCGCCAACGGCAATGCCCCGCGCACCCTCCGCGATCAGCCAATCGATCTGCCTGGCTGCATCGCCGAACTGGATCTCGCCTGCTGCATCGAACGGGGTCGTGGCAGGTGGAATTACACCGTTCAGGCTGGCCATTTTCGCGTCCTCCTTGCCCACTGCTTGCGGGTGGCTCGGCTCCATTGGACTGGGTAACCCGGCAACATTCAAGCCCGTATGATGCGCACTTGATGGCAACTGGGCGCACACGGGGTGGTCGCCAGCCTTCACCCGCTCGCCCGCAAAAGGGCCAGGAGGTGCAATTCGGGCCCGCGCCGCGCACCGGCCATGGTGTCGCCATCAACACCCGTTAGACGCGCCCGTCATGATCGACTTCGCCACATATCATGCGCGGCGCCGCCGCCTTAGCCTGCAACGCGGCCAACGCAAACGCTGACCACGCACGCCGGCGCGCGCTGGTTTGCGCCCGCCGAGCCGCCGATGGACCGTCGAATACGTCAGCGGCAGTGGATCGATCATCCCAAATCCTCGCATACCTCAGCCGGATGAGAGCATCGCGTTGCGGATGCGAAGGTCGGGAGTTCAAGTCTCTTAACGAGGTCCATCCTCACCCATCTCGTTCAACGGCTAGGACGCCGGGCTCTGAACCCGGAAATGGAGGTTCGAATCCTTCGATGGGTGCCACGGTTTGCCTCACGCTGCCGTTCCGGCGCGCAGGCGCGCCGGGCAGCTCCGGCGGGGCGCCGCAAGGCGGCGGCGGCCGGTCGGCCGCGAACAGCTGCGCGACCAACGGTTCGATAAGGCACCCGTCCGGGAGCAAACGCGACCCGCGCCCGTGGCACGCCCCCGCGGAGGCGCAGGCTGCGCAGCAGCCGGTGCGCGCCGGGAGCGCAGAACCTGCTTTTGTTGCCTCACGCTGCTGTTCCGGCGCGCAGGCGCGCCGGCCAGCTCCGGCGGGGCGCCGCAAGGCGGCGGCGGCCGGTCGGCCGTGAACACGAGTGCGACGGGAGCGCAAAAGTTTCCCACGGGTTGTCTGCCTCACGCTGCCGTTCCGGCGCGCAGGCGCGCCGGGCAGCTCCGGCGGGGCGCCGCAAGGCGGCGGCGGCCGGTCGGCCGCGAACACGAGTGCGACGGGAGCGCAAAAGTTTCCCACGGGTTGTCTGCCTCACGCTGCTGTTCCGGCGCGCAGGCGCGCCGGGCAGCTCCGGCGGGGCGCCGCAAGGCGGCGGCGGCCGGTTGGCCGCGAACGAGTGCGACGGGAGCGCAAAAGTTTCCCACGGGTTGTCTGCCTCACGCTGCCGTTCCGGCGCGCAGGCGCGCCGGGCAGCTCCGGCGGGGCGCCGCAAGGCGGCGGCGGCCGGTCGGCCGCGAACAGCTGCGCGACCAACGGTTCGATAAGGCACCCGTCCGGGAGCAAACGCGACCCGCGCCCGTGGCGCGCCCCCGCGGAGGCGCAGGCTGCGCAGCAGCCGGTGCGCGCCGGGAGCGCAGAACCTGCTTTTGTTGCCTCACGCTGCTGTTCCGGCGCGCAGGCGCGCCGGCCAGCTCCGGCGGGGCGCCGCAAGGCGGCGGCGGCCGGTCGGCCGTGAACACGAGTGCGACGGGAGCGCAAAAGTTTCCCACGGGTTGTCTGCCTCACGCTGCTGTTCCGGCGCGCAGGCGCGCCGGGCAGCTCCGGCGGGGCGCCGCAAGGCGGCGGCGGCCGGTCGGCCGCGAACAGGGGTGCGCCGGGAGCGCAAAAACTACTTGCGCTTGCGCGGCGGCGGCAGGTCCGTGCACACGCCTTCGAAGACCTCGGCTGCCATGCCGACTGATTCCGATAACGTCGGATGCGGGTGGATGGTCTTGCCGATGTCGGTGGCGTCGGCGCCCATCTCGACCGCGAGGCAGACCTCGCCGATCAGATCGCCGGCGTGGGTGCCGACGATGCCGCCACCGACGCAGCGGTGCGTTTCTTCGTCGAACAAGAGCTTGGTGAAACCCTCGTCACGGCCGTTGGCGATGGCGCGCCCCGAGGCGGCCCACGGAAACACCGCCTTGGAGACCTTTGTGCCGTTCGCCCTGGCTTCGGTTTCGGTGATGCCGGCCCAGGCGATTTCCGGATCGGTGTAGGCGACCGACGGGATCTGGCGGGCATCGAAATGGCTGTTCTTGCCGTTGGCGGCCTCGGCGGCGACGTGGGCCTCGTGCACCGCCTTGTGGGCGAGCATCGGTTGGCCGACGATGTCGCCAATGGCGAAGATGTTGGCGACGTTGGTGCGCATCTGCTTGTCAACTTCGATGAAACCGCGTTCGGAGATCGCGATGCCGGCCTTGCCGGCGTCGATCAGGTTGCCGTTGGGGGCGCGGCCAACCGCAACCAGTACCATGTCGTAGACCTGCGGTTCAGCCGGTGCCTTGTCGCCTTCGAACGTGACATGGATGCCATCGTCCTTCGCATCGACGGCGACCGTCTTGGTCTTGAGCATGATGGCGTCGAAGCGATGGGCGTTGACCCGTTCCCAGACCTTCACGAGGTCGCGATCGGCACCCGGCATCAGCCCGTCGAGCATCTCGACGACGTCGATGCGGGCGCCGAGCGAGGAATAGACGTTGGCCATTTCAAGACCGATGATGCCGCCGCCGATCACCAGCATGCGCTTGGGGATCTCGTGCAGTTCAAGTGCGCCGGTCGAATCGACGATCCGCGGGTCTTCGGGAATAAACGGCAGCTTAACCGCTTCCGAACCCGCGGCGATGATCGCCTTTTCAAAGCGTACGACCTTGCGGCCCGAACCATCGCTCAGGTCGACCGCGAGATGGTTCGGATCAAGGAAACTGCCGGTTCCCGTCACGACCTCGACCTTGCGTGCCTTGGCCATGCCGGCGAGACCCGTGGTGAGCTTGCCAACGACCTTGTCCTTGTGGGCGCGCAATGCTTGAAGATCGATTTCCGGCGCCCCGAACGTGATGCCGTGGCCGGCCATCGCCTTTGCTTCGTCGATGACGGCGGCGGTGTGCAGCAACGCCTTGGAGGGGATGCAACCGACGTTGAGGCAGACGCCGCCGAGCACGTCCCAGCGTTCGACGAGTACCGTCTTCATGCCAAGGTCTGCAGCGCGGAAGGCGGCCGAATAACCGCCCGGGCCGGCGCCCAGGACCGCGACTTCGCAGTCGATATCGCTGCCGCCCGAATGGCTGGCGGCGGCGGGTGCAGGAGTTGCAGGCTTGGCGGCCTCTTTGCCGGCCGTATCGGACTTCGCTTCGTCGCCGGCGTCGGCGGCCTCGGTCTCCATGGTCAGGAGCACGCTGCCTTCAGCTACGCGGTCGCCCAACTGAACCTTGAGGGCTACGACCTTGCCCGCGTGAGGCGATGGAATGTCCATCGTCGCCTTGTCGCTCTCCAGCGTGACCAGGGGATCCTCTTCGGCAACGCTCGCGCCCGGTTCGACATGGATTTCGATGACCGGCACATCCTCGAAGTCGCCAATGTCCGGTACCTTGATGTCAATGGTGCCCATGGGGTGAAGCCTTTGAATGCACGTGTTGTTTAGAGCACCAGCTGGCGCAGGTCGCCGAGAAACTCGCACATGCGCCTGGTGAAGCGGGCCGCGAGCGCACCGTCGATGACGCGATGATCATAGGAGACGCAGACAGGCAGCATGAGCCGGGGCTTGAACTCCTCGCCGTCCCATTGGGGCTTCATCTGTGAGCGCACAACGCCAAGGATGGCGACCTCCGGCGCGTTGACGATCGGCGTGAAATTGGTGCCGCCAATACCGCCAAGGCTCGAAATCGAAAACGTGCCGCCCTGCAGATCAGCCGGCGTGATCTTGCCGTCGCGCATGCGGCCCGAAATCTCGCCGAGTTCCTTGGAAAGCTCGATGATGCCCTTGCGTTCGACATCCTTGATGGTCGGGACGACGAGGCCGTCGGGCGTGTCCACGGCAACGCCGATGTTGTAGTAGTGCTTGTAGACGAGGGTGTCGCCGTTGGGCCCGATCGAAGCATTGAAGGCCGGGTATTCCTTGAGACAGGCGACCGCGGCCTTGAGTAGAAACGACAGCAGCGTAACGCGATAGCCTTCGGGCTTGGCCTTGGCATCGAGAGAGCGGCGATAGTCGTCGAGTTCCGTGATGTCGGCTTCGTCCGTGTGGGTGACGTGCGGGATGTTGAGCCAGGCGCGGTGCAAGTGCGGCCCGGACAGCTTTTTCAGGCGCGAGAGCGGTTTTTCTTCGACCGGGCCGAACTTTGCGTAGTCCTGCGACGGCACGGGCGGGATGCCGGTGCCGGACGCGGCGGCCGGGGCGGCGGTGCCGGCAACGGCGCGCCGGACGTCATCCTTGGTGATGCGGCCCTTGGCGCCGGTGCCCTTGACCTTGGTCAGATCGACTTCGAGCATCCGCGCAATCATGCGCACGGACGGGCTGGCGTGGACATTGCCGAAATCGACCGGCGGCGGGATGCCGGGACGCTTGGTTTCGGATGCCGTCGCATCGGAGCCGGCCGCGGTCTGTTCGGCCTGCGGCGCGGCGGGTGGCGGCGACTTTTGCGCGGTATCGCCCTTCGCGGGCGGCGCCTCCGCGGCCGCATCACCTTCGGCCTCGAGTTTGAGGATGGCCGTGCCCTCGCTGACCTGATCACCAATGCTGACGAGGATTTCGAGGACCTTGCCGCCCTGAGGTGCCGGCACCTCCATGGTGGCCTTGTCGCTCTCGAGGGTCACCAACGGGTCCTCCGGCGCGACGACGTCGCCCGGAGCCACAAGAATTTCGATAACGGGCACATCTGAAAAGTCACCGATGTCGGGGACCTTGATTTCGATTGCGGACATGGGCTCGGCTCGTTGTTGTCGGGTGTCCAGTCGGTCAGTCTAAAGGCTGGCGCCGGACGGCGCCATCAGGGCGTCATGCGAAGGCGGGGTCCGGCTTGTCGGGATCAATGCCGTAACGGGCGAGAGCCTCACTGACGGTCTTCGAGGGAATTTTGTTTTCCTCGGCCAGGGCCTTGAGCGCGGCAACGGTAACGAAGTGACGATCAACCTCGAAGTGGGCGCGCAGCTTGCGGCGGTAGTCCGAGCGGCCGAAGCCGTCGGTGCCGAGCACATGATAACGGTCTTCGATGTGCGGGCGGATCTGTTCGGCCAAGAGCTTCATGTAGTCCGTCGAGGCGATCACCGGGCCGTCGCAGCCTGCCGCAAGAATGTCAGTGACATAAGCCTTGCGCTCCGGTTCTTCCGGGTGAAGCAGGTTCCAACGCTTGACGGACTCGGCCTCGCGGGCGAGTTCGGTAAAGCTGGTTACGGAGTAGATGTCGGCGGAAATGCCGAAGTCCTGCGCGAGCAGATCGGCTCCGGCGATCACCTCGTTGAGGATCGCACCGGAGCCCATCAGCTTGACGGTGTGGCCTTGCTTTTCAGGCTGCGCTGCACGCAGGCGATAGATGCCCTTGATGATGCCGTCCTCGGCGCCTTCGGGCATGGCCGGATGCCGGTAGTTCTCGTTGAGCGTGGTGATGTAATAGAACACGTCCTCCTGCTCGCGCACCATACGGCGCAGGCCGTCCTGAATGATGACGGCCAGCTCGTAGGCGAACGTCGGGTCATAGGAGACGCAGTTGGGGATCGTCGCCGAGAACAGGTGGCTGTGGCCGTCCTCGTGCTGCAGGCCCTCGCCGTTGAGTGTGGTGCGGCCCGACGTGCCGCCGATCAGAAAGCCGCGAGCGCGGCTGTCGCCTGCAGCCCAACACAGATCGTGGACGCGCTGGAAACCGAACATCGAATAGAAGATGTAAAACGGTATGGTGATGACGTTCGACGTCGAATAGCTGGTGGCGGCCGCGATCCAGGACGACATGGCACCGGCCTCGTTGATGCCTTCCTGCAGAACCTGGCCGGTCTTGTCTTCCTTGTAGAACATCAGCTGGTCGGCATCCTGCGGGTGATAGAGCTGGCCGACCTGACTGAATATGCCGTACTGACGGAACATGCCCTCCATGCCGAAGGTGCGGCTCTCGTCCGGCACGATGGGCACGACGCGATTGCCGAGTGTCTTGTCGCGCATCAACGCGTTGAGCACGCGCACGAAAGCCATGGTGGTGGAAATTTCGCGGTCGCCGGAGGACTCGAGCTGGCCCTTGAAGGTCTCCAGCGGCGGCACGTCCAACACCTCGTCGGCCTTGCGGCGGCGGCTTGGCAAATAGCCGCCCAACGCCTTGCGCCGCTCGTGAATGTATTTTTCCTCCTCGGAGTCCTCCTGCAGCGTGATGAACGGTAGATCGGGCAGATCCTTATCGCTGACGGGGACTTTGAAGCGGTCGCGGAACTGGGTCAGCGCATCGAGACCCATCTTCTTGGCCTGGTGCGAGATCATCATGCCTTCGCCCGCCTCGCCCATGCCGTAACCCTTGACGGTCTTGGCAAGGATCAGGCTCGGCTGTCCGACGTGGTCGAAGGCGGACTTGTAGGCGGCATAAACCTTGTGGGGATCGTGGCCGCCGCGGGTCAGCGCCCAGATCTTGTCGTCAGACCAATCCGCGACCATGGCGGCGGTTTCCGGATAGCGGCCGAAGAATTTCTCACGAACATAGGCGCCGTTCTTCGACTTGAAGTCCTGATAGTCGCCATCGACGCACTCTTCCATGAGCTGACGCAGACGGCCCGTCAAATCGCGCGAGAGAAGCTCGTCCCAGCCGCTGCCCCACAGCACCTTGACCACGTTCCAGCCGGTGCCGCGGAAATTGCCTTCCAGTTCCTGCACGATCTTGCCGTTGCCGCGCACCGGGCCGTCAAGGCGCTGCAGATTGCAGTTGATGACGAAGATCAGGTTGTCGAGCTTTTCCCGGCCGGCCAGCGAAATCGCGCCGAGGCTTTCCGGCTCGTCCATTTCGCCGTCGCCGCAGAACACCCAGATCTTGCGACCGTCAGTATCCGCGAGGCCGCGGTGGTGGAGGTACTTCAGAAAGCGCGCGAGATAGATGGCAGTGATCGGCCCGAGGCCCATGGAGACCGTCGGAAACTGCCAGAAGTCCGGCATCAGCCAGGGGTGAGGGTAGGACGACAGCCCCTTGCCATCGACCTCCTGGCGAAAGTTGAGGAGTTGGTCTTCGGTGAGCCGGCCTTCGATAAAAGCGCGGGCATAGATGCCGGGCGAGGAGTGGCCCTGGTAGTAAATGAGATCGCCGCCGTGGTTTTCGGATGCAGCGCGCCAGAAATGGTTGAAGCCGGTGTCATAAAGCATCGCCGCTGATTGGAAGGAGGCAATGTGGCCGCCGAGTTCCGAACTATCCTTGTTGGCCTTCAGGACAATTGCAGCGGCATTCCAGCGGATGGCAGCGCGGATGCGCGCTTCGATGTCGAGGTTTCCCGGGTGGCGCGGCTGCTTTTCCGGCGGGATCGTGTTGATGTAGGCGGTGTGGGCGGCGAACGGGATCTGGGCGCCGGAGCGCCTGGCGGTGGCGACGACCTCTTCGAGGATGTCGTCGGCGCGGCCGGTGCCTTCAAATGCGATGACTGAGTTGATCGCGTCCGTCCATTCCTTACGCGCAACAACGTCGTCGATCTCAGCCATCACGGGCCTCCTCACAATCAAGCACCACTTTGTGGTAAATTAAATTGACCGGATAAGTCAACTGGGATAGCTTTTGTCCCAAATGTTGGTTTGGTCCAATTGGGTCAGGCTATCCGACCTTCGCGGCCATGCCAACCGATGCTGGTCAGGACGACATCGCATGCGCAGTGAAGTGCAGGTTCCGAAAGCGGCCGACGCGATCGCATCACACCTTGAAATGCTCATCCTTGAGGGCGTGCTGCGGCCGGGCGAACGCCTCGCGGGCGAACGCGAACTCGCCGAAAAGCTCGATGTCTCGCGCCCGACACTGAGGGCGGCGCTCGCCCGGCTGACCAAGCGGGGACTGCTCACCACATCGCGGAACGGGCGCCGCGTCGCGCAATTCCTGTCGCCGCTGATGGACCCGCTGGCATCGTTGCTGGCGGACAAGCCGCAGGTAACAGACGATTATTTCGAGTTCCGCACCTGCTTTGAAGCCGAAGCGGCGGGACTTGCAGCGCAACGGGCGACGGAATTGGATCAGCGCACAATCACGTCGGCGATTGCACGCATGCACACGGCGCATCGCCAGGACAATGCGGAAGAGGAAGCCAACGCCGACGTCGAGTTCCACATGGCCGTTTACGAGGCTAGCCACAACCTGGTTCTTTTGCACGTGATGCGGGCGATGTCGGAGCTTTTGCGCCGCGACGTGTTCTACAATCGTGCGCAGCTCTACGCGCGCGAGGGAGTGCGTACGCTGCTCCTGGCGCAACACGAGGCGATAGGCAAGGCGATTGGTGCCGGCGATGCCCGACAGGCCAGGCGCGCGGCCAGCGAGCATATCCGGTTCACCGCGCAAACGATCCACGATATCCGGCGCAACCGGATGCGGATGGAAGCCTCGCTCAATCGCGTCGGCCGCGCGGACTTTCTCGCAGAAGACGCTTCATGAGCCCTTGCTTGGGGCGCGGCCGGCCGGCAGACAGCCGCGAGCGATCTGGGGACGCAGCGAAACAGGCGTCGACTCGGAACGTCCCCGGGGCTAGATCATCATGCCTTAGCTGGAACCGCTGTCGCGGCTCCAACTTTAGGCACAAAGATGATCGCCTCTAAAGAATCGAGCAACTTTCTGCTCTAATTCGGAATCGGACCGATTCCGAGTTAAAGCAGGTTGCTCTAGGAGGTAGCTCGTCTTTGCGAGGCGGGATGCGCAGGGCGACGGCAGGTCGAAGTTCCGGGGATTGCGAAGGATACAAATGGAACCGGTCATCGAAAACGTACCGGACGTGGAAGGGCTGGAGCGGTCCTCGGGCAAGGTTCGCGAGAGCTTCGTTGCCGGCAATGGTGCGCGGGCGATCGTCGTGACCGACCGCATCTCGGTATTCGACTACGTTATCGGCTGCGTGCCGCACAAGGGCCGGGTGCTCAATGCGATCGCCGCGCACTGGTTCGATCACCTGACGCAGCTCGGCGTGCCGCACCATCTTCTTTCGGTGCCGCATCCCAACGTGTCGTACACGATCGATGCGAGGCCGCTGCCGCTGGAGTTCGTCGTACGCGGATATCTGACCGGCTCGACAACGACTTCGGCGTGGTATGCCTACCAGCATAACGACCGGCGCATCTCCGGCGTCGAGATGCCGGCCGGCATGGCAAAGAACGAAAAGTTCGCAGAAAACATCCTGACACCGTCAACCAAGGGCGAGGGCGGTCACGACGAAAGCATTTCGCGCGGCGAGGTCATGCGGCGCGACCTCGTCAGCGAGACGCAGTTCGATGAAGCCGCGGCCCTGGCGATGAAAATGTTCGCCTACGGCCAGGAGCGGGCGGCCGACCTGGGTCTCATCCTGGTCGACACCAAGTATGAATTCGGGATCGACCGCAACGGTCGAGTGATAGTGATCGACGAGGTCCATACACCGGATTCCTCGCGCTACTGGATCGCGGACACCTACGCGGCCCGTCTTGCCGCCGGCGAAGAGCCGGAAAACCTCGACAAGGAGTTCGTGCGCCGGATGATCGTCGATGCCGGTTACGATGTCGACTCGACACAAAACCCGGCGGACTTCTTCACGGCGCACATGCGAAGTGAAGCATCGCTGCGCTACCTCGACCTCTTTCGGCGAATCACCGGGGCGGATCTGGATGTCACAACATCGCCGGCGACGTCACTGGTCGAAGCTATCCGGGGTGTCGCCGACATCTCTATTTAGCCCGTGCTGCATAGACACTGAATCACGATCCGGTGGATGTCGATCCGTCAATTGACAACGACACCTCACCCCACACCACAGCGTCATCCCGTCGAAGGTACGCGACCCAGGCGGGCCTCCATTTGCACCGTGCCGGTGGTGGGTCGCTTAGGTTCCTGCCTGCGCAGGAATGACGAAGGTGGGGATGGCGTCGATCGAGCGCAATCCTCCAGCCTGCATGTTGGCGGACCGCGAAATGGGGCAGCATCCTGACCACTGCGGCGGGCACCTGCCACACGCCCCCGAAGCTGCGATTGATGGCAAAAACCTCACCCCACACCACAGCGTCATCCCGTCGAAGGACGGGACCCAAGCGCGTCTCGACTGGCGCTGCGCTGGCGGAGAATTGCTTAGGTTCCTTCCGCTCGGCATCGGATGTTTCCGGTGTTGGGCAAATTTGTGGGAGAACTTGAGAACATCCGAGAATTCGATGAAGAACTCGGGAACACCCGAGAATTCGATGAAGAACTCGGGAACACCCGAGAATTCGATGAAGAACTCGGGAACACCCGAGTTCTTGTTCCTTTGGAAGAACTCGGGAACACCCGAGTTCTTGTGCAGGAATATCGAAAGCGGGTGACCGGACGCTTGGCGAACTTGAAGCACGTTTGCATGACGCGGGCGCGTTTTAGCTTTCGATTGCCGCGCTGCGGCCGACCTCGCCGACGAAGCAATGGTGGCTGCGCGTGACGAAGAACGTGCCATCTGCGACGGCCCGTGCCTTAGCCTGATGGTAGAGCGCGCGTTCTTCGGGCGTCAGTCGGGAGAGTGCGAACATCTCCGGGTAGTCGATGACCGGGCCGCGTGCGGCACCGTCGCTTGCGACCTCGAAGGAGTAGCATCGCAACGGCCGCAACCCGGCCTGGCAGGCAAGCTGGTGGATGCCGGCGGTCGCAATGCCGGCGGCGGCGACGGACGGCGCCGGATAGGCAATCTTCGCGCGAACGTCATCCGGCAGATCGAGGTTCCACCATTGCTCGCGGTCGATCGCACGCACGATGACGGCGACACGCCCGCCCGGCCGGACGACGCGGACCATCTCGGCCAATCCACGCACCGCGTCGCATTCCTCGAACACGGTCACCGCAAATGCTGCATCGAAGGCCGCTTCGGCGAAGGGCAGGTCCTCGGCACCGGCGCGCACGAACGCGACCTGGTCCGCGCATCCCTGCTCGGCCGCAGAGAGCCGCGCCTCGTCCAGCGCATAGCCGCTGAAGTCGATAGCGGTGAGCGGGTTTGCGCCATTGGTTGCCGCGCAGAACTGGCGCGAGATGGCGCCGCTGCCGCAGCCGACCTCGAGTACGCGGTGGCCCGGTTCCAGACCGAGTGTTTCGAACAGGCCCGCGCACATCGCGCGCCAGTCCGTGAGCCGGGCGCGCTGCTCCAGGAGCGCAAGCATGCCGAGCAGCGGGCCCGAGAGGACGACGACGCGGAAGCGGCGGGCCAGTTCCGGCAGTACCGGCGCCCACTGCGACGGGGCGAAGGCCATCGGCAACAATACCAGGGGTGGACCGGCACCAAGCGCACGATAGCGGATGCCGGCAACCTTTCCCGACGTCTCGTCTGCGCTTGTTCGGGCGCCGGCAGCGGCCGCCTGCGGGACCGGTGCCGGAGTGAAATGGCTGACGAGGTGTTCGGCGAGATCGGGGCGCTCGACGGCCAGATCGCTCCAGCTTTCCGCGTCGTAGTCTTCGAGCCGTGCGATGCGGGCAGCGGGGAGACCCGGCAGGGCCGAGGCGGCCGTCCTGCCCAGCATGCCGCCGGCCGGCGCGAGGTAGAGCAGGACATCGCCAAGCGGCGCAAACGTCTCTGTCTCGATGCGCGGCGGTGCGACAAGGGCCAACCTTCGCACGCGGCCGGGATGACGGGCCAGCAGTTCGATGACGTCGGAGGGGACCTGGGCGGCGATGTCGGCGCGGGATATGCCGAGGTGATCGAACACGGCGCAGAGATGTTCGGCTAAGGTGGCTGCGGTCATCGCGACGAGGATCCGGCGTTCCTTGTGGTGTTGCTGTCAACTGAGGCGTCCCAGTAAGACGTCCCAGATACCGGGTCAGCCGCGCGGCGTGTTGAGGCCGGCGACCTTGGCCATTACTTCGATGGCCTCGTCCTGCTTGGTGCGCACATAGATCGAATCCAGAAGCTCGCACGTCTCCCAGCGCTTGAAGCGGTCCTTGATCCTGTCCGGCGGCCCGACGAGTGACTTCTCGTCAACCCATTCGTCCGGCACGGCGTCCGTTGCTTCCTGCTTGCGACCGGCGAGATAAAGCTCCTGGATGCGGTCGGCCGCCTCGCCAAAGCCGCGGCGGGTCATCATGTCCTTGTGGAAGTTCTTGTTGCGGTGGCCCATGCCGCCGACATACAGCGCAACCTCCGGCTTGAGGCGGGCGAGGGCTGATTTGACGTCGTCGTCAATGTCGACGTGGACCGAACCGACGACATCGAAGTTGTGGTAGCCCTTGTCGAAACCCTTGGCGCGGGCACGGGCGAAACCTTCCTCCAGCCAGGGAATGTATTCATGCGCCGCAGACGGCGTGAGACCAAGCGGCAACCAGCCGTCGCAAATCTCGGCCGTAAGCCGCACGGTCGCGGCGTTGCCGGACCCGATGTAAATCGGGATATCCGGGTTCATGTGCAGGATCGACTTCAACGGCTTGCCGACACCGGCAGCGCCTTCGCCGGTGTAGGGCAGGCTGATTTCGCGGCCATCATGCGCGACCGGCTGCTCGCGCCGGAAGATCTTGCGCATGATCTCGACATAGTCCTTGAGGCGGTAGTACGGACGGCCCCAGGGCTGGCCATACCAGCCCTCGACGATCTGTGGCCCGGACACGCCGAGCCCGGCAATGAAACGGCCACCGCCGGCCAGAGCGTCGACCGTTGCCGCCGACATCGCGGCGTTGGCCGGCGTGCGGGCTGCGAGTTGCATGATCGACGTGCCAAGCTTGATGCGGCGCGTTTGTCCGGCGAGATAGGCGAGCGGCGTCAGGGCATCGGAGCCGTAGGCCTCGGCCGTCCAGACGCAGTCGTAGCCGAGTTCTTCGGCGCGCTTCACACGCTCCAGGGGCAGGTCCATGCGGGCGCCGGAATAACCGATCGTCAGTCCGAGTTTCATGTCTTTGATCCCTTTTTGGTGTTTGCCGGCGCCAACCATCGTCAGAGCTGCCCGGAGGCATCCCACGTTGCCAATAACTTTTGGTAGTCCGGGTCATCGTAGCGGCTTGGCAGAAAGGCCGGTGCATAGTGCGGCAGCTCGCCGCCGGTGACGTGGGCTGCAAGCAATTCGCCGGCGGCGCAGGATGCCATGATGCCGAAGCCGGAGAACGCCGAGCACACGAACGCGCCCGGCAGCGGCAGCGGTCCGATCAACGGCCGGTTCTCAGGGGTCTTGGTGTAATAGCCGCCGTCGACGAAGGGTTTCGGCATGGGGTCGAAATAAGCGCGCAGGCCGGGGACCAGACGTGCCATGCCGCGCAACGTTATTTCGGGCAAGTGCGGGTCCCAGGTCAGCGGGAATTGTGGATGCTCCGATGTCGGGCAATCGTAGGTCCAGTACATCAAAACCTGATTGCCGGAACCGACCGGCCGGCCGTGCACACCGGCCGGGAACTCCTCGACGAGGTAACGGGTATCGTCATCGGCTGCGAAGACCTCGCGCTCCTCTTCGCTCCATTCCAGATGGACCGGGTCGGTCCAGATGATCAACGGCGCCTCGCGGGGAACGGCGCCGAGATGATCGGGCACACTGATCTTGACGTGCTTTTCGACGACGACGGGAAGCGACACGCCGAGTCTTGCAAGCACGGCGTTCAGATATGGGCCCGGCGAGAGGACCAGCGTTTGCGATGCGAGCAGACGTTCGCCAGCCTCGGAGCGGACATGCACACCGGCAATCTTTCCCGCTGCCATCTCCGCGCCGACAAGCTCGGCTGCGATCAATTCCACGCCGTTCTCGCGCCCGGCCTCGAGCAAATACATGCCGAGCTGCTGGGCGCTGAGGCTGCCACAGCGACGCGCATGCAGAACCGCGATAGTGGTGTCGTTCAGATACGGAAAGTGCTGACGGATGAGGGCCTGATCGGTGATCAGATCGGCGCCGTCGAGGTCGCTCTCGAAGCCGCTGGCGGCGGCCGGCTCGTAGGCTGCGGGTGCGGTAATGCGGCGAAGCGGGCCGGCGCCCAGCTCCTGTGCTTCGAGCGCCTGCTTTGCAAAGACCTCGATCATCTCCGAACGGGCCGTCGCAAACAGATAGCCGCGCCGCGTCAACTGAAACGGATCGCCGGCCGCGCGGGCATGCTCTTCCATCAGCGTGATGGAGCGGTTCATCAGCGCGACCATGGCGTCGCCAGGTCCCGGCCACCAGTTGCGGTAACATTCCGTCGACTTGTCGCTGGTCAGTGACAACGGCGGGCCGTAATCGATGAGCGCGATGCGGCCAACGCCCGTTTTGCTCAAAGCGTAGGCTGATGCTATGCCGGCAACACCCGCGCCGCAGACGACAGCGTCAAAGCTTTCGCGGTCACTCACCATCCCAGGCTCCGGTCATGTTGCGGTTCGGGCAGTCGACGGTATCTTAAGGAAAGCATCTTCCTCCAGCCACTCAATCGGGCGCGCGCCAGCCCCTTTGCGCTAAACTAGCGTGCCTTGTCATACCCACCAACTTCCGGCCGCCGCATGACGCCTGACAAACCCGTTCGCATCGCTGTCGACATCGGCGGCACGTTCACCGACCTGCAGATCCACGACGCCCGGTCCGGGCAAATCTGGACGCACAAGACGGCGACGACGCCCGCCGACCCTTCGCAGGGCCTCATTACCGGCATACGCGGCGCCGCCCGGCGGTTCGGATTTTCGACGGCCGACATCGGCCTGATGATGCATGGCTCGACAATTGCCACCAATGCCGTGCTCGAGCGCAAGCTGCCTAAGGGCGCGCTGATCACGACGGCCGGTTTCGAAGATGTTCTCGAAATCGGGCGCCACATGCGCAAGAACGTCTACGCGCTCAAGGCTGAAGCGAGGGCAGTGTTGATCCCGCGACAATTCCGGTTCGGCGTCGGCGAGCGCGTCCGGGCGGACGGGTCGCTCGAACGGGCGCTCGATGAAGAGGCCCTGACGGATCTCGCCCGGCAGCTTAAGGCAAGCGACATCGAGGCGGTGGCGATCGCCTTCCTGCACGCTTACCGCAACCCGGCAAACGAGCAACGCGCCCGTACGATCCTGTTGCGTGCCAGTCCCGGCCTCAGCGTGACGATGTCGCACGAGGTCTCACCTGAAATCCGCGAGTACGAACGCACGGTCAACGACCCGTGCTCAACGCCCTGCTCAAACCGGTGATCTCGACCTATCTCACGCGCGTCCGGGATCGCCTGAGCGATGCCGACGTGACCGCGCCGCTCTACATGGTGCAGTCGAACGGTGGCGTGGCAAGCCCGGAAGAAGCAGCCCGTATGCCGGTCAACCTGCTGTTGTCGGGACCGGCCGGCGGGCAATGGCGATGGACCGGCTGGCCAGGGATTATGAGATCGGCAATCTGGTCGGGCTCGACATGGGCGGGACCAGTTCGGATATTTCCGTGGTGCTCGACGGCGCGGTCGGGACGACCGTCGAAATCCGAGATCGACGGCCTGCCGGTGCGTCTCGCCATGATCGAAATCCGAACGATCGGTGCCGGTGGCGGAAGTATCGCTTGCAGCGACACCGGCGCCCTCAGGGTCGGCCCCGCAAAGCGCCGGCGCCGATCCTGGCCCCGCCTGTTACGGGCGCGGCGGCACACAACCGACCGTAACTGACGCCAATGCCGTCCTCGCCAGGCTTTCGGCGAGCGCGTTCATGGGCGGTGACATGACGATCGATACGACGCTGGCCGATGCAGCCGTCGATGCCGAAATTGCCGAACCGCTTGGTCTCACGCGTGAAGCGGCCGGCGAGCGGCATCGTCGACCGTCGCCAACACGCACATGGCCGGCGCAATCCGGCTCAGCCTGTTCGAGAAGGGCGCCGATCCGGCTGACTTCACGCTGGTGCCGTTTGGCGGTGCGGCCGGGCTGCATGCCTGTGCCGTCGCCGAGGAACTGGACATTTCGCGCATCCTCTTTCCAACCGATGCCTCGACACTTTCGGCACGCGGCATTCTGATGGCGGACCTGCGCCGCGACCGTGCACGGTCCGAGTTGATGATGGCGCACGCCGGCAACCTGCCGCGTATCGTCAAGATCATTGCAGACCTCGAAGCGGACGCGCGCCGGCTGCTGGCGGAAACCGGCCTTGGCGAAGAGCGCCGCAGGATCGCGTTCGCCGTAGACATCCGCTACCGCGGCCAGGCCTACGAAATTGCGACACCTTGGCCGGGTGTTGCCGGAGCAGACGACGTCGATGCGGCGGCATTGGCTCGCCTCGTCGATGCGTTCCACCAGCTGCACCAGGTCCGCTATTCCCACAGCGCGCCCGAAGACACGGTCGAACTCGTGACGTTCCGCGCCAGTGCGACGGGCGTGCTCGAAGCAGTGTGCGTCGGCGATGTCCGGACAGCCGGCCGGGAGGACACGGCCGTTCGATCGCGGACCGTCTTTCTCGACGGCGCCTGGGTGGCGGTACCCGTATACATGCGTGATGATCTCACGGGTGGATCGCAGGAAGCAGGCCCGGCGATCGACGGCCCGGTGATCATCGAAGAGGACTACACCGTGCTGTTGATCGGCGAAGGCTGGACGGCAAGGCGCGGTCGAGCCGGCGACCTAATCGCGACCAGAACGGAGGCAGGCCGATGAGCGCGCTCGATCCGGTGACCGTCGAAGTTATCCGTAATGCACTGATCGCCGGGGCAGAGGAGATGAACCTCTCGATCTGGCGCACGGCGCGTTCAACGGTGGTGCGTGAAACGCTTGACTATTCGACCGCGCTTTTCGACGGTCAGGGGCGAGCCGTCGCGCAGTCGACGCGGATCCCGATCCACCTCAACAGCATGTCGGTGTGCCTCGACGACATCGTTGCGGGTCACATCGCGCTCGAAGACTGGAACGAAGGCGACATTATTCTCACCAACGATCCCTATTGCGGCGGGCAGCACCTGCCGGACTTCGTCGCGTTCCAGCCGATCTTTGCCAACGGGCAGCGGGTCGCGATCGCGGCTTCGATCGTCCACCACGTCGATGTCGGCGGCGGGGCGCCGGGCAGCTATTACGCCAACGCTCGCGAAGTCTACCAGGAAGGTTTGCGCTTGCCGCCGGTGAAGCTGCGCGATGCGGGCATGCTCAACGACGCCGTGGTGCGCATCATACGCCAGAACAGCCGTGAACCCGACAAAATCGGCGGCGACGTGCAGGCCCAGATCGCGTGCCTCCAAGTCGGGGCAACCGCAATTGAGCGGATGGTCAACCGCTACGGCGGCGATGTCCTGATGGCGGCCATGGATGCGATTCTCGATCAGTCGGAAGCAGCGATGCGGGCCGCGATCCGCGCCCTGCCGGGACGGATCCTATGCCTTCGAGGATTTCGTCGACGACGACGGGGCAGGAGGCGATCGGACTCAAGGTCGCGGTCGAGGTCGCAATTGCGGGCGATGCCTGTCGCGTCGACCTTTCGCGCTCGGCCGACCAGGCGCCGGGCCCGGTCAACTGCACACTCAACATGGCGCGCTCCGGGGTCTACTGCGCGCTGCTGTGTGCTGCGGACGGCAAGGCGATGGCTAACTCCGGTGCGTACCGGCCGATCGAAGTCGTCTGCCGGCCCGGATCGATCGTCAACTGCCGGCAGCCGGCACCGGTTGCCAACCGGATGGCGACCGGGCATCGCGTGGTCACAACGGTGCTCGGCGCGCTCGCGAAAGCGGCGCCCGAGAAGATCCCTGCCGCCTACTACGGCGTATCGTATGTGGCAGCGCTATCGGCGCCGGATCCGGTGGTCGAAGGCGAGCGCCGTGTCTATGCCGTGTCTTGAGGTCGAGGTCGGCGGCTGGGGCGCGCACCCGGAAGCCGATGGGGCGAGCGGTTTTTCCGCCGGTTTTCACAACCTTGCAAACTCACCGATCGAAATGTGCGAGACGTTGTTTCCCATAACATTCACCCACTACGGCCTGATCCCGGACAGCGGCGGGAGAGGGCAGTTTCGCGGCCGGTCTGGGCCTGGCGCGAGAATGGCGGCTCGACGCGGACTGGGGCGTTTTGTCGGGGAGCTTCGAGCGGTTCCGGTATGCGCCATACGGGCTCAACCGGCGGGATGGCCGGTTCGCACGGGCGGTTTACGCTGACGCGCGACGGCAATACGCGGGAGCTGCCATCGAAAATCTCAGGCATCGACCTTGAGCGCGGCGACCATCGTGAGGCTGGAGACGTCGGGTGGCGGCGGCTGGGGAGACCCGGACAAGCGGGCACCGGAGCAAGTCGCAGGTGACCTGGCGGCAGGCTACGTCACCAAGGACAACGCATAAGCGATCATCCTTTTTACTCCGAGACCGTGAGCGGAGACTGTGAGCAATGACAGAGACAGTCACGTGTGATTACGTAATCGTCGGAGCAGGTTCGGCGGGCTGCGTTCTCGCCGATCGGCTGAGCGCCGGCAGTGCCAAGGTTGTGTTGCTGGAAGCAGGGCCGCCGGACTGGCATCCGATGATCCACGTGCCTGCCGGTGTGCTGCATCTGCTCTACAACAAGAGCGTCAACTGGATGTATGCGTCCGAGCCGGAGCCCGGCACGAACGGGCGCGCGATCCACTGGCCGCGAGGGCGGGTGCTCGGCGGTTCAAGCTCGATCAACGGTATGCTGTTCATTCGCGGCAATCAGGCCGACTACGACGGATGGGCGCAAATGGGATGCCAGGGCTGGTCCTACGCCGAGTGTCTGCCCTATTTCATGAGCATGGAATCCTATCCGCCCGGGGAGGACAGCTTCCGAGGCAAGGACGGGCCGTTCAGGATCGAAGATTACCGCACGGTGCTGCCGCTCACGCACCGCTTCGTCGAGGCGGCGCAGCAAGCCGGCTTTGCATTCACGCCCGATCTCAACTCTGCAAAGCACGTCGGCGTCGGCTATTCGCAGATGTCGCGTAACGGCCGGTTTCGCGGCTCGACGGCGCGGACATTTCTGGCGCGCGCGCGCAAGCGGGCAAACCTGCGCATCGAAACAAGCGCAATGGCATCACGCCTGCTGTTCGACGGAAAGCGCTGCACCGGGAGTTGCCTATGAGCGGCGCGGGCAGAAGAAAATCCTGCGGGCCGCGAAAGAGGTGATCGTATCCGGTGGATCGATCAACTCGCCGCAGCTTCTGCAGATCTCGGGCATCGGTCCGGCCGCCCACCTCAAGGCAATCGGCGTCGAGGTGGTGCACGATCTGGCCGGTGTCGGCTCCAACCTGTCCGATCATTATGCGGTGCGCGTGTCGTATCGCATTCGCAATGCACGGACGATCAACGAGTACGCGCGCGGGCTCAGGTTGGCCGGGGAGGTCGCGAAATGGCTGGTCCGCGGCGATGGTGCGCTGACGTTCGGGGTAACCAGCGCGCAGGTCTTCTGCTGCAGTCGGGAAGGCTTGGCGAGCCCGGACATACAGCTGTTGTTTTCGCCGGCAAGCTACGATGAGCGTGTGTTCGGAAGGCTCGAGAGGGAACCCGGTGCGACGGTGGCAATCAGCGTTGCGCGTCCGCAAAGCCGCGGCACGATCATGGCGGTTTCGGCCGATCCGATGGCCCGCCCCGCAATCAGGCCGAATTATCTTTCGGCGGCGCGCGACAACGACGTGCTGCTTGCGGGCATCGGCCATGTGCGCCGGATCTTCGCGGCACCGGCCCTGGCGCAGCACGTGGACCACGAGACCGCGCCCGGCCAGGAGCTGCAGGCGGACGAGGAACTGCTCGATTTCGCGCGGGCCAACGGTACGACGCTCTATCATCCGGTCGGGACCTGCAAGATGGGAACCGATGCCGGCGCCGTGGTCGATCCTCGTCTCCGGGTGCACGGCATCGAGGGCCTGCGCGTTATCGACGCCTCGATCATGCCGACGGTGACGACGGCGAACACCAATGCACCGACGATCATGATCGCGGAGAAGGGCGCGGCGATGGTCTTGGAGGACGCGACCGGTGGATGACGGCACGGGCGCCAACACCTCACCCCACACCACAGTGTCATCCCGTCGAAGGTGCGCGACCCAAGCGGATTTCAACCGGTGCTGTGTCGGCGGTGAGCCGCTTGGGTTCCTGCCGCCCGATATCGGATGTTTCCGATGTCGGCCTGTTGTTTTGAAGAACTCGGGAACACCCGAGATTTTGTGCAGGAATGACGTCTCTACCGGTCGCGGAAATTCGAGATCACCGCGGTCGATCGACAAAAATTGAACGCACGAAGCTCACGATCAAACATTGGCAGGCCGGTGCCTGCGGCGCGGCCGATCGAGGCGCTGACCAGATCTCATTCGATAGAGACTGCAGCATGATCTCGTCGACATTGCGCGCGGCTAATCCTCGCTGCGATCGAGATTGCGCGGGCCCAGGGACACGCCCGTCATCGCCTCGTAGACCTTGATGATGGCGGCGCCGTCCTCCTTGGCGTAGCCTGACGCCCGCGCCATCTGGTAGACCTGCTGGCTGACATTGGCGAGAAGCAGCGGTACGCCCAGTTCCTTGGCAAAGGCGGTTTCGAGTTCCTGGTCCTTGTATGAGATGTCGACCGTACCACCGGGCGTGAAGTCGCCGGACAGGAAGCGCGGGACGCGATGGTCGAGCGCGAAGCTGGCGCCGGTGCTGACGCGGATTACGTCATACATGGTTTGCGGCTCGAGGCCGGCCTTGGCGCCCATCGCAAAGGCTTCGGCGATGGCGACCGTGTTGACCTGGATCAGCATGTTATTGACCAGCTTCATCGCAAGGCCTTGGCCAACGCCGCCGACGTGAAAAATGTTGGACGACATCGCCTCGAAGTAGGGCCGCCAACCGTCCAGTTCGGCGACGCTGCCGCCGGCAATCACGGACAACTCACCGGATTCTGCGCGCAGCGTGCCGCCGCTGACCGGGGCGTCCACCATGGCGATGTTCTTGGCCGCGAGCGCCTCGTGGAGGCGTTTGGCGGCGGTTGGATCAATGGTGCTCATCATCGCGACGGCATGACCGCTGCCGGCATTTTCGGCGATGCCATCAGAACCCAACAGAATGTCTTCCGTTTGCCCGGTGGTCTCGACCATGGTCACGGTGCGGCTGGCCCTCTTGGCGACCTCGGCCACCGAAACTGCCGGCGTGGCGCCTTTGGCTGCAAGCGCATCAAGCCGTGTGTCCTCGACATCGTAGGCAATGACCGGATGGCCGGCCTTCAGCAGATTGGCAGCCATACCGCCGCCCATCGCGCCAACGCCGATGAAGCCAATCGTTTCAACCATCATGCTCCTCCCGTTACGTCGATGGTGACGCCGGTCACGAAATCAGCGTCGGCCGATGCAAGAAAGCAGATCACCTTGGCCTGGTCGGATGCTTCCGGGACGCGGCCGAGCGGGATGCGCTCCAGTTCCTTCGCCTTGATCGCCGGGTCGCGCTTTTCCCAATGCGGGCGAATGCGCTCGGTGAGCGTGACGTTCGGCGCAATGGCGTTAACCGTGATGTTGTCGCCGCCAAGTTCGAGTGCCAGCTTCTTGGTCATGGCGGCGATACCGCCCTTGGCGGCGGCATAGGCGCTGGATGAACTGTAGCTCAGACCGCGGCCGGCAATCGATGCGAGATTGACGATCTTGCCGGATTTCTGGCGCCTCATGACCGGCACGACGGCATTGCAGAACAGGTAGGTTCCGTCGAGATTGAACGCGATGAGGCGCTGCCACTGCGAAAGCGTCAGTTCATCAATGGTCGCCGCGGGCTTGTCGATGATCGTGCTGCCGCCGACGCCGTTGACCAGTATGTCGATGCGCCCGTGTTCGCTTACGGTGCGCCGGACGATGTCGGCGACCCGGTCCGGATCGAGCGCATCGCCGGGGCATGGCACGATGCGGCCGGCATCATGGTCGGCGGCGTGGCTGGCCGCCATCGCCTCGACGAGGTCCGCCTTGACGTCGACGGCGACAACGGTTGCACCTTCACGCGCCATGATTTCGGCGGTTGCCTTGCCGATGCCGGCACCGGCGGCGGTGATCAGTGCAACCTTGCCATCAAATCGCATAAGACACGTCCTTTCGAACAGCACACACCCTAGTTTAGCGTACCTGACGTTTTGGTGCTGGTGTGCGGCTGGTCTCTCAACCAAACGTCAGGTGCAAGAGCTACACTAGCAACACAGGCTTGCTCGTGTTCCTTGTGGTTCTGACTTTTGCTCTCGATATCTCCGCACGGGATAGCAAATGTCACAACCGGAACACTCGCGGCGCAGATCATTTGAAGACCCTGGACTTGCCGTCCGGCAACTGCATATCGAAAGCGGCAAGCAGGTAGGCGGTGCCCGCATACATCGCCATGAACGAGACGAGTTCAACGAGGGCCTTGGCGCCAAGATGCGAAACGGCCCTGGCGTACAGCCGCTCCGACACGTGACGGGTCGCGAAAAGTTCGCGGCCGAATGCGATGATCAGTGCATCTTCAGGGTCCAATTGACCAAGCGCTGCACCGTGCAAAACCGCAAGGATTGTCTCCTCCGGCACGCCGGCACGGCGCGCGGCGTCCTCGTGGGCTGCCCACTCGAATTCGCTATCGTGGGCGCGCGCGGTGACGAGGATTGCGACTTCCTGCATACGCGGCGAGAGCGCGCTTTCGTTGCGAAAGTAATCGACCATGGCCTGGCAGTGCTCGGCGATGACGGGGCTGTGCAGGCGAATTCCGGTCGGACCGCGCAAGCCGACGAGTGACCGGCGGGCCGGGTCGAGCTGGCGGTCGTAAGCCGCGCGGCCGCGCGTGTCGAGCGTATCACGATCGGGCAGCGGCAGACGGCAGCCCGACGCCGCGTCGATGTCACCTGACCAGGAGCGATCGCTCATTGCCGGTCTCCTTCGGCTGGCCGCGTTCCGGTCAAAGTTCGTGTTCCCAGGCGGCAGACAACAGCCGGTAGCCGCTGCCATCCCGGACGAGGCGCGAGAAGCCCGGAAAATGCAGGTGCATGCCGGTGACCAAGAGCTTGTCGGTGGCCGCCATGTCGAACACGGCACGGCGGGAGGCTTCGGCCTCGGCCGGATCGCAATCGAAGGCGATACACACCTCGGGCCGTGCCGTCTGAACCTCGGGCACGTGAACGGTGTCGCCCCAGATCAACAGCTGATCATCGCCGGAACTGATGAGAAAGGTGGTGTGGCCCGGTGTATGACCCGGCCGCGGCAATGCCATCACGCCGGGAAAGACTTCACCACCCGTGAACAGACGCATACGATCGGCGTATGGCGCGATCTGCTCGCGGGCGCATTGAAAGTAGAGCAGGCGTTCGCGCTCGTTGGCTTTCGCCATATTGGCATCGTCCTGCCAATGCTTCGGTTCGTTTTCGTGCACCACAAGTTCCGCGTTCGCGAAGATCGCCTTGCCGGTCGCGCGGTCCGTGAGGCCGGCCGAATGGTCCGGGTGCATATGGGTGAGCAGTATCGCCTCAACGTCGTCTGGCGAGACGCCGGCAGCGGCGAGGTTGCCCTGTTGCTTGCCGGCGGTCGGCAACAGGTAGTCGCCGCAACCCGTTTCCATCAAAGCCGTGCGGCCCGCGGATTGGATCAAGAATGTATTGACCGCGGTGCGCCGGGCCGGGCGAAATTGTGACGACAAGATCGACCGCGCCTCGTCCGGCGTGATGTTCTTGAGCACATCGACGTCGCCATCGAGAAAGCCATCGGCTATTGCTGTTACGACGATGTCGCCGACGCGGCGGCGGTAGACGCCGGGAACCTGTTTGATGGGCGAAGCCGTCATATCCTCGTCTCTTAAACTATTGAATGCGCGCTGATTGTGTCTCGCTATCGGACCCAGGGCAAGACGGGCCGGGTCGCTGACACGGGGCCGGTCATCGGCCAAGACATCCTGCCTTTGCGGGCCAAAATTTGTTTCGGCGGCAAATAAATCCGATATGGAATGACCGTCCGACGGCCTGCGCGGGCGGCTGCAGGCGGTGCGCATGAACCAACATTGCGGTCAATCCGGGCGTGCGGGACGGGAGAATATGGTCAATCTATACAATAGGTGTCATATTTTCAGGCAATGCCTGGTTGGAGGCCGAGTGAATTTTCGGCGAGGCGCGATTGCTTCGGATCTCGGCGTGGTCGTTTGATCGCCGAATTGAATTTTGCCTGACGGCCATGACATCAATATGCGCGCCCGCAACAGGTGCTCGTTTTGACGATTGTGATTAGCATTTTTTGACGTGAGGATTGCCATGAGTTTGTTTGCAGCGATTATGGCGGCGCAAGGGGGAAAGCTCCTGGCGCAATTGGCAAAGCCGCAGGATGTTGATCAATCGACCCTGGAACGTACGCTGGAAGCAGTGCTGCCGTTCCTTTCGCAGTCACTCAAATCCAAAACGTCCAACGTGGCCGGGCTTCGCGAACTGGCCGAGTTCGCAAAGTCGCAGAACTTCGCGCAGTTGATCGATCAGCCGGGGCAAACCGAGACCGGTGCGGTCGAGCAACTCGGCGGCGCGGCGGTGAAGATGCTGCTTGGATCCGACGCCAAGACCGCGCGCCTGCTGTCACTGCTGCAGACCAGCACGGGCATCGGGCAAGCGGCGTTGCAATTTTCCGTACCCGCGGTTTCATCGCTGGTGATGGGGGTTATTGCGAAAGAGTTGGCCAACCCGAGCACGCAGGCACGCCTGAATGAAACGCTTGGCGGCGGGTCGTTCGTGGGGCGATTGTTCGGCACGTTTTCCGGGATATTCGGTGGCGGCGGTGGTGGCCACGCAGGCAAACGCGTGTTCGGCAAAATGCTGGAAGCGGGTGTCGACCATGACGAAGCCTGGGTGCGCGACGCCTTTGATACGTCCGACAGCGCTTAAGAGGGCGCTGTTGCACGGCTCGCGTGTTTCTCGTTTTGGGGGACTGCAGGATTTTGAAACTATTGCCATCAGCGTTCGACTACAAGCAGCGCAAAAAGCGCCGCGCCTTCATTCTGGCGAACGCGGATTATGATCACGACGGCAACGACCTTGCCAATCCCTTGCGTGACATGGCGGCTGTCGAAACCGCACTGGACAGGATCGGTTTCGACGTGAAAGCGTTCACAAACCTCGACGCAAGGAATACGTTCTACCGCCTCGACGAGTTCTTCGAGGCGTCCGGTGAGGACAGTGAAACACTGTTGTTCTACTACTCCGGCCACGGCCTGCAGCTCGGACGCGAGAACTACATCGTTCCCGTCAACTTCGATCCCCTGGCCGAAGATCCGAGAAAGCATCTCGTAGCCGTGAGCGGCATCATTCAGTCGATGGCGGCGCGCTCCGAGTATCAGTTGGTTTTTCTCGATGCATGCCGCGACAACGGCGGAATGCGACCCGCGGAAAGCTGGCTCATCAATCGCGATACCGCACGATTCGAACGTGCGCAGACCGCGCGACCCGGGCAGCTCAGCCGATCGCTCGGGCGTCCGGGCGGGGGGCTTTTGACCGATGACGGACTAACGCGACCAAGCCTCTCGAACGCGGAGCAAGTCTTCATCTCATTTGCCGCGGAGCCGGGCGGGTTTGCACAGGACGGACCGCCAGATGGACTGAGTCCGTTCACCGAAGCGGTGGTCGCCCACGCCGGGACGCGCGGGCTCGAACTCAACAGCATGGCGCAACGGGTGCGCAACGCGGTGCGACGATCGACCGAGACCAGGCAAATCCCGTGGATGAACGCCAATTTCACGAACCGCTACGAGCTGCATCCGACCGATATGCGCATTGCATGGTTCATGGCGCTGCTCGGTGTTTTGACCGGCCTGCTGTCCAGCATCCTGGCGTTTGATTTGTTCACGTTCGACTTCACAAACGGACTGCAAGTTGGCGACCGGAAGTTTGTCAATGTCCGCGAAGAGCCGATCTACTATTTCGCATCCGCAATGTTCGGACTGGTGCTGGCGTTCGCATCCTGGCGTTGGGGGGCTAACAAGGCGCCGTGGTCCCCAGTGGCGACGTTCTTGATATTTACGACGATTGCCGTGATCAGCCGCCATTGGTTTGCACCCTACGGCGCCCGGGGCGTCGAGATGGACCTGGTAAACACAATCACGTTGCAATCCATTTTCGGTCCTGGTCCAGACCTCGAATTGCGCGCGACCATTTTGATTGCGATGCTTGCGGCTGCCATGACTGGCATTGCCACTGTTTTCAGTGGAGCGCACGGGTTGCGCACGCTGTCGCATCCGACACGAATTTTTTCCGGCGCATTTTACGGTGCGCTCGCGGCGGTCTTCTTCTTCGTGTTTCTCGTTGTGCGGATCAAGATCATCGAGTTTGCAGAGATCGATGCCAACGAAACGTCAGACTTTTGGAAGCTTGTCGAGTCCATCGGCATCATGATCCTGTTTGCAGCATGGTACGGCGTTCTCGCCTACAACGTCGGCTTTGCCTACGCGCGGCCGATTTACGAGTACGATGAGGATTAAGAGGAAGTGTTGCGGCGCGGACATTGCGGGGCGGTATTCGCAATCGAGGTTTCGGGTTTCGAGACTCGCAAAATGTGAAGGTGGCGTTGATGAGTTTACGTATTCGATCCGGTGGTCGGCAAAGGGAAGGTCGCAGGGATGGGGACGAAGGCGAATGGGTTGCCGGCGACGACTACATGTCCCGGCTCATTAAATTGATTCCCGCCGAGGCCGTGACCGTTTATCCGCTGCTGGTGAAAGGTGCGGAGGATGCGGTGTGCACCGAGGCGCGTCTTGCGGGCTCTGCATGCACGCCCTTCTTTTCGCCGTTCTCGCAACCGGCGGCGGAGGTCACCGGTGGAGCCCTTGTTAGTCCGTTCGCATGGTTGCCGGTCGCGGTGGCCTGGGCGGTGCTCGCCCTCGTCGTGATCATCCGCTGGCGGGCGACGATGGACGAACGGGGCCGGCCGCAGTGGGGCGCGATCGCGATTGCGTCGATATCGTTCGTGCTGTGGGTTGCTGCGATCAACGGCAACTTCGGCATCTTCCAGCTGCTGTCGCCGGGAGAGCGGCTTAGCGCTTCAGGCGAGATCGAGAAATTCATTGCGTTTGCGTTGACGATATTCTGGACCATTCTCATTCCAGCTTTCTACAGGCCTGACCACTGATCCGCGCTGCGGCCAGGCAAGGCGCCGATTTACCGGCGGTTGCCCCGGCCCACGCCCGCGATCGGACCGGTCTGTCCGCTGCAAATTTTTGAGGAGGCTATTGTGTCAGACACCATGCCGACCGATTGGGACCTGGAAGACGACAAGCCGCCCCGGTCAGGGGAAGAGGCGCGGCGGTCGATCGCCGAAAGCGCCGAACCCGACAGTTTCGACGCTGTGCCGGATCAGGACATCGAACCGGAAGAATTGCTGGAATTCGAACGCGAAGAGCGGGAAAATCCAGGTCGGCGAACCCAGAAAGTGAAATGGGCGGAAGACAGGGACCAGCCTGATTTCGCGCATCTGCTGGTGGCGGAAAAGCACGGCATCAAGCCCGACAAGACGTTTGCGCTAACGCCACAGGCGCTCGAGCTCCTAATCAAAGCCAATCACTTCGAGCCGGTGGGGCCGAACGGAAAGTTCGTGATCGCCGTCCGCGGCGGGTTGCTGGCCAACGGCAAAAAGCAGGTTGAAGACGTCACATCCGTGGAGCTCGAGGACCGGCGGCCGGACCATCGCAAGTTTCGTTGCACGCTCGGATATTACGACCGCAAGAACGGCCTGGTCACAGCGTACCTCGGATCGACCGTGCCGAACGCGTATTATGTCGACCAATATTTTCGCGGCCAGCGTAAGTCGAACTTGCTACCCACCGGATGTTACGTTTTTCGCAAGAACGCGCACAGCAAGGGCCGGATCAAACCGGCGCTGCGGATGACCAATCCCGACAAGCTGACGCTGGACGCACTGACAACCGTGCTGCGCTCGCGCAACAACGCCGTCTTCGAGCACGGCGACATCTGGGACAAGACCACGCCCTACGACAACGTTCATTGCGCCTACTACAACAACAAGTTCTCTTCCGCCGGCTGCCTGACCATCCAAGGCGCCGACCGTGCGGGCCCGTGGGGCCGGTTCCAAAAGGAACTCGATAAGCACAAATGGGATACGCGCATCGACGTCCTGCTGCTGACCGGGCGCGAGGTCGCGATCGCCGCCAAGATCATCGAGATGGGGCGCGCCAACGACGATGATCTGGTGCGGGCATGCCTGGAGCGGATCCGCTACGGCTCACAAGGCGAAGTGGTTTCGGCGCTGCAGCGCAAGCTGGGCTTTAGCGGCAATACAGCCTATTTCGGGCCGTCAACCCGGGTGCGGTTGGTCGAGGCGGAGCGCAGGGTTGGCAGCATTGCCTCCGACAGTATCTATTCGCCGGCCGACGACGCGGAGTTCGGCTGGGGTCTGTTCAGCGGCTCGCAACCGGCAACCGGGACGGGAACTGGAACCGGAACGACTCCGTCGACACAACCTCCGCCGCCGCCGACCGGTCCTGAACCGCCGCCACCGACGACGACAAGACCAACGGGGATCGATCCTTCAACCCTGGTTCTCGTTGCAAGCGGTGCGGGCATGGAGCTTGCCGCAGACGGCAAGACGCTGACGGTGGCGGGTGAAGGTGTGTGGACCATCGGACCGCAGCCCGGCAAGATCACCTTCACACCGGAGCCCGGGTTCAGCGGACGGCCACGGCCAGTGCGCTATCAAGTCTCCGACGTTCACGGCAACACGGCAACGGCCGAAGTGAAAGTGAACGTGCTGAGCGTCAACAAGGCGCCCGTGATCGTCGATGACGAAGCGCGCACGATCGCCGGAATGCCCGTGACGATCGCGGTGCTGCGCAACGACACCGATGCCGACGGACAACTCGACCCCGATTCCGTGCGCTTTGCAGTTGCACCAAGCCAAATGCTCCAGGTGTCCGCCGACCGCAAGATCCTGACCGTCGACAGGACCGGAACGTGGACGGTCGCGCCTGGTACCGGCGAGATCAACTTTGCGCCGGTTGCGGGCTACGTCGGCACCACGTCGGCCGTCTACGAGGTGACGGACGACGGCGGAACCACCGGCAGGGCGAACGTTACGGTAACCGTGGCGCCGGCGCCGGTTCCGCCGAAGCTCGGAGACGACGAGGCCGAAACCGAAGAGGGCAAGGCCGTCACCATCGACGTACTTGCGAACGACGAGACGGCCGTTGTCACACCGCAGCCGGACGTTACGCGACCGCCAATCACGCCGGTCACTCCTGCGCAGCCGGAACCGCCAACGACAGGGGAACCAGCCACAGAGCCACCTGCAGAGCCACCCGCCGTTCCAACGACGACGCCCGGACCCGCATCGGGCACGGCTGCCGTGGAGCCGGACGAGACGCCGCCGATTTCTGGTGTCGTGCATCTGACGGAGGCGGACCTGCGCAGGTTCGCACCGCGCGCGAAAGACAAATACATCAATGCGCTGGTGAACGACGGCGATCAGGTGCTGGCTGCTTATGGCATCAATTACAATGCCGAACGGCTGTGCCACTTCATGGCGCAGATCGGGCACGAGTCTGGCGGCTTTACGATCGACCGCGAGTCGCTCTACTACACATCAGCGAA
Source organism: Hyphomicrobiaceae bacterium (assembly GCA_965224045.1). GTDB lineage: Bacteria > Pseudomonadota > Alphaproteobacteria > Rhizobiales > Hyphomicrobiaceae > Tectiglobus. Next base: position 110,350 of record CBDCYD010000014.1, read on the forward strand.
GCGACTGATGCGCGTTTGGCCGAAGCGGTTCCGCTCAGTCGCAGCGGCAACGCCCTATCTGCGCAACGAAGAAAAGCTTGCGGCCCGCGTCTACGACGGGCGGGTGCGCGACCTCGGCAACACGCAACCGGGAGACGGGTATAAATACCGCGGGCGCGGGCTCATCCAGATTACCGGCCGCGGCGGATACCGCGACATCGGCCGCAAGATCAAGGTCGACCTCGAGGGCAACCCCGACCTGGCGATCGACGGTGTGACGGCACTCAAGATCGCTGGGCAGACCTGGTATGACCGCACACGCAAGCAGCGGACGATGAATCAGCTTGCGGAAGACAACAAGATCGACATCATCACCCTGCGCATCAACGGCGGCTACACCAATCTCGATCAACGCAAGCAGGACTTCAGACGCGCCTGGGCGATCTGGGGCAAGGGGGCGGCGCCTTCCGGGCCGAAGAACAAGGATCTGCTCGAACGCGGCCAGCGCGGCAAGAAGGTGCGCGAGATGCAGGACGCGCTGATCAACGCCGGCTATCTGGAAGCGCCTTCGGACGGCAGGTTCGGGCCGAACACGCAAAAAGGCGTGATGCGCTTCCAGCACAAGAACGACATGAACGTCAACGGCATCGTCGATCGCGCAACGCTTGCAGCAATCCTCGCCGCACCACCGGTCGAGCGGCGCAGGCGCGGAGACATTGCGCGCGATGCCAGAGATCCGCGCCAGATCGACAAGCATTCCGGAAGAAGGGGACAAAGCGCTGCGTGGACCGGTGTCGCGCAACTTGCCGCCGTCATTCTCGGCATCGCGGCGCTGGCCATCATCTGTGGCCTGGCGGTAAGTGGCGGTATCGGTTCGGGCGGGCTTTCCGGGACGCCGTCGTGGTCGATCGGGCTGCTGGTCGTAGCGATACTGCTGTGGGGTGGTGCCTGGTTTGCCGACAGGCGCTCGGGCGCGCCCGCCGGTGGCGGTGCGCGGCATGGCGAAGCTGGTGAGGGGACGAGAAGCGGGGATCAGATCGGCGGCGAAGGCGATGAGACCCGGGATCTGCTCGGTAGCGACGTTCCCTTGCACAAGCTCGGCTTCGATGAAGAGTTCTTCTACGAGCCTGAGCCGATACGCAGCGACCGGGCGTTATCGGAAGACGTCGAGATCGACGGGACGGGCGATGAAGACACCGATGTACCCGCTGATCTGTCGTTCGACGACGGATTTGGCGAACCGGGCACGCCGGGGTCGGCCGATACGTCGCCGGCCACGGCGCAATCCGCACTGCAGCCCTATCCGGTCAGCGATGGCAACGTCGACCTGGTGCTGATCAAGATGTTCGGAGGCGACAACAATCTGACCGCCCAAGTCGACCGAGACCTCGGCGAGGTTGCCACGGGTATCGAAGTGGGCGATGCCAGAATCGGCGTGATCGCGCTGGTCGATTATGAAGGCAAGCCGGGCAGCATCGTCGAGGTGTCACCGAGCGGCCAACGCCACACAGTCGCCAGCCTTGGTGAAATCGACACCGGCAATCCGGAAACGCTGGCCCGGTTCCTGTCGCGCGCCATCGTGACATACCCGAACGCCCGAAAGGCGCTCGGCTTCTGGGATCACGGCACCGGAACATTCGACGAGGACGACCCGGATGAGCAGTTGCTGACGCGGCAGATCCGCGGCGGTGCGCGACGGGCCGTGCCGGCACGCCGGCTGCTGATACCAAGCGCGCAGCGTGAAGCCTGGGAAGCGGAAGGCAACACGCGGGCGATGCTGCACGACAACAGCGGCGGCGTGCTGACGACGATCGAAGCCGGGCGGATGATCAAGGCGGCGTTCATGCGGGCCGGATTCACCGACCGCTTCGACCTGATCTATTCCGACACCTGCCTCAATGGAATGGCGGAGGTCACGGAAGAACTCTCGCCTTATGCGCGCTGCATCGTCGCTTCGTGCGACACCGAGCCCGGAGCAGGCTGGGCCTATGACCGCTGGATGGACGAGATCAATTACGCTTACCCGCAAGATGCGGCTGCATGGGGCAGGACCGCGGTCGTCGCGTTCGGTGATCACTACAAGGGGCGGCACGACCAATATCCGTGCACGCTGGCCGCGTTCGATGCCGACAACGACATCGCTGAGACGTTCACGGATATGGTGCAGGCGGCGGAGACTGCCGGCTCTCGCGGGCGGGATCTGCTGCGCAGGGCGCGTGATCGCACGCAGCTTTATGATCGCCGAGATTCTTTCGATCTCATCCACTTCGCAGAAAACCTGCGGGATCTTGCCGATGGTGAAGACAACACGCTCCATGCCGCCGCCACCGCGCTGGAACGGGCCGCGCGGCAAGCGCGCATCCTATCGGTCGCGCACGGCCCAAAAGTGAAGCAGTCCATGGGCATTGCGTTCTGGTTTCCCGGCCATCCGCGCTCCTTCGACGATGATGCCAGGACCTACCGACGCCTGCAGTTCAGCCAGATCACCGGCTGGGCCGACTATCTGGAGAACGATTACTTCGGCTAGCCGCGGGGCCGGCGACCGGGCGAACCGGCGACGGCAGATGGGCCCGGCGCGGGGACTGCGACGAATTGGTTTGTCCATGGCCGTCCACCGGGCCAAAGCGTCCGCTTGCCCATGGGCGGGCGGCGGTGCCATAAGGCGCCATGATGAGTGACCAGACAAAATCCACCCCGCCGGTCGACTTCGTTGCCGGCGTGACCGCGGCAGTAGCGGGCGTGCGAACCGTGCTTGCAATGACGCCGTTGCAGCAAAACGCCTTCCTCAGCGACCGGTATGGCGCGCGCGTCTTTCTGAAGCGCGAAGACCTGACACCGGTCCGCAGCTACAAGCTGCGCGGTGCCTTCAACTTTTTCCGCAAGGCGCTGGCAGCCGGCGGCGGGCAGAAATTCGTGTGTGCCTCGGCCGGCAATCATGCGCAGGGCTTTGCCTTTGCGTGCCAGCACTTCGGGGTGACCGGCACCGTATTCATGCCGGTCACGACACCGCAGCAGAAAATTCAGAAAACCCGGGTGTTCGGCGGCGAACACGTCGATATTCGTCTCGAAGGCGACATCTTCGATCAGTGCAATGCTGCGGCACTTGAATTTGCAGACGAGGCCGGAGCTCAGTTCGTGCCGCCGTTCGATCACGGCGACATCATCGAGGGGCAGGCGACCGTCGCGCTTGAAATCCTGGAGCAGTCTGGCGGGCCGATCGACATACTTGTCCTTCCCGTCGGCGGCGGCGGGCTGGCGGCCGGTGTGACCCAGATCATGAAGTCGCTGTCGCCGCGTACCAAGATCGTACTGGTCGAGCCGGCCGGTGCCCCAAGCCTCAAGCGAAGCCTCGAGGCCGGTGAGCGCGTGCGTCTCAACCAGATCGACAATTTTGTCGATGGCGCAGCCGTCGCGCAGGTCGGTGAGGTCAATTTTTCGGTCCTCAAGAGCTACAAGCCCGACGATGTCGTGTTGATCAGTGAAGACCAGCTCTGCGAGACGATCATCGAAATGCTCAACATCGAGGGGATCGTGCTCGAGCCGGCGGGCGCCCTCGAGGTCGATGCGCTGCGCTACCTGGCGCCGGACGAGGTTCGCGGTAAGACGATCGTCTGCCTGACATCCGGCGGCAACTTCGATTTTGAACGTCTGCCGGAAGTCAAAGAACGTGCGCTCAAGGCATCCGGGCGCAAGAAGTACTATATCCTGCGCCTGCCGCAACGACCGGGTGCGCTGCGCGAGTTCCTTGATCTGCTCGGGCCGGACGACGATATCGCGCGGTTTGAATACCTGAAGAAATCAGCCCGCAACTTCGGCTCCATCCTGCTCGGCGTCGAAACGCCCGACCCGACCAATTTCGACGTTCTGAATTCGCGGATGGTGGAGGCCGGGTTCCAGTATCAAGACATCACCGACGACGAACTGGTTGCAAGCTTCATCGTTTAAGCGGGGCCAAAGTCCACGGCTGATCCGATGCCAACGAGCCTACAGTCAATCAGGTTGTTTAGCTGAAACCATCCCGCGGTCCCTGCAAGTGCGTGGCCTGGTCAGTCCTGCCGTGCGTTGGGGAAGAACAGTTGCTTGCCGCTCTTGCGGTAGGCGGCGATCGCCTTCTGGCCGTTGTCCGAGCGGAGCCAATCGATGAACTTCTGGCCGAGGGCGCTGCGCACGGACGGGCACCGGGACTTGTTGACGAGAATGACGCCATACTGGTTGAACAACGCCTTGTCGCCTTCGAGCACGATCCTGAAGTCAGCCTTGTTTTTGAATGCGATCCAGGTCGCGCGATCGGTCATGGCGTAGGCGCCCATGCCGACGGCGGCGTTCAAGGTTGCGCCCATGCCGGAACCGGTTTCGCGATACCAGGTGCCGGAATCCTTCGAGACATCGCGGCCTGCTGATTGCCAGAGCGCAAGCTCCTTTTTGTGCGTGCCGGAATCGTCGCCGCGCGATGCAAACAGGGCCCTTGCCGCGGCAACCTTGGCAAAAGCCGCGGCGGCGTCCTGCATGCCGGCGATCGCGGCCGGGTCGGATGACGGGCCGACGATGATGAAATCGTTGTACATCAGATCGAAGCGTTCAACGCCATAACCATCGGTGACAAACTTTTCCTCGGCCGCCTTGGCGTGCACCAGCAGCACATCACCATCGCAATTGCGTGCGTTGCGGATCGCCTGGCCGGTGCCGACAGCAACGATATGCGCGGTGATACCGGTTTCCGCCTTGAACTTGGGCAGCAGATGAGCGTAAAGCCCGGAGTTCTTTGTCGAGGTCGTCGATTGCACGATGATCGACTTGTCCGCGCCGGCAGCGCTCGCCGCCAGCATCACGGCCGCCGACAAGAAGCACAGTGATTTACCGATGAGCCTCAATGTGCCGTCTCCTGCATCCCGGGGTCAGACTAACGATCGGTCGGGTGGGCGATCGGCCTGGCGATGGCTCTGACCGTGGTTCTGGCGGTCGATACGGCCGGCGAGATAAGCATCGGCCGCCGCCGTCACGGGGTGGTCGAAGAACCGCGCGGCGGGCCCGCATTCGGCGACGCGGCCGGCGTCGAGAAACACGATTTCGTCCGCAAGCCGGCGCGCCTGCGCGATGTCGTGGGTGACGAAAATCACCTTGGTGCCCGCGCGCTTGGCGCCTTGGACAATGTCTTCGATCATCGCAACGGAGGCCGGGTCGAGGCTCGCGGTCGGCTCGTCAAGAAACAGAACGCCGGGGTCCGTTGCAAGCGCGCGTGCCAGGGCGAGGCGCTGCTGCTCACCGCCGGAGAGAAGACGGGCGGGCTGTTGAGCGCGGTCGGACAAACCGACGTGGGCGAGAAGGGCATCGCGCCGCGCCGGCGAACGGTTGTGGCGCAGGGCGAGCGCGAAATCGACATTGGCCGCCACGGAACGGCGCAGCAAGACCGGCCGCTGGAAGACCATGGCCTGGCGGCGACGTGCGGCGCGCGCGTCGTGCAACGCGCCCCATTTGATCGTACCGGACGTCGGCTCGATCAGACCGTGCAGTAGGCGCAACAGCAATGTCTTGCCGGCGCCGTTCGGGCCGAGGATGACGGTGAGCGCATTGTCCCGGATGGTGAGATCAATGCCGTCAATCAGCACCATGTCGGCGTGCGTGAAGCGGAGGCCACGCACGTCGAGAGGCAGAAGCGGCGGGAGGGCTGCCTGTGACGACGCGCCGGGCCGCGCTGTTGTTGGTGCACTGTCAAGCATAGGCGTTGCGCCCGGCGGTTGTGCGCAAGGCCATGACGAGGCCGTTGACGGTGAGCGAAATCACCAGCAGGACGAGGCCGAGCGCAAGGGCCAGCGGCAGATCCCCTTTCGATGTCTCGAGCGCGATCGCCGTCGTCATGACGCGCGTCAGGTGATCGATGTTGCCGCCAACGATGATGACGGCGCCGACTTCTGCAACCGCGCGGCCAAACCCGGCGAGGGCCACGGTCAGCAGCGAATAGCGCGCATCCCAGATCAACGCGCTCATCTGGACGTGGCGCGGTACCGACAACGAGCGGAACTGTTCGGCATACTCCTCGTTCAGATCTTCAAGGATCTGGCGTGAAAGGGCCGCGATGATCGGCGTGATCAGGATCGTCTGGGCGATGATCATCGCCGTCGGCGTGTAGAGGAGGCCCATCCAGCCGAGCGGTCCGGCGCGCGACAAGTAGAGATAAACGAGCAGGCCAACGACGACCGGCGGCAGGCCCATCAGCGCATTGAGCAGGATCAGGCAGGCACCGCGTCCGCGAAAGCGCGCGACGGCGAGCACGGAGCCGATCGCAAACCCGAGGAGCGCTGCGACCAGCAACGCCGTCAGGCTCACGCGCAGCGAGAGCACGATGATTTCAAGAAGATCGCGATCGCCCGACCACACCAGCGACACCGCCAGGTGGAACGCATCACCAATACCCTGCATAATTTCCCGAATTCCTATGGTTACGGAAATTCTGCAATTTTATGTGACGCGGTGCAAGGATTTTGACAGGTCGGGTACGAAGGCGCGAGCCAATACCAAGCATGGGAGACCAGGCCCGCTACGCGCTTGACGACGTGCCGGTTGTCGCCGTTTCGCGAATAACCTCGGCCAGGGCCTCGATCTTCGGTGAACCCGCGCCGCGCCGCCAGATGAGCAGCGTCGCTGCGCGGTTGAGACCCTTCGGCAGCTTGTGCTCGCTGACACGATGGCGCTCCGGGAAGCCGGTCAGCACGCTCTTGGGCAGCAGCGCCACGCCCATGCCGGCCACCACGCAACCGAGCATGGCATGGTACGACGACAGCTGGATGGTGTGCCTCGGCATGTCGCCACGGCGCTCGTACCACTTCTCCAGGCGCGCGCGATGCGGGCAGCCGTGCTCAAAGGCGATGATCGTCTGCGGCGGCGGATTGCGCGCATTGATCGCCGGATGGCCCTTCCGGGCGACCATCACGAGATCTTCGCGGAAGGCAACGACCTGTTCGAAGGGTTCCTTGGGGACCGGCTCGGCGACGAGCGCGGCATCGATCTCGCCGGCGAGGATCGCGGTTGCCAGTTGCATCGGGTTGCCGGTGCGCAGCTGCAGGTCAACCTGCGGATAGCGTCGATAGTATTCGGTGAGCGGTGCCGGCAGCCGCACGGCCGCCGTGCTTTCCATCGCTCCGAGACGGAAGACGCCGCGCGGGCGCGGATCCTGAACCGCGTCGCGCGCTTCGTCGGCCAGGGCCAGCAGGCGTTCCGCATAGTCGAGCAGCGTGCGGCCGGCAGGCGTCAGGTGCAGCTTCTTGCCCTCGCGCACGAACAGCGGTGTTGCAAGGTCGTCTTCGAGCTGGCGGATGCGGGTCGTGACACTCGACTGCACGCGCAGCAAGCGCTCGGCTGCACGTGTGATGCCGCCCTCGGTGACGACGGCCCGGAAGATGCGCAGGTCGTCAAGATCCATTCATCTCTCCAAGAGAACGATATGATCAAAATAACTCATTTTACGAGAATGATGAGACTTGGCAAACAAGAGGCCAACGCCGCCCCGGCGGCATCGGACCATCAAGGAGACAGCACATGACGCCCGAGCACGTCACTCTCATCCGGCAATCCTGGCAACAGGTCACGCCGATTGCCGATACCGCAGCAGGCCTGTTCTACGACCGACTGTTCGAGATCGCCCCCGATACCGCGAAACTGTTTGCCGGCGTCGATATGGATGGCCAGAAGAGCAAACTGGTCTCGGCCCTCAGCCTCGTCGTCGCCAAGGCCGACAGGATCGACGAGCTGATCCCCGTTCTCCAAGAGCTGGGGCGGCGGCATGCAAACTACGGTGTACGGGATGGCCACTATGACAGTGTCGGAAGCGCGCTGATCTGGACGCTCGAACAGGGGCTCGGCGAAACATTTGGCGCCGAGACACGGGCGGCCTGGATGATCGCCTACGCAACGGTTGCCGGCGTGATGCGCGAAGCAGCGTCGACAACGGAAGCGGCAGCGTAAGACTGCTGCCGCCCAATCCGCCACAAATGCATCCTGCATCTCCACCCAAGCGAACGAACGGGAAAACACCATGCAAAAGGGATATTGGATCGTCAGAGTATCCGTGAAAAACGCCGAGAACTACCCCGCATACCTGGCCGCAGCAGAGCCCGCATTCCAGAAATTCGGTGCGCGCTTCGTTGTCCGCGGCGGGCGGTTCGAGGCGAAGGAAGGCCAGGCGCGCGAGCGCAACGTCGTTGTCGAGTTTAAAGACTATCAGACGGCCGTTGCCTGCTATAATTCAACCGAGTATGCCGCAGCGCGCGCCATCCGCCAGGCCAACGCCGACGCCGACCTGATCGTGATCGAAGGCGCATAGATCATTGCCGCCTTGGACGGAATCGCATCGTCGGCCCGCTTCCCCTGCCGACCAGCCACTGCATCATCGGTATTGGGCGGTCGGCAAGGGGAGCGGGATGGTTTCAGGTCAACCTGAAAGACCATAGAGCAACCTGCTCTAACTCGGAATCGGTCCGATTCCGAGTTAAAGTAGAAAGTTGCTCGATTCTTTAGAGGCGATCATCTTTGTTCCTGGCATCGGGAGAAGCTTGCGCATGCAGCCTCTCCGTGTGCGCGGGCGGGACGACACACGGGACCGGCACAACGGCAGCGCCGGATCAGCACTCGCGGCAAATGTCTTCCCAACAGGCCTTCATGCAATCGGAGAACGCACGACGGCAGTGGCTGCCGTAACAGTCCCACTTCCAGTCGACGATGCAGACGCGCCGGCATTGGCGGCAGGCGCGCCGGCAACCGTAGAATTGCACGCGCCTGAGGGGCGAGAGGCGGCCGGCGGCATGTTGCGGTGCGAGCGTCACCGGGCCCGGCGCGGCGGCAAGGCGCAGGCCGCCGGGTACGGCAAGCAAGCCATCCCGCGCGTCAGACGGTTTTGGGGCGAGCACCAATGCCAGGACAACGGCGACAAGTGTTACGCTCAAAATCGAAGTCATCTTTTGCATGGCGTCAGCCAGCTCCCGCGCCAACGATCGTACCGCATTGCACCGTCAGGCGTCCGCGCCGGATCAGGCCGCCTTGATGTTCGAGCGCTGAACATGATCAAGGTTGGCGCCCTCGATGCGGATCAGCTTGACCGGTGCATCACGTGACGGAGAGTGGACAACACCGACGTCGTAAAAATGGCAGTCGCCCGGCCGCAACGTGTAGGTTTTCACCTTTTCGACCAGTTTCGGCTCGGTCTCGGTCCCTTCCTTGACGATCTTCCAGTCGGTCATCGCGGTCTCGCCCGTTGCCTGACCATAGATCGCCCAGCTCGAACCGTGGTCGTGCGGCGAACCATGGGCCGGGCCGGAATAGACGTGGCCGCAAATGCAGAAACCGAGGTCCGGGTCTTCGTAAAGGACCTCGCGGGGATGCTCGCCTTCTGCGCGGTCCTTCAGGTGCGTTGCAACGAAGTCCTGGTCGACCAAGGCCTTCGAGACGATCTCACAGACCTTGCGCTTGCCGGCCGCGCTCGTATCCGCCGAAAGGGCCGTGCGGATTTCGGACGCCAGTTGTTCAAGTGAAATGCTCATGTGTTGCGTCTCCCGGTTTGTCAGCCCCACCCGGCTCGCGCATGGGCAGGGGAAAGAATTGTACGAGCAGGCGCCACCGCGTTCAACGCTGGCGGTGATGCGATCGGCGGGACGACCCATGCGTCATGCCGACGCTTTGGGTAGCCCCCCAGGGATGCGGCTGCCAGGGGCAGGCGGATCTTCAGGCGGGCCGGCGAAGCATTGCGCGATCGCCATCCATTGGCGTGCCGGTTTGCCGGTAACCGTCAAAGCGACGTCGGTGATGTTGCGGACCTGCGTCACGACCTGGCAGAACGGAACGGCCGAGCCCTCGACGCGGTTTTCCTCGCTGGCTTCGTTCCACTCCCACGTCGCACCGGACGGCGCCGTCAGGCGCACGTAGGGCGGTGGGCCGGGCGGCTCGAGACCGCGGTTGGCGAACGTCCAACCGTACGTCTTGACGCCGATGACGGCGATGTTCTTGATGCGATCAGCGTTGTCGCGATCGAGACCGAGCACATCGTAGATTTCCTGGCCGTGGGCCCAGGTCTCCATCTGGCGGGCGGTGGCGAACATCCTGACGCCCATGTCGGGTCCCGACCAGGTGAGCCGCTCGTCCGGATCCTTGGCCGCCAGCGCGTCGCACAGCAGTTGCCAATGTGCCGTCCACGTCGCCAGCAGCTCGCGACCCTTGATGTGGCCGATGCGCGCCCGCGTCAGCTCGATCAATGTCGCGCCGCGATCGCGGGCGGCGCGGATCTCATCGCGGAGCTTGACGTAGGCCTCGACATCCGTTGCCGAGAGCAGCGCCATGTTATCTGAAAAGTGCAGATGCTGAACGACATCGTTGATGGTCCAGCCCTTGAACGCGGTCTCACGTGCCCAGTCGGACGGGTCCAGCGTCGCCAGCAGCTCGGCGAGTATGCGGGCCTCTTCGCGGAAATCGTCTACTTGTTGCAACGTCATTGCGATGACTGCCCGGTTGTCCCCGTTCAGAGCTCGACCTCGATCAGATAGGGCGCTTCCGTTGCGAGGCCCGCCTCGAAGGCTTTGGCGAGCGCCCTGGAATCCGACACCTTGCATCCTTCGACGCCCATACCGGCTGCCATCTTAACCCAGTCGAGATCAGGCCGGGTGAGGCTCAGCATGTCGACCGCGCGCGGGCCGGGATTTTGAACGCCGACGTTGGTCAGTTCACCGCGCAGGATCTGGTAACTGCGATTGGCGAACACCAACACCGTGACATCAAGTTGCTCGCGCGCGATCGTCCACAGGGACTGGACCGTGTACATGGCGCTGCCGTCACCTTCGAGGGCAACGACCTTCTGGCCTGGACAAGCGATCGCGGCGCCGGTCGCAACAGGCAGGCCGTAGCCGATCGAGCCGCCGCGATTGTTGAGCCAGGTGTGCGGAGGGGCGCCCGCGGTCAGCGGAAAGAACTCGCGGCCGGTGGTCACGGACTCATCGACCACGACGGCGTTTTCCGGAAGCAGGGCGCCGATCACGGCTGCAATGCTTGCGGGGCTGATGTCACCGTCCGGTATGTCGGGACGGAAGGGCGCAACCACGCCTTTGGGTTCGGTTTTGGCGGCGCCCGTCGCATCGGCAAGGGCGGCAAGGGCACCGGCGATGTCGTCTGCGACGTCGGCGACATCAACGAAACTGCAGCCTTCCGGTGTCAGGCGGCTCGGCTTGTTCGGATAGGCGAAGAATGCGACCGGCGCCCTGGCGCCCATCAGAACGATGGTGTCGTAGTCCTTGAGGATGTCGAGCGCCTTGTCGACAACGAACGGAATGCGGTTGACTTCGATGCGGCCGGCGCCGCGATCAAGGCGCGCGTTGGCCCATTCCGTCAGCAGCCCGCAACCGGTTGCAGCCGAGATCTGCCCGGCGAGGCGCAGGTTTTCCTCGCGCAAGGCTGCGCCGCCGAGCAGCAGCAGGGTCTTTTCGCCGGCCTTGAGGGCTTTGGCTGCGGCATCGACCCGGTTTGCGTCGACAGGCGCGCGGGCGGCAAACGCCGGGATGTCGGCAACGCCGCTGCCGGTATTCCAAGCGGTGTCGCCCGGCAGGATCAACGTTGCGATCTGGCCCGGCGGAACCATTGCGGCGGCGATCGCTTCGGCGCCGTGGGCTGCGACCTCCCCGGACGACATCGACGTCTTGACCCAATGCGACACCGGTCGCGCGATACCCTCGATGTCGGCCGTCAGCGGTGCATCGAGCTCGATGTGATAGGTCGCATGCTCGCCGACAATGTTGACGATGCCGGAGCCTGCCTTCTTGGCGTTGTGGAGGTTGGCCACGCCGTTTGCGAGGCCGGGGCCGAGATGCAGAAGCGTCGAGGCCGGGCGGCCGGCCATGCGATAATAGCCGTCGGCCGCGCCCGTGACGCCGCCTTCGAACAGGCAGAGCACGCAGCGCATGCCGGGCACCTGGTCGAGGGCTGCCACGAAGTGCATTTCCGACGTGCCAGGATTGGTGAAACAGACATCGACATCGCCTGCCAGTAGCGTGCGGACGAGGCTTTCGGCTCCGTTCATAGGGGCTCCGACTTTGATTGAGGTCGCGCGTGAGGTCGGCGCGGATGATAGGCAGGCGGAACCGCCTGCGGCAATCTCAAAGACGGATGAAACAGATAGATGATCGGCGATGTCACCGACATTGGACCGGTTATGCACGGTCTCTGCACGGGCGTGTCGCATTTGCGGACCGATTGACCGGCCAAGACACGGGCGGTGCCGGGCGGGCAGGTCGTACGGTGCCGGCGGTCATTGTAAAGGGTGGTCCATGAATATCGTCGAAAGTCTGCATCGGCTGGTCAGTTCACCGGCGTTCAAGTTCATACTGGTCATCGTGCTCATTCTGGCGCTTGCCGTGCCGCTGTTGTTCGTCGCGCTGCTGGTGGCGGAGCGAGAAAGTTATGCGCGACAGGCGACGGCCGAGGTCGGGCACATGTGGGGCGGCGCGCAAACGGTGCGCGGCCCGGTGATCATGGTGCCGACAACGCGCGTGCGCGAGGTGCGCACCAAGGACGGCGTCGAACGACAGAGCGTGCGTGAATATGCAGCCTTCCTGCCGGAAGACCTGACTATCACGAGCGACGTTGCAACCGAAAACCGCCAGCGCGGGATTTTCAACGTGCCGGTCTATCGCAGTGCGATCCGGTTTGCCGGTCGCTTCATCAAACCCGAAACGCGCCCGTTCGAGCAGAATGAAACGACGCTGCACTGGCAGCAGGCAGTGATGGTGGTCACGCTCGATGATGTGCGCGGCATCAAAAGGACGGCCGAGATCACGTTCGATGGCGGTGCGCAAACGGCAAAGTTTCGGGCCGGAACGGGCATTGGAGACGATGACCGCGTGCAAGGTATCCATGTTCCGGTGTCCCCGGAGCAGGCGCAACAGGGCTTTGCGTTCACGTTCGATCTCGACCTCAACGGCTCAAGCCGGCTCAAGTTCATCCCGGCCGGCGGCGAAACCCAGGTGTCGACCAAGGCTGACTGGCCGCACCCGAGCTTTACGGGCGCGTTTCTGCCCGAACAACGCAGTGTGACGGATAGCGGGTTCAGCGCAACCTGGAAGGTGCCGCGACTTGCGCGCGGAATCGGACAGACGATCAAGCTCGGGCGCGTGACGCACCTGATGGGATCGAAGGCATTCGGCGTCGATCTCTTTCAACCGGTACGATTTTACAGTCTCGCTTCGCGGGCAATGAAGTATGCAATCGGCTTTATCGGGATCATCTTCCTCGCCGTGTTCGTGATGGAGATCCAGTCCCGCAAGCGAGTTCACTGGATCCAGTACCTGTTCGTCGGGCTGGCACTTGTCATCTTCTACCTGGTGCTCATCGGGACGGCCGAGCATATCGGGTTCGATCTCGGTTACCTGGCGGCAGCGGTGGCGACGAGCACGCTGGTTGGCACCTACTTCGGGGCCGTGGTCAAGCAGGCGACGCGCGGGCTCACGCTGGCGCTCATTCTCGGTGCGATTTACGCGTTGCTCTATCTGCTGCTCAGAGTGGAAGACTACGCGATGCTCATCGGTTCGCTGGCAGCATTCGGCCTGCTCGGGCTGGTGATGTTTGCAACGCGCAACGTCGACTGGTCGCTCGGCAGCACGCAGGACCCAGCAGGCACGACCTGACGATGAGGTGCGGATGGGTGTCGCGCCAAGGCGCGGCGCTCACGCGAGGACTTGCTGTCAGCCATCGCGCGGCGCCAGGCAACAGTCCTAGGCTGTTCCGTCGAGGGATAACAGGTCACAATACCCTGAACACCCATGGCAGGCCCAGCAGCGGGTGGTTGATCCAGTTCCACCAGGCGTGATTGGCGAACTGGGCGATGTAGAGCATGGCAAAGAAGCCAAACCAGGCGGTGGACATGACGAGCGACGTAACGACCAGGCTCATGAATGATCGTGCAGGCCGTGCGCAAGGCTGTGCAGCGGGCAACGCCAATGTGGCGCGAACCTTGTCGGCGAACGCGCTCGTGCCGGCCGGCAGGTCGACGACTGCCCGGGCGTAAAGACGCGCCGCCGCCCGACGCAGGAAAAACAGGATCGCGAGAGCATAGACCGATGCCGTGACGTGCCAACGCCTAGCAATCTGCTCGATCGTTGCAGCGTCGGCGTCGATGATCTGCGGCGTGATCTTTTCGATGAAGGTCGGCAAGATCTGCGCCAGAAAGAGCGGTGCGGACAGCAGCACCGTCAACAGGACCAGGCCGGCATAGCGCCATCGCACCGCGCCAATCAGCCGCCGTACGCTGTGAAATTCAAACACGGCAGACAGTCTGCCTTCGGCAGCAAGGTGCGCGAACGCCATTGGCAGATGAACCAGCGTAATGATGCCGACGGCAATGCCTGCAAGTGCCATCGCCGGGCCGACCCAGGCCTGCTCGTAGCCCTTGTTGAAGGAGTTTTCCCAACCGGCCCACCAGGACAGAAGTAGCAGGCCCCCGACGGGCGCGAGCGAAAGCGTCAGCGCCGCCAGTGCCGCGAGGCCGTCCTTGCAGGTGCGCCAGATGCCGCGCCACCATCCCGGAAACGGCGCCAACGTGTCGAGCGCCCGGCTTTCCGCCAGGCGCTCGACGGCGGCTGCTCGTCCACCCGCGCCGCTCGCGATCAGCATTGCGATGGCCGTCTCGCGGCGCATCAGGCGCACGATCCAGCCGAGCACGAGAACGGCAGTGGGTGGCAACAGCATGAGCAGCAGGGCGCCTGCGAGGGTCAGCGCCATGCCAAGGCGCGCCGTGAACGCGCGGGTGCAGGTCACGGGACCGCGCGGCTTGGCGCGTCCGTCGATCGAGGCCGCGTTCACGAGAAGACCTCCGCGAGGGCGCGGCCTTCACCGTCAAAACGCTCGAGGCCGAGGACGGCTGCAACCGTTGCTGCGATGCTGGTCTGATCGACCTCCTTGTCGAGGACGCGCCCGGAAGCAATGCCCGGCCCAAAAATCAGCGCGAATATTTCGTGCGCTGATTTCGAGTTGAAGTGATGCTGGAAGGGAACCGCCATCAATGGGTTGGCGTCGCGGCCGCAATCCGGCACGACCACGAACACGGTATTGTCCCGGTACGCGGGAGCAGCGTCGACAGCCGTCACCAACTGCTGCAAGCCCTGGTCAATGACCGCGATCGCGCGCGTATAGTGGGAGGCATTGCCCCAATGGACGTAGTCGGGATCCTGATAATTGATCATCATCAGGCGCGGGTGCAGCTCGCGAATCGCGCGCACGGCGAGGCTGGTGAGCAGGCGATCGCCGCGCGGGTTCTTGAAACCGCTGGCGCCGTACTCTTCGAGCCAACCATCCCAAAATTTCTGCATCCTGGGTGATTGCGCCTGCGCCGTGCCGCGATAGTCGAAGCTTGCGAGACGGGCGAATTCCTTGCGCGCTTCGGCCAGTGCCTCGTCGCTCAGGCGACCGGAATCCAGGCTGCGGCGCAAGGCATGCAGCTTAAAGCGATAAAGCCCCAGGACTTCGGAGCGGAACGCGACGCCGTAGTGCTTGTGGCCGCCGTAGGTCAGGTATTCTTCCTGCGGGCGGTCCTCGCCGTTGATCAACAGTGCCTGGTGGGCGGGAACATCGAACGCCTTGCGCAGGTGTTCAAACAGTGTCGGACGGGTCGGCTCGAGCAAAGGGGCAAGACCCCGCGCACCGACCTTGCGGTAGGCGTGATAGCGCCCCGAAAGCAGATTGAGCGTGCCTTCGGCGTGGCTCGTGTCGACGTCGCGAATGTCATCGATGGTGACGTTGGGAATGAGGACGCCGCGCTTTGCCAGGACCTTGCGGAGATAAGGCGCATAGGATTGGCCGGGATCGATGGTCTCGCGACGCCGTACGCCGCCGCCAAAGCGGACGACGATGACGTTCGGGCCAGGGTAGGCCCGTCGTGCAACGGCCGGTTGGGCAAAGCTTCCCAGCAGTGTGCCGGCGGCGAGGCCAACGACGCCGCGCCCGAACTCACGTCTTGCGATCTGCATGCATCCTCCAGAAACCGAGACGACGCGGCACAATCTCGCGGGGGACCTTTGACATGCGTAATCGCGCACCAGCCAATATTGCATGCCGGGTGCCCGCGAACCTGCGCCGGCACCAAACCAACGCTGGATTACAGGCTACATGCGAAACACGGCCAACGGATGAACGTGTGACCGGATGATCAGGTCATTTGACGACGGGGTTAATGCCGAGGCCGGCCGCGAACGCGTCCAGCTGGCGAAGTTCGGCGGCCTTGTCCGAGAACGCCTTGCGGGCGTCCGCGAAGGCCTTGCGGGCCTTGTCCGTGGCGCCGAGTACCGCATAGGCGCGGATCAGGCGTTGCCACTCGGCTAGCTCGCCGCCGTCCTCTGCGAGGCGCTCGGCAAGTCCATCGACCATGGCGCGAATGCGCTTTTGACGTTCGGCCGGGCTCAGGCGCGCCATTTCTTCGCGCGCCTCACGCGAAGGGCGCATGCCTCTGCCTGCTTCGCCGTCAGACGGTGCGGTACCGGCCACCGCCACCAGACGTTCGCGGACCAGCTGGCGCATCTGATCGGTGAGATCGCGACGGGCGAGCAGCCGGCGAAAGGCGCCGGCGGCAGCCTTCGGATCACCGTCCTGCTCATGGCGCACGGCGAGCCAGAAATGGGCCGGTAGATATTCGGGCCGCAACTTGAGCAGGCGTTCGTAGGCGGCCTTGACGGCATCGGTGACGTGACCGTTGGTGGCGGCGAGAACGGCCTCGCTGAATTGCGCGAGGCGCCGGTCGCTTTCACCGTTGAGCTCGATCGCTCGCTGATAAGCCCGAGCTGCCTTGGCATACTGGCGGCGCTTCAAATAAATCGGCGCGATGACGTCCCAGCCGCGGGCATCGTCCGGTTGCTCGCGCAGCCGCGCTTCGACGCGGGCAATCAATTCCTCGACCGGCAGTTTCGTCGGGTCGGCCTTAAGGCGGGCAGCGTGGGGCTGGCCGGGCAATCCGGGCCGGCCGAGGGCCAGATAGCCGGCGAGCGGCAGGCCGATCAGTGCCACGCCAATGATGATCGCCAGTCGGTCGTGACCGAGACCTTTTGCGATTGTCCCGGATTTTTGCCCTTCATCCACCGGGTCTGCGGTCGCCAGCAGGCGGCGCGAGACTTCGAGCCTGGCGGCTTCCGCCTCTTCGGCGTTGATCAGTCCGCGGTCGAGGTCACGATCGATCTCGTCGAGTTGGTCTCGATAAATGGCAACGTTGATCTCGGCGTCGGGACGGGCCGTGGCGTCGCCGCGAACCAACGGCCGCAATAGAACGGCTATGCCGACTGCCGTCAGCAGCGCACAAAGTACCCAAAAGACCATTTGCCCGATATGGTTGTTGCCCGTAGAAACGCCAAGATCGCATCCGATCACGTCGCGGTTGCGTGTCAATGTGGTGCCATCGCCTCGGTGCGCGGTCAATTGTCATGCAAAGGTAGGGCAAAGGAGAACGGATTGTGCTTCACGTGCTCGGCCGGCTCATTCTGGTGCCCGTCGCGTTCCTGCTCGCGGCGCTGGTGACCGCGTTCGTGCTGGTGACGCTGGGTTCGGAAAAAGTCACCCATGCGATCAGCGGCAACGAAGACGTGCCGATCACGGCGGCGTACGAGTTCATTACCTACACCGTAGTGTTGGCGTCCGCTTTCACGATCATTCCGGCGCTATTGCTGGTGGTGGTCGGTGAAGTCGGCCGGATACGCTCAATCTATTACTATGTCGTGGGCGGCGGGCTGGCGATGGTTGCCGTGCCGCTTCTGGCCCAGGTCGCCCAAGACACGGCGCTGGCGGCGCCGAGCACCGCGATCTGGCATGTATTTGCAACGGCCGGCTTTCTGGGCGGCTTTACCTACTGGCTGATCGCCGGGCGAACGGCATAGCGGCTGCCCGGTCCAAGGGCCGAAAAGATCGCGTTTTTTCATCATTTCGGTTAAGCAAATGTGCGCGATACGCGTTGAAGCGGGACTGTGGGCGGCGTATGAAGCCCTTTGGTCGGTAGTCACGGGCGAGGCGGAACACTATGGCGTTTCTGGGCGGCCTGCTCCGCGTACTCATTGGATTCATCCTCGCCTGTCTCGCGGCCGGGGCCGTCAAGGTGCTGTTTGCCGTCACGCCGGCCGAACTGATCGATGCCGGCACCGAATACTGGCAGCAGGGCGGCATCTGGGCGCTCTACACGAGCACCATGATCGCCGTGTTCGCGTTCCCGTTTGCGATGCTGTCTGCGATTTTCAGCGAATGGCAGGGCATTCGCAGCTTCGCCTATCACGGCTTCATCGGAATCGCGATCGCAGTTGCCGGCTTTATTCTGATCGCAACCGGCGAATCGCCGGATTCACCAAGCATCTTCAATAGCTATGCGATGGCCGCGTTCCTGACCACGGGCCTCGTTTCAGGCTTCGTCTACTGGCTGTTCGCCGGACGCTTCGCGTATCGCTCAATCGACGATGATGAAGATGACGATCTTCGCAGTGGCACGACGAGGACGGTCAAACCGGAGGACAAGACGGCGGCGGCCAAACCAACATTGGGCTCGCGTACGGAAGGCGGCAGCAGCTCTCAAGGGCGCACCTCGGACGCGACGGCTACCTCGAAGCCCGAGGACAAGCCGTCAACGGGGTCCGTGCCGAAGACGCGTCCGACGTCAGGGCGCACGTTCGACGCGTGAGGTGACTTCGCACCCCTCGCCGGCACCGCATCGATGCTTGCGCGCGCGTGCTGGGGCAAGATCACAACCCACCCGCGCCGCAGGACGGTTCCAATTCCGGTGATCGCGCTCTATTCAGGTAGAGAAACGCCAGATCCAATCATGCCAGGGTTGGCAATGCGGTGAAATACCAACTCGGAGGCCGGATGTTTCAAGTCCAGATGCAGTTCGTCAACGCGATGCTCGAAATGACGACCCAGTGTGCCAAAGCCTACGGCACATTGCTCGAGGGCCAGATGCAGGCCATGGCGGCAATCAGCGGGGAAGGCCATTCGCCGGCGGATGCGCGCAAGGCGGCATTCGACATGCCGCGCGCTCCAAAGGCGGGGCAATCCTGGTACCGGGCACCTCAGGAAAACCCAGTGCTTGCGTTCTGGGACGAGGTGCTGCGCCCGTGGCGCGTTCAGTGGCCGGCCGGCGCGGCGATGCCGGGCAGCATGGGCGGCGGGATGGCGGATGGTATGATGGCTCTCTCCGCGCTGGCGTTCGGGCCGTGGCTCAGCCTCTGGTCCAACATGGCCCCTGGCGTCGCACCGGACGGCAAGTCTTTTTCTCCAGCCGGTGCTGCGTGGAACTGGCAGCCGGCCAGCGTGCCGACCGGATCAGCTTCGTCTCATCTTGCAACCGCCAAGGTCGTGTTTCCCGACAAGACAGAGGTGACGATCAGCTTCCCGTTCATGCCGCCATTCTTCGGCGTGATAAGTTCGCGTTGAGCCTTGCCTTACTGCACGGACGTGCTCGTTGCCGGCTATTTCTGACCGATCGCCTTTTTGCTCGCCGTGGTCCCGGACGTTGTCGAGGACGCCTTTGCAGGAGACGTTCGTTTCGAAGAGTTTGCGGTCGACTTGGAGGCTTGCCTGGTTGCAGACGCCTTCGTCTTTGCAGGTGCTTTCCTGGTCTTGGCGGCACCGCCAACCTTGCGGCAGTAGGCGGTCAGCTTGCGGCCACGTGTGTCGATTTTCTTTTTCGGTACGATCCAACCGCAATCCTTATTTCGCTCGCATGCCGCCATCGCAAGCCCCTGGCAGGGCGATGACGCTCTTGCCGCTTTCTTGTTCGCCCGCTTCTTGTCGGTTTTCGATTTCGCCCGCTTTGCAGCGGAGGCTTGTTTGGGCGGCGGCTTGTTCTTGGCCTGATCGTTCGACTTCTGGGCTTCGGCGGCGGGCACCAAAGGCAGCATCAGGGCAGCGAAGACCGTGGCGGCAATTGCGAGCCGATGGGACCTTGCAATTCTGTGCATCAATCAATCCTTTCCGCTGTGCTGACTTTGCCTCGACAACAGCGATCATACGTAAACGTTGCAATTCGTCCAAATTCATTTGTGTGGTGAGCAAATGCGTTGCAGCTCGCTAACGAGAATTGATACGCCTGCGGCTATCGATGCATGAGCAATCCGATGGGCGATATCGGATCATTGGCGCCACGGGCGCGGTTGCGCCTTCGTGGCCGGCCTCGCACTCTGGCCGGCACATCGTCGGCGCCAGCAGCGGAGGCAGGATGCGGATCGAAAGTGTCAAGGCCATCGCAATCGACATACCGCTGGAGCGGAATTTCGGCGGCAGCACCTACGACGTGCTCAAGAGGTCGACCGTGATCACGCGCCTGCGCACGAGCGATGGTAGCGAGAGCCTCGTCTACAACGGCGACAACCGTGAGCACGGCCGCGACATCGTGCGCTTGATCGAAGGCGAGTTGGCGCCGCTCGTGATCGGACATAGCCCGTTTGCCTATGAACGGATCTGGGAGGCGATGTTCGCGCGCGCCAAGCCCAATCGCGATCGCAAGCTGTTGCTCGAAGCCATCGCCTGCGTGGATTGTGCAATCTGGGATGTCATCGGCCGCATTACGGGACGGTCCATCAACGAACTCCTCGGCGGCTATACCCGCGAAATGCCACTGATATCAATCGGTGGCTATTACATGGAAGGCAAGACCGAGTGCGACATCGCAGCCGAGATGCGGATGTACCGCGACGCAGGAATGGCCGGTTGCAAGTTCAAGGTCGGCGGGCTCAGCCCACAGGAGGATGCCGAACGGGTCCGGGTTGCGCGTGATGCTGTCGGCGACGCATTCGTTCTCGCCGTCGACGCAAATCGGGGTTGGACCGCGACGGAAGCGATAGCTTTCGCGCAACGCGTCGAGGACCTCGGCATCGCCTGGTTCGAGGAGCCATGTATCTGGTACGACGATGTCGCCGAGACGGCACGCGTGCGTGACCAGACCCGAATTCCGATTGCTGCCGGCCAGTCCGAAATCACGGTCCAAGGCGTGCGCCGGCTGGTCGAGGGCGGCGCCGTCGACATCATCAACTACGATGCGTCAGAAGGCGGTGGCGTGACGGACTGGCGCCGCGCCAGTGCCCTTTGCGCGGCCGCCGGCATCGCGATGACGCACCACGAGGAATCGCAGATCTCGCAGCACTTGATCTCAGCCATCCCGCACGGGCGCTATATCGAGTGCTTCGGCGATCCGGCGCGCGACCCGGTGTGGCACCGGATGTGGACCAATCGGCCCGCGCTCAAGGACGGGCGGATGGCGGTCACAGCGGGACCCGGCTTCGGGCTCGAACTCGACCACGAGATGATCGAGACATTCAAGGTCGCGTGACGGATGACGGAGCAGCTCACTGCCGCGCAAACGGAAATCAGGTTTGTGACCAGTCCGGTGCGGCGATGGCATTGGCGAGGCATGCGGCGCGCACGGTGTTGGCGAGCAGACAGGCGATGGTCATCGGGCCGACGCCGCCGGGCACCGGCGTGATCGCACCGGCAACGGCGCTCGCTTCAGCGAAGGCGACATCGCCGACCAGACGCGACTTGCCGCCCTCCGCCGGTAGACGGTTGATGCCGACATCGATGACCGCGGCGCCCGGCTTGACCCATTCTGCGCGGACCATTTCGGGGCGGCCGACCGCAGCTACGAGAATGTCTGCTGTGCGGCACACTGCCGGCAAATCCTGCGTGCGCGAGTGTGCGATCGTGACCGTACAATTTTCCTGCAGGAGCAGCATCGCCATCGGTTTGCCGACAATGTTGGAGCGGCCGACCACGACGGCGGTCTTGCCGCTGAGATCGCCGAGGTGGTGCTTGAGCATCAGCAGCGAGCCCAAGGGCGTGCACGGCACGAAGGCGCGATCCATCTGGCCGCTGCCAAGCAGGCCGACGTTTACCGGGTGAAAGCCGTCGACGTCCTTTTCCGGCGCGATCGCACGCAACACCTTGTCGGCGTTGATCTGATCCGGAAGCGGCAGCTGCACAAGTATTCCGTGCACCGCCGGATCGGCGTTCAGTTCCGCGACGACCGAGAGCAGTCTGTCTTCGCTGGTATCGGCACCTAGCTTTCTGTCGATCGCGGTGATGCCAGCCTCAACGGCCTGCCTGGACTTGCTGCGCACGTAGACCTGGCTTGCAGGGTCTTCGCCGACGAGGACGACGGCCAGGCCCGGCGTGATTGCGTGCCGGTCTCTGAGGCGTGCGGTCTCCCCGGCGATCCGGGCACGCAGCCCTGCCGAGAAAGCCTTGCCGTCGATGATCGTTGCCGTGGCCATGATGGTTCCGCCCTAAGTGATACTTTTTATCGCCGCAGCGGCCTGCGGTGCGGTGCAAGTCCCAAACACAGCAAGAGTGCTTGCTTGTGCGCCTCGGTACTATCACCAAGGCGACGCCGAGTTAACAAGGCTCGTCAACGCCTGCCGCCATAGAACCGGCGCGTGCGCTGCAATGCCGCGACGATGTCGTCGGGGCGGCCCACGAACGGTTCGAGATTGACGCGCACCGCGTTATCACGGCTCATCGTCCACGGCAGCTTCATGAACAGCCGGTGCCAGCGCAGCGAACGCCAGTCCGCAATCAATGCGTTCGGCAGGCTGCGCGACAGGTTGATCTTGAGCTCATTGACCTCGATGCTGCGGACCGCATATGTGCTCAGCTCGATCGCGTCGATCGCGCGCCACGGAATAACGCCGAAGCCTTCGATGAATACGCCGTGCTCGCCGGCACCGAGGCGCACTTTGCCGGTCTCGATCAACGGATAGAAATAGTAGGCGGTGAGAGCGAAGAACAAGCCGAGCAGCAACACGAGTTCGCTGCCGTGTAGGATCCAGACCGCGACGCACACGGCTGCCAGGCCCAGACATACATAAACGCGGAACGTTCCCTTTCCGGGTGCATACCCGATGGCAAGACCGCTGGTGCCGCCTGCCTGCGTATCATCCGCCATGGTGCCATTCCCGGGCGTTGACTGGTTGGCGGTGAACTTTGCATTGACGTGATGCTGGATCAACCGGGACAGATGATGCGAAACTGGGCAGCGGTGTCCGAATTTCAGGCAATTTCAGCCAGGCATGCGGGTGCGCCAGCGCGACTGCCTCTCGATGCCAAGCCAAACCGCAGCGAGGAACCGATTTCATGCAGAAACCAACCGGGCTGGGCATCTGGTGCTCGACCAACGTGCTCGACAAATCCGAACTGGCACAACTGGCGGTGGACGTCGAGCAGCGCGGCTACCAAACGCTTTGGTACCCGGAGTCGCTTTCCTACGAGAGTTTTGCCATGGCCGGTTATCTGCTGGCCAACTCGAGTAAGCTGCAGGTTGCAAGCGGCATCGCCAACATCTACGCCCGCGACGCGTTCGCCTCGGCGCAGGGCCATGACAGCCTCAATCGGCTCCATGACGGCCGCTTCATCCTCGGGCTCGGCGTCTCGCATGTGCCGCTCGTGGAACGCGCACGCAAACATCGCTACGGCAAGCCGGTTGCGACAATGCGCACGTATTTGGACGACATTTCGCAGGCCAACATCGATCCGACGATCAAGATCGATGATCGCGCGATCGTGCTGGCCGCGCTCGGTCCGCGCATGCTGGCCCTCGCCGGGGAGCAATCGAAGGGCGCGCATCCCTATTGCGTGACGCCGGAACACACAGGCGAAGCGCGAACCATCATGGGACCCGATGCGTGGCTCTGCGTCGAACAAAAGATCTGCCTGACGAGCGATGCGGCTGCGGCGCGGGCGGTCGCACGCAAGCACATGGCGCGCTACATGGTGCTTCCCAACTACCGCAATGCCTGGCTGCGACTTGGGTTCACCGAAGAGGAGATCACCGGAGAGGGGGCGGACCGGTTCATCGACGCGATGGTGGTGTCGGGCGATGAAGCGCGTATTCGCGCTTGTATCGAGGCGCACCGCGCCGCCGGCGCCGACCAGGTGATCCTGCAGCCGTTTCCACCGAGCGGTGAAAAGGGGGTCTGCCGCCGCGCGCTTGCTGCCTTCGCACCGGCTGGTTAGGGAACGGGCTTTTTGGGGACGGGCCGGTCAGGCAATGGGCCGGCCGGAGGCGTTGGCGAGAGCATACTTCCTGCCGGGTGCCTCCGCTTGCAGGGCCGGGAGACAACGGTTGTTCACCGAGAGGTGCGACTTGCTTGGTTAATCCGGGCAATTCCTGCTAAACACTGCGCCGGTCACAATGCGAGGTCGAAATACATGGCTGGACCGGTCGTCGGGGTCATCGGTAACGCGCATTTGCTGGAAGAACGGATCGCCGTTCAACTGGTCGGCGAACGAAACATGCGCGCCGTTGCGGACGTGTGCGGGGCTTTGCCGTTGATGTTTGCCGGCACGCCTGCCGCAACCGACACCGGCACGCTTCTCGATGCGGTCGACGGAATTTTGCTGACTGGCGCACGGGCCAACGTCCATCCGACCCGCTTTGGCGCCGAACCGCATCCGGCTTACGAACCCTACGATCCCGAACGTGACGACGTGGCGCTCGCCCTGACGCAGGCCTGTGTCGAGCGCGGCGTTCCGATATTCGGCATCTGTCGCGGCTTTCAGGAAATGAATGTGGCGTTCGGTGGCACCTTGCATCCCGAAATCCGGGAACTTCCCGGACGCATGAACCACCGTGCGCCGCGCATCGAAAGCGGCGAGATCCACCCGGATCCGGAGGTTGTATTTGCAGACCGCCACGACGTGACGCTGACGCCGGGCGGTGCGTTCCAGCATCTGCTGGGCCGCGATAAAATTCGGGTCAACTCACTGCACGGCCAGGGCATCGAGGAGCGCGGCGAGCGCGTGTTGGTCGAAGGCGTAGCGGAGGACGGCACGATAGAGGCGATCCGCATTGCGGATGCGTCCAGTTTTGCGCTCGGCGTTCAGTGGCACGCCGAGTACGATCCGCAAACCAACCCGATCAATCGCACTTTATTCGAAGCTTTCGGTTCGGCGCTGCGCGAACAAAACCGCCGCGCCGCCTGACCGCCGGAGCCGGGTCGCTTGCGGCTCATCCGATGACTTGAACGGAAGACACAACGCCCGGCAGGTAAGAGCGCTCGGCACGGTATTGCCGTTCTGCCGGCTCACCAGGCTGCGGCAAAATTCGACTTCGATCGATTGCAGATGACCGCGCTCCGCAGTCTTTCAGGTTGAGCACAAACCATCCCGCTCCCCCTCCCGACCGCCTAAGGCAGAAATGATCTAACGCATGCGCCGGAGCAGGCTCAAATCCGCGACGTTGTCATCGCCGGCGTGCTCGGCAAGTTCACTGTTCTTGCCGTACTTGGCCAACTGTTCCGCCACGCCCAGCACGATCTGCTGAAGCTTGGGATCCTTGATCTGGTCGAACAGGACCAACAGGCGCGCATTTTGCGGAGACGACAAGAACTCCAGGATCTCGTCGGACCAGCTCGCCTGATCTTCGAAGTCGTCGAAGAACCAGGAAATGGGGACGCGCAGCGCCTTGCCGAACTGATCGAGACGAGCCGAGGTCATTTTGCTTTCGCCGCGCTCGTACTTGTGGACCTGTTGAGGCGAGAGGAAGCATTGCGCCGCGAGGTCGGCCTGGGTCTTGCCCAAAAGCGAACGCCGCAACCTGATCCGCCGACCAACCAAAACGTCTATATCGGAAGATTTGCGCCGCGGCACGGGTTCGATCCTGGCTTCTTCATCTCGCATAGTTCGAGCCCTGGGCAATACCACCAACATCCATTCCTGACGGTCAGCCAACATTAGATGGGGGCTGAACAAATGGAAAGTCCTACTTGTAAAGTTCTCTCAAAGTAGAGCAATTTCAGGGTCTCAACCTTAACGAAAGTTAAACGGAGACCGGGCAATGCATAGTATCGTCGATCGCGCCGACCGTTTTCTGGACGGGATAAGGATCCAGTACGGGCCCTCGGACCTGCTTTCTCGCTTCTTTTTCAAGGCTGTAAGGGCCGCCGCCGATCGCAATGTCTTCCTTGAATTCGGTTCGTTTGCAGATCTCTTGGCAGTCAATCGCAAAAACAGCGACAGCTGGATGCCGCTGACTTCGACTTTCCGCGAAAAGGAAGGCGGTGTAACCGACGATAGCGGTTTCGTGCTTCTCGGCAGAAATCTGAATGGTGATGTGGTTGCGACACAGGCCGCGCGCGTGTTCGACTGGGCCGACACCGACTTTAAAACGGAAGCAGAAAGCCTGCGCTTCTTTTATGCCAATCCAGATGCGCAAAAGGCGCCGGAAGAATGCTGCCTGGTCAAGGCCGAACATGCCCGCGCGATCCGCGGCTGCGTCGCGCTCGGCGGCGGGATCTGGTATCGCCCCGACTATCGCGGCAGACAGCTCAGCCAGATCATAACGCGGATCGGACGTGCCTATGCGCTGACGCTGTGGAACTACGACAGCATGATTGCGACGATTACCCAGAACAACCTCAAAACGAAGTTCGATCGACGCGCCGGTTATCGCGACATCGAGCCGTCATCGATCATCATGCGGCATTCGACGACGTATCCGGAAGGCGACCTTCACCTGGCACTGGCGCGCATGACGCCGATGCAGCTAGTCGACGACATTTTCGGGTTCATGGTCGACTTCGACTCTGAGGTTGACGCTCGGGTCGCTAACCGAAGCGCTCAGTAGTCCGTCTTCGCCGTTTGCATCGATGATCGGAAGCGTCAGGCGCAGGTACTGAATGCGCCGACTGGCCTCGGAGACCGGGTCTTCGATAATCACGTCGGCCTCGCACAGCATCGGCTGGCCCGCGAGCATCGCCTCGCGCCAGCGGTCGCCAACCCAGCGCGCGTAACGCACATCCGGCTGATCCTCGACACGCTGGCCAATCAAATGATGCGCCCAACTGCTGTGGTACATCTTGTAGCCCTCGCCAATGCGCGAGAACAAAAGACGCGACGTTTTCGGGTCGCGGAACGCCGTAACGTAGCGGCGCTGCAAGTGATCATCGACGATGCGCGGATAGTCGTCGATGAAGAGACGGCCCGAGTTCTGCCGCCAGATGTCAAGCACACCAAACAACGGATGGCGCTCGTCCAGTGTCGCTGGATCACGCGGCTGGGCGAGATACTTGTCGACCTCGGACGGCCGGCACTCGGAGGCCAGGCGTGCCGCCTCTCGCAGGGCGTGATCGCGGCCAGGGCAAATGCGCTCCTGCCAGCGCCCGGCAAACCACCTCACAACGATACGAGAGGAGCCATGCGGCTCAAGAATTTCGCCAAGCCTGGCCAGAGAGCGCGTCGTCAGGCGGGCCGGAGCCAAACGAACGTCGACAGACCGCTCGCTCACCTGAACACGAATGAAGCTATTGTTTCTAATCAGGAAATTCTCGAATGTCGCAGGCGAACACCAGGCATCGTAGCGCTGACGCAGCTCAAATGAGCCGGCGCTCCAAACCTCGCCGTTCTTGTCGATCAGCAGTGCCTGCATGACTGGTTCCGATAAAGGTGCCGACGAGCCATTCACCATAGTGCAACGCGGTTGCCGGATTCCTACCGACTCGCAGCGGCAATATCAATCAGATCGCCCGCTTGCCGGGTTGAGCTTGGAGAATTGTCTCAACGCCAAGTTAACCCTGGAAGTCAAATCCTCTGTAACCAGCCGCCGCAACGTCTTCGATTTTCTCAGTATACACTGGAAAGCCGCCAATGTATGGCGAGAATATCTTAGGCTTACCGGGGATGTTCGAGCCAAGGTACCACGACTTGCACTGCGAGCGCAGTGAACCTTCGCCGGTTTCGCGATTGTGGTCCACCCAGCCATCCTCGGCAGTCAGGGTCGCCTCGATCCGGTTGAGGTGGTTGCGCTGCATGTACATCAAACATTCGACGATCCAGTCGGCATGCTGTTCTACGCCGAGGATCATGTTCGCGAACACGGATGGGCTTCCCGGCCCCGTTATCATGAACATGTTCGGAAAGTCGTTGATGCCGAGGCCAAGGTAGGTGCGCGGCCCGTGCTCCCACTTGTCGGCTAGCGTGCGGCCGCCGCGCCCGCGTATGTCGATCTTGAGCAGGGCGCCGGTCATAGCATCGAAACCCGTGGCGCAGACGATCGCATCGACGCCGTATTCGGTGTCGCCGACCACGATGCCATTTGCCGTCAGGCGCGAAATGGGTGTCTGCGATATGTCGACAAGATGGACGTGCGGCAGGTTGAAGGTCTCGAAATAGCCGGTGTCCGCGCACAACCGCTTGCATCCGATAATGTCTCGCGGCGCCAGCAGTCCCGCGGTCTCCGGATCCTCGACGATCTGGCGGATCTTACCGCGGACATACTGCGCCGCGATCTCGTTGGAGTCCGGGTTGACCAGCAGATCGTTGAAGACGCCGAGGAAAGTCAACCCGCCGTTCTCCCAGAACCTTTCAAATTGGCGCTCACGCTCGGCTTCGTCGACGGAGAGAGCGGAGAACGGATTGTATTCGAAGTAAAAGCCCGTGGGCCGGGACCGCCCCTTTTCGCGCAATGCCTTGTAGTCGGCCTTGATGGCGTCGCGCTCGGCGGGGTCGAGCGGGCGGTTGCGTGCCGGCACGACGAAGTTGGCGGTACGCTGGAAGACATGGAGCGATTTGGCCTGGCCGGCGATGATCGGGATCGACTGGACGCCGGAAGATCCGGTGCCGATCACGGCGACCTTGAGACCGGTGAAGTCGACGCCGTCGTGCGGCCACTGGCCGGTGTGATAGACCGGGCCCGGAAAGTCGTCACGGCCTTCGAACTCCGGCATGTTGGCGGCTGACAGACAACCGACGGCAGTGATGAAATAGCGTGCCCTGATGCGCTCGCCGGTGTTGGTTTCGAGCAACCAGCGGCTGGTCTCGTCGTCGAATGTCGCTTTGTCGATGCGGGTTTCAAACTGGATGTCGCGACGCAAATCGAAACGGTCCGCTACGTGGTTGGCATAGGCCAGTATCTCGGGCTGCGGCGCATAGCGCTCCGACCAATCCCATTCCTGCTGCAGTTCGTCTGAGAACGAATACGAGTACTGCATGGATTCGACGTCGCATCTGCAGCCGGGATAGCGGTTCCAGTACCAGGTCCCGCCGACGTCGTCGCCGGTTTCGTAAACACGCGCCCTGAAGCCGGCCTCGCGCAGCTTGAGCAGCATGTACATGCCGCCAAATCCGGCACCGACCACTGCGGCATCGAGTTCCCGTTCGACGCCGCGCGCGGCGGCTTGCGTTGCGGTCGAGTGGCCGGAGACCTCCCTCATGGTACTTCACCATAGCGTTGGTTTTTGTTCCTAGTGTAGCGCACCTGACGTTTGGTGCCTGTGTGCAGCTAGTCACTCAAGCAAACGTCAGGTGCAAAAGCTACACTAGAAACATGGGCTAGCTCGTGTTCCTTATGGTTCTGACATTTGCTCTCGACATCGCCGCACCGGATAGCAAATGTCAGAACCGGAACATTAGTCCAAGAGATAGCAAACGGCGCCTGGGATTGCAGCCGGCGACGGATCGCATAGGCGATTGTGGTATCCGATGTGTGGCGTGCCGGCCGGGCGTTGCCTGCGCTCAGTTCTGCTCGAGGACCATCTGCGTTTGCGTGACCTGAGCAACGAGCCTGTCGTCGGTATTGGTAATGCGGGTCTGCCAGACCATGGTGCGGCGGCCGCGGTGGACCGGGGTGGCCTCGCCGGTTACGACCGTGCCGGCACGCGCGGCAGCAATGAAATTGGTCTTACTCTCGATCGTCGTCGTCCAGGCGCCATCGGGCAGGTTGAGGATCGTACCGGCTGCTCCCAGGGTGTCGGCAAACGCCATGATTGCGCCACCATGCATGACGTCGGGCACCGTGCACAATTCGGGGCGGACGGTCAGCCGGGCGACGACTTTGTCCTTGTCGGCACTAACATACGCGAGGCCGAGGAGCTCGGCGAAAGGCATCATGCGCTGGTTGAGAAAGGCGATCGTGTCCATGGCCGTCTCCGTAGGTTGCCGAGGTGTGTGGCCGACATGTCGTACCGATTGATCGCAGCCACGCCGAACCTTACCGAAAGCCGTGCACTTGCGTTGCGGGCGCGGCAAGCCCGGCGCGGTTGTCCTTGATCCAGATCAATGCGGATTCGACCAGGTGACAAGGCAACAATGGTTGCGATTTGTCCAATCGTTTCATCCCAAAGATTGTCAAGCGACAGGTTTGCGCACGATGCCCCCCATTAGAAACGTTTCCTTCACCGATGTCGGGACCGCGATCGCGCAGGGCATTCGCGACTATGCGCGGGCACCGCAGTACGGACTGGTTTTAGCCGGCCTGTACGTCATTGCGGGGTGGCTGCTGATCGTCCTGGTCTGGGTGCTCGACCTCAAGTATCTCGCCTATCCGCTGGCGATGGGGTTCGCGCTCATCGCGCCCTTCGCCGCGGTTGGCTTTTATGCGGTTTCGCGCGGGCTGGAACGGGGCGAGCCGTTGACTTGGCAGGGCGTCTTCGGTGCTGTCCGCGAGGCGGCCGGGCGCGACCTCAGGTGGATGGCGCTGGTGACGGGGTTTGCGCTGGTGATCTGGCTCGATCTCGCGGCGATCCTGTACTTCATGATGATGGGCTTCAATACGATCGATGCGGCATTCTTCGAAAAGCTCGTGACGACCAGCCAGGGCCTCACATTCCTATTCGTCGGCAACGCGCTGGGTGCTGCCATCGCATTGGCGGTGTTTTCGATTTCCGCCGTGTCGTTCCCGATGCTGTTTGATCGCGACGTCGATTTCGTCACGGCGATGGTGACGAGCGTGCGTTTCGTGCTCGCCAACCTGGCGCCGATGGCCTGCTGGTGTGCGATTATCGGCGCGACAGTGACGGCGTCGGTCCTGGTCGGCTTTCTCGGCCTGCTGTTGGTGATGCCGGTTATCGGCCATGCAACGTGGCATCTCTATCGGATGGCGGTCGGCGAGGCTCCTGCCGCGGACACGCAAGGCGCTGGACAAAGAGGGGAGAACACGTAGCCCTCATTGTATCCGACAGAAATCGTATTGCCGATTGCCGGACGGTGCAGGCGTTGCCAGGATGCTGGCTCACAGCAGTCCTTCACCCTTTGCCCGCCAGGCAAGTGCGCGCGCGGGCCGGAGCACGCTCATGGCAGCCCAATCCATCCGTGACAAGGTCGAGGCCCAAATCGCGGCGATCGATGCCTGGAACCCGCACGTCAATGCAATGATGGCGCGTAACGACGATGGCGCGCGGCGCGACGCGGACGCGGCGGACAAGGCCGCCGGCGACGGCGAATGGCACGGCCTCCTGCATGGCGTGACCGTGATGGTCAAGGACAACATCGATACCGCCGGCCTGGAGACGACCAACGGTTCGGCGTTTTTCACCGGCCGCGTCCCGAACCAGGACGCAACCGTGGTGCGGCGGCTCAAGCAGGCCGGTGCGGTGATCCTCGGCAAGGCAACCCTGCACGAGTTCGCGTTCGGCGTGCGCTCATTCAACCCGGTGATCGGGCAGGCGAAGAACCCATATGACCTGGAGCGTATACCGGGTGGTTCGAGTGGCGGCTCCGGCATCGCGGTGGCAACGGGCATGGCCGACATGGCGCTGGGAACCGATACCGGCGGGTCCGTGCGCATTCCCTCGTCGATCAACGGCATCTCGGGCCTGAGACCGACGGTCGGGCGCGTGTCCAACCACGGTAGTTTCCCCGTGAGCGCCAACCACGACACGATTGGACCGATGGCCGGTTCCGTCAGCGACGTCGCGCGATTGTTTGCTGTGATGGCGGCCTATGACGACGCCGACCCGATCTCCGATCCGCGCCCGTTGGAGAATTTCCTGCCAACCCTCGGCGATGGCGTTCAAGGCCTGAGGATCGCGGTGCCGCGCAATTATTACTATGCCGATCTCGATGCCGAGGTCGCAGGTGCCATCGAGGCCGCGATCGCGACTTTTGACAAGCTTGGTGCGACGGTCACGGAGGTCACGCTCGATGGCGCGGAGAGCACGCTCGAGAATCTGGCGACGATCATCTACTCGGATGCCTGCGCGGTACATGCGGATCGGCTAGACGGCCACGATGACAAGTGGGGCGCGCAAACCATCGAGCGCATGCGGATGGCGCTCGAGCGCACCAGTCGCGACTATGCCAACGCGCTGCGTGCCAAAGAACAGTGGCAACGAACCCTGGTACGTCTGTTCCGCGAACACGACGTCATGCTGACGCCGACACTGCCGGGGCCGCCGCCGCCAATCGAGGACAACCGGACGCTTTATGAAGCAACGGCACGGGTTGGCGCAAACACCTATGCCGGGGCGTTCGGCTCGCTTCCCGGCCTCTCCATACCGTGCGGCACTGCCGGCGGCCTGCCGGTCGGAATGCAGCTGGAAGCGGCCTGGTGGCACGAGCCCCAGTTGCTTCGTGCCGGCCATGCCTTTCAACAGGCGACCGATTGGCACCGCATGCGGCCAACCCTGCCTGGAGCGGGAAAAGCCTAGAGCAACCTGCTTTCATTCGGAATCGGTCCGAATTCCGAATGAAAGCAGAAAGTTGCTCGATTCTTTGGAGGCGGTCGCCCGAATCCGCCGCGCAGCTGAACCGCCAGGCTCACTCACCCGGCACGACTGTCTTGTTCGCGGGCTTGCGCTCGGTAAAATCGATGTGGCTCTGCAGACAGTAGCGAAACAGGCGATAGAGCAGCGGTGCGAGCGGTATCACGATGAAAATCCGTACCAGGTGATAGGCAGTGACCAGTGCAACGCCCTGGCCGAGAAGTTTGGCGGTGAGCGCCATTTCCGTGACGCTGCCCGGTGCGGTCGCGAGGAAATAACCGCCAAACGGCTTTTCGGTAAGAAGATAGAGGCCGAGCGCGACGCCGGCGCACATGACCAGCAACGCCACAGTCGTGATCACCGCCGCCCAGGCGAAGCGGATGTCGCGGCGGATCTGCTGGCGCGTGAACTGGGCGCCGAGCGACACGCCGAGCAGGATCTGGCCGGCCGCCAGCAATGGCCTCGGCACATCGGACAGATGGTAACCGAGCGCTGAAATCGTGGCGCCGACGGCAAGCGGACCGAGGAAA
This sequence comes from Hyphomicrobiaceae bacterium, assembly GCA_965224045.1. Classification (GTDB taxonomy): domain Bacteria; phylum Pseudomonadota; class Alphaproteobacteria; order Rhizobiales; family Hyphomicrobiaceae; genus Tectiglobus. Next base: position 143,312 of record CBDCYD010000014.1, read on the forward strand.
TTGCAGTTCGGCACGCCGCCCTTGCGCATCAGGAACGTGCCAGCGGCGGCCAGCGCATAAAGCAAGGCAAGGCCCTGCGGATCGATGTTCTGCGCGGGCGGGAGCGATGGGAGTGCAAGACCGCCGGCATACATCAAGAGCGGTGGTATGAAGAGGACGATGAACACGATCCTCAGTGTCTGCGAGAAAACGACAGGGGCCGGTTGCGCGCCCCACTTTTCGGCGAGCACGCTCATTTCGGCGGGCCCGCCGGGCATGGCCGCGAAGAACGCGACGGTGCCATCGACGTGGGCCAAACGGCGCAGCATGATCGCGGTGGTTATTCCAGCCGCAATCGTCAGAACGGCGGCACCGACCATGAACCAGGCATTGTGGAGCGTTTCACGCAATGCGTCCGGTGTGAAGTAAAGGCCGACGGCCGTCGCGACAATGAGCTGTCCAAGCGGGCGGTAGTAGCGATGGCGCGGCACGTCGACCTCGGCCATCCCGAAGGCGACCGCGACGAGCAACGGGCCGATCATCCAGGGTAACGGCATGCCGACTAGGGTTGCGCCATAGCCGGCGAGCGCGGCGGCAGCCAGCATGGCAATGCGCTTGGCCCAGACGTCCAATGAAATGCCCCTCGAATTGCGTGATCCCATCATCGTAGTTTGCAGGGCACGACACCACAACCGTGATGGCGGCACGCTCCGGTCATAGCGCACTTGCCTTTGCTGCATGGCTGTCGATATCACGGGCATCAACGGCCGCCGCGTGCACCGCTTCAGGTTGTCTCGCGCCGACGGCGATGGGCGCAATGTACCCACAAGGGCGGATTTGATGCCGACGATCAGAGTTTCACACGGGCATTTTGCAGCCGCGGTCGCCGCGTGATGCGCGCGTACGATTATATCATCGTCGGCGCGGGCTCTGCCGGTTGCGTGCTTGCCAACCGACTGTCGGCCGACCCGCGCATTTCCGTATTGCTGCTCGAAGCGGGTGGCTCGGACCGGCACCCTTTCGTTCACATGCCCGCGGGTTTTCTCAAGACCTTCAAGGACCCGCGCTTCAACTGGTGCTACACAACCGAAGCCGGGGATGCCGTCGATGGGCGAGAGATCTTCTTTCCGCGCGGCCGGGTCATCGGTGGTTCAAGCTCGATCAACGGCCACCTCTACGTGCGCGGCCAGGCGCGCGACTACGATACCTGGGCGCAGCTTGGCAACCATGGCTGGTCTTACGCGGATGTGTTGCCCTACTTTCGCAAATCAGAGGACCGATCGACAGGGGGCGATGCATACCACGGCAGCGGCGGTGAGCAGCACGTCTCTGACATTCACCATCGTCATCCGCTGTGCGAAGCCTTCATCGACGGTGCCGTCAGCCTCGGCGTCCCGCGCAACGAAGACTACAACGGCGCCAGCCAGGAGGGCGTCGGCTATTATCAGCGCACGATCCGCAACGGGCGGCGCCACAGCGCAGCCGTCGGCTTTCTCGCACCAGTCAGGAAACGGCGAAACCTGACGGTTCACGACGAGGCCCTGGTTCTCCAGCTCGACCTCGAAGGCCGCGCGGCCGCCGGTGTCACCTACCGGCGCTACAGCCGGTTGCGCCGGGTTCGGGCCAACCGCGAAGTGATCCTTGCGGCGGGTGCAATCAACTCGCCGCAACTCTTGCAGATTTCCGGGATCGGGCCGGCGCGCCACCTCAAAGACATCGGGGTCGAGCCGCGTCATGACCTTCCCGGTGTCGGGGCCGGTCTGCAGGACCACTACGCCGTGCGGGTCTCGCGAGCCGTGCGCAATGTCGAATCACTCAATGAGCGCGGCCGCGGTTTGCGCCTCGCATGGGAAATCGCAAACTGGTATGCGACCGGGCGCGGCCTCATCGCGTTCAGCCCGGCCCACGTCGGCGCCTTCGTGCGCTCGCACCCAGACCTCGACGAACCGGACCTGCAGTTCGTGTTCACGCCCGCAAGCTACACGGACGGCGCCATCGGCGAATTGCAGAAAACGCCGGGCATGACCTGCGGCGTCTGGCAAATGCGCCCTGCAAGCGAAGGCTACGTGCGTGCGCGCTCGCCTGATCCCGAAGATGCGCCGGCCATACAGCCCAATTATCTCGCGGCAGAGGCCGACCAGCGGGCGATCGTCGACGGCCTCAAATGGTGCCGCAAATTTCTCGCGAGCGACGGTCTTGCGCCCTACCGGGGCGCCGAGACCCTGCCGGGCCCGGATGTCGACAGCGAGGCGGCACTGCTCGCCTATGCCCGGCAGAAGGGGGCGACGGTCTACCATGCGGTGCGCACGTGCCGGATGGGGCGGGACCCGATGGCGGTGGTCGATGACACGCTCAAGGTGCGCGGGATCGACCGGCTGCGCGTCACCGATGCCTCGATCATGCCGACCATGCCATCCGCCAACACCAATGCGGCGACTTTGATGATCGCGGAAAAAGGTGCCGATATGATCCTGGCAGACTACAGTCGGGCGCGGGCGGCGTGAACGTGACGGAAGCGGGCGCCGCGCAACAGCAACGCAAAGCATCGAAGAGGAGGCCGGCCATGATCAAGCTGGAAAACAAGGCCAAGCAGCGGCTTGAAAACGGGGAGTTGTCACTCGGGGTCGGGCTGCGCCAAGCGCGCACAAGCGACATCGGCAAAGCCATGAAGACCGCCGGCTTCGACTGGTTGTTCATCGACATGGAACACAACGTGATGGACATCGATACGGCCACCCAAATCGCCGTCGCGGCTCAGGACGCCGGCATCACACCGATCGTGCGTGTGCCGGGCTTCGCGCATCACCATGCCACGCGGGCGCTCGACGGCGGCGCGCAGGGGATCGTCGTGCCGCACGTGGACGATGCCGAAACGGCGGCACAGATGGTGTCCAACTGCCGCTATCCGCCGATCGGCAAGCGTTCGATTACCGGGGCCCTGCCGCAACTCGACTTCGAGGCCCACCCGATCGGCGAAATGGCCGAAGCCGTCAACGCGGCGACCTTGCTGGTCTTGATGCTGGAGACGCCAACCGCAATCGAGAACGCCGACGCCATCGCCGCGGTGCCCGGTGTCGATGCTCTGTTGATCGGCACAAACGACCTGTGCCTGGAAATGGGCATTGCGGGGCAGTTCGATCACCCGGACGTGGAGGCGGCGTACAAAACCATGGTGGCGGCGTGCAGGAAGCACGGCAAACATCCGGGCATGGGCGGCGTCTACAATCCGGAACTCATGAAGAAATACATCGATGTCGGCGCGCGGCTGATCCTGTCGGGCAGTGATCTGGCGTTCATGATGTCGGGTGCCAAGGCGCAGGCCGCAGCTGTGCGCGGGCTCCTCTGACCAGCCGGGAACACGACCAAATCAAGCAATCCGCAGCCGGGAACGGACGATCCGGCTCGGCAGGGTGTTGCGCGGAGGCCGCAGCCGTGGCCACCGCGTCGCACCAGCTTTCGCAATATTGCCAATCGATGCAGATACTTGGGCTAGTGTTCCGGTTCTGACATTTGCTATCCCGTACGGCGATGTCGAGAGCAAATGTCAGAACCATAAGGAACACGAGCTAGCCTATGTTTCTCGTGTGGCTTTTGCACCTGACGTTTGGTTGAGAGACCAGCCGCACGCGGGGACCAAACGTCAGGTGCGCTACGCGAGCTTATGGCCTGGAGTTGCATTGTCCGGTTCAATCGCATTCGGCGCGGCGATCGATCGGATCAGTTTGCGGGGCACGTCATGGCCAAGATCGTTACGGTTCACGGTTCGTTTGCGCATATCGAAACCGTTTCCGATCCGGCTGAAATGGCCGGAGATGCGACGCGGCCGTGGTGGCAGCCCGGAAGCAGCTTCGAGATGCAGATCAAGAAGCTGGTCGGCAGCGACGGCTCGTCCGGTGCACCGGGCAGCGAAGTCGAGTTCCAGCCGTTTGTCTGGAAAGGTGACAACAGCGAGATCGTCCGCCGACAGGCCGCATCGCGCTTGTTGTCTGAGCTGAAGACCCTCGAAGACCAAGCGGAGAAATACTGCGTCCTGGCGCACAGCCACGGTGGATCCGTCGTTGCCTCGGCGCTGCTGGAAGGCGCATCGCGCGGCGTCGAACTGAACGGACTGAAGCGCTGGATCACGATCGGCACACCGTTTGTGCAGCTGCGCCGCGAACGGTTCCTGTTCATGCGCCTGCCGCTGCTGCTCAAGGCGATGTTCGTTGCATCGCTGATGCTGCTGTTCATGTATGGCTTTTACATCCTGGCGGAGTTCCTCGGCGGCAAGGTCGACTTTGACAACGACCGCCAGGTCACACGCCTGATCGTCTCGACGGTGCTGACGGCGATCCCGTTCATCGTGTTCTACGCCATCGCGCTGGTGCGCGACAGGCGGCAGCTGTTCATCTACCGCGGCGGCAATAAGAAGCGCGCAAAACAACAGTTCGGCGAGCGATGGCTGCCGCTCACCCATGAAGACGACGAGGCGGTGCGGGGCCTGGCGAGCCTCGGGTCGATGCGTCTCAAGATCTTCAACCGTGACTTTGCCGTGCCGGCGCTCAGCATGTTGTCGGTCTTCATGCTGCCGCTTGCCTACCTATGGGTGGTCGCATCACCATCCCTGATGTTGTCGATCGCCGACTACCTGAAGAATGACGTCTACAAGATCCAGGAGTACCGCGGCCAGGAAGGGGGCGTCGACGACATGGTTCGCCAGTTGCGCCAATACCGGCGCAAAATCCGCCGCGCCAGGCAGGCACTCGATGATGTCGAAAATGATCCGGGCCGGCGGCTGGAGCTGCAGTCGGAGATCAGGAAGCTGCGCCAGGAACGCAGCGCACTGCGAAAAACAATGAACCAGAGATATCCGGACCTGACGCAGATCCGACGTGCGCAGCGCTTCCAACGACGCTTCCTTCAGAGGCAAGAAAACGACAGGTTCGTGACGTGCAACCAGGGGCGGCTATGCGGTGACGGCAAGGACGTGCTGGTCAATGCAAAACTGCTGTTCCACCTCGTAACAGACGAAGTCGCCGGCTGGGTGATCGACCGCCAATACGTTGGCGGCGCGTGGTGGCGGCTGTTGCGCTCAGCCGTTCCGATCCTGCTCGTACCCGTCGTCTTCGGTGTTGCGGCGGTGTTGATCGTGCTCCTGGTGCAATTTCTCGGCGGCCTCATCAGTCACGTTGTCAGCGGCTGGCTCGACCGGCAAACCTGGTTCGAGATCCGGCGTACCGCATTGGGCAACGACACCGAAGCCGAGGTCGCGGTCGGCATCGTTCCTGCACCGTCCTGGCTGGAGGGGGAAGCACGGTTCTTGCCCAACGTGGTGAGCAATAGTATCGCCGACCACTCTAACCGGCAAATGTCGGAATCGATCAGCCGCATTCGCGCTGCCATCAGCGAGTTCGCGTTGAGCAAAGGCGATGGCGGCCAACTCGGCTCGGCGCTCAATTACCTGACCTGGCAGGAGCTGATCCACACGTCCTACTTCGAGGCGCCGGAGTTCCGCAAACTGGTGGCACGCGCCGTGGGCGAGGCGGACGGCTTTTCGCCAAGCGCGATCTTCAAGGCCGACGCCGAGTTCCACGAAGCGAAGTCCTGGCTCGACCAGATCGCTGCCGAGAGCCCGAAGTGACGCACGCGCAAGGCATGAGCGCGGGCACATCAATCACAACCGTATTGGCGGCCGGCGGCGAATTCCGTCTAAGTTGAGGCGGGTCCGGCCGGAGCGCGGTGCCCGGACACGTGAGCGGGCGTGAGTTTGCCAAGCAACGAGGCGTGCCGAGATGGTGAATACGAAGGTGGACGGGCGGCCGTCGATCACAACCGTGAGACTGCAGAACATCGCGCAATCCTATGGCCAGTCCGCAGCGCTGATGACGGCGGTTGAGATTAGCCTGTTCACCGCAATCAGCAACGGCGCGGCAACGTTCGAATCCGTGGCCGAGGCCTGCGACATCCATCCAACGAACGCGGAGCGCCTGATCGTGATGCTGTGCGCGGCTGGGCTGGTTGAGCGCGGGGATGAAGGCTTGCGCAATGCCGACGACGTCGAACGCTTCCTGGTGAAGGGCAAGCCCGGCTACATGGGCCCGTGGATAACGTTTACCAAACCGCAATGGGAGGCATGGGGGCGCCTGACCGATCACATCCGCAACCGCGACCTCAAGGATATGGGTGCGATCGAAGGCTTCACGGTGGACGATGCACGGCGCTATCACAAGGCAACCTATGCGATAGGACTGGGTGCAGGGCGCCGGTTCGTGCGCCACGTCGATCTTTCAGAGCGCAAGAAGATCATGGATATCGGCGGCGGGTCCGGTGCCTATTGCATCGCCGCTGCAAAGGAGCACACGGCGATCCGCGGCATCGTGCTTGATCTGGCGCCGGTGTGTGTCGTGGCACGTGAATTCCTCTGCGAGCATGGCGTTGCAGACCGGGTCTCGGCCGAGACGTGCGACTTCACCAGGGACCCGTTCCCGCAGGACTGCGATGTCGCGATCATGGCCTCGAACCTGCCGATGTATGACCGCAGCACCATCGCCGCGGTGATCGCCAAGGCTTACGCGGCACTATTGCCCGGCGGCGAAATGCACTTGATGGGAGAGATGACCAACAACGCGCGCACCGGGCCGTGGGGGCCTGCCTACTGGGGGCTGGGACAGGCGATATCTGACTCGAGGGGTCTGGCCCACTCGGAGGCGGACGTGCTTGGCTATTTTGACACCGCAGGTTTCATCGACGTCGAGCTGGTCGACTTCATCCCCGGCTCGCTCAGTCGTGTCACGGGACGCAAGTCCGGGTAGCACGGGCGCCGGGCAGGCGTGCGAACCCGCGGCAATCTCTGGCGAAAACGCATGGCCATGTTTCACAGCATCATCTGCGACCTTCTCGAAATCCAAGTGCCGATCTTGCAAGGCGCGATGCAGGGCGGCGGCGGGGTCGAACTCGTGGCAGCCGTCAGCGCGGCGGGCGGTCTCGGCGTGCTGGCGACGTTCGGCGGAACGGATACGAAACTGCGCGAAGACATTGCAGCCGTGCGCGCGCGCACGTCGCGTCCATTCGGCGTCAACATCATGCCGATGGGCAGAGGCATCACCGAGCGCTGTGTCAACACCTGCATCGAGCTTGGCGTGCCCGTGGTAACGACGGGACGTGCCGATCCCGGGGAGGCCGCCGTGCGCACGCTCAAGGATGCAGGTATCACCGTCGTTTCAGTGATCCCGACCGTCGAACACGCACGACGCATGGAAGGCGAGGGCGTCGATGCCGTGGTGGCGTCAGGTTGCGAGGCGGGCGGTCACGTCGGCAGCATCGCGACGCTGCCGCTGGTGCCGCAAGTGGTCGATGCCGTCTCGATTCCGGTGCTGGCGGCCGGCGGTATCGGCGATGCGCGCGGCTTCCTGGCAGCGTTCGCCCTCGGAGCCGTCGGCGTGCAGATGGGCACGCGATTGATGGCAACGCAGGAGTCGGACCTCAATGCATGGGGGCGGGCACGGCTGATCGAGATGCGCGAGACCGACACCATCGTCACGCGGGCCATGACCGGGGCGACCGTCAGGTGCATCGCAACACCGGAGATCGTCGCCTATGAGGAGGCGATCGCGGGAGGTGCGCTGAAACGCGATCTGGACGAGCTGAAACGTGCCGTCCGCGGTTCGCGCAACCCGGCGAACTACGATGAGCGGCGCCAATCCGCCGCCGGGCAAATCGCCGGTATGATCGACGATGCGCCAACTGTTGGCGACCTCATGCGTGAGATCATCGATGAGGCGGCGAGGCTTGCGCGCGCGATGCCGGGCCTTGCCGCCAACCGCCACCAAAGGCATGTTCGTTAAGTCGTGAGATGAGTTCGGGAGGACCGCATGTCGACCAGCGCACCCAAAGCCCAGTCCAGAGCAGATGCCAGCGCGCTGCCGCCGCCGATCACGGGGCCGTCCGTCTGGTACGGGCCTGAGATGGCGGCGAGCACGGAATGGGTGCACACGCTGGACGAAAACGATATCGCGGAAATCGCTGCAGCGGTCGACCCTCTGGTCAAGGCGAATGCGGACATTGCGCGGATCACCAAGGCGGATTTCGCCCTGCCCACGCTTGGACCACGGCTCGCCGGGATCCGCGAGGAAGTCATGAATGGGCGCGGCTTCGCGCTGCTGCGCGGCCTGCCGGTCGAGGCGTGGTCGATGCGCGAGTCTGCCACCGCTTATTTCGGCATCGGCTGCCACTTCGGCAATGCGCGTTCGCAAAACGGCAAGGGACACGTGCTCGGCCATGTTCGTGATCTCGGCCGTGATGCGGTCAACGATCCGACGGCGAGGGTCTACCAGACGCGCGAACGCCAGACTTTCCATACCGACTCGTGCGACGTCGTCGCGCTGCTGTGCCTCAAGACCGCGAAGTCCGGCGGCGCGTCGGCGCTGGTTTCCTCGATGACGATCTATAACGAAATGCTGCGCCGGCGCCCGGACCTGCTGCCGTGCCTGTTCCAGGCGATGTATACCGACCGGCGCGGCGAGGTGCCGGAAGGCCAGAACCCGTGGCATGACATCCCCGTGTTCACCTGGTACGAGGGCCGCCTCTCAGCGCTCTATGCGCGCCGCTACATCGATTCCGCACGGCGGTTTGCAGAGGTGCCGCCGCTGACGGACGAGCAGATCGAAGCACTCGACCTGTTCGACGAGATCGCCAACGATCCGAAGATCAACATGCAGATGGCGTTCATGCCGGGCGATATGCAGTGGGTGCACAACCACACGATGCTGCACGACCGCACCGCATTCGAGGACTGGCCCGAGCCGGAGCGCAAGCGCCACTTGCTGCGCCTGTGGCTGGCGGTGCCCGGCGCGCGCCCGTTGCCACCGGTCTATGCCCAGCGGTTCGGAAAGATCGATATTGGCGACCGTGGCGGAATCATCGTGCCCGGTGCACAGCTCAAAGCACCCCTGGAAGCGGCATAGAGGGGCCTCCCCGCCGGACCGCGCTGAAGCGCGCGCCTGCCTACTGTGCTGCAGGACCGTCGTCGCAACCGGGACACACCGGTCAGGCGCGCCACTTGTTGCTTGGCGTGAACGACGAGGCTTCCGGTTCGCGCGGGTCCGGCACCCAGAGCTGGCGATCAGGATGCATGCCGCCGCCCATAGTGGCCGGCACCGCCGAGCGACGCATGCGGTTCAGCAGCCGGCTGTCGACCTCACCACAGGAGGGGTGAATTCCGCCATTGGCAGCGACGACTTTTTCCCACGCCGCCTTTCGCGACGCCAGTGTCGCTGGATCGGCGAGCGCGGTGCAGTTGATCTCGTTGGCGTTGAGGTCGACGACGATCTCGTCTCCATCCTCGACAAGGGCAATGGACCCGCCGAGGGCGGCTTCCGGGCCGACATGGCCGATCACCAGGCCGACCGAACCGCCGGAAAAGCGACCATCCGTCATCAAAGCGACGACGATGTCGCGCTCGCGGCACAGGGTCGTGATGCGTGATGTCGAATCGAGCATTTCCGGCATGCCGGGTGCACCGCTCGGGCCCTCGTAGCGTACGATCACCATGTCGTGGTTCTTAAAACTGCCAGGCTGACTTTCGAGAGCATCGAGCAAGCTCTGCTCGCCGTCGAAGCAGCGCGCGACACCGCGGAAGACATTGCTCTCGAGACCGCCCTCGACACCGGCAAGCTTGAGGATGGCGCTGAATTCCGGTGACAGGTTGCCACCAAGGACCCTGAGGCCGCCGGTCGCCTTGTAGGGCTCCTTGACCGTGTATACGACCTTGCCATCGGGTGCCGGTGTCTCGAGGCGCTCGATCTGGCGGGACAGCGTCTCGCCCGTGCACGTCAATACGTCGCCGTTGAGGAGACCGGCTTCCATGAGTTCCCTGGCAATCACCTGGACGCCGCCGACATCGTCGATATCGACCATCGAGTATCGACCGTAGGGCCGGGCGTCGGTCAGCACCGGTACGACGTGCTGCGAGAGGTGGTTGAACTCCTCCGGCGTCATGATGTCTTTCCAGAAGTTGGCAAAGCCTGCGGCGCGCGCAATTTCAGGCGCGTGCAGGACAACGTTGGTCGAGCCACCAATCGCCATCGCAACGATGACGGCATTGCGAATTGAGTCGCGACCGACGATGTCGCGCGGCGTGGTGCCGGCGTCGATCATGCCCTTGAGGTAGTCGATCAGTTCGTTGGGGAAACGCTCCAGGCGGCGCGGATCATCCGACGGCGGCGAGACCATGTGCAGGGGCTGCATGCCGACGACACCGATGAAGGTCTGCATCGTGTTGTAGGTGAACATGCCACCGCAGCTGCCAATTCCGGGGCAGGCCGCGCACGCGACGCGGTCCTTGTATTCAGGATCCGAGTGGCCGGCGGCCTGGAATGCCGAGACGATATCCAGAGGCTCGTTGGAGACGGCATCGAGGCCGGGATGGATCGGGCCGTCGGACATGATTATGGCGGGGCGGTTGTGCTCGAGCACGGCGGCCAGGGTACCGACGGGGGGCTTGTCGCAGGCAACGACGGCGATGACGCCTTCCAGCCCGCTGGCGCTCAGGTGCTCGCAAAGGCTGTCGTTGGTGATCTCCCGCCCGATCAGCGAATAACGCATTTCGCGCGTACCGTTGCGCATGCCGTCAGACGTGGCAATCGTGTATTCCGGCTGCACCAGGCGCATGGCAAGCTTGCCGTCCTGGCGCCCGACGCGCTCGAGCAGCGCTTTCTGAATTGCGTTAACCTTGGCTTCGACGCCGAGGTAGCACTGGCTGTCACCCTTGTTGCCGACAACGCCGACCGACGGTTCGTGAATGAGATCAGTGTCGGTGCCAAGCTCACGCGCGATGCCATAGGTCTGCGCGTTGCGGCCGGGGTGGCGATCAATGAGGACAGTTCGTTTCTTGGACACCTTCAGCTCTCCTACATGGGCTCCACCCCATGGCGGGCAATGTGGAGACCGCAAGCGGGCCTGGCACCCGCCGGAAAAATCGTGAGACCTTGCAGTCGCGCAAAAGGCAGGGGGTTGTCAATGATCGGGCGACGTTTTGGGATCCGGCGACGTTTTGGCGAGTGCCGAAACCAGAGTTTGCGCTGACTTATGTCTCGCTATTCCGGCAGTCATGGAAATCAAACCGACGGCGTTGGATATGGCCCTGGCGCTGCCGTTGCCGTTGGAGCACTACGCAGGCCGCTGGCGCGTCTTCCGTGACCTTCTCCATCATGCCAAAATCGTTCGTGCGGTCATCGTAAGCCCCGAGGCACAGCAGCGGCTGACCGGCTACGACACGCTTGTCGGCGCCGTCCTTCCGTACCGGAACTCAGGTGCACCCCGGTCCCGCAAATGATGGAGCGACACCACAAACTGATTGTCACCGCCAACGCACTGCAACGCGACAACACCACATGGGCGCCAGAAACGCCTCGACCAAAACGGATACTCTAGTTTGCGGCGATGCCGGCCTGCCAGCCCATTTCCCAGAAGTCAGCTTCCAGGCGGGTTGCCTCGCGGAAGATCGCGAGCAGCTCTTCGGCACGTGCGTCGGTCAAATAGCGGCCGGCAAGCCGGTCGAGATGATCCGATGCGTCGGCTGCGACGGCCTGATACGCATCGCCGGAGTACTCCGCGATCCAAACCGCGTAGGGATTGTCGTCGTCAAGTGCACCATCCAGACCAGCGAGGCGTTTGGCGATTTCGGCATAACCGATCACGCATGGTGACAATGCGACCTTGAGGGCGAGAAGATCGCCGCGCATACCGGTATCGAGGACATAGCGCGTATAGGCCAGCATCTCAGGCGCGGCCGGCGCGCGTTCGAGATCATCCGGCGACAGGCCCCAACCACGGCACAGCTTCACGTGCAGGTCCATTTCAACGTCGAGGATGGCGGAGAGCCCGGCCGAGGCGGCGCGCATATCCGCGAGATCGGGCGCCTTGTAGACGGCCAGTGCATAGGCGCGCGCGAACTCGATCAGGAACAGGTAGTCCTGCACCAGGTAATGGCGGAAGGCGGCCTCGGGCAATGTGCCGTCGGCCAAACCGGCGGTGAAAGGGTGTTCGGTGTAGGCACGCCATTCGGCTTGCGCACCACGCTTGAGGTCTTCGAAATAGCTCATGGCCACGACCTTATCTTACGCGCGCGGACCTACCTTGACGACGACCACGATCGCGACCGCGCGTCAGACGATGTCCTTGAACAGCGTGTCGACGTAGTTGATGCCCATGCGCGACTTGACACCGGACAAGATCTTTCCCGCCTTTTCCCGCCCGGCCATCGTGCCGCGATAGACGGCCTGCTTGACGTAACCGAGATCTGCCTTGAGTGCATTGCGCTTGTCGCGGATCGGGCCAATCAGTTCCTGCAGGCAAGGCAGCAGACGCTTCTTGATATCGCCATCACCCACGCCACCCTTGACGTAGCGCTGCTTGAGATCTTCAAGGCCGGCATGGTCGCTGTCGAATGCGTCGAGATAGGTCATGATGACGTTGCCCTCGATCACGCCCGGATCAGAAATCTGACGACCGTCGATACCGGGGTAGAGCGAATTCACGAAGGCCTTGATCTCCTTGTCCGTGGCGTCAAGATGCAGCGCGTTGCCGAGGGTTTTCGACATTTTCGCCTTGCCGTCCGGGGCCGGCAGGCGCCCGACCTTGGGGTACATCCCCTCGATCGGCTTGAGGGCGCCGCCGCCGTAGAGGCCTTCGAACGTCTGAACGATGTCGTTGGTCAGTTCGAGCATGGGTGCCTGGTCGTCACCGACCGGAACGAGATCGGCGCCGAAGCCGACGATGTCGGCGACCTGGGAAACCGGATACATGAAAAAGCCTGCCGGGACGTGGTCGGTCATACCCTTCTGCTGGATCTCGGCCTTGACCGTCGGGTTGCGCTCGACACGGCCGACGCCGACCAGGTTCGACAGGTACATGTAGAGTTCCGCCAGTTCCGGAACCATCGATTGAATGACGATGTGGGTGCGCTCCGGGTCGATGCCGGCAGCGATATAGTCGCAGGCGACTTCGAGGACGTTGGAGCTGACCACCTCAGGCGTACGTGCGTTATCCGTCAACGCCTGCATGTCGGCGATCAGGATGAAGACTTCATACTCGTCCTGCAGCTCGACGCGCGAGCGCAGCGAGCCGACGTAATGGCCGAGATGGAGCTGGCCCGTGGGCCGATCGCCCGTGAGAATGATCTTCTTTTGCTGTCCGCTCGTCATCGCACAAGTTCCAAAACCTAAATGAATGGTTGGTCCGACCGGCACCGTCGCCACGGCACGAGCGGCCCCGGCCGGCGGCCGTGTCGCGTCGGTACGCGATCGCCCGCGCAAGATCAAGTCGCGACGGCGGCGGGTCGCGCCGGCCGCCGGAAGATGCGTGATGAACCGGCCTATGCGCGGTTCTTGCGCTCGCGAACTTCGCCGAAGACCTCGGCGTTGGAGGCGCTTTCCATTCCGATCGTCCTGCGGATCTCTTCGCTTTCGGCGCGAATAAACGGATTGGTGGCCAACTCGTCGGCTAGTTTCGTTGGCAGGGTCGGTTTGCCGGCGGCCCGCAGCGCCTCAACCTCTTTCATGCGCGCCTGAAGCGCGGCGTTGCCGGGCTCCACGGTCAGGGCGAACTGGCCGTTGGCGATGGTGTATTCATGACCGCAATAGAGCATGGTTTCAGGTGGCAGCTTGGCGATCTTCTCGATGCCGCTCCACATCTCGGCCATCGAGCCCTCGTTGACGCGGCCGCAGCCCATGGCAAACAAGGTGTCGCCGACGAACGCGACCTTGGCCTCCGGGATCCAGTAAATGATGTGGCCGGCCGTGTGGCCCGGCGTTTCGAAGACCTTGACCTCGAAATTGCCGAATTTGAAGGTATCGCCCTCGCCGACCTGCTCGTCGATGCCGGGAACCTTCGATGCTTCGGGCCGCGGGCCGATGATCGTGCAGCCGGTTTCGGACTTGAGGGGAAGATTTCCGTCGGTATGGTCCCAGTGGTAGTGCGTGGTCAAGATGTGCGTGAGCTTCCAGCCCTTTTCCTTAAGGGCATCGCGCACGGCGTCGGCCGACGGTGCGTCAATGGATGCGACGACGCCGGCGTCCGCATCACGGATCAGTACACCGTAATTGTCGCTGAGGCAGGGGAATTGATGGATTTCGAGCTGGGCCATGGTCACAGTCCTGTCGCTGGCGTCCTGTTGATCGGAAGCTGGAAAATGGGCGATTGTGGCGGCACCCTAGCACCGGCAACCGCGATTGCAACTCGCCGCGCCGACTAACGCTTGAGTGCACGATGTATCTGGACGTTGCCGAATTGCGCGCATTCTACGCCCGCCCGTTGGGGCTGGCGGTGCGGCGCCTTGTCGGACATCGCATCCGGGCCAGGTGGCGGCATCTGGAAGGCCGGACGTTGATCGGATTGGGGTTTGCAACGCCGTATCTCGGCGCGTTTCGTGGCGAGACGGAACGGCTCGGGGCGTTGATGCCGGCGGCGCAGGGCGCACTGGTGTGGCCGCGAGAGGAGGCAACGCTGTGCGCGCTGGTGGACGAGACGTCGCTGCCTCTGCCTGACAACTCGGTCGACCGGTTGCTCGCCGTACATTGCCTCGAAGGTGCGGATGCGACCCGCCATCTGCTGCGTGAAATGTGGCGCATTCTGACGCCGGAAGGCCGGCTCATGCTCGTCGTGCCCAACCGGCGCAGCGTCTGGGCGCGGGCCGACTCGACGCCGTTCGGGCATGGCCGCCCCTATAGTCGCGGGCAACTCGAACGGCTGCTGGAAGACGCGATGTTTACGCCCATCGACTGGGGGTGGGCACTGCATATGCCGCCGATCGAGCGCAGAATCGTATTGCGGTCTGCAATAGCCTTTGAGCGTTTCGGTGCGCGCGTGTGGCCCGGCATTGGCGGTATCATGATCGTCGAGGCGCGTAAGGAACTGGTGGCACCGACGACCAGCGGCCAGCGCGCCCGTGCCCTGGGTGGACTGGTGACCGTGCGCGGCGTTTGATGGTTCCGGCCAACGCGCGGCCGCCACGATTCCGGCCACGGAGTTTGCCGCATTGACGCCCCGCAGATTTCGGTATGCATCTGTTCCGCGACGCTTGAAGGCGCAATCGGACGCTCATCTTGGGAGACGCTTATGCGCACAGGACTGACAACTCTTGTCTTCGGGCTTTTGATCTGGATGATGCCGGCAGCGGCCGGCGATATCGCCGTCGGCAGCATGATCATTGAAAAGCCGTGGGCGCGGGCCACGCCGAAGGGTGCCAGGGTCGGTGCCGGATATTTCGGCTTGATCAACATCGGCACGGCGGATGACCGGCTCGTGTCGGCCACGTCCCAAGTCAGCGACCGCGTTGAAATCCATACGGTGTCGATGGATGGCGGCGTCATGAAAATGCGTCGCCTGACAGACGGACTTGTCGTCAAGGCGCGCGGCACGGTCACGCTGCAGCCCGGAGGCCATCATCTCATGCTGATCGGCCTCAAGGCGCCGCTGCAGAAGGATCAAGACTTCAATGTCAAGCTGACATTCGAAAAGGCCGGCGATATCGACGTATTGTTCAAGACCACCGGGATTGGCGGCGCGTCGCCCTACCCGGCTGATGATCGGGTGAGCGGCAGCGCCAGCGGCACCGCCCTTGGCAGCGGTACGCAAAGCAAGACAAAGCGCGTCAAACGCGGCAGCCACTGAAACGCCCGCCGCAGCCAAACGGAACTGGCCGCCTTGCGCCAGGCGAGAAGGGCTCCTGCAATTTCAAGATGCCGTGCGCAATACGGCCGGCGTCCACACGCGGCGGCGGCGCGCGCGCTTGCCTTCGTTGTCTTCGCCGTCATAGACCGTCGGTTCGGCTTGCGGATAGCGAGCCTGTGCATCGAGGCAGTTGGCCATCAACGTGGCATAGCCGTGGTCATCGTCGGGGTCCGGCATGAACGCACCGATGTATACGCCGCAGTTGCTGCAGACCAGAAAGTCGCACGATCCGATCCCGAACGTGTAGCGGTTGACGCCGCCGGCACGATTGATCGTGATTTCCAAACGGCCTTGCGGGTCCGACACCGCGCGTGACTGATGTTTGCGACAGAACGAACATTGGCAGGCACGCGGGCGCGCGTCTTCCGGTGCAACCGCAGTATGATAGGTCACCGAGATGTTGCCGCAGTGGCAGCCGCCTTTGAGTTCATGCATATCGTTGGTCCATATCGCTCGGTCCATATCGCTCGGCACTTGGTTGGTACGTCATGCCGGCCGACGCGCGTTGGGTGCATCCCACGCGGCTGGATTGACGGGAAACTTCGGCATTCGGCCGGCGATCGCAGCCAGGATCTGATCGGCAGCGGAGTGTGATGAGGCAACCGCTGATTCAACCGTGCCGCCCGCGACATGCGGTGAAAACGTCACGTTCGGATTCGCCAGCAACGGATGATCGTCCGGCAGCGGTTCCGGGTAGACGACATCGAGACCGGCGCCGAACAGATGACCGCTGTCGAGCGCTGCCGCCAGAGCGTCGAGATCGAGAACATTGCCGCGCCCGGTGTTGACGACAATCGCACCCTTGGGCAATGCGGCCAGTTCCTCGGCGCCGATCATCATGCGTGTTTCATCGGTCAGTTCGGGCACGAGAACGAGGACCTCGCTCTCACCGAGCATCTCTTTCAGGTCGGACTTCAGTTCGACGTCGGCGAGGCGGGCGAGGCGCGGGTCGACGTAAGGGTCATAGCCGAGTACGCGGCAGCGAAAGCCATAACGCAGCTTGCGGGCCAGTTCCGAACCGATGAAGCCGACGCCAACGATGCCGACCGTCTTGCCGTCCAGCTCGATGTAGGAAAAGTTCGAGCGGTCCTGCCAGGCGCTGCCATCGCGGGTTCCACGGTCTCCCGCAACGAGGCGCTTGGCAACGGCGAGAATCAGCAGGATCGAATGTTCGGAGACCGGTACGCGGCCGATGCCGCGGTGATTGACGACAAGTATGCCGCGCTCGGTGGCGGCCGGAATGTCGATGTTGTCGGTGCCGAAGCCGGAGGTGGAGACCACGACGAGGTCCTTACCTGCATCGAGGATCTCAGCGGTGACCCGTTCGGGTGTGCGCACCCACAGCGCCCTGGCGCCGTGCAGGACCTGTTTGACTTCATCCGCATTGGGGCTGTCGACGACGACGACATCGGCGCCGCCTGCTGCCAGGAGGTCATGCCCGATCGGACTGTACATCGGTCGCCAAAGCACGACCTTGGGTTTGCTCATTGTTTGCATCGTCCTGCGAATGCGTTGCCAGGTGCATTGCGAAAAGGTGCCATGGCCGCGGTGAACTTGCCATCAGGTAGCGGGTATAATGGCGGATATGCGGCCTCACGCCGGACCGTCAATCAGCAGCGTTTCAAGGGCGCTTCGAATTTGAGGCGGCGGCGGTGTCGACCTGCGGGTCTCAAGGTCGAAGAAGACGAGATGCGCCTCGCCGGTCGCCGCGCAGACGTCCGCGCCCTTCGTGAAGACACCGTTGATGAAGACAACCGATGTGTTGCCGATGCGCTTGATCGCGGTGCCGATGTCTACCTCGCCGGGATAGGTCAGTTCGCGGCGATAATCGAGGATGACGCGGGCGATCACGACATCGAGCTTGCCGCCGCCGAATTCGTCGAACATCGGCTGCAGGAACGCCGTGCGGCCGGCCTCCAGGAATGTCGAATAGACCGCATTGTTGACATGACCTAACGGGTCGAGATCGTTGTAGCGGATGGTGTGCATGACCCATGACCGGTAAATGCCGCGGTCGGTGAGATCGAGGTCTTGTTCGGCGCTGCTCATGATTTTGTCTGCTCGCGATTTCCTGGTTCCGGCTTTCGTCTAGCGCATCACGTCGCATTCGGCCAAGGGCGGCGCGACCAGCAACCAGAAACGAATGCCCGCGGCGTTTGCCCTGCGGCTTCTACTTCCGATTCGCGCCCTCGCATCACATTGGCGATCTTCGCAATCAACCACGTGTTCGCCTCTTCTCGCCCGGCTGAATTGGAGCCACAGTCTAGCCGCAACACATCAACTTTCGCCGGCTTCGCCAACGGCAGCCAACCACTTGAAGGGGCAAGGCATGCGCCAGGTTCATTTCGTCGCTTTTCTGCAAGCCCAGAACTGCACCACGATTCCCGCATCGTGGCGCCACCCCGACGCACGCACCGACACCTATTCGCCCGGCTACTACCAGCACATCGCCCGCGTTCTCGAGGACGGCAAGTTCGATGTCGGTTTTTTCGACGATCGCCTGGCGATGCCCGACATGTACCTGGGCGACCACAGCCATACGGTCGAAAACGGCATTCGCTGTGTCAAGCTCGACGCGACCACCTGTCTGATGACGATGGCGGCAGCTTCCAAATACCTCGGCCTCGGTGCGACGTACTCAACGACCTACTACGATCCATTCCATGTCGCCCGCGTGTTTCAGACGATCGACCTGATGACCGGCGGGCGGGCGGCTTGGAATTGCGTCACCTCGGTCAACGACAACGAGGCGCGCAATATGGGGCGCGGCGAAGACCACATGGAGCATGATCTCAGATACGACCGGGCCGATGAGTTCATGGAAATCGTACTCGGTCACTGGGACAGCTGGGATGACGATGCAATTGTCGTCGACAAGGCCAACAATGTCTATGCCAGCCCCGACAAGGTCCGCCGCATCGACTACAAGGGCAAGTTTCTGGCTTCGCGCGGCCCGTTCACGGTGCCGCGTTCGCCGCAAGGCCACCCGGTCGTGATGCAGGCCGGCATGAGCGGTCGCGGCCAGCGTTTCGCGGCGCGATGGGGCGAACTGCTTTTCGTTGCCTATCGAGACCCCGAACTCGGCCGCAAGATGTACAAATCGCAAAAGGATGCGGCGGCGGCCGTCGGGCGCAATCCGGACCAGATGAAGATCTGCTCGCTGTTTTATCCGGTGGTTGCGGAAACGCGCGCCGAAGCAGAAGACAAGAAGGCCGCCTACGACAAGCTGCCGGTCGACGTCGACCAGCTCTCGCTGCTGTCAGAGGCGCTCAACTACGACTTTTCCAAGAAGGGCATGGACGAACCGTTTACGGACGAGGAAATCAACAGCATCAACGGTATGCAGTCGATGCGCGACCGCGTCGTGCAAGCGGGTTATCCGAACCCGACGGTACGTGATTTCATGCGCGTGACAGGGCGCGGGCTGTTGCACGAAGCCTGGGTCGGCAGCCCCAAGGATATCGCGGACCGCATCGAGGAATGGTGGGCCGGGCCCGATCCGGCGTGCGACGGCTTCGTCGTCGGGCCGACCCATCAACCCGGGTGTTTCGAGGAATTCGTCCGTCTCGTCGTGCCGGAGTTGCAGCGGCGCGGGATCTACCGCAAGGACTATACCGGCCCGACGTTGCGCGACCACCTTGGCCTGCCGCGACCCGAAATCGGCGCGTGGCGGCACGAGGCCGCCGAGTAGACCCGGTTCGGCCGGCGGAGCATCAGCCGATCTGTGTCCGCGCCCGAAGATGCCCAGCTATTCCCCCAGTGCCGACGCATTGCCGTCCCAATACTCACCAAGACTGAAAGGTGGAGGCGCCGGCGACTCACTGCGGGAAGCTAAGGCACATGGCAAGAGCACCAAAACCGCCGTTCAGCGGCGTGGCGTTGGGCTGGGAGCGTGAAGCACGGGGCGCCCAGATCGGATTTACAAGCAGGCAGGCGACTTCGCGGCACTCCAAGCGACGCAAACTCGTCGTCGACGAGAGCGAGGCGCACGTCCTCGTCGTCGCACCGACCGGCAGCGGCAAGGGGCGCAACCTGATGATCCCGACGCTGCTCGCATCGCATGCCCCCGCCGTGGTCGTCGATGTCAAGGGCGAAGCGGCCGCCGTTACCGCCGATGCGCGCCGACGGATGGGCCACGACGTTCATATTCTCGACCCGTTCAAGATCGTCACCGACGCGCCCGATACCTTCAACCCGCTCGACGTGGTCGAATCGAATGACCTGACGATCGGCGACGAGGCGCTGGAAATCGCCGAGGGTATCGTCGGTCCGGATGGCTCTCACCGCGACCGCTTCTGGGACAACTGGGCGCGCTCCGTGATCAGCGCAATGCTTGAGTTTGCGATTATCGACGCGGAAGAACCGGCGACAATGGGCCAGGTTTGGAGCCGACTCAACGGCGATGACGTGCCCTACAATCTGGCTGTGCTGCTGGACAGCGGCCGGATGACAGGACTCGCCTACAACAACATCGCCGGGTTCCTCGGGCTGCCGGAACGCGAAACCCGACCGTCGGTGCTCGGAACCGTGCAGCAACACATCCGCCTATTCGGAACCCCTGCCGTGATGGCGGCGATGGCCGAGACATCATTCGACCTTGCAAGCCTGCGTGACGGCCGGCCGCAGACGCTCTACCTCGTCGTGCCGCCGAGCAAGCTTGCCAGTCACGCGCCAATGCTGCGGATGTGGCTTTGGGGATTGATGAAGACCGTCATCCAGAGGGAGGAAAACCCGCCGGTGCCGACATTGTTCATCATCGACGAAATGGCGCATCTCGGAGCGATGCCGATCCTCGAGCAGTCGGTGACGCTGATGCGCGGTTACGGCGTGCGGCTGATGCTGCTGCTGCAAAACATCGGCCAGCTCGCAAAGCTCTACCCTAACGACAACGGCACGATCGCCAGCAACTGCCTGGTGGCAGCAACGTTCGGGACGTCAAGCCCGATCATGGCGAAACCGATGGCGGAGTTGCTCGGCGACGTTACGGCTGAACAACTGCTGGCGATGCCGGACGACGTCCTGGCGCTGCGACAGGGCAAAGGCGCGACGCGGTTTCTGACCAAGCTCGACTACCTGAAGGACCGGCGCTTTGCCGGGCAGTTCGGCACAAACCCACGCTATCGGTCCGCGGCCAGGGCTTTGCAGTCAGGCAGCAGAGCAAGCGGCGGCGATGCTCTCGACAAACGCACCGCCGACAACCCCGTTATCACTGGATTTCGCGCGTTGAGGGATGCGGGCGCGGAGGTGCGCCGGCTCGAGGCGCGGATCACGCGGATCAAGAAGTTCGGGCCCAAGAGCAGCCTCGCACGCGAGCGGGAACGGCTCATCGAAGCCCGTGAGACGCTCGCCAAACTGGAAGCCGGTGTCCGGAAAATTGCACCGCAAATGTTCTCACCGGAAGAATGCCAACTGCCTGCCGGGCGCGCCGTGACGCGGACCGACCGGGCCACGAACATCGCCATTACACTGCATGGCCGTGGGCGACGTAAGCGCTGTCGGTTGACCTTCGACAACTTCGCTATCGGCGCATCCGTCGATGTGCAGTGCCAGCCGGAAGACGTCAACCTGACGGCCCATCTGGTGGCGCGCGGGGAAGAGGCTCTGGTGGCCTTAGAAAATACAGCGCGGCCTGCCGCAAACAAGAGCAGGGCGCGTTAACGAAATGCGGCGGTCCGGCCGGTCTGGCGCGCAAGTCGTACGGTGTCGACGCCGGTGATTTGCGGGCGTGAGACTGGGTGGGCCTGTTCTGCGCCCGGGAAAATGGAGCGATCCCGGAAACAGGAGCTAAAGCGCGTCGCAAAAAATGCGCCTCGCTTCGGGATTGTTTGCCTCACGCCGCTATGCGCGCTGCGCGCGGCGGCTCCGGCAGGGCGGCCGTTCGGCCAGGTCTCATTGCTCCCTTATGAGTGAGCCCGTTTTGCTGCGACATGCCTTAAGGGGGTAAACGACTTCATCCATGGGTCAGGCTGTCGCGGCGTCCGCACGACCGCCAAATTTTACCATATTGGCAATTCAACTGGCACGGATCTTCCAAAAAGCCGGTAGGACACCTCCGGCGCCAACAACAAGAAGATCCGATCATGAAATTCACGATTGCCCTTGCAGCGCTGCTGCTGGCCGGCCTCAGCTTCGCCAGCACCGCCGTCGAACTGCCGAAGAAAGTCACGCCGGCCCTGCGCGCCGCATGCGAAAAAGACGTGCGGCGACTTTGCATCCGCAGTGGCTCGACCATCCAATCCGTGAAGGCGTGCGTGCGCCGCAATTTCCGCAAGCTCAACACGCGGTGTCAGATCAAGCTGGTTCAGGCCGGGCTTTAAGATCCCGGCACCGAGCGCACATAATGCGTGCGCCGCGATCTATCAGTATGGCGGCCGGCCGTGGTGTGGCAGTCTCGCCTAGGAGGATCGCAGGCGGGCTATCTCGCGCAGCATCCCATAACACAGCGGATGCGAGGCCGGGATGACACGTCAGCTCTGGATCATGCTTGTCGCGGGGGCGCTGATCGTCCTCATTTCGAATGGCCTGCGCCTGACGTTCGGCGTGTTTCTCAAGCCAATCTCGCTGGATCTCGGAATCGCGCGCGAGACGTTTGGCCTGGTGATCGCCGGACAGACGCTGCTCTACGGTGTGTTTCAGCCGGTCGCGGGCATGCTTGCAGATCGCTACGGTGCGATCAAAACGATCGTTATCGGCGCGGCGCTCTATGCCGCCGGCCTGTGGCTGGCGAGCCAGGCGGCGGTCGCCCTCGACCTGCATTTGTCGATCGGGCTCTTGGTCGGCCTCGGGCTCAGCGCCAGTGCCAACGTGATCGTGCTCGGTGCGATCGGCAAGGTGGTGGCCAACGAACGGCGCGGCGTCGTCTTCGGTACCGTGATCGCAGCCGGGTCGCTCGGCATGTTCTTTCTGGTGCCGGCGGTCCACTATTTCATCGAACACGTGGGCTGGCGTGAGACACTCGTTATCATGGCGGCGTTGATTGGCCTGACCGCGGTTCTGGCGTTCGGGCTGCGCGTGCCGCAGGCGGCGGTCCCAACGGGCGCGCCACAGCCGTTCGGTGAGGCGGTGCGCGAAGCGGCGCGCCACCGCGGCTACGTGCTGCTGACACTCGGCTTCTTCGTGTGCGGATTTCACGTCACGTTCATTGGCACGCACTTTCCCGCCTACCTGATAGACAGCGGCGTTTCAACGACGGCTGCCTCCTACGCTTTCGGCGTGATCGGGCTGTGCAATATCGCCGGCGCCTACATCTTCGGTGCGCTTGGTGACCGGTGGCGCAAGAAGAGCGTGCTGACCGCGATCTACCTGCTGCGCGGCGTGCTGATGGCGACCATGCTGGTGGTGCCGATGACCGACGTGACGGCGATCGCGTTCGGGGCGTGCATGGGCCTGATCTGGCTTAGCACGGTTCCATTGACGAGCGGGATCGTTGCGCAGGTGTTTGGGCCGCAGCACTTTTCCTTCCTGTTCGGGATCGTGTTCATGAGCCACCAGATCGGCGGCTTCTGCGGCGCCTGGCTCGGCGGGCGGATCTACGATGCAACGGGGGCATATGACCTGATGTGGGTGCTCTCGGTGGCGCTGGCGCTGATCTCGGCAGCCCTGCATTGGCCGATTGACGATCGCAGTCTGGAACGCCAGACGGCGCCGGCGGTGGCCTAGCGTAGCATGGAACTCGCGGGTATGGCCCTCGGCGGAGCTTGTCACGTCAAGAGTTCAGTTCGCCGACACAATTCAAACCATATCCACGCGGCGCCAGTTCGCAAAAAGACAAGCTTGCTGAAAAATATGCAACTTTCGGTAGATTCCCCTTCCTTTCGATCAGCGCCTGATAGCGCAGAGAGACGCCTTTGTGGCTCTTCAGTCACTGTATCTGCAGGAATTGTGGCTGCATCCAAACGAATCCGGTCGTCAGATTTGCATTGCGTGATGCAGCGTAGTTTGGTGCGTGGAGTTCGGTATAAGTTTTAGCTTCGTGGGTATCACGTCAAATGATTAAGCGTTCCAGTCAGCTTATTAGTGCTGCAGCGCTGTCGGCATTGGTGTATGGCGGCGCCTCGGAAAATGTCTGGGCACAAAACGATGCCTGGACCGGCGCACATTTTGGAGCCCATTTCGGCTACGACAGAACCCGCTTCAAGTTCTCAGGCGGCCCGAGCGTTACCGACAGCGGTGCTATTGGTGGACTCCTCGGCGGGATCAATTTCTTCCAGTCCGGAAATGTCGTCGTTGGCGCCGAAGCCGATATCAGTTGGTTGGATGCGACGGCGAACAAGTTTGCGTCGTCGACGACGCCAGGCTCGACCTCGCTATCGATCTCAACAAGCGTGGCGATCAGCACTTCTACGTCCACGTCCGTAACGACAATTGTTACAGGCAGCACGGCCGTTCCTGTCACATCGACGATCACCAACACCGTATCCACCACCGTTACGACAACCACCACCGTAACGACGCCTGCAACAACGACGACGACTTCTCTCAATGCCGAGCTGAACTGGAAGGCGACCTTGCGCGCGCGAGGCGGCTTCCTGATGTCGCCAACATTGTTCGTCTATGCGACTGCCGGTGTGGCCTGGGCTGATATGGATGTCAGCCTGAGCGTCAATGGCGTTGGCGTAAGCAGCACGAACCCGATGCTGTTCGGTGGCGTCTACGGTGGAGGGGTGGAGACTTTGATCACGCCCAACATGCTTGCCCGCATCGAGGTGCTGCACTTCGATTTCCAGGAAGAGACGGTCAACTTCGGAGCGGTGCCAACGAAGCTCAACGTGGATGAAACGGTCGGCAGAATAGCCGTGTCGTTCAAGTTGAATTAGGCCACCGATCGAGCGCCAGAATCGGAGCGCGAACGCGAGCATGTGCGTGGCAGATGCTACGTTTCGTATTCGCTATACGATTTGTACTCCTTTAGATTGGACGATAGGCAGTCGTTGATTTCGCGCTTTATTTTTGCTCGTTCGTCATTCGTCAGATAGACGGAGCGGGCCAGGTCGATGAATTGATCGTCAAACTCCCGGGCGGCCTCTTTTTCACGAATGCGGTCTTCAATATCCCATAGCTTGGCATTGACTGTTCGCAGTGCCTCGGTCAGCGCCGCAACTTTCGCGTCGGCTTCGACCGGGCCGAGGTGCGCGCGAAGGAGCCCCAGCTCCCGCGCAATGCCTTGCGAAGCTTCCGGGTCACGGATGTTTTGTCGCTTGAGTTCGAGAATTGTAATTTTGTCGATCAACTCACCCCACGACACCGGAATGTTGGGCGGCGCGAGGTGTTCTAGAACCCGGGAATTCGTCATTCAGCTGGCTCCACGCTTCAACAAGGCCGATATATCCGCGGCAACCCTTTGCAATACATCATCCCAGTCACCGGGCTTTTCCTGGCGATAGAGGCGCATCGTCGGGTACCAGGCCGTGTCGCCGTGGCCAACCCCCCATCGCCAGTCCGATCCCATCTTCAGAAGTGTCCAAACCGGGCACCCGGATGCTCCGGCGATATGTGCAATGGCCGTGTCCGACGTAATGACCAGGTCCAAGTTTTGCATCACCGCAACGGTATCGAGGAAGGCATCCGGGCCTTCGTCAAAATCCTCACCCAGCGTCTCGACAGGCAGATAGCGTGCAACGGGTGCAATCTGTTCAACGCCATCGTTCTTTTGCAGGCTGATGAGGCGGACGCCAGGTATGCCGCCAACCGGCTCAAAGCACTTCAGCGGAACGGATCGCCCGACATCCACGATCCCCTTGGGATTGCCCTGCCAGGAAATTCCAACCTTGTAGCCGCCGTCGCCGAGAAAGTCCCGCCACCGATCAACGCGATCGGCTTGCGCCGAAATGTAGGGTGGGCCCGGCGCATCCCGCGGATCCGCCAAGCCGAGAACGTGCGGCAGGCTCATCAAGGCAATGCGGTAGTCAAACCGATCCAGGTTTTCCTGGACATTGGTAATCTCTTGCTTCGGCTCAAAGGTCTCCAACAGGCGATGCAGCACCGCCGGTGCAAACAGAGTTACGTTCGCCTTGCGGTCATTCAGCACTTTGAGATAACGCACGAATTGAATCGAGTCGCCAAGGCCTTGCTCGCAGATGATGGCCACCGACTTGCCGGCAAAATCCGGCTTAAGGTTATCCAAGCCGACCTTGGAGAGCTGACTGCGGGCGTACTCGGGAGCCCGAATTCGCCATTCATACTCACGCCATCCGCTTTCGAACTTGCCAACCAAGAGCAAGGTCATCGCTTGCGCCTTGCGTGCTTCGAGATAGTTCGGCCTGATCTTGAGGGCACGATTAAAGTTCGAGATCGCGTCATCCAAGCGGCTTTCGATAAGAGCCAGAATCCCGAGCTGGAAGTAGGCCTCAGCATGGCGCGGCGCCTTCTCCAGCGCTTGCGCGAACCAATGGCGCGCCGCGTCAAAATCATGCCGGGCAATATGGACGACACCCATATTGCAAAGCGCTTCAGGCAGGCCGGGCTGCTGTTCCAGGACCGCCTGGTAACAGTCTATCGCGTCGTCGATGCGCCCCAATGCGCCGAACGTATTCCCGAGATTGAGCCGTGCCTTGAAAAATGCCGGCTGGAGCGCCAGAGCTTCTTCGAAATGCTTCTGGGAGTCTGCATAGCGCGATGCCGTTTGCAGGGTCGTACCGAGATTGTTGTGGGCTTCGGCATAGCCGGGTCGGAGCCGGATCGCCTGGGTGTAGCATTCGATCGCTTCGTCATGGCTGCCCGTTGCGGCATATGCCATTCCCAGATTGTAATAGGCTTCCGGGAACTGGCTATCGATCTCAATTGCCTGGCGATGACAATCAATTGCATCGAGATAATGGTAGAGGGCCTGCAGCGTGTTGCCGAGATTGTTGAGGGCCTCGGCCGAGCTGGGGTCTACCTTGACTGCTGATCTCAGAAGCTTGGCAGCCTTTTCGTAGTTTCCGCGCTGCGCGCAGAAAATTCCGTAAAAGTGCAAGCCGTCGAAATAGTTGGGGTGGCTCTTCAGAACGGACCTGTAGAGCGCATCGGCACGCTTCGGACGTCCGGCTTGTTGCAATTGAATCGCGGACTGCAGTGCCTGCCTGGGATCCGAGACGTTCCTCTTCTTGTGCATTAACGTTTGCCAGTTGCATCCAAAATCAAGCGGCTTGACATCGCCGAGCCGCCGACAACGGCGCAATCGGCGTTGGCGATGTTACTCGTCGGATCAACCCTGAAAACCGTTGCAGATTACCATCGGCGCTCAAACAGCACAAAGTTCCATTGTGCCAAATCCTTGTCGACATCAGGGTTGCTCAAACGCCCGTTTCAACGCGCCGAAGGTGCGAGAATGCGGGCCGCGCTACTCGGCCGCCATGGCGACCTGCCGGCAGAAGCAAGAGGCCTTGATTGGCACCTCGGCGCGGGCCACGGCAAGATCGAGACGCTGCTTGATCAGGGCGGCTTCGACCTTTTCGCCACGACGGGTCAGGCACTCGTGCAATCCGTGCAGCGACCATAAATTATCCGGATGCTGGCAGGCGCGGCTGAGCTTGCCGTCGAGACCGAGATCCGAGCGATAGACCGTTTCGGCTTCTTCGACACGGCCCTGCTCCAACAGCAGCGCGCCAAGCGCGTGGCGGGTCGGCTGCATCCAGCCCCACGGCTCGTCGTAGGGCAGCGCGTCGTCAAGTTCCACGGACTTGCGCAGGTGCGCGAAGGCTGCATCGTAGTTGCCCTTGCGGTATTCCAGTTCACCGTTGAGCATCTCCTCGGCAACGGCGAGCAGGTCGATCATGGTGTTGTTGTGCACGCGCCGGCCTTCGGGAACGCGGGTCTTGGCATCGAGGAAGGACGCCTTTTCGGCTTCCGCCTCGGAGACATTGCCCAATGCCGAATGCGCGACCGCCTTGGCGTAGTGCATCATGGCGACGTTCGAACAATAAAGCTCCTTATCCGCCGGCAGGTCCTGCGCGATGATGTCGTGCCACTTGCCGAAGCGGACCATGACGTGCTGCTTCATCGTCAGATAGCCTTCAAGGAAGTCGGCCATGGGCGGGGACTCGATACGCAGCGCTGCTTCCGGAACGGTTGCGATCAACTCCTCGGCGGCGGCGATGGCCGGGCCGTAGCGACCGAGGAACATGGCGCCGTAAATCGCAAAGTGGAAATTGTGGATGACGTAGATCAAATAGACGCCGGGGTCGTCGGAATAGGCGAGGAAGCGGCGGTCAGGACCAAGCGCTTTCTGGTTGTAGACGAGGACGTCGTTGTAGTGACCGCACAAGACGTCGATGTGGGTCGGCATGTGAATGAGGTGGCCTGAATCCGGTACGATTTCGCGCAGCCTGTCGCCGGCCCGCAGGGCGCGCTGCGGAAACGGCGACATCTCCATCAGATGTACGTAGAGGTGGAGCAGACCCGGGTGGTCCCACGATGCCGGGATGGTGTCGAAGGCATCTTCGAGAGCCGATATGGCCTCCACCGTTCCGGCATCCGGCGCCGGGCGGCCGGTGGGCAGGTCCCACATCTTCCACGGCGTCTCGTTCATGATCGATTCGACGAATACCGAACGAACGTCGAGATCGCCAGGATAGGCTTCGAAAACCTTGCGCATCTCGACCGTGTAAGCCTTGTCCCACGGCGCCATGTCGTCGGTTGCCTGGTCTTGGGGATAGCGTGCGGGCAGTGCCTTGATCAAAGCCTGCTCGACCGGGCTCGCCTTGTCGACGTGCTCGAGCGCGCCCTGCATCGCCTCGAAAGCTGCCGTCAGCGCCATCTGGCGGCCCTTCGGGTCATAGCGGTGCCAGGGCAGATTGTAGTTCGGCCCTGCGGCGTAGCTGATGCCCCAGTGTGCCATGGCGCACGCCGGGTCGTGTTCGATGGCCATGCGAAAGCATTTGATGGCCTCTCCGTGATTGAAGCCGTACAGCCAGTTGAGCCCGCGATCGAACCAGAGCTGGGCATCCGACGACGCGGTGGTGACCTTTTTTGTGTAGGGGCCCAAATCGAAATAGGTCATCGCATTGCTCCAGTATTGAATGTTCGGTCACGAAGTGGCGCGGCCTGAAAGGCCGGATACCCGATGGTCAATGGGCCTCGGCGCAGGTGGTGCGGGACGGAGAATGACGCGAGCGTCCGTCCGCGCTTTCATCATGGCTTACCGCCCGGCCGTTTGACAATCCGGGATACCTTCCGTGCGCCGCAAACATCGGCCCCGACCGCCGGCGGTTGGCGGGCAACGGGGGCTGTGTAACACTCGGGACGCTCACGGATATTGGACGCAGTCATTCATAGCGGAGCGCATGCCATGACCTACCAGCCCATGCAGGACATCGAGGTTCCGGGCCCGAAGCGCAATTTCGTCGGTTATGGGCGGCACGTGCCGCGCATCCGCTGGCCGGGCGATGCGCGGGTCGCGGTCAGCCTGGTGCTCAATTACGAAGAGGGATCGGAGTACTCCCATCCGGCCGGCGACAAGCGCAACGACGGGTTGCAGGAAGTCGTCTATGCCATGGACGACAACCATCGCGACCTCGCCGTCGAGTCGGTGTTCGAATATGGCGCGCGCGCCGGCGTCTGGCGCGTGGAACGACTGGTTTCCGAATATCGCCTGCCGCTGACCTTCTTTGCCTGCGCGGTGGCGCTCGAGCGAAACCCGGAAGTGGCAGCCTGGATACGTGAGGCGGGACACGAACCCTGCTGCCATGGCTGGCGGTGGGAAGAAATGTGGCGGCTCAGCCGCGACGAAGAACGCGATCACCTGATGAAGGCGATCGCATCAATCACGGAGACCGTCGGGCAGCGCCCGGAGGGCTGGTATTGCCGCTACGGCCCATCCGTCAACACGCGCGAACTCGTGGTCGAGGAAGGCGGCTTCGTCTACGACTCGGATGCCTACAACGATGACCTGCCATATTTCGTCGACGTTCACGGCAAGCAGCATCTCATCGTGCCGTACTCGTTCACGTATAACGACGGTCGCTTCGGGCTATTGCCGGCCTATGCCTCGCCACAGGACTTTGTCGATACACTGAAGCGGGGCCTCGATGAGCTTTGGGCGGAAGGTGAAAGCCATCCGCGCATGATGTCGATCGGGCTGCATCCGCGGCTGATCGGCCAGGCGACGCGCATATCGGCTTTGCGCGAGTTCATTGAGTATGCGCTCGGCAAAGGACAGGTGTGGTTCTGCAAGCGCATCGACATCGCGCGATGGTGGCTTGCTCACCATCACGAGTGGAGCGCCTGACCAGCTAATGCCAAGCGGCCGGTGAACAAGCCCGGCCGCCCAAGCGTCCTCAGCGCTCCATGTCCATGTCGGCATCGGCCGTGTTGGCGCGCGTGTCGAACCGGCCTTCATAGATCGGGCGCGCGCCCGTCGTCGGACCGGGGTACTGCACGAACAACATGGTGCAACCGTTTTCGGTGTGCATGTCCTGCTCTTCGTGAGGATCGCAATGGTAAACGATGTCGCCCTTGCGCAGATGGCGATCGCCAAGCATGCACTCACCGTCGAGGACGTACCAGACCTGCGCGAAGTCGTGGCTGTGGCGCGGGAAGCCGGTGCCTGCCGGATAGTGAATGGTGCCGGCATTGGGGGCGGTCGGATCGGCATCGGTCGGATGGATCACCATACGCGTTTCGTTGCCGAAGCGGCCGATCTGGCCAGGGTGTTGATCCGGCCGTGCGATGCGTGGCGCTCGTTTCGTCATCGGATCCTCCTTGGGTGTCGCGGATCATGTGCGATCGCGCATTGCGATCATAGAGCGCAAATGGTGCCGGGTGAACTCCACAATCAAAGCAAAGCTCGCCGTCAGCGGCGCGAGGCCTCCTCGTGCAGGGGTGTACATCAGGTGTAGTGCAGTGGCAGGGCCGTCGACTCCTTAATCTCCTGCATGACGAAACTGGCCGAGACGTCGGCGAGGCGCACCCGGCGGATGAGGCGCTGATAAAGCGCATCGTAGGCGGCGACATCGGGCACGCGCGCGTGGATCAGATAGTCGAGATCGCCGGACGTGCGATAGACGCCTTGAAACTCGGGCATCGCTCGCGTCTCGCGGGCGAAGGTCTCCAACCAGTCCGGATCATGCTCGTTGGTGCGCACCGCGATGAAAACACTCAATCCCAGATTGATCTTTTCCGGATCAACGAGGGCGACGCGGGCCTTGACGATGCCTGCCTCTTCCAGACGCCGAATTCTATTCCAGCAGGCGTTGCGCGACAGCCCGACACGTTCGCCGAGCCTTTCGAGGCTTTCGCTCGCATCGCGTTGCAGTTCCGCCAAGAGCTTGCGGTCGATGTCGTCGATCATTGTCTACCTCACTCTCGTATTTCTGGGATAATTTCACATATAAATTCGACATATTGCGCAATTTTGGGAGCAAATCCAGCCAATACTTCGATATTCCTCCCTCAACTTCGCATCACCATGGGAGGCCGTCATGATTTCTAGATTGTTCCTGCAGCATCCACGATCCGTGGACGAAACCTACTTCGAGCACATGATGTTTGCCGGCTGGTTTGCCTCACGGCTGTTTGCCGCGGCAGCCGCCGCAACGGTGCATGCGCTGCTGCCCTGCTGTTTCGAAAAGACGGCGAGCACGATTGTCGCGGAACTCTACGAACGGACGCACAATCGCGGACGGTAGGGTGCAAGGGCCATGTTCGCGAACACCCGTGCCGCTCCTGTCTGATCGACGCGCCGTCCAGGGCGCTGAATTGAACAAATGCCGATTGCGCAGGCGCATGGGACGGCGCGCGCGGCCTCGGCCCCAGAACAGGCCTGTCTGGACGACACCGCTGGCTCGGTGCCGGCGTGCAGCAACGTACGCGCCAAAGAATGCACAGCCGAGCCAGCGCGTCACGTTTCAAGATGGGGTTGGCCGTTGTAGTCTGACTTTCAGATCAACAGCGCGATAGGGGGCCTTGACCATGGACACGCAGGCGCGCCGCAAGCACGCTGGCGAATTGATCTGCGAACTCAACGATCTTTGGTTCGTGGACAACGCGCTCGCAACGTCGGATGGCCCGTCCATCGATGTCCTGGATCCTTCGCAAAACCGGATAATCGGGCAAACACCGAACTGCACGCCGGCAGAGGTCGACAGGGCCGTGCTCGCAGCTTCGGCGGCGTTTCCTGCCTGGTCGACGTTCGAAGGCAAGGCGCGCGCCGCCCTGCTACGTCAGGCCAGCCAAATCATCCGGGAGAACGCGGATGATTTGACCGTCATGCTGGCGTTGGAAACCGGAAAGGCCCTGAAGACGGAGTGCGCCGGCGAGGTGCCCCTCATTGCTGATATCTTCGAGTACTTTGGAAATTTCGGCATGGAACTCAAAGGGCGTACGGCACCGTTCAGCAATTCCGTCGTGACGATGACGACGCGCGAGCCGATCGGTGTGGTCGCCGGCATCGTGCCCTGGAACATGCCGCTGATGTTTCTCGGCTACAAGGTTGCCGCGCCGCTCATTGCAGGCAACACCGTTGTCATCAAGGCGCCCGAAGTCGCCCCGTACACGATCCTCAAAATCCTGACGTTGATCGCACCGCTGTTTCCTCCGGGCGTGATCAACATGGTCGTCGGCTACGGGTCCGAGACCGGGCAATGCCTCATCGAACACGACCGGGTGCGAAAGGTGTCGTTTACCGGATCGGTCGAATCGGGCCGCAACGTCTATGCAGCAGCAGCGCGGCACCTGAAACAGGTTAACCTCGAACTCGGCGGCAAGTCGCCGATGCTGATCCTGCCCGACTGCGACATGGACACAGCCGTTTCGGGAGCGATCTCAGGCATTCGGTTCACGCGCCAGGCGCAAAGCTGCACGTCGTCAACGCGTGTGTTCATTCCGGCGAGCCGGCTCGACGCGTTTGTTGACGGAGTCGTGTCGCAGTCGGCGAAGCTGCAGATCGGAGACCCATTGGATGATGCGACCGATACGGGCGCGCTGGTTTCCAAAAAACAGCACGAGCGCATCCAAGGGTTCATCGGAAGGGCGGAAGATGCGGGATTGAAGGCGATCGTCTCGGGCAGCCTGCCGACGCGGGCAGATCTGCGGGACGGCGCATTCATGCAACCCCATTTCTTCGTCAATCCGCCGCACGATGCCGAGATCGTCCAACGCGAGATCTTCGGACCCGTGATGTGCATCCTCGGCTATCGGGACGAAGAGGACCTGATCGCGATGTCGAATGACGTCGACTACGGCCTGTCGGCAAGCGTTTGGGGCAAGGATATCTCAACGTGCATTCGCATTTCGCGCCTGATGGACGTGGGCTTCGTTCAAATCAACCAGAACGCCGTGATGCTGCCCGGGCTGTCCTATGCCGGAACCAAGGCGTCGGGGTTCGGCGCTGAGTCCTCGCTCGAGTCCATGATGACGAGCTTTACGCGAGAAAAGACGACGATCATCAATATTGGCGGGGGTTGAGCCGGCCCGGCGACGGCAGATCGCATGCCGGAGCCGCAATCGATCACCCGCATCCCGCCCACGTTGGCGGCCGTCACGGCATCGGCAGGGCTTCATGCTCCTTGTGCATCTCGCCCGACTCGATGTCGATCTCCATCAACTTGACCCGATAACCCCAGAGGTGGGCGACGTGCAGGAGCGTGCGGTCGCACAGGTTCTTGTCGAGCAAAACGCCATCGCGGACACGGTGATGGAGGACGAGGCGGCGGTCTCCCGAGAGGTCGGCCGAGACGACCTGGATGTCCGGGTCGCGGACGCCGGTGTCGTACTGCTCGGCGAGCTTGCGACGGACGTCGCGATAGCCGATTTCGTCGTGAATGGCTTTGACCTGGACGAACGGCGAATCCGAGCGGTCGTGAATGTGGAACAGCCGGAAGTCGCGGATCAGCTTCGGTGACAGATACTGCTGGATGAAACTGTCGTCGCGAAACTCCGCCCAGGCCTCCTTCAACGTGCCCATGGCATCGCCGTTGCCGGCGATGTCAGGGAACCATTCGCGATCCTCCTGCGTCGGCTCCTCGCACATGCGCTTGATGTCGCGCATCATGGCAAAGCCGAGTGCGTATGGGTTCATGCCGGAGTAGTGGCCGGAATCAAATGAGGGCTGATAGACGACGGAGGAGTGTGAATGCATGAACTCCAGCATTGCACCCTCAGTGATCTGCCCGCGGTCATACAGGGTGTTGAGAATTTCGTAATGGACGAAGGTGGCGCAGCCCTCGTTCATGACCTTGGTCTGGCGCTGCGGATAGAAATATTGCGCCAGCATACGCACAATGCGCAGCAGCTCGCGCTTCCAGTCTTCCAGCTTCGGTGCGTGCTTTTCGAGGAAGTAGAGGAGGTTTTCCTGCGGCAAGTTTAGGGCGATCGCCTCTCTTGCAGCATCGCCGGTCAACTCGCCGCTCGATGACTGCGGCAGTTCAGAGCGCGGAACGGTGCGCCAGATCTCGTTGTAGGTTTCTTCCTCGTGGCGACGGCGGCGGCGCTCCTTTTCGGCAGCAGAGTCGCGGGTGTGTCGCGGCATGGGATGGCGGGAGATGCCCTGATTCATCAACGCGTGGGCGGAATCAAGCACCATCTCGACCGTCTCGACGCCGTACTTTTCCTCGCACTCGGCGACGTATTCCTTGGCAAAGGTGAGATAGTCGAGGATCGACGTGGCATCGGTCCACTGTTGGAAAAGGTAGTTGTTCTTGAAGAAGTGGTTGTGGCCCATGGCGGCGTGCGCCAGCACCAGTGCCTGCATCGTCATGGTGTTTTCTTCCATGATGTAGTTGATGCAGGGATCGGAATTGATCACCAGTTCATAGGCCAGCGCGCGGGCGCCCTTGCGGTACAGGGCTTCCTCGCGCGCGAAATGCTTGCCGAACGACCAGTGGCGATACATGTTCGGCATGCCGATCGAGGCATAGGCATCGAGCATCTGTTCGGCGCGGATGACCTCGATCTGATTGGGATACACGTTGAGGCCCATCTCATCGACGCCGATTTCGTGAATCGCATCGTAGGCGCGCTTGACGAGGTCAAACGTCCATTCCGGCCCATCGTAGAGCAGGCCGCCCGGGTGTACGGCAGGTGCCGCGAGGGCAGCCGGCGGGGCGGTGTCGGTGGCGTTCGGATCGCTCATTCTTCATGTCACCCTGATCACGGCAGCTGCCTATTGCGACGCCGCGAAGAGATCGCGGAAGACCGGGTATATCTCGCCGGGGCTCGAGACGCGCCGCATGGCGAAGTTGGGATGCTCGCCGGTGAGTTCATCGTAGCCCGACCAGACGACGGACAGGAAGGGTGCAATCTGCTCGTCCGAAAAAACCTCGATATAGGCGTAGTACTGGCAGAGCGGCAGGATCTCGCTCTGCAGCATCGACATACAGCGCTCCATGTCGTCGTCGAAATTGTGCCCGTCGGAGGCCTGCGCGGCGTAGATGTTCCAATCGTCCACCGGATAACGGTCGCGGATGACGCGGAGCATTTCATCAAGGGCCGAAGAAATCACCGTGCCGCCGGTTTCGGTGGCGCGGAAGAACGTGTCTTCGTCGACCTCCTGTGCCGAAGTGGTGTGGCGGATGAAGACGATGTCGACTTCGTTGTAGTGGCGCTTCAGGAACAGGTGCAGCAGCATGAAGAACCGCTTCGAGAGATCCTTCAGGTCTTCCGTCATCGAGGCAGAGACATCCATCAGGCAGAACATCACTGCCTGGGTTTTCGGACGCGGGCGATGTTCGGTGCGGTTATATCTGAGGTCGATGGGATCAATGAAGGCAACGACCTTGCGCAGGTGTTCGAGATGGCGCAGACGGCCGCGCAACTCGGCAAGCGCGACCTCGTTGGGCGGATCCTTGGCTTCTTCGACCGCGATCTCGGCCGTGATCTCGTCGATCTCGTCCTGGCTCGGACGGCGCAGCGCGATGCGGCGGGCGAGCGAGTTGCGCATGGTGCGCACGTGATTCATCTTGGCCGGCGGACCATCCGTCATGAAACCGGCGCGGTAGGGTTCCGGCGACTTCAGATTCTTGAGCTTGGCCTTGACGAGGTTGGGCAGGGCAAGGTCTTCGAAGAAGATGTCGAGGAACTCCTCGCGGGTCAGCGAAAAGACGAAATCGTCCTCGCCTTCGCCCTGGTTGGAGCCCTTTCGCCCGCGCCCGCCGCCGCCCTGCTCGGGCTTGCGGATAACATCGCCGGAGGTGAACTCCTTGTTGCCGGGCAGCACCTGGTCGCGGCTGCCGGAATCACGACCGAGGCCGAAGGTCGGCTCGCGCAGCGACTTCGTGCGGATGCGCACGTTCTCGCCACCGTCGACGTCGGCAACCTTACGCCGCTTCAGCGAATCCTGAACCGCCTCGCGAATCTCGGCCTTGGCGCGGCGCAGGAAGCGCTGGCGATTGCCGAGGCTCTTGGCCTTGGGATTGAGACGGCGGTCGACGATGTGCATGCTGTTCGTGCCTTGGCTTCTTCCACTTCTCCTCTCCCTCCCCCGGCAACGGAGGGAGGGACTTCAGTCCACACCGCTCAGTAACTCGCGGTCGCACGCGTTAGCCGGACTTTTTCACGCGCATGTACCATTCGACCAGACGCCGGACTTGGCGCGGGGTGTAGCCGCGCGCGACCATGCGCTGGACGAACTCCTCGTGTTTCTTCTCGGTTTCGCCGTCCTGCTTGGCGCCGAACGAGATCACGGGGAGCAGGTCTTCGACCTGGGAGAACATGCGCTTTTCGATGACGTCGCGGATCTTTTCGTAGCTCGTCCAACTTGGATTCTTGCCGCCGTTCTTGGCGCGGGCGCGCAGCGAGAACTTGACGACCTCGTAACGGAAGTCCTTCGGGTTGGCGATGCCGGCCGGTTTCTCGACCTTGGAGAGTTCCTGGTCGAGAATCTGGCGGCTCATGAGCTGACCGGTGTCGGGGTCCTTGAAGTCCTGGTCCTCGATCCAGGCATCGGCATAGGCGACATAGCGGTCGAACAGGTTCTGGCCGAAGTCGTGGTAACTTTCGAGGTAGGCCTTCTGGATCTCGTTGCCGATGAATTCGGCATAGCGCGGTGCCAGTTCCTCCTTGATGAACTCGACGTAGCGATCTTCGGTTTCTTCCGGCAGTTGCTCGCGGCGGATCGCCTGCTCCAGCACATACATCAGATGGACCGGATCGGCTGCAACCTCGTTGGTGTCGTAGTTGAAGGTCTCCGACATCACTTTGTAGGCAAAGCGGGTCGAGGTGCCGTCCATGCCCTCGTTGATGCCTGCCGCGTCGCGGTATTCCTGTATCGTCTTGGCGTGCGGATCGGTGTCTTTCAGGCTTTCACCGTCGTAGACGCGCATCTTGGAGAACGAGGAAGAGTTTTCGTGCTCCTTGAGGCGGGTGAGGACCGAGAACTGGGCCAGCATCTCGAGCGTGCCGGGTGCACACGGTGCTTGGAAGACCTCGCTGGTGGAGAGCAGCTTTTCATAGATCTTCTTTTCATCGGACACGCGCAGGCAATAGGGCACCTGGATGACACAGATGCGATCGAGGAAGGCCTCGTTGTTCTTGTTCGAACGGAAGGACTGCCACTCGCTCTCGTTGGAGTGTGCGATGATCATGCCCTGGTAGGGCAGCGCACCGACGTTTTCGGTGCCGACGTAGGTGCCGTCCTGGGTTGCGGTGAGCAACGGGTGCAGCATCTTGATCGGCGCCTTGAACATTTCGACGAACTCGAGCAGGCCCTGGGTGGTGCGATTGAGGCCACCCGAATAGGAATAGGCATCAGCGTCGTTCTGACCGAAGAACTCGAGCTTGCGGATATCCACCTTGCCGACAAGCGAGGAGATGTCCTGGTTGTTCTCGTCGCCGGGTTCGGTCTTGGTGACGCAGATCTGGCGCAGGCGCGAGGGGTGAATCTTGACGACCGTGAACTTGGAAATGTCACCGCCGAACTCGTCAAGCCGCTTGACCGCCCACGGACTCATGCGTCCGGTGAGTTTGCGCCCGGGGATGTTGTATTTTTCCTCGAGAGCCTGGCCCATCGTATTGGGGTCGAACAGGCCAAGCGGGCTTTCGAAGATCGGGCTGACCTCGTCACCGGCCTTGAGGACATAAACCGGACAGACCTCCATCAGCTCCTTAAGACGCTCGGCCAGAGACGACTTGCCGCCGCCAACGGGGCCAAGGAGATAGAGAATCTGCTTGCGCTCCTCGAGGCCCTGGGCGGCGTGGCGGAAGAAACCGACAATTCGCTCGATGGTTTCCTCAAGGCCGTAGAAGTCCTTGAACGCCGGATAGACCTTGATGGTCCGGTTCTGGAAGATGCGCCCAAAACGGGTGTCCTTGGAGGTGTCGATCATTTCCGGTTCGCCAATCGCCGTAATCATGCGTTCGGCAGCGCCGGCATACATCGACGGGTCTGTCTTGCAGGCCTCCAGGTATTCTTTCAGCGAGAGCTCCGACTGCTTCTGTCGATCGTAGCCCTGCGCATAGATCTCGAATAATTCGTCTGCGGTCGTCATTGATCTTTCTCGCTTGCGGGTTCAAGCCATGTGCATCGCCTCGGCCACACGGACATCACTCTATTGAACGTGGTTGCTGGACGCTTCGATCACAAGCAGCAACTACCGCTTCCGCGGGCGTTCGCGCGAGTGCGGTCATGCTACCACGTCAATCCCTTAACGACCCGCAACTTCTATTGGACCTCGGTTGCAATCGTTTTTGAGTGAGTCCCGGCAACATCAATGATGTCGGCCAGATCGGGCGGAACTGAGCCGTTCGGAAGGCAAAACTCGA
The DNA here is from genome assembly GCA_965224045.1 of Hyphomicrobiaceae bacterium. Taxonomy (GTDB): domain Bacteria; phylum Pseudomonadota; class Alphaproteobacteria; order Rhizobiales; family Hyphomicrobiaceae; genus Tectiglobus. The sequence continues at coordinate 181,673 of CBDCYD010000014.1, forward strand.
AATTTGTACAAGCTGTTTATTCCAAAGAATAAAATCTGAGCCTTGTAATCAATTTCCAGAACATAACCCGGTTCGGAAGAGGCGCTGATTCGGCAATGTGTCATCACGGTGAGAGAACATTGGCCAAGAAGAATCTGGACTTTGTTCACGAATGTTTGACACCTGCGGGCTGACCGAACAAACCGAATTGTCCGTGCCAAGCCCGCAGCCGACGGATCGATCGGCTACGGGCGCATGAGACGATGGCGCTCCTTGGCGACGGCAGTGATGAGCTTCGCCAAACGCATTCGCGCCGCCGCGCTGGCGGCGTCTTCCAGCCGTGCCACCGCGCCGCACAAGTCTCCGTTTGCACGGAGAACCTTGGCAGCGCACAGCAGCAAGCCGGGTTCGAAGAGGCGGATGCCGGTCTGTTCCAGGCAGTCAAATCCTACCGCGACCTCGCGTGCCGCGCGGTCCGGCTGCTCCAGACGCAAGCAGGCTTCGGCCGTCCAGGTAAAGGCGAGCGGCAGCACCTGGCGCGCACCTGTGGCGCTGTAGCGTTGCGTTGCAGCATGGAGCGCGCCGATCGCGCGACCGGGATCGGTTTGCACTAACGGGCCTGCATTCATGATGTCGGCCCACGCGATCCAGTAGGGTAAAGCGTGGCGGCGCGAGACGGCACTTGCAACGAGCCGCATGGCGGCGGCTTCGCGATCGTCAGGCAACAACGCGTAGGCGAGACTGAGCACACCGGTGACGTGCGCAGTCGTGTGGGCGTGTCCAACAAGGACTGCGCGTTGCTGCGCGCGGTATGCGAAATCGCGCGCAGCATCAGCACGGCCCAACAGTGCGTTGGTCAACGCTAGGTGGGCACAGGCCAAAGCGCATTGATCGGAGCCGTACAGAAACCGCAGGCGTGTGTGCCGGTCCGGGCTGAACAGCTGCAGCGTCTTGCGCAGGTGGAATTCGGCACAGCCCAGATTGCCGAGAAGCAACTCCGTCAATCCGGTCATGCGGTGAGCGAGCATCGCCTGTTGCTCGTCATCGGCTTTGGTGGCCAAGGTCATGAGTTGCCGGCTCGCAGACAATGCCTCACTCATTTGTCCACGCGTCAGATGGACCCCGAGCATGCCCCATACAGCGTCGAACGTCGGCGACGCGCGGCCCGGATCTTCCGTCGATGATGCTTGGAGACAATGACGGTAGGTCGCCGCCACCTCAGGCGCAGCGTTGCCCTTGACCGTGGCGAGTTGCGTGCCAAGCATGCGGCACATTTCCGTCCAATGCGCACGCGGTATCGGATCCTCGGCGGTGCGCAACTCGCGGTAAGCCGTCGTGAGCAGCGCGACGGCGTCGTTGGGCGTGCTGCGCACAACGGCGTCCATAGCCGCAATGCGCCACCACTGGGCTGCTTGAACCGTGCAGTTGGCCGCAGCAAAATGAGTCGCGACAGCGATTGCCGCGGCGCGATCATGGGCGCGCGCACCAGCGAAATTCGCGAGCAGATTGGCGGCGTCGCGATGGAGGCTGGCCCGCACAGATTGCGGCAGCGCCTGGTAGGCAGCGTGGTGCATCGCGGTTGAGCGAAATGCGAAGCGGTTCGCAGGTGCATGTCCGATCGGTTCGATCAACTGGGCATCGCAAAGCCGCTCAACGATCGGAATGATGGAATCGCGATCAGCCGAAATGAGACCGGCAAGCACTTCCAGATCAAACTCGATGCCAATGACTGCAGCCACGCTCAACAGGCGGCGCGAGCGGCCAAGACCGACAAAAGCGCGTACCGCCTCGCGCGTAGCATCCGGATTTTCGGTTGCCTGGTTATTCGCCGACCGCTCCGAGCTGAAACCGGTGACGCCAGCGCGCTGAACGTTCAAGTCATGCGGGAATGGCGCGATCCGAACCTCACCTGGGGATGCAAACGCTTGACATAGAATCAACTCCTCGATCGGCCCGGTTATATAGTCGGCAGAGGTGCAGCCGGTGCTGCGATAGTCCGGCAGGCTGACCCAGCCAGCCGCCAAACCCGCACTGAACGCCACGTTATTCCACTGGCGCGATGTGAGAGATTCGGCCAGACGATGGGCCTCGATCAACGTCGCATCGCCAGACCAATGCCACGCAATCAGTAAACCGTGCGACAGCGGCGTGACGAACCTGCCTTCCGGTACGTGGCTCGCCGTCTTGACGCGACGATGCAGTTCCAAGGCGGCCCGCCGCAGACGCTCGGCGCTATCGGCAGGGTTAGCCCGTGTGCTCGTGGCGCGGGACGCGTATGCCGGGGCCAGGTAGGCGAGCACCAGCGGCCTGCACTCGCAACGGCCGATCTTGCGATCGAGCCATTCAAGTGCAAATTCGCAGGCAGGGGCATCGCGCGCGCTGGTGAGCCCGCGTCCATTGCCCCAGTGTTGTGCAGTTGTGGTGCCGGGCAATCTGGCTCTCCCGGATGTGTTTCTCTACATCCAGGGCACATCAGTCCAATTTCTATTCAGTTAAGTGATAAATGTTTGCAGCAGTTTGCGCGCTTAACGCTGAATTGAGCGTTGCACGGTCGTTCGAAATCAGCCCGGTGAGATTGCAATTCCGTTTAGCATGGCGGTATCCCGAATAAACGCGTCCGTATAGCGAGCGAACGAGCGCCAACATTCAAGCCGGAACCGATCAGGCTCGGCCTGGCGGGCGAGGATAACTTCCACCTTGGCGAACACCGTGCGTGTCGCGGTGCCCGGCGGAAAGCATGAAACGTCAAGATCGAGCGGGCAACCTGCGTTAAGGACATCGGCGGCGGCTTCACCTGCAAGCACAAACGCGACCTGGCGATCGGAAACATCCGTCAATGCATGGGCCGTGCCGGCGAGGGCGGCGTCGAGGTCTGCGGTTGTCGGCGAAGAGGGGGCAGCACCAATGAGCAGCCACTCGTCCGGACCAAGCCGCAACGACAGGTTGGCTGTTCCTGTTACCGTATTGATCGACTGGGCGATTTCAAAGCCGGCAACATCCGAAAGGCCGTCCGCGGCGTGCCGTTTGAGGCGCAGGGACCAGCGCGAAGCCGGCGGGAGGACGGTGAACGCCAGTTGCCGATCTGCCTCGGCGGGTGGCGTTGTCACGTCAACGGCGCGCGTCGTTGCCGGAACGATCATCGTTCGTGAGAGCGGGGTGCGCGTGTCGGACATGGCGTCAGCTTCCTTCCTCGCTCATGAAGTTTGGCACGGTGACCTTGACGGCACAGAAACCATCCGGCGTCGTTGCCTGCAATGTCGTGCCGATACGCGCCCGGCCGCCCTTGACCAGCGCCATCGCAATGGAGCGGGCGCAGTTTGAGCTGAAATAGCTGGAGGTAACGTGGCCCAGCATATCCGCCGGTATCGGCTGGTCGCGGTCGCCGACAATCTGGGCACCTTCGTCCAGCACGACGTCGGGGTCCTCGGTCAAAAGCCCGACCAGTTGCTTGCGATCTTCGGCGACGATGTCGGGCCGCGTGAGTGAACGCTTGCCAACAAAGTCCGCTTTGACCTTCGAGACCATGCCGCCGAGGCCCAGATCGTCCGGCGTTACCGTGCCATCGGTTTCCTGCCCGACGATGATGAAACCCTTCTCGGCCCTGAGAACGTGCATGGTCTCGGTTCCGTAGGGTGTGATGTCGAACTCTGCGCCGGCGTCCAGGACCGCCTGCCAGACGGCTGCGCCGTAGTCAGCCGGAACGTTGATCTCAAAACCCGGCTCGCCGGTGAACGAGACCCGGAACAGGCGGCAAGGTACACCGGCAAAATGTCCGATCCTGACACCCATGTGCGGGAACGCTTCTTCCGACAGGTCGATGTCGTCTACGAACCGGCGAATGGTATCCGTGGCGCGCGGGCCCTGCACGGCGATCACCGCCCATTGTTCGCTGATCGACGTCAGATACACATCGAGATCCGTGAATTCGGTCTGCAGGTAGTCTTCCATGTGGGCCAGCACGCGCGGAGCGCCACCGGTCGTCGTGGTGAGGTGAAACCGGTCCTCGGCAAGGCGGGCAACGACGCCGTCATCGAAGATAAAACCATCTTCCTTGAGCATCAGGCCGTAGCGGCACCGGCCGGGAGCCAGCTTCGACCACGCATTGGTGTAAATGCGGTTGAGGAACTCGGCTGCATCCGGGCCGACAACCTCGATCTTGCCCAGGGTCGAGGCATCGAAGACACCGACGCTACGGCGCACGGCCAAGCATTCGCGGCGTACCGCGGCGTCCATGGTCTCGCCGGCACGTGGGAAATACCATGCGCGCTTCCACGCACCGACATCCTCGAACTCGGCGCCCATGGTGACGGCCTGATCGTGGGTCGGCGTCAGGCGCATCGGGTCGAACAGATCACCGCGGTTCTGGCCGGCGAACGCGCCAAACGTCACCGGTGTGTAAGGTGGGCGGAACGTCGTGGTGCCGATTTCCGGCACCGGACGGCCAAGTGCTGCGGCAACGATCGAAAGGGCGTTCAGGTTCGACGTCTTGCCCTGGTCGGTCGCCATACCGGTGGTGGTGTAACGTTTGACGTGCTCGATCGATTCGAAGCCTTCGCGCAGGGCGAGCTTGATGTCTTTTTCCGTGACATCGTTCTGGAAATCGACAAAGGCCTTACCTTTGGACTTGCCGTCTGTCGCTGCGCCAGTGGTGGCCGGCACCGCCGGTTTGAAACCGGTGAACGTCGCGCTTGCAGCAAACGTCCGGGCCGACGATTGATCGGATTCAACGCCGGACTGCCAACCGCCGCTGAGGCAGCCCGCGAGATCGAACGTGCCGTTGCAGGCACCGGCGCTATGCTGGGCCTGGGCCGGGTCGCCCGGCAGGAAGGCTGCAATGTCTTCATCGTAGCGCAGGCGCGTGCGCGACTGCGAGGCAAGGTGGACCGAGGGTGTCCAACCGCCGGACATTCCAACGCAGTCGCAGGTGAGCAGCTCTTCGCTTCCCGCCCCCGCCGGGGGCTCGACCGGCGCAATCCTCAACCCTTTGACGCGGGCCCGACCCAGTGCCGCAACGGGCCGGTAGTTGGAACGCACGTTGATACCGGCTTCGTTTGCAGCCGACAATTCTGGGCCTGCGTCGGCGGCTGGCCGGCTATCGACGATCTCGACGGCGATACCGGCTGCGCTGAGATCGAGGGCTGCGCGATAGGCGGATGCACCGTTGGTGACAATCACGGCGTTGCGGCCGGGCGCGACGGCATAGCGGTTCACATAGGTGCGCATCGCTTCAGCAAGCATGATTGCTGGCCGGTCGTTGTTGGCAAACACCAAAGGGCGTTCGTGCGCACCGGTTGCAATGACGACGCGGCCGGCGCGAACCTGCCAGAGGCGTTCACGGGCCAGACCACGCGTCGGTTCGTGAAGATGATCCGTCAATCGTTCAGTCAGGATCACATGGTTGTGGTTGTGGTATGCGAAGGCCGTGGTCCGCACCAGAAGGCGAACGTTGGGCCGAGTTGCCAGCTCGGCGATGATCCCGGCCCGCCATGCTTCGGCCGGCTCGCCGTCGATGGTGGAGGAGACGTCGTGCAACAACGAGCCCCCGAATTCAGGCTGTTCATCGCAAAGAATGACCCTGCGACCGCTCGCACTCGCTGCCAGGGCCGCTGCCAGGCCGGCGGGACCGGCGCCGACGACCAAGACATCGCAATGCGCGTGCTGCTGCACGTAGCGGTCGGGGTCCGGCCGGCGCGGTGCCTCGCCGAGGCCGGCGGCGCGACGGATGACGGGCTCATAGACGGACGCCCAGAACGTGCGTGGCCACATGAACGTCTTATAGTAAAACCCCGCCGTGAGCATCGGTGACAGGTAGTTGTTCACTTCGCCGATGTCGGCCTGGAGGGCGGGCCAGTGGTTTTGTGATTTCAGGGCCAGACCGTCGAATGCCTCGACGACCGTGGCGCGGTTGTTCGGTTCGCGCCGGTCGCGGCCGCGGTCGACATCGAACAGCGCATTGGGTTCCTCGGCGCCGGCCGCCAGGATGCCGCGCGGGCGGTGATATTTGAACGAGCGCCCGACCAGGTGCGTGCCGTCGGCGAGCAGGGCAGACGCTGCCGTGTCGCCCGCATAGGCTGGAAGCGCGCGATTGTTGAAGCGGATGATGATCGGCTTGTCACGATCGATGCGACCACCTTGGGGCAGACGAAAAGGCTGGGTCATGTGGCCTCTCCATCAGCCTCGGCGAGATCGGGGCGCGGCCGGCCCATTTCGTAAGTCTGAAGGATCCGGTCGCTGACCGAATCGCGCAGCGCATTGAACCAGCGCTGGCAGCCGTGGAGATGGTTCCAGCGCTCGGCCAAGACGCCCTTGGTATTATCGCGGTAGTACAAGAATTCGGCCCAATCCTGCTCGGCCATCGCCATCGGATCATCCGGTCGGGCGATGTGGGCCTCGCCACCGCAATGAAACTCCAGTTCCGGGCGTTCGCCGCAATATGGGCACCTGATCAGCAGCATTGGTCGGTTCCAAACTGTTCGCTGCGCCGGCACGCGGAAGGACCTGACCGGCGGGGTAATTGTCAATGCGCGACCGCGGCGGCGGCGGCCTCGTCGATCAGGCGGCCGGTGCGGAAGCGTTCGATTGTGAACGGGGCTGCGATTACGTGCGGCTCGTCATTCGCCATCGTCGAGGCGAATACGTGGGCCGAGCCGGGCGTCGCCTTGAAACCGCCGGTGCCCCAGCCGCAATTCACGTAGAGGCCCGGTACCGATGTTTTCGAGATGATCGGGGAGCGGTCGTAGGTGCAGTCGACGATACCGCCCCAGTTGCGCAACATGCGCATGCGGCGAAACTGCGGAAACAGTTCGCAAATCGCTTCCAGTGTGTGGTTGGTGATGTGCAGGCCGCCCTGCTGGCTGTAAGAGACGTACTGGTCGGTACCGGCGCCGATCACAAGTTCGCCCTTGTCAGACTGAGAGATGTAGGCATGGATTGTGTTCGACATCACGACGCAGGGAAACACCGGTTTGACCGGCTCGGAGACCAACGCCTGCAGCGGAAAGCTTTCAAGCGGCATGCGCAGGCCCGCACGCTCCATAACGACGCTGGTGTGACCGGCCGCAACGACGCCAACCTTGCGGGTCTTGATGGTACCCTTTGTCGTTTCGACCGAGGAGACCGCGCCGGCGGGATCGCGATCGATGCGCAGAACTTCGCAGTTCTGGATGATATCGACGCCGAGGCGGTCGGCCGCGCGGGCATAGCCCCAGGCGACGGCATCGTGACGGGCAACGCCGCCGCGCCGCTGGAGGGCTGCGCCCAGGACCGGATAACGGATCGATCGTGAGATATTGAGGGGCGGACAGTAGGCCTTGGCTTCTTCCGGGCTCAGCCACTCGTTTTCGACACCGTTCAGGCGATTGGCGTAGACGTGGCGCTTGCCACTCTGGACGTCGTGGATGTTGTGGGCAAGCATCATGACGCCGCGCGGCGAGTACATGACGTTGTAGTTCAACTCCTGCGACAGCGTCTGCCAGAGCTGCATTGCGTGGTCGTAGATCGCGGCGCTCTCGTCATAAAGATAGTTGGAGCGGATGATGGTGGTGTTGCGACCGGTATTGCCGCCGCCGAGCCAGCTCTTCTCGAGAACGGCAATGTTGGTCAGCCCGTGTTCCTTGGCCAGGTAATAGGCCGTGCCGAGGCCATGGCCGCCGGCGCCGACGATGACGGCATCATAGGCCGGTTTGGGTTCGGCGGCACGCCACTGGCGGGGCCAGTTCTGGTGTCCGGAAAGCGCGTTGCGCGCAATGGAAAGCGCTGAGAATTTCATGGTCGGCATCAATCCAGGAAGCGGCCGGCGGTTTACGCGCGGCATGGCACGCAGCGAAGGCGGCAGCCCGCCGCCGGCAAACGTGCCGCCGCCAGCCGACCATCACTTGTCGCTGTTCGACGCAGACTTTTGCACCAGCGACGGAAAATCGCCAAGAGCCTCGTTTACCAATGTGCAGGCGCGAACGAAAAGTGACCTAAGGCACAGTCCGCCGCGTAAACGATGTGTTATGAACCCGGAAACCGCCGGGGCAACGTCGGGTGCGAGCCCGGACACGCGACCAAGGCGATGATCATGATGGCCGGAGACAAGCATTGACGCAGCGCGACGCCCGAGAGTTGACCGAGATCGCGCGTGACCAGGCGGTGGTCAGCGACGGTGCCGGCAATACCGGCGACGTCAACGCACAGACGCGCCCGGACGCGCTCGGAATGCTCGGCAGAATCGGGCGGCTTGCGTTGCAGATCGCACTTCCAGCTGCCATCGTCGCGCTGGCGTTCGCAGGCTACACCTACCTGAAGTCAACCAAGCCTGCCGCGCAGAAGCGCGCTCTAAAGGAGACCGTTTTCACTGTTCGATCGATCCCGATCGACTTTACCTCCCATCAGCCCTACCTGACGCTCTACGGCACGACGGTTGCCGGGCGCGAAGTGGAAATCCGTTCACTGGTCGCAGGCCGTGTGGTCCGCACGGGCAAACAGCTGCAAGCGGGCGGACGCGTGAGCACCGGCGGCCTGCTGCTCGAAATCGACCCCTTCGACTACCGCGTGGCGATTGCCGAAACGAAAGCGCAACTCGCCGAAGCAAAGGCGAAACTGGTTGAAATGGAAGCCTCGATCGAGGTCGAGCGGGGCAACCTGAAGTATGCGCGCTCGCAGCTCGACCTGGCGCAGCGTGATCTCCAGCGCGCCGAGCCGCTGGCGGCCCGCGGTACCGTTTCGAAGCGGACGCTGGATGATCGCAAACTCGTTGCCCTGCAACGCCAGCAGGCGGTAACACAGTCGCAGAACAACCTCAAAGTCTGGAGTGCCCGACGCTCGCAGCAAAGTGCGATGATCGACCGCCTCGAAACGCTCCTGCAGCGTGCGCAGCGCCGGCTCGAAGAGACCAAACTGACGGCGCCCTTCAATGCCTATGTCAGCGACGTCGGGGCACAGGTGGGCCGCATGCTCAGCGTCAACGACCGCGTTGCCGTCCTTATCGACCAGGACCGGATCGATGCCCGGTTTTCATTGACGGACGAGCAGTTCGGGCGGATCGCGGGCGGCGAAAAGGGCCTTATTGGACGCGCCGTGGAGGTGCGCTGGAACACCGGACGCAAGCCGCTCGTCTATCAGGCCAAGATCGAGCGCATCGATGCGCGCGTGAATGCCGAGAGCGGCGGCGTGCAGGTTTATGCGCGCATCGGATCACCGACTGTTCCGGTGGCGATCCGGCCGGGCGTTTTCGTCGAGGTGCGGCTGCCGGATGCGACATTCGAAAAAGTCGCAAAAGTGCCGAGCGAGGCGGTCTACGACGGCAAATCGGTGTTTGTAATCGTCGACGGCCGATTGCAGCGGCGTAGCGTCTCGATCATCGGGACCAGCGATACGGATCTGCTCATTGCAGGAAACATCGCGCAGGGTGAACGGATCCTGGCGACGCGATTGTCGCGGCCGGGCGACGGTGTGCGGGTGAAGGACCGTGTGTCCAATGATGCTTAGGATCTCCGATCGCCGCCAGCCAAACGCACAGCCGCCGGGGACCGATGTGCCCGAGAATCCCGGGCTGATTGCACGATTTGCGCGGCATGGCACCGCCGCCAACCTATTGATGGCGACGCTGATCCTGATCGGGGTGTTCAGCCTGACCCGGCTCAACCGCCAATTCTTCCCGGATTTCGAGGTTCCCGTAATCTCGGTGTCGGTGGCCTGGCCGGGGGCAAGCGCCGAAGACGTCGAAGAGGGCGTTCTTGACGTGCTCGAACCTGAACTGCGGTTCATCGACGGCGTCGAAAAGGTGCGCTCCTACGCGCGCGAAGGCAGCGCGGCGATTGCGCTTGAGTTCGCGCCGAACGCCGACATGCAAAAGGCCCAATCCGACGTCGAACAGGCGGTAGCAACTGTAACGACGCTGCCGGAGAGCGCTGAAACACCGAAAATCACGCGCGCGGCAGTTTTCGACCGTATCGCCAGGATTTCACTCACCGGGCCGTTTAGCGAGCAGGTTCTCAAGTCGTACGCCAAAAAGATGCGTGACGGCCTGCTGGCGGCCGGGATCGACAAGGTGGATTTGCGCGGCGCACGGGACGAGGAAATCTGGATCGAGTTGCGCGAGGCCGAACTGAGACGGCTCAACATCAGCATCCGCGATGTTGCAACCAAAGTTCGCGAAAACACGCAGGATATGCCTGCCGGAACGCTCGAGGGCGCCAGTGAGCGGCAGCTGCGCGCAAAAAGTGACCGCAAGACCCCGGAAGACGTCGGCGAGATCGAGATCAAATCCTCGCCGACTGGGCAAAAAGTCTTTCTCAAGGACATTGCAACGATCAACACGCGGTTCGAGCGCGACGGCAAGATCGGCCTGAGCGGCGGAAAACGCGCAATCGAACTCGTGGTCATGCGGGCGCTGACGGCCGACACGCTGCGGACCATGGAGGTCATGGAAGCCTATGTGGCCAAGGCACGGCAGGAACTGCCGCGCTCACTCACGGTCAACGTCTATGACGTCCGCGGCAAGTTCGTCGCCCAGCGCCTCGGCATTCTGGTCTGGAACGGCCTGCAGGGACTGGTTCTCGTACTGCTGGCGCTGTTCATCTTCCTCAATACCCGCGTGGCGTTCTGGACCGCCGCCGGCATCCCGATCGCGATGTTCGCCACCCTCGGCGTGATGTGGGTGACGGGCCAAAGCATCAACATGGTCTCGATGTTCGGCCTGATCATGATGCTCGGGATCATCGTCGACGACGCGATCGTAGTCGGCGAGCACACCGCCGCGCTGGAGGAAGGCGGCATGCCGCGCGGCGCGGCGGCGGAGCAGGGAGCGATGCGCATGTTCGCGCCGGTGACGGCTGCGACATTGACCACCGCGGCCGCGTTCCTGCCGATCTTCTTCATCGGCGACCGGATGGGCGATATCATGCGCGGGATCCCGCTGGTGGTGCTGGCGGCGTTGGCGGCAAGCCTGGTCGAGTGCTTCCTGATCCTGCCCGGCCACCTCAGGCACGGCCGCCCCAATCCGCGGGGCGCGAGCAAGATCCGGCGCGGAATTGACCGCGGTTTCAACTGGTTCCGGGAGCGTGTTTTCCGGCAACTGGTCGCCGTTGCCTATCGCTGGCGCTACACCAGCATCGCGATCATGGTGGCCAGTTTCATCGTGGCGATCGGAGCGATGGCCGGCGACCGGGTGCGGTTCGTGTTCTTTCCGCGGCTCGAATCAGAAAATGCGATCGCCTCGATCTACTTCGCGCCAGGGGTGCCGCGCGACCAACAGGAAAAGGCCGTCAAGGCTGTTGAAACGGCCCTGTTTGCGGCGGAAAAGCGCTTGCTGGCAGCGCAAACCGGGCGCGGGGCAACTGACGGTGCCGCAAGAAAGGTGAGCGACAAACTGGTCGAGGCGACGTTCGCCCTGATTGGCCAGGCGGGCCGGACGAGCGGCAACAACCTCGCGGAGATCAATGCACAGCTCACGGCCAGTGAGGACCGGACCGTGCGAACCCGCCTGATCCTGAAAGCATGGCGCAAGGCGCTGCCGGACATCCCCGGCGTCGAACGGATCGCAATCTTCGGTCGGCGCGCCGGACCGCCAGGGCGCGATGTCGACGTGCGCCTGCAAAACGGGCCGATCGAGGTCCTCAAGCAGGCTGCCGAAGAACTCAAGCTCAAATTGACGGGCATTGCAGGGGTCAGTGCGATCGAAGATGACCTGCCTTTCGGCAAGCAAGAGCTGGTGTTTGCACTGACCCCGCGCGGGACCGCGCTCGGGTTCACGGGATCGAGCGTCGGAACCCAGGTGCGGAATGCGTTCGAAGGCGCGGTCGCGACGCGATTTGCGCGCGGTGACGATGAAATCACCGTGAGGGTTCTGCGCAGACAGGAGATCGGAGGGCTGGCAGCGCTCTACACAATGTACCTGCGCGCGCCGAGCGGCGCCCGTGTGCCATTGACCGACGTGGTTGAGATCAGTGAGCGGCAGACGTTTTCGCTGATTCAGCGCCGGGATGGCGTGACGACGGTGGCAGTGACCGCCGACTTGGACAACGAGGTGACAACGACCATCAAGGTGGTCGCGCAACTGGAGCGTGAGATTATGCCGGCGCTCGCGGAAAAGTACGGCATTTCATATATTTATAGCGGGCGTGAAGAAGAGCGTGGCAAGGCATTCAAGGATCTCAAGGCCGGAGCCCTGCTGGCACTGGCGCTGATCTACATCATCCTAGGGTGGGTGTTTGCGAGTTACCTCAAGCCGCTCGCGGTGATGGCGATCATCCCGTTCGGCTTTGTCGGCGCCGTCGCCGGTCACTACGTCATGGGCTACAACCTGACCCTGCCGTCGATGATCGGCCTGTTGGGCCTCAGCGGTATTCTGGTTAACGACTCGATCGTGCTCGTGTCACGGCTGATCGAGCGCCAGAAAAACGGCGAACTGCTGGAGGCAGCGGCAATCGGGGCGGCGTGCGACCGCCTGCGTGCAGTGTTGCTGACCTCGTTGACCACGATCGGCGGTCTGACGCCGCTGATGTTCGAGACCAGCCGGCAGGCGCAGTTTCTGATCCCGCTCGCGATCACGATCGTGTTCGGTCTGGCGACGGCGACGGCGATTGTATTGATCCTCGTGCCGTGCCTGGTCGGTGTCGGATCGGACGTCGGGGGGATCGCACGGGCCATCAGACGTCTCTATGTTCGGGCCCCCGTAGCACCCGACGCGGCGGCAGACGGGCAGCAAATCGTACCGTCGCGGTAACTGTTTCCCCATTCACCCGGCAATTCGTTGACGTTCTTGACTGGACAGGCCCGGGTCGCCGCCGCATCATTGCGAGTCTGAGGCGGTGCCCGCCCTCAATTTCTGCGCGATGGTGCCGATGCGCACCGAACAGGCCAGGGACGATTTGGTTTGAACGTGACGGACGCCACTGCGGGAATCCACTTCAGACGGTTCGACGATGTCTGCACCATAGCCGTTTTGCTGGTGCCGCAATTCTCGATGATGGCCTTCACATCGATGATCGAACCGATGCGCATAGCCAACCGCTGCACCGGTCAAACGCTATTTCGATGGGAAGTGCTGACGGCGGACGGCGGACCGGTTCCGGCCTCGAACGGGCTGGAGATCACACCGGATGGCCCATTCGTCGGCGTAAAGCCGATGTCGGGGGCCGTGGTCTGCAGCGGTACCAACGTCTCCCATTTCGACCACCGGGAACTAATTGCCACACTGCGACGGCTGGCGACGTTCGGAACGGCGATCGGTGCGTTGTGTACCGGCACCTATGTGCTGGCCAAGGCAGGGCTGTTGAACGGCTATCAGGCGACAGTGCATTGGGAAGACTACCCGAGCCTGGTGTCGGAATACCCGGACCTGGTGATCACGCAGGAGCTGTTCGAGATCGACCGCAACCGCTTCACGTGTGCCGGCGGCACCGCCGCGATCGACATGATGCTTGCGATCATTACGCGTGATTACGGGCCGGAGATGGCAGCAGAAATCACCGACATCCTCGTGCACCACCGCAAGCGCGAAAAAAGCGAGCGCCAGCGCATGGATCTCAGAAGCCGGCTTGGCGTCGCGCATCCGAAGCTGCTGTCCGTCGTCAAGCGGATGGAGGAGACCATCGACAGCCCGGTGAGCTGTGCCGAACTGGCGCGACAGGAGGGGATTTCAACGCGGCAGATGGAGCGGCTGTTTTCAAAATATCTCGGTCATTCGCCGACGCGCCACTATCTCACGGTGCGCCTGGAGCGGGCCCGGTTTTTACTGCTGCAAACCAGTATGCCGATCCTTTCGGTGGCGATGGCCTGCGGGTTCGTGTCCGCATCGCACTTTTCAAAGACCTATCACGAGCACTTCCGACGCACGCCCAGCGCCGAACGGCGGGATGCCAAGCAGAACCTGTAGCGCCAAACCTGCTTGCCGGCCGCAGCACGGCGCTAGACACCATCGCGCCCGTTTGGCTCGCGCATCAGGTTGGTTGCGACGCCTGATGCCCTACCTTGCAGGACGACCGCCATAATCGGCGTAGTTGTCGAAGTCCAGATAGTACGACCAGCGCCTGCTGTATGGGTGGATGTCGTCCGTGGCCCGGCCTTGTCTGACCACTGGGCGGCCGGTGTTGTGCCAGGCAAAGATACCGCCTCGCAGATTGTACACGGCCTTGGCGCCAGCGTTGAAAAGGTGCGCCTGGACGCGCGCCGCCAGCTGCGAACTGCGATATCCGACCGAGCAGTACAAAACGACCGTCCTGCCGGCGACGCGGCCGGCGAAGCGGCGCGCAAATTCCGCGGTGGCAATGGCCGGATCAACACGGACGGCGCCGTTCAAGTGGCTCACGGCGTATTCGACGCCTTCACGCACATCGAGGAGAACAACGGAGCCGGGACGATCCGACATCAGCTGTTCGAGGCGCCGGGGAACAATGTTGGCGACGCCGGAGAACTGACGCTCGAGGCGGCGCTCCAACGACAGCAGCGATTGCTGGCCCGTGGCGGACGCGGTGGCCAACGGAGCAACAAACAGGACCGGCAACAGCCAATAAAGAGCGTAGCGAGGGCACCGGCGCGGGACTGCAATGAGGTGTGGCACTTTCAGGTCTCATTCCAGGGACAAGAACAACGATGATCTTTCTCGAACCGGAATTGCCGCGAACCGAGCCGGCCAAGCAACTGACACCGCTTCACATTCTTGTCAGACACGCGTGCAGGAGGGGCGTACAGGAGGGGGCGCAGGCGAGGCGGCTCAGCCGGGGCCGCTGGAGTGCTGCCGGGCAGCACGACCACCAGCAGGCGTTTGCGTGCGCAAGCCTCAGTCCAGATCGAACTCCGGACGCGTGAAGTCGCCCGTCTTGCCGTCCATCACCCAGAGTTCGCCGGTGGAAATGTCGAACCAGGCGCCGTGCAGCGTGAGACGGCCTTTGCCCTCCAAGATCGATACGCAGGGAAAGGTGCGCAGATTCTCGACCGAATGGCGCACGGAAATGCGTTCGAGCGCGGTCTGGCGCTCGGCACTGGTCATCCAGTCGTTGGCGTTGACGGCTTCGGCAGCCGGCGTGAGCAGGTCCATCCAGCGGCCAATGAAGTCGCCCGGCGAGAGCGGCTCGTCGGCCGGATCCAGCGCTGCTCTTATGCCGCCGCAGCGGCCGTGACCCATGACGATGATGTGCTTGACCTTGAGGCTCTGGACGGCGAACTCAAGAGCCGCCGATGTTGCATGGTATTCGCCGTCCGGCCGGTAGGGGGGCACCAGGTTGGCGACATTGCGGACGACAAAAATCTCACCCGGAGAGGTGTTGAAGATGGTCTCCGGTGCGGCACGCGAATCACAGCAGGCAATGACCATGGTCGACGGCGTCTGACCCTGGTCGCTCAATACACGGTAGCGCTCTCGCTGCTCGGCGAAGCTGCCCCGCTTGAAGTCCTTGTAGCCCTGCAGCAGGCTTTCGGGAAAAGTGTCCATGCGCCGGAAATAATATCTCGGGCGGCGTTTCGCAATGCAGCAATTGGGCGGCGGGAGAAGTTGCCGCCTCAAAGACGGTTCCGGCGCGATTTGCTGGCGGCGGAAGTTGACGAAATCCATCAACGGGCATGCCGGCAAACAGGCTTGCGACCTGCTCCGATGGCACCCAGCCGGTGGGCGAAGCGAGGTCCGGGTTGCGGGTGATCGGGCTTTGTCACCCGCGCGACGCTTGCCGGCCCCGTCAACTTCGGATAGTTCCACTGCTTCTCAAGGATCGAGGACGACACCCATGGTTAACAACGCCGCACCGCAAGCCAAGCAGAAGGCCGTCAGCAAGGTCGTGCTCGCCTATTCCGGCGGCCTCGATACCTCGATCATCCTCAAGTGGCTGCAGGAAGCCTACGGCGCCGAGGTGGTCACGTTTACCGCGGACCTCGGCCAGGGCGAGGAACTCGAGCCTGCCCGCAAGAAGGCGGAGATGCTCGGCATCAGGCCGGACAACATCTACATCGAGGACCTGAGAGAGGAGTTCGTCCGCGACTACGTCTTTCCGATGTTTCGCGCAAACGCGCTTTACGAGGGCATCTATCTGCTCGGCACGTCGATCGCGCGCCCCTTGATCGCCAAGAAGCAGATCGAAATCGCACGCCAGACCGGAGCCGACGCGGTCTGTCACGGTGCGACGGGCAAGGGTAACGATCAGGTGCGTTTCGAACTCGGCTATTATGCGCTTGAGCCCGGCATCAAGATCATTGCGCCCTGGCGGGAATGGGAATTCACCGGGCGCGAAGCACTACTCGACTTCGCGCGCGCTCATCAAATTCCGATCGCAAAGGACAAGGAAGGCG
The DNA here is from genome assembly GCA_965224045.1 of Hyphomicrobiaceae bacterium. Taxonomy (GTDB): domain Bacteria; phylum Pseudomonadota; class Alphaproteobacteria; order Rhizobiales; family Hyphomicrobiaceae; genus Tectiglobus. The sequence goes on from CBDCYD010000014.1 coordinate 197,915, forward strand.
AAGCGCCGTTTTCGGTCGATGCCAACCTGCTGCACTCGTCGTCCGAGGGCAAGGTCCTCGAAGACCCCAACACCGAACCGCCGCCAATCGTCTATCAACGCACGATCAGCCCGGAAAACGCGCCCGACAAAGCGATGGAAATCACGATCGGCTTCGAAAAGGGGGATGCGGTCAGTATCGACGGCAAGGCGCTGAGCCCGGCCACGCTCCTAGAAGCGCTCAACGATCTCGGCCGGGACAACGGGATCGGACGGATCGACCTGGTCGAGAATCGGTTCGTTGGCATGAAGTCGCGCGGGGTTTACGAAACACCCGGCGGTACGATTTTGTTGCAGGCGCACCGGGCCATGGAGTCTTTGACCCTCGACCGCGGCGCAGCCCACCTCAAAGACGAGCTGATGCCGCGCTATGCAGAGCTGATCTACAACGGGTTCTGGTTCAGTCCGGAACGGGAAATGCTGCAGGCACTGATCGACAAGAGCCAGGAACGGGTCAACGGCAATGTGCGACTCAAGCTCTACAAGGGCAACGTGATCGTGACGGGCCGCGAAAGCGCACAGTCGCTCTATTCCAGCGAATTGGTGACGTTCGAGGATGACCAAGGTGCCTACGACCAGCAGGACGCAGAAGGCTTCATCAAGCTCAATGCGCTCAGGCTTCGTACGCTCGAAATGCGCAACCGGCGCTAGTGTAGCCATGAACAACGCCGCAGGCGGCACTGCGGACCGCGAGTTCGCGGGTCGCGGTCGCAACTTGTGCGGTGGTTTCGGCGACGCAGATAACACGACAGTCGGCCGTGCGGACGAAGCGGAAGCAACCGTTCTCAAAGCGCCAAACGCCCAATGGCCTGCGGCCGATCGCAACGCCGACGCCGCCCGTCAGTCCGCGCGCGAAAACACAGCCGAGGAACTTGAGATCGACCGCATTGCGCAATGCCTGGAGCGTCTTGAACTCCGTGTTTTTTGCCGGCCTCAACATGGCCCACTCCCGCAACACTTGTTAACAGAACGTTAATCGATGTCCGCATGGTTCGACAATCCCTGCTTTGAGGCGTCCTTAATCCGCTCGTAGACCAAGACGCTGGGCGCGTGCTGACCGGCCGACTGCGAGATTGGTGCGGCCACGGCGAGGCCATGATTGACCGTTCTGGTCAAACTCTGATTGTTTTTGCCGCCCGGGAGGGCCAAGCGCATGCAGCTTCGAATATTCCTAACGACGGCATCGACGGGTTCTGCCATTGCTCTTGCCGCAGCAGTGGCAATGTCGGCTGCACCGCCGTCAGCCCTTGGCCAGTCCGGTGAGCAGTCGGGCACCGGCGTGGTGACCGAGGGGAGCCGTTCGGTCGAAATCGGCGGAGGAAGCGCTGCGCGCGTCGGCGATCGTACGAGCGGCGGCAGTGCCGTCGTGGAAGGCTCGAAGAACGTCTTCATCAATGGCCGGCCGGCCGCGACGCTCGGCAGCAAGACCGGTTGCGGCGGCGTGACGATCGGCGGATCGTCCGGGGTTTTCATCAACGGCAAACCGGCGGCGCGAGCCGGCGACGTGACGACGGGCTGTCCGGACAAGTAACCACTAGTTTCGATAACGCAGTTCAGCCCGCACCGAGCGGGCGCGCAAAGCCATACTCAGAAAGATCCATGTTCCAGGTTTTCGTTGCCTCAATCGTCACGATGGTATTCGCCCTGGGCGCTGTCAGCCCGGCCGTGGCACAAAGGATGCCGTCAGAGGAGCTCAAGAGCATCCGCCAGCTTGCGCGCGACCTTTATCAAGCCGGCCGGTTCAAACAAGCGCTGAGCTTCGGCGAGCAGGCTCTGGCGCAGACCATCAAGGAATTCGGCCCGGACCATGAGCAGGTGGCGATCGCCACATACGGGTTGGGACTGACGGCGGAACGTGCCGGCGACGATGCAAAGGCAGCCGAATTCCTCGCGCGTTCGGTTGCCGTGCGCGAGAAGGTCTACGGTGGCGAGAGCCCGGGCATCGTCGAGGCGCTCGACCTCTATGGCGAGGCACTCCTGCGCCTCGGGCGCATCGATGCCGCCGCCCCGGTATTCCAGCGGGCACTCAAGATCCGCAACGACATCATGGGTTTCGAGCACGCCTACCAGGCCGGCACGATCTCCAACCTCGCCGCCGTCGCCGTCGCCAAGGGCAACCACGGCGAAGCCATTAAGCTTTACCGCAGGGCGATCGGGCTGCTGGCGGCCCAGAAGACGGACTTCGTCTACGCGAACAAGGTGCTGGCCAAAGGCCTCAAGCGCCAGCGCGGGACTTTCATCGGGCTCGCCGAGGCGGTGTGGCGGGGCGGGCGAGATATCGGGCTCAGCCCGCGTGCCGCATTCGATGAAGCCTTTGGCGCAGCGCAGGATGCCTGGCGCACGTCAGCGGCCGAAGCGATCGCGCGGATGACGGCGCGGCTCGGTGCCGCGCAAACGCCGCTCGGGAAAGACGTCGCACGGCTGCAAAGACTCGCCGACGAGATTATCACGCTCAACGAACAAGACATGCGCGAGCTGACACGCTGGAGCGAAGTTCAGCGCCAGAGCGATGCCTACATGCGGGCCAAGGCGGCGGTGATGGCGCAGGCCAACCGGACGTTCAAGGGGGGCCTCGATCCGATCAAAAAACAACGAGCGCTGGCAAAGGAACTGACGGACCTCGTCAAGCGCTGCCCGCCCGGCCAGAAAAAGGCAGGATGTGAAGGGTCGCTGGCGCGCATCCAGGCGTTGGGGAAGGAACTCGGCCGGCTGTCGCAGGCCGACAAACTGCGCAGTCAGCCGCGGCTCGACGCGATCAATCGGATGAACGCGATCGAAAAGACGCTGCCGGGTTACGACGCGTTTCAAAAGACCCGGCAATTGCGCGTGTCACGTTCGGCCAAGCTCGGGATGGAGCGGCGCGCGCTACGCGACAGGATCGTCAAAGCCTATCCGGCCTATGCCGCGCTGGCCGACCCGAAGCCGCTCGATGCCGCGCGCGTGCAAACCCTGCTCGGCCCGGACGAAGCCCTTATTTCGATGCTCGTCGGGCGGCGCGTGAGTTACGTGTGGGTTATCACGCGCGAGACGGCCACGTGGAGCGAGATTGCCATCGGTGAACGGGCGCTGGCCGGTGAAGTGGCGGCGCTTCGCCTCGGCCTCGATCCGCTTGCCGCACAGAAATCTGGTGGCGCCGCGCAGAAGTTCGACTTCGTCCGGGCACACCGGCTCTACACGTCCGTGTTCGGGCCGATCGCCAAGCACTTTGCCCGCAAGCGCCACCTGATCCTGGTTCCAAACGGGCCGTTGACGAGCTTGCCGCTGCAGGTGCTGATCACGCGGCCACCGCCGCAGAATGCTTCACCAGAGGACACCGTGAAGGAGGCCGCCTGGTTGATCCGCAGTCATGCATTGAGTGTGCTGCCGTCGGTTCAAAGTCTGGCGGCACTGCGCCGCCTGCAGCGCACCACGGGATCACGCAAACCGTTCATCGGTATCGGCGATCCGATTCTCAAAGGTCCGGGCGGCGAGGCGCGGACATCCCGCGGAACAACGCTTGCCCGAAACACGCCGCGGCAGTTCTACACGCGGGGGCAGGGCGGCATGGTGGCCAACGTGCGCGCGGTGGCGGCAATGGCGCCGCTGCCGGACACGGCTGATGAACTGCGGGCCATCGCACGCGTGCTCGGCGCAGCAGCCGAGGATGTCCTGCTCAGGGGCGCCGCCAGCGAACCCGAAATCCGCGCGCGCGACCTTGCCGCCTACCGCGTCGTGCATTTCGCCACGCACGGACTGGTGGCCGGTGAGCTGAACGGCCTTGCCGAACCAGCCCTGGTGCTGACGCCACCGCCAAGGGCAAGCGCTGCCAATGACGGTCTGCTGACCGCCTCCGAGATCGCCACGTTGCGGCTGGACGCCGACTGGGTGGTGCTATCGGCATGCAACACTGCGGCTGGCGAAGCGGTCGGTGCCGAGGCGCTTTCGGGGCTTGCACGCGCGTTCTTCTTTGCCGGGGCGCGAGCGCTCTTGGTCTCACACTGGGCGGTCTATTCGGAAGCGGCGGTGAAGCTCACGACCGAGACCTTTACGGCACTCCAGAGTGACCCGGCGATCGGGCGCGGCGAGGCGCTCCGCCGGTCGATGCTGAAGCTGATCGCCGACGGCCGACCGCCGGCCTTCTGGGCCCCGTTCGTCATCGTTGGAGAAGGCGGGGTCGGCGAAGTCGGGCGGGCTGCGCAATAGATCATTTTCGCCCTGAAGCGCGTCGCAAAAATGCGCCTCGCTTTGGGTTAGTTTGCCTCACGCCGCTATTCGCGCGGCGCGCGGCGGCTCCGGCGGGGCGGCCGTTCGGCCGGGTCGCGTTGCTCCCTTCGGGTTGTTTGCCTCACGCCGCTATTCGCGCGGCGCGCGGCGGCTCCGGCGGGGCGGCCGTTCGGCCGGGTCGCGTTGCTCCCTTATGAGCCAATCCGATTTCTCACTTTGGGTTTCATTGCCTCACGCCGCTATGCGCGCGGCGGCTCCGGCGGGGCGGCCGTTCGGCCGGGTCGCGTTGCTCCCTTATGGGTCAATCCGTTTTTCCGTTTTGGGGTTTGATTGCCTCACGCCGCTATGCGCGCTGCGCGCGGCGGCTCCGGCAAGGCGGCCTTTCGGCCGGGTCACGTTGCCCTCTTATGAGTGAATGCGTTTTGCTGCGAAATGCCTTAGGCGGAATCGCGATCGCCGGCCCGCGCCCTCTCCCGACCGCCCAATACAATGTTGCCGTGGGCGGACGGGAGAGGGAGCGGGTTGGTTTCAGCGCAACCTGAAAGACTGTGGTGCAGCTTTACGGGCCGTAGGACATGCGCACGGCGATGGTGTCATCCGAGACAGACTTGACGCCTTCGATGTCGCCAATCTGAGTCACGGCCTTGTGCAATTCGCTACCGGGTGCGACCACGCCGCTCAGGGTGACGTTACCGTTCTCGACGGCAACCCCGAGACTGCTGCCGATCGGCGAGTCGGATGCATGGTCATCGAGCAAGGCCCGGATGCGCGCTTCCAGGAGCTTGTCCAACAATACAGCACGTGACTCGTCCGTCGGCTCATAGGCACCGCTCTTTGCCAACTGCTGGAGAAGCGCGGCACCTGCATCGATTGGCACGTGGGCGGTGTTGATGACCACGTCGTAGCCGGTCGGGTCGCGCCAGTCGGCGTGAAACTGGCGCTGAACCGCGCGCTCGTGGGCTTCGTCGTTGCGCTCGATTTCGCGGCGCGCGGCAGCGTCATTGTCGACGCCGAGACGCCGTTTCATTTCTTCGATGCGATAGCTCATGGGCGCGCAAACACGAACGCAAAGGACATGCGGTACCTGGCGCAGCAATTGCGCTGCGCCCCAGCCACGAATCAACACGTTGCCGCGCATGGCGAGATCGAGAATTTCCTCGGCAGTGAAGCGTGACAACCGCTTGGAGTCGATCCGCCAACGCTCCCACATGGAGGCTTCACCTTCAAGGAAACGGTGGACAGCACTCTCAGTCGTTTGCAAGCGTTCGGCCAGATGGCGCTCGACCAACTCGTGGTGCACCACATCGATACCGAGCTTGCTTGCAACGCCGGCAGCAACATCCTTGCCCAACGTCCCCATCTCACGGGTCATTGCAATGACGGTCATGGCGCCCTCCTTGTCGCAATTCAGAACGGTTTCCATCCGGTCGGAGCCGCACGAACGGCACGGGCCCGGAGCGACATCTTGGACCCTTTGCCATGTTCGAACAATCGAATTCGGCGGCGCGTTCCTTAGGGGTCAGCGCTCACGCAGTGGTGCGAAGCGCGCATCGCGGCGCTGGGCAAGACCGTTGCGAACGAGGGCTACCACCGTGATCGCAGTCAACGCCCAAAAAAACCACGTTATCCAGCTGCGGAACAGGATTTGCGGAGCTCCGTTCGACATCAGCATCGCCTGGCGAAAATTGTCCTCGAGCAACGGGCCGAGAATGAACGCGATCAGGAACGGTGCGGCCGGAACGCCGAAACGCATCATGAAATAGCCAAACCATCCCATCGCAAACATGACGATGATGTCAAAGACGTTGTTGTTGACCGCGTAGCAACCAAACACGCACAGGATCAGAACGGCCGGCAGCAGCACTGAGCGCGGGACGTCGACGATGTATCGGAACAGGCGGATGGCGACACTTCCGACGAACAGTAGAAGTACGGAGCTGACAATGAGGCCGAGGAAAAGCGCATAAATGATATTGGCATTGGCAACGAACATCGTCGGGCCGGGCTGCAGGCCGTGTATCATGAACGCACCGATGACGATGGCCGTAATGACGTCACCGGGTACGCCGAGGGCGAGCAACGGAATGAGCGTCGCGCCGCACACGCCATTGTTGCCGGCTTCGGATGCCGCGACCCCTTCGATCTCGCCTTTGCCGAAGTTGTCGCGGTTGGGAGAGCGACGGCGCGCCTCGCTGTAGGAAAGAAATGCGGACGGCGCCGCGCCAATGCCCGGTATGCTGCCGAGAACGACACCGATGAGACCGCCGCGGATGATCGAGCGAAAGCAGCGGCGATACTCGGCAAACGTCACATGCTGGCTGCCGAGGGCACGTGCTTGCCCATCGCCACTATCCGGCCGCCAGACGTACGCAATGATTTCAGGGATGGCGAACAGGCCAATCAGGACGGCGATGAAGTTCAACCCGCCCATCATGTTTGGATCATTGAAGTTGAACCGGTTGGTGCCGTAGACGAGATCGAGACCGACGGTCGCCAAGAGCAGGCCGAAGACGGCGGAGAGCAGGCCTTTGACGAGGCTCTCGCCCGACACACCCGCGATAATGGTTAGGGAAAACAGGATCAGGGTGAAGAACTCCGGTGGGCCGAAGCTCAGGGCGAAAGAGGCGAGCCAACCGGCGAACAGGATCAGTGCAAGGTTGGAAATCATGTCTGCCGTGCAGGAGGCATAAAGCGCCATGCCAAGGGCTTTTCCGGCCTGGCCGTTCTCAGCCATCGGATAGCCGTCGAGGATGGTCGCGCTGGAGGCGGGTGTGCCCGGGGTCTTGATGAGAATCGCCGGGATCGAGCCGCCGAATATGCCGCCCTTGTAGACACCCAACAGCAGGAGGATGCCGGTGATCGGTTTTAGCGAGAACGTGAAGGGCAAGGTCAACGCGACCGCCATCGTTGCCGACATGCCGGGAATGGCGCCCGCGATCACGCCGACACAAATGCCGATGAAGAGGGCGAGGAAACTCTCGATGTTGGCAACCAGCGGCAATGCCGCCGAGAGATTGTCAAAAAGGTTCATGGCAATGTGATGTATTCCCCCTGCGGAACAGCAACGCCGGCAACGTGATTGAAAAATGCGTAAAGCAGCAACGGCAGCAGCACCGCAACGACGAGCGTCGTCACCGGTTTCGGTGTTTGTACGATCAGCCCGAATGCCGCGAAAGCGATCATGCTCGTCCACACCATGCCGAGCTGCGGCGTCGCCGCGACCAAGGCTGCCATAAGCACACCGAGAGCAAGGATGCGCAGCCACGCCATTGCCGAGGCGCGCTGCGTGGCGTCCAGCTCTTCAGCTTGTTGCGAAGTTTCGCTAAGGCCGGGGCTGAAGACGGTCTCCTGGGCATACTGAGTTGCGATGAGAACCGCGCCAAGCAAGATGATCAGCCACGCAATGATCGTTGGCCAAAAGGTCGGTGCGAGGACAACGGCCTGCACGTTGCTTGGCGATGACACAAAGCTGGGTATGGCATAGATCAGCAACATGATGCCGAACGCGACTATGACGAGACCGAGCGCAATGTTCTTGTTTCGCAATTGCATCAAGCTTTCCGACCGAAACTGCCAATTGGCCTCGTGAGTTTTTTGCGACGCCCGGACAACCGGCAGGACATCGGCACACGCACACTTCCAGCAGCCGGGCAACATTGCGTTGATGTTTTGCAAGTCCACCCGGAGCTTCAGATTAGTCAGCGCATGCTCAAGCGCAAAATATCGCCGGGAAGAACCTTGGCGCCCGCGCACTCCCGGATGCGCGGGCAAGTCGGCGGCGATGCTCGCTGAACTGCCGATAACAGTTCCTGATCAGCCCTTGATCCGCATGCCGAGTTCGTCAACCAGTTTGCGGAAAATGCTGTACTGGTTGTTGATGAACGTCTGCGATTCCGCCGGGTCCATGAGACGGATTACCGATCCGCGGGCCGTCATCTTGCTGAGAAATCCCTTGTCGGAAACGGCCTGTTTGAGCCAAACGCCCCACTTTTCGGCAACGGCGTCGGACAATCCCTTCGGGCCGGCAATACCGGTCCAGCCAACAAGCTGATGCAGGTTGGGCTTGCCGAGTTCGGCTGCCGTCGGGGCATCGAAGCCCGGCACGGGCTCCTTCGTGGTGACCATAAGCGGCTTGAGCTGCTTGTTCTTGACGAAACTCGCCAGAGCCGAGGAATTGGTGCAAATGAACGTCGCAGTTCCGGACAGGACGGCTGTTGCAGCAGCACCGCCACCCTTGAGTGGGATGTGGATCGTCGATTGCAGCGGGTCCTCGACACCAAACTCCTTCAAGACCATCACGCCTGCGAGGTGGAGAAGCGAGCCGACACCGGCTGAACTGTAGCTTATCGTCTTGGGTTTCGCCTTCGCCCGAGCTGCGAGGTCCTCCATCGATTTAATGTCGGAATCCGCTTTGACGGCGCAGGCAACCGGGTTGATTTCGTAAACGCCGACGAACCGGAAATCGTCGAGCGTATAGGGAAGCGTCGCCTTCATGGCCGGATTGACCGAATGCGAACCGACGCGGGCGAAGAGGATCGTGTAGCCGTCCGGCTTTGCATTCTTGACCGAAACGGAGCCGGTCGCACCGCCTGCCCCGGTACGGTTGACCATCAGCACGGGTTTGGGAACGAGTTTGCCCAGCGGACCGGCGATGGTGCGGGCGGAAATGTCGGTGGCGCCGCCCGGTCCGTATGGAATGACCATGGTGATCGGGCGTTCAGGATATTCCGCATGGGCGGACACCAGCGTCGCGGCGGTGCCCAAGGCGGCCACACCGGCGCCTAGCATGAGCTTCAACGTGCACATCCTGAAGCGTTGCGGCATTATAAGTCTCCTCCTGATTGCGAGGGCGTCCTGGCTCTCCGGCCCCATGTCCGAGTGCATGGCTGGAGCGTGGATTGCGCGGGCCCCGAGATTGCATCGGTGATCATTCGCCAACAACATTGGCGTACTGATGGTGATCGTTGGGAATTTTGGGCTCGTGATCCTCGCTCGCAACTGTGGGCCGCCCGGCTGGGTTGCAACGGTCGTGCCTCGCTTCCGACACGTGGCAGCGATGCACGGCCGACGTCATAATAGTCTGCTTGCGCTTGGCAAATCCTCACAATTCTTGTCTGACATGAGACCAGACCATAAGGTCACATGGCGGTCATGATGTCCAGACCGACAAGGCCGCCGTGACATTGTTCGCGACCATCATTATTGGGCTTGTCAGTGCCGCTTCGAGCACCTGCCAAGGCCAGCAGCACCGCGGGCGGCTGATCCAGTCGAGAGATTGTACGCGATGAACGAAGATTCGAGACCGGTCGTGCGGATCCGACGCGTAGACGTCTTCGTCTATCGCCATCCGATTGCAAAGCCGGTGGTCAACTCGTTCGGCGTGATGCGCGACCGGCGCGCGGTGTTCGTGCGCCTCGAAGACGGTGACGGCCGGTTCGGCTGGGGGGAGATCTTTGCCAACTGGCCTGCGGCAGGACCGGAACATCGGGCCAATCTGTTGCTGCAGGATTTCGCAGACCTGATGCTTGGATGCGAACTCCGTCGGCCGCAAGATCTATTGCGCAAGCTTGAGCCCGCAACCCGGATTCGGGCGATGCAGTGCGGCGAACCCGGGCCATTCCGGCAGGTGACCGCCGGGCTCGATACGGCGGTCTGGGACCTTTTCGCCAGGCGTGCCGGAATGCCGCTGCGGTGTTACCTCAATCCCGCAGCCTCGGACCGCGTGCCGGCGTATGCGAGCGGTATCCAAATTCGCGATGCCGGGACGGTGATCCCGAACGCCCGGTCAGTCGGCTTTCGCAACTTCAAGGTCAAGGTCGGTTTCAATATGGCCAGCGACATTGCGGGAATTCGAGAAGCGCTCAATGGGCTTGACGCGGGTGAACGCCTGTTTTCCGACGCCAACCAGGCCTGGGACCTCAACGCATCGCGTACCTTTCTCGATGGTGTCGCAGGGCTGGGGCTTGGCTGGCTGGAAGAGCCGATGCCGGTCGATGCCCCGGACAACGACTGGCGCGCGCTGGCAAAAGCCACGGACGTGCCCATTGCGGGTGGCGAGAACATTGCCGGTCAGGACGGATTTGCCGATGCGATCGCACTTGGAGCACTGAAGGTCGTCCAACCGGACGTGGCAAAGTGGGGAGGCGTGACAGGCTGCTTCGAAGTCGCACGGCAGGCCGTGGCGGCGCGCCGAACCTATTGTCCGCATTTTCTGGGCGGGGGAATAGGGCTGATCGCATCGGCGCACCTGCTCGCCGCTGCCGGCGGCGATGGCGTGCTCGAAGTCGATGCCAATCCCAATCCGCTGCGCGAGTTGCTGGCTTCCTCACAGGATCGTCTGGAGGATGGACAGTGGCGAATCCCGGACGCGCCGGGCCTTGGGATCGAGACGTTACCCGCGGGCTACCAATCGATGCTTACGTTTCACGATAGCATGAGAGCAGAGGACTAATGTCGGCGACAATCTGCAGTCGCCGAATGACAGTGCATGCCGCGATGCACGACAGCTTGGAGATCGAGCAATGCTGAGCCGAGAAGAGAACGATGCTTTGACCCGAGTCGGGCCAGGGGACCCGGCCGGCCAGGTTTTGCGCCGGTACTGGCAGCCGGCAGCGCTATCGGCAGAACTCGACAGTCCCCGGCCGGTGGTCCCCGTGACACTGCTCGGCGAGCGCTTGGTCCTCTTTCGCAACGACAGCGGTGAGCTGGCGCTGATCGGGCGACACTGCCCGCATCGCGGTGCCGACCTGTGCTTCGGACGGCTCGAAGACAACGGGCTCAGGTGCCCTTTCCATGGCTGGCACTTCGATCGCACCGGACAGTGCGTCGAACAGCCGGGTGAACCGGAGGGCAGCCGCATGCACGAAAACATCAGGGCGGTCAGCTATCCTGTGGTCGAAAGAAACGGCATCGTATTCGCCTACATGGGCCCTGGGGACGTGCCGGGCCTCCCGGCGCTCGATTGTTTCAGCGCACCAGAAACGCACGTCTTCGCCTTCAAGGGCCTGTGGTCGTGCAACTGGCTGCAGGCGCTGGAGGTTGGAATAGACCCGGCACATGCCTCATTTCTGCATCGTTTCCTGGAGGACGAAGATCCGGCGGCGGGATACGGCAAGCAGTTTCGCGACCGGGCCGGCGGAACCGAAATTCCGATGACCAAGTTGCTGCGCGAGTATCCTCGTCCGGACATTCTGGTGGACGAGACGGACTACGGGCTGAGGCTGACGGCATTGCGGCACCTCGATGACGGGCGCACGCATGTGCGCGTCACCAACCAGATCTTTCCCGGCGCGATCTGCATACCAATGTCCAACGAGATGACGATTACGCAGTGGCACGTGCCGATCGATGATGTGACGTGCTACTGGTACTCGATGTTCACGAGCTTTTCGCGACCCGTCGAAAAGGACGTCATGCGCGCTCAACGGCTTAAGGAACATACGCTGCCGGACTACAGGCCCATCAAGAACGCAGACAACAACTACGGTTACGATCCGAATGAGCAACGCACTGCGACCTATACCGGCATGGGGCTCGACATCAACGTGCACGACCAGTGGGCGGTGGAGTCGATGGGCGCGATTCAGGACCGAACCCAGGAACATCTCGGCAAGACCGACGTCGGCATCATTCGTTACCGGCGCATGCTGCGTGCGGCGATCACAGCCCTCGGGCAAGGTGATGAGCAGGCGCTGCCAATGCGCAAGACCGATAATCTCGGCAACATCCGGGGGCCGGTGTCGATCGATGTCATTGCGCGAGACGACGATTGGCAGGAAGCCTGGGAAGAGGCCGATCGAAAGCGCAGGATCGCTTGCCCTTGGCCAGCGGCGGAGATCTCTGCAACATCGCCTGCATCGGCTGCATGACAGCGTCCAACGTGGTTGAATTGCAATCCCAAGTCCAGATGGACCCGCGTCATGAATGACCTGCCAACGCCGCGATCCTCCATGCATGCTCATTCCGACACGTCCGGTGCAGACGAGGCGACGGCACGGGCAGCAGAGGTTCTGCGGCTGGTCGCACACGAAGGTCTCGAGTCGGTACGGCTGTCATTTGCAGACCAGCACGGCCTGCTGCGCGGCAAGACGATCGTCGCAAATGCACTTGCTTGCGCATTCGAGGACGGGATCACGGCGCCGTCGACATTGCTGCTCAAGGATGTAAGTCACCGAACGGTCTTTCCCGTATGGTCGGAGGATGCCGGGTTCGGTGAAGGCCGGTTCACCGGTGCCGGCGATATTGTGCTCGTTCCCGACCCGGAAACGTTTCGCATTCTGCCTTGGGCGGAAAAGACCGGCTGGATGCTGTGCGATGTGGTGACGCCCGACCGTGCGCCGGTTTCGTTTGCTTCGCGGGACGTGCTACGCAGCGCAATTACGGCACTCGCCGAGCGCGGGCTTGAACTGGTGGTCGGGCTCGAAGTGGAGTTCCACGTCTTTCGCATTGTCGATGCACGACTGGCCCACAGCGACACAGGCATGCCCGCGGCACCACCCGAGACGGAGGTTTTGACACGCAACTACGAGCTGCTCGGCGAGGCGCGCTACGATGCCCTCGAGGAGGTCATCGTTGCGATCCGGCGCGCGGCCGAAGCGCTCGGCCTCAACGTGCGGTCGATGGAGGCGGAGTTCGGGCCGAGCCAAATCGAGTTCGTCTTTGCGCCCGGTGCGGCGATGGCTCAGGCCGATGCAATGGTGCTGTTCCGAGGAATGGTCAAACAGGTCTGCCGCCGCCGCGGACTGCATGCGACATTCATGTGCCGCCCCAAGGTCGCCAACAGTGCTGCCAGCGGATGGCACATTCATCAGTCGCTCCGAGATCGCGCGACCGGGCGGAACGTGCTCGCACCCGGCAAGCCGGGCGAGCTAGCGCCGATTGCGAGCCAATGGATTGCCGGCCTCATGAGACACGCGGCGGAAAGCTGCCTGATCACGACGCCGACGATCAACGGCTACCGACGCTATCTGCCGCACCAACTGGCACCAGATCGAATTCAGTGGGGCCATGACAACAAGGGCGCCATGCTGCGTGGGCTGATGCGATACGGCGACAACGCCAGCCGCATCGAAAATCGCGTCGCGGAGCCGGCGGCCAACCCCCACTACGTGCTCGCCAGCCAGATCTTCAGCGGATTGAGTGGCATCACGAACAATCTGTCGGCGCCGGCGCCCGTCGCTTCGCCTTATGATGCCGACGCGCTGGCGCTGCCGAAGAACCTGCACGAGGCGATCGAGGCATTCGAAGGCGGCAGCCTCTACCGCGAGACATTGGGCGACCTGTTCGTCACGTACTACGCCCAATTGAAGCGGGCTGAATGGGAGCACTATATCGCAACGCTTTCGGAATGGGAGCAGCGCGAATATTTCTCCGTGTTTTGACGCTGAAGCCCGCACACTCCATCCGCATCCCGGCGCTGCACACAACGAATGATCGCAAGGACAGGACATGGCAGATCCCAGTCAAGACCCGAACGAGACGAGAGACGGCAGCGGCGAGGCTTCGCCGGGCGGATTGCTGGGCAGTGGGAACTCTAAGACGCTTGCCGCCGCCGCTGCGATTGCAGGCTTCGCCATCGCCGTCTACATGGCCGGCGTGGTCGGTGCGATCGGCATAGCCATGCTGTCGGTCGGTTTCGGGGCGCTGGGGCCCGGCCTTGCCTACCTGATGGGCAACCGGTCGATCAACTTCGTGCAAGCCGTGGCGTTTCGCGCGGCGATGAACATGCTAATGATCGCAGTAATCGTGCTGCTGGTCTACAAGGGCGTCCCGGTTGTCAAGTGATCGGCACGCGCGCCGCGGCAGTCCGGCCCGCGTGCGCATGCGGCACCTGCGGCCGTTACAAGGCCTTCGTGTTGAGTGCGCGATCGAGTTCGCGCAGGCCGGCTTCCGTCGCGATTTCCATGGGTCGGAACTGATCGGAAAACTGCTGAGGCGCGACCGCGGCGCGCTGCGGGATGGCAACCTCTATCTTGCCGCTGCCGGCTTCGACTTTGAAGACCCGTTCGGCCGTCGTGCCGTCCTGATACTCGACAACCAATCGCAAGCTTAGCGTCTCGATATCGGCGGGACGCTGGCCGATGTAGAGTGACGGGCCCGCCTTCGCGAGCCAGCCCGGTGCCGGTCGGCTGTCGGTACCTGCCAGTCGGACGGCGGCAACGGGTTTGCCGGAGATATCGGCAATTGCCGGTAGTTTGATCACCAGAAGCCGGTCGCGCACAAGCGTCTCGAGCAAGATCCGGGAGGGGTCGTGCGGGCCGCCCCACTCGGCGCCAAACTCAAACGTAAACGCATAGCCGCCCGCAGTCGTCAGGTCGCCGTCGGACAAGGCAAACCCGGCAAACGGCTGCAACAACCCCGTGAGTTCGAGAATGCGAAGCTCGGTCAATTCGATTGCCGACGTCTCGAGGCTGGACAATGCGCTATTGCGGCCAAGGGCCGATCCGCCTGCAATTTCAGCCAATGCGTCAAGAACAGCGCCGTCCGCCGAGATTGAGGCCCGCACGGCGATACCGGCCTCGCTCGGCGTGGTTTTCTCCGTACCGTCGACGACAATGCCCGTCGGATTAGGCTCGTCTTCTTGTTCGGCTTGAGGTGAGGCGACGGGCGGTGCAGCAGTGACCTTGACGGTCACGGTTGCTTCGTCGCGCGCACCGTTGCCATCGTCGATGACGTAGGTGATGACATCCGTGCCGACGAAGCCGGAGCCGGGTTGGTAGGTCAGCGTGCCGTCCGCGTTGATGGTCACGCGGCCATTGGTGGCGCTGGCGGCCACAACCGACAGCGAATCGCCATCGGGATCGGTATCGTTGGCGAGAACGGCGACGCTGACTGCCTCTCCCGAGACCGCCTGCGCGTGATCGCCGGCCGCGAGCGGCGCATCGTTCACATTGGTGACGGTGACAACCAACGTTCCCGTTTCGGTGACACCCAGCGTGTCCTCGCTGACGACGTAGGTGATGGTCTCCGTACCAAAGAAGTCGGTGTTCGGCGTATAGGTGATATTGCCGGCGGCATCGAAAACGACCGAACCGTTGGCCGGCGGGTAGACGATTGCGAGGGTGACCGGGCCCTCGAACTGATCGTTGGCCAGCACGTTGTGCGTGACCGGTGTTTCCTCGATCGTTGCGACACCGTCCGTGACGGTGTCGATTTCGGCCGACAGATTAAGCGTCGCCGTCCCGCTCGTGGTGTTGGCGTGGATATCGACGATCGAGTAACTGAATGCCTGGGCGCCATTGACGTCATCCGCCGGGGTGTATTTGAACTCGACGTCGGCGCTGGCGATTTCGTAATCGCTGCCGTCAATGGCGTACAGGATCCCGTTGCCCGAAAGCGCCAACCAACCGGCGCGCTCGGTGGTGTGCCTGACCTCGCTGTCGAGTGTGCGATCTTCCTGAACGTTGACATCAACGCCGGTGCCGCTCAGGCCGCTGGCATCGAGGTGGGCATTGTCGCCGCCATCGAACGTGTGAAGTTGAGCCAGAAAATTCGGCGCGGGACCAAGGTTATTCGTGAAGCCGATTGTGCGACCTGAATCGGTGATGTTGTCAGCAGTGACGCCGGCTTCGAAGTCGAGGCCACTCCACTGTCCGGTGCCCTGGCCGATCACGAGGTAACCCATCGTTTCGGCAGTGGATATCGCCGTCGACTGGTAGTCGGCGGGCTCGTTGGTGACCTGATAGCCGGTGCCGGTGACGTCGCGTTGACGTGCCTCGTTGAATTCGATGCCGTTGTTGTCGGTCTGAACCTGGCTGAGCACGACAGGCGTTCCGGCGAATGCGTTGTTGAATGCAACGTTGGTGAAGGAGTTGGCACCAGTGGCGACTTCGTGGGTGCCAACTTCCACGACGGTGCCGTCGGCAAGGGTCCAGACGCCCGCCTCGAGAACGATGTAACTGACGCGCTCGCTGCCATGGACACCGTCCGTGGTATCGGTGCCAGCGCCTGAATTGGGCTCGACGATGCGTAGATCAAAAGACGACCCGGTAATATTGCTGACGCGCGCGATGTCCGGCGCGGTGCTGGTTTGGTTTTCCGTCGTGGTGAAGACGAATACCACCGGATTGGTGTAGCTCTTGTCGAGATTGATCGTGGTTCCGACGGAATCGACGTCTATGGCGCCGACCTCGCCAACCGCGAGTTCCAACTCTCCGGTCGGGGGTTGGGCGAAGCTGGTCAGAAAGACGTCGCTCTCGGCGTCGCTGTCATTCGCCAGCGGATTGAATGTGACCGGTGCATCTTCTAGCGCCGCAATATCGTCGGCGGTGGCGACCGGCGCCGTGTTGCCGGTTACGACAATTTTGATGTTGCCGGTCTCGGTCTGGCCGAGCGTGTCCTCGGTCGCGGTGTAGGTGAGCAACTCGACACCCTGGAAGCCAGATCCTGGCGTGTATGTGATATTGCCGACTGCGTCAAAGGTCAGCGAGCCGCCGCTCGGGGCCGATACGGCCGTCAGGCTAACGCCGCCTTCGAAGTTGTCGTTGTCGAAAACATTGAACGTTACCGGTGTGTCGAGGACTGTTGTCGCATCATCGTCGGCGACGTCGACCTCGGGCGTGACGTTAAGCGCGACGGTTGCCGTCGCGGCCTGCGCGGCGGTGTCTTCGATCGTGTAGGTGAAGCTGTCGGCGCCAGTGACGTCGTCACCGGGCGTGTAGATGAACTGGACATTGTCCGACGGTATGTGAAGGTTTGTGCCGGAGACTGCGCCGAGCAGGCCGTCGCCACCGAGCGCCAGCCAACCGACCCGCTCCGTCGTATGGTTGATTTCGCTATCAGACGTACGGTCTTCCTGGACGCTGACGCTAACGCCGCCGCCGTCGAGGTTCCTGGCATCGACGTGGGCATTGTCGCCGCCGTCCAAGGTGTGAAGCTGGGCCAGAAAGTTGACGTCGGGGCCAAGGTCCTGTGCAAAGCTGATGCTGCGGTTGGCGTGGGTGACATTGTCGCCGGTGACACCTGCTTCGAAGTCGATGCCGCTCCACGTACCGGCGCCGGGCGAAATCGCAAGAAAACCGATCGACTCGGCAACCGTGATCGCGTTGGACTGATAGTCCGCAGGTTCATTGGTGACGCGAAAGCCGCTCGCGGTCACGCTGCGCTGGCGCGCTTCGTTGTAGTCAACGCCATTGTTGTTGGTCTGGACCTGACTGAGAACGACCGGGGCGGCGGCAAAGCTGTGATCAAAGCTGACATTGGTAAGGCCGTTGGCACCGGACGACACATCGCGCGTGCCGACTTCGACAACCGTGCCGTCGGACAGTGTCCACACGCCGGCTTCAAGTACGATGTAGCTGACGCTTTCCAGACCGTGCACGCCATCGGTCGTGTCGTGGGTGTTTCCGGAGTTCGGTTCGACGATCGACAAGTCGAACGAATTGCCGGTGATGTTGCTTATTCTTGCAATGTCCGGTGCAGCGGAACTCTCGTTCTCGGTCGTGGTGAAGACGAAAACGACAGGGTTTGCGTAGTTGCGCGACAGGTTGATCGTGGTGCCATTGGAATCGACGTCAATGTCGCCGGTCTCGCCGACGGCGATGCTGACGTCGCCTGAGGCCGGCTGCGTAAACGAGGTCAGGAAAACGTCGCCTTCCGGATCGCTGTCGTTGGCCAGAGGATTGAATATGACCCGCGTGTCCTCCGTGGTGTTGGCGATGTCGTCCTGTGCGGTTGGCGGGGCATCTGCAAGAACACTGCCCCAGCCCTCGACGGCAGCGGTTTGTGCTTCTATGGACCCGACCCGTGTCTCGAGATCCCAATCGCCGCCTTTGTCGGTTGCACCGGTGAGATCGTTGGAGGCCGCTATGTCCGCGCCGGTCAAACGTGCCAGGGCCTCGGCAGCGGCAACGCCGTTTTCGCCAGCGGTGAAATCACAACCGTAGATCAGTATGTCGGCGCTCTCGGTGAGCGCGCCTTTCAAGCCTGAAAGATCGTCGCGATAGGTCGTGTCCAGCGTATTGGAGTCGAGAACCGCGCTGCCAAGAGACAAGCTGCCCTCGCTACCGTGCGCGAGAATGTGGATGGCGGAGACATCACTGCGGTCGGCGAGAGCGTCGACAATCTGAGTGACGCCGTCCTGGTCGGCATCAAGGACGATGACTTCCACGCCCGCGTGAAAGCCCGCCATCAATTCGGCAGGGTCTTCAACGGCCGAGTCAATGAACGCAATCTCGCTGCGTGCCGCATCGCCCGTAGCGCCGTCCTGCTGCGTGAGGAAGCCGAACGCAAAATCGGGCGCTGCGTTGGCCGGCGGTTTCTGCGCGGTCGATTGATCGGTAAGGGCACGCGTCAGGGCGTTGCCATTTTCCTTGCTTTCGCTGGCTCCGTTGGCGGCTTCCTCGGCAGTTGAGGCATCGGCCGGTTCCGCTGCGGCATCGAAGGTTTGGGTGCCGGCGCCGTCGAAGACTATGCGCGGCTCCAGAGCGCGATAGGTCAGTCGCTTGGCCAGCACGTCTCGCAATTCAGCGCACTGATTTCGCGCACTGGCTGTGCTCGCCGATCGGTCCGATTTGGGTGCAGTTCTACGCACTTCGACCTTCCCGTTTTCCCGTATCCAGGCCTTCTGGAGACCCAATTTCGCGTTAGCGATTTATTCACGGGCGCCGTTAAAGCGGATCTAAATTTTCTCGCTAAAATTGCATCCGGGGCGAGGCGAAACACCTTCACGGTTTATAAGCGGTTGCTGCCAGGCAATTCGGAAATAGTTTCTTAACCAAGCCCGCGGCCCCGATCGGGCGAATTCCGCCAGGCGCAGCGGCCGGACTGGGTTTCTTTGCCTCACGCCGCTATGCGCGCTGCGCGCGGCGGCTCCGGCGGGGCGGACGTTCGGCCGGGTCGCGTTGCTCCCGTATGAGCCAATCCGTTTTGCTGCGACATGCCTTAGAGACCGCGTTGTCCGGGCCCGAGTGGGCAGACAAAATAACCGGCGCGTGGGGAGCGCGCCGGCGGTCGGATTGCGGGGATCCGAGAGAGGGCATTGACCGGCCGGGCTTGCTCTGGGTGGTGCAAGAGGCCGCAAAGAACCTAGTTCGCATAGGTCTTCGAGTTATCGTTGATCAAACGCGATACGATGGATGGGACGCAGTTTAACCTGGCGCACCGCACGCGGCGGTGATGCCGGTCTATGCGGCCCGCTTCATGGTTTGCGCACAGAGTGCCTGGGCGATGGTCTCGACCGCGCTCTTCCAGTCGGACGATGCATCGGGAAGAACGACACCAAATGCCTCCAGCGCGTCGGTCGGGCTGCCGCCATCGCGGAAAATCCGCGCGCAGGTCTGGCGGGCGACGCCAATTGCGTGTTGCCACTGCTCGGGATTGATTTCGGTCGGTGTCATCGGAATGCCTCCGCTTCTCTTGCCTGGCACGTTGCGCACTGGCGAAGTGCCGAACGCATTGAACTTTGTTGCAACTGGAACTGATGTACTGGGATACTCAAGGTGACCGGCGCGGCAGATACGCGGTAGCCGGGCCAGGGCGACAGGTACGCGTGTGGCTCCGTCTCGTACGCAACACTGGCTCATCCGAGACATTGAGCTGACTGACCGTCAATCACCGCGCGTACCTGCCAACTCGTCGGAGAGGCACCTCTGTAGAGGGAGCAATCTCCAAAATCTGATTGTCGTTCGCACCGCTGCCGAGAGGCGAGGCCCGATGTTGGGCCGAACTGGGCGGCGGTGGAGCCGACGCAACTCCCAGGCCTGTTAGAACGCGGCCAACAACCGAACCGAGAGGCTGCCAGGTCTCACGAGCGGGCGACGCTACGGGATTGAGCGGTTGTACAACGCCAGAAACTTCGCTCGTCGCTACGCTTGACGGAAGGAACGCTTTCACGGTTACGCCTCACATTCTGACTTCGAACCGCCGGCCAGTTTCAGGCTCGCGCACGGGCCACACAAACACTTGGCGGTTACACAAAACTTCCCAACAACGCAGTTACGCCACGCAAACTCCGGCAGGACTTAGAACCGGCCTGGACCGGCCCAAAACCTGCACTGGCCCAAAACCTGGCCGACGCAAAACTGGATACGCAAACGCTGGACTTCAGACGGCTAACGAGGCAGGCCGGCGAACCGCTGACGCATACGCTGAGACCGAGTACTGGAAGCGGCTCGCCGCAGATTTTCGAACACGCCGCGAAGCATGTTGTATGGGGACGGCTGCCCCGACGCAAACGCAACTGAACTCAACGCATTACTAGGACTTGTACGCAGTACTAACCGGGCTTCGGACTTCCCTGCAGTGGTAGGTTGGCCTGCAGTGGTAGGTTGGCCTGCAGTGGTGGTTTGGCCTGCGGTGGTGGATTGGGACGTAATCGCACCGTGATCGGGAAGCCTGGCAACAGAGACGCAAAACAGATGCTGCCTTAGTGAATTCAACTCACCGGTTGGCCGAAAAACCATGAAACAAACTCGCTACTCTTACGCTCAACCACCGGGTTCGCTTTGTGTTCCGCGAATGAGGGAGAATAAATCGTTGTTTCATGGCCACATATTGGCACGCGTGAGGCTCGAAGGGGGATTTTTAATTGACAGACGTTCATTTGGAGACGCATGGCAAATTTGCCGTAACAGTTTGAAATGCCATTTTATTTATGAATATCTGCTAGTTATTTTTTCCTCTTGATACGGCACATTACACCTCTGCGCGTCCGGTCAATTGTGGACAGGCAGGGGATCAACCAAACCTTAACTTGAAAAAACGAATCGCCGCGGCGCCAGGCAGGCGGCGAAAATATTTCCTTTACGCCGGCAAGCGAGCCTCGGAACTGGCGAACGCGGCCTTGAGGCAGGCGATCGTGAGGGCGATGCAGACGACGACGTTCCAGCCCGCGAAGGAAAGCCCGAGCAATCGCCAAGTGGCATCGCCGCAGCTGGCGAACGTCTTGCCCGTAAGGCCGCTCAGGACGCCTTGGCCACCGGTTCCAAGCGGTTTTATTGCCTGCGTGTCGCAGGTCGCCGGGCCCTCCCAGAGCTGCCACTCGACGCCGGCGTGATAAACACCAAGGCCGGCATTGATCAGAAAGATCAGCGCCACCAAAAAATACAGCGCCATCGCCGCACCTTGCTGTTCGAGACTGAGCAACAACAGGGCAACGAAGAGCGCCGGTATGGCGATGTAATATGCGTAGCGCTGCTGCAGGCACAGCGTGCACGGCTCGTAGCCACCGATATGTTCAAAACCAAGCGCCAGCACGATCACCGCGGCAGCAATGAACAACGCCGCGGCGCCGAGCTTGTAGGCAGACTGGCCGGCGATGGCCGAAACGGAATGTGCCATGAAGAGCAGTCCTCAGAGTCCTGGTCTCACCATCGATGAGTGTCGTTGTGCCCGGCACGTTGCGCCACCTGACCTGCCGTCGTTGACCATGACGGCCATGGCGGTTTCGCTTTCGTGTCAGTGGATCAGGTATTTAATGGCAATGAAGCCACCAAAGAGCAAGACCAGGAAGACCGTGAAGACGAGGCCCAGGCGCTTCTCGATGAAGACACGGATGGGCTGGCCGAAGAAATAAAGAAGCCCGCAAATCACGAAGAATACGAGCCCGCGAGCCGTGATGCTGGCAAGCAGAAAGACGATGAAGTTGAGCGCGGTCACGCCGCTGGCGATGGTAATGACCTTGTAGGGGAACGGCGTGACACCCGCGAAAAACACGATCCAAGCGCCAAATTCGTTGTAGCGGTCGCGGAAGGACTCGAACTTGTCCATGGCGCCGTAGATTTCAAGGACCGGCCGGCCGACGGCGTCGAACAGGCCGTAACCGATGAGGTAGCCCGCGATGCCGCCGAGCACCGATGCGACCGTAGCGATCAACGCGAACTTCCAGGCTTTGGCCCGATCGGCGAGCACCATCGGGATAAGCATTGCGTGTGGTGGAATGGGAAAGAACGAGCTTTCCGCAAACGCGACGGCAAATAATGCCAGTGAGGCGTGGCGATGGGCGGCGAGGCGCATCACCCAATCGTAGAGGGCCCTGATCATGCGGTTCCGTTAGGCGGCGAAAGAGAGAGTGTCCAGCAAATCGCCCCCTAAGCACCAATTTGCCGTCGGGCGCTGTCAAAAACGCAACGCCTGGCGGCGCAGCCGGCCACAGGCTTGATGGGACGGCGATCACACCGGTTTTTCCGCCGTGCGATTTCTTGGCATTGCGATGCCGACACAACAAAAACCGGCTCGAGGCGCGCTCGAACCGGTTTCTTGCTCATGCCGCCCAACTCTGAGGGCGTTCCGGCTGATTTTTCAGCTCGGATATTCGGGACGGTGTACGCGATCCGGGAGCCCTTAGATCATCTCGTCCCTGTCAAACACGCGGCATCAGGACGTGCAGGCACCGTCCATTTGAACGCGATCGGCAGCGCGTTCGGCGGTGTGCGAAAAGACGCCGCCAATCTTGCGTGCGACATAGCGGGCCGCACCGCGAAAGGCCTTGGCACGCTCAGCGCGTATACGCTGCTCAAAAGCACGGAGTTCAGCGTTGGTTGGGGCCCAAACCGGCATGTCGTGAAGATTTTTCATTTTTATTTCTCCTCATGTCATCTCGTTGTGTTTCATTAAATAGCCCCCTATCTTGTCGGGTACAAACGACGATGTCTCACCTGACGCATTAGGAAAATTCATCAATGGCAACGCCACTCCCGCCCTTGAACGCGCTGCGCGCCTTCGAGGCTGCAGCACGACATCTGAGCTTTTCGCGGGCAGCCGAGGAACTTCACGTCACGCCGGCTGCGCTCAGTCATCAGATCAAAGGTCTCGAGGACTTCCTGCAGATTAAGCTGTTCGTTCGCAAAACGCGCTCGATCGACCTCACGGATGCGGGCCGAACGCTTTATCCCGACCTGCACGCGGGTTTCGGGCAGCTCCGGCAGGCGGTCGCAAGCCTCGATCGTATCCGGAATGACCGGGTTCTGGTGATCAGCGCGCCACCCGGGTTCACGGCGAAGTGGCTGGCGCCCCGCCTCTACAGGTTCCTCGGCGAAAACCCCGATATCGATGCGCGCATTTCAGCAACGCCGATGATGGCTGATTTCGTCGCTGACGGTGTCGACGTCGCGATACGCAACATGCCGCAAACCGAGGCCCTCAACGAGATGGTTTGCGACAAACTCGTGGACATCTGCCTGCTGCCCGTCGCCAGCCCACGCTATCTCGAGAGCTACGGACCGATCGAGACGCCGGACGATTTGCGCAAGGCCACGCTCATATTCGACGAGTCGCTACCCAATGTTTACGACCTGCCGACCTGGTCCGACTGGTTGGCCGAGGTCGGCGTCGGTAATATCGACCTCAACCGCGGGCTCCGGTTCAACAGCGCAGATCATGCCCTTGATGCGGCTGTCGAAGGTGCCGGCGTGCTGCTCTCCCACTATACGCTTGCCCACGATGAGCTGCGGACCGGCCGCCTGGTGGCGCCGTTTCGGGTCAAGCTGAAGACACGACGGGCGTTTCATTTCGTGTGCCCGGCCGGAAGCGAAACGCGCCCGAAGGTTGCAGCCTTCCGACAGTGGCTGCATGACGAAATGGCGATGATGGAGAAAAAGAGCGCGCTGTCCGGATGCGAGGTCAAACAGGTGCAAGGCTCGTCGACAGTTCCAGAACCAGCTTATTCAAAATGAACCGCCCGCGATCGGTGGCGCTGAGAGTGTCCGCTTGTTTGTCGTGGACGAGCAGGCCGTCTTGCTCCAGCGCGCGGATCGCAGTGTCTGATGGCCGGACACCGCCGACCACAGACAGGCGCTGCAGGTCAACGCCGTCGTTCAGCCTGAGCCCCATCAGGAGAAGTTCGTCGGCCTGTTCGGCGGGTGTCAATCGCTCGTATTCGGTGAAGGCATCGCCGGCAGCTTCGAGCTGCTCGAACCATCGCTCCGGCAGTCGCTCGCTGGAAGTGGCATACCGATTGGTACCGGAGATGATGCGGCCATGGGCACCTGGGCCGAGGCCGACATACTCGCCGTAGCGCCAGTAGAGCAGGTTGTGGCGGCTTTCGTCACCCGGCCGGGCATGGTTCGAGATCTCGTATGCCGGCAGGCCGGCCTGTGCCGTCAGTTCCTGTGTCGATGCATAGAGCGCGTCGGCAAGTTCAGGGGCTGGGACCTTGAGCTTGCCGGCACGGTGTAGTCCCGCAAACGGCGTGCCCTCCTCAATCGTGAGCTGGTAGAGCGACAGGTGGGGCGGGCGCAAATCGAGAACCCGGGCCAGTTCGTCTTGCCAATCCCGGAGGCTTTGGCCCGGCCGCGCGTAGATCAGATCGAAGGAGAAGCGCTCGAAGGTCGCCTTCGCGATCTCCAAAGCCGCCATCGCCTCGCCAACCGTGTGCAGACGGCCCAACGTGCGCAGATCGGCATCGTGCAATGCCTGCACGCCGAGCGACACGCGGTTGATGCCAAGGTCGCGGTAGTCGCGGAAGTGGCCGGCTTCGACACTGGTGGGATTGGCCTCGAGGGTGAGTTCGGCGCCGGGTGCCAGGTCCCAGGCGTTGCAGATTGCATCGAGGATGGCTTCGAGGGTGGACGGCGCCATCAGCGACGGCGTTCCGCCGCCAAAGAAAATGCTGCCGGCGACGCGCGGGCCGACTATTTCCCTTATATGGGCAATCTCACGGCGATAGCCATCGACGAAACTGGCCTGATCGATGCCGGCATGGCGGACATGACTGTTGAAGTCGCAATACGGGCACTTGGCCGCGCAGAAGGGCCAATGGACATAGATGCCGAAGCCGGCCGCGTCAGGATTGGTCGGATAGGACAACACAGGCTTCCACGAATAGCGCGAGCGCGCGGGCGCGGTGAGACAGCCCCGCGGCGCCTTCGCCCGACCAACCACTCTTTTCCTCGCGGGTCATTTCGCCGAACGTTTTGGTGTGGCCGTCTGGCTGAAACATGGGATCGTAGCCGAAGCCATAATCCCCACGCGGCGGCCAGACCAGCCGGCCAAAAACCTTGCCCTCGAAAAAATCGATTTCTCCATCCGGCCACGCAAGCGCGAGCGTGGCGTTAAAGTTGGCGCGGGGGCCGGCGGCGTCCCATCGTTCACGCGCAACCACCTCGTCATGGACGCGCGCCATGGCGCCGGCAAAGTCCTTGGCCGGCCCACCCCAGTCGGCCGAATAGACGCCGGGTGCGCCGTCCAGGGCTGCAACCTCGATACCGGAATCGTCGGCAAGTGCCGGCAGGTTCGTCGCGGATGCCGCCGCGCGCGCCTTGATGGCTGCATTCTCCCGGAAGGTGACGCCGGTCTCTTCCGGTTCGGGCAGCCGGAGTTCGGCCGCCGACCGGGTGGCGATGCCAAAGGGGGCCAGAAGATCCGAAATTTCCCGTAATTTGCCCGGGTTGTGGCTGGCGACGACAAGCTGGTCGCCCGCGCTCAGTCGCCGTGTCATTCGAGCCCCCATATCCGCGGTTCGGCAAACTCCAGGCTGTTGCCCGACGGATCACGGAAATAGATCGACCGGCCGCCCTGCGGCCATTCGAAGTCCGCTTCGATTTCGACGCCTTTGGCTGCGAGCCGCCGGCGCCAGTCCTCGATTTCGGCGGCGGTCGCGCGAAAACACAGGTGACCTTCACCGGTGGCACCGTGGGTCGGCACGACGATCGCTGCACCTGATGCCGGCACACGCGTCGCCATCGGATCGAACAGCAAGAACACCTGATTGCCGCAGCGATAGAACAGATGGCGGCCGTCGATCTCGGTGAACGGCTCCAGTCCGAGGACGTCGGCATAGAATGCGCGCGCGACCGCGAGGTCGTCGACGTAGAGAACGCTTTCGAGAATTCCGGAAGGGGTCATGTCGTGTCTCCGTCCATCATCCGGACCGATAAGATGATCGCTCCGACAGCGGACACGCATTGACAGCGGGGTCAGGACACCGTCAACTTCTGCAGCGAGACCAGTTCGGCGATGCCCTTGCGCGCCAACGACATCAGTTCGTCGAAGCGCTCCTGGCTGAAGGGCTCACCCTCTGCCGTTCCCTGGACTTCGACGATACCACCGGTGCCGGTCATGACAAAGTTGGCATCGGCCTGCGCATCGGAATCTTCCGCGTAGTCGAGATCGAGAACACAGGCGCCATTGTGAATGCCGGCGGAAATGGCGGCCACGTGGTCGGTGAGGACGTCGGACCTGACCATGTCACGCTCTTCCATCCACTTGATGCAGTCGTAAAGGGCGACCCAAGCGCCGGTAATTGCGGCTGTGCGCGTACCGCCGTCGGCCTGGATGACATCACAATCGACAGAGATCTGGCGTTCGCCAAGCTTTTCGAGATCAACGATGGCGCGCAAGGATCGGCCGATCAGGCGCTGGATCTCCTGCGTGCGACCGGACTGCCTGCCTTGCGTCACCTCGCGGCGCATGCGCTCGTGGGTGGCCCGCGGCAGCATACCATACTCCGCCGTTACCCAGCCGCGGCCCTGGCCTTTGAGCCAGCCCGGGACACGTTCTTCGAGGCTGGCGGTGCATAGCACGTGGGTATTGCCGAACTTGATCAGGCACGACCCTTCTGCATGTAGGGAAACGGCGCGCTCAAACGAAACGCGGCGAAGTTCGTCAGGCTGGCGGTTGGACGGTCGCATGAATTCCTGCCGGTTACTTGCCGAGCGAATTGGGCCGAGCGAATTGGGATGCCGGGCGGGCAGGCCCGCATTGGCGAACGTGAAATCCCGTGGTTGACGACGTGTGCGGACCCTAAGCGAGGCCGGGCCAGCCATCAACAACAATTCGGAACCTACATTGACGCCGGCACGTTCAACTCCTTACTTATCCGGCAGAGATTGGCGCTAACCTTGAATTCGGATTCATCCGCACGGTCAGCACGATGAAAAAGCCTACGGAGATCGGTGATCTGTCGGACCTGAACGAGCGATCGCTGACGGTCCTGCGCCGCATCGTCGAAACCTACCTGGAGACCGGAGACCCGGTGGGGTCGCGCAACCTGTCGCGCGATCTGCCGATGACGCTGTCGCCGGCCTCCGTGCGCAATGTGATGTCCGATCTCGAGCAACTCGGCCTGATCGCTGCGCCACACACATCCGCCGGCCGCCTGCCGACCGAACTCGGGCTGCGGCTGTTCGTCGACGGACTGCTCGAGGTCGGCAACCTGTCGAGCGACGAACGCGCGCAGATCAAAAGACAGATCAACAGCTCGCCGGACGATACGGTCGAGCACGTGCTCAACGATGCCACGGAGCTGATCTCGGGGCTGTCACACTGCGCCGGTCTGGTGCTGGCGGAAAAGCAGGATCTGCGACTAAAACATATCGAATTCGTCTCTCTGGAGCCCGGCAAGGCGTTGGCCGTGCTGGTCGGAGAGGACCAGTCGATCGAAAACCGCGTTCTCGACGTGCCGGCCGGATTGCCGCCGTCGGCACTCGCGGAGGCGGCCAATTTTCTCAACAATTTCGTGCGCGGGCGAACCCTGGATGCGGCCCGCCAGAAAGTGGAGGCCGAACTTGCAGCGCGCAAGAGCGAACTCGATGCGCTCGCGCAAAAGGTCATCACGGCCGGGCTCGCGGAATGGTCCGGCTCACTCCATGACGACCGGCGCAACCTGATCGTGCGTGGACGCGCAAACCTGCTCAAGGACATCACTGCCGTTGAAGATCTGGAGCGCATCCGGCAGTTGTTCGATGACCTCGAGGCGAAGCGAGACGTCGTGCAGCTGCTCGGGATTGCCGAGAAGGCCGAAGGCGTGAAGATTTTCATCGGTTCGGAGAACAATCTGTTCTCGCTGTCGGGCTCTTCGCTTATTGTCGCGCCGTTCCAGGACGGCGAGCAAAAGATCGTCGGCGTGCTCGGTGTGATCGGACCGACACGCCTCAATTATGCTCGGATCATCCCGATGGTTGACTATACCGCAAAGCTGGTGAGCCGGCTGCTTACTTGATTTCATTCGGAAACGACTGATATCCAGCGGACCGAATGGTTTGCTGATCCAATCGGAATATCTCCTCGGTCGGCAACACCGCATCGCAACGACGTCAATGCCAGTAGCATGAAGAAGAGCAGATGAGCGCTGACACCAATTCGGACCACGCAAAGCCAAATGACGAAAAGCCTGGGACCGGGACTAGGACCGGGACTGGAACTGCCGATGACCGACAGCCCGGTTCCGAGCAAACGGGCGACGAGACCACCGCAACGGCCAGCGGCCACGACGCAAGCCCGAGCGATGCCAAACCCGAAGGCCCAAAGGCCTACGTTGACCCGTCGATCGCGGCAGAGGCCAAGATCGCAGAACTCGAAAACCAGCTGACGGAGATGCGTGACCGCTATTTGCGCACGTACGCCGAGAACGAAAACCTGCGCAAGCGGACCGAGCGGGAAAAGGCGGACACCGCGAAATATGCGGTTACCGGCTTCGCACGCGACATGGTTGCCGTTGCCGACAATCTACGGCGCGCGATCGATGCCGCCTCTGCTTCAGCAACGACCGAAGGCGAGCCTTCCGGTGCCCTCAAGGCGCTGCTAGACGGTGTCGTGCTGACCGACCAGGAACTGCAAAAGGCGCTTGAAAAACACGGTGTGCGCCCGATCACTGCCAAGGGCGAACTGTTTGATCCGCACAAGCATCAGGCGGTCATGGAGCAGGATGACGCAACCGTGCCTGCCGGCACGATCCTGCAGTCGTTCCAGGACGGCTACATGATCGAAGACCGCGTTCTCAGGCCTTCTATGGTGGTCGTTGCCAAGGGTGGCGCCAAGGCGGTCAAGTCCAGCGAAGCAGCCCCGAACATCGCGGGCGTGGGTACGGCGCCTGCAGATGCGGCAAACGACGCTGAGCCTGCAGCCTCTGACATGCCGGACGACGACCAGCCGCAAACCGGGGAGAGTGCAGCAAAACCGGATGAGCCGGGCGGGGCAAACTAGATCCTGCGAGCCCCGCGCGGCGCACATTGTCTGCCCGCTTCCGGCCTGCCCGCTTCCGGCCTGTCCGCTTCTGGCCTGTCCACTCCCAATCCAGCCGACCTTGTCCACAATCTTGCGGACAGTCGCGGGAGGGAAGGCGTTGCCAACGGAGCCGCAGTCGCGCTGCCGCGCCCGCACGCGTGGGCACAGCATCGCAAAGCTGATGACTTTGAACGACGATTGAGCGGCGTCAACCAGGGCAGGTGACGCGGCGCATCGTGAGGTTTATGCGCCCAGGTTCGCGCAGCAGCCGCGGTGGCGTTGCCGGAACAATGCGGTCGATGCCGTGGTAGGCGAGGCG
Organism: Hyphomicrobiaceae bacterium; assembly: GCA_965224045.1. Classification (GTDB taxonomy): domain Bacteria; phylum Pseudomonadota; class Alphaproteobacteria; order Rhizobiales; family Hyphomicrobiaceae; genus Tectiglobus. Next base: position 227,354 of record CBDCYD010000014.1, read on the forward strand.
CGAGGCGCCGCCAAGCACGACCACGTCGCCGGATTTCAGAAGCAGGCGCTCGGTCGGGTCGCGGCGCTTAAGGCCGCCAATCCGAAACCAAGCGTCGTCGCCGAGCGATACCGACACAACCGGGGCCGCTGTCTCTTCCTCGTCGGCATCAATGTGCAAGCCGAGCCTGGTGCCGGGCGCGTACCAGTTGACCAGGCAGGCCTCGGGCGGCGCCGAATAGTCCGCCACATCGCTCCAGATTTCGAGAAGCATGTCGGGAATGGCGGGCCAGGCGGCCCCATTTTGCGGGTGCGTCGGCTGATAGCGGTAGCCGCCGTCCTTGCTCGAAACCCACCCCAATCGGCCGCAATTCGTCATCTGAACGGAGAACGGCTTGCCGGAATTCGGCATCGTCGGGCGGTAGAGCGGCGATGTGTCGAGGACAGAGCGGACTGCCGCGAGCAATCTTTGTTGCGCGGCCGGGTCGAGGTAGGCGGCGTAGTGCCTAAATCCCTCCAGCATCTTGCAGCCTCCGGCGGTTAAGATTTTCGCAATTCCCGCAAAATTAAAAAAATCCCCGGTCCATGCGGCATTGATGCCGCAATTCTTACGCAGTCAACCCGTTGCAGGCGAATTTTTCGGCCCCTATATACCGTGCGAAACGCACACCTATAACTCCAGGGGATTGCGTGTCCGGTGCCGGCCCGGCGGTCGGTCATTGGAGCAGGGCGCCGTTTGCGGGCTCGCGCAGTCTGCCGCAAGAAGAGAGGACTATGGCATGTCTAAAGTGATCGGCATCGATCTTGGCACTACCAACTCGTGTGTCGCCGTAATGGACGGTGACACCCCGAAAGTGATTGAAAACTCCGAGGGAATGCGCACGACGCCGTCGATCGTCGCGTTTTCGGACGACGGCAATGAAAAACTCGTTGGAATCGCCGCCAAGCGGCAGGCTGTGACCAACCCGGAAAGCACGTTTTTCGCCATCAAGCGATTGATTGGTCGCCGCTTCGACGATCCGACCGTGGCCAAGGACCAGAAGCTGGTTCCCTATAAGATCGTCAAGGCGGACAATGGCGATGCGTGGGTCGAATCGCACGGCAAACAGTATTCACCGTCTCAGATTTCTGCAGACATTCTGATCAAGATGAAGGAAACCGCCGAGGCCCACCTCGGCGAAACCGTCACGCAGGCCGTGATCACGGTTCCCGCCTATTTCAATGACGCCCAGCGCCAGGCAACCAAGGACGCCGGCAAGATCGCAGGCCTCGAAGTGTTGCGGATCATCAACGAGCCGACGGCGGCCGCGCTCGCCTACGGTCTCGACAAGAAGGACAACGCCAAAACAATTGCCGTTTACGACCTAGGCGGCGGCACGTTCGACATCTCGATTCTCGAGATCGGTGAAGGCGTTTTCGAAGTCAAATCGACCAACGGCGACACCTTCCTCGGCGGTGAGGACTTCGACATGCGCCTGGTCGAATATCTCTCGGCCGAGTTCAAGAAGGAAAACGGCATCGACCTGACGAACGACAAGCTTGCTCTGCAGCGCCTCAAGGAGGCCGCCGAAAAGGCCAAAATCGAGTTGTCGTCGTCGGCGCAGACCGAGGTCAACCTGCCGTTTATCACGGCCGACCAGTCCGGTCCGAAACACCTGACGATGAAGCTGACGCGGGCCAAGCTCGAAAGCCTGGTCGAGGATCTGATCAAGCGCACCGTCGGCCCGTGCGATGCCGCGCTCAAAGATGCCGGGCTCAAGGCGGCCGATGTCGACGAGGTGGTGCTCGTCGGCGGGATGACGCGGATGCCCAAAGTGCAGGAAACCGTCAAGAACTTCTTCGGCAAGGAGCCACACAAGGGCGTCAATCCCGACGAAGTCGTTGCCGTTGGTGCCGCCATCCAGGCCGGCGTTCTGCGCGGCGACGTCAAGGACGTGTTGCTGCTCGACGTAACGCCGCTGTCGCTTGGCATCGAAACGCTCGGCGGCGTGTTCACCCGCCTCATCGAGCGCAACACAACCATCCCGACAAAGAAGAGCCAGGTGTTCTCGACCGCGGAAGACGGCCAGCAGGCGGTGACCATCAAGGTCTACCAGGGCGAGCGCGAGATGGCCTCGGACAACAAGCATCTCGGGACGTTTGACCTGGTCGGGATCGCGCCCGCGCCGCGCGGCGTGCCGCAAATCGAAGTAACGTTCGACATCGACGCCAACGGTATCGTCAACGTCAGCGCCAAGGACAAGGCGACCAATAAGGAGCAGTCGATCCGGATCCAAGCTTCCGGCGGCCTGTCCGATGACGATATCGACCGGATGGTCAAGGAAGCAGAGCAGCACGCGGGCGAGGACAAGAAGCGCCGCGAACTGGTCGAATCGCGCAACCAGCTCGAAGCCCTGATCCATTCCACCGAAGGGCAGGTCAAGGAAAACGGCGAAAAGCTCGATGATGAGGCCAAGACCGAGGTCGAGGCAGCGATCACCGCGGCCAAGGAAAAGCTCGAGTCCGAGGACGCCGAAGAACTCAAGGCTGCCACCCAAACGCTGGCACAGGCCGCGATGAAGATCGGCGAAGCGATCTACGGTGGACAAGCACCGGAAGGCGAGCCCGAGGACGCGGCACAGGATGGCGAGCCGAAGGACGAGAATGTCGTCGACGCCGACTTCGAAGAGGTCAAAGACGACGACAAGAAGTCGGCCTGATCGATGTTCCCGCATTGCCCCGGCCATGTTCATGGCCGGGGTTTTTCAGGCTTCTCTTATGCTCTAGGTTAGCCGATGCGCCGGCCCACCCAAGACCTCCTACCGACAGCACATTTCGTGATCCCGTGCCCGGCGGACACGTCGGTGCTGCCGGGCGGCCAACCGATGTTGAAGCGCACAGGCGGGCGATATGCGTTCAAACCGGGGATTGATTGAAGGCGATGGCCAAGCGAGACTACTATGAAGTTCTTGGCGTCGAACAGGACGCAGGCGAGAAAGAGCTGAAGTCGGCATATCGCAAACTGGCGATGAAATATCATCCGGATCGCAACCCGGGCGATGCCGAGGCGGAACGGAATTTCAAAGACGTCAACGAGGCCTACGAGGCGCTGAAGGACCCGCAAAAGCGCGCGGCCTACGATCAGTTCGGTCATGCCGCTTTCGAGGGCGGTGGAGCCGGGCCGGGTGGCTTCGGGCCGGAATTCGCGCACTCCATGGAGGACATCTTCGAGAATTTTTTCGGAGACATCATGGGCGGGCGGCGAGGCCAGCGGCGGCGCTCCGGAAGCGAGCGCGGTTCCGACCTCAGGTACAATCTGGAAATCACGCTGCAGGAAGCATTTGCAGGCAAGACCGCGCAAATCCGGGTTCCAACGAGCGTCGGCTGCGAGGACTGTTCCGGGACCGGGGCAAAACCTGGTTCATCGCCGCGGTCGTGCCCGACCTGCAGCGGTTTTGGCAAGGTGCGCGCGAGCCAGGGCTTCTTCACCATTGAACGGACCTGCCACACCTGCCAGGGCCGCGGCGAGGTGATCGACGACCCGTGCGCGAACTGCTCGGGCTCAGGTCGTGTCAGTAAGGAGCGCACACTTTCGGTCAACATCCCGGCCGGCGTCGAGGACGGCACGCGCATTCGTCTTGCCGGCGAGGGCGAGGCCGGCCTGCGGACCGGACCGGCGGGCGATCTCTATATTTTCCTGTCGATCCAGCCTGACGCCTTTTTTCAGCGCGATGGCGCCGATATCTTCTGCCGCGTACCGATTTCCATGGTCACGGCGGCGCTCGGCGGCGAAATCGAGGTTCCAACCGTGAGCGGCAGCCTGTTCAGCGTCAAGATTCCTGCCGGCAGTCAGAGCGGGACACAGCTGCGCCTCAGCGGCAAGGGCATGCCGGTACTGCGCTCAAAGATGACCGGCGATATGTACGTGCAGCTGGATGTCGAGACGCCAAAGAAATTGACCAAGCGCCAGCGCGAACTGCTGAAAGAGTTCGAAAGGGAAAGCCGCGAGGAGACCTCGCCCGACAGCCAGGGGTTCTTCGATCGCGTTAAGGAGTTTTTCGGCGACAAGTAGGTCGCCCGCGACTGTCCGGTGTGCGAGCGGGCAGTCCGTTCAACCACTGGGAGACGTCAACCGTGACTCGTCTGTTGTTTCTTGCCGGTTCCGCGCGCGAGCAATCGCTTAACAAGAAGCTTGCGCAGCTGGCAGCGGACGTTGCCAACGCCAACGGCCTGCTCGCCACGTTCGCCGACCTTGGCGATTATCCCATGGCGATCTACGACGGAGACCTGGAAGCCAAAGACGGCGTGCCGGAAAATGCACAAAAGCTGCACGCCTTGTTCAGTGCGCACTCCGGAATCTTCATCGCGTCGCCGGAATACAATGCCGGCGTGACGCCGCTGCTCAAAAATGCGCTGGACTGGATATCGCGGGTCCGGGTGGAGGGTGAAGCGCCGCTCCAAGTCTATAAGACGCGCGTATTCATGCTTGCCGCCGCTTCGCCCGGCGGCTTCGGCGGCATCCGCGGGCTGATGATGCTGCGCCAGACATTGACCCTCGGTCTCAGCGCGCTGGTGCTGCCCGATCAGCTTGCAGTCGCGCGGGCAGGCGACGCGTTCGACGACGATGGCCGGTTGAAGGACATCGCGCAGCTTGAACGACTCAAGGATATGGTGCAGAAGCTGGCCAGAGCCGCAAAGGCGCTGCACGGAGACGACTAGATTGACCGAGAGCACGCTGGCCGATGACGCCCGCTGGCGCGACGATGCGATGAGGCAAGCCCTGAGCCCAAGCGATCGATTGATCGTCGCGCTCGACATGCCGACCGTGGCGGAGGCGCGTGACGTCGTGGCCCGGCTCGACGGAATTGTTTCGTTCTACAAGGTCGGCCTCGAACTGGTGATGCAGGGCGGCCTCGGATTTGCCGAGGAACTGGCCGTCGCAGGACATCGTGTGTTCCTGGACATGAAGCTTCTCGATATCGAGAACACCGTGCAACGCGCGGCTAGGAACGCAGCGCGCTCGGGCGCGACATTTTTAACGATCCACGGTACGGATACCAAGACGATGCAGGCTGCCGCCGCGGGCGCGGCCGGAACGGATCTCAATATCCTTGCGGTGACCGTCCTGACCAATCTGTCGCGCGCTGACCTCCTCGAACAAGGCATTCGCGACCATTCGCCGGCGCAGCTCGTGGTGCATCGCGCCAAGCTCGCCAAGCAGGCAGGATGTGCCGGCATCATTGCGTCCGGGGCTGAGACAACTGCCGTTCGATCGAGCGTCGGTGACGACTTCCTTGTCGTAACACCCGGGATTCGACTGCCGGCGGACGATGCCGACGATCAAACCCGGGTGACAACACCGGAACAGGCGATTGCAGGCGGAGCGGACTATATCGTTGTCGGGCGCCCGATCACGCGTGCAGACGACGTCGCGGCGGCCGCTCAGGCATTCGTTGCCGCGATCAGCCGAGCGTAAGCCAGAAGAACAGCGGAACCAACGCCAGGCTGACAAGGCCCACCCCGAGTGCCGTGCGCACCAGCCAGCCGGAAAACCGCTTCCACAAAACCACGATGGTGGCGATACACAGGGCGAGTTCTGCCAGCATCACGTAACGGCTGTGGTGATTGCTGTCCCAGTACGAGAGCGGCGAGTGGAAGCGCCAATCCGTCAGCGGCCAGAGATGCTTGTGTGCATCATCAGCGTGAACCGGGAAATCGAGACCGATGTGGATCAGCGCCGCACCGGCAATGACGGAAAGAACGACTGACCGGGAAAGCAACGCGACGACCATCACGCACGCCCAAATCGGCAGGGAATTCGACACTGCGCTCAGTGTCTGCCAGGGTTCCTGCCAGTAAATTTGCCGCCAGATCTCGGCTTGGCCGATGCCCTGCAGTCGCGCCCAGCCAAACAGGACAAATATCGAGAGGTCCGGCAGCAGGGCGCCAAACAAGACGGCGGCGTTGCGCAGGGGCTCGCCCGGCCGCGTCAACACCGCTGCGGCGGCGAGCATGTGAGTCGGTGTGTTCACGTATTCCCCGTCAATCCCCTAGGACGGCAGGCCCGGCGCCCCGCAGAAATTGCCGCAAAACATATACGCGCCAGTGCCATCACGGTATGACAAACGCACGAAAGTAAAGTCTGGAGAAGGCCATGGCTAAAGGCTACATGATCGCGCGTGCGATCGTCACCAATCCGACGGCGTGGGCGGACTACGCCGCGAAGGCCGGGGAGGCCACGCGCAAATATGGCGGCACCTATATCGTACGCGGTGGACGCTGCGAAGTCGTCGAAGGCGAGGCTCGCGCGCGCAACGTGGTTGCAGAATTCGAAAGCTTCGAGGCCGCCCGTGCCTACGCCCACTCGCCGGAGTACGCCGAAGCCCGGAAACTGCGCGAAAATGCCGGTGTGATCGACATGATCATCGTCGAGGGGGCTTAGCCTGCCCGGAACATGGGAAACGAGACGCCAAAATCATCGTCGGCATCAGCGGCCTGCCGGAACGGCCAGCCCTGGCACGCGCAAGTGCTGACGCTGTTTCCGGACATGTTTCCCGGCCCCTTGTCCCATTCGGTTGTCGGCAATGCGCTGGACAACGGGAGTTGGCGGCTCTCGACCGTCGATATCCGGGCGTTCGGCAGCGGCCGCCACCGCGCGGTCGACGACACGCCGGCGGGTGGCGGTGCCGGCATGGTCATGCGTTGCGACGTGCTCGCCGCGGCAATCGATCATGCCCGCGCTAGCGCAAGCGATCTGGCCGGCATTTGTCTTTCGCCGCGAGGTGAGCCGCTAACACAGGAGGTCGTGCGGCAACTGGCGGACGGGCCAGGTGTCATGCTCGTCGCCGGGCGCTTCGAGGGCATCGATCAGCGCGTCATTGACGGGCGTGGCTTGCGGGAGATTTCCGTCGGTGACTATGTGCTGTCCGGTGGCGAGCTTGCAGCGATGGTCCTGATCGATGCGTGCGCACGCCACCTGCCGGGGGTTCTGGGCGCCGGCGCGTCACTCGACCAGGAAAGCTTCGACGGCGGCCTCCTCGAATACCCCCATTACACCCGGCCACGCACCTGGGAGGGACGCGAAATCCCGGAAGTGCTCCTGTCGGGAAATCACAAGCTTATCGAGGCGTGGAGACGCACCGAGGCCGAGCGACTCACTCGGGCGCGACGGCCGGACCTGCTTCGCCGGCGCAAAAAGTGACGCGGCCGCGTCAAAGCGCAACAAAGCCGGTCGACAAGAGCGCAGGCTTCGGGTATCTAGGCGGCTTCGAATTCCCCAAACTCGGGATCCCGAAGCCGGGATGCACGAACCTCGGGCCACCGCAAGCCGGGCGGTCGCGGAGTTCCTCTGCGATGATGCATCAAAGGAAGAACGATCAATGAACATCATTCAAGAGCTCGAGAAAGAGCAAATGGAAGCCATTGCGACGCAGCGGGCGGTGCCCGAATTCGCACCGGGCGATACCGTGCGCGTCATGGTCAAAGTGATCGAAGGCAAGAACGTGCGCAACCAGGCCTACGAGGGCGTGTGTATTGCACGGTCCGGCGGCGGGCTGAACGAAAACTTCACTGTGCGCAAGATTTCCTACGGCGAAGGCGTGGAGCGTGTATTCCCGATCTATTCGCCGTTCATTACCGACATCGAAGTCGTCCGCCGTGGCCGGGTGCGCCGTGCCAAGCTCTATTACCTGCGTGGCCGGCGCGGTCGCGCAGCGCGGATCGCGGAACGTACCGATGCGCGGGCCAAACGGCTCAACGCCGCTTTCAAAGGCTTTCGCAAGCCGAAGGGCGAAAAGGACGATCTGAAGCTGATCCAGACCATCGCACCCGATCTCGAAACGATGCTGAACAAGCTCAACATCATGAAGTTCGAGCAGATCGCCGCCTTTTCCGACGACGATATCGCCAACATCGATGATGCGCTAAACCTCGGCGGGCGCATCGAACGGGAAGACTGGATCGGACAGGCCCAGCGGCTGATGGCCGAGGCGACCGTCGATGAGGTTCCGGAACAGGAAGCTGAAGCGGCCGCAAGTGAAGAAGGCGGCGACGCTCAAGAGCCGGCAGGCGAAGAGAACAAGGAAGCCTGAGGATATCCTATCGGCCAATGCCGAAACGAACTGGCCCGGCCCGCGCGCCGGGCCTTTGCGCATCTATGCGCCAACCAAATTGGAGGTCCTGCAATTGCACGGCGCGGCAATTGCTCTAAATTCGGAGAGTATAGGCCCTCGTCCGCAAAGGTGGTTCCAACGCATCCATGTCCAACCTCGACATTTCACGTATTGGCTCGCGCGGTCGCGATTCCGACATTCCGCTGCACGGCGCCGAGGCCTTTGCAGGTATGCGCAAGGCGGGACAGCTGGCGGCGGCCGCACTCGACATGCTGGCACCCCACGTCAAACCCGGAGTGACGACCGAGTATCTTGACGACCTGGTCTTTGCGTTTGCGATGGACCACGGGGCGCTGCCGGCGACGCTTCATTATCGCGGCTATCCGAAATCCTGTTGTACCTCCGTCAATCACGTCGTGTGTCACGGAATTCCTGGGCCGAAACCGCTGCGCAAGGGCGATGTCGTCAATATCGACGTGACGCTTATCGTCGATGGCTGGCACGGCGACACCAGCCGGATGTATCCGGTCGGTGACATATCGCGGAAGGCAGACCGGCTTCTCAATGTCACCTTCGAATGCCTGCAGCGTGGCGTCGCCGCGGTCAAACCGGGCCACACGACCGGGCACATCGGCGAGGCCATCCAGCAATACGCCGAAAGCGAGCGGTGTAGCGTGGTGCGGGATTTTTGCGGCCACGGGCTCGGACGGGTATTTCACGACAAACCGAACATCCTCCACTACGGACGTGCCGGGGAAGGCCCGGAACTGAAACCGGGCATGCTGTTCACGATCGAACCGATGATCAACCTCGGCCGCGCCAATGTGAAGATCCTGCCGGACGGTTGGACCGCCGTAACGCGCGACCGGGAGCTTTCCGCACAGTTCGAGCACACGGTGGGCGTGACGGAGCACGGTTGCGAAGTGTTCACATATTCACCGGGCGGGCTGCACTGTCCGCCCTACGAAACGGGATAACCCGAAGGGCGGCTTTCATGGCAGACCCGCCAGGCAAGCAGGGCGATCGCAGGCCGCCAATCATTCGCGCCGGTGACGGCGAAACGCCACAGCGCGATATCAAATCCCAGTCCGTAAGACGTGAACTCAGCGATCGCCAGGGCGCCTTCTTCGAGGCCCCGGCAAGAGCGCAAACATCGTCGCTTTCCGGTCATCGCCAGCGCCTGCGTGAGCGATTCATGAAGGGTGGCGCAGATGCAGTGCCGGACTACGAGCTTCTGGAACTGGTTCTGTTTCGCGCCATCCAGCGCCGCGATACCAAGGACCTCGCAAAGCGACTTCTGAACCGTTTCGGCAGCTTTGCAGAGGTCCTGAACGCCCCTGAACGACGCCTGCGCGAAGTCAAAGACGTAGGCGAGGCGGTGGTCGTCGAGTTGAAACTGGTGCGGGCCGCCGCGCACCGGCTGATGCGCAGCGAAGTTATCGATCGCCCGGTGCTTTCGACGTGGCAGCAGGTGCTCGAATATTGCCGCGCAGTGATGGCCTATGAGGCGCGCGAACAATTTCGGGTGCTATTCCTCGACAAGAAGAACCGCCTGATCGCCGACGAAGTGCAAAGCGAAGGCACCGTAGATCATACGCCGGTCTACGTGCGCGAGGTCGTCAAGCGCACGCTGGAACTTTCGGCGAGCGCCATTCTGCTGGTACACAATCACCCTTCGGGCGACCCGCACCCTTCGCGCGCCGATATCGAGATGACGCGGCAAATCATTGCCGCGGCCAAACCGCTCGGGATAACGGTGCACGACCACATCATCGTTGCCCGCGACGGACATGCAAGTCTTCGCGGGCTCGGCCTGATCTAAGCAAGATCGTTCGAAATGGAACCATTCCGCCGAGTGGGATTTTGGGTCGAGATCAAGGGGTCAGCGTTTCGAGTTCCTTGAGAATGGCGCTGCCCATCTCCGCGGTGCCGACCTCGCGCATGTTCGGCTGCATGATGTCGCCGGTGCGGTAGCCCTGAGCGAGAACGCTTGCGATCGCCTTCTCGATCAAATCGGCTTCCTCGGTGAGGCCGAAGGAATACCTCAGCGCCATACCGAACGATGCGATCGTCGCGATCGGATTGGCCTTGCCCTGCCCGGCAATGTCCGGTGCGGACCCATGAACCGGTTCGTAGAGCGCCTTGGGCCGGCCCGTCTTGGGATCGTTCGCGCCGAGTGAAGCCGACGGTAGCATGCCAAGTGAACCGGTCAGCATGGCGGCGGCGTCGGAGAGCATGTCGCCGAACAGATTGTCGCATACCAGAACGTCGAACTGCTTGGGATCGCGCACGAGCTGCATTGCGCAGTTGTCGGCCAGGATATGTTCGAGTTCAACATCGGGGGCGTAGGACCTGTGGGTGGCGGTGACAACCTCGTTCCAGAGAAGCCCGGTCATCATGACATTGCGCTTTTCGGCGGAGTGCACCTTATTGGAGCGCTTGCGCGCGAGATCGAAGGCGACCTTGGCGATACGCTCAATTTCATGGGTGGTATACAGGGTCGTGTCGACGGCGCGTTTTTCGCCGTTCTGCAGCGTGACGATTTCCTTCGGCTCGCCGAAGTAGGTGCCGCCTGTCAATTCGCGCAGAATCACGATGTCGAGGCCTTCGACGATTTCGCGGCGCAGGGATGAGGCTTCTGCGAGTGCCGGATAGCAGATCGCAGGGCGCAGATTGGCAAAGAGGTCCATCTCCTTGCGCAGCCGCAGCAGACCGGCCTCAGGCCGAAGATCGAACCCGACGTCATCCCACTTCGGACCTCCAACGGAGCCGAAGATCACGGCATCCGCGGCCTGTGCATTGGCCATCGCATCATCGGTGAGGGGCACGCCATGGGCATCAAGAGCAGCACCACCTACCAGATCGGACTTTGTTTCAAACGAGGCGTTGTTCGACCGCTTGTTGAAGAACGACAGCACGCGCTCGACTTCGGCCATGGTCTCGGGGCCAATGCCGTCGCCGGGAAACAGAAGAAGATTGTGGGTCGCCATTGCAGATCATGTCTCGTCGTTGTGGATGGAACGTTGCAGGCCAAAACCGCGGCAGGCGGTGTGTGCAATCCCGAACTTGCTGAATCATCGTGCCGTGAGTTGGAACCGCTGTCGCGGCTCCAACTCAAGGCACAAAGATTATTGCCTCTAAAGAATCGAGCAACTTTCTGCGTAAACTCGGAATTGGACCGATTCCGAATTCACGCAGGTTGCTCTAGCGCGCGCCGTCGCGCATGACAAGCCGGTCAAGTGACACCTGCCGAACCGTCACCTCATGCGGCCATTATTGTGTCCGATCGGCATGACAAGGCAGGACAGCTCTATATGAATACTGGAGGCGTCACATGAAGGGCATGTCCTTTGTCGAATTGATTGCAGTTCTCTTTGCCGCGATGGCCGGTCTTGCGTCCGGCGTTCAGGCTTATGTCTCATGGGAGACGCGCGGCGAGGTCTCACGCGCGATCGTGTTTGCCGAGCGGCTCGATGCCTGCGCAAAACTCCTGGCCGCGGTGGAGCCGTTCGTTGCAAAAGCGCGGGAAGAGGGACGCGCCGTCGTTGCCAAAGGAAACGAAAACGGGCGGTATTCGCTACCCGCATACTATTACGGACATTCGTCGGGCAATGCCGCGTTCGAAGCCAAGCACGGGCCGCAGGTTGCGGCGTGGCGCACGGCAGCGGCTGCATTTCGCATCGTCAGCGCCGGGGCAGGCCTCGACCATGTCGCATTCTTCGACCGTGCCCTGACGCGCGAAATCCCGGCAGGCAACTTCATGAACCGGGCGCAGATGTTGAACTGGCTGGAGCAGTTCGAAACGCAGTCGCAGGAGCTGACGAAAGACTGCAGGGGATTGCTCGAATCCCAGCGCAGGCCCTAACCAACCACGGCGTTCAGCGCCCGTGTCAGGCCCGGCAGCAGGAAGAAGCCGTTGACCATGAACGTCGTGCCGATCGCGCCCAGCGCGACGCTGACGGCAATTGCCAAGCCGCCACCGGTGACGATCGCGACCGACGCCATGACAATGGCAATTTGCAAGAAGGCCAAACCGAAGTCGAAATAGGGGTCGCGCTTCAGGGCTGCATCACGCACCTTTTCGAGTGCCTTGGCGCGCTGAAAGAGTTCGTCGAGGCCCTCACCAGTCTTGGGGTCCGACGTCAGGCGCGCGATGCGTGCCTTGTAGTCGTTGAGGCTCTTTTTAATACCGTTGCGCAAGCTCGCCGGCATATCCGAATTTCCGTTGAGTTCGCGCTCGAGTTCGTCACGCCACATCATGTAGTGGGTCCGGCGCAGATTTTTTGCCTGAAAGAACGCCCACAGGTTGGTCGCGTCGAGATTTGCCTTCGCCGCATCCTTGCTCGCGTTGCCGCCACCCATGTTGCAGATGGCAAGCAAGACGGCGAGGACGGCAATATAGACGCCGATCCACTTCGCCCGCTGCCTATCTCGCGCATCTGATTTTTCAAGCAATTCGTCCACGGCCATCGCAATCCTCCCCTCCGCAATGCGGCACGCGCTCTGCGGTTTGCAATATCAATGCGAACCACTCACGCGATGAGTGATCTGCCGGTCATTTCCTGTGGCAACGGTAGGCCCATCAAATCAATTACGGTCGGTGCAACATCGGCAAGGCGACCGCTGGCGATCGTAGCATGCTCGCGCTTGCAGTTGACCAAAACGATTGGGACGGGGTTCAGTGTATGCGCCGTGTGGGGCACATCCGCTTCGCGATCGAACATCATTTCGCAGTTGCCGTGATCAGCGATGATGAGCATCACGCCGTTCTGATCGAGCACTGCCTGTTCGAGGCGGGCGATGCAAGTGTCGACGCAAGCCGCCGCTTGCATGGCGGCGTCCAAATCGCCGGTATGACCGACCATGTCGCCGTTGGCGTAGTTGACGACAAAAAGATCGAACTTGCCGGCGCTGATCTGCTCAACGAGTTTATCGGTCAGTTCCGGTGCGGACATTTCGGGCTGCAGGTCGTAGGTCGCGACCTTGGGAGAGGGTACGAGGAGGCGCTCTTCGCCGTTGTTGGGTGTTTCGATGCCGCCGTTGAAGAAGTAGGTGACGTGCGGGTATTTTTCGGTTTCAGCGGCCCTGAGCTGGCGCAGGCCCGCTGCGGCAACCACTTCGCCCAGCGTATTTTCGATGCGCTCAGATGTCAGGATGGTGTCGCAGAGCTGAGCGAGACGATCCGAGTAGGTGACCATGCCGAGCGCAGCGCCCAGTGTTACGGTGCGGTTGCGCGCAAAGCCGTCAAAGTCTGCTTCGAGAATGGCGCTTAGCAATTCACGTACCCGATCCGCCCTAAAGTTTGCGTGCAAAATGCCGTCGCCGTCGTTCATTCCTCTATAGCCATGATGGCGGGCCGGAGCGATGAACTCGTCGGTCGTGCCGGCGGCATGGGCGGCTTGGACTGCCTCGACCGCGCTTTCGAAGGTAGCGCCCTCGCCAGAAACGATCAAATCATATGCGCGGGCGACGCGTTCCCAACGGTTGTCGCGATCCATTGCGAAATAGCGCCCGCACACGGTGGCGATCGACACGTCGGGCAACCCGGCCACCGCCCTTTCGAGTGCCTGGATGTACACGACCGCGCTCTTGGGAGGTGTATCCCTGCCATCGGTCAAGGCATGGATACGCACCGGCACGCCGCCTGCAGCCACGATTCTCGCCAATTCAGCGACGTGATCCTGATGGGCGTGGACGCCGCCCGGCGAAACCAGCCCGACGAGATGGCAGGTTCCGCCGGAGCGAGCGAGCGTCTCGATAAACCGGGCGAGCGGACGTGCGGTGGCCAGACTGCCATCCTCGATGGCGCGATTGATCCGCGGCAGGTCCTGCCAAACGATCCGGCCCGCACCGAGGTTGAGATGGCCAACCTCCGAATTGCCCATCTGGCCATCGGGCAGCCCGACATTTTCACCCGAGCATTGCAGTTGCGCCGTGGGCCAGGCCTCGATCATCCGGTCCCAGTTCGGTGTCGGCGCAAGCGCAATGGCGTTATCGGCGGGATCGCTTCGCAACCCCCAACCGTCGAGAATGCACAAGACGACAGGTCTCTCCTTGGCGGGTTGGCGCTTGGGTTCGGTCATGTCGAGAACGTGCGCCTCCTGGTGCGCGTGTGAAATGCCAGCGCATGCGCCGTCGGTGAGCGCGAGGCTACAGCCCTAGTACGTCGACCATCGAGAACAGGCCCGGGCCCTTGCCCTTGCCCCACAATGCAGCCTTGACGGCCCCGCGAGCAAAGATCCCGCGATCCGTCGCGCGATGCGTGATCTCAATGCGCTCTCCGTCGGCGGCGAAAATTACACTGTGTTCACCGACGACGTTGCCGCCGCGCAGCGCGGCGAAACCGATATCGCCACGCCGGCGCTCGCCGGTATGACCGTCACGCACGCGAACGCTGCGGTCCTTGAGCGAAATTTCACGGCCCTTGGCTGCGGCTTCGCCGAGCATCAATGCCGTACCGGATGGCGCATCGACTTTATGGCGGTGGTGCATCTCGACGACCTCGATGTCGAAGTCCTCATCGAGGGCAGCGGCGACTTTCCGTGTCAGCTCGGTCAGCAGATTGACGCCGAGGCTCATGTTGCCTGCGCGAATGATGGTCGCGTGCCGAGCCGCCGCGTCAATTGCAGCCTCGTCGGATTCCGAGAGCCCGGTGGTGCCGAGCACGTGGACAATGCGCGCGTTGGCCGCGAGGTCCGCGAATTCGACGGACGCAGCAGGGCGCGTAAAGTCGAGAATAGCGTCAGCCTTGACGATCAGTTCGAGCGGGTCATGGGTGATTTCGACGCCGAGCGCCGCGAGACCGGCAAGCGTGCCAGCGTCCTGGCCGAGGAACGGTGATCCTTCCGGCTCGGTTCCGCCGACAACCCGGCAGCCCTCTGCACCGGTGACGGCACGAACGAGTTCACGGCCCATGCGGCCGCCGGCGCCCATTACGGCAATTTTCATCTCGCTCATCGTCAACCTCCAACACTTCCGGCCAAGATTTCGGCACCATCATCGAGAATTTGCCACAGCATGCCGGCCAGCCTGCGTTGGCCAGTAAATCAAGCTTCGCACCCTGTCAAAGGATCATGGGGCGACTACGGCGCCGGCTCACGCTTCGCCAGCGTAGCGCGCAATCGCTTCTTCGATCATGCGCCGGGCGGTGTCTGCGTGCCCCCATTCCTTGATCTTCACCCACTTGCCGGGTTCCAGATCCTTGTAGTGCTCGAAGAAGTGCTGGATCTGCTGGATCGTGATCTCCGGCAGGTCGGTATAGGTCTTTATCTTGTCGTAGCGGCGGGTGACGCGGTGGGTGGGCACGGCGATAACCTTTTCGTCTCCGCCGCCGTCGTCCTCCATGATCAGCACACCGACCGGCCGGCACGGGATAACGGCGCCGGGGACAATTGCCCGCGTGTTGCAGACGAGGACGTCGATCGGATCGCCGTCGGCGGAAAGCGTGTGGGGGACAAAGCCGTAATTTCCCGGATAGCGCATCGGTGTGTAAAGAAAGCGGTCGACGACGAGCGTGCCCGAGGCCTTGTCCAGTTCATACTTGATAGGCTCGTCACCAACCGGCACTTCGACGATCACGTTGATTTCGCTTGGCGGGTTGTCACCGGTGCTAATCGCATCAATGCGCATGCTGGACTCTCCCGTTGTGACGGCGACGCGCTGCAAGACGCGTGCACGGCAGGAACGACGTCGCATGCTTGTCGCCAATTGGGGTATCGTCGACAAGCTGGCGAAAAGGCCAATGCGGCGTAGTGGGTCTACCGGACCTGCAACGCTCGCCCGCGCGAGGCTTCCTGGATTAGAGGCAATCAGTCTTCCCAACCGAAGGCGATTTTTTCCAGCCGTGCCCCACCCAGGCGCTCGTAGCACGAGGCGACCGGCAATCCGCCGCGCTGGCGATAAAACACAACGGCCGGGTCATTCTCGGCAAGACACCAGATCACGAGGCCTCGAAGACTGCGATGGTCCAGCCTGGCGCGGCAGGCCTCAAACAGGAACTCGCCGAAGCCCAGGCCCTGGTACTCGGGCAAAACATAAATTTCAAATATCTCGCCAGCAAATACGCCGCCGCCCCGGCTCCTGCCGCACGTTGCATAACCGACCGGCTTGCCATCGAACTCCAGCAAAACGACGCCGTCGCGGGAACGAACCGCGGTGCGCCACCAGGCCGGACCCCGCCTGCGGATCATACGGTCCAACTGCTGGAGTGGGATCATGCCGGTGTAAGCTTGCCGCCATGTGCAACGGAATATGTTTGCAAGCGCGTGCGTATCCGCAAGGCGGGCAGAGCGAACCACGGTGGCTTCACGCGACGTCAACATGGCCTGAGTATAGAGCGGCGTGTGCGCAAAATGAAAGCCCGGAAGCGTCGGCCTCCGGGCTTGCAAAGCTCTTATCAGATCGTGGCGTTCAATCGCCGATCCAAGGCCAACCTTAGTCGGTCTGCTTCATCTGGCTGAACGACTTGGCAGCAGCGGCGTTCAACGATTCCATGGTCTGCTTGCTAA
The DNA here is from genome assembly GCA_965224045.1 of Hyphomicrobiaceae bacterium. Lineage (GTDB taxonomy): Bacteria > Pseudomonadota > Alphaproteobacteria > Rhizobiales > Hyphomicrobiaceae > Tectiglobus. The sequence goes on from CBDCYD010000014.1 coordinate 243,929, forward strand.
CCTTAGCGGAAAGCTCGAACAGCTCCTTGGTCTGGGCCGTCGCAGCCGCGGCCTGCTGCTGGAAGAAGTCGGCCTGGAGGCGCGCGGCTTCCGGCAGTGTCTTGGCGCGTGCGATGGCCTGGGCGGCGTCGAACAGCGCTTCGGCGTTGGCGGCCGTGTTGGTCATGACCTTTTCGCCGATCGCCTTGGTGCCGGCATGGGCAGCCAGGATGACCTCTTCTGCGGTCGCGAACTGTTCCTTGGCAACGGCATTGGCCTGGCGGTAAGCCTCGCGGGTCTTGGCAACCCCGTCTTCGGCCATGGCTTGCACGTTTTCGGGAATGCGGGCGTCTTTGGCGACGTTGAACATTTCCTGGGCCTGGCGGGTGAATTGTTCGTTCATGGAACTCGCTCCTGATCGTTTCTGATCGACAATGCTGCACTGCAGCGCAAATTCTTTCGCAATGCTTCAGGGCATGCGATGGGCCGAGAGATTATGTCCTTCCCAGCACCGACAACTCTAAGATAGAGCATTTATTGTGCATTGCAACATGAATATGTGCAGTGCGGCAATTTTGTCGCGTCCTGGCGCCAGAAAAAATCGCTGCCGACGGCTAGATAAATTCCAACCGATTGTTTTACATATATTTTTTCATGTTGCACTGCAACAAATACGTCATGCCACGAGAGGCTCAAACAACCGCTCGTAGTCCGAAGCTCTAGGATCAAACAGGATATCGGAGGGCCGCAACGCTCGCGCCAACGCCAGGCCCTCGAGCGATCGACAGCGGGAGAGGGCGACATAGGCCTGGCCGTGGGCAAAAGTACCGCGGCCGAAGTCAATGTAGGCGTTGTCGAGGGTCAAGCCCTGGCTCTTGTGAATGGTGAGTGCCCAGGCCAAACGCAGCGGAAACTGCTTGAACGTGCCTGCGACGGTTTCGACGATCTTTTCGTCGGCCTGGTCAAAGGCGTACCGGCGGTTTTCCCAGGTGGCAGGCTCGATCTCGTGCTCGCGGCCGTCGATGCTCACCCAAATGCGCTCGTCCTCGAGGCGCGCGACCTCGGCAATCGTGCCGTTGACCCAGCGCCGCTCGGGATCATTGCGCAGCATGATCACGCGCGCGCCCGTCTTGAGGACCAGGGTCGAATCCGTTGGCTGCGAATTGGTGTTAAAGTCACCGACTATGCCCGCTTCAAACACGCGCTCCTGGCCCGGAAGCGCATTCAAATAGGCAAGATTGATGCGATTGGCTGCGGCGTTGGTCGGTGTCAGGATGACGAACGATTGGCCTTCCGCAAGCGTGCGTACGGGCTGAACGCGTTCGTTTAGCACGTTCAGGAGTTCACCTTCGGCCTCGCCGGCACGAATGGCGTTGAGGGCTGCGACCAGCATCTCGTCGGTTTGGCGGAAAACCTGCTGCAACTCGAGGTACTGCGTGCCAGCACCTTCGCGCAGTGCGGAGATATTGAAGAAATACGGACCGTCGTGATTATCTTCGAGGATTTGGGCCTCCTCGCCTCTGACGACCGGCGGCAGCTGGTGCAGATCACCAAATAGGACCAGGCGCACGCCGCCGAACGCTTCACGCGCGCGGCCGCGATTGACACGCAGGGCATGGTCGATCGCCCACATCAGATCAGAGCGTACCATCGACACTTCGTCGATAATGACAAAGTCGAGATTGCGCATCACCCGACCGTTGCGACTGCGACGGATGTCGTCCGGCCCGATCAATCTGGGAGGAAATCCGAAGAACGAGTGAATCGTCTGGCCGCCAACGTTAACCGCCGCCAGACCCGTCGGTGCCAGCACGACGGCGCGGTCGCCCAGCATTTCGCGCATTGCGCGCAATAGGGTCGATTTTCCCGTGCCAGCACGGCCCGTCACAAAGATGTGGCCGTCGCCCTCGTACAAATAAGACACGGCTGCTTCGTACTCTGGCGTGGGGGTTATGTCGGATGGCCAATCGATCATCCGTTGGATTTCGCCTCACCATCCACAGGTTGAAATACTGCCGCGCAAGTTGCATTCATCTGTCAACATCCGTTCAGTTTCCAACATATTTCGGTTTGTTGGCTGACTTTCTCCATTACGGAAAGGTTCGCTTAACTTATAGAGGCGAATTTGGTCAGGCGAGACCATTTTCTGGCGGGTCTCGTCGATCCAAACTGCGGGCCCTTCCGGGGGCCCGCTTTTTCACGGTCGAACTGCTCCGTCGGCACGGGCGGGGCGGCCTTATGCAGCGTTCTCACGCGCGCGTTCGCGCTTCTTGCGCTCGTTTGGGTCCAGCCATCGTTTGCGCAGACGGATAGACTGCGGGGTGATCTCCACCAGTTCGTCATCCTGGATGTAGGAGAGCGCGCGTTCCAGCGGCATCTTCATCGGTGGCGACAGGTTGATGTTCTCGTCCTTGCCGGCGGCGCGGATATTGGTCAGCTTCTTGGCGCGCAGAACGTTCACTTCGAGATCGTTCTCGCGCGTGTGCTGGCCGACGATCATGCCCTGATAAACCTTTGCCTGCGGACCGATCATCAGCGGCCCACGGTCTTCCAGATTGAACAGCGCGTAGGCCACTGCATCGCCATCCGAATTCGAAATCAGGACGCCGTTGCGGCGGCCCGCAATGGCGCCCTTGTGCGGCGCGTAGCCATGGAACAGGCGGTTCATGACCGCCGTGCCGCGCGTGTCCGTCAACAGTTCGCCCTGATAACCGATCAAGCCCCGCGTCGGCACATGCAGGACAAGGCGCTGGCGGCCCGTACCGGAAGGGCGCATTTCGAGAAGATCGCCCTTGCGTTCGGTGAGCTTTTGCACGACCACGCCGGAGTGTTCCTCATCGACATCGATGGTGACCTCCTCGATCGGCTCCAGTGCGGCACCGGTGGCAGGGTCCTCGCGCATGACGACCTGTGGGCGCGACACGGTGAGTTCGAAGCCCTCCCGCCGCATGGTCTCGATCAGGATGCCCAGTTGCAGTTCACCGCGCCCTGCAACGTCGAATGCATCCTTGTCGCCGGTTTCGCTCACGCGGATTGCGATGTTGCGCTCGGCCTCCTTCAGGAGGCGCTCTCGAATGACACGCGACTGGACCTTGTCGCCGTCGCGGCCGGCAAGCGGACCATCGTTGATCCGAAACGTCATCGACAGCGTCGGAGGGTCGACGGGCTGGGCGCCGATCGGTGCATCGATAGCCGGGTCGCATAGCGTGTCGGCAACCGTTGCGTCGGTGATCCCGGCAATGGCGACGATATCGCCGGCTTCGCCGACGTCGATCGGCTGTCGCTCCAAACCGCGAAATGCCAGCACCTTGCTGACCCGCGCCGTCTCGACAAGCGAGCCGTCGTGGTGCAGCGCTTTGATGGTCTGGTTGGCGCCAACCGTGCCGGCCGTTATGCGGCCGGTGAGAATGCGGCCCAGAAACGGGTCCGCCTCGAGTGTCGTTGCCAGCATCCGGAACGCCCCTTCCTCGATGGCAGGTGGCGGTACATGATCGATGACGAGATCGAACAACGGGGCCATATCCATCGCAGGCCCCGCGGGGTCGAGTGCCATCCAGCCGTCCCGGCCCGACCCGTAAAGGACCGGAAAATCCAACTGCTCTTCCGTGGCATCGAGATTGGCGAACAGGTCGAAAATCTCGTTGAGAACGTCCTGGTGGCGCTCATCCGGCCGATCGATCTTGTTGATGGCAACGATCGGGCGCAGCCCGCGGCGCAAGGCCTTGGAGACGACGAACTTGGTCTGAGGCAGCGGCCCCTCGGAGGCGTCGACCAGGACAATGGCGCCGTCAACCATGTTGAGGATGCGCTCAACCTCGCCGCCAAAATCAGCATGGCCTGGTGTATCGACAATGTTGATGCGCGTGCCGTTCCACACGAGAGACGTGCATTTGGCGAGAATGGTTATGCCGCGTTCGCGCTCGAGATCGTTCGAGTCCATCGCGCGTTCGGCGACCTTCTGATTATCCCGGAACACCCCGGATTGCTTGAGAAGGACGTCAATCAGCGTCGTCTTGCCGTGATCCACGTGGGCGATGATCGCGATGTTGCGCAATTCCATGTCTGTTCGATTCGCGTTTGCTGCACTGCAAAAAAGTTGTCGGGGACGTAGCACAGGCCCGTCACGATCTCCACCTGCGAACGCTGCGGCATGTCGGTGGCGGCACGGCACTTGCAAGGCCATTTGGACAAGGCCGCGCGCCGTATGAATTGGATACGAGAGGTCGGGACATGTTCGAGCGCAACCGGGTCGACTATGCCAGCCAACGCAAATGTGTTGCCGTCGAATTGCTGCTGGACGATGGCCACGTGATGACCGGCCGAATTTCGATGCCGGTGGCGCACACATTTTTCGATGCGCTCAACGGACCGGAGGCGTTCGTCGACTTTGAATGTTTCGCGGGGCGCCGCACTTTCCTTGCCAAGGCCTCGCTGAGGTCGGTGCGCCAGCTCGACGCAAAACCCGTCACGGCGCTCAAAGCCGGTTGTGCGACCGCGGAACGGTTCGATCCCTATTCGGTGCTCGGCGTGTCGCCCGGCGTCGATGCCGATGGCCTGCGCCACGCCTATCTCGAACGATCAAAGACCTACCATCCGGACCGCTTCGCCAATGTCGAGCTGCCCGAGGAAGTTCGCGACTATCTGCAATCGGTGGCGCGACAGGTCAACGTCGCCTACGAGGCATTGCAGGCGACGCTGCCGGCCATCAAGCCCGTGCGTTCCGAACCAATCTGGGAAAGCCGGGATTCGGCGTAACGAGGCGTCCTGTTTCGCTCGTGGGGCTGATCGCGGTGCACCCGGACAAGGTAGTGCGGCGGCAATCGATGAGTGATCACTGCGTGACGTGTTCAGCTTTCGGCAACAGCCCTGGCGCGGGCGGCAAGGCGTTCGCTTTCCGACTTGAGCTGACCGCAGGCGGCAAAGATGTCGCGTCCGCGCGGTGTGCGAACGGGACTTGCATAACCTGCCCGATTGACGATCTCGGCGAACCGCTCGATCTGATCCCAGTCCGAACACGCATAACGCGTACCCGGCCACGGGTTGAACGGGATCAGGTTGATCTTCGCCGGAATGCCGGCAAGCAGGCGGACGAGTTCGCGCGCGTCGGCCAGAGTGTCGTTGATACCCTTGAGCATGACGTATTCGAACGTGATGCGGCGGGCGTTCGACAGACCCGGGTATGAGCGGCAGGCATCGAGTAACTCGGCGATCGGCCAGCGCCGGTTTATCGGGACCAACTCGTTGCGCAGATCATCGCGCGTTGCATGCAGCGAAATCGCCAGCATGGTGCCCGCCTCGCCGCCCCAGCGCGCGATTTGCGGAACGATACCCGACGTCGACAACGTGATACGTCGCTTCGACAGCGAGAGCCCCTCATTGTCCGAGGCAATGGCCATCGCCGCCTTGACGTTATCGAAATTGTAGAGCGGCTCACCCATGCCCATCAGGACGACGTTGGTGATCCTGCGCTCGCCGCCGGGCAGCAGATGGCCGTCGTCCGGTCCAGGTGCACCGGGCCAGTCGCCAATACGGTCACGCGCAACGAGGATCTGAGCGACGATCTCCTCGGCTGTCAGATTGCGCACGAGACGCTGCGTGCCGGTGTGGCAGAAGGAGCAATTGAGCGTGCAGCCGACCTGACTCGAGATGCATAGCGTGCCGCGGTCGACCTCGGGAATGTAGACGGTTTCGACTTCGGGCGCGCTCTTGTCCGTCGACTGGCGCGCGAGGCGCAATAGCCATTTGCGCGTTCCGTCGACAGATACCTGTTCGGAGACGATGTCTGGACGCGCAATGGCCAGGCTTGCAGACAGTTTCGCGCGCAACTCCTTCGAGATATCTGTCATCTGGCAGAATTCGTGCGCGCCACGGACGTAGAGCCAGTTCCAGAGCTGGGACGTGCGCATGCGTCGCTGGCGTTCGGGGACGCCAATGGCGGCCAGCAGCTGCGAAATCGCAGCGCGATCCAAGCCGATCAGCGTCCGAGCCCGGCCGGCAGTGGCGGGGCCCGATGCGGTCCCGGTGGCGGCGGCACTGGCAGATTCAAGGCTCATGGCGATGCAGGCTCGTTGAGGTCCTGGTGCTAGCAGGCTGTTGAATTTGGGGCGACGATAGCATCGATTTGCTCGAGCGCATCGTCATTGGTGGCCAACACGAGCCGCCAATAGCCCCAATTCTGCTCGGCTTCCACGCTTTCCGAACGGCCCCATTATGGCGCCTCGGCCAACAGTCTCGGCAGTCGGATCAGGTTGTAGGCGGCCATCGCGAAGGTGAACTGGTGGGCGACGCGTCTTCGTCCTTTGAATTTCGTCTTCGCGAGCCCCGCGATCGTCTTGACCCAGCCGAACGGCTCCTCGATGCGTTTTCGGATGCGCTGCGAGACCGGGTAGCCGGGATGCCGTGTCGTACGGCCATCGACCGATGAGCGCCGTCGTTTGCCGGTCTTGGTCACCGCGTTATGTTGCGCGATGTGCGGCGTCACGTTCATAGCGCGCAGTTCGGCCGCGAACGGTTGGGCATCGTAGCCCTTGTCGGCGCCGAGCGTCAGCCGGCGCGTTCCCGGCGCATGGCGTTCGATCATGCGGATCGCCGCTTCGCGTTCGGCCCGTCCGTTGGCCTGGCTGAGCGTTGCCTGCACGATCAGGCCTGAACGGTTCTCCATCAGCACGTGGCCCATAAAGCAGAGCTTCGCTTCGCGCCCATTGCCCTTCCTGAACAGCTTGGCGTCAGGGTCGGTGGTCGAGGCGTGCGTGTCGTTCTTGCGCGCCTTGCCGCGAAAGTTCCGCTCGCCGTTCCGGCCCGGCCCAGGCGGTTCGTCAGACCCGTCCTTCGCGCGGAAACTCTTCATCGACGCCCACGCTTCGACGAGCGTGCCATCGACCGAGAAGTGGTCGTCCGACAGGAACCGCTTCACACGTGGATGACGCAACACGGCTTCGAGGAACCTGGCTGCGACATCGGCTTCGAGCAGCCGGTCGCGGTTCTTCGAAAACGTCGAATGGTCCCAGACGGGATCATCGATGCCGAGACCGACAAACCAGCGGAACAGCAAATTGTAGTCGATCTGCTCGACCAGTTGGCGCTCGGATCGCACTGAGTAAAACGCCTGAAGCAGCGAGGCCCTGAGCAACCGCTCCGGCGCGATCGACGACCGGCCGGATCCCACGTAGAGCCGCTCGAAATCAGCGTCCAGCGATGCCAGCGCGTCGTCCACGATCGCCTTGATCACCCGCAGCGGATGCTGCGCCGGCACCCGCTCCTCAAGATCCACATAGCTGAACAGCGACCCCGACTGCCTGTCCGATCCCCGCATCGCGCCCTCCTCGATTCCTGCAAGAACAGAATCATGTTCGCCGACAAGCGGCAACCCGCGAGAAAATCAACAGCCTGCTAGAGCAAAAAGATGTACGCAGGGCGAGCGCGAACTTCAACCGAGCCTAATCTGTGTCTTTCACCCGAAGCTTCGGTCGCTAATAAGAACGGCCGGGCAAGCGGCACCAAACGCCAGCTGCCCGGCCGGAAATCTTGCGATCAATTGGTCAACAACCGCGCCGGCGTGAGACGTCGTCATGCGCCGGCTGGCCGGTTACTTCTTTTCGGCCTCCGCCTTCTTATCGGCGTCACCGGCCTTCGGCTCTTGCGCGACCGGCTTACGTGCGGCGATGTCGGTCGGCAGGCCGCGCAGTTTGGCGATCGCATATTGCAGCTGCTTGTCCTTGGTCTTGTCACGCGGCACGTAGGCCAACGAGCCCGACTCTTCCTTGCCATCCTTGTTTTCGGTCTTCAGGTGGCCGCGAAGACTTGCTTCGCCGCGCGGCTTGCGCTTGCCGATGCGCTTCTTGAGGTCGTCAGGCAGGTCCTGCTCGACAATCAAATCGGGATCGATGCCCCGGGCCTGAATGGAACGGCCGGATGGCGTGTAGTAGCGGGCGGTGGTGAGGCGGATGGCACCGTTGCTGCCGAGCGGGATGATGGTCTGGACCGAACCCTTGCCGAATGACCGCGTGCCGATGATGGTCGCGCGGTCATGGTCCTGGAGCGCGCCGGCGACGATTTCAGACGCCGAAGCGGAGCCGCCGTTGATCAGAACATAGAGCGGCTTGCCACCGGTGATATCGCCCTTGCGCGCCTGGGAGCGCTGGGTTTCCTGCAGGTTGCGACCCTTGGTCAAAACGATCGCACCTTGCTCCAAGAAATCGTCGGAGACAGAGATTGCCTGGTCGAGCAGTCCACCCGGATTGTTGCGCAAATCGATGATGTAGCCCTTGATGCGGCTGCCGTTCTCGCGCTTGAGCCTTTCCACTCCCTTGACCAGGTTGGTGTGGGTTTGCTCGTTGAAGGTGGTGATCTTGAGGTAGCCGACCTCGCCCTCGCCCTCAAGGCGAGTCTTGACGGCGTTGATGCGAATGACGTCGCGAATGATCTTGACGTCGAAGGGCTCTTCGCGGCCTTTGCGGACGATGGTCAACGTGATGGGCGTCTTGACCCGGCCGCGCATTTTCTCAACCGCCTGCTCGAGCGTGAGGCCGACAATCTGTTCACCGTCGAGATGGGTGATCAGGTCGTTGGCGCGAATGCCTGCCTTGTCGGCCGGCGTATCCTCGATCGGCGCAACGACCTTGACGACGCCGTTCTCCATCGTGACTTCGATGCCAAGCCCGCCGAACTCACCGCGGGTCTGGACCTGCATGTCACGGAAATGCTTGGGACTGAGATAGGCCGAATGCGGATCGAGGGCAGCCAACATACCGTTGATCGCCGACTCGATCAGCTTGGTGTCGTTCGGCTTCTCGACGTAGTCCGTGCGGACACGTTCAAGAACGTCACCGAACAGATCCAACTGCTTGTAGATCTCGGAATTCGGTGTCGTTGCCGAATACGTCTTGGTGACGTTCACGATCGTGGTCATTCCGGCGATACCGGCCATGATCATGAAACTCCAGAATGCGAAGTCCGACTTGCGCATTGTCGTTCAACCCTATTGTTGCCTAGCCCTGCACACGCTGCCGCCCCGTGGCCCACCACGGAGCTGGATTCAGTGGTTTACCATCCTTGCGAAACTCGACGTAAAGCACCGGGTCACTCGCCTTGCCCTTGCCACGGGCGTCTCCGGCCATCGAGCCGACGGGTTCTGCCGCCAATACAAACTGACCGAGTTGCACGTCCAAGCGTGACAAGTTGGCCAACAATACATGGTATCCGCCGCCCGCATTTATAATCAAGAGTTGGCCATAGCTGCGAAACGCGCCAGCGTAAACAACCCAACCGTCACAAGGCGACGTGATCAAGGCATTATGGCGCGTCTTGATGACAATACCCTTCGAACGCCCACCCTGGGCGGTCGTATCGCCAAAGTCGATCACTTTTTTGCCATGGGCAGGCAGCGGCAATCGAGCCTTGGCCAAATGGAACGGTATTGCCGGCTCAAGCCGGCCCGGGTTGGCCGTGCCACCGGTGCCTTTGGGTGACAGTTCAATCGCCGATGGCGGCAGTGCCGCGACCTTTCGCTCGCTCTTCGGCGGCGGTTGGCGGCCGGCTTTCGACTTCGGGTTGGTTGCCGGCGGAAGCGCCGGCTGCTGCGGCACCCGGGATTTGCGGCGCAATTTCTGGTTGTATTTGCCGAGGTTGGTCTTGCGCGCAACGGTGGTGTCGAGTTCCTTGATCAAATCGCTGAGCCCGGCGACCGTCTTCGATTTTGCAACAGCCGTCCTGCTGATCTCGGATAGTTCCTTGTTGGTGGCCAGCAGAGTTTGATTCTTGGTCTCCTGGAGCGCCGACAGGCGCTTGCCTTCACGCCTCAACCGGTCCTTTTCGCGGGCCTCGTTCGTGCGTTCGCGCTTGGCCTCGTCGATTACGCTGGTCAGCTTGGTCAAGTCCGCGGTCAGCTCTCCGATTTCGCGCTTGATGCGCGGCTCATGGTAGCCCAGCAGCTTGGCAGAGCGAATCATCTTGAGCACGTCTTTGGGATGCGTGATGACGACCGGCGGCGGGTTGCGCCCCATAAGCATCATACGGCCGAACAGCCAGGCGATCAGTTTGTGCTTCTTGGAGAGCTTGCCGCGCACCTGTTTTTCGTCGGCACCCAGCTTTTCGAGCTTTTCCTCGATTTGCGTGAGGCGGGCTTCGGTGCGCTGAATGTCGGCACCAGTGCGTTGCAGGTCCTCCGTCAGCTTGGCGATTTCCTGGCGCAGGGCCTGGTCGCGACGGCGTAGCGACGTTTCGCGATCGCGCGTGCGCTCAAGAGCTGCCTTTTCACGCGACAGGCGCTCAACGGCATCGCGGCGGCGCTCTTCGGATTTCTGGGCATAGGCCGGTGACAGCGCGACCGGACAGATCACAGCCGCCAAAACCCCGATGCAGATCAGCTGCGAGCAACGAAAAAGCAAATGCGGGCGAACCTCACAGGCCGGCGGCGCCAGTTGCAGAGCGTGATCGAACCGAGATCCCATGCCGAACCGTAATCACTTGGTGTTTCAATGACGTCTTTGCGGTGCTGCGATTGATTGTAACACCGAACAATTAAGGCTTTTCTGGCGCAAGTTGGTGATCCACATGAGAATCCAGGGTCGAATGCCCAAACGGGCACATTCAGCTGACCGGCCCCAACCGCGCCACGGGGCGCGGCGGCCGGGTGGTGAGGACAGATCCAACGGCTGAGCCGGCCTGGAACTGCGACTGTCCGAGTGGAGTTGGATATGAACGGACTGCTCACCCACGCCACGACGATTTCCGTTTTCGCGGTGCTCGCCGTGCTATTGATGGGTCTCTGGACAATGCTGCGCGGCAAGAGTGCCAACCTCTCGCAAACGCTGATGCGTTGGCGCGTCGGGCTGCAGTTTGTCGCGATCCTGGTGATCATGGTGACGCTGTACTTCAGGGGCTGATTGCATGGTCGTGCTCAACAAAATCTACACGCGCTCCGGTGATGACGGCACGACGGCGCTCGGAACCGGCGAGCGGGTTCGAAAGAACGGCGCCCGCGTGACCGCCTACGGCACGGTCGACGAAGCAAACGCGACCATCGGCGTCGCCCTCGCCGCGCTCGCGCAAGACGACCGCGAGGTGCGCGAAATCCTGACCCGGGTGCAGAACGACCTGTTCGATCTCGGCGCCGACCTCTGCGTGCCGGACAGAGAACAAGACCGCAGACAAGACCAGGACTACGAACCGCTGCGCATCAGCAATGCTCAGGTCGACCGGCTCGAAGGCGACATTGATCGGCTTAACGGTGAGCTTGAACCGCTCAAGTCGTTCATCCTGCCCGGCGGATCAGTAGCGGCGGCGGCGCTCCACCAGGCGCGAACCGTGACGCGGCGGGCAGAACGGATGGTGATTGAACTTGCAGCCAAGGACGATGAACCGGTGAGCGAGGCGGTGATCAAATATCTCAACCGCTTGTCGGACCTGCTGTTCGTCGCTGCACGGTTTGTCAGCGATCGTGGCAAAGCGGACGTACTCTGGGTGCCGGGTCAAAACCGCCGGTAGCGCGGATTACAGCCGGCGCCGTGGCCGGTTTGGCGCGCCGACATTCGCCTCGCGCGCGCCTTCTGGTTGTGCTATCGCGGCGGACGTGCGTGTTGCGCGTCCCGTGTCCGTGCCCTACAGGATTGCCCGATGTTCATTCCGGTCTATGACTATAACAAGCATAAATACATTCCATTTCAATATATTACACTGCTTCTAATCGCACTGAACGTGGCGGTCTTCATCGTCCAATCATCAGGCGTCCCGATCGGCGCCGTGGCGAGCTTCGGTGTCGTGCCCAAGGAGCTGATCGAGGTCAATTACGTCGGCGGTCCGGCCTACGGGGTCAACGACATGTTCCCCGTGCCCGAAGGCTACACGCTGATCTCCTACATGTTCCTGCACGGCGACTTTTACCATTTGCTGTTCAATATGCTGTTCCTGTGGGTGTTCGGCGACAACGTCGAGGATGCGGTGGGACATTTTAAATTCCTGCTGTTTTATCTCGCGTGCGGGGTTGCGGGCGCGCTCCTGCACACCATCCTGACACCGGAGTCCCAGCGTCCGTTGATCGGGGCAAGCGGTGCCGTTGCGGGCGTCATTGCCGCCTACCTGTTGCTGCATCCGCGAGTGCTGGTGTGGGTCGTGGTGCTGCGCTTCATTCCAATCAAAATCTATGCGGCCTGGGCGCTTGGTGCCTGGGTGCTGTTCCAATTCCTGATGGCATACCTGGCGACCATTGGCGTGCAGAAGGAACCGGTGGCGTGGTGGGCGCACGTCGGCGGCATGGCGGCCGGCGCGGTACTGATCCTGCTCATGCGCCGGCCCGGCGTGGCGTTGTTCGACCGAGATTTGAAACCGAGCAGCTGACACCAGTGACGTTGCGCTGTTAACAGAGGGTTGCCCGGCGTTTGACTCTCGCGTGGGCCGTGAATAGGTTCTTTTTCGCACTTGCGAAATAACCGCTTACGAATTCCGATCAGGCGCGGGAAAGTCGGCGATCCGTCGTTGCTCGTCGGGAGACAATTGGTCTCGCTGGGTATTGCTTGCCTTCGCGGGGCGCCGTTGAGAATTTGGCCGCTCGGAATTTCGCAATAATCCAGCAATCGTCTGCTCGGGAGCCACCAACACATGAAGATCCTCGTGCCCGTTAAGCGCGTGGTTGACTACAACGTCAAGATCCGGGTCAAGCCCGATGGATCGGGCGTTGAGCTGACCAATGTCAAGATGTCCATGAACCCGTTCGACGAGATCGGGGTCGAAGAGGCGCTCAGGCTCAGGGAGGCCGGTACGGCGAGCGAAGTGATTGCCGTCTCAATCGGTCCGGCCAAGGCACAGGAGACGATCCGCACGGCACTTGCCATGGGCGCCGATCGCGGAATTCTGGTGCAGACCGACGACGATGCGATCGTTGAGCCACTGGCGGTTGCAAAGATCCTCAAGGGCGTGGTCGACGCCGAGGCACCGGGGCTCGTCATCCTTGGCAAGCAGGCGATCGACGATGATTGCAACCAAACCGGCCAAATGCTGGCCGCGCTGCTCGGGTGGTCGCAGGCGACCTTCGCATCGAAACTGGTGATCGAAGGTGACAGCGCGCTTGTCACCCGTGAGGTCGACGGCGGACTTGAAACGCTCAAGGTCACGATGCCGGCGATCGTTACGACGGACCTGCGCCTCAACGAGCCGCGCTATGCGTCCCTGCCCAACATCATGAAGGCCAAGAAAAAGCCGCTGGACACCAAGACGCCGGCAGATTTCGGCGTCGACATCAAGCCGCGCCTGAACGTGCTCGAGACGGTCGAACCACCAACACGCAAGGCTGGTGTGATCGTATCCGACGTAGCCGAACTGGTGGCCAAGCTCAAAGACGAAGCGGGGGTAATCTGATGGCCGTTCTCCTACTCGCGGAACACACCAACGACGCGCTAAACCCGGCCACCGGCAAGGCACTTACGGCGGCCACCGACCTTGGCGGCGACATCCACGTGCTGGTCGCCGGCAGCAGCTGCCGGCCTGCCGCAGAGGCGGCAGCCAAGCTCAGCGGCGTGGCCAAGGTGCTCGTCGCCGATGCCGCTCATCTCGAACACCAGGTGGCGGAAGACCTTGCCAATCTTATCGTTCCGATGATGGACAACTACGATGCGCTGGTGGCGCCGGCGACCGCGCGCGGTAAAAACACGTTGCCGCGCATCGCGGCGATGCTTGATGTCATGCAGATCTCGGACATCACGGCCGTCAAGGCACCCGACACGTTCGAACGGCCGATCTACGCCGGCAACGCGATCCAGACCGTGCAGTCCACGGACGCCAAGAAGGTCATCACCGTGCGCACCGCCGCCTTCCAGGCGGCAGGCGAAGACGGCTCGGCGGCGATCGAGGAGGTGGCGGCCGGAGAAGCTGGGGGCATTACGACGTTCGAGCGGGCAGAGCTTGCCGAGTCCGATCGACCCGAACTTGCTTCGGCCAAAATCGTGATCTCCGGCGGACGCGGCATGCAGTCGGGCGAGAATTTCGAAAAGTATATCGAACCCGTCGCCGACCGCCTCGGGGCAGCCGTTGGCGCCAGCCGCGCTGCAGTCGATGCCGGCTTCGTTCCGAACGACTATCAGGTCGGACAAACCGGCAAGGTGGTGGCGCCGGAGCTTTATATCGCGGTCGGGATATCCGGTGCGATCCAGCACCTTGCCGGCATGAAGGACTCCAAGGTGATCGTCGCCATCAACAAGGACGGTGAAGCACCGATCTTCCAGGTGGCAGACTACGGGCTGGTGGCTGACCTGTTCGAGGTCTTGCCTGAGCTCGAAGCCGAACTTGCCAAGGTACAGGGCTAGTGTGATGATCGGGGCGCTCGGGATCGGTTCCGGGCCGCTATGTGCAAGCGGCCGGGCCGAGCGCGCCGAAATGCAATGCGAGAGCCGACGCACTCGGGCTCGGCAAGACGTCGAACGGTTGCCCGCCTGGGCATCCCAGATGATCGCGAGCATGACGTCCGCACCAAACGTGAGAAAGACGCGCTGAGGACATGACGATGGACAGCGAACCGAGCGGCAACGGCCAGGTCGAAGCGCGCGATCGGATTAAGACGGTCGGCGTCATCGGTGCCGGGCAGATGGGCAACGGCATTGCTCACGTCGTTGCGTTGGCCGGTTACTCTGTTGCGCTGAATGACCTTGAGGAAGCACGCTATCACGCCGCCCTGGAAACCGTTCGAAAGAACCTGACGCGACAGGTGACGCGCGGCATCATCAGCGAAGAGGAAATGGAAGATGCGCTTAAGCGCATCACGTTTGCGCCCGACTACAACAGCTTCCGAGATTGCGAACTGGTCATAGAAGCGGCGACGGAAGACGAAAGCGTAAAGCGCCAGATCTTCAGTGAACTGCGCAGCTACGTTAAGCCGGATGCGATCGTTGCATCGAACACGTCCTCGATCTCGATTACGCGACTTGCCGCGCAGACCGACCGGCCCGAGCAGTTCATCGGCATGCACTTCATGAACCCGGTGCCGATCATGCAGCTGGTGGAGCTCATTCGCGGCATCGCGACGGACGACGACACGTTCAAGGTTTCACGCGCATTCACCGAGACGCTCGGCAAGACCACCGCCGTGTCGGAAGACTTTCCAGCGTTCATCGTCAACCGCATCTTGCTGCCGATGATCAATGAGGCGGTCTACACGCTCTATGAAGGCGTCGGTACCGTCGATGCGATCGACAAGGCGCTGAAGCTAGGTGCGAACCATCCGATGGGGCCGCTGGAGCTTGCCGATTTCATCGGGCTCGACACCTGCCTTTCGGTGATGCAGGTGCTCTATGAAGGCCTTGCCGACACGAAGTATCGACCATGCCCGCTGCTGGTCAAATACGTCGAGGCAGGATGGCTCGGGCGCAAGGCGCAGCGTGGGTTCTACGACTACCGCGGCGATGTTCCGGTGCCGACGCGATAGGTGTTCATTGCAACGCCGATCGATCTCTTCATCGGTGCAGGCACGTTCGAAATTGGGCCTGCAAGAATTTCTTGTGCAAGCCATTTCCGTTGCCCGCCCCTTACGCCGCAGCAGCATCGGTGCGGGATTTCAGGGTCTCTCCGCGATAGCTGAGCGCTTCGGCGACATGTGCCCGGGCGACCACGTCAACACCGTCGAGATCGGCCAACGTGCGGGCGATCCGCAACGTACGGTGAAACCCCCGTGCCGAAAGACCGAGCTTGTCGGATGCCTCGCGAAGCAATGCGAGGCCGGGTGCGTCCGGCGTTGCCGTGGCCTCAAGAAGCGTGCCTGAAATGTGGGCGTTGGTCCGGGCCGAGATCTCGGTGCGGGCTGCGATGCGCTCGAGCTGACGCTGGCGCGCGGCGCTGACCCGGGTGCGCACTTCGCAACTGCCTTCAAGCGGCGGCGGCAAGCAGAGGTCGGCGGCGGAGACCGCCGGCACCTCTATCGTCATATCAATGCGGTCCAGAAGCGGGCCGGAGACCCTGGCCTGATAGTCGGCCGCACAACGGGCACCGCGGCGGCACGTCTGGCCCGGACCGCCGCCGCAGCGACAGGGGTTCATCGCGGCGACCAGCTGGATGCGCGATGGATAGGCGATGCGGTGGTTGGCGCGTGCGATAACCGTCTCGCCGGTTTCCAGTGGCTGACGGAGCGAATCGAGAACCGGCGGAGTGAATTCGGGCAGTTCATCGAGAAACAGCACGCCGAGGTGAGCCAGCGAGACCTCACCGGGACGCGGGCGCGAGCCGCCGCCAACCAGGGCTGCCATGCTGGCGGAATGGTGCGGCGCCCGAAACGGGCGTTCGGTGCGCAGCTTGCCGCCCATCAACTCGCCGGCGAGCGAATGCACCATGCTGACTTCCAGCATTTCCTTGGAATCGAGTGGCGGCAAAATCGACGGCAAGCGCGAAGCCAACATCGACTTGCCTGATCCCGGCGGGCCGATCAGCAACAGGTTGTGGCCACCGGCGGCTGCAATTTCGAGGGCGCGCTTGGCGGTTTCCTGGCCCTTGATATCGCGTAGATCGAGCGCCGACGGGGCATCGCGGGCAAGATTGGGTTCGGGTCGGCGCAATAGCTGCGTGCCGCGGAAGTGATTGATCAGAGAAAGAAGATGGGCCGGGGCGATCAATTCCAAATCTTCGCCCGCCCAGGCTGCCTCAGGGCCACATGCGGCAGGACAAATCAGCCCCTTGCCGATCGCGGTGGCGCCAACCGCAGCCGGCAGTGCACCCGGCACCGCGCGCACCGATCCGTCGAGTGCCAGTTCGCCAATCGCCGCGTAACCGTCGACGACCTCCGGTGAAATCGCTTCCATCGCAACCAGCAAAGCCAGCGCAATCGGCAAATCGAAATGGCTGCCCTCCTTGGGCAGGTCGGCCGGCGCAAGATTGACCGTGATTCGCGTGAACGGCAGGCCGAGGCCGACGGCGTGGAGAGCGTTGCGCACGCGCTCGCGACTTTCGGCGACAGCCTTGTCAGGCAGACCGACGATCGCAAAGTTGAACTGACCGGACGTGATGCGGACCTCGACCTGTACCGGACGCGCTTCAATGCCGACAAAGGCAAGGGTCGAGATCTTTCCGTACATGGTGCGCCCCGATCGTTCGGCAGTTGACTGACGGAAAGCTTACCAATGCATCGGCCACTGTCAAGAACAAAAAGAGAACTCGTTGCGCTCACGGGCCGATTCGGACGCTCAGGCGTCCGGGCCCTGCGCGGGCGCGCGCCAAAGGCGCGGGGCGCGGTTGCTCCCGGACATAGTTGCGCTCACGGGCCGATTCGGACGCTCGGGCGTCTGGGCCCTGCGCGGGCGCGCGCCAAAGGCGCGGGGCGCGGTTGCTCCCGGACATAGTTGCGCTCACGGGCCGGGGCACGGATGCAAGGCCGGCTCAGCCGGCAACCTTGCGTTCGATGGCATCCCAGATCATTGCCGCAATGTCGTTGCCTCCGAACGCCTTGACCTGGCGGATGCCGGTCGGTGAGGTGACATTAATCTCGGTGAGATACGGGCCGATGACGTCGATGCCGGTGAAGAGCAGGCCGCGCTGGCGCAGTTCCGGGCCCAGGCGCTCACAGATCTCGCGGTCGCGTTCGTTGAGGTCGACCGGCTCGGCACGCCCTCCGACATGCATATTGGAGCGTGCTTCGTCGGCCGCCGGCACACGGTTGATGATACCGGCAACTTCACCGTCGACTAATATGATGCGCTTGTCGCCCTGGCGGACCTCGTCGCGGTACTCCTGCACCATGAACGGTTCGCGGAACGATATCTGGAACATCTCAACCAGCGAATTGAGATTGGTATCGTCCGGCTTGAGGCGAAACACGCCGGCACCGCCGTTGCCGTAGAGCGGTTTTATGATGATGTCCTTGTATTGGTCGCGAAAGGCACGGACATCCGCCAGGTTGCGCGTCACCATGGTCGGCGGCATGAGGTCTTGATAGTCGAGAACGAAGACCTTTTCCGGAGCGTTGCGGACGTGGGCCGGGTCGTTGACGACCAGTGTCTCCGGGTGAATGCGCTCGA
The DNA here is from genome assembly GCA_965224045.1 of Hyphomicrobiaceae bacterium. Taxonomy (GTDB): domain Bacteria; phylum Pseudomonadota; class Alphaproteobacteria; order Rhizobiales; family Hyphomicrobiaceae; genus Tectiglobus. Next base: position 261,892 of record CBDCYD010000014.1, read on the forward strand.
GCAGGTGGGTGGTGGTGATATAGCCCATGTCGAACGGCGGATCCTGGCGCAGCAAGACCACGTCGACCTTGGCGAGGTCTTCGGTGCGGCTATCGGACAGCGCGAAATGATTGCCCGGTTCATCGCGCACAGCGAGCGTGTGGCCGTGCGCAATGAGGCGCATGCCATCGAGGGTGAGATCCGGCGGCGTGTAGTAGAAAATGTCGTGGCCGCGGGCCTGCGCCTCGAGCAATATTGCCAGAGTGGAGTCGCCCGGAACATCGATGACTTCGATCGGGTCCATCTGGCAAGCGATTTTGAGCGGCATCTAGCGGCCTCTTTTCCGTTACCCACCTTGTTGCACAGTCAGGGGTCTCTTTGCGGGTCTAGGTATCGTGAACTGCCTGTCCCGCGCAATACGCCAGCCGTGCAGCTCACAGAACACAAACGGCTAGAGCAACCTGCTTTCATTCGGAATCGGTCAAATTCCGAACGAAAGCAAAAAGTTGCTCGGTTCTTTAGAGGCGATCAACTTTGTGCCTTGAGTCGGAGCCGCGACAGCGGTTCCGACTCAAGGCACGATGATCTAGCCAGGCTGCAGGTTGTCCCGGACGTGTCGCGGCCAGCGGCCCCGGGCGAGAAAAATGCTGTCGAGCCCGATCATATGCGTGCGATAGCGCGGGTGGTGGCGAAGCCAATGTTCGCCAGCGCGGGCAATGCGTGATGCCTGGCGCTGCGAAACGGACGTGACGGCATCCGCGAGGTCGGCGCGGTGCTTGACCTCGATGAACGCCAGGCGGCGGCCGCGCACCGCGACCAAATCGATTTCGCCAAACGGTGAGCGCGCCCTGCGCTCGAGAATGCGATATCCGCGCACAAGCAACCAGGCCGCCGCGATCAATTCGGCGTGCCGGCCGCGGCGTTCGCTGGCACGGCGACGGGCCGATTGATCGGCATGGCCGGGGCCGCGATCGGCGGATGGATACCGCTGCCGGGCTGACAGCCTCATGTCTCATCCTCTCTCATCGCAACGCCGACAGCGTATACCCGCGCTCGCGGCACGCCAAGAGCGTCTGCGACCTCGCGAGCTGCGCGTGTCGGAGAGGCGTTCGCCCGGGCACGCTGCAGATGGCGGGCGATGTCTTCGTCGGTGATATCGTCGGGCGCGGTCTCGGCCGGCGGTCCGACGATGATCGTGATTTCCCCACGGGGCGGGGCTGCGGCAGACCAGGCCGCCAAATCTTCGAGGCCGCCGCGGCGGAATTCTTCGAATTTCTTCGTCAACTCACGCGCAACGGCGCCACTGCGGTTGCCGAGTACATCGGCGAGATCGCGCAATGTTGCACAGAGGCGGTGAGGCGACTCATAGAATACCAATGTCGCCGGCACATCGGCGAGTTCGGCAATTTCGCTGCGCCGGGCCGATCGTTTCTGAGACAGAAATCCCGCAAAGAAAAAGCGATCAGTGGCAACGCCAGAGGCCGACAAGGCTGTAACGGCAGCCGACGGGCCCGGCACTGCGACGACCTCGTGGCCGGCCTCGACCGCGGCGCGGGCAAGCTTGAAGCCGGGGTCGGAAATGGCCGGCGTGCCAGCATCGGATATCAGGGCGACTGACCGGCCGGCATCAAGGGCGGCGATGATCCCAGGGCGCACACGCGCGCCGTTGTGTTCGTGGTAGACCGACAGTTGCCGGTTGACGGCAAAGCGAGAAAGCAACTTGCGGCTGGTGCGCGTGTCTTCGCAGTAGAGTTGGTCGGCCGCGGTGATCACGGCCAATGCGCGGAGCGAAATATCACCGAGGTTGCCGATAGGCGTTGCGACAAGGTAGAGGGCTGGCGCCAGAGGTTGGGCCAAGAGTTGTGCAAGTTCGGCCGAAACGCTCGCCACGAGCCGGTCACGGCCCTCGCCATCGGCGGCCTGGCGACCTTGATTTTGCGGTGCTTTTGCCATTTCCGTGCTAGACTTTCCCGGAGAATGCCGCCAAGCGCGTCTTTCCTGCCCCAGTGTCGTTGTTTTCGATGGTTATCCACGAGCGCAGCTGGCGCCGGGTCCGCGAATATGGCTGATCGGAGCAGAACGGTGTGATCGGTGGCAGTTGTTCGCTGACCGCTTGCATGAGCCCAGCGGATCGGCCAGTGAAGCGGAAGTGCAGGGATAGCAGGACGCGGATGGTGCGCGCAAACGGGGCATGGCGGCGATGATCAATTCGCGACGGCGTTTGTTGCAAGTTGCGCTCGGCGCAGGCCTTCTGGCCGGCAGCGCAATGATGCTAACGGGATGCGCCGGCAGCGGCGGTTCTGCAGCATCGCAACTCGCCAACCCGGCCGTTACTTCGCCGTCAACCGCCCAATCCCGACAGAACGTCACCGCCAAAGTGGCCTTGTTGCTGCCCCTGACGGCGACAGGCCAGCCCGCCGTCGTGGCCAAGGCCATGAAACAAGCGGCGGAACTGGCCCTATTCGAAAACAAGGCGGCCGGGTTCCAGCTGGTGGTGAAAGACACCAAAGGAACAGCTGCAGGTGCAACGGCGGCAGCGACCGAAGCACTCGCCGGGGGCGCCGAGCTGATCGTCGGCCCGCTGTTTGCAACCTCCGTTTCGGCAACATCGGCGGTGGCCCGGCAGGCCAAGGTACCGGTCATTGCCTTCTCGAACGACCGGCGTGTGGCCGGCGGCGGCACCTATTTGCTGAGCTTCATGGTGCAGGAAGAAGTCCAGCGCATCGTCAGGTTCGCGGCGCAGCAAGGCAAACGGCAATATGCAGCGCTGATCCCCGAAAGTGACTACGGCCGGCTGGTCGAGGCGGCTTTTCGATCGGCGGTCGCCCAAAGCGGTGGCGTGGTCGTCGCGCTGCGTCGTTATCCTCCCGGGTACGGTGGCATCCTGTCGCCGGCACGCAAGCTGATCGACGACATTCAGGCCTCCGAGGGCAACGGGATCTACATCGATGCCCTGTTCGCACCTGGTGGACCGGACGTCATATCGAGCCTCGGACCGGTCATTACGCAGCAAAGGCTCGACGTCTCGCGCATCAAGCTCATAGGTCTGGGTGGTTGGGATTATCCCAACATCAGCCGTGAGAAAGCTTTTGTCGGCGGGTGGTATCCGGCGCCTGATCCGCGCGGCTGGAGAGCGTTCGCCGAAAAATTCTCGCAATCGTTCGGCACATCGCCGCCGCGGGTTGCCAGCCTGGCCCACAACGCAATGACGATCGCGATCCGGCTTGCCGGTTCCCATGCCAAGGGGCAGCGCTATACCGCTGCCAACCTGACGCGACCTGGCGGCTTCCTGGGCGCCGACGGTATCGTGCGGTTTACCAACCAGGGCGTGACGCAGCGCGGCCTTGCCGTTCTCGAAGTCAGGGCTTTCGGCCCGCAGGTCGTTTCGCCCGCTCCGCAGACGTTCTCATCGACGCCGGCGACGCTCGCGCCCGCGAGTACCGGTTCGGTGCGCTACAACTAACAGGATCTGACAGGCCGCGGCCAAGACGGAAGGCCCGGTGAGCGTCGGCCGGAACCAGATCGAAGTGCCGCAACGTCAGGACCGGGCGCGGGCCGTCGACTGCCGTAGCAGGGCATGTTGCGATTGGTGCCGACGTCCTATCACCAAGCACGTCCGGATCCTTGCCGTCGGTGCCGCAGTGACCGGCTGCACAAGTTCCTGGTATGTCAGCCATGCCCTTCCAATGGCGCAGGTTTGCGCCAAACTCTGCCGTGCCCCCTCACATCATGCTGCAAGTTTTCTCCATCGTTGCGCCGATATTCGCGTTGATCGCGCTCGGCTTTTGCGCCGGCCGCTTCAAGTGGGTCGGCGAGGCGACGGCAAAGGGCCTGGCCGACTTCACGTTTGCCCTGGCGATACCGGCGATGCTGTTTCGAGCTATGGCTCTGACCGAGTTTCCGGACATACCGGTGGCGAAGATCTGGGCGACATTCTTTGGCAGCGCCTTCGTGGTTTGGATTGTGGCGAGCGTTTTGGGTGTCGCGGTGCTGCGGCGTGCGGCGGATGACGTGCCGGCGATCGCGATGAGCGCCGGATTCGGCAACGTTGTGATGCTGGGCATCCCGCTGTCGCTCTCGACGTTTGGACCGGAGGCGGTTGCGCCTGGCGCGCTGATTGTATCGCTGCATTCGCCAATGTTGTGGGTCGTGGCGTCATTGCACATGGCGTTTGCCAGAAGAAATGAAGGCGCACACCTTGGCGCCATTGCCGGCGGTGTGGTGCGCGAAATTGGGGGCAACGTCATCATCCTGGCGATTGTGGCCGGGACGCTGTGGCGGATCAGCGGGCTGGAATTGCCCGGTGTCGTCGATCAATCGATCCGGTTGCTCGGACAAGCCGGCATTCCATGTGCTCTGGTCGCCCTCGGGCTAAGCCTCGTGAACTTCGAGATCAAGGGCCAAGTACCGACGCTGTCGTTGATCCTGATACTCAAACTGATCGCGATGCCGGTCGTCGCCTGGTATCTCGCGGTCGAAGTTTTCGTGCTCGGGCCCACCGAGGCAGGGGTATGCGTTCTTTTTGCAGCGATGCCGACCGGTGCGAATGCGTATCTGTTTGCAGCCCAACACGCACGAGCCATGAATTCCGCATCCGGTGCGGTGGCGCTCGGCACGCTGATGGCTGCGGTGACCGGGGGCGTGGCGGTCTACGCGTTGGGCACATCAGGATGAGCGGCACACGCCGGTCCAGGGAATGTTCGGGCCATGATGTTTGATTGCCGTCGACTGGAGCGGCTATGCCGCAAGCCCGACGTCCGGCTCGCCAACAACTTCGAGCGGCCGATTGACGGTGTTGGCGAATGCCGGCTTTTCGATCGTCGCCATCACGTCGCTCAATTCGTCCAGCAAGCGATGCAACGCATAGTCCGCCGCGTCGAGCTTTTCGCGTGCACTATGCTGAAGGCTGGTCGCAAGCGCCGTGCGCGAGCGGGCGGCCTCGACGATCGCGATCGAACGATCGAATTGTTCAGATAGCACAAGGCGTTCAGCCGCGGGTTGTGCTGCAGTGCGCTGCGTCGCGACACCGGGCTTGCGCCGCAATGTCCGGCTCAGGAGCGCTGCGGACTGCGCCTGCGACCACTTTGACAGGCCGACCCCGACCACCGCGAATGCCGCGACGACCGACACGCCCACGCTATCCAGTGCCAGCTGGGCATACTGCGCAACGGCAGCAAGCGATATTTGGTCGAGCAAAAGCACCCGATTGGATCCTCTATCCGGCAACGGCCGTTCGGAACATGTTAGGAAAGCACGTTTCACAGTAAATACGTGTTCATTAACAAAGTATTACTAGAATTTTTCTAATATGTCATCTGAATTTTGTGTTGTAACGTCAAGTGATCTTTATTTTTCTCCCAATTATGGAAATTAATATTAACACGCGGCCGCGCGGCGGCTTTGGCATCGCTTCAATCGGACACCAGTCAGATCAACATCATCTGCCGTGACCGACCTTCGCGTCCATGACGGGCTCAACCCGGCCGCTAGGCGGCGTATGGTGCGAGGAATTCGCTCAGGGCATCGCGGATATCGGCCGGCGTGCGTCCTGCGCGGCGCAGCGCCGCCAGGGACACGTCGCCATTGCGTTTTGAAAGCTTGCGGCCGTCTGCGTCGCAAACCAGGTCGTGATGGTGATAGTGCGGTTCCGGCAGTTCGAGAAGCACCTGGAGGAGACGATGGATATCGGTTGCCGCTTCAAGATCGCGGCCACGGACCACGTGCGTGACGCCCTGGGCGCAGTCGTCGATGACGCCAGCGAGATGATAGCTCGTGCCGGTGTCCTTGCGCGCGATCACGACATCGCCCCAGCGCGCGGGGTCCAGTTCGACCGTCCGGCTCGGCGGCGCGATGCCGCCCGTGGGTGAAAAGCGCGTCAAGGTGAGCGGTTGTCCGCCAAGCTTGTCGCGTGCCAAGGCCAGGGCGCGCTCCATATCGAGGCGCAGCGCATAAGGCTCGCCCTGCGCCGACCGGGCCGAGACTTCGGCGGCGGTCATGGCCTTGTGCAGACCCGGATAGATCGGCGCGCCATCCGGATCTTTGCCGGCTGGGCTGATCGCGGCTGCGGCCGTGATCTGCGAGCGGGTCGCGAAACACGGGTAAAGCAAACCCAAGTCGCGCAGGCGGTCGCGGCAGGGCGCGTAGACGTGGAGGCGCTCGGACTGGCACCAGACGGGGCGCTCCCAATCGAGGCCCAACCAGGCCAGGTCATCCAGTATGGCGGCTGAGAATTCCGGACGGGTGCGGCCAACATCCGTATCCTCGATTCGTACAATGAAGCGGGCCCCCATCCGCTTTGCCAAGTCATGACATATGATGGCAGACAGGGCATGGCCAATGTGCAATTCGCCGGTCGGGCTCGGTGCAAAGCGGAGTGCTGGTTGCGTTGACATGCGCTTCGGTCTAAGGCGGCCGATGTGGCTCCTGATAGCCGGATGATCGCTTTCGAGCGACCAACACGATTGATCTCAGCGACCCTTTTTAGAGCAGGCATACATCATTGGCACGTGGAATGCGACGCGCGGCAAACACCAGACCCAAGACCGGCGCTGCTCGAAAGAGCAGGCGCAAAGGCCAGGCTCCAGAGCACAAGAGCGCCGGTCAGGCAAAGCCTGCGAAGTGCCCGATCGCCGTAGTCGCGACGGAGGCGGATCTCATCCGGGGAATTCGCGCGCTCAGACGTAAGTGCCCGGTGATGCGCAAAGTTCATGACGCGACGGGCCTGCCGCCACTGCGCCGACGCCCACCAGGCTTCGAGGGTCTGGCGCGGATCATCGTCGGACAGCAGCTGTCGGTTGCCAGTGCCAGCGCGATTTGGGACCGATGTGGCCGTGTCATAGACCCGATGGACGCGCGAACCGTTGCCCGGCTCAGCGACGAACAACTGCGGGAGGCAGGCTTGTCGCGCCCCAAGATCCGCACGCTAAGAGCGACGGCTGACGCGGTGCTCCATGATGGTTTGGAGCTCGAGGCAATTGGTGCGGCCGGCGATGAAGACGTGCATGCCGCACTGGTCGGTATTCCGGGCATCGGGCCTTGGACCGCGGATCTCTTTCTGCTTGCGTGCCTCGGCCGGCCGGACGCGTTTGCGGCAGGCGACCTTGCGCTGCAAATTGCGGCCCAGCATGCGTTCGAACTCGATGACCGGCCGTCGGCGGACGCATTGCTTGCGTTGGCCGAGCCATGGCGGCCGTGGCGCAGCGTTTCGGCTCGCCTGCTGTGGTCCTATTACCGCGTGGTGAAGGATCTGAAGTCCGGCATGCCCGTATAATCATCGCGAGAGCGATTGATATTCACGCGCGCCGAGAGGCCGGTTGCCGACACGCGCGTTGGTCACTAGGGTCCGTCAAAATCAACCGTCGGCACGGAGACCTTGGAGGAACATGATGGACCAGGCGATACGATCCGAACTCGCGCCGACCGGCGTGCTGCGTGCCGGTATCAACATGTCGAACTTCCTGCTGGTCACCGGTCAGGCAGACAACGGAGATCCAGCAGGCGTTTCGCCTGATATGGCCAAGGCTGTCGCCGACCGGCTCGAGGTGCCCGTCCGGTATGTTTGCTACAAGTCACCCGGCCTGCTGGCCGATGCCGTCGAACAAGAGGAATGGGACATCGGCAATATCGGTGCCGAACCGCAGCGGGCGGAAAAGATCACCTTTACTGCCGCCTATTGCGAAATCGAGGCGACCTATCTGGTGCCCGCAGGCTCGGCAATTCAAACAATGGCCGACGTCGACAAGAGCGGAAACCGGATTGCCGTGACGGGACGTGCCGCCTACGGCCTCTGGCTCGAGCGCAACATCAAGCAGGCCGAGCTCGTCAAAACCAACTCCCTGGACGAAGCCCTCGAGGTGTTCGTGCGCGATAACCTTGAAGTGTTGTCCGGGTTGCGGCCGCGACTTCTCACCGACATCGAGAAACTGCCGGGCGCGCGCATTCTCGATGGCCAGTTTGCCGCCGTGCAGCAGGCGATCGGCACGCCCAAGAAGAACACCCAGGCGGCGGCATGGCTCAAGGCGTTCGTCGAGGAGGCCAAGTCGTCCGGATTCGTTCAGAGCCTGATCGACAAACACAAGGTGGTCGGGCTGTCGGTGGCCGGGCCGGCGTCGTAGCGAACGATTCAATCGAGGTTCAACACGCGGTTGATGTATTTTCGCCGAGAATTTTTCATTGCGCATGGAGCAAGGTATCGTAGCGCCAGTTCGCATTCCTCGCCAATTCGCAGTGCACCGCTGCCCAATAACCACATGGACACGTTCCATCCAAATTGCTTCAAAGTGCGCAGCCGAGATCTAAGGGAAATAGAAAAATCAATCAACCTCTACAATAGAAACTGATTATCAAAAATACAGTTAATTATCGTTGTTGAACATGGGGCGATTCGTGTCACTAATCTATATTAGTTATTCACGGGAAGACGTAAGCGTAGCGTCAAATATTGCGAAATTCCTCGAGAATGCCGGGCATGATGTATGGATTGATAGTAACCTCAATATCGGCCAATCGTATGAGAGACAAATTGAGCGGCAGCTAGAAGCATCAGATTTCGTTCTGGTTCTGTGGTCTGAGGCGAGTATCAAATCACGCTATGTCCGCGAAGAGGCGCACTACGCCGAAAATGCCAATAAACTCATAGCAATTCGCCTGGATGACGCTGATCCGCCCCTTCCGTTTCGTCACCTTCATGCGATAACGATTCGAAATGAATATGATTTTAGCGAGATTGCCGACGCCGTTGAACGCTTACGAGCTCACACAGACCCCCTGCGCGAAAAACCTCAAGATGTATCTAGCCGGCTGATCTCAAATTTTGATCGTGTTTTGTCATGGCTTGGCATATCCGGCGCGGTAATTACGTTCATGGGGCATTTGGATGTTGTTATAAAGATCGCAAAGTCTATCCGGTTCTTTTTTGAAAGCTGGATTGAACTCTTAGTCTGGTTTTGGAGCTTTCTTTATATCTTCGACATCAAAGTGTCTCCAGAAGACGCAATACTGCTCACAATTTCGTTTCTTATTGCAGCGAACGCCTACCTAACCTCTACGGGATTCGCATTCCAGCGTGCCAGCCTAGCGAGAGACTACGTGGCTATGCTCGCAGGCCTAGTCTTTGTCTCGGCCATTATCTTCATAGGTTACTTTTTTAAGCAACTCACGCCGGAGTATGGAGCTGTGTTTCTAGCATTCGACTTTGCAAGAGATCTTTTTCCAAATTTTGACTACGTGTCGGACAAGTTTAGCAGCTCCCTCGCACTTAGTATTTTAGCACTCCTTCTCGCATGCATTATAACTCTAATTTCAGCTCCGTTCTTGCGACTTATGAATCAATCTCTTTACCCACGCGGGTTTTCAATGAGATTGTGGCGCATGCACTTTCTTCTATTATTGGCGATCGGTGTCAACGAGCTAATCAAGTTGCTGGAGAACAGGCTTCCGGCTTTCATGCCAGTGTGATGTGCAGAGGGATGCGACGACTCAGTAATTTAACAGGCCCCACTCTCGAACCCGAAGGCGGGAGGGCGCCGCGCAGCGCGGTCGTTCTTTTGCACGGCTATGGCGCCAACGGTGACGATCTGATCGGGCTTGGTCAGGCATGGCGCAACGCTCTGCCCGAAACCGTGTTCGTGGCGCCGAACGCGCCCGAAGAACTTCCCTTCCCGGCGTTCGGCGGCCTGCAATGGTTTCCACTGACGCTGCGTGATCCCGGCGAATACCGGCGCGGCGTCGTCCAGGCGGGCCCGGCGCTCGACCATTTTCTTGACCAACTTCTGGAGCACTACTCGCTCGCGGCTGATCGGCTGGCACTGGTTGGATTTAGCCAGGGCACGATGATGGCGCTGCACGTCGGATTGCGACGAAGCACGCCGCCTGCCGCGATTGTCGGATATTCCGGACGGCTTGCCGGGCCCGAATGCCTGCCCGAAGAAATCACCGTCAGACCGCCCGTGCTGCTGGTGCACGGGGCTGACGATGACGTCGTTCCGGCGAGCGCGATCAAGGAAGCAACGTCGGCACTACGCGATGTCGACATCGATGTTTCCTGGCACGTGCAAGCTGGACTCGGGCATGGAATCGATAACGACGGCCTGGCCCGCGGGGAAGCCTTTCTCAGACTGCATCTCGATTAGTCAAGATGTTGTTGGCAAAGGCGGAAACCCGGTTCAAGGACGGCAGTCTTCACAGATCTGACATGGAAGTCTAGTATCCGGGTTATGCGCGAGTGCGACGTGCGTATCTCCTTTCCAGCGCAACTGGATACGGGAAGCACGAGAAGTGACAGCAGCATCGATAACTTCACCGGACAATTCTCCGGCACTGGTCCTGAACGCGGATTTCCGCCCACTTAGCTACTATCCGTTGTCGCTGTGGAGCTGGCAGGACGCGGTGAAAGCGGTGTTCCTGGACCGAGTGAACATCGTTTCAGAATACGAGCACTGCGTGCACAGCCCGTCCTTCGAGATGCGGCTGCCCTCAGTTGTTTCGCTCAAGACGTACGTGAAACCAGCGCTTTATCCAGCGTTCACGCGATTCAACGTGTTCTTGCGTGACCGCTTCACGTGCCAGTATTGCGGGTCCGGCGACGATCTCACCTTCGATCACGTCATCCCGCGGTCACGAGGCGGGCAAACGCGATGGGACAACGTCGTAGCGGCATGTTCGCCGTGCAATTTGCGCAAGGCGAATACGTTGCCGAAGGTCTGCGGGATGAACCCGCAACAGAAGCCTTATCGGCCGACCGTGCACGAGTTGCACCGTAACGGCCGGGCGTTCCCGCCGAACTATCTGCACGATAGCTGGCTCGACTATCTCTACTGGGATACCGAGCTGGAGCCGTAGGCCGGCAAGAATTGAGCGCAAGTGCATGGCGCGTCCCGACCGGGACGCGCCCTTTCGTGTTCACGAAATACGGTCTCGGCCCGGATCAGCCGGGATTGCAACATCTGGTTCAACCGGCGCCGATCGCTCGGCGTCAACGGCAGGGTTTTGCCGGTCTTCGATCGTCAGGTCATCTGCAATCTCGTTTTCGATGCGCCGGCAATCCACACGGTCCGACTTTGAATGCGGGTCCGGTTCAGGTAACGCCTTGCATGCGGATGCCTCGCGCTCAACGCAACGCTTCACCGATGCACGAAACGAGCGGTAGATTTCGGCTGCAGTGGATGGCAGATCGACGCGTTGGTCGAGTGACGCGATGAAGTCCTCGAGATGGCGGCCTTCCCACGACAGAGGTCCTGCTGCGCTGCCCGCACGATCCGTCGTGCGCGCCGCCTCTTCGACCCTGAAATATTCCATCAAAAGCCTATCGTAGGCGTCACCGGCGTCCGATTCCGCCGGCAGCGGAATGCCCGCATTGGGCGCCGGGTTGCCGGCAACGGCGGCAAGGCCTTGCGTGAAACGGCGGCGGGATATTTCCATCGGGCAGGCCCCTGCCAACTGATCGGCTACGATTGGCTTCAATACACACATCAAATATAGGAATTGCTCGAAAGATTCACAAGCTGGCCCGACGGCTGCGCCGGCGACCCGTCTTGGATGGTGACCAGTTTTGGATGGCTGAATGGCCGCAGCTACCAAAGCTTGAGGCCGGGCGGCAGCGGCAGGCCTCCTGCAACATCCTTCATCTTGTCCTGGCTTGCCTGATCGACCTTCGATTTCGCATCCTGTGCGGCGGCAATGATCAGATCCTCGACGATCTCTGCCTCGTCCGGTTTCATGAGCGACGGATCGATTTTCACGCCGCGCATTTCACCTTTGCCGTTGAGCGTGACCGTAACCATGCCGGCGCCCGACTGCCCGGAGATTTCCATCTCCTCGAGTTCCTGCTGCATTTGCTGCATGCGGGCCTGCATTTCCTGCACCTGTTTCATCATGCCCATGACGTCGCGCATAAATTGTCCTCCCTCGCTCTTCCGTCTTTGAGGTGATGTCGATTGCCTAGCCACAGGGCGCGGCAGCGAGATGGACGGTCACCTACATTTCATTCGCCGCCGCTCTCGGCGTCTCCCAGCGGACGTATGTCCGTGATTTCGGCATCGGGAAACGCTTCAAGCACGCTGGCCACGGCCGGGTGCTGCTTGATCTGGTCGACTTCTGCGGCGTGGCGCTCGCGGCGAACCTGACCAACAGGCTTGGCGCCGCGCGTGCGCCCGACGACGGCGACCCAGCGCGTGCCCGTCCACTTGGTTAGCTTTTCTCCGAGTTCGCCTGCCAGGCCTTTGGGTGCGCCTTCGAGCGGATGGAACTCGATACGCCCGGGCTCAAAGCTGATCAGACTGACATGCTCTTCAAGGTGGACGCGCAGCATGGCGTCGCGCTTCTCGCTGACAAGCTCGATAACCGCAGCGAAGCTGTCGGGACCGGCAGCTTGTGGGTGATGGTCTTGCGGTGCCGCGTCCGCCGGCGCGACAGCTACCTGCTGCGGCTGCGTGGCCGCCGCCTTGACACCGGCTCTGGAAGGCGTTCGATCGCTGGTCGAAACCGGCGCGGTCGCGCCATCCGATTTGCTCTCGGCTCCCGGACTCGCGGTTGCACGTGAGGCGCTGGCGCCGCCGTCACCGAGGGCCTTGATAATCTCGTCGGGCGTCGGCAAATCCGCGGTGTGGGCAATCCGGATCAGAACCATTTCAGCGGCCGTCTGGGGATTCGGTGCGCGGGCCGTTTCCTCCAGGCCTTTAAGAAGCATTTGCCAGATGCGCGAGAGAAGCGGAACAGAAAGGCTGGCTGCCAGCGCGTCGGCGCGACGCCGTTCCTCGGCGGACATCGCATCCCCCGCAGCATCGGCGCCTGCAATCTTTGCACGCGTAACAGCATGGATCACGTCTGCCAGATCGCTCAGGGCTTGCTGTGGGTCTGCGCCGTCTTTGTGGAGCGCCTCGAACTGTCCGAGCGCGCCTGCGGTATCGCCTTTCAGAAGGGTTTCGAGAAGATCGAATATGCGACCGCGATCGGCAAGACCGAGCATTGCGCGGACCGCATCGACGCCGACCTGGCCCGAGCCCATGGCCATCGCCTGATCGAGGATTGAAAGCCCGTCGCGTACCGAACCTTCTGCTGCCCGCGCAATCAGACGCAGCGCCTCATCGTCGGCCTCGGCGCCCTCGTTGGTGGCAATCGTCGCGAAATGGGTCATGAGCAGCGGCACGTCAACGCGGCGCAAATCGAAGCGCTGGCAGCGCGACAATACTGTCACCGGCACCTTGCGCACCTCGGTGGTGGCGAAGATGAACTTCACGTGCGGAGGCGGCTCCTCCAACGTCTTCAGGAGGGCGTTGAATGCGCCCTTGGAGAGCATGTGGACTTCGTCGATGATAAACACCTTGTAGCGCGCGACGAGCGGCCGGTAGCCGGCGCTGGTGATGATCTCGCGGATGTTGTCGACACCGGTGTTGGAGGCGGCATCCATTTCGAGCACGTCCGGATGCCGCGACTGGATGATTTCGCGGCAATGTTCGCCGTAGCCGTCAAGATCGACGGTCGGCTTGTCCGGAATGCCTTCGCCGGAATAGTTCAATGCGCGGGCGAGAATGCGGGCCGTGGTCGTCTTTCCGACACCGCGAACGCCGGTCAGCATGTAACCCTGTGCAATGCGGTCGGCCGCAAAGGCGTTGCGCAGCGTCGTGACCATGGCCTCCTGGCCAATCAAGTCATTGAACGACTCCGGGCGGTACTTGCGGGCGAGAACGACATAGGGCGCCGCGCCCGAGCCGGAAGACCCGTCACCCAAATCAAAACCGGACTGTCCAGGATCGCCTGACATTCACTGCCTCACGCATCTGGCTTGTGACCCGTGCTATCGGCCACGGCACATTCAATAGCACTGCCGGGTGCGCTTGCACATGCCGGACTTCGGGGCATGTCGGATCGGGTCCACAACAGGCGGGGCGCAAACCCAATTTCCTGCCGGTCGAGCAAGACCTGCAGGCTCGCCGCAGGACAAACGAAATCTGGAAAAGTGGGAGGCTGAGCAACGACCCATGTCGGGCTCGTTAGGGCTGCTTCCTTCCGGACCTGACCCGGTTGGCGAGGGACACGTCCGCGCCAACCTCCCACACGGAATATGCGGATTTTGCCGCGCGAGCGCAAGCGCCGAATGACCATTGCGAACGATTGGCCTCATGGCCAGCAAATGCCTCAGCCGAGGTATTGATCGGCGAAATCCGGACCTGGCGCAGTCGGCTTGATGATATCGCGCAATCGCCGCTGGAATCGGCAGTTATGACGTGGTGCAGACTAAACGGCTCGTTGCGCATTTCGAGATGACTAGGCAGGCCCGCATCGCATGCGCGGAGGGACTGCAGATCGACATCATCGACCTCGAAATTCAGATCAATCCGCGCGCGGCTTGGCGGACGCTCGCCGGCGCCGCGGCGCGGGTGTGATCGAGCCTGACGCGGTTGGCAGCTTCGTCTTCCAGCGACTGCCAATGGACGAACCGGTCGGCGGCAAAGGCTATGCCGATCCGGGTACGCCGGAGATCGCCAGACTGGCCGGCGTCACGCGCGGCGCGCTCTACCACCATTTCGCCGACAAGGCCGATCTCTTCCACGCCGTGGCGATACAGGAGGCCGAAAAGGTCAGTACACATATCGCGCAACGCGCGCGCCGGGTGGAGGGAGCGCGGTGCGCTTTGATCGCCGGGACCATCGCCTACTTCGAGGCGCTTGGCGCGCCCGGTCGTGCCCGGCTGCTGCTGATCGAATGCCCGGCCGTCCTGAGCGCCGCCGTAGCCGATGACATCGATCGCAGAATGGGCCGCGATGCATTGCAGCAGGGTTTGGAGGCGGCGAGATCGGCGGGCCAACTGCAGGACCTGCCGATCGGACCGCTTTGCCTGGTCCTTTCCGCGGCGCTCGACAGGGCCGCCCTGGCAGTGGCATCCGGGGGAAACGCAGAAGACTTCGAACGAGTCGCGCGCGCACTGATTACAGCTCTGGTTGCTGGCGATCCGTGAGGCGCCAGAGCCTGTTCATCTGAAATGGACGCAATTCTGTTTCTCAAGCGGCTAGTCCGGCCAGCAGGAGGGCGATGTCGTGGCGGAAGCGCGCGTTCGGCACGACGCGCAGCGGAGCTGCGGGCAAATCGTACGACGCATACGAAGTCGACTGTTGCCGACTTCGCCGGCTAATTCGGAGCAGTCCGGAACACCGGACTTCTCTCGGCGGCCGCCGCTTGGAAGCCTGAAAGGCCGGCGGGATGGTTCCATTTCAGATGAACAGGCTCTAACCGTTGCAACCGGTGCAGCGTTATGGTGTTGTCGCGCCGCGGAGGGAATCCATGTTCATACCGACAATCCGGGACTCGTCCATTCTTGACCGACAAAGTGGACGCCGGTCGGACGAGGCCTACATCGCCGAACAACTGGCGGTCCCGGGAACGCAATTCCTGGTGCTGGCGGGCGACAAGCCGGTGATCACGTCCAACGCGGATCGCAGCGGCGCGGCCATCAAGTGGTTCACCCGCGACCAGCTGCAGGACCTCGGACTGCCGGTCGGCGAGAGCTACTTTCTCGGCGTGCATCCGGACGGTCTGGCGCGGTTCGCGCTGGCGCTCAGCGAGCATCGTGCGCGCGCGACACCAGATGCGGCGCAGGCGATGCACCCGATGGTCGATCTCAGGTCGCTTGCCATGCAATCGGACATGGACCCGGAAGACCTGTCGATGTTCGGCATGGCCAAGGCTCTGAACCACTGGCACGAGAATGCGCGCCACTGCGGGCGGTGCGGCGGCACGACCGACGTCAAGGACGGCGGCTGGCGGCGCAAATGCTGGGCCTGCGGGCGCGATCAGTTCCCGCGCACCGACCCGGTGGTGATCATGCTGATCATCGACAGGGCCAACGAGCGATGCCTGCTCGGTCACGAGGCGCGGTTCGTCGAGAACATGTGGTCGACGCTCGCTGGGTTCATGGAGCCGGGCGAAGACATACGCCACGCCGTGCGGCGCGAGACGCTGGAAGAGGCCGGGATCGTCGTCGGTGAGGTACGCTTCCACCTGTCCCAGCCGTGGCCGTTTCCGCACTCCCTGATGATCGGGTGTCACGGCATCGCCGAGACGACCGAGATCAATATCGACCCCAACGAGATCCAGCAGGCGCGCTGGTTTTCGCGTGCCGAAGTGGCGCTGATGATGGAGGGCAAGCACCCCGAGAACCTGTGGGTGCCGGGCAAGCAGGCGATCGCGCGCTCGCTGATCCAGGCCTTCGTCGACGGCGAGGTGACCTAAGCGTCACGTGTTGCGAGCGGCCGGGTTGCCATGATCTTGCGCGTACTCGTCATACTCGTTGCCGGCGTGTCGTGCTTCATTCTCGGCACCTGGCTCGGCGGGCTGATCTGGCCAGGCTCCGAACTTTTCGGCGCGATCCTCGGTGGCCTGATTTTCGGCGGCGGCGTGCTTTATCTCACACGCAACGTCGGGCGGTGAGGGGCGCGGTTTTGCGGCGGCGCTCGTCAGTTGGTTTGTGGACTTCGAAACCGTTCCTTTGCTGTCTGATCCAGACTTGGGATTAGGGGGGATCAAGTTGAAAGCGTTCCGACCGCCCGATGACTGGTCGAAACGAAGCGAGATGGCCAAGGGCCTTCTGAATATCTTGCGGGTAGCGTCGGAGCCAATGACAACGCGCGATATTTTGCCCTTCAATTGATGATCGAGCGCGGCGTCGACACGGAAGACACGCGGTTGTTGAACGTCATGACCAATTGTTGAGGCGTGGCGCTGCGCTACCAGCGCGACAAGGAGGTAGCGAGATCGTCGTCAGGGCCGGGGATGTACAATGTTTGGGAGATTGTGTGTTAGAACAAATCCCGATCATCCGAGAACAAAGGGACTCCAAGGCAGTCACGTTTTGTGATAGTCAGTACTTGGCAGCGTTTCTTAGCCAAACCGCTAGCTTAGCCAGCGGCCCCATCGTGGCCGGGACTTTGGCGACAAGTACCCCATCATAGTGAGCGTAAGCCAATCTGCCGATGCGAGCCTTTGCATCGTCCGCGTCTTTGGCCGGTATCTCAACCTCCCAGAGTTTTCCGTCGTGGGAGTACGAGAAGACGTGCGTTTCAAACTTCTCCGACATTGATAGAAGGAGCTCCATAAAATGTATTTCTCGATTCGCAAAAGCCCGGCAGACCGCCAATGGTACTGGCGGCTACGGGCTGCAAATCACGAAATCATCGCTCATGGCGAAGGCTACACAAGCAAATCTGGATGCCTTCACGCCATTCGTCTCGTCGATGGTGGTCGCAACTTGCCAATCTACGAGATTTGACAGACAGATCGGACCAGGGGCGCCGCCTTCCAAAACAAGCGCTCCTAGCCCTCACGAGAAGAAACGGGGTCGCCCTTAGGGGCGGCCCTTTTTCTTTGCCCGAAACAATCATTGTTTGAGATTCGATGCAACATAATTGTACAATAATGTACTTATTTGTTATGCGTGGTGCAGAATGGCCAACCGGAAGACAGGCTCTCGCTACAACCTGAAAGAACCGATAGATTCCATGCTGGTTGCATTTTGCGCGGCCCAAGACGGAACGCCAGAAATCAGAGTGATTAGGGCTGCCGTCAGGCACTACATTGAGCACCGAACGTCTCGCGAACCGGAACTCCGAGATAGATTTGAGGCAGAGCTAGCCAAGCTTTTGCCATCTGGCGAAAACGTGGTTCTAATTGATGGGAAGCGCTCCTAAGGTTACGCTTCCAATACCCCTTCCATTCACGACTAACCGGATGCGTTAATGCTAGACCAAGCATGCGTTGAGTCAGTGCGCCGTTGTCCTTGCGGCGATAATCTTCGAGCCATGCCGCATGCTCGGCGTACTGGTAGAGGTATTGCGGGCAAGCGTAATGGTGCGTGCCGCGGATCATCCGGCGCAGACCTGAGGAGTAACTCTCGGCTTGGTTCGTTGACGTGTCGTCTTCGACATAGGCTACCTGATGGTTGATTCGACGCGTGTCGAACTTGGCGTGCAGCGCGTCCCAATGCGGGGCTTCATCCGTATTGATGATCGTTCCAGGCATCACAACCTTGGCGACGATCTTCACGCCGTCTGCCTCATCCCGCACAACGAATGGCAATGTCAGAAACTTGCGCTGGCGACAGCCAAAGCTGAACCACTCAAAGCCTTCCTTGGCTCGCCCAAATTAACCTGACGCGCATGCTAGACCGTGCCACAATCCTACCCCGTCGCGGTTTGCCTCAATTGACCGGCTGCGACGGCTCGCTTATCTCCCTCGCATGGCCAAACTCGATATCGTCACACTGCCCGATCCGATCCTGCGCAAGGTTTCCGAACCCGTCGAGCGGGTCGATGACGACTTGCGTGCGCTGCTCGACGATATGCTCGAGACGATGTATGCGGCGCCCGGCATCGGGCTCGCCGCCATTCAGGTGGCGGTGCCGAAGCGCGTTCTCGTGCTCGACGTGACCGATCACGAAAACGAGCCGCGCAATCCGATCTGCATGATCAATCCCGAAATCGTGGCCAGGGGCGACGAGCTGCGCACCTACGAGGAAGGCTGCCTGTCGCTACCCGACATCAGGGTCGAAATCGAGCGACCGGCAGACGTGACCGTGCGATACATCGATCGCGACGGAAACGCACAGGAACTGTCGGCCGAAGGATTGCTCGCAACCGCCGTCCAGCACGAGATCGATCATCTCGACGGCAGGCTGATCATTGATTTCCTGTCGAAGCTGCGACGCGATATGGTGGTGCGCAAATTCAAGAAGATGGCGCGCGCCTGAAGCAGTTCGAATTGGCCTGCGGCGGCGCAACGCGGCCCGCTAGATCGAGAACAGCTTGCCGTAGCCCTCCACCGTTGCACGCACGCCGGCAAGCCGCAGGCAATGCCAGAGGCTGGCCTGATTGGCCGTGATCACAGGCCGGGCGAGGTCCTGTTCCAGAGCGTCGATGATGCCGATGCAGCGAAAGCCGGTGCCGATGATCAAGACGCCGTCGGCATCGCGCGGGCAGGCGGCGCGGATCTGTGCGTAGAGCGCCTCGACGTCCTGTGCGAAGCCCATGCCTTCCGGGTAAAGCCGCTCAGGTGGCAAGTCGCGCCAGTTGCGGCCGGGGTCGAACTGCATGCGGCCCGCCGCTGCAAAGCCGTGATCGACAAAGTAACGCTCGCCGGTGTCGAGAACCGCTTCGCCGAACCAGGCCGGAAAGACGAGAAACGGCCGGACGATGCCGGACGCCTGCAACGCGGCGCGGCAGTCGCGGCCATTGGTGGTCACTTTCGTTCCCGGCGCGACCACTTCGGCCAGGCGCCGGGTGACCGCGTCGTCCCAACCGCTGCCGCCAAGCAGACTGCTGGAACTGTGGCCAATGACGACGGCGGAAAGGCGCATGCGCGCAAACTGCCCGGCGCCGCGTTCGAGATCGTCCGACAGGGTAACGCCGGTGCGGGCCTCATTCCATGGCGCCCATGGCGTCGATGCTGTTATGCGTGCGGCATGTACAGAGACGTGCGGCGGCGCCATTGCCCACCACTCGGCCTCCGGGACGGCCTCGCAGTCGACGATGAACATGCCGATGCGCGCCTTCCAGCCCCAGTTGTCGCGTCGGACCATATCGGCTCTCCGTTACGCATCTTGTGAGAACCGCAACATCGCGCGCGCGGCTTCAGAGATGTTCATCGACCCGCCATGAGAGCGATCATGACAGGACGTGCTGATCGATTTCGCGCAGCAGCTTGCGCAAGATGGCGTCAGCGTAGTCGTTGTAATCTTTGGCTTTGATGACGAAGGCGCCGTATCCGCCAATGACGTTGGTGCGATAGTAGGAATCAAGCCATGGCGTGTCATTGACGATCGCCAGGCCGTTGACCGTGACGCCGGCGAGCACGGCGCGGTCGCGGGCGCGGTGCGGCTCATACTGGACGTTGTCCATACCGTCGCCGGATATGTCGATGACATGACGGGGTGCCGTGAATGGCGCCGAGAGCGCGATCGCAACGCAATAGTCGATGACACCGGAAAGATGCGTTTGGCTGTTGAAGTATGCGCGCGGCGTGCGCAGCAGTCGCCGGCTGAAGCGTTGCGCGGCTTCGACGTCGCCGACCACCTGCCAGCCGACCGACACGGCCTGATGACCTGCACCCGCCCACTGGATGGCCGCGACTGCGATGCGCCTGCGCGCACC
The DNA here is from genome assembly GCA_965224045.1 of Hyphomicrobiaceae bacterium. Lineage (GTDB taxonomy): Bacteria > Pseudomonadota > Alphaproteobacteria > Rhizobiales > Hyphomicrobiaceae > Tectiglobus. The sequence goes on from CBDCYD010000014.1 coordinate 282,006, forward strand.
GCGCCTTATCGTTTCGAGAACGAGCGGGTGGCGGATTGCTTCGGCGAGCCCGCGGCGCTGAAGGTCGAACTCCCGGGCATCGACGCTGCCAGAGACGTCGAGGGCCAACACAAGGACCAGATCGACCGCGGTCGACGTGCGCGTGGAGCCCTTGATCGGAAGCAAGGCGGCGGCAAGGAGGACGAGAAGGCCCGCGGCAAACGTTGCGTGCCTTGGCATAGGGGTGGCGATGCGCCGGCACGCCAGGCTCTGCCGCATGTCAATCGCTCCTCTCAACGATCGGGTCGGGATCATCATGGCGGAAGAATTGTCGCATGCCAAATCACACGGCGCTGACGTGCCAAGAAGTTGTGCAACGTAACGGCCAGGGATGACAGGCTGCGACCACAAGGCGTAGGCTCGTAGACGACATCTGCTTCGTGACAATCACTTGCCAAGGAAAGGCCCGTACATGGACCTCACCGACCCGACACCGCATGCCAAGACCGCAGGATGGCGCCCGCATCCGAGATATCCGGACCCGCTGATCGAAACGCTCGACCCGCGGTTCGATGCGCTGCGCATCGGATCGGCTGCGGTGGAACGGCTCTACACCGGATGTCGATGGGCGGAGGGGCCGGTATGGTTCGGTGACGGGCGCTACCTGCTGTGGAGCGACATCCCCAACAACCGCATCCTCAAATGGGAGGAGGAAACCGGTGCGGTCAGCGCGTTTCGCAAACCGTCGGACTTCTCGAACGGAAACACGCGCGACCGGCAGGGCCGGCTGGTGACGTGCCAACACGGCGGGCGCCGCGTAGTGCGCACCGAACACGACGGCTCGATATCGGTGTTGATGGACAGCTTCGATGGCAAACGCCTCAACTCGCCGAACGATGTTGTCGTGAAGTCCGATGGCTCGGTGTGGTTTACCGATCCGGTGTTCGGCATTCTCGGCAACTACGAGGGACACAAGTCAGATCCAGAGATCGCGCAAAACGTTTACCGACTCGACCCCGAAACAGGTGAGGCAAGCATCGTTGCAGACGACGTGCTCGGGCCCAACGGCCTGGCGTTCTCACCGGATGAGAGCATTCTCTACATCGTCGAGTCGCGCGGCGTGCCGAGCCGCAAGATACTCGCCTACGACGTCACTAGCGACGGCAAGTCGATTTCCGGCAAGCGGGTCTTCATCGATGCCGACAAGGGAACGCCGGACGGCTTCCGGGTGGATGTCGACGGAAACCTGTGGTGCGGCTGGGGAATGGGCCGCGAAGATCTCGACGGTGTCGTCGTGTTCGCGCCGGATGGTGCCATGATCGGGCGTATCGCGCTGCCCGAGCGCTGTGCAAACGTATGTTTCGGCGGCCTCAAGCGCAACCGCTTGTTCATGGCGGCGAGCCAGTCGCTCTATGCCCTGTATGTCAATACGCAGGGCGTTGCCGGCGGGTAGCGACCAACACTCTGGCAATCAAATTTGGCGCTTGCCGTCGGCAAAGACCTGGTGCCATTGCAGGATGCGGACGGATTTTCTCAAGCCCGTATCCCAGAACGGGTCTTCCTCGACCAGCTGGCGGACTTCAGAGGCGTGTTCGGCCTCGACAATCCAGAGGCCGCCGGCGCCGCTGCCGTCCTGCTCTCGCAATGGGCCGGCGGCGAGCACCTTGCCTCGGTTCGCCGCAAGAAAGGACAGGTGGTTCGGCATGTATTTGGCGCGCACCGCGTCACCAGTTCCGGGATTGTCCTCGAACACGACGATGAACTTCATGACGGGCCTCCAATTCCGTTGATCGAAGTTGTTTTACTTCCGCAAACTTGCAGATTGCAGGCGCAGTCGTGCAGCCCTAACCTGCAGTTGTGCAGCTCAAGAACTGGAACGATCTCAGATACCTATTGGCGCTCAAGCGCGGGCGGAGCATTTCTGCGGCCGCGCAACTGATGGGTGTGGACGACACGACGGTGTCGCGGCGGTTGGCTGCCCTGCAAGCTGCGAGCGATGTCGAGCTCTATGTGCGCCAGGCGAGCGGGTCGTTCGCCCTTACGCCGCAAGGCAAAGAGATTGCGGCCCGTATCGAGGCCATGGAGCACGAGACCGATCTTATTGCGGAATCACTGGGGTCTGATCGGCACGCGTGTGGCGGGACGGTTCGATTGACCTCAGTTCCGATTCTGATCAATCGCGTTCTGGCACCGGCGGTGGAAGACTTGATCGGGCAGCATCCGCAGCTCGTAATCGAATTGATCCCCGACAGCCGCGACTACAGCCTGACGCTGCGTGAAGCCGACATCGCGCTGCGACTCGCCCGCCCGACTGCGGGCGGGACCAAGGTCAAGGCGCGTCGCATTGGCCGGCTCGATTTCGCAATCTATGCATCTCGCGGTTATTCAGCACGCGAAGGCGGGAGGCTGCCATGGATTTCCTACGAGGACGCCATGGCGCATCTGCACCAGGCGCAATGGATGGCCCGTGCGGCAAGGGCCAACGATGAGGCGATCTCGGGGCTCAGGGTCCATGACGTCGAAACCGCTCTCGAAGCCGTGGTGGCCGGTCAAGGGAAATCCTTACTGCCAACGATTGTCGCCGACAGCATCACATGTCTGCGCCGTCTTCGGTATTCGACCGCGCACCCTCTGCCCTCACGAGAAATTTGGCGTCTCGTGCACGAAGACCAGCGGTTGCTGCGCAAGACAGAGGTCGTCGTGCAATGGATCGAGCACTGCATCGCTCGCCGCGCGCGTGGCGGACGTCCGTTCACGTGAAGCTGCGATCGTCGTCACCGAACAACGAATACGGAAATGTCCGAGTGGGAGGCAAGATAGCCGGCATTCGAGGCAAAGACGTGCTCTGCAAATCCCGGAACGTGCGAGCCCATAACGACGAGATCGCATCCAAGCTCGGTTGCCGCCCTTTGCAATGTCGCATCGAGGTCGATCGCCGGATCCGGTGAAACCATCGTCTTGGTCGCTATCGTCAGCCCGTGCGTACCGCCTTGTTCGGCCGCGAACTTGTCGAGCACCTGGGCGAATTCCTCCGGGTTATGTGCGACGGTGGTTGGCGCAGAAGATGTGACGGCGACCGCTGTCAACTTGGCTCCGAAATGCTTGGCCAAGTCAGCGCTGACCGACATGGTCTTGGTCAACTTGTCGGTATGAGCGAGGTCTACGGGAACCATGATGTTTTTATACATAATGCTCGTCCATTCGTCGGTTTGGTGCGCCATGCGTTGATCGTGGGTGGACCATGACCGCTGGTCCTTGATGGAAATCAAAGCCGCGACAATGGTCGGTGCCGAAGCCGTGCAATGAGCCACCGAACGCCTGCGAACGTGTGCGGCCGGTCAGCGAGAAAGGCACCGGGATTGCCCGGCGCCTTTCGCAGCGTTTGTGCAAAGCCGGCTGGATTACTGGCGACTGGCACGCAGTAAACCAATCATCAAGCTCACACACATCAACAGCAGCACGATGGTGAACGGGAAGCCTGTCGAAACCGCCATCGCCTGCAAGGCACCGAGCGCCTGAGCGCCGCCGACCAGAAGCAACGTTGCTGCAACGAGGCCCTCGAACGTGCACCAAAAAACGCGCTGTGAGACAGGCGCGTCCGTCTTGCCGCCGGCGGTGATGGTGTCGATGACGAGCGAACCGGAGTCCGACGACGTTACGAAAAAGACCAGCACCAACACGATACCCAGGAATGACGTGATCTGCGCAAACGGCAACGGCTTGAGCATTTCGAAGAGTTTGAGCTCGAGCGGTGCGCCCTTGACGGCGGCCTCCTTGCCCTCGGCCGCGGCCGCTGCGACCTGTTCGATCGCAGTTCCGCCGAATGCACCCATCCAGAGGACGCATGCAATGGTCGGGATGATGATCACGCAGAACACGAACTCACGAACCGTGCGGCCGCGCGAGACCCGGGCAATGAACATACCGACAAACGGTGACCACGAGATCCACCAGGCCCAGTAGAACGACGTCCAGCCCTGCGAGAAGTTGGCATCTTCGCGGCCAAACGGCATCGAGAGCGGAATCAATTCCCGGAGGTAGGCGGAACCGCCGGAGAGGATGGTCTCGAAGATCGTCGTCGTCGGGCCGACCGCGATGACGAACAGCAAAAGAAGCGCTGCCATCGCGATGTTGATCTCGGAAAGGACCTTGACGCCGCCATCGAGACCACGCAGCACCGAGATGAGCGCCATTGCCGTAATCACCGTAATCAGGATGACCTGGGCGGCACCGCCGGTGCCGGTACCGAAGAGATAATTCATCCCGGCAAGTGCCTGTTGCGTCCCGTAGCCGAGCGAAGTCGCGAGGCCGAACAGCGTGGCAAACACCGCTAGCGTATCAATGATGTGTCCGGTCCAGCCCCAGACCCTTTCGCCGAACAGCGGATAAAACGCAGACCGCAACGTCAGTGGCAGGCCGCGGTTGAACGTGAAGAACGCCAGAGACAACGCCACGACGGCGTAGATCGCCCAGGGATGCAGCGCCCAGTGGAAAATCGTTGCTGCCATCGCCAGGTCGCGGGCGGCTGCCGGATCACCCTTTGCTGCGCCAAGCGGTGCCCAATCCGTTCTTGCGCCGCCTTCGACGGCTGTACCGCCGAGCGAAGACGCATAGTGTGACATCGGTTCCGACACGCCGAAGAACATCAAACCGATACCCATGCCGGCAGCGAACAACATCGCAAACCAACCGAGGTAGCCATAGTCCGGCTTGGCGTCCGCCCCGCCCAGGCGCACGCCGCCAAACGGCGGTAGCATCAGGACCAGGCAGAAAATCACGAAAAGATTTCCGGAGAGCAGGAAGAACCAGTCAAGATTGGTGGTGAGCGTCGTGCGCAGCCATTTGAAAAACGTCTCAGCATCAGCCTGGAACATCAGCGTGAGAATGACGAATGCACAGATCGTCAGCCCGGAGATCAAAAATACCGGGTTGTGGATATCAAGGCCAAACGGCGTGATGTTGTCCTGGCCAAGCTCGTAGTCGGACTCGATTGGATGAGGGACCCCATCCTGGTCCGTATCTGTCGATTGAGACATCCGCTCCTCCCAGCTATAGGATTTGTATGAATTGGTCGCGACTTTTCGATGAGGCGCCACCGGTTCTTATTCTGCGGCAATGGTGGTGACGCACGGCGCATTATGATTATGCGGGAAGCGCCCCGCAAACGGCCTGTATACGAACGGTCGTGTCGGATTTGCGACAATCAGTTTGGCCAAAAACCAACGCGATGGCCTTGCGGCATTGAACAATGGGTCGCTCACGAGACAGATTTTGCGTTGATGTATAGGAACTTAGACAACGTTGCGAAAAGCCGTCGGTAAAAAAACGGTCGGGCGCCGTTGGAGCTTCTCGGACAAGTGTCAGTTGCGCCCGATTTTGCATCCTTCACCGTGGCTGGTAGCTTCTTCGCCACACCTGATCGGCGTTTTTGCGCGCGCTTCGTCAATCCAACGGGTGCAACGCACACCGCGCCGATCACCTTCAAGTCGGGGAATTGAGGCATGGCCCATCCATCGGAAGAGATCGAGCGGCTAGCGCTCGAAGACCTGCATGCGGCTGCCTCTGGCGAATTGCGTGGGACGCTCGGCATCACGGGCCGTAACATCGGATCAGCGTTCGTATCGGTGGCGCACGCGCTGCCGGCATCGGCCATCGTGATCAACCGGGCGATCGGTGCGGGACTGGCACGGCCGGAAACCGATGAAACGGCCGATGCCATGGTTGACGCCTATCGCAAGGCGGGGGTTGAGAGGTTTTTCGTCCAAGTACACCCGGACGCCGCGCCGAAAACATTTGCGGGGATGCTCGAGACGCGGGGACTTGAAAAGGCGCGCGGCTGGCAAAAGTTCTCGCGCGGCAGGGACGCGTTGCCCGCTCCAAAGACGAAACTCACTGTTCGCGAGATCGGTCCCGAGCACGCCGCGGAAAGTGCTCGAATTGTATGTGATGCGTTTGATCTCGGCGATGATGCCCAACCCTGGCTGCAGGCCCTGCCAGGGCGTGAGAGATGGCATGTCTTCATGTCCTTTGACGGCGACCAGCCGGCTGGTTCCGGTGCGCTGTTCATCGACGGCGACACCGCGTGGACCGATTTTGGAGCCACGGCGCCGGACTATCGCCGACAAGGCGGTCAATCGGCGCTTCTTCGGACGCGGGTCGCGTTCGCGCTGGATCAAGGTTGCCGACAGATCTTCACCTGCACGGGCGAAGATGTTCCGGGCGACCCGCAGCATTCCTATTCCAACATCCTGAAATGCGGCTTCGTTGAAGAGTATATCCGCCTGAACTTTGCGCCGCCGAAGCGCTAAGGCGGGAACTCATCGATCAGCATCGAGTGACCTACCGATATTGTCTTCGGCACATGGACGTACCAGCAGGTGCATGCCAAGCTTGCAAGCTCATAACCCCGTAGCACTTCAGCCGAACACCGAACGAGAGGCCGACATGACAAAGGGAATGGTGTGCGCACCGCAGCCGGAAGCGGTGGAAGCCGGGGCGCTGGCACTGATGCGCGGCGGCAATGCCGTCGATGCGGCGATGACGTGTGCGCTGGTGCAGACGGTGGTCGATCCGATGATGTGCGGCATTGCCGGTTTCGGCACGCTGCAGCTGTTCCTGCCGCAGAAGAACTTTCACGGCTATATCGACTTCCACACCACCGCGCCTGCCGCAGCCACCGACGACATGTGGGCGGACCAGATCAAGTCGCAGGCGCGCGACGGATTCGGGTTCATCCTGCACAACCGGGCCAACGAGTGCGGCTATCAATCGATCATGACGCCGGGCAGCCTAAAGGCCTACTACGAGGCTGTGAGCGAGCATGGCACGATGGACTGGAAGGACATCATCGGACCGGCCATCGAGCAGGCTGCGCTGGGTTTCGTCGTGCGTCCGCACATCGACGAGTTCTGGAGTTCCTCGGCAATCATGGGGCGGATGGCGATGGCCGACAAGCTGCGCCATACGGCAGCGGCGCGCGACATCTATTTCGACAAAGCGGGCAGTACGCACCCCGTTGGCGCGCGGATCGAAAACCCCGACATGAAGCGGACGCTGGAGCGGATACGCGATGGTGGGGCCGACGTCTTTTACGCGGGTGATCTCGGTGAAGAGATTGTCGCGGACATGCAGGCGAACGGCGGCCTGATGTCGATGGACGATCTGCGCACCTATGAAACCGTCAGGTCCGAACCTCTATGGGGGACCTATCGCGGACACGCAGTGGCATCGAACCAACCACCCGGCGGCGGGGTCATGGTTCTGGAAATGCTCAACATTCTGGAACACTTCGATCTCGCGGCGCTGGGCCATAACAGTGCGGATTACATCGCAACCGTTGCCGAAGCGATGAAACTCGCAACCATCGACAAAGACAACATGATGGGCGACCCGGCGTTCAATGATGTGCCGGTGGCAACATTCCTCGACCCAGACCGCGCGGCAGACCTTGCCCGGCGCATCACTTCCGGAGAGAAGGCCGACGTGGTCCGGCTTGACCATCCGGAAGAGTCGCGCGACACGACGCACGTCACGGTGGTGGATCAATACGGCAATGCCGTTTCCATGACGCACTCGCTGGGCATGCCGTCGGGCGTCGTGACGCCGGGCCTCGGCTTCATGTATAACGGCTGCATGGGCGCTTTCGATCCGCGCCCGGGCATGCCGCACTCGATCGCGCCCGGCAAGCGGCGCTTTACGGCTATGTGCCCGACGATCGTGTTCAAGGACGATGCGCCCTACATCGTCGTAGGGGCGCCGGGCGGCACATTCATCACCATGGGTGTCCTGCAGTCGATACTCAACGTCATCGATTTCGACATGACCATGCTGGAGGCGGTGGCAGCGCCGCGGATCACGGCGAACAGCAACACCATCGATGTCTCCAACCGGATCCCCAGGTTTGTCACGGATGAGCTGGAGCGGCGCGGTTATCCTGTGGCGCGCACCCCGTTCAGCTACGTGTTCGCCGGCGTGCACGGCATTCGCATCGCCGATGGCCGCTGGGACGGCGGCGCCGATCCGGGTCGCGACGGCATGGCGCTGGCGGTGTGAAACGGATCGCGAGCGCGGCGGCATTGAGGCTACGAACGACTGTCGCGTCGCAGAACGCCCGTCAGGCAGCCGACGGCGCCGGCGGCTTTCGACAACTCGGTGACGGGTGTTGTCAGGCAATCGATGCCGTTGCGCTCATACAGGGCCCGCGTTTGGTCGCAGCCTTCGGCCATCAGAATGCGGCGAGGGGCAAGCGTGACAAGATTCATTGCCAGACCGCGTTCCGCATGGAATTCATCGGGAACGTACACGCATCGATATCCGCGCTCCTCAAGCACCGAGATCAACGCGTGCGGAACCCGGTAAGGCCAGCAGACGGCCAGGTCCCGGTCGACAATCCTGAACACGCCCATCAGGTGCATGGTTCCGGCCGGCAGATCGACCGCTATGAGTTCGACGCCAAGTTCTGCCATGAGCCCGCGCAACTGATCGATGGCTGCCTGGTTGGTGCGCAGGCCGCGGGCAATCACCGCCGTGTCGGCATCGATCCACATGAGGTCGGCACCTTCGAACACGGCATTGCCGGTCAGCGTCTTGAGAATCGGAATACCAAGCGCCGCCAAGCGGGCCGCGACGTGACGCTCTTCACCGGCGCGCTGCTCGGAGGCAGGCCGTGCGAGAATGGCGCCCTCGCTGGTCATCGCGAAGAGATCTGCGCAAAACATCTGGTTCGGTAAAACGGGACCGTCGGGGGCCACCAGGTGGACATCGACGCCGGCTGCGCGGTAGCGTGCCACCATCTCGGCATATTCCGCGCGGGCTTTGCCAATATCGAGCGGCGCAAGCTGCAATGCGGAATTAACATCGCCGCTCGGCGGCACGAGTTCGTCGCCGGGTTCGTGGAGCAATACCGCGCGCAGTGGCGACCACTCGCAATCCAGTCCGCAGGCCGTCCAGAGATCACCGATTTCTTGCCGGTGGCGGCGCCGTCGCGGCTGCCAGCCCTCGCCGCCGTAGGCTGCCGCGCCGAACGAGCGACCCATTTCCGCTGCCATGGAATACTCCTCAAAGGTTCGCGTTATGCGGAGCAACGCATGCTGGCCGCTGCCCGCGCTGGCCCGGACCATGTCTTATCAAGTTCTCCGACTTCGCAACTTTTCGGCGTCGCACCTCCGGCATCACTGGCCCATATTGCCAAAGCCGAGCAGTCGTTGGCCGGCATCAACAACCAGGGTGTGGCCCGTGGTCTGGCGCGCTGCGATGAGATACCGGACGGCTCTGACAACATCATCCGGGCCGAGACCTTCGCCGAGCGGCGTGAGGCGTTGCCGCCGGGCAAACTCGTCCTCCGTCTGGCCGCTCGGGAGGATCAGGCCCGGTGCAATGGCGTTGACGGTGATGCCCTTTGCGGCAAGGTCGAGCGCTGCGAGCCGGGTCGCGCCTTCGAGGCCAAACTTGCCACAGAAATAGCTGAAGCGCTGCGGGTAGACGGAGGTCATCTGCGTGTCGAGGATGTTGATGATGGCGGCATCCTCCGGTGGCGGGGCCTGACGGGCAAAGGCCTGCATGAGGAACACCGGAGCCATGAGGTTGACGCTGACGAGACGGCGCCAGCTTTCCTCGGTGAGTGTTTCGATCGAGTCTTTGTCGAAGAGCGAAGCCGAGTTGACGAGCACATTGACCGGCCCAAGAGCACTGCGGGCGCCGGCTATGAGGGCGCCGCAGCCACCGGCCTCGACGAGGTCGTAGCGCAATGCAATCGCGCTCCCGCCGTTTGCTTCGATGTCTGTGACCGTCTCGACGGCGCCAGCCTCAGACCCGTTGTAGTGTACCGCGACGGCAAAACCGTCTTCGGCAAGACCCAATGCGATGGCACGGCCGACGCGGCGGCCGGCGCCGGTGACCAGGGCGACGCGGCCTTCTCCGTCCCTGCCGCGGGTCGTGGCCTCGTTCGTTCGCGCCGTCATGCGGTGCACATCTCCAGCATCTCGATCACCGGCTGGACGCGTGCGCCTTCGTGGCTGCGCAGCAGGTTCGATTTGGACAACAATGCGAGCACTGCCATGGCCGTCTCGGCACAGCGCACCTCGTCGCGGAACAGGAACACGGACGAGGCCATGGTCACGCACACCGGCCAGCCGAGAATACGGAAGCGGAATGCCTGAAGGACACTCTCCGTTTGATAGCGCACACGCTCGCGTCCGTCCGGGAGATTGAGCGCGAAGCCGAAGCCGGGATCGATCCAGATGCGGGTGATGCCGGCGGCGGCCGCCAGCTTGAGGCGTTCGCGAAAAAACGCGAGCTGACGCTCGACGATGACGTCGGACGACGGCAGTTCGTCGGACGAGCGGGCGTTCTCGCCGGGTGTGTAGCACAGCACGAGGCCTGCCTCATGGCGCGCAATCATCTCGTAGAATGCGGGATCATCAATGCGCCCTGTGAGATTGATGATGCCGGCACCGGCCTCGAGCGCCGCGCGGGCGACTTCGGCGTGGTACGTTTCGGCAGACACCAGAATGCCATCGTCGGCAATCGTGCGCACGACGGGAACGAGTGATGCGATCTGGCCGTCGATATCGATGAGGTCAGCCGTTTCGCCGGTGGACTCAGCGCCAATATCGATCATGACGCAGCCCTCCACGGTCATGCGGCGGGCGCGATAGAGTGCAGCCTCGACGTCGAGGCACAGGCTTTCACGGTAGGTCGAATCCCGCGAGAGATTGATGACGCCCATTTGGTAGGGCCGATCCTCAAAGGTGCGCCCGAAGTGCGGGAAGGAAAACGTCTTGATCGGGTGCGTGAGCGCCTCGCGATGCGCGCTCCAAAGCGGCAGTAGCTGGTCGGGCGTGATCATCTTTCCATGTATCCTTGTTGTTCGTCGTCGGCCCAGCGTCCCATGATGCGCGTGAGGTCGCCGGGCTCCTCGGGCAACGCCTGGAGGTGATCGCGCATGGTTTGCCCAGTTACAGGATGGCGCATCTCCGGTGCGATGTCGCATACCGGCGCCATCACGAAGCGACGCAAATGCATGCGCGGATGGGGAAGCTGCAAGGCGTTGTCCTCGCAAATCATATCGCCATACGTGAGGAGATCGAGGTCCAGCGTGCGCGGCCCCCAGCGCACGATACGTTCGCGCTGTCTTTGGGACTCGACGCGGTGCAGCGTGGCAAGCAGCGTCCGTGCGGGCTGGCTCGTGCGCAGCATGAGGGCGGCGTTGAAATAGGCTTCCTGGCGCTGCGGACCGCCGACGGGTGCTGTTTCATAAAGTGCGGACAGAGCGATCACTTCGATGCCGTGCTCTGCACCGAGCATGGCGATGCCGGCGCGCAAATGCGCGAGGCGGTCGCCGAGGTTCGAGCCCAGCGCGATGAGGCAGACCGTTGCTCCCGGCGATCCTGCACAACGATCCGAAATGACACCGACAGCTCTCACGACGGGTTTGCTCCGGTGCTTTCGCCGGCCGTTCGACGGCGTCGCTCGATGGCAATTCCAACGCCGGCGGCCTCGGCGTAGATTTCGGTCTTTAGAACGCGCACGCGCACGGCGGCGACCAACTCGTTTTGCAATACGAAACCGGCAACGTCCTCGGCCCAGGTCTCGACCAGTTCGACGTGCGCATCGGAGGCGGCGCGTTCGCGGATGTACTTCACCGTATCGCCGTACGAAACGTAGCGGCCGGTTGTGCGCACGATCTCGGCGTAGTCAGGGATTGTTTCAATTTCAACGTCGAAGCGTACGCCCTGGCGGTTTTCGCGCTCGAAGTCGTGCACGCCGATAAAAGTTTCAACTTCAAGACCTTCGATGATTATGCGGTCGGGGCGAGGGCCGGCGCCGCGTTCGTTCGAGGTTTCGTTCGGTGGTTCGGGCATCGTGGTCTCTTCGAATCTCGGCTTGGCGGACGATGTCAGGCCGACCTGCCGTATTGAACGCGAGATCGGTGCTTTCGGTTTAGCACGTCGCACGCCGCTGCCAGTGCCAACTTGCGGTTCGTTCTGCCGTCTCCTAGCCGGCTGCCATGCGCCGGCGCATGAACCTGCGCAGCGGCTGGGCATGGCGCGCTGCATAGGCGGCGACGAATGGCATAAGGTAGGCGCGCTCGGCCGGTGAAAGATCCTGCGTCTCGGCAAGTGCCTTCGATGCGCTGGTCATGAAGTCGCGGTAGATGCCGGCTTCCGGGGGAGGCTCGCGCGGCTCCACATGTCGTACGACGCGCGCGTCATTGGTGCCGCACACGCGCCCGGCCAAAAGCAATGGCAGCAGCACCATGAATTCCGTGGCCCAGTCCTGCGGGTAGCGGGCCGCGGCGTGAAGCCCGAGCGCCAGTGCCTGGCGCCGGTAGATGCCAGCGCACCAGCCGATATTGGCAGCGCGCAGCAAATACTGGCGGTGGTTAAGGGTGGCCGCGGCACTGTCGGGCGCCCAAGCCGTGGATGCGCATTCATAACCCGCTGCATCGCGCTCGCTCGCGTGGGCAACCGCCAGGTCGGCGTTCGCATTGGCAGCAAGTTGGGCCGAAAGAACTTCCGCGTAATCGGGTGTCCAAACCGCCTGCTGGGGTGCCCACATGACCAGTTCCGCGCGCGCCGACCCGGCAAGGCCGGCGATGGCCTCTATCGCGCCAAGCCTGCGATCTGACCGCTCGATGCGCACACGCGGGTCACCGCTCGCCCAGGCCGCGAGTATCTCGGGGCTTTCGTCCCGCGAGGCGTTGTCCAGCACAACAATTTCAACGTCCTGCAGGGTCTGCTCGCGCAAACTCTCGCTGGCCGCCGCGAGGTAACGCGCACCGTTGCGGACGGCCATCGCAATCGTAAGATGTGGATCAACCATGTTCATTGCGCCAATTCTAGAGGTGCGCCGCGGACGGTTCCACTGCAATCACACTGCGGATTGTGCCAGCCGGCCAACCGTCCAGAACGTGGCACGCAGCCGTAAAGATCGCTATCAGTTTCGGAAATCCGCAGCCGCGGGCCGCCGCTATCCCACCCGACCGAAGGACTCGACAATGGCAGACGGACAGCACTGGTCCGACGATGTATTCCGCGAGATCAAGAGCCGCGACATAAAGACCGTGTGCACAGTGCCGGATGGCGGCCTGACCCGGCTGCTCAACATGGTGCAAAATGATGCGGGAATGCGGCTGATCACACTGACCACCGAAGAAGAGGCCATGGGCATCGTCTGCGGGCAGTGGCTGGGCGGCGAGAAGGCCATGGTCGCGATGCAGTCGTCCGGCGTCGGCAACTGCATCAACGCCCTTGGCTACCCGAGCATCCTCAAAGTGCCGTGCCTCATGCTGGTGACGATGCGTGGGATCTGGGGTGAGTTCAATCCCTGGCAAGTGCAAATGGGAATGGGGACAAAGGCCGTGCTCGAAGCGGTGGGCGTGAAATGCTTTCCAGTGGAGCAGGCGCAAGACGTCGGTGAAACGTTTGCGGCGGCCGCAGACATCGCCTTTCATGGCGGGTTCTCGTGCGCGGTGCTGGTCAGCCAGCGCGTGGTCGGTGCCAAGGGCTTCGGACAGGACTGAGGAGGCGATAAAATGGCACAGGCAGGCTCCAACAAGATCCAGCGGCGCGCGTTTGTCTCGGATCTCCTGGCACAGCGCGACGGCGCGCTTGTCGTGCCCGGGCTGGGCTCGCCAACATGGGATGCGTTCGCAGCCGGTGACAGCCCGGAGTATCTCTATTCGTGGGGCGGAATGGGCCTGGCGGTTCCAACCGCATTGGGCCTTGCTCTGGCGCAGCCGGACAAGCGCGTACTGGCACTGACCGGTGACGGTGAAATGATGATGGGCATCGGTTCCCTCGGTGTCGTCGCAGACAACGCGCCCGGCAACCTTGCCGTATTGGTGCTCGACAACGAACACTTCGGCGAAACCGGCCAGCAGGCCGGACTCACGGCCAAACGGACCGATCTTTGCAAGATTGCCGAAGGCTTCGGTATCGGACGAACGATGATGGTCACCGAGCACAGCGCCGTCGACGAACTCGGCGCGTTCCTGTTCAAATCGCCGGGTCCGGTGTTCGCCGTTGCCAAGATCGCGCTCAGCGAAGATCCGTGGATGCTTCCGGAAAAGGATGGAGCGGCGATCGCGCGCCGCTTCCGGATCGCGCTCGGGCTCGCGCAAGCCTGAGATGTGACGCGCCGGACGGCGACGCTTTGAGGCAGCGCGACGCGAACCAACTCTGTTAGCGTGCCAGTAACCGTCCGCCAGTGGAGCACGCCATGCGCAATTCGCGACAACGGGCCGCGGAAACGATCGCCGCCCAGGCCTTGCACATCATCAACGAACAGACCGGTGCAGTTGTGCCCGGTATCGAGCCTTCAACGACGTTTGCGCGCGATACCAACTACGAGTTTCGCTCGCAATTCAGCTATGCTCGCGAGGCAAGCCCGACGACTGCAGCAGCCGAGGCTGTCGTCAACGCATTGAGTGAAGGCAGCGGCGCACTGCTGTTCAATGCCGGGCTTGCCGCGATCTCGGCCGTGCTCGAAACAATTCCAAACGGCCAGCATGTGGTCGCACCAAGGGTGATGTACTACGGCGCGGCAGACTGGCTGCGGCGGATCAACGAGCGGCGCGGTGTCGACGTCACGTTCTTCGATCAGGCCGATCCGAACGCCCTGAGCCGCGCGATCCGGCCCGGGAAAACCGCGCTGGTGTGGATCGAGACCCCGGTCAATCCGACGTGGGATGTGATCGATATTGCCAGCGCGGCAAAACTTGCGCACGCTGCCGGGGCACGGCTCGGCGTCGATGCGACGGTCTCGCCGCCATGCACCACGAATGCGGTCGCACTCGGCGCCGACATCGTGTTCCAGTCGGCTACCAAATATCTCGGCGGCCACAGCGACCTGACGGCAGGGGCGCTGGTGACCGCCAAGGATGACGAGCACTGGCGGGAGATCTACGAGGTGCGCAAACTGACCGGCAGTATCCTTCCGGCCTTCGAGGCCTGGCTGCTGATCCGCGGAATGCGTACGCTGTTCGTGCGGTTCGAGCGCGCATCGGCCAATGCGCTCGCGATCGCAAAGCATTTCGAGACTCATCCCAAGGTCGCCCGCGTGCTTTACCCCGGGCTGCAGAACCATCCGAGCCACGATGTGGCAAGCCGGCAAATGACCAATGGTTTCGGCGGCATGCTGTCGCTACTCGTCAACGGCGATGGAGACTATGCCCGCCGCGTTGCCGGACAAGCGCAGGTGTTCATGCCGGCGACGTCGCTTGGTGGCGTCGAGAGTCTGATCGAGCACCGAAAATCAGTCGAAGGCCCGCACAGCCAGGTGCCCGAAAATCTGCTCAGGCTTTCGGTGGGGATCGAGGCGGTCGATGACCTCGTCGCCGATCTCGAGCAAGCCCTTTCGGCGACATAGAGAGACGACGGCACGACACGTCGCGAGCGCTTCACACGGTGGGACGGTCTTCGCAGGTCGAGAGTTGGTCAGTGCGCCAGGCACGCGCCGTCCAGGACGGTTTGCCGCGGCGTCTGATGTCGGCTGCGGCGTCTTCGTCACGGGCCTGGAAATAGAATTCGAAGCAATTGACGCTCAAGCGATGTACGCGGAAACAACCACCCGACGGCATGCCGTCGTATATCGTGCAGAACGTGCCTGATACGACGCGCCAATAGCCGGTCTCCGTACGGGCGCCCTCGCGATATTCCAACCGCTTGTCGGCTTTGTAGCTCTCGCGAAACATGCGTCCGCTACGGTAGAAGCCTTCGATTTCCTTTCCGGCGAACGCCTCGCGCAACTGCTCGTCGTTCATCCACTTCGGCGCGGCTTGCGCGGCGGCCGTGAGGAGGACAGCCACATGCATTGTGGTCAGAAGGAGCTTCATCGCTTTCGAACCGTGCAACAATCAATTCCACGTGTACCATGCTCCGCGGCAACTGTGTTTATTGTAAGTGCGGCGGGTGATCGTCGCGGCTTGTTGTGCGGGACTTGAG
Organism: Hyphomicrobiaceae bacterium; assembly: GCA_965224045.1. Taxonomy (GTDB): domain Bacteria; phylum Pseudomonadota; class Alphaproteobacteria; order Rhizobiales; family Hyphomicrobiaceae; genus Tectiglobus. The sequence continues at coordinate 297,929 of CBDCYD010000014.1, forward strand.
GGAGGTCAATGCACGGAGCGCAGCGGCGACGACACTGACTTTCCCCAATCAACCACCGCTTGAGAAGGCCTGCCTATGTCGCACGTCCCGCACGAACTTGCAGCCGAGTTCCCCGAACTGAAGGACCGCATCCACAAACTCAAGACATCGGATGCTCACTTTGCTCGGTTGTTCGAGAGTTATCATGACGTCAACCGCGAAATTCATCGTGCAGAAGCGGCCGGGCTCAATATCAGCGACGAGCACTACGAGGATCTTAAGAAACAGCGGATGGTGCTAAAAGATCAGCTCTATCAAATGCTGACGGTTTAGATGCCCGGCCCGCAGGGCCGTGGCGCGACAACGCATCTGCAAATCCCGGTGCCGACAACGATCAAGCCGTCGGCACCGCGCGTGTGCGAGCAGCGTCAGCCGAGCTGGGTGACGAACTTGTGCGACATGTAGGCCTGAAGTCCTTCGATGCTCTGCTCGTGGCCGTAGCCTGAGTCCTTGACGCCGCCGAACGGCGTTTCCGGCACGGCGAGACCGTGATGGTTGATCGAGACCATGCCGTGGTCGAGCGCGTCTGCGACCTTGGTTGCCAGCGCCGTATCGTGCGTGAAGGCGTAACTGGCAAGGCCGTAGGGCAGCTTGTTTGCGCGTTCGAGCACCTCGTCGGTATCCCTGAACGGCAGCATCACGGCAACCGGGCCGAACGGCTCCTCGCTCATGATACGGGCTGTCTCCGGCACGTCCGTCAGTACCGTCGGCTCGAAGTAGTTGCCTTGGTTGCCAATGCGGCTGCCGCCGGCGGCGACCTTGGCGCCCTTCTCCTGGGCATCGGCGATGATCGATTCCATCGCATTGATACGGCGCGGGTTGGCAAGCGGGCCCATCTGACTGTCGGGATCAAGGCCGTCGCCGACCTTCATGTTCTTGGCAATGTCGGTGAACTTGGCGACGAAGTTGTCGTAGACCTTCTCATGGACGAAGAAGCGCGTTGGCGATATGCAGACCTGGCCCGCGTTGCGCCACTTCAGTCCGGCAGTGAGCGTTGCGACGTGATCGGTGTCGATGTCATCGAAGATCAGCATTGGTGAGTGGCCACCCAGCTCCATTGTGGCGCGCTTCATGTGAGCGCCGGCAAGGGCTGCCAGGTGCTTGCCGACCGGCACAGACCCGGTAAATGATATCTTACGGACCGACGGGTGCGGGATCAGGTATTCGGAAAGCTCGGCCGGAACGCCGTAAATGAGGTTCAGGACACCCGGCGGCGTGCCGGCATCGTGGAAGCAACGGACCATGCCGATCGGCGAGCCGGGCGTTTCTTCCGGGCACTTGACGATGATGGCGCAGCCGGCTGCCAACGCGCCGCCTATCTTGCGTGCCGCCTGGCTGACGGGGAAGTTCCAGGGTGAGAAACCGGCGACGATGCCAACCGGCTCCGGAATCACCATCTGGCGAACACCGTCAATGCGGGGCGGAATGATGCGGCCGTAGGCGCGCTTTCCCTCTTCGGCGAAGAAATCAATTACATCGGCGCTCATCAAAACTTCGAGCTTGGCCTCGCCATTGACTTTGCCCTGCTCCAGCGTCATCGCACGTGCGATGTCGTCGGCACGAGAGCGCATCAGATCGGCGGCCTTGCGCATGATCTTGTAACGCTCGAAAGCCGACATCTTGCGCCATTCGGCAAAGCCCTTTTCGGCGGCGGCCACGGCTGCGTCCAACTCGGCCTGCTTGGCATGTGGAACGTGCGCCAGAACCTCGTCATTGGACGGGTTCAGGACATCTTCGCCAACGCCGCTGTTGCCCGCCGTGAATTCACCGTCGATATAGAGTTTCAAGTCTTCATACATGGCGCGTCCTTCCAGTTGGCATCGTGCAAAACCCGGTCTGTCGTACCACGGTATTAGGGGCCAACCGGCCGATTGGAAAGAGGGACACGTTGGCCGGAACGCAGAACATGCTCCTGAAGGCTACATTTGATGGAATTTTGGGCAACATCTACCCGAAACCACCAGTATATCTGGCTCGTGCGGGTGCGTAGGTTGGCGGGCAGTTGTCAAACGGCCCCTACACCCAACTTGAGCGCAACACCTGGCGTTGGGCGATACCGTTCGGCGACGGCAGCTTTGCGCAACACGAAGGGATGGTGCCATCTCAACGGACCGGCGGAAAGCCGAGGATAACAGTCGTCATAACTGACACAATGAAGGGTGTGTGTTAGCGTGATCATGCTCAAAGGCCCGGGGTCGAACGTGATGAATGCCAGGCATGCCGCTCTTTTGATCTGTGCCTCGATGGTTTTGCCGACAGCCGGCCAAGCACAAATGCGCGGATGCCGGGAGGTCTACAACGACTGTGCGCGATGGTGCCGAGACAATCGCGCCGGGCCGGAGATGTTCTTGTGCAAGAACGGCTGCCGTAGCGAACTTCAGTCGGCGCTCGGCAACGGCGTCTTCCGGCACGAAGACGGCCGGATCGAGAGATGCCTGGGATCACCCGGCTTCGTAATGCGCGACTATTGGCGCGCGCTGCGACCGAAGTCCTAAAGCGCGTCGCCAAAAATGCGCCTCGCTTTGGGTTTCTTTGCCTCACGCCGCTAGGCGCGCTGCGCGCGGCGGCTCCGGCGGGGCGGCCTTTCGGCCGGGTCGCGTTGCTCCCTTCGGGTTTGATTGCCTCACGCCGCTAGGCGCGCTGCGCGCGGCGGCTCCGGCGGGGCGGCCGTTCGGCCGGGTCGCGTTGCTCCCTTCGGGTTTGATTGCCTCACGCCGCTATTCGCGCTGCGCGCGGCAGCTCCGGCGGGGCGGCCTTTCGGCCGGGTCGCGTTGCTCCCTTATGAGACAATCCGTTTTGCTGCGGCATGCCTTGGCTCGGCAATCTCCAGCTTGTTGATTTATTAGGCGAATTGGGCGACTTGATAATTTGCGTAAGTGCGCGTATCCATCGCCGCTGCATCGCTGCAAACGCGCGTTGCCTTATCTTGAGGACAGACCAATGGGCTATAAGATTGCCGTCGTCGGCGCCACGGGAGCCGTGGGCCGGGAAATGCTCAACGTCCTCGCCGACCGCAAGTTTCCGGTCGATGAGGTCTTTGCCGTCGCATCGCGCCGTTCGATCGGCCGCGAGGTGAGCTTCGGCGAGACCAAACTCAAATGCCACGATCTCGAAACCTTCAATTTCTCAAAATGCGACTTCGCGCTGATGAGCGCGGGCGGCAGCGTATCCAAGGAATGGTCTCCGAAAATCGGTGCATCCGGGTGCCTGGTGATCGATAATTCTTCGGCCTGGCGCTACGACATCGACGTGCCATTGATCGTGCCGGAAGTGAACGGCCACGTGCTGGGACCTTACATGACGCGCAACGAACGCAAGAACATCATTGCCAATCCGAACTGTTCGACGGCGCAACTGGTGGTTGCGCTGAAGCCGCTGCACGAGGAAAACCCGATCAAGCGGGTGATCGTGTCGACCTACCAGTCGGCGTCCGGTGCAGGCCAGGCCGGAATGGACGAACTCTGGCAGCAAACCAAGGGCAAGTACGTACCGGGCCAGGAGGTCGAAGCGCAAAAGTTCACCAAGGAGATCGCGTTCAACGTCATTCCTCACATCGATACCTTCATGGAGGACGGTTATACGAAAGAGGAATGGAAGATGATGGCCGAGACCAAAAAGATACTTGATCCCAAGATCAAGCTGACGGCGACGTGCGTGCGGGTACCGGTCTTCGTCGGCCACTCGGAAGCGGTCAACATCGAGTTCGAACGTCCGATGACGGTGGCGGAAGCGCGGAGCATTCTGCGCGAGGCGCCGGGTGTCCTGGTGGTCGACAAACGCGAGGACGGCGGTTACGTCACTCCGGTCGAGGCGGCCGGGGAATACGCGACCTATGTCAGCCGTATTCGCGAAGACACGACGACTGAGAACGGTCTCGTCCTGTGGGTGGTGTCCGACAACCTGCTCAAAGGTGCCGCGCTCAATACGGTGCAAATCGCCGAGGCGATCGTGAACCAAGGACTGATGAAAAAGGCAGCCTGAGGATCGCGGCCCCCTCGTCCACCGGACAATTGCTGCGGCCCGGACCATGCGCGGTTCGGTGATCAACTCGCCGCACTGGCGCATTGTGAACGGCTGAAGCAAGCCAAACGCCGGTCCGTCCAAGGACTAAAAGCCGCGGCCCAAAGGCCGGGATTCTGCTCTTTGCCTATTTCGGGCAGAATGCCGATGGTCGGGAATTCCACTTATAATGCCCGGTCCGTTTGCATGTCGCCAGCCTCGAGCGACAAGCATCGTCACAGCGCTTGCCTTGCAAAATGCCCGGTCGAGTATTGTTGCAAAAACTCACGCACTTGGCGTTTTCCGCCGCGCAACAAGCGGAGCGCTTTGAAGCGGCAGCCAAACCGGGCCAATGCAAAATGAACAATGGTACGGACAGCAAATACAGAACGCGCACGCGACAGCCTCCTTGTCGAATCTGCATTAGCTGACGTTGACGTTGACCGTTTGCGGCTTGCCCGACGTGGCGCCCTCGGCGTCGGCGACGCTGACGTCGAAACTCGCCTTGGCGGTGGCGCTGCCGTCGTGCACGAACATGATGGCGCCGGTCTGCAACTCGGCCTGGGTGAAGCTGGTCAACGGCACCGTCGCCGCACCGCTTCTTGCGAGAAAGCCTGAAGCAGTATTTGACACGGTGAATGTCAGATTTTGGGCTGCATCGTCAGGATCAATCGCCGTCAGGTCGAGCGGGGTAATTCGCACCGACTGACCGCGCTTCACCGATACGTCAAGATCGCCGGCAATACGAGGCGGTACGTTGCGTACATCGGCACTGAGATTGCCGCCCGGCTCGACCGCGAGCTGGCCATAGCGGACATTGCCCGAGACGGACCCGACGCGGCCGATCTTGATCAGGCGCTGGACCGTGACATCGCCCTGCAATTCGCCGTGTATTTCCGCTTCGCCGGCATCGATCGTGCCGTAAAGGCGTCCCGTCTCGTGCACGACGACACGATCCGCCTGCACCTCGCCATCGATGTAGCCGTGAATTTCCACAACGTTGCAATTGGAGATTTTTCCCGAGATCGAGGTGTGCTCCATGATGATCATATTGCCCGGCTGGCTCATGCTTCGGCCCTCGAATTCGCTCAATGCCTTTTGACGTTCAGCTGAGCTTTCGTCTTCACACCGGGCACAATAGGCAGGACACGGTGCGACAGCAATTGCAATCTGGGCATGCACATGAAATTGCCGGCGGTGTGTGGGCGCAAGGCCAGCGGCCGGTATGGCGTTACGTGGCGCCGGCGCGGCGCGCCTGCTGCGCGATGATGCCGGCAGTCCAAGTGTTCGGCCGCTTGAGGAATTCATTCAGGGTCTTGCCGCGTTCGTTCTTGAAAACCTCGTCCAGTACAGCGAACCCGACCATGCGGTCGAGCCTGAACGTGCGGAAGTCATCGCGCAGCTCGCACCATGCGGCGAGGCACCAGGAGGGGCCGAAGAACGCGAGCGACAGCGGGCGAACGATACGATGGGACTCGTCGCCAAGGGCGTCGCGATAGTCGAATTCGACCTTCTGGCGGTTGCGGATCGAACGGCGCAGGTCCGCGATATCGAACGCGATCGGCTCGACGAAATGCTCGGACGGGGCAACCAGGGCCGTGTTCGACATGAAGCTGCGCAGGCGGTCCGGTATGACCGCTTCGACTTTGGCAATAACGTCGCCGGCTGCCTCGGCGAGTTCGCAGTCGGCCCAAGACTCGACAATGCGCGCTCCGAGAACAAGTGCTTCGATCTCCTGCTCGGTGAACATCAACGGCGGCATGTCGAAACCGTCGCGCAGGACGTAACCGACACCTGCCTCACCATCAATCGGCACGCCGCTTGTCATCAAATCGCGAATGTCGCGATAAATCGTGCGCTCCGATACCTCAAGGGCTGTCGCCAGATCGGCAGCGCGCACAAGCATTTTGCGGCGCATGTGCTGAATGATTTCGAATAAGCGGTCCGCGCGGCGCACACGATCCTCCCTCGGTCAATGTCAGTCTCGTCGCTCAGGTTGGATCATACGGCATTGCTCCTGACACGCCTTGTCAGGAGATTGCAATCCCTCATGACACCGGGTTGTCAGGAGGGGTCATGCATATTCGTCGCATCGCAAATGGCAAGCCCCGGGACCATTTCCCGGCCCTAACAAAAAATTGGAGATCATGATGCGCACGACCACTTATAACCCCCAAAACTCAACTCCACAAAATGACAGGACCGAGCGGTTCTTCGGCTGGATTGTATCGCTCTTCATGACGCTTCGCGAGCAACCCGATGGGCGCCGGGCAACCGAACAGCTGGAAGCGCTCGACGATCGCATGCTGGCCGATATCGGCCCTCACGCGCGTGGAGGTGGATAACGCAATTGCGGTCGCAGGCAAGGAAAATGCAACGGCCTATCTTGCCGAAAAGCGGTGGCGCAACAGGCACAGCCGACGCGCCACCAGTTAATCGCGGCGATACTGCCGCCGGTAAAGGCATGCAGACAAGCCGATCATGAGCAAGACCAGGGTAGGCGAAGTGTGAGTTCGCGCGTATATGCTGCTTGAGCAGTTCGCGATCCCTCCCACGAAAGCTTACGCTTTGCCTGCCCTACCCCACCCCATTGCGCCGGCCGTATCCCCGCTCTGCTTCGATCGCCCTAGCAAAGCGGACCGGGAATGAACACGCTGCGGTTCGCGCAGGACAACGCGCGCTGGCTTGCCGCCGGGATCGTGTTGACGTGGTCGTCGAGCTTTGGTCAGACGTATTTCATATCGCTTTCAGCCGGACATATTCGCGAAGCATTCGACCTCAGCCACAGGCGAGTGGGGCGGCATCTATACAATCGGTACGGTGGCATCGGCGCTGACCCTGGTACAGGTTGGCTGGCTGGCTGACCGCATGCGGGTGCGCACATTGGCTGCTTTCGTCATTGCGGCGTTCATCGTCGCCTGCCTGGCGATGGCGGCGGTCAACAGCTGGGTAATGCTGGTTGCCGTGATTGCAGGCCTCAGGTTTTGCGGACAGGGCATGATGAGCCACCTTGCTCTCACCGCGATGGGCCGGTGGTTTCGGGCGCAGCGCGGGCGGGCGGTTGCCATCGGCTCGCTTGGCTTCGCGCTCGGGGAAGCACTCCTGCCGATGATCTACGTTGCGATTAGCGCGTGGATCGGGTGGCGCGGCAGCTGGATGCTGGCCGCGCTCACGCTTGCCGTCTTTACCCTGCCGGTACTCATGGTGCTCTTGCGGCGCGAACGCACGCCGCAATCGTTGGCGAGCGCAAACGATTGCCCGGGCCTCGAAGGACGGCACTGGCAGCGGCGCGAGGCGATCCGCCACTGGTTGATCTGGGCGTTGCTTCCCGGCGTCATGGCACCATCGTTCATGATCACCGCGCTGTTCTTCCATCAAGTCCACCGTGACCGAGATCAAGGGCTGGTCGCTGTCGAGTTACGTTGCGGTTTATCCGATCTACTCGCTCGTCCTGGTGAGTTTCAATCTGGCCGCCGGGATGATGATCGACCGGGTTCGGCTCGGCGCGATTGCTGTCGACCTATCTTCTGCCGCTGGCATGTGCATTTGCGCTTTTCGGCTCGTACGACGGGTTCTGGGTGGCGCCGGTCGGCCTGACGATCGCGGCTTTGAGCCAGGGTGCAGCGCAAGGGCTGATGGGATCGATCTGGCCGGAATATTACGGGACCCGCCATCTCGGTGCGATCCGTTCCCTCATTGTCGCGTTCACAGTGGCGGCTTCTGCGATCGGGCCCGGCATCACCGGATGGCTGATCGATCTCGGCATTGGATTTGAAACGCAGTGCATCTATATGGCTTGCTATCTTGTGGCCGTGAGTGGCGTCTTTGTCGCGGTTGCGCGGTCTGCCGAAGCCATGAAAGTTGGTGGAGGCGGACGTCGCCGCGGTACAATTCATTGATCAATGTCAAGCGATTGCAGCTGTGTTTCGCGCACATGGTGGTATACTGACGCTCATCTGTCTGGCTTGAAGAGTCAGCGCGATAGACCGGAGGCATAGCGATGCCTGAGCGGACATACCGCGAGCGGTTGAAGGCCAACACGTTGCTCGCGGCCAGGAAAATTGTGACAAACGAAGGACTTGCGGCACTGCAGGCGCGCCGTATCGCACAGGATTCAGGCTGCTCCGTGGGCACGATCTACAATCTCTATGGACGGCCTTGATGATCTGGTCGTCAACGTGAACGCGGCAACGCTCGAAGACCTCGGCGCAAACCTTCGCGCAGAAAAAGAACGCTCCGGGCAAGCAACTCTCAGTGAGCGGTTGACGGGGTTGGCGTTGGCATATCTGGGTTTCGCGCTCGACAGCCAAACGTCGTGGCGGGCCGTGTTCGAGCATCAACTCGCAAAGGACCGAACCATCCCGGACTGGTACCGCGAACGCCAGGCCGGCTTGTTCGGGATCGTCGAAGAAATCCTTGCCGGTGCGGTTCCCGACATTGAGAAACGGAAAATGGCGGCGCGGGCCCTGTTTTCAGCCGTGCACGGGATCGTCTCCCTGGCGCTCGATCAAAAGCTCGGGGAGTTCGACAGGGCGGCAACCGAGGCACAGGTGCGGTTCATTGTCGATGCCGCCGCGCGCGGCCTCGAAACCGGCGCGCAAACCCGCACGGGCAACGGTGTGACGGGAACGGGTGAAGCCTTCTAGATCATCCCTCGGTGCCGGGGGGCAGCTATCGCGTCGAACCGGACTTGTCGTCGGAGCGCTGTTCGTACTGCTTGAGAAGTCCGAGTTGTGAGATCGCAAAAATCATCGTGATCGGCATCACCCCGAACAACTTGAAGCCGGCCCAGAAATCGGTCGAGAACGACCGCCAGACGATTTCGTTGAGGATGGCGAGGAATGACGAAGAAGCATGCCCATCGGAAGGTGAGCAACTGCCATCCACGATCCTGAAGCTTGAACACCTCGCCGAAGAGATACTTGATAAGCGAGTGGCCCATCAAAAGGCCGCCGAACAAGATCGAGGCGAACAGAAGATTGACGATCGTCGGCTTGATCTTGATGAAGAACTCCTCCTGCAAGATCAGGGTCAGCGCGCCGAACACCATGATGAAAAACACCCGAGACGAGCGGCATGATCGGAATGCGGCCGAAAAGCGCGCGGGATGCGATGAGCGCAATGGTGGTCGCGATCATAAACGCGCCGGTCGCCCAGAAGATCTTGGCGTACGAGTTGGTGACGAAGAAGACAACAAGCGGGCCGGCTTCGAGAAGCAGCTTCAGGAGTTGGGTGGTATCGACCTCCGGCTGATTGGAATCGGCCGTCTGCGGCTTGGCCTCCTGGTCGGTCATCTCATGCCCTTTGCAACGTGTTCTGATGTTTGCCGAAACAGCGGGCAGGCGCTGATTTCAAGGCTTCGGCTTCAGCTGCTTTGCGGATTGGCGCCGGCCGCCGGTTCCTCGATGCGGTTAGCGGTGCATCCACCGCGTCAACCACCATGCATAAAGGCCACTCAGCGGCATGATGAAGCCGATCTTGAACAAGATCCAAACGTTTACGCCATCAAGGGCGAAGCCCAAAACGTTGTAGATCTCATCCTTCTGGAAACCAAGCCGGACGGCCTCGTTCAAGACTGCCGTCAGGACGAAGAACCAGGCGAAGCTCCACGTAAAACGGTCCCAGCCTTCCTTGGTGTAATGAAACGTTCCCTCAAAGATGTACTTGAAGAAGTTCTTGCCCATCCAGAGGCCGCCGAACAGGAACACGGCGAACATGACGTTGAAGATCGTGACCTTGATCTGAATCCACATGGCATCGCCGGTGAGCAGCGTCATAACGCCGAAGGCGACGGTGACAGCACTGGCAATGAGCGGAAATGCCGGAAGGCGGCCCAACACCATCAGCATGGCAACGACGGACAGTCCGGTCGCGATAATAAGGGCCCAGGTGCCGGCAATAATGCCGTGGGTGGCGTTGACGATGAACATGGCGACCAGCGGGCCGAACTCGCCCAAAATGTTAACGGTCTGCTCGGCGTTGAAAGGATATTTGCGAAGTAGCCACTTCATGCCAGGTCCATCTTCCCAGAGTTCTAATTAAACACCGCGCACATGTACTTGCAATTCGCGCAAGAAATGTGGTGTTTCAGGAGGTCTAACGCAATAGCCTGAGCAAATTCTTTCGCATCGAACGAAGCCAAATCCTCAACGCCTTCACCAACGCCAATTGCGTGCACCGGCAAGCCGTATTTGGCGGCGATCGCAACCAGGATGCCACCACGGGCAGTGCCGTCCAGCTTGGTCATGACGAGCCCTGAAACGCCGGCGCGCTCGCGAAAGACTTCTACCTGGTTCAGTGCGTTCTGCCCGGTCGTCGCATCCAGCACGAGCAGCACGTCGTGCGGTGCCGTGTCGTCAACCTTGCGCATGACGCGGACGACCCTTTTCCAATTCATCCATCAGGCCGGCCTTGTTTTGCAGGCGCCCGGCGGTGTCCATCATTACGATTTCGTAACCTTCTGCCTTGGCACGGGTGAGGGCATCGAAGCCGAGGCCGGCCGCATCCGCACCGACTTCGCGCTTCATCACTTCGCAGCCGACCCGCTCGCCCCAGACCTGGAGCTGCTCGATCGCTGCGGCGCGGAAGGTGTCGCCGGCTACCAGCAGGACCTTCTTGCCGTCGGCGCGGAATTTGGCGGCGAGCTTGCCGATGGTGGTCGTCTTGCCCGTGCCATTAACGCCGACCATGAGAATGACGTGCGGCTTGTTGCCCGGATCGATGGTCAACTCGCTGGCGACCGGCGCCAGTACCGCTTCGACCTCTCCGGCCAAGATTTCACGCACTTCTTCCGGTGAAATGCCTTTGTCGTAGCGGCCCGAAGATATGCGCTCGGTGATCCGCATCGCGGTGTCGACGCCGAGATCCGCCTGGATCAAAAGGTCTTCGAGATCGTCAAGGCTTTCAGCATCGAGCTTGCGCTTAGTGAAGACGCTGGTGATGCCTTCGGTCAGCCGGGATGACGTTTTGGAGAGACCTGATTTGAGCCGCTGAAACCAACCTTGCTTGGGCTGTTCGGGCTCCAATGTTGCCGCTGCAGGCTGCGGCGCGGATTCATCCGGTGATGTGGTGGCAGCGCTCTCTTGTGAGGGCTCGGTTTCAGAAGCTTTGTCCAGTTGCCCGGATGGGTGCGGCGGCGGCGTCCCGTCCAGAGCCTCGGCCGTGCTATCCGGAGGGCTGACGGAAATTGCGTTCCGGTCCCGGGATTCGGCGGATTGCGCGGGATCGCTTGCCGGCGCTTGTTCGGCGGGTTCCGGATCAGGCGTATTGTCGCCGCGACCGAACAGGCGGCTAAACATGCCGGGCTTTTTCTGTTCGCCCGCGGTCACTGTACACACTCCGCATACAAGCGGCGCTGGTCGTTGCCGGTAACCTTCATGCGCACCATCGTTCCTGGCTGCAAATTGGGCTTCGATGCCGGGTCCACGGCGACTTCAGTAAACTGAGGCGTACGTCCGATGTCGCAACGCTCGATCAATACGTCAAGCTCGCGGCCCTTTTGCGCGGCGAGGAACGCACCGAGCCGGGCGGCGGCCCTGTCGCGCAGGCGTGCGGCGCGCTCCTTCACGGTGGCCCGGTCAACCTGCGGCATGCGGGCGGCAGGCGTGCCGGGGCGCGGTGAATACGGAAACACGTGCAGGTAGGTGAGGTCGCAGGCCTCGACGAGTTCGAGCGTATTGGCGAACATTGCCTCGGTCTCGGTCGGAAAGCCCGCGATGAGATCGGCGCCGAACGCGATGTCCGGCCGCAACGCGCGGGCTTTGCGGCAGAACGCGATTGCTTCGTCGCGCGAGTGGCGGCGCTTCATGCGCTTCAAAACGAGGTCGTCACCCGCCTGCAACGAGAGATGAAGGTGGGGCATGAGACGCGGTTCTTCGGCAATGCAGGCGAGCAGGTGGTCGTCGATCTCGACCTGGTCAATCGATGACAGACGCAGGCGTTCAAGTTCCGGCACGTGCCGCAAGATCTGGCGCACCAACCGGCCGAGGCCCTTACCGCCGGGCAGATCACCGCCGTAGGAGGTGATGTCGACACCGGTCAGAACGACCTCGCGGTGACCGGTCTCGACCAATCGGCTAATCTGGTCGACGACGTGGCCTGCCGGGACCGAGCGCGACGGGCCGCGACCAAAAGGAATGATGCAGAACGTGCAGCGGTGATCGCAGCCGTTCTGGACCTGCACATAGGCGCGGGCCCGCGTTGCAAATCCGTCGACCAGGTGGCCTGCCGTTTCGCGAACGCTCATGATGTCGTTGACGCGAACGCGCTCGGCCTCGTCCACCATCAACGCCCGATAGGTGGCAGCGTCGAGCTTTTCGGCATTGCCGATGACATGGTCGACCTCGGCCATTTCCGCGAAGCGCTGCGTTTCCGTCTGGGCGGCGCATCCCGTGACGATGATCCGGGCGCCGGGATCTTGGCGGCGGCGGCGGCGAATGGTTTGAGCGGCCTGGCGAACGGCCTCGGCAGTGACGGCGCAGGTGTTGACAATGATGGTTTTCCGGTCGAGCCCGCCGGCCGTGGCCTGGCGGCGCATCACTTCGGACTCATAGGCGTTGAGACGGCAGCCGAGCGTAATGATCTCGGGCTGATCGCCAGCGCCGTCGTCATCCAGATCTTGCCGGGATTGCTGCGCCACATCAGGCCTCAATCGTCACGGCGCCGCTGCCATCGGCCCGGATCGTACCGCGAAATTCAAGCTCGGCCGGCCCCGACATCAAAATGCCGCCGCCTTCCGGCCAATAAAGCCGGAGATCGCCGCCCGGCACGGTGACCGTTGCCCGGCGTTGCAGGCGATCCGTGCGCGCGCCGCAAGCGAGAACAGCACAGGCGGCTGAGCCGCACGCCTGGGTCAGGCCAACACCGCGCTCCCAGGTTCGGATGCGCACCTTCGTCGGGCTCTGGACCTTGGCGATGGTGATGTTGGCGCGGTCCGGAAACAATGGGTGATTCTCCACCATGGGGCCGAACCTCTCGAGCGCCTGCGTGTCGACATCATCGACCCAAAATACGGCGTGCGGGTTGCCCATGTTACAGACGGAGGGCGAGTGCAGGACGGGCGCGTCAATCGGGCCGATCTGCAATTCGATGCGGGTGGTATCCTGAAACTCCTCGCTCAGCGGGATTTCATCCCAGCGAAAGCGTGGCGCGCCCATGTCGACGGAGATGACACCAGGGCCTGGAAACGTCACCGGCAGGAGACCGCCCGTCGTTTCGAACGTCATGGTGTCCGCCGCGTTGCCTGACGATAACTGTTCGTCGCGGACGATCATCGCAACGCATCGCATGCCATTGCCGCAGGCGCCGGCCTCGGACCCGTCGGCGTTGAAAATCCTGACAAATGCAATCGTTCCGGGCGTGCGCGGCGGATCGATCACCATGAGTTGGTCGAACGCGGTCCGCGGATCCGCAGCGATGGCGCGCGCCTGATCACCGGCCACAACGACAGCGCCGGCGCGCGCGTCGGCGACCACGATCTGGTTGCCCAGGCCGTTCATTTTGAAGAATGGGATCGAAGCTGCTGCGCTCATCACGCCTTATATGGCGGAGCCAGCGCCAAAGACAAACGGCGAATTGGCGCTGACGGGGACTGAACGTCTTGCCTGCCGGCCGCAGGATGCCGGCGTCGAGTGCTGTTGGCCGCGCGAAGAGCGAAATGCAACGCGCCTGTCGAACGGACGGTGCGCGCCAAGCCTTCCACGGATCAACGCCGGGTGCGGCCGATGGGCGTTTGCCAAAGGTTTAGGCAACCGTGATCGCACTATTGCCTTCGAATTAGGCATTGGTGATGCCGAATTCTACTCGCCCTTCATTTTCTATAATTTTTTCAATGCCTTTTGCGGTTGTATCGGTATGGCACGGTTCTTGATCACCTTGGCACTGTCGTCAGCAAGCCGCGAGCTTTTTTGGCGGATGCATAGAAAGCGAGCAGCCGGCAGTCCCGCGCAATCAAAGGCGCATGACCAGCCAGGCCGCCAATATTCAAGGGGCAACAGGGGCATGGACAAGATACAACCGGGGGCAGACGTCTTCTTCCTTTTAATCGGGGCGATCCTCGTCTTCGCAATGCACGGCGGCTTTGCATTCCTCGAGGTCGGCACGGTGCGCAAAAAGAACCAGGTCAATGCGCTGTGCAAGATCCTGGTCGATTTCGCGATTTCGACCGTCGTTTATTTCTTCATCGGGTTCGCGGTCGCCTACGGCGTAACCTTCCTGATGAGCGCCAAGGACATCTCGGGTGGGGCCGACGGCTTCGACGGCCAGGGTCTGAGCCTCGTAAAGTTCTTCTTTCTGTGCACTTTCGCCGCCGCCATTCCGGCAATTATCTCGGGCGGCATCGCCGAGCGGGCCAAGTTCCTGCCCCAGTGCATGGCGACGGCGTTGCTGGTCGGGCTCTGCTACCCGTTCTTCGAGGGCATCGTCTGGAATGGCAATTTCGGCCTGCAGGCCGGGCTCTTCAACGGCGTGTTCGGCGCGGACTTCCACGACTTTGCCGGTTCGATCGTCGTGCATGCGTTCGGCGGATGGGCAGCGCTTGCGGCCGTCATGATCCTTGGCGCGCGCAAAGGGCGTTACCGGGCGGACGGTGCCGCGGTCGGCATTCCGCCGTCATCGATCCCATGGCTGGCACTCGGATCGTGGATGCTGTGCATCGGCTGGTTCGGCTTCAACGTGATGAGCGCGCAATCCCTTGAAGGTGTTTCGGGGCTCGTGGCGATGAATTCGCTCCTGGCGATGGCCGGCGGCATCATCGCGGCAGTTATCGCCGGCGACAACGATCCCGGCTTCGTCCACAACGGCGCGCTTGCCGGTCTCGTTGCGGTTTGCGCGGGTTCCGACCTGATGCACCCGGTGGGCTCCCTGATCACCGGCGGCATAGCCGGTGTGATCTTCGTCTACGTGTTCCAGATCGCATCGAACAAATGGAAGATCGACGACGTGCTCGGTGTGTGGCCGCTGCACGGCTTGTGCGGTGTTTGGGGCGGTATCGCGTGCGGCATCTTCGGGCTGGAAGCACTTGGCGGCCTGGGCGGCGTCAGCCTGCTCAGCCAGATCTTCGGCAGCATTATCGGTGCGGCGATCGGCTTTGCAGCAGGATACGTTGTGTTCAAGATCATCGACACCGTATTTGGCTTTCGCATGCACGAAGAGGACGAGGCGCGCGGCGCCGACCTGTCGATCCACAAGATCGGCGCCAACCCCGAAGGCGATATGTCGGCTGCGTAGCGCGGCGTGCAACGGCGTGATTCGCCTGAGCGGCGCAGTGGTCGCGCCGCCCGGTATCGCCCATGAAACACTTGGTCCGCCACCGTTACCGGTGGCGGGTCAATTTTTGTCTGGCCAACCGATCTCTGCGGGTGGACGATAGCCGAACGAGTGACACGCAGGGGGTAGACCATGGCCAAGGCCAAAGCCGGTGACGCGTTCGGACAGTTTGCAATCGGTCAACCGGAAGAGCTGGGGTTTGACCCCGCACGGCTCGCCGTCATCGAAGCAGCGCTCAATCGCGAAGTTGAAACCGGCCGCCTGCCGGGCTGCGTGATGGCCGTGGCGCGGCAGGGCAAGGTCGCCTTCAAGGCGTCCGTCGGCTACCGAGATCCGGCAGCCATGACGGCCATGACGGAAGACACGCTGTTTTCCATCGCCTCGATGACCAAGCCGGTGGTGTCGGTTGCGGCGCTGCAATTGTTCGAGACCGGTCAGGTTCTCCTCGGCGATGCCGTCGGCGAGCACCTTGCCGAACTCGCCGCGCTCAGGGTCGGGGAACTGGCGGCGGACGGAAGCCTGCGGACACGCGCAGCGGAACGCCAGCCGACGGTTCAGGACCTGCTCCGGCATACCTCCGGCCTGACCTATCAGAACCGTGGCGTCTCGGCGCTCTACAGTCGCTATCCCGGTTCGTCGGCGTCGGCGCCCAGCCTGGTCACGAAAGCGGAGATGCTGGCAACGCTCGCTGAATGTCCGCTGCTATTCGACCCCGGCACCAAGTGGGAATACGGCTTTTCGACGGACGTGCTCGGGTTCATCGTCGAGGCTGCCACCGGCGCCGCGCTCGGTGAAGCGCTGTCGCAGTCCATCCTCGATCCGCTCGGGATGAAGGATACGCGGTTCGAGCTCAACAAGAGTGCGCTCGCCAACTACGCCCGCACGTTCAAGACCGACCCGGTGACGGGCGAGGAACTGTCGGTGATGCATGTTGATGGCAAGACACGGCACTGGCAGCCGGGCGGCGCGGGTCTCGTGTCCTGCGCGGCCGACTATCTGGCGTTCGCGCAAATGCTGCTCGACGGCGGCTCGTTCAACGGTGCGCGCGTGCTCGGACAAAAGACGGTCGAACTGATGACGTCGGACCATCTCGGGCCAAATATTGAAAACCGGATTGCCGATACCATGGATCCGGCATGTGAGGGCTATGGCTTCGGTCTGGGGCTGGCCGTGCGGCGCGGGGACGGGCTTTCTGCTTTGGCCGGGACCGCGGGAGACTGTTATTGGTCCGGCGTCTACGGCACGTATTTCTGGATCGATCCGATCGAAGAGTTGGCGGTGGTATTCATGGCGGCGTGTCCTGGCCAGGCGCGTCTCAGGCTGCGCCAGCTGGTGCGGGCGCTGGTCTATCAGGCGATTGCCGACTGAGATCGACGGCGAGGCCAGCGCCAGGCCGCATGCCCCGAAATAAATCAGATTTCATAGGGTTAGCGTGCCTTGCTAACGGAAAATCAAGATTAACGATTTAGGCTCGTGCAACGCTCCGGCAGTGGGAGTTGGCGGAACAGAGAGCATCGTGTCGCCGAAAGAGATAGGCCGGCCAACGGGCCCGCCGTCGTCTGCGATGCATCGAAGTGGCGTGCCTCCTGCAATTGCCGGCCTCTAATACGTGCCGAGAGTTGGTATTGCGTCATGGCCTTGAAGACGGGCGACTATGAACATCAGCGGCTGTTGCCGCGCACACTCGAAGATTTACTGATTGGCTGGGTAGCGCGACTGACGGGCGTCGTCATGCTTATTGTGTGCGGGCTGACATGGCTTGCACTGATCAGCTGGTCGGCAACCGACCCGAGCCTCAGCACCTCCAGCAGCAGCGCGACGACGAACCTGCTTGGAGCGTTCGGAGCCGGGATTTCCGACCTATTGCTGCAGACACTCGGTCTCACAACGGTGTTCGCCCTCACCTGCCTGGTGGTTTGGGGGTTGCAGCTGACCTTGTCGGGACGCGTCGACCGCTTTCAGGTGCGGGCGTTTCTGGCGGTCATTTCATTGCTGACCATCGCCGGCGGCGCGTCGGCACTGCCGACGGTCGGCAACTGGAAATTTCTACACGGCTTCGGCGGTCTGCTGGGTGATGTCAGCTACAATATCGTCGCCGGTCTGATGGCGCAGCTGAGCGTTGCCGGCGGCGGTCTTGTCGCCGGGCTGCTGCTGTTCTTCGTCGGGTTCTGGTCGTTTTCGGTGGCCATCGGTCTCGACCGTGAGCGCTTGTTCCTCATCATCCGGCCGCAGCGACGCACGCGCGAGACCGAGCGCCGAGCGGCGCCGAAAGGGCTCGTCGAGCGGCTGCAGGAAAACGCCGATACGGCGGCGAATGAGCCGCAGGCCGGCCCACGCCTCGAGCCGAAGTTCAACCTTTCCAATCTCAATCCGGCACAGGCGCGCCTGGTCGAATTCGGCAGCGTCGGCGGACAAGCCGCTACGGATACGATGCAGGACCTCGCACTCGACGGCGACGAGCAAGGGTTCGGAAATGGCGAGGCTGGCGAAACGGATGCCACCGGCTGGAAGGACTTTGGCGACGATCACGGCGAGGACCACAGCGTTGCGCGCATGGCCGAACGCTTTGCGCCGGGCGGCAAGAGGCCGTTGCGAGGCGGTGAGGACTCCCTGCAAGGCCGGCTCGCGGTCGCGCAGCACGATGCGGACGTTCCGCCTGCGCTGATGCCACATGAAGAACAGCTCGCCGTTGCAATGCCGGTGTCACGCCGCAAGGCGATCTATCGCAGGCCGAGCCTCAATGAGCTGGCTCCGAATGACCCTGCTCCGGCTCTTAAGGCAGAGCGGCTTGCAGAACTTCGTGACCAGGCCATGCAACTGACAGACGTGCTGGCCGACTTCCGGGTCAAGGGTGACATCCGCAATATCCACCCCGGGCCGGTGGTCACTCTGTTTGAGTTCGAACCGGCGCGCGGTACAAAGTCGTCGCGCATCATTGCGCTGGCCGACGACATCGCGCGGTCCATGAGTGCGGCTTCCGCCCGCGTCTCGGTCATGGCCGGCCGGAATGCCATCGGCATCGAATTGCCGAACGCGGAGCGAGAGACGGTCCTGCTGCGGGAGCTTTTGGAAAGCGAGGCCTATCGCAACAGCGATGCACGCCTGCCGCTGGCGATCGGAAAAGGCATCGCCGGTGAACCAGTGGTGGCGGACCTTGCGCGCATGCCCCATCTGCTAGTCGCCGGTACCACCGGGTCCGGCAAATCTGTGGCGATTAACGCGATGATCCTGTCTCTGCTCTATCGCAAGGCGCCGAGCGAGTGCCGGCTGCTGATGATCGACCCGAAGATGCTCGAGTTGTCGGCGTACAACAACATTCCCCATCTGCTCGCACCGGTCATCACGGACCCGCAGCAGTCCGTTCTCGCGCTGCAATGGGCGGTCGGTGAGATGGAAGAGCGCTACAAGCGCATGACCGAACTCGGTGTGCGCTCGATCGATGTCTTCAACAACCGCTTGCGTCATGCGCAGCGAGCCGGAGAACCGCTGGTGCAGAAGGTGCACGTCGGGTTCGATCCGTTGAGCGGTGAAGCGCGGTTCGAGGACAAGTTCCTAGACCTCTCGCCGATGCCCCATATTGTCATCATCGTCGACGAATTTGCCGACCTGATGTGCGTCGCCGGGAAAGAGATCGAGGCCGCGGTGCAACGCCTGGCGCAAATGGCGCGGGCGGCCGGGATCCATATGATCATGGCCACGCAGCGCCCGTCGGTGGACGTGGTGACGGGAACCATCAAGGCGAATTTCCCGACGCGCATCGGGTTCAAGGTGGCCTCCAAGATCGACAGCCGCACGATTCTTAACGAGGCCGGGGCAGAACAGCTGCTCGGCCAGGGTGACATGCTGCTTGCGACGGGCGGCAGCCCGATGGTGCGTGCACATGGTCCGTTCGTCGGAGACGACGAAGTCGAGGCGGTCAGCAGCACGCTGAAATTGCAGGGGCCGCCGGCATACGCTGCCGACCTGTGTACACTGCTGGAGGGCGTTCAGCTCGATGACGGCGGTACGCATGCTGATCCGGACGATGCGCTTTATGCGCGCGCAATCGAGCTCGTTACGCGCGAAGGCCGGGCCTCAACAAGCTATCTGCAGCGGCGGCTGTCGATCGGCTACAATCGCGCCGCCAGCCTCATCGAACGACTGGAAGACGAGGGCGTGATCAGCCCTGCGGATCGTGCCGGCCGGCGCAAGATCGTGGCATGATCCTCATCGGACCCGGCCGGGACGACCTGCGGTTGGCGCGCCTGCCCACAGGTGATCGGCCATTGCGCGCCGTGAGGCTTGTTTGCGCCGCAGCATTGGCGTAAGGCGAACGCGCACGGATTTGATCAGACGAATTGCGGCGCCCGGCGCAAGCGGCGGCTGCCCTGTTGTCGTCTTATTGTTACGAGATCTGGAGCGAGTAACGGGACGCTCGCGACGATAGGCGGTGAGGTTTTATGGCTGGAAATGTGACTGGTGCTGCCCGGCGTGGCGCGTGGAGCTGCTGGCTGGTTGGCAGCACTGCGGTTTGCGCTACCCTAGTTTTTGCCCTGGCCGGCGGACTGCCGGTGATAGCCATGGCGCAAACCAAGACAAAGGCCGGCCAAAGCCCCGTTGGAAAAGGCTGGGACAGCAAAGTCAAATCGACGAGTTCCGGCGGCACGGCCCAAACGCTTTCAGCGGAGCAGACGCGCGCAATCGATGCCGTCAACGCCTACTTCAACAGCCTTACCAATCTTCAGGGGCGCTTCGTCCAGATCGATCCTGACAAGAAAAAGACCAAGGGCAAGTTCTACGTCCAGAAGCCTGGCAAATTCCGGTTCGACTATGCGCGGCCGAGCCGGAAAATCGTTGTTTCCGACGGCAAATTCCTGGCGATCCAGGATCTGGATCTTCGTAACGAGGACGTCTACCAGCTCGACAACACTCCGTTCCGCATCCTGCTGCGCGAGGATGTCGACATTCTGCGGGATGCGCGAGTGGTCAACGTCAGCAATGCGCCGGACAAGGTCTCGGTTACGCTGACGGAGAAGGGACCGGATGCCGCCGGCGTCATCACCGTGTTCGTGGCGCTGCAGCCGGAACCGGCACTCACAGGATGGGTTACGGCAGATGCGCAAGGATTGGAAACACGCGTGACGGTTTCCGACCTCGGGATTCCAAAGAAGCTCGCCGCCAATCTATTCAAGCGCGAGCTGTTATACCGGGATGCGACGCAAGGAGGTTCCCAATAGTGCTCGCGGCAACACGGTTAACGACGTGAACTGCCATTTATTGCAGCGGCACACTGGTTTAGGCTCGTTGCCCGCCGCCCACAAAATGTTGCAAAGAAGCATCACACAACGTTTTCGCCGTGGATAACTTTGTTACAATTAGTAACATTTTCGTGATCATGATCACGTAGCGCTGTTGATTCGACGCAGGTTGCGCTTATATGTCCATGACAGATGGCATCAACCTGTATCGGTAGTGCCCCCCGTCTAGCCGACGATGCCCTCTGCTGCACCGGTATCCCTCCCGGTGCTTGCGCATTTAGCGCGTTTGCGCCCAACTCTCTCCCCCCGAGCGTTGGGCGCTTTTACGTTTGGACTGCTGTGCCCGTACGTGCGCGCGCAGCGCAGAAGAGCCAGTTAGCGGTCTGTATCTGTGACACAGTCCAGCCTCTTCGGACAACACCGCCCAGCCTTGCGCAACGCGATGTTCAAGACCTTGGCGCCGGCCCATTGATGGCAGGTACACGTGCTGCAGCAGGACCGGCAGCCAAAGTACGCTCAAAACGCGATCATCAGAATTCGACCTTGGTTGAGTATCAGGCCGCTGACGGTTTACCTCGCCGCGATGGTCCTGCAGGATGATCAGGTCACAGCAGCGCCTCTTTGAGCGGAGGGCTGCGCGTTCTTTGCCTGGAATATCTGCTCAATTCTGCGCATTTCCGTCGACATCACGACCAATCGGGATGCCACGCTGTCAACCAGGCGAGCTGCGAGATCGGGATCCGACAACAGGAGATCGTGCATATCTGCACGCCGGATATACAGCGCTTTGACACGGCGTGTTGTGACGAATGTCGAGGGATGTTCGAAGTCGTCAATAAACATTGCCATCTCACCAATGACAGTGCCGGCCGCTCCTTCCTCAAATGTCCGGCCCTTGTCGAAACCGTCCGTACACGCAAATGCGCCGTCGACGATCACAATTGCGCCGTCGCTGGTTTCGCCGCGGACAGCCAGATTGTTGCCTTCGCTGTATAATCTGCGCTCTGCACGGCCGGCAATCGAAGCCAGTTGCTCAGGCGACAAGTTGGCGAATACCGCCACACTGCGCATTTGCCGTGCCAGTACGTTTTCGGTCATTGCCTCGCCTGTGGTCGACGATCGAGCGTGATTGGCCGTCGGTTAGCCCGACAGGCAACAAGGCATGACCAACCGCAGCCCAGGTATCCGACGATTCCGGAGGCGGCGTCCAGGTGCCGTACCCCAATTTCTGTTGGTAGACGCGTGCGAAACCAAACCCGAGGCTGGCGTTCCGAACGACGGCGAGTGGCACGGGGAAGCTCAAACTTGCGCGGCCGGAACCTGGTCTGCGGCGGGCCGAATTACGGCACCAGCTTGTAACCGCCCGTTTCCGTGACCAGGATTTCAGCATTGGAAGGATCGCGCTCGATCTTTTGGCGCAGGCGATAGATGTGGGTCTCCAAGGTATGGGTCGTGACACCGGCGTTGTAGCCCCAGACCTCGTGCAAAAGAACATCGCGCGTGACCACCTTTTCACCGGCGCGATAGAGGAACTTCAGTATCGACGTTTCCTTTTCGGTCAGGCGGACTTTGTTGCCGCCGTCATCGACCAGCAGTTTCGAGGCCGGTTTGAAGGTGTAGTGACCCAACGAAAAGACCGCGTCCTCGCTTTGTTCGTGCTGACGCAGCTGCGCCCTGATGCGGGCCAACAGCACGGCAAACTTGAACGGCTTGGTGACGTAGTCATTGGCGCCGGCGTCAAGACCGAGAATCATGTCGGCGTCGGAGTCGTTGCCGGTGAGCATGATGATCGGTGCCTTGTAGCCGGATTTGCGCAGGATCTTGCAGGCTTCGCGACCATCCATATCCGGCAACCCGACGTCGAGAATCATAAGATCGAACCGGTTCGCCTTGATCTCCTCAAGTGCGGCAGCGGCGGAGTCAACGGTCGCGACGTCGAATTCGTCATGCAGGGCCAATTGGTCTCGCAGCGGCTCACGAAGATCCTCGTCGTCATCCACGATGAGAAGCTTTCGGGCGGTGCTCATATCAAATCTCCGGTTTCGACGTCGTCAATGTCGTACAAGAATCCTAGCACTAAGCCGATATTGACCCAAGCTGGAAGCTTCTGGTCAATCAACCGTTTTATCGGTAACGAGATTGGGAGTTTGTCGGTTCAGCGCCAATAAATTCGGCACACGACGAAGTGATTGGGATGTCAACGCGCCAGGGCGGCGCATTCCCGGCAATCAGCGTGCGGGAACAGCGTTAACGGTACGTGCCAGCGCAACCTGCGTTAGTTCGGATTCGGTCCGAATTCCGAATTAACGCAGAAAGTTGCTCGATTCATTAGGGGCGATCATCGTGCCTTAAGGCGCAGCCGCGACAGCGGTTCCAACTTAAGGCACGATGATCTAGCAGATTGGCAAGCCGGCGCCCAAGACGATAGTTAACTACGGTTATCCATGCATTCGGGAAGATGCACCATGCACGGCACCGAACGGGGCGATCTCGTCGTGACTGCGCTGTCACGGGGCGCCAGCGCAGGCTGGCTGCATGTCGGGCAGCTTCGCTTCCGGTGCAGCCTGGGCCGCAGCGGACTGGGGTACATGAAGCGGGAAGGCGACGGGCTGACGCCGATCGGTCGCTGGCCAATCCGGCGAGTCTTGTTCCGTGCCGACCGTCGGGAGCCGCTGGTGCGGCCGTTGCTTAATGCCGGCATCCCGGCTTGGCCAATTCGATCGCAGGACGGCTGGTGTGACGCCGTCGGCGATGCCAACTACAACCGGCAGGTCCCGCACCCCTATCATGCAAGTGCGGAACGGCTCTGGCGCGACGACGAACTCTACGACATCGTCGTCGTTCTCGGGCACAACGATCGACCGCGCGTGCAAGGACACGGTAGCGCGATTTTCATGCACGTGGCGGGCGAGGCGGCCGACGGCGGGCTCGATCCAACGGCCGGGTGCATCGCCCTCAGGCGTCGCGATCTCAAAACGGTGGTCGGCAAGATGCGGGCGAGGCAGTTCATACGTGTGTTCGCCTGAAGACACCCGGCGTTTGACAAGGGCTCACGCAAAAAAGGGCCCGACACGCGGGCCCAGTTCAGAGGCGCAGGAGCGGGCAAGCTCCGGACTACCGGGCGGCCCCGGTCGCGAACGGATCCTACCATCGAGGATCGCAGCGAAGCAGGGGCGAGGCGCGCCCTGCCCGGCCTTGTCGCCCATGCCTTATAGGCGCTGGCTGCCCGTGCCGAATTCGGGGTAGGCCTCAAGGCCGATCTCCGCCTTGTCGAGACCTTCGAACTCGTCTTCCTCGGTCGGCCGCAGACCAATGGTTGCCGCCAGGAAGAGCCAGACCGCCAAGCTGGCCACCGAGACGAACAAACCAATCGCGACGACGCCGACGAACTGTGGAAAGACCGATACGTCCGGATTCGTCCAGGCCACGATCAATGTACCCCAGATGCCGGCGAGCAGGTGAACCGGGATCGCGCCGACCACGTCATCAATCTTGAGACGGTCAAGCAGCGGTACAGCAAAGACCACGATGACGCCGCCAATCGCACCAATGATTACGGCCTGCCAGATTGCCGGGGTAAGCGGTTCGGCGGTTATCGAGACGAGACCGGCCAGGGCCCCGTTGAGCGCCATGGTGAGGTCGACCTTGCCGTAGAAAATCTGGTTCAGGACAATCGCGGCAACAACACCGCCAGCCGCTGCCAGATTGGTGTTGACGAATATTTTCGCGACGGATGACGCATCAGCGATGGTGCCCATGGCGAGCTGGGATGCGCCGTTGAAACCGAACCAGCCAAGCCACAGGATGAATGTGCCGAGGGTCGCCAACGCCATGTTCGAGCCAGGCATGGCGTGGATCTCTCCGTTCGGGCCGTATTTGCCCTTGCGGGCGCCGACAATGATGGCGCCGACGAGCGCAGCCCAGCCACCGGTCGAGTGCACCAGCGTCGAGCCGGCAAAATCGGAAAAGCCAAGGTCATCGAGCCAGCCGGTGCCCCACTCCCAGGAACCCTGGATGGGATAGATGATGCCGCACAAGACGATGACGAAAACGAGGAACGGCCACAGCTTGATTCGTTCGGCAAGCGTGCCTGAAACGATCGATGCCGCGGTCGCGCAAAACACCATCTGGAAGAACCAGTCGGAGCCGGTCGCGTAGGCGTTGCCGGTGTCCTTGGCCGGATCCGGCATGGTCACCGGCGCCAGCCTGCCGATGACGTCTCCGACCAGCCAGCCACCGTCGCCCGGGTACATCAGGTTGTAACCGAGCAGCCAAAACGCGAGGCCGGCGATCGAATAGAGTGCAATGTTCTTGGTGCACTGCATCGCGACGTTTTTGGTGCGCACCATGCCCGCTTCGAGCATTGCAAAGCCGGCGGCCATCCACATCACGAGAAAGCCGCCGATCAAAAACAGCAGCGTGTTGAAGACGTACTGGGTTTCTTTTTGCAGCGCTGCCGGATCAACCGGCTTTGCGTCCTGGGCCAAAGCCGGCCCGGCCAGCGCCGAAAGGACTATCATGGCGATGGCGCCGAGCAGCATTAGAACGTTTGGTCGCGTCATATGAAAATCCTCCGGACTTAGATCGCAGCTTGATCGGTCTCGCCCGTGCGGATGCGGACCGTGTGTTCGATGGTTGAGACGAAAATTTTGCCGTCGCCGATTTGGCCGGTCTTGGCCGCGGCACCGATGGCCTCGACGGCTTTCGGGACGTCATCGGATGCGACGACGACCTCGATCTTGATCTTCGGTAGGAAATTCACGGCGTATTCGGCACCGCGATAGATTTCGGTATGGCCTTTCTGCCGACCGTAGCCCTTTACTTCGGAAACCGTCATGCCCTCGAGGCCCAACGACGTGAGCCCTTGGCGCACTTCGTCGAGCTTGAAAGGCTTGATGATCGCAGTCACGAGTTTCATGCCTGACCCCCAAGTCTTGGGCAGGCCGTCCGGATCACGCGCCGGTGCGGTCTGCCTGGCTGCCAGCGCCGAACCAGCGTTGGCCCGGCGCGCTACGCCAAGACGGAGTCAAACACCGTGCCAGTTTGGGAGAAATTGTGTAACCTTTTGAAATTGTGTCATAATTTGGAATGCGTGCCGCAAGCTCGATCATCTAGAGCCAAGTTTTCTGAATATTTTTTGGGCATCTTGCGATCAATGCCTATTATTTCACCACAAACCGCGTGTCGCGCTTGCGCGTCAGGCCTTCCTGCGCGGTCGAGGCGACGAGCACGCCATCGCGTGTGAAGATGCTGCCCCGGCAAAAGCCGCGCGCACCATGCGCGGATGGGCTGTCCTGCACATAGAGAAACCACTCGTCGGCGCGGCACGGACGGTGCAGCCACATCGCGTGATCCAGGCTGGCGAGCTGAATGTCAGTGTCGAACAGCAGTTTGCCGTGAGCGATCAGCGCCGTGTCGAGCAGCGTGAAGTCGGAAGCATAGGCGAGGATGCACTGATGCAGGCGCTGGTCGTTCGGGAGGCGGCCATTGGCGCGCATCCAAAAATGCTGAACGGGCTCGGCCTTGGTGCGATCGAGATAGCGATTGATCTCGACAGGACGCATCTCAATCGGTCTGTCGTGGTCCCAATAACTACGCATGTTGTCGGGCAGGCGGTCGACGATCTTGTCGCGTAGTTCGCGCTCGCTCGGCAGATCCTCCGGCATTGGAACCTCGGGCATCGTGGCCTGGTGTTCAAAACTCGATTCGGGCCTGTGAAACGATACGCTCATGGCAAAGATCGGCTTGCCATGCTGGATGGCGCGCACCCGGCGGGTCGTGAAGCTGGAGCCGTCGCGAATACGCTCGACGTCATAAATGATCGGATGCTTGGGATCGCCGCCAATTAGAAAATAGGCGTGCATCGAGTGGGCAGCGCGGTCTTCATCGACCGTGCGCGCGGCTGCGACGAGCGCCTGGCCGAGGACCTGCCCACCGTAGACGCGCTGCCAGCCGATCTGCGGACTGGTCCCGCGGAAAAGGTTGATCTCGAGGCGCTCGAGATCAAGCAGCTCCACAAGCGCTTGGAGGGCATTGTTCGGCTGGGCAGAGGCGTCAGACATGGCGATTACTCAGCATCTGGTGTTGCTTGATCTGATGTTGCATGGCGTCGGCAGGACTTCGCGCGAAACGCGCAATTCGTCAGCGGTTGGCAAGTCGGCGCCAATCGGGCAGCTTCTGTCAAGCGCCGGCAACCAAAAGAGCGGTATGATGAACGACACGGTCGATATCCTGGTAGCCGGTGCGAGCTATTCGGGCCTCGCATTGGCGCTGGCGGTCGATAAGGCGGCGGCGGGAGATGTTTCGATCGCCGTTGCCGGATTGGGCATCGAGCGGCTCGGCGATCCGGGCAGCCCGCGCGCGTTTGCGCTTTCGGCCTCATCGAAGGCGCTGCTTGAGGCGCTTGAGGTATGGCCGCTCGTCGCTTGCGACGCGCAAGCAGTGGAAACGATCGACCTGACCGACACACCGCTCGAAGCCGGCGTGAGGCCGGTGTTGCTGACCTACGACAACCTGCTGGAGGACGGTACGCCTGCATCCTATATCGTGCCATCCGGTGCGCTCGGAGCAGCCCTGATTCAGCGCTTGCGCGAGGCCGGGAGCATCCGGCTGGTTGGCCACGAGATCACGGGATTTGCCGCCTCCGAAGCAACCGTTGATGCCAATCTCAGCAATGGAGGGCGCGTGACGGCGGCATTGCTTGTATGCGCGGCCGGCGGCAGCGCGGAGCTGCGTCAACAGGCCGGACTGAGCAGCATCGCCTGGGGGCACGACCAAACAGGGATCGTGACCACCGTACACCACGAGCGCCCGCATCACGGCAAGGCCGTGCAGCACTTTCTTCCTGGAGGTCCGTTCGCAATCCTGCCGCTCACCGGCAACCGCAGCTGCATTACCTGGAGCGAGCAGTCCGACGAGGCACAACGCATTCTCAATCTCGACGATGACGGTTTTCTCGACGAAATCGACCGGCGGTTCGGGGGCAGGCTCGGAGCGCTGGAATTGTGCAGCGAACGCGGCGGATTTGCGCTGACGACCACGCTTGCGCGCAGGTACGTCGCGTTGCGATTCGTCTTGATCGGAGACGCTGCACATCGTGTTCATCCGATTGCCGGGCAGGGCCTCAACCTGGCGTTTCGTGATGTCGCCGCACTAACGGAATGCCTGGTCGAGGGCGCACGAGTCGGCCTCGACATTGGCGATTTTGTCCTGCTGGAACGCTACGAGCGCTGGCGTCGATTCGATTCCGCCATGTCAGCCGGCACATTTGACGCCATCAACCGGCTGTTTCGCGTCGACTGGCCGCTGGCAAGGGCGGTGCGCGAGGTGGGGTTGGGTTTGATCGACCGGCTGCCCGGCGCCAAAGCGCTGCTGGTCAGCGAGGCGGCCGGGCGAACCGGGAATGTACCCAAACTTCTCAAAGGTGAAATGGTGTGACGGCAAGATGCTCCGTGTCTGGACGATCTCCACACGCTCAACGGGTGCGCGGTGAATTTGCCGCACAGCGCGCAGTCGCCCGGATCAACCCAGATCGGAGGTATCGGTTCCGACAACACGCGTTCTCCACCGGAATTTCTTGGCCGAAAGCCTCGCCTTCTTTGGGAAGTCAGGCTAAAACTGATTCGAGGCTGACGGTTGTCAAGTACACTCTGGCAACACGGGCGGGCGGTTGTTTGCGTCAATGGCCGCGCGAACAGCTTCCTGAAGAATCGTCGCAGTGCTCCGACGCAATACGCCTGACAGCCTGAGCACAACGAGAAGAAGCAACACCCTATTGCGGGAATTTCCGGCGGCGCGATGACACAAGGCAGGCCTAAAAAGCGATCCTTCACCATCGCTACACTTGTGCTTGCGTCTTTGTTATTCGGCTTGGCCGCGCCGCTGTTCTTTGATGTCCGGCAAATCAACCTCGACTTCGAACCCAGCGGTGTCGTTGCGGCTCCGCGAGACCAGTTCGATGTCGGCACGCCGCTGCCGCTGCATTCACTGTCGCAGACGGTCATTACAACCGGCAGGCTGCTGCAGGTGTTTCCGACCGGGCGGAAATTCTCAGGAACCGAAGCGCAGGCCATTCTGAAGAAGGGTGCCGCCAGGCTGGCCCTGGAAAACGCCGAGGTGCAAGTCGGCGGCGATGCATCCGGGGTCGAAGGCGTCGGTGATGCGCCGTGGATGGCACGGCAGGCGCCGATTGTTTCCGCGCTAACCTCTCTGCGCTTCCTCGACCTGACCGTCCATCAAAGTCGGATTGTCCTAAACCTGCCTGGCGGTTACCGAGAGGTTCTCGACAATGCCAATTTGCTGGTGACGGGAACCAGCGGGTCAACGTTGTCGATATCCGGTAACGGGCACTGGCGCGGGCAGGACGTCAAGATCCTGATAGAGACCGGCAGAGCGCGTCCGGCGGCTGCCGAAATTCCCGTAAGCTTCAGGCTTGACGGCGACCTGATCTCGATAAAATTTTCCGGGCTGCTGCAACGCCGCGGCGACCCCAAGATTCTCGGCGACATCGATGTCAGCATAACGCGCATCAGGGCGTTCTCCGATGCGCTCAACGTCGGCTGGCCAGCGCTTAGCAATGACGGTGAATTCATACTACGCGGGCCCGTCGACTGGTCGCAGGACGCAGTTGCGTTCAAGCGTGCATCCGTTCAACTCGATGGCAACGAGGCGAATGGTGCCTTGACGCTCAAGCGCAACAAGGGCTTGCCGCTGCTTTCAGGTACGCTTGCATTCGACCAGTTCCGCCTTGCACGGACGCCGCTGGAACAACAGGAGCAGCACCAGCCAAAGCCGGAGAGCTGGTGGGCCTGGGTGAGGCGCTTCTGGTCCACTCCTATGGTCAAGTTCCTCAATGCTGACCTGCGGCTCTCGGCCAATGAGGTTGTGGTTGGAAAGACCCAGCTCGGCAAAGCGGCGGCAACGCTGTCGTTGCGCCATGGCAAACTGTCGGCACAGCTTGCCAGCCTGACCTTCGACGGTGGATCCGGAAATGGTCAAATAAACATGGATTTCAACGGCCTAGCCCCGCGAACAACGTTGCGTGGCCGATTGCTGGGCGCACCGATCGGTGAATTGTCAAGCGCGCTGTTCGGCAACAGTCGCCTCGAAGGGCGGGCAGACGTTACGCTCGACCTTACGACGCACGGCAGCGAGCTGCGTCCGATGCTCGAAAGCGTGGCGGGTACGATCGACCTCAAGCTCAAAGATTCCGGTGGCGTGATCAATCTCGATCTCGAGGCGCTTGCCGTCGAGCCCATTGCTCGGCCGCCGGCGGGCCAAATTTCTGATGTCCCGGCAAAGCTCATTGAGACGATCCTGAAGGGCAAGACGAAGCTGCAAGCTCTCGATGTGTCGATCGCTGTCGATGCCGGACGCGCAGAATGCGTGAAGTTCGTCGGCAAGTTCGACGGCAGGCTTGCCCAACTTGCGGGCCGGTTCGACCTCGCAACACAGCGCATGGACGTGAGAGGACTGGTGCATGCCGACGTGCGCAAGCCCGATGCAGATGGCAAGGACAAGCCGATTGCGCCTGAAGTCGCCGGACGCCAGATTTCGTTGCGCGGACCATGGAGCATGCCGCTTGTCGAGCTGAGCGAGGTCAAGGGCCGACCGGAAGACCTGGCAGCCGAGCTACGGAAAAAGCGCACCGAGAAAAAGTTCGGCGGCGCGGAATAGTCCTCCCAAAAATTGCGCTCCAGACAGACAAAACTTGCTACCGACGCATCCCATTGGCTGCATTCCTGCCGGTTTCTCGCGCTAGAGCAACCTGCATTAATTCGGAATCGGTCCGATCCCGAATTGACGCAGAAAGTTGTTCGATTCTTTAGAGGCGATCGTCTTTGTGCCTTCAGTTGGAGCCGCGACAGCGGTTCCAACTGAAGGCACGATGATCTAGATCTGGAAACCTCGCCCATTGGAAGATGTGTTATCGGAAACAGGTCTTGAGCAGGGCCTTCACTTGAGGCAAAAGTGGCGCTCGCTTCCGAGTTCCTCCCTCCCAGCTCGAACATTGTCTGACCGTGTGAGGTGTGTGCGTGTCCCTCAGAAATTTCTTCGCATTAGTTTGGACTATTCCTCTCGTGGCGCTTTGCCAGCCCGCTCTCGGGCAAACACCTTCGGCAGAAAATGCGATCACAGAAAATCAACCGACAGCTCCGGCCCCTGCGAGCGGGCGCGAGCGCATGCAGCAACGAACACTCAAGGTTGCGACCTGGGGCGGCGCCTACGGTGAAGCGCAGCGCACTGCAATTCTGGACCCGGCCGCGAAGCGCCTCGATATCAAGATCGTCCGTCTGACGGCCGCGCAAAACGGCAAGGGCACGGAGAATGCCGACGTTCTCGAAACCGGCCAGTCAGAGCTGATTGCGGGATGTGCCGACGGTTCGCTCGCCAAACTCGGCGACATCAAGCTGAGCACGGACGCGGCCGATGGCTCCGCTGCAGCCGACTTCATCGAAGGAGGCGCCAGTTCCTGCGGTGTTGCTTCCTTCGCATGGTCGGCGCTGATGCTCGTCAATCAATCGAAGTTCAAAGGCCGGGCGCCCCAAACCTTGGCAGAAGCGTTCGACGTCAAGCGCTTTCCCGGCGACCGTGCACTGATCAGGCGGGCTGAAAACCTCTTCGAAATGCTGGTTGTCGCCGGCGGGACTGCGCCAGGCGACGTTTACACCGCGCTCAACGATCGCGAAGTCGTCGACGACGTCCTCAAGCGGCTCGAAGAATTGCTGCCAAACGTCATCTGGGTCGACTCGCCGAAGGCTGCGGTCGAGCTGCTGGAGAGCGGCAAGGTCGTTGCAGCGATGAGCTACAGCGGGCGGGCTTTCCGCAAGACCGTGGCGGGAAATATCGGTGCAATCTGGGATGGTCATGTGTTCGACTTTTCTTCATGGGCGGTTTCCGCCAAGGCCGGCGATCCGGAACTGGCGAAAGAGTTCATCGCGCTGGCGACGTCGCCCGAGTATCTCAGCGCGCAGGCGCGCCTGTGGCCCTACGGTCCGATGCGAAAGTCGGCTGTGGCGCGCGTCGGGCGGCACAAGGTCCTCGGCATCGACCTTGCCGCATACATGCCCACTTCAGAGCAAAACCTGAACCGCGGCGTGCGCCTGAACGCCAAGTTCTGGTCGAAGAACTCGGCGCACTTGAACGACCGTCTTGCGGCGTTGTTACAAGGTTTCCCCGGCGGCGTGCGTGTGCCGCCGCCGATGCAGAGACCCGAACCACCGCAGGTCGAGGAAAACGACAGCGCAGGCAGCGCCGATCAGCAGCGGAGCGGGACAAACTGAGCCGGCCCCGGAGCATGGTCAATCAGCTGGGCCTCCAGCATCGGTTTGCGTCGGAAAACGGATGGCTACGTGCGTACCGTGGCCGCGCCTACTCGTGACGACGACCTCTGCACGGCAACGCTTGGCGAGCGCGCGGACAATGCGATAGCCCAAACCGGGGCTATCTGCTTCTGCCATGATCCGACGTAATTCCGCCGGGCCCATGCCGATACCGTTGTCGCGGACAAGCAATTCGGCCGTTTCATTGATGCTGCTGCAGGAGAGGACGACCTCCCCGCCCGGCGGCGTGAACTTGAGTGCATTGCCGGCAATGTTGACGATCATCTGATCCAGGGCCACGGGATCGGTGACAACAAGGCAGGGTTGCGCCGGGCAATCCACGTTGATGCGGACATCGGCGTCGGTCGCCATCGGCTCCAACAAGCCGGCGCAGGCGCCGATGGCCTGGCACAGGTCAAGCTGGACAAGCGTTGTCTGCTCATCGGCTTCGGTGATGCTCTCGATGGCGCGGGAGATGACGGCGAGCGCATGACTGGCGCTGTCGTGAATTTGGTCGGCATAGGCGCGATAATCCTCGATGTCCTTATGGCCCAACCCCGCCTTACGAATGACGTCGGCACCGGAAATGATGGCGGCGATCGGCGCGCGCAGTTCGTGGGCCAGTCGGCGCAGCATGTCCTCGGTTGCCGCATGCCGCGACGCATCCTGGGTGCCGTGGCGATTGCCGGCCTGCGGTCGATCCGCTCGTTTGGTGCCCACGCTCACTCCTCGGGCCAACGGGCCGCAAACAATCCGAGACAAGGCAGCAATCGAGCCGGGCTCAGCGTGCGCCGGACTCAAATGCAGACGCTTGTGCGAGTGCACATAGCCGGGGGTGGGCGCGGAATCAATTAAGACGTCGATCAGGTGCGCTACGAGATGTACATTGGCGGGGAAATTTGACAAACTGCCGGCTGAGCGCAACGTCGGACAAGGACCAGCGATGAAGAGCCCAGTCGATTTCGAAGTTCCGGAAGCCGTCCGCCAAATGGCGGAAAAAAACGTCGAACAGGCGCGCGGAGCTTATGATCAATTCATGGATATGGCCCGTCAGGCGCAGGACGTGATGCAGAAATCATCGGGTACAGCTGCGGAAGGCGCGCGCGAGGTGCAATCCAAGGCGCTTGGATTTGCGGAACAAAACATGGAAGCCGGCTTCGAGTTCTTCGCTGAACTCGCCAAGGCGCGGGATCTCAAGGAATACATGGAAATTCAGCAGCGCCACACGCAAAAGTCGATGCAGATCTATAAGGAGCAGGCCGAGCAGCTCGGCAAGCTTATGGCAGAAGTTTCGGCGAAGGCGAAACCCGGCTCCTGATCCATCGCAGTCTGCTTCCATTAGCTCACATTTGGCAGTGTGGCCGGCAACACTATGGCGCGCCTGGAAGACTTCAGCGAACCGATGCGAAGCCATCTCGCGGATCTCGCCTGCCCGAGTTTCGTCGAGACACTGTGGGTCGTGGCCAAACCGCTCGCGCGATGCCGCGTCGCGATCGTGTCGACGGCCGGTCTGCAACGGCGCGGTGACCGCGCATTCGAGATGGGAACGAGCGACTTCCGCGTCATCCCCGGCGATACGCCGTCGGGCGATATCGTGATGAGCCACATCTCGACAAACTTCGACCGCTCCGGATTTCAGGCCGACATCAACGTGGCGCTGCCGATCGATCGCCTGCGCGAACTTGCGGATGCCGGTACGATCGGTTCTGTCGCCGGCTATCACTACTCATTCATGGGGGCGACCGACCCGACGCATATGCGCGCGCATGCCGAGCGCATGTGCGGGCTGCTCCGGGACGACGACGTCGATGTCGTCCTGCTGGTGCCGATATGACCGTTCTGCACGCGCGCCGTGGGCGTGCTTGCGCAATACATCGAAGCCGCCGGCATCGCGACGACCCAGGTCAGCCTGATCCGCCTGCATACGGAAAGAATCCGACCGCCGCGGGCGCTGTGGGTGCCGTTCGAACTGGGACGTCCGTTCGGCGTGCCCGGCGATGCGGATTTCCAACACCGCGTGCTTGCCGCCGCGCTTGGCCTGCTCGGTGAACCGTCAGGGCCGGTGATCGCAGACTTTCGCGAGGAGGCCCCGACGGAAGCTACGGACAGCATGGACGGATGGGCCTGTCCGATGCCGGTCAGGGTTACGGACAAGGCGGCTGGCAACCCGGATGCGCCGCTGTTGGCGGAAATCGCGTCGCTGCAGCAGTGGCATGACCTCTTTCGTGAGCGGCGCGGGCACACGACAATTGGGGCCTGTCCGGTCAATATCGGCGACATCGCGCGCGGGCTGACAAGAATGCTCGACGGTAAGGCGCCGCTCGAGGTGATGCCCGAAGGCCTGACGGCTGCACAATTCGTCAAGCTCGGCAGCGAGGATCTGAAGGCCTTCTATACGGAATCAGCATTGGCCATGCCCGGTCAGAAATCGGCGCGACAGATCGCCGACTGGTTATGGGGCGAAACCGAAGCCGGCCGGCTCTTGTTTGCCCTCAAACCGGTGTGCATCAGCAGCGAGGATAGCGATCTCCAGGCGGTCGGCAAACTCACCCTGGTACCGCGCAATCAGTTGCACCGGGCGCCGGATGCACTTTCTGGCCAGGACTTCAAGCGAAATTCGTAAAGCGCATCCGACAGTTGCGCGCAAGTTTCGCCACGGCGCTCGATCAATTGCAGATCTCGGGAACACCTGGGTTCTGGTGAGCCGGGCCGCGGTTACGGTCCGGTGGCTGATTGCGACGGGATGCGATACGCATCAGGGCGCTCTAACCACACCGCACGGGATTTGAGCCGATATCGGCGCACGGGGGTGTCTCGCCTGCAATCATCAGGCCTATGGTTGCCAGCGCGAACGCCAGAGCCTACGCTTTCGTCATCGCACACGGCGGTGAGGAAGAGATATGTCCGAACCCATCAAGGTCTTCTGGCAGCCGCATTGAACGAGCTGCCTCAGGGTCAAAGAGTACCTCTCGGTCCGTGAGATCGAGTTCGAATCCATCAACGTTATGGCCGATCCAGCGGGCCTTGAAGAGCTGCAGCGGCTTGGCGCGCGATCCGTTCCAGTCGTCTCCAAAGGCGACAAGTTCGTATTCGCCCAGGTGATCAAGGATGTCGTCGAGTTTCTCGACCTCAGAGACGATTCAGCACCGCAACTTTCACCTGATCAACTCAAAGATCGCTACGACCGTATTCTTAAAACCGCGATCGGCGTGGTCCGGTCGATGCCGGATAACCAGCTCGAAAACATGCTTCCCAACCGACCACGATCGTGGCGGGTCCTGATGCACCATGTGTTCCAGATTCCGGTTGCGTTTCTCGACATGGAGGACAGCGGCGAAACGCTCTCCTACGAGAATATGGTAGCGCCGCCGCCGGACGACATGGTCACGAGTGCCGCCATTGCGCGCTTCGGTGAGGACGTGCGAGCACGCTTCAAGGCGTGGGCCGACAAGACGCGGGGTGAGGACTTCTCCAGGTCCGTGCCGACCTACTTCGGCGGCACGACGCGCCACGAGATGCTGGAGCGAACCGTCTGGCATTCCACCCAGCATGTCAGGCAGGTCGGCTCGCTATTGGCGCAGGTCGGGATCGAACCGGAACGCACGATCAGCGGCGATGACATCGCGGGCTTGCCGCTCACCGACAAGATCTGGGACTGAGCTTGGGCCCGACCGGTATTCGCCTATCGCGTTTGCCTGGTGCAGACCGATGCTGATCGTTGACGATGCGTGGCACGTTCGGGATGCCAATCGCGGTGAGATGCATTAGTCTGACGGCGCAATGCTTGACAAGTCACCAAACACTCTCGCCGGCCTGCCCTCCGTCAGCCGCCTGCTGGAAACCGATGCAGCCAAGGCCTTGACGGCCCGGTACGGGCGCGCCGAGGTCACGGCCGAGATCCGGCGGGTGCTGGACCAGAGGCGGGATGCGTTGCGCTCCGGGATCGCTGCAGGGGCAGGCGCCGACACCATACTGGCAGACGCCGCATGCGGCCTCGAGTTCCGTGCCGCGCCCTCGCTGCGTGCGGTTTTCAACCTCACCGGAACCGTGCTGCACACCAACCTCGGCCGCGCCTTCCTGCCGGAGGAGGCGATCGATGCGGTCATCGCGGTGGCACGCGGGACGAGCAACCTGGAGTTCGACCTCGGCTCCGGCCGCCGCGGCGATCGCGACACTCACATCGACGCGCTGATCGCCGAGATCACCGGTGCCGAAGCCGCGACGATCGTCAACAACAACGCCGCAGCCGTGATGCTGGTGCTCAACTCGCTGGCCCTCGGCCAGGAGGTTGCCGTGTCGCGTGGCGAGCTTGTCGAAATCGGAGGCTCATTCCGTATCCCGGACATCATGACCCGGTCAGGCTGCAGGCTGGTCGAGGTCGGGACCACCAACCGCACGCACCTCAAGGATTTCGCAGGTGCCATCGGACCGCAAACCGCGATGATCATGAAGGTCCACACCAGCAACTACATGATCGAAGGCTTTACGGCGGCGGTGCCGGAGCGGGATCTCGCCACGCTCTGCCGAACGCATGGCATACCGTTCGTCAATGACCTCGGCAGCGGCACGCTGGCAAACCTCGAAGACTACGGCCTGCCGCACGAGCCAACGCCGATGGACGCGCTCGGCGCCGGTGCGGACATCGTAACGTTCTCCGGTGACAAGTTGCTCGGTGGCCCACAGGCCGGCGTTATCGTCGGGCGCAAGGATCTTGTCGAACGGATCAAGGCCAACCCGATGAAACGGGCATTGCGCTGCGACAAGATGACGATCGCCGCGCTGTCGGCTGTGCTGCGCCTTTATTCGGACCCGGACAGGCTGGCTGAGCGGCTGCCTGTGCTTGCCGCCCTCACACGCGATCCCGCCACAATCCGGGAACGGGCCAATGCAATGGCGCCCGCGCTGGCCGGCAGGGTCGCCGGTCGGTTCGGCGTCTCCGTCGTCGATTGTGAGAGTGAAATCGGGTCAGGGGCGTTGCCGACCAGGACGCTCGCCAGCGCCGGTATCGCAATGCGGCCTGTGCAAGCCAAGGGCAAGGGCACAGCGTTGGCCGGATTGGCAGCAGCTTTGCGGCACCTGCCCCGGCCGGTGATAGGACGCATCACGGACGATACGCTCGTGCTCGACCTGAGATGCCTTGCGCGGGATGACGAACCGGAATTCCTGGCGCAGCTCGACGGACTCGACCTCGCCACATGATTGTCGCCACGGCAGGACACGTCGACCACGGCAAAACCCTGTTGGTCAAAGCGCTGACAGGGGTCGACACAGACCGCCTCCCCGATGAGAAACGGAGAGGGCTCACCATCGATCTTGGGTTTGCGTATCTTCCGGTCGACGACAATAAGACGATCGGATTTATCGACGTGCCGGGCCACGAGCGCTTCATCCGCAATGCGCTGTGCGGGCTGGCGGGAACCGATTTCGTTCTGCTCATCGTCGCGGCAGATGACGGCGCCATGCCGCAAACGCGCGAGCATCTGGCGATTGTGGATCTGTTCGGCATCTCGCGCGGCGCGGTTGCGCTGACAAAGACTGACCGCGTCGATGCGGCACGGGTTGCGGAAGTCACCTCCGACATCAGCGATCTGCTGGCACCGACCGCACTCGCGGGCATTCCGGTTTTTCCGGTCTCGGCGATGACGGGGGCCGGCGTCGCAGAGCTGCGCGAACACCTCGTCAAGGCCGCGGCGACAACCGCCGATCGGGGAGACAATCGCAACTTTCGCCTGGCGGTCGATCGCAAATTCGACGTGACGGGAGCAGGGCTGGTCGTGACGGGAACGGTGTTTTCCGGAACCGTCAGCGTCGGTGATAGCGTCCGCGTTCTCGGGACCGACATGGAACTCAGGGTGCGCGGTATCCACGCGCAAAATGCCAAGGCTGAGCGTGGCCATGCGGGACAACGCTGCGCCCTCAATCTCGCCGGCAGTGCGTTGCGCAAGGACCGTATTCTGCGCGGCGACTGGATCGTAACCGGCAATGCGGCGGGGCCGTTTCACAAGCTTGATTGCGAGATTTCCGTATTGCCGGGCGAGGCGCGAGGGATGGCACACTGGACGCCTGTCCACGTACATCTGGGCGCGGCAGAAACAATCGGCCGGGTGGCGCTGCTCGAGAGTAAGTCCCTCGCTCCGGGAGAAAGCGGCCTCGCGCAACTGGTGCTCGAGGAAGCCATCGGTGCCGTGTTCGGCGACCGGCTGATCCTGCGCGACCAGTCCGCCCGGCGCACGATTGGCGGCGGGCGTGTGATCGACGTCTTCCCGCCGCGGCGCGGCAGAGCCAAGCCACAACGGATTTCCTGGATAAGGGCGATGGCGGGCAAGGCTGAACGCAGCGCGCTGACGCGGTTGCTGGCGGTGGCGGAAGCGGGGGTCGACCTTGCCCGCTTCCAGCAGAACCGAAATTTGCGTGATGCCGAACTCGCCACCATCATGGAGGGCGTTAAAGCGAAGGTCATCGACACGCCGGACGGACAATTGGCGTTTTCAGAGTCGCGGTGGGATGGCGTTCGCGAAGCCGCACTGCACCGGGTTGGCGCGTGGCACGCTGCCTCACCCGGGACCGTCGGCCTCGGGGCCAACCGCATCCTCGAAGGCAGCGCCGTTCGCGTTTCGCGCGGAGTTGCACAGGCGATCGCCAATGCCCTGGTCGAGGAAGGTGTGCTGGTGCGAGACGGGCTCGGCGTGCGGCTGCCGTCACACCAGGCAGTGCTTGATGACGCCGATGCCAGACTGTGGCAATCCGTCGAAGATACATTCCGCAGGTCCGAACTCAGGCCGGTGACGGCGCGGGAAATCGCCGCCGACACAAACACGGATCTGCGCAAGGTCGAAGCCTTTCTGGTCAGGGCCGGACGACTGGGCCTTGTAGCCAGGATTTCGAAGACCCGCTATGTCACGCGCGGTATGCTTGCAAGTCTCGGAGTGCACGCCGAACGGCTGGCGCTCGACAGTGAGGACGGGACAATCATGGTGGCCGCATTTCGCGATGCGACCGACATCGGACGCAACATGGCAATCGAGGTGCTCGAGTATTTCGACAAGCTGAAGTTTACGCAACGGCGCGGCGACGGGCGGGAACTCCTGCAACCTGCTGACAAAGTGTTCGGCGCCGACTAAGCTCGTTCGAGATTGCAGTTCGGGAAAGGAATCGCACCCTGGTGGGGCGCCCGGTCTTCAAAACCGGTGGGGGGCGTTAGACGTCCCCGGTGGGTTCGACTCCCACTCTTTTCCGCCAACTTTCTCCGGCCTCACCCCATGACGGATATTTCAGCGGCACGGCCAACGACAGGACCTTGCCGGCCTTGCGGCCGTCGCGCGGTCTGCCAAACTGTGCAGGTGATCGGTGCGAGGGTTGTAAATGAGCCAAGCGATAGAGTTCAGTGTCAACGGCCGGAAGGTGACGCTCGAGGCACCTGGCAACACGCCGTTGCTCTTTGCCTTGCGAAACGACCTCTATTTGCGCAGCACGCGGCACGGCTGCGGTGAAGGCGACTGCGGCGCGTGTACCGTGCTGGTTGACGGGAAGGCGGTGACGGCCTGCACGATTTCAATCGACGCCATCGCCGGGCAAGACATCGAAACCGCCGATGCATTGTTGGAGGCAGGCGCTGACCATCCCTTGGTGGCCGCGCTACTTGCCGAACAGGCCGGGCAGTGCGGTTACTGTCTCGCCGGTATCCTGATGCGCGCCAAGGCGTTGATGGCGGAGAATCCAAACCCCAACCGCGATGACATTGCGCGTGCGCTCGACGAAAACCTGTGCCGGTGCGGTGCGCATAACCGCATCATCCGGGCGATCGCGAAAGCTGCTGGAGCAATGCGAGGGGAGGCCAGCGCATGATCGAACTTTCGCCGTCTCCGAGCCTTGCGGACAATCCGCAATGCGCAGATTGGTTCGACCTGTCCGAAGACGGAAAGGTGCTGCTGCGAACCGGCAAGGTGGAAATCGGCCAGGGGATCCTGACCGCACTGGTGCAAATTGCAGCTGACGAACTCGACATCGCACCGGAACGCTTCGAGGTGCTTTCCGGCCACACCCGGCTCGGGCCGCCGGAAGGCCAGACGTCGAGCAGCCTGTCGATCGAGGTGACCGGCCGCGCGGTGCGACTCGCGGCATCGGCGGTGCGCGCGCGCCTGGCCGATGAAGCGGCGACGCTGCTCCAGGCCCAGCCCGGTGATATCGCGATCGACGATGGCGTGGTGCGCGTTGCCGGCCGCGAGACGCCGCTGACCATGTGGTCGCTGGCGCGCACGGTCGGGCTCGACGTCGCTGTCATGGATCACGCGCGGCCAAAGGCCGTCGGCAAGCGCCGACTCATCGGAACTTCGCTGCCGCGTCGCGATCTGTTCGCAAAGGCGGTCGGGCGGGATTTTATTCACGATATCGTGTTCGACGGTATGCTGCACGGCCGCGCGTTGCAGCCGCCGTCGCCACGCAGCCGGGTGGTCTCGTTCGAAGCTGCCAAACTTCAGAATAGGTACCCGGACATCGAAGTGGTGCGTGACGGTTCCTTCATCGGTGTCATCGCCAAGCGCGAAGACGTCGCCATTCGTGCGATCGCAGCCGCGGCCGACCTCGCGCAATGGGACGATGGGGCACCTACGCCCGCGGACCTGTTGGCGGCCATCGCCGATTCGGAGGTCGACGAAACCGTCTCCGTCGAAACCGGGGACGTTGCCAATGCGACCGGACAAACCGTCTCAATCAACGCAATCAAGGCCTATACGGCGCATGCATCGATCTCGCCGTCGTGCGCTATCGCCCTATGGCGCGACGGGCATCTCGAAGTCTATTCGCATACGCAGGGCCCGCACGGGTTGCGTGACGGGCTGGCAATCGTGTTCGGCCTCGATGCGCAGTCCGACGTCACGGTCATCCACAAGCCGGGTGCGGGCACCTACGGGCACAGCGGCCAGGACGACGTGGCGCTCGACGCAGCACTGCTGGCGCGCGCCGTTCCTGGAATTCCGGTGCGGGTGTTGTGGTCGCGGGCGGACGATTTCGTCGGTTCGCCGCTCGGGCCGGGTATGGCCGTCAAGGGCAAGGCCACTCTCGGTGGTGATGGTCGGATCAGTGCTATTTCGATGACGTCGCTCAGCCAGCCGCACGCCCAGCGCCCCGGGCGCGGCGGAATGGCCGGACTGACGGCGGCAGAATTGATCGATCCGCCGTTGCCGTCGGCAAGCGCCGATGATGTGCCGATTGCACGCGGCGGTGGTGCTGACCGCAACGCTCCGCCGCTCTATGTGATACCCAATGTCCGGATTGCCAAGCGCATCATCAAAGACCTGCCGGTTCGCACGTCGGCGCTGCGCGGGCTTGGCGCCGTCATCAACGTTTTCGCGCTCGAGGCGCTGATCGACGATGCGGCGCAGGCGGCCGGTTCGGATGCGGTCGCATTCCGGCTTGCGCATCTCGATGACGAGCGCGCGCGAGCAGTGATCGAGCGTGCAGCGACGATGGCCGGCTGGCCGGGAGAGACGACGGAGCACTCGGCGCTCGGCATCGGATTTGCGCAGTACAAAAACAAGAGCGCCTATTGCGCGGTCGTCGCCCGTGTCACGTTGGACGAATCGGTGCGCGTGACCAATGCCTGGGCCGCCGTCGACGCCGGGGAAGCGATCAATCCGGACGGCCTGATCAACCAGGTCGAAGGCGGCGTCATACAGGCGACCAGCATGGCACTCAAGGAGCGCATCACGTTCGACGGCGACAAAGTCGCAACGCGGACCTGGGCCGACTACCCGATTGTCAAGTTCTGCGAAGTCCCCGAGATCGACGTCGCGGTGATCGACCGGCCGGAGCAAGCACCACTGGGTGTCGGGGAAACATCGCTCGGGCCGACCGTGGCGGCGATCGGCAACGCGGTAAGCCGGGTGCTCGGTGTACGGATCGCTTGCCTGCCAATCGATCGCGACGCCATACTTGCAGCGAGCAACTGAATTGCTCTGCATTCCGGCGACATCAATCGATCAAACCGACTTGCACGATACACCGGAATGAAAATTGACGGTGCCGAGATGTGCCTCATCCGCCAAGGAGTTCAGCATGGCTGACCGCCCCGAAGTTCGCGACTGGATGACCGACTGGGATCATATGGACCCGCAATGGACCGCCGATCCCTATACGATCTGGGACGGTATCCGGGAGGCGAAATGCCCGATCGCGCACACGCGGCGATATGGCGGTGTCTATCTGCCGACCAGGTTTGCAGATATTCGTGACATCGCCTACGACACGGAGCATTTTTCCTCTCGGCAAGTGGTCGTGCGCGAGACGCAACCACCGGAGACCGGCGGTGCACCGCCGATCACAAGCGACCCGCCGCGCCACCGGATCGCGCGGATGGTGTTGATGCCGCCTTTCTCGCCGCACGAGATCAAGAAGCTCATTCCGAAGACGCGCGCGCTGTGTGATCGCCTGATCGATGGTTTCGTCGACCGTGACGGTTTTGACGGCGCGGCGGATTACGCACAGCATATTCCCGTACACGTCATTGCACACATGGTCGGGCTGCCGGAGCAGGATGCCGATCAGTTCCGGACCTGGATCAACCTCATTGTCATTGATGGCGTGACCGACAACGCCGCCCTCGGAAAGGGGCTCTCCGAAATCACCGAATACTTCGCCGGCTATCTTGAAGAGCGACGCAACAATCCGGGAGATGATCTGATCAGCTATTTGACACAGCAGACCTACGAGGATGGCGCGCCTTTCAAGGACAATCACGTTCTCGGTTCGCTGCGGCTGGTTCTGATCGCGGGGATCGACACCACGTGGAGCGCCATTGGTTCAACCATATGGCATCTGGCGCAACATCCGGAGCAGCGCCGACGATTGATCGACGAGCCGGAACTGATGCGCGCGGCGGTGGAAGAATTCCTACGGGCATTTTCACCGGTGACGATGGCCCGGCTGGTTGCCCGAGATCGCGAAGTCAACGGCTGCCCGATGAAGGCCGGCCAAATGCTGATGCTGCCATTCCCGGCCGCCAATCGCGACCCGGAGGTGTTCGAACGACCCGATGAGGTCGTCCTCGATCGCGAGAACAGTCATCGCCACGCGGCGTTCGGCATCGGCATTCACCGATGTATCGGTATGCATTTGGCGCGCATGGAACTGACGGTGGCGATCGAACAACTGCTCAAGCGGGTCCCGGACTTCAGGCTTAACGGCGAGACGACATGGTCACGCGGCGCCATTCGTGGCCCCCGGTCGCTGCCGCTGGCGATTGGAGCTTGATCCGGGAGGCCTGCAAAACGAACCGGGCAACACCGATGGTGTCGCCCGGCATTAGGCGTGTCGTGCTTAAAAAGCGATATCAGTATTTGACGCTGGAGCCGGCGGCATTGCCGAGGCCTTGACGCATTTGCTTGCGCTGCACATTCCAGTCGCCGCTAGCAATGCCGTCAGCATCCTTTTCGTATTCCTTCTCGAGCTTGCGCAAGCGGGCAGATGCCTTCTGCTTGTAGCGCGAGCGCGTGGAATTGTGCTTGCTGATCTGTTGCTTTGCCGACTGCAGAACAGCGCGGGCCTCATCTGCGCGACCCTGGTCGCGCAGCTTGATGGCCTGGCGCCGCTTGTCGCGCGCGATCAGTTCAACGACGGGATCCATCACCACCGGGTCCATGCTTTCCCTGACGTTTTTTTCGTCGGCGCTGAAGGCAGCCGTCACCGTCGCCGAGCGTAATGCGCGCGTGGAAGTTCCGTGTGGGCGGTAGCGGACGACGACCTTGGCCAGCTCCCGTTCGCCCTCGGCGAAATCAGCGTCCACTTCCAGTTCCAGCTGCAGGCTGTGGGTCGATTTGGCGTAGGCCTGTGCGACCTTGAAGGAGGCGCGGTTACCGCTGATCTGCGCGCGGCGGCCGAGCGATCGCATCGGGCGTACGCCGCGTGGTGTCTCGATTGTGATTTCGATGTCCTGGGCAATGACGGAAAGCACGTCATCAAACTCACGGTTGAAGATGCGGCGCAGATCATCGGCGGTCTGAGCGAAGTCGTGGTTGCCGTCGCTGGCACCGGCAAGCGATGCCATGAGGTCTTCATTGTAGCCGCGACCGAGGCCGATGGTGGTAACCGAGATGCCTTCCCCGCCAAGCCTGCGGCCCAGTTCCTCGAATGTGTATGGATCGCTGGGGCCGACGTTGGCGAGGCCGTCGGACAGCAGAATGATGCGATCGACGCGCTCGCCTTCGCTGAACTCGCGCACCTGGGCGGCTCCAGTCTTGACCGCTGAATAAATCGCCGTGCTGCCGCCGGCGCGGATCGAACGGAGCATGCGGTGGACGAGCTCGTGATCGCGGATGCGCCCGGCCGGCACATCGACATTGACGCCGCTTGAGA
Source organism: Hyphomicrobiaceae bacterium (assembly GCA_965224045.1). Lineage (GTDB taxonomy): Bacteria > Pseudomonadota > Alphaproteobacteria > Rhizobiales > Hyphomicrobiaceae > Tectiglobus. The sequence continues at coordinate 342,138 of CBDCYD010000014.1, forward strand.
AGGTGACGACGGAGGCAATGTCGCGCCGGGTCAAGCGGTCGATCGCCATCATCGCAGCCTCCTTGGCCTTGGCGATCTTGGCGCCCCGCATCGAACCGGAACGATCGATGACAAGCGCAATGTTGACGGGCGCACGCTTGGCTTCATGTTCCGGGTCGTGGATGCTCTTGAGACCAATGCGCAGGAAGACACGCTGCCTGGCACCCTTGCGGAGCACGCGGTGGCCGAGGCGGGCATCGACCGAGACAAGATCGTCAGCCGAGGCTGCCTTCGGCGTTTCTGCATAAAATGATCCACCCAACGCCAGGGCGGACAAAACGGCAATCATTCGCGACATGATTAATTCATCCCTTAGAATGGTTTAGCCCCCTGCCTGCCACGCAAGACGCGCGACCAATCAGGCCAAGCCATGACCGCTTTGTTGCGATTGTGTGATCGCAAGCCGGCTGTGGCGCAAGGATCACAAGATCGCGCTGCGAAGGTTAACGAGCGGCGGTTGGGTATTGCGGTCACGACGTGAATTTTCGCAGCGCCAGCCAACGGGCCCTAAGCCGCCGCCGTAGAACTCTCAGCAATGACTTCCCTGAGCCAGTCGCGGAACTGAACAAATGCCGGTTCGTTGCATCGCTCCGGGCGATAGACCAAGTGCCAGGTCTTACCGCTTTCAACGGTATCGATAAAGGGCATCACCAGGCGCCTTGCTGCCAGGTCATCGTCGACGTAGGGACGGATGCCCATGGCAATACCGAGGCCGTCGCTCGCTGCCTGCAATGCCTGGCCGTAAAATTCAAACTCCGGTCCACGGGGCTCGACGCCGGGCAATCCGACAGCATCGAGCCAGCGGCGCCAGTCCTCCGGCGCGTGGGCGACGCGCAGCAGCATTGCTGGATCGAGACTTTCCGGACCCGCAACTTCCGCAGCGATGTCCGGCGTGCAAACGGGCGAGAGAGAAGCCGCAATCATCGCGTCGGCCTGAAGTCCCGGCAGGTGGACGTCTCCCTGCTCGATGCCGCAGGTCCAATCGTCGGCGAACGGTGCGGCGGCGCCGCCCGTCGCGAGGCGGAGTTCTATGTCGGGCGCCCTTTCCCGAAAGGCTGCCAACCGTGGAATAAGCCAGCGCGTTGCAAACGTCGGACCGACACCGATCGTGAGAACCGGAGCGCCGGCCATTGCCTGGACCTGGTGGGTCAACTGAGCCAGCGAATCGAGGATTGGCGTCAGGCCGACGCGGTAGGCGTCGCCGGCCGCGGTCAGTACGAGGCGATTGGCCGTCCGCTCGAACAGGCCAACACCAAGACGCTCTTCGAGCAATCTCACCATGCGGCTGACTGCGGCCGGTGTGACGTTCAGTTCATCGCCGGCGCCCTTGAAGCTGCCATGCCGGGCCGCCGCCTCGAAGGCTCGTACGCCGTTCAAATACGGTAATTTTCTCATCACGCCCTAGCGATAAATAAATTAATGCTGAGGCCATAATAACTCTGTTTGAGTCCGGCGGCCAGTTCGCCGACAAGGACGGCAACGGAGATCCACTCATGACGCCATTGATCCTCATCCTCGTGAGCGCCCTCATCGTTGCGACGTCGTTCCTTTCCGGCTTGTTCGGAATGGCCGGAGGGCTTGTCTTGATTGGCGTTCTTCTGGTTGTTTTGCCGGTGCCGACGGCAATGATCCTGCATGGTGTGACACAGATCGCGTCGAATGGCTGGCGCGCGGCGCTCTGGTATCGTCACATCGTGTGGCGCGTGGTGCTCGCCTACGTCGGCGGAGGCTTGACGGCGCTCGCGGCATGGTCTTTGGTGCGGTACGTTCCGGATACCGCAACAGCGATTATTTTTCTTGGGCTGACACCCTTCCTGATGAAGCTGATGCCGGAGCGTCTCAAGCCCAACCCGGAGGTCGCCGTGCAGGGCGTCATCTATGGCGTTTGCTGCATGAGTTTGATGCTGTTGACCGGTGTCGCCGGGCCGATGCTCGATTCGTTCTTTCTCGGCGGCAAGCTGGACCGGCGCCAGATCGTAGCTACGAAAGGCGCATGCCAAGTGTTCGGGCATGCGCTCAAGCTCGTTTATTTCGGCAGCCTGATTGACAATGCTGCGGCACTGGAGCCTGCGTTCGCCGGATTGGCGATTGCGTCGGCGATGGTCGGCACAATGCTCGCCAAGCAGTTTCTTGAGCGCATGAACGACACCCAGTACCGTGCTTGGGCGAACGGCCTGGTCGTGCTGATTGGCAGCTACTACCTCGCCTATGGTAGTTACCTGATCATGAGAACCGGCGTTTAACCGGAGGACCACGAGATGGCAGACACACTGGACCCGCTGGTGCTCGATCTCGTCGAATGGATCGCGCGGAAGCCACGGACCTACAGCGACGTACTCGACGCCTGGCGCACATCATGCCCGCGGCTCACGGTGTGGGAAGACGCCGTCGACCGAGGCCTCGTCACGCGGCGCTTGTCGGATGACCGCCAGGTCGTCGTCGAGGTCACCGCGGCGGGCCGCGCGTTTCTCGCCGAACACGGGCGGCCGGCGGCTGCCTGAGGCAGACGCCTTAGGCAGAGCCTGGTGTGAGCGGCTGCACGTCGCCTACCAGCTGCGGCGCGGACCGGTGTCGATGTGGAACAGGCCGCCACCGTAGTGCTTGTAACCACCTGCGATGCTGCGCAGATAACGGGCGGCAGCGCGCACGTTACCCCAGATCCGGATATCCGCGGCATTGCCCGTCAGGTGATGCGAGCGGCGGGCGCCTCCGACACGGCGGTTATGTCTTCGGCTGCGACACGTCGAGTTGACGCGAACGCGGCCGTAGGTGCGCGCAACATGATAGATGGCGGCCTTCAGACGACCGTTGAGGCAGCCCGACCTTGCGACCCAGGTCACGCCGCGCGCCCCACCCGTGATGCTTTTGGTCGGCAATCTGCGCTGCGAACGCTTGCGTTTCGAAGCACTATAGCTGACCGACCGCCCGAGACTTGCAACGCGAACGCGACGCGAGCGCCGCTTCTTGCCGGTGCGCGCCGACCGGCGCTTGGTCTTACGCCTGGCAATGCCGCCAATGTTGGTTTTCTTGATCTTGCGCGAGACCCGCGCCGGAATGCGCTTTTTGGGCTTTGGGTTGACGATGTTGGCGAACATCCCGCCCTTGGACCATTCGAGCGCGCCATCGGCGTGAGCGGTCGTCGCGATCCCAAGCACGGCAGCGAGTGCAACAACAAATGACAAGGCGGCGTAGCGAGACACGCGGATACGGGCGCGAACGCGTCGGAAGTTGGTCATGATGATCCCCCAGATCAGATGCCGGCGCCAGACCGCAAAATCCCGAGCCTGCGGCGCAAGCGGATGCAAAGCGAATAAGCTGTGCCTTCTTGTTTTCGGGCGGCGATGGCATGGTCTGCGTAGGAGCGCGACGGATGCAAAATATTATGGTTAACGAAGCAGGCTGGTGAATTTTGCCTTTTCAATGGCAGCGTTGTCGGAATTACTTCGAGTGAATTGAGAAGAAATGTGCTTTAGTCGCCTGCCTGAGTAAACAGGACCTCAAGTTTTCGGATTACAGATGTTGTAAGAATCTGAGAGTAGGTTCAGCAGTATAGCAGTGCTAAAAACTTCGAGAGATCCAGTTTCGACAACATTGGGTCGCGACCGAACATTTCATTTGTCTGAGAACAGGAAAAAATCGCTGCGAGGATATTGCGGCGATTCAACGCGGAGCCGGGCGCGGGTCGTCGCGGCGCCTTCGACGCGTGTGCTTGACTTGCCGGGCGGGCGGCCGATTCGCGCTGCCCACCGCGCGCGCCAGCGCCGTATCAATCGGTGTCATCGCGCGCAAAACTCGCCTCTTTGGCCTTGAGCAATGCCGACACCATGGAGTTGACGGGGGCTGCAACCGAGACCTTGGCACCTTCGCGCGGGATCGCGCCGTTGATGTTGTCGACCTCGGCCTTGCGGCGGGCCATGTGGTCGAGCAGCATCGAAGGACGTGCGTTGGGGATTTTCTCACCGAAGCGGCGGACGTAGGCGACAGGGTCGTCGAACTCCAGTGCAATTCCCTTGGCACGCGCAACATTGGCGGCCTCAAGCGCGCACATACTGGCGATCGACCACGCGTTCGGATTGGCCTGCACTTCGCCGACCCGCAGACCGGTCAACGCCGCGGGGCCGGAATAGGTGCAATTGCAGATCAGCTTTTCCCAGACCATCTTGTGGATGTCGTCGAAGGTGAGCACTTTAAAGCCGCCGGCGCGCCAGGCTTCGGCGACGGTCTCCAAGCGTTCCGTCATGCCGCCATCCATTTCGCCGAGGCGGAGAAATTCCATGCCGTTGTGATGGGCATGTCCGGGGCCTCTCATCGATGCGCCAAAGCCGCCGACCACGCCCAACATGATGCGGTCAGACCCGACCGCGTCGGCAACGATATCGGCACTGCCGAGACCGTTCTGGATGGTCAGGATCGGCGCCTGCGGCTTGGCCACGCCGAGTGCGGCCTGTGCGGCTTCGCCAACACCATCGTACTTCGTCGCGATGATTACGAGATCGGCATCGATGACGTCGGATGGGTCGGACGTCGCGTTCAATCGCACCGTGCGGTCACCGCTTGCTCCTTCGACGCGCAGGCCGTTTTCGCGGATTGCATCGACGTGTGCCTGCCAGCTGTCGACCGCCCAAACCTCGTGCCCGCCCTGATCCGCCAGCAAGGCGGCATAGACCGAGCCCATCGCCCCTGCTCCAATGATCGCAATCTTCATCGTCACGCTTCCTTCCCTGCTCGGCGCATTGATGCCGGCTCAGGAAAGTGGCGTCAATTCTCGGCAATGAAATCAAGCGTGTGGAGTGGCCAACAAGAAATGGCGCGGGATGGCCCGCGCCATTGTCAGTTGCACGACGCCGAGGGGCGCAGCAAGCGCCTCAGGCGCCGGGCGTTCATGCCCAGCCGAACAGCGATCAGTCCTGCGGCTGCGGGACGATGCGAATGTAGGGTTTCGGCGCCTTCCAGCCCTGGGGAAATTTTTCCTTGGCTTCATCGTCGGAGACGGCCGGGACAATGATGACATCATCGCCCTGTTTCCAATTCACCGGTGTCGCGACCTTGTGCTTCGCGGTCAACTGCAGCGAGTCGACCAGTCGCAGGATCTCATCGAAATTGCGGCCGGTGCTCATCGGGTAGGTCAGCACCGCCTTGATGAGTTTGTCGGGGCCGACGATGATGACGTTGCGCACGGTCTGATTGTCGACCGCCGTACGGCCTTCGGAACTATCGCCTGCACCCTCGGGCAGCATGTCATAGAGCTTGGCCACGGCGAGATCACTGTCGCCGATCATCGGATAGTTCGGTGCCGTTCCGGTTGCATCCTTGATGTCCTGCGACCACGCGGTGTGGCTTTCGACCGGATCGACGCTCAGGCCCAGCACCTTGACACCGCGTTTGTCGAACTCGGACTTGAGTTTGGCCATCTGACCCAATTCGGTGGTGCAGACGGGCGTAAAATTCTTGGGGTGAGAAAAAATAATGCCCCAGGAGCTGCCCAGCCAATCGTGAAAGCTAATTTTGCCTTCTGTTGTATCCGCCGTAAAATCCGGCGCTTTCGAACCAATGCGCATCGTCATCTGGACGTCCTTTCGATAAAGCTTGGTCAGTCGTCAAGTATTGGCTTTTTTCGGAAGCCCGGCGTAGCGGACAAGTCGCCCAAGACAGCCGGAACCGCTGTGCCACTCGCGCTCGTGCAATCCAATTCGGGGCCGACACAATCGACGTCGGTCAGGCGTTTGCCCGGCGCGAGCCCGTCAACGTTGATTTAGGGCACCGGGGCGCGGGCTGCAACTGCAAACGAGGCCGATGCTGCTGCCATAACGTCCTATTCAAAAGAGAGAATTCGTAGGGCTGGCACCGCATTTCCATTCGGTGCAGAATTGAGAAAACACATGCCGAGACCGGCGTGCAATACGGAAAATCGTTTGCTTTCCGAATGCTCAGGGGAACATTGATGAATCTCTCGATGACGCTGAAGTCCGTTGCTCGGTATCTGCCCGACCGGCCGGCGGTGACTTCGTCGGAAGGCACGCTCAACTACAGCGGGCTTGAAGCACAAGCCTCGCGCATCGCTGGTGCTCTGCTGAAGCGGCACGGCCTGTCGACGGGCGACCGCGTCGGCATGACGATGACCAATTGCGGCGCATTTTACCCGACGCTCTACGGCATCTGGCGCGCCGGGCTGACGGCGGTTCCGATCAACTCCAAGCTGCACCCGCGCGAGCTTGCCTGGATTCTCGGCAACTGCGGCGCGCGGCTCGTCATAGCGACCCGCGACCTTGCCGACAGCATGACGGGTCATCCTGACGAGAACTGGCCGGAGATCATCGCAACCGCAAGCGCCGACTACCGCGCCCTCTTGGACGGGGAGGCGATCGACGAGGTTGAAAGCGCACCCGACGACAATGCCTGGATCTTTTATACAAGTGGCACGACGGGCCGACCCAAGGGCGCGCAGCTGACGCACCGCAACCTACTCTTCATGATCCACGCCTACTATGCAGACATCGATTTCGTTGGCCCGCAAGACACGATCGTACATGCCGCTCCGCTGTCACACGGTGCCGGTGTCTACGGACTTGCGCACATTGCCAGGGGCGCGAACAACGTCATCTATCCAGGCTTCGACACCGCGCAGATCATCGACAGCTTCGGGGCCTACCAAAACGTATCGATGTTTGCCGCACCAACGATGGTCAAACGGCTGATCGACGACCCCAGGGCAGGGGCCTCCGACACCAGCGGATTAAAGACGATCATCTATGGTGGTGCCCCGATGTACGTCGCGGATATCAAGCGCGGCATCGATACGTTCGGGCCGCGCTTCTACCAGCTGTTCGGTCAAGGCGAAGCGCCGATGACGATTTCGGGCCTGCCGAAGTGGATGCACGCCGACGTCGCGCACCCGAGATATGAAGAGCGCCTCGGCAGTACAGGAATTGCGCGGACCGGATGCGACTTCAAGATCGTCGACCCGGACGGCACCGAACTTCCGGAAGGCGAAATCGGCGAGATCATCACGAAGAGCGATGTCGTCATGAAAGGCTACTGGGAGAACCCTGAAGCCAACCTATCGGCGCTTCGGAACGGCTGGCTTTGGACCGGCGACATGGGATTTGTCGATGGCGACGGCTTCTTGACGATCAAGGACCGGTCGAAGGACATGATCATTTCCGGCGGCACCAACATCTACCCGCGTGAAATCGAGGAGGTGTTGTTGACGAGCAATGCCGTCAGGGAATGCGCGGTGGTCAGCCGACCGCATGACGACTGGGGCGAAGAAGTAATCGCGTACGTCGTCAAACGTCCCGGCCAGGACATTGACGAGGCTGGTCTAGACCAGCTCTGCCTCGACAACATTGCACGCTTCAAGCGGCCGAAGGGATACCGCTTCGTCGACGCATTGCCGAAGAACAACTATGGCAAGATCCTCAAGACGACATTGCGGGATTGGCTCACAGAAGAAGCCAACTGACCGCCTGGCCGCGCATTTCGATGGCTTGCTCCTTCGATCGGGAGATTCAGTTTTTCTGATCGGCCGGCAATATGCCGTCGTTTTTCAGCAACTTTGTCGCGACCGGGAGTTATGACCAGGGCTGTTCGTCACGGAGGAAACGGTATGACACGTACGACCCGGCCGATCGCACTCGCGGTTGGTGCACTTGTTTTTGCAGCGCAGGCGCTTGCCCAGCCACTGCCGAGCCTCGACCGAGGCATATTGTCGGATGACAGCGGCGTGCGAAAGGCACAGATCAAACTGATAATCGGCACTTCGGATCGCCGCGTTCGCAGATCGATGAGAGATGCCGGTTACAGCGACATCGAAATCAAGCACCGCGGTCTGACCAAGGCGATTGCCGAGGGCTGCAAGAACGGCCGGCGATTCCGGGTAGAATTGAGGCCGAGCGGGCGTATCAACAATGCAGAGCGCATTGGACGGTGCCGGTCGGAGGTCTCACCCGAGCAGGTCCGTCAGATCCTGCGTGACAAAGGCTTCCGTAAAATCGACATCGACGAGCAAGGCAATATTCCGTACGTGGCAACCGCTTGCCGGAAAGGCGGGCGCTTTGGCATTCGCATCAACCGCTACGGTGATGTCACGGTCGGCCGACGTGTCGGCGAATGCGGCCGGCGGCTGACAAAGGCAGAAATCCGCGATCAGCTGCGCGCCGACAACTATAACCGCATAAAGTTCGTTGATCAGGGCCGCCGGCGCGTGCGCGTCGAAGCATGCCGGCAGCAAAACCGGTACCGGATCGTGATGAGCCCGCGTGGTGAAATTCGCGATCGAAATCGCATCGGCCGATGCGCGCCGCCGGTGACACCGGCAAGGCTCGCTGCACATGTCGAGTCGAAGGGCTACGACCGTGTCGAAGTGATCGATGCCAAACTTCCGCGTTACGCGGTGGAAGCCTGCAAGGGTCGCGACAGGCTGGAATTGGTCATGAACCGGTTCGGCGACATCCGCCGCGAGATCAAGGTCGGCCGATGCCCGCCGCCGATCAACGAAGAAAGCCTGCGCCAGCTGATGTCGCGCGCCGGCTTCAAGAACGTGCGGCTGGTCAGCACCAACAAGGACGAGTACGCGACCATCGCGTGTAAGGACAACGACCGCATGAGCATCCGCTTTTCACGCTACGGCGAAGTGATCGACCAGGAGCGGGTCGGTACCTGCCGGTCACCGCGGATCATCGACATGCTCGAAACGCTTGACGGCAGGGGCGTCAATCGCATGACGGTCCATATCGACGGCTGCCGTCGTGGAAACCGTATCCGGTTCACCCTCAATGAATGGGGTGAAATCCTAAGACGCGAACAGATCGGGCGTTGCCTGCGACGACGCTGACTGCTCCAACCCATGTGGCGGCCCAATCGGCCGCCACTTCTGGTCTACCGCTAGCCTAGCGCATTGGCGCCAATGAATAGTCGCTTGCAGCCAGCTCCACGCCTTGAGTAGCCGGCCGATTGGCGCTAGCACAGCGCGATGCCGCGCTATCGCATTACGATCGAATATGACGGGACGCCGTTTGTCGGCTGGCAGCAGCAGTCCAACGGGCCTTCCGTGCAGCAGTCGCTGGCGGAGGCGGTAAAGAAATTCACGCAGGAGACGGTACGCATTCAGGGTGCCGGACGCACGGATGCGGGCGTCCACGCGCGCGGACAGGTGGCCCACTTCGACCTGGTGTCCGCGTGGCCGCCGGATACAATCCGCGATGCTGCAAACTTTCACCTGAGGCCACTGACAATTGCCATCACCGAATGTGCAATCGTCAGCGATGCCTTCGATGCACGCTTCAGTGCGGTCGCACGACATTATCTCTATCGGATCGCGAGCCGAAGAGCACCGCCCGTGCTCGAACGTGACCGCGTTTGGCAAGTGCCGGTGCCACTCGATGTCGGGAAGATGCAGGAGGCAGCTTCCTCCCTAGTCGGACGCTTCGACTTCAGCACATTTCGCGCCGCAGGCTGCCAGGCGAAATCGCCCGTTCGAACACTGGACCGGCTCGATGTTTCGCGTTCGGGCGGTGAAATCCACGTGCAGGCCTCAGCGCGCGCATTCCTCCACAATCAGGTGCGGTCGATGGTTGGTTGTCTGAAGGCTGTCGGCGAAGGTCGGTGGACCCTCGACGCGTTCGTCGCTGCGCGCGATGCGTGCAACCGTGCGCATTGTGCGGCAGTTGCGCCCGCGGCTGGGCTTTACTTGATGGCCGTCGACTATCCACCTGACGTCTGGCAGCCGCTCGCTCGGGACGGCTTAGAGAAAGCCCGCAGCGATGACGCGGCGGGCAAAAAATAGAGAGGAACGGGACAGTCCCGATCTATCTCGACGCTAGCGCGCCGTAGGCTGCATGCAGATAGGACGGTAGTCGGCTTTGTCGGCGCCGGCCGTGATCTGGATCAGGTATCCGCGCTTCCTGCAGCCAATTCCACCATGTGCGGCACGTCATTAGCTCACGGGGGCACCGATCGCCGCCAAACCTGCCCGAGCAACCTCCATGTCGTCGCTGTAGTGGCCGCCTGAGACACCGATTGCACCAATAAGCGTTCCCTCCTCAACGATCGGATAACCGCCGCCGAAGACGACGATGCGATCGTAAGAGGGAAAGCCGTGCTGAAGCGGTGGATCGTTCTTGATGAAATCCCAGAGCGCGTGCGTCGCCAGGTGATGGCTGGCCGACGTGTAAGCTTTGTCCTCGGCAATCCGCATCTTGGACTGGGATGCACCATCCATGCGGTAAGCCAGTTTGACCAACCCAGATTCATCACAGACAACGACCGACATCGCATGGCCGAGTTGACGCGCCTTGGCGACTGCGCCCTGGACGGCGACAAGCGCGCTCTCAGCCGAAATGCTGCGTTTTTCGTAGCTACTCATGTGCTCTCCCTACCCAAGTGTGTCACCTTCCGGTTTTGCAACTTCCTGCTACAGCCGCGCCGGGCTGCCAATGCTTCGGGCAGCGGCGTGGGCCTCCGTCAACGCATGGGCAAGGCGGCGCGGGGCGAACGCATCTCCGACCAGATGAATGCGATGCTTATCGACGCCGGCTTGGCGCAGCTCCGTCGCCAATGCCGAGTTCGGTGCTGCAGAACCGACCCAGACGGCAGCGGCAACATCCGGAACGAACGTTTCGCGCTCGGTCAAATAGTGGCGCAATTCGACGCCGCCATCGCGCACCGCGGCAATGTAGGTGTTGGCGATCGCCTTGCCGCCGTGCTTGTCGAGCTGGCGCAGATATTCGATGCGCGAGACCATTGGAAGTTCGCGCGCAATCTCAAACACGCGGGCAACGACGATCGGAACTGCGCCGGCCGCAATAACGGCTTCGGTCACGGCCGACGTCCAGTAGTAGCCGTCTTCGTCCATGATGATGACCTTGCGGCCAGCCAAGCCGTCGAGCGGAACCCGGCCGTCGGTGGTGAGAACCGGCACGCTAGAGTCGCCGGCAAGCTCAGGAACGCGCGGCGTTGCGCCAGCGGCCACGATGATTTCTTCGGACCCGGAGGCAAGAATACTGTCGAGCGTTGCTGGTTCGCCGCAGCGGATCTCGGCACCGGACTTTTTCACTTGCGGGACCAGGTAGGCCAGCAGGTTGGCCATTTCCTCATGAAACGGAACCTCATGAACGTTCTTGAGCCGGCCACCGAGTTCGGGCTGTTGTTCAACGAGGACGACATCATGGCCGCGCGCCGTCGCCACGCGGGTGGCCTCGAGGCCGGCCGGACCGCCACCAACAACCAGGACGCGCCTCGGGATATCCGCGCGGTCACGTTCGAGCTTTGGCCAGCGGTCTTCGCGACCGGTCATTGGATTGGTAGCGCAGGCAATCGGCTCGCCAGCCGCGATCCAAGCCCAACACTGGTTGCAAGCAATGCAGCGCCGGATTTCATCGGCGCGGCCGGATTGCGCTTTGGCGGGCCATTCCGGGTCTGCCAGCAGCGCACGGCAGAGGCCGACCATGTCGGCTTCGCCGTTGGCGACCATCTCCTCGACCTGGTCCGGATGCTGAATACGGGTCGAGGCAATCACCGGCACATCGCCTGCAACCCCTTTAAAGCGCGCATGCAGAGACCGATAGACCAGTATCGGGGCGTGACGGTCCGGCAGGTGCGTCTCGATCGAATTGAAGTTGCCCTGGGCGAGGGAGAGATAGTCGGCCAGCCCCTCCGAGCAGAGGATGCGGGCAACTTCAAGCGTATCATCGACGGTCAAGCCACCTTGCGTGAACTCCTCGACGCCCATGCGATAGCCGACAATGGCGCGCGCGCCGACGCGACGGCGAACCCGGAGCAAAATCTCGCGCGGAAAGCGCAACCGGTTTTCGAAGCTTCCGCCCCACGCATCGCTGCGACGATTGGAAAACGGTGAAAGGAACTGCTGAATGAGGTGGCCCTGGGCGCCGTGGATTTCGACGCCGTCCATCCCGGCCTCGATGCAGTGTACGGCGCAGGTGACGTACGTTTCGATGATGTCCTCGATCTCGAGGGCCGAGAGCTCGTGCGGGACACCGCCGCTGCGCGGGCAGGCAATCGCCGAGGGCGCCACGGAATAGGGAATGACGCGCGAAGCGAGATGCTGACGACCACCCATGTTAAGTTGACCAATCAACAGGGCACCCTCGGCATGGCAAACGTCCGACAGGGCGCGCAAGCCGTCCAGGGCACTACGATCGAAGATCACAAGGGCGCCGGGGCCGAAGGGATCGTCGGGCTGGGTTCGCAGGGCTTCGGTGACGATGGTGCCGACACCACCCTTGGCCAATGTGCGATAGAACGCCAATACGCGCGGGCCGGCACGGTTGGCGTCAGCCAGGTTGGCCGTCGTCGCCACGCGCATGATGCGGTTCTTGGCGCGGCGCGGGCCAATGGCGATCGGGTCGAATAGCCCGGGCGGCGGTGCCATCGCGATTGCTTTCCCTGCGGTTTCCAATCCAGATGTTGCGGGCTTGCTTGCCTGACCGCAAGCGGCGGCGTTGACAGGGCCGGTGACATCCTGATGCTGATAGGGCTGCGTTGAACTTTGCGGCTGCACAGCAACAGGCCGCTTGCATCAAAGGAACAGCTCAATGGCCGATAGCAATCCGTATGCGCAGGGCATCGCGTTCTGTGAAGGCCGGTTCGTTGCGATCGACGAGGCGCGAATCCCGATGCTCGACTGGGGCTTCCTGAGGTCAGATGCCGTGCAGGATACCGTGTCGGTGTTTGATGGTGCCTTCTTCCGTTTGGAGGACCATCTCGACCGGTTCGAGCGCAACTGGCGGCGACTCAGAATGGAAAATCCTTACGACCGCGACAGCGTGCGCGCCATTCTGATGGAAGCGGTTCAGCGCACGGGGCTGCAGGAGTCCTACGTGCAAATGCTGATGACGCGGGGACGGGCGCCGATCGGAAGCCGCGACGTGCGCCTCGCGCAAAACCAGTTCTGGATGTTCTGCATTCCCTACGTCTGGATCGCGCGGCCGGAGCAGAAGGAAAGCGGCCTCTCGATGCACATCTCGCCGATCCAGCGCGTGCCAAAGGAGACCGTCGACCCGACGATCAAGCACTATCACTGGCTCGATTTCCAGATGGCGCTGATGGAAGGTTATGACCGCGGCGCCGATACCTGTGCGCTCGTCGACAAGAACGGCAACATCGCCGAGGGGCCGGGGTTCAACATCTTCGCCGTCAAGGACGGGCAGATCATTACCCCACCCGAGGACGTCTGCCTTGATGGCATGACGCGCGATACCGTGATCAAGCTCGCCGCCGAGACCAACCTGGAAGTCCACAAGACTGCGCTGGCGCCCGACGCCATGCGACACGCCGACGAGGTCTTTATTTCAACGACGGGCGGTGGCGTGATTGCAATTACCAAGGTTGACGCGCAAACGATCGGCGCCGGCGTCGCCGGACCGGTGACGCGGCGCCTCGATGATCTTTACTGGTCAAAGCGCAGGGCCGGCTGGTTGACGACGCCGGTCAACTACGAGGCCGACGTGCAGTTCGATGCCGCCTGAGCGGCAGGGTCGCGTCAGCGGATCGTCGGATTGACACGGAACGTGGTCCGCGGTGCATGGCGGATTACGCGGGTGTCAACGTTGACGTTGTTGACCGTTGCAGGCCGCGTAACGTTGCCGTCGCCGTCGATCTTGAGCGTCAGCGGCGTGCGGTTGCCGGGATTGATGATGATATTCTTCGTTGCCGGCAGTGGACGGAATACGCGTACGCCTTCCTCGATCGATATCGTTGCACCGTAGTAGGGACGCGGCTCGATGCGCGTGAGCGACTGTGCCGACACGGCGGCGGCCGAAACAGCGAGTGCGGCCGTGCCGGCAATGAGAAGCGAGATCGACTTGATCATGGCGGGGTCCTCGATCGGAAGCGAACCTTGAAACTGCCCCAAACTTAGCCCGTCACCCCAACCACCGTTTAAGGTTTTGATAACTTTGATTAATCAGTTGTAGCTGCGAGCCGCGTTCCGGGTTCGACCGGAAAGCCGCGCATCAGTTCCTCGGCCGACATGGGCCGTTTGCCGGCGCGCTGCAGCTCGATTAGGCGAATGGCGCCTTCAGTGCAGGCAACCGTGAGTTGGCGGTCGAGCACCGTTCCGGGGCGCGCATCAGCCGTTCCGATTGGATCGGCGAGCTCAGCGCGAAGCACCTTCACGCGCTCCGGTTTGGTGCCCGCCTGAAATTCGAACCAGGCACCCGGAAACGGCGAGAGCCCGCGAATGAGATTGTGGACGACCGTGGCGGGTTGCGCGAAATCTATGCGTGTTTCCGCCTTGTCGACCTTCGCGGCGTAGGTAATACCGGCTTCCGGCTGCGGTGATTCCTCGAGGCTACCGCGCTCCAGTGCTGCCAATGCGCGCACCATCAGGCCTGCGCCGCGTGCCGCCAGTTCGTCGTGCAATTCGCCGGCGGTCGTGTCGGGCCCGATTGCGACGACCTCACCGAGGCAGATCGGTCCGGTGTCGAGGCCTTCATCCATGCGCATGATCATTGCCGCCGTCACCGTGTCGCCGGCCATGATCGCGCGCTGAATGGGAGCAGCGCCACGCCAGCGCGGCAACTTGGAAGCGTGCAGGTTCAAGCACCCATGGCGCGGGGCGTCGAGAACCCGTTTGGGCAGAATCAAGCCGTAGGCGACGACGATGGCGACATCGGCGTCGTGAGCTGCGAACTGTTCGTGCGCGGCCTCGGATTTGAGCGACACCGGTGTGAACACGGGAACGCCGGCGCTCTCGGCATACCGGTGGACGGGTGACTTTTTCTCGGCCATGCCGCGGCCGGCTCTGCGCGGCGGTTGCGAATAGACCGCAACGACGTCGTGACCGGCGCCGAGAAGTTCGGCCAGCGTCGGCACCGAGAATTCCGGCGTGCCCATAAATATGATGCGGAGCATATTTGTCCTGCTTGGGGGGACGACAGCGATGCCCCGCTCTTTACATCGCCGAGATGCCGCCGTCGATGACGACTTCGGAGCCGGTCATGAAGCTCGACTCGTCGGAGGCGAGGAAGACGATCGGCCAGCCGACTTCCTCGGGTGCACCAAGGCGGCCGAGCGGGACCTGCCGGCCGAGTTTCTGGCGCATAACTTCGTCGCCAAAGCGGTTGCGGTATTTGTCGAGGATCGGCGTGTCGATGAAGGTCGGGTGCACCGAATTGCAGCGGATATTGTAACCCGACTTGGCGCAGTGCAGCGCGACCGATTTCGACAGCAAACGGACACCGGCCTTGGCCGAGTTGTAGGCTGCCATGTTGGCGCCGGCGATGATGCCGGAAATCGACGAGATGTTGATGATCGAGCCGCCAATATTGCCGGTGTGCTTTTTGATCTCGCGCACGCCGTGCTTGCAGCCCATGAAAACACCGTCGAGGTCGATGGCGTGGACCTTGCGCCATTCCTCGAGTTCGATGTCCTCGACGGTCTTGGAGAGGCCGATGCCCGCGGAATTGACCATGACGTGCAAGGCACCGAAGCGCTCGACGGCCGCGGCAATGGCGGCGATCCACTGGTCCTCGTCCGTAACGTCGAGAGGGACGACGGCTGCAGCCTCGCCCAGCGGTTCGGCGACGGCGCCGCAGGCCTCGACGTCAATGTCGGACAGGAGGACGCGCGCGCCCTCGGCGACCATGAGGCGGGCAGAGCACGCCCCGAGCCCCGAAGCAGCGCCCGTTATCAGTGCGACCTTTCCTGCAAGACGGCCAGCCATTCGTTCCTCCAGATCATTCAATTTGCGCGTTGCGGTGATGCCGGCCTCAATTATGGCGGGTTCCGCCAACGCGCGCCAATAGGGCAAGGCAATGCGTGCAAGGCCGGAGCCGCCAATCACGGGAAAATGCGGCTCTGCTGACTATCTGCCGGCACCGGCCGGCATCGGCCAGGTGTCGGACAGGCGATAGCCCTCAGGCCAAGGGTCTTCGGGATCGAGCAGGTGTTGATGCGTGCCGGTGATCCAGGCGCGGCCCGTCAATTCGGGCACGATTGCGGGACGACCGGCAAGTTCGGTCACCTCTGCGATCTGGCAGTCAAACCGTGAACCGATGATAGAGCGGCCGATAAACCGGTCCCCGGGTTCGAGTTGGCCTTTGGCATGGAGGACGGCCATGCGCGCCGAGCAGCCGGTTCCGCACGGTGAGCGGTCGAGTTTTCCAGGTTCGATAGCGACCGTGTTGCGACCAACCAACCCTTCTTCGGTCGGCGTGACCGGATGGGTGAACTGGCAAAACGAAATGTGCTTCCAATCCGGGTTTTCAGGATGGGCAAATCCGATCTGTCGGTTGGCGGCCGCTGTGATCCGCTGGCCGGTAACGGCAAGGTCGCGGGCCTCGTCGGGCGTCAGCGCAAAACCGGCGGCGGCGGCATCGACGAGTACAAAGCTGTCGCCACCGTAAGCAATATCCACCCTCAGTGTGCCAATGCCATCGACCTCCAGCGGCACGTCCAGCCTGTGCGCGAACGACGGTACATTGCGTATTGTTACGCGCTCTGCCTTGCCGGCCCTGCATTCGGCACGGACGTGAACCAGGCCGGACGGCGCCTCGAGGAAAAACTCGGTCAGTGGTTCGCTCATCGCCACGATGCCGGTATCGAGCAAGACCGTGGAGACACACATGGAATTCGATCCGGACATCGGCGGCGTGTGGATCGGTTCCATGATGATGAAGCCCATGGCAGCACGCGGATCCTTGGGCGGGACCAGCAAATTGACGTGGCGGAAGACACCGCCGCGGGGCTCATTCAGCAAGATGTTGCGCAACGTCTCGTCCTGCGCGATCCAGCGCGACTGCTGCCACAGCGTGTCGCCCGGCGGTGGGGCAACACCACCGACGATGACATCGCCAACCTCGCCTTCGGCGTGGCATGAAACAGTCTGGATTACACGGGAAGAGCGCATTGGGACCTCTTGGGGAAATCGTCGATCGGCCGCGCCCAGCATGCGTGCCAGCTCAGCAAAAGGCAAAGGCCACGCGACGCGCGTGGCCGTTGGCCAGTCCGGATCGCGTTGCAGCGGTCAGGCCAGGCCGACGTAGGTCCCATAGGCGAGGCCGGCCAGGACGGCTCCGGAAAAGCCCAGCGCAATGTAGGCGGCGAACACTTCGCGCTTGACCAAGGCGAAGACCGCGGTCATCGCCGGGATCGAACTGACACCCCCGGCGATGACGAAGGCCATTGCGGCACCGGCGCTCATGCCCTGTTCCATGAGGCCGGCGACCAGGGGCGGAGCGGCGTAGGAGTTGAGGTAGGCCGGTGCGCCGACAAGCGCTGCAAGGATGACGGGGAAGATACCTTCGCCGCCGAGCACCTGCGCGATCGACTCTGCCGGAATGTACGCGATCATCATCGATTCAAGCACGTAGGCGAGCGTCAACCACTTGAGGAGGAAGTGACCGTTGGCCAGAACCTCTTTGCGAAACACGTCACGGCGCTTTTCATCGGTCCAGAATGTCCAATTGGGCGTGCCCTTGAACGGCGAGCCACAACCGCAGCAGCCGCCTGAAGAGCGTTCGCGAAGGCTGTTGGTGAACAACCCGGTCGACGTCATCGACAACATCACAAAGCCGCCAAGCAGCCCCATGCCGACCGCAACGATCGTCTTGGCGACGGCAAAGTCCCAACCCAGGGCGCCGGCGGTGATCAGAAACGCCGGCGGATCCATCAACGGCGAGGACAGCCAAAATGCCATGACCGGCGCCAGCGGCGTACCCAGCGCCAGCAGGCCGGCGATGAACGGGATCACCTCGCACGAGCAAAACGGCGACAGACCACCCATCATTGCGGCCAGAATGATCATGCGCACCTGACGCCCCTCGAACGCCTTTGCGACGATCGCTTCGGCACCGCTTGCCTTGAGGTAGGCGACGGCCAGGACGGCAAAGACGATGTAGGGCGCCGTTTTGGCAAGCGCGCCCGCCGCAAAACGTACGGACCTCGGAAACTGCTCGGGGTCGATCGCGGCAATGCCGGCGAGCAACAGCACAACCACCAGCCAGGCGCCGTCAATCCTTGGTAATGCGACCTGGCGAAGTTTTTCGACGAGTGCCGTCACGTGTCTTTCTCCGATGTTTCACTGCAGCATTCGCTGAGGAGGAATTTTGCCAGTGCTTCGATATGAGCGAACGCGGCGCGGTTTCGAATTGTGCGACCCTGTTTGACCTGATCGATGAGGCCGGCGGCGGCAAGGAACCGCAAATGATGCGAAAGCGTCGACGCCGGAATACCGAGTCGCTGCTGGATTTCGCCGACGCTGAGCCCGCCGAGGCCGGCCCGTACGAGGGCCAAGAGGACGTCGAGGCGCGGTTCGGAGCCGACAGCCGCAAACCCTTGCGCCGCCTCTTCAAGTCCAATGCCGGCGGCGTTATCGTTCGATGGTGCGATACCGTGAGTGGTCATCATAATTCTATATTTCTAGAAATATCGAAACTGTCAAGTCCCAAACGGTTGATCTTGCGCGGCCCGTTGCACTTTCAGCATTTCGGCTGCCTTGGCATAGCCACCGTCAGCGCCATCCACGAAATGTATATGATCGTCAATGTCGGGTGCAGGCACGATGCAGGTCATCAACGCCGTGTTCTGGGCGTGAAGGCCGAAATCGGCAACCCCGCAACGACGAGCCGCTTCGAGCATGGTGCGCAGGCCGTCGAAGGTCTCAGACGAACAATCGATGGTCAGTTTCAAGCCATCATCGAACTTGCGAAAATCGGTGTTGCGCACGGTTTCGTGGCGATATTTGACGGGATCGAAGCCGCCCACACGAATTCCGAAGCGGAAGATCCATCGCACCAAGACGTGGAAGGCTGCAAGTTTCAGCCAACGCAGCGCATAGAGCCCGGAGCCGCCCAGGACGCGCGCCTCGAGGCCAATCGCGCGCGGGCTCAGCGCGAACTTCATCGTGCGAAAGCTGACCGGCCGGCCTTCCTCGATTTCGCGACGCTGGATATAGTCGACGATGTCACGCACCAGCGTGCGGTAACTGCCGGCCTCGGCTTCCGGGCGACGCAAGACCAGCAACGAAGCGATCATATCCCGCTGCGGACGAATGGGTTGCCAGCGGCACGACAGGCCCTCGAGGTTGGGCTGCGCGCCCGAAGGTGCCGGCAAGATCGCATTTTGGCCCTCCTTCATGCGCTGTTCGGCCCAGGCGACGCCGCCTCCCGTGAACATCGTGTAGCTGACCGAAGGTGATGCTGCGAAGCGGGCGAGCCGCACATCGTGGCCCGCAGCGCGGATCTCACCGATCGGGGTGAGGGCCGTGCGCAATTCAAGGCCGATTTCATCGGTCGCCCACCTGCTTACCGCGGCCAATGCGGCCGTTGTCGGTGCCGCGGCAGATTGAGGCGCAACGAACGCAGCGCCATCACCGCCGAACACAAACGGCAGATGTGATGTTTGCAACGCGTTACGGACGGCGGCGACGACACTGGCACCGACCATGTTGACGGATTTGTAGCGTCCGGCTGCAATTGCGCCTGTGGAATCGACGACGTCGGCGGTTCCAACCAGCCAGCCGTCGGGTAGCGGCAAATACATCGAGGCATCGGCCACGTCGGCAAACTCAGCAATTCGCGGCAGGCCTGCCTCGAGCTCTTCAAGTTCGGTTGCAATCACCGCTTTTCTCCAGTCATCACGAGCCCGACTTGCGGTGGGCGCCGGCCCGTATAATTATCGCGCCTCACACACCATACAAATGAGACATCCGTGACGAAATCCGCTACCGGCCCCCTCAACGGGGTGCGCATCGTCGATCTGACATCCGTCGTGTTCGGCCCCTATGCCACGCAAATGCTGGGCGACATGGGGGCCGACGTCATAAAGATCGAGCCGCCGGAAGGCGACATCATGCGGGCGGCGGCGGCGCGGCGCTCGCCCGGTATGGGGGCGGTCTATCTGACCATCAATCGCAACAAGCGCAGCGCGGTTCTCGATCTCAAGCGGCGCGGTGCCAAGGCCGCCCTGCTGAAACTATGTGCGACGGCAGACGTGTTCGTGCATTCGCTACGTCCCCAGGCCATCAAGAAGCTTGGGCTTACCTACGCCGAGGTAGCGGCGGCCCGGCCCGACATAATCTATTGTTCGGCGTGGGGTTTCCGGTCGGACGGGCCCTACGCGGAGCGACCGGCCTACGACGACGTCATACAGGGAATGGCCGGCATCGCCGACCTTACCCTGCGGCGCGGTGCGGAAAACCCGGAGTTCGCGCCCATGGTGATGGCCGACAAGGTCTCGGGCCTGCACGCGGTGGCGGCGATCAGCATGGCACTGTTTCATCGTCAGCGAACGGGCGAGGGACAGGAAATCGAAGTCCCGATGTTTGAATGCGTCGCCTCGTTCAATCTGGCCGAACACATGTCTGGCGCGGCGTTCGAGCCGCCGCTCGACCAGATGGGATATTCGCGCGTGCTGGTCGAACACCGCCGGCCGCACAAAACCAAGGACGGCTACATGGTGGTGCTGCCTTACAACAATCGCCAGTGGCGGAATTTCTTCACGGCGGCCGGGCGCACGGACATGCTGGACGATCCGCGGACCAACGATGCGGCGCTGAGGGCGACCAAGAACGCCGAAATGTATGCGATGATCTCCGAGATCATGCTGCAAAGGACGACGGCCGAGTGGGAGACCTTGCTGAACCAGGCCGACGTGCCGTCCGAGCGCGTCAACCGCCTGGAGGATCTCGAGGCCGACGAGCACTTCGCGGCAACCGGTTTCTTTCACGCATACGAGCATCCCAGCGAAGGACGGCTGAAGACCCCCGGCGCGCCGTTGCAATTCTCAAATACACCGGCCCAGACCGTGCGCCTGCACCCGCCGCGACTCGGCGAGCAGACGCGTGAGGTGTTGAGCGAAGCGGGGTTGAGTGATGGCGAGATTGACGATTTGATCGATTCCGGCGAAGCAGCGGACGCAAATTAGCCCCGCCAGCAGGATTGCGCGCCGTGGTGGTGCCGTCTGACAGGACAACTAGCCATGAGCAACAACAGAATCGGCGGGCCAGAGATCGAGCGTCTCGTGCAGCTGCTCGGGCGCCTGCCGGGCCTTGGTCATCGTTCGGCACGCAAGGCGGCACTGGCACTTCTCAAGCGGCGCGACGATCTTCTGCATCCGCTGGCCAACGCACTCACGACAGCGGCCGACAAGCTGACGGACTGCCCGGTCTGCGGAAACATCGATACCATGTCGCCATGCTCGATTTGTGTTGATCCGCGGCGGGACCCGAGCATGATCGTGGTGGTCGAGGAAATCGCCGATCTGTGGGCGCTGGAGCGGGCCGGCGTCGTCAAAGGCCGGTTTCACGTGCTCGGCGGCCACCTCTCACCGCTCGATGGCATCGGTCCTGAAAAGCTCAACGTCGCGCAGTTGATTGAGCGGGCACAGCATGACGACGTCAAGGAGATCGTGCTCGCACTCAACGTGACGGTCGAAGGCCAGTCGACGGCGCACTTTCTCATGGAGGCGCTGGAGAACGCCGAGGTGACGGTGACCCGTCTCGCCCAGGGGGTGCCGGTCGGCGGGGAACTCGATTATCTGGACGAAGGCACTCTCGCCGCCGCCATCAAGGCGCGCCGCTGACTCTGCTTTCCGCTTCGGGAACCGGCAGACTTAGCTCTTGCGCTTGAGCAGCCGTTCGCGGATGGACCGCAGGGCGTCGCCCGCTGCCGGTGTCCCGGCATTGGCCGCATCGCCCGCAATCAGCGCAGTTCCGGCACGCGATTCGCGCAGCCGTGAAGGTTGCGCGTCGCCACCATTGCGCAAGCGTGCCGAGATCGCCTGCTGACGCTGGCCTGCCGGTTGGCCGGATTCGGACGGCGGCGTGCGGGCCGGTTCCGCCGCGGAGGATGCGGCTGCCGCCTGGCGACGACGAGGACGGGGATCAGACGGTGATGCTGCCTGGGCAGGCTCCGCCTTGGATTGCGCGTTTTGTTCCTGGCCCGGCAGTCCCATGGCCTCGGCCAGCATTGCGGTCTGGTCCAGGTCATCGCCGGTTGCGCCGCCGCCGGAGTTGCGCCAGCGTTCAACCAGGCGCGCGAGGAACTCTTCATCACCGAGCGAGCTCTGCCACTTTTCGCTAAAGCGTGCGGTCGACGAGCGCGGCAGGTTTTCCGGAGCGAGAACGTCGAACTTCAGGCGGACAGGAAGCGTAACGCCGTCTCCAAATGCGATCGCCTCGCGCTGACCCAGCGCGGGGAGGAATTCGAGCAGCCCTGAACCGGTGTCCGAAACCGCGGATTGCACGATTTGCTGGTCGCGATCGTTGGACATGCGCAGCGCAAAAACGGTGTTGCACTGGGAAAGAATGGTCGGGTCGATCTCGGCCGGGCGCTGGGTAACGATGCACAGCGACGCGCCGTACTTGCGGCCCTCTTTGGCAATCTTGGCGATGGCCCGGCGGCAGGGCTCGAAACCGCTGTTCGGATTTGCCGGGACATAACGGTGAGCTTCCTCGCAAACCAGCGTCACCGGGATGTGCCCGTCGCCCCAGAGGGCAAAGTCGAACGTCATGCGGCACAGAACCGAAACCACAACGTTGACGATCTCCGACGGCAGCCCCGTCAGTTCGAGGATGGTGATCGGCTTGCCGCCGACCGGGACACGGAAAATGCGGCCGAGGATCTGGGCCATGCCGTCGTAGACGGTCAGCTGGCCGAACATGAACGCGTAACGACCGTCCTGGCTGATCGTTTCGATGCGCTGGCGAAGCTGACGATATGGGTGCAGGTCCTTCTTGTTTTCCAGGCGCCCCATGCGGTCGTCGATCATCGCGAGGACGTCGGACATGCGGTATGGCACAGGCGTATCGACGGTGTAGCGGCCGGCGTCGGCACCACCGCGGCGCAATGATTGGGATTCCTTGCCCGTACGGCCTGAGTTGTAGTTCGCCTTGGCGATCGGAATCAGTTCCTGCAGAACTTCGATCTCCTGTTTGCGCCCGTCCGAACCGCCGATCAAAACCTCGACCAACTCCTCAAACGTCAAGAGCCAGTACGGCAATTGCATGTTACGCGGGGAGATGACTTCGCCCCAGTCCTTGAACGCCGTTGCGTATTCGTTGTGCGGATCAAGCAGCACAATGTGGGCGTTCGGGTTTTTCGATAGAATCGAACGCAGCACGAGCGCTGTCGTGCAGGATTTCCCGGTGCCGGTCGTGCCGAGAATGGCAAAGTGCTTGCCGAGCAGATCGTCGACACGGATCATTGCCGGAATACTCGCATCCTGGCGAATACCGCCGACGCGGACCGAGCCCTGCATATCGCCGCAGAACGCGGAATGTAGCTGCTCGGTGGAGGCAACCCGCACGCGGTCACCCAGCGACGGGTACACGGTGACGCCGCGATTGAAGGACATGTGCGAACCGTCTTCCGACGTTCTGAGTTCACCAACCAGGCCAAGCTCTGCGATCCAGATCTCGACATCGGTATCGGCCTGCGCGGGCACCGGTACGCTGAGCGCCGAGACGATCGCCAGAACGGTGGTTTCGTTCTGCGGGATCGCCATCAGGGTTCCCATCTCGGGTCGCTCGCTCAAGTGCAGCGCCTGACCGTTGTTTTGATTGTCGAGGAGGACGATCGCCTTCGAGCCGGTGACGGAAACGATGCGGCCGATAGAACCATCGTGTCCTGCAGCCGGCGCAAATGCCTGTAATGTTGCGAGCTCTGACATGATTACCTTCCAACTACTCGACCGCAGTGGGCTGCTGGTTTGTGACGGTGTCCGGCGAAGCTGACTTGACGGGCGAGACCTGATTGCGCGACGGCAACTTGACGATCACTTCCGTGCCTGCGCCCTTCTGACTGACGATGCTGATTTCGCCGCCGTGCAACTCGACAAGTGCTCGGGCGATCGGCAGGCCCAATCCTGCTCCTTCGCGCCAGCGCGAGCGCGTGCCGTCGACCTGGCCGAACGGCGTCAAGGCGATATCGACTTCTTCCTGCGTCATGCCGACACCGCTGTCGCGCACGCGTACGCAGATGCCATTGGCGGGTGTACGGGCGGTTGCAATCTCGACCAATCCGCCAGACGGCGTGAACTTGATTGCATTCGAGAGGATGTTGGTGATGACCTGCTGGAGCTTTGCCATGTCGCCGCGTGTCGGCGGCAGTGAAGGATCACACGCGACCGACAATCGCACGGTTGCATCCTTGGCCTGTCCGGCCGTCGCAGTGACCGCAGCCTCGACCAATTCGTTGATTGATAGCTCGCTGTTGTCGAGCGTGTAGCGGCCGCTCTGCATCTTGGAAATGTCCAGGATGTCATTGATTATGGCGAGCAGCTGTTCGGCCGAATCATGAATGAGCTGCGCGTACTGGACAAGTTCCTCGTTCGGAATCGGGCTATTTGCATGATTGGAAAGGAGCTTGGAGAACCCGATGACGGTGTTGAGCGGCGTACGCAGCTCATGGCTCATATTGGAGATGAATTCCGATTTTACGCGGCTTGCCAACTCGGATTCGATGCGCGCGGACTGCTCGGCCATCTTTGCGCGGTTACGCAGAACCGCATCGCCAATCAGCGACGAGTATTCGTTTAGCAGCGTGTTTCCGCGGTTTCCGCCGAACGATCCGTTCAACATGATCCGATTTTTCTGTGTACCCCAATTGCCACGGATACTACGGCAAATATGATAACCCCCAGTTAATGTAGAAAATTCAAATAAACCCTTGATGGAAAACCAATTGTTGCACGCGGCATCCGACAACTTCCGAGCGCAAATCGAAGGTTAAGGGAAAGTTGCACGACGTGCGGGTGTTACCGGCGCGACGCTCCGCGCCGGCTTCTCCTTGGCCTTGCCCAGGGACACCGGCCGGGGGACGGGCCGGTCGACAGGCCGGTCGACGGCATTGAAACCCTGCGACCGCACAAGTCCTGCGCACAGATGGTCGCGACGGGATTGGGTTTGCTTGTTCGCCTCAGCACGAGGCGATATAGCTGAAGCAACCACCGTCGGTGAACATTGGTATCGAGGGTCGCGAACCGGGTAATCGGCCACGCGACTGACGCAATGGGATTATACTGAGCGGTAAGATAAGGTTGCGGCCGTGCGGCTCCGATGCCCAACGGGTCAGCGCCAAAAGCACTGTTGCAGTTGCATTTCTGCACGAGTAGGGGCGGGATGGGGCCTAGTCGAGACAAATTGCTGGTGGAATTGCTGAAACTGCGCATTGTCCGGCTCGGCACATGGCTGGTCGGATTGCCCCGATTCCACAAGCGCGCGATCCTTGTCGGTCTCGATCTGGTCTGCCTGGTTTTTGCCGTTTGGGTGGCGCTGTCGCTGCGTCTCGGGACGTTCTACGTGCCGCCCGATGCGGCCTTCGCGCTGATCCTGCTGGCAGCACCAGTCATCAGTGTTCTTACATTCGGCTGGTTCGGCCTCTATCGGCTCGTGACCCGGTACATCGGCCACAAGGGCACAACGGCGATCGCCGTGTGCATGGGGCTATCGATCCTTATCTGGTCGCTGGCAATCGTGATGTCGGGGGTGTCCGGCGTGCCGAGGTCGGTGATCCTGCTCTATGGCATTATCGGTGGCGGATTGATCTACGCGACGCGGCAGCTTGCTGCACTCCTGCTGGTCGGCGCCGGAATTCCGATCCCGGTTCCGCGAAAGGCACCGCCGGCCGTGGTGATCTACGGCGCCGGCAGCACCGGCGTGCAGTTGCTCGACGCGATCAAGCGGTCTGGTGAGGCGCGGCCGGTCGGTTTCCTGGACGACACGAAATCTCTGTGGGGACAGTACGTGAGCGGCCAAAAGATCTACCGGCCTGAAAAACTCGCGCGGCTGATCGAGCGTGAGCGCGTGTCAGAAGTCATCCTCGCTATTCCGCACGCCCAGCGCCGGCAGCGGCGGGAAATCGTGAGCTGGCTGCAGTCCTTCCCCGTACAGGTCAAGCTGCTTCCGGCACTTGAGGACATCGCCTCGGGCCGCGTCACCGTCAGTGATCTCAGGGCGGTCGATGTCGAAGACCTGCTTGGCCGCGACCCGGTGCCGCCGGATCAAGACCTGCTCGGCATGAACATCACGGGCAAGGCCGTGATGGTGACCGGTGCCGGCGGATCGATCGGTTCCGAACTCAGCCGCCAGATCGTACGCCTCAAACCGCGTTGCCTGGTGTTGTTCGAGCAGTCGGAAGCCGCGCTCTACGAGATCGAAAGCGAGATCGCGGAAATCGTTGCCGGATTTTCAGACGATGAACGCCCCGGCATACATTGCGTGCTTGGCTCCGTGCTCGATGAACGGCGCGTGCTCGGACTGCTGCAGCAGCACGGTATCGCAACCATTTATCATGCAGCGGCCTACAAACACGTTCCGATCGTCGAGGATAACCCGACGGAGGGCTTGCGTAACAACACCTTCGGAACGCGGGCGGTGGCGAAGGCGGCGCGGCGGGCCGGGGTCGAACGGATGGTGTTGATTTCGACAGACAAGGCGGTGCGCCCGACGAACATCATGGGAGCCTCGAAACGTCTCGCCGAACTCGTGCTGCAGGCGGAGGCCAGCGATCCTGGCTGCGAGACGGTGTTCACCATGGTCCGGTTCGGCAATGTGCTCGACAGTTCCGGCTCGGTGGTACGCAAATTCCGCCGCCAGATCGCCGCCGGCGGTCCGGTGACGGTGACCGATCCGAACGTCATTCGCTATTTCATGTCGATCCCCGAAGCAGCGGAGCTGGTGCTGCAGGCCGGTGCAATGGCAGCCGGAGGCGAAGTCTTCGTGCTGGAAATGGGGGAGCCGGTGCGGATCGCCGACCTGGCACGATCCATGGTGCGCCTGATGGGGCGTGAACTCAAGGACGAGAACAATCCAGACGGCGACATCGAGATTCGGTTCGTCGGACTACGGCCGGGCGAGAAGCTTTACGAGGAACTCTATCTGGGTGAGACGACGGAACCGACACAGCACCAGAGGATCATGCGCAACAACGAGCCGTTCGTGCAACCACCGCGCCTCGAGGACGAGCTGTCGGCGTTGTGGCAGGCGACCGAGGACAACGACCCGACTGCGATGCGCCGCGTGCTGTGCGACCTGGTCGAAGGATACACGCCACGCGACGAGACGTTTGCAGACCAGCCACTGGATGGTGACTGGCCGCTGGTGTCGCGCTCAATTCACTGACAGCAATGGCAATGGCGATTGCAAGTCAAACCTCGGTGGCAAATCCGCGGGTTGCGTTCGTCGGACGATCACGGGAGGCCCTCGAGACCTACGGCGGCTCGCTGGTGCAATATACGCTCGGCCAGTCATCAGCGGTGCTGTGCGTGGCACCCGGATTTCCACTTGGACAGGCGCGTGAAGGTGTCCTCGCGGGTGCAATCTTGAGCGACCTTGCCGCCGATCCCGACGACGCTCGATCATTTGCGTCCTCGGCTGCACGTCGGTCGCTGGCATCGACGCTTTCCGACTGGCAGCCCGACATCGTCGTCGCGTGCGGCACTGCGGCGCTCGACGCGCTCGGTCGGAGACGACGCCGATCGGGACCGTTTACAGCGTGCATCCTGACACCGGAAGACGATCAGGCCGTAAAGACCGGCTCGTGGTTGCGACCGTGGCCATTGCCGCGTCGGCTCGGCGGCTGTGATGCCGTATTTGTCAACAATCATGAATTGGCACGCGCGTTGGAGGACGGCCAGCGCGGGGCACGGGGTACGCGCATCATCGTGACGCCCGGTCGCGGTCCCGTGGTTGCCGCGCTCGAGAATTGTCCATTGCCGGCGCTGGACAACGGATTGTCGTTCGTGTTGTTCGATGATGGTCGTGACGAGGCGTTTCTGGCGGCCTTCAGGTCGGCTGCCGAAGCGATCTCGAGCCGATCGGACCAGGCTAAATTCGTGATCGCGCGCGAGGCACTCTATGCGACCGCAAGCGATGAGCCGGGCGATGGCGGCGGCGCGACGGTGCGCACCTATGAGCCAGGCAGCGAGCATACGGTGATACGCGATGCCCACGTCATCGTTCAGGGTCGGGCCGCTACGCCCTATCCATTCGCCTTTCTCACGGCATTGGCTGCGGGGCGCCCCGTCATTGCGCGCGATACGCCGGCCCTGCGCGACGCGGTTGACGAAGTTGTCAACGGGATACTCATCAGCGGCGACGAGCCCCGTGCGTTGACCAAGGCGGTCGGGGCGCTCTTGCGCCGGCCGGACCTGCTTGCCAGCATGGCGCGGGCAAGTCGCGCCAAAGCCCAACGGCGCTTCGATGCGGCGGTCATCAATCGGGATATCCTTGCCGCGCTGCAAGCAGAATGAACCGGGCCAGTCAAAACAGAAACACTAAAGCCGGGCGAACATGTCGACAGGTCTCAACTTGGCAGGAGGGCTGCTGCTGATTGCAGGAGCCGGCATTGCAACCGCGTTGATCATCGTCGCGATCATGCCGCTGCTGCGACGCTATGCACTGGCGCGGCCCAATGCCCGCTCAAGTCATACAATGCCAACACCACAGGGTGCCGGGATCGCGATAATTGCGGTGCCCTTTCTGTTGCTCGTTGCGCTGATGGTGAGCAGCGAGACGGCGACCAAGGACGGCTGGGCGGTTTATCTGGCGCTTGCCATCGCTATACTGGCCGCAACAGGCGCGGTCGATGATGTTTTCCCGCTGCCCGTTGCCGTGCGCCTCATCGTTCAGTTTGCAGCAGCAGGGCTCGTGGTCGCGGCGATTCCAGAGACGGTACGGATCCTGCCGTTCCTACCGAGCTGGCTTGAATCCACGGGTCTCGTCGTCGGGCTGGTGTGGTTTATCAATCTGGTCAACTTCATGGACGGCATCGACGGCATAACCGTGGTCGAAATGACATCGATCGCGGCCGGTGTCGTGCTTGTACACGCGGTCGCGGAACCGGTGATGCACACTTCGGTGAGCCTCATCGCCGTTGGACTGATCGGGGCACTGCTGGGCTTTGCCCCGTTCAACCGGCACGTCGCGTTGGTGTTCATGGGTGATGTCGGCAGCCTGCCGATCGGGGCACTTGCCGGCTGGATGTTGGTCGTGCTCGCGGCGGAGGGCCACATCGCGGCCGCGCTATTGCTGCCGCTCTACTATCTAAGCGATGCAACCGTAACGCTGGTGCGGCGCTTGCGGCGCGGCGAACGAGTGCAAGAGGCGCACCGCAGCCACTTCTATCAGTTGGCGGTACAGCGCGGGTTTCGCGTGCCGGAAGTCACGAACAGGATTTTCGGGCTCAACGTGGTGTTGATCCTGCTTGCATTGTTGTCTGTCGAAACGGGCAGCGCGGTCGTCGATGTTGCATGCCTGCTGGCAGGAGGCATCCTGACGGCGGCACTACTGCGGCACTTCGAGCGTGGACGCCATGGCTGAGGCAGCAGCCGCCTTTCGTCGGCATGTGTTGCTGATCTGCTGGGCCTCTGTGGCACTTGGCCTGGTAAGCCTGGCCGGCATGCTCGCTCACTTCGGTGACCTCTTTTCCTGGTCGCGCGATCTTGCCGATGTTCCGGCGCTTAAAGTTGCTGTGGGCGGCGTGGCGGCAGGCGTGATTTTTGCCAGTCTCGGCTTGCTCGTTCCGGCGGCAATAGCGGAGGGTTTAGACAGTTCACTGCCCGCCATTGTCGGTATGGTGGCGGTTGGTGTCGTCCTGCGCGTGCTCTTGGTCGGCAGCACGCCGGCGCTGGAGGATGATTTTTACCGTTATCTCTGGGATGGGGCGGTTACCGCCCAGGGCATCAACCCCTATGCCTACGCGCCGGACATCGTGCGCAATCCGAGCGCGCCGATCGAGCTGAAGCTCCTGGCAGCAGACTCACGAGGCGTGATCGAGCGGGTCAACCATCCGCATCTCAAGACCATTTACCCGCCGGTGGCGCAAGGCTGGTTTGCACTGGCACACGCCGTCTCACCATGGAGCCTGCTCGCGTGGCGGTTGCTCGGTTTCGGGCTGGAGCTGGTGTCGCTGGCGCTGATCTTCGCCTTGCTGCGCGAGACCGGCCGGTCTCCATTGTGGGCAGCGCTATACTGGTGGAACCCGGTGGTGGTGAAGGAGCTGACCAACTCGGCACACATGGAAATCGTTCTGCTGCCGATGGTTCTAGCAGCCCTGTGGCTGGCCGTACGCCGAAGGTACGTGCTGGCGACAACAGCGCTTGCCTTTGCAACAGGGACAAAGTTGTGGCCGGCGATGTTGCTGCCGCTGTTCTTGTGGCCGCTTTCGCGAGACCCGCTACGCATGGTTGCTGCGATCGCCATATTTGGTGGTCTCGCACTTGCCTGGTTGTTGCCGCCGCTCCTCGGTGGCCTCGACCATACGTCGGGGTTCGTCGCGTTTGCGACGTACTGGCAGACGAACAGCGCGCTGTTCCAGACCTTGAAAACCCTTGCGGAAGCAGCCGGGTCGAGTGTCGGGGCCAGCGCCGAGAGCGCCGGGCTGGTGCTTCGCGGAGTGCTGGCCGGCTGCGTCGGCTTGCTGGCGTTGGTGCTGGCGCGGCGGGCCTACGACGGGCCGTATGATCTGGTTCTCAGGGCGGCTCTGATTGTCGCGGCCCAGTTTCTGCTCAGCCCGGCGCAGTTTCCCTGGTATGCGACATGGGTCTTCATTCTCCTCCCGTTCGTGCCGTTAACCGGCTTGCTCGCGATTACTGTCACAATCCCCCTTTATTATATCTCCTTCGTTTTCGCAGCGCAGCACACCTACGAGCTTTTCAATGGCTGGGTGCTCTGGGTGATCTGGGTGCCCGTCTGGCTACTGCTGATGCGCGACGGGCTGAAGTGGCGGCGAGACGCCTTGAATTGGAACACGCATGCGTGACGGTCATACCATTGGAGTCGTCATCCCGGCGCTCAACGAAGCCGGCGCGATCGGCCTGGTGATCGCGGACATCCCCGGCTGGGTCGACCGGGTGGTGGTCGGCGACAATGGTTCGAGCGACGGCACGGCGGATACCGCGCAACGCGCCGGCGCCGACGTCGTACATGAAGCGGAACGTGGTTACGGTGCGGCGTGCCTTGCCGCGCTCGATGCGCTCGGCAATGTTGACATCGTCGTTTTTGCAGACGGCGACTACAGCGACCACGTCGAAGACATGGCCGACCTGGTCGATCCAATTATTCGAGACGAGGTTGACCTGGTGATCGGGTCACGCATGACCGGCAGTCGCGAGCAAGGTGCCCTGACACCACAACAACTGTTCGGCAACCGGCTTGCGACATTCCTGATCCATCGCATCTGGGGCACACGGTACACCGACCTCGGACCGTTCCGCGCCATTCGCCACGTGTCACTGCGCAGCCTCGGCATGGCGGACCGCAACTTCGGCTGGACGGTCGAGATGCAGATCAAGGCGATCGAGAGCGACTTGCGCATCACAGAAGTGCCGGTGCGCTACCGGCAAGGCATCGGCCGATCGAAAGTTTCGGGTACCGTCAAAGGCACGGTGCTTGCGGGCTACAAGATTTTGGGGCTCATCGCGTGGCATGCCGTTCGTGCCGCGTTGCGCCCATCGCGCGCCGAAGTCAGACAGTCTTAGTCGCTCTCGCGGCGCTGATCCTCGCCGGCAGCCGGCCGCCTCCGAGAGTGTCGCATTACCCGGCAGAGCCGTCGTCTTCAACCGTATCGTCGGGCATGACGACGATGATGCGACCGGCCGCGATGTCGAGGTCCGGTACGAAGTCCTTGCTGAACGGCACGAACTCCGTGCGGCGCTTGCCGGCAAGGCGGATTTCGAGAAGGTCGCCGGCACCGAAGTTCTGGACGGCGACGATTTCGCCGACCTCGGAGCCGTCGGTGCGGGATGCAGTGAGCCCGATGATATCGGCGTGGTAGACCTCGTCCTCGTCGGGCTCCGGCAGCCGGTCGCGCTCGACGAACAGTTCCGTGCCGCGCAAAGCCTCGGCGGCGTTGCGGTCGGTGATGCCATCGATGCGGGCGATCACGCCCTTCTTGACGACGCGGACGTTCGACAAGGCGAACGTGCGATTGCCGCCGGCATCCGACAGCGGACCATAGGCGGCAATATCCGCCGGATCTGCCGTGTAAGATTTGATGAGGACCTCGCCGCGAATGCCGTGAGCGGTCGAGATGTGGCCAAGAAGGATACGTGGGTCGGTGGCCATGATCAGAATTGCCAACCGTTCGTCACATCGAGCACTTTGCGTTAGGCCGAGCCAAGGAGCAATGGACTGTTGCTCCTCATTGACCATAGCTTGCAACTGCGAACCATTTATTCCGCTGCGGCTTCCTCGCCGGTTTCTGCGGCCGGTGCCTCCTCGGACGCGTTGGCGGCTTCGGCCGCGGCAGCAGCGGCGGCTTCTTCGCGCTCGCGGCGCTTCTTGCCGGGCAGGGCCTTCTTCGGGTTGTTGCGCGGCGTGCGCTCGATCAGTCCGGCGGCATCGAGAAAGCGGGCGACGCGGTCGGTCGGCTGGGCGCCGACCGCCAGCCAGTGCTTGCAGCGCTCTTCCTTGAGGCGCACACGCTCGGGGTGATCCTTCGGCATCATCGGGTTGTAGGAGCCGACACGCTCGATGTAGCGGCCATCGCGCGGGGCCGTGTTGGAGGCCGCGACAATGTGATAGTAGGGCCGCTTTTTCGAGCCCGAACGGGTGAGGCGTAGTTTGACGACAGACATCGGTTCCAGTTCTCCGTTTCAGATTTGAGGCGTTGGTTTCATTCAGATTCTGCGATGGCGATAGACGAGGCGCGGCCGGCCGCGAAACGTTGTCTCGCTTTCGATTTCGGCACCGAGCCGTTCTGCGACGGCGCGCGAAGGGTGGTTGTCCGGGTGGACAAAACTAAAGAGCGGCGGCAGGCCAAGGTCTTGGGCTGCCCAGCGCTGCACGCGGCGGGCGGCTTCCGTTGCAAACCCGCTGCCCTGGGCGGAGGGAAACAAACTCCAGGCGAGTTCCGGTTCGTCGAGGTCGACGGGGTGCCAAAGACCACACCAGCCGAGCAGGCCACCCGACGTTTTGGCTTCGAGGGCGAACAAGCCGCGGCCGGTCAACTGCCAGACCCCGACCGCTGCACAAAACCAATCCCATGCCTCATGGTGCGTGCGGGCACCGTTGCCGAGCAGGCGTGTGGCATCGGCGTCCGTCAGGAATCCGGCGACCGCGTCGAAATCCGCAAGACGCCACTGACGAAGCGTCAGACGTTCGGTTTCCAATTCCGGAATGTGGTTGATCTCAGAGCGCATCGGCCGGCCTAACTCTAGCGCTTCTTCTTCTTGCGCGATCCGCCGCCAAGCCCGGGCAACGCATCGCCACCGAGGCCGGGAAGACCACCGCCCAGACCGGGCAGACCCTTGGGGACGGGACCGCCACCGGGAAGGCCGGGAAGACCCTTCGGCAATTGACCGGATTGCTGCAGGGCCTTGGCCTGCTCGATCATTTCCGGTGTCGGCTCCTGCATGCCGCCACCCATGCCGAGGCCGCCCATCATCTTGCCCATGAGGCCCTTGTTCTTGCCCATCTTCTTCATCATGTCCGCCATCTGACGGTGCATCTTGAGAAGCTTGTTGACCTCCTCGACCTTGGTGCCGGAGCCTGCGGCAATGCGGCGGCGGCGCTTGCCATCGATGATTTTCGGGCTGGCACGCTCCTTCTTGGTCATCGACGTGATGATGGCGTGCTGACGCTTGAGCACTTTGTCGTCGAGATTGGCGTCGGCGAGCTGGTTCTTCATCTTGCCGATGCCCGGCAGCATGCCGAGCACGCCGCCCATTCCGCCGAGGCGCTGCATCTGCTTGATCTGCTCGGCAAGATCGTCGAGGTCGAACGCCCCCTTCTTCATCTTGTCGGCGATTTTTTGCGCCTTTTCGGCGTCGATCGTCTCGGCGGCACGTTCGACGAGGCTCACCACATCGCCCATGCCGAGGATGCGGCCGGCAATCCGTTCGGGGTGGAAATCCTCGAGTGCGTCCCACTTCTCACCCGTGCCGAGCAGTTTGATCGGTTTGCCGGTGACGGCACGCATCGACAATGCTGCACCACCGCGGCCATCGCCGTCGATGCGGGTCAGCACGATGCCGGTAATGCCGACGCGATCTTCGAACGCCTTGGCCGTGTTGACAGCGTCCTGGCCGGTGAGACTGTCGGCGACGAGAAGTGTTTCGTGCGGGCCGGTCGCGGTCTTGATTTCAGCGACCTCGTTCATCAGGCCTTCGTCGATGGTGACGCGGCCGGCGGTATCGAGCAGCACCACGTCATAACTGCCAAGGCGCCCGGCATCCATGGCACGGCGCGCGATCTGGACCGGAGTCTGGCCGGCAATAATGGGAAGCGTTGCAACGCTGGTCTGCTCGCCGAGGACTTTGAGCTGCTCCTGTGCCGCCGGGCGGCGGGTGTCGAGCGAGGCCATCAGGACCTTCTTGCTCTCGCGGTCCGTCAGGCGTTTGGCGATCTTGGCGGTCGTCGTCGTCTTACCGGAGCCCTGCAGGCCGACCATAAGGATCGGCACGGGCGGTGCGGCGGTAAGGTCGATCGGCTGGGCTTCCGAGCCGAGTACACGGACGAGTTCATCGTGGACGATCTTGACGACCATCTGGCCCGGTGTGATCGACTTGACGACTTCGGCACCGACGGCCTTTTCCTTGACCTGTTCAGTGAATTGGCGCACGACGTCGAGGGCAACGTCTGCTTCGAGCAACGCGCGGCGTACTTCGCGCATCGCCGTTGCAACATCGCTATCGGTCAGTGCGCCGCGCCGCGTCAGCGCGTCGAAAATTCCGGACAGGCGATCTGATAGCGACTCGAACATGGTTCCCCTAATGGTCTGACACTGGCACCAGACCGAATATGGCCATTCGCCCGGACAAACGCAAAAGCACCCGCGGGCGATACTCGCTGGCGGGTGTTGACCGGATCAAACAAGACGGCGGGTGCTGTCCAATGAACCGGTGGCTCGTCTTAGGCGGGCCGGATTGGACGCATCTAATGCTTCAGCGGTGGGCGAATGTCAACCAGTTGGCGATAGCCAGACGCACAAGCGCCGGCTGATTGCGCTGATGGCAGCCTAGTCGCGACGAAGGTGACTCAGTTCCGGGACGATAATGCGGGCAAATACCAATGCGATCGCCGCCGCAAGCAGAACATCGATTACCATGAGAGACCTCGCAGCAAATACGCAGTACGCCTCCTGATGATCCATGCTGCATGGTTAACATCCCCTTAAGGTCGAAACGTGCGCGCGTCGCGACGATTTTGTGACGTCGGTGACGATGGTGTGGCCAGGCGATCAGCGCGCAGGCTCGACCCGGATCAACCGGCCGTTTGTGCTATCGGTGAGCACATAAAGATAGCCGTCCGGGCCCTGGCGCACATCGCGGATGCGGCTGCGCAAGCGCTCGAGCAGGACTTCCTCGGCAACGACCTTTTCACCGTCAAGTACGAGACGGGCGAGGTGGCGATCCTTCAATGCGCCGACAAACAAATTGCCACGCCATTGGGGGAAGCGGCCGGCGCTGTAAAATGCCATGCCGGAGGGGGCGATCGAGGGGTCCCAATAATAGATCGGCTGCTCCATTCCTTTGTTGTGTGTGCCAATACCAATCTTGGCGCCGGAATAGTCGCGGCCATAGGTAATGACCGGCCAGCCGTAGTTCCTGCCCGGTGCAGGGATGTTGATCTCATCGCCACCCCTGGCGCCGTGCTCGACCGTCCAAAGCTTGCCGGAAGCGGGGTGAATGGCGGCCGACTGCGGATTGCGATGGCCCAGCGACCAAATTTCGGGGCGCGCATTGTCTCGACCAACAAACGGGTTGTCGGCAGGCACGGTTCCGTCCGGATTGATCCGCACCACTTTGCCGAAATGCGCCTTGAGGTCCTGCGCGAAGTATTTCTGATAACGCTCGCCAAGCGTCACGAAGAGCTTGCCGTCCGGGGCAAATGCGAGACGCGAGCCGAAATGAAGGCCGCCGCCAAAATCGGGCTTTTGCTGGAAGATGACGCGAAGGTCTTCAAGACGATCACCGGTGGCATCACTAACGAGGCGGGCGCGCGCAACGCTGGTGCCGTTTCTGGCGCGGCCGCGGCGTTGCGCGAAAGAGATGTAGACATGGCGGGATGAGGCAAAATCAGGTGCCAGGGCAATATCCAGCATCCCGCCCTGGCCGACGGCCTGCGCTTTCGGGGCACCTTTCAATGGCGCCGACACCTTGCCGTCAGGAGTTACGATACGAATGGCACCGGGGCGTTCGGTCACGATGAAACGGCCATCCGGCAGCACCTGCATGGCCCAAGGCCGGGCTAATCCGCTGGCAATAACCGTCGTGCGGGCGCCGGTCTTTACCTGTGGTGCCGGGGCCTTGGTTTGAACGGCGATCGCCGGGTCCAGGGCAGCAGCCGCCAGAACGGTGAAACAGGCAGGCGCGAGCAGTGCAGCGAAACGGGTCATGCCGGAACTCCTGATTGGACCTTCCGGCATGATATGGGACTTGAATGTGTCGCGTTAAGAGGGTTCGGATCAGCGCACGCGGCGCGGATTCATATATAGATCCGTTTCCTGCTTCTCGAGTTTGGGTGTGACCTTGCCCTGCATGACCTGCTTGGCAAGGCGCTTGATATGGCTGCGGCAGCGATCGTTGAATATCAGCATGCCGGTGAACAGCTTCAGAACATTGAGCAGTTGCTTGCTGGCGTACTCTTCCTTGATGCGGCAACGCCATTTGCCGGAGATCGAAAAGAACGCACCGTCCAGCCGGCCGATCCGCTCGTTGTGGCTGTTGTAGATCGAGTAGTCGTCGCCGAAGCGGAAGAAGTCCTGGCGGATGCGGTAGAACTCAAGCTTGCCGTCCTGCAGGAGAAAGAACGAAAAGTTTTCCGGCATCAGCGGCCACTTATTTGCGGAACGCTCGACGTTGACGACCTGATCCTCATCGGCGGAGTTGATCGAATAGGTCATCACCGGGAGCAGGCGTGCCCCCATCGTCTGCTGCACGGAGCGCGCCAGCATGAGGTCCATCGTGGCGCGCCAGTTGAGCTTGTCCGAGAACATCTTGAAGACCAGACGCCTGGTCTTCTTGTCCTCGTTCTTCCAGAGGTCCTTGCGATAGCCGATGAGGCCGGTGCGCTCGCCGTCCTCGATGACCTCGGCGTAAATGTCCATGTCCTGGGTGAACTGGCGTGACTTGGCGCGGTTGCGCGAGCGTTTGAAAATGCCGAATTCGGTCGGGTTCAGGTCAATCAACCAAACGTCGACGATGAAGTGCTTGTAGCCATCTTTCGAGGTGGATTGCTTTGCGAGCCGCCGCTGGCGGCGCTTGGACTGGTTAGGTGAGACGATGTCATCACCGGTCTTGGCCTCGCGGGCCAGGACTTCGGCTCGGGCTTCGTAGGCGGCATCGTCGGCAGCGCGATCGGCTTCGCGCAGGAGGTCGGCGGCGGCAACGTCGGCCATTGTTCACTCCTTGGATAAGGGGACGCCGGGCACAACGCGGAAAACCTGGGATCGCGGCAACTTCTCAGAGGCTGCGAATCACTTTTGCAAACGTTAACATTTTGTGTGCAAAAACAAGCATCGGCGAGGCCACGCGGCCGGAAAAAGTGATTTGCCGCAACAATTTGGCGGTTTGCGATGGAACACGGCAGTTATGCTGGTCCATCGCCTATTGCAGCTGACGAAGGCGGTCGTACCTGATGCCGAACCGCGAGAGCGTGCCAAAGAGTTCGATCCGGTCGCCGCGGCGTAGCGACTGACGAAATTCAGGCTTCAAGCCGCACAGTTCGCCGCCGCGATAGTCCGAAGATGCGACCTTGATACCGTTGCGGCAGCGACGGTGGTGAACACGTGCATCCTTGATCTCGAACTCGGCGGAGCCCGGCCTGGTATCCGCGACTAGGCTCAGGGCCGCAGGGCTGCCATGGACGATGCTCGCATATCCGGCCCAAGCCATGACCGGCGCAAAGATTGCGAAATAGATGAACGGTGGGCGCTGCCCGGTCGCCGGGTCCTTGAACGCCGCGACGGAGACAACGGCAACCCCGCATATGGCGGCTACGACGTAGCCCGCCCTATCGAACACGGCCGCATAGGCTTCGGCGACAAAGAAGGAGGCCAAAAAGCCGTAGCAGGCGAGCGGCAAGACGGTGAGAACGACGATGAGAAAGATCCAGCGCGCAATCGTTGCGGCGCGGGCACCGGTGTGTCCTGCGGATGAGCCCATCGTGCTGCTCCGTTCGTTGCAGCGTTGCAACCTGGTGCAGCATGTCGATGAACAATGACCGGTGTTGGGCGAAGGCGCGATGCCCGAGAAGCCAGGCGGGAGAAAAGGGGCAGGCGGTGCAATCCCGCATTTTAGGGAAATGATTTAGTCCAGTTCCTTGGTGCGGAGGAACTGGATCTGTTGGTTGGCGTCTTCCTTGTACTTGAGCTCCCACGGGCCCTGGCACATGAAGACGGGATCGCCGTCGCGGTCCGACATGACAGCGTTGCGGTTAAGTTTGATGAAGCCCGCCAGTGCTTTCTCGTCATCGGACTTGAGCCAACGCGCGGTCTGATAGGGCGTGGCCTCGAACGTGACCTCGACCTTGTATTCGTTTCTCGCGCGATCCTGGACGACATCGAGCTGCAACGGGCCAATCGCACCGACGATCCACTGCGTTCCGACATCCGGCTTGAAGACCTGGATCAGGCCTTCTTCGGAGAGGTCCTGCAGGGCCTGGCGGAGCTGCTTGATGCGGGTGGTGTCTGCCAGGTGCACACGGCGCAGGATTTCCGGAGCAAACACCGGAATGCCGGTGAAGCGCATATCCTCGCCTTCGGTGAACGTATCGCCGACACGGATAGAGCCGTGGTTAGGGATGCCGATGACATCACCGGCGCCGGCTTCCTCGGCAATTTCACGGTCCTGCGCCATGAAGATGATCGGACTATGGACCAGCACGTCCTTGCCGGTGCGGACCTGGTGCAGTTTCATGCCGCGCTTGAAATCACCCGAGCACAGCCTGAGGAACGCAATGCGATCGCGGTGGTTTTTGTCCATGTTGGCCTGGACCTTGAAAACGAACCCGCTGACCGGCTTTTCATCCGGCGTGACCGTGCGCGTATTGGTTGGTGACGGGCGTGGTTCCGGAGCATGGGCGGCAATGACGTCGAGCAGGCTCAGGATGCCGAAATCCCTGAGTGCGCTGCCGAAGATCACCGGCGTGAGATGACCGTCACGGTAGAGTTCGCGATCGAATGCGGCGTAGCCGCCGGCCGCCAGTTCCATGTTGTCGCGGGCCTGCGCCAGAGTGTCGGCATCGACCATCTCGTCGAGGCGCGGATCGCCGGGTGCCGTCATCTGAATTGTGGTGTCGCAGTTGCCGGACTGGTTGCTGGTCGCGGTCGAGAACTCATTGGTCTCAAGGTCGTAGCAGCCAGCGAACAGGCCGCCCATTCCGACCGGCCAGACGCGCGGGCAGATCTCCAACTGCAATTCGTCCTGGATCTGGTCGAGTGTTTCGAAAGGATCGCGTCCTTCGCGGTCGACCTTGTTGACGAAGGTGATGATCGGGATGTCGCGCAGGCGGCAGACCTCGAACAGTTTGCGGGTCTGGCTTTCAATGCCGCGGGCAGCGTCGATGACCATGATGGCCGAGTCGACGGCGGTGAGCGTACGGTAAGTATCCTCGGAAAAGTCCTCGTGGCCGGGCGTGTCGAGCAGATTATAGAGCAGGTCCTTGTGCTCGAAGGTCATGACGGACGAGGTGACCGAGATGCCACGCTCCTGTTCGATCTTCATCCAGTCCGAGCGTGCGCGGCGCGCCTCACCACGGGCCTTAACGGTGCCGGCGAGGTGGATTGCGCCGCCGCTGAGCAGCAGCTTTTCGGTCAGGGTCGTCTTGCCGGCGTCCGGGTGCGAAATGATCGCAAACGTCCGGCGGCGGTCATAGGGAACCGGCATAGGTTACAGGGTCCGAGTCTGTTGGGTGATTTGGATGGGTATATAGGGGAAGATGGGGGCCGGGGGAATGGTTGTTGGCCCTGTCAGGCCTATTTCTTCGATCGTTTGTTACCGCGGGTCTTTTTTGCCGGCCGGCGCCGACGCGTGGACGTAGTCGAAAAGTCGGGCATGGCGCGTTTCATGTACTGGTCGAACATCGGGACCGTGAACCCCGTATGTCCGTGGGAACTCGCGTATGCCATGCCCTTGCCAATGACGCGGGCGCGGACCGGGGCTACCTGTTCAACTTCGCGTTCCAGGGCCTTGGCAATGTCGCCCGAGCGGTGGGGACCTGGTCCAAGTTCGGCCATGGCGCGAAGGTA
This sequence comes from Hyphomicrobiaceae bacterium, assembly GCA_965224045.1. Classification (GTDB taxonomy): domain Bacteria; phylum Pseudomonadota; class Alphaproteobacteria; order Rhizobiales; family Hyphomicrobiaceae; genus Tectiglobus. The sequence goes on from CBDCYD010000014.1 coordinate 382,325, forward strand.
ATTCCGTTCGGCCGGCGTGAGACGGTCAAAGCGTACGCGGAAGAAGCCGCCGTCGAGGTTGTCCAGGGCTATCGGTGTGGCCCGTCGAACGTCGGCCTTGCTGATCGGCGATCTAGGCGCAACGTCCCAGGTGTGGGAACCCCATTCCTGAAGAAAGTGCGGATAGCCCAGGGTGCAGCGAAATATTTCGGCGACCGCGTCTGCGGTGATCTTGGCGCCTTCCTGTTCGATCGGCTCGACGATTGCCCGTCTGGCGTCACTTTCCTGAAGTGCACCGACCTCTTCGAAGTAGAACAGGCGTTCAGCATATGACTTGGCAGTGCCGCTGAGGCCCAGCAGCTGGGGCAATCCGGCACCAAACAGCATGAACGGAAGATTGAGCTGCCCGACGCGATGGAGCCCGGCAAGCAATGCCGCCATTTCCTTCTGGCGGACGTACTGGACCTCATCGACGAAGATCGCAACGGGTTTGCCGTTTTCCGATGCCGCTTCACCAACCGCGACGAGCAGGTCGGTGAGATCGTTGTGTAGAATGCCGCTGTCTGCCGTGCCGGCCGGCTTTTTGACGCCAACCCCAACGTCGCCGATCGTGACCTCAAACACCGAAGCGAACGACTGCAGCGCACCAAGCGCTTGCTTGACCTTGTGTTTCACGCCCTGGCCAACATCCAGGCGAAGCAGGATCTGACGGAGTGGCGGGGCGATGATTTCAGCCAGTGAACGGTCGTCCGGAGCCTCCAGTATTGCTGTTTCATAGCCGTGTTCCGTGGCTGCAGTTCGCTCGATTCGGTTGAGCAGCACCGTCTTTCCGACGCCGCGCAGCCCGTAGAGCAGAATGCTACGCGAGTGGCGCCCGCGCTTGACGCGCGCCAATGCGATGCCGGCCTTTGACAGGGTCGGCTCGCGTCCGACCAATTCGAACGGCTGGCTGCCAGCTCCCGGCGTGAACGGGTTGATGTTAGGATCCATTTATACAGCTCTTGCTACATCTTATCACTCTTAACGTATACTATGATAAGTTTCGTAAGACTTGTTAAGATTCATCGAATCGGAACCGACGTCACCGGGCGCACGGCCCTGCACTTTGATGGGTCTTATCTCGAGTTATCAATCTTATCGCGAATGATGTTAAGATTTGATAAGATACCTATAAACTCCATCACTGGCCAGCTCTATGGCCTGAACGTCACGCTGGCAGCAGAGCCTGGATGTTCGCGAGTTCTCTCAATTGCATAGTCGAGACCCGAACGCCCGTCGGACAGGCGGCAAGGTCCCAAACGGCAATCAAATTTCCGGTGCCGAGGTGGGCCTCTCCCCGGTTCACACCTTCACGGGAAAGACGCAGCTTGTTCGGCCGGTGCCTGCGGCCCGTCAAAATTCCAAGATCGCGCGGCCGAGGATTTCGCCGCGATGGAGGTCGTCGCAAGCCTGGTTGATCTGATCGAGCCCGTAGCGCCGCGTGACCAGGCGGTCGAGTGGAAACTTGCCTTCCTGGTGCCAGCGCAAATACATCGGAAAATCACGATCGGGGAAGCTGGCGCCGAGACTGCCGCGATATTGACGCTGGCCGTAGACGAACAGCGCCGGGTCGAGGGTGACCTTTTCCTGCGGGATGCCGACAAGCACCGCCATGCCACCGAAGTTGTCGCCGCCAATGCCGCCGGGCCGCGTCGCCTGCAAAATCTGCTCGATGGTGCGCTGGCGGCCAATGGCATCGAAGGCATAGTCTACACCGCCGCCGGTAAGGTCCCGGATCGCTTCGACGGGATCCTCGTTGCCGGAGGCGTTGACGGTGTGAGTGGCACCGAACGAGCGGGCGAACTCGAGCTTGGTGTCATCGAGATCAACGGCGATGATCGGATGGGCGCCGATGATCGCGGCCGCCTTGATGGCCGATAGGCCGACGCCGCCAACACCGAAGACGGCAACCGATTCCTCGGTGCGGACCCGGGCCGTGTGGAGCACGGCGCCGGCACCGGTCAGCACGGCGCAACCGACGATGCAGCTCAGGTCCGTCGGATGTTCCGCAGGGATCGGCACCACGAGATCACCCGTGGTCTGGACATCTCGCGCCCAGGTGTAGACGTGGCCATGGGCGGCTTCACCGCGGAACATCGTACCGGTCATGCCGCGTTTGACGGGTCCGCGGACCGGCATTCGCGGCACCCACGTGACGATGCAATGATCGCCCTCCTTTACATGCGTGACGTCGCGGCCGGTGCGCGTGACGATGCCGGTGCCTTCGTGACCGAGCAGAAGCGGCCGACCCAGCGCCGCATTGTGCATCTGGTGGAGCTGCGAGTGACAGACACCGCTGGAAAACAGTTTGACGGTGACCTGGTCAGGCGCCGGGTCGCTGATCTCGACCTCCTCGATCTGAAGCGATCCACCGATTTCGGCTTGTATGGCAGCAACGGTTTTCATTTGCTCGGTGCTCTTTCACGGGATGATTTTTGAAGCAGCAATGCGGCGCAGGCTCGAGATCAAAAGCAGAAGGAATACTGCCGCGAGGAATGGGTAAATGACACCAGCTATCTGATAATAAGTGCCGGCATCGGGGCCGTCGAAGACGTGGCAAAGGCCGCGATCGTTCCGCGAAATGCAATCACGCCACCGCCAGTAGCGTTCATAGAACAGGACCAGCGCGCCACCGAACAGCACGGCCCAAATCCCTGATACCAGCCACGGCCAGAGCCGGCGCACTACGCCCTTGCCCCGAAAATCGCCGAACCGACCCGGACGTGTGTGGCACCGAACCGGATGGCGGTCTCGAAGTCCGCGGACATTCCCATCGACAGGCCCTCGAGGCCGATCTCGCCGGCAAGCTTGGCGAGGAGCGCGAAGTGTACGGCCGGCTCCTCGTCGATGGGCGGAATACACATCAGGCCGGCGATATCGAGCTTGAGTTCGTCCTGGCACATGGCAACGAACTGCTTGGCCTCGGTCGGTGCGACGCCGGCCTTTTGCTCCTCTTCACCGGTGTTGACCTGGACGAAGAGCTGCAACCGCTTTTGCTGGCGCTGCATTTCGCTGGCGATGGCTCGGGCGATCTTGGGGCGGTCGACCGTGTGGATGACGTCGAACAGCGCCACCGCGTCCTTGGTCTTGTTGGACTGCAACGGGCCAATCAGGTGAAGCAGCAGATTCGGAAAATCCCGCCGCAAATCCGGCCACTTGGCCTGGGCTTCCTGGACGCGGTTTTCTCCGAACTCACGATGGCCGGCCTGCAGCGCCGGGCGGATCGCTTCGGCATCGAATGTCTTGGAGACGGCAATCAAATGAATGTCGTGCTCGTTGCGGCCAACCTCGCGGGCAACGTCAGCGATCAGGGCTTTGACGGACTTCAGTCCCTCACCTACGCTCATGTCAAACGGCTCTCAGCGTACTTTGGCCGGGATGATACGGGCGCCACGCTTGACCGTGGCGGTCATGCGGCGCATTACCCAGCGGAAATCAGACAGGTATAACCTGACACGACAGTTGGGAAGGCACCATCTGCCGCACAGGATTTGTTGGGCACTATCGATGGCAAACGAACGCTACAACGCGCCGGAGCGCGAAAAGCACTGGCAAAAAATCTGGGCCGAAGCCGACATCTTCGCGGCCAGCAATGATTATTCCAAGCCAAAGTGCTATGTGCTCGAGATGTTCCCGTATCCCTCGGGACGCATCCACATGGGGCACGTGCGCAATTACACAATGGGAGACGTGCTGGCGCGCTACAAGCGGGCCAGGGGCTTCAATGTGCTGCACCCGATGGGCTGGGATGCGTTCGGGATGCCGGCGGAAAATGCCGCAATGGAGCGCAAGACACATCCCGGCACGTGGACTTACGAAAACATCGATGCGATGAAGGCGCAGCTCAAGTCGATGGGGCTGGCGCTGGACTGGTCGCGCGAATTCGCAACCTGCCACGTCGACTATTACAAGCATCAACAAAAGCTGTTTCTGGACTTCCTGAAGACGGGGCTGGCCTACCGGAAATCTTCCAAGGTCAACTGGGATCCCGTGGACCGGACCGTGCTTGCCAACGAGCAGGTTATCGATGGCCGCGGCTGGCGTTCCGGTGCGCTCGTCGAACAGCGTGAGCTGACGCAGTGGTTCTTTAAGATCACCGAGTATGCCGACGACCTGCTGGCGGCGCTCGACACGCTCAAGGACTGGCCGGAAAAGGTGCGCCTGATGCAGGCCAACTGGATCGGACGGTCGGAAGGGATGATGATCCGCTGGGCGCTGGCTGGTGCACCGGACGGACACAGTGAACTCGAAGTCTACACGACGCGGCCCGATACGTTGTATGGCGCTTCGTTCATGGCGATCGCGCCGGATCACCCGCTGGCGAAGGCGGCCGCCGAAACCAATGGCGAGCTGGCGTCCTTCTGCGACGAGTGCCGACGCGCCGGCACGTCGGTAGCCGAGCTTGAAACCGCCGAAAAGAAGGGCTTCGACACCGGCATCAAAGCGAAGCATCCGTTCGATCCCGACTGGGAGCTGCCGGTCTACGTCGCGAACTTCATCCTGATGGACTATGGCACCGGCGCGATCTTCGGCTGTCCGTCAGGGGATCAGCGGGACCTTGATTTCGCGCGCAAGTACGGCTTGCCGGTGGTGCCGGTGGTGGCACCTGCCGAGGCCGATCCTAAGACATTCGAAATTACCGACGAGGCTTACGTCGATGACGGCGTGATGATCAATTCGAAGTTCCTCGACGGCATGGACACCCGGGCGGCGTTCGAAGCAGTTGCCGACAAGCTTGAAGGCCAGATGCTCGACGGTGAGGCGGCAGGCCAGCGCCAGACCAACTTCCGTCTGCGCGATTGGGGGATTTCGCGTCAGCGTTACTGGGGCTGCCCGATCCCGGTGATCCACTGCGATGCGTGCGGGGTAGTGCCGGTGCCGGACGAGGACCTGCCTGTGATGTTGCCGGAGGACGTGTCGTTCGACAAACCCGGTAACCCGCTGGACCGGCATCCGACCTGGACGCGCGTGGACTGTCCCACGTGCAACAAGGCGGCGCGCAGGGAAACGGACACGATGGACACGTTCGTCGATTCTTCCTGGTACTTTGCGCGCTTTACCGCACCACACGCCGATACGCCGACCGACATCGATGCAGCCAACTACTGGATGCCGGTGGACCAGTATATCGGCGGCATCGAGCATGCGATCCTGCACCTGCTCTACTCCCGCTTTTACACGCGCGCTATGGGCGCCAGCGGGCATCTGCCGCAGGGCATGAAGGAGCCGTTCGGGGCGCTCTTCACGCAGGGCATGGTGATCCACGAGACCTACAAGGCGGAGGATGGTCGTTGGTTGCTGCCGACCGAGGTGCGTATCGAAGGTGATGGCGACAACCGGAAAGCCTATGAGATTGAGAGCGGCAGTCCGGTGGAGATCGGCTCCATCGAAAAGATGTCGAAGTCGAAGAAGAACCTGGTCGATCCCGACGATATCATCGCCGGCTACGGCGCCGACTGCGCACGGTGGTTCATGCTGTCGGACAGCCCGCCCGAGCGCGATGTCATCTGGACCGAAGCCGGAGTTGCCGGTGCCAGCCGCTTCATGCAGCGGGTTTGGCGGTTGATGGAGACAATCGCTGAACGCGGTGCTGAGCGTGGTTCACCGATGCCGACGACATTCGGTGACGATGCCCTGGCCTTGCGTCGTGCAGCACACAAGACCGTTCACCAGGTCGGCCAAAATATCGAAGGTCTCAGGTTCAATGTCTCCGTTGCGCAAATATATGAACTTGTGAACTATGTTCAAGGCCTCTCAGGCAAGCCCAGTGAAGGTCTTGACTGGGCGATCCGCGAAGCCGGGGAAATGCTGGTTCAGATGATCGGGCCGATGATGCCGCATCTGGCGGAAGAATGCTGGGCGCGACTTGGATACAACACCTTGCTGGCGGAACAGCCCTGGCCGGCCGTTGATGAAGCGCTTCTCGTTGACGATACGATGACCATTGCCGTACAGGTGAACGGTAAACGCCGTGGTGAGCTGACAATAGCGCGGTCAGCAAGCAACGCCGAGGTCGAAACTGCGGCGCTCGGACTGGAGCCGGTTGCGCGTGCCTTGGACGGCAAAAAGCCGAAAAAGGTTATCGTCGTGCCACAAAGGATCGTCAACGTCGTTGCCTGAGGCGCGTTCAAGGGGCTGTTGGCCGGGTATGACACTGCATCGAAAGACACCGTCGCACGAGGCTGCTCGGCAGCGCGGCCGATGGTGCGCATGGGCCGGCGCCGTCCTGCTTGTGACCGGCCTGCTGGCTGGATGCACTTCCGGTGGCTTCGCGCCGATGTACGCCGCCTCGACCTACGGCGGCGGTCTCAATCAAGCGCTGCGTTCGGTCACGGTCACCACCATTCCCGGTCGCGTCGGCCAGATGGTGCGCAACGAGCTGGTATTCCAATCGACCGGTGGCGGTGAGGCAGCAGATCCCAAGTACCGCCTGGACATCGTGATCCGCGAGCGGGTGACATCGACGCTGGTCAACGCGCAGGGCGATTCTGCAAGTCAGATCTATGAGCTAACGGCAACATTCCGTCTGCGGGATCTGACTGCGAAACAAGTGGTTTTGAACGGTCAAAGCTTCGGTCGCGCCGGTTTCGAGCGATTCAAATCGATCTTTTCCAACGTGCGTGCGCGTGAAGACGCAGAAAAGCGGGCTGCACGGACCGTGGCGCACGATATCAAGGGCCGGCTCGAGGCTTTCCTCGCCGGACGCTGACCAGGGCGAGATCGTGCCGGATAACAAGGCTTCCAGCCCGAAGGGATGCTGCGACAATGGTTGCAGTCAAGGCCGCACTGGCTGACCGCTTTTGTCAATCTCCACCTGAGGACTGCAAAGCCGCGCTCGTTTACGGCTCCGACAGCGGACTGGTGTCCGAACGCGCGGCCCAACTCTGCCAATTGCTGGCCAACCGCCTTTCACCACCCGGCGAGATAATTCGCATCGATGACACCGACCTGGAAGACAATCCCGACCGGCTTACGGTGGAATTGCAAACGGTTTCGATGTTCGGCGACGGCAAAGTCGTGCGCACCGTACTCGGGCGCCGAATCAACGGTACGATGATCAAGGGGATCGTCGAACAGGGCGCGCCGGAGGCAGCGCTTGTGATCGAGGGTGGCAACCTCAAGACATCGGATGCGGCACGCAAAGCGTTCGAAAGAGCGAAGTGGGCCGCGGCAATTCCCTGTTATGGCGACAGCGAGCGCGATCTTACCGGTCTGGTTCGGGACCTGGTGTCGCAACATGGCTTCACGATCTCGGCCGAGGCAACAGAGGCCCTGGTCGAAAGGCTTGGCGCTGACAGGGCACTGTCGCGCGGAGAGATCGAAAAACTCATACTATATGTGGGTGACCGGGCGAGCATCGAAGCGGACGATGTCCTCGCGATCGTCGGAGATGCATCGGAACTGGCCATCGATATCATCGTCATCGCAGCTGCCGACGGCGATGCGAAAACCGCCGTACGCGAGCTTGATCGTGCCGTCACGTCCGGCGAGAACCCGCAATCGGTTATTGCGGCGGTCCAGCGCTATTTCAGACGGCTCCACCGGCTTCGCGTTGCAATCGACGGCGGCAAGTCGTTTGACGATGCCGCGCGCAGTCTCCGGCCGCCACTGTTCTTCAAGCAGAAGTCAGCAGTTGGCACCCAATGCCGGCATTGGGCGCCACAGCGATTGACGACAGCGCTCGCCCGCATTGGCGAGGTGGCAAAGATGGCACGGCTCGAATCCGGTCTCGAGCATGTCCTCACTGAGCGCCTCCTGCTCGAGCTCGCGACGATGGCACGGACGGGCAAGGCACGTTGAGCCAGATCGGCGCGGCCGGCCGGTTTCGTTTGCCTGGCTGGCCGTGGTCGCTTAACTCTCGCGCCGAGTTCAACGCGTTGCTGCCTAAGCGAGCTTGTGCAACGCGTACCCACAGGACAAGCACCAAAAGTTTCCACGGGGACCCGCGATGAGTGAAGCGAAATTCGATGTCGTCGGTATCGGCAATGCGATCGTCGATATCATCGCACACTGCGATGACGCGTTTCTGGCAGCCCACGAGGCACCGAAGGGCCATATGCGGCTGGTCGATGCCGACCAGATCGCGCAACTCTACGATGCCGTCGGACCGGCAGTGGAAATCTCAGGCGGATCGGCCGCAAATACGATTGCCGGCCTTGCTTCACTCGGCGGCGCGGGCGCCTACATCGGAAAAGTAGCCGACGATGAGTTCGGGCGCATATTCGCACATGACATCAAGGCGATTGGTGTCAGCTACGACACCGCCCCGGCTACCGGCGGTGCACCAACCGCGCGATCGCTGGTGCTTGTCACGCCTGATGGTGAACGCACCATGAGCACGTTTCTCGGGGTCAGCCCCGAACTGGGTCCAGCCGATCTGGACGCCGAAAAAATTGCTGCTGGGCGCATTCTATATCTTGAGGGCTATCTTTTCGATGCCGAAGCCGCCAAAGACTCGTTTCGACAGGCTGCGCAAATTGCCAAAGATGCGGGACGGCAAGTTTCACTAACGTTGTCGGATGGCTTTTGTGTCGATCGCCATCGCGAGACCTTTCTCGAATTCATTCGCGATAATGTCGACATACTTTTTGCCAATGAAAGTGAAGTGACTTCGCTTTACGAAACCGACAGCTTCGAGGAAGCTGCACAAAAGGTGCGTATAGACACAAGGCTTGCCGCACTGACACGAAGCGAAAAGGGGTCAATCATCGTGCGCGACGGGGAAGAGGTCGCGATACCGGCGCACAAGGTCGAACAAGTTGTCGATACCACGGGGGCCGGCGATCTATATGCCTCCGGATTTCTGTTTGGCTTTGCCCGCGGCTACGACCTTGGACGTTGCGCCCGGCTGGGCAGCCTTGCAGCGGCTGAAGTCATCAGCCATATCGGCGCCAGGCCCGAAACCAATCTGGCCGATCTTGCGAAACAAAATGGATTGATTTAATCCCCTGTTTCTACATTAATTTGACTGGTCTTTATACTCTACGTATCATTATCCGTAGGTTTTCAATCATTTTCTGTGACAAGTTTCGCAGCAGCATTTAATTTCCGCGTTTAATTAATTAAATTCCTTGGCAAAATTTGAAACTCATATCATTCTTTAACTAGATGATTCCAGTTACCCCCGGATTGGGACGATGTCAGATCAACGCCGACAGCGACGAGGACGGCCGAAAGGAACCGGCATAAACGACTGGGAACGGTTGTTATTGATCGCTTCGGCTATTGAAAAAGACCCTTCGCTAAAAGTCACAACGGCCATCAAGAAAGTCGGCTTCAGCGACCCGTCGGTCATCCGGCGGCTACGAGACAAGTTCAAAGTCAACCGCGAAAGTTTGATGCGCGGTGCGCTCGCCAAAACAATGGCCAGTGCTCGCGCCGGCAGCGGCGACCGGCCTGAGCCCGGCGCCGGGAGCGGGGGGCCCGCTTACGAGACAGCCGAACCTGCACGGGGAGCCGTGGCGCGATCACGGAGCCCGAACGGAAACGCGCTTTGCGGTGTTCACGCCGTGGCCGACTATATCGCGTTCGACGGCGTACTGTCAGCGCCGATGACCGAATTCCGACTAGGCCTGATGCGATGCATCCTTCCCCACCCAGGCTCGCGCCCGGACCTCGTGCACCGTTCGTTCGCCGGCAGATGCCATTGACCATGTCAGTGTGGCACAAGTGAATGCTGCGTGTGGCCGTTCAATTTTGATCTTCAGTTTCCCCAGCCAGAGCAAACGACTAAACCGTGCTTTCGAGCACGGTTTTCTTTTTTCTAGAGTGTTTCAGGTCTAGCTGGAACCGTCCCACTCCCCCGCCCGGCCACCCAAAACCACGATTGCATGGGCGGCCGGGCGGGGGAGTGGGCAGGCGGTGTGATTCCGCCTTAGGCGGAAAGGATCTAAAGCGCGTCGTAAAAAATGCGCCTCGCTTTGGGCTTCATTGCCTCACGCCGCTATTCGCGCTTCGCGCGGCGGCTCCGGCGGGGCGGCCTTTCGGCCGGGTCGCGTTGCTCCCTTGTGAGTCAATCCGTTTTGCTGTGACATGCCTTAAATTTTTCTCAGCGAAACGCTTTCGATGCGATGATCGGCAGCCTTTTTCAATATCAATTGGGCGCGTCTGCGGGTCGGCAAAATATTCTCGATCAGGTTCTTCAGGTTGATCGTGCGCCAGATCTCGCGGCCGCGGGCCAATGCTTCCTCGTCAGTTAAATGGGCATAACGGTGAAAGTAGGCGCCCGGGTCCTGGAATGCCGTCTCGCGCAAGCGCATGAACCTGGTGACGTACCAATTCTCGCACACGTCGGTTTCAGCATCGATATAAATCGAGAAATCGAAAAAGTCGGAAACATAAGGAACCGCATCGCCGTTTTTCGGCAAGCGTGCCGGCTGCAATACATTCAATCCTTCAACGATGAGGATGTCCGGACGCTCGACGCGCTGCGTTTCGTCGGGGACGATGTCGTAGTGGAAGTGAGAATAAAGCGGCGCGTCGGAAACCTCGCGGCCTGATTTCACCTCGGCGAGAAAACGCAATAGTCGGCCGGTGTTGAAGCTCTCGGGGAAGCCCTTGCGATGCATGATGCCGCGGCGCTCGAGCTCGGCGTTAGGCAGCAGAAATCCGTCGGTCGTGACGAGATCGACGCGCGGATGGTCCGGCCAGCGCGCCAGCAGGGCACGCAAGACGCGCGCCGTCGTACTCTTGCCGACGGCCACCGAGCCTGCAATTCCAAGCACAAAGGGGATCTTGCCGTCGCGCTTGCCGAGAAACTTCTGCGATACGGCATGCAGTTCCTGGGCCGCCTGGACATAGAGATTGAGCAGGCGCGAGAGCGGCAGATAGATCTGCTCCACCTCTTCAATCGACAGCTCTTCGATGAGACCTGACAGGTGCTCGAGATCGCGTGGCGCGATCGTCATCGGCGTGTCGGCACGCAGGCGCGCCCATTCTTCGCGGGTGAAAACGCGGTAAGGTGAGAATCCGAGTGGCGCGCGATACTGCATCTAACCCGTCCGCGACGCCTTCTCGACCAAACCGGACGTCCCCATCCGTTGTTCAAGTTCCGCGAGGACGTCATCCAACGGAATACCGCGAGCCTCGAGCAGAACCAACATGTGATAAATCAGATCGGCAGCTTCTGCCGAAACCGCTTTGTCATCATCGTCTACGGCTGCGAGCGCGAGTTCGACGGCCTCTTCGCCGAGCTTCTTGGCGCACCGCGATGGGCCAGCGTCAAGGAGCTGACGGGTGTATGACGTGTCTGCCGGTTGGTTCTTGCGTGCGCGGATCGTGCGAGCCAGCTCTCTCAGAATGTCATCACTCATCTTTGGACCCGCATCGCCTGCGGCGACAGGCGCCGCCCGCCACCAAGGGGCGGCACTCCAGCAGATCTGGCTGTCCTACGTCAAGGTCAATTGCGACCGTCAATATTGTATACCGCGCCAGCAATCAGGACTCGCCTCCTGCAAGGCGGTCACGGATAAAGTCCAACTGATCGTAGTTGGTATACTTGATTGCAAGCGTACCGCTTTCCCCGCTGCCGCGTTTGACCTCGACCTTTAGTCCGAGGGCCGCCGTGAGCTGCTGTTCGAACGCCCGGGTATCAGGATCCTTTTCACGCACGCGCCGCATCGGCGGATGCTCCTGGGCAAGGTCCATCTGCTGTACGAGGGATTCGACTTCGCGCACGTTGAGGTCCTGATCGATGATGCGTTGAGCCAGTTCCTCGGCATCTTCGCGACCGATAAGAGCGCGCGCGTGCCCGGCGGTGAGCTGGCCCTCGCGAACCATGGTCTGGACAACCGGCGGGAGCTTCAACAGGCGCAGCGTGTTGGCAAGATGACTACGGCTCTTGCCGATGACTTCCGACAGCCGGTCCTGGGTGTAGTCGAACCGCTCGATCAAGTCGCGATACCCACATGCCTCCTCGATCGCGTTGAGATCGGTTCGCTGGACATTCTCGATGATCGCCAGCTCCAGCATTTCCTGATCCGACAGGCTGCGCACGATAACCGGGACGATGTGTACACCGGCACGCTGCGCCGCGCGCCAGCGGCGTTCACCAGCCACGATCTCATAACCGCCATCATCGTGATCGCGTACGATGAGCGGCTGCACGAGGCCGCGCTGGCGAATGGAATCGGCCAATTCCGTGAGTTCGTCTTCGCGAAACTCCTGTCGCGGATTGAGATCGCTGGGGCGGAGCTGGTCGACCGGGATGTTGCGCTGGACACCTTCCGGCGGCAAACGCGGCTGTGGTGCGTCCTGGTCGCCGATCAGCGAACGCAATCCGCGCCCCAGACGCCCCTTGTTCGGCATTGGTGTAACCGCCATCGGCACTATCCCCTGCGTCGTCGCTCTTGTCGTTGATCAGGCTGCCCGCGCCGTGCGTTCGCGGTTGATGATTTCGGTGGCAAGGCTGACATAGGCCTGGCTACCCGGACAGTCGTAGTCGTAGATCAGGATCGGTTGGCCATAGGACGGTGCTTCGGCGACCCTGACGTTGCGCGGTATTACGGTTTCGTAGACCTTGGCGCCAAAGTAGCTTCGCACTTCGTCTGCAACCTCGCGCGACAGCGCCGTGCGGGCGTCGTGCATGGTCAGCACGACCCCCTGGATCTGAAGCGCCGGGTTCAACGTGCTCCTGATCTGCTCGATCGTTTCGTTGAGCTGGCTGATACCCTCGAGCGCAAAGAATTCGCATTGCACCGGTACGATGACGGCATTCGCCGCAACCATCGCATTGAGCGTCAGCAACGACAGCGACGGCGGACAATCGATCAGCACGTAGGTAAACGGCTTTTCGTTGGTCAGCGACATCTGACCGCCGATCATTGCGTTTATCGCATCACGCAAACGGAATGCACGATTGCGATCGACAAGGTGCTCGGCCTCGAAGCCGACGAGGTCAGGCGTTGCAGGCACGATGAAGAGATCGGGGACTTGCGTACGTTGGGCGGACTGCAAAAGCCCGGCCTCGCCAATCAGAACATCGTAGGTCGTCAGGCTGCGGCTGCCGGGTGTGACACCGACGCCAGTGCTTGCATTGCCTTGGGAATCGATGTCGACAATGAGGACCTTTTCACCAACCGCTGCTAGAGCGGTTCCGAGGTTGATCGCCGTCGTGGTCTTGCCGACGCCGCCCTTTTGATTGGTGATCGCAAGAACTCGCAGCGCTTCACTAGTCGATTGTTCGACCGTCACGATCTATGCCTCCGCTTTTCGTGCCAGATTCCGTACGACAACGATGCGACCTTCCGAATCCGTGATGCTGTCGTGCCATTCGCGGTCGAACGTCCACAGCCGTTCCGCCTTCGCAATCTCCAGGTCGACATCACGACCCTTGAGAAAAACTCCAACGGTAGTACGCGAAAATACTGGGTGAACGAGGCCGAATAGTCGGTCTAACGGCGCAAATGCACGCGCTGTTACGGTATCCACACGATTTAATCTCTTTACACTTGCATCGCTTTCGATTCGTGTCGACAAAATCTCCACAGAGATTTCCATGCGCCGGGCGGTTTCGCGCAGAAACGCCGCCTTTCGGGTATCGCTCTCGACGAGTGTGACTCGCAAGCCACTGGAGGCGTGGCGCAGAAGAGCCAGAACAAGGCCCGGAAAGCCGGCGCCAGAGCCCACATCAACAAGGTGCGCCGCGGTAGGCGATATGATGGCGTCGAGCTGGGCGCTGTCTGCGAAATGGCGGTGCCAGATGTCATCCAACGTGCCGGGAGCGACGAGATTCACCGCCCTCTGCCATCGCTTTAATTCTCCCTCATAACACTTTAATTTTTCGATTGTTTCACGTGAAACTTCAAACGCCTGTGCAAAGGCTTCCGGCGTTGTGAAGTGATGCAATGACTGATTGCCCGGCATCAGGCTGACCGGCGCTGCGCGGATTTTTTGAGCTGCGCGCGAACCAGCAACAAAGCGGCCGGGGTCATGCCGTCAATTCGCGCTGCCTGAGCCAGTGTCGCCGGCTGATGATCTACTAGTTTCTGGCGCGCCTCGGCAGACAGGCCGGCGACGGACGTAAAGTCAAAAGACTTTGGAATTTCAATGCCTTCATCTTTTCGCAGCGCTGCGACATCCTCCTCCTGACGGGCCACATAAGAGGCATAGCGCGCATCGATCTCAAGCTGGCCGCGGATGCGCTCCGGGATGGTCGCGAGTTCCGGCCAGATGGCTGTTAGGCGCGCGATATCAATGCCCGGGAAGGCCAGCATTTCGAACGCTGTCCGGCGGCGGCCGTCCTGGTTGACCTGAAGGCCATGGTTGTTGGCGGCGTTGGGCGTAATGTCGAGACTGCCGAGCAGTTGCATGCCGGCCTGCAAGGCTGCTGCCTTTTCCAGAAAAGCGTCGGCGCGGCGGGCGCCCACACAACCGGTCGCGATGCCGATTTCCGTGATGCGTTGATCGGCGTTGTCGGCGCGCAATTTGAGGCGGTATTCCGCACGCGATGTAAACATGCGGTAGGGCTCGCTGACGCCGCGGGTCACCAGGTCATCGATCATCACGCCGATGTAGGCATCCGTGCGCGAAAGCACGACCGGGCACCCGCCCGCTTCTGGTTCGCTCGGTCGGGAATCGGCCGAGGCCTGAAGCGCGGCGTTGAGCCCGGCAATGAGGCCCTGGGCGCCGGCTTCCTCGTAACCCGTGGTGCCGTTGATCTGGCCGGCGAGGAACAGGCCCGGCAGCTTTTTGATCTCGAGTGTCGGCAACAGTTCGCGCGGGTCGACGTAGTCGTACTCGATGGCGTAGCCAGGACGGACAATCTCGACCTTCTCCAGGCCGGGGATGGTGCGCAGGAAGCGGTCCTGAACGTCTGCCGGCAACGATGTCGAGACCCCGTTCGGATAGATCAGGTCATCGTCAAGTCCTTCCGGCTCAAGGAAAATCTGGTGATGACTGCGATCTGCAAAACGCACCACCTTGTCCTCGATTGACGGGCAATAGCGCGGGCCGACACCTTCGATACGGCCGGAATACATCGCCGACTTTGTCAGGTTTTCGCGGATAATGGCGTGCGTTTCAGGCGTCGTCGTCGTGATGTGACAGGCGATCTGCGGTGTGGTTATGCGCTCGGTCAGGAACGAGAACGGAACCGGTGGATCGTCGGCGGGTTGGCGCTCGAGGCGATCGAAATCGATCGTGCGGGCCGACAAGCGGGCGGGTGTACCGGTCTTCAGGCGCCCGAGAGCCAGGTCCAGCGCGGCCAGGCGATCGGCGAGGCGTACGGCTGGCGCTTCGCCAATGCGGCCGGCCGGGATTTGTTGCTCGCCAATGTGGATGACGCCGCGCAGGAACGTTCCTGTCGTCAGGACGACAGCTGCAGCGCGGTATTCGTTGCCGCTCGCCGTTATGACACCGCATGTTCGGCCATCGTCCACGAGCAGATCATCGACGCCGTCCTCGATGACTTCAAGGTTGGAGATGGCGGTGATTTCGGCCTGCATCGCCGCGCGGTATAGCTTGCGATCGGCCTGCGTCCGCGGGCCCTGCACGGCTGGGCCTTTCGAGCGGTTGAGAAGGCGAAACTGAATGCCGGCGGCATCCGCGACGCGGCCCATCAAGCCGTCCAAAGCGTCGATCTCGCGCACAAGATGACCTTTTCCGAGGCCGCCAATGGCCGGGTTGCAGGACATCTCGCCGATGGTTGCGAACTTGTGCGTGACGAGCGCAGTCTTAGCGCCCATGCGCGCGGCCGCGGCCGCGGCTTCCGTGCCCGCGTGACCGCCACCAACAACAATGACGTCAAAGTGAGTGCGCATTCCAAACACCGCGCCGAGGCTCAGGTTTCCCGACAAGAGCCGGTTCTTACCGCATGCCGTGCGGCGGGGTCAAAACAGTTCTCGATCCTATCGCCCGCAAGACAACTCATCAGTATAGACTCCAGCCATTACTTCAATTGGACTCTTATGGACTCCTACGAACTCCAGCGTTTCACGTGAAACAATTTGGTTTGACTCATTTCCCTATACAGAATCGCGAAAAGATCTGGTCAAGGATGTCTTCCACATCTATTCGTCCGGTCAAACGACCGAGCGCCGAGGCTGCAATGCGGAGATCTTCGGCGCGGAGTTCGAGATCGCTGGCGTTGCTATTCTGGAAGACCCGAAGTTGATCGCGCGCTGCCTCCAGATGGTGGCGATGACGGGCGTTGGTCGGCACGAGGTCGTCGCCGGCATCCGATGCGGCCCTTGCCAGTGCCACGATGCGCGCAATCAAATCATCGAGTCCCGCTCCTGTCCTGGATGAAATGGCCAGGGCGCCAGCGTGCGATGGTGAGCCCCGGGAAGGGTCGGGATCATCGAGCAAATCAATCTTGGTTGTTACGGTGAGATGCCGGCTGCCACGCAATTCTACCGGAGGCTCCGGCGCAACGTCGGGCAGCGTGGCGTCGCATAGCCATAGCACCAGGTCGGCAGCTCGGGCGCGGTCGAGCGCGCGACGAATACCTTCCTGCTCGATGGAACCAGGGGACTGGCGAATGCCGGCCGTATCACTCAAAATCACCGGCAATCCGGCCAAGTCGAGATGGACCTCGATGACATCGCGCGTGGTTCCCGCTTGTTCCGAGACGATCGCGGCATCGCGCCGTGCCAAGGCGTTGAGCAGGCTCGACTTGCCCGCATTGGGTGGACCGGCGATGACCACCTGGAAGCCCGAGCGAATGATTTCACCGAACGTCGCGCCGGCGAGGTGGCCCTCGATCTCCCGGACGAGCGTTGCGACGTTGTCGCCGGCTGTCCGGTAAGTTTCGACACCAACGTCACCTTCGTCGGAAAAATCGATCGCAGCCTCGACCAGAGCCTGAGCCGCGATGAGCCGCTCACGCCAGCCGTCGTAAAGGCGGGCGAGCGCACCACCGGCCTGACGCTGTGCCTGGCGACGCTGGGCCTCGGTTTCGGCGTCGACCAGATCGGCGATGCCTTCGACGGCGGTGAGATCGAGCTTGCCGTTCTCGAAGCCACGGCGCGCAAACTCGCCGGCCTCTGCCGGACGGCAGGCATCGAAGGTCGATAATGCCTCGAACATCGCCTGCAAGACTGCCCGGCCGCCGTGGACCTGAAACTCGGCAAGATCTTCTCCGGTCGCACTGTTCGGAGCGGCGAAAAAGAGCACCAGGCCTTCGTCGATCGGATCGCCTGAGCGTGGATCGATGATCTTGCGCAAAACCGCCGTCCTTGGCGGCGGACAGGAGCCTGCCATGTCATGCAGAATGCGCTGCGATAGCGGCCCCGAAACCCGGATCACCGCGACTGCGGCGCGTCCGGAGGCACTGGACAGGGCGTAAATCGTGGCGCTCATGGTGTGTGCCTAGATCAGCGTGCCTAAAGTTGATCGCCTCTAAAGGATCGAGCAACTTTCTGCTTTATGGCGTTGCCTGGAGCGCGAAGTCCAGCGCTGCCTCGGCGTGGAGTTCGGTCGTATCGAAGGTTGGCACATCGAGGTCATCCGGCCCGATCAACAAGCCGACCTCGGTACATCCGAAGATAACGCCGTCGACGCCATTGCCGCGTTCTCTTGCAATGACGTCGAGATACCTCTGCTTCGACGCCGGTTCGATAACGCCGCGGCAGAGTTCTTCGTAGATGATTGCATGGACCGTTGCGCGATCGGCCTCGGCAGGGACGACTGCCTCGATGCCATGGTGGCTTAGCAGGCGGCCCTTGTAGAACTCCTGTTCCATCGTGTAGCGGGTCGCAAGCAGCAGCGGTCGCTTGACGTTGCGGCGTTTGACGGCGCTCGCCGTGGCGTCCGCAATGTGGATGAGGGGAATGTCGACGGCGGCAGCCACCTCGCCGGCCATCTTGTGCATGGTGTTGGTGCAGATGACGATGCAGTCGGCGCCGCCGCGCTCAATAGCGCGTGCGGCTTTGATCATAGCGGCGGTGGCGGCATCCCAATCGCCGGCCGCCTGCATCTCCTCGATCTCGGCAAAGTCGAAGGACCACAAGAGCAGACTGGCGGAGTGCAATCCGCCAAGTCGATCACGCGCCATACGATTGAGAAGCTGGTAGTAGACGACGGTACTTTCCCAGCTCAACCCGCCAATTAGTCCGATCGTCTTCATCTCTTCTTGACCTACGCAACACTCAACAAGAATTGCCAGGAAAGTCTTGGGATCGTATCGGCCAGTGCATGCTGCCGAACGCAGAATCTTGCTGCCTGCCTACTTCAGTCCGGTCGGAAACGCCTAAGCCTGCCGGGCCTTCTCGATGAGGTCGGGCAGGCGCGCGCGCTGTTTGCCCTGGTCATCGAAATTGTCCGGCGCGAGCCAGGTTTCATAGGCAGATTTCAAAGCCGGCCACTCGGCATCGATGATAGAAAACCAGGTGGTGTCGCGATTGCGGCCCTTGTAGATCACAGCCTGCCGGAAGAGCCCTTCGTAGCTAAAGCCCAGGCGGAGGGCGGCGTTGCGAGAAGGTGCATTCAGCGCATCGCATTTCCATTCGTAGCGGCGATAGCCCAGTTCATCAAACACGCGGCACATTAAGAGAAACATCGCCTCGGTGGCGGCCGCCGTGCGCTGCAATCTCGGGGAATATCGAATGTTGCCGACCTCGATGACGCCGTTCGCCTGGTCGATCCGCATGAGAGAGGCGATGCCGACGGCCTCTTCGGTGTCGAGATCGACAATGGCGTAAAAGAGTGGGTCGGTGCTGGCCGCAATCTGCGCGATGTAGGCCTCGTAAGACGTCCGATCCGCGGGCTGATCGTGAGGCAGGTAGGTCCAGTTGGCGCCGCCGCTGTCGAGGCTGTCTGCCTCGAACAAAGCGGCGCTGTGCCGGACCGGATCGAGCGGTTCAAGGCGGCAGAACCGGCCCGACATCAACGTGCGCGGTGGGCGGGGCCGCGGCGACCAGCCATCAACCGGGGCGCCGATGGGCTGACCAAAAGTATTCGTTCGGTTATTACTCATTACTTGTTTCACGTGAAACATAGCACCCGCGTTTGACTCAGATTGACTCAAGCAACGAGCGCTTTGACTCCAATTCGACTTGTATAGACTCTTGTTCGACTCTTGATGCAAGACCCGATCAGGTATTCATCGAGTCGAAGAATTCGCTGTTGGACTTGGTCTTCTTGAGCTTGTCGATCAGGAACTCGATGCCGTCCTGGGCGCCCATCGGATTGAGGATGCGGCGCAGGATGTACATGTTCTTGAGATCTTCCGGCTTGACCAGCAGATCTTCCTTGCGGGTGCCTGATTTGGCGATGTCGATGGACGGGAACACGCGCTTGTCGGAGACCTTGCGGTCGAGCACGATTTCCGAGTTACCCGTGCCCTTGAACTCTTCGAAGATGACTTCGTCCATGCGCGAGCCGGTGTCGATCAGGGCGGTGGCGATGATCGTTAGCGAACCGCCTTCCTCGATATTACGGGCCGCGCCGAAAAAGCGTTTCGGACGCTGCAGGGCGTTGGAATCGACACCGCCGGTGAGCACCTTGCCGGAGGACGGTACGACCGTGTTGAAGGCGCGGCCGAGACGCGTGATCGAGTCGAGCAGGATGACGACATCGCGCTTGTGCTCGACCAGCCGCTTGGCCTTTTCGATCACCATCTCGGAGACCTGAACGTGGCGCGACGGCGGTTCGTCGAAGGTCGAGGAGATGACCTCGCCTTTGACCGAGCGCTGCATGTCGGTGACTTCCTCGGGCCGCTCGTCGATCAACAGGACGATCAGGTAGCATTCCGGATGGTTGGCGGTGATCGAATGGGCAATGTTCTGAAGCAGAACCGTCTTGCCGGTGCGCGGGGGCGCCACGATCAGCGCGCGCTGGCCTTTGCCGAGCGGTGCGACGATGTCGATGACGCGGGCCGAGAGGTCCTTGATCGTCGGATCCTCGATTTCCATTTGCAGCCATTCCGTCGGGTAGAGCGGCGTCAGGTTGTCGAAGTGAACCTTGTGGCGGGCGGCCTCCGGTTCTTCGAAGTTGATGCGGTTGACCTTGAGCAGCGCAAAATAGCGCTCGCCGTCCTTGGGGCTGCGGATCGGGCCTTCGACGGTATCGCCGGTGCGCAGCGCGAAGCGGCGGATCTGTGACGGCGAGACATAAATGTCGTCGGGGCCGGGCAGATAGTTGGCATCCGGCGAGCGCAGGAAGCCGAAGCCGTCCTGCAAGACCTCAACTACGCCAATGCCGGTGATTTCGATGTCCTCGGCAGCAAGCTGCTTGAGGGTGGCGAACATGAGCTCCTGTTTGCGCATGGTGCTGGCGTTTTCGACGCCGTGCTCTTCGGCGAACGCGAGAAGCTCGGTGGGGGATTTGGTTTTTAGTTCTTCGAGTTTCATCTCTGTCATGGAGGGACTCCATTCAGGCAATAGCCGCAAAGGCGGGAGAGAGGTCGGGCCAGCCTGGTTCTCATCTTGGGAAATCGCGCGGAGGCGCGCGGGTCGGACTTCGCCAGTGGATAGAATTTTCGGGGCGAAGTACCCGGCAGACCTCTCAGCCGCCGGGTGCGACTAGTATCTATATAGCTGATGACTGTGTCGGTTTAAAGAAGTGTTAATGTCGAACGCTTGGAAAAGTGGCGAATTAGAACGGTTTGACGATCACCAGTATGACAATCGCGATCATCAGGAGCGTGGGGGCCTCGTTCATCAGGCGCCAATAGCGCTCGGAACGCTGGTTGCGGTCCTCGGCAAATCGGCGAACCGAGGCGCTCAGGTGGCCATGAACTGCCGACATGGCCAGCACCAGCACGAATTTGAGCTGAAACCAGGTTGCATGGTGCCACTGCTGCTGCCAGGCCATCCACAGACCGAGTACCCAGGTCAGAATCATCGCCGGGTTCATGATGATGCGCAGGAGGCGGCGCTCCATGATCTTGAAGGTTTCCGACATTTCGGATCCGGGCGCGGCGGTGCAATGATAGACGAACAGGCGCGGCAAATAGAGCATGCCCGCCATCCACGCGATTACGGACATTACATGAATGGCTTTGACCCAGTCGTAGGCGTGTTCGCCAAGAAAATGGATCAGAGCAACCGAAATAGCTGCAGTTGCGACCAGTGCAACGGCGGCACGCGTTGCTGGTTTTTCAAATATTGCCACCGGAATTACTTCTTATGACTTCTTATGACTGCGCACGACCTCAACCAATGTCGCGACGTGCTCGGGTGGGGTTTGCGGGACAATGCCGTGACCAAGGTTGAAGACGAAGGGTAGACCGCGCATGGCGTCAAGAATTTGGGCGATGCGCGCTTCCATGGCCGCCCCGCCAGAGACCAAAAGCAGCGGGTCCAGATTGCCCTGAAGGGTGACACCGGTCGGTGCGAGGGTATCGCGCATAAAGCCGAGCGACATGGCGGTATCACAGCCAATTGCATCGACGCCTGTTTGCGTGATGTAGCGCACGGCGCTGGTGCCGGCAGCGCGCGGAAAACCGATGATCGGAACGTCCGGATGGTGCGCGCGGATCGCGTCGATCATGCGTCTGGTTGGATCAACAACCCAACGCTCGAGCTGGTCGTCGGGCAGAGAGCCGGCCCAGCTGTCGAAAATTTGAACAATGTTCACACCAGCCTGGATCTGGCGTGACAAATAGGTAATGGAAGTCTCGACGAGGAGGTCGATCAGCGCCTGTGCGAGGCCGGGGTCGCCATAGGCGAGCAGGCGGGCTGGGGCCTGGTCGGTCGTGCCGCGGCCGGCGACCATATAGGTGGCGACCGTCCAAGGTGCACCACAAAACCCGATCAGCGCCTTGTCGCTCGAAAGCTCGGTGCGGATGCGGGTGACCGCCTCGCAGACAAGGTCGAAAGTCCTGGCCGTGTTCGATTGGTCGAGCGCATCGAACTCGGCGGGTGTTGCAATGGGGGCAAGCCGAGGCCCCTCGCCTTCGACGAACCACACGTCCTGGCCCAAAGCATGCGGAACGACGAGGATGTCTGAAAACAAAATAGCTGCATCGAAGTCGAAACGCCTGATGGGTTGGAGTGTAACTTCGGTGGCAAGTTCCGGAGTGTAGCAAAGATTGAGAAAGCCTTGCGCTTTTGTGCGGGTCGCCCGGTATTCGGGCAGATAGCGACCGGCCTGACGCATCAGCCAGATCGGTGGGATCGATTGTGCTTCACCGCGAAGGGTCCGCAGCATTTTTCCCTGACCGGTGCTCGATTTTTCGATTTGGTCGTTCGGCATAGACTCTTACAATTCAAGGTTTGAAGAGTTTTTGTTCTGACTCTTAGGCGGTGGGTTACGGCAATTCCTGAGTTGCGCAGTGCAGTCCGAAGGTTATGCAGGGTGTGAATTGCCTGGCGTGACGGTTGGCGCACTTGTGTTCGTGCCAAATAGTATTGGTTGTTTTTCAATCCTGAAAACAGTGGCTTGGAGTCACAGCCATGCTGCAAAACACAGGGAAGACCTGTTGACAAGGTGTCGGCTGAGTGTGAGTCCGGACGATACTTTCCCGCATGTTGAAGACGTACGGGTGACATTTGCCATATGGCCAAGCTGTGGATTGTCGTGTTGAGGTATCAACGGAAAACGCGAATTCTTCCTGCCGTGCCGGGGCACTGTGGGTAATGGTCAGAAAAGTCCACGCATGCTTCAGACGGCAGCCAGCTTCTTTCATCTCCATCTTGTGTCGGATGCGACGGGCGAAACGCTGACGACGATCGCCAAGGCAGCTTCGGTGCAATACCCGCAAATCCGGGCGATCGAACACGTCTATCCGTTGGTGCGCACCAAGCGGCAACTCGAGCGGGTCCTGCAGGAGGTGGAATCGGCGCCGGGGATCGTGCTCTATACGATCGTCAACACGGACCTTGCCGGCGTGCTCGAGCAGCGCTGCCGTGAACTCAATCTGCCGACGCTTCACGTGCTCGATCCGATCATGAAGGTGTTCGAGAGCTATCTTGGGGCGCCGCAAACCCCGATCGTGGCCGGCCAGCATACGCTGGATGCCGACTACTTCCGGCGGATCGATGCGCTGAACTTCACGATGGCGCATGATGACGGCCGCTTGCCAGCGGATCTCAACCAGGCCGACATCATCATTCTCGGCATTTCGCGGACATCGAAGACCCCGACCAGCATCTATCTGGCACAGCGTGGCTTTAAAACCGCGAACGTGCCTCTCGTGCCGGGCGTTCCGCTGCCGCCGGTGCTCGAAGGCGCGCATTCCGCTTTCGTCGTCGGCCTTGTTGCGGCGCCGGACAGGATCGCCGAGATCCGCCGCAACCGCGTACGGTTTCTCGCCGACCGGGATATGGGCGATTATGTCGACCGCGATCAAATCGCGAAGGAAGTGCGCGATTCGCGCCGCCTTTGCGCGAAGAACGGCTGGCCGGTTATCGACGTGTCGCGACGATCGATCGAGGAGACCGCGGCGTCGATCATAAAGCTCTATACCGACCGCGACGCGGACGGTGAAACCCAACCCGGCGAGACCGGCGCATAGGTGGCGCAGAGATCATGGATTTCGAACCGTTCAACAGCGCACCGATCGTTCTCGCGACGGCGAGCCCCGTGCGTCAGCGGCTGCTGGCGGCGTCGGGCATCAAGGCCGAGGCAGTGCCGGCTCGGGTCGACGAGAGTGCCGTCCGGCAAGCGCTGTTGGCCGATGGGGACGGCATCGAGCCGGGCGACCTGGCCGAGGTGCTGGCGCGGGCGAAGGTGGATGACGTTGCGGGCAGGACCGGCACGCGTCACGTGATTGGCGCCGACCAGGTGCTGTTCTTTGACGGCCAGGTGTTTGAGAAGCCGGACGATTTCGATGCCGCGCGGGCGAACCTGCTGTCGCTGAGTGGTTGCACGCATGCATTGCACAGCGCCGTCGTGCTCGCCGAGGCGGGCGAGGTGGTGTGGGCGCACGTCGAGCGCGCCGACGTCACACTGCGTGAGCTCAGCCCCGCGTTCGTCGGGCGATACCTGGCGCGGGCCGGCACCTCCGTTCTGGGCAGCGTCGGGTGCTATGAGCTCGAAGGTCTCGGCGCACAACTGGTCGCGCGCATCGACGGTGACTACTTCACCGTGCTCGGGTTGCCGCTGCTTGCGTTGCTTGCAGAATTGCGCCGCCAAGGGCTGATCGAAGCCTAGTCATGCCAAGCTCTGACAGGATCAGGGCAACGGCTCGGAAAGGGAATGAAGCGTGATGGTGATCGTCGGCCTGACCGGATCAATCGGAATGGGTAAGTCAACGATTGCTGGCAGGTTTCGCGACCAGGGCGTGCCGGTCTGTGACGCCGATGCCATCGTACACGAACTTTACGAGGGCGAGGCGGTGGCGCCGATCGAGGCCGCGTTTCCAGGCACGACCGGCAATGGCCGCGTCGACCGCGCAAAACTCAGCCGGGCGTTGATTGCCGATCCGGCTGGTTTTCAGTCGCTCGAGCGCATCGTGCATCCGCTGGTTCGGGCGAAGGAGAGGGAGTTCCTGGTCGCGCATCGCGACGCCGGTGCCAATCTCGTGGTGATCGAAGTGCCGCTGCTGTTTGAAACGCATGGTGATGCGCGGATGGATGTCACCGTCGTCGTGTCGGCGCCCTACGAGGCGCAGCGCGAGCGCGTTCTGCAGCGCCCTGACATGACCGAGGAGAAATTTGAACAGATCCTCGCACGGCAGGTTCCCGACGCGGAAAAGCGTAGGCGCGCGGACTTCGTTGTGGATACCGGACAATCGATCGAGCGCAGTTTCGCAGAAGTGGATGCTATCATCGCGGCGCTCGAGATTCGGCAGGGCACGGCATTCGACATGTATTGGGCCGATCCATCGTGACCCATCGCGTGTTGGCCCGCGCAAATCTGAAACGCGACGGGTCGAGCGGCCGAAACGGGCCTCACGACGAATGCAGGAGGATGGATTGCACCGCGAAATCGTGATGGACACCGAAACCACGGGCCTCGATGCCAAGAATGGCGACCGGCTGATCGAACTTGGCTGCGTGGAAATCGTGAATCGGATCCCGACGGGCGTCGAGTATCACGCGTTCATCAATCCGGAAGACCGCGAGGTGCATCCCGAAGCCGAGGCGATCCACGGCATCTCCAACGATTTCCTGCGCGACAAGCCGGTGTTCAAGGATGTCGTCGACGAGTTTCTGGCATTCATCGGCGATGCGCCGCTGGTCATTCACAACGCCAGCTTTGATATCGGTTTCATCAACATGGAACTGGGGCGGCTCGCGCGTGAACCGCTCGGAATGGACCGCGTCGTCGATACGCTCGCACTGGCGCGCCGCAAACACCCGGCGGGCCCCAATACGCTGGACGGACTGTGCCGTCGCTACGGCATCGACAACAGCAAGCGCGACAAGCATGGCGCGATCATCGACTCGCTGCTGCTGGCGGATGTCTACGTCGAGTTGCTGGGTGAAAGGCAGGCCGCGCTCGGTCTTGCCCGCCAGGCAGCGAAGGGCAAGGGACAAGGCTCCGGTCAATCGCGCGCCCAACGTGCGAAACAGCGGCCCAAACCGCTGCCATCGCGGTTGAGCGCGGAGGATATCGCGAAGCATGCGGAGTTTGTCGAAACGCTGGGTGATGGAGCGATCTGGCGCAAGCGAACCGTTGGCCCCGCGCAGTGATGCTGTTTTGGATGCGGGAGCGCGCCCGCCCGGGAAAGCCCAGGCTGCACTATGATTGCGGTTGTTCCTGGCCTTTGCGCTGCATGTAGAGGGCTGCAAAGTTGATCGGATCAAGATAGAGCGGCGGAAATCCGCCTTCGCGCGTGAGATCGGCAACCAGGCGGCGCAGGAACGGGAACAGTATGGTCGGGCACTCGACCAGGAGAAACGGCTCGAGCGATTCGCGCGGCATGTTTTGCACGTCGAACAGTCCGCCGTAGACGACTTCGAGGTCGTAGATCACACCGGCGTCATTGGAGGCGTTGGCTTTGAAGTCGATCGCGCTTTCAAAAAGGTTGTCGCGAATGTGTTTGCCGTTGACGTTGATTTCGACGTTGAGATTGGGGTTTTCGCCGGGTCCGCTCAGCAGCGCCTCGATGTTGGGGCTTTCGAAGGAAAGGTCGCGCACGAACTGCGCGGCAATACTTACGTGGACCTCGTCCGACGGGGCTGCGCCGGCACCATTTTCGCTGGCCCCGTTACCGCCGGTTCCTGTCGTCTGATCTTCAGCCATCGCTTCTCGCCCCGGTTTATCCAATCATTTCCAATGCGGCGAGGCCGAACGCGTGACCGCCGAATCGGACACAGTGCTAGATCATCGTGCCTCAAGTTGGAACCGCTGTCGCGGCTCCAACTTGAGGCACAAAGATGATCGCCTCCAAATAATCGAGCAACTTTCTACTTTCATTCGGAATCGGACCGATCCTGAATGAAAACAGGTTGCCTTAAAGCGCGTTGCCAAAAATGCGCCTCGCTTCGGGTTTGGTCGCCTCACGCCGCTATTCGCGCTTCGCGCGGCGGCTCCGGCGGGGCGGCCATTCGGCCGGGTCGCGTCGCTCTCTTATGAGTGAATCCGTTTTGCTGCGACGTGCCTTAGCATGCGGCCGACCGAACGAACAGGTGACCGGTTGTGCGCCATGGTGGCGCGCGTTTTGCTCTTCGATCAGGTCTTCGGGGGGATGTCCTGATGCGGTGCGCGCGGCTTTGCCGGCTCGTCGACGCGCTCAAAGTCACCCTCGATGATCGGGCCGTCGCTGCTTGCGCTATCGCCGCCCGGGCGATGGCCGAAGTCCGAGGATCGTTGCCTCGTGCCGCCCATCGTGGTTGTGCGAACATGAACGTGGGCGTTGTTCATGAAGGTTCGCAGGCTCCAGTGGGCAATCGCGTGACGTAGCGGGGGCACCAGCAACAAAAAGCCGATCGTATCCGTGATAACGCCCGGTGTGAGCAGAAAAGCGCCCGCAATCAAGAGGAAAAAGCCCTCGACGACCGGCTCCACGGGGGGAATGCCCTCAGCCATGGAACGGTTAATTTTTGCCAGTGTCTCAAGGCCCTGCTGTTGCAGAACAGCCGTGCCGATGACGGCTGTGGCGATAACGAGGAGCAACGTCCACCAGAACCCGATCTGCCGTCCCAGTTCGATCAGCACCGCCAGTTCGATCAGCGGAGCTGCGATAAACAGAACAAGAAGTGCAAGGCGCATTTAAGATTCCGGTTCGATAATTCGGTTAAGATGTGTCAGCGCGTGTGCGATAACAAGATGTTGGCACGATCTAATGGTTGGATTGCTAACCGCGATGGCTTAATCTTGCTAGACGTCGCGCGCCGCCTAGTGTTGGATTGGTGTGCTGACGAGCGTGGGCGGACTGGATAAATCGCACAATCAGGCCTACATGAACGCTAGTTCCCATCTCTGTGGCCAGGAAGCCGATCAGCATGCAAGGTAATATCGACATTGTAACCCTGCTGGCGCTTGTCGTTGCGGTCTTTGTCATCCTTCGATTGCGAAGCGTATTGGGGCGGCGCACGGGCGATGACGAGGCGCGGATCGACAGGCAGATGCGGGCCCGGCAGGCGCGTGAGCAGGCGGCCGCAGCCGGGGACAAGGTGGTGACCCTGCCGCGGCGCGAATCCGAAGAAATGGTGACGGGTCCGGTCAGCCAGCCCTCCGATGAAGACCTGAAGGAGCGCCTGAAAACGCTCGGCATCAAGGACGAGAACATCAATGCCGGCCTGATGGCGATTGCCCAGCGTGACGGGTCGTTCGAGCCGAGCCATTTTATGTCGGGTGCCAAACAGGCTTACGAAATGATCGTGACGGCCTTTGCGGAAGGCAATCGCGGCATATTGAGGGACCTGCTCAGCGAAGAAGTGTTCGAAGGCTTCTCCGATGCGATCGCGGAACGCGAAGAGCGCGGCGAGCAGGTCGACCAGAGTTTTGTCGGCATCAATCGCGCCGATATCGTCGAAGCCGAGTTGAAAGGCAACGAAGCCAACGTAACGGTGAAGTTCCTCAGCCAGCTTATTTCGGCGACGCGTGACAAGGCCGGGGAAGTCATCAGTGGCGATCCGCAGCGGGTGATGGAAGTCACGGATATTTGGACATTCTCGCGTGATGTCACGTCAGCCAATCCGAACTGGCGCCTGATCGCCACGCAGGCACCGCACTAGCCGGTCTGGCCCGATCCGTTCGTGGCTGTTCGGAGGCGCTCACTTGACAGACGTGCGCTACGAGCCGGTTGAATTCGAATCAGTACCCGGTTGGTCGACCGATTGTGTCGCGCGAGCTTTGCAGGTGTTTGCGGAAACTGCTGACGCCCTTTGCGAAGACTGCCGTCAACCGTCGCCTTCTCCCGTCGTTTGTGCACTCAAAGATCTCGCGAATGAGGCCGGACGGCTCGTTGTGCGAGGGGTGAATGCCGCTGCCGGGCGGGCGTTCTTCGAGGACCGGTTTGTTGCGCACAAGGTTGTGCACGAGGGTTCGGACGGCCTCTATACCGGCTACTACGAGCCGGAGCTGCTGGCCGCACGGCAGCCGGACGACCGCTTTTGTGTGGCGCTGCTGAAACGCCCCGCAGATCTCGTGAACATCGTTGGTGATGATATGCGCGGTGCGCTGGGTCACGACCTGACGCACGCCAGGGACGTCGACGGTCACCTTCGCCCGTTTGCCACGCGCGAGGAGATCGAGTGTGGCGCCCTGGCCGGACAACGGCTCGAATTCCTGTACCTCGAAGATCCGGTGGATGCATTTTTCCTGCATGTTCAAGGTTCGGGCCTCGTCATCTTTCCGGACGGGAAACGGGTGCGTATCGGATACGACGGCAAGAACGGCCACCCCTATACGTCGGTTGGGAAATACGTCGCCGACAACGGATGGATGGCGCGCGAAGACGTAACGCTGGATGTCTTGAAGGCGTGGTTGCAGGAAGACCCGGAGCGCGGGCGGCGGGCGATGTGGCAAAACCGATCGTTCATTTTCTTCAAGGAGTTGGGGCCGGCGGAAGATGTTCGTGCGACCGGCGTCAAGGACATTCCGCTGACCAAAGGACGCAGTCTGGCTGTCGATACGCGGTATCACCAGATCGGCTCGCCGGTGTTTGTTTCCGCACCGTCGATCATGCACGGTGATGATGACGGGCTGCCGTTTCAACGCCTGATGGTGGCCCAGGATGTCGGCTCGGCGATCACCGGGCCCGAGCGCGGCGACATCTATTTCGGAACCGGTGAACTCGCCGGCTACCGGGCCGGAATTACGCAGCATCGCGGAAATATGTTCGTGCTTGTGCCGAAGGGCGTGACCGCCTGATGGGTGGCAAAAAAAGCAAAAGCAAGCGGCCGCGGCGTGACGGCCTTTCTCCGGAAGACGAAGCTCTGTGGGCGCAGTTTGCAAAGAGCGTCAGGCCGATCGCGAAGACGGATCGCGTGGCAACTGATTCGGCGCCAGCACAAGCGAAAAATGATTCACGTGAAACACAATTCGATACTGGGGCCGAGGCCGATGCCGGTGGCGCGAATGTCGGCAGGACCCGGCAGCAACAGGGCAAGGTGCCGGATGTACGCAAAAAGGCGGGCCGTGTCGGAAGCGTGGTGGGTGATCGGGCGAAGGGCACCAAGACACCGGAGGTGGCGGCGTTCGATGACCGTCATGCGCGGCGCATCGGGGCCGGCCGGGTCGAAATCGACGCGCGGCTGGATCTGCACGGGATGCGTCAGTCCGAGGCGCGGCAGGCATTGCGGCGATTTCTGTTTCGCGCGATGGCCAAAGGCCACCGCACGGTTTTGGTGATCACGGGAAAAGGCGAGCAATCCCTTGCGAACAGGCCGTGGGAAGGTGGTGTGGACGAGCCGCGCGGCGTGCTCAAGCGGATGGTGCCGTTATGGCTGAAGGAGCCTGAGCTGGCCGTTGCCGTTGTCAGTTTCAGGACCGCGCACCCACGCCACGGCGGCGAAGGTGCACTCTACGTCCACGTCAGGCGGCAGGGGCGTGCATAGCCGCCGTCAGCCATGAGGTTTCGGTTTCTCGGGGATCAGCTGCAGCCGTCGGTCAACGAATTGACGGCCGCCGTAACGCCGATCAGGGAATAGGTTTCCTCGATGCCGGTGCCGTCGCTGGTGGTGGCGCTGACCTTCATGAAGGAACCGCGCTTCATCGCTTCGATGAGCTTCAGTTCCTGTGTGGCATCGCTGACAAAGGCCTTGTCGCCCTTGGTGAACAAATCAAAGCGGGAACTGCCGATCTGAACGGTGACATTGCTGCCGCCCTGCAACTCCTTGCCGATCTTGATGCTGATCTCGGCCTTTACGCCGTCGTCCGGCCAGGCGGAGACATAGAAATAGCTGCGCTCCTTGGCATAGCCGGCTGGAGCCGTCTCGCGCGGCTGGGCGGAGACAAAGCAGATGTTTGCCGGCTCGCCGGAGTGCGAATAGAGCACCCAGTCATTGAACTTCTTGATCACCTTGGTGGCCTGAGCGTGGGCGCTTCCGGCAGCCATCAGTGTGCCAAGCATAGCTGCGGCGACAAGGGACTTTTTTGACATCGACTCCTCGCTGATCGAATGACTGCTGATCGTTCCGCGTTATTCTCCAGGCGAAGCATATAGTCCGGCTTGATACCGGCTGTCACCCCGTCGAACGAAC
The DNA here is from genome assembly GCA_965224045.1 of Hyphomicrobiaceae bacterium. Classification (GTDB taxonomy): domain Bacteria; phylum Pseudomonadota; class Alphaproteobacteria; order Rhizobiales; family Hyphomicrobiaceae; genus Tectiglobus. Next base: position 412,819 of record CBDCYD010000014.1, read on the forward strand.
AAAACGTTGGCCGTGATGATGTTTTTGGACCACCTCTGTCGGCGCGCCGGCGCGAACCGGGCGTTCGGCGAAGCGCGCCATGGAGCGCACGCGGTCATACATTACAACGGCCCCTGCCATGGCAACGTTAATACAGAACCGGGTCGGAATTCGGACGACGTGATGGCATTTTTCCACGAGTTCGTCCGACAGCGAGCCGCGTTCGGGGCCGAGAACGTAGGCGGCGCGGATCGGATGGCGGAAGCTCGGCAGATCGATGGCATCGTCAAGCAGTTCGATACCGACTAGGTGGCAGCCGTCCGGCAGGGCCATCTCGTCGAGGGTCGACCAGTTGTAGTGTGGCAGATGATTGGTGCCCTTCGAGGTGTCGGCCTGCGCCTCGAGGGCCTGATAGGTCGCACCGATCGTGAATGTGAAGCTCGCGCCGAAGCCATGGGCCGAGCGCATCAGGTTGCCGAGATTGAGCGATTTCGACATGCGTTCGGCGCCGATCGCAAAATAGCCGCGTGGTTGCGGTGGCCAGGTCTCCATCGTCATCGTGTCTCTTTCCCGACGTGCGATCACGTTGCGAAGTGAAGGCAGGCAATCCTCGATATCGGCGCGGCACGGCCGGTCGCCTGCCGGTTGCATCCGGGCTTCGCGCAGCGCATGGTGCCGCCGAGATATCGAGTTTCGCCAGAATAGAGGTCCCACATGAAGGCGCTGCTGTGCAAGACCCTGGACGGTCCGGACGCGCTGGAGCTCGCCGAAATCGAGCCGCCGTCCGCCGGTGCGGGCGAAGTCGTCGTCCGTGTTCACGCGGTCGGGCTGAACTTTCTCGACACGCTGCTGACGCGCGGCAAATATCAGTTCAAGCCGGAGCTGCCGTTTTCGCCAGGCGGGGAGGTGGCCGGTGACGTGGCGGAAGTCGGCGATGGCGTCGATGGCCTGGCGGTGGGTGACAGGGTATGTGCGTTCGTCAGCTGGGGCGGCGCGCGTGAACTGCTGGCCGTCAAGGCGGCGTCGGTGATAAAGGTGCCAGACGGCGTGGCAATTGAAACTGCCGCTGGGATCAGCGTGACCTACGGGACCGCGATGCACGGTTTGCGCGACCGTGGCCGTCTCAAGGCAGGGGAAACGGTGGCCGTTCTCGGTGCTTCGGGCGGTGCCGGGCTGGCGGCCGTCGAGATCGCCAAGCTGATGGGCGCGCGCGTGATCGCTGCTGCTTCGAGCGCGGAAAAACTGGCGGTGTGCAAGGACCACGGGGCCGACGAGTTTATCAATTACGCCGAGAACGACGTGAAGCAAGGGCTGCGAGATCTGACCGATCAAAAGGGCGTGGACGTGATTTACGACTGCGTTGGCGGGCAATACGCAGAGCCGGCGCTGAGGTCGATCGCGTGGTTGGGGCGTTATCTGGTGGTCGGCTTCGCGGCCGGTGAAATTCCGAAGTTTCCGATCAACCTGATGTTGCTGAAGAGCTGTGACGTGGTCGGCGTGTTTTGGGGGCAGGAAGTGGTGCGCAATCCCGGACAGCATCGCGACAACATGCACCAGGTGCTCGGATGGGTGGCGGCCGGGAAGCTCAATCCGCACGTCCATGCGACCTATCCGCTGGAGCGGACGGCGGAAGCCATCAATCTCCTCGACAAACGGGTCGTGAGGGGCAAAGTGATCGTAACGGTATAGTTTTCCGGTAAGGCGCATCGCGTTGCGGTGATATTGGCTGCCGGACGTAGGAGTGAGAGTCGATGGAACTTTCAAACGGATTGTGTGCCGTCGTCACAGGCGGAGCATCAGGTCTAGGGGCGGCAACTGCACGGGCGTTGGCTGCCAAAGGCGTCAAGGTTGGCGTGTTCGATCTCAACGACGAGGCCGGCAAGGCGGTTGCCGCGGACATCGGCGGGGTCTTTGCCAGGTGCGACGTCACCGACGAGGCGAATGTCGCCAGCGCCCTGCAAGAGGTGCGCGGGGCGCACGGACAGGAGCGCATTCTCGTCAATTGCGCCGGCATTGCCATCGGCCGCCGGTTGCTGCGCAGGGATCGCGACACCGGCACGGTGACACCGCACGATCTGGCGTCCTATGCCAAGGTCATCCAGATCAACCTGATCGGCACCTTCATCATGATGTCGCAGTGCGCCGCCGGCATGGTGCAGCTCGATCCGCTCAACGATGATGGCGAGCGCGGGGTGATCATCTCCACGGCCTCAGTCGCGGCCGAAGACGGCCAGATCGGGCAGGTTGCCTACTCGGCATCGAAAGGCGGCGTGCAGGCGATGACGCTGCCGGTGGCGCGCGACTTGGCGAAAGACGGGGTTCGCGTCGCGGCTATTCTGCCGGGCCTGTTCCACACGCCGATGTTCGACGGGTTGCCCGACGAAGCACGCGAGGCGCTGGCCGCCAGCGTGCCGTTTCCATCGCGGCTCGGCAAACCCAAAGAATACGCACAGATGGCCGTCGATATTTGCGAGAACGTGATGCTCAACGGCGTCAACATTCGTCTCGATGGCGCGGTGCGGCTGGCGCCGCGCTAAACGCGCGGCCTGATCGGCACGCCGCACGATGACGGCGGACGACGAGAGGCGATTGCGGAACAATACCGGTAATCTAAGGAGAAACTATTTCGGCGATTCGTGACTGCGAATCGTGCACGTGAGCTGTTGGCACGGATGAAGCCATGCGCTATTGAAGCTTGAGTTTCAATGGGTTTTGGCGTTTTGGTGATCGACGGTATGCGTTGGGTTCCGGCACAGCGTCGCGTTGTGCGCGCGATTTTGGCCACGGGGGTCGGCAGCGGCCTTTCAGTGCTGGGGCTCGCATACGCAGCGGCTCTCGGGTTCTCGATTGCGCAGCTTGCCGACAAGGCTGGGTCTGCCGCCGGCGCACTCAGCGAAAACGGCAAGCCGGCACAAGGCTATTCCAAGGTGCTCTACGAAACGGAGTATTTGCGCGAACTGAACTCCGGCTCTTATTTCCGACGTCAAAGAGCGAAAGCAGCAAAGGGCAACAGCGGTTCGGAATCGACGCTTGAGCGATATTCGAGAAGCCGGTTGGGCCGTCTTCCTGCGGGTGTACAAGCTGCACCTGCGACGTACGGCTGGCGCGGCGACACCTACAGAACCGTGTGCGTGCGATTGTGTGATGGGTTCTATTTCCCGATCAGCACTTCAACGACCAGGTCTCGGTTTTCGATCGATGCCGCGGCGTGCCGTAGCAAATGCGGGTCGGCTGCGCGGCTCTACGTCTATAAGTCCAACGGTGGCAGCCCTGAGACCATGGTCGATCTCAGGGGTCGCGCTTATGGCGAGCTGGCAACCGCATTCGTCTACCGGGCTAAGTACGACCAGTCCTGCAAGTGCAGAGCGCATCCCTGGGAGGCTCAGTCGGTCAAGGCGCATCAGCTTTACGCGTCTGCGGAATGGCAAAAGCGCGCACGGCGTTTGGCGCGGCTCGATCGCCGGCGATGGCGGCGCAGTGTGCGGCGTCGTGCGGCGCAGAGGAAGGCCATGGCCCGCTACAGCAGGTCCGTGGACAACCCGTTTGCGGTCGGTGGGGCCGGTGTGACGTGGACTTCGGGCGATGCGATCCCGGATCCTGCGGTGCAAAGGAACGAGGCCGAGGCGCAGGGCGCCGGCCGGCTTCGGCAGACGCGGGCGCCTGCAAATCAGCGCAAATACAGGCGCGCCATGGGGCTCGGCGTCAAACCGGCGGTGGCGGGGCGGTCCCGGTCGGCGCCGAAGCGGCGGCGTGTGAGGCGCCGGACATGGAAGAGCCAGGTGTTCGGCGGGTCGGAGAACTAAGACCGGCGCGGCATGCAGCGCGGCATACTTGCAGCGCTTGAAAGGCCACGTGAATTTGCCGACGGTGGCCGTCCGTCCAGGGCAGCCGGGTTCTCGCCAATATTGTTCTCATTCAGACTTTATTTGCCATGATCGCCGATGATCGCTGCCTGACGGCCGTGTTGGCGGCGGGCCAGCTCTTGCTGGCTTGTCAGCCGATACCGGTTCGTGGTGTGCGTTCCAGAGTATCAGGCGTATGTGCAAGTTTTTCCCAATGTCGGGGCCGCATGGCGTTGCGGCGCTGTTGTTTGTCGGTTTGGTATTCCATTCGGGAAGCGCTTCGGCGCAGAATATCTTCAGCAACTTCTTTGGATTTGGGGTGGCGCCAAAGCAGCCGCCGGCCGTCGCACCCTTGCGACGGGGTGTCAGGCCCGACGGTGTCATCTGGTCAGCGCCGCGTCGCACGCAACCGCGCGCCTCCTATCGCGGGCGTTACCGAACCCTGTGTGTCCGGCTGTGCGATGGGTACTATTTCCCGATCAGCCAGGCGGCGTCGCGGCGTCACTTTTACCGCGATGCCGAAGCCTGCCAGGCGCGGTGCCAGGGTGAAACCCGGCTGTTCTACACGCCGTCCCAAAATCCCGATATGAAACGAGCCGTCGATATTTCCGGCCTCGCTTATCGCAACCTCGATACCGCATTCGTCTATCGCAAGAAGCTGGTCAAGGGTTGCTCGTGCCGATTGGCGCCTTGGAGCCCGCAAGAGCGTGCCCGCCATGCGATGTATCGATCGTTGGAGACCGACCTGGAAGAGCCGGAGACTGAGACCAACGAAGTGATCGTCGGAGAAGGCGTAAAACCGCCGGATGTGGATGGTGCACCGGGCGCTGGTCAGGCGTTACCGGAGACGGCAGCGCAGTTCGAGCCAGGCAGGGCATTCGGACGGGCAATGGGTCGGATGACGGGCGATGGGAATCTGAGACCGCAGCCGATGCTGCGTCCCGTTGCAGAACAGCCCCGCCGGCGCCAGGCGCTCGGCGGTGGGTCGCTCATTCAGGGGCAGCCATCCGGTGTGCGGCCTGCGCAACGGCGACCGCGCAAGGCGGCACCGCACAAGCCCACCTTCGGGCCGAGCGACTTGCTGGCGTCCGATTGATTGGGAGGCATTGAGTTATGCGGCACCCTGTCGGACCGGCAGGGCCGGTTTCGGCTGCTCGCTATCCAGCCATGGAGCTGGCGACTGCGTCGATCTTGGTGGCGAGGTCGGTGTCCTTGGTGGTGAGGCCGCCGGCATCGTGGGTTGCAAGGGTGACCTCGATCCGGTTGTAGACGTTGAACCATTCCGGGTGATGATTAGCCTGTTCGGCGAGCATGGCGACCCGCGTCATGAAGGCGAAGGCGGCGCTGAAATCCTTGAACGTGAACGTGCGCGAGATCGCATCACGGTCCGACAGTTCCTGCCAGTCCGGCAGGATTGCCAGCGCGTGCTGGCGGTCTTGTCCGGTGAGTTTGCTCATGCGACGCCATCTCCTTTGCAAATTAAATCAGAGGTAACTGCCGTCTTCTTCATGACCCTGCCAGACGTGGCCGGCCAGGAAATACTCGTCCTCGACGACGTAGGGGCCACCGCCGGTGCGGGGCTTCGATGACAGCAGCTGGAAGCGGTCAACGAAGAACGGCGGGCTTTCGACGGCGGCGTGTTGCGCAAGGTAGCGGGTTATGGCGTCGAGACGCGTGCCCGAAAGCCGGGCAAGGGTAACGTGTGGCTTGAACTGGCGGCGTTCCGGCGGCAGGCCGGCAGCGCGCGCGGCGGTTTCGTTGGCGCGGTGCAACGCGTTGAGGCCCGGAGATGGGGCGACGCCGATCCAGAGCGTTCGCGGATCGTGGCCACCGAAGATTCCGAAACCGGACAGGCGCACCTCGAAGCCGTCGAGCCGGATGCGGGAAAGGGCATCCGTGAACTCGTTTGCCAGGGAATTGTCGAGATCGCCGGCAAAGCGCAGCGTGAGGTGGTAATCGGACGGCTCGAGCCAGCGGGCACCGGGCAGCGGCGCCTTGAAGCGCGCCAGGCGATCGGACACATGTTCGGGGAGTGGAACGGCCGTGAACAGGCGCGGCATAGTACGTAACCTCAGCGGATCACTTGCGGCAGACAGGCCAGAGCCCGACCACCGCTCGGCAAGCAATGTATAAAGTGCTTTTTAGTCAACATGTTATCTCATATATAGTCACGCATGCGCGAGATCGTAATAAATTTACTTCAGGTGATCTCGAACACTTGCGGCAGCGTTTGGGACTTCTTATGTCCGAAAAGGAAAACGATGTACATCTCGCCTTGATCTGGTGGGATGTGCAGCACATATTGAGCGCGCGTGTGAGACGCAATTTTTAGGTCGGAGGAATCGGGATCCATGTCTCAATACGATAACCAATACGCGGCGGCGTCGTCCCGCACACAGCAAGGCGCTGTGGTGGACGAGGGCCTGCGATCCTACATGATCGGCGTCTACAACTATATGACGCTCGGCGTTGCCCTGACGGGTGTCGTTGCATTCGTTGTATTTTCCATGCTGACGACCAACGATCCGTCGCTGGCTGCCGCCAAGATGCGTAACGGTGTGATGCTGACGGAACTGGGTCGTTCCATCTACATGACCCCTGTCTGGCTGGTGTTTGCGTTTGCACCGCTGGCGTTCATCCTGCTGATGTCGTTTGCTCGCATGAGTTCGGCGACCGCACAGATGGTGTTCTGGGCATTTGCAGCCGTGATGGGCCTGTCGCTGTCGTCGATCTTTATCCGCTACACCGGCGCATCGATTACTCAGATGTTCTTCATCACGTCGGCTGCGTTCGCAGCGCTGAGCCTCTATGGCTATACGACCAAGAAGGACCTCTCAGGCTGGGGCTCGTTCCTGATTATGGGTGTCGTCGGCATCATCCTGGCGGCGATCGTCAACATCTTCCTGCAGTCCGGCGCGCTGGCGTTTGCGATTTCGGTGATCGGTGTGCTGGTGTTTGCCGGCCTGACGGCCTACGACACGCAGCGGATCAAGGACGAGTACTACACCGTTGCAGGTAACCAAGAAGCAATGGCGCAAGCCTCGATCTTCGGTGCCCTGTCGCTGTATCTGGACTTCGTCAACATGTTCCAGTTCCTGTTGGCCTTGTTCGGCGATCGCGAATAGAGCACCTGACAGGCGTATCGCGAAGGCGATCTCGAAATGCAAAGGGCCCCGTTTCGGGGCCCTTTTTGTTGCGGCGGGCTGCAAGCCGCGGCTGCGTCATCGCGCATGCCGCGCAAACTTGCAGGTGTTCAGGTCTCAACGAGGCGAAGGCGTTTGTCGATGGCGGCCAGAACGCGCTTCAAGTCGGCACCGCGCTTGAGGATCAGACCGGTCGCCGAAACGACGCTATAGGCACCTTGCTTGCGCGCCAGCCTGGGGTTCTTTTCGACGCGGTAGAGCGGCATCTCGCTGGTTCTGCGGAAGATCGAAAAGACGGCCTTGTCGCGGCCCATGTCGATTGCGTAGTCGCGCCACTCACCGAGCGCGACGTTGCGGCCGTACACGTTCAAAATGTCTTGAAGTTCGCGGCGGGTGAAGCTGACGGGGCGGTTTTGCTGGCGCTCGCCTGATGACCGACCTGGGGGGTTGAGTGTCGTGCCCGAGTGCATCGGGCGAAGGGCTATCGGGTCGGTTTCGCTCACCGGCGCCTCCTTCATGTTTCGTTCACATGACATGTTCTACGTGATCGCCTGAGAATGCAAGCCGCTTGCGAATTGGCATCCGACTTTTTGGACATGCGGGCGGTGCAGAGCGCAGCCGCATGAGCGCGCAAGTCGGAATGATGTCGGCGGTGAATTCGCAGGACCTAAAGGAACATGAATGAAATGTAATATTCCGAAACAAAAATCACGGAACTGCCATACTCTAACCCTGGCAACGCCCAAAAGGCTCGCTACATACATATCATCAAAGGTTTTGGCCCGGTCCGGTTAGTCTCGGATCTCAGCCCCCCAGTCCCCCCGAGTCTTCTCTCCCCGGACCGGGCCATTCAAACCCCCGAACTCACGCGCGATCCACTCCCCCGGGATCGCGCGTTTTTCGTTTTGGGTGGGTGTTCTGGCGGGTGATGCTCGCGAGCAAGATTTTACGGCTTGAGTGGGGTGTGTGCTCTGGGCGTCAACGGGGATATTCCCGCATCGCCGCGGTGGAAGGTCGGTGTGAGCGATTGCAGTCGTGGGAGGCGTGCCTGGTCAGCCGGCATCGGCAGTGCGGGATGGAATAGGATGGGAGATTGAGAGCCTACTCGTCCATCCAGCTGGCGGCGATGATGGGGCCGCCTTTGCCCATCTGAACAAGAATTGCGCAGGTGTCTGCCTTGCCCTGAAGGACATCTTCGTCGCGCAGTTCGATGACGGTCGGTTTGCCGGCCCACATGCCGACAGGTGTCAGGCGGCTTACGACATTGTAGTAGGTCAACGTACGGCCGCGGTTTTCGCCATGGCGGACCGGAACGGTGACCTTTCGGCGGACCGTCGCGAGCCAGATCGTGGCTTCCTTGGCCGGCCGGAACGAAGTCGCCTTGCCAACCTCGACCCGCAGCTTGCCGGCTTCGTGGCGGACGCTGATCGGAACGGAAATCGCAGCGGAGGATTTTCTGGTCGTAGCGATCGCACGGTCGATCTGATCCGGCATGCTGCCGATGGCGTGGGCCATGCCGTTGACGACCATCTGCGGCGTGTAGACCTCGCCGTCGCCACGGTGGCGCGCATAGGTGCGCTGGCGCTTGGAGTGGATCGGGCTGGCGAGCGTGTCCTTCCAGCCGAGGTAGTCCCAATAGTCGACGTTGAACGAGAGAGCGACGATGTCACGCCGCTTGGCATAGGCGGAAAGCAGCTTGTCGGCCGGCGGGCACGACGAACAGCCCTGACTCGTGTAAAGTTCAAGCACCGTCGCCGGCTTTTGTGCCGCGGCCGGATGCGCCGCTGCAAAAAAAGTGCACGCTGCCGCCGCCAACCATGCCATCGCCGTGCGCCGCATCAAGTCTGAACTCCTGCCTTCTGGTTGTCGTCACGCACTCTATATCCCGGCTGGCCCAGTCAATTGCCAGTCACGAATGGGTTATGGTCATCACCAAATCGGGAGGGCCGGCTTGGAATTGCCGACCCGCCCCTGTGAGCTTTGTTCGTCAGTGTTGCTGCTCTGACTGTCCGATCAGGCCGCGGCGGCAAGGTTGCGCAGGACGTAGTGCAGGATGCCGCCATTCTTAACGTAGTCGAGTTCATCAAGGGTATCGATACGGCAGAGGATGGGGATGGTTTTGGTGGTGCCGTCGGCAAAGGTGACCTCGGCGCTCATCTGCTTGCGCGGTTCGATGTCGGCAAACCCGCGAATGGTGACCAGTTCATCGCCCCTGATGCCGAGGCCCTCCCAGGACTGGCCGTCTTCGAAGGTGAACGGCACGACGCCCATGCCAACGAGGTTGGAGCGGTGGATGCGCTCGAACGAGCGCGCGATCACGGCGCGGACGCCGAGCAGGCTCGTGCCCTTGGCGGCCCAGTCGCGCGATGAACCGTTGCCGTATTCAACACCGGCCATGACGACGAGCGGTACGCCCTCGTCGCGATAGCGCATGGCGGCATCGTAGATATACATGCGATCGCCGGAGGGATGGTGGACGGCATAACCGCCCTCACGGACAGTGCCATCTGCTTCCTTGGCTGCATGATTCTTGATGCGGATGTTGGCGAAGGTGCCGCGCATCATGACATCGTGGTTGCCGCGCCGGGTACCGTACTGGTTGAAGTCCTGCGGGCGGACCTGGCGTTCCAGAAGGTATTCGCCGGCCGGGCTTTCCTTCTTGATAGAACCGGCCGGAGAGATGTGGTCGGTGGTTATCTTGTCGCCGAAGAGACCGAGGATGCGAGCGCCGACGATGTCTTCCAGGGGCGGCAAGCTCTTGGTCATGCCTTCAAAGTAGGGCGGGTTCTGGACGTAGGTGGAGCCGGAATCCCAGGTGTAGGTGAGGCCCGTCGAGGTCTTGATCGCCTGCCAGTTGTCGTCGCCTTCGAACACGTTCGCGTAGCGGGACTTGAACATTTCGTTGGTGATGTTGTCGGCGATAAACTGCTGGATCTCCTGGTTCGATGGCCAGATGTCCTTGAGATAGACCGGCTCTGCGTCCGAGCCCGTGCCGAGCGGTTCGCTCGAGAGGTCCTTGTTGACGGTGCCGGCGAGGGCGTAGGCGACGACCAGCGGCGGCGAAGCCAGGTAGTTGGCCTGGACGTCGGGACTGACGCGGCCCTCGAAGTTGCGGTTGCCAGACAGCACGGCGGCCGCGACCAGACCGTTCTCGTTGATGGTGCGTGAGATGTCTTCCTGCAGCGGTCCGGAATTGCCAATACAGGTCGTGCAACCAAAGCCGACCAGGTTAAAGCCGATCTTGTCGAGGTGAGGCTGCAGGCCGGCCTTTTCGAGATATGCTGCGACGACCTGCGAGCCGGGCGCCAGCGAGGTCTTTACCCACGGCTTCACGGTGAGCCCCTTCTCGACGGCGTTGCGGGCGAGCAGGCCGGCGCCAATCAGGACGCTCGGGTTGGAGGTGTTTGTGCAGCTGGTGATGGCGGCGATAACGACGTCCCCATGGCCGAGATCAAAGTCCTGGTTGGCGACCGGGCAACGCTTCTCGAGTTCGCCGGCCGGGCGCTTGTATTCGCCTTCCAGAGCCGTTGCGAAACCGGTCTTGACGTCGCCCAGCGAGATGCGGCCTTCCGGGCGCTTGGGGCCGGCGATGGAGGGAACGACGTCGGCAAGGTCCAGTTCCAACGTGTCGGTAAAGATCGGCTCATCGGAATTGGATGTGCGGAACAGGCCTTGGGCCTTGGTGTATTCTTCGACCAGCGCGATGCGGTCATCGGCGCGGCCCGACATCCTGAGATAGCGTATGGTTTCCTTGTCTACGGGAAAGAATCCGCAGGTGGCGCCGTATTCCGGAGCCATGTTGGAAATGGTTGCGCGGTCGGCAAGCGACAGCGAGTCGAGGCCCGGGCCGTAAAATTCCACGAACTTGGCAACAACGCCCTTCTTGCGCAATTGCTGGGTTACCGTCAGGACGAGGTCCGTAGCAGTCACACCCTCATTCAGCTTGCCGGTCATGCGGAAGCCAATGACTTCCGGGACGAGCATGGACTGTGCCTGGCCGAGCATTGCGGCTTCGGCCTCGATACCGCCGACGCCCCAGCCCAGAACGGCGAGACCGTTGACCATGGTGGTGTGGCTGTCGGTGCCGACGAGCGTGTCGGGATAGGCGAGTGTTTCGGTGCCGTCTTCGCGGGTCCACACGACCTGCGAGAGATATTCGAGGTTGACCTGGTGGCAGATGCCCGTACCCGGAGGCACCACACGGAAGTTATTGAATGCGCTCTGGCCCCATTTCAGAAAGTTATAGCGTTCGCCGTTGCGCTCATATTCGAGTTCGACGTTCTTGCCGAAGGCGTCGGCGTTGCCGAACGCATCGACGATCACCGAGTGGTCGATGACGAGGTCGACCGGAACCAGCGGGTTAATCTTGCGGGGATCGCCGGACAGGCTGGTCATGCCATCGCGCATGGCGGCGAGGTCGACGACGGCCGGAACCCCGGTGAAATCCTGCATCAGGACGCGGGCCGGACGAAAACCGATTTCGGTGCTGGCCTTACCCCTGGTCTCGGACCATCTGGCGGCGGCCAGGATGTCATCCTTGGTGACCGAGCGGCCGTCTTCGTTGCGCAGCAGGTTTTCCAGCAGGACCTTGAGCGAATAAGGCAGGTTTGAAATGTCGCCGAGGCCGTTCTTGCCGGCTTCCGGCAGGGAGTAATAGGTGTAGGTCTTGCCGGCAGCGGTGAGGGTTTTCTTGCAGTTGAAGCTGTCGAGCGAGGTTTGTGCCTGCGCGGTCATGGTGAGTCCTCCTCACTGGTCCGTCGCTGGCCAGACGCGCGACGGACGGCGTGTTTCAATGAACCCGCGCTGCCGGTGTGCCGGCATGGTCGGGGCGGCCACTGGGATGTCAGCTCTCGGAAGAATTCGGAGGCGAACCGGTGGCGCGCTGAAATTGCACAAGCGCGGTGGTGCGTGGGTGTTATAACGGCTTGTCAGCCGCAGGGCCACCTGGGTTTGGCGAATAGGATCATCCCAGTCGCGTGATATCGCCGCAATTCCCAATATTCTTGCCGAGAGAAAGAGATCTGAATGGCGCTTGAACTCAGCGTGAAGCAGCTTTGCGTGGAGCGCGGCGGGCGGCTGGTGCTGGACGGTGTCACCTTTGTTGCCACGGCAGGCACAGCACTGATCGTGACCGGCCCCAACGGCGTCGGCAAGACGACCTTGTTGAGAACGATTGCCGGTTATCTGCCTTCGCTTGGCGGTTCAGTCACGCTCAATGGTGGTGATCGCGAGCTGGAACTTGGCGAACAGATCCACTACGTGGCGCACCAGAACGCGCTCAAGGCGACGATGAGCGTGCGGGAAAACCTGACATTCTGGGCGAGGTATCTCGGAGGCCGGGCGAAAGACGAGATCAGCCGGGATATCGCGCGGGCCCTCGACGTGTTTCGGCTGCAGGATCTGGCAGACTTTCCGGTGCGGTTTTTGTCAGCCGGCCAAATGCGGCGGACGGCGCTGGCCCGATTGCTGGTCGCACCGCGCGGTCTGTGGCTGGTGGACGAGCCGACGGTGGCGCTGGATGCGGCAAGCCGTGATGCCTTCACAACCGCCGGCGACCAGCATCTGGCCGGCGGCGGCCTCATCGTTGCAGCGACGCACCTGCCCCTACCGTTCGCGGCGGCCGAGGAACTCGATCTTTCGCGGCAGCGCGGGGCTGCCGAATGAGCGGGCTACTGGAACTCGTGGTGCGTGATGTCCGTCTTGCCTTGCGCGAGGGCGGGGCGATTGGGACGGCGCTCGGCTTTTATATGATCGTGGTGGCACTGGTGCCGATTGCGATCGGGCCGGATCTCAAGTTGCTGGGCAAGATTGCACCGGGGGTGTTGTGGGTGGCGCTGCTGTTGTCGGCGCTGCTGTCGCTGGGCCGCGTTTTCGATGCGGACTTCGAAGACGGTTCGCTGGACGTGATCGCAACCGGCGGGTTGCCGCTCGAACTGGTGGCGGCGGCCAAGAGCATTGCGCACTGGCTGACGACCGCGGTTCCGCTGGTGGCGCTTACACCACTCCTGGGTCTGTTGCTCAATCTCGACATCGCCGGGCTGCCGGTGGTGATGGCGACGATGCTGGTGGGCACGGTGGCCATCAGTTTTTTTGGGGCGATTGCGGCGGCACTGACACTGCAGGCGCGTCGCGGCGGTGTTTTGATCGCCATCATGGTGTTGCCGCTCTATGTGCCGACCCTGATCTACGGAGTAACGACGGTCTCGGTGGCGCTGACGCCGCCGGGAAGCCCGTGGCCATCGTTCTACCTGCTCGGTGCGATTTCATTGGGCGCGCTGGTAATCGGGCCGTGGGCGGCAGCTGCGGCACTGCGTCACCAAATGCAATGACCTCGGGGCCCGTTCGGTGCATGTTTTTGCATATGTCTGATCGAGCCCGGTTTTCGGATATTCGGGAGCAGCGGTTTCAAGAATGCAGAGCCTGACACAAAAACTGGCCAATCCGACGCGGTTCATGGCGCTGTCCGGCGCGATTTTGCCGGTCGTGGCGGTTGCCGCGGCAGGGGTGCTGGCGATCGGTCTTTATCAGGCGTTTTTCGTCGCCCCGATCGACTACCAACAAAAGCACACCGTCAAGATCATGTTCATTCATGTGCCGAGCGCGTGGCTGGCGATGATGGGATACGCGCTGATTGCGCTTTCAAGCTTCGGCTATCTCGTCTTCCGGCATCCGTTGGCAGACGTCTCGGCAAAGGCGGCGGCACCAATTGGTGCCGCGTTCACGCTGCTGGCGCTGGTGACGGGATCGCTGTGGGGCAAGCCGATGTGGGGCACCTACTGGGTCTGGGATGCGCGGCTGACGTCCGTGCTCGTGTTGTTCTTCCTCTATCTCGGGCTGATCGCGCTCAGGAACTCGATCGAGGACGAAACGCTGGCCGGCAAGCAAACCGCCGTGCTCGCGATCGTCGGCGTGGCGATCCTGCCATTCATCAAGATTTCGGTCGAGGGGCTCAGCATACCGTGGCTCGGCATCGAATTGCCGAGTTGGAACACGCTGCACCAACCATCGAGCGTTCTGCGGAGCGACGGGCCAACAATTCATTCGTCGATCCTGATCCCGCTACTGATCAATGCGCTGGGCTTTACGCTGTTGTTTATCGCGATGCACCTGAAGGCGATGCGCAACGAAGTGCTGCGACGGCGGGTCAAGGCGTTGACCGTCGCGGAGGTGGCGCGCGTGCGGGCCGGGGAAGCGGCCGGTGTTGCGCCGGACCAAGCGTGAGGATGCGAGATGTTCGATTTCGGCAAGCATGCCGTTTTTATCTGGGGCTCCTACGGTGCCGTGGTCATCGTGCTGGCGGCTTTGATCGTGTGGCTGGTCCTCGATGGCCGGCATCAGTCGGCGCGGTTGGCTGCGCTCGAGGCGCGCGGGGTCAAGCGGCGATCCGACGACACCTAGATTGCGTCTGTCTCCGGCGGATTTGCATGCTATGCCGGTTCGCGCTGTCCACCGTCCAACTTGCAAGCCTGGCGGCAATTGGAGTTGCAGCGAACGGGGCGGTTCCAGCCCAATCCGAACGTTTCGGGAGGCCAACACGATGACCGACGAGGCAGCCGAAGTTACGGCGCAGGACGACGTCAAGGCGCGGCGCGGCTTCGGCTGGGTGGCGATACCGCTGGTAATATTTGCCGGGATGGCCGTCATGTTCGGCTATGCGCTGAAGAGCGGAGATCCGTCGCGGTTGCCATCGGCGCTGATTGGCAAGACTGTGCCGGCATACGACTTTCCGGCACTCGACGGGCTGGTGGCAGATGGCAAGCCGGTGCCCGGAGTGATGGCCAAGGATCTTGCAGCGGGTACGTTGACGGTGGTCAATTTCTTTGCGTCCTGGTGCGCGCCCTGCCGACAAGAGCATCCACTTCTGGAAGCCCTCAAAGCACGAACCAGGGTCAGGATGGTCGGTGTCAACTACAAGGACCCGGCGCCCGGCGGGTTGCGGTTCCTGACGCAACTCGGCAACCCCTATGACCGCGTCGGTGTCGATCGCAGCGGACGAGGCGGGATCGAGTGGGGCGTCTACGGTATGCCGGAAACGTTTCTCGTCGATGGCGAGGGGCGGGTCGTCTACAAGCATGTCGGGCCGATCACGGCGGAGAGCCTGGAGCGCGCCGTACTGCCGGCGATTGCCAAAGCCGGCGGCAGTAGGGCGGACCGAGCCGCAAAATAATGCACAGCTTATCCACGCCCGATACAACCTGTCGGACAGGGCTCCACAAGGGATCACGAGTCGGATGAATTAAGGTCACCAACGCCGGCGCGCCTGGGTCTGGGCATAGATCCGTTCAGCGCGCGCCGCCCGTTGGCAGGTCCATCCAAATGCAGGGTCTGCCGGTGAAGCTTCGCCTGCGGGATGGGCCGCAATCGATGCGGTGGTCAGGGTAACCGCACATCAATTCGGGAAACGCTCGGCGGCTCTCCGGACGGAGGGCCGTTTCGCGCTTCTAGGCGTGAATTGATCAGAGTCGACTCTTTGAGGCAAGCATTTTAATGTCTGTTTTCGACAATAATCTGTCTGGAATGTCATGTCGGGGGCTCCCAAGAAGCAGCAGACGGTTCTGATCCGCATGAGCGTTTCGGCCAAGCTGCACCGTTATCTGACACATCTTGCGCGAACAACGACGATGGGTGCATCTGAAAACGATGTGGCCCTGTTCCTGTTGACGCGTGAGCTGGAGGCGCTGCGTCAGCAGGAGGGCTATGCGCTCGACCTAACGAAAGACGAGAGCTAGATCATCGTGCCTTGAGTTGGAACCGCTGTCGCGGCTGCAGCTCAACGCAGAAAGTTGCTCCAGGCGCCAGTTCACTTCAAGGATAGCCACTCCGCGGCGTTGGGCCGGCCGGCTTCCTTGCGCTTTGCCCGGAGCACGATGGCCATCGGCGGCTGGCAGTGAGTGTTGCGGCGCCAGAAGGGACGTCGGCCGGGGCAAAGTTTGCAATTGATTTTGCAGATCGATCATGGTCCCTGCGTTGCGCACTGGTCCGATCCGGTGTGGTGTGCGCCATCGCTTAACGGTGTGCGATGGCCAGAGCAGGGGGAGACGAGCGATGGCATGGCCTGAGGCAGTGGCGCTGGATGGGAAGCTGGTCGCGGTCGTGCCGCTCGACCACAGCCATCACGACGACCTCGTTGCAGCTGCCGGCGATGGTGAATTGCACAAGCTTTGGTATACGACCGTGCCGGCGCCTGACGTCGTCAGTGCGGAGATCGATCGACGCCTCGCGCTGCGCGAGGAAGGCTCGATGCTGCCGTTCACGATCGTCGATAAGGCTGACGGGCGGGCCGTCGGCATGACCACGTACATGAACATCGATGCGGTCAATCGGCGACTGGAGATCGGATCGACCTGGTACCGCCGAAAGGTGCAGCGCAGCGGGCTCAATACGGAGTGCAAATACCTGATGCTGTGCCACGCGTTCGAAGAACTGGACTGCATCGCGGTCGAGTTCCGCACGCATTTCATCAACCAGCAAAGCCGGCGCGCGATCGAGCGGCTCGGCGCAAAGCTGGACGGCATTCTGCGCAATCACTCGATCATGCCGAACGGGACCGTGCGCGATACCTGCGTCTATTCGATCATCAAGACCGAGTGGGCGATGGTGAAGGCGCATCTGACGTGGCAAATGGAAATGCCGCGCGATTAGAGCCCGTTCAACCCCAGATCTCCATGCGCAATCCTTGGCCGTCGCTCAGCGGTTGGTCGGGAAAGCGGCGCGCCGTGCCGGCAGCGATCCGGCCAGCGCTCCAGGCGTTGACGCAGGCATCCAGAATGTCATCGGGCCCGACAGCCGACCTCGCGAAGGTATCGGCAATCAGGATCGCATCCTGGTAGCCGACCTTGCGCAGCAGGGCACGGCGATAGTCGAGACCGGGCGGATTGGGGCGCGACTTCACTTTTTTGGCGAGATCGAGCGGTTTTTCGCCGTTGAGTGCCCAGAATGCCACCTCCGGGTGGGTTTCAAAGACGCGTTCCTGCAGCGCCGGCGACGGCGACAGCACCGCATCGACCTCGCGAATCTTCGGGAAAAGGTTGAAGGCCTGTTTCGATACTTTGCGCGGCGGGTTCGAGGTTGCAAAGGCGATCGCGCAGGCCTCGCGGTAGTCGGTGCACATTACCGCTGCGCGTGACGGGACGGCAAAAACGGCCGACTGGCGGGCACCGAGGACCGACCGGGCCGCGCGATCGGCGAGGCGACCACCGATACCGACGTGGTCGGGCAGGCCGATCGGGATATCGACGGCGATGGTTTCAAGCGCCGGGGTTGCGTCGAGGATCTCACGAAAGGTCTGGAAAACCTGCAATCGCGCTTCCGCCGGCCTGCCAAGCGGGTGAATTACTGCCACCCAACCGGCGGGGCAGCCGTCAACGCCACCGATCCACGGTGTGTCGTCGGCTGCCGCACGGGTCACGGGCCGGGTCATGAGCCGTGTCGTGGGTCGAGCTGCGTGACCAATGCCGGTGGAGCGGCGACCCAAGTATCGCGGGCCTGCGCGATGGCGAGATGCGGGCGGCCGACGCTGGCTGAGACGAGGGCATCGACGCGGGCGACGGTGCGCGCGAGGTCGGGGTCGGCGGCAAACACGCCGGACAGAAAATCGCCGGTGCCTTTCGGGACACCGCCCAGGCGCGGGCTTTCGCAGAACCTGACCGCTTCTTCGGTGATAAGAGCGTTGGCCACGAGGCCTGGTTGCGATGCCGCCAGGGACGTGACGACAAGGTGGGATGCATCAAGATGGCGGGCGGCCGAAGCGGCGTCGTGCACGGTGTTGATCTCGCGGCCCGTTAGCCAGCCGAGTTCAAAGCGGTTGGGCAACAAAATGTCCGCTTTCGGCAGGATATCGTCGCGGATCGCCGTTGCTGCGGCCTGATCGATATATACACCCTCCCGGTCATCGCCGATGACCGGGTCGCAAACTACGATGGCGTCCGGGGCCTGACGCGAGATCCGTTCAATGGCATTCAACGCAAACTCGGCGTGTCCGCGCGACGGCAAATACCCGGTCAATACCGTGCTGATCCCTGCCAGCCAGCCATTGCGGTCGATCGCATCCAGCATGCCGGTGAGCGTTGCCGGATCGATCGTTTCGCCGGCGACGTGGGGATGGCCCGGGTGGTTTGAAAGCAGCACGGTCGGCAGCGCAACGACCTCGTGGCCCAGCGCCCGGGCCGCCGGCACGATGGCGGAGAGGCCGACATGGCCGCAGGAGACCTGCGAAGAAATGGCGAGGATCCGCATCGGGCTGACTGGACCTTTCAAGCGCGCCGGCAAGCCGACCCAAGCTAGACTGACGCCGGGTTGCCGACAATCGCCGATTGGCAACGAAACGGTACGAATGGCCGAACAATCGTGCCAGTGGTCGTCACATCGCGGCAATTCGGACGGTTGTGCCGGCTGCAATCGGGGATATGTCGAGGCGAGATGACGACACATAATGCTGGCGAGCGGCGGCAAGGGAGTTCATGAGATGGCAATTCGACCGCGACGCAGTGCGCTTTATATGCCCGGCTCCAACGCGCGGGCGCTGGAAAAGGCGAAGTCGCTCGATGCGGACGTCGTGATTTTCGACCTCGAAGACGCCGTTGCACCGGATGCGAAAGAGACCGCGCGAAAACAGGTCGTCGCCGCGGTCGGAAGCGGCGAATACGGTCGGCGCGAGCTGGTGGTGCGGATCAACGGACTGGATACGCCCTGGGGGGCAGACGATATCGAGCGTGCGGCCGGCGCCGGTCCGGCGGCGCTGCTGGTGCCGAAAGTCGAAAGCGGGGAGCACGTCCGCGCGGTCGCGAAGGCTATCGCGGCGGCCGGCGGGCGCTGTGATATCTGGGTGATGATCGAGACGCCTATGGCGATCGTCAACCTCACCGATATCGCGAAAATGGCCGGCGAGGCCGACGTGGCGCTGTCGTGCTTCGTGGTCGGCACCAACGATCTCGTCAAGGAGACGCGTGCGAGGCTCGATGCCGGGCGCACTGCGGCGCTCTACTGGCTGAGCGCGATCGTGACCACGGCGCGTGCCTTCGGCATCGACGTGCTCGACGGTGTTTACAACACCTTCAAGGATCTCGATGGCTTCGCGGCCGAATGCCGGCACGGACAGATGCTCGGCATGGACGGCAAGACGCTGATCCACCCAAGCCAGATCGACGGTGCCAATGCCGTGTTCTCACCCTCCGCGGACGAGGTGGTGCGGGCGCGCAAGATCATTGCCGCCTTTGCGCTTCCGGAAAACTCCGGCAAGGGCGTGATCAATCTCGACGGCGAGATGGTCGAGCTTCTACATGCCGAAACGGCCAAGCGTACGGTGGCGATCGCCGATGCGATCGGGCTTTGATTTTTCAATGTCGTAGCAAAAAGGGCGGCGCCAATGTCTCGACCCGCGATCAAGACGACTACCGGAAACTTCTTCGAGGACTTCCGGATGGGGCAGATGATTGCGCACGCGACGCCGCGAACGATCACGGCAGGCGACGTGGCCGTCTACAACGGTCTTTACGGCGGGCGGTTCGCCGTGCAGTCGTCGGTGCCCTTTGCCAAGGCGATCGGTTATCCGGATGCGCCGCTCGACGATCTTTTGGTTTTCCACGTTGTGTTCGGGAAGACCGTGCCGGACATCTCGCTCAATGCGGTGGCAAACCTCGGCTATGCCGAGTGCCGGTTTCTGGCACCGGTCTATGCCGGCGATACCCTGACTGCGGCCTCCGAGGTGATTGGCCTGCGTGAAAATTCAAACGGCAAGACGGGCGTGGTCTATGTGCGCTCAAGCGGGCGCAACCAGGACGGTGACAAGGTTCTCGACTACGTGCGCTGGGTGATGGTGCGCAAGCGTGATCCGGGTGCCGCAGCGCCGGAGCCGGTGGTGCCGGAGCTGGCTCAAAGCGTGCCGCCTGCCGAGCTTGCCTCGGCCGTGCCGCCGCTTGCGATGGATCGCTACGACATCGGCCTCGCCGGCTCGCCGCACCGGTTCGCAGATTACAGCGTCGGCGAGCGGATCGACCATGTCGATGCGATGACGCTGGAAGAAGCCGAACACCAAATCGCGACACGGCTCTATCAGAACACGGCCAAAGTGCATTTCAACCTGCACGAACAGGCGCAGGGGTGGTTCGGTGCCCGGCTAATCTATGGCGGCGTCGTTATTTCGCTGGCGAGAGCGCTGTCTTTCAACGGTCTCGGGAACGGGTTTCATGTCGCTGCGATCAACGGCGGCCAGCATGTCGCGCCGACTTTTGCCGGCGACACGGTCTTTGCCTGGTCGCAGATCCTGGACCGCGCGGACGTGGGCGAGAGGCGCGACGTCGGCGCGCTCAGGGTGCGCACGGTCGCGGCCAAGAACCGTCCATGCCATGACTTTCCCTACAAGGATGCAAGCGGTTCCTACGCCGAAAACGTCGTACTGGATCTCGATTACTGGTTGGTGATGGCTTGCTAGATCATCGTGCCTCAAGCTGGAACCGCTGTCGCGGCGCCAGCTCAAGGCACAAAGATGATCGCCTCCAAAGAATCGAGCAACTTTCTGCTTCAATTCGGAATCGGACCGATTCCGAATTGAAGCAAGTTGCGCTGGTATAGCGCACCTGACGTTTGGTTCCCATGTGCGGCTGGTCTCTCAACCAAACTTCAGGTGCAAAAGCTACACGAGTGCTGCTCTGGCGCGCCGGTTAGGGTGGCGTTCACTAAGAACATCAAGCATTGCGCGCATTAACCTTATCTCTATTCCGGCTCGCTTAAATGGCGGCTGGCGCAACTGCCGGCGCATGCAAGCCGGCGGTGGGCGGTATCGGATGGGCGTTCGCGCGTGACACATCGCATTGCAGTCATTGGTGGGGGATTGGCAGGGCTTGCTTGTGCGCGGGCTCTGCGCCGTGCCGGTTGCTACGTCGACGTTTTCGAACAGAGCAAGGTGATTGCCGGGCGGATGGCCACGATGCGGCTCGGGATCGTGCCGTTCGACCATGGTGCGCAATACATCAGCGCTCGCGGTGACAGGTTCCGCGCGTATATCGAAGACCTCAGGAAGACGGGCTACGCCGCTGCCTGGGAGCCGAAGCTCGCGCACGGACCGGAAGGTGGCGGGCAGTTGCTCAACTGGTTCGTCGGCGTGCCGGGCATGTCGTCGGTCGTGCGGCCACTGGCGGAGAGCGTACGCCTCCACTTCGAACGTCAGGTGCACACGATCCAGAGGGTCGAAAAGGGCTGGCACGTCTGGTTTTCGGATCGCACGCACGAGGGGCCGTTTGCGGCCGTCGCAATTGCGGTGCCGGCACCGGAGGCGCGGCTCATTCTGGGCGGTATCGACGTGTTGGCCGATCCGATCGAGCGCGTGCGCATGGCGCCGATCTGGTCGCTGGTGATGCGGTTCGACAAACCGGTGCTGCCAGAGTTCGACGTCTATTCCGATATGTCGCAGGCGATCCGCTGGGTCGGCCGCAACAACGTCAAACCCGGCCGCAAGGGGCGCGGTGAGCACCTGGTGATCCACGCCGGGCAGGCCTGGAGCCGGGAGACGGAAGACGTCGATCCGGAAGATGTCGCGGAGGAGATGTGGTCTGAGGTGTGCCACGTGTTGTCGATCGCGCCGGAGCGGCCATCGCAAATGCGTGCGCATCTGTGGACCAATGGTCTCGTCGATATTGCGCTGGGCGAAACCTATCTGTTTTCGAGCGAGCACATGGTCGGCGTCGCCGGTGACTGGTGCCTAGGCCGGCTCGCCGAACACGCCTTCGAGAGCGGTGCGCAGCTTGGGCGTGCCATCGTCGGCGGGCTGAATTAGCGCGGGCAAATTCCCACGGCTTTAGATGATTTGGCGGCCCGCGAGAAGGGGAGACCGCCCGATCGGGCGTGCGATGCACCCTTCGATGCATTGCCGCGGCTCAAGGGCCACGCTAAAACAACCGGCAATTCTTACATTCGCAAGCTACGGAGAGGCAACGAATGGCAAGTGCCGGCTCATCCGGTGACGAGGATACGCGTCCCCTGTCACCGCATCTGCAAGTCTACACACCGCAGATCAACATGGTGATGTCGATCGTGCACCGGATTACAGGTGCGGCGCTCTATGTCGGCACGTTGCTGCTCGCCTGGTGGCTGATCGCTGCGGCAACCGGGCCGGAATATTTCGCCTATGTAAACGGACTTATGGGCACGCTGCTCGGACGGATCATTCTGCTGGGATATACCTGGGCGCTGTTGCATCATATGTTCGGCGGGATCCGGCACCTCATATGGGATACGGGGCGCGGGTTCGAGCTCGGTACAGTGGATGCGATGTGCTGGGCGTCGCTGATCGCTTCGTTGGCCGGCACCGTAATCATATGGATGGCGGCAGGCGGCTTTGCGGGAGTGCTATGACCATGAGCCTACGTACCCCCCTCAAAAACGTTCGAGCGCTCGGTTCGGCCAAGGAAGGCGCGGACCACTTCTGGCAACAGCGCGTGACGGCGGTTGCCAACATCGTGCTGGCCGTATTCCTCGTGTGGCTGGTTGCCAGCCTCGCCGGCAAGGACCACGCCGCGGTGCGGGCCGCGCTCGGCAATCCGCTGGTGGCGGTGGCGCTGTTGCTGGCGATCCTGTCCGGCGTCTATCACATGCGGCTCGGCATGCAGGTCATCATCGAGGATTATATCCATAGCGAGGGTGGCAAGGTGGTGCTGTTGATGCTGAACACCTTCTTTGCGTTCGCGGTTGGGCTGGCGTCGGTGTTTGCTGTTTTGAAAATCAACTTCGGGGCTTGAACGATCATGGCAGAAAGCGGAAACGGCATTGCAGCACCGCACGTGAACGGCAAGGCCTACACGATCATCGATCATACCTACGACGTGGTGGTCGTCGGCGCCGGTGGTGCCGGCCTGCGGGCTACGCTCGGGGCGGCTGAGGCCGGCCTGCGCACGGCTTGTGTGACCAAGGTGT
Organism: Hyphomicrobiaceae bacterium; assembly: GCA_965224045.1. Taxonomy (GTDB): domain Bacteria; phylum Pseudomonadota; class Alphaproteobacteria; order Rhizobiales; family Hyphomicrobiaceae; genus Tectiglobus. Next base: position 435,689 of record CBDCYD010000014.1, read on the forward strand.
TCCCGACGCGCTCGCACACGGTTGCAGCCCAGGGCGGGATCGCTGCATCGCTCGGCAACATGGGCAAGGACGACTGGCGCTGGCACATGTTCGACACCGTCAAAGGTGCCGACTGGTTGGGGGATCAGGATTCAATCGAGTACCTGTGCCGTAACGCGCCGGAGGCCGTCTACGAACTGGAACATTACGGCGTGCCGTTCTCGCGTACCGAGGACGGGCGGATCTATCAGCGCCCGTTCGGGGGTATGACAACAGACTTCGGTGAGGGGCCGCCGGCACAACGCACCTGTGCGGCCGCCGACCGCACCGGGCATGCGATGCTGCACACGCTTTACGGACAGTCGCTCAGGCATTCGGCCGAGTTCTTCATCGAGTACTTTGCGATCGACCTGATGATGGATCAGGACGGTGCCTGCCACGGCGTCGTCGCGTTGTGCCTGGATGACGGAACCGTTCATCGGTTCCGCGCCAAGAAGACGGTTCTGGCAACCGGCGGATACGGCCGCGCCTACTTCTCGGCAACCTCGGCGCACACCTGTACCGGTGACGGCAACGCGATGGTGCTGCGGGCCGGGCTGCCGTTGCAGGACATGGAGTTCGTGCAGTTCCACCCGACCGGGATCTACGGCGCCGGGGTCTTGATAACCGAGGGTTCGCGCGGGGAAGGCGGATACCTGACCAACAGCGAAGGCGAACGCTTCATGGAGCGGTATGCTCCGAGCGTGAAGGATCTCGCCTCGCGCGACGTCGTCTCGCGTTCGATGACGATGGAGATCCGCGAAGGACGCGGTGTCGGCAAGGACAAGGACCACATCTTCCTGCACCTGGATCATCTCGATCCGAAAGTACTGGCCGAGCGCCTGCCCGGCATCACGGAAAGTGCGAAAATCTTTGCCGGAGTCGACCTCAGGCGGGAGCCGATCCCGGTGATCCCGACCGTGCATTACAACATGGGTGGAATCCCGACCAACTTCCACGGCGAGGTCGTCACCTTGAAGGATGGCGATCCCGACCATGTGGTGCCCGGCCTCATGGCGATCGGCGAGGCGGCATGCGTATCGGTGCACGGCGCCAACCGGCTTGGTTCGAACTCGCTGATCGATCTCGTCGTGTTCGGGCGGGCTGCGGGGCTGCGGTGCGGCGAAACCGTGGAAGCCGGTTCGGCGCATCCGGAACTTCCGGGCGATGCCGACGAACTCGCGATTTCGCGGCTCGACAAGGCGCGGCACGCGGCGGGCGGTTCGCCAACCTCGCAACTGCGACTTGAAATGCAGCGCGTGATGCAAACCAACTGCGCGGTGTTCCGTGACGGGCCGGTGCTCGAGGAAGGCGTCGAGAAGATCGCCGAGGTGTGGAAGCGCAGCGAAGACATCGCGATCTCGGACCGGTCGCTGATCTGGAACTCTGATCTTGTCGAAGCGCTGGAATACCAAAATCTGATTTCGCAGGCGGCGGTGACGATGTACAGCGCCGACAACCGCAAGGAAAGCCGTGGTGCGCACGCCCGCGAGGACTTCACCGAGCGCGACGACGAACACTGGATGAAGCACACGCTGGCGTGGGCCGACGATGCGGCGCGGACGGTGACGATCGATTATCGGCCTGTGCACGAGTACACGATGACCAACGAAATGGCCTATATCGAGCCCAAGGCGCGCGTTTACTGAGGCAAGAAGGTGGGTGCAGCCGGGATGCGCGGGCTTGGATTATCAGCGCAGATCATCCCGAGTCTTCTGGCCCGGGACCTAGAAGAGACCACGGCGTTCTACTGTGATCGCCTCGGTTTCGAGAGGGTCGGGCGCTATCCCGAAAGCGGGCCGGCGACCTGGGCAGCGTTACGGCGCGGTGATGGCGAGCTGCATTTCTTTTCCGAGGCGCCGACCGGACTTCCTGACACGCCCTGCTTCAGCGGAACGCTTTATTTTCACCCGGGCAATGTGCGCGCACTTGCCGACGAACTGAGAGAGAAAGTGACGTTTGCCTGGGGCCCGGAAGAAATGGACTACGGCATGCTGGAATTCGCCGTTCAGGACCCGAACGGGTATTTCATCGCATTCTGGGAGCCTGCAGAGCGACAGCAGGTGTCGCAAAAGAGAGGTGGGGCGTGAGCGGCGCTGAGGCGGCAGAAGACGAACGGGAAGATGGCGATACCCGGATTGCCCCGGATCCGTTCACGGCCGTGCTGCCGGCGCTGGCAGCGCTCGGGGCGATCGCCTCGATCGCGACGGTGAACTGGGTTGCGCACGAGCGAACGCCGGACCGTACGAAATCCAAGCGCAAGGTCGTCGTGGCGCTTCGGGACCTCGAAAAATGCTGCCTCGGGCTGCAGGAGATCTTCCGGCGCTTTCATCGTGCGAAAAAGCTCTTTGCCGGAGAAGGTGGAGCGGCCGCGTCGCCGTTGAAATTCGGCGTTCATGGCCCGCGGGTCGGGCCGGCGGCCGTCAAGATCTACCACCAGTCGATGAACGATATCGCATCGATGATGGTGCTGGCCTCGCAAAATGCCTTCGAGGTGATGGCTGCGATCGAGGATGGTGAAATCGATCCGCCTGACGAGATTTTCTATGGCTTCGGTGAAGAGCAGGAGCAACTCAACAAGCTGATCCTGGAGCGGGCAACGCTCAAGGCATCGGTCGAAGCGGGTCTGGCGGTCGCGGTGCGGCTGACGGAACTGGTGCAGCAATTGAAGGACTATCGTTCGACGTCAGTCGTGGCCGGCAGGACGGACGGCGGCGACTCAAAACTTTGACGACGTGGCGAACGGTCACTGGCGCTAGTGCATCAAGCCAGGCAGGCCGCTAGCCGTAGCTGAGTGACGCGGAGCAGAAAGCGAAGGGCAAGACTGGCAATGGTGCAACTGACGCTGCCGAAAAATTCGACCATCAAGACGGGAAAGACCTGGAACGAGAAAGGTGCGGGTGGCCGCTGGAAGAAGTTCCGGATCTACCGCTGGAGCCCGGACGATGGTGAAAATCCGCGTGTGGACACTTACTGGGTCGATCAGAACGAATGTGGACCGATGATCCTCGACGCGCTGATCAAGATCAAGGGCGAGGTCGATTCGACGCTGACGTTCCGGCGATCCTGCCGCGAGGGCATTTGCGGATCATGCGCAATGAATATCGACGGCAAGAACGGGCTCGCGTGCCTGGAGGCGATCGACGACGTCAAGGGAACGGTGAATATCTATCCGCTGCCGCACATGAAGGTGGTCAAGGATCTGGTTCCCGACATGACCAACTTTTATGCCCAGCATCGCTCGATCGAGCCGTGGCTCAAGACGTCCTCGCCGATGCCGCCGACGGAATGGCGCCAGAGCCGCGACGACCGCGAAGGCCTCGACGGCCTCTACGAATGCATTCTTTGCGCCTGTTGTTCGACGTCCTGCCCGAGCTATTGGTGGAACTCGGACCGGTATCTTGGGCCGGCCGTTCTGCTGCAGGCTTATCGTTGGGTGAACGACTCGCGCGATGAAGCGACCGGCGAGCGGCTGGACGATCTCGAAGATCCGTTCCGCCTCTATCGCTGCCACACGATCATGAATTGCGCCAAAGCTTGTCCCAAAGGGCTCAACCCGGCAAAGGCGATCGCCGAGCTCAAGAAACTCATGGTCGAACGGCGCGTCTGACGTTTGCGCCAGGACGCTGCGTGCGTGGCTAGATCATCGTGCCTCAAGTTGGAGCCGCGACAGCCGTTCCAACCTGAGGCAAAAAGTTGCCCCAAAAGCGCGTCGAAAAAATGCGCCTCGCTATGGGTTTCATTGCCTCACGCCGCTATTCGCGCTGCGCGCGGCGGCTCCGGCGGGGCGGCCATTCGGCCGGGTCGCGTTGCTCCCTTATGAGCGAATGCGTTTTGCTGCGGCATGCCCTGAAAGCGCGTCGCAAAAAAATGCGCCTCGCTATGGGTTTATTGCCTCACGCCGCAATTCGCGCTTTGCGCGGCGGCTCCGGCGGGGCGGCCATTCGGCCGGGTCGCGTTGCTCGCTTATGAGTCAATCCGTTTTGCTGTGACATGACTTAGACGTCAATCGACAACGCCTCGCCAGCAATTGCCGAAAAGGAGGTGGCGACGTGGTCGCCACGGTGCGGCGTTCAGCCGGCCGGGAAAACGTTTTCGGGCGGACTTCGTTTATGCTCGCTTATTTTGTTTCCGCGGCCACCAAGCCATGGGGAAAGGGGCCGTTCAGCGTCGTGCAAGCACCTTGCCCTATCGGGCAGACATTACTTCAGAAAGCGACCGGCTCTCCTTAGTTTCTCAATGAGCATAAAAATAACTGGAGGAATGCGGTGCATCGCCTCCAGTTGCAAATTGTCAAAAGGGGAACTTTGCTCAATCCGCCCCTGTCCCGGTTGCCCATCACCGGGACGGGGCGAATGAGGTTCAGGCAGCTTTTTTGCGCACCGAAGCTTTCTTGACGGCCTTTTTGACGGCGGTCTTCTTCTTCGTAGCAACCTTACGGGTGCTTGCCTTGCGGACCGGTGACTTCTTCACGGCGGTCTTCTTGGCTGTCGACTTGCGAGCAGCTTTCTTGGCCGGAGCCTTCTTCACGGAAGCCTTGCGGACCGTGGCCTTGCGCGCTGTGGTCTTGCGAGCCGTGGTCTTACGAGCCGTCGACTTGCGAGCCGTCGACTTGCGTGCCGTGGTCTTACGGGCCGTCGACTTGCGAGCTGCAGACTTACGCGCCGGAGCCTTCTTGGCGGCCGACTTGATCGTGGACTTGCGAGCCGGAGCCCGCTTGGCAGCTGCCTTCTTGACAGTTGCCTTCTTGGCAGCGGCCTTGCGAGCCGGCGCCTTCTTTACGGCGGTTCGTGCCATAGTTCTCTCTCCCAAAAAACGTTCGACTGATTCGAACAAAAAAATCATGTGCAAATTCTTCTGATTTGTTGACAGGAAAAATGAATTCTGCCTGCAAAAACTTTCTCGAAGGATGAAAAGTGTTGCATGAAGGCATCAAATTTCAATGATTTCATGGTGTTTCCATTTTTGGTGGAGCTGGTTTTTGAGCTTGCGCGGCTAACTCGACGACGTTGTTACATCGTTTTGTGAATCGTTTTGCACGTACTTTGCGCGCATCGCGACTCCATTTCGAATGTTTCGAAGTTTGAAAGTGCACGCCTGATTCTGTTTTTGCGATATGCGTTTTGATTATCGAAAACGCGATGAATTCCAAACTACAAAGTGCAGTCCAATTATTGCGATACTCAATCGCAAAAAAGAAATTCGTTCTGACCCGGCGTTATCAGGAATGAATGGCAGCGCTCGTGTAGCGCGCCTGGCGTGTGGTCGCCGTGTGCGGCTGGTCTATCAGTCAAACGCCAGGTGCAATAGCCACATAAGAAATATAGGCTTGCACGTGTTCCCTATGGTTCTGACATTTGTCCTCGACAGCGCCGCACGGAATAGCAAATGTCAGAACCGGAACGCGTGCGGTTGCAGCTTGCTGCCGACGACGACACCTGGGTACTTGTGTGGCATATATATAGTATAGGCGCATTCTTTCGCCCGTTTGCAGGAGGATTGACGTGAGTGACGGTGGACAAGGTGAAATGATGCTGACGATTTTTCTCAGGCATCAACAAGACAAGAACCTGGGTGAGATCAATGCAAAGCTCGATGCGAGCGAGTTTTGGGAAAACTTTCCGCCGGACGGCTGCAATATCGTTTCCTGGTACGTCATGATGGGAATTGGACAGGTCGTTACGCTGAGATTTCCGGCAGAAAAGCTACGTGACGTCAATCTTGCCATCGAACAGCGCGCGTGGGGTTCGTTTTCGACGGAATTCTATGCCACCTACGATTTCAAACCGCGCTACGACGTGATCCGCAAGGACCGCGGCTTGTCCTGAATTCTGCTGTCCGGCGGGAGTTGGCGTCTTCGCGTGCGGCTACCGCGCTGCGAGCGGATGGCTGTCCGGTTGCCGGCCAGCACCGCATGGCGCTGCCGGCCGACATCCGCGACTGATCATGCCGCACGATTGACGTTGTCGCTGAGGTCGAGGACGGCCAGCAGGAATCCGATGCGGTCTTCCAGCGCTTCGCCGAAGAGCGAGAAATACGTCGGGTCGTTCGGCACGATCTCCCCGATGACTTCGCCGTATTCAAAACGAAGCTGTGCCCGGTACTTGCGCGCGAGGGCCTGCATGCGGCGATTGTCGGCCAGGCAGCTCATATAGAGATGGGCGACGCCGCGGTTGCGGGCGGCACGGATGACGTGGCCCATCAGGTCGGAACCGATGCCCCGGTTCTGGTAGGCTCGTTCAACGGAGAAAGCGGCTTCGGCATCGCGGCCCCAATGGGCTGCGAGCTTGCGCAGTTCCGCGGCCGCGCGAACCTCGCCATCGACGATGTAGCCGAACGCAATCGCGTTGGGCCCGGTGGCGCGGCTGGCATACTCCTCGATAAAGGCATCCGAGACGCCGTGCGAGAAGCGCATGCGTCGCGATGCGGGATCGAGGCGCATCAAGTGGTCACGGAACCTGGCAGCCTCCGCCGGCCAGAGTTTTCTGAGGGTTCCGTCCCGGTCTAGCTGATCGCTCATGATCAAACCTCCAACTGGGTTATGTCGTGTTGCGGGGGGCTTGCCGCAGCGATCTGTGTCGCAGTTTGTGCGGCGGCCGAGTTCGCGCAAATAACGTAGGGCAGCGGTCGGGCGAGCGATCGGCAGGTGGCGATGGTGTCGCACGTGGATTTGCCGTGCAGTGGAAAACTCTGTCGCAGCCGCGTGAGTTGACCGCGATGAATGCGCGCTTTAGCGAAGGGCGCATGACAGATAGTCTCAGCAGGGAATACGCTGGCCGCGTTGCCGCCGGAGAGCTGCATCACGATGCGGCGCAGGAGGCGGTGGTTGCGCGGCTCGATGCGCTGGCGCGGGAACTCGTCGATTGGAACCGCGGGCGACGCGGATTGCGGCGACTGTTCGGTGGCCGGGCGCCGGCGCCAAAAGGGCTCTACATCCACGGGAGTGTCGGGCGTGGCAAGACCATGCTGATGGATCTTTTCTTTGCATCGGTGAACCTTGAATCGAAGCAAAGGGTTCATTTCCACGAATTCATGGCGGACGTGCACGAGCGAATTGGCGAGGCGCGCAAGTCGGCCGCGGGGGATCCGATTCCGCTGGTGGCGGAGTGGATCGCGAACGAAACGCGGTTGTTGTGCTTCGACGAGCTGCACGTCACCGACATTGCAGATGCCATGATCCTTGGGCGCCTGTTCAAGGTGCTGTTTGGCGAAGAGGTGGTTGTGGTTGCGACGTCCAATGCGCATCCGACGGATCTCTACAAGAACGGCCTCAACCGGCAATTGTTTGTGCCCTTCATCGACCTGATCGGACAGCATATGGAGGTGCTCGAACTCGATTCGGCGAAAGACTTCAGGCTCGAAAAACTGAGTGGACGGCCGCTCTATTTCACGCCGGTAAATGCGGATGCCGTTGCCGGTATGGATGCGTTGTGGAGCGATATGACAGGTGGCGCGAATTCTCAGAGTTTCAAGCTGGAGGTGAAGGGGCGCGAGGTCGTGGTGCCACGGGCTGCGATGGGCATTGCGCGGTTTAATTTCGACGACCTTTGCGTAAAGCCGCTTGGCTCGCTGGATTACCTGGCGATTGCGCGCGCCTTTCACACTGTGATGATCGACGGAATTCCAGTGCTGACGCGAAATCGTCGTAACGAAGCGCGGCGGCTCATCAATCTCATCGATACGCTCTATGACAACCGTATCAACCTCATCGTTTCAGCCGAGGCCGAACCAGACGGCATCTACGTCGAGGGCGATGGCGTGGAATTGTTTGCGCGGACCGCATCGCGGCTGATCGAAATGCGCAGCGAAGAGTATCTGTCGTTGCGCGGTGAACGCCTTGCCGAGGCCGCGCAGGCGAATCTCGAATCTGCAAAGTGAAGCCGGGGCGTCGATCGCGCGGTGGCGGATCCAGCGTCAGCTCAAGTCATCATCGGTCAGTTCGCGGGCGGCTTCGGTCGTCATCAACGGAACGCCGTCGACGATCGGGTAGGCGAGGCGGGCCGGACGGCTGATCAATTCGTTGGTTTCGGAGCGATATTCGAGGCTCGCCTTGGTGACCGGGCAGACAAGCAGTTCAAGTAACTTGCGATCGACCGGGCGCGTCTGTGACGGCGCCGTGGCGGCAGGGTCATCGGGTCGTGAAGACGGTTGGTCGGGCGTTGTCATTGCAAGCCCCCGCCGGTGCGATCGTCGGAGGCCAGTTCCATGGTTGCCAAGGCGGCCAGGACCTCGGCGCGATGGCTGAGCGTCTTGGCTTCGAGCAATGCCTGCTTTTCTTCGGGCCCGAACGGGCTGATGGTCGACAACGCGTTGACGAGGAACTCCGTCGGGGCCTTTTCGATGGCCTGCCAGTCGGCCTCCAGACGCTTGGCATGAAGATAGCGGCGGAGTACGGAGAGAAGCTCGTCGCGGTTCACCTTGTCTTCGCCAAAGCCGACGGTGAGGTCGTTCGAGAAATCTTCGTAGGTGACATCGAATACGCGAAACGGTTCGCCTGTCGCGCGTTCCTTGATGGTGCGAAAGCGGGCGATGCCCTTGAGGGAAATGGTGAGGCGGCCGTCGTCGTGCTCCTGGAAAGCGGTAATGCGGCCGGCGCATCCAATTGCCTTTAAAGGTACGTCGCTGCCTTGCGGCGATTCCACTTCTTCTTCACTCGCCAGCGGTTGGATGATGCCGAGCAGGCGACTGGTCGCAATGACATGGTCGAGCATTGCGAGATAACGCGGTTCAAAGACGTTGAGCGGGAGGTTGGCGCGCGGGAGCAGGATGGCGCCACGGAGCGGAAAGACGGCAAGTTCCGTCGTCAGGTCCGTCGTCTTTCTATAGTTGGCGCCGGGCACGATCTTGAGCTCCGTGGCGTGCAGACTTACGCAAACATCAGTGATGACAGGCGACGGCGACCGTCGAGCGTATTGGCGTCCTTGGGGCCCCAAGCCTCGAAGAACTGGATGAGCTGCTTGCGCGCCGCTTCGTCGTTCCATTGTCGGTCGCGGCGGAAGAGTTCAATCAATTCATCGATCGCGCGCTCCTTATTGCCGGTGCCTGCTGCGGCAAGGGCGATCTCCATGCGTGCTTCGTGATCGTCGGGATTGGCAGCAAGGCGGGCTTCGAGCGGGCCGAGGTCCGTGGCAGGCGACACCTTTTCTGCGAGTTCCAGCGCTGCCAGTATTCCTGCAACCGAAGGCGTATCGGTCTTGTCCGGCGGGACCAGCGCGATGGTCTGGCGGGCGCGCTCCGCGTCTCCACTCTTCAAGTAGCATCTGGCGAGACCGGCGAGCGCGTCCGGATGCTGGGCATCCGCCTGGAGAATGGATGCGTAGATTTCGGCGGCCGTCTGTAGGTCGCCGCCTTCGAATGCCTGGTCCGCCTGCGCCAGTGCCTCGCTCGTTTCAGCCTCGGCGTCCGGGCCGAGCAGGCGGTCGATGAACTGGCGAATGGCGCTTTCCTGCTGGGCGCCCATGAAGCCGTCGAGCGGCTGGCCGTCGCGGAAGGCATAGACGGTCGGCAGGGACTGGACGCGAAGCTGGCCGGCGATGGCCGGATTCTCGTCGACGTTGACCTTCACCAGGCGAACCTTGCCCTGGTAACTGGTCACCACGCTCTCGAGCAGGGGGGTGAGTTGCTTGCAAGGCCCGCACCAGGCAGCCCAGAAGTCGACGAGCACGAGCGCGTTGCGCGACGCTTCGATGACGTCCTGCGCAAAGGTCGCTGTCGCCGTGTCCTTGATCAGGCCCGCGTTGCTGGCACCTGACTGGTCCTGTGGGGTTCCGAAACCAAAGCTCATGTGTCGTCTCCGTGGGTCGACCGGGCTCGAGGCCAAGGACCTCGACCGTGACGCGTGCCGGGGCCCTGTCTCGGCGATATCGGCCTGATGTTATGCGGGCTGGCTATTCAATGGCATAATCCGGGGTTCATGACCACACGTGCGGATGAACGCGAGGAGAGCGTCGCGGGCGATGGCCGTCGTGGCGGTGTTGACCAGCGGATGGCAGTTGATGGTGTCGTAGGCCATCAACGTTTCATCGAAGATGACCTGTTCGAGACGCTGCGTGCGGTCGTTGACGACGGCAAATGCCGTAACCGACCCGGGTTCGACGCCGAGGACCTCCATCAAAAGATCCGGCTTGCCGAAGCTCAGGCGCGCGCAGCCGATGGCCTTGTGAATGGTCTTGAGATCGACCTGGGTGTGGCTTTGCGCGATAATCAGGAAGATGCGGCCTTTGGCGTCTTTGAGGAACAGGTTCTTGGTGTGACCGCCGGTTAAGTCACGCTCGAGCTTTTCGCTTTCGGCGACCGTGAACACGGCTGGATGCTCGCGTGTCTCGGTCTCGATGCCCAACTCCTGCAGGCGGTCGAAGAGTTGTTCGCGGGTGATGGGCATCGCGGTCCAAGCTCGAAAACATGGTTGATGGCAACGGTGCGACCGGGTGCAAACCAAGTTCTTTTTCCGAGCTTGCAATCGGCCTTGGTTTGGTACATAAGTCGGGGCCCTGCCGGATGCAATGTCGGCGGCGGCACAATGGAGTGCGGGCGTAGCTCAGGGGTAGAGCATCACGTTGCCAACGTGAGGGTCGTGAGTTCGAATCTCATCGCCCGCTCCAGATTTTTCCCATCACACCCGTGAAGCACTGCGTCGGCAATCAGCGTGCGTCCGTGTTGTCGGTGTCGAGGCGCGAGAGGATTTGCTTTGCAAGTCCGCGTAACGCCTGGCCGGAACTGCCGGGGTATTTCGCTGCGAAGGAGCGGTCGTCGCCGACGAACTTCGCTGCATCTTGCAATGCCGTCATGCGGGGTATGACGCTGTCGAAGCAACGGTTGTCCGGTTCCGCGAGCAGCCAGCGGTGATATTCCTCATCGGCCGCCGAGGTCATGTCCTTCATGTTCACGACGACGCCGAGATTGGTCGCGAAACCCATCTCCGGATGCAGGGACTTGAAGCGGCGGAAGACTTCGAGGCCGCAGGTAGAAATGTAGTCGGCCTTGGTTGGTGTGATGTGGTAGTCAGCCTCGCGCAGCCAGCTTTCCGTCAGCACGGAAAGGCCCGGCGGGCAGTCGATCAAGATGACATCGAAGGAATCGCGGAGCTGCTCCAGCAGGCCGCCGATGACGGTGCGCAGGCGCGTGTGCTGGCTTTCCCGAGAAACCTCGCGCTCGAACAGCGTCAGCTGGACGTCGCTGGGCAGGATCAGCACCGAATTGGCGTCGTCGACGTCGGAGGCGCCGGAAACGACGTAATTGCGCCAATCCTCGACCTGGTTGTTCAAGACCGTCGCAACCAGGTATTCGACGATGGTCTTGCCGGTCGACTGCAGCTTGTAGAGATCCGACGTGCTCATCAACATGGCGCTGACGCTGGACTGAGAATCGGAATCGATAACGAGGACGCTCTTGTCCTCGAATACGGACAGCGTCTCCGCCAGGCCCATGACGACGGTCGACTTTCCGACGCCGCCTTTCGTGTTCATTACCGCGATCGAATTCTTCATCGCCTATTCCAACGCCGGCCTCGCCGCGGTTGGCGGGGCCCGGGCTGCCCACCGGACAGCGTGATCCCGCATTGAAGCAGGTTGCTCTAGCGCAGCACAGGTGAAGTTTCTAGGGTCCGCCAGAGTCCGAGGCCTTCGGATTGGTGAACTTAGGTGATTCGGCTGCAATTTGGATGGCATATCGGCCGCGCGTGGCGACAATGGTGCGGCGCAGGGTGATTCTTCACAGTGTGACGGTAATTTGCACCGCATCCGCTATCGACATTTCCCACAACAAACCGGGTGGTGGCACGTTCCGTAGTTCAGTTCAGCCGATGGATGTCGGAGCGCTTGGTAATGACAACAACGCGGTTCTGTTTGTGGATGAGTACACGTTCGATCAAGTAAACCGAGATGCCATGCAAAGTGTGGCGTTCGGGCGGCTTGCCGGCACCTAAACGCACGGCTGCGTGTATGCTTGCGGCGCTGCATTGCTTCACACCGATGCTAAGTGAGCTGAGACGCGCTTGGGTTCCTGCCGTCGCAGGAATGACAAACGTGGGTGGGGGAAAGTTTGCGGGCAATCCACTCGGTCTACACGTTGGCGGATGAAAAACGCGAGCGGATGAGCACTGAGATCGGTGCTTTCCCGCGTAACTGATGGCGCGGTTGACGACGTAAACTCACCACATACAGCAGAATCATCCGGGCATTTCTTGCCGGGACAAGTGCGCGCGTATCACCAATCCATACCGCCGCGCCGCAGCTCGCCGGCGCTATCGCTGCCGTGCAATGAAACGTGAGATGCGGTCATCCAAACCGGAACCGATCTGCCGAGCAGGGCTGTATCGCTAGTCAAGCGGAACGGCGCCCCGACTGCGGCTTGGCAGCCGACTGGTTGTCTTCGCTCGTGCCGGGCAGGCGTAGTGACGCGCGCAAACGGGAGAGATATCCGCCGCCGGCAGACTCCTCCGTCTCGCTCGGCTGCGGCGGTTCCTGGGACTTCGAGAAGCGCCCGCGCGGTGCCGGGGCCGGAGCGAATTTGGGCTTTGCGTCCGCCTTGCGCGGGGATTTGGATCGCGCACTTGGAACCGGCTCACCAATGGCCGCCATTTCCTGCTCGAGACGTTCCGCCTGCTTGAAGTCCTCGGCATCGCGCAGCGCCGTCAATGCCAGCCTGTAGAGAGGGCCGGCTTCGCGCACGGGCTCTTCGTTGCCATCAAGACGGGCGAGTTCAATCAAGGTGCGGGCCATCGCGGCATTGGCACGGCCCTGCAGGATGCGTTGCCCGCGATCATCGATAGTGGAGGCCTGCATGCTGGCAAGGCTGGCGCGCAGCGTGTCTACGGCAACGTTCAGCACGTCCTGGTTGTGGGTCAGGCGGCCGAGGCCGGCAAGGGCGAGACCGAGGCGCGTGTCAACGGCATCGGGGTGCGGGCTACCGCCGAGGTCTTCGAGGGATGCGTGCAGAGCCTGGTAGATGCGGACGGCCTCTTCTAGAACTTCCGGTTCTTGGATTTCCTCGCCGTGGGTTGCCAGGCCGCGCGCCAGGTTGTAGCGGGCGACGGCCAACGGGCGGCGTGCCGGTTTTGCCTCGAAATATTCGATGGCTTCGCGCAGGTGATCGATGGCGGCTGACAGACGCTCATTGTCAAGGTCGCGTTCGCCCATTGTGGCCAGCAACTGGCCGAGCAGGGCCTTGGCATGCGCGCGGCAGGTTTTTGTGCGGTCATCGTGCAGCACGGCAACAATTTCGGTGCAGGTCTTCGCGGCTTCTTCGAGTGCGGCCATGTCATTGAAGAAATGATCGTGCCGGATCAGCGCTTGCGCCTGTAGTTCGATGTACTTCCAGCGCTGCTCATAATCGTCGCGCGGTGAGAGCCGAACAGCCACGGCAAAATGCTTGGCAGCGCGACGGAATTCGAACTGCAATTGCTGGAGTTTTCCGCGCCAGCCACGAATGCGGGCTGCTGAAAGTGCTCCGGATTGCTGGTCCGCATCTTCGCCGGACGGGCAGATGGGCTCGGCCGCGGCCAGGTCCGTGTCCGTTTCCAGGAGTTCACCGTCCTGGAGATGGTCAGCGGCTTGAACGAGAATATCGCGGATATCCTGGTTCGGAGCCTGCGCTTCGGCAATTTCCGTGACGAGCGACGTGTAGACGGCCTTCGCCTCTTCGACGTCGGCGGACTGCGGGGTGCTATGACCAAGCCGCGATGGCAGGTCGCGCAATACGATCTGGACGGTTCGCTCTGCACTTTCTTCCACGCGAGAGGTATCGATCGAGACAGGGGCGATGGGTGTTTCCGCAACGGGCTCGTCGATCGGCTCCGATGCAGATCCGACGAACGCGGGGTCGGAAACCGCGTCGAACGTCGTCATGTCCTCTGCGGGCGTTGCGTTTTCGTCGTCGGCATCGTTTGGTTGCGCGAGGATTGCACCGTCAATTTCCGTGGCGGGCGCTGCAGCCTGTTCGGCCTTGGCAAATGAACGTGCGTCGTCGCCGGTATCCTTGGGGGCGGTGATTGCCTGCTGATCCGAACCGGTGGCGGCCTGTTGACATTCCGTTGCGTCAAATCCTGGTGCTTCCAGGTCCGGAGCCACGTCATCCGATGGGGCGAGCGCGACGAATTCGGGGGCAACGGCGGCCTCGCTCTCGTCGGCATCGCCTTCCGGCGGTTTTGATTCCGCGTCCCGGTCGGTTGCGGTCGTTGCATTTTCCAGATCGAGACCGGCTTCGGATGCCGGCGTGTCTGCGGGATCGGCGTCAGGCAACGAGACACGAGGCGCATTGTGTTCGATTGCCTGATTGACGACTTCATCGCTCACCAGGATGGAGTTGAAGAACCGGAGCATTGCCGGCCGGGCGCGGTCGACGGTGGAGCGATTGAGCAAAAGCTGCCGGAAGAGCGTTTCGAGGAGGAAAAAGGTGACGGAATCGCTCAGTTCACCGTCCTTGATGGCGTCTTGCTCGCGGGCGCGTTCAACGACGTCGGCGCTCAGCTTGCGCGCCTGGGCTTCGATGGCGCCCTGAAGCATATCCGGCTTGTGCGCGGTCATCGCGAAGGCGGCAACCACGAGATCCTTGTCGGGTTGGTGGACTTCAATGATTCCAGGCAGCTTTTCGAGGTGGGCAATTGCGACCGCGTTCGGCATGCCGGAGGCGAGCCAGTCCGACCAAATCGCGCGCGATGCCGATTCGACGAACCCGGCGGTGTGGTCCGCGTCCGCCTGATGCAAGATGCGGAGCAGTTCGACCGCCTTGGGCGCGGCCGTCTTGGGCGGGGTGAGGTTGTGGACAGGCGCAAATGCCGTCAGCCCGGCACCGACAAAATTTACCAACGCAATATCGAGCACGGTACGGTCTCCCCCAAGTCCAACGATCTGTGGCGATCATCCGGGCGCGCGCTGCGGGCGCCGAAGATGTTCGTGCATTGATGATCTGCATCTTCAATGCGATCGAACGTTAGCTTTTGAAGGTTCCGAAAAGGTTACTTTCTGTCATCAAAACGAACGTCAATCGCTTGAAATAACGGAGAAAAATTTGATCCCCGGGAGGCAAATTCAGGATTGCACAACAAAGGGCGGAGAATAATTGCCAAGGCGTGGTTTGCAGGAGATGGAGTGAGGATTAATGTCTGCGCGCACGAGAACAAGTCAGATTTCCGAGGAGGCGTGAATGGCGGAACGCAAGAAGCCGGAGGACCTCAGGTCCCACCGTTGGTTGGGCGTCAACGATCTGAGGGCGTTCGGCCATCGTTCGCGGCTGCGCCAAATCGGCTATGATCTTGCCGACTGGGACCAGCGCCCGGTGATCGGCATCATCAACACCTGGAGCGACATCAATCAGTGCCACGCCCACCTGCGCGACCGGGTGGCGGATGTGAAGCGTGGTGTGTTCCAGGCGGGCGGGTTTCCGCTGGAGCTGCCGGCGATTTCATTGTCCGAACCATTCGTAAAACCGACGACGATGCTCTATCGCAATTTTCTGGCGATGGAGACGGAAGAATTGCTCCGGTCGCATCCGATCGACGGTGCGGTGCTGATGGGCGGCTGCGACAAGACCACGCCAGGGCTGGTGATGGGGGCCGTGTCGATGGGCATTCCGGCGATTTTCTGTCCGGCCGGGCCGATGCTGAGAGGGCATTGGGCCGGCAAGAGCCTCGGGTCGGGCTCGGATGTCTGGAAATACTGGGACGAGAAGCGGGCCGGCAAGATCACCGAGGCGCAGTGGGCCGAAATGGAAAACGGCATCGCGCGGTCGTTCGGGACATGCATGACGATGGGCACGGCCGCAACGATGATGGGGATCGCCGAAGCCATGGGGTTGACGCTGCCCGGTGCCTCGTCGCTGCCGGCGGCGGACTCGCAACACGTGCGGATGTGTGCGGCGGCCGGGCGGCGGATTGTCGACATGGTGTGGGAGGACCTCACGCCGGAACGAATTCTAACGCCGGATGCGATCGAGAACGCGATCACCGTGCACATGGCGATGGGCGGGTCGACCAATGCGATCATTCACGTCATCGCAATGGCACGGCGGGCCGGCGTGGCGTTGTCGCTCGAACGGTTTGATCAGATCGGCCGCGATGTTCCGGTGCTGGCCAATATCCGGCCGTCGGGTGAACTGTTGATGGAGGATTTCTTCTACGCGGGCGGTCTGCCGGCGATGATGAAGATCCTGGGGGACAAGCTCAAGACGGACGCGTTGACGGTCAATGGCCGGACCATCGGTGACAACATTGCGCAGGCCGAAGTCTACAACGACGATGTGATCCGGCCACTCGACAATCCGATCTACGAAGGCGGCGCGACGGCGGTGCTCAAGGGCAACCTGGCGCCGAGGGGCTGCGTGATCAAGCCGTCGGCCGTGGAACCGCGCCTGAGGGAACACCGCGGACGTGCCGTCGTGTTCCGCGACTACAATCACATGGCGGCCGAGATCGAGCGCGAAGATTTGGATGTCACGGCGGACGATGTGCTGGTGCTGCAGAATGCCGGACCAAAGGGTGGGCCGGGGATGCCGGAGTGGGGCATGCTGCCCATTCCGCGCAAGCTGGTGAAGCAGGGCGTGCGCGACATGCTGCGAATCTCGGACGGTCGGATGAGCGGGACGAGCTATGGTGCCTGCATCCTGCACGTGACGCCGGAGAGCTTTGTCGGCGGTCCGCTGGCGCTGGTTGAGAGCGGTGACGAGATCGAGGTCAGCGTGTCGAAACGGTCGATCCATCTCGATATCTCGGATGAGGAAATGGCGCGCCGAAAGGAGGCGTGGCAATCACCGACGCCGCGCTACGAGCGTGGCTACGGGCGCATGTTCCAGGAACACATCGGCCAGGCCGATGAGGGCTGCGACTTCGACTTCCTCGAAAGCGGGCCGAGCGTACCGGAACCGGAAATCCATTAAGGATACACACCGTGGGAGATGAAATTCATAGCGCCATCCCTTAACACCGGGGCGCGGATGCCGGGCATCGCAAGAAACTTTCCCTTCCTTGCCAGTAATCCCGAAGAGCAAGCCGGTTCGCCGATCCTGCCTGATACGGAGGTCTACTGAATTGCGCGATTGGCGGCGACGATCTTGGTGTAGCTTCGTGGTCTTGTTGGCCATCGCGTGGTGCGAGGGCGAGCCTGCCAGTGCGAGGCAAGGAAAGGACAGGTCATTCCGGGTGCTCTTTGTCGGCAACTCGCATTTGTTCGTGAACAACGTGCCCGAGCGCGTTCGTATACGACTGCAAGCCGAACGCGGCGAGACAACTGTTCGTGCGGTGACGCAGGGGGGTGCGCGACTGATCAGCTTCACCTACCGAAAGGACGTCCAATCCCTGCTCACAGAGCAGCATTGGGACGTGGTTGTCCTGCAGGAAGCATCGGTGTCGTTTCTGGCGGCGACGGGACGAAAGAGCTTTCACGCTGCTGTCAACTGGTTCGCCCGGCGCGTTTCAAAAGACAGCCGCATCGTCCTTTATCAGACGTGGCCATGGCGGGACGGCAGCCGCTACCTTGCGCGCACGTCGTTCACGTCGGCCGCGATGTGGCGGGCCATGCAGCGCGCGTACGCCAAACATGAGGGACGGCTTGATTTGACCATCGCACCGGTCGGGACCTGTTGGGTGAACTCCAAAGCCCGGGCCAATTTCTATTCGGAGGATGGCAACCATGCGTCCGTCGCCGGGTCGCAGTTCGCGGCCGACGTCATCGCGCGAACGATCTTGCTGGGACGCCGGGTCGGTTGTTGAGGTCGCCACGCGTGTCCTTGCCGGCGCGTGGCCTTCTGCCGGGTTCTCTCCGTGTCATGTTGCTCGAGGCTTACGGCTTTGCGATTGCGCACGGCTCGGCTAGAACGTTTCAGGTTTAGCTGGAACCGTCCCACTCCCCCGCCCGGCCGCCCATGCAATCGTGGTTTTGGGCGGCCGGGCGGGGGAGTGGGCAGGCGGTGTGATTCCGCCTAAGGCGGGAATGAGCTAGAACGGCTCGAACGTGGCAACCAGGATTGCTCTTATGGCCTACATCTTCGATCCACCGCCGCAACCGGCGCTGCCCCTTGGCGGGGATGACAAGCTGTTTCCCGTGCATCGCATCTATTGCGTCGGGCGCAACTATGCCGAGCACACGCGCGAGATGGGACACGATCCCGACAAGGAGCCGCCGTTCTTTTTCCAGAAGAACCCGGACAACCTGTTGCTCGATGGCGCCTTTCCCTACCCGATGGCCTCTGAAGATGTGCATTGGGAAATCGAAATGGTGGCGGCGCTCAAGTCCGGCGGCACCAACATCGCGGAAGCGGCGGCGCTGGACCATGTCTTCGGCTATGGCGTGGCACTGGACATGACGCGGCGTGATCTGCAGGGCGTTGCCAAGAAGATGGGCCGGCCGTGGGAAGTGGGGAAGGCGTTCGAGAAATCGGCGCCGTGCACGGCGCTGGTCGCTGCGGACAGGATCGGGCATCCGGACAAGGGGGCGATCTGGCTGGACGTCAACGGAACGCGGCGGCAGGAAGGCGATCTCGCGCAGATGATCTGGAGCGTGCCCGAGCAAATCGCGTACCTGTCGACGCTGTTTGAACTGCGGGCGGGCGACCTGATCCTGACCGGGACGCCGGCCGGTGTCGGCGCCGTGCAGCGCGGTGATATCCTCAAAGGGCATGTCGACGGGTTGCCGGAGTTGAACGTCAAGGTGGTCTAGCTGTCAGCCTGTGCGAGAGTGGACGGGATGATGAGCGACGACACGGACGTTTTGTTTCGCCGGGCCGAGGAGGAAGACCTTCCCGCAATCGTCATGCTGCTCGCAGACGATGTCCTCGGGGCCTCGCGCGAGGATGCAGGCATGCCGCCGGCCGAACCTTATGTTCGCGCCTTTGCCGATATCCGGCGGGACCGGAATCAGTTTCTCGCAGTCGCCGAAATTTCAGGGGCCGTTGTCGGTGTCCTTCAGCTCAGCTTCATACCCGGGCTATCGCGCATGGGGGCTTGGCGCGGCCAGATCGAATCCGTTCGGATCGGCTCCTCGATGCGGGGATCCGGTCTGGGAGAGCGGATGTTTGAATGGGCGATTGAGACGTGCCGTTCGCGTGGGTGCAGTCTGGTGCAGCTGACGACCGACAAGGGGCGGCCCGATGCGCATCGCTTCTACGAAAAGCTTGGCTTTGTTGCCACGCACGAGGGCTACAAGCTGCAGCTTTGAGCTCGAAAACGTATTGGGGACCAATTCGTCATGATCGTACGCGTGGCTGTTGCCGGCGATGCCGACAAGGTGGCTGAACTGAATGGCCTCGTTCACGCCCGGCACGTTGCCGCGTTACCTTGGCTGTTCAAGCCCGAAGGGCTCAGCGCAAAGGCCAGCCTGGACCTGATCGAAAGTGAGAAGGCCATTGTCTGCGTGGCCGAGGCCGATCGTGAAGTTGCGGGCTACATCTATGCCGAGCTTCGCGCGGTTCCCGAAACGGAACTCAAGCTCGCGTACCGCAGCATGCATGTGCATCACCTGAGTGTCGCCGAGCGGTTTCACAAGAGCGGTGTCGGACGCGCGCTGGTCGATCATGTCGTGGACCTGGCGCGGCATCAGGACGTACGCGTCGTGACGTCGTCACATTGGACATTCAATCGCGAGTCGGCGGCGTTCTTTGCTGCCCTGGGGTTCGAGCAATATCACGCGGGAGTGTGGCGCGAACTGTCGTCAGGATGACGCGGCAGGATCGTCTGCAAGAAATCTCGTCATGACCGAAGCAACCGTTGCCGGTGCTTCAACCGGTGCCATGTGTGCCAGGCCTTCAAGCAGGTGCGCCTTGGCGTTCGGGATATCGCCGGCGAGGGTGCGCATCATGGCAGGTGTCGAGCCGGTGTCGTGTTCGCCAGTGGTGACCAGCGTGCGGCACGAGATTTCATGAGCGAAATCGGCGAGATCGCCGTCGGCGGTTGCGAACATGCGATAGGCCTTGAGGAATTCCACCGGGTCGTTGCGTTCGAGACGCTGGCGGACCGCATCGATGACTTCCGGGCGGGCTTGTCGAAACGGTTCGGTGAACCAACGTGTGAGCGCTGACTCTATATTGCTTGTCGGTCCGTCCTGTTCGGCCTGATGCAGGCGGGCCGCAACGCGCTCGCGCTCCGCTGCTGAGCGGCGGTGAACGCCGCACATCAGGATCAGGTCGGAAATGCGCCCGGGCCGCTCGCGGGCTGCGTGCTGCGCGATCATGGCGCCCATCGAGAAGCCGCACAGTGAAAAGGTGTCATGGTCAAGCGCGTCGGCTTCGCGCCAAAGCTGGCCGGTGAACTGCGCCAGCGTTGCCGGGTCCTCAAGAGGCGGTGCCACACCGTGGCCGAGCAGGTCGTAGGCAAGCACCGTGTGTGTCTGCTCCAGGTGGGCTGCCAGCCCGCGCCACATGGTGTGGTCGAGGCCGACGCCGTGCAGCAACACGAGGAGCGGGCCGTTTCCCGTTACAAAGCGGGTCATCATACGTGATCCTTTTGGTTTGGGCCCGCAAACGCCGGCATGACCTCGCGAATGAAAAGCTCGAGCGATTTCTTCTTGGCGGCAAACGTCATGCCCGAGTCGAGCCAGATGCTGAACTCGTCAAATCCGAGGGCCTCGTAGGCCTGCAAACGCGAGATGACCTCGGCAGGTGTGCCGACAACGAGATTGGCGCGCACGTTTTCGGTGCTGAACTGGTCCATGGCCGCACGTTCTTCGTCGGAGAGCGGCTTGAGGCGACCGGCGCTAATCTCACGCTTATTCTGAAACCAAGTGGCGAAGTCACAATAAAAGCGGCTCAACTGCTCGGTGCCGGCGGCCAATTCATCCTCGGTCTCGGCGACGTAGAGGTGGCGGAGCAGCATGAACTGCGGACGCTGCGTGACGCCCGATGCAACCAGCGCCGTGGAAAAGCGTTCAGCCAATGTCTCAACTTCTTGGTCACCCAGCCAGAGCGGCGTGACCTGAATGTTGCACTGATTGGCCATGGCGAAGTCGAACGATGCCGGATCGCGGGCTGCAATCCAGACCGGGATGTCGCCGGGACTATCCGGCTTGGGGATCGCAGTCGTCGGTGGAAACGACCAGAATTTGCCCTCGCGGGTGTAGTCGCCGGCCCAGAGGCCGCGCAGGGCGGGGACGATCTCGCGCAACTTTTCGCCGGCATCCTTGGCGTCGATGCCTTCACCGACGCGTTCGTACTCATAGCTATAGGCGCCGCGCGCGATGCCCAGCTCGAGGCGATGGCCGGTGATCATGTCGGCCATGGCCGCTTCCCCGGCGAGGCGGATCGGATGCCAGAACGGGGCGACGATGGTGCCGGTGCCCAGCCGGACGTGCTCGGTCTGGCGGGCGAGATCGATCAGCGTGTGAAACGGGTTCGGCGCAATCGTGAAGTCCATGCCGTGGTGTTCGCCGGTCCAGAGAGTGCAAAATCCGCCGCGGTCGGCCATTTGGCAAAGTTGGATGAACTCGCGATACATTTGCGGATAGTTCCCGCAGGTGGCGGAGCGCTCCATGTGGGCAAAGAGCGAGAACCTCATGGCCGGCCTCCCTCACTCGGGTTCGCATTCGAGCCTACAGTGGCGTTACGGCGCCTGTGAAGCGCGCCATCAGCGACAGACGAGATGGTGAATGGTGAATGGGCGGGAGGTGGCGAGACGTTCGCGGCGGTGGTTTTCAAACGATCAGTCATGATCGCCCTCCAGTGCAAGTTTCCAGAAGACGACACACACCGTTTGCGCTCACTGCGTGTCCACTTGAGCCTGTCCTACGTTGCCACGGGGCAGGCCATTGTCAAGCGGCTTTGCGTGGGATTTGTTGCGGCAGTTCGGGCTTGTCAGTCGGTGAGGAATTCCCGGAGCGCGGCGTTATAGGCCTGCGGCTGTTCGTACATCACCCAGTGGCCGGCATCGTCGATGATCTGGTGTTCGAGTTCGGGATGGTGCAGCGCGAGACGTTCGAGGCAGGCTGCGACGTCGGGCACGGCGATGACGTCATTGCGGCCCCAGATCGTCTTGAGCGGGACGGCGACGTCGGCAAGGCCGTCACGTATATCGGTCGAGCCGGCAAACCCGCGAGAGCGGAAGCGTGCCTTGGCGATGTTGATCGCCTGCAGCTCAATTGCCTCATCATCGATGTGTGCCGGGTCGTGAAACATCAGGATCTCGAGGACGCCGCGATGGACTTCGCGACGTTCCGCTTCGGTCATGGCGCTGTGTTCTTTGGGAAACGGGCGCATGTTCGGGCGGCCGAGACCAAGGGCTGCGCAGCCGGTGATGATCATGCCGGTGAGGTGATCGTTCAGGTGCCGGGCAGCCAGAGTGCCGACGTGGCAGCCGAAGGAAAAGCCGACGAGGTGCGCCTTGCGGTCCGGGGCGAAAAACTGGCGAAAGCCCGTGACGACAGCGTCGGCGCACGACTGGGGATTGTGGGGCGGTGCCGGCATGGCGCTGTCGCCGAGCCCGGGGATGTCGATCGCCCAGACCTCGTAGTCGTCCTTGAGGGCTGGAATGGTCCTGATCCAATGCGTCCAGGAACCGGAGCCGCCGTGCAGCAGAACAACCCGCGGGCGGTTCTGGTCAGCCTCGCCCCAGCGCCGCCAGACCAGCGTACCGTCGCCGCACGGTGTTTCGAAGCGGGTGGCCTCGGCATCGAGTTGGTGCATGCGGCGCAGTGGCATCGTCGGGCTCCGGTCTGTCATCGAGAGCTTTGTTGCGGTCTCAGCAGAGGCGATACAAACTGCGCCTGGCAATGACAATGGGCCAAGACGTCGTGGCGGCTCAGCAGCAGTGTGCAAATCGAATTTGATCGAGCGGTCTCAAGTGAAGGAAGAACGATGCGTCCGGACAGCAATCTAAAGATTAACGGCGAGCGCTTGTGGTCGAGCCTGATGGAGATGGCGCAGATCGGTGCAACGCCCAAAGGTGGCGTCAGGCGACTTACGCTGACCGATCTCGATCGACAGTCCCGGGACCTGTTCAAGTCGTGGTGCGAAGATGCCGGCTGCACGGTTGCCGTCGACAAGATGGGCACGATGTTCGCCCGCCGGGAGGGGGCAGATCCGTCGCTACCGCCGGTGATGATCGGCAGCCATCTCGATTCACAACCGACCGGAGGCAAGTTCGACGGTGCGCTCGGCGTACTGGCGGCATTGGAGGTGGTGCGAACTCTGAAAGACCTGGACATCAAGACCAAGCATGCGATCGAGGTGGTGAACTTTACCAACGAGGAGGGCTCGCGGTTTGCACCGGCAATGGTGGCGTCGGGCGTGTTTGCCGGCGCGTTCGATCTCGACTTTGCCTATTCGCGCGAGGATGCGGACGGGCTCAAGCTGGGCGATGAGCTTGCGCGGATCGGTTATGTCGGGGACCAGGAGGTCGGCGGGCGGGACGTGCATGCCTTCTTCGAGGTCCATATCGAGCAGGGTCCAATCCTGGAGGAAGCCGAAATCGATATTGGTGTGGTCACGCATGCCAACGGGCAGCGTTGGTACGAGATCACGTTAATCGGTGTCGAGAGCCATGCCGGGCCGACGCCGATGGCGCGGCGCAAGGATGCGCTGGTGGCCGCTGCCGCCGTGATCGAGCGGATCAACAAGATCGGCTGGGATTTCCAACCGCATGCCTGCGCGACGTGCGGGATGATCGAGTCCTATCCCAATTCGCGCAACGTGATTCCCGGGCGCGTGTTTCTGACTGTCGACATTCGCCATCCGTTCAGTGACCGGCTGGCGGACATGGACAAAGCCGTCCGCGATGGCGCAGCTGAGATCTGCGAGCGGATGGGGATCGAGTGCAAGCTCGATCAGATCTTCGAGTTTCCGGCGGTGGCTTTCGACGATGCGTGTATCGCGGCTGTGCGGAATGCGGCCGAAAAGCTCGGGTTTTCACATCAAGAGATCACGTCGGCGGCCGGCCACGACGCCGTCTACATGGCGCGGGTCGCGCCGACGTCAATGATCTTCACGCCTTGCATCGACGGAATTTCTCACAACGAGGCCGAAGATATGACCAAGGAGTGGGCGGCAGCCGGCGGCAGCGTGCTGCTGCATGCCGCGCTGGAGCGGGCAGAGGTCATCGGGTGAGCGGCTCAATATGCTGCGGCGGCGAGATCCGCCCAGGCGATCGAGTCCGGTGAGAGGCGCGCGTCGGCAATGTAGAAGATTGTGTCACCGGCGCTAATGACCGTGTCCGGCGTGCAGTTCAGGTCGACGGTTTCCGTGTCCGGTTTGGCTAGGCCGACGAGGGTCAGGCCGTAGCGGCGCTTGAGGCCGACGAGAGCGTCGAGGTAGCCGGTGGGTTTGGCGCCGATTGGCAGCGTCATGGCGTAGGCCGTGTCGGCTGTTTTCGAGGACAGCAGGCGATCAGCGACGCGGGATGCGCCGGGATCGCGTGAAGCACGTACCAGCAGTTCGGCGGACAACGAGCCAACGGTTTCGACATCGGGGCATTGGCGGGTGACGAGGCCCGCCGCCTGCTCGTCTTCGAAATAGGCGACGACGTGGGCGCGCTTTGCTGCGGCGGTGACCGCCAGAGTGGCGGCAAGTGTTTCGTCGTCGCTGGCGCCGCGGACAATGACACGGGCTGCGCCCGACATGCCGGCGCGGTCGAGATCGGCCAGCGCCGACAGCGCGTCGGCGCGTACATAGTCGAGTTGGGAGGGGATCGGGTTCTGCTCCAAGGCTTTGTCGACGAGCACGATACGTTCATCGGCGAGCCGGTCAGCCTCGAGGAGATCGATCAGTTTGCGCGTGCGCAGGCCCTGCCAGCCGAGGACGATGGTGTGTCCCTGGCGCTCGGAGTAGTTGCCAAGTCCGTTCATGCCGCGCCTCCAAATTGCGCTTAGATCCGTGATGGCCTTGCCAAGGACGGCGGTGAAGATCGCGATCGAGCCCGGCAGGATGAAGAGCAATGCGGCCCAGCGACCGGCAGGGCCGCTCGGTGACAGGTCGCCGTAGCCGACCGTCGTCGCGGTTGTGATGTAGTAGTAGAAGAAATCGACGGTGTTTGCCGTGAGGTCCTTCTCGCCGGCCAGCGAAAGGGCGGCGTAGGTCAGCGCCATGTGAACGAGCAAGGCGGCAAGCAGGCCGAGCCAGCTCAGCGTCGCGATCGCAAGGTAGATGCGGCGGAGAAGAACGTGCGAAATCGGCAAATCCGTCCTCCCGTCGTATGCGACGTTGGTTGTGCTTTGGCAGTTGTCACGAGCTGTGCCCATGCAACTTTCTCTTCCCGGCGCAGCGCGCTCACCGGGACGCCGCAGCAGTCTACGGTGGGACAGTGAATTTTTGGTTTTTGCCCGTACCGGAGCGCCGGCTCGGCGGTCGTGAATGTCATGCACTTGGGCTCGCATGAAGCAGCGAGCGTCGCGTGATTATGCGAATTCGGGATGGACACATTTCGCAATGAATTGGATTGGGTTCGAGAAACAAGTAACCTTCGAAGCAGGGCGGAGCGATGCCGTCCTGCGGAGCGTTTGCGATGATTGGTAAGTGCCTGCATCCCGGATCGAGGTTTCGTCTAAAGCTGGTTCGCTTCAGTGTGGCACTGATGTTTGCTGAAGCTGCGATCGCAATGCCGGCGCTGGCGTGCCGTGAAAATGCGATGCTGGTGTTCGACGGCTCCGGTTCGATGAAGGCCTTCCGCGACGGGCGTTCCAAGATCGGAATTGCACGACGGGCGGCTGCCGAGGTGCTGCCGGATATCACGCGCTATCGTCCAACCGGGCTTGTCACGTACGGAGGCGGCGGAGAACCGGCCTGCGCCGACATTCGCCTGCGCGTCGTGCCGCAATTGCGCAGCGGGCCGCGGATCGTCGGCGAACTCGAGAAAATCAGACCAGAAGGCGCAACGCCGCTCACCGATGCCGTAAGGTTTGCCGTCGATACGCTAAACGGGCTCGGTGCGCCGGGGGTCGTCGTGGTGATTACCGACGGCCTGGAGAATTGCGGTCGATCGACCTGCAGGTTCGCGCGGAAGTTGGCGGAGCAGCGCGGCAATATCCGCATTCATGTGATCAGCTTTCATTTACGCGATTGGCGGATCGGCAAACTGAAATGCCTGACGGATGCGACGCAGGGCACTTACATCACCGCCAATTCGCTGGAACGTTTGCGCGAGGCGCTGCGCAAACTTCTCGAATGCGTCAGCGTTTCGCGACTTGAGACCGTGATCGGCGAGAGGGGAGATGCGCGCGCGCATGCGATGAGTGTCGCTGCCGAGTGATCGCACCTCATGCGTCGGCGGCGGCGTCCTTGGCAAACAGCAGAATGTCTTCGCCGAGCCGGTCGAATCCGGCGTACAAGGGCCGGGCATCGGCACCGGTGCCGTAAAGTGCGAAGAGCTGCAGGAAGACGACGGCAAGTTTGTAGATCGCCAGGACACGTAGGGCCGGGATGTCGGAAACGTCGATGCCGGTCGCTTCAGCATACATCGCCACGATCTCGTTACGCGTTGGAAAGCCGGACATCGCAGTCGGCATCTGGTCGAGGCGGTGCATACATTCCGGGTCTTCGGCTTGCGTCCAGTAGCTGAGCAGAGTTGCCAGGTCGAACAACGGGTCGCCGCGGGTTGCCATGTCCCAGTCGACGATGGCGCGCGGGGCCAGTGTTTCCGGATCCAGAATGACATTGTCGAGCTTGAAGTCGCTGTGCAAGAGCGTCGGACGGCGATCGACAATGCGTTGGGCGGTGAGCCAATCACCGATTTCGGATACGAGATGCATCGTTGCCCGGGAGGGCTCGAGACGACCAGCGCGAGAGCGCCAGCCGGCTATGGTGCGGGCGATGAAGCCTTCCGGACGGCCGAAGTCTTCGAGCCCAACGGCCGTCACGTCGACCGCATGAATTGCAGCCAGCGTTTCGACGAGCATCCGCGCGAGGTCCGCGCAGACGTCAGGCTTGCCGTCGAGGTGCGGGCTGGCCCCGCCCTTGATGATCAGGCCCGGGCGATACTCGATGATTTGGAACGGTACGCCGATGACGGAGGTGTCCTCGCACAGGTGCAGGCCCTGTGGTGCCAGCGCCAGCGCCTGATGGAGGCGCGCCAGGACGCGATGTTCGCGCCTCATGTCGTGCGCACCCGGCGGCAACTCGCCGTCGGGCGGGCGGCGGAGGACCACGAGGCGGCCGGCGATCGACAGGCGGTAGTTGATGTTGGCGAGGCCGGTCGCGAATTGGAGGATTTCGACGTCGTCGTCGAGATGGAGGCCGTTGCGTTCGAGATACCGCGCCAGGACCGCGCGGTCGATCGGGTGACTGTCGGCGGCGGAACGAAACTGGTGAGCGTCAGCGAGTGGCGGCATGGTTCGGCGGTGCGGTTTGTCGAACTTGGGTGATCAGGCATTGCCGGCAGTCGTGGAGCTGTCAAGGCCGGGCGGTCGGGCCGATGGGCGATGCCGGTTGGCCCCGACTCCGGTGAATGTTGTTCTCGGCGGCGCAGTGTGGTTGGCTGGTCGATGTGGTGCCGGTTGCAGGCGCCACCAGCGACACTGGCAACCGGGGAATTGGCGCAATGGCTGCGGCGCACGACGGCAAGACGTTCGACTACGTGATTATCGGGGCCGGTTCGGCCGGCTGCGTGCTGGCTCATCGCCTTTCGGAAAACTCCGGGCTCAACGTGGCGCTCGTCGAGTCCGGTGGCAAGGACAGCAATCCCTGGCTCCATGTGCCGGCTGGCTATTACCGCACGATGCTCGATCCGACGGTGACCTGGCAGTTCGGGTCGGGGCCGGAACCGCATCTCAACAACCGCATCATCAACTGGCCGCGCGGGCGGGTGATCGGTGGGACGAGCGCGATCAACGGACTGCTCTACGTGCGCGGCCAGGCGCAGGACTTTGACACCTGGCGCCAGCTCGGCAATGCCGGCTGGTCCTACGCCGACGTACTGCCCTATTTTAAGCGGGCGGAAGATCAGGAACGCGGCGAGGATGAGTTCCACGGGGCCGGCGGGCCGCTGGGCGTCTCCGACGTGCGCATGAATAACCCGCTGTGCGAGGCCTACATCAAGGCCAGTGTCGCTGCCGGCATTCCGCACACGACGGATTTCAACGGCGCAAGCCAGGAAGGGGCCGGCTACTATCAGCTGACAACCAAGAACGGGCGGCGCAGTTCGACGGCCGTTGCCTACCTCAAGCCGGTGATGTCCCGGCCGAACCTGACCGTCATAACCAATGCCAACATGCGTAAGGTCGAACTCGATGGTAAGCGCGTGACGGGCGTGACGTTCGAGCAGGACGGTGTCGACAGCACAATCCGGGTGCGGCGCGAGCTGGTGCTGTCGGCAGGCGCGATCGGCTCTCCGCAAATCCTGCAGTTGTCCGGGATCGGTCCGGGAGACGTTTTGACAGCGGCCGGAGTCGCGGTGCGCCATGACCTCAAGGGTGTCGGCGAGAACCTGCAGGACCACCTGCAGGTGCGCTTCGTCTACGAATGCAGCATCAGGTCGGCGAGCCTCAACTCGGTCTGGCACAGCAAGGCGCAGCAGGTGCGGACCGGCCTCGACTACATGTTTTCGCGCAGCGGCATCCTGACGATCGGAGCCGGAGTTGCCGGGGTGTTCGCCAAATCGCGGCCGGAACTCGAAGCGCCCGACATGCAGATCCACTTCATGCCGTTGTCGTCGGTTGGGCCGGGGCAGGGGTTGCACGATTTCCCAGGTGTGACAGCATCGGTCTGCCAGCTGCGCCCGGACAGCCGCGGACGGCTCCGGATCGTGTCGGGCGACCCGTCCGCGAAGCCCGACATCGTGTCGAACTACCTGGAGCAAGACGGCGACAAGCAGGTGCTGATGGAGGGCCTGCACCTTATGCGGCGGATTTCGCGGCAGCCGGAGTTCGCCCAGTACGTGACGCGCGAGGTGTTTCCCGGGCCCGACATTCAGAATGACGATGATCTCATGGCCTACGCCCGCGACGTGGCGACGACCATCTTTCATCCGTGCGGGACCTGCAAAATGGGGTCCGATCCGATGGCGGTGGTTGATGAACGCCTGAGGGTACACGGCATCGATGGGCTCAGGGTGGCGGATGCGTCCATCATGCCGACGATGACATCGGGCAATACCAACGCGCCGACAATCATGATCGGTGAAAAGGCATCCGACATGATCCTTGAAGATGCCAATGTGGTGCGGCCGGCGGCCTGACGGCATGCGGCAGCCTGGGCTGCATCATGGACCGCCGCCTTGATCTTTGGTTGCACGGGCGAGTGACCGCATTGAAGCGGCGTTCGATTCCGGCTAACGAACGGAGCTGATACACTTCGCTATCGAAAATTTGCTGCCGCAGCGCGGCCTTACCGGCCGAAGACCCTGCCGGCTTCAGGTTCAAGCTCAAGGAGACAGACCTATGGCGCGGACGAAAATCGCCCTGATCGGTGCCGGCATGATCGGCGGTACGCTGGCCCACCTCATCGCTCTCAAGGAACTGGGCGACGTCGTGCTGTTCGATATTGCCGAAGGCACGCCGCAGGGCAAGGCGTTGGACCTGGCGCAGTCCGGAGCAGTCGAGGGCTTCGACAGCCAGCTCAAGGGAACAAACAGCTACGCCGATATCGAAGGCGCGGACGTTTGCATCATCACGGCCGGCGTTCCGCGCAAGCCCGGAATGAGCCGCGATGATCTGCTCAGCATCAACCTCAAGGTCATGGAGCAGGTCGGTGCCGGCATTCGCAAGTATGCGCCGGGCGCGTTCGTGATCGTGATCACCAACCCGCTCGATGCGATGGTGTGGGCGCTGCAGAAGGCCTGCGGACTGCCCTACAACCGCGTCGTCGGGATGGCCGGGGTGCTCGATACCAGCCGGTTCCGCCGGTTCGTCGCCGATGAGCTGAACGTTTCGATCAACGATGTCAGCGCCTTCGTTCTCGGCGGGCATGGTGATGATATGACGCCGCTCGTACGCTATTCGACGGTTGCCGGAATTCCGCTGACCGATGCGGTGAAAATGGGCTGGCTCAGCCAGCAGCGGCTCGATGAGATCGTCGACAGGACGCGCAAGGGCGGGGGCGAAATCGTGGCCCTCCTCAAGAACGGTTCGGCGTTTTACGCGCCGGCATCGTCGGCCGTCGAGATGGCGGAGAGTTATCTCAAGGACAAGAAGCGGGTTTTGCCGTGCGCTGCATTCCTCAACGGAGAGTTTGGCGTGAAGGGCCTCTACGTCGGCGTACCGGTCATCATCGGCTCCGGCGGCGTCGAGCGGATCATCGAGATCGATCTCAACACAGCCGAACGGCAGATGTTCATGAAGTCCGTCGAGTCCGTGAAGGGGCTGGTCGAAGCCTGCACGGAAATCGCGCCCAACCTCGGCGCCTAGGCGCGCCGCCCCACCCGGACCGGCGGACGGGCGACCTCCGGCCACGGCCATTTCAACCGCCGCAGCTGTCGGTGCACAGGTGCACGCCAACAAGGATCAGTGGTTATGACCAAACGCGCAATCGAGGCGCCGCCGCTTCAAGCACTCGGGCCCTACAATCTGGCGATCGAAGCCGATGGCACACTTTATCTGTCCGGGCAGATCCACATTGACCCTGCAAAGGGTGAACTCGTGCAAGGCGACATCGGGAGCCAGACCCGACAGTGCCTGGAAAACCTGAAGGCGGTTCTCGGCGCTGCCGGATACGACTTCGGCGATGTCGTCAAGACGACGGTCTTTCTGGCGGACATGGCCGATTTTCCAGCAATGAATGAGATCTATGCGACTTACATGGTGGAGCCGTTTCCGGCGCGGTCGACGATCCAGGTGGCGGCCCTGCCGCTTGGCGCCAAGGTCGAAATCGAGGCAATTGCACGCAAGAGCTGACGGTCGGGTGACAAGGGTGCCGTCAGGGCCGTCAGGGCGGCATACAAAATACCAAGTGGCCGAAGCGTCAGTCATGATAACGATTGCCGCCCGGCGCATTATACGGCGCGGGGCTGCAATGGTGAGACGGCAAGGCCGGCCTGTTGCTTCGCTGAACCAACGAAACGGGGGGATGCCCGCATGAACATTCATGAATATCAAGCGAAAGAACTCTATCGCGCGTACGGCATCCCGACGGCGCAGGGGTTTGCGGCGTTTTCCGTCGATGAAGCCGTTGCTGCCGCCAACAAGCTGCCCGGACCGGTGTGGGTGGTGAAATCACAGATCCATGCCGGCGGGCGGGGCAAGGGCAAATTCAAGGAAGGTGATGCCGGCGAGGGTGGCGGCGTCAGGCTGGCAAAGTCGATCGAGGAAGTGCGCACATTTGCCGAGCAAATGCTGGGCAAGACGCTGGTGACCGTGCAGACCGGAGAAGCCGGCCGTGTCGTCAGGCGGCTCTACATCGAGGACGGCTCCGCCATCGCTCGCGAATTGTACCTGTCGGCGCTGGTCGACCGCGAAACCTCGCGGGTGTCGTTTATCGCCTCGACAGAGGGCGGCATGGACATCGAACAGGTCGCCCACGATACGCCGGAAAAGATCCTGACGATGTCGATCGATCCGGCCTCGGGCTATCAACCGTTCCACGGGCGCAAGATCGCCTATGCGCTGGGCCTCGAAGGCGGTCAGATCAAGCAGTGCGTGAAGATGGTCGGCGACCTCTATCGGATGTTTGTCGAAAAGGACATGAGCCTGCTCGAGATCAATCCACTTGTCGTGACGCAGGACGGCAACCTCACATGCCTCGACGGCAAGATGGACTTCGATTCCAACGCGCTCTACCGGCATCCCGAGATCATGGAGCTGCGCGATCTCGAAGAAGAAGATCCGATGGAGATCGAGGCCTCGAAGCACGATCTCGCCTTTATCAAGCTCGACGGCAACATCGGTTGCCTGGTGAACGGGGCGGGACTTGCAATGGCGACGCTCGACATCATCAAGCTTTATGGCTGTGAACCGGCGAACTTCCTCGACGTCGGGGGGTCTGCGCCGAAGGAGCGGGTCAAGGCGGCGTTCGAAATCATTCTCAACGACGATGCGGTCAAGGGCATCCTGGTCAACATCTTCGGCGGCATCATGCGCTGCGATATCATTGCCGAAGGCGTCGTCGCGGCGTCCAAGGAACTCGGTGTCAACGTGCCGCTTGTCGTGCGTCTCGAAGGCACGAACGTCGAAGAAGGCAAGCGGATCCTGGCCGAATCCGGTCTCGCGATCCTGCCGGCGGACAATCTCGCCGACGCCGCCAAGAAGATTACGGATGAAGTGAAGAAGCTCGGTTGATCACACGACGGCTTGCCCTTCTACACAGCCCCACATATACTGTGGAGAATGAAAAACATTACGCTTGCGGTGGATAATGACGTTCTGGCGGATGTGCGGCGCTATGCTGCGGCGCACAATACGACAGTGAATGCTCTTGTTCGCCATGCGCTTGAGGATATTGCGGAGCGCGCGCGCCGCCAGCAACGCGAGTGGGATCAGCTGTTTGAGGAAGTAGACGAGGCGGGCGCTCGGGTCGGTGAGAAGACCTGGTCGCGAGATGATCTCCATGAGCGTTGACGTGTTTCTCGATACCAACGTTTTGGTCTACGCGGTCGATAGCGATCCAGCGAACAGCGTGAAGCGGGACTGCGCGCGCAGCGTGATCCGAGAAGATCGGTTTGGCACTTCGGCACAGGTGGTTCAGGAGTTTTACGTCGCCGCTACCCGCAAGCTGGCAAGACCACTCTTGCCGAGGATAGCAGCGAGGTGGGTCGATAGGCTGGTGCGAATGCCGTTCGTGCCGACGGATGCGATTTTACTGAAGACCGCCATCGTGCGCGCCGAGGTCTGGCAGATTTCGTATTGGGATGCAGCTGTCGTTTCGGCTGCAGAAGCACTCGGCGCAACGACACTTTTCACGGAAGACCTGAATGATGGCCAGCTCTACGGTAGCGTCCGGGTCATCAATCCATTCACTGGCTCCAGCTCCCAAGACAAATAGAGGCAATCGCTCATGGCAATCCTTGTCGACAGCAATACCACGGTCATCTGCCAGGGCTTTACGGGCAGTCAGGGCACGTTTCACACGCAGCAGGCGCGGGCCTACTACGGCACCAAGGTCGTCGGCGGAGTAACGCCCGGCAAGGGCGGGACGACGCATGAGGCCAGCGACCTCGCCGATCTGCCGATCTTCGATACGGTTGCGGAGGCGAAGGAGAAGACGGGTGCCACGGCGACGTCGATCTACGTGCCGCCACCGTTTGCGGGCGATGCAATCCTCGAGGCGATCGATGCCGAAATCCCGCTGATCGTGTGCATTACCGAAGGTATCCCGGTGATGGACATGATCAAGGTGAAGCGGGCGCTGACCGGTTCGTCGTCGATCCTGCTCGGGCCGAACTGTCCGGGTGTGCTGACGCCGGAAGAATGCAAGATCGGCATCATGCCGGGCAACATCTTCAAAAAGGGTAACGTCGGCATCGTGTCACGCTCGGGGACGCTGACCTATGAAGCGGTCAAGCAGACGACGGATGCCGGCCTCGGCCAGTCGACCGCCGTCGGGATCGGAGGTGATCCGGTCAAAGGCCTGGATTTCATCGATGTTTTGGAAATGTTCCTTGCCGATGATCAAACGGCTTCGATCATCATGATCGGCGAAATCGGTGGTTCGGCGGAAGAAGATGCGGCCGATTTCATCAAGCGCGAGTCGCAGCGCGGGCGCAAGAAGCCGATGGCCGGGTTCATTGCCGGTGTGACGGCACCGCCGGGTCGGCGCATGGGGCATGCCGGTGCGATCATCGCCGGTGGCAAGGGCAGTGCCGAAGACAAGATCGAGGCGATGAAGTCGGCTGGGATTGCGGTTGCCGACAGTCCCGCATCGCTGGGAACCACCCTGGCGGGCGTGCTCAATGGTTGACCGGCGGCGCCGCTGTTCGGTCGCCGGCTGTATCAACCCAGCGCCCGCATAAAGCGCCCGAGCGGGCGCTTTAATTGTATTCATTGCCGGTTTCAGATCACATTATACGCGTTGAGCTTGATTTAATTGTGCGGATGGACCATTGGCCCGAACGGTCAAGTGTGGTTTTGATTTCCGCCACCGGTCCGTCGCGCGCGTTCTTGCGCCATCATTGGAGGCCCAGCATCCATGTCTCGTCAGCCGCTCAATCAGTCCTTCGCCCAGACCTCCTTTCTCAATGGAGTCAATGCCGGCTACATCGAGGAAATGCAGGCAGTCTACGAGCGCAATCCGGGCGCGGTCAGCGATGAGTGGCGGCTGTTTTTCGAAAGTCTGCATGAGGAACAGGGCCAGGCGGCGGCCGAAACCGCAGGCGCGTCATGGGCGGTGCCGCTGGAGCGGCTCGGTGGCCCGAACGGCGACGCCGACGTGGTTGCGGCGCTGACCGGGGACTACAGCCAGACCGAGCGCCACTTCCAGGACCGGATCCAGGAGCGTGCCGCGCATGGCGGGGTCGGCCTGTCGATGGCGGCATCGCTCAGGGCGACACAGGATTCGGTTCGCGCGCTGATGCTGATCCGCTCCTACCGCGTGCGCGGGCACCTCGCGGCAAACCTCGACCCGCTGGGCTTGTCGCCGCCGGCCGAGCACAGGGAACTCAATCCCGATACGTACGGCTTTACCGAGGCCGACTACGACCGGCCGATCTTTCTCGACTACGTGCTCGGTCTCGAGACGGCGACGATCCGGCAGATCCTGCGCATCCTGCGGCAGACCTATTGCCGTTCGATCGGTGTCGAGTTCATGCACATTTCGACGCCGGAGCAGAAAGGCTGGATCCAGGAACGCATCGAGGGTGAAGAAAAGGACGTGAGCTTCACCGTCGAAGGCAAGAAGGCGATCCTCAACAAGCTGGCCGAAGCGGAAATCTACGAAAAGTTTTGCGAGGTCAAGTACACCGGCACAAAGCGGTTCGGGCTCGAGGGCGGTGAGTCGATGGTGCCGGCGCTGGAGCAGATTATCAAGCGCGGCGGCCAGCTCGGGTTGAAGGAGATCGTGATCGGCATGGCGCACCGCGGCCGGCTCAACGTGCTGGCCAACGTCATGGGCAAGCCACACCGTGCGATCTTCAACGAATTCAAGGGCGGCTCGTTCAAGCCGGATGATGTCGAAGGTTCGGGTGATGTGAAATATCACCTCGGGGCATCGTCGGACCGGTCGTTCGACGGCAACAACGTGCACCTGTCGCTGACTGCCAACCCAAGTCATCTCGAGATCGTCGATCCGGTCGTGCTCGGCAAGGTGCGGGCAAAACAGGACCAGCATGGCGACCGGGATCGCACCCAGGTGCTGCCGTTGCTGATTCACGGTGATGCGGCGTTTGCCGGCCAGGGCGTGGTGGCGGAATGCTTCGGCCTTTCCGGGCTCAAGGGCCACAAGACCGGCGGGTCGATCCACTTCGTGATCAACAACCAGATCGGGTTTACCACCAACCCGAGGTTCTCGCGTTCATCGCCTTACTGCTCGGATGTGGCACGCATGATCGAGGCACCGATTTTCCACGTCAACGGCGATGATCCGGAAGCAGTTGTGCACGTGGCTAAGGTGGCAACGGAATTTCGCC
Organism: Hyphomicrobiaceae bacterium; assembly: GCA_965224045.1. Lineage (GTDB taxonomy): Bacteria > Pseudomonadota > Alphaproteobacteria > Rhizobiales > Hyphomicrobiaceae > Tectiglobus. Next base: position 471,099 of record CBDCYD010000014.1, read on the forward strand.
AGAAGTTCGGCAAACCGGTCGTGATCGACATGTTCTGCTATCGCCGGCACGGGCACAACGAAAGCGACGAGCCGATGTTCACGCAGCCGATCATGTATCGGGCGATCAAGCAACATCCGACTACGTACGAAATCTACTCCAAGCAACTCATCGATGAAGGCGTGATGACGCCGGCAGAGGTCGAGCAGGTGCGCACCGACTTTCGGGCGATGCTCGATGCCGAATTCGAGGCGGCGGACAGCTACAAGCCCAACAAGGCCGACTGGCTCGACGGCAAATGGTCCGGCATCGGCTTTGCGGAAGACGAAGCGCGGCGCGGCCAGACCGGTGTCGACATCGAAGTTCTGCGCGACGTCGGGCGGCAGATTACGACGCTGCCCGGCGACTTCAATGCGCATCGCACTGTCAAGCGGCTGCTCGACCGGCGCCAGCAAATGGTGGAGCAGGGCGAGGGCATCGACTGGGGGATGGCCGAGCATCTCGCGTTCGGCACCCTGTTGAGGGACAAATTCCCCGTCCGCCTGTCCGGTCAGGATGTCGAGCGTGGGACGTTCTCGCAACGCCATGCGGTGTTGATCGATCAACAGTCCGAGCGGCGCTACACACCGCTAAAATCGGTGTCGCCGGATCAGGGCGGTTTCGAAGTCATCAACTCGATGCTGTCGGAAGAAGCGGTGCTCGGGTTCGAGTACGGGTATACGCTTTCGGAACCAAATGCATTGACATTGTGGGAAGCGCAATTTGGTGATTTCGCCAACGGCGCGCAAGTGGTCATCGACCAATTCATTTCGTCGGGTGAACGCAAGTGGCTCAGAATGAGCGGTCTCGTGCTGCTGCTGCCGCACGGCTACGAAGGGCAGGGCCCGGAGCACTCGTCGGCACGGATCGAGCGCTATCTGCAGCTCAGCGCCGAAGATAACTGGCAGGTGGCCAATTGCACGTCGCCGGCGAACTACTTCCATATCTTGCGACGGCAGTTGCATCGCAAGTTCAGGAAGCCGCTCGTTATCTTTACGCCGAAGTCGCTGCTGCGCCACAAGCGGGTGGTGTCCAGCCTCTCCGAGATGTCGACGGAGACGACCTTCCACCGCCTGCTTTGGGATGATGCCGACGTCAAGCACCACCCCAGCGACCGTACGCCGATCGACCTCAAATCAGACGAGAACATCCGCCGTGTGGTGATGTGTTCGGGCAAGGTCTACTACGACCTTCTCGAGGCGCGCGAGGCCGACGGGATCGACGACGTCTATCTGTTGCGCGTCGAGCAGCTCTATCCGTTTCCGGCGCGCTCGCTGATCGACGAGCTCGGGAGGTTCCCGCAGGCCGAGATGATCTGGTGCCAGGAAGAGCCGCGCAACATGGGCTGCTGGAACTACATCGAACCGAACATCCAGTGGGTCCTCGAACATGTCGATGCGAAACACAAGCGTGCACGGTATGTCGGGCGGGCAGCGGCGGCTTCGACTGCGACGGGGCAGTTGTCGCGGCACATCCACGAACAAAACGCACTGGTGGAAGAGGCGCTCAAAGGCTGAATCCGGTGCGTCAGTGTCGGGCAGCGAGGACAACCGGGTGATCACCGCCCGAATGGAAGGGCATAGGGGAAAAGTGCATGTCGATAGAAATTCGGGTACCGACGCTGGGTGAAAGCGTGACGGAGGCAACCGTCGGGCAGTGGTTCAAGCAGCCCGGTGATACCGTTGCCGTGGACGAGCCTCTATGCGAATTGGAAACCGACAAAGTCACCCTCGAAGTACCATCACCGTCGGCCGGTACACTCGGGACGATCGCGGTGGAAGAAGGCACGACCGTCGAGGTGGGCGCCCTGCTCGGCACGGTCAATGCGGGCGACGGTGCAGCGGTCGAGACGCCGACGGCAACGCCCGCGGCGGCGCCACAACCGGCCGCGGCGCAGGCGGAAACCGCCGTTCAGCCAGGCGATGCGACGACGTCCATGCCGCCGTCTCCGGCAGCGCGAAAGATCCTCGAGGAAAAGGGTGTCGATGCCGCGATGGTCGACGGTTCCGGCCGGCGCGGGCAGGTTCTGAAGGAAGATGCGCTGGCGGCAAGCAGCACTGCGGGCCAGACACAGGTCGCATCGCTGGCGCCGGCACCCGTTCCGGTGCAGCAAATGCGGGCGCCATCCGCACCGAACGATGCCGCGCGGGAGGAGCGGGTGCGGATGACGCGTCTGCGCCAAACGATTGCGCGACGGCTGAAGGACGCGCAGAACACGGCGGCAATGCTGACGACGTTCAACGACGTCGACATGAGCGCCGTCATGAACCTGCGTTCTGACTACAAGGAGCTGTTCGAGCGCCGTCACGGAGTCAAGCTCGGGTTCATGAGCTTCTTCGTGAAGTCCTGCATTCAGGCGTTGCGCGAAATCCCGGCGGTCAACGCCGAGATCGACGGACAGGACCTGATTTATAAGAACTACTATCACATCGGTGTCGCCGTCGGTACCGACAAGGGGCTGGTGGTGCCGGTGATCCGCGAAGCCGACCGCATGAGCCTGGCCGAGATCGAGATGGCGATCACCGACTTCGGCAAGCGGGCGCGGGACGGCAAGCTCGGCATCGAGGAAATGCAGGGCGGCACGTTCACGATTTCCAACGGTGGGGTCTACGGCTCGATGCTGTCGACGCCAATCCTCAACGCGCCGCAAGCCGGCATTCTCGGTATGCACCGCATCGAGCAGCGTCCGGTGGTGCTGGACGACGGGTCGATCGCAGCACGGCCAATGATGTATCTGGCGCTCAGCTACGATCACCGCATTGTCGACGGCAAGGAGGCGGTGACGTTCCTGGTGCGCGTCAAGGAATGTCTCGAGGATCCGCAACGGTTCCTGCTGGAGCTTTGAGGCGGTGCCGGTCTTCCCGTATCTCGCGGTTGATGATGCACGGGCCGCGATTGCGTTCTACGAGGCGGCCTTCGGCGGCGAAGTCCTGCACGTCGTGCGTGACGAGGCGCTGGGCAAAATCGTTCATGCTCGCGTGCGGATTGGTGACAGTGTCATCATGATGCACGAACACGGTGCCGGGGCAGTTGCAGGGGTCGCGACACCCGCAGCCGCGGGTGCAACGACGGTTTTGATACGGGTGTTGCTCGACGGCCGGGATGCCGTCAATGCGAAGTTCGATGCCGCGCAAAAGCTCGACGCGCGGATCGATATGCCTCCGAGGGAAGTTGCCTGGGGCGAATACGATGGAAGATTGCGCGATCCGTTCGGGCACGCCTGGGCGTTCGGCTGTCCAATCGACGAAACCGGCTGATGGCGTGTGGTTGAACGGGAAAACATGAAATGGCTGACTCATATGATCTGATCGTCATCGGCACCGGTCCGGGCGGTTATGTGTGCGCAATCCGCGCGGCGCAGCTCGGCTTGAAGGTCGCTGTCGTCGAAAAGCGCGCAACGCACGGCGGCACGTGCCTCAACGTCGGCTGCATTCCATCGAAAGCGTTGCTCCATGCATCGGAACTCTACGAGGAGGCTGGACACGGGTTTGCCGACATGGGCATCGACGTGTCGCCGTCGCTGGATCTTGCCAAGATGCTGGCGTTCAAGGACGAGGGCATCAAGGGCAACGTCGATGGCGTCGCCTACCTTCTGAAAAAGAACAAGATCGATGCCTTTCACGGCACCGGCAAGGTGCTCGGTGCGGGCCAGGTCCAGGTGGTGGTCGAGGGTGGCGAGAGTCAGAACCTCGAGACCAAGAACATCGTGATTGCGACCGGTTCCGATGTGGCGCAGCTGCCGGGCATCGAGATCGACGAGAACACGGTCGTCTCGTCGACAGGCGCGTTGGAACTCGGAGAAGTGCCGAAACGCATGCTGGTGATCGGTGCCGGCGTGATCGGGCTGGAGCTTGGTTCGGTATGGCGCAGGCTTGGGGCCGAGGTGCTCGTCGTTGAGTTCCTGGACCGTATCATTCCGGGCATGGACGGAGAAGTTGCCAAGCAGTTCCAGCGGATTCTGCAGAAGCAGGGCATGGCTTTCAAGCTTGGGACCAAGGTAACCGGCGTCTCGCCGGCCGGCGGCGGTGGCCATACGGTGACGATCGAGCCAGCAGCAGGTGGTGATGCCGAGACCGTCGAAGCCGACGTCGTACTGGTTTCGATCGGGCGGGTGCCCTATACCGACGGGCTTGGTCTCGATGAGGCCGGCATTGCCAAGGACGAGCGCGGGCGCATCGTTGTCGATGCTCATTTGCAGACATCTCTCTCGCACGTCTACGCCATCGGTGACGTTATTGCCGGTCCGATGCTGGCGCACAAGGCGGAAGACGAAGGCGTGGCGGTTGCCGAGCGGCTTGCCGGCCAGGCCGGCCATGTCAACTACGACGTCATCCCGAGCGTCATTTACACGTATCCGGAAGTCGCGTCGGTCGGCAAAACCGAGGACGAACTGAAGGATGCGGGTGTTGCCTACTCTGCCGGCAAGTTTCCCTTCACAGCCAACGGACGGGCCAAGGTCAACCGGACGACGGACGGTTTCATAAAGGTCCTGGCGGATGCCGGAACCGATCGGATCCTCGGGGTCCACATGGTCGGGCCGAGTGTCGGCGAGCTGATTGCCGAGGCCGTTGTGATCATGGAGTTCGGCGGATCGGCCGAAGACCTTGCGCGCACCTGCCATGCGCATCCAACGCTGTCCGAAGCCGTGAAGGAGGCTGCTCTCGCGGTCGACAAGCGTGCGCTGCATATGTGAGCTGCGGCACGATCGGCACTGCTGCGCAGGCCGCCTGCCGTGACCGAACAGCATCCCTTTGCACCGGTCGCACCGCCGGTTCGCACGGCACAGCGCCAAGCAATGCTCGGCATCATCATGATCGTCGTGGCGATGACGATCATTCCGGTGATGGACGGCATTGCCAAACATCTGACAGGCACGTTTCATCCGTTGCAGGTGGTGTGGGCGCGCTATTTCTTTCATTTCGTCCTGTTTCTGCCGTTCGTCGTGTGGCGCTACGGGGGGCGGACGTTCCGGCTGCAGCGCCCGTTGCTGCAACTGGCGCGTGGCGGTCTCTTGCTGATCGCCACGATCTGCTTCTTCTCGGCAGTCAAATCGATGCCGCTGGCCGATGCGCTCGCGGTGGTCTTCGTCTATCCGTTCGTGGTCACCGCGTTGGCGCCGGCACTGCTTGGCGACCGTGTCGGAAAACTGCGGTGGGCGGCCGTCGCCGTCGGGTTTGCGGGTGCCTTGCTCGTCATCCGGCCGGGCTTTGCCGCCTTGAGCATCGCCACACTGTTCGCGCTCGGCGCGGGGTGTTTTTATGCGTGTTATGTGCTTGCAACACGCAAGCTCGCCGGGTCCGACCCGGTGCTGGTCACGCTGTTGATGACCGGACTTGTCGGCACGGTCGTGAGTTCGGTGTTCGTGCCCTGGTTCTGGCTTACGCCGACGGCGGCGGAGCTGGCCTTGATGGTCGTGATCGGATTGCTGGCTGCGGCCGGGCACTATCTGATCATTCTGGCGCATGAACATGCCTCGGCGCCGCAGCTTGCACCTTACGCCTATGTCGAGATCGTTTCGGCGACGGTGGTCGGGCTCGTCGCGTTCGGCGATTTTCCGGATGCGGTGACCTGGACCGGGATCGCAGTCATCGTTGCGAGCGGCATCTTCATCGCCTGGCGCGAGGCGGTGCGCGGTATCGTGCAATAGATCCGGCTGTGCGAGAATTATTCCCATACTGGGCGCTGTCTCGCGATTTGTCCCCACCATACTATCCAACCGGGCCGGGTTGGATTACGATCTCAAACGTTGGACGCCGCAAGCGTCCCTACGGATCGGGTGGTCGAGATGCGTAGCATTATCATCCTGATTGTCATTGGTGTGCTGCTGGTAGGCGGCCATACGGCAGCGCGGGCAGAGCTGCGCACGGCACAGGACGAAGCTAAAGCCCAGGCGGCTGAGCGCGAGCGTAAGCTCGACATTCTCTTCAATGCGCTCGGCAAGGCGCAAACAGAAGAAAGCGCGCGTGCATTGGCATCGCAGATCTGGGGGCTGTGGTATCAGTCCGGAAATGTCGAGGTCGACTACGCCATGCAACTTGCGCGTCAGGCAATGCGTGCCGGGCAGCTGCAGATCGCTATCGAGCATGTCGACAGTGCACTGAAGGTGATGCCGAACTATTCAGAGGGATGGAACCTCAGGGCAACCATCCTGTTCTATCAGGGCAAGGATGCCCAGTCCGTGGTCGACATCGAGCGGACACTGGCCCTGGAGCCGCGCCATTTCGGTGCGCTGGCGGGAATGATGATGATCAATCTCAGGGCAGAGAACTGGAAGGGTGCGCTGACGGCACTCAAGGCGGCGCTCAAGATCCATCCGTTCCTGCGGGAGCGGGCGCTACTGGAGCGGATCGAAAAGCAGGTCAAGGACAGTTCGCTGTAGCGCTTGTCGTCGCTTGGCGGCCGGTTGCACCGAGTAGCCCGTCGCTGATCGACATCAGAAGTTTTCGACCCACGGACGCAATTCGACTTCCCACGTCCAGGCTGATCGATGCTGGTTGACGATCGTCAGGTAGGTCTCGGCGATGGCGTCGGGATCGAGGTATTTGTCCTGCGGATCACCGGCTTCCTCCATCCGGCCCTTTTCGGGATTGCGCACACCGCCGTCGATCACGAAATGGGCGACGTGTATGTTTTGCGGTGCCAGTTCGCGGGCGAGTGACTGGGCGAGGCCGCGGAGCGCAAACTTGCCCATGGCGAAGGCGGTGGAGCGGGCATAGCCCTTGACGCTGGCGGATGCGCCGGTGAACAAGATGGTGCCCTGGCCGCGCTTGATCATGCGCTTGGCGGTCTCCTGGGCGACGAGGAAACCGCCGAACGCGGATACGTTGATTGCCTGAGCAACGTCGGCCGGGGCGATGTCGAGGATCGTGCCGGGTACACGCTGGCTCGGGTTATACAGAACGACGTCGAGGTGGCCGAAGGAGCGATCCAGCTCGGTGAAGACGGCCGCGACCTGATCGATCTTGGTGGCATCGCAGGCAAACGCCGTGGCGTTGGTTTCGGAAACGAGTTTGGCGAGCTTGTCGGTGTTGCGGGCAGTAAGTGCCAAATCGTAGCCCTCGCGCGCGAGAACCCGCGCGAATGATGCGCTGATGCCGCTGCCTGAGCCGACAATAAGGGCGGTTTTCTTGGTCATGGCGGGACTTCCTCTCGCAACGCGTGTTTGCGGCGGATTGTGACGGGCGTCGACGGTCCACGCAAGTTCGGGGTTGGTGCCCCATCGCAGAAGCGCGGTGTTGTCGGGCGGAGGAGCGGAATGGCTTCAGCCAAACCTGAAAGACCATAGTGCTCGCCCTAAGCGCGGGGGTGGGCTGCGTCGTAGACGGCGAGCAGACGCTCGCGTTCAACCTCGGTGTAGGACTGTGTGGTCGACAGGGAGGCGTGGCCGAGGAGTTCCTGGATCTGGCGCAGATCTGCGCCGGCTGCAAGAAGGTGCGTGGCAAACGAATGGCGCAAGGTGTGCGGCGTGGCGTTGTTGGGAAGTTCGAGGCGCTCACGCAGGCGCGCGATGGCGAGCTGGATGATGCGCGGCGACAGCGGGCCGCCGCGGACACCGACGAAGAGCGGATCGTCCGGGGCGAGTTGGTACGGGCAAAGGTCGAGATAGCTTTCGGCCGCGCTCACGGTTACGGGCAGTACCGGGGCCAGGCGCTCCTTGCCGCCTTTGCCGATGATGCGCAGCGTATCGCGATCGCGTGTCGGGGCATCGCGGCGCTTGAGACCCAAGGCTTCCGATATGCGAAGGCCGGCACCATAGAGAAGGAGAAGAACGGTGGTGTCACGGGCTGCGACCCAGTCGAGATCGGTTTCGGTGCGCTCTGCGACGACCGTCATGGCCTTATCGACGGTCAGCGGTTTGGGCAGCGAACGCGCGACCTTCGGCAGTGCGACCTGCATGATGGCGCGGTTGCGCAGGATGTCTTCGGTCTCGAGCCAGCGAAAGAAGGCGCGCAGGGCAGATAGCGTACGCGCCAGCGAGCGGCTGGAGGCGCCGGCCTTGCGGCGCGCTGCCATGAAGGTGCGGAAGGTTCTGCCGTCGACCTGGCGCAGGTCGCGGAGCTGTGCAGGGCGGCCGAGGCGGGTGTGCAGGTGATCGAGGAACTGGCCGGCATCGCGCGCGTAGGCGTTGCGCGTGTTTTCGGCATATCCGCGCGCGTGGCAAATGTGGTCGAGCCAAGCGTCGACAATGCCGGTTAGGGCGCTATCGGCTATGTCAATATCGCGCTGGTCGTCCGTGGCCATGGCGCCGCCTGATCGGTTCAAAATTGCGAATCGCAACACCACCTTCCAGTCTACACCGTTAACGAATTGTTAACGACCGCAGGGCGAGGAGCCGGGCATGGGACTTCTGATTGATGGCCAGTGGCAGACGCAGGATGCCATGCCAACGGGCGAAGGCGGCAAGTTCGAGCGCAGTGCCGCCAAATTCCGCAACTGGATAACGGCTGACGGTGCGGCCGGCCCGAGTGGAGAGGCGGGTTTTGCGGCTGCGAGCGGCCGCTATCTGCTCTACGTCAGCCATGCGTGCCCGTGGGCGCATCGGACGATGATCATGCGCAAGCTGAAAGGGCTTGAAGCGATGATCGATGTTGCGGTCGTGAACTGGTATATGGGCGAGAACGGCTGGACGTTCGAGCCCGGTCCCGGCGTTGTCGGCGACCCGGCCGGCGGTGCCCGGTACATGCACGAGATCTACACGCGTGCCAATCCAAGCTTTTCAGGACGCGTGACCGTTCCGGTGCTTTGGGACAAGGAGCGTGGGACGATCGTCAGCAACGAGTCATCCGAAATTATCCGCATGTTCAATGGCGCATTCGATGCTCTGGGGGCAAAGCCTGTCGATTACTATCCCGAAGCGCTGCGCGGTGAGATCGATACAGTCAACGCGCGGATCTACGAAACGCTCAACAATGGTGTCTACAAGGCCGGCTTCGCACGATCGCAGCAGGCCTACGATGCCGCCGTCGTGGCGCTGTTCGAGACGATGGACTGGCTGGAACAGCGCCTGGCAACGCGCCGATACCTCGTGGGCGGGCAGATTACCGAGGCGGACTGGCGGCTCTTTACGACGCTCGTGCGCTTCGATCCGGTCTATCACGGGCACTTCAAGTGCAATCGGCGGCGGCTGATCGATTATCCGGCGCTCTGGTCCTATGCGCGGGATCTCTACCAGCAGCCGGGAGTGGCCGAGACGGTCGACTTTGCACATATCAAAAACCACTATTACATGAGCCAGGTGTCGGTGAACCCGAGCCGGGTCGTTGCCATTGGCCCGGTTCTTGACTTCGACGAGCCGCACGGGCGTGAAACGCTTGCATGACGCCGGCCATTCGAAGGCCCAAACTGTCGTCGTAGTGTTGAACGACTGATTCGCGATCCGAGTAGGCCTATTGAGCAAGCTTCTGGAACTAGCCGGAGATCCCAACGCTACGCTGCACCGCGTGCCGGTGGTGCTGCCGGTGGCCCTCGACCAGAGCTACGATTACCTGCTCGGCGAGGAAGGCCCGGTTGCGCCGGGGGCGTTCGTTCTCGTGCCGTTTGGGCCGCAGGTGCGCATCGGTGTCGTCTGGGACGAGCCGGTCGGGCTGCAGAAACCTGTTGCGCCGGCCAAACTCAAGGCGCTGGCCGGGCAGGTCGACGTACCGGCACTGCCGGTCGAGTCGATGCGGTTTGCCGAGTGGATCTCGCGCTATACCCTGTCGCCGCTCGGGATGGTCGTGCGGATGATGATGGGGGCGCGGTCGGCCTTCGAGCCGGAAAAGCCGCGGCTCGGCGTGCAAATCGTACCCGATGCGCATCTGCCGCCGCGGATGACGCCGGCGCGCACAAGGGCGATCGAGATTGCCGCCGACGGCCTTGTCCGGTCCAAGGCGGAACTGGCGCGCGCCGCCGATTGCACGAGCGGCGTGATCGACGGTCTGGTGCGGGCCGGCGTCCTGGTCGATGTCGCCATACCCGAGAGGGGCTATCCGAAGCCGAACCCGGCGCATGCAACGGTTGAGTTTGCCGATGCCCAGGACCTTGCGGTCCATACATTGAAGTCGGCGGTGGAGGCGGCCAACTTTTCGGTGACGCTGCTCGACGGCGTCACGGGGTCAGGCAAGACGGAGGTCTATTACGAGGCGGTCGCGGCAACTCTGGCGCAGGGCCGGCAGGTCTTGATCATGCTGCCGGAGATTGCCCTGACCAGCCAGTTCATGGACCGCTTCGAGGGCCGCTTCGGGTGCGCGCCGGTCGAATGGCATTCGGCGCTGGGCGGGACCGAGCGCGGGCGGGTCTGGAAGGCGGTGGCGAGCGGCAAGGCGCGCTGCATCGTTGGTGCGCGATCGGGGCTGTTTCTGCCCTTCCGCGATCTCGGCCTGATCGTCATCGACGAAGAGCACGACGGTGGTTTCAAGCAGGACGATCGGGTCAACTATCAAGCGCGGGACATGGCCGTCGTGCGCGCCAACATCGGCGGGTTTCCGATCGTGCTGGCATCGGCCACGCCGTCGATCGAGAGTCACGTCAACGCGCGGTCCGGGCGCTATCGTCAGGTCATCCTGCCGGGGCGCTATTCCGGTGTGGAATTGCCGGAGGTCAAAGCGATCGATCTCAGGGCCGATGCGCCGGAACAAGGCCGCTGGCTGGCGCCGACGCTGGTTGAGGCGGTGCGCGAGACGCTTGAAGAGGGGCGCCAGAGCCTGTTGTTTCTCAACCGGCGGGGCTATGCGCCGCTGACGCTGTGCCGGGCGTGCGGGCACCGCATCGAATGTCCGCAGTGCTCGGCGTGGCTGGTGGAACACCGCTTCCGGCGGCGGCTCAACTGCCACCATTGCGGGTTTTCGCTGCCGATCCCGGAAAAATGCCCGAAGTGTGCCGAGGTCGGCGGCCTGGTCGCCTGCGGGCCGGGCGTCGAGCGGATTTCGGAAGAGGTCGGCGAGCGGTTTCCCAATGCGCGCGTCGTGTTGCTGTCGAGCGATCTCATTCCGTCGTTGACCGAGATGCGCGACGTAATCGCACGCATCGAATCCGGTGATGCGGATATCATTATCGGGACGCAGATCGTTGCCAAAGGCCACCACTTTCCGGACCTGGCGACCGTCGGCATCGTGGATGGGGATCTCGGCCTCGGACAGGCGGACCCGCGGGCGGGCGAACGATCGTTTCAGCTGATGCATCAGGTGACCGGACGGGCGGGCCGGGCGTTTGCGCGCGGTCGCGGGTTCGTGCAGACGCATTTGCCTGAGCATCCGGTGATGCAGGCGATTGTCACCGGTGACCGCGATACATTCGTCGAGCGTGAAATCGCGCAGCGCCAGGCCGGCATGCTGCCGCCGTTCGGGAGACTGGCGGCGCTGGTCATCTCGGCGCGGCACAAGGAGGTGGCGGAGCTTTATGCACGTGAAGTGGCGCGGTCGGCGCCGGCGTCGGACAAAATCTGCGTCCTCGGGCCGGCGGAGGCGCCGCTCGCGGTGGTGCGCGGGCGCCACCGCTGGCGGCTGCTGGTCAAGGCTCCTCGCGAAATCGACATGCAAAGTTATTTGCGCGGCTGGCTCGGTCAAATCCCCGCGAGCAAAGGGGATATCCGCCTGCAGGTCGACGTCGATCCCTATAATTTCCTGTAACTGATGCCCATTTGGGCATTCATGGTCCGGCGGGCACTTGCGATGCCGCCGGCTGACGTTCGCATTTGATCAAAACGGGAGAAGGCAATGGCGACGACGACGGTGCGCAGCACGTTCAAGGGCCATGATGGAAATGAGCTTGCGGCCCGACTTGATCTGCCGGCCGGGCCGGTCAGGGCCTATGCTTTGTTCGCGCATTGCTTCACGTGCTCGAAGGATCTGTTTGCAGCGCGGCAAATCTCGCAGGGACTGGCGCAACACGGGTTTGCGGTGTTGCGGTTCGACTTTACCGGTCTCGGCTCATCACAGGGTGAATTTGCCAATACGAACTTTACCTCGAACGTTCGGGACCTGGTAGCGGCGGCCGATCATCTGCGCGAGCAGTTCGCCGCGCCATCGATCCTGGTCGGGCATTCGCTCGGTGGTGCTGCGGTGTTGGCGGCGGCCGGAGATATTGCGGAGGTCAAAGGCGTGGCAACGATCGGTGCACCGGCCGATGTCGGCCACGTACTACACCAGTTCGGAGCGTCGCTCGATGATATCCGCGAGCAGGGTCGGGCCGATGTCAGCCTGGCCGGACGCAAATTCACCATCACCCGCGACTTTGTCGAAGATGCCGAGGGCAGCCGGCTGGAAGACCGGATCGCCGCGATGAAGAAAGCACTCCTGGTGCTGCACTCGCCGATCGACCAGACCGTGGGGATCGAAAACGCCGGCAGGATATTCGGCGCCGCCAAACATCCGAAGAGCTTCGTCTCGCTCGACAATGCCGATCATCTGATTTCGAAGGCCGACGATGCTGCCTATGCGGCGGCCATGATTGCAGCATGGGCGGGCCGGTTTGCGCCGGACGACAACCTCCATGTCGAGCAACACGAGGATGTCGTCGTTTCCGAGACCGGCCTTGGAAAGTTCTCCAACACGGCGCTTGCCGGGCGCCATCGACTGCTTGCCGATGAGCCGAAGTCCGTTGGCGGTCTGGATTCGGGACCGTCGCCCTACGATTACCTGGCGGTGGCGCTCGGAGCATGCACGACGATGACGCTTAGGATGTATGCCAGCCGCAAGAAGATGGCGCTCGGCAAGATCAGCGTCGCGGTGTCACACGGAAAGGTTGCGGCCGAGCACTGTGCCGACTGTGGCGATGCGGTTGACGGGCGAGGCGGCAAGATCGACCGTTTCGAGCGCGTGATTTCGGTGGACGGCGAGATCGATGATGAGACGCGCGAGAAGCTCGTGGAAATCGCTGGAAAATGCCCCGTTCACCGAACACTGGAGGCGGGCTCGGCCGTGATTACGCGGGTCGGCTGAGAAAGTACCGGATCTGCCGATCTCGCGGATATTGTTCAACCGCAGCGCGCCCGGCGGAGCGCGTTTCGTTCAATGCGGCATTGCGGCCCGGTTCCGGCGGTTGATTAGCGTCCGAACCGCGTGGTAGGAACGCGGCGGCTTACAGGGGATTGCGGGCCGATACAGGCTCGACCTTTTTCTTCCTGCTGGTGTCCCTCCTCAGCGCGGGTGATCGGACGAAGAATTCTCCGGGGAATTCACGGAACCGGGTCCACCCCACAACGCACGAAAGCGCGCGACGTGGCGACCGAAGACCAAATGATGGCCAGCGTACCGGGGCGGTACGCGTCTGCCCTGTTCGAGTTGGCGCAGGAGCAATCACAGCTTCAGCCGGTCGAAAACGATCTCAACACACTTCAGGCCCTGCTGGATGAGAGCGAGGACCTGCGCCGCATGGTGCGCAGCCCGGTGTTCACGGCAGATGAGCAGGCCCAGGCGCTCGAGGCGGTGCTCGGCAAGGCCGGGCTTTCCGCACTGACAATGAATTTCGTCCGGTTGATCACCAAGAACCGCAGGCTGTTCGCCGTGCCGGAGATGATCAAGGCGTTTCGCAGCTTGGCGGCCGCCGCACGCGGTGAGGTTGAGGCCGACGTGACCAGCGCAACGGTGCTCAATGACGGCCAGCTTGCAGCGCTCAAGGACACACTCAAGGCGTCCATCGGCAAGGACGTTCAGATCAATGCCAAGGTTGATCCAGCGTTGCTGGGCGGGCTGATCGTCAAGGTCGGCAGCCGCATGATCGATTCGTCGCTTCGCACGAAGCTCTCCACGCTCAAGATGCGCATGAAAGAGGTTGGCTAATGGACATCCGGGCCGCTGAAATCTCCTCAATTCTGAAGGAGCAGATCAAGAATTTTGGCCAGGAGGCAGAAGTCTCCGAAATCGGTCAGGTGCTGTCGGTCGGTGACGGTATCGCCCGCGTCTACGGGCTGGACAATGTACAAGCGGGTGAAATGGTCGAGTTTCCCGGCGGGTTGCGCGGGATGGCATTGAACCTCGAAGCCGACAACGTCGGTGTCGTGATCTTCGGCGACGACCGCAACATCAAAGAAGGCGAAACGGTCAAGCGCACGGGCGCGATCGTGGAGGTGCCGGTCGGTCGCGGCCTGCTTGGTCGCGTGGTCGACGGGCTCGGCAATCCGATCGACGGCAAGGGCCCGATCCAGGGTTCCGAGATGCGCCGGGTCGACGTCAAGGCACCCGGCATTCTGCCACGCAAGTCGGTGCACGAACCGATGTCGACGGGCCTCAAGGCCATCGATGCCCTGATCCCGATCGGGCGCGGGCAGCGCGAACTGATCATTGGCGACCGCCAGACCGGCAAAACGGCAATCATCCTCGATACGTTCCTCAACCAGAAGCCGCTGCATGCCGGCGATGACGAGGAGCAGAAGCTCTACTGCATTTACGTCGCCGTCGGTCAGAAGCGTTCGACGGTGGCGCAGTTCGTCAAGGTGCTCGAAGAGAGCGGCGCGATGGAGTATTCGGTGGTCATTGCAGCGACCGCGTCGGATGCGGCGCCGATGCAGTTCCTGGCACCGTTCACGGGCTGTGCTATCGGAGAATATTTCCGCGACAATGGCATGCATGCCGTGATCGGATATGACGATCTGTCGAAGCAGGCCGTTGCCTACCGCCAGATGTCGTTGCTGCTGCGTCGTCCGCCGGGCCGGGAAGCCTATCCGGGAGACGTTTTCTATCTGCACTCGCGCCTGCTGGAACGCGCCGCCAAGCTCAACGAGGACAACGGCAAGGGTTCGTTGACCGCGCTGCCGGTGATCGAAACGCAGGCCAACGACGTGTCGGCCTATATCCCAACCAACGTGATTTCGATCACCGACGGCCAGATCTTCCTTGAAACCGATCTCTTCTATCAGGGTGTTCGCCCGGCGGTGAACGTCGGTCTTTCCGTGTCCCGCGTCGGTTCGTCGGCGCAGGTCAAGGCGATGAAACAGGTGGCCGGATCTATCAAGGGTGAGCTTGCCCAGTACCGTGAGATGGCAGCGTTTGCACAGTTCGGCTCCGACCTCGACGCCGCCACGCAGCGTATGCTGGCGCGCGGCGAACGCTTGACGGAGCTGTTGAAGCAACCGCAGTTTTCGCCGCTCAAGACGGAAGAGCAGGTGGTCGTCATTTTTGCCGGTACCAACGGCTACCTCGATCCAATTCCGGTGGCGTCCGTCGGCAAGTTCGAAGAGCAGTTCCTGGTCTACATGCGCGATACGGGTAAGGACGTGCTGGAGGCGATCCGCTCCGAAGGGCAGCTGAGCGCCGACAGCGAGGCCAAGCTCACCAGCCTGCTCGATGATTTCTCGAAGGGCTTTTCGGCATAAATCCAAGCAACACTGAAACCCAGGGACGGCGGAGCTTCGGATGCCAAGCCTCAAGGATCTCAGAAACCGGATCGCATCGGTGACCGCGACGCGCAAGATCACCAAGGCGATGCAGATGGTGGCGGCGGCGAAGCTGCGCCGGGCGCAGGACGCGGTGACCGCGGCGCGGCCCTACGCGCAGCGCATGGACCGGGTGCTGGCCAATCTCAACAAAGGGCTGACCAGCAAGGAAGGCGCTTCGCCGCTGCTGGTCGGGACCGGAAAGGACGACGTTCACCTGCTCGTCGTGATGACCGCCGAGCGCGGTCTGTGCGGCGGGTTCAACGCGAATATCGCACGTCTCGCGCGCCAGCACATCACGCGACTGCTGGCGCACGGCAAGACGGTCAAACTGTTGTTCGTCGGACGCAAGGGCTTCGACGTTCTGCGGCGCGAATATGAGCACCTGACGGTCGACCGTGTCGACCTCAAGGAGGTCAAACAGATCGGTTTCGTCAATGCGGACCGGATCGGCCAGACCATCCGGGACATGTTCGAGGCGGGCGAGTTCGATGTCTGCACGATGTACTTTTCCGAGTTCAAGTCGGTGATCGCGCAGGTGCCGACGGCCCAGCGGCTGATCCCGGCCAATCTTCCGGAAGGGGAAGATGAGGGGGAGGCGCCGCGCGCTTCCGCGGACGCGGCCTACGACTACGAGCCCAGCGAAGAGGAAATCCTGGACTTCCTTCTCGTTCGCAACATCTCGACGCAGCTGTTCCGCGGCTTGCTGGAGAATGCCGCATCGGAACAGGGCGCGCGGATGTCGGCCATGGATAATGCGACGCGCAACGCTGGCGAGATGATCGACAAACTGACGATCAGCTACAACCGCCAGCGCCAGGCGCAGATCACCAAAGAACTCATCGAAATCATCTCCGGCGCCGAAGCGCTTTAGATCCAACTTTCCGGCACGAGGACAAGATAAATGGCTGATCAGAATATCGGACGCGTTCGCCAGGTGATGGGCGCCGTCGTCGACGTGCAGTTCGATGGTCAACTGCCGGCGATCCTGAACGCACTCGAGACGACCAACGATACGACGAAATCCAAGGATAACCCCGATGGTCGCCTGGTGCTCGAAGTGGCGCAGCATCTCGGTGAAAACACCGTGCGCGCGATTGCGATGGATGCGACCGAGGGACTGGTGCGCGGCCAGGCGGTTGCCGACACCGGAAATGCGATCGCGATCCCGGTCGGCGATGAAACGCTCGGGCGGATCATGAATGTCATCGGCCAGCCGGTGGACGAGGCCGGTCCGATCTCGGCGGCCGAGAGCCGGCCGATCCACGCGCAGGCGCCGGAACTTGCGGACCAGTCGACGGAAGCGGAAATCCTGGTCACCGGCATCAAGGTCGTCGACCTGCTCGGACCTTACGCCAAGGGCGGCAAGATCGGGCTGTTCGGCGGCGCCGGCGTCGGTAAGACCGTGCTGATCATGGAGTTGATCAACAACATCGCGAAGACGCACGGTGGCTATTCGGTGTTTGCGGGCGTTGGCGAGCGCACGCGAGAGGGCAACGATCTCTACCACGAGATGATCGAATCCAACGTCAACAAAGACCCGAAGGAGAACAACGGTTCGGCTGCAGGCTCGAAGTGCGCGCTGGTCTACGGCCAGATGAACGAACCGCCGGGTGCACGTGCGCGGGTTGCACTTTCAGGGCTGACGGTTGCCGAATACTTCCGCGATCAAGGCCAGGACGTGCTGTTCTTCGTCGACAACATCTTCCGCTTCACGCAGGCGGGTTCGGAGGTGTCGGCGTTGTTGGGGCGCATTCCCTCGGCGGTTGGCTACCAACCGACGCTCGGTACGGACATGGGCGGCATGCAGGAGCGGATCACGTCGACGACCAAAGGGTCGATTACATCGGTGCAGGCCGTCTACGTGCCGGCCGACGACCTGACGGACCCGGCGCCTGCCTCGACCTTCGCCCACCTCGATGCAACGACGGTGCTTTCGCGCTCTATTGCCGAAAAGGGCATCTATCCGGCCGTTGACCCGCTTGATTCGACATCGCGAATGCTCGATCCGCGGATCGTCGGTGATGAGCATTACGGAGTGGCTCGCAGTGTGCAAGCGACGCTGCAGCGCTACAAGGCGTTGCAGGATATCATCGCCATTCTCGGCATGGACGAGCTTTCGGAGGAAGACAAACTGACAGTGGCGCGCGCGCGCAAGATCGAGCGCTTCCTGTCGCAGCCGTTCGATGTTGCCGAAGTGTTCACCGGGTCGCCGGGCGTGCAGGTCAAGCTGGAAGACACGATCAAGGGCTTCAAAGGCCTGGTCGCCGGCGATTTCGACCACCTGCCGGAACAGGCGTTCTACATGGTCGGCACGATCGAAGAAGCAATCGAAAAGGCCGAAAAACTCGCTGAAGCAGCATAACGCCAAAGCCGAAGCCCTGTTGGCGATGCACTCTCAGCGAGTGCATCGTGTGCCGGGTGTGGCTCATTTGCCTTGACGGAATGTCGTTTGCCGCTCTGATAATCGTTAGCGCAATGAGCATAACGTGTGCCCGGCCGGATGCCGGCGGAGGGATGTGAGATGGCTGACGAGAACGGTTCCAACCAGCCGGATGGCGAAGAAAATGGTGGTAACGGCGCGTCGAACGGCAACTTCGGTGCGTGCTGCGAAGAGTTGAAGGAGGCCATCGCCGGTGAGGATTTCGAGCCGCTGATCACGGAAGGCGACGACGGTATTCTCTATATGGCGGTGGGCCTGATCGAGTTCGAGGACGAGGAATCCGGGATGGTCGATCATCCGGTGTTCTTTTGTCCCTTCTGCGGGACCAAGCTGCAGGATGCAGAGGTGGTCCGCGCGCGGCTATCAAGCGAGGGTGAACTGCCGCAATGAGTGCGGCGGCGCGCACGACGATGCGGTTTTGATTGGGTGACGACGACATGGCGGACTTCAATTTCGAACTCGTGAGCCCGGAGCGGGTGTTGATGTCGGAAGCTGTCGAGCATGTCGTGCTGCCCGGCAGCGAGGGCCAGCTCGGCGTGCTTGCCGGACACTCGCCGGCCGTGGTGACATTGAAGCCGGGCCTGATCACGGTTCTTGCAGGCAGTTCGGTCGCGCGCACGATTTATGTCCGGGGCGGATTTGCTGAAATCAACCCGGAAGCCGTAACCGTTCTGGCCGAGCACGCGCTCGATGTCGAAGCCGGGCGGGATGCGATTGCCGGCGAACTTGAAGCGGCAGAGAAAGATCTCGCCGATGCGGACGACGACAATGCCCGCTTCATCGCACAATCTGCCATCGACGCCTTGCGGTCGCTCTGATAGCGCTCCCGCGCGATGAGCTGCATGTGTCGGCTGACGACCATGTGACGTGTGCAGGTGCGACTGCGCGGTTCCGGTTTCGGGCGCAGGCTGCCTGAGAACAGAAAATCAGTTCCTTGAGATATGATCCGGCAGGCGTTCGGCATTGGCCTGCCAGGCGGCAGAATATTCGAGGACGCGGGCTGTCTGCGTCGCGACCTCGGCGCCGAGCAGCCGCCCGATCAAATGCAGCGTCACATCGATGCCCAGCGAAACGCCGCCGCCCGTGACGATCCGGCCTTCGTCGACGACCCGGGCGTGGTGTGCGGCGGCAACCTTGCCGTTCTTTGCCAGCAACTCGAGCGGTGGCGTTTCACCCGGGAACACCTCGACCTTGGTGGTGGCTTGGCGGCCGTCGAGCAGACCGGCGGCGGCGAGGATCATGCCGCCGGTGCAAACCGCGGCGACGATTGCCCGTTCGGCAGCGGCCCGGCGAATAAAGTCGATGGTCGATGGGTCGTTGCTGGCTTCGATCCAGCCGGGCCCGCCAAGTACGATTACGACATCGAAGGGTGGGCAGTCCCGATAGGCGTGATCGGCGATCAGGCGCAGGCCGTTGGCCATGGTTATTTCGCCGTCATCCCGGGCAACGACATAAAACGCCAGCTTCGGCGCGATGCGTTTCGCCATCGAGAGAACGCCGTAGGTGGCGCCTATGTCGATTGGTTCGATGCCGTCGTAGGCCAGAACGGCGAATGTCGTCATGGAAGGGATGCCTCCAGTTGCCCGGCACTGCGCGCTGGCTGTCAATACAGGCCGCGATCGGCCATCACCTTGGTCTGGCGGGCGTTTTCTTCCTTAGTCAGTCCCTGGCAGTGAGCCAGCAGGATTTCGGCGTAGCTTGGCAACTGGGCGCGATCGATGTGTCTTGATGAGTCCCAGAGGTGCGATCGGATAAAGGCCTTGGGACAATGCATGAAGGCTTCCTTGATCGTGATCAGGAGACCAACCTTCGGGGCGCGGCCGTTGATGGCGGAGGTTTCGAGCAAGCGGGCGTCGTCGGTGATCCTGCCGGTGCCGTTGATGCGAAGGGTTTCGTTCATGCCGGGGACCAGGAAGATCATGCCGACGGCCGGGTTGTGCAGGAGATTGACCATCGTGTCCAAGCGATTATTGCCGACGCGATCGGGCAGCAGGAGATGGCGGTCATCGAGAATGCGCACGAACCCCGGCGGGTCGCCGCGCGGCGTAACGTCGGCCCCGCCCTCGCCCTGGGTTGCGATCAAGCAGAACGGTGCGAGCGCGATGATTGCCCGGCAATGGTCGTCGAGCGCATGCAGGACCTTGTCAGTGGCACGACTCATCGGCGCGTGATGCAAGGTGCGCAGGGCGTCTTCGCTTTCGATGAAGCTGATGTCGTCGGGGAGCATGGTTGTTCCTTTCCATTGCACAACCGGCGCCAGACTAAGCGCAAACGGAGATCGAACCAAATAGCGCCGCTAGCGGTTGGTGCGCTCGCGGAACCAGTTGACGAGGCCGCCGGCGTGGAAGATCTCGATCTGGCGGGGCGACATGTTGTGGCGTGCCGGGATATCGAAGCCCTTGTTGGCGACATGAACTAAAACGTCGGAGCCGGAACGGACACCGTCGTGGATGTCATGCACGGCCAGTTCGTCGTCGCCGGCAAGACGGTCGTAGTCGGCCGGCTCGACGAAGGTCAAAGGCAGAATACCGGCATTGATGAGGTTTTGTTCGTGGATGCGGGCGAACGATTTGGCCAGCACCAGCCGCAGGCCGAGGTGACGCGGTGCGAGTGCTGCGTGCTCGCGTGAAGAGCCCTGGCCGTAGTTGGTACCGGCGACAATGGCGTGGCCGCCGCTTTCCCGGGCAGCCTTGGCGCGCTGGACGTAGGTCGGGTCTTGGCGGCGGAAGGAGAAATCCGCAAGGCCGGCGAGGTTTGAGCGGAATGGCAAGGCCTCCGCGCCGGCGGGACTGATCGTGTCGGTGGAAACGTTGTTTGCAAGATGCAGCAGCACCGGGACAGCGACGGTATCGGGCAGCGGTGCGATGTGCTGCAACGGCTTGATGTTTGGGCCGAACGCGAGCGCGATCTTGCGCGCTTCGTGCGGCGCGAGAGGAGGTTCGAGAACGTCGGGCAGTGTCACGCCATGGTCCGGCTCGGCGATGGCGGGGTAGGCGAGAGCGAGGTCGCGCGGATCCGTGATGCAGCCGGTGAGGGCGGCCGCCACCGCCGTCTCCGGGCTGCAAAGATAAACCCGGTCGTCCTTGTCGCCGGAGCGGCCCGGAAAGTTCCGCGGTGTCGTTCGCAGGGAAATCTTGCCGGATGCAGGCGCCTGTCCCATCCCGTTACAACCATTGCAGCCGGCCTGATGCAGACGGCCACCGGCCTGCACAAGGTCAGCGATGGCGCCATCGCGCATCAGGTCGGCGAGCATCTGACGGCTTGTGGGATTGATGTCGAATGACAGCTCGGCGGGCACCTGCCGTCCCTTCACCATGGCAGCGGCCACGGCGAAATCGCGATAGCCGGGGTTGGCGGATGAGCCGATGTAGGACTGGTAGACCGGTGCGCCGGCGACGTCGCGCACCGACACGACGTTATCCGGGCTGCCCGGTGTCGCAATGAGCGGTTCGAGCGTGGCGAGGTCTATCTCGTCGGTGACGTCGTAGGTGCAGCCCGGATCGGCTGAGAGCGGAACAAACTGATCGGCGCGGCCGTGGGCCGCCATGAAGCGGCGAACGTTTTCGTCTGCGGGAAAGACCGATGTCGTTGCGCCGAGTTCAGCACCCATGTTGGCAATGACGTGGCGGTCCATTGCCGAAAGGGTCGCGACGCCGGGGCCGTGGTATTCGATGACACGCCCGACCCCGCCCTTGACGGTATGGCGGCGGAGCATTTCCAGAATGACGTCCTTGGCGCTGACCCAGTCCGGCAATGCGCCCGTGAGATGAATGCCCCAGATCTCGGGCATCTTCAGCGCGAGCGGTTCGCCGGCAAGAACGGTGGCGACCTCGACGGAGCCGGCGCCAACGGCGAACATACCGAGCGAGCCGGCGGCAGGTGTGTGGGAGTCCGAACCGACCAGGACGGTGCCCGGAATGCCGAGTCGCTCCATGTGGACGGGATGCGAAATACCGTTGCCAGGACGCGAGTAGTGAAGCCCGAACCGGCGCGCCGCCGAATGCAGGAAGAGATGATCGTCGGCGTTCTTGAAATCAGCCTGGAAGAGGTTGTGGTCGATATACTGGCAGGCGACGTCGACGCGGATGCGGTCGAGGCCAATGGCATCCAAAGCCAGGACCGTCAGAGTCGCCGTCGCATCCTGCAGCAGGACCTGGTCGACCTTGAGCCTAACCTCGCTACCGACGGTCATTTCTCCGCCGACGAGATGCGCGGCGAGGATCTTTTCGGTCATCGTCAGCGGTTTGCCCGCCATAGTCATCTCTCCATGTCACACGGGACCAGGCAGGCGGGGTGCGCGCCAGTCACCGATTGACGAGGTTGGCGTCAGCTCCCACTAATGATCACGTGAATTCGGTCCCGTTGGTCATTAAGTCAGGGGCCAGGGCAGTGCGCAACAGGAACGGCCGACATGACCCCGGACATGATGAAAGAGCTTCAGACGATTTCGCAGCAGCACGTCGACAATCTCGTCGGTAACGTGCTGGCAGAGTTGGACAAGCTCAAGCAGCAGATGCAGGCCAAGAGCCGGGCACGGCCTGATGCCGACTTGCTGATCCAGAACAGTGCGCCGTTTCAGTACTTCGAGTTTCTTGCCATCGCCTGTTACCGGTTGCGCGGAAAATGGAAACGCGCCGGTGAGGCACAGAAAACCTTGGAGCAGCGTCGTGCGGAATGGAATACGGTGGTCTCTGCGGCCCTGGTCCATGCGCGCAACGACATCGCAGGGCTTGAGAAAGGCAGCGAGGCGTACGATGGCGAGGTCGAGCGGATCCTGGCGCTGCTCGACGTGCTGTCGATGTTGTTTCGGCCGCTTCACGGGCCAAACGCTGCCTGGATCGGCGTTGCTGCTGCAACTGTCGGTGCCGGCGAGCAGTAACTGTTCGGTTCCGGTTGAGATCTTGCGCAGCGAATTCGCTGCGAATCCGATTTTTGACACATGAATTCTTGTGCGCGACGACGTCGTTGCCAATTTGTTCGATGCTTTCCGCTAACTGGCGCGGTTTTCATGCGATGACGGAAAATCATCGTTAATCAATGATGTGCGAGAATACCAAATTGGTGAACGTTAGCGTTTTGGTAGCGAAATGTCCTATAGTCGCGGCGAAATCTGTCTCAATTTCAGTGCGGTGGCGTGATGCGTATGATCAACTGGAGCAGAATAGCCCGGTCGTGGCAGTTGATCCTTCTCGCCATAACCAGTGTCGTGCTGTCCCTGGCGTCAGGCTGGACGACGTGGATCGGGATGCGCAACTTCACCGACGAAGCCGTCCTGTCGTTCATGATTACGTTCGGCATCCAAGGTGTGATGCTGGTTTTGTCCTGGCTTGTCGGCGTGCGCCTGAGCGAGTTCATGGCGGCCCAGCCGGGCAGCGGCGCTGCATCGGCAACCGGAAAGGACGGGCCAATCTCGGTGGTGGCCAACGTCCTGCGTGTGTTTATCGTGGCAGCGTCCTGTGTGCTTGTCATTGCGCTTGGCTATCGGTTCGGGGCCGAATCACCCATTCCTGAAATCGAAGCGCTGTTGCGGATCATGCCGCTGCAGGGCCTCGCAGGGGCAATTTTTGTTGCGGTTCTCGGCCTCTTGGTGATGCGCTTCGGGACGGGGCTGGTCGACCACGTCGTCAGCCTGTTTCAATTTGCCGGGCGCAATGTCATACCGCTGGTCATGCTTGCCGGGTGTCTTGCGAGTTCGGTGTTTTTTTCCTTCGATGCGCTTTTTGCGACGATCGTTCCGAAAGACGAGCGCGAGCGAATTGCCGAGCTCAGGTCAAAAACCGAAGTTGCAGCGATTATCAATCGCATTGCCGAGACGGCCGATCGGAACCGGCAGACGGCAACGCGGCAACTCCTGGCGTCGGATCAGTGGAAAGCCTATGTCGCGCAACTCGAGGATATCAGGCGCGGCGTTGTGCAGGTCCCCGAGATCGTGCGTCAAAGGGTGGCGAAACTTCAGCAGGACAGCCTGGCTGCGAGCCGGGAAGGTGCCGCCCTGGCCGGCAGGCTTGGACAGCAACGCGCAATAAAGGTCGAAGACCGTGACCGGCTGGAGGCGCGCGTTGCCGGGGTTAGCAAACAGATCGCGCTGATCGACGCGGAAATCGGCAAGTTGCGGCAACGCCGGTTCGCGCTCGAACGCGAGGTCGTCGACAAGGAAGCGGAGCGCGATGCCGAAGAACGCGGCCTTGGAGCCTCGGCGCAGGCCGGGCGCGGGCCGATCTATCGGCGGCTGTCAAAGGAACTGGCGAAGCTCAATGCGGCGCTGGCCAACGTGAATCTCAAAGCGGGTAAGCTCGAAGCCGAGCGACGGGAGAACCAGGCAATCGCCATCGCGCTGAAAAACAAGATCGCCGCGCTCGACAATGATATCCGCCTGCTGGATGACAAGATTGCGCTGGCCAAGACTGAGGGCGGTGCGATTGGTGAGATGCCGCCGGTTGCCGCGGTTGAACGGA
Organism: Hyphomicrobiaceae bacterium; assembly: GCA_965224045.1. GTDB lineage: Bacteria > Pseudomonadota > Alphaproteobacteria > Rhizobiales > Hyphomicrobiaceae > Tectiglobus. Next base: position 495,364 of record CBDCYD010000014.1, read on the forward strand.
CCGCGAAAGCTGCCGGCGATAAGCTTGATGCGGCGCGGTTGGCGTTCGCGCGTCGTCCAACGCCGCAGGCGCTGACGGCGCTTGGGGCCGCCTGTACCGAGGCCGATCGATTTCGCACGGCGTACGGCGCCACTTCGACCGACGGGTCGACCGGCAAAGCTGCGGACTGCAGTAGCGCTGCGGTGCAGGGCCTGGCCTCGCGCGCCTTCGCGCTCGATCGCGGTCAGGCGCAGCTTTCGAGCCGTTGTGTCGGAAAGAACGATGCGGTCGAGCAGCGCAGTTTTGCCGAGCGCCTGGCGTTTGCCAGAGACTGTCTCAATTGGTCCGAATTGTCAGCCTCGGGCGCGGGCCCGATCGCCAACGCGATCAACCGGCTCGAGCGTGAGCGGGACGACAAGGCGCATCGCTTTGTCGTGACGTCGAATGCGTTCTTCGACGGTAATAAGCTTGCGCTCCTGGCGTTGGCGATCGCTGCTGCCATCGATGCGCTGGTGCTTGCCTCCGGGCTGTTGGGCGCAACCGCCGTGCGTTCGCCGCTTGCCGGCCGTGGCTTGAGCACGGCCCACACGGCCGCGCAGCGTGAGGCTGTCGTCGTTGCAGCGCTTCTACCAAACGTCGCGCTGAACGCGCGTCTCGCGCTGGAAGCATTCGTGCCACATGCCCCGGCCGGACATGCGCAGGGCGACGGCGCGTGGACGCATCAGGCCGATCCCGCCGCCGTTCAGGATGTGGCTCGCAACCTCAATATGCGCAAGCTTCTCAATGCAGCGGCAGCAATCGGGGCTGCACGACCGATCGAAGACGAGGGTGGTGTCTATGCCATCCGATCGGCATTGATCGAGTTTCTTGCGCAGCTGTCCGAGGGTGCGCGCGATGCGTCTGATCCCTTCCGCGATCTCCCGGCCGCGCTCATTCGCGCGCTGGGCGACAGGCCGGTCGAGGGGGCCAAGACCGTTCTCGGCTATGTCATGCCGTCGGTGCGTGAGGCCGGCTATACGTCGGGCATCGACATTGCGGCAATCGAGCAAGCGGACGAAGAGACGCTGCGGCGCTGCCTCAACGTGGCGACCGTCTACGGTCTTGTCGGGCAACCTGAAAACGGCAAACCGGCGAGCATCGTCTTGCTGAAGCCGCAATTCTACCTGGCACTGCTCGACCTGGCGTCAATGCCGGTTTCGGCTGCAAGCGCGATTGGCGCCGAAGCGGGTTCCGACGTGCGCGATGAAAAGCGTGGAACCGCCGCGGATGACGAGCATGAATGGGTTGCTGCCGCGGCGGCGGCCTTGCGGCATGACCAGCGCAACGGCGGTTCGCGATCGCCAGAGCGCGATGGCGAACAGGCGGCGCAGGTCAGCCATCCGGCGGTTGCACCCGGTGGCGATGCGGACGTCAATGTGCGCGTCAGTCCGGAGGCCGGCGTCGTCGGTGGAACGGCCGAAATCATGCCAGCGCAGTCGCGCCGCCGCCGTCCCAAAGTGATCATAACGGACGACACATTCTCCTTCGACTGAGAACTGCGCCTGCAGGCCTGTTGAGCGGCCGTCCTGTGTCAGTGCCGGACATTGGCTGTTTTCGAGCCCGGCGGGAAGGAACTTCTCAATGACGGATGAAACCGGCGTTGCGGCGCACTATGGGCAACATGGACTGCTTGCGGCGATCGAAGCCGCGGTGCAGGTATCGGGCAAGACGACCGATACCGTCAGTGTCGATGATCTTGCGCCGGCGGATGAGTTCCACATCGGCGGGCGGGTTGCGAGCGAGGCGTTCCTCGGCCAACTCGGACATGGCGGGGGTGATCGCGTGCTCGACGTCGGGTGCGGGCTTGGCGGCACCGCACGGTTTGCCGCGCAAAGCTACGGTTGTCGCGTCGTCGGTGTTGATCTGACCGAAGAATTCGTCTCGGCCGGGCGGGCGATGACGGCATGGGTCGGACTGGCGGAGCAGGTCGATCTCAGGCATGGAAGCGCGCTGAATCTGGAATTCGAGCCCGATCAATTCGACGCGGCCTATATGCTGCACGTCGGCATGAACGTCGCCGACAAGGCGCGGCTGTTTGCGGAGGTCTTGCGCGTGTTGCGGCCCGGTGCGGTCTATGGCGTCTACGACATCATGGCCACGAGCAGTGAAGCGCTGGACTATCCGGTGCCCTGGGCAACGACGGCGGCAACGAGCGCGCTGGCCGGGCAGGACACTTATCGGCGCCTGTTGGAAGACGCCGGCTTCGAGATTGTCGGCGAGCGCAACCGGCGGGAGTTTGCGGTTGCCTTCTTCGACGACATGCGCCGGCGCATGCAGGCTGCCGGCAGCCCGCCGCCACTTGGCCTGCATATCGTGATGGGGCCGGAGGCGGCCGTGAAAGTTCAAAACATGATCGCGAACATCGCCGCGGGCCGCATCGCCCCGGTCGAGATCATCGCGCGTAAGCCGTAGTGTTCTGGCGGCTGGGTGAGGGGCGGTTGCCCCTCACTCCGTTTCCTTTTCGGCAATCCGGTAGAGGTTCTTCAGGAGAGCCTCGAGACCGGCAGCGCCACCGCCGGTGTGAAGGTCGATACGGCCAACCTTTTCGACGAGCTTTTCCAGCGCTTCCAATTCCTTGAGGCGCAGGAGCAGCGGGTTGTCGTCCATCAGCCGCGCGGTGTTCAACAGCGAACGCGTTGCCGCCGTTTCTTCCTGGCGCTTGATCAGGTTGGCCTTGGCGACGCGCTCGGCCTCGACGACGCGGTTGAGAAGTTCACGCACGTCGCCCGGAAGGATGACATCCTTGACGCCGATCTCCGTCAACTCGACACCGAGGTCGCCGACGCGCGCGGTGACGTAGGTGCGCACTTCCTGGTCGATCGTGTCGCGCGCGCCGAGGATTTCATCCAACGTGCGCGTTGCGACCGCCTCACGGATGGCGAACTGGACCAGGCGGTAAAGCGTGTTGGCCAGATCACCGGTGCCGGTCGTCGCCTTGACCGCGTCGACGACCTTGTAGAATGCGGTCAGCGTGACGCGGATGCCGACACGGTCCTTGGTCAGGATTTCCTGCGCGGTCACCTCGAGCGGTGTCGGGCGCAGGTCGACCTTGACGATCCGGACCTTGCGGTCAACCGCCCAGAAGGCGTGGCGGCCAGGCGCCAGCGTCTCGACAAACTCACCATCGACGAACAGCAGACCGACTTCGTGGCTGGCCACGACATCGTTGATCACGATCTGCGTGCGCTCGAGATCGAGCTTGGCGAGGTGCGCCTTGTCGACCCGCAGGTTGGCGGCCGTGTCGATCATTTCGACCTCGACCAACGTCAGGGTCTTCCAGAAGGCCCGTGTCTTGTGCGGCAGGACCAGATGCTGCGGTGCACCGTCAAGCGCAACGATCGCAACTTCATGGGCGCCGGGCTGCACGATGACGAAGTGCTCGGCTGCAAGCTGCGGCTGGGTCTTTTCGAACAGCAGCGCGCGCTCGGCCGGCAGTTCGGCGTGGACAACCCGGACCACTTCCGCGTTGAGGCGGCCGGTCATGTCGAGTTGACGGTGGCGGCCCGGTTCGAGCAGGCGCACGAACTTGCCGTCGCGCCACAGAAAGGCGCGCTCGTCTTCACGTACAACAACATCAAAAAATCCAAGTGTCCGCATGACACGCACTCCAACGCGCGGCCTGCAACAATGCTTTCGCGAGCCGCAATCTACTATTTTCTTTCGTCCGTCGCAGCGGTGAACCAACAGGTTCACCGGTTGCCGCCCAACGATCGGGTCACGGTCCCACGCTTGAGCCCGAAGGCGCCGCCGTTGAAACCGGGTTGCGTCTGCCGTTCTGCTTCTGGCCGCAGCCGTCCGCAGGTTGGCGCCGGTGCCCGGCCCTCGGGCTTTGCCGTCAGGCGGTATCCGCGCGGGCACAAAGTGCCTGGCCGTCTGGCACGTCCGCCACCACGTTCAGCCGAGGCCTCCGGCAGCTTTGGTTGCGCCCGGGAAGCAACCGGCTCCCCTTTCGTGCAGTAAAGTCGGTTGGTAAACCGAGTGTGCTTTTCAGGCACATGGCAAACGACGCGGGAGTTGAACCCGCGACAGCGAGATTAAGCGTCTCGTGCTCTACCCACTGAGCTAGTCGTTTTGGAGTAGTCAAAGGGAATCGAACCCCCGTCCTCCCGGTCCAATCCCGGGCGCTCTACCACTGAGCTATGACCACAATCCCCTGCTAGCGGAACACAGCCACCGCAATGCGGCGTGCGCCAGCCGGGTCTCAACGAGCCCGGACACGCGGCTTTGACAGAGGAGGCCGGCCATTTGACGGATGATTGCGGCGTCAGTGAGGCGTCGGCGGAGGCCGCGGTTGCGGGCGGTGGGTGTGAGGCGAATCGGTGCAGCGAGACTGGCGTGTCCAGCAGGCCGCCGGGATCAATTTGCGGCGCCAGGCAGTACCTCATTCCTCATCGACCTGGCGTGCGCTTGGTCCACGACTGCAAATCAGCAATGACTTTCACGGTTGCCGCCAGGACCATTGCACAAAGAATCGCCTTCGAAACCGTTTCCATCGTCCCCTCGATCAGCATGGCGTGGACCATAGTTCCCACGACAATGAGCAACGCAAGGAGCATGTGACCACTACGCCAGGTTCGCGGCTTGATGCGCAGCCGCCGGCGGAGTGCCGCCCAAAGCCCGACGATGAATACGGCCCACATGGCGATCACGCCCCAGGCGGAGAACGGCGTTGGCGATCGGAAGAGAAGGGCATCAATGACGTCGGGCGGACTGGTGAGCCACAGGCCTGCGACGTGGATGACCACAGCGGCGATCAACGCGCCCCCGCTCAAACGGTGCAACCGCCGCGCCCGGCCACCCGACAGTCCGGGCAAGTATCCGCCGATCAGCAAGGGTTGAACCAGCAAGAGCCCCAATGCGATAACCCCTGCGAAACCCGCCGTTATGTAGACCGGACCGCGCCACGCCAGCTGCGGGCTCAAAGCTGCAGCGGCCAACGGCACGACGAGCGAGGCCGCGAGGGCGACCCAGATCAACGTTGTGCGGGTCAATCCCAGGCCTCCCGCCGCCAATTCCGTCAGACCGGCTCAAGGACGAAGTGCGCCTCGAGGCTTTTGTCTTTCGAGCTCGGCATTACGGGACGGAGAAATACGGTTTTGAAATCACCGCTATCGTAGGCGAGATGACCATGTGGTTGGCCAAAGGCGGGGACGATCTGGGGCATTTCAAGACGGAACATCCCCTTCGAATCCGTGAGCGTGGCGCCGTGACTCTGCGGGTCGCTCTCATATCCTTCCGTGGTGTGCGCCCAAATCTGGATGCGCTGGCCTGCAAGCGGCGCTCCGTCACCGGCGCGACGCACGGTGCCCGACATCCAGAAGCCGCCGCCGCCGATGCGGCTCACGATTGGTGCGCCTGGACGGTAGTTGTTGGATCCGCCCCGCATCGAGCGCGTCGGGGCCAATCCTTTCGCCCGGGCGGGCACGATAAGGGTAGAGGCTCCGGCGGCTACGATGGCGCCGCCGCCGGCGGCAAGCAAGTTGCGGCGATTGAGCAGGGCAGTCGTCATGTTCTTTGCTCCTAGAGCGTGATCATCTGAGATGGGTACGTACGCGCACGCCCACAAGACCTACTGTTCTGCAAAGCAGTAGAAAAGCCCGGCACCTCCCGTTTTTGGAAAGTCTGCCTCGCCGCAACCGCGCGAGCCATGGGCCGAGTTCCACGATACCATATTCCACGCCTCGTTGAGGCCTGCCCTATCGTGATGGCCGACAATTGCGGAACCATTGCCGCTGCTGGTCCAGTTGCTGCACGTCGTATCCCCTCCAGCAGTCGAGTACCGGCCCTGAGGATCCGAACCGGTCAGGATGTCGTGCTTGTTCGGCTTATCGCCACGTGCGTTGACTTCATTGCCGTTTTCGTCGAGGCCTGTTTGCTTGTTGATCTTCGAATTTGCCGAATGCAAGTCGTCAACGTCTTTGGCGATCAATTGGCCCTTGGAATTGTACCATGGGCCGTTTCCGATACGATCTCTGGCATTGGTGCCCGGCGTGATCTTGTAAGGTCTGCCACCACTCCGATCGATCAACATTGTCGTGCTGAGATATGCGCGCCATTTCTTGCCGGCAACGCCTGCCGCTTCGGCCAATTTTGTGCAATGCGCATCGGCGCCGGCAAGGCCGCCAAGATCACCGCCCTTACCGCCACCAACGCTGGTGATGAAGAAGCTCATCTTCTCATCGGCAGCGACACCCGGTGTCGAACATGCACCAATGATCAATCCGGCAGCGAGCGTTAAGTGAAAGACCTTCATCATACCTCCTCCAACTCGGACCATTTTGTCGAAGTTAGTTGGCCCCTTACCGTTTCGCCATGTGCAATTGTGCACAATCGGTGTGCAGCTCAATGACGTTGTCAGAGTCGGATGTCATAGGGCTCGGAGCCAGTCGAGCCGACCGTCGTCGGACGTTGGTCCGTTGCGCCCAACGGCCCAAGTGCGCTGCCAAAGGTGGCCGACCGGAATTGATCGGGAATGCACTCCGATCTCAGAGGACTTGGCAGACAGTGCTGCTCATGCCACCAACAGGCGTTGAGACGGTCGCAGGTCGCAGCTGGAGTATGTCGCAAAATGGTGTCCACCATCGATGGAGACGACCAAGCCTATTTGGATCCTGGTTCCTATATCGAGAGCAACGCGCCGGCAGTGGTGACATTGGCGAACAGCACGGTCGCCGGACTGACAACCCAAAAAGAAAAAGCAGTTGCCTTGTTCGATTTGGTTCGCGACACGATCAGATACGATCCCTACGCCATGAGCCTGAAGACCAGCGACTACATGGCAACCGCAATTTTGCAGCGGCCGAGCAATTGGTGCGTTCCAAAAGCCATTTTGCTGACAGCGCTGGCCCGTGCTGTCAGGATCCCAACAGCTGTTGGATTTGCCGACGTGCGGAATCATCTCAATACCGAGAAACTCAGGGGCTTGATGGGAAGCGATCTGTTTGTCTATCACGGCTATGCCGCATTCTGGCTCGCAGGGCGATGGGTCAAGGCAACGCCTGCGTTCAACAGGGAAATGTGTGACCGTTTCGGAGTGCGCCCTCTGATCTTTGACGGCGTGAATGACGCCTTGTTCCACGAGTACAACGTCAACGATGACCGGCATATGGAATATGTCCACGACCGCGGACTGTTCGTTGACGCCCCGGTTGAGGAGATCATTGCAGAAATGGAGCGCCGGTACCCCAATCTGACAGCCGCACTCGAAGGAGCTTCGCCTCATGCGTTCGTTGCTGATGAGCTGTTCAAGCCCAACTAACTCGCCCTAGCCAAGGCGCTTCTCGACGACCGCGCGATGAAGATCAACCGGCCTATTTAAGGCGGCTGCCCGACGCCGGATCATCCTATCGCATGAGCGTGACGCGGCATGCTTCGCGCGGTGCGCGCATTCGCTTCGTGCGACGAGGCAGCTGTCCTATGCTAGAGCAACCTGCTTTCATTCAGAATCAGTCCGATTCCGAATGAATGCAGAAAGTTGTTCGGTTCTTTAGAGGCGATCATTTTTGTGCCCTAAGTTAGAACCGCTGTCGCGGCTCTAACTTAGGGCACGATGATCTAGTCAGGTTTGAACACTCGCAGCGCGGACCGGGGGCCGAGGAGGATAGCGACTTGAGTGACAGGGGAACGGCCGGAGACCACATCGTTCGCAATCTCATTGCCAACGGCGTCGATACGGTGTTCGGGCTGCCGGGCGTGCAGACCTATCCGGTGTTCGACGCGCTGGCGCGCAATGCCAACAAGGTCCGCACGGTCTCGGCGCGGCACGAGCAGGCGACGGCCTACATGGCGCTCGGTTATGCCAAGTCGAGCGGGCGGCCGGGCGTCTACTCCGTCGTGCCGGGGCCGGGCGTGCTCAATACCGGGGCGGCGCTATGCACGGCCTACGGGCTCGACGCGCCGATCATGTGCCTGACCGGCCAGGTGCCGTCGGAATTTCTCGGGCGCGAGCGCGGCCACCTGCACGAGGTGCCGGATCAGCGCGCAATGCTTTCATCGTTCATCAAGGCGGCCTACAGGATCGAGCATCCCCAGGACGTCAACAGGACTTTCGCTAAAGCCTGGCGGACGATGGTTTCCGGGCGGCAGGGGCCGGTGTCGGTCGAAATGTGCTGGGATACGATGGCGATGTCGGCCGGCCTTGCCGAGCCCGAGCGCGTTCTGGCGGACGAGGCGCCGACGGTCGACGGTCATGCGGTGGAGGCGGCGGCGCGTTTCATCGCGCGTGCGAAACGGCCGATGATCATGGTGGGTGGTGGTGCCCAGCACGCCGGCGAGGCGGTTCTGGCACTGGCGGAGCGGCTCAAGTGCCCGGTGGTGTCGCATCGTGGCGGCAAGGGCGTGATACCCGGCGATCACCTGCTCGCGGTCGATTGCGTGGCCGGTTACGAGTTGTGGCAGGACACGGACCTGATCATCGGCATCGGGACGCGGCTCGAATTGCAGTACATGCGCTGGACCGGCATGCAGAAGCTGATTCATGCGCCGGAGGCACCGCCGCATCTGATCCGCATCGATATCGATGCCGCCGAAATGCGGCGGCTGAAGCCGCATGTCGCGATGGTCGCCGATGCCGACGATGGTACGCGCGCATTGCTGGATGCGCTCGGCGATGCCAAGCCCAAGAGCGGAGGACGGAAGCGGATCAAGGCTGCGCGCGCCGAGGTTCACGATCGTATCCAGGCCGTGCAACCGCAAATGGCCTATCTCGAGGTGCTGCGCGACGTGCTGCCGCGCGATGGTTTCTTTGTCGATGACCTCTGCCAGGTCGTCTACACCGGCTACTTCGGCTGGCGTGCCTACGAGCCGCGCACATACGTGACGTGCGGCTATCAGGGAACGTTGGGCTGGGGCTATCCGGCGGCGCTAGGCGTCAAGGTCGCGAACCCCGACAAACCGGTGCTGTCGATCCTTGGCGATGGCGGTTTCATGTTCGCGGTGCAGGAACTTGCTACCGCGGTGCAAGAAGAGATCGGTGTGATTGCCGTCGTCTTCAACAACAGCAGCTACGGCAACGTGAGGCGCGATCAGAAGCGACTATTTTCCGGACGTGTTCATGCGACGGAGCTGCGCAACCCCGATTTCATTGCGCTGGCCGAGAGCTTCGGCGCCAAGGGCTATCGGGTCGACAGTCCGGCGGCGTTGCGACCGGCATTACAGCAGGCGATCCAGGAGGATGTGCCGGCGCTGATCGAGGTGGTCGTGGAGCCCGACAGCGAGGTCAGCCCTTGGGAGCTTCTCGTGCGTGTCTGATTGGGGTTGGTGGCTCGAACGGGAAGTTCGCGCGTTCGGGCCTACATGACTGAGCATCGAAAGTGATGAGATTGAACGTTGGTCCGTCACAAAAGCCCATGCGCACACTGATTTTGCTGGTGGGTCCCCTGCTGCTTGCCGCGATGGCCTGGCTTTTTCTCAACGTGACAAGCTCCGCGCGCCAGGCGCGTGGGCTTGAAGCGTTCAAGGACGTCCTTGCGGTTATTCAGCATCCGCGCTGCCTCAACTGCCATCAGTCTCACATGCCGCGGATCCGCGAAAATGGCCGCCCCCACGTGCCGAGAGTCAGGGCCGGCAATCTTGGTGTTGGGTTGGGAGGGCATCGTTGCAGCATCTGCCATCGTGACACCAACAACGCCATAACGAAAATCCCGGGTGCCGCCGGCTGGCGCAAACCACCCTATTCGATGAGCTGGAACGGTCTCGAAGCAAGCGACATTTGTGAAAATCTCAAAGACAAGCAAATGAACGGCGGACGCGACCTCGCCGGGCTGCTGCACCATCTCGAGAATGACACTCTCGTTACTTGGGCATGGAGCCCTGGCGAAGCGCTTCAGTCGGCACCATCTTCCCATCAACGTTTCGTTGCGCGCGCGCAGGTGTGGATCGATGCTGGCGCGCCATGTCCCGCGCCGAGCGAAGAGTGATCTGGCACTGCTGATCGAGTGTTGATCGATGGCCGGCAGCGGTTGGATTTAAACAGCGGAAGGACTGGGATCAGAACATGTTTGAGATCAAGGTCAACGGCGGGACGCGCACGGTCGACGTCGATGCCGACACGCCGATGTTGTGGGTTATTCGTGATGAACTGGGGCTGACGGGGACCAAGTTCGGATGTGGCGTGGCTGCTTGCGGTGCGTGCACCATACATGTCGACGGCTCGCCGACGCGATCGTGCCAACTGACCGTGGAAGATGCCGTTGGTAGCGACATCCGGACGATCGAGGGTTTGGATGGCGCGGTTGCAACGGCCGTCCAAGAGGCCTGGCGGGAATTGGATGTCGTCCAGTGCGGTTATTGTCAGTCGGGCCAGATCATGCAGGCGATCGGCCTGCTCAGCGATAACCGGAAACCGACGGATGCCGACATCGATGCCGAGATGTCCGGCAATGCGTGCCGCTGTGCCACGTACCATCGCATTCGGGCAGCGATTCATCTTGCAGCCAAGACGTTGGAGGGCTGATCATGACAATCCAAGCGTCACGACGTGGGTTTCTGCAAGGCGCCGGTGCACTGGGTGCCGCGCTGGTTGTCGGTTTCGATAGTCGCGGCATTGCAATGGCCGCTCAGCAAGCGGACCTCGTTGCCAATCCCTTTGTCAAAATTCTCGCCGACAACACGGTGGTCGTCATTGCCAAGCATTTCGAGATGGGGCAGGGCACGACAACCGGTCTCGCCACGCTTGTGGCGGAAGAACTGGATGCAGACTGGTCACAGGTGCGCACGGAGTGGGCACCGGCCAACGCCAAGGTATACGCCAATCTGCTGTTCGGCGCGCAAGGCACCGGCGGTTCGACGGCAATCGCCAATTCGTTTGAGCAGTACCGCGTAGCCGGCGCAGTTGTCCGTGACCTTCTGGTGCGTGCGGCTGCCGCGGAGTGGGGAGTGCCGGCCGGCAAAGTCACCGTCGAGAACGGATCGGTAAAGGCTGGCGGAAAGCGTGCATCGTTTGGTCAGCTGGCCGGTCGGGCGGCGACGATGAGACCGGTCGAAAAGCCGGCGCTCAAGTCACCGGACCAATTCAAGCTCATCGGTAAATCGAACCTGCCGCGAAAGGACTCCCAGGCCAAGACCGATGGCAGTGCGCAGTTTGCTATCGACGTCAAGTTGCCCTACATGGTTGTCGCCGTCGTGGCGCGGTCACCGAAGTTCGGCGGTAAACTGAAGTCATTCGACGGAACGGATGCGCTCAAGGTCAAGGGCGTCCGTGACGTGAAGGCGATTGCGCATGGCGTCGTGGTCTACGCGAGCAATACGTGGGCGGCCATAAAGGGCCGGGCGGCGCTCAAGATAGATTGGGATTATTCAGGCGCAGAGACGCGCTCAAGCGATGCCATCATTGCCGAGCATCGCAAACTTCTCGATGATCTGGGAGCCGTTGCCAAGAGTGTCGGCGATGTCACCGCGGGTCTTGCCGGCGCGGCAAAAAGGGTCTCGGCGGAGTTCGTCTTTCCGTTTCTCGCACACGCGCCGATGGAACCGCTCAACTGCGTGATCAAGTACGATGCGTCCGGTGCCGAGGTTTGGGACGGCTGTCAGTTTCCGTCATTGGTGCAGCCAACGGTTGCCGGAATCCTCGGCCTCAAGCCTGAACAGGTTAAAATCAACACGCTTTATGCAGGTGGGTCGTTCGGGCGGCGGGCCAATCCGACGTCCGATTATGCGGCCGAAGCAGCAATGGCTGCCAAGGCGATCGGTGGCAAGTGGCCCGTAAAGTTGGTGTGGACCCGAGAGGACGACATCAAGGGTGGATACTATCGCCCGCTGTTCGTCGAGCGTGTTGAGGCAGGGATCGGTGCCGACGGCAAACCGGTTGCGTGGGACCACAGGCTTGCCGGCAAGTCGATCTTGATCGGAACATTCTTCGAGAAGACGCTCGTCAAGGACGGGATCGATTCGACCTCGGTGGAGGGTGCGTCGACGCTGCCTTACGACATTCCTAACCTGAAGGTGGATGTGCGCAACACCAAGACGCCGGTTTCCGTCTTGTGGTGGCGGTCGGTGGGCCACACGCATACGGCCTACTCCACCGAGGTCGTGATGGATATGCTCGCGGAGGCGGCAGGCCAGGACCCGGTGGCATACCGCCTTGCGCTCCTTGACAAACATCCTCGTCATGCCGGTGTTCTCAAGTTGGCAGCCGAAAAGGCTGACTGGGCAACACCGCTGGGGAAAGGCCAAGGCCGTGGTGTCGCTGTGCACGAGAGTTTCAACAGCTTCGCTGCGCAGGTGGTCGATGTGTCGGTGAATGGTGACGGCGAGATCAAGGTCGAACGCGTGGTTTGCGCAATCGATTGCGGCGTTGCGATCAATCCCGATGTCATCCGGGCACAAATGGAAGGCGGCATCGGTTATGGCCTGGGCGCCGTCATGCGCAATCAGATCACACTCAGCGACGGCGAAGTCGAACAGGAAAATTTCCCCGACTATGAACCGCTGCGGATCTACGACATGCCCAAGATCGAGGTCCACATCGTGCCGTCGACAAAATCGCCGACCGGTGTGGGTGAGCCGGGGACGCCGCCAATTGGGGCAGCGCTCGCCAACGCGATCTATGCGGCGACAGGCAAGCGTCTGCTGGTACTTCCGATGGAGGCCAATGGTGTGACGTTCGCAACCGCGTGAACATGCATCGCACATGGCGAGCGGTTAACGGCTCGCCGTGAAAAAAATTGGGTATGCGTCCAAGGTTTGGCTGGATCGGCCGCATACAATGCAGGCGACTACTGCTCACGCCAGGCGCGGCGGATGCTGTCGCGGATCGGCTGGAGAAGGTAGGCCAGGGCCGTGCGTTCGCCGGTCTTTATATAGATTTCCGCTGGCATGCCGGGGATCAATGTCGCAGCGCCAAGGTCTTTGATTGCGTCAGGCGTGATAGCGACCCGGGCGACGTAGTGCGGCTCGCCCGTGCGGGAATCTTCCGAGCGGTCGGCGGAGACATAGACGATACGGCCGGTGAGCATCGGAATCGTGCGTTGTTTGAACGCCGACAGACGTGTTTCGGTGAGCTGGCCGCGGGTCACATTGTCGATGTCGATCGGGCGAATGCGCGCTTCGACGATGAGCTTGTCTGCCTCGGGTACGATTTCGAGCACCGTCTCGCCGGGCCGAATAACGCCGCCAATGGTGTGGATGCGAGATGCGACGACGATACCGTCGACCGGGGCCAGGATCTTGAGACGGTTGAGTTCGACCTCGGCGGCGAGATAGCGCTCGCGCGTCTCGAGCATTTGCTGCGTGACCTCACGCAGCTCCGTTGCGATCTCCTTGTCGCGCTGCTTGTCAAGCTGCAGGATCTGCATCTTGGTGGCACCGATTTCCTTTTCGGAGCCTGCAATCTTTGCAGAGAGCCGCCCGCCGCTGCCGGACAGGCGCGCCTTTTCACGTTCGAAGGCGAGGACGCGGTGCCGCGTCGTGTGGCCCTTCTTGTACAGCGAGCGCAGGGTCTTGAGTTCCTGTCGTGCGAGATCGAGCTGTTCCGCGTTGGATGACTCTTCGGCACCGAGGCCGCGGACCTCGTCGCGCAATTGTGCAATGCGGGCCTGCAGCAGGTGACGCTGACCGTTGAACTCGCGCCGGCGGGCGTCGAACAAGCGCTTCTGCGTCTTGAGCAGGCTGGCGATCTCAGGATCGTCGACACCGGCGGCTGCAAGTTCCGGCGGGAACGTCAGGCCATCGAGGTTGTCACGCTCGGCAAGCACACGCGTGCGCGCCGCCATGGTTGCGAAATAGGCACTGCGGGCGAGGGCGAACTGGCGCTGAGCCTTGCTGGGATCAATTTCAAGCAGTAGGTCGCCGCGGCGGACCTTGGCGCCGTCACGCACGACGATGGATTTGATGGTGCCACCCGTAACGTGCTGTATCTGCTTGCGCTTGGTTGCAACGATGACCTCGCCCTGGGCTACGATCGCGCTTGCGAGCGGGACGACCGAACCCCAGACACCAAGGCCGCCGAAAGCCGTTGCAAGCGCAGCGAGGCCAAGAATGGTGGCGCTGCGCCGCGACCGCGGAGGCTCGAGACGGGGAACCGTGTCGCGTTCGTCAAGTTGGGCGGTTCGTATCATCATCGCGATGCTGCGCCTCCGGTTCTGCGGACGGGTGGCTCGCTGACGGCAACGGTGCGGTTGGTTTGGGGCGGTACGGCGCGGTGCATCGAAGCAAGGACATCGTCGCGCGCGCCGAGCGCTTCGACGCGACCACCACGCAGGACGAGAATCTTGTCAGCCTCCGCCAGCAACGATGGCTTGTGCGTGATGATGACCACCGTCCGGTCCGCTGCCTTGAGCGCGGATATCGCAGCGCGCAGAGCGGTTTCGCCGGCGTTGTCGAGGTTCGAGTTGGGTTCGTCCAGTACGATCAGCCGGGCCTGGTCGAAGACCGCCCTTGCAAGGCCGATGCGCTGACGCTGACCGCCTGAAAGGCGTCTTCCACCATCGCCGATGGCGGTCTCATAGCCGTTGGGCAGGGTCAGGATCAGTTCGTGTGCGCCGGCGAGTTTGGCGGCTGCGATGACGTTGTCGGAGTCGAGGTCGCCGAAGCGCGCGATGTTTTGTGCAACCGTACCATCCAACAGTTCGACGTCTTGCGGAAGATAGCCAATGTAATTGCCCACTTCGGCGTCAGGCCAGTCGCTGATCTCAACGCCGTCAAGGCGAACCGATCCAACGGTTGGCGGTTCGGCGCCGACCAGCAGGCGCGCGAGCGACGTCTTGCCGGCGCCTGACGGGCCAATCAGCCCGAGGATTTCGCCCGGTTCGAGATCAAGAGAAACGCTCTGGAGAATGGGCTCATCGTGACCGGGAAGGCGCAGGCCCACGTTCTGGGCCGTCAGGCGACCGGCCGGCGCCGGCAGACTAACACGCTCGGTCACGTCCGTGCCTTCGGCAAAGAGGCGGGCCTCAAGGCGTCGCTGGGCCTGACGGGCGCTGACGAAGCCGCGCCAGTGCGCGATCGAGGCTTCGATTGGCGCAAGCGCACGACCCATGATGATGGATGCGGCGACCATTGCTCCAGCAGACATTGCCTGGTCGAGGACCAGCCAGGCGCCGGCGCCGAGGATTGCGATCTGCAGGCTCATGCGAACGGCTTTGGCGATGGCCTGGATGATGCCTATGCGGTCGCTGGCGACGGCTTGCCAGGCGACAGACGTGTCATGGCGCTCGGTCCAGCGCTGGCCGAGATTTCCGAGCATGCCCATCACCCGGATCGCCTCGGCATTGCGCGACATGGTGTCGACGAAGCTGTTGGAGTGGTGGGCGCTTTGATTGGCATTTCCCATCGGCTGGCGCACCGCGAAATCCGAGATCACGGCAAGGACGAGGATGACAAGAGCACCGGCCAGGGCAATCGCCCCCAGAACGGGATGGAAGAGAAAGATGACCGCCAGGTAGATTGGCGCCCATGGCGCGTCCAGGAAAGCGATGATGCCGGCGCCGGTCAAAAAGGTGCGCAGGTTTTCGAGGTCGCGCAAAGGCTGGCTTGCGCCGCTGCCGTCGCGCTGATCCGTGAAGGCATTTATGAACAGCGGTTCGCGCAGCTGTGCATCGAGACCCGTGCCAATACGAACCAATAGACGCGAGCGCGCAATCTCGACGATTGCCGATAACGCGATGAGGATGATGGCCAGCCCTGTGAGGGCGAGAAGCGTGTCGCGGCTTTGCGACGTCAGGACGCGATCGTAGATCTGCAGCATGTAGATCGGTGCGACCAGCATCATCAAATTGATGAAGAGACTGAACAGGCCAACCGCAACAAAGGCGCCGCGCAGGGACTGCAGGGCTCCTTTCAGGAGGTTTCTTTGTGCCTGCCGCATACGATGCCACTCGTCAGTTCAGTACGGTTCCCCACGAGGCCACGACGGATTGGCCGCAGCAATGAGCGTGGGCGCGCTTTGCGCCTGCCATTCCTTCATTCACACATCGTGCCAAAGCACAATCGCCGGGATGCACCGGTCTCCTTCGCAAGCAGTCGGGCCGGACCGGATGGTTTTACCGTTAATGTTCGGCCCATTCCGCTCGGTCCATACCGCTTGGTCCATGCCGCTCGGCCCATACCGCGCGGTCCTCGGTTTGGGCCCACGAGTATCGGCCGGTGCACCCCTAAGCTTTGGCGCTACACACCATAATGGTCGTGCTGATCATCATTGAGGATCAGACTGTTGTGACCGATCCACTTTACGCCAACAAGTTCGATCCTGTCGCCACTGTCGAAAGCTATAGTGGTGCCTTTGCTGTCGACGGTGATGTCGAAATTGTTGAATGAGTGGCCGTCCCAGACGAGATCCGAGATGTCGAGCTTGTCGCGTCCGACTTCGAAGTCTCCGACCCTGTCGTGTCCGGTGTACTTGTCGAAATCGAAGATGTCGCGGCCTCTGCCACCGTACAGCTCGTCGTTGCTGTAACCACCGTTGATCTTGTCATTGCCGTCAAAGCCGATCATCAGATCGCGACCGTCGGTGCCGACCATGTCGTCATGGGTGTCGGTGCCGCCGATCCGCTTGTAGGCGTAGAACGCCTCCTGCTGCAGGTATTCGATATCGGTGTTGGCCTTGATGATATCCGAGAACGAGGTCGACTTGATCTCGGCGAGGAGGAGCGGATTTTCCTTCAGGCGCTCCTCGTAGTAGTAGGCGTCGCCGTCACGCAGGCGTACGAACTGGTCGAGGACGATGGTGTGGAATGTCTCGCCGAGTTGCGAGCCCGGAACCTTGTCTTCGAGAAGGCCGCCAATCCACAGGTCGACGTCGTTGATGCTGTCGTAGTGTTCGGCCAGCTTGTCTGCGAGGTCCTGATCGCCGGTCAGATCGAGGAAGCTGTCGTACTTTTCCATACCGAGCGCGTGGCGGACATCGTTGATCGTCCCGAGGCCGTGGTCGATGCCGCGGAGCAGGTTGAGCACGGAAAGGTCGCGCGCCTGTAGCTCGCCGCCGGCGGGAAACAGCATGCTGCGAACATCTTCGACGAGCTTGTGGTCGATTTCCTGTGCCGTGTGCGAGGCAATGCCGCGGATCAGCGTGTCGACGGAACCCTCATCCTTGAGGATTGCGGCGTTGAAGAACATCTGTGCCAGTTGCAGGTCGCCGGCGCTGTCACCGTTCTCGTCCGAGCGTTGAATCTTGGAAGACAGCATCGAATGGCCGAAGCGAAATGCGGCGTGTGCAAACTCCTGGGAAATCGTTGCATCGATGCTGGGATCGTAACCCTGGTATTCAGGAATGTTGTCTTTTCCGAGCAACGTCGGCAGCCACTCGTCGAACACGATGTGCTGCATCAGGGCTTCAACCTTGACTTTGGCGGCGTGGAACACGTCGTCGTTGCTCCACCAGGGGAAGGTCTCCTTGATGAGTTCGGCCTGGCGGTTGTGCTCGAGCGCCCAGATCGTGTGGATCGATGTCAAGGCACTGTTTTCCCCGGCGCGAATGTCGCCGGCGACGAACTGGTCGAACGGGCCATCGCCCGACAGCGGCAGGAGCTTGCCGTCGACGCTCATGGCAAGCAGCCACGGACGGTCGGCGTCACGCAGTGAGGCGAGCGTTTCATCGGACGAGCCGTAGACATTGCTGGCATCGACGAAGCTGGTTATCGCGTTGGCGTGACCGTACTGCTCCGTGTCGAGCGGCGCACTGCGGTCGATGCCGAGCTTGCGTCCCGCAAAGCCCGGGATGTCATCATCCGGCGCAATGACGTACGGGCCTTCGGTGTGGCCTTCGAGAGCAATGTCGATATCGTGGTCGACGAACTGGCCGAAGAAGGTGAACAGGTCCGACACACCATGGGCGTTGGGGATGTCGCCGTCCTGCCTGATGATATCGTTGGACAGTGCCCGGTAGTTGGTGCGGGGTGCGAGCGGCGTGCCTTCGTCGTCCTGGTACCAGGAATCGGTTAAGCGGATGAGTTTGACGCCGGCGCTGCCGTAATCCGGGTTCGCAGCGTTGTTTTCGGTTCCGTCCATCTTTCGGGCGGCGAGGTCTTTCAGGCCGTGGTGCTTGATATATGCAAGCAGACTATCATGGCCCGGGCCGTGGTGGTCGGGCAGGGAATGGGGAGCCGGCAGGTCGGGGAGCGGGACGTGCGGTGTCGGAAGAGGACTCCAGGCAGTGTCCGGGGCCGGAAGTGGCGGCGGCGCGATCCAGTTGGCGTGCGCATGGCCGGCGGGCATGTGGGCCGCCGTCGGTGCGTTGCCATTGCTGATCGGAGGATCCAGCCAAGGATCTTCAAAGTCGAAGATTTCGTCGATGTTCGACCATGCTTGAGGAAGACCGTTCGTTGCCATTTTACACACCTCTCCCGCTCACAGAGTCGGTGCGATTTGGCTATTAAGGGCCCTGTCTTCTACGCCGGGCACACCCAATACTACTCACGCTACAGACCTGTGCTGTTGCTCCACCAAGGGATGCGGACTAGCGGTCGGGCCCGCTTCCCTGTGCTCATCCTAATTCAATTCACAAATACTTTACCAGCGACGTTTGCTAAAGACGCAACGAAAGTTAATCTCTGTGTTTCGCCGTATGGATTGGTTGATCACGACTCCCTGAATGCGCGTATCATCGTGTCGTAAATCGGTTGCATCAGATAGTGAAAGAATGTGCGGTCGCCCGTCTTGATGTAGACCTCGGCGGGCATGCCGGGTGTGGGTACGAAGTTGTCAACCTTTGCCGACTCTGTCGGATCAAGACGAACGCGTACGATGTAGGCGTTGTCATCTTGCGCGCGTGTTTCGTTTGGGACCGAATCGGCCGAGACATAGACGACCTTTCCGGGCACCATCGGTGTGACGCGCTGGCTGAGCGCGGTCAGCCTGACGACCGCTTCTTGCTGTTTCTTGCGCAGGTCATCGATATCTTGTGGCTTGACGCGCGCCTCGATCAACAGCTCGCTGCCGAGGGGCAGCAGTGCCATGATGTCGTGTCCCGGGCGAATCACGCCGCCAGCAGTGTGGTAGTTCATCTTGACGACGACACCGCGGACCGGCGCCTTGACCTCGACGCGCGCGAGGACGTTGCGCGCTGCCTTGATGCGCTCGCGAATGTCCTTCAGTTCGACGCGCGTGGTGCGCAGTTCTTCAGCGGCGCGTTGGACGAAGATATCGCGTGCCCGTTCGATCTGGTGTTTGGCGCCGACGATACGCGCCTTGCTGTCCTTGATCGTCGATTCGAGCTGGCCGATCTGGCCGAGGGCGTTCTCTTTCGCACGCTTGACGGCAAAGTACTCGGGTGAGCGTAGCAAGCCCTTCTTGAAGAGATGCTCCTTGCCGCTGAGTTCCTGTTCGATCAAATCAATTTGTGCCTTGGTCGATGCGAGGCGGGCTTTGCTTCCGGCGATGTCGAAGTGCAGCGAGGAAATCGACTGTTCGAGGATGGCGATCTCACGCTGGAGTTTCTTGCGCCGGGTCGCGAAGACCTCCGTCTGCACGGTCTGGGAGGTTCGTGCGTCTTCGCCGAGATCGGTCTCCGGCAGAAATTCCTCAAAGCGGATCGTCTTTTCGAGCCGGCGCTCTGCCTGAAGGCGCGCGACCTGTGCGAGGAGTTCATAGTCGCGCAGGCGCAGGCGGCGCAGTTCCGCCCGTGCGGTGGTGTCGTCAAGGACCAGCAGTGTTTGGCCGCGACTGACGATGTCGCCTTCCTTAACCAGCAGCTTCTTGACGATGCCGCCCTCGAGATGCTGCACGACCTTGTTCTGGCCGGTCGCAACGAATGTCCCAGGGGCGACGATTGCGCCTTCGATCGGCGCCGTGCCGGCCCAGGCCCCGAAGCCGATTACGCCAAGAGCGAATATGGCGTAACCGACGAGCGTGACCTTGCGGCTGCTCTTGGGTACGGATGCATACCATTCCTGCGTCTGGTCGAGCGGTCCGGTATCATTTTTCGGTACGAGGTCTTTGCCTGTCATGGTCATGGTCCTCGCTATCGGTCTTGACCGGAGGCCTTGGGGTGACCGCCGCCGCGCGGCGGGCCAGCCAGACGCGGCAACATCTCGTCGCGGGCGCCAAGAGCCTGGATTCGTCCCTCGTTCATCAGCATGATCTTGTCGACACTCTTGAGAAGGGCAGGGCGCTGGGTCACGGCGACAACGGTGATGCCGCGAGCCTTGGCACGCTGGAGGGCACTTGCGAGGGCCTTTTCGCCGGCCGTGTCGAGGTTGGAGTTCGGTTCGTCGAGAACAACCAAGCGCGGGTTGCCATAAAACGCCCGCGCGAGACCAAGACGCTGGCGCTGGCCACCGGACAACGGGCTGCCGTCAATTGCGATCTGGGTTTCGTAGCCGTGCGGGAGGTCGGCGATCATCGTGGTTACGCCGGCCAGTTCGGCGGCGTCGAAAATCAATTCGTCCGGTGCATCCTCGCGCAGGCGCGCAATGTTGGCCTTGATCGTGCCGGGGAACAATTCAACGTCCTGAGGGAGGTAGCCTACGCATTCGCCGAACTGGCGCGGGTCCCAGTTGCGGATGTCCATCATGTCCAGGCGGACGCTGCCGGAAGTCGGGTGGATCGAGCCGACCAGCATTTTTGCAAGCGTGGACTTGCCGGTGCCGGACGGGCCGACTATCGCCATCGAGTCGCCGGGGTCGAGTTTGAAGTCGAGGCCGTTGAGAACGACTTTCTTGGTCGGTGGCGGGACGAACAGGACGCGCTCGACATGAAGTCGGCCGGTGGGACGGGGCAGCAGCAGGCGTTCGTGTGCGACCGGAGTACTGTTGATTAGCGTCATGATGCGAGCGTAACCGCTGCGCGCGCCGACGTAGCTGCGCCAACCCTCGATCAGGCCTTCGATCGGCGCGAGAGCGCGGCTGGCGATGATCGAGGCTGCGATCATCATGCCGCCGGTCAACTCGCCGTTGATGGCAAGATAGGCACCCCAGCCGAGCAGACCGACCTGCGTGCACAGGCGCAGAAATTTCGACATTCCGGTCATGAGAACGTTGCGGTCCTGGGCTGCGACCTGGGACTTGAGGGCTTCCGCCATCTCGCGACCCCACAGCCACGTCCCTTCGCGCACCATGCCCATGGCGTTCACGACCTGGGCGTTTCGCGCCATGCCCTCGGCCTGATAGTTGGCGCGCTGCGCAAATGCGTTGGCTCTCGAATAGAGCACCGCGGTCAGCTGCTGGTTGAGCAGTGCGACGGCGACGAGGATCAGCGCCGCGATCGTCACGATGATGCCGAGGTGGGGGTGGATGAGGTAGACGACGAGAAAATATAGCGGTGCGACCGGCGCATCGAACATGGTGAGGAGGACCGGGCCGGTCACGAAGTTGCGCAGCTGCTGGAGATCCTGCAGCGTCTGGAATTCGCGGGTCGAGCCTAACTGGGCTGCCTTGGTCGCGCCCTTGAGGACCGGGGCGCTGAGGATCGCTTCAAGTTTCGATGCAACGCGCATCAAGATCATCCGGCGAACGACATCCAGCATCGCGTAAATCGCCAGGGCACCGACGGCGACGATCGTCAACATTATGAGAGTGTCGATGCTGCGGCTCGTGAGCACGCGATCCGAGACCTGGAACAGGTAGACGGGAATAGCCAGGATGAGGACGTTGATGACGAGCGAGAACAGGGCCACCGTCGCCAGGCTGCTGCGGCACTCGCGCATGCCCTTCTTGATGCCTTCGCGAAATTCGATGTCTTCGCGACGCTGACGGCGCAGCCCGAGGAGTGCGGGATCCATGCCGCCGTCGTCGCCGCCATCGTCAGAGCCGCCGGGGCCGTGGCCGCCGCCATTTCCGCCGCCGCCGCCGTTACCACCGCCGCCGCTGTTGCCGCCGTCGCCGGTGTGTCCGCCGCCGCCGCTCGGCCGGCTTTGCTCGGCTGTGGCAGCGCCGTTCCGTGTCGCATCGGCTTCGATGGTGTGAGGAGCGGGCTCTGCAGCTTGGCGTTGTGCGTGCGCTGCATCGTCAGATGGTGCTTCGGGCCTGAGATCGGCGGTCGCCCTGGAATCAGCCGGTTCGGCGAGCGGTTGCGCTTGCGTTGGCTGCGGGATGTGTCCGTTTGTGGCTGCAGGCGATGCCGGTTCGGTGGTCGGCGGCGCCGTTTCAGCGGCGGGCCTCGGCGGCTCCGGGAGGCCAGATGACGTCGGTTCGGCGGGCGTGGACCGGGGAACCGCCGTTGCGGCGGGCGGATGCAACCCAGGAGCATGCGCGTGGGCGGCAGGTGGCGGCGCGTCGGTAACCACCGAATGGCCGAATGTACCGTTCGGTGCGGCGCGGGGTGTCGACGGAGCCTTTGTGGCGCTGCCGATAGTGGCCGCGAGTTCGGCCGATCCGATCCGCTTCGTCGATGCGGTCAGCCTAAGATGGGCTGCGCTGGTATCGACGTTTGCGTCGCGCAACTTTTGGAGAAGCGGGCGGCGTTTGCCGTCTCTGCACGGCAAGGCCACGTCAGAATCGGATGGCGGCGGTGCGGCAGAGGCGGTCGGGCGCTTGCCCGCCTGCGCGTGTCTGCCGTTTGTGGCGGCGTGCGGCGCGGGGCCCGGTGTCCCTTCGGTGAGCGGCTTGGTCGTGCTGATGGTGATGCTGCCGGATTTCAATTCGAACCGCTCGTTGCCCGAGGTGAGGAGCGCGTGTCCGTCACGAGCGTTGGCGTGGCCAGTGTCCGGTTTGGCGAGAAGCGAGTCCTGCTGTGGCGTGCACGGCAGCGCATCGACCGATGGCCTGGCTTTCGCGGGCTCTTTGGCGTCCCTGGCTTCCTTGGTGTGCGGGGCCTGCGTAGCGTCTGCAGCGTCTTTGGCGCGGCGGCGATACGACAACCGATTTGCTCTCATCTTGGCCGACGAGGCCACGCGCGGCAGTTGCTTGCCGCCGCCTGCAGTTCCGCCGCTCTTGTTACGCGCCACAGTCTTGCTCCACTGCCTTTGGCCTTCAACGTGTCCGAGCCTGCCCCGATGGCTCAGGACGCTACACCCCCGAGAACGTCGTCCGAGCACATCCCGCCAGCGATTTCCGGTTGTGTCCCAGCGTCGGTCGAACTGTCGTCGGTCGCCCCGCTCATCGCGGCTATGGTCGCGATAACGTCGGGATCGATCTGACCGTCCGACAGGTCTTCCATGTCGATCTCATCCTGCTCAATGATATTGGCCTGAAGCAGGACGGACTCTTCGTAGATTTCGCCGCCGACAAACTGGTAGTCCGAGATGCTGTCGACATCATGGATCAGGGCGGCGTTGGCGAGGTCGTTGTTCTGGGATTGACCGGTCAAGGATGCTTGGCCGGGGGCTTCCACGTTGCCGGCAACGTCGGTGTCGACGACGACGTTGGTCTGCATCACGATGTTGGCAGCCGTATAATCGCCGGTGACGAACAGGACATTGAACTCGCCGTCGCCGTTGTCGAGCAGGCCCGAAGCGAGTTCATAATCGAAATCGGTGTCCTGATTGGCCAAGGCGTCGACCAGGCCGTTTGCCGTTTCGGTCAGCTCCAGGGGACTGGCGCCGCCGGTGCTGACGATGGCGGCGTCGTTGGTCAGGCTGTTGCCGGAGTGAGACCAAAGAGAATCATCGACCAGCATGTTGAGCTGGACGATGACGTTGGTCTCGTACCAGTCGCCCATTACGACGATGAGGTCGTAGCCGTAGCCATAATCGATGTGCTGAACGATGTTGAGCTGGTCGTTGTCGCCGAGTTCGGCGGTGAACTTGGTGTTGACGGTCTGGGTCTGGACGACGTCTCCGTCTTCCGTGAAATTTCGTTGTTCGACGAGCGTAATGTCAAAATAGTGGCCGTAGACGTAATCAACGTTCCAGTCGAGAATGCCCGGACCGCCGGGATAGAGTTCCTGCTCGCCAATTCCTGCGGTGTGCTCGAACGAGGCTTGGTTGGTGAGCGACGAAGAATTCCCGAAGCCGCCAACGCCCGGGAACGTAACTCCGTTGATCAGCGACAGGGCGAACGCCGGTCCGCTGCCGAGGGCCGCGCCCAAGGTGCCGTCAAGCTCGGTGTAAATGTTGAGCTGGATGATGGCGTTGGTCTCGTGGAAATCCTGCATGATGATGCGCGAGGCATCGGCGCCGTGCAGATCATGCAAGACCGCGACGTTGGTAGCGGTGTTGGACCCGGTCGCGATCTCGATTTCGCCGATACCCGTGGGCTGCCAGGACTTGGCGGATGCCGAATGTTCGGACGGCTTGTCGTCGGCCGCATCGACGATGGAGGCGATCAAGCTGTCTTCGCTGTCCGGCTCGAGGCGGTTCAGAACATCGGCAATGTCGTCCGATTGCTCGGTGGCAGACTGGCCCTCTTCGGATGTCAATACGCCGTTGATGTAAGTGGCGTTGTTGGTGTCGACCAACTCCAGGGCGGCATCGGTGGCGGTCCCGTTCTGGAAGTCGGCAAAGGGACGTGCGGAAAAGTTGTCGAACTCCAAGTCGACTTTTTCGAAACCAATCGCCTCGGCATGATCGATGAGGCTGGCGGCATGGGAGGGCAGCAGGGAGGAGAGGACTTCGAGTTGGGCTGCAACGGCGTCCTGTGCCGCAGCATCGAGACCGCTCCTTGCGAGGGCGAGCAACTCGTCGAGGTAGTCGAGAACGCCGACGACCGTGTCGTTGTCGGACAGCAGGTTGGTTTGTTGAATGTGCGTGATCAGATACTGTGACGCTCCCAGATTGTAGGAAGCGGCAATGCGAAAATCGAACGGCTCGACGATCACCTCCGGCGCCGAAACGATTGTGAGGCGCGGCGGGAAATAGAGCGGCGGGCCGTGAAAAATGGGGTCGCCGTAAACCGGTGGCGCTGCCGGAGTTTCGTCCAACTGCAGGCGCGGCGTCGGAACGGCGTAGTTATAGTTAATGAGCGGGAACAGCGGAAGATCGATATCTTCGGGTTCAACCGGCTTTTTTTCGGGAAGTTCCGCAATCGGGTCGGGCACTTTCGGCCCCGGCATTGCCAGATCCGGACTAACATATTTCGGCGCGCCTATATAGCGGGCCGGGTCCAGGTTCAGAAGCTCGAGAAGCTTCAGATAACCCGCGAAGTATGCAATCGATTCTGTCGTTAAGTAAGCCACAGCGCGCGCGCCCCAAAGCCAAACTTAAGCATGCAGGACAATGTTCCGTAGAAATTGCGGAACACCGTTAGCCCACTTCGAAGTATTCAAAAAATGCGAGACCGGTGTTCGATCTGACCGCGTAACCGCTTCCGGCGCATGCCGGAAGCGATCACGCCAACTGTGTTGTGCCACCATTTCGTTTATAATTAACGAAGTGTTAACACGGTTAGTTAATGTCTGGCCTAGCCGTCCAGATCGTCGGCGGAGAACGAATCGCCGCCAACTACGGTTGCGCTGAAGCTGTTGACCTGCAGGTTGGCACCAACAACGATGCCTGCGGTAAAGGCTTCTGCCGAGGCGCTGGCGTCGGCCGATGCTGCCGCCGAACCAGAGATACCGTCGGTGTTCTGCGCGTCCATCCAACCGATACCGTTGCCGGCGGTTGCATCGCCGCCATCAGCGGAGACATCCTGGAACGGTCCGTTCCAGAAGCTGCCGTTGTAGGCAACGTGGGTGTCGGCAACCGTATCGTTGTCGACCAGATCGTTGGTCTGGTTGACGTCGAACTGCATGTCGTTGCCGGGACCGTTGAACGAGTTGCCGATCGCGGTAACATCGAGATCGAAATCGTCCATCGTCAGCGAGCCGTTCGAGACGTCGATCAGATCATAGGAATCCAGATCGTTCACGTCATTGTCGTGATCGCGATAGATCCAGGAGTCCTTGATCGCCAGGCCACCGGCGTCGCCGCCGTTACCATCGTCTTTGTGGTCGCCGTTATCACCATTGGCGTAACCGTCGGCCGGGGGATAGCCGGGTCCATCACCAATGCTGTCCTGATCACCACCAACGATGTTGACGGTGGCGAAGTTGGCCTGCTGGTTGCCACCGGCCGTAATGTCGACCGTGAACGCTTCGGCGTTTGCCGCAGCGTCGGCGGAGGCGCTGGTCGAGCCGTCGACGTCTCCGTCGGCGTCCTTGATGGTGGCGTCCTTGATGCCATCGCCAGCTTCCGAGGTGCCGCCCTCGGCTTCAACGGTCTGGAAGGCGTCCGTGGGAGCGCTGAGCGACAGGTCGACCCAAAGCGAACTCGACGTCGAGGCTTCGGCACCATACCAATACGACGAGTAACCGGAGTGCTTGGCGTCGGTGTCTTTGGTGTACCAGCCCTTGGTCACTTCCGGCGCATACTTGCCGTAGTCGTAAGTGACGTAATCGCCGTTCTCGGTTGACCAGTAACCGTGCTCGTAGCCCGAGCTGCCGTCGGCCTGCGCCTTGGCGCTTGCTTCATGCTCGGCGTCGATCTTGAGATCGGCATTCGGTGCCTGGGCGTTGGTGTAGGTCGCCGTGGTACCGCTGACGTTGTCATTGTCCTCGAGCTGGTTGGACTGGTTGACGTCGAACTGCAGATCGTTGCCAAGACCATTGAACGAGTTGCCGATGGCCGTTTGATCGGACGAGAAGTCGTCCATATCCACCGAGCCATACTCAACCGAGATCAAGTCCTGGTTGTCGATATCATTGACGTCCTCATCGAAAAACTCGGTGATGTCCGAATTCTGGATGATGTTTTCGGAATTGACGTTGACGTTGACGTTCCACGTTTCATTCGTGGTGGACTTATCGATGTCGATATCGACGTCCTTGTCGTAATCGATGTCGATGTCTTTTTCGATATCGATATCAATGTCTTTGTCGACGTCGACCTTGGTCACCTTGACTTCTGCGTCCTTGTCGACACCAAAGGCGTAGATGGTCGTGTGAGACGAGTCGTAATTGACGTCCTTGTCATATTCGAACTCGAACTCGTGCTCGATGTTTACGTCAACGTTCTTGTCGAGATCGATGTCCTTATCGACGTTTACGTCAACATCGACGTCTTTATCGACGACTTGTTTGTCAGCCATTACACAATACTCCATCGTGCGCAGAAATCATCTGCGCTAACTTGGGTAAGTTTTGCAGGGAGAATTGCGAAAGCCTATCTTCTACGTTGGCTCTTCGCGTACACACTGCAAACGCTTCGACATTTTATTGAGGTTCGGAAACGGCGCCTGCCTGCGTTGCGCCTGGCCGGCTGTTGCGTTTCCTGGGTGAGATCATCTGGAAAAGTTGCGCACCTCCCGTCGTCCGTTTTCGACAAACGCGGGGAACTCGACTTCGTCGGTGCGGTCGGCGAGAGCGCCATTCGTGGAGGCAGTCTGACCAACGCAACACCTAACAGTCCCAGTTCTCCACATGCTCAACAGAAATGCATTATTAAGGTTACGTCAACAGCTAAGTTAATTTTTGGAGTTCACGAAAAAGAAAACACCTATTTCGTTTCGTTTTTTTTCGTCCGCGAAATTACTCGTCGGCCGCAGCACCCGGGCTGAGCTTTCGCAGCGCTTCGAGGTAGCGCATGACGGGCTCCTCGAATGCATCGCGCCAGCTCAGTTCGAGGATCTCTATCTGGCGGTGTAGCGGGGCCGGCATTCCGGTTGCTGCGTGGTCGCCTCCGACGATCAGTCCGGTCGTTGCGACTTCGGACGTGCCGGGATGGAATGCAAGAAAGCGGTCCGGTGACTTGATGCCAGTCAGCATTTCGGCTGCCGCCTCGGCGCCGGCGAAGAACTCGGGGCTGGCGCTGCGTGAAAGAAACAATATGGCATCGCCAATGTCGGCGTTGGAAATGCCGGTGATGTCATGCCAGCATGAGACCTGGACGTTGCCGAGCATGTCGCCGGTGAGGCGTCCGCGGGTGGCATCGATGGCGACGGCCGTGACGACCGTCGTAATGAACCCGATGATATAAGGTTCGTTCCAGACGATCTGGGGAATGGGGCCAAGTCGCTTTCGTGATGCGTTGACCAGTGGCAGGATCAGCGAACTGGCGGACTTGCGGGCATGACGGACACGTCGTAAGTCGTTCAAATCCTGAAATAAACTCGAAAGCACGCCCATTTGCCCGGGTCCAACGCATTGCGGTGCAGCTCGGTGCACGCTCAAGAGGATGTAAACTGCGGCGCGTTTCGTCAATAATGTTGCTTCGTCCAAGGGCGTTGCGCACATTGGCACGCGCGCAGATCTGCAGCCGCGCGGACAACGGGTAGAACCAAGGATGGCCTCGACGTGTCTAGCGAACTTCCCGCACCCCCCGACTTTGCGGCGCTTGATCGAAGTGCAGCGAAAAGTGCCGATCAGCGCACGCGAATACTGGCGCTGATTGGCAACCTGGTGTTTGCCTGGTCGAACAACGAAAGCATGTTCATCTACCTGACGCAGATCCTGTTGCGGACCGATCTGCCATCCGCGTCGATCGTTTTCGTGTCGTTGAACACCACCCGCGCGCGGCTCGATCTCATTCGGCGGCTTGCCAAGGCGCGGCTCGATGACGAGGCGATGATTAAGAAGATCGACAAGATGATCGACCGCTTCAACGCATGCACGCGCGTGCGTAACGAGTTCAACCACTGCATCTACCAGCTCGATGAGCACGGTGTGATTACGCATACCAACGTGTTGCGGCTGCGCGAGACCAAGACGTCGGTGGAATTTGCCGAGGTGCGTGCGTTCGACGAAAAGCGGATCAGGGAAATTACGAAGACGATCAAGAAGCTGACGCTGCTTAATCGCGAAATCTGGTCGTTCCTGCCGGAACTCGATGCATACCTGGCGCAGCCCAAGGGGCGGCGCGGGCGCCAGGACAAACCCGCTCAACCAGGACAGCAGTAGGCATGAGCGTGGGGCCGGTCAGCGCGGAGGGCCGGCCGACACCCGAACTCGGTCGGTGCAGGGTTCTTATGGGTGTTGACTTGGCGTGGCCTCAGCCCTGACCGGGCCGATCGGATTGTGCGGGGCCTATCGATTCCAATATGGCGGTGATGCGCGCTTCTTCCGCGCCGCGCTCCAGAGCCAGTTCGCCGAAGCGCTGGGCAGCCGTTCCGAGCGCCAGGGCGGTGCCGCGATGGCCGTTTGCGGCATCAGTTGCGGCGCGGCCGATCTCGATCAATTCGGTCAGCACGGCGTCCGTTGCCGGATCGCGTGGCAGGCTACGGGCCCTTTCCAGCGCCTGGTCGAGCCCCTGTTTGAGAAGATCGAGCTGACGCTTCGATCCGTCGGCGTAAACGGCGCAGCCGAGCAGTTCTTCCAAGTTCAAGGCCGGCTCCCATAGCTGTTTGATGATGTGAATTTTTGTTTCGCTGATTAGTGATACGCGGGGAACGTGAAATTCCTACGTCTGAATTCTTTCACGGTTAAGACTAACAGTGGCGGTGCTTCTGCGACACTTCCGGGACCGGCGGCAGTAATGCGCGGGCGTACTAACATCTTGAAAGCGGTTCATTTTCGCGCCAAAGTCGGGGTCTGAGTGATCGTTTGGTGCGGCATCGCCGGACAATCTGGTACTGTGGAGGGCACGTGGTTGGTCCGGTCACGCACGGTCCGCATTGCGATCGAATTTTTTGCCGGGTGGCTCCGCTGCGAGCGGATGCCGAGGCGCAGACCGGCCTGCTTGCAGGCGATCGGCTGGAAGCGGGGCGAGCGCCCATTGATTGCAAGGAGGTCTGCAAAATGGCCGACACCAAAATCAAGTCTATCCTCGAAGACAAAGGTACGCGCATTCATTCTATTGCACCCGATGCCTCCGTGCTTGATGCACTGAAGCAGATGGCGGAGGTCAATGTCGGGGCGTTGGTCGTCCTCGATGGCGAGAAGCTGGTCGGCATCATCAGCGAGCGCGACTATGCCCGCAAAGTCATCCTGTCGGGGCGGACGTCGCATGACACACGCGTTTCCGACATCATGTCATCGAAGGTGATCTGCACGACGCCCGAGCAAACCGTCGGCGACTGCATGGCCGTAATGACGGCGCGCGGGATCCGCCATCTGCCGGTGCTCGACCAAAAGCGTGTCGTCGGCGTAATTTCAATCGGCGATCTGGTGAAGACGATCATCCGCGATCAGGAATTCATGATCGAGCAGCTTGAAAACTATATCCAGGGCCACTGACGAAGTTCGCCGGGCTGTAATCGCCGTTGACCGTGTCGGCGGTGACAACCGAGCGTTGGCCGAGACGCGCAATAGTCTTTCAGGTTTAGCTGAAACCATCCCGCTACCCTCCCGACCACCCACGGCATCATTGTATTGGGTGGTCGGGAGGAGGTGCGGACCGGCGATGCGATTCCGCCTAAGGCGTGAATGATCTAGCAGGCTGTTGATTTTCTCGCGGGTTGCCGCTTGTCGGCGAACATGATTCTGTTCTTGCAGGAATCGAGGAGGGCGCGATGCGGGGATCGGACAGGCAGTCGGGGTCGCTGTTCAGCTATGTGGATCTTGAGGAGCGGGTGCCGGCGCAGCATCCGCTGCGGGTGATCAAGGCGATCGTGGACGACGCGCTGGCATCGCTGGACGCTGATTTCGAGCGGCTCTACGTGGGATCCGGCCGGTCGTCGATCGCGCCGGAGCGGTTGCTCAGGGCCTCGCTGCTTCAGGCGTTTTACTCAGTGCGATCCGAGCGCCAACTGGTCGAGCAGATCGACTACAATTTGCTGTTCCGCTGGTTTGTCGGTCTCGGCATCGATGATCCCGTCTGGGACCATTCGACGTTTTCGAAGAACCGCGACCGGCTGCTCGAAGCCGATGTCGCAGCCAGGTTCCTCGAAGCCGTGTTGCGTCATCCACGTGTGAAGCGGTTCCTGTCGGACGACCACTTCTCGGTCGATGGCACGCTCGTCGAAGCGTGGGCGTCGATGAAGAGTTTCCGCGCGAAGGACGGGTCTGACGAACCGCCTGGGCCGGGCCGGAACGGCGAGCGGAACTTTCGCGGCAAGGCGCGCAAGAACGACACGCACGCCTCGACCACCGACCCTGACGCCAAGCTGTTCAGGAAGGGCAATGGGCGCGAAGCGAAGCTCTGCTTTATGGGCCACGTGCTGATGGAGAACCGTTCAGGCCTGATCGTGCAGGCAACGCTCAGCCAGGCCAACGGACGGGCCGAACGCGAAGCGGCGATCCGCATGATCGAACGCCATGCGCCGGGAACGCGCCGGCTGACGCTCGGCGCCGACAAGGGCTACGATGCCCAACCGTTCGCGGCCGAACTGCGCGCCATGAACGTGACGCCGCACATCGCGCAACATAACGCGGTGACCAAGACCGGCAAACGACGGCGCTCATCGGTCGATGGCCGTACGACACGGCATCCCGGCTACCCGGTCTCGCAGCGCATCCGAAAACGCATCGAGGAGCCGTTCGGCTGGGTCAAGACGATCGCGGGGCTCGCGAAGACGAAATTCAAAGGACGAAGACGCGTCGCCCACCAGTTCACCTTCGCGATGGCCGCCTACAACCTGATCCGACTGCCGAGACTGTTGGCCGAGGCGCCATAATGGGGCCGTTCGGAAAGCGTGGAAGCCGAGCAGAATTGGGGCTATTGGCGGCTCGTGTTGGCCACCAATGACGATGCGCTCGAGCAAATCGATGCTATCGTCGCCCCAAATTCAACAGCCTGCTAGAGCGTTTCAGGTTTAGCTGGAACCGTCCCACTCCCCCGCCCGGCCGCCCATGCAATCGTGGTCTTGGGCGGCCGGGCGGGGGAGTGGGCAGGCGATGCGATTCCGCCTAAGGCGTGAATGATCTAGTCGACCTCGAGGATCATTTCGACTTCGACGGCAATCTGGCTCGGAAGCGAGCCCATGCCGACGGCGGAGCGGGCGGCTTTGCCGGTGTCTTCGCCGAAGACCTCGACCATGAGATCCGAGTAGCCGTTGATCACCTTGGGGTGCTCCTTGAAGTCCGGTGCGGCGTTGACCATGCCGAGCACCTTTACGACGCGCCTGACCCGGTCGAGGTCGCCGATGACCGACTTGATGTTGGCCAGCATGTTGAGGCCGACCAGGCGGGCTGCATCATAGCCGTCCTCGGTCGTCAGGTCGGCGCCGACTTTGCCCGTGATCGAGGAGTTGTCCGGTTTGCGCGGGCCGCAGCCGGACATGAACAGCAAGTTGCCGACCTGGACGCCGGCGATGTAGTTGCCGGCCGGTTTTGGCGGTTCCGGCAATTCGATGCCGAGGTCTTTGAGGCGGGATTCAATGTTCATGTCGCTGTCTCCGATTTTTGCGGCGGTGGCCGGCGGCCGGCGGAAAGCCAGGGCTTATTTGCCGGCACTTACTGCGTGACCAGTTTGGTACCAGTGCGAGCCTGGAGGTCGTCGAAAGTCAGGCCTTCAACCATGTCGCGAACGATGACGGCGCCGTCACGGATGTCGATCACCGCGAGATCCGTGTAGATGCTGGAGACCGCACCGATCGCCGTTGCCGGATAGGTGATCTGGTCGACGATCTTCGGTTCACCGTCCTTGGTGGTGTGGGTCATCAAGACAAAAAGGTTCTTGGCACCGACGCCAAGGTCCATGGCGCCGCCAACGGCGGGAATGGCATCCGGTTCGCCTGTCGACCAGTTGGCAAGATCGCCATTACGGGCAACCTGAAAACCGCCGAGCACGCAATAGTCGAGGTGACCACCACGAATCATGGCGAAGGAATCGGCATGATGGAAAATCGATGCACCCGGCAGCGCGGTGACTGGTTTCTTGCCGGCGTTGACCAGCTCGTAGTTGATTTCATTGCCGGTGGCGGCAGGGCCCATGCCGAGCAGGCCGTTCTCCGACTGGAATACGATTTCCTTGTCGGCGGGAATATGATTGGCGACCGCCTCCGGGCGGCCGATGCCGAGGTTGACGTAACTGCCATCGGGAATGTCGCGGGCTATGCGGGCTGCAATCTGATCATTGTTCCAAGGCGTCCAGGTCATTGCGGTGTCCTTTCCACGCCGGCCGAAAGCAGCGCTTCTTCTTCTTCCGGATTGGCGATTTCGACAAGTCGGTCGACGTAGATGCCGGGCGTGACGATGGTCTCGGGGTCGAGCACTCCGAGATCCACCGTTTGCTTTGCCTGAACGATCGTGAGGTCGGCCGCGGTGCACATGATTGGTCCGAAGTTGCGCGCCGTCAGACTGTAGGTGAGGTTGCCCCAGCGGTCACCGACGTTGGCCTTGACGAGGGCGACGTCGCCGCGGATCGCGTGTTCGAGGACGTTGCGAACGCCGTTAATCTCACGCACGTCCTTGCCTTCCTGCAGTGGCGTGCCGGCAGAGGTCGGCGTGTAGAAGGCGGGGATGCCGGCACCGCCGGCACGGATGCGTTCGGCGAGCGTGCCTTGCGGCACGACTTCGAGGGCGATCTTGCCGGCACGATAGGTGCGGGTGAAAACTTCGCTGCGCGAGCTTCTCGGGAAAGAACAAACGATCTTGGCGACGCGCCCGGCCGCGACGAGCGAGGCTATGCCGATCTGGCCGTTGCCGGCGTTGTTCGAGACGATGGTGAGGTCGCGCGCGCCCTGGTCCAGCACCGCGTGCAGTAGGTCGATTGGGCTGCCGGCACCGCCGAACCCGGAGACCAGAATGGTCGCGCCGTCCTTGATGTCTTTGACGGCCTCGTCGGCACTGGCTACGCGCTTGTCGATCAATGTTTCGCCCCCAACAACCCGGTGTCGTCATTCCTGCTGCTGCAAAAAAGCACAGGACATAGGCGGGACGCCAGATTTGCCGGGCAATTAGCAGGATCACGATGGGTTGGTCAGCGGCCGGGCGGGCGGCAAATCGCAGTGTGCGCGCTCAATCTTCCAATGTCTTCGATAGGCGCTCGACGGCTTCGGCGAAGTCCTCCATGAACTCGTAGACGACGGTGCGGGCGGATTTTTCCTGGTTCATCAGGCCGACGGCCTGGCCGACGTAGTAGGTTGCCAGTTGCTTGGCGCCGTCGTGGCCAGCGGCAGCGAGGCGGTCGATCTTGTCCATCGGCGGGCGGCTCAGAAGGCCCTGCAGCGGCATCGGAAGAGGGTCAGGTGCGCCGGGGGCGTACCAGGCATCCGTCCAGGCGGACTGCAACTGGCGGGTCGGCTTGCCGGTACGGCTGCGCGAGCGCACGGTGTTGCGCGGCGTCGCCTTCAGCATCTTTTCCTTGACCGTTGGCGTGGTCTCCGCCTCGGTGGTGGTCAGCCAGACCGAACCGCACCAGACGCCGGCAGCGCCCATCGCCATGCAAGCCGCCATCTGGCGGCCGGTCGCGATGCCACCGGCCGCAAGCACATGGATGTCGTCACTGCCGGCGACGGCGTCGAGCACGTCCGGCACGACAACCATGGTCGAGACCTCGCCGCAATGGCCGCCGGCTTCGGTGCCCGATACGACCAGGATGTCGACGCCGGCCGCGGCATGCTTGAGGGCATGTTCGCGGGCACCGGTCAGTGCGCCGACGGCGATGCCCTTTTCGCGGCAGCGGTCGATGATCGAGGGTGGCGGGACGCCAAGAGCGTTGACGAACAGGCTAATCGGATGGCGGAAGGCGATGTCGAGCAGTTCGGCAGCGCCGGCCTCACGCATGTTGTTGGTGTAGTCCGTGCCGTATTTGCCCGACCACAAGTCCGCGGTATCAATGCCGTGCGTCTGGAGCAGGTTTTCGATGTAGGCGCGATGCTCCGGCGGGACCTGCGCCTCGAGGTCGGCCGTGGTCATCGCCGTTTCGCCTTTGTGCTCCATCTTGGTCGGGATCAGCAGATCGATGCCGTAGGGTTTGCCGTCGATGTTGCGGTCAATCCATTCGAGTTCGATCTCGAGGCTCTCAGCCGTGTGGCCAACGGCTCCGAGAACGCCGAAGCCGCCGGCCTTCGAGACTTGGGCAACGACGTCGCGGCAGTGACTGAAGGCGAACAGGGGGAAATCAATTCCAAGTTTCTCGCACAGCGCTGAGTTCATCGTGAGCCTCGTTTCCTGCACTCAGATCACATGATCGTGGCGCGGCCTTGCCGGTCATGCAAGTGATGGTTGGAGCGGTGGGATGGCGGCTTGCACGAGAGGGTGCAGGCCCTATCCTGGTGCAACAGCCGAACGCTGGAGGAGAAGGCGCCATGCGCGGGTTGATGCAGGACCAGCCGTTGTTGATTTCATCGCTCATCAGGCATGCCGCGGTCTACCACACGCACGGCGGCATCTGTGAGATGGGTGACGACGGGCGGCTCGAGCGGTGGACCTACCCGCAATTGCACGATCGCGCGCAAAAGCTGGCGCACGCACTGGTACGGCTCGGCGTCAAGCCGGGTGAGCGGGTCGGTACGCTGGCGTGGAACGATCACCGCCACTTTGAAATCTACTATGGCGTCTCCGGCATCGGTGCCATCTGCCACACGATCAATCCGCGGCTGTTTTCCGAGCAGATCGCCTACATCATCCGCCATGCCGAGGACAGATGGCTGTTCGTCGACGCCGGCCTGCTCAGGGTGGTCGAGGCGGTGGCGGCGGAGATTGTCGATGTCATCGCGGGTATCGTCGTCCTTGGCGATGTTCCTGACGCTTCAGCGCTTGCCGGGCGAACGCGGATGGTGGCCTATGAGGAGTTGATCGCGCCGGAGCCTGCCAATTTCGATTGGCCGGCGTTCGATGAAAACACGGCGTCGAGCCTGTGCTACACGTCCGGCACGACGGGCAATCCCAAAGGGGTACTCTACAGCCACCGTTCGACCGTGCTGCACGCCTGGTCGTTGTCGTTGCCGGACATGGTGGGGATCAGTGCCGTCGACGTCCTTTTGCCGATCGTTCCGATGTTTCACGTCAACGCCTGGGGAACGCCCTATGCTGCGCCGATGAGCGGGGCGACGCTCGCGATGCCGGGCCCGCGGCTCGACGGGGCGTCGCTTTACAAGCTGATCTGGGAGGCCGGTGTCACCTACGCTGCCGGGGTGCCGACGGTGTGGCTCGGCCTGCAACAATATTTGCGCGAAACCGGCGGCACGCTACCTGACGGCCTGCGCGGTCTGGTCGGAGGCTCGGCGCTGCCGCAGGCGATGGTCGAAGCCTTCGACAAGGAGTTCGGCATTCGCCTCGAACACGGCTGGGGCATGACGGAGATGAGCCCGGTTGGCGCCTACAATGCGCTGAAGCCCGAGAACCGGCAAATGTCGCGGGAGGACTATTACCACTTCTCGAACAAGCAGGGGCGGCCGCCGTTCGGGGTCGACATGAAGATCATCGACGACAAGGGCAAAGTGCTGCCGCACGACGGCGAGGCGGCGGGCGAACTGTGCGTGCGCGGGCCGTGGATCACGAGCGGCTACTACAACACCGACGAAGGTGACGCACAGTTCATGGCGGACGGATGGTTCCGCACCGGCGACGTCGCCAAGATCGATGCCAGCGGCTATCTGCACCTCGTCGACCGGGTGAAGGATCTGATCAAGTCCGGCGGTGAATGGATCAGCTCGATCGACCTCGAAAACCTGGCAATGGGGATTGTTGGCGTCAAGGAAGCTGCCGCCGTGCCGGCGCGCCATGAAAAGTGGGGCGAACGCCCGGTATTGATCATCGTGCGCGAGGAGGGTGCCGCGCTCGATGAGGCGGGTGTGCGCGACTATCTCAAGGACCATCTGTCGTCATGGATGATGCCGGATGCAATCGTGTTCGTCGAACAGCTCCCGCATACGGCGACCGGCAAGCTCCTGAAGCGGCAATTGCGCGAGGACTATGCCGATTATCTCACGAAGCAGGGTGGATGAATTTTTCGCATCCGTCATCGTTTCGGTAAGCGCCGTTCACCGTGGCCTGCGGCATGACGGCCGACCTGCTCGGCTGCCCCGAGAGCTGCATCCTTCGGTCGACAAATTGCCGGCTTTCATTGTATTTTGCCCCGCGGCGGTCCCGTAGCTCAGCCGGATAGAGCGACGGATTCCTAATCCGTAGGTCGCAGGTTCGAGCCCTGCCGGGATCACCATGTCCGCCGTTCGTGGAAATTCCGTCCGTGTTCTCGCTCGCAGGCCGTGCACGCGAATATTGGGTGCATCAGGTGGTGCCATCGGCCAGAGCGCGATGCTCCGATGGTGGTCGCCGCCGAACGGGTGGCGGCCAACGCTCAGGCGGCTTCGGCAAAGACCTTGTCGGCCATGACCTGGCAACGGCGAATGTAGCGGTGCTCGTCGGGACCGTAGTCGGCGATGGCATTGTGCAGGGTGCCGATGTTTTCCCAGATTAAGAGGTCGCGCTCGGCCCATTCGTGGGCGTACTGGAATTTTTCCTGGAGTTGATGGGCGAACAGGGTTTCGAGCAACTGATCGCTTTCCTGCCGCGGCAGGCCCTCGATCCGGACCGCGTAACCCGGATTGCAGTAGAGCACGGTCCGGCCGGTGATCGGGTGGCGCAAGAATACCGGATGCGACACCGGCGGCTTCTTGGCGCGCTGCTCCGGCGTCAACGGTCCGCGGGTGGAGCCGGGGCGCCGGCGCATCATCTCCCAGAACTTTTCGAAGTCATGGACCGCGGTGCGCCCGTGCAGGCGCTGTTTGAGTTCGGCGGGGAGATCTTCGTAGGCTGCGTGCATGTTGGCAAACAGCGTCCTGCCGAGGGGGCGGCCGTCGCGGCGTGGCACTTCGAGCGCGTAGAGCACGTTGGCAAAGGCGATCTCGCGGGAATAGGACATGTCGGTGTGCCAACCCTGGCCGGCATCGCCGAGGCCGATCGGTTTGCCGTCACGCCGGATGTTCGAGAGGATCATGACTTCCGGATGGTCCGGTTCGGTGTAGGGACCGGCGGCGACGTTGATTTCGAGCGTGCCGAAGCGGCTGGCGAAGGCGACTTGCTGGCCGGGCTCCAGGTGCTGGTCGGGAAAGCACAGGACGCCGTGCTCGCCGAGTGCCGACTTGATGAGCGCATAGGCGTCGTCGTCGAGTGGGCGGGCGAGATCCAAGCCGCGGACCGTGGCTCCAAGAATTCCGCCGCCGGGGGTGATCTCGACCATGGTGTTCACTCCTCTTCGCGTGGAGCCGGAGACCTGTGCGCCGCCGAGCTCACTCGCGTGAATGCTACCTTTGCTTCAGAATGTAGTCGACGCCGGCGCGCTCACAAACGGCGCGCAGTTGTTCTTGCAGCGGCGCGGGTATCGGAATGCCGTTTTCGAGGCGTTCCCGGCGTTTGGCTGTTTCCGGATCGCCGGCGACCAGAACGGGATGTGCAGGATCGGACGGCGGGGTCGCGTGCAGCGTGTCGACGACGGTGTCGATGTGGTCTTCGAAGACGCCTGCGGGGCGGAATGTCTCGGGTGCGATGGCCATGAAGAAGTGGCCGATGTTTTCCGGCATCTTCGGGCTCTCGCGCGGTTTGTCGACCGGCACGAAGGCGCCGCCCGCCAACGCACCGCCGAGAACCTGGGCAAGAACGCCAAGGCCGTAACCCTTGTGGCTCGACAGTTCGCGCGTGCCGCCAATCGGCGTCAGGCCGCCTTTGTCGGAACCAACCAGCATGTTGTAGGCCTGCGTGCCGTCACGTAGCGGGCGGCCCTCGCCGTCGCTCACCCAACCCTCGGGCAGCGGCTTGTTCTGATAGCCGTAAACGCGCACCTTGCCGACGGCGACGGTGCTGGTTGCCATGTCGAGCATCCAAGGCGGGTTGCGGCGGGCCGGGGCTGCGAACGCCAGCGGGTTGGTGCCAAGCACCGGTTCGGTGCCGCCGGTCGGCACCACGGTCACGCCGCGGGCAGTGCTTGCGACCATGCCGAAGGCGCCGCGGTCGGCCGCGATCCTGGCGTAGTAGCCGGCGGCGCCGAAATGGTGCGAGTTGCGCACGGTGACGACGCCGACACCGGCATCCCGGGCTTTGTCGACAGCAAGGTTCATGGCCATGACGGACACGGGATGGCCGAGATTGGCACCGGCGTCGACGGTCGCCGTCGCCGCCGTCTGGTGTTCGATCTTTGGTGCGGCCTTCAGGTCGAGGCGGCCTTCGCTGACCTTCTGCTCATACGTCATGATCATCGAGATGCCGTGCGAATCGACGCCCATCAAATCGGTCTCGACCATGACCTTGGCTGCCTGGTCGACGAGGTCCGGAGCCATGCCCCAGCTTGTGAGGATGAGCTTGATCTGCTGTTCAACGCTCTGTGCGGTTGCGTGCAAGGCTGTCATCTGGTCCGATGCCTTTCAATGTCGGCCGCCAATCTCGGCGGCAGAGCTTAGGCCATCGCGGGGGCGCTGCAATCGTCCAGTGACCGGCCGCCACAATGATCGGAGGGATGATGGACGGAGAGAGTGCGCTACAGTCGCAACGTGGATTGTTCGATCTGCCGCGTGAGGTCTGTTTTTTCAACGCTGCGGCGTGGAGCCCGATCCCTCTCAGTGCGGTCGAGGTCGGAGAACGCGGTGCGCGGCGCAAGTCGCAACCGTGGGAGATTGCCGAGGATTTCGCCGCGCAGGAATTCGAGCGCGCGCGGTCGGCGGCGGCCGGATTGATCAATGCGGCCGCCGAAGACATCGCGCTCATTCCGTCGGTCGGGTACGGTGTCTCGACGGCGGCAAAGTCTTATCCGGTGGCGGCGGGAGCCCGTGTGCTGGTGCTCGAAAATGATCATTCGTCACCGACGCTCGAATGGATGAGCCGGGCCGAGGCCGGGGGGTATTCCATCGAGGTTGTACGCGTCGGCAGCGATCACGACTGGACCGCAACGATGCTCGAGGCGATCGCACGCCCCGGCGCGCCGCCAATCGCACTGGCGTCGATTTCCTCGGTTCACTGGTCGGACGGCGGTGCGATCGATCTCAAACGCGTGATGGATGCGCTAAGGTCGGCCGGGGCCGGCCTGCTCGTCGATGCAACCCATGCCGCCGGCGTCATGGATCTCGATGTCGCCGCGCTCGACCCCGACTTCGTCGTGTTCCCAACCTACAAGTGGCTGCTCGGGCCTTATGGCCGGGCATTTCTCTATGTCGCCAAACGCCATCAGAACGGGGTTCCGTTAGAACAAACCGCGCCGGGACGCGTGCGCGTGCGGGCCGAAGACGACACATACTTCACCGACCTTGCCTATCTGCCAAGCGCGCGGCGCTTCGACATGGGCGAGCGGGACTTCTTCGTGTCGCTGGGCGTTGCAACGCACAGCATCGAACTGATCCAGAGCTGGGGCATTGGCAGTGTTCGCGCACGACTTGCGGGCCTGACCCGACGGATCGCCGGTGGGCTCGCTCGCCTGGAGGGCAAGATCACGGTTGTGCGCGAGGATCTCAGGGCACCGCACGTTCTGAGCCTCGGGTTTCCGGACGGGATGCCGGACGACTTCGTCAAACACCTTGCTGCCGAAAAGGTGTTCGCGGCGCAGCGGCTCGGCCGATTGCGCGTCAGTCCGCACGTCTACAACGACGAAGAAGACTGCGAGCGGTTCTGTGCGGTGGTTTCGCGGCTGGTCGGTCGTGACTGACCGCCAGTTTCCTCGCAATGCCGTCAGCCGGCCTCGTTGAGGC
Source organism: Hyphomicrobiaceae bacterium (assembly GCA_965224045.1). Classification (GTDB taxonomy): domain Bacteria; phylum Pseudomonadota; class Alphaproteobacteria; order Rhizobiales; family Hyphomicrobiaceae; genus Tectiglobus. Next base: position 535,656 of record CBDCYD010000014.1, read on the forward strand.
CGCGGCCCGGATAGGGGTGGGTTGCAATCCAGTGCTCGGCGATATCGATGCGCCGGGTGATCCACACGCCCGGCCTGGCGGTGACGTGATCGAGCAGGCGCTGCAATCCCGCGGCCCGTGCGGGGTGGCCGATCAGGCGCGGGTGGAGACCGACCGACATCATCTTCGGTGTCGTGCGACCCTCGTCGTAGAGCATGTCAAAGGCATCGCGGATGAAGGAAAACCACTCGTCCGATGTGCCCATCCAACCGGCATACTTGCCGTCGTTGTTGGTCAGTGAATACGGCACGACGAGATGCGGCTGGCCGGCGACCGACTTCCAGAACGGCAATTCGTCGCCATAGTAGTCGCTGTCGTAGAGAAAGCCGCCGTGTTCGACGACAAGGCGGCGAGTGTTGATGCTCGGACCGTAGCGGCAATACCAGCCGCGCGGGCGTTGGCCGGTGGTTCGCTCGAGCGAGGCCGTGGCCTTGCGGATGTGTTCGCGTTCTTCGTCCTCGGTCAGTTCGTAGTGTTTGATCCAGCGCCAGCCGTGACTGCAGACGTCGTGATCGGAGGCTCGGATGGCCTCGGCGATGAGCGGGTTGCGTTCAAGAGCGAGCGCGCAGGCAAACATCGTGAGCGGCAGATCGCGTTCCTGGAACAGGCGCAGCAAGCGCCAAAAACCGACGCGGCTGCCGTATTCGAACATGCCTTCGCCGGCAAGGTCGCGGCCGGTGATGGCCTGCGGGCGGCCATAGGCCTCGGTGTGCTGGATCTCGGTATAGCCTTCGCCGTCCTGGACAGACGGCTCCGATCCTTCTTCGACATTGATCACGAAGTTCAGTGCAAGGCGGGCAGCTTCCGGCCATTTCGGATCGGGCGGATTGGGCCCGTAGCCGATCAGATCGCGATCATGATCGCTTGTCATTGCAAAGTCCTCGGCAGATGGAAACGGTGGGGCGTGCGGCGTTCCGTGGTTGCTCGTGCCTGCAAGGTCATGGCAGGCGATCGCGAATGAAATGGTAGATTTCCGCCTTGTCCTGCTTCGGGTCTTCGCCGGAAAATGCCTTAATCGTGTCGAAGGCCCTGGTAATGACAGCACCGGGCGTGCCCTCGGCGGTGGCGCCATCGACAAACAGCTTGAGATCCTTCTCGATGATGTGTGCGTCCGCGCCTGACCAGCCGAGCGGGTCGGTCGCCATGTATGTCGGGAAGACCTGTGATGTTGTCAGGCTCTGGCCGGAGCTGGCGTTGATGACTTCGAGCATGGCGTTGAGGTCGAGGCCGCCGGTTTCTCCGTAGGCCAGCGCTTCCGAGACGGTTACGAGGGAGGCAATGTAGATGGCATTGTTGACGACCTTCATGCGCTGGCCCTGGCCGGGCTCGGTGCCGACGACAAAGACCGCGCGGGAATAGCTCTCGATCAGCGGCCGGGCACGGGCGATCGCCTCAGCATCACCGGCGACCATGCTGGCCAAGGTGCCCTCTTCGGCCCGAACCTTGAGGCCGGAGACAGGCGCATCGACGTAGTGCATGCCCGCTGCCGCGAGGGTCTTTGCGTTTTCCGCGGCAGCCGCCGGGCCGATGGTACAGGTGTCTATGACGACACTGTCGCGGGTGCCGGCTTCGGCGATCTCGGCGATGACGGTGCGGTTGGCCTCGAGCGACGGCAGGGAGAGTGCGATGACGGAACTGCGCCGGGCCAGTTCGCCGTTGGATTGGGCGGTATCGGCGCCTTTCGGTGCGCGGTCCGCGGTGCCTGCGATGTCGTGGACGAGCAGGCCATGGCCGGCTTCGCAAACGTTGCGCGCCATCGGCTGGCCCATGTTGCCGAGGCCGACGAACCCGTAGCTTTCCTGTGTCATTGTCTCCTCCAACCTCCGTGCGTGTCCGGTCATTCTCATTTCGTCTGTGCTCGCGTCTCGCGGTGCCAGACGAATAGCCCGGCGCCGATCACGATCAACGCTCCGACAATCGTCGTCGTGCCGGGCAAGTGAGCGAATACGATCATGCCGAGCAGCGTAGCGCCGACGATCTCAAGGTAAAAGAAGGGGGCAAGAGCCGACGGCGGGGCGACGCGAAAAGCCTGAACGAGCATGAGGTTGGTGATCGTCGAGCCGACACCTGCAAATAGCAGCAGGTAGATCTCAGTGGTGCTCGGCCAGCGCGGTGTCAAGAGATCTATCCCGGAGGAGACGCCGATCAGCATGATGGCCGTCAATACCGTGATGGCGGTGACGGCGGTGATGAACTGGAACATCATTGCGCCCGCCGTGGCTGCCCAGAACCGGGTGATCAGTGAGGCCACGGCAAAGCATATCGCGGCTGCGACAGGCAACAGCGCCGCCCAACCGAGATTGTCGAAGTTCGGCCCGATGATGATGAAGGCGCCGGTGAATCCGATGATGACCGCAGACCAGCGGAGCAGGCCGACACGTTCGCCCAGGAACACGGCGGCAAGACCGGTGAGAATGAGCGGTTGGATAAAGAGAATGGCCGTTGCCTCGGCGAGTGGCAGCAGCGAAAGAGCGGCATAGAACAGGCCTGAGCCGAGCGTGATTACGATGCCGCGGACGACGAGCGGCCAGAGCGGGCGTGGCAGGGGTTTTGCGAAATCGCGTGTCGTTGCGGCGATGAGCGTTGCAATGATCAGGACTTGCAACAGAAAGCGTGTCCAGGTGATTTGCGGGATGACCATCGTCTGGCCGAGGATTTTGACGCTGGTCGCGACAATTGGAATGGACAGCGAAAACATCGCGATCAGAATGATGCCGAGACGGACGTCGTCGTTCGGGCGAACGGGTTTGCGGTCTTGGGGGGCGATGCCGGGCTTGGCCGGGGGATCCGTTACCTGTGGGTTGCTTCGTGTGTCTGGCATGATTGCGAACGGACAGGTTCGAGATTACGGGGTGCCGCCTCTGGTTGTGGCGGGGCTGGTGTCGATGACGGGTCATGATCTGCGCCGCGTCAACCGAGATTGCAGCGATCGCCGAAACCATCGCCCAGGTGATTGAGTTGCCGGCGTTGAACACTCTAAGCTGGCTGCTTGAGCGTGTGGGTAAACATGCGGTTCCGGGAATTGCGGCAATGTGTGATATCGAGGGCGGACGGCAATTCAGGTTCGGGGACTATGACATCGATATCATCGTCCACGGATATCCGGGCAAGTCGGTGTGCCACGGCTCGCTGGGGTTCAGCACGATCGTTCTGATAACGCTGGGCGACCGCCGGGCACTGGTTGATGTTGGTTCATTCGGCCAGCGCAAACTGCTGCTGGAGCATTTTGGCCGGCGCGGGATTGCGGCTGCGGACGTTAGCGATGTCCTGCTTACTCACTCGCACTATGACCATGCGATCAACTGGGTTCTGTTTCCGCACGCCAGCGTGGTGATCGGGAGCGAGGAACTCGACTGGTCGCTGACGGTGCCGTGGGGCGAAACGCCGGTGCCGGAGCTTTATGTGCGTGAGCTCGACGGATCGCCGAACGTTCGACGCGTGGGCGAAGGCGATGAGATCTTTCCCGGTATGACGGCGCACCTGGCGCCCGGGCACACGCCGGGATGCATGGTGTTCGTGCTCGATGGTGGTGAGCGCGACATGGTCTTTACCGGTGATGCCTGCAAGAACCGCGCGGAACTCGTCTCGCGCGACACCGACATGACCTACGATGCCGATGTCAGCCGTGCGTCGATTGAAAAGATATGGGATCTTTGGCGGTGCAAGCCCGGTAGCGTGCTGGTTCCCGGCCACGATCTGCCGATGGTGCTAGAGGGCGGAGTTCCGCGCTATCTGGGAAATCGCGAGGCGGCGATCAGTGCCTGGTTTGGCGACGACATGGAGCAGACAACGCTGATTTCGATGCTGCCGGCTGCCGGTGAGCACTGAAGCGCACGCGGGCTGCGTGGCCCTGGCGCCTCAGTGGAGGCCGGCGATTGCGTGAGCTTCGGCCCTTTGCGGCCGGCGCATGGCCAGCATGCGGCCTGCCTCATCGCCGCGACCTGCCTTCAGCAGGGCATTGACCAGGGCGAACTCCAACAGATCACGCTGGGCGCGGCTGCCGCCAATGCGTTCGTGCTCGGCCATCGTGGGTACGAGGTGGTTGATCGCGCTGGTCCAGTTCTCGGCTGCAAATTCGCGAAATGCTTCGGCCATGCTGCGTACCAGATCAGCGGCGGGGCCCTTGGCATCGGAAATTATTCTCGCTACGGCATCGCCATTGCCCGACATGGCGTGGGCGAGGGCGGCGTGCACGTCAGCAAACGCGATGGCGGGGCTGGGGAAGAACTGCGCCGCGTAGTCACTGACGTTGCGCCACAACTCAGGGCGCCGGCGGGCACCGGCCAGTTCGGCGCGCAGCAGAAACGAGGCGGTATCGGTCAGGACGTTGATCGGCGGGCCCCAGGCGCCGCCGGGTTTGACATCTTTGTCGAGGATCGACCAGGCGCGGTCTTCGTCTCCGGTTTCAAGTGCCCAGAGCGCGACGTGCCAGCTGATGTGGCAATGGAGCGGGGCTTGCTTGTCGTAGGCATCGCGCCAGGTGTCGATGTATTCGAGGCCGGCGCGGGTTTCGCCGCGCTCGTAGTGGATGTGCGCCTTGATGTGCGCGCCATGTGCGTTGCGCGGATTTTTGTCGAGTGCACGCGCGATCGTTGTAACGGCGATGTCCTTCAGTCCGGCCTCGACCTGCGCGAAGGCATAGAGCGCGTTGAACCACCAATCGTCGCCATAATGCGGTGCCAGGCGATGCATGAAGGCCAACAGTTCCGCCTCGCGACCGGCGCGGCCGCTGAAACCGATGAGACCGAACACACTGGTACACGGCTGCACCAGAAACGCGTCACGCGGGTGATCTTCGAGGTGCTCACAAATGGCGGTGAAGGCGGCAGGCGAGTTGCCGCCGATCAACAATTCCATAGCCGCAAGATGGCTTTTTTCGCGCGCTGACAATCCGTCCTTCATGGCACTGGCGGCTGCCATCGCAGCTTTGGCGTCCTGGCCGCGGCCGGCAATCTGATGCGCGCGCGCCAAACCGGCGTGGGCAAGGGCAAATCTTTCGTCGATCGAGATTGCACGTCTGAAGGCATGCTCGGCGCCGTGATTCGCCGAGATCACGCAATCGACGCCTTCGATATAGGCATCCCGGGCGGTGTCGGATGACGTCGACAGGGCATTGCCGTAACGATCAGAACGCATGGTTTATCTCCGCATTTCGACTGCGTGGTGCGACCGACGTGCCAGGGCGAATACTGGCGGACGCACTGGGCGATGTCACCGCGTCCATGCCGCGCGCGACGAAAACTCCGCGACGGCGGCGATCAGGACAACGGGTGAACGGTCCAGGCTTTGCCGGTACATTGGAAGTGGAAGGGCTCCGCGTTCTGGCTGGTCTGCTCCTCGCCGACAAGTGTTAGCGTCAGCGCACGGAAGACGAGGCCGTGGGCGGCAATCAAAAGGGTCTCGTCGGCGTGGCGGTCGGTCCAGCGCCTGACGGCGGCGGCGATGCGAGGTACGAACTCCTCCCACTTGTCGGCATCCGGCGGCAGAATTGGCAGGAACGAGTCGTGCTCGCCGAGGCCGTGCCGGGCCTTGGTCGTCAATATGCACTGGCCCTCGAAGCTGCCGACGTTCAACTCCATCAAATCGCTGTCGATATGCATCGGGGCACCGGTTGCCTCGGCGATGAAGCTGGCCGTCTTGAGCACGCGGCTGGCCGGGCTCGAGACGATGCGCGTGAAAGCATGATGCTTCAAGACTTCGGCCGCCCGACGCGCCTGTTCGACACCATTGGCGTTGAGCGGCACATCGATGCTGCCCTGGAACTTGCGCTCGAGGTTGAAATCCGTCTCGCCGTGCCTGAGGAAATAGAACGAGCTGGCGGGACGCTGTTCGATGGGTACAATGGGATGGTTCGGCACGGTTCACCTCGATTGGAAATGACAACGGCAGACGATGCGATATCAAACGTCTGCCGAAATGTCTCGATGCTCGTGATGACCGGGTGACCGGTAAGGATCAAACGGGCGTGAACATCGGTACGGGCGGGCCGTCCTCGGTCGCTTTGAACACGACCTTGACCCGCTGTCCGATTTTGAGGGCGTCGAGGTCCGTGTCGACGATGTTGGTCATCATGGTGACGCCTTCGTCAAGACGCACGTATGCGATGGCATAAGGGATCTTGGCGCGCTTCATGACGGAAAACGTGTAGATTTCGCCGGTGCCGGCCGCTTCGATCCACTCGACGTTATCCGAGGCTGTGAACGGTGAACGCGCGCGCGGATAATAGTAGGGCTGGCCGGTATCCTTGCAGCGCATGATCAAGAGTTTGCCGTCCGCGGCCGCCTCCCAGAACTTCTGGGTTTCGGGGTTCGGCTGCGGCGATGCGATGGTTCGTTGTTCTGCCAAGTGCCTCACTCCCGTTCCAGAATGACCGTTGAACTGCCGTGGCGTGTGCCGATCGAACCGCCGGTGCCGTGGGCGAGCGCGAGATCGCAATTGGCGACCTGGACCGCCGGATGGGCTTCGCCGCGCAACTGCCGCACGGCCTCGATGACCTTGGTCATGCCGCCGCGATTGGCCGGGTGGTTGTTGCACAGGCCGCCGCCGTCGGTGTTGAACGGCAGCTTGCCGACACCGGCGATCAGATTGCCGTCGGAAACGAACTTGCCGCCTGCGCCTTTCTCGCAAAAGCCGAGATCCTCGAGCTGCAGGAGCACAGTAATGGTGAAACTGTCGTAGATCGAGGCGTACTTGATGTCGGCGGGTTTGAGGCCCGCTTCCGCGAATGCCTTTGGCCCGGTGATGCGGGCTGCGGTGTAGGTCAGGTCAACCTGACCGGCGTTCTGGCCCTTGAGTGCACTGGCGCAGCCACGGATCTTGACCAGCGGCCGCCCGAGCGACTTGGCGACGTCCGGGTGGGCAACGACCAGCGCGCCGCCGCCATCGGAAATGACGCAGCAGTCGAGACGGCGCAACGGCGTGGTGATCATCGGCGAGTTGACCACGTCTTCGACGGTGACAACCTCTTGGCGCAGCGCGTGGGGATTGTGCTGGGCATGCGTCGAGGCGGCAACGCGGATCCAGGCGAGTTGCTCCGATGTCGTGGCGAACTCGTGCATGTGGCGCATCGCGGCCATGGCATACATGTTGGTGACGACCGGGGCGAACGGGAACTCGAACTGCACGTCGGGTGCCTGTTGGTTGTAGACGCGCGGAGCGGTGCCGGTCGCCATGCCTTCGGCTGCCGGACGGCCGGCCAGCGTGATCAACGCGATGCGGCAGCGGCCCTGGGCAATGGCCTGGACCGCGTGCTCGACATGGACAACGTAGGACGAGCCTCCGGTATCGGTTGAATCGACGTAGCTTGGATTGAGCCCCAGGTAGTCCACCATGTTGATCGGCCCGAGGCCGGGCGCATCACCGGCGCAGAAATAGCCGTCGACGTCGGCGAGCGTCAGGCCGGCGTCGGCGAGCGCGCCATGGGCCACGTCCGCGTGCAGCTCCGGCAATGACTTGTCTACGGCCTTGCGCGTCGGGTGTTCATAGGCGCCGACGATGTAGGCCTTTCCTTTGAGACTCATAGATCGGGTGTCCCCCAGTACGATGTTCCGATTGGGATTGCAGTGTCGATGACGAGAAGCCCGGAGATTACACGGGGGGTTCGGCGGCTGCGATCATGGGGATGATGAAAGTGGCGGCCGGCTGCGCGGGTTTGTCGTGTCTGCGCCGGGAGGCTGGCTGAAGCGGTGTCCGGGGCCTAGCATCGCCGTCGTGTTCTCGGAGCCGGCAAGGGAGACGGCAATGGCTTTGCGCGCGGCAATCTACAGCGACGAAGACGAGGTTTTGAGGGACCAGATCGTGCGGTTCTGTGAGCGCGAGATCCTGCCCAACGGCGAGGGCTGGGAAGAGGCCGGTAGCTTTCCGCGCGAGCTTTATCAAAAGGCCGGTGAGGCGGGGCTGTTGGGCATCGGCTTTCCTGAGGAGTTGGGTGGCGCCGGCGGCGACGTGCTGCACTACTGCATGGTGCGTGAAGAGTTGAGCCGGGCCGGGTTCGCGGGCGTCAGGGTCGGCCTGATGGCGCACGGCATAGGCCTGCCGCCGGTGATCCGGCACGGGCCCGAGGAACTCAAGCGCCGGATTGCGCCGGAGGTGCTGGCGGGTGAAAAAATCAGCTGTCTCGCGATCTCGGAGCCCAATGCCGGTTCGGATGTCGCCAGTATCATTACGCGGGCCGATCGTGATGGAGCCGATTACATCGTCAACGGAGAGAAGGCGTTTATTTCGAACGGCGTCAGGGCCGACTACTACACGACCGCGGTTCGAACGGGGGGACCCGGGCGAGCCGGCCTCTCGGTTTTGCTCATTCCGCGCGACACGGTCGGGTTGACGCAGACGCCGATGAAGAAGTCCGGATGGTGGACGTCCGATACCGCGGTTGTGCATTTCGACAACTGCCGCGTGCCGGTGAGCCACCTGATCGGTGTCGAGAACCAGGGCTTCAAGGTGATTATGGAGAACTTCAATCTCGAACGGCTCGGAATTGCCGCGTCCGTGCTCGGTCTGACCAAATGCGCCTACGAGGAAACGCTGCGCTACGCGCACGAGCGGCGCGCGTTCGGGCAGTATCTGCGCGATCATCAGGTGGTTCGCCACAAGCTGGTCGACATGACGATCCGCATCCAGGCGATGGAGGCGATGCTCGATACCTGCGTCTGGAAGGTGCGTCAGGGCGACCAGGCGATTGCCGATATCGCCCGTCTCAAGGCGTTTATCGGGACGGAGCATGAAAAGGTTGCCGCCGATGCCGTACAGATTCACGGCGGAGCCGGTATCATTCGCGGCAACAAGGTCGAGCGCATTTTCCGCGAATCCAAAATCCTGTCGATTGGCGGCGGCAGCACCGAGGTCATGAAGGATCTCGTTGCAAAGCAGGTCGGGATTTGAGGGCCTGCGTGTTGCCTGGCCGTGTCACCGTGCGAGCGTGATCTTTTCCGCCACGCTGTGATCGCTAACCCCGCAAATCATGAATCTTGCGCGCGGGTTGGGACAGGAGACTGATCTGTGGTATTGTGAAATGAAGCGGAGTTGATCGCTTCGAAATGGGTGGGTCAACAGCGTTGGGCTGCCCCAAGTGAATCGAATTGCTGCAATCTCCAACGCTGAAGGAGGTCGTGTTGTGCAGAACGTCGCTCTTTGCTTACGAACGTTGGTCGTTGTTGTCGGCGCGGTTGGATTGATGTTCGGGCTTGCCGGAACCACGACGGCGCAAATGTCACCAAAACCGGATGGATCGGTGAAGCGCCAGTGGCCGTCCCACTCTTACCCCGATCAACCGATCGAGGTTCGGATGTGTTCGTGCCGTTATGCCGGCGAGGACATCCGGATCGGTAAGACAATCTGTATGAAGTTCGAGGGCCAGCACGTTCTTGCGAAATGCGGGACGGTTGCAAACAATCCGTCTTGGGAGATTTCCGCGACGGTTTGCCCGAGTTCTTAGTTTTCTGCGCGGTTCACCCGAGATAAGGGTCGCGCTGGCGGCGTGAGCCTACGACTCTCGACGTAGGTGCGAGTCGCACTCTGCAACACCTTCGTTCAGTCCAGCGGCTTCATAGAGCGCGCGAGCATTGCACCAATGGTGCAGTGACGCGGTTGTTTGCCCGGTTTTTTCCAGCAACACAGCGAAGGCGCGGTGCGTGTTGGCGATGTCGGTAGGGGCCGCAGCGTTAGCCTGGCCGTAGATTGCGAGTGCTTCACGGTAGGACGCCTCGGCGTCCGGCAGATTGCCAAGGTGACGGTGAACGTCGGCAAGGTGGCGTACGGCATGGGCGAGCGCGCCGGCGTCGTCACCCTCGGCGCGCAACAGGGCGACGGCTTCTTTACAAAGCGGCAGTGCGTGATCGTGTGCGTCATCGTCGCATTCGACGTGGGCCAAGGCCAGCGCAGCGCGGGCGATGTCGGATGCGACATCGTCCGTGCGGCAGCGGGCAAGCAGGTTTTTCGCCAAGCGGCGCGCCGTGTCAGACTGGCCTGTCCGGCGGGCTGCAAAGATGTCGGCAATCGTTTGATCGATACCGATCGTTTTGCCTCCGCCTAGAGCGTTTCAGATTTAGCTGGAACCGTCCCACTCCCCCTCCCGGCCGCCCATGCAATCGTGGTTTTGGGCGGCCGGGCGGGGGAGTGGGCAGGCGGTGTGATTCCGCCTAGGGCGGAAATGATCTAGGCCGCCACCTCACAACGTCCGTTGCTCAGGACGATGACGTCGCGCTCTACAACTTTCGATTGGAATGACACAACGCCGTCGTCCTTCCACATTTCGGTGCGGATCGTCTCGCCCGGGTAGACCGGACTTGCAAAGCGCAGCTTGAGGGCCTTGAAGCGCTTGGCGTCGTAGTCGCAGTATGTCCGCAGCACCGCGTGTCCTGCAGTGCCAAGTGAGCAGAGTCCATGCAGGATCGGCGCCTTAAAGCCGGCTGCCGCAGCCACGTCCGGGCAGATGTGGAGCGGGTTGCGGTCCCCGGACAAGCGGTAAATCAAGGCCGAGTTTGCCATCGTGGGCAAGTCACAGACGGCATCGGGCGCGCGCTCGGGGATCGGGTGCGGTTGCGGCTGCGGGCCCGGTTTGCCGCCAAAGCCGCCGTTGCCGCGGGCAAAGGTTGTCGAATTGAGGGTCGCGAGTTCCTCGCCGGTTGCCTTGTTCTTGAGCGTGCGCGTCGTATAGATCAGCGCGCCCTTTCCGGCACCCTTGTCGAGGATCTCGGTGACCTTGCTGGTTGCGACCACGGTTGCCTCCGGTGGCAGCGGGTTGTGGATGACGATCTCCTGCTCGCCGTGCAGCACCTTCTTCCAGTCGATGCCGCTTGCAGGATCGCGAGACCACATACCCGGGCCGGCGAGGACGACGGCCATGGTCGGAACGCACGTAAAGTCGTACTCCTCGAAGATGTAGTTGAGCTGGCGCTTGTCCATCGGGTCGTATCCGAGGCCGATGCCCAGGGCGTAGAGGATTGAATCTTTTTCCGTGTAGGTCTGTTCGGACTCCTTGAACGGCCAGTTCATGATCTTGTCGTAAGAGAATTCCGCCATCGTGCGATCCTTGGTCCAGTCTCAAATGTCCAGTTCTTGCAAATTCAGAGTGACGCCCGGCCCGCCCGCACCCGGCCTCGGCGCGACGGGTGTAAGCATGCCGGTGTGGTCAGATCAAATCGGATCCCAAGGGAAGATGTCCTGCGAGCGGTCGAGCGGATAGAGCGAAGCGCGCATCGAGGGGATCGCGTGCTCGAGAATGGTTGTCGGTGTCCAGCCTTCGGGCCGGGCGATAGAACGCAATGGCCGGTTCTGGCTCATCAGCAGGATTTCGTTGGAGCGCACGCAAAAGATCTGGCCGGTGACGTCCTGGGCTTCGGCGGAGGCGAGCGCGCAGATCATAGGCGCGATCTTGGCCGGCGTCATGGTCTTCAGGCGTTCGATGCGCTTCTTGTCTTCGTCGCTGTTGACCGGGATGGTGCCGATCATGCGGCTCCAGGCGAACGGGCCGATGCAGTTCGATGTGACGCCGAAGCGAGCCATGTCGAGCGCAATTGATTTCGACAGGCCGACGATGCCGAGCTTCGCGGCGGAATAATTGGCCTGGCCGAAGTTACCGATAAGGCCGGAGGTCGAGGTGAAATGAATGTAGCGGCCGGACTGCTGATTGCGGAAGTGGGTGGCAGCTGCGCGACTGACGTTGAACGTGCCGTTGAGATGGACGTTGATGACCGAATTCCAATCGTCCGGGGTCATCTTGTGGAAGATTACGTCGCGCAGGATGCCTGCGACGTTGACGACGATGTCAATGCGCCCGAACGTGTCGAGCGCCTGCTGCACCATGCCTTCGGCGGCGGCATACTCGGCGACGCTGTCGTAGTTGGCTGCGGCCTGGCCGCCGGCTTCCTTGATGATGTCGACGACTTCCTGCGCAGGTGTCTGGTCGGCGCCTGCACCTTCGGTCGAGCCGCCGAGGTCATTGACGATCACCTTGGCTCCGCAGGCCGCCATCAGTAGCGCGATTTCTCGGCCGATGCCGCGGCCGGCACCGGTGACGAGTGCTACCTTGTCGAGAAGAAGTGTTTGGTCGGCCATGTTCGCGTCCTTCGGGCTCTTGGATTGGTGGTGCGGGCGTCCGGATCGGCGCCATTGTCGGTGATATTGCGATGTTGCTCGCGCGTGATGCAAGGGAGCGAAACAGATCACTGGCCGGTTCGCGGACATGATCCGAACGGTGATGTGATGCGGTGGTATCGCCTCGCCGGCGCGGACGCTATCCAGTGCGAGGACGAACGTGCACGCGTTGCAACCGTGGTAGGAGCAGGTCATGAATGAAGCTTTGCCCGTGAAGACTGAAACGGACCAGGCCCTGGTTCTGGACGTTGCAGACGGAGTTGCAACGCTGACGATGTGCCGGCCGCGCCAGCGCAACCCGTTCACGCCGCAATTCAAGGACGAAATCAGTGCGCTTTTGCACAACGTGCGACAGCGTGAGGATATCGATGTCCTGATCCTAACCGGATGCGACGGGGTGTTCAGCGCCGGCGGTGACGTCAAGGGGATGGGAGTGCGAGCGCGTGGAGATGCGCCGCCGCCCGACCGCGACCGCAAACGGATTTACGCGCTGCACGATTGGCTGCAAGTCCTACGGACGATCGAAATCCCGACCATCGCGGCGGTCGACGGGCCAGCCTACGGCGGTGGGTTTGGGCTGGCGCTGTGCTGTGATTTTGTGCTTGCCACGTCCGGTGCGCGGTTCTGTTCGGTGTTTGGACGGATCGGCCTGGTGCCGGACTGCAGCGTGTTCTTTACGCTGCCGCGCATGGTCGGCCTGCAGCGCGCGAAGGAGATCATGTTCACGGCGCGAGCGATAAGCGCGCAAGAAGCCCACGATCTTGGTCTCGTGCTGTCGCTGCACGAACCGGAAGAACTGATGCCGGCGGCGCGAAAATTCGCACAGCGGTTGCAGTTGGCCAGCGGCCCGGCGCTTGGTGCGACCAAACGGATCGTCAATCAGGCGTTCGATCTCGATGCCAACGCGCTGATCGAGATGGAGGCTGCCGCCCAGGCGACGTGTCTGGCGAGCGACTATCACAAGGACGCCGCACGACGCTTCGTCGACAAGCGCGGGCTCAAATTCAATTGGGACGACTTTTGAGGCCGCGTTCGTGTAAGGCGTGCGTGACGCTTGGCGGGGTTTGCAGCATGCGGGCCGTCAATAGGCGATTGCTGCGCCGGATCCGCCGTCCACTGCAATACACTGGCCGGTGATCATGCGGGCAAGCGGTGAACAGAAGAACAGAACCGCATCGGCCAAGTCGTCCGGTTCGATGAGGCGGCCCAGAGGGATGTCCGCCGTACGCCGCGCGATGACTGCCTCGATGGTAGCGCCGGATTCTTTTGCCTCGCGGGCGAAGATCTGCTGTACGCGCTCCGTTGCAGTATAGCCCGGATGGATGCAGTTGACGGTGACGTTGGAGCCGGCGGCATATCCGGCAAATTGTTTCGTGAAGTTGGCGACGCCGGCGTTGACCACACCGTTGGTCATCCTGAGGGGGGCGACGATGCGCGCCGTCATGCCGCCGACGTTGACGATGCGGCCCCAGTTGCGTTGCTGCATGTGGGGCAGGACGAGGCGGGCTATGCGGATGTAGGCCATCAACTTGACGTCGATGTGGTAGCGGAACTGTTCGTCGGTCAGTTCGTCGAAAGGTGCGCTGGTCGACGTCACGGCGTTGTTGACCAGGACGTCGATCGTGCCTGCAGCGGCAGCGGTTTGCGTCACAAGGCGCTCGACGTCGTCGGTGCGGCTGACGTCGGCCTCAAACGCCCAGCAGGTGACACCGCGCGATGAGATTTCCTCTGCCGTCCGGTCGAGGCTGTCGCGGGTGCGCCCGCAAATAGCAACGTTCATGCCATGATCGGCGAGGCGGAGCGCAACCGCGCGGCCAATGCCGCGGCTGCCGCCGGTGACCAGTGCGACCTTGTCGGCCAATTCGAAATCCATTGCCTTGACCTTTCATCCCGCTCAAGCCGGAGCTTTGCGCGTGCGTGCCCGCCGGCCACGTGGCTTGGCAGCTCGCTCAGGTCTCGATGCGCGCGATCAGGTCGCCCTCGTTGACCGTGTCGCCCTCGCCAACGACGACCTCGGCAAGCCGGCCGCCCGACGGGGCGCCAATCGGAATGAACATCTTCATCGACTCGATCGTAATGATTGCGTCGTCCTGCGCGAGCGTGGCTCCAACCTCGGCATCGATCTTGGAGACAATGCCGGTCATGTCCGTTCGAACTTCGATGATGGCCATGGATTTTATTTCCCCCGGTCTGGCGCGCCTGTGCTGCTTTGGATCATACACGGATTGGGGCCGGCCGGGCCCGGCGTCACCAAAATCACTGTTGTGCTTGCGGGCGGCTTTGGCGCTTGCCAAGCCTTGGCGTAGGATCGAGGCAACGTATGTCACGGCATATGCCGCTGCTGCAAGGAAGGGCCCCGATGGATTTCGAATACAGCGACAAGGTGAACGAACTGCGCGACCGTCTGATGGCGTTCATGGATGAGCACATCTATCCGAACGAGGCGACGTTTGCCGAGCAACTGCAGGCGATGGGCTATGGAGCAGAGAACTGGCGCAACTGGGGGCCGGTGCAGATCGTCGAGGATCTCAAGCCGAAGGCGCGGGAGGCCGGCCTGTGGAACCTGTTTCTGCCGGATTCCGAGCGCGGCGGCGGGCTGACCAATCTCGAATATGCGCCGCTGTGCGAAATCATGGGAAGCGTCGGCTGGGCGCCCGAAGTGTTCAACTGCTCGGCGCCCGATACCGGCAATATGGAAACGATCGAGCGCTACGGCACGGAAGAGCAGAAGCGCGCGTGGCTGGAACCGCTGCTCAACGGTGAGATCCGGTCCTGTTTTGCGATGACGGAGCCCAACGTCGCCTCGTCCGATGCGCGCAACATCGGGTCGACGATCATACGCGACGGCGATGACTATGTGATCAACGGCCACAAGTGGTGGTCGTCCGGCACCGGGGACCCGCGGTGCAAACTCTTCATCTTCATGGGTAAGACTGACCCAGATGGTGAAGACGTCTATCGTCAGCAATCGATGATACTGGTGCCGTGCGATGCGCCGGGCATCACGATCAAGCGGATGCTGCCGGTATTCGGGTTTTCCGATGCGCCGCACGGCCATGGCGAGGTGGTGTTCGAGAACGTGCGTGTACCGGCGACCAACATGCTGCTCGGCGAGGGACGCGGCTTCGAAATCGCGCAGGGCCGGCTTGGTCCGGGACGCATCCATCACTGCATGCGCCTGATCGGGCAGGCCGAGGTTGCGCTCGAAAAAATGTGCAAGCGGGCGATGGAGCGGCATCCGTTCGGCAAGCCGTTGACCGAGCAGGGTGTCACGCGCGAACGGATCGCGCAGTCGCGCATCCTCATCGATCAGGCACGGCTGCTGGTGCTGGCGGCGGCCGACAAGATGGACAAGGTCGGCAACCGCGAAGCCCGCAAAGAGATCGGCATGATCAAGGTGGCGGCGCCGAACATGGCCTGTCAGGTGATCGACTGGGCCATGCAGATGCACGGCGGTGGAGGCGTGACGAGTGACTTCGGTCTTGCCTATTCCTATGCGCGGGCTCGCGTGATCCGTCTCGCCGATGGACCGGACGAGGTGCATCGCGATCAGATCGCGCGGCTTGAATTGCGCAAGTACCGCAACCACTGACGGGCGGACAAGCGCAATGACAGCACCTCGCGACGGGCGTGAACTTGGACCACCTTTGGAGGCGCATCGCTTCGACGAGGCGGCGCTGGCCAAGTATCTCAAGGCGCACATCCCCGGATTTTCCGGGGATTGCCAGGTGCAGCAGTTCCTCGGTGGTCAGTCCAATCCGACATTCCTGATCGAGGATGCGTCCGGGGCATACGTGCTGCGCAAGAAGCCGCCCGGCAAGTTGCTGCCGTCGGCGCATGCGGTGGATCGTGAGTATCGTGTCATATCGGCGCTGGCCGAGACCCGTGTGCCGGTGGCGCGGACCCGTGTGCTGTGTGACGACGACGGCGTCATCGGGCAGATGTTTTACGTGATGGACTACGTCCCGGGCCGGGTGCTGACGGAACGCGGGTTTCCATCCTGCACATCGTCGGAACGCGGACGAATGTATCATGCCATGGCGGACGTCTTCGGGGCGTTGCATGCGGTCGATTACCAGGCGGTCGGTCTCGGCGATTTCGGACGGCCGTCCGGTTATGTGGGACGCCAGGTGGCGCGCTGGTCGAAGCAATACGAGGCCTCGAAGGTCGAAGACTGGGAGCCGATGGACAAGCTGATCGCCTGGCTGCCGAAAAATGATCCGGCCGACGATCAGGCTTCGATTGTGCACGGTGACTACCGGGCGGGCAACCTGATTTTCGACAACGACAAGCCCGAGATCGTCGCGGTGCTCGACTGGGAGCTTGCGACCATCGGTCATCCGCTGGCGGATCTCGGCTATTTCCTGATGCCCTATCGGCTCGACCACGAGGTGTCGACGTACGGCATCAAGGGTATGGATCTGGATGGGCTCGGTATCCCGCCGGAAGAGGCGGTATTCGCGACCTATGCCAAGGCCGCCGGTCGCGCGCACGTACCCAACATCGACTACTATGTTGTGTTTTCGATGTTCCGGCTAGCGGCGATCCAGGCCGGCGTTTTGCGACGTGGTCTCGACGGGAATGCCGCCGATCCGAGGGCGATCGAGCGCGGCCGGCCCTACAAGCAAATGGCAGCCAGCGCCTGGGCGATCGTCGAGAGCCTTTGAGGCTTGCCGCGAGTAGTCTCATGGCGCCGGTTGCCGGACCGAGCAGGTCACTTTGCCGACAGCAACGGGTTTGCCGGTGTCGTTCGTGGATCCGGGGCGCAGCGATTGCAGGGTGCAAGGCTGTATGCTCGCTCACCCCGCAGATGGTTTGGCAGGATAGGCCGGCGGCGGCATGCCGAGTGCAGCAGCCTGCCGGCGTTCGTAGGCCTGGCGTTCGGCGTCGTGGTTGTGGCCGCGGATGCCGCCACGCACGGTGCCCGGTTCCGTCGATCGATAAAAATCCCACCAGCTCAGCGGCAGGCGTACCGAGTCCGGCGGTGCCAGCCACAGGCGATGGAGCAGGCGGCGGCGCTGCGGCTCTTCGAAGTCCTCGAAGTCTGTGCGCGAGTGCAGCAGGACGTGGTTGTTGATGACCTGCATGTCGCCCGGGGCCAGATACATCGTGAACATCACGTCCGGGCGGCTCAGAATTTCGTCCATCTTGTCCATCGTTTCGCGCTGTCGATCGGTGAGCCTCGGGACGCCGTCGATGTTTTGCGCTGACTGGACGCGATTGCGGTTCCACTTGCCGAAAATGCGGCCATCGCACGTGTCGAACAGGGGCTGGCCGTAGGCGGGGGTTTCGTCTTCGGTCTCTTCCTGCTGACGGCTGAAGTAGAAATCCTGATGAGCGATTTCCGCCAGATCGGCGCCGTCTGCGTGAAAGTCGAGACGTGCGTTCGAGGAAAATCCGCGGCCGGCGGCCGAGCGATAGTCCGTGCCGACGTTGCGGACGGCGGAAATGTATTGCGTCGCGCGGCCCTGCGGACGCGCGACGCCGGTGTGCAGGCCAATGGCCCAGTTGAGAAGCTCGAACTCCTGTTCCGAGAGGTCTTCGCGCGGCAGGCCATGGATCATCGCGAGGCCGCGGCCGTGCAGGGCTTCTTGCATCGCGCTGGCGATGGTCTCGCGCGCCGGGCCAAGGTCGAATTCCTCGCGCGAATAGTCGAACAGCGAACGCGCCGGGTCGTAAGCCTGCTTGACGATCTTTGCCAGATGCGCCGTGGCGGTGTCGTCAAGCGCAAAGCGCCAGCTCTGGTCGGTCTGCAAATCGGCAACATGCCAGGCGGCCGGGACGCGGTCGTCGACATCAATCATTGTATTTCCTCGCGCGTTGGCGAAGGCCGCGCCGGCTCGGTGTCCCGACCTAGGCCGGGACGAAAACATTACGGCCATCGTCTGCCGGTGCAACCTTGCCCGCGGCACCGACGTAGTCTGTCTCCGTCATCTCAGCGAGCAGCGCTTCGTCTTCCGGCGTGTTGGCGATGAAGCGCGTGCCGTCGCCGAGCCGGCCGTAGAGAATGGCGTAGGACGGACCGTTGCGGTCGTGCATGACCGTGTAGGTTTCGATCGTTGCGGCGCCGGAGGCCTGTTCGGTGGTGCTTGGGCCTTTGTCGGCGTCGATTTTGGCCTGGTAGATCTTCGGGTCTTTCGGCGCAAAGGGACGCTCCGTCGGCGTCGTCGCATAGACGCCGGCCGATTGCTTGGTGACGTAATTGCCGTTCGCTGTCACGAGGCCCTTCGAGCCAGGACTGGCGCGCACCTTGTTCATCATCTCGGCAATGGAGTGCGTGACGTAATTGTTGCCGGGGCCGCCGAAGTAGGGCAGTCCTCCGGTGACGGTGAGGCCGCGCGGGTCATCCAGTGCGATATCGTTTTCGGCGCACGCAATCTCGACGGCGGAGGGAAAGCAGCTGTAGAGGTCGATGAAGTCCATGTCGGCGATCGATGTGTTCGCCATCGCCATGGTTTCTTCGCCGACGATGCGCATTGCGGGCGAAGAGTGGAAATTCTTGCGGTCCATCAAATACCATTGATCGTAGGCGTCGGCGCAGCCGTGCAGATAGACCCAGTTCGACTGCGGAATACCGAGGCTCCTGGCCCTGGCGACGGACATCATGATGACGGCGGCTGCCTGGTCGATGAAAGCGTTGGAGTTCATCAGTTTGGTATAGGGAAAACCAATGTAGGGATTTGCCGGGCTGACGGTGGCGATTTCATCGGCGCTGAAGCCGTTGCGTCTGTCGGCGAGCGGATTTTGCGCGGCAACGGCCGCAAAGCCCGCGAAAAGCCGGCCCATGGCTTTGAGGTGCTCGGGGATGCTGTGCCCGAGATGTGTGCGGATTGCATTCTCGATCATCGGATAGGCGAAGATGGCGCCGGCCATGCGGTGGCGGTCCTCGACATCGTTCCAGCCGCGGGTCTCGACGCCCCACATCTCGGGTTCGCCGCCGGCGTCTTCGTTCCAGTCGAGTTGCAGCCCGGCGCGCTGGGCGGCCTTTTGCGTGGCAAGCGATTCGCCGCCGGCAATCATCGCGGCGCCGACCTCGCCGCGGGTGATCATTTCGAACAGCCGGTTGACGCACCATTGCGGCATGTTTCCGCCGGGATAGGTGTAGACGAGGCGGTTCGCCGTGGTGTTACCGAGGCGAGCCGCGAGGGATTTCGGCGGATTGGTGAAGCGTCCGAAGGGCGAGGCGAAGCGCCAACTTGTGTCCGAGAAGGAACGGATGACGATGATCGTGTCGAGCGTGTCGAGTGCAGCCTGGCCGGCACCGGTGTCATCTGCCGCCTGCCTGGCTGCCTTGGCAGTGAGGTCCATCGGAGCAAGGGCTGCCGAAGGATCCGGTTCGCGCTGGGTGATCTGGCCGCAGCCAACGAGGATCGGAATTCGGGACTCATCCATAGTGCCGCTCGCTCCTACATCCGCCCGGTGATCGTGACGGGCCGGCATGATGCGGGATCGTGCCGGGTGCTTCAATCACGGAGCGGATCAGTTGCGCGGCACCAACGTCTGTCGGTCAATGAGAGATCAGACGGTTGCGCCGAGAACCAGCCGGGCCGGGCTCCTTTCCGGGGTTCCTTCAAGCCGGTAGACACCGTCCGAGCGCCGCGAATAGATGCGAACGCGATCGCTGTCGGGAGCCGTCAGGCTGACCATGACGCGGCGTCCGCCAGCCTGCACGCGAACCACCTTGGCGTTGTCCAGACGAAGGGGCGTGACCGCAACGGCATCGATCCCGACCTTCGGTTCGGCATCTTCGCCAACTGCGAGCCGGGTGATCGTCTTTGCCATCAAAGCAGAAACTTCAACAGGCGAATTCGTATCGGCAGGCGTTTTTTCAAGACTGTCGGCGACCGCTACTGGTGCCTGGTCCGACATCGCCGCGGGGGGCGTTTTCGTTGCTTGTGGCGAGGAGGCCGCAGCCGTTGGCGAAGTGGCCGGGCGCGAAGCGGTTGTGGCGGGCACGTCTGCGGCAGGTTTGCGACTACCGAAAAGCCACTCGAACATGAGAGCACCTCGTTGGTTCCGTTTCATTCACTGGTCAATTGGCAAACACCATGCCAGTCAGTACAGCAAGCGAAGGAACCGCGAATTTCGGGTGGCGCTGCCATTGCCCGGCAGGTGTGATTGCCCAACAAGCAGGCATGTGTGCCAAAGCTTGTGCAAGTTTGCCTGGCGCCTGCTCGTGGCGGCTAGTGTAGCGCACCTGTCGTTTGGTCCTCGTGTGCGGCTGGTCTCTCAACCAAATGTCAGAACCGGAATACTAGCGCGCTTCGCCGGAAAGCTGCGCCTGAATGTCGTCGATCATTGCCATGGCGTCGCTCGACAACGGACCGGCGTTGATCGCTGCCGTGGCAGCCTGCAACTCCTCGAGGTTTGCGATGCCGATCTCGGTCGTCGTCAGAGCCGGATGGGCGATGACATAGCGCATGGCGAGATCCGGCAGGCTCGCGGCGTGGCCGGCGTCGACAACGGGTTCGAGACGCAAGGCGCGGGCGACGTCGGTTGCGTAATCACGGCCGGATCCGATCGGTTCGACATTGGCCATGCCAAGGGGATTGCGTTCGGTCGAACCGCTCATGGCGCCGCCGGCGAGCACGCGGACACCAATCGTGCCGACGCCGTTGTCCTTCGCTTTCACCAGTGCCTGGCGGTAGTCCTGGGCCGGGTAGTCGGAGGGCATCGTTCTGCCGGCGGTCGGGTTGAGGACGTTGTAGAAGACCTGTGCGCCGTCGAAGCGACCTGAGGCAAGCAGCGCATGAATGGCGTCGGTGTCGCCGTTGGCGGTGAAGCCGAGATAGCGCGTCTTGCCTTCTTCACGCAGCTTTTCGAATACCGGTACGACGGTGGTGAGGATTTCGTCTGCGGATATGACGGCGCCATCTGCTGCAGGGCCCAGCGTGTTGTGCAACTGGAAAAGGTCGACGCAGTCCTGGCCGAGGCGGCGCAAGCTCTTTTCCATCGACGTGCGGATCGCGGTTTCGAAGTTGGCGCGGTCGTCCGGCCTGAGGCGCACCTTGGTGGAAACGATGATGCCATCTCTATTGGCGCCAAGCGCGCGGCCAAGGTTTTCTTCCGAGGCGCCGTCGCCGTAAAGAGGTGCGGTATCAAAGTGATTGATGCCGTTGTCGCGGGCCCAGTGGACGGCACGGTCCTGGTCTGCCGCCTGCCCTCTGGTCATCAGACCGCCGACCGCGCCGCAGCCGAAGGTCAAAAGCGACATTTCGAGTTCCGTACGTCCGAAACGGCGGCGTTCCATGCTCACATCCTCCTCGCAACCGGACCGCAATCTGCCTTGATGAACCAGAGACCGCAAGCTTGCGAACACGGCACACGATGCGGTGATCTCGGGGTTCGCGGCTATGCCACGCATTCACAGGCTGGTACGAGAGGAACCGGTCCGGCGCGCGCAAGCGTTCTGCCGGTTCGTTTCAACCCCCATGCGAGAGGCGAAAGATGATCAAGTTTTACTACAACGGTGCGCCGAACCCGATGAAGGTGGCACTGTTCCTGGAAGAGGCCGGCCTCGATTATGAACTGATGCCGATCGACACGCGGGCCGGCGATCAGCACAAACCGGACTACAAGGCGCTCAACCCCAACGCCAAGGCGCCGACGATCGTCGACAATGGTGTCGCGATCTTCGACAGCAACGCGATCCTTCTCTATCTCGCCGAGAAGACCGGCAAGTTTCTGCCGTCCAAGGCGGAAGATCGCGGGCCGATGCTATCGTGGCTGATGTTCGTTGCATCCGGCATCGGGCCATACTCGGGGCAATGCGTGCACTTCAAGCATCACGCGCCGGAAAAGCTCGCCTATGCGATCAATCGCTATGATTTCGAAGCCGAGCGCCACTATGCGATCGTCAATGATCGTCTCGCCGGTAATCGCTACATGATGGGTGACGAATACACGATCGTCGATATGGCGTTGTGGGGTTGGGCGCGGATGGTTCCGTTCGTGCTTGGCGATGAGGCGATGGCGAAGTTCCCGCACCTCAAGCGCTTCATGGACGAGATCAATGCCCGGCCGGCAGCGGAGCGGGCCGAAGCCGTCAAGTCCAAGCATCAGTTCAAGACCGATATGGACGATGCAGCGCGCGAAAACATGTTTCCGTCGAACAAGCGCCTTGCCGGTTAGATGTCACCCGGCTGACGCGCTTTGGTCATCGTGCCTTTGGTTGGAACCGCTGTCGCGGCAGCAACTTAAGGCACAAAGATGCTCAAGCGTTCGCTGAAGAGGGTGTGAACGATGGGCCCGGTGCTGCCTGCCGACGGCACCGGGGATTGCTCCATCTTTCAACCGATCATTTTCGGGCTTTGCTCTTGCACGCGGAACGGAGGAGCGCACCAACTAGGCGCTCTTGAAGACGGTGGCGGAAGGCGGAGGCATTCAGCCGCGCTTCCTCGGCCGGATTGATCAGTACGCCGACTTCGATCAGGATTGCCGGCAGGGTCGTATGTTTGATGACGGCGAACGGCGCTTCATAGATGCCGTTGGCGGGGTCCAGCAGTTCACGGTTTTCGCCTTCGATCGGAGCTGCGTGATGCAGGCTCGGTGTGTGCTCGGCCTTGCGCCAGCTGCGCCCAATCTCAGCGGCAATCCTGCGGGCATCCCTGTAGTGCGGGTTGTCACGCGACACGAATAGTGAAAAGCCGGCGATGGTATCCGACCTGAGCAGGTCTTGGCCGCGATACCGCCAAGGAGAAAGAAGCCGGGTCTGTGCCGAGTCGTGGTGGATCGACAAGAAGACGTCGGCGTCACTCGCGTTGGCAAGATCGACACGCCGGCGCAGGCTCAGTACGAAACTGTTCGGCGAGATCAACGCGGCGTCGATGCGGCTGTTGGCTTTGGTGCTCTCGATGAACTCTTCGGCAAAGCGCTTGTTGAAATCGAACTCGCGGGCGCCGCGGGCACTGGTTGCACCATATCGCCCGGGCGTATGACCGACATCGACCGCAACGCGCAGCGGCCGGGCGGGGCAACTCTCCTTGCCATCGGACGCGGCGCCCGTGCCGGCGACCAGCAATGGCAGGAGCAGGCCTGCGAGTATGGCGCGCAGCGGCCACGCGTTGCCTGCCGGCCGCATGGAGGTGGTCATGCCGGGAGCCCTTTGGAGTTTCCCCGACGGCACACGGCACGATCTCGCGGTGGGGACGTGGAACTTTGGGAATTTCCGGAAGCAAGCGGCATGGTGGGGCAACATGTCGGTGGCCGGCCTCAACGGACTTGGGCGCTGGTGCGTTCGGGCACATCGCCTGGTGTCTGGTCGCGATGTTCGGGAATGTCGTGGGCGTCAAACTCGCTCGGTTCCGGTGTATTGAAGCGTTCGCGCAGGTCGACGGTGGACCGACGACCGATGCTGGACTTGTGCTGTTCGATCCAGTTCGCTGCCTCCCGCTCACCTGCAGCTCGCAGATAAGCAAGCAATTCCATCTCCGGCATGACCTTGGAATCGGCGCCGAGGCCCGACGTGTGACGGCCGGCGGCGATGATATGAAAGCGATGTGCCTTGAGGTGGGCAAGACGGCCGCTGCGCCGCATGAACCAGCCGGCGGCCATGTCCTGGGCGAGAAGGATCGTTTCGATATCGCGCAGGAGCGGCTGGTTAAACGTGATCGTGTTGACCCGGTCTTCAATCGTCTTGGCGCTGCGCGGCACGCCGGCCTTGTAGAGCGGGTTGAGCTTGACCAGCAAAGTGTCGCCAATCGGACTTTCGGCGGCGAGCGTCAAGAGGTCGGGATTGGCCGAAAAGCCGCCATCCCAGTACGCGCGACCATCTATTTCAACGGCGTGGTGCAAGCTTGGCAGGCATGCGGAGGCGAGTACGACGTCGACGGAAATCTCGTCACGCCGAAACAGCCTGGCACGGCCGGTGGCAACATCGGTCGCGGCCAGCAACAGGCCGACCTGGCGATTGCGACGGATGGCGTCGAAGTCGACGTGTTCCGCCAGGATTTTGCGGAGCGGATCGAAGCCTACGGGATTGAAGTCATAGGGCGAGAAGAACGCCGACATGTTGGCGATCGGGGCGGCCTTGGCAAGGCCTGCCAGAAACGGATTAAGGCGCATCAGGTCAGATACGCCGGCACGTTCCACGGCGGTCCAGACGCCGGTCAGTGCGTCCTTGGCGAGCTGGTTGTCGCGGTGGGCCAGGCCGTGCGCCAGGCAGACGGCATTGACGGCACCGGCGCTGGTGCCGCTCAGCCAGCCGAACACGATGTCATCTTCGCCGAGCAGGCGGTCAAGCACGCCCCAGGTAAAGGCACCGTGCACGCCGCCGCCCTGAAGCGCCAGGTTCAGCCGCTTTCTTCGGCGGAAAAGTCGCAATGCCTCCTCCAGGCTTATCGATCCGCGCGCGGCGGTCTGAACAACCGGTCATAGTACGGCGGCGGATTGATGGCCATGCGACTGTCGGGCTATGCAGGGATCGCGAAAGTGTCAGCCCGGAAAGGCCCGTGTTGGATGGCGGCAGAGCTCGACCTCGTGATTGTGGCTGCGGTGAGCCTTGCCGCCGGTGCCGTCAATGACGACTGCGTCGGCCACCGTGCAGGGTGCGCCTGGGTTATCGACGGTGCGACGGATCTGGTCGAGCGGCCGTTTGTTGGTGAGACGAGCGATGCTGCCTGGTTGGCAGGCACGATCGATCAGTGGCTGATGGCCAACGCCCATGACCTGCCGGCCGACCTCGCCGATGTCACCTGCGATATTACGGCAGATCTTGCCGCGAGATTTCTGGCACTGAGCGGGCGCCAGCCGGCTGGCCGTCACGAACATCCCTCGGCGGCCGGCCTGATCGTGCGAATTGCGGGGAACAACCTGGATTATGTGTCGTTGGCGGATTGCACCTTGTTGATTGACGGGCAGGACGCGCGGGTCGTGAGGATCGGTGATGGAGAAGAGACCAGCGACCCACGGCTGTGCGAGTTTTTCCGTGCGCAGAGGGACCGCGCCAGTGACGAGAGCGCCGCGGACATGCGCCGGCGCCTGCGACCGCTCGCCGTAAAAGCGCGGGCCGACATGAACCTGGTGCCCGGCTATGCGGTGTTCTCGATAACCATGCCGCCCCAGGAATATGTCTTGAGCGGCCGGCTATCCGTGGCAGCAGGGACGCGCATTGTTCTGGCGAGCGATGGGTTCATGCGACTGGTCGACGTCTATGGAGCCTATTCGCCATCCGGGCTGCTCGAACAGCTGTTCCGGGACGGCGGGGCGGACCGGCTGCTTCGGCAATTGCGTGAGATCGAAAGGGATGATCGTGAATGCCGCCGTTACCCGCGCCTCAAGGCCAGCGACGATGCCAGTGTCGTTGCAGCACGCGTCGCCGAGAGAGCCTGACGGCACGGCACGCCAAGGCCTCAATCGCCGGTGGCGGTTCCGTGCGAAGCGTCGGTGGTAGCGCGCAACGCGCGCACCTCGGCCCGCAGTTCCCTGATTTCGCGCAGAATGGCCTGGTTGTCGGCTTCCTCGGCCTCGATGATCGCATCGCGAACCTCGTCGGCCTCGCGCTGCATGGCATCGACGATGATACCGATGAACAGGTTGAGGACGGCGAACACGACGAAGATGATGTAGGGGATGAACAGCAGCCAGGCCCAAGGGTATTTGTCCATCACAGGACGGACGATCTCCTCGGCCCAGCCCTCGAGCGTCATGATCTGGAAGAACGTGAAGAACGATGCGCCAATGGTGCCGAAGTGGCGTGGGAACTCTTCGGCAAACAGCTTCGTGCCCATGACAGAGAAGATGTAGTTGACCAGCAGCAGAAGCAGGATCACGGCGCCCATGCTCGGGATCGCCGACAGCAGGCCGCCGACGACACGACGCACCGAGGGAACGGCGGAGACGAGGCGTAGCGCACGGATAATGCGGATGGCGCGCAGAATAGAGAAGTTGCCGCTCAGCGGGAGCAGCGTGGCGCCGACGACCGCAAAGTCGAACACGCTCCAGGGATCGCGCCAGAACCTACTGCCGTGAACAATAATGCGGGCCGCGATTTCGACAACGAAGATTAGCAGGATGATGGTGTCCAGCGCCTGCAGGAACGGGCCGGCAACCGACATGACCGATTTGCTGGTCTCGAGCCCGAGTGCGATGGCGTTGATCACGATAAGCGCAACGATAGTGCGCTCCCACATCGGATGAGAAACGATTTCGGCGAGGCGTTGTCGCAGGTTGCGATACCAAGGTGCATCTGCCGTCGTCGATGGTTCTTCGCTCGTCATGATGATGTTCGATAATCGCGGGTCGGCGGCGGAATTTGGGATTTCATTCTGCTAGATCATCGTGTCTCAAGTTGGAACCGCTGTCGCGGCTCCAATTTGAGGCACAAAGATGATCGCCTCAAAAGAATCGAGCAACTTTCTGCTTTCATTCGGAATCGGACCGATTCCGAGTCAAAGCAGGTTGCTCTAAAGCAGGTGGGCGCAGATGCCAACCCTCTCAAGGCCGCGGAAATGAGAATCGTTTCAAAACTTTGAGGCCCTGGGTGTCCGGTTGGATTGCGTGCGGTTTCATAGGCAGAGGAAAGCCACGGCGCTGCTTGCCAAGTCCAGCAGAACGGCGTGACCGCGGACCGCCCACAGATAGAGACTAGCTCCGATCAGCGTCGCGACAAGAGCGAAGACGGCGACGCGAATGCCGGCGCCTGCCTTCGGCGCCGTAGGCTCGGCCGCACTGCCGGACTTTTCCATATCCGTTGCCATTAGCGATCGGCTCCGGGCGTTGAGATGTGACAATCCGTGGCGTCTAGGTCGGCTGCGGTTCAGCGCGTGCCACCGCCTGCTCCCTGATCGGCAGATGAATCAGCGCTGCAAAGACGCCCAGGGCCACCGAGATCCACCACATTATATCGTAGCTTTGCGTGTGGTCATAGAGGTAGCCGGCCATCCAGGCGCCGAGGAACGAGCCGACCTGGTGGGAGAAGAATACAATGCCATAGAGCATCGTCATCCATGCGGGGCCGAAGAACGTGGCGACCATCGCCGACGTGAGCGGTATCGTCGACAGCCAGAAAAAGCCGAGTGCCGCACTCAGGGCGATGATGGTCCGGCCGTCGATCGGCAGATAGAGGAAGCCGAGAAAGACGGCAGCCCTGCCGAAGTAGATGAAGCTTAGACCCCACTTCTTCGAATAGTGCCTGCCCCATTGTCCGGAAAGGTAGGTGCCGATCAAGTTGCCGACGCCGATAACGGTGAGCGCGATCACCGCGATGCTCGGATCGAGGCCCTGGTCGGCGACGTAGGGCGGCAGGTGGACGGCGTAGAAGACAACGTGGAAGCCGCATACGAAGAAGCCGGCGTTGAGCAGCCAGAAGCTCGGATAGGCAAATGCCTCTCGCAGTGCTGCGCCAAGCGACTGCGGTTTTTCCGTCGGCGCGACAACCGACGGGCGGCCACTGACGGGCCAGGCCAGGGGCAACAAGAACAGGGCGGTGGCTGCCAGGATGACGAGGCTTTGCTGCCAGCCGAAGATTTCGATCAGAAGGTGCGCGTAGGGGAGAGCGATGAGCGCGCCGATGCCGCTGCCAAGGCCGATGCTGGCGACGGCAGCCGCCCTTTGTTCCGGTGGTGAAGCGCGACCGACAGCGCCGACGAGCGCGTTGATGCCGGCGCCGGCAATACCGAAGCCCAGGAAAATTCCGGATAGGAATAGTTGGGTCTCGGTGGTGGCCGCCTGCAGAAGCCAGAGGCCGATGGCGGTTGTTAGAGCGCCGAAGATGACGACCCGGCCCGCGCCTTGGGTGTCGGAAATTGCGCCGGTGAACGGTGCCGCGAGGCCCCAGACGATGTTGGCGATTGCAATGGCCATCGAAAATGCTTCGCGACCGAGGCCCAATTCGTCACTGACCGGCTTCAGATAAAGGCCCATCGCCTGGCGAATGCCCATGCCGATGGCGGCGATCGTTGCAGCGGTGAGGATGATCGCCCACAGCGGCAGGCGCTCGATTGGCGGCGCTGATTTCGACACAGTGCATGCCTTTTGCTGGTGTTCGGCGCGGACAATGGCACAGATCCCGTGCGGCGCCACGACAGAAATTTACAGGTGATAGATTAGATTTGCTTATCCGAAACAGGCGCCGGTTGCATCAAGCGGCAGCGCAATACCTCGTGAACGCGGGTCGTTCGGGGCTCAATGGCGCGCTGGATCATCTCGACGTCGCAGCAGCCGGCGTCGGTCATCTTGATGGCGTAGATGTTGTAGGCCGCGTAGGCGCCAGGGATCGCGGCGCTGAAGGACGGTACACCGACGACGGGAACCCGCACGCGGTCGGTCTCGAAGTAATTCAGCATGTGGCGATGGTTGTGGCCGTGGATGACCAATTCGGCGCCGCCGTGCTGCAGCACGGCCTGCATTTCGTCGGAATTGATCAGTGCGCGGCGCGGGCGGGCGAGGCCGGGCAGCGGCGGGTGGTGAACCATCACGATGCGAAAGACCCCATCGCGGCCAAGAGCCTGCAGAATGTTTTCGAGGCGGGCAAGCTGCTCCCGGTCAACAAGGCCGGTGGCGAGGCTCGGCGCGGTTGGAAGTGACGAATTGACGCCAATGAGCGCGAATTGCCCCCAGCGTCGGACGTACGGGAATATTGTCGTCACAGACGCGTTGTTGGCATGGAGCTTTTTTCGGGCTTCCCCGTTGGACGTCATGTAGGCCGACCAGCGGTCCGTTCCGATATCTGATCGGTGCTTGCAGTAGATGTCGTGATTGCCCGGCACGACCGATACAAATTCGGGATCGCCTAGCGTCGCCAGCCAAGCGAGCGCTCGCTCGTGTTCTTGTGGCATTCCGATATTGGCCAGGTCCCCGGCGACAGCAATATGGTCGAGGCGCTGCTTGTGGAGGTCCGCGACAAGACGGTCGACAAAATCAAGACGATGAACGAAACGGCGCTTGCGAACCCAATTGATATAGCCAAAGGCGCGCTTGAGGTTCCAGTGGCGGGGCCAGAACACCGGCATTGGGCCCAGGTGAACGTCGGAGAGGTGTGCGAGGTAGAACTGGCGGGACATTTGCACGCGTAGCTGGTGGTGGTTTGCTTTGCCTAGCACGGAAAGACTGCATGCGGATAGCTCTTGCCCCTCGCAGCGTTACCGGGCAATACGGCCACAATCGTCTCAGTTGCTCTGCCGGACTAGGTGAAGATTTCGGGAAACTGATTGTGCTGCATGCCTGGATTGTTCGAAAAGCGCTGCAACGCTACTGGCGCTGGACACGGGGCCTGACGATCGGCGCGCAAGCGGCGGTTCTGGACGATAAGGGCCGTGTGCTGCTGGTCCGGCATGGTTACCGCCCCGGGTGGCACTTTCCAGGGGGCGGGGTAGAGGCGAACGAGACTATCCTCAACGCGCTCGTCCGTGAACTCGCGGAAGAGACGGGTGTCATACCGCGCGCGCCACCGCGGTTGGTCGGCGTGTTTGCCAATTTCAAGGCGTTTCCCTCGGACCACGTCGCGTTTTTCGTCGTGCGCGAGTGGGACCGGCCGGTCGTGCCCAAACCGAACGCGGAGATTATCGAGCAAGGCTTTTTTCCGGTTGCCGGTTTGCCCGATGGAACGGTGCCCGCAGTCAAACGACGGTTGAATGAACTCAACGCCGGCGATTTACCTGGCGAAAACTGGTAGTTGACGGGCCGTGCCATGATGACTTCACCAACATCCAATGGCTGGGAAATGCGACCGGTGGAGCAGCAGTACCTCGAAGCGGTAGGCAATCTCCATGCTGATGTTTTCGGCCCTGGCCGGTTCGCGCGAGCGGCATATCGGGTTCGGGAAGGTGCGCCAATGCATTCCCGGTATTGCCGGATTGCGTATGGCGATGATGGCGTCGTGGCCGCGGTGACCTTCACGAAGATCCTAATTGGTGGTGCGGATGGGGCGCTGCTTCTCGGTCCGCTGGCCGTTAGGACGGATCGCACCAATCAAGGCTTCGGCCGGGCGCTTGTCGGTGACGGGCTGGCGGCAGCCGTGCGGGATGGTTTGCGGCTGGTCGTCCTGGTCGGAGATACCGGGTACTACGGGCGGATGGGTTTTACTGCAGTGCGGCACGGGCAAATCACGTTTCCAGGGCCCGTCGACCCAGCTCGGATCCTTGCGTGCGAGTTGGTCAACGGTGCCCTCGAAGAGTTCTCCGGTATAATCAGCGCCGCAGCGTGAAGACCAGGCGGTCAGGTCGCGAGCCGGTCTGGACGCAACTCGCATTCAATCGCGGAGCGTCACCGGTCATGGTGACCGTCGTATCGGCGGGACCAACGCTGCCCGAAACACTGTAGGCAACCTTGCCGCAGGACTTGGTAAAGATGTAAGCGGTGCCGGTGTAGCTGTTGGCCTCGCGGCGGCCTTCGAACAAGAGCTCTCCTTTTACAACGCCGCGGCGGCGAATGCCGGCGCGCGGGCGTTCGTAATAGAAGCGCCGGATGTCACCGTCCGCAACGAGACGCATGACGGAGCCGTTGTGCATCCACAGCGAGCCTCCGGGCAACGTACGTGGGTCCGGATTTGACTGCGACTGATCCTGGTCCTCAGAGCGAGGTGGCGGGCTTTGCGGCGTGATCGCCCAGTTGGAGGTTACGACTTCCCGGCGGCAGTTGGTGCTTGCGGGCAGGCCGTCCGAGGCCAGTTCGCAAAGCGCCGTGGTGGAGATCTTGCGGCCCTCCGACCAGAAGCTGATTTCCTTGACGTACGTGCGGGCTTCGAAGCCGTGCCGGCGAGCGGTGTTGGAGCCGATGCAGTAACCGCGCCGTTCACTCAGGACGATGGTTTTTTCCGTGGTATAGGAAATCTCGGCACCTGTACCGGCACCGTTCGCACCGGCCCGGCGCAGGGCGTCGTCCTCGATGACGTACTGGCCGTCGACCGTGCGGCAGGTGTGGTAGTAGTCGCTGGCCGAGGCAGCGGTTGCGCCAGTAAGGACGAGGCCCGCGACTGCTGCCAGTTTCAGGAGCGCACCCTTTCGATTGCGGAATGAAATTCTGTCGAATGTTTCAGTGAGCATTGCGCGGTCTCTCCAAATCGCCTGCATTTGTCGCCTGGAGCGTTTCAGGTTTAGCTGGAACCGTCCCACTCCCCCGTCCGGCCGCCCATGCAATGGTGGTTTTGGGCGGCCGGGCGGGGGAGTGGGCAGGCGGTGTGTTTCCGCCTAAGGCGGAAATGATCTAGTCCACGGCGTCCGGCCTGATGGTCCTATCATGATCGCGGTTCAATACTGAATGCCGCATGACCGGATGGCACAGGTTGCAGTCATTCGCCGCGTAGGTTAGCGACAGGGCCATGAAACCCGAAGCCGCTCCAATTGTCGTGGCGGCGCTGTACAAGTTTACCGCGCTCGACCGGCTGGACGATATCCGCGCAACCTTGTTCGACGCCTGCGCGTGCGCCGGCGTCAAGGGGACGCTGCTTTTGGCACCTGAAGGCATCAACGGTACGATTGCCGGCAACCGCGCCGGGATCGATGCCGCACTTGCGGCGGTGCGCCGCTTGCCCGGATGCGCAGATATCGAACACAAGGAATCCTGGGCTTTCGAGCCGCCATTCGGCAAGCTCAAGGTGCGTCTGAAGACAGAGATCGTGCGTATGGGGGTTGCTGAGATCGACCCCAACGAAACCGTCGGGACCTACGTGGAACCAGAAGCCTGGAACGCATTGATCGCTGCTCCCGACGTCATCACGATCGATACGCGGAATGCGTACGAAGTCGGTATCGGCACGTTTGAAGGCGCGGTCGATCCGCAAACGGAAGCTTTTCGGGAGTTCCCGGACTGGGTGGAGCGCAATCTCGACCCTGCCAAGCATCGCCGGGTCGCAATGTTCTGCACCGGCGGCATCAGGTGCGAAAAGGCAACCGCGCTGCTCAAGCAGAAGGGCTTCGGAGAGGTCTATCACCTCAAGGGCGGGATATTGAATTATCTCGAGCGCATACCGGAAGCGCAGAGCTTGTGGCGCGGCGACTGTTTCGTTTTCGATGACCGTGTTTCGGTGCGCCACGGCCTCGAAGTGGGAGACTACACATTCTGTCCGGTCTGTGACCTGCCGGTGCTACGCGGCACGGTATGCTGCGGGGAAGCATCATCTGGCGCGTGATGGGCCGATGCTTGCCGGGTGGCATGCCTCCGCGCCATAACTGGCAGCTCAGGAGCCCAAACCGTGTGCAACGCCAGCGCGCACAATTGCCGTAGGACATACGCCCAATGGTCAAACTTGCCGAGAGCCTCAACCGGCTCGGAACCGAAACCGCGTTCGAGGTCCTGGCGCGGGCCGCAGCACTGCAGGCGCAAGGCCGCGACATTATCAATCTCGGCATCGGACAGCCGGATTTCAAAACTCCGGACCATATCGTCGAGGCCGCTGTAAAGGCCTTGCGTGACGGTGAACACGGTTATACGCCGGCGCAGGGGATACTGCCGTTGCGCGAAGCCGTCAGCGCCGATCTCCACAAGCGCCACGGCGTCGAAATCGATCCCGGCAACGTCGTCATCATGCCGGGCGGCAAGCCGACGATGTTCTTTTCGATCCTGATGTTCGGTGTGCCGGGAGCGGAGATCATGTATCCCGATCCGGGCTTTCCCATCTATCGCTCGATGATCGAATACACCGGCGCCAAACCGGTGCCGATCGCGCTCCTGGAAGAAAATGCATTTGCGTTCAGTGCAGAGCAGGTGCTTGCCGGGATCACGCCCGCGACACGGTTGATCATCCTCAACACACCGGGCAATCCGACCGGCGGTGCGGTGCCGAAGGAAGCGATCGACAAGCTGGTCGCCGGCCTTGGCGATCATCCCGACATTGCCATTCTGGCCGACGAAATCTACAGCCAAATGCTCTACGACGGACGTGAGCATGTCTCGTTCCTACGGTTTCCCGAGATCCGTGACAGGCTGATCCTGCTCGATGGTTGGTCGAAGACCTACGCCATGACGGGCTGGCGGCTCGGATTCAGTGTCTGGCCCAGTGCCCTCGTCGAGCCGGTCGTACGGCTGGCGGTCAATTGTCATTCCTGCGTCAACGCGCCGACGCAGTTTGCAGGCATCGCTGCCCTCGAAGGGCCGCAGGACGACGTTTTCGCGATGGTCGAGGCGTTCGACGAGCGTCGCCGTGCAATCGTGCCGATGTTGAACCAGTTGCCCGGCTTGCGCTGCGTCGAGCCCGGTGGCGCGTTCTACGCGTTTCCCAATGTCAGCGGCACCGGGATGACCGCCAAGGAGCTGCAAAACCGAATGCTGGAAGAGGCAGGCGTCGCAACGGTCGCCGGTACAAGCTTCGGCATTCACGGTGAAGGCTATATCCGGTTTTCCTACGCCAACTCGAAGGAGAACATCGCGCGCGCGATCGAGCGTATCGGCAGCCTGCTGACCGGGTAGGGCGCTTGCAGCGGCATCACGCTTCGGCGCGATCAACCAAATATTCACCATAATGGCAGATCCTGGCCGGCAAGCCGGTGAAATCCCGGTGTGAGCGCTTCGCACCGGGAAGGCAGGATGATGGGCAAACCTATGGGCATTTTGAAGGGCGTACTCATCGCATTGGCGCTGGCCGTCGTCGGCAAGCTCGGACTGCAAGAGTACCTGCGCCAGGATGCGACCCATCACGTCATCGTCAATGCGTACCGTGAACACGCGATCGCTGCATGTCAGCAGCGGGCGGGTGAGAGCGTCAATCTGGCCGCTTGGGCGCAGCCAAGCAGCGTGCGCCTATCGATCGGCAAGAGCGACCTCGACGTTTACCTTTGGCAGACCAACCATCGCCTTTGGAACGCGCGTTACCGCAACGCCTATCTCTATGTGACGATCGACGACGCCCGGGCGCACGTTTACTGCGAATACGATATTTCAAACGATATGGCCTGGGTCTACCGGCTTGGCCGGCCGAGCGATGAACCGGCCCGCTCGCGGCAGGGCTAACTGGTTGCAAAAATGCTCTAGCGAACTGATAAATCGCCTCAAGGTAGTATTGACCAAGAACACAATCTCGGCATAATTTAGCCAGAATGCTGATTGTGCTCGCTTGGATCAGATGCCAATTTGCAAGCGAAGCTGTTCAAGAACGCTGTTCGACCTGTTCGCGCCGGGCAGGAAACGGTCGCTCGTGGGCGGTAACGAGTTTTCCGCGGTGGTGTGCATCCATGCGCCAGCTCATCACTCCTTCGGGTGATATCGTCGATGCTCAAGATGGCATTTTTGGCCATTGGCTGGACGGGCGCGTGTCGGCTCCGGCAATTCCCGGGTTTCTTGTGCGCAACTGGGGATTTGCTGGCATAGCGGTCAAGCCCGACGCGATCGCCATCTATATCGCACCGGCGCGGGTGCAGCTCGATGCCATAGCGAGGCTGTCGCGGCTGCTCGCCGATGTCGTCCCGCGCCGCGTGATCCTTGCCTGGCACGGCAGCGTCTGGGCCTATGAATTTTATTCCAGTGCGGACAGTGTTCTCGATCGTATCGGCCACCTGATGCGCGGCCAGCTGAGCGACGGCGGGCCGCAGAAATATATTGCACAGCCGCGAGACATCGAGTCGCTACCGTCAGGCCACGCATTTTGCGGTCTCCTCGACCAGTGGCGGGAAAACTGCGGCAAGATCACGATTGCAGACCAGGGGGACCTTCTGTTCGGCCAACTGAAGGGTAGGTTTGCGCTGATCCGCGAAGACGATGGTTCGGGCAAGCTTGTGTTCGAGGAGTTGGGCGCCGGCCTGAAAATGTATCATTCCGGCTGGACCCGCCGGTTTGTTGGTGTCGACGTCGAAGATCAGCCCGACATCGCCTACGGTCGGGCGGTCGCAAATTGCTGGCGTGGAACGCTTCTTACCGCCGAGCCGCAACTCGCCGATGTCGATGCGCAGGTGTTCGATCCGAAGACGCAGACGTGCGAGCGGCGGCGCTATGTGCGACTGGCCCTGCCGGTTCCATCATCGTCCGGGCGCAGCCTGCTGAGCGCGACTTGCCTCGATTCCAGGGTCAACCTTCGTCTGCAGCTCAAGCAGTAGCTTGAATAGATCGTCGACCAGTTGCAGCGCAGTCATGTGAACGATCGTCATTTCAAGATCCCCTCCCGGTAGCGAAGGCGAATTGCGCATCACCACGGATTTGGGAGAAACCTGCGTGTGGCCGGTGCGGCCATGGAAATCGCGCTTCAGGTTGAGCGGCGTGATCAGGCCGACGAGATTGTCGAAGCCCCAGTTGGCCAGTGCGGTGGCGCGGCCGATAGCGGTGACAAGGCGCACACGCCCGCCGCCGCGGTAATCCGGATGACACCACAGGCCGCCAATGTAGGCGCACATTCCGGAGATGGTTTGTGCGGCCGGGTCCGTCACGAAGCAGGATTCGCCGGCCATGCGGGCCACCTGCGGGTCAGCGTAGAACAATCGTAACGCCTCGGCCTCGGCCTTAAGGTTGGAACGGCGCCAGTCGAAGAGCCGCACGGCCTGCGTGGTGACGACGCAGCCGCTGGGATCACGACCCAGGACGACAATGCCGTTCTTCTCATCGGCACCGCCTTCCGACGGCCGGAAAGTCGTCGTGATCGGCATCCAACTGTCGCGATTGGCTGCGTTGACGTCCATCAGCTCCGCGAACGTTCCGATGGTCATCGTCACACCGTCGCGTTCCATGGCACCGCACGCGGCAAACAGCAGGCGGGACAGCAGTTCCTCGGGCTGATGGCGAATGACGATCTGATCGAGGAGGGCGACCGCGGGATCTGATATTGGCGCTTCCTTCGGAAATGACGGTTGCGCGGTGGGACTGGTACTCGCTACCATTCAGGCCTCCATCGTCGAAGTTGAGAAACCTACGGTGTTCGACTTTGGAGATATTTGCCAGTCGTTCTGTTGCAATTCATCAGTGCACATATACGATTGAGGTAGAATTGGCGGCGATTACTCAACTGGAAGTGTTTTTCGCATGGCGGAGCGGTTTTTGGCGGCGGGACAGAGCCAGGATGTCAGCCCACGAAGGGCGACATTGATTGATTCACGAATTGGCGCGCGTGTGAGATCACGCCGCTTGATGCTCGACCTCAGTCAGGAAGAGGTGGCGGAGCGCTGCGGAATCTCGTCGCAGCAGTTTTACAAGTACGAAGCCGGAATCAGCCGCATTAGCGCGGCGCGAATGGTAGAACTCGGCACAGCGCTCGGGGTGCCCGTGTCGTGGTTTCTGGCGGGTATAGAAACCCACACGGAACTGCCCGGCGAGTTGGCGGAACTGATATCCGACGTCGATACGCTTGAGCTTGCAACACTGTTCCATCGGATCGAAAACCCCGCCTTCCGTATGGGCGTACTGGGGCTGGTGCGGGGCTTTGCGGACGGGAAGGACGCGGAAGTCGAGGCCCCGGTTCGAACCGGTCGACGACTGGCCGGCTAACGGGCGCGTTGGCAATCCACAATTCTCAAAG
Organism: Hyphomicrobiaceae bacterium; assembly: GCA_965224045.1. Lineage (GTDB taxonomy): Bacteria > Pseudomonadota > Alphaproteobacteria > Rhizobiales > Hyphomicrobiaceae > Tectiglobus. The sequence continues at coordinate 572,161 of CBDCYD010000014.1, forward strand.
GTATGGCGGGTGCCGCGAGCGGTGGCGCGCGCCCAGGTCGGAACGGGTTTGCTGACGTGCGAGCGGTTTCCAACAAGCAGCCGGCATGTCGTGTTGCAAGCGATGGCCCGGCGCGAGGCCACGGCTGACCAATCACCATGATTTTAGGTGTCGTAGCCGCCTGTCCCGGCAGGTTGGCCTTGCTGTTGCCTCTTTGTAAACAAAATGATTGTTCGTTTTGTTTGTACTGTGGTCGTGCGGCTGGTATTGGTCCCGCGCCGCCATGAGGGCGACGGCCGGACCGGGCTGCGGTCACGGTCGAAGTCGAACAATTCGCGAGCTGCAATATATGCCGAAGCTCAAGCCAGAGACGCAGGAAGCACGGCGCACGGCTATCCTCGATGCCGGTGAGCTTTGCTTTGCACGGAACGGTTTTCATCGCACCACGATGCAGGACATCTGCGCGCAAGCCGGCATCAGTCCCGGCGCGTTCTATGTCTATTTTTCCTCGAAAGAAGACCTGATCGCCGGTATTTGCGAGCGCGACCGGGGGCAGTTCGTGGAGCGGTTCCAGGCCTTGGCCCAGGCAAGTGATGTGCTCAGTTCGCTCGGTGAACTGGCGACGGCCTATCTCGTCGATGAAGCGCCGCACAAAAAGCAGCTGTTCATTGAAATCGGTGCGGAGGCGACGCGCAACGCCCATGTGCATGGGCTGCTGACGTCGGTTGATGCGCTTGTCGAGGACAGTTTCGCCGAACTCATCGCGCGGCTGAGCGAGGAAGGCCGTGCCAATCCGAAATTCGATGCCAGAACATCGGCGCGGCTCATCCTCGTGATCGGTGACGGACTGTTCTGGCGCTCGGCAGTCGCGCCACGGTTTTCGGTCGAGGACGTGCTGGCGCCGGCAATTGTCACCATTGGAACAGTCCTCGGCCTGGAATCCGAGGCAGGATTGGAAATCGCGGCGAACGCGCATGGGCGCCCGGCCGCAGGGGATTCGACATGAAGAAGTGGTTCTTGGCAGCCCTGATCGGTGCCGGCGCAGTGCTCGGTGGCTGGCTCTACGCACATGGCAAGCTGGAATTGCCTGAAACGGCCAAAGCCTGGTTCGCCGGTGAGCAAACGGCAAAGAATGATGCCGCGCAATCGGCGCTGGCGCCGACCGTCAGCGTGGTTGCGGCGACAGAAACCGAGTTTGTCGAAACCGTGCTGGTCACCGGCTCACTGGTTGCGCGCGAAGAGATCGCCGTTGCGCCTGAAGTCAGTGGCCAGCGGATCGTCGAGCTTCTGGCCGACGTCGGCGATCGGGTGACGGCCGGGCAGGTGCTGGCGCGGCTCGTCACCGCCAATCTCGATGCGCAACTGGCGCAAAACGCTGCCGCGCGGGCACGGGCGATTGCGGCCCGGGCGCAAGCGGTGAGCGCGATCGAGCAAGCCAAGGCCGAAAAGATCGAGGCCGACCGGGCGCTTTCGCGGGCACGGCGGCTGATCAAATCCCGCGACCTTGCTCAAAGCGTCTATGACCAGCGGCTGGCGGCGCAACGGTCGGCGGCCGCGCGGCTTGCCTCGGCGCGGCATGGGCTGGAGGCGGCCGAAGCGGAGATTGCGCAAGCCGACGCGCGGCGGCGCGAACTTGCCTGGCAGCGCGGGCGCGGTGAAGTTACCGCGCCGGCCGGCGGCCTCGTGTCGAAGCGCTCGGGACAGGTCGGTGCGATGGCATCTGCCGCAGCCATGTTTCAGATCATCCGCAACGGCGAGATCGAGCTTGCCGCAGAGGTGACGGCGGCGCAGCTGGCAAAGATGCGAGTCGGCCAGAGCGCGCGGCTCGTGTTGCCAGATGGCCGCGAGTTCGATGGCCGCGTGCGGTTGATCGCGCCGTCCGTCGATCCCGCGTCGCGCCTGGGCGAGCTGAGGATATTTATTGGCAACGACGATCGCCTCAGAATTGGAACGTTTGTGCGTGGCCGTGTCGAGTTGGCGCGAAGTCAAGGCCTCGCGGTCCCGGCTGGCGCCGTCATGTACGGCGCGGGTGAAGCCTACGTGCTCGTGGCGCTCGACGGCAAGGCGGTGCGCCGTGCGATCGGCATAGGTCTGCGCATGGGCGAGCGTGTCGAGGTCGCGCGCGGGCTGGCCGAGGGCGATCTCGTCGTCGCCAAGGCCGGCACCTTTCTGCGCGACGGTGATGCCATCAAGCCCGTGCTGATCAAGCAGACGCGGGTCAGCCAGGTGCGGTAGCAAAGGGTGGGGAAAAGGCTATGCGCTACGATATTTCAGCATGGGCGATCCGCCGGCCGGTGCCGCCGATCGTGCTCTTTGTGGTGCTGATGGCGCTTGGCCTGTTTTCATTCCAGCAGCTTCCGGTCAAGCGGTTTCCAAACATCGACGTGCCGGTGGTCTCGGTTCTGATCACACAGGCCGGTGCCGCACCCTCGGAGCTGGAAACACAGGTCACGCGCAAGGTCGAAGACAGCGTGGCTGGTATCAGCGGCGTCAAGCACATTCAGTCGAATATCGTCGAAGGTCAGTCGACGACCGTCGTGCAGTTCGAATTGGGCGTGGCGATCGAGCAGGCGACCAACGACGTCAAGGATGCCGTCGAGCGTTTACGCGCGGAGCTGCCGCGTACGATCGACGACCCGATCGTCCAGCGTATCGATATCGCCGGGCTGCCGATCATTACCTATGCTGCTGAAGCGCCGGCGATGACGCCGGAAGAGCTGTCGTGGTTCATCGACGATGCGATATCGCGAGAATTGCTGAGCGTGGGCGGGGTTGCGAAAGTCGACCGGATCGGCGGCGTGACGCGCGAAATCAAAGTTTCGCTCGATCCTGACCGGTTGCTGGCGTTCGGCATTACAGCGGGCGATGTCAATCGCCAGCTCAGGGCGACGAACGTCGACCTTGCCGGCGGGCGCAGCGAAATTGGCGGGCGCGAGCAGGCGATCCGGACGCTGGCCGGACGCGAGACGGTCGGCGGGCTTGCGCGGATGCGGATTGCGCTGCCGGGCGGGCGCTACGTGCGGCTCGATGAACTCGGGACCGTCAGTGACGGCGTCGCGGAACAGCGCTTGTTCGCCGATCTTAACGGCAAGCCTGTTGTCGGTTTCAACATCACACGCACCAAGGGCTCCAGCGAGACGACCGTTGCACGGGACGTCGAGGCCAAGCTTGCTGAACTGGCAAAGCGCTATCCAAACGTTCGGATCAGCCTGATTGATACCACGGTTACCTATACCGAGGGCGCCTACAACTCGACCATGAAGACGCTGATCGAGGGTGCGGTCCTGGCTGTGCTCGTGGTATTCCTGTTCCTGCGCGACCTGCGCGCGACGTTGATTGCCGCCGTGGCGCTGCCGCTGTCGATCATACCGACGTTCTGGATGATGGATACCGCCGGCTTTTCGCTCAATCTCGTCAGCCTGCTCGCGGTGACGATCGTAACCGGCATTCTGGTGGATGATGCGATCGTCGAGATCGAGAATATCGTGCGTCACATGCGGCTCGGCAAGTCGGCCTACCGGGCTGCGCTCGAGGCGGCGGACGAGATCGGCTTGGCGGTGATCGCGATTACGACGACGATTATCGCGGTGTTCGTTCCGGTGAGCTTCATGGGTGGGATTGCCGGTCAGTACTTCCGGCAGTTCGGACTGACGGTGGCGGCGGCAGTATTCTTTTCGCTGCTCGTGGCCCGACTGATCACACCATTGCTGGCCGCCTACTTCATGCGTGGGACGCACCATGAAGTCAAAGAGGGCTGGGTTCTGCGCCTCTATACAAAACTGGTGGCATGGACCGTGCGCCGCCGGATCGTGTCGGTGCTGCTCGGCATCATGATTTTCTTCGCTTCGATCGGGTCGATGTACCTGCTGCCGAGCGGCTTCCTGCCGCCGGAGGACGTCGGTCGGCTCCTGATGGCGGTCGAACTGCCGCCGGGCTCGCGTCTCGAAGACACGCGACGCGTTACCGGCCTGCTTTCGGACAAGCTGCGCCAGCATCCCGATGTGCAGCGTGTGTTTGTGAACGGGGGACGGATCCTCGGCTCCGGTGACGAGGTGCGCAAAGCGACATTGGTGATCGCCCTGACGCCGAAGGGTAAACGCAAGCTTTCCCAGAACGACCTCAAGCCGGCATTCGTGAAACACGCCGCGGCAATACCGGACATCCGCTACTGGTTCTTCGAAGAGAACGGGCAGCGGTTTTTCCAGATGGTCGTCCTCGGCCGCGACGGTGCGAAGGTGAACGAGACGGCAGCGGCGATCACCAGCCAAATGAAGCGTCTGCCGGAGCTGGCGCAGCCGATCTCGACGGCCGAACTCGACCGCCCGGAATTGCGCATTCGTCCGGATCCGGATCTGGCGGCCGAACTCGGCGTCAGTACGGAGGCGATCGCGGAAGCAGTCCGCATTGCGACGCTTGGCGATATCGGTCCGGCGCTGGCACGGTTCAATGCCGAAGACCGCCAGATCCCGATACGCGTCAAGTTGCGCGAGGATGCACGCAGCGATCTGCAGCTGCTGCAGTCACTCAAAGTGACAACGGCATCCGGAAAAGCAGTACCGCTCTCGGCGCTCGCCAGGTTTGAGATGGGTCAGGGGCCGACGGCGATCGAGCGCTACGACCGGCAGCGCCAGGTTACCGTGAGCGCCGACCTTGTTGGCAACACCGCGCTCGGCGATGCGGTGAACAAGGTCAAGGCGCTACCTGCAGCCGTCAGCCTGCCGGACGGTATCGCTTTCCAGCAGTTTGGTGATGCGGAGATCATGGCCGAGGTGTTCGAGGGCTTCGGCAAAGCGATGGCTGCCGGCCTGATGATGGTGTTTGCCGTGCTGGTGCTGTTGTTCTCCAGCTTCCTGCAGCCGGTGACGATACTTTTCTCGCTGCCACTTTCGATCGGCGGTGCGATCGTTGCGCTTGCGATCACGCAAAACCCGATCAGTCTGCCGGTGGTGATCGGCATTCTCATGCTGATGGGGATCGTGACCAAAAACGCGATCATGTTGGTTGATTTTGCGGTCGAGGAAATGCGCCGCGGGGTGGCACGCAGCGAGGCGATCATCGATGCAGGCCGCAAGCGGGCCCGTCCGATCGTGATGACGACGATTGCAATGTGCGGCGGCATGCTGCCGTCGGCGTTGGCGCTCGATTCCGGCGGTGAGTTTCGCGCGCCGATGGCGATAGCGGTGATCGGCGGGCTGATCTCGTCGACCGTGCTGTCGCTGCTGTTCGTGCCGGCCGTGTTCGTGTTGATGGACGATGTCGGCAAGGGGTTTTGGTGGATCTTCGGCCGCTTCATCGGGCCCAAAGATGAGCCTGACACGGGCCTGTCCGTCACCAATTCGCCCGAGAGCGTGCGCCCGGCGGAATAACGGTTTCAGTCAATCGAAGTTTGGTCATTCTCCGTGCGCGGCCTAAACTGTTTTTCAGTATTGAATGCAGGAGACGCGTCATGTTCGATCCCAAGCAACTTCTCGAGATGCTGGTCAGAGGGGCGCAGGCCCCGGCCGCTCAACCGCAGGCACCGTCCAACGTGAACAGCGACATCAGTGACCTGTTGCGCCAGTTCACACAGGGCGGACCGGCTAGCGCGCAAGCCTCGGCACCAAGGGTAACGTCGAGTGGACAGTCGGGCAGCCAGTCGGGCGGGCGGTCATCGTCGCCGTTCGGCGGGAGCAACCTCGATGATTTGCTCGGTGAACTGAAGCGCCGCGCCGGCAGTGCGCGAGACACCGCGGGCGATGCCTTCGGACAGGCCACGGATGGCGTGCGCGAAGGGGCAGGCAAGATCGGCGAGGCGACGGGACTTGATGACATTATCGGCAAGATGAGCGGCGGGCGTTCGCCCGAGGAAGTGCTCGAACAGGTCCAGGAATACATGCGCGAGAACAAGCTCGAAGCCGGCGCCATTCTCGGTGGATTGGGTGCTCTCATTCTTGGCACGCAGACCGGGCGGTCGATCGCGGTCGGCGCAGCCAAGCTCGGCGCGTTGGCCCTGATCGGCGGTCTCGCCTACAAGGCCTATCAGAACTACCAAGAGGGCCGACCGCTGATCACCGAGCGTTCGACGCTGCCCGAGCCCGCACCTTCAGGTTCCGGATTCGATGAAGCATCCATCAGCAACGAGGCGACGATTTCATACATCCGAGCAATGATCACCGCGGCGGCGGCGGACGGGCGGCTCGATGCCAACGAGCAGCAGCGGATTATCGGCAGCCTGAAGGATCAGGGGCTCGATGCCGGTGCCGAAGAGTTCCTGGCGCGAGAACTCAACAATCCGGCGAGCATCGAAAGCCTTGTGCGAAGTGCGTCGAGCCCGCAGGAGAAAATCCAGCTCTACACGGCGGCGCGGATTGCCATCGAACCGGACACGGCGGCCGAGCAGAATTTCCTCGCGATCCTGGCCAATGATCTCGGTCTCGATCCGGAACTCGTCCAGCACGTCAATGCTTCCGCGCGTAGTGCTGCTGCCTAACGCGGAACTTGCCTGTCACGCCGTCTGATTGAGGCGTCGCAAGACCCACGCCCGACCGGGATCATCCGACGATTCCGGTCGGGCATTTTTTGTTCACGGCCTGGCCGAGTTGCGTCGGCTGTCTCCGGCCGATGCCCATTGACGTCGCGAAAGCTATCGAGATTCCCGCTTTGATGTCGTTTTCTGGCATGCACGTCCGGGCGCAATTGGATTAGCTGCGAAATTGACGATCGTGCTCTCTTGCGCGCTGCGGGCGGTCTCGGCATATCGCTTGCGGTGTGAGAGCGCATGTTTTCCTTTTTGGATGGGCGCAGATATGAAACCGGATCCTTGGCCGCAGGCCGCTTCGCAATCCATGTCGCCGCGCCGCAAGATCCGCCCGTATGCCGTTCCGCCCCATCCGGGCTTCGATGCCGGGCATGCTGCACTGCAGGACTGGTCACGGCAAAAATCGGCGGCGCTCAATCAATATGTGATCGGATTTGGCAATCTGGTCGAGGTCGAGTGGAGACAAGCGGGCCTCGCGGCGCCCGATCTGGAGCGCATGCGCAGCTATCGCGTCGCCCGGATCAAGGCCGAACTCGCGCGGGCGGATCTCGGTGGCATCTGCCTCTACGATCCGCTCAACGTGCGCTATGCGACCGACACGACCAACATGCAAATCTGGGTGATGCACAATCCGGTGCGGGCGGCGTTCATTGCGGCCGATGGGCCCGTCATCCTGTTCGATTATCACAACTGCCAGCATCTCTCGGATTGTTCGAATGCGGTCGACGAAGTGCGGCCGGGGACGAGCTGGTTTTATTTCACCAGCGGCGGGCGGGCTGATGAAATGGCACGCAAGTGGGCCGGGGATATCGGCTCCCTCGTCAGGGAACATTGCGGGGGAAACCGCCGGATTGCTTTCGATCAGATCGATAGCCACGGAATTCCGCCGCTGTTAGAGCTCGGCATCGAAGTGGTTTACGGCGAAGGCGTCATGGAGCAGGCCCGGTCGATCAAGAGCGAGGACGAAATTCTCGCAATGCGCCGGTCGATCCATGCCTGCGAGGCTGCGATGGGGGTGATGGAAGAGACGCTCAGGCCGGGTATGACGGAGAACGATCTGTGGGCGGTCCTGCACGCCGAGAACATTCGCCGCGGTGGTGAATGGATCGAGACGCGGCTACTGACGTCCGGGCCGCGGACCAATCCCTGGTTCCAGGAGTCGTCGGCTCGCGCGATCGAGCCCGGGGACATCGTCGCGTTCGATACCGATCTCGTCGGGCCTTACGGCTATTGCTGCGATATCTCGCGAACCTGGCTGGCCGGCGATGGTGAGGCGAGCAGTGAACAGCGCCGGCTCTATCAGATGGCGGTCGAGCAAATTCTCACGAACCAGGAACTGCTCCGGCCCGGGGCCAGCTTTCGTGAGCTTTCCATGGCGGCGCGCAGCTTGCCAGACGACTATCTTCCCAACCGCTATTCGTGCCTCTTTCACGGTGTCGGCATGTGCGATGAATATCCCTACATCCCATATGCCTCGGACTTCGAAGCCGGCGGGTATGACGGCATATTGCAGCCCGGTATGGTGGTGTGCGTGGAGTCCTACGTCGGCCGGCTTGGCGGTGATGAGGGCGTCAAGCTCGAAGACCAGTTTCTGATTACGGAGACGGGGTTCGAGCAGCTCTCAACCTACCATTTTGACGAGCGGCTCTGCGGGTAACCGCTTTCGATGACGTCCGTTCGGTCAGGAGGTGGCAATAGTGCAGAGGCAAGGGCGACGAACGGGCCGGCGCGCGGGTGGACGTTCCGAAACCGATGTCAACGCCGCGCCGGCATACATCAATTCGTCGATGAAGCGCTGCGTGATTTCGTTGCGCGCCGCAAGCAGGAGTTGCCGGATGCCTGGTGCTGATTGGACGGGACGGTGAATTCAGTTTGCAGTGCGCGGCAGTGATTCAGAGCCCGGGGAAGGATGTTTGATGCAGTCACATGCAAAGGTTGTTGTTATCGGGGGTGGCGTCGTCGGGTGCTCGATCCTGTTCCATCTGGCGAAGTACGGCTGGAAGGATGTCGTGCTTCTCGAACGCAACGAGCTGACGTCGGGATCATCGTGGCATGCCGCCGGCCAAATCCACACGATCTCTTCAGACCCCAACATTTCGCGGCTGCAGGGCTACACGATCAATCTCTACAAGGAGATCGAGAAGACGTCGGGGCAGGATATCGGACTGCATGCGACCGGTGGATTTTACCTCGCCTCGACACAGGACTGGTACGACTACCTCAAGCGCGAACGCTCGAAAGCGCGCTATATGGGGCTCGACCAGGAGTTCATCAGCGTCGAGGAAGCCGCGCGCCGGCATCCGCTGATCGATCCTAGGCACTACATCGCGGCGCTCTGGGACCCGCTCGACGGGGACATTGACCCCTCGGGCGTGACCTATGCCTACGCCAAGTCCGCACGGGTGCACGGTGCCAGCTATGAAACGCACACGCCGGTTGTCGAAACCAACCAACGTCCGGACGGGACCTGGGATGTCGTCACGCCAAAAGGCACCGTCAACGCTGAAATGGTCGTCAACGCCGGCGGGTTGTGGGCGCGGGAAGTCGGGCAACTGGCCGGCCTCAATCTCCCGGTGCAGCCAATGGAGCACCATTACCTGATTACCGAGGACATTCCCGAAATCGTCGAGCGCATGAAGAGCGGCGAACGGTTGCCCGCCGGCATCGACTACGAAGGCAACATGTACTTTCGCCAGGAGCGCAACGGCATGCTGCTCGGCACGTATGAACCGCTGTCGACACCGTGGAAGGTGGACGGTACGCCACAGGATTTTGGGCACGAGCTGCTGGCACCGGACGTTGAGCGCATTGCCGATCGGCTCGAGCTCGGTTTCGAGCGCATTCCGGCGCTCGCGCGGGCGGGTATCAAAAACATGATCAACGGGCCGTTCACGTTCGGCCCGGACGGCAATCCGATGATCGGGCCGGTGCCGGGCGTAAAGAATTACTGGGTTGCGGTCGGGGTGATGGCGGGGTTCTGCCAGGCTGGCGGTGTCGGCTTGTGCATGGCGGAATGGATGATGGACGGCGAGCCATCCATCGACGTCTGGGCGATGGATGTGGCGCGGTTCGGTGATTTCGCAACACCTGACTGGGGCACGGTCAAGTCGTCGGAAAACTATGAGCGTCGCTTTGTCATGACGTTCCCGAACGAAACGCTGCCCAAAGGCCGGCGGCAAAAGACGACGGCGCTCTATGATCGGCTCGTTGCCAAGGGCGCGGTGATGGACCAGTCTTTCGGGCTGGAGCACGCGCTTTGGTTCGCCGACGGTCCGGCGGACGCCCACGAAGAGCCGACATTCCGACGATCCAGGGCGCACGACTATGTGCGCCGTGAGGTGAAGGCCGTGCGCGAAGCGGTCGGTTGCGTTGAAATCGCCAACTACGCCAAGCACAGTTTCAGCGGTGCCGGCGCCCGTGCGTATCTCGATTATGTGCTTGCCGGCCGGATGCCTGGGGCCGGGCGGTTGGCCCTGACGCCAATGCTGACGGCCAAAGGAAAGCTTTACGGTGATCTCACGGTTGCCTGCCTTGATGGCGAGCACTTCCTGGTGGTTGGGTCAGGAGCGATGCAGGAAGCACATCGGCGCTGGTTCGAGCAGCATTTGCCCGCGGTTGGTGTGGCCTACGAAAATGTTTCAGACGCTTATCACGGGATTGCGATCTCGGGGCCGAAGTCGCGCGAACTCCTGGCCCGGATCTGCCGCGATGATGTATCGGCGGAGGCCTTCAAGTTCCGCGACGTACGCAGGGCGTTCGTTGCCGGTTTGCCGGCCATCGTGGCACGCCTGTCGTTCTCGGGAGAACTTGGCTACGAAATCTACGTCGCTCCGCAGTTCCAGCTGCGCCTTGCCGAAGGTATCGAGGAAGCTGGCGCCGACCTCGGTCTCAGGTGGTATGGCGGGCGGGCATTGATGAGCCTGCGACTCGAAAAGGGCTGGGGCGCTTGGACGCTCGATTATTGTCCGGATTTTTCGGCCGTTGAAAGCGGGCTCGATGCGTTCATCGACTGGGACAAGGATTTCATCGGCAAGGAAGCAGCCGCAAAAGAGCGTGAGGCCGGAGCGAAATCCAGACTCGTTACCATGGTGGTCGATACCGACGGTATCGATGTCAGCAACGACGAGGCGATCCTGAGCGAAGGTGAAGCTGTCGGCTATGTGACGTCAGGCGGATATGCCCACACCGTCGGTAAATCGGTCGCGCTCGGATATCTCCCGGCGCCGTTGGCGATCGGCGGCCAGCGCGTGCAGGTCGAAATCAACGGGGTAATGTATCAGGCGCAAGTGCAGAACCAGCCACTGTACGATTCCAACGGCGGGCGCATGCGCTCGTGACAACTGGCCACCCGGGTCACGCCATCAGGCGCGGCAGGAACAGGACGATCTCGGGGAAGATGATCAAAAGCGCCAACGTTATGGCGTCAAGCAGCAGGAACGGCCAGACGCCCGTGAACACGTCCTCCAGCGTCAGCGGAACAGGTGATGCACTGCGCACGACATAAACGTTGAGGCCGACAGGCGGCGTGATCAACGAGATTTCGGCCAGCTTGATGGCGATGACGCCGAGCCAGACGGGGTCGTAGCCGACACCGGTCATTATCGGGAACATCACCGGCAGGGTCATGACCATGATCGCGATCGGGTCGATGAGCATGCCGAGGACGAGGTAGATCGCGGCGAATGCTAGGAGGTACATGTAGGGTGGCAGGCCGAGACCCAAAAGCCAGCCCGAGATTTCCGCGATCAGGCCGGTGTAGGTCAGAAAGCGGGCCAGCACGATGCCGCCGATCACGATGATAAAGATCGTTGTCGTCGTCGTGCCTGCTTCCTTGAAAGTATCAACGAGCATTCGGGTATTTATGCGGCCCTTGGCGAGGACGATCAGGAATGCGCCGAAGGCGCCGACCGCGCCGGCGTAGGTCGGAATGAAGAAACCGGTGTAAATGCCGCCGATGACAAGGACGAAAAGAAACCCGATGCCCCATACGCCGGCGAGCGAGCGCCACTTCTCGGCTGTGGTGACGCGGATGTCGGAAAGCGGCGCCAGCGAGGGGCGGGCGCGCACGATGAAGTAGATGCCGGCCATGTAGATGGCGGCCGACAGCAGGCCGGGGATCAACCCGGCGACGAGGAGACGGGCGACAGACTGTTCGGTGATGACCGCATAGATGACCATCAGGATGCTCGGCGGGATCAGCGAGGCGAGCGTGCCGGATGCTGCGATGCAGCCGGCGCTCAGGCGCTTGTCGTAGCCGAAGCGCGTCATTTCGGGCATCGCCATGCGCGTGAAGACCGCGGCATTGACGATGGTCGAGCCGCAGGCTGCGCCGAAGGCGGCGGAGGCGAGGGTGGTCGCCATCGCCAGGCCACCGTGCAGACGGCCGAGCCAATTGTAGGCGGCGCGGTAAAGGTCTGACGTGAGGCCGGCCTGGTTGGACAGTGCGCCCATCAGGATGAACAGCGGAATCACGGCGAGCGTGAACGAGTTGGTGGTGCTGAACGGGATAGTCGCCAGTTGCGCGAAGGCGGCGTCGGGGCCGATGGTGAGGTACATTCCGAGCAGGCCGCCAAGGCCGAGCGCGACACCAATGTGGACGCCGATGGCAAGCATCACGAACAACGCGATAAAGACGATGACGCCTGTGGTGGCCGGGTCGAGCACTAAGCTGCACCTCTAAGTGTTCTTGTCCGGTGTCCGGTCCGGCCGGTCGATATCGGTGTTGAGACCCTCAAGTGCGACTTCGGGTATGCCGTCGCTTGCGGACTTCAACGGCGCTCCGGTTCGAATGCGGTCCGCGTCTTCAATGACGTCGATGACGAGGCGGACGATCAGTAGTGCTGTTCCGGCAGCCAGAATGATGCGGGCGGGATAGAGCGGAAAGCGGATCAGGCCGACCGTCGCCTCGTTCAGCTCGATGCTCAGCAGTGCTTCGTTGACCGCCTGCCAGAGCAAGAGCGAGAAAAAGAGGAGTGCGGCGAGGCCTGCACAGACATCCATGACGGCCTGCGTGCGTGGTCCCATGCGGGTGTACAGCAGTTCGACGCGAATATGGCTGCGCTGGATTTGTGCGTAGGCAAGAGCGCCGAAGACGATCAGTACCATCGTGCTTTCGGTGAGTTCGCGGGCGCCCGGCAGCGGCGCTTTGAGAACCTGCGTTCCGATGACGTCGCCGACGCCGAGAAACATCGACATCAGGAGGCCGACACCACCGATCAGCAGGATTATCAGGGCCAGTCGTTCAAGGATTTTTGCGAAGGCGTTCACAGGTACAATCGCGATGATGGCAAATGGCTTGGCAGGCAGTTGCGATGGCCAAAGTGATCGCGCGGCACCGGGCCGAGCCGGTGCCGCGCCGCAAGTCAGGTGGCAGACTTGGCCAGGTCTACATCATCGACTTCCAGAACTTCGCGACTTCTTCCGCCTTGTCGCCGTTGCCGACTTTCTTCATCGAGTCGACCCAACCCTGAAGAAGGTCGGGTGCCATCTTGCGCCACTTTTCCATTTCGCCCGGCTTGAATGGCTTGAACACGGCACCCTTGGCTTCGGCGTCCTTCTGCGCCTTCTTTTCAGCGGCGTCGATCCAGGAAATGTATTCCTTGCCGGACTTTATGCCTTCTTCGACCATGATCTTCTTGATGTCGTCCGGCAGTTTGGCCCACGTGCGCTTGCCGATGACGATCAGATGACCGGTGATCGACATGATCGGACCACAGCTGTACTTGCCCGGCTCATAGAGGCGGTTCGACAGGATGTTGCCGCGGTTGAGGAATGAATAGTCGAGCGAGCCGCGCTGCAGGGCCTCGTAGACGGCGCCAACGCCAACGGATACCGGTACAGCGCCAATCGCACTGTGCAGTTTCGGAATGTCGGCGCCGAAGCTGCGGATCTTTTTGCCTTTGAGGCCGGCAACGTTATCGCAGTTCGGGTCCTTGCCGGTCAGGTAGTACTCACCTAGCGGTTGGTGGAACAGGAACTGAATGTTGTGCTTGTCCAACTCCTCTTTGAAGACCGGCAGTTTTTTGTATGAAGCAGCCGAGATCTCCATCGCCTGCTTGGGCGAATTGAAGATGAAGGGGATCTGGTAGGCCTTCCAGAACAGCAGGCGGTCGGCATAGTAGCCGGGTACAACCGATGCCATGTCGATGGCACCGCGGCCGGCGAGCGGCATTAGTTCGTTGCCCTTGCCGAGGCCGCCGGCGAACGTGATATCGATCTTGACCCGACCGTTGGTCGCTTTCTCGACGTTCTTGGCATAGTCCTTTTCGACCTGCACGAACGGGCTGTTGCCAAGGTAATGGCCCCACCGCAGTTTGAATTCCTGTGCGCTAGCGCTACCGGCAATGACAAGCGCGCCGACAAGGCCGGTTACGCCGAGCAGAAACAGTTGTCGATTTGGCATTGGATACTCCTTTGGCCAGCACCAGGCAGCTCAGCTGCAGTTCGGTCGAGTGCTCTTGCCACCTTGGATGAAATGAATTTCATCGAGCATGCGAACGATAACACCGGGAATGGGGGTGGTCCACAATGGGTGGTGCTCCGGGGCAAGTTCCGGTGCCGCCATCTCCTATAGGATTTGAAATACATCGTAGGCGGCATGGTCCGGCATACGGCGGCCGACGCCGACGGCGACGATGCGGTTCAACCAGTCGTATTTGTCCGCGGCGGTTTCGAAGTAGGGCGTGTTGCGCAGGTAGTATTCCGACGGATCGACCGTCTCGCCGGCGGCAATGCGTGCCATCACATCCGGTGTGCCATAGCGCACGCCGGTGTAGTGCATGTAGATGAGCGCACCATCATCGGTCTTGAGGACCATGCGGACATTCGGGTTCATGGCTCCGTCGGTGCGGAAGATCTTCTGGTCGATGCCTCCCGGCAAAACCTCACCCTTGAGCCGCGGGCCCTCGAAGCGGCCGGCGCCAAGAAAATCGAGATGGCGCGTGCCAAGCGGCACGTTGCCGACATCGTGCAGTGCATCAACGGTAACGGTGATCGTAAAGAGATACTCGGACTGGAGTTCGGGCATCGGCACTTTCCTTCCCGATCGTGGGTCTTCCCGATTGTGGGGCGCGGCGCGAGGCTAGCATGGAATCCGGTTCGGCATCCAACTTGCGCGAGTAATCGAAGTATGTCGCGCATGAAGCGCAGATGACAGCCGATGGCGGCAGTTCCATAATGGCCGAGGTGAAGAGAACAACGGAGAAGGCGGCAATGACGAGATACACGGCCGCGATTGCCGGGGCGACAGGGGCTGCTGCCAAGCGTCTTGTCGAGGTCTTGCTGGCTGATGACGATTGGTCCGTCATCGGTCTTTGCCGCAACCCGCCGGATACGGTCCACGACCGTCTCAAATATATTCGCGCGGACCTGATGAATGCTGCAGCGGCGCGCGAAGCATTGGTTAGCGAGCGATCAATTACGCATTTGTTCTACACGTCGCGGGCGCCGTTCAAGGAAGGTGGCGTAGAGGATGTTGAAAGCAACGTTGCCATGGTGCGCAACGCGCTCGATGCGGTCGAGGCGGCATCAGCCAACCTGCAGCATGTGCACCTTGTCGAAGGTGCGAAGTGGTATGGCATTCATTTGGGACCCGGGCCGGCGCCGGCACGCGAGGACGCGCCGCGGCACATGCCGCCCAATTTCTATTATGACCAGCAGGACCTGTTGAGCGCGCGCCAGCCGGGAAGTTCGTGGACATGGTCTGCCTGTCGTCCCAACATCATCTACGATTTTTCGCCGGATCGGCCGCGCAATATCGTGTCGGTTCTGGGCGCGTGGGCTGCGATGCACAAGGAGATGGGACTGCCGCTCGACTTTCCAGGATCGCGGGCGAGCTACAACGCGCTCTATGACATGACGGATGCCACCCATCTGGCACGGGCGATGAAGTGGATGGCGACCAGTCCGACCGCGTGCAACGAGGCTTTCAACGTCACCGACGGCGACGTCTTCCGCTGGCATGAGCTGTGGGCGCGGCTGGCAAAACACTTCGGCATGGACGTCGGAGCGGTGCGCCCGATCAATGTCGAACACTGGATGGCCGACAAACAGCCGCTCTGGTCGCAGATTGCCGAGCGCCACGGCCTGGTGCAGGCGGACATCACCAAGATTGCGCCGTGGGGCTTTCTCGATTTCGTGTTGGGCCAGGCGTTTGACGTAATGTCGATCATGACCAAAATCCGGATCGCGGGATTCCACGATACGATCCGTTCGGAAGATCAGTTCATTGCTCACCTGAAGCGGTATCAGGAGGCGAAGATGCTTCCGCTGTAGTGTGCCGGCGTTGCGCCTGTGGCAAGGCTATTCATAAGCGCGCTGCGTATCGGTGTAGAGGCAGAACGAAAGGTGGTAGGTGTTGCCGTACTGGCTTTTTGCACCGCGCTCGCGCCAGTCGATGACGCCGCAATTGTCGGCCATTACGGGACGGCAGCCGATTTCGACTCCGAAAACGTGATAGCCCTTTTCCGGTACGCAGCCGGGCCCGACCTCGCCCCATGCGTCGAGGAACGTTACGAAGAATTTGCGGTCGGCGCCGGTGGCGTCCCGAACGGCGCGGCGATAGCTGAATTTGACGCCGTTGACTTCGATCTTGCTGCCATCGCAGGCCTCGGCATAGGCGTGACGGCTGTTGCGGATACCCTTGCGGGTCTTGCGCGGATTGTAGATGCCGGCACCACAACCGAGAATGGCCGAGGTGACCTCGTCATCGTGGCCGGCGGCGCGATAGGCCGCGACAAACGCGTCGGCGCGGGAATTGAGATGGGTGAGCCAGCTCTTTGCGACCCGTCCGCAGGGCTTGATCTTGAGCGAGCTATTTGCGCAGTCGGGCAGCGCCAGCGGTTCGCCGCTTGCATAGCCGGCATCGGACTTGATGGCGAGATGGAGCGAATCCGCAGGGGCAGGAAAAACACTGACGAGTGGGGCGAATAGAAACGCGCAAATCCCGGTCGTCAATTGTTTCATCACGCTGGCATCCAGTCATTTTGCCGGCATCGGCCGGGGGCAATGGTCACGGGGAATTGGCATATCGGCAGGATGAGTATTGTAAGCGTGCCAGGGATTCAAGGCCGTGCGATGACCTGCTTTCAACAGGCGGGGCGTCCGGGCATGGCGGATGAGGTCGGGATCGTCGGCCAAGCGGGCCACAATCAGGCGCAGGTCCGCGTTACGCTGGAGATGTTGTCGGTCTCTGCAATGTCCCGGATGGCGGCAATGGCGCTTGCCGTTCGCGCCGTGCCAATCACCGGCGTTGCCAGGCTTTCGAACTTTGTCGTCAAGCATTGCCATTGCCGGTCGAGGTCCGATTCCGGACGACCGGTGTCGGAGTCGACTTCGACGGTACGCCCGTCCTTCAGGGCGATCCGGACGAGTGCCGTCATGCGATTGCGATTGGCGTCGAAGTCGACGTCCACGCGGTCACGAAAGGCGATGTAGCGGGGGGCGGTGGCGTTCTCAGCAGAGTACGTGGCGAGGGCGCCGGTGTCCTGTCCGTCGAGACCCATCGCTGCCAGATGGCGGATCGAGAACTTGAGATCGAGTGCCGTCTTCGGGTCTCGCCTGTCGCAGTTGTTGGCGTGGCGGGTGTTGACGAACAACGTGATCCGCTCGACATCATCCAACCCGATGCCGTGTCGGTTGCGTGCGTCTTGCAACGCATTGAGCGTGGCGTGCGTCGAATAACAGGCGGCGTGATACTTGAACAATGTGCGTTCCACTTCGAACACGCCGTCCGGACCGGGTTCGGGCGAGAGGGGTGTAAATTCGGGGATCTGCGAAAACGCGAAGCCCTGGGGCGCCTCGATGGTATCGAGCCGGGCGGTGAAGCCGCGCGCTGCGAGGCGGGCTGCCAGCAAGCCGTTGGCGGCTGCCTTGCCGGCATGAAACGGCTTGGTCATGGTGCCGAAATTGCACTTGAGGCCGGCGCCCTGGGTCGCGGCAAGGCCGAATGCGCGGGCCGTGGTCTCGGCATCAAGACGCATGAGATTTGCGGTCGCGGCTGCAGCCCCCAACGCGCCGATGGTGCCGGTGGCGTGAAAGCCCTGCTCGTAATGTGAACTGACCGCGGCGGTGCGCGCGTTGGTCATGGCGCCGAGGCGGCATTCGATTTGAACGCCGGCGACGAAGGCCGTGATGATATCCGGTCCATTTGCCCCGATTTCTTCACCGAGTGCGAGGATTGCGGGGGCAACCGGAGCGGTCGGGTGGCCATGCATCGCCTCGGCGACATCATCGTAGTCAAAGACGTGCGAGGCGGTGCCGTTGATCATCGCCGCCGCGTGACGGTTCGCCTTACGCGATTTGCCGAAGATGGTGCAGGCTCCGGTCGAGCCGTCGAGTAGCTCGTCGGCGAGAATTTCGACAGGTGGTGCTTTGGCTGCAGCCAACGTGACGCCGAACCAATCGAGCAGGGCATGGATCGTGCAGATCTTTGCGCGTTCGCCCAGGGACTCATAGTGCAGGCCTGCCGTCCACTCTGCCAGCCTTTGGGTGAGGCCTTGGCGATCAATCGCGGCACCGTGCGAGAGGACTTCGTCGTGCTTCTCGGCGAGTGACATGGCAGATCAAATCCCGGTCTTGGAGGCGATACGAAAATCAGAAATGTGTGGTGATGGGACACGGAATTCGGCGGAACGTCAATCGGGCGGCACTTGCATGCCGGCGGTCGGTGAGCCGGGAAGTATGCGCGCGGGATGCCGCTTGCGGGGTGCATCCGCTGCAGGCGCAGATCAGGCCCAATGAGACCGGCCTACTTCGCGGTCGCCGTTGCCGTCTTGCGATCGGTGGCCAGGGCCGAGCTGAAAATGCCAAGCAGGCTGCTCAGCTTGCGCTCGCGTTCGGTATCGACGCTCACAGTAGCCGTCATGCCGGCGCGCAGAGGCGGTTCACCGGGGCGCGGCTCGAGGCGGAGCTTCACCGGCAGGCGCTGGACAACCTTGACCCAGTTGCCGGATGCGTTTTGCGGTGGCAGCAAGGCAAACTCAGCGCCTGTCGCCGGGCTGATGGAGATGACCTCGGCCTCCCATTCGACATCCGGATAAATATCGAGGACGACTGTCGCCTTCATCGATTCGCGCACGTGGGTGAGTTCGGTTTCCTTGAAGTTGGCCTCGACCCACGGACGGCTGTCGACCACGACGGCAAACAACGGCTTGTCAGGCTCGACGAATTCGCCCGGCTGGAGCTTGACGTTGACGGCGCGACCGGAAACAGGCGCCTTGATCACGGTCCGGCGCAGGTTGAGTTCCGCCTCACGCAGAGCGGCGAGTTTCTCGCGTACTTCAGGATGATCGTCGATCTTGATTTCGCTGGAGCCGCCGAGCTGGGCCAGCATGCGCTGGACCTTGCTCTTCATGACGGCCGCACGATTCTTGGCCTGTCGCGTCTTGTCCTCGGCTTCTTCCAGCCGGGTCGAGGCGACAATCTTGCGCTTTGCGAGCTGGCGATTGCGCTCGAGCTGTGAAACCTGGAAGGCGATGCGGCCTTCCGCCTCCTTAAGCTCGCTTTGTGCCTCCTTCCACTCGGCTATGAGTGTCGCGACCTTGTGGCGGGTGGTATCGACTTCGGCCTTGGCCTTGGCGACTGCGATGCGGAACGGCTCGTCGTCCAGCTCCAACAGGCGTTCGCCCCTCTTGATCAACTGGTGATCGGTCACGAAGACGCGCTTTACGCGTCCGGTGACTTCTGCGGAGACACGGGCGATGTCCGCCTTGACGTAGGCGTTCTCGGTGGAGACGTAACGTCCGCCCCATAACCATACCAATACCGCAGCGGCAACCGCGAGGCAGGGTACGACGACCAATAAAAACGGTCTGACCAGACTCTTAGACATCTTGGTTCCTATCCCACATCTGCAAGTTCCCCTGCCTGGAACTGTTCGGAGAGATCATTGTCTCCGTCGTCAACGGCAGGGTCGTGCTCGGCCAATTCAAGGAGTTGTGTTTTTACGCGCCGCATCAATTTGGCGAGCGCGCGCTGTTCGGTCGTGCTTAGATCGCGCAGGGCATCATCAACCGTCGCCTCGGCAATCGGCCAGATCAGCGCATGCAGGCGTTCGGCCTCGCCCGTCAGGTGCAGGCGATTGACGCGGCGGTCCGTCGGGTCGGGACGGCGCTCGAGCCAGCCTTTGCTTTCCATGCGGTCGATCAGGCGGCCGGCCGTCGCTTTTTCAATTTCAAGCAGATCGGCCACTTCCGTCTGGCTGAGACCCGGGCGACGATGAATGCGGGCGATAACCACCCATTGTGCACGGGTCAAGCCAAGGCTGCGCACGCGCCGTTCGAATACGGTGCGAAGCAGGCGGGCTACATCCGTGAGAGTGTAGCCGATATAATGTTCTTCGTCGGGTGACATCGGCTCCGGATCCTTGCCAGACACGTCAACAAGCCGGGCAGGACCTGAGGCTCATGGACGCAAAGACAAGACGCGTAAAAAATGTAACCCTAGTTACTATCGCATAGGTTAAGGTCGTCAAGGCACTATTGGTCGCGACGATCGGCGATATTAGGGTAAGCGATGGAAAACTAACGGTTTTTCATGCTGACCTGCCGATTTTGCATCTCAGCTTTGCAGCCAGAGCAGGTCACAGGCCCGATACGACATGTCCAGCGATGATGCCGTTTACGACCTGACGCCGACCCAGCGCATGCTGGTCCTGGTGGTCATCATCACCGCGACGACGATCTATTCCTCGTCAATTCTAATCGTTTCTGCGCTGCTGCCCAAGCTGCAAGGCGCGATGGCGGCGACCCAGGATGAAGTGTCCTGGACGATGACATTCAACATCCTCGCAACGGCCGTGGTAACGCCAATGACCGGCTGGCTGGCGGAGCGCTTTGGTCGTCGCGCCACAATGGTCTGGGGGGCGGCCATCTTCGGCGTTTCGACGTTCTTTTGCGGTGCGGCGACCTCGCTTCAGGAGATGATTTTCTGGCGCATCGTTCAGGGAGCGGCAGGAGCGCCCCTTATCCCCCTCGGCCAAGCCATCATGCTTGACGCCTTTCCGCGTCGCCAACACGGCTTCGTCATGGCGATCATGGGGATGGCCAACATGATCGGTCCGTCGCTCGGGCCGACGCTGGCGGGCGAAGTTTCGGAAGCTCTGAGCTGGCGGTGGGGGTTCTGGATGATCGTTCCGGTGACGATCATTACCGTCATCGGCTGCCAGCTCTTCATTCCAAGACGTACCAGTCGCAAGCTTGCATTGCTGGACTGGTCGGGGTTCATCACGTTTTCGATCGCCATTGCCTGTACCCAGCTGATGTTCTCGCGTGGTCAAAGGCTGGACTGGTTCGAGTCGACCGAGATCGTCATTGCTGCGTTCGTTGCAGCCATTTCGTTTTATATGTTTCTCGCACACAGCCTGACCGCAAAGGAGCCGTTCATAAGGCTTTCGCTGTTCAAGGATCGTAATTTCACCCTCGGCATGCTCCTGGTGTTCCTGTTCGGAATGCTGAACTT
This sequence comes from Hyphomicrobiaceae bacterium, assembly GCA_965224045.1. Classification (GTDB taxonomy): domain Bacteria; phylum Pseudomonadota; class Alphaproteobacteria; order Rhizobiales; family Hyphomicrobiaceae; genus Tectiglobus. Next base: position 593,114 of record CBDCYD010000014.1, read on the forward strand.
TGCGCCCGTGGTGCTGCTGCCGCCGTTGTTGCAGAATCACGCCGGCTACCCCGACACGGCGATTGGTGTTTTCATCGGATGGCGAGGCTTCGGGACGTTGATTGGTTTCTTCATCGCGATGCTTACGGGCCGGATCGATCCGCGCATCATGATGATTGCCGGCTTCGGACTGCAGGGCTACGGCGGCTACCAGATGATGCTGTTCGATCTCAACGTCGACGAGACGCAACTCGCAATATGGTCGCTCGTTCAAGGCTCGGGTATCGGCGTGACGTGGGTGCCGATGACGATCGTCACGTTCTATACGATCAAGCCAGAGTTCAGGCCTGAAGGCATGGCGATGTATCATCTGTTGCGCAACTTCGGCTCGAGCCTCTTCATCTCCATTGCCGTCGCCGAGATCGTCCGTGCCACAGGCAACAACTACGCGCGGCTGTCAGAAATGACTTCGCCGTTCAACAAGCTCTGGTCAATGCCCTGGGCATCGGGGTCATGGTCGATCGAATCGGTCGAAGGAATGGCGCGATTTGCCAAGGAGATCGGCCGTCAGGCGATCATGCTGGGCTACGTCAACGCCTTTTGGATGTATGCTCTGGTGGCTGTTGCCGCAATCCCGATCTGTCTGCTCGCGCGCCTGCCCAAGACAACGATCGCGCCATCAGGCTGAGGCGATCAGGCCGGGCTGCGCAGGATCGATTGGCGTCGGGACCGGCAGCGGCGCCGGTTCGATTGTGAGGTCGTGGTCGGCTGCCATGTGCAGCATGGCGCGCTCGGCAAGGGCGGTGATCGTGAGCAGCGGATTGACACCGAGCGAGCGCGGGATGACCGATCCGTCAATAACATAGAGACCATCGTGGACGGCTGTTGACGTGCCGGCTGCCGGATCAAACACGCGGCCTTTGTGATCGACGACGCCGTCGGTGCTTTCGTGGCCCATGCTGCAGCCGCCGAGGGGGTGGGCGGTAGCCGGTTGATGGCCCATGACCGAGCCGGCAAGCGGATTCTTGACGTAGCTACCGCCAACATTGGCGACCATCTGGCTCAGGATGCCGTCAAGGCGTTTGTACACGGGCTCGTCGACGGCGTCCGGCCAGGCGACGGTAACGGCGTCATCGCGCAGGACCAGGCGGCCGGCAGCTGAATCATGAGACACTGCAAAGAATGTCTGCAGGCTCTGCAACGGGCCCTTGTAGACGCCACTAATCAGGCTCTTGAGAGCCCCGAGGAGGCGGCCGTTGGGCACGAACATGACGGGTAGGACCGGTGCCAGCGCTGACGGAAGTGCGCCTTCCTGAACGCGCAACTCGCGGGAGAGATCGGTGTCGTCGTCAAGCTCATACTGGCCGCTGACGGAGGCGCCGACCGGAGAGAGGCCGTCCTTGACGGGGTGGCCGACGCCAATGGCGTTGACGGGGATGTTGGCGCCGTAGCCGAAGGCGATGATGTCGCCATTGGCGGAAAAGCGGGTGCCAAGCTTATCGGAAACCGCGAGACCGGAGTTGCGAGAGCGCAGCAGGATTTCCGTTGAACCGAGCGTTCCGGCGGAAAGAACGACGAGGTCTGCCGTCATCGTGATTGCCTTGCCGTCGTCGGCGGATCTGGCCATGTCGCGGATGGCGACGGCCCAGCGACCATCGGATTTGGCGACGTGCGAAACTCTGGCGTGGGTGAAAAGTTCGGCGCCATGGCGTACGGCGTCGGGCAGGTAAGTGAGCGCCACCGTGTTCTTGGCGCCAACGTTACAGCCGCCGCAGCAGTCGCCGCAACGCGTGCAGGCAGGCTGTGCGATGCCGCCGGCACTGATGCGGTCTTCGTAACTGACGACGATTTCCGGCGCGACGGTGCGTCCCGGCATATCCCGCGTTGCCTGCTGCAGCGATTGAAACTTGGTCTGCTCCGCGGCCGCCGGGTCGCTCGCCGGCTGCAGCCATTGGCGCGCGCGACGGAAACCTTCGTCGAGCAGACCGTCCTGACGGATCTGGCCCGGCCAGGCAGTGTCGGCGAAAACGCGGGCGTCCGGGCGCAGGGCGACGCCGGCGTTGACGAGCGAACCGCCGCCCAGGCCACAGCCGACGAGCACGTGCATGTCGTCGCCAAGGCGAACGTCGTAGAGGCCGGTTTCGGAGCCGAGACTCATGCGTTTTCCGGTGACGCGCATCTCGTTGCGCATGTCCGGAAACCGGGAAGGAAATTCCCCGGTGACGAACTCGCGGCCGCGCTCCAGCACGGCCACACGCCTGCCGGCACGCGCAAGCCGCGATGCGGCGACGCCGCCACCGTAGCCTGAGCCTATGACGATGACGTCGTAATGGCGTTTGGCCTGATCGATCGGCCTGGCTAGCCTGGACACCGTGGCTCCCCGATTAGAGAAATCTGTCGCCGCAAAATACGTGGGCTGTGCGCCGGCCGCCAGCTTGTGGCGCGGATTGGCGCAGGTTTGCTGACAGGTTGGTTAGCGCTGCCCGGCAGATCAACCATGCACACGCGGCGATGCGCGAGCAAAACCGTCATTGAGCCCGAGCAGCCGTTCGAACCAGGCAGCCAGAGCACTACCGGGTGCCAGCGGGCTGTCGGGGCAGACCTGGTAAGGCCACATCAATGAACCGAAAAGGACGTAGTCGGCATAACTGGGAGTGTCGCCGCCAAAATACGGCGTCGTCTGAAAGAGCATCTCAGCCGGCTGAAGCGCCTTGGCCAGCGCCACGCGCTCGGCGTCGGGGTTCGGCGGGATGTCTTCGAGCTTGCAGCCGAGCATTGCTTCGCGGCTTTCCCGGAAGTAGGCCTTGTCTTTGTCGTGGATGGCCTTGAAGACATGAGGGACAGCTATCATGCGCAAGTTCGGCAGAATGGACGTGTTGCACCAGGCCTCCACAAAGCGGGCGGTTGCCGCGGCTGCCCGGTCCGGCATCAGGGCCGGACGATCAGGGTAGGTGCGGTCGAGGTAGTGCGCGATATCCATGCTTTCGTGAATCCACCTTTCACCGTCGACCAGGACCGGAACGCGACTCTGGCCGGAGGGAGCAATGGCGTCCGTATCAGTGAAATGCCAGGGAACGCTTTCGAACGAAATACCTTTGTGGCGGAGCGCCATGCGTGTACGCCAGCAGTAGGGGCTGAACAGTACGGTGCGCGTGGAATCGGTCAGCTCGTAGAGCCGGATGGTCATGACCCATTGTCCCCTCGACCGGTATGACGTTTCGCGTCAACATGGCTTCGCGTCGGCTGCGGCGCAAGCGAAACGTCGGATGCTTTGACGCCCGTCGGCGGGCGCGTATTGTCTGCATTGTTTCAAGACGAGAGTTCCCGCTGCATGTCTATCGACCCTGAGACCGTCGCACTGGTGGCGGTGACCTACCTGCTGGCCGGCGTCGTCAAGGGCGTGACCGGACTTGGCGTCCCGATCGTTGGGGTTGCGCTGGTGGCGCCCGTGCTCGGCATGAAGGCGGCGATCGCGATTTTGCTCGCTCCCAGCCTGTTCACCAATATCTGGCAGGCGCTGGTGGGCGGCAACTTTTTCATGATCGTAAGGCGGATCTGGCCGCTGCTGATGACGGCAGCGCTTGGAATTTGGATCGGCTCGAATATCCTTGCGACCGCGGACGGTCGGTTCTTGATGTTGTTTCTTGGTGTCGTGTTGATCGCTTATTCAGGGATCGCGCTGGCGCGCGCCAAACTGCCGTCGCCGGGTTCCTGGGAGCCGGCACTGACACCGCTGATGGGCGGTGTCGGTGGTGTGATCTACGGCATGACAGGCAGCTTCATGGTGCCGGGGTCGCTCTATATTCAGTCTCTCGGGCTGCCGCGCGATCAGTTCGTCCAGGCGCTGGGGATAGCGTTCGTGTTTGTCAGCGCGATATTGATCGCGGCGATGGCGCAGCGCGCGTTGTTGTCGACGGAGCTTGCCATCCTGTCGACCGGTGCGCTGGTGCCGACGATCGCCGGGATGCTGCTCGGGCAACGGTTGCGGCGCATTCTAACCGAGGAGCAGTTCACCAAGGCGGTTCTGGTCGTGATCATGGCCACTGGCATCTACATGATCTTCCGGTCTGCCTTATCGTTCTAGGTGACCGGCTGCATTCCGGCAAATCGCGCACGAAACGGGTCGCTGCTCGGCAGTCGAGGGGGCATGTTGGCTATATGGAGACCCCGGATACCGCACGAGCTGTGATCGAAGCCATGTCGAAACCATGTGATCAACCAACCGCGAACGAGATTGCAAAGCGCGTCCGTGCATGTGACTGGCAGGAGATCGGTGCCGGTCTCGACCAGTTCGGTGCAACGCGGTTCGGGCCATTGCTCACCAGTGACGAATGCAACCGGATTGCCGCCCTGTTCGATGGTGAGGAGACGGCGTTTCGCAGTCATGTCATCATGGCGCGGCACGGTTTCGGGCGCGGGGAGTACAAGTACTGGGATTACCCGCTGCCCGGCGTCGTTGCGCGCTTGCGGGAGGCGCTCTACCCGCCGCTGGCTACGTTCGCAAACCGGTGGCGTGCAGCGCTAGGCTATGAGCAGGACTTCCCGGCGCAACATGCAGCCTACCTGGCACGGTGCCAACGGGCCGGGCAATCGAAGCCGACGCCGTTGCTGTTGCGTTACCGCGAGGGCGACTACAACTGCCTGCACCAGGATCTTTACGGCGAGCACGTGTTTCCGTTGCAGGTCGCGATCCTGCTGTCGGCGCCGGGACGGGATTTCAGCGGCGGCGAGTTCGTGATCACCGAGCAGCGGCCGCGGATGCAGTCGCGGGCCGAGGTCGTCTCGCTCCAGCAGGGCGAGGCCGTGGTGTTTGCCGTCAATGCCCGCCCGGTGGCCGGAACGCGTGGGACCTACCGGGTCAAACTGCGGCACGGCGTGAGCCGTTTGCACAGCGGCCTGCGCCACACGCTCGGTATTATCTTTCATGATGCGGGCTAGAACGTTTCGGGTTTAGCTGAACCCGTCCCACTCCCCCGCCCGGCCGCCCAAAACCACGATTGCATGGGCGGCCGGGCGGGGGAGTGGGCAGGCGGTGTGATTCCGCCTAGGGCGGAAATGACCTAGAGTTGCCGTGGTGATGCTTGGTCGCCCAGGTGCCTCGGTGCGGTGGCGTTGAAGCGGGGGCCTACACTCGACCGTGCTGCATTGACTTGTCATACCTGGGCAGGCCGTCGTCTTCGATCGCGACTACGGCGAACTTACACCAAACATGGACCTCTGGTTTAAAGGTGAGTGTTGGAAAGATCGCCGGGAAAACCACGACGTGGGGCGGATCTGCATTCGGCCGAAACTCTCCGATATGGCCGCCGCACTTCGTACACCATGCGCGAGGTGTTCGTTTGGTCTTGGCAAAGAGGGCCAGAGATTTCGCGCCTTGTTTGATCGTCACAGCATCAAATGGCCACTTGCAGTAGGCCGTCACCGGGCAAGCTGACCAGGCCCGGCAATCATCACAGTGGCAAAAGCCAGAGATCGTGGGCTCCCCGATGGCTTGGAGAACGACTTCTCCGCAAAAGCATCTACCGAGATACGTTGGTGCATCAGTCATGTGCGCCCTCCGTGGGAAGCTCCACGCAACACAGTAGCGCGGGCACGCGATTAACCAAACTCGCCCGCTTGGCCGGCCGTCTAGCCGCGCTTTGCGATCAGTCCGCGCAATGCAAGGAGGCAGTCTTCGCTCTATACATAGAAGAACTTGAATGTTTTAATGGCGATGATCCAGAAACCTTGCGGAGGGCGGCCCCGTGCAACTTTGTCCTGCTCGCATCGTGCCGGCGATTGCCGTAGCGATGTCAATATTGTTGATTGGAGTTGCGGCGCCAGCGCACGCAAGCCAGAAGATCAAGGACCAGTATCCGGGCTCGGCCCTCTACCAAAAACCGGTAGAGGTCATTCCCTACGTATGGTCGGCGATCGGAGCAACGGCGCCGCCGACGTACGAGAACTCCGGACACAACAACAACCTGTCCTTCATCGTGACGGGTGACGGCGTGGTCGTGATCAATGCCGGGGCAACCAACGAACTGGCCAAGGCATTGCATGCCGAGATCAAGCAGATCACCGACCAGCCGGTGAAACTTGTGATCAACGAGAACGGTCAGGGCCATGCCATGCTCGGCAACGGGTATTGGGCCGACCAGGGCGTGCCTATTCTCGCGCACAAGGAGGCGGCGCACGAATTCAAAGAGCGCGGCGCCGATATTCTGGATCGCATGAAGACCTACAACCGCGACAAGGCGGGTGACTCGCGCGTGCAGGCGCCGAGCGAGACCTTCGAGGTCAAGAAGGTCATCAAGATGGGTTCGTTCACGATCGAGGTACTCAACCTCGGACCTGCACATTCACCCGGTGACATCTCGGTGTGGCTGCCCAAGCAAAAGCTGGTTATCGCCGGCGATATGGCGTTCCACGAGCGCATGCTGCCAATCTTCGATGATACCGACACGGCTGCGTGGCTCGAGAGCTGGAAGAATTTCGAAGCGCTCGGTGCGCTCTATGTCATCCCCGGTCACGGCCACCCGACCAACATGGCACAGGTGCGGCGCTACACGCGGGACTACCTCGTCTACCTGCGCGGCAAAATCCGTGAACATCTCGACAAGGGCGGCACGCTCAAGGATGCCTATTACGTCGATCAATCACCCTACAAGCATCTCGACACGTTCAATGAACTCGCAAAACGGAACGCCGGGCGGGTGTTCGAACAAATGGAATTCGAGTGATCGCAAAGCCGTTGCGAACGCATTGCAGGAGGCCGCGGCGTTCGCTTCACGCACCTTACCCGCGGCGTTGCATGAGGGCGCGGACACCGCCGAGCAGTGAGCCTTCCATCACGTAGTTGAGGCCGAGCCAGACGCCGCACCAGACCGACAGCATCACGACCGGGGCTGAAAGGGCGAGGACCGAGGCCGCAGACATTCCCTGGCCGATGGTGCAGCCGCCGGCGTACACGCCGCCCGTGCCCATCAGCAGGCCGCCAACCAGGTGACGGCGCATTTCACGGGCATCGTCGGCGCCTTCCCAACGAAACTCGCGCTTCCACAGGGCGCCGAGAAAGGCACCGAGGATTACGCCCAACGTCGCGCCGACGCCGAAACTGATCGGCGTGCTGCTCATCGTCATGAAAAAAATCAAGGTCTGGCCGAGCGGGACCGAATACGTGTGCGAGCCTACAGGTTGTGGTTCGAAGGGGTCTGCCCCGAGCCAGCCCGTCGCCCACCAGCCCGAGACGATTGCCAAGCCGACGACTGCGCCCCAAAAAATCTGGTGTCGTTTGTTACGAAACGACCTGTCCGTCAGGGCCCACCCGATGATCAGACCGGCAATGGTGAGCGAGACGATTGTCGTGATCAACGCGTGGCTGCCGACGGCCTCACCGAGGGTGTGCGGCACGCCGCTATTGCCGGGTATGGCGAGCGGATTGATGAATGCGAGGCGAAACTCGGCCGTCGGGCCGGCAATCGCCATGTAGGCCGCCATGCCCATCACGAGCATCACGAACAGGGCTCGCAAGTCACCACCGCCGACGCGGGCCAGTGTGCCATAGCCGCAGGTACCGCAAAACGCCATGCCTATGCCGAACAGAACGCCGCCGAGGATCCAGGCGATCGGGTTCAGGTCGAGGCGCTGATAGAGAGATTGTGCTGTGTCGATGAAACCGCCGGCGCTGAGTGCGGTGACGCCGGCAATGGCAACGCCAATCGCAACCGCCCACATCCGCAGGCGGCAGGTGTCGGCGCCGAACATTGCGTCTTCAATCGCAGCCAGCGTGCAAAAGCGGCCAAGGCGTGCGGCCAGACCAAGGGCGACACCGCCAAGTGCGCCGGCGATGGCAACCAGGAGTGTGGTCGGCACTTCTCCCACGATCCTTCTCCCGCGCGGGGACGATGACGCTGTTGCTTGCGCGCAGATGTATTCGCCGCCAGCGCAGCGCCACGGCTTACTCCGCTGTAGCCCCCGGGCCGCAATACAGATCATAGACTAGCTCCATGATCCGCTGTGCGCGCTCGTCCTTTATGCGATAGAAAATTGCCTTGCCGTCGCGGCGGGCCTCGATAATGCTGTCGGCCCGCAGCCGGGCCAGTTGCTGCGATACCGCTGGCTGCCTAAGCGACAAGGCTTCCTCGAGTTCGGTCACGGACTTCTCGCCGTGGGCGAGGTAGCAGAGGATCATCAAGCGACCCTCATGGCCAAGCGCCTTGAGCATATCGGTGGCGATTTTGGCCTTGGTGGCCATCGCGTCAAGCTGGGCGTCATCCTCAAATATGGAAGTGCTAGGCAGCGGCACGGGCGAAGTCCTTCAGTTCAATCGGTGTGATGTTTCGGTGACGCCATCGGTTTGCTTAGGCAGACGGTCGAGCAACTGTCCGAGCAGTCCCCAGAAGAAATCTTCGCCGGGATAGCCGCGGATGCGTCCGTACTCGCGGCCGTTCTCGACCAGGATGAACGTTGGCGTATAGCCGCCTTTGGTGAGGAACCTCAAGTCAATCGGCAGAGGATCGTGAATGTCGAGCCTGCGCAAAGGCGCGCGGCGACCTTCCGGTGTCTTGTGGTAGACGACGCCGATCTCCTTGTCCCACATCTCGCAGTACCAGCATCCGTCTTCTTCCAGCATGATCAGTTCCGCGGCGTCGGCGCGCAGAACACCAGAGACCGCGATCAGTGCCAGCAATAGCCCGATCGCTGCCGATTTTCCGGTCAGGACAACATTTACCATTGGTTGCGCCCTCGCTAAGCACCTGGCGTTGCGTTTCACTACCACCTTACCACGCTTCCGGATCAGGTGCCTGCCCCAGCTGGCGGCTCGCGGGTTTTCCGCAATCAAATCTGGCGCGACGATGCGGTCTGCCCGGGTACGCTATCACATATCAAAAAATGAATATATAGTGACCTACCCGCGGTATCGATGCCGGCCGGAGGCGGACCTTGACCGAGAGGGAATATGGACTTCAACATCTCGATCGTCGGTGCATTCTTGGCCGGACTGTTGTCCTTCCTGTCGCCGTGCGTGCTGCCGCTGGTGCCGCCCTATTTGTGCTTCCTGGCGGGCGTGTCGTTCGATGAATTCCAGAGTGAGGAAAGCCAGGTTACGGCCGCGGTGTTTCGAACCGCGCTGGCGTTCGTTTTGGGCTTCACCACCGTATTCGTGCTGCTTGGGGCGACAGCCAGCGTCGTCGGCCAGGCGCTGACGCAGCATCTTACAACACTATCGATGATCGCCGGCGCCGTCATCATATTGATGGGACTTCATTTTCTCGGCGTATTGCGGCTGTCTTGGCTGTACGCCACGAAACGGGTCGATGTGCGCTCGAAACCGCCCGGGATGATCGGTGGGTACATTGTCGGTCTGGCCTTTGCCTTCGGGTGGACACCATGCGTCGGGCCGGTGCTCGCCGCGATCCTGTTTCTCGCGGGGGCCGAGGATACCGTCTGGCAGGGGGCCGGGCTGTTGTTTGTCTACTCGCTCGGCATCGGGCTGCCGTTTCTGGCAGCGGCGTTGTTTGCGCGACCATTCCTCAACTGGATGGGGCGCGCAAAGCGGCACATGCAGATGATAGAACGCGTGATGGGAGCGCTGCTCGTGGTGACCGGAATTCTGTTCATGACCGGACAGATGTCGAACATGGCCTACTGGCTGTTGCAGATGTTCCCGGCATTGGGTGCCATTGGTTGAGCATTGTAGCCGGACAGCGTGCAACCCGGGAGAAGGGGCCGGGACAAGGGGACTGAAAGATGCGCACTGTTGTGAGGATTGCCGCGGTGCTCGGACTTGCGCTTGCCGTGATGGTTATGCCGGGGGCCTTCGGGCATTACACGACCTTGCACATGTTCCAGTGGGTGAAGGAAAAGGGATACCTCGGCGAGCAACCCTTCCAAAAGTATCATGCGCGCAAACTCGCCGAGGCAAAGTCGCAAGACAAATGAAACATCCAGGCGGTGCGGGTCTGAAACCGGCTGCGGTAGGCCGCATTTGAGGCGGCTTCAACACAGCATATTCAATTATTCGAATTTATGATTGAATTGTAGACCGCGCTGGCTGTAGGCTGGGCGTAATCGCTCGGGTCCTGGCGGCCCGCTCATAAAAAGCGCAATCGGGAGGACTAACGTGGCACGATTTCCAATGCTTGGCGCACTTGCCGCCATCGCCTTGTTGGCAACGGGTTCCGCTATGGCGGCGGACGTTGCGCCCGGGGATGTCAAGATTTCCGACAACAAGCTGGCAACGTCTCTGACCGGCAAGGCCGGCGATGCGGCTGCCGGCAAGAATTGGTTCGTTGGCCGTAAGCTCGGCAACTGCCTGGCATGCCACGTCAACAAGGATACCTCCATCGAACAGTTCCACGGTGAAGTCGGACCGGCGCTCGATGGCGTTGCCGGGCGCTACAGCGCAGCAGAGCTGCGTGCGATCGTGGTTAATCCGAAAGCCGTGTTTGGCGACCAGACGCTGATGCCTTCGTTCTATCGCGTTGGCGGCTTCAACCGCGTCAGCAAGAAATTCAAGGGCAAGACGATCCTGAGCGCACAGCAGGTGGAAGACATCGTCGCCTACCTGGGCACGCTGAAGCAAGACTAGGGACATGCAGCCAGCACGGGGCCGTCCTGCGTTTCGGGGACGTTACCCAATAACCTACCAATCCGGACCTGGGAGTAATCCAATGAAACTGAACAAACGCGAGTTCATGGCACTGGGCGCCGGCTCCGTCGCGGCACTGAGCGTCAGCGGTTCTATCTCCGGTGCATCGGCCGACACGGCGGCGGAGGTTGAAAAGCGGATCGCCGACTTTGCCGGCGGCAAGAAGCCACAATCCGGCAAGGTGTCGCTCGGAACGCCGGAGATCGCGGAAAACGGAAACACGGTGCCGGTGTCGGTCGACATCGAGAGCCCCATGTCGGCGGATAATTATGTGGCCTCCGTCATGCTGCTTGCCGACGGCAACCCGCGGCCAGGTGTTGCAACCTTCCATTTCTCGCCAATGAGCGGTGAGGCGTCGGCAACGACGCGGATCCGTCTGGCCAAGACGCAGAACGTGATCGCGGTCGCCAAAATGAGCGACGGTTCGGTCTACATGGACAAGAAGCAGGTCAAGGTCACCATCGGCGGCTGCGGCGGCTAGACGCGCAATCCCGTTACGACATCTTTCAATCGAATAGATCCGAATTCAGGAGCCACAGCCATGGCCAAGCCGAGAGTGAAAGTGCCGCGCAGCGCGGGCAAGGATGAAGTCATCACGATCAAAACGCTGATCAGTCACAAGATGGAGACGGGGCAGCGCAAGGACAAGAAAACGGGCGAAGTCATCCCGCGCAAAATCATCAACAAGTTCGTTGCCAAGTTTAACGGCAAGCAGGTGTTTGCCGTGGATATCGAACCAGCGGTGTCTGCCAATCCGTTCCTGCAGTTCAGCGTGAAGGTGCCGGAAAGCGGTGAGTTCGAGTTCGCATGGACCGACGACGATGGCACCGTCTACACCGCCAAGAAGAAGATTGCGGTCAACTAAGCGGAGCGCGCCAAGCCGGGCTCGAAGGGGCCGGCGTGGACAGGGAGGAAGCACAATAATGAAAAGCACAATGAAACTGCTCGGGGTGTGCGTGACGGCAGTCATTACGGCGGGGTTGGTGACGACCGCTGTGCATGGTGAGCCGAACGACAACCAACTGGTCATCGAAGGCAAGAAGTTTGTGACCAAGCTGAAGGGTCGGGACGATGGTCCGCTGGATGAAATCTATTCCGGTTGGCGGTTCCGCAGTCCCGAGACGCAGAAGCTGCAACTCGATGACTTCGAAAACCCGGGCTTCCCGCTTGTCGATCTCGGCGCCGAGCTGTGGAACAAGGTCGAGGGATCGGCCGGCAAGGCATGCGCAAGCTGCCACAACGACGCCAGCAAGAGCATGAAGGGTGTGCGTGCTGCGATGCCGAAGTGGCACAAGGAGGCCGGCAAGCCACAGGCGCTGCAACAGCATGTCAACTACTGCCGCACCGAACGCATGGGTGCGGAGGCTTGGAAATGGGAGTCCAACGAAATGCTCGGGATGGCGGCCTATGTCGGGCTGCAGTCGCGCGGCATGCCGGTCAAGGTCGAGACCGACGGCAAGTTCAAGGACTTCTATGAAATGGGCAAGAAGATCTACTACACACGCGTCGGCCAGCTCGACATGGCGTGCGCCGGTTGCCACGAAGACAACTACGGCAAGATGATCCGCGCCGACCACCTGAGCCAAGGCCAGATCAACGGCTTCCCGCTCTATCGTTTCAAGTGGCAGAAGATGGGCTCGATCCACCGCCGCTTCAAAGGCTGCATGAAGAACATCCGAGCCAAGCCCTATGATGTCGGCAGCGACGAGTTCGTCGCGCTTGAACTCTACGTCGCATCGCGCGGCCAGGGCCTGTCGGTGGAGACACCAGCCGTGCGAAACTAGGCGACGGCACCGCAATTGAGGACCGGCTCGGGGCGCGTGCCCAAGGCCGGTCTTTTTTTGACTGCGCGGTGGCCGGCGCGACCGCGAGGTGGGGATGAATTGGCCGGCGCTGATTGGGTGACCAGCCAGAGCGATCCGTCAACGCGAGGACTGAACATGGTTTCACGTAGGGAATTTCTTCAGGCCGGCGTTGCTGCCGCGGTCTTTGCCGGCGGGGCCGGGAGCGGGCGCTGGAGTGCGCTTGCGGCAACGCAGAAACTGATGAGCGAGGCTGATCTCCTTGCGTTCCCGTCGTTCGGTAACGTGTCGCTGGTTCACATTACTGATATCCATGCGCAGCTGATGCCTGGCTATTTTCGTGAGCCGTCGATCAATCTCGGCGTCGGGGAAGTTGCCGGCAAGCCACCGCATCTGACGGGCAAGGACTTCCTCAGGCACTACGACATCGCCGCAAATTCACCGGAGGCCTATGCACTGAGTTCGGAGGATTATGTCGCGCTTGCCAAGAGTTACGGCAAGATGGGTGGCATCGACCGGATTGCAACCGTTCTCAAGTCGATCCGCGGCGAGCGTGGCGACAAGGTGCTGTTCCTCGATGGCGGGGATACCTGGCAGGGCAGCTATACGTCACTGAAGACGCGCGGCCAGGACATGGTCGATGTGATGAACTCGCTCAAGCCGGACGCGATGACGGCACATTGGGAGTTCACGTACGGCGCCGAGCGCGTCAATGAGATCGTCGAGAACCTGCCCTTTGCATTTCTCGGCGGCAACATTTTCGACAACGAATGGGACGAGCCGGCTTTCGAGGCGACCAAATTCTTCGACAGGGGTGGCGTGAAGGTCGCCGTCATCGGGCAGGCGTTCCCGTATCTGCCGGTGGCCAATCCACGCTGGATGTTTCCGAAGCTGTCGTTCGGTATCCGGGAAGAACAGATGCAAAAGCACGTCGATGATGCGCGCAAGAAGGGTGCGCAGCTTGTCGTGCTGTTGTCGCACAACGGTTTCGATGTCGATCGAAAGATGGCGGGACGCGTGAAGGGGATCGACGTTATCCTTGCCGGTCACACGCATGATGCGCTGCCGGAGCCTGTGATCGTCGGCAAGACGCTGGTGGTTGCTTCCGGTTCGCACGGCAAGTTCCTGTCGCGGCTCGATCTCGATGTCGGTGGCGGCGCGGTCAAAGGTTACCAGTTCCGGCTGATCCCAATCTTTACCGACGTCATTTCGGCCGATGCAGAGACGACGAAGCTGGTCCAGAAAGTGCGCGCGCCGTTCGAAGCGGAGCTTGGCAAAGTGGTCGGCAGGACGGATTCGCTGCTTTACCGGCGGGGAAATTTTAACGGCACGTTCGACGATCTGATCTGCGATGCGCTGCTGTCCGAGCGCGAGGCCGACATTGCGTTGTCGCCGGGGTTCCGGTGGGGGACCACCGTCCTGCCCGGCAGCGAGCTTACAGTGGAAGAGATCTTTTCCGCGACCGGCATGACCTATCCCAACGCCTACCGGACGGAGATGACAGGAAAGTTCATCAAGGAGATCCTAGAGGACGTCGCCGATAATCTGTTCAATCCCGATCCCTACTATCAGCAGGGCGGAGACATGGTGCGTGTCGGCGGTATGGGCTATCGCATCAATGTGGCGGCCAACATGGGCGGGCGGATTTCCGATATGACGTTGCTCAAGTCCGGAAAACCGATCGAGCCGGACAAGACCTATGTCGTGGCCGGCTGGGCGTCCGTCAACGAAGGTACGCAAGGCCCGCCGATCTGGGACGTGGTCATGGACTATGTCAGGAAGGCCGGCACCGTGAACCTAAAGCCGAACCGTTCAGTGATCATCGAAGGCATCTAACGCGATCGACATGCAAGCTGCTGCGACCAATGTCCGTTGGCATGCAGAACGGTGTTTGCATTTTCATATTCGTATATTAGAATATGAAAGATCTCCGGACCTGCAAGAGCCATCGCGCGATGCGCAATGCAGGTGACCACGCTTTCGGGAGCAGTGAATTGGCTATCAAAAAGGACCTGGGCGGAACCGCGCCCGTTGCAACGCGTCGATCGTTCCTTAAAGGCGGCCTCGTTGCAGGCGGGGCGGTGGTGGCCAGCGGTCTGACGGCAGAAGCCGGCAAGCCGGACGCGGCGATCACCGAGGTGCAGGAGTGGTCCCAGGTTCTTGGCGAAGGGGTGGACGCACGTCCCTACGGTATGCCGTCGGAGTTCGAGAAGCACGTCGTGCGCCGCAACGTGCCGTGGCTGACGGCGACGGCGGAATCGTCGGTCAACTTTACGCCATTGCACGAGCTTGACGGGATCATCACCCCGAACGGGTTGTGCTTCGAACGCCATCATGCCGGGATCGCGATTGTCGAGCCGGACAAGCATCGCCTGATGATCAACGGTCTCGTCGACAAGCCAATGGTCTTCACGATGGACGACCTCAAGCGGTTTCCGCGGGTCAATAAGATCTTTTTCCTGGAGTGTGCGGCCAACTCCGGCATGGAATGGCGCGGTGCACAGCTTAACGGCTGCCAGTTCACGCACGGCATGGTGCACAACGTGATGTATACCGGCGTGCCGCTGAAGTACCTCCTGGACGAGGCCGGCGTGAAAACCAACGCCAGATGGCTGATGCCGGAAGGCGGCGATGCAGCCGGCATGAACCGGTCCGTGCCACTGTTCAAGGGCATGGAGGACTGTCTCGTCGCGTTCGCCATGAACGGTGAGGCGCTGCGCCCCGAACAGGGTTACCCCCTGCGTCTGGTGGTGCCCGGTTGGGAAGGCAATATGTGGGTGAAATGGCTGCGCCGTATCGAGGTCGGTGATGCGCCGTGGCATGCGCGTGAAGAGACGTCGAAGTACACCGATCTGATGGAGAACGGCAAAGCGCGGCGCTTTACCTGGGAAATGGACTGCAAGTCGGTGATCACCAATCCCTCCCCGCAGGCTCCATTGAAACACAAGAAGGGCCAGACGGTTGTCACCGGGCTTGCGTGGTCCGGCCGCGGTACGGTCGAACGCGTCGACGTTACGATTGACGGTGGCAAGAACTGGTACACGGCGCGGCTCGACGGGCCGAGCCTCGATAAGTCGCTGCACCGCTTCTACTTCGATTTCGACTGGGACGGCAAACCGCTGCTCTTGCAATCGCGCGCGATCGACTCGACGGGATACGTGCAACCGACCAAGGCGGAGTTGCGCAAGGTGCGCGGTACCAACTCGATCTATCACAACAACGGCATTCAGACCTGGCATGTGCGCGAAGACGGAGCGGTTGAAAATGTCGAAATCTCTTAAGTTCGCGTTCGCGTTGGTGCTGGGCGTTGCATTGCTCGGCTTCGGGGGGGCGGCGGAGACCGGCAAGAAGTTCGGGCTTGGTCGTCAGGCATTGCCGGAGGAAATCGCGGCGTGGGATATCGATGTGCGTCCCGATGGGCAAGGTCTTCCGAAGGGAAAAGGCAAGGTCTCGGACGGCGAGGCGATCTATGCCGAGCAGTGCGCTTCGTGTCACGGCGACTTCGGTGAAGGGATCGACCGCTGGCCGGTATTGGTCGGTGGCAAAGATACGCTCGCCAGCCACGACCCGGTGAAGACGATCGGGTCCTACTGGCCGTTCGCTTCGACGGTCTACGACTATATCCGAAGGTCGATGCCGTTCGGCAATGCGCAGTCTCTGTCCGCGGATGACCTCTATGCGTTGACGGCCTACCTGCTCTATATGAACGAGATCATCGACGATGACTCGTTCGTGCTTACGGACAAGAATTTTGGCACGATCAAAATGCCGAACGAGAAAAACTTCATCAAAGACGCGCGTCCGGATACGCCGACGATCAGCGATGGCGAGCCGTGCATGAAGAACTGCAAGGCGGATGTCAAAATTACCGGGCGGGCGCGTGTTCTCGACGTGACGCCGGAGACAGAGGACAGCAAGAAGTAGCGTTCGCGGCGGCGGCTGGTTTCGCCGAACCGCAGGTTCCTGTTTCGATGACACGATGGCGGCGGAACCGGATTGGATCCGCCGCCCATTTTTTGAGATGATCGATGGAGCTGCGAATGTTGCCGCAGCAAATCGCTATTCCGTTTTCTTCATTCCGGCTTCTTCGCCTTTTCCTTGAGATAGGCGATCACATCCAGGCGGTCCTGCGCGTCCTTCAGGCCGGCGAACGACATTCGGCCGCGCTTGATGAATTTGCGTGGGTTGGCGAGGTATTCATCCAGGTTCTTTTCGTCCCAGACCAAACCTTCCTCAGCCCTTTTCAGAAGCCCTTTGGAATACTTGTACTTCTCGACGATTCCAGCCTTTCTTCCGACGATACCGACGAGGTGGGGCCCGAGCTTGTTCTTTTCCTTGTTCATGAAATGGCAGGCAACGCATTTCTTGAACACGCCCTCGCCGGCCTTGACGTCACCTTCGGCAGCAGGTGCCGGAGATGCCGCAAGAGCGGCTGCGGTTGCAATGACGAGCGCGCGGATCTGCATTGAGTTGTTCTCCCTCATTTTCTGCTCTTGGGCCATTAAGTTGTGATCGGCCAAGGTGTTTGCCCATGCCAATTCCGGAATATTACTTTGTTGTTGTCGCGACATGATCGGCCGAATTGCCGCGGTTTTCATTGACCATGGGAATTTCGACGGAGCCGGGCGCATGGTGCGGCGATCTGCTCTCGATGGTTCCGGGAGGGATCCATCAGGCGCTGTCGGCGCCTGGTTCGAACGAGTGGATTGCATGGCCTACCAGATTTTGACTTTCTTGCCTTTGTCGCGCAGCGCCTTGGCACGTTCGTTGACGTATTCCTGGAAATGCTTGGTCTTGAAGTGGCCGCCGGCGACGTGTTCCAGCATGGTTCGGAAGTGGAACGGCTTGAAGTAACCCGGCATTATCGCGGACGCAGCGCTCTTGCCTGGCTTGCCCGCGGCAACCTTAGCGGTCGGCGCAAACAAAAGCAGCGTCGGTGTGAATACAATTCCCCAACGGCGGGCAAGCTGACGTTCTTCCATTGCCTTGCCGTCGAAGTCGGTAACTTCGCGTGAACCGCGCAGGTCGAGCTGTACGAAGACGAAATGCTTTTTCAGGTAGTCGACGATTTCGGGGTCGGCCAAGTTGACCTGATGAAGTTCACGGCAATAGGGGCAGCCTGCCTGCTCGAAAGCGACGATCAAACCTTTGCCGGCTGCACGCGCCTCTTCCATGTCCTCTTTCAAATCGAGAAACGACTCGTGGAACCAACCCTGCTTGTAAAGGCCGTCATCCCCGAGCGTCGATTTCGGCGGTTCCGCGGCCGCGAGGGGGCCTGTGTTGACGGCCAGGAAGGTGGCCAGCGCGAGGACTGCAATCCAGAGGGCGCCTGCATAGCGAACGGTGTAAGTCATAGCCTGCCTGTCGTTTGCCGCGACGTTGCCTAGTGTAGCGCACCTGACGTTTGGTGCCTGTGTGCGACTTGCCTCTCAACCAATCGCCAGGTGCAAAAGCGACACTAGATACATAAGGTTGCTCGTGTTCCTTATGGTTCTGGCATTTGCTCTCGACATCGCCGCGCGGGATAGCAAATGTCAGAACCGGAACACTCGATGGTCAGTTGCCCTGCGATCGCCATTTGCACAGCCATCGCCGTGGCTGGCGCCGGCAAGGCTAAATGTAATCCAAAAAACCTTGATATTCAAACATTCGCATGTTTAAATTTTGGTTCACTCGGCTTGCAGTATTCGGCCGAGCAATGCCGAAACCGAGTGCGATCATCTTGAGATTTCGATTGGCAGAACTGGTCTTGGCCTCGTCACTCGGTGCATGGACGTGCGGTGCGCCGGAGGCCGCGGCGGACGACGTTGAACTCGGCGAATATCTCTCCGGTCAGTGCACGACCTGCCACCAACTTTCCGGCAGGGCCAACGGTATTCCGTCAATCGTCGGCTGGGATGCTATCTCGTTCGTCGCGGTGATGAATTCGTACAGAAAGAAGGAACGCGAGAACAAGGTGATGCAGAACATCGCCGGCTCGCTCAGCGCGGATGACATCGCGGCATTGGCCGCGTATTTCGCGACAATCAAACCGAAAAAGAAATAGGTGCGTTGCGCGCCGTTTCGCGAGGAGGAAAACCATGACGCGATTTTCCCGACGGACGTTCAATCGGGGGCTCGGTGCAAGCGTGGCGGCCACGACGCTCGGCATGCCGTTCGTGGCGCGGGCGGCCAACCCCAAGGTTGTCGTGATCGGCGGCGGCGCGGGTGGCGGCACCGCGGCGCGCTATATTGCGAAGGATTCCAAAGGCGCGATCGACGTGATGCTGATCGAGCCGTCGAAGACCTACTACACCTGCTTCTTTTCCAACCTCTATCTCGGAGGTTTTCGCGACTATGCCTCGATCGGGTATACCTACGAGCGCATGGCAGCGCAGGGAGTTGCAGTCGTCCACGACTGGGCCGAGACCGTCGATCGCGACAAGAAGATGGTGCACCTGGCATCCGGCGCGAGGGTTGCTTACGACAGGCTCGTCGTCTCACCGGGGATCGACATCAAATACGACTCGGTTCCGGGCTATTCGGTCGAGGCGTCCGCGCGCATGCCGCACGCCTGGAAGTCCGGCACGCAGGTGCAGGTGCTGAAGGCGTTGGTCGAGAACATGAAGCAGGGCGGTACCTTCGTTATGGTGCCGCCGCCCAATCCTTACCGTTGCCCGCCAGGCCCCTACGAACGCATCTCGATGATCGCGCACCTGTTGAAGCAAAAGAATCCGAAGGCGAAAATCCTCGTCCTCGACCCGAAGGAGAAGTTCTCCAAGCAGGCACTCTTCCAGGAAGGCTGGGAGCGGCACTACGAGGGGATGATCGAATGGTTGCCCGCGTCGATCACCGGCGGTGTCAAGATGGTCGATGCCGGCGCGATGACGATCAAGACCGACGAGGAGACGATCAAGGCCGATGCGGCATCGGTCGTGCCGGCGCAGATAGCGGGGCGGATCGCGCACAAGGCAGGCCTGACGGATGACAGTGGCTGGTGCCCGATCATCCCAAAGACGATGCAATCGAAGCTCGATGAAAACGTCCATGTTCTCGGTGATGCGTCGGTGGCGTCGGCAATGCCGAAGTCCGGCTTTTCCGCGAACAGCCAAGCCAAGGTGGTGGCGATGGCGGTACGGGGCGCGCTGACCGGTTCGCGCACGTTCGACCCGCGCTTTGCCAACACCTGCTGGAGCCTGATTGCGACCGACGACGGCGTCAAAGTGGGTGCTGCCTACAAGGCCGGCGCGGAAAAGATCGAGGTGACCAGCAAATTCATTTCGAAGACCGGTGAAGATGATGCGCTGCGCAAGCAGACTTATGAGGAATCGGTCGGGTGGTATGAAGGTATAACCAAAGACATCTTCGGCTGATCCCGCCCGACCTTGGTATTGAGCGTGATCGAGGGGAGGCGGGCGTCTCCCGCTTTGGATGGAAATGAGCGGCAGGCGCGCGCCGCGCCCGGAGGAGGCAGGGATGGTAGAGCAACTCGGGGCAGTGGCCCCGGCGGGGTTGAGCCGGCGTGAGGTGCTCGCCGGGATAGGCGGGGCTGCTGTTGCGGTAGCACTTGCAGGGTATGCTCGTGCTGCAACGCCGAAACCATTAGCGGTCGGAACGTTCAAAGTCACGACGTTC
This sequence comes from Hyphomicrobiaceae bacterium, assembly GCA_965224045.1. GTDB lineage: Bacteria > Pseudomonadota > Alphaproteobacteria > Rhizobiales > Hyphomicrobiaceae > Tectiglobus. Next base: position 613,142 of record CBDCYD010000014.1, read on the forward strand.
AGCGACGGCCATCTCAATCTGCCGTCGTCGATGTTCGCGCCCAAGGCCGATGCCGGTGCCCGCGAGGCTGCGTTCAAGGCCGCGGGCCAAGGTCATGGCCAAGACGGGGGCACTATTCGTTCACCGCTCAATGTCACGCTCGTCGATACGGGTAAGGAGAAGATCCTGGTGGATGTCGGGTCCGGTTCGCGGTTCATGGATACCGCCGGCAAACTTACCGAGACGCTCGAAGAAGCGGGCGTGGAGCCCGAGAGCATCACGCATGTCATCTATACGCACGCTCATCCCGATCACGTCTGGGGAACGGTCAACGACTTCGACGAGCTGAGCTTTCCGAACGCGAAATATTTCATTTCCGAAGACGAGTGGAACTTCTGGATGGCGAAAGACGTGCTCTCCAAGCTGCCGAAGGAACGCCATGGTTTCGCGGTCGGCGCGCAGCGCAACCTGAAGGCAGCCAAGGACCAGCTCGCGACGATCAAGCCCGGGCGCGAACTGGTCGGCGGCGTCAACGTCATCGATACGTCAGGCCATACGCCGGGGCATGTGTCGCTGGAGATCGGAAAGGGAAAGGACACCGTCGTGGTGCTCGGCGATGCGCTGACGCATCCGGTGATTTCGTTTCAGCATCCCGACTGGCAACCGGCCACGGACCAGATCCCCGATCGTGCTGTCGCCACACGCATGCGGCTGCTCGACAAACTGGCTGCGGACGGCAGTCGCCTGATCGGCTATCATCTGCCGGAGCCGGGGATGGGACGCGTCGTGCGCAAGGGCAGCGGGTTTGCATTTGCACCGCTCGCCTAGGGCGAGACTTGCTGGTGCTCAAGACCCGGATCGGCGGACACCAATTCGTTGGCTGCACGTGCAATGCCACGACCCGCATTGAAATAGCGATGATCGCCCGACATGGTCTCAAACTGCTGATCACGGGACTGGCTGCGGCATGCGGCCTGGTTGTCGAAATTGCGGCCGGACGCCTGATCGCACCCTACCTCGGGATGTCGCTTTACACCTGGACGGCGATCATCTCGGTCGTTCTTGCAGGGTTTTCCGTCGGCCACTGGATCGGCGGGCGGATTGCGGAGGGCGCGGCGGCGGTGGCGTTGCGGCGTGTGGCCTACAGCCTGGTGCTGGCCGGGCTGTCGACGTTGGCGACGTTGGTGCTGCTGCGGGTTGCCGCGCCGACCATCATCTCCTGGCAGGCCGGCGCGGTGATCACCACGCTGGCGGTTGCTACGGTGTTGTTTTTCCTGCCCAGCGTATTTGTCGGCGTGCCCTCGCCTGTGCTGACGAAAATCGCCGTGGACGAAGACCCGCCGGGCGAAATCGGCCGGACCATCGGTGCGTTCTATGCGATCGGTGCGGTCGGCAGCATCGTCGGGACGCTGGCTGCCGGCTATGTTTTCATTTCATGGCTCGGGACGACGGCGACGCTGCTCGTCGTGGCCGTCACATATCTGGTGCTTGCCGCGATGGCGTTTTGGCTCGAGCGGCAGCAGCCGGCGCATGCGGGGATTGCCGTGACGGTCGTAGCCTGCCTGATCGGCCTGGCGCTGATCGGTGGCGTCGGTGCGCGCGTCAAAGCCTTCCACGATCCGTGTCGCGTGGCGAGCAACTACTATTGCATTCGCGTGGTCGACGTCTCGCAGCAATTCGATCAGCCGGCGCGGGCGATGATCCTCGACCATCTGGGTCACGGGATCAATCTGCGCGATGACCCGCAAAAGCTGGTGTCGCCCTATGTCGAACTGCAGGACAGTCTGGCGCGCATCCACAGCGGGCGGCGCACGCCGTTCAAAGCGTTCTTCATTGGCGGCGGAGCCTACACGCTGCCGCGAGCCTGGGCGGCGGCGCGGCCGGATGCGCAAATTATCGTCGCGGAGATCGATCCCGCGGTAACGGGAACCGCGCGCCGCACGCTTTGGCTTCGCCCGTCGAACAAGATCACGAGCATACACGCCGATGCGCGCGTTGCGCTTACGGAGCAGCCGGCTGGCGCATTTGATGTCGTCGTCGGGGATGCCTTTCATGACATCGTCATTCCGGCTCATCTGGTGACCGACGAGTTCTTTCGCCTGGTCGCCGCGCGGCTTGGCGATGACGGGATCTATCTGATGAACGTCGTCGATGATCGTGACCGGCCGCGGTTGGTCCTATCGATCGCGAAGGCGTTGGCAGTACACTTCAAGGTGGTCGAGATCTGGCGCGCGGACCAGAGCGGCAGGCGGGCGACATTCGTTCTCGCAGGCCTACAAGCTGCGACGCCCTACAAGCGGATTGCCGCGCGCAACACGCCCGGCACGACGTTCTCGCGCGTCGAGGAGAAGGCGCGGGCTGCATGGGCGAAGGCGCTGCGTCCGGTGCTGCTCAGGGATGACTTCGCGCCCGTCGACCGTCTGATCGGCGTGGAGTGAGGGTTGGTGCAGGCGTGCAGTGACCCGATGCGCCTTGCAAACATTGTTGCAGTGGCCGAGCAGTGTGCTAGCTAGGCTCCGGTCAAGCGTTGCCGGGGCGTCCTCAACTTGCTGTTCAATTCCGTTAGCTTTTACCTGGTTTTCCTGCCCGTTACGCTCGCTCTCTTCCTGCTGTTGCGACGAAGCGGGATGTTGTGGGCCGTTCAGGCATTTCTCATAGCTGCTTCGCTTGTATTCTACTCCGGGCACGGTTTTGAATTCTTGGGCCTGCTCGTTGGGAGTGTTCTGTCAACATGGATCGTGTCGCATCTCATCGCTGGGCTCGATCGGATAGGAAACAGGCGGTCGGCGGGGGCGGTAACGGGAATTGCCGTTATTTCTCATCTGGTTCTGATCGGGTACTTCAAGTATCGGAATTTCTTCGCAGAGACGGCAATGTCATTGGCTGGAGAGTCAGTCCAACTCCCGCCTGTGGTATTACCGCTTGCAATTTCCTTTTTTACATTTCAGCAGATCGGGTATTTGGCTGATGTTTACGGGCGCAAAATATCAGTGCCTTCGAACCCACTGGACTTCATTCTGTTCGTGACGTTCTTCCCCCAACTCATTGCCGGACCGATAACGCTCTATCAGGAACTGCAACCACAGTTTGCGACCAGGCTCCTCAAGGCGGATTTTTCCCGGTACCTCATCATTGGTGCGGCGGTATTTTCTATCGGGCTGGCCAAGAAGGTCGGAATTGCAGATCAGGCGGCATATCACGCGAGCCTGGTGTTCAACGCCGCCGACAAGGGGTTAGCGGTCTCGTTCTATGATGCTTGGCTCGGGGCGCTGGCATACACGACTCAAATTTACTTCGATTTTTCTGGTTACAGCGATATGGCTTGCGGTCTTGCGCTGATGTTTGGCCTGCGCATTCCGATGAATTTCTTTTCGCCGTAGAAGGCGGCGTCAATTGACGAGTTCTGGCGCCGTTGGCACATCTCGCTGTCCCGGTTCCTGCGTGACTACGTTTATATTCCGCTCGGCGGAAACAGATGCGGTCCACGACGGACGATGTTCAATCTGATGGCCACGATGCTGATCGGTGGGCTATGGCACGGAGCCGCGTGGACCTTCGTGTTTTGGGGAGGGCTGCACGGACTTTATCTCGCCATCGCCGCGTGGTGGAAGGCTGCGGCTGATAGACGGAACTGGCAATTGCCCCCGTATGTCGGCTGGCTTGTGACCTTTCTTGCCGTCGTTGTCGCGTGGGTCTTCTTCAGGGCTACGACGTTTTCGGGTGCATCAACAATTCTTGCCGCGATGTTTGCAATCGGGGATGCAGACATTCCCTCGAGGTCGGCGAGTTTCATGTCCATGGCGGTGGCTGACAACAACGTTGCGGGACCCTGGATCGTCGTCATCGGTCTGCTCATTGCCGTGACCGCGCCCAACGTCTATCAGTTGTTTCGAAGGTTCCGCCCGGCCCTTGACATTTATGGCCATGTTCGACCGCGGAAGCGTGCCCGCAAGCCTGCGGATATCCATCAGCGACGACCAAAATCAATCGGCTGGTTTGCCGTTCCAAGGTCGCAATTGGTCCCGTTGGCTATGGCCGTGGCTGTTCTCTTGATTGTGGCGATGGCTACGTTTTGGCAGTCGAGAGGTGGAAGTTACAGCGAGTTCATCTACTTTAACTTCTAGAGACAGCTGACCCGATGTCATTACATAGAAATAAGAAGAATGGTGAAATGCGTGCAATGCCGGCATGGCGTTTCCGGCCGCGCAGGTTCTGGCGGATGCCAATGCTGGTTCTCGTCGTTCCCACAGGCATTTTTGCCTGTGTTATTATGGCCTTGCTCGCAGCTTTTATTTTTATTGGAGAAGTGTCGGGAGATGGCTTCCGTGTCCGCCAGCAGGACTGGCTGAACGCAACCTACCATTCGCCATACATCGAGCTCATTTCCTACAAGGAGGCGATGCTGCGGTATCATGCACCTGAGGTTGCCGTTATCGGGACCAGCCGAGCAGGATCCTTTGGCAAAGCGTTCTTCGACAAGCCTTTCGTGAATCTGCAGTCGACGGTCGACAGCCCGCGCGATCTCGGGGAGTTCGTTGAGCGAAATCTCACCTCTGGCAGGCGCGTCGAGCATTTGCTGATCGCAGCCGAGGTTTGGTGGTTCGCTGACGATCCTAGCGAGGGTTTGAAGCGGAAACCTGGACGTAGCACCGAGCAGAAGTTCTTAGCGAATGTAAACCATCTGCTGCTGCACCGGAAAGGTATTGAGCGCCTGATGGCGATCTGGAGCGCGATCAATGACCAGCCCTTTGGCACGTTTATGGGTATTCACGGCCTCATCCGTCGCGAAGGATTTAGCCAGTACGGCTCTTATCACTACGAACAGATTGTCACCGGGAGACGGCGCAGTCCTGACTACAAGTTCAATTTCTCGCTGACCAAACTGGCTGCCGGTGAGCACCGCTTCAAGACCGGCACCGCGCTCAACATGTTGCGCTTTGAACAATTCATGCAGGCCTTGCGCCGGCTCGAGCAATTGGGCGTGGCCTTCACTGTCATTCTACCGCCGTATGCACCGTCCGTAGCATCCAGGATGTCGAGCGAGCGGTTCCGCCATATTCCCCAACTCGTTGCGGCGTTGCGAAAGGAGGGGGTTGCAGTCTTCGATTTCACCAGGCCTTCTGAATTAGGCGATGACGACTGCGAATACATCGACGGATTTCATGGCGGCGATGTCGTCTATGCCCGAATGCTGGCAATTGTCGCACGGGCTAGGCCTCAGCTGCGAGCTTACGTTGATCTGCGCCTGTTGGACGAGATATCGGACCGCCATCGCGGCTCGGCGGCCTGGTCCCGCCGAACGACTGAACCAGAAATCGATTTTCTGGAACTGGGTTGCCAGCGACCGCAAAAATTCGCCGCCGTTTTGGAATGAGCCGGTTTTCGGATGATCGAGAACGGGTGTGGGAGCCCCGGCTGCCGGGAACTGTCCCGTCAAAACCGACAATGTTCTGGAAGTGTCATGGTGATCTAGAAGTGTCATGGTGGAGCCGAGGGGAATCGAACCCCTGACCTCAGCAGTGCGATTGCTGCGCTCTCCCAACTGAGCTACGGCCCCGGCCGATGCGATCCGTTGCAATCCGGTTTCGGGCGGCGGGCGCGGATCGAGCCCGGTCCGCGACGGGAGGTGCATATAGTGTCGCAGGCCGTGGAAAGTCAAGGAATGCGGCATGACGGCCGGGACCACGGTATGATACGTCGCGAATCAGTTGCGCGGGATTGCGGCGGTCGACGCCGGCGTGCACCCGCACGTTGCCGCGTTCGCCTGTGTCAACACCGACCGCCGAGAGCACGTTATGATCGAACTCCTGCGCTTCATTAGCTACCTGATCACGCTCTATACCTATGTGGTGATCGCGGCGGTGGTGTTTTCGTGGCTGGTCGCCTTCAACGTGATCAACCCGCACAACAATTTTGTGCGGGCGATCTGGCAGGGGCTCAATGCGTTGACCGAGCCACTGCTGCGGCCGATCCGCCGCCTGATGCCGGACCTCGGCGGGATCGATATCTCGCCAATCATCCTGCTGCTCGCCTGCATGTTCGTGCAGACCGTCGTGCTGCCGAACATCGCCAAGGCCTTCATCTAGATGTCGCCCGGCGGGCCGGGCGACCGAGCACCGGCCAGCGTCGTTGTCGGGCGGTCGGACGACGGGATCGTTATCCGTGTACGGCTGACACCGAAATCATCGCGTGACGATGTCACCGGACAGATTGCGACGGCGGACGGGCCGGCGCTGCAGACGCGCGTGCGCGCCCGGCCCAGCGACAACGCCGCCAACACCGCGCTCATCGCGCTGCTCGCCAAGGCCTTCCGCGTTGCGAAGTCGTCCGTCACGATCGTCGGAGGGCACAAGTCGCGCGTCAAGCTGGTGGCGATCGACGGTGATCCGGACCAGTTGCGCGATCGTGTTGCGGAAATTGCCGGATAGTCGCGGTCGGTCGCGGTGGCGGCGGTGATCAGCCGTCGTAGCCTTCGATGACGACCAGATAGCCGTTCGAGGCTTCTTCGCGGATTGCTTTGGCGGCCTGGTACTCCGGGCTGTCATAACACTCCTTGGCGACGGCGTAGCTGTCGAACTCAATGACGACGTGACGTGCGTAAGGCTGGTTGCCCTCCATCACGGTGTGCTCGCCGCCGCGTATGACAAAGCGGCCGCCGTATTTGGCAAACGCCGCGGCGTTGGCGGTGACGTAGTCCTTGTAGCGTTCCGGATCCGTGACTTCGACGTGCGCGATCCAATATCCTTTGGCCATGGCTGATCTCCGCTGTTGATCGCGCCAGTCTGGCATGCGCCTGGCGTCAGCGAAAGGTGATGACGGGCCGTGGCCGAAGCGACCAGGCGGGGGCGCCGGTAAGGTGACGGATGGTCTCAGGAGCTGCGATCACATCCGTACTTTGTGGCCGAAACCCGGGGCGCGTACCCGTTTTGTTGCCTTTCGCACTTGGCTCTGTCGCAACACTGTGATTTCCTAGTATTACTTTAGGCTAACGTCTGAAACTCCGGGGAAATGAATGCGATACGAAGCGCCCGAAACGCTCGACGCAGCCGTGCGGCTGTTGTCGTCTGAATCCGGGCTGGCCAAAGTGCTGGCCGGCGGCACGGATCTCCTGGTTCAACTCAAGACCGACCTGATCGAGCCCGATCTGATCGTCGACATCAAGGGCATCGCGGATGTGCGCTCGATATCCGGCGACGGTGCCAGTGGCTACAGGATCGGTGCCGCGGTTACCGGTGCGGAACTCGAAGAGCACGCGACTTTGAAGAGCGATTGGCCCGGTATCGTCGAAGGTGCCAATCTGATCGGCTCGACGCAGATTCAAGGCCGCGCCACCATGGGCGGCAACTTGTGCAACGGCTCGCCGGCGGCCGACAGTGTGCCCGCTCTCATTGCAGCCGGCGCGCACGCGACCATCGCCGGGCCGAACGGTACGCGCGAGGTGCTCGTCAAGGATGTCATAGTCGGGCCGCGGAAGCTGTCGATCGGGTCGGACGAATTCGTGGTGTCGTTCACCCTGCCGGCGCGCAAGGCGCACGCGGCCGATGCCTACCTGCGGTTCATTCCGCGAACGGAGATGGACATCGCAGTGGTAGGTGCGGGCGTCAATGTCGAGACCGACGGCTCGGGAAAGATCACCGCTGCAAGTGTGGCTCTCGGTGCGGTTGCTCCGACGCCGTTGCTGGTTGAGGCGGCCGGCAACGCGTTGGTCGGTTCATCGCTCGACAAGGCGGCGCTGGAAGCGCTCGATGCTGCTGCGCAGGCCGCGTGCAATCCGATCGACGACAAGCGCGGGACGATCGAGTACCGCACCAAAGTCGCCGGCGTCATCGCGCGCCGCACCGCTGAAATCGCCTATGAGCGCGCGAGGGCCATGTCATGAAACACCACATTTCTTTCAACGTGAACGGCGATCCCATTGAAGTGCTGTGCGAGACGGAGCAGACCCTGCTCGACGTCTTGCGAGATGAACTCGACATGACCGGTACAAAGGAAGGTTGCGGCACCGGCGACTGCGGCGCCTGCAGTGTTACCGTCGACGGCCGGCTGGTCTGTTCCTGTCTGATGCTTGGTACCGAGATGAACGGCAAGAATGTCGAAACCATCGAGGGCATGGCGGATGGCGACAAGCTGCATCCGCTACAGCAGAAGTTTCTCGAGCATGCCGCGTTGCAGTGCGGAGTGTGCACGCCCGGTTTCCTAGTGGCTGCGAAGAACCTGCTCGAGCGCAATCCCAATCCCACGGAAACCGAAGTGCGCTACTGGCTGGCAGGAAACCTGTGCCGCTGTACCGGGTACGACAAGATCATTCGCGCCGTGATGGATACGGCTGCCGAGATGAGAGGAGCCTGATCGCATGCAGGAAAAAGTAGGCAATCCCCCGATCGGTCAGGACTATCGCTATATCGGCACGCGGCCGATCAGGCCTGACGGAGCGGAAAAGGTCACCGGGCGGGCCAAGTTCGGTGCTGATCACAACGTGGCGGGCCAGATCGTCGGCAAAGTCCTGCGTTCACCGCACGCGCACGCGCGGATCAAGAAAATCGACACGTCGAAGGCGGAAGCGCTGGCCGGCGTCAAGGCCGTGGTCACGCGTGACGATTTCGACGACCAGGAATCGGAATTCGTTCCGGCCGGCGAGATGCTGGTCAACTATCGCGATATCGTGCGCACGGTGATGGCACGCGACAAGGTGTTGTTCGAAGGACACCCGGTGGCTGCCGTGGCGGCGACCAGCAACTCGATCGCCAAGAAGGCGTTGAAGCTGATCGAGGTCGAGTACGAGGTACTGCCGCACGTAATCGATGTCGTCGACGCAATGAAGCCCGATGCTCCGTTGCTGCACGAGGATATGTACACCGAGGGCGTCAGCCCGAAGCCCGACAAACCGTCAAACATCGCGAAGCAGGTGGAGTTCGTGCTGGGCGATGTCGACAAGGGCTTCGGCGATGCCGAAGTCGTCATCGAACGCACCTTCAATACCGAGCCGGTGCATCAAGGTTATATCGAGCCGCATGCCTGCGTCGCCAATGTAGCGAGCGACGGCACGGCCGAACTGTGGGTGACGACGCAGGGCCACTGGGTGGTGCGGGCGCATTGCGCGCGGCTGCTCGGCTGGGATGTTTCGAAGATCCGCGTGACGTCGTCCGAAATCGGCGGCGGCTTCGGCGGCAAGACGGTGATCTATCTGGAGCCGCTGGCACTCGCGCTGGCGAAGAAGTCCGGCTCGCCGGTCAAGATGGTGATGTCGCGCGAGGAGGTTTTCCGTGCTTCGGGTCCGACGTCTGGTGCCAACGTGACCGTTAAGGTGGGCGCCAAGAAGGATGGGACGATCACGGCTGGCGAAGCGACCCTGCGCTATCAGGCCGGTGCCTTTCAGGGCTCGCCGGTGGGGCCGGGCTGTATGTCGGCGTTCGCACCCTACGACCTCGAAAATGTCAAAGTGGTCGGCCTCGACGTCGTCTCGAACCGTCCGAAGGTTGCCGCCTACCGGGCGCCGGGTGCTCCAATTTCCGAGTATGCCGTCGAGTGTGTGATCGATGAAATGGCCAAGACGCTCAATATCGATCCGATCGATTTCCGGCTGAAGAATGCCGCCAAGGAAGGCACCAAGGCGGCCTATGGTCCGCAGTTCGGGCCGATCGGCCTGGTTGAAACACTGCAGGAGGCAAAGAAAAGCGACCATTGGAAAGCGCCGCTCAAGGCCGGTCAGGGGCGTGGGATTGCCTCCGGCTTCTGGTTCAACATCGGCGGCGACACGACGGTGACCCTGGCGCTGAACGAAGACGGTACCTTCAACCTGACGGCGGGTACACCGGATATCGGTGGCCTCAGAGCATCGCTGGCGATGATGGCGGCGGAGGAACTTGGCGTCGAACTCAGCAAGATCCGTCCGATCATCGGAGATACCGGCCAGCTCGGTTACAACTTCCTGACCGGCGGCAGCCGCTCGACGTTCTCGAGCGGCATGGCAACGGTGGAGGCAGCGCGGGAGGTCATCAAGGAAGCCTGCGCGCGGGCTGCCAAGATGTGGGAACTGCCCGAGGATGCCGTCACGTTCGAAGACGGCACCGTGCGTCCAGCAGGTGACAATGCCGGTAAGCATGATCCGCTGACGCTTGGCGATATCGGACGCATGGCCGGCAAGACAGGTGGTGCGATCGTCGGGACGGCCAAGATCAATGCACAGGGTGCGGCGCCGAGCTTCGGTACGCATATTGCCGACGTCGAGGTCGATGCCGAAACCGGCAAGGTCTCGATCGTCCGGTACACCGCGATTCAGGATGCCGGACGGGCAATCCACCCGTCGTACGTGGAAGGCCAGTACCAGGGTGGTGCCGTGCAGGGAATCGGCTGGGCGCTCAACGAGGAATACATCTACGATGATAAGGGCAGGCTCGATAATGCGAGCTTCCTCGATTATCGGATTCCGGTTGCATCCGACCTGCCGATGATCGACACGATCATCGTCGAGGTGCCGAACCCGCGCCATCCCTATGGTGTGCGCGGGATCGGCGAAACGCCGATCGTGCCGCCGATGGCGGCGATCGCAAACGCCGTCAACGACGCGACAGGCCTGCGCTTCGAAAGCCTGCCGATGTCGCCGCCGCGGGTGCGCAAGGCGATCGACGATGCAAGCGAGGCTGGCGATCCCAACCTCAAGATTTGACGGGCTCAAGATTTGACGGGCTCAAGATCTGACGGGAGAGACGTTCGCCATGGCGCGCGTGACGCTGATCGGAAATCTCCGCCAGTATACCGGCGGCGTAACCGAACTGGACGTGGAAGCCAGTTCCATCCGGCAGCTGTTCGCGCGTCTCGGTGAGCTTTACCCGGAGCTCGCTCCACACCTGGAAGACGGTCTGGCGGTTGCAATCGACGGCCAGATTTACCAGGACACGCTGATCCAGCCGATCGAGCCCGATAGCGACGTTCAAGTTCTGCCACAGATTGCCGGTGGCTGACGAAGTGCGCGCTCGCGGGCCCGGTTGTGGTGTGATGTCAGACGACTGGGCGGAGGGCAAGGAGAGCGCCAATGGACATCGGGTTCGTCTTATTTCCGAAGGTGACGCAGCTGGATTTCACCGGCCCCTTGCAGGTGTTGAGCCGCCTGCCGGATGCCAAGTCGCACATCGTTGCGCGTTCGCTCGATCCGGTGGCGACCGACTGTCCGCTGGCGCTGGTGCCGACGGTGACGTTTGCCGATTGCCCGGCGCTGGACCTGATCTGTGTGCCGGGCGGGTTCGGCGTCCTCGATGCGATGGTCGATCCGGATCTCGTCGGTTTTGTCAAACGTCAGTCCGGCGGTGCACGTTACATCACGTCGGTGTGCACGGGTGCCTTCGTGCTCGGTACGGCCGGTTTGCTGAAAGGGCGCCAGGCGACGACGCACTGGGCTTACACCGACCTTCTGGCGCTGGTTGGTGCGACGTACAAGCCCGGGCGAATGGTCCGGGACGGCAACGTCTTTACGGCAGGCGGTGTGACGTCGGGCATCGATTTCGCGCTGCAGATCGTTGCGGAGATTGCCGGCGATCAGCTTGCCCAGGCAATCCAGCTCGGTATCGAGTATGACCCGGCGCCGCCGTTCGATGCCGGCCATCCCGATCGGGCTTCGGATACTGTCAAGGCCATCGTTGCGCCGCGCTATGAAACATCCGTCGGCGCATATCGCGATGTTCTCGAACAGATGACGTGAGGGCGCGGCGAAGTCATGACGTCCAGTTCCGTCGATCTTTCGAAATACCGGCCTTGCGTCGGGATCATGATCGTCAATCGCGAAGGCGCCGTGTGGATGGGGTTGCGGGCCGATGCACCGCAAGATGCCGAGGGCCCCGGCGACTGGTGGCAGATGCCGCAAGGCGGGATCGATGCCGGCGAGGAGCCGGAGGTGGCGGCGAAACGCGAGTTGCTCGAGGAGACCGGTATCCGCGAAGCGGAAGTGCTCGGGCGCACGGACGGCTGGCTGATCTACGACCTACCGCCGGAGGTCGCGCCGAACGCGTGGGGCGGTCGCTACAAGGGGCAAAAGCAAATCTGGTTTGCCGTGCGCTTTATCGGCTCGGATAGCGAGATCTCGATCGACCCTCCGCCGGGCCAGGGTCATGAGAAGGAATTCGAGGACTGGCAGTGGACGCCACTCGACGAGGTCGTCGACCGTGTGGTGTCGTTCAAGCGCGGGGTCTACCGGCAGGTGGTGGCCGAACTCGGCCGGTTTGCAAAGCCGCTTTGACGTCATCACGTCAACGCCGGCGGTGGCCCTCCGGACCGGCCCGCGCGCTGCAACAACCGTGTAATGGTGGCTGGAGCGGCCCTGTTCGGGACGACCGGTATGTCCGTTGAGTCGGCGAGGGGACGGGCAAGCGGCAAGGCGTGTCGCAGTGGTGTGATGAACGTGTCAGTGCGTGTGAGGCCGCGCAAGATCTGCTGCGGAACCGGTGACATCATCCGGTACGGGCGGTCAATGCCTGCCGATCGGTATGCCGTCTGCCGGCTTGCCCATTATTTTTCGGAAAGCAGGATCGTGGTGCCGGTCGCGCCGCCGCGCAGGCGATTGAGGTGATAGGCCGGAAGCGGATCGTCAGGCCGGCGCTTGGCGAGTGCGTCGAAGGCGTCGACGGCAGCAGGATCACCGGCGGCCATCAGCTCGTACGCTTTGGCGTAGGCGGCACGATCGTCTGCGACTTGTGAACCAGGTGCGAGTGCCTCGAGGCAGATGATGGGTTGCTGCTTGCCGCTCAGGACCACCTCGCCGATGGTGCGATAGTTGGCGCCCGGGTGGGCGTTGGCGACGGCGGCGCTGACACAGATGCGGGTGCCGAAATGCTTGTTGGCCGCCTCCAGTCGTGCCGCCGTATTCACGGTATCGCCAATGCACGTATAGTCGAAGAACCGACTGCCGCCGAAATTGCCGACGATGGCCGGTCCATGATGGATGCCGATCCGGGTATGGCCGAGGTCAATGCCATCGGCGGCGTTGCGGCGGCGAAACGATTCACTGAAGCGGTCGACGGCGATGGCGAGGCCGATGGCGCGTTCCGCCTGATCGGGCACGGCGTCGGGTGCTCCGAAAAACCCGATCACGCCGTCGCCAACGATCTTGTCGATGGTCGCGCCATGCCTGATGAAGAGACCGCAAACGCCGTCGAGATAGCTGTTGAGAAGGTGTGACAGCTCGCTCGGCGTGCGCTGTTCCGCCAATGTCGTGAAGCCGGAGATGTCCGTGAACAGGCAAGTAATGGTGCGCTGTTCACCGCCGAGCTGGAGGCGGCCGGGATCGGCGACGAGATCTTCGATGACACGCGGGTTGACGTACTGCGAAAACGCCTGCTGGACGAAGCGGCGCTGCCTGCGGTCGGCAGACCACTGACGCGCGGCGAGAATGGCGGCCGCCAGAAGCGGCGCAAGCGAGACGGTAACGGTGCCAAACTCTATGCCCGCCAGCGAAAAGGCAGCGAGTGACAGGATGGTGATTACGGCTGCCAAAGCCGCAATGGCTGCAAGGCGGCGGGCGAGAGAAACGGCCGGCAGGGTGACGATGGCGGCCGCGGCCGCTGCCGCGATGGCCGCGAGCAGGAGATCGACGAGACGGTTGGCGGACGTGATCGCGTCGGAGCGCAGGAGCTGGTTGATCATGTGGGCGTGGATCATGACGCCGTAGAGTGTGCCGGCGGCAGCGCCACGCGCAGTTGAACGCGCGGTGAGGTGTTCATCCGTTCCCGGCAGCGTGCCGCCGATGAGCACGATCTTTTTGTGAAACCACTCCTTGGGAAGTATTCCGATCCGCCGGCTCGGGTAGACCGGGAAGGTCGCGTGGTCCCGCGTCGGGCCGTTGTAGACGACGATGCGGCCGTCGATCGGTGGAGACTTAACACCGGCGCGTTGGGCCAAGATGCGGGAAAAGAGACTGGGCGCGTTTGCTTCCTGTGCCGTCGCCGGCCAATGCCGGACGATGCCGTCCGCCGTGCGACGTTCGAGTGCGACGTGCCCTCGGATCAATCCGGAGGTTGCCTTGGTGAGATATGCGGCCTGGGCTTCAGTCAAACCATCCGAGGTGCCGGCATAGGCCACGACGAGCGGCGCGCGGGTTGCTCTTAGCTGCTTTTGGAGGGCTGCGTCCTTTGCTGGCTCCGTCGGTTGATCGAAGAGAATGTCGATGCCGATCGCGCGCGGATCGGCGGCGTCGATGGTAGCGATGAGATTGGCGAGATAGGCCCGATCGACCGGTGACCGGTACGGCAGGGCTGCGAGCGTGTCCTCGTCGATCGTAACGATGACGATTGGTGGATCCGCTTCCTGCATGCCGGCAAACTCGGTCAGGAAGATATCGCCAATCCGGACATCCGGCCGGCCACCGATTAGAGCGGCAAGCGCAGTTGCAGTAATAACCGCGATGACCTGCGGTCTGGTCAGGCGCAGGTGGTTTTTGAACCTGCCGATGATGTCTGTGAGCGAGGTGCGCAAACTGTCAGCTCCGCGCGGCGAGGAGACGTTCAACCATGTCCGGTGCGGAACCGAGATAGCTGGCCGGATCAGTGAGGCGCAGGACCTCTTCGCGGCTGATGGTGCTGGCGATCTCGGGCTTCGCCAACAATGCGTCCGCGAATGAATCCGTGCCGGCCAGTGCTTCGCGACAGCAGTCGTAAACGATGTCGTGGGCAACCTGGCGGCCGAGCGTCGGAGCAAGACCCATCATGACGGCTTCGGCAACGATCAGACCCTTGGTGACATCGAGAACATCGGTCATGGCGTCGGGGCGAACTTCGAGCCCTTCGAGTGCTTCACGGGCCGCCTTGAGGCCGCCGGATGTCACGATGAATGCCGTTGGCAGAGCATGCCATTCGACGTGCCACTGTCCGGTGGCGCGTTCGTGGTCCTGGACCATCGCATCGAGCATGGCGGAGTGCTGCTCGCGCACGATTTTGGCGGCGGCCAACATCATTTCGGAAGAGATCGGATTGCGCTTTTGCGGCATGGTCGAACTCGCGCCACGCCCGGGGACAAACGGTTCCAGAACCTCGCCGATTTCGGTTTGCATCATAAGCATGATGTCATAGCCGATCTTGCCGATGCTGGCGGCAATGAGGGCGAGCAGGCCGGTGGTTTCGGTGAAGCCGTCGCGGATGGTGTGCCAGGTGATGTCCGGCACGCCGAGGCCGAGCTCCGCGGCAAGCGCGTGCTGGGTCGCCAGTCCGTCGTCGCCGAGTGAGGCCAGAGTGCCGGCCGCGCCGGCAAACTCGACGACCTCGATGCGCTCGCGCAATTGGGCAAGGCGTGCCCGGTGGCGGTCGATGCCCGATAGCCAGGTGGCGCACTTGTAGCCGAAGCTTATCGGAAGTGCATGCTGGAGATGCGTGCGGCCGGCCATCGGCGTCAGCGCATGATCGCGGGCAAGCGTTGCCAGGGCTTCGGCAATGGCCTCGAGGTCGTCGTCAATCAGCTGTAGTGCATCGCGAACCTGGAGAACGTCGGCGGTGTCCATGATGTCCTGCGTCGTGGCACCCCAGTGAGCGTACTGGGCGAGACCGTCCTCGGCCCACTCCGAGAGCTGCTCGACCAGCGGTAATATCGGATAGCCGACGATCTGGGTACGCGCCGAGAGGCGTTGCATGTCGATGCGGTCGACGCTTGCAACAGCGGCGATGGCGTCTGCCGCCTCGGGCGGGATCAGCCCCAGTCCCGCCTGCGCTCTGGCGAGGGCGACCTCGACATCGAGGTAGCGTTGCAGCAGGGCACGGTCGGAAAAGATTTCCCGCATCGCGTCAGTGCCGTACATTTCTCCAAAGATCTCGGATTTGACGACAATGGCTGGCATGTGGAGTGTCCCGGTCCGGCTGACGTTGAAATTGCCCCGCGGGCCGCGCTGCAAAGTGCGGCGAGGCGAGGACGGCGGCGACGTCTGACGTGGATTGCGCGAAAGCGCAGCCTGGGTGGTTGGCGTCGAGGGGCAAGGTTAGCCGCTGGTGCTCGAAGCGCCAATCGCTATCTCGATCGATGGGATGGCGCGATGACAGGCGGGAATGGGGCGTGGCATCATTGGATTGGCGAAGTAAAGTGCGATGGTGGACAGGTGATGCGGCCGCGGACGAATGTCTTGGAAAGGACCGTGAAGCATGAAGTGGATGCGCTATACGCAGGCCGGTAATACGAGCTTCGGTTTGGTCGATGGCGACGAAGTCGAGGAGGTGCGTGGTGGGCCGTTCGAGGCGTATGAGCGCACGGGAACGCGGCACCGGCTGGATGACGTCAAGGTCGAAGTGCCGATTGAGCCGAAGACGTTTTATGCCGTCGGCTTCAACTATCCCAAGCACGTCATCGAAATGGCGAAGCTGCGTGGCGTCGAAGCCGACCTGCCGAAATCGCCGAACGTCGGTTACCGCGCAAACAACGCGCTGATCGCGCACCGCGAGGCAATTGTGATCCCGAAAGACGCCAGCGAGCAGGTCCACTACGAGGGCGAGTTGGCTGTGATCATCGGCAAGAAAGCCAAGTATCTCAGCGAAGATGAGGCGCTCGATTGCGTGCTCGGCTATACCATAGGTAATGATGTCAGCGAGCGAAGCTGGCAAAGCGAGGACCGGACGCTGTGGCGGGCCAAAAACACAGATACGTTCGCGCCGATGGGGCCATGGATCGAAACCGACGTCGATCTCGATCAGTTGCAGACGACGGTTCGGGTGAACGGTGTCGTGAGTTCCCAGTTCGAGACCAACGCGATGCTGTTCGGTGTGCAGCGGTATATTGCGACGATTACGCGGTATATCACGCTTTACCCGGGTGACATGATCTGGATGGGGACCGATGGAACATCCCCCAATCTCAAGGCCGGTGACATGGTCGATATCGAAATCTCGGGTATCGGGACGCTGAGCAATCCCGTAGTGGATGAGACGTGATGAGGACAGCCACGACAGCCGGGCGGCACAGCGGTGACGTCGATGTTCATGCGTTGAACGGGGAGGGGCTGCGCCTCTTGCCCGAACCGGATGCGCGTACCGTGGCAGCCGCGTTCGATCTCGCGTGCTTGCCAGAGTCTTTCTACGACGATCCCTATCCGACCTATCATGCGCTGCGCATGTTTGACCCGGTGCGGGCGATGCCGGACGGATCCTACTTCCTGTCGCGGCACGCCGATCTGGAGATGGTCTACAAGGATACGACGACGTTTTCTTCCGACAAGACCGTCGAGTTCCGACCGAAATTCGGTGATGGCTATCTCTACAATCACCATACGACAAGCCTCGTCTTCAATGATCCGCCGCTACACACGCGGGTGCGAAAGATTATCGCCGGGGCGCTTACGCCACGTGCCGTTGCAGACATGGAGGGGCCGGTCACGCGACTGGTCGACAACCTGCTCGATGCAATGGCGGATAAAGCGGAGCCGGATCTGATCGAGGATTTCGCGGCTGCCATTCCGGTGGAGGTGATCGGCAACTTGCTCGACGTTCCGCGTGAGGAACGCGCGCCGTTACGGGACTGGTCGTTGGCTATTCTCGGTGCTCTCGAACCTGTGCTGAGCGAGGCGCAATTTGCCGCCGGTGAGGATGCGGTGCGCGAGTTCACGTCATATCTGGAGGATCTTATCGCGCGGCGGCGAGCGGCGCCCGGCGATCCCGATCAGGACGTTCTGACCCGGCTCATCCAGGGTGAAGCCAATGGCGACAGGCTTAGCGAAAATGAACTGCTGCAGAACGTGATCTTCATTCTCAACGCTGGTCACGAAACGACGACCAACCTGATCGGTAACGGTCTTTATGCCCTGGCCGAATGGCCGGGGGAGCGCCAGCGCCTGCTGGCCGAGCCCGAACTGATCAAGACAGCGGTTGAAGAGTTCCTGAGGTTCGAGAGTTCAAACCAGCTCGGCAATCGCATCACCACGCAGGCCTGCGAGATCGGTGGCGTAGAGATGCCGGCCGGAACACGCATTACGCTCGGTATCGGCGGCGCGAACCGTGACCCTGAAAAGTTCGCGGCTGCGGATCGGCTGGACGTGGCGCGGCAGCCAAACCGGCATTTGGCGTTTGCCTCGGGTGCGCATCAATGCGTGGGGATGAATGTTGCCCGTCTCGAAGGGCGGATCGCGATCGGTCGCTTTCTCGCGCGCTATCCAAACTTCGCATTGGCGGCGCCCGCTACGCGTGGTGGACGTGCTCGATTTCGTGGCTTTCTTGCAATCCCGGTGCGACTGGATTGACGGATCGCGGACAATGCCATTGCCCGAATTCTTTAGAGGCGATCATCTTCGTGCCTTAAGTTGGAGCCGCGAGAGCGATTCCAACCTAAGGCACGATGATTTGAGGCTTCGTTGCCCGGTGTCGGGTAGGTCGGGGATGCGTAACGCAAAAATTATCAAGCCGCTTCCCCGACCAGGCCAGTGTACGCTTGAACTGATCGCTGACCGGCCCTGATTGAATCGCGAAAGCGTTGCCAAATTCCAAACACTGACAAAAATTGTGAGTGCAGAACAGTTTCGCCTATTTGGCGGCGATGGTTCCCATCGCGACCCAGCTTCTCAAGTAAGCATCCAGCCAGCGTTGCACGATCGGCCCGTGCAACAGATGATCGGTCAATTGGTTGGGGCGCTGCTGGGCTCCTGGAAGCTTGAGGCGGTGATTGGTGTTGGCGCTCCACTTGTTGACCTGCATGAAACTGATCTCAGGGTGAAACTGAATGGCGACGCCCGTGCCGTAACGGAACGCCTGGTTGGGATAGGGGCCCTCAGCGGAAACGAGCAACTCGGCACCGGCAGGTAGATCAAAGCCGTCGCGGTGCCACTGGTAGACGCGCTCCGGCCAAGCGACGCCGTTTGCCGGCGGGGCGAGCGGTATTACCGGATGGTAGCCGATCTCAGCGCGCGCGTAGGGATCTCGAAATACGCGGGATCCGAGGTAGTTGGCGAGCATCTGGGCACCCAGGCAAATGCCGAGAAACGGCTTGTTTTCGCGTAGCGCGACGCCGATCCACTCGGTCTCGCGGCGAATGAATTCATTGTTGTCGTTGGCGCACATCGGGCCGCCGAAAATGATCGCACCGTCGTGTTCGGCCAGTGTCTCCGGCAGCGCATCGCCGAAGCGGGGTTTGCGAATGTCGAGCGGATGGCCATGCCGGGTCAGCGTTCGTCCGACGTGGGATGGCGTCGAGTGTTCCTGATGCAGCACGATGAGGATCGGCTTGCGGCGGCGCCGGGATATGCTTGCGGCCGGCAGCGCGGCTTCAAGATCCGGCGTGCTCGTCGCATCCTCCAGCTTGGCTTCAAACGTCACGTTGATGTCCCCCGGGGTTCAACAGAAACGCTACGACGGGAATGGTGAGCGTGCCCGGCAAAACACGCAAGGCAAGGCCCAAGATGCGATTGAAGATGCCGGGAATGATGAGTGTTGCGCCCAGTGCGTACCAGAAGACGGTGGAATTTGCGACCCGCGCCGGACTCAAAGCGGGAAGAAAGCGACGATAAAACGCGCGTTCGGCGTCCATGCGGGCGTGAAACCGGGTTTCCACGGGCCCTGGGGCGATGCACGAGATGGTCACCCCCATGCCCCGGGTTTCGTGCGCAAGAGCATGCGAGAGCGAAATGACGTAGGACTTGCTGGCGTAATAGGCGGCCTGATAGGGGCCTGGCGAAAGGCCGCCGAGGGAGGCGACATTGACGATACCGCCGCGGCCGCGCACCAGCATATCCGGCAGGCAGGCGCGTGTCAGTCGATTGAGGGCGGTGATGTTGAGTTCAGTTAGCCGGTCGAGGTCTTCAGCCGGAATTTCGTCAAACAGGCCCGACAGGCCGATGCCTGCACTGTTGAAGAGTTCGTCGACGTAGTAGCCCCGTTCCGCGAGGCGGTGGCGGAGCGTGCCGGCTGCTTCGGCCTCGGTTAAATCAAGCGCGATTGCAATAATGTCGGCATCCGCGTTGTCGGCGCCAAGCGCATTGCGGGCTGTTTCGAGGCGTTCGCTGTCGCGTGCGACCAGCGTGATCGATGCGCGATGCTTGACCAAGCGTCGTGCCAGCGCCAGGCCGATCCCCTCTGATCCGCCGGTGATGACCGTCGTCGGGCGCTGGTTTGCGAATGCCGCCAGGGCTGCCGGGTTCGCGCGCCACCGGCGGCGGTGCCAGAATCGGAACAAGGCATTCATGCTGCGCGGCGTACCTTTCTCGGCGGCCGGCGCAACCGGGCATCGGGGGGGGTACCAAACCGTGAAGCGAATTCTGCGCGAATGTGATGGGCCAGCTCGCGGCCGAGTTCGCTTGGCCCGGACTTCGGGAGATAGAGATTGATCCCGAACTCGGGCAGCGACGGCAAGCCCGCCGTCTCGTCGAGGACTTTCAGGCCGGCCGGCACGCTGTCGCGCAAGAGCGCGGTGACGGCCAGGCCGGCCGTGACCGTGGCGTTGACGGCCTCCTGGTTGGTAACCTCCAGCACGATGCGCCAGTCGATATCGGCTGTGGCCAAGGCCTCGAGAATGACCGGTCGGAACCGGCAGTTCTTGCCGCCGATGGACATTGGCAGCGGCCGCAAGGCGTGCGCCATCGAATCCGCGCCGGTGACCCAGACCAGATGATCGCGGCGCAGCGTTTCGCACTCGCGCTGCGGCTCAAGGTCGGTGGTCAAGGTGAGGTCGATTGCGCCGGTGTCGAGGTCCTCGAGCAGGTCTTTCGAGTTGCCGGCCTGAAGGGTGACACGGACGTGCGGCCAGGCCGAGTTGAAGCGCCTTAGGATCGGTGGCGTATACAGCGGCACGATATCGGTCGGCACGCCGAGCCTGACTTCGCCGCGATAGCTCGGCGTGGTCATGGCACCCCAGGTCTCGTCGTTCAGTGCGAGCATTTTATTTGCCGGAGCGAGCAGGCGCTCACCGTCTGCGGCGAGCGCGATGCGCTTGTGTTCTCGTGCAAATAGCTGCGTGTCAAACAGCTCCTCCAGGCGTTTGATCTGCTGAGAGACCGCGGCCTGTGTGCGGTTCAACAGACGGGCTGCGCCGGTGACGCTGCCGGTTTCGACGACGGCGACAAATGCGCGAAGGAGCGAGACATCGATATCACGTGGCATGGTTCACTCGCTGCATAATGGTACGTTATGAGGATGATTAAATATATTCGATTTCATTATGCAGAAGTAATGCCCATACTCTGGTCACTCTTAACCAGAGCTTCGCTCAAGGTTGAAGGAGATGATCATGAGAGCAAGCGTCCCAACCATTCTACCAGTAGAACGAACTGCGCCGTCGGTCATGGAGCGGCTGAACGGGCTGTTCGACAAGATCGAATTCGCGTGGCAGGTGCGCCGAGAGCGCGACCAGTTGCGTGGACTAGATGATCACATGCTCAAAGATCTCGGGCTTGACCGCGGTCAGGTCGAGGCCGAGGTGAGCCGGTCGCTGTTCGATTTGCCGCGCAAGCGGCGTTCGTTCGGCAGGTAATGATCGCGGGCCGGCTGCGTGGTGCAGTGCCGGCAGCGGCCAGCGCGTACGGAAACCAGGTGCGGGTGGCAAACGCTCGCACCTTTTTTGTTGTCGATTTTGACGTTGGTCTTGGAAACCGCGAATTTGCGGGTGATTGTGCGGAGCCCGGCCGAACGGAAACGGCTGCGGGATGAACAACCAAATCTAAGACCTCGCCTAGCGTGTGCCGCCGGTATCCCGGAGTACGATGTCGGGCGCCTCGATGGACTAGCGCGGCATGGATATTTCAGGGTTTTCGACGGCGCGATATGCGACGTGGTTTTATCTCGATCAGTTCAAAGTGCTGTTCGACGTCGGTGACGGGGCGGCGACCGCGCTTGCCGGCAAATGTCAGCGTATCCGGCACGTGTTTGTCAGCCACGCCGATCGCGATCATCTCGGTGGTATGATCCAGTTCAATCAGCTTGCCGCGCGCGCCGGCACGCCATTGCGCTACTATTTTCCCAAAGACAGCGGTTCGTTTCCGGCGCTTAGGGACTTCCTCGAGGCGTTCGACCCGGGCCTGGCGAAGGCCGAGTGGGTGCCGGTCGCTGCGGGCGATCGAATCGCGATTGGCAAAACGCATGCGGTTGAGATCGGCGAAAACGAACACGTCGCAGCCGCTTCGCGTGGTGAGGCGAGCCTCACCAAGAGCCTCGACTTTGCACTGATCGAGTCGCGGCGGCGGCTCAAACCCGATCTCCAGGGCCTCGACGGGCGCGAGATCGCCAAGCGGCGTGCAGAGCACGGGGAAGACGCAATCAGCGACACCGTCGATTTCCGCTTGTTCGGGTATTCCGGCGATGCACCGCGCTTCGACCGCGAACGCTGGCGCGGCGTGGGCGTGCTGGTGCACGAGGCGACGTTCATCGCGCCCGACGAGGCGGACCGTGGCCACAGCGAACTCAACGGCGTGATCGAGGGCGCATCGGACCTTGCCCTCAAGGCGCTGGTTCTTTCCCACTTCTCAGACCGCTATGATGGACCGTTCATCGAGGCGGCGATCCGCCAGGCGGGTGCGCGTTTCGGCGTCAGCTTTCCGATCTATGCCGTTCTGCCACGAGCAACGGTGTGGGACGTGCTTGCCGGACCACCGGTGTGGGAAGGATGCTAGTGTTCCGGTTCTGACATTTGCTATCCCGTGCGGCGATGCCGAGAGCAAATGTCAGAACCATAAGGAACACGAGCTAGCCCATGTTTCTCGTGTAGTTTTTGCACCCGACGTTTGGTTGCGAGACCAGCCGCACGCGGAGACCAAACGTCAGGTGCGCTACACTCGGTTGGCAAGAACCGATGAGCCTGAAATACCGAGAGGATCAATTTCAATGACCATAAGATCATTCAGACTGAATCACATCCAGACTTTCCTTCTCGGTTTGTTGGCACTTCTGCCGCTCGTCCTGACCGTTGCCGCAGTGGGCTGGGCAGCAAGGCTGCTCGAGCAGTTTTTCGGCCCGGCCAGCACGATCGGCGAGGCTCTAACGCTGCTCGGCCTGTCGTTCGTGGAGTCACGGCTGCTGGCCTACGTGTGCGGCCTTATCCTGGTGCTTGCGATCATCTACGTGCTGGGTGTCCTTTTGCAGCGGCGCATTGCTCAACGCGTCCAGGATTTCGTCAACGGACTGTTCCGGCGAATTCCGTTCGTCGGAAGGATCTATGATTTTGCCAACCGCCTCGTAGCGGTGCTGGGATCAAAGGACGATGCCGCTCTCAAGAAGATGAAACCAGCCTGGTGCTATTTCGGTGGAGACGGTGGCGCGGCGGTGCTCGGTCTGTTGCCCGATCGCGAGCCTGTTGAGCTGAACGGGACCGAGTACCTCTCGATCCTGGTGCCGTCTGCGCCGGTGCCTTTTGGGGGCGGACTTCTGTTTGTCCCGAAGGAATGGGTCGTGCCCGCTGATATCGGCGTTGAAGGGCTGACCTCGATTTACATGACGATGGGCGTCTCCACGCGTTCGACATTGGCAGCGGAGCCAAACGGGACGCAGTAGTGTTCCGGTTCCAGCTTAAGGCACGATGATCTAAGGAACACGAGCAAGCGAATGTTTTCAGTGTAGCTTTTGCACCTGATGTTTGGTCGCCGTGGCTGGTTGGTCTCTCAACCGAACATCAGGTGCAAAAGCTACGCAAGGACCGGGCCGGTTTCTCGCCCTGACGCCGAGGCACGTGCCCACGACCTTTCCATCCACCGGCAAGCGAACCGCTGAACAAACTGCCGCTTGCGCACCATGTTCCAGTCGGATCTGTGCGCGAAGGCTGCACGATTGTCTTTGCCAGGGCTGGCGATGTCGGCAATGGTGGTGTTGTTGCAAGGCCCGCGGTTCCGGGAGGGTGATGGATGACAGCGCGGGAAGGTGGCGCCACTCAGCAAGGCGAGCCGTTCTCGCGCCGATCGCCATCTGTACTTGGCGAAGCAAAGCTGCTGCTGGTGATTGCGGGTCCGCTTGCGGCTGCCTACCTGGCCGAACTCGCGATGCTGGCCACCAGGAAGACCGTCATCGGCGAGCTGGGTTACCGGCAGCTGGCCGGTATCGGCCTTGCCAGCGACGTCTCCAATCAGGTTCTCGTCATCCTCTTCGGGCTGATGTCCGTTGTCGGCGTGCTGGCTGCGCAGGCCATCGGATCTCGCACGCTGCACAACGTCGGCCGCGCCGTCCACCAGGGCCTCGTCGTTGCCACGCTGTTGGCGCTGCCGGCAGCCGTGCTGGTGTGGAACCTCGATCACATCCTGGCGATTGCCGGCATTGATGCAAAGCTTCTGGGGCTGATGGGACCGTTCCTCAAACCACAGGCGGCGTCGCTGTTTCCCGGTATTGTGGTTCTTCGTGCTGCGTATGTTCGTTGCGTCCATTGCCCAAGACCGGCGTCGTGATGGCAATCACCGTCGCCGCCGTGCTGGTGAATTACATTCTTTGCCGCGGACTGATCCTCGGTGAATTCGGACTGCCGCAATTGGGAGTAGCCGGCGCCGGCTGGGCCAAACTGATCGTGGCGGTGTTTCAACTCGGTGCGGTCGTGGCCTACGCCTACCTGACGCCGGGATTGCGCGGCTACGGCCTGTTCATCGGTCGCAAGAGAGTTGACCCGGCGACGTGTGCCGAGATCTTGCGGCTTGGTCTGCCGGTGGCGGGTATCGTTATTCTCGAGATGAGCCTCTTCATGTTCGTCTCGATTGGCTCCGGCATCATCGGCCCCGTTGCGGCTGCGACGCATCAGGTATTGTTGGTGTGGATCAGCCTTGCGTTCAAAACTGCACACGGCCTTGCAGAAGCCGGCATGATCCGGGTTGCGCGGGCGATTGGCGAGGGCAGCCCTGGCAAATGCGCGTCGTTCGGGGCTCGTTACGATGGGAATGGGTGTCGTCTGGCTCACGCTGCTGGCATTTGTGCCGCTCAATTTCCCCGCGCCCGCTCGTGCACGTCTTCCTCAAGCCGACCGATCCAGGCTTCGCACAGGTCCTGGAGCTGACGACCAAGATCCTGGTGTTGGCGGCATTCTTTCAAATCTTTGACGGTCTGCAGGTGATGGCAGCACTGGCCTTGCGCGGGTTGAAGGACACCGTCGTGCCGCTCTGGATTGCGACGTTCGGCTACTGGCTGTTCGGTGTCAGCTGCGGCTGGCTATTGGCGTTCCAGTTCGCATTGGGTGCGGAAGGACTTTGGTGGGGCATGGCTGTCGGCCTCACGGTCACTGGCAGTTTGCTGGCGCTGCGCTTCCTGCTGCTCACGCGCGGGGGCGGGTAATTCGGGCCAGGTAATAACGGGCCTGATGGTGAACGGTGCGCGCGGTTTTGGGGCCACTTGCGACGGTCGCGGTTATCGAAGGATGAACGTCGTCGTGATGCCGCAGTCCATGCCAGGCGGAGGCCATGTGTACGGCGCAACCGGTCAGATGACGTACTGGGTCACGGGGTTTGTTATGCAAGCTACGAGAGCTTTCAGAGGCCGCTGCAAGCAACCAAAGCCGAATGGATCAACCGCCAGTGATCAAACAGTGACGATGAGCCAATTGCCTTCCCTCCGATGGGAAGATTGGGACGCGATAGTGCGGCTTTGAGGTGTATGTTGATCGGCCAATCGGATTGACGCTTTTCGGATCCCGGCGATGCGACTGCTTGGTTTATCTCTGTGTGCCGCTCTATTGCTCATCCTACCGGTGCTCGGAGCGATCTACATTTTGTTCGCAGTGACCTTCCTGGAAGCGGACCGGGTGGCGCGTTGGTCGCCGGTTTATTTTTTCGCCATACCTTCCACCGCAAGGCAGTTTCCGCTCTGGGAGCCATGCGCTCCGGCAGCGTTCAGTTACCGTTTCCAAGACGGCTTATCGCCTGAGACATATTGGATAGACTATGAAACGCGGCTCACGCTGGCCGGGCTCAAAAGCAAGCTTGTAGGTCATGCAAAGCAGCTGCGATGCGAGGTCATCCAACGGTCAGATGGAGCCAATGCTCGTCCGGGTGTGAAGCCTGTCTTCGCGTGTCGGAGTGGTTCGCGTCAACTGCAAGTGTCAACACCAAGCTCGGCGCGAACTGCGTCCGGCTGCCTCGCCGTCAGCGTCGTGTTCATTGAAGATCTATAGAGGGATGTTCAAAGTTTCGAAGACCCCGATCGGCTGCAATACCTCAGTTCCTGTCAATATACGGCCGTGAGCCGATGTCGACGAAGGTCGCCAGTAGTCGCTTCGAGCCAATTCCGGTTGACGGTGCCGGCGTTGCCGCATGGCGTTCAAAGTTCTAGAGTCGCCGGAATTTACCGGAATCGCGAGCACTGGCGTGCATCGGCCGGTGAAAACCCAAGTATTGAGGCTGATGCAATGTCCACGCACGCTTCGGCGTCCAAGCAGGCTTCGACCCATCGAACCGCGAGCGGTGACTGGCGCCCGGCCGAGTTGATCAAACTTCCCCCGATTTACGCTTGGCCGCCGCGGCCGCTTGCCATCGCAAAATGGTTGTTTGGGTTTCCCGGCTATCTGTGGCCGATGAACAGCCTGACGTTTGGTATCGCCCTTGCCACCTGGTTCTTCCTCACGCCGGAACTGGCGGCCATGAAGTCCTTTGAAGTCTGGTGGGTCGCTCTGCTGCTCTTGCGCAACCTGGCCTTGACCACCGCCTTCTTTGGCGGTCTACACCTGTATTTCTATGTGTTGAAGAAGCAGGGCGATGAGCTGAAGTTTTCCAGCAAGCCATTGGCGACCAACAACAAGCGCTTCCTGTTCGGCGATCAGGTTCGCGACAACGTCTTCCGCACGCTGTGCATGGGCGTGCCGATTTTCACAGCCTACGAGGCACTGACTTATTGGCTGTTTGCCAACAGCCTGATCGGCTTCATGCCACCTGGCGCAAGCTCAGTGGCGTACTGGAGCTGGTTCGTCGTGCTGGTGCTGATCGCGCCGGTGATTCATTCCGTGCATTTTTATTTGATCCATCGCATGCTGCATTGGCGAGCGCTCTACAGATCCGTTCATCGCATTCATCACTACAACGTCGAAGTGGGGCCGTGGTCCGGCATTGCGATGCATCCGGTTGAATTGGCGATGTACTTCTCGACAGTCTGTGTGCAGTGGCTGCTCGCACTGCATCCGGTGAATGCGCTCTACCAAATCCATATCGCGTTGTTCAATGCAGCGGTCAGCCATACGGGCTTTGAAAAGCTCATGATCTCGAAACAGGTCGGTATCGAAAGCAACAACTACTTTCACTACCTCCATCACAAGTACTTCGAGTGCAATTACGGCAGCACAACAGCACCGATGGATCAGTTGTTCGGTACTTTTCATGACGGTTCGGATCATGCCCAAGAGCTCACGCGCGCACGAATGCGGGCACGTCTGGGCGATGCAAACTGATCAGGTTCGGCTAGATCAAAGTGCCTTGAGTTGGAACCGCTGTCGCGGCTCCAACTCAAGGCACAAAGATGATCGCTTCTAAAGAATCGAGCAACTTTCTGCATTAATTCGGCCTAGATCATTTCCGCCTACGGCGGAATCACACCGCCTGCCCACTCCCCCTCCCGGCCGCCCATGCAATCGTGGTTTTGGGCGGCCGGGAGGGGGAGTGGGACGGTTCCAGCTAAATCTGAAACGCTCTAGGCCCGATTCCGAATTAATGCAGGTTGCTCTAAGAGCGCGCCCATAGTTGCAGACCAAATCTTGCGCGCGATCCCGAGACTCCGAACACGTGGCCGAGTGCGTGTAGACAAGCCTCGATGACCCAAGGTGGTGGACACTTAAGGCACGTCGCAAAAAATGCGTCTCGCTTTGGTTTTTTGCCTCACGCCGCTATTCGCGCTTTGCGCGGCGGCTCCGGCGGGGCGGCCATTCGGCCGGGTCGCGTTGCTCCCTTATGAGCGAGTCCGTTTTGCTGCAACATGACTTAGAGGCCGTTGCTGGAATGCGCATGGCCTTGTCGCTTGCGTATTGAAGAGCCGATGCGTCCTTCATTCGGGCCGATGCCGGTTCAATTCTGGTTCGCGTGCTTTTGCTTTGCCAGGCCGACACATTGGTCGACGGCGTCGCCGAACGGTAAGGTCGCAGCGTGTTCGGCGTAGGCCAGGTGGTCGAGACAGTCGTCGATCGGGGCGTGATTGGGCAGCTTGTTGCGGCAGGCCATCCATTTCGTAATCGGGACCTGTTTGGTCCAGCCGACCTTGTGCCAGTCGCTGGCGACGGCGAGCACGCGGGCGTAGGTCTCGAACAGCCGTTTGCCTTCGACTGCCTGGGCACAGTTGCGCGC
>CBDCYD010000015.1:0-1280945 GCA_965224045.1 Hyphomicrobiaceae bacterium
TTGCGGACGCAGCCGGTGCCGCGCCCGAGTCCTCATCGGTTGGTCATTGTCGAGGCCACGGCCGGGCCGTGGCATCAGGCGGCAGTTGCTTCAACAAGTGCCTTGGCCGGCGCAATCCAATTGCGCGACGTTTCCTCGCCTTCAAGTTTCAAGCGCGCATCGAGGAGGCCGACGTTGGTGTCGTCGAGATCCGCGATCTGCCAGTAATGGAAGACACCGGCATCGTTGAGGGCCTGTTCGATGCGCGGCGTCACGCCGGCAATCAGCTTGAGGTCGTCGGCTTCGCCGCGCGGCGCCTCGATGCCTTCAAATCCGAGAGCGTCGACCGGCGGCAATTCTTCGGTCATGGGCTTTTCCGATGCGCCAAGGTCAACGCCGGCAGCTGCCTGGGCCTTCTCGATACCATCGATGGCGGCTCGTGCGATCAGATCACAATAGAGCGTGATGGCGCGACCGGCATCGTCGTTACCGGGGATCGGATAGTCGATACCGTCCGGATCGCAGTTCGTGTCGACCACGGCGATGATCGGAATCTTCAGTTTGCGCGCCTCGGCAATGGCGATGGCTTCCTTGTTGGTGTCAATAACGAACAACAGGTCCGGGGTGCCGCCCATCTCCTTGATGCCACCGAGCGACTGGTTCAGCTTGTCGCGCTCGCGCGTCAGATTCAGGACCTCCTTCTTCGTGCGACCCTGGCCTTCGCCATCCAGAATTTCTTCGAGCTGGCGCAGGCGGCGGATCGACAACGAAATCGTTTTCCAGTTGGTCAGCGTTCCGCCGAGCCAGCGATGATTGATAAAGTACTGGGCGGAGCGGGTTGCGGCATCGGCGATCGCGTCAGAGGCCTGGCGCTTGGTGCCGACGAACAGCACGCGGCCGCCGCCTGCGACCGTATCGGACACCTTCACCAGTGCCTGATGCAACAGCGGCGTGGTCTGCGTCAGATCGACGATATGGATGTTGTTGCGCGCGGCCGAAGATATACGGCGACATCTTGGGGTTCCAACGGTGGCTCTGATGGCCGAAGTGTACGCCGGCTTCAAGCAGCTGGCGCATTGTGAATGCTGGCAGCATCAAACGTTCCTTTTCCGGTTAATCCACCATGACCCTGTGAAGGCGACACACTCTCGTGTTCCGCCCACCGGAGCGTTCGACGGGGCTTTTCATCCGCCGCGCGCATGGGTCATGTGCGTGATGGGGCGTATGTAGCGCCTGGTCCGGCCGAAGGCAAGGCGGAATTCGGCCGCAGCGATGGCACGGGGCCTACTCAGCCGGGTGGTTTCGCATCAGGTGAGCCAGGCTCGAAAGTTGTAGCTCCGATGCTTGCTCGCCCGGGCCTAACCGCGACCGCGTCGGCGGGATCGGCGAGTGCAGGGGCCGCACGATCGCCATTTCGGCGGCCGCTTCCTAAGAAAGCTCCGACACCGAAAGCAGTCCATCGATTGTACCGAGGACGCCGCGGGTCTGTGGGCCGGTATCGTAGCGCCCCTTCAACGTCACTTCGCAGGCGCGACCGGCTTCAAGAAGCGGCAGCATGATCCTTATCTGTCCGCTCCCGGGCTTGAGGCAGTCGCGCAGATCACGCAACGCCGACGCGCCATGGTCGCAAGCGAAGGTTGCAACGTCGAATTCAAGGCGCAGTCCACGTTGCACGCTGCCAACCGCCTCATCGAGGGCCTGCAGTGACTGGACACGCATCTTGATGACGTCGCCGTCCCGTTCCGCTTCGACGCCGACGATCACCGGGGTGCCTGGTTCGAGCAGTTGACGGGACTGGTTCAGGAGATCGGAAAAGACGACCGCTTCGAACTGGCCCGAGGTGTCGGAAAACAGTGCAAAGGCAAATGCGTTGCCGCGCGCCGATTTGCGCTCGCGGGCCGATACCACGATACCGGCGATACGGCCGGCGCTCGCGCCCCTGTCAACCTCCGCCTCGAAGTCGGTCCAGTTCAACACGCCGAGTTCGGCCAGTGCGCCCTGGTATTCATCCAGCGGGTGGCCGGAAAGAAAGAACCCGACCGCATCAAATTCCTTTTCCAGGCGCTGCATTGGCGTCCAGCGTTTGACCGGGCGCATGTCGAGGCGCGGCTGGTCGGCCTTGCCGTCGCCACCGAAGAGATCATCGATACCGCTTGCCTGGTTTGCAGCCAGGCGGTTGGTCAAGGCGAGGATCTGCTCCGCATTGCCATATACGCTAGCGCGATCATCGCCGAGATCATCGAATGCCCCGGCAGCCGCAAGTGTTTCGATCGCGCGCTTATTGAGGATCTTGGGCTCGAGCCGGCGGGCGAAGTCTGAAAGGTCCTCGAACGCGCCACCCCTGCTGCGTTCGCCGACAATCGACTCGACGGCTCCGGCGCCTATATTCTTGAGCGCCGCCAGAGAATACCGGATGGCGCCTGGCGCGCCGTCGGCCGTCGGCGGGTCTGCCAAAAAGTCGACTTCCGACTCGTTGACCGATGGCGGCAGCACGGTGATGCCGCTCTTTCGCGCCTCGGCGGCAAAGATCGCGAGCTTGTCGGTGTTGCCCATATCGAGGGTCATCGAGGCGGCGAGAAACTCCTCGCGGAAGTTGGCCTTGAGATAGGCCGTGTGATAGCTGATCAGCGCATATGCGGCGGCGTGAGACTTGTTGAATCCGTAGCCTGCAAACTTGTCGACAAGCTGGAAGATGTCGGCTGCGTCCTTGGCCTTTACGCCGTTGGCCACGGCACCTTCGACGAACTGAGCCTGCTGCTCGGCCATTGCCGCCTTGTCCTTCTTGCCCATGGCGCGGCGCAGCACGTCCGCTTTGCCGAGGGAATAGCCGGCCATCACCTGTGCGATCTGCATCACCTGTTCCTGATAGATGATGACGCCGTAGGTCTCCTTCAGGATTTCCTCGAGCATCGGATGGAGACAGTCGACAGGCTCCTCTCCATGCTTGCGGTTGATGTAGGTTGGAATGTTATCCATCGGGCCCGGGCGATAGAGCGCGACCATGGCGATGATGTCTTCGAAACGGTCCGGCTTGAGCCGTTTCAGGCTTTCGCGCATGCCCGTCGATTCCAGCTGAAAGACGCCTACGGTGTCGGCCCGCGCGAGAAGCTCGAAGGCAGCCGGATCATCAAGCGGAAGGCGGGCCAGATCGATCTCGATGCCGCGGCCGCGCTTGATGAGTTCGACCGCCTTTTGCAGCACGGTCAAGGTCTTGAGGCCAAGGAAATCGAACTTCACGAGCCCCGCAGCTTCGACGAGCTTCCAATTGAACTGGGTAATCGGAAAGTTGGACTTCGGGTCGCGATAAATCGGCACCAGCTGATCCAGCGGGCGATCCCCGATGACCATGCCGGCGGCGTGGGTCGAGGCATGGCGATAGAGACCCTCGAGCTTTTGCGAAATCTCCAACAGGCGCTCGACGACGGGTTCTTCGTCGCGGGCTTGTTGCAGTCGCGGCTCCCCGGCGATCGCCTCCGGCAGCGTGACCGGATTTGCCGGATTGTTAGGGACGAGCTTGCAAAGCTTGTCGACCTGACCGTACGGCATTTGCAGGACGCGGCCGACATCGCGCAACACCGCGCGGGCCTGCAACTTGCCGTGGGTGATGATCTGGGCGACCCGGTCGGCACCGTACTTGCGCTGGACGTAGCGGATGACCTCGTCGCGGCGGTCCTGGCAGAAGTCGATGTCGAAGTCCGGCATCGAAATCCGTTCGGGGTTGAGGAAACGCTCGAATAGCAGGCCGAAGCGCAGTGGGTCGAGATCGGTTATGGTCAGCGACCAGGCAACAAGTGATCCCGCACCGGAGCCGCGGCCCGGCCCGACCGGAATTGCGTTGTCTTTCGACCACTTGATGAAATCCGCAACGATCAGAAAATAGCCGGGAAACTTCATCCGGATGATAACGTCGAGTTCAAACGCGAGGCGCTTTTCGTAATCCTCTCGCGTGAAGCCCGGGGCCAGCGCATTGGCTGCGAGGCGGGATTGCAAGCCGTCCCTGGCCTGGCGTGCCAGTTCCTTCGCCTCCAGGGCCAATTGCTCTTCCGCGCTCGCGTTTTCTCCAGCAGACACGAATTGCGGCAGAATGGGTGGACGGCCAAGCGGGCGGTAGTGACAACGCCGGGCGATCTCGACGGTGTTTTCGACGGCCTCCGGCAGGTCGGCGAACAGTTTTACCATCTCGGCCTCCGACTTGAGGCCGTGCTCCGGCGTCAGGCGGCGGCGGTCGTCTTCCACGACGTAGCGACCGTCCGCGATGCATAGCAGCGCATCATGTGCTTCGAAGTCGTCCGCCGTCGCGAAGTAGCACTGGTTGGTGGCAACCAGCGGTACGGACATGTCGTAGGCGAGTTCGAGCAGCGCCGGCTCGACCGTGCGTTCACCCGGCAGACCATGGCGCTGGATTTCCACGTAGATGCGGTCGCCGAAGATTTCGATCAAGCGGGCCAGGCGGGCCTTCGCGCGCGGCTCATCACCGTCGCGCAGGCGCTGGTCGATGGGGCCCTCGGGCCCGCCGGTCAGGGCGATCAAACCGTCTCCGTGCGATGCCAGGCGGTCGATCGTTACGTGCGCTGTTTCATGTTCTGCGGGGTCGAAGAAGGCCTGGCTCGACAACTTCATCAGATTTGCGTAGCCGTTCTCGTCCATCGCCAGCAACGCGAGTGAGGCGTATGTCGCGGTCTGCGCCACCTGGGCACCCGCTGCTGCCTCGCTGTCCAGATCGTCGAAGGCGACAGCCAGCGTGAGACCGACGATCGGCTGTACCCCACAATCCGACACCTTGTTCGAAAATTCCAACGCGCCAAACATATTGTTGCGGTCGGTCAGCGCTATGGCGGGCGCGTTGTTGGCGACCGCCAGCTTGGCAAGCTTGGCGATCGGCAGCGCGCCTTCCAGAAGCGAGTAGGCCGAATGAACGCGCAGGTGCACGAACCGTGGCGCATCGTGCACGCCGGCCACAGCCTCGGCGTCGGACTTGCGAATCATCATGTTCATAAAGGGAAGATAGCGGCAGGGGCGCAGGTTTGGCGAGTGGTAGCCGGCCGGGATTGCGCGGGATGTGGACCACTTGGATAACTCTTTGCACATACGCCCATCGACACGTGCGAGGCCGACTGTGCTTCTACTGGGCTGCGAGCTGGCTGCCGGGCTGGGTTTCGACAAGACGCCCGCTGTCGAGCCGCAACACACGATGCATGCGGCTCGCCAGGTCCATGTTGTGGGTCGCAATCAATGCAGCCACGCCGGTGTGCTCGATCAAGGCCATAAGATCGTGAAAAACGCGCCCCGACGTTGCCGGGTCAAGATTGCCCGTCGGTTCGTCCGCGAGCAAGAGGCGCGGCGCATTGGCAAGGCCGCGCGCGATGGCGGTGCGTTGCTGCTCGCCGCCGGACAGTTCGGCCGGCCGATGGTCGAGCCGCTCGCCAAGGCCCAGCATGGCCAGCATTTCGCGTGCGCGTTCGCCAGCCGCTCTGCGGCTGCGGCCCTGGATCATTTGCGGAATGACGACGTTTTCCAGCGCTGAAAACTCCGGCAGCAACTGGTGGAACTGATAGACGAAGCCCAACTGGGCGCGGCGCACGGCCGTGCGCTGATCATCGCTCATGCGTGAGCAGTCCTGGCCGTCGATCAGGACCTTGCCGCCATCGGGCGTCTCCAGCAGGCCGGCAATGTGGAGCAAGGTCGACTTGCCGGAGCCGGACGGGCCAACCAGTGCCACCGCCTGGCCCGGAAAGAGATCAGCGGACGCGCCATCGAGCACCCGGATTTCACGCGAGCCCTGATGGAAGGAACGCTTGAGGTCGACCAGGCTGAGCACGGGCTGCGTCATTCGTCCATTCCTTGCCGGCCTACTCGTAGCGCAGCGCTTCGACCGGATCGAGCTTGGATGCCCGCCACGACGGATAGAGCGTTGCGAGCACGGAAAGCGCCAGCGCCATGATCACGATCGAGACGGTTTCATTGGGATCGATGTCGGCCGGCAGCTGCGTCAGATAGTACACCTTCGGATCCATCAGCGTGGTCCCGGTGAGCCATTGCACAAACTGACGGATTTCTTCGATATGCCAGCAAAACACGATGCCGAGAACCAGACCCGCAAACGTGCCGACGACGCCAATCGATGCGCCGGTTATCAAGAATACGCGCATGATGGCGTGCTTGGTTGCGCCCATGGTTCGCAGGATAGCGATATCGCGGCTCTTGTCCTTCACCAGCATCATGATGCCGGAGATGATATTGAGCGCAGCGACCAGCACGATCAGCGACAAAATAATGAACATCACCGTGCGTTCGACCTCGAGTACGGTAAAAAACGTCTGGTTGCGCTGCCGCCAACTGACAAAGTTATAGTCGTCGCCGAGTTCGTTCTGCATGCTTGCGATCCGGCTATCGACACGCTCTGGGTGATCAATGACGACTTCGATCGCGTCAACCTGAGGGCCCTTCGAAAAATAGCGCTGGGCCTCGGGCATCGGCATGAAGACCATGGCGCGATCGTATTCCGACATGCCCAATTCGAAGATCGCAACCACCCGGTACGGCTTGGTGCGCGGCGCAGTTCCGAACGGTGTGCGCGCACCGCGTGGCGAGACCAGGGTCACCACGCCGCCGAGGCTGACGCCGAGGTCCGTTGCCAGCCGGCTACCGATCGCAATCCCGCGCTGTTCATCGAAGCCTGCTATCGTGCCGCCGATAATGTTGTCAGCAACGAGCGGCAGAGAACGAATGCCGGCTTCGGTCATGCCGCGGACAAAGCCACCCAAGGCCTGGCGCGGCGATGAAAGCAGGACCTGGCCCTCGATAAGGGGAATAGCGTGGCGCACACCTTTGATGCCCTCGAGGCGCTTGGCGACAGTAGCGTAGTTCTCGAACGGATCCGTACCGATCTTCTGGACAATGGCATGGCCGTTGAGGCCAAGAATTTTCTGGAAGAGCTGATTGCGGAAGCCGTTCATGACGGCCATGACGATGATTAAGGTGGCGACGCCAAGCATGATCCCGACAAAGGAAAAACCGGCGATCACCGAGATGAATCCTTCCTTGCGCCGCGCCCTGAGATAACGCGTCGCCAGCAACCATTCAAACGGTGCAAAGGGGGCTGTATCGGTCGATCTGTTCATTGCTGCTGTCAGGCCCCTTCAGTTGCCTTGCGGCATTGCCCGAAACCGGCCGCTGCCTTTCGCGGTGTCCCCCGTCGATGCCGGTTACGCGGCCTGATCCGCATGCAGCAGCGGTCACCAGCTGCGCTCATAGACAATGGGACGGGCCCAGACAACGCGCAAAGCGCTTTTGCCACCGGTATGTGACCATTCAGCGATGGCAGCGTTACATCGGCCGGGCGTTACCGGCAAACGATCTTCGAAGAGGGGCCGGGCTACCCTGCCTATCGGTTCACTGCGGCCGCCATGTCTGCAATGCCGAAGACGTCGAATTCGATCGCCAGCCAGATAACTGCAAACACGCAAATGGCCACGATCGTGTTGATCACGCAGACGCGGGCCAAGGGAAAACGTGCCGGTGCACTCGCCGGCGTGCCGGGCACGACGTTGCCGCTTTCGCCCTGCGTGCGAACGCCAAACGGAAGAACCGCAAACAGCACGATCCACCAGATGACGAAGAACAGCGCGATTGCCAGCGGCCAGCTCACGGCGTTCGTCTCCCATTGCTCCCGGGCCGGGGCGGTCCAATCATGCCTGTTCCAGCTCCGTCAATACGCCGTTGAAGTCCTTTGGATGGAGGAAGAGCACCGGTTTGCCGTGCGCGCCGATCCTGGGCTCACCGTCGCCGAGAATGCGTGCGCCTCCGGCAATCAGCCTGTCGCGCGCGGCGATGATGTCGTCGACCTCGTAGCAAAGGTGGTGGATGCCGCCGTCGCCGTTGCGCTCAAGGAATTTGACGATGGGTGAGTCGTCGCCCAAGGGTTCCAGAAGTTCGATTTTGGTATTGGGCAGATTGACAAAGACCGTGGTCACGCCATGGTCGGGCTGCGGCTCGGCGGCTGAGATGTCCGCGCCCAACGTATCGCGATAGACTGCGGCGGCCGCGTTAATGTCCTTGACTGCGATTGCGACGTGGTTGAGCCGTCCGATCATGCGTCTTCTCCCTGGCTTCACAGCGCCGCCGAGACGTCTCGCCGAGCGGATGACATTGCGCTAAGACTTAGTCTCAATCACGTTCATGAGAACCTTGACAATCGGTCGCTTGCCCCAGGCGCGGTCGACAGCCGCGCGCACGGAACGACGGATGGCATCACGTACCATTTCCGTGTCGCGGCGACGCCGCGCCGGAATGCTGTCCAACGTACCGTCGACGGCATCGAGAACGATGTCCTCCATCAACTCGCCGTCGCCGTCTTCGTCCGGGATGCCATCGAGGGCGACATCGATATCGCCGAGAACACGGCCTTGCGGCGTAATCGCCAGGGCGACGGCGACCAGGCCGACCACGGACAGCTTGCGACGCTCGCGCACAGGGCCTTCGCCTTCGGCAACAATCAGCCGGCCGTCGCGGTAGTAGCGGCCGACCGGGAGGTCATCAATGATTTTGGGGGCACCGGGTGCAAGGCGCAGCAACTGGCCGTTGACGATCGCGGGCGTGTGAGGGATGCCGGCCAGCCGGGCGATGCGAGCGTTTTCCTGCAGGTGGCGCATCTCACCGTGCATCGGCACCATGATATCCGGTTTCAACCAATCAAACATGCGCTCGAGTTCGTCGCGCCGTGGGTGGCCGGTGACATGAACCAGGCCGTCGGCGTCAGTGATGACCTTGCAGCCGCGACCGGCCAAGCGGTTCTGAATTGCGAGAATGGACTTTTCGTTGCCGGGTATCGTCCGCGACGAATAGATGACCGCGTCATTGGTCCCCAGTTCGATGTCGCGGTGCTCGCCGGAT
Source organism: Hyphomicrobiaceae bacterium (assembly GCA_965224045.1). Taxonomy (GTDB): domain Bacteria; phylum Pseudomonadota; class Alphaproteobacteria; order Rhizobiales; family Hyphomicrobiaceae; genus Tectiglobus. The sequence continues at coordinate 8,872 of CBDCYD010000015.1, forward strand.
GCGACGCGGGCGAGTGCGGCGCGGGGCTCGCCCTGACTGCCAGTGAGCAGGCCCAGAACTTCAGCCGGAGCCAAATAGCGGCAATGCTCCTGGTCGAGATAGGAAAAGTCCTCGGGCAGGTAGCCGGCGTCAATCGCCACGCGAATGACGCGATGCAGCGCACGCCCGGCAATAACCAACTGACGCCCGGTCTTTTCGGCGGCATCGGCGATCGCCTTAATGCGTGCGACGTTGGAGGAAAACGTGGTCACGGCGACGCGACCGGTTTGGCCGGCGATAACGTCGACCAATGAGGCTGCAACATCGGTTTCAGAGGGTGATGTGCCGTCGCGAAACGCGTTGGTTGAATCACAGACGAGCACGTCGACGCCGGCGCGGCCCAGCTCCGCGATACGCTTCTCATCCGTCGGATCACCAATATAGGGTTCGGGATCGAGCTTCCAGTCCGCCGAATGGAATATTGTGGCAAGCGGGGTGCGGATGACCAACCCGGATGTTTCCGGTATCGAATGCGACATCGCCACGAACTCGAGATCGAATGGCCCAACCTCGAACCGGCCCTTGGTCGGAATTTCGTGAATGGGCGGGCGTTGCGCACCACCGAACTCAGCCAGTTTCGCACGCAGCATGCCAGCTGTGAACGGAGTCATGTACAGCGGTGCACCAAGCTGCGGCCACAGCTCGGTGACGGCGCCGACATGGTCCTCGTGCGCATGCGTGATGACAATGCCCGCAAGGGCCCGGCCTTCGGCAGCGATAAAACGCAAGTCGGGCAGCACAACATCAACGCCGGGCTCGTCCTCGCCTGGGAAGGTCAGGCCGAGATCAACCATCAACCATTGGCGATCTTCCGGCGGACCAACGCCGTAGAGATAGACGTTCATGCCGATCTCGCCGAGCCCCCCTAAAGCGGCAAAGACGAGTTCATCGGTTTCATCGGCGGAATGTTGGGCGCTCAATTGTCGTTCTTTTCCCTATCGACAGGAGCTGTTGCGCTCCCCCCTAACGCAACGTCCCCGAAATGAAAGCGCTGGACCGTACCGTCTGTTGCGGCGAGGAGCAACGCTCCGTCCTCGGCAAGGCCGTGAAACGCGCCGGTGGCCTCATCACCCGAGGCATTGACCACGAGCGACGCGCCAATCGGATGAGCGCGATCAAGCCAGGCGTCGCGGATCACAGCAAACCCCTCGCACCGTCGCCAACGGCCGAGCCAAAGCTGCAGTTCGCGATCAAGATGGGCCAGGAACGCGGCCGGGGTTGGGCACGCGCCGTGGTCCGCCAGAGCCGTGACGTCTCGCCCATCCACAGGTGGGCGAACGGCAATGTTCAATCCGCAGCCAATCATTGCGACGGCTTCGCAACCGACGACGGAGGACTCCACCAGGATGCCACCGACCTTGGCACCTTCGATCAAGACATCGTTCGGCCATTTGAGACTGCAGTGCGCGATTTCCGCAGCCGAGGCAAGATGGTGCGCGATCGTATCGTGGGCGGCAAGCGAGACCACGAACGACAACTGATGCAGGTGTTCCAGCGGACAGCCCGGCGTGAACACGTACGTGGCCGAAAAATTGCCGGGCGGGGATGACCAAACCCGACCGGAACGGCCGCGGCCCGTCAGCTGCCGGTCGGCACGGATCCACAACGGGCCACGCTCGCCGGCTGCAACGCGGCGTTGCGCCTCCGAGTTCGTCGAGTCGATCGTTGCAAATTCAACGACGGGAGTGATCACGTGGTGTTCCTTGGCCAGCGGTCCAAAACGCTGCGGGCTCTAGAAATGCGCCGGTCATGCGAACGAACGGCCGCCGATAAATCCGACTGATTACTTCCCGGTCAGAACCGAAACGTCTGGGCCGCCGCCAGCGCGGCGTCAACGAAAGGCCCAAGTACGATCACGCCGAGTACCATCAGGGCTGCCGAGGTCGCGATAACCGCGGCCTGCGCCAGCCGGACCGGCTGAAACGGGTCGCGCGCGTCGTCGAAGAACATGATCTTGACGATGCGCAGGTAATAGTAGGCGCCGACGACGCTCGCCAGAACGCCGATGACGGCCAGCGGATAGAGGCCTGCTTCGACCGCAGCCAGAAAAACGTAGTACTTGGCGAAGAAACCGACCAGTGGCGGGATTCCTGCGAGCGAGAACATCAGAATCATGAGGCCCATCGCCAACGGCAGGTTGGTTCTGGCCAAGCCCGCCAACTCCTCGATCTCTTCGACCGACTGGTCGTTGCGGCGCATCGACAGGATGCACGCGAAGGTGCCGAGGGTCATGACCACATAGATGGCCATGTAGACGAGCACGCCCTGGGTGCCTTCGACGGAATTCGCAGCCAGGCCGACGAGTGCAAAGCCAATGTTGGCGATCGAGGAATAGGCCATCAGACGCTTGATGTTCGATTGGCCAATGGCCGCAAAGGCACCAAGTGCCATCGAAGCGATTGCCACGAACGTAATGATCTGCTGCCACTGTGCGGCAATGCCTGGAAATGCTCCGAGCACCACGCGCACGAGAAGCGCCATGGCGGCAATCTTCGGCGCCGTCGCGAAGAACGCGGTAACCGGCGTTGCCGAGCCTTCATAAACATCCGGCGTCCACATATGGAACGGCACGGCAGAGACCTTGAAAGCAAGGCCGACCATCAGGAACACGAGACCGAAGATCAACCACAGATTGGACGGTGCATCCGCTTCACCGGCGGCTTTGGCAATCACCTGGAAGTCCGTCGAGCCGGCAAATCCATAGAGCAATGACGATCCGTAGAGCAGCATGCCGGACGACAGCGCACCAAGCACGAAATACTTGAGGCCCGCCTCGCTGGAGCGCAGCGAGTCGCGGCGGTAGGCGGCGACAATGTAAAGGGCAAGGCTCTGCAATTCGAGGCCGACGTAGAGTGCGATGAGGTCACCGGCCGAGATCATCACCATCATGCCCGCCGTCGCAAGCAGGACCAGAACCGGGTATTCGAATTTCATGATGCCGTGATCACGGAAGTCATCGAACGCGAGCAGCAGCGCGACGCCAGCGCCGCCAAGCGCAAGCACCTTCATGAAGCGTGCGAACGGATCGTCGATGAATGCGCCTTCAAACAGCGTTTGGGTGGCGCTCGAATAATACAGCATCGCAAAACCGGCGGCGATGATCACCAGGATGGCAAGCCAACCGACGCGGACAGCTTCCGACTGGGTTTCAGGTCGAAACGCGCCGTACATCAACAGCACCATGGCGCCGACGACCAGGATCAACTCCGGAAGCAGCGGGGCATAAATGGTGAGACTTTCAGGCATCGCAGCGGGCCTTATGGTTTTGCAGGCGTGTCGTTTCGATCGCCGGCCATCGTTACTGGGTAATCATTGCCGTCGTCGTTCGAATGGCGGCCTCGTAGTTGGCGACCAGGTTCTTCACGGATACGGCGGTTACATCGAGGATCGGTGCCGGGTAGAAGCCGAACAGAATCGTCAGGATCACCAAAGGAGCCAGGACCGCGATTTCGCGCGGGGTCATGTCCTGGATCGACATAAGCTTCGGCTTGTCGAGCTCACCGAAGATCACGCGGCGGTAGAGATAGAGCGCGTAGGCAGCCGAGAGGACAACGCCGGTCGTCGCCAGGAAGGCAACCCACGTGTTGGCCTTGAACGTGCCGAGCAGCGTCAGGAATTCACCGACGAAGCCGGACGTGCCGGGCAGGCCGACATTGGCCATGGTAAAGACCATGAAACAGAAGGCATAGATCGGCATGCGGTTGGCAAGCCCGCCGTAGGCTGCGATTTCGCGCGTGTGCATGCGGTCGTAGACGATACCGACGCACAGGAAGAGCGCGGCGGAAACGAGGCCGTGACTCAGCATCTGGAAGATCGCGCCGTCGACACCCTGGGTGTTGCCGGCAAAGATGCCCATCGTCACAAAACCCATGTGGGCGACGGAGGAATAGGCGATGAGCTTCTTGACATCTTCCTGCGCGAGCGCGACCAGGGAGGTGTAGATGATGGCGATCACGGAAAGCGCAAAAACCAGAGGCGCCAAGTCCAGTGAGGCCAGCGGAAACATCGGGATCGAAAATCGCAGGAAGCCATAACCGCCCATTTTCAAGAGAATACCGGCGAGAATGACGGATCCTGCCGTCGGTGCTTCAACGTGTGCGTCCGGCAGCCAGGTGTGGACCGGCCACATCGGCATCTTGACGGCGAAAGAGGCGAAGAACGCCAGCCACAGCCACCATTGCACATCCGCCGGGAACAGCTTCGGGTTGTTTGCGACTTCCTCGATGATCTTCGGAATGTCCGTCGTTCCGACGTTCCAGAAGATGTACATCATGGCAAGCAGCATCAGCACCGAGCCGAGCAGCGTGTAGAGGAAGAACTTGTAGCTGGCGTAGACCCGACGGGCACCGCCCCACACGCCGATGATCAAGAACATCGGGATGAGGCCTGCCTCGAAGAACAGGTAGAAGAGGACCAGGTCAAGCGCGCAGAAGACGCCGATCATCAGCGTTTCGAGCACCAGAAACGCGATCATGTACTCGGTCACACGCTCCTTGACCGATTCCCAGCTCGCCAGAATGCAAAGCGGCATCAGGAATGTCGTCAGGATCACGAACAGCATCGAAATGCCGTCGACACCCATCTTGTACTTGAATGCGCCGAACCAGGCGTATTCCTCGACGAACTGAAAGGCCGCGGTGGAGGTGTCGAAGTTGATCCAGATGACCGTCGAAAGCCCGAACACGATGGTGGTGACGAACAGAGCGATCCAACGGGCGTTGCGCCGGCCGCTTTCGTCGTCCGGCAGGAAACAAGTAAAGATCACGCCGACCAGAGGCAGAAACGTAATTAGAGACAGGATCGGCGGATTGTTGAAATCGATCATCGCGTGAAGCCCCCGCCCTGGAACATGAAGTAGGTAATGATCAGGGCGACGCCGATCATCATCACGAACGCGTAATGATAGACGAAACCGGTTTGCAGCTTGACGACGCGGCCGGTCACGTCGAGAACGCGGGCCGCGACCCCGTTGGGGCCGATGCCGTCGATGATCGCGCCGTCGCCGCCCTTCCAGAGCACGCGCCCGAGCCAGCGCGCCGGCTTTACGAACAGCCAGTCATAGAGTTCGTCGAAGTACCATTTGTTCAGCAGGAACAGGTAAAGCGGCCTAAAGGCCGTGGCGGTGGCGGCCGGCAACCACGGTGCCTGGATGTAGTAGAGCCAGGCGAGCACGAAACCGGCGGCCATCGCGATGAACGGCGACCAGGCAACGAATTCGATTTTCGCTGCCTCGTGCATTTCGTGCACGATATGGTTGCTGGCACCCTCGAAGATCGCCTTGTTCCAGAACTCCTTGTAGTGGTGGCCGATGAAATACTCCTTGAAGGCGTAGCCGGATGCTATTGCGCCGAGGGCCAGTACGAAAAGCGGCACGAGCATGACGTACGGGCTTTCGTGAGCATGGCGGAAGGTTTCCGGCTCGGCCCGGGTCTTGCCATGGAATGTCATGAACATCAGCCGCCACGAGTAGAACGAAGTCATGAATGCCGCGAATACCAACGTCCAGAAAACGTAGTCGTAAGGCGTGTGGCCGGCGTAGGCTGCCTCGATGATGGCATCCTTGGAATGGAAGCCTGCAAAGCCAACGAGATGGGGAATGCCGACGCCCGTCAGCGACAGCGTGCCGATCAGCATCATCAACCAGGTCATGCGGATCTTCGGTGCAAGCCCGCCCATGTTGCGCATGTCCTGTTCATGATGCATGGCGTGGATCACGGAACCTGCGCCTAAGAACAGCAGCGCCTTGAAGAAGGCGTGGGTGAAGAGATGGAAGATCGCAACGCCATATGCACTAAGCCCGCACGCAGCAAACATGTAGCCGAGCTGGGAACAGGTCGAGTAGGCGACAACGCGTTTGATGTCGTTTTGCACGAGACCGACGGTGGCCGCAAAGAACGCCGTCAATGTGCCGACGAACGTGACGACCATCAGCGCCGTGCTTGACAACTCGAAGAGTGGCGACAAGCGGGCGACCATGAAGACACCGGCGGTGACCATCGTCGCTGCATGGATGAGGGCGGAAACCGGGGTCGGGCCCTCCATCGCGTCAGGCAGCCAGGTGTGCAGCAGGAATTGCGCCGACTTGCCCATCGCCCCCATGAACAGGAGCAGGCAGAGGCAGGTCATGATGTCGACCTGATAACCGAGGAACGCCATCGTCTCGCCGGCCTTTTGCGGGGCCGCGGCAAAGATCGTGTCCATCTGGATCGAACCGAAGACCGCGAACAGGCCGAAGATGCCTAGGGCGAAACCGAAGTCACCGACGCGGTTGACGATAAAGGCCTTGATTGCGGCGGCGTTGGCCTCGGGCTTTTTGAACCAGAAGCCAATCAGGAGGTAACTGGCGAGGCCGACGCCCTCCCAGCCGAAAAACATCTGCAGGAGGTTGTCGCTGGTCACCAGCATCAGCATCGCGAAAGTAAACAGCGAGAGGAAGGCAAAGAAACGGGCACGGCCATCGTCATCGTGCATGTAGCCGATCGAATAAACGTGTACGAGGCTCGATACCGTGGTCACGACCACCAGCATGACGGCGGTGAGCGTGTCGATCCTCAGGCTCCAGTCGACTTCGAGTTCGCCGGAGGTGATCCATTGGGCGACCGGTACCTTGATCGTCTGGTGGTCGAAACCGACGTTCCAAAAGACGATCCAGGACAAGACCGCCGAGATCAATAGGAATACCGTGGTGATGACCTCCGCGCCACGATCGGTGATCAGCCGGCCGAGGAAGCCGGCGATCAGCGCGCCGATGAGCGGCAGGAAGACGATGGCCTTGTACATCATATCGATAACAACCTGCGGGGCTTCAGCCCTTCATCATGTTGATGTCTTCGACCGCGATCGAGCCGCGGTTGCGGAAGTAAACGACGACGATGGCGAGGCCGACTGCCGCTTCAGCGGCGGCAACGGTCAGCACCATCATCGCAAAGACCTGGCCGACAAGGTCTTTGTGGAACGAGGAAAACGCCACGAGATTTAGGTTGACGGCCAACAGCATCAGCTCGATCGACATCAGGATGACGATGACGTTCTTGCGGTTGAGAAAAATGCCGAAGATGCCGATGGTGAACAGCACGGCGGCGACGGTGAGATAGTGCCCCAGCCCGATTTCCATCACACGCGCCCCCAGGGCTGCGTCTTGCACGCAGCAGATTCAAACCGCCCGTTGTGTTCTCGCGTCATTCTGCAGCTCCACCATCGCGTGAAGGGATCATCGACTGGCCAGGCGCAACGTTGACGACCTCAATTGCCGTCTTCGGCGAACGCGCGACCTGGGCCGCAATCGACTGGCGCTTGACACCTTCCTTGTGGCGCAAGGTCAAGACGATGGCACCGATCATCGCAACCAACAGGATCAAGCCGGCAGCCTGGAAGTAGAAAATGTATTTTGTGTAGAGGATGCGCCCCAGCGCCTCCGTGTTGGTGAGCGCTTCGCCGGCTGTTGCCAGCGGCGCCGCGGGCGTATCGGTGAGGTTCGGCTGGAACTGATTGAGGCCAATGACCATGATCAGCTCGGCAAGGACCAGTCCGCCGATCAGGGCTCCGAGCGGCGCATTCTTGATGAAGCCGGCCCGCAATTCGGCAAAGTCAACATCCAGCATCATGACGACAAACAGGAACAGGACCGCAACCGCGCCGACGTAGACGATAACCAAGAGCATCGCCAGAAATTCCGCGCCGAGGAGAACAAAGAGACCGGCTGCGTTGAAGAACGTCAGGATCAAGAACAACACCGCGTGCACCGGGTTGCGTGCCACGATCACCATCGAGGCAGACAAAACCGCAATTATTGAAAAGACGTAGAAGAAGAATGCCGTCAGCCCCATTGCCCTAGTCCGTCCTTTCACCTGCACCTGCGGCCCGTCTGGCTTTTTCCCGATCGACGGCGGCGCAGTGTCGGTCCCATAGTCGACGCATGCGTGCCTTCTGAAGCGGCCAGAGGCCCAACGCGGCAGCTGCGAGCAGGAGCAGCACGCCAAGTTGCGTGACCCCCTCATTGATAAACTCGCGCACGGCTAAACCGATTACGAGAACCGCTCCGATCACACACAAGACCTGCGCCCATGCCCGCTCGTATTCAAGGCTGCGCTGATCCCTCGCGATCTCGCCGTATCGATCCAGCTCGTCATCCGTCAATGCCGACAGAAGAGCAAGCCAACCATCAGCCTCACCTGTATTTTGCGTCGAGACCAATGTTCTTTGCGATTTCGCGCTCCCAGCGATCACCGTTCGCAAGGAGGCGTTCCTTATCGTAGAAGAGCTCTTCACGGGTCTCCGTGGCGAACTCGAAATTCGGGCCCTCAACGATGGCATCGACCGGACAGGCCTCCTGGCATAGTCCGCAGTAGATGCACTTCGTCATGTCGATATCGTAGCGAGTCGTTCGCCGGGTGCCGTCGTTGCGCCTCGGGCCGGCCTCGATCGTGATGGCCTGGGCCGGGCAAATCGCCTCGCACAATTTGCAGGCAATGCAACGTTCCTCGCCATTGGGATAGCGGCGCAGTGCGTGCTCGCCGCGAAAGCGGGGGCTCAACGGCCCCTTTTCAAACGGATAGTTGAGTGTCGCCTTCGGCCGGAAGAAATACTTCATGGTCAGAAAGAAGGCTGAGACGAACTCCGTCAGAAACAGCGATTTTACGGCTTGTGCGATGCCCATGCTCCCTGCCTCCTAACCCTGTGCCTGCAAGAACACCGGTCCCAGGAAAAACCCGACAACCGTGAAGATCAACCAGTCCGCGAGGGCGACGATGCGCATCAAAGCGGCTGTGCGACCAGGATCGCCGGTGGCGCCTGTCGATTCAATCCGGTTGGCGACGATGCGCAACATCACAAAGCCGATGAAACCAATTGCGAAGCCGAGCATTGCGCCTGTCATTGCCGGGGTCATGAAGCACCTACCTCACCGACCAATTCACCACCGAACTGCAGGGCGGCAGCGACAACGACGACCATGATCAGCGACAGCGGGAGGAACACCTTCCAGCCAAGCCGCATCAACTGGTCATAGCGGTAGCGCGGCACCATCGCCTTTGCCATCGCGAACATGAAGAAGACGAAAACGATCTTGAGCAGGAACCAGATGACACCAGGAACGGCGTTGATTGGCCAGATGTCAACCGGCGGCAGCCATCCGCCCAAGAACAAGATGGTGGTCAATGCGCACATCGTGGTGATGGCAACGTATTCCCCCAGCATGAACAGCAGGTAGGGGGTCGAGGCATATTCGACCATGAAGCCTGCAACCAACTCTGACTCTGCTTCCGGCAAGTCGAACGGAGGACGGTTGGTTTCTGCCAATGCCGAAATGAAGAATACCACGAACATCGGGAACAGCGGCAGCCAGAACCAGTTCAGCATGCCGTATTCGCCCTTCTGGGCATTGACGATGGCGGTCATGTTCAGCGAACCGACGCACAGCAGCACTGTGACGATAACCAGGCCGATGGAGACTTCGTAGGAGACCATCTGGGCTGCTGACCGCAACGCGCCCATGAACGGGTATTTCGAGTTCGACGCCCAGCCGCCCATGATGACGCCGTAGACGCCAAGCGACGAAATCGCGAGAATGTAAAGAATGCCGACGTTGAGGTCCGAGACCACCCAGGTTCCCCAGCCATCCTGGTTGACCGGGATCACAGCCCAGGCGGCAAGTGCAAACAGGGTCGTCGCAACTGGCGCCAGCAAGAACACCGTCTTGTCGGCTCCAGCCGGGATGACCGGTTCCTTGAGCACGAACTTGAGCAGGTCAGCAAACGACTGAAACAGACCGAAGGGGCCAACGACATTGGGGCCCTTGCGCATTTGCACGGCGGCCCAGACCTTGCGGTCCATCAACAGCAGATAGGCAATGATCAACAGCAGCGCGACCATCAGCACGACGCTCTGAATGATCATCAGCGCCAGAGGCCAGCCGTAGGCCCACCAAATTTCAATCGCCTGCTCCCACATCAGCGCCTCCTATTCCGCTGCGGCCGGCGTTTGCTCGGCCTGCCTGAGAGCGCTCAACTCCGCCATGACGGTGGATGCTCGTGCGATTGGATTGGTAAAGTAGAAGTCGGTTACCGGTGAGCGGAAGGGTTCGGAGGACAGCGTGCCCTCAAGGCCGGTCAGGGCAGCGATATCGGCTGCGTCCGTTTCCGGCAATGCGCCAAGTCGTGCAAGCTGCGGCGCCGTTGCATACATCGCTGCACGCAACTGCTCGATGGTATCGTAGGGCAAGGTGTGGCCCAGCTGCTCAGAGAGCGCGCGCACGATCGTCCAATCCTCTCGCGCATCACCGGGTGGGTGGGCCGCCTTGGCGGTCATCTGTGCACGGCCTTCGGTGTTGGAATACGTGGCTGCCTTCTCGGTGTAGGCTGCGCCCGGCAGGATGACGTCGGCACGATGGGCGCCGCGGTCGCCGTGGCTGCCCTGATAGATGACAAACGCGCCCGGAGCGATGTCAATTTCATCGGCACCAAGGTTGTAGATCAGATCCATGCCCCCTGCCGCCATTTCCGTGGCAGTGCGTCCGTTCGCGCCGGGGACGAATCCGATATCGAGGCCCGCGACCCGGGCGGCGGCCGTGTGCAGCACCGCAAAGCCGTTCCAGCCGTCCTTTACGACCCCAAGCGACTGTGCCGCCCGCGCAATCTGCGCCATTACCGCAGCACCGTCGGGCCGCGCGTAGGCACCGGCGCCAATGATCAACATCGGACGTTCGCTGCCGGCGGGCGCGTGATCAACAAATTGTTCAAGCGCGTCCGGGCCGGCGCCGAAGTAAGAATACGGATAGGCAAGGTCGGCCTTTTCGCCGATGAGGCCCAGCTTGAGGCCGCCCTCGCGCCAGCGCTTGCGGATGCGACCGTTGAGGACGGGCGCTTCAAGGCGCGGGTTGGCGCCGACGAGCATGATCGCATCGGCGGAGTCGATTGCGGCAATGCCGGGATTGAAAAGGTACGAGCCGCGGCCGCTGCCGGGGTCGAACTGTTCGCCGAGTTGGCGACTGTCGGTGTTGGGCGATCCGAGCCGTTCGCAAAGGTCCTTGAGCGCGAACATCTCCTCGGCACCGGCTAAGTCGCCGGCAATTGCGCCGATGCGGGCCGCATCCGTGCCTGCCACACGTTCGGCAATGACGGCGAACGCCTCTTGCCAGCTCGCCGGCTGCAGGCGCCCGTCGCGGCGCACGTAAGGCCGGTCAAGGCGCTGGGCGCGCAGGCCGTCCGCCACATGGCGCGTCTTGTCGGAAATCCACTCCTCGTTGACGGCCTCGTTGAGGCGCGGCAGGACGCGCATGACCTCGCGGCCGCGGCAGTCGACGCGAATGGCCGAGCCGAGCGCGTCCATGGCGTCTATGGACTCGGTCTTGTGCAGCTCCCAAGGCCGGGCATTGTGGGCCCAAGGTCTGTGGGTCAAGGCGCCGACGGGGCACAGGTCAACGACGTTTGCCGAGAGTTCCGACATCATGCCGTGCTCGAGGTAGGTGGTGATTTCCATATCCTCGCCACGGCCAATCGCGCCAAGTTCTTCGACGCCTGCGACTTCGGTCATGAAGCGGACGCAGCGGGTGCACTGGATGCACCGGGTCATCGACGTTTTGATCAGTGGGCCAAGATACTTTTCATCGACCGCGCGCTTGTTTTCCTCGTAACGCGAGCCGCCGACGCCATAGGCCATCGCCTGGTCCTGCAGGTCACACTCGCCGCCCTGGTCACAAATCGGGCAGTCGAGCGGGTGGTTGATCAGCAGGAACTCCATGACGCCTTCGCGGGCCTTCTTGACCAGCGGCGAGCGCGTATCGATCGTATTGGGTGAACCGTCCCGTGTCGGGCGCAAATCATTGACGCCCATTGCACACGAGGCAACCGGCTTCGGCATGCCGTCGACCTGGATCAGGCACATGCGGCAGTTGCCCGCGATCGAAAGGCGTTCGTGATAGCAAAAGCGGGGGATCTCTCGGCCGGCCAGTTCACAGGCCTGGAGCAGGCTGATGCCGTCCTCGACCTCGATCTCTTCACCATCGATGATGAGCTTTCTCGGCATGAGGATCCCTTAGCGCACTGCAAATGCGAACCGGAGCGGATGCCACGGTCATGATTTCGACACGTTACCTACAATGAGATCGCTGTAGATGCCAGTGCTTGAGCCATAGACGCTTTGGCGGCGATTTGGCGCGGGGTGCAGGCAGAACCCGCCGGATGGCTCCCTGATTGACGTGCCGCCCAGGCGGCGTCACATCGCCTTGCCGCTTCCCCGGGCTTGCACTTCAGAGCGCCGCTCAGCTTGCGGTCAGGCGCTCATCACCAGGTGGCACGTGTCGAAAAACCGGTCCTATCCGACCAGGCCTCGGCCCTAAAGCGCGTCGCAAAAAATGCGCCTCGCTTTGGGTTTTTTGCCTCACGCCGCTATTCGCGCTGCGCGCGGCGGCTCCGGCGGGGCGGCCGTTCGACCGGGTCGCGTTGCTCCCTTCGGGTTTGGGTTTCATTGCCTCACGCCGCTATGCGCGCTGCGCGCGGCGGCTCCGGCGGGGCGGCCGTTCGGCCGGGTCGCGTTGCTCCCTTCGGGTTTGGGTTTCATTGCCTCACGCCGCTATTCGCGCTGCGCGCGGCGGCTCCGGAGGGGCGGCCGTTCGGCCGGGTCGCGTTGCTCCCTTATGAGTGAACCCGTTTTGCTGCGACATGCCCTAACCTGTGATCGAGAGGTAGGTCGTGAACAAGGCCGCAGCGATCCCGACAATACCCAGAAGCACGACGAATTGTGACACGGCACAGCCTTCAAGCCGTTTGCTGCCGTGATGACCGAGGGTGGCGCCGGCAATGGCACCAACCACCGCCAGGGCAATTCCGGGGGCCGACGTGGCCGGCCAACCGAGCCCTGCAAGGCCGACCAGCACGACAAGGCAGCCGATGACGGCGCATGCAGCCGGCAGGGCGAAGACGACGATCGAGTCACTGAAAATGCCGGCGACAAGATCCGACAAGATCTCCAACACGGTCCGACGCTCCGGACCCCGGATGCCTACTCGGCGGCCTCGCGGGCGGCCTGAGCCGCATCGATCCGCGCCTCGATGACCGGACGAAAATGTCGAATCAGACCTTGAATTGGCCAGGCCGCAGCGTCGCCCAGAGCGCAAATCGTGTGGCCTTCGACCTGTTTCGTGACGTCGAGCAACATGTCGATTTCGGATTTTCGCGCCTCGCCGCGCTCCAGTCGTTCCATGACCCGCCACATCCAACCGGTCCCCTCGCGGCACGGCGTGCACTGGCCGCAACTTTCATGCTTGTAGAAATACGAAAGCCGGCGAATGGCGGCGATGATGTCCGTCGACTTGTCCATAACGATGACCGCCGCCGTGCCGAGGCCGGACTTCGCCTTCTGCAAGGTGTCGAAATCCATTGTCAGGTCGTCACATATGGTGCCCGGCACACAAGGCACAGACGAGCCACCCGGGATCACGGCCAGGAGGTTGTTCCAGCCACCACGCACTCCGCCGGCGTGGCGCTCGATCAGCTCGCGCATCGGGATTCCCATCTCCTCTTCCACGACGCATGGACGTTCGACGTGGCCTGAGATCTGGAACAGCTTGGTGCCGGTGTTGTTGGGCTTGCCGAGGCCGGCGAACCAATCAGCACCGCGACGCAGGATGGTCGGGACGACCGCAATCGACTCAACGTTGTTGACCGTCGTTGGCGCACCGTAAAGACCGGCGCCGGCGGGGAACGGTGGTTTGAGGCGAGGCTGGCCCTTCTTGCCCTCGAGGCTTTCGAGAAGTGCTGTCTCCTCGCCGCAAATGTAAGCACCAGCACCGTGGTGCACGTAGAGATCGAAATCCCAGCCGTGCTTGTTGTTCTTGCCGATGAGGCCGGCGTCGTAGGCCTCGTCCACGGCGCGCTGGAAGGCTTCACGCTCGCGAATATACTCGCCACGGAAATACACGTAACAGGTATGCGCGCGCATCGCGAAGGAGGCAATCAGGCAGCCTTCGACGAGGTGATGGGGGTCATGGCGACAGATCTCGCGGTCCTTGCAAGAACCAGGTTCCGACTCATCGGCATTGACAACCAGATAGGACGGGCGCGAGTCGTTCTTCGGCATGAATGACCACTTGAGGCCGGTCGGGAAGCCGGCCCCTCCCCGGCCGCGCAGGCCGGACGCCTTGACCCGTTCGACGATCTCGTCGTGGCCGAGTTCGATGATCTCCTTGGTGCAATCCCATGATCCACGCGCCATGGCGCCCTTCAGGCTGACGTCGTGAATGCCGTATATATTAGTGAAGATGCGGTCTTTGTCAGCGAGCATGCTCAGCCCTCGTCGGTTGCACGGTCAGCCTTGGCGCGCGCGGAAAACTCCGTCTCGCCACCGGCAGCCAGCGTCTTTGCCTGGCCGATCCAATCCTCGCGGGCGATGCGCCCTTTGAAGCTCAGGTATTCATCCACCCAGGCCACGGTATCAGGTGACCAGTCGGCAATCTGATCGAAGTGGTAGATGCCGAGGGCGTTGAGTGTTTCTTCCAATTTTGGACCAACGCCGCCGATCAGCTTGAGATCGTCGGCTGCGCCGGCGCGCGGTGCCGAAAGTCCCTGCGGCTTGGCAGCATCACTCACCACGGCCGGCGCCGCTTCAATGGTCGCGGTGTCAGCGCCGCCGGATCCCGCATACAGGCCAGGGTCGGTCAGCGTCGTGGGAGCGCCCTGCGGGCTCGATGCGGTGCGCCCGATCTGCGAACCCGGGTTCGGCGGCACGCCGGCAGCGAAACCATCGAGCACCTGCTCGAACACTTGCGGCGTCAGATCTTCATAGGTGTCCTTCCAAATCTGAACCATAGGAGCGTTGGCGCACACGCCCAGGCACTCGACCTCCTCCCAGGAAAAATTGCCATCATCGGAGAGCTGGTGGGGCTGGGAAGCAATGCGGCGCTTGCATACTGCAACGAGATCTTCAGAGCCGCGCAACATGCAGGGCGTCGTACCGCAAACCTGGACGTGGGCCAGCTTGCCGACCGGCTGGAGCTGGAACATCGTGTAAAAGGTGGCAATCTCGTAGACCCGGATATAGGCCATGTCCAACATGTCGGCGACATAACGGATCGCTGGCTCGGGCAGCCAGCCTTCGTGTTGCTCCTGCGCGCGCCACAACAGTGGGATGACCGCGGAGGCCTGCCGGCCGTCAGGGTACTTGGCGATGGTCTGGCGGGCCCAGGCGGCGTTGTCCGGTGTGAACTCGAAGGTGGCTGGCTGATCAGGATGCAGTCGGCGCACGGCCATGGTGCGATGCCCTCCGGAAGTGGCGGTCTCGGGGAGGGCTGCCCGCGCGCATCAGCAGGCAATTCGTCGATGCCGCGCCCACGCCCTTCATGATCCATTGTCACCTACGGCGGTTGGGCGCTCCATGCAAGTCGGTAAGACCTTTGGACGCCCTGATGGGCAGAACCGGCAGGCTATCCATGTGTGATTTCGCCCGGCCCTGGCGGACGCTGAGCGCGGCGCACGTCACCATACGCAGTTCGCGAAGCACCGCCGCCTTTCTCATATGCAGGCGCGGTTCAATATCCGACGCTAGTGCCGGGCTGCCGGCGGAACTCGTGTGCCAGTCGGCGCTCGTCGGTGGTGGCCAATCTCGGGGCGCGCTCGGGCAGCGGCACGCGCGGCACGTATACGTTCGGCACGAAACGGGATTCCGAGATGTAACCCGGCGGCGTGCGCACACCGACCCACGCCATCATCAGGATCAACGTCGCAAGTGGTGCGAGAAACAGGGAAATCTGTGAGCCGACCCGCATCATCCCGGTCCACAAGAATCCCCAAACGAACCCGAAGAAAATGATCCACCATCCATCAAAGCCGCCGTCAGGTGCCGATTGACGCGCGGCTGCAAACAAGAACGCGATGACGATCGAAAAGACGCCGAGCAGAATTGGCACCAACGGTTTGTTGGCGTGGAGTTCGCCCATCGGCCAGTCGTTTCGCAACGCGAAAATGCGATACGTCGCGAGCGACACGCCAAATCCCAGGGTCAGGCAGGCAGCGACGAACAGGAAGTCGAGATAAGGCAGCATACGCAGCACTCCAGGTGCAGTCGATTTTGTCGCAGCATAGCAAATATGCTGTGTTGAGAGAAGCTTATGCCTGAAAATGGCAAAAGCGCGATCACCGGGCCAGTGCTTACGCGGTACGCGGTTAAGGCGCCGGCGATGACGACGTTTGAGGTGCGTTCCAAGCGAAAAACACCAACCGATTGCCGAACGGATCGGTAACCGAGAGTTCTTGGGTGCCCCACGGCTGGGCTTCTATGCCAGGTTTGGCAAAACGGTAGGGCCGAGCATTCAATTCCGCGTGGAGGGCGGCGACGTCCGACACCTCGATGCGGACGGCCGATCCCGGCGTCGCATCGCCGTGGTGCTCGCTGAGGTGAAGCTCCAGCCCGTCCCGCTCAAGACCCATGTAGAGCGGGAAATCGTCGCCAAAACGGTGTTCGAAGGTGACGCGGAAGCCAAGCCAGTCGACGTAGAACTCCCGCGCCTTGGCGATGTCGAACATGCGGAATACCGGGGTTGCTTTCACGTTCGTCGCGATCCTCGCGCGTGGCGGACGGCAACAACCGGCTCACCGCATACAATCAGACCTGGCGTGTTTCCAGGTCGACGGCACGGCGACGGCCCCAACTGGCGGCGTACCAATCATCGGTACCGTAGAGCCAGTAGCGGAACCGCGTCCAGAAATCCTGGCGCGTGCGCACCAGTTCTTTCAGCTCGCGAAGTTCTTCGGCGAGTTTGGGGTCGCCGCCACCAGTGTTGATCACGGTCGCCTTGGAATTGTATTCGTGCAGTTCGGTGCGCAAACGGTCAACCGCGGTGGCGAGCGCCTGTTGGTTCTGGTTGAGCTTCAGTAGCGCATCATAGCGCGCGTCGTTCTCGGCATCGACGGACTTGAGCGAAGCCTGCAGCTTGATGATCTCGGCATCCATCTTGTGTTTGAACTGGGACCAGTCCTCGGCCATCTCCGCTGCCACCAATTTTGCCAGCTTGGACATGTCAAAGTCCGGCATGTCGGTGATCATGCCAGTCAGCAGATCACCCTTCTCGATCTTGGCGACCTTGTCCGAGACCTCCTCGACCTTGAGGCTCGTGTCGCCGACCTTGTCGTAGATCTTGTCCAACAGGCTCAAAGCACCGCTATCTGCCAATTCGTCGAAATCGGTGTTCTTCAAAAGCTTCTTGAGGTCTTCGATTTCGCTTTCCAACGCAATCAGATTGGAGGGGCGAACCTGACGGATCTCATCGAGAAGTCTGGTCTGCAACGCACTCAACTGGACCGCGATGCCACCTGTCGGATCGTCGAGACCCTTGGTGAGCTTCTCGATGCTGTCGACCGTCTTTTCAACGTCTGCGAGCTTGGTCTCGAGCCGGGTGACCGTCAGCGCGCTGCTGGGGCTGTTGCTGATCGCCGTCTGGAGGCTGGTCAGCTGGGTCTTGAGATCGGCAATTTCTGCTGACGACAACGTGCCGACCTTTGCCGCCAAAGATACCTCAAGCTCCTTGAACTTCCGGTCGAGATCGAATTGCTTGAGATCGGTGACCAGCGTTTTGAAGGCCGCGAGCGTGGTCGCATCAAGCGCGCCGAGTTGACCCGTGACAGCCGCCGAAAGTGCATCAAAGCTGTTGCTGATGCTGTCGACCGTGTCGTTCCATTTGCTCTCGAGTTCACCCTGCTGGGACTTGTCGTCGTTCTTGAGCTCGATGACCTTGTCGCGGATGCCGTTCAGCATCGCGACCAGGGCCGGATCCAGAGATCCGTTTGTGGTAGTCATTGTCGTGCCCGTGTTGGTTTGCTGCGGAACTGTAGCGGCTTGTTCCGCCTGGGGCGGCTGCGATTGGGTGATCGCGGCTTGCGCATTGCCGCCCTGCCCGAACGTGCCGCCAAGCAACTGCAGGGCGTCCGCCCGCGTTGCGGGGTCGTTGAGCAAGGTGAAGAAGACCTCGCCCAGCTCTTTCATGACCGGGTTGGCGGCCAAGCCGTTGGCACCATTGGCCGTACCTGCGGGGCTGCCCGGCGCAGTCGTGTAGCGCAGCGACGGGTTGTTCCGGAGAAAATTGCTGACAGCGGTCTGGTTGGTGTTATTGGACATGGCGAACATTGCTTCCAGGATGTGTGCGATGGTGACCGGCTGTCCCTCTTGGTAGGCACGGTCGGCGGCAAGCATCAGAATTCCGTTGAAGTCCTCTGTATTCGAAAGCGTGGCGCGGCCGTTGAGCGGCGGCGACGTGCGGCCGGCGGCCAGCCTGGCGGCACTCTCCATTCGCAGCGATGTGACATCGATATCGTAACTCCGCAGTACATCGATTGCATCCACGTCGAGCGTCATCGCATGAACGAGATGTTCCAGGCCGACATGGCCGGCGTTGTGAACGACGGCCAAGTCATAGGCCTTGTTGCAACACCCCAGTACCGTGCCGTCGACCCACAGAGCCGGCGTGTCCTGCGCTGGCAACAATGCCCGGTCGAGCCAATCGGGCGTCAAATCCCTCTCGGCCGGCGATCGGCGCGCGCCGGAGAACCGGCCGTGTGCACTGGCCCACTCGTCCGGCGTCAGCAACTCCAGGTCATCGCCCTTGTACACCATTGCTTTTCGAACTCGAACTCATGCACCATCCGACAGGCCGACCGACTGATACCGCCGTCACGAATGCGGCGCGACATGCACGCGGCATGCCAAAGACAGCATCACCAGCAGCGCCGTTCCGGTCCACGCGTCCACGCTCGCAAAGACACACTGATCACGGCATAATCCCAAGATTTCACAACACTATAACATGGCGAGTCCTTGACTGTTGCAAAAAAACGTCGTTCGCGCGGAAATTCAAAAGAAAAAGCGTGAACGATCTAAGTTAAGGGCTGCTGCCGGCGGCGGGCGCGGCGACGTCATCACGGATCAAGTGCGAAGTCCGCTGCCGCCCGTTCCAGAAGGGCAAGAGCCTCAGCCTCGCGCACGCCGCGGCAATCGAGCCACGCGGCCTGATTTTCGGGCGATACGAGCGCCGGAGCACGATCCGTCAGAGCGTTAAACGCGGCCGGCGCCGATTGCGTGATAATGGCCATGCTGTCGATTTCGCTACCATCGGCACCCATCCACTCCTCATAAATGGCAGCAAAACCCATGAGACCGCGATCCGATGCCACGACCGTATGGCGCTGGCGGCTGTGGCGCGGCCCGCTCCAGATGTAAAAGCCATTTGCCGGGACGATGCAGCGCTTATGGCGCATTCCGCCTCGGAACGACGGCTTGTCCAAGATCGTCTCGATACGGGCCACTGCCAGCAAACCGAGACGATCGAAATCACGGACCCAGGCCGGGACCAGTCCCCAGCGCACGAGATGGGCCTCGCGCTTGCCGCCGTGTCCGCGCCGTACAATCATCACCGGCTCCGTCGGGGCGATACTGTCGCGCGGCGGAAACTCGTGTGTGTTGGCGTAAGCAAAGTGGCGGCGTACGGTTGCAGGTTCTGAGGTCAAAAAGAATTTCGACGGCATCGGCTTGCCTCATTGGCGCTGCGGCCAACCCGGGCCTGGCGGTGACGGTCAGCCTAGCCAAGACTTGCCGGAGGCGCATCTTGTTGTCTGTGAATTCGCCTGCACACTGGCCGAAAGCCGCTGCCAGCGCTGCTGTGTTCCGTAAAAACCAGGTCCTGATCGTGGAGCGCGGCAAGGGCGGGAGCGCCGGTGTCTGGAGCTTACCGGGCGGGCACATTGAGGCGGGCGAGACGGCGCGCGCGGCGGCCGCCCGCGAGGTTCGCGAGGAAACCGGCGTCGTGGTCGACATCAAGGCGATCGTCGATGTTCACGACGCAATTTTCCACAATAACGATGGCAGTCTTCGCGCGCATTATGTGCTGAGCGTTTACTGCGGTGCCTGGCGTTACGGCGAACCCGCGGCCGCCAGCGATGCCCGGAGCGCCCGGTTCGTCGATCCGCACGAGCTTTGCCATTACACGACAACACCGCGGCTTGCCGATTTCGTTGCCGCCGCCCGCAGGGTTTTTGATCTTGCAACCGGCCCGCTCTGACCGGCATCGCTGCGCCGGGATTGCAGCGCGCCCAGGGCAATCAGTTTTGCAGGCCCGTTCACGCAGTTGTAAGGCAAGTTGACCGCCGCGGCGGCGCATGACGGACCCGGGTGGGATAGTCTGGGGCGATCACGCCGTGAAAGGGTGCCGTGTCATGTTGGTTTGGTTTGCAACGCTCGCGCTTACGACGGTGGGCGCCCTGTCTGCGGTCTCAGGTATCAGTGTCACGCCCGCGGCGGCGAGTTCGCCGGCCGATCGCTGGAAACTCGAAGGCTGGTCGCGCACCGATTTTTCCAGAACGAAGATCGATCTCGGTGAGATCCTTTCCGGTGGTCCGCCCAAGGACGGTATTCCGTCAATCGACAAACCGATCTTCCAGCCGGTCGGCGACATCACGGGACTTGTGGACAATGCGCCGGTCGTCGGGTTGCAGATCAATGGCGACGCGCGCGCCTATCCGTTGCGCATCCTGATGTGGCACGAGATCGTCAACGATGTGGTTGGCGGCACGCCTGTGACGGTAACCTACTGCCCGCTGTGCAATGCGGCCATCGTGTTTGCGCGTACCATCGGCGACCAGGTGCTCGACTTCGGCACGACGGGCAAACTGCGGCACTCCGATCTCGTCATGTATGATCGTCAGACGGAATCGTGGTGGCAGCAGTTTACCGGCGAGGCGGTTGTCGGCGCCATGCTGGGCAAGACGCTCGACATGCTACCATCACGCCTCGAAAGCTATGGCGAATTTCGACGTCGCCATCCAGATGGCAAGGTACTGATACCCAACAACCCGGAAATGCGCGCATACGGGCGCAATCCCTACGTCGGCTACGACAGTGCCGCACGCCCCTTCCTTTATCGCGGCAGCATGCCGGAAGGGATCGAACCCATGGCACGGGTCGTCGTCGTCCGGGACGCAGGCAAACCGCTTGCTGTTGCCATGCAGCTGGTGCGCGAAAACAAGACCTTCAAACTGGGCGAGACGAAGCTTGCCTGGCGTGCCGGCCAGGCCTCCGCGCTCGATGCCTCGGAAATAGCCAAGGGCCGGGACGTTGGCACGATCACCGCCCAGCGCGCCGGCGCCAACGGCACGATGATAGACGTGCCCTATGACGTGACGTTTGCGTTCGTTTTCCACGCCTTTCACCCCGATGGCGAGATCATCACAAAATAGAAGCAAGGGGGCGCAGCGATGCCGCAGCGGTGACTGCACAAAGTATGCGACAACCGTGCGGATGCCTTGATCTGGACAGCGCCACGGCATTACATGCGGCTCGCAGCTAGATCATCGTGCCTTGAGTAGGAGGCGCTGTCGCGGCTCCAAACTTTGGGCACAAAGATGATCGCCTCTCAAGAATCGAGCAACTTTCTGCTTTTGTTCGGAATCGGACCGAATTCCGAACAAGAGCAGGTTGCTCTAGGAATTCCGCGCCAATGAAAACGTGCCGCCGTTCCCTTCGTCCGATTGCCACCGCTGCCGTGATGGCGTTTGCCTTGGCTTTCGCCGGTTCCGCGGTCGGCCAACCGAGCGCAAAACCCTACGACCAGAAGCTTCTGCGGCTCAGCGAAATTCTCGGCGCCATTCACTATCTGCGCGAACTTTGTGGTGCCAAAGATGGCCAGCGCTGGCGCGACAGCATGAAGGAGCTGATCGAAGCAGAAGGCAGTTCAGCCGTCCGGCGGGCCACGCTCAGCCGGCGGTTCAATCGGGGTTACCGAGGCTATTCGCGAACCTATCGCAGTTGCACCGCATCTGCCCAGGCGACTATCGAGCGGTTCATTAAGGAGGCCATTGAGATTTCCGACGGCCTCCTCAAACTGGCGCAATAGTCATACTTTAGGATCGTGTTCCGGGGCGCGAGGCGTCTGAGGGGCCATGACCCTATCCGGGCGCAGCCTCGGCGGGACCGATTTACGTTGAAGAGCGAAAGCTCCCCGGTCATTCACCCGGCATGGTATGGCGCGGGGCATAAATATCGATTGCCAAAACTTGATATACTCGGGCAGCGGGCTCGGGCAGCCGGGAGTTGATGAGGCATGTGCGAGATCGAGAAGCTCAGCGGCGAAAGCGATCGCATGAAAGCGTTGAGCCTGATCCTCGCAGCCTGGGAAGAAGGGGCCGACAGCGGTATCGCGCCCGAACTCATGGCCTATGCAGCGCTCTATGCCGCGCTCAGTGATCTCGTCGCACAATACGGCGAGGACAATGTCGCCTCGCTGGCACACAGCCTCAGCGACCGGGTCCGCACGGGTGAGTTCACTCTGCATGCGACGCGCCAGTAACGAGGCACAGCGGCGCTTGTCGATGTTTAGCTCAGGCCGAAACGGGCGAGCAGCTCCGTCACCGATATTCCAGTGGCGAGCAACCAGATCTCGCCGATCAGCATGGCGCCGAACACCAGCAACAATGCGCCTGCGATGCGATTGATGGTGGCCAGGCTCTTGCCTTCGAAGCGCTGGCGGAAATGGCTGATCAGGAGGGATAGAAACACCCACCAGCCGAGGCTGCCGAGTGCAATTGCGCCAACCAGAACGAACGCGTCGAGCGCACCGCGCAACTCGACGAACGAGCCGATGCCACCGAAGATCGCGAACAGGCCCAGCACGGCTCCCGGATTTGTAACCGTGAGGATGAAGGTTTTTGGAATATCCCAAATGTAGGCGCGCAAAGAGGCGGCACCTTTGGCCGTCTGGGCGCCGACAAACTGCGGACGCTTGAACCAAAGCCGGAGGCCGAAGGCGATGAGTGCCAAGCCGCCCACGATCTGGATAATTCCGCGGTGGCTCTGGACAGCACCGGAAATGGCGCCGACACCGAGGCTTGCGCTCAACGCAATGAGTGCGTCACCAAAGACCGCACCGAGGCCGGCCGCGACACCGCCAAAAAAACCGCGTTCCAAAGCACGCTGGATGCACAGCACGTTGACCGGGCCGACCGGTGCAGCCACGAGAACGCCAATTGCAAGCCCGACCGGAATCACGAACGGGTTGGGAATATAGTCAAGCACGCCAGCCCTCCGCGCGTGCCGCGTGCCCGGTGCTATCGCATCGCACCATAGATACCGCTAATATGGCATCATGCGACGTCGCATCACTGGTGGCTCGGCATTGCAAGGAAGGTCCCCCCCGGATGTCCATTTCCCGCACGGACTGGTCGACACGCCTTGCCGCATTCGTAGTTATTGTCTTCGGCGTTGTCCAATTTGGCGCTGGCCTGCCGGCGGCGGCCAAAGGCGAAGCAAACAAACCCGCCTCGAAGGCGAGACAGGCCGCGGTTGTTGTTGAAACCGATCCGGAAAAGCTCCCCGTTCCTGTGGCCGAAATGCGCGATGCGATACTGGCGGCAGCACGCAGCGGCTCGATCGACGAACTATTGGAGCCCATACAGTGGAACGAACTCAAGCCGGACTTTGGTGAAGTCGACGCCGCCAAG
This sequence comes from Hyphomicrobiaceae bacterium, assembly GCA_965224045.1. GTDB lineage: Bacteria > Pseudomonadota > Alphaproteobacteria > Rhizobiales > Hyphomicrobiaceae > Tectiglobus. Next base: position 32,382 of record CBDCYD010000015.1, read on the forward strand.
CCGATTGCGGGCTGGAAAAAACTCTCGGTCGACGGGCAGGGCCGCGAGATCCTGGCAATCCTGATCAATCTACTTGAAGCACCTTATGCGGTGATGCGGCAGGGCCGGGACATCGAAAACAACAAGATGTACGTTTGGCCGGCATTTGCAGAGCTGCCGCTCGGCAAACTTCCGCCGCAGCTTGAGACGGCACTCCTTCGCTTGGTGCCGAGGGACGCCTTCAAGGCGATGAAAGATGGCGGCGCTTATACCCATTGGCGGTTGATGATCGGGGCAGACGGCACATGGCATTCGTTCTTGCGGCCGAAACCCTGATCCGCGCCGGCCCCTCAACGATGATCGGCGGTAGACCCTGCGACCAAATGGCTTTCAACGTTAACCAAACGCGGTAACCTTTTGACGTGTTGGGTTGGCAGGCATGGTGCATGCGGCTATCGCGTTCTCTTCCAATCAATTCAAGGGGGCTCACATGCGCCGCATGATCCTGGGGTTCGCCGCGCTGGCAGTGCCGCTCAGCGCCGCCCACGCCGACATGCCTCTCGACCAGAACCTTTCGATGGCAACCTGGTTGCAGAAGGACAAGCGCCAACGCGGCTATCGCCGTCCGATCACATCGCCCGTGCCGGCTTCACAGGCTCAACGCCAAGCGGCTTCGCCGCAGATCAAGAAGAATAAGGAAAAGTGGGTTGGCGGCCCGCGTCCGAGCATCACGCCGGCAGCCCCCTCGACCGTTCGATTTCGTTCGGGATATGGCAAGGGCACGATCGTGATCGACACCAGCCGGCGGCGCCTGTTCTACGTCCTTGGCGGCGGCCGCGCCTACAGCTATCCGATCGCTGTCGGTCGCATCGGTTTCCAGTGGACGGGAACCAAACGCATCACGCGTGTGCGCAATTGGCCGGACTGGCGGCCGCCTGCCGAAATGCGCAAGCGGAAGCCCAACCTGCCGAAGATCATGACGGGCGGGATCTACAATCCGCTAGGGGCAAAGGCACTTTATCTCGGTTCGTCGCTCTATCGCATTCACGGCACCGCCAATGCAAAGTCGATCGGCACGGCATCATCGTCCGGCTGCTTCAGGATGCACAACAAACACGTCGTCCATCTGTCTCGAATCGCGCGCGTCGGAACACGCGTGGTGGTGGTGCGCCGGCTACCGCGTTCGGTCGCGCAAAGCATCTCGGGCAAGCAACGAAGCTGACGCCGAGGACGGTCCTGCGTGGTGTTTACGGCGGTGCGTCCGGGCCAGACTTGGTCTGCCTGACGGACCCGGATCAGGCCAAGTCAGGCGCCTTCCCAAAAGCGAACCGGCTCACCATTGGCCTCGCCCAGAATTTCACCGTCCCACATGACGCGACGGCCGCGAACGACCGTGCCAACCGGCCATCCGGTTACGGCTACGCCATCGAACGGTGTCCAGCCGCACTTACTTTCAATCCAGCCGTTGGTGATTGTCTCGCGGCGCTTGAGATCGACTACGGTGAGATCGGCATCGTAGCCCATGGCGATGCGACCTTTGCCGGCCAGTCCAAAGATGCGCTGCGGGCCATGACTGGTCAGGTCGACGAAACGTTCGAGCGTGAGACGCCCCGCGTTGACGTGATCGAGCATCACGGGAACCAGTGTTTGAACCCCGGTCATGCCCGAGTGGGAGCCAGGATATGCGTGATCCTTTTCTTCACGCGTGTGGGGCGCGTGGTCCGAGCCTAGGACATCGACGGTTCCATCGACAACCGCCTGCCAGATGCGCGCCTGATGGGCGGCATCGCGCACGGGCGGGTTCATCTGGGCGTAGGTACCGAGGCGCTCGTAGCAATCCGGTGCAACCAGCGTCAGGTGGTTGGGTGTGACCTCGACGGTGGCCCACTCGCGGTGCTCGGCCAGAAACGCCATCTCGTCGCCGGTCGAGATGTGCAGCACGTGCACGCGCCGGCGATGTTTTTCGGCCAGGCCAACGAGGCGCCGGGTTGCCAACAGCGCCGCTTCGGGATCGCGCCATTCGGGATGTGACGTCGGATCACCCGGCCGGCGGATGTCCTGGCGCGCAATCAAGCGATCCTCATCCTCGGCGTGAAACGCGGCGCGGCGGCTGAGGCGGGCAATGATGCGGTCGAGCGAAGGGTCGTCGTCGACCAACAGATTGCCGGTCGATGATCCCATGAACACCTTAATGCCGGCAGATGCTTCGAGGCGCTCGAGCGACGGGATCATTTCAATGTTTTCGCGGGTGCCGCCCACGTAAAATGCAAAGTCGCAGAACATGCGGTGACGGGCGCGGGAAACTTTGTCGGCCAGTGCGTCGCGAGTGGTTGTCAGCGGAACCGTGTTCGGCATTTCGAACACCGCTGTGACGCCGCCTGCAACTGCGGCACGGCTTCCGGTCTCCAAATCTTCCTTTTGCTCGAGACCCGGTTCGCGAAAGTGAACCTGGCTGTCGATAACACCCGGCAGAATATGAAGCCCATCGCATGCAATAATCTCGGCAGCAGGCGCGCTCGCCAGATTGCCGATGGCAGCTATGCGCCCGCCCCCTCACGCCGATGTCGCGCGCGCCCGTCCCGTCCTGGTTGACGACGATGCCGCCGCGCAAAATAAGATCGAATGTCTCTGCCACATCTTCCCCCGTCGGACACCGTTTACCGGCATCTGCAATTCGCTTGGCCCCGCCCGGTTCGGCTTGCCACGCGGCAGTGGCCGTCCTACCTATTGGACGGTTCGCGGAGTGCTGCAAGGACCGGACCCTATCATGGCTGAATTGAAATGCGCACACCTATCCGATCGCGGCGTCATCCGCGTCGGTGACGAGGATGCGGTCAAGCTGCTCGACGGGCTGGTGACGAATACACTCGACAAGCTGCGGGATAGCGGCGGTATCTACACGGGTTTGCTCAGCCCGCAAGGCAAGATCCTGTTCGATTTCTTCATTGTGCAGGCAGGCGGCGACCTGTTGATCGACGTCGCGCGAGAACAGGTCAGCGCGTTGATCAAACGCCTCACCTTCTACCGTCTGCGGGCCAGGGTGACGTTCGAAGACTGCACTAACACGCTCGCGGTCGCGACCGTTTGGGGGGCGGACATCGAACGCTTTCCGGGTGGCATGCTGGCCTACCGTGACCCGCGCAACCGGGCGCTCGGCTACCGGCTGATACTGCCTGTCGAGCGCCTAACCGAAGTGCCGGCGAGCGTCGCTCATGCGGACGACTATCACGATCACAGGATCGGCGTCGGCGTGCCCGAGGCGGGCCGCGATTTCGCGCTGGGAGACACGTTTCCCCATGAAGCGCTCTACGATCATCTTGCAGGGGTCGACTTCAAAAAGGGTTGTTTCATTGGACAGGAGGTGGTCAGCCGCATGCAACACCGTGGTACGGCACGCAAGCGCATCGTGCCGGTCGAGGGTGATAGCGCGTTGCGTGGTGGCGGAGAAGTCATGGCTGGTGATGCGACGATCGGCAAAGTCGGGTCGACCAGTGCCAGTCGAGGCCTGGCCCTCCTGCGGCTCGACCGGGCACATGAGGCGAATGAAAAAGGTACGCCACTGATTGTTGATGGCGCCACCGTGACCATTGCCAAACCGGCTTGGCTGCGGCTCGATATTGCAACCGGCCGGGCAGAGGATGGGGCCGCATGAGCGACGGTGAACGGGTCCGTTGCGACTGGGCTGGGATTTCAGACCCCGAGTACACGCGTTATCACGACGAGGAGTGGGGCGTCCCGCAAACCGACGACCGGGCGTTGTTCGAGAAGATCAACCTGGAGGCGTTTCAATCCGGGCTGTCGTGGCTTACGATTCTGAAAAAACGCGACAATTTCCGCCGCGCCTTCGATGACTTCGCACCGGAAACTATCGCGCGCTACGGCGAAGCCGATCGGGTCAGGCTGATGAGCGATGCCGGAATCGTGCGCAACCGGCTCAAGATCGAAGCGACGATCGCCAACGCGCAGGCCTACCTGGCGCTTGTCGAAAAGCAATCGTTTGCAGCCTTTCTGTGGGGATTTGTCGAAGGTGAACCCGTGATCCACAGACGGCGACGGCCGCGTGATATTCGGCCCAGACGGAGACTTCCAAGGCGATCGCGAAGGAATTGAAGAACCGCGGTTCCGCTTCGTTGGACCGACGACGGTTTACGCATTCATGCAGTCCGTCGGCATGGTCAATGATCACCTGGTGCGCTGTTGGCGGCACCAGACGTGCGCCGAACTTCAGCGCAATTTTAACCCGCCGGTCTGAGGTGCTAGGCGACATGACGCAGGCTCAACATCACCCCCGCGCCTGGCAGCGCATGCTCTCCGGACGGCGCCTCGATCTGCTCGACCCGACGCCGGTCGACATCGAGATCAGTGACATTGCCCACGGGCTGGCCAGGGTTGCGCGTTGGAACGGGCAGACGACCGGGGAACACGCCCTTTCGGTGGCCGAGCACTGCCTGATCGTGGAAGAGATCGCGGTTGCGCTTCGGCCTGACCTGGCGCGCAACTGGCGGCTCATGGCCTTGCTGCATGATGCACCGGAGTATGTCATCGGCGATCTGATCAGCCCCTTCAAGGCGGCGATCGGGCTTGACTACAAGACATTCGAGAAGCGTTTGCTTGCAGCCATTCATGTTCGGTTCGGCCTGCCTGCCGAAGCTCCCGGCGATGTTGCAAGCGTGATCAAGCGGGCGGACCGGATCGCAGCGTTTTTCGAGGCGACGGCGCTTGCCGGTTTTTCGGTCGCAGAGGCCGAGGATATCTTTGGTCGACCCGATGACCTCCTGGCACCGGACCTGAGGGCCGAGCTCGCGGCGATGAAAGCCTTGCCGATTGCCACGGCCTTCAACCGCTACATGACGAAATTCGCCGAGCTGGCGAAGTGATTCGGCCGGCCTGTGCGGCGCTCCGCATCGTCACCAAATCAGTTTATAGTTGGCCAACTGGTGTTGTGGCTACACGCCCTTGGCAGGCCTGTATAGTCGGCACGTGCGGCGGCGCTTGTCGTGGAATAACAGGCGCCTAGGCTACATGCGGAAACGGATCATGGCGCAAGAACCGGAACGTCCGGCCCCGATTTATGTGTGCTCGCTCGCAGCGCTCAACGCGGTCGTCGAGCAAACGGCTGCCAGTCATGTTTTGACGGTGATCAATCCGTGGTCGGTTCCCGAAACGCCACCCGGGATTTCCAAGGTCAATCATCTGGTTATTGCCGTCAACGACATCGAAGAGAACCAGTCGGGACTGGTTGCCCCGGACGTCGAGCACATCAGTGAAATCATCAGCTTCGCCGAGGCCTGGGACCGCCGGCAGGTGATGGTCATCCATTGCCTTGCAGGAATCAGCCGGTCGAGCGCTGCGGCTTTCATATCACTGTGCGCGATCAATTCCGCGTCGGACGAATTCACCATTGCGCGTGCACTCAGATCGGCGTCAGTATCAGCATCGCCCAACCGGCTGATGGTTCGTTTGGCCGATCAGCAATTGAGACGGGATGGCCGCATGATTGCGGCAATCCAGACCATAGGCCAAGGTCAGCCAATGATCGGCGCAACGCCGTTTTCGATACCGAGTTCAATCACCTAGATGCTCGGCCGAAATTGTGAGTGAATGCATCCCTGCTATGCGCCGCGCGGGATGGTCACGGCACTTTGCCTAATTCGCGACAACAGTTTTTCCCATCATTGCCATGTTCGCGGCTAAGCTCCGTCATCGTCTATTCGCTTTTGGAGAGATGCGATGACGATGGACGCGACTTACTCGCACGTGGGGCATGAAACTATCACTGAGCGCACACCTGACGTATCGTCAAGACCCGAACTCTCACCTGTCGAGGTCGGGCTTGGTGCAGCAATCATCTCGGTCCACAAGGATGAGCCCGAGGTGTTGGTGGTGCGTAGCGGTGGCAACGGGCGCGGTGCGTCCGATGCCCTACCCTACGGGCCATTCTCGCCGATCAATCACCGAACACTCGAAATCGGACTGAGAGACTGGGTGCGCGAGCAGACAGGTCTTGATCTCGGTTATGTCGAGCAGCTCTATACGTTCGGCGACCGTGGCCGGCACGCGCAACCTGACGATACCAGTCCGCATGTGGTTTCGATCGGTTATCTGGCGCTGATTCGTCCGCACGCGGAAGGGCCGTTCGGCCTGGCCCAGTGGCGCAGCTGGTACGATTATTTCCCCTGGGAGGATTGGCGCAACGGTAAGCCGCAGATCGTATCCGACACTCTGGAACCGCTATTGATGGAGTGGGCGGAGCTACCGCAACCGTCCGCCTCGCCAAGTCGGCCTGTGGAGCGTGTTCAGCGCCTGCGAATCGCATTCGGGTTCGATGGCGGGACGTGGGATGAAGAAAAGGTGCTGGAGCGCTACGAGATCCTCTACGAGGCCGGTCTCGTCGAGGAAGCACAGCGTGACGGGCGGTCCGCTGCCACGCAATGGCAGGACAGACCCGGCCTGGGTCTGGCCATGCGGTTTGATCACCGCCGGATTCTGGCGACGTCAATTGCCAGATTGCGTGCCAAGATCAAATATCGTCCGGTCATCTTCGAACTCATGGAACCGGAATTCACGCTGTTCGAGTTGCAAAAGACCGTCGAAGCCATCCTCGGCCCACATCTGCACAAGCAGAATTTCCGCCGCCTCGTCGAAAGCGCGGGACTGGTTCAGCCGACAGGCGAACTGCGTGTCAAGACCGGCGGGCGACCAGCCAAGCTCTACCGCTTCCGCCCGGAAGTGGTTTTGGAACGGCCGGCACCGGGCGTGCGCGTCAAGGCGGGTCGGATGTAAATCCAGGCCCGTGGGCGCCCTCTGCACAAAACACGCGACGCGTTGCCTGCGTTGCGATGCAAGTCCCTTGCCTGCGCGGGCTGACTGCCTGAACCTCGGGCAAGCCAGTAGGTTTACGCAAAACAACAGGCAATGCGTGAACCGCATACCTCCTTCACAGTCTCGTCAATTCGCTGGAAATCCCGACAGCAAATCCCTATTATCTAAACATCATCAATACTCATTCTGAGCATTAATTGCCTTGAACTAAGATGTACCCAAAAAATGCTCAAAATGAGCATATAGGAGGTCGAGATGGCCCGCAGCACGCCTGCCACTACCCACATCGGCAAAACCAAGAGAGCGCCGAACAACGGACGGGAAACGCTCAAGTTTGCCCAAGCGCCACAAGGACCTCCTGCCGGAGTTCACGCCGGCGCTGGCGCGCGAAATGGAACCTCTGTACGCACGGGTCAAAGATGTCGTAACGCCGCTCGAATGGCCGCACTACGCGCCCATCATCTACGCCATCAACCGACTTAAGACGGAACGCAACGCGGTCATCCTGGCGCACAACTACATGACGCCGGAGATCTTCCATTGCGTGGGTGATTTCAAAGGCGACAGCCTGCAGCTCGCCAAGGACGCCGCGAAAGTCGATGCAGATATCATCGTGCAGGCGGGCGTGCACTTCATGGCAGAGACATCGAAACTGCTAAGCCCCGACAAGACGGTCCTCATTCCGGACCTCGAGGCCGGATGCTCGCTGGCCTCATCGATCACGGGCGGCGACGTGCGCGCCCTGCGCGAGGCCTACCCCGGCGTGCCGGTCGTCACGTATGTCAATACCAGCGCCGAGGTCAAGGCCGAGACCGACATCTGTTGCACCTCCTCGAACGCGATCGCGGTCGTCGAGAGTCTCGGCGCGCCGCGGGTCCTGCTGATCCCGGACGAATACCTCGCCAAGTACGTTCAAACCAAGACCGATGTGGAAATTCTGACCTGGAAAGGCCACTGCGAGGTGCACGAGCGGTTCACCGGCGGAGAACTCGCGGCCTATCGCGAGGCCGAACCCGGCATCAAGATCATCGCACACCCCGAGTGTCCGCCCGACGTTATCGCGGCTGCAGATTTTACCGGTTCGACGGCCGGCATGATCGACTACGTCAAGGATAACCGGCCGCCAAAGGTGATCCTCGTCACCGAGTGCTCGATGGCCTCCAATGTTGCCGCAGAGACCCCGGGCGTGGATTTCGTCAAGCCGTGCAACCTTTGCCCGCACATGAAACGGATCACGCTCGAAGGCATCCTCGACAGCCTGGTCTTCATGGAGCACGAAGTCACCGTTGACCCGGTGATCGCCGAACGGGCGCGCCGTGCCGTCGAGCGGATGGTGAACCTGACGCATTAGACGGATGAACCCCGCCCGGGCCGATCGCGCTGTGCGATGCCGGCCCGGTCAGGCCAACCAACCCAACAGTCTCGCCAACGACAACGAGCCACTTACCGCGGAGCCCGCCCGTGACGCTGCCCAACGAGACCCCGAGCATCGTGATTGTCGGCGGCGGCCTTGCCGGGCTGTTCACGGCACTCAGGCTGGCACCGCGACCCGTCACGGTGATTGCTGCCGCACCGCTCGGCCGCGGCGCGTCGAGTGTTTGGGCGCAAGGCGGGATCGCAGCAGCCGTGGGCGAAGGCGACACCGCGGAGGCGCACGCCACGGATACGATCGCCGCCGGTGGCGGCTTGGTCGACAAGGCCGTCGCCTGTCTGGTCGCAAGTGAGGCTGCGGCCCGCGTCCACGACCTGCTGGACTTCGGCGTGCCGTTCGATCGCGACCCTGCCAACCGGCTGGTGTGCTCACGGGAGGCGGCGCATTCAGTCAAGCGCGTCGTGCGGGTCAGCGGCGATGGCGCCGGCCGTGCCATCATGCAAGCAATCATCGAGACGGTTAGGGCGACACCGTCGATCAAAATTATCGAGGGCTATACCGTCAATGGCCTGCTCGGTGCCGAACGTTCCGTGCACGGTCTTACCATGACGCGCCTTGACGACCCGGCGGCAGAGGTTGTCATCGAAGGCGTCAGCGACATCGTATTGGCAACCGGCGGCATCGGCGCCCTCTTTCAGCGCTCGACCAATCCGCCGTATGCACTTGGCAATGCGATTGCGCTGGCGGCCGGTGTCGGCGCTGCCATTGCCGATGCCGAGTTCGTACAATTTCACCCGACCGCAATCGACGTCGCGTCGGATCCGACGCCGCTTGCAACCGAGGCGCTGCGGGGAGAGGGGGCGGTTCTGATCAACAGCGCCGGCCATCGCTTCATGCTGGATCTTCACCCGGATGGCGAACTTGGGCCGCGCGATGTCGTGGCGCGCGGGGTATTTGGCGAGATCCAGGCCGGACGTGGCGCGTTCCTGGACTGCCGCAGCGCCGTCGGGGCAGAATTTCCGCAGCGCTTCGCCTCGGTCTACAAGCAATGCGCTGCGGCCGGCATCGATCCCGTGGCGGAGCCGATCCCTGTCACGCCCGCAGAGCACTACCACATGGGCGGGGTCAAGACCGACGCCGATGGCTCCTCCGGTGTTCGCGGGCTTTGGGCCATCGGAGAATGTGCGTCGACCGGTTTGCACGGCGCCAACCGACTGGCGTCGAACTCGCTATCGGAGGCGGTCGTGTTCGCTGCGCGCGCGGCAGATTCGATTGCGCGCGTAGATCGCGGTTCGCAAGCGTCGGTGACCCGGCGCAAGGCGGATCACCTACCGGACATCGGTGCGCGTAAGGCAGCTCTCGCCATGATCCGCGCGACGATGGGCGAGCATGCGGGCGTTGTGCGAAATGGCGCCGGCCTCGAACAGGCCGTGACCACGCTATCCGATATCGAACGGGCCGCGGATGGTGATGCCGAGATTGCAAATGCCGCACTGACCGCTCGCTTTGTGTGCGAGGCAGCCTTGCGGCGCAAGGAAAGCCGCGGCGCCCATTTCCGTTCCGATTTCCCGGATACCGACCCAAACCGCGCGAGCCGCCAGTCGATGACTCGTGCCGGCCTCGACTTGCGCAATGCCCTTGCCGCCCGAGATGCATTGACCACGGCGATGCGCGGTGCGGCAGCCGACTAAAATGACATGCCCGAAGACTGAAACGAGACTTGTCATGATCAATGCTACCCTGCCGCAGGCCCTGATCAGCGACGCCGTTGCCGGCGCCCTCGCCGAAGACCTCGGCCTGACCGGCGACCTGACGACCGATGCCACCATAGAGGCGGATTGGACGGCCACCGCGCGGATCGTGGCGCGCGAAGCCGGCACCGTGGCAGGCCTCGATGTGGCGGCGGAGGCCTTTCTGCAAATGGACGCCGAATTGGAACTCGATCTGTCAGTCAACGACGGAGATCGCGTTGCTCCTCGCTCAACGGTCATGCGCATTGCAGGCAATGCGCGGGCTATCCTGACGGCGGAACGCGTTGCGCTCAATTTCCTCGGGCGCATGAGTGGGATTGCGACGCTGACCGCCCGCTTCGTCGATGCCGTGGCTGGCACCGGAGCGGCAATCGTCGACACGCGCAAGACGACGCCGGGGCTGCGCGCATTCGAGAAATATGCGGTGCGTACCGGCGGCGGGATGAACCACAGAATCGGCCTGTTCGATGCCGTGTTGATCAAGGACAACCACATCGCCATTGCCGGCGGCATCGGCGCGGCGATCGCAGCTGCACGTGCGCGCGCCGGCCACATGGTCAAGATCGAAGTCGAAGTCGACACGCTCGCGCAACTCGATGAAGCGCTCGCCCACGGAATTGATGCCGTTCTGTTAGACAATATGGCACCTGATCAGCTGCGTGCAGCCGTCGCGAAATGCAATGGTGATGTGATCACAGAGGCTTCCGGCGGCGTAAACCTCGACAGCGTGCGCGCCATCGCGGAAAGCGGTGTCCAGCTGATCTCAGTCGGTGCGCTTACACATTCGGCGCCGATCTTGGACTTGGGCCTCGACAGCGATGTAAGAACAGCCTGAACCGCCGGGCGGTGGCGGCGCTTAGATCTGATCCATCATCGTATCTTCTTCTTCGAGCGTCGTGCGGCGGGGACGACGGCCCTTGATGCGCGGCAGGACGGCAAGCAAGAGTACCGCCGGTGGGAACAGGAACCCAAATGCCGTCCAGAAGGACAGATCCCGGTTCTTGATACCGGCCACAATGGCACCGACGATACCGCCAATCAGCATCGCCGCCCCAATCAAGACAATAATTTTGATCCAATCCATGGTTCACGCCCTTCGCGCAATCCGCGTGCAGCCAAGCCTGGATTCCCCAGACCTGCATTCTTCCAGACCTGCATTCTCAATGTACCGCAATAAAGCTATTGTGATGTGGTGAGAGAATGGGGCGGAAGTGTGCGCACGGTCAATTCACCGGTGCCGAGACCAGTGTTGTGGCCAAGTCACCGCTGGAATTCGTGAGATTTGGACCTGATGACGATAGAAATCGGATACCTGCTGCCGACGCGCGAAGGCGTCATGGAAGACCGTCACGCGGCGCGGCCGGTAGTTGATCTGGCCGTGGCCGCGGAAGAGGCCGGGCTCGACTCGGTTTGGCTAGGCGATTCCGTTTCCGGCAAGCCGCGCCATGACCCGTTGACGATGATGGCGGCAATCGCGGCACGTACTGAGCGGGTGGCCATCGGCACTGCGGTATTGCTGCCGATCCTGCGCAACCCTGTGGTTCTGGCCCAGCAACTGGCAACGGTCGATCAGCTGAGCGAGGGCCGCCTGATCGTCGGCATCGGTATTGGCCAGGATATTCCGGCCGTGCGCGCCGAATTCGACGCTGTCGGCGTGCCGTTCGACAAACGTGTCGGGCGCATGATGGAAGGCATCGGGCTGTGGAGAGCACTGTGGGGCGGTGGGAGCGTCAACCACACCGGACTCTGGACGTTGAACGACATTACGATCGGGCCGAAACCGTACAGTAAAGGCGGCCCGCCGATCTGGGCGAGCGGCAGCGTACCGGCCGCGCTCAAGCGCTGCGCACGTCACTTCGATGGCTGGTTCCCTTCAGGCCCATCCGACAGTGCGGTCTGGGGACACCAGTTCGACGAACTCAAGGGCTACGTCAGTGAGGCAGGGCGTGAACGCGATGACGTCGTTGGAGCTGCTTACCTGACGCTTGCTATCGACAATGATGCCGCCCGCGCCAACACCGACCTCGACTCTTATCTGTCGCGCTATTACAAGGCGCCGGCTGCCGCAATCCGCAAGTATCAAGGTTGCTATGCGGGCGACCATGATGGCGCGGTCGACTGGCTCAAGGGTTTCGTCGCGCGCGGTGCACGGCATCTCTGCCTGCGCATCATTGGTGATCACGCTCGCAACATCACGACTGCGGTCGAGATCAAGAAGTCGCTCGGTTAATTTCTGCCAATGGTGATTTTGGCCTGTCCTCTGTCGTAGCGCTTGTCATTGACTGCGACACGCAGCAGTCTGTCGGTGCCCTGGATCGAACAGAGACTGATTGCCATGCCGCCGAGCCCCGCGCCCAAGCCTGCGAGCTGCGATCCGCTGCTCATGCCGTTCCAGCTCAAGCATCTGGAGCTGCGCAATCGCATCATGAGCACAAGCCACGCCTGTGGCCTGGAGCAGGGCGGCATGCCGGCCGAGCGCTATCAGGCCTACTACGAAGAAAAGGCGAGGGGCGGTATCGGGCTCGCGATGTTCGGCGGCTCATCGAATGTCGCGATTGATTCACCGTCGGTATTCCAGCAGCTCAATGTTGGTGTCGACGAGGTCATCCCGCATCTCGAACGCCTTTCCAACCGGGTACACGCGCATGGCGCTGCGCTAATGTGCCAGATAACGCACCTCGGCCGGCGCGGTGAATCCAACAAGGGAGCCTTCCTGCCGACGATTGCACCGTCAGTGGTGCGCGAAACCCTGCACCGCAGCATTCCAAAGGAAATGGAAGCAGACGATTTCAAGCGCGTCACGGCCGCGTTCGCGGCCGCGGCCCGCCGCTGTCAGGTTGGCGGCCTCGATGGCATTGAGACGCTTTCCGGCGGTCATCTGATTGGCCAATTCCTGTCTCCGGTCACCAATCAGCGCATCGATCAATACGGCGGCTCGCTCGAAAATCGCTGTCGGTTCGGGCTCGAGGTCTTCGAGGCCATACGCAAGGCGGTGGGCGACGATTTCATCGTCGGTTTCCGCTTCGTTGTCGATGAGGGGCATGCGGCGGGGCTTGGCTTCGAAGAGTGCCTGGCAATTGCAAAGATCTTTCAGGCATCAGGCACGGTCGACTTCTTCAATGCCATCTACGGACGGATGGACACACAAATCGGACTTGCCGTCGACAACATGCCGGGAATGGCATCGCCGATCGGTCCTTGGCTGACGCGCGCCGGTGCGTTTCGCGAGGCCGTATCGCTGCCGGTCTTTCATGCGGCGCGGATTACAGACATTGCAACGGCGCGCCATGCCGTGCGTGAAGGCCTGCTCGATCTCGTCGGAATGACGCGCGCGCATATCGCGGACCCTTACCTTGTGGCCAAACTTGCTGCCGGCGAGGAGGAGCGCATCCGCCCCTGCGTGGGTGCAACCCACTGCATGAGCGAACTGCGCCCGACCTGCCTGCACAATCCGGCAACCGGGCACGAGGCGGTGCTCAACCAGGTCATTCGGCCGGCTGAGGTGAAGCGGCGCGTGGTGATCGTCGGCGCCGGCCCTGCCGGCCTCGAGGCGGCGCGCGTTTGCGGCGAGCGCGGTCATAGCGTCGTGCTATTCGAGGCGGCAGACCGCGCCGGCGGGCAAGTGTTGCTGGCTGCCGAAGCGGCGTGGCGCGGCGACATCATCGGGATCGTCGACTGGCGCATTGCGGAATGCCAACGCCTCGGCGTCGACATGCGTCTCAACACGCTTGCCGATGACAATGACGTCGTTGCCGCGAGTCCGGACCTGGTCATCGTCGCGACCGGAGGTGTGCCCAACCTCGAATGGTTGCCCGGCCACGAACACGTCACCAGCACGTGGGATATCCTGGCCGGAACCATCCCCGTTGGAGATGACGTCGTCGTCGTCGATGGCACTGGGCGTCACGCTGCGTTGAGCGCAACCGATGTCTGCGCGCGCAAAGGCGCCAACGTCCAACTGGTGACGATCGACGAAACGCTCGCCGCCGAGCAGGCCTACGCCGAACGCGTGATCTGGCGGCGCTGGGTGAGGCAACGCGACCTGCCGGTGCGGTTCGAAGAGCAACTGTGCGAGGTTCGCAGCGACGGCAACCGGCTCACAGCAGTCCTGCAAAACGAGCTGACCGGAGAATTGAGCGAAGTAAGTGGTGACCAAGTGGTCTTCGACTACGGCACGACACCCGCGGCGGAGGTCTATTTCTCGCTTTCCGACCGAGCGGTGAACGGTGGCGTCACGGATCTCGAAAAGCTCGTCCGCGGTGAGCAGCAGATGACGGCGGGCGACGCGCGCAAGGCTGGTCACGGCTTCGAGCTCCATCGCATCGGCGATGCCGTTTCAAGCCGCAACATTCATTCCGCAGTGCTGGATGCGCTGCGGCTTTGCCAGAGAGCGTAACGCACCCGTCCGGCCACACGGCGGCCGTCCGTCTGGGGCAGTCTGGTGCTGCGATGATGCATCTGACGACGGCCGCATCCACCCTACAGTTTCGTTTCAGTCATGAGCGGCCTTGATCAAGTCGGCCGCCTTTTCGCCGATCATGATCGATGGCGCATTGGTGTTGCCGGAGGTGATGGTCGGCATGATCGAGGCATCGGCAATGCGCAAAGCCGCAATGCCGTGAACGCGCAACTGGTCGTCGACGACGGCTTCGGGGTCGCGTCCCATCTTGCAGGTGCCGACGGGATGGTAGGTGGTTTCAGCAGCTTCTCGGACCCACGCCAAGATGTCGTCGTCCGCTGTTGCCTGCGGTCCGGGCGCCAGTTCGCGCACCGCGAGCGGCGCCATGGCCGGCGCCGTCATGATGGCGCGTGCCATGCGCACAGCCGCCGCCGTCAGGGAACCATCGCTGCCAGAGGAGAGAAAGTTATAAGTGATGGCGGGGGCCTGGCGCGGATCGGCCGCGCGGATATGAACGTGCCCGCGACTTTCCGGCCGCATCGCATGCGCGTAGCACGTGATGCCTGACTGGCGCGACAGCCTCGGGCCCGGCTCGTACAACATCGGCACCCAGCCAAGCAGCAAGTCCGGCGCAGCCAGGCCTTCGCGCGAGCGCACGAAAGCGCGGATCGGTGCTGCAACCATAGCCAGCATTCCGTCCTGCCGGATGAGGTAGCGCAGCGCCTGGCGCGCAAGGCCAAGGCCGCGGCCACGATCATTGAAAGTGTAGCCACGGGCATCGACCGCCCAGCGGGTGCGCGGCGCATAGTGGTCCTGCAGGTTCTCGCCAACACCCGGCAGTTCGTGGTGTACGGGCACACCCAGTGCCTGGAGGCGGTCCGGCTGGCCAATCCCTGAGAGTTCGAGGAGTTGGGGCGAGTTGATCGTACCGCTGCAGACGATCACCTCGCGCGCTGCTCTTGCAGCATGGCGTCGATCACCGATCATGTAGCGAACTCCGATGCAGCGCCGTCCTTTGAGAACAAGTGCCTCGGCGAGCGCGCCGGTAATGATACGCAAGTTGGCACGACGGCGCGCCGGGCGCAGGTAGCAATGGGCCGTGCTCATGCGCCGCCCGCCCGCGATCGTCGCCTGGCTCATGGCGATGCCGTCCTGCACGGCGCCGTTGTAGTCCCCGTTGTGGTGGATGCCGACTTGGGCGGCAGCACGAATCAAGATTCGGTAAAGCGGGTCGTCGAACGAGGGATTGGTGACCCGCAACGGTCCGTTGCGGCCACGAAACGCATCCTCGCCACCGCCGGCGTAACTTTCCATGCGCCGAAAGAGCGGGAGGACATCCTGATAGCTCCAACCACGGTTGCCGAGCTGCGCCCAGTGGTCGTAGTCCTGCCGCTGACCGCGCACGAATGCGAGTCCGTTGATTGCACTCGACCCGCCCAGGAGCTTGCCGCGCGGGACAGGCAGTGCGCGGTCGTTCGTTGCCGGTTCAGGTTCAGCGCTATAAAGCCAGTTGGCTGCCGGATTGGTGACCAGTTTGGCGTACCCGATCGGCAGGTGGGTCCATCGGTGTCCTGCAGGACCTGCCTCGAGCAACAACACGCTGTGGCGAGGGTTTTGCGACAACCTGCTGGCAACGACGGCGCCGGCCGAGCCGGCACCGACTACGATGTAGTCATAGGCCTGGGTTTCGATTGAACTTTCGTGCATTGGCAATGTACAGCCGAAGTTGTTGCAGCCTCTTGATTTCGCGCATTTGCGCGGCGGGCGTCAACGCAGGTGGGGGCGGAGACCGCATTGCACAACTGTGCATGGCTCAGGTTCCGGCAATCGCGGCAAAACCTGGTTCAACTGTGGATTGGGTGGAAAAAACCGAATGGCCACACGCAGCCACCGGCCAACGCGCCTATTGCTACGACAGGGCGATATCTTCAGCGGGGTAGAGCTATGACCAAGGCATTGGCATTGTCGTTCGGCTTGAGTTTGGGCATGACGGTGGGAGCCGTTTTGTGGGCTGCCGCTTTGGCACTCATGACCTGAGCCAAACCGAATTTTACCGCGTCCATTGCAGGCTCGTGGCGTGGCCAGGGCCATTGCGCGGGTTCGAGCGGTTTCGAGAGGGATTGCAACCCGCGTGAGTCCGCGGTTCTGTCCGACTGCGTGCTGCGGTGCGTCGATGATGCGCTGAAACGCAAAGTGTGGTTTCCGCATTCACTCGATCAGCCGACAAGCGCTTGCGTGTTTTAGGTCATTTCCGCCTGAAGCGGAACCGCATTGCCGGCCCACTCCCCCTTCCGACCGCCCACGGCATCATTGAATTGGCCGGTCGAAACGGGAGCGGGATGGTTTCAGCTCAACCTGAAAGACTATAGGGGGCTCACGCGCAGGCCTAAGTTTTCGGCACCTGGGGCATTTCCCTGTACCGCCAGACAATCAGCGGCGATACTGAATAAACGGGGATTTGGTTGCGACCTGGTCGTATAGCGCCCGACCGCGGTAGTTGAATTCCTGCGTTGCCCAATAGGTGCGCGTACAATCGCGTTTGTCGGCTTCTGCGTATGTCGCTTCAATCAAAGCCCGGCCAACACCCTTCAGGCGCATATCGGGCGCGACGAAAAGGTCTTCGAGATAACAGTAATGCGCTGGAGACCAGGTCGAGCGGTGAAACAGGATGTGGGCGAGGCCTAGGGGCACGTCGTCAGCACCGACGGCTACAAGCCCAATGTGGAATTGTTGATCATCCGACAGCAGGCGCTGCCAGGTCATTTCGATCATGTCGTCTGTCAGCTCGGACTCATAGAACTCGAGATATCCGCGAAACAGCGGCTCCCAGGCCTGTCTGTCCCTAGGCTCAACGTGGCGGATCGTGACGGCAGACATGAGTGAACCTCCGCAGCTCGATGCTTATCGACAAAGCGACATTTGCAAGCGCTATTATAGCAACCAAAGCGTCGCAAGGCCCAAAAATGCGAAGAAGCCCACGACGTCGGTTATCGTGGTGACGAACACGCTGGATGCAACGGCCGGATCGTAGTTGAACCGCTGCAGAGTAAGCGGGATCAGGATTCCGGCCAGCGCGGCGGCAACGTGATTGAAGACCATTGCGGCAGCGATCACGCCGCCGAGTGGTCCGGACCCGAACCAGGCAAGCGTGACGAGTGCTAGAATTGCAGCAAACAACAAGCCATTCAGCAGTCCCACGGAAACTTCACGCAGGATCACACGATAGGCGTTGACGGCGCTGAGATCGCGGGTCGCAAGCGCCCGCACTGCGACCGTCATTGTCTGCGTTCCTGCATTGCCGCCCATCGAGGCAACGATCGGCATCAACACCGCAAGCGCCACCATCTGTTCGATCGAAGCGTCAAACAGCTTGATAACCAAAGAGGCCAAGACAGCCGTCAGCAGATTGACCAACAACCACACGAATCGGCCCTTGGTGGTTTGCAGAACGTTATCCATCACGCTTTCGTCACCGACGCCGCCAAGGCGACGAATGTCTTCGTCCGCCTCCTCCTGGATCACTTCGACGACGTCATCGACGGTGACAACGCCGACCAAACGCGCACTGGCGTCAACGACAGGCGCCGAATAAAGGTCATAACGCTCGAAGAGGCGGGCCACTTCTTCCTGGTCGGCTGTCGCTTCGATCGTCGAGATATCGGAGCGCATGATGCTTTGAATAGAAACGTGGCGCTTGGTGCGCAGCAGATGAGAAAGGTTCACAGAACCAAGCACCTTGAAGCCCGGATCAATGACGTAGATTTCCGAGAACGTCGTCGGCAGGTCGTCGGTTTCGCGCATGTAGTCGATGACCTGGCCGACATTCCAGAACGGGGCGACGGCAACGAATTCGCCCTGCATGATGCGGCCGGCGGTTTCCTCCGGATAGTCGAGATTGCGCAGCAATGCCGCGCGATCGGCGACCGACAGCTGGTCGAGGACTTCTTCGCGGTCTTCAAGTTCGAGAGATTCGAGGACATAAGCGGCATCGTCGGAGTCAAGTTCGGTTACCGCTTTGGCAAGATACGCGTTGGGCAGTTCGTCTGCGAGCTGATCACGAACGGTCTCGTCCAGTTCGGAAAAAACGTCGTAGTCGATATCGCTGCCGAGGGACTGGACAAAGAGCGCCCGCTTGCCCGCATCGAGGTGTTCGATCAGGTCGGCAAGATCCGGCGGGCGCAAGTCCGCGACCAAGCCGCGAAGCCGCAATTCGTCGGGCACGCCGAGCGCTTCGGAAACATCGCGCACCAAGTCCGCATCGACGATATCGGACAGTTCACCGGTGCTATCTGTGACTTGTGACTCCGCCATAGTGGCGCCGTATCACAGTTGCCAATCCGGGAACACTGTGCGTCTTCGCCGCCACGACCGCTGCGTGCGATCAGCCCGCGTTCATCTGGCTTGTTGCAATCGTGAGGAGAAGCCCCAATAACTCTGGGGTGTTCTGCCGACGACCGAGCGCGCGTGCCGCAGTGGCATCATGCGCGAGGGCCGAGCGGTCGATTGTCGGACGGATCAGGTTGGCGGAGCATCGCTTGCGACCGCAAAGTTCTAGAGGGCAAGACTGATGCTGCGTTCACTTTTCCTGATGTCAGCGATGATCGCGATGGTAGGCGCGGCATCGGCCTGGGCGTGTCCGGGCAAACTCGGCGTCGCGCGGACCGTCAAATTGTCGAGCATCGGCGGCCGGCTGCACGGTGGCCTGCAATACCAGACAGATAGCTTTCTGAAGGCAGGCGAGGTCGTCCTGACGTTCGATGACGGGCCGCTTCGCAGCACGACACGCAAAGTCCTGGCAGCGCTCAAGGACCATTGCACCAAGGGCACGTTTTTCATGGTCGGGCGCATGGCCGTGGCCGACCCGGCCATGGTGCGCGAAGTGGCAAATCAAGGGCATACGATCGCGTCGCACACGTGGTCCCACAAAAATCTGCACCGCAGAAGCACCGCCCGGGCGAAAGGCGAGATCGAACTGGGCATTAGCGCGATCCAGCACGCATTGGGCAAGCCGATCACGCCCTTCTTTCGCTTCCCCTATCTCGCCGATCCGAAATCGATGATCGACTACGGCGCGACCCGAAACCTTGCTATTTTCTCTATAGATATTGATTCCTATGACTACCGGACACGTAGCGGGGACACCGTGCGCCGGGCAATCATGCGCCAATTGGCGGAGCGCAAAAAGGGAATCATTCTGTTCCACGACATTCAGATTTCAACGGCGCGGGCGATCCAGAGTGTCCTCAACGAGTTGCATCGCAAAGGCTACAAGGTGGTTCACATCACGTCCGCCGAAGCCGTGACATCGGTTGCCGCCTACGATGAGCAGGCCGCCGACCTGCATAAGAAGCGACGCTACTCCTCGCGGGTCGTGCCGGTCGGTAGCGGCTCGCGGTCGTCGCGAACAGTTCGCACGGCAGGCCGCGCAAGTGCGACCGGATCATCGGGTCGCTCGGCCACACTGGGTGATGGGCGCCAGCCTAGCGGAACACGAAAGCCGCGCCGGCGCACGGCCAGTACTAATCCGGCACCACGGCGGGACGACAGCTGGAAACGCCAAATTCTTGGAAACTGAAGCGATCCGGGTGGGCGGCGCGCGCGACCACGCCCAGGCCGCTTCCAACTTGTCGTAACTGCGATTATATGCTTGGCGTTACGGCCACATGATTGTGCAAATCCGTTCGAGTTGGTTCGCCCGCACTTGATCGCAGCGGCGAATTGATAGGAACAAGGGCCGAGGGGAGATCCGGAAGGTTTCGATGGCTCGCTTGTTGTTGGCATTGCTGGTCTGTCTTGGCGCGGGAGGCAACGCCAGTGCTGCCTGTATCGCCGGCGCACACACGCTTTCGACCAGCCGCCACCTTCAGATCGACGCTTCGACCGGACCGATTTTCGGAACGATCACGCGCTACGCGCGTGAGCCATCCCTGCTGGCGCAAAAAGAAGTGGTTTTGACATTCGACGATGGCCCCTCACCGCGCCTGACCCGCTCGATCCTGGCAACGCTCGACAAGTATTGCGCAAAGGCAACATTCTTCCTGGTCGGCAGGATGGCCGCCGCCTACCCGGACGTCGTCAAGGAAATTGCCACGCGCGGTCACACGATCGGGGCGCATACCTGGAGCCATCCCTATAACTTGCGCCGCCTGAGCAAGAAGGCGATCAAACGACAAATCGAGAAAGGATTTGCGGCGATTTCACTTGCCGCCGGCCGGCCGATCGCCCCGTTCTTTCGCTTCCCGGGCCTCAATGACGACGGCCGTGCCCTCGCGTTTTTGCAACGACGCGGCGTTGCCACGTTTTCCGTCGATGTCGTGTCAGACGACAGCTACATCGATAACGTCGGTCATCTCGTGCAGACGACGTTGTCACGGGTCGACGCCCAAAAAGGCGGCATCCTGCTGTTTCATGACATCAAGCCGGCGACCGCCGACGCGCTGCCGCGCATTCTCGAAGGCCTACGTGTGCGTGGCTACAAGCTGGTTCACCTGACGTCGAAATTCGCCTTCACCCCCAAAGGTAACTACGAGCGCGAATTTGCGGCGCTGGCCAAGAAGCGCGCGAAGCCGATCGTGACCGTCTCGCTGAAAGGGCTGCACGGGACGATCGGGCCTGGCAGCACCAAAGTCGCGGCGGCGCCACCGGTGACGCTTGTTGCCCCTGAACGCAAACCCATAGAACTTGCTAAGACACGCGATCGAAGGCTTGAGTCGCTTGGCAAATCGATCACGCTGCGCGGCTGGAGAAGCCTGTTGGACAGCGATGAAGACGAGGCTCGCGCGGTCGATCAGTGATCACGGTCCGCCGCTTGGCCATAACGCGGCAATCACGTATTCTCACGCGAATGTGTCCGGTGGAGCCAATTGGTTTTCGCCCAATTCGGACGCTACTGTCAGTCAATCAAGCGCGAATCCGGAATTGGCGAACATGTGCGAACGCCAATCTCAGGCTGATGCGTTACGTTCGTTTCGCGCAGAAATATGAGCAAATTCTCAACCGTTGGAGGGATCTGCCCGTATAGGCGTTGCACGCTCAAGCGCAGGCAATTTCACAATCGTATTGTTTTGGGAGGACACGGAATGACCAGGATTTCGACCAACATTACTCGACGCGGCTTTGTCCTCGGCGGGGCTGCGGCCTCGGTGGGAGGAACGATGTCGTGGCATGTGCCGTCCGCATGGGCCAAGGCGCCGATGGCCGGGGCCGCGATGACGGCATACCGGCGGGTCAAGCTGGGAGGCTTCGAGGTCACGACCGTTTTTGACGGTTTTGCCAATGTGCCCAAGGTTTTCCCCATATTCGGGCAGAACCAGACGGCTGATGCGGTTGCCGCCCACCTGAAACAGAATCATCTGCCGGGCAACGCTATGCAGATCGGGTTCACGCCCGTGGTCGTCAACACAGGCAAAGAGCTCGTTCTGTTCGATACGGGCAATGGTGGCGGGCGCGGCGCAACGCGCGGCCATCTCGTGAAGTCACTGGCACAGGCGGGTTTCAGCGCGGATCAGATCGACGTGGTCGTGATTACGCACTATCACCCGGACCACATTGGGGGGTTGATCACGGACGGCAAGCCGACGTTCCCCAATGCCCGCTACGTTACCGGCGAGGCCGAGAACAACTTCTGGACGTCAAAGGCCGTCTCTGAGAGTTCCGACAAAAACATGCAGGGGCGCTGGAAGCTCGTTGAAGGCAAAGTGCTGCCACTTGCGGAGAAGTTCACCTACATCAAAGGCGGAAACGATGTCGTCAGCGGGATAACGGCGATCGAAGCATACGGCCACACGCCGGGCCACATGGCCTACAACATCGAGAGCGACGGCAAACGCCTGCTCTTGTGGGCCGACGCCTGCAACCACTACGTCGCATCTCTGCAAAAGCCCGAGTGGCATGTCGTCTTTGACATGGACAAGGATGCAGCGGTGGCAGCCCGCAAAAAAATTCTGGACATGGCCGCGGCGGACAAAGTAGCGGCGACCGGCTATCACATGCCGTTCCCAGCGATTGGTTTTGTCGAGCAGTCCGGTGATGCCCACCGCTGGGTGCCGTTGACCTATCAACTGGACCTCTAAACCCCGGACTTTGAACTCTGTGCTGGGCACGCGACAAACCAGAACATGCGCCCCTGCGTGCGGGGCGCATGTTCTTCTTCCCCTGGCATGAGGATGCGTTATTTGTCGGAATTGGAATAAATCCATCTACCGGACGAGGCCTTAACAGGCGCACAATTTCTTACACGACTATACTCAACCTGAAGATAATAGAATCATAGCCGGCGCTTCTCGCCGCAATTGCAGGAAAACGCTCAGCAGTGGTCGAAAATACTTTTGGTGTTCATCACGTTACCGCCATTTCGAGCACCGCGCAGCGAAGCGTTGCCTTCTACGTCGACGTTCTCGGACTGTGCCTAGTCAAGCAGACAGTCAATCACGATGACCCTTTGCGCCATCATCTTCTGTTGGGCGATGCATCGGGACGGCCCGGCACGTTGCTGACCCTGTTCCCGCGTCCCGATGCTTCGCCGGGCCTGGTTGGTGGCGGGCAGGCAACGTTCCCTGCGTTCTCAGTCCCTGCCGGGGCTCTTGGATACTGGCGGCGTCGGCTGCGTGGGCACGACGTGCGCCACCACGTCGACGAATGTGTTGCCGGACAAGAGCGCAGCGTATTCCAGGACCCGGACGGCTTGTTGTTTGCGTTGGTTGAGTGCGCCGACAATCGTACCGCCGGTGCCACATCGAATATCCCAACGGACGTGGCGATCCGTGGTCTCCACAGCATAACGCTCGTACAGCAGTCGCCGGCGATGATGCCCGAGATTCTCAATGATGTGTTCGGTTTTCGCGAGGTGTGGCTCGAGCGCGTTGGCAGCGCCTTGCACTGCAGATATGCGACCGGCGGGGGTGCGCCGGGCGCCCTGATCGACGTCCAAATCGATGCCAACATTGCACGCGGGTATGAGGGTATCGGAACAATTCATCACGTTGCCTTAGGCGTCGAGTCGGAAGCCGAGCAGGCAGAACTGCGGGATCGCCTGAAGGCGGCAGGCCTTGAGCCGACGGACGTCGTAGACCGCGTCTATTTCCGCTCCGTCTACGTCCGCACACCGGGCGG
This sequence comes from Hyphomicrobiaceae bacterium, assembly GCA_965224045.1. Taxonomy (GTDB): domain Bacteria; phylum Pseudomonadota; class Alphaproteobacteria; order Rhizobiales; family Hyphomicrobiaceae; genus Tectiglobus. The sequence continues at coordinate 55,816 of CBDCYD010000015.1, forward strand.
GATTCTGCTGGAGATTGCAACGCGCGGGCCCGGCGTCTCAGCCGATGAGCCGAAGGATGAACTCGGAAACCGGCTGTGCCTGCCGGAGCATCTTGAGCCGCGGCGCGACGAAATCGCGGCAGCGCTTGGCCCGATCAGAACATAACGGCCTGGCCCGGATCCTCACGTCAGTTTGCCGATGCTGCCCTAAGGCCGTGGTTGGCGGCTATCCACGCCCAAAGATCATGCTGAGACCGAGCAGCGTGTTGTTGACAAAGCGGATTTCGACGACATGACGGTTCTGGCGAACGGCAATCGTCATTTCCGCGTTGAGCTGTTGACCTGTGACCGCGACACGAAAACCGCCGGGGATGAGATCACCCTTGAGACTGCCGGCAACATTGTAGGTTCGCTCGCGCCATTCACCACCCAGGGCCTTGCCGTCGTAGGATACTATACTTTCGACTTCTATTTTGCCGCTGGCGCTGGCGCATCTCACAACCTGTCGCAACTTGGTGCCTTTGGTATTGGTGAGTGTATACGTTGCGCGGCATTTGACGTTTTCCGTCTTGCCATCCTTGAAACCGAGTCGCCCGTGCCCGATCCACCAACCGGTCAGAACATCAAACGGTCGCGCCTGCGCACTCGCAGCGCGGACTTCCGCGGCAACCGCAGTCAGTGCGACAAGTAACGTTGCAACCACTAAAATAACTGGGTTGCGGGAGCTGAGCTGGATGTGGGCCATGGTCGATGCTTTGGCAATTGTTGGCTTATGACGCTTGCGAGTACCAATAGCTGATTTGGCCGCACCCCATAAGCCACGCACATCGGATGGTGCAAGGTGCGTTGCCTGAAAGCCATGTCCGAGCAGCGCGCGTCAGACCGTGGAAAGACGATCCGCCCGGGCAAGAACGCGCTTGGCGTTTGCATAGATTGGAACTTCGACCAGAGAGCCGTCGACCTCGACTCTTGCTTCGCCCCGCGCTCGCGCTGCCTCGAACGCTTCAACGATGACCTTCGCCCTGCCCACTTCCTCGGCGGACGGTGTGAGAACCGCGTTGATTATCCGGGCGTGATCAGCGATGACAGCGCTCTTGGCGTGAAAGCCCAGGCGACGCGCCGATCGCGCCTCTGCCTCGACACCGGCATGATCTCGCCATGTGTATGGATAATCGACGGCGAGAACTCCGGCGGCGACGCACTCCATCAGGAACCGCTGGCGGCAGTACGCCAGTTCGACGCCGTCCGGGCCGCGTTCAGCGCCGAGGTCTGCGGCCAGATCTTCCGACGCCAATAGGCAGGACTTGACGCGCGGGCTTGCGCTTGCGATCGCATAGGTCTGCATGACGCCACGGGCTGCTTCAATGTTGGGCAGGATTTCGGTTGAACCCGGCGCGATGCCGTTCGCGCGTTCATGTGCCGTGATCGCTGCATCGAGTTCCTCGATATGATTGGGCTCCGACACTTTGGGCAGGGCGACGATCTCAGGCCCGGCTTGCATTGCCGCTGTGAGATCCTCATGACCGCAAGCGAACAGTGGATTGATACGCACGGCTGCAACGGCCGGTGAGCGGCGCCAGGCCTCGAAGACCTCCGCCATCAGTGCACGCGCCTCATCGCGCCTTGCAGGCGGTGTGAAGTCTTCAAGCTCCTGGATGACGACATCGGCCTGGCTTGCAGGGGCAGACAGCAGGCTGTCGCGCTCCGCGCCGTTGATGAACAGCCACGACCTGCAGATATCCGTTTTACGCCTGTGGCGCATGGGCGCAATCCTTCCGCAACCGCTCAATTCGGTTTCACTTGCAGTTCATCGTCGGCTGACACGCTTGTAGCACAGATCGTCGGCATATACGGTCCTTGACCGAGCGGGCGCGCGCCGCCAAAAGCTTGCGCTTGCGGCGGCGGTCCGCCTTCGCATCGCCTCCCAACGACGGAGCCTCACACGCATGTTTCACTCGTTCTTTCCCAGACCACGGCTATTGTTTGGTTCGTTCGCAGCTTGGGCGTTGCTGTGCGTGATCGTCTGGTTCGCTGGCGGTCGGGAATGGGGTGGCGGTTTGAGCCTTGGCAGCCTGTTCGGATACGCATATCCGGAGGCATTGGCTGCAGATGCCGATCAGGCTGCAAAGGCCGCCTTTGCAGCAGCGCAAAAGGGTGCGGTCAACTTCTGGTACTACCAGTATCTCATCGTCGGGTTTGTGTTGTACACTGGGTTCTGGATGTGGTTTTCGCCGCACCCATGGAACCGCTGGTCGGTCGCAGGGTCTTCGCTGATCGTGTTCGTCACCTGGTTTCAGGTTCAAATCGACGTCTGGATCAACGAGTGGTTTGGCCGGTTCTACAATACGATCCAGAAGGCGCTGTCGAAGCCGAACAACATCGAGTCACACGAGTTTACAGACCATCTTTGGATGTTTGCCCTGATTGCGGCAATCTACATGCTGGTTGCTGTTCTCAACCACTTCTTTACGAGCCACTACGCGTTCCGCTGGCGTACGGCCATGAACGACTACTACATGGATCGATGGGGGCGCCTGCGTCACATCGAGGGTGCTTCACAGCGGATCCAGGAGGACACCAAGCGCTTCGCAGCAATTACGGAAGGCCTCGGCGTGCGCTTTCTCGACTCGGTCATGACGCTGCTCGCGTTTCTGCCAATCCTGTGGGGGCTTTCAAACCACGTCAAAGTCCTGCCGATCGTCGGCGAGGTGCCGCAGGGGTTGGTGTTCGTCGCCATATTGTGGGCGCTTGGCGGCACGGTGCTGCTTGCAGCCGTCGGCGTAAAACTTCCCGGCCTCGAGTTTCGCAACCAGCGCGTCGAGGCGGCCTACCGCAAGGAGCTTGTGCTTGGCGAGGAACACGCGGACCGGGCGCAACCGCCCACAATCGGCGAGCTCTTCGGTGATGTGCGACGCAATTATTTCCGCCTCTTCTTCCACTACATGTACTTCAATATCGCGCGCTACTCATACTTGCAGTTCAGCGTCATCGTCCCCTACCTCGCGCTCGCGCCAACAATTGTTTCCGGCACCATTACGCTTGGCATCATGCAACAAATCGTTCGCGCGTTCGGTCGGGTCGAAAGTTCGTTCCAATTTCTCGTGCACTCGTGGACGACGATCGTCGAACTCATTTCCATCTACAAGCGCCTGGCAGCGTTCGAGGCGACACTGCAAAACAAGGAATTGAGCGACATCGAGCTCGAGGTGATGGAACAGCAACCCGCCGAGTGATTGCCGCGCCCGGCCTTGCAGAGGCAGTCAAGGCCGGGACGCCACTGGAAGGAGACCCTGGCCATGTCGCTCTCACCGATCACCAGCCAACCCGCCCGCAATGCGTACGACGTGGTCATCGTCGGTGGGGCCATGATGGGTTCGGCTTCGGCCTGGTTCCTGTCTGCAAACCCGGACTTCGATGGCACCATACTCGTCGTCGAACGCGATCCGACCTACGAGTTTAGCTCGACGTCACGCACCAACAGTTGCATCCGCCAACAGTTTTCCAATCCGCTCAATGTCAAGATTTCCCAGTTCGGCGTCACGTTCTTGCGCAAGTTTCGCGATCACCTTGGCGGCGATCCAGAAATCCCGGATATCGTCCTGCACGAGTTCGGTTATTTGTACCTTGCCGGCGATGAGACAGCGGCACAGGTCCTCCGTGACAACCACGCCGTCCAGCGCGATCTTGGCGTCGCGACCCGCCTCCTGTCTCCCGACGACATTGCAACCGAATATCCCTTCTACAATCTCGATGGTATTGTGCTCGGCAGTCACAATCCGGAAAACGAGGGCTATTTCGACGGCAGCACCATGTTCGACTGGTGGCGGCGCACCGCGAGACGCAACGGTGCCGAGTATGTCACCAACGAGGTTGTCTCGATTGCGCGTGCAGGCAATCGCGTGACCGGTGTGACGCTGAAGTCGGGTGAGACGATACAAGCGGGCATTATCGTCAATGCCAGCGGGCCGCGGGCGGCTGCCACGGCAGCGATGGCCGGCATACCGTTGCCGGTGGAACCGCGCAGGCGGTTTACGTTCGTGTTCACGGCAGAGCAGCCTCTCGAAAGGGATTTGCCGCTTACGATCGACCCATCGGGCGTGCACATGCGCACGGACGGCGCCAACTATCTCTGCGGTTGCCCGCCAGACGAAGACCACGCAGTGGCCTTCGATGATTTCGACATCGACTATTCCGTCTGGGAGGAAAAACTGTGGCCGGCAATCGCCAACCGCGTGCCGGCATTCGAAGCCGTCAAGGTGATCAATGCCTGGATCGGCCATTATGCGTTCAACACGTTGGACCATAACGCGATCATTGGTGCGCATCCTGAGGTCGGCAATTTCATCTTTGTCAACGGTTTCTCGGGCCATGGCTTCCAGCAGTCGCCGGCCATGGGCCGCGGCGTCAGTGAGTTGATCATGTATGGTGCCTTTCGTACGCTCGACCTGGGCCAACTCGGCTACGAACGAATTTTGGAAGGGCGGCCTTTCATCGAGAAGGCGATTATCTGATGGCCACGGTATGATTCAAACCGACAATCTTGTTGTGCGCATCGGTGCAACGCTCGTTGCCTCCGGCTGGGCAACAGCTGGCCTGTTTGCCATAAATGCAAGCTTCGATGCGCCAACGCCGGAATTGGCAGACCGGGCCTGGTGGATGGGTATCACGTTCGTTCTGGCGGCCGTGATTGCGCTACCGGTAAGCTGGCTGGTGGCAGACCTCAGCAACATCTGGTGCGTGGCGCCCCGCCGTGCGCCGCCCCCGCGCCTCATCCTCGAGGACAACAACGTCGAGGACCGCGAACGGGACCGGTAGGCCATGTTGCCGATTTTGCGTGCCATGTAAGAGCCGGAACCGCGCCGGACACGATTGGCGCCTGATAGATTGGCATACGTCATTGCATGGATGATTTGCGTGCCGTCGCACAGCAGATAAGATAGCGATCGTAGATTTCTCCCGCCGCGGACACGAGCCTCCTCCGGAAAAAGGGCGAGCGATGACAGGACATTTCCTCGGTGACGCCGTGCTGTTTTTCGTCGGGGCGATCGTCGTGTCTTGGATGGTGAGCGCGCTTTGTGGATGGGTCTACCTGGCCTGGCTGCTTTTGCCGTCCGCTGCCATCGTGCGCAGAATTACGGGCAAGGCGCGACGCTGAACTCATGGCTCCGGTGGGTGTAAGTCGCGGGCAGGCGCAAGCGAGGCGTGGTTCATGCCGCGCATGTTCAGCGGTGTCGCCGTGACGTTGCATTTCGGAGAGCGGAGCTGTGCCCATGAACGCTATTGTTGACCAGCATCGTGCACCGGACGGCGTTTTGCTGCGGGCAGACGGTGCTGCCAGCGCCGTGCGCGCGGCCGGCACGCACATCGAGCGTCTGCGGGAACTCCCGCACGACCTCCTGAGCAAGTTGCACGAGGCCCGCTTGTTTCGCCTCCTGCTGCCTAAAGCGCTCGATGGAGACGAGCTTGATCCGGTGATGCTGGCCAGAACAATCGAGATAATTGCCGCTGCGGATGCGAGCACGGCTTGGTGCCTCGGCCAGGGGGCCGGCTGTGCGATGTCGGCCGCATTTCTTGAACCTGAGCCCGCGCAAGAGATATTTGGTCCAGCCAATGCCGTACTCGCCTGGGGTGCCGGTATCCAAGGCAAGGCCGTCGCCGTGGACGGGGGATACCGGGTCAGCGGCCGGTGGACCTTTGCCAGCGGCAGCCGACACGCGACCTGGCTTGGCGGGCACTGTTTCGTGTTTGAGCAGGACGGTAGACCCCGGACCGGTGCAAACGGTCGCCAGGTCGACAGAACGGCGCTCTTCAGACGAGAGCAGGCTGAGGTTTTCGACGACTGGCAGGTCTTGGGGTTGCGCGGAACCGGAAGTGACAGTTACGCCGTGCAGGAGCTGTTCGTGGCAGAAGACCATACCATCGACCGCGAAAATCCGGCCGAGTTGCGGGAGACGGGACCTGTTTACAGGCTTTCGACAACCCAGGTTTACGCATCGGCGTTCTCAGGTCTGATGCTCGGGATCGCGCGCGGGATGCTCGATGACCTGATTGAACTTGCTCGGACTAAGACACCCCGGGGGGCGGCATCATCCCTGCGGGACAGCCAGATGTTCCACGCCGAACTCGGGCTCCTCGAAGCGCGGCTGCGTGCCGCGCGCGCAGGTCTGCATGCAGCGCTGGAGAACATCTGGTCGGTCGTTGCCAATGGCGGCACGCCGGGTATCCAAGAACGCGGCAGCATTCGCCTTGCGACAACCCATGCCATCAACGAGGGGCGGGATGTCGTGGCTGACGCCTACCGCCTTGCCGGCCAGAATGCGATCTTCGAGAATGCACCGTTCGAGCGTCGCCTCCGGGATGCGCATGCCGCCTCGCAACAGGTGCAAGGGCGCAAGACGCACTATGCCACGGTGGGGCGCATCCTCCTCGGCCTCGAGCCCGACACCGAGATGTTCATTTAGACTTGTAGACCTGTCACCAGGCTTTGGCCGGTAACGATTGGCGAACGCCGACGATGTCGAAATTGAGTCGACGTCGTGCCCGTACATGAACGAAAAATAAAAACTGCATTCAGGATGAGTTCAATGCGCATTGGCTAGGTCTTGGCGCAAGTGCTGGCGCGATTGCCGACCTGATCGTCGTCAGCAAGCCAGCAACACGCTTCCTGGAGCGACCGTCATGACCCGCACATCGACCCTGATCTTTGCCGCTCTGGCCGCGAGCATAGCTGCCGGATCGGCCGCACAAGCCAAGACTCCGAAGCTTGGCGCAATCGAGGCCCGCCAGACCTACCATCTCGGTCTCATCCGCGAAGGCCGCGCAACCGGCTCGCTGACCTTCTTTGAGGGTTGGAAGCTGAAGCGCGAGCAGCGCCGGATTTCCAAGATCAAGGATGCGTACCTGGCTGACGGACACCTGAGCCTGAGCGAGCGCCGCGACTTGCGCAACGCTCAGAACCGCGCAGAACGCCACATTTGGCGCGAGCGCACGGATGCCGACGTGCGCGGATTCTTCTGGCGCATATTCTATTGATACTCTTGAGTTCAGGTTTCTTCCCACCTTGGGGCCGCAGATGCGGCCCCTTCTTCTTGCTGCCGGTGGGAACCGGGCGGGCCGGACGGAAAGGCCGTCCGGTTAGGGAACCCAGGTCAAATGCTGGCTCAGCCACCAGGCGAGACCGGCAACTGCGGCGCCGGCAACGATGAGACCCGCGCGCCTGGCCTTGCGGATCAAGCGGCGCCACTTGAACTGAGAACGGCTGGCTTGGAAATGCTCGATGACCGGCATTTCGCCGGGCTTGTCGAAAATCTTGACGTAGGAGGGCGGGAGCACGGTGATTGAAATTCCCGCCATGTCGGTGAAGGCCATGTAGATCATGTCTTCATCGAGCGTCAGCGGACCGCAGTGCTGTTCGGCCTCTTTCCAGAGCGTGGCGAATCGGCGACCACCATCGGTGTTTCGAACGAAGACGGTTCCTGCCGAGATGCGCAAGTAGTTGGTGCCACCAGCCCGGACATGGTGAAACAATATCGAGACGTCCGTTGCGACCGTGTCGAAGAAGTCCAACGGCCGGCGAACGACTGCATCGGCGTCCAGATAGAGGACGTCCTTGTCGGGAAAGCGCTCGAGCGCATGGTGGACGAAGACCGGCTTCAGTCGTGTTGTTGCCTCCCAGGTTGCGCCGCGTTCGTAGCGCCGGAAGTAGTGGTTGATGCCAAGGCGTTCGAGGGATGCTTTGAGGGACAGGACCTGTTCAAGGTAGTTTGGCGTGTAAAAGGCGCAGGCGACAAAACTCTGGTCGCCCTGGAGCCAGGCATACTCTTCGGGTAGCCGGGCCGGGTGGGAAATGCCCCCGTCGGTGACCGGCGTGCGGTCCTGCATCCTCTACTCCCGCCAATATTCGCCGATCCAGAGCGCCGGCTTGAAGCGTCGCCTCATCGGTCGCCACTGAATGCCCTGGCCGACCCGTTTCTTGGGTTCGTGCTCGCCCCGCAATGCAGTAGCAGGTGTGATCGATCCGTAAAAGACGAGGATTTTGCCGCCATCCGGTTTTTTCGGTGTGGAGAAGAAGCGCAACACCCGGTTGCGGGGTAGGCAGGCAAGATTGAACGGCACACACCAATCGGCGGGCCAGAACGTCGCTTCATCGACATTCTTGGTCAGAAAATTCTGCTCCTTGTAGTCATATTCCTCGGCGATTACCTCGGCCGGCGTCGCATAAAAGCGTTCCAGAACCGCCGTTTCGTGGCCGATGAAGTAACGCACCACCGAGCTGTTGCCGTAGCCCAGATGCGGGTCCTTCCATTCCTTTATGATCAGGAATCGGCCTGGAAGGTCGAACAGCGGGTCAATCGAGTCGATGATGACCAGATCGACATCGAGATACAGCGTCATGCCGTCAAGCCCGCCCAGTCCAGCCTGCATGAGGCCGAGCTTCGGCCAGTATTTGCCCAGGCTCTTGTCGAACCTGACCTCCGGCATCGGCTGACACTCGACCTCTTCGCGAATTCCGGACGGATCATCGGTGAAGCACACGAAGCGGACCTGCCAGGTTGTATGGCGCATGACCATGGCGTACAGGCGGTTGACCCACTCCGGCCCGTAGCGATCTCCCCATTTCATGCAAACAACATTGGCCCTGCGCGTGGCCTGGGCCCGCTCGAAGGCATCCTGCCACGACTCTGACGGCGCCGTGTCAACCAACGATCATCCTCCCCGTACGCCGGCCGGGCTCTGGGCTCGGCGTGCAGGTTTACGCCTAACCCGGGGCCATGCGCCATGCAAGCCGGTGGTCTGTCGCCGCGTTGTAGCAACACGCCCGCCTGGTGCCTCCAGGCGTTAGCGGATCCTTAAGGTTAACGGCCTACTGCTGGGGGGATCTGCAGACTTCAGCGAGGGCGTTCGATGAGCATCGTCAAATCCGTGCTGTTCGATGAAATTTGTCAACGCGGCTGCATTCGCGACGCCGATGTCAAAGACCTGCGACACCTCTATTACGAGGACGGTCGCATCCTCCACAAGGAGGCCGAGGGTCTGTTCGAGATCAATGATGCCTGCCGCATTCAGGACCCCTCCTGGGCCGTGTTCTTCGTCGAGGCGATCACGGACTATTTGGTCAACGAAGCCGAACCGGAAGGCTATCTGACCAGGGAAAATGCCGACTGGCTGATCGCGCGGATCGGACACGACGGCGAAATTCAATCCCAGACGGAGCTCGAGCTGCTGCTCGCGGTGCTGGACAAGTCGCGCTGGTCCCCGGAATGCCTCATCACATTCGCGCTCGAGCAGGTCAAACATGCCGTCATCGGAGGTGAAGGCCCGCTGCGCATCAACGCAGATGTGGCGGCCGGATGCGTCAGTGATCAGGATGTCGAAGTTCTGCGCCGCATCCTTTATGCGTTTGCCGGCGATGGCAACATCGCGATTACGCGTCGCGAGGCCGAGGCGCTATTCGATATAAATGATGCGACTGCCAGCGCCGAAAACAGCCCGGCCTGGGACGAACTGTTCGTCAAAGCGATCGCAAACAGCGTAATGGCGGCATCCGGCTACAGCGTGCCACCGCGAAGTGAAGCCCTGAAACGCGAGCAATGGCTCGAAACGCGCGGCGAACTCTCGTTTGGGAATGTGGTGAGTGCAGTCGTTTCAGGTGGCTTCACCAGTATATTTGATGCATATCGCGAACAAACAGCGGAAGAACGCGCCCTCGCGCGGCTCGAGCAGCAAAGGCTGGAAATCATAACCAATCAGGAGATTACGGGGGGCGAGGCCGACTGGCTCGCCGAGCGCATTGGCCGCGACGGCGAACTGACGCCGAACGAGGTGGCGCTGCTCAGAAGTCTCAAGGAAGCCAGCCCGAAAATCGACGAAAAACTGCTGCCGCTGCTGGACAAGGTTGAAATCGCCGCCTGATGCGGTGGCGCAGATTTGATCTTGCAGGCAAGCCCTGGATGCGACATCGCGGCCAGGGCTTTTTTGTGCCTGGACCGCCATCGGTCGAATTGTGCATCACCGAAGCGCCCGATATGTTGACGCACTGTCCAACCTGCAGCCCAAATCCCGCCGGCCTGCGCGGTGCATACCATCCACTTCGAGAACGGGGACGTCGCAGCAGATGTTCAACAAAATCCTGATCGCCAATCGCGGGGAAATCGCCTGCCGCGTCATCAAGACAGCGCGACGGATGGGAATTGCGACCGTCGCCGTCTATTCGGATGCCGATCGCGATGCGCTGCACGTCGAAATGGCGGACGAAGCGGTTCATATCGGACCGGCAGCAGCGGCAGAATCCTACCTGGTCATCGAAAACATCGTGGCGGCGTGCAAATCGACCGGCGCGGAAGCGGTTCATCCCGGCTACGGCTTCTTGTCAGAACGCCAAGCGTTTCCCGTCGCGCTCGAGGAGGCGGGACTCGTCTTCATCGGTCCCAACCCGAACGCCATTTCGGCGATGGGCGACAAGATCGAATCCAAAAAGGCGGCGGCCGCTGCCGGTGTTTCCACCGTTCCGGGCTTTCTCGGGGAGATCGATACCCCCGCCGCCGCGGTGCGCATTGCGGCCGATATCGGCTACCCCGTCATCATCAAGGCGTCGGCCGGCGGTGGCGGCAAGGGCATGCGGATCGCTCATGACGCAAAGGACGTCGAGGAAGGGTTCTCGCTGGCCAAGTCCGAAGCCCGATCGAGCTTCGGTGATGACCGGGTGTTCATCGAGAAGTTCATCGTCAATCCACGCCATATCGAGATTCAGGTGCTGGGTGACAAGCACGGCAACGTCATTCATTTGGCCGAACGTGAGTGTTCGATCCAGCGGCGCAATCAGAAGGTCATCGAAGAGGCTCCTTCACCACTTCTCGATGAGGCCACGCGCGAGAAGATGGGGAGACAGGCCGTCGCGCTCGCGAAAGCCGTAAATTACGACTCCGCCGGCACGGTGGAATTCGTTGCAGGCCAGGATCGCTCCTTCTATTTCCTCGAGATGAATACCCGCTTGCAGGTCGAACATCCCGTGACCGAACTTGTGACGGGCATCGATCTGGTGGAGCAGATGATCCGGGTTGCGGCGGGTGACACTCTCACCCTCAAGCAATCGGACGTCAGCCTCAACGGATGGGCCATAGAGAGCCGCGTTTATGCCGAAGATCCGTATCGCAATTTCTTACCCTCTATCGGCCGCCTGACCACGTATCGCCCGCCTGCCGAAGGCTGCCGCGACGGAATCACGGTGCGCAATGACACCGGCGTCGTCGAGGGTGGCGAAATCTCGATGTATTACGACCCGATGATCGCGAAGCTGGTTACGCACGGGCCCGACCGCACGCGCGCAATCGACGCCCAGGCAGATGCCCTCGATGCGTTCTATATCGATGGAATTCAGCACAATATTCCCTTCGTCAGTGCAATCATGCAACATCCGCGCTGGCGCTCGGGCGACCTTTCAACCGGATTCATCGCGGAGGAATATCCCGATGGGTTCGCCCGCCGGGCGCCGGAAGGCAGCACAATAACGGTGCTGGCAGCAGTCGCAGCTTCGATTGATCATCTGTCCAACGTGCGCCGCCGTGAAATCACCGATCAGATGCACGGACCATCGGTGCGATTTGCAATCGATCGCATCGTTAAACTGGGCAGCATCGCACAGCCCGTTCATGTCGATGGCAACATCGGCCAACCAGTGCTGGTAACGCTGCTGGACGATAATGGTCATCCGCAGGATACGCTCGAAGTTTCGTCGGGATGGTGGCCAGGGCAGCCGGTGTGGCGCGGGAGCGTCGGCGATGATGAAGTGTCCGTCCACGTTCGTCCCATTCTCAACGGCTTCGACCTTGCCTATCGCGGGATTTCGGTCGAGACGTACGTCTATACGCGGCGCGAGGCCGAGCTGGCGGCGTTGATGCCAGAGAAAATTGCGCCCGACACCAGCAAATTCCTACTTTGTCCGATGCCCGGCCTGGTCAAGGCGATCATGGTCGAGCCAGGCCAGGCGGTGAAGGCGGGTGACGCACTTGCGGTTGTCGAGGCGATGAAGATGGAAAACGTGCTCAAGGCAGAGCGCGATAGCACGGTTGGCACCATCCAGGCGAAGGCCGGAGACAGTCTAGCTGTCGACGACGTTATCATCGAATTCGCCTAGGATCAGCAAGCGCAAGCCTCGCTTGAACGATCAAGACTGAAGCAATCGTTAAGACACGATTGATCGAAAGTGCGACAAACTAACCATTCAGCAAGCATCACGCGATATTCTGGTTGCAATTAAATCAGACAGGTATCGCGTCACATGTTGAATTCGCTCTATCGCAGCTTGTTCGATCCGCGCGGCCGGATCGACCGAAAGGGCCTACTGCTTCTGGCAGTTTGCCTATTTGCAGCACAAATCGCAGTTTATGGCGGCGCCTGGCTCGGCCTTTATGCGGCCCGCGCTATTGCAGTCCAGGGGTTCGAACTCCTGAGCCTCTGGGTGTGCATGGTGGCGGCCATCAAGCGCCTGCACGATATCGGCTACGGGGCCGTGTGGGTCATGATCGGTTTTGGTGCGAAGTGCCTCTTCGCGCTCGGCCTTGTCGTCTCGGTCATGCTGGTCTGGGGGCTGCAAGCTCTGGAAACCGGAACTTCGTCCTACTGGACGGTTGTTGGTCTGACTATGCTGCCGGCCGTCGCCGGAACGCTGTGGCTACACGTCAAACCGGGCGAGCGGCGCACCAACCGGTATGGCATGGTGCCCGGACGCACGGGCTTTTCCGAGCCGCAACACCCAAGCGCAGCCATGACCGGTCTTGAAGCCGCATGAGGTGATCGCAAGCACGGCGGATCACGCGGACTTGCCGGGTCCTCCACAACGCGTTACATGACGCCGCTTCCACGTGCGGCGTTATTTCCTATGCTTTACTTCGCCTACGGCTCCAATCTACTGCCTGCTCAGATGGCGCGGCGCTGTCCCGGTGCGCGTGCTGCCGGCGGGGCGCGCCTTGCGGACTGGCAGCTCATTCTGACGACGCGCGGCAGTGCCAACATCGTCCGCCGGCCGGGAGGTGCCGTGTATGGCGGCCTGTGGCACTTTCAGCCCCATCACATCGCGCTGATGGACCGGTGGGAAGGTGTCGCGCATGGCGCATACCGGCGCCTTTGGGTACGCGTTGCGGTGGACGATGATACAGTACGGACAGCACTCACCTATGTCGGCGGGCGCACCTACGCGGGAACCGGTAGAGCGAACTACATTCTCGGCAACATGCTGCCGGGCGCCCACGCATTTGATCTGCCTGCCGGCTACCTGGCTGAAATCGAAAGCTGGTTGCCGCGCACGCCGATCGCGGCGGCGCGGCGCTACATCGGGCGGCGGACATTTTGATACCGGATCAACGGTCCTGCCCAATGGGCCGATGCCAGACCGTGGCTGCAGCTAGACCCGCATACGTTCGATCCGGCTCGCCTCCTTGCGCAACGCTGCCAGGATCGGCTCGTAGGCATCTTCGTCACGTACTTCCGGATAAACCATGTAAACCGGGTAGTTGAAGCGACGTGCACGATGCAACAGTCGCAGGCGGCCGCGCGTCAGATACGGCTTTACAATGCGCAACGGACAGTAGCCTGACGACGGGTTTGCCAGCAGATATTCGATACCACTGGTGCCGATGTCGAGGCTCAGATCCGGGTTCAGGACTTCCGGATTCTCCGTTGCATGTTCGAGTTCGAAGTCCGGGCCCCAGTCGAGCACGACGTAATCGTAGGCGCTCCGTCGCCCGCCACTCCTGACGCTGGTGACCAAAACAAACTCTTCATCGAAGAGGTGTTCGCTTTCAAGACCGGCGTACTGGAGCGGTTGATAGAGAATCGCCAGGTCGAGCGTGCCCTCCAACATGCCCTGGGTCACGACCGAGGGCAGCTGGGCGCTGGCGCTCACTGCAATATCAGGGATATTGGCGCGCAACCACGATACCCAGCGCAACAAAAAACCGTCCCACAGACTCATTGGTGCGCCAACCGACAGGCGGTCCCGGTGCTTGTTGGAACCGCTGACTTCAAGCTGGGCATGCTGCCAGACACGGACGAGTGCCAGCGCATGGCGACGGAACTGTTCGCCAGCCGTTGTCAAAGCAGCGCCACTCTTCGAGCGCTCGAACAGTTCCTTGTCCAGGTGGTATTCAAGGCTGCGGATGCGTGCACTTACCGTGGATTGGGTTAGGTGCATCTTTCGCGCGGCCTCGATGAAGCTGCCGGTGTCTGCAACCGTCAAAAAGGTTCTTGCAAGGTTTATGTCCATGGCGACAACGCTGCCATTACGTTACGCAATCGGCACGCGGGTTGTGCAGTTTCACCTTCAACATGGTGGTAGCCGTTGAGACCGCGCGCACTGTAACCTGCTATCTATCGGTTTTTTCGATAACGGTCACCGGAAAAATCCGTTTGTGGTGAAACGAGAAAACCACGAAGGTGCAAGACGTTCTAATGTCATGTTAGGACGCTCCCACCCGGGTTAGTATGAGGAAAGGGAAGAAGGCAATGAAGGCTCCTGCGAAGAAGGCAGCCTCAAGGAAGGCACCAGCAAAGAAAGCCGCTGCAAAAAAAGCAGCGCGCAAAACGTCGGCTCGCAAGACATCGGCCCGCAAAACGGCGGTCAGAAAAGCAGCCGTCAAGAAGTCGCCCGTTAAGAGGGCGACGGCGAAGAAAGCAGCCGCAAAGAAAACGGCAGCGAGAAGAACTGCTGCCAAGAAGGCACCGGCGAGAAAGGTTGCCCGAAAGAAGGTTGCGGCGAAGGCAGCAGCAAAGAAGGCTCCGGCCCGCAAGACCGCTGCCCGAAAGGCACCAGCCAAGAAGGCTGGAGCGAGGAAATCCGCGGCACGCAAGGCCGCTGTGCGCAAGCTCGCAGCCAAGAAGGTTGTCGCGCGCAGATCCCCGGCGAAGAAGAAGGCAGCCGCCAAAAAATCGCCTCCTCGCAGAGGTAGTGGCACTCGTCGAGGTGCCGCCAAGCGGTAAATGACGGGAAGTTGCCGATGACCAGACCGAACGCCTGCAGGTTCTTGAGACTAATCGTGTTCGGTCTGGTTGGCACGGCGGGTTGCGGGCCGAGTTATTCGGCCTCGCTGGTCAATCAGGATGCCCGCACCGTCGAAATTACGATCATCAAGGGCGCCTCGCGCACCAACGAGACCATCGCTGCCGGCGGACACCGTGAAAACCTTTGTCCGAACGGGTGTATCGTGCGGATCGACAAAGACCCCAAGCGCGACTTCATTCTCGAAGGAGACGAACGCGTGTCGATCGAGAGTGGGCTGCTTTACTATGATGGCGAACTCGTGCCCGATGCGACGCGCAAAGGAGCCGCGACCGGGCGCGGCAAGGCCAAGCCCTGAGCGATGGAACGAACGAGGTCTTGCGCCCGCGTTTGGAGCACGAACGGGATTGCTATGCTTGCGCTTCGGCTCCGGCAGGTGATTTTGGCATTCACTGTTCGTGCGTGATCATCTGAAATGCAACTCTTCTGCCGCGCGTAATTTGGTCCGAGACCAGTCGGACCGGCGAAATGCGCAGCGTCGCTGCGGGTGAGACGGGACGCAATCAGGGTGATTTCGGAGGGCGGACGCGCTCAATGGCGGCGCTGACTTGCGACTTGAAGCTGAGTTCGATGGCCCGGTCGACATCATCCATAGTGACATCCGCGCGTCCGAGGTCAGCGAGGCTCGTGATGCCGTGCTCGCGCACACCGCAGGGCACGATGCCTGAAAAGTGCTCCAGGTCCGGATTAACATTCAAACTGTAGCCGTGATAGCTGACCCAGCGGCGTACGCGAATTCCGATGGCCGCGATCTTGTCCTCGCACGCCTTGCCACGCTCCGGCCGGCGCACCCAGACACCGACGCGATCAAGCCGGGTTTCGCCGACGATGTCAAACGTAGAGAGCGTTGCCGTCAGCCATTGTTCCAATAGGCCGACGAAAGCGCGGACATCGCCGGTCCGCCGCTTGACATTTAGCATGACGTAGACAATGCGCTGGCCGGGGCCGTGATAAGTGAACTGCCCACCCCGTCCTGTCCGATAGACCGGAAAGCGGTCCGACTGCAGGAGGTCCTGCTCGCGAGCACTGGTTCCCGCAGTGTAGATCGGAGGGTGCTCCAACAGCCAAATGAGTTCCGGCGCCTCACCGGCCGCGATCCTTGCGGCACGCTCCTCCATGGCGGTCACGGCGACGGGATATTCGATGGGCGTTTCGGAGACGGCCCACTCCACCGGAGTGTTGTCGGCCACCGCCGTGGTCAACGGCGCGCGATGCACCTGGGAAACTTTATTCGCCATCGTCGGTATCTATATCTATTCCTGGTCCGATCGCTTCCTTGTCCGGTTGGCGGAAGCCGGTATCGGGTGGCCAACATATGGTGCGACCCGGCTGCTTGCAATTTGCCTGAAAGCTTGATATTCGACGCGACCTTGGCGCCCCGCCGTCCGACGCGGCGCCACTTGGTGTGCGGTCGTGGCGGAATTGGTAGACGCACTAGCTTGAGGGGTTAGCGGGGCAACCCGTGGAGGTTCGAGTCCTCTCGACCGCACCATATGCGCCTAAGTGATTGATACATAAAAATATCCTGTGGATACAGGCGCTTAGTTTTCCATCCGTTACAAAGAGTCGATACAAGACGGATGTGGACGACTTGGCCAAATACCCTCATCTCACCCGCCATGGCAAGCAAGGCACGTTGCGCTTCAGACGTGCGGTGCCGTTTAAGCTGCGCCCGATCATCGGCCGCACGGAAATCGTTGTCAGTCTGAAGTCCGCAGATCTCGGCCAAGCCTTGCCGCTTTATCATCAAGTGTCGGCAAAGACCCAACAACGGTTCGACGAAGCGACCGGGCAATCAACAGCGTGCGACGCCGGCAACTCTGCGACGAGTGCTCACTTATCGTCTGTATCGATTGAACACGATCGGGCTGTGCAATCTGGTGATCTCGCGTCCGTTGAAGCCGATCACTACGCGCAATGTGTCACTGACGAACGCGCCCATCGAGAGTCGATTACCGCCGCAGCGTTCTTTGACGAACATAGCTTCCGGCAGGGACACATCGTCGACCTGCCCAATGCTGTGCAGCACGACATTCGGCAACGCGCGTTTCGCAGTGCATCCGTTATTAACAAAAGCCCCATTCAACCGCTGTCGACCAACGAAATCCTGTCGCGCTCATTTCGGGAGTGGTTGCGCGAACGCATCGGCACACTCACGCAACTTGTTGAATGCCGCAATTGGTCCGGCTTGGTCGACTATTTTCAAACTGACCAAACCGACGCCAACGTGTTGTTCCGCATGGCTCGGGCTGAGTTGCAGTTCCTTGTCGAAACACTGAACGCGGATCCCACGGACGCTGCTAACCCTTTGGTCCGCGGTGAACTTCACCAACCCAGCGCTCAAGCGCGCGCTTTGCAGTGCGACGGCCAGGTCGGGCACACGTCGCCAACATCAGAAGTTGCTCCTTTGCTTTCTACTGTGGCGCAGGAGTGGGTTGCCTATCACGTTGGACCGTCAAAGATTTGGAGCGATGAACGGCGCGACCAGTGTGAACGCATTATCTTGGACTTCATCGACGTATGCGACGACAAACCGTTCTCGGACTACGTCAAGTCGGATGGCCGAAAGTTTCGAGACCTCATGCAACGGTTGCCAGCCAACTTGGAAAAGCGTCGTCACCTTTTGGATGTCCACGAACGCAACCTGGAACTTATCGCGGCAAGGGCTGAAGAAGCGGGTTGGACGCCGCAAACCATAAGCAACGTCAACAAGAAGCTCGCAATCGTCGGGCAATGCTTTAAGTGGATCTCTCAGAATTACGACGAATGTAGTGCTAATCCCGTGCAAGGCTTGACGGTCAAAATCAATCGCAGTGCCAACGAAGAGAAGGACCCTTTTGAGCTCCGCGATCTGATTACGATCTTCCACGCGCCGGTGTATGTCGGTTGCCAAGACGAACGCCATTGGTACAAACCAGGTTCGACGGTACTTTGGAACTCACCCAAGTTCTGGATTCCGCTCATCGGCTTCTTCACCGGTATGCGCAGTAATGAGATTTGCCAGTTGGCAACGGACAACTTCTGCGAACACAACGGCCTGCATTTCATTACGTTACCGCCTACGATGCGTCTCAAAACGCGATCATCGGTGCGCAACGTTCCACTTCATCGCGAGCTTGTCGAATTGGGCCTATTGGATTTCGTGCGGAGGTGCAAAGGACCACTATTCCCCAAACTGCCCGTGCACAAGACGGAGCGTTTGTCGGACGGTTTTGGCAAACATTTCCGCCGATTCCTTGAGTCGCTTGGTGTCAAACGTCCGCGCATCGATTTCCACTCCTTCCGCCATACGTTTGTGGCTGCGGCGCGAGCAGCAGGCATGGACTTTGAAGCGCGTGAACGCATTATCGGACATACGTTGAAGGATCAGCCGGGTCGCTACGGCAACAAGTTCAATGATGAACGTCAGGATATGGCGTTGATGGCGGTACGGCATACCGAATTGCAGAAACTCAGATTCCAAGGTGTGGATCTGACACATCTCAAAGTTCGGTCAGCCTCCGCCGCCGAGACTGGTAGCACGACAGACAGCTAAACCGACTTGGCTGCGAAGAACTATTTCCACAGAAATCTCTAACTCGGTGCACGACTCGATTTACTGAGTCGCGTCAAGTGGTTGCGCGAAACGCTGTGCAAATCAAGACGACAACACTGGGTTTGATGTGTTTGACCTTGACTCCCCGAGATCCTAACGCCGACCGATCGCGCGCTAACAAGTGATTCGACCTGATCCTCCCCCACGGACGAGCACTTGCAGCGCTGGACTGTCAGGTAGTCTCGGGAGGATCCATTGCGGAGAACGAAGAGCCATAGCACGCTAGGATTTGACGATCTCGACCCCGAGGCGTTCAAGTTGGCCGGAGTGGTAAAGGGACGCGGGTTACGACAGTTGCCACATGCCGTTGCCGATGACCGCCGGCTTTGGGCTGGCGCCTTGGGGATGTTGGCTTTCAGAACCGCGCATGAAGCGGGTGACTATGCCCTCAACCAGGTCAACATGAAACGAATATTCGGTCTGAGTAAGGACCGGTTCTACAAATTCCTGAAATGTCTCCTCGAAAGTGGCTATTTGCGGCGCCATCAACCGAGCAAGTTTGCGCCAGATGGTTCGTTCTCCTTTACACGAGAAGAACTCTGCCTGGACCCGCCACCGCCCGGTCGAGAAGGGTACGCGATCTGGGGAGCCCGAGATTTTAATAGTTTGCACGGGCTCGACATGGAGTCGGTCGGCGTACTGGTCTGGCTGTATTCTCATGCGCCCGGGATTGAACACACGTTCTGGCAAATCAACAACCGTTTCGAAATGCCGACTGCTACGTTGAAACGTCGATTGCAGGCGCTCGTCGACAGAGGACTGGTCGAAAGGGCCAATAACGGTCGAAACGAACGTGGTGAATTCACCGGACCGTCTTACCGCCTCGCGACTGGACATGAGTTGTTCGTGAAACGCCAGAGCAACGCGACTGCTTTGCCTCTCAAAAAACAATGCGGCCAGGCGGCCTCTAATGGGGTGGCGGCCAACCAAGACCCGGAAACGGAAAATCCAGAACCGATTCATCCGGACACGCCAACTTCGGAAACTCACAGCAATGATTGTTGCACGGAGAATAGCCATGACACGGAGAAAGAAGACATACACGTGAGCTTTACACGTCGCACAGCGACGTGGCGACAGGACTTGCACGCGACCATCCAAGAGGAAGAAGATCCTGAATATGATGAACCAAGTCGGGTTTGGGAACCAGATTACGAGTGGCTTGATCTCGATGATTTCCGCGCAGACCCAGAGTTGGTAGATGACCTCACTGAGGAGCTACCCGATGAGGCCATGTGGTCCGAACTTCGCCTCGCCACCGGCGGTAGAATACACCCGTACTTTCGCGGCACTCCATACTTGGATGAAATCCGATGTTGGATAGCCTCGATCGCCCAATCCGGCGATCTGTCAAATTTCGAAGCTTGGCAGTGGCTGCTGGGCTGGACTGTTCGGCGCGTTGGCTCAAAGGATGGCAAGTTCCTCAACGATTCCGGTCTGATCCTTCGGCCGATTCCTCACATGATCCAAGCTGGCTACTGGAACGATATGCTCGAGCGTCTTGAGGACTCCGACACATCGAGGTTGATTGATCCAGAACTGATCGAAGTTCAGGGCGACGGTTACTTTCGTCTATGCGGCGAAAGCGACGTTTATCTGCGGCAACTGCTAGAAATGCTGGAGGCGGAAGAAGATCTCGGTCACCGGTACTCAGTTTCAATCAAATCCGGCAGCCTACGCAATTGGTCGATGGTTCGGCAATATGTCGAAATCAGAGAAAAGGAGTACGGAATACTCTCTGGTCACGAAGACTACTGGTGAGAGACGGTTCACAGCGTATGGAACCAGGACATGACGTTGCAGGTAACCCGACCGACATTCTCCGTCAGCGCCTTACGGCTAATGCTTTGACCCAGCGAAACAAGGATACAGAGTTAGTTAGAGCGAGGCTCAAGTTTCAGGAAGTAAGCATACCGCGGGCGGACCTGTGCGGGCAGCCGCGACTTCCGGTCGATGATCTCATCGACGCGCTGGATAGGCTGCTGCCCCAATCCCGGCCAGCCAACCGGGATTAGGAGGTTGCAACCGAGTGAACCGATACCTGGGCTGCCTCTGCCTTCGAGACAAATAGCCAGAAATGCCAACGGGTTGCCTCGTTGCTTCCATGTCGTGGTGATTGTTGCACCATGTGCTGGCGGTTGCGCCACCGCGTTCCGGTACGGTTCCCGCCAGGTGGCGGTGGCGCTTCGGTAGGGACGCCAAGAGCCAACCGGAACGGATTGACCGGTACTCCTACGTCGCTACGCGATGTGGGTGGCTTTCTCGGAGAGGCGCTGCCCGGACGCATGTCGGTACAGCAGACCTAGTCCCGAAGGCGAACACCCTGTCCGCCGTCACGGCTTATCTCTCCGCGTTCGAGGATCACAACACCGGCCCTTTCGAGAGCTTCACGAATTTTGTTGCGGTTTGCCTCGTGAGGGCGGGAGCGGCCAGTCTCAAAATTCTCGATGGTCGCGACGGCCAATCCTGCCTCTTCGGCAAGCTGTTCTTGCGTCCATTGTATGAGCGCTCGACCCGCTCTGCATTGCGCCCGTGATATCGACATTTGGTGCGCATGGCAGCACCGCATTTACAGCACAATCGAGAGTAATTAAAGTTAGGGAAAATCCCGATCTTTTCTGATGGAAGCGGTATGACACTCTTCGTATTCCTGGGGGCGGCGTTTCTTGGTATCTGGGGGCTAACGGCGCTTATATTCCGTTCCGGCAGCCGTCGCGCTGGGCTTGCTATGTTGGCTGCAACATCCGCGCTGCTTTTCCATGGCGTCCATCTCGCGGAGCGAGACGCGCGAGCGCTCGGATTTCAGTCGCTTGCCGACCGCACGGAAGCACGAGACGCCGGCATTATGGACGCTGCCGTCTGGATCAACCGGCAGGCCGCAGTCCGCGCACAACGTGAAGCCGATCTTGCCCAGCAGCAA
Source organism: Hyphomicrobiaceae bacterium (assembly GCA_965224045.1). GTDB lineage: Bacteria > Pseudomonadota > Alphaproteobacteria > Rhizobiales > Hyphomicrobiaceae > Tectiglobus. The sequence continues at coordinate 77,362 of CBDCYD010000015.1, forward strand.
CGGCAGGCGCATCTGGCAAACCGACAACGGTTGGAAGCGGAGGCTGCTGCGGCTGGCTTTAGTGGCGTTGCTGCATTCGAGCGGGCAAAGGCGGTCGGATTCGCAACGAAGGAAGCCTACGATCGCCATCTTGCACGGGAAGCCTTCCTCGAAGTTCCCCGCGACCAACGGGCGTTTGTTGAGGCAATCGCCAAGACCAAACAGGACTACAATGACGCGAACAATGATATTGTTCGCGGAGGGCTTAGGGCGCGGCGCAAACAGGAGATCTGCCGAATACTCAATCGGCGCGCAATCCGCGGTTGGGTCGGCAAGATCAAGTTGCTGACCACAAATACAGAGGGTCACGGCGTGGTTGCAGTTGATATCGACGATGGTCTGACGCTTAAGACATGGAACAACACGTTCAGCGATATCGTTCACAAGACGCTGATCCCGCCGACGACAGAAACCTTCAAGCAATTGTCCGAGCTCAAGGTTGGTGATCGTGTGAAGTTTTCCGGTAGGTTCTTTGCAAACGACGTTGACTGCATCCACGAGGCCAGCATCACGCTGCGCGGCGCCATGCTCGATCCCGAGTTCATCATGCGCTTCAGCGATTTCCGTGTTCCACAATAACACCCATGCTAGTCAAAGGCGGAAAACGACAATGACCACGGTAGCAAAATTCTCGTACTGGCAAATTGCTGACCGCATGCTGGCAGGCGTTAGCCTTGCCATATGTTTGGCCGTTGTGATGATGGCATTCACAGTCTCGGAGTTTCCGGAAACTCTAATTGCTTGGTGCCTTCTGTTCATCCCGATTGTATTGATTTTTGCATTCATTGATCGGCACGGTGAGGAGACCTTGCCCGGCGCGCTGAATCTCACCTCGATCGAGCTGGCCGCAAAAGGGATTGGCTACAGCCGTGCCATCGAAGAAGACGGTTTGCTGATTCTGGAACGATCATGGCAACAGCCCTACATCGGTGATCATCGCAGAATTACAGTGAGCAAGGCGAACGGCCGGACGAGAGTTGTTGGCCCGCGCCGCGAAGTCCTCAAGCTCCTCGCGGCAGTGCCGCAAACTTGATGGCCAAGCGAGTTGCTTTGAACGTCGGTTGTATGCATCTGCGATCGCTCAACCTGGTTCCCAGAACGGCCACATTCGTTCCAGGGATGCTCGTCCCAAATTGCGGGCGTTCCTGCTTTAGTGAAATGCTTCACTGACTTAGGGGAAGTGAGCGAAATCCCACTTGCGGTCATTGACTGGTCGTGCCGCCACTGACCTATAATGTCCGCTGCTGGTGATCGCTGCCATTGCAGCGCAAAATGAGCATGTCGTGACGGGCCACTTGCTGCCGTGGCCATTTGTAATATTGCTTTATGCAAACGTTGAAAGTTTATCGTTCACTGCAAGTCCCAGGTCTCAGCTCACGACCGGCTATCGATTGTGCTTTCATAGTCGATAGAAGCAAGAATGTGCTTCTCGCACAATGTTTGCAGTCAATTCCTATTGTCCTTGGCGCTCAAGAAGTGGTCATTTCTCCGACGAACAACGCGTGCCCGCCTAATTGACCAGCAAACCAGCGACTTAAGAAATGTCCCAAGAGCTTCACCGCGCTCTAGCCATATTGATTGGTTGCGTCGCAAAAGTGTCATTTCGGCCTCCGCACATCTGTCAGTGGACGATGTACTTGTCACCTGTGTTGCGGGTAACGTGCTCGACGCGATTAAGCGATCATTGGATCAGTTGGTTTGAAAGGCTGCTTTCACTCGATTGATCGAGCACGCTCAACGGAATGTATGCGTGAGCTTCATGCTCGTCGTTGTCACGACTTGTTCGATAGTGGTGCCGACAGGGTGTCAGGTAGATCCACGCGTCGCTTCAAGTTCACCTTGGTCGTATAGTCATCGTCATAGACGACTAAAGGACAAATGGCATTGAAGGGCGGCGTGCGGAAGATCGATCGTAGCTCAACAGAACTCAGTTCACCTGCCTCAACCGGATCGGCTTGCGTGGCGTTGAATCCTTGACCGGCAATGATGACCACAGACAAAGCACAGATTGGGATGAGTTGACGAAGCATTGCGAATTCTCCTCTCGGCTGGGCGACGTAGCGCCGCCTCACAACGGCATTCCCGGCGAGCCGCAATCGAGGTCTTTCTGAGGCATTCCCTGGCCCAACCGGGCGCCTCTCAAACTAGTGCCATTGAGAAAGCAAGGCTTTGGAATGGCGTTGATTTTCTCTTGGGAAGCGCTTGGAAATTGCTTAGGAGTGCGTCAGTTCCAGGTGCTCTGGCAACGATTTGAAAGGAAGGCTATACTGCACGTCAGGTAGATGGACGTCGGATTTGAACCCGCGCCGCCGCTCGACCCCGGAGCAGTAGGCAATTGCAATGCTGTTCTTATTTGACGATTACGAATTGGACACGGGCCTGTTCGAACTCCGCAGGCGCGGGGAACAGCGTGCAATTGAACCCAAGGCGTTCGACCTTTTGGCATTTTTGATCGAGAATCGTGATCGACTCGTTACCAAGGACGAAATTCACGATGTTATCTGGAAAGATCGGATTGTATCGGATGCAACGCTGAACAGTTGTATCAATTCTGCGCGAAAGGCCATTGGCGACACTGGCAAAGAACAAAACTTCATCAAGACGTACCCTCGGCGAGGTTTTCGTTTCGTGGCGGATGTTCAGTGCAAGGGGCCACAAGAAGCAGTTAACACAGACCATCATAGTCGCGAGAACCACCAGGCATCGCAAACAGCTGAATTGACTGAGATTTCAGCAACGACGCCAGCTTCCAACTTTTTTTCTACATCAGAGGCGGTTCGAAGCGATGCAACCGGAAGCGGTACAGTACCGGGAGGTAATCGCGTTGCTGAATTGAGTGGGGATTTGTCAAAGAATACGAGCCCAGTCGTTACTAGTCGGGCAGATGAGCCAAAGTCAGCAATTTCGTTGACATCAATAATCGCAGTCTACAAAGGCGGACTGCAGCTGGAAACAAGTGGCTACCTCGTGCTCGCCAAAAATTGGCGTGTCTCTTTGGGAATAGGGACGCTTGTACTGACGCTTTTAGTGTCCCTCGCGGCACAATATCTGCCGACTACCCCGAGCAATTTGTCTCAAGGCGCAATGCCTACTCGCATGGCCTACCCCATGCCGGAGAGACCTTCAATTCTAGTGTTGCCTCTCAAAGATGTCGGGTCCGTCAACAAGTCTGGGGACCACTGGTTCGCAGATGGAATAACAGAGGATCTAATAACCGATCTCTCAAGAAATCGAGAGCTCTTCGTGATTTCGCGAAATTCTTCGTTTGCTTTCAATCAGGCCAAGATGACCATACGCGAAATCGCTAAACGTTTCGGCGTGCGCTATGTCCTTGAAGGTAGTGTGAGACGAGATGAGGCGCGCGTTCGGATCAACGCCCGACTGATTGACACGACCACTGCTGGCACTGTTTGGGCAGACCGTTACGACGGCAACGTTCTCGAAATGCTTCGAGTACAAGGCCAGATCTCGCAAAGCATTGTCGACGCCTTGACAAATGTTATGAATTTGAGAGGTCCGCCGACAAAGGAACTGCCGGGAACGGCCAACGTCGCGGCCTATGACGCGTATCTGCGCGGGTTGGCACTTTATCGTCGAAAGACACCCCGGGACAATGTCGATGCAGTCAGGTCATTTGAACGTTCCATCCGACTGGATCCCGATTTCGTCCAAGCGAAAGTGGCGCTGGCGAAAGCCTACATCCGGGTTGGCGTTGGAGCTCATACGTATGCAGAAGCCTTGAACATTCATTGGTCAGAAGGCATCGCACGAGCGTGGAGACTAATTCAAACGAGTTCAACCACTCCTAACGCAGACAGGTTCGTTGCAATCTCCTGGCTGGCCCTACGCAAGCATCAGCATGAACGAGCAATTTCTGCAGCTCAACGAGCGTTGGATTTGCAACCGAACTCAGCGGAGGCAATGGAGGCCCTTGCCCAGGCTCGAATTTTCGCTGGGGATCTCAATAGCGGTCGCCAGCTAGCAGAGCGGGCACTTCGGCAAAGCCCAGGCTCAACCGCAAACGCCCACTATTTAATCGGGCTCGCAGCGTATGCCGCTAACAATCTCGAGGAAGCGGTCGCTGCGATAAATCGTGCGAGCGCTGCAACGCCAGATCGCCAAGCTGAGTTTTCGGGGGTTCTGGCCGCCGCCTTAGGAGAACTCGGTCGCACGGAACTGGCTAAGGTTGCTTACGAGAGCTTTAACCAGGGTTATCTTGCGCGACCGGCTTTGGCATGGACCGTCGGTCCGCAACGGTTTCAGAATCCAAGGTATCATACTTGGCGAAACGTCAATGTTGCTTGGGCTGTATTTACTCATCCATTCCGTGACCCGTTGGTTCAGGAGCGTTTTGCAAAAGGATTGAAGGAGGCCGGTGCACCAGCTGGGATAAGCGAATATCTATCCCTAAGTCGCGGCAACCGATTGGCTGAATCCGAAATCAAGACAGTTCTTTTCGATGCAATAATAATAGGGAGCACATTCTGGCTGTCGGAACCGAAATGGCGTCAGGAGCGGAGCCCGTTCGGCGTAGTTAAGCACAGCGGACTGTGGATCCACGCCGGCTTCCCCGAATCTTTATCAGGCCGTGGCAAAATCAGGCGAAATCTGCTGTGCGAGATCTGGTCATACCGCGGAGCTCCAATTGAACTCTGCTCCACCGTCTACCGCGTGCTGGACGAGCGATCACGTCTTCGCTGGGGAGACTATGTCGTCTTGACCGACATTGGCGTATTTCCATTCCGGTTGGCGAAATGATCGCGCGTCCATCTCAGCTAGCGGCCCTTTATCCAGGCTTTGTATCGCTCTGTAAGTTTTGTTCCGTTTCGCGCCCACCAGTCTGGGTTGGCTATTATGGTGCGTTTCATCACAGAGTCACGGTCAGGCATATGTGGCATTACTTTTTTGCCTGAATGAAACCAAGGTTCCCCTTGCGCGATGATGTCCAAAGCTGACCGCCGCATTGGCCCGTAAGGGATCCATCGCGCCTGTTCGGCCTGGGCCGTTGACGATGTGGCGATGCGAAGGAATTCAATCGCGCTTTGAATGTTCTTTGATCCCTTCACTATCGCGAACCACTCTTCCTCCAGAACTTGACCATCCCAGACTATTTTATAGTTAGCTCCATCAGACAAGATGGCACTACTTACTCTCCCGTTGTAAGCCACGGCCATTGCCGCCCGACCAGACTCAATCAGTTTGATCGGTTCAGCGCCCGACGACCAAAACACAACCTGATCACCTAATGAGTTGAGCTTGGAGAAAGCGCGTTCAATACCATTAGGAGTATCGAGAACCTTGTAGACATCAGTGGGTTGCACGCCGTCAGCAACGAGAGCCATTTCCAGAGAAGCTTGAGGAAAGGAGCCAAGCGCCCGCTTACCGGGAAACCTTTTGAGATCGAAGAAGTCGGCGATCGAACGCGGCTCAGAATTACCAAATTCCCCGGATCGATAAAATACGACCCATGGCCAGATAATGTTTGGTGCCACACAATCATTAGGGCGAGGGACAACTAAATCGATTTTTTCATTCGTTCGGCCAATGGGTCCGAAATCATCTGGCAACTTCTCGAACAATCCTTCTTTGCAGCCAACGCGAGCATCATGAGGAAACACATCAACTATGTCCCACTCCACCTGTCCACTCTTGACCTGCGCCCGGACCTCCGCAAGGCCACCGTTGTATTTGATCCATTCAATTTTCTTTCGAAACTTTTTCTCCCACACCTTTCCGTAGGCCATCCTTTGACTTTTTTCGTAGTCACCGCCCCAGGTAGCTACCTTTAAGTCGGACGCAGCTGCGGGAATGCAATTTAGTGCGAGCACTGCTGATGCGAGTAAAGGAAGATAGCAATTATTGCTGGTATAACTTGCAGACATAGTTCTTGTCCTCAATTGTACTCTACCGCCAGCGTACCACGATTTACGGATGATCGTCCGTGTCGATACGGTGCGGCTCGACCGCAACAGTGACGGTATACCACATATTGAGGCATCGCTCTGTGGAAGCATCAAGGCGTGCCCGCCATGTCAGGACTGGCATTGGCTTAGTCAGCAATTGAGTTGTTCGGCTCGGGGTCTTGGCCGTGTCGAAACTCGCTTTGATCAACCCTGTCAGGCGGTTGGCTGGCTGGTGATGAGATTTCGCAGCAATTTGGCATTGTAGTGTCCGTATTGGCCGTGAGGAGCCGCTATCGGCTTGTTCCGCATTGCAATGGTCCAAATGGCCGTCAAAAACTCCCCGATTGCCGCGATCAGCGCTGCGATACCGATGATGTTCATCACCCGGGTGAGATTGTAGGCAAGCACGGCAAGTGACATCTCGGTCTTCACATTGTGTAGGCGCTTCATCAGGAAGTGTGTGGCGCCCATGCGTGCCTTGATCGTCCCGAATGGATGCTCGACCGTCTCGCGGCGGGTGCGCATTGCTTGCGGGTTTTCATCGAGGCGACGCTGCACGTCTTCGAGAACATGCTCGTGTTCCCAACGGGTGACAATGCGTTGCCTGGCTGTCGTGCACCGCTTCCGGAGTTTGCAACTCGTGCATTCCCTGGTCGCGTATCGCCGATAGTTCAGACCATCGGTTTCCCGCTTATGACCGGCGAACAGCAGGACTTGGCGAGCAGGACAGACATAAAGGTCGTGATCAGGAACGTATCTGAAGTCCGCTTTGACAAAGAGACCTTTGAGCTTGTTGTTCGAGGTTTGCGGCTTGGGCAATGTGACGATGATGTCGGCCTTGGAGCACTTGAGTATCTCCTCGCTTGAGAAGTATCCGCGATCCGCAACAACATCGAGCTTCTCGACACCAAGGACCTGCTTGGTCTTCTTCGACATCGCCGCCAGCTGTCCCGTGTCATTGCCCGTCTGGACAACATCGTGCGCCACGATCAGATGATGCTCGGTGTCAACGGCAGCCTGAACATTATAACCAACAACACCGGAGCCACGGCCACTTGTGGCCATTGATCGGGCATCTGGATCGGTCAGCGAGATCTGCTCGTCGGGCTGTTCCAGCCGCTGCTTGTCGAGTGCCTGAAGCCGCACCATCTCCTCGTGCAGCTTGTCGATCTTCTCGTTAAGACGGGTGATACGCATCGCCCGCGCTTTGGATCGCTCCTGTCGATCAGCGCTTTCAAGCTGATGCAGATAGCGTGCAATGCTCTCATCAATTTGCGACAAGCGCCGCTTCATCTTGTTGGCGGTGAAGTTGCGGTCGCGATTGTTGACCGCCTTGAACTTCGAGCCGTCAATGGCGACGCTGGCTTCTGCGAGCAATCCGATCTGGCGGCACAGCTCGACGAATTGCGCACAGACTTTGCGAATGGCAGGTCCATTGTTCCGGCGAAACTCTGCAATCGTCTTGTGGTCCGGAATGAGGCGACCCAGCAGCCACATCACTTCGACATTGCGACCGGCTTCACGTTCCAATCGGCGGCTTGACTGCACAGCATTGAGATAACCGTAGATGTAGAGCTTGAGCAGAACAGCCGGATGATAGGCGGGACGCCCGGTTGACTTCGGATCGACGCCAGCGAAACCAAGAGAGCTAAGATCGAGCCCACCGACATAGGCGTCGACGACACGAACCGGGTTGTTTTCGTCGATCCAGTCTTCAAGACATTCCGGGAAGAGCGTTGCCTGATCTCGCGCCTGGCCCTCGATGAACCGCTTCATGCCATGCCCACGCAAAGCTATGCGGGAATCATATCAGTATTCGAGCGTTTCGTAACAGCCAGGGTCATTCACGTCGCTCCACCCACAGATGATTCACCTTACTTCTGTCGCTCGATGCAGTAAGCGGACCTCAGTTCTCAAAGTGGTTACTCCCTGGAACTCAAGGAGAAAGCCATGACTGAGAACTTTAATCCAATCTATCCGTACGCCGACCGCGAGCCATGGAACAAGGGCAAGCTGATCGGCCCAAATCCTGAACCACCGGTTTGGAGCCCGAATGGCAATACCGGACAGGAATAACATCGGCTGAATGAATCGATGCGAGCCTTTAGTAGTGTGACAGGATTTGCATGCGGCCCAAATTGCCAAGGAACTAAACGCTTTTCGCACGGCATGTAGCAGCTTGATGCCAGTGCGCCGCCGGGTGAAAACTAATGGCGATCAAACCATTATTTCAAATTGAGGTCTGACAGCAGACATGCTGTCCTGCCATTGATAGATTGCCCGTGTATCCGCTGGACGGTTGATGGCCTAACCAGCCAAATTGTTCACGGTTGTTCTTTCCCCGAATCGGGCTGGCCTGGTTCGATGCGAAGCGAAGTGAAGACTTCGCTTTCGTCCAGAATTGGTTTGTCGAGGGCAGCAAGTTCGCCCATGATTTCTGCTCTTAGTTCTGCGACTGCGTCGCCGCCGGCCTCGTAGGCGATCGGCGGTCCGATGTCCATAGCGTGTCCATCACTGACGCTTGATATCGTCAGGTAAGATCGGCCAAGGTAATACCGGCGAATGACGCGATACTCTGGTGGCTTGCTCACTTGGTTCTCCTAGATGGGTCGAAAACTTTTGACATTTCTCGGTCGCGTAGACAGCTGCGAGGCCAAACTTCACCGATGGGACGGGGCTGCGACTGTCAACGGAAAGGTAAATCTTAACAGTTCGTGCCTGATCCAACTGTGAGTTAAATCCAAATTTGTGGCCAGCTAGTAACGCGCGTACGAGTGCTGCTAGAAAACCGGTTTGGTCGGCTTCGGGTCAGGTCCCGCTATCATCATGCTGAGAACAACTGTTCCGCTTACCCCTCAATTACCGGACACGATATGCTCCCATGCGGCTCTTCAGTGGTGGGCCATGTCTGGACGACGCCCTGGTTGCAAGAAGATTGTGAATTTTCCACCGGCTAAAGCCGGTGGCTTCCCGTTACGGCTATAAGCCGGATCGGTCCGCCATGCGGCGGACTATACCACTTTGAAATCATCATCGGGCTCGGGCGGCTTCTGGTTCTTGATGTACTCTTTCCATACCTCATCGGTAACATTCCCGCTTGAGGAGACCCAATATCCGCGAGCCCAAAGATGCTGGCCCCAGTAGCGCTTGCGCAGACTTTTGAACTCCGACAACAGCTTGTGCGAACTCTTCCCCTTGAGATATTGCACGGCCCGCGACACTGACAGGTTCGGCGGGATCGAGAGCAACATGTGGACGTGATCGCGATTGATCGAACCCACATGGATCTGCATCTCATGGGCCATGGCAATCTCACGCAGGAGTTCGCGGCACCGCTGGCCAATGTCGCCGCCCAAAACCTTGTACCGATACTTTGTCACCCAGACGAGATGATACTTGCAGTCCCAGACCGTGTGGCTACCACGTTTGTAATTCTCCATTCCCGGATGCTAGTGCATCCTGTCGCCTAAAGGCGAAGAGTTTACGGATCCCCTATCGGGGACTCTAAACGATCCGGTGTGGCGCAGGACAAAGCTGCGCCAGCATCAACTGGAGTCCCGCCCGCGCACATCTCAAATCCCCATAGCGCCCGCTGCACTGCCTGAGCCTCACAATCCGCGATGTCGTGTCTTGGCGCTTCTCGGAAGCGAGCAGGCCTGTCAGCCCCACCGCATCCGCAGCGGCGCGTCCCAAGAACCTGCACATTCAAGAACCTGCACATTTGCGGTCATGATTGAAGGCGCAGTAAGCTCAAAAATCTGTTGGAGACGAACGGGCAAGGAACAATGTCATGCTGACTATTAAATGCGTCCGTACCGATGAAGAGGCTGCCGCTGTCTATGATCTTGCCTACGAGTTTGTTGCGTGGTTGCGTGATCGCTATCCCGAAATGAATGCCGAAATCGATACATACTTAGAGCATCAGAAGTTCGACGATCAAATAAGGGAGGTGTTGATCCACTTTACGCCACCAAAAGGGGAGTGCTTGTTAGCAATTCAGAATGAACAACCGGTCGGAATTCTCATGCTGAAGGACCTTGGCGATTGTATCTGTGAGATGAACAGGATGTTTGTCCGAGATAGTGCCCGCGGCATCGGTGCCGGGCGCAAACTGGTCTCTAAGCTCATTGGTCGTGCTAAGGAAATGGGATTCAGGACGATGACGTTGAGCGCGTTGCCGCGCCACCACGAGGCACTCGCTCTGTACGCCTCCATTGGCTTTGAACATGACAATCGGCCAAGCGAGGAAGGTAACTCTGACAACGCGGTGTTAATGAAATTAGACTTGGCAGGTTAATCCGCGACTGCCGTTATGTGATCGCTTCTGCCGTAACTGCAACTGGCGATGCCGAGACTGTATGCAGTCAAACTATTTCATCATGAGGCAGAGCACATCACGGCCGAAGTTGCCCCTGTAAGCGGGCACGAAGTGCCCACTTTCCCTTTAACTCAAATGGTCCAGGAGCAGTCGTTTGCAATTACCATGTTAAACTGAAAGCGCTTCGAGTATCCGAACATTGCGGTCTATGATGGCTCCATGAGCGCATGGGCTACGGACGCGTCGCTGCCGATGGAGTGAAACTAGGAAGTGTGCATTGTCTGACAACCTTCGTGAGCAGCTTGATTTGGCGCTAGAGGCACAGCAAGCAACTAGCGAGGTGCTGAGCGCAATATCTCGCTCGCCGAATGATCTGCAGCCCATCTTAGAGATGATCGTTGAGACCTCGGTTAGGTTATGCCGCTCAACCTTTGGTCATGTGCGCCTGCTACGTGATGACGGCGCCTACCACATCGCCGCTCATAAGATAGATGACCCCGAGCTGGTCGCGGCGATGATAGCCAACCCCTTCCGGCCTGGCCCCGAATCCGTTTCAGGCCGCGCTGTGCTAGCTGGTGAAACTGTGCACGTTCCTGACGTGGCGGCCGACCCGCATGTGAGTGGCTTTCAAAAGCAGATCAGCGACAAGGTGCGCACGGCGATGGCAGTGCCACTAAAGCGCGATGGTGAGGTTATAGGCCTCATATCTGTTTTTAATAACAATGTGAGGCCGTACACCGATCGTGAAATCAGGCTTGTTGAGACATTTGCTGACCAGGCCCTTATCGCAATTGAGAATGCCCGCTTGGTTGAGGCGGTGCACCGTCAGGCGCGAGCACTCAAGCAATTCCTATCGCCAGCCGTAGCGGACACATTGGTCAACGATGGTGATGAGGCATTGCGCAGTAGCCATCGCTCACTGATTGCAACACTGTTCTGTGATATGCGTGGCTTCACCGCGTTTTGTGAGACGGCTGAGCCCGAGGAAACTATTGAGGTGCTGCAGACCTATCACGAGGAGATGGGCAAGCTGATCAGTGCGCACAAGGCTGGCGTTGATAAGCGCATGGGCGATGGCATCATGGTGATTTTCAATGACCCGTTGCCGTGTGATGATCCCGCTGGTGATGCCGTGCGCTTAGCTATCGCTATGCGTGACGGTATGGCAAAGCTCAGTGAGCAATGGCGACGCCTCGGGCATCGCTTAGGGTTTGGTGTAGGCATATCACTCGGCTATGCGAATATTGGCATGGTTGGATCTGAAGGCCGTTACGATTACACGGCGTCTGGCACAGCTGTGAACCTTGCAGCTCGTTTGTGCGACCACGCTGAGGACGGCGAGATCCTTTTGAACGCACGAGCGCACAACGCGATCGAACGGAACTATAAGTCGGTGTCAAACGGTGACCTAAGCTTGAAGGGCATCCGCGACCCCGTGGAGGTCTTCAAGCTCGTCAGTTCATAAGTGAACTGGCCCCCGTTTTGACCGGACACCCTGCTTATGCAGGGAGGCTTGGGTATATCCCCAGGCACAGACACATGTCCGACGACGATTTTCAGCGGATCGAGGTGATCACGGGGACGGCCCGACGGCGACGCTGGTCGACCGAGCAGAAGCTTCGCATCATCGAGGAAAGCTACGATCCCGGTGAGACGGTGTCCGCCGTCGCACGCCGCCATGGCGTTGCGGCCAACCTTCTGTTCAGATGGCGCAGACTGATGAGCGAAGGGGGCACGAGAGCGGTGGGATCGGATGAAGAGGTGGTTGGCGCATCCGAGGTGCGCAAGCTCGAAGCACAGGTCCGCGAGCTTGAACGCCAGCTCGGGCGCAAGACCATGGAAGCCGAGATCCTGCGCGAGGCGCTTGAAAAAGCGCGGGCAAAAAAACCGACCTTGCTGTTGCGCTCTGCGAGCAAGGGAGATGGCCGGTGAAGACGATCGCTACGACACTCGGCGTCGCCCGCTCCCGCCTGCATGATCGCCTGAATCGGAGTGAGAAGCCGCATCTGAAGCCCTCAAGAGCGGAAGATGCGGCGGTGGTGCAGCGCATTCAGAAACTCGTCGGGGAACGCCCGACCTATGGCTACCGGCGGGTTACGGCGCTGCTGAACCGGGAATTAGTCAATGAAAACAAACCCCGCGTGAACCACAAGCGGGTCTACCGGCTGATGAAACAGCACGGTCTCCTGCTCGCTCGCCACACCGCAGAGCGCCCCGGCCGCCGCCACGACGGCAAGGTAGTCGTGATGTGCTCGAATGTCCGCTGGTGCTCCGATGCATGCGAGTTCACGTGCTGGAACGGGGAGATTGTCCGCGTGGCGTTCGCGATCGACGCGCACGATCGAGAGATTATATCGTGGCGGGCTGTGACCGGCGGCGGGATCAGTGGAGACATGATCCGCGACATGATGCTGGACGCGGTGGAGAGTCGGTTCGCTGCCATGCGTGCGCCGCACCCGGTCGAGTGGCTGTCCGACAATGGCAGCCCCTACACCGCCAAAGCGACACGGGACTTCGCGACGGCCCTCAACCTGGTGCCAAGCTTCACGCCCGTCGCCAGCCCCGAAAGCAATGGGCTCGCGGAGGCGTTCGTGAAAACCTTCAAGCGCGACTACGTCCGGATCGCGACGATCCCGGATGCCAAAGCCGCCTTGTCATTGATCGCCGGATGGATCGAGGACTACAACGACAACCATCCACACTCCGGGCTCAGAATGCGCTCGCCCCGCGAGCACCGAAGAGCCCATCCGTAACCGCAAGGTGTCCGGTCAGACAGGGGCAACTCCAATAAGCTCGTGGCGCTAGATAGAGGTAAGACAGATGACCGAGTACCAGAGGTTTGCTGACCGCGCAGCGTAAATGCAACGAGCGCAACTTGCGAATTAATGGAGAACTGCGTCCGATTTGGGTCAATTTGGTGAGTGGGTTGCGATGCAGCATGACGGCAGCGATACCGCTGGCAGCGGACGCGATGTGCTCAAACGGCGATATGACCGATGGGCCAATAGGAGAACTAGTCGATTACCGCTCGACTGAAATTTCCTGGCCTAACAAGTGAATATGCCAGTTGTGCTGAAGGATCGTCTTTGCGGTCACCTTATTCTGGGATACCAGCTTTTCGGAGTCCTGCAGCCCATCGCTCGATCGCGTCCTTATCACTTCTGTTCTTGCTGGCCCGACGCCTATATTCGGAAACGGTGTAATTAGGGCTGAGACGAAGCAGCCGCTTCGCTGCCTCGCTTGCCTCGGCCTTGGGGCCGGTTTCACCTAAGGCTCTTACTAAGCTTTCGACACACCGCACGTCGTTCGGGCTCTTCTGTAAACACTCGAGGGCTGTTTCTTTTGCACCGACGTAGTCTCCGAGCGCGAACAGGGCTTGGGACAGAATCGCACCAACGTAAACGGGGCTAAGATACGGATCGAGCGCCAGGGCTAATCGGACCGTCTTCACGACTCCCCGATAATCGCCAGCGCCAAGCAAGACGCTTGAAACCTCGGATAATACATCGCTATCTGTTGGTGCTAGTTCTCTTGCTTTCGTGGCTGCCCTGAGCGCCTTGTCGTAGTCTCGACGTAATCGGAGCGCCATCCCATGGACCGCATGAGCGTACGCATCATCGGGTGCAAGCGCTGCTCCTCTTGCCGCCGCTGCCACAACTCGGGCGGCAGTCTCAGGTTTGGCGTACTCGGCACTGATCCTGCTGGTGAAGAAGAAGTTCTCGACACGCGACAGGACGGTATGAGCCTTCGCATAGTTAGGATCGATCTCGATCGCCCGCCTCAATAGACTCCGCGCTTCTTCCACCGCCGTAAGAGTATTCTTGCGGAAGAGCAGCGAGGCTCTCGCAGTCAAATCATAGGCGGCCAGTTTTTCTGCCGGAGCTTCCAGCGCGCGTTGGCCTTCGCGACGGCGCAGGCGAGAGGCCACTGAGCCGACTATCCGATCGACGAGTTGGTCCTGGACTTTGAATAACTCCGAAAAAGGGCGGTCGAAGCGTTCGGCCCAAACATGTGTTCCGCCGGTCGTCTCGATCAGCTGTGCCGTGACCCGCATGTTGTTGTTCGTTCTTCGTGCGCTTCCTTCCAGCATGTAACGCACGCCAAGCTGCTTGCCCAGATGCCGTGCATCTACTGCTTTTCCTTTGAACGTGAAGGCAGTATTGCGTGCCACGACCAATAAGCCAGGAGTACGTGCCAACGCCGTCGTAATATCTTCAGTAAACGCGTCGCTGAAATAGTCTTGCGTTGGATCGCCGCTGAGATTTGCAAACGGTAATACTATGAGAGCGGGACGCATTTGCGCATGCGTCTGGCCATCCGTAGTGCTCACCCTAAAAAAGTCTGTGCTCCAGAGCGCGGCAAGCAGCACGACTAGCGAAAGCCCCGCTGCGGCCCCTAAAAGGGGTCGTTTCCTGGTCGCTGCTGCGGACAGTCTGGCGATCAGACTAGGAGTATGGGTTTCGCTTCCGTCGGCATGGACGCGGAATACTCGGACGGGCCGCGTGATATTCTTGACTTCGACTTCGCCGAGGTCTTCGAGGCCGATTTCAAACCGGTCTCGGACTTGGTCGCGTGCCGCCCGTGAGATGCATATCCCTCCAGGTTCCGCCAAATTCTCCAGCCGAGCGGCCACATTGACGCCATCGCCAAGCAGGTCACCATCCGACTCAATAACATCACCAAGATTGATTCCGATCCGAAACTCGATACGAGCGGCCTCCGCTACAGCGCGGTTGCGCTCGCACATACCTTCTTGGACGTCCAGGGCACAACGGAGCGCATCTACGACACTAGGAAACTCAATCAGCAGACTGTCGCCAGCAGTGTTTGCGATGCGGCCACCATACTCTGCGATCTTTGGGTCGATCAGCTCAGTTCGATGAAGGCGTAGCGCCCTATACGTACCTTCCTCATCGACCGTGATGAGACGGGAATAGCCGGCTACGTCTGCTGCGACGATCGCTGCCAGCCTTCGTGCAACCCGCTCTGTCTCCAAAGGACACTCTCCTCCCCAATCCTCAAGTGCAGGTTATCGGATTTGAGCATCTTCGACTACAAGCAGTTGGGCGATGGGATGCTGAGCGAGGCTTGGTCGGCTCAGGGTCAAAAGTGAGCTAGTGCGCTGCACAACGAATGTCCGCACCTGGTGAGAGCAGTCGACCTCGCGCTCGCCCATTGATACTCAGCCATGCCCGCGATGCTCTGCAAAGCAGCCAATTTTCCCCAACCATTTGCTGTCTACCAGAGGGACTGGGTGATGCCTGCCACAAGCCTTCTGCGAAGGCGATGCCAACGAATTGTTGTGCTTGTGCGAGCAGCCTTTCGCGCCGATCATTGATGATGTGATTCGGGCTCAGGGAAGCCTTTGATCAATCTTTTTTTCCGCCCTATGGACAGGACAAATGTGGGAACAAAATCAACCCGTAAAGGCCAAAGGCCGTCGCGGCCGGCCGGAGCGGTTTGCGCCGGAGCAAGTCATCCATGCGCTGCTAATGGAGCGTGGTTACGTAAGTGGTGCTGCGCGTCGGTTGGGGTGCAGCCGAAAGACAATTCACAACTACATCAAGCGTCATCCAGTCGTCGCCGAAATGCTGGAGGATTATCATGGTGTCCGGCTTGATCGCTATGAATTGGCTCTCGAGAGAAAAGCGCAAAAGGGTAGCGTCAAGGCGATGATCGCTATTCTTGGGACGCACGGTCGCCACCGAGGGTGGGGTGGAATTTCGGAGCCGGGTGACACACCAAATTCAAGCCACGCCAGATATCACCGTGGCGGAGATACTGCCCGCGAGCGCGCGCGCCAAGAGCGGATACTTGAGGAGCGGCAGAGTGCCATCCGAGAATTCACAGAATGGTCGCGCCAGTGCGATGAAGTATATAGAGCGACAATGGGCCAAGCTTAGCAGGTATGCCGGGAAGGCCGGATTGCCTATCGGTTCTCAGCCATGACACGGTAGACACTCGACCGCGCAACGCCTAGGCGCTTGGCGATTTCCGTAGGACCAACTCCTTGGTCAGCCATGTCTTGGATTTCAGCCTTGCGGGCGCGCACCGTTGGCTTGCGGCCTTTGTATTTGCCTTCAGCTTTAGCCTTAGCAATGCCTTCGCGTTGGCGTTCCAGCATGATCTCGCGCTCGAACTCGGCAACTGCACCAAGAACGGTCAACATCAAACGACCGTTGGCCGTGCCGGTGTCTAACCCCATGTTCCGGATGCGCAGATGAGCACCATTTGCCCGTACCGCATCGAGGATGCGCAACAGGTCTTTGACTGAGCGCGCCAACCGGTCGAGTTTGGTGACAACGAGCACATCGCCATCCCGCAAATAGTCGAGCAAGGCTTCGAGTTGTTCGCGCCGACCCACCGACGATACCTGCTCCGTGAAGATCTTCTTGCAACCCAACGCCTCCAGATCGCGCATCTGCGCTTCGAGACCAGCCTCCTGTTCGATGGTCGAGGTTCGGGCGTAGCCGATCAAAACGTTTGTGGTCGCATCCGACATGTCCATCTCGCAACTGTTCCATTGACGACGAAGACGTTGCGGGACAGAGCGTGCGAAAATGCGTCCAGGACTCTATTTGGGCGCTGGGAAGGGCAGCAGCGAGTGACCCACTGGGGCAAGCCCCAGTGCGGCACACATCTATGCAGTACATGATCGGTCCCGCGGCGTCCGACATAACAGCATCGAATTGCCTGGTGTTGCGCCCCGGCGCTTGGTCAAGATCTGGCTGTCAGTGTTCGTGAGGAGCGGGCGGCGGGCCATAAGTCTTCAGTGACGAGCGTTAACCTCTGTCCGACTGGCACCACCGCGCCTGCCGGTGATCGTTCATCGTTATCACTCACTCTAAAACTGAGGAGTTGATCAATGAAAACGATCCGAGAAATCATTCGTCCGCGCGAGGAATCTGAGCCTTGGAACAAGGGCAAGATCATTGGACAAAAACCACCACTCCTGCCCAAACATGTCTGGGCCATTCGTACGAAGCTCCAGATGGAAAAGCAGATGCGTGATCTTGCACTGTTCAATCTGGCCATCGACAGCAAGCTCCGAGGGTGTGATGTCGTCCGACTGCGCTTGGACGATGTTGCACCGAACGGCTACGCTATTGAGCGGGCTATTGTTCGACAGCAAAAGACAGGTCATCCAGTCAAGTTTGAGTTGACCGAGCAAACACGTGGCTCAGTTGATGTGTACTTGAGAGACGTTGATCGCGCATCTCAAGTTTGGCTGTTTCCAGGCCGAGGCGCGCCTGTGAAGCATTTGACTACGCGGCAATATTCTCGCCTCTTGGGTCAATGGCTTGAGTCCGTTGGTCTTGATCCGACGCTTTACGGGACGCACTCACTCAGGCGGACAAAGGCCACGCTGATCTATAAGCGCACCGGAAATCTTCGTGCAGTGCAACTGCTGCTCGGCCATACCAAGATCGAGAGCACGGTCAGATACCTCGGAATAGAGGTCGACGACGCACTTGAGATCTCTGAGAAGATTGACATCTGACCTGATCGGGCGGAGCGACATGCTCCGTCCTTTGCATTGATTGGTCCAGGCTAACCATGCGAATTCTGCGGCATGACGGACACACCAATGCCGGGCAATCGCGTTTAATTTGACGGCTTCGTCCACAAAGACGACTTCGGAACTAGTGACGCAAGCGCAAACTAGAGCGCAGGCTCGACGTTAATTCGACGGGCGAGTGCCAGCATCCGCTCCGCCCTTCTTACAATCGGCTCATCGATCATTTTGCCTTCGAAGGCAACGGCTCCTGAGCCATCCGACTTTGCCTTGCCGTAGAGTTCGACGACCCGTTCGGCGCTTTCGATCTCCTTTGCGGATGGCGAGAATTCCTCATTCAGGATCGTGACTTGAGCCGGGTGAATGCACGGGCCACCGTCGAAGCCGAGCTTTCTGGCCCGTTGGACGTTGGCTCGAAAAAGATCCAGGTCCGAGAAGTTGGCGATTGAGCCGGGATAGCCGAGCATGAGTAGTCCGGCCTCGCGCGCGGCAACATGAACCTCGCGATTGAAGCCTAAGATGGCCTCGGTTTCGACTTCCGGCATACCGATCACATCTGCAAAGTCTTCCATGCCAACGCTCACGGCACGCAGGCGCGGGCTGGCGTGCACGATATCCCTCACGTTCAGATAGCCTTTGGCAGTTTCAATGAGCACGAAGAGGCCGACCGAGCCTGGCGACAGCCCCCGTTCAGCTTCTAGCTCCGAGACGACCTCATCGACGAAAACCACATGCTCTGCTGACTCCGCCTTTGGCAGAACGAGTGCCGTCACGCCTTCTAGAACGGAGGCCTCAAGATCAGCCATCGTCATGCGCCAGGGCCGATTGATGCGGATGAGCACGTCCGCCCCTGCTCGGCCGACTTGCGTAATGACATCCGGTAATAGAGAACGGGCGCGCTCCTTTTCTTTGGGCGCGACCGCGTCTTCGAGATCAACAATGATGGCATCGGCGCCCCGTGTGTGAGCCCTTTCGACAAAGCGCTCTGCGGTTGCCGGTACGAAAAGCAACGAACGCCACAACGGTTGCTCAGTGGTTGCCAAATTCATCAAACGATGCCTTGGCCAGCGAGCCGTTCTAACTCATCTTGTCTTAGTCCGATCTCCGCGAAGATTTCGTTATTGTGTTGGCCTAGGTCAGGAGCTGGTGATCGCAAAGACGCCGGCGTGCCAGACATTCTTGGAATGACATTGTGCATCGGTACGTGGCCCATTTCGGCATCGGGGACATCGACGATGATCGCACGATCGTTGATGTAAGGATGATCCATCAGCTGAGCTATATCAGCTACCGGCCCGACTGTAACATCTGCTTTCTCAAAGAGTTCCAACAGCTCGGCCTGGGTGTGGCTCGCCATGAAGTCTCCGACGATAGGATCAAGTTCATCACTGTTGGCCACGCGATCCGAATTGGTCTTGTACTTTGGGTCATCGATCAGCTCCGGCTTGCCGATCGCCGTGAACAGGCGCTCGGCCATGGCCTGCATGGAAGCCGACAAAGCAACGTATTTGCCGTCGCGTGTGCGGTACGCGTTGCGCGGCGCGGTCTGTACGGATCGAGAACCTGTACGTTCCGGGACATCTCCCGTCAGGCGGTATTGGGCGGCTATTGGACCGAGTATTGAATAGATTGGGTCGAACAACGGGAGATCGATAACCTGGCCTTTGCCGTCGCCCAGTTCGACGTTGCGCATTGCAGCCATAACCGCGAATGAACCGTAGAGACCGGCAATCATGTCCGCCAAAGCCAACGGCGGTAGAACGGGCGGGCGATCGGCGAAGCCGTTCATCGCCGCAAAGCCGGACATAGCTTCAACTAGGCTCCCAAATCCCGGCTTGTGCGCATAAAGACCAGTCTGGCCCCAGCCTGATACGCGCATGATAACAAGCTTTGGATTGCGTGCGAAAAGCACATCCGGGCCGATGCCCCACTTCTCAAGCGTTCCTGGCTTGAAATTCTCTACGAGCACGTTCATCCGTTCGATGAGGCTCAGGAAAATCTGCTTTCCTTCATCCTGCCTGAGGTCAAGCGTGATACTCTTCTTGTTGCGGCAATAAACTTTCCAGTGAACGCTGTGGCCCTTGGTTCTCCAGTTTCTCAGGTCATCGCCGACGCCGGGTCGCTCGACCTTGATGACCTCGGCACCGTGGTCGGCAAGCAGATGTGTCACAATGTTCCCTGACACGAGCCGCGAAAGGTCCAGAACACGTATGCCAGTGAGAGAAGACTTTGCTTGCGGCTGAAAATCGACTTCAACAGTCACGGTTCTAATTTCTCCGGTTGGGTCGCAGTCTTGGGGCGAGGTGCAAATAGGGTGAAACGCAATACGACGAAAACGGTGAGTGCCACAAAGGCCAGTGCCACCGGGTGTTTGGTCAACGCAAAGATACTACCGCCCGTTATGATGACGGCTTGGCTGACGGAGAGCTCCAGCATCGGTGTGAGAACAAAGCCGATAATGAACGTCACAAACGGGTATTCGAGCTTGCGCATGATGTAGCCGAGAACGGCAAACGCAATCGTCAGGCTGACGGCGAAGAAGCTTTGATCATTCAGATAAGCGCCGGTCAGGCATAGCAACACGAGAGCAGGAAGAATAACGGGCTTCGGGATTGCCAACACGCGCGCGAATAGGCGAAGACCAAAACCGCCGATGAAAAGGTTCGCGAAGTTTGCGATCACCATCGCAGCAAACATGCCGTAGATGAGCCTGCCATGGTCGTCGAAGAGCCATGGCCCAGGTGCGATTCCATGGATGATAAAGGCACCCACCAACAACGCTGCCGCGACATTTCCAGGAATGCCCAATGCAAGCAGTGGGATTAGGTTGGCACCGACGACTGCGCTGTTGGCGGCTTCCGCTGCCGCAACGCCTTCTGGTTCACCCTTGCCAAATTTTTCCGGTGTGCGTGACGCACGCCGTGCTGCGCCATAGCCAAGGAAACCGGCTATGGTCGCGCCGAGGCCAGGCAAAGCACCAATTGCGGTTCCGATGACAGCAGAGCGGAAAACTGTTCGACTTAGGCCCAAGAATTCGCGAGCCGTTAGACGATCATCCTCGTCGCTTTCGATTTTTGCGACAGGCGGCGCCTTTCCGTGTTGTCCTCGGAAGTACTCCTCGATCTGCAGCAGGACCTCGGACAATGCAAGCATGCCAATACCGATTGCCATCAGCGGGATACCACTTTGGAGATCAATTGATCCAAATGTCAGGCGCGGCATCGACAGCGTGGGATCTGTACCGACAGTGGCGAAGAATATGCCGAGGGCGGTTGCAATTAGTCCTTTTGCGATCGAGCTTCCAAGCAGTCCCGAAATCATTGCAAATGCAAAGATTATGAGGGCACACGTCTCAACCGGCCCGAGCTTCAGCGCAATGATTGCAAGAGGCGCTGCGACAAGTATCAGGACGATATCGCTAAACAGATCACCACAAACGGAGGCGCTGAGCGCCGTCTGCATTGCTTTGACAGGTTTGCCTTTTCGCGCAAGCGGGTAGCCATCAATTGCGGTGGCAGCTGCTTCCGGCGAGCCCGGTGTGTTCAACAATATCCCGGAAATTGAACCGCCGAAGCTTCCACCCTTGTTGACAGAGATTAGAAAGGCTAAGGCCGATAACGGCGACATGTAGTATGTCAGCGGCACCGCAATCGCGATCGCCATCGGAGCATTGAGTCCCGGGATCGCTCCAACAATGATTCCAAGTGTGACGCCTGCGAAGATGATGATGATGTTTGCAAGCGTGAAAGCATCCTGAATGCCAAGAAATATTTCGCTCATGGCATCCTCACGGCAACGATAGACGAAGGCCGTGCCAGCTGAGAAAATAAATCCCGACAGGCAGGATGAGCGCTACGGCTACAAGCCATGCCCAATTTGCACCCTTCGGGCGCATCGCTGCACCGATGGCAATAATGCAAAGGATACCTCCGGCGACGTATCCAAACTTCCAAATGCCAATGAGTGCCGCAAAGAGGGTGAGAGTTCCGGCGGCCAGGAAACCAAGTGCAAAGCGATCAAATGGGTTTGGCTTGCCGTCATTACTGCGAAGCGATTGCAGCAATTGCCAGGCACCACAAACGACAATTACCCAGAGCGCAATCTTGGGCAGGTCAGCGGGCGCGATTTCACCCGGTTCACCAGCCGTTGTTTCGAGCGGCACGGCCCAAAAGATGCCGCCAAGCGCAAGGGCGATCAGAACAAGCGACGTCAGGATGTCGACATGCTTCATCTTCTGGCCGCCCCTGCACAGCTCAAAGGCTCAACTTCGGCTACTTGTTGGCTGCAACTACTTCGACGTAGCCCTTGTAGGCCTTGTCGATCATCTTCGTGAGGCCCTCAGGACCGAGTTGCTCTTCCGCAAACGGCAGCTTTTTCAGGATCTGGCGGACAGCCGGTCCCTTCGATGCCTTGCGGATTGCATCAACCAACGTCTTCTTCACGTCTGCCGAAACGCCTTTCGGGGCTGCGATCATGAAGTGGGCTTCGAATGAAAACGGATAGCCGAGTTCGGTCAAGGTTGGAACGTCAGGCGTGTTGGTCAGGCGCTCGGTGCGCAGGCTGGCCAGCAGCACAACCGTTCCCTTGGCGAGGTGTTTGATGTGAGCGCCGCCGGTAAAGCCCATGCTCGTATGTCCGCCAAGCACGTTCTTAACGGCGCCTGATCCGCCTTTCACTGGAACGGCCTTGATCGTAATGCCGTCTTTCTTGCTGATCGCCTTGGTTAGGAGGCGGTCGTATGGCGTTACCGCTGCATAGGTGAGCGTGTTGCCCTTCTTAGCGTAAGCGATCATTTCCGCCCACGTTTTGAACGGCGCATCTGATTTTGCAAAGATGCCTTCCTGCGCTTTGGCGAGGCTTTCAATGTAGTCAAAGTCGTCCTTCGTATAGGGCGTCTTCTGCGGTGCGAAGGCCGGATTGAAAGCAAACGTCGGGGTAACAGCCATGACCAACGTGTAGCCGTCGGGCTTGGCCATCTTCACGGATGCAGCCGCTTTACCGCCACCAGCGCCAGCACGAATTTCCTTGACGACAGGTTGGCCAAGGATGGCTTCCATCTCCTTGGAAAGCGCAGTGGCAAGTGCATCGGTGCCGCCGCCAGCGCGGAAACCGACAACAAGCTTGATTGGCTTTTCAGGGAAGGCCGCGAGCGCGGCGGAAGACGCAACAAGCGTTGCAGCCGCTGTTGCGACGACGAACTTCAAGCCAATTTTCCCTATTCTCATTTTGGTTCTCCTCCCAGATCGACCGTGTGTTTTGAAGCAGGGATCGCAACCTCATTAAAGCGCTTGAAGCACCATCTGAGAAGTATATATTTTTGATCTTAACGTTCTAGAATTTAGATGGTTTTGGATGGACATCCGGCAACTCACCTACTTCCGTGCTGTTTGTGAGCATCGCAACATCTCGCATGCGGCTGCCAACTGCAGCGTCGCGCAGTCGGCTCTAAGCCATCATATTGCTCGTCTCGAAGAAGAGCTGGAGACAGAGCTATTCCTGCGCAAGCCTCGCGGCATGGAGCCGACGGCCGCAGGACTCTTATTATACGAGCATACGCGACGCGTACTCGATGCGCTCGAACGGGCAAAGTCGGAGGTTCGGCGCGATCAAACCGAAGTAGCCGGCGATGTTGCAGTCAGTATGCCGTTCACGGTTATCAAACTGATCGGTGTGCCACTGATGACTGCTATCACGAAGCGCTACCCAAAGCTGCGACTGCTGCTGGAAGAAGCATTCTCTGGTGCAGCATTCGATCTCCTACGCGATCGCCGGGTAAATCTCACCGTCGCTTTCAACCCACCTGCAGATAATCGGATCGTCCGCGAAGCACTGCTCGAAGAAGAGATGTTCTGTGTCGGGCGCACAGACATTGTCGGTAAATCAAACGACCCGATCAGCCTTGGCGAGATGGCCAATCTTCCTGTCGTGTTGTTGAAGAGCGGCGCTCTAGTGCGTGGCCTTACAGATCGCACCGCGCTAGTGCGCAAAATCGATGAGGCCGCTCATATCCGCCTTGCATCCGTCGCTGCCACAATCGGGGCGTTGGAGAACGGCTTGGGTTGCACACTTGCCCCACGATCGCTCGTCGACGAACAACTGCGCAGTGGCCGTTTAGTGGCACGCAAAATCTCCGACGAAGGCATGATACGAACACTCTACCTCGGATACTTGGAGAGCGATCCTCCGACCCGGGAAAGGGAAGTGACACGAGAGTTGATCAGGGAAATTACCGATTTGGTTGTCAAAGAAGGTCGCTGGCCAGCCGCGAGCGCTATCCTCTCAAAGAAACACAGATCAGCTATGTCTGGAGTTTGATCGAAGTCGACTTGGTGCCTGATGGTGGCTTGCGTAGCGATTGGGGCACCAGAGCGCTGACCGTCAGTTCAATGCCAATAGAGTTTTGTCCACATAGCCGTCATCGATATCAACTTTGCAGCTTTTAGGATTCGCAGTCCCACAGCGCCCGTTTCCGAATGCTAAGCGAATACGCTTCCTCATCCCCTTTGCCTCAGAACTTGAGATCTTGGCCTGCACTGACCGTCGGTCTCATGCGTGTCACCGACTAATCCATGTCGGAACCGGCCCTCCACTTGCGAGGTACACGCCGACCGAAATCAGGACCATTGCTATCCAGTCACTTGTGGCAGGCCATTCGCCGAGGATCGGAATGGCCATCATGGCGGTTATCGCGGGGGCCAACGCCGCGAAAGCAGAGCCGTTTGACGCGCCCAGAAGACTGACCGCGCGTCCAATACACACCAATGCAACGACAGCCGCCAATATTCCATGGACAAATGCTTGCAGTGCAAGGTCTGACCAAGGCGCACTTAAGAGATTACTTCCGGACACGAAGATGTAGCCTGGCATGTAGGTAACCAATGATAAGACTGCCGCGATAGCAGCGGCGTGAAGACCTGCCAGTCGTGCATGGCGCAGGGCCACCGTATAGCCGGCCCACAGTATGCCCGCGCCAATGAACATGAGATGTCCGACATTCTGAATTGATCCGATCGTGCCGCCGGCACCCCATAGAATACCGATGGCTCCCACGGCGATCAGGAGGAGGCCGAACCGCTTGCCAATTGTGAAAGGCTCGCCGATCACAATTGCAGCAAGGATCGCGACATAGAGTGGTATTAGGGCGGTATAGAGTGATGCCGCATGCGCCGCCGGCGCGAACAACAAGCCACCGTAGGAGACCAACACCATAGGCGCGCCACCGCCCATGACAATTACGGTTACGCCCATCCAGCCCAATTTGTCGAGGGCCAGTCCTTTGCTGAGCAGGACTGGTAGTAAGATCACTCCGGCGACACCGAAGCGGATGGCCACGATGTCCCAAGGCTGAAGGCTCGTCTTGATGCCAAGCCGGACGGCCACGATCCACGATGCCCAAATGCACACTGCTGCAAGACCGTAAAGCGAACCTTGCAGGTATGCGGAAGCTGTTGGTCTTGGCGCCACGTGACTACTATCGATAAGGCGGCGGCTCTCCTTGAGATTCATGCGCGGCTTTCAACTCGATCATTGCGTTGTAGGCTGCCGGCATTCCCGCGAGTGACTGCACGATATAGATCGTCTCGACCAACTGCTCATATGTGACGCCGACGTGTAATGATGCGCCGAAATGGAAGCGCAGCTGTGGTGCGACCCCGCCAAGGCAGGCGAGGGAAGTCACCGTCGCGAACTGACGTGTTTGAAGCGGCAATCTTGAAGAAGCATACACGTCACCGAAAGCACGGAACGTCAGATCGGCAAGGTCGGGCGCGGCTTCATCAAATGCAGCACGGATGGTGGCTAGCGCCGTTGGATTAAGCTGATTGTAGTCCGTCGTTCCTGCAGCATACCTGTCGTCATCGGATCTGTCCCAGACGTTTTCGGGAGGCTCCACCTGCAGAGCTGCGTCAGAAATTGCTTGGTGAAGAACCTCAGCGCATGCGTTCACTTTGGGATAGCCAATGTACGCTGCAATTTGCCTTACAATGTCTTCCAAAAACTCTGGTCCACATCCTTCACTCAGTAGCACGTCGAACCGGCGTCGAAGTTCCTTTGGCGGCAAGCTGAGTGCGAGTAGGCCGCCGACTTGTGCTGCATGCTTTTGATCTGTCGTCAGCAGCCCTCGAGATCCTACATCGGAGACGCTTGCGCGCTGCTCGCAAGCCTCGAAACGTTCTCGTATGGACATCGTGCCTCTCCCATTCTCAAAGCTGTCGAGAGGAAGATTTTGCATGAACATTGATATTCTTCAAATTCATGAATATCATAATTGTTATGCATACAATGGATGGAAAGAAACTCGACCTGAACTTGCTGGTCGTTCTCGTTGCGCTGTTAGACCAGCGCAGTGTGACGGCGGCCGCTCGCAAACTCGGGCTCAGTCAGCCGGCCGTCTCGCACGCGCTTTCGCGGCTGAGAAAGAACCTAAACGACCCACTTTTTGTAAGCGTCAGCGGTCGGTTCGAGCCAACCGCGCGCGCCTTGAGTCTTGGACGGGATGTCGAGCCTCTTTTGAGCGCGGTCGAGGCCAACCTAAGAGCCAGTCAGCAATTTGATCCGGGCACCACAACCAGGACGTTTCGGATCGGCATGTCGGACGACGTGCAAGCGGTCCTGCTGCCTCGCATCATGGGGCGTACGATGAAGGAAGCCCCTTCCGCGCGAGTTGTTGCCATTTCGACTGACTATCGTCGCGTCTACGAAATGATGAAACAGCAAGAAGTAACTACGGCGGTTGGATATCTGGAGGAGTTGGCGGCACCAACCAAAGTGCAGAAGCTCAAACGAGTCGGATACAAAGTCGTATCGAGCACTGGATTTCCATCAGGTCCGTTCGAGATCGAGCAATACTGTGCGGCACCACACGCATTGGTGACTTTTGCTGGCGATTTGACAGGCTACATCGACGAGAAACTGTCGAAGCTCGGCACGAGCCGTTCGATCTGCCTTTCGATGTCAAGCTTTGCAGCCCTACCGTACGTGCTGTCTTCCTCGAACCTGATCGCAACTGTGCCAGAGTACTTCGCCACCGAGCTTGAACGAGTTGGCGGCTTGAATGTCCGCGATCTCCCATTCAAATCGCCGATGTTCAATATCTCCATGGCTTGGCGTCCCGAAGCGGACCGCGACCCGGCAGAACTCTGGATACGAAAGGTTCTACGTTCGGAGTTCGGCCAATTGTCCGCCAATTAACCGTCGAGCGCGAATGTCTAAAGTGACCTGTTTCAGTGAGCTTGTAGCTGAGGATTTTACGGTCGGTTCCGAGGCTATTTCAACCGCACTGACAAGATCCGGAAAAGTCTACTACTCCCAAGCATGAACTTCCCCTGTTTCATCAAAGTCACCGTGGTGCCCGATGGCTGTCCGCGTAGCGCCGGGAGCACCAGTGAACCGAAGATCAGCACAACCCCAATGGTGAAACGTTTAAGGGTTGCAGACGCCGGTCGGTGAGCGTGCGAGTGCAATCGGCGGGGCGTACGGCGTCGGCAAGTCGGACATGAAGGAACCCGCGGGCGTTTGCGCACGGTGGCGCCGCGAACGCTATGGGGATTTGGGCGAGCGGTTGGGCTCAGCGTCGCCTGGGTAAGTCGACAAAGATGGCTTTCGTGGATTGCAGGTTGCGTTACGACCAGCGCGGGCGGCAAGGTTCAGAGGATTTGTTTTTGGATTGTGCCGTCCTTCGGGACCGTGAGGGTGAGTGATGTCGATGCTGCACTCGGGCTGCCGGCCAGTCTGATATTTTGAAGCCTTTGGCAGTGTCATGAGCTGTCGATGCCTTCAGGTGTCGGTGTCGAGCGCGGGGTGCAACCTGGATCAAAGACTTCGATGATGCGCATGGTGCCTCCGCAGCGTGGGCAGGGCGGTGTGGCGTGATCCGGCTCGCAAGAGGTCTCGGTTCCGTCCTCAGCGGAACGATCATCGGTGCGGCTCTCAGGAACACCAAGCAGCGCACGCATTCGAGCGAGGTTGGCGGCACGGACGGTGTTGGCGAAGAGGCCGTAATGGCGGATGCGGTGCAGGCCTTTGGGCAGCACATGAATGAGGAAGCGGCGAATGAACTCGGGCGTTGCCAACGTCATGGTGGTATGGCGCCGCTGTCCTTCGAGGCGATAGTTCTTGACCTTGAATGTTACCGTTTTGGCGTCAGCCCGGATCAGCCGCCGGTTCGAGATCGCAACTCTGTGCGTATAGCGCGACAGGTAGGCGAGCACGGCCCTGGGCCCGGCGAACGGGCGCTTGGCATAGACATACCATTTGCGTCGTCGCACCGATCTCAGGAAGCACTTGAGTTCTCGGGCGTCGGCAAGGTGGGCAAGACTGCCATGGAAGGCGAGCTTGCCGGTGTCATGGGCAGCCACAATCTTCGCTAGCATCAGGCGCCGGAACAGTTTGGCAAGTACGCGCACCGGCAGAAAGAAACCCTTGCGGCATGCGATCCAGCGCTCACCATCTTCAGACAGCCCGCCACCCGGCACGATCATGTGAACGTGCGGATGATGCATCATCGCCGATCCCCAGGTGTGCAGGACGGAGATGACGGCGATCTTGGCGCCAAGGTGCTTGGGATCGGCTGCAATCGTCTGCATGGTCTCGGCGGATGCCTTGAAGAGCAGATCGTAGATCACGGCCTTGTTCTGGTAGGCAATGTCGGCGATCGCCGTTGGCAGCGTGAACACGACATGGAAGTAGCTGACCGGCAGCAGTTCGGCTTCACGCGCGGCCATCCAATCATGTGCTGCCCGACCCTGACACTTTGGACAATGCCGGTTGCGGCAGGAGTTGTAGGCGATCGTTGTGTGTCCGCAGGCATCGTTCTCACAACGCGCAACATGACCGCCGAGGGCTGCCGTGCGGCAACGCTCGATGGCGCTCATCGCCTTCATCTGATCAAGGTTGATGCGGCCGCGGTTGGCATCACGCCATGCGGGTCCGTGATCGCGGAAGATATCCGCGACCTCCAATGCTGACCGAGACATGGATTGCGACCAGCTATGTCTTTGTCGCCTTCTTCAGAGTGATGCGGTCGAGCGGACTCATGACATCGCGGATGGTGTTGGTGGCGACGCGCGTGTAGTGCGCCGTCATGTCGAGCTTGGAATGGCCGAGCAGCGCCTGGATGATGCGCACATCGATATTGCTCTCCAACAGGTGCGTCGCAAAGGAATGACGCAGCGTGTGCGTCGTCACCTTCTTGTCGATGCCGGCCATGTCAGCGGCAGAATGGACAGCGCGGTTGATCTGACGCGGCGTGATGTGCTGACCGGGCGCTCGTCCGGGGAACATCCAGTAGGCTGGCCGTGCTTCACGCCACCACTCGCGCAACAGCTCAAGCAGGCTAACTGAGAGCATGACGTAGCGGTCCCTCCTGCCCTTACCCTGCTCGACGCGGATCAGCATGCGCTCACTGTCGATATCGCTGACCTTGAGAGCTGCCACCTCCGAGACGCGCAACCCGGCACCGTAGGCAACAGACAAGACCGCCTTGTACTGGAGGCCGGGGCCGGGTGCGCAATCGATGAGGCGGGCGACTTCCTCTCGGGAGAGGATTACCGGTAGCTTGCGCGGCTCGCGCACAAACTGCGTCCAGCGATCGATCTCCGGCCGCCCGAGCGTGACCTTGAAGAAGAAGCGCAAGGCACTCACGATCGCATTGATCGCGGACGGTGACATGCCCTCCTCGCGCAACGCAAACTGAAACTTGCGGATCTCTTCCGGCGTGGCCGTATCCGGCGAGCGGCCAACAAAGGCAGCAAAGCGCTTAACGCAACGGATGTAATCGACTTGCGTCTTGGCGACAAAACCACGGATCGTCATGTCCTCGGTCATGCGGGCACGCAGTGGTGACATTGCACACGTGTCGCCTGACGGGCTGATGGCTTCTGGTGATGTCTTGTTCGGCGTTGTCTTGTCTGGCGTTGTTTGGGAGGTCATTGGGGGCTCCTGTCTTGAGTGGAGGTTGGTGAACCCCTCGATCCTCAAGACAGGGCGCCTTGCCCGTTATCGATTGATGTTCAGTTGGTTAGCACTGCGCCTGCCCCACGGCACGGTCCGCGCGCAGCGCTCTCCCGCAGAAGCGGGTTCGTTCAAGTTTAAGGGTTGCAGACGCCGGTCGGTGAGCGTGCGAGTGCAATCGGCGGGGCGTACGGCGTCGGCAAGTCGGACATGAAGGAACCCGCGGGCGTTTGCGCACGGTGGCGCCGCGAACGCTATGGGGATTTGGGCGAGCGGTTGGGCTCAGCGTCGCCTGGGTAAGTCGACAAAGATGGCTTTCGTGGATTGCAGGTTGCGTTACGACCAGCGCGGGCGGCAAGGTTCAGAGGATTTGTTTTTGGATTGTGCCGTCCTTCGGGACCGTGAGGGTGAGTGATGTCGATGCTGCACTCGGGCTGCCGGCCAGTCTGATATTTTGAAGCCTTTGGCAGTGTCATGAGCTGTCGATGCCTTCAGGTGTCGGTGTCGAGCGCGGGGTGCAACCTGGATCAAAGACTTCGATGATGCGCATGGTGCCTCCGCAGCGTGGGCAGGGCGGTGTGGCGTGATCCGGCTCGCAAGAGGTCTCGGTTCCGTCCTCAGCGGAACGATCATCGGTGCGGCTCTCAGGAACACCAAGCAGCGCACGCATTCGAGCGAGGTTGGCGGCACGGACGGTGTTGGCGAAGAGGCCGTAATGGCGGATGCGGTGCAGGCCTTTGGGCAGCACATGAATGAGGAAGCGGCGAATGAACTCGGGCGTTGCCAACGTCATGGTGGTATGGCGCCGCTGTCCTTCGAGGCGATAGTTCTTGACCTTGAATGTTACCGTTTTGGCGTCAGCCCGGATCAGCCGCCGGTTCGAGATCGCAACTCTGTGCGTATAGCGCGACAGGTAGGCGAGCACGGCCCTGGGCCCGGCGAACGGGCGCTTGGCATAGACATACCATTTGCGTCGTCGCACCGATCTCAGGAAGCACTTGAGTTCTCGGGCGTCGGCAAGGTGGGCAAGACTGCCATGGAAGGCGAGCTTGCCGGTGTCATGGGCAGCCACAATCTTCGCTAGCATCAGGCGCCGGAACAGTTTGGCAAGTACGCGCACCGGCAGAAAGAAACCCTTGCGGCATGCGATCCAGCGCTCACCATCTTCAGACAGCCCGCCACCCGGCACGATCATGTGAACGTGCGGATGATGCATCATCGCCGATCCCCAGGTGTGCAGGACGGAGATGACGGCGATCTTGGCGCCAAGGTGCTTGGGATCGGCTGCAATCGTCTGCATGGTCTCGGCGGATGCCTTGAAGAGCAGATCGTAGATCACGGCCTTGTTCTGGTAGGCAATGTCGGCGATCGCCGTTGGCAGCGTGAACACGACATGGAAGTAGCTGACCGGCAGCAGTTCGGCTTCACGCGCGGCCATCCAATCATGTGCTGCCCGACCCTGACACTTTGGACAATGCCGGTTGCGGCAGGAGTTGTAGGCGATCGTTGTGTGTCCGCAGGCATCGTTCTCACAACGCGCAACATGACCGCCGAGGGCTGCCGTGCGGCAACGCTCGATGGCGCTCATCGCCTTCATCTGATCAAGGTTGATGCGGCCGCGGTTGGCATCACGCCATGCGGGTCCGTGATCGCGGAAGATATCCGCGACCTCCAATGCTGACCGAGACATGGATTGCGACCAGCTATGTCTTTGTCGCCTTCTTCAGAGTGATGCGGTCGAGCGGACTCATGACATCGCGGATGGTGTTGGTGGCGACGCGCGTGTAGTGCGCCGTCATGTCGAGCTTGGAATGGCCGAGCAGCGCCTGGATGATGCGCACATCGATATTGCTCTCCAACAGGTGCGTCGCAAAGGAATGACGCAGCGTGTGCGTCGTCACCTTCTTGTCGATGCCGGCCATGTCAGCGGCAGAATGGACAGCGCGGTTGATCTGACGCGGCGTGATGTGCTGACCGGGCGCTCGTCCGGGGAACATCCAGTAGGCTGGCCGTGCTTCACGCCACCACTCGCGCAACAGCTCAAGCAGGCTAACTGAGAGCATGACGTAGCGGTCCCTCCTGCCCTTACCCTGCTCGACGCGGATCAGCATGCGCTCACTGTCGATATCGCTGACCTTGAGAGCTGCCACCTCCGAGACGCGCAACCCGGCACCGTAGGCAACAGACAAGACCGCCTTGTACTGGAGGCCGGGGCCGGGTGCGCAATCGATGAGGCGGGCGACTTCCTCTCGGGAGAGGATTACCGGTAGCTTGCGCGGCTCGCGCACAAACTGCGTCCAGCGATCGATCTCCGGCCGCCCGAGCGTGACCTTGAAGAAGAAGCGCAAGGCACTCACGATCGCATTGATCGCGGACGGTGACATGCCCTCCTCGCGCAACGCAAACTGAAACTTGCGGATCTCTTCCGGCGTGGCCGTATCCGGCGAGCGGCCAACAAAGGCAGCAAAGCGCTTAACGCAACGGATGTAATCGACTTGCGTCTTGGCGACAAAACCACGGATCGTCATGTCCTCGGTCATGCGGGCACGCAGTGGTGACATTGCACACGTGTCGCCTGACGGGCTGATGGCTTCTGGTGATGTCTTGTTCGGCGTTGTCTTGTCTGGCGTTGTTTGGGAGGTCATTGGGGGCTCCTGTCTTGAGTGGAGGTTGGTGAACCCCTCGATCCTCAAGACAGGGCGCCTTGCCCGTTATCGATTGATGTTCAGTTGGTTAGCACTGCGCCTGCCCCACGGCACGGTCCGCGCGCAGCGCTCTCCCGCAGAAGCGGGTTCGTTCAAGTCCACTTAGCCGACATCGGCTCAGCCAAAACTAAGCAACGCCAGACTAGGCCGACTGACATTCGATGTTTGAGGAAGAGCGGACATTCATGTTGCGCGAGTGCGGCATTTTGAATGCTAGGGATTGCTGCTGACTGCCATCTCGAAAAGCTACTCCGGTATAAAATAGTCCGGATGCCGGTCCCGCAGTTCATCAACAACCGCTAGTGATTTACCAAGGTGCACGCGAATCGCAGCTTCCGCCGCCGCAGGATCCCGCTCTCTCAAAGCTGTTAGTATGGCAACATGTTCTGCAATGACAACTTTTCGTCGCGGTCTGTGACGTAGAAACAATCCTCGAATCCGATCGTAGTGCCCCCTTCGGCTGGTAAGAAGCTCAACGAGTCCCGGCACGCGCGCCGCCCAAAACAGTGCGTCGTGAAATTGGTTGTCAGCAATCTTGAAGGCCGCATTATCGGACCTTGCGAGTTCTTCGCGTTGACGCTCGATCCTACCATCAAGTTCGTCGAGCAAGTCATCGTGGGCAGTCACGGCGAGCGATCGCAAAATCTCGATCTCAACGCTAAGGCGCAAGAAGTGGGTCTCACGTGCCTGTTGCACGTCAATCAACGATACTCGTGTACCGGCCTGCGGATAAATGTCCACCAAGTCTTCACCCGATAGTTTCAGCACCGCTTCGCGAATGGGGGTTTGGCTGGTACCGAAGTCAACGATCAAATCCCTGATCGACAAGTCTGCGCCCGGCTCGATCTCGAAGTTGATGATGCGTCGCCGTAACTCCTCAAAGACATACTGCGTGGCAGAGCCGGTAATTGTACGGCGTTTGGTACGGTCTGCAGATCTGTTTCGACGTTTCGACTGGGTGGCAGTTGGCATGTGGGCGCCCGGCAGCGATTGAATACGCGATTGACTATTATATTAATATAATACCTAATGTATGTATGGCCAAGGCATTGGTTCTGTTGAAGTCAGCCAGCAGACGCCAACATCGCTGGCGTCAAGGCAAATGCAGCGCGATGCCTAAAGGCCTGATGTGCGCTTCTTTCAAATAATAGATCGCAGGAGAAACCCCGTGAGATCTCTCGTATCAGCGGTTGCGGCGACAGCAGTCGCGCTACTAGTTGCAGCGCCGGCACTTGCTCAAACCAACATCAAAGTGCAGGCTAGTTCAAAGGCCGGTGACTGGGCTCACCGTTTCATGACGGACAATTGGGCACCAAAGCTCAAGTCCATGACGTTCGGCAAACTATCAATCGAGGTACTGCCGACCAAGGCCGTTGTCCCGCACCGTGAAACCATCGACGCGGTTGCCAACGGCATCCTCGACGGTGATCTCAACGCCGTTTCTTACTTTGCTGGTCGCGATCCGGCGTTCGCCATCATCGGTGACCTCATTGCCGGTTATGACACTGTCGACCAGGTTCGCACCTTCTGCATGCACGGCGGCGGCAAGGAAATCCTGCAAAAACTGTACGACAAGTACACCAAGGGCAAGGTAGTCGTGATTGGCTGCGGCCCTTATGCCAAGGAAGCCCTCGTTTCCAAGAACAAGATCACAACCGTTGACGGTCTCAAGGGCGTCAAGATTCGTTCGCCGGAAGGTCTCGCCGCCGAAGTCTTCAAGCGCGTCGGCGCTGCGCCGGTGTCGTTGCCGTTCTCCGAAGTCTACACGGCACTTGAAAAGGGCCTGATCGACGCTGCCGATGCCTCTGCCTTCGTCAACAACGAAGCCCACGGCATGCACAAGATCGCGAAGTTCCCGATCTATCCGGGCATCCACTCGATGGCTGTCCTGCAATTCATCATGAACAAGCGCAAGTGGGATTCCCTCGGCAAAGACGGCCAGGAAGCACTGCGTGTCTGGTATGCAGCAGCCTACGACGCTATGCGCCGTGAAGCTGACCTTCAGGACCGCGGAATTGCAGAAAAGTACGGCAAGCCGGGCAGCGACGTCACCGTCGTCGACTGGGCTCAGCAGGAGCGCGACAAGTTCCGCGAGATCTCCGTAAAGGCATGGCAGGACTTCGCCAAAAAGACCCCGCTCGCCAAGGAAGCACTCGATGCCCACCTGGCATTCATGAAGAAGACGGGCATGCTAAAGTAAGCGATCGAACCGTCAATCTAGTTCGGCCAGCCGCGTTGGCCGACCAGAACAGGGCCGCGCCAAGCTAGTTGGCGCGGCTCGCTATCTCTGCTCCATTTCCATTCATGATTTGACGAGGCCTAACCATGGTTGCCGCAACCGAAGCCACGCAGGCTATTGAAGAACGCGAGGGCACGGCGTTTGCCCGCAGCGTCGACCATGTCAGCCGTTTCCTCGGCCTAGCCGTCGGCAATCTCTATATTCTCTGCGCCTTTGTTACCCTCTACGAGGTTATTGCGCGCTATATTTTCAACGCGCCAACGCAATGGGCATTCGAAGTCGTCATGACGCTTTGCGCATGTGCGTGGATGCTCTCGGCCGGTTTCGTCACTCTGCAAAAACGCCATATCGGCATCACGGTCTTCTACCTGATGGCCAGCGACCGCGTGCGCTGGTGGCTCGACCTGTTTGCCATGCTGGTCGGAGTGTTCGCTCTCTACATGATGGTCAGTGACACGCTGATCCGGGCACTCGAGTCGATCGACCTCGTTGAACGCGGCGGAACCGGTTGGAATTCACCGCAGCCAATGGTCCTCAAGACGATCCTCTGCGTCGGACTTTTCCTTTACCTGATGCAGCTCCTGATGAACCTGGCGCGGCATTTCCAAAGCCGAATGATCGAGTTCATCGTTCTCGCCGTTACCGCACTGATCGTACTGCGCTACGGCGTCCAGATCGGTCATCATTACCTTGGCGAGGCAAGCTTCCTCGGTCAGATCGATAAATCGATCATCGGTGTCGGCGAACGCACGCTCAACCTCAATGACTCGATCGATGTCAGAAGCTACGGCATTGGTGTCGTCAGCCTCGGCATCGTGGCAGCACTCTTAATCTTGATGATGACCGGCATGCCGCTTGGCATCGTCACGCTTATCATCTCGGTTGTTTGCGCCTTCCTGTTCTTTGGCACCAACGGCCTTTACCTCGTATCGGTCAACGCGTTCGATCTTCTTGAGAAGTATCCGCTGGTTGCCGTTCCGCTGTTCGTCCTCATGGCGACGATCCTCGAGAAGGCCGGCATTGCTGAAGACCTCTTTGACGCCATGTCGATTTTCGCAGGAAACTTGCGCGGTGGCGTCGCCCTGCAGACGACGGTTGTCGCCGTCATCCTCGCCGCCATGTCCGGTGTCATGGGCGGTGAGATCGTCATGCTCGGCCTCGTGGCACTGCCGCAGCTCCTCCGTCTCAAGTACGACCGGCGCCTGTCAATCGGCTTGATTTGCGCCGCTGGTGCTCTCGCCACCCTGATCCCACCGTCGATCGTCATGATCGTCTATGGTCTCTCAGCCAACGTCGGCATTGGCGATCTCTTCGCCGCCGGCTTTATCCCCGGGATCATGCTCGCCACGTTCTACGTCAGCTACGTCCTGGTGCGTGTGAATATCAATCCGTCGATGGCACCGACCGCAGCGGAGATTGCTGAAATGCTCGGCGAGGAAAAGAAGGGCCTGAGCAAGGAACGTTATGTTGCAGTGGCGCTCTGCATCTTCCTCATCGCCTTCGTCATGGGCTCGATCTACGCCGGTATCGCCTCCGTTACGGAAGCTGCCGGCGTTGGTGTCTTCGGCGCCATCATCGTTGCGGCCGTGCGCAATCGCTTCAACTTCACGCTTTTGCGAGATTCACTCGCCAAC
Source organism: Hyphomicrobiaceae bacterium (assembly GCA_965224045.1). Classification (GTDB taxonomy): domain Bacteria; phylum Pseudomonadota; class Alphaproteobacteria; order Rhizobiales; family Hyphomicrobiaceae; genus Tectiglobus. The sequence continues at coordinate 113,665 of CBDCYD010000015.1, forward strand.
ACGATGGGCGTTGTCGGCACGATTATCTGGTTGATCATCGGCGCCGTTGCTTTCACCGGCCTCTATAACCTGGTTGGTGGCGCCGCCTTCATGCGCTCACTGTTCGCAGATCTCGGCCTGCCGCCGCTCGGCATCGTCTTCGTCATGATGGCGATCCTGGTAGTCCTCGGCACTTTCATGGAGTGGATCGCGATCATCTTCATCACGGTGCCGGTGTTCGCACCTGTCGTGCGCGACATGGGCCCGGAACTCGGCATGGAACCGTCTTGGGCAGCCGTCTGGTTCGGCATTCTGTTCGTCATGAACATCCAGATCTACTTCCTGTCGCCTCCCTTTGGGCCAGCCTGTTTCTGGCTCAAATCCGTGGCGCCAAAAGATGTAACCTTGCAGGAAATCTTTATCTCGGTGCTGCCATTCATCGTACTGCAGATCATCGGTATGTTGCTTGTTATGTTCTTCCCGCAGATCGCATTGTGGCTGCCGCAGGCCCTGAACCCAGCCTAGTGAGGTCGGTAGCAGGACTGAAGCGAATTCGGACGACGAACTGCAGCCACTCGCGCGCGCTGCGGCATAAAGGAGAGTAAAACATGGTCGAAGAAGAAGATCGCAATCTGCCAGCCCACTATGGGATCTGGCCAACTCTGTTCGGCCTCGCCCTCGGCGCGGGGATCACAATTTTCATGTTTGCGCTCGCAGATGGCTTCACGGGCTGAAGTGCTGCCACGGACAATCGTGCGATAGCTAATCCTGTGGCGCGAAGTTCGATGGCAGAGCGTAATGACCTCCCTGTTGCGCTGTCGTCGATACTTGTGCTGGAAAACTATTGGATGCATTGCCGTCGGGCGGTCTTAGTTTCCGAGAACCCGCTGAGCGCTGCAGGTCAGTCATTGAAACGATTTCTCCAACACCCCGTTGGTGAGATTGAGTTTTCTATGAGAATGTCTCAACATTCTCTTGTTTGTTCAAAACAGACCTGTGGCGAACAGACCTCTCCACATGTCCGCTGCGCAACACGTCGGCTTTGATCAACAGGAGAAGTTTGAGGCCGTAAGTTGACTGCATCATCGGTTGTTATTCGGGGCGTCGCAACGCCTTCAACAGCGGAAACGATGTGCTCGAATGCGGCTCAGCCCCTTCGAGCCAAGCAACGGACCTGGGCAGCTGCAGCATGATCCGAGCATCTCGACGGGGATCGGTTGCAAAAGCAGACTTCGTACTCGGGGCGACGAGCCGATCTACGCGGTATGGCGGATTAAGTTAAGCGCGTTTTTCTGCAGTCATCGCTTGCCTCATTGCACTCACTTGTTGTGCGATCTGACCAATGTGACGTCCGTCAGTACCGCAGCACCCGCCCCACACTCGAATGTGCGGAAGACGTCGAGCAAGATCAGCGACCTGTCCACCGAGCTCCTCTGGGTCGCCGTCTTCCAGGTGGCCGAGTTTGCACAGCGCCAAAGTTTCCATAGCAACGGCGTTGGGCGCGATTCCGCCTAAACGTTGGGTCCAATCACCGGCGCCAAGCGCTGCTTCGAATTCGGTGGGATGAGCACAGTTGATCATATAGTAAGCCGGTGCTGAATCAGTCGCTGCGTCGACTTTCCTGATTGCCTCTTCCAAGGTTTCCCCGCTTAACAGCCGCCCGTTGTGCTTGGCGACAAAGGAAATAACAACAGGCACTTCCGCGATCCGTGCTGCGCGAGCAATGCCGATGGTTTCTTCGACGCCTGAGAACGTCATTGCGGTAATCTGGTCAACGCCTGCTTTCTTGAACGTCTGGATCTGCTCTGAGTGGTAGTCCTCTGATTCCGCTGCTTCCGGCGTCCGACCGATGTTGTAAGCGTCTCCGCGAGGCCCAATGACACCGCCAACAGTCATTGGTGTTTCAGGAGTTTCGTATTCGCGCGCAAAGTCTTTGTAAAACTCAATTCCACGAAGATTGATTTCTTCAAGTCCTGCTCGAGAGTAACCGATCAATTCACCCCAATCCCGGCTGGCCCGATAATGAACGCCCTCGTTAATCACGCCAAAACCGTTTGACACGGCCGCTTCCACGATCTTGCGGTGATAGTCGGTGAGGCAGGAAAGCCCGCGTGCGTCATCTAGAAGCTCAAAGGCGCAAAAATGGCGAAGTTCAAACCCATCGACATATTGTAGCCAAGTCTCAAACCCAGCCCCACATGCCATGTCTCGACCGCGCATCTGCGGAAGGTGATACTGAGTTGCCATTACTTCTGTCTCCTCTGAAATACTAGTTAAAGATGACACCGGTGAATCCGCCGGTCATAAGGCCCAAGCAAGAAGCCGGTCGCTTGTCGCGACGACAGCTGCCTCGCAACGGATTTCGTTTCTCCACTATCTTTCGTGCTTGCCGTAAGCGTCAGAGAAATCTTGCGGAGGTGTCGTGACGGAGATGTAGATCAATTCGGTCGTTCCGGTGTTCGTCAGTCCGTGCACTTCTCCCGGAGGAGTTCGTATGACGTCGCCATCAGCGAGGGGCTCGGATTCACCGTTTGCGAGCAATAGCCGACCATTGCCTTGCTCAACGAGCCAAATCTGCTCAGCGCTTTCATGAGCGTGTCTATCCTGGGTGGCCCCTGGCTCCACAGCTACACGCGTTATCGTGACGAGCGCCTCCGGTGAATTCTTGTTCCAGAGGACTTGGGTTGACGTAACACCGGGGTTCCTCAACACGCCAAAATCTCTGCTGGTCAATCGCTGAACGGGCATAGGGGGTATCCTCGTGTCAGATGCGCCTTGTCCAACTTGGAGACGCGATGCGCATCATTGTTCGCAGTGGCGATTGCGTACAATTGTCGTCTTCGGAGCGGCGATCTGCAATCCCGCGCGTGGCTCGATGATAGCCGCGGCAGAGCCGGGCTCGCGCGAGAACATTGCGCAGACCATCGCAACGAGCATCACTTGACACGCAGGCTTGGTGTCACGAGGAAAATCTTGCCGACGACACCGAAGACAGCGCCGACTGCTTTAAATGCCCAGCCTGATATCCGCTTCACTCCATGACTGACAATGTGCGCGCGCGCCTGTCGGCCAGCAGCGCACGCCGCCTCGACATCCAATGAACCGTCATTGCTGAAGAATTTGGGATCGATCTCGTACATGGCACGGCTTCCTTTGCGCCTGTTGTTGATGGAAGATTTATACGAAGTCGGCCGGACTGATGCTTGCAGATGAACTGTAGAATTCATCCAGATCGCATCCATATTTATCGAAGTGCCTCGCGCCCTGGCAAAACTCGCGAACCGGCGTTGAACGGTGTGGAGCAGATTGCCCGGTTTTCAGCGCCCGGCAGGCTTGCAAGCCGTTGCAGAACCTGCAGAATATCTCCAGACCCCGCTACGCTCTCAGAGTTCCCTAATGATTTACGGTTTTGGCACATTTGAGTTGGATACAGCGAGGTTCGAGTTGCGTGATGAAGGCACTCCTCTGGACGTGGAGCCTCAAGTCTTCTCAATCATTCGCTTGCTGATCGAAAACCGCGATCGGATGGTCTCCAAATCTGAGCTGACGGACGTCGTCTGGGATGGACGAATCGTGTCCGAATCCGCGATCAGCAGTCGGATCCGTTCGGCTCGGAAAGTCCTTGGCGACAGCGGCAAGGCACAAAGCATCATCCGAACAGTTCATGGCCAGGGATTGCGCTTTGTCGCGGAGGTCCAGGTCTTCGATCATGCCGGATCGACACCCGATGACGAAAATCGCTCTTCCGGTCAGTCTGTTCCGGAACATTCGAGGCAAGAACCGAAAGACGCAACGGTGGGCGAAGGTTCTGGTTTGTCCCTGCCGAGACGTCCGGCCATCGTCATCATGCCGTTCCGAAACCTGAATGAAAACGGTGACAACGACTACATTGCTGACGGAATTGGGCTTGGTATTCAGACACTGATGGTTCAGTTGTCGGGCTTGTTCCTCATCAACGCTTCCGCCGATCAAGAGTATCGCCGGAGAACGAAGACGGCATCGGAGGTAGCGCGCGACCTACCCGTTCGTTTTACCCTGGAAGGGGCGGCGCAACGCGTCGGCGAGCGCGTCCGCGTTTCAGTCCAACTTACAGATCTGCAAGATAACACGGTTGTCTGGGCCGAACGTTATGACCGCGACCTGGAGAACGTTTTTGCGCTACAGGATGATATTACGCGCGAGGTCGTCTCCTCGCTCAATATTGAGTTGTTTGGCCGAGATTTTGAAAGAACCGTAACGCGCGATCTGAGTGGCGATGGAGCCTGGGAGTACTTTCTGCGTGGCGTCAGCCATATTTACAAATTTAGCAAGAGCGATAACGAGCGCGCTCGGACAATGTTTGAAAAGCTCTATGCTTTGAAACCCGACAAGGTCCACGGACCAGCCTATATTGCCTTGACGCATTGGATCGACGTCACGCGAGGGTGGGCCGATGTGCCAACCGACTCGCTGAGGCAAGCCGGCGAGTGGGCGACCAAAGCGATGCAGTACCGAGACAATGACGGTCTCGGCTACGTAATCATGAGCTACATCAGTCTCCAGCAAGGCCACCACGATGAGGCCATGGCGTTGTGCGAGAAAGCCATCGAATACAGGGCGAACTGTCCTGCAACGCTCGGACAGATTGCGACGGTTAAACTGTACTGCGGCGATGCTCACGGCGCGGTCAAGAGCGCTCGGGAGGCGCTCAATGTGCGCATTATGCACCCTCCTTTGTTGGTCAATCTGCTGGCGACAGCCTATCGCGACTGTGGCCAGATTGGCCATTCTATTTCCACTGCGAAACAAGCGGTCCAGCTCGACCCGCTACTCTCGGATCATCTTGCCACGCTGTGCAGCAGTCATGTGATCGCCGGCAACGATAGTGAGGCGCATCGTGTGGCGAAAAAGATTATTTCAATCGATCCGAGCTTTCGGGTATCGGACTTTGCAGCCAAGCATCCGTACAAGGATCCATCGAAGCGAGTAGCTCTTGAAGATATGCTTCGATCTGTAGAACTCCCAGAATAAGTTGTCGTAAATTTTGAGTGAGTTGACGCAACGATTTGGTGCCACTCTAGGAAGCTTATGATCCGGAAAATTTCAGCGGATGCCCGTTGGTAGGCAATGCCGCAGGCGAGTTCCTGCTGCAGCTATCCGTCCGTAGCGTGTGTGGCAGGAATGTTGGTTGCTTGTTGTCCGGCCCAATCTTCTATCATCAATGCCGCTCATGACTGCTCTGACATCAGATCATCGCTTCGGTCATGACTCTCGGCTATATTGCACTTGCTCAGATCCGCTTACGGCACAGCAACCGGTTGATGCGCTGCAAAACGGAAAAGTTGGCGAAGTCGGGTCGGGCTCATCCAGGGAAGAACTTACGGGGAACCTAAGACGGCAGCGCATCATTCAGCAGCGGACGACGCGGTGAGATCGAGCGTGCTCAGAAGGCGCAGTTCCGCTGTATTCTCAGCTTCAAGCCGGTTTTGCTCGCCGCGAAATTTTCAGGGTCGGGCCATGACTTGCCGTGAGCAGGCGCTGTATGCCGCGAGCACTTCATCGATGCGCTATCGCAAAAGCGGACTCGGCCTGACACCTTGGCATCGCAGCGCACAATCTTCGCGTTGTCCACAAACCGGACGAGAACGAACCCGCTTCTGCGGGAGAGCGCTGCGCGCGGACCGTGCCGTGGGGCAGGCGCAGTGCTAACCAACTGAACATCAATCGATAACGGGCAAGGCGCCCTGTCTTGAGGATCGAGGGGTTCACCAACCTCCACTCAAGACAGGAGCCCCCAATGACCTCCCAAACAACGCCAGACAAGACAACGCCGAACAAGACATCACCAGAAGCCATCAGCCCGTCAGGCGACACGTGTGCAATGTCACCACTGCGTGCCCGCATGACCGAGGACATGACGATCCGTGGTTTTGTCGCCAAGACGCAAGTCGATTACATCCGTTGCGTTAAGCGCTTTGCTGCCTTTGTTGGCCGCTCGCCGGATACGGCCACGCCGGAAGAGATCCGCAAGTTTCAGTTTGCGTTGCGCGAGGAGGGCATGTCACCGTCCGCGATCAATGCGATCGTGAGTGCCTTGCGCTTCTTCTTCAAGGTCACGCTCGGGCGGCCGGAGATCGATCGCTGGACGCAGTTTGTGCGCGAGCCGCGCAAGCTACCGGTAATCCTCTCCCGAGAGGAAGTCGCCCGCCTCATCGATTGCGCACCCGGCCCCGGCCTCCAGTACAAGGCGGTCTTGTCTGTTGCCTACGGTGCCGGGTTGCGCGTCTCGGAGGTGGCAGCTCTCAAGGTCAGCGATATCGACAGTGAGCGCATGCTGATCCGCGTCGAGCAGGGTAAGGGCAGGAGGGACCGCTACGTCATGCTCTCAGTTAGCCTGCTTGAGCTGTTGCGCGAGTGGTGGCGTGAAGCACGGCCAGCCTACTGGATGTTCCCCGGACGAGCGCCCGGTCAGCACATCACGCCGCGTCAGATCAACCGCGCTGTCCATTCTGCCGCTGACATGGCCGGCATCGACAAGAAGGTGACGACGCACACGCTGCGTCATTCCTTTGCGACGCACCTGTTGGAGAGCAATATCGATGTGCGCATCATCCAGGCGCTGCTCGGCCATTCCAAGCTCGACATGACGGCGCACTACACGCGCGTCGCCACCAACACCATCCGCGATGTCATGAGTCCGCTCGACCGCATCACTCTGAAGAAGGCGACAAAGACATAGCTGGTCGCAATCCATGTCTCGGTCAGCATTGGAGGTCGCGGATATCTTCCGCGATCACGGACCCGCATGGCGTGATGCCAACCGCGGCCGCATCAACCTTGATCAGATGAAGGCGATGAGCGCCATCGAGCGTTGCCGCACGGCAGCCCTCGGCGGTCATGTTGCGCGTTGTGAGAACGATGCCTGCGGACACACAACGATCGCCTACAACTCCTGCCGCAACCGGCATTGTCCAAAGTGTCAGGGTCGGGCAGCACATGATTGGATGGCCGCGCGTGAAGCCGAACTGCTGCCGGTCAGCTACTTCCATGTCGTGTTCACGCTGCCAACGGCGATCGCCGACATTGCCTACCAGAACAAGGCCGTGATCTACGATCTGCTCTTCAAGGCATCCGCCGAGACCATGCAGACGATTGCAGCCGATCCCAAGCACCTTGGCGCCAAGATCGCCGTCATCTCCGTCCTGCACACCTGGGGATCGGCGATGATGCATCATCCGCACGTTCACATGATCGTGCCGGGTGGCGGGCTGTCTGAAGATGGTGAGCGCTGGATCGCATGCCGCAAGGGTTTCTTTCTGCCGGTGCGCGTACTTGCCAAACTGTTCCGGCGCCTGATGCTAGCGAAGATTGTGGCTGCCCATGACACCGGCAAGCTCGCCTTCCATGGCAGTCTTGCCCACCTTGCCGACGCCCGAGAACTCAAGTGCTTCCTGAGATCGGTGCGACGACGCAAATGGTATGTCTATGCCAAGCGCCCGTTCGCCGGGCCCAGGGCCGTGCTCGCCTACCTGTCGCGCTATACGCACAGAGTTGCGATCTCGAACCGGCGGCTGATCCGGGCTGACGCCAAAACGGTAACATTCAAGGTCAAGAACTATCGCCTCGAAGGACAGCGGCGCCATACCACCATGACGTTGGCAACGCCCGAGTTCATTCGCCGCTTCCTCATTCATGTGCTGCCCAAAGGCCTGCACCGCATCCGCCATTACGGCCTCTTCGCCAACACCGTCCGTGCCGCCAACCTCGCTCGAATGCGTGCGCTGCTTGGTGTTCCTGAGAGCCGCACCGATGATCGTTCCGCTGAGGACGGAACCGAGACCTCTTGCGAGCCGGATCACGCCACACCCGCCCTGCCCACGCTGCGGAGGCACCATGCGCATCATCGAAGTCTTTGATCCAGGTTGCACCCCGCGCTCGACACCGACACCTGAAGGCATCGACAGCTCATGACACTGCCAAAGGCTTCAAAATATCAGACTGGCCGGCAGCCCGAGTGCAGCATCGACATCACTCACCCTCACGGTCCCGAAGGACGGCACAATCCAAAAACAAATCCTCTGAACCTTGCCGCCCGCGCTGGTCGTAACGCAACCTGCAATCCACGAAAGCCATCTTTGTCGACTTACCCAGGCGACGCTGAGCCCAACCGCTCGCCCAAATCCCCATAGCGTTCGCGGCGCCACCGTGCGCAAACGCCCGCGGGTTCCTTCATGTCCGACTTGCCGACGCCGTACGCCCCGCCGATTGCACTCGCACGCTCACCGACCGGCGTCTGCAACCCTTAAACCAAGTGCCTACGCTCCTTCGTCTTCAGCACAGTGTGAACGTGATGTCCGCTTTGTGGTGAACTTGCACAGGAAGAGCAAGGCGGTCAGGTTACAATTAACACTCATCTCACCTTAGCCCGCATGGCTACGATGATCTCAAATCCTCCAATACCAAGCCTCATCAATGTGTCTGACGAAACCTGACGCGAGCAGAGCATAAGATAGAACTCGCCGTGTCTACCGACGCGGTGCGAAACCGCAGGACTTCATCGTTGTTGCAATCACTTGCCTTTGGCCGTCTCGTTCCGAGCATCCTTCGATCCATTGACGCAACTCGCGGTTGCCGTTGCTCCAGATCAAAGTTCCATTGCCATGAGGCTTGTCACGTCTCCAGCTCCCGACGTATCGCATGCCGGCGCGTTCACCGCCTGCCCATACCATTGTCCCTTGACCGTGCCTTGCGTCATTTTTCCAGTCACCCAAATAGTACGAGCCATCATGCCAGCTCATTCGCCCGGATCCCTCGGCTTTGCCGTCACGTCTTTGACCGTCATATACGTATCGGATCGACCGGTTGTAACGGAGGAACGTCCATACGAGCTGACCGGCTCCGCTCGTGCGTCCTGAATTGCATTGCCCGGACCAAGTCGCTGTCGCACGTGGCGCAGGGCCTGGATTCCAAACGGCGCAGTTCTGATTTGCAACCCGATACCATTGCGGTTTGGTTCTGTCATGCCGACGTGTCAGCATGGCGATCAATTCTGGTGTGATGTTGCCGGTTTGAGGAATGTTCCAGTCGTACTGGTAGGCTCGTATTGCTCTACGCGTAGCGGCGTCCAGAATCCCGGTTGCCTCTCTTGTTCTGTAGTGGCGCAAGTTTTCCTGAACCAGCGCGACATCAATATTAGATTGCGCCGCAGCACCGGCACAATTTGTTGCGCCGATAGTGACTGCCAAAACAAGGATCCGTCGGCTCATTGCAGCCTCTCATTGCAAGCAGCATCACCTGGCCGTCCGGTTGAATTGACGGCTGATGAGCACACACTAAGTTCGCTTACTGTTGCTCTGTTGAACGACTACCCAGACCATTGCAGCGACCGACGTGCGTGCTAGCATTTCCAGCGTCCAACAGACGGCAGTCGATCCTGGCATCGTCGTTCAGTTGTGAGAATGCGTTACCTTGGTATTCGCTTGGACAAGCAAGCCTGCACATTAAGCGCCACGACCATTCAAGGACCGCATTCATCAACGGCATGCTCTGTCCCTGCATCGCCCATCCGTACAACGATTTGCCAACAATGTCTTGAGATTGTTTGGCTCAGGTATGATAGAATATCATTTTACGGGTTCCAGCTTGCACTTGAGTGCGGCGAACGCGCAAGAATGGCGTCTCGCGATGAGTTGGCAATTCGAAGAATTAGACTACAGAAATACACCCATCGGTGCGCTGAGCCTACGGCCACGCTACGAACCTCTCGTCGAGCAGCACGTCTACGAAGTCAAACTCGACGACGAATTCTTGATGACTAGCCTCTTTACCACCTCTGAGACGGCACTGGCCCAGCTTGGTATCGCGACATTAGACGACGGTCCGCATGACATTGTCGTTGGTGGTCTCGGTCTTGGTTATACGGCTCGTGCCGTGCTCGATCACAATTCGGTGCGGTCTATGCTTGTCGTTGACCTCTTGCCTGAGGTCATCGAATGGCACGCGCGGAGGCTCTTGCCGTTGAGTTCTGGCATTGTATGCGATGTTCGTACTCGCCTCATCGAAGGAGATTTCTTTGCTCTATCGAACGCTGCAAGTGGATTTGATGGCGATCAATTCGGTCGACGATTTGATGCCATTTTGCTCGACATCGATCACTCGCCGTAAGCTGTGCTCGACGAACGAAGCCGGAGTTTTTACGAGCAAGAAGGGCTAGAGCGCCTTGCCTCTCATCTGTTGCCCGGAGGCACCTTTGGCCTCTGGTCCAATAGCAAGCCCGACCGTGATTTCACTCTTCGGCTCAAGAGTGTGTTTGGCGAAGCATGGACCGAAGCGATCGCCTTCCATAATCCATTTCAGAATAGGCAGGCTACACAAACGGTCTATCTGGCTCGCAAAGCTCACTAGCGCTTTGAAGCATGTTGGGGTTCTCGGCGACGGCCCATTGCTTGAGGCTTCAACGCAGTTCGAGCCGTCACGCCAGCCGATTTATCTTGCCATCTTGGCCATTGCCCTTCATGGTGCGTGAGTCGATGCTGTGTCAATTGGATTGCACGCATCCTTTTTCTCGGACGACCGGTTGGCAAGAATGACCAACCAAACGACCGTAACGAGAGCTAAACGTCATCCGAAGCGGTGACTTTACCTGGCACATCCAAGCAATCGAGCTGAGAGACCAGGTTGGCTGATCAACAACTCTTTCTCCATATTGCCGTCATGCCGTTTCCAGCTGCATAACGGTTTGACCTTGCATGTCTCGGCTCACTAAAGCGCTGTCCGCGTTCGAGGCCGTCAATGCCCTATGTCCATGCAACTGCCCTCCGGAAGCGCAATCGAATCTGGGGCGGATGGCTCGCAGTAGTGCTCTCTGTGAGTTGGTGGATCGTTTCCGTCGGCGGGATAATTTACGTCATCAAGATGACCTCTTAGTCGATGGTTCTTGCCAAGTGAACGACGTGACAGTGCAGTGATGGTCTAACCGGAAAATTGCCGGCATAACTTCTCCAATCGATAAGGGTTTCACGAGATGTCAATGCCGAAATTTATGACACCTGCACTGTGGGGTGCCGCAGCCGGTGCCCTGGGGACAGTGATTGTGGGGTTCACCCTGGGCGGATGGGTTACCGGTAGCAAGGCTGAAGTGGTCGCTCAGAACAGAGCATCCAATGCTGTCATTGCTGCGCTGGCACCGATTTGTGTTGAGAATTATCGCAAGAGCCCGGACTCACAAGTTCAGCTGACCGCACTGAAGGCCTTAGATGCCTGGAAACGGGCTGGCTTCGTCGAAGAACGAGGTTGGGCAAAAATGCCAGGCGCAGAGCGCACCAATTCGCCGATGGCTGCCGAGTGCGCAAAACAAATTCTCAATGAGAAAACCTAATGAGCAGTCATTTCGGCAGGGTTTTTTGACGCTGCAAGGTTAGGATCAGCGATAGGATCGAAATCACCAACGAGGAAGCGCTGCACACGCTCCGGTGATGCGGAATATCCGTCTGAAGGAACAATCATGAGAATGGCTCCCTACTCCAGCACTGTGCCGTTAAAGTGCGCAGCTTTGGCCATTTCGTTGATCGGAATTTCGATCGCCGGCTCAGTCTCTGAAGCTCAATCTGTCGGAATTCCGGACAATGCTCGAAAGAGCCGATATTCCGACGGCTGGGAATGCGCACGCGGCTTCAAACGTGTCGAAGACCGTTGCGTCAAGATCGTGATTCCAAAGAACGCATTTGCCACTGGCTCTTCGTTCGGTCGGAGCTGGGAGTGCCACCGTGGATACGTTAATTCGGGAGGGCGCTGCACCAAAGTCGTGATACCAGAGAACGGCTATCTCAACTCCTACGGCAATGGCTGGCGATGCAAGCGCGGCTATAGGAAGGTCGCCGACGAATGCTTGGCAGTTGTAGTCCCGGAGAACGCATTCGTCGTCAACTCACCCTATGGTGCGGGCTGGGAATGTGAGCGAGGATTTCGAGCGTCCGGGCAAGTTTGCGTGGCGGTAAACCCGCCCCAAAATGCGCACCTCAACTACTCGGGCAGTGGCTGGGAGTGCGACCGACCTTACCAAAGGCGCGACGACAAATGCATCGAGCCGTGAGCAGTCGTCCCGAACGACTCGCAGAACCCGTGATCTAAAAAAAACAGAAAGTCATTCACAATGACCGACAGCCCGGTCGACCTGGAGAGGCATCGCGCTATTGCCGCTCAAAGAATGGAAGTCATGCGCCGCAAGCAGCTTAAAGAGCTGCGTGCAAATGTAGGCGAAATGAAGCTTCAACAAGATGCGCTGGAGAAACGGCTTCTTGCTGCGATCGCAGAGAGTGAGAGAAACATCGCAGACGCAGAAGACTATCGACGTGGTGGAGTTGCCGCATCAGCAATCACCAGGCTGTCAAGCGATGGCGCGGCCAACGCGAATGGGTTGCCCAGCGGACAAGCATCAGAGAGGGATCGTCTCGGATCGATCCCATCGAATAGCGAACTTGGCGAGCGAGTTCTGCGCACTACGGAGCAAGTAAGCTTGAGACAGCGCCCGAAGCGTAAACGCCGAGGCGCGAATACGGCGATCGTTTACTGCGAAGCGAACTTCGGCAAGCCCGACGGGAAGACCGCAAATGGCCTCGTTCGGCATTCGGAGACGTACGAGATCATCGCGATTATTGATAGTCACCACTCAGGTCAGGATGCAGGAGCGGTACTTGACGGTGAACCAAACGGGATTCCTATGTGCCAGGACTTGGCCGATGCAATTGCCCAGGTCGAAGGAATGCCAAGCTGCTTCATTTACGGAATGGCGCCTTCGAGTGGCCTGCTCTCCTTGCAGGAAAGGGGCATTGCGCTAGACGCAATGGGGCTCGGGATGGACATTGTGAGTGGGCTGCATGAATTCCTGAGCGACGACGCCGAGTTCATCCGAGCCAGCGCCGCGAATAATGTAATGATCTTCGATGTGCGAAAGCCGCAATCAAAGACCGAGCTGAAATTGTTTACTGGGCACATCGCAAAAGTGACTTGTCCGCGTGTTGCTGTCCTCGGTACGGACTGTGCAATCGGCAAGCGCACAACAGCTTCCTTGCTGTCCAAGGCACTCAATGAGCGGGGCATAACGACCGTCATGGTAAGCACCGGTCAGACCGGCATAATTCAAGGTGCTCGATATGGCGTTGCCCTCGATGCCATACCATCACAATTTTGCGCCGGCGAACTGGAAGCCGCAGTAGTCACCGCATTCGAATGCGAGAAGCCAGACTTGATTGTAATAGAGGGCCAAGGCGCTCTAAGCCATCCAGCATTTTCGACTTCGGCATTCATCCTGCGTGGCAGTCAGCCCACCAGCGTTATTCTTCAACATGCTCCGGGGCGCGCCCACCGCTGCGACTTTGAAAACATGGACATGCCTGACGTAGTAGAGGAAATCAAGCTTATCGAGTGCTTTGCCGACACACGCGTTATTGGCTTGACAATCAATCATGAAAACATGAGTGACGATGAGGTTAAAACAGCGACCGTGCAGTATCGGCGCGAACTTGGCATTCCTGCGACAGCCCCCCTGCGAGATTCACCAAATCATCTAGTTGAGATGGTTGTGAAGGCATATCCGCACTTGCAGGAAAAACTCAAAAAATCCGTGCAATGACTGCGCCCAGATTAGAGATCAACCTCACCAAGATTCACCACAACACCCGGGTACTTGTCGAACGTCTAAGGCAGCGCGGCATTGCCACAACCGGAATCACCAAAGCATTTCTTGGACTACCTGCTATGGCTCGAGTCCTGGTCGATGCCGGCGTGCACTCGCTTGGGGACGCACGAATCGAGAATATCGAGTCCATGCGTCGCAATCTTGTGCCTGCTCAGATGATCCTGATCCGCTCCCCGATGCTCAGCCAGGCAGAGCGCGTTGTCGGGTCAGCGGATGTGAGCTTCAACACGGAACCTGAAGTGATTGCCAAGCTGTCGGCCATTGCGGCCGCATCGGGCAAGATGCATGGGGTTGTGCTGATGGTGGAACTTGGCGATTTGCGAGAAGGCATAATGCCCACAAATCTTGCTGGCGTTGTCCTCCAGACCCTTCGTCTTCCCAATATTGTTCTTGAGGGCATCGGAACGAACCTGGCTTGCCGCAGTGGCGTGACGCCGGATGCCAAGAACATGACTGCCCTATCGGATCTGGCTGACGCTATTGAGTCTGAGTTCCAGATTCGACTAAACACGGTGACGGGAGGCAATTCCAGTAATCTGAAGTGGGCATTTGGCGCGTCGCGGATAGGGCGAGTTAATAATCTCCGTCTGGGTGAATCGATCTTGCTGGGTCAAGATCCACTTCAGCGCAAATCGATCAGAGGACTTTTCAAAGATGCAATCACATTTGTAGCTGAAGTGATTGAATCGAATCTAAAGCCCACGATGCCTTGGGGCGAAATTGGATACAGCACGTTTGGACAAACGGCGATCTGCAAGGTTGAGGGGGAGGTCGATCAGGCAATCCTGGCGGCTGGGCACCAGGATAGCGATGTAAAAGGCCTTCAACCTCCTGCGGGTTTGAAAATCGTCGCCGCCAGCAGTGACCATCTTGTTATCAGATCGACGTCCGGTCGGTTGGCCGTTGGCAGCGAAATCAGGTTTCAACCAAACTACAGTGCACTTCTGCAAGCAATGACATCACCGTTCGTCGAAAAAGAGGTCATTCTCCACGACGGCGACGAACGCGCTGAAAGAGCTATTGGCAAAGCCGTCACGCATGACATCACGCGCAAGAACGATAGGTTGGAAATTTGCTCGACTCAATCTTACTGAGCGCGGCGCGGGTCCGCACATTCACTCATGACACTCCGTTGACGAACGCGAGCGGCTTCTTTTTTGCGAACAATGACAGCCTGTTTCTTGTGACGAGCCGGCATGTGCTGATCGACGATGCTAGCCAGCACTTCCCGGATCGTGTTGAGATTGATCTGCACGTCGACGAACTGAATCTAGCAAACGTAGCGACGATCTCCGTACCACTCTATCTGAACGGGAAAAGTAACTGGAGGCAGGGGGAAGATGGATCGGGCTCGGTCGATATTGCAGCAATTGAGATCGACCAGTCCACATTGCCGGTCAACGCTCTGTATTGCGCTTTCGGTCCTGAGAATCTAGCTGCGGAGTGCACGCCATCTCATTCAATTGAATTGGGTTCGCCACTGCTTGTGGTCGGGTTCCCTCTTGGTTTTTATGATTCACTTCATCATCTTCCCGTTGCGCGACAAGCAATCGTGGCCTCGTCATTTGGTCTTCGGTTTCAAGGCAACGGATACTTCCTGACGGATGCCCGGACACATCAAGGAACAAGTGGTTCGCCCGTTGTTATGCGCTTGAGCGTGGTCGGCCCTCAGCTTGGCAACCTGCCTTGGATGCTGCTGGGCGTCCACTCGGCCCGGTTGGATATCGGAAACCGTGACTCTAGTGTGAACGAGGCCTTAGGACTGAATTGCACCTGGTACGCGGACATCTTGCTGACGCTGACATCGGGCGCAGTTCGCACAAGCTAAAGACAGACTGCCGCCCGGAAACAGGTCCCTCGATCGGGAATGGGCAAACCGGAGCAATGATTGTGATTGCCGGATACTCGCGCGGCTGATTGTCGGCTGGGTTTGGCAGCCCCCGCAACGACGAAAGAGAGACGGAGAGAAAATGGGAAGATCCCGTCATTAGCGAGACGAGACATGCTTGAACCTTTGGAAATTGCGGAAATATTCTCGCCTGATGAGTGCCGAAGAGTTGTCGCCGAGGCAGTCGCTTACAAGAGTGGTGCGGCAGCCCTCGTTGGCGGCGTGAAGGAACTCGCGACCAGGCGTGCTCAGATCTATTGGCTCGATGAAAAGGCAAACTCATCATGGATCTTCGACCGCATGTTGAAAACGATCGCCGAAGCCAACCGCCATCATTTTGGATTTCAGATCGAAGATTTTTCAGAACGAATGCAGGTGTCACACTACAGTGCGGATCACAGCGGTTTTTTTGATTGGCATGCAGATGTAGGAGATGGGCGGATAGCAGCGCGTCGCAAGCTCACCATGGTTGTCCAACTCTCGGACGACAGTGCCTACGAAGGAGGCAGCCTTGAATCGAATTCAAACGGATCGATTACAACTGCATCGCGACAAATCGGATCAACACTCATACTTCCAAGCTTCGTTTTGCATCGCGTGAGCCCGGTTCTGTCCGGTGAGCGTTATTCCCTTACCCTTTGGTCACATGGCCCCGCGTTTCGTTAACTGACATAGATGAGTGCAACCCAAACGGTAGGCGAAATCGAAACTAGGCAGGTTCAATTTCGATCAGAAAGAATGGAGCTCCTCCGGCTATAACCGAGGACAAAAAGAGCCGCTTCGTTGGATCGAGGATTTCCCTGCCGCACTCGGAATCGCCAACGTCGCCGAGACTATGTGCGATCAAAACTTGTCCACGACCTCCCGCATGTCGCGGAGGATGAGACCGTACCCCAAGCTAGGAACACGACATGATCCAGAATCCATTCGCGATGCCCAAAGAGTTGCGTGAACTGACCGAGAAGAATATCGAGCAGGCACATGCCGCGTTCGGTCAATTCAGCGATGCCATGAGCCAAGCCATGAGTATGTGGACCAATGCCATGCCGGCGAACAACATGACCTCTGGGTTCGCAGTGGTTCAAGAACGGGCCATGCACTATGCAAAGCAGAACGCCGAAGCTGGTATGACTTTGGCCAACGACATAGCGAAAGCCAGGGATATTCAGGAGATCTTGTCTCTCCAGACAACCTTTGCGCATAAACAAATGCAGTCCTACGCCCAGCAGACGCAGGAACTTGGTAGATTGATGACCGAAGCCACGCAAACTGCCGCGGTAGTGATGAGACCCAAGAGTTAGATAAGCGTCGAACGATGCTTGGGGACCGTGCGCAAGTTGACTCTGCTATGGGGCAATGCGATCGACGCAGCTACCCCGTTGCGGTTGTTGGGTGCCGCAACGAGGCGCCCGTGGCTGTGTTAGCGTCTTGGTTTGCCCTTACTCGGTAGCAGACCTTCGCGCTGTGCCCGCTTGCGCGCGAGTTTCCGGGCTCGCCGAATGGCTTCAGCCTTCTGTCTCACCCGTTTCTCGGACGGCTTCTCGTAGAATTTGCGCTGTCTCATCTCGCGAAAGAGACCCTCGCGCTGCATCTTCTTCTTGAGTACTTTGAGTGCCTGATCGACATTGTTGTCCCGTACAGTTACCTGCATGCATGTGCCTTCCTATTGCTGGCCGCTTAGTCATCAGCCAGCGATCCGTCTCATCCAGCCGACGGCATTCGAGTTGTTCGTCGAAGAATTGAAGTTATTGCTCGACCGTTGCACCCAACACTATGGAGCGGCCGAGCGAACAAGCGTTCGGAAGCACAACAGCGCCGCAGAATCGCTCTCGTCTGCTGAGAGCCGTACATGATTTTTCTTAGTTTGTCGGTGCTTTTGATGAAGCAAGGAACATTGCGAGCAGCAGGGCCCTTCTAACCATTGGGGCCGATCTGACTATGATCGCGTCACTTCTCGTACGTTACGCCGTCCAATATATACGATATCGCCATCATCCAATGTGCATCGCAGCGGGTCTTTGCCCTCTATGCTTTTCACCAGGCGGCCCGGTCTCTCATAGATATCCGGAAGTGCCGCGCCCACCTCGATCACCAAATCCGGCTCGGATCTCTTCTGATCGCCATGGCGATGCGCAACTCGGGTAATCGTTCCTGGCACGACGCCTATCTCCTACTTTATCTGTCGTTGATCATTGCAGAGACCTGCGCATGATCCGAATGAGCGTCAAGAGGCGCACAATTCAAACGGAGACACTACCGAACGCGAGGCGCATTACACTTGAATGCGTGAGCAAAAGTAACAACTGGTTTCATACCTGGAGCTTGGAAGATCCTAACTAACTCTCTTTACCTTCAATTTCTCTATAGACTTTATTGATCCACGTGACTTTCCGGAACGCGCAGCAATCTCTGCACCCTGCGCTTCGATCACAGCCTGGATACGTTGTTCGCCGTCCAGGCCATCGACCTCATGCAGCGGGACCTTGCGGTTCGATGTCAGTGTGCCATCCTCATAGTAGACATTGAATAGCGCAAACTCTGAACGCGCTTTCGGCTTCATGCGACCCATGCTTCTCTCCCCCCACGCGCTTAGATGCTCACTGCTGGTGCAATAGTTGGCTTTCCTTGGCAATGCGCTCGATGTTGTCGTAGGTGCATTTGATCCGGTATTGGTACTCGCCACCCTCGACCGGCATTAGACGGACGACCTTGCACGTTTGGCTACCGCTTCGATCACCAATACGCCGAGGCGCGAAAAGCAAAGCCTGACCTACTTTGAATTTGTGCGATGCCATTTGTTTTTCCTTTCTGGAAGCTTGACAACGTACTCGGTATGCAAGGGCTCAGACAGCGGCTGCCTGACGTCCACCGCTCCGACGATTTTGCTTTCTGCCGCTCCGGCCAGGTTTGGAAGTTCGCGTCCGTGCGCGCTGAGCGGGAGGTTTACGCGGTTCGCCTCTGCGCTGGCCCCGATGCGCTTTTCCGCGCTTGTCATTCTGTTCTCCGATCCCGCCGTGCGCGGAACCATTGGGACCAGTTGAGGAGACTTTGTCCGCAGGAACAGAAGACCGAAAGTCAAAGCTTTCGTCTTGACTGAAGCTTTTGCCTGGAATCGTCTGTCGGATCAGCCTCTCTATGCTGCGCAGATACTTGATCTCGGAGCGATCGCAGAGGGAAATCGCGCTGCCTGAAGCGCCGGCTCTTGCGGTTCGGCCAATGCGATGAACGTAGGGTTCCGGCACTTCTGGTAACTCGTAGTTGATGACGTGCGAGACCGCGTCAATGTCGATGCCGCGAGCCGCAATGTCCGTCGCCACCAACACCTGTATCTTGGCGCTGCGGAATAATTCGAGCGCCCGCTCACGCTGGCCCTGACTCTTGTTGCCATGGATTGCCGCAACTCGAACGCCTGAATTGTCGAGGTGCTTGGCTACCCGGTCGGCGCCGCGCTTTGTGCGCGTGAAGACAAGCGTCCGTTCCATCTTCTGGTCCACTATGAGACCCGCCAACGCAGTTCGCATGTCGTTTGAGCTGACGTAAACGACAGACTGACAAACCCGCTCAGCCGTAGAGGATACCGGTGTCACTGAAACGCGTTTGGGATTACGAAGAAAGTCCTGCGCGAGTTGGGATATCGATCTCGGCATCGTCGCTGAAAAGAACAACGTTTGGCGGTCGCGCGGCAGGCGCGAGACGATACTGCGAATCGGTTTGACGAAACCGAGATCCAACATCTGGTCGGCCTCGTCCAGGACGAGGACTTCGGTCTGGTCCAACTTGATGGACCCTGATGCAAGGTGATCGAGTAGACGCCCCGGTGTAGCAACGAGGATATCGACACCGCGCGAGAGTTTCTTGACCTGCGGCCCGTAGCCGACGCCACCAAACACGGTCGCAACTGATACCCGCAAGTTGCCGGCATAGGTGGTGCAACTCGCGGCAATCTGCGAGGCCAGCTCTCGCGTGGGCGACAGGATCAGAATTCGTGCACCCTGCCTCGGCGGTGCCTGGCGGTTGGTCACCAATCGATGGATAAGTGGTAACGCAAAGGCTGCCGTTTTGCCCGTGCCAGTTTGTGCGATACCTAAGATATCGTGCCCGGCAACTGCCGGGGGAATCGCCTGGGACTGAATTGGTGTCGGATTATCATAGCCTTCGCGGTCAAGGGCCTTAAGGACGGGTCCAGCAAGGCCCAGATCGGAGAATGTTTTCACTTGTTACTTTCTGCAGCCGCGCACGTTTGAACCAGAATGCGAGCACTTCTGCGCGCACGTCCGGCTCGTTACGGCAAGTATGACATCCCGCGTGGCCTGGGTTGTCGTTTCGGGAAGTATTCAAGATGCTCGACAGCGGGACGATCATTTCGACGAACCGACTTGGCTCGTCTGCTAAGAGATCCCTTCACGCGGCTGGAGCAAAAGAAATCACGCTAGTGCGATAGCCAGACAGTCTCATGTTGCACTGCAAAAGTCAAAGATTAGTTCCGGTTTAACCATCCAATGCCGCGGCCAAGCCTCTGATGTCGCTGCGTGAGTTTCTTTGTGGTCAGGCATTGCGCCGGCTTTTGCCAAGTGCGCGCAACGCGGCGACTTCACGCGCCCATTCCTTGAACGGCCTTGCAGGAGTCCCACCCATGCGGGCGCCCGGTGCAACGTCATCCTTGACATGCGCCATGCCGGCGATCTGGGCGCCGTTGCCGATTTTCACGTGGCCGAGAACACCGGACTGGGCTCCCATCACGACAAAGTCGCCAAGCTCTGCGGAACCAGCGACTCCGCTTTGGGCAACAATTACGCAGTGGCTTCCGATCAGAACATTGTGAGCAATCTGGACGAGGTTGTCGATTTTAGTGCCGTAGCCGATCCGGGTATCACCAAGCGTGCCACGGTCGATGGTGGAATTCGCGCCGATCTCTACGTCGTCTTCGATTATGACCGATCCGATCTGCGGTATTTTTCTATGGCCCTTTCTGCCCATGGCAAAGCCGAAGCCATCCTGGCCGATCCGTGCTCCCGCGTGGATGATAACATCGTTGCCGACGATGGCGTGGGTCACGCTTGCTCCAGCGCCGATGTAACAGCCTTCGCCAATGACCGTACGGTATCCAACAATAGCTCCGGCCGACACGGTTGTTCCGCGACCGATGTTAGCTTCACGGCCAACTATGGCTCCAATTTCAATGTTGGCACCTTCTTCGACTCGGGCAGTGGAATGGACCAATAGAGAGTTGGGTTGCTGTGGCGCGGCGGCGACCTTACCGTGCAGTGCATCTGCGTAAAACAAGCGCATCGCTTCGGCAAAGGCCTCATAAGGATTGGCTGCCTGCAGGACCGTCGTCGTCGACGGAGCAAGCTCGAGATCGTCAGCCGACAAGATGCATGCGCCGGCTGAAGTGCCAGCGAGTTGGCCTGCATACTTGCGGTTAGACAGAAAGGCGATGTCAGCGGCGGTAGCTGACACTAGCGGTTTGATCCCTGCAAGTCGCTTGTTTCCGTTTGCTCTGCATACGACTGCCGCTTTGATGTGGTCGGCGATCTCATCGATCGTGAACGGTCCCGCCGCTTCGAAGAACCCAGGATGCATTGAGCTGTACTCGCAACTGCCATTGGCCTAGTTGGTGAACCCCGTCAGTATCACTATTGATAGTGCCACTCCCTAACACAGTAAGAACTGCCTTAATTGTTCTCATTATCCGCATCGGACAGTGGGACGGCATTCACCAGTGGATCCTGCTCGTCTTCATCCTCCTCGAGAATGATGTTTGCCGTTTCTGCAGAGACAGTTTCGTCGTCGGCAACAACTTCGCCGTCGCTTGCGTCCTCCTCTGCAGCAGCTGCGTTGCCGGTTTGCTCGGGTGCATCTTCCGCAGGCGCAATTGGTAAGGCACGTGCTTGTCGTCGTCTGATATGGTCAGGGACGGCGGCACGCTTGTCTTCAAGCGAAGCCGCATGAGCTTCATGATCGAATGCGGTTCCGCAGATCGGGCAATCAAATTCCTTGCGGTTCAAATCATAGAACGAGGCATCACATTCATCGCTCTGGCATTTGCGTTTTTCGCCGCGCGCGCTTCTCTTCGACATGCGAATTCAATCCTGTCCTCTCTTCTACGTCGAGACGCATTTGTCCAAGCGCCTTCGGTAGGGGAGCTCGCACTTCCAGTCATTGCCGGTGTCGTCAATGAATGCATGTTCGGGTAGATTGATCTTGATACACTTCTGGCTAGCCTTCTTAAACCCGCGTTCGCAGCGCCAGGCTTTGCCGCTTGCATCAAGATAGGCATTGGTGGGAATGGCGATTGCGATGCAGTTCGTGTCTGTTGCTCGGTGGCCTCGCGCGCAATCCCAACCTCTGCCGTAACGCGTATCGGTCAAGTAGGCATTTGCGGGAACCGCAATGGCGATACACTGCTCGCCCTTGGCGCGAAAGCCTCGCCGGCATGCCCAGGGTTGGTCGGAAGTGAAACTGGTCAGGTAGGCATTCTTCGGGATCTTGATTTCGCGGCAGGTATTCTCTGTCTCGCGGAAACCGCGCTCACACTCCCAGCCTTTCCCGTAGCGGCCTTCAGTCAGGAAGCCGTTTGGTGGAACTTTTATCTTTGCGCAATCGCTACCCGTGGGGCGATACCCTCGCGCGCAGTCCCAGGCTCTTCCGTAGGCATCATCGGTCAGAAATGCATTGGCTGGCAGCTGTATGAAATTACACTTCTCGCCAGTCTTCTGATAGCCGCGATTACAGGCCCATCCCGTTCCGTAGGTCCCCGCGGTTAGGTGCGCATTTGCCGGCACCGCGATAGGTTGGCACTTCCCTTGAGCCTCGCGATACCCACGTCGACAGGCCCATCCGCTGCCGTAAGTGTCAGCGGTCAAATATGCGTTTCTCGGTAGCTTAATTGCGTTGCACTTGTTTTCGGATTGCAAGTAACCGGGCAAGCATTCCCAACCCGAGCCGGAGGCCCTGGCGCGTGCGTTTGGCGGGACTTCGCCCGAGCCAGCCAGAGCTGTGAGAGGAAGGATCGCTATACATGCAACAGCTGCGAGACCAATGGCGTAACGAGACATTTCCGTTCCCTTCCGGAACTCTTGAGGCACGCACCGAAGTGCCGCCTACATTCGTCATCGTGCCCTCGAAGCCGAATTTGCATTCGAGAGTGCGTCCCTTCCCCCAATGTTTTGATCGATCCGCGGGCTCAGCGACTAGACCTCGTTGGGCCTATTCTGCCTGGATGTTGGCGACGGCGGTCTTTCCATTTCGCTGGTCGACTTCCGTGTCGAAGGAAACTTTCTGACCTTCACCAAGGCTATGAATACCGGCTCTTTCGAGCGCAGAGACGTGGACGAAGACGTCCTTGCTCCCATCATCTGGCTGAATGAAACCAAAGCCTTTGGTTGTATTGAAGAATTTTACTGTTCCAGACTGCATTTGAGTTCGCCTTTGCAAGTGCTTCCAAGGACGGCACGCACCTTGCGAGCCGCCTTATTTCGTCGATTATGGGGATATTCTAGATCGCGCGCCCAGCAGTGCTATTGGCGAAACGGCCTGACTGTCCGGCCAAAGTCGATTGATGGGTTCATAACACATGACGGTTCATCAGCACAGCAAAATAAAGTGATGCCGTCTCTGTGGCTGCGGCTGCCCCTCAAATATTTGCAAGCGTGCAATTAACTGCGCCTTCGAAAATTCTACTTGCACGCACACCAACGACACGCGAGTGTAGAGGCGTCGACGCGTTGCTACTTGGAGTGCAGGCGTCCTCACTCGCTGATGAACGTTCGGCCTGTTTGCCAACACAACACCAGCATTGAGAGTGAACTGTCGCCCCGAACGGTCGCTTTACCTGACACATCCATGCAACCAGGCTGAGTGATCAGGTATGACGAGCCGCGAAGGCGAGGCGTCTATTGCATGTCTATTGCATCAAGACATCTGCTGTCGTCACGTGCACGAACTGCACGATAACGATGCGCACTCGATCTAGCTATTGACCTCGGCCAGCAAAGCGCGTCATGCGCGCGAGGTGCCGACAGATGTCTTACGTTCAAGAAACCGCCGATCAGCGCAACACAAGAATCCGTAACGGTCGAATTGCTGCAATCCTGTGTGTCGCTTGGTGGATCGTCTCGATTGGTGGCATCATTTTCGTGATCAACACAACGGGGTGATCGGCCGTTCGGCGCGGCACCACGCAGCAAAGCACCTGCAATCGCCTCGGGCAAAGAAGGTGAAATAGTTCGCGGAATCAAGAGGCGAAACTGATGGCATTGAGTTTTCCGAACCACAGTCGCAGCTTCGATGTCTCGCGAAATGCTGTGCGCTTTTGGGGCTACGACGGCGCCCTGGAAATTTCTTTCTTCATTGGCGGCGATGCCCTTCAGGTTCTGGTGCCAGACGCGGAAGAAACCGAGACTGGCTATGTTGCCGCGTTCGATCAGGTAAGGGACAAAATCTGCGCTATCGCCAATCGAGCCTATGCCCGTGCGTCAAGGGGAACATTCGTCATCGAACTCTACGCCAGCGATCTTTGATCGAATGTCCCCTCCGCCGCAACTGCATCACGACCACAAAGCACAGGCTGCTTCGACCTGAGCCGGTGGCCTGTGAACGGCATCCATCCGCTCGACCGCCGCACCACTTATTTTGAACTTAGTCTGGGCATAAATTGCAGCCGTCGGCCCAAAAAGGTGGGGCGAACTTCGAGGCTCTCATGTCAGAATACGCGGCCAATGACGATTTGATGGCTGCCGCTCACAGCAAAGAAATGAGAGCGGAGATACGGCGTGAATGGGGACGCTTTGACGACCAAGAGATCGAGTCGCTGACCGACAATCAAGACCTCGTTCTGAAGCTCAGTAAGAAGTATCGTCTCGATCACTTCCAAGCACAGCAAATCGTCGAAGCATTTGCGCGAGGTCGGCAACTCTGAGTGCCGAACAGACGGCTCGATCGAACAGCGGTATAGCCGAGCCCCATAAACACCGCGAGTTTCTAGCTCATTATTCGATCTGGCGACTGCTGCCTGCACACAATACCGGCGCAGCACTCCCAACTCTCCCTAGCCGATAAGGGCGGGTGACGCACAAGTCGAACAATGTCGTCTTCCTGAGCCTGTTGATTAACGGTGCAGGACTGCCTCAAGCAACGAGAGATGGACAAACATGCAAGACACCTTGATGACCATGCAAGGTCTGCTGACGGAGGTTGCTGAGCAACTGAAGTCAGCGGAAAAAGCTGATAAGAGGGCTGCCATCAAAAAGTTGCGCCGGATTGCAGACCTGGCAACGACTTTGGCCTTTACGATTGAAGCGCAGCGTTGAGCAGCGCTTTTCGGCCAAGCGTCGCATTCGTCAGCGCATCTGTTCCATCAATGCAGCCAACCACACAACATCACCTCAAGCAGAAAGCCAAAGGATGATCAATTCCAAATCTCGACCAAATAGCCGACGTAGGGGGACAAGCCCACATCGCTCAAAACAAACGTCATCAAATCAAGGCGCTCGCCGATCAAATCCCAAAGACTTCACGAGCAACCAACGTCGATACGAACACTATATGTCGCTCGCGCATGACGCTGCGTCGAGCGGCGACGTCATTGAGGCCGAAAACCTCTATCAACATGCTGAACACTATTTCAGAAAGATGCAGGAGTAGTCCCGCAGAAGACCAATCGGAGATCTCGTTCCTACCACGACCAGCCAAACATCTTGCGGGCAGGTTTCTGTCTCTGGAAAGTCTTTCGACCAAACTTTGGACGTTGGTCCTTGCGGCGTTTGGCGGCTGCAGCCTCTTGGGCAGCGATGTCCGCTGATGACAACCTCATTCTCCGCGGAGCACGCTTCTGCGCCTGCTTCTTTTTCTGTTCTGCAAGAAGCGTCCTGACCATTGGGAACCCGGCAATCCCGACGATAAGCAACACAACTGCAGCGATGACTGAATAGACCACACGCAACCTCCAAGCCGCAAACACGCACCAAATGGCATGACGCGCAAGTGAAGGCGGCGGGTCACGATCGATTAACGCTACATTAGGAACCTTAACAATGTGTGCGAGCGACAAAGACCGTTTGTACGGCCGACCTAAATTGGTAAAGACCGTCGAATACCACAGTTTCGGACCACTCTTCCGCAAACACTCGGAAAAGCCCTTCTACGTAAACCGCATCCTGTCGACCGCCGGCCAGCAATACAGTTCTTGAGGGCCGGAACCTCGGACGACCGCTCTTCAATTCGGATCGCTCCCCTGGTGCACAATGGCAGCTCATACTCACCCTGTAAGAGTTAGTCCTCCGCCGATCATTTCATGTCTGCTTTAGGGGTTTCTTCGACAGTGTGGACATAGCCCTTCAGTTCAATTGCGCTTAAGTGGAAAACTTCGCCTGCTTGATCATTCCTGCCATCTCTAAGACAGGCGATATTGCACTTGCTCAGGTCCGCTTCGGGGCGAGCATGCTATTAGTGCAATGCAAGACCAAGAATCTGGCGACAGCCGTTGGGGTCAAAGTTTGGAATGCCTACTGTGAGCGCAACGGGACTGCTTGTCTCTCAACATCGGACACCGGCCTCTGATGCACTTTGCTCCGTCCTGACGAAGGGGCCATGACCGCTACGCGGACGAAGCTGCCGAATTGGCCGCTGGTCACGACGAACGGTGTGTCCCTTTTGCCGATGATTTAACGTTTTGTGTAATGCGCCGGCTTCACGGGCGAACAATGACATTCTTGGAGGCAAGTCCACTGACTTTCAATGGCTCGAGGCCAGCAAATGCGGTGGCCTCGGGGGGCAGGATCTGGCATTTCAACTGGCGTTTCCGCCCTTCATACGCAAACAGTAGGAGTGTTAGGCGTTGTTCCGAAAGCAGACGAGTTCGTAAAGGTCGTGAGGACCGTCGCGTCCGATTAGGACGGCAAGCCCATACATGTCCTCCGCGGAAAGTTCACTATCCAAAATGACTTTCAAGACTTCATCATAGACGTTGGTCATCTCTTCTGAGACTATTATGATTCCGAGGGATGGAAGGTTGTTCGAGTCGCCCGGGTCCATGTTGCCTTCTTCTCCGGTGAATTCTTTGGATTTGATACGTTGTTCTGGCATCTCTTGTTCCTTGGAGTCGATTTTGTGCCCAACTAGACGAACGCGTTGCGGTAGCCCTGCAATTGTCAATGGCTCGCGGACAGATCGACGCTTTGTGCCAAATCGTGGCGGAGCCGAGATCAGTTGCTGAACCAGTCACTCAAAGTAATTGCCGCTATCGCGCTAGCAAATTGAACTCCGGAAAGCAGAACAACTCATTCCGGTGACCTTGAATTGAGTCATTATCGCCCATCAATCAAGTCGCCTTAACGATATCGAAGCGCCCTTGTTGCGGACTGGACTCACAACTCCATCTGGACCCCTCTTCGTTACTCGACTTGTTCCCTTCTTGAGCCGGCTGGAATAGCCGACCACGCCCAAAATGGCCGGTTTCGTGTGCCGGAGAAGGTTGAACGACGCTGGTTGTGGTCATCGGTCCGAACCGCTCCTGGGCTCTACCAAGGCTCCGTGAGACATCGCATCGCTCTTGCATTGTATACCAAGGCACGGTTACATATTCAGTAACAACGAATGGAAGACATATAAATAATTCAATATCTTACGGCCCGTCCTGGTGTTTCCTCTCGACCGCACCATATGCGCCTAAGTGATTGATACATAAAATATCCTGTGGATACAGACGCTTAGTTTTCCATCCGTTACAAAGAGTCTATACAAGACGGATGTGGACGGCTCGTGTGGACGACTGGGCCAAATACCCTCACCTCGCCCGCCACGGCAAGCACGGCACGTTACGCTTCAGACGCGCAGTGCCGTTTAAGCTGCGCCCGATCATCGGCCGGACGGAGATCGTTGTCAGTCTGAAGACAGCAGAGCAGGCCCGCGTCATGGCGCTCCATCGTCACGTGTCGGCAACGCCCCGACGACGGCGCGACTATGCAAACATCGGCGTCCGATACACCCAGGTCGTCGCAAGATCATTCACCGCGTGCACGGCTTGAACGAGTAAACGCTGCACAAGCTGTTGAACCGATGCCATCGAAGCAAACCACTACGCGCAATGTGTAACTGATGAACGCGCCCATTGGGAGTGAGCTTACGCCGGATCTTGGTGATGGCCTGCGGGTTCAGGCAACGGTTTGAGGCTGGTTATCCGCAATGGCGATCTTCAGCCCGTCGTTGAATTTGACGCCCCGAATGACCTTGGGCAACGGGTTTGGCCCGTCGAGCCGGCGCCAGCTTTTCTGTGCGGCCTCGACCAGCTTATGGACGAGTGCCAGCGCGCAAGACTTCTGCGAACGGATCCTTGAATGTTCCTGGTTGAATCAGTTTCGTCACGTTATCGTCGGGCACGGCATATCACTCCCTGTCTGGAGAAGTGGAGGCGTTGGACAACCTCCACGATATGCCGCCTTCACCGATTCAAGTCGTCACCAACTTCCGCGCGTAGCTCCTGTGAGCGGATAGTCTCTTAATCAAACGTCAGGTGCAAAAGCCACACGAGAAACATGGGCTTGCTCGTGTTGCTTATGGTTCTGACATTTGCTCTCGACATCGCCGCACGGCATAGCAAATGTCAGAACCGGAACACGAGCTATCGTGACATTACAACGTTCTGCAGTAATCTTACGCAATTTGTTATCCTGCAATTGGTGGGGTACTCGCGTTCCCCCGTAGCCGGAGTGATAGCGGCGCATGAAACATGCTGATTCCTCACGATCAAGTCCACGTCCGCAATGTCGATCGTAACATTTGCGCTCGCAGCTATATGCGTAATCTTCTCGTTGATCAGCTTGATGGTGCCGCTGGCATCGGCGTTGCGCCTTCCGTTTCCGGTCGTCGTCGCCGTGGCGGGCCTGACCGTGGGAACAATCTTTTCATTATTGGGCGTCCAATCGCTCGGGATAGGGCTCGATAGCTATGATTTATGGTTTGTCGAGTCGCTTGCGCTCGATACCAACACACTTCTTCTGGTGTTTCTGCCACCACTATTGTTCGAAATGTCTCTGGCGGTCAGCATCCGACGGCTGAGAAACGAAGTATGGGTTGTTCTTGCGCTAGCGGTCGTTGCCGTCATCCTTGCGACCGGTGCCGTCGGCTTGGTCTTATGGACACTGTCTTCGCTTTCGCTGGTCGCCTGTCTGCTTGTCGGGGCTGCGATATCGACCACCGACCCGGCAGCTGTCATCAGCACATTCCGGGAGATCGGTGCGCCACGACGTCTGGGGCTGCTGCTCGAAGGCGAAAGCCTGCTGAACGACGCTGCAGCAATTGCGCTTTTCACGTTGTTGATCGGCATCGCAGCGGGCACCGGTGGCGGCGGCCCCTTCAATCTGGCCGTTGTCTTTTTGTTCAGCTTTGTATTTGGAGCTATCACGGGTGCCCTCTTGGCCTGGTTCGCCAGTCGACTGTTTCCGCTCTTGGGGGGGTCGGCTGCTGCTGAAGCCACGCTGACAGTCGCAATACCCCATGCCAGTTACCTACTTGCCGAATCGGCCGGTGCATCGGGCGTGGTCGCAGTCGTATTTGCAGGCATGATGATCCGATATTTCGGCTTTGCCGCCATGGGGCCCCGCAACTGGTCGACCGTGATGATTCTCTGGTCGCAAATCGGGTTCTGGGCAAACGCTCTGATACTCCTCTTTGCCGCGACGCTCGTACCAAAGATGCTGTTAGGCTTGAGCCTCCAACAGGCGCTGCTGATACCAGTCGTTTACGTTGGCGCCTTTGTTGCGCGAGCAATTGTCCTTTTTGGGCTCCTACCGCTGCTGACACGGGCTCGGCTGACAGCGCCGATTCCAATTCGTCAGGGTGTGTTGGCATGGTGGGGGGGCGTGCGCGGAGCGGTTACAATCATTCTGGCGCTTGGACTGGCCGAAATCTCCACGACTTCAGGTGACGATGTCAGCGCCATGGCAGCAATAGGTACCGGGTTCGTATTTCTCACGCTGTTGGTCAATGCCTCGACGCTGGCCTTGGTCACGCGGCTCCTCGGACTGGACAAGCTCAACAGGAGTGATGCCGTGCTTAGGTCGAGGGTCGTCAGCGAGACGCGCAAGGAGATTCAACGCTTTGTCGACAGGCTCATCCGTGAACGCGGCGAGCCGAGCGAGTTCATGGAGGAAATGAGACGTTTCTCCGCACATGACCTGCCCGTGCACGTTGATAGAGAGAATGGGGATCGGATCGAACTGGGAGAGGGCCAGCGGCTGGGGTTGATCATCTTGGCCAACCAGGAATTACGGCTTATTGAGCAAGCTTTTGAAGACGGGGTGTTCGGCAGAACCGAAACCCAAAATATGACCGCCAACGCAGAAGCACTTGCCGATGCAGCCCGAATTGGTGGTCGGAACAGCTACATAGAAACTGTATTGCAGCAACTGAATGCGCCACGGGAGTTCAGACTTGCGCTGTTCCTGCATCGGTCTTTTGAATTCGATCGTCCGCTACGACGCCAGCTCGAAGCCAAACTAACGGTGATGCTCGGCACGGCCACTCTCCTACAACAACTAGGCGAATATTCTCAAAGCGTTCTGCCAGCAATTATTGGCGGCGAGGCAGCAGCGAATGTCGATGAAGCTCTTGCCGAGAGACGGGCATCGACTCGAAGAAGCATCGATGCACTGGCATTGCAGTACCCTGATTATACGAGGAAACTGGAGCTTGTTCTCCTCATGCGAGCGGTGATCCGGCGCGAACAGGCGCAGTATGAACAGCTGCTCATCGATGGTGCGGTTAGCGTAGACCTGCACCGCGCTCTGCAGAGCGACCTTGCCGAGCGCGCAAGAGAACTATCGCGGCCACCGAGACTGGACTTGCGCCAGTCTCCACTTTCACTCATATCTCGGGTTCCGATTTTCCGAACTCTGACACCTGCCCAGCAGGAAAAGATAGCAGCTTTGCTGACGCCTCGAATTGCCTTGCCGGGCGAGACGATCGTGGCGACAAACGATCGTGGCAGCGCAATGTTCTTCATAGTGTCCGGTGTCGTATCAATAGAAGGGCTCAACACGGAAGCCTTTATTTCCAACGGCGATTTTTTCGGCGAACTCTCGCTGTTGGCACCGACGCGGCGCAGAACCACGGGGATGATTGCAGCGACTGCGTGTCAACTCCTCGTCTTGCACAGAAGCACGTTCCGCCGGCTTCGATCGACCGACCCCGAAATCGAGAAAACAATTCGCACCGCCGCCGAGCGTCAACTGGGCGATGGCTTCCTACATCGTCAACCTGAAGACATTGAACGTGCTAACTGGCGCAAGTCCAGTGAGGTGGATCAAAAGTTCGCTCGATAGTTGCGGCAGCCGCTGAAACGAACGCTTGGTTTAGGACGCTAATGCGCGTCGCAAAAAATGCGCCTTGCTTTGGTTTCATTGCCTCACGCCGCTATTCGCGCTGCGCGCGGCGGCTCCGGCGGGGCGGCCTTTCGGCCGGGTCGCGTTGCTCCCTTTTGAGTGATCCGTTTTGCTGCGACATGCCCTAGCGGCGATCATCTTTGCCTCACGCCGCTATTCGCGCTGCGCGCGGCGGCTCCGGCGGGGCGGCCTTTCGGCCGGGTCGCGTTGCTCCCTTTTGAGTGATCCGTTTTGCTGCGACATGCCCTAGCGGCGATCATCTTTGCCTCACGCCGCTATTCGCGCTGCGCGCGGCGGCTCCGGCGGGGCGGCCTTTCGGCCGGGTCGCGTTGCTCCCTTTTGAGTGATCCGTTTTGCTGCGACATGCCCTAGCGGCGATCATCTTTGCCTCACGCCGCTATTCGCGCTGCGCGCGGCGGCTCCGGCGGGGCGGCCTTTCGGCCGGGTCGCGTTGCTCGCTTGTGAGTGAACCCGTTTTGCTGCGACATGCCTTAGAGCAGCCCGGCTTCGAGAAAGTAGCGGCGTGCGCCAGGATGCAATGGCGCGCTGTTGCCTTTGCTCACCATCCGGCGACGGTCGAGCTGACGGAGTGCGGGGTGCAATTTTCGCAGTTTCTCAACATTGGCAAGAACGGATTTCGTCATCTGGTATACCATTTCCTCCGGCACTGCCGCAGATGTCACAACAGTCGCCAGGAGTCCGAAAGTCTGGACCGGTTTGTCAATTCGACGGTAGAGGCGCGCCGGAATCTCGGTTGCCGCATAATAGGGGTATGTCGCCGTAATCAGTTCGATGTCGGCGCTCGAAATAGGTATGATCCTAGAATTGCTCTTTGATGTCGCCTTGTGGACGGACGCGTTGGGATGGCCAACCACAAATACAATTGCGTCAACGAACCCCTTAATAAGGGCATCGGCTTGTGCATCCGAATTCAATTGCTGAACGGACGAAAAGTCCGATAGGGACCACCCTTTCGCCTTGAGCAGCACGTCCATCGTACTGCGATGGCCGGAGCCTGTATTGCCCACATTAACACGCTTGCCTTTCAGATGATCAAGTTCGGCAATGCCGGAATCGATCCGCGCGACCACGGTGAATGCTTCTGAATGCAAGGAAAACACTGACCGAAGCTGCTCGCTGTTCATGTCCTTGAAAGCGGCGGTTGCGTTCACTGCGTGGAACTGCCAATCCGATTGGGTCAGGCCAAATTGAGCAGTTCCGCCCAATACCGCTTTGATATTTGCAACAGACCCGTTGCTCTCTGGTGCAACACACGGAATTTCGCCCGCCTGTTCAGACTGCTTGAATAGCTTACACATCGACTGCCCGGCGGCGTAATAAACACCGGTTTTTCCGCCTGTGACAATCTTAATCGACTGCTCACTAGCAAACGCGGCAGCTGTCATCCAAAAGCCCAATGATAAGAAAGCAATGGTTCGCAATAGGTACGAATTCATATCCTAATCCTCGGCTCGGTTGCTGAAAGGTCAGCAAACTCTGCGACGGGGTCAAGCGCGCCAGAGCCAACTCAACTTCAACTACCTGTGAGCGCAGCCACGAACTGCTGATCGGCTGCCAATGGAGAGAGCTCAAGTTACAGGATCTCGCTTACCGCAGGCCTGAAGCGCGTCGCAAGTATGCGCCTCGCTTTGGGTTTCATTGCCTCACGCCGCTATGCGCGCTGCGCGCGGCGGCTCCGGCGGGGCGGCCGTTCGGCCGGGTCGCGTTGCTCCCTTATGAGTGGATCCGTTTTGCTGCGACATGCCTTAATTTGGCGCACCTGATGTTTTGCGCCCGTGTGCGGCTGGTCTCG
Source organism: Hyphomicrobiaceae bacterium (assembly GCA_965224045.1). Taxonomy (GTDB): domain Bacteria; phylum Pseudomonadota; class Alphaproteobacteria; order Rhizobiales; family Hyphomicrobiaceae; genus Tectiglobus. The sequence goes on from CBDCYD010000015.1 coordinate 146,400, forward strand.
CAACCAAACGTCAGGTGCAAATGCTACACTAGAAACATAGGCTTGCTCGTGTTCCTTATGGTTCTGACATTTGCTCTCGACATCGCCGCACGGGATAGCAAATGTCAGAACCGGAACACGAGCTGGGTAGCCACGCTTAGCGCTATGAATCTCTGGCAAACGAAAGAGGCGCGAGTTGGCCGAATGGCTTGCAGTTGTGCGCGATCCCCATTCGTCGGGGTTCTAGAAGGGAGAGAATTGGTCGGTTTGACTTTGATGACGAGATTCAAACCAAGCCAAGGTTGATCTCGTTGCCATCCAGCATGATCCAGACTCAATCGATCGGCATCGGCGGACCGGCCGGCCCGCCAACGATCTTGTGATTGCGCCGTCAGTTCGCCCTGACTACGGCCTGTCGCAGTGCATTCTCAAAGATGGTCATACCCTGATCGATGGTGTCATCGCTAGCAACCAGAGCAGGCAGGAAGCGCACAACATTGCCGCGTACTCCACATGCCAACACGATCAGCCCAGCATCGGCGGCATTCTGCACCGTCGCCTTAGTAATCTCTGCAGAAGGCTTGGCAACCTTCCCGTCGACTACCAGTTCAACCGCGACCATTGCTCCAAGGCGGCGAATATCACCGATCGTTCCGCCAAGTTCATTGTCTGTGGTCATTTCGCGTAGCCGGCTTTCGATCTTGGTACCAATTGAATCGGCGCGCTCCAGCAAGTTCTCTTCGGCGATTACGTCGATCACGGCATGAGCTGCCGCGCAGGCAATTGGCGGTCCGCCGTAGGTGCCACCGAGCCCGCCAGGCTCAGGCGCGTCCATGATTTCCGCTATTCCGGTCACTGCCGATAGAGGAAAACCTCCGGCCAGGCTCTTGGCCATGGTGATCAGATCTGGTTCGATATCGGCGTGCTCGATGGCAAACATCTTGCCCGTCCGGCCGAACCCTGTCTGAATCTCATCAACGATCAGCACTATTCCATGCTCATCGCAGACCGTACGCAAGCGGCGCAGAAACTCGGGCGGCGCAATATAAAAACCACCTTCTCCCTGGACCGGCTCGATAATCATGGCGGCCACCCGTGATGGCTCGACATCGGACTTAAACAGCGTTTCCAGCGCTTGCAGGGAATCCTCTGCGCTAACGCCGAGGTAAGTACACGGGAACGGCAGATGGTAGACTTCACTAGGCATCGGCCCGAAGCCAACTTTGTAAGGAACGACCTTGCCGGTCAGCGCCATACCCATCATCGTGCGGCCGTGAAATCCGCCACTGAAAGCAATGACGCCGGACCGCTTCGTATGGGCGCGGGCGATCTTGACGGCATTTTCGACGGCTTCAGCGCCCGTCGTGAGAAAAATGGTCTTCTTCGGACGAGGGCCGGGCGCAAGGTGATTGAGCCGGTCTGCAAGGCGGACATAGGGTTCGTAAGGCGTGACTTGAAAACACGTATGTGAGAAGCGTTCTAGCTGTTCGCGCACCGCCGCAACGACGCGGGGATGGTTGTGGCCAGTATTTACCGTCGCTATGCCTGTCGCGAAGTCAACGTAGGCTTTGCCTTCGACATCCCAGAGCCTGTCGCCGGATGCGCGATCGGCGTATATCGGGAACATATTTGCGACACCCCGAGGAACGGCATGCTCGCGCAGCGTTTGAAGGTCGTTGTTGCGTATGGCCGGGCCCATTTCAACCGGCTTTAGGGCAGCAGTGGTATGGTTCATTGTTCGTACCTCTTGCGACTTGAAAGTCATTGCCGGCGGTGCAGGCAAGTATCCCGAGCGGAATATTATTTGTTGCCCGATATTTGGTCTCGGCGTGATCTGGAGTAAATAACCCTGAGGGGTTATGCGACGAAGTCCGGAGGCGTATGGCCAGGCGGTTCGAACTTAGTGACTTTCGAAGCTGGACACGTCGTTGTGCAGATGTGCTCGAAGTGCTCGGTGAGCCGGGTTTCGGGCCTGCCATGACCGCACTTCTTGGCACTCTGGTTCCGGCCGATAGCGCGCTTATCCTCGCCTACCCGTCAGCCCGCCGCCCTGAGGTGATCTTTGACGCTTTCGACCATCCGCAGCGACAGAACAATATCGAAACCTACCTGCAGAGCGCCTACCTTCTCGATCCATTCTACTTGTGGGCGCAGCGCCAAAAGCATCCCGGAGTTCTGCGCATGCGGGAGATTGCTCCGGAAGGTTTTACCGAGTCGGATTATTTCCTGAGCTACTACAAGCGCTCCAGCATTGAAGATGAGGTTAACCTAGTCTGCCCCGCCGATCGGGAACTCGCTCTTGTCATTTGTTACGAGCGTGCGCATGGCAGCGAGCCGTTCAGTGACTTTGAACTGGAGCTGCTCGTTGCGGTATGTCCCGAAATTGCTGGGCTCTTGCGGCTGCACTGGCGTCTTACCGATCGTGCTCCGGGCGATAAACAGCAGGACGTCGCGCACAACCGTTTAATGGCGAAACTCGATAATCTCGGTGCCGGCCTGCTCACCTCGCGCGAGCGCGATGTCGTTCAACTGATACTCAGGGGGCACTCCAACCATGCAATCGCAGACCAATTGTCACTTTCGCAAGAGACGGTGAAGGTGCATCGACGCAACATCTACGCTAAGCTGAAGATCTCCTCACTATCAGAACTGTTCTCTCTTGCGATGCGTCTCATTGCCTAACTGCAGCCCAACAGCCGTGAGCCCATAATATTACGCAGTGGCTACCGTGGTTGGCAGATCCTCGGCACGCATTGCGTCATTGCCGATGAAGATGCGAGAGTTCTGCGATTGGCGTCCATGCGGCTTCTGTGCTTTGAGGGACTTCAAGCTTCGCTCAATCTGGTAGACTTAAGTGAATCGAAACGCTGAGTAGCGAGCACTCATTCTCCAGCTCATGCAACCCGGAGCTATGCTGACATGACCCCATTCTCGATTGCGGGCGTGCAGATGCATGTCGCAGCCGCCCATGACAATGTCGAGGCCATGGCCCATCGCATTGATATCTTGATGGCTCGCTTTCCCTGGACGCAGATGGTGCTATTCAGCGAACTTGCACCTTTCGGGCCACTGCCGCGCTTTGCTCAGCCGCTCGACAATGAGACCGAACACCGTTTCCGCGCACTGGCTGCACAGTATAACATCTGGCTCATACCGGGCTCGATGTTCGAGCAAAGCCCCGATGGGAAAATTTATAATACTTCCACGGTAATCAATCCAGCGGGGGAAGTTGCCACGAGATATCGCAAAATGTTTCCCTTTCGTCCCTATGAAGCAGATATTTCTGGGGGGACAGAGTTCTGTGTATTCGATGTTCCGGATGTCGGTCGGTTCGGGCTCTCCATCTGTTATGATATCTGGTTTCCTGAAACCACGCGTCAGCTGACGTCGATGGGGGTTGAGGTACTGCTTCATCCGGTCTTGACGGGAACCACCGATCGTGATGCGGAACTTTCGATAGCGCGTGCGACGGCGGCACAGTTTCAGTGCTACGTGTTCGACGTAAACGGCCTTGGTGCCGGTGGTGTCGGGCGTTCATGTGCAATCGCGCCCTCAGCGCACGTGCTGCATCAATCTGCCGGGCAAGAAGACATTTTTCCGATCGAGATTGACCTTGACCAGGTCCGGCGGCAAAGGGAGACCGGCATCATGGGGCTGGGCCAGGTGCTCAAGAGCTTTCGCGACCGTGCCGCGGACTTCCCAGTCTACGATAGAACAAGCGGCAGCGACAGCTACCTCCATTCGCTTGGCCCGCTTGAACTTCCAAAGCAGGGTATGCCGGTTGCCCATACAGAGCCTTCTTCGAACGAAGTGCATTTGCCAAAAAAGGCAAAGCCGCGCTTTAATATAGCGAAGGGGTGAAACCAACTTCGCGGCGCGCACCCTTTTGCAACAACGGTAGGCAAAGGGGCTTCGAATGGCGGAAGCAATCGCAAGATCATCTCTCCACGACTATTATAGCGCTGTCCAACTGCGTCTCGACCGCTGGAGCGCACTGCGCGAAGCTTGTGAGACACTTGCTAACCGATCGCAATCTGCACGCGAGACGGCAAGAGAGCTGGAGCGCATTGAGCAGTTGATCAATTCGCTACGTCCAATTGAAATGTATTGGGCTTTTCCCGGCTATGCTGCCTTCGAGACTCTTGCTCGCTTGCTGTCAGGCCAGCACTTCACGGAACTTGCATTTGCCACTCGGCGCATTGCCCGTGCGCTCACTTCCGGCGCCTATCGCCGCCGCTCCATTCCGCTGGCGCGAGACGACGGCGACGCCGACGATATTGATGAAGAAAACAATCTCCCGATCGAAATGCGCGCTCTTCAGAAGCCATACTTCGAGGTCCTGATCGTAGACCGAATGACTGAGGCCCAAGATAGATTTCAGCGCCAAAGCCTGATCCGCCTACGACGCGACGAGGACTGGTTCATCTATGAACCGCTCGTAACCCCGAGTGTTGAAGACGCTCTCATAGCAATCCTGTTCAATCACAATATTCAGGCTGTGGTCATCCGGCCGAACTTGACACTCAAATCAAAAAATCAGCTCCCCATTCTGCAGCGCTACCTGACCCGCGTCGGTGATGAAGAAGTCGATGATATTGAGCCGCACGAGTTCGGGCCGGAGTTGTGCCGTCTCATTGCGAAGGTGAGACCCGAACTTGACTGCTATCTCATCACAGACCGATCGGTTGAAGACATCGCAGGTCTTGATCTCGGACGCTGCCGGCGCGTGTTCTATAATCAGGAAGACTTTCTCGAGCTGCATCTCAATGTTCTCCGAGGCGTGGCAGCGCGTCAGAAAACTCCATTCTTTACAGCCCTTAAGGAATACTCGAAGCAACCGACCGGCGTATTCCATGCTATGCCAATCAGCCGCGGAAAATCGATTACGCGCTCACATTGGATTCAGGACATGGGGGCATTCTACGGCCCAAACATCTTCCTGGCAGAAACGTCGGCGACGTCAGGTGGTCTCGACTCACTTCTCGAACCGCACGGCCCAATAAAGGATGCTCAAGAGCTTGCAGCGCGCGCATTCGGGTCCAAGCAAACGTTTTTTGCGACCAACGGCACTTCGACTTGCAATAAAATAGTTGTTCAGGCGCTTGTGAAACCCGGCGATATTGTCCTGGTCGACCGCGATTGCCACAAGTCGCACCACTATGGGATGGTCCTGGCCGGCGCTAATGTGGTCTATCTTGAAAGTTATCCGCTCAATCAATACTCGATGTATGGCGCGGTTCCACTGGAGGAGATCAAATCAAAACTACTGGCATTCAAGGCTTCCGGTGAGCTTGATCGTGTCAGAATGCTCCTGCTGACGAACTGCACCTTTGATGGCCTCGTTTATAACGTCGAGCGCGTGATGGAGGAGTGCCTGGCCATCAAGCGGGACCTGATCTTCTTGTGGGACGAGGCTTGGTTTGCATTCGCGCGTTTCGGTCCGACATATCGTCAAAGAACAGCAATGAATGCAGCGAATGTATTGCGCGAAAGGTTGCGCAGTCCAGAGCACGCCCGAGACTACGAAAAACAGGCAAAGAAGCTTGACGCCGCCGATGACACCGAGCTGCTCAATACCCGCTTGTTGCCACCGCCAGATGCACGCGTTCGCGTCTATGCTACGCAGTCGACGCACAAAACGCTGACGTCGCTACGTCAGGGCTCGATGATTCATGTCAATGACCAGGACTTCAAGGGCGAAGTAGAGCAAGCTTTTCACGAAGCGTATATGACCCATACGTCGACCTCTCCCAACTATCAGATTATCGCGTCACTGGACGTTGGCCGAAGGCAGGTCGAACTTGAGGGATTTGAGTTCGTACAACGACAAGTCGAAGCGGCGATGGCGATGCGCCGAGCGATTGCAACTCATCCGCTATTGCAGAAATACTTCAAGCTGCTCACAGCAGGAGACATGATTCCTGAGGCTTATCGCGAAAGCGGAATCCAAAGCTACTATGATCCTCAGCAAGGCTGGGCTGACATATGGGAGTGCTGGGCGCAGGACGAATTTGTCCTCGATGCAACCAGGGTGACTCTAGCCGTCGGTGGAACAGGCTGGGACGGAGATACATTCAAGACAAAGATCCTGATGGACCGCTTCGGCATTCAGATCAACAAGACCTCACGTAACACGGTATTGTTCATGACCAACATCGGGACAACGCGATCTTCGGTCGCCTACCTCATCGAGGTGCTGGTCGAAATTGCCAAGGAGTTGGACGATCTCTTGGACGATGCAAGCCGGATGGAAAAGCTAGCATTCGAACGGCGTGTGCAGTCGCTTGTCGAGGATGTGCCGCCGCTTCCGGACTTCAGCCGTTTCCATGACGCCTTCCGCTCGTCGGACACGACACCGGAAGGCGATATTCGTTCAGCCTTCTTCCTGGCGTACGACGAAGCCAACTGTGATTATATCCCGCTCCACGACAAAACTTTCGATGCCGCAATTAAGGCCGGTCGCGAGTTTGTATCCGCGTCCTTCATCATTCCTTATCCACCGGGATTTCCTATCTTGGTCCCGGGGCAGGTGATTAGTGCCGAGATACTCGAGTTCATGCGCGCGCTAGACGTCAGCGAGATCCACGGTTACAGGCCGGAACTGGGACTTTGCGTCTTTAGCGAGGAGGCACTTGACAAACGCGCCAAGGTGGCCGCCTTGGCTGCGGAATAAGGTCGAAGAGGAAGGAGTGGCTATGGCCCGCAAGAAACTTGCAAACATCTCTGATATTCGCCGGCACTTTCACCGAAATGAGCAACCAATATATTTTGTTTCCGCTACAAACTTTAATCTTCTTGGTATCGACGAGTGGGTTAAGAATTTTAAGTATATCAGCTATATCGATTGCTACGACGGTCGCCACCCAAATGTTATAATTCCCGACGAAGGGCCTCACTCCGAGTTTCAGTCGATCGAAGACATTAACAATTACCTCTTGAGTCACAAGCAAGTCGCAGATTTCATCGGTCAAAGGGGCGGCAAACCGAAGTTCGTGTTCCTAATGTTCGATGACAAGACCGAGAAGTTGGCCAAAGCACTCGGCGGCGAGGTCTGGTTCCCGAAGGCCAAGCTGCGCGAGCGTGTCGACAACAAGATCGAGACAGTGAGAATTGGCAACAAGGCCGGTGTGCCGTCAGTGCCGAATACGCTTTCCCAAATCAATGACTGGGATCATCTTGTTCAGGTTGCCAAGGACGCCGGCTTAGGCAGCGATCTCGTTCTTCAATCGGCCTACGGCGATTCCGGACATACCACCTTCTTCATTAAGTCCGAAGCGGACTTCCGCAAATATGAGCACGAAATCGTCGGGCACGGCGAGATCAAAGTGATGAAGCGGATTGTCTGCCGCGGTTCAGCAATTGAGGCTTGCGCGACCAAGGCGGGAACGATCGTCGGGCCGCTCATGACTGAATTGGTCGGTTTTGAGGAACTGACACCTTACCGCGGCGGTTGGTGTGGCAACGAAATTTTCTCAACAGCGTTCAGCCCGAAAGTACGCAATCAGGCGCGTGATCTTACATTCAAGTTTGGCGAGCAACTTCGTGAGGAAGGGTATCGGGGATACTTTGAGCTTGACTTCCTGATCGAGGAGAAGACAGGCGAAATTTACCTCGGCGAATTGAATCCACGGATCACCGGGGCGTCGTCGATGACCAATCATGCGGCCTTCGCGCATGCTGACGCACCGCTGTTTCTCTTCCATCTGCTGGAGTTTTCTGGTCTTCCATTCGAATTGAATGTCGACGAAATGAACAATCGATGGGCGGATCAGGCTAACATCGACTCATGGTGCCAGATGGTCATCAAGCACACCGAAGACAATGTCGATATCGTTACGCATGCACCTGCGACCGGCATCTACCACATGAACGAGGACGGCTCTATCGAATACAATCGCTTTGATTATCACCGCCGCGCCGTTGAGAGCGAACAGGAAGCATTCTTTCTGCGCATCCTAGGGCCAGGCGATTTCCGCTACGAGGGCGCGGATCTCGGGATACTCGTAACTCGTGGGCGTGCCATGGATCGCAAATTCCAATTGACCGACCGTTCCAAGCAATGGATCGATGGCATGAAATCAATGTTTGCAGCGCGTCCGCTGCCGTCAGCTGCCCCGAGCGAACCCGCTTTCAAGATCATGTAAGTGGCACCCATAAAGCTCAATGAAGGTTCGATTCGAGGCAATTTGCGACGAAGGCCCTGGAGCCGCCTGGCAATCGGCCTTCCGTCGGCTTTGGCCGCAATACTCCGGCTGGTGGCTGAAGGAGGGAGCGGAAAACCGGGCGAGCTACCTGGAAGGGCGGCTGGCTCTTCAGCTTCACATGCCTGAACTTGTATCGCTCTATGATGATTTGTGCGAACTCAGCGGCGGAGGAGACCTTGCCGCAAGATTTCTCTCATTCTGGTGCCCTCCACCTTATCTTGCCGGCTGCAGCCAGGCGATCTGGCCAGGGACGGAGGCGATGCTCGTCCGCAATTACGACTACGATCCGCACGCCTTTGATGCTGTGGTTCTTAGAACCGAGTGGCTTGGCCGCAGCGTGCTAGGCATGTCGGACGGCATGTGGGGACTTGTTGACGGCATTAACGATGCGGGTCTCGTCGTGTCGTTGACATTCGGCGGCCGCCGGATCGTCGGGGACGGCTTCGGCGTACCACTTATCCTTCGTTATGTGCTGCAAACCTGCGAGACGACGGCGGAGGCCGAAGCTGTGTTGAGGCGTATCCCGTGCCACATGAGTTACAATGTCACCGTGGTTGACGCCCAACGGCGTTACTTGACCGCTTATTTGTCGCCGGACCGAGGCACGGCAATCACACATGCGGCAGCCGCAACAAACCACCAGGAGCGTGTTGAATGGTCGAGCCATGCCCGCTTCACCGCTACGGTTCAGCGCGAGCGGTTTCTACTGCAGCGCCTCACGCTGCATACCGAACCCCAGGAGAAATTTATCGATGCCTTTCTGAAGCCGCCGCTCTACTCGATCGCGTTTTCGGCCGGGTTCGGTACGCTCTACACGGCGGTCTACCATGCCGCCCAAAGACGTTTGGAGTTGCGCTGGCCGGGCTTGCGCTGGCGGCTGTTGCTGGATGATGAAGTCACCGGGGCTCGGTACATCCAGTATCCCAATGCCTCGTGATTATGTTTTTCCCTGCATCCACGTTGAGTAAATTTGCTTGATTGGCAAACAGAACTCAAAGTCTTGACGGCTACGTTGAAAACGACGCGCAACACGAGACTTACACGTATGAAGATACTGGCTCTGCAAGCGGCCAGCAGTACCGATGCTAATCCTTGTGCTGGTGAAAGCCTCGGATTGATGCGCTCGGCTTTGCAATCGTCCCAATCTCCGGACTTTTGCCAACCTATCTCGTTCAGTCAAACATCCTGGTCCACGCGAGCTAACGCCGGATCTAGAGCAGGTTGCTCGATTCTTTAGAAGCGATCATCTTTGTGCCTTAAGTTGGAACCGCGACAGCGGTTCCAACTTAAGGCACAAAGATCTCGTGTTCCGGTTCTGACATTTGCTATCGCGTGCGGCGATGTCGAGAGCAAATGTCAGAACCATAAGGAGTACGAGCAAGCCTATGTTCCTCGTGTAGCTCTTGCACCTGACGTTTGGTTGAAAGTCCAACCGCACACAGGCACCAAACGTCAGGTGCGCTACACTAGGTGATGGCCTGAGGGTTCAGGCGGCGGTTTGAGGCTGGTGATCGGCAACGGTGATCTCCAGCCTTGTCTTTGGAACACACCCGTCGATATTGACTTTCCAATACTCGTTGGCATGCTAATGATCTGGCGCAGCAATTAGCAGGCTCCTGCCGTTGCGTTGTGTCGCTACAATGGTCAACGTGCAACTCGCGGTGGGCCGACGATATGACGCCTCATCAATTTGTATCAAATTGCGGGCGCAAAACTGGAGGAATCGAATGACAGGAAAGGCAGGGTGGATCGCCCTTGTGGCAGCAACGGCGATTGGTGTTCCAGCAGCAGCCGCAGTTGCTGCCGACACGATCAAAATTGGAGATATGAACAGTTACAAACGTCTGCCTGCATTCACATTGCCCTACAAGAAGGGAGTCGACCTGGCGATTGAACAAATCAACGCGAAGGGCGGCGTACTCGGCAAGAAGCTGGAGGTTGTCTCGCGCGACGACCAGGGCAAACCGGGTGAAGCGGTCAAGATCGCGGACGAAATGTTCAACCGCGACGGCGTCGTTATGATCTTCGGCAACCTCTTCTCGCACGTCGGCCTTGCCGTCTCATCCTACGCCGGACAAAAGAAGAAGTTGTACCTTGCAGCGGAGCCTTTGGCTGACGCTCTCGTATGGGCCAAGGGCAATCGCTATACTTTCCGCCTTCGCCCTTCGACTTACATGCAGGCCGCAATGCTTGCGAAGCGGGCGGCTGCAACCGGTGCCAAGCGCTGGGCGACAATCGCGCCGAACTATGCCTACGGGAAGGACGCTGTCGCAGCTTTCCAGAAGGTTCTCAAGAAGCTCAATCCGGACGTCGAATTTGTGACCGCGCAGTGGCCTGCGCTGTTCAAGATTGATGCTGCCGCGGAAGTCCAGGCGATACAGGCTGCCAACGTCGATGCAATCTACAATGTCACGTTTGGACCTGACCTCGCGAAGTTCGTACGTGAAGGCACAACGCGAGGCCTCTTTAAAGGCAAGACGGTGCTTGGCCTACTCACCGGCGAGCCGGAGTACATCGATGGCCTGAAAGGCGAGGCTCCGGAAGACTGGATCGTAACCGGCTATCCCTGGTACGATATCAAGGAGCCAAACCACGCTGCATTTGTGAAGGCCTACCAGGACCGTTTCAAGGACTATCCGCGCGCCGGATCGCTGGTTGGCTACAATACGGTTCTGTCCGTGGCAGCGGCACTAAAGAAGGCCGGGTCAACCGATACCGAAAAACTGGTAAACGCGTTCAAGGGACTGACCTTGGATACGCCGGTTGGCAGCATCACCTATCGTGCGATCGACCACCAATCCACAATGGGAGCCTACGTCGGCCGCACCAAGTTGCGAGACGGTAAGGGGGTGATGGTCGACTGGAAGTACGAGCCCGGCGAAAAGTACCTGCCATCCGATGCAGAGGTGAGGACGTTGCGGCCTGCCGCCAACTGACCGACATCACCGAGAGCGACCAACGCATTTGATCCAGGATCGGGTGCCTCGATGCAAGAGCCACCCGCCCCCTGGCTTCGGGTGCAGTTGCCCGGGAGGGCCGCCTGCCGATGGGATTACTTGTTGCACAACTGCTCGCAGGCCTTGCAAATGCGGCAGCACTCTTTCTCGTCGCCTCCGGGCTGTCTTTGATCTTCGGCGTCACACGAATTGTCAATTTTGCCCACGGTTCATTCTACATGCTCGGGGCATACATCGGCTATTCGCTTTTGCAGTGGTTCACGGGAACAATCGGCTTCTGGCTGGCCACCCTATTGGCGGGGTTCGCGGTAGGAATTGTCGGCGTGCTCGTCGAGTTCGTGATCCTGCGCCGGGTCTACCGTGCTCCCGAGCTGTTTCAGCTTGTCGCAACTTTTGGAGTCGTCCTGATCATCCAGGACCTCGCGCTGATGACTTGGGGGGCGGAGGATCTTCTGGGACCACGCGCACCGGGACTGACCGGTGTCGTGCACATTCTCGGGCAACCTATACCGACCTATGACCTGGCGCTGATCGCAATCACGCCGATTGTATTGTTCGCACTTTGGTATCTCATATCGCGGACACGCGTCGGCATCCTCGTGCGTGCTGCAACACAGGACCGGGAAATGGTCGGTGCACTCGGTGTCAATCAGGCCTGGCTGTTCACTGGCGTCTTTTTCCTTGGCTCGATGCTGGCGGGCCTCGGCGGCGCGCTTCAACTGCCCAAAGGCGGCGCTGACCTACTCATGGACTTCAACATCCTCGCGGCGGTCTTCGTCGTCGTCGTGATTGGCGGGATGGGCTCGATACCAGGCGCCTTTATCGCTGCGGTTCTGATTTCCGTCCTCAATGTCCTGGGTGTACGCTTTCTGCCGCAAAGCACGTTGGTGCTGATGTTTGTTGTCATGGCGGTTGTCCTGATGGTTCGGCCCTATGGCCTGTTGGGCCGCGAAGAGGCGCCCGGCGAACATGGCCAGGTCGGTGAACCGGAACAGCCGATAAGGCTCATTGGGGGTGCCGGCAGATGGTTCGTCGCCGCGTTGCTATCAGCGTTGCTGCTGTTGCCGCTGGTGGCCGGGAAATTCGGCCTGGTCTTGATGATCGACGTCATCGTGGTGTGCCTGTTCGCAGCTAGCCTCCACTTCATGTTGTCGCTTGGCGGGCTGGTATCGTTCGGGCATGCCGCATTCTACGGAGGCGGGGCCTATTTTGCCGCCTTGGCGGTTCACTACGCAGGCAGCTCAATGGAACTTGCGCTGATCCTGGCTCCGCTGGCTGCCGCCTGCCTGGCAGCCATTGTCGGCTGGTTCTGCCTCAGACTCAGCGGCGTTTATTTCGCGATGCTGACCCTCGCCTTCGCCCAGCTGCTTTGGTCCGTCGCCTTTCAGTGGACAGAGGTGACGGGCGGAGATGATGGAATCGTCGGCATCTGGCCATCGCAATGGGCGTCAGAGACTGTCGTCTACTATTACCTCGTACTTGTGCTGGGCAGCGGCGGCATTGCCCTCTTGCGCCACATCGCCCACGCGCCTTTTGGCTATGCGCTTCGTGCCGGCCGCGATTCACGCTTGCGGGCGGAGGCGACCGGCATTCATACACGGCGGGTGCAGCTCGTCAGCATGGCTTTCGCCGGTGCAATGGCCGGCCTGGCGGGCGGTCTTTTTGTGTTCTCCAAGGGAAGCGTCTTTCCGACCGAATTGGAGATTGAGAAATCATTCGATGCCTTGATAATGGTTTTTTTTGGCGGGGTGAAAACACTCTCCGGACCGCTCGTCGGCGGCAGCGTGCTGACTTTCGCCAATGACTTTATTTCTCGATTCGAATATTGGCGGTTGGCTCTGGGGCTCCTGATAGTTGGCGTTGTTGTGATCGCGCCCGATGGGATTGCGGGGCTGGCGCGCCGGATCGCGGAAGGCTTGTCAAGGCGCGATGCAAGGGCGAGGGAAACCGGGTGAGCGACATCGTTCTAAGAGTGGCTGGGCTTTCGAAGTCGTTCGGCGGAATTCATGCCGTGGCCAACGTTTCGTTCGATGTCCGGCAGGGCGAGCTACTGGCTCTCATAGGGCCTAACGGTGCGGGTAAGTCCACCTGCTTCAATATGCTGATGGGCCAACTGTCCGCCGATGCGGGAACGATCGAGTTGAACGGCGAAAGCATTCTCGGGCTGGCGCCGCGTCAGATCTGGCGGCGAGGCGTTGGCCGCACCTTCCAGATCACCGCGACCTACCCCTCCATGACGGTCGTTGAAAATGTGCAAATGGCACTCATTTCAGACCGCGACGGAGTGTTTGATTTTTGGTCGCGGGCATGCCGGCAACACGCCGATGGCGCGCGCGATCTGCTGCAACTGGTCGGCATGGCAGATCAGGAAGACAGGCCTGCCGCGGTGCTTGCGTATGGCGATGTCAAACGACTGGAACTGGCGGTCGCGCTTGCCAACAATCCCACATTGTTGCTGATGGATGAACCAACCGCCGGAATGGCGCCCATGGAACGGATTGCACTGATGCAACTGACATCAGATATCGTGCGCGAACGTGGCATCAGCGTGCTCTTCACGGAACACGACATGGACGTGGTATTCGCCCATGCTCACCGGGTGATGGTGCTAAATCGCGGTGAAATGATTGCCACAGGTTCCGTCGAGGCGGTGCGCAACGATCCAAAGGTACAGGAGGTCTACCTCGGCGGCGGCAAGGTGTTTGCAGATGGTGAGACCGCGCATGCTTAGCCTAGCCGGCGTAAACAGCTTTTACGGCAAGGCGCACATCCTACGTGACTTGAGCTTCGATGTGCGGCGCGGCGATGTCGTTGCCCTGCTGGGGCGCAACGGCGCAGGCAAGACCACTACGATGAAATCAATCATGCAGCTGGTCCGCCCGCGCAGCGGCCGGATCCGGTTTGGTGATCTCGATATCACCAATACGGCGACCCATGCCATTGCCCGTATGGGGCTGGGCTACGTTCCCGAGGAACGGAGGATTTTTACGGATCTCACCGTTCTCGAAAACCTTGAAGTCGGCCGGCAGACACCACGAGCAGGCTGTCCCACGTGGACCATTGAAATGCTGTTCGAGTTGTTCCCCAACCTTGCTGAACGCCGCCACAACCGTGGTAAAGCCCTGTCGGGAGGGGAGCAACAGATGCTCACGATTGCGCGAACACTTATGGGCAATCCGACGCTGCTGCTGCTAGATGAACCGTCCGAAGGGATCGCACCGGTGATTGTGGAGCATATGGCGCGAACCATCCTGAGGCTCAAGACGGAAGGCCTCACCGTTCTCATCTCGGAACAGAACCTTCATTTTGCCCGGCTGGTTGCAGATAGCGCCATCATTATCGAAAGCGGCGCGAAGCAGTTTGACGGGGCGTTCGGGGAACTCGACGGCAACCCCGAAATTCGTGATGCATACCTGGCCGTTTGATAGAGTGACGAGCGAGCAATCACGACATCAGCATCTGATTGACACCAGACCTTTCATTGGTACACTAACGAACTCTTGCTCGAATAGACGTCGCACCTGAAATTGCACCGGCCATTGAGGCGGCGTGGCATCGGGCAATCCATAGTGATCACGTGCAGCGGAGTGCCCCACATGGACGGCGCAGAATCAGACCGCGCGGATGCCAGTTCATCTGACGACCTGCGTCGCGGACGAGTCGTGGTGCGGTTTGCCGGCGACTCCGGCGATGGCGTTCAACTGCTAGGCGGTGAATTTGCAAAGTCCGTCGCAGCGAGCGAGAAGGGAATACTAACGTTCGCAGATTTTCCTGCCGAGATTCGCGCGCCGGTCGGGACGCTCTTCGGCGTGTCTGCGTTCCAAATTCAGTTCGGCGGCCCCCGCATTCTCACGACCGGTGATGAGATCGATGTCCTCTTCGCGTTCAACCCGGCCGCCCTCAGGACCAACCTCGCCAATGTGCGCAATGGCGGCCTGATCCTGATCGACGCCGAAACATTTACAGCCAGAAATCTCAAAAAGGCCAACTATACCGCCGACCCACGCGAAACCGGCGAACTCGATCGCTTTCGCGTTATAGACGTCGCCATTACCCGGCTGGCCAGGGAAGTCGCAATCGGCTGCGGTGTGTCAAAGAAGGAAGCCGATCGCAGCAAGAATTTTTGGGCACTGGGTCTTGCCTACTGGATGTTCGGGCAGGATCGCACGACAACACAGGGCTGGATCCGGCAAAAATTTGCCGGCAGCCCGGAAGTGGCCGACGCCAATTTGGCAGCGCTCAATGCAGGCCATGCCTATGGCGAGACATTGGAACTGGAGCATCACGACGTCCCTGTGGCCTACACGGCCGAGTTTGTCGAGGGCGTCTACCGTTCCGCGACAGGAACAGATACGCTCGTCTACGGTCTTGTTGCCGCTACCATTTCCGCAGGCCGGCCAATCTGTTTTTGCTCGTATCCAATCACGCCAGCCTCGAGCATTCTGCACGGGCTTGCGAAATTCAATTCCCAGAGCATTCGTACATTCCAGGCCGAAGACGAAATTGCAGCGGTATGTGCTGCGATCGGCGCATCGTATGCGGGTGCGATCGGGGTGACGGCATCGTCCGGGCCCGGTATCGCCCTCAAGGGCGAGGCGCTCGGACTAGCGATCGGTGCGGAACTTCCGCTGGTGGTCATCGATGTACAAAGAGCCGGGCCATCAACCGGCATGCCAACCAAGACAGAACAGGCGGACCTCGAGCTGGCGCTTTACGGGCGGCACGGGGAGGCACCCGCCATCGTTCTGGCCCCGGCGCGTCCCTCGGAGTGTTTTGATGCCGCGCTCCAGGCCGTCCGGTTGAGCACCCAGTTCATGGTGCCCGTGTTGTTGCTGATGGATGGCTACATTGCGAATGCCTCCGAGCCGTGGCGATTGCCAGATATCGCGAGCCTGCCGGTAATTGAAGTTCCGAAACCCTCCATGGATGGCGCGCAGTTTCAACCGTTTGCGCGCAATCCCGATACGCTTGCCCGGCCGTGGGCCGCGCCGGGCCTGCCCGGCTTTGAACATCGCATTGGCGGAATTGAACGTGCCGAGGGGACAGGACACATTTCCTATGATCCCGACAATCACCAACGCATGACCAATCTACGGGCGGAGAAAGTTGCCCGTGCGGCCGCGCACATACCGC
This sequence comes from Hyphomicrobiaceae bacterium, assembly GCA_965224045.1. Taxonomy (GTDB): domain Bacteria; phylum Pseudomonadota; class Alphaproteobacteria; order Rhizobiales; family Hyphomicrobiaceae; genus Tectiglobus. The sequence goes on from CBDCYD010000015.1 coordinate 162,673, forward strand.
CCGCAGCGATTGAACTCGGTGTGGCAGAGGGGGATGTCGCAGTCGTTGCCTGGGGATCGACCTACGGACCGGTAGAAGCGGCAGTCAATGAGCTTCTTAAGGAAGGGCAAAGGGTTGCCCATATTCATTTGCGCAACCTGTCTCCGCTGCCAACTGGAATTGACAATCTGCTCAACAATTTCAAGTGCGTGTTGGTGGTGGAAATGAACAATGGCCAGCTCCGGCGCCTGTTACGCAGCGAGTTTTTGATTCCTGCCGAGGGCCTCAACCAAGTCAGCGGCCGTCCATTTACCGTCGCCAAAGTCAAATCCGCCATACGTCAACTCTTGGAACGCATATGACCCGGCAACTCACACCGAAAGATTTCACAACCGATCAGGAAGTGCGCTGGTGCCCAGGGTGTGGAGACTACGCGATCTTGAAAGCCGTGCGAGCGGCACTGGCGGGTGTCGGGCGCGAACCGCACGAGGTAGCTTTCGTGTCGGGGATTGGCTGCGCGGCGCGGTTTCCCTATTACATCGATACCTACGGTTTCCACACCATCCATGGCCGGGCGCCAGCCGTGGCAACGGGCCTCAAGATGGCGAACCCCGACATCGACGTATGGGTGGTTGGCGGAGACGGTGATCTTTTGTCCATCGGCGGCAATCATCTGCTTCATACGCTGCGCCGCGACATCGACCTGAATATCCTGCTGTTCAACAACGCGATCTATGGATTGACAAAAGGCCAGGCCTCGCCGGCTTCATTGCCCGGCACGCGCTCGCCTTCGACACCGCGAGGAAGCAGCGAGCAACCCGTCAATGCGGCGATGCTGGCGCTGGCGAGCGGCGCGAGGTTCGTTGCACGCTCCGCAGATACGCGCCTCGATGTCTTGAGCGACACACTGCAACGTGCACATCGCCACTCGGGCGCGGCACTCGTTGAGATCTTCCAGAACTGTATCGTCTACAACGATGGGGTTTGGGGCGGCCTCGGTGACAAGGGTCGCCGTGACGAGAAATCGATCGTCGTGCGCCATGGCAAACCCATGCTGTTTGGTGGCGAACGCAACAAAGCGCTTGTCTGGCAACCCGAAGAGGCGAGATTCTCGGCGTTCGAGGGGACTAGCGCACAAGCCGAAGCCGCCGCGACGAAGTTCGACGAAACAAATTTTGCGCAGGCCATCGCGCTCACGCAAATGGACGCGAATGAATTTCCCGTCGCGCTCGGGGTACTCTATTGCGTGCCGGCCGAAGCCGGGCCGACTGAGAGCATCACGTCAATTGACACCGCGATCAGCGCGGACGATCTGCAAAGGCACATTGAGTCTGGCGCGACCTGGACGGTGTCGGCGGGGAAAAAGACATGACTGACAAGTCGGGCGGTCCATTTACCGTTCGTTTCAGGCACAGGTACCTGTGACGGGAGCCTGCGACACAAAGATGACCTACGTTCGACCCCGGTGCATTGCCGAAGCGCTTGATCTGCTGTCGCGATCAGACTGGCGCATTATTGCTGGCGGAACGGATTTCTACCCGGCCCTGCGCGACCGTCCGGTCCGGGATGCCGTGCTCGATATTACGGCCTTGCAGGACTTGAAGCTCATTCATCTGGAAGATGGCTTTTGGCGCATCGGTGCCACGGTCACCTGGTCCGACCTGCTGACAGCCGATTTGCCACCGGCGTTCAACGCACTGAAACTTGCCGCGCGTGAGGTCGGCTCGGTGCAGATTCAGAACCGCGCAACGATCGTGGGCAACGTCTGCAATGCGTCTCCGGCGGCTGACGGCGTTCCTGCGCTACTCGTTCTTGACGCAACTGTCGAGCTCGCATCGAGGCACGGGAAACGGGTATTGCCTCTGGCGGAGTTTATTGTCGGAAACCGCGCGACGGCCCTGCAGAAGGATGAACTGGTAACCGCGATTCTGGTGCCGGAAAACACTGCTCGGGGCCGCTCAACATTCCTGAAACTCGGCTCAAGGCGCTTTCTCGTCATTTCCATTGTCATGGTTGCCTGCCGGCTGTCGCTCGATGCCGGGGACCGGATCGATTCAGCGGCAATAAGTGTCGGAGCGTGCTCTGCAGTTGCAAAACGGCTGGCCCGGCTCGAGTCACGCCTGACCGGCAGAGCCCACGTGGAGGCCGGCAGCATTGCTCCGAGTGATGCAGATATGCAAGGCCTGACGCCCATCACCGACATTCGCTCGACATCGCAGTATCGTCTGCTGGCAACGAAAGAACTGGTGAGACGGGCGATCGATACTGTCGTGGAGGAGTTCTAAGCGATGGCAGTATCGTTTGTGCTCAACCAACGCGATGTCTGTGTCATGGCAGATCCGATCGAGCGTCTGTCGGACGTACTTCGGGACCGCTTCAACCTGACCGGAACCAAAGTTGGATGCAACGCCGGTGATTGCGGTGCCTGCACCGTCTTGATCGATGGCCGTCCCGCATGCGGTTGTCTTACTCCAGTCGGTCAGGTCGCCAGCGCCGAGATCACAACTGTCGAAGCTGACGATCCAATTCTTGATCGCCTCAGGAAAAGCTTTCTGCGGTTTGGTGCGGCGCAGTGTGGCATCTGCACGCCCGGAATGTTGATGTCGGCCGTGGCTTGCTTGCGAGGCACACCCCGGCCCACGAAGGACCAGGTCCACGATGCGCTCGGTGGCGTTCTGTGCCGCTGCACGGGCTACACAAAGATCGTCGAAGCGGTGATGCAGGCGTTTGACGACACCGACATTGCAGCGGATCCGAGGCCCGCAGGGGGCTTCGCAATCGGCGCAAGCATCCAGCATCTCGACGGGCGCCACAAGGTCAACGGGGGCCTTGCCTACGGTTCGGATCGATTGCCAAAGAATGCACTGCTCGCCCGCGTCATTCGCAGCCCCCATCACCATGCGCGCTTTGTGATCGGCGACAAAGCAGCGTTTCTGGACATGCACAAGGGCCTGCATGCTGTGTTCGATGCAACCGACATACCGGGTCGGAACCGTTTCGGAGTCATTCCGCCGTTCGCCGATCAACCGGCGTTCGCCGAGAACCGGGCCCGCCATCGTGGAGAAGCGGTCGCAGTGGTCGTTGGTAAACCTGATGCCGTGCGGCGGTTCGATGAGGACCTGTTTCCCATCGAATGGGAGGTGCTGGAGCAGATCCTTGATCCCGTCGCCGCGCTCGCGCACGGTGGCGTTAACGTTCATGAAGATCGAGCCGGCAACGTTCTCACCCGCGGCTATGTCGCGCGCGGTGATGTTGATCGTGCACTCGGCGACGCCGCCTACAAGGTAGAGGTCGGCACGTCGACGCCTGCAATCGAACATGCCTATATCGAGCCCGAAGCAGGTTACGCCGACTGGGTCGACAATCAAGTCGTCATTTTCGGCCCGACACAAGCACCCCACATGGACCGTGAGGACCTGGAGAAAATTCTCGATCTCAAATCGGGTCAGGTCCGTATCGTGCCAACGGCATGCGGCGGCGGCTTTGGTTCCAAGCTGGACATTTCCTACCAACCCTACATCGCACTTGCCGCGATGCGGCTGCAACGGCCTGTCGCAATCGTCTATACGCGACAAGAGTCCATGCAGTCGACAACCAAGCGCCACCCATCGCAGATCAAGGTCGAAGCATCCTGTGACCAAGACGGAATGATGACAGGCTTCGCGTTCGACGGAACGTTCGATACCGGGGCTTACGCAAGCTGGGGACCAACCGTTGCCAATCGCGTCCCCGTGCATGCTTCAGGTCCCTACTTCATCCCAAACTACCGAGCCCGAAGCGTCGCTGTTCACACGAATGCCCCACCCTCGGGGGCATTCCGCGGGTTCGGCGTTCCACAGGCGGCCATCGCCCAGGAACTGGCATTCGACAAGCTCGCCGACGCGGCCGGCATCGACCGCCTTGAGTTTCGCCTGCGCAATGCGCTCGACAACAATCTGCCGACGGTCACAGGCCAGACCTTTGAGACCGGTGTCGGTATCAAGGCATGCCTGGAGGCATTGCGTGCACGGTGGGCAAGTGCCACACAGCGAACGGCAAACTTCAATCGTGAACATGCAGACAGGACCGAGCGAAAAGGCATCGGCATTGCCAGTTGCTGGTATGGCTGTGGCAACACATCTCTGCCCAACCCTTCAACTTTTCGCATGGGCATCAGGCGTGACGGCACGGTTGTCCTGCACCAGGGCGCCACCGACATCGGCCAGGGCACAAACACGATTATCACGCAGATTGCCGCTGATGCACTTGGTGTTCCCGTGCATAGCATTGAGCTGATCGGCGCTGACACGAACCTGACACCGGATGGAGGCAAGACATCGGCGTCGCGCCAGACCTTTGTCAGCGGCAAGGCTGCGATGTTGACCGGTCAAGCGCTCAGGCGCGCGATTTTGCGTCAAGCCAACGTCGGGGCCGGTGCCAGCTTGTCCATCGAGGATGGCCGGATCCATCTGGCCGATGATGCAGGCGGTGGCCACATCAACCTCTGCGCTCTGCCAGTCAACGACTTGGGTTATGTTTTCATGGCGGAGGAAACATACGATCCTCCGACAATGCCGTTGGACGAGAACGGTCAAGGGGTCCCGTACGCCGTCTATGGTTATGGGGCGCAGGTCGTGGAGCTGACCGTCTTTCTGTCATTGGGGACCGTGAGCCTGGATCGGATTACAGCGGCGCACGATGTCGGGCGGGCGATCAACCCGATGCTGATCGAAGGGCAGATCGAAGGCGGGATAGCGCAAGGCATCGGAATGGCCCTGATGGAACACTACGTGCCAAGTCGAACTGAAAACCTGCACGACTATCTGGTTCCGACCTTCGGTGATGTTCCACCGATTGAAAGCATAATAATCGAAGTCGCGGACGGCGAAGGCCCCTACGGTGCAAAGGGTCTTGGTGAGCACGTGCTTATACCGACTGCCGCTGCAATCACCAATGCAATTCGCCACGCGGTCGGCATTGAGGTGGCAAACCTGCCTGCAACACCTGACAAAGTCGTCGAGGCGATCCAGACTGCGGGAACCCACGGAGTTGCGGCATGAATGAAAAAGCATCTGTCAGCGAAAAGATCCGCTGCGACGCCTGCCCTGTGATGTGCTACATAGCGGACGGCAACAGCGGCGCTTGCGATCGCTACGCGAATGAAGGCGGCCAACTGATTCGTGTCGATCCGCTCACGATCGTGACGCGCCGCGCCGAAGATGGTGGTGCGGTTGTCAAATTTCTCGATCGCGAGCGCGAATGGACCGGCGACGTCGTGTCTGCGGAAACAACATTCATCACCGCAGTGGGCGCCGGCACGACTTATCCCGATTACAAGCCCGCCCCGTTCATCGTATCGAGCGACGTTGACGGTGTCGACATGATCACCGTCGTGACCGAGGGCATTTTCAGCTACTGCGGCGCCAAAGTGAAGATCGACACCGACCGTCATGTTGGCCCCGAGCGCCATTTGGTCCGTGTCGAAGGTGAACCTATCGGCCATGTCACAACCGCCGAGTACGGCTCGCAAATGCTGTCGCTAGGTGGTGTGCATCACTTGACCGGTGGCAGCAAAAAGGAGGGTCGCGTGACGTGCGCCGCCCTGCTGGCGCTGTGCAACGGACAAGCTGTCGAGATGCATGTCGACGATGGTGCCGATCTTGTCTTGCAGGCCGGAAAACCGCCGATCGTCAACGACGTCGAAGAAGATCGCATGCGCGTCGGATGCGGTTCGGCAACGGTCGGCATGTTTGCGTCGCAATGGAAAGGGCTGGTTGACGAGGTCGTCGTTGTCGATGATCACATTACCGGAGTTATGTCCGAGCATCAGGCCGGCAAGGTGATCGGCTGGCAGCCGACAGGCATCAAGATCAAAGGGCGCAAGTCAACACCGGGCCGCTATTTCCAGGTCGCCGAACCTGGTACCGGATGGGGCGGAACCGACCTCGCTAATCCATTGGCCATTCTCGGCGACTTCAACCCGAAGATCGCAACTCCAGGCCAATCACTGCTCATGGTTTCGACGACGGGTGACCAGTTTGCGTACTACGAACTCGACGAGACCCTGAGCCCGGTCGAGACCGACATGCCGGAACGCCTGCGGCCTTCCATCGAGCGCATTGCGGAAAACTGCGAACCAGCGCTTTGCTCCGTTGTGTTCATGGGCGGTGCCGGTGGATCGTTGCGTGCCGGTGTGACGGAAAACCCAGTCAAGCTGACCCGCTCCGTCAAACAGCTGATGACCTTCGTCACCTGCGGCGGAGCGCCGGTCTACACTTGGCCCGGCGGCGGCATAACAGTGATGGTGGATGTGACGCGCATGCCGCAAGATTCATTCGGTTACGTGCCCACCCCTGCCCTTGTCGCACCGATCGAGTTTACGATGCGCCGGCAGGATTACGAGCAACTGGGCGGCCACATGGACTATGTGATACCGCTCGAAGACGCCGCCGCCGGCATGACAGGCAATCAGAACGGTCATGTTCTGATAGGCCAACGCCGAGTGAGCATGGCCCACGACAGCCCATGGCCGACCCGGGCCCAATGGGAGCAGGGGCGGGTTATGGCGGACAAAACGACACCAAAGTTGTCATGACGTTTCGCGGCACCGAACAACCACGCGCTTGTATGCTGGCGGATGGACGCCGGCTGCATTTGCAGCATGGCCCGATCGACATCGTAATCGGCGCTGACGGTCACCAGGATCAAATTTTTCAAGCCTATAATCAGGCGGCCGTGTATTTCAGCTCCGTTCTGCGAACACTGGCCGGCGAACTGGATTTGCTGCGACGGCCCTGCACGGCTGCGATGCCGGCTGCCAGGTCGCAAATTGCCCGGCATATGCAGGCCTCTACAGCCAAATTGTGCGGCTGCTCGTTCGCCACGCCCATGATCGCAGTCGCAGGTGCGGTTGCCGACCACGTCCTATGGGCCTTGTTGGCAGGTCGTCACCTTCGACGGGCCTATGTCAACAACGGCGGCGATATTGCCTTATGGCTGGCGAAAGATGCGCGTTTCGACGTCGGGGTCTGCAGCAATCCCGATACCGGCCAAGTTGGTTCGACCGTGCGCATCGGCCATGGCGACGGCGTTGGCGGTATCGCGACGAGTGGTTGGCGGGGACGCAGCTTCTCGCTTGGCGTTGCCGATGCGGTGACCGTGCTGGCCGACAGTGCCGCGACCGCGGATACGGCTGCAACGTTGATTGCGAACGCGGTCGACTTGCCAGCCGGGTCATCGGGTATCCAACGCCGTCCTGCGCGAGAGCTGGCTCCAGACTCCGATCTGGGCGACCGGCTTGTCACGGTTGCAGTCGAGGATCTAACCGGCCATGAAATCGAAATTGCCTTGTCGGGCGGCCGTCGCCTCGCCGCGCGCATGATCGACAAAGGTCTGATAAGGGCTGCCTACATCAACTTGCAAAACGAAACGGTCGTCTGTGAACCTCCACGTGATTGCAATTCACTGAACAACCGGCAAACAGATCTACGACAGGTTGCCAAAGAAACCGTCAACCCATGAGTTGTGCCAGCTAAGGTATGTGCAAATGAGCAAAGCCAAAGTCCGCAAGATCGTTACCGTCGTCGAAGAAATCCATACTGAAATGGGCCGCTCCATCGTCCCGCCTACACGCAAGGCTGCCTGTGTCGCGGTTATCGAAAATCCGTTTGCCGGGCGCTACCAGGAAGACCTTGAAGAGCTGATGATCATTGGTGAAGAACTCGGCGGTGTGCTCGGCAAACGTTGTGTCGAAGCGCTCGGGATCGCGCCCGGCGAAGCGGAAAGCTATGGCAAAGCTGCACTGGTCGGCGAAAATGGTGAACTGGAACACGCCGCCGCGATCCTGCATCCACGCATGGGTAAACCCCTGCGCGCCGAGGTCGAAAAGGGCGCCGCACTCGTTCCCTCATCCAAGAAGCGAGGCGGCGCCGGCCAGGCGCTTGACGTGCCACTGGGACACAAGGATGCAGCCTATGTCCGCTCTCACTTCGATGGGATGGAAGTTTGCATCAACGATGCCCCGCGGGCCGATGAAATTATGGTTGCAATTGCAGTGACTGATTCAGGCCGTCCGCTGCCACGGGTCGGCGGCCTGGCAGCCGATGAGGCGGTTGGAGAGGACGGCCTGCGGTAGTGCGCAACCGGCTCCACCGGTCAATTCACCAACATTGATCAACTCAACCGCAAAACATGTCGAAGCCGGCGCTTCTTAGAGCAACCTGCATTAATTCGGAATCGGTCCGTTTCCGAATTAATGCAGATAGTTGCTCGATTCTTTAGAGGCGATCATCTTTGTGCCTCAAGTTGGAGCCGCGACAGCGGTTCTAACCTGAGGCACAAAGATTTAGCCAACAATTTCCGGCACGCGCTCTGCCGGCGGTGTGTTGCGGCTGCGCTGTGAACGCACGATGCCGTCGATAACCGTCATACCGACGCCAGGAAGATTGCCCTGCCGAATACTGTCGAGCATGTCCTTTCCCGGTGCGTGTTGTGCGCGATCGATCAATATGAAATCTGCTGCCATTCCGGCTTCGATTGTTCCGCAGTCGAGTTCACGCATGCGCGCGGTGTTGCCGGTGGCAAAGCAAAATACGACCTCGGCGGGGATGTCACCCAGGGAGGACAGCATCGCGATCATGCGTAGAATGCCCAGCGGCTGGACGCCGGATCCGGCCGGGGCATCCGTGCCGAGAATGACGCGTTCAGGCTGGCCGAGTTCGAAGGCTGTTCTTACCGCAAGCAGGGCAGCACGTTCATTGCCGTTGTGCACCACCTCGATGCCGCGCTGGCAGCTTTCGCACAGGCAGGTGATCTGGTCGTCGGGCAACGCCGTGTGGCCGCCGTTGATGTGGCCAATAATGTCGGCATCAGCCTCCAGCACGACATCCTTGTCGATCAGGCCGGAACCGGGAATTGACGGTCCGCCGGTGTGAATGGTGCTTTGAATGCCGTACTTGCGCGCCCAAGCGACCATCTGCTTGGCGGTTTCACCCGCCTTGACCGAACCGAGGCCGACCTCGCCAAGCAGCTTTACGCCGGCCTCCGCAAGCTCCTTGAAATCATGCTCCTGCATGCCTTCTTCGATAACCGGCGCGCCTGCCAGCATCTTGACGCCCGAGGGGCGAAAATTTTCGTACCAGCGCTGCGAGGCAATGGCCATTGCCTTGAGGCCGACAATGTCTTTCGGACGCCCGGGCGCGTGCACCTCACCGGCTGAAATCATGCACGTGACGCCGCCGTGAAGGCATGAGTCAATCCAATGCAGTTGTTGCTGCCTTGGCGTGTAATCGCCAATCACGGGATGGACGTGGCTATCGATAAGACCCGGTGATACAGTCGCGCCCTGGGCGTCCACCACAACCGTCGCATCACCGGTGTCGAGGTCTTTTTCGTCGCCGACCGCAGCAATCTTGTCGTCAACGACGACAATGCAATTGCCGTCGAGGATCGGCTGCTCGAGCTTGCCTGACAGGATCATTCCAATGCTGCGAACAACCAATTTGTTCTCCTCCGGCATTCGACTCCTCCTTTGCCAAGCCCCGCGACCTTGCACGCGCGATATTGCAGTGCCAATCATTGGCACACAAATGATATGGTAGTTGTCTAGGCCACGCGGGCTGCCATCTGCAAGACTTTTCGAGCATGGACCCGGAGCAGGCGAACGATTTGAGATTGAGACTATGACCAACAGCAGACCTGCTGCCAACAAGGCGCCTGAACCCGACGAAGCTTATCGGTTGTCGGACCAGATCGGACATATTTTGAGACGCGCCTTCCAGCGCCACGCGACGATCTTCTCAAGCGAAATGGTCGATGGCCTCACCGCGACACGATTTGCAGCTCTCGCCATGCTGCGCGAGCAGGGCAGCCTTTCACAAAATGAGCTGGGTCGCCTGACCGCAATGGACATTGCAACGATTACCGGTGTGGTGCGCTGGCTAAAACAACAAGGGTTGGTAAAGGTCGGGCCTTATCCCAATGACTCAAGGCGAAACCTCATCGAATTGACCGACGCGGGTTGCAGCGTTCTTCAAACCGCGATCCCGCTTGGTCGCCGGATATCCCAAAAGACGCTGGAGCCACTCACGCCGGCCGAAGCAGATCGCCTGATTGAGTTGCTACGCAAGGTCAGTTGATGTGACGATGTGACGACGCGTCGTAGGTGTTGCCCTTGTCTGCTGTTGTTTTGCGTCTAACGGCAGCATGTCTCGGCCGCTGATCCCAGTCCGTGTTCGCCAGATAGCGATTACTTTTGCGTGGTTCGCCGGGCCATCATTCGTTCGAGGGCGGCGACCAGGTCCTTCGGTTCAAACATCGCCAGCGAACAACTCTGGTTACTACACGCAAATGCCGGCGGCTGATGGCCTGCACCGTCTCGCGCATCATGTCTGGTTAGCGTCTGGTCTCTGGGCGTCGAAAATTCCTGGAGCATCGTTCCTCTCCAGGACCCTACCGGGGACTATGGGGCTGATACAGCCAAGTTCACCGGCTGCGAGATCAGGCAGCCGCGTGACGCGGTCAAGGAAGCGATCGATTTCGCCCGCGTCGAGGATCCCATTCGTCAATGATTGGAACTTGCGAACATAGTCTTCGCGATCGAATGGCGAGGCACCGGCCGGATGGGCATTCGCAACCCTGATTTCATCTTCCAGTACCGTTCCATCGTTGAAAGTGATCACGACGCGCGCGCCAAATGCCTTTGCGAGGGGATCGCGGGCATGGTAGCGCCGAGTCCATACCGGGTCTTCGATGGTTGAAACCTTGTGCCACAAGCGAACGGTGTCGTGACGGTTGGCCCGTTCCGGCGCATAGGAACGGGTGTGGTGCCAGGTGCCGTCCTGCAGGGCAACTGCGAAGATATACATGATCGAATGGTCGAGGGTCTCCCGGCTGGCGCCGGGATCCATCTTTTGCGGATCTCCCGCACCTGTACCAATCACGTAGTGCGTATGATGCGAGGTATGGATGACGACGGACTCGATTTGCTCGAAGTCCTCAATCCGCCGGCCCATTTGGAATGCCAAATCGATCAATGCTTGTGACTGGTATTCGGCCGAATGCTCCTTGGTATATGTCTCCAGGATCGCACGCTTTGGCTGACCCGGGCCGGGCAGGGTGACTGCGTAGGCGACGTCAAACGGATCGCGGCCCTGCTCTCGCGCCGTACGGCCCGCGAGGATATAGGCCAGGATGCTGTATTCGCCCTCATAGATCGGGCTCGGTGCGCCTTCGCCGCGCATCGCGCGATCGACGGCTTCGATTGCGGTCTTGCCGGCGTGAGCCGGGGCGAAGGCCTTCCACGATGAGATCTCTCCCTTGCGTGACTGGCGCGTTGTAACTGAGCAGTGCAGCGCCTGCTGGATGGCCTGATACGTCATCTCGGGTTCGAGGCGGAGCAAGGTCGATATACCCGCGGCGGCGGCCGGTGCGAGGTGTGCGATGTGATCGATCTTGTGTTCGTGCAGGCAAATGCCCTTGACCAGCGCGACATGGACCTCATAGGCGGTCGCGATGGCGCGCACGGTGTCGTGCCCGCTGCAACCGCATTGCTGCGCCACGGCCAGGATCGGCGGGATGTTATCTCCCGGATGTGCGTAGTCTGCTGCCAAGAAGGTGTCGTGATAGTCGAGTTCGCGGACGGCCGTGCCGTTGGCCCAGGCAGCCCATTCCGCGCACACCTCGAAGTCGTGGGGCAGGCCGAACAAGGTCGCGCCGCCAGCGCGTGGATGTGCGAGCGCCATCGCCCGGGCAGACTTTACCGGCCGCCTGTTGATGGCCGCGATGGCGACGGCGGCGTTATCGATGATGCGGTTTGCAATCATGTCCGCGACGTCGCCGTCCACATCGGCCGGATCGGCCGCCAACTCGGCCAGTTTCCAGGCGAATTGATCTTCGCGCGGCAAAGCCTTGGCTGACGGGACTGCGCGAATTTCGTGGCGGATCATGATGGGCGGATGAGTGGCCGGGTACAGCGTACAACGTCGTGAGCGGTGGTGCCGGCGGCAAGACTAACCGAGTTGGGCTTGATCGGCCAGGATCGGTGAAATACGCGATTGCAGCACCATAGCAGGCGATGTTCGCGCCGCCGCGCGCAAATGACATCCGGCGTACCGAAGCACCCGCACGAGGTGGGGCCTGCGGTTGCACGCACGTACCGTCGGCCTCCCCGGCGCGCATGCAAGCGCCTATGCGTGCGCTTGCAGGAGCCGAAGGCCGGAGGCTGGCATCCGCCCTGCGGTCGTGGCATTCTCTTTTCGATCGGTATTGCGAACCGCACAGCATTGCGAGGATGGATGATGCGACTCGATCAACAGCAGCGCGCGGCACTGGATCGCGACGGGTTTTTGATCTTGCCTGGTGTTTTCTCCCCCGCCGAAGTCGAGCTGATCAGGTCGCGGCTGCCGGCTCTGTTTGGTAAAGATGACCCGGCCAATATCGTCGAACAGGCCTCTGGTGAAGTTCGCACGTCAATGGGGCTGCACCTGCGTGACGAGGTCTTTGCACGCCTCGTGCGTCATCCGCGCCTTGTCGGGCCCGCGCTGCAGGTGCTGGACGAGCCGGCCTACATTCAGCAGGTCAAGGTCAACGTCAAGGCCGCCTTCTCGGGCGAAATCTGGCAGTGGCATTACGACTTTGCGACGCATCATGCAGAGGATGGCGTGCCGCGACCCCTCGCACTCAACCTGCACATCTTTCTCGATGATGTCAGCGAGTTCAACGGACCGCTCTATTTCGTGCCAGGGTCCCACAAAATGGGCGATCATGGAGCGCACCTCGATTCGACAACGACGAGCTATCCGTTGTGGGTATGTGATGATGCACGCGTGCGCGAACTCGTATCGGACCGCGGACTGGTTTCGGCAAAAGGTCAGAAGGGGACGATGCTGATCTTCCATGACACCCTGGTGCACGGCTCGCCGAACAACATGTCGCCGTGGGATCGGGCTATTTTTTCGCTCATCCTCAACCCGATCTCGAACGCGCGCACACTCCCGACCCGGCCTGACTATAAGCACCACCGCGACCTGACGCCCGTGACGGCGTTGGCGGATGACTGTCTCGGAGTGAGCGCCGCCGCCGAGTAAGTCCCAGATCAGGAGACTTTGCATGGCCTCTTTGGCATTTCGACCGTGGGTCCCGGACGCCTGCGAGCACTACGTCCAGGCACTTGCTGACAAAGTTGCCGACGCCGAGCCGGATGCCATTGCTGCACAGCTCGATGATCTGGTGAACTGCAACCGCGAGATCCATGAGCGTGAGTGCTTCAACCTCAATCCGGCAACCAACGTGATGAACCCGAAGGCTGAGGCGCTTCTGGCGTCCGGCTTGGGAACGCGTCCGTCGCTCGGCTATCCGGGCGACAAGTACGAAATGGGACTCGAGGCAATCGAGCAGATCGAAGTGATCGCGGCGGAGCTTTGCGCCAAGGTTTTCGACGCGAAGTATGCAGAGATCCGCGTTGCGTCTGGTGCGATGGCCAATCTCTATGCCTTTCTTGCAACCTGCCGTCCCGGTGATGCAATCATAGCGCCACCGGCGACAATTGGCGGTCACGTTACACATCACGATGCCGGTTGTGCGGGGCTGTTCGGGCTCGACATTCACGAAGCGCCGGTCCACGGCGACGGCTACACCGTCGATCTCGGCGGTCTGAGCGAGCTTGCCCGGTCGACGCGCCCAAAACTCATCACGATCGGTGGCAGCCTCAACCTCTTGCCTCATCCGGTCGCCCAGATCGGTGAGATTGCCCGGTCGGTCGGGGCCAGGGTTTTGTTCGACGCCGCACATCAATGCGGAATTATCGCAGGTGGCGCGTGGCCGAACCCACTCAGCGAAGGCGCCGACGTGATGACAATGAGTACCTACAAGAGCCTTGCCGGGCCGGCGGGCGGACTGATCATCACCAACGATGCAGACATTGCAGAGCGGCTCGACCGGATCGCGTTTCCCGGCATGACCGCAAATTTCGACGCCGCAAAATCCGCTGCCCTGGCTGTGACGATGCTCGACTGGATTGTCCACGGCGAGGCGTATGCCACCACCATGACCGAAACCGCCAAAGCGCTGGCCGAAGCGCTGGCCGCAGAAGGCATACCCGTATTCAAGTGTGGTGAAACGTTTACAGCATCCCACCAGTTCGCAGTCGAGGCCGCACGCTTTGGTGGCGGCCAGGCGGCCTCCAAGACGTTGCGCAAGGCAGGCTTTCTTGCGTGCGGTATCGGACTGCCCCTTGATCCCGTGCCAGGTGACCTCAACGGGTTGCGGCTCGGTACTCCGGAACTTGCCCGATGGGGTGTGCGCATCGAACACGCGCCGGCGCTTGCGCGCCTGATCGCAAGTGCCCTCGCCAGCAATCAACCGGAGGCGCTGGCTGACGACGTGCGCCAACTGCGCGTGAAGTTCGATACGATCCACTTCATCCGCTGAATGACCCCGCCGGCGCCGTCAGCGTTCATGCTGCAGCCGGGATCGGCCGGTTTTCGCCAACCAATGTCACGCGGTGCATGATGCGGCGGACATTGGCGTTGTCGAAGGGTTCGACCGCATGCATGGTACACCGGTTGTCCCACATGATGACATCGTGCGGTGCCCAGACGTGGCGGTAGACGAAACATTGAGAGGTTGCGTGTGCGATCAATTGATCAAGCAATCGACGGCCGTCTTCGGCCTCCATACCTTCCACTGATGACATCGTGTGCGGCGACAGGAACAGCGAGCGTCTGCCGGTGACCGGATGCACCTGAACGAGGGGATGGCGGACAGGCGGGAGTTCGTCGTACTCGCCCTTGTCCTGCTTTTTCGCGAGTTCGGGCGACAGGCTCAGAATGTAATCGTGATCGTGAACCACCCACAGGCCTGCAATTCTGCTCTGCGTGGCCTCGTCGAGCGCATCGTAGGCCGCATACATGTTCGCGAACAGCGTGTTACCGCCGGCGTTGGTGATCTCGATGCCATGCAGGATCGACCCCTTGCTCGGAATTTCCCGAAACGAGCTGTCCGTGTGCCAGCGCCACGACTGGCTCAGATATTGCCATGAGGTCTCTTTGGGCGAAATGATCTTACCGGCCTCATCGACGTTCGACACACGATAGATCTCCGGGTGTTCAGATGAACGGTGGGCGAGGGACGGATGGATTTCTAGGTCACCGAACCGCCGCCCGAACGCAACGTGCTCGGCGTCGGTGAGAGCCTGGTCCGGGAAGATCAACAATGGATCGTCCATCCAAAGTGCGTGCAATTCGGAAAATGTCGTATCATCGATCGGGCATGACAGATCAATGCCAAGCACTTCCGTCCCAATGAGAGGGTGGCGTTTCGCCGTTTGAAGTCGGCTCAATGTTGTTTCTCCGGCATCTGCAAATCTTGACTGCCGTCGGGCAGTTTGCGCATCAGATCATTGTAATGTCCGAGTTCAAAGTAAACAGCTCTGAGCGACACGACCGGTAGGATAACCGGACTGTCTCCGGTCGGCCGAAGCGCTATGCGCAGCCGCGCCTCAGCTACTGCCGCCCTCACGTTGCACGGTTTCGCTGCAGTCCATGCGGGCGAGCGACACAAGCTTTGCACCTTCGAAAGGTGCGCGATCGCTCTGCAGCTGACCATGACCGTAGACGTCATTGCAATCCATCTCGTATCGGTCCTGCAATGCCCGGATCACGGCCAGGCCGGCTGCGAGCTGGCGGTTGGTAATGTATTCGCCGGAGCACATGTGCCAGCGCCGCCAGTTCGGGCGCAGTAGCGGGTCGCATCCTCCGACCAGGGAAATGCCAATGGTGTTTGCCGACCACAAATGACGCGCGAGCGGCCGGCGCTGTCGACGACGCGACGATTTGATATGGTTCGTGCGCTTGGAAAGTGGTGCGCCCTGAGCGATGCGACCGCCACGGCCGACATAGAAGTGATAGCCGTAGGCGTGACCACCCCGGCTAAAATCCCGACGGTGGCCATATGACACCAGATCGAGAACCGGACGAACGCCGGTATAGTGGACCACGATCGCAACCGGCTTCTTCTTGCGCTTCGAGCCACGTACCGAGTAGCGCGCGTCGGGGTCGGCCCAGTACTGCACCGTGTAGCCCGGAATTGCGAGCACGTCGTTTGGCCCCGCCTGCTCCAGCCACGCTGTCGGCGGTGCCGCATCGTCAAGACGCGCACGCCCTTCAAGCTGGACCCAGGCGATGACAATGGCGCTTACGGCGACAACCGCGCCGACCGAGAAGTTCTTGGCAAACGAGCGAAGCATCGACCCTGTTAATGCGCCTTCCGATTGCGATTGACGGCAACGGTGGCCGTTTGGCAGCACACCTTTTGCTGTTAACTGTCAAAACCATCTACGATTTGCATGGCAACCGCGTGGCAGGCTGTGTCTCCAGGGTGCATAATTTGGCGCAATTTGATGGCGTTGGAGAGCAAGGCGATGGCAACCGAGACGATGTCCGCCGTGGTTTGTGAAAGAACTGATCGTGACCTTGCCGGCGTCGGTGTCGAGGCTGTCGCGCGCCCACAGCCCGACGCCGGCAAGGTCCTCGTGCAAGTGGCAGCCGCCAGCATCAACTTCCCCGATATCCTGATGTGCCAGGGCTTGTATCAACACCGGCCGGACCCGCCGTTCGTGCCAGGCATGAACCTTGCCGGTGTAATCGTTGCATGCGGCGAGAACGTCGCGGCCTGGCGGGTTGGTCAGCGCGTCGCCGGCTCCGTCCGAACGGGCGCTTTTGCCCGCTTTGCCGTCATGGCGGCCGAAACGGCGCATGCCATTCCCGATACCTTCACGATGGCAGAGGCGGCTGCCTATCCCTCGGCCTACTTGACGGCCTATGTGGCGCTGGTGCGCCGGGCCGCCGTGCAACCCGGCGAGACGGTTCTCGTGCATGGCGCCGCCGGTGGTGTCGGCCTCGCAACCGTTGCTCTGGCCAAGACGCTCGGTGCCACGGTCATTGCCACCGCCTCTTCGCCAGCAAAGCGGGCATTTCTGAAGGACTACGGGGCCGACCAAGTGCTCTCTCCCGATGCCGGTTTTCGAGATGAGGTGAAGGCACTCACCAATGGGCGCGGCGCCGATGTCATCTTCGACCCGGTTGGTGGCGACGTCTTCGATGAGTCGACGCGCTGCATAGCCTTCGACGGACGACTCCTCGTCGTCGGGTTCACATCGGGGCGCATAGCAGAAGTCGCAACGAACATTCCGCTAATCAAGGGCTTTTCGGTTGTCGGCGTCCGCGCCGGGGAATATGGCCGGCGATTTCCCGATCGTGGTCGTGAGAATGTTGCTGCCATCTGGGAGATGGCCCGCGAAGGGCTTGTGCGGCCGCACGTGCATGCGCAATTGCCGTTGGCGGAGTGGCGGCGTGGCTTTGCAATGCTCACCGACCGCGAAGCTATCGGCAAGGTTGTCCTACTGCCAGGCGATGCGTGATGTCGCATTGCCCCGCGGTCTTCGGACCGGCCACCGAAGGCCTACCCGTTTCGCTCATAACGCCGGGTCAGGACGCGCAGGCGATCGCGAAAATGCGGCCGGATCTTCTCGGTCCAGGGTGTGTTGGCTGCATCGGCCCAAGCTTGGGACCGTGTCACGTCTGGATGCTCGAGATGATAAATCGCGACATATTTGTGGCTGCTCGGCGTGCCGTCACCGGCGATGTAGCGACGCGCGGAGAGACAACCGGGGACCGCGCCGAGTGCAGCCAGATGCTCTTCATCATACCAGGCGTTGAACTCTGCCTCCGCCTCGGGCGCTACGTTCATTGCATTGATGAGGAGGCCTCCGGCTGTACCGGGCGCTGGCGCATCACCCGGTGTCAGCTGGCGGCCTTCGAAGCGCACTAGGCGCTGGCACATCGCCGTCACCCGCTTGGTCCAGACGGACGAATTCTTGTATGCAATGGCCAGATAGGCGGGACTGCGCAAAACACCGAGGGAGTCGAGGTCATAGGTTGCAACTGCCCGTTTGGGGTTTTCGTCGTCAAGCCAGCGCTCGCAGGCCCCAAAACCGGCAATGGCTTGGCGTTCCGGCAGGTGTTCAAGATCATACCAATCGTGAAACTCGTCCTCGTGCGCGTTTGCAAAGTCAAACGCGACAGCCAGCAAGCCTTTGGCCATTGCAGCTCTCCTTGGATGTTGTTGCCGGCGACCGGCGTCGGCCTGCTATGGCCGTCCACCTGCTATACGGAGATTGGCGCCTGCAACGTAGGATGCCTTGTCGGACATCAGCCAAACGATCCCTTCTGCAATCTCTTCGGCTTCACCAACGCGCCCGATTGGAATGGACGGGCCCTGCGTTCTCAGCGCTTCCGGGTTCGGCATGTCGGTCCGCGTCAGGCCGGGCGCGACGGCGTTCACACGGATACCTTCACCGGCGACCTCTTGCGACAGTCCAATGGTGAGGGAGTTCACGGCGCCCTTCGAAATGGCATAGAGAACATTGTCGTTCGCTCCGCCGCGATGCGCCGCCCCTGAAGACACATTGACGATGACACCACCATTGCCGCCTTGATTGCGCGACATGCGCTTGACCGCGGCCTGTGCGCACAAGATGTAACCCGTCACGTTTACGGCGAGAACGCGTTCGATCGCTTCGACGCCGAGTGCTTCCAGCCTGCCGCGCGGTCCGATCATGCCTGCGTTGTTGACCAGGCCATCAAGACGGCCCCACTCATCATCGATCGCTGCGAACATGCGCTGCACGTCGGTATCATTGGCGGTGTCAGCCTGCACGGTCAGGACCGGGGCACCGGCTTCTCCGGCGGCTTTGGCAACGTCCTGCGCTGCCTCCGCATTTGCATGGTAGTTGATTGCGACGGCCCAGCCATCGGCAGCCAACGCCTTGACAGTTGCAGCGCCAATTCCGCGACTGCCACCGGTGACGAGTGCAACCTTGCGATCCATCCAAGTTCTCCTTTCATTGTTTCCGACATTTTGTCAGCCGCGCCCGATCTTGGCCACGAACAATTGGCTGCCGGCAAGGCCTTCGCGCATTGGCGATCGACTGGCGTGGCGTTGCTCCGGATCCGGACGTCGTCGCTCGCGACTTGCGCGCGCTTCTACTCAGCTGCCCCGTGGACAATCGTGCGGGCTTCCGAAAGCTCGGCTGCAACGCGAGCGCCCTCTTCGTTGCGCGGTTTCACGAAGCCTGCAATCAACACGTAGAGTGCCGGTGTCAAGAAAAGCGTGAAGCCTGCAGCCAACCCGAGACCGCCAAATACGACCCAACCAATGGCAGCGCGGGCCTCGACGCCCGGTCCGCCACCGAGAATTAACGGCAATCCTGCAAGGATCGTCGAGACCATCGTCATTGTGATGGGGCGCAAACGCACGAGAGAGGCCTGGCGTGCAGCCGCAAGCACACTGTCGCCGCGCTCACGGAGTTGATCTGCGAACTCCACCATCAAGATTGCATTCTTTGCCATGATGCCGATCAGCATCAAAATCCCGATCTGGCTGTAGATGTTGATCGATGTTCCCGTCAGCGCCAGGGCGAAGATCGCAGCGCATACCCCGAACGGTACGGTGAAGAGGACAACGAGCGCGCTGGTCACGCTTTCAAACTGCGCGACGAGGACCAGAAACACGATAACCAGCGCCACCATGTATGTGGCGGCGACGCCGGAAGAGGTTTCATCAAGCGCGGCTGCCTCGTCCAGGAACAATAGGCCGAAACGGGGACTGATTTCCTGGTCCGCCACCCGCTTGACCGAATTTACAGCAGCACGCAGCGCATACCCTTCGGCGAGATCGGCAAAGATTTCCACCGCGCGGCGCTGGCCGTGCCGGTCAAGCTCGGCAGCAACCGCATACTCTCGAAAACTCACTAACTGTGAAAGCGGAACCAGCCGGCCTCCGTGACCTGAAACGAAGAGGTTCTGCAAGTCGCTTGGATCATCGATGGCGCCTCGCGTTGCCTGGAGGACAATGGGGACGCGATCATCGTTTACGGTCAATTCAGCAACCTCGTCCGTATCAACCAATGAGCGAAGGGTGGTTGCAAGATCAGCGATGGCGACACCGAGATCGCTTGCGCGCCGGCGGTCGATCGCGACAGAAATCTGAGGCTGGGTGGCGCGAAACTCGATGCGCATGTTCTGGAGTTCCGGGGCCTTACTCTCGAGAGCCTGCACGAGTTTGTCGGCTGCACCTGCGATCTCTTCGTAATTCGACCCGGTCAATGCGAAGCGCAAGCCGCCGCCGGCGCTTCGCAGCCCGAGGCTGTTGCGTCGGCGAACGCGAGCGCGGGCGCCGGCGATCTTTGAAAGTTTCTTGTTGAGGTCGCGGGCGATATCACCTTCCGACCGATCGCGCTTGGACCAATCCTTGAGCGGGGCTGCAAGATAACCGCGATTGGGATCATACCAACCGGTCACAGAAAACAGCGCCTTTGCTGTGCCGTCGGAAAGCAGCGGACGTAATATGTCTTCGGCTTGCTCTACCTGGCGGTCCATGTAATCGAGGCTGGTACCATCCGGCCCCAGCATGCGCACGGTAATGAGGCCGCGGTCCTCTTCCGGGACCAGTTCTTCGCCGAGGGTCGTGTAGGTGGCGGATGCTGCGGCCATTACAACGGCGCAGATGCCAACCACGATCAGCGGCGCGGCGAGCACCCTGTCCAGCACGCCCGTATAGACCCTGAGCGGTATGCCTGCCGAGGCCGCCGCCGCATTGGCATCCGGCCGGCGCACGCCGCCAATGCGAGATGCCAGCATTGGCACCATGGTCAGTGCGACGAACGAGGAGAGACACACCGCGACAGCAAGCACGAAGCCGAACTCACCGAATAGCCGACCTGCCGTGGACGGCAGGAATGATATTGGCGTGAACACCGAGACCAAGGTCGCCGTCGTTGCGACGACCGCAAAAAACACCTGTCGCGTTCCGAGCACTGCAGCCGCACGGGGTTTGACGCCCTGGGCTGCCAGGCGCTGAATATTCTCGAGGACAACGATGGCGTCATCGACGACCAGGCCCGTTGCGAGCACGAGCGCAAGCAGCGTGATCAGATTGAGCGAGAAGCCAAGCAGCCAAATCGCAGCTACGGTCCCAATCAAGGCGACGGGAATGGCGACGGCCGGGATGAGAGCCGCACGGACCTGCCCGATGAAGACCGCGATCACGATGACGACGATCGCAACGGCAAGCGACAGGCTGATCAAAACCTCACTAATGGCACCGCGGATAAAAATTGCATCGTCGGAGGTAATATCGACTTGCACGTCCTTGTTGCGCGCGTTGAGATCCGCCACGACGCGGGCGACGTCCCGGGAGATCTGAACAGTGTTTGATTGGGCGCGCCGGATCACGCCAAGGCTGATGACATTGCGACCGTTGAGCCGGACAACACTTTCAGCATCTGCCGGTGCATAGAACACATGGCCAATGTCTTTAATGCGCACAGGGTCGCGAATTACGAGATTCTCGACCGCGTCAGGGCGTGTCACCGAGGCGTTGGCGCGCACGATCACGTCCTGCTCGGAGGACTTAAAACTCCCTGCCGGGATGTCGAAATGCGCACGCTTGAGGAGGCTGATCACATCGCTCACCGAGAGCCGGTAACTGGCCAGCCGCATGGGATCGACAACCACGCGAAGGACGCGCTCACGCTTGCCAAACAAGACGACATCGGCGACGCCTTCGACGGCCGTCAGCTCCGGAATGAATTCGTTTTCAACCTTGCGGGTGACCTCCTCAATCGAGACCGTCCGGCCGTATGCGGCAAGTCGCAAGACCGGCTGTGCGTCCGCGTCCGCCTTAATGACGACCAGGTTTTCAACGCCGTCTGGGAGTTCACGTTGGACGCGGCTGACCGCTTCGCGCACATCGTTGGCGGCCGTGATCAGGTCGACCGACGGACGAAAGACAATGCGAATTCGGAAGTTGTTTTCCTCGCTGGAAGAACGCACCTCGATGACCCCGTTTACCCGGGCCACGGCACCTTCGACAATGCTCGTGATCTCGGCATCGATGGTTTCCGGTGAGCCCCCAGGGAAATTGGCGCGGACGGTGACGATGGGGCGATCGACGTTGGGCAGTTCGCGCACCTCGACACCGAACAATGCGCCAAGCCCGGCAATGATGATCAACAGGTTGAGGACGGTGGCAAGATACGGGCGGCGCACGCTGACGGCCGGCAGATCATTGGCGATGCTCATGTGGTGCGCACCCCTCTAACGGCCTAGCCTTTTGTACCTTGCACAGGCGATCGTTCCCGACGCTTTTGCGCCGCTGTCGGCGGTGTGCGGCCGGTCGGCCGGTCGTAGGCAACGCTTCGGCCGGGCCGCAGGCGCTGGACGCCTTCGATGACGACCAGATCGCCAGCCGCGACCGGGCCTTCGATCAAGACCCGAGCGTTCTGGCGCTGCACGGTGCGCACCAAGACCTTGTGCGCCTTTTGCTTGCGGACGACCCAGACGTAGCTCTCACCCTTGCGCCACTGCAGTGCCAGCTCCGGCACGCTCGGATAACTCTTACCGGGCAACACGAACATGACGACGAACGACATTCCGGGCCTGAGCAGATCGTCCTGATTAGGTATCACCGCCCGCAGCGTTGCGGTGCGGGCGGTCGGGTCAATGCGGCTGTCGATGTCGCCAATCCGGCCGGCAAAACGGCGCGTGCCGAAGCCAGGGGTGGTCGCCTCGATCGTGTCGCCTTGTTTGATCCTGGTGGCGTAACGCTCGGCAACCGTAAACTCGACCAGCAACTCCGTGCGCATGTCGAGCGAGACGACCGGTGTGGCCGTCGTCACCCAGTCTCCCACTTCCGCCTTGGGCAAGCCGATGACACCGGCAAACGGAGCTGTCACGCTCATATCGCGTAAGACCTTCTGAGCCTGACGGAGCTCGATCAACGCGCGCTCGACTATGAGGCGGTTGTCGTCAACCTTGGCCGAAGAGGCAACGCGGCGGCGCTTGAGCTGCTCCTGGCGCGCGAGCAGGCGTTCGGCGTCCTCGAGGCGCTTTTGTGCCAGTTCGACTGCGAGTTCCGCCTGCGTCTTGTCCAACTCGAAGATCACATCACCAACTTTGACTCGTTGGCCGGAAGCTGCCGGGAATGCGATAATCTGGCCATCAGATTTGGCATGCAGCATCACGGAGCGGCGCGCGCGCGCGGTTCCGACGGCCGAGATCTTTTCATCGTTTCGCGCCGGCGAAACCACTTCGACAATGACCGGGACGGGCACCAAGGCGCGGCCGCGCTTGTCACGCTTTTCCGCGGACTTGCCGGTTAGACCTGCAGCGGCCTGACCAACCTCCTGCCGCGCAAGCCACAAACCAGCAGCGACGGCCAGCAGGCCTGCCAGGACAATGAGTTGCAGGCGCAATGAAATCGGTTTGATCATGTGACAAACCCAACACCACAACGGCCCGAGAGCAACCGGACCAACGCGGCAGAATACCATGAGCGATCGGTGTCAGGCAGCAAATTTCCTGACACAAGCTTTCTACCGGCGCACGACGCGAGAAGGTTCCAAATTCGCACTCGAGCAAGGCCAAAACAAGGTTTAGACGCCTAGAACAAGCGCCGGGTGGCAAGATCGGCGCCGTCTCGCATGGCGCGGAGTTTTGCCCAGACGACATCGGAGGTGACACGGCCCATTCCCGCCGACGTGTCGAAGCCACAGTCGGTTCCGGCCAAGATGCGGGCTGGGTCACCGATCACGTCTGCCGCGCGCTCAAGACGGTCGGCAATGACCTCGGGGTGCTCAACGAAGTTCGTCGTCGTGTCGATCACCCCGACGAGGAGCGACTGGTCGGGAGCCAGCTTGAAGTCGCGAAAGACCTTGATCTCGTGCTGATGACGCGGGTTGGCGAACGGCAGCAGGAAGGCACCAACCCGGGCTTGCAGGATCGCCTCCGCGATGTCACGCAGTGGCACGTCTCGATCGTGCGGTGACTCGTAATTGCCCCAGCAAACGTGGAGCCGAATGCGCGCGCGGGGCAGGCCGTCAATCGCACGGTTGATTTGGGCAACGACGGCGCGAACGAAGTCGACGAATTCGGATACCGGGCGATCGGCGAATTTGAGGTGGCGCTCGAGGGCTAGATCCGGAGCGTCGATCTGCAGAATGAAGCCGGCATCTACAGCGGCCTTGTATTCGTGGGCGAGCGCGTCGGTGAGCGCCTCCAAGTATGCATCGAAGGTCGAATAGTGGGCGTTCTTCATGGCGGTGGCGACAATGCCTGGCGAAGGTGCCGTCATGAATGCATCGGAAAAAGCGCCTTCGTGGCGCGCCAGAGCCGTATTGAACGTTCGCAACTCATGGGCATTGGCGTGTGCGCCGGTGTAAGCAACCGGTCCGATTGCCATTGGTGGTGCGAAGTTACTTACGGCCGGGCGAGATGCCATTGCCTGACGCCGAGCTTGCGCGAACTCCGGATAATCTGCGAGTTCGCTGCCTGACGGGCGCTGCCAGCTCTCGCCGAAACCGCTCATGCGCCGCTGGACATACAAAAAGAAGGCTTCGCGCAGTTGCTCGCCGTCGCTCGGAATGTCGATGCCCGCCTCGCGCTGCTTTTCAACCACCCACGCGGTGGCGGCTTCTCCTTCGGCGATGAGTTCTTCGTCGTCGATCTCCAGTCCCTGTGCGCGCCGGGCGTAGAGCGTGACCAGCTTCGGTGGCCGCGGTAGAGAGCCGGCATGTGACGTCAGAATCCTATGCGATGACATTTGGGACCTGTTTCCTGCATCAGTTCGGGTTCCAGCGCCTGCGACACTGCAGGCCGCTGACGCATTGCTCAGAGATACTAACCTAAAGACATCGGGTCGGCCCAATCCGTCGCTTTGCGAGCATGACCATGTATCCAGACTGCCAACCTTACAGCTACCGCCAGGATCCGGCTGTTCCGTACTTTCCCGACGACAAACCAGTGATCGTTTTTGACGGCCATTGCGCGTTTTGTTCGGGCTGGGCCCGATTCGTCATCGGCAACGATCGCCGCGGTCGGCTGCGGCTCGCGGCTGCTCAATCGCCGCTCGGACGCGCGCTTTACGTGCATTACGGGCTCGATCCCGATGACTATCAGACGAACATACTGATTGCCGACGGAGTGGCGCGCGTCAAATCCGATGGGACGCTCGCGATGTTGGCGCTCCTCGACTGGCCGTGGCCAATCCTGGCCGTCTTGCGGATCGTGCCGCGGTTTATCCTCGATCCCTTTTACAGCGCCGTTGCGCGCCGCCGCCTGCAACTGGCCGGACGAAGCACGCAGTGCTTTGCCCCCACGCCGGACATGCGCGAAAGGTTTCTGGCATGACAGACGGCCGGCTGCGGCTTCTGATTATCGGTGGCTACGGTGTCTTCGGTGGACGGTTGGCACAGTTGCTCGCCGATGAGCGCCGGTTGACACTGCTGATCGCGGGGCGATCGCAAGAGCGTGCCGAAGCGTTTTGCAGGGGCCTCGTAGGTGCGGCGGATAAAATGCCCGTTAGGCTTGATCGCAGCGACAATCTCGCGGCACAGTTCGGCGCACTCAATCCCGATATCGTTATCGATTCCAGTGGTCCCTTCCAGAACTACGTCGGTGACCCATACGGAGTGATCAGGACCGCAATCGCGTGCCGGTGCCACTATCTGGATCTCGCCGACGGCACGGCGTTCGTCGAAGGCGTTGGGCGGTTCGATGAAGCCGCGCGCGAAGCAGGTGTCTTTGTGCTGAGCGGAGCAAGCAGCTTTCCGGTTCTCACCGCGGCCGTTGTCCGTCACCTCGCCGAGGATATGGAGCGTGTCGAAACGATCGTCGGCGGCATTGCGCCGTCACCCTATGCTGGTGTCGGCCTCAACGTCATTCGGGCGGTTTCCAGTTACGCAGGCCAGCCGGTGGCCTTGACCCGCGACGGGCACCCCGCGGTCGGCTTCGGGCTGTCGGAGACACGGCGCTACACGATCGCGCCACCGGGGCGCCTGCCATTGCGAAATACGCTGTTCTCTCTCGTTGATGTCCCGGACTTGAAACTGTTGCCCGCAGCGTGGCCGAGCTTGCAATCGATCTGGATGGGCGCCGGACCGGTTCCGGAGGTATTGCACCGGCTGCTGATCGGTTTGGCCTGGCTGGTTCGTTTGCGCCTGTTGCCATCGCTCCGTTTCGCTGCGCCGATCTTTCACCGCGCGATCAACGTTCTGCGCTGGGGTGAACATCGCGGCGGCATGTTCGTCGAAGTGACCGGCCGGACGGCGGGGAATGCGGGCTGCCGACGGTCATGGCACCTGCTTGCCGAAGGCGACGATGGACCGTTCATTCCATCCATGGCGGTCGAGGCCATCGTGCGCAAACAGCTGGCCGGAATGATACCGCCCGCCGGGGCCAGGCCGGCGATCGACGCGTTGGAGCTAGCGGATTATCAATCAATTTTTGCCATCCGGACGATCTATGAAGGGAGCCGGGACGACAGCGAGGTATCAAGCAGCGAGCCCTCTGCGTCCTTGTTCGAGCACACGCTTGGAAGTGCATGGCATGGGCTTCCCGCCCAAATTCGGGTCGTCCATTCCGGAGCGCCGGTCTTGCGCGCGGCCGGCAGAGCCCGCGTCTTGCGCGGCAGCAATCCGTTGACGTGGGCGATCGGCGGCGTGTTCGGGTTTCCACCGGCGGCGGATGACGTTGCCGTCGAGGTCGAAATCACCGCTCAGGGTCAGCGGGAAACCTGGGAGCGTAGATTTGGGAGGGCCCGGTTCGCAAGCGAACTGTCGCCTGGATCCGGCCTGTCGGATCGCCTGGTGCACGAGCGGTTCGGCCCGTTTTCGTTCGCCATGGCATTGGTCGTTGATGATGACCGGCTGCGCTATGTCATTCGGCGCTGGAGCTTTGCCGGCGTTTCGATGCCGCGCTTTCTCGGCCCCTACGGAGAGACGTTCGAGACGGTCGATGAAGCAGGCCGTTTCGTCTTCAATGTCGATATCAAACTGCCCTTGCTCGGACGGCTGGTGAGTTATCGCGGATATCTCGTTCCGGTTCAGGAGGACAGTATCGATCTCACTCAAGAGATGTCACGTTCGGCGTGAGTTCGTGCTGATAGACGCCGGATTGCGCGTTGGTGTTGCCGGCACTACCGTGCGGGGTCGGTGGTGCTAGCACGTGAGAAAGGCTCGCGATGGCAACGGCATTTGAAGAGATCATGGAGATCCGCGGGCGGGGACTGCCGGCAAGCGGCGAGGTGCAGATCGCAGGTGGCGATCCGGTGCTGCCGACAAAATTCAAGATCGCTGAGACGCTGGCCCAAGTCCTGGCCGGCGTCGGTGTCGCCATATCCGACATCTGGGAGATAAGAACCGGCCGGCGGCAGACGGCATCGATCGACGTTCGGCATGCGGCCGCCGGCCTGCGCAGCTCGTACCACATGAGACTTCCCGCCGGCGGCGGCGGGTTCAAAGACGTTTCGAATCCCGAGCACGAAGCGGCACGCACCATGACGCAACCGTGGCCGACAAAGGACGGCCGCTGGTTCCTGCCCCACTTTGGCCTGCCCAATCTCAAGGCGCGCGTGCTCGAGGTCTTGGGGTGCGATGCAACACCGGAGGCGGTTGCCGACGCCGTCGCGAGTTGGGATGCGCTCGCACTCGAAGCGGCGATCGACGAGGCTCGGGCATGCGGTGCTATGGTACGTAGTCACGATGAGTGGCAGGCGGAGCCGCATGGGCGCGTGCTTGCTGCCAAGCCGGTCGTTGAAATCGTCAAGATCGGAGAAAGTGACCCGGAACCCTTGGCAGAGGCAGCGCGGCCGCTGTCCGGAATTCGCACGCTGGATCTGACGCGGATTCTCGCGGGCCCCGTTGCCGCTCGAACATTGGCGGAACACGGCGGCGATGTCCTCATGGTGACGGCCGAGGGCCTACCGCAGGTCGACGAGCACGTAATTGATACAAGCCACGGCAAGCGCAGTTGCTTCCTCGATCTCAAGATGGCCGACGAGGCTGCCACACTGAAAGAACTGGTCCGTGACGCGGACGTCTTTTCACAAGGGTATCGGCCCGGCACGCTCGAAGGGCTGGGATTTGGGGCAGACGATTTGGCCCGCATCCGACCGGGCATCATCTACGCGTCGATCAGTTGTTTCGGTGCTGATGGTCCGTTCAGTCATCGCGCCGGTTGGGAACAGATCGGGCAGACGGTGACCGGCATTTGCCATGAAGGCTCTCCTGATCGCCCAAAGCTTCTGCCCGGTGCTGCCTGTGACTACATCACCGGTTACCTCGGCGCGTTCGGCATTCTGCTGGCGC
Source organism: Hyphomicrobiaceae bacterium (assembly GCA_965224045.1). Classification (GTDB taxonomy): domain Bacteria; phylum Pseudomonadota; class Alphaproteobacteria; order Rhizobiales; family Hyphomicrobiaceae; genus Tectiglobus. The sequence goes on from CBDCYD010000015.1 coordinate 190,832, forward strand.
TGGCGCGGCGGGCGCGGGAGGGCGGCAGCTATCATGTCAAGGTCTCGCTTTGCCAATCCGGCATGATGATCTACCGGCAGGGCGCGGTTGCATTCGATTCGAACCGGACGGGTCTCAGCGAGGAAGAGATCGACGCGATCAGAATTACCTCCGAAACGCATCGCGGACCGCTTCGCCACTTAAGGCCGCTCTTACAACTGTCCGAAACACCGGCACGATGGGCACGCCCGACCCCGGTTCTCGGCGGTGATCCGCCGGTATGGCTCGCCGCTGCTGCAGGTCGCGTCCGGGCGGCCGAATGAACCGGCAGATCACCGCCTGCCGGCCCAATCTCCAGGCTATGAGGTCCGCCAGTTTGCCTGCAGACGGCCGGGCCGGCGATCAGCGATCAGGCCTGGCCGCAGCCGCGGGGAGGGGGAACTGCAGGCGGGGCGCTTGTCGCTGACGAATGCGCGGGGATGTCTCGCGGACGACCGTGATGTTGATCTTCAAGACCAAGCACAGGCGCCCAAGCGTACATGTTCCTGTAACTTTGTCGAGCTGCGCTCCTCTGCAATGGCTGGTCTAAGATGTCTGTCGTGCTTGCGAAACAATCGGTTCAAAATAGCGGTCCCAAGGCCTTACGGCTGTTCCCTTCGGAACAGGATGCTGAAGTCGTCGGATTTCGCACGCGTTGCACTATGCAAAGCAAGACAGCCCCGCCGAAACCGGCGAGGCTGTCGCAGTTCTTGCGTTATGACGTGAGCTCGACGATCAGTGGGCCAGCACGGCGAGCAACAGCAACGCTACGATGTTGGTGATTTTGATTGCCGGGTTGACGGCGGGGCCAGCCGTGTCCTTGTACGGATCACCAACCGTGTCGCCCGTTACCGATGCCTTGTGGGCTTCCGAGCCTTTGAGGTGCTTTTGTCCATCCTTGTCGACAAAACCATCCTCGAAGGATTTTTTGGCGTTGTCCCAGGCACCGCCACCCGACGTCATGGAAATCGCAACGAAGAGGCCTGTGACGATGACGCCGAGCAACATCGCGCCAACCGCTGAGAACGCGGCGTTCTTGCCTTCAACTCCGCCGCCGCCGATGAAGTAGATGGCGATGAAGAGTACGATTGGTGACAACACCGGCAACAGCGACGGGATGATCATTTCCTTGATCGCCGCCTTGGTCAGCATGTCGACCGCGGCTGCATAATCCGGCCGGTCCTTGCCTTCCATGATGCCGGGCTTTTCGCGGAACTGGCGGCGCACTTCCTCGACAACGGCGCCACCGGCCCGGCCAACCGCGGTCATGGCGATGCCGCCGAACAAGTAGGGGATTAGTCCACCGACCAGCAGGCCGACCACGACGTAGGGATTTGACAGGGCAAAGTCCGGATTGACGCCCTCGAAGTAGGGGAACTTATCGGCGTTCTTGGTGAAGTACTGCAGGTCGTAGTTGTAGGCAGCAAACAGCACCAGGGCACCGAGACCCGCCGAGCCAATCGCGTAGCCCTTGGTTACCGCCTTGGTGGTATTGCCAACAGCATCGAGCGCGTCGGTCGACTTTCGGACTTCCTCCGGCAGGCCGGACATCTCGGCGATGCCGCCTGCATTGTCGGTTACCGGCCCGAAGGCGTCGAGCGCAACCACCATACCGGCCAGACCGAGCATGGTCGTGGTCGCAATGGCCGTGCCGAAGAGACCGGCCAGTTTGAAGGTGACGATGATGCCGGCAATGATGACGATCGTCGGAAGGGCGCAGGCTTCGAGCGAAATCGCCAGGCCCTGGATCACGTTGGTACCGTGGCCCGTCACGGACGCCTGCGAAATCGAGCGCACCGGCCGGAAGCCGACACCGGTATAGTACTCGGTGATCCAGACGATCAAACCAGTGACGAGCAGGCCGACGATGCCGCACAGGAACATGTTCATGCCGGTGATGGAGGTGCCTGCCGCGGTGCCGATTTCGCCCCAGTTGCCGAAGACCAGCTGGGTTGCCAGGTAGAGACCGCCAACGGAGAGCACGGCCGTCGCGATGAAACCGCGATAGAGCGCGCCCATGATCGATGCATTGGAGCCGAGCCGGACGAAATAGGTGCCGACGATCGAGGTAATCAGGCACACACCGCCGATCGCAAGCGGATAGATCATGAACTGATCAAGCGTATCCTGGCCGACGAAGAAGATGGCGGCCAGGACCATGGTCGCGACGACGGTCACAGCATAGGTCTCGAAGAGGTCGGCGGCCATGCCGGCGCAGTCACCGACGTTGTCGCCGACGTTGTCGGCAATGGTCGCCGGGTTGCGCGGATCGTCTTCCGGGATGCCGGCCTCGACCTTGCCCACGAGATCGCCTCCAACGTCGGCACCCTTCGTAAAGATGCCGCCCCCAAGGCGCGCGAATATGGAAATCAGTGAGGCGCCGAAGCCAAGCGCCACCAACGCATCGATGACCTTGCGGCTGGCGGGCTCATAGCCGAAACCGACAGTGAGCAGCATGTAGTAACAGGCAACGCCCAGGAGCGCGAGACCGGCGACCAGCATGCCCGTCACGGCGCCGGACTTAAAGGCGACGCTGAGGCCATCGGCAAGCGAGGTCGCAGCGGCCTGCGCGGTGCGCACGTTCGCGCGCACCGAAACATTCATGCCGATATAACCGGCCGCACCCGACAACACGGCGCCGATCAGAAACCCGAGAGCAACCTGCCAGCCAAGGACCGCAAATGCGGCAATGAAAATGACGACACCGACGATCGCGACGGATGTGTACTGGCGGTTGAGATAAGCTTGTGCGCCCTCTCTGATGGCGCCTGCGATCTCTTGCATCTTCTGATTGCCGGCATCGGCCGCCATAACCGATTGAATGGTCACGATCGCATAGACGATCGACAGCGCGCCGCAGGCGATCACCGCCCAAAGCAGTTCGTTCATCACAAGCTCCCTCTCCCTACAGGAAATCGTCAAGCGAATGCGGGCGGACCGGACCCTCCCAACCGCCTAATCCACGCTCGCCTAACACAATCTGGCGTGCGGACCATGCCAAAACCGCGTGCCCGTGACAACATGGTCACAGTTGTTCTTTGGTCGCGCCGCGTCGCTTGTCAATCGGAGGTGTCAAGGGGCGAAAAATGATCATATCCGGAGCTGCCCCAATCGATCGGCCGGTTGTTCAGGCCAATCAGTTCGGTGCCATTGGCGGTATTGATGACGCCGATTTCCGTTACCGAAACGCGTCCGGCACGGGCGGAGGATACGAATTGCGCGCAGGCAGCCTCGGGCACGGCGCACAGGATTTCATAGTCATCGCCGCTCGAGACCAATGCGCGCGCGTCCTGTCCGGCAGCCATACAGGCCGAACGCAAAGCGTCTGACAACGGCAGGTCTGCGAGGCGGATGGTGGCACCGACACCACTCGTGTTGCACATGCGTCCCAGGTCCTTGGCAAGACCATCGGACAAGTCCATCGCTGCTGAGGCCGCGGCGCGCAAGGCAGCGCGCAGGCCCAACCGGGGCTGCGGACGCAGGTAGCGGTGTAACAGGATAAGGCGTTGATCTTCGCTCAGGCCGGCAACCTGCTCTCCGGCGCGCAGCCTGAGGCCGAGCGCCGCGTCTCCCAATGTGCCCGACACAAACAAACGATCGCCAGGTTGCGCGGCCCCGCGCTGCAGCATTTTTCCGTGGGCGATTTCTCCGAAAACGGTGACCGAAGCAGATACGGGACCGGGCGCGCGATCGGTATCGCCACCAATCAAGACGCAGCCGAACGCTTGCTGTGCCCGCGAAAGACCCGCTGAAAACCCCTCCAGCCAGGTGCGATCCGGCATCTCGGGAAACGACAGCGCCAGGGTGTAGGCCAGTGGCCGGGCTGCCTTGGCAGCAAGATCCGAAACGTTCACGGCCAAGGCCTTCCAGGCGACATCGCAAGGCGCGTCGTCATGAAAGAAATGAACTCCGGCGCGCACCGGATCGGTCTTGACGATGAGGTCGTGACCAGGAGCCGGCGTGATCGCGGCACAGTCATCGCGCAACCCGAATGCGCCCGGCCAACGGGAGGCCAGCGGCTGCAGATAGTCCTGGACAATGGTCTCTTCGCCCCGCCAGGGCGGTTCATTGCGCGTCATACCGGTCATTACAGTCTTTCAGGTTGAGCTGAAACCATCCCGCTCCCCTCCCGATCGCCCAATACAATGATACCGTAGGCGGTCGGGAGGGGAGCGGGCCGGCGATCGGTTCCGCCTAACGCAAAAATCTAGGCCGGCCAGCCGCACGTGCGTCAAGAGCCCTGCATCTGGGCGCCGAACGCGGTTGCGACCGTCAAGCCGGCTGCGGTGCCGGCGCACTAGTCGTCATGCGCCGCCGACTTGCTCAACTCACCGGGGCGATAGCGCTCGGCCAGATTGTGCAGGATGCCGTTGACGACGCGCGGTTCGTCTTCGCCAAAGAAAGCGTGGGCAACGTCAATATATTCGTTGATGACGACTTTGACCGGAACGTCCCGGCGTTCAAGCAATTCAAACATTGCCGCACGCAGAATTGCCCTTAACGTGGCATCTACCCGCACGAGGCGCCAGCCCTCAGCAAGTTGCTCATCGACGACCGGGTCGATTTCGCGCTGGTTGCGCACGACACCGCGCACGATCTCCGAGAAGAATACCGCATCGGGTCTGACCGCTGCATCATCGGATGCGTCACCGGAAAACCTGTAGGTCGTAAATTCGTGGACGATGTCGTTGAGGTCAGTGTTGGCCAAATCCATCTGATAGAGCGCCTGCACGCTGGCCAATCTGGCGGCGCTGCGCCGCGCGGCCTGGGTCGCCCTTTTGGTGTTCGTCGGCATCAGCTCAACTCACCGTCGAGCCTTGCTGCCGTCTCGATGACTTTTAGGCACGCGCGCACGGCATCCGCACCTTTGCCCTCACGCCCGCCGCCGGCACGTGCCATTGCCTGAGCGTGGGTGTCGACAGTGAGAATTGCATTGCCAACCGGAATACCATTGGCGATGGCAACCTCCATCAGCATTTGGTTGGACTGATTGCAGACAATCTCGAAGTGATAGGTTTCGCCCCGAATGACGCAACCAAGCGCCACCGCACCAGAAAAGCGCGGTGCGGGGCTGTCCACGCCGATCAATTCGCGCTCGACCGCCTGGGCCAGCACCTGCGGAATTTCCAATGCTCCCGGCACGACGACGTGCTCATATCCGGCCCCGACCGCGGACAGTTCCGCTACTGCGCCAGCCAGAAGTTCGTCGCCGACGTCCTCGTAGAAGCGCCCTTCGATCACCAGAATATGCTGCTTTGCGAACAGCTCAGGATATGCGCCGAGCGTCGTCTGGTTGCCTGTTCCCGCCATGCGCCAAATCACTTTCTGCCGTCGCCCTACTCGATCGGCCGCTGATCGGTGATCCGGAGACCGTAGCCGTCTAGCCCGACATACACGGATTGTGGTGAGTTTGTCAGCAATATCATATCAGTGACGCCGAGGTCGCGCAGGATCTGCGAGCCGATGCCGATCTCAACGTTGCGCTGTTCACGCACGTCGCGCTTGCGCAGGCCGGCGTCTTTGACGCGTGCCATTTCGATGGAAACGGCCTTCGTCCGCCGGTCGCGAATGAGCACGAGGACACCTCGCCCCTCGTTGGCAATCATGCGCATCGCCTTGTCGACCAGCGAGTTTTCAGTCGGCTGGACGCCAACGCCCAGAAGATCGCCGAGAAGATTAACCGCATGGACGCGGACCAAAACCGGATCGGGACCGGAAATGTCGCCCTTGACCAGCGCCAGATGTTCAACCGGCGTCCCGGTCGTTTCGTAGACATGCAGCATGAATTCGCCGCCGATCGCACTATTCACTGGGTTCCGGCTGATCTCGCGCACGACGCGGTCGTTGCGGAGCCTGAAGGCGATCAGATCCTCGATGGTGCCGACCTTGAGATTGTGTTTTTGGGCGAAGGCGACAAGGTCCGGCAGCCGGGCCATCGTGCCGTCGTCCTTCATGATCTCGCAAATGACAGCCGCGGGATAGAGCCCGGCAAGGCGGGCCAAATCAATCGAGGCCTCGGTATGACCGGTGCGCAGCAGCACACCGCCCTCGCGCGCGATCAACGGAAAGACGTGTCCAGGAGAAACGATATCGGCATGGCCCTTGGTGGCATCGATAGCGGTGGCAATGGTCCGGGCGCGATCGTGGGCCGAGATACCCGTCGTGATGCCGTCGCGCGCTTCAATCGAGACCGTAAAAGCGGTGCCGGTGCGCGACGCGTTGGTGCGCACCATTGATTCCAGGTGAAGCCGCTTTGCGCGTTCCTCGGTCAAGCTGAGGCAGATCAGGCCACGGCCGTGCGTCGCCATGAAGTTGATCGCATCCGGCGTTGCCATCTGAGCCGGAATGACGAGATCACCCTCGTTCTCCCTGTCTTCAGCGTCGACGAGGATCACCATTCGGCCGTTGCGCAGTTCCTCGATGATCTCTTCTGTCGGTGACAGAAAGCCTTTGCCTTCCTGATACGCGATTGTGCTCAGGTTTTCGCTCACTTGCGGTACTCCAGGAGGCGCGCGACGTAACGCGCGAATAAATCGACCTCGATATTGACTTCGTCGCCACCGTTGCGGTCGCCCCAGGTGGTGACGCTCAGACTGTGCGGAATCAAATTGACGCCGAACGAACTACCCGCCACCTCGTTGACGGTGAGCGACGTGCCATCGATGGCAATTGATCCTTTCGGCGCGATATATAGGGCCAGATGCTCCGGCGCTTCAAACACGATACGCTGACAATCGCCATCGGGATAGATATCGGCAATCCGAGCAACGCCGTCGACGTGTCCTGTGACGACGTGTCCGCCAAGTTCATCGCCGGCTCTGAGCGAACGCTCAAGGTTGATGCGCGTGCCGGGCTTCCAGGTCTTCAGCGTTGTCTTGGACCGGGTTTCGTTGGACACGTCGACCTTGAAGCGGGCACCGCCGTCGCCAGCCTCGACGTCGGTTACGGTCAGGCAGCAGCCGGCACAACTGATTGAGGCGCCAATGTCGATCGTGGCCGGGTCATATCCACACGCAATGGTAAATGCGTCACCGTCCACCGCTGCGATCGTCCCGATATCCGTCACGATGCCTGTAAACATATTCAATCTCCAGTGCCGCCCATGATGGGGCTCACGACGATGCCGGTCGCGGTGGCGCCAGTCGCGACGATGGGGGCCGCCGCCGAAACACATACATATCATCCTGCGCAACCGGCGTCTTTGCCACGCACTCCAATTCCGTGCGACTGATATAGCGTGCCAATGCCTCATCCGGTGGAATGGCACTGCGAGCGGGCCCGCCGGAACGAAACATGACGATCTCGTCGACCAGACCAGCACGATCAAATGCGCGCCACATCGTCGGTCCGCCCTCGACCAGCAAGCGCGTGATGCCACGTGCGACGAGTTCTTCCATAACGGCCGGGAGCCAGGGGCGATCGGCGACGCTTGCAACGCGAATGATCTCGTCTGCTTCGCTACGGATCGGTGAAGGAACTTGCCGGCCGTCTCCTGCAACCCACCAGACGGGCGCAATGCCGTCAGCAAGCAGCTGCGGTGTAGATGCCATCCGGCCACGACCACCAATGACGATGCGGACCGGCGAGCGGTCCTGCAGTCCGGGTAGACGGCAGGTCAGCGCCGGGTTGTCAGCAATCAGTGTTCCTTCGCCAATCGCGATTGCATCGGCTGTTGCCCGCAGCAGATGACCGCGGGCGCGGGCGGCCGGGCCGGTAACCCAGACAGGCTGCCCATCGCTGCCAGATGCAACGCTCCCGTCCGCGGCAAGCGCCATCTTCAGTTGGACAAACGGGCGGCGTTCGGTGACGCGCAGGATATGGCCGAGCGTCAACCAGTGACAGTCGCCACGCAGTATGCCGCGCTCAACCGTGATACCGGCAGCGCGCAGGCGCGCCAAACCGCGCCCGGCGACCCGCGGGTCAGGATCCTCGATGCCGACGACGACTCTCGAGATCCCGGCTGCAATTACGGCGTCCGCACAGGGCGGCGAGCGGCCGTGATGCGAACACGGCTCAAGCGTTACGTAGAGTGTCGCACCGCGGGCGCGATCGCCGGCCAGGTCGAGGGCGACCGGCTCGGCATGCGGTCGCCCGCCGGACCGCGTCCATCCACGCGCAATCAATTCATCGCCGGCCGGGCTTGCGACGACGGCGCCAACCGAAGGGTTCGGCGCCGTGGTTCCCAAGCCGCGACGGCCCATGGCCACGGCGACGGACATGAAAATCCTATCGCGTTCTAACTGACGGTCGTCCTGCATCGCGCGGTGATGCGCAACCTCTCACATCGCGTTCGCTCGAGTTGCCCGGCCCGTAGGCCTCACTCGGCGGCGTCGGTTTCCTCTGTGCTCGCGGTTCCGGTGTTATCGGGGGACCGCTTCGCGATTTCGCCCAGCACATCCTCGAAGTCGGCTGCCTCGCGAAAATCACGGTACACCGAAGCGAAGCGCACATAGCCGACGGCGTCAACGCCGCGGAGTGCCTCCATCACAAGTTCACCAATCGTGCCGGAGGCGACCTCGGTCTCACCGGAACTCTCGAGTTGGCGTACGATGCCCGACACCATGCGATCAATGCGTTCGGACGAAACCGGGCGCTTTCTCAGCGCAACCTCGACCGATTGCTGGAGCTTGTCGCGCTCAAAGGCAACCTTTCGGCCGGATCGTTTGAGAACCATCAAGGCCCGCAGCTGTACGCGCTCGAACGTCGTAAAGCGTCCGCCGCAGTCCGGGCAGACCCGGCGGCGACGGATAGCGCTGTTTTCTTCCGTGGGCCGGCTGTCCTTGACCTGGGTCTCGTCACTTGCACAAAACGGGCAACGCACGGGCGGGCTCCAGTTTCCAACCTTGGCTTTAGCACCTCGGGACGAAAAGTGCGTATTACTCGTAAATCGGAAAGCGATTGCACAGGTCGCTCGCCTGCTGCTTGACCCGCATCTCGGCCTGTGCATCGCCCTCCGGGCCGTTCCGCGTCAGGCCGTCAAGCACCTCGGCGATCATGGCTGCGATCGCCTCGAACTCGGAGGCACCGAAACCGCGCGTCGTGCCAGCCGGCGATCCGAGCCGGATGCCTGAGGTCACGGTAGGTTTTTGCGGGTCGTATGGTACGCCGTTCTTGTTGCAAGTGATGTGGGCACGTCCCAGCGCCGCCTCGGCGTCCTTGCCGGTAAGGCCGCGCTTGCGCAGATCGACCAGCATGAGATGGTTGTCGGTGCCGCCGGTGACAATGTCGTAACCGGCTCCGTGCAGCGCCGACGCCAATGCCTTGGCATTGGCCACCACCGCGGCAGCATACTGCTTGAAGTCCGCGCGCAACGCTTCCCCGAAAGCCACAGCCTTGGCGGCTACGATATGCATCAGCGGTCCGCCTTGCAGGCCTGGAAACACGGCTGAGTTGATCTTCTTGGCAATCGCTTCATCGTTGCACAGGATAAGACCGCCGCGTGGGCCACGCAGGGTCTTGTGCGTCGTACTTGTGACGACGTGCGCATGGGGCACAGGACTCGGATGGGCCCCACCAGCAACGAGCCCGGCAAAGTGCGCCATATCAACCAGCAGACGTGCACCGACCTCATCGGCTATTTCGCGAAATCGGGCGAAATCCCAGAGGCGGCTGTATGCCGAGCCGCCTGCGATAATTAACTTGGGCCGGGTTCGGTGCGCGATTTGGGCGACCTGGTCCATGTCGATTGTGCCGTCGGCCTCGCGCACGCCGTAGGGCTCAACATTGAACCACTTGCCGGACATGTTGACTTTGGAGCCATGGGTCAGATGCCCGCCGGCGTTGAGGTCGAGACCCATAAACGTCTCACCGGGTTGCATGAGCGCCAGAAACGCCGCCTGGTTTGCCTGGCTTCCGGAACTGGGCTGCACGTTCGCAAAGCCGCACGAAAACAGCGCTTTGGCACGTTCGATCGCCAATTCCTCAGCGATATCCACGAATTGACAGCCGCCATAATAGCGTCGACCCGGATAGCCTTCGGCATATTTGTTGGTCAGAACCGTGCCGGCGGCTTCCAGAACCGCCTTGGAGACAATGTTCTCTGACGCGATCAGCTCAATTTCGTTGCGCTGGCGGGCGAGTTCGTCCCGGACGGCAGCGAACAGCTCTGGATCACGCTCGGCCAGGCATTCCTGGAAGAAGCCGGCGCCGGCTGGAAAGTCCTGCGGCATTTGTCACATCGCCCTTTGCTGGTCGTTTTCCAGGCCGCGCCGCCCGCATTCACGGTCAGGTTCGAGGAGGGCGGACCACATCCAGCCAAGCATGAACACGCTAAGATGACCGCACCGATACGCCAGGCGGGCTGCAACCGGATGCTGGTCGTCGTTACATGTTGTCCTGTATGGACGCAAGGCAAGGTTCGTCGCAGGTCTGGCACGGACGAGACCGCACTGAGAATTGAGGCCCTGGTGATGCCATTGTGGGATCGATGCGCCCTCAAACGTGAGTGCGGTCGCGCAATTTTTTGCCCCTGTGCGGACGGGCCGGTCCGCAGATGGCGGCTGTCGCCAAAATCAATATGATGCGGCGATAGATCCGACGCCATCGCGACGGTAGAGATCGCGACGGAACTGCACCACGCCGTCCTCGGTCGCCCACGCCGTCAGGTAGACCATGTGCAGCGGCACGTTGCGCTTCATGCGCACAGTCTTTGTTTTCCCGCTCTTTTCAATTTGATCGATCGCGTAGCGGCTCCAGCCGTCCTTGTCTTTGAGCAGCCAAGTGAGAAGCGTCTTGATATTGCTCACCCGGACACAACCAGAGCTTGCAGCGCGGAAGTTGCGTCCGAACAGACGATCCGACGGCGTATCGTGCAAATAGACGGAATAGGCATTGTGAAAGTTTATTTTCACGAATCCGAGAGGATTGTCCGGCCCCGGCTGCTGCCGGTAGCTCAACTGATAGGGCTGGCTTGAACGCCAATTGATCTTTTTGGGGTCGAGCTTGCGGTTGCCGCTATAGGCATCGATGCCGTATTTCACCAAGACGTTCTTCTTGGCGCGCTGCATCTGGCGGCCCTTCGGAATGAGATCCTTGGTGACAACCGTCGGCGGCAGACGCCAGACGGGGTTAAAATTCAATTCGTGGATGTGTGAATTGAGGATCGGCGTGCGCCGATCAATCTTGCCAACGACGCCGGTATGGCGTGAGACGACACGGTCACCCTCGACCGCTTCGATCTGGGCCGCCGGGATATTCACGACCACATAGCGAGACTTGCCGGACTTGGCGTAGGCACGCAACCGGTTCAGGTTGACGCGCAGCTGGCGCAGGCGAACCTTGGCCGGTACGTTGAGCGCAAGGCGCGTGCGACGGTCAACCTTCCCGGTGGGTGTCAGCCCGTTCGAGGCCTGGAAGCGCTTCACCGCCTTCTCGACGGCGTAGTCAAAGTAATTGGGATAATTGGACGAACTGCGGAGATCGCCGGAAGCCTGCAGGCGCTCCTGCAATATGGCTACGCGGGTGTCGGTCATGCCGACTTCGAGCTTTTCTTTCTTTTTCAGTTCCGGCAGCCGCTTCCAGCCGCCTTTCTTGACGATCTTGGCGTAGCGCTTGATGGCGGCGATGGTTGGCGCAATGTTGCTGCGCGATATCGTCGGGTAGCCGCGCGGCGGATTGGCCTCCCACTCTCGCGTGAATTCCCGGTCGTAGGAGGCATTCGCAAGTTGGTTGTAGGACTTGTTGCCGAAGCGGATCCACCCCATTGCATCGTCGGATGCGTAAGCCGGAACCGACATGGCAGCGGCAAGAGCGACTGCGGCGCCGGCAAACGTGCGTCGCTCGATGAGACCCGGGTAACGCGTCTTCAATTCTTTCACCGCTTCCATCCCTCTGTAGAGATATCGCCGAATTGCCGACAAAGCCCGTGACGTCGACGTTATCTCTGCCTTGCCTCGCAGACGCCACTCAACGGTCCCGCGCTGACCGTCCCTTAGGTGTCGTTCTGCAACCCGCGCTCGCATTCAGACTAGACTCCGAGCTTAGGCCACGATGCATCAGCCGGCCACACGGGCCCGGACAATATCCGGCCAATCTGGGATAATTCGGCGGCAAAATAAAGATGCGAGGCTGAATTGACCGATGTCTCTTAGCCAATTGATGCGAGGGGGCAACAAGTTTGCGGCATGGCAGGCACAGTCTCCTTGAAGCGTATCAAACACAAAGGCGCACAGTTGCCTGCGCGCCTTTGATCTCAGTCAGTAACAGTTGGCCGGGTGTCAGCAGCCGGCTATAGGCGATAGCGAATTTGGTCAGTCCAGAAACGCTCAAGCCGCATCAGCGCGCGGTTCAGACCGCGTACATCGTCGTGGGAGACCTCACCGACGGCTTCGACCGAACCAAGCTGGCGCTCGTAGAGATTGTGCACCACCTCGCACGCCTCCTTGCCCTTTTCGGTCAGGCTGACGCGAACCATGCGCTTGTCGGTCTCCGAACGCTTGTAGTGGATGTAGCCCATGTCCACGAGCTTTTTCAGGTTGTAGGAGACGTTGGAGCCCAAATAGTAACCGCGCGATTTGAGCTCACCTGCCGTCAGTTCGCTGTCGCCGATGTTGTAGAGCAACAGCGCTTGCACGCTGTTCAGGTCCGCTCCACCAACCCGATCGAACTCGTTTTTGATGACATCGAGCAGCAGACGGTGCAGGCGCTCGATCAAACGCAGGGCCTGCTCGTAGTCGCCGCGGAAGGATTCGTTGTCGGCCGGCATCTCCTCTGCGGCCACTTTCAAAGCTAAACTCATCGTTGAACTGCCTCTACTGTCTTGACGCTTTATTGACGGACTTGGGCCCGCTCCCAATCAGGATTAAACTCAAGGTAGAGGAGGTTGATTAAATGTTGTTCTAATAGACATAGTAAAAGATTAGTAAAGCACCTCCGGCACAATACTTTGTTAGGTATATCCTTCCCAACAAGGCCTTATTTACAATAAAAGTTGATCGGTGAGCCGAAATTCTTGCACATACATGTGCCGCATCTCAGTGAGCGCGCGGGTTCAGGCCCGACCGAGCACCAGATAATCGCGCGGGGGCAGGGTGAAGTCGCCGTTGGCTGGCCAGGTCATCAAATCTTCGATGTCAGCATCAGTGACGTCCGCCAATTGCGCCGGATTCCATTGTGGTTTGCCATCTTTGTCGACAAGAACGGCACGCACGCCCTCATGGAAATCGCCGACTGCAAGGAACCGGCAGGCGAGATAGTAGTCAGCGATCAGGTTCTCGCGCAGGTCGCGCAATGCCGACTGGCGCAAGTATCTTTGAGTAACCTTGAGGGCGGTTGGGGACCGTTTTGCAAGGTCGGTGAGCACGCCGTCGATCCAATCGGCGTCGTGACCGGCAGCGTGCAGGGCCTGCAATTCGTGCACGATGTCATCCACCGTGGAACGGCTGAAAGCGCGGGCGATCGTCGACCTGTGGGGCGAAAGCTCCGACGGGCCCGGATCGACGTGGCGTGTGTCAAGTAAAGGGTCGATCGGCTGGGCGTCGGCCAAGGCAGCAACAATTCCGTCGAAGGCATCAGCCTCGATGCAATGGGTGACAAGGCCCAGGGCGTAGGCGTCAGATCGGCCGATGGTGCGACCGGTAAGCGCCAGGTAAAAGCCAATGGCATCGGGAAGTCCGGCAAGCACGTGAGCCATCCCGACATCTGGAAAAAAGCCGATAGCGGTCTCCGGCATGGCGAATACGTAGCTGGGCGCTGCAACCCGATGGGTGCAAAAGTGCGACAGACCGACCCCGGAGCCCATCACGGCGCCTTCCAAGAGTGCGACACTCGGCTTGGGAAAACAATCCAGCATCCAGTCGAGTGCGTACTCCGTTGCGAGCGACCGGCGCGCGAACGCGATGTCTTGGCGCGCTTGAGCGGCCAACTCGCGGACATCGCCGCCCGCACAAAACGCGCGCGCAGTGGATGAGCGGAAGACCAGCACGTAGATGTCGGGGTTGCGCGCCAGCGGCGGCAGGGCATCGGTTAAAGCCGACTTCATCTCGCCATTGAGCGCGTTCAGCGCGCGCGGTCGATTGAGGACGATTTCGACGACGGCGCGATCCCGCTTCAGGACGACTGGCGTTTCGGCATGTCCGGATTCTACTATGGGCTCGTTCATCTTGCTCGGATCTGTTGCCAGTGTTTCCCTGCCTCGGACCAATCTCGAACACATTCGCCAGGGTGTGGCCGCAATTTCTCCTTTTACGTGACGGATATTGCAAGCAAAAGGATACATAGCGCTACCGTTCGCCAAAGGTGGTACTATGTGACTCGCGGGCAGACGCGGAGGTGCGCTTGCTGAATGTCGGGCGAGCGCAAGTCCGCGTCAGTGCGTGGAGAGGGAACTTGTGAGGTTCAGGCATCAATCGGTGCACCGGCAGCGCGGCGAGCAGCGCAAGCCTTCTTGGCCGGCGCCAAGGCGTAGTGGTGCCCGGTTGAGCGAACACAATTGAGACGTGCGGGGGCCGAATGCGAGGTCTTGCAATCTGGCTAGTTGCGGGTTTTCTGGCAATGGTTTGCCAGGCCGCGTCGACGCGTCCGGCGATAGCGCAAATCGGCGATGCCCAGGCCGCGTTCAACTCCGCCGTGCGCCAAGCCCAGCGCATGTTCGCGACCAAGCCGAAGCGCCGCAGGCGCCACAAAGGACTGCGCGCCACGATCCACGCGAACACCAAGTACGACCGCGCGACACACGCGCCCCTGCCGGGGCGCAATCCAAAGCGCCGTACAATCTCCAAGGCATCACGCCACAAGAACACGACACCGGTTGCGGTGTCGCAGAGTTCTCCAAACGCAGACAAGCGCGCTACCAAGCCATCCGCGAAAAAACAAAAACCAGCCGAGGTTCCGCCGGTCAAACCTGATGTTTGGAGTGCGAAGGAAATCGATGTTGCGCTACGCGCCTGCCGCAAAGCCCTACGCAGCGCCAACGCCAAAGTGATCCCAGTCGGGCCGATCAAGCGTGGGCCGTGCGGCGACCCCGCTCCGGTCAAACTCGCACGCCTCGGCGGGGCCGTGCCGGTCGTGTTCTCGCCGCCTCCGGTGGTAAACTGCAAGATGGTCGGAGCGCTCGCCAGGTGGTTGCGCAATGACCTGCAGCCGCTTGCGAAAAAACATCTCGGCGCAGCCATCACCAAGGTGTCGGTGATGAGTTCCTACTCCTGTCGCAATGCATACGGACGGAAAAAAACGCGGCTGAGCGAACACGGACTTGCCAATGCATTGGATATTGGCGGCTTCATCACAAAGGACGGCGCGCGCACCGACTTGTTGGCGCACTGGGGGCCCACGCAGCGCGACATCATAGCTGCAGCGCAGAAGGCGCAGGCCGAAAACGCGAAGGCGTACCAGTCCAAGAGCAATCCGGGATCCACGGCCAGCACTACGTCCCGACGAACCGACCAAGGAAAGACCGCGAGCCCGAGCACGCCGGATGTTGCGGTCGCGCCGGCCGTCCGGCGCAATGCTCGCACACGTCAGCGCAAACAGAAATTTGCGCATCGCTCTTTGCCCGATGCACAGGATGGCACCGATCCACTCCAGCAATGGTATCGCAATCCAACGCCGCAGCCGTCATCCAACACCCGGCAGCGTGCCGCCGTCGTGGCACGTCCGGTCGTGACACCATCCGTAGGGGCGCCGCCTGTACCGGAGCGTCGACCGAGCCTGCGCCAGCGCATGGAGTGGGCAAAGGCCGCACAACAACGGGCGGCAAAGGCACGCAAGCGGAATCGCGGCACCGCCTACCGCGATCAGCTCAACAACTTCCTGTCCTACCGCAACGATCTCGGCGGCCCCAAGCATGATCGGCCGACAAAGGCGGCAAGGTCAGCCAAGCGCGTGATCAATCGCGCGGCGTTCTTGCGTGGCGCACACCGCACGGCCTGCCGGATATTCGGAACGGTTCTCGGGCCTGAGGCCAACGACGCTCACCGCAATCACTTCCATGTCGATTTGGCGCCGCGAAAGCGCAGCAACTACTGCCGCTGACAAAGATTGACCCTGGCGCGCCGCCAAGCGGGCGATGGGGCTCGAACCGCGGCGTCGCTGCCGGCGGCCGGTCTGCGTGGCCGGAGTCGCCGATGTCACAGTACACGAGCCAGCCGGAATTTGCTGTTATGTGGTGGATCTAGGAAATGTTCCCCGAGCCAACGGGAGTGTGCCGTGTCTCATCCTTTGCAGTCGGGCCTGGGCTCATATCCGGCCACGCGCATGCGCCGAAACCGCCAGGCAAACTGGTCGCGGCGGCTCAATGCGGAGTGTACTCTGACGACGTCCGATTTGATCTGGCCAATTTTCGTTGCCGACGGCCAGGGCAAGCGCGAGCCCGTTTCCTCGATGCCGGGCGTCGACCGATTGTCCGTCGACCTCGTTGCAGAAGCTGCCGAGGAGGCGCTGCGGCTTGGAATACCTGCAATTGCACTGTTTCCCTACACCGACCCGGCCAAGCGGACGGAAGATGGTGCCGAGGCCTGCAATCCGGAGAACCTTGTCTGCCAGGCCACGCGGGCGGTTCGCGATCGCGGCCTCGATATTGGAATTATTTGCGATGCCGCGCTTGATCCCTATACCAGCCACGGCCACGACGGTTTGATGCGCGGCGAAGAGATCCTCAATGATGAAACATTGGATGTTCTGGTCCGCCAGTCGCTTGTCCAGGTCGAAGCCGGCTGCAACATCATTGCGCCCTCCGACATGATGGACGGCCGGGTCAAGGCGATCCGGCAGGCCCTCGAAGACAGGGGGCACACGCAGGCGCAAATCATGGCCTATTCCGCCAAGTATGCGTCGTCCTTTTACGGACCGTTTCGCGATGCGATCGGGTCGACCGGAGTTCTCAAGGGGGACAAGCGCACCTATCAGATGGACCCGGCGAACTCAGACGAAGCGCTTCGCGAGATCGCGCTCGACCTGGAGGAAGGCGCGGACATGGTGATGATCAAGCCTGGGATGCCCTATCTCGACATCATCCGGCGCACCAAAGAAACCTTCGGCGTGCCGACATTCGCCTACCAAGTGTCCGGCGAATACGCGATGTTGCAGGCAGCCGCGCAAAATGGCTGGCTCGACGGCGACAAAGTGATGATGGAAGCGCTAGTCGCCTTCAAGCGTGCGGGCTGTAACGGGATCCTGACGTACTTCGCGCCGATGGCCGCACGCCAGATCGGGCGGCTGGTCGGCTAGCGGCGGCAATTGCAGGCCTGTGCTGGTTGTGACGCCCAATCCGTCCAAACCTGCGCCATCGCATCGGTTGCGTGGCGGCGTCCTGTCACAGATCCGCCCGGCTGCAACTCAAGCCCAGACCAGTTCCCGAAGCGCCCGACCCGCGTTCCGGATCTCGGTCAGATGTCCGACCTCGCGGCCTTCGACCTGCATTACGTCGACATCGTCCGAAGCGGTCGACATGCACGTTGCAGCAACCGGTCAGCTGTCGCCGGCGTGCATCGCCGAAAAGGCGGCAGCAGCAGTGACACTGGCGCGCTCGTCGTCGACCGCAAACGATTTGAGAATGTGGCCCGCGTTCGGCAAAGGCCCGAAGACAGCTATCATCACGTCGCAAGACGCTTCGAGGGTCGTTGCTTCGCCAAGCGGGTCGGCCTGGCAAGACAATTTTGCTGCCGGCAGACAATGGGCCTGGCATCCTTCTCAGCGTTTACCGCTTTCGCAGGCCTCAAAATATGCTGATGCAGTTTCCCAGACCGTCCTCATGACGGCGGTCTGCCTCGGGGCACGCATGAGTTGCATAGTCCGTTGTCTTGCAGTCAGCTTCGTCTGCGGGATCCACTTGGACCACAAAGTGATAAGCAATCGAACCGAGCGTGTCGACATGGCCTTGATCGTGCCGAAGAGGTGATCCTAAACTCGGGCCGTGGCCGGCAGGCCTGGCGTGGACGCAGCGGGAGGACTGACGGGGCGGTATGACAGAACAGCAAAAGAATTTCCCCGAGTTCTATGTAACGTCGGCGCAGCCCTGCCCCTACCTCAGAGGCCGGTTGGAGCGAAAGCTCTTCACGCACCTGACGCACGAAAAGCCCGGCCAGCTGATCGACAATTTATTGAAGGGGGGATTTCGGCGCAGCCAGAACATCGCCTACATGCCCTATTGCGAAGGTTGCCGGGCGTGCGTTTCGGTTCGCGTGATCGTCGACGAAATGCGCCTGACGCGCAGCCAAAAACGGATTGTTCGACGCAATCGCGACCTTGCCGTGACACGCTCACCGGCCCGACCGACGGCGGAACAATACAGTTTGTTCCGCGACTACATAGATGCGCGGCACGGTGATGGCGGCATGGCTGATATGACCGTGCTCGACTATGCAATGATGGTCGAAGACTCGATCGTCGATACTTTTGTGACCGAATACCGGGTTCGGCCGGCCGACGCGCTCGACAGTGATCGTGAATGCTGGCCGCTGGCTGCCGTTGCTCTTTGTGACCGCCTGTCGGACGGTGTTTCGATGGTCTACAGTTTCTACGACGTCGCACATGAGATCCGCAGCCTCGGCACCCACATGATCCTGGAGCATGCGCAATTCGCGCGCCAGCTGGGCCTGCCCTATCTCTATCTCGGCTATTGGGTCGCCGGGTCTGCGAAGATGGACTACAAGACGAATTTCACGCCGCAAGAGCATCTCGGAAGCAACGGCTGGCAGCGCCATGAAGCGGGCGGCTGATCGTCCCCTTGCGCTCCTCTTGACCCAGGTTTGATTGTCTATCCGAACGCAGGGCCGAACTTGTTTGACCGCGGGAACCCTTTCGGCACCAGCTTGCCGGCCTGTGCGCGCAAGCCATACCAGGGCTCCAGTTCTTCCAGTGACAGAGTGAAGACACGGCCGGCGCTGTCATGCCATGTCAATCCGGCATTGCCATCGAAGACTCTCAGGTCGGATAACGCCGAACCCCTTAGGCGTTGAAGAATGACGCCCTTGCCGCGCGTCATTTCGTTGATTTCGCCAAGCGTATAGACCAGCAGCTTCCGGTTCTCTCCGACAACAGCAACCATGTCACCGTCGGCTGGAACGCATACGCGCGCCTCATCGGGTTCGGACACGTTGAGCACCTGCTTGCCCTTGCGGGTCGATGCCACGATCTCGTCTTCAGGGACCACGAAACCGTAGCCCGCCGTGGAGCCGACCAGCAACTTGCGCCCTGGTTTGTGCACGAACAGATCCGCGATGTCGTGGTTTTCCTCGAGGTCGATCATCAGGCGGATGGGTTCACCGTGACCGCGCCCGCCCGGCAACTGGTCGCAGCCGAGCGTGAAGAAGCGCCCGTTCGTTGCAAACACAAGCAGCCGGTCCGTGGTGTAGGCCCTGACTGCGGTGCGCATCTTGTCGCCGCGCTTGAAATCGACGCGGGAAAGGTCGTCCTGATGGCCCTTGAGGGCCCGAACCCAGCCCTTGTCGGACAAGATGACCGTAATCGGTTCTTTTTCGATCATCGCCTGGTCGAGATCGATCTCGATCTCCGGTGCTTCTGCAAACTCGGTGCGGCGACGGCCAAGTTCCGTCTTCTTGGAGTATCTGTCGCGAACATCGCGGATTTCGTCCGCAACCCGGGACCATTTGAGGTCGTCGGATGCGAGCAGTTCGAGCAAACTGCGCTTTTCGTCGCTGAGCCGCTCATGTTCGGCGCGGATTTCCATCTCTTCGAGCTTGGAAAGCGCGCGCAAGCGCAGATTGAGAATTGCCTCGGCCTGGACGTCGGTAAGGCTGAAGGCTTTGATGAGCTTTTGTTTGGGTTCGTCCTCAAAGCGGATGATGCGTATCACTTCGTCGATGTTGAGGAACGCAATCAGGTAGCCGTCGAGCACCTCCAATCGATGCTCGATCTTCCTCAGCCGATATTCCGAACGACGGGTGAGCACAACGATGCGGTGCTCGAGCCACTCGCGCAGGACATCGCGAAGCGAGAGTACGTTCGGCACCTGGCCGTGCGAGAGGACGTTCATGTTGAGACCGAATCGGGTCTCGAGTTCGGACAACTTGAACAGGCTCTCCATCATCACCAACGGGTCGACCGTGCGTGACTTCGGCTCGATAACAAGCCTCAGGTCCTCGGCACTTTCGTCGCGCACATCACCAATGAGAGGAAGTTTCTTCTCGGTGATCAAATCGGCCAGCTTTTCAACCAGTTTGGACTTTTGCACCTGGTAGGGGATCTCCGTGACGACGACCTGATAGCCACCACGGCCGGTATCCTCGCGATGCCACCTTGCGCGCAGGCGAAAGCCTCCGCGCCCCGTCCGGTAGGCCTCGATGATGCTGTCGCGCGGCTCGACCAACACGCCACCGGTCGGGAAGTCGGGGCCCGGGACGAATTCGACCAGCTTTTCGATCGTCGCGTTAGGGAACTTGATCAGATGGAGCAGCGCATTGCACAGTTCTTCGGCGTTGTGCGGCGGTATGTTGGTCGCCATGCCAACTGCGATGCCGGATGAGCCGTTGGCAAGGAGATTTGGAAAAGCCGCCGGCAAAACGGAAGGCTCGTCGTTCGATCCATCGTAGGTTGGTCGAAAATCAACGGTGTCCTGATCGATACCGTCGAGCAGCGCAATCGCCGTCTCCGTCATGCGGCTCTCGGTGTAGCGCATTGCTGCGGCGTTATCGCCATCGATGTTGCCGAAATTGCCTTGACCGTCGACCAACGGATAGCGCACGGCGAAATCCTGCGCGAGGCGTACCAGTGCATCGTAGATCGCCTGATCGCCGTGAGGGTGGTAGTTGCCCATCACCTCGCCGACGATCTTGGCGCATTTCTTGTAAGCCTGGTCAGGATTGAGACGCAGTTCGCGCATCGCAAACAGAATGCGGCGATGGACGGGCTTTAGACCATCGCGGACGTCCGGCAGGGCGCGGTGCATGATGGTGGAGAGCGCATACGCCAGATAGCGTTCTTCCAGCGCCTCACGCAGATTGACGGCTTCGACGGGACCATCGCCCGGGAGAATCGGTGTGTCGCTCATAGTATCCGGTTAGCTGAGTGAGCAATGTCCAACAAGTGCCTCACCGCCACAATCGCGGTCGTGGCGCCGTACCGTCGGCATGACATTGCAGGCTTGGCCAGGTCACTGCGGGGTCGACGACATTGCCGCAAGCCCGTTCTGATCGACAGGCGTGGTCTCGTGCCGCTGTCGCCTTGACCACCGCGTGCGCGCCAGATCGACGCGGCAACGTTAACCATGGCGACGATTTCACCTTCCAACCGAAGCTCCTGCCTCCTATTCCGCCTCGCGATGCCTTGGTCGCCGCAAACTATGGGCTGCGTGCGCTGACGGCGGGCGCCAAACAAGGCCGCGCGATCCGACATACCTCCTGAATATGCTCCGGTATGGCGGACACGCGACGTCGCAACATCACGGGGGAGCACATTCGGGATGGGATACCTGACACGATTTTTGGCATTTGTGTTGCTATTGCCTGGAGCGGTCTGGCTGTCGACGGATGACGTCGAGGCTGCCCGTCGATCCGCCAGCTCAAGTTCGGGCTGTCTGCCAGGGGTGCTCAAGACGCGGCTGTCCCAAATCCGGGCGCGCTTCGGTCCGGTGCGCGTCATCTCAACCTATCGTCGCGGAGCGCGTATCGCCGGAAGCGGCAGGCGCAGCTACCACGCCTCCTGCAGGGCGGTCGATTTCCATGCACCGCGCGGAAAGTATCGAGCGGTCGTTGCCTGGTTGAAGCGCAATCACTTCGGCGGAGTCGGCACCTACAGTTGCGGCATGCATCACATCCATATCGACAACGGGCCACGCGTACGCTTTCACCATTGCGTCAATCGCCGGGGTCGACCGTCGCGCTACGCCAAACGGCGCAGCCGGCGCAGGGTCGCACGTTCGCGCCAGCGCAGCCGCAGCGCACGCGTGCATCGGCGCACCAGAACGGCGAGGGCGCGCGTTACCTCAACGCGACGCAAATCTGCAACCGTGCGACGCTTTACAACCGCTGGGTATGTTCGCGGTGCCACTGAGAGCGGATCCTGATCGACCGCTGACTGAGCGCGCTTGACCCCGAGTACCATCCTCACATGCAGACCGCAGCGCGGGGCAAGCACGCACGGTCGCGCGTGACGCTCGCGTTCGGCAATGACAGGGCCGGTCGTACCGGCCCTTATTTTGTGCTAATTGTCCATGACATACATCGTGCAAGCAATGCATCTCTACGAGCCCGATTGAGCCTGATGACTCCGGATCTGCCTGCCGTTGAAATCGCGATTATCGCAAAAACCAACCTGTTCCGGCGCGCGCATAAACTCGGTGAACTGCGCCGTGATACCAAACTCGATCAGGCGGCCAAGGCGTTCGCTCGGTATCTGGCGGAGTCGGGTAAGTTTTCACATACCGCAGACGGGCGGCAACCGGCAGAGCGCATCAAAGCGGCCGGCTACAAGTACTGCCGAATTGCCGAAAACCTCGCACTCAACGGCGATCCGCGAGGGTTCCGTGCGCGCCAGTTAGCCGAGCAGGCGGTTACGGGTTGGAAGAACTCGCCGGGCCATCGCCGCAACATGTTGCTGGCCGACGTGACGGAGATCGGCGTCGGTGTCGCCAAGGCGAGCAGCGAGCACCGCTACCTCTCAGTGCAGCTTTTCGGGCGGCCGGAGAAGCTCAAGTACACGTTCAAGATTACCAACAGGGCAGGGCGAACCGTGACCTACTCGTTTGCGGGCAAGGCCCAATCGATCCCGGCACGCGCCGTTCTCACCTACACCGCGTGTGCGCCTGGTATGCTGCGCTTTCCGTCGGCGCGCGTGCGTGGTGCAGCGGTCAACGCCAAAGCAGAGTTTCCGACGAAAGCGGGTGATGCGTTTGTCGTGCGGATGACGGGTGGCCGCTTGTCGGTGAGCCACAGACCTCGCATTGACTAGAGCCAATTCAGTTCGGCGCTGACCGGCGAAGATTATTCTGCGACACTCACGCAGGCACGGCGCATGCGCTGATGGAGCCTTACGCGGGCTTCAGGCATCGCCTGCTCGCGCGGTCCCAGAATGCGCGCTTCGAGAAAATGAGCCGTCAAGTCCAGCCCATCGACAACGTCCCGCGCGGTCGTCGGCTGGCTGCGGCCGGGACGCAGGAAGGCTGGCAGCGTCAGCAGCCGATCGAGGTAGGGGGCACCGGCATCAGCGCAAACTGCGCGACCAGATTTGGGCGAGACATAAAGCAGGTCGTCAGTTGTCCCTGTCGCAGCGCATCGATCAAGTTCCAGTCCATATCCAAGCTCCTGCAGCAAGGAGACCTCCCAGCGCACATAGAGCGCCGGCCATACCGTCGGGTCGTCGAGGAAGCCGAGGACGAAGAGTGAAATCTCGAACAGGTTGGTGTGCGGGTCACGTTCCGGCAAAAGGCGCGTGAGTGCCGCCATTGATGTCAATAGAGCCAGTTTCGAGGGATCTTCGAGGGCTGCCGCCGCATAGCCGTGGCGGAGTTCCAGGGCGACATGGCCAAGCTGGTCGGCAAGGCGCGCCTTCCAGGTGGCGTCGACATGATTACCGATCTGCAAGACAGGACGCTGGCGGCGCGAGCGTCCACCGTGAACGAGCCCGAGATGGCGGCCGTGGTCGCGCGTGAAGAGCTCAACGATCGATGCCGTCTCACCATGCGGACGCACGGACAGAACCAGGGCTTCGTCACTCCATTCCATGGCGCGACTATAGACGACTCGATACGCACCGACACGTCCGGAGTTGTATGACCTCTATTGGCGCAAGTGGCTGCACTTGCAACGTTGCCACGCGGCAATTATCGGACCAAACCTCCGAACACCATTGAGCGCGCGTCAAGCGGTGGCTGACGTGACCGGCTGACCATTTCGCCGGCGCTGAAGCCAACTCTCGATCCCGCCGACAATGCCCTTCGGCAGGAAAATGATGAATGCCACAAGCATGATGCCGTAAACGAGGAGCGGAACTCCGGCGGCATTCAGGCATATCGTATCGGTTAAGCAGATGTTGCCGGTGCCAATGCTGATTCGGAGGACTTCGGCCAGGAGCAGAGTGATGACCGCGCCGACCGTCGGCCCAAGAGAGGTGTAGATGCCGCCGACGACCACCGCGAACACGATTTGCAGCGAAATCCCAATGCCACCGATCGTATCCGGCGAAATGAACATCTGATACTGGCAGTACATGGCGCCGGCGAACGCTGTCATTACCGCGCTCAGGACGGTCACCTTGAGCTTCTCGCGTGTCACCTGCACACCAACCGCGGCAGAGGCATCCTCGTCCTCCGAAATCGCCTCGAGAGCATAGCGTGCCATCGACCGGTCGACGAGGTGCCAAATAACAATGCCGGCGAGCCACACCGCCAATGCAATGTAGTAAAAGTAAATGCGGTCGTCGGAGAATTGAAGGGCGATGATCGAGATGCCGTCGCCGTGGCGCTCCGGCGTGTAGCCAAGCGAGCCGCCCGTATGATCCCGCGTCGCGATGATGACCTGGCGGACCACTTCCGAGAGCGCGAGCGTGACCAGCGCAAAGTAATGGCCGATGATGCGGAAGCGGAAACACGGGTAGCCGATTATGATCGCGACCGCAGCCGCGAGAAGGAGCGCAATCGGAATTCCGATCCATGGTGAGAGGCCCAGCTTGTTCCACAGCAAGGCCGTCGCATAACCGCCGATTGCCATAAACGCGCCGTGTCCAAGCGACACCAGGCCGAAACGTCCCATGACCGACCAACCGGTATAGGCGAACGACCAGATCAGGATCACGATGATGAGGTGGAGCGGATAGCTGTCGACGCCGATGAAAGGCAATGCGCAAAGGACAACCGCAAGCAGGCCGATCAGATAGTTTGCGTTCATGACTTCCTCGCGAACAAGCCTTCCGGGCGCGCAAACATGGTTGCGACGAAAAACGCGAACGCGAGCACGTAGCCCCATTCAAGTTCTGCGAAATAGCCCCCGATCGTGATCAATTCCGCAAACACAAAGGACGCCAGAAACCCGCCAACCATGTTGCCGAGACCACCCATGACGCAAATCATGAAAGTGATCGGCCCGAAGCTGAGCCCGATGAACGGGTGTACGTCGTATTGTAGAATGAGGAGTGCGCCAGCGAGGCCCGCCAGGCCGCCACCGATCGCCGAAGTCAACAAATAGAGCCGCTTGGTGTCGACACCCATCAACGTCATGATCTCGCGATCCTGGCTAATGGCACGGATTGCAGCGCCGAGGTAGCTGCGCGACAGGAAGACGTACATAATCGCAACCACCACCGCGGCAACCACAAAGGATGCAAGCCGAGTCCAGGACAAATAGATGTCTTCGGTGACCGGCAGGCTGCCGAGACTTATTCCGAGATTGCGGAATTCAATGCCGAAGGCGACCATCGCTGCGCCCTGGAAAAAGAACAGCAGTCCGCCGGTGGCCAGCAGCTGGTTGATCGGTGCGGCGTCGAGAATATAGGAGATGACGATGCGATGGGTCAGCCAGCCAAGGATCGTCGTGACGGCGATGCCGGCGAGAATGGCCACGATCAGTGGGGCGCCGGCCTTGTAGAGGAAAAAGATCGTATACATGCCGATCATGATGATCTCGGCATAGCAGATCCACACGACGTCAACGACGCCGAAGATGAGGTTGAGACCGAGCGAGAGCAGCGCCAACACGCCGCCGAGCAGGATGCCGTTGATCAGGGATTCGATGAAAAAGATGCTGAATAAGGCTTCGGTAAATTCTGCCATGCGCCCACCTACATACCCATAAAGGCTTTTTGAATGTCTTCGCTTTGCAGCAGCTCGCCCGCGCTGCCCTGCATGCGCAACGTGCCCGCCTCGATAACGTAGGCGCGATCCACGACGTTGAGGACCTGCTTCACATTCTGTTCGACGATCAGAACGGTCAGGCCATCTGCCCGGATCCGGCGGATCAGATCAAAAACCTGCTGGACGATCACCGGTGCGAGGCCGGCGGAAGGCTCATCCATCAACAGTATGCGTGGATCCGACATCAACGCACGCCCGATCGCGCACATTTGCTGTTCGCCGCCGGACATCGTGCCGGCAAGTTGATTGCGCCGTTCATGCATGCGCGGAAACAGGTCGTAGACGAATGCCAGGCGCTCTTCGAAGCGGGCGCGGAAACGGGGCGAATAACAGCCCATGCGCAAGTTGTCCTCGACGGTCATGCGCGGAAATAGGCGGCGGTTTTCCGGTACGTGCGCAATTCCAAGGTTGACGATATCGTGCGGTGGGGTGTCGAGCACCGATGTGCCCTCCATCATGATCTTACCGCGGGTTGCTGGAATGAGACCGGACACGACACGCATCAGCGTCGTCTTGCCGGCTCCATTGGGCCCGATGACGGCGACGGCTTCGCCAGCATTGACGTCGAGTGAGATGTCGAACAAGGCCTGGAAGCTGCCGTAGCCGGCATCGACGTTGCGCAGTGTCAGCATGCCTTCCCCTCTACTGGCCATCGAGCGCGTTGGTGCGATCTCATCGTGCAGCAGCCGCCGCCGTCTCCTCGGCGTCGGAACCGAGATAGACCTCGATAACTCTAGGATCGCGCGCAACGTCGGCGGGCTTGCCCTCGGAGATCTTTTCACCGTGGTCGAGAACCATGACGCGATCGACGACCCGCATTAGCACGCCCATGATGTGCTCAACCCAGATGATCGTGATCCCGAGTTCATTCCTGATGCGGCCCAGCATGTCGGCCGCCTGATCCATCTCGGAGTGGTCGAGCCCGCCAAGGCTTTCGTCAGCCAGGAGCAAATCAGGTTGGGTTGCAAGCGCCTTGGCCAGTTCGAGCTTCTTGAGGCCGGCGGCACCAAGCGTGTCAACCGAGGCGGAAGGATCGGACGGCAGGCCGACAAGATCTAACGCCGCTGCACCATTGCGCCAGGCAACCTCGCGCGATACGCCCCCGCCATGTCCGTAGAAACCGGCCAGCGCCGCGTTTTCGAGAATGGACAGGCGGCGAAAGGGGCGCGGAATTTGGAACGTGCGGCCCACACCCATACTGCATATGACGTGCGGTGGCAGGCCGCCGATTTCGCGACCTTCGAGGCGAATGGTCCCCTCGTTGGGCGGCAAAGTGCCCGAGAGCATATTGAAAATCGTGCTCTTTCCGGATCCGTTGGGCCCGATGAGCCCAACTATTTCACCTTTCTCGACGGTGAAGTCGACTTTGCTTACCGCCGTGAAGCCGCCGAAGCGCTTCGTCAGACCTTCAACTGCCAGCACGACGACAGCTCCCGATTCCCGTTCGCCAATACCTCGGCCCAGTACGTTACCTGCTGCTATTTCGCATAGGGCGACGATTTGGGCAGCGGGAGAACGGGATCAATCGTTTGCAGCGCCTGCGGCCAGGCCACATAGACTTTGCGCTTGACGTACTGCATGACGACGGGTGAAGCCCGCATGTTTTGCCCCATCATGTCGGACTCACCCTCCTTCGGGAATTTCACACCGAAGCCGAGCAAGGTTCCGCCTTCGGGGATGTCCGTTTCGAGGGCTGCCTTGCGTAGCGATTCGGCATCGATCCCGCCGTACTTCTTGATCGCTCGCGGCAGGACATCCGTGAAGAAGACATGCGCATTGGATGCGGCCATACCGACATGGGCGGACTTTACCTTAACCCCCGGCTTTGCCTTTTCGTACTCGGCACCGACCTTGGCAGTGATTTCACCCAATCCCTGTTTCAGTGACTTTGCGTCGAGCAACCAGATCGAAACGGGGTCGACGTTATAGAAGTAATCAACGTCGTTTCCGAGCGCGTCGTAGAGCTTGTCCGCCACACCATATCCGGCACCGTGGCCGATCAACGCCCGGAAGCGCAGTCCCTGCTCCTTGGCCTGGCGCAGGAACAGCGTGATGTCCGGATTGTAGCCGGTGTGCAGAATAACGTCCGGCCGTTTGCGCTTCAGCTTCGTCACCAGGGACGACAGGTCGGGGGCAGTGGCAGAATAACCTTCCTTGATCACCACATTCATCCCGAGTTCCTTGGCCTTGGATGCGTTGCCACCTGCAACGCCGGAGCCGTATGGGCCATCCTCGTGAATAATCGCAAGGCGCAGCTTTTTCGGGTCGATGCCCATCTTGGCCTGCGAATTGGCATGCAGGAACTCAACCGAAAGCGCGCCGAACATTCCACCATGCACCTGCGGGCGGAACACGTACTTCAGGTTGCGATCCTTGAGCACGGCCGGCGAAATGCAGGTGGTGATCCACATGAACTTCTTGAGTGCGTCGACCTTTGCGGCAACCGGCACGCACTGCGCGCTCGAATAAAAGCCAAGCAGCATGTCGACCTTTTCCTGCTCGATCAGGCGGACCGCCTCGTTGATCGCGACTTCCGGCTTGGACTGTGCATCCGCGTAGATGGCTTCGATCTTGTAGCCTTCGACACCGCCCTGGGCATTGATGTGGTCGATCATGATCTTGGCGCCGAGCGCCTGCAAATCTGACCCACCGCCAGCCAACGGTCCCGTGTAATCGTAGATCACGCCAATCTTGATTTTCTTGTCGGCAGCCGATGCCGAAAACGCCAGAGCGACCATGGCGATCATCGCCACGACAATAGCTAGCGCATTTTGAAAACCGCGCACCTTAAGCATCGATTTCCTCCACGATAATTCGAATTTCAGATTTTCTTTTCTTAGGGGTCGAATTGAAGGTCGCGCGATTGAGCCTGTCAAGCGTCCTCCGGCAATTGGCGATCAGGGAACGGTTTATGCATCGCCATATCTGGAGTGTGATTGCGGTTGCAGCGCAGTGATTGCATTGCACAAGCACACAACATCGCGGCTTTTCAGGTGGTGCCGCGTCGCGCATTGGCAGACGACGGGTGGCTAATTCGCGCTCGCGGTCAACAACAGAATCTTGCCGATATGAGCACTGGACTCCATCAAGCGATGGGCATCTGCAGCCTCGGAAAGCGGGAACGTGCGATGGATGACCGGCTTGACCTTGCCTTCGGCGATCAATGGCCAAACCTTGCCTTCGAGCGCGCGCGCGATCTCCGCCTTTTGCGCAACCGTGCGCGGGCGCAAAGTCGAACCGGACCAGGTCAAGCGCTTGAGCATCAGCTTCATGAAGTTGGCTTCGACCTTGGGCGAGTCCAGCCAGGCGATCTGGACGATGCGACCGTCCCAGTTCAGAGCATCGATGTTGCGCTGGACATACGATCCGCCAACCATATCGAGGATGACATCGACACCTTGTCCGGACGTCAGTTCCTTGACGACGGCGACGAAATCCTCGCTGCGGTAGTTGATTGCTCGTTCGGCGCCAAGTTCAATGCAGGCCCGGCACTTGTCATCGCTGCCAGCGGTTGCAAAGACACGCGCACCGAATTCGCGTCCAAGTTGGATGGCCGTGGTTCCGATACCACTAGAGCCGCCGTGGATCAGTAGCGCTTCGCCGGGTTGAAGGCCGCCGCGGTCGAAGACATTGGTCCAAACCGTGAAGAATGTTTCAGGAACGCCTCCCGCATCGATCAGCGACAGGCCTGCTGGCAGCGGGAGCGTCTGCGGTTCGGGCGCCACACAGTAATCGGCATAGCCGCCGCCGGCGACCAACGCGCACACTTCATCGCCAAGTTGGAAACGCTCGGCTCCTGCCCCCTTGGCAACGACTCGGCCTGACACTTCGAGTCCCGGGACGGTGCTGGCACCCGGCGGTGGATTGTATTGGCCCATGCGCTGCTGCACATCCGGTCGGTTGACGCCCGCCGCTGCGACCTCGATCAGAATTTCGTTTTGTCCGGGTCTCGGAACCGCCATCCGTGCCGGCTTGAGAACTTCCGGGCCGCCAAAGCCGTCGAGTTCGACGAAATTCATTTCCTGCGGCAAGGCATCAGCTGAAGACATATCGCGTGTTCCAGGGTTTCGGGCCGGCACGCAACCGACGAATGGGCGTGCTATTCAAAGCGATTATGCATGGAGCGAACGTGCGGACAACTGCATGGATGATGGTGGCCGGTATGTGACTTTCGCTCTAGGCGCCATCGTGCAACGTTGCGTCTGCCACCGATGAAGCCGAAACCCCAGACCAGACCATACGGAACATGCCTGGAGAGACCACATCATGATCGACATACTTATCATAGGCGGAGGGCTTCTGGGCTCGAGCATCGCCTATCATCTTGCCCGAAGCGGGCAGGCGGGGCGGATCGTGGTGCTTGAGGCGGATCCCACATATGAGCGTGCAACGACGCCGCGCGGCGCCGGCGGTGTACGCCAACTCTTCAGCCGACCCGAAAACGTTGCGCTCGGCAAATTTGGTTTGGAGTTTTACCGGAACTTTCCGCAGACGATGGAGCTTGACGGCGAACCGGCAGACATCGGCTTTCGGGCCGACGGGTATCTGTTTTTGTCGGACGGTGGGGGCGCGGATCAGCTGCAGCGCAACTTTGAGGTTCAAACCGCCAACGGAGTAGCAGCAGAATTGCTCGATGCGAACGCACTCAAATTGCGCTACCCATCGGTCAACTTCGACGACGTGGCGATCGGTGTGCTTAGTCCTGATGACGGGTGGATCGATCCTTATGCTGCGCTGATGGGTTTCAAGCGCAACGCACAACGCCTGGGCGTGAGGTATGAAAAGGAACGCGTCACCGCGTGGACCGCGGACGCAACCGCCGCGCGGACAGTGGTTTGCGAAAGCGGGCGCACCCTGTCGGCCGACCAGTTCGTTCTCGCCGCCGGTGCCTGGTCGGGTGACATTGCCGCGATGCTCGACTGGCACGTTCCCATCGCGCCAATGTCGCGCCAGACGCACTTCTTCCGTTGCAGGGCCGAATTCGAACCGCTGCCCTTCATCAAGGCCGAAACGAATCTGGGGTTTCGCCCGGAAGGCAACGGTTTTACCGGCGGAGTGCCGGACTGGAATGCGCCCTCGGGGTTCAACTGGAACTACGACCCAGACTGGTTCGAAACCGTCGTCTGGCCGTTGCTCGCCAGCCGGATGCCGGCGATGAATGAGTTGCGTCTCGAGCGCACCTGGGCCTGTCACTACGAGCGTTGTCTCCTGGATGACAACGCCATCATCGGACGCTGGGAGGGCGGGCTTGAAAATGTTTTTATTGCCAGCGGCTTTTCCGGCCATGGCATCATGCAGGCGCCGGGTGCCGGGCTTGCGATTGCCGAGATAATCGTCAAGGGCGGATCGGAAACACTCGACCTTGCGCGGCTCGGCTATGAACGCGTCCGCCGGCAAAAACCCTATCGCGAGCTTGGCATCGTCTGAACCGGCGGGGCCGGATCAGGGGCCGTGAAACGGCGTCAGTTTGATTTATCACCGCATGCAGCAATGATAAACCTTCCATAGTCACCCCTCTCACGGATCGGCGGCCACTCCCCATGATCACTCTGCATCACGCTTGGCAGTCCAGCGCGTCGCGCCGCGTTCGTCTGTGCCTTGAAGAAAAGGGCCTTGCCTACGACGGCCGGCTGGTCGATCTTGGCAGGCTTGAGCAACATTCCGCCGCGTACCTGAAGATCAATCCCAGCGGTGTCGTGCCGACGATTATCCACGATGGTCGGCCGCTCCACGAAAGCGGAACAATTTGCGAGTACCTCGACGAGGTTTATCCGGATCCACCGCTACGGCCTGGTGACGCCTACGGGCGGGCGCTCATGCGCAACTGGGTGCGCCACATCGACGGGCTGATCCACAACCTCGTGATCTTCAACTGGCGCCACCACCTGCAAAAGGTTGCCGAGACCTGGTCGGACGACGAACTGGCGGCAGTGCTCGCGCGGATTCCCAACAAGGAGCGACGCGAGGCCTGGACGCGGGTTGCCCGTCGCCCCTACACCGAAGGCGAGCGCGATGAAGCACGCTCCAACCTCGTCCGCCTGCTCGATCGCATGGAGTCAGCCCTAGACGACAACGGCGGCTGGCTCGTAAACGGCGCCTATTCAATCGCTGATATTGCCGCCGTGCCGTTTGTCAAACGGATCGAGGAGGAGATTGCACCGGACGAGATGCAACCGCCTCACCATCCGGGAGTCGTCGCGTGGTGGGCCCGCATTCAAGCGCGCCCAGCCTTTGCACGTGCCAGGATTGGCGCCTTCGTCGGTGCGCACTAACATGATCGCAGGTTTCCGACAGCGAGGACGAGATGAAGACACCGGTGACATTCTACAGCGAAGGCCACAAGCTCGTTGGCGATATCTACGCGCCGGATGATCTCAAGCCTGGCGAAGAGCGCGCCGGTGTCGTGCTGTGCCATGGCTATACGGGTGTGAAGGATCTCTACCTTCCCGACAATGCACGCGTTCTCAATGCGGCGGGCTATGTCGTGATGACCTTCGACTATAAGGGGTGGGGTGACAGTGAAGGATCACCGAGCCGTCTTGCGCCCTACAGCCGCGTTGCCGACGTGCAAGCCGCACTGACCCTCCTCGGCCTGCAGGAAACGGTGGACGAAAACCGGCTCGGCATCTTCGGTACAAGCTATGGCGGGGCGACCGTGGTGTGGGTCGGCGCTGTTGATCGCCGGGTCAAATGCATTGTGAGTTCGGTTGGCGTCGGCCATGGCGCACGATGGATGCGAAGCGTACGACGGCCGGACGAGTGGTATGACCTACTGGCACGCTCCAAAGCCGATCGTGAGCAGCGTGTCACGTCTGGAAAGTCCGAGTTCGTCGAGCGTAGTGAGATCCTGATGACGGATCGTCAATCGGCAGCATTGGCGGCTGCCGCACGAGCGGAAAACCCTTCGGCAATCAATACGCTACCGCTTGAATACATCGATGAGACGCTACAGTTCCATCCCGAGTGGCTCGTCGACAAGGTGGCGCCAACGCCGATCCTGTTTATTACCACGGATGACGATCGCCTCGTGCCTCCAGACGAAAGCGAGGCGCTCTTTGCCCGTGCCGGTGAGCCGAAGAAATTGGTGACGTTGCGCGGCTACGGTCACTATGAAGTCTATGCAGAGCCTGCCTTCAACGAAGTGATGGCCGAAACGGCCGCCTGGTTTGAAACGCATCTGCCGGCACGTTCCTCCTGAGAATGCGAACAAGACGCACCCGATCCCAGCACATGGCAGACAGCACATTCGACTTTGACCATCTGACGCCCGAGGACTTCAACGACCCTGATATCGAAGAAGCCTGGATCCAGCACATGCGCCGGATCGCCAGCGACTACCTGCGTACCGAGAACGTCTATTTCCGGGCCCTCGATGACAAACCGGCCTGGCATCTGGCGCCGATCACGTCCGTTTGGGCGGTCGAAAGCACGAAGGACCCTGGCTATGTCGGATGGTGGGCGTTCTGCGGCGACCATCCGTGTGATTACATTTCATCGTCCGTCGCGCAAACGCCACGGGATGCGTTGCGCGTGCTCGGCCGGAACTGGCAGGACCTATGCGGCGAGTTGCGCGCCGGACGCGAGCCTTCCGACCGTTCGGTCGGACCACGCGAGACCTGGCCGGAGGTGATCGCACTTCTCGAACCGCGCGCCGAGCACCTGTTGGCCCTCACCAAGGACAAGAACCTGTGGGGCTAGGGTTCGAAAATGGACAGGGCTGCAACGTCCGGACGGCCGGCGCGGCCGGCCACGCCTGCCAACAAATTTAACCGACCCGGCATGACGCGCGCGCCTTCGTAGGTTATGACCAAACCCAATCCGCAGGTGCGAAAGCAGGCCGTTCGATGCAGGACGACGTCAATCCCTTTCTGGCGATAATCGCTTTTGCGATTGGGTTTCCATTCTTCTGGATGGCCGTGACGTTCGCCGTCGCGCAACTGAGCGGCTGGGCCTCGCTTGCAAGGCGCTTTCCTGCAAGCCGACCGCCGACCGGCCAATCGTTCGAGTGGGTGAGCGGCAAAATCAGCCGGCTCTCGAATTACAACCGCAGCCTCAATGTCACGGTGTCGTCGGAAGGTGTGCACATTGTGCCGAACTTCATATTCAAGTTCGGGCACAAACCGATCTTTTTGCAGTGGAAGGACGTTAGCGTGTTGCACCGAGGCCGGTTCCTGTTTTCATCCTACACCGATGTCGGCCTACCGGGAGGCTCGCCAGGGGCCGTGCGCCTGTTTGGCGAACGTCTGGCCGACGCGCTCGAGCATGCCGCGCCAGTTCGGCTCAAGGCAGATGCCGACGACGAGGATGCGATCGAAGGCGACTGATTGACCGACTGACTGAAGCTTATCCGGCGGCCAGTTCCGGCACGATCCAGAACGGTCGTTCTCCTCGCGACACGCGCTGCACGTTGTCGAAGGCGTTGCGAAAACGGGCAACGTGATTGTCCCAGGTCGGGCCGGCGAAATGAGCCGTCAGCACAACGTTGGCGAGCTGAAACAACGGATTGTCGGCAGCTGGCGGCTCCTGGTCGAAGACGTCAAGGCCGGCGCCGAAAATTTTCCGCTCGCTGAGATGGTGAAAGAGCGCCTGTTCATCGATCACCGGCCCGCGTGCGGTATTGACCAGGATTGCAGACGGCTTCATCAGGGACAGTTCAGCGGCACCGATCATGTGGCGGGTCGAAGCGTTCAGCGGCACGTTCAAGGACACGACATCAGATCCGGCGAGAATCTCGCGCAGCAGCCGGAACCGAACCTTGAGCTGGTCCTCTCTGTCTTCACTCAGGCGGACAATGTCGAAATAGTGGACGTCCATTCCGAACGCCTGCGCGCGGATGGCGACTTTCTTGCCAATGTTGCCGAGCCCAATGATGCCCAACGTCTTTCCGGCGAGTTCGTACATGCGCGGCGCCGGCCCGTTGCCGCGCCAGCGCCCGCTTGTCACGTTGGCGTGTTGCCAGACAACGCGACGCGCGACCGTGAGCATCAACATGATGGCGTGCTCGGCCACGGAAATCGCGTTTGCGCCACCGTTGTTGCAAACCGGAACGCCGGCGCTGCGCGCTGCTTCCAGGTCGACGTTGTCGTAACCGGCGCTCAGGAGCTGGATCAACTTGATGTCCTTTGCTTCGGCGTAGAATTCGGGCCCCAGTGGCACACTCGGATAGCAAACCATGAAATCTGCCCCGCTCAGCGCTGAGCGGTATGCGGGATCACCGTTTTCAAAAATCAACGTGTCGAAGCCAAATGGCGCCATTTCGCGCGCTATCGGCGTGACATTCTCCGATGGTGAGACGACGACGATTTTCGATACCATCGCGGACCTTTCTGTCATTCTTGATCGCGGCCGGACCTGCCGCATCAGGGCTGGGATTGTTCGGCGCCGGGCACGGTCATCCGGCGAGATGGCGCAATCGATAGATGGCCGTATGTAGGACGTAGGCGATGGGACGCTGCTCGTCGCCAAGTATCACGCAATCCAAATCGACGAAGCGATGGCCCTTGCGATCGTAGTTTGCGGCAACACGGGCGCGCGCCGCGAGCATTTCACCGACATGTGCCGGCGAGAAGAACTGCACCCGGCTACCGGTGTGGATCCAGGGTGCCAATACGACGTTTTCGACCAAGGCCAGGTTGCACATGCGCAGCAGAAAGCCCGGGTGCGCTATGTTGTGCTCACGATAGAGAGGTTCGGTTTCGCGAGCATCGGACAAATAAGTATCTGCGATCTCACGCGTCAGGCGACGCGGCGGGACGGCAAGCTCGGTGCCCACCGCAAGACTTTTTTCATCGGCCGGAGGCCGTATCGCCGGCGGCTCGGGCGCTGCATAGTCTGCCGCGCGTGGGGGAGGCGAATCTGCTTCAGGCAGGCGAGCCTCGCCCGTAGCGCACAGCATGCCACCGCTCTCGACGCGCAACTGCAGTCTTGCTCCGCCTTCCGGTTCGCCGACGACCGTGGCAACGCGGCCGTCGTAAACGGGTTTGGCAAACCGGCACGAAATCTGGCCGCGCTCAAAAAAAGCCGTGCCCCAAACCGTGACGGGTACGTGCGTCATGTATGCGAACACTTCGACGCCGGGCACTAGGCCGCCGGTGAATCCCAGCTTCTGCGCCACGTCATCGTCATGGATCTTGTTTTCCGAGGCGTGGGACAGATTATAGGCCTCGACGGTGTAGTTCAGCATTGCTTCAGCAGTCATGACAGCAGCTCCTTGGCACGCCAGGTTCACGGCGGGCAAACTATAGCGGCGTCCGCTGCAAAAGCTCGATCGACACGCCTTCCGGCCCACGCACGAATGCAATACGCACGCCGGGTCGAATGTCGTAGGGCTCGATCGTGAACTCGGCGCCCTTGGCTCGGAGTTCGGCTGCGATCGCGTCGATGTCCGTGACGGCGAGGCCGAAGTGATCCAATCCCTGGTATGGTGAAACCGGCGGACCGGCGACGCCGTCGCCGTCATTGACCTTGGCGATGAACACGTTACGACCGCCGATCACCATATCGACGCGCGGTTGTCCGGCCTGTGTCGTGCGCCGGATTTCAGCATCGAACATCTTCTCGTAGTACGCCGCCGTACGCTCCGGGCCCGGGCTGCGTAGATGAATGTGGTCAAAAGTAAACCTGGACATTGCTCCCTCCGGCTCGTCAGACTGCGCAGGCAGGTCCAAACGTTCGCGAACTTCCGCCAACATCGGCTCATCCGTGCAGCGGACCCTGCTTGCCACGATGCGTCTCGGCGGCAAACAGTGCAAAGGCCAACCCCACCAGAACCATCGCGACAGATGCAATCATCAACGATGTGATCGGCCCTGCAAGGTCAACGACAAGTCCTAGTGCCAACGGCCCGATCACGTAACCGGCATCGCCCATCATACGAAAGGTGCTCATTGCCGCCGCGTTCATGCCGGACGGCGCCGTATCGGCCGCGTAGGCTGCCGGTGCCGATCCGCCGACGGACGTCGACACGCCCCAGAGCATTGCGGCAAGAACGAACCAAGTGAAATTGGGCGCCAGACAGAAGAGTGCCATCGACGCACCGCCGATGAGCGTGGCCGGAACGATGACGGCCTTCCGTCCGACCCTGTCTGCAAACCAGCCGGCCGGATATGCAGCGAGCAACCCCGAAACGCTGCCGATCATCAACGCAAGTCCAACTTCGCTCACGCTCAAACCGAGAAGCGTCGTTGCCAGCACCGGTACAATGGCGAAAAGACCGCCGGTGCGCACGACGGCATTGATGAAGCCGATCAAACTTGCAAGCAAATATCCGAGGTTGGCGCATAGCACGCGCATCTGATCCGCGAACGAGACGCGGGCGGCATCGGCGGATGCGGGTTGTGCTGCAAACTCACGCGTTTCGGCAACCGCAAACCACGCAACCAGCATGGCCAGCAGGCTGGCGCAGCCGTAAGCGACGAACGGTGCGGCAAGGCCATAGTGCTCGGCCAGCAGACCTCCGGGGAACGGCCCGATACCGACCGCGAATATGAAGGTTCCCATATAAATCGAGAGCATTCGCCCGCGACGTTCCGGCGGTGAAATATCAGCCAGAACGACGTGTCCGGTTGTCACGATGAGGCCGGCACCTGCACCTGCCACAAAGCGAGCGAAGATGAACTCGGGGTAGCTCGTCGCCCACGCGCACCATAAATTGCCTAGCCCGGAGACAAGCCCGCCGAGCGCGAGCGTCGGGCGCCTGCCGAGACCGTCCGAAAGGCCGCCGGCCGGCAAGGCAACGAGAAATCGAGCCAGGCCGTAAATCCCGACCGCGAGTCCGATGGCCGATGCGGTAACGCCGAACGACTGCGCGTATAACGGCAATGTCGGCACCATGGCCCCGAAGCCGAGTTGATTGATCCCAACGAGAATGCACATCCAGACCAGGACCGCTGTCGCATTGGGACGTTGGACATCCCCGCGCACGATCGACGGCGCAGACGTGTCGCCTTGTCGGCCCGGCGGCTCAGACATGCGCGGCGACCGGCCGGAATAGCATGCCTCGGACAAGCGTTTGCGGTCCAAAGCGCGACCCGTAATGCGGGATCTCACTGGGCAGCATCGAGATGCTCACCATCAGCACGCGAAAAGCGAAACCCCGGATAGCCGGACGCGGCAATCTTATCGCATTTTTCCCGATACGCACCGACTCCGCCGATATAGGGCAGAAATACCTGCGGCTTTCCCGGGACATTGGCTCCCATGTACCAGGACGCAGCCTTTGGATAGAGGGTCGAATAGGCAACTTCGTTGGCGTGTTCGACCCAATCGTCCTGTGCATCCGGCGTCGCATCAATCGTTGCCAGGCCGTTTGTCTCCATGTGCCGGATGCAGTCCGTCATCCAATCAACGTGTTGCTCGATCGAGACCATCATATTCGAGAGCACGGAGGGACTCTGCGGGCCCGTCACCAGAAACAGATTGGGAAAACCGGCCGCCATCATGCCGAGATACGTGCGCGGGCCGGCTGCCCAATCGTCTTTCAGTCTGCGGCCGCCGTTCCCACGAATGTCGATCCGGTCGAGCGTACCGGTCATGGCATCGAAACCCGTGGCAAACACGATTGCGTCGAACTCGAACGAGCGCCTATCCTGGACCAGACCGGTCTCGGTCAACCTTTCGATGGGCTTTTCGCGGACATCAATCAACGTGACGTTGTCGCGATTGAAGGTTTCGAAGTAGTGGCTGTCGACACAAATCCGTTTGGTGCCGATGGGATAGTCTGTCGCGACGAGACATTCGGCGGTTTCCGGATCCCTGACAATTTCGCGGATCTTGCCGCGGACGAACTCGGCCGCGGTCTCGTTCGACTGCGCATTGACCGCAAGGTCGTTGAACGCCGCCATAAAGTATGTCCCGCCGATTTCCCAGCGCTGTTCGTATATCTCCTGGCGCTCGCGCTCGCCGACGTCCATCGCCGACTGCTCATTGGGATCAGCAAGCACGCCGTTCTTGGTCTTGCGTGCACGGGCGCGAAGGGCGTCGTAATCGCTTTTCCAGGACTGCTCATAGTCCTCGGTCATGGGGCCGTTGCGCGACGGGATCGAATAGTTCGGCGTGCGCTGGAAGACGGTGAGATGCGCCGCCGCCTCCGCGATTACAGGTATGGCTTGGATGGCGGACGAGCCGGTGCCGATCACCGCCACGCGCTTGCCGGAGAAATCGACCGATTCATGCGGCCAGTGGCCGGTGTGGTAGGTGTCGCCCGAGAACGACTGCAAGCCTTCGAAATCCGGAACGCGCGCCGAAGAGAGGCAGCCGGTTGCCATAATGCAATAGCGCGCCGAAATACGGCCGGCGCGATCCGTGGTGATCTGCCAGCGGTTCGTGGCTTCGTCGAAATGCGCCGCGGTGACCGTGACACCGAATTCAATGTCGCGGCGCAGGTCAAAACGCTCGGCAACGTGGCGCGCATATTCCAGGATCTCGGGTTGCGCCGAGAACTTTTCCGGCCAATGCCACTCCTGCTGCAGATCCTGCGAAAACGAATAGGAATACTGCATGCTTTCGATATCGCAGCGCGCACCCGGGTAGCGATTCCAGTACCATGTGCCGCCAACCTCGCTGGCACGGTCAACAACCAGTACCGTCAGACCGAGTTCGCGCAGGCGGTGCAGCATGTACATGCCGCTGAACCCGGCGCCGACGACCAGTGCATCGTAGTGGCGGACGTTCTTGGATTCGGCCGTGTCCATTGCGATCATCTCCTATCTGGCCGGCCGGGCGGTGAGCCGATTCGGCAACCTGGGTGCCACAATGCCCGGATGCAGGCAAATCTGCGGCAAGGCACGCCGGCAGGAATCATCAGCGCGATCGGTACAAGGACGAATTTCCGCTGCATGCGACCTCAACGCTTGCCCCACTTCCTGTCTTCGACGGTTTCCTCTTCGATACGGTAGAATTCTTCCAGGCCGATCAAATCTTCGATCGCCTGGCGGGCCGCGACGTGGTCTGCCTCGCTCATCGCCGCATAGTTTCCGGTTGTGCGGACCTCCTGCAGCGCCTGTTTGGCGTAATGGAAGCTCACGGTCAGCCACAATTGCGCATCGATGCAAGCCTTGTAGCCCATGTCCTGCAGCTGACCGAGAGGAAGAACCGGTCGGCCGTCGCGATTGCCGCGGCTCTGCACATAGACCAGCGGTACACCGCAAAGGCCCGGGGCGCGTTTTGCATCTTCAAGGTCACGCGGGAACAGCAATCCCATGTCAGCGCCCTCATCTGCACCCAGGTTGATCCGACGAACGGCCTCTTCGAGACCCTCGAAACGGCAGGTGTCGGTACGTACGATCACGACGAAATCCGGATCGGTCTCATCGCGCGCGCGGCACGCGTAGCGGATCTTTGCTGCCAGGTCCTGCGCGGGCACCGCGTGAGCAACGTACTTGTGATAGTGCGCACGCTTGGGAAAGAGCTGATCCTCGATATGGATGCCGGCCACTCCGGCGTGAACGAACTCGCGCACGGTGCGCATACAGTGCAGCGGCTCCCCGAACCCGGCGCCTGCATCGGCCAGTACCGGAATGTCCACCGAGCGCGCGACCTCGCCGGCAAGCGCGACCTGTTCGTCCATTGTCAACAGCGGTTCCGAGACGGCTTTCGAACCGCCGGTTACGTAGCCACCAACGTAGGCTGTCTCGATGCCGAGTTGCGCTGCCAGCCGCGCCGCCAGCGGGTAATAGACCGACGGCATGTAGAGGAACTCTCTCTCGCGCAGGAGTTGGCGCAGTTTGGTTGTCGGCCGTTCCATTGAAATGTTCTCCCCTCTTGTGTGGATCGCTTGGTCGATCCGGCAGTCGCAAAGTATGGTTCAATTGACAATCCTACAGCGGAGGAGCGCGATGGCTGAATTGTGGTCAATGAGTGCAACGGAGATTGCCGAAGCGGTGCGCGTGAAAGAAGCCTCGGCACTCGAGGTGTGCCAGTCGGCCCTCAACAGGCTGGAAGCGGCTAATCCGGCAATCAATGCCGTGGTCCAGCGGACCGATGGCGAGGCCCACATGGCGGCTCGGGCAATCGATGACGCAATTGCACGTGGCGAACAAGTGGGACCGCTCGCGGGGGTGCCGCTCACCGTCAAGGTCAATGTCGACCAGACCGGCTATGCCACAACCAACGGCTTGAAGTTACAAAAAGAGCTCGTTGCGGAAGCCGACAATCCCGTGGTGGCAAACCTCAAGAAGGCCGGTGCGATCATCGTCGGGCGCACCAACACGCCAGCGTTTTCGCTGAGATGGTTCACGCGAAACGGTGTCCATGGTCACACCCGCAATCCACGCAATCCGGCGCTCACACCGGGCGGGTCGTCAGGTGGTGCCGGCGCTGCGACGGCTGCGGGAATTGGCGCGATCGGACATGGTACGGACATTGGTGGATCAGTGCGCTACCCGGCCTATGCATGCGGCATTCAGGGATTACGGCCTACGCTCGGGCGGATTCCGGCGGCAAATTTCAGTGCACCGGATCGCCATATCGGCGCGCAGCTGATGGCCGTCTCCGGCCCACTGACGCGTACCGTGGCGGACCTCAAGCTGGCACTGGAGGCAATGGCACAGTCAGATCCGCGTGACCCATGGTGGACGCCTGTGCCACTGCAGGGAATGGCCTTTTCAAAGCGCGCCGCGCTCTGCGTTGCGCCCGAGGGCCTGGCCGTCGACACCGCAGTCGAGACCGCATTGCGGGCTGC
The DNA here is from genome assembly GCA_965224045.1 of Hyphomicrobiaceae bacterium. GTDB lineage: Bacteria > Pseudomonadota > Alphaproteobacteria > Rhizobiales > Hyphomicrobiaceae > Tectiglobus. The sequence continues at coordinate 232,267 of CBDCYD010000015.1, forward strand.
CGCAGACCGACTCGACGACGCGGGATGGGAGATCGTCGAAACGGACTGCCCGCCGCTGCGCGAGCCCGCTCGACTGCAGGCTCAGCTCTGGCTTGCCGAGTTCCGGCGAACGGGCGCCATCGCGATCGAGCAGGAGGGCGACGCCGATGCCGCCTTCATCTACGAACAGATGGCGCAGCTCTGCCCGCCGCCCGATCTCAACGACATCATGGATGCGCTGCAAAACCGCGTAACCTTTCTGCGCCAGTGGAACCTCTTCCTCGCGCAGCATCCCGTCCTGATCTGCCCGGTGTCGGGAGAATTGCCGTTTGCCGATCAGGACGATGTGACTTCGCCCGAACGTTTTGCGGAGATCATGGAGGCCCAGCTAACGCAGGTCGGCCTGCCACTGATGGGCTTGCCAGGTCTTTCCGTCTTTACCGGTATGGCCGGTGATGCCCCATGCGGTGCGCAGCTGGTCGGCGGGCGCTACTGCGAGGACATCTTGCTGCAGGCGGCCGCGGAAATCGAAGCCCGCAGCCCTGCGGTCGAGATCGCGCATCCGCAGCCGGATTGATGACCGCCGCACCCGGCCCAGCGCTTGCGCGGTCAGAAAGATCTGCTTTCATGGCTTTGCGACGAGCGGAGGCGCATCATGCTGGACCTGATCATTCGCGGCGGCAACGTCATTACCCCGCAAGGCGAAGGGACCTTCGACATCGGGATCAAAGGGGAAACGATTGCAGCGGTGACCGCACCGGGCACGCTCGGTGATGCCAGTGCAGGTCGCGTGATCGACGCCAAAGGCAAAATCGTTATGCCGGGCGGGGTGGACCCGCACGTCCATATGCACCATCCGTGGATCAAGCCCGACGGCACCACGCTGACGACCGCCGGCCCCGACCAGGTGGGTCAGGCGGCATTGCATGGCGGTACGACAACGCTCATCGATTTTGCCTATTGGCGGGAGGATCAGACCGCGCTGGAAGCGATCGAGTCACGTGACAAGGATTTCGTCGGGCGCAGTTATTGTGATTGGGCATACCACATCATGCTGCACAGCGAGCCGCCGCACACCTTCAGCGGGCAGTTGGCGGAAGCAATCCAGGCCGGCTACCCGACGCTCAAGATATTCACGACCAACATTCTGCCAGGCCGGTCGGGGCGCATGATCGACTTCGGTGACATCTGGGAGGCATTTCAGGTGCTCGCGGCCGAGGGCGGTCTCGGCGTCATTCACGCCGAGGACCACGACATCGTCATGCATATGTATGACAAGTTGATCCGCGAAGGCCGGGTCGGCTTCGAGCACCTTTCGGAAGCACACAACGCGCTGTCGGAGGACCTGAGCTTCCGGCGCGTGCTGCGTCTTGCCGAGAACGTTCCCGGGACGGCGCTCTATATGATGCACGTCAGCGCGGCAACCGGCGTCAAGGCGATCAGCGATGCGCGCGCCAGGGGCCTACCCATCTACGGCGAGACGCTGCACCAGTACATGCTCTACACGCATGAAGACTACAAACGGCCAAACGGGCAGATTTATCACACATACCCTTCACTCAAGTCGGCCGAAGACCAGAGGGCGCTTTGGGACGGGACGCTGAGCGGCGACATCAACTGCGTAGCAACCGACGAACTTTGCTGCACCCTCAAGGAAAAAACTCTCGGAAATCGGATCGATGATACGACCGGCGGGAATGCCGGCGTCGAGCCGCGTCTGGCGGTGATGTACACCGAAATGGTCGTGCGGCGCGGCTACTCGCTCAGTCAGTATGCCGACCTCGTGTCGGCAAACGCCGCCCGGATCATGGGCCTTTATCCGAGGAAAGGGGCGATTGCCGCCGGCAGCGATGCGGATATCACCATTCTCGATCCCGAACGGCGGGGCAAGATCACCGCTGCAGACCTGCATGAGACCGACTACACGCCATGGGAAGGCCACGACATCTTCGCCTGGCCGGAAACGACGATCCTGCGCGGCAAGATCATGGTCGAGGGCGGTGAATTGCTGGGCCAGCCAAGCGACGGACAGAACCTGAAGCGCAAGATCCCGGCCGACATTCTCGCCGGACCCGCGCTATGAGTGATGTTCTTCTGGAGCGGCTGTGCGGCTTGATCGGTCTGTCGGTCGAGATGTGGGCCGGAACAGCGCAGGCAGCCGTACGCCTTGATGATAGCGGCACCATTACCCTCGCATCAGACGCGCATCACGTGACGGTAGAGCGTGCGCCTGAGGACATGCCGTTTCGCTGGGTCGTAACATGCGACGGGCGCAAGCGTACGGCGGCGTCCGTCACCGGCGTCCTGCGTGTCGTTCGCCAACACATCACCCCAGGCTATGAACCCTTCAAGCTGACCGTAACACCGCCAACACTCGCTGCGTCATGATCCCTGTTACCGTCATTACCGGCTATCTCGGCAGCGGCAAGACAACAATCCTCTCGCATCTGTTGCGTGACCCTGCGTATGGCGATACGGCCGTAATCATCAACGAATTCGGGGAAATCGGTCTCGATCACGAGCTGATCGAATCCAGCGATGAGGAACTGGTAACACTGACCACTGGCTGCCTGTGCTGCAAGATGCGCGGTGACCTTCTGGAGACGCTGGATAATTTGATGAACCGCCGCCATGAAGGCACGGTGCCGTCTTTTTCTCGGGTGGTCATCGAGACGAGCGGCCTCGCGGATCCAGCTCCGATCCTGCAGAGCCTGATGGCCGACCCGACGGCCGCTGCCAACTTCGCGCTGCCCCGGGTTGTCACCGTCGTCGATGCGGTCAACGGCGCTGCAACGCTCGACCGCGAGACGGAAGCCGTTCGGCAAGTTGCACTGGCCGACCAGTTGATCATGACGAAAACTGATCTTGAACCTGAGAGCGCACGCCAATTGCGCGCCCGGCTGCCGAGCCTCAACCGAACGGCAGGCATAGCAGGAGCGTGCCATGGCGACGTCACGCCACACCTGATCTTCTCCAGCGAGGAAAGCCAGGCGGGCGCCAGGATCGCGCGCATCGCTGAAGCGGTCGAGACCTATGCTGCAAGACCAACCGCGCACCAATCGGCCATTGAAACGTTCACGCTGATTCGTGATGCTCCGATCGCAGCTGTCGCACTGACGCTCTTTCTCCAGGCCCTCGCCGATCATTGCGGCGTCAACCTGTTGCGCCTCAAGGGTCTGGTCTGCATCGCGGAATGCCCTGAGCGGCCCGCAGTCATTCACGGCGTACAGCACGTCTTCCATCCGCCCACCTGGCTCGAAGACTGGCCCTCCGAGGACCATCGTACGCGACTTGTTTTCATTGGCCGTGAGCTCAACGCAGCCTGGGCGTCACGTTTGCTAGACGTTATCGAGCTGGAAGTTGCCGAGATGTGAACCGACCGACGGCAACAGACAAAGGAAATGTGACATGAGTGCTACGAAATCGAAGGTCGCGATCATCGGAACCGGTGGCACCATCTCGTCAATCGGCCGCGATGCCCTCGACCTTTTCGATTACCCGGATAGCGGAAAAAAACTGGAGGTCGATGAGCTTGTCGAAAAATTTGATCTGGTCAAGCAGGTTGTCGATCCGGTGCCTGTGCGGTTTCGCGCCGTCGGCAGCACCAAAATCACGCCGGCCGACTGGCTCGACCTCAATCGTCTGATCACGAACACGGCGGCCAAAAATCCCGACATTGCCGGTTTTGTTATCACGCATGGTACGGCGTCCGCCGAAGAGACGGTCTACTTCCTCAATCTGACACTGAAGATCGAGCAGCCGGTTGTGGTCGTTGGCGCGCAGCGGCCGGCTTCAGGCATCAGCACGGATGCCGCAATCAATCTGCTCAATGCTGCGCGGACCGCCGCAGCGCCGGCCTCGCGCGGCATGGGGGCGTTATTGATGCTCAACGACGAGATCCAGGCGGCGCGTGACGTGACGAAAACCTCGACGCTGCGAATGCAGACATTTCGGTCACCAGACTTTGGCGTGCTTGGCCACGTCGACGGCGACGGTGTGTTTTACTACCGCGCGCCGTTGCGTCGGCGCATGCCCGACACCGAGTTCGACATGAAGGAGGTAGAGACCTTGCCGCGCGTTGATCTGGTCAGTTGTTACGCCGGTGCCGACGGCACCGCAGTCGATGCGTTCATGGCTGCCGGCGCCAAAGGCCTCGTGTCCGCCGGTTTCGCACCAGGCCTGCTCACACCTGAGCAGAACGAGGCCTTCGACCGGGCGATCGCCCAGGGCATTGCGGTTGTACAATCCAACCGGGCCGGCTCGGGGCGCGTGCCGGCCCGAGCCAAGCTCTTGGAGCGAAATTTCATCTCGGCCGACACCCTCAATCCACAAAAGGCCCGCGTGCTGTTGATGGTAGCGCTGACCAAGACCGACGATGTCACGGATCTGCGCCGGATCTTCGCGGAGTACTGACATGAACCCGCCTCCCACCGAGATCATCGCCAGCGTCGTTGACCAGAAGGAGTACGTCGCAGCCCTGTTTGAAGACCTCAGGGCCGGCAGCGCCGACGTAGAGGGGGTCACGCGGGATACCTTCGGGCACGGCGAGCAATTCGCATACAGGGTGGTCGAGGGGCGCGCCAGAGACATCGGCCTCGACATCGCCTACGACCACGGCGCCAACCTCTATATGCACCTGGCGGGGACGGAGCGGTCAGCGCCGCGGATCATGATTGGATCGCATCTGGACTCCGTACGTCGCGGCGGCAACTTCGATGGCGCTGCCGGTGTCGTTGCCGGGTTGGTGGCGCAGCGTGCACTCCAGGTGCTTGGCCTCACGCCGGCATGCGACGTCACGACGATGGCGATCCGGGCTGAAGAGAGCGTTTGGTTTCAGGTCTCCTACATCGGCAGCCGGGTGGCATTCGGCATGCTGCCCGACGGCGCTCTGGAGGCGCGGCGGGTCGATACCGGGCGAACACTCGCCGCCCACATGGCCGACTGCGGGGCTGACATAGATGCGGTACGCGCCGGCAAGCGCGCTCTTCGATGCGACGACATCCGTGCCTTCGTCGAACTGCATATCGAGCAAGCACCACAGCTGATCGAAGCTGGCTTGCCGGCAGCAATCGGCATCGGTGTGCCCGGCAACTTCCGCTATCCCAATATTCACATTCAGGGCGAATACGCCCATGTCGGCCTGCCACGCAGATTTCGCAAGGACGCCGCGCTCGCGGCAAGCGATCTCGCGCTCGGGCTCGACGAAATCTGGAAGGCCAACGATGCTGCAGGCCGAGGAATGGCGTTTACGATCGGCCGCTTTCACACCAATCCCGATGAGCATGCTCTGACTATCGTGCCCGGGGAGATGTCGCTCAGCCTCGATGTCCGAGCCTACGATGCGGCCCACCTCGCGGAGCTGGAAGAGGCTTTCCTGTCACTCGTTGCCGGTGTCGAGACGCGGCGCGGCGTCAAAATCGCGCTTGGACAGCGGGCATCCGCCGACGTTGCCCCATCTGACCCTGAAATCGTGGCGGGCCTGACCAAAGCTGCCAATGACTTGGGCATCTCAACGATGCCTCTGCCGAGCCCTGCCTCTCACGACGCCGCTACGTTTACCGTCGCAGGGGTACCGACGGCAATGCTGTTTGTGCGAAACGCAAACGGCAGCCACAACCCACGCGAAGCAATGGACATCGACGACTTCCTCGCGGCGGTCGTCGTGCTCACGGGCTGGCTTGTCCGACACGTCGCTGACGCAAGCTGAAGTCCGTCATTAATCCGCAACCCAGCAAGCCAATCAAGTTCCCGGGAGCGCCCTCCATGATCGTCAATATCCGCACCTACACACTCGTCGCGCGCATGATGCCAAAGTATCTCAAGCTCTTCGAAGAATTTGCGTTGCCTGCCACCAAGCGCCACGGCATGGAATTGATGGGATACTATTCCAGCGTTATCGGCCCTCAGAACCAGGTTGTGCATCTGTGGCGCTACGACAGCCTCGCGGACATGGAAGCCAAGCGCGCGGCGCGCGACCAGGACGACGGCTGGAAGATGTTTCTTGCAAAGACCGAGGGGCTCGTCCTGCTGCAGGAGGACAAGGTGATGAAGCCGACTGCGTTTTCTCCCGCGCAATCATAGAAGAGGGCCGGCGTGCCAGCCGAGCGAGGTCGCGTGGCGCAGAGCGATGCGACCTTCAACTCCGTGCCTGATCCCGTTCGGCGATGGCCGCCTGGGCCGCGGCGAGCCTCGCCACCGGCACACGGTAGGGAGAACACGAGACATAGTCGAGCCCGACCTCATGGCAGAACGTCACCGAAGCCGGGTCGCCGCCATGCTCACCACAGATACCGACCTTGAGTTCCGGCTTCACGCTCCTGCCCTTGTCCAACCCTATGCGCACCAGTTCCCCAACACCGTCGCGGTCGATCGAAACAAACGGGTCGGTCTCGAAAATGCCCTTGGCGTCGTAGTCCGACAGGATCGGCGCAGCATCATCGCGTGACAGGCCAAGGCACGTCTGGGTGAGATCGTTGGTGCCGAAGGAGAAAAAATCCGCGCCAATATCACCTTCGGCGATCTCGTCGCCCTTGAGGCAGGCGCGTGGCAACTCGACCATGGTGCCAATCTGATAAGTCAGCGTCTCGCCGGTTTCGCGCTCGACCGCGGCGGCCGTCCTGCGGATGACATCCGCCAGCGCATCGTACTCCTGACGATAGGCAATGAGCGGGATCATTACCTCAGCGATGGCTGGACTGCCGGACTCCTTTGCGGCTGCAATCGATGCCTCAAAGATGGCGCGTGCCTGCATTTCCGTGATTTCCGGGTAACGCAATGCCAGCCGGCAGCCCCGGAAGCCGAGCATCGGATTGACCTCGTGCAACTCGGCAATTCGTTCACGCAAGCGGTCTGGCGATACACCAAGGGCTGCTGCCACGCTTTCGCGTTCCGTATCGCCGTGGGGCAGGAATTCATGCAGCGGCGGATCAAGCAGCCGGATCGTCACGGGCTGGCCGGCCATGATCTTGAAGAGGTCGACGAAATCCTGGCGCTGCATCGGCAGGATCTTGGCAAGAGCGGTGCGCCGACCGGTCTCGTCGTCGGCACAAATCATTTCGCGCATGGCGAGGATGCGGTCTTCCTCGAAGAACATGTGCTCGGTGCGACATAGGCCAATGCCCTCGGCACCGAATGTGCGCGCTTGTTCAGCATCGCGCGGCGTATCTGCATTGGTGCGCACGCCAAGCTTACGCGCGCGGTCGGCCCACGCCATTACGACCCCGAAATCACCGGACAGTTCGGGCTGGCGCATGTTGACCGCGCCTTTCAGGACCTCTCCCGATGAACCGTCGATGGTGATTGTTTGGCCCTTGGCAAAGACCTCGCCCATCACCGTCATAGTCTGGGCTTCGTAGTCAATGCGCAGGGCGCCGGCACCCGACACGCAGGGCCTGCCCATACCGCGGGCAACAACCGCGGCGTGACTGGTCATCCCACCACGCGTGGTGAGAATGCCGGCAGCCGCGTGCATGCCATGGATGTCCTCCGGACTGGTTTCGATGCGCACCAGTATGACGTCACGCCCCTGGGCCTTGAGCGCCTCGGCATCGTCCGAGGAAAATACGATTTCACCGGAGGCGGCACCCGGAGAGGCGGGAAGTCCGGTGGCGACCAGGTGCTTTTCGGCAGCGGGATCGATCGTCGGGTGCAGCAGTTGATCGAGGGCAGCAGGATCGACCCGCATGACGGCCTCGTCCTCGCTGATGAGCCCCTCGTTGGCCAGGTCAACAGCGATCTTGAGAGACGCGGCCGCCGTACGCTTGCCGGCACGCGTCTGCAGCATCCACAGCCGACCACCCTGGATCGTAAACTCAATGTCCTGCATATCGCGGTAGTGCGTCTCCAAAGTGCGGAAGACGCCGGCCAATTCCGCGTAGGTTTCGGGCATCAAGGCTTCCAGGGACGGTGCGGTCTCGCCCGAAGAAAGACGGGCGGCCTCGGTCAGGGGTTGCGGTGTGCGAATGCCGGCGACGACGTCTTCGCCCTGTGCATTGACGAGAAATTCGCCGTAGATCTCATTGTCTCCGGTCGATGGGTTGCGCGTGAAGGCAACACCCGTAGCACTGGTTTCACCCATGTTGCCGAAGACCATGGCCTGAACGTTGACCGCGGTGCCCCAGGCATCGGGGATGGCGTGCAGCCTACGGTAGGTTCGGGCGCGGGCGTTCTGCCACGAGCCGAAAACCGCCGAGATTGCCCCCCAGAGCTGCGCATTGGTGTCCTGCGGGAACGGCGCCCCGGTCTCATCGGACACGGCCTGCTTGTAGATCTCAACGACTTCCTTCCAGTCATCGCCCGAGAGATCGGTATCGGCAACGGCGCCGACCTGTGCCTTGTGGCCGTCGAGCAGGTCTTCGAATATCCCGTGATCGACCTCGAGAACGACATCGGAATACATCTGGATGAAGCGGCGATAGCTGTCATAGGCGAAGCGGTCATCGCCACCCTGGCGCGCGAGCGCTGCGACCGTGCGGTCGTTCAGTCCGAGATTGAGGATAGTATCCATCATGCCGGGCATGGAGGCGCGGGCGCCTGAACGCACGGAGACGAGCAACGGGCATTCCTCGTCACCAAACCGGGCGCCTACCGCCTCGCCAACCCGCGTCAGCGCGGATGCAACCTCAGCTTCGAGTCCTACCGGGTAGGTGCGACCGTGATCGTAATAGGCCGTACAGACGTCGGTGGTGATCGTAAAACCCGGAGGAACGGGCAAGCCGATGCTAGCCATCTCGGCCAAATTCGCACCCTTGCCGCCCAACAGGTCGCGCATGCCGGCATCACCGTCAGCGCTGCCGTTGCCAAAGAAATAGACCATTTTTGCCGCAGTTTGCGCTGCCTGATCGGTCATATTCTTGTGCTCCCAGATTTGCGAACCAGCTTGCCTGTCCACACGCCCCGCGCCTTGATCCCGCGAACCTACATAGCCCCTGTGGTGGCGTCACTGCGACCTTTGACGGGACACCGTCCACTGAAATAGCCTAGCGGTGCGGCCAACCCGCCATCGCTGATGAAAATTGACCGGATTTCCCATGACATCGAACCTCGATACGGCTCTCGACATTGCCGATCGCAACTACGCGGCGGCTCGCGATCGTCTCTTCGATCTCCTGCGCATAAAGAGCATTTCAACCGATCCGGCCTATGTGGATGAATGCCGCAAGGCTGCGCAGTGGTGCGCCGATGCCCTGGCAGGCATCGGCCTTACCGCGCAGGTGCGTGAAACGACCGGGCATCCAATGGTCGTTGCATTTGACCGCGAACACGTCCCGGAAGGCATGCCGCACGTCCTGATCTACGGACACTACGATGTGCAGCCGCCCGATCCGGTGGAGCAGTGGCAGACGGACCCGTTCGAGCCGGCGATTGTCGATGACCCGCAGAACGGCGAAGTCATCGTGGCGCGCGGCGCCCAAGACAACAAGGGCCAGCTGATGACCCTTTTTGAGGCGGTTCGTGCATGGCGGGAGGCGGCCGGGGAGACGCCGGTCGCCGTCACCGTCATGCTCGAAGGCGAGGAAGAATGCGGCAGCCCGAGCCTGCCCGGATTTCTTGCGACCGCGAAGGATGAGCTGAAGGCGGACATCGCTTTGGTTTGCGATACCGGGCAGTGGAACAAGACGACGCCGGCAATCACCACGATGTTGCGCGGGCTGGCCGCAATCGAGGTGATCGTTCGCGGACCGAGCCGCGACCTGCACTCCGGCATGTATGGCGGACCGGCGATCAATCCCATTCGGGCGCTCGCCAAGATCGTTGCATCGCTGCACGATGCCGATGGGCGCGTCGCGGTGGCCGGATTCTACGACGACGTAGAAGAGTTGGCGCCCGCGCAGCGCGAGCAATGGGAGGCGTTAGGGTTCGACGCCGCCCAGTTCCTCGGCGAGGTGGGCCTTGCAACGCCTGCCGGCGAAAATGGACGCATCGCGCTCGAACAACTCTGGGCGCGACCTACGTTGGAATTCAACGGCATCGCCGGCGGCTATCAAGGTGTTGGAACCAAGACGGTGATCCCGGCGGAAGCTTCGGTCAAGATCACTTGCCGACTGGTGCCGAACCAAGATCCCAATGACGTCCTTGATGCAATCGAAGCGCACGTCCGTGCCCAGCTTGCCGCGGACTGCACGGTCGCATTCCAGGGTCGCCACGCCGGCAGCGCGATAGGGTTCGATACAGGTGCACCCCACATTCGTGCTGCTGGACAAGCGCTCGAAGCGGAATGGGGCGTGCCGGCAGCATTGATGGGGTGCGGTGGCTCGATCCCGATCGTAACCGCGTTCAAGGAAACGCTGGGCATGGATTCACTGCTGGTCGGGTTCGGTCTCGACGATGACCGCATCCATTCGCCAAACGAGAAGTACAATCTTTCGAGCTTCAAGAAAGGCACGCGCTCTTGGGTCCGGATTCTCGATGCACTCGCGCGCATTCCGATGTCCTGACCGATTGGTCCAGTGACCGGAGGCAAGCGCCATGAATAGCGCGATGCCTGACCGGCTCCGATAAAGATGCCGCGCTGCACGCATCTGCAAATCCACAGGAGACCCCATTCACATGATACCGCGCCTTAGCCCGGCCATCGCAGCCGCAGTGATTGTCGGTCTGGCCGCAGCGGCACCGGCCACCGCGCAACGGCAGGACGTGCCCGGTCGGTTCGACTATTATCAGCTGGTCCTGTCGTGGAGCCCGACGCACTGCGAGCAAATCAGCAGGAAAAAAAACGACACCCAGTGCGGTCGGCGCCGAGCACGGCCCTACCATTTCGTGCTGCACGGGCTTTGGCCACAATACGAAAATGGTTATCCGGAGTTTTGCCGGACGCGGGAACGCCCGTTCGTTTCGAACAGGGTGATCGATCAGATGATGGACATCATGCCGAGCCGCGGCCTGATAATCCATCAATACAAGAAGCACGGAACATGCTCGGGTTACTCGCCCGCGGATTACTTCAAGGCAAGTCGCCTGTTGTTCGAGCGCATATCGATTCCGGAGAGATACCGCACGCCAAAGGATGCGCAATTGCGCACGCCCAAGGAGCTGATCGCCGACTTCCTCGCAGCTAACCCAAAGCTCTCGGCCGACATGATGCGCATCGTGTGCCGGCGCGGCGGAGGCAATCAATTGCGCGAAGTGCGGATCTGTCTTGACAAGCGGGGCCGATTCCGGGCGTGTGGTCGTGCGCGTGGCGGCCGCCAGCATCTTTGCCAACAGCGCAAGATGTATATTCCGCCGGCGCGGTGAAGCAGTGTTCGAAGTGTCCACCACCGACACTCACCAGGTGCAACGCCCCGACTATGCGGCGTCGCGCAAGACGCGCTCCGGTCGCCACTGAGCCGGGGTGCGCGCAAGAATGCCGGTGGACGGGCGGGCGCCGGTCAAGCGCCCCAGGGCCATTGGATCGATGCTCCAATGGCCGGCCAGAGCCGTGACCTGCTCAGCTGTCGGTGCCAGGATCATGGCGCCGCCGCCATCGCCGGCGCGCTCGCAAACACCCCGTACCTCGAAGAAGCGAAGCCCCAGCGCATGCTCGGCGGCAGTTCGTCTGCCGGCGTTCATGATCACGCCCTCATCACCGATTGCAAATGCCCGACTGATCCGACCGCCAACAGCGCGGACCCAGCTGAAATAATCGAGTGGCGAATAGGCGAGAAAATACTGCGCTTCGCCGAAACTGCGGCTCAATTCGGCAAGCAGCGGTGTCGTCTTGTCGGCAAAACCCGATCCGATCGGTTGCGGGAGGGCAAGACCTGCGACCAATACCCAGCCATGAACTGCCGGCGCGACAAATACTGCGCTGTCGCCCGTACGGCTATCGTGAATTGCCTCAACGCCATGGGCCCAGCTCACTGAGCTGCAATCTTGCAGGTTCAGCGCCGACGCGACGGCTGCCGCGTCGTTCGTTTTCACCGCCAGCCAGGCCATGTCGGTGCCGAAGGGCGTCGGCAGATCTGGTTGATCGTCGAACGCCACGCTTGCCTGCCGGTCAACGCGCGCTATCAGCCATGCGGTTCCGGCAAAAGCGCCAAGCACCAGAACGAGGACAGCAAGCGCGAGCACTTCGATCTCCCTGACTTCGGGACGCGGCGAAAAGCATCCGCAAACGCACTCGTGATCCGATCCTGACATTTGCTATCCCGTGCGACGATTGTCGACAGCAAATGCCAGAACCATAAGGAACGCGAGCAAGCCTATGTTTCTCGTGTCGCTTTTGCACCTGACGTATGGTTCAGAGACCAGCCGCACGCGGGGACCAATCGTCAGGTGCGCTACACTAGATCGAGACGCTTTGCCGAAAATTGCAGGCGCCATCCTTACGTGATTCCCTTGCGGAGCGGCACCGGAATTGACGCGCGCGGGAGACGCCGGACCGAGGGATTGGAAGACGGGTCTTTGCTGAGGTCGCGATTCAATGAAAAAGGGGGCAGCCGCTGCGGTCCACCAGCGGGGTAATCGGACCTCATCGCAGCTGCCCCTTAATGGGATGCCAGCGCCGAAGAGAGGGCATTGCGCGCAAAGCACCCAGGGCCGTGACTGCGCGATCCGAAAACGAACACTACGAGTTCCGACCCATCCAACTAGGCTATGGTCTATCGACTGACATTTGCGAATCAATGACATCTCTGTGTGAGGCGGTGGGCCTGTGGAAAAAGCGAGAGGTCGGACAATTCATTCTCAACGGTATCCAGAAAACCGAAGAAAAGTCATCCGACGCATGCGACAGGTGCAACGATGCGTGCATCCGACTTCAGTGAGCGCGCGCCGGCGCCTGCGTTGGGTATATTCAGCGATGGCCGGGGTTTCTGCACGGCGACCGCGATCTGCCGCTGTCAAACAAAATACCAACTCAACGAGTATATGTAGTGCTGCGCTGCTGCGCTGAGTGCGCTGATAGCGTCAACCAAATGGAGTAGACCATGTCGACGACCGTACCGAATATCGGAGGGCCGCGCCGCGGCCGCGGCCAGGCTGATGAGATCGATTATGAGATCCACGGCCAGGAAATGCAGTTCGTCGAGATTGAACTCGACCCGGGCGAAAGCGCGATTGCCGAAGCGGGCTCAATGATGTTCAAGCACCCGGCCGTCGAGATGGATACGATCTTTGGCGACGGCAGTAAGAAGCCGAGCGGCATTTTCGGTGCGCTTGCATCCGCCGGCAAGCGCCTGCTGACCGGTGAGAGCCTGTTCATGACGGTCTTCACACACCAAGGCCAGGGCAAGGCCCGCGTGTCATTTGCCTCGCCTTATCCCGGGACGATCCTGCCGTTCAACCTCGCCGACATGGGCGGCACGCTTATCGCACAAAAGGATGCCTTTTTGTGCGCGGCAAAGGGGGTCTCCGTCGGCCTACATTTCCAGCGCAAGATCATGACCGGCATGTTCGGTGGCGAAGGCTTCATCATGCAGAAGCTCGAAGGTGACGGGTTTGCGTTCGTCCATGTCGGCGGCTGCGTGATTGAACGGCGCCTTGCGGCAGGGGAGGAGTTGGATGTCGATACCGGGTGCGTGGCGGCAATGACTGCGGACATCGACTTCGACATCGTGCGCGCCGGCTCCGTCAAATCCATGATCTTCGGCGGTGAAGGCTTCTTCTTTGCCAAGCTACGCGGGCCGGGAACCGTTTGGCTGCAAAGTCTGCCGTTCTCGCGCCTCGCCGGGCGCATCCTTGCCAATGCCGGTCCTGGCGGTGGCACCGGAGAGGGATCCGTGCTCGGGCCTCTGGGTGACATGATGGATGGTGACAACGGCTAGACGCGGGCGCCGGGACGGCGCAGGACCGTGTGTACCTCAGGCCAAACGCTTGAGCTGGACCTCCATGTGCGGAAAGGGGATCGCAATGCCGGCAGCATCGAGTGCTGCCTTGATGTTCCGCGTTGCAGCAAACTTGAAGTCCCAGACATCGTCAGCCTGGCACCAGACGCGCACGGTGATATCAACGGAACTTTCGCCCAACGACGTGACCTTGACGAACGGTTCCGGGTCGAGAAGGGCACGCGGGTCGGACGTGACGATCTCTCGGATTACCGCAACCGCACGATCCATGTCGGCGGCGTAGTCGATGCCGATGACAAGGTCCATGCGGCGGCGGTCATAGGCCGAATAGTTGCGCAGGACCGTCGTCCAGGTGTCGTTGTTGGGAATGATGATCTGAACGTTGTCGACCGTCGCAATTTCGGTACGGAAGAGATTGATGTTTCTGACTGTCCCTTTCTCTCCCGACACTTCGATGAAGTCGCCGGTTGCAAATGGTCGGAACAGCAAGATCATGACACCGGCAGCAAAGTTTGCGAGCGTGTCCTTGAGAGCCAGGCCGACCGCCAGCGTCGCGGCGCCAAGCACAGCGACGATGCCCGTCGTCTCGACGTTGAAGAGGTCGAGGATGGCAATGACGATGGCACCGATGAAAAGCCAGTTCAGCGCCCGGGCGGCGAAGTTGGCAACCGACGGATCGAGGCCGTCGCGGGCCGTGAGCAGTGCACGTACGCCATCACAGATCACCTTGGCGATGGTCGTGCCGACGAACCAGATCAGTGCCGCAGCAGCAAGCCGGGCGCCGAACGTCATTGTCAGGGAGCTCAACTGATCCGCCGAAAAATCCATGCCCCGTTTCCGCTGCGCTGCAATTCATTGTCGGCGCACGCAATCCACGGCCAACCGTCGGAATATACTTGATAATCCCTTACCAACTGGTTGTCTGGGTTGACGGCGCAACCGGTACGGCCAATGTTCCCATCATGGTGCAGGACGAACCGAAACCGCCGGGCGAAGTGGACGCAGACGAAGAGGCCGATACGGCTTCGGGCGGAAATGCTCGTGCGCAGTCAGGGCAAGCCTCGGATTTGCCAGTTTATTATGGAGCGCAAGCAAAGCCTGCGGCGACCGGCCCACGTGTGATCGCCGGTTACCTCAAGACGCTGGCCTCAGCGCCAGGCGTCTATCGGATGCTCAATACCGATGGCGAAGTGATCTACGTCGGCAAGGCACGCTCCCTCAAGGCGCGGGTTTCGAACTATGCCCGTCTCGGTGGCCATACCAACCGAATTGCGCGTATGATCGCGGCCACGGCTGCGATGGAATTCGTCACCGTGCGCACCGAAGCCGAAGCCCTGCTGCTCGAAGCAAACCTCATCAAGCGCTTCCGGCCGCGTTTCAACGTTTTGATGCGCGACGACAAGTCGTTTCCCTATATCCGCATCGCACGCAACCATTCGGCGCCGCGGATCCTCAAGCACCGCGGCGCCCGCTCCGGCATTGACGATTATTTTGGCCCCTTCGCGTCCGCGGGTGCCGTGGATCGAACGATCAACATGCTGCAGCGCGCGTTCCTGCTCCGGACCTGCTCCGACAGTGTCTATGACAGCCGCACGCGGCCGTGTCTGCTGTTCCAGATTAAGCGTTGCTCCGGACCCTGCACCGGAGAAATCAGTGAGGACGATTACGGGAGGCAGGTGGACGAGGCTGTGCGGTTCCTCAAGGGCGAGAGCCAGAGTGTACGTGAAATGTACCAGCGCCTGATGCAGGAGGCGGCAGAAAAGCTCGAATATGAACGGGCCGCGAAATACCGAAACCGGCTGTGGGCCTTGGCGCATGTCACTTCCGATCAGACGATCAATGCCGATGCGGTGGAGGAAGCCGACGTATTTGCGGCCTACCAGTCGGGCGGGCAGACCTGCATCCAGGTTTTCTTCTTCCGCTCTGGCCAAAACTGGGGCAACCGCGCCTACTTTCCGAAGGCCGATCGTAGCCTGCCGGTCGAAGAGGTTCTCGAAAGTTTCATCGCCCAATTCTATGACGACAAGCCTGTGCCGCGCGAAATTCTGCTGTCCCACACCGTCCCGAGCCGCGCCCTGTTGGCCGAGGCGCTCAGCACCAAAGCCGCACGCAAGGTGAGGATCAACGCCCCGCAACGCGGCGCCAAGACGGACCTTGTCGCGCACGCTGTGCAAAATGCCAAAGAGGCATTGGGGCGCAAGATGGCCGAGACGTCATCGCAGCAAGCGCTCCTCAAAGGCACGGCGGAACGCTTCGGACTTGTCCGCACGCCGCGCCGGATCGAGGTCTACGACAACAGTCACATCCAAGGTGAAAACGCTGTCGGTGCGATGATCGTCGCGGGGCGTGATGGTTTGGTGAAAGCTGCCTATCGGAAGTTCAACATTAGGTCCGCCGACATCACGGCAGGCGATGATTACGCCATGATGCGCGAGGTGCTGACGCGTCGATTGAAACGGCTGGCACTTGATGACGACGAGCTTGCGGCCGAGGACAGCGCGACAGAGGCACCGCTGCCGGACACGGCAGACCCGGACGCCGGTTCCGTGCCACCGACCATGACAATGGTGCAGCCGGAGGCGTCGCGGATTACGGAGCCGGCGCCACCGTCCGTCACCGAGCGCGGCGCAGACGCAATTGCGTTCGGTGTATTGCCGGCCGACCCTGTGCATGCGGAGGCGCAAGACCACGGATCGCCAACAGTAGATGCCGGTGCCGACGCCAGAAACGAGGGGCTCGACGGAGCTACGGAGAGTGACGATGATGACGACATTTTTCCCGACCGCCCGGACCTTATCCTGGTTGACGGTGGGGCCGGGCAGCTTGGTGTTGCGCTAGAGGTTGCCGGCGAACTCGGCATCGAAGATATCGCTTTTGTCGGCGTCGCAAAGGGTCCGGACCGCGATGCCGGGCGCGAACACTTCCATATCCCGGGACAGGGCAAACCGGTGATGCTGGAGCCGCGCGACCCGGTGCTCTACTTCATTCAGCGCCTGCGCGACGAAGCGCATCGCTTTGCGATTGGCGCCCACCGCGCAAAGCGCTCGAAGAAGATTTCTGCCAATCCGCTCGACGAGATTGCCGGCATCGGGCCGACACGCAAGCGTGCGCTGCTCAAACATTTCGGATCCGCCAAGGCGGTCTCGCGTGCCGCCGTCGGCGATCTGAAAGAGGTCGCCGGTATATCGGCTGAAATGGCGCAAAAGATCTATAACTTCTTTCACGAGCGATAAGCGGCGCCAGCATCGGCAAGATAATGTGCGGACAGGTCACCCGTGCGGTGGTGCGATCGGCCGCCACCACGCAGCCATGGCCACCTTCTCCTGAACGAGCCTGGTGCATTTCAGCAAATCTGGCATGCGTCTTGCGTTGCCGAGCGCACAGCAGTGTCCCGCTCCCCGTGTGTCTCAGAAAGGTTCGTGCAAATGTTTAACAAAAAGGCCGATTCCTCCCAGCTCTTCGACAACCCTATCGATGTCCAGGCCCAGGCCGGTGAGCCAAAGCGACCGGAAATCTCAATCGATATGCAGGGACTTGAGACTGCAAAGGACAAAGTCTCGAATTCGATCATCGATGAATGGCTGACAATGACCGGCGACCTTGAAAGCGAAGGCGACATCCTGGTGCGCGGCAAGGTGCGCGGCAACGTCCGTTGCAAACTCCTGATCATCGATGAACAGGCCACAATCGACGGCGGTTTGGTTGCCGAAGAAGTCATCGTTCGCGGCACGACCAAGGGGACCATGCGTGCCAATCGGGTCATTTTTTCAGAAACCGCGCGTGTCGACAGCGAGATCTTCCATCGTGCGTTCGCTGTCGAAGAGGGCGCGTGCATAAAGGGTGCGCTCCATCACTGCGACGACCCGATGAACGACAAATCGATGGCTGCAAAGCCGGGAGCAGGCGCCAACGCATCCGACAAGGCCGATAAGGCGGCCGCCTGAAGTCGACCCTGATCAAGTGCCAATGGCCGCGGCCTGCGGAACGCCATATCCGCGGGCTCCTGGCCGACGCCCATTCCTAACGGGCAACATATTCCCGTTACGGACCGCCCCGGCGCACCGCCACAACGTTGTTGCTTCGTATTGGGACGAAGCCACAGGCCTGGGCCATCCAACGCCTGGACTTTATTGCTGGCATTGGTGGTTGTAACCGCCTACCTTTCCCGATTACTGCAAGAACGGGTTGGCTTCGCGTTCACGACCAAAAGCGCTCGGGGCTCCGTGGCCGCAGATGAAGGCGATGTCGTCGCCCAGCGGCAAAAGCTTCGATTTGATGGCGGATATCAGCGCATCGTGGTCCCCGTAGGGAAAGTCCGTGCGCCCGATCGAGCCTTGAAAGAGCACATCTCCTACCAGTGCAAAGCCAAGATCACGACTGACGTAAACCAGAGACCCCGGCGAGTGGCCGGGGCAATGGAAGATCTCGAATTCGAAGCCGGCGAGCGACAACATCTGGCCCTCATCGAGCCAGCGATCGGGCGCCACGTCTCGCGCATCCGTCATGCCAAAATTCGATGCCTGGTCGGCGAGCGAGTCGAGTAGGAACTTGTCGTCGATGTGCGGGCCTTCGATCTGCACACCGAGCTTATCGCGCAATTCGTCGGCACCGGCCGCATGGTCGACATGGCCATGGGTGAGAACGATCTTCTCGACGTTGACTTCGGCCTCACCGATCACGCGCAATATTTCGTCGACATCACCCCCAGGATCGACGATAGCGCCGAGTTTGTCCGCCGAACGCCAGATCATCGTGCAGTTTTGCTGCAGCGGCGTGACCGGAATGATCGCAACACTGATAGGAGGTTCGCCGCTGGCCGCCATCGGTTTCGGTCCTTCCGAGCTGTCAATTGTCTGGCCGCATAGACGTTTCCGGCCGCGCACCGATGCGATGTGGCCGGAAGCGCGGCCGGGACCCTAACACCAGAGGGGGCAGGCGTGCAAAAAGGGGCCAGATGGCCCCTTGTCCGCGAATTCATAAGGTGGGCGAAAGCGCAACCTGGCGCCCCGATAGCCGCGAGTGCGGGCCGTTCAGGCCGCCTCGGTCGCGTTGCCGTCTTCGTTCGGATCTCGCAGGACGTAGCCGCGGCCCCAGACGGTTTCAATGTAGTGCTTGCCGCCGGTTGCCGCCTGCAGCTTCTTGCGCAGCTTGCAGATGAAGACATCGATGATCTTCAGCTCAGGCTCATCCATGCCGCCATAGAGATGATTGAGAAACATCTCTTTGGTCAGGGTGGTGCCCTTACGCAGCGAGAGCAGTTCGAGCATTTGGTATTCTTTGCCCGTCAGGTGGACGCGCTGGCCGTGAACCTCGACCGTCTTGGTGTCGAGATTGACCTTGAGTTCGCCCGTTTCGATAATCGACTGGGCATGCCCCTTCGAACGGCGGACGATTGCTTGAATGCGGGCAACGAGTTCGTCCTTGTGGAACGGTTTCGTCATATAGTCATCGGCTCCAAATCCGAGGCCTCTGACCTTGTCCTCGATCCCCGCCAGACCAGACAAAATCAAAATTGGCGTCGCGACCTTGCTCACGCGGAGCGTCTTAAGAACTTCATACCCACTCATATCCGGCAGGTTTAAGTCCAAGAGAATTATATCATAATCATACAATTTACCAAGATCAACGCCCTCTTCACCGAGGTCAGTTGTATAGACGTTGAATCCCTCTGACTGAAGCATCAGCTCGATGCTCTGGGCTGTCGCGCTATCGTCTTCGATCAAAAGAACTCGCATGCCGCTGCTCCTCTTCCCTGGCTTTCGCCGTTAACCGCTGCCCCGGGCTCATGAGTACGCAGAGCCTCATTGCTAAGTGATCGTTAGGATTCTAGGCACCAGAGGTTAACAAACCCTAATTTTGCCTTGCCGAACGGCGAGAATCGGACGATTCGGCAACCAACTGGAAAGGATTGAACCCCAGACGCAGACAGCCAACAGCCGGCAGCACGACGCCCGCAAAGCGGACATCGCATTTTGCGAATTGTCAGCAGATCCCCCCGCATGAACACGAATACGCCAGCCGCCGGTCACTTCCCCCACGACGCGACTGCTGCGCTTATGCATTCACGAATCATAACCTAACAAAATTTCCTGACCTGCCACAGGCCGAAAGTCGCCATCCGGCGCCTCGGAGTGGGACGCGCGTTCACAGATCGCGCAACTGTTGCTTTACCGCAACTTTACGTGGCCGTGCCATAATTCGAACTGTTCCGGCGTGGTCGCATTGCGGTGCGCTGGCAAACGCACGGAAGTTGCGTGATCAAGAGTTACTTGCAAAAATAAACTATAGAATAGCAAGTTAACTTGTTTGGCATGGATCTTGATCTGTTCCGAGCATGTGTACGACAGAGTAGGGGTATCGGACATGAAGATGCGCGAGACAGCGGTCCGACTGAAGCGTTTCGAAGCCGACGAGAAATCGCAGAAGGTCGACTCCATCGAGCAGATGATCCGGGAGTTCGAACAGATGGCCTCCGATCTTGAGCGCCAGGTCATTGCTGAAGAAGAGCGCACCGGCATCCGCGACAGCAGTCATTTTGCCTATTCGACATTTGCGCGCTCGGCGGCGCAGCGTCGAACCAATCTTATGGCCTCCATCGAAGACCTGCAGGTGAAACTGGCTGCCGCGGTGGAAGAGCGAGACGAGGCGCTGGCCGAACTGGATCAGGCAGACGCCGTCAAGCAGCGTGATGATGATCGTGCCCGCGGGCATCCCTCAGACAGCGAAGCCGCCGTTGCCAGCTGAGGCGGCATTAAACCGGGATTGGCCGTCATAGGCCGTAGTGCCGGCAGTCGCCCCCGAGGTGCATGACGCACACCGACGAAGGCTCATTCCTTTCGACCTCTGACTTTCGTAGCTACTTCTGCTTGACCGCGCGTCCAGAGATCCACCTTCCATTCAGCACCTTGAACCAACGGGAAGGCTCGCGGCTTGGGCCCGCCGGCCGCCCCGGCTTGTGTGCAGGGCGCAGAACTCAACTTTTCTACTTTCTCAATCCGACCAGCCTGCAATTGCCGCGCGTCATCTGCAAAAAGCAAACAATCCTGGTTGCGCTCTCAGGAGATAACGATCCAGGCGCAGTTGCACCACCGACGGCTCTGCATCCCGTGGATGTCGGAAGGTGAGATGACCGACAGCTGCACGCAACACCCCATACGCTTGATCGCCAGCAGCGCCGGCACGTGATGGTCCGATCCCACAACGCCGGCACGGTCGTGGCTGGATGATCAGTTCTTGCTCATTGGTTGGTCAACGTGCCGAGGAGTCAACACGGCCATGGGCTGACGTGCGCTGGTTAGTTGCGGTAGTCCTGAACGCGCGTTGCACGCAAACCGGGAAGACCATGCTTTTCGATTGACCGTTGCCAGCTCAGGAATTCATCAACCGTCAGCTTGTAGCGCTCGCAGGCTTCGTCGAGGCTCAAAAGACCACCGCGTACGGCTGCCACAACCTCTGCCTTGCGTCGGATGACCCAGCGCTTGGTATCGCGCGGCGGCAGATCTGCCACGGTGAGCGGGCTGCCATCCGGTCCAATGACGTAACGAACGCGGGATCTGAACTGCTGATCGGTCATGACACTCATACACTCTGCCTGATCAAGACTAGACTTTAGACGATCCGCCTTAATTTCCGTATAAACCATAAGGTCAACGCTGGCTTTATAAATGTATCAGATTCAATAGCTAAGACTCGTACGTGCATGTATTAGTTTGGTAAACTGTTATACCAGACTGATACACAACGTTGCAATCTTCGCCGCTTGCCAACGCAAACCTGGGCAGCCAGAAGGGCGGTTCCCACCCGGAGTCCGCAAGTTCCGTGCCGGCCCAAGCGGCCCAAATCAGCACAGCGCAATCACAGAACTTGCAGCGCGACGATCAATTGCTAGGTAATAGGTCCGGCCGGCAGATCGCTGGCAAACATTGTATCAGCACGAAACCGATCAAGAGCTGAAGATGAGAGAAGTCGAGCGACGGCGCATAGTCGTGGCCATGTCAGGCGGTGTTGACTCGTCGGTCGCCGCCGGCCTGCTGAAGCGCCAGGGACACGATGTGATCGGGGTCACGCTACAGCTCTACGACCATGGCAGCGCGACTGCACGGGCAGGTTCGTGTTGCGCCGGCCAGGACATTCACGATGCGCGCCGCGTGGCCGAGAGGCTTGGCATTCCCCACTATGTGCTCGACTACGAGGCACGGTTCAAATCAGCGGTGATCGAGACTTTCGCGGACAGCTATGCCGCGGGTGAGACGCCGATCCCCTGCGTTGCCTGCAACCAGAGCGTCAAATTCCTCGACCTTCTGGATACGGCCCGTGATCTCGGTGCGCATGCCCTTGTTACCGGCCACTACATCGAGCGCCGCGACACACCCAATGGCCCGGCACTGTACCGGGGGCCGGACCTCGAGCGTGACCAGAGCTACTTCCTGTTTGCAACGACACGCGCGCAGATCGAAACGCTTTGGTTTCCGCTCGGTCACATGCACAAGGAGGATGTGCGCCGTCTCGCCGAGGAGATGGACCTGCCGGTTGCCAAAAAGAGCGATAGCCAGGACATTTGCTTCGTGCCGACCGGCAGTTATGCCGACGTCGTCGCACGGATGCGGCCGGACGCTGTTGTGCCTGGCGCGGTCGTCGACATCGACGGGCGCGAGCTTGGTCGGCATGAGGGCATTATCCATTACACGATCGGGCAGCGCCGCGGGCTGGGTATCGCTTCCGGTGCGCCGCTCTACGTGGTGCGCCTCGATGCCGCCAACCACAAAGTCGTCGTGGGACCGCGCGAATCCCTCCTGACGACTTCACTCACGATACGCGATGTCAACTGGCTCGGTGACGGCGTGTTCGGGGAGGTCGCGGCAGGCGATGGCCTCGAAATCGCTGCGCGTGTTCGCTCGTCGCAACCGCCGCGCCCCGCCGTCTTGCGTTACGATGGCGTCACGGGCACGACGACGGTGGAACTGGTTGGCGGCGAGCACGGTGTCGCGCCTGGGCAGGCCTGCGTGTTTTACGACAGGGAAGGCGTCGGCGCGCGTCTCTTGGGTGGCGGGTGGATTGTGCGCACAGTGTCAGCCGCCGATACCCGACAGCAGGTGGCCGGCGATATCGATCCGGCCGCCGACCACGGGCGGGTCTGACGGTCGCTGCCCGGCAGTGCGAGGCCTGGCCGCCGCAATCACGCTGGATGCCCCCAACGTGCCGCCGCGCTCCGGCAAGGTGACGTCCCATTCCGGCAGGTGCCGGGGCCCGTCGCCCCCTTGACTTCCCCACCCGGCGCTCTTTATATGCCGGCCTCTCGGCGGAGTAGCTCAGCTGGTTAGAGCAGCGGAATCATAATCCGCGTGTCGGGGGTTCAAGTCCCTCCTCCGCTACCAATGATTTCAAGGACTTGTGTTGTCACACGATCTTCGCGTTCATCCGATTGCGGGGATTTTGCGGGGATCGTGCGCCGGCGCCGATTGATCACCAACAAGGGTTGGCTTTCTCGGTCCGGTTGCTCGGCCACCAATTCTGCCATCTCAATGAGATTGAGAACTTCGGCAGCCGAATAGTGCGTGGTCATGCGCGTCGAGCGATGGCCAAGCAAGTCTTGTCGATCTTCGAACTTTACGCCAGCAGCCCGCAAACGCCGTCCGAACGTGTGCTTGAGATCGTGAACGCGAACTTGGGGAAGGCCAGCACGACGCTTAGCCTTGTACCAAGCCGAGTTTCCCATCCTGTCTATAGGTGCGTCCTTGTATGAGAAGACGTGGGTTGGATGTTGTCCTCTACGTTCCTTGACAACGTGACGAGCGGCACTGTTCAATACCACAAGCCGGTCGTCGTCTCGTTGGTAGTCCGTGTCCTTCACACGATCTACCGGAATCACGAAAACCGAGATGTCCAGTTCTGGAACCGGCACCTCGTCCTCCCAAAGCAGACCACAAACATCTCCATCACGAAGTCCCGTGTTCACTTTGAACAAGGCCATTTGACATAGATGTTCCGGTAGTTCGGCAAACAAGCGATCCTGTTCGTCCCAACTTAAGGGATAGGGCTTGCGTTTGCCACGGTCCGGCAGAAGCTTGATCTTCGGCGGTTGCGCCAACCACGTTAGACCATGTTCGTCATGCCATTCTGTTGCAGCCAGGTTCATGATGCGGCGGACAACCTGTAGGCCATGATTGATCGTTCCGATCGCAACACCATCTGCTCGACGTTGAGCGATCCAGGGTGCAAGCACGCCCATATTGATATGGCGTATTGGTAGGTGACCGATCATTGGCATCAGGTTCTCCAAGCGACAAACGTCATCGCGCAAACTCACCTTGTGCGTGTTTTCCACAACGAACTTGGCTGCAGCTTGTTCAAAAGTCCGATCCGGTCGAACGCCGAAGATGCGGGCATGACGTTCGTCTTCTATCAGCTTCACTAAGATTGCTTCGGCTTCTTCAAGCCGACGTGTTCGAGTGCTGCATTGAATGCGTCGCCCGTTAACGCATTTGTCGATGTGCCAGATCCCGCTTCTTTGAATAAGACCGGGCGCTGTCTTGCGTCCCATGGTTTCCTGCCTTTCTTTGCAGGACGCCCGTTGCGGGCGACATAATCATCGACCAACGCGTCGATCTCAAGTCGATCGAAACCGATGCCTTGGACGCCGATCGGAATTTCCGTCAGAAATGGCCTGAACTCAGCGTTGAACCGATTGCGGTCCATGCCGAGATAAATCGGCACATCTCTTAGTCGCAGGATGCGGCGAGTCATCCCGCCGAATCTGTCGGCCGCCGTCTTGTCCAAACCGAAATCTCCTACATCACCGCTCAAAATGGTTTATCTATCCCGTCAGGCTTGGCGCAGAGCCATATCGTCCAGGACGAGTAGCCGCCACCCACATTTGTGCGCAAAAAACTGCACTGGCCCGATAGCATGGAAGCTGCCAAGGAATTTGTAGAGACCATAAGATGAATGAGACTGACGACTATTTTGGTCGCGAAAGAGAATTCACGAATATGGTTGCGATCGTGCGCAGGCAGCTTGAGCTTGACCACGATGACGCAAATCGGCTGTGCCGCCGGATCATCGACATACCTTGGCCTGATCCCGAGAAGGAGAAGCTTTTCGCAGAGGACAGAGCGAGCGCGGCTGCGATCAGAAAATCTGCGAAAACCGTGTTGGGCCTCTACAAACGCCGTGCACGTAGACCCAAAGAGATCAATCAGCAGCTTGAGAAGATCGCCGCCCCCATAAGGGAGATGTACGACAGGACGGTTGGTTTCAGTTTGGCATTGCACCATGGCATCGACAATCAAACCGTGGCGATCGCCAGCAAAGCCGGTTGGTCTCCCATTCTGCTATCGGTTCCCGATTCGGACAAACGCTTCTCAGTCGCGGACTATCAAGAGTTACTGTTTAGCGGGAGATTTTCTTCTGTTGATCTCTACGAGCCAGAATGCCTCGATCCCAGAACGTATTCCGACACGACTGCTCGCGTCGGAGTCGTTCGGTTGTATGCGGAAGCGTTTGCTCTAACGAGCCCCATGTTTCGCACCCCAGCGCACCGCGAAATCGACGACTTCAGCGAAGAGGTTTTCGCTGTCATTGCCCTAACATATCGAGAGATTTTTAACCGAACTGCGGCACGCAAAAATGAACACTTCATACACTTCTGCGATTGTCTTATCGACATTTTCGATTTGGCAGGCCTCCGTGCCCAGCATCGGACAAGACGATGGGAAGAACGAAAAAACCCGTTTCATCCGGATTATAAAATGCAGAAAAGTCGCGCGTAGTGTGGGTCCCCTATTGGGCGATTTCTTCTTAGCCAGTGCCACAATTCGCGGCTGGCAGAGATCCTAGAGACAGACGCTCTTCCGGCAAGCAACGGCCGGAGAAGCAAATGGAAAACATAGAAGATGTCGATAGCGGGTGCACAGATCGTGACCTGCCCGTCGATCCTGAATTGCAGCCCGCCGATCGCGGCGACCTTGCCGCAAGACTTGGACTAGATACCATTCACAACAAGGATGTTCGCGCTTGCGCGGATGCTCTAATACTCTCACTCTTATTGGCAAATGAAATGGGCTATAGGGGGGTCAGCTATGCACGCGACCGCAACCGCTACTTTCCGCGCGTGGGTATTCTACCCGACTACTGGCAGCTAAATCATGTCACCGCAGCAGCGGACTGGCTTGAACGGTTTCCTGATCTGTTCGTTCACATCCGCCAGGAGGCCGGAAATCCTAAGCACCGGAAGGGCCCAGCGCGACAATCGCTTCTGCGACCCGGCCCCAAGCTCCTGAGGCTCGATTTCGAAGAGTTGGGCATTCGTGTTCCAGACCGTCCGCCAAAACGCATATTAGTACGTGACGCACAGAAGCGAAATATTGCTGTGCCTGATCAGCCTGTCATTCGTGAGACCGAAGCCTTCTTTCGGGATTATGATGCGGCGATTGAGGGCGTCTCATTTGATATCCGACACCGGCACGTTGAACGCGTCAATCAAACAACTTTTGTGGCGCAGCGCAGTGACGGCAGCGAACAACGCATCTCCACGAAACAGCGATGGCTCACCCGCATCTTCTCGGAAGTACCAACCCGAGGAGGGCGCTTATTCCACGGCTTCTGGGAGACAATGCCGCGCGCTACGCGACCCGGTCTTCAAATGGATGGTGGAGCGACCTACGAGCATGATTTCAGAGCCTGCCACCTACGGCTTGCCTTCTTTGGCGTCGGCATCGACTTCGAGGCAAAGTTCGGGCTGGCTCATGATCCTTATATTTTACCTCAGCTTGGTCTGAAGCAACGCCGCATCGTGAAACATGCAGTCCAAATCATGCTGAATGCAGACTCACGACGGCGTGCGGAAGGAGCGATCGCGTACGAGCAACTCGGCGGAGGCGATCCTCACCGTCGCAATGTTGCTCGTAGGATCATGGCACTGATCAAGGATCATTTCCCGGAGCTTCGGCCCCTTTGGTACACGGGCGTTGGTCTCGAACTCCAGTTCGTCGAATCTGAAATAGTTCGCGCGTGCCTCGAGGAACTTTTGAGCCGACAGAACGTCGGTTTGCCGGTCCATGACTCGATCATCGTTCCCGTTGCGCACGAGCAAGCTCTGGATAACCTCATGCGCGCGAAGTTCGACCAGATCGGACGTGATTTGACCCCGCAGGTACTTCATCCTTACACGACTCCTGGATTCCGTGGCCGGAGTCTGACAATGGACAGGAACACCTCCGGACCGGTGGTCGACCCTACACCACCGGCATCACTCTTTGGACCTTCCCTGAGCAGCGCTCAGGGAAGAAATAGTAGAAATGGAGATGGTCTTGTAGCGGTCGTCCCCTTGGCGCACAAAAAAAACGGGTCGCCGCGCCCGAAACGTGCCGTGGGGGCACCAAAGCGAAAGAAGGCAGCGCGCTATTGCGCGGGCGCGATACCGCAACTTGTGTCAATCAAAGCCACAAAGCCCTGGTTGGATGCCGGCGTCAGCCGGTCGACCTGGTTTCGGGAAAATCCGAATAAGGTCGTGCGTCAGTGCCTTGCGGCCAAGGCTCTGGTCCAGCGAAACGACCAAGCGAAGCTAGCTAAGGTGCAACGCGACCTGCGGGAGTTAAAGGCACTGCGGGCGAACCTGTGCGAACAGCCGCGACTTCCGGTCGATGATCTCATCGACGCGCTGGAAAGGCTGCTGCCCTAATCCCGACCAGCCAGCCGGGACCAAGAGGTTGCAACTGAGTAACCCGACTTCTGGGTGGCCTGAGCCACCGGGATGGATAGCCATCTATGCCAGAGGGGATTCTTGGTCGCCTCCGTGTCCCGGTGGTCGTGGCACCATGTGCCGGTGAATCCGCCGCTGTGTTCCGGTGCCGTTGCATCCACGTGGCAGTGGCGTCTTGGTTGGGCGCATCGTTTGACCGAGCTTGCGTTGAAGGGGCTACTCGGCGCGTTCCACCGCCTTTGCCAGTTCGAGCAGGAGTTGAAGCTTCTGGTCGTCGGCTGAGCGAAGTAGATCGAGAAGCTGAGCTTCTTGCAGGGCACGCTCAGGCGCAATCTCTCGGCGCAACGCGACTTGGTTGAGTACCTGCGATAGGTCGAACTCAAGAACATCGGACAGAGACAGCAGCGACCTCAAAGTCGGTATTGTCTTGCCACGTTCAAGATTGCTCACAGTTTCGGTTGACCAAGACATCCGCTCGGCCAATTGCTCCTGGCTCAGCCCGCTTCTCATGCGTGCCGCTCTAACCGCAGCTGACAAGTGTGTCGCAAGTGCATCCATGCACGCTGCATGAGCGCAAAAGAGCCATTGCAACACTAAAATAAAATACGTAAAATTGATAAATTACGGAAATTATTTCCGGCATCATCAATCAGATCGACTTGAGGCGACCATGCGAACATCTATCTTGGTCTTTTGGGCGATGATCCTCATGCACGAGCCTGTGCTTGGGCAACAAACGCCGTTTGAGGCCGGTCTCTTTCGCGGACACCTCAAGATCTACAATTTCTACTGCGCCGATACCTCCACCAGTCCCAGGTTCGACAACCGAGTAATCGTCCTGAAGCGGCTGGACAAGCGGGAATGGCGAAGGGGTTATCGGCTGGGGCAGTTCGAGGCGAAAGAGATCATCCGCGAGCATGGTGAAGTCGTAGGCTGTGCAACGGCTCGGTATCTCTACGGCGAGGATGGTCAAAACGCCAAAGGCGCTATGACAAGCTCGGACTCGCAATGACAGCAGGTGGCAACTAGTCCCCCGTGATTAAGCCGGATTGAGTTTGGATTGCATTGGCGTGTGGCCTGCGGCCATTTCGCGAAGGCGGCGCAAAAGATCGCTCAGCCATTTGACGATCTGTTTGAAGTTGAAACCGGCGGCTGCGAGGACGGCGTTGACGCGGTCGCCGTCGCGGCCATTGAGGAAGTTGCGATCCATGCGGTGCTCGGCCTTGATGTGGCCGATGATCGGCTCGATGGCCGCGCGCCGTTTGAGTTCGCGTTTGATCTGGGCCGTTGCAACGCCGCGCCTCTGGCCTGAGCGAAAGACGCTGAGCGGCGCCTTGAGACGGTGTCCGGCATAGCCTTTGTCGACGTAGATGCGCTCCGGGCGCGCACCGATCCAGTCACTCAACTCATCGACGACAGGGCCAAGCGTGTGGCCGTCGTAGGGATTGCCATGCAACGCCTTGGCATGGACGACGAACATGCCGCCTTTGGCTCTGGCATTGGTGGTCGCAATCGAGACCTTGCAGCCGAACTCACGCCGATGTCGCTGTTGCGAAACATCGCCAGCGAGGGCTTGGCAGCCTTGCCTTTGCCGATGCACTCGGTCTCCGGCGCGTGCAATGAATAGAACTTCGGGCCTCTTTGGCGCTGTCTTTGCTGGCGCAGGCGCACCGCCATGTCGAGTTCATCGCCAAACGCCTCTTCCAGTGTGCTATCGCCGTCGATCTTGCGGCCGATATCGCGGATCAGGCGGCCGAGGCGGGTGTTGAGGAACCTGACCTCGCGGCGGTGACGCTTGAACTGCTTGGCGTGGGCATAACGCTGTGACTTGATCAGTGCCAGTTTGCCAACCCGGACATAGCTTTGGCGCAGCTTGACGCCGTGGCGTTTGGCGAGCCGTACGAGGCGCGTCATCGACGTGTAGAGCAGCCTGGCGTCGGTTGGAAACGCGATGTTCTTGGGCTGCACGGTGGTGTCGACGGTGATGCGCCTGACGTCGCCCGGTGCCAGCGCGCCGATGCGTAGCGCCGTGGCCAGGCTTTCCTTGATCAGTTCGCTCAAGTGTTCTTCGCCAAGCCGCTGGCGCCATCTGGTCAACGACGAGCGGTCGAACGGTGCCTGGTGCTGGAAGAAGGTCTCACCGCAGAAGTATTGAAAATACGGGTTCTCGACCCAGCGCGCGACAAGCTCTTCATCACTCAGACCGTACATGTGCTTGAGGATCATCAGCGCGAACATCAGCCGTGAAGGCAGCGCCGGATTGCCGATATCGGTGAACAGCGGTTCGGCCACTGCCTCGAAGCGCTGCCACGCAATCGCGCCCGCCAGGCGCACCAGTTCATGGCGCGGGTTGATGATGTTGTCGAGGCGGGCACGGAACAGGTCCTGCTCACCTCCGTCGCGCTGCTTTCTAGGCTTCATGTCCGCCTCCCCGAGGCCGCAAAACAACCTCGAAACGGAATCACGATTTGCAAGATTCTGCACCCCCGGTCGGCAAAAAACTTGCAAACTATCAGCCCAAAAACACACACACCGCCCCCATGCTGCCGGCGCTGAGTGAATTGTTCACGGGGGACGAACTAGACTGTAAGAGTTTCCTGTCATTAAGCCGACTGGTTTTCGGACAATGAACCAGGGTGCCTTTAGTGATTGCGCACGCTGCAACATCCCACAAGCTGACGTTGGCGTTTGGCCAAACTTGAGTAAGATGGCGTTGTTCCTGATGTCCGCACTCGGACGTTACTCTGTCATTCAGAGCCCGGACAATCGTTGCAACGAGCTTCCTGCAAGGAGCAGCGGGGCCAAATGCCAAATGTTGGCCTGTCGTCACTTCAAAGCGGCAATTGCGTTGATCTCGATGAGCGCATCGGGTGTGGTCATCTTAGTTACCTCTACCATTGTCGAGGCTGGTAGTGGCGGCGAGAAATACTCGCGCCTCACGGCATGGATTGCATCAAAGTGCTCCATGTTGCGAACGTAGACATCAACCCGACAGATGTCAGCTAGCGTGCCGCCTGCTTCTTCCACAGCAGCTTTCAGATTTTCGCAAACTTGTCGCGTCTGCAATCCAGGATCTCCCACGCCGACGGTCTTGCCATCTGTATCCTTTGCCAACATGCCGGAGATGAAGACGAGCCGACCGGAGGCTTCCGCCACTGTGGCGTGACTGAAATGTCCACTTGGTTTTCCGATCCTGCTCGAAATGATTTGCTGCTTTGGCATAGGACGTTCCTTTCTTGACAGCGGATCGGCCATCCTCCAGCGAGACCCCAGAAAGTGCAAGAAACAAGGTTGGAAATTGCTCCGTTAGGCTGCGCCCGCGGAGGTGCTATCCCACAAGTCGTCATCTGGTGATTGGCAGTTGACAGGGCCGCGACGCTTGCCGACGATGTCTGCAGCTGAGGGTGCTGCGGTCGCAATCGGAGCGTTCGGAACAGCTCTTAATGACCCTAACCGGCTGTAGCCGGAATTTTCATATGGCATCGCACCAACAAATGCGCCGCTCCGAAGCGGACCTGAGTAAGTGCAACATTGGTGTGGCTCGTGACTGACGCGATGATCAACAAGCGGAAGACGCGCAAGTTGAAGGCTCGGCCGTTGCGTGCCTTACTGCTGTCGAGTGAACCTTCGGTCAGAGCTGGCGGAGATCATAACGATGCAGGATCTCAAAAAGTTCGACCGCAGCATTTTCCCGGTGCTGTCGATAGAGCTTGCGAACGCGTTCGCCATTACCTTGCTCCAGGAGCTTGACCATTTTGGCGTGATCAGCAGTCGATTTTCGAGGTACTCGGCGAAACTTCAATGTGAACATGCGAACGCGATGCGCCTGATCGAGAAGCTGCCCAATAATCCTTGCGAGCCGCCGGTTGCGCACGTATTCGAGATGCAGCCTGTGAAACCGATCATCAGCCGCGGCCCAATCGTCCAATTCACCTGCCCCAATGGCAACCTCCATGGCCGAAACCGCGGCTGCCAACTCGGTTAGTTGCGGCTGCGAAAGCCCCTGTTCGGCCAAGGCGGCGGCACACTCTGGTTCGAGCATTTGCAGCAAATCATAGATATCGCGCATTTCCTCAACCGATATCGGTAAAACGCGCATACCCCGCCGCGCCCTCAATTCTATCAAGCCATCTTCTGCCAGCTTGACAAGCGCCTCGTGAACAGGTGTTCGACTGATACCAAGCCGATCAGCCAGTTCAGTCTCCATGCATTGGAACCCCGGCGGCAGATCGTTCCGCATAATCTCTTGCTTAATGCGCAAGTAGGCTTCCCGTGTTCGGTTCGCTCGCGGCAACGTACTAATGGGCACGCGGTTGTCTGTCAGAATGACCAAGGTTGTTCCTCTTTTCTTCGGAGCGCCGCGCGTCCAACTTTTAACCATGGGGTCGCAGGCGCAGGGCAACGCGATCACCGTCCTTCCACTAGAGTTCAGCCAGAGAGCTAATACCGGTGACCGACTCGTCGTTGACAAGGCGCATTAATGTATACATAGTGTGATGTATTATGCCATACAAAAGTCGCGTTGGCGTTTGAGCAAGCGGCCGGCGGTGATGGATTGATGAATGCTGACAGGCACTTGTCGCGCGTCTAGCCGGGAGCAATTGGAATGGCGT
This sequence comes from Hyphomicrobiaceae bacterium, assembly GCA_965224045.1. Classification (GTDB taxonomy): domain Bacteria; phylum Pseudomonadota; class Alphaproteobacteria; order Rhizobiales; family Hyphomicrobiaceae; genus Tectiglobus. The sequence goes on from CBDCYD010000015.1 coordinate 264,324, forward strand.
CAGTAGACATTCGCGATGTTCGAAAGTCGTTTGGACCAGTTGAGGTTCTGCACGGCGTGAGCGTTCCCATCGATGACGGTGAATTTGTTGTGCTTGTCGGTCCTTCCGGTTGCGGAAAGTCCACACTGTTGCGGATGCTTGCGGGTCTAGAGAACATCACGTCGGGCGAGATTGCGATCGACGAGAGGGTGGTCAACCACGTGCATCCAAAAGAGCGCGACATCGCGATGGTGTTTCAGAACTACGCGCTCTATCCACACATGACGGTCGCACAGAATATGGGCTTCTCTTTGAAGCTGAGGAAGGCCGACAAGTCTGAGATCGAAAGCCGCGTCGCGCGCGCATCAGAAATACTTGGTCTCGGCAATTTGTTAGATCGGTTTCCAAGACAGCTGTCAGGCGGTCAGCGGCAACGCGTAGCGATGGGACGTGCGATCGTTCGCGACCCGCAGGTATTTCTCTTCGACGAGCCGCTCTCCAACCTGGACGCCAAGTTGCGTGTTGCAATGCGCACCGAGATCAAGGAATTGCATCAACGTCTCAAGACGACGACGGTTTACGTCACCCACGACCAGATCGAGGCGATGACCATGGCCGACAAGATCGTGGTTATGCATGACGGGATCGTCGAACAGATGGGTTCACCACTCGATCTGTATGACAGTCCTGCTAACAAATTTGTGGCCGGCTTTATCGGATCGCCGGCGATGAACTTTCTGGACGGGATTTATCGCGCTGGCGAACAGCCTGCAGTTGAGGTTAGCGACGGAACCCGATTGAACATTGCTGATGCTGGCCGCGCCCAAGACGGTCAGCCAGTTACGCTTGGGATTAGGCCCGAGCACCTGACTATTTCTGATGACGGATCGCCTGGCGAAGTCGTAGTCGTCGAGCCGACGGGCTCAGAGACGCAGGTGGTCATCCGCGTCAGCGGCAAAGATCTAATAGGCGTGTTTCGAGAGCGCCATACCTATCAACCCGGCGAAGTAGTTCGATTGCTCGCTGAACCAAACATGATCCACTTGTTCGACAAGGCCTCAGGCCAGCATTTGCGAACCGGCTAATGACCGGACGCAACAACCCAGAAGACTGAACACGGTCTCAATCAGGAGGAACGACCCAATGACAGTGAATAAATTCACACGACGTGGCGTGCTCAAGGGTACAGTAGCAACCGGAGCCCTGGCCGCCGCCGGCTCCAGCACCGACCTCTTGGGTTTCGCCAAGGCCTGGGCCGCGGAAAACCCGTTTAAGCCAGAAAAAGGCGCTTCGTTGTCGCTGACGCGCTGGCGGAGGTTCGTCCAATCTGAAGACGATGCTTTCCGCGAAATTGTTGCCTCCTTTACCAAGGCAACCGGTGTCGAGGTCAAGATCGCCGAGGAGGGGCTCGACGACATCCAGCCCAAGGCATCAGTAGCTGCCAATACCGGCCAGGGCTCGGACATGTTCTGGGGCATTTTCGCATTCCCGCATTTGTTCCCCACAAAGTCGCTGGATATGACGGATGCTGCTGACTATCTCGGCAAGAAATATGGCGGTTGGAGCGATGCCGCTATCGTCTATGGCCGTGGCTCAGGCAAGAAGTGGGTGTGTATGCCGGTTGGCATCGTTGGCAACTACATCAACTTCCGCCGTTCGTCGATCGAGAAAGCCGGCTTCAAGGAAGTTCCTGAGACGACCGATGGTTTCCTTGACATGATGACGGCACTCAAGGGCCAGGGCACGCCCGGTGGGTTCGCCCTTGGTAACGCATCCGGCGATGGCAACTCATGGGTCCACTGGCTGCTGTGGTCACACGGTGGCAAGTTGATCGATGAAAACGACAAGGTGGCGATCGACAGTCCAGAGACACGCGCCGCGTTGGAATACGGAAAGAAGCTCTATGAAGCCTCTGCACCCGGTACGATCTCGTGGAACGACTCCTTCAACAACAAGGCATTCCTGTCCGGCCAGATCCATGTGACAAACAATGGTATTTCGATATACGCCGCGGCTCAGCGGAATGCGGCCAACGGCGACGCGACGGCCAAGGAGGTCGCCGACGACATGGATCACGCCTACTACCCGATAGGGCCCGTCGGCAAGCCGACCGAATTCCAGGCCGTGTTCCCGGTCATGGGCATGAACTACACGAAGTACCCAAACGCGGTCAAAGCGTTCGTCACGTATTGGATGGAAGCAGAGCAGTACAACAAGTGGATCTCAGCGTCGGTTGGCTATGTGACCCACACGCTCAAGGCCTACGACGACAATCCGGTTTGGACCGAAGATCCCAAACGCAAAGTATTCCGTGACGCTGGAAATCGGACCTTGCCATTTGGTTATCCCGGCACGATCGGCGAGAAAGCGGCGGCTGCCATGGCCGATTTCATCCTCGTCAACATGTTTGCCAATTATGCGTCGGGGCGCATGGACGCTGACGCGGCAATCAAACAAGCAGCCCGTCAAACATCGCGCATCTACCGCTAGCTGCGCGACACCAGACGAGAGGAGCAAGCAGGGATAGCCCTGCTTGCACTACGGATTTCCGTTCCCAAGCTTGACCTAGGATCTGCGTGACTTTCTGCAATCTGCAAACCGGTAACGTGGGAGCCGACGAGTCACCGGCCCTCTAAGAAGCAGGCACCCCCCTTAAGAATCGGACGCCTCATGGCTGAAATCAGCGCAATCCAGTCACCTCAGCCATCTGCGGCTCCCCACGACGATCGCAGTCTTTGGGAACGACTGAAATACGACCGGAACTACCTTGGCTTCTGGTTCATGTTTCCAGCGATGGCGTTCCTACTGCTGTTCCTGGCCTATCCCCTGGTGCTCGGCATCTACATGAGCTTCACCGATGTCCGCATCGGTCGACCCGGACAATTCATCGGCGTCGAGAACTACCAGTGGATGTTCGACGATCCGGTCTTTTGGCTGTCGGTATTCAACACCTTGCTCTACACGATCGTGGCGAGTGCGCTGAAGTTCGCCATCGGACTTTATCTGGCTTTGCTGTTAAACAAGCATATGCCGTTCAAGGCGATGATCCGCGCCATCATCCTGATCCCGTTTATTGTCCCGACCGTGCTGTCGGCCATTGCTTTTTGGTGGATCTACGACCCTCAATTCTCGATCATTTCGTGGTCGCTGCGTCAGATGGGCTTGATCGACACGAACATCAATTTTCTGGGTGAACCGAACAACGCACGTGCCTCCGTCATTTTTGCCAATGTCTGGCGTGGCGTGCCGTTCATTGCAATCACCCTGCTTGCCGGCCTGCAGACCGTGTCGCCGTCTCTCTACGAGGCTGCGACGCTTGACGGTGCCTCGTCCTGGCAACGCTTCCGCTATATCACGTATCCGCTACTGACCCCGATTATCGCGGTTGTCATGACGTTTTCGGTTCTGTTCACGTTCACCGACTTCCAGCTCATCTGGGTCTTGACACGCGGCGGCCCGGTCGATGCCACGCACCTAATGGCCACGCTTAGCTACCAGTGGGGCATTCTGGGTGGTAAACTTGGAGAGGGCGCCGCGGTGGCGGTCGCGATGATCCCGTTCCTACTCGCCTGTATCATGATTTCATGGTTCGGCCTGCAACGGCGCAAGTGGCAGCAGGGGTCCGACAATGACTGATCGACGGGCCGAATTTGCGCGGAAGCCGGTCGCGGTTGCACTTGCGCGGAGACCACTATGACCGAAGCTGTAACCAAGCCATCACTTGCGGGACGAGGACAGGACGCAAAGACCGTCGGCGACGACACCGAGGGCATGGACTATCTTGAAACGCTGCCGCGGCGCGTGGTGACAACGTACCTGCCGTTGTTCATCATCATGTTTGTGCTGCTGTTTCCGTTTTATTGGATGGCGCTGACTTCGGTGAAGCCTGACACTGAACTGTTGGATCTGGAAAACAACAATCCGTTCTGGACCCTCTCGCCAACGCTCAAGCACTACTACGCGCTGCTGTTTGAAACGCAGTATCCGATATGGCTCTGGAACACGATGCTAGTGGCCATCGTGTCGACCATTCTTTCGCTGATCGCCAGCGTGTTTGCTGCCTATGCGATCGTCAGGCTGCGTTACAAGGGTTCGCAAACGGTGGGCGGACTGATTTTCCTGGCCTATCTGGTGCCGCCGTCAATCCTGTTTATTCCCTTGTCGACTGTAGTCTATCAATACGGTCTCTTCGATACCTCGTTTGCACTGATCCTGACCTACCCCACCATTCTCATTCCATTCTCTACGTGGCTGCTGATGGGGTATTTCCGCTCGATTCCCTTCGAGCTAGAGGAGTGCGCCCTGATCGATGGGGCATCGCGCTGGCAGATACTCACACAGATCATTCTCCCACTCGCCGTGCCCGGCCTTATCTCGGCGTTCATCTTCTGCTTCACGCTGTGCTGGAATGAGTACATCTACGCGCTGACCTTCATTTCCTCTACAGAAAACAAAACCGTGCCGGTGGCGATCGTGACGTCGTTCACCGACGGCGACGCCTACCGCTGGGGGTCAATCATGGCTGGAGCTTTGTTCGGATCGCTGCCGCTGGTGATCCTCTATGCCTTCTTTGTTGAGCACTATGTCTCGGCGATGACTGGCGCAGTAAAGGAATAGTGCAGGTGACGCAGGATCGTGAGTCTGAAGTGCCGGTGATTGCCGTATTTCCCGGTGATGGTATCGGCAAGGAGGTGATGGCCTCTGCCGTCCAAACCCTGGAAGTCCTGGAGCGCCGCTTCAATTTTGGGCTGGCCAAGGTCCATCATCAAGGTGGTGCCGAGTATTATCGCGAGACCGGTCGCGACTTGCCTGATGGTGCGTTTGAGGCCGCACGTCAGTCCGATGCGATTTTGTTCGGCGCAATGGGTTTGCCCGACGTACGCCTTCCAGATGGCACCGAAGTAGCTCCGCATCTGGCCATGCGAGATGCGTTTGGCCTGTTCGCCGGCGTGCGTCCGGTTAAGAAATATCCCAACACACCCAGTCCGCTCAGTGATCCGCGCGCCGAGAACATCGATTTGATCATCCTACGCGAGTCGACCGAGGGCCTGTTCGCCTCACGCGGAAAAGGAACAGTGGAGGATGATCGTATTGCGCGTGACACAATGGTCATCACGCGCGAGACGTCGGAGAAGCTTTTTGAGGTCGCGTTTTCCCTTGCACGGCGGAGAAAGAAGCGCGGTGTCGGTAAGAACCTCGTGACGTGTGTCGACAAATCCAACGTTTTCGTATCAATGGCTTTCTTTCGTAAGATCTTCGATGAGATTGCCGGTTCCAATTCAGATGTTTCGGCGTCACATTATTATGTCGACGCGGCCGCTCTCGACCTCGTGCGCAAACCTTGGGATTTCGATGTTATGGTCATGGAGAACATGCTCGCAGACATTCTCTCCGATCTTGGAGGAGGTCTCGTCGGCGGCATGGGCATGGCGCCTTGTGCGGAGATCGGCCTTGAGCATGCTCTGTTTCAACCAGCCCACGGTTCTGCGCCCGACATTGCGGGAAAAAATAAGGCAAACCCCACCGCCATGCTTGTGTCGACTGCCATGATGCTCGAGTGGCTTGGAACGCGACGCGACGACGAAGCCTTATTGCGGGCCGGAGAGGCCCTAGATCAGGCCGTGAATCAGGCCTATGCAGACGCGGCCGTGCACCCGTTCGAGTTCGGCGGCCATACCGGGACGACCGCGTTTACGGATGCGGTGATTGATCGGATCATCGCATGACTTTAGAGCCGATTGCTCAAACGAACGATGTGCTTGGCGAAGTGCCGATCTGGTGCGAGCGGCGCAAACGTCTCTTTTGGAGCGATGTTCGGTCCTGTCATTTGCGAATTTTCGATCCAGAGGCCGGAAGCATTGAGAGCGTGGTGACCTGAGACCTTTCTCTCATCCAGTCATTGGCAGAGTCCCAGGTTGAAATTCTTGTCCTGCCGCCGGGCTGACGGCAAGGGATATGTGCTTGCGCCGGAACTCTTCCGGCGTCTGGTTGGCGAGCGAGGAGTGGTGCCTGTCGTATACGCACTCATGGTGGAAGCGACGAACGCAACCAGACGGCCGATGTCCACGGGCTCACCAAGCCGCCTCTTGGGAACGCGATCCATCAGCCGTTCGCGTTGGGCAACGCCGTCAGGATCTGTGGCGTGATAGATCGGGTTAATGCCGGTGTCGATTGTCCCGCGCGCGACTGTGTTGGCTCGGATGCCAAAGGGGCAAGCTCAACCGCGAGCTGTTTGAACATCATGTCGATTCCGGCCTTGCTTGTGCAGTAAGCGCCCATCTCAGCCTTTGCGACACGGCCATGGAGAGACGAGATTCCGATCAGGGAACCGGGCGTGCCACTTTTGCGCATAGCACGGGCCGCAGCTGTTGCGAGATGATAGGCGCCATAGAGGTTGGTTCGTATGACCTGGTCGAAGTCCGCGTAAGGTGTGTCCAACAGCGATTGCCGCGTCGTGATGCCGGCGTTGTGGACAAGTACATCGAGACCACCAAAGGTGCCGTGCGCGAAATTGATCAACCGCTCACCATATGCCTGATCTCCAACATCACCTGCATGAACTTCCATATCATGACCGGACGCCCGCAGCGTTTCGCCCAGATCGTCTGCCGATTCGTCATCGCCAAGATGGTTCGCAACGATCCGCATCCCCTCGTTAGCAAGGACCTCAACAATCGCGCGTCCAATTCCGCGGGACGCACCGGAGACGACTGCGACTTTCCCCGCAATCCCGAGATCCATTTTTGTTCTCCAATAATGCTTCTGTTTATCAGTATAGCCGTTCACTCTTTTCATAACACCAGACCATCGGAGCGAGTTTTCGCTTTTAATGACACCGCGGATCAGGGCCTCCAACTCGTCGGCCGCCTTTAGCCCGCCTTTCTCACCGGTACCAGAGATCATCTCTTGATCGACTTACAAGTTGAGGGCCTGTTGAGTGGGCAGGCGGGATGGTTGCCGCTGGTCGAGCGGCTTGCATGTTGCTGGCAATGATCCTCGTTGTTGATGATCGGTCGGGTGGAGCCTTTCGTTCAGGCGGTGGTCCCGCATAATCGGGCGTGGGCGAGAGCGAAGACATCGGCTGCTGGGCAGGCCGAGGTGAACGATATCTTGATCCTGCGTGCGCTGACGCTGACACGGGCGCCGACTTTCAAGAGTTTGAGCCGTATCGATCCGCACGTGGCTTTTGCCAACCGGGTTCCGGTAAGTGCTATGCGTCGGAGCGCCGACAGCAGCACGTAGGCCATTGCCGCAAACCACAGCCGCAACTGGTTGGCGCGCATCGTCGAGGCCGAAGTGCGATCGGCATAAAGGTCCAGCTGGCATTCCTTGATGCGGTTTTCCATGTCGCCGCGGGCGCAGTACATGTCCTCGTAAAGTGTCCGGGCGTCGACCTCATCGGCCTTGAGTGAGGTGACGATGAAGCGCGGGTTGGTGCCGCCGTGCGTTGCCTCGGCCTTGGCAATAACCCGGCGTGATCGCGACCAGCTCTCACGTGTCGACCATTGAAAGTCGCTGAACCAGCGCATCGGCCGGCCGGTCTCGCGATGGACCTCCATAACCGCATCGAGTTCCGGTGAGATGGCATCGACCAGGCGGGCATTGCGCGCAAGCCCGAAGACGTAGTCGATAGTGTTGGCCTCACACCACGCCATTAGTCCTTCCCGGGCAAAGGCTGAATCGGCTCTCAGAATGATCCTGACCTCGGGCCAGGCTTCGCGGATCTGATCCGTTATGCGAGCAATCTCTTCGCGTGAGCCGGCTGAGGCATCAATGTTGGAGCGCCGCAGCTTGGCGGCCAGCAGGTGGCGACCGCAGAAGATGTACAGCGGCAGATAGCAATAACAGTCGTAGTAGCCGTGTGAACTGGCCCCCGTTTTGACCGGACACCCTGCTTATGCAGGGAGGCTTGGGTATATCCCCAGGCACAGACACATGTCCGACGACGATTTTCAGCGGATCGAGGTGATCACGGGGACGGCCCGACGGCGACGCTGGTCGACCGAGCAGAAGCTTCGCATCATCGAGGAAAGCTACGATCCCGGTGAGACGGTGTCCGCCGTCGCACGCCGCCATGGCGTTGCGGCCAACCTTCTGTTCAGATGGCGCAGACTGATGAGCGAAGGGGGCACGAGAGCGGTGGGATCGGATGAAGAGGTGGTTGGCGCATCCGAGGTGCGCAAGCTCGAAGCACAGGTCCGCGAGCTTGAACGCCAGCTCGGGCGCAAGACCATGGAAGCCGAGATCCTGCGCGAGGCGCTTGAAAAGGCGCGGGCAAAAAAACCGACCTTGCTGTTGCGCTCTGCGAGCAAGGGAGATGGCCGGTGAAGACGATCGCTACGACACTCGGCGTCGCCCGCTCCCGCCTGCATGATCGCCTGAATCGGAGTGAGAAGCCGCATCTGAAGCCCTCAAGAGCGGAAGATGCGGCGGTGGTGCAGCGCATTCAGAAACTCGTCGGGGAACGCCCGACCTATGGCTACCGGCGGGTTACGGCGCTGCTGAACCGGGAATTAGTCAATGAAAACAAACCCCGCGTGAACCACAAGCGGGTCTACCGGCTGATGAAACAGCACGGTCTCCTGCTCGCTCGCCACACCGCAGAGCGCCCCGGCCGCCGCCACGACGGCAAGGTAGTCGTGATGTGCTCGAATGTCCGCTGGTGCTCCGATGCATGCGAGTTCACGTGCTGGAACGGGGAGATTGTCCGCGTGGCGTTCGCGATCGACGCGCACGATCGAGAGATTATATCGTGGCGGGCTGTGACCGGCGGCGGGATCAGTGGAGACATGATCCGCGACATGATGCTGGACGCGGTGGAGAGTCGGTTCGCTGCCATGCGTGCGCCGCACCCGGTCGAGTGGCTGTCCGACAATGGCAGCCCCTACACCGCCAAAGCGACACGGGACTTCGCGACGGCCCTCAACCTGGTGCCAAGCTTCACGCCCGTCGCCAGCCCCGAAAGCAATGGGCTCGCGGAGGCGTTCGTGAAAACCTTCAAGCGCGACTACGTCCGGATCGCGACGATCCCGGATGCCAAAGCCGCCTTGTCATTGATCGCCGGATGGATCGAGGACTACAACGACAACCATCCACACTCCGGGCTCAGAATGCGCTCGCCCCGCGAGCACCGAAGAGCCCATCCGTAACCGCAAGGTGTCCGGTCAGACAGGGGCAACTCCACCGTGGAAGAAGCGCCCTTCCTGGTGGCCATGCAGGGGATCGTCGGTGGCATCGAGGTCGATGACGATCTCATCGGGAGCTGTCGTGTGGGCGTCCAGGAACACCGCCGGAAACAGCCGCTCGATGGCACGGCCGTCATGGGCGATCTTGTGATAGCGCGACGGTGCGGTGGCCGCGCCTTCCTCTGGCGAATGCTCATCGCGCAAACGCCCGCGAGTTCCTCCACTGGAGACTTTCCGACGCCAGACACCGTGCGCATGGATAACTCCGTCCAACCGGCATCCGAAACCCTTCACAGAGGCTGACATGCGTCGTTGTTAGCTACGCCGACCAGCGCGCTCGAATGCAAACTGTCTTAGAACTTGATACCCTTGGGTGCGCGTTTGGTTTTGGCGCGTGCGGCAGCCTCGGCCTTTTGCTTCTTGAGATCCAAAAACTCTTTGCGCACGCGATCGGTGTTCATCAAAAGCATCTGTAACTCACTATCCGACACGAACACCGACAAGACACGACCGCAACCGGCCTTTAGCTCGTAGGCGTTGATACTCGCCTCGGAGCGCGAGTTGAAAAAGAAGTTGCGCAAGGGATAGAGCGCGCACTCCGCTGATGTCCCTTCCTTTTTGAGTGCCATGCGCGCCTTGCGCTCGCCGCCCCAGACAAGCCAGGTGGCGCCGCTATTGTAACGATACCGGCCGTGCGGCTTGCCGTACTTGTCTGTCAGTGAGTTGACGATTTGCGCGATGATTGCCTTGCCGCCCTTATAGCGTTGCATCCAAGCAATCGCGAGAAGGGAGCGGTCATTCGGCTCGCTTGGGCGTGTGAACAAAACAAGGCGCTTAGTAGGACGTCGGTTTTCGATGACATAATGGTCGATGCCAAAGCCCAGTGCCTCTTGCTTCGTCAACGTGCTGCGTACGGCGCCCGAGCCGAGCGCCTTTCGAGCGGCCCTTTCGGCCTGTCGTAACGTTTGGCTGAGTTTGACGCCAAGGACGTCGAAGTCGGTGATCGACTCCGGCGGCAATGTCGGAAGTGTTGGCTTGCCGTGCCAAATGGTGCGCTCCGACGTGCGCAGGCGCACTTGCGTAGGGCGCACGAAGATAATGGCCACGGGGCCATAACGCGATTTGCGACTGGCATCGATCTTGGTGATCACCAAGTCCAGCTCCGGAACGACGTGGCGCGGATCAACGCCGGCAAACACCTTGCGTGGCACGTGCGCTTTATAATCTTTCATGGGCTGGTCAAAGATAAGCATCACCTTATCCAGCCCCATCGAGCGCTCGTAGGCTTCAAGCCCGAGCCACCGACCACGAATATCTTTGGTCTTGAACCAACTCGGTGCGGTATCGTCGGTCGGTGTCGCACGCAATGGACCGCCGGCGGAGTACAGATACCCAAAGATCGGGAACGTGAGTGTATTGGCTGAATTATTCCTCAGCAGTTTACGAAACTCGACAAATGCCGGCCGCAGGATGACCTTGTCCGACGTCAGCGCGGCGCGCTTCATTGTCCATTGCTGAAATAGCCGCGCGGTTTGGGATGGCAACTGCGAAAACGGGACGCCTTTGGGGAAAAAGCGCGGCCATTGGCTTTCAAGTTCCATACGACCGCCGAGCTTCTTGTCGACGCGACGTTCGAGCCAGTGCCGGATCTCGGCACGACGCTTCCATTTAATCTTGGCCGTATCAATCGCCTTGTATTTCAGGAGCACTGGCAGGAAGTGATCTGCACCGAGGTGTGGAGGTTCTGTCTTGGTGGGACGGCGCACGCTGCGTTCCATCTGGCTGAGCCAGGCTTGTTTCTCTCCACCATCGCCTTTGAGAACGGGACCGGCGCTCGCCGCCACGATGCGTTTTTCCAGTGCATGAACCATCGCCAGCACGCGCCTCGCGGCGGTGTTCGCGCGCGACCAGTCGGCATCGACATAGATGCCAAATGAGCCGGGGAATTCAGCATTGTATGATTTTGGCTTTTGCGGATTGTCAGGACAGAGCGGCAGACTGGTGTCACCGAATAAGTCGACTTGAATGCGCTCGCGATACAGCCTGCGATAGGCGTGACCGTCTTTAGCTTTGGGATCCTTACGCCGCTCGAACAAACCGAGTGTAAAATCGACATCCCCATCGCGGCGGTAAACGGCACTGCGACAGGCGCCGCGACGTTGTCTCTTGGTGAGTGCAAATTTGGTTGCCGTGGCCCCGCCGAAATCCGTCGCGCGGATCGTCGCGCCAGCAAAGGTGGCATCGTCGAGCTTTGCACCGGCAAGATAAGCACCACTTAGATTGGCACCATCGAACTTAGCACCGCGCAGATCGGCGAATGCGAGCGCGGCGTTTTCGAGATTGGCGTTCGTGAAGTCGGCGCCGCGAAAGTCACTGCCGGTCAAGTTGCTGCGCGTCAGGTTGGCGCCGCTCAAGTTGACGCCATCACCGGAAATGTAAGGACCGTAGGTGCGCGACAGGTTAGCATTTCGAAAATCCGCGCCCTTGAGGATCGCAAAGCGCAGCCCGGTTGCTTCGAAATCAACGCTCTTGGCCGTGACGTTCGCCAGATCGACGCCGTGCAGGCGGGCGCCTTTGAAGACGCCCTGCGTAATGTCTGCTGCCGCGAAAGAACTACCGCTCCAATCGACTCCTTGAAACTCGGCGCCGGCTCGAACCAGTCGCGCCAGCGCTTCAGCTTGTCCAATCTTCGTGAAGGTGCGGTTTTTCATGGCACGGTCGACTAGTGCGGCATCGCTCTCGCCCCGCATCCCTGCAAATTCTTTGCGCAGGTCCTTTTTAAGGTCGGCGAGTGCCTTGCTCATGCGTGCGCCATCCGGGTCGGCGCCGCAGTTGCGCCCGCGCAGACATGCTTCCGGTGCCCCGCCGCGCACGATCGTTTCCGGGAGTTGGACGAACTGGGTTTTCTGAGTGGCCTCGACAACGGCCTTCGCGACGCGGTTGAAGACCTGGTCGAGAAACACGCCCGGGTGGTCTTTTAGGATGTCAAACAACTCATTCGCAAACGGCGAATGCGTACCGGGAGGGCCGTCTTGTGCCGGTTGCCCCGGTTTGGTCGAGGTGACGAGCAGGAAATCGCGGGCGTTCGGGACCTTTATGTCGGCGAACGACAGTGTCTCGTCCGGTGGCGGACAGACCTGCGCCATCGGGTTGTCGCGGCACGCGTCGATGATAATGACCTTTTGCTCGGCCGGGCTCGCAGCCAGAACAAACTGTTCAAGCAGGACCCCGCGCTTGACCGCCCAAGTCTTGCAATCGACCGTAGCATCAACCGGCGCCAGGATGTTTCCCGCGTCAGTCTCAAGGCCATGGCCAGCGTAAAACACCAATGCAGGTTCGGCATCTTCAGCAGCGAGTTCAAGTTTCGTCAGCGCCTTCAGCAACCCGGCGCGCGTGAGGTCGTAACACCCAGGCCGCTTGCGGTCGCATGAGATCACATCAAAGCCGTTGGCCTTGAGAATGCCCGCCATCCGCCGCGCATCATTGGTGGGATTGGGCAGCTTGGTAAGACCACCGGTGGAATAGTCGCCCTGCCCGATGACCAGGGCAACGCGTTTCGCAGACCAAGCGGAGGTGGTAGAAAGAAGAAAAGCAGAAACAAACAGAATTGAGAAAACAAAATTCATTGCTCAATCACTAGTGAGATTCGAGTGAAAGGTCACCGGGCACAATCCGGAGGCGATAACATGATCTCAGATACCACAATTTTGCTCCCAAAGTACTAGCTTAAAGGCGCCACAGACGTCACCTCCGGGTCAGACTCAAGCATGACGACCACCACGCCGGTCCGACAGCAGTACCACAAGAAGCGGAAGGAACGAGAACAAACCGTGATCGATTTCCGCTATTTGGGGTTGTTCTGCCGTGCTGACCAGATGATCATCGCGCATCATCATGACCCCACTCAGACATAGCTGATGCGTTGAAAGATCACCCGAATGTTAGCATCGAGAATCTTTGACCTGTTTCATATGGCGTTGATCCGAGTATCACACTACGCGATCCCAATTCGCAGAATCGGACAGCCGGGGCAGCGGACGGACACGGCGGATCCATTTCCTGTCGATGAACGGCAGGCAATACTGAGTGTCATCGGGTTCCATCGGCATCGGATGCCGGTAGGCCGGACGCTCGAAAAGCTGTGGCGGCACGGTACACGTCGACGAGCCATCAATGAATTCGTCAAGCACATCGTTCCGCAGCTTGTAACAACTGCGCAGGCAAAAACATGATGGAACACTGAGTTCCATAGTCCAAATTCCTGCCTCGCGCTCGGCCTCGCTCAAAAGTGCATCTGCCGTTTCGTAGGTCGGCGGTCCGCCGAACGCGCGTGCCTTGGGCCAGGCCCAGATCGGTGGACGCCTTCCGGTTGGAATGCCACGACGGCACATTTGATCATTCATCCAGGCGTAGGCTCGGTTCCAGGGGTTCAGGCACCCGCCGCGCTGCCAGCCGGCACGATAAATCTGCTGATTGGCAAGCCATAGCCGTGCGTGACTGCTTTGAAACGTTACAAGTTCGATACGCATTGCGCGACTCGGTGACAACAAAGCGGGTAACACTTATTGAGAGCGTTGTGCGAGCCCCAGTTTGAAGCAATGTCACGATGGCGGCCGCCCTCGAGGCAGCCGCCACCATCATATATTGCTACTATTTGCAAATCCGCTCGCGGACACGCTTGCAGGATCGCTTGGGCACCGTACGGCAGACGCGCTTTACCTTCCGGCTGCACACACGCTGCATCTTGCGCCGGCAAACCTTTTCAAACGAGCGCCGGCATCTGCGCTCAATCTGATTGCGACACACTCTGCGCCCACGCACCGTCTTGCACACCCGCCTGTTGACGTTGCGGCAGACGTTCTTCGGCCGGCGCGTGCACACCTGCTTCGGCACCATCCGGCAATCCCGGTCGACCACATTGTGGCATTCGCGTGACGAGATCGTTTGACATTGCGTCTTCCAAACAAAACGGCATTGCGGCTGGCTGACAGTTACGTCGCGCGGCGGATTGGTCGGCTGCTTTGGCGGCTGCACGGTCAGCCCACCGCTCGGCGGTTCAACCGTCGGTATGACGCACTGGAACTTGTGGCCGGCAAGCGCCACGACCTTTCCGCTGTCATGGAGATCCTTCAAGGCGCACTGGACATGTTCCGACTTCTTGACCTTGAAGTCGAGATACTGGCGGATGCCGAAGCCATCACCATTGCGCTTCTTCTTCGAGATCGTATCGCGCGTCCAGCTGCGCCCGCCGGTACAATCAACGCGGTAGCGCACCTTTTCGCCAAACCTATCGAAGTCCATCTCGACCTTGATCTTACCATTACGCGGACAGCGCCTACGCGTCGTCGTATCGCTGACGTCGAGCGCGGCATCCAGGCGCTGCATGCAATCGACTTCAAGCAACGTCCAGCCGGAATTGGCGGAACGGTTGGTGAAATCCGCCATCATGTCGGATTTGAACGCGCCGAGTTGGAGTTTCCGCTTGATGACGGCAAGGTACTGCATACCCTTGCGCTTGAATTCGGCCGTACCCGAATGGACCGTCAGCCCGCCCGCGGTTTTGATGACGAAGGCGGCCTTGCCGGGACGCGTCGCGGTCGCTTTCACCTTTTCGTTCACATCCTTCGGACAATAAGGCACGTCCTTAACTTTGTAATCCAGCGAAACGCCCGTCACTGCGAATGGTGGACATTCAATGCGAAGAGTCTTGACCGCACTCTTCTTGCCACCCTGCACCTCGACACGGAAGTGATGCTGGCCTGGATCCAGGTAGTAGGTTTTCAGTCGCTTGACGAGATAGTATACACCTGTGCCTGGTCCGCCGGACTGGATCTTGCCGGTCTTTTTGCGCGCCTTGATCGTGATCAGCTTTGACAGCTTACCGTCAACTTTGAAGCGGAACTTGGCGGTTGCCGGCACGCGATATTTGATAATTGCGGTGACGTCCGTCTTTTGCGGACAGGCCCCGCCATACGGTTGAACGAGGACATCAACGCTGTAGGGTTCCGGCGGTCCCTGGATCTGTTGAAAGGCATTGCAGTTGACGCGGACAGAGAACGGTTGGGCAACCGAGGCGTCACCGCCGATGAAAGTGTCATCTTCAGGTGGGATCGCGTATTTCATGAACCGCGCCTTGCGCGTATTGACTTGTAATGTCGCGAATAGTTCGACCGGTGCCTGATGCGATCGATCAGCGGATGATTGGCCCGTATTGCAGGCCGATAGGATCTTGTCCCTTATGCCGCCGCCAGGACCATCGCCATCCAGTTGCGTGACATCAAAATTGATCTCTCCGCCAGTTTTAAAATCCCGTGACATCGGATGTCTATGACTCAGGCGCACGTGATCCTTGCACCCAGTCGATCTCGCCGTATTTGCGCAATAGCCCAGAAAAATGGCTGCACGCTCGACATACCCGGGATATTTTGTATCGACGTTGACGTCGGCCCGAAGATTGATCGTGCCGCTGACAATCGTGTCCCAGCGGTCACCATCACTGGACATGACATTGATTTCGCTGCCAGGAAGTGTCCTCAGGCTCAGAGAAATTTTCTTGACCTTGGCGTCCTCGGCCAGGGCAAAACCGAGTTGTGCGCCAAATGCAACCATCGCGATACAGGCGCCTTTCGTCCATGGTGCGGTTCTAGACGCGCGCGTGTGGTGGCGAGATTTGTTGAAGAGCATGACTCCTTCCTCCGTTCCTTGCGAAGGCCGGCCGGTTCTTATGAATGGATCGGCCGCCTATGTCTAAGTCGCAAACGACGGTTCGAAGGTTCATTGGTAGGGCTACTTTCATGTGCGCGGTCAATGCGCGCGCTTGCCGGTGACCGAATTGGCGTCGCCTAGATCGATCAGTGGTCTTCATCCGATTTTTGAATGGGAACGCAGCATCGGCCCCAGGCGAGCGGATGCGAAATGTTTGGTCGGCTCTATGGACCTGACTGAAGCGCACGCGTCAACACATTGCAATTGCGCATCGTTTCCACCTCCCAACATCTTCAGAGTCGTTCGACCAGAGCGGACAACACCGATGTCAGATGATCGATGTATTGGCAAACGCATGACGGCCATCTTGCATCACTTTGGACCATTGTTGGGCCGTATCGATGGATTGGCGTTAGCAATGGCAGCACATGGCCCGGAAGACCCGTGGGTAGATGGGCAGAGCGCTTCGGCTCTACCCAGGTACATCAGACCTCAACTTGCTCGGCAATTTCAAGAGCATCGTCAACCTCGATGCCGAGATATCTCACCGTGCTCTCGATCTTCGTGTGGCCAAGCAGTAGCTGTACCGCTCGGAGGTTGCCAGTGCGCTTGTAGATCAGTGTCGCCTTCGTTCGGCGGATCGAATGCGTGCCATAAACAGTTGGATCGAGTCCTACCGCCTTCAACCACTGGCCCAGTAATCGAGCATATTGTCGTGTCGTGAGATGAGAGTCTTCGCTGCCACGCCCCGGGAACAGGTATTGCCCTGGTAGGCGACGGCTCTTCTTGAGGTAGCCATCGACAGCCTCCCGGGTTTGCTCGGTCAGTTCGAACTTGACGGGCCTGCCGGTCTTGAGTTGTCGAACGATGGCGCGATCGATGGCATAGCCGCGAGGCGCGACATCCTCGACACGGATGGCAACAACATCGCAACCGCGCAATTTGCTATCGATAGTCAGGTTGAACAGAGCCAGATCTCGATAATCTCGCTCCAGTTGGAGCTTGGTTCGAATGGCCCAAACGTGCTTCGGTCTCAGAGGTGGCTTTGCGCCGATGAGCTTGCCCTTGTTCCAGGGCTCGCGACCTACATTTGGATACGTTGCGCTTGGTTTGTCAGCCATGGTTTTCTCCATAGTTTCAACGGAGAGACCAAGATGAGCGCCGATGTCTGGTTGCGGCGCACATCCGCTATGATACGGTAAATGATCAGACGAAAGAGCGACGCGGATGACCCACAGCGGTCTTGCCATAGCGTCTGTTTAGCCTAGTCTAGATCGACAATTCATCTCGAAAGGTTAGTTTACGAATGCCTGCGTTGCACAAGAGTTCGAGCTGCATGATCGCCTTGTTGGTTGTAGCGGGTGTCATGGCAGCCTCACCAATATCTGCAAGCACACTGGTCTATCATGCATCTGTCTCTGGCAGGCCCACGCTTGACGGCAGCCGAGATCGTCCAGGGAATCCTTTTGCTAGCGCGGTTGTTTCATTGTTGCAACGTCGTTCGTTGAAGCTATCGCAACTTTCACCATTGCTCAAACAATTGACATGGGACAACAGCAACGGCTTCCAAACTGCAGACGTACCGAGGTTGCTTTCGCATCAAGATTTCCAGATCGTTCCCTCGAGGAAAGCAGAGAAACGGATTGCCTTGGTCATGGTTGTTTCCGACTATAGTGGATCCGAAGGCGCGGAGTCCCTCCCTGGGGCAAAATATGACGCAATTCGAATAGCAAAGGCTTTGCGCCAGGTTGGGTTTCAAACCGAGCTTGCACTTGATCTTGGGCTGCTGGAAATGAAGACGAAGCTAGCGGCGTTTCGATCGCAGTCGCAACAGAGCGACGCTGCCGTAATCTACACAACAGGTCACGGGTTAGAATTTGGCGGTTCGGTCTTTCTGTTGCCTGGAGACTATCCGGTCAAAGAGGGAAACTCAGCGCTGAAAAGTCGAGCGTTGCTCTTGCGAGAAATTGCGGCGAGTACTAGCGCCAAACAAATGAACCTGGTATTTTACGCAGGTTGCCGGGACAATCCATTTGGTGGTTGACCAGACTCTCTAGGATGTCGCTTGTTGGCCCGTTGCAGTCGGACGCCGACTTTCCGCTGCTGAAGGTACTGCTGTCGTACCACCTCACTGACGATAGCAATGGCACGGTCGAACCGCAAATGACGGCTTCCTCTGCAAAGCCACCGACACGCCCCGCCAACTCCGGCTCGCCAGATGGACTGGGTAATCCTAGTCACAACGCTCGTGTGAAGGTGATGCTGATGAATTGTTATGCTTGTGCTCCCAGCCATTCGCACCGATCATCGATGATGCGATTCGGGCTCTGAAGAGCCTTTCGTCAATCTTTATTTGCGCCCATTGGACAGGACAAATGTGGGAACAAAATCGACCCGCCGGAGCCAAGCGCCGTCGCGGCCGGCCAGAGCAGTTCACGCCGCAGCAAGTGATCGATGCACTACTGATGGAGCGCGGTCACGTGACAGGTGCCGCGCGTCGGCTCGGATGTAGCCGAAAGACAATTCACAACTACATCACGCGCCATGCAGTCATCGCCGATATGCTGGAGGACTATCACGGTGTCCGGCTCGATCGCTACGAGCTGGCCCTCGAAAGGAAAGCGCAAAAGGGTAGCGTCAAGGCAGGAGTCGCGCTGTTGGGAACCTACGGCCGCGGTCGAGGATGGGGCCAACCATTGGCACCGGTTTCCAAACCGCCGGTACCAATAGTCGAAGCAGAAGACAGCGATGACAAGTACCGACGCGTTCTTGAATTGCTCCCCGACCCGGACCGATCACTACGCGTACTGGCAGAGTATTTGAGCGCTCTGGACCAGGTCGAGCGTGAAATGGCGGAAGAGCGAGCAGCCCGTCTACACTAATACGCGCGAGAAGTGAGTTCATTCGCCGGTGCCTGGTTCCGCATGGCTGAGGACCCGATAGACACTCGACCGTGCGACGCCTAGTCGCTTGGAGATCTCCGTTGGGCCAATGCCTTGGTCGGCCAGGTCTTTGATTTCGGTTCTGCGGGCGCGCACCGTTGGTTTCCGGCCCTTGTATTTGCCTTCAGCTTTGGCCTTGGCAATGCCTTCGCGCTGGCGTTCAAGCATGATCTCGCGCTCGAACTCGGCAATGGCGCCGAGCACGGTTAACATCAAGCGACCGTTGGCCGTGCCGGTGTCCAGCCCCATGCTCAGAATGCGCAGTTGCGCACCGGTCGCACGAACCGCATCGAGGATGCGCAACAGATCTTTGACTGAGCGGGCCAATCGGTCGAGTTTGGTGACCACGAGCACATCGCCATCCCGCAGATAGTCGAGCAAGGCTTCGAGTTGTTCGCGCCTGCTCACCGACGATACCTGTTCAGTGAAAATCTTCCTGCAACCCAGCGCCTCCAGATCGCGCATCTGCGCTTCGAGACCAGCCTCCTGTTCGATGGTCGAGGTTCGGGCATAGCCGATCAACACGTCTGCCGCAGTCTCCTTCATGTCCGCATCTCGTCTGTTTCATTAACGACGAACACATTGCGGGACAGAGCGTGCGAAAATGCGTCCAGGGCCCTATTGGGGCGCTGGCGCACGCGGCAGTCCTTGACCCACTGGGGCAAGCCCCAGTGGGGCACACATCTATGCAATGCATGATCGGACCCGCGGCGTCCGATATAACAGTACCGAATTGCCTTGTTTTGCGCCCCGGCGCTTGGTCAAGCTCTGGCTGTCAGAGTTCGTGCGGAGCCGGTGGCGGGCCAAAAGTCTTCAGTGACGAGCGTTAACCTCTGTCCGACTGCCACCACCGCGCTTGCCGGTGATCGTTCATCGTGATCACTCACTCTAGAACTGAGGAGTTGATTCATGAAAACGATCCGAGAAATCATTCGTCCGCGCAAGGATTCTGAGCCTTGGAACAAGGGCAAGATCATTGGGCAAAAACCACCACTCCTGCCCAAACATGTCTGGGCCATTCGTACAAAGCTCCAGATGGAGAAGCGGATGCGCGATCTTGCGCTGTTCAATCTGGCCATCGACAGCAAGCTTCGTGGCTGTGATGTTGTCCGGTTGCGCTTGGACGATGTTGCACCGAACGGCTACGCTATTGAGCGGGCTATCATTCGACAGCAAAAGACTGGTCATCCAGTCAAGTTTGAGTTGACCGAGCAAACACGCGGCTCAGTTGATGAGTACTTGAGAGACGTTGATCGAGCTTCTCAAGTTTGGCTGTTTCCAGGCCGAGGCGCGCCTGTGAAGCATTTGACTACGCGGCAATATTCTCGCCTCTTGGGTCAATGGCTTGAGTCCGTTGGTCTTGATCCGACGCTTTACGGGACGCACTCACTCAGGCGGACAATGGCCACGCTGATCTATAAGCGCACTGGAAATCTTCGTGCAGTGCAACTGCTGCTCGGCCATACCAAGATCGAGAGCACGGTCAGATACCTCGGAATCGAGGTCGACGACGCACTTGAGATCTCTGAGAAGATTGACATCTGACCTGATCGGGCGGAGCGACATGCTCCGTCCTTTGCATTGATTGGTCCAGGCTAACCATGCGAATTCTGCGGCATGACGGACACACCAATGCCGGGCAATCGCGTTTAATTTGACGGCTTCGTTTAAGGGTTGCAGACGCCGGTCGGTGAGCGTGCGAGTGCAATCGGCGGGGCGTACGGCGTCGGCAAGTCGGACATGAAGGAACCCGCGGGCGTTTGCGCACGGTGGCGCCGCGAACGCTATGGGGATTTGGGCGAGCGGTTGGGCTCAGCGTCGCCTGGGTAAGTCGACAAAGATGGCTTTCGTGGATTGCAGGTTGCGTTACGACCAGCGCGGGCGGCAAGGTTCAGAGGATTTGTTTTTGGATTGTGCCGTCCTTCGGGACCGTGAGGGTGAGTGATGTCGATGCTGCACTCGGGCTGCCGGCCAGTCTGATATTTTGAAGCCTTTGGCAGTGTCATGAGCTGTCGATGCCTTCAGGTGTCGGTGTCGAGCGCGGGGTGCAACCTGGATCAAAGACTTCGATGATGCGCATGGTGCCTCCGCAGCGTGGGCAGGGCGGTGTGGCGTGATCCGGCTCGCAAGAGGTCTCGGTTCCGTCCTCAGCGGAACGATCATCGGTGCGGCTCTCAGGAACACCAAGCAGCGCACGCATTCGAGCGAGGTTGGCGGCACGGACGGTGTTGGCGAAGAGGCCGTAATGGCGGATGCGGTGCAGGCCTTTGGGCAGCACATGAATGAGGAAGCGGCGAATGAACTCGGGCGTTGCCAACGTCATGGTGGTATGGCGCCGCTGTCCTTCGAGGCGATAGTTCTTGACCTTGAATGTTACCGTTTTGGCGTCAGCCCGGATCAGCCGCCGGTTCGAGATCGCAACTCTGTGCGTATAGCGCGACAGGTAGGCGAGCACGGCCCTGGGCCCGGCGAACGGGCGCTTGGCATAGACATACCATTTGCGTCGTCGCACCGATCTCAGGAAGCACTTGAGTTCTCGGGCGTCGGCAAGGTGGGCAAGACTGCCATGGAAGGCGAGCTTGCCGGTGTCATGGGCAGCCACAATCTTCGCTAGCATCAGGCGCCGGAACAGTTTGGCAAGTACGCGCACCGGCAGAAAGAAACCCTTGCGGCATGCGATCCAGCGCTCACCATCTTCAGACAGCCCGCCACCCGGCACGATCATGTGAACGTGCGGATGATGCATCATCGCCGATCCCCAGGTGTGCAGGACGGAGATGACGGCGATCTTGGCGCCAAGGTGCTTGGGATCGGCTGCAATCGTCTGCATGGTCTCGGCGGATGCCTTGAAGAGCAGATCGTAGATCACGGCCTTGTTCTGGTAGGCAATGTCGGCGATCGCCGTTGGCAGCGTGAACACGACATGGAAGTAGCTGACCGGCAGCAGTTCGGCTTCACGCGCGGCCATCCAATCATGTGCTGCCCGACCCTGACACTTTGGACAATGCCGGTTGCGGCAGGAGTTGTAGGCGATCGTTGTGTGTCCGCAGGCATCGTTCTCACAACGCGCAACATGACCGCCGAGGGCTGCCGTGCGGCAACGCTCGATGGCGCTCATCGCCTTCATCTGATCAAGGTTGATGCGGCCGCGGTTGGCATCACGCCATGCGGGTCCGTGATCGCGGAAGATATCCGCGACCTCCAATGCTGACCGAGACATGGATTGCGACCAGCTATGTCTTTGTCGCCTTCTTCAGAGTGATGCGGTCGAGCGGACTCATGACATCGCGGATGGTGTTGGTGGCGACGCGCGTGTAGTGCGCCGTCATGTCGAGCTTGGAATGGCCGAGCAGCGCCTGGATGATGCGCACATCGATATTGCTCTCCAACAGGTGCGTCGCAAAGGAATGACGCAGCGTGTGCGTCGTCACCTTCTTGTCGATGCCGGCCATGTCAGCGGCAGAATGGACAGCGCGGTTGATCTGACGCGGCGTGATGTGCTGACCGGGCGCTCGTCCGGGGAACATCCAGTAGGCTGGCCGTGCTTCACGCCACCACTCGCGCAACAGCTCAAGCAGGCTAACTGAGAGCATGACGTAGCGGTCCCTCCTGCCCTTACCCTGCTCGACGCGGATCAGCATGCGCTCACTGTCGATATCGCTGACCTTGAGAGCTGCCACCTCCGAGACGCGCAACCCGGCACCGTAGGCAACAGACAAGACCGCCTTGTACTGGAGGCCGGGGCCGGGTGCGCAATCGATGAGGCGGGCGACTTCCTCTCGGGAGAGGATTACCGGTAGCTTGCGCGGCTCGCGCACAAACTGCGTCCAGCGATCGATCTCCGGCCGCCCGAGCGTGACCTTGAAGAAGAAGCGCAAGGCACTCACGATCGCATTGATCGCGGACGGTGACATGCCCTCCTCGCGCAACGCAAACTGAAACTTGCGGATCTCTTCCGGCGTGGCCGTATCCGGCGAGCGGCCAACAAAGGCAGCAAAGCGCTTAACGCAACGGATGTAATCGACTTGCGTCTTGGCGACAAAACCACGGATCGTCATGTCCTCGGTCATGCGGGCACGCAGTGGTGACATTGCACACGTGTCGCCTGACGGGCTGATGGCTTCTGGTGATGTCTTGTTCGGCGTTGTCTTGTCTGGCGTTGTTTGGGAGGTCATTGGGGGCTCCTGTCTTGAGTGGAGGTTGGTGAACCCCTCGATCCTCAAGACAGGGCGCCTTGCCCGTTATCGATTGATGTTCAGTTGGTTAGCACTGCGCCTGCCCCACGGCACGGTCCGCGCGCAGCGCTCTCCCGCAGAAGCGGGTTCGTTCTCGTCCACAATGCAGACTTCGCTTGAGCATAGAACAGGGCCAAAACAGCACTATGGGAATGAGCTTCTGCCCTGTCGTATTAATCCAAACATAAAGCTTCACGCCGGCAGCGTGTTCAGGCGGTTACTTTAGCAATCAATCCACACGCAACTCTGCTTCCACGGCACGGCCGAAGCCATCGCAGGTCATTGTCCCGCCGAGATCGGCGGTTCTGCGGGCTGGGTCGCTGATACACGCCTCGACGGCGCGCTCGACTTCGCGGCCGGCGGCACCGAAGTTGGTGAGGCCCCGTCGTTCTTCGAACCAGTTAAACATCATGGCGGCCGACAGAATGAGGGACGTCGGATTTGCTTTGTTTTGACCGGCAATGTCTGGAGCTGATCCGTGTTGAGCCTGGGCACAGCACATCGTTTCGTTGGCGTTGATCGAGCCCGCGAGCCCGAGGCTGCCAGAGAGCTCCGACGCCAGATCCGATAGAATATCGCAATAAAAATTCGTTGAGCAGATCACGTCGAAGCGGCTGGCGTCGCGCACGAGCAGGGCTGCCGTCGCGTCAACGATCAGCTCTTCATAGTCGACGTCCGGGTATTGCTTGGCGACATCGCGGACAGCCTCCAAAAACAAGCCGTCGGTTTGAATGAAATTGTTGGCCTTGTGCACGGCCGCGACCTTATTGCGTCGCTTCATCGCCAGATCAAACGACGCCTTTGCAATGCGGGTGCACGCCTTACGTGTAATCTTGCGCATCGAAATCGCCATGTCCGGATCCGGCATGACTTCGGCGTGGCCTCGGAACATGTTGCGGTCGGGGTACATGCCCTCGGTGCACTCGCGCATGATAACCAGATCCATATCGCTTCCCTTATGGGGGACGCCGGGGCGCGTCTTAGCGGGGCGGACGTTGGCAAACAAGTCGAGTTTGACTCTTACGGCGGCTGAAATATTGACGCCGCCCTTGTCGCGATCGGGATAGTCCATGTGCGAGATCGGCCCGAGCAATATACCGTCTGCTTTCCTGGCACGCTCGAGCACGGCGTCCGAGAAAGTTGTACCCGTCTTTTCGTAGGCCACGAAACCGATTTCTTGTATATCGAATTTCAGCCCCAGCCCGAACAGTTCGTCCGCCTTGCGGAGGACGCCCAGCGTCGCGTTGGAAATTTCTTCACCAATGCCGTCTCCCGGCATGACGACGATATCCATCAGTCTTTCCCTTCATCGAAATTCAACAGGTCGATGGCGCTGCCCGTCTCGACCGAACGGTAAGCGGCGAACACTGCCCTCAGTGTCTTCAGGTTGTCCTCGAGCGAGGTCTCAAACGGCTGCCCGTTTCTCAGTCGGGTGACAAAGTGTTCGATGCAATCGCCGTAGGATCGTGCGTAGGCATCCAGCGTGTCGATCGCAATGGCGAATTCGTCTCGCCCCGAGGGATCATCGCGCACAATTCGCAGCTTGCCCCCGGGTGCGAGAAACGCGGACCCCTCCGTGCCCTCGACGACAAGATCTTCACCACCACCCGAGGCCGGGCTGTCGTAACCTTTGGACGCGTAGGACCGTTCGATTTGAACGTCCATATCATCGAAGCACAATGTGATCAGGGCCGTGTCTTCTGCCACAACGTGTGGGCTGATACGGCGACAGCGGGCGAACAGCCGATTCGGCTCACCGAAGAGATAGCGTGCAACGTCGATCTGGTGGATCACCGACTCCAGGATCAGGAATGGTGTCTGCGTGGCAAACTGCGGCTGGCGTTCAAGGCTCCATGGCCGATCCGGGTTTTCTGCCGTCAAGACCGTGCCAGCCATACGCTGCACGGATCGCGCGAAGAACGGTTTGCCGACCGAGCCTTCATCCAGGTTGCGTTTGAGCGCGCGGTTCCAGGTGCGGAAACGGAAATTTTCGTGCACCATCGCTCTGATGCCTCTGGCGTGCGCGGCGTCACATATTGCTTGCGCGTCGGCATAGTTCGCCGCGAGCGGTTTCTGGCACATGAACGCCAGGCCGGCCTCTATGGCCGTTTCTGCATCGCAGCGATGTCGCTCGGGCGGTGAGCATATATCGATAACGTCCGGTCGTTCGTGCGCGATGGCCTCGTCCAGGGTGCGAAACCCACGCGGAATACCGAGCTTGGCAAGGCGTGGACGGGCGGCTTCGGGATCGCGGGTGACCGCAGCGACGACCTCGACATTCAGGTTGGCGCGCCATCCGGCGGCATGATACGGAGCGACGAAGCCCGTGCCGACCATCACAACTTTGATGTGCCTGTCACGCCAGCCCGTCATAGCAACGCGTCCGGTAGAGCCGTAACCAGTGCCGGAAACAGGATGAGCAAAACAATAACCACCACTGTCAGGAACAGGTAGGGGATCGCCGTTATGGCTAGTTGCTCGAACCTCAGCCCCGTCACCCTGGTGAGCGCATAGAGCACCATGCCAACCGGTGGTGTCAGCATGCCGAGCGTCAGCGTCAGCGACATGACGATGCCAAAGTGAATGAGGTCCAGATTGAACCGCTCTGCAATTGGCATCAGGATTGGGGTCAGGATCAGGACCGCCGGTGTCTGTGCCATGAAGCAGCCGACCACGAGCCAAAGCCCCATGAGCAATAGCATCAATATGGTCCCATCGCCCGTCAGGCTGGCCAGGAACTCGGCGAGCGCCGTCGGCACCTGGGCCCGGATCATGATGACGCCGAAAGCAGACGTGAAGACGATGATGAGCATCACCACGGCGGTATCGATCATGGTGCCGCGGATTTCGCGCATCAGCCCGGCGAAGCCGAAGGCACGATAGAGAACGAGACCTAGGAAGCAGGCATAAACAGCCGCCACGGCTGCGGCCTCGGTCGGTGTGAAGATGCCTGAATAGATGCCGCCCATGATGATGAACGGCGTCAGGATCGGCAGTATCGCAAGTCGAAAGGCTGGCCAGATTTCGCTGAATGTCGCACGCGTACCTTTCGGCATACCATCTTTACGGGCGCGATAGGCAACGTAGCTCATATAGGCCGCCGCCAACATCAGCGCTGGCACAACGGCTGCAAAGAAGACCCTCGCAACGGAAACCTCGGCCTGAACCGCGTAGGCCACGAGCACGATCGACGGCGGCAGAATCGGCCCAATCAGCGACGAGGCTGCCGTGATGCCGGCTGAAAACTTGCGGTCGTACCCCTGGCTAAGCATTGCTTTCATCTCGATCTGGCCGAGTCCAACTGCATCTGCCGTAGCCGAGCCGGACATACCGGCGAACATGACACTTGCAAGGACGTTGGCATGACCAAGTCCGCCGCGGATCGATCTCACCAGCAAGCTAACAAATCCAAACAACCGCTCTGTAATGCCACCGTTGTTCATCAATCGACCGGCAAGCAGGAAGAAGGGAATCGCGAGCAGAAGAAAGTTGTCCATCTTGGACAGCGCCAGACGTGCGATCATGGTCGCAGCGCGGGGATCGAAGAGGTCGCCAAAAAAGACGCCCGCACCGACGAACGCCGCCAGACCGGCCGCGAAACCGACCGGCATTCCAACGACAATCAGCGCGATCAGGAGGATCGTCAGCAGCAGGTAGATGGTCATGTGTCGTGATCGCGCCCCAGCGCAGTAGCAGCCTCATCGTTCCCTCGCACACGGGCCAACGTGTCCAAGACCACGTACAGGAATAACAGGGCGAGGGCGAAGAGTTGCCAGATGTAAAAATAGGCCACACTAAAAGCTGGCACGGTGATGAGGGTCGACGTCCAGTTGAGTTCGGCAAGGCGCCAGGCCCCGCGGGCGGCGAATGCGATGAAAGCAAGAATGCAGAGGTTGAACACGATGCCAAGCCAGCGTTGGACCGCTGGCGGCATATTGGCGTAGAGGAAATCGACGATGATGTGCTCACGCTCGCGGTAGGCGAAGACGATTGCCATCAGCATCGATAGGACAAACAAGGATCGAGCGACTTCCTCGGTCCAGGTCACGGAAACTTCCAAAACGTATCGAAAGATTATCTGTCCGAGCGTCGCCAATATCATCGCAACGAACATTAAGAATGCGGCGCCGAATAATGCACGCTCGAACAAATTATACTCAATGGGTGGCTGCGTACTTGGCTCGGAAGGGGCCGGCCCGAAATCACTCTGGCCACCACCATCGAGCGGGCGCGTTACCGCCCGCTCGCTATCGTTTCTTTGATCGCTCACAAAGAGGACCCGTTATTTCACGGCTGCGATATCATCCAGCAGGCCGGGGCGGCAATTCTTCTTGGCAAACTCTGCCACGATCGGCTTGGCAATCGCGCTGAATTTCGCAACGTCCGGCTCTATGATCTTGACGCCTTCTGCCTTCATCTTTTCGAGAAGCGAATCCGTGTCGTTGCGTACCTTGTTGTTCAGCCACTCCATGGACTCGCTGAGGCTCGCATCGAAGATCTTTCGGTGCGCATCCGACAGGCCATCAACGAACTTCTTGTTGCCGGAAACAACGTAGTAACTTATGACGTGGCCCGTCAGATTGATCGTCTTTTGAACCTCGTAGAGCTTACTGCCCCAGATCGTCGGAATAGGATTTTCCTGAGCTTCGAAGACGCCCTGTCGTAGAGCACCATACAGTTCTGAGAACGAGAGTGGCGCCGGCAAAGCACCGAACGCTTCGAACACTTTCGCGCGCAGCGGGTTGGTGACGCGGATTTTCACACCTTTGATGTCATCCGGTGATTCGATCGGCTTGTTCGCCGTCAGTTGGCGCGCGCCCCTGAGACCGACCCCCAGGATCGTGATGCCATACTTCTCTTCAAGCTTCTTCGAAACCTCCTCGCCGAGCTTGCCCGTCCACACTTTGTAGCCGTGGTCGATGTCCCGATAGACGAACTCCGCCTCCATACACTGATATTCTTTGAGGAGCTTGTGCAGCACAACGGGACCGGCAACGTGAAGCTGGATTTCATTTGTCCCAAGCTGCTGCAGGAGCTGTTGGTCACCGCCGAGCGCGCCGCCCGTCGAAATGTCCATAGCCAGTTCGCCGTTTGAGCGTTCCTTCATGAGTTTCTGCCAGTGTGCGACACCAAGCGTCCCAAAGTCTTTCGGGCCATTGGCCGTGGCGAGCGTAAATCGCTTGGTTTCAGCGCTCACACTGGTTGTCATGCCCGTGACCAACGCGCAGCCGATTGCAACGGCGACCAAAGTCTTTCTCATCGAGCTTCCTCCACTATAAATTCTTTATTTCTCTTAATGTATTCGTAACAGGCTCAGCATGGGAGTCAACCTGTCACTGTTGTGGATCGAAACTGTGCGAAAGCGTCAGTTCGTGTATCAATCTGGCGTGGATTTGGTGCTCAACGACTTGCTTCATCTGTGTGTTCGCAGTATGTTCACAACATTGATGCAGCATTTGCGTATCCGATAGGTCCGCTGAATGAATTCTCACGAGTTTATGGAAGGCTCAGGGACACTTGTTGACCTGGCTTACCGACGCCTGCGAAAACAGATCCTGTCGAATGAACTGCGTCCCGGCTCCGAGACGTTGGAGGCAGAACTCGCACAAGCGCTCGGCATGAGCCGCACGCCGGTGCGCGAAGCGATTGTCAGACTGGAATATGAAGGGCTGGTCGAGGTTGTCCCGCGCCGTGGCGTTCGCGTCGTGCCGATCACACTGCGCGATATTCGCGAGATCAACGAAGTGCTCGGTTGGCTGGAAGTGCTAGCAGCGGAAAAGGTTGCCGCACGCCATTTGACGATCACCCAGATTGCCGAGTTCGATACAGCGGTGCAGGGCATGGACGCTGCCTTGGAGCGCGGCGACATGAAAGCCTGGGCCGAGGCCGACTTCAAGTTTCATTCCCTGCTGATCGAACTGTGCGGGAACACGCACTTGCAACACACCGCGCAACTTTATCTCGACAAGGCCCATCGCGCGCGTCTCATCACGATGCCGCTCAGGCAAAAGCCGGTGTATTCCAACACCAATCATGCCGCCGTTGTCGAAGCGATACGGCGCAACGATCCAGAAACGGCGCGCGAGATTCACGCAGCACATAAAAAGCGTTGGTCGCATGAACTCGACCTGATCGTCGAACGCAATCCCGATGTCTTTGAAAGCCCGGCCAAGATCGAGGTTGATGTACATGCCTGAACCGACGCGCATCGCGCTTATCCATGCTGTCGAGGTTGCCATGGCGCCAATCGCAACCGCGTTTGACGAGCACTGGCCAGATGCTGAGCGGGTCAATCTGTGGGACGACTCGCTGAGTGTCGACCGAGCCCGGGATGGCGCACTGACCGAGGCGATGTCGTCACGCATCGGCGCGCTTGGCGATTATGCCCTGTCGGTGGGCGCTCAGGCTATCCTTTACACGTGTTCAGCTTTCGGCCCTGCTATCGAAGCTTTTGCGCAGCGCAGCCCAGTTCCAACGCTCAAGCCAAACGAGGCGATGTTCGATGCAGCCTTCGAGGCTGGAACAACGATTGGCATGCTCGCGACATTTCCACCGTCCGTCAAAAGCATGGAGGCCGAGTTTCGCGAGGCAGCCGGCGGGCGGGACGTAACGCTGAAAACGGTGCTTGCGGCGGATGCGATCGATGCCCTGAAAGCGGGCGACGCTGACACGCACAACACACTCTTGGCCAAAGCCGCGCCACAGCTGTCAGACTGCGATGCAATCATGCTCGCGCATTTTTCAACGAGCCGAGCCCGGGCCTCCGTTTCAGCGGCGGTAGGCGTGCCAGTCCTGACCAGCCCGGACGCTGCCACCATCGCGCTACGGCAGCGGTTTACCTGAGGCAGGCGCAAAACGAACGAGTGACGCACTTGGCTAAGCAGCGCCGGCGATTGATATTCCCAAAGTGTGCTTAGTCCTGATAACCCAATAGGAGCGTATTCCGACTGCTCTTGGGTCAACTTCTACCGCGATTTTCGAAGACCGGTGCTGCCAACACTAGCCCATCCAATGGCCGCCCTTTGATCATCGCGTCGGTTAGAGGGCTTGATGATGCTGCACTTGCTCAGGTCCGCTTCGGAGCGGGGTACCTGTTGATGCGGTGCGAAATGAAAATGTTGACGATGACCGAGTTGGGTCAGGTTGTTTCATCTTGCCGTTGAGTACATCACGGCAGAGATATCTCAACTGCGGACACGATGTGCTCCAGCTGAGCTTGAATCCTGCGGGCCATGGAACGAACCCGCTTTCAGCGGGAGTGCGCTGCGCGCGGGCGGTGCCATGGGGCTTAGTCAGCGCTAACCAACCAAGCAGCATAAGATAACGGGCGAGGCGTCCCGTCTTGAGGATCGAGGGGTTTCAAGACCCTCCAACTCAAGACAGGAGCCCCCGATGACCGATCAGACGATCACCGATCTGCGCCGGCGCATGCTGCAGGACATGACGAACCGCAACTTCGTCGACAAGACCAAGCACGATTATATCCGCCATGTCGAAGCATTGGCTGAGTTTCTCGGTCGATCACCGGACACGGTTACCGGCGATGACCTGCGCCGCTTCCAGGCGGCCCAGATTGCCGAGGGTGCGCAGCCACCGAAGATGAACACTCTGGCTTCGGCACTGCGCTTCTTTCTCACCGTCACGCTCGGGCGGGCCGATCTCGCCCACCAACTGGCGCGCACGAACTATCCGAGGAAGCTGCCGCGGGTGCTACCGCCAGAGGATGTCGCTCGCCTGCTCGACGCCGCACCGGGACCTGGCCTCAAGTACAAGGCGGCGCTCAGCATCGCCTACGGCGCTGGCCTCAGGGGCGGAGAGGTCGTCATGCTGCACGTCAGCGACATCGATTCCAAGCGCATGCTGATCCGCGTCGAGATGGGCAAAGGGCGCAAGGACCGCCATGCAATGCTCTCCCCACACCTGCTCGAACTCTTGCGCGCATGGTGGCTGCAATGCCGCTCCAAGGGCTGGCTGTTCCCCGGCCAGGATCCACTGCGTCCCATCACGGTGCGTCAGCTCAACCGCGTCTGTCACGTTCCGCGTCAAGGATTACCGTCGCAATGGGAGCGCCCGATACACGACGATGATGCTCACCCCGCACGAGTTCATTCGCCGCCTCCTTATCCATGTCCTGCCCAAGGGGCTCCACCGCATTCGCCATTACGGCCTCCTCGCAAGCGGCGTGAAGGCCGACAATCTCGCCAGGATGCGCGATCTTCTTGGGGGCGCAGAGCCGATCGCCAATGATACCTCTGACAGCGACGACGACGCTGAACCCGAGGCAGCTCCCGATGAAGCCTGGCCAATGCCATGTCCCTCATGCGGCAACGCCATGCGCATCATCGAGGCCTTCGCGCCCGGCGCGACACCACACAGCATACCGGAACCGGAAGGCATCTACAGTTCATGATCTCAACGTCCCGCGACAACACCCCTGACATCCGGCGGCCGCCGCGCCGCAACGCCCGGCGGCGTCCCGATCACCTTCTCATGGCCGTGACGATCGCAAAGATGTTCATATCGATGACAGGCAAGACCCAGTGGCCCACCTTGCATGCCTCACACAACCGTACGGCATGCGGCCGTCACCAATCCGACAGGCCACGCCTGATCGTTAAAACCCCATAGCAATCGCGGCACGCTCTTCGCCCAAACGCCCGCGGGTTCCTTCCCTGGGGACTTTCGGACACCGGCCCCGGTGCGGGTGGCGCCAACGTGCATGGGCCGGCATCCGAAACTCTTCACATTATCGGTCATCGCTGCGTACTACCAGACACGTAACGGATTGCTGTGACATTAGCTTTGTAGAAGGGAAAATATGCGTCGGTGCCGATCAGGTTGCCGCCCTCCACACGCGTCGGCAGACAGTATCCGCCAAAGCTATGAAAACTTGACAATTCTCCGCCGAAGGGCTGGAGGCGGTACCTCTTCTCCGCGTTCTCGTTGCTCCAACGTTGCAGTATCACCCGAGTCGGTTGGCCATCCTCTGCAATAGTCACATCAACGACATGCGGGAAGCTGCCAGCCCGTACGGTGACCCGAGCTGAATTCTTACTTACTGTCTCCCACTGCACAGTTGCACTTGGAAGCAAGGCAGCGGGGGTCCAGAACACTGCCTCGGCAATGACGCGCCCCATAGCCGAGCGATGATGGTCCGCTGTGCCGCCGGTGCGTACCACAGGGATCAAACCAAACAGCCAAAACCGCGTCCACGACGTTCCACCAATAACACCGTCTGAGCCGCTGATCGCACCGGACTTTAAGCGCCAGACCAGTCCGTGTGGTGCGGCAAGAACTTGGGTCGCCTGCATTGGTTTGTAGTTTGGTGCCCCCTTCGTTCCAAAGCCGAGTTCACCGCCCGTCGTGATCTCGGCAACGCTCTGAAGTGGTGTGCCCGCCGCAATAGCGTAGCGAAAGAAGCGTTGTGCAGGCTCTGGCAGACCTTCGACCAATTTTTGATCGAATGCTATTGGTGCTTTCTCTGCCATTCGAGTGAGTTCGTCCCAGACCGCTTGATCTATTCGGGCATCGTTCCACCGCCAAGCACAAAGCCCGAAAATCGAGAATGCGAGAAAAATGGTGATGGAAAGCGCGAGAGTCATGAGCCGTGGCATAGCCTTCTTGAATTCCTGTGACAACCACCGTTAGCCGACGCTAAATGCACACTATGGGTCAGTCTGGTTCATCTTGCTGCTGAGCAAATCACGACAGAGGATACTTCAACTGCGGACGCGATGTGCTCCAGCTGAGCTTGAACCCTGTGGGCCAATAGCGACGGTCATCCGACATCGCCGAAAAACAGTCAGAGCGGCAGCGATTTTCCGAAGCGGACATCAATGCGGCGCCCATGGATGTGGCCGAGAAAACACTTACCCACTAACCAGCCCTCCAATCTGTCACAAGCCCAAACACCGAAAGGTCCAGGCAATAGACTTTTGGTCCTTATGGAATTGCAGCGTCGCGATCAGTTGTCCTCGGCAAAGTACTCCACGAGGAAATCGATAAATGCGCGCACACGTGGCAGCTGATTTCTATCCGGTGGTGACATCGCCCAAATAGGTATGGCATCATCAACTTGTTCATCGGCAAACAGTGCCACTAGCTGGCCATGGCGAATGGCATCCGAAACGTGTAGATCGACCATTCTCACTATGCCGTGCCCTGATATCGCGAGATCGAGCATGACATCCGCATTGTCAGTCGTCAGTGCGCCGCCGACCTGAACTCGAGAAACACCTTCCGAGATATGGAACGGCCAACGAGCCAAATGCGGAAAGCCGTCGATGACGATACAGCTGTGGCTTCTCAAGTCTAGTGGCGTCGATGGCCGGCCGTGGGTCTCCAAATAACCAGGGCTTGCACAAATCACCCGCTTGGCAGTGGCGATTTTTCGCGCGGTGTTTGTACTGTCCGGTAAATCACCAGCTCGCACAGCAACGTCGACATTCTCCTCGATCAGATCAATGCGGTGGTCTGAGACGATCAAATCGACGGTAATCCCGGAATGTGCAGAGAGAAACTGCGGCACAAGCGTTACAAGCCGTTTCCGACCAACCGCTGTCCCTGTGCTGATGCGAAGGTGGCCCTGAAGCTCGTTGGCAGATTGCCGGACCGCAGACTCTGCAGCGTCGATGGCAGCGATGATTTCTCGTGCTCTCGCTACGTATACCTGTCCCTCTGCCGTGAGCGTCAGACGGCGCGTCGTCCGGGTGAGAAGCTTCGTTGCCAAGCGCCGTTCCAAGCGCGAAACGATCTTTGACACAGCCGACGGAGAAAGATCGAGATTGGCGGCAGCAGCAGCGAAACTACCGTCTTCGACCACGCGAACGAAAGTCAGCATTTCATGCGGAATATTCATTACGGAAATTCTGTCACGAATTTATTTCCTAAAGTCAACTTTATCATCTCTAGATAGCCCAATACACCAGACGCTCGAGCATCCCATTCCGCGAATTAATTCGGGAGGATTATATGGAACTCAGTGGCAGCATTGCCTTCATCACCGGCGGCAGCGGTGGTCTCGGGCTTTCCATCGCGCAGGCCCTCGCGCATGAAGGAGCAGATCTCTGCCTGAGCTACCACTCAGACCACAAGTCCGCGCAGAAGGCTTGCGAACTCATACGCGCAGCCGGAAGGCGCGTCGAAGCTGTGCAAATGGACCAATCAGATCCGGTGTCGATTGAAAGCACCGTTGCCGCGGTCGCAAACTCGTTTGGGCGGATCGATATTCTCGTCAATAACGCGGCCACGAATGCGCCCGTGCCCTTCCATGACCTTGCCAGCTTGACACCCGAAATTTGGAACAGCATTACTGCGACAAACCTAACCGGGCCCTTCTTGGTTACGCGGGCCGCGGCTCCTCACCTGCGCAAGAGTAGTTACGCTCGAGTGGTGAACGTGGGGGCGATGATCGGCCTTGAGCCGGCCGGCAGTAGCATTGCTCAAGCTGTCAGCAAGGCAGGTGTCATTCACTTGACCCGGTGTCTGGCGGTGGCAATGGCACCAAGCGTGACCGTCAACTGCGTTGCACCAGGTCTGATGGAGGGAACGCGGATGGCGAGCCGCATTCCATCTGAAAGTGTCCATGCCATGCGAGAACGAGCGCTATTGAAGCAGAACGCATCAATCGAAGATGTCGCCAATCAGGTCATTACGTATTGCCGTGCAAAATCCGTGACCGGGCAAACAACTGTCATTGATGGTGGTATTCACTGCCACTGATTCCGGCAGTCATTTTAAGCGATGTCACTTAGACATGGACAAGCGATTGGGGCACAGCAAATGTCGGCATCACCGAGCAAGAAGTTCCAAGATCATTGGCTCCACATCGATCCTGAGCGCTTGGAACGATACGAAGCAATGTTTTCGTGGAACCCAGCAACTGAGCATTTCTACGCTCCCGCCGATATTTATGAAGGCCTAGTCGTGGCTGATTTCGGTTGCGGTCCAGGTCACGCAGCAATCGAGTTTGCTAAACGCGTAGGGCCGAATGGGCACGTTCATGCTTTGGACATCAATCGGGATTTCATTCAAAGAACAGCGGCCCGCATCGAGCGACACGGCCTCATTAAACGCGTTACTACACATCTCCTCAGCACTCCTGGTTTGCCGTTGGTAGATGGTAGCCTCGATCGCGTGACTGCGCGCAATACCATCATCTACGTTGCAGAGCCGCTCGAAACTGCTCGCGAATTTAGACGCGTCCTTCGGCCCGGCGGATTAGTTCACGCAATCGAAAGTGACTGGACCCTAACTGCTGTCGAACCGGTGCCTCAGCACGACTGGAATGCGATTATTGATGCAGCGGGCTGGGCCTGGCCGCATCCTACAATTGGACGCCAGTTGTACGGAATCTTAAAGAGTGCAGGCTTTGAAGACGTACGCGTTCAGCTAATGGCAAGTCCTGACACCGATGGACGGCTTTTGGACATGATTAAGACAGTTGCGGGCTACGCGCGCGAAAGTCTGAAGCTTTCCAACGAACGGATCAGTTCAATTCTCAATCTTGTGGAGCATGCCGTCAAAGACGGTACGTACCTGGCCATCTCGCCGCAGTTTGTTGTGACAGCCCGAAACTGATCAATGACGTCACGCGAGCCTGTGGCTCCAGAGTTTCTCCAGCGATGACCAAAAGGGGTTCATCATGCACGACGCCTATTCGCTTCAAACCTTCATTCAAGACCTTCGACGTATAACAGAAGAAGCTCAGGACGAAGATGAAATCTTCACGGGCCTTGTTCCACTTGCGAAGCGCGTCGCAATGGAAAAGGAGTGGCTGCGAACTCACCACTACAGTGTTGATCCTGAGCAAGGCTTCGGCGTTCACTTGCTGCATGAAGAGCCTGACCACTCGCTTGCAGTCTTCGTAGTTGCATGGCAGCCGGGAAGTGGGGCGCCACCGCACGATCACGGAACTTGGGCAATTGTTACCGGCGTAGAAGGCAAAGAACATAATACGCTCTACAAACGGCTCGATGACAGATCTGTCGCAAACCATGCGCATCTGGACGTCAAGCAGGAGACCATTCTTGGCCCCGGTGACGTGATCTGCATGAAATCTGGTGGCATACATGCAGTGCGCAATGAAACGGATCCGGTCACGCTTTCACTGCATACCTACGGCAAACACCTCAACTTCACTGGCCGCTCTCAGTATGATCTTGAAGCCAACGCCAGGAAGGAGTTCATAGTTCAAGTCAGCTGAAACCAGCAGCAGCGTGGCCGGGAAGCTTTGTTTGGCATATGTCAGCAATCGGAGCCCACAAATTCATTTGCAGCGCTTGGCCTGTCGTTTGCCATCGATTGATCCAACATCCACAACCTTGCTAATCGTCTGAAATTTTGATCTTCGCGACCGTATGGCCGCCTGGCAGTGAGGGTGACAAAGCCACATCAATTCGTCTTGGGTTCGCAGAGTGTATGTCCGCATTTTCCAACTGCGGACGCTCCCCAGAGGACAGACCAAAGCCAGTGTGGTCTGCAACGGGTCAAGAACGCTAAAACTCACTCAGAGCAAATAGTTTCCGCTATGCCTTTAGCTTCGGTCATGGTTGTCACGATCGACCACCGTCATATGGCTTCGCCGGTCATGCTCCAGAAGCCACGCTTCCGCGGATGTTGTTGCTTGATCCTCGAAACGAACTCGTCGTGTGTTTCTTGGATGCCGTAGTCGCTGATCTGCAAGTCTAGAATTTCAATTTCTAGCAGATGCCGCACAGCATGCTTGTACCGCGTCGACTTAGCGCCATTCAGTGTCGCCTCAATCAATGATCTGCGCAGAAGGGCCGATGCGAGTGGAAACTTGGCCTGCAGATGCTCAGCGACTGGTGAGAGGATGTAGTAGGCATTGCCGTCCATCTCCGATATCCGGCTGATCACGAGCCGAGAAGCACGATCGAGTGCAGGCCAATATGCAAATAACGCCAGAACTCGATGAACGTCCTCTGCCTTCTCCGCCCAGTCCAGCGCCTCTTGTTCAGCTTCGACATCTTCAAAGTCAGGCAGATCCTTGAGGTAATCTCGTAGATATCGATCATCCAAGGTTCGCTGAAACATTTGCCATCGACGATCCTGTGCACCGGCTCCGTCACCGTTGGCCGCAAGAGCAGCGATCCGCGCGTCATTCCATTCCATGAAACCAAAATTGGAATCGGGAATGGCTCCATCCAGATACGATAAGGCCTCCTCAGCTCGCCCGGCCGCTAAAAGGCGCATGGCAATGCGCGCAACAAACACTGGATTGCGGAGCGACTTCTCATCATGGGTCTCGATAAATGAATCGATATCGCCTTCAGCATCTGCCAGTGCTTGAAGGCCGAGTTTTGCCGCCGTTGCACCCATCTGGTGAGGATCAGAACCGCGCATAGCGGTTTCATGCCAATCCATCAGACATTGCTTCAAACGCGCTGCGCTCTGAGTGCTCAGTGCCGGGTAGACGGCGCTCAACAGACCGTCATAGACGCCATAGTGGTTGGCTTGCAGTCGCTCGAAGACATGATCGGCAAAGGTGTCTGGCAGCGATGGATGATTGTTTGCGATGTCGCCCAACCAATCCACAGCATTGTGAAACATGCCAACAATCGCACCATTGCTATCGTCACATCTGTCTAGGCAAGGCTCCGACGCATCCAAGAACCGCCACATGAGTTCAAGAGCTTGATCCGAGTCAACCGGTGCAATCTGGCGAACGATGGCGTCGAGTGGCATCTGGAGGTCTTGTTCGAACTTCTTGACGCCTTTCCAATCAATAAACGACGCTGATTGGGCGATCGTTGCGATGCGTTTGCGAACCTCTTTCGCGAGGGCATCGGGACCGTTCTCAGAGGCGAGCAAAAGAACAAGGCGTTGCTTCAGATCCGCGTTGCGTGTTGCTTCTTCGACCAGCAGATCTGACAGCACGTCAACGCCCAACTTGGTCAGTTGTTCCTTCGTGAGCTTCCTGCGCGTTGCCATAATTGATATCCGACATTGATAAGACGGGAGTTGCTACCGTCGATTCACGAGACGGTTCATGGATCTACTCGGTAGACTCCGCAGCCTCATCAATCTTTTCAATTAAGTGCTTGTCTACATCTGCCGGAACGCTGCAATTGCGCACAAGGCGTGGCCAAAGCACAATAGGTGGCGTGGCGATCAGCTCGTCGCTCAATGTGACCAATCGGAGATCGTCATTGAGATGTGGATACCTTCCGCAATGCCCAGCGCGGCACGCCATTCGTGGGCGGCATTCTCGATAGGAGCAAATTCTTCCAATGTAATTGCCCAAAGCGTTGGCCAGGAAGATGTCGGCACCCAAGTTATGACGCTGTAGTCCGCCTTGCAGCTGCCGGCCGATACGAGCAATCGTCCCAAGGTCCATGGCGTGCTCAATGGTGAGAAGAAGATCCGTGTCCTTCGGCTTGACCTTTGTAGTTGTCAGCGAGCCGATCAAAGCAATCCGTCGTATGCCAATGCAGCATCTTGCTGCAAGAACGAACTTTCTGGTAGCGCTGAGAAGCAAGGCTCTCGACTCCTTATGAAGTGAGGCTTCACGGATGCTTTGCTCTTTCAGGTCCATTTCTATCGCAGCTCTAGAGTTCAAATTCCACATGCCCAGACCAGGCACTCTTACCCGGCAATCACGTCGCCAGTTGTATGTAATCTTCAAACGAATGATCGGAAACTGGAAATGGGCGGAGAGCATTAACCTGGGAAAACACAATGCTGACGATCTGATCACTGGTGCTTTCAGCGCAATACGTGCAGCAACTGAGCACCACGGTGACTTTGATCAAACAAGAGACATATGCCTCTCGCAAGTAGTAGCATTGGTTGGACTGGCTCCGCGCAATCGAGAAGGATCCGAAAGCGGACCCGATCGGATCATGATGAGGTCTTCTGGGTTGGGCCAACAACCGGACTTGCTAGCCACTGGATTGTCGCACTCTACGCAGAGCCGGGTTCATATTCGCTGACAAGAAAGTCTATGAAACTGCGAACCGACGGCAGCAAGCCGCGACGTGTCGGAAAAATGGCGTGAACCGTGCCGGCTCGTGGCGACCAATCCGGTAGCAGGTCAAGAATCCGGCCCTCGCGCACTGGGTCCTCGGCGACCATGCTCGGAAGCTGCACGACGCCGACGCCTTCGATTGCCGCATAGAGCAGTTGCGACATGTCGTCGGTAACGAGGCTCGGTTCATGCGGAATGCGCGCCTTTGCCTGATCGGGCCCTTCGAGTTCCCACACGTGTTCGCGGTTGCGCGGTCCGAGGTCGAGGCTTGGCAGACCGGCGAGGTCGGCCGGTTTGAGCGGTTTGGGCAAGTCATCGGCCAGCTTCGGGCTCGCTACGATCTGCTGCGCGCTCTCGCCCAATATGCGCATCGCCAGATCACTGTCTTCGAGCGGCGGGAACCGCACACGAATTGCGACATCGATGCCTTCGCCGATGACATCCACACGGCGCGATGTGGACTCCAATTCCACTGTTACGAGCGGGTTGGCATCCATGTAGCGCGCGATCATCGGACCGATCTCGAAGCAGACCAGAGCCGGCGGAGCGCTGACACGAATGAGCCCCTGCGGGGCGGAGCGCGAACGGTCGATGACTTCCTGTGCGGCTTCCGCCTCGACCATCATCGCCACGCAATGGCGATAGTATTCCCGGCCGAGTTCGGTGATCGTGAGTTTGCGCGTCGAGCGTTGGATCAGGCGAACGCCGAGCCGCTCTTCGAGCGCGATGATGCGCCGGCTGATCTTCGATCGTGGAACGCCGAGCGCGCGGCCGGCCGCTGCGTAGCTGCCGTGCTCGACGACCTGCGCGAAGTAGTAGAGATCATTGAGGTCCTGCATGCCTAATTGTCCTATTTTCAGGACAGCATGGCTGATTTTTGCGATCTTTACCATCGATTGGTGCGTGAATACGTTCATCTCCAACAAGGCTGGCATCGCCAGTCCACGAAAGGAGATGAAACGATGAGACAGATTCTCGGCGTTTACAGCGCCCCGCGGCAGCACTGGGTCGGCGATGGTTTCCCCGTCCGCACCATGCTGTCGCACCACGCCCACGGGCGGCACGTCAGCCCCTTCATCATGCTTGACTATGCAGGTCCTGTCCGTTTCGCGCCGACGGCGCAAAGGCGCGGTGTCGGTGCGCATCCGCACAAGGGATTTGAGACCGTCACAATCGTCTACGACGGCGAGGTCGAGCATCGGGACTCTACCGGCGCCGGCGGGATCATCGGCCCGGGTGACGTTCAGTGGATGACGGCGGGCGCGGGCATCGTGCACGAGGAGTATCACGCGCCGGCGTTTGCCGCGAAGGGCGGAAACTTCGAGATGGTGCAGCTCTGGGTCAACCTGCCGGCCAAGGACAAGTCCGTTGCGCCCGGCTATCAGGGCCTGCTCGATGCGGATATCCCGACGGTCGACCTGGCAGATGGTGCCGGCACGCTCCGCGTCATCGCGGGCCGCTTCGGCGACGCGAAAGGCCCCGCGCGCACGTTCACGCCGATCAACATCTGGGACGTGCGGCTCGGCCGCGACAAGACCGCGACCCTCGACGTTCCGCAAGGACATACGCTGAGCGTCCTGGTGCTCGCCGGTACGGTCGAGATCAACGGGCGCGAAATCGCCCGCGATGCGCAGACCGTTCTGCTCGGGCGCGACGGCGGTGGTGTTGCGATCGAGGCCAACAACGACGCCAAACTGCTGGTTCTTACCGGCGAACCAATCGACGAGCCCGTCATGGCGCACGGACCGTTCGTCATGAACACGGCCGAGGAGATCAAGCAGGCAATGGTTGATTTCCAGAGCGGCAAGTTCGGCACGATGCGCGAAACCGAAACTGCATGATCAGGGAAAGGCGGCTTCGGCCTTCAAAAGGTCGAGGCCGCCTCAGGCCCAATCGCGGACAAGACTGCAACCCCTATGAATGGAGAACAATCATGACCACCCCATACACCCGCCTCGATAAAGACAACGCAGCCATGCTGCTGGTCGATCACCAAACCGGTCTGCTGTCACTGGTACGAGATATCGAGCCGGACAAATTCAAGAACAACGTCCTGGCGGTTGCGGATCTCGCCGACTACTTCGGACTACCGACGATCCTCACGACGAGTTTCGAGGACGGCCCGAACGGTCCGTTGGTCCCGGAATTGAAGGAAAAATTTCCGAACGCGCCGTTCATTGCACGGCCTGGCCAAATCAACGCATGGGACAACGAAGACTTCGTTGAGGCCGTAAAGGCGACGGGCAAAAGACAGCTCATCATCGCCGGTGTCGTGACGGAAGTCTGTGTGGCGTTCCCTGCGCTCTCGGCGATCGAGGAAGGCTACGACGTGTTCGTCGTTACCGACGCGTCCGGCACGTTCAACGAGATCACGCGCCATTCGGCCTGGGATCGCATGTCGGCCGCCGGCGCCCAACTCATGACCTGGTTCGGCCTTGCGTGCGAACTGCATCGCGATTGGCGCAACGATGTCGAAGGACTGGGGCAGCTGTTCTCGAACCACATCCCCGATTATCGCAACCTCATCACCAGTTTTAACACGCTGAAGCCCGTAAAGGATGCCTGACCGGTTATACTGGCTCGCCGCTCTGATCGCGGCGATCCAGTCGGCGAATGACGTTGAGAAAGAGAAGTTAGCATGAGTTGGAATCCCGCATTCGAGCCCGGCTGCCCTGACGAGATCGCCGTCGATGCCATCGAAACACTGATTGTGCCGCGTGCGCACGATCTGGGCGGTTTCGAAGTGCGTCGCGCACTGCCTTCCCCGAAACGGCAAATGGTCGGGCCGTTTATTTTCTTCGATCAGGCAGGCCCGGCAGAGTTCGTCACCGGCAAGGGTGTTGATGTGCGACCGCACCCGCATATCGGTCTGGCGACCGTGACGTATCTATACCGGGGGGAGTTTCAGCATCGCGATAGCCTCGGCACCAATCAGATCATACTGCCCGGCGCGGTCAACTGGATGGTTGCCGGCAAAGGCGTGACACACTCGGAGCGGACAAGCGAGGCGACACGACAGGCACCGCACAGCCTATTTGGCATTCAGACCTGGGTCGCCCTGCCGGAAGGTGAGGAAGAAATCGCCGCGAGCTTCGAGCACCACAGCAAAGAGGCGCTACCGGTCATCGACGACGCCGGTGCCAACGTGCGCCTGATCCTCGGCCGCACCTACGGCGAAACTGCTCCCGCGAGCGTCTTTTCGGAGATTTTCTACGGTGATGCGCGCTTGCAGGCGGGAGCGCGGCTGCCATTACCTGACGACCACGAAGATCGCGGGCTCTACGTCGTCGAAGGTTCCCTTTCGATTGCAGGACAGGAATTTAATGCCGGGCAAATGATGGTGTTCCGGCCCGGCGACCGCATTACGGTCGCGGCTGGTCCACAAGGGGCTCGCGTGGTCATCCTTGGCGGCGAGACGCTAAACGGCCCGCGCTACATCTGGTGGAACTTCGTCTCATCAAGCAGGGAACGTATCGAAGAAGCAAAGGAGCAATGGCGGAAAGGCGATTGGGGGAACGGGCAATTCGACCTGCCGCCCGACGATCGGTCGGAATTTATTCCACTGCCCAAGACCTGACGAAGTAACTCCATCCAACCGGACAATGCGGCTGAGGCGTCCATGAATTCATCTCTCATTTCATTTGCACCACGAGACAAGGGTGAGGCCCACAGGGCTGCCACCCCTCTGGAGCTCATGTTCGACCTGGCGTTCGTGGTGGCGATCGCCGCGGCCGCCGGCGGGCTCCACCACGGGATCGCCGAAGCGCATTTCGCAAGCGCGCTCATCGGATATCTCATGGCCTTTTTCATGATCTGGTGGGCCTGGATGAACCACACGTGGTTCGCGTCATCGTACGACGATGGATCAACCCTGTTCCGGGTGCTGTCCATGATGGTGATGTTCGGTGCGCTGATGCTTGCAGCGGGTATTCCTGCGGTGTTTGCCGACCAACGGATCTGGCTCGCGCTGCTCGGTTTCATCATCATGCGCACAGGCATGGTCGTGTTCTGGCTTGCCGCAGCTCGGGGCGACCCCGCGCGGCGGAACACGGCGAAGCGTTACGCCGCGGGCGTTGCGCTGATGCAGGTGTTCTGGATCGTGTTGGTCACGACCGTCTCACCCACGTCATGGGCGTTTCTTCCTCTTTTCTGCGTGGGCGCGGCAGGTGAATTGCTCGTGCCGGCAATGGCGGAACGTCAGGGAAAGACGACCTGGCATCGCGACCACATTGTCGAGAGATACGGCCTGCTCAACATCATCGTCCTCGGCGAATGTTTCCTCGCCATCGTTTCGCTCATTCAGATTGAGAGCGGCGGCGCTTGGCCGAAGGCCGAATTGTTCCAGTTCGCCATCGTGTGCGCCATCGTAACCTTCTCGCTGTGGGGCCTCTATTTCACCGGCGCGGAACATCTTCACCGCGATGAACTGCGTCATGCCATGCTGTGGGGCTACGGGCATTTTGCACTGTTTGC
The DNA here is from genome assembly GCA_965224045.1 of Hyphomicrobiaceae bacterium. Classification (GTDB taxonomy): domain Bacteria; phylum Pseudomonadota; class Alphaproteobacteria; order Rhizobiales; family Hyphomicrobiaceae; genus Tectiglobus. The sequence goes on from CBDCYD010000015.1 coordinate 307,831, forward strand.
CGCGGGTGCGGCGACAGGCGCCGGTTTCGCCGTGATGAAGGGCGTCCTTACCCACGATGGCCATGTCGACATGCGCGTGGCATCGATATCCGTCGCAGTTCCGGTGGCCGTTTATGTCGCGACGCTGTGGCTGATCCGCGATCGCTTTCACTTTAACGGCGCGGCGCATTGGCTGCTGCCGGTCGCTGCAGGCCTGATCTTGACCACCGGCGCAGTGCTCCCGGCATCAATGCCCCTGATTGCCGCCATTCTTGTCGCTACGCTCGTGCTGCGGCGTTTATTTCAGCCATCCTCCCAGGACGCAAAGTCATGACCACGATACTTGGACTGTCGGGTAGTCTGCGGGGTGACTCTCTATAACGGGGACGATGAGACGGCAAACGGGATGCCGCCAACTTACGTCAAGCCTTATGTCAAGCGCGGTAAGTCGGATGCAGGTGATGCGGCGGCGATTTGCGAAGCTGTAACGCGACCCGCCATGCGTTTCGTAGCGATTAAGACAGTCGAACAGCAAGCCTTGCTCAGTCAGCATCGCGCACGGCAAGCGCTGATTGGTCAACGCACGCAACTTGCAAATCTGATCTGCAATTTGATTGGCGAGTTCGGATGTATCATCCGGCGCGGCGTGAACCACGTCACTTCATTCGCGATCGAGGCAAGAACCGGAGAATTGGCATCTCTTCCCAACAGCGTCCGTTCGACAATCGCTCTGTTATGCGAGCAATTTCTCGCTCTACACGAAAGAATCGGAATGCTGGAGAAGATGATCCAAGCCGCCTCACGTAAGGACGAGCGGGTCAAGCTGCTTCAGACTATCCCTGGCGTTGGCCCAATCACCGCCTCTGCAGTGGTTGCAACCATTGGTGATCCAGAGCGCTTTAAAAGTGGTCGTGACTTCGCAGCCTGGATTGGACTGACACCCTTGAACAAATCTAGCGGGGGCAAAGAGCGTCTGGGACGGATCACCAAGATGGGAGATAGGTTTTTGCGGCGACTTCTCGTGGCGGGAATGACGGCAAGGATTGGGCATGCACGACGCCGACCGGGCAGTGCTGATCCTTGGGTCATGAGTTTGCTGTCACGCAAACCGACACGTCTTGCGACGATTGCCATGGCGAACAAAACCGCGCGGATCATCTGGGCTGTTTTAACCCGGCATCAGTCTTATCAAGCACCGCACGTAAGAGCTGCATAAGCAGAGATAGAAAATCTAAGAGGCACAACAGTTTGCGAGGACGATGCGAAGTGATGGCAATCCGGGTCAGGCCGGGGATCGAGACAATCCGAGCAAGGTCCAGGACATTGAATGTCCGTTTTGTAGAATGGAACTTGATCCGCGGAAACCATCAAGGCCAGCGGTCTTCAATCTGCACCAACAGGCCGGACACAAGACTGCTCCTGATCAAAGAGGCCAAATTTCAAAAAAAGTCCTTGCAATGCAGGAACCATCCACACAGGACCTTGCGGATATGGCTCGAAGCTGAACGTTGGTGAACTGGTGGACCCGGCGCCACATGATCATCTGACGAGCACCAAGTCGGCTTCGATCAAATCTGCGACATTCGACACTCGCAAACAGCAGATTTGATTGGATCATCGATGACGGGCCGGATTGCACCCGACAGCGGACGCGATCTGCGCGACTGCGGCATCAATTGTTTGAGCTACAATGGGACCAATCAGTGATTTGACGACACAGGTGTAGCCGGGTTTACTTTGCCCGCCCATGTAGTTTTGCCAATGAAACTCCGGCTCTAGCAGCAGCATCCGCATATCCTCGATCACCATGGATTAAAATGAGAACCATGGCACCTTCAGACAGCAACCAGATCGAACGTGCCAAAGTTGATGGGTCGTTCGCACCAGCCTGAGCTAGGAGATCCGCTAGGCAGTCCTCTAGCTGGGCTTTGTGTCTGCGCGCGATCGACCGAGCTGGATGGCCGGGCAGATCGGCCAATTCGACAATAAACCTTGTGAAGCCGGAGCCTGCCCAACGAGGCGACTTGGCCCAATTGGACAGCTCTTGAAACATGGCTTCAACAATGGCCTCCGGCGAGCCTGACAAGCTGTCACCAAAAGTTCTAAAGGCCTCCAGAGCTAGCTTGTGTTGAGCTTCGAGAACCTCCGCGAGTAGTCGGTCCTTGCTTTCGAAATGGTTGTAGAGAGTTCGCTTTGTCAGACCTGAGCTGGCGGCAATATCATCCATCGTGACCCGGCTATAACCGCGCTGTCGAAACAGCGCGTAGGTACTGTCGAGCATTCTCTGTCGCGTCTGCTCTCTTGAGCGCGGCATCGATCTGTCTCCCAGAAAAGTTTACTCATTAGTGAATTTACAGAATGGCGAACCGCTACGCAAAGTTCATGCAGCCGTTAAACAAGAAACAGGTCAGCTCCATGTCACTGTCCCAACTCACTTTTAAGAGGATCGTTGCGCGCGCAATCGTCCTTCGACTCAAGCGTCCAGTCATCGCGCGGATTGCCACGATAGAAGAGTGGCCAATGCTCTTGATTGATCTGGAAACGCAGGAGGGCGTAACAGGACGAAGTTACCTCGAGCCCTACATCACGAAGTCCATGCGATACTTGATTCCAGCCTTGGAGGATCTCGGAGAATTGCTGAAAGGCCGGCAGGTTGCACCTGTAGAACTCTTCGAAACCGCACAAAAATCGCTCCACTTCGTTGGTTACGAAGGCTTGTCGATGATTGCGGCGTCGGGCCTCGACATGGCTGCTTGGGATGCGCTTGCAAAAGCCGCAAACCAACCTCTGTGTGTCTTGCTCGGTGGCACCGTCGGCCCGGTCAAGTCCTATAATAGCAATGGGTTATGGTTGAAGCAGCCAGAAGCTGTTGCTGAGGAAGCTATCGAGCTCCGCGATGAAGGTGGATTTACGGGCCTCAAGCTTCGGCTTGGTCGGGAAAGTATTGCGGACGACCTGGCAACACTAAAGGCCGTTCGCGATGCCGTTGGCGAGAATATGAGCTTGATGATCGACTTCAACCAGGGACTCAACTTCACCGAAGCGCTTGAGCGTTGTCACATGATCGATGACTACGGCCTGGCCTGGATTGAGGAGCCTATCGTCTACGACAATATCGATGGCTATACGCAGCTTGCAGCCCAATTGAAGACGCCTCTACAAATAGGCGAGAACTTCTACGGTCCGAGAGAAATGCACAAGGCCATCCAGAGAAATGCTTGTGATCTCGTTATGCCTGACTTCATGCGCATTGGAGGCGTCACGGGTTGGATGCGGGCGTCTGCAATCGCAGCGGCAGCTGGCATTCCGATATCGACCCATCTCTATCCCGAAGTTGCTGCCCACGTGATGAGGGTAACGGAAACCGCGCATTGGCTCGAATGGCAGGACTGGGGAAATGATGTGCTTCAGGAACCTTATGTCGTCAAGGAGGGGCTACTGCATATACCCGACGTTCCAGGCGTTGGCATTGACTGGAACGAAGAGTTCGTCAACGCTAACCGTGTATGATTGCAATGTGCCTTCGGCTCACTGGCGTGGTCCCCGATCATTGGACAGCCTGGCGGCCGGGTTAAGGTGGATCGTATTTCAATTTGCGCCGCCAGTTGTCTGTGCTCCGTTTGCCAAGCGTAGGCCTCGTCGGGCGTCGTCGCCGGACCGAGTGATGAATGCGGGCGCTGGCGATTGTAATAGTCGATCCAGCGGCCAATACCGCCCGCGCCTCACTGCCGGTCTCAAAGGCATTGAGGTAGACGCACTCGTATTTGAGCGAGCGCCACAACCGCTCGATGAAGACGTTGTCCATCCACCGCCCCTTGCCGTCCATCGAGATCCTGACACCGGCCTCCTTGAGGACATCGATGAAGGCGATGCCGGTGAACTGACTGCCCTGGTCGGTGTTGAAGATCTCCGGCGCCCCGTAACGCGCAAGTGCCTCTTCCAGGGCCGCCACGCAGAAGTCCGCATCAAGCGTGTTCGATAACCGCCATGCCAGAACTTTGCGGCTCGCCCAGTCCATAATCGCGACCAGATAGAGAAAGCCGCGCCGCATCGGAATGAAGGTGATGTCGGCGCACCAAACCTGGTTAGGCCGGTCGATGACGAGCCCTTTCAGAAGATACGGTAGATCCGGTGCTCGGGATGCCGTTCCGACGTCCTCGGTGCCTGATAGATCGCCTGCAAACCCATCTTGCGCATTAGACGACGCACGCGCTTGCGGCCCACGCACCAGCCTTCCCGGCGCAAGTGGCGCACCATCTGGCGCGAGCCGTACCACGGCGTCATGAGATACTGGCGGTCGATCAGGCGCATGAGAGTCAGGTTCGTCTCACTCTCGGCCTTCGCCGCGTAATAGAACGACGAACGCGCAATCGACAGCAATGCGCACTGGCGGGCGACCGAAAGCTTCGCGTGGTTTCGTTCAACCATCGTCTTCCTGCGCTCCCCGCTCAGCCCTTGAAGGCTTTCGATAAAAAATCACATTCCACGACCAGTTGCCCGATCTTGGCGTGCAGGCGCTCGACTTCGCTTTGCTGCGCGCCGGCGGCGGTCTCAGTCTTCTTATCGAACACCCCGGCCAGACCTTCAATCGCCTGGCGTTTCCAACCGGAGATCATGTTCGGGTGCACGCCGTATTTGGCGGCAAGCTCGGAAACCGTCAGCTCGCCCTGAATGGCATCAAGTGCCACCTTGGCCTTGAATTCAGCAGAAAATCGTCTGCGCTTCGACTTCATGGATCGCTCCTGCTTCAGGTTCGATCCACCTTAACGACCTGTCCAAGTTTTGGGGGTCAGCTCTTCATTCGAGTTCGATCAAGTTTACTTAGTCGAACCGCAATATCGAACGACAGTAAGCTTAGCTGCGTTATGCTGTATTCTCCAAGGTCGTCAGAGGACTATCAACCGTCAAACTCACCGATGCTCGCCGCGATTTCAATTGCTCGCGCAATGTGAGGCTCCACATTGGATCGAGCACGTATCGCGTAGAACGGTACATGTGCGGGCGACCTACTAACCTGGAGTTCTTTCAACAAACCTCGGCGAATGTCCGACTGATAATAAGTAGTGGGTAGAAACGAAACGCCCATCCCTGATCGCACCAATCCTGCTGCAACCTCCATTGAATTTGAGTGCTTCAGATCAATCGTCCTGGTCGTTGCTCGCGACAGCCAGTCTTTCAGGACATCTGAAAGAATCGAGTCTTGGCTCAATGAGATGATAGGCCATTTGGCTAAATCATTTGGCGAGAGGCGACGGTTGGGCACATTGAATGCTGCCGCTGCCAAAAATGCAAACTTGACTTTGCCCAGCAACTTCAATTCGAAGTCATTATTGAGCGGGGCGACAACCGGGTGAAGACAAATGTCAATCTCACCGATCTTCAATTTCTCTAACATTTGGGTGCTAAGGCCAACTTGAATGTCAATTTCCAGCTTTGAGTATTGCTGATTTAGCTCCGTTATCATTTGCGGCAACCACGTCACAGCAATCAATTCTGCGACACCAATGCGAAGTGTCCCGGAGACGACCTTCGGAGATGCCAATCTTTCTCTCAGGCTTGCGGTCAAGTCATGAACGGCATCTGCATAGTTCAGCACTTCGCGCCCCGACTCGGTAAGCTGTAATGCGCGGGTCGATCGATTAAATAGCTTTATCCCGAGTTCATCTTCCAGCTGTGCGACGCGCATCGAGATCGTGGATTGAGTTACGCGTTGCAGTTGAGCAGCTCGGGTAAAAGAGCCGACTTTGGCGATCGTGCGGAGGCTTTCAATCTGCTGGAGATTCATAGATTTTCCCGATAAAATACATCATATTTTTTCATTTTTCCTGATGAATAGATTGCTGTAAGACCCCTTGTCAATGGAAGATGCGAGAAGCGGAACAGAGAAGCGCCGATGCCTGAGAAGAAGAACCAAATCCATCTTGCTCAATTTTTGGTGCACGGACCGACCTACCATAGTCACGCAATGTGGCGACACCCGAAGACAAAGGAAGCCGGTTTTGACTGGCGCCGCCCCGCACTCTACGAACACATCGCGAAGACCTGCGAACGCGGCATGTTCGATGCCATTTTTTTCGCTGATCTCAACTACATATCCGACTCCTTTCGCGGTACGATGTCGCCGGCTTTGAAATATGCGTCGCAAGCTCCTGAACATGATCCTATGCCGTTGCTGGCCTGGCTCGGCGCCGTGACTGAAAAGATTGGACTGGTGTCGACGTTCTCAGTGTCCAACCAGCATCCGTTCTATGCTGCTCGCATGTGGGGCACCATCGATCACCTGACGTCAGGCCGAGCAGGTTGGAATGTCGTCACGTCGCTCAACCATAATCAGGCAGCAAACTACGGCACCGAGCGTGAAGCGACAGACCGCCGTTATGAGCGGGCAGATGAGTACTTCGAAGTTTGTCGCCAACTCTGGGACAGCTGGGATCCAGACGCCCTGGTCATGGATACTCAGGAGCCTCTGTTCGCCGATGCCGAGAAGGTGCATCGCATCAACTTCGAAGGTGAGTTCTTTCGGTCCCGCGGGCCTTTGAATGTCGTCCCGTCACCGCAGAACGGACCGGTAATTTTTCAGGCGGGCGCCTCTCCCAAAGGGCGCGACTTTGCTGCCCGTAATGCCGAGGGGATCTTTTCCATTCAGCCGCAACGAGAAGAGGCTAGAAAGTACCGCGATGACATTCGAGCACGCGTCGCCGAGTTGGGCCGCGACCCTGACGATTGTAAGGTCTTGTTTGGTGCTCAGGTCATCATCGGTTCTTCAGAGCAAGAGGCGATTGACAAGCAAGCCCAGCACAATGCTCTCGTCTCACCTGAGGCTGGCATGACGATCCTGTCAGCGCATCTTGATTTCGACCTTTCTCAACTGCCACCGGATTCGATCATGGAAGATCATAATCATCCTGAGTTGCAGCGGATGAAGACACGCTTCCGGACAGACGATGGGAGAGCTTTGACGGTGGCGGAAGTCGCTCAACGCCATGGCCAGAGTGTTGGCCTTCCTCAGTTTGTCGGAACCGCCGTGAGCGTAACGGATCGCTTGTTGGAGTTCATCGATTACGTTGGCGGTGACGGATTTGTGCTTTCGCCAATCTATAGCCCCGGCTCGATAGAGGAATTCGTCAACGAGGTTGTGCCGGAATTGCAGAGGCGCGGCCGGCTTCGAACCGAGTACCGGGGCGTGACGCTGCGAGATCACCTACGGCAGTAAGTGTGCGGCTGGTAGGATATCTACTTTCCGAATATCTGTGCAGTTACAATCTCCGCGACACTGCCGCATAGCTGCCTCCCTAGAGAGGCAGATCGTCTCGCGAAACGGCCGCTCGGGATCGAGTTCGGGAAACGCCCGCTACCAGCAGGACATGTGCGCTCTTCGTCAGATAGCGTATACGAGCGACTTGAGGCCGGCCGACCTAAACTTTGAAGCCGCATGTCCGAGTTGTTGACCTTTCACCATTGGCATCTAGCTGGCATTCGGTTAGCGGGTCCTCCGCTCGCAACTCGCGCAGCGACTAGGCACTACGGTCGCTTTGATCAAACACCAGCTATTCAAAATTAATTTCTGCGCCAACGATCGGGCAATGGAGTTGCCCCTGTCTGACCGGACACCTTGCGGTTACGGATGGGCTCTTCGGTGCTCGCGGGGCGAGCGCATTCTGAGCCCGGAGTGTGGATGGTTGTCGTTGTAGTCCTCGATCCATCCGGCGATCAATGACAAGGCGGCTTTGGCATCCGGGATCGTCGCGATCCGGACGTAGTCGCGCTTGAAGGTTTTCACGAACGCCTCCGCGAGCCCATTGCTTTCGGGGCTGGCGACGGGCGTGAAGCTTGGCACCAGGTTGAGGGCCGTCGCGAAGTCCCGTGTCGCTTTGGCGGTGTAGGGGCTGCCATTGTCGGACAGCCACTCGACCGGGTGCGGCGCACGCATGGCAGCGAACCGACTCTCCACCGCGTCCAGCATCATGTCGCGGATCATGTCTCCACTGATCCCGCCGCCGGTCACAGCCCGCCACGATATAATCTCTCGATCGTGCGCGTCGATCGCGAACGCCACGCGGACAATCTCCCCGTTCCAGCACGTGAACTCGCATGCATCGGAGCACCAGCGGACATTCGAGCACATCACGACTACCTTGCCGTCGTGGCGGCGGCCGGGGCGCTCTGCGGTGTGGCGAGCGAGCAGGAGACCGTGCTGTTTCATCAGCCGGTAGACCCGCTTGTGGTTCACGCGGGGTTTGTTTTCATTGACTAATTCCCGGTTCAGCAGCGCCGTAACCCGCCGGTAGCCATAGGTCGGGCGTTCCCCGACGAGTTTCTGAATGCGCTGCACCACCGCCGCATCTTCCGCTCTTGAGGGCTTCAGATGCGGCTTCTCACTCCGATTCAGGCGATCATGCAGGCGGGAGCGGGCGACGCCGAGTGTCGTAGCGATCGTCTTCACCGGCCATCTCCCTTGCTCGCAGAGCGCAACAGCAAGGTCGGTTTTTTTGCCCGCGCCTTTTCAAGCGCCTCGCGCAGGATCTCGGCTTCCATGGTCTTGCGCCCGAGCTGGCGTTCAAGCTCGCGGACCTGTGCTTCGAGCTTGCGCACCTCGGATGCGCCAACCACCTCTTCATCCGATCCCACCGCTCTCGTGCCCCCTTCGCTCATCAGTCTGCGCCATCTGAACAGAAGGTTGGCCGCAACGCCATGGCGGCGTGCGACGGCGGACACCGTCTCACCGGGATCGTAGCTTTCCTCGATGATGCGAAGCTTCTGCTCGGTCGACCAGCGTCGCCGTCGGGCCGTCCCCGTGATCACCTCGATCCGCTGAAAATCGTCGTCGGACATGTGTCTGTGCCTGGGGATATACCCAAGCCTCCCTGCATAAGCAGGGTGTCCGGTCAAAACGGGGGCCAGTTCAGGCAAATCTGCAACCTGCTCGCGGTTGGGGGTATAGCAGACACGGTTTTTCGTGCCGAGACCGGGATCACCGATGCTCGAGAATGACCCGAAGCTGCCGAACACGACCCGTCGGTCCCAAGCAAAAGGGGACTGACGAATATCGTCCTACCGCTTCGGAACCGACCAGTCTGCAGGTGGCACGTCGCGTCGACGCATTCGCAAGGCAAGGCCGACGGCCACCCCAATGCCAATTGCGATTGTGAGATCTGCTAGAACCGTCAAAACTAGCGTGAGAAACAGGAGGACCCTGTCCGATAATCGTGCCGACATGTATGTTGGCCACTTGTGCGGCTCGCTCATGTTCCATGCTGTCAGGATGAGCAGGGCAGCCATTGCCGGCATGGCCATGTAGCCGGCTAGCGGCGCCGCGACCAACATGATAACAAGCACTGAGAATGCGTGAACTAGGCCAGCAATTGGCGTCCTGCCTCCGGCCCTGACATTCGTTGCCGTGCGGGCAATAGCCCCGGTTGCCGGAAGGCCTCCAAAAAGCGACGAGCCCAGATTGGCTGCCCCTTGGGCGATGATTTCCGCGTTGGAGCGGTGCTGCCCACCGATCATGCGGTCAGCGACCATTGCTGATAATAACGATTCGATGCCAGCAAGAAATGCAATCACCAATGCGGATGGCAAGAGTTCGATAAACCTATCAACGGACATTGAGGGAACAGCAGGCAACGGAAGCTGTCGCGGCAATTCTCCAAACCGAGAGGCAATGGTATCGACGGGCAGTGCCAGCCAGCCAACAAGCGCAGAGGCGGTACCGACAGCTATGATGAGGCCTGGCCATCTTGGAGCGGCTCGGCGAAGAACCACAATCAGCGTCATGGTCAATAGGCCGATGAATATCGCTGATATGTTTGTGGTATTCCGCGCGCTCCACAGCACAGGCAGCTTTTCGAGGAAATCCGCAGGAAGGTTCGCAACAGAAATGCCCAACAGGTCCTTGAGCTGGCTTGTCGCTATGATGATTGCAATGCCAATCGTAAAGCCATTGATGACGGGTTCAGGAACATACCTAATCAAAGATCCTGCGCGGAGATATCCGGCGATGAGAAGGATGGCACCGGCCATGAAGGTTGCAAGGACAAGCCCGTCATAGCCATGCTCAGAGATAACGCCATAGACAACGACTATAAACGCTCCTGTTGGGCCGCCAATCTGGACACGACTACCGCCCAGAAGTGAAATCAAAAAACCTGCAACAATGGCTGTCACCAGCCCCTTGGCCGGCTCAGCACCCGAAGCGATAGCGATCGCCATGCTCAATGGCAGGGCAACGAGTGCCACGGTTAAACCAGCCAAAAAATCATGATTGAAGTCGTCAAATGAATAGGATTGGATGGTCGTCAATATCTTGGGCTTCATATCCGTAACGCCTGTTAGGGCACCAAATCAATTGGCGTGTTGTCTGCCTTTAAGGCGCATAAGAACATGATTGTCGTTAGCTAGGAAATTCGAACTCTGATGAAGTCGATCAACCTCGAAATGCGTCTCTTCACGGCTCGGAGCCTAACATCTCATGCGGGGCACATCAGCCTCGAAGCTGAGGATGCAGCGGAAATATGTAGTCTGAGCACGCTCAATCTATCCGTTTCGTCGGCTGCTGGAGCGTGCTCTGCCGTCATGTGCTCACCTGGAAGATGAAACAAACTGAAGCAGCCACGCGCTAGCATTGAAGTCACGGAAAATCCTGAACCGAAGGATTGGCAAGGGCCTTTTGCCAAGGATCCCATTCTGATGTCGCGTGAAGAACGACGTAGAGCAATGGCTGGGTTGGCCACCATTGACAAGGATTCCTCGATCGAAAGCTGGACCGCTTGGTTCGCTTCCGTAGCAACCCCGATAGTCGACAAGCGCCAGTTAGCGTTGGAGCCATCCGTAGCTGCGGACCAATGGTCCGATTTGTGGACCTTGCGTCGTTGGTGCGATGCACCACCCTGACCTAAGCTCATGTCCGCTTTCTCGAATAAGACCTGATGACATGGTCGGAGCTTGCTGCACCTGCTCGCGGCAGGTTATGGCCCTCTTGTTCTGAACTCCGTTTGAGTACATCGAGTCCGCTATGTGGCTCAACTTCAGCCGTCCTGTGCTCATCCAGGAGATGAAACCGGTTGACCCGTTTCGATCCTGCCATGTGCTGACAGTCGATCCCCGCACTTGCGGAGATGGCGCCTCACCCCGTGCAGGAGCAAGGAAGTAGGCAGCTGACCTGCATCAGAAATGCTCTTCCGCTGCCGGAGGCAACGGACTAGCTTGGGTCAACGTTGCGGATCACAAGAGCTTGGGAAGCAGTGGCACCTTCAACTGACAGCGATAACGCCGGACGATCTCTCGTGCGTGTGACACGGGATGTCTATTTCGGGACCGGTCGCATCAATGGTTCCGGCCAGGGCGGATCTGCGAGGGAGCGCGAGCTTCTCCTAGACGCCTACGCACCCGTCGCCGTGGCGAATGATAGGCGCCTACCAGCCCTGGTCCTTGCCTTTGGCGGTGCTTTTCATCGTGGCTCAAAGGAAGACGACAGCTATGAAAATGATCGATGGCAGAATACGTCGATAGCCGAATACTGTTATCGGTTCGCGTCCCGCGGATATGTCTGTTTTTCGGTCGGCTACCGGCTTACCCAGGAGCGTCCTGATCCTGGCCCCGTTAGGTGGCTCACTGCGCCGGACGAGATTTCGCGATCGCGCATGGATCACGTGCGCGAACTCCTGGGACTTCCGCCAGCAACGGTCGCGGAGCTGACAGATGGCATGGAAGCCGCCTTCCAAGACGTTGCAGCCGCCTTCAACTTTGTGCATGACAACGCCGCCGATTATTGTGTCGACCCGGCACGGATCACTATCGGCGGGTTCTCAGCGGGTGGCACCTCTGCGCTCTACGCTGCTTTCGCCGGCGGCGTTCCGGCTGCCGCCGGCATCGCGCTATCCGGGCGCATGGAGGCGCCGGACATAGCGCGCTATATCACCGCGGAAAACTCAATCCCTGTGCTGCAATTCGTTGGGCAGAACGACCTGGAATACGTCCGCTCACTCACCCTGCGCATGGCAGACCGGTTCGCCGATCTTGGGATTCGCCATGTTCTCCAGCATGTGCCGGGTGCGGGTCACTTCTATCCGCGCACCGCGCCTGTGGAGGACTGCGACGGCGGGACTTCCACAGTCGAAGATGCAATCGCAAGCTTTCTCACTTCAACAATGGGCCCGCCTTAGTTACTGCCTTCAACACTTTCACAAACGGCTCATTCCTTCTTCAATAAAAGTGGTGGTGCACATGAAAATTCTTACTGTCTTTGGGCTTGTGACAGCCGGGCTTACTCTCGGTGGCACTGCATCTGCTCAGTTGGCAAAGCTCTCGCCGCCGAGAATCAGTTTTGATCAATCCGCGAAGCCGCCGGCACCAGACTACAATAAGAGCTCCGCCTGGGCCGTGTGGCCTGGCGTCCCGAGCCGGGCGGATATCGTTCCCAAGGGCGCGCGCGCTGGTCGGGCACGTCAGCCCGACGCGGACGTCTTCTTCATTCACCCGACGACATACCTGAGCAATGCGACTTGGAATGCGCGGTTCAACGAAGGTGGCTTCACAGGACAGCAGCTGAGCGAAACCGTCCTGGGTTATCAGGTCAGTGCCTTCAACGCGTGCTGCCGCATGTTCGTTCCACGCTATCGCCAGGCGACGATCAGCGCCTTCCTACGTCCAACGTCCGACAGCTTCAAATCCTACGACTTGGCCTATTCGGACGTGCTGCGCGCGTTCAATCACTACTTGAAGACGCAAAACCGCGGACGCCCATTCATCCTGGCAAGCCATAGCCAGGGCTCATTGCATGCCACCCGGCTCATCCATGAACGCATTGACCGAAACCCATCTCTTCAGCGTCGACTGGTGGTTGCCTATGTAGTCGGTGCGTCGCTGCCAGCACGACAAAGTCACACGCGATTACCCGTCTGTGCCTCACCACGACAGACAGGCTGTCTTATCGACTGGAACAGCGCGTCACGCCTGACAATCCTCGCCTTGGGACGCGGGCTCATGGTGACATGGGCCAAAGGGCGCTACAGCTCGGTTGGCCTCAAGTCCTGGCTGTGCGTCAACCCGTTGAGCTGGCGCCGGGATAGCCGGTCGGTTCCGGCCGCGGAAAATTCCGGCGCATTGCCATTCCCTGGGCTCGGCAAGCCCGTGCCGGCCTTGCGTCGGGGCGTTACAGGAGCCCAGTGCCGAAGGGGGCGGGTGATCGTGAGAATCAGATCTGAAAATCGAGTCGGCTTCACCGATGTGCTGACAAAGCTGGGAAGTTATCATAACCTGGGCTATTCGCTTTTCTACCAAAGCATTCGCCAAAACGCTGTCGAACGGGTCGCGGCATTCCTTAAGAAGTAGTCTTGGATTTCGACTCCCGATCTAGATCCGGTGCCGGCATTGCCGCGAACGTCTAGTCGTGGCCCACCTGTTTCATAGGGTAAGTGAGCACATCGCGTCCGCAACTTGAGGTCTCGCTGCCTTCATGTTGCAGTGCAACCCACTCACCAACTTGACCCATAGTGTGCATTTAGCGTCGGCTAACGGTGGTTGTCACAGGAATTCAAGAAGGCTATGCCACGGCTCATGACTCTCGCGCTTTCCATCACCATTTTTCTCGCATTCTCGATTTTCGGGCTTTGTGCTTGGCGGTGGAACGATGCCCGAATAGATCAAGCGGTCTGGGACGAACTCACTCGAATGGCAGAGAAAGCACCAATAGCATTCGATCAAAAATTGGTCGAAGGTCTGCCAGAGCCTGCACAACGCTTCTTTCGCTACGCTATTGCGGCGGGCACACCACTTCAGAGCGTTGCCGAGATCACGACGGGCGGTGAACTCGGCTTTGGAACGAAGGGGGCACCAAACTACAAACCAATGCAGGCGACCCAAGTTCTTGCCGCACCACACGGACTGGTCTGGCGCTTAAAGTCCGGTGCGATCAGCGGCTCAGACGGTGTTATTGGTGGAACGTCGTGGACGCGGTTTTGGCTGTTTGGTTTGATCCCTGTGGTACGCACCGGCGGCACAGCGGACCATCATCGCTCGGCTATGGGGCGCGTCATTGCCGAGGCAGTGTTCTGGACCCCCGCTGCCTTGCTTCCAAGTGCAACTGTGCAGTGGGAGACAGTAAGTAAGAATTCAGCTCGGGTCACCGTACGGGCTGGCAGCTTCCCGCATGTCGTTGATGTGACTATTGCAGAGGATGGCCAACCGACTCGGGTGATACTGCAACGTTGGAGCAACGAGAACGCGGAGAAGAGGTACCGCCTCCAGCCCTTCGGCGGAGAATTGTCAAGTTTTCATAGCTTTGGCGGATACTGTCTGCCGACGCGTGTGGAGGGCGGCAACCTGATCGGCACCGACGCATATTTTCCCTTCTACAAAGCTAATGTCACAGCAATCCGTTACGTGTCTGGTAGTACGCAGCGATGACCGATAATGTGAAGAGTTTCGGATGCCGGCCCATGCACGTTGGCGCCACCCGCACCGGGGCCGGTGTCCGAAAGTCCCCAGGGAAGGAACCCGCGGGCGTTTGGGCGAAGAGCGTGCCGCGATTGCTATGGGGTTTTAACGATCAGGCGTGGCCTGTCGGATTGGTGACGGCCGCATGCCGTACGGTTGTGTGAGGCATGCAAGGTGGGCCACTGGGTCTTGCCTGTCATCGATATGAACATCTTTGCGATCGTCACGGCCATGAGAAGGTGATCGGGACGCCGCCGGGCGTTGCGGCGCGGCGGCCGCCGGATGTCAGGGGTGTTGTCGCGGGACGTTGAGATCATGAACTGTAGATGCCTTCCGGTTCCGGTATGCTGTGTGGTGTCGCGCCGGGCGCGAAGGCCTCGATGATGCGCATGGCGTTGCCGCATGAGGGACATGGCATTGGCCAGGCTTCATCGGGAGCTGCCTCGGGTTCAGCGTCGTCGTCGCTGTCAGAGGTATCATTGGCGATCGGCTCTGCGCCCCCAAGAAGATCGCGCATCCTGGCGAGATTGTCGGCCTTCACGCCGCTTGCGAGGAGGCCGTAATGGCGAATGCGGTGGAGCCCCTTGGGCAGGACATGGATAAGGAGGCGGCGAATGAACTCGTGCGGGGTGAGCATCATCGTCGTGTATCGGGCGCTCCCATTGCGACGGTAATCCTTGACGCGGAACGTGACAGACGCGGTTGAGCTGACGCACCGTGATGGGACGCAGTGGATCCTGGCCGGGGAACAGCCAGCCCTTGGAGCGGCATTGCAGCCACCATGCGCGCAAGAGTTCGAGCAGGTGTGGGGAGAGCATTGCATGGCGGTCCTTGCGCCCTTTGCCCATCTCGACGCGGATCAGCATGCGCTTGGAATCGATGTCGCTGACGTGCAGCATGACGACCTCTCCGCCCCTGAGGCCAGCGCCGTAGGCGATGCTGAGCGCCGCCTTGTACTTGAGGCCAGGTCCCGGTGCGGCGTCGAGCAGGCGAGCGACATCCTCTGGCGGTAGCACCCGCGGCAGCTTCCTCGGATAGTTCGTGCGCGCCAGTTGGTGGGCGAGATCGGCCCGCCCGAGCGTGACGGTGAGAAAGAAGCGCAGTGCCGAAGCCAGAGTGTTCATCTTCGGTGGCTGCGCACCCTCGGCAATCTGGGCCGCCTGGAAGCGGCGCAGGTCATCGCCGGTAACCGTGTCCGGTGATCGACCGAGAAACTCAGCCAATGCTTCGACATGGCGGATATAATCGTGCTTGGTCTTGTCGACGAAGTTGCGGTTCGTCATGTCCTGCAGCATGCGCCGGCGCAGATCGGTGATCGTCTGATCGGTCATCGGGGGCTCCTGTCTTGAGTTGGAGGGTCTTGAAACCCCTCGATCCTCAAGACGGGACGCCTCGCCCGTTATCTTATGCTGCTTGGTTGGTTAGCGCTGACTAAGCCCCATGGCACCGCCCGCGCGCAGCGCACTCCCGCTGAAAGCGGGTTCGTTCCATGGCCCGCAGGATTCAAGCTCAGCTGGAGCACATCGTGTCCGCAGTTGAGATATCTCTGCCGTGATGTACTCAACGGCAAGATGAAACAACCTGACCCAACTCGGTCATCGTCAACATTTTCATTTCGCATCGCAGCATCGGCTCGCAATCCCTGAAGAGGACGCGAGCACGTGAAGCATCGCTGATGCTGTTGACCGACGCGATGATCAAAAGGCGGAAGTGTGAGTTCCGTGAAGGATGAGTAGCATCCGTCGGCAAGACAGCGGACAAGACAGAAGATTTCTATCGAGTGCGATAAGGCTTGAACCAATGCAGCCCTTGTTGCGTCTCGGTTGCTGGTTTGTATTCACAGCCGACCAAACCTTCGTAGCCAAGCGTATCGAGTTCCTTGAAAAACCGGCTGAACCGAACGCTACCGCTTCCGGGTTCATGACGGCCTGGAAAGTCGGCGATTTGGATGTGCGCGATCCTTTCCAGATTGGCTCGGACGAAGGCAATTGGATCGAGCCCTTTCACCGCCGCATGATAAACGTCGATCATCAATCGAGCGTTGGCGGCATCAATTTCCTCCAATAGCGAGATCGCAAACTCGGGATGATTGACGTAGAAACCTGCAATCGTTTCATCACTGATGGCCTCAATAAGAACGGTCAAGTTGGCGCGTTGGCATTCATCTGTCGCCCATCTCAGATTTCTGACGTAGGTTTCTCGCAACTGTTCGCGGTCGAGCCCATCGGGCAGAATGCCCGGCATAACGTGAAGCAGCTTTGTGCCGACTACTGCAGCGGCCTCAATTCCTTGGCGCACGCTGCTTCGGAAATCGTCTACTCGATCCGCGAGGCAGGCGAATCCTTTTTCTCCAGCTTCCGGGTTACCGCTGGGTGCGGAGATCTGGGAAACGGTGAGGCCGTTTTTTGCCGCGAGGTTACCGAACCTTTCCGGGCCAAAGTCGTAAGGCGAGGGATGTTCTACAGCAACAAAGCCAGCATTGGCTGCTGCAGCAAATCGCTTCTCCAGCGGCAGTTCTGTAAAGAGGTATCCGAGGTGAGCGCAGAATCTAGGCATGTCGTTTCACTCGTCTTCGGTGCTGCCGGCGATGTAACGGAATGCGAACGGCTCGCGATAATGCGCTTCGCCGAACAAAATTACGGGACCCTCCTTCGAGAACATCGTGTGGCGCCGCAGGAGCAAGGGGCTGCCAACTTCAACCTCAAGGTTCTTGGCGATCGCCGCAGTTGCTGCAACGGCTCGAATGGACGCTTCCATGCGTCCAATATTGAGATCCAGGTAACGTTGAATGAGTTGGTGCGTAGATGTCGTGTCGAGAGCATCGACCGGGAAGTCCAATGCAATTCCCGGCGCAAAGGCTCGCCGTTCCATCCCGATTATTTGCCCCCCGACCAAGCGAAGGCGTTCAAAGGCCATGACGGTTGTACCGGGGTCGATTCCGAGGCGCTCTGCAACTTCTTCGCTCGCTGCTTCGCGTCCCACTTTCAGCAGACGATACGTTACGCGATCCCCCTGAGACGCAACATCCTGTTCGAAGGAGCGTACGTCCCGGAGATCGATAAGCGCTGATCGTCCTGCATCGGCAACGTAGGTCCCACTACCGACACGCTTTTCAATCCAGCCTTCGAGAACCAGCCGCGACATGGCGTTCTGAACGGTTGCCCGGCTGGTTCCAAACTCCTTGGCGATCTCCATTTCTGTCGGCAGGCGATCCCCGACGCGCAGTTGTTTGGAGGCAATTTGATCGAGAAAGTGCTTCTGAATCTGAAGGTAGACCGGGGCCTTACGCACTTCTGTGTGTGCACTGGCAGCGGCTGTGCACCCTTCGTTGTTGACACTCATTCGACCTTCCTTTAATTGAATATGACTAGTCATATACGATCATATTTGACTGTCAATAGGTTTGCAGTCTTGACGGAGAATTCAGAGCGCAAACACGGGAGGCTAACCGAGAATGCAGCCGACAACAGCGGCACAAGCGACAGTTGAAAGGCACAATGTCGATTGGCTTGGCTTGGCTGATTCGATCTGGCGGCAGCCATTGCTTGTCTACGTTCTGTCCTTTGCATTCGGCCTATTGGTTTGGGAGATCATTGCCAGCCAGCTCCCTAAGGTCGTGTTCGCCTCACCGAGTGCCGTGTTCGGCCATTTATATGGCGCCACAATCAGTGGAGAGCTTCCCAAGCGATTTGCGGCGTCCTTGCAGCACATGGTTCTCGGGCTGGTTCTTGCCTTGGCCGTGGCAATACCGATTGGATTCCTAATGGGGCGCAACGAAACGGCGTTCCACATGTTCGAGCCAGTGGTCAACGCGATCTTCTCAATACCATCGGTCGCGTTCGTGCCGTTTCTCATCATTTGGTTCGGCGTCTTCTTCGAAGGCCGTGTGTCGCTCGTCTTCGTTATGTGCGTGTTCGATATTCTGGTCACCGTCGCAGCCGGTGCACGCAACATCGAGCCCAGAGTCGTGCAGGTTGCCCGGTCTTTCGCGGCGGGGCGTTGGGCTACATTCCGCAAAGTGTTGCTGCCTGCCAGTTATCCGTTTCTCTTCACCGCCTTGCGCATCGGGACGGTGCGCGCGGTCAATGCGATGATCACCGCAGAACTGTTCTTCGCGAACGTAAATCTCGGCGAATACATGGAAGATGCAGCAGCCGACTTTGATGCTCCGGCAATGCTGGCAGTGGTCTTTCTTTTGGCGGTGTTCGGTCTCGCCTGTCAGGAACTCATCAAATGGGCAGAAGGACGATTCCTGCCCTGGCACGTGAGGGACTGACATGACGCCAGCGTACAAGCTCTTCCTCCAACTTTCCGGCATAACAATCGTTCTTGTGCTTTGGGAAATCGGCGGGCGCATCCTTGGAGAACTGCTCCTCGCACCACCTTCGATTGTTGTCGTGAAGTACGTCGAGCTTCTGATCGAGGGTGAGATGCTGGCCAAGTTGGTCGGCTCGATGCGTCAGATGCTCGTCGGCTTCGGCCTCGCCTGCGTTATCGGCATGCCACTTGGCGCGTTGATGGGAAGATCACGCATCGTCGACGCGCTCGTCCATCCCTGGATCAGCATGATTGTTGTCACATCGGTTGCAGCACTTGTCCCAATCTTCATGTTGCTGTTCGGGACCGGTTTTGAGTTTCGCGTGGCGATCGTCTTTGCGGCCTCCGTTGGCTATGTTGTGCTGACCACATATCACGGTGCCCGCGGAATAGATCCAAAGATGATCGAAGTCGCACGCTCCTTCTCTACAGGCAGGATCGACTTCTATCGCAAGGTCATTCTGCCAGCGCTATTCCCATACATCATTACTGGCATACGACTTGGGCTGGTTCACGCGATCCGCGCCATGGTGGTTGCTGAGATGTTCGTCATCGTAGGTTATGGCGGCCTCATCTTCCAAACCGGGCTTGATATCTCGACCGCACCGATCCTCGCCTATCTGATTACCATCATGATCGTCAGCATTGGAGCGAACCTGGCGCTCGGCTGGATCGGCCGTCGCGTGGCGCCTTGGTACGACGCAAAGCTCACCGCCGGATAACGGTGAGAGCAACAGCAATTTGGTGAAAGCGAAAGAGCAAGGAGGAAACTATGCTCACACGACGAAACCTACTTAAGGGCATGGCTGTCGGAACCGGGGCAGGCGTTCTCGGCGTGCATCCGTTCGGTCCTGGCGGAATTAGACAGGCTCTCGCCGCAGGTCGCCAGCTCACGATGAACATTCCGGGCAACTCGCTCGGTGTCCACATTCCCTACATGGCGGCCATCAATGACATTCTGCCCAGTTACGGCTACGCAGTGCCAAAGTGGGATCGGGTCAAGAAGTTACAAACCATCACCCAGTCGATCTTGGCGGGGTCGGTCGAGATTGCCGCCGGTGATGCGATTTCAACTCTCCGCGCAGTTGAAGCTGGCGCTAATCTTAGGATCATTGGCAACGCATTCATGCACACCAGTCTTGTTTTCGTCGTCAACAGCGACAAGATCAAAGAACCCAAGGACATCATGCGCGATGACGTAACACTCGCGGTTAACTCCAAAGGCGACTTCACGCATGTCATGGTCGTCGGTCCAATGACAAAGCTTGGCATCGACATGAGTAAAGTGAATGTCATTAAGATGGGCGGCTCCGGCAACCGATTCCGTGCGCTGGCAGCCGGGAAAGTAGACGGCGTGCCGCTCCATTTCGATCAAGCCTCGGAACTCGCCAAGAAGGGCAACTTCAAGGTGATGATCGAACCTGCCAAGGAGTACAAGTCATTCCTAGGCGAGGTGTACATCTGCTCCGGCGAATGGTTGTCGAAGGAGGAGAACCAGAAGGCGGCGAAGGATCTGCTTAGAGCCACAATTGCAGCGTTTCGAAAAACAAATACCGATCCCAAGTGGTATGCGGAACAGTACCGAAAGTACGGCACGAAAAAGAGCATGCAGAAAGCAAGTGACGAAGAGATCGAAGTCGTTCGCAAGGCACTTGGTGAGGACATCGGTTGCTGGCCGAACGATATGGCTCACAACCTTGCCACATACGAAGAGCTTCTGCCGGTGTACAAGTCAGCCGGTGCCGTCAAAGGGACAGTTGATCTCTCCAAGGTTGTCGACACCAGCCTAGTCGCTCAAGCGCTTAAGGAACTGGGCTAACAAAAATGACGGCAGCGAAACTCGAGCTTAAAGACCTGAATAAGAGCTTTGGTCGCGGAACCAGTAGGGCGATCAATGTTGTCAATGACTTCTCTTTGGAGATCCGCGATCTTGAGTTTCTTGCCGTCATAGGACCATCGGGATGCGGCAAGTCCACATTGCTTCGTCTCATTGATGGACTAATCCCAGCCGATTCAGGATACATCTACTTGAACGGCCGGGACGTGTCGGGGGTCGTCGGGGGCGAGGGGCGAGGCATGGTATTCCAAAGCTTCGACCTCTTCCCCTGGCGGACGACACGTGAAAACGTCGAGTTTGGACTGGAAGTCAAAGGCATCAGCAAGAGTGAGCGCCGAGACGTCTCTCTTCACTACATAGAGCTTGTTGGTCTAGCCGGATTTGAGGACTCATTTCCGCACGAATTGTCGGGCGGGATGCAACAGCGGGTCGGCTTCGCGCGTGCCCTTGCAATCAAGCCGGAAGTTCTCCTCATGGATGAACCTTTTGGCGCTCTTGATGTTCAGACGCGCGACATTCTCCAAGACGAGTTGCTGAATATTTGGAACAAGGAACAGAAGACGGTTCTGTTCGTGACCCACAGCATTGAAGAAGCCATTTATCTCGCCGACCGCATTGCTGTCATTTCACCGCGACCGGCCACCGTGGACTGTATTATTGATGTACCGTTCGAGAGGCCGCGCACCGAAGAGATGAAATCGAGACCCGAGTTCCTCGAGATGCGCCAGGAGATCTGGTCAATGCTCAAAGCGGGCGTGAAGGTCTAACTGGCATTGGTAGATACGATGTTTGCACCTCCACCCATCACAGAGGCGAAAGTTTACGCGACGATTCCAAAAGAGTTCCGACGTGGTGGGGAGCGTACGGAGTGGATGTTCGGAAAGGCCAATCCAGATATGCACTCGTTCCTGGAAGGGCCCGTGATAGGCCAAGCCGGCAATCTGATTGTTTCTGACATTCCCTTCGGCCGGCTGTTCACCATAGCCCCGGATCAAAGCTTTCGCGTCTTGGCGGAATATGATGGTGAACCAAATGGCCTCGCGGTCCATCGCGACGGGAGTATCTGGATCGCAGATCACAAGAACGGATTGCTCAAACTTGAGCCGGGAGCCTCGGAACCGACGGTCGTTCTGGGACGACTGCGTCGCGAAGGTTTTAAAGGCCTCAATGATCTACTCTTTGACACTGCGGGCAATCTGTACTTTACGGACCAAGGCCAGACCGGAATGCATGACCCAACCGGTCGCGTTTACCGATTGCGGCCGGACGGATCTGTGGATCTCCTCGTCGACACGATTCCCAGTCCCAATGGCTTGGCGCTAAGCCCGGATGAACGAATTCTCTATGTCGCTGTGACCCGAGCCAACCAAGTGTGGCGCATCCCATTGCATGCTGACGGCAGCACGACGAAAGTAAACATATTTCTGCACCTCTCGGGCGGGCACACGGGGCCTGACGGACTCGCGACCGATCGGGACGGCAACCTTTTTGTTTGCCAATGTGGAAGCGGTATCGTGTGGGGGTTCAATGTGGTTGGTGAACCATTGTATCGCATTGACTCGCCCGCAGGGCTTGATGTGACCGCGGCGTGTTTCGGTGGCCAAGAATTCCAAACCCTTTTCATTACGGAGTCGAGCACTGGTTCGATTCTCACGGCAAAGCTGAAGACTGCTGGCACCATGCCGTTCTCACACTCCTCCGAGTAGGGCTGCTATGAATGAAACCGTGAATGCGGGGCCTCGCACGATCGTAGTTACTGGTGCCGCCCAAGGTATCGGCCTTGCGCTATGTCGGCGCTTCCTCGCGAAAGGTGACACCGTCATCGGTTGGGATAAGAATGCCGAGCAGCTTGAGATTGCTGGGCAGGAGTTTGCGGCGACCGGTCGGTTTCATGAATGCGTCGTCGATGTTTCAGAGCGCCACGATGTCGATCAGGCAGCCCATACTGCCGTGCACGATCATCGTCGAATAGACGTGTTGATAAACAATGCTGCGTTGGTTGCTGCTTGCAGATTCGACGAGATTTCACAACAGCAATGGGAACAGGTTATTGCCGTCAATCTGACCGGAGCGTTCAATGCGATCCAGTCCTTGTTGCCATTGATGGGTGCCGGAGGTCGCATTGTCAGTCTGTCTTCGCACTCCGGGCGGCTTGGAAGCAGGGATCGCGCAGCTTACGCCGCTTCCAAGGGCGGTTTGGATGCGCTCACGCGTGTTCTCGCCGTCGAGCTGGCCGACCGCGGTATCACAGTCAATGCGGTAGCCCCAGGACCGGTGGATACGCCTCACGCTCGTGCCAACCACACTGAGGCGCGCCGCCAAGCCTGGGCGGGGTCTTTGCCAATAAAGCGCTACGCGCATGAAGCGGAGATTGCAGCAGCCGTCGAGTTTCTGGCATCGCCTGAGGCCTCATACATCACAGGTCAAATCCTGGCAGTGGACGGCGGCTTCAGTTCAGCCGGCTTGATCGCCACGGGATGAGTAGACGACAGTCTGGAGATATCATGGAAATCCTTGTACTACCGGGCGATGACATCGGCCCCGAGATCACCGAGGCGACAAAGCGCGTACTGGCAAAGGTCGATGAGCGCTTTGGTCTCGGACTGAACTTCACGGAAAAGGCAATTGGCGTTGCCGCGCACCGGCAGTTTGGCACAACAGTGCCGGACGATGTCGTCGAAGCGGCCTTGACCGCCGACGGTGTTATTCTCGGACCAGCCGGTATGACCGCATATCCGGAGGCGGCAGAAGGCTGGTTGAACGTTCCTGGCACCTTGCGCAAGCGACTTGATCTCTACGCCAACGTTAGACCGGCCAAAACGCGCGACGGCGTACCGGACGCGCGGCCGGGACTGGATGTCTTAATCGTACGAGAGAATATGGAGGGGTTTTATTCCGACCGGAATATGTTTCGCGGCATTGGCGAATTCATGCCAACGGAAGATGTCGCTCTATCCATCAGAAAAATTACGGCAAAGGCGTCGCGTCGCATTGCCGAGCAGGCATTCGGGGCGGCTATGATTCGACGCAGACACGTGACTGCGGTGGGCAAGCGACATGTCCTGCAGATCTCGGACGGTCTCTTCATGCAGCAGGTCGATGCAGTCGCGAAGGAGTTCCCCGAAGTCGAATGGATCGAAATGGATATCGATGCCATGGCTGCGGATCTTTACTCGAACCCATCGAATTTCGATGTCATTCTGATCACGAACATGTTCGGCGACATACTGTCGAATGCTGCAGTAGCAATGTCCGGTAGTCTTGGCCTCGCCGCGGCACTAAATGTTGGCGACGAACGTGCAGCGGCTAATGCTGGCCACGGTTCAGCACCCGACATCGCCGGCAAGGGCGTCGCAAATCCGACCGGGCTACTACTGTCGGCAACGATGCTGGTTGAATGGCTCGGCCAAAGGCACGGGCTGAATAGCTATCGCGAGGCTGCGCACACAATACGAAATGCCGTTGACGTCACCTTAGCCAACGAAGCCGCTAGAACCCGTGACGTTGGTGGTCAGGGTTCGACCCAGGACTTCACCGAGGCAGTGATCGCCAATCTGTAGTCCAATGCAGCTGTTGTACTGGACGGCAGTCACCAAGTGCGTCTCCCACACAAATTGGGAATGCGAACTCGCGTTAGAACGTCAATGTGCTAATGCTCAGCTTGGAGCCGGACCACGTCGGCCGGCACAAATCTTGAACGGGAGACTGTGGTGGGAGCAGAATTCACTGGCCGTGTCGGCTTTATAGGTCTTGGTGGTATGGGCCGGGGCGTTGTCAAGAACATGCTGAAGAACGGTGTCGTTGTTCATGTACATGACATTGATCCGGCTGCCATTGCGCAAGCTGTCGGGCTTGGCGCGACTGCTGGAAGTGATGTTCTGGAGCTTGCACGCGAAGCGGATGTCCTTGGAATCTGCGTTACAACGGCGGAAGCCGTTCAAGGACTTATGCTTGGAGACGACGGTGCATTATCTCGTATGAATAGAGGTGCAGTCCTACTTGATCACACGACAACGTCCCCGAAGCATGTTGAAGTGATGGCGGCTGCTTGTGAGAGACACGGTGTGCACTACTGCGAAGCACCGATGACACGCACACCGATGCACGCCGATCGCGGTGAGGTCAACATCCTCTACGGCGGAGAGGCGGAACTGCTTGACGAGTTGACACCGCTCTTCGAAACATATGCTGAGAACATATTTCATGTCGGACCAGCCGGCCACGCCATCCGCCTGAAGCTTATCCACAATTACGTGGCTTTTGCCAACGTTCTGAGCTGGTGTGAGGGCTTCGCGCTGGCAGCAAAGGACGGCCTCGATATGACCAAGGTCATCAACATTATTTCTGCCGCAGGCGGCCGGTCCGGAATGATGGACCTCTACGGCGAGGCGACGCTTAATCGCGACTTCGCACCGCATATGTCGTTGGATAACGCTCTCAAGGATGTGCGCTATTATGCGCGCTGGCTTGAAGAGGCCGGATTGCCGGGCTTCTTTGCCGAGTCAGTTCATCAAATGTATGCGCTTGCTTCCATCAAAGGACACGGCAGTGAGGGATGTACTGCAGTGATAAAGACCTACGAGGAATTGACGGGCATTGAAGCTCGCTTGCCCAATTGAGGATTAATTCAGTTCCTTGTACACAACGTCTGCTACGCAGGTAGTAAAGAAATGCTCACAGAGTTGGTCCTCATGTCTGCTCGGTGAACCAAACCGTCAAACCAGCAGCGATTGTGCCGCAACAGCGTGTCCGTGCTGCCGCAGATTTTTACAGACCTGAACTGGATCGATAGATGAAGAGGACGGAGCAAGTTGCTCCGCCCAATCAGAGTCAGATGTCGATCTTCTCAGAGATTTCACGTGCGTAGTCCTCCTCCATTCCGAGGTATCTGACGGTGCTTTCTATCTTGGTGTGGCCGAGCAGCAGCTGCACCGCTCGAAGATTTCCAGTGAGCTTGTAGATCAGCGTTGCCTTTGTGCGCCTGAGCGAGTGCGTCCCGTAAAGAGTTGGATCAAGGCCAACCACTGTGACCAACACCGGAAAGCTATGGGACCACAAGTTGTGGCCTTAGTCACGCTCGTCAGAAGCGCGTGACGGCGGCATCTGGGTGCTGGCAGTTTTGCAGACATCCTCAACGAGCTGCAGTGTCTTGAGTGCGCCTCAAATTGGCAACCAGTAAGCAGCGCGAGTACAGTAACAGGACGTTGCTGAGGAATTTCGATCGGAGAAGGCAGGGTGGACACTGATACTCTTAAGAAAATGTACCGCACGATCGCGATGACAAAAGCGTTTAATGGGTCCTTTGTCGAATTGAAGCGCGCAGGCGAAGTTCCTGGTCCCATTCATCAAACTGAAGGACAGGAAGCGGTCGGTGTCGGCGTCGCTGCGGCCCTACGAGAAGATGATTACATCGTCGACTATTATCGCGGCATGTCGACATGGATCTATCGTGGCATTGATTTGACGGAGCTGGCTGCAGAGTTGTTGGGCCGAGATGGTCTTTGCAACGGCAAAGGCGGTGAAATGAGCTTTGCCGACCCTTCAATTGGTCTACTCAGTGTTTCCGGCATTATTGGCGGCAGCATACCAACCGGTGTCGGTGCTGCATTTGCGTGCCAAAGCTATGGCAAGGGACAAGTCACAGCCGTGTTCTTCGGGGATGGCGCGGTTAACACCGGAGCATTTCACGAAGCGTTTAACATGGCCGGCGTCCTGCAACTGCCCGCGATTTTCGTTTGTCTGAACAACCAATACGGTATCAGCACGTACATTGGCGACGTAACAGCCGGGGAAACAATAGCGAACCGCGCAGCGGCGTACGGCTTTGCGGGCGTGCAAGTCGACGGCAACGACCCAATTGCAATGTATCAGGCTGCAAGCGAGGCCATTGCGCGGGCGCGGACAGACCAGGGACCAACCTTTATTGAAGCCCTGACTTACAGGATCGGCGGACACTCTTCGACAAACCCCGAAGACCATTTTATGGACCAGGTGAAATTAAGTGCCTTCAAGAAGCGTGATCCACTCACGCTACTGCGAAATGAGTTGCTCCGACGGAAGATATCAACTGCGGACGAACTCAAAGAAGCCGAGCTCCAAGCACGTACTGAGTCCGATGCTGCGATAGCAGCAGCGAAGCTCAAACCCTGGCCGCCTAGAGAGAGCGCCCACGTCGGCGCGTTCGTGTAGAGACGGGGGATCATCATGCGAGAGATCAGTATTTCACAGGCGATGAATGAGGCATTGCGTGAGGAGATGATGCGTGACAACGGTGTGTTCGTCATTGGCGAAGACATCGGACACTATGGCGGCACGTTCAACGTTACCAGTGGCCTGCTCGAGGAATTTGGCCCAAGACGTATTGTCAGCACCGGAGTCTCCGAAAACGCGATCATGGGGGTTGCAGTCGGTGCCGCTCTGGCAGGAATGCGACCCGTTGCCGAGTTTATGTTCTGCGATTTCATGCTGTGTGGCATGGATCAAACCATCAACTATGCGGCAACCGGCATCTATGCTTCAGGCGGCAAGTCACGCATGCCGTTGGTCGTGCGGACAACCACCGGCTATCACGGCGGGCCGGTGCACTCGAAGCATCTCGAAGCGTGGATCACGCACATTCCCGGCTACAAGGTAGTCTTTCCAACTACGCCGCGCGATGCAAAGGGACTGCTAAAGTCCGCAATACGTGACGACAATCCCGTGATGATCTTTGAGAGCCGCCATCTCTATGAACTGGTCGGTCCTGTCCCTAGTGAAGAGTACTTTGTCGAAATTGGCGCGGCGCAGGTGCGGCGTGAAGGGGCCGACCTCACACTGGTGGCTTACGGACTATGCGTCGGTCTTGCCCTGCATGCGGCGGAGGAACTAGAGGCTCAAAACATAGACGTGGAAGTCGTTGATTTGAGGACCCTTGCACCTCTCGATATGGAAACAGTTCTGAGCTCAGTGAAGAAAACTGGTCGGCTGCTGATCGTCCACGACGGTTGGCAAAACTGCGGCCTAGGCGCGGAAATCGCAACGCAGGTCTACGGCGAAACGTATGGCCTACTCAAACAGCCCATTCAAAGATTGGCCCACGCCGACATCCCGCATCCCTACAGCCACGCACTTGCTGACGAGGTCCGACCGACCCGGGACAAGATCACCTCCAACGTCAAACGCATGGTTCGGGGAAACGCTGAAGATATGGAGTCTGGAAACTGACATTCGCATTTGATCATGCCTGGCCACTATTGAGTCGGCACCAATTGAAGTAGTCCGGTTTGTGGACCTTGCGGATATCGCACGCAGCTGACAGTCAGTTGGCTGGTGCTCCAAGCGCAACGCGTGCAACGGTTGAGCACCAAGGCAGCTATGATCAAACAGGCGACATCCGTCAGAGAAGCCAATTGGCGATATGGTGGATCTGCGATTAATTGTTCAAAGTGGCTCTGCCTAAGGAGTTCGCTCGGCGTTCAAGAGTTACCTGAATCGCGGATCTCAATGTTATGGAAGAGTGGCCAAACCTATTCACAACCTTCTTCACCGTTAAGTTGCAATTCAGCTGCCTCGATCGACAGGTCCTGCTCGGCTGGTTCCGTTGGCTGTTCGGTAAAGCCGCGGAGGCTGGAAACGGCTTTGTGGTCGCGCGGTATTTCAACATCGCTCAATGCGTAGCAAGTCAGCAATTCCGCAAGTGATCTGAGCGCGTGGAGGTGAATGCGTTCATATCCATGGCTGGCGTCAACACCGAAAGTGACCAACGCTGTTCTGACATCTGCACCAGCTTCTATTGCCGAGGCGCTGTCGGACCTGTAGTAACGAAACACGTCCTTTTGGTAACGAATATCATTCTGCTGGCAGAGTTCGGCAAGCTTTCGCGTGAGATGGAAGTCGAAAGGCCCGGTCTGATCGGCCATCGAGATCGTGACGCCGAATTCCGCCGAGTTCTGCCCCGGCGCCGACGTGCCATTGTCGACGGCAACCATGGATGCAATATCGGGCAACAGGATCGACGCCGCGCCATGGCCGACCTCTTCTGCGATTGTGAACAGAAAATAGAGATCGACGGGCATTCGTTGATCCGGTGACGCCAGGGCCTTGAGAGCGGCGAGCATCACCGCGACACCCGCCTTGTTGTCGAGGTGACGCGAAACGATGAAACCGTTTTCCAGGAACTCGGGCTGTGGATCGATCGACACGATATCGCCGATCTCGATGCCGAGACGGGCAAGATCGCCATCGCTTTGACTGAGCGCATCGACCCGCAATTCGACAAATGGCCAGCCAACCGGCAATTCATCGATACCATCTCCGTATGTATGCCCTGATGCCTTTATTGGCAGGATCGTACCTCGATAGGTGCCCTTCTCGGAGAACACGGTTGTCCGCGCTCCCTCCGCAAAACGGGCCGACCATGTCCCGATTGGAACGAGTTCGAGCCGCCCATTGGGCTTCAGCGCCTTTACCTGGGCACCGAGGGTATCGAGATGCGAAACGATTGCGCGGGCGCCGGCCTGCTGCCCGCCCGGCAAACGGGCACGTATGGCACCGCGCCTGGTCAGATCGTAGGCGACGCCACAGCTTTCCAATTCACCACACACATAGCGGACGATGCTGTCCGTATAGCCGGTCGGGCTTTCAATTCTGAGCATCGCCGCCAGCTGGCGCTGCAGGTAGGAGGTGTCGATGTCCAATCGAAGATTTGCTGTCATTGATGCGCTGCAGTTCTTTGTTGTTGCCGAACCGGCTGTGGAACGGTGAGTGGAAACAGTAGGTCGATGAAACGTTCCGCCGTTGGTTGCGGCTCGTGATTGGCGAGGCCGGGCCGTTCGTTGGCTTCAATGAAGACATATTCGGGCAGGCACGGGCTCTTGACCATGAGATCGATGCCCGTGACTGGGATTTCGATTGCACGGGCAGCCGACGTAGCCGCCTCGATCAGCGCCGGGTGCGTTTCCGCGGTAACATCGTGGATGGTTCCGCCGGTATGCAGGTTGGCTGTCTTGCGCACGGCGATTTCCACGCCGTTGGGCAGGACGACTTCCATTTGATAGCCCGCCGCGGCCACGCAGCGTTCGGTTTCTGCATTGTCCGGAATGGCGCTTTCGCCGCCGGTTGCGGCCGAGCGGCGGCGGCTCTGCGAGGCGATCAGTTCCCGAACGGTCTTGGTGCCATCACCAACCACCCGTGCCGGACGGCGGACTGCTGCGGCCACGAGCTTATAGTCGATTACGATCAACCTGAGGTCTTCTCCGTCGAAGCACTCTTCGACGATGACATCGGGACAGACATCTCGGGCGCGGTTGACGGCGGCCTCCATCTCGGCGACGTCCGTCAAACCTACCGCGATGCCTCGACCCTGCTCACCACGAGCGGGTTTGATGACGACCTTGCCATGCTCCGCGAGGAAATTTGCCCTGGCTCCGGGGTCGTCGACGGTGAGCTGTTGGGGAACATTGACACCGGCCGTTTGTACGATGCGCCGAGTCACGCGTTTGTCGTCGCAGATCGACATGGCAACCGCCGAAGTAAACTCGCTGAGCGATTCACGGCAGGTAACCGAGCGGCCTCCGTAGGTCAGGCGAAAGAAACCGCCTTCTGCATCGATGATATCCGTGGCAATCCCGCGCCTGCGCGCTTCATCAATGATGATCGCCGCGTAAGGGTTCAGTGTCTCCTCGTCAATGCTCCCGGTATAAAGCATTTCATTGATGACGTTCTTGCGCTTGATGGAGAACATCGGCACGCGCCTGAAGCCCAGCTTCTTATAGAGCGCTATCGCCTGCTCATTGTCGTGGAGGACCGAAAGGTCCATGTAGTTGCAGCCGCGGCCCTTGAAATGCTCGGCAAGCCTCCTCAGCAAGGCCTCGCCGAGGCCGGCGTGGGGTGCCTGGGGGGCAACGGCGAGGCACCACAGCGATGAGCCGGCCTCCGGGTCATCGAAGGCGCGCGCATGATCGACCCCCATGACGGTTCCGAGGATCTGGCCGGTGTCGGCGTCCTCGGCGACCAGGACTGTCTGTGCCCGGTCGTCACGTTTTGACCAGAAGAAGTCCGGTGGGACAGTGACCATGCCGCGTGCGGCGTAGATCACGTTGACGGCTTCGGCGTCGCTGCGGGTCGTGAGGCGTCGGACAAAGAATGCCCGGGTCCGACGCTTCGACGCGCGATAGGTGGCAAGGTCCAGACGGTAGGTGTGAGAGGGGTCGAGGAAGAGTTCCTGCGGCGCGGCGGCCAGGGCGACGTGGGGGTCTCGAACGTAGAATGCAATATCGCGCTGATCCGGACCTTCGGCACGCAGGGTATCGGCAAGCGCCTGTGATGATTCGAACGTGTGTGCAAAGACGAGGCGCCCCCAGCCGCACTCGATACTGGCATTCGATACGAGACCTGGCTCTGCCTCTTCGGCGGCAAGCAGGTTTTCCTGTCGCTTACGCTGGAGACGATGCTGCTGCGCCGAACGGTGTCGCTGGATTGAAGTTGCCACGGGGCTAGGCCTCCTGTGTTTGCAGCCACATCTCAAGCAGCGCAATCTGCCACAGTTCCGACCCGCGCAGGGCAGTGATGTGCTCGGTGGGGGCAGCAAAGAGTTGGTCGAGATAGGATTGTTTGAACAAACCGCGTTCCTTGGCCTTGGTATTGGACAACGCATCCCGGACCATTTCGAAATAGGGCCCAGCGATGTACTTGAGTGCCGGCACCGGGAAGTAGCCCTTCGGGCGGTCGATGACGTCTGCCGGCACGACAAGGCGGGCGGCCTCCTTGAGAACTCCCTTGCCATCATGAGCCAGCTTGTGCCGGGCCGGTATCTTCCCCGCGAGTTCGACCAACTCGTGGTCGAGAAACGGCACGCGGGCCTCGAGGCCCCAGGCCATCGTCATGTTGTCGACCCGCTTGACCGGATCATCGACCAGCATGACGTTGGTGTCCAATCGTAG
The DNA here is from genome assembly GCA_965224045.1 of Hyphomicrobiaceae bacterium. GTDB lineage: Bacteria > Pseudomonadota > Alphaproteobacteria > Rhizobiales > Hyphomicrobiaceae > Tectiglobus. Next base: position 339,316 of record CBDCYD010000015.1, read on the forward strand.
CGCCTTGTCGACGGCATCGTCAGCGCCTGCGCCCGCGAAGTGCTCCTCGACAAAGGCAAGGCTCTCATCGCGGTCCGCCATATACTCGGAATTGAGATGCTGCGACAGGCGATCGTGCGTGCGGTCGAAGAATGCCGCCGCGTAGTCAGCCACCGGCTTGTTGGAGTTGGCCAGCGGCGGATACCAGTGATAGCCGCCGAAAACTTCATCGGCTCCCTGACCTGACTGGACGACCTTGATCGACTTGGCGACTTCCCGCGAGAGCAGATAGAAACCAATATTGTCGTAGGAGACCATCGGCTCCGACATTGCGGCGATCGCATGGGGCAGGTTCTCCATCATTCCGGATGATGGAATGAAGATCTTGTGGTGCTTCGTGCCATAGCGTTCGGCAATGAGATCCGAGTACTTGAACTCATCACCTTTCTCGCCATGCGCTTCCTCGAAACCGATGGAATAGGTTGCGAGATGTGATTGGCCCTCTTCGGCAAGAAGTCCGACGATGAGTGAACTGTCGACACCACCCGACAAGAGCACGCCGACAGGCACGTCGGCCACCATGCGCCGACGAACGGCCAACCGGAGTGCCTCGAGAACCTGATCACGCCACTCCTGGAACGGCCGCTCAGCCTCTTCGGACGTGCGTTCGAACGACGGTTCCCAGTAGGTGGTATCGGTTGCGTGGCCGCCGGCATCGATCGTTCGGATCGTGGCGGGCGGTAATTTGCGTATGCCACTGTAGATCGTACGCGGCGGCGGCACGACAGCATGCCAGGTCATGTAGTGGTGCAAGGCGATGCGGTCGATCGTCGTGTCGATATCGGGGGCCGTCAGGAGTACCGGCAAGGTCGATGCAAAGCGCAGTGCGTTTCCAACCCTTGCCCAGTAGAGCGGCTTGATCCCGAAGCGGTCTCGGACAAGGACAGTGTTGCCGGTTTCACGTTCATGGATCGCAAACGCGAACATGCCGTGGAACCGTGAGACGGCGTCCTTGCCCCACGCGTGCCATGCCTTCAGAATGACCTCGGTGTCGCCGGTTGATGCAAAGGTGTAACCCGCACCCTCAAGCTCCTCGCGCAATTCCTTGTAGTTATAGATGCAGCCGTTGAAGGCGATCGTGATGCCGAGCTGGGTATCAACAAATGGCTGCGCCGACGCTTCCGACAAATCGATGATCTTTAGTCTGCGGTGGCCGAACGCCATCGGCCCATGCGCCACGACACCCGAGCCGTCCGGCCCGCGTGGTGTCATTGCCTGCGTCATCAACTCGACACGAGCAGCAGAAGCCTTGCCCCCGTCAAAAACAATCTCGCCGCAAATGCCACACATCAACATCACCTCGGTCTATGAACGAACTGGCGGGGTGTCGTGCCGGAGGCCCGCGCCATTTATATCTTTTGCGGTTGCTCAAATCGCGGCTATGGCCTTGCCAGCGCCTCTTCCAGGTCAGCTGCATCGACAAACTGATCGGCCTGGCGGCGGAGTTCATCGGCGATCATCAGTGCCTGTGTCGTGATGCTCGACACAAGACTAACCCGGACTCCCTTTGCCTGCAGGGCTTCGACAAGTGCACGGTAGTCACCTTCCCCGCTGAACAAGGCAGCATGCTCCATAGCGCAAGCCAGCCTTAGCGCGTCGACACAGAGTTCAACCTTCATATTGGTTTTATGTTTGAGATTGCCATGCGCATCTTCAAACGTCTTGATGGGCTTTGTGATCGTTGTGAAGCCGTTGTACTCAAGCCAATCGACCAATGGTCGAACGTTCGAGAACTCGGCGTCTTCGTCCAAGGCTGTATAGTAATGCGCCCGGACCAGCCTGGCTCGTTGCCGGAAAAACTGCAATAGACGCGCGAAGTCCACATCGTACCCGAGCGCTTTATACGTCTTGAAAAAGTTCGGGCCGTCGATAAACAGCATCAGCCTTTCATCTTTTGAGAAGCGCATTTTAGGGTTTCATTCGATCTTATAACGGCTTGGAGGACATGTCCGGCAAGCGATCCGATGGCCGGTGGGCTTGAAGACCGGATCGCGTGGCCAATCCCTTGGCGATTGTTAGCCGTGCTACGCCAAGCAAGGCTCGGTGTCAGCGTCATCGTCCGGATGTGTCGCAAGGCATGGCGACGCAACGAATCTCTCGACAATGTCGAGCTCATCATCCCATGACGGTATTTCAAGGCCAGGGTGGACTACACAAGGTGCGCCTGGTGCAGCGCTTTCGTCGAACTCAAAGGCATTTCGAGAGTCCGTTGGTGGTTCCTCCCACCAGGGCGCTGGGAAGTGCGAACCGCCCGATGTTGGGCCCATGCCACGATGTCGGCATGACGGCTCGTCGTCATAAGTTAGTGCTGGCACATCCCCGAGTTCGAATTGGCCGTCGCAGCAATTGGCATTGAGCGACGGATCGGCAGTTGCTGATGCCGCCAAAAGCATCAGCCCTACGAGTGCAAGTGGAAACAACTGCATTGCTCTAAGCTCACTCTGCTTCATCAAGTTTGATGACTGGCACGGTCGCGATCATGCTCCGCCGACGGCCGTTTATTGTTCAGTCAGTTGACACGCCTTGGAGCGCCTTCTTGGCTTTGTTCGCAGCCCCCTGGGACGCAAGATCACCGAGTGAGATCATGCCGACAAGTTGCTTATCACGAGTCACGACCGGTAAGCGGCGAACTTGGAGATCAGCCATGTTGGTGGCGACGTCGTCACATGTCTGGTCGTCGAAGCAGTAGTAGAGTGCATCGGTCATCATATCGGTGACATTGACCTGGCGGGTGTCGATACCTTTGGCTACGCCTCTCACGACGATGTCGCGATCGGTTACCATTCCGATCAACTTATCGCGCTCGGCAATCGGCACTGCACCAATGCTTTCACTTTCCATAAGCTTGGCGGCTGCTTCGAGATTGTCCGTGCTAGTGCAATACTTGCAACCCTTTGTCATGACTTCGTTGACGAGCATGATCGATCCTCCTCCGTTGGCTGACATGCCCAATCTCTCTGTCGGGCAACTCAAAGAAGGAACAAATTTGCAACTCGACTGTTCCCAGTGACTGAGAAAAAGATTCTGGACGCCATTCACACCGTTTCGGGCAATCGAGAGCATTGAAAAGATGGATGTAGCGATTACCACTCGCACAGAAGCAAGAATGCCACTGGGCTCCATAGGTTCGGCCAAAAGTGTTCGAGAGTTGACCCCGGGCGCGCCTGCTCCCGAGCGTCCACCAGAACCGCCACGTCCACCAGAACCTCCTCCTGGCCCGCCGGATCTACCACCTGTTCCTCCGGAGCCCATTGAAGATCCGGACCTTCCAGGCCAGCCCGATGAGCCAGAATACCCCCCCAACCTGCCGCCTATTCCGGATCGCCCCGTTCGGGAACCTCCACGCCGCGATCTGCCCGATCACCCCGATTTGCCGCCGGGTTATCCGCAGGATCAACCACTTCCGATCAAAGAACCACTCGACATCGGGGTGAGCCAGTCAGGATCTAGAAATTCGGAACGACTATGAGCATGAACCTCGATAGCCGCTTTTGTCGGGTCCGATCCCATCGTACGCTTTCTTGGGTGCTGCTCCTCACCTCCGGCATTGCCTGGGGTGCGACGTTCTCATTGGCGAAGATTGCTGTACGAGGCGGCGTTCATCCGCTCAGTATAAGTTTGTGGCAGGCGGGGTTAGGCGCGATCTTCGCGGGGACGTACCTATTGTCAAAGCAGAAGGGGTTGTCATTTCGTCCGGATCTAATCCGGTACTATCTTTTCTGCGGCCTTGTCGGCACTGCTCTCCCATTGGTGCTCTTTATGTCTGCGGCGCGTCACGTGCCGGCCGGTATCCTTTCGCTAACCGCAGCAATGGTCCCGATATTCACATTGATACTGGCGCTATTGTTGAACATGGAAAAGGCTGACAGATGGAAGTTCGCGGGAATTGCGGCCGGCGCCGCGGCGGCTGCCATGATTTTTCTACCGCGGAGCAGCCTCGGGACCTCCATCTCTGCACTTTGGATGTTAGCGGCGATTGTGGGGACGATCTGCTACGCGGTGGAAAACATCTATATCTCTAAAGCCATGCCCGATGCTACCGAGCGCTTTGATGCTTTGCTTGGCGTGTTCTCCGTGTCATTCGCCGCAATCCTCGGACTCTCTCTGGTTCTCGATGTGTACTTCGTGCCGACATTTCCGTTCACGGGTGTCGAATGGGCTGTCGTGCTCAACGGCATCATTCACACCATTGCCTACGGAGTCCTGGTTTATCTGATCACGTCTGCAGGGCCGGTGTTTGCGAGCCAAACCGCGTATGTGGTGACACTCTCCGGTGTCGTGTGGGGCATCTTGATCTTCGACGAACGAAACTCCGTTTGGATCTGGCTTGCACTCGCCCTGCTGTTGTTCGGAATCAGTTTGGTTCGGCCGAAAGAGTAAGCGGCCCCACAAGGGAGGTTTACGGCTACCAGTGCCGCGCACAGCGAGAATCTCGTCGAATCGCACGGAACCGAAGGTCCGCCAGAAGTGTTGTTGAATAGTTCTTCAGTCCAAATTTGACAGAGAGAGCGTTGCCAATGCGGATCGACGGCCACTCGGAGACTGAACCGTCCGAACATGACACCCAATTGAAAAATTCGGAGACGTTGACCGATGTCCTAGACAGAGTTTGCGACTCTGGTTCCGGCGAGCAAGTGACGTTCAAGAAGATTGTCGAAGCACTCGATCAGCGGGCCTACGGGCCGCTGCTACTCGTTCCTGCAGTCATCGCCGTTGCGCCAACGGGAGCCATTCCCGGGATGTCATTGGTCACCGGCACGATCATTTTCTTGCTGGCCATACAGCTCCTTCTGGGCCGCAGTGGACCGTGGCTGCCGGCGTCGATCCTGGAATTCTCGTTCTCACGCACCACGCTTGAGAAGGCCATTCGGGGCAGCCGTCGATACGCTTCGTTCGTGGACCGCTTCTTGAAGCCTCGTTTGACGTTCATGGTATCGTTTCCAGTCAGCCGACTTGTGGCGCTGGTGTGTATTGAAAGCTGGCCCCCAAAACTTGTGCAGGTCGTTAAGGCGGATCGAACCTGAAGCAGGAGCGATCCATGAAGTCGAAGCGCAGACGATTTTCTGCTGAATTCAAGGCCAAGGTGGCACTTGATGCCATTCAGGGCGAGCTGACGGTTTCCGAGCTTGCCGCCAAATACGGCGTGCACCCGAACATGATCTCCGGTTGGAAACGCCAGGCGATTGAAGGTCTGGCCGGGGTGTTCGATAAGAAGACTGAGACCGTCGCCGGCGCGCAGCAAAGCGAAGTCGAGCGCCTGCACGCCAAGATCGGGCAACTGGTCGTGGAACGTGATTTTTTATCGAAAGCCTTCAAGGGCTGAGCGGGGAGCGCAGGAAGACGATGGTTGAACGAAACCACGCGAAGCTTTCGGTCGCCCGCCAGTGCGCATTACTGTCGATTGCGCGTTCGTCGTTCTATTACGCGGCGAAGGCCGAGAGTGAGACGAACCTGGCTCTCATGCGCCTGATCGACCGCCAGTATCTCATGACGCCGTGGTACGGCTCGCGCCAGATGGTGCGCCACTTGCGCCGGGAAGGCTGGTGCGTGGGCCGCAAGCGCGTGCGCCGTCTAATGCGCAAGATGGGTTTGCAGGCGATCTATCAGGCACCGAGGACGTCGGAACGGCATCCTAAGCACCGGATCTACCCGTATCTTCTGAAAGGGCTCGTCATCGACCGGCCTAACCAGGTCTGGTGCGCCGACATCACCTTCATTCCGATGCGGCGCGGCTTTCTTTATCTGGTCGCGATCATGGACTGGGCGAGCCGCAAAGTTCTGGCATGGCGGTTATCGAACACGCTTGATGCGGACTTCTGCGTGGCGGCCCTGGAAGAGGCACTTGCGCGTTACGGGGCGCCGGAGATCTTCAACACCGACCAGGGCAGTCAGTTCACCGGCATCGCCTTCATCGATGTCCTCAAGGAGGCCGGTGTCAGGATCTCGATGGACGGCAAGGGGCGGTGGATGGACAACGTCTTCATCGAGCGGTTGTGGCGCTCGCTCAAATACGAGTGCGTCTACCTCAATGCCTTTGAGACCGGCAGTGAGGCGCGGGGCGGTATTGGCCGCTGGATCGACTATTACAATCGCCAGCGCCCGCATTCATCACTCGGTCCGGCGACGACACCCGACGAGGCCTACGCTTGGCAAACGGAGCACAGACAACTGGCGGCGTAAATTGAAATACGATCCACCTTAACCCGGCCGCCAGGCTGTCCAATGATCGGGGACCAAGCCATTGTTCTCTCGCTCACCATGTACCCGCTGGCACTTCTGCCGTTTGCAGTCGCGGTTCCGGGCACGGCGACCGCTGTCATGGCACTTGGTATCACAGCACGAGACGGCCTGGTCGTTGCCATTGGCATGATCATCGGCCTTGGCGCACTCGGGCTCGCCGTTTTCTGGGGCGCATCCATTGGATACTATTGGTTTTGAGGACATCGCCATGAAGGGACGGCTCAATCAATTTTTGCACTCTGTTAGTTCAAGCTTTTGGTTCGTTCCCATGCTGCTTGGTGTCGTAGCAGTGGTCGCCGCAGTTTGCTCTATCTACCTGGATTTCCGTCTTGGCGCCTACCGGTTGACGGACTGGTTACCCGGCCCACCGATTACGCAGGAAGGCGCACGGCTGGTGGTATCGGCCGTTGCGGGCTCGATGATCACCGCGGCAAGCCTTGTCTTTTCAATGACACTCGTCGCCTTGTCACTTGTCTCCCAGCAGCTTGGGCCGCGCCTGATCCTGCGCTTCATGGAGGACCGGCCGACGCAGGTGCTGCTAGGCATTTTCATAGCAGCGTTCATTTTTCTCCCTCATTGTCCTTGGCGTGATTGGTACACGAGATTCAGATCACTTCATTCCGGTGTTCAGCGTCTACATGTGCGGAATTCTGGCGATCGTATCCCTGGTGATGATTGTCTATTTCATCCATCACATCGCCATGAATATCCAAGCTGATGCCGTAATTGCCCGCCTCGGGTCACAGCTGACCCGTGCGATCCAGGATGATGAGAACCGCATGTCAAGGGTGGGAGTTTACATCGAACGGCATGATTACGATGCTGCATCTGAGAAGGCGCAAAACGCCGGCACACCGGTTGCTGCGCCGTCGAGCGGCTACGTGCAGAGTATCGACAAACTCGCGATCCGCGACCTTGCGATTGAGCACAACCTGGAAGTCAGTCTATGCCGCCGGCCAGGGCACTTTGTTCTTGAGGGTACGGGTCTGGCATACCTTGCCCCTCGCGTTGGCGATGGCGTGCCGGCAACTTGCCTCGATGCTGTCCTGTCATACATGGTACTCGGAGGCCGCCGGACGCGGCAGCAACATATCGAGTTCGAGATCAACGCGCTTGTCGAGGTGGCCTTGAGGGCATTGTCTCCGAGCATGAATGACCCCCTCACCGCCGTAGCATGCGCGAACCGGATATTCGTCGGGTTGCGTACGTTGCTAGGACAGCGCAATCGCATCAGAGTCCTCATGCGCGACGACGACGTTCCAGTTGTGATTCCGCTGCCGCGAGGCTTCGGTCATTATCTGGACATCGCGGTAAATCCATTGCGCCTGGCCGGCAAAGGAGATCTGGTGTTCGCGCAAAACCTGTTCTCAAGTCTCCGGGACCTTGCAGAGTTGTCATCGGACCCAAGCGAGCGCGAGAGTATTCGCCGGCAAATCTATGCATTTTCGTCCAATTGCCTGTCGGAAAACCTGGAAGACTTCGATAGAGAAAGGCTGACGGCCTGTGCTGAGGCGGCGCGCCAGGCTGCCAGCTAGCCGTGCTGACCGGGAGCTGCTCGATGCGATGGCGATCCACGTGCAGGTGAATTGATCAGGCGAGAGCGATTTGATTTCGTGACTGGCGATCGCTCAAGCTGAATTGGGTCACTCTGGCCAAGTAGTTTGCGATCGAGATAATAGGCGAGTGAGCATGTTGAAAACGGCAACCGGAACCGCTGCAGCGCGCACAACGCTCGTCATTGTAGCTAGTGCTGTGGTTCTGTTGGCCCTGATTTATGGAGCTGGCTTCTTCATACCGCTTGTCGTCGCCTTTATGGTTGCCAATATTCTTGAAGCACTCATCGAGCGCCTCGAACGGCTTCGTGTTCCAGCGCCAGCGGCGATTCCGATATCGGTTCTGCTTGTGCTCGCGCTGTTAGGCGCGTTCGTGTACATCATTGTCGCTCAGGTCGACGAATTTGTGGCCGCCTGGCCGCGGTATATCGACCGGCTACGTGATCTCGCGACCAGCTTCCTGGCCGTTCTTGGCGAAGACTTTGCCACACGCCTCAAGTCGAGAATCGCGGAGCTTGATCTCGCTGCCCGTGCTTCGCGCGCGATCGGATCGGTGAGCACGTTTCTGCTAAACTTCGGCCTGGTGATCCTTTACGTGGGATTTCTGCTTGCCGAACGTGGCCGGGCCTTCCGGCGCATCATTGCTTTGGGAGATGAGCAACGGCGGACCGAGCTGTCCAGCGCGCTGGCCGCGGTTTCCGAGGGAATTCGCCAGTACCTGTTTGTGAAGACGGCCGTCAGTCTTGCAACCAGCGCTTTGAGTTATTTTGTTCTAAGATTGCTGGGCCTCGATTTTGCAGAAACCTGGGCCGTCATCATCTTTTTGCTGAACTACATCCCGAGCATCGGTTCCGTGCTCGGGGTTGTGTTTCCGGCCATACTGGCGCTCATTCAGTTCGACATACTCACCCCGTTCTTCGTCATTGCCGGTTTTCTAGCAGTCGTTCAGTTTTCCATCGGCAACATTGCTGAACCCATGCTGATGGGGCGATCACTTAATCTCAGCCCGTTCGTCATCATCGTGGCCCTGACATTTTGGAGCACAATCTGGGGAATAGCGGGCGCATTCCTGGCGGTCCCAATCACGGCAGCGCTGGTGATAGTCTCACGCGAGATCCGTGGGTGGCGCTGGATCGCGACACTTCTGTCGAACGATGAGCAACGATGACCGGTAATCGCTGGCAATTCGCGGCAACTTCCGCTGACTTACTTCGAACTGTGCCTCTCTGAACGCGTGCGAGCCGTCAGGTTCATTACGACCAGGCTCAGCAGCACAATCAGGAAGATGAAGAAAAGAATCTGCGCGACACCCGCGAGTGCGGCCGCAATTCCTCCGAAGCCGAGAATGCCGGCGACGATCGACAATACAAAAAACAGGAGAATCCATCCGAACATAGCTTGGCCTTTCCTTTCTAGTTCAACTGGTGAAAGAACGTACGGCTCGCGCCAAAGTTCCGACGTGACAACGAAATTGTCATTTTAACTCATCTCTGAAGCATTTGCTGCATCTTCAAGAGCTGCACAAACTTCGTCATGAAGTGAACCGACGATGATCAAGGCGACTTTGCGGAACCCGAATATTGTTCTGTCGCCTTCCCGGCACGTGCTGCCAAGAATAGAACGAAGAAGCCGAGGGCTGCTGAAAGCAGAGATGCAGCGAAAACTCCGACCCGGACGGCCACGAGTTTCTCCGGATCGGTGAATGCGAGACTGCCGATGAAAAGGCTCATGGTGAAACCGATTCCGGCCAGGGTGCAGACGCCATAGAACATCAACCAGGTGGTGTTTTCAGGCAGCTTTGCCCAGCCCAGCCTGACGATCAGGTATCCCACCCCGAAAACACCAAGTTGCTTGCCGAGCAGCAGGCCGGCGATGATGCCAAGTGTCAGTGGTGATCCGAGCGTCTGGAGCGAAAATTCATCAAGCGCTATACCGGCGTTGGCAAACGCAAATATCGGAAGCACACCGAACGCCACCCAAGGGTGGAGCCCGGCTTCGGCAGACGCCAGTGGCGATGCATCCTTGTCAGGCAGCACCGGTACCGTGAGAGCACATAGAACTCCCGCAACTGTGGCATGGACCCCAGACTTGAGAAAAGCGACCCAAAGCACGATGCCAAGCAACATATATGGTGCAAGTGACCGCACACCTGACAGATTGAGGATCATTAGCACGACGAACACAACGCCAGCGAACACGATCGGCATTGCTTGAAGTTCACTGCCGTAGAATGCAGCGATTATCAGGATGGCGCCGACATCGTCGAAAATGGCCAGCGACAACAAAAATATTGCCAGGCTCGAAGGCAAGCGACGCTGGAGCAAGGATATCACACCAAGTGCGAACGCTATGTCGGTTGCTGCCGGGATCGCCAACCGCGAAGATTGGCGGGCTCGCTGATGTTCAAGGCCAGATAGATCAAGGCCGGGCAAACAATACCCCCGACTGCAGCAGCTAGCGGCAGCACCAGCACGGGCAGCGATCTCATATGCCCGGTCAAGAGTTCACGCTTCAACTCAAGACCTGCAAGAAAGAAGAAGATCGCCATGAGCCCATCATTGACCCAATGCAACAACGACCGGTCGATTCCGGTTTGACCGAATTCGATCCGAAGATGAGTGTGCAATAGCGCGGCAATCGCTGTCGACCATTGCGAATTCGCGGCGATCATTGAAACGATCGCAGCCAGGATCAATGCAATACCACCGGAAGCCTCGATCTGCCGAAAACGATCGAGACCGCGGGCCGCCCCCGAAGCAACGGACTTCACGGGCTCAACGGCTTTCTTGACGGCATGCTCGGCTACATCGCGGCCAGGCTCTATAAGTTCATCAAGCTTCTTGTTCATCAAGCTGTCCGGTTGGTCCCACGCCCGAGCGAATGGGCTCTTTTGGGTGCATCCAGCCACCCCATTCCTGACATCAACACCCTTGACGTCAGCAGGTTCCGCGCGGGCGCGGGCTGCCGCGTCCTGGTGGGAAATTCGTCGAGAACCGATGGAGACCAAATGGAACAAATCCTTGCCGACGGCGTTTCTTCCATGACTGCCTGTGCAGCCAATGGAGAAGAGAATGTACAAGGACATCGCACTCGTTTGTCGTGCCGAAAGTGAGCACACCGAAGCCACTGCGTTGACCCGCGCGGTTGCCGAAGCCGCCAGGGCACGTGTCTCGGCTCTTTGCCTGATCCCGGACCTCATCGCGAACGCGACGTTGGTCGGTGCACCGTCCGGTGTCGCGATAGTTGCCCCCGCGCTGAACGCCCTGGAGGAAGACAAGAACCGCTTGATGAACAACGCGTCGGAACTGCGTGAACAAATGCGCGATGTCTTCCAGAACATCGGAAGCAAATTCGAATGGCGCGATGAAATCATTGATCAAGGCCAGTTTGGCGATGTCGCAGCGAATTTCGCCCGCTGCCATGATCTGATTGTGACCGAGGCAAGCCACAGTGATCCTGATGGATGGGATGGCGTCATCGAACGGATTGCTATGGAGTCCGGACGCCCTCTCCTCGTCAGCGGTCGCGGCCGTCGCGTCGCCCAACTGCCACAACGTATCCAGGTTAGTTGGGACGGATCTGCGGAAGCGACTCGTGCGCTGCACGACGCACTCCCGTTTCTCGCCGAGGCAAAGAAGGTCGTTGTCGTAACGGCGATTGAGAAAGACAGCGATCCGATCAAGATCGAAGCTACGCAAGAACGACTGATAAGGCACCTCGGAAGGCATGGCATTCAGGCAGAAGCCGACCGCATTTCTGCGGATGTCGCCGCCGTATCAGATGCCTTGAGTTCTCATGCCGACGATATGCGGGCGGACATGATCGTCATGGGGGCCTTCGGCGGATCCCGTATTCGCGAGTTCCTGTTTGGATCAGCTGCCAGCAACGTTCTCTCAAAGAACCGGCTACCGGTTCTGCTTTCGCACTGACGACGTGCGAGCGAAGAACCTTTCAGACCAGGACAAGGAGGAACAAGAGATGCCGATGATCTCGGAGGGCTGGTTGCCGCTTGGCGCTGTCATCATCGTTGCCAACTTGTACGCAATGATATCAATCGGCAACTCGGCCGCATCCCGCACCAGGAAGATGACTTGGATCATTGTTGTTCTGCTGGTGCCCCTGGCGGGTTTTGCCATCTGGCTGGTTTTGGGTCCGGGGCGCCATGGGCTTCAAGCACTACGCAGGACGCGTGCCGAACTGTCCGAACGTTAAGCGCGCAAGTTTCACCTGAAGACGCCATCAGTGTTTCCCGGAGGCACCCGATGAAATGGTTGACACCACCACGCATAAAGACGTGCAACGGAGATATGCGACGCGTCGGGATCGAGCTGGAATTCGCCGGCCTGGACGCATCAACTGCCGCCAAGCTTGTCAGGGAGCGGTATGGCGGAGACCTGAAGGTAGTGAGCCCCCATCTGGTCGAACTCATTGATTCCTCTCTCGGCACATTCGCAATCGCGCTCGACTTCAAGTATGCGCACCCCGACCAAGGCGAACCGCAAGGATCATTCCGGAAGGCGTTGGGCGATATCGGCTCGACAATCCTGCCTCTGGAAATCACATGCCCGCCAACACGTTTGGACCGTCTGGCCGAGCTTGAACCATTGACCGATGATTTGCGGTTGGCGGGTGCACAAGGCACGAACCAAAGCATGTTTTTTGCTTTCGGAGCCCAATACAATCCGGAATTGCCGACCTTGGAGATCAACTACATTCTCTCTATTCTGCGCAGTTTCATTCTTCTGCGCGATTGGATTAGAGAAGACATCCAGGTTGATGGCACGCGCAATGCGTTGGCTTTTGCAACACCGTTTCCAAACGCCTGGTGCGACGAAATCATGAAATCCGACTATGCACCGGTTCAATCCGGTTTCATTGACGATTACCTCAAGAACAACCCGACGCGAAACCGCGAGGTCGATTTGCTGCCGCTTCTTGCTTACCTCGACGAGAGACGGGTCAGACAGGTTCTGCCCGACGAAACAATAAAGCCGCGGCCAACCTTTCACTACCGGTTACCAAATGCTGAAGTCGATCGACCGAACTGGCAGCTGGCCGATGATTGGAACCGTTGGGTTTTCGTCGAACGCCTCGCCGAAAGGCCTGAACTGTTGATGCGATGTGCATCGATTTGGAGAGAGGACAACGCAAACTTCCTAGTGAGAAGCTGGGGTGAGAAGTCTCGACTGATCAAGGATTGCCTATGATACGTCCGATCATCGGTGTGACGGGTGGCCGTCGCCGCGGACGCATCCTAGGCGCCTTTGCTTCATTGTCGCTCTGGCTTCATGGCGCCCGCTACCGGCGACTAATACCGCCGCTCGATCTCACGCAACTTGACGGGCTTCATGGTGTCATAATTGGCGGTGGCGATGATATCGGTGCGACACTCTACGATGGGGTGCCGGCCCCGGATGTCCGGATCGACAAGGACCGGGATGAAATGGAGCAGCAGATACTGTGGACGCTGTGGTCGAGGCAGACGCCGATACTGGGTATCTGCCGTGGTGCACAGATGATCAACGTCTTTCTCGGCGGGCGCCTGCATCAGGATATCTATGCGGCCTATGCGGATGCACCGCGCATGCGTACACCATTGCCGCGCAAGTCCGTCGATCTGGAGCAGAACAGCTACCTCCGCAGCGTCATCGGCGAAGACAGTATCACCGTGAATTCCCTGCACAGCCAGTCGATCTCGGGCCTGGGGGAAGAACCAAGCATCTCGGCGCGTGATGAGTATGGCATCGTGCAAGCGGTGGAGTGGACGGGCAAACGGTTTCGGGTCGGCGTCCAATGGCATCCGGAGCTATTGTTCTACCGTTCTGCACATCGGCGATTGTTTCGCGAGTTTGTTGCGCAGGCCCGTTTCAATATGCGCACTGTCAATACTCAATGAGTTAAATGCCGGAAGAAGGCAAAAGCGATAACGAGCCGCAACACAGTCGCTGCGGCTCGCACTTATCAATCGATGGTTACCCGGAGCCAGCCAAGGCCTCAAGGCCAGTCGGAACAGTGAATTTCGGCTCGTGCTTCTTCGAAATTGCTGCCGCGCACTAAGTCCAGGTTATCGCAAAGACGATGCCGACAGCCGCGACGAGGCAAAGCGACAACAACAGGACAAACCGGAGGCCTTGGCCTGACTCGCCTGACCGTGCCTCATCGGTCGTCAATTCGATGGTACTTTCAGCGGTACGGTTCCGGTCTTCGATTGTGCGGTTCATGCGATACCTCCAAACCAAGCAATTGCAATTGATGCCTGTAGACCGAGAACACCCTGTCCAGGCACTTGTTCCGACCTGCTGTGAATTTCAATCGGCAATGGAACCAAAATCCGCGCCGGCCGTTGATATTGAAATGTTTATCGCCGGATGAATTCGGTGATCCGCAGAATTGATAGCCGGAGGTTGACGAAGATGACGAATGAAAAGACGCGCAACGATATCGTCAGTGAGGCACGCTTGCAGGATGTTGAAGACGGAATCGACATCGCCGTTGTCGAGCGTGAACTACAGGTTATGGGCGACCAACTCAGGACGATTCGTTCGCACGCCGAGGTTGGCGGTCAGGCCGTCATTGATGATCTTGAAGAAAGGTACAACAAGCTCTCACGCGAAATCGCCCAGTTCAAACTGACCAACAAGTACGGCGACGATGGGCTCAGCGTGAAGGATATCAAACGAGATGCACAAGAGACTGCCGAACGCATCGGCGATTTCGCCAGCGAGATCTTCCCTGACAATGACGCGTCACATTCCGACAGGAGCATCAGTAAAACCATCGACGAGGTCGGAACCAGGGCGGAACAGGCAGGTCACGCCGTCAAGCTCGCCGGTCAGGACATCGGTCACGGGTTCGCTGTTGCCTGGCGGGCATTGAAACGAGATTTTGCTAACGCCTACAGTCGAATTTCCGACGGCGGCGGCAACCAGGATCAAAGCCGCAATGGGTAAACTGCTGGCGGCTGCTTCAGAGCGCCTCGAGCGGGCCTCCGCTTACGCCGGCGTTCATCGGGAAACTATCGACAGGTTGAGATACCCTAGCGAGACCCACTCAGCTTACATTACCTGTTCGCATGGACGATGGCTCTCTCCGGTTGTTCAAGGCCTGGCGATGCCGGTTTAACGATGCGTTGGGGCCGACGAAAGGCGGCATCCGGTTTCATCCAGATGTGTGTCTGGAAGAAATCATGCCGCTGGCATTCTGGATGACAATCAAGTGCGCGGTGGTGGACCTGCCGTTCGGCGGCGCAAAAGGCGGCGTCCAGGTTGACCCGAAGTCACTATCCACAACGGAACTCGAGCGCCTGACACGGCAATGGGTCCACGCGTTTGCCAGCGTGATTGGCCCGGACCGGGACATTTCAGCGCCGGACATGTGCACCGACGAGCGTGTCATGGCGTGGATCGTCGACGAGTACAAGAAAAGCACAAACCGGCACCTGCCGGCGCTTGTGACCGGCAAGCCGCTGTCATTGGGAGGTTCGGCAGGACGAGATACAGCGACGGCAACCGGCGGTATGTTTGTCCTGAAAAGGCTGGCAGAGCCGCTCGGCTTGCAGCTTGAAGGTGCATCAGTTGCTGTCCAGGGTTTTGGCAATACGGGCATGACGTTTGCCAGACTCGCCGCCGATGCAGGTATGACCGTCATTGCCGTTTCGGACTCATCGGGTGCGATCCGGTGCGACAAGGGGCTGGATGTTGCCAAGGTTGCGCAGCACAAGAATTCCGGCGGCAGGCTTCAAGACTTTGACGCGTCGGGTGCCGAGCAGCTACTTCCTGACAAACTCCTTACCCTCGACTGCGACCTGCTTGTTCCAGCGGCACTTGGCAATCAGATCCATTGTGACAATGTCAGCGATCTGCGGGCCAAAGTGATTCTTGAACTCGCAAACGGACCGGTTTCGCGCGACGCCGATGACGAATTGGCGAAAGGCAGTATCAGGGTGATACCTGACGCCTTGGCAAACGCAGGCGGGGTATCAGTATCGTACATGGAGTGGATCCAGAACCGCACCGGTGAACGATGGTCGGCAGACGCGGTGGATGAAAAGCTCCGCACGCGCATGGAACGATCTGCAGACCATCTGCTCGCCACAGCTGACACGCATTCTGCCACTTTGAGAGAGGCGGCGTACATCCTTGCGGCACAACGATTGGGCGCAGCGACCGAAGCCAGCGGCACCGAGGATTTTTTTCAGCCGTTGACAGTGCTCGAGCGTGCAACAGACCCAACGCACATAGCTTCTAGCCGGTAAGCCTCCTGGCACATCCGTGCAATTCCAAATTCGGTTTGCCCAGCAACGGATCGGAAGGGTTGTCGATCAGTGTGCGAGAAAAACCGGAACGCCAAGCTTGTGGATGGTGTTCTTGGTGGTTGATCCAAATACGTTCTCCGCCAGCCACGAACCTCCGTGAGCACCCATGACGACGAGAGTAACAGACGAGCTATGAGCGAAGTCGCGCAAGGCACCGGAGATGGTTTGGCCCTCCTGCAGATCAATGATGTGCGACGTGGTGGAAATATCGTGGCTCTCCAGACAAATTGCCAGGCGTTTCAATTGCCTCAGGGCATCTCCATCTCGCTCAGCTTCCTCCGTAGCAACTGCGATCATAACTTCTTTGGAGTTGCGCAGTATCGGCAGTGCATCATGGACGGCCCGCGTTACATGCTGAGAACCATCCCATGCGACGAGCACCCTATCGCCAGGAAATGGACCACGGTCTTCCCGGGGCACGACGATCAAGGGGCGACCGGTTTCGGTGACAAGTTTCTCTATCGTATCGGACCATACCTGATCGCGCTCAGCGTCAGGCTGCGACGTCACGATGACATCGCAGCTCATGGCCAGTTCGGCGGTGGCGGCCAGAAGCTCTGACTGGCTGCCCTGAATTGTGCGCCACTCGGGCCGGCAGGCTGCTTTTTCTGTGGCATCGCGGAACAATCGCTGCTGAGTTCGCGCTCGTTGATAAAGTGCACCTTGAGCGCTCTCGATCTGCTTGCGATTGATCGGCAGGCCGGTGCTTTTTGCAATCTCATTGGCCAGGGGCATTTTCTCTTCGACCAGGTTGGGCACGAGACTGATGCCGGTCACGCTCGTTGCGGGCGATTGGTCGGTTGTGCTCAATGCCACCGTGCAAAGCGATTTTGCACCGAGATCTCCACTTCCCGCGTCGAATACCGCAATTGCATCCTTGAAATTGTACTGCATGGCTTTTCCGCCTTCCATTGGTTGAGCGATTGGTGCCGTCAGTCCTTCTCGCCGTAGCCATTCTCAAGCCCAGCAATTTCCAGCTCGATCTGGCGAAGAAGTTCAGCGTCATCAGGCTGTTGCGAGCTTCGCGGAAGCTCCGGATCCGCATCGGGAAGAAGTCCCTCTGCCGAGGCGTCCAGGCGCCGCTGGACATCAAAGGCCCAGCCGCGAAGCGTCGCAATTTTTTCTCCACGGGTCATGCCTGGTTCCTGAGACAGTTCCTTCGGCGTTCTGAAATAATCCTCGGGTTCAGCCTTGGCCAAGCCACGTGCGATTGCCAGCAGTTTCGTCATCGTTGCCACTTTCGATGGGTTTCAAAATTGGTTTCGTAATAAACAACCCACCACTTCAAAGGTTCCTCAGTGGCGGCAACAGTTTGGAACCGATGAGAATTCGGCGGAGCGGATGCACGGATAAGAAGTGGCGCGATACTGCAAGGAGGTCTGAAAAGGCCGATAACTGGCAACAGCAAGAATGTTCCTTGAAAATGAATCGAATCGAGCAGATGGGAATTTTTTCACGTTCAAGCGAGGCAGGTTTTCACGATCGGCGACAATGCACACATGATGGACAGGCGCAACATAGCGCTGCAACAAAAGGAGAATACTTTGAAACAGATGATCAAGACTGCAACAATCGCCATTGCTCTGGTATCCACGATGGGCGCCGCCGCAGTTACCACGGCGCAGGCGCGGACCGGTTTCGTCGATGCTCCGATCCACTGCGCAGGTTGTGCAGACTGGAAGAAGGACGCTTTCCAAACCGGCCGATGAAATGGGCGGGCACGGGCAAGCTACCGGCAGGACATTTGCCGGGACGGCAGTTGCCTTATTCGGATTTCACTATCTCCTGACCGCTTAGGGATCGAGGTTCGATAGCCCTAACGGCCATCCGGGCGCTCGCCTGGGTGGCCGTTTTGTCGTCGGGATTGGTAGATCCGGAACATTTCACACGTCGGGTTGTTTGAAGCCAAAGCAAGAAACAACGTGGCCGAACCAGCCGAAGAGGATCTCATGCCAATTGAAAGTCGAAACCCCACAACAGGTGAATTGATTGAGAGTTTTTCAGCGTTGAGAGACGACGAAATTGAGCGAAGCATTGCCAGTTGCGATGAAGCGTTTCGGAGCTGGCAAACGTCCGGTTGGCATGAACGTTCTCTGATCATGAATGCCACGGCTAGTATCTTGTCGGCGGAGAGCAACCGCCTCGCCACCCTCATCACGGAGGAAATGGGAAAGCCGTTTCAGCAGGCAGTGGGGGAAATCGAAAAATGCGCGCTGGTATGCCAGTACTATGCCGAGAACGGGCCTGCCTTTCTCGAGGATGAGATGTTGGATGGTGACGCGGGGCGAAACTTTGTCCGGCACCGGCCGCTTGGGGTAATCCTGGCAGTCATGCCCTGGAATTTCCCATTCTGGCAGGTGTTTCGGTTCGCGGCACCCGCGCTGATGGCAGGCAACGGCATCCTGCTCAAGCATGCCTCGAATGTGCCACGATGCGCCATGGCAATCGAGGAGGTGGTCCATCAAGCTGGATTTCCAGTCAAGTTGTTCTGCAACTTGCCGATCGGACCCGAACAAATCGAACCAATCTTGCGGGACCGGCGCGTAAAGGCTGCAACCCTTACCGGATCTGAACCGGCAGGTGCTGCGATTGCCGGGGTCGCCGGCCAGGAAATCAAGCCGACGGTGCTCGAACTCGGTGGTTCTGATCCGTTCATTGTTATGCCCTCCGCAGACATCGATGCAGCGGTTGATGCGGCCGTGCTTGGGCGCACGAACAACAACGGTCAGTCGTGCATTGCCGCCAAGCGGTTCATCGTCCATCAGGACGTCTACGATGCATTCAGCCAGCGGGTCGTAACAAAGTTCGCGGAATTGCGAGTCGGCAATCCAATGGACGAAACCACTGACATTGGCCCGCTGGCGACAGAAAAAGTTCGTGATGATCTTGACGAACAAGTCGCGCAATCCATCGCGCAAGGCGCAAAGATCCTGCTGCCGGGAAAGCCGATCGAAGGGCCGGGTTTCTTCTATCAGCCTGGGCTCTTGGCCGACGTTCCCGATATGGCGCCAGCATATGAAGAGGAACTGTTCGGACCAGTTGCCACGCTCTACAGGGTATCCTCGCTCGAGGAGGCCATAAAACTGGCAAATGCCACTCGTTTCGGTCTGGGATCAGCGATATTCACAAGCGAGGAGCGTGACATTGAACATGCAATCGACGGTCTTGAGGCAGGAGCCACATTCGCAAATGCAATTGTAGCGTCAGATCCGCGCCAGCCATTTGGCGGGGTAAAGTACTCCGGTTTCGGTCGGGAGCTTTACCGGGACGGAATTATGGGGTTCGTCAATCGCAAGACGGTCGTTTTGGACTAAGGCGAGCAAAAGGCCCGTGCATTCGATGCTGGCTAACCGAATCCACGGGCCTGCAAACTGTATTGTTCGCTTGGTTTTCGGTGATCAGGCTGCTAGTCGCCATTCGCATTCGCCATCCACTTTTTTCCGCAGTTCATGTCGTGCCCGTGATAACCGCGATTTTACAGTGCCGATCTCGACATCGAGAACATTGGCGGTCGTCTCATAATCCATGCCGTGAATGACGACGAGGGAGAGCACTTCGCGGTGCGCGTCGGATAGTGTTTCGTACGCGGCGCCGACCTCGCGGAGCTCATGGTGATCTTCCTGGCGGGGAAGTGCGACCTTGCCCGGAGCGTTGGCCAACTCCACCGCCGCGAGTTGCTCACGCTTGTTGCGGCGGCAATGGTTGTAGAAGATGTTGCGCAGGATGACCATCAACCAAGCCCTCATGTTGGTTCCGGACTGCCACTGATCGATTTTTTCAACGGCACGCACCAGGCAGTCGTGAACGAGGTCGTCCGCGCTGTCTTGGTTTCGAGTCAGCGTTCGGGCAAACCGGCGCAAATGCGGAATCTCCCGCTGGATCAGTTCAACGGGTGACCGGGGGGCTGCGCGGCTACGCTTCGAGGTAGAATTTTGAGATTCGAACTGACGATACATCATTTCTCCTTCAAGGCCTTGCGGCCTTCCGGCAAACGGGTGGTAATAAAAGCTGTAGGAGTGGCCTGGAGTTAGTGGCGGCGGCCAGCCAGGCGCACAGCCAACTGACGCGCCCGCTCATCGGACGCGATTGCCGCTTCGACCTCTTTGCGCTCACGCTCGGCAAGCGTTCCGGCGAGATAGGCAGCGATCGTGTCGGCGGTGATAATCGAGATGAGTGCCGGCATGACAGCCTCCTTCGAAGCGTTGCGATGATCTGAATCTAGCAAGAACACAAAGTTTAACAACAATATTCGTGTAGGTAATGCATGATATGGCTGAACAAATGGCAGATCATCACATGACTTTACTTACCAATACGGTGCCTCTTATGTAATTTCCTCAAGTGCAGCAGGTTAAGACTGTTGATGAACATCCGGACATTGTGTTGGGGACGTCACCAACGTATGTTACGCCTTGTAACACTTCTTGCACGATGAGCATCGGCCAGGAAACCATGAGCCCGCACAAGCCTCCCAAACGAACAGAGAAGATCCAGGTCATGCTGGACGATGATGAGTTGGCAGCGATTGATGATTGGCGGTTCGAGAAGCGGGTTCCCTCTCGTGCCGCCGCCATCCGCGAGCTAATTCGGCGAGGTATGGAGGCGGACGACCACTTCAATGATCCGCCGCAGACTGCTGCATCCGGTGAATTCAGAGTAACCGACGAGCCGGACAAATAGGCCTCAGGCTACCAATTCGACCACGAAACAGTATTCGATCTCGGAACCATAAGGCGACTGTCGTGTTCCTCTAGCAATCGAAAACCAGGATTGCAGAGGATTGACATGAAACATGTTCGCGACATTGCAGCAGCTTGTCAGGCGACTGCCGCCATCTTCCTGATCGGTGCAGTCATAGCTTCCGATCGCACAGACGCGGCAACGGCCACGGTCAATGTCGGCACCCTGACATGCCTGGCCGGCGACGGAACGGCGCCGATCAAGGTGAAGACGCGCGTGCTCGAATGCTCATTTCAGCGCCTTGCGGGAACACTTGGCAAGGAATACTACCGGGGTGAAATCGCCCGGTATCTGCCGAGCGCAACAACGAGAAAGGCGCGGACCGTCGTTGTATGGCAGGTGCTGGCCCCGACCAGTGAAGTCGCCGCGGGATCACTTGCCGGTGAATATGTCAGTGTATCCATGCTGGCATCCAATGCCGGTTACGGAGCCACAAACGTTCTCATTGATGCCGCATCCAGCCACGACTTTGCTCTGCGCCCGGTGACGACCGGCGCGAGTGATGCATTTAACGTAGCAGGCTCTGTTGCTCAGCTGAAGCTGACCGCGGTCCGCATCAAGGCTGAACTGAAGCAAAGCTAAGATCCCCAGATCCACTTACAGAGACCAATTATTGACGGCGGTTTTCCCTGCCAGGGCGCCTGGCCTATTGAGGTGCTGAATGTTCGCAGATCTGTTGTTGCCGGCTGCGTCAATGATCTTCGCTGTCGCGACCCTCGTCATTGCTATCGGCGCAACGCATCTGACGACGATCGCTGATCGGCTTGCGGACCGCACCGGACTTGGCGAAGCGACGGTCGGTGGCATTCTCCTCGGTGCCAGCACGTCATTATCGGGCACAGTTACTTCGGTAACAGCGGCCCACAATGGCCATCCCGATCTGGCTGTGTCGAACGCTTTGGGTGGAATTGCCGCGCAGACGGCGTTCCTTGCGATTGCAGACCTAACCTATCGCAGGGCGAATCTTGAACACGCGGCGGCGTCCCTGACGAACCTCAATCAGGCAACCATCCTGGTTGCTATGCTCAGTCTCCCTTTGGTCGCCCTGTCGACACCACCGGTCACGGTGCTTGGAGTTCACCCGGTCAGTATTCTCCTTGTCATCGTTTATGTCTTGAGCATTCGTCTCGTTCGGATGGCCCATAACGAACCCATGTGGGCACCCGTCGAAACTTCCGAGACACGTGCTGACTTGGAGGAGGATGAGATCCGGTCCGCGAGTCTGTCCCGAATGGCAATCCACTTCGTTATCCTTGCAATTGTGATTGCATTGGCGGGATGGTTGCTTTCCGTTTCGGGTGTTCAAATCGCCCACCGTACAGGTATCGGAGAAACCGTAGTTGGTGCGTTGATGACGGCAGTAGCGACGTCATTGCCGGAACTCATAACGACGCTTGCCGCTGTCCGCCGGGGAGCTTTGCAGTTGGCCGTTGGCGGTATCGTCGGTGGCAATACTTTCGATGTCCTGTTTCTGGTGCCGGCCGATGCGGTATTTACGTCCGGCTCAATCTATCATGCCGCCAACCCTCAATATGGGTTCTGGATTGCCGTCTCATTGCTGATGTCCGCTGTGTTACTGCTAGGGCTACTGCGCCGAGAGAAGTATGGAATTGGCAACATCGGATTCGAAAGTGCATTGCTAATCGGCATTTATGCCGGGGCAGTAGTGATCGGTGTTGTAGGCCTGGGGTAAATTGCGCAATTTCTTTAGAAGCAACGGTACTTGTCTGGTTCGGCCCGCAATTGAAACCTCTGCGATCAAGCAAAAAAGTGAGCCAAGTGCATAGCGCTTGGCCCTTCAGGTGAAGTTGTGGAGAGTACGGCTTTTTGGCGCCCTTATCCTCGCCCATGGGATCCTGGCCGAGGTCCTTTGACAAACGCGAAGATCAGGGCAAAAGCCAACAGAACCATCGCAACATAGAATATATTCTGGGCCAATTCGCTCTTACCGGCCAGCCCATTGTCGAAGCCGATGAGGCCGCTGACAATGGCCGCTGCAAATAGACCGGCTATAATCCACCTCAACATGCTTTACTCCCTTGGATTGATCACTACGTCAGAGCAATTCGCTCCGTGTAGCCGATCGTTTGTCTGTTGAATTCCGGCCGTGCTAGGGACACAAGATCGTGTCGAATATTGGCGCGCTACGAAATGATCGCGCGCAACATCCATATTGCTTTCTCGTGGAATGCCAAACGGGCATTGAGCATATCGTGTGTTACGAAGTCCTCGAGATTGGCCGCGTCTGCCGTAATCGAACGCAAGCGTCGTGCGATTTCTTCGTGGTCATGCACGAGCTGCTGAACCATCTCTTCAGCCGTTTTTTGCATGCTTTCTTCTTTGACCGCGGCTTGCACGCTCAGTTCCCGAAATGCAAGCGGGGCCGGCTGGCCCAGCGCACGTATGCGCTCTGCGATCTCGTCGGCGGCCGCGAACAGATCGTTGTAGTGCTGTTCGGTCAACTCGTGGATCGGTAGGAATATAGGACCCACCACGTTCCAGTGGTAGACGTGTGTTTTGACAAGCAAAAGGTAGGTATCGGCGAGAACATTCGAAAGGGCCACCGATAGCGCCTTACGCTCATCGCCAACCAAGCCGACATCAACGTCTTCCGCTGTAGTTCTCGTTGCGAGTACTGATTGGCTCATGACATGATCTCCTTCATTGCGCGAATTGCTTCACAAGAGATCAACATTCTCGATTTACATTGGTTCCGTGTACGGCAAGATCTTTATGAAGCCTACGGGCAGTGGTATACTGATCGACAACATTGCTTCTTCGTCTTAGTCTTTTAAGACACTGCTCAATATATCAGGTACGGGTTCCAGAAGGGTGGTTCGCTGGTACTGTCGCAAACGACAATCCAGTTCCAGGTCATTGCCACTGCATGTTTCATTGCGCAGTTCCCTGATATTGAGATTGTCATAAGAAGTGAGATTTCCGTCGATTTTTGCCGAGGACTGAAGCCTGTTGAGGAGCACGATGTCAGGCAGACGGGGCACTATGACCATGATCTTTCCTCAACGCTGCTTTCGATGTCCTCGATGGGCGAGTTGGTCAATGTCTTCGCCATCTCGAACACAAGGCGGCTCCGAAAGTCCGTGTGTAGCAGTGGCCGCAACTGCCCCAATGTCTGCGGATCAGCGATAAGTGCGACTTGGTCAAACTTTTCGTGCATGGCATTCCAGTTGAGCTTCCCCGCTAACTGCTTAGCGAAAGTTGCCTCGTCGGTATCCTGTGCAGATTGGTCCGGGGGCCTCACTCCTGCAGGTCCATCATTATCAAGGTTTTCAGGAAAGTAATCTTGAACGTGTCTTAGTTGTACTTTTCCAGAACCAATCTGGCGAAAGAGCTTGCTGCGATGGCCGTCGGCCACGACAATCCATGCTCCATCCATCAGTCTTTTCTTCATGAGATCGCTCCTCATTCGGCAAATCACCAGCGATGCTGGTTCATTTGTAATAACACCAAAATTTCGCTTCGGTTCCGGAACCGCTCTATGGTTGAATTGTTGCCCGATTGTACCTTGCAAATTGGCTGGTACCATTCGATCACCTTTGGGCTTTTCGTAGAATGGCAAAAAAAGCGGCGTCTACGCCCTTGGGTGCTCAGGGGGAAATCCGCACGTGGCGACTTGAACGATCTAAGAGCTGAAGGCAGAGGTCAGCAAAGTGGACGTTTCGCCATTGGCAGTTCTCAGATGATCAGCGGGCGGGTGATCGTATCGACATACTCCCATTGGGCTGACAGGCTCCTCGCATACTTCAACGTTGAGCATTGCCGCAACAATCCCATTTGAGGCTGATTAGACCCTACCAAATGAATAGTATAAGGAAGCCAACCGTTGAGCTCCAGGCAACGGTTTGCCTATGTGGGTGGCCAATCCGGGCCTTTGCGCAATTCCAGAGGGTCTTCCAGCTCGATGGCTGCGAAGCAGTGTATCCAACGTAGGAGCAGATCAATTTGATTGGCATTGAGACGGCTCTCGTGGACCGAAAGCAGAAATTTGTTATAGATCGTTTCAAAGTGATCGGTAGCTAGATCGAGTTCGTCAACTGGTTCTAAGTGATCAGGCATTGCATCAGCGCTCATATGATTCCTCCATCGACAGGCTATTCGGTTGACGCCTACTCAACCAGGCACTCGTGGTATGTCCGCCTTGCGGGGATTTTGCGGGGATCGGCGCTGCTGCATTCAGCTTCGTCATGCAATGTACTGCAACGGGTGCCTGACTAACTGCTTGATGTTAAACGCCGTTACGAAGTTCCCTCGTAATCATAATCCGCGTGTCGGGGGTTCAAGTCCCTCCTCCGCTACCAATTTCAATAACTTAGATATTATTGCTCACTGATCATTAGCCCTTCTGGGTACCGTATGGGTACCAAAGCATTCACCTGGTTCGCCTTTCCCGCGGAGCCGTCGTTCTCTGATTGCGGGAAGATGTGCAACCCCGACTACCAACCTTTCTTTTGTTCGACCCCGACGGCGGCTTTCTTGTGGTGGGTTGGAGTGAAGCTGCTCCGTTTCCGGTTCATCGTGGTGTCTACGTTCATTCCGCTGTCTTGAGACGATGAGCCGTGTTTATGCCGGAGCACTCATCGTCGCGGTGAAGGCCTTTGCACCACTGGAGTGCAGCAAACGTGTCAACTTAGTTTTGGGACTGCTTCACGCATCCAGCGTTGCAGGACCTCTATGGAATGCTCCGAGCTGACACCCCCATTGGGGTCAACAACGAGCGGGCCTGGACGATAGCCGCGACTGGCAAGTCCACGCTGGACAGACTCCACGAGGTGAATGTCCTCTTCGACCGTGGTGGCCCGGTCCTGAACGGCGAGACGTCGGACTTCTTCTGAATCGACGCCATCGACTGTATACCAGCCACGCCAGACAGTGACGCGATCCGCAGCGTCCGGTCGCCAAAGATAAGTGTTCAGGACGTTGCCTGGATAGACCTGGAACGAGAAGGTCGGCCACAGGAACCAAGACGAGTATTCCGTGGCGTGCGGGTTGTCGTCGGGGTCGATCAGGTAGCTCATCTGATCGAGGTTCTGACACTCGGTGGTGTGGCGCAGGCAATAACCCTGGGGGCGGATGTCGTATGTATCCGGGCGCACGACACCGGTCGTAAACATCGGGTGGTTGAGTTTGCAGTGGTAGCACTCGGAATAGTTTTCGACCGAGACCTTCCAGTTGCAGTTCTCAGGAATTTCGACCCACTCAAGCGGCTTCAGGCGATCAATCAACGGAACGAATGCTCCGAGCTCTTCGCGCACGCCTGGAAACCAAGTCTCAAGCGGTTCGGCGCCGAGATCAAGGTTGGTGAAAATGAAGCCATGCAGCACCTCGACACGCGCAGGCGTCAGGCAAATCTTCGAGCGATCGAACCCTGGCACCGAACTGACGTTGGGACCGGAGCGCAATTCGCCGGACAGCTCATAGCTCCAGGCATGGTATGGGCAGATCAGCAGCTTGGCATTACCCCTGTCGCAGACGAGTTCGTGGGCACGGTGCTGGCAGACATTATGAAACACACGGATCTCGCCATTGCGGTCACGGATGCAGAAGAGGTTCTGGCCGGCGATTTCGAAAGTGAAGTAGTCACCCGGCTTTTCAACCTCTGAGATGTGACCGGCATACTGCCAGCTTCGCGTAAAAAGGCCCGACTGCTCCTCACGGAAAATGTCTGGCGATGTATAGTAGTGCGCGTCAAGGGAGCGAACAGGCTCGGCAACAGTCATCATTCAGTTTGCGCTCCGGCAGGTGGCGCAGCGTCCCCGTAAATCCCGAGGGCGTGCCGACGTTGGTGGAACTGCGCGATGTTGGCGGCAACGTCTTGCCCGGACTGCGCGATGACGAAGGCCATCAGAGTCTCAAGCAACGCGCCGACCGCGAAAGTTGAAGTAAAAAACTGGGGCGTGTCTGTCTGCACGACGAAGCCGTGTTTGCTGCCTGCGACAATCGGGGAGGCGGGGCTATCGGAAATGCCGATGATGATCAGGCCCAATTCTCGGGCCAGGTTGGCCGCATCGATCACCTCGGTGCGGTAAGGCTTGAAGGTGAGCGCGATCAAAACATCGCGGCGCGTGGCACGCGAAATATCATCAAC
Source organism: Hyphomicrobiaceae bacterium (assembly GCA_965224045.1). GTDB lineage: Bacteria > Pseudomonadota > Alphaproteobacteria > Rhizobiales > Hyphomicrobiaceae > Tectiglobus. The sequence continues at coordinate 366,308 of CBDCYD010000015.1, forward strand.
TGCAAGGCTGCCGTCGCGTGGAATGGCGGTGATATTGTCGAGGGCCATATCAGCGATGTAGGCAAAATTTCGCGCCAGCGCATGGTTCACTCCGACACCAAGTATGTAGGTCTGCCGCGCCCGCACGATCGCTTCGGCGGCGGCCTTGACCTGGCGTGCATCGGTGGCAGCGAATGTCTCCTCGATGTTGGTAATCGCACTGGCTGCCATGTCGGCATAGAGCTTGCCGTATTGGCCGCCGCGCGACAGCGATTGCAGCCAACGGGCACGATCGGGGAAGTTCTGGCCGCCGCGGCGGATTTCTTGCCGGAACGGCTCGCGAAAGTCTTCATACCCCTCGAACCCGAAACTGCGTGCCATGCGCACAAATGTATTCGGTTTAACGCCGGCCGCTGAGGCAATTTCGCGGATCGAGCTAACCCCGACATCATTCGGGTTTTCCAGCACATAGGCGGTGGCCTTACGGATCTCCGGTGTCAGATCGTCAAGGCTATTTGCCAGTGCGGTCAGCAGTGCTCCAGGGGGCAACTCGGCAGCATTTGGTACGTTTGTTTGATTCATGATTGACGATAATAAATTTGTACGATTTGGTTGTCCATAGCAATTGGACGCACGAAATTGAAGGAAGGGACGCCTATGGCAGATGCCGGCAAGCAAGGTCTACCAACGACAGCCCGCGTGGTGGTCGTCGGTGGCGGCGTGATGGGCTGCGGCATCGCCTATCACCTCGCGCACGAGGGTTGGACGGATATCGTGCTGCTCGAAAAGGCGGAGCTGACCTCGGGCTCGACATGGCACGCTGCCGGCCAGATCACGCACTCGACATCCAGCTTCGGGCTTGGCAAATGCGTCGACTACAACATCGGGCTTTACTCGGGAGCGCTGGAGAAAGAGACAGGTCAATCGGTGACGTGGCATGGGTGCGGCTCATTTCGGCTGGCCTACACGGAAGACGAGATGGACTGGTTGCGTCAGACCACTTGTGTTGGCGCGGCGCTCGGGTTTCCGATGGAACTGGTCGGGAAAGATCGTATGCGCGAACTGCACCCATTCTACAATCTCGATGGGGTGCTTGGTGCACTCCATACCCCGGAGGATGGTCACGTCGACCCATCCGGCGTAACCCAGGCATTGGCCATTGGAGCGCGTCAACTCGGTGCCAGGATCATTCGACGTTGCCGCGCGACAGACATCCAGCAGCAAGCAAACGGCGAGTGGAAAGTCTCGACTGAACAGGGCGACATAGTCTGTGAACATGTCGTCAATGCTGGCGGAACCTATGCTCGGCAGATGGGCGAGTGGAGCGAGCTGACGCTGCCGATGACGTCGATGACGCACCATTATCTGGTGACGGACACCGTGCCGGAGTTTCAGGAACTCGAAAACGAACTCCCCGTCATCCGCGACGACAAGCTCGTCTCCGGCTACATACGGATGGAGCAGAAGTCCGGCCTCATCGGCATTTACGAGAAAACCAACCCGAACGCGGTCTGGATCGACGCATGTCCGTGGGAAGCGGAAAACGAGCTGTTCGAAGCAGACTACGATCGAATCATGCCATGGCTCGAAAACGCCATGGGTCGGATGCCGGTTTTTGCCGAACTGGGCATCAAACGCGAGGTGCACGGTGCGATCTCGCATCCGCCGGACGGCAATCCGCTGATAGGCCCTGCACCGGGCGCGAAGAACTACTGGTGCTCATGCGGGACACAGATCGGCATCGGTTGGGGCCCCGGGCTGACGCGCGAGCTGGCGCGGTGGATGGTCCACGGCGCTGCCGATATCTCCATGCGCGAGTTCGATCCTCGTCGGTTCGGCGCATACGCGACGAAGGAGTGGCAGGTCGTCAAGGCAAAGAAAGACTACTGCCTGCGCCACGAAATTCCGTTCCCGAATTTCAATAGGCTTGACGGTCGTCCTGTGAAACCAGGTCCGCTCTATGAGCGGCTGAAGGACAAGGGCGCGGTCTACGAGGAAATCTACGGCCATGAGCGCCCGCGCTGGTTCGCGCGCGACGGCATGTCTCAGGAAGATCTCTACAGTTTCCGACGCACGATTGTGCACGACATGGTGGCGCACGAGGTCAGAGCCGTGCGTGAGCGTGCTGGCATCATGGACATCTCGGCGTTCGCGAAGATCGAGGTTGCCGGGCCAGACGCCGATGAATTGCTCGACCGGCTGGTGGCCAACCGACTGCCGCAAAAGCTCGGCGGTCTTGTGCTGACCCATGCACTTAACAAGCGCGGGCGCATCGAGGTCGAAATGACTGTCGTGCGTCTTGGTGAAGAGCGCTTCTACCTCACATGCGCAGCCTTCTTCGAGCAGCGTCTACTGGATCACCTTCAATTCAACCGGAACGGCGCAAACGTCGAGATCATCAACAGGTCGAACGACTGGGCCGCGCTTGCATTGCAAGGTCCGAGTTCTCGCGATGTGCTTTCGGCCAACACGACCGCGGCACTCGACAATGCGAATTTCCGGTGGCTCGCGGCGCAGGAAATCGAAATTGCCGGCCATCCGATGTGGGCCTTGCGAATGTCTTATGCCGGTGAACTCGGCTGGGAGATCCACGGGCCACGCGAACATATGCTCGCTGTCTACGATGCGCTATGGGCGTCCGGAGTGCCACACGGTATCGCCGACTACGGTTCGTTCGCAATGAATTCCATGCGTATGGAAAAAGCGTTCAAGGGTGCCAGTGAACTCACCAACGAGGTTACCCTACCTGAAGCGGATGTCATGCGCTTCGTGAAACTCGACAAAGGCCACTTCCTTGGCAAAGCCGAGACACAGGCAAGCCTGAACGGCAAGCTGCCATGGATCTGCGTTTACCTCGGCATTGATGCCGACGGAGAAGTCGACGGTAATGGCTCGGAGGCAGTACTGCTGGGCGGCAAACCTGTTGGGCTGACCAGTTCAGTTGCCTATGGTCACTCCGTTGGACAGATACTGGCTTTCGCCTATGTGAAGCCGGAAGCAGCAACCCCTGAAACCGAGATCGAAGTCGTGCTCCTTGGCGAGCCACGCAAGGGACGGGTTCTGGGCGAAGCGGCCTATGATTCGGAAAACTTGCGGCCACGGACCGACGCCTCATGAAAATTGCCCGAATCACGCTTTGGCGCGTGCCGCTCACCAGTCACGTCACGTACTACATGTCCGAGGGCAAGAGCTGCGGTACGATCTACACGATGGTTCTGCGGTTAACGACGTCGTGCGGACTGGAGGGCTGGGGTGAGGTTTGCCCGATTCCGCATTATCTACCAGCTTACGCGCATGGTGTCGGGCCGGTCCTTGAAGAGCTTGCGCCGCTTCTGATTGGCGCTGATCCCGTCGGTCCCGAGGCCGTAATGAGTAAGGTCAATGCATTCCTCAAAGGGCACGACTATGCCAAGTCGGCAATCGATATCGCGTTCTGGGATTTGACGGGAAAAGTCGCCGGCTTGCCGCTTTATCAATTGCTTGGCGGTCGTCAGGCCGAGGTCCTCCCGCTCTATCCCTCTATCACTTGCGTAGCTCCGGAGGAGATGGCTCGTATCGCTCATCAAGTCCACGGACAGGGCATCACTCAGATTCAAGTCAAGCTCGGCGCCGATGATAATTGGCAGGCCGATGTCGCGCGTCTGCGATTGGTGCGCGAAGCCGTTGGCGAAGGACCGCTGATCTATGGCGACTGGAATTGTGGCGCCAAGAAGCTCGACGCCACCCGAGTTGGTCGCGCCGTTGCACACATGGATGTCATGCTCGAGCAGCCCTGTGCAACGTTAGAAGACTGCGCTCACGTACGAGCGGCGACCGGTCTGCCTATGAAGATCGACGAGAACGCGTTCGATACGGCCAGCTTGCTTCGCGCCAACGAGCTTGGATGTCTCGATGCAGTTGCGTTGAAGCTATCGAAGTTCGGCGGGCTGAGCGCCTTGCGTCAGGCAAGAGACCTGTGCCTCTACCTGGGCTGCAAGCTCTGTATCGAAGACACCTGGGGTTCGGACATCGCGATGACGGCAGCTTTGCATCTTGCAGCTGCGACGCCTCCTGCTGCCATACTCAACGTGTGTGATCTGTCCGGTTACGTCTCGCCCCGGCTCGACCCTCATGCGCCAACACGTGCTGGTGGGACGATTGCCGTGCCCGGCGGCCCCGGCCTCGGAGCGTCTCCAAACATTGATACTCTCGGTGAGCCTCTGCTGATCATCGACTAACGATGAGTGAACTTGATAAAGGAAGCGTTATGGATGCCCAGATATCCCAAGCCGACTGGAAGAGCCGTGCCGAGAAGGTGTTGCCCGGTGGTTGTCACCCTCGGTGAATTCTCCACCGGCTAAAGCCGGTGGCTTCCCGTTACGGCTGAAAGCCGGATCGGTCCGCCATGCGGCGGACTATACCACTTTGAAATCATCATCGGGCTCGGGAGGCTTCTGGTTCTTGATGTATTCCTTCCATACCTCGTCGGTCACATTCCCGCTTGAACAAACCCAATAGCCACGAGCCCACAGGTGCTGGCCCCAGTAGCGCTTGCGCAAGCTTTTGAACTCCGACAACAACTTATGCGAACTCTTCCCCTTGAGATATTGCACGGCCCGCGACACCGACAGGTTCGGAGGGATCGAGAGCAGCATGTGGACGTGATCGCGATTAATGGAACCCGCATGGATCTGCATCTCGTGAGCCATGGCAATCTCGCGCAACAGTTCGCGGCACCGCTCACCAATGTCGCCACCGAGAATCATGTACCGATACTTCGTCACCCAGACGAGATGGTATTTGCAGTCCCAGACCGTGTGGCTGCCACGTTTGTACTTCTCCATCCCCGGATGCTAGTGCATCCTGTCGCCTAAAGGCGAGGGGTTTACAGATCCCCTATCGGGGACTCTAAACGATACCTTGGCCAGCAAGCCGGTCCAATTCATCTTGTCCAAGCCCGATCTCCGCGAAGATTTCGTTATTGTGTTGACCAAGGCTCGGAGCCGGAGAGCGCAACGCCGCCGGCGTGCCGGACATCCGTGGAATGACATTGTGCATCGGAACGCGGCCCATATCATCGTCAGGCACGTCGACAATGATGGCACGATCATCGATATAGGGATGGTCCATCAGCTGGGCAATGTCCGCGACCGGGCCGACCGTCACGTCAGCCTTCTCGAAAATGTCAAGCAACTCGGCTTGTGTTCGGCTCGCCATGAAGTCGCCCACGATGGGATCAAGCTCGTCATTGTTGGCGACGCGATCCGTGTTCGTCTTGTACTTCGGATCATCGATGAGTTCCGGCCTGCCGATCGCTGTGAACAGCCGCTCGGCCATGGCCTGCATGGACGCCGACAAAGCAACATACTTGCCGTCGCGCGTACGGTATGCGTTGCGCGGCGCGGTCTGATTGGATCGAGACCCAGTGCGTTTCGGGATCTCTCCCGTAAGGCGGTATTGCGCGGCTATGGGGCCGAGAATTGAATAGATCGGGTCGAACAATGGGAGATCGATAACCTGACCCGCGCCGTCGCCAAGTTCCACATTGCGCATTGCAGCCATGACCGCAAACGAGCCATAGAGACCGGCGATCATGTCCGCCAGGGCCAGCGGCGGCAGAACGGGAGGCCGATCGGCAAAGCCGTTCATTGCCGCAAAGCCGGACATCGCTTCAACGAGACTCCCAAAGCCCGGCTTGTGCGCATAAAGACCGGTCTGGCCCCAGCCAGACACGCGCATGATGACAAGCTTCGGATTGCGTGCGAGGAGCACATCCGGGCCGATGCCCCACTTTTCGAGTGTTCCTGGCTTGAAATTTTCTACAAGCACGTTCATCCGTTCGATGAGGCTCAGAAAAATCCGCTTCCCTTCATCCTGCCTGAGGTCAAGCGTGATGCTCTTCTTGTTGCGGCAGTAAACCTTCCAGTGAACGCTGTGGCCCCTGGTTCTCCAGTTTCTCAGGTCATCGCCCACACCAGGTCGCTCGACCTTGATGACTTCGGCGCCGTGGTCGGCAAGCAGATGTGTCACGATGTTGCCTGACACGAGCCGCGATAGATCCAGGACACGTATGGCGCTCAGAGAAGACTTTGCTTGCGGCTGAAATTCGACTTCAACAGTCACGGTTCATATGCCTCCGGTTGGGTCGCAGTCTTGGGACGGGGTGCGAACAGAGTGAAGCGCAAGACTGCGAAAACGGTAAGAGCCAGAAAAGCCAGTGCCACCGGGTGCTTGGTCAATGCAAAGATACTTCCGCCCGTGATGATGACGGCCTGGCTGACGGAGAGCTCCAGCATTGGAGTGAGAACAAAGCCAATAATGAAGGTCACGAACGGGTATTCGAGCTTGCGCATGATGTAGCCGAGAACGGCAAACGCTATCGTCAGGCTGACAGCGAAGAAGCTTTGATCATTCAGGTACGCTCCGGTCAGGCACAACAGAACGAGCGCTGGTAAAATAACTGGCTTCGGGATTGCCAGCACGCGCGCAAACAGGCGGAGACCAAATCCTCCGATGAAGAGGTTTGCGAAGTTTGCGATCACCATCGCGGCAAACATTCCGTAGATGAGCCTGCCGTGGTCATCGAACAGCCACGGCCCTGGTGCGATGCCGTGGATGATGAATGCACCAACCAGCAAGGCTGCCGCGACATTTCCAGGTATGCCCAATGCGAGCAGAGGAATTAGGTTGGCACCGACAACCGCGCTGTTGGCTGCTTCTGCGGCCGCAATGCCTTCAGGTTCACCCTTGCCAAACTTGTCCGGGCTGCGTGACGCACGTCGCGCCGCGCCATAGCCAAGAAAACCGGCAATAGTAGCGCCAAGGCCGGGCAAGGCACCAATGGCGGTTCCAATAATCGCGGAGCGGAAGATTGTTCGACTGAGGCCGAAGAACTCGCCAACGGTCAGGCGATCGTCCTTGTCGCTTTCAATTCTTGCAGCAGGCGGCGCCTTTGCGCGCTGTCCTCGGAAATAGTCCTCGATCTGAAGCAGAACCTCGGATAGTGCCAGCATGCCAATACCGATCGCCATCAGCGGGATGCCGCTTTGCAAGTCAATAGACCCAAAAGTCAGACGCGGCATCGACAGTGTCGGGTCTGTCCCGACGGTGGCGAAGAATATGCCGAGGGCGGTTGCTATTAGCCCCTTTGCGATTGAACTCCCGAGCAGCCCTGAAATCATGGCAAACGCAAAGATGATGAGTGCGCACGTCTCAACCGGCCCGAGCTTCAACGCTATGATCGCCAATGGCGCTGCAACAAGAATAAGGACAATGTCACTAAAGAGGTCGCCGCAAACCGAGGCGCTAAGCGCCGTCTGCATTGCTTTGACAGGCTTGCCTTTGCGCGCAAGCGGGTAGCCGTCAATTGCCGTGGCGGCGGCCTCTGGCGAGCCCGGAGTATTCAGCAAAATCCCGGATATTGAACCACCGAAACTTCCGCCTTTGTTGACCGAGATCAGAAAGGCCAGGGCCGACAACGGCGACATGTAGTATGTCAGCGGTACCGCAATCGCGATTGCCATGGGTGCGTTGAGGCCCGGAATTGCGCCGACAATAATTCCAAGTGTGACACCTGCAAAAATTATGACGATGTTGGCAAACGTGAAAGCATCCTGAATGCCAAGCAGTATTTCGTTCATGGCATCCTCACGGCAGCGATAGACGAAGGCCGTGCCAACTCACATAATAGATCCCGACAGGCAGAGCGAGCGCTACGGCCACGAGCCATGCCCAATTTGACCCCTTTGGGCGCATCGCGGCACCAATTGCAAAGATGCAAAGGACACCTCCAGCGACGTAGCCGAGCTTCCAGAGGCCGACGAGTGCGGCGACAAGAGTGAGAGTTCCAGCGGTCAGGAAACCAAGTGCAAATCGATCAAGTGGATTTTGCTTTCCGGCGTCGCTGCGCAGCGATTGCAGGAGTTGCCATGCGCCACACACCACGATCACCCAAAGCGCGATCTTGGGAAGGTCGGCTGGCGCAATCTCGCCCGGTTCGCCAGCCGTTGTTTCCTGTGGCACGGCCCAATAGATGCCGGCAAGCGCAAGGGCGATCAAGATGAGCGATGTAAGGATGTCGACATGCTTCATCTTTCGGCCGCCCCTGCACAGCTCGAAGGCTCAACTGCAGTTACTTGTTGGCTGCAACCACTTCGACGTAGCCCTTGTATGCCTTGTCGATCAGTTTCGTCAGGCCCTCCGGACCGAGCTGTTCTTCCGCAAACGGCAGCTTCTTCAAGATCTGACGGACAGCCGGACCTTTCGATGCCTTGCGGATCGCATCAACCAACGTCTTCTTGACGTCCGCCGGGACGCCTTTCGGTGCTGCGATCATAAAGTGGGCTTCGAATGAAAAGGGATAGCCGAGCTCTGTCAAAGTCGGGACGTCAGGTGTATTGGTCAGGCGCTCGGTGCGCAGGCTGGCCAGCAGCACAACCGTTCCCTTGGCGAGATGCTTGATGTGTGCACCACCGGAAAAGCCCATGCTGGTATGTCCGCCAAGCACGTTCTTGACCGCGCCTGATCCCCCTTTAACGGGGACAGCCTTTATCGTAATGCCGTCCTTCTTGCTGATAGCCTTTGCTAACAGGCGGTCATACGGCGTTACCGCTGCATAGGTGAGCGTGTTGCCCTTCTTGGCGTAGGCGATCATTTCCGCCCACGTTTTGAATGGCGCATCGGACTTTGCGAAGATGCCTTCCTGCGCTTTAGCGAGGCTTTCGATGTAATCGAAATCGTCCTTTGTGTAAGGCGTTTTCGTCGGCGCAAACGCGGGGTTGAACGCAAATGTCGGGGTGACTGCCATAACCAGCGTATAGCCATCAGGCTTCGCCGTTTTCACGGATGCGGCTGCTTTGCCGCCGCCTGCGCCCGCACGGATTTCCTTGACGACCGGTTGGCCAAGGATAGCTTCCATCTCTTTTGAAAGGGCCGTTGCAAGCGCGTCGGTACCGCCACCGGCGCGGAAGCCGACGACGAGCTTGATCGGCTTTTCAGGAAAGGCCGCGAGTGCTGCTGAAGACGCAACGAGCGTGGCAGTCGCCGTTGCGACGATAATTTGCAAGCCAATTTTCCCTATTCTCATTTTGGTTCTCCTCCCGGATCGACTGTGTGCTTTGGAGCAGGGATCGCGACCTCATTAAAGCGCTTGAAGCACCATCTGAGAAGTATATATTTTTGATCTTAGCGTTCTAGAATTCAGATGGCTTGAGATGGATATCCGGCAACTCACCTACTTCCGTGCTGTCTGTGAGCATCGCAACATCTCGCATGCTGCTGCCAACTGCAGTGTCGCACAGTCCGCTCTCAGTCATCATATTGCGCGTCTCGAAGAGGAACTGGAAACAAAGCTGTTCTTGCGCAAACCTCGCGGCATGGAGCCGACGGCCGCCGGGCTCTTGCTGTACGAGCATACGCGCCGGGTACTTGATGCCCTTGAACGGGCCAAGTCAGAGGTTCGGCGCGATCAGACCGAAGTGGCCGGCGATGTTGCAGTTTGTATGCCGTTCACGGTCATCAAGCTGATCGGCGTGCCGTTGATGACGGCCATCGCGAAGCGCTACCCAAGGCTGCGGTTGCTGTTGGAAGAAGCGTTCTCCGGGGCCGCGTTCGATCTCCTACGCGATCGCCGGGTAAATCTCACCGTCGCCTTCAACCCGCCGGCGGACAACCGGATCGTTCGCGAACCACTGCTTGAAGAAGAGATGTTTTGTATCGGCCGTGCAGAGATCGTCGGCAAATCGAACACCCCGATCAGCCTCGGCGAGATGGCCAATCTTCCCGTCGTGCTGCTGAAGAGCGGCGCTTTGGTGCGCGGCCTGACAGATCGTACATCGCTCGTGCGCAAGATCGACGAGACCGCGCACATACGCCTTGCGTCCGTAGCTGCCACAATCGGGGCGTTGGAGAACGGCCTGGGTTGCACGCTTGCGCCGCGATCACTCGTCGACGAACACTTGCGAAGTGGTCGTTTGGTGGCACGAAAAATCTCCGAAGAAGGCATGACGCGGACACTTTACCTTGGATACCTGGAGAGCGATGCACCGACGCGCGAAAGAGAAGTGACGCGAGAGCTGATCAGAGAAATCACTGCAATGGTTGTCAGGGAAGGTCGCTGGCCTGCCGCAAGCGCTATGCTTTCTGCGAAAAGCAAATGACCATGCCTGCAATTTTATGAGGTTGTCGTAGTGATTGCGTATGAGACGCTTCGAGCTTCGATTGTGAACCTTGTAGTCTCGTGCGGATGTGGGTCAGTTGCAACCGTTACGCATTGCTAGCTAGGGCCAGATGACTGCTAGATAAACCGCGTATCCGCCGAGAAAGAGCGCGCCGAGCGGCCGGCCGATGTGGCGGGATAAACTCACTGCCAGCAACAGAAGAAGCGTCGCGGCAAGCATGACGAGATTGTCGAAACGTATGATCTCCGCCGGTACACTTGCGGGGGCGATAATCGCGATCGCGCCCCCCACTGCGAGGAGATTGAAAATGCAAGAGCCAAGAACATTACCGAGCGCGACATCAGCACAGCGGCGAAGCGCGGCAACGGCGGCGGTCACAATTTCCGGCAACGAGGTTCCGCACGCGACCACGGTCAATCCGATGATTGCCTCGCTAGCGCCGAAGACCTTGGCAAGTGACACAGCGGCGTCGACGACGAAGTGACCTCCGAGTACGACAAGAATTAAGCCACCTGCGGCCGCTGCGACATCGATTGCGGTCGTTTGACCAGATTTTGCTGAACTTGATTGATCCGCGATGTCTTGGGCAATGACTTCGCCTGCCCTTGGTGCCTGGACAGCCGTGCTCATTTCACGGCGTATGGAGTAGGTGAGGTAAATCGCAAGCCCCACAACAAACAATACTCCGATCGCTGGTGACAAATCTGCGACGGTGCAGACCGCGACAAAGACCGTGGACAAGGCGCAAACAATTACGGTGTCCGGTCGAACATTTTGGCTTGAGAGCGTGATGGGCGCGATCACCGCTGCAATGCCAATGACCACTAGAATGTTGATGATGTTGGAGCCGACAATACTGCCAATGGCAATGCCGGGCGCGCCCCTGATCCCTGCTTCGATGCTCGTTACAAGCTCCGGGGTCGAAGAGCCGAACCCAACAACTACGGCGCCGATCACAAACGCAGATACCTTGAGGCGCCCGGCCAGCCCGACGGCGCCGCGAACCAGCAATTCAGCACCAGCAACGAGCAGCGCAAAGCCAACTGTGATTATTGAGACGTCCAACAGCATCGTGCTACCTCGCGCATCGATCGGCGCTCAGAACAAATAAGCGGCAGCGCGGACGGCGCTGCCGTTGGGAGTGGGAGATCGCCTGTCGCGCCTAGTTCGGGAAACGGCTTGAGAATTGAGAAAGATCGGGCCTTTCCAGGCCGCTGTTTTCCTTTGCCGAGGCCAGAAGCTCACCAATCTGGCTTTCAGTCATGCCTGACAAATCAACTCCCGCGCCTTCCAAGAGAGCTTGAATGTCAGCAAGCTGGGTGGGGTCCAGGTCGTGCTTACCGAAGCCGAGTTCTGACAGACGATCCGCGAATTTGGCATCAACCACATTTTCAAGACCGCTTCCGTTGAAATAATTGGATGCTCGATTGAGAAGCTCGGACAAATCAAACATTGCAATCCTTCCCTTATGCCTCTGCGGTGCAATGGAGGTGGCGCTTGCTGGCGGCATTGCCAGACCGCTTGTGCCTACTCTTTGATAGTTTTTCTCAATCGCCATCCAAGCGGCCGCTGAACGCATGTCACAGCGCGGCGGCCCAGTTCACTGATAGGCAAAAGCAATCAAAGAATTTTCCAGTTACGACTCGACTAACCGGAGATACATCACCAGTTCATCGGGCGTGGCGTACTTCGAGAAGGAGCTTTCCATGACTCGACTCAGTGAGACCCCCGTGCGTCGGTTGCTGACGCGCAAGGCCGCTCTTGAGAAGCTCATAGCCGAAGAATTGAAGCGTCCTGCGCCGGACTGGTTGCATTTATCGAGGCTGAAGCGCGCGCGACTTTCTTTGAAGGATCGCATGACCAGACTGCTAAGGAGCCGCTCGCGGGAATACGCATAGTCATCAATCAACGTTCGGGAACTCAAATCGCGGTTCCACAAGACACATGGGCGGTACGCACGATGCCGGAGACAAGTTTATGGCAACACATCCTCGCCTTCGTGCGAGAGAATGAGTTCTTAGTCGAGCTTCTCGTGTTCGCACTCGGGTTTGCGGAATCCGTGGCTCTGATGTCATTCCTTGTTCCAGCCAGCGTCTTGTTCCTGGCGGTCGCAGCTCTGCAATCAGCTGGGAATGGCCCGTTCCTGCCAATATTGTTTGCGGGCGCACTTGGTTGCCTCGCCGGAGACATGGTTTCCTACATGATCGGTTGGCGTGTGCGGCATCGGATAGGAGGTTTGTGGCCCTTTCGTTCACGTCCGGACCTGCTGGCACGTACGCGTTGGATGATCCGCAGACATGGCATCTATGCGATCGTGGTGTCGAAATTTGTCGGACCTCTGCGCCCGCTCACGCCGTTGTTCGCCGGTGTGACGACGATGCCGTGGGTCAAATTCGCAAGTGCAAGTGCCGTTTCGTCGCTGCTTTGGGCTTTGGCTTTCCTCGCGCCCGCGTATTACGGTGTTCAGTTGCTTGTGCCTGCCTAGTGTCACGAACCTGACGTTTGGTCCCCGCTTGCGGCTGGGCTCGCAACCAAACGTTAGGTACAAAAGCTACACGAGAAAAATTGGCTTGCTCGTGTTCCTTATGGTTCTGCCATTTGCTCTCGATATCGCTGCACGGGATAGCGAATGTCAGAACCGGAACACTAGCTCGAAAGAATCTGGAACGCCGAAAAGCTCCTCTTGACCGTGTCCCGAACATGCTGGGCGAGCCGCTCAAACTCGGGTTTCCGCGCAGACGTGTCACGCCAAAGAAGCCCAATCGTCCGGTAGAGCGTACGTCCTTTGAGCCCGATTGTTTTGACGCTGCTGTCGCGGGCAAGCGCAGAATGCACGTAAAGGCCGGGAAGAAATGCAAGCCCCATTCCCATGCCGACCATTTGTCGAACGGTATCGAGACTCGTTCCCTCATAGTCCAATCTAAGTTCGGCACCAAATTCTTCGCAGAGCGACTCGACCTGCTCGCGCAAATGGTGGCCCGTTTCCAATGTCAGGATGGACCTGTGCTTCAGTTCCTTCCGCTCGATTTGATCGCGCGCGCTGAGGTCGCTGTCGGCGGGCACAACCAATTGTAAAGGCTCGCGAAACAGTCTTACCATTTCAAGACCTTCCTGCCTCACAGGCACGGGCATGATGACGACATCATACTTTCCCCGGTCGAGGCCGTCGGGAAGATTGCGGGGAATGTCTTCACGCACATATAGCTTGAGATCCGGATAGGCGCGGTGAATGCGGGGGATCACGCGCGGTAGCAGGTAAGGCCCAATAGTCGACGGCAACCCCAGCCTTATCGTACCGCCGGGCTCGCCAAGCTTGTGGGTCGAAACATCACGCATCTCTTGCACGTCGCGCGCGATCCGGCGGGCGATGTCGGCGATCTGCCTGCCCACGGGGGTCAAGAGCACACGCGACCGGCTGCGCTCGACCAACTGTGCACCGAGTGCTTCTTCCAGCGCACTGAGTTGAGCGCTTAATGTCGGCTGACTGACGCCCACTTTTGCCGCCGCACGCCGAAAGTGGCGCTGGTCATCAATCGCAAGCAGATATTCGAGCTGCCTCAGAGTTGGCATCGTCGACCTCAACTTTTCCCAATACAAAAACAATATGATAGATAAAATCTATTAAAATATCCAGCACCTTCGGATTGCGTGCTGCACGTTTGTCACCACATTCGGGCGGCGAATGCGAATTGGCGCGTGCTGATGCGCTTTACGCCCAGTGGCCGACAGCTCCAGCGGCGGACCATCATCCGCACAACCATGAAAGGCAATCTCTGATGCACCGATTCAAGAACATACTCGCAGTCTATCCCGATCGGATTGGTGCAGATGATGTGTTTGCACAGTCCGTCAATACGGCGCGCGTGAACGGTGCTAAGCTCACTTTGATCGATGTCGTGCCCGAACGTTATGCGACGCCAGCTTGGATGAGGGAGCGCGGAAAACGGCTTCGTCGCCTGCTACCGGCAATTCATGCGGAAGGTGTGCAGGATGCACAGGTGCTCGTATTCTCCGGGACTCCGTTCATTGAAATCATTCGGCAAGTCTTGCGTGGCGCGCATGACCTGGTCGTGACTTGCCCGGAAAACCCATCACCAATGCAACAGTTCTACATGGGTAGCACGGTGACGCACCTCGTCCGCAAATGCCCGTGTCCGGTGTGGGTGGTCAAACCCAACCGCGACGGTCGTTATAGCAAAGTGCTCGCTTGTATTGATCCGAAAACCAGCGATCACAGTGAGCATCAGCTCGACAGGAAAATCGTGGAGCTTGCAAATTCATTGGCAAATGCGAACGCCGCTGAATTGCACATTCTGCATGCATGGGAAGTGTCAGGTGCCGATCGGGACCGCATACGCTCTGAAATCTCCAACGACGCCTACTCTGAAATTCTCGCCAGACACGAAACTCTGCATCTAGACCGGGCTAGGATTGTTCTCGAAGAGATCGCGAACCTCTCTTCAGGCTACGAACTCCACATGCCGCGTTCAGCGCCCAACGTAGCAATCCTGGATACAGTCTCGCAGCACGACATCGACCTAATCGTCATGGGATCCGTTAACCAGGTCGGCGTTTCAGGGTTCTTCATCGGCAGTGCTGCAGAAGCAGTCCTCTCTCGTGCGCGTTGCGGGTTGTTCACGGTTAAACCGGAAGGCTTCAGGACCCCTGTCGTTTTGGAGCAGGGAGCGATCAGAACTGCTGTTTAGCCAGCGCTTGTCCTAGCCGATACACCTCGCAATCGAAGGCCAATGGAGAATGTCCTGTGATTGAACTGCTCAAACGTCCTGGTGCGATCAAACTCGGTGCGCAGGCCTTCTTCCAGCATCAGGCAGCGGGGGGCGTTGTCTTGATGGCGGCAGCGCTTATCGCCCTAGCGCTTGATAATTCTCCTCTCGCCTGGCTTTACGACGGACTTTTGAAGACTCCCGTCGTCATTCAGATTGGTGCGCTTGAATTGAACAAACCATTGTTGCTGTGGATCAACGATGGCTTGATGGCGATCTTCTTCTTTCTTGTTGGATTGGAGATCAAGAGAGAGATCATCGAAGGACGTCTATCCAACTTCCGGCAGGCAGGCCTTCCGGTCGTGGCTGCGGTCGGCGGCATGATCGTGCCGGCCGCCATCTACATTGCGCTAAACTCAGGTGATGCGAGCGCGCTCAACGGCTGGGCTATTCCAGCCGCCACCGACATTGCATTTGCCTTAGGTGTATTGGCCCTGATGGGCCCTCGCGTGCCGGTCGCCTTGAAGGTCTTCCTGTTGGCTCTGGCCATCATCGACGATCTCGGCGCGATCGTGATAATCGCACTGTTCTACTCCTCGAATTTGTCTCCTGAGGTTCTGGGTATTGCTGCTTTGGGCGTGTCTGCGCTTGCATACCTCAATTATCGTGGCGTCACGCGCATTGCCCCGTACTTGATCGTCGGACTTGTCGTTTGGGTTTGCGTATTGAAGTCCGGTGTGCACGCGACGCTGGCCGGGGTTGTCATTGCACTCTTCATTCCGCTCAGAGCCGCGAACGATGAGGGCAAGTCGCCTTTGCAGGAAATCGAACACGGCTTGGCGCCGTGGGTGGCGTTCGGCATCATGCCAATTTTCGCCTTCGCCAATGCAGGCGTCTCACTTCAGGGGCTGACATTTGCCGACCTCTTCGCCGGAATTCCACTTGGCATTGCCGCTGGCCTTTTCGTCGGTAAGCAATTGGGAATCATGGGATTTGTCTGGGCCGGCGTGAAGCTTGGCATCGCGCGACTACCCGACGGTGTGACTTGGTTGCAGATCTACGGAGTATCGCTGCTTGCCGGGATCGGATTCACGATGAGCCTCTTCATCGGAACACTCGCCTTCTCGGATCCTGAGCACGCAGCAGCGGTGCGGATCGGGGTTCTTACGGGATCCCTGCTCTCTGCCGTCGCCGGCGCCGTCGTTCTGCGACTGACGCTGCCTGCACCATCCAACTCGGACCTGAAAACCACGCAGCATCAAGTCACCTAGCGCTGGGGGCACACCATGACGATCCCAACCGACCTTCACGATGGCTATCGGCGGTTCCGTGACGCGCGCTATGCGCACGAAGAGCGTCACTATCGCCAGATTGCCGAGGGGCAGACGCCGCAAACTATGGTGATCGGCTGTGCCGACAGCCGGGTCGATCCAGCGACAATATTCGATGCCAAACCCGGTGAATTGTTCGTCGTGCGCAATATCGCAGCTCTCGTTCCACCGTTCGAGGAACACGGCACTTATCACGGTACGTCCGCCGCTATCGAGTTCGCCGTCACGTCTCTGAAGGTCAAGCGCATCGTCGTGCTGGGACATGGCTTGTGCGGAGGGATCTCCGCGTCACTCGCCGCAGCCGAAGCGCGGCCTGTGGGCAAGTTCATCGGTCCTTGGGTTGAGATGCTCAATACCGTTCGTGATGAACTACTGGAGCGCGGCGGGCCGTCAGACGAGGCAACTCAGCAGAAGGCCCTCGAACATATGGCCATCCAGCAATCGTTGGAAAACCTATTGACCTTTCCGTTCGTTGCGAGCGCGGTCGAGAATGGCACGCTCGCGCTCGAAGGCGCGTGGTTCTCGATCGCTGAAGGCAAACTCCAATGGCTCGATTGGGACAGCGGCACCTTCGATGACATTCCTCCGGGACGCGACGTGGCCGCTGTCAAACCGTAGGTGAGGCTTTGGAATGATGGATCTATCGATGGACCGGCTGAGCACGCATGACAATCGCAAGTGTCTGCGGCGCGGGGCGCGCGACTTCATAGAAAGCCCGCGCGTCGCCGCTGCGATTACCGCTTTGATCATCGTCAACGCAATTGCACTTGGTCTCGAAACCGATGCCGGGATCATGGCGCGCTATGGCGACTGGCTGAACGCGCTCGACAGTGTCA
Organism: Hyphomicrobiaceae bacterium; assembly: GCA_965224045.1. Lineage (GTDB taxonomy): Bacteria > Pseudomonadota > Alphaproteobacteria > Rhizobiales > Hyphomicrobiaceae > Tectiglobus. The sequence goes on from CBDCYD010000015.1 coordinate 383,335, forward strand.
TTTTGTTGATCTTCAGCATTGAACTTGCGATCAGGCTTTACGCGCATCGCCAGAGCTTCTTTCGATCCGGGTGGAACATCTTCGATCTTGTCATTGTTGCCGTTGCATGGGTGCCGGCGGCCGGCCCGATAGCCGTTCTGCGGGCCCTGAGAGTGCTGCGCGCGTTGCGGCTCATGTCGGTTGTCCCACAGATGCGTCGGGTCATTTCTGCGATCGGTCATTCGATACCCGGCATGCTTTCGGTCATCGGCGTACTGTGTCTGGTATTTTACGTATCTGCCGTGTTGTGCACGAACCTGTTCGGCCAGCACCCTGACCCGCGTATGCAGGTATGGTTCGGGTCGGTCGGCGCTTCAGCATACACGCTGTTTCAGATCATGACGCTTGAGAGCTGGTCGATGGGTATCGTGCGTCCAACGATGGAATTGTTTCCCTACGCATGGCTGTTCTTCGTGCCATTCATTATCATCACCAGCTTCGCCGTTCTGAACCTTTTCATCGGAATAATCGTCGATGCGATGCAGACCGCACAGGAAGAGCCCCGCGAAAGCGACAAGTCTGAAATCAAGGCATTCACACACGCCGAAATCGAGGCCCTGCACCGACGGTTTGATCAGCTGGGCAAGCAGATTGAAGTTCTGTCGGCCTCGGCCAAACGGAAGGCGGTGACAAAGTAGCGTGTCTTGCCCCCTGCGACCGCTCACTTCTCGAGAGCAATCGTTTCAGTTGAGCTACACGATCATTCAGTTTCCTTATGCTGTTGACGGCCGTGTGGAGCCCCCGTGGCAGAACGCGCCTGGCAGCTTCGCGTCGACCACGACCGGCAACAACGCAAACCGGCGAACTGCCGCGGACATCTCCACGTCAAACGTCCCCTGGCCGCGCTTCTCCGAATGGGAACAGCAAAGAGCCTATCCAATGGCCCGTTATTCCCCCCGGCGCGAACGCCACCGCACGGCCGCTCCACTGGCCACTGGCTCACCCTTGCACCGGCGATTGCAAACTTTGCCGGTTTCACGGATGTCGACCGCCACACACTACGGATCGGCAAGATTTTGGATGCTATCCGCGCGAGTCCGCGCGCCGACGGTGTCGAGCGTCTACATGCGCCTGCGCCTGCGAGCTAAAGATTCTACGGCCCAGTTCTGAGGCGCAAAGTCTCCGCCATTGCCGATCTTTGGGAAATGCGCCGCAAGGCCGGACCGCTCTGCGACGCCTCGTCAACCTTCGATTGTGAGCCGCGCAATGGCAATGCCGGATTCACCTGCGACGGCATAGAGCAGATAAATCTCATCGCCCTCAGTATATATCGCCGGATCGCGCAATTGGTTTACGTGGCCATAAGCCGTGCTGCGGATCGACGGCTCAATGGGGGCGTCGGCGCCCTCCCAGGGATACTCCGGGCGCAGCACGGTGACCGGTGCGGAATCGCGCCACTCGGTCCAGTCCTGCGATAAATCAATCGTACTCAGCAGGATGCTTTCCGGTGCGTCTCCGACCTGGGTCCAGAAGACGTACAAGGTGTCGCCGCGCTGCAGCAAGGCGGCATGTCGCATGTTCGGATTAAAGAGCAGCGGACCTTCTTCGAACCCGGTAAGTCCGTCTCGTGAGCGGTAGAATTGACCGGGCATCGCCATCGCATAGACCGCGTCCGGGCGGTGAAATACACGAAAATATGTGCGGCCTAGGATTTCCGGTTTGGCGATGAAGTCTATGCCGTTCCGTGATACCGCAACCCGTGTTGCCTGCCGCGCGTATGCCTCCAGCCCATGGTAGTACATGACGATGCAGCGATCTTTGTCGCTAACGTGCACGTCAGGTGACGCAATGTGCGTTGTCGTCGCTTCGGTATTGAAGTCATGCGCGCGCTTGCCGTGGATTGAGGCGTGGCTACTTGCCATCGCCGCTGCGCGCCCGTCTGCCGGTATCGGCGGCGGCGTGGTTGCAAACAGCGAATTCTCAAGATGCAAGCTCCCGGGCGGGTGCACCTGCCACGGTCCTGTCAGCGCGTTGGCGTAAGCTAGACGGATATACTGGCCTTTGTGGTCGGCAAAATAGAGATAATAGCGACCGAGCGGCTCACTGACCCAGTCGGGTAGGCGGATGAGCGAAGGTCCCTGGATATTGTCACCGATCGAGGCGTGGGCGCCTGGTAAGAGGATCGGCCCGAGCCGTTCCACATGGACCATGGCATGACTTCTGTCGATCTCCGGCATTTGAGGCTGGCCTTTGGCTATTACTGTCCTTGGCTGTTCCGGCAACGGTCGAGGCCGGAAATTCTTGATGTCCTGCGCGATGGCCGATCCAACGGCGGTACGGCAATCTCTCCGCGATACATTGAACGGTGACGTGATGTCCGCGCCGAACGCTAGAAATTTTTCGATGCCCGCACATCTTCATGTGGTGGTGGTGGTGTCACCCTTGGCTAGCATTTCCAGCGGCATGGACCAACGTCGAAATCTATGAAATGGTCAGCGCGATCCCAAGTCGAGGAGACCGAGAGATGGGCCTGGCGGACGAACTGCGCGATCAGGAGAAGCTCAGCCGCGAGCGCATGCCGGATGCGTTCTGGTCGGAAATCGACAAGACCACGGAAAGGTTGAGGCTCGAACGGCTCTCGGAGACGTGCGCCCAAGTCGGCGATGCGATGCCATCGTTCGAATTGCCGAATGCGCTTGGGCAAATTGTATGCTCCATCGACCTGCTTCGCCAAGGGCCGTTGGTTGCGAGTTTCTATCGGGGCGGCTGGTGACCGTACTGTAACTTGGAGCTGTATGCTCTCCAGAAACACTTGCCTGCAATCAAGAGCGCCGGTGCTTCGCTGGTCGCGATCACGCCGGAGCTGCCCGATCATACCCTGACCACGGTGGAAAAGCATGCGCTCGAATTCGAGGTCTTAAGTGACCACGACAATGTCGTTGCGCGGGCATTTGGGCTCGTCTTCGAGATCCCGGCTACGTTGCACGACTTCTATCGCAGCGAGCGGGTTGATCTGCCGGCCACTCAAGGGAACGAGTCCTTCGAGCTTCCCGTGACAGGCACGTTCATCGCCGATGGGAACGGGATCATCCGGCACGCATACGTGAATGTCGACTTCACGAAGCGGCAGGAACCGGAGGAGATCGTGGCTCTTTTGCGCAAGCCATAGCCCATGAAATCCAAACGATAGCGAGAAGATCCTTAATGAGCCCTGTTGATGAAAAGATGGTCGATGCAATTTTTGCGGCAGTCGATGACCAATTCGACCAGCAAGTGGCATTTACGCAGGACTTGATCCGCTTTCCGTCGACACGCGGCCAGGAACACACGGCCCAGGATTTTGTTTTCGATGCATTGCACGAGCGCGGCTATGCGATGGATCGGTGGTTGATCGACGTCGACGAGATCCAATCCCATCCAGGCTTCTCCCCAGTCGCGGTGAATTACGATAACGCGATCAACGTCGTGGGGACGCATCGCCCGCGCGAAGAGGTAGGCCGATCGCTGATTCTCAATGGTCATGTTGACGTTGTGCCGGTTGGTCCGCTCGATATGTGGTCGCGCGATCCGTTTGAGCCCCACATCGAAGGCGATTGGCTCTATGGCCGCGGTTCGGCCGACATGAAGGCAGGGCTGGCGGCGAACATCTTCGCGATGGATGCGCTCAAGTCACTTGGCTTCCAGCCGGCCGGCAGAGTCCACGTGCAATCTGTCACCGAGGAAGAATGCACGGGCAATGGCGCGCTGTCCTGCCTGGTGCGCGGCTATCGCGCCGATGCTGCGATTATCCCGGAGCCCGAAGACGACATGCTGGTGCGCGCGAACGTTGGCGTGCTCTGGTTCCGGGTAAACGTACGTGGCCTTCCCGTGCATGTCCGCGAAGCCGGCACGGGTGCCAATGCCATCGAAGCCTGCTACCCGCTGATCCAATCGCTGCGAGAGCTGGAGGTTGCTTGGAATTCGACAAAGGCATCAATTCCCTACTTCGAAAATGTTGAACACCCGATCAACTTCAACGTCGGCAAGATCGTCGGTGGAGATTGGGCGTCGTCAGTTCCGGCGTGGTGTTCGTTCGACTGCCGGATGGCCATCTATCCTGGCTGGAACCCGTACGAAAAGTCGATGGAGATAGAAGCGCAATTGCGCGCCGCCGCATCCGAGATCCCGTTCCTCGCCAACAATCCACCGCAAATCGAATGGAACGGGTTTTTCGCAGAAGGTTTCGTGCTGGAGGAGGGATCCGAGGCCGAGGCGGCCCTGGCGAGGGCTCATCTGAAATCATACGGCTCCCAATTGGAGAGCTTCGTGACGCCGGGATATCTCGATGGCCGCGTGTTCGTTCTGTATGACGATTGCCCATGTCTTGTATACGGTCCCTACTCAGAAAACATTCACGGTTTCGATGAGCGGGTTCGTTTGAGTTCGGTTCGGCGTATCACCAAATCGATCGCACTCTTCATTGCCGAGTGGTGCGGCCTGGAGCGGATTTAATCCGTCGGTCGCGGACCTGCCGAGGGCGTGACGTGGTAGGCGTGGTGGCCGTCCCAACCCTTGGCGTTCGGGTCTCGTTGAAGGCTGTCGCGGAGTTCGCCCCGTGTTTGGTCCAAGCTCCAGGAGACTTTTCGGGGTGAATGCAGTTGGGCCGCACAAGGCACTCGGCGCCAAGTTGCCGAGTGCGGACGGCGCTCGCTGTTCGTGACGGCCACTCCTTCAATCGCTGCTCCGCTTGCGGATTGGATGCGCGCGTGCGCTGTGCGAACACCCTCGCCGATGATCTGACAGGCACCGACGTTCGTTCTCTCGACAGTTGCAAGTGCCTTTCGCGTCTTGCAATCGACGATGGTTAGGTTGCGAAGCGGCCTGCCGGCGAAGAGCCTGTCCGGCATGACGTCCATCGCCCACACATCGTTCATCGCAGTCGCTACTGAGCGGCCCGGTCTGATCGCAATGGCGAACAAATTGCGTCGCGCCTTGAGGTCCGCAGTCTTTGCTTCGAGGCGTAGTGGTGGCCGATGCACGTCATCTCAGCTCATGCGTCAGCACATACACTGTCAATTACCTGTCGCTTGATAATTGCGCCGCATACAGCGATGCCCTGGTCGCATCAACCAACAAGAAACGTATGATACTGGCCGATCAGTTCGGAAATGCGCCGATGCCCGATGCGCCGGTAGACATTGCGGCGATGCGTCTTTGCGGTATGCAAAGAGATGCCCATGTCTTCTGCGGCAGCCGTTGCCGACATTCCGCTCAAAAGACGCTTGAAGAGTTCTGTTTCGCGATCGGTCAAGGTTGCTGCAAGTTGCTCGGAAAAGAATAACCTGACCTGGTCATTCTCAGATTTTACAAGTTCTCGTTTGGAAGGATCGAAGCCAGCGATGTCGAGCCAGCTATGCTGCGACCACGCAATAGTTTCAAAGTGGCGTTCAACAAGCTTCGAGAGGGCGGGAAAAACAACCCTCAAAGGCGCTGGATCAACGATTTCTTCGCTTTCGAGGCCGGCGTTGTAGAGTGAAATCGACGCGACGTTAGTGGCGCCGATCGGCACGATAATGAAGGTCTCCTGGACATGATCCGGCCAGCCAATGAGACGATGACCAGAGTCAGCAGAGGCATCATGGAGCAGGCGGGCGAACTTGCGGACGTCAGCAGGGGGCAGCGATCCGGCATTGGCGACAAGGTCGGCGACATCGAATACGCCTGGCCTGAGCCGGTCATTGGCGAAGAGGCGGAAGACAGGATCTATGATGTATGCCCCGTCCTGGAATGATTTGAGGGCAACGAGGACGTCATCGCGACGGAAGTCGGACCGCAGGATGTGGGCACTGCGCCGCTTTTCGAAAATGACGAACAGAAAGTAATCATAGTGGAAGATCGTCTGGAGGGCCGCTTGCAGGGCGCTTGGAAACCAGGCCTTGCCGCGAGCTTCTATGAGATCTCCTAGTTCACGATACCAGTCGTATGACTGAACTGGCTGATCCGTCATGGAAGCCCATCTCCCGTTGGGTGGCTCAAAGATGACAACATATAGCTACGATGGCCCATTTGCGCATCACATCGGCGCGGTGCCCAAGCCCCGAAAAGATTATTTTTTTGTCATCTTTCCACTTTGCCTGCCATCGCCCTACCCCCCCGGAGGTATCGCGGCGCGCCAGTGGTGCAGACAAGGATAACCTTTCTTGCGGGACCAGGGAGGTGGTCGCGGTTTGCGGGCCGCAGGGTGCTCGTCGCGCACATTGCGACGGGGCAATCTGCACGGTTCTACGGGGGTATGCAGAGGTATTGCCGGCACTTTTGCAGTTTTCCATATCTGGCAGATCCAGAGGCCGCGCTGATCAAGCGTGCTGCTTCTGATTGCGCCCTATTCCGAAACCGGAACTGGCGTTGATTTGTAAAACCGGCGCTGAAAAGCGTCTTCCGTTCCAGAAAATGGGAAAACCAAGGATGAACAAGCATCTTGTTGTAGCAGCCGTTTTGGGTGGCCTCATGATTGTCACGTCCCCTGTCGTGGCCGCCGATGACGCCAAGACGCCTCAAGATCACGTTGTGACGTCAGCGAATACAAAGAAAGAGTCACAGCGTTTACTGAAACTATCAAACGAAGGATTTGCCGGAATGCGGGCGGTTCGTGCCGCTCGCATATCGATCTTCAACGGCAAGGTGAAACGCGCGAAGGAGATGATTGCAACCGCGCAAAAGCAACTCAGAATGGCGGCAAAGGATGCCAAGGCTTTCCTCGGGCCATCAAGCAAGTCGGGATCGAAAGTAAAAGAAAACGAGATCTACATTCCGATCGACGCCTCGCTCGGCCTCGGAGAAGACTTCGTGATGACTGACGCCAAGAAGGAGCATATCGGCAAAGCCAACGAGTACTTCAAGAAGGGCGATCATGCAAACGCGATCGAGGCGCTGAAACTGGCGGAAATCGACGTCAGCTACACCCGGATCATGCTGCCAGTCCAAAAGGCAATCGCCCGCCTCGACGCGGCCGCCAGCCAATGGGAAGCCAGCAAATTCTATGAGGCCAATCTGACACTCAAGGCGATCGAGGACAGCCAGTTCATTGATACGGTTATGCTGATCGACGTACCGACGGCCAGCAAAGAAGAAAAAGAGAAGAAAAAAGAGGCAAAGAAAAAAGAGAAGTAAAAACAGACTGCGTGGACTGCTCCGGGCAGCGGCATTGGATCGCGGCCTGGGGCAGTAGAAAGGAATATTGAAATGACGAAGCCGAATGAAACTCTTCAGAAGCGCATGGAAGAGCTCCAGCGCTCGATTAAGGAGCAACGCGACAAGCTGCAATTGCACGGCATGCTGACGCATGACCATCACGCCACGCAACAGGAGCTCGATCGTCGTTGGTCTGAACTGCAAGCTGAGATCGATCAACAAATGCAGAGCGATCATTCGGCTCATGGCAAGCTCGATGTACTGCACCGAGAAATTCTAAAGTGGATCGACTCGATCGACTTGGATTGTCGCGCGTAATCGCAAAACGTTCTCGATCAGAGAATAAGGGAGTGATACAATGATCGACGTGCAGATAAAAGAGGACGAGAACGTATTTGTCATCAAACCCGATTCAGAGATTTCGGCGCGCGATATCGCTGTGTGCACAATCATATTTGACGAATATATTAATGTTCATGATCGCGTGCCGAATTTAATCATTCGCGCTCATGCTTTTCCGCACTGGAAAAACTTCGACGCCCTCAAACATCATTTCAAGTTCGTCCATGATCATCACGAACTAGCAGGCTGTTGAATTTGGGGCGACGATAGCATCGATTTGCTCGAGCGCATCGTCATTGGTGGCCAACACGAGCCGCCAATAGCCCCAATTCTGCTCGGCTTCCACGCTTTCCGAACGGCCCCATTATGGCGCCTCGGCCAACAGTCTCGGCAGTCGGATCAGGTTGTAGGCGGCCATCGCGAAGGTGAACTGGTGGGCGACGCGTCTTCGTCCTTTGAATTTCGTCTTCGCGAGCCCCGCGATCGTCTTGACCCAGCCGAACGGCTCCTCGATGCGTTTTCGGATGCGCTGCGAGACCGGGTAGCCGGGATGCCGTGTCGTACGGCCATCGACCGATGAGCGCCGTCGTTTGCCGGTCTTGGTCACCGCGTTATGTTGCGCGATGTGCGGCGTCACGTTCATAGCGCGCAGTTCGGCCGCGAACGGTTGGGCATCGTAGCCCTTGTCGGCGCCGAGCGTCAGCCGGCGCGTTCCCGGCGCATGGCGTTCGATCATGCGGATCGCCGCTTCGCGTTCGGCCCGTCCGTTGGCCTGGCTGAGCGTTGCCTGCACGATCAGGCCTGAACGGTTCTCCATCAGCACGTGGCCCATAAAGCAGAGCTTCGCTTCGCGCCCATTGCCCTTCCTGAACAGCTTGGCGTCAGGGTCGGTGGTCGAGGCGTGCGTGTCGTTCTTGCGCGCCTTGCCGCGAAAGTTCCGCTCGCCGTTCCGGCCCGGCCCAGGCGGTTCGTCAGACCCGTCCTTCGCGCGGAAACTCTTCATCGACGCCCACGCTTCGACGAGCGTGCCATCGACCGAGAAGTGGTCGTCCGACAGGAACCGCTTCACACGTGGATGACGCAACACGGCTTCGAGGAACCTGGCTGCGACATCGGCTTCGAGCAGCCGGTCGCGGTTCTTCGAAAACGTCGAATGGTCCCAGACGGGATCATCGATGCCGAGACCGACAAACCAGCGGAACAGCAAATTGTAGTCGATCTGCTCGACCAGTTGGCGCTCGGATCGCACTGAGTAAAACGCCTGAAGCAGCGAGGCCCTGAGCAACCGCTCCGGCGCGATCGACGACCGGCCGGATCCCACGTAGAGCCGCTCGAAATCAGCGTCCAGCGATGCCAGCGCGTCGTCCACGATCGCCTTGATCACCCGCAGCGGATGCTGCGCCGGCACCCGCTCCTCAAGATCCACATAGCTGAACAGCGACCCCGACTGCCTGTCCGATCCCCGCATCGCGCCCTCCTCGATTCCTGCAAGAACAGAATCATGTTCGCCGACAAGCGGCAACCCGCGAGAAAATCAACAGCCTGCTAGTAAAGAAAGTTGCCGTCGTGAGCGACAGCTCGCTGATCTGGCTCGTGCGCCCGCTCGTCAATCAATTCGTCGCAGCCAAGGTCCGCCGATTCCCGGAAAATGCGCTCGACGAGGCGATTAGATGGGCCGAAACGGAAGAAGATCATCCAGGTGCGTTCATTGAAATTGACGGCCTACCCGACGATGTAATTTCACTTGACGCGCGTGGTTTGATCACTGCAACAGATTATCGCAAGCATCTCGTGCCACTGATCGATGCCAAGCTAAAGACCCATCAGAAGCTCAAGCTATTGATGGTTGCCGGCCCAAAGTTTGACGGTTATTCGGCAGGCGCGATGTGGGATGATGCCCGACTGGGTCTTCATCATTTCACTACGTTTTCGAAGGTGGCACTCGTTTCGGATTTGGAGTGGCTGCGCCATGGCGCGAAGCTATTCGGTTCGTTGATGCCGAGTGAATTGATGGTGTTCAATCTTGATGAGTTGGACGATGCCAAAGCTTGGATAGCGAGCTGATGATGGAGAAGGATCGGGACGAACCTCCGCTTGCCGGATTCGTGTTCCGGTTTTGACAATCGCTATCCCGTGCAGCGATGTCGAGAGCAAATGTCAGAACCATAAAGCACACGAGCAAGCCTATGGTTCTCGTGTAGCTTTGGCACCTGACGTTTGGTTGAGAGACCAACCGCACGCGGGGACCAAACGTCAGCTGCGCTACACTAGTGATGTCGTTGGCTGCGGAATACCGGAAGGCGTATTTGATCCAGGGCGTTGTTCTAATCACTCTTGGCGCAACCACGCTGTCGGTCCTGCATCTCGCGTCACTCGCCATTGATGTCCTGATCGGCCGATCGTTGTTCCTCGCTGGTTCGCCAAGGATGCTGACGCTCGGCACGGAGCCAGGTGGCCCGGGCTTTTGGTGGGTATCAATCTCGTCCTCGTCACCACCGGGGCGACAATGATTGCCCGGCTTCAAATGCGATGTTGTGACCATGTCGTCGCCGGGTTTCACTTTGCGTTGGTACTCCTTGACGTTTCTCGGGCCACTGTTTGCCGCCTCGACGGCAGAATTTGCCAAGAGCTGCGTCAGAGCCATCGATGCGGGTTTCGCGACATTTTTGTGCATGTCCATCGTTCTGTTGGTGTCTGGTTTGCTGACCTGGGCGAACGGCCGTCGACACCTGCCAGGGATGGTGTCGGCTTGATTGCCGATTGTGCCATGATCGCAGCGAGAAGATTGCGAACCTCATCGTTAGAGAGGAATCGTTAGCGTTGGTTTTTCTGGTATTTGAAATTGAGCCGGCAGGGATTGGTGTGCTTCTCGCGCCATTCCCAGACTTCGGCAAGGTTTGACATTTTGGACGCCAGTGCGTGGCAGCGATTGGCCACGCCTGGACCGCCGGTCACGACGGCGTTGCCCGTACGGCCGCGACTTCGAGTTGTATCCGTCGTTGCCGTCTTGCCGCTGCGGATGTCCGTCTTGAAGTGCCCGATGTTGCTGCGTGTCACGTCCTTGACATGCATGCGGCCGAGACACGTTACGTTTCAGTAGTCTCTCGAATCGTTTACACGCGAGTTGTTGTTGGAACGAATTCCGAAGCGGGGCATTTGAACATGGGCCTAGGTCGTACTCTAAGAACGCTAACCATCTGTACGGTACTCGCCTTGCCATTTCTGACTACGGGCTGTGCAATTGTGGCAGGATTCGCGGCGGCTTATGACGATTGGGAAACGGCGAATGACTACGGCGGCACCGACGCTGACAGGGAAGAGATTTACCAGAAGAGGCTCGCGCGGGCCAAAAGGCTCATCGCGCAAGACAAACGAAAGGCATCCTCCGCACGTGAGTCGCCAGACGGACATTAAGCTGTAAGACTTGCGACTTGATCTGACATTTCGGATTGGCTGTCGGTTGTCATTCAACTGCCATGGTCTTCTCTCTTGCCAATTGCAAGCTGGCAAAGAAGGTCCGTATCGGCATCTTGATATCGCACCATTTTCGCTGACCTGGCCTTGTCTGGTCTTAGCCTTGCATCCAGTGATCCAGATCGCACTGCAGCTTTGCGATTGAGTGGTAGAAGTCATTGCGGAAGGCGACGCGTTAGAGCTTATCGAGCAGCGTCTTTTGAAAGCGCTCGACGATGCTGGAAATTTCCGGCTCCTGTTCTTGGTTCGCGCGTGGTCGATATCCTAGATTGCCAGGCAGACCCCGTCCTCATGGCCTTCGCGACTGCTGCAGAATTCTGTACCGCGGCCGGCCAGCACTCGCGATAGTGGAGTGTCGCGCTCGTCAAAGAATGGCACGATGCGAACGTTGATCAGGTCGGGCTTTGCGGGCGCTCATCTCTTGCTTTCTTGTGCCGTCACGGGAACAATCGCGAGACGATAGAGCCAGAGCAGGATCACGCAACGCTGCCGATCCGCGAAATATCACCCAGAAGGCCGGACGCCCTGCGCGTCGCGGCACCCGCCGCGATGACCATCTGCGGCAGCAGCATCCACTCGAGCGTCCAGGAGGCACCCGAGCGTTCCTGCTCATGAACGGTACAGTGATGCATCCCTGAAACCAGAACCGCGTTGAAGCGGGCAAGCGTGATCAGCGCTTCGGCCTGAATGGGGTTCTGCTTGTGCGGCATCGCGGATGAACCGCCCGTTCCTTCGACCGAAATGTCGTCAATGCCGTTCTGAGCCATTAGGGCGACATCCTGGCCGACCTTGCCGAGCGTCCCGGTTACGAGCGCCAGCCAGTGCGCGAACTCGACGACGGCCGTGCGATCCGTATGCCAGGGCGATTGCGGTGCCGTCAGCTGCAACTCCTCGGCCAGCCGTCGCGAAACCTCCCGCCCCCTGTTGCCCAGTTTGTCGAGTGTTCCAACGGCACCGCCGAATTGCAGTCGCAGCAGGACCGGCAACAAATCCTGTAGCTTTCTGTCGTGTTCAAGAAGCGGCTGCCGCCATGCCCGGATGCGATTGCCTGCCGGCATCGTGATTGCCGCCTGCATGCGAGTTCGGCCCATCAGGACATTGCCACCGAATCGCTCGTCAAGAACACCAAGGCGGAAAATGAGCTCATCGAGTCGTGCCTTGAGGATGCCGGCGACATTTTTCAGGCGCAGCACCAGGCTGGTATCAATGAGGTCCTGACTGGTTGCACCAAAGTGCACGTGTTCGGCATGCGGTTCTCCAACGTGGCCGCGCAATAGTTTCACGAATTGAGGAACTGCGACGCCGTCCCGCGCTGTGCCCTCGCCAAGCAGTTTCACATCCGGTTGAAAGGTCTCACAGGCGGCCTTGATCGCGTCTGCTGCCGCGGTCGGGATAAGGCCACAACCGGCTTCGGCAGCCGCCAATGCTTCCTCGAATCGAACCATCGAGCGAATGTCGGCGCTCACGGAGAAGAAGGGTGTCAGTTCGTTGTCACCGAGCAGCGGTGCCAGAAGTGGCGCGTTAAACGGCGTAAACGACATCGTCCAGGTCCGCGGTTCTTGCTAGCGTTGTGATGGCGAACGGCAGAAGCGCCATCGCCGGCTCAACTCAGACCGAGCAGGGAGCGGGCTTCTGCAACGCCGGCAGGATGCCTTTGGTATTCAGCACATAGGCTGGCGACCCGTTCAACCAGCGCGGCGTTTGAAGGCGCCAACGTCTGCCGGTCGAGACGGATGTTGTCCTCCAACCCGGTGCGACAGTGACCGCCAAGCTCTAGCGACCAATGATTGAGCGTGAGTTGATCGCGGCCGATACCTGCGCCGGTCCACGTCGCATCGGGCGCCAGCCGTTGAAGCGTCTTGACATAGAATTCGAAGGTCTCGCGATCGACCGGCATGGCATTCTTGACGCCCATGACAAACTGCACGTGCAGCGGGCCGTCGATCTGTCCGGCCTTGCTCATTTCGACGGCCTTGAAGATCATCGACAGGTCGAACGCTTCAATCTCAGGTTTGACGTTATGGGTCTTCATCTCGGCCGCAAGCCAGTTCACGAGGTCTGGCGCGTTTTCGTAGACGCGGTTTGGAAAGTTACAAGAGCCGGTCGAAAGCGACGCCATGTCTGGTTTCAGGAAGAGCATACCGCCTCGCTCACGGCCGTTGCCTGACCGGCCTCCGGTCGAAAACTGCACGATCATGCCGGGGCAATGCCGTTGCAGCCCTTCGAGCAAACGCGCGAAGCGCTCAGGATCGGACGTTGTCGTTCCGTCATCGTTGCGGACATGACAGTGCGCAAGAGCGGCGCCGGCCTCGAACGCCGCTTGTGTCGATTCGACCTGCTCTTCAACCGTAATGGGCACTGCGGGATTGTCGGCTTTGGTCGGCACCGAACCCGTAATCGCGACGGTGATGATACATGGCGTGGTCATAGGAGCATCCAATCCAAACTGCCTAAACTGCGATCCTAAACATCAAAGAAAACGGTTTCATTGTCGCCTTGCAAGTGGATGTCGAAAAGATAGACGGTGTCATCATTGCCTTTCGCCCGCCTTGCCAGCAAGGTGTGCCTGCGATCTTGCGCGACGCTCGAGAGCACCGCATCGGTCGCATTGGCAGCGGCCTCGTCTTCGAAATAGAGCCGCGTAAAGGCATGGCTGGGCAGGCCGCGTGCAAATACGGCAATGTTGATGTGGGGGGCATGGCCCTCACCGATTGGGCCGGGCTTGATCGTATCGAATATGAACCGGTTTTGAGGATCGGTGCCCGTGCCCATGCGCCCAAATCCCTTGAAATCCGCATTCGAACCGCGCGGATCTTGCGGGTGAGCGTAGCGCCCCTGGGCATCGGCCTGCCAGATTTCAATCATCGCATCGTCGACTGGATCACCTTTTCCATCAAGGACGCGGCCTTCAATCCGGATGCGCTGGCCAGCGGTGTTGTCGTCGCGAACAACACCGCCGGCAACGCTGTCAAGCTGGTAGCCGTATTGCTCCGAGGTCAGGCCGTAGGCGAAGTACGGGCCGACCGTTTGCGATGGTGTTTGCTTGTGGCTCACGGAATTACGCCTCCATCGGGGTTTCGCGGCGCCCACGCAGGATAATGTCAAACTTGTAACCGAGCGCGAAGCCGGGCTCGGTCACGTCGAGCGAGAAATCGGATATCAGCCGCTCCCGCGCACCTTCGGGAATGCCGGTGTAGATCGGATCGAGCGGCAATAGGGGATCACCCGGAAAATACATCTGGGTCACAAGCCGTGTCGCAAACGCCGGGCCGAACAACGAGAAGTGAATGTGGTTGGGCCGCCAGGCGTTGTCGTGGTTGCCCCACGGATAGGCGCCGGGTTTAACCGAGTAGAAGCGGTAGCGGCCTTCGTTGTCTGTAATGCACCGGCCGCCGCCGAAGAAATTCGGATCAATCGGAGCATCGTGCTGATCTGCTTTGTGAATGTAGCGGCCGGCCGCGTTGGCTTGCCAGACCTCGACTAGCGTGTTCGCCTGCGGTTTGCCGTCTTCGTCCAGAACACGGCCGGTTACAACAATACGCTCACCAAGCGGTTCCCCGTTTGTGCGCCCGTTCTGCGTCAAGTCGGAATCCAACGGGTTGACGCTCTCATGCCCATAAACCGGTCCGGTGAGTTCCGACAAAGTGTGCTTGATCGGGACGAGCGGCTTGGTTGGGCCGCGAAACGCGGTTGACTTGTAGCCGTCATCCCTGGCGTCGATGAATGCCGGATGGGACGTCCAGTCACGGGCACGGAATGTTTGCGACGTCATGATGCTTCGCCTCCAGCAGGGGTCTTTTCTTCATCTACCGTAACTGTCTCGTTCAAGATTGCATAAGCGCGATTGGCAGCAGGTACGCCGGCGTAGACAGCCACGTGAAACAGCGCCTCAGAAATGGCCTCCGGCGAAGCACCGGTATTGCGCGCAGCCCGTACGTGCATCTTGAATTCTTCCCAGTGCCCGAGGCTTGCAAGGATTGCCAATGTGAGCAGCGATCGGGTTGGCCGATCAAGGCCCGGTCGCGTCCAGACCGATCCCCATGCACCTTCCGTGATGAATGTCTGGAAGTCCTTATCCAGCGGGCTCTGGCGGGCCGAGGCCCGGTCAACATGGGCGTCGCCGAGAACCGCGCGGCGGACCGCCATGCCCGCGTCGTACCTATTCGACATGTTTCTGCCCCAGGATGTTTGCCTGCTCCCTTGGTCTGATCGTGCTCCAAAATTTACATTCGATCCGGCGAGGTGCCCCTGAGAGAAACTGTCGCCGTTGCAGCCGGAAGCTTACATTGAACTGGGATCCGTCAACAAATGCGCGGGCACCACCGCTCGCAGCAGCGTGGGCAAGCCGCATTGCTTACCGTTGTCGATGATCTCAGGCCCGCGCCAGGTAGACCGACTGTGTTGCTGGTTCCGACTGGTAGGGATTGTCGAATTCGACAGGCTCAGCCCACGCTTGGTCAAACACCCGAGACAGCCTCTCTACAAACGCCGCATCCGGCCGATTGTTGGACCAAAGAGCGAAAATCCCGCCTGGAAGGAGATGCTTGGACAGACGTTCGAGTCCTTCTTCCTCGTAAAACGCCCTGCTGCGTTCGTCCAAAAGCGCCTCAGGCGAATGATCGATGTCCAGAAGGATTGCGTGAAAATTGCGACCGCGGTGATGATCGTCAAAGCCTTCGGGCGAGGCTGCAAGGGCGAAGAAATCTCCTTGCAATAGCCGGCATCGCGGATCGTTTACGAGTTGGTCGCTTAATGGCAACAGTTTCTCTTCGTGCCATTCGATCACCGCCGGCAGGAGATCAACCACCAGGAGTGAGCGTACGCACTTGTGGTCGAGAACTGCACCGGCCGTGTAGCCCAGGCCGAGCCCTCCCACGACGATGTCGCAATCGCGGTCCTTCAGCTCTGCTATGGCAAGGTTCGCCAACGCTATTTCGGATTTGGTGAATAGGCTTGACATCAGGAAATCGTCGTCGAGCTTGACCTCGTACACGTCCTGCCCGACCAGAGGCTCATGCCGCCTCCGGAGGCTAACTGCGCCGATTGGCGTTTTTCGATAGTCAAGCTCTTCGAATTGCCGCCCCATTGCCCAACGCCTCCCACGCGCCTCCGCCGTTCCAAACGGCGCAGATTTCCGTTTCGTCTTCGCTCCTCATACGGCCGCGATGATCAAAGCGGTCCATCGACCGATGAACTATCCTAATGTCCGGTTCTGACATTTGCTCTCGACATCGCCGCACGGGATAGCAAATGTCAGGTGCGCTAAACCAGTTTCTCGCGATGACAAGCGGCTTACAAGTGGAATGCAAGGGAGCGCGCCGGTGCTGGCCAGAACCGCGCGCATGAGCTGAAGCAATTTTTCCGCTCGTCTCGATGCGCCAGGGTGAGCCTCGAAGATCACCGGCCTTTGCTTGGCAACAGAAAGAATACTTTCTATCGCGGCCCTTCAGAGGCTCTTGCACGACAACTGATCACAATGTTGGAGCGCGCTGTAAACTGCGTCCGAGGGGAGCGAGACGGCTCAACCCGCAGTTTCTGGCCTGAACAATGACTTCCTGAGACGCGGCAACATCCAACTTGACTCGCCTGCACTTTCATACTGGTATTCCGGTATGCCAGTAATAACCACCTTTCAGCGTGACAAGGCGTATGAACGATTACTCAACTTGATTCTCGTTGGGCGCCTGCCAGCAGATCAGCCGATATCCGAGCGCCAGATCGCAACTGAATTGGGCTTCAGCCGAACCCCCGTGCGCGAGGCGATGCGCGCGTTAGCACAGGATGGTCTGTTGGACATCGTGCCAGCGCGCGGCACGTTCGTGAGGCGTATCAGCGACGAGCAGCTTCGCGAGCTTTACGAGGTTCGCGAAGCGCTCGAAGGCCAGTCTGCCGAGCTTGCAGCGCTGCAAGGGGCATCAAATCGATTGCTTGCCTTTCGCTCCAGACTGGAAAAGTCACGCCATGCGGTCACTGACCGCGAGATCGCCAAGACTTACGAGATCGGTGCCAACTTCCATGTCGAGGTCTGCAGAAACGCAGGAAATAGAATCCTGTTCGACCTCTACATTCCCATCCGCAACCGCTTCAAGATCACGATGCAGTTGGGCCGCTACTATGACTCGCAATGGGTTATCGACGGGATCGATCAGCACCTCGACATCCTTGCAGCCATCGAGGCAGGAAACGGACGTCGGGCCCGCCAGCTGATGTCGCAACACCTTCAAGCGAGCTACAAGTCCAAGCGCCGCATTCTCGATGAGCTTGCCCAGGACGGCGTGAGACCGGCCGTCTTGGCGTCAGAGAAAGTATCATGAGCAGAATCGTCATCTGGCAACACGCAGGAGTAATGCAATGAGAGTGTTTTCAACACATCCGATCGGAGCCATCGCGTCAACCGTGGCAGTGATGTTGGCAACGAACGTCGGTGCAGCAGTCGCTGCCGACGGTCCGACCTTGGCAAAAGTTAAGGCCCGAGGAGAGGTTTTGTGCGGTGTGCACCAGGGACGCTATGGTTTTGCGATCGCGGACAGCAAAGGGAAATACAAGGGCCTCGATGTCGACTTCTGCCGCGCGGTCGCGGCGGCCGTTCTGGGCGACTCGGAGAAAGTAAAGTACCTGCCAATGAGCAGCGTACAGCGATTCCCGGCATTGCAATCCGGCGAGATCGACATGTTGTCTCGCACGACAACCGTAACCCTTACTCGAGACGCTTCACTTGGCTTCAACTTCGGCCCTCCGACTTTCTACACCGGTACCGGGTTCATGGTGCGCACCGAAACGAATGCAAAGAAGGTCGAAGATCTGAACGGCGCAACGATTTGCGTGCTGCCGGGATCGACGACGGAGAAGAATATTGCTGCGCTCTTCAAGTCGAAGAGTTTGACCTATAAGCCCGTCGTCATCGAGAACCAAAAAGCCATGGTCGGCGCCTATTTTTCAGGTCGCTGTGATGTCATGTCCATGGATCAGGCAGGGCTGCCCGGACATCGCCAGTTCGACTCCAAGAACCCCGCGGACCATCACATTCTGGACGGAGTGTTTTCAAAGGAGCCATTGGCCATTGGCGTCCGGCAGGGTGATGATCAGTGGTACGATATCATCAAATGGGTCACGTACGCGACGTTCAATGCGGAGGAGCTTGGCCTGACGCAAAATAACGTCGATGAGATGCGTAACTCGAAAAACCCCGACATCCAGCGTTTGATTGCCAAGGATAGCAAGATCGGCGCGAAACTCGGGCTCGACAACGAATGGGCATATCGCATCATTAAACAAGTCGGCAGCTACAAAGAAATTTATGACCGCAACTTCGGTGAGGGTTCCCCGCTGAAGCTGCCCCGCGGCGTCAACAAGCTGTGGACCGACGGTGGCCTGATTTACGGTTTCCCGATCAAGTAAGCGCTGAACCTCAGTTGTGTCCCGGCCGGTGCATGGGCAGCCGGCCGGTGACGATTTTGGTTGGATTACCCGCAATCGATCCCTTCAACCGAGGCCGTTCGGTCAGATGTCACAACACGACATGGCAGCCAGTGAACCGCCGCCAGTGCAGCGGCTCAATTACAGCGACCTGCTCTATTCGGCGGCTGTTCGTGGCATTCTCTACCAGCTATTGCTCGCGGCGGCCGTGCTGGCGATGGGCTACTATCTCTATGTCAATGTCAGCGAGAACCTGGAAACGCAGGGAATTGCCACAGGGTTTGCATTTCTTGAGGAGAAGGCCGGGTTCGATATTGGCGAGTCGATTGTACCCTACGACTCGAGCGACACTTATGCGCGCGCGCTTTGGGTCGGGATCCTGAACACCCTGACCGTTGCGGCCTGCGGCATCGTTTTGGCAACCATACTTGGCGTTCTGATCGGGATCATGCGCGTGTCTTCCAACTGGTTCGCGGCGACGTTTTCCTCGGGCTATGTCGAAGTTGTGCGAAACGTCCCGGTCGTCCTGCACGTCATCTTCTGGGCGGCATTCTTGCGCAATCTGCCGGGACCGCGCCAATCGTGGTCCGCGTTCGAAGGCCTCTACCTGAACAATCGCGGTTTGATCTTTGCCGTGCCGGTTGCCGATCCACTCTACAAATGGGTCGGTCTCGCATTCATGATTGGCGTGATTGGCGCCATCGGCTTTGCCTACTGGGCGCGACGGCATCGCGAAAATACCGGACGGTTTATCCCGGCCCTGTGGCCTGTTCTCGGTCTGCTCATCGGGCTTCCCCTGTTGACGTGGCTTGCGGGCGGTTTGCCGCTCAAGTGGGACATGCCGGTGTTCCGCGGTTTCAACTTCAATGGTGGCGCCTCCCTCACGCCGGAGTTCGTTGGTCTGCTGATCGGCATCACGGTTTATACTGCTGCCTTCATCGCCGAGGTTGTGCGCGCCGGAATCCAGTCCGTGTCGAGCGGACAGATCGAAGCGGCCAGGTCGCTTGGCCTGCGACCCGGCTGGATCATGCGCTACGTCACGCTCCCGCAGGCACTGCGCGTAATCGTGCCGCCGACCACCAGTCAGTATCTCAGTCTGACCAAGAACTCATCGCTTGGCGTCCTGATCGGCTACCCGGACCTGGCGAACGTTGGCCAGACCACGCTCAACCAGACGGGGCAGGCCGTCGAAGCGATTGTGATCATGATGGTGGTCTATCTTCTGATCAGCGTCGTTATTTCAATCGTCATGAACTTCTACAATCGCTCAATAATGTTGACGGAGCGGTAGGCTGGCGATCATGGCAGAAACGACCGCAAAACCAAATTCTGATGCCATGGCGCCAGCCAGGTCGTCCCGCGGCGACCACGACCTGCAGTCCGAGCCGCCGCCATCGACCGTTGTTCCGATGTGGAGCTGGATTCAGAAGAACTTCTTCGGGTCGTTTGCAAGTACGCTCATCACGGTGTTCTTCGTCGCCCTCCTCATCTTCTTGCTGCCGGGCTTTGCCCAGTGGGCCGTCATCGACGCGATTTGGGCAACCAAGGACCATGAGGTTTGCCGTGCGGCGGACGGCGCTTGCTGGGCCGTGATCGGGGAAAAACACCGGCCGATGCTGTTCGGGGTCTACCCTTACGAAGAACACTGGCGTCTGGTAATCGCGCTTGCGCTCTATCTCGGCACGGTCGCCATCACCATGTTGCGCCGCTTCTGGGATGCGCGAATTCTGCTGCCGCTGTGGGTGTTCTCGCTCGTTACGATTGGCGTTCTGCTTTGGGGCGGCGTGTTCGGCCTCAAGTTTGTGGACACCAGCCAGTGGGGCGGACTGCCCCTGACGATGGTGCTGTTTACCGGCACCGTCGTTATGGGCCTACCGATTGCGGTTCTGCTGGCGCTCGGCCGTCAATCGAAGCTGCCGCTCGTCAAAGCCGTGTCAGTCATTTTCATCGAATGCCTCCGGGGTGTTCCACTGATTACGATCCTGTTTGTCGCGGTCAATGTATTCCCGCTCTTCCTACCGTCCGGCATGGAACTGAACAAGCTCCTGCGCGTCATGGTGGGGATGGCGATCTTCTTTGCGTGCTACCAGGCGGAGGTCATTCGCGGCGGCCTGCAGGCGATCCCGAGAGGACAATACGAGGCGGCAGAGTCGCTGGGGCTCACCTATTGGCATTCGACGTCGCGAATCGTGCTGCCGCAGGCGCTACGGATCTGCCTGCCTGGCATGGTCAACCACATCATTGCAGCGCTCAAAAATACATCGTTCGTTTTGATCATCGGACTGTTTGATATCCTGACGGCGACCACCGCGGTGATGGAAGATCCGCTGTGGCGGAAGTTTTTCGTGGAAGCCTACCTGTTTGTGGCGCTGATCTATTTCATATTCTGTTTTGCACTTTCGAAATACAGCCAGGGATTAGAGAAATGGCTGAACGAGGGACGTCGATACTAGTGTAACGCACCTGACGTTTGGTCCCCCCGTGTGGTTGGTCTCTCAACCAAACGTCAAGCGCAAAAGCTACACTAGGACCATAGGCTTGCTCGTGTTCCTTATGGTGCTGACATTTGCACTCGCCATCGCCGCACGGGGTAGCAAATGTCAGAACCGGAACACGAGGCGGATGAATGAAGCAGGTAGCCATGAATGGATCGCATGTGAGCCAGTCAGAGCAAGGTCCGAGGGTGCCCCAGGAGCCGGTCATTCAACTGATCGGCGTTGCCAAGTGGTATGGCCAGTTCCAGGCGCTCAGAAACATAAACCTGACCATCGCGAAAGGCGAACGCGTCGTTGTTTGCGGGCCTTCCGGATCCGGCAAGTCAACCATGATCCGCTGTATCAACCGGCTTGAGGCGCACCAGCGCGGGCGCATAATCGTCGACGGCATCGAGTTGACCGACAACCTCAAGAATATTGAGGCCGTTCGCCGCGATGTCGGAATGGTCTTTCAATCCTTCAACCTGTTTCCGCACATGCGCGTCATCGACAACCTCACCCTGGCACCGATGCTCGTCAGAAGCTTTACCAAGAAAGAAGCTGAGGAAAAAGCACTTGGCTACCTGGCACGCGTTCAGATCGAGGATCAAGCCTACAAATATCCCGGCCAACTTTCGGGTGGACAGCAGCAACGCGTGGCCATTGCCCGGTCGCTGTGTATGCAGCCACGGATCATGCTGTTTGATGAACCAACCTCCGCGCTCGACCCGGAAATGATCAAGGAGGTTTTGGACGTGATGGTCGAACTGGCCGAGGAAGGCATGACCATGGTCGTCGTCTCCCATGAAATGGGTTTTGCCAAAACCGTAGCGGATACCATGGTGTTCATGGATCGCTCCGAAATCGTCGAGGTTGCTCCGCCGGCCGAATTCTTCGACAACCCGAGAAGCGACCGGACCAAACTATTCCTCAGCCAGATCCTGACTCACTGAATGGGACGCTTTGCCATGACACTGCCTGCGCAGGACAATGTTCGTACCCCAAAGGTTTCTGGGCAGATCGACTGGGCAGAAATCAGATCACACTTCCCGCTATTGAACCGCTTTGCCTATCTGGATCTAGGCCGAAAGGCACCATTGCCAATCTGGGCAAAGGAAGCAGCGGGTGCCTGGTTCGACGACACTTACGAAACCGGCGGTGCCGAAGCTTTCTCGATGGATGGCGTCGAAGAGACGCGCCACGCTGTCGCCGACACGTTCGGCAGCCCGGCTGATCGGATTGCGCTGATCAAGAATACGTCCGAGGGTATCAACATCGTCGCCGCAGGGTTTCCGTTCGAACGCGGTGACAATGTCGTGATCAGCCGGCATGAGCACGAGAACAACACGTTTCCGTGGCGCTATCTTGAGCAAGAGCGCGGCGTGGAGGTTCGATTTGCGGAACCGGACGACGATGGATGCGTCAGACTGGATGCATACAATCATGTCGTCGACAAACGCACGCGCATCATCGCCGTTGCATGGGTGACGTATGGCAATGGATATCGCGCCGATCTGCCAGCCTTGGGCGCCTTTTGCCGATCGCGCAACATCAAGCTTGTCGTCGATGCCATCCAGGCGGTCGGGGTTCTAGCCGACCGCGTCGACTCCCTCTGCGCGGATGTCGTGGTTGCAGGCGGGCACAAGGCGCAATTTAGCCTGACGGGGGCCGGGTTCATGTACCTGACTGCGGAGATGATTGACCTCCTGCATCCGCCTTATGCCGCCAAGTTTTCGTTCGAGTCACTGGATCGCCATGAGCCAAGCCTGCGGCTTCATGGCAACGCTCGCAGGTTTGAATACGGCAATCCGAATTTCCTTGGGCTCACCGTACAGAGGCGGTCGGCGCGCTACATAGGCGATATCGGGCTCAGCAATATCGAAGCGCGCGTCCAAGCCCTGACGTCCTATCTGATCGAAGGCGCGCAGGAGCGACAGATCAAGGTTGTCACGCCCAAGACGTGGGGCGAGCGCGCCGGTATTGTGGCGATCGGTGTTTCAGGGTGTGCCGACGAAGTGGAAGCCAAACTCAGAACCAAAGGCATTCGCGTCGCAGCCAAGGACGGGAACATTCGAGCAGCCGTTCACGCCTACAACAACAAGCAAGATATCGACCGCCTGCTGGAAGGCCTGATGACCATTTGATTTTTGTCGAGATCTGAACCGCATGGCAGCACCTGCAATTGTCGATCTGATCAGTGATACATCGACGAAGCCGACGGCAGGCATGCGCGCAGCAATGGCGGCGGCCGATGTCGGCGACGAGCAGCGCGGCGAAGACCCGACGGTGAACGAACTTTGCGAACGCGTTGCCGGCCTACTTGGAATGGAGGCGGCGCTCTATTTGCCGTCGGGAATCATGAGCAACCTCGTTGCCGTCCTGGTCCACTGCCGTCCGGGCGACGAGATCATCACGGCTGGCAACGCGCACGTGATCGGATCAGAAGGCGCGGGTGCCGCGGCGATTGCCGGAGCCCTATTCACGACAATCGCGGCGACTGATGGCCGTTTTACTGCTGCCGAAGTTGCGGCCCGCATTCGACCGCAACGCCCGCGCTCGCCGCGAACGCGTCTCGTATGTATCGAGCAGACGTCAAACCGGGGGGGCGGAACTGTCTGGTCGGCTGAAACAATTTCTGAAATTGCCGACCTGGTGCATGCAAGAGGACTGGCGCTGCACGTCGACGGCGCGCGCCTGCTCAACGCTGCTATTGCCGCAAGCGTGTTACCGGCGCACTTCACCAGTTCGTGCGATAGCGCCTGGCTTGACCTGTCCAAGGGGCTTGGCTGTCCCGTCGGCAGTGTTCTGGCAGGCTCTCGCGACTTTATCGACGAGGCCTGGATCTGGAAGCATCGCCTCGGTGGAGCGATGCGCCAGGCCGGCGTGCTCGCCGCGGCAGGCCTCTACGCGCTGGATCATCATGTCGACAGACTGGCAATAGACCACGACAACGCAGCCCGCTTTGCTGCACAAATTTCACGACTGCCCGGTGTCCGATTGGTGTTCGATACCGTAGAAACGAACATCGTCTACTTCGATGTGCTGGACACGGGACGCACCGCCAAGGAAATTGCCACCAGCATGTTGGCCGAAGGAGTGCGCATCGGCGCCATCAACCACAGCGTTCTGCGCGCCGTGACGCATCTCGACGTAAGCTCGGCCGATATCGATACAGCGGTTGCGGTTCTGACCGGCATCCTGGAGCCGTCGTAACAGCTGTACCCAATCGCGCCAGAAGTTGACCGATATCATTCCCGCACCATGCATGGTGGGCGCCAAATCTGGCCAGGCACTACTGATCAGGCTCTGGTGGGCGCAATGGGAGTACTTTGAACCCGCACATTGGATATTGCCAACGCACAGGTAAGGGAAATTTTGGCGCACGTTCTTGGTCCACCACGATCATCACCGGCGTGACGCTCGTCCCGACGTCTTCGCGCCCGTGCTATACGTAGCCATCAGGCAGAGGTCGATTGAGTGGTTCAGGGCTGTGAAGATCACAAGAATAGACGTCTTTGATTTCAGTCTCAGTTACGTGCATGGCGCCTACGTCATGTCCGGCGGACGGGAGCTTACCCATCTGCCGTCGACGCTGGTGCGGATCACCAGCGACACCGGGTTGTGCGGATGGGGCGAGGTCTGCCCGCTCGGCACGGCCTACTTGCCGGCACATGCAGGCGGTGCCCGGGCCGCACTCGAACTTCTTGCCCCGGCGCTAATCGGCCTGGATCCGTCCAATCTCGCCGCCCTCAACGACGCGATGGATGCCAGGCTGATGGGCTACGCCTACGCCAAGAGCCCGATCGATGTTGCTTGCTGGGACCTCACCGGCAAGGCATGGGGTGCCAGCGTGGCGGACATGCTGGGGGGTGTGCGCCAGACTAGTTTTCCGCTGTATTTCGCAGTTCCGCTCGGTTCGCCACAGGAAATGGCCGACTACGTGCAAGCACGAAGGGCAGAAGGCATTCACAGATTTCAGCTCAAAATCGGAGGTGAGCCCGGGCTCGACGCTGTCAGAGCCAGAACCGTGGTCGAGAGCACTGGCGATGAGGACATCATCATTGGCGATGCGAACTGCGGCTGGCGTCTCAACGAAGCCATACAGGCCGCTCGGGCGATGGAACATCTTCCGCGCTTCTACTTCGAGCAACCCTGTCCAACGATGGAAGAGTGCATCGAGGTGCGCAAACATACAACGCTGCCGATGATCTACGACGAGGTGGTGAGCGATATTGCAACTCTCATTCGAGCGGTTCGCGAAGGAGGTGCCGGCGGGTTCAACTTGAAGATTTCCAAGGTGGGCGGGCTGACGAAGGCCAAGCTTCTGCGCGATCTCGGCCAGGAAATGGGAATGCAAATTACCGTTGAGGACACCTGGGGTGGGGATATTGTTTCGGCGACCTCCGCGCATGTCGCCGCCTCGACGAAACCGCAGTCGCTCTTGAGTGTCTCGTTCATGAACGATTGGACCAACGAGCACATTGCCGACCATCAACCGCGCAGCAAGAACGGTTTTGGGCACGTGCCGACGGGCCCCGGCCTTGGCATTGACGTCGATCCGTCTCTGCTTGGCAAGCCGCTGTTCAGTGCCGGCACAGACGATTGAGCGAAAGTTTGGACGGGTTGGAGAAGCTGACTGCGCCCTTGCGTCGTGATCGCGATGTCTGACTTCAAAAGGACAGACTGACTGACCCGCTGCCCCCGGGATCGCACCGGCTGGGTCAGAACAGCGGGTTGTGATGTGGAATGGAAGCTGCCTGCAACGCGTTTTCGGCCAGAGCACAAGCGCTCTAGCAAGACGCGGTACGCTTCGGCCAACCGGGTTGGATGATTATGATTTGCCGCCCGGCCGACCTCTGGCGGACTGCGCGCCAACTGCCCGCATCGGTAAAAATTCCCAGCCAAAATTGCTGGCCATTGCGTGAACCGGGTTGCCGTTCGGTCCTGCCCAGCCCCGATCACGTCCATCTCCCAATTTTGTGTATCACGCCCCTTCACCCATCGGTGAGACGGGCTTGCCTGACATCTTCCGACGCAGCAACCCTGTCAATCACCTGCCGGCGATGCGGATTGGCCGCGCGATCCGAAACACTCGTCACCGGGCTTGGCAAATGGTTGCCATTCACGTTTTCGGTGGCCGACAGCGTCTTGAGGCGGCTGAGGCGCAAAATGCGAATTTTGATCCTATCGGATACCGACCTTTTGACGCGAACAGTGTCCGGTATTCTGAATGATGTCCATCCCGTCGTGGTCACGACATCACGCATTGAAGAGGCCTGCGAGAGGCTGCTCACGGAGGTTTTCGACCTCTTCGTCCTCGACCTCGACATGCACTCGCATGCGCCGCTCAAGGTCTTTCAAGACTGCCCCCCGAGCGTCTTTTCACTCGCGGTTGCAAGTGAAAGTGCAAAATCCAAAATCCACCAAGCAATTCAGGCGGGCGCCACCGACTTTATCGTCAGGCCCTTCGACCCGCCGCTTTTCAGGCTGCGCATCGGTATGGCCGTCGCGCACCCGCCGGAGCCCTCGCGCGCCGGCTTGAGTTTCGGTCGCCTCACATTCAACGTGGCGCATAACAGCATCGAACTCGACGGTAATTTTCTGGCGTTATCACCAAACGAGTCGGCCGTGCTGCTCGCGCTCATGAGGCGTTCCGGAGCGCCGGTTAGCAAGGACTTTATCTCGCGGTCAATTGCCGGTGATGCAGAATACGCCAGCAACACCGCTGTCGAAATCTGCATTCATCGCCTGCGCAAGAAACTGGCAGGGGCCGGCGTTTCCATCACCACTGTTCGGGGTATCGGATATGCCTTGCGGTTTGACGAGGGCGAACACGCCAACGGCATCTGATCACGTCGATTTCACGAGATCGTAAGCACGCGTGGTTGCCTTCGCGACACACCGTTGAAAGCTGCTTGAAAGCAACCATCGCTAGCGTGCAATGGATGACCAACGCACCAACCTGGCACTCGGGTGGCTCGTGTCGGTCAGATGAACATTCAGCGTCTTAAACCGATCTCGGGGGAACCTCATGCCACGACCTGTACGGAATGTTTACGCCGCCTCGGCCGGGATGGCTCTGGCTGCGTTTGCGGTCGGATCTGCTCAGGCAGCCGACCTTGGCGGTAATTGCTGTGCGGACCTTGAAGAGCGCGTTGCCGAACTCGAAGCCACAACGGTGCGTAAAGGCAATCGAAAGGTCTCGCTTGAAGTCTCGGGTCACGTCCACGAAGGCATTCTGATATTCGACGATGGCATCGAATCCAATGCCTATATCGGGACGCCGAACTCCAGCCGCTCACGCTTCCGTTTCAAGGGAAGCGCCACAATCAATGCCGATTGGTCAGCCGGCTTCCTGATGGAATTCGGTGTCAGGGCCAATGCGCTTTCAAGCGTCACCCAGGACCGACCTTTGGTCAACCGCGGCATCGACATCCGTCATGAGGCGCTGTTCGTGAAATCGAAGACCCTCGGCACCATTTGGCTTGGCCAGACCGGCTCGGCAGCGGAAGGGATTACCGAGATCAACCTCGGGGGTGCCTTGGAGAACTTCCCAGACCAGTATCACGGCAACTTCCAGCCCCGCGTCAACGGCGCCCTCGGGGTGTTTTCGATGAACGCGTTGGCCTCACGCCAGGGCGGCTTTACTGCCGGTGAAGGCAACCGCCGCACAATCGCAAAGTACATCTCGCCAACTTTCGCCGGCTTCTCGCTGTCGGCGGCAGCAGGTGGCGACGACTTCTGGGATGTTGCGCTGCGCTATGCAGGCGAGTTCGGTTCGATCCGCGTCGCCGCCGGCGTGGCCTATCAACAGATTACGTCGAACAACGACAACGACGGTACGCTGGCCTCCAACTGCACGGCGCTCGGCGGCAGCGACTGTGACTTCAGTCTGGTCGGGTCATCGGCGAGCATCTTGCACGTGCCGAGCGGTCTCTACGTGGCTGGGACATACGGCTATGTTGAAGACAACAACGCCGTCGGCGGCGCCGACCGCGATACTACCTACCACGTGACCGCCGGCGTCAACGCCAAGTGGAACGCGCTTGGCAAGACCAACGTCTTCGGTCTTTACGGAAACTACGAGTCGGAAGCCTACGCAGCCAAGAACTTCAACTCCGAAATCGACGTATGGGGTGTTGGCGTCAAGCAGGACATCGATGCGGCGGCAATGAATACCTACATCGTCTACAAAAACTTCTCGTTCGATACGACGGACGGAAACAGCTATGCGGATATCGATCAAGTCACGATCGGTGCTCGCATAAGGTTCTAGGCACATCGGAAATAATAAGAAAAACAAGTCCCCTGATCATAAAGACTCGTGCCGCGGAATTAGGCCCCCCGCGGCTTTTTCTTTTGCCGGCCCGCGCGCCCCGATTGCTGTCCTTGAGCAGGTGCCCCGCGTTCCAAGAAGCGCAAACATTCGGACACATTTGCCCTGCCGGGGAAAATGATCGAATATTAGACCGCCGGTCTCCGGATGATGCTTGGACTTCAAAGGCGCGGGCAAAGTGCACCGCGTATCCAATTCAGGTTTCGGTGAATTCCGACATCTGGTCTACGGCTCGCCTCACCAAAATTCATTCTTGTGACGCTCATCTCGGTGCCTGAGCGCCGCGCAAGCGCTGTGGGCCACATCTCAAACCATGCCAGGTTTTTGGTGACGGCCCCGCATGACCCGATAGTGTCCCGGCTACGGGCGCCAATAACTGAAGTGGCGTTGCACGGGTTCCGTCTCGAACAGGCCGCGCAAATCTATCATCGGCGCACCCATGGGCGCATAGCTCGTCAATTGCTCACTGGTGATGCCCTCGAAAAATGCCGAGTGACCCAGCGTGACCACTATGGCGTGGTAAGGACCCTGCTCTGCGGGATGACCAACGATATTCAGCCCTCGCCCGCCATCGTGCGGCATGTCCGTGGCCACCGGATCGTAACAAAAAACATCCGCACCGCGCAGCCAAAGGCCATCCATCAGCGGCACGGCCTTGGAGTTGCGCACATCGGGGCAGTCTTCCTTGAAGGTCCGACCGAGGACCAAAATACGCTTGCCCTTGAGTGACTGGCCCTTTTCCTCGAACAGGCGTTCGAGCTTTTCGACCAGGAACAGCGGCGTCGACTCGTTAACGGCACGGGCCTTGGCAACCAGTTCCATATCGAGACCGTGTCGGCGCCCTGCCGCAACCAGATAATAAGGATCGACAGAAATGCAGTGGCCTCCGACCAAACCCGGCCGGTAGGGATGAAAGTTCCATTTCGACATGGCCGCAGCAATGACCTCGGTGGATCGAATGCCCATCTTGTCGAAGAGCACCATGATTTCGTTCATGAGCGCGATATTGAGATCACGCTGGGTGTTCTCGAGAATCTTGGCCGCCCAGCAGGAAGTGAAGGAGGCGTCCCAAAAGCTTGCGACGATCGGTGGGTAAGGGCTCAAAGGCCAGCAACACCGGCTTTTTTCAGTCCATCGAGAATATGGGCCATATCGTTGGGGGCGGCGTTCCATTTCTTCAATTCATCGCGCGCTGAAAAATTCGGCTTCAAGTCGTGAATTGCAGCCACGGAGCGATCTGCATCCCCGTGGCCGAGCTGGCCCTTGCATGCCGCGTTCAGGAGATGCGTCCAGTAAAAGTTCGGTAATCCAACGCGCTGGACGTCAGCGAGCGTTTCCTCGTAAGCGCGTTGATTGTAATGCAGTCTTGCAAAACTGAAATAATACCAGCCCGGGTGCAGCGGATTGAGTGCCTGGGCCCGGCGGGAAAGTGCCACGCCGCGTTCGAATTCACCCATGAACGCAAGATAGTGACCGACGTCCGCGAGTGTTTCCGGGTCGTTCGGGTTGAGATCCAGTGCAAGCTGGGCTTCTGCCTCGAACTTTTCGTTCTCACCGCGAAAGAAGTGCACGATCGCCAGCCAACAGCGGGCGTAAGCGTTTTGCGGGTCGAGTTGGGTTGCAGCCAGGGCGTGGACCAAAGCACGCCCGATCGCATTGGGCCGCGGGTTCATGTCAAAGCGGTGTTCGCCGAGATAAACATTGGCGAGCAGCGCATGCGCATCAGAAGACATTGGATCCAGCTCTACGGCGCGCTCGAGCAAATCGCGCGCCTCGGCGTGCATCTCCGCACTGAGAACCCAGGTGTAGCGCCGCGCCCGCAGCAGACAGTCGTAGGCATCGAGTTCGGCCGGGCCTTTGGTCATCGCAGATTGCAGGCGGACACCTTGCAGCTTGATGCCCAGTGTTGTCGCAATCGTCCGCGTGACCTCGTCCTGCAACTCAAAGATGTCGCCCATTTCTCGGTCGTAACGTTCACCCCACAACTGCACGCCCGACGAGCCGTCGATGAGTTGCGCGGTGATCCGAACCCGGCCCGCGGCTCGGCGCACGCTGCCCTGGACAACGTATCCGGCACCAAGCTCCCGGCATAGCTCCGCGATGTTGATGCCGCGATCCTTGAACTGGAATGTCGAGGCGCCTGCGATGACGCGCAAGTCGCGGAAGCGCGAAAGGTTGGTGATGATGTCCTCTGTCAGGCCGTCGGCGAAATAATCGTCAACCTCCGCACTTTGGTTGGCGAACGGCAGAACGGCGATGACCGGCAGGCGTGCTTGCTCGACAACGCGTTCACCGGGCGGAGCCTGAGCGAGACCAGGGACGGTCGGTTCGCCGCCGCTCGCGTCCGCAGTCTGTGCCGCCGCCATGGCATCGCCGTTGGCTGTAGTCGAGGAGGGCGCCAAATTGAGAACAGCAGCCGTGAACTCGAAACCGCGGCCGCGCACCGTCCTGATAAAGCGTTGGCTTTCGCCGCTATCGCCGAGTGCGCGACGCGCAGATTTGATGCAACTTGAGATCGTTGCGTCCGACACGGCGCGGCCAGACCAGACGTGGTCTACGATTTCGTCCCGCGATACGATACGGCCAGGATTGGTCACGAGATAGTGGATCAGGTCGAACACCATCGGTTCGACGCGTAGCGCCGTGGTGCCCTTGCGGAGTTCATAGCGCTGCGCGTCGATTTCGAACTCACCAAAACGATAGAGCATTCCGACCTCTCAACTCGACCTGGACGTGGCGGGCGCTTCAATTCTCCGGCACATCTTCAAGATGCATCCGCGATCCCCATACACTTTTCAGCCAATTCCCAGGTGCTCCACAGATCTCCTTCAAGCAATGCCCGGCCGAATTCGCGATGTTGGCAGCGTCCAGCCCATGGACAACCCGACGACGTGATCAAATCAGAAACTCAAGCGTGAGAGAATAAGATGAGCACAGCAACCTTGACGAGCCCTACTCCCGACTACACGGCCATCAAAACAAAGCAGAATGCAGCCTGGGCGTCCGGCGACTACGCCAAAATAGGGACTACATTGCAAATTGTCGGCGAAGATCTTGCGGAAGCCATGGATCTGGCCCCCGGCAGCCGTGTGTTGGACGTTGCAGCCGGCAACGGCAACGCAACCTTGGCGTTTGCGCGACGCTGGTGCAATGTCGTGTCAACGGATTACGTTGATACGTTGCTGGCGCGTAGCCGGGCACGTGCCGAGGCCGAAGGGCTCGATGTCGCGTACCAGATCGCAGATGCCGAAAACCTGCCGTTCGACACCGAGAACTTCGATGCCGTTGTATCGACGTTCGGCGTGATGTTCACTCCCGATCAGACGACGGCTGCCGCGGAATTGCAGCGCGTGTGCCGGTCGGGTGGACGGATCGGGCTCGCCAACTGGACGCCGGACGGTTTCATCGGACATTTGTTCAAAACTTTGGGTCGACACATTGCGCCGCCGGCCGGCGTCAAGTCACCGGCGCTATGGGGCACACGGGCCTGGCTTGAGGCGCAGTTTGGCGGTCAGTTCGCGAAAATTGACGTCACCGATCGCAACTTTGTGTTCAGGTACCGGTCGCCGGATCATTTCATCGACGTGTTCCGCACATTCTACGGCCCGGTTCACAAGGCCTTCCTCGCGCTCGATGCGCAAAGACAAGCTGCGCTTGCAAACGACCTCGGAGAAACCGTCGCGCAGTTCAACACGGCCAAGGACGGCACGATGCGGGTTCCTTCAGAGTATCTCGAAGTGATCATGACCAAACGCTAAGATGTGCAGCCGCTTTGGTGCGCCGGTCAGGCATTGATCTTGTTGCGGGGGGCGTTGTGATGCCCCCCTTACTTCGTTCGGGATAAATGCCTTAGCTGGTCAATGTGTTATTGTCTGCCCGGCGGTGTGCATCAGTTCAATACGAAAATCGCGGCATTTAGAATCGTCGCGAACGCAACCCAAGCTGCATAAGGCAGAAGAAGCAATGCAGCGGCGCGATCTTGCGGCCAGGCTACTCTTATCAGGGCCAATACGGTGGAGAGAAGCAAGATTATCACGACAAGCGCGAGCCCAATACGGTGCATCGCGAAAAATGTCGGCGACCAGAGAAAGTTGAGGGCCAGTTGCGCCCACCACAGCTTCATCGTAGTGGCACCATGACCCAACTGCGAAAGGCGCCAGCCAGCAATTGCGATCATGACGTAGAGGGCAGTCCAGACCGGGCCAAAGATCCAGCCGGGTGGATTGAAGGCCGGCTTCGTCAGACCGGCGTACCATGAATCAGGCCGCGTCACATAGCCGATGGCCCAACCTCCGCCTACGACTAGGCAAATAAATAGGGCCAGCAAGAGATGGCGGTTCACAATGGCATTCTCCACATTTCGATCGAATTTGCGAGCAGCGAGATCAGCGACATGGGCCACGCAATGGGCTGCAGACAAGGCCCATGTCTCGCAATGGCAGCAAAGCCATAACGCTGATAAAGCAAGGATGGATCAAATTTCCGCGTGGTCGCCTAACCGAAACATTCCGCCATGCGACACCCGGAACCGGCCGCCAAGATGCTGTGGTGAGGTCAACCGGGAAAACGTCTTGGACATCCCGCTGTTCTCGACATGCTTGAGAACGGTCAATTTGGCTGTGACGATGTCAGTCGACGAACGCGCGTTCGACGACGAAGTCCGACGGGCGATTGTTGGCACCCTCGGTGAAGCCCATCCGCTCCAGGAGCGCCTTGAACTCCTTGACCATGGCGAGTGAGCCGCAGATCATCACCCTATCGTGTTGAGGATTAAGCGGTGGTATGGCGAGATCATCGAAGATCTGACCGTTGCCGACGCGTTCAGTGATGCGGCCGACGTGTCGTCCCTTGTCGCGAGTCGTCGAAGCATAGCTGCGCAAACGAGCGCGCGCCAGTTCACCGACCAACGGGTCGTCCTGGGCGGCGCGCACAACATCGCGGCCGTAGGACAAGTCGGCGTTCGTACGACATGTGTGTGTGACAACGATCTCGGCGAACCTCTCGTAGGTTTCCGGATCACGGATGAGGCTTGCAAATGGCGCGATACCGGTTCCCGTCGAAAACAAGAACAAGCGACGGCCGGGTGACAAAGCGTCGAGCACCAAAGTTCCAGTCGCCTTTCCTTTCAATAGGATCGTGTCGCCCGGCACGATCCTTTGAAGGTGCTGGGTTAGCGGTCCGCCCGGCACCTTGATCGAATAAAATTCGAGTTCGCCGTCCCACGAAGGTGCGGCAAGCGAATACGCGCGAAAAACAGGCTTTGCCGCGTTGGGCAGGCCAATCATCGCGAATTCGCCGGAGCGAAAGCGAAAGCTTTGCGGGCGCGTCGTGCGGAACCTGAACAGCGCGCCGGTATAGTGCTGCACCTCGGTAACCCGCTCGGCGGTAACACCGTCGGGAGCCGGAAACGCTGATTGATTATGGCGGCCGGCAAGCTTTTCCCTATAGCCTGCAGGGGCCGTTGCACCCGTCAGCCAATCCCGCTCGGGTTGGCGGGCGGCCAGCGTGTCGTCGATCTCAACTTCATCGAAACCACAAGCCAGGGCAAGGCGGAACTGATCGCTGATCATGTGCCCGGCGGCGCGCAGGCGGCCGGTATAACCGAGGTCGCGCAGGCGCCGGGCGAGGCTGAATCCACGCCCGTCGGTGGAATTCGGAAAGGGAATGCGAATCAGCGTGATACGGCCGAAGGCACCGGCCAGCCGGGCCGCATCGGCATCATTCGGCAAATCGACGGCATTGCTGTTGCCGACCAGATGATCGGGCGAGGTAAAACTCACCGGCGCGGGCACAACAAACCCGGTATTGGTTGCAAGCTGCATCGTGTGATCATCCCATCTCTCATGCTGCTGGCCCGGTCCGATATGCGTCGAACTAGCGGACTTCAGGCAGCCGTATGCTGCACGCTTTCCGGATAGAGAGCCGCTTTGAATGGCGTCGCTCCCACGCGACGATATACGTCCAGGAAGGTCTCGTTGGACCCAGTGCGCAGAGCGAGATACGCATCTACGATACGCTCAATGGCGGGTACGACCTGGTCGGCATCAAACCCTGGCCCCGCTCGCTCGCCGATTGCGGCGGTTTCCGTGTGATCTCCGCCGAGTGTGATTTGGTAGCTTTCCCGGCCACTCTTTTCGAGACCGAGGATGCCGACGTGGCCGACATGATGATGACCGCAGGCATTGATGCAGCCTGAGATCTTGATCTTCATTTCGCCGATCAGCCGTGCACGTTTCGGATCTGCGAAGTGACGCGATAGGGCCTGGGCAATCGGAATCGACCTTGCCGTTGCCAGTGCACAATAGTCCATGCCCGGACAGGCAATGATATCCGTGATGAGACCAACGTTGGCGGTTGCAAGGCCGTGGGCTTTCAACTGATCGAAAATCTCGGGCAGATCGCGCTTGCGCACGTGCGGCAGCACGACGTTCTGTTCATGACTGATGCGCAATTCGTCGTGCCCGAAGCGCTCTGCGAGTTCGCCCAGTGCGCGCATCTGAGCGGCGGTTGCATCGCCGGGTGCAGCACCGATCGCTTTCATCGATACGGTCGCGATCGCGTAGCCGGGTTGCTTGTGGCGTGCGAGACTGGTCTCAGTCCATGCGCGGAATTCCGGGTCGCGCGAGAGGCGCGCATTGTAGGAGGGGTCAGTGTCGGGCAGTTCCTCGAAAGCCGGTGGTGCGAAGTAGGATTCGATCCTGGCAAGCTCGCGGCGATCAGGCAGCATGTCGGACCCTGCGGCAGCCAGACGCCGCGAGAACTCCTGTTCAACCCGTTCGCGCAATGCTGCAATGCCCGCCTCGCGTACGAGGATCTTGATGCGCGCCTTGTATTTGTTGTCTCGCCGGCCTTCCAGATTGTACACGCGCAGGATGGATTCCACGTACGCCAGCAGGTGCGGTTTTGGGAGAAAGCCGCGCAGAACCTTACCAATCATCGGTGAGCGCCCGAGCCCGCCGCCAACGATAACCTCATAGCCCGGCTCACCGGCATCGTTGCGCATCATGCGCAGGCCAATATCATGGGCCTTCGTCACGGCGCGATCGTTCGGTGAACCGGTGACGGCAATCTTGAACTTGCGCGGCAGAAAGGCGAACTCGGGATGGTCCGTCGACCACTGACGCAGCAGTTCCGCCGTCGGGCGAGGATCCTCGATCTCGTCCGCAGCCGCGCCTGCGAAGTGATCTGCCGTGACGTTGCGGATGCAGTTTCCGGATGTCTGTATCGCGTGCATGCCGACATCGGCAAGCGCATCTAGAATGTCGGCAACGTCCGGCAACCTTGGCCAATTGAACTGCAGGTTCTGTCGGGTCGTAAAATGACCGTAACCTCGATCCCAGCGCTCAGCGATCATTGCCAGCTGACGCATCTGGGCGCTGTTAAGCGTGCCATAGGGGATTGCCACGCGCAGCATGTAGGCGTGGAGTTGGAGATAAAGGCCATTCTGCAGGCGCAGAGGCTTGAATTCGTCCTCGGTGAGTGCACCGCTCAACCGGCGACCGACCTGGTCGCGGAACCGTGCGACGCGATCACGGACGAAATGCTCGTCGAATTCGTCATAGCGATACATTTCCGATTACTCCCGCTGGTCAGATTATTCCCGCTGGGATGTCGTCTGTCGTCGACGGGCCCGTCACATTCGTATTGCGAAAATCGGCACGAACGGAGGGACCCAACAGGCGGAACCGTTCCCGGAAATGGCTGGGCCGCGGCCCGGTGAGACCCGGTTCTACGGCAACCAGATAAGCGCCGACGACCTTGGCCGGTTGGTCGGCTTGAGCAAGAATTGCCTGGGCGTCATCTGGCGTGCGGGCGACCAGGGCCCCGGCCAACTCGCGGGTCCATTCACCGTCAGCAGCCAGATAGACGACGTCACCGGTCAGTAGATCGTTTGCAGTTGCGACCTGCGGCTGAAACGCTTTGGCCATGTCATCCTCGCTTGAGTTGATCAATTGCCGACATGCGGCACCGGGACGTCACCCGGCGACCCAGAATGTTGCCTTGGCAATGTCTTCGGCTGTCCAGTTTCGATCATCCACCGACTGTTTGCCCGGCCTTTCGGAAGCAATGTTCATCTCACCAGCGGTACCCTTCAAATACCATTCGACGCGATCCGGTGGCGTCAGGTTGGCCGCCTTCCAGCTCAAGCCAAGAAAGACGATTGCCGGCCCTTTGATCCCTGCCGATTCGATCGCCTCAGGCAGGAGATCAAGTGTGGTTGCAAAGACGCGCTCGTTCTGCCGCGTCCCGTTTTCGACGACGACTACAGAGAGATCGGGTCGCGCTCCTGCACTCAGCAGGCGGGCGCGAAAGTCCGGCGCGGAACGCACACCCATATAGACTGCGACGGCGTGTCCGGGGCGCGCGAGGAGAGGCCAGTCGAGCTGCGGCAGGCCGTGTCCCGTCGCGCCCGTGACGAGGGAGAACTGGCGGATCTGCCCGCGCATGGTAACCGGCAGGCCGATGCTTGCCGCACACGCGTGTGCCGCCGTCACGCCGGGCACGATATCAACATCTATCCCGGCAGCGCGTACCGCGGTCAGTTCTTCGACCGCTCGTCCGAAAACGAACGGGTCGCCACCCTTGAGCCTGACGACGTGCTGGCCCTTAGCAGCCTCGCGAACCAGAATTGCATTGATCCGGCCCTGGCAGGTCGCCGGGCCATAGCCCTTCTTGCCCACGTGGATGCGCTTCGCGTCGCGGCGTGCATACTCCAGGACTTGCGGTGCCACCAAATCATCTATGACAAGAACGTCGGCTTCCTGCAGCCGCTGCTGGGCCTTGAGCGTCAGCAGGTCCGCATCGCCAGGCCCGGCACCAACCAGACTTACGCGGCCGGCCAAAATCGCACCGCCACGGCACGCGCCAAGGGCGTGTTCGAGTTCGGCTCGGGCCTCGCGTTCGCGGCCATCGAGCAACAGCTTACGCCAACGCCCACGCAGCAATCTTTCCCAGACCTTTCGGCGAAGCAGCGGATCGGCAACGGCATAACCGATGCGCTCGCGCAATCCGGCCGCACGGCGCGCAACCTCGCCAATGCGCGCCGGCAGCCAGCTTTCCAACTTCGCCTTGATGTCACGACCGAGCACGGGCGCCGTGCCTTCGGTCCCGATAGCAACCATCACCGGATCGCGGTCGACAATCGCCGGCACGATGAATGAGCTCAATGCCGGGCGGTCCACGACATTGACCGCGACACCTTTTCGATTTGCGACTTCGGCCACGGTCAGGGCGTGCCGCGGATCGTCCTCGGCAACGAAAACGAGGCGGGCTCCATCGATGATCTCGTCGTCGAAATCCTGCCTGAGGATCGTAAATTCGTTCTCTCCGGCGATGGCTTCGAGACCTGCCGACGGTTGCCGTGCAACCACGCGTACATCTGCATTGGTCTTGGCCAGCAGGCGCAGCTTTTGCACCGCCTTTTCGCCACCACCGACGACGACGATCTTTGTGCCCGAGACATCGACGAAGGCTGGAAAATAGCGCAAGGGACCACCTCATGATCGGGGCTGCGCATTGCTCTGCGCTGCAAATCGCACAGATAGATTTGGTTTATTTTTCCAATTTTGTCGATATTAATACGCAAAATAAGAATATTTTACTATTTTTATTGTCATGTTGGGTTTGTAACCCAATGCTGATGCAATCGGTGCAGATCCCGGACCGAAGTTCCGTGCAATTGCGGAATTGTGTTTCTGGCGAAGTCGCAGCAAAGCGCCAGGCAGGATGTATGCATGCTGCGAGCGCTCACTCTTGAAGAGCGATGGCGGCGTTTCGGTGCCCTGGCGCATATCGCGAACAAGGCTGGAAAATCATTTGCGGCTGCAAGTGTCAACGCGGGCAGGATTGCAAGCAATACCGCCCACAAGCCAGGAGATCGTGGAGATGAAAGATTGGCCCGCCGCAAACTCCGGCTTATGCAGTGGTTTGTGGCCAAAGGCCTGCTAGTTGCCGGCCGATTGGCGCGCATGTCAGGGCACGAGTGGGAGACCCTCCTCGGTGCGAACAGCGTTGATGACTTCCTTCACGCGTTGGCGCAACGGTGCGTACTGGACACCGAACTCTTCCACCAATCGCGTGTTGTCGATCAGGTAGTTGCTCGATATGTCGCGACCTCCAGACTGTGCCTCGAAGTTAATTTCGGCGTCCGGCAAAAACTCGCGCACAAGGCCTGCCAATTCGCCAAGGCTCAGCGTCGTGCCGCCTGAGTTGTATGTCTCATGCCTGGGTGCATCGGCCAAGAGCACACGCGCAAATGCTTCAGCCATATCCTCAACGTGGATGATGCAGCGCATGGCGTCGGCGTGGGGGAACGCGACGGGCTGACCGCGTGCGGGTTGACACATGCAATTGACATGATCGATCGAGCCGAATTTCTTGTCCGGTCCGGTGACGTTGGCGGGGCGTACGCACGTGATGGTCATGGCGTAGGCGCGGCGATAGTCATGGGCCTGCCATTCGTTGATGATCTTGTTGACGGCGTACTGAGTATTGCCGTGGCGCTCATCCGTTTCATCGACTGGGCGTTCGCCGAATTTGACCTGAGGACCGCTCACCGCGAGTGAGCTTGCAAATACCGTGTGACGCACATTGCACCGGCGTGCCGCCTCGAAACAATTGTCCATGCCTTGGACGTCAAGTTTGAACGCTGTGTGCGGGGCCAGTTCGCCGATGAAATAGGAGAGGTTGATGAGGCGTTCGGCGCGGCTCTCCTGAACGGCACCGATCACATCGTCGAACTGGGTCACGTCACCGCGCACGACCGTGACGTTATCGCCAAGCTCAGCGAATGCTGACGTAGCGCCTGCGACATCGATATCCATGCAGGTAATCTCGCTGCCGGCAGCAGCGAGGATCGGGATCATGCGCCGGCCGATAAAACCGGCGCCGCCAATGACCAGGATCGACATTCGATAAGGCATCCTTTCGAAGTGTGGGCGCGCACCATGGCTCCCGGGACAATGGTCGGTTATTCCTTCAAGGCATCATGGCCGAGCAACGCTTCACGGAACCGCGCAAGCCCGACGTGGCCATTGCGAATTGGCATTTGAACCGGGGGCATGTCGGGCCTGACGAGGAGATGAATGAAGGCCGGCCCCCCACCTTTCACGATCACGTCACGGAGCGCGGCAACGCCGTCGTCGTCGGCGACCTGATGGACGGCGGTGAGCCCGGCTGCTCGTGCCACGCCTGCCAGGTCCAGGTTAACACCGGTGTGGCTGACCTGACCGCCGGTTTCGCCGAAACGGCCGTTGTCGAGACACACGATGGTCAGGTTACGAGGTTTGCGCCAGCCGACGGTGGCGAGGGCGTAGAGACCCATACCAAGCTCGGAGTCGCCGGTGAATGCAACGACGCGCTTGGACGGTTGTGCGACCGCCAAACCAAGCGCCGTCGGCACAACGCTGCCCATGGCGCCGAGCAAATAGAAGTTGAGCGGTGTTTCGCCAGCGGTTTCGACATCCCAGATCGCCGAGCCAAGGCCGGCTACCACCAGTAGATCCGGTGATCGCTCCGCCAGCAGCCTGGCGACTGCGGCGCGACGCTCGATCCGCGGTTTATTATCGCTCAGCATGGGCAGGGCCTCACTTGAAGATCTTGGCGCCGGTCACGCGCTGCGAGATCAGCGTGAAGACGGGCAGGTAGGAACTGAAGGCCAGCCGGCCGCTCGCCTCGGTGACAGGGATGACGTCGGCTGCCGTCTCGGCGCGATTGACAACGACATTGGCGGCCTCGAGAACGCGCGGAACCGCCTGGCCCATCGGAGTTTGCCAGCCGTTGAACTCACCCCACTCGCCGCGCATCGTGGCGATTGCGAAGAACGGCGCGCCGGTGGAATGCGCCAGTCCCAGAGCGTTTATCGTATTGCCGATGCCGCTCGACTGAAGCAGCGTGCAGGCGCGCTTGCCGCCGAGCCAGGCACCGACGCAGACGCCAACGGCCTCGAACTCGTTGACCAGCGGGAAACAATCGATGGCGTCGTCGTTCAGACAACGATCGATCAGGATTGCGTGGCCGGCATCAGGTACGTAGACGACGACCTCGATGGCAAGTGCCTTGAGTGTGTCGTAAAGCTGGTCGCGCCAGGCCGCGTCGGTTGCCTCGACCATTGCTGCTTCCCTCCACCCGGTTATGTTGGCCGGTAGGCCGCCAACGAACCTCCAGCCGCAATTGTCGCTCAACACGGTGATGGTCGCGATAGCAACGCGGCGCTGCAGCGCGCGATATCTCATGGGCGATGCGCGCGCCCGGCCGGCATAAGATGAACATCGCGCGTTTCCCGCCCGGGCCCGTCAAGGATCATTTCGGCCCTCAGCAACCAGGCGGTTGTGCAATCGGACAATGAGGTCGGCGTCGCCGGCCTCGAGCGCAAAAACCCATGCCTGAGTGAGGAAAAAGCACATGGCGTCCGTGTCGCCGGCGGCCCAGCGGCGATCGGCGGCAATCTCGTAGAGTCTTGCAAGATCAACGAGGTCGCCTTGGCGATGCGCAGCCAGCACCCGATCGTCCAAAGCCTGTTCGTCCTGCTCGTACACCGTTGGCCCACCGCACAATCCGCCTGGCGCGCCCGGCTCAGGCGCGTAACAGCCGCTCGGCGATCCATCGATGGAAGGCGTGCGTGGGGCCGTCCATCGCCGGCGAGAAGCGGCCGCCATCGAACATCACTCCCTGGCGGCCACGCTGCATGCCTTCGACAACGAAGATGTCTTCTTCAAAGACCGTTTTCCATTGTGCGGCATTGCGTTGCTGCAACCTGTCGAGTCGTGGATCAGCAGCAACGTCAGCAGAATAATAGAGTTCGACATGCTCAAGCGTCCGGGCAACGCCCCGTGGTTCCAGTACGATCGCAAACGCATGATCGCGGTGCACGCCAAACAGGACGTTGGGATATAGCGCGATGTACTCGGCGGCCGTGTCCCAGCGCGGGCCGAGTCCAGCAAAGTCCGGGAAGCACGTCCCATCATCGTCCCTCAACTGGCGATAGACGGTCGTGCCCTGACCGGAAAACGAATTCGGCCCCTCAATATTGTAATGGTCCTCGAGGCGGGAATACGTGTTGAGCGATGGATGCACCCAGGGCAGATGATAGCTCTCGCAATAGTTCTCGACTGCCAGCTTCCAATTTGTGTGCACATCGAGCTTGAGCGACGCGTTTTCGCCGCCGTGATGGAGTGGACCGTCGAACTCGGACCAACGCGTGATCAATGCGCCGGCATAGTCAGCGAACGACGGTGCCTTCCCAGACACATTGACGAAGATGACATCGCGCCAGACGTG
Source organism: Hyphomicrobiaceae bacterium (assembly GCA_965224045.1). Lineage (GTDB taxonomy): Bacteria > Pseudomonadota > Alphaproteobacteria > Rhizobiales > Hyphomicrobiaceae > Tectiglobus. The sequence continues at coordinate 424,804 of CBDCYD010000015.1, forward strand.
CGATCGGACGCGGATGAGGCCGAGATCCTCACTGCGGAAATCGGGATGCGAGTTGTGACCAGGCCCGCCGACGTGCGGTGTCGCGCGCAACGTCCCGTCGAGATCATAGCACCAACTGTGGTAAGGACAGCGCAATGCCCCGGTTATCCGGGTCGGGGCTTCAACAAGTATCATGCCGCGGTGACGGCAGGTGTTCTGGAAGACATTGATCGCACCGGTCTTGTTGCGCACGACCAACAGCGGCATGCCGGCAAAATCAATTGGCCTCGCGTCGCCCCCTGCAGGGACATCCTTGCCAAATCCGATACCTGCCCAGCCATCGAACAAGATGGAGGACCTTTCGACAGCAAACGCCTCCGGCGAAATGTAGTTTGCGTTAGGCAGCCCACTTGCCTGGCTGATCGGTTGCAGCACATCGCTCAAAGCACCCGACAGAGCGTGGTTCATGTTCGTTCTCGCTCATCCAGCAACAAGAATATGTGATCCCGAATTCCCCTGACAGACAAGCGTTTTTTTGCGGTCGGCCCCATCAATAGGCGGTCTGCGGCGACGGGGCGATTCCCACAACTGACAACGAGGCCATGACAACGCCACCGGCTTTGAGATAATCTCGCCTCCAGATTCAAACAGAATTCATACGGAGTCCGCGATGCGTGCGCTTCTAGGTCTGGTCATTGCCACAATTTTGGTAGCCGGCGGCACCTCTCTTAGGGCCGACGATACGAGTTGGCACGGGCTTACGTTCCAAACATTGACCCTGGAAAGGGCAGAGAAAAAAGGCCTGATCATTGTCGAAGGCGCGGAAATCACCGAGATCGCGCCGACAAGTCCCGCTATTTCGCTTCTGCAGCCCGGCGATGTGATCATCGTTGCAAAGCGCAAACGAATCGCAACAGCCAAAGACCTGAAGGCGGCTCTCGATGGCGTCAAGGTCAACAAATCTGTCGCGCTTGTGCGCGTGCGTGAACTGACAAACAAGCGTGTCACGATCACGCGTAAGTCGACCAGCCCGGCACCGGCTGAAGACCGGACAGCGGCACTTTCGAATTCGACGCTTATGCTCGACACCGGCGGGCACATGGCGACGATGCAGGAGGTCATCTTTACGCCGGACGGCAAACAGCTGATTTCGGCCGGCGACGACAAACTGATTCGGATATGGGACACGACCACGGGCAAGACCGTGCGCACTATTCGCGGCGAACTGGCGCCCGGCGACCCCGGCAAGCTCTACACAATGGCACTGTCTCCCGACGGGCGGTGGCTGGCAGCCGCAGGCTGGACCGAAGACAAGCACGTCGCTCCCTGCTGCGGCGACATCCGCGTTTACGACTTTGCCTCGGGAACGCTGGTCAAGCTATTGCGGGGCCATGAGAGTGCGGTGCTCGCCATGACATTCTCGCCGGATGGGCGCAAGATTCTGTCCGGTACGTTCGATTCCAGCAGCCATGGCAAGACGGGTATCATCTGGACAGCGCCGACCGATGATAACGGCGTGGCCGACTGGTCGCGCGCGCGGCTCTCGCAAAAGCTCAAAGGGCATTCCCGTGACATCAATGCGGTAGCCTTTACGCCCGACAGCAAACGGGCACTGACCGGCGCCTACGACAACTCGATCAGAGTGTGGGATGTCGCCACAGGACGCCACTTGGCAACGCTCGAGGGGCATGGCGAGAAGATCGGCGCTGTCGCAGTCTCACACGGCGGCACGATCGTGTCGGGCGACTCCAGCGGCGAGGTTCGCATTTGGTCTAGCCCCGACGTCTATCGCGCTCGAAACGGCGAGACCGTGCGAGCCAACCGAATTCTGTTCAAGGCTCGTAACGAGGTTGCAACCCTTGTCTTTTCGCCGGACGGCAGCCGGCTGCTGGTGACCCTGGCGGCCGCCCGCGGACCATGGCCAACCCACATCATCGACATCGTATCGGGCAAGGACATCAAACCGGCCAATGCGCCCAACGCCTACGCGCGTGCCAGTGCCTGGAGCCCGGATGGTCAATGGATTGCGATGGGTGATGGGGTCGCGCACGCGATCCACATCTGGTCGCCTGAGACCGGGAAATTCAAAACGGATGCCAATGGCAACCCGCTACGCATGCGCGGCGGTGGACGTCCTGTGTGGGCGACCGGCATTTCCGGCAACAGCCAATGGATTGGCTGGGGCAACCGATGGCGAGAAAGCTCGCCGATGGATCGCGGTCCGGTGCAGTACGCTCTGCGCCTACCCTCGAGGACCCATAGTCTGACAGACCCTGTCCTCGTCGGCAGCCCAGGCGTGCCGACACAATGGAAGCGCGCCACGGCCAAGCTGGGCAACTGGACCATGAAACGGCGACGCGGCGGACGCTTCGGTGGCTATGCCTTCCTCGACATCATCGAAGGCGGCAGGGTCAAAGCCACGGTCAAAAGGACGTCTACAAGTGGCTATCAGCACCGTGCGATGTCCGTCGCGCCGGATGGCAAACAGTTCATTTCCGGCGGTGGCAACGGCGAATTGGTCGCCTACACGAAAGACGGCAAGTCACTCGGTAACTTCGTAGGCCACGAAAGCGACGTCTGGACGGTGACGCCGTCGCCCGATGGGCGTTTTCTGATTTCTGGTGCACACGATCAAACCGTGCGGATCTGGAACATCAAGACCAGGGAGTTGATTGCAACGCTATTCCATGCACCAGCAGCTGACGGCACGGTCGGCGACTGGGTGATCTGGACGCCACAAGGCTTCTACACCGGCTCTCCCAATGCCGGCCGATTGGTCGGCTGGCAGCTCAACAACGGCGCTGACAAGACCGCAGATTATGTGATCGGCGGACAGTTCCGGGTTCTGCTTAACCGGCGGGACATCATCGAAGAATCGCTCCGGCTCGCAAGTGCCAAGGCCGCGGTTGCAAAGATGGAACCGAATCATGACCTGGCACGTGTACTGGCAGCGCGGCCGCCGGTCGTTTCACTTGTCACGCCGGAGCCCTATTCGGAAGAATTCCGAGGTTCGACGAATGTCACCGTGTTCGTGCAGCCCGGCAGCGCGCCGGTCAAGCGCTATGACGTGACGGTCAACGGCATCAAGGTTCCAACGGTTGCCGGTAGCGTGCCGGTGAACCACCCGCGTCCGCCCGAGGGCCAGACGGTGCAGTCATTCAACGTTCCGCTTGCCGATGGACGCAACGTGATTGAGATCGTCGCGATCTCCGCGGCCGGCGAAAGCCAGGCGATACGCGTGCCAATCAACCACAACGGCGAAGGGCCACTCGACAAGCGCGGCAAGCTGCATATCGTGGCCGTTGGCGTCGACAACTATCAGGGCCTCGGCCCCACGTGTGGATCCGGCGGCGACGAGACCTGCAATCTTAATTTTGCTGGCAAGGACGCACGGCTCTTTGCCGATACGATCTCGAAGCAACTCGGCGGGCGCCATGCCTTTGGCGTGCGCATGCGCCTGCTCACAAACAAGGGGCGTCGTTCGACGCTGCCGACGGCAGAAAATATCCTTGCTGCCCTGGATGATCTCGCCAAATCCGACGAGACCGACACGGTCGCGGTGTTTCTTGCCGGTCACGGTGAACGCGGAAAGGATGGCAAGTATTACTTCCTCCCGACGGACATAGCGCGCAGCGGTGGATTCGATGCCGTTGGGACCGGTCGCAACATCATTGAATGGTCGGAAATTCAGAAGCGACTGACGGCGGCCAAAGGGCGACGGATGCTGTTCGTCGATGCCTGCCAATCCGGTGCCGTGGGCGCAACCCGCGCCTACAACGGACGTCTCCTGGAAGATGCACAATACGAAAGCTTCGTAGCGTTCATGGCCTCAGGACCAAACCAGGCGGCAATCGAACGCCCGGATATCGGCCAGGGTCTGTTTACGCACGCGTTGGCGCAAGGCATTCGCGGCGGTGCACTCGAGCCAGGCCAAAGTGTGGTGCGCGTCCTAGATCTCGGCAGCTACGTGGCGAAGAACGTGTTTCGGCTGAGTAACGGGCGCCAGCGCCCCGTCTATACGCCGCATGCCGACTTCGTCCTGGCAGCGCGTTAGGCCTGGTCCTGGCAAAGCCGCGCGCTAATTGTCGGGACAAGAGCCCTGGGCGCGGTGGCGTTCACTACGGCGCCACGCCCCTTGCACGTTGGCATTTCAGGCATGCTAAAGTCGCTCCTTGAAAGCGCGTGCGGCCGTGCGCGCGTCAATGCATCGAGGAAGCCCGGCTCGCATCCGTGCAACGACTTTTGGACCATTCCGTGCATCATGTTGCGGGCCGTGGATGTCGCGCGTGGTCGCCCGGTGAAAGGAAACCGACTTGAGCACGGACAGTGACGAGAGCTTCAGCTCCGTCGACTCTATCATCGAAAACCTAGGCAGCGTATCCTACATCGCGTCGCGTCAGATCGCGACGGCGATTCTGATCGCAAAGACGTTGTGCAAACCGGTTCTGGTCGAGGGCTCCGCTGGAGTCGGCAAAACCGAACTCGCGCTTGCCACGGCTGCCAGCTTGGATTTGCCCCTGATCCGCATGCAATGCTACGACGGCCTTGATGAATCGAAAGCGCTTTATGAATGGAAGTATGGCAAGCAGCTGCTCTACACGCAGATTCTCAAGGACAAGATCGGGGACGTGCTGCACGACTCCCAGGATCTCACCGGCGCCATGGCCCGGCTGCACGATTTCACCGATGTGTTCTTTTCAGAACAATTCCTCGAGCCTCGACCCTTGCTCAAGGCTCTCCAGCAAGATGCCGGCGCCATCCTGTTGATCGATGAAGTCGACAAGGCCAACGAAGAGTTCGAGGCATTTCTTTTGGAGGTTTTGTCGGCCTTTCAAGTAACGATTCCGGAAATCGGCACGATCAAGGCAACGACGCCGCCACTTGTGTTCCTGACATCGAACAACACGCGTGACATCGGTGACGCCTTGAAGCGCCGCTGCCTCCACCTGTTCATCCCTTTGCCAGATGCCAAGCTCGAAGAACGCATAATTGCTGCGCGGGTGCCTGACATCGAAGCGCGCCTGCGACGCCAGTTGGTGACCTTCGTGCAAGGCCTGCGTGAGATGGATCTGAAGAAAATGCCGTCGATCAGCGAGACCATCGACTGGGCTCGTACGCTGGTGCTGCTCAACGCGGAAGCGCTGGAGCCTGCTCTGGTGCGCGAGACGCTCAACGTCCTGCTCAAGTTCGAAGAAGATGTCGCGGCGGGCAACCGACAGGTGCCTGAACTGGTGCGCAAGGCGCGGCAAGCGGCGGAGTTCAGTCGTTATGCAGCGGGCACTTGAGGACTTCATTCGTGCGCTGCGGGCTGCAAAGGTGCGGGTCTCGGTCGCCGAGGCGATGGAGGCCAGCGAGGTTGCGGCGTCTTTCGGCTACGGCGACCGGACACTCCTTCGTGATGCGCTGGCGGTGACGCTTGCCAAGTCGATCGAAGAAAAGACGCTGTTTGCAGAAACGTTCGATCTCTATTTCAGCCGGCAGTTTGCAGGCGAGGCGGAACGCGAAAGTCAACCTGCGCATGATGCCGGCACGGGCAACGCACTCGCCGACATGCTGCTCAACGACGACCGGGCAGGACTGGCAGCGGCGATGGAAATGGCGGCGCGCGAGGTCAATGTCAACGACGTGCGCTATTTCACGCAGGTCAACTATCTTGCGCAACGCATGCTGGAGCGCATGGGTTTGCGCGAGCTCGATGCGTTTGTTGCCACCACCACGCGGGGGCAGGCGAGCGGCGGTGGCGGGCTGGCAGAGGCGCTCGAGGGCAGGCGGAGCGCGCTGCAGGTCATGGCTCGCGACTACGTTTCCCGGCAGTTTCAGGTGTTCGGGCGCAACGCGTCCGGTGAGCTCCGTGAAGAAATCCTGGAACGCACGCCGCTTGCCAATGTCGACCAGCGCGACTTTGCACGGATGAGCGGGCTAATCCGTCGTCTTGCAAAGAAGCTTGCTGCCCGGCACGTGCGCCGCCACAAGCGTGCGCGCCGCGGACAACTCGACATACGGCGCACGCTGCGCGCCAATATGGCGCACGACGGCGTGCCGTTCGCGACAATCTGGAAGCAGAAGCGCACCGAGCGACCGAAAATGGTTGCAGTGTGCGACGTCAGCCGGTCGGTCGCATCGTCGGCGCGGTTTTTGCTGATGTTCCTCTATGGTCTCAACGAAGTCGTTGCAAATCTCAGGAGCTTCGCGTTTTCCTCGCACCTCGTTGAAGTCGAGGACATCCTGGACTCGCATGGTGTCGGTGATGCTATCGACAAAGTTCTCGACAAGATCGGCTACTTGCCGACCGACTACGGCCGCGCCCTGGACGATCTCAAAGTCGGCTTTGGGGACATATTCGACCGACACACGACCGTTATCATCCTTGGTGATGGAAGATCGAACAACCTCGATCCGCGCGCCGACATTGTCCAATGGATCGCGCAACGCTGCCGACGGGTGGTGTGGCTCAACCCGGAGCCGGAAGCGTTCTGGGGGATCGGAGATTCGGAAATGCTGCGTTACCGACCCTACCTGCACGTCGCCAAGACCTGCCGGACGATCAAAGATCTGGAACGCATCGTCGATGGAATTCTGAGGGTGGGCACGGCGGCCTGAGCCGGCTTCGCCGGAAACCCGCGAAGTTCGCTTGCAATCAAGATCGTTGCCGGAACTTGCCCGCGATATGTTTCAGGGTGGAGTGCCGGTCAACCGGCGACGATCCTGATGGCTTCCTTCTTGGCGGCGTCGAGTACGAACTGCTGGACGGTCTTGCTTGCCCTTTCCGCCGCGAACTCGATGGCCTCACGGTCCTTGCTCTCAAATTTTATCGTGACGTAGTCACGCGCGCTCGATGCCGGCAAGGCTCCCATGTCGTCTCTCCTTTGCGCATGTCCAACGGTGAATGGCGATACGCCGGATACAGCCCCATTGCACACCTGCTTCGAGATTCGGACAATTCGAAGGCCGGCCGCGCCGCGCAACCCCGGTATCCGCCAAAACCAAGTCGACAACGCCAATTCGGGAATGACGGGCCGTCAATCGCAACGCGCCGTCATGCCGCCATCGACGATGATTTCCGTGGCGGTGATGAATCGGGCTTCGTCGGACGCGAGGAACAGGGCAGCGTTGGCCGTATCGCGCCCGTCGCCCATAAAGCCGAGAGGGATGCGCGCCAGGCGGTCCGCAAGCAACTTTTCAACGTCACCGCCAGCGCGCTGATCGGCAAGGCGCGCTTCGACGAGCGGTGTGTGCAACTGGCCTGGCACGACGGTATTTACGCGTATGTTGTGCGGCGCATACTCGATCGCGACGACACGTGAGAACTGAATAACGCCGGCTTTCGTTGCTGCGTAGGCCGACTGTGCGGCACCGGACCAGCGCAGTGCCGACGTCGATGCGGTGTTGATGATGGCACCGCGGTTGCGCGCCCGCATTTGCGGCAACACGGCTCGGCAGGTGAGATAGGTGCTCGTTAGATTGTAGCGCACCTGCCGTTCCCAGGTTGCCTCGTCCATGTCAACGGGGCCACCGCGTGCCGAACCACCGACGTTGTTGACCAAAACATCAACGCCGCCGTAGTGCGCGAGACAAGCCGCAACCATGGCATTGACCGCACCGCCAGCGGTCACATCACAGACATGCGTGGCAATCGTGCCGCCGACCTCGGCAACGCGATGACGCGTTTCGTCCATGGCCTCGGCATCGATGTCGACGGCGAACACCTTCGCGCCTTCTTCGGCGAAGCGAACTGCCGTTGCGCGACCGTTGCCCCAGCCCGGACCAACGCAGCCGGCGCCGGTGACGATTGCGATGCGGTCCTGAAGGCGTCCGGTCATTGTTGCTTCTCCTTGTGATTTCATCGCCCTCACCACCTCCCGACCAGCGAGGTTCGCGCAGTCGAGGAGGTTTGAGACCAATCAGGTCTGTGTCATTGCGGCGTGGTTGTCCAGTGATCCAACGCGTCGCCGGCCATGCCGGAGGCAAACAGTACGATCAATTTCGTCATGGCCATCCACAAGGCGACGTTTCGCGGGGGCGCAAATCACAGTACAGGTGGCGCGCAAACAGCTGTAGGATGGCGGCATGACCATCGAAAACTGTCCATCTGCCGACGATGCCGTTGCCGCCCTTGCAAAACTCTATGCGTCCGAAACCGACCGGATGCGCCGCCAGTTTCAAGCATTTGCCGAAGGTAAAGCATTGCATACGCGCGTGCGCGGGTTTTACCCCTACATCCACGCGGAAATCGGAAGCGCGCCCTTGGCCGTCGTTACTCGCTCGTACGGGTTTTGCGATCAGCCGGGACGCTACCGCTCGACGATCACACGGCCGGACCTCTTCGACGCTTACTTGCGTGAGCAGCTTCGGGAATTGCGAAACAACCACGGCTGCAATTTCGAGGTCGGCCTTTCAGATACGCCAATTCCAATTCATTTTGCGTTTCCGCACGGGCTGCATCTCGAAGGTGCTCTTAACGCGAAACAGGCGGCTGCCTTTCGAAATCTCTTTGATCCGCCGGACCTTGCGGACATGGACGATGACTGGATCAATGGCGATGTTGAACTGGCGCCCGGCCAAGTCAGACCGCTGTCCAACTTCAGTGCACCACGCATCGACTATTCATTGCACCGCTTGCGACACTACACGGGAACAGACTGTGCGCACTTTCAGAACTTCGTTCTCTTCACCAACTACCAGTTCTATGTCGACGGCTTTCGCAAACTGGCCGAACGACTCGTGGCCGATGACACGAACGCCTACACGGAATTCGTAGCCCCGGACGAAGGCGTCCACCCGCCGCAAATGCCGGCCTTCCATCTAAAGCGCGACGACCTTGCCGGGATCACCTTGATCAATATTGGTGTTGGGCCGTCGAATGCAAAGACGATGACGGACCACATTGCCGTGCTGCGTCCGTCGGCGTGGATCATGCTCGGGCATTGTGCCGGTTTGCGTCGCACGCAGCATCTTGGAGACTACGTTCTGGCGCATGCCTATGTCCGCAACGATCACGTTCTCGACGCGGATCTGCCGCTTTGGGTTCCAATTCCGGCATTGGCCGAGGTTCAGACCTCGCTCGAGCAGGCCGTGAGCGAGGTGGTCGGTGTCGAATCTCAGGATCTCAAGAAGGTCATGCGCACTGGAACCGTTGCTTCCATCGACAACCGCAATTGGGAATTGCGCAACCAAGCGGAACCGGTTCGGCGCTTTTCGCAATCGCGCGCCATAGCTCTGGACATGGAAAGCGCAACCGTTGCGGCCAACGGATTTCGATTCCGTGTGCCCTATGGAACGCTGTTGATCGTGTCCGATCGGCCACTGCACGGCGAACTGAAACTGCCAGGCATGGCGACGGAATTTTACCAGACCCAGGTTGATCGTCATCTGGAGGTTGGCGTGCGCGCCGTGGAAATCATGCGCGACCTGCCGGCCGAGCGCCTGCATTCGCGCAAGTTGAGAAGCTTCAACGAAGTGCCCTTCCAGTAGGGCCAGCCGTCTTGTTCAGGTGACAGGGCCTGCGTCAGCTAGCAGAGAATGGCGTCAGCCGCGAGCGCACTGAGAACCTTCGCGCACTGGCCTCCATGCAATCTTACGAGACGGCGTCGCCACCTCATGCGACCGCCAGCTGTCGCTTCGCGCGGGTCGCCGCCCCGATCGCGCGATAGGTACCGTCTTCGACCAACACCTCGTTCGGCGACGGATGGCTCAGGAAATTTACCGGGCTGGCCGTCAGTCCGTATGCCCCCGACTGAAGAACAGCGATAATGTCACCCACGCCCAAGTCCGGCAAATCGGTTTGCCTGCCGAGCGTGTCAAGCGGTGTACAAAGCGGCCCGACAATGGTTGCAGGCGTGGCATCGGATGTCTCCATATGGGTAGCTGCAACGATCGGGTAGTCACGCTTGATGACCTGACCAAGATTGCCGGATGCGGCGAGATGATGATGCATCCCACCGTCGGTAACGATAAAGCGTTGCCCGCGAGAGATTTTGGTCGCACGCACCGACATCAGATATACACCGGCGCTGGCTGCCAGATATCGCCCTGGCTCGAGAATGACTTGCGCATCGCGAACGAGGGGGTGGGCGGCCTTGGTCGCGATCAGATCGCCAACGCCGCGCGCGATTGCTTGGAAGTCCAGTTCCAGGTCCCCGTCGTGGTATGGCACGCCCAACCCGCCGCCAAGATCGATCGTTGCCATAGGCGTGCCGGTCAATTCAGCGATACGCGCTGCAACGTCCAACCCGTGGCGCCATTGACCGAGCAGGACGTCGGCCTTGAGGATTTGCGTTCCGGCAAACATATGCAGGCCGTTGAGGTGCAACGAGGAGTGTGCCGCAATCGCCGCGACCACGTCTTCCACGATCTCTTCGTCGAATCCGAAGGCGGCAGGTTTGCCGCCCATCCGCATCGCGCCACCCTGGGCTGCCGCTGCCGGATTGACCCTCATCGAGACCGGCACGTCGCGACCCAGTTCGCGACCGATATGGGCGACCTGCTCAATTTCCTCGAAAGTCTCCAAGTGAATTTCGCCGATGCCCGCGCGAATCGTCTCGTAGAGTTCGGCCTCGCTCTTGCCGGGACCGGCAAAGATGATGCGACCGGCAGGGCATCCGGCCATGCGCGCAACCCTGAACTCGCCCGCAGATGCAATCTCCAAGCCGGCACCTTCGGCGACGAAAATCGCTGCAATGTCGGGCCGCGGATTGGCTTTGATCGAGAAATAGAGCACGGCAAACCCGCCAACCGCAACGGCGAGACGTCGGTAATTGGCGCGCATGATCGCGCCGTCATAGACATAGAGCGGCGCGCCGTAACGGTGCACGAGTTCATCGACACGCACTCCACCAACCGTCATTGTGCCTGCTTCGGATGGAAAGTGGGTTACGCTGAGGCGTTGTGCTAGCGATAGCCCGTCGCTCGGGCGATTGGTTTTGCCCATCAGGTTCGCTCCACAACCAGGCGCTTGTAGTCGACCTTGCGGTTGGCCGTCACGGGAAGCTCATCGACCAGTTCGATCTTCTTCGGCACCATGTGAGAGGGCAGGCGTGCGCTGACCTGTTTGAGGATCTCGGCCGGCGGGCGGGCGTGATTACTCGGAATTCCCACTGCATGCAGCCTCTGGCCAGTCCATTCGTCGGGCAGGCCGATGACTGCGACCTGCGCAAAGCTCTCCGTCGCCATCAATACCTCTTCGATTTCGGTTGGGCTGATGCGGAAGCCGGCAGACTTGATCATCGCGTCGTCCCGGGCGACGAAGTAGAGGTAGCCGTCATCGTCCTCGACTACGAGGTCACCGGAATAACAGACGGTTTCGCCGCCCTGCTCCGGCGGACGGAACGGGTTGGGGCGCAGCACCCGTGCCGTATCGTCGGGCCGGTTCCAGTAACCCAGAGACACCGTGGGGCCGCGATGGACCAGCGTGCCGATTTCGCCCGCCTTGGCACGGCGCCCATCGGCGGTAACCGGGAAGACTTCACACTCCGGGATCGCCTTTCCGATCGAGGTTGGCTTGCGGTCAATATCGGCAGGCGGCAGATAGGTCGAACGAAACGCCTCGGTCAGCCCGTACATCAAATAGATGTCGGTTGCCGGCAACAGTTCACGAAGCCGCGCGACCGTCGGAGACGGCACGGCACCGCCGGAATTGGTGATATAGCGCAGATGCGGAAGCGACGTCTTCGGCAGGCTCGGTGCAGCGCGAGAGAGGATCGCCCAGATGGACGGCACGCCGGCAAAGCCAGTTATGCGATGGTCCTGCAATGCCTTGACCAGCTGATCACCCAGCCGAAAGGAAAACAAGACGGTGGTGGCGCCCTGCTCAATGGCGGTCAGGAGTTGGTTCAAACCATAATCGAAGCTGAATGGCAGGACGGACAAGATGCGTTCGTCCGGGCCAATGCCGAGATACGTTCGCACGATCCGCGTACCTGCCAATAGATTTCGATGTGACAGCATCACTCCCTTGGGCCTGCCCGTAGAGCCCGAGGTATAGAGAATGGCGGCCAGATCTTCGCCGAGAGCTTGTGGCATCGACAAGGGTTGCGCCTCATCGCACGCCCGCTCGGCCAGCATGTCGTCGGCTGCAACAACGATGGGCGGCTCTTCGAGGTCATTCAGCGCGTCCATTAGCGCCGACCTGCGGTCTTTGGTTGTAATGACCACGCCGGCCGCGCAATCCGAGACGATATGGCGAACCTGCTCATCCTTGAGCGTACCGTTGACCGGCACGAAGACTGCGTCGGCACGACTTACGGCGAAAAGTGCCGCGCATTCGGCAAAAGATTTTGGCAACACGATCGCAACGCGATCGCCTGGCGACACTCCATGCGCCTTAAGCCACCGCGCCATTTGCCCCACGGCTCGACGCAGTGCAGCGTAGTCAAACCGAGTGGTGCCTTCGACAATCGCCGTCTTGTCTGCGGGCCCGGTGGCCAGCAGGTGATGCAGCAGATAACCTTCCACTAGGCCGCTCCTGCCATTTTTGCGTGAATCATGCGGGCAAGCCTGCCGACCGTCTCAAAGTTTTCCGGCTCGAAATCCTCGTCTTCGATGGCCACGTCGAATTCCTCTCCGAGAAACATGGTCAGCTGCACGAGGCCCAATGAGTCGAGCGCATCATCTCCAAGCAAAGCGACTTGGGCCACGCTCTCGTAGGAGCTGATATCGACGGAAACGGTTTGAAGGAAATCCGCAATTTTCGCTTCCACGGTTTCGAGTTGCGGTATTGGGACCTGAATGTTCATGTGGGATGAGCTCCTGATCAATCGTCGGTTCAGATGTCAAAGAACACCAGTTCGGAGTAGGCGTAGTCGATGGCCCCGTTCTGCGAACCATTTTTGATGTAACGCCGCCGTCGAGACGGGACGGCAAGGCGGGTGAATGAACTTCGCGCAGCCCGGTTGACCGGGATGTCGATGACAAGGCCGACGCGGCCGCGCGCCAGCAGCGCACGGCTGACACCGCCAAGCGCGCGCTGTAGCGCCTGCGCGTCACTGCAATAGATCACTTGCGCCAGGGGAATCCCGTAACGGGGGAATGGCTTGACGATGACCGGGACCGGGCCGGATTGCGCTTCGATGGCAAAGGCATAGCAGCCGAGCGCGACGTGATCGGCGATCAGGCGTGCGAGGCCGGAAGTCTCATCGTCACTGGACGTCAAGTGCCACGGGGTGACTGCAAGCGATCCGCGGTGCGACAGAGCCATGCTTGGCACGCAAACGACGTCGACACCGTTGTTCAGCGGTTCGAAACCCAGCGTCTCTAGCATCGGGCGAACGCCAGGTGACGGAGATAGATCCGTGTAGACTGACGATTTGCAGCGCATGGCATTGCGTAGCAGCACGGGCATACGCCAGCGATGGTCAGGCTCGATGTACCAACTGCACAGGTTGACGAGACGCTGCGACGGCTTTTCCTCCTGCGCTTGCCGATAGCTGATCGCAGACAGAGCGACGCCGACGGCACGCCCGCCTGCGGTGACCAGTGAGCCGATCGGCTCACCGCCATCTTCGTGGGCTGGCGCCGTCAACAATCGCGAGATGCCGTCCTCCCAAAAACGGCGCGTGCGACCGGGAAAGCCGCGCACCAGAAGGTCGATTGCTGAGCCGAGATTGGTTGCGTCGATATCCATTCAGTCCGTTCGATTTCTCAAAGATTTGCCGGCTATTAAGCAACCGTCGTGCCAAGCCATCGCGCCTTGAACTATTCGTGATTGCGCTGACATCACAGCTCGCGCACCTTGCGGCTGTAGAGTTCAAGCTTTTCGGGGAAGAAGCCGGCGCTCAATGCCTTGCGGCCCTCGGCGGTGGTCAATTGGCGGCGGATGCCATCGATGACATCATCCCAGCTGGCGGCTGACTTCACGAGATCGTTGAAGAATTTGGTCTCACGCCACAACATTCCCGGCACCTGCATTGGAGAGAGGAGACCGTTGTCTCCTTCGGCGAGAAACTTGATGGCCAGCACGTGCTTCGGCGCCATCACGTTGGTGCGGTGGAAGCGCTTGGGATTGAGGATGAGGATGTCGCCGAGCGTCACCGCTGGGGCTTCGATCTTTGACGTCTCGATCGCGTCGAGTGCTGTGGTGTGCTTGCTGCCGTTGGCGTAGTTGACGAACTCACAACGGCCGTCGTCAACCTTGACGGCGTGGAAGTAAGCATCCCCGTCGCGGTTGCGATCGGCCATTACCGCGAGCGGGCTTTCGACATGATCAGGGGACAACAGGATCCAAGCATTGAAACTTCGGTCGAACGTGAACATCTCCGTGTCGACATGCCAGTCAGCCTGGAACGTATCATCGGTGAACAAATAGAAGTCATTGAGATAAAGCAACTTTTCGCCGATGCGGTCTTCCATTGCCCGCTTGATTTTCTGCATCGGCTCACTGTTGCAGGCATCGAGCAGCACATAGCTCGGAATGGCATCCGGGCCATCGAGATGGCGCTTGCAGGCTGTGCGTAGGGCCGCGATGTCATCACTGGACAGAGCGCCCTCGAGGAGCGCGAAATCCTGCACTGCGCAACTTTCGTCTGCGCGGTCGGCCCGGTAGTTGCCGGCAATATCCTGCACCTTGCACCCCCTCGGAACAGTTTGAGGAGAATGCAACTTAGGTTAGTGCGGATTAACAAAGGTTCAGTCGGTTCGAGAAGGCACACCCAAACGGTGGTTAGGTTTGATCAAACGTTAACTGACTGATCAAAACGGGGCAGAACGTCATTCCGAACCGACTTCAGCGGTGGTGCCACCGGCGCCGAATGCCCGTGGAACGGGCAATTCGGCTGCCTGCGTCGGCCTACTTCAGGTAGCGCAAATAGCGGCTGTGGGCCCAGCCAGACTGACCGGCGTAGCTGACCCGGCACCAGCGCCGGCGGCAGGTGGCCGACTTGATCACGCAGCCGGTTCCACTGGGGATGGCGCCGATCTTGCGATAGCGCACGCCGGGGCCGGCCCGCATGTTCAAGACGTCTTTGTCGGCGACGCCGACAACCTGCCAGGTGCCGCAACAGGCACAGGCGAAGGCTGATCCGGCGCTCACCAGAGCGGCAAATGCTACGCTCGCAGCAACGGAAAGTTTCCAAAACATGACTTTTGCTTTCTACACATCGAACTCAATTCAACTGCAACCAACTACACGTCTCATGAACCGTTCCTGAACCTGGCAGCGGAGCGCACGGCAACACTTTCAGCGGCCTCGTGCGATCGCTATCATAGATCGCCGTCGATTGCCTTGCCGACGCACCTGGCACGCGCGGGAGCGGGAGGCGACACGGCGCGGAAATTTTGTCGTCGAAGGAACAACGAACATGCGAATAGCGATCATGGGGACCGGTGGCATGGGTGGCTTCTACGGCGGCCTGCTGGCTGCGCAGGGTCGTGATGTCACCTTCATCGCGCGCGGGGCCCACCTCGATGCGATCCGAAACCATGGCCTTCGGCTCGTCGGGCCCGACACCGATATCCTGATCTCGCCGGCACAGGCCAGCGACGACCCGCAGACGATCGGGCCGGTAGACGTCGTCTTGTTCTGCGTCAAGCTCTACTCCGCGGAGACGGCCGCCGAGCTCATCCGGCCGCTGATGGGAGCGGACACGATGGTCATTAGCCTGATGAACGGCGTCGACGGCCCCGACCGGATTGCCGAAGTGCTTGGCGCCCGGCACGCGGTCGGCGGCGCGGCCTTCGCGTCGGCGAAGATCGACGAGCCGGGCCTCATCAGTTTCCGCAAGGGCCCCGACCGTCTCGTCTTCGGGGAACTTGACGGCACCATCAGCCAGCGCGCGCAGGCGTTCAAGGAAGCCTGTGCGGGATGCCGTTTCATTACCGAGATCAGCGACAACATCCAGGCGACGCTGTGGGGTAAATTCGTGATGCTTGCAACGAACGCCGGCATGACGGCACTAGCGCGCCAGCCGATCGGTGTCGTCTACACCGATCCGGACATCCGTCCGGTTGCCGTCGCGATGATGGAGGAAGCCGTTGCCGTTGCCGCGGCCAAGGGAGTGACGCTGCCGGGTGACATCGTAGAGCGCTCGCTCGGCATCATCCAATCCTTCTCGCCCGACATGTATGCCTCGACCTACCATGACCTGGTCGCCGGCCGGCCGCTCGAGATCGCAAGCTTTTCCGGCCTGATCGCGCGCCTTGGCGCAGAACTCGGCGTGCCGACGCCGCACCACAGGACCGTCTATGCCTGCCTTAAGCCGTACGAGAACGGCGCGCCTGCGTAACCATTGTTTGATTGCACTGGTCAGGCGCGCGCAGAGGTCCTTTTGCGCGCGAATCGCCTGCGCGCATCACAGTGGCTGCGATCAAGCCATTGATAATGAAGTGATTGCGAGCGACGGTCAGCAGATCCGCTTCTTGCGCGTCTTCCGCCCCGCTTTGCTCAATACCGCGCTTGATCAAAGTGACCCGAGGCGGAAAAGTTCAGTTTGAGCATGACGCATGTGCAGTAGCAACATGCCTTGCTACTGCGTCAACAAACGCGCTCGCTTGATGACGAATCTCATCGCGTTGCACAGTGTGTTTGGCTGAGCTTAATTTACCCGAACGAAATCGGGAGGGGCGAGTGCTAGATCTTCTAGACTTGAAAGAACTTCAGAACTGGAATGAGTACACTAAGATCTTCATCGGTGTGTTCGCGCGGGTCTCACCACCATTTATCGTACCCTTGTTCCTAAATGCAGTAGGCGATCGCCCACTCAGGGAAAAAATTGGAACGGCACTCGTCGCTTCATTGACATTCGCGATCACGATGACGTTCTTTACATTCTATGGTGCAGCCCTGCTCAATGCGTTCGGCATTACCATGGCCGCATTTCGGATTGCCGGCGGCGTTCTCTTGTTCTTACTTGCACTCGATATGATCAGAGCAGGTTCGGCAAATTCTGCCACGGGAGGACAATCCAATGAAAGTTGGCTGGCACTTGGAATTGTACCGCTTGGGATTCCAATTCTGGCCGGACCAGGATCAATCACAACCATCGTCATCTTCTCCGATCTCCACGATGGACTTTCACACAAGCTGCTTGTGGTCGGCGTGCTAATCGCCATTACAATCTACATTGCCGGCATGCTCTCGGTCGCGGCAGCGACCAAAAAGTTGTTTGGGCCGCTGACGTCGACCGTGTTCAACCGCGTCATGGGTTTGATTGTTCTTGCCATTGCCGTCGAGTTTATTCTCGATGGATTAGCAGCTCACTTCCCGAATCTCGGTTCAGTGCACTAAACGTTGACGAGACAGCTTGTCCCGCGTCAGATCGCAGACGGCCTTGCGCAACCGCAAGTTCCCCTTCTCAAGTTCCTCGATCCGCCGCACCTGATCCATCTTCAGGAGGCCGCTGTATTCGCTGCGCCAGCGGTAGTGCGTCACCTCGGTGACGCCGGTCTGGCGGATCGCGTCGGGAACGGACGTGCGCTGTGACGTCAGCACGTCCACCTGACGCAGCTTCGCCGCGATTTCTTCTGGCTTGCGTCTCTTCTTCGGCATTTTCGGTCCTCCTCGGAGCCAACACCCATAATTCGAGCCGGACCACTTCAATGGGGGAGGCTCATCGATCAGATGTCGCTTATCCTGCGCCGATGAGAACGTGCCTTAAAGCGCGTCGCAAAAAATGCATCTCGCTTTGGTTTTTTTGCCTCACGCCGCTATGCGCGCTGCGCGCGGCGGCTCCGGCGGGGCGGCCTTTCGGCCGGGTCGCGTTGCTCCCTTCGGGTTTCTTTGCCTCACGCCGCTATGCGCGCTGCGCGCGGCGGCTCCGGCGCGGCGGCTCCGGCGGGGCGGCTCCGGCGGGGCGGCTCCGGCGGGGCGGCCTTTCGGCCGGGTCGCGTTGCTCCCTTATGGGTCAATCCGTTTTGCTGCGACATTCCTTAGTCCTGCTGGACTCTTTGCAACTGTCTTCGCCTGATGTCGGCTCGTTGGCCCGGTTGTTCTTGGCGCGGTTCGAGAGCAACGTGTCCGTTGAGCGGGTCAAGTTCTGCCGTGCTGTGCTCACCGTGAAGATGAAACAGGATGACCCGTTACGGACCCGTGGCCTGATCACTCAACAAACGTATAGTCGGACAACCCTGGTTGGCGTAGCTCCTTTCGCACACTATGATCTTCCAATATATCTGTCGTTCGTTGGGGATCAGAAATGGCTGGCGGAGTTTTTTTGAACTATCGGCGCCAGGACAGTCCAGCATATGCTGGTTGGCTTTACGATCAGCTGTCATCCAAGTTTGGAAGTGAAAAAATCTTCCGTGACGTTGATGCCATTGAACCGGGCCTAGACTTTGTTGATGTGCTCAATGAACAAGTGGAGCAGTGCGATCTCCTTGTTGCAGTTATTGGACCCGGTTGGCTGGATGCCCGTGATACAAAAGGAAACCGACGCCTCGACGACCCCAATGACTTTGTTCGAATTGAGTTAGAGGCCGCTCTAAACCGGGACATCCGCATCGTACCTGTCTTGGTGGATGGCGCGGATATGCCCGATCAATCATTACTGCCAGACAGTCTCCGACCATTGAGCAGGCGCAATGCGATCACTGTATCCCATGAAAGGTTTCGTTCAGACACCGCGCCATTGGTTCGAACGATCGAGAACGTTTTGAGTGAGGTCGACAAACGGCAAACGGCCGGAACAATCAACAACCCGCCGAAATCCATCCGAGCGATGCCTGAGACCGAACAACCACCAAAGAGCGCTTCTGCGGCAGGTCCAGGCCCGAATTCGTTTCCAATTTCCGCGACGAATGGAGTTGCTGCCAGTTCGGGCTTGTTGATTGGATTTCTAAATGGCTTTTTCATTGGTGGTGGAGGCTTGGCCCAATTATTATTAGTTGGGCTTACTGGCTCCATTTTGGGCACAATACTAGCTGCACATGGCGTCAAATTACCACTTCGCGATCGATACGCTGTTGGCACCAATGCCGCAATCGGATCTGTTTGTTGCTTAGTCGTCTATCGCTTGTTGGCTTAACCCACACCCGATAGCAGCTTATGTTCTTGGAGTTGGAGTTCCCCCGTTTCGGTGGACAGTTAAGGACCAGCAGTTTCTCGCTTTGCTTGGCAGCTCCTTTCGAAGTTGATCGGCGGCGTATCACCGAGGGCCGAGTGACGGCGGCCAAGATGGTCAAGATGTGACTCCAACCTGCTTGCGCAAATCACTTCAGGTCATGCCATCCAATCAAACGCAGAATGCGGTCAAAGGGCCCAACTTCTGAACCTGGCTGCTCAGGTTCTGGTTCTCCGGCTGGATGATCTGCCATGTCGTCCCGGCTGTTTCCTCCAGCAACCTGGCCAAACAATGGGTCGCCATGAAAATGATGCCATAGGCCCGAACGAGCGTTGGTCATCTGATGGTAGGATGCGATCATCGAACACTTGGTCATATCATCGGCTTTCATGGTGCTACTCCCTGTCAAAACCGCATTTGGAGGGTTCGCAGACATTGTCGACAGGCGCAACGAGTTCGTCAATCGTCAGTTGATCTATGTCGGATTGTGGGATCCTCGGCGTAGTCAACGAATGGCGTAGTCTTGTTATGTTCTCACCGGTCCGGGAGTTCGCTATGGCGAGGCAATGATGGCACGTCTGCGTGGCCGGTACTGGAACTTGAGCCGGAGTGCCGTGAAACACCGCTCTCAGACACCATGGAGGCATCGGTGAAGTGCTTGCGCATTTATGCTACGGCCGACGGGGAAACCCAATTCGACGAAGTCGAAATCGGTACGCGTTCCAGGCAGGTCCATCCCGATGCGGTGGCGTTCGAGATGTCCGCCAAGTATGCCGCGGCGGGTGTTCGTTTCACACGGATCCCTGCAGGGGCACGCCAGGTCGGCTGGCACACAGTGCCGGAGCGTGTGCTCACTGTCCGACTCAATGGATCCGCCACGTATGAAACCAGCGACGGAGAAAAGAGGCTCGTGCCGGCCGGCGGTTTCATCTTGTTTGAGGACACGCACGGCAAGGGGCACAGAACATTCCACTCGCCCCAAGAACAGACGGTGATGTGGATCAGTCTTCCCCATGGCCTCGACGCCCTTTGACGGCCTCGTGAGGGAAGGCGTCGGTCTAAGCACGGGCGGCTCAACGCGGCGGCGGTGCAGACGTGCTCAGCCCGGGGGTGCCGCGTTGCTCGCGACGGTGGCAGGATTTAGGATCACGGATGGCAATGCCGGTTGTGCAGATGTGCTTGAGCAATGCGTGCAGCCACGAACACCCGGGATTGACGATCCTACCGGCCCGCTTGGGAGCGCCTCATGCCAGACAGCTACTTTGCAGCACAACCATCTCCGAGCGAGATCGAGCAAGTCGTTGCAGGACTCGGCGGCTGGTTCGAGATCGACCTCGATAGCCTGAGCGCCAATCTGGCCGCTATCAGACGGCGCACCGGCGCCGAGGTTATGCCCGTGGTGAAGAACAACGCCTACGGACACGGTTTGCGGCCTATCTGTTCCGCGCTCGCGGGGGAGGGGGTGCAATGGTTCATGGTCGCCAAGCTCGCAGAAGCCTTGGCGATCACGTCGTGGGAGTTGCCCTGCCAGGTCGTCAACATGGATGCGCTCTTCACCGATCATCAGTTCGACCAGGTTGTGGCGCACGACATCACCCAGGTGGTCTATACGCGCGAGCAGGCCACCCGGTTGAACGAAGCCGCCGTCGGACAGGGCGCGAAAGCCGGTGTGTTCGTCAAGATCGACACCGGGCTTCACCGCGTCGGGGTGCACTACGCCGACGCGGTCAAGCTTATCAGGGCGATCGCAGCGCTGCCGCACATCGAGATCCGGGGGACGTTCTCAACCCTGATGCAGGACGATGATCAAGACCGGTTGATCTTTGAGCGCTATCGCAGCGTGTTGGATCAGGCTGAACGCGACGGCATCGACCCTGGCCTGCGCAGTCTGGCTTCGACACACGGGATCTTTCACTATCCCGAGAGCTGGTACGATCTCGTGCGCCCGGCGATGTCGCTGTTCGGCATCTATCCGTGGCAGCGAGACAGAGACTGCGGACTTGACCTCCAACAAGTCCTGACATTCAAGGCGCGGATCGAGGAGCTGAAGCCCGTCGCCCAAGGAGACTCTGTCACCTATTTCGGCGCCTACACGGCCAGGCGAGACATGCAGGTCGCGACACTCCACGTCGGATTTTTCGATGGCCTGCCAAGGGAGCTTGCCAACAAGGGAACCGTTCTGGTGGGCGGCAAAGCGTGTCCTGCCATCGGATCGGTTTCGCTGAACCACTACCTGTTCGATGCTACGGACGTAAATGCCGAGATTGGCGACGTTGTCGAAGTGATTGCGAAACAGGGCAAGAACGATCTGGCCGCGACCGCAGACACGGCAGGCTGGATGGTCTACAGCCTCCTCAATCATCTGAGCCCGTTCGTGCCGAGAGTGTACTATCGAGGCGGTGTGCCGGTCGCCCTGCACAGAGTTCAGGTCTGAGCGTGAGCGCTTGGGGGCCGCCTTTTAGGGGCGAGGCTGCCGAACTCTGAGGATGCCCGTTACTCACCGAGGTGACCCATTGCAATCGCCATGCCGGGTTTCCAACAAACAAAAGGGCTAGCTGGGCTTGTTATGCGCGTCGTATTTCGAGCGATGCGCTTTGGGAAGCCTCGATCGGGAGCCTGTTATGCTTGGGTCCGCAGGGCATGCGCCCCGACAGGCCGGCAGTTCCAACAAGCGGTGGATTTTTCGATGTTGCCTGGCGACGATCATGTCGGCTTTCCGGCCATGGAGGCAATCGCTGCACGGCGGTCTGTCGCAACGGTGTGAAGCGTTCACTCGTTGTGCCTTGCAATATGCTCTTCAATAAGCTCGTTCACGCGCTCGGCACGTGTCAGCGGAGCCATGTGACCACCGCTCTCAAGCCGGCACATTCGTGCTGCCGGAATTCCGGCAGAAAGCAAATCAATGACGCTACGGGCGGAGAGCGGTGAATCTTCCGAGCTGAGGAGCAGGGTTGGTGCGGCGATTTTAGAGGGATCAATAAGACCGAAGGTAGGCTCGTCAATGTACTTCTGAACAGTGATGAGTGTCAGGCCCATTCGACGAATGGCATGGGCTTTATGTTCGTCCGGCATAGCCTGAAACGTACCGGGACGCGCCCAATAATCGATCAACACCTGCGCTGCACCGGACTCATCTCCGGTTGCGAGACGTTCGTGGAGGCCGTCAATCAGTCTCTGAAGGTCGCGCCAGCCCTCATCATGCCCGCCATTGGCAAGCAACTGAAACAGTGTTGGCTCGAAGAGCGTGAGGCTACGCATGCGTTCGGGCCACCTGAGTGCAAATCGTGCCGCAACGGCACCACCCAATGAATGGCCGACCAAATGAACAGGTTGTGCGACCATGTCGGCAAACGACTTGAGGATATCAACTTCGAGCTCATAGATGTCTTTCACACCAGGCGGGGCCTTGTCCGACCTGCCATGCGAAACCATGTCCAGCGCAATTAATCGGTAACGGTCATGCATGCGATCCATCAGCTTTCGCCACTGCCCGCTGGTGCCGCCAGCGCAATGCAGAAGTAGGACCGGTGTTCCTTGACCGCTCTCGCGAAAGAAGATCCTTACGCCATCAATGTCCCGCATGCCTTCAGCCATCGGGGTCTCCCTGAGCATCCGCTCGTATCGCATCAGCTTGCCAGGCCAGATTATGTGACACCTTGAACGCCCCACACCCCGGCGGCCAACTTTGAACCAAAATGCGCAACCCCGACCAGACGCCCCTCTATCTTACGCGACAAATTCCAAGACAATATGGTTTCGCGGTGATTGCTCGGCATAGAAGATGCCGACGACAGAACCAGCCTCGATAATTTTTCGGGCGCGTTCCAACACATCTTCTTCCACCATAAGTGTTTGGCGAATTGATCCAATCGGACTTTGATACTTGAGATCGATCCAACCGCGTTGATCCTTCTTCGGATCATCCCGCCACACGCGCTCAATACTGCCTGAAACGTATACGCCGTGGCTGAGCAATCTTAAGCGGTTGCTGCGCCATCGGCGATAATTCCAAAGACCAATCAGTGGCAACGCAAGAAAGATGAGGCCGAACACAACCTCAAGAACTCCTCCCGGAACCAGAGTTCCATCCTTTAGCCGTGCCAGCCGTGGTCGTTGAGCCAAATAGACGATATCGGCTGATGTATCCGGCGGAAGAGGTCCATCATGAAAGCTGTATGAATTGAACGCGCGTCCCGACGCGTCGCGGAACTTGAACTGCACCACAAACAAACGTCGCTTGCGCATGACGATGTTATCGCCCACCGTTCGATCTGCGTATAAGGCATTAGTTACGGTCGCTCGACCGGGGACACCCGCAAAGTTCAATAGCAATTCGTCGCCAATGCGCCACGGGAAGAACACGGCAAACATGACGGCACACAGTGCAGTGCCAATCACCAAGCCCCATCTGAACTGTTGCTGGCTGCGCAGGACAACTGCTCGCAGATCTTTGCCAATCTTGCGCGGAGGTACTTGGCTTGTCAGCACTTTCCAGTCCGGGCCGTTCGTCATGAGACAAAAGCTAGCGCGGGCGGAGGCCCAGGCCAACACAATCCATTCTCACGAAGGCCGCTTCGGGCCATTCCAGTCATTTGCGCGGACGAGTTCCTTGTCACTCAGCGTCTATCACGATGCTACACGGCCTTTCGCAGCATTGGCACGAGCACTGAAAGTGATACGACCGGATGCATCGACTGGCAGCCGAGCACGTACGCGCGCTCTTAAAACCTCGATGTCACTCGCAGATACTCGGGCAACCTGAGCGCCTATGCTTCCTTCTGTGCATATAGCCCAGAAGTCGTCAAAACTTTCAAACGTCCGTTGCACCACGATCTCTTTGGTCTCGACTGCGTCCAGACCGGCACGCGTCCAGAGATCCAGCATTGCTTCCATTCTAGACACATCAGCGCTAGGGGGTTGATTGGGTGTAACACCAAGTGAGTTCATCTCATCCCAAATCGCTTCAAAGGGAAATCCGCCACGCGGGAGATCCCAGGCATAGGCCGTGACTATGCCACCCGGTCGAACGACGCGCACCATCTCCCTCAATCCCTTCATTGGATCTGGAACGAAGAAAATCACAAGTGCCATAGTGGCGACATCAAAGCAGTTGTTGTCATAGGGCAAGGCTTCGGCATCGCCCTGCCGATATTCAACCTTGCGGGCTGTCGGTCTTTCTCTCGCAAATGCAATCTGCGCTTCAGATGGATCAATCCCTTCAATGGCTGTCGGATCACACTTCTGTACGATCAGTTCGGTGAAGGCACCGTTGCCACACCCAACGTCAATCCATCTCAAACGGTTGGAGGGAGCAAGCCACTCGAGAAAGACTTCTCCTGCTAATCTGCTCCACGTGCCCATGCCACGCTCATAGGCAGCCCCGTCATTGAATTTTATAGTCCGGTCAGACATGCCAATCTCCTTGAGCGGTCGGCGTGGACGCTAGCTCTGCTTCACTGATCATATCGTCGCAAAAGTCGTTCGTCGATTTGCCCGATGTTGTGATGAGCATTGCGGTCAAGAGGTCCGTCAGTGAATGTGGAGCTACTCTCGTTGAGCCGCTTGCGCTCGCACCGATGTTTTCGCATCGGTCCAATCGCGGCGTTCACCGATCGTCTGCTTTCAGGCTAGATGATTTCCGCCTTAGGCGGAAATCATCCAGTGTAGCTTTTGCACCTGACGTTTGGTTGAGAGACAAACCGCACACAGGCACCAAACGTCAGGTGCGCTACACTAGCTGGGAAAAACTGCAACGAAAGTTTGGGCAGATCGTTGCGGACCCATTATGGTAAACCGACCCAGAGGGGGGCGTGCAAGGCGAGGCTACCGAAACAGGGGAGCGTGCTTAATGACTGCCAACCTGAAACTGCCCGAGCGAACATCCAAACCCCGTCAAAATGGCCTGACAGTCGTTATCGACACCGGGCTGCCGACGTCGCTGTTTCGCGATTTCGTTGCATCGCATGCCGACCTCATTGATTTCGTCAAGTTCGGCTGGGGTACGGCGCTCGTGACCAGCCAGATCCGGCAAAAAATCGACGCCGTCGCGGCGCACGATGTCGGCTTCTTCTTCGGCGGTACGATGCTCGAGAAGTTCATCCTGCAAAACAAGGCCGATGACTTCTTCCTGTTCGCCAAAGATCATGGCGCGAAGTTCGTCGAGATCTCTGACGGCTCGATCGAGCTTTCGGTCGAGGACAAGCTTGCCATTATCGAACGCGCCGCGGATGAGTTCACCGTTCTTTCCGAAGTCGGCTTCAAGGACCAGGAACGTTCCGGCAATTTCTATCCGGCACAATGGGTGGCGGCAATCAAGCGCGAGATGGCGGCGGGTGCCAGCTACGTGATACTCGAAGCACGCGAGAGCGGCCAGTCCGGCATCTGCCGGCCAAGCGGCGAGGTGCGCATCGGCCTGATCGAGGAAATCGTCGGCGTCGATAGCGACATCGATCAGAACACCCTCATTTTCGAGACGCCCAACAAAACGCTGCAAACGTATTTCATTCGCAGGTTCGGGGCCAACGTGAACCTCGCGAACATTGCCATGGAGGACGTCATTGCCCTCGAGACCCTGCGGCAAGGGCTTCGCTTCGACACGATGCTCGATGATTTTGCCGTGATGGCCTGACCGCACCGCGAAACGTCGCCCTTCGGAGCGGGTGCCGCCGGTTCATCTCATTGGTCGTCGGCGTCGAATCGGTTGGCATTGAGGCCGAGGCTGGCCCACGTCTCCAGCATGTGCCCGGGCATGGGCGCGGTCACATCGATGCGCGCGCCGCCGGCCGGATGCGGAATGACGAGCCGGCGCGCGTGAAGGTGGAGGCGCGCGGCTATCACGTCCTCGGCGATGTTGAGCTGGCCGTCGTACTTGTTGTCACCGGCGATCGGATGTCCGATCAGCGCCATGTGCGCGCGCAGCTGATGCTGACGGCCGGTGACCGGTTTCAGCGAGACCCACGCCGCCTGGCGGGCCACGGCTTCGATCACCGAATAGTGCGTGGTCGCGTGCATCGCCTTGTCCTGCTCGCCGGGCCGCGCCTTGCGCACGCGGTCGCCGTCGGGGCCCGACGCTTTGACGAGGGCTGCTTCGATCTTGCCCTGTGCCGGGCGTGGCACGCCGACCACAAGTGCCCAATAGGTCTTGGCGGCCGAGCGCGTTTGAAACGTGCGACCCAGACCCGCGGCGGCGGCGCGAGTCTTGGCGACCAGAAGAACGCCCGTGGTGTCGCGATCGAGACGGTGGACCAGGCGCGGGCGTGCTCCGAAGCGATCGGACATGCCGGCCAGAAGCCCGTCGAGATGACGGCGGGTGCCGGTGCCGCCCTGCACGGCGATGCCGAACGGCTTGTTGAGCACGAGCACGGCGTCGTCCTCGAACAGAATCAGGTCTTCGATGAAGCGGCGATCGGCTTTCGACGCGCCCGGTGGCGGTTTCACGGAGGGGCGCTGCTTTGGTCCTTCGCGCACGCTCCTTGGCACGCGGATGCGCTGGCCGGCCGCAAGGCGCGTGTTTGATTGGGCGCGCCTAGACTCGACGCGAATCTGGCCGGAGCGCAACAGCTTTTGCAGGTGTGTGTAGGTCAGTTCCGGAAAATGCTGCTTGAACCAGCGGTCGAGCCGCAGTTCGTTTTCGTCGTCGGATACGACCATCATTTCGACTGCATCGTTCATGCCACGGCAAACCTTGTGAGGAGGAACCCGACACTGCAGGCCAGGATCGACAAGACAACCGAAGCTACAACATAAGCCACGGCAAGCATGACGTCGCCGCGCTCGGCAAGCGCGAAGACGTCGATCGAAAAGGCCGAGAACGTCGTAAATCCGCCGAGAACCCCCGTTGCCAGAAAAATTCTGAGCGCCATGGCGTCCGGCAGCCGGTAGATGACGGCGGCAACGACAATGCCCATCAGCAACGATCCTAAGACGTTGACCGCCAACGTTGCCCAGGCGACTTCAAGGTCGAACAGGTTGACGGCCGCCCGGTTGACCAGATGGCGCAAACCCGCGCCGATGGCGCCGCCGGCACATGCCAGAAGCAGGAGTTTCATGGATCACCGATCCTTCGCCTGAAATCCGAGTGGCGCTGCAACCGCGCCGAGACGCGCCCGGCTGCGCGAGCAGGGCCCGATCGCAATGCCGGGCTTGCCAACAGGTCTACACGTTGCAGCGCACGGCAAGCCCTGTTCAATCCTGGCCGCGGCGGCGTGCGAACGGTGCACCCAGCATCCAGCCAATCGTCCAGCCGATCGCCATGCCGATGACCAGGATAGCAAGAAACGACATCTGCTCGACGTCACTCTGCCCGTCAGGGCTCTGGTAGGTGAACTGGCGGCTGACCCAGCCGGCGAGATTGCCGGCGAATAGCCAGGCGGTCGCGGCCGCCCCTGCGATGCCGAACAACATGGCCAAGACGTAACGCATCCTCAATCCCCCATCGCCGATTATGACCAGCGATCGCGCTTGGTCGTGCGAGCGGCGGCCTTCATTTCACTTCCCAGAACCAGATTTCCTTCGACTGGGCATAGTTGGAGTAGTAGCCAAGCCATGAGAACCACTCCATCAGCCACTTCGCCGACGAGCGGTAGCCGTTCCACACGTCGATATGGTCGCCGGTGGGCGAGCCGGGCCGGTCGGTGCTGCGGTGCCAGTAATCCTTGATGTAGATGATGCCGGTGCGCCCAAACAACTGCGGGTAGAACTGGGCCGGGCCGTCGCCGGTGATGCGTTCCGTCGGACCGAGGCCATTGATGCTTGCCCGGGCCAGAGCGCTGCCCAGTTCGTGCGCGCGGATGTAGTGCATTTGCTCGCCGGGATGGGCGCCGCAGGTGATGCACCCAGTAATCTGGCCCGGCCTGACGCCGGCGCGTTTCAGTGCAACACCCATGCGGATGGCACACTGGTTGGCAAATGTCGGAAAGCCCCGGTGCACCTGGACACCGTAATAATTGCCTGTCTTCGGTGCAATGCAGGGTGTTTGCACGCTCTTGTTGATCGGATGGTTGTACCAAAGATCGTAAAACGCAACCATGGCTCACCTCGGCTCCAGCCTCGTTTATCGCGGATACGGCCAGGATACGGCCCGAACCCGGCATGATATCGCGGAACTATAGCCGCGCGCACCACAGCTTTCCAGGCGACGCCCCGATCCGCCACAGCAGACGGGCAAAAATGCGACACCGGCAGCGCTGCGGAACTCACTATTGCCTTTGTTGACGGCGCTTTTCCCAGTAGGCGAGGCGCTTGCGGATCTCGCGCTCGAAGCCACGATCGGGCGGGTCGTAAAAGTGTTCGCGCTCGAGTTCGTCGGGGAAATAGTCCTGGCCGGAGAACCCGTCCGGGGTGTTATGATCGTATTCGTAGCCGGCGCCGTAGCCCTGGTCCGCCATCAGCCTGGTCGGTGCATTCAGGATGTGCTTCGGGGGCGCCAGGCTGCCGTGCACCTTCGCGGCCCGGGTGGCAGCCTTATAGGCGACATAGGCGCCGTTCGACTTCGGCGCCGTGGCCAGATAGATCGTCGCCTGAGCCAGCGCAAGTTCACCTTCGGGCGAGCCCAGAAAGTCGAACACATCCTTGGCTGCTAGCGCCTGGTGCACGGCCTGCGGGTCTGCCAGGCCAATGTCCTCGATCGCCATGCGCACGAGGCGGCGGGCGAGGAACAGACGGTCCTCGCCGCCTTCCAGCATGCGCGCCAGCCAATAAAGCGCGGCGTCGGGATCCGATCCGCGCACAGCTTTGTGGAGCGCTGAGATCAGGTTGTAGTGACCATCTCGGCCCTTGTCGTAGACGGGTGCGCGGCGCTGGACGAGGCGCGTCAGTTCGGCTTCGTCGATTGTGCCCTGGTCGGCATCCGGTGGGGCCGCGGCCAACACCTCCTCTGCGAGGTTGAGCATCGCGCGCCCATCGCCGTCGGCCATGGCAATCAGTTTTGCGCGGGCCGCTGGATCGAGTGGCAGGCGCTGCGCCGCGCTTTCCTCAGCACGAGCGAGCAAGGTTTCGAGCGCCGCCTCGTCGAGGCGCTGGAGAACGAGGACCGAAGCGCGTGAGAGAACGGCGGCGTTCAGTTCGAATGACGGGTTTTCCGTCGTGGCACCGACCAGCGTGATCGTACCGTCTTCCATGTGCGGCAGGAAACTGTCCTGCTGGGCGCGATTGAAGCGGTGGATTTCGTCGATGAACAGCAGCGTGCCGCGGCCGGCTTCACGGCGCGCCTTGGCACGATCGAAGGCCTCACGCAGGTCCTTGACGCCGGAAAAGATGGCTGAGAGCTGCTCGAATTCCAGTGCCGTCGCATCCGCCAGCAACCGCGCAATGGTGGTTTTGCCGGAGCCGGGAGGACCCCAGAGGATCAGCGAAGGCAGGCGGCCACGCGCGAGCATCTGCGTGAGGATGCCGTCCGGACCGACGATCTCGTCCTGGCCGACGACATCGCAAAGCCTGCGCGGGCGCAAGCGGTCGGCGAGCGGACGGGGCGCACCCTCTTCCAGTCCGGCAGCCTCGAACAGATTGGTCATGCCGCCTCCCCCCCGCGGCGCCAGTTGCGCATGAAAGCGAATGCACCCAGCGCACCGAACAACACCGCTGCAATGCCGATCGATTGCCAGCGGCCCGCCAGAGTGAGCTGCGGGCCGGCGTCTTCGATGACGACGGGTTGGCGGCCCTTTGCGTCCTGGAGATAGCGGATGCGGGCCGTGGGCACCACGAGCACGCCGTCGACAATCACCTTGTCGGCAAAGCTCTCGCTCACCGTGACGCCGGATGCGTTGCGCACGCTGCCGGCCGGTGTCTTCCAGGCGAGATCGATGGCATAGGTGGCGAGGCCCTTGCGCGTGATCGATTGTGCACGCCGGATGATGGCGTCAGCTTCGCGGCCATTCGCCATCACGCTCTCGACATGCGACCGCCAAGTCCAGCCAACGCCTATGGCGTAGGCACCCGCAGCCGCGACGGCAACGCACAGCCAGGCCACATAGCGACGCAACCATCTGAGCACGGTGTTCTCCCGAATAGCGTGGGCCGGCGGTCGGCCACGGCCCGCACCTGCCGCGCGACCATCCGAGCGGGACGGTCGGCGATGGCGCGGTCGCCGGTGCGCGAGACCACTTATCCCGGCACTTCCACGCGCAGGATACGCCGTCCGCGCCTAATGGCAATGGACCAAACCCGGGCGCGCACGCGCAGGCGCTGCTCGAGGTCGGCAATGTCACGGACGCCGCGCCGTCCGAGCCGCAGGAGAATGTCGCCGCGGCGAAATCCGATGCTCTCGGAAATGGAGCCGGGCGTTACCGAGAGGATCACGACGTTGCCTTCCGTGTCCGGGCTGATGTTGAGTTCCTCGGCGATCACCGGCAGCAGGTTTGCGACGCGGGCGCCGCCGAACGGGTGCTCGCCGGAGAGTTCGCGCACGTCGTCGTTGCCCGGTTTCGGAGCCGCTTCCAGTTTCAGGCGGACGCGCCGGCGGCGGCCCTGTCTCAGGACGACGAGTTCGGCCGTGTTGCCAATGCCGCGCGTCGTCAGGCGATAGAACGCGGCACGGGCATCGGCAACGTCGCGGCCGTCGACAGCGACGATGACGTCACCGACGCGAAGCCCGGCGCGGGCGGCAGGGCTGCCGTCGTAAAGCTGCGAGACGGCGGCGCCTGCAACACGTTTCAGGCCGAGGCTTTCGGCAATGGTGCGCGAGACCGTCGTCAGCCGGCCGCCGAGCCAGGGTCGTTCGATCTTGCGACCGGTGACGGCGCTGTTGACGTAGAGGCGAACGAGATTGGCCGGGATCGCAAAACCGATGCCGTGGGAGCCGCCGGTGCGCGAATAGATCGCCGTGTTGATACCGATCAGCCGGCCGTTGACGTCGACCAGCGCGCCGCCGGAGTTGCCGGGATTGATGGCAGCATCGGTCTGAATGAAGACCTGGGCATCCGAGCGGCCGAGACCGGTGCGCGCCAGGGCCGAGACGATGCCGCTCGTCACGGTCTGGCCGACGCCGAACGGATTGCCGATGGCGAGCACGATGTCACCGACCTCCAGGGCATCGGAATCGGCGAACGAGAGGAAGGGGAAATCCTGATCCTCGGCCTCGATCTGCAGGACAGCGATGTCGGTCTTGTCGTCGCTCAGGACGATGCGTGCATTGAACTCGCGCTTGTCGGCAAGGACGACGCGGATCGTTGCGCGGCCGTGCGAGCGCACGACGTGGGCGTTGGTGACGACCAGGCCGTCGGCATCGATAATGACGCCGGAGCCGAGGGAGTTCTGCGTGCGTTTGCGCGGCAGGCCGAAACGGCGGCCGAAGAACTGGCGAAAGAACGGATCATTCAGGAACGGGGATGTCGCGAGCCGCCGCGTCGACTGGACATAGACGTTGACCACCGCGGGGGCCGCCTTTTTGACGACCGGGGAGAAGGAATAGGCAAGTTCCGCGCGTGACTGCGGCACGCGTTCTTGAGCGAGTGCTGCCGTGTGACCGGGCAAGCCCGCAAGCAGCCACAAGGCCGCCAGGCGCCGGCACCACGCCGTGAGGTCTTGCATGCGCATGATGTCTCCTGTGTCGGCCCGCTTTCACGGCGCGTCCATAGCAACGCCGCCGGGCTTCGCAAAGCTGTCGCAATGACACGGAAAAAAGGCGCCATGATATTCCCATGACGCCTTCGCGATTGCGTTCAATCGGTGCTCTCGACCGGTGCCACCAGGCTTGCCCAAGACAGCTGCCCGGACGTCCGGTGCCAATCAACCGACGGCTTCTTCCGCCTCGCGTTCTGCTGCAGCCCTTGCCTTGTCGTCGGCGCCCTTGACGCTCTCGTCGCGGTCGACCAGTTCGATGACTGCGCGCGGGGCCGAGTCACCGTAGCGGTAGCCGGCCTTGAGGACGCGGGTGTAGCCGCCGTTGCGGTCCTGATAGCGGGGGCCGAGCGTGTCGAAGAGTTTCTTGACCATCGCCTCGTTGCGCAGGCGCGCCGCCGCCAGACGCCGGGAATGAAGGTCGCCCTTCTTGGCAAGCGTAATGTACTTGTCCATTACGCGACGCAGGTCCTTGGCCTTGGCCAGGGTCGTGACGATCTGTTCGTGCTGGATGAGCGCCGATGCCATGTTCGAAAACATCGCCTGGCGATGACCGGAATCGCGGCTGAAGCGCCGGCCCTTTTTGCGGTGTCGCATTTCAGTTTACCCTTGCGTTGTTTGGCGGGGAGGTTCTGCTGCCTCACCTCGCGCCCGTGACAACCCACGGCAGCCAAAGCTGCAGCTACCGCGGGACTGCTCTAGTACTGGTCTTCGAAGCGCTTGGCCAGCTCTTCGATGTTGTCCGGCGGCCAGTTCGGTACCTCCATGCCGAGATGCAGGCCCATGGTGGCCAGGACTTCCTTGATCTCGTTGAGTGATTTGCGCCCGAAATTCGGCGTCCGCAGCATTTCCGCTTCGCTCTTCTGGATCAGGTCGCCGATGTAGACGATGTTGTCGTTCTTCAGACAGTTGGCCGAGCGCACGGAGAGTTCCAGTTCGTCGACCTTCTTGAGAAGTGCCGCGTTGAACGACAGTTCCGGGTGCTGCTGTTCTTCGACCGGCTTTTTCGGCTCTTCGAAATTGATGAAGATCGCCAGTTGGTCCTGCAGGATGCGAGCTGCCAGTGCAACGGCATCTTCGGCGCGGATCGAACCGTCCGTTTCGACCGTCAGCGTCAGCTTGTCATAATCAAGGATCTGGCCTTCACGCGTGTTGTCGACGCGATAGGAAACCTTCTTGACCGGGCTGTAGAGACTGTCGACCGGGATCAGGCCGATCGGCGCGTCCTCCGGACGGTTGCGGTCCGCGGGAACGTAGCCCTTGCCCATGTCGACAGTGAACTCCATGCGCACGGAGGCACCCTGGTCGAGGTGGCAGATGATGTGATCCGGGTTGAGGATCTCGACCTCGGAGCTGGTCTCGATGTCGCCGGCCGTTGCTGGACCCGGGCCGTCCTTTTTCAGGACCATCCGCTTGACACCTTCGGAGTGCACGCGCAGCGCGATTTCCTTGATGTTGAGGATGATGTTGGTGACGTCCTCGCGGACGCCGGGAATCGACGAGAACTCGTGCAGCACACCGTCGATCTGAACGGTCTTGATCGCGGCACCTTGCAGCGAGGAGAGCAGAACGCGGCGCAGCGCGTTGCCCAGAGTCATGCCGAAGCCGCGCTCAAGCGGCTCTGCAACGACCGTGGCAACACGGTCGCGGTCGCGACCCTGCTCGATGCCGAGCTTGTTCGGCTTAATCAGGTCTTGCCAGTTCTTTTGCAGGACGTTCGTCACTTCAGGCCTCATAAGAAAAAGGAGGTCCGCTCCGCCTTCGGGCGTTGCGAGGCCGCTTGCTGGAACCCCACCACCATTGCCGTATCCGTTACGGGCAACAGCGATGGAAACTCGATGCTGTGCGATCAGACCCGGCGGCGCTTGCGTGGCCGACAACCGTTATGCGGGATGGGGGTCACGTCGCGGATCGCGGTGATCTGAAAACCGGCGGCCTGCAATGCGCGCAGCGCCGACTCTCGCCCGGAGCCCGGGCCACAGACTTCCACTTCCAATACCTTCATGCCGTGTTCGGCAGCCTTCTTGCCGGCATCTTCTGCAGCCATCTGGGCTGCGAACGGGGTCGACTTACGTGACCCCTTGAAGCCCATGGCGCCGGATGACGACCAGGAGATGGTGTTGCCCTGGGCATCGGTTATGGTGATCATCGTATTGTTGAAGCTGGCGTTGACGTGGGCCACGCCAGACGAAATGTTCTTGCGTTCGCGACGGCGAACCTTGCCGCGCTGCTGTTCTCTCGCCATTGCTGATCCGTCTTTCGGCTCGGGTGTGGTGGTAGCTGCTGGGTGCGGGCACGCGTTCGGCGCGCGCCACGCTTTCACGCGTCGTTAGCGGGCCGCCTTCTTCTTTCCGGCGATCGGCTTGGCCGGGCCCTTGCGGGTCCGGGCATTAGTGTGGGTGCGTTGGCCGCGCACCGGCAAACCGCGGCGATGGCGCAGGCCGCGATAGCAGCCGAGATCCATCAAACGCTTGATGTTCATCGCCGTTTCACGGCGCAGGTCACCCTCGACCATGTAATCACGGTCGATGGCCTCGCGGATTTGCATCACCTCGGCGTCCGAGAGTTCGTTCACGCGACGCTCGGAGGGCACGCCGACCTTCTCGCAAATTTCCTCCGCGAATTTCGGGCCGATGCCGTGGATGTATTGAAGCGAGATGACGACCCGCTTCTGGGTTGGAATGTTCACGCCTGCGATACGGGCCAAGTTTGGTCTCCTAAACAGCTCGCCGGCCCGGCCAGAAGCTGGCGCATGGACCGTCGTTCTAGAAATCTCGCGGGATTGTCGCTTGAGCAACGAGACCCGCTCACCCCCGCTGCTCCGAAACGACGACACCCCTGCATGCAGCCGTAGCCCGCCTGACGGGCGCGGCAGCCATCGCAAGGTGCGTCATGAAAACGCAGTGTTGTACCCTCGCACGGTCCTCCCGTCAACGCAGCAGGGCCGCGTCATGCCGCCACGACCCCAAGCCCGGCAGGCTAGCCAATCGAGGACGAGTTGCCGCCGAGGGCCCTATCGATCGCCTTTGATACCTCTTCGATGCTCTGCATGCCGTCAACCGTCTGCAACCGGCCGGATTGGCTGTAATATTCGGACAACGGCGCGGTCTGCTCGCGATAGGCAACGAGGCGCTGCTTGAAAGCCTCGGGATTGTCATCCTTGCGCACCGTGCCGCCGGCCGCCTCGGTTTCCCTGGCGCGCTTGATAATGCGGTCGAGCAGGGCGTTCTCGTCGACGACGATCTCGACGACGGCATCAAGTTCAAGCCCCTTCTGCGCCAAAAGCGTATCGAGGGCCTTTGCCTGGGCGACTGTGCGCGGGAAACCGTCGAGAATGAAGCCGTTGGCGCAGTCAGGTTCGTCGATGCGGTCGGAGACGATACCGATCACGATATCATCGGAGACCAAACCGCCGGCATCCATGACGGCCTTGGCCTGGAGACCGACAGGGGTTTTGGCCGCGACGGCGGCGCGCAGCATGTCACCCGTCGACAGCTGCACGATGTTGCGCGTCTCAACGAGCCGCGATGCCTGCGTGCCCTTTCCGGCCCCCGGCGGCCCGAGCAGGATGATCTTCATTTCCGTCCCCTTGACGATGAGGCACCTCTGAGCTTGGCCTTCTTGATCAGACCTTCGTACTGGTGCGCCACCAAATGGCTCTGGACCTGGGCCACGGTGTCCATCGTCACGCTGACGGCGATGAGCAGAGAGGTCCCACCGAGAACAGCGCCGAAGGACGAGGGAATCCCGAGATTGGCGATCAAAACTTCGGGCAACAAGCACACCGCCGCCAAGTATATCGCGCCGACGACCGTGATGCGCGTCAGCACATAGTCAATGTATTCCGCTGTCTGTGCACCCGGCCTGCGGCCCGGCAGGAAGCCACCGTACTTGCGCAGGTTGTCCGCGGTTTCCTGCGGGTTGAAGACCACGGCCGTATAGAAGAAGCAGAAGAAGATGATCAGCACCACGTAGAGCAGCATGTGCAGCGGCTGGCCGTAGCCGAGCGAGGTCGTGATGTAGGTTAGCCAATCCGGTGTGGCAGAGCCGGCAGAGCCGGCGGAGAAGCTTGCGACCGTGATCGGCAACAGCAGCAACGACGAGGCGAAAATCGGCGGGATGACGCCGGCTGAATTCAGCTTCAGGGGCAGGTGCGAGGAATCGCCCTGGAACATCCGGTTGCCGACCTGGCGCTTGGGATACTGCACGAGCAGACGACGCTGGGCGCGTTCCATGAAGACGATCACGACCACAGCCGCGACCATGGTGACGAGGAGCAGCAACAGCGCAAACGTCGACAGGTTGCCCTCACGGGACGTCTCGAACAACTGGACGATCGCGTTGGGCAGGGCTGCGACGATGCCGGCGAAGATGATCAGCGAGATGCCGTTGCCAACGCCGCGCGCCGTGATCTGCTCACCAAGCCACATCAGGAACATGGTGCCGCCGACCAACGTGATGACCGTCGTCATGCGAAAGAACCAGCCAGGATCGGGGACGACCGGCCCGGTACGCGCCTGCGATGCCTCCAGCCCGATGGCAATACCGTAGGCCTGGAACGCAGCCAGCGCGACGGTGAGGTAGCGCGTGTACTGGTTGATCTGCTTGCGGCCCTGCTCGCCTTCCTTCTTGAGTTCCATCAGCCGCTTGTCGACGGAGGACAGCAGCTGCATGATGATCGACGCCGAAATGTACGGCATGATGTTGAGCGCGAAGATTGCCATGCGCTCCACGGCGCCGCCCGAGAACATGTTGAACATGCCGAGAATACCAGCGGCGTTGTTATTGAACGTTTCGGAAAAGGCTACGGAATCAACACCGGGGAGGGGAATGAACGTTCCGAAACGGTAAATCAAAAGCGCACCCAGGGTGAACCAGATGCGCTTCTTGAGGTCTTCCGCCTTGGCAAAAGCGCCGAAGTTGATGTTGGCGGCCAATTGTTCGGCAGCAGATGCCATCTCGTCATCTCCCGGTGCACGCCGGACGGACTGCCACTTCGGGCCTGCCGGCAATGCTCAATAACATGGGCGCAATGCGCCTGTGCTGCAACCGTTGCGCAGCGCTTGCGCGCCGGCCGCGTCTGCGGCGTCACACTGTCGACCCGGCGCTGCCGCTTGGCGCAGAACGCGAACCCGACCTGGACGCCGCCGCCTAGGATTTGGCCTTCTTGGCCGCGGTCTTGGCGCGCTTTTCCTCGTCGGCCGGCAGCACCTTCTTCTCAACCAGTGTAATACTGCCGCCAGCCTTCTCGATGGCCGTGCGCGCCGACGGTGTCACGTGATTTGCGGTAATGTTCACGGACGCCTTGAGTTCGCCAACGCCGAGAATGCGCAGGCCATCCTTCGGGCGGCGCAGCACACCGGCTGCGACCAGGCTTGTGACGTCCATCGGCTGGCCGGTGTCGACGCGGCCGGCATCGATCGCGGACTGCAGGGCGCCGATATTGAGGGCGTTGAACTGCTTGCGGCGCCATTTGCTGAAACCGCGCTTCGGCAGGCGACGATAAAGCGGCATCTGGCCGCCTTCAAAGCCCTTGAGCGCGACGCCGGAGCGCGACTTCTGGCCCTTCATGCCGCGCCCGGCGGTCTTGCCAACGCCGGAGCCAATGCCACGGCCGACGCGCACCTTGCGCTTGGCGGCGCCGGGAATGTCCTGAATTTCATTGAGGCGCATGATGCTTGCTCTTTCCGTGCTTGGGTCAGTCCTGCTCGTCGATGACGCGCACGAGGTGGCCGACCTTCTTGATCATGCCGCGCACCGCCGGGGTATCTTCCAGCGTGCGGCGGCGGTTCATCTTGTTGAGACCGAGACCGATCAGGGTTCGCCGCTGGCGATCCTCGCGACGAAGCGGACTGCCGATCTGCTCGACGGTGATCGTCTTGGCGTTCTGAGTATCGGACATTTACCTCGCGTCCCTTTCGCGCGTTTCAATTGCCTGGCAATCAGGCTTCTGCTTCAGCCGGGGTTGCAGCCTCCGCCTCGGCAGGTTGCTGCTGGTGCTCGCTGCTCG
This sequence comes from Hyphomicrobiaceae bacterium, assembly GCA_965224045.1. GTDB lineage: Bacteria > Pseudomonadota > Alphaproteobacteria > Rhizobiales > Hyphomicrobiaceae > Tectiglobus. Next base: position 462,334 of record CBDCYD010000015.1, read on the forward strand.
ATGACGCATCACGTCGGCGGACGTTGATTTCCGCCGGCTTCTTGCCGCGGCGGGCGGCCACGGCGCGCGGCGATTCCTGGCGGCCCAGCGCATCGAATGTCGCGCGAACGACGTTATAGGGGTTGGCCGAGCCCATCGACTTGGCGACGACATCCTGGACGCCGAGCATCTCGAAGACGGCACGCATGGCGCCGCCGGCGATGATACCGGTGCCGGGAGGGGCCGAGCGGATCAACACCTTGCCGGCGCCGTGGCGGCCGGTGCTGTCATGATCGAGTGTACGGCCTTCACGCAGGTGGACGCGCACCAACGCGCGCCGCGCCGCCTCGTTGGCCTTGCGAATGGCCTCCGGCACCTCGCGGGCCTTGCCGTGGCCGAAGCCGACCCGGCCTTTCAGGTCTCCGACGACCACGAGAGCCGCGAAACCGAAGCGCTTACCACCTTTCACCGTCTTGGCGACACGGTTGATGTGCACCAGCTTGTCAGTGAATTCGTTGTCGCGGTCGTCGCGATCCCGGCCGCGATCTCTGCCCTGCGATCCTCTTCCAGGCGAACGTGCCACGCTCTCGTCCTTTCGTTAGAAATTCAATCCGCCCTCGCGGGCGGCATCGGCGAGTGCTTTGACCCGCCCGTGATACATGTAGCCGCCACGGTCGAAGACGACATCCTTGACGCCGGCTCTAACTGCGCGCTCGGCGATGATCTTGCCGACGGCTTCGGCGGCGGCGCGATCAGCACCCGTTTTCAATGCGCCACGCAGGTCCTTGTCGAGCGTCGAGGCAGCGGCGACGGTGCGACCGCTGGCGTCGTCGATGACCTGCGCATAGATATTCTTCGACGAGCGATGGACCGACAGCCGTGGCCGTCCGTGCGAGACCTTGCGCAGCTGGCGGCGCACGCGCTGCTTGCGGCGGTCGAATTGCGATAGCGCACCCATTGGCATTGTCCTTACTTCTTCTTGCCTTCCTTGCGGAAGATGTATTCGCCCTGATAGCGCACGCCCTTGCCCTGATAGGGCTCCGGTGGACGGTAACCGCGGATTTCGGCCGCCACCTGGCCGACGAGCTGCTTGTCGATACCGGTGACGGTTACGACTTCCTGCTTGGCACCGCCAACGGTCACCTCGACGCCCTTGGGCACGGGATGCAGCACCTCGTGGCTAAAACCGAGGTTGAGCTGCAGCGTATCCTTGCCCTTCATCGCGGCGCGGTAACCGATGCCCTGGATCTCCAGAACCTTGGTGTAACCGTCCGTGACACCGGTGACGAGGTTTTGCACCATGGTGCGCGACATGCCCCACATCGCGCGCGCCTTCTTGCTTTCGTCGACCGGCGTGACGTTGATCGTGGCATCAGCAAGTTCGACCTTGACGTCGTCGGGGCAGGTGAACTCAAGCTCGCCTTTCGGGCCTTTGATCTTGACGTGCTGGCCGTCGACCGTTGCCGTGACCTTGTCCGGCACTTCAATCGGTTTTTTTCCAATGCGCGACATTGTTCATTTTCTCCGGGGCTCGTTTTCGCCGGGGTGTGCACCCTGCAGGATGCACCGTTAGAAGACGTTGCACAGGACTTCGCCGCCGACATTCTCCTCGCGGGCGCGCCAGTCCGACATCACGCCCTTGGGCGTCGACAGGATGACGACACCGAGGCCGTTGGCAACGGTCGGGATGTCCTTGACCGAGGAATACACGCGGCGGCCCGGCTTTGAGACGCGCTTGATCTGGCGGATCGCCGGCTCGCCGTTGTTGTACTTGAGCTCGATCTCGAGTTGCGGACGCTCGCCCTTTTGCTCGACGTGCATGTAGCCGCGGATATAACCTTCGTCCTTGAGGACCTCGAGAACCCGCGAGCGCATGTTCGATGCCGGCGTCGTCGTCTTGGGACGGCGGCGCATTTGTGCATTGCGGATACGGGTCAGCATATCACCGATAGGATCGTTCATCCTGGTCCCTTCCTCCGTTACCAGCTCGACTTGACCATACCAGGGATGCGTCCCTGGGCGGCGAGCTCGCGCAATTGGTTTCTGCAAATCTGCAGCTTGCGATAGTAGGCGCGTGGCCGGCCCGTGATCTCGCAGCGGTTGCGGATGCGATTCTTGGCGCTGTTGCGCGGCATCTCGGCAAGCTTGAGCTGGGCGGCGAAGCGCTCCTCCATCGGCTTCGAGCGATCCATGATGATCGCCTTCAAGGCGTTGCGCTTTTCCGAGAGCTGCGCGTGCAGCTTGCGGCGACGCTTGTTTTTTTCGACTGCACTGACTTTGGCCATCAAGTCCTCCAGAGGCCTTTCGGCTGGTTGCCGGGGTTCCTCGGTTCGAATGATTAGTTGCGGAACGGAAAGTTGAACTGGCGCAGCAACTCGCGCGCCTCGTCATCGGTGGGCGCAGACGTGACCACGATCACGTCCATGCCCCAGATTTCGTCGACCTTGTCGTAATCGATCTCCGGGAACACGATGTGTTCCTTGAGACCCATCGCGAAGTTGCCACGGCCATCGAAGCTCTTCGGGTTGAGACCGCGGAAGTCCTTGACGCGCGGCAGAGCAATGGTGACCAGGCGGTCGAGGAACTCGTACATGCGATCGCCGCGCAGCGTGACCTTGGCGCCAATCGACATGCCGTCGCGCAACTTGAACGTCGCGATCGACTTGCGCGCCTTGGTGATGATCGGCTTCTGGCCTGCGATCAGGCTCAGGTCGTTGACCGCGCTTTCAACTTTCTTGCGATCGTTGACGGCCTCGCCGACGCCCATGTTGAGGACGACCTTTTCGATGCGCGGCACCTGCATGACGTTCTTGTAGGAGAACTTCTCACGCATCGCCGTCTTGATCTTATCTTCGTAGTCCAGCTTGAAGCGCGGCTTGTAGCCTTCGGGCCGGGCAAACGAGCGCAGTTCGGGTTGTTCGGAACCACCGCCGTTCTTGCCGTTCTTGCCACCCTTGCCGCTCTTGCCGTCCTGGCCCTTCTTGCCGGCTTTGGCCTTCTTGTCGTCTGCCATCGTTCTAGTTCCTATCCGGAATAAGCTCGCCCGAACGCTTTGCGAAGCGAACCTTCCTGCCGTCGTCCATGAATTTGAAACCAACGCGCGTCGGCTTGCCGTCGTTCGGATCCTCGTGGGCCAAATTCGACAGGTTGATCGGCGCCTCTTTCGAAATGATTCCGCCCTCCTGGTTGGCCGTCTGGCGCTGATGACGGCGCACCACGTTGACGCCGCGCACGACCGCCCGGTTCTCCTTCGGCATCATGACGAGGATCTCGCCCTGCTTGCCCTTGTCGCGGCCGGTGAGGACCACGACGCGGTCGCCCTTCTTGAATTTCAACGACGGCATGTCAAAGCACCTCCGGTGCCAGTGAAACGATCTTCATGTGGTTCTTGGCGCGCAGCTCACGGGTAACCGGACCAAAGATGCGCGTACCGATCGGCTCGCCGGCGGCATTGATGAGGACGGCTGCGTTGCGATCGAACCGGATCAGCGAGCCGTCGGGACGGCGCACACCCTTGGCAGTGCGCACGACCACGGCCTTCATCACCTGGCCCTTCTTGACGCGGCCGCGCGGAATGGCCTCTTTCACCGACACCACGATGGTGTCGCCGATGCGCGCATACCTGCGTTTCGAGCCGCCGATCACCTTGATGCATTGCACGCGCCGGGCGCCCGAGTTGTCAGCGACATCGAGGTTGGTCTGCATCTGAATCATCGGACCAGTCCTTTTCCTTGCAGGCCGCCCGGCCGAGCCTCCAGCGATGCTGGTTGTTGGCGCCGTAGCGACGATTAATCCGGGTCAGCACTTACGCGGTTGGTTCCTCGACGACGATCCAGCGCTTGTTGCGCGAGATCGGGGCCGTCTCCTGAATGCGGACCTTGTCGCCAACCTTGAGCTGGTTGCCCTCGTCGTGGGCCTGATACTTCTTCGAGCGTCGAACCACCTTCTTGTAGAGGGGGTGCGTGTAGCGACGCTCGACCTCGACGACGACGGTCTTGTTGTTCTTGTCGGACACGACGGTGCCCTGCAAAATGCGTTTTGGCATGACGTGGTCTCTTAGTCCTGGCTGGTGCCTGAGTTGTGCTTCTCGCGGGCGATCGTCTTGACTCGCGCGATATCGCGGCGAACCTGGCGGACGCGCGCCGTGTTCTCCAGCTGGCCGGAGGCCGCCTGGAAGCGCAGGTTGAACTGCTCGCGCTTGAGCTTGACCAACTGATCGTCGAGCTGGTCGAGCGACATATCGCGAAATTCAGATGCCGACATTCGTCTTCTCCCGCCTAGCCGATGCGCGTTACGATGCGCGTCTTGATCGGCAGCTTGGCTGCGCCGAGCTTTAACGCTTCACGCGCCAATTCATCCGAAACGCCGTCGAGTTCGAACATGATGCGACCGGGGTGGACGCGGGCGGCCCAGTAGTCCGGCGAACCCTTGCCCTTGCCCATGCGCACTTCCGCCGGCTTCGATGAGACCGGCAGGTCCGGGTAGATGCGGATCCAGACGCGGCCGGCGCGTTTCATGTGGCGCGTGATGGCGCGGCGCGCGGCCTCGATCTGGCGTGCGGTGACCCGTTCCGGTTCCACGGCCTTGAGACCGTGCGAACCGAAGTTAAGCGTCGTCCCGCCCTTGGCCGTGCCCTTGATCCGGCCCTTCATGGCCTTGCGGAACTTGGTCCGTTTTGGCTGCAGCATCGCTTTGTCCTCAATTCTCGCGCGTTAGCGCCCGGCGCCGGGGCGGTCACCACGGTCGTTGTCGCGCCGGCGTCCGCCGCCGCCTTCCTGCATTTCGATGGCACGGCGCTCCGATGCCATCGGATCGTGCTCCATGATCTCGCCCTTGAAGATCCACACCTTGATGCCGATGATGCCGTAGGCCGTCTTGGCCCGGCCGTAGCCGAAGTCGATGTCGGCGCGCAGCGTGTGCAATGGCACGCGACCCTCGCGATACCACTCGGTGCGCGCAATCTCAGCGCCGCCGAGACGGCCGGCGCAGTTGATGCGAACGCCTTGGGCACCAAGGCGCAGCGCCGACTGAACGGCGCGCTTCATGGCCCGGCGGAAGGCAACACGGCGCTCGAGCTGCTGGGCGATGCCCTCGGCGATCAGCGTCGCGTCAATTTCCGGCTTGCGCACTTCGACGACGTTGAGGTGGACCTCGGAACTGGTGAGGCGCGAAAGTTCACCGCGCAGCTTGTCGATATCAGCGCCCTTCTTGCCGATCAGCACGCCCGGCCTGGCGGTATGGACCGTGACGCGGCACTTCCGGTGCGGGCGCTCGATTACCACCTTCGAGATGCCGGCCTGGCGCTGCATCTTCATGATGTGCTCGCGCACGGCCATGTCTTCATGCAACAGGCGGCCGTACTCGCCGGTATTGGCGTACCAGCGGCTGTCCCAGGTGCGGTTGATGCCGACGCGCAGCCCGACGGGATTGACTTTGTGACCCATTGATCCGTCTCCTAAGCCTGCGGCTGCTGCTCGCGAACCACGACGGTGATCTGCGAGAACGGTTTCATGATGCCGGCCGAGCGGCCCCGGCCACGCGCATGGAAGCGCTTCATGACCAGGTTCTTGCCGACGTAGGCTTCGGCGACGACAAGATCGTCGACGTCGAGGCCGTGATTGTTCTCGGCGTTGGCGACAGCCGAGAGCACGCACTTGCGAACATCGATTGCGATGCGCTTGCGCGAAAACTCGAGGTCGGCAAGCGCCTGCGCGACCGTCTTGCCGCGGATCATGCCGGCGACAAGGTTGAGCTTTTGCGGCGAAATGCGCAGATTTCTGGCAACCGCCTTGGCCTCGTTGTCGGGGAGGCTGCGATCGCGTTTCTGCTTACCCATTTGACTTCCCCAACTAGCGTTTCGACTTCTTGTCCGCGCCGTGACCGTAGTAGGAGCGGGTTGGCGAGAACTCGCCGAACTTGTGGCCCACCATGTCTTCCGTCACCGACACCGGGATGTGTTTGTGGCCGTTGTAGACGCCGAACGTGAGGCCGACGAACTGCGGCAGGATGGTGGAGCGGCGCGACCAGATCCTGATGATTTCGTTGCGCCCGGACTCGCGTACCCTGTCAGCCTTCTTCAACAGATAGCCGTCAACGAAGGGGCCTTTCCAAACTGAGCGTGTCACGTTGCGATCTCCTTTGCCGGGTACCGGGCGGAGGCGGTAGAGGCGCCTTCGGCCGGCACGCCACGTGCCTTACTTGTTCTTGTGTCTGCTGCGGACGATGTACTTGTCCGTCGCCTTGTTCTTGCGGGTGCGGACACCCTTCGCGATCTTGCCCCATGGCGTCTTGAAGATGCGGCCGCCGTTGGTGCGGCCACCGTTGGGGTGGTCGATCGGGTTCATTTCGATGCCGCGGGTCTGCGGGCGCTTGCCGTGCCAGCGCGCGCGACCGGCCTTGCCGATCGAGGTGTTGGCATGGTCCGGGTTGGACACGGCGCCGACGCTTGCCATGCACTCGGCGCGCACGCGACGGGTCTCGCCCGAGTTCAGCTTCAAGATCGCCCAGCCCGCATCGCGGCCGACGAGTTGTACATAGGCGCCAGCCGAACGCGCGATCTGGCCACCCTTGCCGGGCTTGAGTTCGACGTTGTGGATGATCGTACCGATCGGCATCGCCGAAAGCGGCATCGCGTTGCCCGGCTTGACGTCGACCTTGTCGCCAGCGACCACCGTGTCACCGGCGGACAGGCGTTGTGGTGCCAGGATGTAGGCGAGCTCGCCGTCCTCGTATTTGATGAGGGCAATGAAGGCGGTGCGGTTCGGGTCGTATTCAAGGCGCTCGACCGTGGCCGGGATATCGAATTTGCGACGGCGAAAGTCGACCTTGCGGTAGGCGCGCTTGTGACCGCCGCCAATATGGCGCGAGGTGATGCGCCCGGTATTGTTGCGCCCGCCGGTCTTGGACGAGCCTTCGGTCAACACCTTGACAGGCTTTCCCTTCCACAGGTGCGCGCGGTCAACGATGACCAGGTGGCGGAGCCCGTTAGACCTCGGATTGAATGTTTTGAGTGCCATGATCCGGTCTCCCTAGAGCCCCGTCGTCACGTCGATGGAATGTCCATCTTCGAGCGTGACAACCGCTTTCTTGACATCGACCTGGCGACCGCGAATGCCGCGGAACACCTTGCGCTTGCCTTTGCGAACCAGCGTGTTCACCGATTTGACCTTGACGTTGAACAGCTGCTCGATGGCAAGCTTGATCGCCGGCTTGGTCGCCTCGCGGCGAACGTTGAAGACCACCTGATTGTTTTCCGAGACGATGGTCGCCTTTTCCGTGATCACCGGTGAGACGATGATGTCGTAGGCATCGATGCGGGCCATTACGCTGCCTCCCCTTTGCCGTTCGCTTTCGGCATCCGGGCATCCGCGAAACGTTCCTCGAGCGCTTCGAGTGCAGCCTTGGTCAGCACCAGTTTGTGGCGCCGCAGGATGTCGTAGACGTTGATGCCCTGCACGGGCAGCACGTCGATGTGGGGGATATTGCGGGCGGCGCGGGCAAAATTCTCGTCCACCTCCGAGCCGGCGATGATCAACGCGTTGGTCCACTCGAGCTTGCCGAGTTGATCGCGCAACGACTTGGTCTTGCCGTCGCTCGAAGCCGCCTCGTCGAGAATGATCAACTCACTGGCCTGGGCCTTGGCGGACAGCGCATGGCGCAGAGCCAGGGCGCGCACCTTTTTCGGCAAATCAATGGCGTGGCTGCGCGATTTCGGGCCGAAGGCCTTGCCGCCGCCGCGGAACTGCGGTGCCTTGCGCGTGCTGTGACGGGCGCCACCGGATCCCTTCTGGCGCACGAACTTGCGGCCCGATGCGGTAATCTCGGAACGGTCCTTGGTGTCGTGCGTTCCGGCCATGCGCTTGAGCTGCTGGTAGCGCACCATGCGGTGCAGCAGGTCCTTGCGCGGCTCCAGGCCGAAGATCGCATCGTTCAGCTCGATCGTACCGGCGCTGCCGGCGTCGAGATTGGTTATGTTGGCCTGCATGATGCTTATTCTCCACTCTCGGGCGCTGCGGCCTCGGGTGCTGCCTCGGCGTCATCGGCGGCCTTTGTCGGGGCGCCGGCCGGGGCCGTGAACGAGCCCGGCGTCGGTACGCCGTCCGGCAACGGCCGCTTGACGGCATCGCACACCATGACCCATCCGCCCTTATGGCCCGGCACCGCGCCCTTGATCATCAACAGGCCGCGATCAACGTCGGTCTTGACGACCTCGAGGTTGAGCGTGGTGACACGCTCGGCGCCCAGATGACCGGCCATCTTCTTGCCCTTAAAGACCTTGCCCGGGTCCTGGCACTGGCCGGTGGAGCCGTGTGCGCGGTGCGAAATCGAAACACCGTGGGATGCCCGGAGGCCACCGAAATTCCAGCGTTTCATGGCGCCGGCAAAACCCTTGCCCTGGCTGGTGCCGGTGACGTCGACCTTCTGGCCGGTCAGGAAGTGATCGGCCGACATGGTGGCGCCGACCTCGATCAGGTTGTCCGGGCTGACGCGGAACTCTGCGACCTTGCGCTTGGGCTCGACCTTGGCGATGACGAAGTTCTGCTGTTCGGCTTTGGAGACACGCGAGCGCTTGCGGGTGCCGGCACCGAGGCGCACGGCGCTATAGCCGTTCTTTTCGTCGGTGCGCTGGCCGATTACCTGGCAGGCATCGAGTTTCAGAACGGTGACCGGTACGTGCTCGCCCGTCTCTAGGAAAATCCGGGTCATGCCGATCTTTTGTGCTATCAGTCCGGAGCGCATGGCGCTGTCCCTTTAATTCCGGGTCATCGCGGTAACGGCGAGAGGACCCTCGTGTCATATCTCTTGGCGTCGGCAGCCTCGACATCGACAGCTTCGACATCGGCTACCTCGACATCGGCGGCACGTCACACCCGACGGCCCACCGCGCCCGGCGCCTAGAGCTTGATCTCGACGTCGACGCCGGCGGCCAGATCAAGCTTCATGAGCGCGTCGACCGTCTGCGGGGTCGGGTCGACGATGTCGAGCAGGCGCTTGTGGGTGCGCATTTCGAACTGCTCGCGGCTCTTCTTGTCGATGTGCGGCGAGCGGATCACCGTGAACTTTTCCTTGCGCGTCGGCAGCGGGATCGGACCACGCACTTCCGCACCCGTCCGTTTTGCCGTGTTCACGATCTCGCGGGTCGACGCATCGAGAACGCGATGGTCGAACGCCTTGAGCCGGATTCGGATGTTTTGACCGTTCATTGGTCTGATCTCACTTCGAGGCTGTTGACTGCCAAAAGTAGAGAGCGCCCGGTGTGACCAGGCGCCCTTGAGAGTTTGTCCCTAATCGCTGATTGCGGCGACGACGCCGGCGCCGACGGTGCGGCCGCCCTCGCGGATCGCAAAGCGGAGCTTTTCCTCCATCGCGATCGGCTGGATCAGCTCGACGTCCATCGTCACGTTGTCGCCCGGCATCACCATCTCGGTGCCCTCAGGCAACGTCACGACACCCGTCACGTCCGTCGTGCGGAAGTAAAACTGTGGACGGTAGTTGGTGAAAAACGGCGTGTGGCGGCCGCCCTCCTCCTTCGTCAGAATGTAGGCCTCTGCCTTGAACTTCTTGTGCGGCTTGACCGTGCCCGGCTTGCACAAAACCTGGCCGCGCTCAACCTCGTCACGGCCTATGCCGCGAATGAGCGCGCCAACGTTGTCGCCAGCCTCACCCTCGTCCAATAGCTTGCGGAACATCTCGACGCCCGTCACCGTCGTCTTCGTGATCTCGTCCTTGATGCCGACGATCTCCACTTCCTCGCCAACCTTGATCACACCGCGCTCAATCCGACCCGTCACAACCGTGCCGCGGCCCGAAATCGAAAACACGTCCTCGATCGGCATCAAAAACGGCTGGTCCTTCGGACGGTCAGGCGTCGGTATGTAGGCATCAACCTCGTCCATCAGCTTGAGAACAGAGTTCTTGCCGATCTCATCCTCGCGGTCCTCAAGCGCGCACAGCGCAGAGCCCTTCACGATCGGGATCTCGTCGCCCGGAAACTCATAACTATCGAGAAGCTCGCGGACCTCCATCTCGACAAGCTCCAAAAGCTCCTCGTCGTCGACCTGGTCGACCTTGTTCATGTAGACGACAAGCGCCGGAACGCCGACCTGGCGGGCCAGAAGAATGTGCTCTCGGGTCTGCGGCATCGGACCGTCGGCAGCCGAAACAACCAATATCGCACCGTCCATCTGGGCTGCGCCCGTGATCATGTTCTTGACGTAGTCGGCATGGCCGGGACAGTCGACGTGCGCGTAATGGCGGTTGTCCGTCTCATACTCAACGTGCGCCGTCGATATCGTGATCCCGCGCTCGCGCTCCTCAGGCGCCTTGTCGATGTTCTCATAGGCCGAAAACTCAGCCTGCCCCTTCTCAGCCAGAACCTTCGTGATCGCAGCCGTCAAAGACGTCTTGCCATGATCTACATGACCAATCGTGCCAATGTTAACGTGCGGCTTGTTGCGTTCAAACTTTGCCTTCGCCATGGGTGGCTCCTGTTGCTCTCGTTATGCGTCGGGCGGGCAGGCGCCTGCCCGCTTGTTCCTCGAATTCATTCGGATCAGGCGAACTTCGCCTTGACCTCGTCTGCGACCTGGCGCGGCACCTCGGCGTAGTGGGCGAACTGCATCGTGAAGGATGCGCGGCCCTGCGTCGAGGAACGCAGCGTGTTGATATAGCCGAACATGTTGGCGAGCGGCACGAAACAGCTCACCACCGTCGCGTTGCCGCGCATCTCCTGTCCGCGAACCTGGCCGCGTCGGCTGTTGATGTCACCGATCACCGTACCGACGAACTCGTCCGGCGTGACGATTTCGACATCCATGATCGGCTCGAGCAATTGCACGCCGGCCTTCTGGCAGCCTTCGCGCAGCGCTGCACGGCCGGCGATCTCGAACGCAATCGCGCTGGAGTCGACCTCGTGGTAGGCACCGTCGGTCAGGGTGACTTTGGTGTCGACCAGCGGGAAGCCGATCAGAACGCCTGAATCCCAAACCGACTGCAGGCCCTTTTCGACACCTGGAATGTACTCCTTCGGCACCGCGCCGCCGACGATTTCGGAGGCGAACTCATTGCCGGCACCGGTCTCGTTCGGCTCGATCACCATCTTGACGCGGGCAAACTGGCCGGAGCCGCCGGACTGCTTCTTGTGAGTATAGTCGACCTCGGCACGCCTGGAGACCGTTTCACGATAGGCCACCTGCGGCTGGCCGATATTGGCTTCGACCTTGAACTCGCGCTTCATGCGGTCGACGATGATGTCGAGATGCAACTCGCCCATGCCGGCGATGATGGTCTGGCCGCTTTCCTCGTCGGACTTGACCCGAAACGAAGGGTCTTCCTTGGCCAGCCGGCTCAGGGCCATGCCCATCTTTTCCTGGTCGCCCTTCGAGTTTGGCTCAATGGAGATCTCGATCACCGGCTCCGGGAACTCCATGCGCTCCAGGATCACCGGCTTGGCGGGATCGCAAAGGGTATCTCCGGTCGTCGATTCCTTCATGCCGACCAGCGCGACAATGTCGCCGGCGTAGGCTTCGGAAATCTCTTCCTTGTCGTTTGAGTGCATGAGCAGCATGCGACCGACGCGCTCACGCTTTTCACGCACCGTGTTCATCAGCGAGGCGCCGGACTGAACCGTGCCCGAATAGATGCGCGCAAACGTCAACGAGCCGACAAACGGGTCGTTCATGATCTTGAAGACCAGCATTGACAACGGTTCGTCGTCGGACGACACGCGCTCCATATCGGAGCCGTCCTTCGGATTGATGCCCTTGATCGCCGGCACTTCGACCGGGCTCGGCAGATAATCGACAACGGCATCGAGCAGCGGCTGCACGCCCTTGTTCTTGAAGGCCGAGCCACACATCACCGGATAGAAGCTGACTTCGCAGGTGCCCTTGCGAAGCAACTGGCGGATCTTGTCGTTGTCCGGCTCATTGCCTTCGAGATAGGCTTCCATAGCTTCGTCGTCGACTTCGACGATCGCTTCGATCATGGCTTCGCGCCATTGCTGAGCCTGGTCGACCAGTTCCGCCGGAATGTCGACGACATCCCACTTCGCACCGAGATCTTCGGCACGCCAGATGAGAGCGTTCATCTCGATCAAGTCAACGACGCCGACAAAGTCGCTCTCGGCGCCGATCGGCAACTGGATCGCAACCGGTTTGGCACCAAGGCGGTCCTTGATCATGTCCACGCAGCGGAAAAAGTCAGCGCCGGTCTTGTCCATCTTATTGACGAAGATCATGCGCGGCACGTTGTACTTGTCCGCCTGGCGCCAGACCGTCTCGGTCTGCGGCTCGACACCGGCGTTGGCATCGAGCAGCGCGATGGCGCCGTCGAGCACGCGCAACGACCGCTCGACCTCGATCGTGAAGTCGACGTGGCCCGGGGTGTCGATGATGTTGAGCCGGCGCTTCTTGCCGTCTCGGCCTTCCCAGAAGGTGGTCGTCGCAGCCGACGTGATCGTAATGCCGCGCTCCTGCTCCTGTTCCATCCAGTCCATCGTGGCGGCGCCGTCGTGGACCTCGCCGATTTTGTGGCTCTTGCCGGTGTAGTAGAGGATCCGCTCGGTGGTCGTCGTTTTGCCGGCATCGATGTGGGCCATAATGCCGAAGTTGCGGTAGTCCTCGATTTTATATTCGCGGGCCATGATCGTCTCCGAAGCTTTCGCTTACCAACGGTAATGGGAGAAGGCGCGGTTCGCCTCCGCCATCTTGTGCGTATCCTCGCGCTTCTTGACGGCAGTTCCCCGGTTGTTGGCAGCGTCGAGCAATTCGCCCGACAAGCGGTCAACCATTGTATTTTCGTTGCGCGCACGCGCGGCATTGATGATCCAGCGGATGGCCAGTGCCTGGCGACGCTCGGCACGGACCTCGACCGGAACCTGATAGGTGGCACCGCCGACCCGGCGAGAGCGCACCTCGACCGACGGCATGACGTTTTCCAGCGCCGAGTGGAACATCTGCATCGGATCCTGCTTGGCGCGCTCCTCGACACGATCCAGCGCGCTGTAGACGATGGTCTCGGCGACCGACTTCTTGCCGTCCTTCATGATCGCGTTCATGAACTTCGACAGCACCAGATCCGAGAATTTCGGATCGGGATTGACTTCGCGCTTTTCAGCTCTGTGGCGACGGGACATTGCTCAGCCCTTCGGGGTTTTCGAGATCTCGGATGGAAGCAGGCCGGCGCCGGCTTCGCCAAATAATTCGGCACCGCGGGATGCGCCGCAGTGCCGTACGAAAGTCTCCTACTTGGGACGCTTGGCGCCGTACTTCGAACGGCGCTGGCGGCGGGCGGCGACGCCCTGCGTGTCGAGCACGCCGCGAATAATGTGGTAACGCACGCCCGGCAGGTCCTTGACGCGGCCGCCGCGGATCAAAACCACGGAGTGCTCCTGCAGGTTGTGGCCCTCGCCCGGAATATAGCCGATCACCTCGAAACCGTTGGTGAGACGGATCTTGGCAACCTTACGCAAGGCCGAGTTGGGCTTTTTCGGCGTCGTTGTATAGACGCGCGTGCACACACCTCGCTTTTGCGGACAGGCCTGCATGGCCGGCACCTTGTTGCGCTTGGTCTGTTTTTCCCGCGGTTTGCGGATCAGCTGCTGTATCGTCGGCATACGCCAATGGCTCCCCGGCCAGGCCATGCCGTTCCGGCTGGCCAAAATTCCAAACGTCGCGACCGGACATCGCGTAATCGCGGGCCCGGCCAAATTCAGAGGATCACGGCACAACCGTGATCATGACTTCGATTTTTCTCTGCGATCGGACGATAGCGTTTAGGCTGCAGCGCTACGCGCGCGCGACACAATCCTACGACCTACCGTGAGAGTTGCGGGAACATATACACATGCCCCGCCACGGTCAACAGGCGAGGACTGGCATTCGGGAAAAAAATTGTCGCGATTCGAGCATTTGACGTTTGGCCGCGGGGAGAACGCGACGTGGTGTGCCTCGACCCCAATCCCGGCCTTGAAGATGGCTCACCGGCGTCACCAAAAAACCGGGGCACAAGGCCCCGGTTCTCGCCGCTTATCGCGGGCTTTTCAGCCGTTCGCCGATGGCTATTCGGCCGCCTCTTCGGTGCGACGGCGACGGCGGGCGACGGTGTCTTCGCCGCCGCCGGCCTCGATCAGGGCGGCCTGTTCGGCCTCCGCTTTCGCCCGCTCCTTGGCGATCAGTTCGTCGCGGCGCGTTGCAATACGGCGCACGCGGCGCAGCATGCCACCCGTGCCGGCCGGGATCAGGCGGCCGACAATGACGTTTTCCTTGAGGCCTTCGAGCGTGTCGACCTTGCCGCCGACGGCGGCTTCCGTCAGCACCCGGGTGGTCTCCTGGAAGGAGGCCGCCGAGATGAACGAGCGCGTCTGCAACGACGCCTTGGTGATGCCGAGGAGAACCGGCTGCACGCTGGCGGGCCGCTTGCCGGCTGCCTCGTAGGCCGCGTTCTTTTCGGCAAACTCGATGCGGTCGATCTGCTCACCCTTGATGAAGTCCGTCTCGCCGGGATCCGTGATTTCCACCTTCTGCAGCATCTGGCGCACGATCACTTCGATATGCTTGTCGTTGATCGTCACGCCCTGCAGGCGGTAGACGTCCTGAATCTCGTTGATCAGGTAGTTGGCCAGTTCCTCAACCCCCTTGATCGCGAGGATGTCGTGCGGCGCCGGGTGGCCATCGTAGATATAATCACCCTTCTCGATGTGGTCGCCGTTCTGGACCGCAAGCGTCTTGCCGCGCGGGATCAGATACTCGACGGAGTCGGCATCTTCTTGCGCCGGACGGATCGCGATCCGCTGTTTGTTCTTGTAGTCCTTGCCGAACTCGACCGTGCCGGAGATCTCGGCAATGATCGCGTGATCCTTCGGCCGGCGCGCCTCAAACAGCTCGGCAACACGCGGCAGACCACCGGTGATGTCGCTCTGCTTGGCGGAGGCGACCGGGATGCGGGCAAGCACGTCGCCGGCCTTGACCTGCTGGCCGGGTTCAACCGACAGGATCGCCTCGTTGGCCAGCAAGTAGCGGGCATCGCCGCCACGTGCGACCTCGATCGGGTTGCCCTTCTTGTCCTTGATGACGATCGCCGGCTTGAGATCGGCACCGCGCGGGGATGCGCGCCAGTCGATCACCACGCGGTTCGACGTGCCTTTGACCTCATCGGTCTGCTCGCGCATCGAGGCGCCTTCGACAAGGTCCTCGTACTCGACGAAGCCGTCGACCTCGGTCAGGATCGGCCGGGTGTAGGGGTCCCACTGGGCAAGACGCGTGCCGCGCGTGACGGCGTCACCGTCATCAACCAAAAGGCGCGCGCCGTAGCTGATCTTCTGGGTTGCCAGCTCCTTGCCGGACTGATCGGAAATCGTGACCGACATCGAGCGGCCCATGGCGACCAACTCGCCGCGCCCGTTCTTGACGACGTTGCGGTTCTTGATCTGCACCGTGCCGTTGAAGTTCGACTCGATGACCGAGGTATCGGTGACCTGGGCCGCGCCGCCGATGTGGAAGGTGCGCATGGTCAGCTGGGTGCCCGGTTCGCCGATCGACTGGGCGGCGATCACGCCGACCGCCTCGCCGATGTTGACCGGCGTGCCGCGCGCGAGATCACGCCCGTAGCACTTGGCGCAAACACCGGAGGTCGTTTCACAGGTCAGGACGGACCTAATCCGCACTTCCTGTAGTTCGGCCTTCTCGATTGCCTCGGCGTGATGTTCCTCGATCAGCTCGCCGATCGGGACGATGACGTCGCCGGTTTCGGGATGCTTGACGTCTTCCGCGGCCGTGCGCCCGAGCACGCGGTCTGCGAGGCTGACAAGCACCTGACCGGCATCGACGACGGCCTGCACGTTGATGCCGGCATCGGTTCCGCAGTCGACCTCGCTGATAATCGCGTCCTGGGCGACATCGACCAGACGGCGGGTCAGATAGCCGGAGTTGGCCGTCTTGAGCGCGGTGTCGGCCAGCCCCTTGCGGGCGCCGTGGGTCGAGTTGAAGTACTCGAGAACGCTCAGACCTTCCTTGAAGTTGGAAATGATCGGCGTTTCGATGATCTCACCCGACGGCTTGGTCATCAGGCCGCGCATGGCCGCCAGCTGCCGCATCTGGGTCGGCGACCCGCGCGCGCCGGAGTGGCTCATCATGTAGACCGAGTTGATCGGCTTGGATGAATCGGCACCGCTCTCGTCGCCGGTGGCAATGCGATCCATCATCTCCTTGGCGATCTGATCGGTGCACTTCGACCATGCATCGACGACCTTGTTGTACTTTTCGAGCTTGGTGATCAGGCCATCGTTGTATTGCTGCTCGAACTCGAGCACCAACTCGTTGGTCTGGTCGACGATCTTCGACTTGCTGTCCGGTACCACCATGTCGTCCTTGCCGAACGAGATGCCGGCCTTGAACGCGTGGTCGAAGCCCATCGCCATGATGCGGTCGCAGAAGATCACCGTCTCCTTCTGACCGCAGCCGCGATAGACGGCGTCGATCATGCTCGAGATCGCCTTCTTGGTGAGCAACTGATTGACCAGGTCGAACTCGACCTTGGGCCGCTTGGGCAGCAGCTCGCCTAGCAGCATCCGGCCAGGTGTCGTTTCGTGGACACCGACAACTTCGTTGCCCTCCTCATCGACGCCGACGTAGCGGCCCTTGACCTTGGCATGCAAGCCGACAATGCCGGCCTCGAGGGCATGGCGCACCTCGGCGACCGAGCCGAACATCATACCCTCGCCCGGCTGGTTGTCGCTGACCAGCGACAGATAATAGAGGCCGAGCACGATATCCTGCGACGGCACGATGATCGGATCACCGCTGGCCGGATGCAGAATATTGTTGGTCGACATCATCAAAACGCGCGCCTCGAGCTGAGCTTCGAGCGACAGCGGCACGTGAACGGCCATCTGGTCGCCGTCAAAATCAGCGTTGAAAGCGGCGCAGACGAGCGGATGCAGCTGGATCGCCTTGCCCTCGATCAGGACCGGCTCGAAAGCCTGGATGCCAAGGCGGTGCAGCGTCGGGGCGCGGTTGAGGAGCACCGGATGTTCACGGATGACCTCGTCGAGGACGTCCCAGACCTCCGGCTTTTCCTTTTCGACAAGCTTCTTGGCCTGCTTGACGGTGGCGGCCTGACCAAGCGCCTGCAGCCGCGCGTAGATGAACGGCTTGAAGAGTTCGAGCGCCATCTTCTTCGGCAGGCCGCACTGGTGCAGCTTCATGTTCGGCCCGACGACGATGACGGAGCGGCCCGAATAGTCGACGCGCTTACCGAGCAGGTTCTGGCGGAAGCGACCCTGCTTGCCCTTGAGCATGTCGGCCAGCGACTTGAGCGGACGCTTGTTGGCGCCGGTTATGACGCGGCCGCGACGGCCGTTGTCGAACAGCGCGTCAACGGATTCCTGCAGCATGCGCTTTTCGTTGCGGATGATGATGTCCGGAGCGCGCAGCTCCATCAGCCGCTTGAGGCGGTTGTTGCGGTTGATGACGCGGCGGTAGAGGTCGTTCAGGTCCGAAGTTGCAAAGCGACCGCCATCGAGCGGCACAAGCGGGCGCAATTCCGGCGGGATCACCGGGACGACCGTCAGGATCATCCATTCCGGACGATTGCCGGACTCGATGAAGGCCTCGATCACCTTGAGACGCTTGGCAAGCTTCTTCGGCTTCAGTTCCGATGTCGACTCGGCGATTTCCTGGCGCAGTTCATCGCGGATCGTGGCCAGGTCCATGCCGGACAGGATCTCGCGAATGGCCTCGGCACCGATGCCGGCGGTGAAGCTGTCCGGGCCGAATTCGTCGAGCGCCTGGTTGTACTGCTCCTCGGTGAGAAGCTGCATTTCGGTGAACGTCGTCACGCCCGGCTCGATGACGATGTAGTTCTCGAAGTAGAGCACGCGCTCAAGGTCCTTGAGCGACATGTCGAGCAGCAGGCCGATGCGGCTTGGCAGCGACTTCAGGAACCAGATGTGGGCGACCGGTGCGGCCAGATCGATGTGGCCCATGCGCTCACGGCGGACCTTGGCAAGCGTGACCTGGACACCGCACTTCTCGCAGACGATGTCCTTGTATTTCATGCGCTTGTACTTGCCGCACAGACATTCGTAGTCCTTGATCGGGCCGAAGATGCGCGCGCAGAACAAACCGTCACGCTCCGGCTTGAAGGTGCGGTAGTTGATCGTCTCAGGCTTCTTAATCTCGCCGTAGGACCACGACAGGATATCGTCGGGGCTGGCAATGGAGATCTTGATCTGGTCGAACGTCGGCAGGCTCTGCTGCTGTTGCTTGAAAAGATTTGTGATCTCGTTCATTCGCTGGTCTCCTCAGCAAACGGCCGGGCGGTGCCGCTTGCCATTCGGGTGGCGAACCCCGGTCGGGGTCCGGTCTTCTTGCAGCGCACGGTTGCGGGCCCAAACCGTTGCTGCTGCGCATGGTGCACGACGCCTCATGACAATGCGCCGCGGCAGGGATCAGGCACATCGGCCGCCTGACCCTTCGGTGTGTCTCCTCGGTTACTCTGCCGCCGGCGGCAATTGCGCCTGCGGGGTGTCTTCGGCCTCGTCCTCGATCGCCTCGACCTCCGAGTCGATCAGGTCGACATGCATACCGAGCGCACGCATCTCCTTGACGAGAACGTTGAAGCTTTCCGGGATGCCGGCCTCGAAGCCATCATCGCCACGGACGATGGACTCATAGACCTTGGTGCGGCCGGCAACGTCGTCGGACTTGACCGTCAGCATTTCCTGCAAGGTGTAGGCGGCACCGTAGGCTTCCAGTGCCCAGACCTCCATCTCACCGAAACGCTGGCCGCCGAACTGGGCCTTACCGCCGAGCGGCTGCTGGGTGACCAGGCTGTACGGGCCGATCGAACGGGCGTGGATCTTGTCGTCGACCAGGTGGTGAAGCTTCAGCAGGTACTTGTAGCCGACGGTGACCTTGCGATCGAAGGGCTCGCCAGTGCGACCGTCGTGGAGCATCACCTGACCGCTGGAATCGAAGCCGGCCAGCTTCAGCATCTCCACGATGTCGGGCTCGCGGGCACCGTCGAACACCGGCGTAGCGATCGGAACCCCGGTGCGCAACTGGTCCCCGAGACGGGCGACCTCGGCGTCATCCAGCTTGGCGATGGCGTCCTGATCACTGTAGATCTTGGACAGGTGCTCGCGCAGCCGCTTGGAGTCGCTTTGCTCCTCGTAACTCTGCATGGCATCATCGATGATGCGGCCAAGGCCGCGGCACGACCAGCCGAGGTGGGTCTCCAGGATCTGCCCGACGTTCATGCGGCTTGGCACACCCAGCGGGTTGAGGACGACGTCGACCGGCGTGCCGTCTTCCAGGAACGGCATGTCTTCGCGCGGGACGATGCGCGATACGACACCCTTGTTGCCGTGGCGTCCGGCCATCTTGTCGCCCGGCTGCAGCTTGCGCTTCACCGCGACGAAGACCTTGACCATCTTCATGACGCCGGGCGGCAGCTCGTCGCCGCGCTGCAGTTTGTCGACCTTGTCGACGAAGCGGCGCTCGAGGCTCTTCTTGGCGTCTTCGTACTGCTTGTTGATGGCTTCGACTTCGCCTTGCGCCTTTTCGTTGGCGAGCCCGATTTCCCACCACTGGCTGCGCGGGATGTCGTCGAGAATGGCCTCGTCGATGGTCGTGCCCTTGCGCGCGCCGCGGGGGCCCTTGGCGACCTCCTTGCCAAGCAGCGTTTCACGCAGGCGGCCATAGACGTTGCGGTCCAGGATCTGCAGCTCGTCGTCGCGGTCCTTGGCGAGGTTTTCGATTTCCTCGCGCTCAATCGCCATCGCGCGTTCGTCCTTGTCGACGCCGTGGCGATTAAACACGCGAACCTCGACGATGGTGCCGGAGACGCCCGGCGGCAGGCGCAGGGAGGTGTCGCGGACATCCGAGGCCTTTTCACCGAAGATCGCACGCAAGAGCTTTTCTTCCGGCGTCATCGGGCTTTCGCCCTTGGGCGTGATTTTGCCGACCAGGATATCGCCCGGATGAACTTCAGCACCAATGTAGACGATGCCCGCTTCGTCGAGGTTCTTCAAAGCCTCTTCGGAAACGTTCGGGATATCGCGGGTGATCTCTTCGGGACCGAGCTTGGTATCGCGGGCCATTACTTCGAATTCCTCGATGTGGATCGAGGTGAAGACGTCCTCCGACACGACGCGCTCGGAGAGCAGGATCGAATCTTCGAAGTTGTAGCCCATCCACGGCATGAACGCGACGAGCACGTTCTTGCCGAGCGCCAGGTCGCCCAAGTCGGTCGACGGTCCGTCCGCGATGATCTCGCCATCGCGCACACGATCGCCGACATTCACCAGCGGACGCTGATTGATGCAGGTGTTCTGGTTCGAACGCTGGAACTTGCGCAAGCGGTAGATGTCGACGCCCGGCTTCGAGGGGTCGGTTTCCTCGGTGGCGCGGATGACGATACGCGTCGCATCGACCTGGTCGACGACGCCGCTGCGCCGGGCTGCGATGGCCGCGCCGGAGTCGCGGGCGACGACCTCTTCCATGCCGGTGCCGACGAGCGGCGCCTCGGCCTTGATCAACGGCACAGCCTGGCGCTGCATATTGGAGCCCATCAGCGCGCGGTTGGCGTCATCGTTCTCGAGGAACGGAATGAGCGCGGCGGCGACGGAAACGAGCTGCTTCGGCGAGACGTCGATGTAGTCGACCTTCTCGTTCGCCACGAGCAGTACATCGCCCTGATAGCGGCAGGTGACCAGTTCGCCCGTCAACGTGCCATCCTCGGCGATCGGTGCGTTGGCCTGGGCGACGTGGTGGCGCATCTCTTCCATGGCCGAGAGATACACGACCTCGTCGGTTACCTTGCCGTCGCGGACGCGGCGGTAGGGGCTTTCGATGAAGCCGTACTTGTTGACGCGGGCAAACGTGGCCAGTGAATTGATGAGGCCGATGTTCGGGCCTTCCGGCGTCTCGATGGGACAGATCCGGCCGTAGTGGGTCGGGTGGACGTCGCGCACTTCGAAGCCGGCGCGCTCACGCGTCAGACCGCCGGGGCCCAGCGCCGAGAGGCGACGCTTGTGCGTGATCTCGGAGAGCGGGTTGGTCTGGTCCATGAACTGCGAGAGCTGCGAGGAACCGAAGAATTCGCGCACCGCTGCGGCGGCCGGCTTGGCGTTGATCAGGTCCTGCGGCATCACTGTGTCGATGTCGACCGAGCTCATGCGCTCCTTGATGGCGCGCTCCATGCGCAGCAGACCGACGCGGTACTGGTTCTCCATCAGCTCGCCGACGGAGCGAACGCGGCGGTTGCCGAGGTGGTCGATGTCGTCGATGTCGCCCTTGCCGTCGCGCAGGTCGACGAGCGTCTTGACGACGGCGAGGATGTCTTCCTTGCGCAACGTGCGCACGGTGTCCTCGGCGTCGAGATCGAGACGCATGTTCATCTTGACACGGCCAACGGCGGACAGATCGTAGCGCTCGGGATCGAAAAAGAGGCTGTGGAACAGCGTTTCGCCGGCTTCCAGTGTCGGCGGTTCGCCCGGGCGCATCACCCGGTAGATGTCCATCAGCGCTTCTTCGCGGTTCGATGCCTTGTCGAGCTTTAGCGTGTTGCGCATGAACGCGCCGACCGAAACATGGTCGATGTCGAGAATGTCGAACTGCTTGATCTTCTGGTCCTTGAGTTCGGCCAGGAGATCGGCTTCGAGTTCGTCGCCGGCTTCGCCGTAGATCCGGCCGGTCTTCATGTCGACGATGTCTTCGGCGAGATAGCGGCCGGCCAGTTCCTCGGACGAGACGAGGATCTCGGACAGACCGTTCTCGGCCAGCTCACGGGCGCGGCGCGCGGTGATCTTCTCACCGGCCTTGACGACCACTTCGCCGGTCTTGGCGTTGACGAGGTCTGCGGTCGGGGCGGTGCCGCGCCACTTTTCACGCACGAACGGCATCCGCCAGCCGCGCTTGGAGTCCTTGATCGTGATCTTCTCGTAGAAGACTTCGAGGATCTCTTCGTCGTTGAGGCCCAGCGCGTAAAGCAGCGTCGTCACCGGAATCTTGCGGCGGCGGTCGATGCGTACGTAGACGATATCCTTGGCATCGAACTCGAAGTCGAGCCATGAGCCGCGATAGGGAATGATGCGGGCGGCGAACAGCAGTTTACCGGAGGCATGCGTGCGGCCACGGTCGTGGTCGAAGAACACGCCCGGCGAACGATGCATCTGGCTGACGATGACGCGCTCGGTGCCGTTGATGACGAACGTCCCGTTGGTCGTCATCAGCGGCATGTCGCCCATGTAGACGTCCTGCTCCTTCATGTCCTTGACGGACCGCGAGCCGGTCTCTTCGTTGATATCGAAGACGATGAGGCGCAGCTTGACCTTGAGCGGCGCCGAATAGGTCATGTCACGCTGCATGCACTCTTCGACGTCATACTTCGGCGGGTCGAACTCGTAGTGCACGAATTCAAGCGTGGCGCGCCCGGAAAAGTCGGAAATCGGGAATACCGACTTGAAGACGGCCTGGAGGCCGGCATCGGGACGCCCACCCTCGGGCTCGCGGACCATCAGGAAGTCGTCATAGGAACTCTTCTGGACCTCGATCAGGTTCGGCATCCGGGCAACTTCGCGGATGTGTCCGAACTGTCGGCGAATGCGATTGCGGCCCGTGAAGGTTTCAGACTTCTGCAGCGCGTTCATGTGGGCTCCTCATCTCGTTTGCGGGTTGGCGGCCCGCCCCCGGCCAGGGGAATTGCAACGATCGTGCGTCACTCGCGCCGGTCACGGCGCCACCCGGCGCACGATCCGGCTTTAGAAACGGTTCACCGGAGCGTCCGAAAAACAGGTTTTGAGACCCATCTCGGACGCTCCGGGGAACCGTCAGTGCGCGCCAGCGCAGTTGTGGAGGCGGCCGTCGGGCCGCCTCCCGGGGGAAAACCCCATCAGGTGAGCTCGACAGTCGCGCCGGCCTCTTCGAGCTTCTTCTTGATTTCCTCGGCCTCATCCTTCGAGACGTCTTCCTTGACCGCCTTGTCGCCGGCCTCGACCAGTTCCTTGGCTTCCTTGAGGCCCAGCCCGGTAATGCCGCGGACTTCCTTGATGACGTTGATCTTCTTGTCGCCTGCGGCTTTGAGGACGACCGTGAACTCGGTCTTTTCCTCGGCTGCCTCGCCAGCAGCAGCGCCAGCGCCCGGAGCAGCAGCCACGGCAACGGCAGCGGCGGCCGAAACGCCCCACTTTTCTTCCAGCATCTTGGCCAGTTCGGCGGCTTCCAGAACCGTAAGGCTCGAGAGGTCTTCGGCGATTTTCGCGATATCAGTCATGATTTCAGTTTCCCTAGGTGTTGGTTGCGGCGCTTGCGCCGGTGGCGCTCAGCGCGCCGTTTGCGTTCAATCGGTTCCCAATCAATCAGGCGGCTTCACCGTGCTGTGACTTGGCATGGATGACCCGTGCCAGTTGCGCTCCCGGTTCGTTGATCGTGCGGACGATCTTGACCATCGGCGCCTGGATGAGGCCGATGAGTTTGCCGCGCAGTTCATCGAGTGACGGCAAGCTGGCAAGTGCCTTGACGCCTTCGGCATCGAGGGGGGAATCCCCCATCGTGCCGCCGAGAATCACGAGCTTGTCGTGGTCCTTGGAAAAGGCGACGGACACCTTGGCAGCGGCAATCGGATCGTCCGAATAGGCGACGCAAGTCGGCCCCCTGAACAACTCCTCGATGGCAGCGGCTTGGGTGTCACGGAGTGCCAGCTTGGCCAGCCTGTTCTTTGCCACCTTGACGTGACCGCCGGCCTCGCGCATGCGATCGCGGAAGTCGGTCATCTGGGCGACAGAGAGGCCGGCATAGTGGGCCACCACAATGACGCCGGCGTCCTTGAAGACGTCGTGCATCTGGGCGACGAGCTCACCTTTCGCAGCTCTGTCCACGTGCTCTCTCCTTCGTTTGCAAACTGCTTGCGCAGCCTGCGGGTTGCACCATGTCGCCCGCGACCATTTTCGCTCGCCGGCGACGCTCGGCCTGTCCGTGCCGCACGGCTTTGACCCCGTACGGTGCGACCCACAAGTTTCGGCGCAGCAAGCGTTTGCACGCAAAGCCACGAAATCTCGCGTCTCATGCAGACCGGGCCGAAACCCCGATTAAGCCTTTGGCAGGTGGCGGGTGCCGCTGCCGTGGACGTCTGCAATCTCGGACAGGCATGAGCCGAAGAACGTGTCGCCCTCCGGCTCTGCCTCCAGGCATCACTACCTGGAACTTTGAGCCGCACTGCGCCGCCGTCGGCACCGCAGCGCGGCAATCAGCTAGGTCAGGCCCCCTGTGATCGAGGCCTGGTCGATTTTCACGCCGGGGCCCATCGTCGACTTGATGGAGACCCGCTTGATGTAGGTTCCCTTGGCGCCCGAGGGCTTGGCGCGGTTTACCGCCTCGACGAACGCCTTGACGTTCTCGGCGAGCTGCTCTTCGGAAAAGCTCACCTTGCCGACGCCGGCGTGCACGATGCCGGCCTTTTCGACACGAAATTCGATGGCGCCGCCCTTGGCGCCGTTGACCGCCTCGGTGACGTCCATAGTCACCGTGCCAACGCGCGGATTGGGCATCAGGCCGCGCGGACCGAGTACTTTGCCAAGCCGGCCGACGAGACCCATCATGTCCGGCGTCGCAATGCAGCGGTCGAAGTTGATGTTGCCCTTCTGCACTTCTTCGACCAGATCTTCCGCGCCGACGATATCCGCGCCGGCAGCCTTTGCCTCGTCTGCCTTGGGCCCGCGGGCAAAGACCGCGACCCGGACCGAGCGGCCCGAACCGTTGGGCAGCGTGCACACGCCGCGCACCATCTGATCGGCGTGCTTGGGATCAACGCCGAGGTTCATCGCCACGTCGACGGTTTCGTCGAATTTGGCGTTGGCCGAATTCTTGACCAGCTTGACCGCCTCGGCGAGTTCATAGTCCTTGCCGCGATCTACGGCTTCGCGCGCTGCACGGATGCGTTTTCCTGCGTCTGCCATCGCCTTACTCCGTTACCTCGAGGCCCATCGAACGCGCCGAGCCCGCGATGATGCGGGCGGCCTGGTCGACATCCTTGGTGTTGAGATCCGCCATCTTGGCTTCAGCGATCTCGCGGACCTGGGTCATGGAGACCTTGCCGGCCGAGGTGCGACCCGGCTCCTGACTGCCGGCGTTGATCTTTGCAGCCTTCTTGAGGAAGAACGAGGCAGGCGGCGTCTTCATCGTGAAGGTGAACGACTTGTCGGCGAAGACGGTGATCTTGACCGGAATCGGCGTGCCCTGCTCCATGTCCTTCGTCTTGGCGTTGAACGCTTTGCAGAATTCCATGATGTTCACGCCGCGCTGGCCGAGGGCCGGCCCAATCGGCGGTGATGGGTTGGCCTGGCCGGCAGGCACCTGCAGGCTGATGTAGCCATCGATCTTCTTTGCCATTCACTGTCCCCTTCCAAGGTCGCTTCGTCACTACGGGGCAACCGGCAGGCGCCCCAAGGGTTAGCGGTCAACGGGCCGGCTCAGCCCTCCCGCGGATGGTCCCGATGGCGCCCTCGTGCCGGTGCCGCCGGGAAAACTCGTCTCTTGACCGTACGATCTGCCCGCTCCGGGCTCTGCGGTTACGGCCTAAAGCGCGTCGCAAAAAAATGCGCCTCGCTTTGGGTTTCATTGCCTCACGCCGCAATTCGCGCTGCGCGCGGCGGCTCCGGCTGGGCGGCCGCTCGGCCAGGTCGCGTTGCTCCCTTATGAGTCAATCCGTTTTGCTGCGACATGCCTTAGCTCTGCTTTTCGACCTGGCCGAACTCCAGTTCGACAGGTGTCGGGCGGCCAAAAATCGACACGGCGACCTTGAGGCGCGCGCGTTCCTCATCGACCTCTTCGACGTGGCCCGAGAACGAGGCGAACGGGCCTTCCGCAACGCGGACCTGCTCGCCGATCTCGAAGGTAATCATCGGTTTCGGGCGCTCGACGCCCTCTTCGACCTGGTTGAGGATACGGGCTGCCTCCTCATCGGAAATCGGCATCGCCTTGTTGTCGGCGCCGAGAAAGCCCGTGACCTTCGGCGTGTTCTTGATCAGAAGGAAACCGGGATCGGTCATCTCCATCTTGACCAGCACGTAGCCGGGCAGAAACTTGCGCTCGGCCTGCACCTTGCGGCCGCGGCGGACCTCGACCACTTCCTCCGTCGGCACCACGATGTCCTCGAACAGGTGTTCGAGGCCTGCCTGCTTCGCGCGCTCCTTGATGGCGTCAGCCACCTTGCGCTCGAAGTTGGTATAGGCGTGCACGATGTACCAGCGCTTCGCCATGCGTTCCTATTTCGTCCCGTTCGCTTGAGGTTGGCCGATCACTACGCCCCGACGCCCGCCGCCCTTAGCGGCCAATCGTGAGGATGAGCGAGACCAGATATCCAAGTATTTGATCCGCCAGCATAAAAAACAATGCCGATAGTGTGACCATGACCAAAACGGCAATTGTCGTGACCCAAGTCTCCTTGCGCGTCGGCCAAGTCACCTTGGAGGTTTCCTGACGCACCTCCTGCGCAAATTGAAACGGATTGTACTTCGCCATCGCCGCCCATCTTCCTATGCCGCCGGGCCCTCGCACGACAGCCACTCCGTGAACCCTACGCCGCTTGCCTTCAAGGTCATGCCTTCAGGTCACGCCTTCAAGGTCATGGCAGGGGCAGCAGGATTTGAACCCGCGACCTACGGTTTTGGAGACCGTCGCTCTACCAACTGAGCTATACCCCTAACGAACGCAGCCGCATGTGCCCGAAGCTCAACCAAAGCGAGAGTTCCGTGCCATACGGCGAGTTGTACGATCATCAATGATAAGGAGCAGAAAGCCGTGCCTGACCCCGCTTTCTCAGCGAACACGTCAAGAGTGAACTGCCCTCATGGCCCAAAAAGCTCATTGAAGCACTCCTCTTAGCCCATAAGATAGGCGTGGACAACTTTTTTCTTGACTTTTCGAAAGTTTGTCCCGGGCAAATAGGAAATCTGTTGAATTTGAGCAACTTATCGAGGCGGTGTTCTTGCATATCCGGACCTGTTGGCGCGCGGCCCTGGCACGGTGCTTTGGCGTCGATCAGATGGACCACGCCGGCCGGATTGGTGATCCAAAACCCGTCAAATCGCGGCGTAAGAGGCTCTACCTGGTCACACCGTGGCGCACGGGCCGCGCCGAGGACGGCATTTGCCGCGGCCGGATCGGAGGTTTTGACCTGCAACTTGACCTCGGCCGCACTGTGCCCGGCACTGCGTTTGACGGACAGGCGGATCGCTCCGATATTGAACACCGCAGTGTCAGAGCCGCTCTTCATGACCGCGATCGCAAGCGTCTCGCCATAAAACCCAATCGTTGCTTCATAGATGCATCATAAACGTGTGCGGGCACCGTGACGGCGATGTTCGGGCCGCCGTCTAAAGCGCGTCGCTTTGGGTTTCATTGCCTCGCGCCGCTATTCGCGCTTCGCGCGGCGGCTCCGGCGGGGCGGGCCGTTCGGCCGGGTCGCGTTGCTCCCTGCGGGTTTCTTTGCCTCACGCCGCTATGCGCGCTGCGCGCGGCGGCTCCGGCGGGGCGGCCTTTCGGCCGGGTCGCGTTGCTCCCTGCGGGTTGTTTGCCTCGCGCCGCTATGCGCGCTGCGCGCGGCGGCTCCGGCGGGGCGGCCTTTCGGTCGGGTCGCGTTGCTCCCTTCGGGTTGTTTGCCTCACGCCGCTATGCGCGCTTCGCGCGGCGGCTCCGGCGGGGCGGCCTTTCGGCCGGGTCGCGTTGCTCCCGTATGAGTCAATCCGTTTTGCTGCGACAAGCCTTAGGAGATTGGCTGCCGCGTCATCCATGCAACGGATTCTTGGCGACATCCGGAACACCGGATGTCGCTGTGCCGGCGCCGGTCCGAACGCCGCTGTTGCGGCGTTCACAAGGTTTATTTTGTCGGCGCCTCGGCGCAGAGGCTATCGGGACGGCTCCCGCCCTAATCGCTGATTGCGGCGACGACGCCGGCGCCGGTCCGAACGCCGCTGTTGCGGCGTTCACAAGGTTTATTTTGTCGGCGCCTCGGCGCAGAGGCTATCGGGACGGCTCCCGCCCTAATCGCTGATTGCGGCGACGACGCCGGCGCCGGTCCGAACGCCGCTGTCGCGGCGTTCGCAAGGTCTATTTTGTCGGCGCCTCGGCGCAGAGGCTATCGGGACGGCTCCCGCCCTAATCGCTGATTGCGGCGACGACGCCGGCGCCGACGGTGCGGCCGCCCTCGCGGATCGCAAAGCGGAGCTTTTCCTCCATCGCGATCGGCTGGATCAGCTCGACGTCCATCGTCACGTTGTCGCCCGGCATCACCATCTCCGTGCCCTCAGGCAACGTCACGACACCCGTCACGTCCGTCGTGCGGAAGTAAAACTGCGGACGGTAGTTGGTGAAAAACGGCGTGTGGCGGCCGCCCTCCTCCTTCGTCAGAATGTAGGCCTCTGCCTTGAACTTCTTGTGCGGCTTGACCGTGCCCGGCTTGCACAAAACCTGGCCGCGCTCAACCTCGTCACGGCCAATGCCGCGAATGAGCGCGCCAACGTTGTCGCCAGCCTCACCCTCGTCCAATAGCTTGCGGAACATCTCGACGCCCGTCACCGTCGTCTTCGTGATCTCGTCCTTGATGCCGACGATCTCCACTTCCTCGCCAACCTTGATCACACCGCGCTCAATCCGACCCGTCACAACCGTGCCGCGGCCCGAAATCGAAAACACGTCCTCGATCGGCATCAAAAACGGCTGGTCCTTCGGACGGTCAGGCGTCGGTATGTAGGCGTCAACCTCGTCCATCAGCTTGAGAACAGAGTTCTTGCCGATCTCATCCTCGCGGTCCTCAAGCGCGCACAGCGCAGAGCCCTTCACGATCGGGATCTCGTCGCCCGGAAACTCATAACTATCGAGAAGCTCGCGGACCTCCATCTCGACAAGCTCCAAAAGCTCCTCGTCGTCGACCTGGTCGACCTTGTTCATGTAGACAACAAGCGCCGGAACGCCGACCTGGCGGGCCAGAAGAATGTGCTCTCGGGTCTGCGGCATCGGACCGTCGGCAGCCGAAACAACCAATATCGCACCGTCCATCTGGGCTGCGCCCGTGATCATGTTCTTGACGTAGTCGGCATGGCCGGGACAGTCGACGTGCGCGTAATGGCGGTTGTCCGTCTCATACTCAACGTGCGCCGTCGATATCGTGATCCCGCGCTCGCGCTCCTCAGGCGCCTTGTCGATGTTCTCATAGGCCGAAAACTCAGCCTGCCCCTTCTCAGCCAGAACCTTCGTGATCGCAGCCGTCAAAGACGTCTTGCCATGATCTACATGACCAATCGTGCCAATGTTAACGTGCGGCTTGTTGCGTTCAAACTTTGCCTTCGCCATGGGTGGCTCCTTCGCAAGGTGGCGGATTGCATTCACCAGGACGCTCCGCTCGGCCATGGCAGCGCTCGCAACGTCCGGTCCCTGGGGCCCGTCTAAGCCCTGCCACACGGCATTTCAAGAGGCAACAACGCGCGCCGGCAAGCGACTGCAATGCCAAGGCAAACAGTGCGGGACGGCAGGCTCAATAGGGCGTGCCGTCCTTACGCGTGAAGCGCAGTGCGCCATTGTCATCGAGTTCGGCCTTCAGATCGACGTCCGGGTAGGTGACGCTATCGCCGGCGCTGCGGTCGCCGATCACCAGGAACGTCGCATCGGAAGCCGAGCGATTGACGAAACAATGGGCATCACCGGTGCCGGCGGGAAAGCCGATGCAGGCGCCGGCCGTAACCGTCTGGTCACCGGCGTTGGTGGTGAGAACCAGTTCGCCCTCCATCATGTAGACGAACTCGTCCTGGGCGGAATGGGCATGGCGCCAGGACGACTGCCCGCCGGGTGGCAGGCGCACCAGGTTGACGCCGAAGTTCGTCAAGCCGGCCGGCGCCGTCAGGCGGCGTACGAAACGCTTGTCGGTGATGTACTTCAGTTCGTCCGGATAGCTGCTGCCCGTCGTCTCCGGCACCGACGACATTTCGAATACGTTCGTGCCACTGCTCATGTGCCCATTGACCTCCGTCTGCCTGCATGCACTCGGGATCACGCATGGTCCTGCGGGCACATACTAGGGCAACCTGCTTTCATTCGAAATCGGTCCGATTGCGAATGAATGCAGAAAGTTGCTCGATTCTATAGAGGCGATCATCTTTGTCCCTGAAGTTGGAGCCGCGACAGCGGTTCCAACTTCAGGCACGATGATCTAGTGCGCGGCGGCACGGGCGTCAGCCCGGCAAACCGTCATCCAATGCTCTACAAGACAATCCTCGGCCTTTCGGGCCATCAACGCTGATTGTCCAACTCGTTCGATGAGTCCGCCGGACTTCAATGCATTCGTGCGGGCGGACAATCGGCAGACCAATGCTAGCGCCGGATGCAATTGATGGTGGCTTAAAGCGCGTCGCAAGAAATGCGCCTCGCTTTGGGTTTCATTGCCTCACGCCGCTATGCGCGCTTCGCGCGGCGGCTCCGGCGGGGCGGCTTTTCGGCCGGGTCGCGTTGCTCCCTTTTGGGTCAATCCGTTTTCTCACTTTAGGTTTCATTGCCTCACGCCGCTATGCGCGCTTCGCGCGGCGGCTCCGGCGGGGCGGCCTTTCGGCCGGGTCGCGTTGCTCCCTTTTGGGTCAATCCGTTTTGCTGCGACATGCCATAGGTTCCTGCCTTCGCAGGAATGACGTTCGAGGTGCGGTGTGAGGTGACTTTGCCGGATGCGGTTCGCCAGACATACGGCCGTTGCGTGTGGGACGCTGCTGCGCAGTGAACGCTCAACACGCCTGCAAACGGCACGCCATCATGCTGCGGCAATGTCGGCGTAACGCGGCGTTCAGGGCTTGAAGGGCAGTGGAGCGGGTGATGGGAATCGAACCCACGTCTTCAGCTTGGAAGGCTGCGGCTCTACCATTGAGCTACACCCGCATCCGGCCGTTCACGTCGCGATGGTTGGTGGAGGGAGTTGGATTCGAACCAACGTAGGCATAGCCAACGGGTTTACAGCCCGTCCCCTTTAGCCACTCGGGCATCCCTCCGGTCCATCGCCACGCCTCTTGCGAGGCATCCACGGCAACACTGTCACGGCCGGTGCAATCACGCGAAATGCGCAGATTGCGGGCGCCAAATCGGCACGCCCGGTGCGACGACAATGCCCCGCTGTCGCCAGCGGGGCCGGAGCCGTGTATATCTCGCCTCGACCCGAAAATGTCAATGGTTAACAGACGGCAATCAGATCATGGTTAGGGCCCGGTCGGGCCCCGGTTAGGCCGGATCTCAGGTGCCCGCAGAGAGGCTTAATGAGCAAGACCCGCGGGCGCGGTGAGCGCTCGGAAGGACGTCGTCGCGCGCGCCCCGGCCCGGGAGGCGCGCGCGCCCGGCGGACGCCGGAGCCGGCGCGACAGGACGATGATACCGTCGAGATATTCGGCATCCACGCCGTCGCGGCCGCGCTTGCCAATCCGGCACGGGACGTTCGCGACATCTGGCTGACGCAGAACGCGGAAAACCGGCTGGTTTCGGCGCTCGCAGGGCGCGGCGTGGCACCGCAACGCGTGTTGCCGAAGGCGCTCGACCGGAGGCTCGGGGCGGAGACCGTGCACCAGGGCGCGCTGCTCGGCTGCAGTGCACTCGCCGTTGCCGAGCTGGACGCGCTTGCCGAAGCAGCCGTGCACAACAAGCGCCCTCTGGTCTTTCTGGATCAGGTGACCGACCCGCACAACGTCGGGGCGGTGCTGCGTTCGTGCGCCGTGTTCGGCGCTGCCGGCCTCGTCATGACCCGCCGCCACAGCCCGCCGCTTGCCGGCGCAACCGCGAAAGCTGCCTCCGGCGCGCTCGAGCTGGTGCCGGTCGCACTCGTGCAGAACCTGGTGCAGGCGATTGCGGCGCTGACGGCGCAACGGTTCCGCGTGATCGGCCTGGACGGCGCCGGCGAGGCGGCATTCGAAGCAGCGCTGGACGGCGGGCCGACGGCGATCGTTCTCGGCGCCGAAGGCAAGGGACTGCGCCAGTCGACGGCGGCGGCTTGTTCACTCACCGCAAGGCTCGCGACGGACGGTGCCATCGCGAGCCTCAATGTCTCGAATGCTGCTGCGATCGCGCTTTACACCCACGTGCTGATGCGCAACGGCGGTCTTGCCGGCCGGTGACGTCTCGGTCGACGGCTGCGGCGGCGATCACCAATGCCAGCGGTGGTGGCGGCCATGGTTGCGGCGATGCCAGGCGCGGTGGCGCCAGGTCCGCTTGTAATAGCCCCAGGCCGGGTAATAGCGCGGTGCGCGAATGCCGCGGCGGCGGCGGACCTTGTGGGCCGGGCGCCAGTAGTGCGACTTGTAATAGGGATAATAGCCGCGCGGTTCATAGCGATAGGCATAGGGGTCGGCGCCGGAAGGGTGGTGGGAGCGGTGCCAGCCGAAGGCCGAAGCCGACTGGGGCGCGGCGATTGCCAGGGTGGTCAATGCCACGACGGCGCCGAAGACCTTGATGAGACGCATACTCACTCTCCACGTTGCGCTTTCAGCCGCATAAACGCCGACATTAATGCAATAGGGATAAGGAAGTCCTAATCATTTGTCGCCGTCATTGCGCAGGGCGGCAGGATGGGGCGGGTAGATCGGGCGGCGTGATCCGGCCGCGCGATCGGTACGTTCCGGCGGCAGGGATGCATGCTGCGGCGCGCTGCCGGCCCGGGTCGGCTCTGCGGGTCGCGTGCCCGACAAAGGCCGGCCGGTCGCGCGCCACGATCGTTCCCGCTCGGCATTGCTCGCGGTGCGCGGTTTCGCTTGCGCCGAAGTGATGCCTTTGCACTGGCAAGATGCGGGGCGGGGCGCTATATAGCGGCGATGTTCATGGCGGTTGGGAAGCCATACCTGCGTCTCTCGCCGACGCATATGTTGACCGTCTCCGAGGCACGCAGGTTAAGGAAGCGCTGATGTCTAACCGCCAGGCTGGAACTGGACCAGGAGGCACAATCCGTAGCGTGCAAATATGCACCTCACAGAGAACCTGCAGGTTTGGCTAAGATGCCGGTTCTCAAAGGAAAGCCGCAATAGCACAGTTGGTAGTGCACCTGATTTGTAATCAGGGGGTCGGGGGTTCGAGTCCCTCTTGCGGCACCAATGATTTCAAGGACTTAGCCGGTTTTCCACAGGAACAAAAGTGAACGTCCGACTTTTTGAGAAGTCGGATTTCCGAGTTTTGCCGGTTATCCACCGGTCGGACCGGGCCGCGCAGCCGCCAACGAGCGGCGTTCAATACGCCGGCCCCTTGCTCGTCATTTTGGTCCAGCAGCGGACGTTCGCATGGCGACGCGAATGACCCACAAGAGACACTCTGGTTACATGCGCAATTTTGATGTTGCATCTGTAACGGTACGCTCCAGTCCACCTTACAATCGCTGCCCGCCATGGGAGCTTACTTCATCTTCGAACCGCCGTCCTCACACATCGAAGACATTAACAGATAGTTCACGGAGTGCCACGGATACAACCGTTTAAACTCTCTGATCTCTCGATGGAACTCGGGGTCCAAAATCCATCCTTCCTTAGTCTTGTGGCGGCACACGATCTCCTGAAGTTTTTCGTTCGGTGATTTGGTTTCGGGCGGCGCATAACCGATGCTTGTGAACGCCCCACCCAGGTAGGCGAAGAAAGCGAGAAGCACGAATGCGCAAACGATCATGATAGAGCTGACCGTCGAATGGATCCAGCGCTCCAGAACAAACCATCCCAACCCGCCGCGATGCGGCGCTTGAGAGAGTGCGTGACTATCGGTTTCGCCGGCCCATGCAGTCAAAACCGAAGTCAATTCTTTTTGGACGTCGCAGGCCGCATCAACGCTTTTGATCTCCGCACGCCCGTGATCCGGGAACCGGACTGCGAGGACCGAGTCCGAGATTGAGACCTGGTCCGCGATCCACTCATGGAGTTCGGGCGCCACATCCTTTAACAGGGCAGGCGACGCCGGTTTTCCTTTCGGATCAATCGTAAGGATGATACACTTCTCACGCACGCCATCGTGCAAAATCTGCGAAAGTTCCCACCGGACGTTCGGAGTGGAACCGACCCGTAGAAACACGATCCGCGACATCGCGATAAGATCGGACGCAACGTTCTGCCATACTTCATCGCGCGCATAGATCCTGTTGCTGCCAGCTGCGGGCAGTTTTTCTCCGGGCCTGCCAATCGAAACGAAGATGTAACTGTCAGACAATGTCTTGCCGACGAGTGACTCTACTGACCATAGGATGTTCGGGTTCTGACTTGCGCTTATCAATCCCCAGATGCCCCCCCTAGGCGGTTCGGACAACATTTCGTTGTCCGTCGAAAAGGGTCTGAGGAAAAAGCTGATTGGCTTTTCAGAGGAGATCACGGACGTAAAATGCGCGGCGGAGTAGACGCGCTGAGCAACTGTTTTGATGTACGAAAATACCGCCATCCCAACCACTGCACAACCGAGGTGCATGAAAAAGACTTGGTGCGAGTCCGGCTGTAGAGGTCTGATGATCGCCTCGATCAACACGACACCGGCCATGACAGTCCCAACACCCGCAAGCACGGCAAGCAAATAAATCAGCAAACCGACCCACTTGAAGCTTGCAGGAAGTTGCCCAAGCTTGAGGTTGTACGCGTCGAGCAATTGGCTGACTGAAACGATCCTTGACATTCTTCTTCTAGTAGTTCTTGGAGATGACAGCGGCCAATATCGCAGTTTGAGACGCTGAGCGGTCCCGCTTCATCTCTGCGCGGCACTGCCACGTCTCTCGTGCTGTTTCAGCCACTCCGCGAACATCATAAACATTCTGGATCTCCATGTCGGAGTGGATGACACATGTACCACAACTCGGGCAGGCTGGTCAGCTCCTCGGCAGGAACTTCGAAACCACACGCTAGCTGGCACGTGCGTAGCTCACGGGTAATTCCAAACACGCCGATTGGTACATCGCGCCGCATGTCAAGGACCGTCTGA
Source organism: Hyphomicrobiaceae bacterium (assembly GCA_965224045.1). Lineage (GTDB taxonomy): Bacteria > Pseudomonadota > Alphaproteobacteria > Rhizobiales > Hyphomicrobiaceae > Tectiglobus. Next base: position 497,265 of record CBDCYD010000015.1, read on the forward strand.
ACACTTCTGCCGACCGCCTTGGCAACGTAATCGCGACACGCAGGGCTGACGGTTAGTCGATCAGCGATGCCGGCTTCGATGATGGAGTTGGAGTTAACAACCTCGACATCTTTGGCGGCAGTGTGAAGCGTGCCATTGAACTGAGGTCGTCAGAAGTGGATAGCGCAAAGAAGCCATTTCATTGACCAGGTTATCAATTCCAGCAAAGGTGACGAAAGCCGCTTTTGGCCCTTCACGACATCACGTTTCAGGACGGCGCCCGCTGCGGTCCTAATCCGGACGCGGGAATGCCATTGTCCGCAACCGACTAACCGAACACCTTCGACCAGGCCCACACCGAGACGATGAAGACCGTTAAAAGGATCGCCCAGCCGAGGCGGCGGTCGGCGCGGGTTTCGCCGTTGAGGAGGCGCTGGCGAGCGACGTTCAAAATGCGTTACCTTGATGGCCAATTTGGCTCGGGAGCTGACACATGCGCGGCGACGCGAATGACCCGGAACTGCCCTAAGCAGGTGCAGCATTGCCGGTCGTGGAGTGCTCGCTTCGATCGAGCCTGCGACAGTCGCCCATCTGACTTTAATCCAATAGCATTTATAGCACTTGCGGCTGAAAATGCTTCCGCCGCCGACATAAGCTTGTCAACGCGGCGTAGCCGGCGGAATTCGAAGCAGATGCCGTAGTGGCGGTATATATATGCCACCGGTGTGCACGATCTGCTGGCAGCGTCCCTACCGGGACTAGCCCATCCAAATCCGGTTGAAGTAAATCAACGATAGGACAACGCCAAAGGTCGTCACGACACAACGCAGCCACGCATCGCTGACGAAACGCGCGTATCGCCCACCGAGGTAACCACCTATTGTGCTTCCGGCCATCATGAGTGTGGCCTCTGGCCAGGTAATGATGCCTCCTGCACCGAATACCGCAATCGTCAGGGCGGTCAGGCTAGCGGACAGGACGTTCTTTATGGTGTTCGCAGTGTGAAATGCGGCGTACCCGAGAATTTGGCTCACGGCGAGAAGTATGATGCCCAGCCCGGCACCAAAATAACCACCGTAAATCGAAAACACAAAAAGTGATGTGAGGGCAATTGCGTTAGCGCGTTTCGGATTTGCATGCGCTACCAGAAAGGCCCGGGCACGTTCGCCGAATGTAAACAAGATCGTGGCCACAAGAATGAGAAACGGCACCATTGCAAGAAACAATGCCTCGTGTGTCACCAAAAGCAAGCATGCTCCTAAGACTGAACCGCCCCCGGAGATCACAAGTAGCGGAACGAGCCTGGATCCCAGCGATCTAATCTCATTCAAGTAGGGCGGCAGCGCCGCGGCATTGGCAGGAGACAGGGCGACGAAATTGGTAGCGTTTGCAACGATAGGCGGTAGCCCGGCCATCATCAATGCAGGAAACGTAAAGAGTGTTGCCCCGCCCGACAATGCATTCCATGCGCCGCCGCAGATGCCGATAATAAACAGGGTAACAGCGGTTTCCGTCGCCATGGTTTGATCCGTTTATTGAACGCATGTCATCGAGCCGAAAGCGCATACGCGCTGGCGGTTCCGATCCGTATCGGTCATCAGGAAAGTCGGTTTAAGATCTGCTCGACGGTTGGGCTTGTTCGGCAGGTTTCCGCCATAAACTAGCTCTCAACCGCGTTCAGTATTTGTGAGGACAGCAATTTGAGCAAATCAGATTTGATTTGCCATTCTTAAAGAATTTCTTTAGCTTTCCCCATAATGACATTGCCTCACCTCAACGCACTCAGAGCACTTGAATCAGCAGTTCGTCACGGAAGTTTTCGCGGCGCAGGGGATGAATTATGCGTTTCGCCTGCGGCAGTAGGGCAGCAGGTACGCCGACTGGAGGAGTTCATCGGCTGCGAGTTATTGATTCGTAAACCGAACGGTTTTGAGGCGACAGATTTGGCAGTCCGTGCCACCAAACCATTGGCCAATGGCTTTGAACACATTCGTGACGCCCTGGAAATTCTTCAGGATCGCAAGGCCACACAGCGCCTTGCAATCACGCTTGTTCCAACGATTGCGGAATACTGGCTGGCACCTCGACTGCCGGAATTTATGGGTCAACATCCCGGTATGGATTTGCGAATCGACTCGACACATACACAACATTTCAAGCCCAGTGCCGACTTCGATTTCGCGCTTAGGTACGAGGCCACAATTCCTGGCACAGTTGAAGAAATTGCTCTGTTTGACGAGTGGTTGGTTCCCGTGTGCATACCTGAGCTTGCCAAGAGACTGAGAATCAAAGATCGCGCTGATCCATTTAGGGACGTTCCCTTACTGCACGTCGAACGCGAATCCGATGATCCCTTGTGGCTTGGTTGGGGCGAGTGGGGCAAGCGCTTCAAATTCAAGGTGCCGCCCGCCAGACGCCGAATGAAGTTCAAGCACACGACGCTTGCGCTGCGTTCTGCTTTTGCTGGGCATGGTGTTCACTTGGCGCAATTGTCCATCGCCGTCTCAGCGCTTGGATCTGGATCTCTAGTCGCCCCGTTCGGGCCGAAGAATTGTGCCAAGACCGGGTACCCGTATCGACTTTCAAGTTTCAGCAATGCGCGGCGCCCTGAGTTGCATTTGGCTTTTGCCGATTGGGTGCGGGAGCAAGGCGCAGGCACAAACGTGCAAATGCAGGAATTCCTGTCGCAGTAACAAGCGATTGCCAGTCGGCGAGTCGGCGCAGTGAGGTCTAAGAGCGTTCGCGCGCCCAGTCTGAAACAAGCATGGCTCAGCTACGCACGAGATGAGCACACGACCTTTACGATACTACCTAACCGCGCTCGGTCGTTCCGCACGCGATAGCTGACGTTGATTGACTTGATATGGTTGAATCCGATCTGGCAGGAACGAATGTCGACACCGTGAACCTCGCGACGCTTGTGCATTGCAGCACCATAAATTGCGGTCACGGTCGAAAATGGCCCTTCACGACATCACGTATTAAGACGGCGCCCACTGCGGTCCATATCCGGACGCGGGAATGCCATTGTCCGAAACCGCCTAACCGAACACCTTCGACCAAGCCCACACCGAGACGATGAAGACCGTTAAAAGGATCGCCCAGCCGAGGCGGCGGTCGGCGCGGGTTTCGCCGTTGAGGAGGCGCCCGCGAGCGGCGTTCGGACCGCCAGCCTCTTGCGTGTGATTTTGGCTTGGGAGCGGACACGCGCGCGGCGACGTGAATGAGCCTGAGGCGACGCTTACTTCATTCTTCATTGGCGATTGGCCACGAGGTTGAGGCCCAACCCAATCAGCAATCCACCACCGACCTTCCGGGCAATACGATTGGCTGACCGAGAGGTCTTCATCCAACGTGTGATCTTGTCGGCGAGGAGCACGCAAAGGATGTCGGCACTCGAGAACATAACATTCACGATCGTGCCCAGCACAACAAGCTGAGCCCAAACCGGCAGGCCGGCGGCAGCATCGGTGAACTGCGGCAGGAAGGCGAGATAGAACAGGGCCGTCTTGGGGTTCAAGACTTCCACCGAAACGCTATCCCAAAAGGCACGGCGGGGAGAATTCTTGGACATCGCAACGTCGGTGCTCGGCGGCTCCTGTTGCGACGTGAGCAGCTGGAATCCGAGCCAGACGAGATAGGCGGCTCCTGCGAGCTTGAGCATTGTGTAAAGCGCCGGGATCGTCTGAAACAAAATCGCAAGGCCTGCCGCCGCTGCCACCACATGCACGTAGCCGCCGATATGAATACCGAGAGCGGCCATCCAGCCAGCACGCCGGCCGCGCGCGATTGTCTGCGCTGCCGCATAGAGCGTTGACGGGCCGGGCATGTACGCAAACACGGCGCTCGCCAGGAAGAAGGCGATCATGATGTCGGTTGTAGGCACGCTGCAAACTCAATCGCGGTGGCTTTTGGGCCTACAATCATGCAAGAATCGCGAACGACATTCCATACACTCTGACGCTTTTCGGGTTCTTCTCCTGTGCAGTTTGATCGGACGCGAACAAGCGGCTGCGCCTCGACACCGGATCATCGGCGCGTCAGGTCAACCTGTACGGGAGCGGGTACGCGCGGTGACGTGGATGAGCCGTAGCCGGCATTGGCCGGTCTTTCCAATCGCGTGCGTCGGACATACAGTTTAAACGTCCGCCGATCAGAACGCCTGCAACCGCACGCCCGCTTGCAAAATTGCAGCCACGGTGAATAGTTCAGTCCAGCCTGAATTCAATGATCGGATAGTTGGAGGATGCGCCATGACAACGAGACTTTCAGCAGATGAAATCGCTGCGTATCACGAGGACGGTTTCGTCTTTCTTCGCGGTTTGTTCGATGCCGAGGAAACGGACCTTCTTCGTCGGGCGATGGAGGAAGATCCGGCAATCCAAGAACACTCCCTCCTGCGTGCCGATCAAGAAGGTTGTGCAACGCGGATATCGCTCTGGAACCGGGCCGGTGACAGCGTTTATGGCCTGGCCGCGCGCAGTGCCCGCGTCGTTGAGGCGGCTGAGGCCCTGATTGGCGAACCCGTCTATCATTTCCAGTCGAAGCTGACTGCCAAGGACCCCAAGGTCGGCGGTGCATGGGAATGGCACCAAGATTACGGCTACTGGTATTACAACGGTTGCCTCGAGCCAAAGATGCTAAGCTTCATGATCGCGCTCGATCACACCGATACCGACAACGGCTGCTTGAAGCTTGTCAAAGGATCGCACAAGCTCGGCCGGCTTGACCATGTCCAAGTGACACCTGAGCAGAACTCGGCAGACCCGGAACGCCTGCCGCACATTCTCGAGAAGCACGACGTTGTCGATTGCATCCTGCAACCAGGTGACGCCGTCGTCTTCCATGGCAATACGCTGCATCGCTCGGACCAGAACCGCTCGGACAAGCGCCGTTGGACATTCTTGTGCTGCTACAATGCGGTCAGTAATGACACGTTCAAAAAGGACGATGATCGTTACTATGTGCCTTTGGAGAAAGTTTCAGACGATGCCATCAAGAATGCAGGTCTGAAATTCGCGAGCGGTGACAAGGAACACTTCGCGTCCAAGCCTTATGTGCCCGATGTGCAAAAGGCATCTTAGGTTCTTGCTCCGGTACCGATAAGGCAATTACGAAAGTAGCGGCAAAACCAAAGTGGAAGGCCGGTCAAGCCGCTGTCAACTGCAGCTGTTCCGGCACGGTGCATGCGCTTGTTGCCGCCAGCCGATTTCGTTGGCAGGTTCGGCGCAGCATCCGAGGCACAACCTGGCGACGTGATCGTCGTGATCAATGACAGCTCAACCGCAGCCACCGTGGTCGCCGCGGCGATGGTCGCGGCATAGCAGCTACCGTTGTCGCTGCCGCATCGCCGGCGACGTGGTTTTGCGTGATCACCCAGGCACCGCGCCCGTGCGCAAGCACCAGTCGCGGGCATGACCGCCGCATTTGTGCACGGCAGGCATTTGTCCACTCACGCGATAACGCGGCCCAGTGACTTCGGTGCCGCACGAGCGACCATCACTCCGCGGCGCCGCGGGTCCGCGTGGCGGCCAGCTGATGCATCACGAATGACGCGTAGAGACCGCCCTTGGCCAGCAGTTCGGCGTGGGTCCCGGTCTCGACAATGCGCCCCTGATCCAGGGCAACGATGACATCGGCGTTGCGCACCGTCGACAGGCGATGGGCAATGACGACGGTCGTGCGGTCGGCCATCAAGGCATCGAGCGCTGCGCGCACGGCGCTTTCGTTGACCGCGTCGAGATGCGAGGTCGATTCATCGAGGATCAGCACCGGGGCATCCTTGAGAAAGGCGCGGGCGATGGCGACGCGCTGGCGCTGGCCGCCGGAGAGCCGCATGCCGCGTTCGCCGACCCTGGTTTGCAAACCGTCGGGCAGACCGTCGACGAAACTCCTCAGGGATGCGCGGTCGAGAGCGACACCGAGCTGTTGCTCGCTGGCCGTGGGGTCGGCCAAGAGAATGTTGGCGCGCAGTGTATCGTTGAACAGGTAGGTGTCCTGGGCAACCAGGGCGATGCGGTGCCTCAGATCGTCAAGCTTGAATGCGCGCAGATCGTGGCCGCCAAGGCGGATTGATCCGGAATCGGGATCCCAGAACCGCATCAGAAGGTGCGCAATCGTGGTCTTGCCGGCACCCGAAGGCCCGATCAGCGCCACCGTTTGCCCGGCCGGAATGGTGATCGTTACACCCTTGAGGGCGCGCCGGTTACCGGCCTCGTAGCAGAAGTTGACGTTGTCGAGCGCGATGGAGAGGCCGCCGGCACGGCCGGAATCGGCCACGCCCGGTCCGTCTTCAACAGCAACCGGTTCGTTTTCGATCGCATAGAGGCGCCGCGTCGCGCCCAGCGTGTCGGCGAGCTGACGGCTGATGTTTGCGATCTCCGAAATCGGCAGGAAGGCGGCCATGGCCAACAGCGTCAGCATCGGAAGCATACCGCTTTCGAGCTGGCCAACGCCAACCAGGGTGGCACCTGCCACGATTACGGCAAGCCCACCCAGGCCGGTCGCGACCTCGAGAAGGCTGGTCTGGAACGTCAGGTCCTTGAAGAACGGAAGGCGCACCTTGTGGTGGCGATCCGTCAGTGCGACCAGCTGGCGTCGCCGTGCGCCCGCGTGCTGAAAGGCGACGACCTCGCCAAGGCCCTGAATGGAATCGACGGCATGGGCGTTGAGCTCTGCCAGCGCCTCGCGCGCCCGCGAACCAAGCCGGTCAACGCGCTGGCGCATCAGGAACGGGCTTAGGCCGACAAGGAGGAGAAACGGCAATAGAGCTGCCGCGATCGGCCAGCCGAATGCCAGCAGCACGGCCATCACAACGGCCGGGACCAGCACCGCAACGAAAGCCGGCGCCACGGTGTGCGCAAAGAAGTACTCGACGAGTTCGACATCGTGCGTGGCCATGGCGACGATGTCGCCCGTGCGCCGCCGGACCATGTAGGCGGGAGCCAGCCGTTCAAGCTTGTTGAACAGGGCAATGCGCATGTCGGCCAGAAGGCGGAACGCCATGTCGTGTGCCAACCACGATTCAAACCAGTGGAAGAGCCCGGCGACGGGCGCGAGGACTGCCAGAGCCAGCAACAACGGTTCGAACGGCTGGCCGTCTTTGACGGCTCTGACGGCAAGGGCACCGACAAGTCCGACGCCGATGAAGGCCAGCACACGGGTGACGCCGAGCAAGAACGTGAACACCTGCTTCGTCTTGTAGGGCCCAATGTGCCCCATCAACGCGCGGGCGGCGCCAAGCCATCCGAGCCCTTCGGCCTTGATGATCGCGTCGGTCGGCGCGAAGTCCCTGCCGTTGCTGAAGCCTTGTCGCGGGTCGGCCTCGACGGCGGGTTCGCGATCGATGGTGAGACCGCCATCGCCGGCTTCCCAGTCGGTAGCCTGATCCGCCATCAAGCGGTGGTAGGCCCCGCGTCTTGCCATCAGCTCGTCGTGCCGGCCAATCTCGGCAATGCCGCCGCGTTCGAGGACAATGATCCGATCGGCATCGATTACGCTGCTCAGGCGATGCGCGAAGATCAGCGTTGTCCGGTTCTGCATCAAGCGGTTGAGCGCCTCCTGGATCACCGATTCATTTTCCGCATCCACCGCCGAGAGCGCTTCGTCGAGCACTAAGATCGGAGCGTCGCGCAGGAGGGCGCGGGCGATGGCAATGCGTTGGCGCTGGCCGCCGGAAAGACGAATGCCGCGCTCGCCGACGACCGTGTCGTAGCCCTGCGGCAGCGCGGTCACGAAGCCATGCGCGTTGGCGGCCCGGCAGGCCGCCTCGAGGTCGTCCGGCGAGGCATCCGGGCTGCCGACGCGCAGGTTGTCGGCAACCGTGCCGTGGAAAAGGTAGGTGTCCTGGTTGACCACGGCGATCTGGCTGCGGATCGACGCGAAGTCGAGTTCGCGGATGTCGCGGTCACCGATGCGTACAACGCCTGACCCGGGATCGTAAAACCGCAGCAGCAGGCGCACGATCGACGACTTCCCGACCCCGCTGGGGCCGACGAAGCCAACCCGTTCGCCAGCGTCGATCGCAAAACTCAACCCCTGGTGCGTCGCGCGTTCGCTGCCCGGATAGGCGAACGTGACATCCTCGAACACGACCGTCGGCCGCACATCATCAGCGGTGACATTGTCGCTACCTTCGATGACGCGGGGCTGGGCATCAAGCAACTGGAAGATCGTGCGCGCGGCAGCCTCGGCCACCATGCCGTTGTGCAACAGCGCGCGCAGGTCGCGCAGCGGGCGAAACACTTCGACGCCCATCATCAGGATCATGCTCAGGGCCACCAAAGTCATCTCGCCGTCTGCAACGCGATAAGCCCCCACCGCCAGTGCCGCGGCGGCTCCGACGGCGATCCCCGTGTCGGTAATGCCGCGTCCGAGAGAGTTGGTGGCCAGGACCCACATCGTCGAGCGAAAAAGATCATCGGCCTTGACGCGCAGTGCGGCTGCGCGGGCGCCGGTCTGCCCGAAGGCCTTCAAGGTCGCGATGCCCTGCACGGAGTCGAGAAACTCCGCGGCGAAAGATTTGTAGGCCCGGGACCGCGCGAGCGAACCGGCGGTACTCCATTTCTGGAAGACCTGCGGTGCAACGAGCGTGATCAGAGCGGCGGCAAGCATAACGAGTGCCACCTGCCAGTCGAGGAATACGGCAAAGGCAAAGATCATGACCGGCGCCGCCGCCGAGACGATCAGTTGCGGCACGTACTGGCCAAAGTAGATCTCCAGCTGTTCAACACCGTCGACCATCGCCATGACCGCGTCGCCGGTGCGCTCGAGCCCGAAATACGCCGGGCCCAGTTGCGCTACCTTGTCGAAGATCACCTGGCGCAGGCGCGACTGCACACGGGCCGCGGTATTGTGCGCCATCATCGTGCGCACGTACTCCAGCCAGCCACGCACCATGATCACCAGCATGACACCGACGGCCGGCCAAGCGATATCGGCCAGTGTCGCACCCTGGAACACCATGGCGATCAGCCAGCCGAGCAGCGCCAGACGGGCAATGCCGATCGCCGTCGCAAGAACACCGACGCCAACAGCGGCGGCAATGCGCCAGCGCAGCCCCTTCGTGAACTGCCAGAGCCGCGGGTCGAAGTACATGCTGGATGCTCCCGAGGGTACCACTTGCGCCGCAGCCTCCCGCCCGGCGCATCACGTGCCCATGTCTATTGCGCCGCCAAGCGCTGAGCGCAAGCGTCTTGCACCCGTGCGGCAGAGATGTTCCTGACACTGTTTGTCAGGAGACCTGCGGCCGGCACGGCACCGATGAAGTCGAGAGCGCGGCTTGCAACTCTTGGACCTTTGGTCCTTCCCCGGCCGCGGCGCCTGCCTGCTGCAACCGACAGCGACCAGCACCCGACGACCACAGCCAACTTACGAGGCGGAAATTAACTGGCGGACTTCCTCATCACCCATTTCCTGGCCGAGATATGCTTCGATGACGGCATGATCGTCTCGAACTTCGGACGGTGTCCCTTCCGCGATTTTCTGACCGTGGTCCAAGACCGTGACGCGCTCGCAAGTATCCATCACCACCTTCAGGATGTGCTCGACCACGATGACCGTCAGGTTGTAGCGCTCCTTCAGGCTGATCATGATCGACATGAGATTGTCGACATTGACCGGTGACAGGCCGGCGGCAGGCTCATCCAGCATCAACAGCTTCGGCTTCATGGCGATCGCCCGGCCCATCGCGAGCAAGCTTCGCTGACCGATCGACATTTCGGATGCCGGAACGTCGGCGTAGTCTGCAAGGCCTATGTAAGACAAGATCTCCATCATCTCGTCGCGAATCTGCTTTTCTTCGGATGCAACCCGCCGACTGTCGAAGATGCCGGCCAGAAGTCCGTACTTGACGTGGCAGTGATGCCCGATCATCAGGTTTTCGAGCACGGTCATTTCCGTGAACATGCGCAGCAACTGAAATGTTCTTGAAACACCGGCTGCGGCAATCTCGTGTGGCTCCCAGCGCGAAATGTCCTTGCCATCGAACATCACCGTGCCGCTGTCGGCCCGGTAGACGCCTGAGACGAGGTTGAAGAACGTGCTCTTTCCGGAGCCATTGGGACCGATCAGGCCCCTTATTTCTCCGGTCTGCAACGCAAGGTCGACGTCCTTGACCGCCTGCAGGCCCCCGAAGTTGATCGAAAGACGCTTGACGTCGAGTAACACCGTCACGGTTGTTCCTCCATTGCAGGTGCGCTGCCGACTTCATCGCGCTTTTGCAGCGCGGTTGCCTCCCTGGCGGCAACGAACCTGCGGTTGACGAAGTAGCGGTCTATGATCCCGCCGATCCCCTTGGGCATGAAAAGAACCGTGCCAACGATGACCAGACCGAACAACAGCAACTGGTAGAAGTAGTAGTCGCGCGTGAGGTCAGCCACGATGGTGACGATAATCGCACCGATGACGCCGCCCCAGACGTTGCCGATACCGCCGAGCACGACCATCAGGAGGACCGTTACCATCTCGATGACGGTGAAGTTGTTGGGATGCACGTATCCCGGCAGCATGTGCGCAAATAGCGATCCCGCCAGGCCCGGCGTATATGGCCGACAGAACGAAGGCGATCAGTTTATATCTCTTGACATTCACTCCGGTCGCCGCTGCCGTCAGCGGGTCTTCGCGGACGGCCATGAACGCGCGCCCCGTTGCCGAGCGCAAGATGGCAAACGAGGCTTAGAGCGACAGCAGCATGATCGGCATTACGAGATAGAAGTAACTCTCGTAGGATCTGCATGCGTGTAGCCGAAGAAAACGGGCGGGCGGACTGCCGCCGATGCCCGAGGCCGAGCCGAGATAATTGGTAACGCGGATATAGACCTCGACGGCCTGGGCAAAGGCAAGTGTCGCCAGCGCGAGGTAAGCACCTTCCAGCCTGAATGACGGAATGCCGACAACTGCGCCGACCGCCGTTGCCGACGCATGATTGCGACCGGCAGGCAGAACCAGAATGGAACGCCGAACTTGGTGGACAGGACGGCCGATGTGATAGGCTCCGATGGCATAAAGGGCGACGTGGCCGACGGTGACCTGTCCGCAAAATCCCTTCACGATGTTCAGGCCGGTCGCCAGTATGATCATGATGCAAATGAGATTGAGCAGATAAATTTGATAATTATTTTGGGCCAGCAGCGGCAGCGGTAAGAGAAGAAGAAAAGCAACGCACCACGGCAATAGCGCATGAACCCGACTGAGACGCGAGATTGCCGATATGGCTCGATCCAAAACTGCACTCATGAAATCCGGCCGCTTCCCAGTCTAGGAGTTTCGCAGGTATCGATCATCGGTGAACTGCGCCGGCACCACACCGTTAGGCCGTGCCGGCGCAGTCCCATCCCGCCTACTTGAGACCGAAGTCGACCGGCATCGTCACGCGATCGAGAATGCCGACTTCGAAGTCTTCACCGCCTTTGAGGTAGCCGATCAGAACAACCGTCCTGTTGCCGTCGCGGCATTGTGGCGTCGCATCCTTGCAGAAGCTGATCGGACCGGACGCGAGGCCCTTGTAATCCTTGACGTTTGCGATCGCGTCTCGGATTGCGGTGCGGTCGGCGGCCAGCGAGGCATCCGTCAGCGTCAACTTTGCCGACTTGAGTGCCTGCTCAACGATCCGGACCAAATCCCATGCCTGGCTGAAGTCATGATCGACTTTCTTGATGCCGTACTTCTTGCGAACCATGGCATTGAACTTCTTTGCGATCGGGCGGTCGTCACTGTCCGAGTAGGCCGCGGTGTAAAAGACGCCCTTGATCGCATCGCCTGCAAGTTTCGGTACTGGCGCATTCGAGGCCGAGGAATTGGCCACGCGTTTCACACTCGCCGGAATTCCGACTTCATAGGATTGAACCAGAGCACGCGCCATCGGTTCTTGCAGAGCACCGATGAAGAGAACATCCGGCTTAAGCGCCTTGACTTTGAGCATGTGCGAGCGGAAGTCGATTTCCTTTTCCTGCACCTGTGCGGAATACACCGGTTCGGCATTCCATTGCGCGCGCATTTGTTCTTGCAGGCCCTCCGCGTCAGAGACTGCCGCCGCATCCGCTGCATAAACGTAAGCAACGCGCTTGCCGTAGTTCTCACCGATGTATTTGGCGACGACACCCTTGTAGAAACGGGCAGAGATCGGCACTCGGAACACCCAAGCCGAACCCTTTTGGGTAATCTTGTGATTGGTCGAATGCGGAATGATCTGCGGCACCTTTGCCTGGGCCGTGACATCGACGATCGGCAGAGAAACCGACGAGCAGGTCGAGCCGATGATGAGATGGACGTTTTCCTGGTAGGCAAACTTGTTCGCATTTGCCACGCCCTTGTCCGACTTGCATTCGTCATTGAGCAGCGTCAGCTTGATCTTATTGCCGTTGATGCCGCCGGCGGCATTGATGGCGTCGAATTCGTCCTTCATCATCTGGCCATACTTCTGGCCGTTCTCCGAGATCATGCGCATTGTCGCGCCAATTCGGATTTCTCCCGCCTGCGCGGCCGGCCAGGCCATTGACGCGAGCACGAGCCCGCTGACCAGTCCCTTTGTTATCAAGTTTTTCATCCTGTTTCCTCTCCTAGGCTAAGGACTCTGCGGCTGCTACCTCGTGTTCCGGTTCCGACATTTGCTACCCCGTGCGGCCACGCCGAGAGCAAGTGTCGGAACCACAAGGGACACGAGCAAGCCCATGTTTCCAGTGTAGCTTTTGCACCTGACGTTTGGTCGAGAGACCAACCGCACGCGGGGACCAAACGTCGGGTGCGCCACACTAGGCCTTCACTTTTGCAAGCGTGCCCAATAGTCCGGTAGGTCGAACCATCAACACGAAAATCAGCAAAAGGAACGCGTAGATATCTTTGTGGCTGCCTGAAATGTATGCGGCTCCCATTGTTTCGAAGACACCAACCAGCAGGCCGCCCAGGATGGCGCCGGGCAAAGAGCCGAAGCCACCGACAACGGCCGCTGCAAAGGCCTTGATCAAGATGAGATAACCCATCTCCACCTGGACGTAGTTGATCGGCCCGATCAATACGCCGCCAGCGGCGGCAAGTGCACAGGCGACGCCGAAAATCAGTGAGATCATCAACGGAACGTTGATGCCCATGAGATAGGCGATGTCCTTGTTTGCGGCGACCGCGCGTACCGCCAGACCAAGCTTGGTGTGCTTCAGAAAGAAATGCAGCAACGCCATGAGCGCGACGGAAACAATCAGAATCCACAAGTAGGACTTGGGCAACGTGATTGTTCCGATCTCGATCGGCATGCCGAACTTGACGTGCATCGCATGTCCTTCAGCGCCCCAGATCAAGAAGGCGATGTTCTGGAGGATTATTGCCATGCCGAAACCGCAAATGATCATGCCCATTCCGGCGACCGTGTAACCGCCACCCTGCGATGTCAGCCGGCGGTAAAACACGCGTTCGATCACAATGCCCATGATGCCGGTGAGGATCATCGCGAGAAACAGCGTAATGGGATAGGAAACGCCCATGTCGTTGAACAAGACCAGGCCGAAGAATGCGCCGAACATGAAGATCTCACCGTGCGCGAAATGCACGATGTCGAGGCCGGAATAAATCAGCGAGATGCCAAGCGCGACCAGGCCGTAGACAAGACCAATTGACAACCCGACGACCAGGAAATCCAACAGCATGCTAGGTCTCCCCCATTTCGGCAACGGTGCCGCCGAGATAGGCAAGCCGGACGTTGTCATCGTCGATCATCGTGCTCGCGTCACCTTCGATATGGATTCGACCATCGTGGATCACGTAACCATAGCTGGCCAGCAACAGCGCCATGCGCACGTTCTGCTCGACCACCAGGATTGTCATTCCCAGCTCATGGCGAATGCGGTTGATCTGCCTGAAGATGTCGAGGACCACCAGCGGAGCAAGAGCAGCAGACGGCTCGTCAAGCATGATCATCTTCGGGGATGCCATCAAACCCCGCCCGATCACGAGCATCTGCACCTGCCCGCCCGACAACACACCTGACAACTGTTTGCGGCGTTCCTTTAATATCGGGAAGAAGGAATAGACCATCTCGAGATCGCGGTTGACGGCGGCCTTGTCGCTGCGCGCGTAGGCACCGAGTTTGAGGTTTTCCTCGACGGTCATGCCGGGGTAGGAGTCCTTGCCTTGGGTGACTTGAACCAGGCCGGCGCGGACAATTTCATGGGGCTGGAGATTGTGGATCGGCCGTCCGTCAAAAAGGATCTCGCCCTGCCACACGGGCAGCAAACCGGAAATCGCCTTGAGCAGCGTCGACTTGCCCGTGCCATTGCCGCCAAGCAGCGCGACGATCGACTGCGCCGGCACGCTCATGTCGATGCCACGCAGTATTCTGAGCTTGCCGTAACCGGCCTCGACGCCCTTGATCTTAAGCATCACAACCCACCGACACTTGGATTCCCGCAGGGCCCGGGTTTCGCACCGCACCCGGGTTTTCTGCATAGCCCGGGCGCGCGGGCAGGATGCGTCCTGCCTTCCTCCACTGCGAGTGCGAACACGCGGGCCCGTCGCCAACAGGTTTCGGTTGCGATTGCAGCCTTCATCATCGCAACCACTCGTAGGAAACCTTCGGCGCGTCGGGCGACGTTGCCAGCCAATGTCGTGCGTTGGACCACATCTCCCGCCACGCCGCTGCATCCCTCAGCTCGTCAGACGGCTTAGCGCGACTTCGTGCAGTAAAGCTCGGCAGGATGTCACGTCCGGAGTTTTGGTGGGCGGGGTGGAACCGCAAATCGAGACTGAACCGCAACAATTCGCTCGTGTTCGGCAATGAGGCATGCGGACAGTGGCGGTGAATGAGAATAACGTCTCCCCGACGGGCCGGGACGACCGAGACCTGAGCCTGCTCCGAGACCGCGTCCGCCGGCAGCTCCAATCCATCAACTGGGCCGAAACCATGCTTGAGCAGGCCGCCGCGATGTCCGCCCTCCAGAAATTGAAGGCAACCGCTTTCGACAGGCGCATCATTGATCGGCACCCAAACCGTCAGCAACTCGGTCCCGGCTTCAGGAGGAATGACTGCGGCATCCTGATGCCAGGGTGTCGAACCGGAAAGACCACTCGCGCGCTGGTTTTCGTGCAGGTATTTTTCGGGCGGTTTGATGCGCACGTGCTGGATCGGGTTCGATGCGATTTCCGGACCGATGATTGATTCAACAACATCAAGCAGCGCCGGCGCCCTGATCAGATTGAAGATCGCCGGGCCGGTCCAAAACGGTGTGTCTTCGCTGACCCCCGTTACAGGCAGGGACAGGTTGAAGTATTGGCCAAACGTCCGGCCGGTCTCGGCATAAACCCGCGTCATGCGCTCGCGAAAATCTAGCTCGTCGTGGCGCTGGCTGAGCAGTCCGTCTTCGGCAAGGCGCGTTACCAATTGATCGAGAAGCAGTGCGTATTCATCGATGATCGGGTCGAGATGCAAAGCCGGGTCGAGGACTCGTTCGACAAGCAGGTACCCCTGCTCGTTGAATTGATCCTTCTGTTCCAATGACAACATGGTCCGACTTCACGCACGCGCCGAATCTTGAGCAGATTGCAGAGATGGGCCCGCCTTCCCGCATGCACGGCCCGAAGCCGCAGCGTTGCCTATCAAATGAATGCAGTCAATCACATTTTGATGCTGATCATACAAGAATTGATGTTGCTTTCCCCGCAAAACTATCGACATGATGGGAAAGTTCTGATTGGTTTCAATCGGTAAATTGAGGTTTGGAGTAGCGCATTTGTTTGGGCGTCGCCCGAAAGTCTCGGAAGTTGCGGCGATGGCCGGCGTCAGCACGGCCACCGTTGATCGTGTCATCAATTCTCGTGGCGGTGTGCGACCGGCAACGGTCGCGAAGGTCGAGCAGGCGTTGCAAACGATCGCCTGTGGAGCGGCTGGCGCACCGAGCCCTGGATTGGGCGCGCGGACCTTCGACGTGTTTTTGCCCCGGGAAACCGCTCGGGCCATGAAGGTTCTCAAAGAGGAAATTGAGACCGCAGGTGCAAATCACAACGCCTCGGTGCGCGCGTCGTTCGTTGAGCGCTACAATCCCAATGCCATCGTAAGCCACATCGCCAATGCACTGGACGAGGGAACGGACGGTATCGCGCTGCAGGCCATGGACCATCCACTCGTTCGCGAGGAACTGGCCAGGCTCACGGCCAAAGATATTCCCGTCGTGACGCTTTGTACCGATCTGCCCGGCAGCAGCCGGACGAGCTATGTCGGCCTCGACAACCGCGCTGCGGGCCGTGCCAGTGGCCTGCTCATGGGGCGGCTTTGTCGCAATCCCGGTCGTGTGATCGTCGTATGGGGCGGCACCCTCTATCGCAGCCACGAGGAGCGCGAAAGCGGCTTTCGCGCTATCTTGCGCAGCGAATTTCCCGAACTCGAAATTGTTGAGGAAATTGACGGCAACGACGATGATGAGGTTAGCTTCGCGCGGTTCAGCGCGGCGCTCGACCGGCACCCGGATCTGCGCGGTGTCTATAGTCTTGGCGGCGGGCAGCGCGGTATCGCCGAGGCGGTCGAGGCTGCCGGCCTGGCTGATCGGATCGTTGTGATTGGTCAAAATTGCAATGCTGAAACGCGGCCATACCTGCTGTCGGGAACGATCGACGCCGTGATCCACCAGGACATGGCGAGGATTGCCGAAGCTGCCATGAGCAGGCTGATTGCGCCTGACAGCGTCGCCGGCGATGCGAACATTCCAATTGAGATCATCACCAAGGAAAACCTCAGGTATCGCTGAACAGCGCCGAGCGGTGACAGCGGTCACGGAGCCATGTCGGCGAGCGAGGAGCCAGCCGGAGGCTGGTGCGCATGCATTGAATTGGCGCCACCCGGTGCGGACGGGGCCGGTCAGCGCTGAAACGCAAGGGACGAGCAGACAGCAAGTCAGGAGTGAAACGTGTGAGTGAATTCTACGTCAAGGTGGGAGACGGCGCCACGTTCTCAAAGACCGTCGGTGAATACGACGTCTATGGATTTGCCGGCATAACGGGTGACTTTTCTCCCAATCACGTCAACAAGGCCTACATGGAAAAATCGAGCTATGGCCAGTTGCAAGCACACGGAGCGCTGATGGTTGGCTACATGTCGACGGCTTCGACGTATGCTCTTGCAAATAGCCGTGATGATGCCGATGAAACGCCTGTCTCGCTTGGCTACGACCGCATTCGTTTTTTAGCGCCGGTCTACTTCGGCGATACCGTTACCGTCGATTACCGGATTAGTGAAATCGACACCGAACGGCGCCGCTCGACCGGTGATATCAAGATCACCAATCAGGACGGTACGCTGGTTGCTGTAGGGACCCACATCCTGAAGTGGGTCAGGAACAAATGAGACCAGGTTTCGATCCTGCACCCGCCGGCTTGCGCATTACATGGCGCTGTGCAAACGAGCGAGGACTTGGCGATGTCATTTGATCATCCGCGCGTCACGGTGATTGGTGCCGGGGCGATTGGCGGGCTGTTTGGCGGGTTGCTGGCCGAAGGCGGGCTGGACGTAACGCTTGTCGACCTCTGGCCGGAGCATGTTGGTGCAATAAATGAGCGCGGGCTGCGGATCGTCGGCGTGGGAGGTGACAGAACCGTGCCGGTGCGCGCGTCCACCGAGGCCGGAAATGTCACGCAGAGCGATGTCGTCATTTTTCAATGTAAAGCCTATGCCAACATTGAAGCTGCAATGAGCACACGGCATCTGTTTGCCGCTGGCACGAAGACTGCAGCGATAACCTTCCAGAACGGCCTCGGCAACGAGGACGCACTCGGCAGCATTTTGGGTACGGACCGTGTCATTGCGGGTTTGACCGCACAAGGCGGCCTCGTCGAAAGCCCTGGCGTTGTCCGGAACTACGGTGATTTGCCGACATATATCGGCGAGTGGAACGGCGGTCCTTCGGAGCGCACTGAGAAGATCGCTGCCGCCTTCACCCGACACGGCCTCAACACGACTGCGACAGGCGACATCAAGCGAGAAAAGTGGCGCAAACTGCTCGGCAACGTCGGCCTCGGTGCAATTTCAGCCGTCACCGATATGCGCTCGTTCGAAATCATGGCGCTGCCAGAGCTGAAGGAGACTGTATTGCGCTTGGTCGATGAGGCTGCACTGGTCGCGAAGGCAGAGGGCGTGGAATTGGATATCGATGAGGCGCGCTCCGTCTTAATGCAGATTTCCGATACCAGTAGCGGCGGAACCGGCGCATCGAAGTCATCAATGCGTGAAGACATCATCCGCCACCGACCGACCGAAATCGATACCATCCACGGTGCCGTGGCGCGACTGGCACGCCGGCACAGGATTCCAACACCGACACTCGACGCGCTGGTGGCCCTGGTCAAAGGCGTCGAGCGCCAGGCGCTTGCGGGAGATAATGGGGCCTGATGTAAGCGCTCAAACATCAGGTCGCGGCAATCGGAGGCAGAAGCCGCGGCATCGGGCCTGGAATTGTACAGCCGTTTGCGGAATGCCACACCGCTTGATCTTGCCGCTACATCAGCGATGGTGAGACCTGCAACGTCATGGTGATGCCGGCCGTGACGGACCTGGAGGCCGGCCGGTGCGGGCGGTGCCTCGCCCCTCGTCCGACATCCCGCCAGACGGTTGCAAAACGCCGAAGACATCTCGCCTGGCAATCGGATCGTATGTCTGCTTGGTTCGACCACGGAACCGGCACCAGGCAACACGAGGAGGCATGAACGTGCACCAACAGACGCGTGACAATGTCGATTGGGAACAACCGTTTCCGCATGGGGAGTATGGTTCGCGGCACAGGAAATTGCGCGACGCGCTCGCGGCAAGTGGCTATTCAGGCATTCTGGTTACAAGCCCAGCCGATCTGAACTACCTGTTCGGTTATGACCAGGTATGGTTCTCGCATGACACGCTCTGCTCATGTTTCCTGTCAGCGGACGACGATGATTATTTGTTCTTCGACAACGACGGGCACGAGCTCCTAATTTCCACTTACCCCGAGATCGGCAATGTCTGCTACTTCGCGCGCGGCAAGGTCACCGACCAGTTCCGCGTGATTTGCGATGAAATCGTCGATCGCGGCTGGGCGCGCGGCACAATCGCGCTGCAGCCACGCTGCTATGGTGCGCATCCCGATCATGTCCGTGCCATGGGCGGCATCTTGGAAACTGCCGGCGCCAAACTCGCTGATGGTTCCGACCTGGTCGAGGACGTCAGGCTGATCAAGTCCGCGCTTGAAATCGACATCATGAGGCGGGCGGCGGAGATCGCCACGCGCGCAATGACGAAGGCTCGCGAGTCAATCCAGGCCGGCATGCGAGAGACCGAACTGGAAGGCATCATCGTCGGTGAGATGATGAGATCGGGTGGAGGGTATCCCGGCATTCGTTCGATGATCGGCGGTGGCCCGAGAGCCGGGCTGCATCACGAACCGGCATCACACAGGACATTTGAACGCGGCGAAATCGTTCATGTCGACTTTTGTGCCTCGCTGCACCGGTATCACGCCAACATTTGCAGGAGCTTTGCTCTCGGTGATGTCGACCAGAGATGGGTCGACCTGTTCGATCGCAACGCGCCGATGATGGATCACATCGTCCGCGAGGTGCGCCCTGGCGACTCGATGGCAAAGATGCATGAGGTGAGCGCAGCTTTCGCCGAAGAGCACGATCTCGCCCGTTACGACTGGCTGATCGGCGGCTACACATTGGGAATTGCGATCCCGCCCGACTGGGTCGGACGCCATCGCCCCGCCCCGCGTGAAGACATTGCGCCGCCGCCGCTTCATCCCGGCCTCGTGATGAACTTCGAGAACCAGTACGACACCTATAAGGAAAACTGGTCCGGCGCACCGGGTGCGGGCCTGATCGACACCCTGTTGATGACGGATGATGGTTTCGAAATCCTCACACCGCTATCGCGACGCCTCGAGCAGGTCGGCTGACCGATCCGCCGTGCATGTGAAACCTTGCAATCTTGGAGCGCTCAATCCGCCGGCCCGGGTTCGCCGCCGTCGCATGCGGCCGGCCTGAGCACGTGCGATCAACACGGGCGTGCTGATCGCCTCTCAAGAATCGAGCAATCTGCTTTATGACGGCTGCGAAGTCTGAAAACCCGAAATGGCAGCCGATGTCATTTTGCGATTTTCCTGTTCCATGAAACAACAATGGCAGATTCAATGAAATCCGGACCGACAGGCCATGGCGACAACCGTATTCCGCAATGCTGATTGGGTTGCAGCGTTTCAAGAACCGGAGGGCCAGCATGTCTACCTGCGCGATGTCGACCTGGCGATCAGCGGCGACACGATCGTTCATGTCGGACCCGGTTTTTCCGGCCCCTTCGACGTCGAAATCGATTGCCGCAACCGCTTACTCCTTCCCGGGTTCGTTAACATTCACGCGCATCCAAGCAGCGAGCCGCTGAGAAAGGGCATTACGGACGAGACGCGCAGTCCCGGGTTCTGGCACAGCTCGCTCTATGAGTTTCTTCCCGTCTTGCGCAATGACCGCGACGGTATGATTGCGGCAACGGAAGTTGCCCTGGCCGAGCTGCTCATGAGCGGCGTAACCACGATCGTGGATCTGTCGTTCCCGTACGAAGGATGGCTCGATGTGTTGGGGCAATCGGGCATCCGTGCGGTCGCAGCCCCAATGTTTCGCGATGCGCGCTGGCTAACCAGGAATGGTCATGAGCTGACCTATGAGTGGGATGGCGCGAGTGGACAGCGGTCCTTCGAAGACGCCCGGCGGGCCATCGATCTTGCCAGCCAGCATCCGTCCGGCCGCCTCAGCGGCATGGTTTGCCCGGCCCAGATCGACACGTGTTCGGCTGCGCTCATCAAAGACGCTCACGACTATGCCGCAGAGTACAATCTGCCCCTGCAGATCCATGCTGCGCAAAGCGTCAACGAATTTCATGAGATCTACCGCCGCCACGGCAAGACACCGATCGCTTGGCTGGAGAGCATCGGAGCGTTGAATGACCGAACGATCATAGGCCATGGGATTTTCCTCGACCACCATCCGTGGCTGCACTGGACGACGCGGTCGGATCTTTCAATCCTGGCCGACACGTCTGTCAGCGTTGCCCATTGCCCTACGGTCTTCATGCGCCGTGGCATCGCGCTTCACACCTTTGGCGGCTATCTCAGGGCGGGCATCAACATGGGTCTTGGGACCGATACCTACCCGCACAACTTTATCGAGGAGATGCGCAACGCGCTGACCATTGCCCGTGCCGTTGCGCAATCGGTTGATGACCTTGAGACACGCGATGTCTATCACGCGGCGACCCTAGGCGGTGCAAAGGCGCTGCATCGCAACGACATCGGCAAGCTGGCCGTCGGTGCGAAGGCCGATCTTGTCGTTGTCGACACGCGCCACCCGGCAATGATGCCGTTGCGTGAGCCCATCCGCAGCATGGTCTACGTGGCAGGTGAGAGGCCTATTCGGGACGTCTACGTCGACGGCATCGCCGTGGTACGGGACGGTCGGGCGCTCAATATCGACCATGCAGCCGCATCAGCAGCCCTGGAAGACGCACAGCAGCGTGCGATGGCCGAGACGCCCAAACTTGATTGGGCCGGCCGCCACACCGATGAGCTGGCGCCGCTTGTCCTGCCCATCAAGGGCACGTAGGTCTTCAGCCGGCACAAACTCCTGTGTATGCCATGTCCGTTGTTGCGAAGGGTTTGGTCGCCGGCCAATGTCCTCGCCGATGCCCAGTGCCGGCGGACATCCGAAACCTTTCACAATCTCCGACGACGGGGCGAGACGGGCTGATGCTTGCTCACCAGCAACAGAGGGAACCGGTAAGACCAAGAGCGCTGACTGGGCTCGGTTAAACGTTGAACAGCTCACGGGTCCCGACAGGGACTGTCGGCCTCGTCCTGCGTGCAGATGTGGCCGTCGCGTACGGCTATCGTGGCGGCCTCAATGCGGTTGGCAGCGCGCAGACGTTTTGTAGCCCGCGCGACGTGCAGGTCGACGGTCCGCGGTGACAAGCCCAAGCTGCGCGCAATCTCCTTGCTGCTGCGGCCGCGCGCAACGTGGGCAAGGCATTGTTCTTCGCGCGGGGACAGCTGCGGCAGGTGAGATCGATCGCGCGCATCGACCAAGCCCTGATGAAACAGGTGAGCAGCGCCGATCACTTCAAACGACGTATCCTGCCACCACTCGTCAAACGAGGCCGGACTGCAAAATCCGACAAACGCCAACGCCCCGTGCAAGCGTCGATGTGGATCGCGCAACGGAATTGAAAGCCCGGCGCGAATGTCGTGCTTGCGAACGGTTTCCCAGAGCTGATCATCGGATTTGTCGATCCGTCCGCCCGGAACAAGATGGTTCCAGATGACAGGTGCTGTCGAACGGCAAAGTGCGCGCCTTACTGGATCGTTGCGATAGCGTTTGCGATCGCGTTTGTAGTCCCGCCACCACCCTTTCACGTGAGCGTCGATCAGCATCAGACTGGAGCGTGGGCCAGAACCGTCGTGCGGCCGGTTGAGAGGTGAGCCGAACGCATAGAAAACCGAGACATCGGCTGGCAACGACAGGAGTTCGCGCAACGTCGCCAACCTCGCTTCCGGGCTGCTGGGTACGATCATGCTGTCCAAGGGTCTCATGCCAGTTCACCCGATTTCGCAAGCAGACTGCACGTTAGGTAATCCTAACAGATTGCGAAAAGCTCCATCAACCGCTCAACTGATTGGCGTCCAAACCCAACGCATGTGCTCGCCGGTTCATGCAGAGGTCGGTCACGCAGCACTTCAGTAGTCGCCGGCCGGCAAGTTCAGGTTCAAACACATCGGCTTTGAAGCAGCTTGCCCGGTTGGTTGGAGCGCACATTCGAAGGAGCAATGAGATGATTGCAGGCCAATTGGTTGGCACCAGAAACCGCAAATGCGCGAGGGTGTCTTGTGATCAACAGCTGGCTCGGTCCGGCGGCAAATGGGTGATACGTCTCGAGCGGGTCTGCGGCTGCGCCAATACGCGGTGGTGTGACGCTTCTTGGTCTTGACCGGCTCTATGGCAAGGCCATCGCAACCGGCGCAATGGCCCAAGGCGCACAGGGGCCGCACCGCAATGCCGGGCTGGATGGTCATGCCGGAATTTTGCGTGTTCGCGACGGCAACTGGAGCACCTTCCTACACGTGGCGTTTGGTCGGACGGCGGACTGACCCGACTTCCCCCTCGAGGAGAGCTATCAGATGCTGAGGCACAAGCCTGCGCCGTTTTAACGACCGCGGTCGAGCATCAGCGATGCAGCGCTGAGTGCGACAAAGACCAAGTCCGATACCAAACAAGCGAAACCAAACACGGTCGCTGCACGGACCTCGCGCCCCCTGCCGGGCGTGAAGCCGATGCTACATGCGCCGAATATGCAGCAACCACCCGCTGAACAACCGGGCTTTGAGCGCGATGCCATTGCCGCGCGCCCCGACTGACAGGAGAGATCATGATGTGGAAGAACATCGCCTCACTATCGCTTTGCGCACTTTGCGCGGTTGCATACAGCCAGCCGGCAGAGGCTAAACTGAGAGTACGCGACGTGTCGCTGACGCTCGGACCATCAGGCCTTGAAGTCCCGACCCGGCTCGAGGTCAGCGGCAGCGACGGCAAATACGACAAGGTCCTGGATGAGTATCTGCACTTCGGCGTGCGGGTCGAAGCGCGTGTCAGGGGCGGGTTGCCACACAAGCACAGGATCTTCGACGCGCATCTCATCATCCGGCCACCGGATGGTTCGCGCGCCGGTTCGCCAAATGCGGCGACCGAGAATCAGTTGAAATACCAGCTGTTGCCGTTGAACTACGAAACACGGCGCCTGAACCTATCGCACAATGTCATGCTGCCGGTATGGAAGCTACGGGGGCACCGCACGAGGATCATCGAGGCGTGCAACGAAGCCGGTTCAGGGCAATCCGAACAGATCATCCAGTATGCCTTGCCGGTGGTCTTCAATGTCGCGGCCGGATCGGTTGGCAAAGCCGTGCGCGGATCAGACGGTGCAACGCTTGACATCGAAATCGTTTGCCGCGAGCTGCCCGCGCCAAGGGTCTCCGGACAGGACTTCAAGTTCGAGTACGGTGATCTCAAAGTCACGAGCATTGAACTGTTCCGGTCGACATTCGGTTACAACCACAATCCAAATGCTGCCACGAAATGCCAGAAATTGCGGGTGCTCGTGCGGGTGCGAACCAATCGGACTGGCGCGGTTAAAATCAAACTTTGGAAGAAGGTCGGCGGCGCCGCCATGGCGTCGAAAGAAACCGTTCTTGGGGCCGAGCACGATGGCCAAGGAGGTTTCAAGGCGGAATACACAGAGTGGATCACGGTCAACCAGCAGACGTTTGTCCAGCTCAAGGCCGAGGAATTCGCCAGTCCAGTCGGCAAGTCCACGGCCTGGAAAACGATCACGTTGACTTGCACGAGTGCAGGTGGCGGTGGATTTACCGTTGGCACGGATCAGCCGGATTCTTTGCCGCCGTCCGCACCGCAGGAGATTACCGGCGAGATGTCGCTTTACTCGCTCAAGGGCAAGACGTGCCCGCGCGAGGGCAGAGCCCTGGTCAGTCTCAATTCCAACAAGAACCTGGACATTCCGTTCAAGGTGGTCTGCTCGTTTGCAGGGACAACTGAAGGTGTCGCGAAAACCGCGCCGCATTCGAAAGGCGGTTGGATTGCGCCTGCGCTTGCCAAGTTCACGATCGACAAGACCAAAAAATACCATTGCAGGCTCTATGCAAAATTCAAGAACGATCCCGAAAATTACAAATTCGTGGCAGTGGCGGAAAAAGACTTCGCATGCTTTTCCAGCCCGATCGTCGAACCGCACTCGGGCGGCCTGACCGGTGTGCGGCAGACAGTCCCGTCGAGTACGGGTGGCTCCAACATTGCCAACCCGCCCAACTGCCGGACGACGTGGAAGGAGACCTGCAAGCGCGTACCGGATCGCAGATGCAGCACGGTCTTCAAGACAACCTGCACGCAGGTGCCGAAAACCGAGTGTAAGAATGTCCGGACCAGATCCTGCAAAATGGCCCCGCAACGGGTCTGCCGAATGCAGCTGACGAGATCCTGCAGCCGTGTGCCGAAGCTCAACTGCCGGACGGTGCGCGGCAAGCGCATTTGCCAACGCACGCTAACCACGCAGTGCCGCCCGCAGCGCAAGCGGGTCTGCACACAGAAACTGCAACGCAAATGCAGTGTTTCTACGAAGCGTGAATGCGCGCGAAAGATCACCAAACAGTGCGCACGCGCACCATCGCAAAGGTGCACCTCCACCTGGCGCAATTCGTGCACGCGAAAGAAGGTTCGCGTTTGCAGCTAACCTTGAACATTCAGAACGTTGTCCGTTCGGCCCGGCCGAGATCATTTCCGCCTTAGGCGGATTTGCATCGGTACAAACCGGGTTGATACTTGACACGTTAGACCGGGATGATGCCTGACACTATTGTTGCGTTTCCATTGCATAGCGTACCCGCGCCCGCGGCGGAGCGAAGCAATGGAAACGCAGGTTGTTTGTTATGACGCCAAGGTTACGGTTGAATAATCGGACGGGGTGGATGGCGTTGTCCTGTTGCAGCAGTCCGACGGTTTCACCGCTCAGGGCTTCGCTGATGAACACGAACTTGCCGCGCCACTTGATGGAGCCGTTCTGGCACACCCGGCGGACCTCGTGATCCGCGTCGTACCATGGCTCGTCGAGGCAGGCGGGAAGCCTGCGCGATGACGGCTGCCATTGGCGCCCGGCGCCGCGCAGATCGACGATCTCAATGCGTGGAAAGCGTTTAATCAGGTCGGCCGGGAGCGGATCATCGAATGCGCCTGCGCCGCGAATTGCCACGACGTTGCCGCCGTTGGGGCCGGCGGAGAAATCGGAGCCACGTCCCGCTGGATCCAGTCCTCGGTCCCAGCCGGACGGCGGCGGGCGTCCGGAGTTGCGATGACGAACAACGAGCGCGCGGCGAGAAGTGCAGGGCGGATATTGTTTTCATAGAAGTCGGCGGTGCCGCGCTCGCATGCGGTATCCAGATAGAGCTTGACCGGACGTCCCAAATCCGCACGAAGCGCGCGCGGCAAACGGAAGCTCTGCAGTTCCCGGCGCAGCCATTGCGCGGTGCGGCTACCGTCGGACCGGCGATAGGAGATAAATGCATCGTAAGCCATATCCGTTACTGCTGGTAGCAGCCGCGAACGATTATATCGATGCCGGCGAAGCCGATGCGTGCACGGAATTTCGCGCGCCGCGGCCGCCAATGGATGAAATCGAGCGTCGTTGCCCGGCGACAACGCATGCCGGCGGGCCGAACGCGATCAGTGAGACGGGGCTCAGCACACCGCCCGGCGCATGGCCGGGCGGCGGCAGAACGGCCTGTTGCGATTCGACGTGTGCAGATGCGAGGCGCGCGTGAGACCTGCTACGGGCACTTCGGCAGCATGTTGTCGAGGCATTTGCGCCATTGAAGATAGACGGTCGCGGCTTGAATGGCTGCCGTCGTCGCCGGCGAGGCGGATTGGCCGCGACCGCGATTGGAAAGTTGTTGGTTGTGTTGTGATGTGCCGTGACCGGTGCTGGCCCGGGCGCCCGCGCCTTGTTTGAACCGCTGTGCTTCAGCGGGACCGGTGGACAGCGACGCCAGTACGGCGATGATCGTCAGGCCGGAAAGCAATTTTCGCGTCATGGTGTGTTTCCTCTTGATGGAGTTGGCCGGGTATAGTCCGGCAGTCCAAACACACCTTAAGTCGCGGCGGCGCGTGCGCCGGTTCAACGGCAGGACCCTTCCCGGCGCGGCATCCACTATCACCGGTCCGGCGGTTCGCGGAACCGGTATGACTGCGTGGCAAGGCGCTCCGCCGACCGCGTGACGCCAGCGTCGAAGCAAGCTTCGCACGCCCTCGCTCATTGCGCGTGAGCTGAACTGACGTTCGATGCGGAAAACGGGCCGGGTTCCGGCTGTTATGCGCGCCAGGTTCGCGGCACGAGGAGATACGGACCCTTACGCGTGGAAGAACCTCACCCTAGGCCAGTCCAAAGGCGCCGGCCACCTTGTGCGACAGATCAACGGCCTCGCGCATCCATTGGCCGTCATTCGCGATGACGTCCCAAATGAACAGGATATTGACGGTCATGACTACGATAAGTGGACGCATAATCTGGAAGGTAAAGCGACCGCCGTTAAGTCTCTTTGAATGCCATGCAAAATTGTCGCCTGCAGAGTTAGCAAATCCCTAATCGAAAAGTGCAGCGCCTGGCGCGCTCACGCTGCAACCGGTCCCCTGCGGGCTCGTCCTCAGCCGGTCAACTCGAACGCTGTGTGCGCGTTCAGCGCCCTCAATCCGTGTTCGAGGTGAGAGATCCATCACGTCGCATCCCGGGATACAGGACTGTGCCATTGTCAGCGTTTTCTCGGATCTCAATGAAGATGACATCAAGGCCTACGTCCAGCTCGTCGAGGGCGACGATGCGGTCTCGCCGGAAGATGTCGTTGGCTGGTGCAAGGAGCGCATCGCCTTTTCAAGCTGCCGCGTTACGTTGAATTCGTTGCCGAGTTTCCGCGTACCATGACCAAGAACGAGATCGCGCGTCACGAGTTGCGTGCACGCGGTATCGGCGACGCCTGGGACGCCAATAGTGCCGGGTAATCACCGGCAACTGCCGGATCTTGGTTGCCGGCACTCAAGGCATCTGAGTGCGCGGGCGCGGTCTGCAGCACGGTGCTTCGATGGGAACCGCGGGGCAGGCATCGCGACCTTGCGATTGCAGCACGGCGCAACGCTGCCTAATATCCTTCATCGCGAGACAAGAGAGAACCTCCATGGCGCACGATAGCGATGCAAAAGACGTCCACTCCCATCACCACGATCATGAGCATGGCTCGGAGTTGTCCGATATGCAGCGCCGCGTACGCGCGCTGGAAACCGTGCTCGCCGAGAAGGGCTATATCAACCAGGACGCGCTCGACAAGATCGTCGAAGCTTACGAATCCCGGGTCGGGCCGCACGTCGGTGCACAGGTCGTGGCGCGTGCCTGGACGGATCCAGCCTTCAAGGAAGAGTTGCTCGATGATGCCTCCAAGGCGGTTAGGACGCTCGGCGTCGAGCGCCAGATCGGCGATCACCTGATCGCGGTCGCCAACACGCCTGAAACGCACAACATGATCGTGTGCACGCTGTGCTCCTGCTATCCCTGGGATCTGCTCGGCCTGCCGCCTGCCTGGTACAAGTCAACAGCCTATCGGGCCCGCGCCGTCAAGGAGCCGCGGGCAGTGCTCGCGGATTTCAACGTCAGCCTGCCGCCCGACATGAAAATCCGGGTCTGGGACTCGACGGCGGAGACGCGTTTCATCGTTGTTCCGATGCGTCCGGAGGGAACGGAGGGATGGGGCGAGGAACAGCTTGCCAAACTGGTGACTCGCGACAGCATGATTGGCACGGGGCTACCAAGGCAGGGGCAGGAGGTCGACGCATGAACGGTGTGCATGATTTGGGCGGCATGGACGGTTTCGGCAAAGTGCTGCCGGAGCCCGAGGACAAGCCGCCGTTCGGCGAAACCTGGGAAGGCCGCGTGCTGGCGATGTCGCGCGCGCTGGGTGCCGTCGGGGCCTGGAAAATCGACGTCGGGCGATATGGCATCGAGCGCATGACGCCGCATCTCTATCTGGCTGCGACCTACTATCAGAAGTGGTTGTTGCGGAATGAACGGCTGTGCATCGAAAAAGGGCTGGTCACCGAAGGCGAATTGGCGGCCGGTCATTCCAGCACGCCTGCCAAACAGCTCGGCGGCAAGGTCGTCGAGCCCGATGATGTCGGCGCTACGCTGGTGCGCGGCAGTTACGGGCGCAAGCCCGGTGCGCCGGCGCGTTTCAAGGTCGGGGACCGGGTGCGCACCAAGAATATGCATCCGACATCCCACACCCGTCTGCCACGGTTTGCGCGCAACCATGCCGGAGTTGTAGAGCGCATTCAGGGCTGCCACGTCTACCCTGACGCAGTCGTCGCCGAGAGCAACGAAGATCCGCAATGGCTCTACACCGTGGTGTTCGATGGCCGCGAGCTATGGGGGCCGGACTCCGACCCGACATTGGAAGTCTCGATCGAGGCGTTCGAGCCGTATTTGGAGGCGGCATGACCGAGAAGCCATACTCCGCGGATGCGCGCCGCGTCATCGCGGCGGTGCCCGGCGTTCCCAACGATGGTGAGGCACCGGTCTTCGACGAGCCGTGGCAGGCCCAGGCCTTCGCCATAGCTCTGTCACTGCAGCAAGATGGCGTTTTCACGTGGGGCGAGTGGGCCGAGACCCTTGGCGATGAAATCAACAAGGCGCGCGCTGCCGGCGATCCCGACGACGGCAGCACGTATTATCATCACTGGATGGCGACGCTTGAAAGGCTGGTCCACGAAAAGGAGCTGACGAGCCTTGAAGCGCTCGTCTCGTATTCGCGCGCGTGGGGACGGGCTGCGGAGCGCACGCCGCACGGCAGCACCATTACGTTGCAGCCAACCGACTTCGAATGAGGCAATGCGAGGCGGGTTTCGTGCAGAAGGGCTTGGCCGTTCTCAACGATGATCGACAGCCGGGCTTTCGCGCGCCGCCGGCAACGGCCCAGTCGCTTCGTTCAACGGAAAAGAAGACTATGATCATTGCACAGGTCAGGTTCGAGCTCGCAGACCCTGTTTCGCTGGCCCAGATCACGCGCAAATTCGAGCGTACAGCGCCCAGGTACAAGGGACGCGACGGCCTCATTCGCAAATGCTACGTGCGATCGGAAGATGGATTGACGGTCGGTGCGTTCTATTTCTGGGAAAGCCGCGAGAAGGCGGAACAGACGTTCACCGAGGACTGGAAGGAGATGGTCCGCGCGACCTACGGTGCCGAACCCATCATCACCTTCTTCGACTCGCCGGTGGTCGTGGACAATCGCACGGCCGGCTGAACCGTGCTTCATTTAGCGGCCGTTATCGAGGGGATGCAATGAGCCGAGGCAATGTATTGCGGCCGCACAACGTCGCGGTCATCACGGGGGGTGCACTGGGCATCGGACGGGCGTTTGCCAAGCGGCTCGCCGAGGCCGGATTGTCCGTCGTCATGGCCGACCTCGACGGTGAAGATTTTTCGGAGTCCGTTGCCCTGGTCAAGCGTTCTGCCCAGCGCGGTCCCGACACGGTTCTCGGGATCGCGACGGATGTTTCAGATGTCCGGCAAATCGAGAACCTGAAAGCGGCGACACTGGATGCCTTCGGCGGGGTCAATGTGCTCGTCAACAACGCCGTGACACGTGTTGGTCGCGGCTTTGCGGCCGACCGCTCGGAGTGGCGGCGGGCGATGGAAGTCAACCTGTGGGGGCCGGTTCAAGGTGTCGACGCCTTCCTGCCCGTCATGCTGGCAGCGCCCGGGCCCGGCGCCATCGTCAATGTCGGCTCAAAGCAGGGGATCACCAATCCGCCCGGGCATCCGATCTACAATATGACCAAGTCCGCGCTCAAGACCTACACCGAGGCCCTGGCGCATGAGCTCAGATCAAATGCGCAGAACCTGGGCGATGACCGCGTGAGCGCGCACCTGCTGGTGCCGGGTTGGACGACGACCGGCAAGGCTGAACACAAGCCGGGAGCGTGGCTGCCGGACCAGGTGGTCGCGATGGCTTTGGACGGCGTCGCTCAAGACCGCTTCTACATCATCTGCCCGGACGACGAGGTCTCTGCCGAGATGGATAAGAAGCGAATCCTGTGGGCGGCACAGGACATCACCGAGGACCGCCCGGCGCTGTCGCGCTGGCACAGCGACTACGCGGAGGCGGCGAAGTCCGCGTGCTCTTGAGTTCGCGGTCGATCCGAGTGAGCTGTCGCCTGACGCGCCGGCGCTATTCCTCGAGCTTGACGACGAACGGGCGCTCGACCGTGATACATTGCCCTCCTTGCAACATCGGGAACCGACACTCCATGCTCACATCGTTACCTTTCGACACCGACAACCTGCTCACCGGCCTCAAGGACTGGGTCGCCTGTGAGAGCCCGACCTATGACGCTGCCGCCGTCAACCGCATGATGGATCTCGCCGCCTACGATCTGGCTGCCTCCGGCGCCGAAATCGAACGCATTCCCGGGCGCATGGGGTTCGGCGGATCGGTGCGTGCCCGTTTCCCGCACAAGGACTTTGGAAAGCCCGGCGTGCTGATCTCGGGCCATCTCGACACCGTCCACCCTGTCGGTACGCTCGATAAAAACCCCTGGCGAATCGAAGACGGACGCTGTTACGGGCCCGGGATACTCGACATGAAGGGCGGCAACTACGTATCGATCGCAGCCTTGCGCGCGCTTGCGCTCGCCGGTATCGAAACGCCGCTGCCGGTCACGGTGCTGTTCACGCCCGATGAAGAGGTCGGCACGCCATCAACGCGCGAGCTGATCGAAATGGAGGCGCGCAAGAACAAGGCCGTGCTGGTTCCCGAGCCGGCCAAGGAAGAGGGCCGGGCGACGACCGGGCGCTATGCGATCGCACGCTTCAATCTCAAGACCATTGGCCGACCGAGCCACGCCGGCTCGCGGCTTGCCGACGGCCGCTCGGCGATTGCGGCAATGGCGCGCAAGATCCTCGAAATCGAAGACATGACCACCGAAGACTGCACGTTCAGCGTCGGCGTCATTCACGCCGGGCAATGGGTCAACTGCGTCTCGTCGGTGTGTGAGGCGGAAGTCCTGTCCATGGCCAAACGCCAGGAGGACCTGGACCGCGGCATCGAGCGCATGCTTGCGCACGCCGGCGTTGCCAATGACGTCACGATCGAAGTCACGCGGGGCCTGACACGGCCGGTGTGGGAGCCCAACGAGGGGACGATGGCGCTGTACGAGACCGCAAGGGAAATTTGCGGCGAGCTTGGCTTCGAACTCGGTCACCAAAGCTCCGGCGGTGGCTCGGACGGCAATTTCACCGGGGCCATCGGTGTGCCGACGCTCGATTCGCTCGGCGTGCGCGGCAATGGTGCCCATACGCTCGACGAACACGTTGAGGTATCAAGTCTGGTCGAGCGGGCACGGCTCATGGGCGAACTGCTGACCCGGATCGACGAGATCATCGTGCCTTGAGTTGGAGGCGCGCACCGCCCACCCGCGCGATCGACCGCAAGCCCGACGAACCGCGCCGGATGAACATTGAATGCCAGGAAAATCTCCCAACGCCAGAGCATCGCTGACAATCGGTTGCATGGCGCATGTCGTGCAAGACGGCTTGACCGCGACAATACACGTGCTGTTGCCGATCCTGGCGCAGGCCTTCGGCCTCAGTTATGCGCAGGTCGGGCTGTTCAAGGGATTGAAGAGCCTGGCACAGGCCGTGCTCGAGATGTCTTCCGGCGTCATGACGGAGCGGTTGGGAGAAATCCGGGTGCTATTGTTCGGCCTGGTGCTGTCCGGCGTCGGTTACGTCGGACTGGCGCTTGCCCCAAACGTTGTGATCGTCATGGTGTTTTTGTTCATCATCGGCGCCGGCACGGCGTTTCAGCATGCGCCTGCTTCCGCACTCATCATTGCCGCCTACCCGGCCAACGGCCGACGCGGTCCGTTGGGGTTGTACAATTCGTCCGGCGATGTCGGTAAGCTGCTCTACACCGGGTGCTTCAGCCTGATCGTCGGCGCCGGGCTTGCCTGGCAGAACATCAGCATCGTCTACGGGCTCATTGCCTTGGTGGCAGGTGTCGGCGTGGTGCTTGGTGCACGTTTGCTCACGAGGTCCAGCCGGGGCGACATCGCACCGCCGGACGGCGGCACGTCGGATGATGCACACCTGGGCTGGGGGATCTTGAACTGGCGCGCCTTCGCTACGCTGCTTACCGTGATCTTTCTCGACACCATGGTTCAGGCAGGCGTGCTCGTATTCGTCGCCTTCTTGATGCTGTCGAAGGGCCTGCCGCTCATGGCCGCCACGGCTGCAACGGTGATTGTGCTGGCAGGAGGCATCTTCGGCAAAGCCGGATGTGGATTTCTCGCCGACCGTATTGGCGTGCGCTCCGCATTCGTCCTGATCCAGGCCCTGACCGCGATCGGTTTGATATGCGTCATCGCAGCGCCTGGATGGTTGGCGCTGCCGCTGCTGGCGCCGCTCGGCGTGGTTGTTCAGGGATCAACGTCGATCACCTACGGGTTTGCCGCCGACCTCATTCACGCCCGCCGTATGGCGCGCGGATATGCGTTACTCTACTCGAGCGCCAGCTTTTCATCGGTCGCAGGGCCGCTCGCCTTCGGTGTAGTCGGCGATGCGTACGGCATCGAGACGGCGATGGCGGCGATGGCCGTCGTGGCGCTGCTGGCCGCTCCACCGATTGCCTTCATTCACGCGGCCGGCAGGCCGGAAGCCACAACTTCCTAGATCATCGTACCTTAAGAATCGAGCAACTTTCTGCTTCAATTCGGAATCGGACCGCTTCCGAAGGAAGGCAGGTTGCGCTTTCTGACATTTGCTCTCGACATCGCCGCACCGGGTGGCAAACGTCAGGTGCGCCATAGCCTTTCAGGTTTAACTGAAACCGGCCCCGCGGACCTGGCCTGCGCTGAGATGTCGATCCGGGTGCTGTTGCATTCATCCCGTGCCGCCGCCATGTTAAAAAGATAACGAAAAGTCGTCTTTACTTCTCGCCAGCATCGGTTGCACGATTTGGCGCGCCTCACACGCGGTCAGCGAAGCCGGCGGCACGACGGGTTCCAAAAGCTAAGGTCGGGATGCAATGCTCTACGTCGATCTCCCTTCGAAATCCGAATTCCTCCACCTCCACAAACTCCGGGCCGACGCGTGCCTTTCGATCTACCTGCCGACAACCGCGATATCGCAGGATGCCGAGGCCGGGCGCACGGAGCTTGCCAACCAATTCAAGGATGCGCGCGGGCAATTGGAAGCCGTCGGATTCGACAAACGCCGACTTGCAGACCTTGCCGACCAAATCGACGATTTGCGCGATGATGACGAATTCTGGCGCCTGCAGGCCAACAGCCTGGCGGTGCTGGCGACTCCGGACCGCATCAGAACGTTTCGACTGGCGAACGGACTGACAGCAGCGACGATGGTCTCGGACCGCTTCCACCTGACGCCGCTGATGCGCGCACTGACGTTCCAGAATGCGGCGTTCGTGCTCTCGCTTTCGGAGAGCGCGGCGCGCCTTGTGGAGGTATTCCCGGATCTGCCGCCGGCTGATGTCAATTTGTCCGATCTGCCTAAGGATGCGGCCAGTGCCGTGCGCAAGAGTTCGCTCAATGACCGCGCCCCGAGCGGGCGCATTCAGGGCAGCGAAGGCCAGAACGTCCGGCTGCGCCAATATGCACGCCAGGTCGACGCGGCCCTGAGGAGGACACTGACGGGGCGCGAGACGCCACTGATCCTCGCTGCCGCAGACCGCATGGCGTCGATCTATCGTTCGGTCAATCACTATCCGCATCTGGTCGAGGAGAACCTGGCACACACCACGGACCGTACGACCAATGACGAGCTTGCAACCGCGGCCAGGGCAATACTGGACGGCATCAATGCGCGCGAGGTCAAGGATCTGAACGAACGCTTCGCGGAGCGCAGAAGCCGGGGCCTTGCGACGTCGGACCTTTCGGATGCCGCCCGGGCCGCCACGTTCGGCGCCGTCGACACGCTCATGGTCGATTTCGAAGCCGACATCCCAGGATTGATCGATGACACGACCGGCGCCGTCAGCTTCGACAGCGAAGCAAGCGCTACGACCTATGACGTAGTCAACGAAGTCGCCGCGCGTGCACTGGACCATGGCGGGCGCGTTCTCAGCGTCAGGGCCGCGGACCTGCCGGACGATGCACCGGTGGCCGCAATTCTGCGCTACGCGGTCTAGATCCTTTCCGCCTTAGGCGGAATCGCACCGCCTGCCCACTCCCCCGCCCGGCCGCCCATGCAATCGTGGTTTTGGGCGGCCGGGCGGGGGAGTGGGACGGTTTCAGCTAAACCTGAAACGCTCTAGCCGAGACCTCACGGATGACGTTTGACCCTGCACATGTTGCCAGCGCGCTCCGCAAGGCATGGTTCTTGAGCGCACTCTTGCGCACGGCACTGGCCCCGAAGACCGCGCCCGCTGCGCACCCGGCGACGGGTTTAGCGTAAGCAGTTCATGGGGCACGTTGATCGAGGGAGCTGTTCAAGGTGCAGCCTGCATGGTGGCATCAGCTTTGCAAAAAGGCGGCAAGCGCGCGGTGGTGCTGTGGACCGAGCCGTTCAAGGTGACGGCCTGACTACCCGACGGCACCTTCGTCGGGATCGCCGACCTGGAGGTCTGCAATGTCACGCAGCGGCACCGGCTTAATCGGCGGGCGAAGGCGGTAATAACCGACATCACCGGGCGCGACACCCCGCGCGTTGGCAATCAGTTCCTGCACCGTCAGCCCGCAGAAGCGGCCCTGGCACGGCCCCATGCCGGCGCGGGAAAAACTCTTCAGCTGATTGGGCCCGGCAATGCCGTTTGCAAGGATGCGTGAGATCTCGCCCAACCTGACTTCTTCGCAGCGACACACGATCGTGTCGGGATCGGACGGCACCCGGAACCGGTCAGCCGGACGGAACCAGGCGTCGAGAAACGGGCGGATGCGGTACTCGCGGCGGCGGACCGACAGTGGCTTGCCGGCGGCGCGGTCGCGGTCGGTTTCGCTCAACCGGCCAAGCTCAAAAAGCACTTGCAGTGCGGCCAACTCGCCGCTGGCTGCCGCGGACGTCGCGCCGGAAATTCCTGCACCGTCGCCGGCAACGAAAGTGGCGTCGATGGACGTCCTGCCCCAATCGTCGGTTTCGGGATGCCAGCAAAGCTGTCGATCGCACCACTTATGTGCAACGCCGACCGACATCGCAAGGTTGACGTTGGGGACGACGCCCAGATGAAGGCAAACGTGCGATGTCGCCATGCGCTGCCAGGCCTCATCGGCGACGCGATAGCGCACGGCTTGGGCTGCCTCGGTACCATCGACGCGCAAATCACTGACGCCCGTGACGACTTTGACGCCGCGTGCCTTCACTTCGCGCATCCAGCGCTGACCTTTGACGAGAAGGTCGGCACGGGCAAGTGCCGAGGCGATGTGCGGTGCTGCGCGCCGGTGCGGGCGAGGCGCGGTGGTGTCGAGCAATGCCGTGACCCTGGCGCCGGCGCGCAGATATTGCACGGCCACCAAATAAAGCAGCGGGCCGCAACCGGCAAAAACGACATCGTCGGCGACCATGGCCGAGGATTTGAGAAGGGTTTGCGCGGCACCGGTCATCATCACGCCCGGCAGCGTCCAGCCGGGGATTGGAAACGGGCGCTCCATCGCGCCGGTCGCCAGGATGATGTGGCGGGCCTCGATCAGCCGTGCACCATCGGCACCGGTATAGGCGATCTGTCTGTCATCAGTGACCTGCCAAACGGCACACTGTGGATGATAGGCAGCGCCGGAAGCGCGAAAGCGGCGTGCAATGTCGCGCCCCTTGAGATAGTCCGCGCCAAGGATATCTGCCAGCGCGGCATCACTCGATTCAATGCCGCGGTAGATCTGGCCGCCGGCTGCCGTCTGGTCGTCGAGGACGAGCACGTCCGCCCCGTGTTCCGCTGCAGTCGCAGCCGCCGTCATACCGGCCGGGCCGGCACCGATTACAACGACGTCACGCGCCATCTTGCGGCCTTTCACCGAAATCGATTTCGCGCGCACGCTGCTGGCGGCTCACACGCATGCCGTCGCGAACCAGAACCTGGCAGGCCTGTCGGTTGGCCTGACCGTCGATCACCATCAGGCAATCGAAACAAACGCCCATCAGGCAGAACGGGCCGCGCGGGGCACCGGAACGCGGCGTTGTGCGAACCGTCGTCTCGCCGGCCGCGAGTAGGGCAGCAGCAACCGTGTCGCCAACCCTGGCAAGAACTTCGCGACCTTCGAACGTCATGCGGACGGTTGCAGCGCCCTTGTCAGACAGACGACGAAACATCAAACCTCCTCGCGCTCAGTCCGGCAACGTTGTCGCCCAACCTGCCGTCCGCCACGAAGCGTGCGAAGTCGATGGCGTGCGCGGCAGCGAGCGTGACACCGCTGTGGCAGGACATGGCGAACGCGCCGGGCATGGTTTCGGACTGATCGTAAATCGGGCAGCCGTCGGGCGTCATGACGCGCAGTGCAGCCCAAGTGCGAACAATGTTGGCATCGGCGAGGGCGGGAATTGTGCGACGGGCACGATCGGCGATCTCGGCGACCATGGACGGCGTCGAGCGGGTGTCGAATCCCACGTCCTCCTGACTGGCACCGAGCATGACGGTTCCTTCGTCGGTCTGGCGAATGTTGACCGTCGGCAGGTCGAGAAACCGGTCGAGACGTTCCGTGACCAGCACCTGTCCCTTGTCCGGATGGACCGGCTGGTCGAGGCCGACCTGCGGGGCAAGCGTCTTGTTGCCGAGCCCGGCGGCGAGGACGACCTTATCGGCGTGCAGCGCCCGGGCCGGGCCATGGACCACGAATGTGCCGCTGTCGTAGGTGATGCGCTCGACGCGGCTGTCGAGCACAAGTCGTCCGCCGAGGCGCACGAAACCGGCATGCAGGGCGCGCATCAATTTTAGGGGATTGGCGTGGCCGTCATAGGTCGTGTAGGACGCGCCGACGACATCGGGACCGAGGCCCGGCACCATGCGCGCGGCGGCGTTGCGACCCAGCATTTCGAACTTGAAGCGGCCGTTTTGATGCGCGGCCAGTTTGTCGAGCGCGGCGCGGCGCTCCTCGAACTCCGTCTCGCTGAGGCACATCTGCAGGCCGCCGGGCTGTTCGAGATGCACGCCTTCACCCGTGACATCGGCAAGATCATCGGCCAGTTCGGGCCAAAGCTCGGATGAGCGCATTGTCCAGTCGGCGTAGACCGGAAAGCCGATTCCCTTGCTTTGCACCCATACCAGACCGAAGTTCCCCCTGGCGGCACGATAGGCGACATCACCTTCATCGAGGATGGCGACGCGCAGCTTTCGTCGCACCAACCCGTAACCGGTGGCGGAACCGAGCAGGCCGCCGCCGATCACAGCGACGTCGAAGTTCTGGGAGGACCTGACCATTCGGGTGGTGATGTCTCTTCCGGTTTGCGCGTGGTGCGCCATGATACCGGGAGCGGCGAGCGCCTGCAAAGCATCCCGTGAGCGACGGCTGGATGGCGCCCGGCTTGTCCTGGACTTAGCCCTTAGGAAACTCGAGGCCGATCTCGCGGTAGCGATCGGGATCGTCCGACCAGTTGCTGCGGACCTTCACGAAGACAAACAGGTGAACCGGACGGCCGACAATCTCTGCCAGCTCCGCACGCGCTTCCGACGAAATCGCCTTGACCGACTGGCCGCCCTTGCCGAGCACGATCTTGCGCTGACTTTCCTGTTCGACAAAAATTGTCTGCTCGATGCGCACCGACTTGTCGCGCAACGTCTTCCAGTCCGACGTTTCGACGGTGATGGCATAGGGCAATTCCTGGTGGAGACGATCGTAGATCTTCTCGCGTGTGATCTCGGCCGCCAGCAAGCGCATCGGCAGGTCCGAAATATCATCCTCGGGAAAATGCCAGGGCCCTGACGGCACGCGCCTTGCCAGATCCTCCAGCAACGCGCCTACACCGTCGCCATTGAGTGCGGACAAGAGAAAGACCTCGTCGAACGCCACGCGCGCCGAAAGCTGTTCGATCAGCGGCAGGAGTTCCGCCTTGTCGGCCAGCCGGTCGACCTTGTTCAGCACCAGCAGGCGTGGCGCCTTGACGTCGACCAGCTTGTCGAGGATGCGGCCAACATCGTCGTCGATACCGCGCGCAGCATCAACAAGGAGTACGACGATGTCGGCATCGCCGGCACCGCTCCAGGCCGCCTGAACCATCGCCCGGTCAAGCCGGCGGCGCGGACGGAAAATGCCGGGCGTGTCGATTAGCACGATTTGGCTGCGGCCATGGACAACGATGCCGCGCACCATCATGCGGGTGGTCTGCACCTTGCGGCTGACGATCGTGACCTTGCTGCCGACGAGCCGGTTGACGAGCGTACTCTTGCCGGCATTGGGCGCGCCGAGAATGGCGACAAAGCCGCAGCGGCGGCCGCCGGCTTCAGCTGCGGACTGCGCGCGCTCGCGGGGGTCTAGCGCTTCTTTGTCTTTCTTTTCGGTTTCTTCCAAACGCCTTCTCTTTCCAATAGGGCCGATGCCGCCGCTTGCTCGGCCTGGCGCTTTGAGGTTCCAGCGCCGCTCATCGTCTTGATGCCCGAGATGCGAACTTCGGACACAAACTCAGGCGCGTGGTCCGGGCCCTTGCGCGAGATCTCGACATACTTGGGCAGCGCCAGACCTTTGCCCTGGGCCCACTCCTGCAGCGCCGACTTGGCATCGACTACGGTGGTGGATGCGCCCGACAACGTCTCTTCCCAAAGGCCGAGGACCACTGACTGGGCCGTCTTGTAGCCCGCGTCAATGAAAACGGCACCGAGTACGGCTTCCATCGCATCGGCAAGGATCGTCTCCTTGTTGCGGCCGCCGCTGTCGGCTTCGCTGTCGGACAAGATCAGATAGCGCCCGAGGTCGATCGATCTTGCAATCTGGGCGCACTGCTCGCCGCAGACCAGGCGATTGTAGCGGCGCGCCAGATCGCCTTCCCTGATGTCGGGCAATGCGCCGTGGAGATGGGCAGCGATGGCCAGTCCGAGAACGCGGTCACCGAGAAATTCTAGGCGTTCGTTGTCGAGGCGCGCCTTGCGGCGGGCGCGAACGCTGGCATGGGTGAGCGCACGCTCGATCAGGGTCCGGTCTCGAAACCGATAGCCAAGCGTCTTTTCAAGTTCGGCAAATTTACGTGCCCGCGCCACGTTGGCCTACCGAACCAGGTCGAAGAACCGTGACCAGCGTATTCCTGTCGGCCAAGTCCAGGGCATCAGCAAGCGAAAACGGCCGCCCGGTCCCGTCTCTGCCGAAAAGAAGATGATCTCGGCGCGGCCGACCAGGTTTTGATGCGGCACGAAGCCGACACCCCACTGGGCACGGCTGTCGGTTGAATTGTCGCGATTGTCGCCCATCATGAAATAATGGCCTGTGGGCACGCGAAAGGTGTCCGTGTTGTCGAACGGTCCGTTCGGCTCCTCATCGAGGACGCGGTATTTGACACCGTTGGGCAGGGTTTCTTCGAATTGCGGAACGCGCCGTCTCAGGCCGGTTTCGCTCTTGGTTTCGAAATCGGCAATCCGGCGCTTCGGGATGCGCTTGCCATTGATGTAAAGCACGCCGTCACGCATCTGAATGGTATCGCCCGGTAGCCCGATGACACGTTTGATGTAATCGGTGGAATTGTCGCGTGGCAGCTTGAAGACAACGACGTCGCCGCGCTCGGGCGTACCTGAAAATACGCGACCGCTGAACGGCACCATGCCCCAAGGAAACGAATAACGGCTGTAGCCGTAGGACAGTTTGGACACGAAGAGATAGTCGCCGACCAGCAACGTGCCCTTCATCGAGCCCGACGGAATATTGAACGGCTGGTAGAAGAATATGCGAACGATCATCGCCAGGATCAGCGCCTGGACGATAACCTTCCCCGTTTCCCACCACCCGCTTTCAGTCACGGATTTGGTACCGCTGCCAAGGCTCATGAAGTGCTCCGCAGGGCCAGGTCGCCTGCATGCAGGCGCGGCTCTGATCGTTTACGACGGTTCGCTATACCGTGTCCGTTGGTGACGCGCAATTCATTCGATGGTAACGCACAATGTGCCGGCACAAAGGCCTCAGCGCGCCGGGGCACCGGCAGGGATCGCCGATATGATCACAATCGCCTGTGCCCAGGGAAAATCGTCAGTCAGGGTCAAATCTATTTGAGCATCATATCCATCGGGCACCATTTCGGATAGTCTTGCGGCCGCACCCCCGGTCAAGTGGATCGTCGGGCGACCGGATTTCAGGTTGACGACGCCCATATCGCGCCAGAACACGCCGCGGCGCAGGCCCGTGCCAAGCGCCTTCGAGCAGGCTTCCTTGGCGGCGAATCGCTTGGCATAGGAGGCAGCGCGCTGATTGCGCCGGTTGGAGCGCGCGCGCTCGATGTCCGTAAAAATGCGATCGGTGAACCGATCGCCAAAGCGCGCCAGCGTCTGCTCGATGCGGCGGATGTCGACCATGTCGTTGCCAATGCCGAGGATCATCGCGGTGTCCGGTCCACGTTCGTCTGATCTCATCACCGCAGGCGCGCGGGCTGGTGATTGGAGCAGGCTAGGCCGATTCGCGACCGGACGTCCGGCGACGCGCCTCATCCATGACGGCCCGCATGCGCTGCACCGCGGAGTGCAGGCCGGAAAATATCGCCTCGCCGATCAGGAAATGCCCGATATTCAATTCCATGACCACCGGGATCTGGCTGATCGGCGGCACCGTGGCGAATGTCAGGCCATGCCCGGCGTGGACTTCAAGGCCGGCATCGTCGGCATACTGGGCTGCGGTCGCGATGCGGTCGAGTTCGCGCGCGACGGCGTCAGTCTCATTTGCAAGCGCCAACTCGCAATAATGGCCTGTATGAATTTCGATGACATCGGCACCGAGGGCCGCTGCAGCATCAATCTGGCCGAGATCGGCCTCGATAAACAGCGAGACGCGGCTGCCGGCGCTCTGCAATTCGCCGACATATCGGCGTAGCCCGTCTATTCCACCCCTGACGTCGAGGCCACCCTCCGTGGTGCGCTCCTCGCGGCGCTCGGGCACAAGGCAGCAGGCGTGCGGTACATGGGCCAGAGCGATGGCGAGCATTTCGTCGGTCGCCGCCATCTCGAAGTTGAGGGGACTGGTCAACTCGGCCTTGAGGCGTGCGATGTCGTCGTCCGAGATATGGCGGCGGTCTTCGCGCAAATGCGCGGTGATCCCGTCAGCGCCGGCATCGATCGCGATGTGGGCGGCGCGCAGCGGGTCCGGATGGCGGCCATCACGGGCATTGCGGATCGTTGCGACATGATCAATGTTGACGCCGAGGCGCTGATACTCGGATGCGGTCTGGACCATGATTCAACCGACCTCTCAAAGTCCTGTTTCAGTCGGCGGCGACTATCGCATTCAAGCTGCGCAAGGCCAATCCAAATTCTAAATCTTGCTTTCCTTGCCGCCGGAGTTACTCGAAGACGCGTTCGACCTTGCTCACGACGGGACGGGCCCGAAGACCGCTGATCAGATTGTTCAGGTGTTCGAGATCCCAGACGTCGACCTCGATCAGCATTTCCGTGAAATCGGAGGCGCGGCGGGTCATGCGCAAGTTGTCGATGTTGCCGTCGCCCTCGCCGATAACGCTGGCGATCTGGGCGAGCGAGCCCGGCTCGTTGGTCGCGACGACGCTCAAGTGTGCCGGAAAGCGCTCCGGGCGTTCCGGATTGATGTCCCAGGTCACATCGACCCACCTGGCACTTTCATACTCCCTGAGCTTCGGGGAATGGATCTGGAAGATCTTGATGCCCTCGTTGGGGAGCAAAACACCGACAATTCGGTCACCCGGCACGGCGCCGCCTTCCTGAAACGTGACCGGCAGATCGCTCTTGAAGCCGCGGATCGGCACGCCTGAGGAGACATTCGGCTCGCTGGTTGCGGAACGGCCCGGCAGATAGAATTTCAGTCCCATGACGCGGGACAGATTGAACCATCCGTCCTGGTCCTTGCCGTGATCGTGGCGGTTGCGCGGGATGTGGCTCGGTGTCAGCACGCTTGCAGATTGTGCGGCGTCCGGCGCGATGCCGCGCATCGCGTCTTTGACCGCCAGCTCGCCGCGACCAACCGCCACCAGGACCTCGTCGGCGGTGTTGGCCGAATAACGGTCGAGAGCGTTCTCGATGAGGTCAATGGTGAATTCGATGCCGGCCTTCTTGCATGCGGCATCGAGCAGGCGGCGACCGAGTTCGACATACTGCTGCTTGAGGGCATCGCGGGCGGCGCGCCGAATTGCAGCACGCGCGCGGCCGGTGGCCGCGATCCGCTCCCACGCCGCCGGCGGCGTGTGATTTTCCGAACGCAGGATCTGGACCTCATCGCCGTTGCGCAGGATCGTGGACAGCGGCAGCTGGCGGCCGTTGACGACGGCACCGGTTGCCGAATTCCCGACGTCGGTGTGAACGGCATATGCAAAGTCAATCGGCGTGGCGCCGCGCGGCAGGGCAATCAGGCGGCCCTTGGGGGTGAAGCAGAAGACCTGATCGTGGAACAGCTCGAGCTTGGTGTGTTCGAGAAACTCTTCCGGGTTGCCTTCAAGGAGCGCCTCGACGAGGTGACGCAGCCAGGCGTAGGGTCCGCTGTCCTTGTCCACCGGACCGTGTTCGCGCTCGGTGCCCACGCTCGCCTTGTAGCGGGTGTGCGCGGCGACGCCGTATTCGGCAATATTGTTCATATCTTCGGTGCGGATCTGCAGCTCGACCCGTTGGTGGCGCGGCCCGACGATCGTCGTGTGGATCGAGCGGTAGCCGTTCTGCTTGGGCGTCGACACGTAGTCCTTGAACCGGCCCGGCACGGCGCGCCACTTGGTGTGGGCCACGCCGACGACCTGATAGCACTGGGCAATGTCCTCGACGACCACACGGAAGCCGTAGATGTCGGAGAGCTGCTCAAGCGAGATCTGGCGGTTCTCCATTTTCTGCCAAACGGCATAGGGGGTCTTGCGGCGGCCCGTAACACGGCCGGCAATGCCAACCTCCTTGAGTTCCGTCTCAAGCGCCATGGTGATATCCTCGATGAGATCCCGATTGCGTTCGTGCAGCGCTGACAGGCGGCTACTGACGGTGCTGTAGGCTTCAGGGTGGAGCCAGCGAAAAGCATAATCCTGCAGTTCCTCGAGCACCGCACGCATGCCCATGCGACCGGCAAGAGGAGCGTATATTTCAAGGGTCTCGCGGGAAATGCGCTTGCGCGCTTCGGGCTTGACGTGCTCCAGCGTGCGCATGTTGTGCAGGCGGTCTGCCAACTTGACGAGAAGAACGCGAATGTCGCTCGAAATCGCGACCAGCAGCTTGCGAAAGTTTTCGGCCTGCTCGGCCTTCTTGGTGACAAGGTCGAGACGCTTGATCTTGGTCAGGCCGTCGACGAGGGCACCGATGTCGGGGCCGAACAGGCGATCGATCTCGGCCCGCGTGGTGTCGGTATCCTCGATCACGTCGTGCAAGAGTGCC
This sequence comes from Hyphomicrobiaceae bacterium, assembly GCA_965224045.1. Classification (GTDB taxonomy): domain Bacteria; phylum Pseudomonadota; class Alphaproteobacteria; order Rhizobiales; family Hyphomicrobiaceae; genus Tectiglobus. Next base: position 541,331 of record CBDCYD010000015.1, read on the forward strand.
GTGGTGATGGTGGCGTCGTCGAGCTTGAGATCGGTGAGAATGCCGGCGACTTCGAGCGGGTGGGAGAAATAGGGATCACCGGATGCGCGCTTCTGGTTCGAGTGCGCTTTCATCGCATAGACGTAGGCTCGGTTCAGCATGGCCTCGTCAGCATCGGGGTCATATGCGAGGACGCGCTCGACCAGCTCGTATTGGCGCATCATTGGATCGTCCCGGACCCCACCATTGTCGTTTGCTTCAGATCACCACAAGACATGCCGCACCGCGCCAAGCGATGCAGCCCATCTTGGTGAGTATCGGGTGATGTGCAGTGTTCCGCAACCCCTCGGCCGATGCCGGCCGGGCCACATTGCCGCGGGTGGAGAGGCGGCGCCGGCGGCCGCACGCCGGCATTCGATAACCGCGGTCTGGCCGGCTGCCGCCAGGCGCCGGAACTAGCGCCCGCGGCTGTTGCCGCTGCCGCCGCCGATTGCCGCCGACGGCTCCGTCGGAGTGAGGCTTTCCATGCCGCGCAGCAATTGCTCTTCGGTCAGAATATCGACCACGGTATCGCTCGACTGGTCGTCGCGGCCGAGCATCGGACCACGTCGCTCATTGATGAGGACCGGTGCTGCACCTTCTTCCGGCTCGTCGACTTCGACGTTCTTCTGGATCGAGTGGATCAGACCTTCGCGCATATCTTCGGCGGCGATGGTTTCGTCGGCGATCTCGCGCAACGCGACGACCGGGTTCTTGTCGTTTTCCTTTTCAACCGTGATCGGGCTGCCGTTGGCGATCGAACGGGCACGGTGAGCGGCCAGCAAAACGAGCTCGAAGCGGTTATCGACCTTATCCACGCAATCTTCGACGGTTACACGGGCCATAGGTGTGTGCTCCTGCGGTTAGACGCGGCAAACTGACAATGTCGTGCTGAAAACGAAAAAATGGCTCTCCTTCGCCAAGCGCGTCTTCTGACATGGAAATCAAGCCGAATCAAGGTCCAACCTGGGTCCAACGTGGTCTGTTCACGACCGCACGGACCGCTTGCCGCATCCAGCGAGATCCCCTTTTGCCTTCTTCATTGGACGCAGCCCGGCCACCTGCTCTTTTGCGCCCGCCCCGTCCTTGCGCCGGCGGTCGCGTGGTCAGCCGAGGCGACGCGGTTCCCCGCGAAATCCAAGCAATCCTGCCGGCCGGCGAACCGCGAGCGGGACGGAAATTGGTAAAAAACAGACCTGAGGAAAATGCGCCCGGCTGCCGGGCTTGCCACCGCGATGCCCGATGCATCCGGGCCGTCGTCGCGCGCAAAACTGCGTTTGGACACATATGCACACGTGCGACGTTCCGGCAGTCGCGGAACTTGTGCGACATCAGGCGCCAAGTCCAGCCCGTTTCAAATTGCAGCCGGTTAACCACATTCCAGAAACTGCGACGATGGGTCTGCCAACGCGCTGTAAAATCTGTCTTCTAAACGGACCGCTTTATATTACATCTTCGTGACAACTTCTTGCGGTTCTTTCTCGCTGCTCCCAGATGAGTGTTAACAACATTTAGACGTCTGCATACGCAAGGTCGCGGCAAACCCGGGTTGGGTGTTTGTCCGCGGGACGGACGTCCGAGAAGCTCGGACCGCACGCTAACAAGGCCGACGTCGACAACTTTGAGCATTGAGGTGACCTATGCATTTCTACCAGCATGAGCGCATTGCTTTATTCGTGGATGGTGCAAACCTGTATGCCACCGCCAAATCGCTTGGCTTCGACATCGACTATAAGCGGCTGCTGAAGCACTTTCGCCAGAAAGGGCATTTGATCCGTGCCCTCTACTACACGGCGCTTGCAGAGGATCAGGAGTATTCGTCCATCCGTCCGCTCATCGACTGGCTCGACTACAACGGCTACACGATGGTGACCAAGCCGACCAAGGAGTTCACCGACGCCAGCGGCCGGCGCAAAATCAAAGGCAATATGGACATCGAGCTGACGGTGGACGCGATGAAACTCGCGCCGAGCCTCGACCATATCGTGCTGTTCACCGGCGACGGCGACTTCAGGGCACTGGTTGCCTCGCTGCAGGAAATGGGCCGACGTGTCAGCATCGTCTCGACCCTGCAGACGCAGCCCGCGATGGTTGCCGACGAGTTGCGCCGCCAGGCCGACCAGTTCATCGATCTCGCCGATCTCGAGCAGGTCATTTGCCGCGATCAAAGCGCTCGTCCGCCTGCCAAGCCGGCCATGGCGCGCTCAGGCGGACGCGGATCCGCGGGTGCCGACCCCGTCCGTTTCGAGGACGTTGCCGACGACTTCGCCGACGATCTTTGATGCCACCTCACAACGCTGCGCCGACGACTTGCCGACGCACACGCAGCAGGCGGCTGGATGCGTGAAACGGCACGGCTGACGTCGCGGTCGGCACGGTCAGGAGAGCAGGATGCCGGAGCCACCGCGGACGTGCGAGCTGTGCCCGCGCCTGGTTGCATTCCGGGCGCGGTGCCGGAGCGAACACCCCGAGTGGTTCAACGGCGCGGTGCCATCTTTTGGATGCCAAAACGCGCGAGTGTTGATTGTCGGCCTGGCGCCCGGCATGAACGGTGCCAACCGCACCGGCCGTCCGTTCACCGGCGATTTTGCCGGAGACCTCCTCTATGCAACGCTCGCCGCGCACGGCTTTTCCGAGGGCAGCTATAGGGCCGAACCTGATGACGGGCTGAAACTCGTCGACTGCATGATCACAAACGCGGTGCGCTGCCTGCCGCCGCAAAACAAGCCGACGACGCAGGAGATCAACACCTGCCGCGAATTCCTTGCACGCCGCATTGAAGCGCTGCCCAATCTCAAGGTGATACTGGCGCTGGGTCGGATCGCACACGAAGCGACCGTCACGGCGCTCGGCCACCGCAAGTCAGCGTTTGCGTTCGGGCATGGCGCGCACCACGACATCGCGCCCGGCGTGGCGCTGTTCGACAGCTATCATTGCTCCCGATACAACACCAACACCGGCCGCCTCTCGGCCGAGATGTTCGACGCCGTGTTCCGCGACATTCGCAGCCATATCGGCGACGGGCAAGGTTAACGCCGCTGGCGCAGACCCACAAACGTGCATGGCCCGCGGCGCGCAACACCTCAGTCCCGCCGGCGAAATCTTTCGCATTGTCATCTGTGTAACAGCGCCGGTTCGCTGGTTGGTGCATCTCTCTTGCACCCTCACCGCGTGAACCAAACTGCGTGCTCGCGCGACCTACCCAGAAAGCGATCGGGAGAAAGCGCGATGTGGAGCGCCGGCCAAACCATTTCAGAGTTGCAGTCCACCATGGAAGCGGTGCTGGCCGTGCTCGTGATCGCAAGCTTTGCACTGCCGATCATCGCCCACCAGCCGCAGCGCGCCGCCGCCGGTGTCAGTACGGCAGCGCGTCAGCTGGCCCGCAGCCGCTGCGACCATGGCGCAAAGGTGTTCGCAGGCAAGAGTCGGTATTGCCGGGCCGGCCAGGCACGTCCAACCGCAACGGTCACGGCCGCTGGACAAGCGCGCGCTTAACGGCCCTTCCAGTTCGGCTTTCGCTTTTCGGCAAACGCGCGTGGGCCCTCGACATAGTCTTCGCTCGACGACATGGCGACGAAACCGGGGTAGCGGAAATTCTTGATCGCAGACTCCAAAGTCGGCACGTCCAGCGAGCGCATGACGACCTCCTTGGTGGCGCGGACGCTCATCGGCGAGCATTCAAGTATCTGAGCCGCCCAGTTCCTGGCCTCCTGCAAGGCGTTGCCCTCGGGCGCCAAAGCCGTGACGAAGCCGAGTTCAAAGCCTTCCCGGGCGGGCACGTGGCGGCCCGTCAACATCATGCCCATGGCCTTCTTGAGGGGGATCTGGCGCGACAGGCGCTGCATGCCCGCGGCGCCAGCTGCCAGGCCGACGCGCGGCTCCGGCAGGGCGAATTTGGCGTTCTCGGAAGCAATGATGATGTCGCAGGCGAGCGCAATCTCGAAACCGCCGCCCATGGCGATGCCGTTGACGGCGGCAATGATCGGCTTGTGGACGTCAAAGCGGGCAGTGATGCCGCCGAAGCCGGTCGCCGGATGAATAGGGCGCTTGCCGGTCTTCTTGACGAGGTCGGAATGGTATTTCAGGTCGTTGCCCGCGCAGAAAGCCTTATCGCCGGCGCCGGTGATGATCGCGACCCACAGCTCCGGATTGCCGGCAAACTCATCGAAATGGTCGGACAATTCCTCGCTCGCCATCGGATGCAGCGCATTGTAGACCTCCGGCCGGTTAATCGTGATGATCATCAGGTTGCCGTCGGTTTCGACAGTGCTGTATTCGCCCATAACTGTTCTCCTCAGTTTTGCGTTCGTCGGATTCTGATCAGTCCACTCGCCGGGCACAGCGCCATGTCATTGCCTTGTCAGAGCGTTGCCAATGCCAGGCCAGTGCCATGTCAGCGCCAGGCAAACGCCGGCTGATCAAAATGTGCAACCCGCGTTGGCCGGCCGTTCATGGCAACCTCGCGGAACTGGTAGAGCATCGCCGCCGTCGGCGCGAACACGCGATTGCCGATCGATGCCAGCGGTGCCGACAGCACGGGGTGTTCGTGATCGGCCTGGTCCTCGAGTAGCGGAATTTCGGGGCTGTCGAGATCCAGGAACGGAATGTGAAACACCCGAGCGACTTCCTCGGGGTCGGGCCGTACGTCCAATGGTGGCTCGGCCCAGACCACAAACGGTGTAATGGCGAAGCCGGAGCGGGTCGGATAATCGTCGAGGCGGCCCAGGATTGCCGACTGGCCGAGGCTCAGTCCGAGTTCTTCCTGCAGTTCGCGCAAGGCTGCCTCGGCGTGGGATTCACCATCGTCGAGACGGCCACCCGGCAAAGCGAACTGGCCGGCATGGCGGCGCAAGCCGGAAGGCCGGCGGGTGAGCAGAATGCAAGCCTGGTCCGCCTCGGGATGCGCGGTCACCACGACGGTTACGGCTGCCATGCGCAGGCCTTCACGCGTGAGCGGCAGGAGGTCGAAGCGCGCGAGGTTGCGCAGCAGGCGCTCGCGGAGTTCGGGACTGAATGTGTAAGGCATGCCTTCGTCTTTGACGGCTGATGATCGAGACTAGCAGCACGACCTACATAGCCGGTAGCGACACGGCGTGCCTGTGCGATCATCTGCCTGATAACTCCGAAGCCCAAACCGGAGCGCAAGGAGCAGGCCGCCAGCGGCCCTTGAACCCGTGGCGAGCATCTCGCACACTCGCGACCAAAGTCGTAAGCGGTTTCGCCGTTCCTTTGCATCGCGCGCCGCGCGCGGCCTCTTACGCCAAGCCATTCCGCGACCGCGGACTGCGTCCGAGCACGTGCCCGCCTCAGATCAGGAGACGCCGCCGATGAAACTGATGTGGTTCCATCTGATGCCCTATACGGAGCTGCCGGACGATTTCCGCGAGAAACACAATTCCGTCTGGGTCGACATTCCCTCTTCGCTATTCGATCCGAAACGGGCTCACCTGATGTACAACGACTTCATGGACGAGCTCGAGTACGCGGCGGACTGCGGGTTCGATGCGATCTGCGTCAACGAGCATCACTCCAACGGCTACGGCCTGATGCCGTCGCCAAACCTGATCGCAGCCTCCCTCGCACGCCGCACCAGTGACGCCATGATCTGCGTCATGGGCAACTCGTTGGCGCTCTACAATCCGCCGACCCGTGTCGCGGAAGAATTCGCGATGATCGACTGCATTTCCGGCGGCCGGCTGATCGCCGGATTCCCGGTGGGGACGCCGATGGACACCTGCTATGCCTACGGCACAAACCCATCGATGCTGCGCGACAAGTACCTCGAGGCCCATGATCTCGTTACGCGGGCCTGGACCGAGAAAGAAACCTTCGCGTTCAACGGCAAGTACAACCAACAGCGCTACGTCAACATTTGGCCGCGACCTGTCCAGCAGCCGCATCCGCCGATCTGGATTCCGGGCGGCGGTTCGGTCGAAACGTGGCGCTGGTGCGCTGAGATGGACTACGTCTACTGCTACCTGTCCTACTACGGCTACAAGGCCGGCCAGGCGACGATGCAGGGCTTCTGGGACGAAATGGACCGCCTCGGCAAGGACCGCAATCCGTATCGAGCCGGGTTTCTGCAATTCGTCGGCGTAGCCGAAAGCCGGTCGGAGGCGTTGGAGCGGTATGCGGAGGCGGCGGAATATTTTTACGGCCGCTGCCTGCACGTCGACGGTCGCTATGCCTCGCCGCCCGGCTACAACACCGAGGCGACCCAACGCAAGGGGATCGAAAGCCAGGTCAAGCAGGCCGCCGATGCAGCGGCGGCGGAACGGGCCGGTCAAGACGCCAAAGACGACGGCAAGGCCGACCCGTTCGCCAAAGGCACCGCCGGCACGACGGCGGGCTCGCGCTTCAACATGGTGGCACGCGAAATGCGTGACATCGTCGACCGCGGCTACGTCATCGTCGGCTCACCCGACGATGTCGCCGAACAATTGCGCGAGGTGGCGACCACACTCAACGTCGGTCATTTCATGCTGCTCTTGCAGTACGGAAACATGAGCAAGGAGCTGACCAAATACAACACCAAGCTGTTTGCGGACAAAGTCATGCCGAAGCTGACACCGCTGTTCGCGGAGTGGGAGGACAAGTGGTGGCCGACGCCGATGGATCGCTCCGGCCGTGCCGCCGTGCCGGCCTTCATGCCCGATGGCCCGGCCGACGTGGTTGCTGCCGAGTAGACCGGCCCGGCACCGCGCACTGATGCCGGACCCAATCCGCAGCCCGAGGGAAAACATGCCGCCGGCTCCGCGACCGGCGCGACAGCAGCGAGAGAATCGAGACGAACTTCATGGGCGAACCCAACGTATCGAGTGTCAAGGTCAATGGCCATGCATGTCGCGTCTGGCGTAAGGGCAGCGGCCCGAAGGTCGGCTTCCTGGCCGGCTACGGAGGGCTGCCGCGCTGGATTCCGTTTCTTGACCGCCTGGCCGAAACACACGACGTGATCGTCCCGTCGCTGCCGGGATTTCCGGGTGCGACCGGACACGCGGAGTTGTATTCCCATCTCGACTGGCTGGTGGCCGTGCGCCAGCTGCTCGACAAGAGCGGCCTCGCCGGTGCCGATCTTGCCGGCAGTTCGGTGGGCGGGTCGTTCGTCGCCGAAACCGCAGCCCTGTGGCCGGACAGTGTCGGGCGGATCGCACTCATTGCCCCGTTCGGTCTTTTTGACGCCGCTGACCCACCGACGGACCCATGGGCGCAAAAGGCGCGCGACGTGCCCGGTTTGCTGTGTGCCAAACCCGACATCTACGAAGCGGTCAAATCCGTGCCCGATGATGGCGACGCGGTGGAATGGCCGATCGAACAGGTTCGCGCCGCCGAAGCTGCAGCGCGGATTTTCTGGCCGCTCGGCAACACCGGCCTGGAAAAACGACTCGACATGATCACCGCGCCAACGCTGCTTTTGTGGGGTGAAAAGGACAAGGTTCTGCCGCGCAGTTATGCCGACACCTTCAAGTCGGCGATCCGCGGACCGTGTGAGATCCACATCGTCGAAGGTGCCGGCCATCTCGCCGAACTGGATCAGCCGGAAAAAGTCGCACAACACATCTCGGCCTGGTTCGCGGCGACCTGAAGCGCGCCGTCTGCCGCCGCATTCACCCGCGCCGACAAAGGAGAGCGCAGCATGACGATCGATCCCGGTGCGCAGGCCGTTCTTGATCTCATCGAGGAACTCGGCAGGCCGCCGTTTCACGAACTAACGACGGAAGAAGCGCGCGAGGCCTATGCGCGCTCGCGCAACGCCCTGCAGCCGGAAACTCCTCCCGAGGTGGCGGAGGTGCGCGATCTGAGTTGCCCCGGCCCCGGGGGGCCACTGGCGCTCAGGCTGTATCGCGGGGCAGCGCTTCGACCCGGTGAACGCCAAGCCGGCCTGGTCTATTTTCATGGTGGCGGCTGGGTCCTCGGCAGTATCGACTCGCACGACGGAGTGTGCCGCGAAATTGCACGGCGAACCGGCATTACCGTGATCTCGGTCGACTATCGCCTCGGGCCGGATCACCTATTCCCGGCCGCGGTGGACGACGCGATCGCCTCGGCCCGCTGGGTGGCCGACAACGCCGCAGAGCTTGGCCTCGACCCGGCCCGCATCGGCGTCGGCGGGGACAGCGCCGGCGGTAATCTTGCAGCCGTCGTCGCGCTCGATGCCCGTGACAACGCCGGCCCGGCGATCGCGTTGCAAGTGCTCGCCTACCCGGTCACGGATATGAGCCTGAGCCAGGACTCACATGCCAAGTGTGCCCATCTGCCGCCCATTCCGCCGGAAACGATGCGCTGGTTCTTCGAGCGCTACTGTAGCGAGGCAGACCGCACGGACTGGCGCGCTGCACCGTTGCTTGCGGCCGATCACAGCAACCTTCCGCCGGCACTCGTCATCGTTGGCGGATATGACCCGCTGCGCGACGAGGGGGTCGCATACGCCGACAAAATGCGGGCACAGGGATGCAAGGCCGACGTGTTCGAGATGTCGGGCCAGATCCATGGCTTCCTGACGATGAACAAGATCATCACCGAGGCGGACCAGGCCCACGACGCCATGGAACGGGCAATACTGCAGTGGTTGGTGTGAGCTGATCAATCCGAGGACGGAGGCTTTGCACCGACGGCCGGCATGGTACGCGGCGGCTTTGCCTGGTGTGATCTTCGTGTGATCTTCCGGCGCGCACGTCCCCACCTGACTGGTGCCGGTCCAGTCGTTTGCCGCCGGCGCGAAGCTCAAGCCGGCCCGCCAATCATTAGCGGGTTGTCCACCAACGTCGATCGTGGCTTCTTGTGGCTCATCATAAGCTAGCTTATAATAAGCCACCATGACAAACGATGACGATGCCTATCTCACCCGCTCGCTCGGCTTTTTGCTGGCCGATGTCTCGCGGCTGGTCCGTCAGCGCTTTGACCAGCGCGCGCAGGCGCTCGATCTCACGCGGGCGCAGTGGCGGGTTCTGGCGCAGTTGCGCCGGCGCGAGGGGATCAACCAGCGCGCACTCGCGGAAATCCTCGAAATCGAAAATATCACGCTGACCCGTCACATCGACCGGCTGGAGGCCAAAGGATTGCTCGAACGCCGTGCCGATCCCACGGATCGCCGGGCCCGTACGCTATTCCTGATGCCCAAGACACGGGCTCTGCTCGGCAAGCTGCGGGCGCTTTCCGAAGAGACCCGGGCAGAGGCGCTGGACGGTATCTGCGACGCCGAGGCCGAGCAGATGATCGACACGTTGCTCCGGATCAAGGCAAACATGATCAAGCATCAACGGCCGGATGCCGCCCCGCCGGTCGAGACCGGACGCTCGAAGAGCAACAAAGACATGGTGGGCGCAGATGAGTGACCGCAAACTTGCAAACGAGGACAGCGGCGCCAACATCGTTGCACCCGCCACCCGTTCGAGGACGGACGAGAGCGCAAAAGATGAAACGGCAACCCGGGCCGGCGCTGCGCCTTTTGCGCGCTGGCAACGCTCGGCCGGCATTGCAGCCCTGTCCGTTCTCGGACCGCTGCTGGCGTTGTCGCTCGGGCTTTACATTTACCTCAGCGGCGGGCGTTTCATTTCGACGGACAACGCGTACGTCAAATCCGAGAAGATTGCCGTCAGCCCCGACATATCCGGGCGCGTCAGCGAAGTTCTGATCACCGCCAATCAGGTGGTCGCGCCCGGCGACCTCCTGTTTCGGATCGATGCGGAGCCGTTCCAGATCGCCGTCGATCAGGCCCGCGCCGGGTTGACCGCGGCTGAGCAGGAGGGCCAGGCGCTCAAGTCGCTCTATCGTCAGAAGCTTGCCGGTATCGAACGGGCAAAGGTCGATCTCGGTTTTCTGGAGCGGCGCTATGCTCGCCAGAAAAAGCTCAAGCGCAAGGCGATCACGTCGCAAAGCACATTCGAGTTGGCCGAACAAAACCTGCAACGCGCGCGCGCCGACCTCGCGGCGCTTGAACAGGAACTGGCGCAGGTGATCGCCAAACTCGGCGGCGATGCGGCGACGCCGCTGGCAAAGCTGCCCGGCGTGATGACGGCGGCGGCGGCACTGAAGCGCGCCAAACTCGATCTCAGACGCACAAAAGTGCGCGCATCGCTCGACGGGATCGTCACCAACTTCGAACTGCAAAAGGGCGAATACGTCGAGGAAGGCAAGGTTGTCTTCAGTATTGTCGGAACACGGGAGCTCTGGGTGCAGGCAAACTTCCGCGAGACCGATCTGACCCACATGCGCTCCGGCCAGACGGCGACGATCCAGGTCGATGCCTATCCGGGCGACAAGCGGACCGGGCGCATCGACAGCATCGATCCTGCGACCGGTGCTGAGTTTGCCTTGCTGCCGCCGCAGAATGCGACCGGCAACTGGGTCAAGGTCGTCCAGCGCCTGCCGGTTCGCCTGAGGCTCGATGATCCGCTGCGTGATCCGCCGCTCAGGGCCGGCATGAGCGTGCTCGTGACCGTCGATACCGGGCATGAGCGTACGCTTGGCACGCTGATTGACTGGATCGGGCACAAGATCGGAGGTTGAGGTGAGTGCGGTGGCACGCAGAGCGGGCGAACAGGCCACACCGCCAACACCTGCCCGCCCGAGAGGCGCGCGCCTGGCGCTGATCACCGTCGCCCTGTTGCTGGCGCCGCTCATTCAGGTCTTCGATACCTCGGTCCTCAGCATCGCCCTGGTGCAGATGCAGGGATCGCTTTCGGCAACGCAGGACCAGATTGCCTGGGTCCTGACGTCCTATCTGATCGCGGTTGCCGTGATGACGCCGCTGTGGGGTGCGGTCGGCGCGATTTACGGGCGCAAACCGGTGTTGCTGCTCACCATCGCAGGCTTCCTGTTCTTTTCAATCTTTGCCGGCGCCTCGACGTCGCTCGAAGAGATGCTGTTTTATCGCTTCATGCAGGGCGTTTTCGGGGCGGCGCTAATTCCGATTGCGTTGTCTTCGCTGCTCGCTGTCTATCCGCGCGAGGATATCGGCGTGGCCATGGGCTGGTGGGGGATCGGGATCATGTTCGGGCCGGTCTTCGGGCCGACGATCGGCGGCTACCTGACCGAGTATTTCAACTGGCGCTGGGCGTTCTACATGAACGTGCCGATCTGCGTGATGGCGTTCGTGATGATCCTCATCCTGGTGCCACGGGCCGGCAACCGGCCACAACGCAAGTTCAATTTCTTCGGGTTCCTGATGCTGGCGATTGCGGTCGGCTCGCTGCAGTTCGTACTGGACCGGGGACAGCGGCTCGACTGGTTCACCTCGCCGCTCATGATCGCGTTGGCGCTGATCAGCGCTTCGGCGCTGTGGATGTTCGTTGTCAATTCGCTGACATCGAAGACGCCGTTTCTCGATCCGCTGATCTTTGCCGACAAGAACTATCTTTCCGGCATCGTGTTGCGAATCCTGTTCGGGCTGATGCTGTTTGGCAGCCTCGTCCTGGTGCCGCCGTTCCTGCAGAATCAGGGCGGGTACTCGCTGCTCGACAGCGGCTGGATCATGGCGCCGCGTGGGCTTGGCACGATGGTGGCTGCAATGTTCGTCGGGCGCATGATCAAGGTCGTCGACCCGCGCCACGTGATCGTCTTCGGAATGATGGTGACGGCCTATACGATGTGGGAGTTTGCGCGCTTCACCGACGACATCGACCTGACGTGGGTGATCATCATCAATTTCATCCAGGGCGTGTCGTTCGCGTGTTTCGTGATCCCGGTCAATTCAGTGGCGTTTTCGACCCTACCCGATGCCCAGCGCGATGCCGGAACGTCGTTTTATGCGCTGCTCAACAATATCGGGCGCGGGATCGGCATCGCGCTGCTGGCATCCTATCTCGCGAGCCAGACGCAATCCTCGCAGGCGCTGCTTTCGGCCCAGATCACACCGTTCAACGTCTACGTCCGCCACCTCGGCCTGCCGGAACGGCTCGACATCGACAGTGCGGCCGGGCTTGCCGCGCTCAACCGCATCGTCAGCAAGCAGGCCGAACTCATCGCCTACGTGTCGGATTTCCAGCTGCTGGCGATCGTCATCGCCTGCTGTGTGCCGGTGGTGTTCCTGATGAACAAGCCTGCGCGCAAGCCGGCTTCGTAAGTGTCTAATCACGTTGGCGCAAGAGGCGTGCCTTTTCGCGGTTCCAGTCGCGCCTTTTCGCCGTCTCGCGCTTGTCGTACAGCTTTTTACCCTTGGCCACGGCCAGTTTGATTTTGGCGATGCCGCGATCATTGAAATAGAGCGCCAGCGGTACGAGCGTCATGCCCTCGCGTTCGACGGCTTGTGCGAGGCGAGCAATCTCGCGCTTGTGCAAGAGCAGGCGGCGCGGACGGCGCGGCTGGTGCTGATAAAAGGGGCCGGCCTGGGAATACTCGGGGATGTTGGCATTGATCAGGAAAATGCCGCCGTTTTCCACCGAGGCATAGCTTTCGGCAATATTCGCCTGGCCCTGACGCAGAGATTTCACCTCCGTGCCGGTCAACTGCAGGCCCGCCTCGACGTCATCCTCGAGGTGATATTCAAATCGCGCGCGGCGGTTTTCCGCCACGAGTTTGCGATTGGCGTTCTGTTTGCTCGCCATCGCGCTCATTCCTTTCCGACAGACTCAAACGGCGCCGCTGCGTGAGCGCAGCAACGCCGCTTCAAGAATTCGGGCCCTGTCCGGAAGGCCCAGCCGCCTATTCAGCAGCCGCGGCCGGCAGCAGGCCGGCGCTTTCCATCGCCGCATCGACGATACGCTTGGTGGCCTCTGATATAGGCGCCAGAGGCAGGCGTGCAAAGCCGTCACCAAACCCGATCTTCGAACAGGCATATTTGATCGGACCCGGGCTGGTCTCGACGAACAAGGCGTCATGCAACGGCATGAGGACGTCCTGGAGGTCGAGTGCGGCCTTGAAATCACCGGCCTGACAGGCTGCCTGGAACTTTGCGCAGAGTGCCGGGGCGACGTTGGCGGTGACCGAAATGCAGCCCTGACCGCCGTGCGCATTGAACCCGAGGGCGGTCGCGTCCTCGCCGGACAGCAAAACGAAATCCTTGCCGCAGGCCTGGCGCTGCAGGGAGGCGCGCGCCAGATTGGCGGTTGCATCCTTGACGCCGATGACGTTCTTCAGCTTGGCGCAGCGTGCCATCGTGTCGACTTGCATGTCGGACACGGTGCGCGGCGGCACGTTGTAGAGCACGATCGGGATATCGACGGCATCGTTGATCGCCTCGATATGGCGAAAGAGCCCGTCCTGCGTCGGCTTGTTGTAGTACGGCATGACTACGAGCACCGCGTCGGCACCAACCTTCTTGGCGTGGCTCGCATAATCGATCGATTCGGCCGTCGAATTCGATCCGGCCCCGGCGACAACCGGCACGCGCTTGTTCGCCGTTTCAACGCAGATTTCGACAACGCGCTTGTGTTCGTCATGATTGAGCGTCGGGCTCTCGCCAGTGGTGCCGACGGGAACAAGGCCGTTGGAGCCCTGTTTGATCTGCCACTCGACAAACCGCGCGAAGGTATCCTCATCCACCCGACCGTCCTTGAACGGCGTGATCAAAGCTGGGAGCGAGCCCTGCAACATTTTCTCCTCCTTGTGCCCATCCGGTTCCGGCTTTGCCCGCTGCATCGCCCTCTCCAACGCATCCGGACCGGCAAGTCGCCACCTGGCCATGGTCGGACGGCGAGATCACTACGCAACGGCCGACCTTGTTCAAAATTTGTCTTTCTGTACGTGCAATGCCACGCAATGTACGCATTTTGCGTTGAGTAGACCCTAAGCGCTTTGCTAAGCCGTCGCAAGGCGACAGGGCCCGCATGCGCTCGATTGGGTTAGCAGGCGTCGCTCCGTGCGGGTTTGCGGTGGGTTTGACGGAGAGGGAAGCGGTGCGCTCGAAGCGGGCCGCCGCGTGGAGGCATGAACAGAATAGGATTGTCGTTCTATGCCGTGTTCGTCGTCGCGGTTGCCTTTGCAATCGCCACGATCGCCACCCTGGCACAGAATTTCGCGCCAGAGACAAAGTCCTTTGTCGCAGCGGAGACCAGGACCAGCGCGACGCTGAACAGTGAACGCGGCAAAAAGGGTGACACAGCCTCGGCGCACACACGCGCCTCGGCGGAACCTGCCGGCAAAGCCAAGCCTGCAGAAAAAGCCGAACAGGCGACCGAGCCCGCCCACGCGGTGGAAAATGAGCAGGCGCGCGAGGCTCCGCCCACGACCGAGACCGCCTTCCGCGCCAAGGTCGCCGCGTTGGTCGAACCGCTCGTCAAACTGTCGATCCCGGACGCCGACCTCAAAGCCCTCGGGTCTGCCAGGCAGGCGCTCAGAAAGGGCGATCTCGAGGCGGCGCGCAAGATCGCCTCCGAAGTCAAACTCACGGCGACGCGTCACCTCATCGTGTGGACCATCCTGCGTAGCGGTTACGGCCGGCCGCAGGACTACCGCGCGTTTCTCAAAGCCAATCCGCTGTGGCCCGACCGGAAGCTGATCCGGCGCCGGCTCGAACAGTCGCTGTTTATCGATGGCGGCAGCGCGCGGCAGATCCTCGCCCAGTTCAAGGGCAAGCCACCGTCCAGCGATGCTGGCCTCGCGGCCGTGGCTTCGGCGCACCTCGCACTGGGAGACAAGGGCGAGGCGCGCAAATACGCGGCCAAGGCCTGGTGCGGCGGCGGCATCGCGGCGCGGCGCGAAGAGGCGTTTCTCAAGCGTTTCGGCGCCTTGCTGACCAATGCGGATCACACCTGCCGGCTCAACACGCTCCTGGTCGACAATCTGCGATGGACGTCGGCGCGAAAGCGGCGCGCGCATGCCGTGCGCCGGGTGATCAAGTTACTCGATGAAAAGGATCGCAAGAAGGCGACGGCGCGGCTGGCCGCATTCCTGCGCCAGCGCGTGGCGACAAAATGGTTGGCGGCTGTGCCGGCGGCGCAACGGTCCGGTGACTGGGGGTATGCGTTTCAAAACATTCAGCATCTGCGGCGGCGCGACAAGGATACCGAGGCCTGGAAACTGCTTGGCAAGGTGCCGACGGATCCGGCCAAAATCACCAACCCGGACGCCTGGTGGGAAGAGCGCCACGCCAATGCGCTCAATGCCGTTCGCGCCAAGAAGGCAAAGCTCGCCTACGGTTTCGTCGAGGACATCCGCCCGAGTGACATCAATGCCGCCAAGGAACAGGCGTTCTTTGCCGGCTGGGTCGCCCTGCGCAAGCTTGGCCAGCCAAAGGCGGCACTGGAACATTTCAAGCGCATGTTGAGCCTGGTCGACGGCCCGCTCAGCTCTTCGAAAGCGCACTACTGGCTGGGCCGGACGCACGCCGCTTTGGGAAATGACAGCGCGGCAGCCCGCCACTACAAAGCCGGTGGTCAGTTCCGTGACACGTTCCATGGCCTGCTAGCGATGCAAACGCACGCACCGGACGCGCGCAATCTAGCACTTCCGCTCCCCGGTGTTCCGGATACCGAGACCGCCAAGCGCTTCATCGAGAGCGAGGCCGTGCGGGCCGCGGTTATCGCCCATCGGGCAGAGCTGCCCCGCGGTCACGTTCTGAAGTTCTTCAGAGCTTTGGCCAAGGGTCTGCCCGGCGAACCGGAGGTGGTACTGCTGGCGCAGCTTGCAAATGCACTCGGCGATGGTCAACTCGAGGTGCGCACCGGCAAAACCGGCATAGCGCGTGGCTACAATCTCTACATCTACTCTTATCCGGTCGGCCATCTGCCGACCTATGAGCCCCTGCGCCGCCCACCGGAAAAGGCCTTGGTCCTCGCGATTGCACGTCAGGAAAGCGAATTCAATACGCGCATCGTTTCGGGCGCCGGTGCCCGCGGCATCCTGCAGGTGATGCCGATCACCGCCAAGCACATCTGCCGACAGTACAAAATAAAATGCAATCTCTCCGATCTCATCGCCAAGCCCGAGTACAACGCGCGTATCGCCACTGCCTATCTCGCAGACCGCACCGAGGAGTTTGCGGGAAGCTACATTCTGACCTTCACCGGCTACAACGCCGGACCGGGCCGGACGCGTGAATGGCTGCGCCGGATCGGCGATCCACGCGGCGCAAAGCACGAGCCGCTCGATTGGATTTATGCCATTCCGTTCGAAGAAACGCGGCTCTATGTGCAAAAAGTGCTCTCCAATCTCCAGGTCTACCGCGCCCGGCTCGGCGACAAGCAACCCTTGCGGCTGCTTGACGACATGAACCGGGGGCGCAAAAAGTCGTAACGCAGCGACGTTGCGGCCACGGTTGGCCTGACGACCGGGCGCATGTGCCAAGCGGGGAGCACGGGAAAAATGGCAGATTCCGACGGCGCGCCGGCCTGGCGCGATATCTACATCACCGCGCGCGATGGCCTCAGGCTCTACGGACGGCATTATCCGGCGCCCGGTTCGAAGCGGCGCCCGGCCATCTGCCTTGCGGGCCTGACGCGCAACTCGCGCGACTTCGGCGTGCTAGCGGAGCACCTTTCCGGCGCGGGTCCCGAAGCGCGCGACGTCTTCACGTTCGACTGCCGCGGGCGGGGCCTCTCCGAACATGCGGCAAACTGGAAGGACTACGCGGTTCCGGTCGAAATGCTGGACGTGCAGGACTTCATGGCGAGCCAGCAACTGCACGGGGCAGCGGTGATCGGAACCTCGCGCGGCGGCCTCATCGCGATGGTGATGGCGGCGGCGCAACCCTCGCTGATCGGGGTTGTCGTGCTCAACGACATCGGACCGGTGATCGACCATGCCGGCCTGGTGCGCATTGCCGGCTACGTTGGCAAGACGCCGACGCCGCGGACCTGGGAAGAGGCCGGCCGGCAGGTGGCAGCGGCCAATGCCGAAATGTTTCCCGGTGTCGAAGCCGACGAGTGGACGGACGTCGCAAGGCAGTTCTTCAATGACGTCGATGGACGGCCGGCACCCGGTTATGACCCCGCAATCGCACGATCCTTTGCCCTGAGTGACGGTGCGATCCCGGAGCTCTGGCCGCAATTCCTTGCTCTGAAGCGCGTGCCCTGCCTGGTCGTACGCGGCGAAAAATCCGACCTTCTGAGTGCTGGAACGCTGGAAGAGATGCGGCGGCGCCACCCCGATTGCAAGTCGGTGACGGTGGCGGGCCAAGGCCACGCGCCGTTGCTGCGCGACGATCGAACGATCGCGGCAATCCAGCAGCATCTGAAAGAGGCCGACTGAAACGCAAGACGCACGGCGGGCCATTGCTGGTCAAACCGGCCGGGAAATTCGCGTTTGGTCTTGACGTCTGCGGGGCAGCGTTCGACGATCGGTCGTTCCATTCGCATCCCGCAAGCGGCAATGACACTCTCCTCCTCGATGATCACCGCGGCCAAGCCGGCCGTGTTCCGCGACCCGCTACCGGAGGCCGTCGACGTTGTCGTGATCGGCGGCGGCATCGCCGGCGTTGCATCGGCGTACTATCTCGCCCGGCGCGGGGTCCGCGTGGCCGTCGTTGAAAAGGGCCGCATCGCCGGCGAGCAATCGAGTCGCAACTGGGGCTGGGTGCGCCAGCAAGGCCGCGACCCGGCCGAACTGCCAATCATGATGGAAGCCAACGGGTTGTGGCAGGGCCTTGCCGGGGAGACCGGCGAAGCCGATCTGGCATTCACGCAATGCGGTTGCCTTTACCTGGCGGAGACAGAGGCCCGGCTTGCGACATTTGAAGAGTGGTACGACGTGGCGCGGCAGGCGCAGTTGCCAACGCGGCTTTTGTCGAAGGCAGAGGTCGAGACGATCTGTCCTAACATTGCCGGTGACTTCGTCGGTGGCATGATTACGGAAACCGACGGACGCGCGGAACCGTTCGTCGCGGTGCCTGCGATGGCCCGTGCGGCGCAGCGGGCCGGTGCGCTCATTATCGAAAACTGCGCTGCGCGCACTCTCGACGTGGCGACTGGTCGTGTTAGCGGGGTCATCACGGAACACGGACCGATCGCGTGCAGCCAGGCCGTTCTGGCAGGAGGCGTCTGGTCGACCCACTTTGCGCGTAACGCCGGCCTGTCGCTGCCGCAGCTCGCGGTTCGTTCGACGGTGGCGCGGACCGCGCCGGCACCGGATCTCGTCGCGCCGAACGTGTCAATGCCGGGGTTTGCCCTGCGCCGGCGCCAGGACGGCGGCTATACGGTGACAACCGGAGACCTCGCCGAGCACTATGTCTCACCCAACTCATTGCGCTATCTTCCGAAATTCCTGAAACTGCTGCGCACGTCGGCAAAGGACGTCAAGCTGAGGTTCGATCCGCCTGCTCACTTTCCCGGCACGTGGCGCATGGCGCAGCGCTGGTCAGGCGACGAGACGAGCCCGTTCGAACGGGCACGGGTGGTCGATCCGACACCCTCGCCGGTGGTGATCGAGCGCATTCGCAAGCGCCTGCCGCAACGCCTGCCCGGCCTGCGCGATGTCGCGCTCGCGGAAGCTTGGGCCGGTATGATCGACGTCACGCCGGACGCCGTACCGATGATCGGCGAGGCTGACGGGATGGCGGGGCTGATCTATGCAACGGGTCTAAGCGGTCACGGGTTCGGGATCGGCCCGGCGATCGGCCGGATCATCGCTGATCTGGTGATGGGCCGCTCGCCCGGACACGACCTTTCGCGGTTTCGCACGACGCGGTTTGGCGATGGCAGCTCGATCCGGCCCGGGCCGTACTGACTACTCCTGCGCCCGACCGCTGCGGCGTGATGTTCGGCGCGGCCGTGGCGCGTGCGGCGTTCAATTCTTCGCTGCCCAGGCCCGTTAAGAGCGTTTCAGATCTAGCTGGAACCGTCCCACTCCCCCGCCCGGCCGCCCATGCAATCGTGGTTTTGGGCGGCCGGGCGGGGGAGTGGGCAGGCGGTGTGATTTCGCATAAGGCAGAAATGATCTATTGCTCACCGATGTCAAAGCGGCGCGAAAACTCCGTATGTCCGTCGGATGCGAGGATGCGTGCCTGCTCGACCCAATTCTCGCGCTCGATGCGGCCGCGAAAATCGAGCTGGTGGCTTACTCTCTCGATGTCTTCGCGCGTCCAGTTGGCGATTTGCTCGTAGGTCGTGAAGCCCATGGCATAGAGCTTGCGCTCGAGCAACGCACCGACACCGCGGATACGCTTGAGATCGTCACCCTCCTGCCCGGGCGGGCGTAGCACTTCCGAACGGTCGGAGGGCATGGCGGCGCTCGGGGTCCGGTCGGCGGTATCGGCGGTGGCCGGCGTCGCAGCCGCGGCCGGCTGTTCGCTCAAGCCGATCAGGGCTTTTGCCTGACCGACCCAGTTTTCGCGTTGGATGCGATCCCCGACACCGAGCAGCCGGTTCAGGCGGGTGATCTGATCGGCATCGAGCGATGCGATCTGGCCAAACCGGGTCAAGCCCTGCAGTTTGAGGACGCGTTCCAATTCGGCGTTGATCCCGTCGATCCGGGCGCAAATCATCACCGATAACGTCAACCATTGCCCCGCCTGCCGTTGCCGGACTGCCGGCCAAGGGCGGAGGCGGGCTCGCCGGCGGCGGTTTCGGGCCGGATTTGCCGGCGCAGCGGCCGGCACGTCATCGCCGTTCGGGGATGCCATGCGAATGCGGGTGCTGCCTCCCATGCGCGCAAACGCGCTATGGGCACCGGCCACCAGCAGGGCGGCCTGCTCGATCCAGTTTTCCTGCTGGACGCGGCGTTTGCTGCCGAGCGCCGCATTGATGCGCTCGACATCGGCGCTGGTCAGGTCTGCGATTTGTTCGAAGGTGGTAACACCCTGAGCAGACAACGCCTCATGAGCGGCGCTGTCGATACCGCGGATCAGCGTCAGGTCGTCGGCCGACACGGTCGCCAGGCTTGTCTCGTCGTCAGGTTCGTCGTTCTCAACGACCTGCGAGGCTGTCTCGACGGTAGCGTCGGGCACGGCAATCGACGGCGTGAGGGCGCCTGAACCTTCGGCCAGTTGCCGCATGCGTTGATAGGCCGTGGCACCACCCGCCGCGAGGATCGTTGCTTGTTCGATCCAGTTTTCCTGTTGCACGCGGCGCATGCCGCCGAGGGAACGGTTGATCCGCGCAACGTCGCCCTCGTTCCAGGCGGCAATTTGTTCGAAACGGGAGACGCCCTCGCGGGCGAGAACCGTCGCGGTTGCCGCATCGACGCCGCGAATGGCCGTCAAGTCCTGGCTTTCGCCACGCGGCGGCGGTGCGGATGCCGTATCGCGATCCGTATCGGCTATTTCGGCGGCGACAACCGCTGCGCCGTCAGAACCGGTTGCAACCGGCAGGCGCTCGGCGTCCGCTACGGCTGGTTGCAGCGATGTTGGTTGTGCGCTCGGCGCCGGTGGCTCGCGCGGCTCCTCAATCGATTGCATCTGACTTGCGACGGTGCCGGGTGTCGGCGGTTCGTCGGCCGTGGCGGCGGACCTGGCAGCGGCAGCGGCAGCGGCGGCTGCCGCGGCCGCGATGGTGGTGTTTGGTGCAGAAGAGGACGGCGCTGGCGCCGGGTCCGGTGTCGGTTGCGCAGGTGAAACGGGAGGCGCACCGGGGTGCCGGTCCGTCGCCGTCCGCGATGCTATCGTCCCGGTTGCCGGTGCCGGCGTGGCTGCGGCCTGTGGCGATGGAGGATCTGCCATCGTGCGGGCGGCCTCGCTGCGAGCCGGTTGCAATGACCGGCGCATAATGCAGCCGAACCAAACGCCAATGAAGTATGCCGCCAGTAGTAACAGTGCAGATTGGAGCAAAAACGCCCACATGCTCAATCACCCTTCACACTCTTGGATTTCTCCCGATTCGTGGCGCGCACCTCACGCGGGCCGGCCGCTAGCGCTGGCGCCCTGCGCGGCCGCACGACCACCATCCAACCGCCACACCGATCACGAATGCCGCAGCGACGTACCAGGCGAGATTGACAAGCAAATAATCCACGTGACGTCCCTCTCGTTCACAGGCCTCGGAGACCGCAGGCGGGCAGCCCTGTCCTGGCGGTCAGTTGACCCGGACCCGGATCTCGATTCGGCGGTTTTTGGCACGGTTGACCGCAGTCGTATTGGGCGCGAGCGGCCGCGACTCGCCATAGCCACGGGCCGTCAGCATTTCGGCCCGCATGCCGTTGTTCACAAGGTAGTCGCGCACGGACCGGGCGCGCTGTTCCGAAAGCTCCTGATTGCGAGATTCCGAGCCACTCGAATCCGTGTGACCGCCGATTTCAATCTGCGTGCGCCCGCAAAGTCCGCTGAGGCCGACGAGCCGGTCCAAGGTGGGAAAACTGCTGGCGTCGAGCTTGGCACTACCGCGGGCGAAAACGATCGTGCCGGATTGCATGGTCTCGTCGATTGCGCTCTGGCAGCGCTCCAGCTCCAGCCGTCGCGCCCGCGCGGCGGCTTCCCGGGCCTTGCGCTGGTTTTCGTTGGCGCGCGCCTGGCGTGCGGCTTCGTCACGTGCGCGTTGCTCTGCCTCTTGTTTGGCGCGCTTGGCTGCTGCGGCTTTCGCGCGCGCCTGGACGCGGCGGGCTTTGGCCTCTTCTTCAGCACGACGGAGCTCTGCGGCCGCGGCTTCGCGCTGCTTGCGTTCGATTTCGGCGCGGCGTTCCGCGGCGGCCTTGGCTGCCTCCTGTGCCTTGCGCTTTGCCTCACGTTCAGCCCACAGCATGGCGGCGGACTTCACCTCGATCTTGACATCAGCCTCATACCCCTTGGCCAGTCCAGCCTTCAGTTGCTCGTGGATCGCCGTCTGCGTTGCCGTGTCGGAGGCCTCACCGCGCAGGGTGAGTATGGTGCCGTCAATCTGTGCCGAACCGCGGCGCAGCTTAGCGAGAAGTTCAAGCGCCTTGGTCGCGATCTTCGGCCATTTCTCCGACTTGGCATTTGCGACCTTGAGATCGTCGATCACCTCGGCCTTGGGATAGAGTTTGGCGGCCAAGTCAATGATCACCTTGCGCACATCGAGACCGGGAACTTCGCCACTCAGGCGCAGGACCTTTTCGTCGAACGTGGCGCGCCAGTTCAAATCGGGCTCGGGTGGGACTTCAACCCTGAGGGTTACGGTTTCCGTGCAGGCACGGTTGGCGGCAGCGCGGACCTGCTTCGGCAAGGTTTCAGCGATCTCCTCGCTGCGCGTCAAACCTGAAATCGACAAGGTGCGATCGGTGACATCGAAGCGGCCGTTCTCCAGTTGAAGGACCGCCTGAAGACCTGCCAGCATGCAGGTGATCCAAACTTCCGGCGCGCCCTTGGCCGGCGCCAGGGAGCCGGTGATCGTCAATTTCGGCCTGGCATTTTTTGCGGCCGCCAGCACACGCTGTGTCAATTCGCTGCTTGGCGTATTGCCGGAAAGGCTCAGTTGGAGACCGTCGAATTCCATCCTGGTGACAAACGGACTGACCGTGGGGATTGTCGCCTCACGAAACTTCAGTTCGTGGGTAATCTTGTAAATGGAGGCCAGTCCGCTGCGCAGATCCGCGCGAATTTTCTCCGCGGTTTCCTGTTTGTGGGCAACGCCACCGAAGACCAGCTTGGTGTCGTCGAGCCTGGCCGCGCCGTTTTCCAGCTTTGACAACTGCAGCACGATCGTAGCGGTCGCTGCGATCCATTCCCGGGGCTGGCCCGCGGCTATGGCCATCTTGTCGATAATGGGATTGTTCTTGAACGCCTGCTTAGCCGTGGCGATCAAGGCGTCGCGATCACCCTCACTCGGCGCGTGGCCACCAAGTACGAGCTGACCGTTCTTAAACTCTGCATGCCACGTGTATGGCGAGACGGTCGGCGGCTTGACCTTGTCCTTGACCAGGATGACGCCGGCCGGCACGCCGCGGTAGAGCGCGCCCTTGATTGAGCGGTAGGCACGGACGCTGGTTGCCACGCCTGCAACAGCAAGCTCGGTGCCGCGCAGGTTGACCCGGCCGCCCTGCTCGAGCCGCGTCAGCTGCGCGAGACCGAACTCGATGGCACCCAGCCACACCTCGTCACGGGGCGCACCGCGGGCCGGGCGCATCTGATCCGACAACTGGTGTTCGGGAAACAGCTGCCGCGCGGCGGTGAGCACATCGCGATGGGTTCGCCCGTTCGGATAAAACCCCATCAGGCGCAGCGCGCCGGGCTCGACTGCAGCGGTCCAGACATACTGTTCCTCGAGCGTCGCAAGCGCCGATGCGTCGGCGACCTCGGAGACCCCCCAGACGGCCTCGGCCAGGCGCTGGGCCAGTTTCTGTTCTTGCTTTGAATAGGCTTCGCCGACGACAAGAACGCGCCGACCGTCAACCTGGGCGCGGGCCCAGTCGAGACCGGCCTGGCGGAACGCCATATCCGCGCGCTGCTTGAGGTCGGCCTGAATGCGGTCCCGTTCAACGAACACCGCGAGCATCCAAAGCAGGCCGACAAACGCCAACCCCCACAGGATCTTCGGCCATCCCCCGTTGGATCGGCTATCTCGCATTCGCGGCGTTCTCCTTTGCCTGCATATGGCGGCATCTCAGCAAGACGGCGATTGCCTGCCATCCCGCATCTGCATCGGTTTACGGGCAACGGCAACGGCACAGGCATCCTTAGAATGTGCCCAGCCTACATATAGCTAACGGAAGAATTATAGGGAAGTCAGTGGTGGCTTGGCATTTTGTCCGAATGTTATCCTTTCGCGGCCATTTGTCGGGCTCCTGTGCGGCTGTCGGATCCTGTGCGCACGCCCACCGGTATTGGTGAAAATATTCGCCCCGCGGCTGGCCAATTGCGACCACATTTGACACGATGACGGCATGCGACCGACGGATCGCCGCAGGCCGTTCGTCATGCGATGAGACGTTCAGGGAGAGCCATGATGGCGGTTGGCGAAGCGCAGATCGAATTTCCGAAACGGCTAGAAGATTGGATCGCGCAGGATTGCCACGGTCTCAACTTTTTCGAGATCGACCGAAGCCTGCAGGACCTGATGCAGCTCTACATGGCCGAGGACGTGCGTGAGCATATGGCTCCACACTACATGCGGCTGGGCCGGATTGCCGGCGACGAACTCGATACTCTGGCGCGAACCTGCGACCAGCATCCGCCGGTCCTGCATGTGCGCAGCCCGCGCGGGGCAGACGAGGACTGGATCGAATTTCACCCGGCCTATCGCAAGATGGAGCAGATCGGTTTCGGTGACTTCGGCATTCATTGCATGTCACGGCGCGGCGGCGTTCTCGGGTGGCCGGACAAGGTGGCGCCGATCGTGAAGTACACGTTCCAGTACATCTTTACGCAGTCGGAATTCGGCCTGATGTGCCCGATTTCTGCAACGGACACGTCGGCAATGCTGATCGAGCGCTACGGCGATAAGGCGACCAAGGACAAGCTGCTGCCCGGGATGTGGAGCCAGGATATGGAGACCATCCTAAAAGGGGCGCAGTTCATGACCGAGAAGACCGGCGGGTCGGACGTCGGCAACATCGCACTGGAAGCGCGGTTCGAAGACGGCGTATGGCGCCTCTACGGAGAAAAATGGTTCTGCTCCTGCGCCGACGGGGACGTGGCCTTGTTGCTGGCGCGGCCGCAAGGCGCAGCACCGGGAACGGCCGGTCTCGGGCTGTTTGCGCTACCGCGCCATCTCGATGATGGTTCGCGCAATGCGTATCGCATCGTTCGCCTCAAGCCAAAGCTTGGCTCCAAGTCGATGGCGTCCGGCGAGATCAAGTTCGAGGGCGCGCTCGCCTACCCGCTGGGCGAGGTCGGAGCGGGCCGGAACCCCGGCCTCAAGCAGATGATGGACCAGGTCAACATGTCCCGCCTGTCGCACGGCGTGCGGGCGGCCGGCATGATGCGACGCTGCCTGAACGAGGCCATGATGGTGGCCGGCGATCGCATCGCGTTTGGTGATTACATCAAGAACAAGCCGCTGCTGCGCCGGCAACTGATGAAGCTGATGGTGCCGACCGAACAGGTGTTGTCGATGGTGATGTTCACCGCCACCCAACTGCATCTTGCAGAGCAAGGCGACGAGCACGCCGAACGTCTGGTGCGGATCTTGACGCCGCTGATCAAGTTCCGCTCGGCGCGCGACAACATCGAGGTTGCGACCGGTGCGATGGAGGTGCGCGGCGGCAACGGCTACATCGAGGACTGGATCAACGCTCGCCTGGTGCGCGATGCCCATCTCGGCGTGCTTTGGGAAGGCACGTCGAACATCAACGCCCTCGATATCGTCACGCGCGCGATTGCCAAGGTCGGTGCGCACCGCGACCTGGCGGACAGCCTCAGCGAGCGCCTCGATGACACGCCGAACATGCCCGGACAGTATCGTGGCGAACTGGCGGCAACGGTTGCGCGGGCGTTTGCGTTCGCGGAAGAGGTTGCAAGCTCCGGCAATGAACCGCTCTGCCGGCAGGCATCGGATGCCCTCTACAATGCATCCTCTGCCGTCCTGCTGGCGGCTGAGGGGGCAGCGCTCGGTGCTGCAGGCGGCGATGCGCGGCGGCTGGTGCTCTCGCGCATGGTCGTGGACCATCGGCTGAGCCCGCGTGATCCGCTCGCTGCCGGGCAGTCCGACGACACCAGGATCGACGCCCTTCTCAGCGATGCGGCGATCTCGCTCGACGATGCGGAACGCCTGACGGCCGGCTGAGCCGCTCGCGGCGCGCCATCGCGTCATTGGCAGCCTGGCGCTGGCACGTGCCAGCGGGAGTGTCCACCGCGATCAGCTCTGGGCAATCGTCGTCGTGTAGATGACGTAGGCCATGTAGGCGACGATGCCCGGTATGACCGTGATATGGATGAAGCTCAGGAGACCGTTGAGCCAACTCAGCTTCTGTATGCGCGTATTGATGCGCAGGATGGAAATTACGATCATCACGCTCACCATCATGTAGTCGAAGACAAAGATGCGGTCGGAGATCGTGGCGGTGTCGGTTTCCAGTTTCGGCAATGACAGGTAGAGCGCAACGGCAGACAGCAGCGCCGTGATCTGGATCGTCACGATCGCTTCCAAATGCGATTGCGGAATGAAGATCGACAGGTACGCGACGATCAAAATGAACGCCAGCGGGACCACGACGCGCAGGAAATAGTCGGTCGTCTCGCGCTTCATTGCCCAGACGAAGCTTGCCTTGAAGAATGGCACCACACCCGGTTGATGTAGGAACGCATCGACGACGGGGACAAAGTCGGCCGCGTAGCCGACGTGCTGGGCCTTGGGCTTCCAGCCTTCGGTGGTCAGGTTGCGATCGCGCAGTGTCAGCGGCGGCGGCTGAATGATGAACGGTGCATCGCTGTTCCTCGGCTGCAGGTCGATCGAGAACTGCTGGGCGTCGAAGGGAAAGTTGGCGAGCTTTGGTTCGAAGAAGAAGCGGCCTGCCACCTTGTACATCTGCATGAACTGGGGATAGGCCTCGCTCGGACCGCCATCATGCAGACGCGTGATCGTCATCTGGCGCCCGCCCCGCGACTTGGGATCGAGGTAGGCGTTGGTGAATTCGATGCGATCGATCTGGTTCGTCTTGGCGCCGTCCGGAGAGCGCACCGCCAGGTAGAACTCGGCAAAGAACGTTTTGTCGTTATCGTCAATGTTGTGCAGGCGAATCATGTCGATGTCGAGATAGAGCGTCTCGATCTGGCGGAAGTTGCCCTTGGGCAGGCGCACGAACTGTGCCGGTGCCAGTTGCGGCGAGCCGATCGTGTGCGGCTGAATGACGATGAAAGGCGTGCGCGCGACCGACCGGGTCACCGGGTCGAACGACCAGTTGCGGAAGATCCCCTTGAAGGCGCTGCGGCCCGGCGCATAAGCGTCACGCAACGCGGCGGCCACTGTTGCACGCAACCGCGCGACATTCGGTTTGCGGCCGACTGTCGTTCTGGCCGCAGCCGCGACAAGCCCGACCATGTCGGCATAGCGGGTACCGATGTCGATGGCGGCGAGGTTGCGGAAGAAGTAAGGATCCGGGTTTTCTTCCGCGCCGGCACCGCTGCACGAAAATACCCAGCTTCCTGCCTGATCCCGGTCGATGAGATTGCGCAACTTCTCGTTGTAGACCTCGGGCAGGCGATCCCAGGCCAGGCTGTACATGGGGCCGGGCTGACTGATGATGGACACGCCGAGGGGCAGGTCTTCCAAACCGCCGGTCAGGAACAGGGCAGGGCGGCGGTCTCCCGCAAAGATCTCGGTAATCAACGACTCCGTCATCGCCGTCGGGATATCGAGGACGATGACATCCGGGTCCGCTGCGCTCACCTTTGCGACCAGCGACTTGATGGCCGCCTGTGCCTTGTCATCGGCACTATCGGCACCCGCGAGCACCTGCGACTTCACAAAATGGTTGGCCTTGAAACGACCCGGCGGCAGCGCGGTTGCCAAGCCTTCGGCAAACGCCTTGCCGGATTCCGTCCCGGTCAAACCAATGACCGAGACCCGTTGAAAGTTCGTCGCCGCCAGAAAGGCGGCGATCACGGGCACGCGGACCTTGGCCTGCGACGGCTGCATGGAAAAGACGCTGTGTCGCTTGAGACGTCGGAGGTCCATGGCCGCATCGGTGATAAACGGGATCGACACGCGGGCGGCCTGGCCGGCGCTCTGCGGGGCATCGGCCAGATGGTGCAGCAGGAGGCGGACGCGGCCGGGGTTCGAAAGACCGATCAATGCGAGCGTATTCTCATCGGACTTCCACATCTTCGCCCGGGTGACGGCGGCGATGACGCTCTTCTTGTCCTGGACAATCTCAACCTGGAGCGGGCGGCCAGCAATGCCGCCCGTGCTGTTGATGCGCTGCTCGACATGCGACGTAAAACGCCTCACGGCCTGCAGATTTCCGGCATCGCTACACTTGCTTGCATCGGTGCTGACAAAAACGCCCACTTTGAGCGGCGGACCTTCTGCGGCCTTGGCTTGTTCCTGGGCTTGTGCCGGGAAGAGGCCGACAAGCATCGCGGCGAGCACCACGACCAGCCCGGCAACCACACCTAGCCGATTGATAGACGGGAAGATGCCATGTCGGGCACTGCGGCTTTGACGCGAGATCAGGTCGGTCTTCCGGCGTTCGATACATTCAATTTTGAAGCCCATACCCCGTCTCCAAACGCAACGCCCCGTTACGACTTGCACTCAGCCCGCCACACGGCCCGACCCGCTGCCGGGCGAGCGGACCGAGCGGTGCGACTGTAGGTTTTTCCGACTGCGATGCCCAGTTGATATTCTGGACGTGGGCGATCATCGACGGGCGCGTGGCGAGGTCGCAACGATTGCCGCCGGCCGATTGCATGATTGAAGTCCGCCGGTTGCGGGTAAATGGGTGGTAAGGACCCGCCCGTGTTGGCGTTACGATGCTGCCACTCCGGCCGCCACCAGGGCTTCGACCTCGGTGTCGGAGAGCCGGCCGAGCCGGCGCAAAACGTCGCGAGTGTGTTCGCCCAGCAACGGCGCGCCGACGCGCGAAGTCGGCTCGGTATCGTGAAGGCGCACCGGGCTCATCAGCGCGGGATAGGATCCCACAGCGGTGTGGCTGACCTCGCAGACGGTACCGCGCGTGGCGACGATATCAGCCGCCAGCGCTTGTGCAACGGTAGCCACCACGCCGGCCGGCACGTCGGCTGCCCGCATGCGTTTGACCCATTCATCGCGTGGCCGGGCGGCCAAGGTGCGCGACAGCTCCTCAGTTAACGCCGCAGTGTCGGCGACGCGGGATGCATTCTCGATGAACCGCGGGTCTTCGGCCAGGTCGGGCCGATCGAGGACCTCGCGGCACAGGCGCTGAAACTGGCGGTTGTTGGCGACCGCGATCATGAGAGGCCCGTCGGCAGCCTGATACACGCCGGCCGGTTGGGCGACCTGGTTGGTGTTGCCCGCCCGGGTCGGTGACACGCCGGTGATGAGGCAGCTGCCGGCAAAGTTGAGCAGCATATTGAGACCTGCCTCGTGCAGTGAGGCCTCGATAAAGCGTCCTTCGCCGGTGCGCTCGACGTCGCGCAGGGCGGCCGTGATGGCCTGCGCGGCAAACATGCCGCAAACCATGTCGACCAGCGATGAACCGGTACGCATGGCGGGTCCGTCCGCCTCGCCTGTCATCGACATCAGGCCGGTCTCGGCTTGAGCGACCGGGTCGTAACCGGGCACGTTCGCGTTGGGGCCATCGCGGCCGTAACCGGAAATCGCGCAAAAGACGAGGCTCGGGCGGACCTCACGCAACGTCTCGTAACCGAGCCCGAGGCGCTCCATCACGCCGGTGCGGAAGTTTTCAAGAACCACGTCGGCAGCGGCCACCAGCTTCAGGAATGCGGCGCGACCATCCGGGTGCTTGAGGTCCAGTGCCACAGACTTCTTGTTGCGGTTGACGGTCAGGAAATAGATCGAGTGGCCGCTGTGGTCCGGTCGTGAAAAGCGGCGTGAATCGTCCCCACCGGCAGGATTTTCGATCTTGATGACTTCAGCGCCGGTGTCGGCCAGCAGCAGGCTGCAGTAAGGACCAGCGAGCACGCGCGACAAGTCGAGCACCGTGATCCCGGCGAGCGGTTGTTGCAGGGCTGCCATCAGGACGCCTCGCCATCGCGTGTCGGCAATTCGACGGTGCCGTCACCGACGACGGAAAGCTCTCCGTCCTGGTTGCGGGCCTCCTGCGTGATGTCGACCAACATGCGACCGTCCTCGCGATATTTGCGCGCAACTTTGGCCGTGAAGGTGAGCAGGTCTCCGGCCGGGTTGTGCCGCCTGATCTTGCAACTCGCGCGGCGCAGGAACCCACTGTCGCCCATCCAGTTGGTAAGGTGGTGGGTGAGCCACGAACAGCGCTCCGGCCCATAATCGTATGCGCCCGGCGTGCCGACCAAACGTGCGAACTCATCTTCCCAATGGACGCGCTCGGGACAGTCTGGAATGCCGAAGCGGTTCTTGATGCCGAGGCCCGGATGCGCGGAAATCTGGCGCCAGTTGAGCTTGTTTGCGCGAATATAAAGTCCGCCCCAACCCTGGGCGTAGGCGATGAACCCCGTCACGGTCATCGGGCCCTTGGCGAGCGGGCGCAAGGCTTCGCCTTCGGTTACATCCTCCCAATAGCGCGGTTCAGCGCCGCGTACTTCCTCGTTGGCGTAAAGTGCAAAGAAGTCTTCCAGTTCCGCGTCGGTATATTCGCGTTCAGGCCGCTCCTTGACGGCTTCATACTTGGTGCCGCGTTCACGCGCTTCGTCGCGGTCGGTGCGGAAACACCAGCTGTCGGCTTCGGCGACGAGGTCACCCGATTGATTGAAGAAGTCGACGTGATAGATCTGGCGGATGGCGCGGCCGGCAAACCGCGTCTGGTGCTCGACCAGGTCCTTGAGATAGGCGGTGGTGTTGATCTCATCGTTGCGCAGGACCGGTTTGTGCCAGGTCCAATCGGCGCCCGCCCACATGGCGTGGACGCCCGGCAGGCCGCCGACGTATCCGGAGATGATGCGGTTGGTGGCGAAGAGAAAGCTTGGCAGCGCGACGATCGTGCCGTAGGGCCCGCGGGCTGCGTAGGCGGGATCGCACCACAGCGGATTGTCATCGCCAATGCCGTGCGCGTAGTGGCGGATGTTGTCGCGCGTTGCCTCGTAGCACCATGGCTCGAGGGTGTTTTCGATGGCCACGCCAATGCGTCCGCGCAAGAGCTCGAGACCCTGGTCGGTGATCTTGGGAAAGAGGTCGGTGGTTTGCGTCATGCGTTGCTTCCTGATGCCGCTGCCTCGGTGGCGACTTCCTGATCGCGCAGGACTTTGCGGTTGATCTTGCCTGCCGGTGTCTTCGGCAGTTCAGTGACAAACGCGACCTGGCGGGGATACTCGTGGGCGCTCAGGCTGTCACGCACCGTGTCTTGCAACTCGCGGGTGAAGGCCGCGTCTGCCGCGCGGCCCGAGACGATGTATGCCTTGACGACCTGGCCGCGGAGTTCGTCGGCAATGCCGATGACGGCAGCTTCGCGCACATCCGGGTGCTTGAGGAGCGCGTCTTCGACCTCGACTGCACCAATCGTGTAGCCGGCCGAAATGATGACGTCATCGGCGCGCCCGGCGTGAAAGAAATAGCCCTCATCATCGATCCATCCGCGATCGCGCGTCGACACCCAGCGCTGGCGGCGGCGCACCTTGATTTCCCCAATTTCCTCCGGCGCGCAGGGACTGGCGTCCGGGCATAGGACAGCGACTTCAGCGCCTGGCACGGGTTTGCCGAGTGAGCCCGGTTTGACCTTGAAGTCGGCAGCGCCCGGATAGCTTGCCAGGATGACGCCGACTTCGGTGGTGCCGTAGATGCTGCACACCGGTACGCCGAACGTCTCTTCGACGGCGGTGGCCGTGGCGCTGTCGATCGGCTCGCCGGTGAACGAGAGCTTGTCGATGGCATAGGCGTGTTCAGGGGCTGCACCGCAATTCATCATCATCCGGTAGTGTGTTGCAGCCGCGGACAGATTGGTGATGCGGTAACGCTGCAAGGTTTCGAGCATGCGCTCCGGTGAAAAGCGACCGGTAAAGGTGCCGGTCTCAACGCCCATGGCGAGCGGTGCGAACGTACCGTGCCACATGCCATGGCCCCACGCCGGTGACGAGGGACAAAAGAAACGATCGCCGGGGCGTATGCCGGTGGCATAGAGCGCGGCGTTGGTCACGACGACAACGGCGCGATGGGTATGGTGAACCGCTTCCGGAAGTTCGCGGGTGGTGCCGGAGGTATACTGGAACGCTGCCAGATCGTCGGCCCGGCTGGTGCTTTCGTAGCATGCATCGATACCGGCCAATTGATCCAGGAGTTCGGTGTCGAGCTGGAGTAACGGGCCCTCCACTGCGCGGGCGACGGCGAGCTTCTCACGGTTGGTGACGAGCACGTCAGGTGCGCAGTCCGCGATACGCAGCCTCAGTCCATCGGGCCCGAACAGCGTAAACAGCGGAACCGCAATTGCACCGTGCTTGATTGCGCCGAACACGGTGGCGTAGAACGCCAGCGACGGCTCCAGCATGATCGCGACACGCGCGCCGGGCTGCGTGCCGCGCGCCTTCAGCCAGTTGGCAAAGCGCGAGGACCACGCCGCGATCGCGGCAAACGTCAACTCGCTGTCATTGCCATCGGCGCTGACAATGCGGACCGCGACCCTGTCGGGCGACTTGGCGGCATGGCGGTCAATACACTCGTGGGCGAGATTGAGGTTTTCGCGATCGCCGTCAAACAAAGCCCATAGCGCAGCACTCGAAAAGTGCGCCTGGGCATCGGCATAGGTTGTATAGTCCGTCAACTTCACGGCGCGCTCATTCTTTCCGGCACTGCGGACAAGATTATGCCGTTGTCGCGTGACGTCCAGTTCGACTAGATTTTCATCAAGTAGCGGAAGAGACCGCAGCTACCGGATCGGGAGGCAGAGGACAAATGACGACGTTGGCCGAACAGTTGTGGGAGGCGCGCAGGACGGGGCGCGTCGTTGCGCCGAATGACGTGCGCGAGCCGACCGACAATGCCGAGGCCTACGCGGTGCAGGCCAAAATCGCCGCGCTCTCCGGATTTGAGGTGCGCGGGTTCAAGGTCGGCTCGACCAGCGAGGAAGCCCAGCGCATCCTGGGTACGGACGAGCCCGGCTCGGGACCAATTCTCGCCCCTTACCTGTTCGAAAGTCCTGCGGAAATTACACTGGTGGCCGAGCAAATGCCGGCCATTGAAGGTGAGTTCGCGTTTCGCCTGGGTCGAGATCTGCCGGCCCGTGACACGGCCTATGCCAGAGATGAGGTCGCGGGCGCCATCGATGGTGTCGCGGGCGCCATTGAGGTGGTTGGCACGCGGATCGCCGGCGGGCTTGCCGGCAAGGGCCGATTTCTCGTGACCGCGGACGGCGGTGCCAACATCGCGCTCGTTGTCGGATCCTGGACGAAGGCAGACGCCGACATTGACCTCAGGCGCCACGGTGTCGCCGTCAGCGTCAACGATGCACCGCGCGGTTCCGGCGAGGGTGCGCTGGCGCTTGGTGATCCGATGAACGTGATGGTGTGGCTCGCCAACCAACAATCGTGCTTCGGCCGCGGCCTCAAAGCCGGCGATGTTGTTTCAACCGGAACATGCACCGGCCTCGACCCGGTCCAGCCTGGCGAACGGGCCATAGCCGACTTCGGCGCGCTCGGACGCGTCGAAGTATCGTTCGCGTGAGCCGGTCCGCGGTAATGCGGGGCTTGCCGAGGGCCGCGAGCGACAGGTGTTCGTTGTGAGCGCGCAACCTGCACTGCCGCCGCAGGACAACCCGCCCCTGGCGGCGTGCTTCCTCGTCGGCGCGCTGTTCATTCTCGGGCTGCAGGATGCGCTGGTCAAACTGACCAGCAGCGAAGTTTCGCTGTGGCAGATGCAGACCATCCGCGCCACCGGAAACCTGCTGCTACTTGTCATGCTGTCGAAGTTTCTGTTCGGCAGTGCCCGGCCGCGGCCGCAGCGCCTTGGCGCGGTCAGCTTGCGCACCATCCTGCTCGTTGCGACGATGATCCTGTTCTTCGGCGGCGTGCCGTTTCTGACATTGTCGGAGATTGCGGCCGGGCTTTACGTGTTTCCCCTGTTCGTTGCGGTCCTGTCGGCGGTGTTGCTTGGCGAACCGGTCGGTCCGCGCCGCGTGGTCGCCATTCTCGCGGGGTTTTGCGGCACGCTCCTGATTCTGAAACCCGGCACGGAGTCGTTCAAATGGGTGTCGCTCATGCCGGTTGCCGCCGGGCTTTGTTACGCGGCGATGATCCTTACGACGCGGCGGTTGTGCCGCGAGGAGCACCCCATAACGCTCGCGTATGGCGTCGGTATCGGATTTGTCGTGGTCGGCCTTGCCGGACTTGCCGTGATGAGTGCGCTGGAGGTGCCTGAAGCAGCCGCGGCCTGGCCCTATCTGCTGGCCGGTTGGCGACCGCTCGAGGCATGGGCATTCGGTATCATCGTCGCAACGTCCTTTCTCAACCTTGCCGCAAACCTCAGCCTGACACGCGCGTACCAGACCGCGGAGGCGAGCTGGCTGGCACCGTTCGATTACTCATACCTGATCTTTGCAACGTTCTGGGGGTATATGATCTGGGGCCACGCGCCCGATGCGCTAGCGGTTGCGGGCATGCTGCTGATTGCCGGGGCAGGCAGCTTTGTTGCCTGGCGCGAACGCCAACTGGCCCGGCGCCAGACCAAGGCGGCGAGATCATGAGGGTATTCGCATGTGTGATGAATTGAGGCTGCCATTGCCTGCCGGTTGCGCACGGTGGCAGGCTTCGTGGCAGACGAGTTCGAAGAGGCCAGCAAGAGGCCACAAGGATGGCAAAGATTGTGACCGAGCCGCTCTCCACCGCGGTCGGAGCGGAAATCAGCGGCATTGATCTCTGTCGGGACTTGGACGATGAAACGGTCGCGTCACTGCGCCGTGCGTTGCTAGAACACGGCGTCATCTTTTTTCGCAATCAGCCCCTCGATACCGACCAGCACAAACGCCTTGCGCGGTATTTCGGCGAAATTTTCGTTCATCCGAATTTCAACACAGGCGACCACGATCCAGAGGTCGTGACGATCGTTCGCAAACCGGGAGACGATCGCATTGTCGGTGAAGAATGGCATGCCGATACGACGATGATGGCGGAACCGCCGATGGGCGCGCTGCTCTATGCACGCGAGGTTCCGCCGGTTGGCGGCGATACGATGTTTGCCAACCAGTATTTGGCTTATGAATGCCTGTCTGATGGCATGAAGGCATTTCTCGACGGCCTCAAGTGCTGGCATTCCGATCGCAAGGTCGCCGGGCCGTCCTCGCCGGTTGCCCGGGCCAAGCGCTCGACGGCCGTGCGGCTCGACGCGGACTGGCGGGAGACGCGCAATCTGCACCCGGTCGTGCGCACGCATCCCGAGACCGGACGCAAGTGCCTGTTTGTCAATCACTCCTATTCGACCGGCTTTGAAGGGATGAGCGAGGACGAAAGTCGGCCGTTGCTCGACTGGCTGATGGCGTGGGGACACCGGCCGGAATTCACGTGCCGGTTTCGCTGGACGGCAGGGTCGCTTGCGTTCTGGGACAACCGCTGCGTCAAGCATCTCGCTCTGCATGACGTTCACGATCATCCACGCATCATGCGCCGCATCCAGATCAGCGGCGATCGACCCGTCTAAGCGGGTTCCGAGCCGTGGCCGTGGCGCAAGAAAGGGGCAGGCCGGCGGCCTGCCCCTTCAATTCGATCGTGGGGTTGGAAACCTCTACCCGCGATAGGCAATGACGCATGCTGCAAACGGGTTACGCCCAGTGCTCTTGCGGTAGTAGAGTTTCCGGTTGCAGCGGAACATCGCGCGGCGGCAGGCTGCGAAGCCACGGGCATGGGCGGAGATGCCAATCAAACCACCGGTGCCACCGCGGCGGCGCGCAACTGCGCGGCAGCCGTGACCGATGGGACGGCGCCAGCGTGAGCGGCCAAACCAACCTGCGCGGCGTGTGACGTTCGGACGGACGAACAAATACCCACCGGTGTCTCGCGGAATAATGCGTACACGGCGTCGCGGTGCAATCCTGGTGACCTTGGTCGTCACCTTGGTCGTTGTGACTTTTCGGCTGACCGTGCGCGTGCGGCCGGATGATTTCCTGGCGAACTTCTTGGTCACCGTCTTCTTTTGCGTGGTGGTGACCTTCGTTCCACGCTTGCCAGAACCGTTGCGCTTGGCGGCATCGGCGGCTCCGACGACCAGAAATGATCCAACTGCCAAAGTGGCTGCGGCTAGTCCAAATTTCGAGAACATGTGTTCCCCTCCCGATTGTCTGGGGCCACCCTCCTGCGACCCGATAATCGCACGATAATTTCCGGCAAATGAACGCAATCGGAAGCAAGTAGTCATGTTTCGTTCATGTCGGCGCGGCGGGGAATTTTTGGCCGCCTTTGCTGCGCAAACCATTCGGAAAACCTCTGAAAAAGACGCGGTTTTCGGAGTTTTGGGGCCGTCGAATTTTCTCTCTCCGCGCGCGCTATTTGGTAGGCTCGGCGATACTGCGAGGTCATCGACAACAGGCGGAGGCGGGACATGGCTGCAAGAAAATCCGATATCGCCAGGCGCACGCTCGGGAGAACCGGGCTTGAAGTTTCCGTGCTCGGTTTTGGCAGTGCGCCAATCGGCGACATCTACGAGGTCCTCGACGATGTGACGGCGATTGCGACCGTTGAGGCTGCCGTCAAGTCCGGCATCACGCTGTTCGACACGGCACCGCTCTATGGCCAGGGCAGCGCGGAGCACAGGGTCGGCACGGCGCTTCGGCGCGGGCGCCCGCGTGACCTCGTTTTGTCGACAAAGGTCGGCCGCCTGTTGCGGGCGGCGCCCGGCGGACGAACGCGGACGTCGCGATTTGTCGGCGGGCTCGCGTTCGATGTCGTGCACGACTATGGCTACGATGGCGCGATGAGATCGGTCGAGGCCTCCCTGCAGCGGCTTGGGCTGGCGCAGGTCGACCTGGTGCTGATCCATGATGCCGATCCCTGGGCGCATGGACCCGAGGACGGACCAATACGGTATCGCGAAGCCATGGAGGGCGCTTACCGGGCGCTGGCAGATCTGCGTAGCGCCGGCACCATCACCGGGATCGGCTTCGGGACCAACGATCCGGACTATGCAGCGCGGTTTCTGCGCGATGGTGATTTCGACTGCTTCCTGATCGCCGGACGCTACACGCTTCTCGAGCAACCCGCGCTCGGTGACGTGCTGCCCTTGGCGGAGGCAAAGAACGTTGGCGTGCTGCTCGGCGGCGTGTTCAACTCCGGCATCCTGGTGACCGGGCCCGATGCCGGAGCGAAGTACAACTACACACCGCCGCCGCCGGAGGTGGTCGAGAAGGTGCGCCGCATCGACGACGTGTGCCGCAGCCATGGCACGGCGCTCGCGACTGCGGCGCTGCAGTTCTGCCTCGGCCATCCGCAAGTTGCGAGCCTGGTGGTCGGGGCCGTGACCCCGGAGGAAGTGGTAGCCAACATGGCAGCGCTCGCGCAGCCGGTGCCGGCAGCCTTGTGGGCCGACCTCAAGGAGGAAGGACTGCTTGATGCGGCTGCGCCGGTGCCGGCATGAGGCCTGCCGCGGCGCGGCCGGGGATGGCGACGGCGGCTTGCCATTCACGGCAAAGCCCTGTAACTACGGGCGCTCAGATGGCGAGGAGACGTGGCCGAGTGGCTGAAGGCGCTCCCCTGCTAAGGGAGTATACGGGAGACCGTATCGAGGGTTCGAATCCCTCCGTCTCCGCCAGGCATGATTGATAATATTAACATTTTACGAGTTGAGAGCAGCCGTTCCCCTAAAGGCTCCCTAAACATCTCGGTGACTTGATTCGTCTCTTCGCTGAATTTGAGGGTGGAGTTGCCCCTGTCTGACCGGACACCTTGCGGTTACGGATGGGCTCTTCGGTGCTCGCGGGGCGAGCGCATTCTGAGCCCGGAGTGTGGATGGTTGTCGTTGTAGTCCTCGATCCATCCGGCGATCAATGACAAGGCGGCTTTGGCATCCGGGATCGTCGCGATCCGGACGTAGTCGCGCTTGAAGGTTTTCACGAACGCCTCCGCGAGCCCATTGCTTTCGGGGCTGGCGACGGGCGTGAAGCTTGGCACCAGGTTGAGGGCCGTCGCGAAGTCCCGTGTCGCTTTGGCGGTGTAGGGGCTGCCATTGTCGGACAGCCACTCGACCGGGTGCGGCGCACGCATGGCAGCGAACCGACTCTCCACCGCGTCCAGCATCATGTCGCGGATCATGTCTCCACTGATCCCGCCGCCGGTCACAGCCCGCCACGATATAATCTCTCGATCGTGCGCGTCGATCGCGAACGCCACGCGGACAATCTCCCCGTTCCAGCACGTGAACTCGCATGCATCGGAGCACCAGCGGACATTCGAGCACATCACGACTACCTTGCCGTCGTGGCGGCGGCCGGGGCGCTCTGCGGTGTGGCGAGCGAGCAGGAGACCGTGCTGTTTCATCAGCCGGTAGACCCGCTTGTGGTTCACGCGGGGTTTGTTTTCATTGACTAATTCCCGGTTCAGCAGCGCCGTAACCCGCCGGTAGCCATAGGTCGGGCGTTCCCCGACGAGTTTCTGAATGCGCTGCACCACCGCCGCATCTTCCGCTCTTGAGGGCTTCAGATGCGGCTTCTCACTCCGATTCAGGCGATCATGCAGGCGGGAGCGGGCGACGCCGAGTGTCGTAGCGATCGTCTTCACCGGCCATCTCCCTTGCTCGCAGAGCGCAACAGCAAGGTCGGTTTTTTTGCCCGCGCCTTTTCAAGCGCCTCGCGCAGGATCTCGGCTTCCATGGTCTTGCGCCCGAGCTGGCGTTCAAGCTCGCGGACCTGTGCTTCGAGCTTGCGCACCTCGGATGCGCCAACCACCTCTTCATCCGATCCCACCGCTCTCGTGCCCCCTTCGCTCATCAGTCTGCGCCATCTGAACAGAAGGTTGGCCGCAACGCCATGGCGGCGTGCGACGGCGGACACCGTCTCACCGGGATCGTAGCTTTCCTCGATGATGCGAAGCTTCTGCTCGGTCGACCAGCGTCGCCGTCGGGCCGTCCCCGTGATCACCTCGATCCGCTGAAAATCGTCGTCGGACATGTGTCTGTGCCTGGGGATATACCCAAGCCTCCCTGCATAAGCAGGGTGTCCGGTCAAAACGGGGGCCAGTTCAGAGGGCATGCCATCATGGCTTGTGATCAAATCGCCCAGTGAAAGGCATAGGTAAGGGGTATATCTGTGAACAGCTTGTCCCAGCCTCACTAGTAATAAGCGTTGGTCCAATCAACGCCACAACGACAATATGGCCTGCACCCGGTTTCACACACACAGTTTAGGTGTCATGATGAGATCGGAGGTAGCAAATGGGACGACGGAGTTTTTCGAGAGAGTTCAAATTGGAGGCGGTGCGTCTGGTTCGTGAGCGCGGCGTCTCGGTAGCGCAGGCGTCGCGTGATCTCGACGTCCATGAGAACGTGCTGCGCAAATGGATCAAGCAGTTCGACGCAGATCCGATGCACGCATTTCCCGGCCACGGCGTTATGAAGCCGGAGCAAGCCGAGATCGAGCGGTTGCGCCGCGAAGTGGCCAAGCTGAAGGCCGAGCGCGACATCCTAAAAAAAGCCGCGGCCTACTTTGCCAAGGACCACACGTGATGTTCCAGTTCGTGGCGAAGCACCGGGGGATCTGGCCGGTGGCATTGATCTGCGAGGCGCTCGGTGTCTCGCGCTCGGGCTTCTATGCGTGGTTGACACGCGCCCCGAGCAAGCGGGCATGTCTCGATGAAAGGCTCGGCCAGGAAGTGCGCAAGAGCTTTTTCGACAGCGCCCGAACCTATGGCGCCCGGCGTGTCTGGCATGATGTTCTGGCCGCCGGGTTTATATGCGGTCTACACAAGATCGAGCGCCTGATGCGCCGCCAAGCCCTGAAAGCCCGGCCCCGCAGACGGCGATTGCCGGTCGATAGCGGCAAACGCCTGGCCGGTGAACTGGCCGCCAATGTGCTCGACCGTAAGTTCGATGCCCCTGCACCCAACCAGAAGTGGGCCGCCGACTTCACCTATATCTGGACGGCACAAGGTTGGCTCTATGTAGCCGTTGTGATCGATCTTTATTCACGCCTGGTTGCCGGCTGGTCGATGCAGGATCGCATGGCGACAGGCCTCGTCGCCGACGCGCTCTTGATGGCGCTTTGGCGACGCGGACGACCACGTGAGCTATTGCATCACTCGGATCGCGGCAGCCAGTATACAAGCGAGGACTTTGCCCGGTTGATGGGCGCGCACGACATCCAGTGCTCGCTCTCGCGGGGGCCGGCAACGTCTGGGACAATGCGGTGGTCGAAAGCTTCTTCTCGTCCATGAAAACCGAACGCACGGCAGCCAAGACCTACAAGACACGCGATGCCGCCCGCGCCGACGTGTTCGACTACATCGAGCGGTTCTACAATCCGCGGCGCAGACATTCGAAACTGGGCTATCTCAGCCCGCTGGA
The DNA here is from genome assembly GCA_965224045.1 of Hyphomicrobiaceae bacterium. Lineage (GTDB taxonomy): Bacteria > Pseudomonadota > Alphaproteobacteria > Rhizobiales > Hyphomicrobiaceae > Tectiglobus. The sequence goes on from CBDCYD010000015.1 coordinate 581,146, forward strand.
CTTTGAAAACAAGAGGCAGTTAGCCTAACTCACTGTCTACAGAACCGGGGACAGGCCAATACGACTGAACTGTGAGTTGCTGCATTCTCGGCAAAGGGTGATGGCGTTGAGAATGCTAAAGCTGATATGGACAAAGCGAAGTCAGTTTGACGCGCAGCTGATGACAAGCGCGCTTAGTGAGACGTAAGACCCAGCATAGATGAGTGAACAAGATTTGTATCCTGGGGTTGAGAACTTCCTCAACTTGGAATTCGCTCGTATAATTGAGCCTCGCTCAAAGCAGGCACTTATCCGCTCCCGCATCACAGCCAACGTGGGGCCCGCAGCATCAGGCACTTGGTCACGCCCCGACCTCGCACTTATTTCGCTATGGAAGCACAAATATTCGCCCACACTGACAATGGATCTTTACGGCTTCGAGGTGAAGACGAAAGCTGGTGGGGGCATTACGGGTGTGCATGAGGCTTTAGCTCACACTCGGGTCGTCAACTTCTCCTCGCTGGTTTGGGAATTGCCTCCTTCCGAGTACCGCAGCCCTTCGTGCTTGGCAGTGCTGGATAACTGCCGTCACTTCGGTGTTGGACTAATCACGTTCGAACATGCATCGCAAACTAGCACTTACACTGTTCACACAATGCCCGTGCGCAAGGAACCGGAACCAGACGCGGTAGACGAGTTCATCGAAACCAGATTTGATGAGAGAACAAAGGAGTTGCTGCTCCAGTGGCTGCCGAAGTTGGGTTGAATTTGTGAAGCGTCTGGCATTTGCTAATCTAAAAGGAGGAGTCGGCAAATCGACCACTACGTTGATTGCGGCAGAAACGCTTGCGTTGCAGGGTGAGAACGTTCTGGTGCTTGATCTCGATCCGCAAGCCAATTGCAGCTACATGCTGCTCAGTGCGGAGGGTGTCAATCAAGCTGAGCTTGCAAACAAGACGCTTCCGCATTTCTTGCTAGCGCTACGCGAAGACAGTGGTGAGCCGCCAGCAAGTTTCATAACCATAAAGGCGAGCGACCTAAGCGAGCTAGACCGACCACCGGGACTATTGACGGGCCGCATTGATGTACTGCCTTCAATTCCGAGAATGTGGATCGTCGAGTTTGAGTACACGAAGCGCCTCTTCCAGAACGACAAGGATCCAGTCGAGACTCTGCGTCATGCTCTGGACAAAGGACTGAATAGTCTTTCGGGAAGTTACTCCGTTGTCCTAGTCGATTGCCCACCCGGCTTCTCGGTCTTAACGCAGGCAGGTCTGTTGCTCGCAGAGGCAATCATCAGTCCTACAATTGCGGATGAAGTTTCGATGAGAAGCCTTAAGGATTTTGTCGAACTCGGAGTTCGGGGATTGCTGGCAAACAAGGCTACGGATCGTCACCATGTCGTGGTATCGAAGTTCCGTTCGGATAAGGTTTCAGCGCAAAGCTTGAGGAGCCTAAAGCAGGACTATGACGTCCTGGATCCGCCAATTAGGTACTCCAACGCCATGCCAAAGGCTGCTTACCGAATTAACCTGTCTGCAAGGCGAACATTCGCGTCAAAGTATGGGCCGCTTCAGGCTGACGTTAGGATGCTGGGAGACCGCATCTATCGATACATTGTGAAGAGGTAACGCATGACGAAGGTCGATCCTACCACCGCGCTTGACAACTTCTTCTCGGTAATTCGTGACCGTGCGGTTGCGGATCCGGAGTTTGCTCGCTCACTTTGCGACGCAATTGGCGCCACGGTTGTATTCAGAGGCGAAGAGGCGGCAAACGCGGTCGATCCTGTCATGGAGGCTCGACACGGTGTCGAGCGCTTCCGCGAAACCTTTTTGTCCTTCCCAGCCAAGGATCTCAAGAGACTATTGAAAGACTATAGCCTCGCATCTCCGCAAGATATGAAAGGGAAAAGCAAAGCACCTCAGCTTGTCGATCTGCTGTGGGAGCGCGCCAGCCAAAAACTCAATGACCTGAGACCAAGCTGAAGGCCTCGCCAGAATTGATCGTCGGAATCTCAGATGCGTCAAAGTTTGAAAGATCGACAGCACCGCTATAAGTCTGCTCAAGTGATTGCCAAAATAAGACCCTACCATTCGACAACCATAACAAGTTCAGCCATTCGGCTATTTCCCGGCTGGGGCGGATTCTCTAAGATTGCAATATCAGTTGCCTTCATAGGGCTAAGCGCCGACTGAACAATCTTCCGCAGCCAATCCGCTCTAAGCATAGGCAAATGCTCGTTCTGCACAGGGATCGCTAGTCGCTTGCTTGTTGCCTTGGGTGAATAAGTTCCATTCGGCAAGAGCGGCAGATAGGGCAGCACACGGCGAACCGGGCCAGCGACGCGCCTTCCGTCTGCCGATCCGCGCACGAATAGCGTCCAGCGCTTCCCAGTTCTTGAAAGTGGAGCAAGTATGTCGGTTCGGAAGCGTTTGGCATTAGCTTTGAGCTCTGAGGCATCGGGAAGCGCGAACTGGCGATCTGCGAATTGCCATTCCCCACCGGCGCGCAATAGTCGAACGACATACCATTCGCCCTTTCGGCCAGCTATCAGCGCTTGATCCTTCTTTAAGACGAAGTAGTGCGAGTTCGGGGTTTCTAGCTTCCGGCGAATAGCAGCGGCGTCCGGCATACTAGGTGCTGGTGGTGCGACTCTAGAAGATTGCAGTTGTTTTTCGAGAGCCGCCACCCTGCTCAGGGCCTCTCGTTTTCCTTCATTGGCCTTTCTAATTGCCTCGTTGAGTTTCTTGATCTCGGCAACGGAGTTTGATAGTCGTCTGATTTGAAATGAAGAATTGCGCTTAGCCTCCGTTTCAGCTTTCTCCATCTTTCTAAGCGCTCTCTCAAGATCCGCATATTTCGCCGTCAATGCCTCCGCCTGGCTTTCAGCACTCATGGCGCGGCGCTCAGCATAGACGCGACCCTGTTGCTCGGCCTTGAGTTTATGGGCATTGTCAACCTTTAGTCTTTCCATAGCGTATTTGAGTGCGTCATCTGGAGCTGTAAGCGAGTTCCGTTGCGTCTCATTCACCATTGGTCTAGCGGCCGCAATCCATGTCGAAGCAGCCGTTAGCGTCAAAAGCCCAGTCAGCCCGACTGCTAAGGCGGATGCCGAGTAACGCCGCACAAGTAGCGCGAGGGCAAGACAAATCAGGCCGATTCCTGGGAATAGTAGAAAAGTAGCAGTGTCAAACGCAGACATGGTTCACCTGATCACAAAGCACTCTCTAGAGCCAAAGCGGCGTTGCCGAAGTCAGACGAGCGGTGTACTTTCCGAACGCTGAGCGTGTGGAGTAGCGTATGACACAGGAAGTCGTGACTGCAATAGATGTTGCAGCCCCCACAGATTCAGGCATCGAACTCCCGGATGCAGAAAATATCTGCGATCGGCTCGATGAAGCGTTTTCTAGAGATGGATTTCAGCGCGCGACCTACTCAGAAGATGCCAAGATCCTCTTCCAGCAAGCCTGGGCTGTGGCTGCTCATAAACAAAACACTCAAGTAACGATTTATCACCTCGCCTTTGCACTGGTCTTCCATTTCCCAGAAGTAGGGAACAGACTGGCCGAATGCCTGGGCACTGATGTCGATTCCATCGCCATAGGATGCACTCTCCGCATTCTTCCACTTGGGGTCGCTCCTGGCGAAGCGGCAGTCCTCGCTCCTGCTATCGCTACCGTGCGCTGGGTTGGCCAAGCCGCGGCTGTCACAAATGATAGGGGCACGGGCAGCGAACTTTTGCCCGACGACCTTGTACGAGCGATTTTGGACGAAAGGCTGTCAACCGCTGACGTAGGCGCTCTTAGAAGCGCCGCCCGAGCAGGTAAAGCCAGACGCGAAACAGTGCTGGGTCAGAGAGAAGCGCCATCGATCGCCGATGCCGCTGAGACATCGCGCGACATTATCAGTCATATGGAAGACATTGAGAGCGGACAGCCTCTCAGTGGCGCTACCGACGTATCGGAAGTACTTGCATTCCTAGAAGATTTTGAAGACCGTTACGAAGCCTCAGTTGCGGTTCGAGCGCAAGAGCATGCCAGGATCGAGAGAGCGATTGTCAGTAACCGTTTGGCAAACGTCGCTGCGTCTGACGATGACATCATGCGCAAGCTTGCAGCGATCGATCAACACATGACGGATATACGTGCGGCCCTGCCGAAACCGCCCTCGGCAATGAGGCTGGCCGTAGCAGTGATTGCGGTGCTTTCGCTCGGCGTCGGCGTCGGCCTTGCGCTGTCTCCGAATGGACCAGCGATCGCCGAGGATCTAGCGAGAAGCGTGACGTTTGCGTTTCAGAAACTCGGTCAATTGTGAGAGCGTGACCGACGCGCGACGCGCGGGCGCATAAAGGCAGCCAGCTCGGCGGCTTTGGTGTTTAAGGGCATAGCGAGACCCGTCTCACCGCTGTACCCGTCCTCAAACCAAGCAAGCTTTCTATATCCGAAGTAGACGCCAAATGCAGGATAGGTGCGTGGCGGGTGCATCTCTTCGTCAAGTATCAGCAGGCTGCGATAAAGCTCCAACAGGATATGACTGAGAGCTTCTGGTTGCCGAGGCAAGCCATTTTGCATGACCGAGAAACCATAGCGGTTGCGACATATGTCGAGCAATGGCCGTGCAGCAGACAGCGCCGACGATTGATCCGATGCGGATCTAATGGCCTCTGCGATGGCGGATTCGTCAATGACTGACTGGACCGACCATGGTGCGGTAGCGGCCGGTTCGCACCGCCTAATGTCGGGGAAGTTGAGGACGATTCCCAAGGTGCCTGCTCCGTAACCAGGTCGTGAGCAGGAACAGAATCGACCAATACAGACTGCATGCAGCGAGCCGAGGAGTTTGTCTAGAGAACATCGCCGGCATGCCTGATACTCCAGCGAGCGCTGTGGCCTGTCAGCCGCGCCTCGTGCCAAGGTTCGATTTTCTTGCAAGGTAGCTCATCGGCCTTGAATGACCGAAAACTCCAGGCCGCTGACGCTGGCAAACTTCCACGAGGAACAAAGAAACTACCGACTACAATTTCGGAGCCAATTGCAAGCAGCTTCATCCATCCAATTCCACGGCCATTGACCGAACCAGCCGCGCCAACTCACGCAGGTATTTCGCAGCCTGAATGGTGGCACCCGAACGACCGCCGTGCTGCCATGCATTGCGATTGTTTTTAGGCGGACCGGGGTTTGTCCCTCCGTACATCCTGCATCGTTTTCGGCCTCTGACCGCTGGAGATTGGCACTCCCTGCCATTTCGGGTCCGGGCTAGGCAGCGCGGTGCCAGGGCAAGTCTCGTCGGTTGCATGGGATTGTTTGACCGGTTTTCCATTTTCGCCACCCCCTTTGTGATTGTGGAATTGATCGGTGACGATCGCCTGACCACCTTCATTGACGTGCACATGACGCACCGTTTGTTCCCGAGGTTGGTGCAGCTTCGCCAGTGCTTCCAATGTCGATCGGCAGTTTGCCTGGGCTTTGAGAGCCAGTCGGCCATACCGCTCGCTTGTATCCAGATATTCACCCAGATTGAGAGCTGCCCGCCGTGCCAGTTCCGTAAACATATTGTCGAGGGTGAGGGCCTGGGCTGCAAGCAAACGGCTACATATCGAAAGATCGCCAGCCTCGGCCTTCTCTGCGGCAGCTTGTAAATGATGGTAATGCTCGCGAAAATCTATACCTATTTGGCTGTAGCCCAGCGCCTTTTCCCCAAAATCTGATGCCGAAATTGCGTGGCGCAAGTTGGGTTCCAAAAGCGTGCGGACCATGGCTGCCGCATCACTTTCACCCGGCCGGGCATCGACCTGCAAGTTTTGCTCACGCTTCGGTGCTTCTGCTTTATGGGATCGCTTCCCCATTTATCTGTCCTGTCGTTTGCGCGCGGATGGTCCGATGTTCTGAGACGTGCCGCAACGCTTACCAATGACAAGTCCGCCAGGCTCCCAGCGCTCCAACTGAAAACGGGCCAATGCTTCTGCGGTTGCCTGTTTAAGTACATACGCCACGGCCACATGAAGGTTCTGCGCGTGCAGGTTCGGATTGCAATTTTCAAGATCAAGCCAACCACCAACAGGCCTACTTCGTATCAAGCGCGCCTGATACGGCTTGCCAGTAATTCGTTTGAGCCAGCCGCGCTGGAGTTTGACTAGTACCTTTACCAACCGAGCAGGCACGTGCGCCAGCAGGTGGCAGTGCCCGCCCTTTCTCTCACCGCTCTCATGCACCCATATCCAGGCTGTCGCGCTGCAATGCCTAGCCAGGGCTTTGGTCATGAGATCAATAAAGCGACCAGTTGCCTTCGCCATGGAACACAGGGGAACTCCCGCAGCCTGCCAGTGAATTGTGATCATGCGCGTGAACGGCAATCCGATCATGGAGGCATGGCTGGCAGCCGCAGCAAGGTTAGCAACTTGCTTTTCGTTTAACCCGTGACTTACGCGGTCAGAGCGATTGCGCGCTCCGCCTCTTGCGTTGTGAGTGAAATGTACTGGCCCACCTATATTATAATTATTATTTGCATGGGCCGTGCCAGCTTGAGATACTGACAGTTTTGGGCCGGTCCCGACCTTCATCGGTACAATTGAAACTTCACCGTTTTCGCAGTTCGGTGAAGTTTCAAAGCGTCGGTCAGCCCCCTTGACCGAGCAGTGGCGGGCTTGTGCCGTTCGCATCATGGCTCGATCCATACGATGGCCTGCTTGCCGGTTATGTTCCGCCGTCTATTGCCGCTGTCACGGATCAGCCCTAGGCGCCGTAATTCCGTTGTTCGCGGTTGGATCGACGACCGATCTAGTTGAAGTTTGGCAGCCAATTCGTTGGCAGTTAGCCCGTCTGCTCCTGCATTGCGGATCGCCTGCAATGCCATGTGCTGTAATCGACCAAGCTTTGGATGCAACGCATAGGCCGCAGCGATCGATGTGTCTATGTCGCGGTGGCCAGGCGCATGGGGATAGTCACTCATTGCCCGCCTCCATTCGTTAACGTGAGTAATCCAATCCGGACTAAGAGGGCATTGAGCCAGTCTTGCTGCCGTTTGGTCAGAGTGTCGGTAACTGCGACATGCCCTAGGAAGCTCGCTTCCTTTCGGGAGAACTCCGCGGACTTGCATAGCAATGCGATTGCTGTTTGCTGGTGGATAAGCCGTCCTTTAATGTGGTCGCAGATGGTGCCGACCAAGCTCATCTGCGATTCCCCGCCAGTGTGCGGGGTTTTGCATTTTGGGGGCATGGGCTAACCCTCCCCCTGAAGCAGTCGCCGCAGGCTATCGGCGGGGATCAGCGTCCGTCCGCCAACGCGTACAACTCGGAGGCGCTTGGCTGCGATGTGACTGTAGATAGTTGTCCGCCCCAAACTCGAAGCGTGGCAGGCTTCTTTGATGCTGTAGGTGAGCTTTGGCGGTTGGTGTTTTTTAGGTTGCATTCCATGTTTCCTATTTGGCCCGTACGGAATTGCATCGGACTTCATAGGAATTGGAGTATGATCTAGCCGTTGAACTGGCCCCCGTTTTGACCGGACACCCTGGCATGAGCTAGAGGGCTTAGGGCTATCCCTAGGCATATGCTTGTGTCGAACGAAGAATATCAGCGTATCGAGGTCATTACCGGCAGCATGCGGCGCCGGCGGTGGAGCACCGAACAAAAGCTGCGCATCATCGAGGAAAGCTACGAGCCGGGGACAACCGTCTCCGAGGTCGCCCGCCGCCATGGCGTTGCGGCGAATCTCCTGTTTCGCTGGCGCAAACTGCTGACAGACGGGGGAGCCGCCGCAGTGGGATCAGACGAAGATGTCGTTGGCGCATCCGAGGTCAAGAAACTCGAGGCGCGTGTTCGCGAGCTTGAGCGCCTGCTTGGGCGTAAGACGATGGAAGTCGAGATCCTCAAAGAAGCGCTCGATAACGCGCGGGCAAAAAAACAGACGTTGCTGTCCATCTCGCCCGCCAAGGGAGGTGGCCGGTGAAGATGATCGCAACCACACTCGGCGTCGCCCGTTCCAATCTCAGCGAACGGCTGCGGGCAACCTCGGAGCCGCATCCGAAGCCCTACAAAGCGAAGGATGCGGCGGTGGTGCAGCGCATTCGGGACTTGGTGGCAGAGCGCCCAACCTACGGCTACCGGCGTATCACCGCCCTGCTCAATCGCGCATTGGCCACGGAAAACAAGCCGCGCATCAACCACAAGCGCGTCTATCGGATCATGAAGCAGCACGGCCTGCTGCTTGCGCGTCATACCGCCGAGCGACCCGGCCGGGTGCACGATGGCAAGGTCATCGTCATGCGCTCGAACCTGCGCTGGTGTTCCGACGGGCTCGAATTTGCCTGCTGGAACGGCGAGGTCGTGCGCATGGCTTTCGCCATCGACGCGCATGACCGCGAGATCATCGCCTGGCGCGCTGTTGCCGGCGGCGGCATCTCGGGCGACATGGTCCGCGACATGATGCTGGAAGCCGTCGAGACCCGGTTCGGTGCGTTGCGTGCGCCGCAGCCGATCGAATGGCTGTCCGACAATGGCAGCCCCTATACCGCGAAGCCGACACGGACGTTCGCTCAGGCGATCAATCTGGTGCCCTGCTTCACGCCGGTTGCCAGTCCTGAAAGCAACGGCATCTCGGAAGCTTTCGTGAAAACCTTCAAGCGCGACTACGTCCGGGTGCATCCGCTCCCCGACGCCCAGACCGCGCTGTCATTGATCGCAGGATGGATCGAGGGCTATAACGAGATCCATCCACATTCCGGGCTCAAAATGCGCTCACCGCGTGAGCACAGACGCGCCCATCCATGATGCCAGAGTGTCCGGCTGGACGGGGGCAACTCCAGCCGTCTTGTTGGGAAGACGACTTAAATAGGAGCATTTTTGTCCTGACTTAATTCTCCAAATTATGTACTTGTATCAATTCCGAGCGTGTTGAATATGCCTGGACGTGCTACCTTGTCAGTGGTCGTGGTCATGTTGTCTGCCTTGGATGTTAGTGATGTTTGGACAACACCATCTAACCCCAACCAGCAGCGGCACGGCCACGGCTTGCGACTCTTGACGGTCGCCACCGTGGCCTACTGTCAGGTGAATACGATCTCAGGACACTATATGTGAATGGTTTTCACGGCCCATCCGCTCCGCAAGTGCTAGGGCGCGCCATCGTCGATCATAAGGTTGCTCTTTCAAGCGATTTTGGATTCTCCTCATTGTTGAGGGGTGACTGTGACCGGGGTTTTTATCAGCAAATTCCTTTGCGATAGCGTAGTTTGTGCGCTCTTTAAATGGGTCGCGGCCAGCCAAGTAGGATTCTGCGTCCGCCTGGAGAATTGGCCTCAGTTCGGGCCAATCATTCGCTTTCGGCCGGCCGCGCGATCGTTTCTTGGGAGCTAGCTTTGCGACAACTTCTCGGACAGCCTCTGCACCATAGCGATTGATCGCCCGCCGAATGTCATCCTCAGCACGTGGGCCAACCAAATCCCACTTCAAGTTAGGCCCAAAGTTATTTGTGGTGTCTCCTGAAGGAGCATCCTTCTTGGTCAATGCCGCCTCCCGAACGGCTCCCATCGGTGAAGTAGGGGAAGCACGTGGGAAGCGCGCTTATCGGCTGGCCGGCCTATCCCCACGCGCCAGGGTATGGGCTTTTAGTCCAGTTTGCCACCTTTGGCGGGCATTCGAAGCGGAGTCACGACGGTACTCCCTGCACATTGGTTCACGCAGTACGTCGCCCAGTCATTCATAAGCTGCCGGCGCTTCTCGAAAAGGTCGCCGCGTCTGCAGGCAGCTTCGGCTTGGTTGGCGATGGCATGGGCAAGGGCCATTTCACAGACCTCATGGGCATGGCTGGTGCACTCCTCGGCCCATCCCCGGAATGTCGCGCGGAAGCCATGCACGGTGCAATCCTGCTTCATGCGGCGGAGCAGCATCAACATAGCCATGGCCGATAATCTCCCACCTCTCACACTAGGAAATATGTACTCACCACCAAACCTCTGAACCTCTTTAAAAATGGAAACGGCACGATCGGATAGCGGCACGCGATGCTCCTTGCCGGCCTTCATCCGCACGGCTGGTTTAGTCCAAATGCCCTTTTCCAAATCGACCTCTTGCCAAGTCGCAGCAATTGCTTCGTCTGTGCGAGCTGCCGTCAGAATCACAAATTCCAGCGCTAGCAGGCTGTTGAATTTGGGGCGACGATAGCATCGATTTGCTCGAGCGCATCGTCATTGGTGGCCAACATGAGCCGCCAATAGCCCCAATTCCGCTCGGCTTCCACGCTTTCCGAACGGCCCCATTATGGCGCCTCGGCCAACAGTCTCGGCAGTCGGATCAGGTTGTAGGCGGCCATCGCGAAGGTGAACTGGTGGGCGACGCGTCTTCGTCCTTTGAATTTCGTCTTCGCGAGCCCCGCGATCGTCTTGACCCAGCCGAACGGCTCCTCGATGCGTTTTCGGATGCGCTGCGAGACCGGGTAGCCGGGATGCCGTGTCGTACGGCCATCGACCGATGAGCGCCGTCGTTTGCCGGTCTTGGTCACCGCGTTATGTTGCGCGATGTGCGGCGTCACGTTCATGGCGCGCAGTTCGGCCGCGAACGGTTGGGCATCGTAGCCCTTGTCGGCGCCGAGCGTCAGCCGGCGCGTTCCCGGCGCATGGCGTTCGATCATGCGGATCGCCGCTTCGCGTTCGGCCCGTCCGTTGGCCTGGCTGAGCGTTGCCTGCACGATCAGGCCTGAACGGTTCTCCATCAGCACGTGGCCCATAAAGCAGAGCTTCGCTTCGCGCCCATTGCCCTTCCTGAACAGCTTGGCGTCAGGGTCGGTGGTCGAGGCGTGCGTGTCGTTCTTGCGCGCCTTGCCGCGAAAGTTCCGCTCGCCGTTCCGGCCCGGCCCAGGCGGTTCGTCAGACCCGTCCTTCGCGCGGAAACTCTTCATCGACGCCCACGCTTCGACGAGCGTGCCATCGACCGAGAAGTGGTCGTCCGACAGGAACCGCTTCACACGTGGATGACGCAACACGGCTTCGAGGAACCTGGCTGCGACATCGGCTTCGAGCAGCCGGTCGCGGTTCTTCGAAAACGTCGAATGGTCCCAGACGGGATCATCGATGCCGAGACCGACAAACCAGCGGAACAGCAAATTGTAGTCGATCTGCTCGACCAGTTGGCGCTCGGATCGCACTGAGTAAAACGCCTGAAGCAGCGAGGCCCTGAGCAACCGCTCCGGCGCGATCGACGACCGGCCGGATCCCACGTAGAGCCGCTCGAAATCAGCGTCCAGCGATGCCAGCGCGTCGTCCACGATCGCCTTGATCACCCGCAGCGGATGTTGCACCGGCACCCGCTCCTCGAGATCCACATAGCTGAACAGCGACCCCGAATGCCTGTCCGATCCCCGCATCGCGCCCTCCTCGCTTCCTGCAAGAACAGAATCATGTTCGCCGACAAGCGGCAACCCGCGAGAAAATCAACAGCCTGTTAGATCGGCGCGGGCTTGGCATCGCCGATGGCCTGACCAGCCTTGACAGCAATTGTCGCCGAAACCAGCGCCCGGAACAGTCTGCGATGCGCCTTTCGGTAAAAGAGGAATTCCGGATGCCACTGGACGCCGATACGAAACTGTTCGCCGGCAAACTCGATCGCTTGAACAATGCCGTGCTCGTCCAGTCCTGCGATTTGCAATCCATCGCCGAGCGTGTCGACGGATTGATGGTGCAATGCGTTCACGATGATGCAGTCTTCTTCAACAATTCGTCTGACCCTGGAACCGTCGACCAGGTCGACGCGTTTGCGGGGCAGGGGCGTGCGCATGCGGGGTGCAGATTGGTAAACATCGTAGATATCGGCATGCAGCCGCCCCCCGCGGAACACGTTCAGCATCTGGGCGCCACGGCAAATCCCGAGGATCGGCGTGTCGGTTTCCCAAAGGTGGGAAAGCGCGTTCTGCTCCATCGCGTCCCGGTCGGGGTCAATTCGCACGTTTGGCGCCGGCATGGCATCATACAAAGTTGCGCCAATATCATCACCGCCGCCGATAACCAGACCATCCAACCCTGAAAACTGTTCCGCAACAAATGGAGCCGTCAGCCGAACCGGTTGCGCACCATGCAGTCGCAAGGACAGCGCGGCGAACGCCCAGAGGCGCCACCCCCTGCCCTTCGAGGTCGTCACTCCGATAACTGGTCGGCTCATACTGCCTCGCGAACAAGCCTGGATTGGCGAGACCAATTTACCTGCATCGAGCCGGCATGATCATCGCGCCAGATAGACGCGCATCGCGCTATCAACTCCGGCTGCTCGGCCAGTCCCGCAACGACCACCCAGCGGTCGTTGCACTATCTTTGCGAGCGTAAGGGCGTCGATTGCGAAACGCTACGGCGCGGCTCGCCACACAGCTTGATTTGCACGAAGAACCAGAACAGCTACCAGCGCCGGGTCGTCCAACGCAAGCAGGACCTCGCCGACCTCACAATCCTGCAGCGGCGAAGTCGCTCAGAATGTTAGATCGCGATTTCAATAACATAGGTGTTCGCAGTTTCATTCTGCCTGGTGCGTCAGCGAACTGCGGAGCACCGCAGGTCGTGGGGCGGCAAATTCCTGCAGGGGTTTGCAGCGAGTGCGGTTGGGGCCATCGGCGGGATCGCCGCGCAGGGCGTGTTCGGCGCCTACGGCACGCGCAACTTCGGCAATGTTCTGGGCCGCGCCGTCATATCCGCCTCTGCCGGCTGCGCCGGCGCCGTGTTCTCCGGCGGCAAGTGCGCCAACGGCGCCGTCACCGCCGCCTTCGCGAGCTTGTTTAATGGGGATGGTGAGTTCTTCCGGCAAAGGAAGCGGCAAATCCAACAGCTGTTCGGCGGCAAAGCCAGTCTCGTTCCGGTGCGAAAGCAGCCGCTAAGGTTACTCCGGCCAAGCACGTGCTTCATCATCTTTCGATGTGGTGCTAATAATGGTGGAATACTGCCGATCCCCGGTGGTGGCGCACACGTCAAAAACCTTACTGTAGGTGATATTCAAAGGATCCAGAATGCAGTAAACTGGACAGGTGTAACTGTGACCGTTGTAGGCAGCAGAGCGGCTGGCACTGCGCGGGCGAACTCAGACTGGGATTATGTTTTGTCGGGCGGAAACGCAAGATCGAGACATAGCATCAGATCTTCGCTTCCATCTGGTGCACGAGACCTCGGTGAATCTCGAAATCAAGACTTCTTTGGAGGCCCAGTCGACAGAGAGCGGCCTCACATAATTTTCAGGCCAAGACGCCGATGACCCAAGCAATGAGAAAAGAACCCAGGCTACTCTCCGAGCCCGATAACTTCGCGGTCGTCCAATTGCCAGATCGGAAATTTCCTGGCGTTGTCATACAAGGAGATACGCTTAATCATCTAATTCTTGTTTTGAGTAGTTTGATTGACCGAGTTGATAACAGCGCCAACGAGCAGTTCGAACTGCTGGAGCAAGTTGAAAAACTACGTTCCGCTCAGACGCATTACGAAAATGTCTGCCACGAGAATTCGATAGAGCTTCCGTACGCAAAATAGTATCGATCGGGCTATTTGATTTTGCGTGGCGCGCGATTTGCAAGTTTGCTAACGTGTAACCCGATTATCAGACGTCATGCGCCGGGAGCACTTGCCGGACTGCCGCATTGGCCAACGCCGCCAGATCAACCGGCAGGCGATGACGATCTGACATCGGGTGTTGCCGATGTCAGCATGTTGGGCGAACTGCGGAGCACCGCAGTTCTTGCAGCGATAGCCGCTTTTGCCACGACGATCACCCGCCTGTAGTTGCGCGCTTCCAGCGCGACCATGTTTTTAATTGCGCGCTTCCAGCGCGACGCGGCTTCAACAATCACGTGGTCGATGCCCCGCACTCAAGTCGCGAGCGCATTTGAGCGCGGGGGACTATGCATCATGCTGACCCGAAGCCGTCCCCATGGCCCTACACAACACTCATGTGGCAAATGCCTGAGTTAACGATCTAAATGGGCAGCAGACAGACATCTCTTGAGGAGACGATGATCGTCTAACTTGAACCACTCTGTCTTCTCAATTGAGACTTTCAAGTTCGTGTCGGCAGCGTTCGGCAAGCGGCCTCATTCCCTGCATTTCCGCAATGTCCAGTGCTTCGGTAAGCAGCGTACGTGCGGCTTTGCTGTCGCCTAGATCCGCGTTCGTAAGGCCGAATGTTCTGCGTATCCAACCTTCGTCGCCGCGGAAACCGCCGTCGACGGCCTTCTGAAGAGCTCTTTCTGCCTGACTCCTTGCAGCTTCGATCCTGCCGATTATGCGATTGGCCTCAGCCGCGGTTGCGATGGTTATTGACGATGAAGATTTGCTGCCAAAATCAAGTAGAAGCATTCTGGCTTCGTCGTGGCGACCCGCCTCCGCGTAGGAGCAGCTCAAAACCGGCACGATATATTCATGGAACAACGGCAGGTCCGAGTGACGGATCAGTTCCCTCGCCCCTTCAAGGGTACCAATCGCTGCTGGGTAGTTTTGCTGTCGAAAGTAGAGAACACCAAGAGCAGTTCGAATATGTACTCGCCCGTAAGTCTCATCGGCCTCATCCGCCAGCTTGAGGCCGATGGTGCCATGGTGAATACCTTCGTCGAACCGCCCGAGTTCGGCACAAGTCCAGGCAAGCCAGGATTTATGCCGAACCGCTAAACTATTCAGTTCAAGACCTGACTGCTCGCGACCAATGATCTCTTCTACGGTGTCCTCGTTCAAACTTAGATTCCCAAGTGCGCGCCCATAGTTGCCGGATGCAAAATTCATCGCAGCCAATCTCAGCTGGGCTCTTATCTCAAGGGAATAATCCTCCTCCTCTTGAGACAATACGGCTGCACGGCGCGCTATTTTTGTGGCTTCGATCAGATTACCCAATAGACGAAGAACCTGTGCCTGCTCCGTAAGTGCACGCAAGAGCCATTGCCTGTTCCCGCGCTGTTCGGCTGCGTCTGCGAGCGCACGCAGCTCCATCAATGCAGTGTCGAGTGAATTTCGAGCATAGTGCGCACGGGAAATCCACCATCGGACTTCCAACTGATCGTCTGTGTTTTGTTGTCCGGAGAGTTCCAAAACAGATCTTAGGCTCTCCAGCAGTGTTATGACTTCACCATGACTTCCGCGCCTGTGCGCACGTTCCGAAGCGGAACGCAGAGCGTTGACCGCTTGGGCCAACGCTTCCCTCTCATTTGATGCCTGCTCAGATCCACTCTTGAAAGTACCAGCTTCGATCTGGTCGCGCAGCGTTCTGATCTCAGGTTCCGGCTCTACACCCAGTTCTGTCTTCAACAGGCGTCGATATCGCTCGAAATGTGCGAGGGCGGCTTCGCGGCGTCCATCTTCAGCATAAAGCTTCATTAGTGCACGATGGGCGAACTCCTGAAAGGCATCCAGCTTGATCAACTTACTTACGGCCATTATGGCGCGCTGAATATCACCTGCTTTCGAAAAATTCGACAGGAGTTCCCGCGCAACAGATGCCGCCGTATCGGTCAGTCGTTGTCGTTCCAGCAAAATCCACTCATCGAATGCGTACGAGTCGATATGAAAGCCCGCGAGGAAATCGCCGCTATAGACATCTAGTGCTCTAATTCTTTCAGGCAACTCCGTCGACTGGGATAAGTTCAAGAAATCTGTAACGTCAGAACTTACCTGCGCGTCGTTGAGACTAACCGTATCGCCTGTCACGACCAGAAAATCCGGAATGCTTGCAAAAGCGCGGCGCAGCCGGGCCGTCGTCTGGCGAAGGTTGTTGCGTCCGCGCTCACGCGTCTGCTCCGTCCAAAGCAGATCGATCAATCTGTCTCGCGTCTGGGCACGTGGAGAGCTCAGAGCCAGATAGGCAAGCAGAGCAACGCCTTTGGTCGACGCGACCCGAACCGGGCCGGCCTCGTCACACTTTGCCGAAAATCCTCCAAGCAAATTTAGGCGCAGCATTTCGACCAACCAAAATAACCAAAAAATCGAAGTGTTCATCAGAATCTACCAACCAAGTGGCCGAGAGTCACGCCGTGGTAACGCCTGCGACACGCTCGGGAAACGCCCCATTGCTATGAATGCCATACCGCACCAGAGCGGTTAAGCCGAACAGACATCTGAAAGGAAAAGATAATGTTCACGAAGACCTTCTTCGCCCCAGCAATCGTCAGCATCAACATGCTGCTGGCTACCGGGGCAACCGTAACTCAATCCACTGCCCAGTCGAGGCCCGAGCCGAAAAGGAAACAAATATGACACCCAAGCAATCAGAACTGATCAAGAGAAGTTGGAATGACGTCGTGCCCATTGCCGACATGGCAGCACGGGCCTTCTACGACCGCTTATTCGAGATCGATCCCAACACCGCTGAACTCTTCGGCGGCGTCGATTTGGAGCGTCAGCAACTGAAATTGCTTGGTGCGATTGGTTTCGTCGTCACAAACGTTGATCGACCAGAGAGCCTGATACCGGTCCTGCATGACCTTGGACGAAGGCACGCGCAATACGGCGTCAGGGATCATCACTACGACTCCGTTGGCACAGCCTTGCTCTGGACTTTGGAGCAAGGGCTTGGGCGCGCTTTCACGGCCGAGACACGTTCTGCCTGGACAATCGCATATGCCTCGATTGCCGGTGTGATGCGTGAAGCGTCGAACGCGCGTATCGCTCAGCCGGCCTAACTCTTCAGTATCATTCAAACTTCAAGCAGCCGGAGTGCCCCCAGCATCCCGGTGCGGGCAAACGCGTGCTCGACGGCAGGCGCGAGCTCAAATTTAAGAGCCAAGGAAACAAAAAAATGTCAAGACTACACACACAAAAACGGTCGGCAACACTCACGTTTGCGATGATGACCGTTGCCTCAACCCCTTTGATTCTTGCAACCGCCGGAACCGTCACAATCGCAAGCGCACCGCTGACGGCTGTCGAAGCGCAGGCGTTCGGCTGGAGCGATATCAAGAAGGGCGCCAAGAAGGTCGGCAGCGCCGTCAAGAAAGGCGCTAAGAAGACAGGCAGTGTTGCCAAGAAAGTGGGCAAAGGCACAGCCAAGGCCGCTGGAAAGGTCGCGAAGAAGGCAGGCAATGCCGGTCTTGCGGTCGCGGGCGAAGCCTACAAGGCCGTCGGCATTGGGGGCGTCACGTTAATCCTTAAGGCAACAGGCGATTATGACGAGGACGCCAAGCGGCGCCTGGAAGTAATAAGGCGCAATGTCGATAAATACATGACGGTCGATCAAGTGGGTCGCGTGGTTGGCCGTGGCGCCAAGAAGGTTGGCAAGGTCATCATTGGCAGGAACAAAATCGGTGAGAGTCTGCCGCGCCCCGACAAGTCCAAGGCCGAAAATGCGCTTGCGGATTACATGAACCGCCGTGGCCGCGTCACCCGCAAGACGTATAGCGGCGGCACCATGAAGCCAGGCATCGTTAAAGGTGGCCGTCTTGACAATCGAGCCCGTGCACCGGTCAAAGGCATCACGCGTAAGAATGCTGCTCGACGTATCACCGGACGGGTGAGAGCGCCCGAAGGCGCCGGAGACAAATTCCGCGACAAAGCGGTCAAGCAGCGTCCGATCATTGGTCGTGACAAGAGCGTCCGGGGCCGCCCATTCTATGGCATTTCGCGCAAGGTGAAAGGTATTGCCAAACGAGATGCGCAGCCACGGCACACGAAGGACATCCGCGTCAACCGTGACGGCAAGCGGTCGGGCCGCCGACCATACTGGAAGAAGTACCGGGAAAACCCGCCTGCCAGCAAGAGCAACCTGACGCGAAACAGTAAACGTGCCAACCACGTTCGCGTCGGCCGCGACAAGAGCGTCCGGGGCCGCCCGGTCTACTCGAGCCGCCGAAAGATGAACACGCGTCGCAAATTCAACACGCGCCGCACCTTCGAGAGCCGGTCATCCAG
This sequence comes from Hyphomicrobiaceae bacterium, assembly GCA_965224045.1. Taxonomy (GTDB): domain Bacteria; phylum Pseudomonadota; class Alphaproteobacteria; order Rhizobiales; family Hyphomicrobiaceae; genus Tectiglobus. Next base: position 598,975 of record CBDCYD010000015.1, read on the forward strand.
TCGACGCTCGTTCAATCGCAGAAATCGCTCGATGGGCAACCGCTTCAAGCGGCGGTTTGATCAGCGAAGGCAGACACGCCGGATGAGCTCTAGCGCTCGACGTGGAAACCGCGGCAACCGTCGTCGTTAGTTGCTCGCCAGTGATACAACCACCGGGCCGGAAGCTTCCGGTCCGGACACCAAACGCCGTAGACACTCAATAGTTCGCAGTCGGCGAGATCGGCCCGCCCGAGCGTGACGGTGAGAAAGAAGCGCAGTGCCGAAGCCAGAGTGTTCATCTTCGGTGGCTGCGCACCCTCGGCAATCTGGGCCGCCTGGAAGCGGCGCAGGTCATCGCCGGTAACCCTGTCCGGTGATCGACCGAGAAACTCAGCCAATGCTTCGACATGGCGGATATAATCGTGCTTGGTCTTGTCGACGAAGTTGCGGTTCGTCATGTCCTGCAGCATGCGCCGGCGCAGATCGGTGATCGTCTGATCGGTCATCGTGGGCTCCTGTCTTGAGTTGGAGGTTCTTGAAACCCCTCGATCCTCAAGACGGGACGCCTCGCACGTTATCTTATGCTGCTTGGTTGGTTAGCGCTGACTAAGCCCCATGGCACCGCCCGCGCGCAGCGCACTCCCGCTGAAAGCGGGTTCGTTCTATGGCCCTTCTCCGACGTCGACCATGTCAGTGCACCTCATTCATGCTCCCACACGACGTCCGAGAAACCTACACATTAGTTCGAGGCGCCAGGCCAAAGCGCTTTCTGAAATCAAGGTAGCGCGGTTGCAATGATCTGGAACGTGGACGCGAAGTGCTCAACCGGCGAGTTATTCGATTGGCACATCTCGATGCCAGTTAGAGGCGGCGGGCTTCAAGGTGGTTGACCGCTGGTCAGAAGGCTACGTGCCGGAGGAACCAGCCTACTTCCTATCCGTCGTGGACCGAGGGGCAGATCACTTGGTTCGTGAGGCAGTCATTGGGGCGCCGCTTGGCGAAGCCATCAAGGCCGAGGCCCGAGGGCGGGTCGAAGCCGGCCGATTCTTCGGCTTCATGTCCTACATTGGGTTGAGGGCAGAGCGGATCTGAGCAACCAGCAACGGGCAGTGTCGTCGTCCCGTCTTAGGGACCACCGAGTGTCCGTTCAGTCGACTTCTCGACGTCAGTGCGATGCAGTGTCTCGACCAGAGGCAATTTCCGCTTTTGCGAATGAGCTTTGACGACCTGCTTGAAGCCGCAGCTGTCGCAACTGTTACGGTCAAGAAACCTCGAAACTGTATCTGTTCGCACGCCTAGTTGTGGCGTACCGTTCAACAATGACATGTAGTCGGCGATTGGCATCGGCCAAAGCGCGGAGCGAATGGTAGTGACGCACCGATACGAAATAGTGGCCGGTGAAATCGAAACTGCGATTATTAGTGGCGCATATCCGACGGGCGCTCGCCTGCCTTCGGTCCGCCAGCTTCGGGATCGGTTCGGCGTTAGCGTAGCGACTGCCTTGGAGGCCTACTCCCGGCTAGAAATCAAGGGGCTGGTCGAGGCCAGGCCTAAGTCGGGATACTTCGTGCGGCCTACGGAAATTCCCGAAAATCTTCCTGCGCGTACGGAGCCCTCCCTTAGGGCACGGAAGGTTTCTGTCACGCAACAAGTTATGGATGTCTACTGGGCAACGCCACGTCCGGGCTCCGTATCGCTGGCATCTGCCCAAGGAACGACGGAAGCAGTTGAGGCCTTCGCCAAATCAATGGCTCGCGTCGCCAGAACGCATGGTCGCGTCTGCAACAACTACGAACACCCGCAAGGAAGTGAGCAATTGAGGGAGCAAGTTGCTCGCCTGCTTGCAATGGACGGCTGTAACGTCTTGCCGGATGATGTTGTGATTACGCATGGGGCTCAGGAAGCCGTCGTATTGGCCCTGCGATCATCCACACAGCCAAACGATGTTGTTGCTGTCGAAACCCCGACTTACTTCGGAACACTCCAAGCAATTGAAGCACTAGGCCTTCGCGCAATTGAACTTCCAACGGATCCCCAGGCTGGGGTCGATCTTGATGCTCTAGATCAGGCGACCAGAAATAGCCGTGTGAAGGCATGCATTCTGTCCCCGAGGTATCAGAACCCATTAGGCTTCAATATGACTGATGGTGACAAGCAACGCCTCGTAGCCATCCTCGAAAAGAACGATGTGACGCTCATCGAAGATGACGTGTTCGGTCCGATCACCCTCAACCCAATGCGACCGGCAAAGGCGTTCGATCAGACGGGAAAGGTCATCCATTGCGGATCATTCTCAAAGACATTGGTTCCCGGTGCTCGCATCGGCTGGGCGGTGCCAGGTAAGAATTTCGATCCGTTTCTTCGCCATAAGTTTGTTTCCAGCCTCGGCTCTTCTCTGCTGCCACAGCTGGCAATCGCAGACCTACTGTCGCGAAAGAGGTTCGATCGAATATGCCGACACACGGCCGAAGTCTACATGGCACGCCTGCATTTGCTGCGAAACGCAGTTCTGAAATTCTTTCCGGAAGGCACAAAATGCACATCGCCGAAAGGGGGCATGGCTTTGTGGGTGCAGATGCCGGATTGCATCGACAGCATGTCCCTCTTGGAGCGAGCGCGTGATGACGGAATCACCTTCATTCCTGGAACCCTATTCTCTGCAGCGTGTCTTCACCGAAACTGCATTCGATTGAGTGTTGGAGGCGTCAATGAAGATGAGATCCCGCAGATCATAGAGCGGTTGGCGGTTATTGCTGCTGAGAGTAATTGAGCTTCGGGAGTTCGCGTTCGCGGGGAGATGGAAAGTCAAATGGCCAAAGACACGTTTCAGCTGAGTGGCAATGCTGCTGGCATCTATGAAGAGCAGAAGGTGCCAGCAATTTTCCGCCCGCTTGCGCTCGCATGCTTGGACATGCTCTCAATCAGAGACGACGATAAAGTACTCGACGTGGCATGTGGCACCGGCGTCGTCGGTCGCGAGGTTATGAAGCGACTTGGCCCCGAAGGTTCCGTGACGGGCGTCGATCTAAACGCTGGCATGATTGATGTCGCCCGGGAACTCACAGAGTCAGACGCATACAGGTTCGAATGGCACGTGGCTGATGTGACAGCAATGCCCTTCGATGGCCGTACGTTTTCACTCGCTATCTGTCAGCAAGGTCTACAATTCTTTCCAGATGAAGACGCAGCATTGCGTGAAATGCATAGAGTTCTACGGCCAGCCGGACGGATCGCCATCACCGTTTGGGCCGGAGCAAGTGAGTTCTTCAAGTCGCTGGCAGCAGCGCTATCACGCCATGTCAGCGAGGAAGTTGGCGAGAAGTCCCTGGCACCATTCCAATACGCATGGATGGCTTCGTTGGCGGACCGCCTCTCCGATATTGGCTTTGAGGGCATTAGCGTCCACAAGCTCTCCGTTGTTCGTGAGATCTACGATCCTGAAACGGCTATTCCGAAAGAGATTTTGAGCAATCCCGTCGGGCCAGCGGTCTCTCAAAAAGGCGCCGCGGTCATGCAACGGATCGTTGACGAGGTTATGAGCGACCTCTCGCACTGTATCGACGGTAGCAAACTGAGCGCTCCTCAGGAGGCCAATCTGATTACGGGTACAGTTTGCAGTTAACCGACATCTGGTTCGCTGGCGAGGAGGTAGTAGCTTCTACGAGGAAGGTTTCAAGCATGGTGCATGACCAAGAACCGGTGTTCGAACGGCCGCTATGGGGCGGGCCCGCGCAGCAGTTGCCAAGTGGATTGATCCCGGCACGGCGGACGCTAGAAGGTATCGAAGTCGCACTTGACCCGCTGGATCCGTCTCGACATTGCGCCGATCTTTTCCAGGCATCTCATGGGTCCGAAGAAGCCAAGAAGATTTGGACTTACCTGCCGTGGGGGCCGTGGGAGGCTGAGAATGAATTCCGCCAGTTCTTGGTAGGCTGCGCCGCCAGTTTCGACAAGATCTGGTACGTATTTCGAAAGAAGGACAGCAGTGAGATCAAGGGGATGGCCTGCTATCTGGACATCCAACCGACGCAAGGCGTGATCGAGATCGGGGGCATTTGGTTTGCCCCCAACATGCAGCGGACGCGCGCTGCTACGGAGGCGCTGTTCCTCATGCTCGACTACGCTATGACGGACTTCTCATACCGGCGGATGCAATGGCGCTGCAATGCACTCAATCAGAAGTCACGCAACGCTGCGATCCGCTTGGGTTTCAAGTACGAAGGGACGTTCTACAATCACATGATATTCAAGGGCATGAACCGCGACACGGCTTGGTATTCCATGCTCGATAGTGACTGGCCCGAAGTCCAGTCGACCATTCAGAGCTGGCTTAGTCCAGATAATTTCGACTGTCATTGGCAAGCTAAAAGCTCGTTATCAGATCGGATGGCTGCGCGGTCGTCCATACCGCGAGGTTCGTTCTGACATACGAGGCTAGACCTGAGGTCTGGAAACCCGAGTAGCACATGTGCTTGGCGCGAACATCACCATCCCAGAGGCTAGACACAGCATGTTCCGGCAACAACCGGCTGCATTCTGCGATGCGGTCCTAGAGTTCCTCAATAGCTAAAAGCCAAGCTTGGAAAAGCATAGTCAGCGAGACGAGCCAAATGAACAATCACTACGATCCGCGTCCACGCGGAGGCCGCGCTCACGTTATCGGTGACACCGGCCCTGAGCTCTGGCATCTCACAGTTCCGGAAGTCTTTGCGGAAACTGCAAGACGATTTTCCGAGCGAGAAGCAGCCGTCTTCCCGGAACATGATGTGCGCTGGAGCTGGGAGGAGTTCGAACAAAAGGTCGACGCTTTCGCCGCGGGCCTTCTCTCGCTTGGACTAGCCAAGGGTGATCGCGTCGGAATCTGGTCACCCAACAAACCCGAATGGGTCCTCACGCAGTTCGCGACAGCTCGTCTGGGTCTGGTTTTTGTCACGATCAACCCAGCTTACCGTTTGGCTGAGGTCGAGTATGTCCTCAACAAGGTTGGCTGCAAGGCCTTGGTTACGGCGAGTCACTTCAAGACCAGCAGCTATGTCGGCATGTTGCAGGAGCTGGCGCCGGAACTCTCGGGTGCGCAGGCCGGCAAGCTCAAGTCGGAGCGATTGCCGCATCTCGAAGCTATCATTCAGATCGACGACAACGCTGCGCCAGGGATGTTCTCTTTCGATGAGATTCTGCGCAAGGGCTCAGCCAACTCGCGCGCAGAAATTGATGCCATCTCCGAAGGCTTACACCCTGACGAGCCCATCAACATCCAATTCACGTCTGGCACCACTGGTGCACCGAAGGGGGCAACACTCACTCACAAGAACATCCTCAACAATGGGCGATTCGTGGTCGGTGCGCAGCGGCTGACAGAAGAGGACCGCCTGTGCTTACCCGTGCCCTTGTATCACTGCTTCGGAATGGTGATGGGCACTTTGGGCTGCGTCTCCATAGGGGCGACCATGGTTCTGCCTGGCGAAGCTTTCGACCCGCAGACAACGCTCGCTGCCGTACAATCTGACAGATGCAGCGCGCTTTATGGCGTGCCGACGATGTTCGTCGCCATGCTCGACTTCCCGCAGTTCGATAAGTTCGACATGTCCACGCTGAGAACCGGAATCATGGCCGGCGCACCATGCCCAATCGAACTCATGAAGCGCTGCATAGCCGACATGAACCTGACTGAGATGACCATCGCGTATGGCATGACTGAGACCAGCCCCGTTTCGTTCCAAACCAGCACCGATGATCCGATCGAACGCAAAGTGGCAACGGTCGGCAGAGTACAGCCGCATGTCGAATGTAAGGTAATCGACGAAACCGGTGAGACAGTCGCGCCAGGCGAGCAAGGCGAACTGTGCACGCGGGGCTACTCCGTCATGAAGGGCTACTGGGATGACCCGGATCGTACTGCCGAAGCAATCGACTCGGACGGTTGGATGCATACCGGTGATGTCGCCACCATTGACGAGCAGGGCTACTGCATGATCACCGGCCGGGTGAAGGATATGCTCATACGTGGCGGCGAGAATGTATATCCGCGCGAGATTGAGGAGTTCCTTTTCCGGCACCCTGCAGTTCAGCTCGTGCAAGTCTTCGGTGTGCCTGATCCGAAATACGGCGAGGAAGTGTGTGCTTGGATCGTCCTTAAGCCTGGTGCGGAGGCCACAGAGGAGGAGATAAGATCCTTCTGCAAAGGACAGATCGCCCACTACAAGGTCCCCCGCTACGTGCGCTTCAAATCGGAGCTGCCAATGACCGTTACCGGCAAGGCACAAAAATTCAAGATGCAGGAAATGATGGTCGAAGAGCTGCAGTCGGACGCTTGAAGCATAGCCCCACTTCCCAGTCTCAATGAGTGAAGAAGTCAGTTCAATCCCATCATGCTTTCACAGCTGAAACAGGCTGAGGCAATCGACGTTAGTAGGTTAATCCATCGGGCTAAAATTGAATGACCGGTGTATCCCGCGTCAGGGTAGAGGAGTCGAGCAATGGCAACAGATCGACAAAAACTATGGGGTGCTACTGAGGCTTATGAACGTTACATGGGACGTTGGAGCCGCCGAATTGCGCCGATGTGCCTTAATTGGATTGGTGCCCAACCCGGCAAATCATGGGCCGAACTTGGATGCGACACCGGTGAGCTAATCCTCGCCGAACATCGGATCCATGGAGGCAGGCGATGAGCAACAATTCGGGTTTTCAAGTTGATGACACTGCGCCTCGCTACTACGAGAGCCACGTTGAGCGCTTCATGGCACCGTTTGTTCGCTCACTCGTCGCTTCAGCCGTAAAGCCGGGAGATGCAGTGCTCGACGTGGCCTGCGGGACTGGCTTCGCGGCGCGGGCAGCATCGGTTGCGACAGGTATTTCTGGACGCGTAATAGGAAGCGACTTCAATGCGGATATGATTGCTATGGCCAAATCATTGTCTTCTGGAGAAGGAAGCAATATCACTTGGCAACAAGCATCCGCACTTGACTTGCCATTTCCCGACGGCGAATTCGACGCGGTTATCAGCCAACAAGGCATACAGTTCTTTCCCGACAATGCAGCCGGTCTGCGCGATATGGCACGTGTCACTAAACCCGGTGGTCGTTTGGCGGCTACAGTCTGGGCGGAACAGGAACAATCACCGTACCTTCAATCTGTATTCGGTATGCTAACCCAGCATTGCGGAGCGGACCCAAACGCCAACGCGAAGGTATTTGCCAACGGCGGTCAAGATCAAGTTCGGGGCTGGTTCAAGTCGGCAGACCTTGGAGCAACAAGCATAGAGCTTGTCGAGGCGACGGTATCGATGCCGCCGATCATGGAATACGTGCCCGATCATCTAAAGGCCCTTCCACCGCTATCCCGCGGCAACTACTTCGAGCTCGATACCGAAGCTCAGAACTCATTGTTGCGACAGATCGAAAATGAGCTCAGTGAATATCAGAAGGACGGCAGTTTGGAGGTGCCGTTTCGCTCTTTTGTCGCCACGACAACGGTTTGAGGAACCAGAATGTACACAACGACAGCTGTTGTTGACGCTCTTCTGCCTGTCGGCGACCGGCAGCTTTTGAGTGCTGAGCTGTCATGATCAGAGCACGCCGACCGGCTGAGTTTGTGAAGAGTTTCGGATGCCGGCCCATGCACGTTGGCGCCACCCGCACCGGGGCCGGTGTCCGAAAGTCCCCAGGGAAGGAACCCGCGGGCGGTTCGGCGAAGAGCGTGCCGCGATTGCTATGCGGTTTTAACGATCAGGCGTGGCCTGTCGGATTGGTGACGGCCGCATGCCGTACGGTTGTGTGAGGCATGCAAGGTGGGCCACTGGGTCTTGCCTGTCATCGATTCAGATGGCCGTGGTCCACATGGCGGCCATGCGCCACGTTCGTATGATGAACAACGTGGAGCTAATCCCGCAGTTGGAAGTCCAGGAAAAGACAGTCAGCCGCCTCATGCGCACATTCGCAATGCAGATGGAAGCGCTGCGGAAATACCGTTCCGGTGGGGAGCAACGCTTCATCGTCAAGCATGTCACCGTCAACGACGGTGGTCAGGCTATAGTCGTAAATGTTTCGACAACCGGGGGGCGGGATGCCCAAAAAATTGACGCCAACCCCATGCAAAGTGCGCATGCTGCTCCGCGATGCACGGCAAAATGCAAGCGAACGGGGCAGCCATGCCGAAGCCCGGCAGTGCGCGGTTGGAAGATCTGCCGCATGCATGGCGCAGGGGGCGGCGCTCCAGAAGGCGGTCGCAATGGCGCATACAAGCACGGCAACCGAACTCGAGAACACCTGTTGTTGATGTCCGAAGTTCGGGCATTGGCCCGACAAGCTAGTGAATTCGCAAAACAACTAACGTAGCTCAGGAGCCACGTTTGCCATTTCGCCAAGTATGGTCTCCGCCTGCCTAATAACGGTCTGGCCTGCACTGTCTTGAAGGTCCGGCGGATAGCCAACAGGAGAGAGTGGAGAGGTCTGGACCATCCTATTGAACATTACAGATGAGAGGCTGTCGGTGTCCGCGGAGGTGTGAAAATGTTCGCGCACATTGATCAAGGATCAGGCATCCAAGTCGCGGCCAGATGTGGGAGCAAATGTGGGAACAGATTAATAGATCAAGAGGAATACATCAATTTATTCAAAGGTTTATTGAATATATCTGGCGGAGAGAGAGGGATTCGAACCCTCGAGACGGTTGCCCGCCTACACGCGTTCCAGGCGTGCGCCTTCAGCCACTCGGCCACCTCTCCGTGTCGCAGGTTCGCGGTGATGCGACCCGGCCCATGCTGCCCGGCGCGCTCGCGCTCGGCGGGCGAAGCGGGGTCCGGGCGCTCGGAAGGCGCGACTATAGCGCCGGTTTCACGCCGCGCAAGCAGGAGCTTGTGCTTGAGGCCGTTCGCCGCTATGCGAGTAGCATGATCAGGTCCTTGTTTGCCAATCTCCTGCTGTTCAGCGCGCGGATGCTGCGTGGCCTGGTGTGGGTCATCTGGCTTGTTTTCCGGCCGGCGGTACGCTTCATCAGTGCCGTCCTGATCCTGGCCGCCGTGATTGCCGCAACCGCGGATTTCACGCGCTGGCAGGTCGGCGATACGACACCCTCGTTCCACTCACTCGCCCATCATATCCAGGCCGTCGCTCCGGCGACCTTCAAGGGACTGGCCCAATCGATCAGCCAGGCGCTGCACCCCGTTGTGTGGGACTATGGCGTCTATCTCGTCTTATCGTTGCCGGCCTGGCTGCTGTTCGGCGTGATCGGCCTGGCCATCGCGCTGGCCGGGCGTGAGCCAAGGCGCGTCAACGTGTTCATAAACTAAAACTCGTCGCAAAAAATGCGCGTCGCTTGGGGTTTGATTGCCTCACGCCGCTATGCGCGCTGCGCGCGGCGGCTCCGGCGGGGCGGCCGTTCGGCCGGGTCGCGTTGCTCCCTTCGGGTTTGATTGCCTCACGCCGCTATGCGCGCTGCGCGCGGCGGCTCCGGCGGGGCGGCCGTTCGGCCGGGTCGCGTTGCTCCCTTATGGGTGAATGCGTTTTGCTGCGGCAAGCCTTAGCGTGGCCTACGCAACCAACGCGCAGAGCAGCCACCCGGTGGCAGGTTGGCAGTAACGCGCGGGGCCGAATGCGCCGCAGCAACGCCCGGTCCGGCTCGAACACAGAGCAAATGTGCCCCCACCGCGGATAAGGCCGGCGGGTCGTCAGCGTCGCGCACCGCCCGCCTTGCCCTCGACGAAGCTGTTGCGTCCGCGTTCACCCGAGTCCGAGGTTTCACGGAACAGGTCGCTTGCAATTCCGAGAACCAAGAAAACGGCCAGGGCCACGACCAGGATCGTGAGGAATGAATTGTGCTGCTTGTTGAGTTCGGCGATCTCCGGTTCGGGGCCGCTGCCGGCGCGATCCGTCAGGCCGAACATGCGACGGTGAAACTCGCGCATGATATTGCCGCGGTCGATGATCTCGACGCCGGCGCGCGCCGCAATCTGCCGGCCAATGGTCGGAAACGGGAATTTTGGATCATCATCGCGCTCGTTGGTTCGGCCGAGTACAATGCGCTCACCCGACTTGGTAATGATCCTGATGGTCTGCATCATCATCGGCGCATAACGGCCGCCGTAAATCTCGCGCCTGCTCTCTATGGCTTCAATCTCATCATAAGGAATTTCGCGCGTTTCGTAGGCGAGCCACGGCACGGCGCCACCACCGCCGGAGGGCAGGGTGAAGGACACCTTTTCCTTGCCGATTTCCAGCTCGGCGCGCAGTGAAAAGATCAGCTCGAACAGGATCAAGGCCATGACTATCGTGAACAGGATGGCCAGCACCATCAGCTGCCAGGTGTCGAGCCAAAGGCCGCGCGAAACGCGCTGGAACAACATCACCGGCAGGCTGACGTAGAACGGCAAGAGCAAAATGAAGACAAAGCAGAAGAACGTCTTACGGCCCGCTCCGCATTCGTAATAGGTCTGCTCTGGCCCGGTGGGTGCACGCGGCTCGACGGCTGGTTCGGCTGCGGCCGGAGTCGGGTTGGCTTCGGGACTGCCAGTCGTGTCGGCCATCGCTCATCAACTCCTTGCACTTTGTCTTGCGACTCGTCTGACACAGCCACCGGGCCATCGCCGCAACGGCCATCTGCCTCGGAGCAGCTGGCCCGGGGCCGGCGTCACTCTATCGTTTTACAGTGAAGACAATGCGGCGGCCAGTCTGCGCATGACAGGCATCGGCTAATTCTGTAGCCTGTGGCGGACGTGTGCCGCAAATGCCGGGGAGGTCTTTGAGATGTTCTTTCGCAAAGCGCTGGAAATGCCCACGGCGGAGACCGCATTGCCGGGCCGCGCCGACCCGATCGCCACAGCCGACACGCATTTCGTGTTCGATCGCCCGCTCAAGGGACCGTTCGGCGAACAGATGGAAACCGCAGTTTTCGGCATGGGCTGCTTCTGGGGCGCCGAGCGCATGTTCTGGCAACTCGGGGCAGACAAGGTCTGGACGACGGCAGCGGGCTATGCCGCCGGCATCACGCCCAATCCGACATACGAAGAGGTGTGCTCGGGCCGTACGGGCCACAACGAGGTCGTGCTGGTCGTGTTCGACCCGGCGGCGACACGGTTTGAAGAGCTGCTGCAGATCTTCTGGGAAGGTCATGATCCGACGCAGGGGATGCGCCAGGGCAACGACGTCGGCACACAATACCGCTCCGGTGTTTATGTGACGTCGGATGATCAGCGCCGGGCTGCTCTCGCCTCACGTGATGCGTTCCAGGCGGTTCTTTCGGCAAACGGCTATGGGCCAATCACGACAGAGATCGTCGATGCCGGGCCGTTCTACTATGCCGAGGATTATCATCAGCAGTACCTTGCGAAGGTGCCGCACGGTTACTGCGGGCTTGGCGGCACCGGCCTTTCATGTCCCGTCGGGTTAACAGTCGACTAGCAGGCTGTTGAAATTCGACCAGCAGCGAACGGATTAATGCCGAATTAGGCCGTCTCTCGTTGAGCTGATCGAGGTTGACCACGACGAAGGAGGCTCTGCTTGATCTGACAGCCATTGCGAGAGGGGTCAAAAACCAATTTCAACAGCCTGCTAGGTCATATTCAATTGAGATTGAATCTTGATCTCGTCGATGTCGCTCTGTCATTTGCAGAAGTCAGGTGTTCCCGAGTTATTCAATTCAAGAGGCCGACATCGGAAACAGCCGATGTCGGACGACAGGAACCTAAGCGGCTCACCGCCGGCACAGCGCAAATGGAGACCCGCTTGGGTCCCGTCCGTCGACGGGATGACGCTGTGGTGCGGGGCAATGGGTTGTCGTCAACCGCGTCTTCGAGTGCGCGGCATCAGTCGGCCTCGCGATGGTCAGACCGCAGCTTCGTGCGATCCGCCAACAACTTGACCGAGCGATGGTCCGAAAAATTTGCCATACTCCCAAACGTCATTCCTGCGCAGGCAGGAACCTAAGCGGGTTTCGGCACGCTCTGAGTGCGTGTGTGGTACGGCAATGGCGTGGGCACGTGAACAGCCGTGCGTTTGTCTGTCGAAATGGCGAAGTGGCACGATTTGTTCAACGGGTGGGCTGCAATTCTGCGTGTCGGTCCGGCTGGACGGGGCGGCGATGAACGCTAACGCAGAGTTCAATCGATAGTCGCCTAGGTTCCTGCCTGCGCAGGAATGGCGAAGGAGGATGATTTCACGGGAAAACGTGGGAACACCCGAGTTGTGGTGCGGCGAGCCGATTCTCGTGGCCTTGAAACGCTTCGACCCAAAAATGGACGCGCTATAGATCATGCTCAAGTGAGATTGAATCTCGTTCTCGTCGAAGTCGCTCAAGGCTGTTGCCCGCGGCGCTCGGGCCTGCGCGAGCGCGCCCGTTTCCAACCGAGAAAAGCCGCTACTGCGGGCGATCGCCCTTGATGGTGACGCGATTGCCGGAACGGACTTTCGGGTAATAGTCCCAAATGGCAATATGCTGGACACAGCGGTTGTCCCAAAAGGCGACGGAATTTGGCTGCCAGCGAAAGCGGACCTGGAAGTCCGGTAACGCGGTGTGCTCGTAAAGCATGCGCAGGAGCGTATCGCTTTCGAGGCGCGGCAGGCCGTTGATGTGTACGGTGAAGACCGGATTCACGAACAGGCCTTTGCGGCCCGTCTCCGGATGGGTGCGCACGACCGGATGATCGGCGAACGGGTATGAACGGCCGGTATCGTCGACGCCCTTGTCGGCGTAGCGCCCGCGGTATTGCTGTTCACCGTCGTGGCGGGCGGTCAAACCATCAAGATAATTCTTCATGCGGTTGGAAAGAGCATCGTATGCGGCGTACATGTTGGAGAACAACGTGTCGCCGCCGTACTCCGGTACGGTGTGTAGATGCAGGATCGAGCCCAACGGCGGTTCGGCGTCGCACGAGACGTCGGAATGCCAGCGCTCACCGGCGATGTACGTCGAATTTTCATCGGCATGGATCGGCAGGATTTCGGGATGGCCGTCCGGGCTCGGCAAGGCCGGGTGAACATGAAGCTCGCCGAACAGGCGACCGAACGCCTTGTGGCTGTCGTAGTCCAGTTCCTGGTTTCGGAAAAAGATCACGCAGTATTCCAAGAGCGCCTGGCGAACCTCGCTGAAGGTTGCATCGTCAAGTGGTCTCGACAGGTCGACGCCCTCGATTTCTGCTCCAATGCTTGCTGTGACGGGTCTTACGGTGATGCGGTCGTAGGGCATGGGCGGCCTCCTGATAATGACGCGCGTTCTGTCGCAGGCGTTGTTCAGTAGATCGTTTCCTTGATGCGCTTTGGATAGGCCTTGTCGTATTCGACGGCATCGAATTGCTCGCTGAGGCCTGCCAGGATCTCGCCGCTGCTCGGCAGGTCGGAACGGGCAACGTGACTTTCGGTACTCCACAACTTAGATCGCACAAGGGCCTTAGGGCATTGGAAATAAACCCTGTCGACCTTGAACAGAATGACGCTGGCCGGAGGCTTGCCCTGCATCTCGAAGGAAGCACACAATTCCGGTTCGGTGACGATGTAGCCGCGGCCGTTGATGCGCAGCGTCTCGCCAACTCCGGGGATCAGAAACAGCAATGAGGCACGCGGATCGCGGACGAGGTTGCGGAGCGTGTCGATCCTGTTGTTGCCACGGCGGTCGGGCAGCGCCACGGTGTGCTGGTCGAGCACGCGAACAAAACCCGGCGGGTCGCCGCGTGGCGAACAGTCCAGGCCTTCAGGACCGACGCTGGCAATCACCACGAACGGCGCCTTTTCGATGAACGCGCGGTAGTGGTCCGAGATGTAGTCGATCTCCTTGGCCAAGGAGGCCGGCGAAGCCGACTTGTAATGCGCTGCGAGATCTTCGCTCGTGCGCAAGCGGTGGGCCTCGTAGGCGGTTGGGAGTTCACATGTCACGAGATTTCGTCCTAACTATTGTTCAGCGCGTGGCAAGCCCGAAGCTACTTCAATCCGCGGGCAGAGTGTAGAAGCGACGGGCCGTCTCGCGGAACAACGCGGCCTTTTCCTGCTCGGATGCTGCGGCTGCGAGCCGCTTGAACGCGTTCCAGTAGACGGCATAGCTGCCGGAGAACTTGTCGACCGGGAAATTGCTCTCGAACATCGCGCGGTCTGCACCGAACGCCTCGATGCAGGTTTCGATGTAGGGCTTCCAGGCGCTCGCCAGTTCCTCGGAGCCGGGCGGCGTCGCACGCTTTTCGAAGCCGAAGCCATTGATGCGCATGCCGAGGCCGCCGAGCTTGATCATGACGTTCTCGCAGCGGGCAAGCTCACGAATGTTGGCGCTCCAGTCGGCGAAGACCTCGTCGCGCTTGCCGGCCCACCAACCAAGCCCGAGCGGGCCGCCGCAATGGTCGAGCACGATCGGCTGGTCGGGGAATTTGCGCGCCAGGGCAATCAGGTCCGGCAGGCCCGGGTGATAGAGCCAGGCATCGAAGGTGAGACCGAGCTTTCCGAGCACGGCAAAGCCTTCCTGGAACTTGGGATCATCGCGATAGAGATGCTGGGATGGATTGGTGTGGCCGTTGTGGATGGCCGGCTCCTTGTCGTCCCAGCTGGCGACATAGCGAATGCCTTTGAAGCGACCACCGCCAACCGCGATCTGACGTTCCAAGATCGCTTCGACGCGATCGCCGAGGCGCAACTCGGCAAGCCCGACGATACCGCTTGCAACGCGGGTCGGACCGTAGCGCCCGCTGGCCGACATGGCGGCGATGCCGTTGACGAACTCGACCTCGCCGATCGGTTTTTCTTCGTCCGGCCCGTCCGCGCGAAAACATGCGGTACATTCGAGAAACACGGTCTGCGTGATGTTGTGGCCGCTGCCGGTGTCGGCGAGGATGGCATCGAGACCGTAGGGGTATTCTGGAAAATCCCAAAGATGGTGATGAGGGTCGATGATCGCGAGGTCCGGCTCCAGGATCTCCTCGCGGGTCTTGGCGAGCCAGGAATCGTCAAGGCCCGCCATGCGCGAACCTACTGTGGAATGCGGTTTGTCCATGTGCAGCTTCCTCGACAGTACGCCTCAATCGTCCCGGGAAATGCCGAATTCTAGCGCGAACCGGGATCTGCGCGTGATCAAAGGCCTGATAGTTCGGCGGCCGGTCACGCGCGATGGTGGCCACCAACGGTGCACGTGGTTAGTGTTTTGCCGGGGCAACCGGAGGCGCGCAACGGCGCGGTGCCGACATCCAACGTTACGCGGAGGATCGTTTGATGGAATTGACCGCTGAACAAGTCGAAGCCTTCAACCGTGACGGATTCCTGATCTTTCCGGGGTTGTTCAATGCGCAGGAAGCCGCACTCCTCAAGAGCGAAGCGGCGCGCGTTGCAAACGTGGACGCCGACTGCATCTTCCGCGAGGGCGAGAGCGGACAGGCCAAGACCATGTTCCGCATGCACGAGCCCGACGGGCCAACCGCATCGCAGGCCTACCGCGCTGCCGCGCACTGCCCGCGCATCCTGCGCGTTGCACAACAGGCGCTCGGCGATGACGAGGTCTACATTCACCACTGCAAGGTCAACATGAAGGCTGCCATCGAGGGCACGGCCTGGCCGTGGCATCAGGACTTCGGCAGCTGGCACCTCGACGGCGTGGCCAAGCCCGACATGGCGACATTCATGGTCATGCTGGACGAAGCGACCGAGTTCAATGGATGCCTGTACCTGCTACCCGGCAGCCATCGTGACGGGCGGGTCAACCCCTACTTCGATCAATCGACGGCCTACAAGCTGTGGGCGGTCGGACCGCAGGACGTCAAATCATATATGCAGGACGCGCCGCCACCGGTTCCACTCGTCGGGCCTCCCGGTACGGCTGCGATCTTCCATTGCAACCTGCTGCACGCTTCCGGCCACAATCTTTCGGCCCACGACCGCTGGCAGGCCTACTTCTGCTTCAACCGTGTCGCCAACCGTCCGGCCGACGTCGTCAACCCGCGGCCCGACTACGTACGCTCAACAAACTGGAAGCCGATGCAGCTGATGCCCAATGACGGTATCCTGGCAGCAGCCTGAGCCGCCATCAAGAACCGGGCGCCGGGAGAAGATTGACGATGGAATTCGACTACATCATCGTCGGGGGTGGTTCGGCGGGGTCAGTGCTCGCGAACAGACTGTCGGCACGCAGCGCGAACAAGGTGCTCGTGTGCGAGGCCGGCGAAGACACGCCACCGGGTGACGTGCCAGCTGAAATCCTCGATTCCTATCCGGGCACCGCATATCTCAACGATCGCTTCGTGTGGTCAAAACTCAAAGTGCGCACCGAGGTCGTCTCGCACAACAACCCCGATGCACCGAAACCGCCGTTGCGCAAGTACGAGCAGGCGCGTGTGCTTGGAGGCGGCTCGTCGATCAACGGCCAGATGGCCAATCGCGGCGCGCCGACCGACTATGATGAGTGGCACGCGCGCGGTGCCAGCGGCTGGAACTGGGAGGGCGTGCTCCCCTACTTCCGCAAACTCGAAACCGATCTCGACATCGACGATGAATGGCACGGCCAATCGGGGCCGATCCTGGTGCGACGTGTTCCTGAAGCGCACTGGCCCGGCCATACCAAGGTGGTCGGCAAGGTCTGGGCGCGCGCGGGCTACAAGTACCTCGACGACCAGAACGGTTTTTTCGAAGACGGCTTTTTCCCGATCACCATCTCGAACGCCGAAGAAAAGCGGGTATCGGCGGCGATCGGCTATCTCAACGCGGATGTGCGCAAACGAGAAAACCTGACCATCTCGACAAATACCCAGGTGAGCGGTCTGATTTTCGATGGGTTGAATTGCGTCGGCGTGACGGCGGAAGTGGATGGCAAGCGCGAGGAGTTTCGCGGTCGGGAAATCATACTCTCGTGCGGTGCAATTCATTCTCCGGCGCATCTCATGCGCGCCGGTATCGGACCGGCAGGCGACCTGCACGATCTTGGTATACCCGTGCGCCACGCCTCTTTCGGCGTCGGCCAGCGGTTGATGGACCATCCTTCGATCGCTCTTGCATCGTTCGTCCGGCCCGACGCGCGAGTGGACAACAAGCACACGCGGCGCCACCTGTTCCTGGGCCTCAGATACTCCTCCAACATTGGTGGCGCACCCCCCGGCGACATGTTTGTCGTCAATACGTCGAAGACGTCCTGGCACGCGGTCGGTGAGCAAATCGCGAGCTTTCTGCTGTTCGTCAACAAGACGTTCTCGGAAACCGGCCAGGTTCGCCTGGCGACCACGGACTGGCGCGATGAACCCGAGGTCGAATTCAACCTGTTGTCCGATCGGCGCGATCTCGAGCGGCTGGCCGACGGCATCCGCAGGCTTGCGCCGCTGTTTGCAGATCCCGAACTCAAGGAGGTGGCCAGCGACCCGTTCCCGGCCAGCTACTCCGACAAGGTGCGCCAGGTCGGTGAAATCAATACGCGCAACCGCATCCTGACCGGGATCATGGCACGGCTGCTGGACGGGCCGGCACCGTTGCGCAGGTTCCTCATTCGCAACCTGATCATGGAAGGCTTTACGATCGACGGCGTTTGCAACGACGAGGAGGAGGCCGAAGCCTTCATTCGCAGGGCCGCCGTCGGTGTGTGGCATGCCTCCTGCACATGCCGCATGGGGGCAAGCGATGATCCGATGGCAGTGACCGACAACGCGGGCCGCGTGCGCGGCCTCGCTGGGTTACGCGTCGTCGATGCATCGATCTTTCCCGTCGTGCCGTCGGCCAATACCAACTTCCCGACCATCATGACGGCTGAAAAGATTGCCGACATGATCCTCGACGGACACTGACACCGGATACTGATACAGGATACGGGCACAGGACACGGACATCGGCAACGGCGGATCTTCGCCCGAACAGACGAAAGAGGATCGCTACAGGCGCACGGGATACGGCATGGAAGTGGGAACATTCGACTTCGTCGTCACCGGAGCCGGATCTGCCGGATGTGCGGTGGCAGCGAGGTTGTCGGAGTCCGGCCGGCATACCGTGCTGCTACTGGAGGCCGGGCCGCGCGACGACAATCCGTGGATCCACATTCCGATCGGCTATCACAAGCTCTACGCCGACCCCGTCCACAACTGGCAATTCGAAAGCGAACCTGTTGCCGGTCTCAACGGGCGCACGTCCTATCAGCCGCGCGGCAAGATGCTGGGCGGGACGAGTTCACTTAACGGCATGATCTACATGCGAGGTACGCCCGCCGACTACGATGGCTGGCGCCAGATGGGTTGCACGGGATGGGACTGGGACAGCGTCCTGCCTTACTTCCGCAAGTCGGAGGACCAGGAACGCGGCGAAGATGACTTCCATGGCGTTGGCGGACCGCTCAAGGTCACGAACAACCGTTTCCAAAGCGCGATCGTCGATGCCGTCGTCGCTGCCGCTGTCGAAGCCGGCATCCCGCGCAACCACGACTTTAATGGCGCGACGCAGGAAGGGGTCGGATATTACCAGGCGACCGTCGGCGACGGCCGGCGCTGGAGTGCGGCGACGGCCTATCTGAAACCGGCCCGGGGACGTCCAAATCTCGCCATCATGGCGAACGCGCAGGCGACAGGCATTGAAATTGCCGATGGTCGCGCTGTCGGTGTCCGGTATCGCACGCCGGCCGGCGTACGCGCTGTGCGCGTGCGCGGAGAGGTCGTCGTTTCCGGCGGCGTCTACGGTTCACCGCACCTGCTTTTGCTGTCAGGTATCGGTCCCGGTGCACATCTGCGCGACAAGGGCGTCGCGGTGGTCCACGACCTTCCAGGTGTCGGTGCCAATCTGCATGATCACTTCAATTCCTACGTTGCCTGGCGGGTGACGCGCGGGCGCACACTCAACGAATTGTCGCGCAATCCGCTGCACCAGTTGGCGGCCGGCATAGAGTACGCCGCGCGGCGGCGCGGGCCACTCGCAGGCATCAGCGGACTTGCCGGTATTCTGACACGTACCGACCCACGGTTTGCGACCCCGGATCTGCAGCTCAACGTGTTCCTGTGGTCGATCGAAGGTCGCGACAAGAACGGTATCCGGGCGCACAAATGGCCGGGCTTCTGCATTTCACCGGTCCACCTGCGTCCGCAGGGCCGCGGTCGCGTCAGCCTGAATGATGATGACCCGACCGGCGCGCCGAAGATCGAATTGCGTTTCCTCGATTCCCAATACGACGTGGCGGCAATGCTCCACGGATTGCGCCTGGCGCGGCGCATCGCCGAGCAACCGGCGCTTCGCTCCTTCATTGCAGAAGAGGTGGCACCAGGTTTGCAGATGACCAGCGATGAAGATCTCATTGCCGACTTGCGCGACCGCGGTGTTTCAAACCTGCACCCGGTCGGCACGTGCCGGATGGGGATCGGCGATGATGCCGTTGTCGACCCTCGCCTCAGGGTACGCGGCATCGCAGGCTGCCGCGTGGCGGATGCTTCGATCATGCCGCAAATCGTCGGCGGCAATACGAACGCGCCGTCGATCATGATCGGCGAGAAGGCCGCCGCCATGATCCTCGAGGAGCATGGCGCTTGACTCAAAAAGCCGGGTGTCGCGAAGGCGGCGTAAAGGAGAATTGGAAGCGCCATGACCGACGATCGGCCCGAAACACAGACCCCGCCTCTCAGGGGCGTTAGGGTTCTCGACTTCTCACGGATCATCGCCGGGCCGAATTGCACGATGCAGCTGGGTGACCTCGGTGCCGAGATCATCAAGGTGGAGCGCATCGGCGCCGGGGATGAGACGCGGCACATGCGCCCGCCGGACACCAACGGCCTGTCCCACTTCTTCATTGCCTACAACCGGAACAAGAAAAGCATTGCGGTCGACATGAAGTCCGCTGCCGGACAGGCACTGATCCGACGCCTGGCCGGCCGTTGCGACGTGGTCGTCGAAAACTTCCGCCCGGGCGTCGCCGAGCGACTCGGTATCGATTACCCGAGGCTCAGCGCCGACAACCCGGGGCTCGTCTACTGTTCGATCTCGGCTTATGGGCAAACCGGTACAATGGCCGCGCGGCCCGGCCTCGATCCCATCCTGCAGGCCGAGATGGGGCTGATGGCACTGAATGGCGAGCCGGACGGCCAGGCGCTGCGCCATCCCGTGTCATTGAGTGACGTCGTCGCCAGCCTGCTTGCCGCGAGCGCGGTAACGGCGGCGCTCTACAGGCGGTGCGCAACCGGTGCCGGCGAGTACATCGATTTGTCACTGATGGGCAGTGCGTTGGCGATGCTCGGCAATGTTGCCCAGTACTTCCTGACGGGTGGCGTCGATCCGCCGCGTACCGGCAATAGCCACCCGACGGCGGTGCCCGTCGGCGCGTTCTATGGCAGCGACGGTCTACAGTTCTACACCGCGTTTGCGGCACAGGCGCACTTCGTCAAGATGGTCGAACAGGTGCTGTGCCGCCCGGAGCTCTTGGCCGATCCTCGATTTGCCGACAATTCCGCACGGGTCACCAACCGCGAGGCGCTGATCGGCGAACTGTCCGACATCTTCGCGGAACACCCGCGCGATTACTGGGTCGAGAGCATTCAAGATGCCGGTTTGCCGGCAGGGCCGGTGCGTACACTTTCGCAGGCATTGACAAGTCCCGAGGTGGCCGAGGCGGGGCTGCTGCAAACGTTCGACCATCCAACGGCCGGTCAAATTCGCACGCTGCGCACGCCGATCCGCTTAACCCACACGGAGCCTGTTTCCGAGAGTCCGCCGCCGGATCTCGGGCAGCACACTGACACCGTGCTGCGAGACCTTCTCGATCTTGGCGAGGATGACATTGCGCAATTGCGCATGGCCGGCACGATCGGTTGACGGGTAAGCACTCCCGGTCGGGGCGGGGCTGCTCCCTCACGCAGTGCTTTCAAGGTAGGGCGCAAAGATCTCCCGGGTGTGCTCTCCCAGTTTTGGCGCCGATGCGCGCAATCCGGGGCGCACACCATCGAGCACCAACGGGTTGGCGACAATGGCATAGTCGCTCGCCGGCGGGCCATCCAGGATGCCCGATTGCTGCGTGTGCGCATGGCTGATCACCTCTTCGGCGGACTGGATCGGTGCATTGGCAACATCGGCATCATTGAGCAACGCACTCCAATGGGCTCGTGTTGCCCCGCGGAGCGTCGTTTCCAGTTCTTCCCGCAGGGCCGCCTCGTTTCGCGCGCGATTGTCGTTGTCACGAAACCGCGGATCTTCGGCGAGTTCGGGGCGGCCGATCACCGTACACAGTTTGCCGAACTGGCGATCGGTGCCAACCGTCAGCATCAGGATGCCATCGGCTGTTTCATAACCGGTGTTGGGGACGATCAGCGGACCGCGCAGACCGGTGCGTTTCGGTGCCGGTGCGCCCGCTGCAAGCGCTGCAACGGACAGCGTCTGCCAGGCAAGCGCGGTGTCCAGCATCGCAGAGTCGACGATGCAACCGCGGCCCGTTCGCGAGCGCGCGTTGATGGCCGCGAGTGCCCCCATCGCAGCCCACATGCCGGTGCCGAAATCGATGATGGGAACACCGACGCGGGCGGGCTGGCCTTCGGCCGGCCCGGTCTGGTCGATGATACCGCTGAAGGCCTGAATAAGCGGATCGTAACCGGGCAGACGGGCGAGAGGGCCGACACGGCCGAACGCAGACACGTTGCAATAGATGAGCCGCCGATTGAGCGCGGTGGCGCCGTCCGGACCGAGCCCGACGCGGTCGGCAACACCCGGGCGCAGGTTCTGCACAATGACATCAATGCGATCCGCGATCATGCGCTTCAGGGCCGCAAGCTGCGTTGCGTCGGCAAAGTCGACGATGATTGAACGCTTGCCGTTGTTGAGGGCCTGGAAGGTCGCACTCATGCCGCCGAGGCTGTTGCCGCCACCCCACGATCGCGTTGCATCTCCTGCGCCCGGTGCCTCGACCTTGATCACATCGGCGCCGAGGTCTCCCAAGATGCGCGCGGCGAAGGGCCCGGCCAGGCTCGAGCCCAGTTCGAGCACCGTGATATCCTGAAGTGGCAGATCGCGCATGTCAGCCTCGCTCAATATTCCGCCGGCAACGATGACCAACCCGGGCGCCGCACGCAAGCGGGCACATTCTCAATTCCATCAAACACGCGATGAGTGCGCGTGCGGTTGGCCAGGGTGATGCATCGCGGCACGCGAAGCCTTAGAATCGGGCGCGGGCGATCTTGGCATCCGCTGCCGTGCCTGAGTGCAATTCTCGGCGCTGGCGACCCGGCTGACCGGAAAGGACAACCATGGCCAGTTCCTACGACGATGCAATTCTGATCGACGGCCTCGTCATCTCGCGGTTCTCGCGTGCGGTGTTTGAAGACATGCGCAAGGGTGGCATCACGGCCGCCAACTGTACCTGCTGCGTTTGGCACGACTTCCGCGGTACAATGACAAACATTGCACAGTGGAAGCGCTGGTTTGACGAGCACGGCGATATCATCCGCCAGGTCTATACGGCAGACGACATCCGCGCCGCCAAGGCCGACGGTCGGGTAGGGATCATCCTCGGCTGGCAAAATACAAGCGGTATCGACGACGACATCGCCAATCTTGCGCTCTTCCGGGAACTCGGCGTGCGCATCATGCAGCTTACCTACAACAGCCAGAACCTGGTCGGATCAGGATGCTGGGAGAGCCGTGACGGCGGGCTCAGCGACTTCGGTCGCGACGTGATCGACGAAATGAACCGGCTCGGAATCCTGATCGACCTTTCGCACGTGGGCCCGTTGACGAGTGATGATGCGATCAAGCACTCGAAGGTGCCGGTGGCATACACACACTGCTGCCCGATGCTCAAAGAGCATGCGCGCAACAAGACGGACGAGCAGCTGCGCACGATTGCTGAGGCCGGTGGGTTTATCGGCTTTGCCAGTTACACGCCGTTCCTGCCCAAGGGCGAGGATAGCACGCTGGACGATTGCGTGGCCGGTATGGAACACGTCATCAACCTGGTGGGCGAGGAGGCGGTCGGCATCGGGACGGACTGGGTGCAGGATCAGGACCTGGCCTTCTTCGACTATCTTTCGTCCGACAAAGGCAAGGGCCGGGCAACCGCAACCCGTCGCGCGAAAGTGCCGGCGATGCCGAAAGGGCTCGAGACGCTAGGTGATTTCCGGAACTTCATTCCGGCGATGGAGCGGGCGGGATGGCCGGAGCCGCGCATTCGCCGCGTGCTGGGCGAGAACTGGCTGCGATTTCTGGGTGACGTCTGGAGCTAGTGTAGCGCATCTGACGTTCGGTCCCCGTGTGCGGCTCGTCTCTCAACCAAACGTCAGGTACGAAAGCGACACTAGAAACATGGGCTTGCTCGTGTTCCTTATGGTTCTGACATCTGCTATCCCGTGCGGCGAAGTCGAGAGCAAATGTCAGAACCGGAACGCGAGCCGCCAGCGGACAGGACAATCTCAGATCGCCGACGACGGAGACGGAGCGTAACATGCGCATCACCGGATTTGACAGTTTGCACGCCGATGCAGGATGGCGGGTTTTCTCGTTCCTGAAGATCGAAACGGATGCCGGCATCGTCGGTTACTCGGAATACAACGAAAGCTACGGCTCGAAAGGATTGTCGGACGTCATTGCGAAACTCGCCGAGACCTTGATCGGCGATGACCCACGGCCGGTCGAGGCGATCACGGCACGCCTTTATGCGATGACACGACAGGCACCGGGCGGTATGATCCAGCAAGCCATCGCCGCGATCGAAAACGCGCTCGTCGACATCAAGGCGAAGGCGCTCAACGTTCCGGTCTATGAACTCCTCGGTGGGCCCCAGCGCGAGCACCTTGAGCTTTACTGGTCGCATTGCGGCACCTATCGCCTGCATCATGCCGAAGCCATGGGCGTTACACCTCTGCGCACGCTCGATGATGTCGCCGCTCTTGGGCAGCACGTGCGCGACCAGGGCTTCCGCACGCTCAAGACCAACATCTTCCTGTTCGGCAAGGGCGAACCGCGCCTTCATATGCCGGGGTTTGGTCGCTCGCCGGGCAGTCCGGAACTCAACCTCACACGCGCGGTTGTCGAAGCGCTTGATGCGCAATTGACGGCGTTCCGCGATGGCGCCGGGGCAGACGTCGAGATACTGCTGGATCTCAACTTCAATTTCAAAACCGAAGGCTACATCCGGCTGGCGCGGGCGCTCGAAGCACATGATCTGATGTGGGTGGAAATCGACAGTTATGATCCGGTCGCGCTGGCGCTTATCCGGCGCTCGATCAAGACGCCGGTGGCCAGCTGCGAGTCACTGTTCGGCCGGCGTCAGTTCAAGGCGTTCTTCGAGCAGGGAGCAATGGACGTCGCGATCGTCGATTTGCCGTGGAACGGGATCCTGGAATCGATGAAGATCGCGGCCATGGCCGAGGCCTATGAGATCAACGTGGCGCCGCACAATTTCTATGGTCATCTCTCGAGCTTGATGAGCGCCCATTTCTGCGCCGCGATCCCCAACTTCCGAATCATGGAAATCGACATTGACGACGTGCCGTGGAAAGACGACCTGGTGACGGTGCCGCCACAGATCGAGAACGGTCAATTGATTCTGCCGACGGGACCCGGCTGGGGTAGCGATGTCGATGAAGAGGCGGTTCGGCGTCATCCGCCGAAATGAACCGGAGGGCCGCTCTGCAGATCCGCCCGCGTAACGTTGCCAGCGTCAGCCGACATAGGCGCCGCCGTTGCAGTCGAGGACTGCACCCGAGACGTAGGACGCGGCCGGCGTGAGCAGCATCATGACCATCCAGGCGACTTCCTCGGGCCGGCCCATGCGCCCGCGGGGCAGGCTTGCGCCGTCGATCGTCGAGCCGGCGGTCATCGCTGTTTGAATCGGACCGGGCGCGATGCCATTGATCAGGACGCCGCGCCCGACGGCCTGTCGCGACAGCCAGCGAATGACAACGTGAACGGCTCCCTTGGACGCGGAGTAGTCGAGCGGCGTCGACAGTGATGTTCCACCCGTGCGCCCGGCGACTGAACCAATCATGACGATGGCACCACCGCCGTTGGCGGCCATGTGCTCGGAGAAGGCGAGCCCAAGTTCGATCGGCACCAGAACATTGACGTCCATCGTTTGATGAAAGCGCTCCCGCATCGCCGGATCATCTTGCAACGGCATGCGTGCAAGGATCCCGGCGCAATGCGCGAGGCCGTAAACCGGGCCCGGGGCGATCAACTTTTCGGTGAAACCTGCCTCGGTGAGGTCTCCCTCCACGATGTCGACCGCAGCGCCCAGCGCGTTGATCTCGCCTGCGACATCGCCCAGCGGCGCCCGATCCGTGAGGACCAGGCCTGCCCCCAGTTCAGCAGCGGCGCGCGCCGTTGCACGCCCGATGCCGCTCGCCGCGCCGGTGATAACAACGCGTTTTCCCTCGAGGCTCAGGGCCGGCGGCAGCACGCGCGGGCCAGCCTGAATTTCATCAGTCATGATAGCGATGTCCCTGGGTTGCAGCCACTCCTTGACACCGCAGCCGCGGCTCGGGTTCGACGGTTCATTTGAGAGCCGGCATCACTTCTCCGGCAAACAGTTCCATTGAGTTCAGAACCTGCTCACGCGAGAGATCGCCGAACCAAAAACTAGCGTTGAAATGGTCGATGCCCATCACATCTCGGATCTCGTTGATGCGCTTGATGCAGGTGTCCGGCGTGCCAACCACGAAATAGCGCTCCAGCAGGTCCTCCGTAGACGGTTCCGTATCGAACGGCACGGCAATGGCCCGGCCGCTTTCGACACGTTCCAGGCCCTGGCGCAGGCTCAGCGTGACACGCATGTTCCAGCGCGCGTGCTCGACGATTTCCGGGATCTCGGCCTCATTGCGGGTCACGTAGACCGGCCGCTGAGTGCTGACCCGGATCTGCTTCTTGAGCGCCTGATCGGTCACCGTCTCATCGAAAACCTTGCGGAATTCGCGTAGGCGCTCGATCGGCACGCCGAAGCCACCGGAGACGAGATTGAACCCACGTTTGGCGGTCGCGACGATCGACTCGGCGCTTTGACCGACCACCCAGATCGGTGGTCGCGGCTTCTGGATCGGCGTCGGGAAGATGCACGTCTCGTCGAAGTCGTAGTACTTGCCACGGTAGCTGAAGGGCTCTCCGGTGAACGACTTCAGCAGAATATCGACACCTTCTTCGAAACGTTCGCGGCTTTCGTCGAGGGTCGCGCCGAGACGGGCGAATTCATAGGGCTGGTAGCCGCGACCGAGACCAACGTCGAGGCGGCCGCCGCTCAGAATATCGGCGGTCGCGATTTCCTCCGCCACAACCAATGGATGATGCAAGGGCAGCACGACGACGGCGGAGCCCACCCGAATGCGTTCGGTCCGTGCTGCCAGATGCGTTGCAAACATCAGCGGTCGGGAGAGATAGCCATAGGTGGAAAAGTGATGTTCGGCACACCACACGCTCTCAAAACCGAGCCGGTCCGCCGTCTGCGCCATCTCGGTGCCGCGGGCGAAAACCTCCTGATGGCTCTGAGCGCTCGGCGACTGTAGCAAGAGAAAGATACCGCAATCCATAGGCGCCATCCTGGTTGAAGTGATGCCGCGCGCATTTGAGCGTACAACGGCACGCGATGAAAGCTGCTCAGTCAAACTATCCCGTGGCGAATGAGCCTGACCGCCAGGCAGCGCGCAGCGGTGCCCACCGGACAATCACATTTGTGCCGTCCGCGTGATTGTCCGACACCTCGGGCCCGTGCAGGATAGGGCCTCACAGGAATTCTTTCACAAAGGACCATGCCATGGCGCAGGCGTTCGCCAACGTGCGCATTATCGATTTCTCACAGGTGATCGCGGGGCCGTTTGCGGCGCAGCAACTCAACATGCTCGGCGCCGACGTGATCAAGGTCGAGCAACCAGGTGGCGGTGATCAGATGCGCCAGCTCCTGCATCTCGAACAACCCAAGTATGCCGACATGTCGCCGCCGTTCATGGCTTACAACTTTGGCAAAAAGAGTGTCGCCATTAATCTCAAGGCGCCGGATGCGCACGACGTCATCATGAAGCTGATTGCGACGGCAGACGTCGTGATCGAAAACTTCCGGGCCGGGGTCATCGAGAAGCTGGGGTTTGGCTACGAGGCCGTGCGCGCGGTCAAGCCGGACATCATCTATTGCTCGATCAGCGGCTATGGCCAAACCGGACCGGACTCGCACAAGCCGGCCTACGATCCGGCCATCCAGGCGGCGGCCGGTATGATGGCGAGCACCGGGCACCCGGACACGGGCCCGACGCGGACAAGCGCCTTCCCGATCGATGTGACGACGGGGATCACGGCCGCTTTCGCGATTGCCGGAGCGCTCTACCGACGTGCAATGACGGGAGAGGGGCAGTACCTCGACGTCGCAATGCAGGACAGCGCGATGACGCTATTGTCGACGCACTACGCCCGGCATCTCGCTGGCGGTGCGGAACCGGGGCTCACGGGCAACCTATCGCCGTCCGGCATACCGACCTCCGATGCCTTTGCCACGGCGGACGGCCACATTCTGGTATCGACGGCGACCGAGGCGCAGGCCGACGCCTTTCTGCGCGGGATCGGGCTCGGCGACATGCTCGATGACCCAAGGTACAAGGACAATGCCTGCCGCGTTGCCAATGCGGCCGAGGTCGCTGCGGCCATCCGCAACGTGGTCAAGCAGCACACATCCGATGAGTGGATTGCGCGCCTTGAGCCTTTCAAACTCCCGGTCGCTAAGGTGCGCAACGTCGCCGAGGTCTGCGCCGACCCGCAACTTGCAACGCGCGGCATCCTCCGAGAGGTCCCCGAGACGACGGACAGCACTGCGACCGTGCGCATGCCGGCGGCGGCGTTCATTGCCAACCGGCACGGGCCACGCGTGCCCGGCGCGCCACCACGGCTTGGCGAACACACCAACGACGTACTGCGCTCGATCGGCTACAGCGATTCCGAGATTGCATCGTTGAAACTCGCATAGCGCGTGCAATACAGGAAGGCATTGCAGCCTCAGGCGAGCACGCGCTGCCAATAGGCAATCATGTCGTCGCGAAACGCCTCGGCTTCGCCGGGCTTGCTTCCGAGATGCGCGCCTTTGTGTCCGTAGCCGGCCTTGAGCGAATAGACCATGACGTCGCGGTCGACGAGGGTTGGATCGGGCCGATCTTCGAGCGGATGGATGAATGCGCCGTCATCGGCGAGGTATGTCGTCGGGGCAGCCGGTGAGACGGAGGCCTCGGCAATATTGATGACGTCGGAGCCGCGATCGAAGCTGTGATGGGCGCCCTTGAACAGCCGCATGGTGGCCGTGCCGCCCGTGAGGCGGATGGCCTGGAGGTGGCCCTGGACCTGCATTGGCGAGCACCATTCATCGGCATCGCCCATCAGCACGCGTACTTCGGTCTCCCCGACCGAGGGGGCGAGGAACTGATGGCCACTCCAGGGGTAGGCCGGCAGAATTGCGCGCAGTCCTTGACCCTCACCGAGCACGGCATCGGCAAACCGGCGCGTGGCCGCCGTCAGCACTGCCGAACCGCCGCGACTGTGGCCCTGGGCGCCGATCCTGGTGGCGTCGATTTCAGGCCTTGCAGCAAGCACCGTCAAGGCAGCAAGGACGTCGTAGGCCGATGCGGCGAACGAGAATTGCGTCTGCTTTGCAACTGTCGAGGTGACACCACGTGCCCCGAAGCTGTCGAGCACGAAGGTTGCAAATCCCAATGCGTTCAACGTCTCGGCGTGATGAACGTGCGAAGGCGCGACGCCGAGACTGCCGGGCGTTACGATAACGAGCGGATGGGGACCTGTGCCAACCTCTTGCGTCGGGAGAAACAGCTTACCATCGACGGTGATCGCCGGCATGGCCTGCGCGTCGGAAATAACCTGGTAATAGTTGAGCGGCGATGCCGACGGGATTTCGATGTTTTCGCCCTTGACACCGTTGGCGAACGTCACGTCGCGATCGCGAAAGCGTTGCTCGTGCGGGTGTTGCTGCGCCATGTGATCCCCCCAAAATGTTGCCTTGCGCCCAAGCTTACTGCTCGAATGCCCGATGTTGCAAAGTGATCGCGGGCCGGCCGTGACGACCCGGCCAACGCGGCATTGGCGAATTACAACTCGACCGTGACGTCGAGCCAGCGTTGAGGCGTCGTTACGGCCGTATCCCCGGAGCGTAGCAGCACCGTCGTCGTTGCCGCCTCGATGGCCGCCGGCCCGGCCACCCGCTGACCCGGGTCCAGCGCCTCGAAGGCATAGACGGGAATGTCTATCCACTCGCCGAGAAAGACCTGCCTCGTCCCGACTGGTTGCGCTCCGCCGCCGCCTGCAACGGTTTCGATGGCGAGATGCTCCAGTTTGCCGACTGTGGCAAGGCGCGCGTTGATCAATACAGGCGCCTGCTCGGGAAGATGATAGGCATAAAGCTCCTGATGACGTTCCTCGAAAGCCTGCTTTAGCTGGCTTGCAGCATCGGGTGCTGCCAGATCGATGCCGCCCAAGGGTACGTCGATCTCGAAGACCTGCTCGCCGTAGCGCATTTCGGCAGTGCGGCGGCATGCGATGTCGCCGTCGAACCATGCCTGCATGCGCGCGCGCCCGTCCGCCTCCATGTCCGCAAAGATGGCCTGCAAGGCGCCGATATCCATGGCATCCGTCTCGCCGAGCGAGGTGCGCACCGCCTCGAGACGCAGTTCGGTCGTCAGCATGCCCCAGGCCGACAGTACGGATGCGACCTCGGGCACGATGACCCGGCCGATGCCGAGCATGCGCGCCAGTTCCGTCACGTGCATGCCGGCCGCTCCGCCAAAGCCGAGAAGCGCGAAGCTTCGCGGATCGACACCACGGCGCACGGTGGCTATGCGGATGCCTTCTGCAAGTTGCGTGTTGACGACACGGTGGACACCGGCAGCGGCCTCCAGAGCATTGACTCCGATTTGGCAGCCCAGCTCCTCAAACGCCGCCAGCGCCGCGTTTCGATCGAGCTTGGTTTCGCCGCCGGCGAAGTTGTCGGGATCGAGGTAACCGAGAACCACGCTCGCATCGGTCACCGTCGGCAGTTTGCCGCCGAGGCCGTAGCACACGGGGCCCGGAACCGAGCCGGCGCTGCGCGGGCCGACCTCGAGCAGACCACCGGTATCCGCGCGCGCTATGGAACCGCCACCGGCACCGAGCGTGATAATGTCGAGACTTGGCAGCGCGATGCGCTCGTTGGCCATGAAGCGGTCTTTGGAGAGACTTGCCTCGCCGTCTGCAATCAACGCGATATCGCTCGACGTACCGCCGACATCGAATGTGATGAGGTCCGGTGCCGCCAGGATTTCGGCAATGCGCCGGCCACCTGCCAGACCGCCTGCCGGCCCCGACAGGACGGTCGCGGCGGCGACGCGGACCGCTTCATCCACCGGTGCAACGCCGCCGTGGGAGAGAATGACGAGAAGCGGACCGGTGAAGCCTGCCTCGTTCAATTGCGTTTCGAGCCGGCCCAGATAGAGCTTGATCAAGGGGCCGACGTAGGCATTGACCACCGTTGTCGAAACGCGTTCGAACTCCTTGATCTGGGGAAGCACGTCCGACGACAGCGACACGTAGGCATCGGGCATTGCGGCCTCGATGGCGGCACGCGTGACGTGCTCGTGGCCGGCGTGTCGGTAGGCGTGAAGATAACACACGGCAATCGACGTCACCTCGGCCGCCCTGAGTTGATCGATCGCGGCTGCAAGCGAAGCCTCATCGAGCGGGACCTCTACCGTGCCATCGGCACGCACGCGTTCACGCACCCCGAGGCGCAAGTGGCGCGGCACAAGCGGCTCGACGCGCGGCAAACGCATATTGTAGCGCTCGGGCTTCAGACCTTCGCGCATTTCGAGGACGTCGCGATGCCCCTCAGTCGTGAGAAGGCCAACCTTGGCGCCATTGCGTTCAAGCAGCGCGTTGGTCGCAACCGTCATGCCGTGGACGATACGCTCGGTCTGGCCCAGTAGGTCGCCGACCGAGTGTCCAAGAGCGTCGGCCAGACGCGCGAGGCTGTCCATGGTCCCAATCGCCTGGTTGTCCGGCGTGCTTGGTGCCTTGACGAAGGTGATGTGGCCGGCGCCATCGACGGCGACGACATCCGTGAACGTGCCGCCGACGTCAACTGCAATGCGGTAGGTCATTCTCGCGGCCCGCCTTTATCTGATGAAACGAAACCGTTTTTCACGTCGCGCCGACGTGCCCCAGGGTCGCGTTCGGCGGGCACACCCCAACCGCCACCGCCGCCGGAGTGGATCTCGAAGACCGTGCCCGGCGGAACCGGCTGGCCCTCGACCTTGCTCGGCAAAACCTCAGCTTCGGCATCCGGCGCGTGCATCAAATAGCGATGCGGTGCGCCATCGCTGCCGCCAAGCATGCCGCGGGCGCCGTGGCGCAACCCGTCGCCCGCCACATTGGCCACCGCAGGTGCCGCGGTTTCGACCGCCATTTCGAGATCGCAACCGGTGCCGCCGACGTAACGGCCGTCCCCACCGGAATCGCAGCGGAACTCGTGACGCGGAAAGAATAGCGGGAAGCGGGCTTCTGCGACTTCGACGGACCCGAATTTGAGGCCGCCGGCCGAATGCCACTCGCCCGAATTGTGCCAACCATCGCCCGCCGAAGATGCACCGCCGCCTGGACGGGCATGAAACAGGTGCCAGATGAAGGGGCGATCGGTACGCGGATTGACGCCCTTGATCGCAATGCGCAGGCGGCGTCCCCAGCCGCCCATTGCGCGGTCGGGACAGGCTGAGGAAAGTGCGACAACGACGGCCTCGATGATCTCGTTGCCGCAATGGGACGTGCACATGGTGACCGGCGCGCCCGGGCGCGGATGCACGATGGTGCCCTCGTTCGTCAATATGGTGACGGGGCGGGCGACACCTTCGTTCTTGGGTATGTCCGGGTCGAGCAGCAGAGCGATACCGACCAATACGGCGCTGCGCGTGTTGGCGACAGCCGAATTCAAAAAGCTGTCGACCTGGGGATCGGAACCGCGCAGATCGACGGTGAGATCCGATCCCGCGACGGTGATTTCCGCCCGAATGGCAATATCGCGGTTGCCGCGGCCATCGTCGTCGAGCAGGGCTTCGCCGCCATAGGTGCCGTCCGGCCATTCGGAGAACACCGCGCGGGCCTGCGTCTCCGTCGCATCCAGGATGCGCGCCACGCTGGTCGTGACAGCACGACGACCAAATTCCCCGGCAAGCGCCAGCAGGCGGCGCCGAGCAAGGTGAACCGAACCGATCTGAGCCATTAGGTCGCCTTCGAAGTCGCGCGCGTGACGGACGTTGGCCTTGAGCAGGCGCAGGAAATCGTCGCGGATCACGCCCTTGTCGTAGAGGCGGGTCGGCGGCAGGCGAAGACCCTCCTGCCAGATCTCGCGGGCGGCCGCGTTGTAGGCGCCGTAGGTGGCACCGCCAATATCGGAATGATGCGCTCGGTTGATCGCCCAGAACGCCAGTTCGCCTTCGAGGAAAACCGGTGCGAACACGGTCACGTCGGGCAGATGGCTGCCGCCGAAATAGGGATCGTTCAACAAGAACACATCGCCGTCGAAGACGTCTTCGCCGAAGGTGTCGATGATCGCTCTTGCGGCCGGTTGCAAGGCGCCGACGTGGACCGGGATGTGATCGGCCTGGGCAACCAGTTGCGAGTCGGCGCCGCAGATCGCCGTCGAGAAATCGCGGCTGGAATTGAGGATCTGGGAGAACGACGTGCGCAGCATCGATTCTCCCATCTCCTCGACGATGCCGGTGAGGCGGTGCTGGATCACCGAAATGGTGATCGGATCCGGTCCGCTGTTCATTGTCGTGTGCCGCTCGTTGGATGATTGACGTGCCGCCAACAGCAGAACGCAGCGCCCTGCATGTCAAGCGCGCGCGCTCGGATATCTCGGTAGCGGCCGACAGCGCGCCGCGGTTGCCCGTGACAATCCGTCAGCGGAAGAGATAGATCGGGCTCGACCAGGCCTGGTAACCGTCCTCGGTGGTGACGCAGATCCAGATTGGATTGTCTCCATCGCCCCTGAGCGGGACCTTGTGCGTGATCTCCAGTTCGCGGGCGAGAGGTGCTGATGGCAACCGGAAAGCGCGCAGGCGACGGGCAAGACCGCCGGCTTCGAGCGTCACGTCCTGTTGCGAAAGCGTGGCAAGATCCACGGCCAGATTGCCGTGGTTGGTGGTGATGTCGAGCCGGCCCTTGCGGTCATCTGTGAGCCAGGCGTCGAAGCCCATGAAATTCCCGGTGGTCACCGTGTTCCAGACCACCGTGTTGGATCCGCGCTGCTCGAAGAGCCGCTCGTGGTTCCATTGATTGATCATTTCAAACCGCGTGATGCAGGCTTCGGACAATTGGGCACGGCCGCTCCACGTGGTGTTGCGGCCGCGGCCACGATATTCGGCACCGCTCCACAGAACGCGAATGCGCTCCCCCAGGTCACTGTCGGTGAAGGGACGAACCGTCTCCAGCGTCTCCAAGCCGTTGCGGATCTCGATGCGTTCGATGCCGGCGTGCGCAGCAACGGCGACGTTCAGTTCAACTTCATCGGCGCCGGTGCGCACGATATCGCCCATGATCGCCCGAGTGACGTCGTGTGACGGGGCGTCCGGGACGGCGTCCGGATTGCGTTCGAAAAGCGTGCCGCCACCGGGAATGTCGACCGAAACATCGACATGCATGCGACACCCGGTGGTGCCGTAGTGATGACGGCGGCGCATGGCTTCGAAGACGGCGTCCCGGTCGAGGCGGTCGGTAAGAAAACAGGTCAGCCCGCCGTAGGCACCGAACGTGGATGATCCGGGATAGCTCGCACCCGGCCGGCCCTTGTGGCCATCGCTGTTGCAAACCACGCCGACGCGGCGGCCCAGTTCAAACCCGTCGGTCAAAATCCACTCGAACGAGCCCCACGCCGAATGCATTTCGACCGCGGTTTCGATCTTAGGATCATGATCATAGTGAATGTTGGCGTAGCGCCCACCGACATGGGCGTACATCACGCTATCTTCTTCGGACAGCGCGCGGTAAAGGTCGGTCAGCGTGTTGCAGTCCGTTTCCAGGTCCGAACGATCTTCCAAAAGAGCATGCGAGCAGCGTCGGATCTGGCGTCCCTCGTGGCGGAAAAATACATTGTGGTCGCCGCCGATCGCTGTATTGCCGGACCATTCGTAGCCGGGAAACACGACAAAGCGACCAGGTTCGTCGAGCCTTCCCGTGAGCTCGTTCAGCAACGTCCAGAACCGGTTGTTGATCTGAAAGTCGTTGCCCTGGTGACTGGTGACATCAAGGAAGGCTTTGTTGCGGGCGAAATCGAAGTAGCCCTCAATGCGGTTGATGCCGACGGTTTCGCCCGTCTGGCCGTGCAGGTCGCCCCAGTAGCCGGCGACGTCACCGGCCCGGACGACCAACGGGCCGGCTTCGGCAACCAACGAATCATCGATGAACACCTTGATCCTGAGCGTGCCTTCCTCGGCAGCGGACAGACCTTCAAACATCATCGTGCGGTCGTCTGGTGCGTAGTCGAACTCGTGCGGCAGACCATCGACAGGGAGCGTTGCCTCAAGTCGAACCGTTCCGGCTGCCTGGTCTGTCGGATTGCCCCAGATGTCCTCTGCCTTGAGGCCGAGGTGAAATTTTTCGCCGGGCCGTCGCAACGTCGGGATCGCGGCCTTCCAGGCGTGCACGGGGCCGGCAACGACCGGCACCCAGAGTTGCTGCGGCAATGACAGAAAATTGCCGGTCGCCTGCACGTCGGTCATGACTTTGAACTCGCAACCGGTCTCGGCAAACGTCTGCATGACCATGCCCGGCGAACCATGACTTGTGTCGCCGAATACCATCTCGATGACTTCACCTTCCTTGAGATAACCGCCGCTCTGGTGAGCCGTGACGATCAGGTTCCAGGGCCGCATGCCACCCGAGCTGACCTCGAGGTCGATGGTGCCCTCGCCGTTGCTGCGCGCGCTGACATAGTTCGGCGCCGCTGGATTGGTGGTCTGCGGCGTGCCCATGTCGCCAATCCGGCGGAAGGCCACGCGGATGCCGCCGGTGTCGTCGATGCCGAGACGACCGACGGTGTAGGTCACCTTGAACGTCTGGAAGCTGCGCGCTTCAACAGGTGCCGTCGGCGCAAGAGTGACTGAGCCATAAAGCGCTTGATCATCACCCGGGCGGACGGAAGGCTCATTGTCGCCAACAAGTTCGCGCGGTACGGGGCCGCGCACGTCGAGATTTTTCATGGTTGCATCCTAGGCGCTGGACAGGGGAGAGACGGCGGAGTTGATCGTCCACAGTAAGGGAGCAGCGCGGTGCTTGTCACGCCATGTCGCGCGGCTCGTGCGCCCGACCGGCATCGTTGGACTGACGGGCGGCCCGCCCATTCGTTGATCCTTCCATGCCGCGTGTGAGCGATCCTCGCGCCGATTGGTCGTTTGGCCGGGATCGAGCGCCGGATCGCGTTCGCCGCGGGTCCGCACGACCCTCGGGCCTGATGAGCCAGGCCAACCGGCACTTTCGCAGATGGTCGCCTTAAGGCGTCGCAACGCGTTCGGGGTTGTCGGCAACGCTGGACATGTCCTGCGTCGTCACGCGCCGCATGTCGCGCTTATGGCGGGTGTCGTCATAGCGCCGGCCACGGTGGAGCGTGCAGCGGTTGTCCCAGATCACGAGATCACCGGCGCGCCAGGAGTGAGCATATCGAAAGCGCGGCTCAGTGGCGTGCTCCATCAGTTCGCGCAGGAGCAACCGACCTTCCGGCACCGGCCAGCCGTCGATGTGCGAGGCATGAGCGCCCATGTAGAGCGTTTTGCGACCGGAGCCCGGGTGGGTGCGCACAAGCGGATGGCGGACATCCGGCAGGGCCGCACGCTCGGCTTCGGTATAGTCGGTATGGCCCAGTTGGCCGCGGGAATGGAAGATGGTGTGGATTGCGAACAGGCCGTCCACCGTTGCCTTCAGATCTGCGTCGAGTTCATCGTAGGCGGCCCTGAGATCTGCAAATTCGGTGTCGCCTCCTTCTGGCGGCACAACGTGGGCATAGAGCATCGACAATGCGCCGGAGACCGGACGGAAGGAGGCGTCGGAGTGCCAGAGCTGGTTTCCGAGGGCATCGAGGCGGCGGTGATCATCGCGACGGCGCACTTCGCCCTGGGTATCGAGATTGGAAATGTCGCCGATTTCGGGAATGGCAATGCGGCGCTCAGCGCGATGATTGCGTGGTGCCGCGATATTGCCGAAGCGTTGGCCGACGGCCAGCAGAGCCGCATCGTCCAGGTCCTGGTCGTGAAGGACAAGCACCGCGTATTCGTCTATGGCGCGGTTCAATGCGTCGACCGTTGCCTGATCCATGTCCGGCGCCAGCGTGACACCTTTGACATCGGCGACGAACAGCGGGTGCAGTTGACGGATTGCAAGCGACATACCGTGCCTCCCTTCTCGGTCGCGATCGGCCGGCGCGCAAGTTCTCGGCGGACCGCCATCATCCGCCTGATAGTTTGCGCATTGGCGATTGCGGTCTTTGGACGTACCGCGAGACTATGCCGAGGACTGCGAGAAGCCAAGACGAGGAGCCGCGATGACCGCCGCCGCCGTTTCACCCGATCTCACCGCTGCTGATCATGCCGCCGCCATGGCCGACTATATTGCGACAGGTACCGAGCGGGCCATGGCGCTGGGCAACCGTGGCCGCATCCGATTCGGCGACGACGGCAAGATCCACCACGAAATTCTCGATGCCTACTGGAAGCATGGGTTTTATGTTTTCGAAGGTGTCATTGACAAGGACGAACTGGCGGAACTGCGCGCGGATGTCGACCGTGTCATCGCACGTGCACCGGTGAGGCCGGATGCCGACGTCGACAAAGAAGGCCGTCCGGCCCTCGGGCGGGAGTTCAAGAAGCCGCCCTATCGCTTTGCCAAACCACTCAGCGATCCGCTCGGCGGCACGTCGCTGAACAAAGGGCGTCACCCGGTCAAGATGCTTGGACCGAAGCCTGCCGATGATGCGCCGGAATGGACCGTGCAATTGCTCGACGGCAATCTGCATCTGATGGACTCATGCCTCAGACTTTACGGGCATCCCGGCCTGCTGGCGATCGCCGAAGCGATCAACGGTCCTGATTTCGTGCCCTACAACGAGGTCACGTTTATCAAGGAACCGGGGCTCGGGCCCTCGGTTGCCTGGCATCAGGACGGCACCACCCACTGGGACGCGGCCGACTGGGACCAGGGCGCGCACGGCTTCAACTTCATGACGCAGCTCTACGCGAGCACGGCCAGCAATTGCGTGTGGACAATTCCGGGAAGCCACAAGCTGGGCAAGGTCGATATCAAGGCGCTTGTTGCAAAGAGCGGGTCTGAGCGGATCGACGGAGCCGTGCCGATGCTTTGCGACCCGGGCGATGTCATGGTGTTGAACCGGCAGGCAATGCACGGCTCGTTCGCCAACACCTCACCCGACCGGCGCGTGACGCTCAATGCCGGGTTTTTCCCGCGCTGGCGCGTGCTTGGCGTGACGACGGCAAAGCTCGACGGCGAAGTCAGCACCTACACGGCGGAACGCATCCACGAGCGCTCACGGCTGATCGCGCTCGGCATCGATGCGCGCAGCCAAAGGTATCCCGACGAGCCGCGCTATCACTATGCACCGCTTGCCGGCGAAGTAGAGGCCAATCGATGGGACGAGGATGCCCGTGCACGCGTGCTCAAGAACTACAATCTTCTCGACATGTATATCTGACTCATCAGGCCTATCCGAATTTTCCAGCAGGCTTACCCACCATGAGCAAGACCTACACGCCGGCACAGATCGCGGATATGAACGTTCAGTATTCGCCGCGCATCAGCGTGCCCGATGCCGAGGCGTACCTTGAAGCGAGTGCCGCCAAGAGTGCCAAAGTGCGCGCGCAACTGGAATGCGAATGCGACATCTCATTCGGTGACACCGACGGACAGAAACTCGACGTGTTTCCGGCCGCCGCGGCCAGCGCACCTGTCCATATCTTCATTCATGGCGGGTATTGGCGGGCCCTCGACAAGGACGTCTATTCGCACGTTGCCGGTCCGCTGGTTGCGGCCGGGGCGACGGCCGTGCTGGTCAATTATGACCTGTGCCCGGCTGTCCGCGTCAGTGATATTGCCGCGCAAATGCAACGCGCGGTGGCCTGGGTCTACCACAATATCGAGCGCTACAACGGCGATCGCGAGCAGATCCATGTCTCGGGCCATTCCGCCGGTGGCCACCTCGGCGGCATGCTGATCGCGACGGACTGGCAGGCCTACGCCGGGTTGCCCAACGACCTTATCAAGTCGAGCGTCCTGTTGAGCGGGTTGTTCGATATCCGACCACACCGATTTCTCGACATTCAGGCTGACATTCATCTCACGGAGGAGGAGGCCGAAGCGATGAGCCCGCTGCTGCTGCCGGCAGTGGTCAGGAGCCCCGTCCTGCTGCCGGTCGGCGAGCATGAGCCGCACTTGTTCCACTGGCAGTCGCTGGCATACGCTGCCGCGCTACGCCAGCAAGGCGTCACGGCCGCCTATCTGTCGTCCCCCAGTGACAACCACTTCAGTATTACCGACCGGCTCGGCGACGGCACCGACCCGCTCACCAAGGGGATCATCGCACATATGGGGCTGTGACCCCGCCCACTTGATGGTTCACAGATTCGTGAGCGCTACAGAATCGGCTGCCGAAGCCGGGTCGCTTGTTGCACTGCGGAAATACTATTTCAATGAATAACTACAAAGAGTTGCCGTTCAACTTCCGTTCAGGTTAGGTAGGCCACAATTGCTTCACACGCCGCTGCCATAAGGACGCTCATCGTGAGGGTGGCGCCGCGTTACAACCAATGTGACCCTGAGGACTGGACCCATGAGACTTTTCATTGCTGCCATCGCCGCCGCGGGCATGCTCGCAATCAACACCGGATCCGCCACCGCGGGTATGTCAGGCCTGGCCGGCAATTCTGCCATGGCGGCGTATCAGGACGACCTCGTGATCAAGACCGGGCGCCGGCGTGGACGACGACTGGCCACCGGCATTGCCATCGGTCTTGGCATCCTCGGCATAATTGCTGCGAGCCGCGCAGCGCGGGCGGGCCACTACGACGATTATGAATGGCGACACGTGCGCCGGTGCGAACGCTGGCGACGCCGTTGCCTCAACGGCAATGACCGGGCTTGCTTCCGCTTTGACAATCGCTGCTGAGCGACGCCCGTTTCTGAGTTCATTGTCCTGAATTCATCTAAAGGCCGCGCCAAAGGGCGCGGCCTTCGGCGTATTTTGTGGCCGTCGGTTGAGCGGGATCAAGGCGCGCCTTGCCAGCGCGCCCTCTACCTTGAAAAATGATGTTCGCGCACCGGTCGACCGAAGGTGGTTGCAGCCGGGCGGTGTAGTGGTGCGGATCGGACCTGCACGAGGGAGAGGCGCTTAATGTCCTTTCAGGCGCTCGACAATGCGTTTGCCGGTGTGCCACTGCAGTCGGTGGCAACGGTCGTGCTTGACACCGAGACCACGGGTCTCGATCCGGTCAACGACCGCATTGTGCAGATTGGTGCCGTGCGGCTCGGAAGCGCAAGCGGGATCGAGACGGCAACTACATTCGATGAACTCGTCAACCCGACAATTCCAATCCCCGCGGCGGCCAGCAGCGTCCACGGGCTGACGGACGCCGACGTCGCCGTCGCGTCGCCCTTTGCCGAAGTGGCCTCGTCATTCTTCGATTGGGCAGGCTCGTCCCTCATCGTCGGTTATTCGATCGGCTTCGACCTCGCCATACTCAAGGCCGAATGCCAACGCAGCGGTCTTGCCTGGCGCGCACCGCGCTCGCTCGATGTCCGACATCTGATCGAGGTCATTGCACCGGAGCTGCCGGAGGCATCACTCGAAGTTGCCGGAGACTGGCTCGGAATTGCAATTGAAGGCCGGCACACCGCGCTTGGTGATGCACGTGCCACGGCGCAAATCTATGAAGCGCTCGTCGCCCGGCTCGCCGACGACGGCATCAAAACGCTTGCGCAGGCAGAGCGCGCCGCACTCAACAAGGGGGCACGCCACCAGGTCAGCGCACGGGGTGCAGGGTGGGAAGAGGCGGTCGATGCAAATCGACTCGTGCCGGCATCCGTCGCCGACTATGCGCGCATCGACAGCTTTCCATACCGCCATCGCGTCGACGATCTCATGAGCGCACCGCCGCGCATGCTGCCGGGCGATGCGACCGTGCGCGAGGCATTGTCGATCATGATGCGGGATAAGGTCAGTTCCGTCTTCCTGCCGCCGACCGCCAGTGATAGCGGCAACGGCATTCTGACCGAACGCGATATTCTTAGAGCGATCGACGGTGATCCTGCGCAAGCGCTGACGAGCGCGGCGGTGCGCCATGCCTCCTATCCGCTGGCGACCATCGGTGCAGAGGAGTTCGTCTATCGCGCGATCGTCGATATGGCCGCGCGCGGCGTGCGCCACCTCGGCGTCCACGGCGCAGGTGGAGAACTTGTCGGTGCGCTTAGCGCGCGCGACCTTCTCAAGCAGCGTGCCAGTGATGCCGTTTCCTTGGGCAACAGCCTTGCAAATGCCAAGACGCCGGCGGAACTCGGGCTGATCTGGTCCGACCTGACGGTCGTCGCCCGCGGCCTGGTCTCGGAAGAGGTCGATGCGCGTGATATCGCGGCGATCATCTCGCATGAGTTGCGCGCGCTGACGAGACGGGCGTGCGTGATCGCGGAACAGGACTTGGCGGATGCCGGGCACGGCGGGCCGCCTGTCGGCTACGCGATGCTAGTGCTCGGATCGGGCGGCCGGGGCGAGAGCCTGCTGGCGATGGATCAGGACAACGCGATCATCTATGAAAGCGGCGATGCAGACGGCGAGATCGACCGATGGTTCGAAGACCTCGGCGCGCGCGTGGCCGATGTTTTGAACGATGTCGGGGTCGCCTATTGCCAGGGCGGCGTCATGGCCAAGAACCCGGCGTGGCGGATGAGCCTTGCGCGCTGGCGCGAAACGGTTGCCAACTGGATCGCCAGGTCGCGTCCCGAGGATATTCTCAACGCAGACATCTTTTTCGATTTCACATCGGTTCACGGCGATCACGGGCTCGGCGACGCGTTGCGTACAGAAGCCTTGAAGGTGGCCGGCCCGGCGCGCAACTTCCAGCGCACGCTTGCGACAAATGCCGCACGATTTGAAAGTCCGCTCGGACTGTTCGGGCGATGGCGGCTGACGGATGGTCGTGTCGATCTCAAAAAGGCCGCGCTGTTCCCGATCGTTTCCACGGCACGCGTTCTGGCGCTGCGACACGGGATCAGTGCCCGTTCCACACCAGAGCGTCTCAAGGCGGTGGCGCGCGATGCACCCGAACAGGCGCAACTGATCGAGGCGCTGACCGAGGCCCACAAAATTGCCCTCGACGCGGTGCTCAAACAGCAGTTGCGCGATCTCGAGCGCGGGCTCAAGCTGTCGAATGCGATACGGCCGTCCGAACTTGGCAAGCACGAGCAGCAGGAACTGAGATGGGCACTCGAGCAAATTGCGAGCGTCTCCAGCCTGCTTGGCACACCGCTTTTTTCGGCGTCATGACGGTATCGAGGTGTGACGAACAATGATTGCGCTTTTATCACGCAACCGGGGCGGACATGCTTAGAGTGCTGTCCCTCGTTTTTGCGATCACGTTGATCTTGGTCGGGCTCATCGTCCTGCCCATGCCGATTCCACTCGGCGCCATCATGATCGTTTCAGGGCTTGTCCTGCTGATCTCGGTGAGCACGACGGTGGCGCTCAAGCTACGGACGTTTCGGCGCAATCACCGCGACATCGACAAATGGATCCGCGCCGCGGAAGACCGCCTGCCGGAGACCTGGCGGCGCGTGCTAAGGCGCACCGATCCTTAGGTCCATCCGTCATGTGCAGACAGGCATCGCGGATCTGCTCCCTTTGCCGGCCATGTTTGCATGGCTTCAACCTTCCAAGATCAATCGGGCGGTCTCATCCGGCATCGACAACATCGGATAATGCCCGGTGTCGAACTCGTGCCAACGGGCCCCAAGCAGATCAGCCGTGCGCCGGATATGCGCTTCTCCAGGGTTGGCGGCGCGCGAACAATAAAGCACCGATGCCTGCCAGGACTGCTGCCAAAAGCCGGCCAGTTTCACCGGCTCCGTGAATACCCCCGATCGGGTGCAGCGTGAAGCGTTGCGCTGTCCAAGAACGCAGGCCCGGTTCCAGGTCCTGGAGCAAGCGTTGTTCGGCATCCTCGCGTGACGGGCCCAGCGCCAGGTCGGTGTTGCGTGTAGCAGGCCTGGTGACGAGGTCGCGGATTTTCTCACCATCCAGCAAGGCCAGCGCATCGACAAAGACGAGGCGGGCAACGCGCTCGCGGGTTAGTTCGGCGAGACGCGCCATCACCATGCCGCCCGATGATGTGGCGGCGAGGACGACGTCGCGGAAATCATGGAAGTGGAGAAGTTGGGCCAGTTCTTCGGCGTGGGTCTCGGTGGTTATGCCGGCGCGCAGCTGATGGGCGCGTTCCGCGCAGCCCTCAAGCGTCGGAGTCATCACCCTATGGCCCGCGCGGACCAGGCGATCTGCGACCATGTTCCAGATCCAGCCACCCTGGTAGGCGCCATGGATGAGGATGAACGTTGTCATGGCAAACCTTTCCTGAAACCTTGGCTGGCGATCGAGCCTCACCGCATGGCGGAGCATACGATCGCGACGAACATATCCGCCACTTGAAATGTGATC
This sequence comes from Hyphomicrobiaceae bacterium, assembly GCA_965224045.1. GTDB lineage: Bacteria > Pseudomonadota > Alphaproteobacteria > Rhizobiales > Hyphomicrobiaceae > Tectiglobus. The sequence continues at coordinate 641,554 of CBDCYD010000015.1, forward strand.
ATTGACGGCCTCGGGTCCGGCGATGATGGCCGATAAGAGTTGACCGCACGGCGCCGGCGGCCTGCAATGCAGTTTGAGAACGTGGGCTTACCACGGGGGCAGTGTTCTGAGAGGCGCCATGCGTACGGTCGGGATCGGGTTTTACTGGAATGATTTGAGAGTCGGTGAAAAATTTAGAACCCTGAACCGCACCATCACCGAGGCCGACATCGTGCAATTCATCGGCGTGACCGGCATGGTGGAGACGATATTCACGGACCTTTCCTTCAACGATCATCACGGCGCGATCCACGGCCGTGTGGTGCCGGCTGCATGCACCTATACGATCATTGAAGGTCTGCTCTGCCAATCGACGATGCAGACGACGGGCCTGGCGTTGCTCGAAGTGGAAAAGAAGATCCTCAAGCCGGTATTTGCCGGCGATACGGTGCATGCCGAGGTCGAGGTCATCGGCTTGCGTGAAACCAGCAAGGGCGGGCGCGGCATCGTCACGACGATGAATCATATCGTCAACCAGAGCGACGAGACGGTCATCATCTACAAGGCGGTTCGCATGATGGCGGGTCGGCCGGAGGACGGACACTAACCACCATCGATTGCGAGCACTTCCGAGAATTACCGGAACGACATCAATCCAGTCAGGAGAACTCTCATGAAAATCGGCCTCTCAACGCCCCTGCCAGCCTATACGATCGATCCGGCCTTCATGGCGCGAAAGGCGGAGGAACTGGGCTTCGACTCGCTTTGGTATGCGGAACATCCGGCGACCCCGGTCGAAAGCAACAGCCCGTTCCCGTCCACCGGCGGCGAGATTCCGTGGACCTATTCGCACTTCACAGAGCCCTACATCGCGCTGGCGCGGGCTTCCGGCGTTACCAGCAAGCTGTTGCTCGGCACCGGCATCACGCTGGTGCCGCAACGCAACCCGCTGATCCTTGCCAAGGAGGTCGCGGCGCTCGACTTCCACAGCGGCGGGCGGTTCCTGTTTGGAATCGGAACCGGGTGGCTGCGCGAAGAGGTTGAATTGTTCGGCGGCGATTTTCCAAGGCGTTGGACCCAGACACGTGAAGCACTCGACGCCATGAAAGCGCTGTGGAGCAACGACGAGGCGGAATTCGAAGGCAAATACTTAAAATTCCCCAAGGTCCGCTCGTTTCCAAAGCCCATGCAGAAGCCTTGGCCGCCCATTATCATCGGCGGCATGGCGCCGAAAGTCATCGACCGCATCGTCAAGCATGCCGATGGCTGGCTGCCCAACCGCATCACGTACGATGAACTGAAGGACAAGCGCGCCGAGTTGGACGAAAAGGCGACGGCAGCAGGGCGTGACCCCAAAAAGATCGAAATTTCGATCTTCGGCCAGGAGGCCGATCCCGAACACATCGGCAAGCTGTTCGAGGCCGGCGCCGATCGTGTCGCCATTCGTCCGCAGCATGTCGAGACGGAAGCCGAGATGGGCCGGCAGCTCGACGATATCGCCAAGACGTTGCAGATCGGGGGGTGATGAATGAGGGGCCTTGCAGGTCGCAGCGCCATCGTTACCGGAAGCGCCAGCGGAATCGGGCGGGCTATTGCGGTTCGCCTCGGCGAGGAAGGTTGCAAGGTCGGCGTGTTCGACATCAACGAGGCCGGCGGGAGGGAAACTGCCAGCGCGATTGGCGCGCGTGGCGGCACCGCGCAGGCTTTCGTTGTCGACATCACGGATCTTACTTCGGTGCGGTCGGGTGTGGCAGCCTTCGAGCAGGCGATCGGACCGACGGAGGTGCTGGTCAACAATGCCGGCTGGGACAAGTTCGTGCCGTTTCTCGATACCGACACCGCGCTTTGGAAGCGGGTGATCGATATCAATCTCTACGGTCCGCTCAACATGCATTATGCCGTGCTGCCCGGCATGGTCGCGCGCAAGTTCGGCCGCGTGATCAACATCTCATCCGATGCAGGCCGGGTAGGCTCATCCGGCGAGGCGGTGTATTCGGCGGCCAAGGGCGGGATCATCAGCTTTACGAAGACACTGTCCCGGGAACTGACACGGGCCGGGATCCAGCTCAACACGGTGTGTCCGGGGCCGACAGATACGCCGCTATTTGCGCAGTTCGCCGATGGCGAATCCGGACAGAAGGTCGTCGAAGGCCTGAAACGGGCGATCCCGATGCGCCGCCTCGGGCAACCGGACGACTATCCCGGCATTGTCGCCTTTCTTGCCAGCAATGATGCCGCCTACATTACCGGTCAGACGATCAGTGTTTCGGGCGGGCTGACGATGCACGGCTGAGCACCGACGCAACACTCTTACAACCGCACCTTCGTGGGGACGCCATGGAATTCGAACTTTCCGACGAACAATTGGCGATGCAGGATACCGCACGACGCTTCGCGCGTGAGAAATTGGCACCGCAGTATCAGGAAGGAGACCGAACCGGCAAACTGAACCGCGGCTTGATCCGAGAGATGGGGGCGCTCGGACTGATCGGCGTGGAATTGCCGGAAGACTTCGGCGGGCTCGGCAGCGACAGCGTGACAGCGGGCGTCATCATCGATGAAATCGCGTACGGTGATTTCACGATGAGCTACGTGCAACTCGTCGCGGGCCTTTTGGGCGACATCGTCGTACGCTTTGCCAACCCCGACATCGCGCGCCAGTGGGTGCCGAAATTCGTATCGGGCGAAGCAATCATCGGGCTCGGGCTGACGGAGCCGCGCGGCGGGTCCGATGCCGCGAACCTTGCCGTTGGTGCTCGCAAATCCGGCAACGGCTACGTGCTGCGCGGCGAAAAGACTTCGATGAGTTTTGCCGGCGAAGCCGACGTTGCCCTGGTGTTTGCGCGCACGGGCGAACCGGGCTCCGGTGCACGCGGGGTCAGCGGATTTTTCGTCGAACTCGATCAACCCGGCATTACCCGGACACGGTTTGACGATCTCGGGACACGCGCCGTATCGCGCGGATCCGTGTTTTTCGATGATGTGTTCGTCCCGTCGGAGTGCCTGCTCGGCGACGAAGGACGGGGATTTTCGCAGATCATGGCCGGGTTCGATTATAGCCGGGCACTGATCGCGCTGGAGTGTCATGGAGCAGCCCGCGCGTCCCTGGACGAAGCCTGGGCCTACACCGGCGAGCGAGAGGCGTTCGGCGTGCCGATCGCGCAATACCAGGGCGTAACGTTCCCGTTGGCGGAAGCGGAAACGCAGCTCACGATGCTGAAGCTGCTCTCATTCAACACGCTGTGGCTGCGCGATGCCGGCAAGCCACACACCGCCGAAGCCGCGATGTGCAAATGGTATGGTCCTAAAACTGCGGTTGATGTGATCCACCAGTGCCTGCTGACGCACGGCCACTACGGCTACACCATGAACCTGCCGCACCAGCAACGCCTTCGTGATGTCATGGGCCTCGAGATCGGTGACGGGACCGCGCAGATCCAGAAGCTGGTGATCGCTCGCGAAAAAGTCGGCCGCATGGCCGTCCAGTATTCGAAGGAGGCACGTGCAGCCGCCCGACACCCCGATGCCAGCTAATGCAATCGCACAATCCAATACAACAGGAGCGCTCCGATGACTGACCGCTACGCCGCCTATGACAAGTTGCTGATAGAACGGCCTGCCGACGGCATCCTCAAGATCACCTTCAACAAGCCGGAGACGTACAATTCCGTTGATGCCGAAACCCACACGCAGCTCACCTACATCTGGCGTGACATTGATGCCGATCCGAGCGTGCGAGCGGTGCTCGTCACCGGTGCGGGCCGCGCGTTCTCGGCAGGCGGTGATTTCGGTCTGATCGAGAAGATCATGGAAGATCCGACGACGCGCATGCAGACGTGGAAGGAGGCGCGCGACCTCGTCTACAACATCATCAACTGCAACAAGGTGATCGTGTCAGCGATCAACGGTCCGGCGGTCGGTGCCGGATTGGTGGTGGGTCTACTGGCGGACGTATCGATCGCGGGTAAGGCGGCCCGCATTGTCGACGGGCATACGCGGCTCGGCGTTGCGGCCGGCGATGCAGCCTGCATCATCTGGCCGCTGCTGTGCGGCATGGCCAAGGCAAAATACTACCTACTGACCTGCCGGCCGTTGCGCGGGGAGGAAGCTGAACGGATCGGACTGGTCTCGATGTGCGTCGACGACGACAAGCTGCAGGACACGGCAATGGATGTCGCAAGCGAGCTTGCCGACGGTGCGCAAAGTGCGATCCGATGGACTAAGTATGCGCTCAACAACTGGTTGAGGATGGCCGGGCCGACGTTCGACACCTCGACGGCGCTGGAAATCCTCGGGTTTACCGGAGCAGAAGCGCAGGAAGGGCTCGCAGCGCACAAAGAAAAGCGCATGCCGCAGTTCCCAACGGACTGTCCCGTCTGACCCGGGCCATTTGCATGACCCAGCCAATGCCCGGTTGACCGAGGCATGCAATCGCACCGGCCAAGTCGACCACAACTTGCGGAGCCATATCATGACCGCTTCCTACGGCATGAGCGATGCCGAGATACTTAACCGCGCCACTGTTTACGCGCCAGACTTGTTTGCCGGCAAGGTGGTGCTTGTTTCAGGCGGCGGCAGCGGACTTGGCAAGGCGACGGCACTGCTGTTCGGGCGGCTCGGCGCGATCGTCATCATCTGCGGACGGGATCAGGGCAAGTTGAGTGCCGCCCAGAAGGTCTTCACTGATGCAGGGCTGAAGAGCGATACGCGAAGTCTTTCGATCCGGGACACGGATGCGGTCGACAAGCTGTTCGATTCGATTTGGTCAGCGCACGGGCGGCTCGACGTGCTTGTCAACAACGCCGGCGGCCAGTATGCGCAGCCGGCGCTCGATTTCACAGTCAAGGGATGGAATGCCGTCGTCGACACCAACCTTAATGGAACTTGGTACATGACGCAGGCTGCCGCGAAGCGCTGGGTTGCGGCCGGCAAGGGCGGGAATATCGTCAACGTTGTTGCAGATATCTGGCGCGGCATGCCGCAGATGGCACACACGGCTGCTGCGCGCGCGGGCGTGATCTACATGTCGAAGTCCGTCGCCGTGGAATGGGCGCCCCATGATGTGCGCGTCAATTGCGTGGCACCGGGTTGTTGCGAATCGTCTGCCTTCGGGCGCTACACGCCGGAAGGCCGGGCGACGTTCTTTCAGTCCAACCCCATGCGCAAAGCCGGCGATGAGTGGGACATCGCCGAGGCCATCGTCTATCTCGCGGCCCCGTCCGGCAAGTTCATTACGGGCGAAGTCGTCACGGTCGACGGCGGCCAGCAACTCTGGGGGGATCCGTGGCCCGCAGGCCGGCCGGCCAGCTACGAACTCGACTATTCCGAAACGCGCTTTCCGGAGAAGCCATAACTGCCGGCTACGTTGGTGGGCACGATCCGGCATGTGAACACAGGAACATCTCACCTCCACCAGCAGGCGAGGTAGTCGCTGTGGAGCGCCTCGGGCTGCGGGCCGGCCGGCCCTATTTTATTTTTGGAAGACCGACAGATCGAGCGGGCGAATTTCCCCCATCCAAATGGCGCGATCGCGGTGGTCGATAAGCGCGTTGCCGGTCTCGGGGTGAACAAAGACGACATGTCCCTGACGATTGAGTGCCAACCAGGTGACGACATCGCCAAATTTCCCAGGCGGCACGGCGAGCTGGCAGCTCCAGTCCGGATGTGGGCCGACCGGCTTTTCGTGTACGCGCCCCATTTCGATCGCGAAGGTATCGCGGCAGGTTTCACAGATGCGACGCGCCGTCTCGATGGACCGTGCGTCGAAATAAACATGTGCATGCCAGCCACTGATGTCACTCATGTCATCGCCTCCCCGTGCGGTTCAAGCCGGAGCCACACCGGTTTACCGCGCCCCGCCTCCTCATAGACGTATCACATCAGGATCGTCCGAGTAGAGGCGGTCAACGAGTTCTGAACGACGCGTGATGACTGCGCGCTGGTTGATGTAGCCCTTGTCCGTTATCTCGTTGGCGTCGATCGATGGCGGTTCGGCCATAAGGAGTATCCGGGCGATGCGAACGTTCGAAGATGGGTGGGCGGCATTGTAGGTTGCCAGTCGTTCGCGGAAGGCGGCGCGCACCGGCAATGCCCGAAGAACGGTTTCGAGCGACGTTCCGGCCGACAGGCCGGCAACCTCGATGCACGCGGGCGCGTTCGGGAACACGAGGAGCCCCAGTTCGTCACGGTCGTGACCGGTAACGACTGCATCCTGCATGTACGGTGCAGCAGCATCAATGGCGCCAAGACGGACCTGTCCGGCACTCACCCAGGTCCCCGTGAGGAGCTTGAACTCCTCGGCAATGCGGCCATCGAATACGACCCCGGCGGTAGGATCGTCCTGATCGGCGAGGCGGCCTGCATCCCCGATACAATAAAAGCCCTCATCGTCGAATGCGCCGCCGGTCAGATCGTCGCGCCCGTAGTAGCCGGGTGTGACCTGTGGCCCGCGCACGCGCATTTCGCGTTTGTCGCCGTTGATTACGAACTTGAGCTCCGTGCCCGGTATCGGCAGCCCGATGTTGCCGGCCTGATCGAGCGGATAGTGCGCCGAGGTTGCAGCCGGGGCGGTCTCCGTCGCGCCCCATGAGGACGTCATGGCAACGAGGCCGCCGCGTGATGCGAGCGACAGCTCTTCGAGGCGCTTCCATAGGTCCTGCGGCAGAGCAGCGCCTGAATAGAAAATCAGGTCCAGGTTTGCGAAGAACCGGTCGCGCAGGTCGGTATCGCGCTCCAGGAACGGCAGCAGCATCGCGTAGCCACGCGGCACGTTGAAGAAGATCGTCGGCGATACCTCGCGCAGGTTTGCGACCGTACGTTTGATGAGATCAGGCGTTGGTTTGCCGTCGTCGATCCACAACGAGCCGCCGTTGCGCAAGACCAGCCCGACATTGTGGTTGCCGCCGAAGGTATGATTCCAGGGCAGCCAGTCGAGCAGAACCGGAGGCCGGTGGGCGACGAACGGCCAGACCTGGGCGATGGCCTGCTGGTTCGAGCTCAGCATGCGCTGTGTATTGACGACGCCTTTGGGCAGACCGGTGGAGCCCGACGTGAACAGGATCTTGGCCACGGTGTCGGGCCCGACCGTGGCGTAGGCCTGGCGCACGACATCGTCGTCGAAAACGAGCCGGCGCAACGCGCCGAATTTTATGGAACCCGGCACGGCATCGGCGTTGCGCACGGCGACCACGTGCGCTCCGGGTACATCGATGGCTGACAAGGCAGCGCCATATCTGGCGGCATCCTGGGTGAAGACCAGTTTCGGCTCGATGAGCTCAAAGATGTAATGCAGGCGCGCAAAGTCGCTCGACAATAGCGCGTAGGCCGGAGAGACGGGGACGGCGACGATGCCGACGTACATCGCCGCCAGTTGAAGATGCAGGTGTGCGACCGAATTTTCCGACAGCAGCATGATCCGGTCGCCGGGCGCTAATCCGCGCGCGAGCAGGCCTGCGGCCAAAGCCTGGACTTGCCGCAGAGTTTCGGCGTAGCTCCACTGCTCCCAATCGCCAGCGTTTTCCGACCGGCGCTCGGCCACGAACATTCTGCTGGGCGCGAGATTGGACCAGTGGTGGAGAAAACTGCAGATCGTGGCGGGATACGGCCCCAGCGGCTCAGGCGACGCCAGCGTAAAGCTGCCGTCCGGTCCATCGGACCTGATCACGTTTGCAGGAGCGAATTCGAGCGGCAGGCGTTGACGTTGATCCATGGCTAGCCGTTCCGCGCCGCCGACAGCAGTCCGTGTGATGCAAGGAACGACGTGATGCGGGATGCGACCCGCGCCGGCTCGAGCACCGGCGCCATGTGACCGGCACTTTCAACAACCTGCAGCTTGGCATTGAAGAGCGCTGCAGCCGCGATGGCGGCCGTCAGATGAATGAGGCCCGGCGATCGCTCGCCGGTCAATATCAGGACCGGCGAGCGAATTCCTCGCAACTCGTCTGAACAAAGCGGAAAGAATGATGTCGCTTCGGCTTCTCGCGAAATGTTCGCGGCCATTGCGACCAACCACCGGCGCGACCTGTCGGGCAATGCGTTCCACTCGATTTCGTTCCACGCTTCAAGGAAGCCGCGCACGCCCTCCTCAGGCTTGCCGGTCCTGACACGTTCGCTCAGACCGGCAACAATACCGCGGTCCCATCGCAAGGCGGCGCGATGGGCGGGATCTGCCCCGTCGAGTAATCCGACAAGTATTGGATCATAGAGAACAATGCCATCGAGCGGTTTGTCGGCGGCCTGCGCGTCACGTGCTGCCAGCAACGCGACAAGGCCGCCCATCGAGTGGCCGAACACCACGCGCGATCCGGTGTTGCCGGCATCGAGGCACTGCCTCGCAATCGCGAGGTTTTGCTCGACCACCGTCGCTCCGGAGACGATGCAGGTGTCGCCGTAGCCGACCAGCGACGGCGCGACGATTGAAAAGGCCGGGTCGACCACGGCGTCGGCCAAACGCGCAAGCGCGCGCGGGCCGGTGGCGGAGGCGTGAAGCATGGCCAATCTGCCGGGACCGTGGCCCCACCGTGAGAGTTCGATGTCACCGAACGGTAAGCTTTCGATGTGATTCGCAGGTTCATTTGAGATGGCAAGCATCATGCGGCTAATGTTCCGTCCGGCATCCGCGCACTTTGATCGGGCAGCGCCAGCATGTCTGAAGCGGTATGGCGCTTTGCTGTCGGTGTCGTCGGTGCATCATCCATTGCAGTGCTATCGCCTGTCTTCGATTTTCCGTTACGCGCCCTTGTCGGGGCGAATGCGCGCGCCGGTCAACTCTTCGTAGGTCAGTGCGACCTGGCTCATGTCGGCATCCAAACCGAATTCATCGATCGTGCGCTGCAGCAAGGTTTTGGCGAGTAAACCGATCGGCATGTCGAGTTTGTGCGCCTCGGCGATGTCGAGCGCAACGCCTGCGTCCTTCGACATGAGGCCGGTCGTGAAGCCCTGGACCATTTTTCCCGAAAGTATGTTGTCCGGCAACGTGATCTCAGTCGCGTAGTTTCGGCCTGAGCTCTTCTGGATGATGTCGACCGCCTTGACCGGGTCGACGCCGTCCTTGACCAGCAGTGAGACGACTTCAAATGTCGCCATCCGGCAAATCAGATTGAGCAGATTGTTACCGGCCTTGATCGCGTGGCCGGCACCGACATCGCCGGCATGCACGACGTTGACGCTGATCAGGTCGAGCACCGCTTTGGCGCGGGCGAACTGCTCCTCGGTTCCGCCGACCATGATCGCGATGGTGCCGTCGCGGGCGCCGCGTGGACCACCGCTGACAGGCGCATCTATCAGGTCGATGTTGGCGGGCACGAGTTCCGCCGCCATGGCGCGGGTGGCGTTCGGATCACCGGTCGTCATGTCGGCGATCAGGGTCCCCGACATCGCCCCCTCAGCGATCCCGGCGTCGCCGAAGATGACTGCACGGACATCCTTCGACGTCGGTAGACAGGTCAAAATGACATCCGTGCGCGCCGCCAGATCGCGCGGCGAGCCAGCCATGGCGGCACCTAGGTCGACGAAGGCTGCACGGCGGCTCTCATCGTGATCGTAGACCACGAGGTCGAGCTTACCCAACAACCGCTCGGCAAGCGGTCCGCCCATGTTGCCGATGCCGATGAACCCGACGCGACGTGACATGCGCCCTCCTTCGGTTTTGCAGGCACGATGACGATGGCGGCATCGTGTCACGATGCGGCGGTGATGCCAATTGCCGCCAATCATGGCTCGGATATTGCGCTGAGGTTCGTCTCCCCGCCGGCGGCTTGCTGCCCACCGGCGCAGTGCCTATGGTTTATGGATCTCAGGCCAAAAACAACGAACGCGTCACTCCGCGACCCGGCATGCACGGGCGCAGGCCCGTCGCGGCAGGCAAGAAGGACACATCATGGGCAGCAATGCCGACTATCAAGGTCGCATCGAAGACAACCGCTTCATCACGGGCACTGGCTGCTATGTCGACGACATCGTCCTGCCAGACATGCTGCACGCGGCCATCGTCCGATCGCCCTGGGCCCATGCCAAGCTCAATGCAGTCGAGACGGCCGATGCGCTGGCCGCCGCCAATGTGGTTGCCGTCTATACGGCTGGCGATCTCGCAGCCGATGGAATTGGCGATCAGCCGTGCGATGTGACGCACCGCCGCCCTGACGGCGAGGAAGCATTCAAAGCGTGCCGGCGCGTGCTCGCCCGTGATGTTGTTCGCCATCTCGGTGAGCCGGTTGCGGTTGTCATCGCCAAGACGCGTGCGGCTGCGGTCGATGCCGCGGAATTGGTCGCGATTGATGGCGACGAGCGTGATGTTGTCACCGATGCGCGTCAGGCGCGCAGTGCGCAATCACTTCTCGTCTGGGATGAAGTGCCGGGCAACGTTGCCTTCGTCTGGGAAAAGGGAGACCGTGCCGCGGTCGAGACGAGCCTTGCCGCGGCCCGCCACGTCGCGCGTCTCGACACGCACGTGACCAGGGTCATCGCCAACTCGATGGAGCCGCGCGGTATTCTCGCCTTTGTCGACGATGGCGGGCGGCTCATCGTACACGCATCGACGCAGAACCCCTACCCGATGCGCGCCGGACTGGCGCACATGCTCGGACTTGCGCCGGAAGAAGTCCAGGTCAAGGCCGGTGACGTCGGCGGGTCCTTCGGCATGAAGAGCGGGGTCTATCCGGAAGACGTGTTGGTGGCATGGGCCGCGCGAAAGCTTGGCCGGCCTGTCAAATGGGTGTCGGAGCGCGGCGAGGGCCTGTTGGCGGACGAGCACGGTCGAGACGTCCACATGCAGGTCGAACTCGGTCTCGATGCGGACGGCACCTTCCTCGCGCTCAAGGTCGCTTGCGATGCCAACGTCGGTGCATATCTGTCGCGGCGCTCGCTCAATCTCATTGGCAATTTCGGCGGCATCGCGGGCGTCTATCGCATCGGCGGGATTTTTGGTGAGATCCGCGGCATCCACACCCATACGCAGGTCACAGCGCCCTATCGCGGTGCCGGACGGCCGGAGGCCACGTTCGCCATTGAGCGGGTCATCGACATCGCTGCGCAGGACATGGGCATCGATCCGTTGCAGCTGCGCCGACGCAATGCGATCCCGCCCGATACGTTTCCATATTATACCGGGTTCACGTTCACATATGACTGCGGCGAGTTCGAGCAGAACATGGTGGCGGTGGCGGAACTTGCCGACTATGCCGGATTTGCGGCCCGACGTAGCGAAGCACAAGCGCGCGGGCGGCTGCGCGGCATCGGTTTTGCCAACCCGATCGAAGTTGCCGGCGGGCCCTACGTCAAGCCGGGCCGGGACTGCTCACGGCTCACCGTCTCCGGCGACGGGACGGTGACCCTCTATTCGGGCATCATGTCGGTCGGACAGGGCATCGAGACGGTGTTTTCCAACATGGTCGCCGAGCGCCTCGGCGTGCCCGTGGGAAATGTCGTCTACAACCAAGGCGATACGGACAATCTTGCCCACGGTCGCGGCAATGGCGGGTCCAGCGGCGCGCCGGTCGGCGGGTCGTCCGTGGCAGTGACCATCGATAATTTAATCGCGGCGGCACGTGTTCTGGCTGCTGAAATGCTGCAGGCCGACGCGGCGGACCTTTCCTTTGGCGGTGGCGTCTTTGGCGTACGCGGTGCGGCCGGTTCGGTGACACTGCAGGAGGTGGCACGGTTTGCGGCCGAGAAAAATCGGGACGGGCTGTCGGCGGACGGCGAATTTTCGCCGCCGGCCGTGACCTACCCCAATGGCTGCCATGCTTGCGAAGTGGAAGTTGATCCCGAGACGGGCGCCGTCGAAATCGTGTCCTATGCAGTGTGCGAAGACATTGGAACCGTCCTCAATCCGGTGCTTGCTGCCGGCCAGATGCATGGCGGTATTGCGATGGGGGTGGGGCAGGCGCTGTTCGAGCGGTCGGTTCACGATGCATCGTCGGGCCAACTCCTTACGGGATCATTCATGGACTATACGATGCCGCGTGCCGACGACCTTCCGACCTTTAAATTCCTCACCCGGCCGGTACCTACGGCGGTCAATCCAATCGGTGCGAAAGGTATCGGGGAGGCGGGAACGGTGGGATCAATCGTTGCCACGCTGAACGCCGTCTGCAACGCGCTGGCGCCGCTTGGTGTGCGCGATCTGGGGATGCCGGCGACGCCGGACCGGATCTGGCAGGCCATTCAATCCGTGAAGGGCTCGGTCGAACAGTGAAGACAGGAATGACGCATTCGCGCCCACTCAGTTTCCTTTGGTTGCTCGCGACGGCGGTGCTGGTTCCGGCACTGCTGGCGCTGCCGGCCAATCGCTCCTTCGCGCAACCTGCGGCGCACCCTACAGAACTGAACCGGATCGAGAAGCTCAGAGGTGAAGCGAAAGAAGCGATCAATACGCTCGAAAGCCTGATGTCGGCGCGGGCGGAACAAGGCAAGGTTCTGCAAGACCTCAAGAACGAACTGAAACAAGTCGAAGAACCTGCCCTCAAGAAGGAGATCGAGGCGAAGATCAAGACGGCGACAGGAAAACTCACCCAGATCGAAGCTCAGGCTGCCACGCTCACGACCGGTGTCGCCGCAGACGAAGTTGCAAATGACGAGAACGAGAAGTTCGAACTGCAGTCCGAGCTGGAAAGCCTCGTGCTGCCGTTCGTCAAAATGATGAAGGACGCGACCGAGAATGCGCGGCAAATCGAAAAGCTCAAACGCACACTTGCTGCCGCTAACAAGAACAAGCAGTTGGCCGAGCGTGCAATCGAACGTCTGAGCCTGATCATGGAGGTCTACGACGAACAGAACGGTTCGGAGGGCACGAAGCGAAAGTCTTCCGAGACGCAGGCGCATCTGTCGAAGCTCTTGAAGGCCTGGCAGACTCGCAAACAGGAAGCCGACGACCTCAAGGAGACGGCGGAACAGCAGCTCTCCGTGCGCGAAGACGAGCAGGCCAGATCAAGCGGCGGCCTCGGCACCTATGCGACCGAGTTCTTCCGCAATCGCGGGCTCAACCTGCTGCTCGCGATCTCCGCCTTTGGTGCGGTTGTCGTGGTGATGGGTGTGATTGCGCGAGTTGCCGGCTGGATCCAGCGGCGGCAAGGCATTCCGCGCAGTTTTGCCACAAGGCTCGCAGGACTGCTCTTTACCGTTGCAACCGCCATTGTCGCGTTCCTGGCAATGCTTGCCGTGTTCAACATGATGAATGACTGGCTGCTGCTGGGTATCGCATCGATCTTCGCGTTGGCAACGGCCTGGATCGGCCTCAAGATGTTGCCGGGCATTGCCGAGCAGATTACGTTGCTGCTCAATCTCGGCGCCGTACAGGAAGACGAGCGACTGATGTTTGCGGGTGTGCCGTGGCGCGTGAAACGTCTCGATTTTTATACCGACCTGGACAACCCGGCATTGGATGGCGGCACATTTACCTTGCCCGTCCGAGAACTCGTCGGGCTGCACTCGCGGCCGGCGGCAACCGGCGAGCCCTGGTTCCCGTCACGCAAAGGGGACTGGATCCAATTCGATGGCGAACACATCGGCCGGGTACTGAGCCAGACGCCGGAACTCGTTCAGGTAGAGGAAATCGGCGGTTCCATCGTGACATTCGAAACGTCCGCGTTCATTGCGCTGGCACCGCGCAACCTGTCGCAAGGCTTCCGCATCCGCCACGAGTTCGGCCTCGACTATCGTCACCAGGCAATCGCCACGGATGAAATCCCGGACAAGCTCGGTGCCCATGTCGAAGCCGGCCTCAAAGACCTGCTTGGCGAAGACGGCCTGACGACCCTCGATGTCGATCTGCTCTCGGCCGGCGATTCAGCGCTGGTCTTCGAAGTCGAGGCCTGCATCAAGGGCTATCTCGCCAACCGGTACGAGGATATCGAGCGGGAGATCCCGCGCTTGCTTGTCGATGCCTGCAACCGGAACGGCTGGGTGATCCCGTTCCCTCAGATGGTCCTGCACCGGGCCGGGGGCAACTGATCTCGCGCGACCGGCGGAGGCGTTTTCGGCCCAGAGTATCCGCCTCAGGCGAAATCGCATCGCCGGTCCGCGCCTCCTCCCGACCGCCCGATACAATGTTGCCGTGGGTGGTCGGAAGGGGGAACGGGTTGGTTTCAGCCAAACCTGAAAGACCATAATCTCACGTCAGTTCGCCCGTTCCGTCGTGGACTGTTGCGCAAAGAACGACGTCTTCGGGTATTGCGGGCGTGCAACCTCGAAGGGCTTCGAGCGGATGCGGCCGCGATCTTCACCGCGCACGAACTTGCCCTGATGCTCGGTTGGGACGGGGTTCGGCGTGAGCGGCACGGCATCACCGGCCGTGTAGACACAAATAAACAGCGTGCGCGGCTTGTCCGACAGGTTTGGGGCCGAACCATGTGCCAGGCGGGTGTGCATGAGGCAGACTGAACCTGCAGGGCCGAGGCAACGGACCGACCGTGCCTGCATGTCGCTTGCGACGCGATCTTCGACGGCGCCGGTGAATACGCCATCGTGCCAGATCGGATAGAGTTCGCCTTTGTGGGAACCGACCAGAACCTCCAGTGGCCCATTTTCCTCGGTGACGTCATCGACCATCAAGAGCGCGGTAATGACATCGTCGTTGGAGTGAGGTGTAAAGAGGAAATCCTGGTGCCACTTGACTTCGGTTGCAGCGCCGGGAAGCTTCGAATTGATCTTAGTGTGATGGAGCTTGACATCCGGGCCGATGAGATCGGCGACCATGTCCGTCATGCGGCTCTCGGCCATCGCGTCGTGGTAGGCCTGCGAGATCTCGGTCGGTGCTTGGACGCGGCGCAGCGTCGGCCGCTCGGCGCTGTGGCCCGGCTGGATATCGAAACGGATCCGACCGTCAATGCATGAACCGTAAGGTTCCGTCTGGTCGCGACTCTCCTCGACCCAACCGTCGAAGTCGCTCTGCAGGGCGGCCAACTGCGCGGCGCTCACCGCTTCCGGCACCGTTAAAACGCCATCGCGCCAAAACCGGTCAATTTGTTCCTTGCTCAGCACGCCCATGTTCGTCTCCACAATCCTCGCACTCTTCAAGCCGCCATGGGGGGTGTTGCCGGGGACCGGCTATCGCGATTATCGCTTGGCCTGACGCCCTTGAGCACGCCGACGTGCATGCTGCCTCCGGAACCTCAGATCTGGCGATCAAGCCAATGTGCAGGGCGCTGCACGCAATTGGAAGGCGTTTGCTGGCGCAAGGCGATCAATTCTGCGGGCAAAGGGTGGTTTTGCCGAGTGTGTTCGATGGAAATTCAAAAAAATTCGCAGCTGTATCGTGCGGAACAGCGGCAGCAGGCGGGATTGGCGAATATCGGGTCATCAGGAACACACGAACCCGCCAGACACGCCAAGGAGAAGACCGATGACCAACCTGAAAAAAGCTATCGGATGTACCATCGCAGCCGCAGCCATGATCGCTCCGATGATCGCCACCAGCAGCGCAGAAGCCCGCGGTCGCGGCAGCTCCGGTTACTACTACTACGAAACCTTCCGCACCCAACGCCCGGAACGCGGCTACGAAGGCTTCGCAGGAATTGGCAAGCGCTCCGCCTACTGCAGCTACCGCCGTGAACCGAACCGGCACTGCATCATCACGAATTCAGGCCGCGAGAAGTGCAAGATCGTGAGTTGGAAGCTGATCCAGCACTGCTACTAGGCCCAGACAATGAGCAACAGCAGATGAAAGGAGGCCCCTGTCCTAGATTATCCCCCTTTCTTAAATTCCTCCCCCCTGTCCAGACTCGGGCCCGGCACACCACGCCGGGCCCTTTTTTCTGTTGAGCAGACCCGTCCCGCGCACCAAATCCATATGGCCCTGCTAAGATGGCATGCAATCCGGCAAGCTGCGGATGGGTTGCTCTTGATATGACCGGCGAGGCCAACAATTCTGACGAACGGCTGGCACGGACCGACGTGCTCTGCCGCGCATGCCTTGCAACCTGGCGCGGTGTGGCGGAGCCGGCGCGGGATGCCGCGTGCACGAGATGTCGCCTCCCGACACTGCGGGCGCATCCGGAATTGTTTGCGCTCGAGGTCGCCCACATCGACTGCGATGCGTTCTATGCGTCCGTCGAAAAGCGCGACAACCCGAACCTGCACGACAAGCCCGTGATTGTCGGGCACGCAGGTGGCCGCGGTGTCGTGACAACGGCGTGCTATGTCGCGCGCCGCTACGGCCCACGCTCGGCGATGCCGATGTTCAAGGCATTGCGACTTTGTCCGCAAGCCGTCGTCATTCCGCCCGACATGGCGAAATACAAGGTCGTGAGCCAGCAAATTCGCAACCTCATGCTGGAACTGACACCGACGATCGAACCCTTGTCACTGGACGAGGCCTATCTCGATCTTGCAGGCGACGTCCGTCACAATGCGAACCGGGCACCGGCGGTGCTGCTGGCGGAACTCGCTAAACGGGTCAAGGCGGACGTCGGCATATCGATTTCGATCGGTCTCGCGCCCAACAAGTTTCTCGCCAAACTGGCATCCGACATGGAAAAGCCACGCGGTTTCTCCGTCATCGGGCGGTCCGAGGCGATGGCCGTCCTCGCACCAATGCCGGTCTCGCGCATCCACGGTGTCGGCCCGGCAATGAACCGCCAGCTGGCAACGGCCGGCATTCACACGATCGAGCAACTCCAGCGCATGAGCGAGCAGGAAATCCAGACGCTGTTCGGTAAATTCGGCCGCAAGTTGGCAGCCTACGTCCGCGGTGAAGATCCGCGCGGTGTGTCGAACGTGCGCGCCAGCAAGAGCGTTTCGGCGGAAACTACGTTCAGCGTCGACAAGCAGAGCGCCGATGATCTCATTCAGGCTTCGGATCGATTGTGCCTGCGCGTCGCCGAACGCCTGCAAAGGTCGGAGCTGTCCGGTGCCACCCTCGTGGTCAAACTCAAGACCGCCGATTTCCGCACCCACACGCGAAACCGGAAACTACCGGCGCCGACGCAGAGGGCAGACGTGTTGCAGCAGCATGCCAACCAGATCCTGCGCGAAGAGTGCGACGGACGCTGGTTTCGCCTGATCGGCATCGGGGTCGCCGATGTCGGCCCCGCCGAAGGTGCCGACCCTCCAGACCTGTTCGATTTGGCGACGTGATCCCGGCTTCGATCGACGCAGAGTGCGCACTACATCAAGCGACCTCAATTCATCGTTAATTGCGCTACGGATGAGGCTCGACGCCCATTGGTAGTGACAAGGCTGGTCCGCTGGGCTCAAACTCACCGGCCTGACCGGCGTGCGCGCGGAGACATGCGTTATGGCATTCATTCAACCGGTGATCTTGTCCGGTGGGTCCGGTACGCGACTGTGGCCGCTGTCGCGCTCGCTATACCCGAAGCAGTTCGTCCAATTTTTCGCAGACCAGGAGACGAGTTTCCTGGGTGCGACGCTCAAGAGACTGCCTGCCGAGGCGGGCCTCGAGAAGCCGATCGTGCTGTGCAACAACGCTCACCGCTTTCTCGTGCGCGAAGAGCTTGAAACGACCCACACTGAGGCAAAGGCCATCATCCTCGAGCCGATTGCGCGCAACACCGCGGCACCGATTGCGGTTGCGGCACTGAGCGCTGCAGCAGAGACGGAAAACGCGATCCTGGCGGTCATGCCATCCGATCACGTGATCGAGGATGTGGCGCGCTTTCGCAAGTCGATCGAAGCAGCCGCAGGCGTTGCCGCCAGCGGGCGGCTGGTATTGTTCGGCGTTCGTCCGAGCGAGGCGCACACCGGCTATGGCTATATCCGTCAAGGCGGTGCGTTGGAGGGATTCGAGGATACGGCCTGCCACGTCGCAGGCTTTTTCGAGAAACCGGAAAAGGCTGTTGCAGAGACTTACATCGCCGCCGGACACTATTTCTGGAATAGCGGTATTTTTGTTTTGCATGCGCGAACGTTTCTCGATGAGATGGCGCAACTGGCACCGGATGTGCTGGACGCCGCACGGCAGGCGCTTGCCAACGCCCGGGAAGACCTCGGCTTTGTGCGGCTCGACGGCACGGCCTTGGCGCAATCGCCGAACATCTCGATCGACTACGCCGTCATGGAGCGCACGGCGCGGGCGGCGATGCTGCCGCTCGACGTCGGATGGAGCGATGTCGGGTCGTGGTCTTCGCTATGGGAGATCGCGCCGCGTGACGAGCACGACAACGCCGTCCACGGCGAAGCCGTTCTGCAGGATACATCCGGTTGCTACGTGCATTCGGAAGGCTCGCTCGTAGCAGCGATCGGGGTGGACAACCTCGTCATCGTCGACACGCCGGACGCGCTGCTCGTGGCCGACAAGACCCGGTCGCAGGACGTGAGCAATGTGGTCTCGCGGCTCAAGCAGGCAAGGCGCACCGAACACGAACAGCACCTCAAGAGCTATCGCCCGTGGGGATATTTCGAGACGCTGGCGGTCGGCGGACGTTTCCAGGTCAAGAAGCTGCACGTCAAGCCCGGCGGTCAGCTCTCCATGCAGATGCATCATCACCGGTCCGAGCACTGGGTGGTTGTGCAAGGCACCGCGCAGATCATGATCGGTGACAAGGAAATGCTCGTCCGGGAAAACGAGAGCGTCTACATCTCCGCGACGCAATGGCACCGGCTGTCCAACCCGGGCAAGGTGCCGCTCGAACTCATCGAAGTGCAGATCGGCACCTACCTCGGCGAAGATGACATCATTCGCGCTGACGACGCCTACAACCGCGGCAACGGTGAACCGTCTTAACCGCGGCGCGGGCTATCCGGCTTGATTGGATACCTATTCGAGCGTTTCCATCAGGCGGCGCAGCAGGCGCAGCTGCGGGCCGAGCGAAGAGATGCTGAGGTATTCCTTCAACGTATGGGCGCCGCCGCCGGAAACGCCGAGACCATCAAGGGTTGCGACCTTGTTGGCGACCAGGCTGCCGTCGCTGCCACCGGCGGTTGCCACGTCCCCGATTTCGAAACCGAGTTCGCCAGCCAGTGACTTGGCGTGGTCAAACAACGCCTGAATCTCCGGCGACTTGCGATAGGGCGGGCGATTGAGGCGCCCGGTTATCTCCAGCCGGACGTCCGGGTCGTGCGGTTTCAGGCCGCGAATAGACGCGTCGGCAAACTCAAAGTCCTGCATCGAGGCGACACGAACATCGATGCGCGCCGTGCAGCGCTCGGGCACGGTGTTGTCGCTGGTCCCGCCTTGGATCTGGCCAACGTTGAATGTGAGCTGGCGGTCATAGTCGGTGAGCGCTTCAATGGCAAGGACATGCCGGGCGATCTCCTTGACGGCACTGACGCCCCATTTGTGCTGGCCGCCGGAATGGGCGGCACGGCCGTGGGCGGTGACCTGATAGCGTGCGGTGCCGTTGCGCGCCGTGACGAGATTGCCGTTCTTGCGCAAGGCCTCTGTGACGAGCACGTATTTGGCGCGGTCGCCGGCAGCTTCGATCAGCGAGCGTGAGAACGGGCTGCCAACTTCCTCGTCGGAGACATAAAGGAAACGCACCGGCAAAGGCGTTGTCTTGGCTTCGCGCACCAGGCTTTGATAGGCCGCGAACGCGAGGTAGGCACCGCCCTTCATGTCACTGGTGCCCGGCCCGTAGGCGCGATCACCGTCAATCCTGAAAGGCAAGACGTCGAGGGTGCCGACCGGGTGAACCGTGTCGAGATGGCAGAGCACCAGGATGCCAGGCCCGTCACCACCCCAAGGAGAGGTGGCCGACAGACAATCACCAAAACCACCCTGGCCGGGAATGCGCTCGACGTCGGCGCCCTCGCTGCGGAACAACCCTTCGACGTCATCCATCGTGCGATTGACGCCGACAGGGTCGTCGGTCGGGCTTTCAATCTCGACCCAGCGCCGAATGCCCTCGAGCAGTTCAGCCTCGCTTTGCAGTTGCATCTCTGCTCCCGTGTTCGGTACGGCCCTGGGGCATCCACGACACCGTCGTGCGCTGCATCAGGCGGCGATGGCGCACTGTATCATAGGGCGTCGCACGATGGATGACCGAACGGTTGTCCCAGATCACCATGTCACCCGTGCGCCACGCATGGCTGAAACGGTTTTGCGGGAGCGTCGCACGCGCCAGGAGATCGTCGAGCAGGCGGCGGCTGTCGGGCATCGACCAGCCGACGATACATTTGGCGTGGGCCCCGATCAGGAGCGACTTGCGGCCGGTTTCGGGATTGGTCTGCACCAGCGGGTGGATTGCGGCCGGCATTGTCGCTGCCTCATCGTCCGAAAATTCGAAGCCAACGGAGCGGCGCGAATAAACGATGTCGTGTTCGACCTCGAGACCTTCCAAAGCGCGTTGCTCGGACGCGGACATGTCCTCGAACAGCCAGCGCGTCGAAGCGAATTCTGTCGCCCCGCCCTCCGGAGGCACTTCGCGCGCCGTCAGGATGGAGCAGAGCGAGGGGACCTCCTTGAATGTGCTGTCGGCATGCCACAGCATGTTTGCCTTTTGATAGAGCATGCGGCGATCGTCCGGCGGGATCGTCGCTCCGCTCCGGATGTCGATGTTCGATTGGCGCGCAAAGGCCGTGCCGCCGGCCGGGTTGGAGACGATCGTACGCTCCAGCGGACCGAACCGTTCGCTGAATGCAATCTGCTGGTCGTCATCCACGGGCTGATCAGGCAGGACGAGGACTGAGTGGTCTTCGAACGCCCGCCGAAGCCCGGCAAATGTGGCTTCGTCAAGCGCCTGAACAGTGCCGAGGCTGGTCACGCGGGCGCCGAACGACGGTTTCAGTGGTTCAATCGAAAATGCCATTCCAGACCTCATCAAGAACCGCCAATTCGCTGCTGCAGGCTGCCACAGTTGCAGGGTGGCCGCACGCCACATATCGGTCGCACGCGCGATATCCGGCTGTTGATGGACAGCACCAAGAGCGCATGCAATCTCACAACGACAACGACAACATTGAAACGGACAAGTTGATCATGGACATGCGGCGCGACGGCTCGCAGATCCGACTGTTCCTGCCGCAAACGCCGGCGCCCGGCGAACTCACTGAGATCGCGCCAGGTCTCCTTTGGTTGAGGATGCCGCTGCCCCTGCGGCTCAACCACGTCAACATCTGGCTGCTCGAGGATGGCGATGGCTGGACGGCCGTCGACACCGGTGTGCGTCATGATTCGACGTACCAGATCTGGGAAAATGTCACCGCCCGCCTTTTTCGCGGCAAGCCCTTGCGCCGGCTGGTTGCTACGCACGGGCATACCGATCACTGCGGTGTGGCCGCCTGGATGACCGAACGCTTTGATGTACCGTTCATGATCACGCTGACGGAGTGGCAATCGGCCCGCATCCGGGTGATCGACGAGGCACGGCCGATCTCCGAGCGCACAACGCATTTTGCCAAGGTCCATGACTGCGATGATGCGATGGTCGAGAGCTTCATTGCGCACCGTGCGCTCATGGCTCCGATGCTCGATGCACAGCCGCGGTCGATAGAGCAGATCGGGGAGGGCGATACCCTCAATTTCGGCGGCCGTTCCTGGCAGGTGATGGTGTGCGGCGGACATGCCGATGCGCACGTCTCGCTTTATTGCGCAGAAGACGGCATCTTGATCGCAGGTGACCAGATCCTGCAGCGAATTTCGCCGATGATCGGTGTTTTTCCTGATCGTCCGAAAGGGAACCCTCTGGCGCAATACCTATCCTCCCTGCCGCGCTTTCTCGAATTGCCGTCCGACGTACTCGTGCTACCAGGCCATGGCGTGCCATTTCACGGCTTGCATGTCCGAGTCGGAGAACTCAAGCAGCACCACGACGACCGACTGGCAGCACTGATGAGCCATCTCGGCCAACCGCGCAGCGCGTCCAGCTGCACGCGGTTCCTGTTCGAAAAGGCCGTTGCCGAGGGCCAGGCGCGCCTGGCGCTGGCCGAAACGCTGGCGCATCTCAACTATCTTATCGCCAAAGGCCAGGTCATTCGCTCGCACAATGGCGAAGGCCAGTTGTCTTTCGTCAAGAGCTAGGTTCAAATCACAGATTAGCCAGCATACTGCAAACGATGAGGTCACTGCCATGACTGCAAGCGTTACAGCTGCGTCCCAAGAAAGCGAATTGCTCACGCAGCGCGAGAACGGCGTGTTGACGCTGACCTTCAACCGGCCCGAGGTGCGCAATGCCGTAACGCCCTACATGCTCAATCGGCTTGGCGATGAACTGGCTGCGGCTGAACTCGACAACGAAATCGGATGTATTGTTTTGACCGGTGCCGGTGGTGCTTTTTGTGCCGGCGGCGATGTCAAAGCGATGGCGTCCGGCCACGCATCGGGTACGGAGATCGATCACGTCGCGCGGAT
Source organism: Hyphomicrobiaceae bacterium (assembly GCA_965224045.1). GTDB lineage: Bacteria > Pseudomonadota > Alphaproteobacteria > Rhizobiales > Hyphomicrobiaceae > Tectiglobus. The sequence goes on from CBDCYD010000015.1 coordinate 663,773, forward strand.
GGAGCGCCAGCGCGCCGATCAGAGGCGCACGTCACTTCGGCTTTACGAGATGTCGAAACCGACGATTGCCATGTTGCCGGGTGCCACGGCGGGTGCAGGTTTTTCTCTGGCCTTGTCTTGCGACCTGCGCGTGGCGTCCGAGACGGCGGTCATGACGACGGCGTTTGCGAAGGTCGGGCTTACCGGTGACTACGGCGGCACGTACCTGCTGACGCAACTTGTCGGGCCGGCAAAGGCCCGCGAGTTGTACCTCCTGGCCGACCGGATCGACATGGCGGAAGCGCAGCGGCTCGGCATCGTCAACTGGGTCGTGCCGCCCGATCAACTGGCAGCCAAGACACGCGAGGTCGCAGAACGCCTGGCCAATGGCCCGCGCGTTGCCCTGCGCCTGATCAAAGAAAATCTCAACCGGGCGCTGAAGTCGACGTTCGCCGAATGCCTGGACGGTGAGAGTGCCGGCATGGCGGAGGCGCGCCGGACCGAAGATCATCGCGAAGCGGCGGCTGCGTTCGCCGAAAAGCGCACGCCCGTGTTCAAGGGGCGCTAGAGCAACCTGCGTCAATTCGGAGTCGGTCCGATTCCGAATTGAAGCAGAAAGTTGCTCGATTGTTTAGAGGCGCTCATCTTTGTGCCTTGAATTGGAGGCGCGACAGCGGTTCCAACTTGAGGCACGATGATCTAGGGGTTGATCGCTACGGCAAGGCGCCGCTCGGCAGCGTTACGGCCGGCGATGCGCCCGAAGACGGCACCGCGCAAGACCGACGTTGCGCCAGTGTAGACGCCATAGTAGAGCCCCATGGTTTCGCCGGCCGCATAAAGGCCGGGCATAACCTCGCCGTCGGTGTTGACGACGCGTGCACCCGGGTCGACCTTGAGCCCGCCAAACGTAAAACAATTGCCGCACATGATCGGAAACGCCATGAACGGCGGCGTCGCGATTGGGCGCGACCAGTTCGACTTGCGTGGCGCATAGCCCGCCGATGTCGCGAGGCCATCCGTTTCGAGCGGCTTGAATTCACCGGTATCAGGACAGGCCGCATTGAAGGCGATCACCGTCTGTGCAAGCGCGTCGCCGGAAACATCAATCTTTGCAGCTAGTTCTGCAAGCGTTTCGGCGCGTATCGGCGGCACATTGGAACGCACGGCGCGCTGCCAATTCGGCACATCGTCGATGGCGGCATCGAAAATGACATATGCAATGCTGCCGGGCTGGCGGTGAATGATGCGGGTGATCCCTTCGTAAGTCGCATCGACCGTGGCCGGTGCCTCGTCGATGAAGCGCTCGCCATTGCTATTCACCAGAATGCCGTAGTTGAAAATGAGTACGACGGGTTCCGGCGCGCCAGAGCGCGGATCGAGCGGCTCGGCGTGGAACTGGCCAAAGTCTCCGCACGGCGCAGCGCCAGCCGCGAGCGCAGCGCGCAAGCCTTCGCCCTTGTTGTAATAGCCACCACGCGCGACAGGGCGCAAGTGACCCGCGGCCGGGCCCAGATAGTGCGTCAGCATTTCCGGATTGCCTTCAAAGCCGCCACAGGCAAGGACGACGTTTGGTGCCGTCAGGGTGGTGCGGCGATTGTCCTTTGTGGAGACGTCGACGCCGGTAGTGCGACCGTCCCCGTCAAAAGTTAGATTGCGCATCGTGGTATCGTACCGGATGTCGATGCCCATGCGTTCGGCAGCGGCGGCCAGTGCCTCAACAAGGGCAAGGCCGCCGCCAATCGGAGCGAGACGGGTGGTACAGGTGGTGATCAGATAGCTCGGCAGGAAATCGAAGCGGACGCCAAAGCCTTTCAGCCACTGCAATGTCGGGCCGGCCGCCTCCGCGAACGTGGCGATCACGTCCGGATCCGCAAAAGGCAGGACCCTGGCAAGCGGCGAGCGGGCGGCAAAATCTGCGGCGGTCTCCTGCACGAGGACGGGGTCGATATGATAGCCAGCGTTGGCGGCGAAGTGAGCTTCGAAGTCATCGGCAACTTCGGTTTCGCTCTTCATGCGCATGAACGCTTCCGTCCAGCGCGTGTTGCCGCCACGATCCTGCCTGGGTGCACGCTCAAGGAGCGTTACGGCGGCGCCGGCCTCGGCCGCCGAGACGGCCGCTGAAAGACCGGCAATGCCGCAACCGACGACGATCACGTCGGCGTTCGTCCTTTGCTGCCGTCCCGCCATGTCCTTCACCTCTATCGGTAGTCGCGACTGACGCGCGCAACGATAGCCGAGAGTGCAGCGGGTTGCACAGCGCTAAAGCGCGTCGCAAAAAATGCGCCTCCCTTCGGGTTTCATTGCCTCACGCCGCTATGCGCGCTGCGCGCGGCGGCTCCGGCGGGGCGGCCATTCGGCCGGGTCGCGTTGCTCCCTTATGAGTGAACTCGTCTTGCTGCGACATGCCTTAGGCAAACGGTGCAAGCTTGAGGATAAGGGCAAGGCCGGCTGCAATCGCGAGGACGGACGCAATGCCCCAGTGGCGGGCCAACAGCAGATAACCGCTGACGGCGGCAAGTGCCGCGACCTGCCAGTCGAGCGTCGTCAAATCCGGCACCCAGAGTTTCAGGATGCCCGCTTGCGTGTGTGTCACGGTCTTAAAAAAGACGTGCAGGCCAAACCACAGCGCCAGGTTCAGGATGACGCCGACTACGGCGGCAGTGATCGCCGACAACGCTCCCTTGAGGCGCGGCTGGGCATTGATCCAGTCGATGTAGGGTGCGCCGACGAAGATCCAGAGGAAGCAGGGCGCAAAAGTCGCCCACAGCGCCACCGCGGCACCGGCAAGCCCCATGATCCAGGCCGTGCCGCCGCCGTGTTGATACGCTGCGAGATAGCCGACGAACTCGGTCACCAGGATGAGCGGGCCTGGTGTCGTCTCAGCAAGGCCGAGGCCATCCATCATCTGGCCTGCCTCGAGCCATTGATAATGGACAACGGCGTCCTGGCCCATGTAGGCGAGCACGGCATACGCGCCGCCAAAGGTCACAACCGCGAGTTTGGAGAAAAACAGTCCCAGCTGGCTCAGCACGTGGCCGGAACCCAGTGCCGCAAACACCGCCGCCAACGGCAGGAACCAGATGCACAACCACAGCGCGGCGGTGCCGAGTGTACCGGAAATCCCGGCACCAAAACCGGAGCTTGCCGCGACCGCGGCCCGATCGCTCCCGTCATCCGCGAGGCGAGCATAGCCCCACACCGCCGCCAGCAGCACAATCATCGGAAACGGCAGCGCCAGGAAGAAAATGGCAATGAAGGACAACCCGGCAATCAACCAGTGCTCGGGGTGCTTCAGCGCACGTTTGGCGATGCGCAACAGGGCTTCGATGACGATGACGAAAACAGCCGCCTTAATACCGAAAAAGAGCGCCTCGACGAGCGGCAGGTTGCCGTAGGCGGCATAGATCATCGACAGCGCGAGGACGATCAGTGCGCCCGGCAGCACGAACAGCAGACCGGCCCACAAACCGCCAACGACACCGTGCAGGCGCCATCCGGCATAGGTTGCAAGCTGCATCGCCTCGGGGCCCGGCAGGAGCATGCAGAACCCCAGTGCGTTGAGGAATTGGCGCTCCGACAGCCATTTGCGCTCATCGACGATCGTGCGATGCATCAGCGCAATTTGCGCGGTCGGGCCGCCAAACGAGAGGATCCCGATCTTGGCCCAGATACGCACCGCTTGCCAAAGCGAGAGCGCTTGCGGTGCTGCAGGTGCCGCGTCCAACCGTGTCTCACTCACAGATCTTTCTCCCGCACTACGCATTGCCCGTTGCCAACGCGGCCGGCCAATCGTGTCCCTCGCTCGTGGCATCGCGGCACCAGCGATAGTAGGCGTCATAGAGCGTCATTCCAGCGCTCAGTTGGGCGAGGTCGTCACGATACATGCGCGACAAACCAAGCGAGGCGGCAAGCAGGCCGGCGGCTTCGGGAGCGAGGTCGTGGCGGTTGGTGTCAGCGCCGCGTACGATGGTTGCCAGATGCGCGAGATGCGGCGTTTCCAACCCGAACTCCTCGATCATGGTGTCGAACGTGCAGCGCTCGCCGCGATGGCTCCAGAAAACATCCTCGATATCAAACGGGGTCGCGCTGAAACGCTCGGCGACGTCCAGGACTTCCGTCGGGGCGACAAACAGGAACTGCGCTCTCGGGTCGACGAAGCGGCGTATCAACCACGGGCATGCGATGCGATCGACCTTGGGGCGGTGCCGTGTCACCCAAACCGTTCGACCATCGCCATCGGGGCCTGGCAGGCATGCCGTGCGGAGTAGCGGCTGGCCGGCCTCACGCCAGGCAACGATGCCGCCCGCGAGCGTTTCCGCTAGAACGCCGCCATCGCGCAGGATGGCCGCTACGCCCTGACTTAGCTTTCTCCCTTTGTGGCAGATAACGACTGCGCGCCTCCCGGCGAGGCGCTCGACCAGGTCACCAACCCGATTGTAGGGGTGGCGAAAGGAGCCGGGAACCAGCCGGGGATCGGCAGCGAAGTCCTCGTCGATGCAAACATCGACAAGAACCGGCGCATCGGGCGTGCCGATCAATCGGGCAAGCTGACTGACGGTGATTTCGGTTGGAGACGGCATGCGCGTCCTCCCTCTTTCGGATCGAGGTTCGGAGCGCGATCGTTCGGCTGGCGCCTCACGGGGTGGTCGCGGTTGCACCCCATCGGGCCAAAAGAGCCCGCTTGCCCGAGATTGTCAAGTTGTCGTGCGGCGAGAGGGAAGACCGCTGCTGAATTCCCGGCCCTGCGAGCGGCTTCAGCTGCGACGCGCTTCGCGCTCCGACTCATCGGATTTCAGATCAGCGAGAACGGTTTCGCCAGCGATCATGCGCTGGCCGACAGAGACCAACGCGACGCGGTGTTCTGGCAGATAGACATCAACGCGGCTGCCGAAGCGGATCAAACCAAAGCGCTGGCCGACGCCGACAGTATCGCCTTCGCCCGCGAACGTGACGATGCGGCGTGAGATCATGCCGGCGATCTGGAGAACGGCGATCTCCGCGCCACTCGGGGTTTCGATGACGAGGCCCCGGCGTTCGTTGTCGTCGCTTGCCTTGTCGTCCGAGGCCCGCAGAAAAGCTCCCGGGACATAAACCGAGCGCGTGATGCGCCCGGCAACCGGTGCGCGATTGATGTGCATGTCGAACAGCGAAAGGAAAATCGAGACGCGAACCCGCTCGCCGCCATCCATGCCAAGTTCCGGCGGCGGCGTGACCTTCTCGATCGTCGCGACCCGGCCGTCGGACGGCGCAATAACGAGACCTTCGCGCAAAGGTGTTACCCGGTCCGGGTCACGGAAGAAGTAAGCGATCCAAGCTGTAAGAATGGCGCATATCCAGCCAACCGGCGGCCAGACCAGAAAAAACAGGATTGTCAGCCCGAGGCCCACTGCGAGGAATTTATGACCATCGCGATGGATTGGCACGAACACATCCGCAATCGAATCCAACACCCCGTATCCGCCTGCCACAGCCAATCTCCGGTTTGCGTTGCCCGCTCATCGCCATGCCGGCCACCGTGCGCCGAACCGCAAGATCTCTACCGAAGGACACGGCTGCCGGTTGATGGTTCGGCAGGCCATTGTGAGTGTTGTTCACTCGATCGGCAAGGCGACGAAACGCAAATTTCCCTTGTTATCTTCGACACGCAAGAGAATTGCCTTGCGTTGGCGCTGGGTCACGCGCCTGATCGCCGCCCTTATGTCCACCATCTTGAACACCGGCTGCTGGTCGGCCTCGACGATGACGTCGCCAACGCGGATTTCCTTCTCGGCCGCCTTGCTCGACGGGTCCACCTTTTGCACAACAAGCCCGCGCACCTTGGCGCCGAGCTTGAACTTTTTGCGCAGTTCCTCATTGAGCGGCGCCAAGGCGAGGCCAAGCAGTGGCTTTCCGGCGTTAGCATCCGGTTTGCCGGGCTTCTTGGGATCGCTCTTCTTTGCGGACTTGCCCGTTCCCTCTTCGAGACGGCCGATGACGACGTTGAGCGTCATCGGTTTGCCCTTGCGCATGATTTCTACCGCCACGGTCTTGCCCTCGCCCGTACGTGCGACGATGCGGGGAAGAGCGCGGACGTTTGCAACGTCGCGGCCGTCAAATCGCACAATGACGTCGCCCGCCTTGAGGCCGCCGGTATCGGCCGGTGAATCGGGCCGAACGGCGGAGATCAGCGCGCCACGCCGGTCGGGCACGCCGAGTGAGCTTGCGATGTCTTCCGTGATCGACTGGATGTTGACCCCAAGCCACCCGCGGCGCGTTTCACCGAATTTCTCCAACTGCTCGATGACCGGTACGGCGACGTCGGCCGGCACGGCAAAGCCGATGCCGATCGAGCCACCGGTTGTCGAAATGATCGCCGTATTGATGCCAATCACGTCGCCGTCCATGTTGAACAGCGGGCCGCCCGAGTTGCCACGGTTGATGGCGGCATCGGTCTGCAGATAGTCGTCATAAGGACCGGACTGGATATCGCGCTGCTTGGCGGAAATGATGCCAATGCTGACTGAACCGCCAAGGCCAAACGGATTGCCAATGGCCAAAACCCAATCGCCAACTTCAAGCCGGTCCGACGAACCGAACTTGACCGACTTAAGGGGCTTCTTGGGCGTCACCTTGAGCAGCGCGAGATCGGTCTTGGGGTCGCGGCCGACAACCTTGTCGACGCGCAACTTGCTACCATCATTGAAGTTGACGGTAATTTCGTCGGCGCCTTCGATGACGTGATTGTTGGTGACGATCAGGCCGTTCTCGCCATCAATGACGAACCCCGAACCAAGCGACGAGGCTTTGCGCGAGCGCGGCGGGCGTTTGCCCTTCTTGTCGAAGAAGTCCTTGAAGAGATCCTGGAAGGGGGAGCCATCCGGCACCTTCGGCAGTGGTACGCCCGTGGGTCCCTTGATCTTCTGCGACGTCGAGATGTTGACCACGGCTGCACTCAGGCGCTTTGCGAGAGGGGCAACGGAGCGGGGGCCCTGTGCCTCTGCCGTCGTGCAAACAAGAATGGCCGCGAGGAGCAAGATCGGCGACAACAAAAACGTGCGGAGATCTCGACCTGCGGTCGTCATGAGGGAAATTCGAGCAGCCACGGTCTGCACCTGTCTTGTCCGTTCCGTAAGGGGATTTCGGGCGCCTGACCCGACATTCCCGTTCAATGTCCAACTGGCCCCCATTTCATGGCCTGGCCGTGGCATGTGTCAATTGACATTACATAACATTCCCGCGGCGGGCGGTTGGACCAAAAAATAGCTATGCCGGGCAGCATCGCGTTGACGAGCACGCCCGGGCTAGCCCCGTATGGCCCAGACAATCGCAACGCCGGCCGCCATGGCGAGCGCACCAGCGGTTCGCATGGCCTGCTGCGGCGTTTCCGCCGCCGCAATGAGCAGGCGTAACGCCAGCCCCGGAAAGGCTGCCCATAACAGCCCCTCGATCACGAGGACCAGCCCGAAGCCGACGATTAGATCGTTCATTTGCCTTCCGACTTGGCGGTGTCTCCGGTCGGATTGCCGAAGTAACGGAAAAATTCCGAGTTCGGCGAAATCACCAGGCGCGTATCGCTTGACTTCAGACCTTCTTCATAGGCCTGCATGGAGCGATAGAACGCGAAAAAGTCCGGGTCCTTCTGGAAAGCTGCGGCAAAGATCCGGTTGCGTTCGGCATCGCCGTCACCGCGGATTTGCTCCGATGTCTTGTTGGCCTCTGCCAGTATCACCGTGCGTTCGCGATCCGCCGTAGCGCGAATCCGGTTGGCGGCTGCAGCGCCCTCCGCGCGAAACTCGGCGGCTTCACGCTGGCGCTCCGTCTGCATGCGCCGGTAGATCGCCTCGCTGTTTTCTTCCGGCAGGTCCGCGCGCTTGATGCGAACGTCAACGACCTCGATCCCGAGGTCCTTGGCTTCTTCGTTGACCTGCTCGGCGATGGTGCGCATCAGATCCTCGCGCTTGTCGCGCACGACATCCTGGAACGTTGCCGCACCGAGCGCACGCCGGATACTCGCTTCCAAGAATGCGCCAAGACGAACCCGCGCGGTATCTTCAGTCCGAACCGTCTTGTAGAACTCTAGCGGGTCCTTGATGCGAAAACGTGCGAATGCATCGACGACAAGGCGCTTCTGGTCGGACGCGATGACCTCCTGCGGGGAGGTGTCCAGGTCAAGGATGCGCTTGTCGAAGTAATCGACCGTCTGGGCGATCGGGATCTTCCAGTGCAGTCCCGGCTTGGTGATGACGCCGTTTTCGATCGGTCGACCGAATTCGAGTACGATCGCCTGCTCAGTCTGGCGCACGATGAATGCCGACAGGTAGGCGGCGCCGGCGGCAAGTCCGAGGAGAACGATGAAGAAGGCGAGTGCTGCGCGCATGATCTATTGTCCTCCCGCCTGCTGGTTCTTCTTGGTCAGTTCATTGAGCGGTAAGTAGGGCACGACGCCAGATCCCCCTTTGCTGTCGAGGATGATCTTGTCCGTGCCGCCGAGCACGCGTTCCATCGTCTCGAGAAACATCCGGCGGCGGGTGACATCCGGCGCCTTTTTATATTCCTGGTAGACCTTGGTGAAACGGGCGGCCTGACCGGTCGCCTCGGCAATAACCTGTTCGCGGTAGGCCTCGGCGGCCTGCAAAATCCGTTCAGCCTGACCGCGTGCTTCAGGTACCACCCGGTTGGCATAGGCCTTGGCTTCGTTCTGCAAGCGCTCCTGATCCGCACGTGCGGCCTGGACGTCGCGGAAAGCACCGATCACCTTGCTCGGCGGGTCAACCTTCTGCAGCTGCACCGCCGTGATCTTTATGCCGGCACCGTACTCGTCCAGCGTTTTCTGCATGAGCTCGCGCACCGCGGTTTCCGTCTTTTGACGTGCCTGGGTGAGGATCGGCTGAATATCGCTCTGGCCGACCACCTCGCGCATCGAACTTTCGGCAACCTCCTTCACCGTGGTGGTCGGATTCTGGATGTTGAACAGATAGTTCTCAGCGTTGTTGATGCGCCAGATGACGACGAAGTCGACGTCAACGATGTTTTCGTCACCGGTGAGCATCAGGCTTTCTTCGGCAACGTCACGAACCGCGACGGTGCGGCCGGCGCGACCGCCGGTGGCGGTCCGCATGCCGATCTGGGTCTGGTTTTGCCGTGTGACGTCGGGCAGCAGGACTTCCTCGACGGGATAGGGAAAGCGGAAATGCAGGCCCGGGCCTTCCCAGCGCACGTATTCGCCAAATCGCAGAACAATACCGCGCTGGTTGGGATTGACCTTGAAGGTGAAGGCGTAAAAGCCGATCACGCCGGCAGCGACCACGAACATCAGCAGCCAGAGATAGCTCGGTATCCCGGTGCCGCCACCGCCGCCCGGCATGACCCGCTTGAGCTTGTCCTGGCTGCGTTTGAGGATTTCCTCGAGGTCGGGCGGCTGCTGGCCACCGCCGCCGCCGCCCTGTCCCCAGGGGCCCTGCCCCCAAGGACCACCATTACCACCGCTTTTCCAGCCGCCACCGCCGCTGTCGTTGTTCCAAGACATTCAGGCTGCCTTCCATCCTCGTGATTGAGCGCTTTCCCGACGTTGCCCGGCTGTATTGCCGCGGCCAGAGCCGATCAACTCCCGTGCGTGCAACGGGCATGTCGAGGAAACGGTAGAATTCGGCGTCGCTTATAGGCTACCGGCCGGTTCTCCGCAAATCCCTGACCTCAACTTGGGAAGAAGCGACAGGCGTTCAAGCTCGTGGCGCCGACTTTTCGATCCGTTCCAGCCAAATCAGGGTTGCTGCAAACTCATCATTTTCGCTCTTCGGCAGCGCTTCGCGGCCAGTTTCGCGCCAAATTTCCGTGTCGAGAGCGGGAAAATAGGTGTCTCCGTCCGGAAAACCCTCAATCCGGGTCAGATAAATGCGATCCGCAAGCGGCAGGAGTTCTCGGTAGATCTTGGCGCCGCCGATGACCATGATCTCGTCGATGCTATCCGCCTCGGCTGCCCGGCGCGCGGCGGCGAGAGCATCGGCCACCGAGGCGGTCTGGATGATACCATCGGCGACCTGCTTCCGGCAGCGGGTGACGACGATGTTGACGCGCCCGTCCAGCGGACGGCCAATCGACTCGAATGTGCGGCGCCCCATGATGACCGGCCGGCCCAGCGTCATTTCACGGAATCTCTTGAGATCGCTCGGCATGCGCCAGGGAAGATCTCCGGACCTGCCGATGACCCCGTTGGCTGCAACCGCCACGACCAGGACTATGGCTGGGGAATTCAACGGGTTCGCCTTTCGAGCAGCAACGATGCATCCGGCCTCGGCACACGCAAAAACGGGGAACTCAGCCGGCTCCCCGTTGATCACCACACTTTGTCACGACCTGTCCAGCGCCGCGCGACGGTCATGCTGCATTACCTCCGGCGGCGGCGCCGCAGAGGCCTGCACGGCCGCGCAATCACCGAACACGTATAAGCCCCGCGCACACCTTCACATTCTGTGATCTTGCCGCGCGCATAACGCCACCGTCCCCAATCCGTGCCGTACTCCCAGGATGTAAACTCACTCCAAGCGCGCGCGGCGGAGCGAATTGCGCGGCGCTTCGTGCGCTGCGTTGTTCCCTGTCCCGTGTGCTCGTGGGATGCCGTGCACAGCATGCCGCGCTCGCGACGCAGATCATGAATGGTAATGAAGCCCGTGTCATCGGCGAACGCGCTGACCGAGCCCGTCACTACAAACAAGAGGCCTCCCAGCATTGATATTGCTCGAAGCTGCATGCGAAAATCCCCCAAAATCGAAGCTTTGATCGCTTATGATATTTAGCGTGATTTGGTATCCCGCGTGGCGGTCAAGATTTCGCAGCCTGTCAGTTCCCGGGCCATGGTTGCAAGAAAGCGACAATCGCGAGTGCGGCCTCGTGCGATCGGATTCGATGCCACCGGATTCAGGCTCTCAAGAGTTTCGCCAAGCCGGCGCGCATGCGGTCGGGAAATGCAGCCGGTCGCATGGTTACGCGGTCGACGAACACATGAACGAAGTGACCGTCGGCGCGGGCGTGATCTTCGTCCATGCCGAAAAGCCCGATCTCGTAGCGCACCGACGACGTTCCGAGGTGGCCGATCGCGAGCCCGGCGTGGACGTCCTCGGGGTAGGCGAATGATCGGTGAAACCGGCAGGTCGTTTCGACGGCGATACCGATGATTTCGCCTGCCTCGAAGTCAAGACCGCAGGAGTCGATCAGGTAGCGATTGATCAGCGTGTCGAAGTAGGAATAGTAGACGACGTTGTTGACATGGCCGTAGACGTCATTGTCCATCCATCGCGTGGGGATGACGTGGAAATGTATGAAATCCGCACGGTGTGCGGGCCGGGGCCTGGACGTGCTCATGCAATCCTCGTCGACGTCGGTTTCGCGGGCTCGAGGACGAGCGGCTCGAGGCGTGATGCCGGCGGGCATCACTTGGTCGCGGTCAAGGCGATTTCAACCAGCATATCAGGCGCGGCAAGACGCGCCTCGACGCAGGCACGCGTCGGCAGGTTCTGGCCGCTGGTCCAGGCGATCCATTCCTCGTTCATGGCGTCACGATTGCGAATGTCGGTGACCCAGATCATGGCTGACACGACCTTGGACTTATCGGTTCCACCGAGCGCCAGAAGACGGTCCATCTCGGCGAGGATCTGGCGGGTCTGGCCCTTGATGTCCTGGGATGTATCATCTGCAACGATGCCAGAGGTGAAAACGAAACCGTTGGCCTCGACGACCTTATTGAAAATCGGCGACGGCTCGTGGCGCGTAATCGACATGTGTCTTCTCCCGGCATAGATTGCGTATGATCGAAACCACCTCTTAGCACGACAGGACGTATGGCCAAGCCCTTCGATGCGGGACGATCGGGAGCACGCCTGAAGCAGCGATGACGAAAGCCAAGCCCATTCATGTCATCGGCGCCGGACTTGCAGGCTCGGAAGCGGCCTGGCAGGCGGCCGAAGCCGGCGTGGCGGCGGTGCTGCACGAAATGCGCCCGGAGGTTGCAACGGAAGCGCATCAGACGGCGAGCTGCGCGGAACTGGTGTGTTCGAACTCGTTTCGCTCCGACGACGCCGAAAGCAACGCGGTGGGCGTCCTGCATGCCGAGATGCGCTCGGCAAACTCGCTCATCATGGCTGCGGGTGACCGGCATCGCCTGCCGGCGGGAAGCGCGCTCGCCGTGGATCGCGACGGGTTCGCGGAAGAGGTGACCGCGCGACTGGAAGCCCACCCGCTGATCACGATCGAACGCGGCGAAGTGGCGGCGCTGCCGCCCGACGACTGGGACAACGTGATCGTCGCGACGGGGCCACTGACATCACCTGCCCTCAGCGCCGCCATTCACGATCTCACCGGAGAAGGCGCGCTGGCGTTTTTCGATGCGATCGCTCCGATCGTCCACTACGACTCGATCGATCTCACGGTGGCTTGGAAGCAGTCGCGTTACGACAAGGCGGGTCCTGGCGGCACCGGTGCCGACTATCTCAACTGCCCCCTCGACGAAGCGCAATACTACGCCTTCATCGACCAGCTGATCGCGGGCGACAAATCAGAGTTCAAGGAGTGGGAAACGAATACGCCCTACTTCGACGGCTGCCTGCCGATCGAGGTGATGGCCGAGCGTGGTCGCGATACGCTGCGGCACGGCCCGATGAAGCCGGTCGGGCTGACCAATCCCCACCCGGATACAGGGAAGCCCTATGCGGTGGTTCAGCTGCGCCAGGACAATGCCTTGGGAAGCCTGTGGAACATGGTTGGGTTCCAAACCAAGCTGCGCCACGGTGAACAGACCCGCATTTTCCGCATGATCCCAGGGCTGGAGCGGGCGGAATTCGCGCGCCTTGGCGGACTGCACCGCAACACGTTTCTCAATTCGCCGCGCCTGCTCGATCAATCGTTGCGCCTGAGCGCGATGCCCCGCCTGCGGTTTGCCGGCCAGATCACCGGCGTGGAAGGCTATGTCGAAAGTGCTGCATGCGGTCTGCTGGCGGGGCGGTTTGCAGCCGACGAACGGCTCGGCCGACCACCGCGCCTGCCGCCGCCGACCACGGCCCACGGTGCGCTGCTGGCACACATTACCGGCGGCCACTTGAGCGATGATCACGCACACACCGCACGCTCGTTTCAGCCGATGAACATCAATTTCGGCCTCCTGCCAAGCATCCCGCCACCGAACAAGGACGAGGATGGCCGGCGGTTGCGCGGCAAGGCCAAGTCGCGCGCGAAAAAAAATCTGCAGGCAAGACGTGCGATTGCCGACTGGACGGCCTGGATCGAAGACTGGCGCAAGGCGGAAGCTGCCGAGTAGAGGGGACGGTTCGGCCGGCCTCACTCGCGCTCATCGTTGGTGGCGTAGCGGTTCAGGACGGTGCGTGCGCGGTCTGCAACAGCATCCGCGATCGCTGCCTGACCTTCGGCGGTCGGATGAAAGGCACCGGAATAGGTGGCAGCCAGCAGTAATTGCGTCCAGCGCAAAGACTTTGATTGCAGGACGTTCTGCAACAGCGACCCCGTGACATGGAAATTTCCTGTCAGGAAGGCATCATTCGGCGTGCGAAACCAGCGCCTGCGTGAAGCATACGCGCGGTAGTCGGCCGGGTTGTAGGGATCCCAGTATCCGTTCAGCCGGCGCGGCATGCGCAATTCCTCCGCCGCAACAAAAGTCGCAAGGTGATAGCCAGCGCAAATACTGTGGCCTAGAAAGGATTTGCGGTGGGCGGACGTAAACGACCAACCCCGGTTTCGGGCATGGCGGCGCATGACTTTGAGCAACCGGCTGGAGATGTCCTCGCCATCGCGGGCGCGCCGCGGGTCGAGTGAAAACGCCGGCAGCACATCCATGCCAATGCGGCCGCCTGGGCACAAGCTCTTGCCGTCCTCGAGCAGAGCGAGCGGCGGATAGGCGGTCAAGATGATGCGATCACTCTCGCTCCACGGCACATGCAGAACGTTGTGAAAGGCACGGTGGAGCGCCTTATAGCGCGCGTCCAGGTTTTGCAACGGAAGGCTGGTTTCCTCCTTGCCGTAGACCTGTCCGAACCAACCACCAAGGCGTTTCAATAACGAGCGATCGCGCAATACGGCGTTGGCGACAAGCCGTGCAAAGCCGATGTCGTTGCCACCTATGGAAACGAGAATGAGATCGATCCGGCGCGCACGCCTGCGGTCACACTTGTAGAGCTGAAGGCCGCCCTTCAGGTCTGGAATCCGGCCGCGCATATGGTAGGCCTCGGGATAGTCCTTGAGGGCCGGCCTGAAGCGGCCACACTGGGCACGTGCCACTGCCGAAATCTGCGACACGTCCGGTGGATTGGGCACCCACTCATGGCCTTTGTAGCGCAGGAACAAGCCTTTGGTGACCTCGGCGCCGGAACACGCAAAGCCCACAAACGTTACGGCGCGATGCGGATCTTCGATCGCTAGCTGAAGGGCAGCACGCAATTGGTGCGAATAGAGCGATCGATGGCAGGCCTGGTCGAGCCAGCGTGCATTGTTGCGGATGAACGTGGCATCGCCGATCTTTGACCACGTGCCAACACGGGCCGGATACCCAGTTAGGTGAATCTCCTTCGTGGGCGAGCCGTAATCGGCTGTCCGCTCACGCGAGAAGCGCACCGGGACATCCGGATTGCCTTCACCGGAGGCGAAACTGTCGCCGAGACCGACGACAAGAATATCGCGCACGCGGATCCACGCGCTGGCAAGCTCACGACCGCCCGAGCGAACGGCGATATCGGCACCATTGGGATAGGGAATATCCAGGACCAGAGGCTTGTCGCACGGCTGGGAAACGGAAATGCCGCGGCGGCGGTTCCGCCCCCTCGGCGCCGTCAGCCAGGTGCAAGCTTCGCCTGCGTTTTCGCTGGCCTCCTCGAGCCAGACTTCGACTCGATGGCTGCGCGGGTGGATGTAGCTGCCCTTGCGGCTCGGGCAGCGGTAACGGTTACCGGCTTCATTCCAACACACCCGCCCGGTCAGCGCCGCCGCCCAGCCTTCCGGATGCCGGCGTGCAAGGTGGCGCTCGGCGTTGAGGATCGCCGCGCGGCGCTCGTCCGGGCTCAGTGCTTCAAAGGTTGCGCGATGTCTGCGGGTGTCCGCCGGGTCCTCAAAAAACCGGAAGGGATTTTCCAAACGCCACGCAATGGTCGGCGCAGCCGCGGCCGGCCAACCTGCAACGAGCGCCACGAGCCCACAAAGTACCGCCAGCACATTGAATTGCATGACGTCTTGCCATCCCTTCGTGTCCCATGAACGCCGCCGCTCATGCGCGCGGATGGGTTTTAAAACCGTCCGGTCCAACGCGCCTTCGCCAGCCGGTACGCCTTGAGCAATGCCGACGGGCCCATTTCGTCTGACTTTGCGGCATCAAATTGGCGGTTGGCGCTGGTCAGGTACGCGGATGTCAGGGCTGCAGGCAGCAGAGCGGCCCGAAACAGCTTGGATTGACCAGCCAGGCCGGCGCGCAAGCGCACAAGCTCGGATTGCGCAACCTCGGTCAACTCGACCATCAGGCGTCGCGTGGGCCCGGCCTCGCCTAGCGGCGGGCTTGTCAGGTGTACGCCGTGGGCGGCGGCCCGATCCGCCGGAACCAGGAGTTGGCGCGCGTGCATGCGGCGCTTGAGTTCGGCAAGTGTGCGAGCGAGGCCGTAAGCGACAGCTGCGGCCTCAACCGTTTCTGCGTCCCCGCCTGTAAGTGTCTTGCCGAGGATGCGGGCAGCGAGATTGAAAAGCGCCCCGTCGCGTCGGATGAAATGCATGCGCAAATGATCCAGATCCGGAACCAAGTCCGAGAAAAGCTCGATCTCCTGAGTTTCAACGACGCCGAAGAGCAGGCCTGCCGGCAAGCGTTGGCGGCGCATGACATCAATCAGTCCGTCCGCCAGCGGATTGCCCGTTGCAGATTGCGCCGATATGGCGTCGTGCCACCACTGCAATCGAATGGCTGCTATCGTCGGCTCGCTGACCGTCCATACGATGCGCTCAACGTTGCCAGCAAAAGCCGCCAGAACGATCAGATCAGAACGTGCGCTGCGTGGTGAGAGCGTTGCGGCGAGATAGCGATCGTACTGCCATGTCCGGGCGGTGCCGCGAATGTCATCCCAGTCCGCTCTGCCCGTCGGAATCGGCGCGCTGTCCACAATCGCTCCTTCAGGCGACGGCGACGAGGGCGGCGGCGACCGGCCGGCCCTCGCCAAGCAATACATTGTACGTGCGACAGGCCGCACCGGTACTCATTGCTTCCAGACCAAGGCCGGCAGCCGTGAATGCGGCGCGTAGTTCGGGCGAAGGAAATATCTGACTGCTGCCTGTGCCGAGTAACAGAAAGGCCGGTGGTGCCAGCTCGGCCAACACGTGTGACAGGTCGGCCGGGCGTACGGCTGCTTCGCGTGCCACATCCCATGCGTAGATGCCCGACGGCAGACACAGGATCGAGCCGCGATGGCTCATGTCGGCGAAACGAAAGCCGCCGTTGCCGTAGGCATCGATCGGGGCCGTGCCCGGGTACCTCGCAGTTTGATCCGGCATGGCCGCATGCCTTCCAAACGCAACGCCGCTGGTTTACTGAGCCGCCGCCGGCGCACCTCGTGTCACACCCGACCAGTCGCGCTTGACGCCGAGATAAGCCAGCAGCGGGGCGGCAATGAAGATCGACGAATAGGTACCGATGACCACGCCAAACATCATGGCAAACGTAAAGTTGCGGATCACCTCGCCACCAAGTACGTAGAGCGCGATGAGGACGATGAGTGTGGTCAAGCTGGTCATCAACGTGCGCGCAAGGGTTTCATTGATGGACCGGTTGAGAAGTTGGGCGATCTCCATCTTCTTGTAGCGCCTCAAATTCTCGCGGATGCGGTCAGACACAACTACCGTGTCGTTGACGGAGTAGCCGAGAATTGTAAGCAATGCCGCGACGGTCGAAAGATCGAACTCGAGCTGCAGGAGCGAGAAGACGCCGACTGTAATCAACACGTCGTGGGTCAGTGCAACCACCGCGCCGACCGCGAACTGCCACTCGAAGCGAAACCAGACGTAAAGAATAATCGCGATGATCGAACAGAGCACGGCGATCAGTCCTGTCGTGCGCAATTCGCCGGATACCGCCGGTCCGACCACCTCCGTGCGGCGCTGCTCGTAATTGTCGCCAATGGCTGCAAGCACCTTTGCTAGGGCCGCCTGCTGAGCCTTTTCGCCACCGGATTGCTGCTCGATGCGGATCAGGATGTCCTTGTCGGAGCCAAAGGTCTGAATCTGCACATCACCGAGACCAAGACCACTTACCGCGCTGCGGATCTGGCCGATTTCCGCTTTACCGCTCTTTGCCTGCACTTCGATCATCGAGCCGCCTTTGAAGTCGACGCCGTAGTTCAGGCCGACCGCGGCAAACAGGATGAGCGAGATGACGGCTGCGATGCCCGAAATGACATATGCGAAGCGAGAGAACTCCATGAAAGGCAATTCGCTCTTCAAATGAAACAAGCGATGGCCTTTGATATTCGGGATGAACGACATTGTTTGCTACCTCTGTTCGCGGTGCGGCGGCGGCCTCAGATCGGTACGTCGACGTTGCGCGTCTTGCGCCGTTCCATCTGCAGCCACATGGCGATCATCAAACGTACGACCGTTACCGCGGTGAAGATCGATGTGAATATGCCGATCGAGAGTGTCACCGCGAAGCCGCGGATCGGACCGGAGCCCAGCCAGAACATGATGATCGCGGCGGCAAGCGTGGTGAGCTGGCTGTCGAGGATGGTCACCATGGCGCGGCCGAATCCGGAGTCTATGGCGGCTATTGCCGTCTTGCCGGCGCGAAGTTCCTCGCGAATGCGTTCGTAAATCAACACGTTGGCATCGACCGCCATACCGATGGTGAGGATCAATCCGGCGATTCCCGGAAGGGTCAGCACCGATCCAATGGTCGACATGATGGCAACGATAAACAGCGCGTTCAGCACCAGGCCGACGACGGCAAAAAAACCAAATGTGCCGTAAACCCACAGCGTCAGGAGCACTGTCGCAACCGCGCCGACGATGCCGGCCAGGCGCCCGGACGCAATGCTGTCGGCGCCAAGCGACGGGCCGACGGAGCGCTCCTCGACAACGGTCAGATCAGCGGGCAGGGCACCGGAGCGAAGCTGGATGGCAAGGTCGTTGGCGTCCTTGACCGAAAATCCGCCGGAGATCTGACCGGATCCGCCCAGGATCGGCTCGCGCACGACCGGTGCCGACAGCACCTTGTTGTCGAGCACGATTGCGAACGGGCGATTGACGTTCTCGGACGTGAACTTGGCGAATGCGCGGGCACCCTCCTGATTGAAGGTGAAGAGGATAATCGGCTCGTTGGTTCGCTGATCGAAACCCTGCGAGGCACTCTTGAGCTGGTCGCCACGCACCACGGCGGTGTCTTTCAGGAAATAGTACGAACCGGCGGCGTCGGACCCAGGTGCGGCCTGATAAGAACGGTAGTCGCCACGCGGCGGACGCAACTCCGCCGACAGGCCGTCCGTCGGGTGAACTTCGTGAAAACTCAACTTGGCGGTTTTGCCGATCAGGTCCTTCAGACCCTGTGTGTCCTGGACGCCCGGCACCTGCACGAGGATGCGATCGGCGCCTTGGCGCGTGATGTTCGGTTCGCTGGTACCGAATGCATCGACACGCCGCCTAACCGTCTCGATCGCACCGCTCATCGCCTCGGTGATGCGCTGCTTGAGGCCGGCCTCGTTGATCGTGACATGGATCACCCGATCACTGATCTGCTTGACGGCGAGATCACGCTCGTCGGTGCCGGCAAATATATTGGCCGACAGAGGCTGGGCGAGCTGACGCATTTCACGCAGCGCCTTTTCCATGTCGGCCGGATTGCTCAAGCGCGTCTGCACGCCGTTCGAGATCCGGCCGGTGATGCCGCCGATCTTGGCGTTGATCAAGCGCTGGCGTACATCACCGCGCAAATTCTTGATCATGTTTGCGCGCAGTTCCTTGGTGTCCATCGCATAGAGCAAATGCGCACCGCCGCGTAGGTCGAGACCAAGGGAGAGTTGCTTCTTGGGCAGCCAGTCGGGCCATGACTTGACCACCTCGGCAGAGAAAAAGTTGGGCGAGGCGAGAACCAGAGCGGCAAGGCAAAGGCCAATGATCGAGAATATTTTCCAGCGCGCAAAATGGAGCATGACTAGGGCTTCTTCAACGTTGTTCCCGATTGGAGACTGTTCGGGAGCTTATGGCCGGCTTCGGGCCGGGCGCGACCCGCTCATGGCCGAATCATGGCCGAACGGGTGTTGCGGATTTAGTGGCGCGGGCGGGATTGGGCAACCCTGGCCCTGGCGATCAGGCCAGCGACCGCGAGCGGCAGCGGTCTCACCGCCGCCGTACCGGGCAGTGTCAGTCCTTGACCGGCTCGCCCTTGACGCGAACCTCTGAAATCGTGCCCTTGACCACGCGCACCTTGGTATTCTCGGCGATCTCAACCTCGATCTCGTTGCCGTCGTCCTTGACCCGGGTTACTTTTCCAATGACCCCGCCGGACGTGACGACCGTGTCGCCGCGCCGGATGTTCGCCACCATTTCCTGGTGCGCCTTCATGCGCTGTTGCTGTGGGCGAAACAGCAGGAAATAGAAGATGACGATCATCAGCATGATCGGCAGCAGCTGCACAAAGAAGTCACCGCCGCCGGCTCCGCCGGCCTGCGCATAAGCTGGGGTGATGAACATGAGCGCCTGTGCACCTCTTGATTAGGCTTCGTATGGCAAAAACGCAGGACATCGCGGTTTGCGTTCGCGATCGCAAGCCGACGTCCGGTTTGGCGGCGACTATAGATCCTCGCACCGCTATTGCAACGCCGCAGCCGGAGCTGCACGGCCAGCGTGACGCAGTGCCCCACCGGGTGCCGCTTTGGCCCGCCAAGGCCTATAGATCGCCCGCCGAGACCGAATTCCGGCCATGTATCCAGCACTAGGGCTTCGACATCATGAGTGGCGCAAAGACAGAGCTTTTGGCACGCATTGCAGATGCACTCGACCGGCTCGCGCCGCCGTTGCCACCGGAGCCGGACTTTTCTGCGGCCGAGGCGTTTATCTGGCAAACGGACCCGGACAATTTCCAGCCGGTCAAGCACATCAACCGAATTCCGCTGGGGCTGCTGCAGGGCGTCGAGCGGCCAGCCGATCAGTTGCTTGAGAACACGCGTCGGTTTGCGGCCGGCTTTCCGGCCAACAATGCGCTTTTGTGGGGTGCGCGCGGCATGGGCAAGTCGTCCCTGGTCAAGGCGGCCCACGCCGATGTGCGCCGCAGCCTGAAGCTCGGACAAGGCGGAAGGCCCGACCTCAAGCTGGTCGAAATCCACCGCGAGGAAATCGACAGTCTGCCGCGCTGCCTCAATGTCCTGCGCAAGTGCGACGACCGTTTCATCCTGTTCTGCGATGACCTGTCGTTCGATCACAACGACACCAGCTACAAGTCATTGAAGGCGGTGCTCGACGGCGGCATCGAAGGCCGGCCGGTCAATGTGGTGTTCTACGCCACGTCGAACCGACGTCACCTGATGCCGCGGGATATGATGGAAAACGAGCGCTCCACCGCGATCAACCCGAGCGAGGCGGTCGAAGAAAAAGTGTCGCTGTCCGACCGGTTTGGCTTGTGGCTCGGCTTCCACAACGGGTCGCAGGATCAGTACCTGGCGATGGTGAACGGCTATGTCGCCCATTTCGGGCTCGACATTGACGCGGAGGAACTCCGGCGCGATGCGCTCGAATGGTCGACAACGCGCGGTGCCCGATCCGGACGCGTTGCCTGGCAGTACATTCAGGATCTGGCCGGCCGACAGGGCAAGACGCTGGAACTGGATTGAATTTCATTCCAGGTCGGGCCAGGTCGGGCCAGGTCGGGCCAGGTCGGGCCAGGTCGGGCCAGGTCGGGCCAGGTCGGGCCAGGTCGGGATCATTCCAAACGGTCGCGATGGCGCTCCCGCCACCTCACATGCGCCCGAGATGAGGCATCGGATCGACCGGTTTTGCGCCCTGGCGCAATTCGAAATGCAGCTGTGGCTGTGAAACGGCCCCGGTCTTGCCCGCCTTTGCGATGACCTGGCCGCGACGTACCTCATCGCCGCGCCGCACCAGCATGCGGTCCGCGTGGGCGTAGGCTGTGACATAACCGTTGTCATGGCGCACAAGGATCAAGTTGCCGTACCCTTTAAGTTCGTTGCCGGCGTAGGCGACCGTGCCGCGTTCCGAGGCATGAACGTCGCTGCCAATCGGGACGGCAATGTTGATGCCATCGTTGTTGGAGCCATCGGAGCGTTTGCCGAACCCGCGAATGATGCGGCCCCGAACCGGCCAGCGAAAATTGAAGTCGCCGACACCACTGCTTTGGCGCTCGCTCGTCGTCGGTGCACGCGCGCTCGGCTGACGCATGGCTGTTTCGGTGCGCGGTGCGCGGCGCTCCGGCTCGCTGATGCGTTGATTGGACCTGGGATTGAGAATGATGGGTTCGTTGCCGGACAGTGGCCGCGTGCGCTGCGGCGAACGAACAGGTTCCTGCGAGGTCGATGTACCAGCGTAGCGGCGCTCATCACTGCCGGTTCCAGCGCCGCCTCCACTGTCGCGTAGGCGAAGGACCATGCCCGGGCGGATGCGGCGAACGTCACGAATCGAGTTCAGCTCTCGCAAGTCGGCCACTCTGACGCCGGTACGGCGGGAGATTGCGTAGAGACTATCTCCGGGCTGAACCGTGTAGGTTTCGAGATCTGAATCAGACGGCGTTCTGTCATCAACGCTGTTTGGCGGGCGACGCGGTTCGAACCGGGGCTCGGGCGTGCCCGCGCGTGAGCCTTCGCCGCGATCCGTCAGATAGAGAACCTGACCGGGGCGGATGACATTGCTGGTGAGCCCGTTGGCATCCTTGATATCACGCACGCTGACGCCATTGCGGCGTGCGATTTCGTAGAGCGTATCGCCCTGACGCACGGTGACACGGTCGTTGGGGCGGCTCTGGCGATCAGATTCGGCAACTGTCAGCGGTGCGCGGCGGCGTGGCGCGTAAGTTTCACGGGATTGGGGGTATGTGTTGTTGCTGGCCGGCGGCTCATCGGCAAGTGGAGCGGCATCGGCGAGGCGGGAGCTTTCAACACGGCCGGAAGAGGCCGGAGGCGCATAGCCGGGCGACGGTGATCCGGCGTTGCGGCTTGGCTGCTGGTCGAACAGTGAGCCGTCCGAATGAACGGGCTGAGGCGGTTCCGTGTCACTGGCGCCGCTTAGTCCGAGAGCCGGCGCATTGAAACGCAGAACATCCGCACTGCAGCCTGCGAGAAGGACAGAGCCTGCGAGAATGGCGAAGGCGGTCTTGAAATATCCAAAGCGGCCGAATGCCCGTGAATGACGCACGTGACGCAACATTGCTTCACCTCTTTTACCTCGTCTTCACCTAACGCCCTTTTGGTGAACAATGCGTTAACGCACGAGGCTCGGGGCTCGGGGCTCGCGCGGACCTATGCGTTCCCGGGCGAGACCGCAAGCGAACCGAGGCACGCCCCCTGGCGCGTCCAATGCAGCAGGCCTCCGCAACTACAGGAACACTGCAAAACCAATATGCTCTGATTGTGGGCTTAGAACGGCGCGGGTTCGGCGGGACGATGGCAGGTGTCGGGAGAACCAACCGAACCGCTCCTGCCATTGGTCGCCGGCGATTGATAGCCGCCGGAACCTGGTGCGCGTATCAATGCAGTTTGCGTCAGTCTGCCGTGGCGACCTTGGCCTTGAGCGGGCCGAGCATATCGGTGGCCGTCAAGTTCATCGACAACGGCGTTACCGAAATGTAGTCGTTGTAGACGGCCCAAAGATCCACTTCCTCGGGCGGGTTGGACAGCTTGCGACCAAAGCCCAGCCAGTAATAGGGCTGCCCCCAATTATCCAGCCGCTGCTCGATACCGAGCGTCGACTGATCGCGTCTGCCTTGTCGCGTGACGCGCGTCCCGCGCACATCTTCGGGCACGCAGTCCGGGAAGTTGACGTTCATGAGAACGCCCTGCGGCCATTCGATTTCGAGCAGGCGACGAATCAGTTCCGGTCCGTGCTGCATGCACGTCTCCCACTCCGGCTCGCGGCCTTCACGAAAACCGACGGACTGCGATAGGGCGATCGAGCGGATTCCGACCAGCGTTCCCTCGAAGGCCGCCGCGATGGTACCCGAGTAGGTGACGTCCTCAGCGAGGTTTTGTCCCATGTTGACGCCTGACAGGATCAGGTCGGGCCGGTGATCGAACAGCACGCGGCGCACGGCCATGATCACGCAATCCGTCGGCGTGCCCTGTACGGCATACGTGCGCTCGTCCAGTTCACGCATGCGCAGCGGATTGCGAAGCGACAGCGAATGACCTGCGCCGGAGTGGTTGGTTTCCGGGGCAACGACCCAGACATCCTCGCTCAATTCGCCGGCAATGCGGCGTAGCGCGACCAGGCCTGGTGCTTCGATCCCGTCGTCATTGGTGATGAGAATTCGCATAGGGTCTCCGCTATGGCGCACGGTCAGGCATGCTCGAGCCGTGTCATGGCGCCCATGTATGGCTGCAATGCCTCTGGGATCGTGACGCTGCCGTCGGACTGTTGATAGTTTTCCAGAATGGCAATCAGCGTCCGGCCGACAGCAAGGCCGGAGCCGTTGAGCGTCGTACAGTAGCGCACGTCCTTGCTGTTATCGACACGGTAGCGTGCGCCCATGCGGCGGGCCTGGAAATCGCCGCACACCGAACAGCTCGAGATTTCGCGATAGGTATCCTGGCCCGGCAGCCAGACTTCGATGTCATATGTCTTTTGCGATGCAAATCCCATGTCGCCGGTGCACAGCAACATGGTGCGGTAGGCGAGCCCGAGGCGCTTGAGGATTTCCTCTGCGCAATTGGTCATGCGTTCGTGCTCGGCCATGGCGTCGGCCTCGGTCGTAATCGACACCAGCTCGACCTTGGCAAACTGGTGCTGGCGGATCATACCGCGCACATCGCGGCCCGCCGAACCGGCTTCGGAGCGGAAACACGGCGTCCAGGCCGTGTAGCGTAGCGGCAGATCCGCTTCTGCGTGAATGGTCTCGCGCGCGAGGTTGGTCAAAGAGACCTCCGCGGTCGGGATCAGCCAGTACCCATCCTCGGTGTGAAACAAATCTTCGGCAAACTTCGGCAGGTTGGCGGTGCCGTAGGCTGCCTGGTCACGCACCAGGAGCGGCGGGTTGATCTCGGTATAGCCGAACTCGTTCGTGTGAACGTCGAGCATAAACTGGGCAAGGGCGCGCTCCATGCGGGCGAGTGCGCCCTTGAGCACGACAAACCGAGCGCCGGAAATTCGAGCAGCCGATTCGAAATCCATCAAGCCCAAGTCCTCGCCAATCTCGAAGTGTTCTTTCGGTACGAAATCAAACTGAGGCGGCGTGCCGACCGTGCGAACCAGCAGGTTGTCGTTTTCGTCCGCGCCCAGCGGCACGTCGTCGAGCGGCAGGTTGGGAATTGCAGCCAACTGCGTCGTGATAGCCTCGTCCAACTCGCGCTCCATCTGCTCGCCGTCCTGGATGAACGCCTTGAGGTCGGAGACTTCGGCCACGAGTTTGCTGGCGGTTGCTTCGTCCTTGGACGCCTTCGCCTTGCCAATTTCCTTCGAGGCTGCATTGCGCCGGGCCTGTGCGTCCTGCAGACTGGTCAAATGCCGCCGGCGTTCCTCGTCCATGGCGATCAGTTTCGCGGCCATCGGCGGCATACCGCGGCCTTCCAATCCCTTGTCAAACGCTTCGGGATTCTCACGGATCCATTTGATGTCAAACATGGTCTAGGTCCGACGGTTGGTCAGGGTGTGATGGCCGGCGGCGGGCGGCCCGCCGACGCGCGATGCCGCGAGCTATAGGCGCGTTCGGGGGGCGGGGTCCAGAGGCTGGGCGCTACGAACTCGATTCGTCGGATGAGTCGGCGGCCGCGGCGGCCTTTTTCGCCACGGTTTTTTCAACGTGCATGACGGCAAAAATCGACAGCTCGTACAGAGCAAGCGTCGGCAGGGCCATCGCGATCTGGCTGATTGGATCCGGCGGGGTGAGAATCGCCGCGGCAACGAATACGGCGAGGATCGCCCATCGTCGCTTTTCTCGCAGCGTATCGGCAGTCACAAAGCCGGCGCGAGCAAGCAGCGTCACGATCACAGGCAGCTGAAAACAAATGCCAAAGCCCAGAATCAACGTCATGATGAGTGACAAATACTCGCTCACCTTCGGCAGCAGTTCGATCGCGGCCTGCCCTTCACCGCCGGTTTGCTGGAAACCGACCGAGAACTGCACGAGCAGCGGCATTGCGATGAAATAGACCACACAGGCACCGATGAAAAACAGGATCGGCGTCGCGATGAGGTAGGGACGAAACGCCTCGCGCTCGTTGCGGTAGAGGCCGGGGGCCACGAACTTGTAGATCTGAACAGCAACGAAGGGAAACGACAGAAAGGCTGCTCCGAACAGTCCAAGCTTGACCTCGGTGAAGAACTTTTCGAGCAGGTGCGTATAGATCGTTTTCGCATTCTCCGGGCCGACGACCGAAATGAACGGCCACAGCAGAATGTTGAAGATCGTGCCGGCAAAGGCGAAGCAGACCACGAACGTGACGAAAAACGCCACGACGGCATAAATCAACCGTTGGCGCAGCTCGACGAGATGCTCCATGAGCGGTGCTTTGGAGGCATCGATCTCGTCGCGGTCGCCCGCGTGAGCCGTGCTGTCGTATTTGGCGTCGGTCACGTGGATGCTCCGGCCTTTGGCGCGCCGTCTTGGGCAGCCGTGTCGGTGGCGCTTGACTTGTCGCGCGAGGCACTGTCGTCAGGCGTCTTGCTCGCTCCTTGGCCGGCTCCATGATCAGTTCCCTGGCCGGCTCCCGAGTCGTCAATGTCTGCTACCGTAGGCGAGCCGTTGGCCCGAGCTTCCTTCTCAGCTTCGAGAACGGTTTCGTTGTGGGCATCGATCCAGGTCGGATCCTCGGCCAGATCCCCGGCCAGATCCCCGGGCAGTTCCCCGGCCAGATCCTTAGTGTGCTGTGTTGCGAGCACGTCGGCGTCGGTGAGTTGCCCACTCGCCTCATTGTCCGTATTTGCTTTGAGTTGGCGATCGATATCGCTGCTGATCTCGTCGAGATCGCGCATCTCGTTCTCGATGTCGCGCTCGGCGTCACGAATTGTTTCCGCCGCACCTTCTTTGATTTCCTGAAACTCCTTGCGCACCTGCTCGAACTCCGAGTCCTTGATGGCCTCGTCAAACTGTGACCGGAACTCGTTGGCCTGACGCCGAATGACGTTGACGAAGCGGCCAACGGTGCGCAGCAACGACGGCAGTTCCTTCGGGCCCACGACGATGAGGGCCACGACGGCTACCACAAGCAGCTCGCTCCAACCGATATCAAGCATCAGAAAATCCCGCCGAGGGGGTGCGCCGGTCGACTAACGGTGCTCGAGGACTCTTGCGCCTCCGTGCACCACATGACCATGATCGTCATCCGGTCCAGACCGGCTAGCTCGTCTTGGTTTGCTCGGACGAAGTCGACTCGACCGTTTTCTCGGCCGTCGCGTCGATTGCCTTCGGCTCGTCGGCGGACTTGTCTTCGTCGGACATGCCCTTCTTGAAGTTCTTGATGCCTTTGGCAACGTCGCCCATCAGCTCCGGAATGCGGCCGCGGCCGAACAACAAGACGACGATCGCAAGAACGATCAACCAATGCCAGATGCTGAATGTACCCATCAGCTCAAGTCTCCCTAACGTGGTCCAAGTCGCCCTTCCGTGCCGTGATTGTCGGTATTTTGCGCGACTCGCCGGCCCGTCGCCCCACCTCCACCCGGGATATGGGGACGCGCGGTGCAAATTCCAGGCGTTGCCTGGATTTATCTATCGCAGATTGCAGGATATTGGGCAACCGGCGGGGTGTTCTGGACAGTGGTAGGGTTAGTGCCGGATCCATCCTGGATGCCGGTTCAGATCAGGCCTCGTCAGCAAAGATCAGCGCGCCGGCCGGGTCGACCTTCAATTTCACATCCTCGCCAACGGCCGGAGCGAGCGCTTCGCGGACCAGGCTCGTGATGGGTGTATCCATACCGGAAACACCGATCGTGAGCTGGGCGAGATCACCCTGGAACTGCGAGGCAAGAACGCGACCATGGATGCCGTCTGGCGGGCCGGCGTCCGGTTTCATCGGGCGCACCGCGCGCCGCCTGATGCACAGGACCACGTGATCGCCGTCGGCGAAGTCGGGTGCCGGGAAGGAGGCGAAGGGCATGCTGACCGCACCGTCGCGAACCACGGCTGGGAATTCATTGATCTCCGAAAACAAGCGCGCGACGAACAAGTCGGCAGGGTGATGGTAGAGGTGATCTGCGACGCCGAACTGGACGATGCGGCCGGCGCACATGACGGCGATGCGGTCGGCGAGTTGCATCGCCTCATCGGGGTCGTGGGTGACAACTACGCCCGTCGAGCGGGTTTCCTTGAGCAGGTCGCGGGTGGCGGCGCGGAGCATTTCGCGCAGATAAACGTCGAGGCCGGAAAACGGCTCGTCCATGAGGATGACGGCCGGTCGCGGGGCAATGGCGCGGGCCAGAGCGACACGCTGCTGCTGGCCGCCGGACAGGATGTGCGGGTAATCGCGCGCGTAGCGGTCAAGCCCGACACGGACGAGCGTTGCAAATGCCTCCTGGGCCGCAATATTGGCCGGCAAGCCCTTCAGGCCGAACGCGACGTTTTCGAGAACGGTAAGGTGGGGAAACAGCGCAAAGTCTTGGAACATAAGACCAATATTGCGCTTTTCCGGAGGAACAAAACGGTCCGACCCGGCGACTTCGCGGTCATTCAGGAGAATGCGTCCCGCGGTCGGCTTGTCGATCCCCGAGGCCAATCGGAGCAGGGTTGTCTTACCGCAACCGGACGGGCCGAGAAGGCAGATGATCTCGCCGGGTTCGATGCGCATCGAGACATCGCGCACGGCTACGGTCGTCTCGTAGCGGCGCTCGACGTTCTGGAATTCGAGGCTGGCGGCGAAGGCGACGGCAGCACGCTGGCCGGTCTCGCCCTGGCGAGCGGGAAGCGACAGCGAAGCGCCGGCCAGGCCACCGAGTTTCCTTAATATGTCCAAACGCTACTCCAAGAGGGCGCCCAGAGGACCTAAAGTGGACCTCAAGTGGACCTCAAATGAACATCAATCAGGCTTCACGCGAACGCAACCCACCGCATCCCATAGGCCACCTCAACCCAATAGGGATGAAGCGGCAATCGCTGCGACCGTCAAGCAGAGATGTCCATGACGGTTGCGGGATGCAACCCTCGGGTCAGGTGCCAGGCGCCCGTGTTTCGATCGCCGCGTTGTCGTTGCCGGCCTCCGCTTCGTCGTCGCCAGGCTCTTCGCCGAGTTCGAGCGCGGGTTGGTCGTGCTCGTCATCCTCGAGCGGCAGTTCGTCCGGCATCAAGGCGGCAAGTTCCTGCGGTTGCGGCAAGCGGAAGTCGGGTGGCAGGGCAGCATCGAGGAGGCCTGCGCCCTTGAGTTCCGAAAGGCCCGGCAGATCACCGAGCGACTCGAGGCCGAATTGCTGGAGAAACTCGTCCGTCGTGCCGTAAGTGACCGGCTTGCCGGGTGCGCGGCGGCGGCCGCGGGGGCGCACCCAACCGGTCTGCATGAGCGCATCGAGCGTGCCCTTCGAGGTCGACACGCCGCGGACCTCCTCGATCTCGGCGCGCGTTGCCGGCTGGTGATAGGCGATGATGGCCAGTGTTTCGAGGGCGGCACGCGACAGGCGGCGCTCCTCGACCGCGTGACGTTCGAGCAGGTAGGCCAGATCGGAGGCCGTGCGAAACTGCCAGCGCCCACCTGCACGCACAAGGTTGACGCCGCGCTCGGCATAGTCCGCCTGGAGCGCCTCGAGGACCGCTGCCACGTCGATCTCGGAGGGAAGGCTCTCGGCAAGCTGGTTGGCGGTCAGCGCCTTGTCCGTCGCGAACAGGCGGGCCTCGACGATGCGCATGGCTTCACGCAGATCGTCGCCCACCGGCCCGGTGCGCTGATCTTCTGACATTCCGGTTGCCGCGCGCGCGAGGCCCGTTGCCACCTTGCGAAGTGCTGCAACGGCCGCTTCCGGATCCGGCGACGCCGCGTCGTCCAGGTGCTCGGCGCCTTCCTCGATCTCGACATCCCGAGGCTGCACCTCGGCGGGCATGATGCCGGCGGTCGCCATGGCTCGGCCCTCCGTCTCGTTATTCTCGCTCAATCGCTGACCTTCTCCCACAATGCGCCGGCTTCGCGACGGCGAACAAAGATCGGACCGAAAGGCACATCCTGACGCACCTCGACCAGACCATCCCGCGCCATCTCGAGCATGGCGCCAAGCGAACTGGCAACAACCGTGCGCCGTTCCTCGCGGCGCCCGAAGTACTGCCTGAGGCAGGCATCGAGTTGCAGCCAATTACCACGGATTTTGCCAACCAGGCTTTCGAGGCGCTCTCGCGCCTGCTTGACCGACCAGACCGTTCGTTTCTCGATGACGTGCACGCGTGGGATCGTACGTTTTCGCTGGTCGGCATAGG
Source organism: Hyphomicrobiaceae bacterium (assembly GCA_965224045.1). Lineage (GTDB taxonomy): Bacteria > Pseudomonadota > Alphaproteobacteria > Rhizobiales > Hyphomicrobiaceae > Tectiglobus. The sequence continues at coordinate 693,300 of CBDCYD010000015.1, forward strand.
CGCGAAGCAGGTCGAACAACTCGGCCGAGTAGGTGGTTTCGCGGGTCGTGCGCACGGTTTCCGGCCGGCCACGGGCGAAGACGTCGCGGCCGAGGCGGTCGCGTGTCATCAGGCGCGCGGCGGCATCGCGCATCGCCTCCAGCCGCATCAGTCGGAAGGCGAGACGCTGGGCCAGCTCTTCGCCGCTCGGCTCGTCGTCGGTCTCTTCGCTGGGCAGCAGGAGGCGCGACTTCAGGTAGGTGAGCCAGGCCGCCATGACCAGATAGTCGGCGGCCAATTCAAGGCGGACGCGCTGCGCTGCGGCGATGAACGCCAGATACTGCTCAGCGAGTGCCAGAACCGATATGCCCGACAAATCGACCTTCTGCGTTCGCGCCATCGCCAGCAGAAGATCGAGCGGGCCCTCGAAACCCTCGACGTCGACAATCATCGCCTCGCCGGCAGCCGCCGTCGGGTCGCGGACGGGATCGTCCCAGTTCTCCGGGCCGTTGTCGTCCGGGCCGTTGATGGGCCCGCTGTCCGGCATTGCGGGCAGACTTTGCGTCGTATCGCTCATGGTGTCGTCTTGGCAGGAAGCTCCCGGGCTGGCAATCGCCAGAATCACGCAAGCTTACCGTTATCCATGCCACTCGCCTGCATATGGTCTTGCAAAACGGCTACGGCCGCGTCCTTATCAAGTGGAAAAGGTGGCTTCGTCGTGATTGCGACACACTTGCGAAAGCGCTCCTGCGCCGCACCTGCGAGGCGCGGGGTTGCATCCGCGACGGCGGTCATCTCGGCGAGGTCACCGTTGCAATGCAACACGATATCACATCCGGCCCGGATCGCGGCTGTCGCCCGGCTCGCCAGACTGCCCGACAATGCCCGCATCGAAAGATCGTCCGACATCAAGAGGCCGGCAAAACCGATATCCTTCCGGATGATCTGCCGCACGAGGGTTGGCGAGGTGGTGGCCGGGTGGCGGGCGTCGAGATCGGTGTAGACGACGTGTGCGGTCATCGCCGCGGGAAGGTGGTTGAGCGCCTTGAACGGCGCGAAGTCGGTGGTCCGGAGGTCAGAGCGCGGTGTGTCGACGACCGGCAGGGCGAGATGACTGTCGACGCCGGCGCGGCCATGCCCCGGAATGTGCTTGACGACCGGCACGACCCCAATTGCAATGTGTGCTGCAGCAACAATTTCGGCGAGTCGGACAATCGCCGGGGTATCGGTTGCATAGGCGCGTGTGCCGATGATGTCGTGGGCGCCGGGGACTGGCCGGTCGGCGCAGGGTACGCAATTGACGTTGATGCCCAGCGCCCGCAAATCGTCGGCCATGAGTTCGGCAATCCTGCGCGCAGCCTCGGCGGCTGCCTCCGGCTCGACGGCGAGACGATCGCCGAACGAGCGTGCCGGCGGATAGCTCCGCCAATGCGGCGGTGCCAGGCGCTGAACACGTCCGCCTTCCTGGTCGACGAGAACCAGCACGTCATCGGCGGCAATGGCCGACCTTGCCTCCCCAATCAGGGCGCGCAGTTGGTCCGGGGTATCTACATTGCGGGCAAAGACGATCAGGCCGGCCGGGCGCGCATCACGCAGGAACGCCGCTTCGTTCGGACCCAATTGCCACCCGGCAAGACCCGTGATCATGGCTTGGCGCATGCGTGTCCGGTTCTGGTTTTGCCTTGCATTCAGACCAAGCGGGCCCAGGCCACAGACGACCTAGTACGGCGCGACCCAGCAGCCGTTGTAGCCCGCCGTCTTGAGGCGGTTGCAAAGCTGGGTCGCGACCTGTCGCGACGCCGGCGGACCAACCACCGCGCGATACATGACGCCCAGCCCGCGCGAGGACAGATCTGCACGGCGGACATCCGGGACCTTGGAACTGAGGATACTGCCATAGCGCTGCTGCAGGTCCGCAAAGCTGGTCAGCGCATCAATGCGGCTGCGCTTTGTCGACAGCACGGCCACATAGCCGTTGGCCGCGCTGGTTGCCGGCGCCGCGCTGGTGCGCGTTGCAGGCGGCTGTGCCTGCCGCGTAGTGCGCGGCACGACCTGGCGCACGTTGGCCTGTGTTACGCCGGGCGTCCTTGCCGGCGGCGCGAGTGTAACGCCCGGTTTGGCGATACCGGAGCGCACCGGAAGCGGCGGCAGGTTCGATCGACGGCGGGTCGTGACCGGCGGTTGCGATTGAACGGCCTTGGCCTGCTGCTGGTTGCTGGTCGCCGCCGGCACCTGCGTCGCCGCGCTCGTGCCGGGCGTTGCACTTGTTGAGGCATTCGGTGTTTGCGGCGGATCGCTAGGTGGCTGGGTGCCAACGATCATCATTCCCGGGACGGGTGATGCACTGACCGACGCCGTCGACTGCGAGGACGAACTTCGGGTTACTGGCGATGCGCCACCGCTCTTCGATGCGTCGGGCACAATCAGGCGTCCATCCCGGCCGACGACGAGCGTGGACACCTTGGGGCGGCCGTTTGTGCCTTCGGTGCGACCGGCAACTGCGCTGTCCGACCCGGCATTGTTGCCAATCTTGTTCATCAGGCGGCTGTCGGTGTGCTCGAATTTCCGACCGCCGGGATCGGACGGTTGCACTTTCGACGGCGACTTCTCGGCGCTGACGATCGGCGTGCCGGACTTTTTTGACGGCTCGGAAAAGAGCAGGTTGTAACCATAGGCAAAGCCGCCGCCGACCACGATGGTGCTGACGAGCGCTGCCGCGATCACCAACTTGCGCGTTCCGCCGGTCCCCTCCTCGTCCTCATAGTCGTAATCGTAGTCGTCGCCATCGTCGTAGACGTCACCGTGCTGGGTAACGGCGCCCGACTCGGGATGCGCAAACCCTTGCACGGGAACGCCGGCCTGATCAAAGCGCTGCTGGCCAGGAGCAAACCGCGGATCCTGATAGCCGTGGCCGCCTTCGGCCCACTCGTGCGGTGGCTGGTAGCCTGGTTCGCCAAAACCGGGGCGTTCGGAATTGCCTGCTCCGACGTGCATGTAATTGCCGAGATCATATCCCTGCGGGTCGTGCGTCTGGACCGGTTGATGATGATAGGGCGGCGCCTGCCCCGTACCCATGTCCAGCTGCTGCCAGCCGCCATTTTCCGCGTCGAGTTCGCGTAGACGCGTGCGCAGGTGAGGCGCGCCGGTCGCGCCGTTGTCGCCATAGGGCTGCTGTTGATGGCCAGGCGGCTGGGTCGGAGGCACGTTGTAGTCACCATAACCGTAGCCAGGCGCCTGATGCCCCGCCGTGCCGTCGTGATTTGCGTAGGGATCATGTTGCGGCGCATAGGGCTGCTGGCCGCCGGCCGGATCGCCATAGTGCGCGGCCGGCCGGGCGTAGTGTGGCGCCGCGTGCGGGTCGTAGCCCGCCTGCGGCGGTGCGGCGCCATGGTGGCCTGCCGGGGCGTTCGGATCGTGGGCTGGGTGCTGATGCGGCTGCTGGGGCCAATTCAGATAAGGGTCGTTTCCGGCCGCACCACCCGCCTGATCCTGCGGATCACGCCAAGCCGGCGGTTGGTCAAATGGGCTCTTCGACCGCGTCATTCGCTGCACCTCTTATCCCGTCCCCGCGAATCACAAAACGTCTCGTCCCGAGTTTAGCGCATCTCTTGCGGTGCATGTACGCCTAAGATTGCCAAGCCAGCAGCAAGGACCCGCTGGGTGGCCGCGACGAGTGCCAGTCTAGCAGCCGTGAGTTCGACGTTATCCGATTGGCTAAAGCGCAATTGTGGCGAATCATTGCCGCGCGCCCACTGGTGGTGAAAAGCAGATGCCAGATCAAACAGATAAAACGGGACACGGTGTGGTTCGCGATCACGTGCCGCGCTTTCGACGATGCGCGGGAACCTCGCCAATTCGCGAATGAGGGCGCGTTCGCCGTCGTCCTGCAGCAAGGTTAGATCGGCACCGGCGATCTCGGGCGCGCTTTTAGTCAGATGTGGAAAGGCTGCCGCGGCGGTTCGGAACACCGACTCCGCCCTGGCATGGGCATATTGCACGTAGAAGACCGGGTTGTCCTTCGACTGCTCGACGACCTTGGCGAGGTCGAAGTCGAGCGGGGAATCATGCTTGCGCATCATCATCATGAAGCGCACGGGATCGCGGCCGACTTCGTCGACCACGTCACGCAGGGCGACGAACGTGCCGGCGCGCTTTGACATCCGCACCGGCTGTCCGTCCCGGAGCACCTTGACCAGTTGGGTGACGGGCGTCTCGAACTTGGCCCGGTCGTCCGAGAGCGCGCTCACCACGGCTTTGAGCCGCGGAATGTAGCCGACGTGATCGGCACCGAGCACGTTGAAATATTCATCAAAACCGCGTTCGAGCTTGTTTTGATGATAGGCGACATCGTTGGCAAAATATGTGTACGAGCCGTCGGACTTCATCAGGGCGCGGTCGACGTCGTCGCCGAAATCGGTCGACCTGAACAACGTTTGCTCGCGATCCTCCCAGTCTTCGTCGTCGTGGCCGAGGGGCTTTGGCAGGCGGCCTTCGTAGATCAGGCCTTTGGTGCGCAGCTTGGCGATCGCTTCTGCAACCTGATCGCGGCCATTGGCGTTCAGCGAGCGCTCGGAGAAAAACACGTCATGGTGCACGTTGAGCGCTGCGAGGTCGTCCTTGATTTCGTCCAACAGTGCCGCGACTGCGGCCTGGCGTGCGATGGGGAGGGCATCGGCCTCGTCCATTTCGCGCAGTTTTTCGCCGTGGGTCTCGGCCAACTTCGCGCCGATCGGTTTCATGTAATCGCCAGGATACAATCCTTCCGGAATTTCACCAATGTCCTCGCCAAGTGCCTCGCGGTAGCGCAGCAATGCTGCTTGGCCAAGCTTCTCGACCTGGGCGCCGGCATCGTTGACGTAGTATTCGCGGAAGACGTCATAGCCGGCAAACGCCAAAAGGTTGGCCAGCGTGTCACCGAATACGGCACCGCGGCAATGGCCGATGTGCATCGGGCCGGTCGGGTTGGCGGAGACGAACTCGATCTGGACCCGGCGGCCGGCGCCCAATTTCGAACGGCCGTAGTCCGATTCCGGCTCGAGAATGGCCTGCACCAGGCCGTGCCAGACCGCATCGCCGAGCGTCATATTGATGAACCCAGGCCCGGCGACGTCGACCTTGGTGAGGCTCGCGTCTGCGGCCAGTTTGGCGGCAATCTTTTCGGCAAGGTCACGTGGCTTTTGACCGGCGCGCTTGGCCAGCGCCATGGCAGCATTCGACGCCAGATCGCCATGGCTTGGATCGCGCGGTTCCTGGATCTCAATACCGGTCAGTGCGAGGTCGGCCGGGAGTTCGCCGTCGCCCTTCAATGCCTCCAGCGCCGCAACGACCTTGTCGCCCACGTCTGCGAAAATGTTCATCGGGGTGTCCTGAGTTCCGGGTTATCGCCAGGCCAGCGCCATAGCCGGCCAATTGCGGGGACGGCGCCGCTGTGAACGCAATTCGTGCAGCCGGTGCTCGTTCGCGACGGGACTTGGACCGGCGACCTGCGGCCGCGGCGGGGTTAGCGCAGTTCCGGGGTATCGTCAAACAGGCGCCGGTGCTCGGCAATGGCGAAGCGGTCTGTCATGCCGGCGACGAAGTCACCAATGCGCCGCAGATAGCGGCGCCGGCCGGGTAGGCCGGCCGCGCGCTGCCAGGCCTCGGGCATCTCAGCCGGCGCGCCAATGTAGCAGGTGACGAGGTCGCGGACGATCCTTTGGGCGCCGCCCATGACGGCCATGACCTTGGTGTGGCGATAGAGACGGGCGAAGAGAAACGCTCGCAATTCGGCGAGTTTGGCGGTCATCTCGGGGGAAAAGGCCACGGCCGGCTCACCGGCGTTGCGGATGTCGTCGGGGTGACAGGGGCCAAGCGCTGCGAGGCGGCGGCGGGACTCGGTGACCGCGTCGGCGATGATCACGGTAATCAGGCGGCGGGTGATCTCGTAGACCTCGCGGCCCGGATCGTGGTGGGCGGAGCCCGGCAGGGCGTCCATGATGGCGCTGACGAGCGGCACGCTGCGTAATTCGGCGGCATTGATCAGGCCGGCGCGCAGGCCATCGTCGATGTCGTGGGTGTGCCAGGCGATGTCATCGGCGATGGCGGCAACCTGGGCCTCGCCGGCGGCATGGCGGTCGAGTTGCAGATCCATGGTCTTGTCGAATGCGCGCACCGCGTGAATGAAGCGGGCATCGCCGGCAGCGCCACCCACGGCGGGCGGCCCGTTGTGCTTGGCGAGCCCTTCGAGCGTTTCCCAAGCAAGGTTGAGGCCGTCGAAGGCGGCGTATTTCTGCTCGAGCCGGGTGACCAGCCGGAAACTCTGGACGTTGTGGTCGAAGCCGCCGACGTCGGCGAGGACCTCGTCGAGGGCGCGCTCGCCGGCGTGACCGAAGGGTGGGTGGCCGAGGTCGTGGCCGAGCGCGATCGATTCGGCCAGGTCCTCGTCGAGGCAGAGCTGGCGGGCCATGGTGCGCGCGATCTGGGCAACCTCGAGGCTGTGGGTGAGGCGCGTGCGGTAATGATCGCCCTCATGGTAAACGAACATCTGCGTCTTGTAGGTCAGACGCCGGAAGGCGGTGGAGTGGAGGATGCGGTCGCGGTCGCGCTGCAGCGCGTTGCGGGTCGGGCAGGCCGGCTCCGCGTGCACGCGGCCGCGACTCGGCACGGCGCTGGCGGCATAGGCGGCCGGTGAGCGTTCGCCGGGGGCCAGCGCGCGCCCGTAGTGGAAGGCGGGCTTGGACGATGGTGTCGGAATGGCGACCATAACACCTCGCATCGGCGGCGATTTTCGGTCATGCTACACGCCACTTGGCCACAGGCCACGGCATGACTACATTCTTTGGTGACGAGTCGGGCCCATTATACAAGGCTTCGACGACAATGTGTTGCGCACGGAAATGGCGAGCAAGGCATGGCAGGCACAGTTGAACTCCCGCAGGCGGACGGCGTCACGCTGTCGGACAGCGCGGCGCGGCGCATCATCGAGATCACGGCCGACGAACCGGAAAACAAGCTTTTGCGCGTCAGTGTCGAGGGCGGCGGGTGTTCCGGGTTCCAGTACAAGTTCGACCTCGTCGCCGACGTCGAGAGCGATGATCTGGTGATCGAGAACGACGGCGCCAAGGCCGTGGTCGATGCGGTCTCGCTGCCGTTTCTGGCCGGCTCCGAGATCGATTTCGTCGACGAATTGATCGGCGCCACCTTCCAGGTCAAGAACCCCAACGCGACTGCTTCCTGCGGTTGCGGCACCAGCTTCACGATCTGATTATACGATCTCGTTTCACGATCTGGTCGGCAACCATGCAAATCGCGACCTGGAACATCAACGGCATCAAGGCCCGGCTGAACGTTGTTCTGCAGTGGCTCGAAGAGGCCCGGCCCGATGTCGCCTGCCTGCAGGAGATCAAGAGCATCGACGCGGCGTTTCCCGCCGAGGCGTTCGAGGCGCTCGGCTATAACGTCGAGACGCACGGCCAAAAGGGCTTCAACGGTGTGGCGCTGATCTCCAAGCATCCGCTGGAAGACGTGCAGCGCGGCCTGCCGGGCGACGCGGAAGACGTGCAGGCGCGCTATATCGAGGCGCTGGTCGCCGGCCCCGGCCGGCCGGTGCGGGTCGCCTCGATCTACCTGCCCAACGGCAACCCTGTGACGACCGAGAAATTCACCTACAAGGTGGCGTGGATGGACCGGCTCGAGCGCCATGCCGAGCGCCTGCTCAGCGAAGAAGAGCCGCTGGTGCTGGCAGGTGACTACAACATCATTCCCGAGCCCGAGGACTGCTATGCGCCTGCGGCGTGGCTCGACGATGCGCTTTACCAGCCGCAAAGCCGGGATGCGTTCAAGCGCCTCAAGTATGCCGGGCTGACGGATGCGCTGCGCGCCTGCGAGCCCAACGGCGAGGTCTATACCTTCTGGGACTATCAGGCCGGTGCCTGGCAGAAGAACAACGGCATCCGCATCGACCACCTGCTGTTATCGCCGCAGGCGGCGGATGCGCTGGTCAGCGTCCGCGTCGACAAGCACGCGCGCGGCTGGGAGAAGCCGTCGGACCACGTGCCCGTGGTCGCCGAGTTCGGCTTCGGCGGGTAGTGAAGGCGGCGGCGTGATGCGTGCACGGCGGATGTTTGTGGACAAATGCGTTCGGCGGACAGTCGGCCGGTGAGCCCGGCACGCGGGCTTGCAGTCGGAGGCTTCGGCTGGTTACGGCTTGTTGCCTCTGCGCTTGACCGCGGTCAGTGAGCGCTGCCGTTGCACTGCAGCATGAGCACGGTGCGATGGGGCATCGGAAATGAATGTCGGTTGGATTACGCGAGCAAAGCCGTCTCAATCTCATCGCGTACGCGTTCCAACGCATTTCGCAATGCACCGCGCGGGACGCCGCCGAAAGCAAGGCGGAGCGCTTGGGGAGCTGCAGCGGTGGTGGAGAACGGTTCACTTGGGGAAACTGCAATTCCCTGGGACTTCAATTGCGAGACAATTGGTTGCGCACGTTGTCCGCCCTCGAGTGGAAGCCAGGTGAAACTCGCGTTTCTGTGCGAGATCAGAGGAAGTTCGTGAAAAATCTCTCGGCAGAGGCGTTGGCTTTCACCGCCTTCTTGTCTTCGCCTTTCCTCCGAGGCGGCAACCGTCCCTTGCTTGATCCATTCAACCACAAGCGCTGAAATCAGCGCTGGAGTGTTCCAGGTGGTGGCCCTTATTGCACGAGTGAGGCGATCACTATGGTGCTCCGGAGCTATCAGATATCCAAGGCGGAGACCAGTTGCGACACTCTTTGAAAATCCACCGATATGAATCGTCCGCTCCGGTGCGAGTTCAAGCAGGCTCGGTGGTTGATCAGGTTCGAGAAACGCGTACGCGCTATCTTCGATTATCAACAGCTCGTACCGCCGCGCGACACGAATAAGCTCAAGCCGTCTCTGTTCGTCGATAACCGCCCCCAAGGGATTCTGAACCGTCGGCATGAGGTAAACTGCCTGGAGGTCTCCGTCCTGACAGCGGCGTGCCAACATTTCAGGATCCATACATCCTTTTTCACCTTCAATCGGTTCCAGTGATACGTCGTGAAACTCGGCGACCGCCTTGATGCCGGGGTAAGTAAGCGGGTCAGCACCGATTGTATTGCCGGGCTTAAGCAAGCCGAACGTGAAGAGCGAAAGGCCGTGCTGAGCACCGGACGTTATCAGCAGCCGATCAGTCGGCAACGTTCCCAGAGATCGGCTAAGGTAATCGGCAATAATTCTCCGTTCATGCGGGCGACCGCCATGTGGTTGATAGCGCAGCATGGCCTCCAGGTCGCCTGAAGTCGCAAGTCGCTTCAGCCCGGTTCGCAGCAGATCCACATCACCAGCATCTCCCGGCATATTGAAAACAAGATCGATCAATCCGTCCGCAACGGCCTGCTCGACCCCTAACGTTGTAGGAAGCGTGGTGTCGCGCACGTAAACACCTCGACCCGCCTCGCCGACGACCAGACGTCTTCGCTCCAGCTCTCGGTAGACGCGCGTTGCTGTCGCAAGCGCAATGCCATGACGTTTGGCGAACATGCGATGCGTCGGCATCCGGGCGCCAGGCAGTAAATTTCCACAACGGATCGCCTCGGTGACTTCGTTCGCAAGGTCGATATATCGGGCTTTGCGCATGGAGATTGTAATTAGGACACTTTTTTTATTGTATCAATAATTTGGTCTACGTTCCGGATCAACCAACGTTCCGGAATCCAGCCATGCCGATATCCCTTTCTGCGCCGTTGCTTGCGATCGCGCTTTTCGTTGTAACGTTCGCCGTTAACCTCCAGGCCCCGCTCTACGGCGTTTACGCCGCCAACAGCGGATTGGGTGCCGCTGCAGTCACGGTCGCATTCGCCGCCTATGTTGTGGGGTTGATGCCAACACTTCTGTTGCTCGGAGGGTTGTCGGACCGGATTGGGCGCCGCACACCAATCGCTGCAGCCTTAATCCTCGGCGCTGCTGGAACCGCTATGCTTGCGCTGCACCCAACTTGGACCAGCCTAGTGGTCGCACGTGTGTTGCTTGGCATCGCGACCGCGCTGGCCACGACATCAGGGACGGCGTACATGACCGAGATCATGGGGGCCGAACAGACGGAGCGCGCTGCCTTGTTCGTCACATCCGCAACCTCGCTAGGCTTTGGTGGCGGAGCGCTAGCCACGGGCATCAGCCTAGGAATGCAAAATCCAACCACAGCGCCGCTGAGCTTCGTCGTGCTCTTTGTTGTCGCGCCAGTCCTGGCGGCCCTCGTGCTGGCCTTACCTCGTGTCGATGAGCCGAAGCGTGCATCCATGATTAGATTGCCGGTGTTTTTGCGAGAAACCCGCGTGTTTGGGATCGCAATGGCGCTGGCTTGGTCAACAACGGGAATGACAATTGCCGTCGTTCCGTTGTCTCTCGAGGCGCATGGTTTGGGAGGTTGGACCGGCCTCGTGATCTTTCTCGCCATCTTTGTCGGGTTTCTCTGTCAGCCGATCGTCCGGCGGATGCCGAACTCCAAAGCTCTTGCCATCGGCTTCCTACTGAGCCCGCTCGGTTTCATCATCCTACTTTTCGGTGATTGGAGCGATGCGCTCAGCCTCGTGCTTATTGGAGCGAGTACGACGAGTGCAGCAAGTTATGGGTTCACATACCTCGCGGCGCTTTCGGAAGTATCTCTGCGTGCTCCGAACGATCGCGCGCGTGCAGTTGCAGGGCTCTTCGTCTTAACCTACGTCGGCTTTTCGCTCCCAATTGTTGCGACCGGCGTTGCGGGGGACTTGTTTGGCTTGCGCCTGGCAATGCTCATTTTTGCCAGCGTGCAATCCCTGGCAACTTTGGCAACAGTCATGTTCTGGATCAAAAAATCAGATCCTAAACCAATCCCCTCATAACGTTTCAGCGCGAACGTTAGTGCCGCTGGAATCGTCCGCCTCGCGTCAAAATCGAGCTTCAGCGCCGCACAACGGATGTCCTCAGTTGGTGAAAGCGGACGCAAATCGCGCCAGGGCGTGAAGTTGGGTGAGAGGTGGTGATGCAAACCAGCCCTCCACAACGCCGGGCGCGGCGGCGCCGTCTCAATCAATTCCCGAATGCCGGCGCGCCTTGCTCGCGCAAATACCGGCGAAAACCCGATGCGAAATTCATCGCCGCATTGGTCCTTTTCGGTGGATTGGAAACCCTAAAGCCTTCACGGTCGACCAGGCGCGGGGGATGCAAGAGCGGAAAGAGGCGGCTTGCCGGTCGCGGCTGACGGCGCAGCATGATCATCTCGCGGGCGAGCGATGGCGAGACTGCGAGTTGCGGGCGCGGCAGTTGCGCGGCAGGTGGCTCCTGGCCGGGCGCCTGGTCGCCGACCACAGGCAGGTCAAGGCGAACGCGTGCCGCCTCCAATGCGTCGTCGAAGGTCTTGAACCTGCCAATGTAACCCGGAACGCTTGGGTAGACACGCCGGCGCACATAGCGCGCCTCGCGCTTCGTTGGAGCCTGCAAGACACCGACGACCAGCGCTGCAACACCCTGCCTGCGAAATCCGAGCCGTTCTGCAGCCGCACGCGATACGTCCAACTTGCGCTTGCCGCTGTAGGGACCGGCGTTGTTGATCCGCAGCACGGAGGCGGCGCCACCCTTGGGGTTGTATGCAAGAATGACCGTGCCGTCCGGCAAGAGGGGGCTTGCGGCGTTGTCGGGCAGGTCGGGACGGAAGACGGCGCCTGAACTGGTCAGTCCGCACGGGTTCAAGCGGTCGCGCCGGCAGCTGTCATAATAAGAGGCCAGGAGGTAGCCGCGCCATCCAACGAGCGTCTTGGTCTGATCAAGCGTCCCGACGCGGTAACACAAGCCGTGAAAGCAATAGCGCGTGCCGGGAGACTTGGCATTTGCTTCAAACGCCGCCAGGGCGCCGATGATCACGGTCGCGACAATGGCCAACGCCGCCGGCAGCAGGCGCTGCGAAACCGAGGCCGTACCAGGAAGCATGGGCTGCTTTCGGGACATGTGATGCGCGCCGGATTGCTAGAATCAGTGCCCAAATTGCGAGACAACCATGGCAAATGTGTGTGGACTGGCCGGTCAGGCTCAAGACCGGAGCCGCCACATTTGCGTTGAGGGCCGATGGCGGCGGCATGCTCGCCCGGTATCGCTTGCTGCAGTCGCAGGCGGCCAGTAACATTGCCCGCGGGTCCTTCAGCGTGTCGTGCGGATGTTGAATTTGGCGGGATTTTGCAAATCGGGGGATAACCAAGCCGTCGAAAGCCTGTTGGACCTCGCAACACGGCAGCAGCACCGGGCACACCATCCCGAATGACGGCGTGAGGGAGTATCAGCTTGTTGCCAGGTTTTCGTGTCTTTTCTGACGCTGCCATTGCTTTGGCCTTTTGCATGTCATTGGTGCTCCTCGGGGCCGCCAACGTGGCGGCGCAGCAGCGTGCCTCAGGCACGAATCATCCGGTTGGCCTGTGGACCGGAACGCTGTCCTGCAGTGCCGGCGACTTCAACTTGCGCCTCGATGTCAAAATGCAGACGCACAGCAAGCGTTTCGTCGGAACGTATGCGCTGACCGGCGGGCAGGCGCGCGGTGAGCGCGATGATGCGCAACGGCCGCTCATCGTGCGCTATGACGCGGGTTCGAAGACCGTCTTTTTCAGGCTCAATGAATGGCCGGTTGCCGCGCTCGACCCCGACAACGTCCAGATGACGGGTCAGTTGGACAAAACCTTGCGGATATTTTCCGGGAAGGCGATGTCGGGTGACTGCCGGGCGGTGTCTCTGAGACGCGACACGGTCCCGATCGTGCAAAACCCCGTCCCTGCGCTCGCGACGGCGCTCCGGCGAGAGCTGGATGACCTGCAAGGTACCTGGGACAACGCCGATCAAAAAGCCGCCGGTCGACGCCTACGCGCGCTGTCGGCGAAGGTCGAACCCTATTTCATTGGACTGGCGAGGGAAGACGCGAGTTGGGCTGCCGACGGCGATTGCCGAATAGCGAGGTACCTGCATCAGGCGATCGAACAAACGGAAGACACAGCCACGATCGAGCGCTGGCGCGACCACTATTTGATCGTATGCGCGAAAGAAGGCGGGATCACCGGGGACTTTGCTGCAACCCAGTGGTTTTTCGTGTTGCTGGCCGACGCCTTCCTCAGAGGATCACCGACTTTCGAAAAGACCCTCACGGTGCTCGATCGCGACGAACTCTGGTCGCGGGGCGCTGCGTCACGGTCTCCTTCTCTGGGATATCTGGAGAACGGCGGCGATGTGCTCCGCGCGGGAACCATGGTGCAAACCGGCCTGACGCTGAGCCGCGCCGCGTCCAGCGTCGCCGTCAAGTCCGGTGAAAACAGGCCGGCCGTTATCTTCACGCTCAAGTTGAAGGAGGCGCTCGGCTGGTGGCAGGAGGGAGGTGCTGCACGGCTCGCCGTGTTGCTCGACGAGCTTGAACCACTGGCGGTGCGAGCGCGCGGCCAGGTCGCCGCCAAGATCATGGCCGCTTATCAAGCGCTGCGGGCCTCCGCCTTCGAGGCGGAGCTGCGATTCGAAAAGGCTGCGGTGGCGTTCGACAATGCCATTGATCACATCAAGAGAGCGAAGAACACCGGCAACTCACTCGACCTCGTCAACGTTGCAGCAGACCTGCTGACGCGCTTGGCGGAAAGGCATCTCGGGCGTTCCCCGTGCGCAGCGTGTCGCAAGCTGGATAAACCGGTCGCCAGGTTCGTTTTCTGGTTACGCCTGCACAGCCCATCCCACGCCTACCTACTCATGCAAAAGGGCGGACGCGGGTTCCTCAGCCCCAAAATCCGGCGCCGGATCGATCGCGCGCTGTTCAAGGATGGCGCATCGCGACGTTTCATGAAGCTCAAGGGGTCCTCACTTGCAACGGCGCTGCAGGGCCTGATCAACCTGCAGACCACGCCGCAAGGGGTTCTGGCGCTCCTGCAAGCCAGAAATCGCAAGCAGGCGCGCAGGCATAGCCAGGCAACCTTGGGTCAGTTCATCCACCATATGGGCGAATTCGGCGACTATAGCGGCGTTGTGACAAGCGCAGCGGACTTTGCAAAGGCGCTCGTTGACCAGGACAGGAAATTTGCCGCCGAAGCTGCCATTGGCCGGATCGTGAAGCTGTGGTTTTTCGCCTGGGGCGAAAAACGGTTGAAGCGCAGCGATGACGAGCATGTTGCCTATGCGACGCGTCTGGCTCCGCTCTTCACGGCGCTTGGCGAGTTCCAGACTCGAGGCAGGCCGTTGAAGAATTATCCCGGCTACCTGCGCGCCGCCTACCGCATGATCACCGCCAAACTGAAACGCGAGTGGCAAATCGCAAGCCTGCAGGCCGTGCCGGCACTGCGCGAACTGCGACCCGCAATGGCCGCGCTATCGCGGCTGCTGATGACGGCAAAACCGAGCAAGGCCAAGCTGCGCCGCCGCATGCATGCCGAGGGCTTCGCGCTGATGCAAATCGCGATGCTGACCGATACTGCTGCGGCGCTGCAGGTGGCCGTGCGCAGACGGGAGATCGAACGGCGCGGCGTCGCGGATCTCGTCGCACACCGCGAGAGGCTGCTACTCGGCGTGCAGCAGTACGATGCAATGGCGCGGCAACAGAAATGGTTCTTCAAGCCGATCGGGGCCGAAACGGCCGCCGCGGACGCGCGGCGCGAAATCGGAGACGTTGAAAGGAAGATCGCGGCCGCGGGGTTTGACCTCGACGCCTCTCTCGGCAACGCCAGCAATGTCGCATCGCTGTCATCGGCGGCAAGGCTTCTCGCGCCGTCTGAGCGCATCCTGATCGTACACACCGATCGGTCGAAGACCTCGGTCGTGCTGGTCGGACCCGGCGGCAAGTTCAAGATCAGGATATCCGATCTCGGGCGGTCCAAACTCAGCAACCGCGTCAACGCCGTGCGAGCCGGCCTGACAATTGATTTTCGCGGCTACCCCGATTTCCCGGTTGAGAAAGCGCACCGGCTTTATGTGGATCTGTTTGGCGGGCTGGCGAAGGCGATGGAGGCGGCCGACCGTGTGGTATCGGTCGTTTCCGGGCCGCTGCAAGCCATCCCGCTTTCGGTGCTCGTCACAAAACGGCCGAAACGTGCGGTGCTGGCCAAGTCGAGGCCACGAGACCCCAGCGTTGCCTGGTTCGTTCTTGAGGCGGCCGAAACGCGCACGCCGAGCATCGCGACCTTCGCGGCACTGCGCGCGCGAGGTGCGCATCGGGCCGGCAAACTCGCGCTGCTTGGTGTGGGCGACCCGGTGCTTGCATCGTTGGACGGCAACAACCGGAGCCCGGACCTCGATCGATTGCGACGCACCGGATCAATTGCCGACGTCGCTTATCTGAGATCCCTGACGTCGTTGCCCGAGACTGCGGATGAACTGCGGGCCATCCGCGACACGATCGGGTCGGGAGTTGACCGGCTGTTGCTCGGCGCTGAAGCGACCGAGAGCCAGATCAAGGCTTTGGATCTCGAGCGATTCAACGTGCTGGCGTTTGCAACGCACGGCGTCGTTGCCGGGCAGGCGTTCGAGGGCAACGAGCCCGGCCTGGTTCTGACGCCGCCGTCACAGGGCACGGCCAAGGACGACGGATTTCTGTCGATGAGCGAGGTGGCGGGCCTGCGCCTGGATGCGGAACTGGTCTTGTTGTCGGCCTGTGACACGGCGACCTCCGACGGCCGCCCGCTCGCAGATGGCCTGTCCGGCCTTGCCCGCGCATTCTTCGTTGCAGGAGCACGCAACATCATCGCCACACATTGGGCAATTCCGTCGCTGCCGAGCGTCGCAGTGACGACGAACATGATGCGTGACTATGTGCGTAGGACGTCTGCACCGCCGCCCGGACGAGCCCGCCCGCATTGGGCCTTCGCACTGCAGGCGGCGCAGCACAAGCTGATTCACAGTGTCGGGCCATCGGTCTACGGCCACCCTGCCAGCTGGGGAGCGTTTCAGGTCATCGGCGCCGATTGAGCGGGCGCGGCGCAGATGCGGTCCAGCCATAGGGTCCGGGCACGCTACGCGCCCTTCGCTGGCGGTCTGCCTGCAAGTTCGACCAGCGGCGTGAAGCCGCCATAGATTAGCCGTGTGCCGTCGAACGGCATCGGATTCTTTTCAGGGTCCATGCGCGGGTCGGCGGTTGACGGATTGTTCATCCAGCCGGTCATCTTCGCATAGGCTGCATCACGCGTCGTCTTGTCGGGCCATTCGATCCAGGAGAAAACGACCGTCTCGTCGTCCTTGGCTTGCACGGCCTTGCGAAAATCCGTGACCTTGCCATCGCGCACATCGTCAGCCCAGCACTCGATCACGCGCGTTGCGCCAAGGTCGATGAACACGGCGTCGCCCAGCTTGGCGTGGTCAATGAATTTCTGTTTATTCGCGCTCGGAACGGCGATTACGAAACCGTCGACGTAACTCATTGGGTTGCTCCTTCAGTTTCCTTTGAGCACCGCTTCAAGTGCGGCGAGGGGAAAACGCCCATGTGTTGCCCGTCAGCCGCCGGCAAGTGATTGCAGCCGGCATTCAAAGGTGCTGGCATCGCTGCCGACGGCAAAGTAACTTGAATTGTGGCGGGTTCACGTTCGAAGCAGAGGCGAGGACGGACTGATGAAGGTCGAAGACCTCAAGCAATTGATTGCACCGGTTGTCGATGAAATAGCCAAAGGGCCGGTAGACGCGGACTTGGAGAAGAGGTTGAACGGCAAGTTTCCTGCGGGAGGCAGGGAGTTCAGCGCGCTCCAGGCAGCCTGCCATGAAGCAATCTCAGACGGCTGGATGTGTGCTCAGGGCGGCGAAGGTCGCCGGTTCGGTCGCGTCATCGAAGCTGCGCCTGAGACCAAGAACCTGAGTGTCGACGTCGTCCAGCTCAGGGATATCGCCGGGCCTCACCACCGCCATCCAACGGGTGAAATTTGTATGGTGATGCCTGATACGGAGGGCGCGACATTTGACGGTCAGGGGGCCGGCTGGTGCGTCAACGAACCAGGCTCCGCCCATCGTCCGACAGCGCGCAACGGCCAAGTCCTGATCCTCTATCTTCTCCCCGGTGGTGAGATCGAGTTCACGGGCAGGTAGTTGTCGGGCGCTGCCGGAGCACAGGGCGGCACCGCCGCCTTCCACGTGCCGCAAAACTCATCCGGAACATGGCACTGCAAAGCTGCTCCGCGGTCTCGAACAACGAGGGTTCGCGTCAGAACAGTGCTTGCTGGAGTGCTCGCTGGGCCGACGACGCGTGCCGTGAGGCGCGGGCAACCAAGATCGCAGTTTGTATTAAAGAAGTAGCCTCGCGTCCTCTTCAGATGACCAGGCTTCAGTGCACCGCGCAGGCGTCTCGGAGGACGCCGGTTCAAATGCGGTTTCGGGCCGCGCCCGATTCTGCAGTAGATGCGAAGTGCTGTTGCGCTGTGCAGATGCGGTATACCCTGGGCCAGGCGCTACTGGCGCGGTGCGCGTGTGCCGGTTTCGCGGTAGCCACTGCCGGTGCCAGCAGCACCACCGTAATAGAAACCGCGGTCACGTTGGCCGGACAAACCCGGGTCCGAGAGGTTCGGGCGCGCACTGGTTGCCGGCCGGGCGTTGGTGCGGTCGTTGGCGATCTGCTGGCCGAGCGGGCGCACGAGTTCACCGTTGGCGCAGGTGCGCTGCGGACCGGTGTCGAGGAAGGGAAGAACGTCGGTCGGTTCGGAACGTAACGAGCGGCCAAACTTCTGGCGCCAGTTGGCGACCATGCCGTCGGCCGTCGAGCGAATGCCGTCGTCGGCGCCGCAGAAGATCTTCTGATGGATGTCCTCGATCCAGATGCGGTCTTCGCGCGGCGCGTTTTCCAGCGCCAGCGTTATCAGCGAGAGCGCACGAATGGGATTGTGCTTGGTGTATTTGCCGCGCCAGTCAAGGTCGGCAAGAAAGGCCTGCGCACCCGGATGACCGCGCATCGACAAAACGCTCAGCCAATGCAGCGCGGTGTCCTTGTCGCGCCGGATGCCCTCGCCGGTGAGCTGCAGTTTCGCCAGTTCGAACTGGGCGTCCTCGTCGCTGTAAAGGCGGGAGAAGGTGGCGGCGTGCTGGAAGTATTCAACGGCGCGCTCGGGATTGGAGTACAGGCCGATCTCGGGCAGGCCGTCGCGAATGTAGCGGCCAAGCCTCGTCAGGGCTCTGACGAACGTCGGCGCCCTGCGGTAGTCCGCCGGGTCGGTGTCGGCGTTTTCGTCGATGAAACTGTGGAGCAGGCGGAACGCCTTGGGATGATCGGTAATAGCGCTGCTGTTGTCGGCGTAAACGCGGGCCAGGAAATACTTGGCCGGGAAAACCTTGTGGGAGACGGCGAATTCCAGCGCCGGTATCGCGATTTGCAGATTGCCGGTTCGCCAGGCCGCGACACCCTGTTCCAGGGCCGCCCGCGGCGTCTTGAACGTGACCTCGGCGACTGCCGGCGAAGCAATTGCCAACAACCAAACCGCGAGTGCACCGTGAAGTGCACCGGTAATGCCGCCCCGGCAAAGCCCTCTCGATAAGCGTGTCGCTTTCAACTTTCGCCTTTCCGCCCGCTCGAATCGCCGCATCTTGGCCTGATTCCGAGCCAGCTCCGTTCCGTACAGTCCTGCCGCCGCATTCACCCTGTATCAGGCACCTTTTCCGGCCGGTGCCCTTGTTCTTTCACGCGATCAATCATGCCGTCCGATCATGCCATTGATCTGACCATCGATCTGGCATTGCCGATCAGCCGTTGTCTGCAGCCCCGAGGCCCGGCACCACTCCCAGGACCAAGGCCGCCATGCGCAGCCGCGCATTGCCGACCATCCGTAGGCACCGCAGCGCCGGCGTAGAGCTTTAAAGTCTCGTCCGCAGCGTTCGGCGTCCGAAATTCCGTGCCTTTCACTTCCTCCCACTTTGTGGCTCAAAAGAGGCATGCAGGCTCGCATTCGTTGCGCGTTCGCAACAACTTAGCCAATTACAACATATCGCTAACAGGTGCTTTGCAATGCGGTCATCATCGGACATGGTTGCTGTCACCGGGCGATACGGGCTGATACGGGTTGCACAGGGCACGCATTCGGCCGTTTCGCGGAAACACAAAGGCAAGCGTGTCAAGACCGTGATCGAGACACTTTGTGTCAACATCAGCAGGCTAGCATCGGGCGTGGCATTCACTTTGATCGCGCGGCGACGTAGATTTTTTGCACTGAAAGCCCAGATTTGCGGCTCACTGGCAAAATGCCGTCAGGGACTATTTTGAATATGGAAGACGTTAGCGCGCAGCGCCGCTCCCAACGTGAAGATGTCAGCCTGTCGTGGCAGGCGCCGCGCGGCCTCCTCGGGCTATCGCTGAGCAATCTGGTGCTACGGATCTTAACGCTCGGGATCTATCACTTCTGGGCCAAGACGGAGGTGCGCAAGCGCATCTGGTCCGCAGTGCGGATCAACGGCGAACCGCTGACCTACACCGGCCGCGGCTATGAGTTGTTTCTCGGATTCATGATCGTATTCGGTGCACTGCTGCTACCGGTCCTGCTGCTCGCCGTAGCAACGGCCCTGCTGCGCCCGCCGACCTCGATGTTCTACAACGCCACCAATCTGTTGAGCCTGATCCTGTCGGTCGGCTTCACGTTCCTGGTCGGGATCGCGATCTACAGGGCGCAGCGATACCGCCTGGCGCGAACGCGGTGGCGCGGTGTGCGCGGCTCGCTCGAAGGCAGCCCGATGCAATACGCCTGGACCTATTCCTGGACACTGCTGTTGGTGCCGCTGACGCTCGGCTGGATCCTGCCGTGGCGGCGCACCAAACTGCAATCCCTAATCTCCAACAACCTGCACTTCGGCGACCGGCCGTTTCGATTCGATGCCGACTTCAGACCGCTGCTCGGCCCGTTCGCGGTGACCTGGTTCAGCGCCGTCGCGATCTACCTCGCGATCGTCGGCGGGCCGTTGGCCTATGTGATGTTGAAGGCGGGCGGCTCGCTGGAGCCCGGAGCGATGCAGCGCATAACGGCCGAAGATCTTTCTGTCATTGCCGTTGCGGTGGTTGCCGCGACGTTCCTTTACGGACTTGCGAGTTCCTGGTACCGGGCGCGTGCCATCAATCATTTCGCCAACCACACCCACTATGAATGCGCCCGTTTCAGCGGTGAACTCACCGCCTGGAAACTGATCTGGCTGACCGTGACCAACTGGCTGATCCTGCTGAGCGGTGTCGCGTTGCTGGCCGTGGTCTGCGTGGCGGTAGCGCTGCCGTTCGCCAACTTCGACAACCCGAGGGCACCCGAGAATGCGGTCATCATTTCGACGCTGCCGGGGCTCATTCCGTTGGTCGTGATTGTCGGCATCACTATGTTTTCGCCAATCGTACAGGCGCGTAGCGCCGGCCTGATCGTGCGTCATCTGGCACTCACCGGCAGTGCGCCGATCGCCGAGATCGCACAGTCTGCGGGTGCCGACCAACGCTATGGTGAGGGACTGGCGGAGGCTTTCGACGTTGACGCCTTCTGATACATCTACATCGCGGAGCTGGCCGGGCAAGTTTTCCGACGGCAAGACGGCGCGCGGCTGGCCGTGCCGGGTGAGGCTCGACGAGCGCGGCATCATCATCGCGCGCGACGAAGGTGCAGCGCTGGTCTGGCCCTACGGGGCGCTGCGCACGCCACACCCGCTGTCGCGCGGCGCACAGGACGCCGTCATCACCTACACCTATATGCCCGAGGCGCAGCTCTTCGTCGGCGATGCTGCGTTCGTTGCCGAGCTCGGGCGCGCTGCGCCGCAACTCACGACGCGAGCGCATCGCTGGCGATGGGCAACACCGCTGATCGCTGCCGCGGCGCTCGTTCTTGCCGGGTTCGCCGTGGTCTGGGCGCTCGAATTGCGGCCGGCACGGGCGATTGCCGGTCTGCTGCCGGAGCAATCGCGTCAGGCGGTCGGACGCAATGTCGTCACTAGCCTGGCAGCACGTCACACGGCCTGTGAGGCCAAGGCCGGGCGGGCGGCGCTCGATGCGCTGATGGCACGGCTGCTTGCCGGCGTCGCACGGCCGGACTACTTCAAGATCACAGTGCTCCGATGGGGCGTCGTAAACGCGTTTGCAGCACCGGGCGGGCAGATGGTGCTGACTAGCGGACTCATTCGCGCGGCGCGCTCACCGGAAGAGGTTGCCGGCGTTCTCGCGCACGAGATCGGCCACGGCGTGGAACTGCATCCGGAGACCGGGCTGGTGCGCGCCGTCGGGCTATCCGCGCTGGTTGAGCTGTTGACCGGCGGGTCATCCGGGACGCTGTCCAACATCGGTGCCCTTGTCTTACGCAACAGCTACGTGCGCGGCGATGAGCGCGCGGCGGACTACCAGGCACTGGCGCTGCTGCGCCAGGCGGGCATTGCGCAATCGGGACTCGCAGACTTCTTCGAGCGAATCGGACGGCGCGCCGGAGGCAAGCACACCTCCGGCGACGCGTCGCAAAGACGGCCGCGCGCATTCGGCGCGTTCGATCTTCTGCGCACCCATCCTTATCCCGAAGAGCGCGCCGAAATGGTGCGGAAGTCTGCCAGTTATGCGACGAGGCCGGCGCTGACGTCGACGCAATGGCGGGCCCTCAAGGCGATCTGCTCGAAATAGGCCTTTGGGAAAGCAATATTACTGTTGCGCATGCAGTGTTTTGCCGCTTTGCGGTTTCACTCTCTCCCGATCGCACCGCCAATCTCCGGCTTTTGACATCAATTTGTCATGCTTCCATCGTTCGGCGACCAGATTTGCGTGCACGATGAACTTGCGATGAATGAGGCATCCGACGCCGAAGGGAGAGGCGCATGGGACATCTGGCGCGCAAGCTCTTGCTCGCAACGGTCGTGATGGGAGGCGCGCTATACGTGGCGGCACCGTTTTGGACGGCATGGTCAATCCGTGAGGCGGTCAAGGGTGGCGACGTGGCGCTGCTCCAACAGAAAATCGTGTGGCCGAGCGTCCGCCAGAGCCTGCGCGCTTCGATCGTGCAACACGCCCAGTTGCTGCCAGCCGCCGTGCAGGCCGGCCAGCAGATCAAGCCGACGTTGTGGCAACGGATCAAGTTCATGTTCGGTGAGAGCATGCTCGATCGCTTCATGGACCGCTACATAACCGCCGCCGGACTGCCGAACCTCTATCGCTTGAAGCATGGCTACCGCACGCGCGTGCAAGGGCTGCCCGATGAACACGCCTTGCCGTTCGCCGAACGCGCCGGTTTGTTTCTCAAGCGCATCAAGCGTGCCGAATTTGTGTCGCTCGGTCATGTCGAAATCGAGGTCCAGGACCGCGACCAGCCCGAGCGCCGGATTGTCGGTACGCTCAATCTGATCGGCGTCGAATGGAAACTGACCAAAATCACCGTGAGGTCGGTGCCGATTCGCGACAACGATGCCGACTTTGCTGCCGCCTCGACCGTTGGCGGTGGCCAAGACGAAGAGGCCCGCCTTTACGCGGACGACGTCAAGAACCGCCGTCTCAACCGCCCCTCCGGCCGCGGCATCTGACCGGCGCCAGGGGCGTTCACACTCAATCCTTCGCTAAACGTTCGTTCGTTTCCTGCGCCCCGCCCGCAGCCACAAACCCTGCAACCGGTTTTTTGCACGCGCCGAACATCGCCCTGCCGGCACAGCGCCAAGTTGAGGCTCGCCTGGGTCCCGTCCAGCGACGGGATGATGCTGCGGGTTTCGGCCGGGCGCCGTCCTGCGTGCTTAGTCTTGCGACGCCATGTTCTCGGCGACCAGGTCTGCGACGGCCTGTTCGTTCTCGCCTCCCATGGCCCGCAGGCCGCAGACGACGCCTTCGCGATCCGGAAGCGAGCGGTTCTGGCTCATCTTGAGCTTGCCATCGAGCCTGGTGATCGTGATCTTGACGCCGACGATGCCGCGCAACATGGCATCCGAAAACTGGGCCGGTGCATCCGCAAGTTGCCACGGCTCGGCACGTCCTGCTTCCTGTTGATCGCTCAGCTCGGCGACGTGGGCCTTGAGCCACGCCGGATCCGTCATCACCTCAACGCGCCCGTAGGCGTGGACGGCAGCATAGTTCCAGGTCGGGACGACCTTGCCGGCTTCGGCCTTGGAAGGGTACCAGCCGGGACGGATGTAGGCGTCAGGGCCCGAAAAAATCAGCAAGGCCTCGCCGCCGTCCTCGAACATGCGCCAATGCCCGTTTGCCCGCCCGAGATGCGCTTCGATCGTGCCCATTTCTGCGGCGTCAGGCTTGAGCACGGTCGGCAGGTGGGTTGCGACAAGGCCCTCTTCAGCCGAATGGCCGACAAGCGTGGCGAACGGGTTGGCGCGCATCAGGGCGTGGCATTCGCCGACATCGCCAAGCGCAAAATGATCCGGGACGTACATGGTCTTTCCTCGTGTTTGCTGTCATGGCCGCAAGGCCATGCGCGGATGACCATGCAGCAGAGTCTTGTCAGGCGGCGGCTTCCAGGCGCTTGAGGGCTGCTTCGAAGCGCAGCACCTGACCTTCGAAATCTTCCTTGCGCTCGCGGTTTTCCTCGACGACCGCCTCCGGTGCCTTTTCGACGAAGCTGGGATTGGCGAGCTTGGTGTCGATCTTGGCAATCTCGGTGCGCGCCTTTTCGATTTCCTTGTTGAGGCGCGCGCGCTCGGCCTCCATGTCGATGACGCCAGCGAGCGGCAGGGCTGCGGTCGTCTCGTCGAAGACGATGACCGCGGCACCGCGCGAAGCGGTTTCAACGAATGAAACGTGATCAAGGCGCGCCATGCGCTCGACGGTTTCACGGTGGCGTTCGATACGGTCGCGCTCGGTCTCGGCGGCGCCGACGATTTCGAGCGAGATCTTGGCACCGGCCGGCACGTTCATCTCCGAGCGCACCGATCTAACCTCGCTCACCAATCGGATGACCCAGCCGATTTCGGCAGCCGCGTCGGCGTCGGACAAGCCGTCGAGGACCGGCCAATCACTGAGGGCCAGCAGGGTGTCGCGGGCGGGTCCGTGCTCGGCCACGCGCGCCCACAGCTCTTCCGTGACGAACGGCATAAAGGGATGCAGAAGCTTCAAGATCTCGTCACGGACCCAGGCGGCCATGGCGCGCGTCTCGACAATGGCTGCCGGGTCGTCGCCGTTGAGGATCGGCTTGATCAGTTCAAGGTACCAGTCGCAGAAAACGCCCCACACAAACTCGTAGATCTCGGCGGCGGCATCATTGAAGCGATAGGCTTCGAGGGCGCCGGTGACGGCCAGGGCCGCACGCTCGGTTTCGCCGGCGATCCAGCGGTTGACAGTGTGCTTGGCCGTTGTCGGATCGAAGCCTTCTACCGCCACGCACTCGTTCATTTCGGCAAACCGCGCGGCATTCCAGAGCTTGGTCGCGAAATTGCGGTAGCCGGCAACCCGGCTCTCGGTGAGCTTGACGTCACGGCCCTGGGTGGTGAGCGCGGTCAGCGTAAAACGCAGAGCATCGGCACCGTACTTGTCGATCAGCTCCAGCGGATCGATGACGTTGCCGATCGACTTCGACATCTTGCGGCCCTTCTCGTCACGCACGAGACCGTGGATGTAGACGTCGCGGAACGGCACCTCATCCATGTAGTGCAGCGACTGCATCATCATACGCGCGACCCAGAAAAAGATGATGTCAAAGCCGGTGACCAGGCAACTGGTCGGGTAATAGCGCTTCAGTTCCGGCGTCTCGTCGGGCCAGCCGAGGGTGGAGAACGCCCACAGCCCGGAGGAGAACCAGGTGTCGAGGACATCCTCGTCACGGTTCAATTCAACGTCCTTGCCGTAATGCGACTTGGCTGCGGCATGGGCCGCTGCTTCATCCGGGGCGACGAAGACTTTGTCATCGGGTCCGTACCAGGCCGGGATCTGGTGGCCCCACCAGAGCTGACGCGAGATGCACCACGGCTGAATGTTTTCCAGCCAGCGAAAATAGTCCGCCGCATACTTTTCGGGATGGAATGTCGTGCGCCCGTCGCGCACAGCCTGAAGTGCCGGCTTGGCGAGCGTCGCAGCATCGACATACCACTGATCGGTCAGCCACGGCTCGACGATGGCATCGCCGCGTTGGGCATGCGGCACGGCGTGGGTGTGCGGTTCGATTTTTTCGAGCAGATCGAGGGCGGCGAGGTCGGCAACGACCCGCTTGCGCGCCTCGAACCGGTCTTGACCCTGGTAGGGCGCAGGCGCGTTCTCGTTCAGCTCGCCGTTGGCTTCGAGAATGTTGATGACGTCGAGACCGGTGCGCTTGCCGACGTCCCAGTCGTTGAAATCATGGGCCGGCGTGATCTTGACGGCGCCGGTGCCCTTTTCCGGATCGGCGTAGGTGTCGCCAACGACCGGGATCTCGCGCTCGGCAAGCGGCAACAGCACGTTGCGCCCGATCAAGTGCGCAAGGCGTTCGTTTTCGGGATGGATGGCAACGCCGGTGTCGCCGAGCATCGTTTCCGGCCGCGTGGTGCCGACCACCAGGTAGGTCGCCGGATCGTTCGGGTCGTAGTCGACGCCGGCGATCGGATAGCGCAGGTAGTACATGTGGCCGCTCGGGTCGCGGTCGAGGATCTTGTTCAATGCCACCGCATCGAACTCGACGGCCTCGCCGTTCTTGTCGACCTGGCCCAGCGCCCACGTGTACTTGCCGGTGTGGTCGCGCGATTCGACCTCGAGATCGGAAACGGCGGACTCGAAGTCCGGGTCCCAATTGACCAGGCGCTTGTCCTTGTAAATCAGGCCCTGCTCGTAGAGATCGACGAAGACCTTGAGAACGGCGCGCGAGAGCCCTTCGTCCATGGTGAAGCGTTCACGTGACCAGTCGCACGAGGCGCCGAGCCGACGCAGCTGGTTGGTGATCGTGCCGCCCGATTGCGCCTTCCAGTTCCAGACTTCTTCGAGAAACTTCTCTCGGCCGATGTCGCGGTAGTTGATCTGGCGGTCGGCTAGGTGTCGCGTGACGACAAGCTGGGTGGCAATGCCGGCATGGTCGGTTCCCGGCTGCCACAGCACGTCGCGCCCGCGCATGCGCTCAAACCGACACAGCACATCCTGCAGCGTGTTGTTGAGCGCGTGGCCCATGTGCAGCGATCCGGTCACGTTCGGTGGCGGGATGACGATCGAATAAGGCTCGGCCTGGCGACGCTCGGGCCGGCCGCAGCGAAACGCCCCGGCCTCGGCCCAGCGGCCGTCGATCCGGGTTTCGATTTCGGAGGGCTGATAGGTTTTGTCTAGCATTGCACGTTCGAACTTCGCACTGCTGGGGGAGACAGGTCTCGTACGCCCGCGCCGCGGCCACTGTCAACCGGCCGCACCGGCGCAGCCGCGACTTTGGAGCCTGTTCATTCGAAATGGGGCCAAATCTGTCTCTCGAGCGGACAATCGCGCAAACAGGAGGGCGATGTCGTCCGGCAGCGCGGCCCGGCACGACGCGCAACCGGGCCGGCGTCGTAGCACTGGGCGGGCGCGCGCCAGTTCGCTCGCCAGCCAGTCCGTTTGACGGCTTACTCGGTGTCCGCGCGCTGCTTTTCGACGGCGGCCTCGATCAGGCGCGGGGCGTTTTCTTCAAGCCATTTGGTCACGATCGGCCGAATCAAGTCGGCCAGCGCGCTTTCGATCGCCGGGGATGACGCTGCCGGTGCCCCCTCGCCCGATGTTGTCGCGGCCACAACTGCCGGTGCGGCCGCCGTCGCCATTCCGACAGCCTGAGTGGCATCGGCACGGGCGTCGGTGGTATCGGTGACAGGTGCGGCTTCCGAGTCCGGCTCCGGTGCCGTCGCGGCCGTTACATATCCACCGTCCTCACTGCCTTCGCCGTCGTCCAGTGCCGACGCCCCGGCCTCGTCGCCGGCCGTCTTCGGTGCCTGCGGAATGTCTTCGGCGGCGGACAGAGGCTCCAGCGTGTGCGGCAGCACGACCTTTTCGTTGCCGGCCGTTTCGTCCGCGCTCGGTGACGAGGAGGCCGAGGCAAAATCCAACGCCGGATCGGCGGCATCGCCCGCTGCACCGTCACGTGCCTCGCGGGCTGCGGCGAACGGGTTCTGGTCGGCTGGGGCTGCCTCGCCTGGCGGTTGCATCGATGGGGTGTCGTCGCCGTTCGCGCCGAGGTCTGCGACCGGTACCGCTTCGTCGGCGCCCAACGTCTTGCCGGCTTTGGCCTGGCCTGAAACGAGCCTTGCAAACAGACCACCGTCCGCTTCGTCCCCTTCAGACGTCGCATCGGCTGCGACGTGATCTTCGGGCTCCGGCAATGGTTCCGCTGCAGGTGGAACGATTTCGCGGAATGCCGGCGCTTCGCCCGGTGACATCGTCGGTTCCGACTGGATGCGGCCGAAGCGTGGCGAAGGGGATGCATCGAACCCCTTGAGGCGGTCGACCAGCGTTTCGTCTGCCGCACCATCTGCCGGTACCGCTTCCGATGTCTCATCCGTACGGCTGTCGGCCGGCTTTGGTTTTTCGGTAGATGCCGGCCGCGGATCGGCCATGGCGCCGGCCAAGCGGGCAAGGGACTGTTCAAACGAAGAGGATGCCGCCGGTGTCTCCGGTTCGGTGGCCGGCGTCATGGGTTCGGGATGGGCGTCAGCTGGCGCGGGGTTCGATGCAGGTTGCGATGTCTCGGCAAGAAGCGCTTCTGCCGGCAGCGGCGAGACAGGGCGGTCGAGCGGCTCCCCGAGGATGTCGGACAAGTCGGAGGACGGCGGTGCACTTACCTCGCCCGGCACCGCCGCGGCGTCCGAGGTGTCCGTTGCAGTCGCCGTGGCCTCGGCTTGGGACGGGGCAGCCTGAGGGTCTTCGGCGATAATCTTGCGAATGGACGCAAGGATCTCGTCCATGCTGGGCTCGGCCTGCTTTTCCGAATTCTGCATCCCGCGCTGCTCCTCAACCGTCACTTTCGAATCGTTCGCGCAATTTACCTCGGTCCAATCGGCGACGTCCACCGGACGCCGACGCGAAATGGGGGATGATTCGCCCGGGCGGGTAAATCCGCGATCATTGCCTCGTACGAAAACAGCAAGGCTGGGCAAACTTGCGGCAGCTCCCAATGATGTTCCGGAAAGACCTTAAGTGAAAATACGCGGTTGGGGGGACGGGCACCGACGACCGTACGAGGGCAGCCTGCATGCGGCGCCAGGCAACACGGTTGCCATTTTGCAGCAGCCTCGTGGTCTGGAGCGCCGCTGTCAATGCCTGCGGGCGTCCTTCAGGGAACGGTCGCGTGCCTGAAAGTGTTCCCGGCGGCCATCGCGATGGGTAATCGATATGCCGTACCACTTGCGGCGGATTTCGGAGTAGTGCGCCTCCGGATCGTAGATCCGCGAGGCCAAATTCAAATCCTGGGCCGTGAGACGGCCGGTGGCGGAGATCACCATATAGGCGTTGACGACGAGGTCGCGGCGGTTGGAGACAAGCGAGACCTGCGAATTCAACAGCTCCTGTTCGGCGTCCAGAACATCGAGAAGGGTGCGCTGGCCGACCTTTTCTTCTTCGCGGACGCCCGACAGTGCAATTCGGTTGGCTTCGACCTGGGATGTGGTCGAGCGCACCTGGGCGCGCGACGCGTTGAGCTGGGCCCACGCCGCAATCAACGCCTCGCGCGACTGCGTGCGGGCCTGTTCGACGAGTTGCATAGCCCGCACGTGCAGATGCTTTGCCTGGCGGACGCGTGAACTGACCGCGCCGCGCTGATAGATCGGCACCGAGAGCGTGCCGGTGACGATGCCGGTTTCCGTCTGATTGGTCGGCAGATCGCCGCCGCCGGTGTAGCGGTTGGAATAGGTCGCATCGAGATTGAAGGTCGGCAGCAGTTCGCCGGCGATCTGGTCGACGTTGTAACGCGCCGCCTGCTCGTTATAGAGCGCCGCGACGACAGACGGGTTTTCTTGTTCTGCACGGCGCCGGGCTTCGGCCAGTGTGCGTGGCAGCAAGCGGTACGGGGGCGAGGCTCCACGCAGGCGCTGCGGCGCATGGCCGATGACCTGTTCATAATTGGCACGGCTCGCCTTGAGATTGGCGCGGGCAAGGTCGAGGTCGGAGACGGCCTGGGCGCGGCGCGCGCGAGACTGAGCGACGTCCGTGCGCGTCACTTCACCAACCGAAAAGCGATCCTGCGTTGCCTTGAGATCGCGCGAGAGAACCCGGACATTGTTTTCGCGCAGGCGCACGATCGCTGTGTCACGTACCACGTTCATGTACGCGGTGACGGCATTCAAAAGGACGGTTTGTTCCGTGCTACGCAGTGTTTCGCGTCCGGCGCGCACCGTCGCTTCGGCGGCATTGACGGCGTTTTGCGTGCGAAAGCCACGAAAGATCTGCTGATTGAGCGTCAGCGAATAGCCGCTCGGATACGACGTGCCGTCGCCGCCGCCGCGGGCGCCGGGCAAGGCATCCGGGCTGATGTTCTGGCGCTGAACGGAGGAATCGGCAGAGAAATTGACCGACGGACGGTAGTTCGACAATGCCTGCGGGACGGTTTCGTCAGTTGCGCGCAGGTTTGCGCGTTCGGCATCCAGCTGGGGATTGTTGCGATACGCAGAGCGCAGGGCTCCGTGCAGCGTCTCGGCCCGGGCGCCCGGTCCATCGAGCACGAGTCCTGCGAGCGCGGCCACGACAGCACACAGCAGCAAACGATCCGTCCAGCGCGGCAGCACGGTATGACAAGTGCCCTTGGCCACGGCATCCCCCTCAATGCTGGGTCGTTTGGTGACTACTCCACACCCAGGTTTTCCGCCATTTACTCACACGTTATCCAACAGCGGTGCACACAGCCGACCCCATCTGTCAGAGCTATCTGACTCACGTCTGATTCGGAAGGCCTGTATACACGACTCCGGTCTTTCGCCGTTGATGAGTGGCGACGAACACACATATGTCCTCAATTGCGTTGGATATCCTGACGGATTTCATTGACACCGTGCGAACTGGCCACCGCCGCCGGAAAGATGGCGACGTGGCACTAGATGATCGTGATTCAGGTTAAGGGATTATGAACCGCGCCGCGGTGGACGAGGTATTTGCAAAGAGACGCGCGCGGCAGGCATGCGGGCTTATGAGAGCCGCATCGGAAAACCAGGTCAGAAAACAAATCCTGTCTGTTTCTCAAAGCCCGGCAACACAGGTGCTACGGCATCGAAGACGACCCGGGCATCGAAGTGCGTGTCGAGCCGCTGCCATTGCTTGGCACGGCCATAGCCGTCCTCATTCTGAATGGCGACCAGGCGACCACCGTCTTTGAGTTGGTCGAGGATAGCTGCCGGCACGTCGGAGACGGCACCGTTGATCAGGATAGCATCGTAGGGGCCTTCATCACCGTGACCGTCCGGCAGAGCGCCGCGAACGACGACGGCGTTGTCGACACCGGCGTCAGCGAGGGCGGCATTGGCTTGAGCTGCCAGTTTCTCATCGGATTCAAGGGCAACGACCGTCTGTGCCAGGCGGGCAAGAACAGCCGTGCTGTAGCCGGTTGCACACCCGATATCGAGCACCACGTCGCCGGCTTCGATTGCGAGTTGCTGGATCATCTTGGCCAGAAGTCGCGGTGGCAGCAGAGCACGCCCGTCACCGAGAGCGATGGTATCATCCATATAGGCGACGGCGCGAGCGCTCTCGGGGACGAAATTTTCGCGCGCGATCTCGCGCATGGCGAGCGGCACGCGCCGATCGACCACATCGCTCGGCCTGACCTGGCTTTCGACCATGTTCAATCGCTGTAGCGTCGTGTCGACCATGTATTCGAATCCTATTTAGCCGAACCCTGCGTTTGCCGGCACGCATAAGGGGTAATCGCTCGGTTGCAGCCGGCGCGCGCGCCACGCGCGTTGCCCGATGCATACTGCACGAACCATTTGCGCAATCAACGCGACGTGTGATACATGGCGCCTTCGCTTCATTGCAACCGGGTTTTCAATAAATTGCGGCAATGACGCGTGGGCGGTCGAGCGCGGCTCGCGCCCTGGCAGGCCACGTGGCGGAGTGGTGACGCAGCGGACTGCAAATCCGTATACGCCGGTTCGATTCCGGCCGTGGCCTCCAATTTGTCCGATCCGTTTATGGCTGCAATGGCATAATGGCAGATGCGCCAGCGGATGAAGCCTGGTCCCGACAGCTCCACACAGCAGGCCAAACCGAGCCCACGCTGCTATTGTGGCCTCAAAGGCCAATCCTGGCACACGGGCCGACAGATCGAACAGAGAACGGAGCGAGCCAATGCCCATGCCGAGCAGACATCCGCGACAGCCGATTTCCGGACCATTCGTGTGGACCGGCGCCGAGATCGACGCGAACGACCGCTGGGTTGACCGGCTGACTGACACGCAGGTTGCAGCAATCGCAGAGGGCGTCAGAGAGTTCGCAGATACCGGCCTGCCCTGGCAGGTCGCGGGAAAGGGCAATCTCCCGCTCAAGGGGCTTGACGATTTGCTCACGCGCATGCGCGACGAACTCGAAGACGGCACGGGCCTGTTTCGCTTGCGCGGCCTGCCGGTCGAGCGGTTTTCTCTGGAGGAACTGCAGGCGTTCTATCTTTCGTTCGGAGAGCATATCGGCCAGCCCGTGTCGCAGTCGCTGGCCGGCCAGCGCCTAATGCATATCGAAGACGAGGGGACGAGGTCCAACAGCTACGGCGTAATTGCAACCGGGGAGGCCGGCCAAAACTTCCGGTCTTCGCGGTCGCGTGCCATGTCGACGGCGGGGCTACGCTTTCATACCGATCGCTGCGACGTGGTCTCGCTGCTGTGTGTCAGCCAGGCACGCAAAGGCGGGCACTCAAGGATTGCAAGCGTGCCCGCCGTCCACAACGCCCTGCTCGAGCGCCGGCCCGATCTTCTGGACGAGTTGTTCACGCCGTATCCGCGCAGTCGTTTCGGCGAGGAAGAGAGCGATGCGGCCGCCTACTACATGCTCCCTGTTTTTGCCATGCACGACGGCAAGTTCACGAGTCATTACTCGCGCACCTACATCGAGGCGGCGCAGTCCAACCCGGATGTGCCACGTCTTCGGGATAGGCAATCCGAGGCACTCGATGTCCTGGCCGACATCGCCACGGAGCTCTCCTATGAGATGACCCTGCGGCCGGGCGACATTCAGCTTCTCAACAATCACGTGGTCTATCATGCCCGCGATCCGTTCGAGGACGATGTCGCCGGCGGCAAGAAGCGTTTGCTGCTGCGCCTGTGGCTGGCGATGTCAAACAGCCGCGCTCTGCCGCAGAGCTACGAAGTCTTGTTCGGGCACATCGAACCCGGCGCGTTGCGCGGCGGAATCTGGCCGCCCGAGAAGCGCTATCAGCTGCCGCTATGACGCGCGGCGAGGGCGATGACCGGGGGGCCGGCCCTCGCCGCCGTATGCTACTTCGCGCAAACCCGTCTTGATTTGCGCCGACAGGTGTTCGTCGCAACAGTGGTGCATTTCCTGCCTGTCTCGACACGGCATTGGCGCTCGCGAACCGTCACGCACGCGCGTTTTTGCCTGCGGTTGCACTTGCGCGTCACCTGCGTTCGACAAACCCGGCGGCCGCGGACGCGCTTGCACATGCGCTTTTTCACGGGCCGGCAACTTTGGACGGTGTTGGTCGTGCACTTGCGCTTCGGAACGATCTTGCATTTGCGCCTGGATACCGGCCGACAGTTCCGCTTCGGCACGCGCTTGCACTCTTCGGTCCAAACGGTCTTGCACTTGGGCGGGGTTGGTGGCGTGATGTGCTGCGGGGCTGCGGGCTTGTGCGGCCGGTTGATCGTCAGGTTGCCGCTGGCGGGTTCGATGGCGCGTTTGATGCAGGCGTAAACGCGCCCCTTGAGTGCGAGGATCTTCACCGGCAGAGGCTTGCGTGTCTTCAAAGCACAATTGACGTGCTCGTTATTGGTGACGCTGAACGGCAGGGTTGCCACACCGACGAACGTGTCCGGCCCGGTTTGATGGCTGGTCAGGCGTCCGCTCCATGATCTGCCACCCGTGCAGTCCAGCTGATACGGGATTTTGCCGGCGATGTTGGTGCGGATGCTCAGCGCTGCTTCACCCTTGCACGCGCGCGGCGCGAAGGCGCGCAAATCCAGCGTTCCGGAAAGCGCCTCGATACAGGGCACCCGGAGTCGTACCCAGCCCGAATTGGCGTCCGGCTGGTTCGTGATCAATGCCATCATGTCGGACTCGAAGGCGTCCATCATAAGATTGTGACGCTTTACTTTGGCAACGTACTCCAATCCGTCGCGGACGAAATTGGCGATGCCAGACGCGACGATCAAACCGCCTGCGGTCTTGATCTGGAACGGCGCCGAGCCGGGACGCGTTGCCTTGTATTTCGAGGTTTCCTTAACCCGCTTCGGACACGGGACCTGACTGGCGACCTTGTAGTCCAACCACACCGACGTGACCTTGAACGGCGGGCACGCGACGCGGATCGTGACGACCCGGCTCTTCTTGCCGGTTTCGGTTTCGATGCGGAAGTGGTGCCGGCCGGGATCGAGATGATAGACCTTGGTCTTTTCGACGACGTAGCGCCCTCGCGGCCCCGGTGACGGGGTGTGTGCGGGCTTTTGCAGGCTGTCGACGGTCTTCGGCTTGAAGATGCGCGAGTATTCGCCATTGTGCTTGAAGCGGAAACGCGCCTGGGTCTCGACATTGTACTTGAGAATTGCCGTGACCTCGGTGCGCATCGGGCAGACAGTACCGATCTGCCTGACCCGTAAATCGATCTCGACCGGTTCCGGCGGCGCATTGATCATCGAAAAGGCCACGCACTCGACACCAACACGGAAGGATTGCGCGCGACTTGCATCGCCGCCGTCAAAGGTGGTCGAAGGAGCACCTTCCTTGGTCTTGTTGAGCCAGTTGAGATGGACGGGCGCCGCCTTGCGGGTGTTGGCGGACAGCGTCGCTTCGAGTTCGACCGTCGCGGTGCCCGACTCGGTCGGGCGGTATCTGTTGCAGCTTGAAAGTATGCGCGTGATGTAGCTTTGCATTTGGGTCGAACCTTCGATGTCCGACAGGCCGAACGACAGGTCGCCGCTGGCCCTCCAGTCGCGGGTGTAGACTTGCGCAAAGCTGAGGCGGGGATGGTCGCTGCAATGCAGTCCCCGGGGTCGTCTCGCGCAATCGCCCAGATAGATCGCGGCGCGCTCGACGTAACCGGGATACCTGGTATCCACAACAGCGTCGGCCCGCAACGTCACCCGCCCTGAGGTGATCGTATCCCAGCTCTCGCCATCGCTCGACGTCACGATGAAAAGACTTTCCGGAAGTGTTTGAAGCTGCAGGCTGACTTCTTTCAGTCTGGCATCTTCGCCAACGGCGGTGCCGGCCGAGAGCATCAACGCCGCGACGCCCGCGGCGGCGATGTTCGTGGCTGTGCTGGTGATGATGCGCCGTGTCGGATTTTCCCAATGTCCTGTCAACATGACTTCAAGCCTCCGGCCGTGGGTCCAGCGGTGTTGGCGGAGGTCGCGCGCAGGCGGAACAATGACCACGCGGTGACATCTCCGATTGACAGTCAGTCGCGCGCAGAGAGGATTTGGTTCAAACGTTAGTGGCCGGTACGCCGCTCGATCGTTCTCGACCCGGCTGATCGGTTGTGCCACGCTTTGGCTTTGAGGGTCTGTGAGACGTTCAACGGCGCGCGCTATCGGCAGTCTGTCGGCCAATGCGCCTAATGGAGATGATCCGGTGTATTTGCGAGACGTCTTTCAAATTGACGACAGAGACGTGCAATTCGATATCATCCGCAAGGACGGCTGGGGCCATATTGTCGGTGTCGAGGACGGAGTACCCTTCGCGTCTCACCATCCATTTGTACTGATTGGCGAGAAGGGCGAGGAGACCCTCGAGTTTCACATGCCGAAGGCCAGTCCGCATTGGCGCGCGATGCTGGACGGCGGATTGAAACTGGTGATCTTTGAAGGGCCGAAGCATTACGTCTCGCCCAAATGGTGCGTGAACGAGCGGGCATTGCCGACATGGGCCTATGTCGCCGTGCACGTCCATGGCAGGCCACGGCTGATCGAAGATGCCGCTCGGATAAGGGCAGGCCTCGATCGTCTGGTGGATTTCAACGAGGCCAGGTTCGGCGCTCCGTGGCGGCTCGATTCAGTCGATGCCGACCACGTGAGCCGGGCCATGCGCGGTATCGTTGGATTTGAGATGCCCGTCGCGCGGATCGAGGGCAATTTTCGGCTGCTGCAAAACCGGCCCGCTCAGGACAGACACAGCGTTGCCGATACGCTGTCTGAATTGCCCGACACGCGCGCCCAAGAGGTCGCCGAACTGATCCGTGACCAGATCGGGCGCGGGCCGGATTGAGCGCGTGCGTCGGTGTTCCCTACGGGAGCCCGATTGAAGCGGCCGTTCCACCACCCTTCGCACGGTGAGTTTGCGGTCCAGGTGCAGGGAGACGCGTAGACCTGACCATGGTGATTGCACCCGATCGGATCGGCTCCAGGGCATGCATTGGACTGGCTCCGGGGCATGCGCGGGCTCAATGTCTCGAAGCCTTACGCGAATCCAACATCTGCTCTGAACAACAAATCCATTGAAATCATCGGCGCGCCAGACAGAATGAAACTTCGAATACCTATATCATTGAAATCACATTCCAAAATTCTTAATGACGCCGCCGCTGCAGGAATTTGAGGTCGGCGAGGTCCTGCTTGCGTTGGACGACCCGGCGCTGGTAGCTGTTCTGGTTCTTCGTGCAAATCAAGCTGTGTGGCGAGCCGCGCCGTAGCGTTTCGCAATCAACGTCAACTGGGGTACGTCGGATGATGTCTTCGACATGTGTCCGGATCTGCTTCGCGGCGCGCAGCGTCCATTGTTCGTTGTTCGGATCGGCCAGAAACCGAGACAGCAGTGAGCAGTGCTCACAATCGCAACGTACCTTGTTCGGCCGTGTCCAATCACGCGGTGCCTCGAGCGGTTCAGCAATCCGGCGCTCGATGTGGGCGATGCTTGCGTGGTGGAGAACGTCGAAACAGGGGCCGGCGCGGTGATTCGACTGAAGCAGGCGCTTCACGGTAGGCACGACCAGGGCATCGAGACCGAAGTGCTTGGGCCATGCAAGGATATGCTCGGCCGCACGCTTGGCCAGCACAATATCGATACCGTCCACGGCTGAAGCGACGTCGACAAGGCTGGTGCTCTTGGGGCGTGCCAGCCTCGTTCGGCCCCATTTATCCTTCGGCGCCTCGTCCGGATCGCCGGGAAGGGCGGCAACCAGGGCTTCAGCCGCGGGCTGGAGCAGCGCCGGCGTCTCGGCGAAGCCGCCCTTCAGGGCTTCCCGTAGCATTGCCGCGCACGAGTCGAACGCGTCGATACTGTGCGCGGCGATGATCGATGCGAGCCACCGGGCAGCAGCATCGTCGGACAGCAGCTCGATCGCATCGAGAAGGGCGGCATTGTCAGCGGTGGCATGAGCCTGTCCTTCCGTCAGCCGCTCCAGCATCCGCTCCACCAGACCCGGCTCACCAAGCCGCGTCAGCTGGTGCAGCATCCGACCCGTTTCGGTGGGCTCCGACCGGTCCCGCTCAAGCCAACCGTGCGACGGCCAGCTCTCGAGCATGAGGCCGACCAGCTCTACTGCCTGTCGCTTTGCGGCACGTCCCTTCTTCGGCCCGGCGGCCTGCCATTGATCGATCAGGTCATCGAGGTAGGGCAGGGTCGTCGCCGGCCCGCCCTGGTTGATGACGGCGAGAATGCGCCTACTCGGCCAAATCACCAACGCGGCGCGCGAATACGTGCGATCGAAGGAGGCGCCTTCGTTGCCCGTGGCCTCGTGAAAATGCTCCTCATCTGGCTCCAGGTCGTCGAGCGCATCGGGCGGAACAATCTCACCGTCCTCAAGCGGCAACCCGCCGACCGACAGCTCCTCGTTGTCCGGGCGCCGCCAATGGCTCAGCAGCCTTTCGCCATCGAGCACCTCGACCACCTCGAACTCGTCATCCTCGTCCGGGTCGTCGTCGTAATACCGAGAGCGGCTGTAGCGGCTGCCATAGTAACCGTTGTATTCCGCCGAACCAGTTTCCCAGATTTTCAGCAGGGCGAGGTTCAGATCGCAGCCGGCGCTTGGCGCCGCCGCCATGAAGACCTTGGCGATCGCAGCGTCGGTTCCTTTGAGCTTGTCGAACGCGAGTTCGGCCGACGTGTAGGCATGCTCCAGCGGGCAGACGATCTTTTTGGGCAGGCTGTCAGTTTCCGCCTCGATGTCAAACGGTTTGTCGGCCGGCTTAGATTTGGCGTCGGTCCAGGAGCTGAGCAGGGCTGAGAGCTGCCGCGCTTCTGCCTCGTAGGCAGGCGGAACCGGTGCAGCTCCTCTGCCTTTCCGGACCAGGTTGTAGACCAGCGTCACCCGGCAGCCCACCGTGACCGGAAGCACCTCGTGCACGCAGTCCGCGTAAAATGCCGCGAAGGCAATCTCGGCGGGGTCTTCGCTACTGATATCGAGCTTTGCTTCCCGCCCGTTGTGCCGCACGACAAGGTCACCGCCCTCGGATTGCGATGGCAGCGCAATTATAAGCGTCGCGAACATTCCCGGCGTCTTTTCCGTGTCACGATGACTGACGAAAAAGCTTCCCTTGTCGTAGACGAGCAGCTTGTACAGCTCAGCAGTAACGGTGCCACTGACACCAAGACCTTCCGCGGCTCTCGTGACAATGCCCGAGAATGTTTTCAGCCAGTGCTTGCCGCCGATGGTGACGCGTTCCGCCTCGATTTGCCATGTGCGGCGCACCTTTGTATCGACGATCGTGGCAGCGCCGCGCCCATAGGGCGCGCGTGTCGCAGCGTTGATCAGCTGCTTTGCCTGCAACGGCAACAGCGGCAACGCAATCCGCCCGATACCTTCAACCTCAATGCTCGGTGCCAGGAGCTCCGCGCGGCCAGCCGTGTAGAAGTCGCCCGGCCGGTCGACGTTTCCCAGAATGTCGGCGATTTCCTGTGTGATGTTCATCGTAGTCCCCTTGGCTCATATTGCCCGGCGAAGACGGTGGCGAAAAGCGCTACGGTTGACCGTGATCATACAGGGCGAGATCCGACCGTTCGGCAACAGCGAGGACCAACACCGGCGCCTGGGTGATGTGGTCGATTGCAGCCTCGTCTACGCCGGCGATCACGGTGGCCGGCCCGTGCAGTGCATTGTCCGCGAACGGCATGACGGCTCGGCTGCAGGCTTCCGGTAGCCAGGGATTATTGGCGATCAGTCCCTTGAGCGCCAGTTTTGGTGCAATCCAGAGGAGCGGAGGTTGTTGCATCGCTGCGCTCGCCGTTATCGGCTTCGGCTTGTTTGATCCAGCCGTGGATCGTCGCCGTGCACGGCTCGAACTCGCGCGCCAGGCTTTCGACGCTGCGTCCAGCCCGCGCTAGGGCGACGATCTGATCACGAAATTCCTGCGGACAAGGGTTCCTCGTTCGCGCCATCAGGACATCCTCCTTTGATACTCATAGGGTGTCCTCGAAACCGGGGGAACTCCAGATCAATGAAGGTCACCTGCGAATTTTCAGGTGTCAGTACCTGGAGTTTTTCCTTGCTCATGTTGATCGCCTCATGCGTTGGGGTGAGTTTTAGTACTTCCAGCCGATTGTCTTATCGAGAGACAGTGAACCGCCGCCGCGGATGACAAGCGCGAGCGCTGCCAAGCCCCAAAGCAGCGGGTATTCGTAACCTCCGGACGTCCAGAAGAAGCCGTTGCCCCAGTGCACAATGAAAGCGGCGTAACCCATCAGGGCAACAACGGCAGCAGCCGAAAGCCGTGTCAGAAGGCCAAGTGCCAGGAATAGTCCGCCGAAGAACTCCGTGACACCGGCAAGGCCTGCGAACAAGAGGCCCGGATAGAGTGCGAGGCTCTGCTCGAAGAACTGTGCGGTGCCGGTCAATCCGCCACCACCGAACCAGCCGAACAACTTTTGTGCGCCGTGCGGAACCAGGATCAGGCCCGCCGAGATCCGAATTAGAGCCCAGGAAAGTGCGTCGGCATTCACGGTGGAGACACCGCCCTCGGCGATGTTGCTTGTCGTTTCCATTGTCCTCGCTACCATTGTCTCTCTCCTTGTTTCGTGATTTGCGTCAGTCTTCAGTAGGGCAGATCGAACAGCAGGGCCTCTCCGGTGCTATCCGTCCCGCCTAATTCAATGATGCCGGGCTCTACGATCGATGCGCCGTCGCCTGCCGAAAGCGTCTTGCCATTCACAGTCACTGCGCCGCGCACGATCTGCACCCAGGCCCCTCGGCCTGCAGCCAGCGTGTGCCGAGCGGTATCGCTATCGCCCAACACGGTTGCGTAGAGGCCGACATCCTGGTGGATGGTGAGCGAGCCATTGCGGCCGTCGCGCGACCCGATCAGGCGCAGCCGGCTCCGCTTGTCCTCCTCACCGAAGGTGGTTTGCTCATAGGATGGCTCGAGCCCGTCACGCTCGGGTACGATCCAGATTTGCAGGAAGTGCACGGGCTCGGTCGCAGAGGCGTTGTATTCACTGTGGCGAACGCCTGTGCCCGCAGTCATCCGCTGGATATCACCTGGTTTGATGACCGAGCCGGTCCCGAGGCTGTCACGATGCTCTAACGAACCCTCAATGACGTAGGAGATGATCTCCATGTCGCTGTGCGGGTGGGTCGGAAACCCGCCGCCCGGGGCGACGCGGTCTTCGTTGATCACACGCAGCGGGCCGAACCCGATATGGTTCGGATCGAAGTAGTGACCGAACGAAAATGTGTGCTTCGAGTCGAGCCATCCGAGATTGGCTCCCCCGCGCTCTTCTGCGCGTCTCAGTGTCAGTGCCATGTCATCCTCCAGTTGCTAGGGCCAATCGACCATTGCGTTCTGGAGTGAAATTGGGATAGCAACAGAACCTGTTCAATCTGCTTATTTTCGCCCGGACTGCATCCAAAATGGATACAATGAGATGGACAAGCTCGATGCCATGTTGGCTTTCACAAAGGTGGTTTCTTTGGGAACCTACGCCGAAGCTGGCAGACAGCTGGGGCTAACACGATCTGCCGTCAGCAAGGGTGTGATTGAACTTGAGCAGATCCTTGGCGCACGCTTGCTGGATCGCACAACCCGCAAAGTCAGTCCAACTGAGGCAGGCCGCGCCTACTACGAGCGTTGCCTCGCCATACTAGCCGACATCGAGGAAACCGAACTGCAGGTCTCCAGGCTTCATGATGAACCCAAAGGAACGTTGAAGCTCAATGCGCCGATGTCTTTTGGCATCCTGCATGTGAACGCAGCGATCGCCGAATTCATGGCAGCTTACCCGGATCTCAAAATCGAACTGCTGCTGAATGATCGAATGGTCGATCCTATCGAAGAAGGGTTCGACGTGACCATAAGGATCGCCGATCTCGCAGATTCGAGTCTGATCGCGCGCAAACTCGGCCCCGGGCGACGCGTATTGGCAGCGTCTCCAGGATATATCTCTACCCACGGCCGACCAGAAACGCCGAGCGATCTCGCCAACCACGCCTGCCTGAACTACGGCCACACGACCGTGTTGCAACGTTGGCAGTTAACACAAGATGGAAAGACGCTAAGCGTTCCGATCAACTCCCGCCTCTGCTCCAACAATGGTGATGCTTTGCGCGATGCCGCACTTTCCGGCCAGGGCATCGCAAAACTACCAACGTTTCTGGTGGGCGAAGATATCCGCTCCGGTCGTCTGCAAGTGATCCTGCCAGACTACCCCCCAACAGAACTCGGCATATACGCGCTTTATGCACCCAACAAATACTTGGCTGCTAAAACCAGAGTGCTCATCGACTTCCTCGTTGAGCGCTTCGGGCCCGAACCACCGTGGGATGCGTTTATGGGAGGATAGATTGGATGGCAGGCACCTTCGCTCCGCGCGCAGTGCCCGGTCTGAACCACGTTAAGTTGCGAGACCACCAGATGGAGGATGTCCACAGCATCATTAGCGGACATTCAACGCGGTCTAATACCTGCGCACATCGCACCACCTCACGATGTCTGCTTCCAGATGAAGATGGCGCGTGGCTTGCTTATGATGCACCAATTGCTGATTGCCCATTTGCACATCTGGGATCTTGAAGTGGTTCTGGGGCGGGGCCGGTTTGCAGGAAAAGTTTGAGCTCTTCAAAGAATCGCGTGGAAGCCGGTTCATCCTCCAAGAAGAAATGATTTCGGCCCTGCATTGCAACAAAGCGCGCGCCCGGGATACCGCTGGCCAGCGCCTTACCTTCATATAGCGGTACCATTAGATCTCCGTACACATGCATCACTAGCGTTGGCGTTTGTACTTTTGGAAGAATGGAAGCGATATCAAAATCTCCCGTTACGTCCATGTAGCGTGCTGCGCATTCCGGTGACGTCGTTCTGCGCTGTAACTCGTTGAAGAAATCTGCCTGTGCCGGTGTTGCGTCGGGCACGAAGTTTCCGGTGAACAATTGGCGGACGGCTGGATTGTCCGTACCCCATTCCAAGCGTGCCAAACTTAGCATTGCATTGCGTTTATCTCTATCCTCAGGTGTGCGTTTTTTAGCACCACGTACGTAACCGCCATAAAGGATCAGATGAGACACGCGTTCTGGATGCTTCACAGCGTACGCGATAGAGACCGCACAGCCTTGCGAAATCCCAAGCAGTGGAAACCGAGCGATGCCGACGGCATCGACAACTGTCTCAAGGTCGCTGACCCAGGCATCGAGGGTCAGAATATCGACATCCCAATCGGACATGCCATTGCCGCGGGCATCGTAGCGAATGAGCGTGTGATCTTCGGCGAGACCGCGAAGCACGTGCCGCCAGACCGGGTTTTTCCAGTCATACGTGAGATGGTGCAACCAATTGCCAGCTTTCACCAGAGGCGGACCACTACCGGCGATAGCGTAGGCAAGACGGACACCGTCGGGAGCTCTGCAGTACTTGATCTCTTGATTGATGTTGGAAGGATGTGGTTCGGACAGCACCAAATCGACCGGCAAATGATCGGTGAGAAGGGCATGTGAGCCACAGTCTTCAATCGCATCTTCGCTTGCAGCAACCGGCCCATCGACCAGATAACCGCGCCTTGCGACAGTCTTAATGATCGTCTTTTGCTTGTCGCCGAGGGCGTGGCGGATCTCGCTGATGCAATGAGTCAACGAGTCTTCGGTGACCATTACATCCGGCCACACTGCATTGATTAATTCATCCTTACCTATGATCCGTCCGGTGTTGGATGCCAGATAGAGCAGCACGTCGAAGCACTTGGGCCGCAAATCGATCTGGCCGGACGGCCCATGAACACTCAATCGCTCCAGATCGAGATTGAAGGATGCTAATCTGATCGATTTATTCACGATCAACACCTCCGTTGTCGAGACACCATTTGCCTGTGCTCGGCGCAACAAACGATGTCAGCGAAACTTCAGCAATCTTTCAGGCAACCTTCAGGACTAGCTGGCGTTCTCTACTCCAGAGTTGTTCTGCTCCACATTGTGTTGCCCGACGCCGAAGCACCGCTGCTCGTGCGAACGTTACCTCATTGGCATTCGCTTGACGAGCCGGTCACGCAACTGCTTTGGAGGTATGCCAATTGAAACGACGCGAGTTTATCACGCTGATTGGAAGCGCAGCTGCGCTCTTGCCATTTGCCGCCCGCGCACAGCAGAAACAAAACCCGGTTTTCGGGATGCTGCTGTTCTTTTCTCGCGAAGAAGGAAGGACGTTCACTGATCCGATCCGTGCCTACATGCAAGCTCTCGGCTACGTCGACGGTCGGAACATAAATTTCGATTTCCGTTTTGCAGACAACAAAGTTGATCGTCTGCCGGATCTTGCCGCCAAGCTCGTTGCCCGTCAGCCAACTGTGATCGCGACATTTGGAGATGCCGCCGGACTGGCGGCCCAGGCAGCGACGACGCGGATTCCTATCGTGTCTATGTCGGAGGATTTGGTTCGTGCCAAG
Organism: Hyphomicrobiaceae bacterium; assembly: GCA_965224045.1. Lineage (GTDB taxonomy): Bacteria > Pseudomonadota > Alphaproteobacteria > Rhizobiales > Hyphomicrobiaceae > Tectiglobus. Next base: position 736,065 of record CBDCYD010000015.1, read on the forward strand.
CTCGTGCCCAACATGCACAGCCCTGGCGGCAACATAACAGGCGTTAGCATCATGGGCACCGAACTGGACGCTAAGCGCTTAGAGATCCTGGCAGAAGTTCTTCCCGCGCGAAGTAAGATCCTGCTATTGTCTGACGCTACCACGCATCGCGAATCCCGCCCAGCGCTCAACGCAGTTGCCCAATCATTGGGCCTGACACTTGAGGAAGCGGTGGTCCGGTCAGCAACCGAGATTGATCGAGCATTGCATACCGCAATGGAGCGTGGCTTTGCGGGCGTGAACGTCCTGTCGTCAGCTTTCCTATTTGCCCACCGTAAACACATCGTCACACGTGGGCAAAAATATCGGTTGGCAACGATTTTTCAATGGCCCGAGACTGCGGACGAGGGTGGTCTGCTAGCCTATGGTCCAAGCCTCCTCGGCGCGTTTCGGCGCGTGGCTGCAACAGTTGTGAAAGTTCTGCACGGCGCCAAACCACGCGATATTCCAGTCGAACAACCAACAAGGTTCGCACTTCATGTGAACCTTAAAACTGCAGGATCACTTGGATTTACGGTTCCTGAGTCGATTCTGGTTCGTGCTGACAAGGCGATAGAATGAGGCGGTGCGGCCGGAGCGGACGAGGGCGCGCGAGGTGTTTGTGCGTGCACCCGTACTTCCAGGAGCTACCCCAGAGACCTTGATGAGACTGCGTCAACCTCTGTTTCGGAAATATTTTCTGGCGCTGTTCTTTGTTGTCGCTGTTCCGCTCGCGATTAGTGGTGCGAGCGATGCTTGGTTCGGATATCAGGATTATCGTGCCTTGCTCGACAAGCGGCTGCACATCGAAGCCAAGGCTGCAGCCAATCAAATCAGCAACTTCCTCGACAGTATCAAGAAGCAGATGGGCTGGACAACGCAGCTAGCCTGGACCGAGAGCAATAGGCAGCGCCACCGCCTTGACGCGCTTCGCTTGCTGCGCCAAGTCCCAGCGATCACAGACGTCACGCTTGTCGATGGTGCCGGCAAAGAACAACTTCGGGTTTCGCGCATTGATCGTGACATCATCGGCAGCGGGATCGACCGTTCGGCCGATCCTGCGATAATCGCTGCACAAACCAACGGCATTTGGTACGGCCCAATCGTTCTAAAAAAGGGCTCGGAGCCGCACATGACGATAGCCCTGGCCGGAAATCGTACCGCAATCGGCGTGACGATTGTGCAGATTAACCTCAAATTGATCTGGGACGTTATCTCTGCCATTCGCATTGGCCGCCATGGGCGTGCGTTCGTTGCGGACCGCCATGGTGGTCTCATCGCGCATCCTAATATGGCACTCGTATTGAAGGGACGGGACCCGACAACCGAAGCACGCTTGAAGGTGTTCGCAATGACCGCACTAGCGGCCAGGGGTCAGGCGATCCAGGCAGAACGCGCCGACGGTCGAACGGTGCTCGCTGCCATGTCACCTGTCCGTGGCGTCGACTGGATCGTATTCGCTGAGCTGCCGATGGCAGAGGCGCTAGCTCCTATTCGCATCGCATTATTGCGCACAGGTATACTCTTTCTAGGAGGCACCGGCATTGCTGCGGTTATATCCCTACTTCTGGCCAAGCGCATGACAGATCCCATCAGGAAGCTTGAAGAAGGAGCAGCCCACATCGGTGCCGGGCGGTTTGACCACGAGATCAACATTGCAACAGGCGACGAACTTGAGCGCCTTGCTAACCGCTTCAACCAGATGGCAGGCGAACTGGCGCTGGCCAGAGATCGAGCTGAGCGGATCACACGCTTAAGGCAGTTTCTTTCTCCTCAGGTGGCAGAACTGGTCGAGCAATCCGGACAGAGCGACATGCTAGCTGGTCAGCGCGTCGATATTGCAGTCTTATTTTGCGATCTTCGTGGGTTTACGGCCTTTTCATCCAATGCCAATCCAGAAGAAATTATGAGGGTGCTGGATGAATACTATGAGACGCTTGGGGTAAGCATCACGCGTTTTGATGCCACGCTGACGCACTTTTCCGGAGACGGGCTGATGGCAATTCTAAATGCACCGGTTCGCTGTAACGGAGATCCGGCTCTTTATGGCGCACGCATGGCGCAAAAGATGCAGTCAGACGTGCAAGGTCTGATTACGACATGGGCTAAACGCGGCTACGCAATAGGCTTTGGCATCGGGCTGACGCGGGGCATGGCAACGGTAGGGCGCGTCGGATACGAGGGGCGCCACGACTACACCGCCATCGGCAACGTCGTAAATCTTGCCTCGCGCCTCTGCTCTTTGGCCGCGGATGGGCAAGTTCTACTCGACGCCAGCGTCGCCGCGCGGGTCTCAACAGAAATTCCGATGAGAGAGTTGGAGCCTCAGCGCTTAAAAGGATTCATCGATCCGGTAACGGTTTTTGAGATCGTCAATTGACACGCTTTGTAAGTGTCTTGGCCGCCTAGCCCCACAGGGTGATGCGCCAGAAAATGTCCTTCATGGTCTAACGGAGCAAGCCTGCGGCTGAACATTTCGCGTCCGCTTAAGAGGTTGTTTCAACAGAGCCTGCTAGGTCTCAAAAAGCCCTTGCTCCAGCTTTGCGATTGTCGCTTGTTTGATCGAAACCGAATTGGTGCTCAACAGTTGCTCGTGTAGCGCTGGGAGCACCAGTGTTCCGAACGTCAGCCAAGCGCCAATGGCGAAACGTCCTGTGTGGATGGTTCCTGCATTGCAAGAACTTTTTGAAGTTTGACATCTTGATCAGGAGCAGTCTTGTGTCTGGCCTGTTGGTGCGGATTGAAGACCGCTGGCCTTGATGGGTTTCGCGGATCGAGTCCCACTTTACAAAACGGACAATCGATGTCCCGGTTGCTGCAATCATGCACGTATCGTCCCGTTGCAATACTTGCGCGTGTCGGCACGCAGACGGGCAATTGGTGTAGGCGTTGTCGAACATCGTTCCACGAGTTGCAAGCGCACCAAATGTCGGCGTCTTGACATACGCGTGTCCTGCGCAGCCCATGAACGCGGCGTTGTGTTCATCCGACATGATGAACACGAGATTTTTTGGGAGATAGACTCATGTCACCAATCTCTCCGATTGCGCGTCACTGCTTTCACCACTTCGACTTCCGCCTACCGGGCGCAACCGCCATCAACTCTTGATCGCCGTTTGACAACCAGTCGACCGTCCATTCGTTATGCAAATGATCGCCGGTATCTGCCATCCATTGGATCATAAGCCTCTTAAGTGCGGCTAAGGGTACAGCGTAGTTGCGATCCTCGGACACATTGTTGAGTTGCCAGGGGTCAATCGATCGATCGTAGAGCTCGTCGATATCATTGGTATGGTAGATATAGGCGAATTGTTCGGTTGTCAGCAGACGCATCGAGTAAAGCCCCATATGACTGCCGTGAAATTCACAGTAGGCACTCTGCGGCCAATCGGCCGGCGCTTCGCCGGTTGACAGGATCGGCATCAGTGAGCGTCCGTGGCATGGGACAGGCGGACTGTTGCCGCTCAGTTCTACGAACGTCGCAAAGAGATCTAGAAAATGATGCACGAACGCCGTTGATGAGGTGCCGGCTTTCACGACCCCCGGCCAGCGCATGATCAACGGGACGAGGTAGATCTCCTCGTACATCGTGTAATCCTTGTTGCAGATTCCATGTGCGCCGATTGTATCGCCATGATCGCTCGTGAAGATGACCAAGGTGCTGTCGCACAGGTCTGTACGATCCAGGTGATCGAGAACACGACCAATCGCATCATCGATCAAGGAGATCTCTCCGAAGTAGGCTGAAACAAGCGGCGCCCAGTCCTTCCACTCAAGCCCTTCGGTGCGCCAGTGGCGTTGTTTGATGCGCTGCACAGCCGGCTTTCCGGACAAGTCATCAGCGTGGTTCGGCCAGGGCGGAATGCCCGCCGGGTCGTACATCGAAAAGTAAGGCTCGGGTACGACGTTCGGAAAGTGCGGGCCATGGAAGTCGAGGCGGACAAAGAACGGGTCTGTGTTTGCGCGTAAGTCCTCGATGATTTGGATAACACGATCGGCCAGAAATCGTGGTCGACTGAATTCCGCCAGCTGGGGATCGCGTTCTGCGATCTGCGTTGTGTAATGCATGTATGCGCCCGACGCCGGTTTGCCGATATCGGACCGCCACTTGAGAAAATCGCCGAGTGAGACATACCGGTCGTAGCCAAATTCCGGCGGCTTCCTCGATGAAACATGCCACTTTCCGATACAGCCAAGCTGATAGCCTGTGCGCTTCAGTGCATTGGCCAGCAAATCGTCCTCCGGCGCGAGTTCGGCTCGAACAGGGTGAAGGCCGACATTCGTCAATACGCGATGTTCATGAGGATAGACGCCAGTGAGTAGCGAACAGCGCACCGGCGAGCACAGGCCGGTCGGCGTAAATGCACGGTCATACCTTATGCCTTCGGCGGCAAGCCTGTCGATGTTTGGCGTCCTGCAGATCGAGCTTCCGTAAGCGCCAACCGTGTCCCGACGTTGCTGGTCGGTGACGATGAGCACAATGTTGGGGCGTCGAGCCATCAAGCCGGCACGTTTCTCATCTTCACTCGGTTGTTGCGGGGCTCGATCCGAGTCGGCCTGCTGCATTTCTAAGTCCTCTTTGGACAGCCGGGATAGACAGAACGATTGAAAGCACGATGACTATGGCGAGGCCTAGCGCAATCGGGCGCTGCAATATCGGCATCAGGCTGCCATCTGAAATGATCAGGGAATTCCGCAGGAATTCATCAAAGAGTTTGCCCAGCACGAGCCCAAGAATGAGCGGTGCAAGTGGAAATGCGAGCGCCCGCATGATGACGGCCAATACACCAAAAGCCAGCATCATCCATACATCACCATACTGCAATTGACTGGCGTAGGCACCGATTACGGCAAGTGCCACGACAACAGCCATGATATTTTCGCGTGGTATCAGCAGCACATGCACGATCACATGGGCCAGCAACAGACCCACGATCAGCATCACGACAGTACCCATCATCAATCCAGCGACCATGTATTCGAAAAGCTGCAGGTTATCGATTAGAAACGTCGGCCCTGGTTTCATGCCATGCACGAACAGCGCTGCCATGACGATTGCCGCGCCGGCCGATCCCGGCAAACCAAGCGCAATCATTGGAATAAATGATCCGGGAATGACGGCATTGTTGCCCGTCTCAGCCGCCGTAACGCCTTCGATCGATCCCTTTCCGTAGTCGTCGGGTTCCTTGCTGGTGCGTTTGGCCGCTCCATAAGCTGCCCATCCACCGACATCGGCACCGAGACCTGGTAGAATTCCGACAAATGTTCCAATGATCCCCGACTGAAAGATGACGCGGAACTTACCGCTAATGTCGGACCAACGCGGGATAACGCGTCCAACACTGCCGGCCGTACGCACAAGTCCGATGTCCTTTGGTGCCATCGTGACGATGACCTGGCTTATTCCGAACAAGCCAACGATGGCTGCAATCAATGCAAAACCGGCCTGCAGATAGGTCGAGCCGAACGTGAAGCGCGGATGTGTGTGAAGGTCATCCAGACCGACCATGGCAAGCATCAGGCCGAGTGCGCCGGCAATCAGTCCTTTCAATGGATCATCACCGGAGAGTCCTCCGGCCATGACAATGCCGAGGATCACAAGAAGCAACAGTTCCCAAGATGTGAAAAGGAGCGAAACTTCTACCAGCCATGGGGTCAGGGTCGCCATTGCACCGACAGCCATCATCGAGCCGATGCAAGAGCCGATGGTCGCCATGGCAATTGCACGGCCGGCGTGGCCTTGTCGTGCCAGCGGGTAACCGTCAAGTGCGGTTGCTGCCGAAGCCGGTGCACCTGGCACATTGAGCAGTATTGCGGACATCGAACCGCCATATGCGCCGGCCATGTAGATGAGCATCATGGCCACGATCGCGTACTCGGTCTTCATGGAATATGAGACCCCGATAAGGAGCGCCATCGCCATCGGCCCCGTCAAGCCGGGGAGCGCACCGAGAATGACGCCGAGCGTCACCGAGCCGAAGGCAACACCGATCGCGATTGGATCCGACAGCAAGATAAACAACTGCTCAAACACGCCGCTGCCTCAGGGTAGGGGGATGAGAAAGAACTCTGCGAAAACGTAGTAGAGAACGGCCGTAAGCAATGCGGAAAGGCCCAGGCCCCAAATGACCATGTATCGCCAATTCCGAACTGGAGCGAATACAAGCTGAAAGACGGCTAACATGGCGAACGTCGCCGGTGCATAGCCGACGGACGGCAGCATTGCGACGTAGACCAGTATGATGGCGAGTGCCAGCAGCCCGCGCCAAACATCGACATTGATCGAGACGCTCATGTCGGACCATGAGAAACCACGCGCCCGAAGCATCAGCATCGCCGACAGCAACAGAAGTACACCGGCAATGAGCCCGGGCGTCAGACCAGGCGAACCTAGCAAACCCGAGTCGCCGTAATATGGCATGTTGATCGACTCGTAGAGCGCGTAGGCACCGAGCAGAAAAACGGCAAGGCCGGCAATGAAATCACCGGCACTGCCTCGCTTAACCGGCCCTGCCGGGGCCGGCTCTGTATCGTCGTCGGACATTGAGCTCTTGCCTGTCAGCCCTCAATCTTCTTGATCTTGAGCTCGTCGCGCGTCTTCTTGGCAGTCCCCAGAATGACTTCAACGACATAGGCCTGGAGAGCGGTGCGCTCACCCATAAGGTCATTCGCTTTGTCACGTCCAGCGCGGAACGGGAAGAAGGCATTGTCATCATAGACTTTGGCCATCGACTTATCTGCCATTGCCGTCGCAAACGCCTTGTCGATCGCGGCCAGAACATCAGCCGGTGCCCCCTTCTTTAAGGCAACGCCATGAATGTTTGTCCAAGGCATTGTCTTCGTGAAGAGCGGATCTTTGATCTCGTGCAGCATTGTTGGAATGGTCGTGCCCGCAGTCTTCCAGTCCTCCGGAACGGTGGCCGCAAGACAACGCAGCTTGCCAGCCTTCATGAAATTGACCTGGGGTGTAACGCCCATGCAGCCAAAGTTCGTTTCCTGCGCGATTACTGCACGCACCGACGGACCGCCACCCTTGTAGTTTGCGATCTTGAAGTCGAGACCGACCTTCTTGCGCAGAAAGACGGCAACGTTGGACCACAGTGAGCCGGATGGCGTGGTCGCAACCGAATACTTGCCTGGATTGGACCCGACTTCTTCAATCCACTGCTTGAAAGTTGCGATCTTGCTCGACGCCGGCACGCACACACCACATGCCGTACCGCCAGACATCCAGAAGTCAAAAGACCTCCAGTCGTAATCGATTTTACCTAGTGAAGGGAACGACTCGATCACGTCATTTGCACCAAGCCAGCTATATCCATCAGCAGGACGGGAGCGCACATAATCCATTGCCTGGATACCGCCTGCACCCGACATGTTCTGAAGTGCGACCGACCGTGCCTTCATGGCCCTCTTCATGAGTTCGATAACAGGCCGCGTCCCGCGGTCCGTCGCACCTCCTGGAGGCGCCATCATTGCAACCGTGATCGGGCGTTCAGGGTATGCAGCGTGGGCGATATTTGGCAGCGCGGCCGAACCAGCAATCGCCGCACTCGAGGCGAGCAACTCTCTACGTGTCAGCAATGTCATTTGATTCCTCCAGGGTTGGTCACCAATGCTATTCGGCTCAGGTGATTTCCTCTCCCCGCGTAGAACAGGTTAGGCGATCGACTTGGATTCTGCCAACCCGCACTCCGGGGAATCATCCATTCGATGAACATCTTCTATTTCATAATAGATGTCCTGCAGCTCGCTGCTAGTCCGTGGAGCACCAGACAATGTTCGGCTGCTCTGTCATGAACGTTTCGGCCCCACTCAATGCTCGATTTCCGCCGTGCCGCCGGGCGGAGGCGTGTAGACCAGCGATCCCTCCGCAATAATTTCCGCCATACCGCCCCAGTGCTCGATCCACTTCCGTTGGTCGGCTTTGGCCCGGGCATCAACGGCCTCCGGATCACAGATCTCGCGCAGTCTGGCCTCCAACAGCCTGGCCTTTGGATGGCCGGCGCCCAGGTCGTTCATCTCTTCGGGGTCATTCCTGAGATCGAAGAGTTGCGGCGGCATTCCGACGTAGTAGATCAGTTTCCAGTCGCCGTCGCGAAGCATGAACATGCCCGACTTGGAACCGGCAGCATGAAACTCTGCAAATCCAACCCGCTCCGCCTCAGCATCCGCGATAGCTGGCCACAGCGAAATACCGGGTAGATCTTGATCGATCGCGGATAGTGGGACGCCGGCGCCTTCGAGAACCGTCGGGAACAAGTCCACATGGCTAGTGATTTGCCTCACCACGCGACCAGGCGGAATGTCAGGTCCCGACATGATGAGCGGCACACCAATCGCTCCTTCATAGAGGCAACACTTGCCAAACAACCCATGAAGACCGCACATCTCGCCATGATCGCTCGTGTAGAGGATGCGCGTGCTGTCTTCGAGACCCGATTCTTTGAGGGCGGTTAGTACTCTACCGATTTCGTAATCGAGGTGCGCCAGCAAACCAAGGTAACCGGTAACGACCTTGCGCAGAGCAGCTTCATCCAGCACTTGGTCGGAACCGTGGTTTCGGCGAAAGTGTGCGATCGCCGGGTGGTCGACCAGCGCATCGAAAGTTGTCGTAGTCGGCAGCGTTACCTGTGCCTCGTCGAAGAGATCGTAGAACTCCGCGGGAACCGAAAATGGCGGATGCGGACTTGGATAGGAGACAAACAGGACCCAGGGCCGCTCGGCACCAGCGCCTGCCGTATTCAGCCAGTCAACTGCCGCGTCTGAAATGTTGCGATCATAGGGCTGGTAAGGTGCCTCTCCGACGCCTGATCGGCGGGCATAGAGATCCCATTGCCCTCTATTGGACGGCTCGGCGTCCAGTCCGCGCAAGAGCATGTGCACACCACCCTTGCCATTGAGAATGTGCATGGGAAGGATTTCTTCCGAAAACCCATTGGCCGACGTGCTCTCGCGAAAATGCAGCTTCCCTACGGAGACAACGGGATGTCCGGCATCGCGCAGACGGTGCATCCAGGATACCACCTGCCCCTCGTAGACTATTGCATTGTCCCAGATACCGGTTTGGTGCGGGTAGCGGCCGGTGGCGATCGCGGCTCTCGCCGGACAACACAGCGGACTGGCCGAGTAGGCATTGTCGAAACGCACACCACGTGCAGCCAGTCGATCTAAGTTCACCATCTTGGCGTCAGGATGACCATAGGCACCGAGATATCCGCGGGCATGATTGTCAGAGAGCAGGAAGAGTAAGTTCCTGGGGGCGACCATCTCTTCCACTCCTTGCTCTTCAAGCCTCTTCCAATTCGACCGTCAGTTAGATGAAGCCAACCGACTGATCGATTCCGTTTTCTCACCCACGACCTTGGACCACGTCAGCGCACCGCAGGCAATCTCGAGTACCTTGTGGCACGCCGACGGAACGAGGCTCATCCTGGGCGCTGTTCCATCGAGAACAGCGTTCGCATCGATGTCGATCTGCGCCACGACACGCCCGAGGGTGTCTGGATTTGCAGAGATCTTGACCGTTGGCGCCAGTGCGGACCCATAAGGGTTTCCCTGACCGGTGGCGAACAGGACGATCTGCGCGCGCCGTTGCGTGCTCAAATCCGCTTCGTGAAAGAATGACAACATGGGTGCGAACGCCGGGTCGCCCGTCAGATCGCTCAAAACCGAGGAACGATTGTACGCACTCATCGCTCACGGCTTTCCTCCGCGGCGTTCGTTCTTTCCTGCAAGGCCTTCGAGATTGTGCAGATGGACATGCTTTCCAGCCCTTATTCGGCAATCGCAAAACCTATGACTTGTCCATACTTGATGGCTTGGGCGCCTGGGGCAAGATCGGTTAGGGCGAATTTGTGGCCTCGTCGTACTGCATCGATCAGTGCGGTCGCTTCACCATCTGCCAGAACGGGGTGTCTCGCTTGCGGTGTGATCGCGAAGTGCGGTCGCAACATTGTCCCGACGATCCAACCGCAATGCCGTGAAGTTGGATTTTTGTCAGTTGCTGCCATTGTCCTTCGAGTATGTCCCCAAATGTCTGGCTAGCCAAGCAGCGTTGCGAGCTCGTCCCGCACGGAATACCATCGCTGGGCTTATCAATGTCACGATAATGCGAAAGCTTCTCGCAGCGAAAAGATCGTTTCGTGTACAGCGCCGGCCGCGGAGATCGCAATGACCAAGATCCAGGACACTGGCAGTTGCTGCACGCCCGCGCGTGCCACGAAATCTGACGCGGCGTCAGCTACCTCGAACGCAACCGCCAAAGCCTCGCAGCCCGGCAATGATATTGACGCTCAGTTCATTGAACTATCCGGCGGGACGTTCTTGATGGGTGCGAACGATCCCGTAGCGCATCCGGCTGATGGCGAAGGGCCGGTTCGCGCCATCAATCTATCACCATTCCGAATTGATGCCATCGCAGTCTCCAATGCACGCTTCAAACGTTTCGTTGAAGCGACAGGATATCAGACCGAAGCGGAGAAGTTTGGTTGGTCATTCGTATTTGCAGGGTTTCTCCCAAACAACGGAGCAGGCTTGCAGGCGATTGCTTCGGCACCGTGGTGGCGACAAGTTGGCGCCGCCAGTTGGCAGGCCCCTGAAGGTCCTGGTTCAACCATCGAAAACCGTCTCGATCATCCGGTCACCCACATATCACACCGCGATGCTGAATCTTACTGCGCGTGGGCCAACGCCCGCTTGCCAACAGAAGCCGAATGGGAATTCTCAGCGCGCGGTGGCCTTGTTCAGAAGCGCTTTCCCTGGGGTGATGGCTTGATCGTCGAGGGCGCTCACGCCTGCAACATCTGGCAAGGACGCTTTCCCGACCTCAATACGGCTGAGGACGGCTTCGTCGGAACGGCTCCTGTCGATGCTTACAAACCAAACGCCTTCGGCCTCTACAATACGGTCGGAAATGCCTGGGAATGGTGTGCCGACTGGTTCCATCCGAGCTATCACGCGAAGGCCAGTTTTGACGATCCCAAAGGACCGCCAAATGGTTCTGCGAAAGTGATGCGTGGTGGCTCCTACATGTGCCATGCAAGCTACTGCTATCGATACCGCGTGTCGGCGCGCAGCTCAGCCACGCCGGATACGAGCTTGGGCCACGCTGGTTTCCGCATAGCCCAGGACATGTGAGGCAATTGGGGCTGTCAATCCTCGGGAACCTGGGAAGATGTCACATGCGCAGCGAGTTCAGAGCCTACACGGTCGGTGTCTCCGAAAAGACTACCTGGATCTGGTTCCGGCTAACATCGAGCGACGGATATGATGGGGTCGGAGAAGCCACACTTTCCCGCCAAACCGACGACGTACTTGCGGCTCTGCCGCGCTGCCTTTCTGCGATTGCCAGCTGCGATCAAGGCCGTAATGCCAAACTCAGCACCCTGCGGAAAGCAATACCGGGCGCCGCTGGCCGAGTCATTGCCAGCGGTCTTGAACAAGCCTGGCTGGATCGGGAAGCAAAGCGCATTGAACGCCCCGTCTACGATTTGCTTGGCGGGCGGTACCGCACCGCGGTGCCTTGCTACGCCAATATCAATCGCGGCACGCTATCGCGAGAACCGCAGGAGTTTGCTGATCGCGCGGAACTGGCCATCTCTGATGGCTACGGGGCCGTTAAGCTGGCGCCCTTTGACGATGTCATGGCTGAACCTACGGACGAGCTGCGGCGGCGCAAGCTCATTGAGATGGGGCTCGAGCGCGTTGCGCGTGTCTGCGAGCAGGTTGCCGGCAGAGCGCGTGTCAACGTCGATTGTCACTCGCGCCTGCGCGCTGCAGAAGCCGCAGAAATCCTGAGAAGGCTTTCGGCACGCGGGGTGGCATGGTTCGAGGAGCCACTGCTAGAGACCGCGACGGCGATGGCCGAGATCGCAGCGCTTCGCACACAAGCACGATCGCTCGGCGTAACGCTTGCCGGTGCAGAGAAGATCTCGGACATCGCAGCGTTTGAACCGTTTTGCCGCTTGGGCTGCTACGACGTCGTTATGCCCGATATCGTTCTTGCAGGCGGTCCCGGCGAAGTCATCCGCATTGGCTATCTGGCGGCAGCATTCAATCAGGCGATCAGCCTGCACAATCCGTGTGGTCCTGTGATGGACATGCATTCGGCCCACGTCGCCGCCGCGGTTCCAGAATTGCATTCTCTTGAGCGCCAATTCCGCGAAAGCAAACTATTCGATGAACTGGTCGTGCGCAATCACACGTTTTCCGGTGGCCAGATTAATTTGACGGATTGTTCCGGCTTAGGTCTGGACGTGCTGTGGGATCATCCCGCGGTCTCTTTGTATCTTTGCGACGAGGTCGAGTTTTGAGTTTGTCAAAAGTCAACTGAGTACCGCCAATGACAAGACCAGCATACCTTGAGGTTTTCGGTTCTTGATATCCCCTCGACACCTCGATGCAAACGGTCTTTAGCCCAGTCAACTTCCGTTCTGCACTTGTTGTGCGTGTGGAGGACAACGAAGGTGCCGGCGGCTGGGGTGAGATCTGGTGCAACTTCCCACAGGTTGGTGCCGAGCACGTGCACGACTGGCCGTGGACGTCGCTTCCTTAGCGTTCACAGACATCTATACGGCTAATCCTAGCAACCCCGACGGCAGCGTGTTGCACTCCTGAACCACAAAAAGCATAGTTGGCGCAATGACGCCTATCGTGTTGCCGAACGAATTGGGGGATCGATGCCGCATGACTGATACCCAGCCGAACATTCTCTTCATTCTCACTGACCAGCAGCGGCGCGACTCGATGGCGGCGTATGGCAACAACTGGATTGATGCGCGCCATATGGATGAGCTGGCAGCGAAAAGTTTCGTTTTCGAGAACTGCTATTGCACCCAACCGGTCTGCACACCATCGCGCGGTTCTCTGATGACAGGGCTCTATCCACACACTACCGGTGTGATGCGCAACAAGATTCCTTTGCCCGCTAACGTACCGTCACTTGGTGAGCTGATGCCGGAGGCCTATTACAATGCACATATGGGCAAATGGCACCTGGGAGACGATGCCATCGCACAACGCGGCTACGACACCTGGATTGCCATCGAAGACTTTCATCGCCCCTACTCCAAAAAAGAGTACCGGAACGTGGAGCCGGCTTACAACGACTGGCTGCGCGAGCATGGCGTGACACCGCCACCGCACACGCAGAGCTATGAAGCTTGGGTTGGTGGTGCTGGTTTGACAGAAGAGCAGACACAAGCGGGGTTCTTGGGGCATGTCGCCTCGCAATTCATCCGCGATTATCCAAACGGACCTCGTGCAGAAAGTCCTTGGCTTCTGCACGTGAATTTCTTTGAGCCTCACCCACCTTATACCGGCCCACTCAACGATTTCTATGCGCCCGATGTCATTGACGTCGGTCCGTCATTCATGCAGCGGCCTGACGGCGGTTCGCTGGTCAACCGGCTCCGAGCTGATTTCTATCTTGGAGGTGGCAACAATCCGCTGGGACTTGAGGGCGGAGATACGCATGACACGACCACGGAAGATGGCTGGCGCAAGCTTCGCGCTCAGTATTTCGCGAATGTCACATTGGTCGACCGCCAGGTCGGGCGAATTTTGGCAGCGCTGCAAGAGACCGGTCAGTCCGATCGAACGATTGTCGTATTCGCCAGCGACCATGGTGAAATGGCTGGCGATCACGGCATGTGCGAGAAGCGAAGTCTCTACGAGGAGGCGGTGCGCGTCCCGCTCCTTATCCATGTCCCATGGCTGAATAACGGAAACTCCAGGCGTATCGAGGGTTCGATAAGCCTTATCGATATCATGCCAACATTGCTCGAATTGGCTGGAGCAGCAGTACCCCAAGGCATCCACGGCAAGAGCCGGGCGGACGTCTTACGCGGTGAAGCGGACCTCAGCGAGAACGATGTATTTGTTGAATGGAACGGATTTGGCGACCGCAACCTCGGCAATCCGCAAATCAACCGCATGGTTGCCGTTCCCTGGCGCAGCGTGATCTCGCCTGACCGCTTTAAGTTGAACCTGTCACCCGGCGATCAAGGCGAGTTGTACAATCTGGCAAACGATCCGCACGAGCAGCGCAATCTATTCGAAGACCCTGCGCAGCGCGATCGCATACGCGACCTGGCCGCACGTATTCGTTTGTGGCAAATGGAGACTGGCGACGACATGGTTCTGCCTTCAGTCTGACAGCGAACTTCGATCCTGCCGCCTCTTGATGGAGTTGAACCAGTTTTCTTCACGAGCAGTTGGCGAACGGGTTGATGGGTGGCGACCAACGGGTTGACCTGGCGTAAGGTTCTGGGTGTCGAAGCGGTGCCGAACACCCCACCCATCGCTATGAACACTACACCACTTCTGCCGGGACTGTCGCCGGTCCATTGCAAACCCCTCACAGCCAAGCGAGACGGCGGCCGGATGTCGTTGGATGGCGGTGCAATCGTGCTTTTAGTATTTCAGGTTTAGCTGAAACCATCCCGCGCGCCCTCCCGACCGCCCAATACAATGATCCCGTGGGCGGTCGGGAGAGGGCGCGGGCCGGCGATGCGATTGGTGCTTGGCAGGCGCAATCCTTTCTTTGAGTCTCGGCGCTTCTGGTTGTAGCCTTCCAAGAAGAGCATGAGAGGCACTGCCCATGACAAAAAATCGATACGACAAGATCGAAGACTGGCATCAGTCGTTCATCGAAGAACAGGAGATGTTCTTTGCAGCAACCGCTGCACCCGAGGGCCGTGTCAATATGGCACCGAAGGATTCAGCGTCGCTGAAGATTATTAATCCCAACCGCATTGTCTGGATGAACCTTACCGGTGCCGAGAATGAGACGGGCGCACATCTGGCTGCATCTGCGAGGATGACCTTGATGTGGTGTTCATTCGGAAAGAGGCCGATGATCCTGCGAACCTACGGAACGGCCAAGATCATCCACCAACGCGATCAGGCCTGGTCGGAATTCATTGACTTGTTCCCGCCTCGTCTTGGCTCGCGGCAGATCATCGATCTAAGCGTGGACATGGTCCTCAAATCTTGTGGATTCGGTGTACCGTTCTACGAGTTTATCGGCCACCGGGATACACTGGAACGGTGGGAAGTAAGCAAGGGGAAAGAGGGTATGCAGCAGCACTGGGCCGAGTTGAATCAATCAAGTATCGACGGCAGACCAACTATGTTGCTGGGCGAAGAGAAATGAATTTCAACAAATGCGTTATCTGCATCGTCGGGAGGAGACCATCCAAAACCTCGAGACTGGTCATGTTGCTCTGGGAGCGCCAGTGAATCGAACGTCAGCCCAGCGCCTTATCGGGAAGGTCTACATTCGGACGTTTGTTGCCGGCCAATTTTGCAGGCAGCCGTTGCGGTTCCAATAGTCTGCAATCAGTCGGAATTCAGTCTGCAATCTGCTCTACGCCTCTCTTTTCGACTTTAAGAGATAGGCGCGCAATCTCTCGCCGCCTTTAACGGAGATCTCACCTCTGTCTTCGAGCACGAAACGATCTTTAATGAGTTGATAGGTACCTTCCCCGACTTGTATACTTCCTACGAGGCCATGGGACTCCATTCGCGAAGCTATATTCACACTTGCGCCCCAGAGGTCGTAGGCGAACTTCTTCTTGCCGATAACACCGGCAATAACTGCGCCGGAATTGATGCCTATGCGTACCTGGAGTGGCTGGTCGAAGATCTGGTTGAGCCGATCGAGAGTGGACCTCATTTCGAGGGCCAATTCCGCGATGACTTCGGCATGATCATCTCGCGGCACTGGCAGCCCGCTCGCAACCATGTAGGCATCGCCTATGGTCTTGATTTTCTCCAAGCCATAGAAGCTCACCAAATAATCAAACTCAGAGAAGATGACGTTCAATACCGAGATCAACTGATCCGGAGAAGTGGAGCTCGCGATATCTGAAAAGCCTTTGATATCGCAGAATAGAACGCTGGCGTTCTCGAACCGATCAGCAATTACGGATGGACTTTTCCTTAGGCGGTCGACAATCGGCCTTGGCAGCGTATTGAGCAGCAGTTCTTCCGTGCGAAGCTTTTCAGCCTCGAGTGCCCTTTGTGCTTTTTTGAGTTCACTCACGTCTCGCAGTGTTGCATTTGAATAGAGGATTTTTCCTTGCGCATCACGGACGGGAACGTAGTTGAGATTGATTTCTATCGTTTCACCGTTCCTCTTCATAGCACGAAGCTCAGTGTGAATGACCATACCCGTACTCGAGAATACTCGGAGGTTCTCTTTCACCTTCTCGAAGTCGTCGGGATGATATATGTCGAATAATTTTTTCGACATTACCTCGTCTCTTGAATAGCCCAGTCTGTCCAGAAGGGTTTGATTGCACTCTATGATTTTCCCACTACCAGCCTGGACACAGATGTGCATGTCCGGGGCATGATCGTAGATTTCGTGGTAGTCGATATCAAACGTCATGGTTCTATGTCATTCGGCAGCGTTGCTGTTGCCACGACCTCAATGACCGTATTCGGTGTGGGCAATTCGGAGACAGCCACGCAGGCTCGAACCGGGTAAGGTTCTTTGAAAAAGCGCTTGTAGACCCGGTCAACAGCGGGCTTGTGACGAAGAGATGTCAAGTAAATCTGAACCAGAACGACGTTTGATAGATCTGCGCCTGCTGCTTCGAGGGTGACCTGCAAGTCGGCAAGCGTAACCTTTGTTTGCTTCGCCGCATCACCGTCTTCGATTGTTCCGTCGGGCCGGATCGGAACGTGGACAGAATAAAGCGTACCGTTTGAAGCAATAGCCCACGCATGAGGTGCCTCCGGCTTCTTAAGATCGGTCTCGATTTCACGATGCATGATGAGTTTGCCTCCGGAATTGCAACGCACGCCTCAATATGCACGCGGAAGGGCACCCCAGCCAGATCTAAGTTGTCATCGAATGAGTTTGTTCTCTGCGAACTCCTTGAGTTGAGGACGCGCGGTTTAGCTCCTCCTGACATGGGAGTCTCTGCACCAACATCCGCCTCTTGATCAAAGTGAAATTGGCGCCCGGCTGTCGACTGTGTTGCGCTGAGCGCACCAGTTCCCCGGTAGTCAGGTCTATGCCATATCCGAAAGGTCCACCGAACAGACGTTTGACCTCTGATTTTGAGGTCAGTCAGCGCCCAGGCCAGGACGTCCATTGTCAGGTCCGAAGCACACTTGGTCAATTTCCGCGGAGGCCAGGCTATCTCTTGCCGATCGCATCTCGTTACAGAGTGTAGATGGTCGTTGGGAGGAGAGAGAAGAACCACATTACTCCGGCAGCCCTGCTGCACGCAGTGCCGAAAGCGTTTCTTCGGGCCGCAGCGATGCCGACGCCAACCGCTTCCTGACCTTCCGTTTGATGAATTGGACCAGGAACTTCACCTGCGCGCTTCAATTCGGCAAATGCTCCATTAAACGCTCTTGTCTTCGCGACCGTGCGGTACATCTTCTTGAGAATGTCGGTGTTCATCTTGATCTCGTCGATTGAACTCAACCCACCGGATTACGCACTGGCCGGCGTGGCGCCGCGTACGCGCAGGTACATCCGTTTCGAGTGCTGGATATGTTCGATAACAAGCTTCGCAAGAGTTTTCCGATCTCCGGACTTTAAAGCTTCAATCATTGCCCAGTGCTCGCTTCGCAGTCTCTCCAGCATGTCGGCGTCGACCATCGGGTAGAGGCGCATGATGCGCGACAGATAGGCATAATTGCCGATTGCTTCATTCAAATGCTTGTTTCCGCAGGCCGCAAAAAACGTGGAATGAAATTGCTCATTGGCCTCGTCAATGGCGCGCGGATCTTGAGATTTCACTGCCTTGTCATGCCGGCGTTGAATTGCCTGCAGTTGTCGCACAAGCTCCGACGATGCAGGTAGTTCCATTCGTTGTACGGCACGTCGATGAAGGGTCTCACGAAGTTCTGTGATCTCCTCAACCTCTTCCGGCGTGAGGTCTCGCACCGACGCACCCTTGTTTGGTTCCCGTACAACAATGCCCATTCTCTCCAAGTTGGCGAGGGCTCTGCGGATGACGTTTCGCTTCGTCGAGAACTTTTGCATCAGAACATCTTCGACAAGGCGCTCACGAGGACGGAAACCACCGAATAGAATGTCGAACTCCAGCGCGCGCGTGGCTTCCTCGACCGTCAGCTCGCGCCCTCGGTCCCTTGGTTCAGTATCAGCCAATTCCTGTCTCATAACGCCAAATTCCTCGACTCGCGCCGCGACCGCAAGATGCGATAGTGGCGCATGATCAATCAAATTATCAATAATTTTATTGACTCAAATATCGATGGAGTCATAGCGTGCATTGCCGACCACTGCAGGTCGCGCACTCAAAAAAAGCCTGACTGCCTCTCAGGGCGTAACGGCAATTGAGCGGAGGAAGCGAATGAGCAGGACGAGATTTGTCGCCATCCTTGCAACGTCGGCCCTATGGTTCGGTGCCGTTGCCGGGACGACTGTTGCGAACGCGAAAACTGAACTGACGTTCTGGAGTCACTGGGCTGCAGAGGTGCCGAAGCGAAGCTTTGTCGAAAAGGCAATTGCAGATTTCGAGAAGGCCAACCCGGACATCAAGATCAAGCCGACTTGGTACGAAAAAACTGCGCTCTACGCTGCGCTGAAGACGGCGCTTAGGGCCGGACAGGCTCCAGATATCTTCTATGCTGAGCCGGATCAAGTTGAGTATATGGACAACGGCTTCCTGCTCGATCTTTCATCATTGAATTGGTCGGCCGTAGAGCCGTGGGCGAAACAAGCATGGACCTACAAAGGCAAGCCCTATGGTCTGCCGCTCGAAGCCTGGACGGTAGAACTCTACTACAACAAGAAGACGATGCAGGATCTTGGCATCTCGCTGCCAGACAACCTGCAACTCTCGCCTGATGCTTTCATGGACGCGGTCAAAAAGGCCAAAGCTAAGGGCATTACCCCGCTCTCGCTTGGAGTTGGAGACCGGCCCTATCCCGGTGCGCACATTGTGCACGAAGCTCTGTTGAAAAAACTCGGTGTAAGCGACTACTCAAATCTGCTTGCTGGAAAACTGGCATGGACAGACAAGCGAGTCGTCGACACGCTGACTTGGGTTCGCAGCCTGACGGATGCCGGTCTGTTGCCGGCGACGTTCACGACGCTCAAATTGGCAGAAGCCCACATCTACTTCCACACCAAGCCAGGTTCACTAATGTTCCTGAACGGCAGCTGGTACACGTCGCGCGCCTTCAATCCAGTGAACAAAGGCGGTCAACCAGATGGTTTCCCGCTTGGCATTATGCAGTTTCCCGCCGTGCCTGGAGCAACGTGCAACGAATGCCGGACGATTGCCGTCGGTGGTAGCTATGTGGCCAACGCCGACACGAAGCACAAGGCTGCCGTCCTGAAGTTCTTCAACTCGTTCCTTAGGCCGGAGATCGGAAATATCTGGCTAGATAATGTAAAGGTCCAGACAGGCATTAAAGCCGATCCGTCGCAAATGAAGGATCCGCGTGCCGCAGACTACTTCGCCATGATCGCGAAGACCAATGCCGGCAACCAGTACCACTTCGGCATCCCGATACAGGTTCTGAAGGGCAAGCCGAAAGAGGTCTTCATCCAGGTGTTCAATAACGCCTTTCCAGCTGGCAATATTTCTGTAGCTGATGCGGTGAAGCAGATGCAGGCCGCTTACTAAGCAGGACATCACATTCGGTGCGTCCTCCGAGCTCGGCAAAGCTTGGAGGGCGTCAACACTGCTTCACGCAGATCGACCGGCAGGGCATCAATGAACGGCCAATCAAACTCAGATGACGGACTTCGCAAGCCATGGGGAACGATGATTGTCTTCCTCTTGCCGGCGTTGACATTCTTCGTTGCGCTGACGGCCTATCCTGCGATCCGGACGCTCTGGAACAGTTTCCACAAGGTCCTTCCCCGTCGAGAAGAGTTTATCGGTCTGGAAAATTACGTTGAACTTATTCGCGATGACATTTTCTGGAAAGCAGTTAGCAACACGATCATCTGGGCGTGCGCATCTCCAATCATTGAGGTCTCGATCGCGCTCGGGCTTGCCTTGGCTCTCTACGCTCGCGTGCCCGGAGCCCGCTTTTTTCGCGTGGCATGGTTTACGCCCGTACTGATGTCGTACGTGGTCGTCGGGATTCTGTGGCTTTGGATCTACAATTATGATTGGGGGCCGGTGAATGTCGGCTTGCGCGCAATCGGTCTTGGCTCGCTAGCCCAACCGTGGCTTGGCTCACCCGCAACGGCTCTGCCATCCCTGATTTTTGTCACCAGTTGGATGTGGGTCGGCTTCAACATGGTTGTTCTGCTGGCGGCGTTGCATTCCTTGCCGCGCGAAGTCATCGAGGCGGCTGAACTCGACAACTGTGGATGGGGTGGCAAGTTGGTCTTCGTCATCCTGCCGCTCGTTCGAGCAACGGTTCTCAACCTCATTGTCCTGTCGTTCATCGGCAAGATGAAGATTTTTGATCTGGTGTGGATTACGACCAAAGGCAATCCGCTCTGGTCCACGGAGACTGTCTCGACATACGTCTACAAGCGTGCATTCGAGTGGACGACGTTTGACCTTGGCTATCCCTCAACAATCGCGACGGTCTGGTTCTTCATTGTGCTTGGCGCGGTTCTGACGCTGACTTGGTTATTCCGTCAGCGCGAGAAGCTTGAGTACTGAGGTTGTCCAATGCAATTGCTGCAGCGCTCACTGTTGCTCATCGTGCTCTCGCTCTACACGGCGTTTGCTGCAGGTCCGTTCGTGTGGGCAGCAATGCTATCCTTGCGAACAACATCTGAAATCCATATTGACCAGTTTGCATTTCCCAATCCAATTCACTGGGAGAAATTCCCTGAAGCGTGGTTCAACTCGAATTATGCGGTCTACTTCACCAATTCGCTTCAGATCGTAGTTGGAGCTGTGATCATCCTGACAATTATAGGAGCCATGGCAGCGCATTGCCTGGCGCGATACCAGTTCCGATTGAACCGAGTCATCTACTTCGTTCTGTTCTCGACGATTATTTTTCCGCCTCAGATCACGATCATCTCGCTCTTTCAGATCCTCGTGAACTACGGCCTCTACAATTCCAAGATCGGCCTAATGTTGGTCTATGTTTCCATTCAGTTGCCTCTTACCATTTACATCCTTGAAAGCTTTTTTGCGCGCATTCCGAATGATCTCTTCGATGCGGCGCGCATTGATGGATACTCCGATTGGGAAATCTTCTGGCGCGTTTCCTTTCCGATTGCCTTGCCTGCGATTGCAACGACAGTAATTCTGAACTTCATCCTGTTGTGGAACGAGTTTCTGTTCGCCGTGGTGCTTATCACTGAGGAAGCAAACCGTACGCTGCCGCTCGGCATCCAACGGTTTATCGGGGATACGCAAGAAGATGTCGGCATGATCGCGACAGGGCTCATGATTGCCATCATCCCCGTCATCATCGTTTACGCATTCTTCTCCGAAAGACTGATCCAGGGCATGACCGCCGGCGCGGTAAAGTGAGGGCAATCGCATGGCTGTCGTGAAACTGGATAAACTGACAAAAATCTATGAACGGTCCCATGAACCGGCGGCAAAAGATGTGTCCCTGGAAATTGGTGACGGCGAGTTTATGGTTCTGCTGGGACCGTCTGGTTGTGGCAAGACGACGACGCTGCGCATGATTGCAGGTTTGGAGTCTATCTCGTCGGGCACTCTCTCGATCGACGATGAAGTCGTGAACCAGGTGGCTGCAAAAGACCGGGACATTGCGATGGTCTTCCAGTCCTACGCGCTTTACCCACATATGACCGTCAAGAACAATCTTGCATTTGGATTGCGGCGCAGATCGATCGACCGGGCCGAGATCGACAGAAGGGTTCAAGACGTGGCCGGTATACTTGGCCTGTCGGACCTGCTGGACCGCAAGCCCCACGCGCTTTCCGGTGGTCAGCGTCAACGGGTTGCACTTGGCCGCGCCATCGTTAGAGATCCGAAGGTCTTTCTGTTCGATGAACCACTTTCCAATCTCGATGCAGCACTGCGGGTGTCAACGCGCGGTGAGATTGCCAGCATTCATCGCCGCCTTGGCGCGACAATGATCTACGTGACTCACGATCAGGTCGAAGCGATGACGCTCGGTACCAGAATCTGCATCATGAACAAAGGCCGTGTTGAGCAGGTTGGAACTCCGCTTGAAGTCTACAACGCGCCGGCCAACACGTTTGTCGCCGGATTCCTCGGGAACCCGCCGATGAATTTGCTCACGGGGCAGGCTATCAGAAACTGCGGGTGCCCAAGTGTTGTAATTGGGGGCGCATCTATCAACTTGCCTCTTCATGGAGCCGCCACTACTCAAGCAGGGGCGCCAATCACTTTGGGCATACGACCAGAGCACATCTCTGTCGGGTCGAATGGCGGGGATAGTGACATCACATTTGAGGTGACGGTGGAGCAGGTCGAGCGGCTGGGTGCCGAGACAATCGTGATCACGCGTGTCAATGGACACGATGGTCGACTCGTTGCGCGGGTTAGCGGCGACGTCGCAGCAGCGGTTGGTGAAGCGACCGCGATGAGTGCGCCGCCTGCGAGTTGTCATATCTTTGATGCTGACGGAAACGCCGTCAGGGAACTCATTTCTCAGGAGTAATTATTTATGGCCGAGCCAGCAAAGCTCAGAATTCGTCGCTCGTTTCCGCGACCATCGCAAGATGAACTCGAGGCATTTCAGTCGGCTTCAACCGGCTGGGTGGTCGACGCGCAAGGTCGGCGCGGTGCCCTCCCCCACTGGCTTCGTCCGGTGTCGACCGCCAGCCGTTTTGTCGGAACAGCACTGACCGTGCAGACCAGGCCAGTCGACAATCTCGCACCCTACGCTGCCCTTAAGTATGCGGCTCCCGGCGACGTGCTGATTGTCGCGACGGACGGCGCTGTGTCTGCCTCGATTCTTGGTGACATCTTACTGGGCATGGCCAAGAACGCTGGCGTTGTCGCCGCCGTAACCGATGGGATCGTGCGCGATGTTAACGGCATCAACGACGTCGGTATTCCGACGTTTGCGCGCGGCCTTTCACCTAACTCGCCATTCAAAGACGGCCCCGGCGAAGTTGGCTTCCCCATTACGATCGGTGAGGTCGTCATCCATCCAGGGGATTTGGTTGTCGGCGATATTGACGGTGTGGTGGTTGTTCCAAGAGACGACATATCTACCGTGGCGGACGAGCTTGCTGCGATTGCAGCGAAGGAAATTAGTATGGATGAGGTCGTCGCCGGTGGCGCAAAATATCCCGCTTGGCTCGATGACGTATTAGCAGGCAAAGACATACGGTTCGAAGACTGAGGTGCGTCAAGTGACACAGGCTACGAGGAAAGTCTTCTATCTCAGCTTTGCGAGCGATGATGTTTATGCGTTGATCCGCGAAGTTGCTGGGGAACGCTTCGAAGTTGTGACACTGGAAACGGATAGTGATGATGATCGCTACCGCAAGATTTCGGACTGCGACGCTGTCATTTGCGCGGCCTATCCCTTGACGAAGGGACACCTTGACGCAGCGAAAAAACTGCAGATCGTTCATCATCAAGGTGTCGGTTGGCAAGACACAACCGATTGGCAGGAAATCAAGCGCCGTGGCCTTCCGCTCGCTCTTACCACGCAGGGTACAACAATTGGCGTCGCGGAACACACAGTGCTGATGATGCTTGCCGCGGCCAAACGGATTTCATTTGCAGATAGCGAATTGCGTGCAGGGAAATGGCACGTCAACACGCTGCGTGGCGTCTCGCGCGAGCTTTTCGGTAAAACGATCGGTTACATTGGCATGGGACGCATCGCCCAGGCCGTAGCCGAGCGGCTCAGAGGTTTTGGGTGCGAAGGCGTTTACTACGATTTGATGGCCCAACTCTCTGAGGAGAGGCAGACGGAACTACGTTTGCGCTCAGGTAATCTAAAGGACGTGCTGAGCGCAGCAGATGTGCTGACGATCCACGTGCCACTTACTACGGAAACGCGAGGGATGCTCGATCGCCAGACGCTGTCTGAAATGAAGCCTGGCGCCATTGTCGTGAATACGGCGCGTGGTGGAATTATCGATGAGGACGCACTCGCAGAAGCCCTTGTATCCGGCCATGTGCTAGCGGCAGGTATAGACGTTTTCGAAGATGAGCCAGTATCCAAGACCAATCCATTGATTGGGCTCCCAAACGTCGTACTCACGCCCCACATATCGGCTGGGACTCGCGATGCAATGCGCCAAAAGATGGCGGCTATTTTTGACAACCTCGCATCGTTCTTCGATGGTGGCCCGCTGGAAAATCAGGTGCAGTTTCCTTGACCAGTGAGGAAAATTGATGAGGAGCGCGCAACGCCAATTGCGGGTTGCTGTCGCTGGCGCAGGTTGGGTGACCCAGCACCACCTCACTGCCTGGCGTGCGATGCCCAACGTCGAGATTGTCGGATCATTTGCATCTAGGCATGCACCCGGATGCGAATGATCCGTCAATCATTCAGCGAACAGCCGAGTTGCTATTTGTGATTTTCCAGCCAAAAGCTGCATTCGTACTTGATATTTTCGATCATCGAGACTGGACCAATAGGCGGATTGTGGAGATCGCCATCAGCAACTGGCCTAACTTGGACCTGTTTCTCGAACTGACTGGGATCAAGGGCTCCGGCAATACCTACAGCGAAAGCGAACATCAGCAGCTGAGACGTGCTGGCATCACTTGCTCGACCGAAGTGAATGGTCGTGTCTTCTTCGGTCGTGGGGCACTGTTTACTGCAGGAACCTCGATTGAGGCAAAGCGAGCCTCTGCGCGCCTCGCATCCCGGCTGAAGGAATTCGAAAAGCTGTGTGCCGACCAACCAGTAGAAATTGCCTCGATGTTGCGCAAGGCAGGGGTGAAGCCACCACAATCAGCTGAGTTTGAGTTTGTCTTCCTGCCAGAAGGTAGATTCAGGAACCAACCGACCACAGCGGCTGCTACGATTTTGCCTGCCTGGTTGGCCCTGAATGGGCACCATTTTACAAAATTCCAGAGCCTATAGAATCAAAGATTCGCGCCGAATCAGTAACCCATTGAAAAATATGGCGCTCCCTAGGGGAATCGAACCCCTCTTTCCAGATTGAAAATCTGGCGTCCTAACCGATAGACGAAGGGAGCGCAGGCGGCCCGATATACGTCCGTTTGACGGTGGATGCAAGGGCCTCGCATGGGGCTTTGTGTCCGCGGCCCCGGCGCTTTGCGCGGCCTGTGGGCCGGTGCCAGGCCGTTTTCCGCCCTTATCGGCGCGACGCCGCCCGGCTGCCCGCTTGCAGCCGCCCACAAAGGCGTGGCCATTGCGGCCGGTGCCCCCACCAGGGGGTCGTGACGGGAAAGGCCATGCTTCGGCGGCTAGCGGGCCTACTGGTCGCGTGGGTCGGCGACGTCATCGATGAACAGCTCGAGCTTGTCGCGGCCGCCCCAGGTGTCGCGACGCAGCGTGCCGGCGACGTGGACAGGCATCCCGCCGGTACCGAGCAACAGTTCACCGATCGGCTGGCCGGCGGCGCGAAACGCAATGGCGTCAAGGCGGGCGCCGTCGCTGCTTTGTAGGGCGCAACGCACATGCGCCTCGCCGACGACCTTGGCGAACCTGACGACGTGAGCGGCAAAGGCAAAACGCGGCTGCGGATTGCCCTGGCCGTAGGGGCCGGCGCGCTCGAGCAGGGCCATCAGATCGTGGGTGACGGCACGCGGCGTCAGGGCGCCGTCGAGTTCCAGAGCGGCGGTGTCACGCGCGTGGGCAGCGCTGTCGCGCAGCCGCTCATCAAGGAAGGCGCTCAAGGGCTCGACCTGGTCGCGGGCAACCGTCAGGCCTGCCGCCATGGCATGGCCGCCGCCCTTGAGCAGGTGGCCGGCCTGGACCGCGGCGCGCACCGCACCGCCAATGTCGACACCGGCTACGGAACGCAAAGAGCCCGTGCCCTGGCCCTTGGTGTCCCAGGCGATGACGCAGGACGGGCGGCGGAAGCGCTCCGTCAGGCGGCTGGCAACCAGGCCGACGACGCCCTTGTGCCATTCCTCGGAACCGAGCAGCAGAATTGCCCGGTCCGGATCGTCCTCAACCATGGCCTCGCCACGGGCCAGCGCCTCGGCCAGCATGTCCGTCTCGATCGCCTTGCGTTCCCGGTTGAGCCTGTCGAGCAACTGCGCGATGCGCGCTGCCTCGGTGGCATCGGCGGTCGAGAGCAGCGTCGCACCGAGGGCGGAATCGCCAATGCGGCCGCCGGCATTGATGCGCGGGCCGAGCACGAAACCGAGATGGTAGGGCGTCGGTGCCTGATTGAGGCCGGCGGCATCGAACAGTGCCTTGAGGCCGGTGTTGCGGCGCGCGTGCATGACCTGCAGGCCTTTACATACGTAGGCGCGGTTGAGGCCGGTCAACGGCACGACATCACAAACGGTGGCAAGCGCGACGAGGTCGAGCAGGTCCAGCAGGTCCGGTCCGCGTTCCGCATAGTAATTGCGCCGGCGCAGCTCTCGGGCAACCGCCACGAGGACCAGGAAAACGACGCCTGCCGCACTCAACTGGCCGAGGCCCGAGAGGTCGTCCTGGCGGTTCGGATTGACGACGGCGGCCGCCTGCGGCAGCGTTTCGTCGGCCTGGTGGTGGTCGATGACGATGACGTCGACGCCGAGCTTACCGGCGGCGGCGAGGGGCTCAAAGCTGGTCGTGCCGCAGTCGACCGTGACAATCAGCGTTGCACCGTCGTTGGCCAACATTTCGACGGCGGCGGAGTTGGGGCCATAGCCTTCGTGCAGGCGGTCTGGAATGTAGATGCGGCAACCGCGGTCGTGCATTCCGAAAAAGAGCTGCATCAGCGCCGAAGAGCAGGCGCCGTCGACATCGTAGTCGCCGAATACGGCCATCTTTTCACCCTTGACGACGGCGTCGGCGATGCGGGCGGCTGCAGTGTCCATGTCGCGCACGATGCTCGGGTCCGGCATGAGCTTGCGCAAGGTCGGGTCGAGGAAGGTTTCGACCTCGTCGGGTTGGACGTCACGGGCCGCGAGAACGCGGCCGAGCAGCTCGGGCAGATCATGGCGCTGTGCGATGGTGAGAGCAGCATTGCGCTGGCCAGGCGACAGGCGCTCGCACCAGCGCATGCCGCGCACCGAACGGTTCACACCCAGAAAGGGCTGATCCGAACCGGTCTCGGCGCCGTGCGCGGGCCGCGCCTTATCGGATGTCTCGCATGCCGAGCCCAGCGTCCTGTTTCGTGCCAATGCGCCCATCGTGCCCCTCCCGCAATCACCAAGTTGTAGATCGATTCCGGGGACGGAGCCGAACGCGATCATCGGGCGTTGTGGAGATGTGTCGCGCGCGGCCCGCGATTCGATCCCTGAACATGCTTCACTTGCGCACTGCAGCGCGGCCGTCAGAGGATCAGGTGGGCAGGTTGGCAGCGTTGACGCGATCTGTTGCCGGTTTGCTCGGCGCGTTCTTAACCCATTGATAAAAAATTGTTTAATCCAATGTATTTGGTTCGAGACATGGATGAATTCGATGGTTAATACCGGCGTGGCACCCTTGTCGTCGGGGAGAGCTATTGACGCAGGGGGAATCCGATGCTGCACTGCGGCATGATTAAGACGCATTGCAGCAAGCGTGCGGAAAGGGTCTGACATGAAATACCACGCCTACGAACTGGCGCACGCGTTGGTCTCGCCAATGCGCCTGGCTGTCAAAGGCTTGCGCTTTCAGCTTGAATGGCCGTGGAACCCGCTGTCTTTAACGCCCTTGGGAAAAAGCATTTCGGCGGCCTGTGAAGTCTTCGAGGGCTTGACCCGGCGCTACGGCAAACCGGACTGGGATATCGATACCGTCGAGATCGACGGACGCGAGGTGGCGGTCGAGATCGAGCAGGTCCGTTTCAAGCCGTTTTGCGAACTGGTTCACTTCAAGCGCCGGCTGCCGGTGAGTGCCGGTCATGCCGACCCGAAGGTGCTGATCGTGGCGCCGATGTCCGGGCACTATGCAACGCTGTTGCGCGGCACCGTTCGGGCGATGCTGCCGGATCACGAGGTCTACGTGACCGACTGGATCGACGCGCGCGACGTGCCGGTCTTTCAGGGCGGTTTCGACCTCGATGACTTCATCGACTACATCATCGAATTCATCGAGTTTCTCGGGCCGCGCACCCACGTCATAGCGGTGTGCCAGCCGGCGGTGCCGGTGCTCGCTGCAACGGCGCTGATGGCCTCGCGCGACCATCCCGCGCAGCCGGCTTCGCTGACGCTGATGGGCGGGCCGATCGACACGCGGCGCAACCCGACCGTCGTCAACGACCTGGCCGAGACCCGGCCGATGTCGTGGTTCGAACAAAACGTCATATCGTCGGTCCCGTTTCCGAATGCCGGCGCCATGCGCCGCGTCTATCCGGGCTTCATTCAGCTCACGGGGTTCATGACGATGAACCTTGACCGCCACCGCAAGGCGCATTGGGAGCTGTTCGAAAACCTCGTCAAGGGTGACTGCGATTCGGTGGCGCAGCACCGCAAGTTCTACGATGAGTATCTGTCGGTGATGGATCTGCCGGCCGAGTTCTACCTGCAGACCGTGCACACCGTGTTCCAGGAGCACGCGCTGCCCAATGGCGAAATGCGTCATCGCGGCGAACTGGTCGACTGTTCAGCGATCACCAAGACGGCGCTGATGACCGTCGAAGGCGAAAACGACGACATCTGCGGGCTCGGCCAGACGCAGGCGGCGCACGACCTTTGCAGCAATGTGCCGGAGGATGAGCAGTTCCATTACGTGCAGCCGGGTGTCGGCCATTACGGCGTGTTCAACGGCACGCGGTGGCGCACCGAGATCCAGCCTCGCATCGCCGAAATGATCCGGACCATCGACCTCAAGCGACGCAATGCGCTGCCGTTGGAGCCGATCCTGCAGACGTCGACCGGCATGCATGCGGCGGCGGCCATCGCACCGAGTACCAGCATTCACTGAGCCGGCCAGACGTGTCCCGTCGTTGGCCCGCGCGGCAGCGTTTTCCAATTCTGCAATTGCCGACTGAGCCCAACCGCAGCACTTGGTAAGATCACTTCTTTCGGAACGTCAGCCGGCGCGTGTGCGCTGGCGCGAGTTGCAGAGGTGGGCAGGCATGCACAAGACCGTTCTGATCACGGGTGATTCCTCAGGCATCGGCCGGGCCACATGCGAGGTGCTGGCCGGCAGCGGATGGCGCGTGTTCGGGGCAAGCCGACGACCTCTTGAAACGGATGGCTGGGCGCATCTCGAAATGGACGTCACCGACGAGGCGTCGGTTGCGCGCGCGTTGGCGCATATCGAAGCCTCGGCCGGGCAAGTCGATGCCGTCGTGCATTGCGCAGGAGAGAGCTTCGTTGCTCCGATCGAAGAGGCGTCAATGGACGAAGTGCAGCGCCACTTCGATCTCAATCTATTCGGCTCAGTGCGGGTGCTGCGCGCCGTGCTTCCGATCATGCGGCGCCAGCGCGGCGGCAAGATCATTGTCATCGGATCGATCGGCGGTCTCATCGGGCTTCCCTTCCACGGCTATTATTCGGCCGGCAAGTTTGCGCTCGACGGTCTGATCGAAGCTCTCAGGCCGGAGATCAAACCGTTTGGCATCGATGCCGCAATTCTGCACCCCGGCGACATCGACACCGAGATCGGCCAGCATCGCGTCACGACCGCTCACAGTGATGCGACGTCGCCCTATCATGAGGCGTTTACGCGAACCGTGGCCTACTATGCCGCCGCCGAAGCGGATGGCAGCCCGCCGGCGATGGTCGCACGCGAGGTCGAGAAATTGCTTGGCCAACAACGCATGCCGGTGCGCGTCGTGGCCGGCAAGATGCTGGAAAAACTCGGCGTCGCAGCAAAGCGGCTCATGATGTCGAAACACTTCGAATATGTGATGGCGCTCGCCTACGGACCGGGCGCCCGGAAAGACAGGTGAAGACCACGGGCTCTGAAGGTTACGTGCCCGTCTACGGCTTTTGCACCGAAACCGGTGCACGCCGGGGCAGGTTGATCAGCGCCACACCGACGATGGTTGCAACCAGGCCACAGGCGAGCAGCACGGTCAGTTCCTCGCCCAGCACGATCACACCCAGCACAACGCTGAGGCCGGAACGCAAATAGCCCTGGCTTGCAACGCCCATTGAACCCAGCGTGCGCAGGAGCCGGAAGTAGATCAACAACGCGAGCCCCGTGCAGAACACGCCGAGCATTGCCGCCGCAGCGAGCGCGTGGAGCGGCGGGGCAAGCTGCCAGGGCTGGTCGACAATCAGACTTGCCGGCACCAGGCAGGCCGTGGCACAGAGCATGGTTCCGGCCGCGACGCTCGTCGGGTGGAGCTCCGTGAAGCGGGATTTGCCGAAGATCGCAGCACCGGCATACATCACAGCGCCGGCGAGCACCGCCAGTTGGGCGATGACCTGCTGGCCGAGTCCGCGCAGGACGTCGAAACCGACGATCAGGACGACCCCGCCAAGGCCGAGCAAGACGCCCGCTACCTTCGCCGATGTCACCGGTTCGTGGCGCGTCCAAAGCAACGTGAACAGCAACACGAAAATCGGCGACGTTGAATTGAGCACGCCCGCCAGACCGCTATCGACGAACTGCTGGCCCCACGCCAGCACCGTCCATGCTCCCGTGCTGTTGAGAAACGCCTGGATGAACAGCAGGCCCCAGGTGCGGCTCTTTCGCGGCATGTCCAACCCGGACCAGGCGACGACGGCAACCAGAATGATGGCCGCGATCGCCACCCGGCTGGCGATCAGGGTCAAAGGCGGAATGGTGTCGACTGCGATCTTGATCCACAGGTAGGATGAGCCCCACAGCACGGCGAGGCACAAAAGCAAGGTCAGCTCGATGTAGAGGTTTGGGCGGTGCGCGGTCATGATGGTGGGTGGTCATGGTGATGACCGACGCGATAGCCCATTGCGCCGCGCCAAGCTACTGACAGCGGGCAACGAAATTCACCCGCTCATGCATCGTCTTCGGATTTTGCATTGGCCAGCAGGCGTTCCGGGTCGTCGATCCCGTAATCGGCGCGCGCGGCATCAGCGGTGATGTAGCCATCGAGCAGATCGCGGCCAATGGCGCCTGGATCGCGCTCCGCCGGGTCGCCGAAGCCGCCGGCACCGGGCGTGACCATGTCAACCACCGAGCCGCCGGGAACGTCGAATGCGCCCTTCGAGGGCAAACTGCGTGACCCGCCGTCAGGCGTCGTCAAAACGACGGTTGCCGGAGCGCCTGGCTTGCCGCCGCGCAAACCGAACGGCGCCGACGTCATGCGTTCCATGCATAACGATCCGACCGCTTCGGCCCCGTCGAGCAGACGCCAGACGCGGCGCGCCGCGCAGCCGCCACGGAAGCGGCCGGCGCCGCCGGTATCGGGTGCCACTTCGTAGCGTTCAAGGCGCAGCGGGAAGGCCATCTCGATGACCTCGATCGGTGTGTTCATGGTGTTGGAGATGGCGCTGGAAATCACGTTGATGCCGTCCTTGTTCGGGCGCGCGCCAAAGCCGCCCTTGACCGTTTCGTAGGAGACGTAGCGGCGATCGGTCCTGGGATCGAGGCCGCCAAAGGTGAGGATTGCCGACGTGCCCTGGCTGCAGGCCATGACCTGGTCCGGCCAGAACGCGGCCAGCGCGCCCATCACCATATCGGCGGTGCGATGCGATATCTCGTGGTTGGAATAGACGACCGGGGAGGGGAATGCGGCATTGACCACCGAGCCCTTTGGCGCGGTGATGTTGATTGTGCGCCAGCAGCCGGAGTTGGGCGGGATCAGACTGTTGGGGTCGATCGCCGTCTTGAGACCGCAGTAAACGCCCGACGCGGTGACCGAGAGTGCCGCATTCATCGGCCCCCGGACCTGGCCATCGGTGCCGGCAAAATCAACGGTGATGCTGTCGCCCGTCTTGATGACCTTCATGCGGATCCAGAATGGTGCGTCGTTACCGGCATCATCGTCGGGGATGCCATCGCCGTCGCAGAAATCTTCGTAGGCCCCCTCACCGTCCGGCAGGTCGGAGAGCATCGCGCGCATCAGGCGCTCGGAGTAGTCCATGACCTCGGCCATGTAGGCCTTGAGGCGGGCGGCGCCATGTTGGCGGGCGAGCGCTTCGAGGCGGTCGGTTGCGCGCAGGGTCGCGGCTAGTTGGGCACCGAGATCGCCCTTGCGTTCATCGGGCGTGCGAACATTGGCGAGGATGACCTTCTCGAGGTCCTCATTCATGCGGCCCTTGTCGACGAGGCGCAACGGCGGCAGGCGCAGGCCTTCGCCGTAGATTTCGGTCACCGCGCCGTAGCTGCCCGGTGTCGCCGAGCCGACATCCGGCCAGTGCGCGCGCAGACAGGCGTAGCCGAGCAGTGTGCCCTCGAAGAACGCCGGTCGGATGACATTGACGTCCGGCAGATGACTGCCGCCGAAATAGGGATCGTTGTGAATGAACACATCGCCGTCGTGGACGTCGTCACCGAAGGCGGCGACGATGGCGCGCACGGCATCCGGCATCGAGCCCAAGTGGATTGGCAGGTCGGGGCCCTGGGCGACCATCTCGCCCTTGTCGTCAAAGACGCCGCAGGAATAGTCGCCCGCTGACTTCAGAATCGGCGAATAAGCGGTCTTGGCGAGGACCACACGCATTTCCTCGGCGATCTTGTAGAGCGAGTTCTTGACGATCTCGAAGGCGGCGGGATCGGCGGTGGTCACATTGTCATTAGCCATTGCTGCGCGCCTCCGTGTTGTTTTCAGCCGCACTGCGCGTGAGATGGACGAAGCCGTCGGCATCCATTTCGGCATGCCATCCCGGCGGCACGAGAATGGTCGATTCAAGGGACTCGATGATTGCCGGGCCGCTTGCCGCATAGCCCGCCGGCATGCGCGTGCGCTCGAGCACCGGCACGTCGGTGTCGCCGGTTGCGCGGAACCACGCGCGGCGGTTCGACTTGACCGGGTCGGTGCCGGCCGGGGCCGGTTCCTGACGCATGGTGAGCGGCGGGATCTCGCCAATCGCGGCAACGCGCAGGTTGACCAATTGCACCGGCTCGCTGCGGTTGTCGTGTCCGTAGGTGCGGTGATGGCGGTCATGGAAGGCGTTGGCGATTTCCGCAACGTCCGCGTCGGTGAGGGTGCCGGAGGGCGCCGGCACGACGATTTCGTAGGACTGGCGCGCGTAGCGGGCGTCAATGGAGCGTTCGAGGCGGCGTCGCTCCGGTGCGACACCGGCACGTTCGAGCATCGCCGTTCCGTTTTGTTCCAGGGCCGCGAATGCATCCTGCATGTCCTCGGGCCGAACGACGTCGGTGGTTGCAAAGAACGTGCGCACGTAGTCGCGCTTCATATTCGTTCCAACAAGGCCCAGTGCGGAGAACGCGCCGGGGATAGGCGGGCAGAGGACCGTTGGCACGGCAAGTTCGTCAGCGAGGGCTGCGGCATGCAACGGTCCGGCACCGCCGAAGGCTGCCAACGTGAAGTCGCGCGGGTCGTGGCCACGTTGGACGGAGACAATCTTTAGGGCCTCGCCCATGGCGTTGTTGACAACGTCGATGACGGCAGCAGCGGCTGTTGGCACGTCAACGCCGAGCGGCCGGGCGAGCTTTTCCTCCACCGCAGTACGGGCGGCCTCGATGTCGATCGGCAAGTCTCCGGCGAGCAGGGAATCAGCGTTAAGATAGCCGAGCAGCAGATTGCAGTCCGTTACGGTCGGCTCGCTGCCGCCGCGGCGATAGCAGACGGGACCCGGATCGGCACCGGCGCTGTGGGGGCCGACGCGCAGTGCACCGGCACGGTCGACCCAGGCGATCGAGCCGCCGCCGGCCGAGACCTCGGCGAGGTCGATCACCGGTACGCGGATCGGATGGCCGGTACCGTTCATCCAGCGGTTCATGCTCGAACCGCCGCCGACCTCGTATTCCGGCGTCGTTTCATATTGACCGTCCTTGATCAGGCTCGCCTTGGCGGTGGTGCCGCCCATATCGAAAGAGAGCAGGTTCAGGCGATCGATCTGGCGGGCTGCGACCGCGGCGGCGACAACACCGGCCGCCGGGCCGGACTCAACCGCGATTGCCGGCATCGAGCGCCCTTCGGCGACCTCGAACACGCCGCCGTTGGAGCCCATGACGTAGAGCTGCGGCAGCCCCAGTTCCTTAACGGCCGCTTCGAGGCGCGCCAGGTAGTCCGTCAGAATCGGGCCGACATAAGCGCAGATTGCCGTGGTGCTGGTGCGCTCGAACTCCTTGACCTCGGGCAGGACATCGCTCGACAGAAAGATTGGCGCGTTGGGAAAGGCTGCGCGCAGGCGCGCGCCAAGGCGGCGCTCGTGATCCGGATTGAGGAAGCTGAACAACAGCGACACCGCGATCGCCTCAACCTTTTCCGCCTGCAACTGCTCGATCAGACCGTCAATCTCGCTTTCATCCAGCGGCGTCGTGACCGTGCCGTCGGCGCCAATCCGTTCGGTAATCTCGAAACGACGCCGGCGCGGGATCAACACAGCCGGCGGGTCCTGAAACAGATCGTAGAGATCGGCGCGGGCGGCGCGGCGCAATTCGAGGATGTCGCGAAATCCACGCGTTGCGATCAAACCGGCGCGGGCGCCCTTTTCTTCCAGTACCGCGTTGGTGACGACGGTCGTCGCGTGCGAGAGCAGGGAAACGCTGGCCGGCGCGACGTCGTATTTCTCCATCGCCAGGCGGAGACCCTGGAGAACGCCTTCTTCGAAATTCGGCACTGTGGTCGGCACCTTGGCAACGCCAATGTGGCCCGAGCCCTCGTCCACCAACGCGACATCCGTGAAGGTGCCGCCTATGTCAACGCCAATGCGCCAAGCCATGCGCTTTGTTCCCGCTCTCGCCCGATTACCTTCAGCGGCCATTCCGCGGTCCCGACCGTAGCCGGTCGGTCGACCGGGACGAAAGCCCCTTCGCTCAAGAGATTATGTTGCGGATCGGCCAGACAATTAGGGCACGCGCCAACGCAGGCGATGTTCCGGCTCGACGCACCCGCGCGACACAACTATGCAGAAGGCGCGGCCGGCGGTGCTGACGCAACGGCGTCAGCGCGCGCAAAAGTGCCGGCCTGCAAGACCGACAAGCAGGGCACGACATGAGACATTGCACCTTTAGACCCGCGGTCGTTGCCGGCCTTTTGGCGGCGATGCTGGCCGCACTCGCACAGCCCGTTGCGGCACAACGCGAGGCATGCCGCGGCGGCTCGAAAATCGTCGGCGGCGAGCGTGCGCAGCTGCGGCACTGGCCGGGGCAAGCATCGCTGCGATTCAACTCGAAGGCCGCGCGCCAGGCGATCCATTTCTGCGGCGGTGCCGCCGTCTCGAAACGTTGGATCGTAACCGCTGCGCATTGCCTGCATGATTACGTCGATGCTCTCACCGGCACCCTCGACGACGGCAACGGTGTCGCGCAGCCGGCCCGTATCGAGGCCGTACTGGGGACTGACGATCTTTCACGGCTCACTGCCGACAACGTCTATCCGGTGGACAGGATCGTCATTCATCCCGTGTATCTCGAAAAACTCAAGGCAGCGCGCGCACTGGCGAACCGTCTACAGGCGGAACAGGCGATGTCCATGATCGCCTTGCGTACCGGCTACGACATTGCTCTCGTCCACCTGGCGCGCGATTACAACGGGCCGACGGCCACGCTGGCGCTCGGAGGAAACGGCGCGCATGCGCTGCCAGCCGGCCTGCGGGTGCGCGTTGCCGGTTTCGGCAAGACGATCGGGGACGAGGATTCGCCGGATCTCAAACGGTTTGCGAGAGCCGGTGGGCGCGAGGTTTTTTTTTGCCGGCTCGCGACATTTGCTCGAAACATCCGTGGCGACGCTCGGCAACCGTCAGTGCCGGGCCCACCACGCTGGTGCAGTCATAACCGAGGATCAAATCTGTGCCGGGCTATCGAACGGCGGCCGTGACAGTTGTACCGGCGACAGCGGCGGGCCGCTGGTTGCTTACGATGGTCGCGGGTGCCCCGTTCAAATCGGCGTGGTGAGCTGGGGCGATCCGGTGTGCGGCGGATCGGACATGCGCCGCGCGGCATACGGTGTCTACACGCGTGTCGCGAAGTTCGGCGACTGGATCGAACAGCATGTGGGGCCGCTGACCAATGGCCTGGCTGCGATCGCGGAAGCCGGTGGTACACGCCTTTCGGACATCGAAATCCGCGAAGGTCTGGCCCAGATCGCAGCGTTGCTCGAGCCCGTCCGTGGCAAGGTGGCCGTCGCCATTACGGCCGACAATCGCGTGCGTCTGGGCGAAAAACTGGTGTTCAGAGTGGAAAGTCGCGTTGCCGGGCGCCTGGCGCTTATCGACATCAATGCAGCCGGCGAAACGCTCGTTCTCTTTCCAAACCGCTACGTGCCGAGCGGGCCGGCCGAGATGATCAGCGCCGGCGCGTCGATCAACGTGCCGGACAAAGGTTACGGCTTTTCAGCGTTCCAGGCCGTCGAACCGGTGGGACGGAGCCGCATACTGGCGCTGGTGGTGCCCGAGACGTTCAAGATCGATCGCTTCATCGCACCGCCGGAGCGACGCGCCAAAGGCTTTGGTGCGGTGGCCGAACCAGCCCCGTTCCTGATGCACCTGATCCGGCAAATCGAGCATTTCCTCACGCGCAGACCGGCCGCCGGCCGGGCGGCCCTCAGCGGCTGGGGCTACACCATCGTCAACTACGAAATCATTCCATAGAAAGCGGAGGGCCGGCTGCAGCGGACGACCCCGCTATTTCCTGTCGCCGCTACGTGGTGCGCCGTTTGCGGCGGGCACAAGGCAGTCTTCCGTCACCGGCAACCCGCGCGACCTGATGCAGGCCGAGATTCGCTTGAGATCCTCGGGCTCGTGGTAGGTGGCATAAGGCGCAATCAGCACGCGGTTCTCGCCGTCGGCCAGATTTCCGAAGCGGTCGATACGCCCCTTCAACTCGGGCTGCCGCCTGATGATGGCCGCGCGCAGCGCATCGCCCTTGATGAAGGTGTCGGGAAGCTGATCGAACGGCCCGTCGAAATAGTTATTCAGGGCAACGTTGCCGCCGTAGACGCCTACCAGCACCTTGCGGGCGCGATGTGTCTTGTCGACGGCGAACAGGAAACCGGTGCGCCGGCCGAGGAGCAGGTCGTCCGCGGATTCCGTGGGACTGAGGTCGTCGGTGACGGTGACCGTCTCGTCAAGAATGAACAGGAAGTCGTTGCGGCGTTGGTCGAATGCGAGAAAGAAGCGCAATCCGGATTCATCGAACACGGGCCCGATGAAATTCTCGCTCTTCGCCAATGCTCCTGCTGGCGGTGCGACCTTGGACAAGTCGTTCAACGCGAACACGACGCTTGTGCCGGCGTGACGAACCCGCCATGCGAGCCGGGCCACCTCCTTGATGTCGACGCCGTCTGCGGCACCGAGGACCGCGCGGTGGCCTTCGCCGTCGCCGTGCTGTTGGGTGGCGGCGCGGAAATACGCGAAGTAAAGCTTGCCTTCCCGGCGCGCCTGGGCGTCGAGTCGAATGTTGCCGGCATACGCCACGCCTGCATGATGAAACGAAAAGTAGTAATAGCTCTCGGTCGGGTAAACTTTGACGCGTGCCGGCAGACTGCGCAAAAGGGCCGAGAACACAGCCTTGGGATCATCGATCTTGAGTGCGGCGTTGGCGCGGACCGCTTCGACATAATTCTGGTTGGTCTGCAGTCCCTCGATCCGTTGGGCAACTGCGGCGGCCGGCAGCAGCAGCGGAATGGCGGCGCATAGCGCGAGAAGTCGGCGGGGCATGATCAACAGCTCTTGGATCGCTGACCTGTGGTGACCGGCAGCAGAACCTGTCCGGTCGCAAAGAAGCGCCCGTAGGAGGGCGCTTCCAGCAGATTTTCGGCTAAACCTTACCAGCGACGGCTGCGCCAACGGCGATGCCAGCCACGGTGGCCGTTGCGCCAGCGACGCTGCCACGCCCAGCGACGACTGCGCCAGCGCCGATGCCAACCCCACCGACGGCTGCGCCAGCGGCGGTGCCAGCCCCAATGCTTGCGATGCCAGCGGCGATGCCAGCAGGCGCGTGGATGACGGTGGTCCCAGCGCCAGCTGCAGTGCCAGCCGTGGGCCTTGCGAACCAGGCCGTCCGACTTGGTGGCGCTCGCATCGGCGGACAGGCCGGCGACCGGCAACGGTGCTGCAAATGCGCCTGCGCCTGCCGTCACGACGGCCGCGATGGCGATTGCAATCGCGCCGAGCAATTGTTTCATTCTCATCGTCTTTCTCATCCTTTCGTTGCCTATCCCAAGATCTCCGAACCTCCCTATTTCGGCAGGCTAACGCAGGCTTGATGAACCGAAATTGGCCATCTCGTTCATCGCAGGTTCATGTCGGGAATAGTGACGGCGGCAACCGGACGTGGCAGCCATCCAGCGTGTCGGCAGGACACGACCAGCGCAAGCGTCTCACGGCCGGCATGGCGCCAATGAGGTCCCGCTCAGGTCCATCGACGAGATACCGCCGGAGTGGGTGGCGAGGTCAACCGATGCGCACCATCATGGCGCCGTCGACGGGCAACAGCACGCCACTGATGAATTGCGCCTCGTCGGATGCCAGAAACAGGGCCGCATTGGCGACATCCCAGGCGGTGCCCATTTTGCTGCCGAGCGGCACCTTGGCATTGCGCTCGTCACGGATGACCTGCGGGGCGACATTGCGCTCGTCGGCGCGCCGGACAATCGCCATCGGCGTGTCCATTAGGCCGGGCAAAATGGCGTTGGCGCGAATGCCATGCTCGGCGTTCTCGATCGCCAGGTGCTGCGTGAAGGTGTTCACCGCGCCCTTGCTGGTGCGGTAGGTCACGGTCTGGCCTGAACAGAACGAGGAGATCGAGGAGACGTTGAGAATAACGCCCGATCCCTGCGCGCGCATTACCGGCAGCACGTGCTTGCAGGTCATGAACATGCCCTTGAGGTTCATGTCCATGAGTTCATCCCATATGGCCGCGTCCATGGCCGCGGTATCGGCATCGCCGCGCGAGCGGCCAACGTTGTTGTGCAGGATGTCGATGCGGCCGTAGCCATCCTTGGCCGTGGCGGCAATCCCGGCGCATTGGGCTTCGTCGGTGATGTCGGCGGCCAGCGCCGTGGCCGTGCCACCGGCATCGGAAATCATGCCCACCGTCTCTTCGGCAGCCACCATATCACGATCAACCACAAGGACGCTGGCGCCTTCCTGGGCGAAACGCATCGCGACCGCACGTCCGTTGCCGATGGTCTCACCTGGTTGCTGGCCGCCGCCGACGACAACGGCAATCTTGTCGCGCAAACGCATTGCTGTTCTTTCCGCTGCAAAGGCTCCGAGAGTAGGACAGACTAGGATTGCAGCGCGCCGCCCGCCAGGACGGAAAGACGAGGCATCATATTGCTGATCGGGCGCACCTTGCCATGGCCGACGGCGCCACAGAGGATGACGGCGACAGGCTACTGGCAGGGACGACACCAACAACCGGAGGATGGCATGAGCGAAGAGCTCAAGACGCTCGGCGACAAGGTGCGCCGGGAAGTGCTCGGCGATGCGCGCGTGGATGCAACGACCCGCGACCCCAACGCGTTTGATGCACCGCTGATCGAACACCTGACCAAGTATGCCTGGGGCGATGTTTGGGCCAGGCCGGGGCTCGACCGACGCGCCCGCTCGATCCTCAATCTTGGCATGCTTAGTGCGCTCGGGCGTACGGAGGAACTCAAGCTGCATGTGCGCGGTGGCCTGCGCAACGGGCTGAGCAAGGATGAAATGCAGGAGATCTTCCTGCAGGTCGCCGTTTACTGCGGTGCGCCCGCCGCACTCGAAGCATTCAAGGCGGCCAAAGACGTGTTCGAGGAAGACCAGACCTGAGCCCGGCCGGCGGCCGGGCGTCGGCTGTCGCTCAGTCGTAACTGTCGTTGCGGCGGACCCAGGCCATGGTGAATGGCAGTTCTGCCTCGTCCCGCCCCTTCGGACAGAGGTCGAGTATGTGATAGGCCACGTTCAGCATGTCGAGGCCGCGGGCAAAGCATGAATAGGTGTGATAGATCGCGCCGTCCCCGCCTTTGAAAAAGACGCTGACACCGGGAGCCTCGGTGGTCGGAAAGGATTGTTCGGCATAGTTGTAGGTGACCTTGCCGCGGGTCAGGTCGTCCTCGGTGAACGAGACCTCGAAATCGCAATTGAAGTCGCTGCCGGCCGACGACACCCAGGGAAACGACCAGCCCAAGCGGGCCTTGTATGCCTCGAGCCTGTCGATGGGCGCGCGGGAGATGGCCGCGAAGGCGACATCGCGGGCGGCGAGGTGGACAACCATCGGGTCGTAACCGTCGGCCCAGAAGGAACAGGAGGGACAGCCTTCCTGCCAGTCCGGCCCGAACATGAAGTGCGAGATGACCAGCTGACTGTGCGGGCCGAACAGGTCCGCCAGCGAAGCGGTGCCGGTTGCGGAGTGAAAGCGATACGGCTTTTCGACACGCACCCACGGCAGCGCCTGTCGTTCGCGCGTAAGTTCGTCGCGAGCCCTGGTGAAGGCCTTTTCCTTTTCGAGCAGGCAGCGGCGCGCGGTGCGCCATGCCTCGCGCGAAACGATGTCGTTCCCTGGCACGGTCGGGACCTCCGGTTGGTTGTTGCTCACTCTTTGGCGAACGGGCACTTGGGCCGGTCGAGCAGGCGCTGGTTGTAGGCCTGGAGGTTTGCCAAGCCTTCGAGGTGGCCGCCCATCCGCCTGGCCCAGTTGATGGCGAAACCGGCGAAGATGTCGGTGACGGAAAACTTGTCGGCGACGAAATACGTGTTGGCGGCGAAGTGGGCATCGAGCGGTTCCAGTGCGCGCTTCAACTCCTTGGCGTTCTGGGCGTGGACGGCATCGATGCGCTCTTCTTCCGGATAAACGAAGGTGTTGCGCGCGGAGCTCCAAAGATGGGCTTCCACCTCGGTCATGATGTAGGCGCACCACTGATCGTGCAGGGCGCGTTCCCAGGTGCCGGACGGCGCGATCAGGCCCTTGGCGGGATGACTGTCTGCGAGCCACGTGCAAATCGCGGCCGACTCGAACAACGCACGTCCGTTGTCGGTGATCGCCGGCAGCTTGCCGAGCGGATGGACCGCTTTGAGTTCGTCGGACCCGATCAGCGCACGATCATCGCGGCTTTTGTGGGCGATATCCAGTTCGGCCAGCGTCCAGCGCACGCGCTGTGACCGCGTCGGACCGAATTCGTAGTGTACGATACTCATGGCGGGACCCCTTTTCGATTGCCAGGAACTGGTCGATTACCAGGAATTGGAGCGTAAAGGCTCAAGCGTTTTCGAACATCGCAACGAGCCGATCGAGGCAACCGGTCCAGCCCTTGTTATGGCGATCGCGGGCGGCTTCATCGGCGAACTGTTCGTGGACCAGTTGCAGGCGCGTTGCACCGGCCATATCGCGCATCGTTACCGTGACGAGAGACACGCGTTCCGGCGTCGTCTCCCAGAACCACGAGAATACGAGGCGCTCGTTGGCGACGACCTCGCGGTATTCGCCCGAGACACAATGGCGCTCACCATCGGGGCTGTGCATCAACACCGTGTAGCGCCCGCCAACACGGACATCGCATTCGGGAACCTCGCAGCGGAAGTCGTCCGAGGGTGCAAACCAGCGCACGATCTGAGCCGGGTCGGTCCAAGCGGCGTAAACCGCCTCTACGGGGGCCTGCAGCGTACGGTTGATGGTGAGGCTGGGGCGAGACGTTGCCGTCATTTCGGTGTCCTCTTCGGCTGGTGAGACTTGCGCCCGGAAGCCGGCTTACCCGGCCCGACCCCGGTGGACGGTGATGTCAATGATGCGGCTGCTGCCGTGTCAGCCTCAACGACGGCTGCAAGCGCATCGAGGCGTGCCGTCCAGAACGCTTCGGTTTCCTCGAGCCACGCCATGGCGTCGCGGACGGGCGCCGGATTGAACCGGCAATGA
The DNA here is from genome assembly GCA_965224045.1 of Hyphomicrobiaceae bacterium. Taxonomy (GTDB): domain Bacteria; phylum Pseudomonadota; class Alphaproteobacteria; order Rhizobiales; family Hyphomicrobiaceae; genus Tectiglobus. The sequence goes on from CBDCYD010000015.1 coordinate 777,972, forward strand.
ACAGTGCGGCCGACCTTGCGGCGGGTGAGCAAACCGGCTGCTTCGAGAACGCCGACATGCTTCATCACCGCCGGCAGCGACATGGCGAACGGGCGGGCGAGTTCGCTCACGGTCAGGGCCTCGGTGGCGCGTAGGCGTTCGAGCATCGAGCGCCGTGTCGGATCGGCCAATGCCGCGAAGGCGCGGTCCAGATTGGAGTCGGTCATGAGTGCTGATCACAATTATTAACTATTTGGTTTAGTATTTGTTCGCCCTGCGGCTGTCAACCGTGCCGGCCCGGTTCAGCATTGCCGGGCACACCGGCGCGCTTGATGGCATGGTGTGCGGAACGACACGGACACGCGCGCTGCCCAACACGTTCAGGGTTGACGCTCAAGCCGCGGGACGGCAAGTGCTGAGGCATACGCGGCAATGGCGACCCAACAACCGGAGCAGACCTTGGCACGGGCAGACTACCAGTTCTTTCACCGCTTTCGGATCCGCTATTCGGAGATCGACGGGCAGGGCATTGTCTTCAATGCGCACTACCTGACGTTCTTCGACACTGCCATCACCGAGTACATGCGCACGTTGCCGTATGACTATAAGGCGGAAACGGCAAAGTCCGGAATCGACTATCACACCGTGCGCACGCTGGTGGAATATACCGCGCCCGCCTTCTTCGACGAAGAGATCGACGTGTGTGTCAAGGTTGGCCGCATCGGGCGCTCGTCTATTCGGTTCGACTTCGAGGTGCACGGCAGGGATGCGGAGGACTTGCGTACGACCGGCGAAGTCGTCTGGGTCTACACCGACCAGAAATCGCACACTACGCAGCCGGTCGACCACCGGCTTGCGGCACTCATGACGGCGCGGGACGGCACGGACATCCGTCAAGTATAGGCCGCCGATTGCCGGACCTGCGCCAGGTCCGGGCAAACGACCTCGCGATGCGCCGACCCGGCGTGGATCAAGCGCTCCCGCACGCGCCGGGCTAGTCGATGTCAATCGAAAACGCGTCCTTCGCAAACGTGCGCGCCAAAGGCACCGCGAATGAGCCATCACCAGCCATTCGAATTGGCACAATTTCGTATTTCAGAGAAATGGCCCGGCACTCATCTTTAGAAAATAAAAAATGAACATCAAAACCACCGTGGTTAATTTCTATTCTCAAAACTCTTCAGCGTCAAAACCATCAACACTTTGGAAAAACATAAACATCCGGAATTAACGTTAATTGCTCACCAAGATGCGTTTCAAACAGCTCCAATCATTGCAAAAATTCCATCGCTTTGATACGCGCGCGCTTAACGACCTTACCGATCTGTTTCAAGAGCCACAGCAAAATTTTATTGAATTTAACTGCGCGCATTAACGTTAAAAACCCTACGAGATCATTAACCGGTGTTTTATTTTGACTGACAAGAGTTTGGTATGTTTTTTGAAAAAGTCGGTCCGCGGCATTTGGAAACAAATTCCTCGCCGACAAAAACCCAAACTTGGAGAGTAAGTGTTATGAAGAAGTTCCTGATCGCAGCTGGCGCACTGGCGCTGGCAACGACCGCAGCTCAGGCAGGCGGATACGGCTATACGCACATCCCGCTGAATGGCTACGGCAACAAGTCGAAGATCATCCAGGACAACTCAATCTACAAGCGCGGCTACTACGGTGGCTACGTGACCAACAACCCGTATGCTTACGGCAATGACGCCTACACGGCTCAGCTCGGCTACCGCAACTACAACGTGACCGTTCAGTCGGGTGACGCCAACTACCAGTACCTCTACCAGAACGGCTACTACAACGCCAACCAGACGTGGCAGTTCGGCTTCGCCAACTCGCACATCGGCGTTCAGGACGGCTACAACAACCAGGCCGTTGTCGCACAAGGCGGCGCCTACAATGCCGCTAAGACCTTCCAGTTTGGCTCGAACAACGACGCCCGCGTTATCCAGGCCGGCCGCGTTGCGTTCATGAAGCCGCACCTGCGGATGCACCTCAAGCTTCGCGCTCTGAAGACGTGGGCCGTCTTCAACAAGACCCTGGTCAAGCCCGGCACCTATGCCGTAGGCGGTGGCTACTGGGTTCCGCGCAAGCACTAATAAATTAGTGCGCGCGCTTGCCGCAAAGCTCAAGAGCGCGAACCGCGCCCGGGCACGGCAAGCCTAAGTCCGGCGGAGGAAGCCGTCAGCTTCCTCCGCTTCGGCCTGCCCCGCGAAAGGGGCCGACGGGACGAGACCGACGACTGAAACGAGGGGGCTGAAGCTTTCCGACACCGTCCCGAATCAAGTACGCGTATGTTGTGGAATTGCGCCTTAGGCGCCGCCTCGATTGGATACGACATGGTCTTCTTTTCGCGATATTCCCGTCTCGTCGCCAGCTTGCTGCTCGGTACGCTGAGCGCTGCAACCTCAGTCCACGGACAAACGCTCGAAGGCCTCAACGCAAGTGACCCCTACCTGCGGGCCCAGGCGGCCACGCAAATCGATGACGACATCCTGGCAGCCGCGACACGGACCAGCCCCGTCGGTGTCGCCAACTCTGCTTCCCTGTTTCAATTCGGCAGTTTCCTAAGCAGCCAGATCCTGCAAGTCGGAAACTTTAACGCCGGGCTTGCCTATTCGGCCGGCAGCGGCAACGCGGTGTTCGTCGATCAGTTCGGATTGGGCAACATCGGTGCGGCGAGCGCCATTGGCTTCGGCAACGCCAGCCTGCTCTCCCAGTTCGGCAGTGGCAACCTCGGTGTTGTCAATGCAACCGGCATCGGCAACGTCGCGGGCCTGGCGCAAATCGGGACGAACCTGGCCGGATCCGCCAACGTCCTGTTCTCGCGCTCGACGGCCGTTTCCTCGGTGCAGACCGGCTCGAACCAATCCGGCTCGGTGACCGTCGTCGGCGGGAATAACACACGGGTTGCAAATGTTATCATCGGGAGTGGCGCGGCAGGACCGGTGCTGGTCTACGGCGGTCACAACCGACAAATTCTCGTGGTGCAGCGATCCGGTGGAAAGTAGAGCGCGGTCATCGTGGACGGAGCGTTGACAAGACGTGGATGACCTACTGCGGAAGGCGACTGTACCCGGAAAGACACGAAGTGTTTTGACGAATCACGTACTAATGGCGGCAATGCGTGTGTCGTCATGCGGCCCGCAAACGATTGAAATCAGGAATTATAGCCATGTGGCACAGGATTAAGAGAGCAAGTGTGGGGCTTGTTGCAGCAAGCGTGCTGGCGGCGAGCGTTGCATCTCCACTTCAGGCGTCTGAGCTGCGCTTTACGTTTCGCAACCCGAGCTTTGGCGGCAATCCCTTCCTGGGTGACTTCCTGATCCAGGGTGCCCAGCTCGAAAATCAATTCGCCGGCAACGATGGCGGCGGTGGCGGAGGCGGCACCGGTGGTGGTGGCGGAGGTGGAGACGATGGTCTCGCCAATCCGTTCTCGAACTTCCAACTCCCGGACCCAGATGATTTCTCAACGGGGACGACCGTGATTATCGGCGCTCCGACCAACTGAGTTCGACGTTGGACCTCTTTGCCGGTGCTTCATCGACCGGCTGAACTTGAAGCAACGAGTATCGCGTTATCGGGGATGCTGCTGTGACGGCACGATGTGCTGTGCGGTGGTGAGTGTGCGCCTATAGGGTCGCGCGCGGGGGCATGACGATGATTATTCGCGGACACGTTGCCATACTTGCATCGCTCGGCGTACTTGGCCTTGCTGGCTGTACGGCAGGCTCAATCGAGGACCTCGCTTCGAGGTCAGCCGAATTGGTGCCGATGACGCGTACCGGCTACAAGACGGAAACATTGCCGCCGCCGACACATTCAATCCGACTTGCTGTCTATGAAATCGAAGACAAGACCGGACAGCACAAGCCGAACGATCAATTTGCCGAATATTCACGCGCCGTAACGCAGGCCGGAACCGCGATTCTCACCGATGTGCTGAAGAAGACAGGCCACGGAAAGTGGTTCAAGGTGCTCGAGCGTTCTGCCATCAAAGATGTCATCCAGGAGCGCAACATTCACAACGTCGCGCAGCAATTGCACTACAAGCGCGTTCGGCTGAACAGCCGGGATCTGGCGACCGAGCACCACCGCTCAAAGGCCGCCAATAGCAAGCTGATCGCCGCCAACCACAACCTGCTCAACATTCAACGGCAACTCGCAGAGGCCAAACGCCGGGTTGCCGACCTGCAGTCGCTTGGAAAAGAACCTGCCGGCTCTTCCGCCGCCCAGCTAACGGCTGCGCAGCGGGATGTGTTCATCTCGGAACAGGAAGCAGCACTTGCGGCCGGTCAGCTCAAAGTGGCACAGCTTGAAAAACAGCTCGCCGATGCACAGGCCAATGAACGTTCGGCATTCTTCCAGCAGGCGGCGTCGATTGCGCGCGCCAAAGAGGAAATTGCCAAGCAATACGCCAAACAACTGCCGTCGCTGCCCTATTCGAACATCATTCTGAAGGGGGCGATCACGGGTTACGACAGCAACGAGACGACCGGCGGACTTGGTGCCAAGCACCTAGGCATCGGTGGCGACGTCCAGTATCGCCGCGATATCGTTACGGTGTCACTGCGTGCCATCGATGTGCGCTCGGGCGAGGTACTGATCTCAACGACGTCGACCAAGACGGTCTATTCGAAAGCTGTCAACGGGCAGGTGTTCAAGTTCGTGACCGTCGATAAGCTGTTGCAGCTCGAGGCCGGCATCACACGCAACGAAATCCCGAGCCTGGCCGTGCGCCATGCCTTCGAACTGGCGGTCTTTTCGATGATTGCCGAAGGTGCGCGCACCGGCCTCTGGCGCTTTGCAGAATCAGGCGTTGGCCGTGAAGTCGTACGCCACTACGAAAAGCGCTACGAACTTCCCCGGCTCGACGTCGAACACCTCGTCTATGATCGCGATGTCGTGCTCGCCGGCTGGGAACCGGTGACCAAGTGATGGGCGCCGGTGTCGATGGCCTGAGAAAGCCCGTCGGCATCAATCGGGGCGATAGGATCGCAGCGTGAGATAACCTTCGGTATCTTCGAATACGGCATGGTCGACGACCGTGCCGTAATTCCTTGCAAGTATTTGCTGACACGGATCGACAGCGACATGACGCGGCGGGCAGGGAATACCGCTTCGAAAATTTCCGTACCGTGCATGGTGATCGAAATATAGTGCCGCCAAATGCCGGCCCTTGAGCTTGTAGGCGTACCAGCTTCGTGCTTGTGCGGGCGAGTGCGTTGACATCAAAAGACCGACGATCGCGACCAAACCGGCCGTGGCAACATACGTTGCTCGGTTGACCATGACGGTTACTCCATACGTGAAACCGATGGTTAACCCTAATTGTTAACGTACAATATTGTCAAATACACATAACTCTCTGTTTGAAAATGCGAACTTCCACTTCCCCCCTCCGCTGCTTTGCTTGAAACGGCGTCAGCCGGGCGTTGTCGTCTGGATGGCGTCGAGGAAGCCCCGCAGGTCGTCCGTCATGTGGTGGATGTGTTCGGGCGGCTGTGTCCAGCTGCGAATCTTCTTTGCAACCGGATGGCTGACCCTGGTCGAGTAGACCAGGACCGTTGTCATGCCGAGTTCGTGCGGGGCGACGAGGTTGTGCGGCATGTCCTCGAACATGGCGGCAGCGGATGGCTCGACGTCGTGGCGATGGAGAAACCTGTCGAATGCCGCGGCCTGTTCCTTGGGCACAAAGCCGGTGTCGACAATGTCCATGATGTCTTCGAAGAGATGCAGCACGCCAAGCTTGCCGGCGACGTTTTCAGCGTGCCTGCGCGAGCCTGCCGTGAAGATCAACTTGCGGCCGGGCAGGCGCGCGATAGCTTCGGCAAGTTCGGGATGTTCGGGAACGTTCGACAAGTCCAGGTCGTGGACATACTCGAGGAAGGGGGCCGGGTCGATGCGATGGACCTGCATCAGGCCAGCAAGTGTCGTGCCGAACTGGCGGTAGTAATTCTTCTGAAGATGCCGCGCGTAGGCCAATGGTACGCCAAGATAGTTTGCGATGAACTCCTGCATCTTGACGTCCATTTGCGCAAACAGGTTCGACTCGGCCGGATAGAGCGTGTTGTCGAGGTCGAAGACCCAGGCGGACGTCTGTGCGAAACCGCGCGCTGCAGGCGACGGCTGCAGAACTTCGCCGGCGGGCTTTCCCGGTTTGATCATGTTGTCGTTGCCGTTGCGAGCGCGCGCAGCATCGTGCCGGCGCCGTGGTCGGTGAACAATTCCAGCAGAACACAGTGAGGCACCGTGCCGTTGATAATGACGACGGCTTCGACGCCACCTTCGACAACCTCGATGCAGCCCTCGATCTTGGGGATCATGCCACCGGAAATGGTTCCGTCGCGGATCAGGCCGCGGGCCTCTTCGACGGTCAGTTCGGAGATCAGGTCGCCGGACTTGCCAAGGACGCCGGCAACGTCGGTCAACAGCAGCAGGCGTTTGGCGGATGTGGCTGCGGCCAGCGCCGAGGCAAACGTGTCGGCATTGATGTTGAGGGTCTGGCCATCCCGCGTCACACCGATCGGTGCGACGACCGGGATCAGATCAGAGCGCGAAATCACATCGACGATATGGGGGTTCACACTGACCGGCTCGCCAACGTAACCAATGTCGACCGCCTTCATCAGGTTCGATTCCGGATCCGGCATTGCCGTTATTTTCTCGGCTATCATCAAATTGGCATCCTTGCCGCAAATGCCGACCGCCTTGCCGCCCTGGCGGTTGATCGCCGAGACGATTTCCTTGTTGATCGCGCCCGCAAGCACCATTTCGACGACCTCAACCGTCGGTTTGTCGGTCACGCGCAGGCCGTTGACGAATTCCGACTTGATCTCCAGTTTTTTCAACATGGCCGCGATCTGCGGTCCACCGCCGTGCACGACGATGGGGTTCACGCCGGACTGCTTCAGGTAGACGATGTCCTGGGCAAAGGCAGCCGATAGCGCTTCATCACCCATCGCATTGCCGCCGAACTTGATGACGACGGTCTGGTCATCATACTGGAGCATGTTCGGCAGGGCTTCAGCGAGGATGCGCGCCTTGTTGTGGGCATTGACAGGTTTTTCAGGCGTCGCGCCCGACCGGCTGTCGGAGGATGTCATGGCAGTCTCACGTCATTTTCGTCGTTGAATGCGGCAGTTATCTCGGTCGCGAGCGTTGAGCAACGGATTTCGCTCACATTTGGCTGATACGCCGCCGTGATCTGAGGAGCGGAATGTGCTATCGCGCGGCGAATATTGTAGCGTTGCACGGAATCGGACGTAAGTTGAAAGAGTTAGCGCGCGGCTTGGCTTTCAGCGCACCGACGTGTGGGGTTTGCCACAGCAGCGCCTGAATTGAGCGGCGCCTGAATTGGAGCTCGAATGTCGCAGACCCAGCCCGATGCGGAAACACGTGTTGAGATGTCGGCCGACCTCAGGGCGACACTTCAGCGCGCCGGGCGGTATGCCAGCGAACAAGCGCATCGCTTCGTCACGATCGAGCATATCCTGCTAGCCCTCAACGAAGACCCTGACGCGGATTTGATGCTGCAGGCCTGTAACGTCGATCAGGGACGGTTGCACGCCGACATCTCGGGCTATCTCGGCATGCTCGAAGACCGCGTCGGGCCGGGAGAGCCGGTCAGCCCGGCGCTCGATCCGGAAGCAGCGCGGATCGTGAACTCCGCCGTTATCGCGGCACAGAAAAGCCGCCGCAGCGAAGTCAACGGAGCGATCGTGCTGGCTGCGATCATCGGGGACGGGCGCACGCCGGCCGCCAATATGTTGCGCGCGCAAGGCCTGACGTTTCAGGCCGCCATCGCGGCGCTGCAATCCGCACAGGTGCAGCAGAATGCGCGACCGGCGGAGGCGGGCAATCCGCAACCGCTGCCGCATACCGTGCCGCCCGCACAGGCATCCGACCCGTCGATGCCACCCCTCGAACCGGCGAACCAGAACCCGCCGTACGCCCGGCCCGACCACATGAACCCCGATTACGCGGCGCACGATCAAGGCGCCGCACATGGCGGGCCGCTGGCCGGCCGCCAACGCAGCAACACGACGGAAGACGTCCTCGCGGACGCACGGCGGCGCATCCAGGAACAGCAGGTCGGATCAAAGCGCGCCGGCGAGAGCGACGGGGCTTCGCCGTCGATGACGGAGCCGATGCATGACGGCCGGGCGCAAGCTCCCCGACCGAGCCCGCCATCCCAGACAGAACGGACGCCTCAGCCCCTACAAACGGAGGACTCGCTGGCGCGCTTCGAGCGTCGCCCGCCGCCCGCGATGCCGGCGTCGCCAGCCGACGATGAGGTGCACACTGGATCACCCGTGATGCCTCAAAACGAGGCACCGCCGCCAGCCAGCCCTCCGCCCGTCCCCAATGCCGGGCAGCCGCAACGGCCGCCAGCACCGCCACAGCCCATGGCGCGGCCGGATGCCGGAGCCTATCCCGCGCCGCAGAACTTTGGCGGTGATCCGCTGCGCCGGCCGCCGCCGCCGGACGCGATGCAACCGGCCCCGCAGACGCAACCGCCATATCAGCAGCCGCCAGGCACACAACCGCAGGCTGATCCGACCAGAGCCCGGCGCCAAGCGCCGCCGATGCCTGCGGGCAGGCATGACTATGGCGGCGCTCGCGCCACGCGTTCGCCACCTGCCGGTGCGAGCAACGGTTATGCGGGATCGGAAAATCTACCGGTCCCCGTGCCGAGCGAGCAGGAGACCGGGATTGGCGTCAGTACCGGTCAATTGGTCGAGAATATTCCCCGCCAGATGCGCGACGGGATCGCCGAACACGTCGAGGTTCGCATTGCGCGTTCCGACATCCGCAATCTGGCGGCCGGCATGCAGGGCGGTGGCAGCGTTCAACAACACGACCTGGTGGTGACCAAGGCAATGTCCGTTAGGCTGCGGGCACCGGATGGCGGTTTCTTCATCGAAACGGCATCGCCGGAGACGCAATGGACCGAAAGCCAGCTCGGTGCGTTAAGCGACGATTTTGCAAGCTGGCGCTGGACTGTGACGCCCAACCGCACGGGCCGGGCGCGGCTTCAACTGGTGGTTTCCGCCCGTACCATCGGCAGCGACGGGCTAACCGCCGAGACCGCACTGCCCGATCAAGTGTTCGACGTGCGCATTTCAACCAACTACGGACGCGCCGCCAAGCACTGGTTTGGTTGGATTACAGCCGCCATCCTCGGCGGCCTGCTCGCGAAGTTTGGCGAGGACCTGTTCGCGATCGGGCGCATGATCATCGGGGCCAGCCTAGGAAGCTGACCGGTCGATGTGCCGATCATGGCGCAACCCAGCGCCGCAAGAACCTGATCAGCCTCTTATTTTGTAGAGCGCATGCGAGCGGTTGGTGGTGTGGGGACGCACGTCCGGCCCCCAGCGGCCGCGTTCGACGGCCTCGGCCCAAGCCTGCGATGTCAGGACATCAGGGCTGTCGATCTCGTATATGGCCTTGTAGACGGGACTCGGTGCCGGCTTGGTCTGGTTTTCACCGCCCATCGCCAACGTACAGGCCTCGCCCTTCATGCGCGTGACGCCGTGGACGCCGGCAACCTCCATGAGATACGGGATGTGCTCGCTGTCATAGATTTCGTTGAATAGGTCTTCATAGGCCGGGTCGACGTCCATCGACACCACGAAAGCATAGCGTGACTTGATCGGCATTCTTCACTCCTCCAGACAATCCCAAATGCTGCCGGCACTTCTGTCGCCGTGCGGCACGACCTTGCTTCGTAGGCCGCGCCCCGGCGATATGGCCCGGCCCACAGGTCACTACGGCGCTTACGGCAGACCTGCCATAATTCGCTCCGATTTGAGGTCTCTTCATGCGCGGAGACCATCCTCATTATTATGCCGGCCGGGACTCGTCGGTAGGACTTTTTCCTGTCGCAAGCCGGCGGCACAGGTTACATCTCTGGGCCTATCCACTTTCAACCCACGCGAGGCATCAGGCCGGAATGACTTCGATTGTGATCATGAACGCCAAAGGCGGAGTCGGCAAATCCACGCTGACCATGGCGCTGGCGGAGACTTTGGCACATCACAAGAAGAAGTCGGTGCTGCTGATCGATGCCGACGGTCAGATGAGTCTCAGCCTGATGATGGCGCCCGGTGACCAACTCGCCGAGCGTCGCAATACCGATCAGACACTTGTCGGCTACCTGGCGCGCAGCGTGCTCGACAACGAGCACGTCGACTGGCCACAGTACGTCATGAGCCAGGTCTCGGATGTCGAGGACACGAAGGGTGTACATCTGCTGCCCGGTGAACTCGATCTGCCGCTGTTGGAGCGCGAGATCGCAGCGCAGGGCAAAATTCCGCAAACACGGGCAGCGGCGCGCACGATACTGGAAGATGCAAAGCAGTACGTCGATTACGTGCTGGTAGACTGCGCGCCGGGGATCTCCGTGACGACCGAAACGTGGCTGCGCGAGTGCGACTTTCACCTGGTTCCGGTCAAACCGGATTTTCTCGCTGTGAGCGGCCTGGAGTATTTGCGACGGTTTCGTTCGCGCAATCCGGAAATGGGTCTCGCAGAGCACCTCGGCGTGGTGCTCAACATGGTCGACAAGTTTTCCAGCGACGACCACGTGATCGAGCAGCATCTGCGCGCCGACAATGATCTGAACTGCTTCGAAAACATCATTCCGATGGCACCGCATCTGCAAAAGGCCGCGCTCTATTCGCGTGACGAGCGGATGTTTTTGACCAAATACGCAGGCGACGTCGGGCGGGCGCTGCGGGCAGTGACAGACGAATTCCAGGCCCGCCTGCTTGGCAACAGACCACCGGCGCTGGCCCCGCCCGGGCCGCCACCGGTGCCTCAATCGGTCAGCCATTAGGCCAACCTGCTCTAATTCGGAATCGGTCCGATTCCGAATTAGAGCAGAAAGTTGCTCGATTCTTTAGAGGCGATCATCTTTGTGCCTTAAGTTGGAGCCGCGACAGCGGTTCCAACTTGAGACACGATGATCTAACTGAGCCGGCCAGCCAAGAGGCCGGCAACGGCGTTGCCAGCGCGCACAATCGTTCAATTTTCGAGCCGCGACCCGGCAAACGGAGGGCACCATAAAGATCATCGATGCGCAAATTCACATCTGGGATAACCCGTCCAAGGTTGTGCCGCCGCACCGCACCGAGCCCTATGGCCTGGCGGAAGCGCTTGCAGACATGGATACGGCCGGCGTGCATGGCGCCGTGCTGCATCCGCCAAGCTGGGATGCACAATCGCACGCGCTTTCGGTAGCAGCAGCGCGCGCGCACCCTGATCGGTTCGCGATCCTTGGGCGTATCGAGCCGGATGCCCCCGATCGCCTGGAACAACTCCGCAACTGGACCACACAGCCCGGCGTCAAGGGACTGCGCTACACGTTCCTGAAGCCTAACCAGAAGACGTGGCTGGCGGACGGAACGCTCGACTGGCTTTGGCCCGAGGCGGAAAATCTCGGTCTACCGATCGCGCTCTTGGCGGACGGCTATCTCGATCACGTGGCGCGCATCGCCGAAACGCACCCGGCTCTCAGATTGATTGTCGATCATTTCGGTGTCCGGCGCGGCAACGTCGATGATGCAGCGTTTGCCAGCCTGCCGGACGTTCTGGCGCTTGCCCGCTTGCCTAACGTCGCCGTCAAAGTGACCGGTGGTCCCCGCTATGTCAGCGACGGCTATCCGTTCGCGAGCCTGACGCCGCGCTACCAGGCGTTTTTTGAGGCATTCGGGCCGCGCCGGATGTTCTGGGGCACCGACATCACGCGCATGCCGTGCAGCTGGCGGGCGTGCGTCACGGCCATGACCGAGCACCAGGATTGGCTTTCCGAGGACGATCTGGCCTGGGTGATGGGACGCGGCATCGCAGATTGGATCGGCTGGGAGGTGGCCGACATCTGACCGGCGCTGGATGGTCAAGACGCGACGCGCGCATGCGGGCTCTTCACCTCGCCGCCGTTTCGCTGCACACTAAGGGGCCTATCCAACCGCACGGACAGCATCATGCCAACTCCCGACAAACGCAACGAACTGCGCGCCGGAACCGACGGGCGCACGAGCCATGACGTCGGCGGCCTCGACTTCGGGCCGATCGATCTGCACGAGCACGATCCGGCGCAATGGGAAAAGCGCGTCGACGCCATGTTGGTTCTGCTCGCCACCAAGAAGAAGGCGTTCAAGATCGACGCCATGCGCCGGGTGATCGAGAGCTATGGCGAACAGCAGTACGATGCCACCGAATACTACGAAAAGTGGGTGCGTGCGATCCGCAACCTCATCGTCGAGCAGGAACTCGTCACCAGGGAAGAAGTCGAAGCGCGCATCGCAGCGGCCGCTGCGGCGTTCAAGGCTTCCGGACGCGACGTTAGCGACGGCGATGTTCCCTGGGACGACGTCGGACTTGCAGGCAAGGGCGCGGGAGAATGAGCAGCGAAACCTCGGCCGCACCGCGGTTCAAAGTCGGCGACAAGGTGCGCGTCAATGACAGGGAGGCGATCGGTCATTGCCGGACCCCGACGTTCGTGCGCGGGCGCACGGGCATCGTTGCCGAAATTCACGGCGCATATCGCGATCCCGAACGCCTCGCATATCACCGCCCGGGACTGCCGGCGCTGGTGCTCTACAAGGTGCGCTTCATGCAGAGTGACCTGTGGCCTGACTATGCGGGGCCGGCCGGCGACCGGCTGGACGTCGACATCTACGATAACTGGCTGCAGCCGGCAAAATAAGCTGTGGCCTCGGCAGCCCGTCTGCTGGTGGCACGGACTGAAAAGGACTTCCGACATGCACGACGGACACGACCAAGCACATCCCTTCCAGCCAGACCACGACCGCGGCCCGGCGACGCCCTACGAGGTCCTCGAAGAGGCGGTGCGCACGTTGCTGGTGGAAAAGGGCGTGCTGACGGAAGAGGAAATCGCGCGCCAGATCGATACTACGGACAGTCGCACACCGGCGCTTGGCGCCAAGGTGATTGCCAAGGCTTGGGTCAACCCGGCTTTCAAGGCACGCCTTGTGGCGGACTGCCGGGCGGCGCTGTTGGAACTCGACATCGACATCGGCGAGGTGGCCGACTTCCGGGTGGTCGAGAACACGCCGCAGGTGCACAACGTGATCGTGTGTACGCTGTGTTCGTGCTATCCGAAGCTGCTGCTCGGAATTCCACCGGCCTGGTACAAGAGCCTCGCCTATCGCAGCCGCACCGTGCGCGAGCCGCGGGCGGTGCTCAAGGAGTTCGGGACCGAGATCCCGGACACCGTCGAGGTGCGGGTGCATGATTCAACGGCGGACCTGCGCTACTTCGTCATTCCGGACCGCCCGGCCGGCACCGAAGGATGGAGCGAGGACCAACTCGCTGCGATCGTCACGCGCGACTGCATGATCGGGACGGCGGTGCCGCAGCCGGACCGGATGCGTCCGGCCTCGAGCAACCTGCGCTAATTCGGAATCGGTCCGATTCCAAATTAGCGCAGAAAGTTGCTCGGTTCTTTAGAGGCGATCGTTGCGCGAGCCTTGCCCGGCAATTGCATCAGGTCGGTGGCTCGTGTTCCTAATGGGTCTGACGTTTGGTTGCGAGATCAGCCGCACACGGTGACCAAACGTCAGGTGCGCTACACTCGGAGTTCGGGCGCAATGCCCGCGGCTTCGCTGTTTTCGAAGTTCAATTCGATTTTGACGCCATTGGGGTCGAACAGGAAGATCTGGAACAGGCCCTGATCGTTGACCTGACGCGTCGTGAATTCGACGCCTTTGGCCTTGAGCCCCTCCAGCATGTCCTTGAGCCCGTCGGCGCGGAATGCGACGTGGTCGACGACGCCGGTTCCTTGCGTACTCGTCGACTGCTGACCGAGGTATTCCATGCGGTTGGAGCTGACGGCGGCGCCGCCTTCCGTCAAATGCAAGACGTCGTTGTCGCCGAGATAAAGCCAGACCACCGGGAAGCCGAAGTCGGGGTGCGGGCCCTCACGCATGCCAAGTACGTCGCTGTACCAACGTGCGGTTGCCCGGAGGTCTGCGGTCTGGATGAGAAAGTGCTGCAGGTGGCTGAGTGGCATGTCATCATCTCCCAATTTAATGCCGGAGCGTGGCGACCGCGGCTGGCGGCGACGCCGCGCACGATCCGGCCCGATGCCAAATCTTCGCGGGCGCGCGGGCCTTGCATTGTGTGTCGTCGTCCCAATGAGAATAGTGGCCACGCAATGGCGGGGCCAGGACCACCGTGGCGCGTCACCTTGCCGGCTTCGGCCAGGTGGCGGCGACGCGGGGCAAGACTTCGTCGATCAGTCGTTCGGTCTGGATCATGATCTCGGTTTCGTCGAGCCCGATCGGGCGGAGGATGAACTTGGAGACACCGGCCGCCACGTATGCCTCGAGCCGCTCCATGATCAGGTCGCTACCTCCGACACAAAGATAATCGCGGCCGTCGGTGTCGGCCCTCTCGGCATGCCGGCTAAGCGCAGCGGCCGGTGCCGGCTGGTCGATCTGCCCGAAGTAATACGGGAAGCCGGCGCCGTAGTGATCATCGTCTATGGTGCGGCCGCAGCCGGCTGTCTCATTGCGAATGGCGGCAATCACGGGCGCCACCTCGGCCGGCGTCAGCAGGCCTGCCTGCCAGCCGGTCCCATATTTGGCGGTGCGCCGGATGGCTGCTGGAGAGTGGCCGCCAATCCACATAGGAATGCGCGGCTGAACAGGCCGCGGGCGAATTTTTGCCGCCTCCAGCGTGAAATAGCGCCCGCTGTAGTCGACCGTGTCCTCGTGCCAGAGCCGGGCGATGACCTCGAGTGCCTCGTCGGTGCGCCGGCCGCGCCCCTTGGTGTCGCGCCGCATTGCGCGCCATTCGGGTCCGCGCGGATTGCCAATGCCGAACGCCGGCAAAACGCGGCCGTTGGAGAGATAATCGATCGTGGCGAACTGCTTGGCGACGACTACGGGATCCCGGAACTGAAGCGAGAGCACGTTGATGCCGAACTTGAGCCGCCGGGTCCGCCCCGCAACGGCTGCCAGAGCGGTGATGCTCTCGAGCATCGGGTAGGGGCTGATGAGCCGGTCCGTCTGCCAATAAGAGTCGAGCGTGCTGGCCTCGCAAAGATCAATCCAGCGCCAGAAGCCGTCGGCCGTGCCGAACGGGAATTCCATCAGGCCGATACCCACCGCGACGCCCATTGCTTGTCCTCCCGGCCCCGTACGCGACGGCCTGCCTGCCAGGCAAGCCCGTTGCCAATCCAACATTAACCTGAATGCGGTAGCTTTGCATGGCCTTGCGCAGGCTCGGTGCGCTTGCGCGCGTTCGGCAGGGTTTACCGGGCCCCGCCGGGCCTAAAAAGTCACGGTGACGATGCCGGATCGCGGCTTCGTCGCAACGGCAGTACAGTTATTGCACCCAGTGGCCGCGCAGCGCTTGACCGGAGGCCGAGAAAGCCTCAGGAAACGAGGCAATCGGCGGCGATGGGTTGCGCTTGCAACGCCCCGTCAATGTCGTGGTTCTCTTGGGGGGAATTGAGGGAAACATGTCGCAAACCATGCCGTTGGGCCACTGCAAACCCATGCCGAATTCATTGCGCGCTTCATCCTTGTGGCGACGCGCGATTCTCGGACTGATGGCTCTAACCGTCGGCGTCATTGCTGCCGCCTGGCTGCTGCACGCATCGATCGATACGACGCCGACAAACCGGATTGCTGATCAAACCGTGGGCGCCCCCGCCAAGATCGTCGACGCGCGCTAATCTACATTTGGTGATACGCCCCGCGAGCCAGCCGCCTGCCGAATTCTCTTCGCAAACCGAAACACCGCAGCCGGCCCGCCGCCGAAGATCAACGTGCGCGCAGATAAGCTGCGTGTGCGATGCTGTTATTCGAGATCTTCGACGGTGATCTCGTCGGTGCCGGAAATCTTGTGCGCGAGTGCTGCCTCAATGAACATGTCGAGATCGCCATCCAATACCGCATCCGGATCGGTGCTCTCAACGCCGGTGCGTGTGTCCTTGACCATCTGGTAGGGCTGTAGGACGTAGGAGCGGATTTGGTGGCCCCAGCCAATGTCGGTCTTGGCTGCCGCTTCCGCATTCGCCTGGGCTTCGCGTTTGCGCAGTTCTTCTTCGTAGAGGCGCGCGCGCAGCATTGTCCAGGCTGTGGCCCGGTTCTTGTGCTGTGAGCGCTCCTGCTGGCAGGCAACGACAATACCGGTCGGGATATGCGTAATGCGCACCGCCGAGTCGGTCGTGTTGACGTGCTGGCCGCCGGCGCCCGAGGCGCGATAGGTGTCGATGCGGCAGTCGCTTTCGTTGATCTCGATCTCGATGCTGTCGTCGATGACGGGATAAACCCAGGCCGAGGCGAAGCTGGTGTGGCGCCGGGCATTGGAATCAAACGGCGAGATGCGGACCAGGCGATGGACGCCGCTCTCCGTCTTGAGCCAGCCGTAGGCGTTTTCGCCCTTGATCTCGATGGTCGCCGACTTGAGGCCTGCTTCCTCGCCCGGGCTCTCCTCGATCAACTTGACCTTGTAGCCGCGCTTTTCCGCCCAGCGCATGTACATGCGCGCCAGCATTTGCGCCCAGTCCTGGCTTTCGGTGCCGCCCGCGCCGGCGTGAATTTCAAGGAATGTGTCGTTGCCGTCGGCCTCGCCCGACAGCAGCGCCTCGACCTCCTGCTTCTGGGCCTGGTCGCGCAAGTCACGCAGGATGGTTTCGCCTTCCGTGACGGTATCATCGTCGCCTTCCGCCTCACCGAGTTCGATCAGTGTTACAGCGTCCTCAAGTTGCTGCTCGAGACCGCGGTAGGCATTGATTCGATTTTCCAGGGACTGGCGCTCGCGCATCACGGTTTGTGCGACAGCAGGGTTGGACCAGAGATCGGGATCTTCGGCGCGAACGTTCAACTCTTCGAGACGCGACTGGGCCGTATCCCAGTCAAAGATGCCTCCGCAGGATGGCGAACGACTCGTTGATTTGGTCGACAAGCCTGGTCGCTTCGGCGCGCATATCGAAACCCTTTGCTCAGTCCTCGCGAGATCGCGACCGCAGGCATCGCGATCGATCTCGTCGGCAAACATCAATGGAGCCCAGCGATATAGGATCGGTTCGCCGGACTGTAAAGCCGCGCGATGCGTCGGCGCCTGGCGCAGGCATCGCACGAGCGGCATTCATCCGGGCTCAGTAAACTTTGCCGCGGCCGGTGCTAACGCTTTCCGGACTGCCGTAAATACCCTCAGCGCTCTGGTAGCCGAGGAACGAATTGGGATCGTCCGGCTCTTCGTAAGGCTTGAAGGCCTCTTCGATGACATCCTTTTCGCCCGGTTCGGCGCGCAGGCCGGTCATGCGGTTGACCGGCACGAGCTTGATGCCCGGCGGCACGCGGAACGGGATCGCTTGCTTTCCGGCCAAGGCCATTTTCATAAACTCGGCGAAGATCGGGGCTGCGACCTGACCGCCGGTCGCCGACTTACCCATCGGCTGCGGAGTGTCATAGCCGACATAGACGCCAGCAACGAGGTCCGGCGCGAAACCGACGAACCAGGTATCCTTGGAGTCGTTTGTCGTGCCGGTCTTGCCGGCCAGTGGCACGCCCTTGACGATCTTCTTGACGATCGTTGCGGTGCCGCGCTTGACGACGCCTTCCAGCATCGACGTCATCTGATAGGCGGAATGCGGATCGATGACCTGGCGGCGGTCATCCGGAATTTCGGGCTCGGGCTGGTTGCTCCATGCCTTGGCGTTGCAACCACGGCACTCGCGCTCGTCATGACGCCAAACGGTCTTTCCCCAACGATCCTGAATGCGGTCGATCAACGTTGGCGTGACCTTGTGCCCGCCGTTGGCCAGGATCGAATACCCCGCGACCATGCGCAAAAGCGTGGTTTCGCCCGCTCCAAGCGACATCGAAAGGACGGGAAGCAGATCATCGTAAACGCCGAAGCGGTTGATCGCGTACTCGCTGATCAACGGCATGCCGATATCCTGCGCCAGGCGGACCGTCATCTGGTTTCGCGATTTTTCGATGCCGAGGCGCAATGTCGACGGTCCGTACGACCGGCTCTTGTTGTAGTTTTCCGGGCGCCAGACCTCTTTGCCTGCGCCCTGGTCAATTTCGATCGGGGCATCGAGAACGATACTCGTCGGCTTGTAACCGTTATCGAGCGCGGTGGCGTATACCAGCGGTTTGAACGACGAACCGGGCTGGCGCTTGGCTTGAATGGCGCGGTCAAACTGGCTGATCGAGAACGAAAAGCCGCCGACAACAGCAAGGACACGGCCGGTATGGGGATCCATCGCCGCGATGCCACCGCCAACTTCGGGCACCTGCATCAGCTGCCAGACACCGGTCACGTCGGCGGGGTCTTTCGGCGAGACGTAGATCACATCGCCAATAGAGACGACCTCCGACGGTTTGCGCGGCGCCTTGCCCTTCGCCTTGTTGGTTGCACGGAATTTGCCGGCCCACTTCATTTCGGCAAACGGGATTTCGACGGCTTCGCGCTTTTCCGGCAGCTTGCCGCTTGGACGTTTCTGCGGGCGCAGGCCGACGATGATCTTATTGTCCTCGACGCTCAGGACGACCCCGAGCCGCCACGGCTTGATGTCGGTCGGTACCGTGGCCTTGGCCAGTTCGACACCCCAGTCGCCGGCAACTTCCATGGTCTGGACCGGGCCGCGCCAGCCCTTCGAACGATCGAATTTAACCAAACCGTCGATCAGCGCCTTGCGGGCATACTGCTGCAGCTTCGGATCAAGCGTCGTGCGCACTGACAGGCCGCCGCCGTAGAGGCGGTCTTCGCCGTACTTGGCGAGCATCGCGCGGCGCACTTCTTCGGCAAAGAATTCGGCGGCAAAGTTGTGTGTCCCGAACGGGCGCAGGCGGACGCTGAGTTTGGTCTTGCGGGCAGCCTCGGCCTCCTCGGCGGTGATGTAGCCGTTCTCGGCCATCTCGCCTAGGATCCAGTTGCGGCGGGCGGTTGCGGCCTTGGTCTTGCGGAAGGGGTGATAATTGTTCGGCGCCTTCGGCAGCGCCGCCAGATAGGCTGCTTCCTCGACCGTAAGGTCCTTCAGCTCCTTGTTGAAGTAATTGAGGGCTGCGGCTGCAACGCCATAAGAACCAATGCCGAGGTAAATTTCATTCAGATAGAGTTCGAGGATCTTTTCCTTCGGGAATGCGCGCTCGATGCGGATGGCAAGAATTGCTTCCTTCAACTTGCGCCGAAACGAGCGTTCATTGGTCAGGAGGAAATTCTTGGCGACCTGCTGGGTGATCGTCGAGGCGCCAACCAGGCGCTGGCGCAACACCAAATGCTTGTAGAGGGCGATCGCAATGCCCCGATAGTCGAGACCGCTGTGGGAGTAGAAATTCTTGTCTTCGGCCGACAGGAAGGCGCCGATGACCATCTTGGGGACCGTGTTGATCGGCACGAATATGCGCCGCTCGCGCGCATATTCGGCCAGCAGCGACCCGTTATTGGCGTGAATCCGGGTCATTACCGGCGGTTCGTACTTTTCGAGCTTTTCGTAGCTCGGCAGATCCTGCGAGGCCTTCCAGATGAAATACCCAGCAACGGTCGTGCCGCCGATCGTGACCAGCACTCCGGCCGCGAACAGAAAACCGAGGACGCCCAGGAGCATGCTCTTTCTGCGCTTGCGCCGTCGCCGTCGGCGGGGCGGTGGAGGGAGGTGCTGGGGCTGCATTGGCCTTTAAGATTCCAACAATAGTGTTCGCGTTGCCGATTGCCGGTTGGTAGAGGCGGATGTCAACCACACGCTCCCAGCGCGGAGTTCCGTGCAGGAGCTGTACTCTAGCCCAGATTGTGGCACAAGCCGGGATGGTTATACCAATGAAACGACAATGAAATTGTGAACGAAGCGTTAGAATAACAGTTTTCCAGACAGATGTCGCAGACAACGACGGCGAAAGCCTCACGCCGGACGCGATTGCGGCTTGCGTGCACCCGTTGGCGGCCACGGCAGGTGGTACAGATCGTCACCTGGGTACGGGTCACAAGAGCCAGCCCCTTAGGGGTGACGCTCAGCAAAATAAGCGTCGATGGCGAGCGCGATCGCCCGTGCCGCCGCAGTCTGCCACTTGGAGCGCGTCATTTCCCGAACGTCGCTGGGATTGCTCATGTAACCCAGTTCCAGTAGCACGGACGGCGTTTCGGGCTGGCGCAGAACCCGGAAAGCAGCGGCGCGACGCGGGGACCGCGACATCTGAATGGTGCGCTCGAGGCGGCGAATCAAGTGCTCGCGCAAGCGCTTGGAGAATCCGGCCGTTTCCCGGCGCATAAGGTCAAACAGGATCGCCTCGACGCGGCCGCCGGCGGCCGAGCGTGCGATGTTGAGACCGGCAAGGGCATCGCTGGCGTTTTCCTTCGCGGCCAGCTGCTGGGCCTTGCGGTCGCTGGCAAACCGCGACAGCGTATAGAGGCTCGCACCGCGGACGCTCCGGACCAGGGACTTGGCGGCAAGCGAATCGGCATGCAGCGAAATGAAGATGTCGGCGCCGCGGGTGCGAGACAGGGCGACACGGTCGTCGAGGGACACAAACACATCGCGGCTTCGCGTGAGAACCACCTCATAGCGGCCCGAACGCGTCAGCTGGCGTGCAATCCGCCGGGCGACGGCAAGGACGACGCTCTTTTCCAGAATGCCGCCAATGCCGACGGCGCCCGGGTCCGGGCCGCCGTGTCCCGGATCGATGACCACCAGGCGACGTCCGCGCCGGCGACTATTGCGGCCCGTGCGTTGCTTATCGGTCACAGCTCCGCGCAATGTTGCAGCGCGCGGCAAACGCGGCGGTACGCCCTGGGCGCGGAAATTGCGGCGACTCACCTGGCCGATATCAAGGCGAATTTCGCTCTGGCCGTTCGCTAACTGGAGGGCGCGGACATCGACGAGTTTGAACGGTGCTGCAACGTCGACAATGATTCGCGAATGACCCGGCGCGAGCAGGCCGTGGCGAAAATCACGGACCAGACCGGTCCGCCGGTTGGTGCTGCCATGCGGCGGAAGGGCAAAGTCGACCTCCGGCAAATCGAGGATCAGGCGGAAAGGGTCCGGCAGCGTAAAGACTGCGACGCGCACGCTCTTCGACAGCCGTAGCGTGACGTTCCAAATGCCCCGCGTTTCGGAAAATTTCACGGCATGGACGACCGGTTTCTCAGGTGCCGTCTGCCTTTTCGGGGCCGCCTGGGCCCGGGCCGGCGCGGCGCTAGGTACGGCGAGTTGCATAACAAATGCAGCCGCCAGACAGACGCACGTCACGGCTGCGGGAAGGGCGCTGACCAATTCCCGAGCGGCAGCATGCCGCAAGAGCGCGCGAACCTGCGCGCAAGACACCGGCGCCTGTGCCATTCTCCCCGCCACGCTCCCGTCACGGCGTGCGCCCAAACCTGCGTCCTCGCAGGTGCGCCCGTTAACTCTTTCTTTGCCACAATTCGGTGATCTTGTGAAAGGTGTGGGGATTTGTGCCACGGCGGGCCGAACAACATTCTTGCCTGGGCCGGTGCGAAGCTTTACATTCCGCTCTAACGCGTTTGTTTGATTGAGGTTTCACAATCACGCGCCGTCATTCGGCGAAGCATCCCGTAGTATTGCCCAGCGTGGCCTTCGGTGATTGATTGATGACAGCCGGCCTCGAACACCGCGTTCATCCGAGACCGGCGCAGCAAACGGTTGCGCCACGCGAGTGCGCCCGCGCGATCGGGCGGCGCCTCAGCGAACCCGTAAGGATCTCAACTCTCCGATCGCACTCGTAGTTTCCAGCTTTGCGCGGCTGGCCCGGAAAGGGGACCCCGCATCGCCTTAACCCGGGACGGAATAGTGGTCCCGATTGATTGGCCCCAGACGGGGCTCTTTTCGCGCTCAGACCGGATTTGCAGTCGGTCCCGGCGCGACAACCGAATGATTCGATGCTGCACGATTTTGGACATGGGGAAGCTTTGCCCGACGCGTTCCGGACAATCCGGGGCGATGATGTTCGGCAAAGCGACGCCGTGTCCGCTCTGCAGCCTGCCACAGCGCGGCCCAACCTTACCGGCGCGCTGGCCCTTTCCAAATTGTCTTCAAAACAACAAACCAACACGCGCGCGCGACACGAGTGCGAAACGGGCCCTGTCGATCAGCCGGCCTGCAACGCCCTGTCGCACAAGCGCGCCGAGGGACAATGGCTATGGCCGACAACAAAATGCTTATCGATGCCACCCACCCCGAGGAGACTCGGGTGGTGGTTCTGCGCAATGGTCGTGTAGAGGAATTTGACTACGAATCAGCTGCCCGCAAACTGCTCCGCGGCAGCATCTTTCTCGCCAAGGTGACGCGCGTCGAGCCGTCGCTGCAGGCGGCGTTCGTGGACTACGGCGGCAATCGCCACGGCTTTCTTGCGTTCAACGAAATCCACCCCGACTACTACCAGATTCCGCACTCCGACCGTCAAGCGCTGATCGAGGAGGAAATCGCCAATCGTTTCGACGATGGCGACGACGATCAGGCCGAGGACGACATCGAACCGGACGACGAGGCCGGGATGACGCGGGACGACGGCAACGGCGTGACGACTGAAGCTGCTGGTGCAGGCGAATGCGACACCATGGACACCGTCGGCGGCGATGCCACCGGCACGAGTGAACAAGGCGAGGCCGATGCGGTCGAGGTGACAGACGATGATCTGGCCGACCCGGATATCGAGGCCGGCGCAATCGATGTCACAGAATACCTGCCGCCGGAAAGCGATGGCGATGCCTTATCGGCGGGCACCCGCGAGGATGAAGCGGGCCCCGCCGACGATGAGTCGGCGCGCTCGGTTGTTGCGGCTGCAGACGCGACGGATGCGACAGACGGAGCATCTGGTGAAGATTCCGAAAATCCCAATGACGGATCGCGGAAGAACGGCGGTGCGAGCGGACCGAAGACGATCGCTGCCGCGGTCTCGCCGGACGATCGCATTACCAGCGAGATCGTCGAGCCAACGGCAACACAAGAGGGCTTGGACGCGCAGGACCCGGACACTGAAGCGGCGGCCCCCGAAACCAACGATAAAGCCGACGACCCGGCCGATACCGCCGCAGAGCCGGCCGCGGACCAGACGGGCGACGGCGATGTGAGCGGCGCGGAGGATGCGGCGCAAACAGGTTCTGAAGCGTCCCCCGCGCATGAGGCTGTGTCGCGGGAAGCGGCGTCGCGTGAAGCGGGTGATACCGGATCGGACGATGATGACCTGTCCGAAACACGAGGCGATGACGCCGTCGCAGACAAAGAAGATGACGTTGCGCGCACCGCCAGGGCGCCACGCGAAGACGACGGTGAGGAGGCTGATGACGACGACAGCGAGGACGATGCCATCGTCGATGTCGGCGATGACGCGGACGTCATGGAAGAAGTGCCGGTCCGTCGCCGCCGCCGGATGCGCAACTACAAGATCCAGGAGGTCATCAAGCGCCGCCAGGTGGTGCTTGTCCAGGTCGTCAAGGAAGAGCGCGGTAACAAGGGCGCGGCCCTGACGACGTACCTGTCGCTAGCCGGGCGCTACACCGTGCTGATGCCAAACACGGCGCGCGGCGGCGGTATTTCGCGCAAGATCACCAATCTGCAGGACCGCAAGCGGCTGAAAGCCATCGCGCAGGAGCTGGACGTGCCGGAGGGCATGGGGCTAATCATCCGCACGGCCGGAGCAGCGCGCACCAAGCAGGAAATCAAGCGCGACTTCGAATATCTGCTGCGCCTGTGGGAGAACGTGCGCGACCTGACGCTGCAGTCGACGGCGCCGTCGCTGGTCTACGAGGAAGGCGACCTCATCAAACGTTCGATCCGCGACCTTTATTCGAAAGATGTCGAGCAGGTGGTCGTGGCCGGCGACGAAGCGCACAAGGAAGCCAAGAGCTTCATGCGCATGCTGATGCCTAGCCATGCCAAGAATGTGGTCAAGTACGACGAACCTCAACCGCTGTTTGCGCGTTATCGGATCGAACAACAGCTCAACGCCATGTTCAGCCCGTTCGTCCACCTCAAATCGGGCGGCTATCTGGTGATCAACCAGACCGAGGCACTGGTCGCTGTGGACGTCAACTCCGGCAAGTCTACGCGCAAGTTTTCGATCGAGGATACAGCGCTCAATACCAACCTCGAGGCGGCGGAAGAGCTTGCCCGCCAGCTTAAGCTGCGCGACCTGGCCGGGCTGATCGTCATCGACTTCATCGACATGGAGGAAAAGCGCAACAACCGGGCCGTGGAACGCCGGCTGAAGGAATGCCTACGCGACGACCGGGCGCGCATCCAGGTCGGGCGGATCAGTCACTTCGGGCTTTTGGAGATGTCGCGCCAGCGCCTGCGCACGGGCGTCCTCGAAGGCTCGACGATGCCCTGCCATCACTGCCAGGGCACCGGCATCATCCGCTCGACGGAATCAGTCGCGCTGGCGTTGCTGCGCACGCTTGAAGACAACCTGATGGGTGGCTCGCCGCGGTCGCTCAGGGCGCACTGCTCGCGCGAAGTTGCGATGTACCTGCTCAACAACAAGCGCCATTTCGTGTTGGACATGGAAGCGCGCTACGGCATCAGTGTTCACATCGTTGCCAGCGACGACCAGCAGGGCGCAGAGTTTGCGATCGAGCGCATGGGTGGCGGGGCACCGCCCCAGGCCTCGCGCAAAGTCGAACGGTCCGCTGTCAATGTCGAAGCCGGGTTCACGGAGTCGTCGGATGATGGCGATGAGGTGGCGGAGAGTTCCAACGAGGACGGCGAACGCCGCACGCGGCGCCGGCGCAGACGGCGCGGCCGCCGCGGCGATGTCGAGTCGCAAAACGACGATACCGTCGAGGCCCGGGAAGATCTGTCAGGCGATGACGCCGGCGACAGCGGTGACGGTGCTGCGCAAAACGATGACGACGGCGGGGACGGCGATGGCGACGAGCGCGCCGGTCGCCGGCGGCGGCGCGGACGGCGTGGCGGACGGCGCAATCGCGGTGAGCGCGCAAACCCGTCTGCCGTGGCCGTTCCCGGTGCACCGCAGCCGGACATCGCGCCGGCGGCCGACGGCAAACCGAACGGCGATGGTGACGGAAGTGGCGATGTGTCGGCCTCCGCGCAGGAGGGCGACCTCGAACCCGCCCAAGGAGACGCCCGCGATGACATTGCCGTAACGCGGATCGAGATCACAGCGCCCGGTGTCGAGGCCAGTGCCGGCGACATTGGCGAGGCTGCCGACCATGGCCTTTCCGCCGACGACGCGCAACCGTCCGATGCTATCGATACCTCGCACGGGCATGACGACAGCGAGGCTGTGGCCGAGGCCTCATCCGATGATACGCGGAAAGGTGAGCCCGCGTCCGCGAGCGATGTTTCGGCGGAAGAAGGGGCGCCCGAGGAGATCACACCGGCCGATGGGGAAGCGTTGCCTGCAAGCGAGCCGGATGTCGACGTCGATCTTGCCGCCGCCGACGACGATGGTCCTGTCGCCACCGACGATGAAGCGGCACGGGCCAACGGTGCACCTCGCGGTGAACCGGTTTCGAGTGCGCCGGTTCTCGAAAGCGTTGTCGTTACACCGGAACATGCGCAGGCTGCACGCGAGGCCGATGGCGAAAGCCAGGACGACGCGGCGCAAAGGCCGGCGCGAAAGGGCTGGTGGCAGCGTCGGTTCGGCGGGTAGTTCTTTGCGCTCCCGGACATTGTTGCGCTCACGGGCCACTTCGGGTGCTGACGCACCCGGGCCCTGCACGGGCGCGCGTCAAAGACGCGGGTCGCCTGCGCTCCCGGACATTGTTGCGCTCACGGGCCGCTTCGGGTGCTGACGCACCCGGGCCCTGCACGGGCGCGCGTCAAAGACGCGGGTCGCCTGCGCTCCCGGACATTGTTGCGCTCACGGGCCACTTCGGGTGCTGACGCACCCGGGCCCTGCACGGGCGCGCGTCAAAGACGCGGGTCGCCTGCGCTCCCGGACATTGTTGCGCTCACGGGCCACTTCGGGTGCTGACGCGTCTCGGTGCCGCTGCCGGAGTGCGTGCCCGCTGCCGGAGTGCATTACTCGGCCCGGCCTTGCGTCGCGGGCCAGTTTGCAAGGCGGCGGATCGCTTCGCGCATGTCCTCGGTGGCTCCGGCGTAGGAGAAGCGCATGAAGCGATGGCCCCGATCCGCGTCGAAATCTATGCCGGAGGTCGCGGCGATACCGGTCTCGTCAAGCAGCTGGCGCGAAAAGGCGAGGCTGTCGTTGGTATAGTCGCTGACGTCGACGTAGATATAGAACGCACCATCGGCCGGCACGAGCTTGTCGAAGCCGACCTTGGGCAGTTCGGCGAGCAGCAGTTCGCGGTTGGCGGCATAAATGCTGCGGTTGTGCTCGAGTTCATCGCGCCCGTCGAATGCGGCAAGGGCGGCGACCTGGGCGATGGCCGGCGGGCAGATGTAGAAATTCTGCGCCAGGCGTTCGACCGTCGCAACCAGGCCAGCCGGCACGACCATCCAGCCGACCCGCCATCCGGTCATCGAGAAATACTTCGAGAAGCTGTTGATCACGATGACATCGTCGCTGACCGACAGGGCCGTCATTGCCGGACGGTCATACGTCAGGCCGTGATAGATTTCATCCGAGATGAACCACAGGTCGCGGCGGCGGCAGACATCTGCGATTTCGGTCAGGCGCTCAGGTTCGAGCATCGTGCCGGTCGGATTGTTGGGGCTGGCGAGCAAAATGCCGGCAACACGGCTTGCAACCGCGTCGATCTGATCGATGGTCGGCATCCAACGGGTGTCCGGGCCGGTCTCAATGATCTCCTGGCCTTGTCCCAGCGCTGTTAGGATGTGACGGTAGCAGGGGTAGCCCGGCGACGGCAGGGCAACGCTCTCACCGGCTTCGAAGACACTGAGAAAGGCCAGCACGAAGGCTGCAGACGAGCCGCTGGTGACGACCACGCGTTCGGCCTCGAGGCTGACGCCGTAGGTGTCCTGATAGTGGCGGGCGATGCGGTCGCGCAACTGCGGCACGCCGAGTGCCAGCGTGTAGCCGAGGGTTTCGTCCGAAATCGCCGCCCGGGCAGCCTCGCGCGCCGTCGCCGGCGCCGGGGAAGCGGGCTGGCCGACTTCCATGTGGATGACATGGCGCCCGGCGGCCTCTGCGGCGGCGGCGGCGGTCATCACATCCATCACCATGAACGAGGCGATCTCGCTGCGCGATGAGGGCTTGCCCACGCGCCCGACACTGCCGCCGGCGTGCGATTTCATCAACGGATTGTGATCGTTCATGGTCTTTTCCCGGCTTGCCCGCATCGGCTTTCAGACATTCATGCTTGCGCCCGGCGCAGCGGACGCCATGGCTTGTGCCGCCAGCACGGGACGTCGATAAGCAGGAGGGCTGCACAATGCAAGCCTACGCGTCGCAGGAGTAAGCGTGGCTGAACCACAAGCTGGTCAATTTCCGTTACTATTCCAGCCACCGGCCGGCACCGCGGTTGCGGATCGGACGCGCAATTGCGACATTTGGACAACGACGATGCAATCGGGGGCTGCAGGATGACCGAGGTCCTAAGTCACACGCCAGACGCAACTTTCGAGCGGAGATGGCGCACCAGCCTGGCGGGCGCGGCGGTCGTGTGCGCACTGGCGCTCGGTGCTGCGCCCGAACAGGCACGAGCTCAGGGCCTGCCGCTTATCCGTGATACCGAGATCGAACGCCTCCTCAACGACTATGCGCAGCCGATCTTTCGTGCTGCCGGCCTCGGCAGCGGCCGGGTTGCAATCCGCATTGTGCGCAGCCGGATCTTCAATGCCTTCGTAATCGACGGGCGCAACGTGTTCGTGCACACCGGCGCGCTCATGCAAAGTGAAACGCCGAACCAGATCATCGGTGTCATCGCGCACGAAGCCGGCCATATCGCAGGCGGCGACCTGGCAGCACTCAGGGCGCGGATCAAGCGCGATCAAACCAAACTGATCCTGCTGCGTATTCTCGGTATCGGGGCAGCAATTGCCGCCAAGGACGGGCGGGCGGTGGCTGCGGGCGATGATCTCGTCATCCGCTCGATGCTCGCGGAACGCCGTGCGCAGGAGGCTGCCGCGGACCAGCGCGGTCTGCTCTATCTCAACAGGACCAAACAGTCCGGCCGCGGCATGCTCGAGACGTTCCAGCGGTTTCAGCGCCAGGAGTACATCTCCGACCAGCAGAAAGATCCGTTCGTGCGCTCTCACCCGGTTGCCACCGACCGCCTCGCTCTGTTGCGCGACCGGGTGCGCCAGAGCCCCTATTACGGCAAGCGCGACAATCCCCGCCTGCAATTGCGCCACGACCTGATGCGCGCCAAGCTCTCAGGGTATCTTGAGTCGCCGGCGACCGTGTTCAATCGCTACCCGAGGAGCGACAATTCCCTGCCGGCGAAGTACGCGCGGACCATTGCCACGTTCTTTCGGGGCGGCACCAACGGGCTCGGCGCGGCGCTGGCGGCGGTGGACGAACTTATTCGATTGCGCCCGAAGTATCCCTATTTCTATGAGCTGAAGGCAGATTTTCTGCATCGCTCGGGACGCCCGGCCGAAGCCGTGCAGTACCTGCGCTCAGCGCTCAAACTCGATCCGAACTCGACGCTGATGCAGGTGCGACTCGGCAATGCGCTGCTCGCCAGCCGCGGCAACAAGGCCGCCAACGACGTGATCCGGCTGGTGCGCAAGGCGATCCGCCAGGACGCGCAGAACGGTGATGAACGCCCGCACGCCTACCGCGTGCTCGGCCAAGCTTACTATCGCGCCGGGCGGCTGCCGGAATCCTATGCCGCGACAGCAGAAGCCTATTTCCTGGCCGGCAACCTGAAGCAGGCGAAAGTCTTCGCAAAGCGCGCCCAGCCCGGCCTGCGGCAGGGATCGCCAACATGGCGGCGGATGGACGAAATCGCGACATTCGACAGGAAATCGTAGCGATCAGGCCGACATCCGGGCCCACCGCATGGTCCTGCGTTAACGTCGATATGGACTTTTCACGGTATTGTGCCTAGCTGAAACCACGATCGGGTGCGATCAGAGATCCGAAACAAGCCGTGCCTGTTCTTGACCGTATCCAATGGAACGGAGATTTCCGAATGTCACAGTCCTCCATCCAAGGCCTGTTATCCGCCATCACGACAACCAAGGGGGCGCTGCTGACGGCGCCGGCCGTGGTCGGTGTCGGTCTGCTGCTGTCGCTTGCAGATCCCAGCGCGCAGCGCGCGGCCCATGCCGAAGCCAAACAGGCGACGGAGCCGGCAGCGGCGCAAACCGCTACGACGCGCGAGGAAGCCCAGCCGTTGGTGCTCGCACAGGCCAAAGACGGTGAAGAAAAGCCGCCAAAGGGCAGCAGTTCAGGCAACCCCGTGACAAGCTCGTTCACCCCGGCGCAGCGCGAAGAATTGGGCAAACTGATCCGTTCCTATCTGCTCAAAAATCCCGAGATCCTGCAGGAGGTCGGCGAGGAACTCGCGCGTCGCCAGCGTGAGGAGCAAGACAAGGCGCGGCTCAAGGTTCTGGCCAGCAGTAAGGACGAGATCTTCAAGTCACCGATTGATTTCGCGCTCGGCGACAAGGATGCCGATGTTACGATTGTCGAGTATTTCGACTACAACTGCGGCTGGTGCAAACGGGCGCTCAACGAAGTGACGAAACTTGCGGAACAGGACAAGAAAATCCGCATCGTCATGAAGGAATTCCCGATCTTCGGGGAGCATTCTGAATTTGCAGCACGGGCGGCGCTGGCTGCGAAGCCGCAAGGCAAGTACTGGGATTTCCACGTCGCGTTGATGAAAGAGCGACGCGTGACAAAGGATAACGTCCTGGAAATTGCTGCCCGCGTCGGCATCGATGTCGATCAGCTCAAGGAAGAGATGAAAGACCCGAAGTACGAGGCGGCCATTCGCAAGACGCAGCAAATTGCAGCGTCGCTCGGCATTGAAGGCACGCCCGGCTTTGTCGTCGACAGTCGTGTCAATCCAGGATACCTGCCGGCCGACCAGCTCAAGGCGATGGTCGCCGATGTGCGAAAGAACGGCTGTCAATTCTGTTGATCTGCCGTGGTATGGCAATCATTTCCGGCATCTTGTCCAGGTGCCGGTTGGGGCAGCGCCAGGCAGTTCTTTGCGCACGGATGCAAACCTGATAGACAGTCTGCCGTTCCGGCTGACGCGATGCGGACGCTCGCACTGCCGGGCTGATTTAGCCACCGGTGGATGATCTATCGGGCCAGCGTTGCAGACATTTGGCCACTTGCACGGGCGATGCGTCGCAAACCGACCTCGCGGACCAGACGATGCGGTCACTGGTGAGGTAAGAGGCGGCCTGCCCGACGGGCGAACAGCAGGACGAGCTAGAGGCAAACACGAGCATGGCGCGCGACAACAAGGACAAAGGCGGAAACAACGAGCAACGGCTGATCCGCGAACTCGCGACGCTGCTGGATGAGACCGGCCTCACCGAAATCGAAATCGAGCGCGCCGGGCTGAAGCTGCGGGTGGCACGCAACGCCAGCCTTTCAAGCCATGTTGCCGGCGCGCCGGCGGCGCACGTGGCACAGGTCCCGGCCGCGGCAACGACTGCAAACGAAACCGCCACAGCATCGCCTGCCGGTGACCACGCCGCCCATCCGGGGGCCGTCAAGTCGCCCATGGTCGGCACGGTATACATGGCGCCCGAGCCCGGCGCCTCGCCGTTCGTCGACGTCGGGACTGCTGTCAGTGAGGGCCAAACGCTGCTGATCATCGAAGCCATGAAGACGATGAACCACATCCCGGCACCAAAGGCGGGCATCATCAAGCAGATCCTTGTCGAGGACGGGCACCCGGTCGAGTTCGGTGAACCGCTGCTGATTATCGAGTAGTGCCGGTGACCGCGTGCTTTTGGGGTGAGACCAACGCCTGATGTTCGATAAGGTTCTGATAGCAAACCGCGGCGAAATCGCCCTGCGCATCCAGCGCGCCTGCAAGGAGCTTGGCATATCGACGGTGGCTGTACATTCGACCGCGGATGCCGATGCGATGCACGTGCGGCTTGCCGACGAGAGCGTGTGTATCGGCCCGCCGCCGGCGGTGGACAGCTACCTCAACATTCCGGCACTGCTGTCGGCCTGTGAGATTACGGGCGCTGATGCAATCCATCCCGGTTACGGCTTCCTGTCCGAAAATGCGCGTTTCGCCGAAATTCTGGAAGACCACGACATTACGTTCATCGGGCCGACGTCGGAACACATCCGGGTCATGGGTGACAAGATAGCGGCCAAGGCTACGGCACGGGGGCTCGGGATCCCGGTCGTTCCGGGCTCCGATGGCGCGATCGAAACCGAGGCACAAGCTCAACGCGTCGCCGCCGAGATGGGTTTTCCGGTTCTGATCAAAGCGGCTGCAGGTGGCGGCGGGCGCGGCATGAAGGTGGCGCACGACAAAACCGAGCTCGGCCCGGCGCTTGCGACAGCCCGCAGCGAAGCCAAGGCCGCATTCGGCGATGACGCCGTCTATATCGAGAAGTTTCTCGGCAAGCCGCGTCACATCGAGATCCAGGTGTTCGGCGACGGACGTGGGGATGCGATCCATCTTGGAGAGCGCGATTGCTCGCTGCAGCGGCGCCATCAAAAGGTGCTGGAGGAAGCACGCTCGCCGGCCCTCAACGATGAAGCGCGCGCCAAGATCGGGACAACCGTGGCCTCGGCCATGCGC
The DNA here is from genome assembly GCA_965224045.1 of Hyphomicrobiaceae bacterium. GTDB lineage: Bacteria > Pseudomonadota > Alphaproteobacteria > Rhizobiales > Hyphomicrobiaceae > Tectiglobus. Next base: position 809,578 of record CBDCYD010000015.1, read on the forward strand.
GAAATGCGCTATCGCGGCGCCGGGACGGTGGAGTTCCTGTATGAAAACGGCGAATTCTACTTCATCGAAATGAACACGCGCCTGCAGGTCGAACATCCAATCACCGAAATGATCACGGGCATGGACCTGGTGATCGAGCAGCTGCGCATTGCAGCCGGTGCGCCGCTCAGCCTCAGCCAGGACGAGGTCGAGTTTTCCGGCCATGCGATCGAATGCCGGATCAATGCCGAGCATCCGAGGACGTTCCGGCCGTCGCCGGGAAAAATCACGTATTGGCACCCGCCGGGTGGGCTCGGTGTGCGGGTCGATTCCGGCGCCTATCAGGGCTATACGATACCACCCTACTACGACAGTCTGATCGGCAAGTTGATCGTGCACGGGCAATCGCGCAACGAATGCCTGATGCGGCTCCGACGATGCCTGTCCGAATTCGTCATCGATGGAATTGAGACGACCATTCCGTTGTTCGCCGAACTGGTTCAACATCCCGACATCGCCAACGGTCTCTACGACATCCACTGGATGGAAAACTACCTGGCACGGCAGCCATGAATTCGGTGGATTTCAGAGGCAAGACAGTGATCGACGTTGCCAGCCGGTTTGTTAGGTGGTCTGAATAGCTTGGCGAAACAGCTGCGCATCGGATCGCAGCGCCCGTAGGTGCGGTAGTAACAATACGAGAGTCATGGCATCTCGCGACAACCCGCTGTTGGAAATCACGCCCGAGGTTTTGCTCAAGGCCTATTCGTGCGGCATTTTTCCGATGGCCGAAAGCGCTGATGACCCGCAGTTGTTCTGGATTGAACCGCAGGCGCGCGGGCTGCTGCCGCTGGACAGCCTGACGATCCCCAAAAGACTTGCACGCACGATGCGCCGGGCGCCCTTTGAGATCCGCGTCGACAGCGACTTTGACGGCGTGATCGATGGTTGCGCCGCTTCGCGCCCGGGGCGGACGTCAACGTGGATTAATGGTCGAATCCGCGGCCTTTACGGCGAACTCTTCCGCATGGGCCATTGCCACACGGTCGAAGCTTGGAGCGCTGACGGCGAACTCGTCGGCGGGCTCTACGGCGTCGCACTCGGCGGTGCTTTTTTCGGCGAGAGCATGTTTTCGACGGCGCGGGACGCGTCGAAAATCGCGCTGGTCTACCTTTGTGCGCGCCTGATCAGCGGCGGCTTCATCATGCTGGACACGCAGTTCGTGACGGATCACCTGCGCCAGTTTGGCGCCATGGAGATCGATCGCTCAGTGTTCCAAACTGAACTCGACCGCGCCCTGCAGGTGCGCGGCAACTTCGACGCGCTGGACAAAGACATCGATCCGCAGTCCGTTCTCGAAATCATCGAGGCGGCGCAGGCTTAGAGCGCAGTCGTTCGATGCTGTCTTGTGCATCAACGCCGGATGCGGCGGCGAACGCGCCGACGTTGTGCCGGCGTTGGATCCTTTGCACCCGGCTCGCGCTTGCTGGCCGCGCGCGCGGGCTCATCGGGTGTGCCGCAGCCCGTCAACCAAACATCGAAGACTGGATGCTCCAGAGCGTTGAGCCCCGGGCTTTCGGCAAACATCCAACCGGCGAACAGGCGTTTTTCGTCACCCGACAAGTCGATCTCGTCGACCTCGACGAAGGTGGTCGTCTTGGGCCGCACCTCCGGCGGGCGCGAGTAGCACACGCGCGGCGTGACCTTGAGTGAGCCGAAGCGCACCGTTTCGTTGATCGGCACTTCGAGCTTGCTGATGCGTGCCGTCACTTTGTCGAGGGCGGAGAAGATGGCGACCTTGTTGTTGATTCGCTGCGCCTGTGCAGGACCGGCCGCAGCTGCGAGCGTGCAAAGCGCCAGGGCGGTGCACAGGTGCGACGCGCAATTTCGAGCTGTTCGACGGGGACGGATTGCCGTCATCAGACCTTCCCGGATTCGATGTACTGGGACGTTTTCATCCCCAATCTTGGCACCAGCAAGAAGCGATCGATAATTTTCCAGCGCTTTGGTCGCAAGCGTCTGGGTCGCAGCGCCCTGTTGCATGACTGGCGCGCATGTATGGCGCTAGTCAGGCGTCCACGCGGTATAATCACCCGTCGCCTTGGGCCGGGATGCCGGTGTCAGGATCGAACCGGCCGGTCGGTAGGCCTGCGGCGTTCCGGTCATGTTCGCGCGATGCGGCTTCTGCCAGGGTTGGGCATGGTAGTCCTCTTCGGTCGGCGGCTGCTTGACCGTGTGATGCAGCCAGCCGTGCCACTCGGGCGGCACTTGAGAAGCTTCCGCGAGTTCCTGGTAGAGGACCCAGCGGCGCGGCATGCCGTGCGGACCGACGCCGCTGCGCTGCTCGTAATAGCGATTGCCGTAGTCGTCGGCGCCGACAAACCTGCCCTGCTTGAAGATCGTCCAACTGGTGCCCCAGGTGCTCGATCCCCACCAGCAGAATATTTGGCTCAGAATGCCCATCGGCCGCCGTCTCCTCCGCGAACGCGGTTCCGGTGTATCGCCCCCGCACGCAGCTGTCCATACGGCGAGGCGTCTCGGCCACACCCGAGGCCGCGGAATCGCGGTAAGGCATGTGGACCAGTCGGCCTGATGGCTGCTCGCGAAGAAACCCAATGTGCGCCAAAGGCCTAGACGAACCGGTCGCTGCCAGCATCCCCGCCTTTTGAACACAATCTCCACAAAACACCAACATCTGGTATGTGCAGCATCTGCAACATACAAAACCTTTGCCTCGGACCCTGCGAATCGGTGATCAAATTGGGGTGGACCGGCGGCCGCGAAGAGGGGCTTGAGGTCAGATCGGTTCAAGTTGCGTGTCGGACGTACTGCAACGTCCGGATGGTAGCTGTTGCGTTCGTGTACCCGGCAGGCGGCACAGGATGCTGGCAACACCCAGCAGCGCTTGCACTTCCGATTTGAGAGAGCAGGGGCCCACGCGCCAGTGCAGTGCGAGGGGAGGCGTGGCCGCCCGAATGTGCCGGATTGGGGGTATGAGCGCGGCGGTGCCGCGTGGACGAGTGAGTGGCGTTTTCGACGATTGCAACACACAGGTGGCCGGCGCGCGGCGCGCGGTGCACCTCACAAACGAAAAGACGGGGCAACAATGAAAATTACGCGGCGCTTTACCGAGGCGGGACGTTCACCGTACGACGCCATCGCGTTTCGAACGGCCACAAGCGAGATCAAAAACCCGGACGGGTCGATCGTCTTTCGCCTCGAGGGCCTGATGGTGCCGGAGCACTGGAGCCAGGTCGCCGCCGATATCATTGCGCAGAAATATTTCCGTAAAGCCGGTGTGCCGGCACGCCTGAAGCGCGTGGAGGAAACGCAGGTGCCGTCGTGGCTCTGGCGTTCGGTGGCCGACGAAGCACAGCTGGCCGAGCTACCCGAAGATCAACGCTACGGCGGTGAAACCGATTCGCGGCAGGTGTTCGACCGATTGGCCGGCACCTGGACGTACTGGGGATGGAAGGGCGGATATTTCTCATCCGAAGAGGACGCGCAGGCGTTTTTCGACGAGCACCGCTACATGCTGGCGATGCAGTTCGCCGCGCCGAACTCGCCGCAATGGTTCAACACCGGCCTGCACTGGGCTTACGGCATCGACGGTCCCGGCCAGGGCCACCACTACGTCGACTACCGCACCGGCGAGCTGACCTTGTCGCAATCTGCCTATGAACACCCGCAGCCGCACGCCTGCTTCATCCAGTCGATCGAGGATGATCTCGTCAACGAGAACGGGATCATGGATCTCTGGGTGCGGGAGGCGCGCCTGTTCAAGTACGGCTCCGGGACCGGCACCAACTTTTCCAAGCTGCGCTCGGCCAATGAGCGGCTGTCCGGTGGTGGGCGTTCGTCCGGCCTGATGAGCTTCCTCAAGATCGGCGACCGCGCGGCCGGCGCGATCAAGTCCGGCGGCACGACCCGGCGGGCGGCCAAGATGGTCGTCGTCGACGTCGACCACCCCGATATCGAGGAATACATCAACTGGAAGGTCAAAGAGGAGCAGAAGGTTGCCGCCCTCGTGGTCGGCTCGAAGATCTGCCAGAAGCGACTCAAGGCGGTGATGAAAGCCTGCGTCAACTGCGAGGCCGACGGCGACGACTGCTTCGATCCGGTCAAGAACCCGGCGCTTAAGCGCGCCATCAAGGATGCGCGGAAAGACCAGGTGCCGGACAATTACATCCGTCGCATCGTGCAGTTCGCGAAGCAGGGCTACACCGATATCGACTTCGCGACCTACGACACGGATTGGGATTCGGAAGCCTACCTGACCGTTGCCGGACAGAACTCGAACAACTCCGTGCGCGTCACGGACGGGTTCCTGGCCGCAGTCGAAAAGGATGGCGCGTGGGAGCTGACGGCGCGCACGACGGGCGAGATCACCAAGACAGTCAGCGCGCGCGAGCTGTGGGAAAACATCGGCTATGCCGCGTGGGCCTCGGCCGATCCCGGCATTCAGTTCCACACCACGATCAACGACTGGCACACGTGCCCGGTGAGCGGCCCGATCCGTGCGTCGAACCCGTGCTCGGAGTACATGTTCCTCGATGATACGGCCTGCAACCTGGCGTCGATGAATCTGATGCAGTTCCGCCAGGCCGACGGGACGTTCGACGTCGATGCATTCGAGCACGCCTGCCGACTGTGGACCGTGGTGCTCGAGATCTCGGTGCTGATGGCACAGTTCCCGAGCAAGGAGATTGCTGAACTGTCCTATCGCTACCGCACGCTGGGGCTTGGCTTTGCCAATATCGGCGGCCTGCTGATGGCCTCCGGTATCAGCTACGATTCGGATGAGGGCCGGGCGATCTGCGGCGCGATTTCCGCGCTAATGACCGGCACAGCCTATGCGACCTCGGCAGAAATTGCCGGCGAGCTCGGGTCGTTCCCGGGCTATGCGGAGAACGCGACGGAAATGCTGCGTGTCATCCGCAACCATCGCCGCGCAGCCTACGGCCAAAAGGACGGTTATGAGAAACTCTCAACGCCGCCCGTGCCGCTCGATCACGCATCGTGTGCGGACAAGGCGCTGATCGAAGGTGCGATGCGGGCCTGGGACCGGGCGATAGAACTTGGCCAGCGCAACGGTTTTCGCAACGCACAAGCCACGGTGATCGCGCCGACAGGGACGATCGGCCTCGTCATGGATTGCGATACGACCGGCATCGAACCGGACTTCGCGCTGGTCAAATTCAAGAAACTGGCCGGCGGCGGTTACTTCAAGATCATTAACCGGGCGGTACCGCAGGCGTTGCGACACCTCGGCTATGGCGAGGCGCAGATCGCCGAGATCGAAGCCTACGCCGTAGGGCACGGGTCGCTGCGCCAGGCGCCGGCGATCAACCACACAACGCTCAAAGGCAAGGGCTTTACGGACGCCGCCCTTGAAACCGTCGAAGCCGGCCTCGGCTCGGCGTTCGACATCAAGTTCGTGTTCAACAAGTGGAGCCTCGGTGAAGACTTCCTGCGCGATGCGCTCAAGGTCCCGGAAGACGACCTCGATGATCCGAACTTCGATCTGCTTGCCTTCCTCGGCTTTACCAAGGCCGACATCGAGGCGGCCAACGAGCACGTCTGCGGGGCGATGACGCTCGAAGGCGCACCGCATCTCAAGGATGAGCACCTGGCCGTGTTCGATTGCGCCAATCCGTGCGGGCGCAAGGGCAAGCGGTTCCTTTCCGTCAACAGCCACATCGACATGATGGCGGCGAGTCAGCCGTTCATTTCCGGCGCGATCTCGAAAACGATCAATATGCCGAACGATGCGACGGTCGACGACTGCAAGAACGCCTACATGCGCTCGTGGCGCAAGGCGCTCAAGGCCAACGCGCTCTACCGCGACGGCTCGAAGCTTTCGCAGCCGCTTAATTCCCAGCTGCTTGCGGATGACGAGGAGGAGGCCGAAGAGGTCGCCGCCGAACTGGCCGCCGACAAGCCGGCACAGCTGCGCGCCGAAGTGGCGGCGGAACGGATCGTCGAGCGCATTATCGAGCGCGGGCGCGAGCGGATGCCGGGCCGGCGCAAGGGCTACACGCAAAAGGCCGTGGTTGGCGGACACAAGGTCTACCTCACGACCGGCGAATACGAAGACGGCCGGATCGGCGAGATCTTCATCGACATGCACAAGGAAGGCGCTGCATTCCGCTCGTTGATGAACAACTTCGCGATCGCGATCTCGCTCGGCCTGCAGTACGGCGTGCCGCTGGAGGAATACGTGGACGCCTTCACGTTCACGCGGTTCGAGCCGGCCGGCCTTGTGCAGGGCAACGAGACGATCAAGAACGCAACCTCAGTGCTCGATTACATCTTCCGCGAACTTGCCGTGTCCTATCTCGCCCGCAACGATCTCGCCCACGTCGATCCGGGCGACATCTCCTCGACCGCCGTCGGCCAGGGTGAGGAAACGGAAGCCGAGCCGAGTGTGCCGCCGACACAGATCATCTCGCACGGCTTCACGCGGGGCCAGCTCGTGGCACGGATCGGCACGGCTGTTTCCGTCGACACGGTGGGGTCGCCGGCCGGCGATCTGCAGCGCGATGTCGCCTCCGCCTTCGGTCCGCCGGAAGCATCCGCCGTCAGTGCTGTCACGGCCACAACAGCGGCACTCACCGATGGCGCGCTCGCGATCAAGCACGAGGTTGCGATCGACCGCGTCACTGAAGCCCGCATGCAGGGCTACGAGGGGGAGGCCTGCGGTGAGTGCGGGAACTTCACGCTGGTGCGCAACGGGACCTGCCTCAAGTGCAACACCTGCGGCGGCACCAGCGGCTGCAGCTGACCGAGACAACTCGTGGAGGGCTGCCTGCGATGACCAAGACGCGTACCATGTCGCCGGTTCACCTGCCTGCAACCGGCCCGGAACTATCCGAGTTGCGTTCGCCCGAGCCTGGTCACGACGGCGGGACCGATGCCCGGCCCGACATTCTGCACCTCGCCGAACTGGTGGCGGTGGTGCGGGAGCGGCTGGCGATCGAAGCGTCGTTTCCCGACGACGCGATCCTCGCCAGCCTTAAGACCGTCGCGGCGCGCTCGGACGGACGCGCGCGCGCCGTGGCGCTGTTCAACTCAAATCTCGGTCAGCATCTCGGCCGCTCCGGCGGTGATCTGCAGGCGGCGATGGAGGTTGTTCTCGGTCTTCTGCCGCCCGTCCGATCGTGAACGGGTCGGCCTTCGCCCGGCCGCGATCGGTGCGGGCGAATCACGTAAACTGTCGCGTGCCGTCGTGTGCGTTGTCCCGCGTTGCGTTGCATCCCGTTGACCTGAAGCGCAGGAGCGAAGCTCGCATGCTGACCACCCGTCCCGTCGATCCGCCCGATCGACGCGTTTATCTGCTGGCCGATCATCTCGACGCCATCCTGGCGCTCGGCGAAGATCTCAAAAAGCTTCAATATATCTGCGCGGCCCGCGGTGCACTGTCCCCGGCGAGCGACAAGTCCCTTACGCTCAACAGGTTCGTCCAGAACGCCAGGGCGCTTGAAATCGCGATGATGGGACGGATCAAGTTGGCGCGGGAGCATGCATGCCAATTGGCCGGGCGGAGCGACGATTTCGCCATACTTGCGCAGCTATTTGCATCGGGCACCACCGTCGTAATCGATGCCATCGACGAGATCTGCGACAGCGAGATGCATGCGTTCAAGGATGGGTTCGATCCGCTCGTGTTTCTGCGCAAGCGCGGGCTCATTGACGAAGACGCCGGTTGCCTGTCCGTTGTCGAGGACATCGTGATCGAGGATGCGTTCCTGGTGGCCGAACGCATCGAACTCGGCCCGCTGCTTGACCTTGCCTCGAAATTCCTTGGCGTGCTCGACGAACAGTTTGACCTGTTCCCCGAAATCCCGCCGGCGCCGCGCCCGCGGCCAGCGCGGCCGTCGATACGCGACGCCTGTCGCGCCGCCGCGCTCTGACCTGCTTTGCCATTGCACGCATCGCAGCTATGACAGACGCTGCACGATGATGTTCGATGAGGTAGGCGCATGAATCTCGAACAACTGTTCGCCCCGGCGCGGGAACGCCCGACGCGGGCCGTATTGATCGGTGCCGGAGAGTTCGGGCTGTCGCTCATTGCACAGGCGCGGGCGATTGCCGGCCTGGAGATCGTGGCGGCCGTCGATCGTGATCTCAATCGCGTCGCCGGCGCACTTTCCGAGCTTGGTATCGCACACCGCCAATGTGCCTCACGCCAGGACGTTCTGGCTGCGATCGAGGGCCACCATTTCGCTCTTGCGACCAACGCCGATGATATCTTCGACCTGCCGGTCGACATGGTTGTCGAGGCCACAGGACACGCCGATGCCGGAGCGGTGCATGCGCTCAAGGCGATCGAGGCTGGCCTCGGCGTGACGATGGTCTCCAAGGAGGCCGAATGCGTTGTCGGGCCGGTGCTTGCGCATAAGGCGCGGCAGGCCGGCGTTGCCTATACGCTTGTCGAAGGCGATCAGCCGGCGCTGCTCATCAGCCTAATGAGCCGGGCCAGAGTGCTCGGTCTGCCGATCGTTTGTGCCGGTAAATCCAGCGAGTACGACTATGTCTACGATCCGTTGACCAAGACGACGCGCTGGACGAGTGAAGAAACCATATCGCCGGATCTCGACGCGTTGTGGGAGCTGGGCGAAGATCCGGGCGCAACGCTGACTGCGCGCGCCGCGGCGCTTGCGGCATTGCCGCAGCGTACGGTGCCCGACTATTGCGAAATGCTGCTGGTTGCCAACGCCACCGGCTTCGTGCCCGACCGGCCGGCTTTTCATGCGCCGATGGCGCGCACGGTTGAGCTGCCGCAGGTCTATGCACCCAGCGCGGACGGCGGGCTGCTCGCCGGCGAGCAGCGGCTCGATGTGTTCAACTGCCTTCGGCGGCCCGACGAAGCAAGCTTTGCCGGCGGCGTGTTCGTCGTCGTGAGGTGGGCGGACGCAACCTCTGGTGCCCTGTTCCGCGGCAAGGGAATCCCGACGTCGCGGGACGGGCAATACGGCCTGATCTATAACCCGTCACACCTGCTCGGTGTCGAGGCACCGCTTTCGCTGATGGCGGCGAGCCGGCTTGGCAACACGAGTGTCGATGAAGCCTATCGACCGGTGGTGGATCTCACGGCTCGGGCGCTTGTCGACCTCCCCGCGGGGCGTAGCCTTGACATCGTCGGCAACCGTCACGCGGTCCCCGATCTCGAGCCGCTGCTGACGCCAGCCGAGGCGATCACGGGGTCAGCGCCACTGCCCTATTACATGGCCGTCGGGCGCACATTGGCGCGCCCGGTCCGTGCCGGTGAGACGATCACTCGCGACTGCCTCGTGCCACAACCTCCAACCACGTTGGACGACCTGCGCGGCCAGCAAGACGCGCTGTTTTTTTCGGCTGCGCCTTAGCGGTGCTTGCCGGGGCCGCCCTTGGCAGCGCGACCTTGGTTGAAGGCTCGGCCCGTGGCCTGACGGCCTTGCCCGACGGGCTTGCGTCGTGGGCCTTGGCTTTAGGCGGCGGGCGCTGTGCAATGGCTTTTTGCAAACGTTTCGTCGCCGGCTTGGTGTTGACCTTGGGCCGGGTGATCTTGGCGGCCGTCTCGGTCCGGCGCTTGCTTGCTGCCGGGCGCTTCCGGGAATGTCGTGGGGGTGCCACTGTGGTGCGTTTGCCGGGCTTCTTCAACGCGATCTTTGCCAAAGCCAGACGCGTCTGCTTGGACCGCCTAGGCGCGGCGCGCTTTGACGCGCTGATCGGGGCACGCGCAAGGCGGGCCAGTTTCGATGGCGAGCGACGGGCCTGCGCGGCCTTGGCCTGCGCCAAACGGAGGCGTGCTGGTGCACGGTGGGCGGCTGCGCGCCGCCGCAAGGCCGCAACGCGCCGGCGCCTTTGCTGCGCACGGGCAGCCAGCCGACGGGCTTCGGCAGACGGACGGCGGACACTTGCAATCGGCAGCGGCGGTAATGGCGGACGCGTCGGCAGGACGATATCCGGACCGTTGATATTCTGATCAAGCCGGTATTCCGCACTGGCAATTTGCAAGGTCGGGCGAATGATCATGGTGGCCTTGGCGATCGGCAGGGGCGGCGGTGTCAAGCGTGCCAGGCGACGCAAGCGCTGTGCCTCGCGTCTTGCCAGGCGGCGGTTCAAGCGCTGCCGGCGTCGGTTTTGTCTGCGTGCGATGCGGATGCTTCGCGCGCTTGGCGGCGTGCGCCCGGCGATGGCATGCACGGGGCTGCCGAACAGCCCTGCGATCGCCCGGCCGACGCTCAAGAGCGCTGTGTCGATTGACTGAAATGACCCTACGTAGCCCGGCACCGGAGCGTAGCGCCGGTTGCGGCGATAACGTGCCTCGGTGCGTGTCGGCGCCGAGAGCACCTTGACGTGGAGCTTGGCGACACCGCGCCGGCGAAAGCCCAGCTTTTCGGCGGCACCGCGAGAGAGGTCAAGCATTCGGCGACGCCAGTAAGGGCCGGCATTGTTGATCCTGACCACCAGTGTCCTGCCGTTTGCCGGATTCCAGACCAGCAGGCGCGTACCATCCGGGTATATCGGGCTTGCTGCGTTGTCCGGCGCATTCGGACGGAAGCGTTCGCCCGACGAGGTCAGGCCGCAAGGATTGAAGCGGTCACGCTCGCAGCTGTCGTAGTGGGATGCATAGACGACGCGCCGCTTACCAATTTCGCGGCGAGTTTCGGCAATCGTCTTCACGCGGTGGCAAACGCGCTTGTAGCAATAGGTCCGCCCGGGTGTCTTGGCCTCTGCGGCGCCCGGAGCAGCGATCGTGCCGGCCAAAATCGGTGCGGCCAGAAGCAGGATTGCCAGCAAGAATTCCCGTAATCGCGTTCCAGTGCGCGCGCTCGCAGGCGCACGTCGCGCGTAAATTGACTGCATCATGATCGGTGTCCCCCTCGGCGCCTCTGGGTATTGTCTGGCGCCGCAAGCCCAGTAGCGAGCAGACGAAGGCACGGTGGGTCGCGCCAAAACGAGACGTTTTTGGGGAATATGGTTAACGCGCATGCGGCGGCACGCCGCGCGCCGGTTTCAAGCGGGGCTCAGATAAAGTTCTGATCCGCGAGCTTTTTCTTTAATAGGTCCGTTGCCACGCGCAGTTGATCGGCGTCGATTGACCGCAGGACCAGCTGGGTGCAGGGGCGATTGTCCTTGATCGTCGGGTAGCTGCCCATTGCGACATCCGGAAATTCCTGCTGATGGGAGCCAAGCATTTCGGCGACACTGCCTTCCGGGAAATCGAGGTCAATCGCCTCGGAATGCATCATGCGGCCCTTCCTGAGCCGCGGCGTTACGGCATCAAGCATGACGTGCATGATGTTGGGGATACCGGCCATCGTGATGACGTTGCCGAGCATAAAGCCCGGCGCGATGGAAATGGAGTTTTCGACCAGATCGGCACCTTCGGGGATGCGCGCCATGCGCAGGCGAGCGGGCGTGACCTCGACGCCGCGCTTTTCATAATACGGCATCAGGAGGTCGAGCGCGCGCTGGTCGACGTCGATTGAAACACCGAAGGCCTTGGCGATGCAGTCGGCCGTGATATCGTCGTGCGTGGGGCCGATGCCGCCGGTGGTGAAGACGTAGGTGTGACACGCGCGCAGCGTGTTGACCGCATCGACGATCTGGGCCTCGTCGTCGGCGACGATGCGCACCTCCTTGAGCTGGATTCCGATTGCGGTCAAATGGTCAGCGATGTAGCCGACGTTCTTGTCCTTGGTTCGCCCGGACAGGATTTCATCGCCGATGACGATCAGCGCCGCCGTAACGATCTCGCGGTTGTCATTGGTCTTGCCCATACCTGCCGTTCTCCCCAGTCCAGTGCGCCTGCCCGTCTTGTCAAGCAACATATATCGGCACCAGAGCAACCTGCTTCAATTCGGACTCGGTCCGATTCCAAATAAAAGCAGAAAGTTGATCGATTCTTTAGAGGCGATCATCTTAGTGCCCCAAGTTGGTGCCGCGACAGTGGTTCCAACTTGGGGCACGATGATCTAGCTTTCGTGCATGCAATTTGAAACACCTCTCCTGCGCGGGCGCCTGATCAAGCGCTACAAGCGCTTTCTCGCCGACGTCGAACTTGCCGACGGCACGACGATCACCGCGACCTGTCCGAATACCGGGTCGATGAAGGGGCTCACCGATCCGGGCTCGACCGTCTGGTTGTCGACCAGTGACAGCCCGACCCGAAAGTACCGCCACACCTGGGAGATGGTCGAACACGATCTTGGCCGCGGGCCAACGATTGTCGGCATCAATACCAACCACCCGAACAAGCTCGTCAGCGAGGCGATCATCGCCGGTCGTATCGCGCCGCTCAAGGGCTACGAGGCGCTGCGCCGCGAGGTGAAGTATGGCCGCGAGAACAGCCGCATCGACATGCTGCTGGAAGATCCGCGCAAGGCCCCCTGCTACGTCGAGGTCAAGAACGTGCATTTGATGCGCAAGAGCGGCCTGGCAGAGTTTCCGGACTCGGTGACCGAACGCGGCGCCAAGCACCTCAGGGAACTGGCGGAGGTCGCAGGCCAGGGCGGACGTGCGGTGATGATGTTCCTCGTCCAGCGCGGTGATGCGACGCGGGTGGCGCTGGCGCGCGACATCGACCCGAAATACGGCGAGGCCTTCGATCAGGCGATTGCCGCCGGGGTCGAGGCGCTTGCCTACCGGTGCCGGCTTTCACCTGAGGCCATCGTGGTCGAGAAAAAGATCAAAGTTGTCGATGCAGGCTAGATCATCGTGCTTCAATTCGGAATCGGACCGAGTCCGAATTGAAGCAGGTTGCTCTGGTCGGCGCCAGCAATCTGGGCGCGGCCGGCACGGCGACCAAGCGGGCGACTTGCCGGGAAAACGGGGTGAATATTCTCGGTTAATCGAAAATAATCAATTTATTGCAATAACATAGCCCAGTGTATCACATCGGTATATTTGTATCGACAAGTTCGACGTACAATGCCGGCGTGGTTCGTTAGACCAATTGTAAGGGTTCGAGCTATGGACTTCCGGAGAGGTATTCCGACGGCAGCGGGGGCACTTGCCATCGCCTTCGCGACCTCCGCGACCGCGCAAGATCTGCCCAACTGGCGGGCGGACGTCATTTGCGCCAATGACAGCGCGCCAGGCCAATGCGTTTTGTTCGAGCGGCGCGCCCGGGCACAAGTTGCAGAGGCGTGGATCACGATTCCGGAAACCATCCGCAAAGGCTGTCTCAGCGAATTCCGGCCGCCGGTGGAGCCAAGCTGGCGGATCATGGCGAGTTGTATCGGCGAGCTTGATGTTGCCGCCCGCGTCGCCGTCAGGCAAGGGGCGATCGCGCGCGAGATCGCCGTTGTCAAGCAGTTGAAAAAACGCCGGCAGGAGGCGGAACGGACCGCCCAGCGGCGCAAAGAGCAGGCACGACGAGAGGCCCTGGCCGCAGCCGAACAAAAACGGATCATGCAGGAAGAAGCGAGTTTCGTGCAACGGCTGCAGGCGGAGCGCGAGGCCGAACGCCAGAAAGCCCAGCGACAGGCGCAAGTGGAGCGCGAGCACGAGGAGATCCGCCTTGCACGCGAGGAGGCAAGCTTCCTGACGGCCTTTGCGGCGTTGAAAAAGGCTGACCGGGCCGCCGAGGCGGCGCGCCAGCGCACTGCGGCTGCAACCGAATCCCAGAGCACGGCGAGGGCCAACGCTGCTGCGGGCGAGGTTACGAGCGAGACCCAAACGGCCACGGCGAAGGCGCGGCCTGGTGCCAAACGAACGGCCACATCGGCCGGCAGGGGAGACGATTCATCTGCCTCGACCGTTCGCCCGGTGCAGTCGAGTACCGGCACGGGCACTCTGACGCCGGCAAGGCAAGCAGCGGCAAACGCAAAACCCGAGACGCTCAAGATCGAACGCCCGGCCGAGCCGGCCAAGAAGGCTAAACCGGCACCGAAGGGGACAACGCTTGCCGCGGCGAAACGCAGCGCAGCCGAAGTCAACTGCGAGAGGGGCCTGGCTGCCACGGCGGAAGCCGGTCTGGTGCTGTTCGCGTTCGACAGTGCAGAATTGCTCAAGGACGCGGAGATCACGCTCGATGCGCTGGCGGCTGGCGTCCGTGCGTGCGGCAAGCTGACGGTGACGATCGAGGGCCACACCGATGCTACCGGGACGCAGCGTTATAATCAGCGCTTGTCGGAGCGGCGCGCGGAGAATGTCGCAAACTACCTGATCAATGCCGGTGTGGCCTCGAAACGCGTGCAGTACATCGGCTACGGCGAGCGCCGGCCGGTTGCCTCAAACCGGACATCGGCCGGACGGGCCCGGAATCGGCGCATCGAGTATCGCGTGCGCTAGTGATCCGGTTCTGACATTTGCTATCCCGTACGGCGATGTCGAGAGCAAATGTCAGAACCATAAGGAACACGAGCAAGCCAATATTTCTTTAGTCTTTCAGGTTGAGCTGAAGCCATCCCGCTCCCCCTCCCGACCACCCACGGCATCATTGTATTGGGCGTTCGGGAGGGGGAGCGGGCCGGCGATGCGATTTCGCCTAAGGCGGAAATGGTCCAGTGTCGCTCTTGCACCTGACGTTTGGTTGAGAGACCAACCGCACACAGGCACCAAACGTCAGGTGCACTACACTAGTATTGCAGACGTGCAACGGGCACCCGAGCCCAGCCATTGCGCGCGCCGCACACAAGCACTTGATCGGACGTGAGTTGGCGTAGCATGGCTTTGCGAATGCGAACCATGTTATGCAGATCACGCTTTGTGCGGGATTACGGTCACATTATATCGGGAGACTTGGTTCCATGGTCAGCCGTCGATTACTGGTTTTGGGCGCTGCTGCCGGCCTCGCAGGGCTCTGGGGCATTTATCGGACAGCCGCTATTGCCGGCTCCAGGTCCGGAACCGGCACCTCCGGAGGCCGGGGTTCAGGATCTGGCGTTGCAGGCCAAACCACCGGCGAAAAAACCTTCGAAATCGTCAAGAGCGATGCGGAGTGGCGCAAGCAGCTCACGCCCCTGCAGTTCAAGGTGCTGCGCAAGCATGGAACCGAGCGGCCGTTCACCAGCCCGCTCAACAAGATCTATGCACCGGGCACGTATAAGTGTGCCGGCTGCGACCTTGCACTGTTCAGCTCGAAGACGAAATACGATAGCACGACGGGCTGGCCCAGCTTTTGGGCGCCACTCGACAACGCGGTCGGCACATCGACAGACTATTTCATCGGCTACCCGCGCACCGAAGTTCATTGCCGGCGCTGCGGCGGTCACCTCGGCCACGTGTTCCCGGACGGTCCGCCGCCAACCGGCTTGCGCTATTGCATTAACGGTGTCTCGCTGACATTCGAGGCGGGCGAGCAAAAGAGCCAGGGCTAGGGCAGGAGTATACGGCATGGATTTGCGATTGATCAGGCTCAGCCTAGGCGGCGTCTTGCTGGGGCTTGCACTGGCCGTGACGAGCGCTGGCGCGTCGGCCGGAGACAAGGCGCAAAGTGCGTCCGGCAAGACCGCGATTGCGACGTTCGCTGCGGGTTGTTTCTGGTGCACAGAATCCGATTTCGACAAGGTGCCCGGAGTGCTTGCAACGGTTTCGGGCTACATGGGCGGGCATGTCAAGAACCCGACCTACCGCCAGGTCTCGCGCGGCGGAACCGGCCACACGGAAGTTTTGCAAGTCACCTATGATCCCACAAAGGTCAGCTATGAGTCCCTGCTGAAGGTGTTCTGGCGCAACGTCGATCCGTTCGACAAGACAGGCCAGTTCTGCGATCGCGGCGATCAGTACCGGCCCGAGATTTTCGTGCACAATGCAGCGCAGCGCAAAGCGGCCGAGGCAAGCAGAGCTTCAGTCATCCAACTGGCCAAGATCAAGCGCAAGATCATCGTACCGATTACAGATGCCAGTACGTTCACGAAGGCCGAAGATTACCACCAGGATTTCTACAAGAAGAATCCTGCACATTACTGGCGCTACCGGATCGGCTGCGGACGCGACCGCCGGCTGGAGCAGATCTGGGGCAAAAAGCCCAAATCCTAGCGCGAACGCGCGGCACCGACGGCCTTCGTCTTAGCGTTCGCAGGCCAGGCGATGTTGGCATCGCCGGGGTTCGGGAACCCGTTCAGGTTTTGCCCGTGCCCGCGCATTTTGCACCGAGGTGCAGTCCATCACCCGACTCGCCCTGGAAATTTCCGTCCAGATCGCTTAGTCATGCTCCTACCGCGAACGGTTGGAATTGCGATGACGGACGTGCGTGACGGATTGAGGTTTTGTGCGCTGTTGATTGCGGTCTGCTGCGCCTCATCCACTCCAAGCACAGCGCAGCAATACAAGGCGCAAGGCCAGCTCTGGCGCATGGCTTTGGCGAGCGGTGTGTCGATTCAGATAATTGTCAGCGCGCCGCAGAAGAAGGCGCCACGCGCAACGCTGGTGCTGTTGCCCGGCGGTGACGGGCGGCTGAAGATGGGCCTTTCTGGCAAACCGACGCGCCTGCGCGGCAACTTCCTGGTTCGCTCGCAGAAGGCGTTGCGAAAGTTCGGCTTTGCGACGGCACTGCTCGACGCACCATCCGATCGTCAGAAAAAGCCCGGCCTGCTTGCCGGCTACCGGGCAACGAACCAACACGCGGTGCGCGATATCGGCCCCGTCGTCGAACACCTCAAGGCGATTTTCAAGGCGCCGGTATTTCTGGTTGGCACTAGTCGCGGCACGGTGTCAGCGGTCAATGCGGCGCGGCGCATCGGCGACAAACTTGCCGGTGTTGCCCTGATGGCCGCGATAACCCAGCCCAACCGATACGGGGCGACCGTCAACGCGATCAATCTTGGCGCGATCGCAATTCCAACGCTGTTCGTCCACCACGTCGACGATCATTGCGCGGTAACGCCAGCGCATGGTGCGCGGATCGGGTTCGAGGTGATGCAAAAGGCAGGGGCCCGCGTCAGATGGGCGACGGTGAGCGGTGGCCGCGACGGCGTGCACACGTGTAGCGGCCGCTCCTACCACGGTTTCTGGAAGGCCGAGGGCCAAGCGCTCGGTCACCTCAATACGTGGATCAGCAAGATTTTGTCCGGGACCAAGAGTTAGGACAACGCCGAAAGGCGGCGGGCCGGGCATCCGGCACTTCTCTCACGGCGCTGTTCCTCGCTGTCGCCCGGGCGCCTTCGAGGGGCGCCCGCGGTGGGGCGCCCGCGCAACGACGCCGTTGCCGTTGCCGGCGCTACTCGGCCGCCTCCTTGTGGCTGCTCAGCACCTGGTCGGCGAGCCGGCCGGTCAGTTCGGCAAGATGATCGAACTTGGCTGAATACGTGCCGACGCCCGCAGTGGCAGAGCGCAGTTCGATAATGAGGTCTTCGATCTCGGCAGCCGGAATGTGCGCCTGCACGACGTCCCAACCCGGCCAGCCATCGCGACCGTCGAAGCCCAGGATGTGACCACGCCGCTGCGAGATCATGGCGTTGACCTTCGGCGTTGCTTCGTTGGGCACCATGATGTCGACGGCCATGACCGGTTCAAGGAGGACCGGGCTGCAGTCCGGCATGCCCTCGCTCATGCCGAGGCGTCCGGCGAGGCGGAAGGCCATATCCGAGGAATCGACGCTGTGATAACTGCCGTCCTTGAGGATCACCTCGACATCGACGACGGGGAACCCGAGCGGGCCGGAATCCAGATAGTCGCGGCAGCCGGCCTCGACGGACGGGATGTACTGCTTCGGCACCGCGCCACCGACGATGGTATCGGAGAACTTGAAGCCGGAACCGCGCGGCAAGGGTTTGATATCGAGAACCACGTCACCGAACTGGCCGCTGCCGCCCGACTGCTTCTTGTGGCGGCCGCGCACGTTCGTGCCCTTGCGGATCGTTTCCTTGTAGGCGGTGGCGCGCTTGCTGCGTGTGATCTCGACACCGTATTTGCGAATGAGCCGCTCTGCTGCAACCCGCAAATGCATCTCGCCCTGACCGAGCAACAACAACTGGTGGGTATCCGGATTTTGTTCGACGCGCAGGGAGGGGTCCTCGTCGGTCAGTTTGGCAAGGGCGGCACTGAGCTTGACCTCGTCCTTGCGGTCCTTGATGGCGATCGCCGATGCAAACACAGGGTCCGGCGGCGGATCGATCGTGACCTGCTTCGCAGGCACCTTTCCGGTCGACAGGGTCTCTCCGGTCTTGGTGCTTTCGAGCCGGCCGAGGCCAACAAGGTCGCCAGCTGCTGCCGCGTCGCGCTTTTTCGAATCCTGGCCAAAAACGGTGAAAATACCGGAGACCTTCTCGTCGCCGCTCGGCCCCGTCATCATCGCGCCGTCGCTCAGACTTCCACCGAGAACGCGTGCGACAGACAGTTTGCCGGCGTGCGGCGTGTGAATCGATTTGACGACATAGGCCGTTGCTTCATCGCTGTCGACAAGCAGGCGTTCGCGGGTCTTGTCAACGAAGGGCACTTCGTGGCGCAAGGCCTTGAGGAGGCGGATAATTCCATTGCCGTTTTCCGCCGAGCCGAGGAATACGGGGCAAATCTGGCCGGCCTGCATCTCGCGCGAGAGATCGTCGAACACGCGGTCTTGCGGCGGCTCCATGTCGGACAGCAACTGCTCCATCAGCTCGTCGTCGTAGTCGGCGAGTTTTTCAAGCATTTCGAAGCGCGCGGTCTGTTCGCGGTCGACGAGGCCCTGCGGTATGTCGACGACTTCGGACGGCGCGTGCTCGCGATAGACGAATGCGCGCTCCAAAGCGAGATCGACGAAGCCGCTCGCAATACCGTTTTCCCAGATCGGTATCTGGCGCAGGACGAGCGGCAGTGCACTGGAGGGCTGGAGGATCGGAACGAGATCACGCACCGGCGTGTCGAACGTGTCGATCTTGTTGAGGAACAGCAGGTGCGGGATGGCGTTATCTTCCAGCGACTTGAAAATGACCTGCAGGGCTGCAACACGTTTCGGATCGGGTTCGCAAACGACGATGGCTGCATCGCAGGCCGCAAGCGCGGCTGCGGCTTCCTGCTGGAACTCGACGGAGCCAGGGCAATCGATGAACGCAAATCGGTCGCCCAGAAATTCGGATTCGGCAAAGTTCAACTCCACGCTCATGGCGTGTTCGCGCGCTTCCGTGCTGGCGTCGCCAACCGTCGTCCCGTCAGCGATCTTGCCCTGCCTATCGATGGCACCGGTGCGTGCCAAAATGGCTTCAAGCAGGGTGGTCTTGCCACTGAGAAACGGGCCGACCAGCGCTATGCAACGCGTGCCACGGCCCTCTGAGCCCCTTGTTCCTGTGGGTTGCCCCATCATTCTCCTCCATTTGCCCAGGCGCCAGCGATGGGCCGCGCCCACGCCCGGGAGGAGACGCGGCCCGATCATGTTTGCGCTCAATTGACGCAAGTGCAAGGAGAAACAAAGAAGGTTGCCGGTGGAAGTGGGAAAAATCGTCCGCCCGAGCAATAATGACCCGGTACGGCAAGCCGTTAAGGTTTGCTCACCTGGCTGGTGAACTCACCACCACTAGTGCGACGTTCGACGTTGCGTTTTTTTGACCGCCGGAAATGGCTTGGCCGGCCGGGTGCCGATGCACGCTTCGACGCGCCAGCATTAACCAAAAATTCCTTGACGTGCGACAATTTTGCATCGATCCTTCGCGCAATGGAATTCGCGGGTTGTAAGCGGCCTGCACGGTCGGAGTGCGTTTCATGGGCATCAACAGATTGAAAATTGCCGAGCGTGCAGCAGGGTTTGCCATGGTGCCCGACGAAGACCATGCCGAGCGTTACGTGTATTTGCAAACGCACGATGGCGACGAGAAAGCCCCGGCTTCGCCGAAAGTGGTTGTGAGCGCATCGATGGAGCGGGCTAAGCGGTCATCGCAAGGCACCGCCAGTCGCTTTTCATCGGCCGCGCATCAGTGGTTTGCCACCTGGTCTGGCCGCGCGACGGCGTAGTGTCGTTTCAAAATTTCACTTCTGTTGATGAACCGTGATCCCCGCTGGCAGTCGGACCGGGACCCGAAACGTCTACGATGCCAGCCAATCGAGTACGCCATCGAGGCATTCCGAAATCCACAAATGGCCCTGGTCCGGGATCTTTCGTAGTTCGGCGCGCGGGATCTCGTCAGCGAGTGCGATGACGGCTGCGACCGGTACGTTGCGATCGGTGTCGCCGATCCACACGCAGGTCGCGGCGGCGACCACTGTCAGGTCAACGCCCCACGGCCGCGAAAATAGGACCAGATCGCAAACCGCACCGCCGGCGCCATGGCGCAGACCTTCCGCAAATGTGCGCCCGAGCGCGATGCGCCGCGCGAGCGGTGCCATGACGCGCTTATCCGGCGTGCCGGCGTGCAGCAACGAAAGCGACACCGCGACTGCCGGGGCTGTGGTGCAAATCCAACGGTAGGCCTCGAAGATCAGCCGCGTCGCTCCAGGGATGCGCGGAAGCATGCGGAAGCAGAATCGGTGAAACACCGACATCTTGACATCGGCGCCGGCGTCGACCCGGCCAACAGGCGCGACGAGTGCCAGGCGTTCGATCCGTTGCCCGAGGACGGCGGCGGTCGTCGCAGCAAACGGGCCGCCGCCTGAAATACCGAGGACGGCGGCTCGTTCCAGCCCCAGCTGGCGCATTATCCCGGCGATGTCGCCGGCATAGCCGGCGAGAGTTGCCGGGTCGGTCGGCGCCTGCGTCCCGCCATAGCTCCAGCGGTCCGGGCATATCAGCCGCAACCCGCGCGCCAACGCGGCTGCGTGAACTGGACGGAACTTCAGTCGTGAGCCCGGCGTGCCGTGAAGGGCGATAACCGGCGTTCCGTCCACGGCGCCGTATTGGCGATAGGTCAGGCGGCGGCCGCCACCCAATGTGAGTGCGCAATCGCGGTCCGGGTCGCATGGCGTAAAGCGCGGCATTTCAGATCTATAGCCCAACTCCGCGTTCCGCGAAGATGCTCGCTGCCAGGCCTATCCGCCAGGTCGCCACCGATCACGCAAACAGCCAGAGCAGGCCGCCGGCAACGGCCAGAGCCAAAAGGAAGCGCGGCGCCAATCGGCAGGCCCGGCACGTACCGGCCGGGAGTTCACGGTGGCGGGCCCACCACATGACCGGACCTATTGCAGATTGCCGCAGAAGCGCTGAATGCGCTCGCAGGCGTCGCGCAGAAGATCGGTCGAGGTGGCATAGGACACGCGCATGTTCGGCCCGAGACCGAACGCCGATCCGTGCACGCCGGCAACACCTTCGGTATTGAGAAGCTCGAGCACGAAGTCCTCGTCGGTCTCAATCTTTTTGCCGGACGGCGCGGTCTTGCCGATCAGTTCCTCGAACGAGGGATAGACATAAAACGCGCCTTCCGGGGTCGCGCACTTCATGCCGCGGGCCTGGTTCAACATCGACACGACGAGGTTGCGACGCTCCTCGAAAGTTTCGCAGAAGGTTTTGAGATGGTCCTGCGGGCCGTTGAGGGCCTGCACGGCAGCCCACTGCGAAATGGTGCAGTTGCCGGAGGTTTGTTGTCCCTGCAGCGTGTCCATCGCCTTGATCAGGTGCTGCGGCCCGGCGCCGTAGCCAAGCCGCCAGCCGGTCATGGCGTAGGCCTTGGACAGCCCGTTAATGGTGATGGTGCGATCGTAAAGGCCCGGCTCGACCTGGGCGACGGTGACAAACTCATAGTCGCCGTAGGTCAGATGCTCGTACATATCGTCGGTGAGGACCCAGACATGCTCGTGCGTCATCAGGACGTCGGTGAGCGCCTTCAGTTCATCGCGCGAATACGCGGCGCCCGTCGGATTTGAGGGAGAGTTGAGGATGATCCACTTGGTGTTCGGTGTGATCGCCTTGTCGAGAGCTTCCGGCTGAAGCTTGAAGCCGTCGTTCTCGTAGGCCATGACCGTAACTGGCGTGCCGCCGCACAGGCCGACGATCTCAGGGTAGCTCACCCAGTAGGGCGCCACGCAGATGACCTCGTCGCCAGGGTTCACCGTGGCAAGCATCGCGTTGTAGATGACCTGCTTGCCGCCGGTGCCGACGATGACCTGGTTCGGCGCGTAGTCGAGACCGTTTTCGCGCTTGAACTTGGCAGAGATCGCTTCGCGCAGCGGCACGATGCCGGAAACCGGCGGGTAGTTGGTCTCGCCGCGCCGAATGGCATCGATTGCGGCTTCCTTGATGTGGTCGGGGGTGTCGAAATCCGGCTCGCCCAAAGCCAGCGAAATCACGTCTTTGCCCTGCGATTTCAGATCGCGTGCCATCTGGGTGAGCGCAATGGTGGCTGACGGCTTCATGCGGCCGAGCGCGTCTGAAATAAAGCCCATGGTCTTGTCCTTTCGCGAGGGCGTCATGAGGCGCGCGCGAGTGCACGCCGGCGGGTTTCACCGAAACCGGCGGACCCTAGATCATCGTGCCTTAAGTTGGAACCGCTGTCGCGGCTTCAACTTAAGGCACGATGATCGCCTCTAAAGAATCGAGCAACTTTCTGCTTTAATTCGGAATCGGACCGATTCCGAATTAAAGCAGGTTGCTCTTGTCTCGGATAGGGCAAGATGCAAGGGCGGCCAAGGTGACACGGCGGCGCGCAAAAAGCGCAAGCCCCGTGCGGGCGATGGCGATCGAACATGGACATTGCGCTTTCGCGCCAAGATTTCTCGCCGATGTCACCTGCATCCGTTTTGGATGAACTGCGACCGTGCCCTCTGGCCGGCAAGTGCCTGCTGCTCGCTGGCGAGCATGAGGCACCAGTTAATGTGATGAAAGAAGTCCTGGCTCCAGACCGGCCCGGAAACGGAACAGCCCCGATCCAAGGCCATACGATGCTGCGCGATCGCAGTTTCAGCATAAGCGCGGCAGAAATTGACCGTCAGACTGACACGGCGCTCGGTGCAGCAGTAGACCTTGCTGCCTGAAACACATTTCTTTCCGTCGCCGCGCTGGCTGCGAATTCTTTGATTGTAGCCGGGCGGGCAAGACCCCCGGCAAAACGGCGCCGTGCCGAACCACTTGCAATTGCGCGGCAGATCCAACAGGGCACTTGGTGGATCAACGCAGCGCCCGGGCGCTTGCGGATAGCGACAGCCCGCCTTGGTACAATTTTCGATGCGGCCATTGTTGCACGAGCATGTATTGCAGCCGTCAACGAGCCAGACCCGGCAATTCCAGGGACAGGCCTGCGCATGTGCCGGCGTTACCGAAACCGCGAATTGACCGAACATGAAGATCGCGATGCCAAGCAAAGCAGCGGCAGCAAACGTTTGGGACGTCGATCGATTGCCAATGAACCCTAAAATCACAACATCCTCCTATTGTTGCGCTGTCGGTGACGACCGGCAATTCCGAGGTGTGATCGGCTCATACGCCAGACTTCACCGAATGGTAGCGATAGGCGACGAGGCAGTGGCCTGCCCCAGAAATACTTTCGCAGCGTTCGCAGGCCCATTTTCCTGCCGCTGAAAAAATGCATGACGTTGATATCCTGTTGGCTCGAAGTGGCGAGGGCGCCGTGCAGTCCCCAACTTGCCGGCATCAGCCCGAAATATGCACATGCGTTCCACCGCCTTGGTCTTGTCGGCACTGCTGGCGGGCGCGGAACGAATGTCTTGTCGTGGTCGTGCAGCCTACGTGTTCGCAGCAAAGCTGAACATGAAACACGTAATGGGCGCTGCCGCCATGAGCGACCGCGAGAATTTCTGAAACGTGGCCTCGTCCTCTGAACGCGTTGCGCCCGAGATTGACAAAAATTTTGCCGAGCCCAACTGCCGACCCGCAAATTAGCACGTGCGGCCGGCTGCTTCAATTTTGGTTGACCTTGGCAGAACGGCGTCCGGGCGATCCCCGGGAGATCATTGGCGCGCACGCACGGCGTTCGTTCTTTTCGCGGCGTGCTGCCGGCATGCCGAGGCCGGCCTGCACATTGAGCAAAGGCTGCCGACTTTTTCCCGGTTCGGATATGTGTCAGCCTTAATCGGCCCGAGACGAGGCCGGAGAATGGTTGGGAGTGTGAAGCGGCAATGCTCAGAATTGGAGTCGACATCGGTGGCACGTTTACGGATCTGGCGCTGCACGACCGGCACGGCAACCGACTGGCCATCCACAAGCAGCTGACGACTCCCGAGGACCCTTCGCTGGCAGTCATCGAGGGGGTCCAGAAGCTGGGCGACAATACCGCGGTTGCGGCATCCGCTATTGGCGAGATCGTTCACGGGACGACGCTGGTTACCAACTCCGTCATCGAACGACGCGGTGCCAGAACCGGCATGCTCGGCACGGCCGGGTTCACCGATATCATGGATATGGGTCTGGAGCGGCGCTACGATCTCTTCGACCTCAGAATAGCCTATGCGCAGCCGCTGGTTCCCCGGGAGCTGCGGATCGAAGTGCCGGAACGCGTTCGGTTCGACGGCAGCATCGAAACGCCGCTCGATGAGGACGCCGTCATAGCGGCAGCGCGCACGTTCGGGGATCTTGATATCGAAGCGATCGCCGTCTGTTTCCTGCATGCCTATGCGAACCCGTCCCACGAGATGTCGGCAGCGGCGATTCTTCGCGACGAACTGCCTGACGTCTTCGTGTCGACATCCGCGGACATCTCGCCAAGCATGCGGGAATTCGAGCGCTGGACGACGGTCTGCGTGAATGCGTTCACCGGGCCGATGTTCGATCGCTATCTTCATCGCCTTGAGAACGGGCTGTCCGGCATCGGCTTTGACGGCAAGCTCTACATCATGTCGTCGAGCGGCGGCATGATGACGACCGACACGGCCCGCAGGTATCCCGTCCGGGCATTGGAGTCGGGTCCGGCGGCCGGTGCGCTGATGAGTGCCAATCACGGCACGGCGTTGAAACTCGACAATCTCCTGTCGTTCGACATGGGCGGGACGACGGCAAAGGGCGCACTCGTCGTCGACGGGCAACCGATCAAACACTACGACATGGAGGTGGCGCGCGGCTACAAGCACCGGCTCGGCAGTGGTCTAAAGGTTCGCATCCCCGTTCTCGACATGATCGAGATCGGAGCTGGTGGAGGAAGCATCGCCGATGTCGACGAGCGCGGGCTGCTGCAGGTCGGGCCGCGCAGTGCCGGCGCATCGCCCGGCCCGGCCTGCTACGGCCAGGGTGGTACGTGCGCGACACTAACCGATGCCAACCTGGTTCTCGGCTATCTCGATGCCGGTTTTTTCCTAGGTGGTGCAATGCGCCTCGACGTTGCAGGAGCTGAGAGGGCCATCCGCGAGGGCGTTGCGGGCCCGCTCGGTCTCGATACGCTGCGTGCCGCCCACGGCATCCACGATATTGTCAGCGAGGATATTGCACGAGCGTTTCGGATTCATGCCAGCGAGCGTGCCTTCGACTATCGCGGCGCGAGCATGGTCGCCTTCGGAGGCTCCGGTCCGCTGCACGCGATGTCGGTTGCGCGGAAGTTGAAGATCCCGAAGGTCGTCTTTCCCGTTGCAGCAGGTGTGATGTCGGCGCTCGGCCTCCTCGTGTCGCCACTGTCGTTCGAAGTCGCGCGCGCCAGGCGTGTCCATCTCAGTGACATTGGCGACGATGATATTGCCGCGACGTTCGCTGCGCTCGAGAAGGATGCGACGACTATACTGACCGATGCCGGTGTGCGACGCAGCGATATACGAATCATGCGCCGGCTCGACATGCGCTACCAGGGACAAGGCCACGAGATCGAGGTGGTATTGCCCGACCAGACGGGCGCGCGCATTTCGACCGCTGACGTCGACGCCCTGTTCGGCGATACGTATCAATCGATCTACACGCTGCGGCTCGACGAACCTGCAGAAATCATCAACTGGAAGCTCGAAGCGATCGGCCCGGCAAATGACCTGGGGGACGACTACAACCTGGGTGAGGACGGCGCGGACGACGCGCCGCAGAAGGGCGTGCGGCGCGCCTACCATCCATCGCAACACTGCCTCACCGACTGGCCGGTCTACGATCGCTACGCATTGCGGCCGGGCATGGAAGTCTTGGGCCCGGCGATGATCGAAGAACGCGAGAGCACATGCATCATCGGGCCTGATGATCGTGTCGTCGTCGACCAGCGGTTCAACTTGATCGCCGACCTTGATCTTGGAGCGTGAGAATGCAGGATGCTGAACAGAAAGAATTCGATGCCGTCAGCCTCGGCATCATGTGGGACCGACTGGTATCGCTCACCGACGAGATCGTTTCGACGCTCGTGCGGTCATCGTTTTCGACGATTGTCAATGAGAGTTATGACCTGACCTGTGTCCTGCTCGACGCCGAAGCCCGGACGATCGCGCAGGGAACGTTCAGCGTACCGGCCTTCATTGGCAGCGCGCCGGTTACCGCGAAGCATATGCTAAAGCGCTTCCCGCCCGAGACGCTCAACCCCGGCGACATCATCGTCACCAACGATCCTTGGCTCGGGACCGGCCATCTCTTCGACATCACGGTGATGCGACCGGTTTTCTACAAGGACCGCATTGTTGCCTATACGATGAGCATCACGCATCTGCCCGACATCGGCGGTACCGGCTTCGGATCGTCCGCAACCGAAGTCTACCAGGAGGGGCTGCGCCTCCCGATCCTCAAACTCTTCGAGGGGGGCAAGCGCAATGAACTCGTCGTGGAAATTATCCGAACGAACGTGCGCGTGCCCGAACAGACCATGGGCGACATCATGGCCAATGTCGCTTGCAGCGAGGTCGGTGCCCGCGAACTCGCAGCCTTTATGGAGGAATACGACCTCGACACGCTCGACGGTCTATCAGCGGCCATTCGGGGTCAGTCGGAACGGCAAATGCGTGCAAAGATCGCGGCGCTGAAGGACGGCACGTATCGCAACCGTATTGCGGTCGAGGGATTTGATACGTCGATTGAGCTGGCGGCTGAAATCGAGATCAAAGGCGAGACGATCTCAGTGGACTTTTCCGGTACGTCCGGTTGCGTGCGCGCCGGCGTCAACGTGCCGTTCTGCTACACACAACGCAATGGTCTTGCACGCGATCAAATCGTTGACGCTGCCCGGCATCCCGAACAATCAGGGTTCGGTCGCGCCAATTTCCGCACGCGCACCTGAAGGTTGTATTCTCAATGCGCGTCCGCCATGGCCGACCGGCGGGCGGCACGCGATGGGCCACTTCGTTACGCCGCTGATCTATGGCGCACTGGCCGAAGCCGCACCCGATGAGGTTCAGGCCGACAGCGGAATGATGAATCTCGTGACGTTCCAGGGCGTGCGAAAGGACGGCCGGCCGTTTGCTTCGCTGTACTTCGCATCGGGTGGCTTCGGGGCGCTCAAGGAACAGGACGGCTGGCCGACACTACCGCATCCCTCGAACATGGCGGTTGTGCCTGTCGAAGTCTGGGAGAACCTCACGCACACGACGATTGTTTCAAAACGCCTGCGGCCAGATTCCGGCGGCATCGGCAAGTGGCGCGGCGGCGTCGGCCAGGAAGTCGTGCTGCGCAACGACACCGGGAATGATATGATTCTGATGGGAACCGGCAACCGCACCGTTCACCCGGCGAAGGGCTTTTTCGGTGGCGGGGATGGCAGCTTGCGGAGCCACGCACTCGAAAACGAGACCATTCATGCCAAGGGACGAATTCTGATCCCGCCCGGCCAATCCGTGTCCCTGATCGAGGCCGGCGGTGGTGGCTTCGGCGACCCAGCCGAACGCGATCCGGAGGCCGTGCGCGAGGACATCGCGAACGGCTTCGTTACCAGAGAGGCGGCCGCGCGGGACTATGGATGGAGCGGCTGAAGCTGGAAAACCCGAGCTGCGGGCAAGGATGAGGAATGCCATGGGTCACGACCGGGATCACGAATTGCGGAGCGCTGCCAAGGACGTGCTGATCCGGTATGGCGGTGATGCGTTTCCCCACTTGTTCCGCACCGCCAAGGGAACGGTTGTGACCGACGACGAGGGCCGCGAAATCCTCGATTTCACGTCCGGCCAGATGTGCTCAACGCTCGGGCACAACCATCCTGCAATTACGGCCGCCATTCGAGAAAGCTGCGACACGGCCTTGCACATGTTTTCCGGAATGATACCTGAGGCGGTGGTCAAACTCGGACGATTGCTGTCGGAATGGTTGCCGCCGCCGCTCAAGAAGTCGCTGTTCCTGAATACGGGCAGCGGAATCCAACGAGGCCGCATTGCGCCTGGCCAAGATTACTACGGGCGGTTACGAGGTCATTGCGCTTGGCGGCTCCTGGCACGGAACGACAGGCGGTTCGGCTGCGGCGACATTTGCGAGTGACCGGCGCGGCTATGGTCCAAAGGTGCCCGGCAACCATGTGGATCCCGGAGCCCAATTCGTACCGGTGTCCCATCGAGCACTGCCGCGACACGTGCGATATGACCTGTATGCGGGTCGGGCTGAAAATGTTCGACATGGCATCAGACGGCGCACCTGCGGCGGTGATTGCCGAACCAATCGTGTCTGCCGGCGGAGTTATCGTGCCGCCGGATGGATACTTCGATGAACTCAGGTCGGCTACGCACGAACGCGGCATGCATCTCATCTTCGATGAAGCCCAAACCGCGTTTGGCCGACTGGGAACCAGGTTTGCCGCGACCAAACTCGGAGTGACACCCGACATTATGACAGTGTCGAAGACGCTCGGGGCCGGGCTGCCGCTGTCGGCTGCAATCACGACACCGGACATCGAGGAGACGGCGCATCAACGGGGCTTCACGTTCTACACGAGCCACGTGTCGGATCCACTGCCGGCGAATGTCGGCCTCGCCGTTCTTGAAACCCTCGAGCGCGAACAGCTCATTGCGCGCGCCGTCGAAATGGGGGATTACCTCCAGGCCTGTTTGCGCGATCTGCAACAGCGCCACGAAGTAATCGGCGATGTCCGCGGTGACGGGCTTTTGATCGGTGTCGAACTGGTCAAGGACCGCCACACCAGGGAGCCGCACCACGCGCTCGGCGCGTTGACGACGGAACGGTGCTACGATCTCGGATTGTCGATGAATATTCGCAGGCGACCGGAACGCGGTTCCGTGTGGCGCATCGCGCCGCCACTCACGGTGTCAACGGATGAGGTCGACCGTGCGGTCACAATCCTTGATCAGGCGCTGTCGGAAAGTCAGGACACCCTCGCGACACAGACGTGCCGAGGCCATCCGTGAAGACCGGGACGTGAACGGCCGGTGGACTTCAGCTTGGGCAAGTTTGCCAAGGCTACCGCCCGGCAGCGCCTCCCTCAGCGCGCGACAAAGGCCGGCACACAGCTTGAACTTGCCGGTAGTTCGTTCGCGTCGATCTCAAATCAGATATCCGGAAGTGCGCGTCATGGACCATGCTTGTGCCCAGACTGGCATCAATCATACGGTACGGGATGGTGTCGCGAACCAGGACGAGGGAACAACGATGACCGGTTTTGTTGGTGCTCAGCACGAATTCCATGACGCCGACTTTGTACGCGGGTGGGCCAACCGGTTCGTACCGACGCAACCTCGGCTGCAGCTGTTCGACATGATTCTCGATGAAGTCAAAGCGCTCGGCAAACCGGCGCCACACGTCGTCGAACTTGGAACGGGACCGGGCTACATGGCGCGGCACATCCTCGAACGCCACGACAAACTGACCTACGAAGCCCTGGACTTCTCAGAGGTGTTCTTCGACGTGGCGCGTGAGACGATCGGCGATCTCGTGCACCGTGTCGTGTTCACCAATGCGGACCTGATGGACCAGTCATGGCCGTCGAAACTGACGCGCCAACCGGACGCGATCATTTCGACCTGGGCCCTGCATGATCTCGGAGGTCGGCAGCCGGTCGCGGACGTCTATGCGCGGTGTTACGAGACGCTACCCGAAGGTGGCTTGTTGGCAAACGGCGACTTCATCAAACCGGGCGGCACGTCCTGGGACTACGAGCCGGGCCGATTTGAGATCGACATCCATCTCGATTTCCTGCGGCGAGCCGGCTTTGCGGAACCCAAATCACTCGCCCATCTCGAAGCGAACACCGTCGAGCCAACCGCATCTCAGAACTACGCGTGCCTGGTTGCCAGACGTTAGGCTTGCCGTCTTGCTTCAATCTCGAGGGTTGCAACATTCGAATGGTCCTTGACTAACGGGTTCTGGCGGATGGATTTGATGCACAGCAATGCACCTGCGCGACACCCTGCTATCAGCAAGATCCAGAACGCCGTTTGAGGAGTGCACTGACGATGCTCTTGAACGACACGGAAAAGCACCGTGTGATCCAAAAATTCTTTCCGACGCTCAAGGGGCATCTGCTCGCGGGCGACGACCTGGAAGGCTACTTCTTGGATGCCATTGCCCGGGCACGGAAGAAGGGATGGAGCGACGAGGAGATCCAGAACGCCGCGAAGACCGGCAAATGGAAGAAAGCCGGCGCCCCGCGCGCTCGGCCGATCGACTGAGAACGACCCGGGCGGGCGCTTTAGCCCCCTGCAACCGGGCCGGTCGCGGGCGTCTCGCACTCAGGCAGATCTATTGGCAGATCTATTCGCGCGGGAAGTCGTCACGCTTTCTCACCGCTTCAATGTCGCTTGCATGCAGGATCTGCCTTTTGTCGAGCGCGGCCTGCGGTTCGGTACGTATCAACGCCGTTGCCCGGCTAGACGGTGGCAGTTCGAAGTATGCTTTGACTACCTTAGCAAGGTTGCCCTCGACGCACGGCCGACCGCGCCGATATCCGATACCGCTCGTCAACTTGCTATAATCCGTCCACTCAAGTCGAGCCGGTTTTCTGTAATTGACCTTTGCTGCCATCCTGCACCTCGCCAGTATTTCAGATCTATACTTTCCATTGCACTCGCAAGCAAAGTCTCTGCGCGGTCCCGGCCAGGCTTCGTCAAAGCAATGCGCGACGCGAGGTGGCCGGCGGCCCACGTTCAATCCTTAGATTTGTTCGATTGCACCAGAACGCAATCCCAAGAGCAATAGCAGCAGGACCGGCCTTGGCGCGCATGCCGCCCAATAGCGTTTTCGCATGCTCGGGAGTTTGCGCTTGATAAATGCGCGGAGTGCTGCGTTCGCGGATACGGGTTGAGCTTTGGCGTGGAGCGTTTCTCTCCATCAAGCGGAACCTCGTTGAAACTGTCAGGCACGCGTCACGACTGAAGCCCTCAGAATGACAGGGCCGGCAACGCCTGCCGTGAGGACCCATGCGGGTCCGTTTGCAGCCATGCGGAAATAACTGAACTGCATCTTCGAAGAATTTATCGAGGGCAGTTGGCCGGATCGGCCGAGCGCGTCTGGCTCGCCCACGGACGGCGTTGGTCGCTCCAGGTAGCGGTGCAGGTTAAGGACCGACTGATACCCTCCCTGAAGCCGAGCTGCCAGGCCTGACCGGGGGACGCCATCGACGACAGCCCGTGCCAAGGCGTTCTCGCCATCAAAGGCGCGAAGACGTCAGGGCACGAAGACCTCGGAGCGCGAAGAAAAGCAAGACGAGATCACCTCACCGCTCGCACCGATGGCCGCTGGCAACGGCCGCTCCGGGTGTCCGACACACTTGATGAAGTCCGCATTCAGGCGAAACTCGAAACGGGGCGACTTGCACGTCACGCTGCTGAGACGGCCGAAATAGGTCTCGGGCACAGCTGTTGGCAGCGCCCGAGACCTATTTCGGCCGGACCATTGGGTGGACCCAGCGGACGGTGCGCCGCGGCATGTTCTAGCGCTGGTGCTGCATCAGAACGGCCAAACCACCAGGATCATCGGGACCGAAACCGCGACAACCAGGATTTCCAGCGGCAGGCCCATGCGCCAATAATCGCCGAAGCGGTAGCCGCCGGGGCCCATGATCAGCGTGTTGTTCTTGTGACCGATCGGGGTCAGGAATGCGCATGACGCGGCAATGGCGACCGCCATCAGGAAGGGGTCGGGGCTGACGTTCAGCTTCTGGGCGACACCGATCGCAACCGGGGCTGCAATCAGCGCCGTTGCGGTGTTGTTGAGGACATCCGACAACGTCATGGTGACGATCATCAGGATGGTTAGAATCAGCCACGGCGGCGCGCCCTGAGCAATGTCGAGGAGGCCGGAGGCGAGGAACTCAGTGCCGCCGCTCGTCTGCAGCGCGGCGCCGATCGGGATCAGCGAGCCGATGAGAACAACGACCGGCCATTCGATGGCGTCATAGAGCTGGCGCAATGGCACGATGTTGAAGAGCACGTAAAGCACGGTGAGGCCGGCAAGGGCGACCGGCAGATACATCAGGCCGACGCTCGCAAGCCCGATGGCCGCCAGGAACAGACCACCTGCCAGCAGCGCCCTAGTGCTGTCCGTCACCTGCAGGCCGCGCTCGGCGAGCGGCAGTGTGCCCATCCAGTCCGAGGCTTCCTTGATGCGATCTTGCGGGCCCATCAGCAACAGGACATCGCCGGCGCGCAGATTCATGCGGCGCACGCGATTGGTGACACGGCGGCCTTCGCGTGAAAGGCCGATCAACCAGGTGCCGAACTGATCGTGTAGGCGTACGCCGGACGCCGTGCGGCCCTCGATGTTGCTGCCCGGGCGGACAACGACCTCGACCAGGGTGAGATCGCCGGCTTTCGCCTTCTCGCGTTTTTCGTCGTCGGTTTCCGGATCGACAGCACGCGTGAGGAGACCGCCCGGGTAGACGTTGTGGCGTAAGTTGGCAGCGGCCGGCAGGCGCTCGCCATCTTCGCCGTCCTCGTCAGCCTTCTCTCCGTAGGTCAGGTCGAGCGCGTTGACGAAGCCATCAAGATTTTTTGCGACCGTTTCGATCAACAGAATGTCACCGGTGCGGACCTTGAGCCAACGGGCGTAGCTCGGCAGGCGTTGGCCGTCGCGCAACAGACTGACGATGGCGACGTCGTGCTCATCGCAGGCATCGTCAAGATCGCGCAACGTTCGGCCGATCGCCTTGGAGTCCTCGGCGACCGTCAGTTCGACCAGGTAGGTGCCGAGTTCGAACAGCTCTCGCCCGGCTGCGCGCTCACGGGTGGACAGCGGCAGGAACCGCCAGCCGATGATCGCGACAAACAGAACGCCGGCAATGGCACACGCCATGCCGACCGGAGCATAGTCGAACATCCGGAAAGGCGCCCCGAGCTGCTGCTCGCGAATGGACGAGACGATGATATTCGGCGGCGTGCCAATCAGGGTGACGAGACCGCCGAGGATAGTGGCAAACGACAACGGCATCAGGGTGAGCGCCGGTGAGCGCTTGGCCTTGTCGGCGGCCTGGAGGTCGACCGGCATCAGCAGCGCCAAGGCGCCAACGTTGTTCATGACCGCGGAAAGAGCAGCCCCAATGCCGGCCATAAACCCGATGTGTGCGGATACGCTGCGCCCGGCCTTGACGAAATAGCGCGCGATGAGATCGACGGCGCCGGAGTTGGCAAGGCCGCGCGAGACGACAAGCACGAGAGCGATGATGATCGTTGCCGGATGGCCGAAGCCTTCGAATGCAGTTGCGCCCGGCACGATGCCGGCGACGACCGCAATGACCAGCGCACCGAGCGCGACAATGTCGTAGCGATACCGCCCCCAGATCAGGAGGGCGAACAGGAGACCCATAATGACGAACAGAGCGGTCAATCGGTATTCCTCGGGGACCATGCTGCAACTGCCTCCTCCAGGCTGCGCCGGCCATCGCCCGGCACGGTACACCGCCGTCCGCTTCGCGCGCACAGCTCGCGCTCCGTTGGCGGGCGGCGACGGCTGTCTTCCTGCATGGGGTAGGCCTGTTCGCCGTCAGCATGCAACCGTGTCGTTGGCGCCACAGCCCCGCTGCGATCTGAAATCGTCACAAAATTCTTTGGAACAAGCCACAATCCTGGCTAACCCCGGCCCAACTCTCGTGGCGTTCTGACAATCACTGATTCAGGGTGAGGCTGATTTGGCCTCGCGGAGCAAGTAACCATGGAGGCGGTCACGATGCGAAGGTCGACGTCCGGTTTGCTGCGTCGCTCTGGTCGCGACTTCGTCTGTGCCTTCATTGTGTTTGCGGTCCTGGTCAGCGCGGTGTCAGGCGGTCAGGAGACGACTAACCCGCTGACCTTGGTGTTCGCTGTTTTGACGCAGTGCGGCCTCGACCCGATCGCCGGCGCGCTCGGTGCCGGCCATGTGGGCAACCTGGCTGGTGTGCAGATCGATCAGGCCCGCAGCGCCGGCGAGGCGCTCGCGGTCGGCCGTGCGATTGCGGCAAGCGGTGCCGCACTGTTGTTTTCTGTGATCGTTGCGTTTCAGCTCGCGTTTTTCAGACACCTGCGCCGTGTCCACGCCTCCTCACGGCGCGGTGCGTGGAGGGGGAGCTAAACATCCCCGCCCCCGGGGGTCGCAAGTTTCCTCTCCACACCATATATAAGCCAGACGTGCGCAAATGGAGACTGGCACATGCATCCCTCTAAGCGACTGGTTAAGCGTATGGCGGCCGCGCTGCCTGCGCTGCTGATTTGCGGCTCGTTGGGCGGGGCGGGCGCACTGGTGGCGCTGCTTGCCAATCCCGATGCGATGATGCGTGCGGCCTTGTCGGGCAGCGAGCCGACGATTGCCAGGTCGACACCAATCTCCCCGGTGGATGGAGAACGGCGTAATTTCAGGGCCGTATCAAACGATCCCGCGGCTGCCCCGCCGTTCAGGCTGCCGCTGCAGAAAGAGCCCGACGATGCCGTTTTCGCGATCGGTGACCGGGTGACGCTCAACCGCGGCGATGGTGCCCGGCACACGTGGGAAGTCATCGAAATCCGCCGACTCGACCGAACGGTCACCAAAGTTGCGGACGGTGGTGGGGGCAGCAGTTGGGCATTGGTCACGCTGCGTGACGTCGAGGCGCCCGACGCCGCCAAGGTGCGCCTGCTCATTCAAGAAGGCACCAGTGCACCCTTCAGCTTGAAGAAAATCCGGGACCACAGCCTTTAGGGCAACCTGCTTTCATTCGGAATCGGTCCGATTCCGAAATAATGCAGAAAGTTGCTCGATTCTTTAGGCACGATGATCTGGCGCTAGCCTGATTCGGGCGCCGGTTTTGGGCGCCAGGTCCGGCCCGCGCCTGAAATCCGCCCTGTCGCGCATTTGACCTATCCCGGTGAATTTGCGTCGCCGGCTCTCGGATGGCTTGCAGTTGCCGGCAATATGCGCTTTGTGAAACAGGCAAGTGACGGGCGCTCGCCCGCAGCGGGCCTGGAGGACATTCTGCCGTGCGTCTCAATCCCCCAACCCTGTTGATATTCATAATCTCTTTGATTTTCGCACTGGTCGCGATGATCACCAAACTCGGCTACATTCCGGTGCCGCGCTACCTTCCGCATCAGGAATACTGGCTGGCGATCACAGCCTATCTGATCCTTGTCGTCGGCGTGCTGTTTCGCGGCCTATAGTGCCGACCAAACGGCGTAAGCGCCCGATACGGCTGCGACGCAAAGGATTGCCAATCTAAAGCGGGCCTCGCTCAGCCGCTCGGACATGTAGGCGCCAACCAACGTGCCGACCACGACGAACGGCGCCAGGAGTGCTGCCGTCGACCAGGCGGAGGCCGGCATCGCACCGACAGTGGCGTGTAGCACCGTTGCCAGCACGTAGCAGAACGCAAAGAACGTCAAGGACAACGCCCGGCTGACGTCCTTCGACAACCGGGTCCACGCGTTGAGAATGAGGACCGGTGGGCCAGGCATAACCAGAACGGCCGTCAGAAAACCCGTGACAAGGCCGGTTAGCAGCAGGCTCCAGCGCGGCAGAGCCTCCGGCGGCAGCTCGGCAATGCGCAGATGGCCGGTCTCGCGCAAGGCGAACATACCGGAAAAGATGATGAGCGAAACACCCACAACCAGGGTCAACGCCGTCAGGTCGAGGCTCATGAAGACCGCGAGCCCGAGCGGAAATCCGAACAGGCTACCCAGTGTCAGCAGCGCCAGCATGCGTTGCGGCGCCTGACGCCAAAGCCTGGGCACCATCATCAGGCTCTGGACGAGATGAATGACGACGAGAACCTGGATTGCCGCTCCCGACTGCATGGCAACGAGCAGTACCGGGGCGGCGATGAGACCGAATGCAAAGCCAATAGCGGCCTGAACGCCCGCGCCCACGGTCGCGGCAAGGGCCATCACTGCGAATGACTCAACGTCCATCGGACGCGCTCCCATGGACGGTTGCATGCCAGCGCGCACGTTAGAGGCTGTTCGCACGAATTGGAACCGCTCTGGCGAACGCCGCCGACAAGATTCAGGGTGGTCGCGAAATCGTTTGCCGAGCTGCCGGTGAGACGCTATTGCGTCGCGCCCATGCGCCGGGTCCACGCCAATATCATGCTGCTTTGCATCGCCGCCATCTGGGGGCTCGCGTTCGTCTACCAGAAGACGGCGATGGACCACATCGGGCCCTATCTATTCCTGGCCTGCCGCTCGCTGATCGCGTCGATCGCGCTGCTGCCGCTGGCGCTGCGGGAAAACCGGCGCCAGGGCGGACGGCCGCAAACCGGATTTTGGCTGGTTGCTGCAACCGGAGGCGTCAGTTTCTTCCTTGGCGGGATCCTGCAACAGATCGGCCTGGTGACGGCATCGGTGACCAACACCGGGTTCCTGACCGGGCTTTACGTGGTGATCACACCGCTGCTGATGTGGCTGGTGTTGCGCCGCATGCCGCGGTTCTACGTGTGGCCGGCAGTTGCATTAGCATTCGTCGGGACCTGGCTGCTCGGCGGCGGCACGATCGGCGGATTCTCGAGCGGAGACTGGCTGGTCGCGATCTCGGCGATCTTCTGGTCGGCGCACATGCTGGTAATCGAGCACTCGGCCAGGCATGCCCGCCCGATCGGGTTTACGGCGATCCAGTTTGCCGTGGTCGCGATGCTTTCACTGGCCGGCGTTGCCGCGTTCGAAACCGTGTCGCTCGCAGCGTTGTCGGATGCCGCGTTTGAAATTGCCTACGTCGGCTTTCTCTCGAGTGCGCTGACCTTCACCCTGCTGGCCGTGGCGATGAAGTACACGCCGGCGGTGGAAGCGACGATCCTGGTCAGCATGGAGACCGTGTTCGCAGCACTTTGTGCCGTTCTCCTCCTGGGCGAATGGCTGGCGCCGATCGGCTGGCTCGGGGCGGGCATGATGTTTGCGGCAAGCCTGATCGTGCAGGCTGCACCGGCTCTGTGGGACCGAATCAAACCGCCCGGTTAAGCGGCCGACGTTTACGACGTGCCGATTTCAGCTACATACAAACACAAACAATTGAGTATATGGGATGTTGTGATGCGCGCGCGCACTTCCCATGCTGTGAGAATGGCACTGGCGATGCCGGCCCTCCGGCGACGGGGCAGGCGGCGGAGTTCGAACGATGATGGCAAAGACGGTCGACGGAGCGAGCATCCTCACGCTAACCGGGACAGTATTGATTGTCCTGATCCTGGTTTCCGTGCCGGCCGCGGCCGGGTGCAGCTCCAGCGCCGGACCGGGCGTCGACTGGTCCGGATGCCGCAAAGTCAGCAAATACCTGCAGGACATGGACCTGGAAGGGGCAAATCTCGTCCGCACCGACCTCAGCCGGACGAACATGACCAACGCGAAGCTGATGCGTGCGCAGCTGACCAAGGCCAATATCACCCGCGCGATCCTGCGCGACGCCGATCTGAGCAACGCCAATCTCTCCGGTGCAGTGGCGATGCGGGCCTACATGGACCGGGTCAGGTTGGCCAAGGCCGATCTTTCCAAAAGCGAAATGCACCGCGCCAATCTCACGGCGGCGGACCTCAGTGGGGCCAACCTGCATGGCGCCCAGCTTAGCCGGGCCGTTCTCAGCGGCGCCAATCTCGACAATGCGAACGCGAAGTATGCCAATCTGGCGCGCGCCGACATGCGGCTCGCTTCGCTCAAGAACGTCGACCTCAGCCACGCCTACCTGTTCCGCACGCGCCTTGAAGGCGTCGACCTGTCGACGACCCAAGGCCTGACCGGCAATCAGCTCGTGATCAGTTGTGGTGACGACAAGACCAAGCTGCCCAACGGCCTCACCCGCCCCGACAACTGGCCGTGCGAGTGACTGCGCACCGCAAGTGAAACTGCGAGGCGCTCGACAGCACCGATTGATCCGTTTCGCCGGGCGGGCCATATTCCGGGGCATGGCTGAGAGCAAGACACCCACAGGCAGGGCCAAGGGCTCCAAGCGGTCGCCGGCGAAGGCGGCATCCGCCAAGCCGCGGCCGTCGCGCGGGAAGTCCGGCAAACCAACGCCGCCGCCGGTCGAAACCGCGGCCGGCACGCCGACGGTTGCCGGCAAACGCGGCAAGGCCGCCGTGCAGGGACCGGGCGGCTTCGGCGAGGCGCCGCAGACGGCCTTCGAGGCTGGCGGTCCGACGCTCGCCGCGGATGTCCTGCCGGCATTGCGCAACGTCGCGCCGCGGCCCGAGGACTTCTCGCCGTCGGCTGCGCTCAATGCGCTGTTGACGCGACCGGAGGAGCGATCCGACAAGGCGCAGCAAATGCTGGCCCGTCAGCCGATGATCGCCTCGCATCCGTTGGTCGCCGGCACGCTGCCGATGTTCATGCCGCATCGACCGGAGCGCCCGGCAAAGAGTGAAGGCGGGCTGGCGCTCAAACTGGTTTCCGAGTTCGCTCCAAAGGGTGACCAGCCGCAGGCCATTGAGGAGCTGGTCGACGGCGTCAATGCACACGAGCGCGATCAGGTGCTGCTGGGGGTGACCGGCTCCGGCAAGACGTTCACGATGGCGCACGTGATCGAGACGACGCAGCGCCCAGCGCTCGTCCTGGCGCCGAACAAGACGCTGGCAGCACAGCTCTACGGCGAGTTCAAGAGCTTCTTTCCAGACAACGCGGTCGAGTACTTCGTGTCTTATTACGACTACTACCAACCGGAAGCCTACGTGCCGCGCACCGACACCTACATCGAGAAGGAAGCCTCGATCAACGAACAGATCGACCGCATGCGCCATGCCGCAACGCGGGCACTGCTGGAACGCGACGATGTGATCATCGTGGCGTCGGTGTCGTGCATTTACGGCATCGGATCGGTGGAAACCTACACGGCGATGACGTTTGCCGTGCAGGTCGGCGAGCAGATCTCGCAACGCCAGCTGCTGGCTGACCTGGTAGCCCTGCAATACAAGCGCAACGACGGCAACTTCTATCGCGGCACGTTCCGGGTGCGCGGTGACACCGTCGAGTTGTTCCCGGCCCACCTCGAGGATCGGGCATGGCGGATCTCGCTGTTCGGCGACGAGATCGAAAGTATTACCGAGTTCGACCCGCTGACTGGGCAGAAAACCGACGAACTCAAGCTGGTCAAGGTCTATGCAAATTCTCACTACGTCACGCCCAAACCGACGCTGCAGCAGGCGCTGAAACAGATCAAGGCGGAGCTGCGCGAGCGCCTCGATGAATTGCACAACGCCGGCAAGCTCCTGGAGGCCCAGCGCCTCGAACAGCGCACTCTGTTCGACATGGAGATGATGGAGGCAACCGGCTCCTGCGCCGGCATCGAAAATTACTCGCGCTACCTGACGGGGCGTCGGCCCGGCGATCCGCCGCCAACGCTGTTTGAATACCTGCCCGACAACGCACTCGTGTTCGCCGACGAGAGCCACGTCACCGTGCCGCAGATCGGCGGCATGTTTCGCGGCGACTACCGCCGCAAGGCGACGCTCGCCGAATATGGCTTCCGGCTGCCGTCATGCCTCGACAACCGGCCGCTGCGCTTCGAAGAATGGGACGCGATGCGGCCACAGACGATATACGTTTCGGCGACGCCGGGCGGCTGGGAACTTGAACAGACCGGCGGCACCTTTGTTGAACAGGTCATCCGCCCGACCGGACTGACGGACCCGGCGGTCGAGGTGCGCGCCGCCAAGACGCAGGTCGACGACCTCATCGACGAGGTGCACCAGGTCACCAATATG
Organism: Hyphomicrobiaceae bacterium; assembly: GCA_965224045.1. Taxonomy (GTDB): domain Bacteria; phylum Pseudomonadota; class Alphaproteobacteria; order Rhizobiales; family Hyphomicrobiaceae; genus Tectiglobus. The sequence continues at coordinate 849,291 of CBDCYD010000015.1, forward strand.
GGCTATCGCACGCTGGTGACGACGCTGACCAAAAGGATGGCGGAAGACCTCACCGAATACATGCACGAACAAGGCATCCGCGTGCGCTACATGCACTCGGATATCGACACGCTGGAGCGCATCGAGATTATCCGTGACCTGCGCCTCGGTGCCTTTGACGTGCTGATCGGAATCAACCTGCTGCGCGAGGGCCTTGATATCCCCGAGTGCGGGCTGGTTGCGATCCTCGATGCCGACAAGGAAGGCTTTCTGCGGTCGGAAACATCGCTCATTCAGACGATCGGGCGGGCAGCGCGCAACGTCGACGGAAAGGTGTTGCTCTATGCCGACCACATGACGGGTTCGCTCGACCGCGCGATCGCGGAGACCGAACGGCGCCGCGAAAAACAAATGGCGTGGAACACGGCCAACGGCATTACGCCGGAAAGCGTGCGCAAGTCGATCGGCGACGTCATGGCGAGCATCTATGAACAGGATCGCGTGACGGTGGATGCCGGACTGGCGGAGGGCGAGGGCTCTGCGCCTCTCGTCGGGCACAACCTGACCGCAGTGATCGAGGACATGGAGCGGCGGATGCGCGAAGCGGCAGCCGACCTCGAGTTCGAGGAAGCCGCCCGGCTGCGCGATGAAGTCAAGCGCCTGCGCGAAACCGAACTTGCCGTGGCGGATGATCCGCTGGCGCGGCAGTCGGATCTCGAAGACCATGCGGGCGCCTTTGCCGGCCAACGGAAATACGGCAATGCCGGCACTATGGCGAGTGCGACAGGGCGATCACGAGCGCGCAAGCCGAAGCCAGGCGAAATGGGGCCCGGCTCGGAGCGCGCGGTGCCGTTACGGAACGCAGCAAAGCCCGTTAAGGCGGTCGACGTGACGGGCGGCGAGCAAAAACGCAAGCGCCGCGGCCGGCCGCGCAAGACCGGGCGACCGGGGGCGTGACGGTGTCGGCAGCTCTTCCATGGCACCGGCCTGGCAGTCGGCGGATACATGCGAAAGTGCCCGCATGAGCGGCCTGCTCTGGGGCCTGCTTGGCGCGTTGTTCATCGGGGTTTCCGACTGCGTTGCCCGCATCACCGCGCAGTGCGTTTCGATTTCCGTTCTCCTCGCCGCGGTCATGGGCTTATCGACCGTGGTGCTGACGGGATGGATGGCTATCACGGACACCTGGCCGGTCTGGCACGCTTACGGATGGGGTGCCGCGGCGTTGTCCGGACTGCTCAACCTGGTTGCACTGGCCCTGCTTTACACGGCCCTTGTCCGTGGTCCCGTTAGCGTTGCATCGCCGGCGGCTTCATCGTTTTCCGTCATCCTCGTTTTGATGAACGCGCTGGCCGGCGAGCCGCTGTCGTGGCATCAGGCCGGCGCGATCGGGCTGGTCTTCATCGGTGTCGCGATGCTTTCGCGGCGCGGCGGTACGGGCGATGCCTTCGATGCCTCGCATTTGCAGACCACGGCAGCCTATGGGCTGGCGGCCGCGCTGGTGATCGCGGCAAGGATGTATCTCGCCCAGGAGGCGGCCGACGCTCTCGGGTCGATCCCGTCGCTCTATCTCAACCGTGTGTTTGCCCTCGCAGGCGTGGCGGTCATTTTCGCTTTCGAACGCGCGCGTGGAGTAACGCAGCAATGGCCGGACCTTTCAGGCGCTGGCCTGGTTCTGCTGCAGTCCGTTCTGGAGACGCTCGCCCTAGCCAGCTTTTTGATCGGATCTGCGCATGACGGGCGCATTGGGGCGACGATCGGCTTTGCCACGTTTTCCGCCATCACCGCTCTCACGGCCTGGCTCTGGCTCGGTGAACCCGTCGGATGGCGGCGAAGCTTCTGGATGGGCGTTATTGCGGCAGGCATCGCGCTCGCGATGATGGCCCAGTGAAGACGCGGTTGGCTCTTGACCGGCCAGCGGTTCGCTCTCTATGCGAAAGGGTAGTGCGGAATTATTCGATATGGCATATGATTTTATCATAACTGATGATAATAACTTTCGGTTGAGATCTTCAACCAAAGGGTGAGGATCGATTAGGAAATTCATACATTTATTTCTCACGACTGGTTCGTCGCGAGACAAAGTGGCCAGGGGGCGGAGAATTGCAACGCGAGTACGTAGCCGAGCACATTGAAACGGCACGGGAGTTCTTGCGGGCCTGGGCAGCACAGGACATTGATCGCTGCATGGCACTGCTCCACACCGATGCGACGTTTGCCGACAATGTCGGTGACAGTCTCGTTCCATATGCCGGCGAGACACGAGGGCGCGAGGCGATCCAGAAGATCATGGAAAGAGAGATGCGAAACTGGGAGCATCTCGCAATCAGACCGGGACCGATGCTCGTCAGCACGGCACGGCACGATCAGTTGCATTGCCAGATCGAGTTCCTGATCCGCCACCGGCCGACCGGCGAACGGCTGTTCGGAAAAAACCGGTTCGTTGCCCGGCTCGAAGATGGTGTGATCAAATCGATCAATATCTTCCACGATGCTCCGATGTTCGAGGCCTTCCTCAAGCTGATCGGCTCGCCGCGATGAACTTGGCGGAAGTCCGCGAGGCGAATGCGCCGGCTGAGGTCAGACGCCTCTATGACGATATCAAACAGGCGACCGGCATCCCGCAAGTCAACCTGATCTATCGTCATCTCGCGACGGAGCAGGGCATGCTGGAATGGACCTGGGCGGTGCTCGGGCCGCTCTACAGGTCCGGGGCAATCACAGCGCAGGTCGGGCGCCTCACGGCCGCCATCGCGGACATTTCGGATTCAGCGCCTCTGAGTGGCCTGGCGCCGGACGAGGCGCTGGCCGTGCGCGACGTGCTCGCGTTCTACAACCACGGCAATGCGCATAACCTGATCGCGTTCGCCACGCTTGGCAAGGCCGATACCGACCTCACGACCAATGCCCGCGGTCCGGATGTCTCGATCGCATCAGCGCGCCGGCCGGCGCCGCCTTCAGCGATTGCGCCGTTGCCCAGACTGACGGCGCTGCCCGAGGATATGCAAGCGTTGGTGACGGATCTGGCAGGGCGCCAGGGCGGAGCGGCCATCGGGGTCACACCGAGCATGTACCTGCACCTTGCGCTGTGGCCTGCGGCAATGCGAGTAGTTCACGCCACAGTCTTGGAGATGATCGAGACCGGCCGGCTAGCAGACGACGTCGCGCGCGTGACGGCCAGGGTGGATGACATCGCCGGTGAACTCGTTGGCCTGCTGGCAGCCCCCGACGTTGCAGCGCCTGAACCGGGCCGGCGTCAAGCCGCGCTCACGACTATCAAGACGTTCGTCGACCACACGATCCCCGAAATGGTGGTGATTGGCCACTGGCTGGCCAGGCGGTTCTGAGCGGATGCAGGCCTGGGCGCGCTGCCAACGCCGGCCTGCATTGGGGCCCGGCTAGCGCTACGCGGCGTAGACGCTTTTGGCGCCGCCAGTTTTTTGAGACTTGAAGATCGAACTTGCATCCGGTGCCGGCGGCAGCGGCAGAACGACAGGGCACGGCTCGATGCGCGGTGTCGTCGTCGGTTTGCCGATAATCGTGCGCGCGTGCAGATCCTGCCAGAGTTCGCCACGGGATAGGAACTGCAGGTAGGATCCGCTACCGAGCAGCGGCCAGGCGTCAGCGGCGAGGCACTCGTAGAAACAGATCAGGCGTGCGCGGTCGCTGGTGTTGGGGGCGGAACCGTGCAGCGCCCGCACGTGATGAACCGTCATGCTGCCCACCTTGCCGGTCAAGGTTACCGCCTTGGCATAGTCGAAAGCCGGATCGTCGGGATCAACCGCGCCGCAGAATACGCCGTCACTGTTGTGATGGTTCAAGACCGGGCCCTTGTGCGACCCTGGAATAATCTGGAGCGGGCCGTTGGCCAGATCGACGTCCTCGAGCATCAGGCCGCAGGCCAACAAATTGTCGTTGGTGTGCGGATAGAAGGCCCAGTCCTGATGCCACTCGACGGCGGCGCCGCCGCCGGGCGCCTTGGTGTTCAGCTTCGAGGTCTGCAGCAGGACATTCGGGCCGAGCAGCTGACGCAGGACCTCGGTCATGCGAGAGTTCTGCAGGACCTCCCAGTAGTAGGGATGCTGCTTCGTCGGAAGCTTGATCCGCGTCAGCTTGGGCTGATCGGGGCAATGGCCCTCGTCGAGATCGTAAACCGCGTTGTTCTCTTTGACGTCGCGTGACTTGTCGATCAGGTCGAGTGTGATCTCGCGCAGCCGGGCGACCTGCTCCGGGGAGACGGCATCTTCAACCAGCAGGTAACCATTCTCATTGTAAAATTCGATCTGATCCGGCGACAGCATCTATGAGCACTCCCGTTGGCCTCTTGCAGGCGACCGCGACGGGATCACGATTGCGCGCACGTCGGCCAGCGTCAATCTCCCGTGGCGCAATCGGGCATCCGCTCACGGATGATCGCAAACCCGTGTGTCGCTGGCATCGGTCTTGCTTCAAACCTTTGCGATACGCGCATTGATGTTTCGAGTAGAGACCACCATGGCCCTTGATATCCTTAACCCGACTTTCGCAACCGGCAGCCCGTCCGACTTTGGCACAGGCCTGGTTCATTTCCAGCACGACTTCGCTTCGGACGCGCTGTTCGGCGACGATGCCCTGGCCGACCTGATCGAGAACTGCCCGCGCGAGCATTACCTGCTCCAGGCCGTGCTTGGCACGGAGGACGAAGGTGCGTGGAGCCATGGCGGGCTCGAAGGCGTTTCCGGGAAGTACGCGCTGCGTGCCATTCGCGAAGGGCGGCTATGGCTGTGCCTGCAGCGTCTCGACCTTGTAGCACCACACATCGATCGCCTGATCCTGGATGCGTTCTTGGCTAGGGAGGCGGAAAATCCCGGCCTGCAGACCAGCCGCCACAGGTCCAGCCTGCTGATTTCCTCACCTGGGGCCAGTGTGCCCTACCATGCCGATATCCCAATGATTGCGCTCTGGCATCTGCGCGGTCGCAAACGGGTCTGGCTTTACGACGCCGAAAATCAGGACATGCTGCCCGACCGCGCGCTCGAGGGCATCATCCTACGTGAGAGCGAGGAGGAGATCTCGTTCGATCCGGACTGGGACAGGCAGGCCATGTGCATCGACCTCGCGCCCGGCTGGGCGTTGAGCTGGCCGCATAATGCGCCGCATAGGGTCGACAATCTTGACGGCCTCAACGTCTCGATCACCACGGATTATTTCACCGCTTCAGCGCAGCGCAAGTACGGCGTCTACTACGCCAACGGCCTGATGCGCCGGCGGCTCGGCATCAAAGCGCCATCGACGCAGACGGATGGAATTCTGCCGCTGGTCAAATGCGGCGCAGCGCTCGGGTTGAAAAAGCTCGGCGTCCACCGCGCACAGGAACGCGAACTGGTCAAACGGTTCGAACTCGACCCAACGACACCCGGCGATATCCGGGTATTGTCAGCCTCCGAGCAGTGCGCGATCCACCTGGCGTAATGCCGGAAAAGGCCAATGAAGCCTGACGTTCTCATCCCCCCTCAGGAGAGCTTCGGCATGCTTACGGAGACCAGGCCCGATACGCCGCCTGCAGAGCCGCGAGGCGGGGTGAGCCGTGCGCCACACGCGCATAGATCCGGTATGTGTAACAAGCCAACCCGTTTTGAACTGATTTCCTGCCCGCAGCGGCTCGGCGACATCGCGACCGACTGGATGCGGCTCTTTGAAGAGGCAGCAGGCCCGGAGCAAGCCTTTCTCGCTTACGATTGGGTGATGCGTTGGGCACAAACCTATCTGCCCCGCGCCGGGACCAGTCTGGCGATCGTGGCGGGCTGGCGCGGCGATGCTTTAACAACCCTGGTCCCGTTCGTTTGCAGCCAGCGTCTCGGGATCCGGCAAATCGGCTGGTGCGGCCTGCCGGTCAGTCAATATGGCGATGTTCTGGTCGGCGATGGCAACGCGGCGCAGGACCAGATCCACAGCGCGCTGGAGTTTGCGCTGGCGGCCACGCGCGCCGATCTGGTCAACCTGCGCAAAGTGCGAGACGATGCCCGGATCAAACCGCTGCTTGATCGGCTCGGGGCAGGAGCGAGCAACAATGAGCGTGCACCGTTCATGGACCTGAGTTCGGCCGCGAACTACGATGCCTACCGGCAGCGGTACGCCAAGCGCAGCCTCAAGAGCCGACGACGCAACCGGCGCAAGCTGGCGGAGCACGGCGCCATCCGGCTCCGTGTTTCGTGGCCCCGTCGAGCAATCGCGCAGCGCGCGGAGGCCGTCGTGCGTGCCAAAAGCGACGACCTCAGGTCGCAGTCAGAATTTTTCAGCGCGGTCCACAACCCACGTTTTGCAGGCTTCTTTCATGAGCTCTTTGCCCGGCCAGCGGATTCCGTCGAGTATATCTTGTCGGAGCTGATGGTCGGGGACATGGTCGCGGCGGCCGAAATCGGGCTGCTGTGGCGTGGGCATTACATGGGACACGTCTGTACGTTCTCTCAGAGATTCGCGAAGTACGGTCCCGGAATCATACTGATCGAGGAACTTCTGGCGTACGGGTTTGATGCCGGCTGGCAGCGCATCGACCATCTCGCGCCGGCGTCGGCCTACAAGCAGTCGCTCTCCGACGATGCGGTTGGCGTCAGCGATTACATTCTGCCCGTATCGATGCGCGGGCGGTTCTATGCCGAACATGTCTCGGCGCGCGTGAAACCGTTGGCGGCCGGCCTCAAGACGGCGATGCGCCGCCTGCCCGCCGTCTCCGGGCGGCGGTGAGCGGAACGAGGCGTCCGTCCCGCCCTTCGAGGCGGTCGCAATGAGCGCTCACTCGAAATGTGCGCTCACAGCTGTCATCGCTTCTGCAGACTAACGACGCAGCGCGCGGACCAGCATCCAGGCGAGAAAGCGAATGATCGCGCCGACGATCAGACCCGTGAGCAAGAGGAGCATCGCCTTCGGGCCAAGCTCGCCGAGTAGTGTCGCATAGGCCCGGTTGGAAATCTCGGGCATCAGCGCTTCCATCCAATAGATGGCGCTGTCCAGTATCCCCTTCGACACCTTGACCAGCCAGCCAAACGTCTCGAGGTCATAGAGGGCAAAGTAGACATAGACCATGATCGCAAGGATCAACTCCAGAATGACCATGGCGGCAAACTGGACGAGAGCGAGAACGGTACGCGTAAAGATTCCCATCGGACTGGCGCTAGCCTGGTTCATTGTTGTGCCTCCACCGTTTGCACGCTTCGCTAACACTCAGTCATGTCATATGTGAGGCCTCAAGCCCAGCCAGGCCCGGTGCCGCTTCCCGGCAATTTCCAGGCGCGTCTCGCTTTGATGCAACCAAAGTGTTGCAATGAATACACTTTGCAGCATTGACGCCGCCGTGGCGTGCAGATACGTGGAGCGCATGACCGACACCACCGCACGCCCATCGCCGCTCAATGTCCCGAACCTGCTGACGGTGGGGCGGATGCTAGCCGTGCCGCTGCTGGCGGCAGCGATGTTTTTCCTGGATGGTCATTTCGGACGCTGGGTGGCTGCATGCATCTTTGCGTTCGCTGCCGTGTCCGACTTTCTCGACGGCTATCTTGCACGGATCTGGCAGCAGCAGTCGGAATTCGGGCGCATGCTCGATCCGATCGCGGATAAGCTGCTGGTCGGAACGGCGCTGTTGATGCTGATACGCGACGGCACGATTGCGGACTGGTCGGTGTGGGCCGCGCTCATCATCCTGTGCCGTGAAATCCTGGTATCAGGGCTTCGCGAGTACCTGGCGGCGCTACAGGTCACTTTGCACGTGAGCGAACTGGCCAAGTGGAAGACGATCGTGCAGATGGTTGCACTGGGCCTGCTGCTTGTCGGACCGGCCGGCGACAAGTTCGGGCTGCCGACCAGCGATCTCGGCTTGTCATTGCTGTGGGCGGCTGCAATCCTTACGTTATGGACGGGCAGCAGTTACGTGGCCGCCGCTCTGACGCACGCCCTTAAGGACTAGGGTCCCGGGCCGTTGGCGGACGATGAGACAGCCACCATCGGGAGACGCAGTTTGGCCAGCGTCAAGGTTCTATATTTTGCCTCCGTTCGCGAAAAGGTGGGCCGCGGCGAGGAGGAGTTGACGATCCCCGCCACGGTCGTGACCATATCCGATCTCGTCGCCTGGCTGCGCGCGCGCGCGCCGGAGTACGAGGCGGCGTTCGCAGCCCCCGACACCATTCGGGTTGCCATAAATCAGGAACACGTGCACGGCGATGCGGAAATCGCAGGAGCGCGCGAGGTTGCATTCTTTCCGCCCGTCACCGGCGGTTAAGGAGTGTGAGCGTGGCCGTTCGCGTACAGCAGGAAGATTTCGATGTCGGCCGCGAGGTGGCTGCACTCAGCGGGACAAATACCGAAATCGGAGCGATCGTGACATTCACCGGAACGGTCCGCGGGAGCGCCGGCGGCACGCCGATCACGGCAATGCACCTGGAGCACTACCCGGGCATGACGGAAGCGGAACTGGCGCGTGTCGAGGCCGAGGCCAATGCGCGCTGGCCGCTTGAAGCCTCGCTGATCATCCACCGCTACGGGGCGCTCGAGCCCGGCGACAACATCGTCCTCGTCGTCACCGCCTCAGCGCATCGCCAGGCGGCCTTCGATGCCGCCCAGTTTCTTATGGACTTTCTCAAGACCCGGGCGCCGTTCTGGAAGAAGGAAGCGGGCAGAGACGGTGATGCCGCTTGGGTCGATGCGCGCGAGAGTGATGATACCGCACTCAAACGCTGGTCGAAGACCTGATCGTTCGCTGCTGCGCTGCGCCGTTGCCTACGTTCTTCATTACACCAGTCCGCTGCCCTCCTGGGCGATGGCTGCGAGGATGGTCTCGGCAATACGGCGCGGCGTGGCATCGATCGGAGCGACAATCGGCCATTCTGCCGGTGCCGGCTCTTCGAGGGTTGCGAACTGGCTGTCAAGCAGTGCCGGCGGCATGAAGTGGTCGCGGCGTGCTGCCATGCGATGGCCGATGACGTCGCGGTCGCCCTTAAGATAGACCAAGCGCACGTCCGGCCGGCCGGCAAGCAGGCGGTCGCGATAAGCCCGCTTCAGCGCCGAACACGACACGATACCCGGTCGCGGCGTCGTGCGGCATTCGTCGATCCAGGCTGCGATCGCGTCCAGCCAGGGCCACCGATCATCGTCGGTAAGCGCTTCACCGCGTCTCATCTTGGCAATGTTGGCTTGCGGATGGAAGCTGTCGGCATCGCGGTACGGCCATCCGAATTCGGCAGCAAGGGCCTCACCCAGCGTGCTCTTGCCGGAGCCGGCGACCCCCATCAGCAGGATGACCTTGAGAGCTTCCGGCGGATTATGGGAACGCGGGTGCATGTCCGGATTGCCGCCTACTTCGGTTCCGTGTGGCCGCCAAAGCCCTTGCGCATGGCGGAGAGCACCTTTTCGGCAAACGTGCTTGCCTGACGCGAGCGAAAGCGCGTGTAGAGCGCGGACGTCAGCACCTCGGCCGGCACCGCTTCTTCGATGGCGGTCTGCACCGTCCAGCGGCCCTCGCCGGAATCACTGACGTGGCCGGAAAATTCGGAAAGATGCTCGTCCTGCGCCAGGGCATCGGCGGTCAGGTCGAGCAACCAGGAGGTCACCACGCTGCCGCGACGCCAGACTTCGGCGATATCGGCCAGATCGAGGTCGAGCCTGTGGTCCTCGGGCAAGTTGGGCGAGTTGGCGTGGCGCAGAATATCAAAGCCCTCCGCCATAGCCTGCATCATGCCGTATTCAATGCCGTTGTGGATCATCTTGACGAAGTGACCGGCACCGTGGGGCCCGGCGTGGATGTAGCCCTGTTCGGCGCGGGGATCGCGATCCTCACGGCCCGGCGTCAGTGGGACGTCGCCGATGCCCGGGCAGAGCGCCGCGAATACCGGATCGAGGCGCTCGACGACCGTCGCCTTACCGCCGATCATCAGGCAATAGCCGCGTTCGAGGCCCCAGACGCCGCCTGACGTTCCAACGTCGACATAGTCGATGCCGCGGGTCGCGAGTTCGCGCGCGCGACGCACATCGTCCTTCCAAAAGGTGTTGCCGCCATCGATGATCGTGTCACCGGGAGCCAGCCTTCCGGCGAAATCCGCAATCGTTGCCTCGGTAATGTCGCCGGCCGGCAGCATCACCCAGACCGTGCGCGGCGGCGTCAGCGCCGCGACCATTTTCGCGAGATCGGCAACGGCGGTCGCTCCCTCCGCGGCGAGGGTATCCCGGGCCGTCGCATCGCGATCGTATACGACGCAGTCGTGGCCATGCCGCATCAGGCGGCGGGCGAGATTGGCCCCCATCCGCCCCAGTCCCACCATCGCAATCTGCACGGATCATCTCCCTGGTTTGCCCGTCATACGGGGCGAGCCTAGAGCAACCTGCTTTAATTCGGAATCGGTCCGGTTCCGAATTAAAGCAGAAAGTTGCTCGATTCTTTAGAGCGCGATCACTAGAAATGGAACCATTCAGCCGGGCGAGAACGCGAACATCCGAACCGGATCGATTTCGCCGAGCAGGGCTGCAAAGGATACAGCGGCGGGGTTGCGTGCACCCCACCGCTGTCTTGCGCCACCCCTGAAATCTCCGGGCAAGAGTTCTTGCTTTGTGAATGCTGACAAACGTAACGCACGCGCGTTGTCGTTCGGTTGAGCAAAGATGACCAGGGTTCGACCGGCTGGATCATATCGGGACCCATAGCGTGACAGGTCGCTGCAACGTCGGTCCTCAGCCCTCGCCCAGTTCGCTGAACCGACCGCGAAAATAGAGGAGCGGTGCGACGTCCTCGTTGGCGCTGCCTTCATTGACCAGGCCAATGAACAGCGTGTGAGAGGAAAACTTCTGGCGTTCCGTCACTGTGCAGTCGAGATGAGCTATGGCATCTTCGAGGCAGGGCGTGCCTGAGGCGTGGGCCGCCCAGGAGTAGCCTTTGACATTGAAACGGTCCTCACCGTTGAGGTCGGTCTGGCCGGAAAATATGCCGGCAAGGTGCTTGTGTTCCGCGCTCAGGAGATTGACGCTGAAGACACCGCTCGCCTCGATGGTGTCGTGAGCACTTGCGCTTCGATTGACGCAGACCAGGATCGTCGGCGGGTCATCGGTCAGGGAGCACACGGCGGTCGCCGTCAGGCCGAACCGGGCACCCTTGCTGCCGGTGCAGATCAGCGCCACCGCGCCGGCCTGCTGGCGCATGATCGTGCGGAATAGATTTGCGTCCATATTTTGCTCCGGCTCAAATCGTCGGCCGTGATTGTTTTGACTGCTCTTGCGAGACACACTCGTGCCGGTGTATTGGCGGGCTTGCCAGGCTTACGTGGGGATGTGCTTCACGTCGCCCTCTGCCAGTCACGGATCTGCGCGCGAGGAAGCCCGAGATTGTCGCGCAAGGTCGGCCCGGCGTAGTCCTCGTGGAAGATGCCGCGGCGCTGTAGTTCGGGAATGACCAGCCGGACCACGTCTTCGTAACCGCCGGGCAGGTGCGGTGCTGCAACGACAAAGCCATCGCACGCGCGTTCGACGAACCAGGCTTCCATTTCGTCAGCTATATTCTTGGGCGTACCGCAAAATACTGCGAACTCGTGGATGGTACCGCGACGCGAGAAGTTAACGAAATCGTCGAGCGTCGGATGTGCCTTGCCGGAAATTGCAACGACCCTGTCGAGCACGCCGCGCAGGCCGCCAATCGAGTCGAGTTCGTCGTCGGTGAACGGTTCGTCCATCGGCTTCGAGGCGAAGTCGAAATTGAGTACTTCGGACAGCAGTGCCAGGGAGTCGATCGTTCGCCACTGCGCCTCGATGATCTCGCGCTTGGCCTCGGCAACCGCCTTGGTCTCGCCCGGAATGATGTAGGCTGCCGGGGCAAGGCGCACATGATCCGGATTTCGGCCGGCGGCTGTGACCTGGTCTTTGAGGCCCTTGTAGATCTTCTGGCCGGCTTCCTTCGTCTGGAAGATCGCGAACACCAGTTCGCCCCAGTGCGCTGCGAACTGCTGGCCGCGGCCGGATTGGCCGGCCTGGATGATGACCGGCCGGCCCTGTGGTGTGCGCGGCACCGGGAAGGGCCCGCGCGAGTTAAACCACCGGCCGGCGTGATCAAGCCTGTGGACCTTGTCGGCATGCGCAAATTTGCCGGCCTGCTTGTCGACGATCAGCGCATCGTCGTCCCAACTGTCCCAATGGCCAAGGACGACTTCCATAAACTCATCCGCCTTGTCGTAGCGCAGGTCGTGCGGCGGGTGTTCCTTCTCGCCGAAATTCTGCGCTTCGGACGTGTTGAGCGAAGTCACAACATTCCATGCGACGCGACCGCCGAGCATGTGGTCCATCGTTGCGAACACGCGGGCGACGTGAAACGGTTCGTAGTACGTGGTGGAGTAGGTCGCGCCAAGGCCGAGGCGCTCGGTCGCCTGGCCGATGATCATGACCAGCGTACAGGGGTCCATCTTGACGACCCGGACACCGTTCTCGACAGCCGCTCGATGATCGTTGCCGAGGATGTCGGGCATCGCAAGACGATCGTCGAAAAAGGCGAGGTGGAACTTGCCGACTTCGAGCGCACGGCCGATCCTGGCGTAGTACTCCGGGCTTAGAAAATCGGAATGGGATGCCGGGTGGCGCCACGAACCGACGTAATTCGAGCAGTTCTGAGCCTGCAGAAAGCCGATCAGAACCATCTGGCCACGATCATCTGCCATGTTGTCCGGGCCTCTCTTTCAACCGCCGAAACGGTCGACGGTCAATCGCAACCTCGCGTTGGATGATGACCGATGCCGTCGGAAGTTCAAATCCAATGGCTGATGAATTGGCGCGCTTTTCGCCGCGCGATCAAACCCGCCGCCAGCGAAAGTCCGCGAGGATTTCGCGCGCGCTGTTGTGGCCGGGCGCGCCTGTGACACCGCCGCCGGGATGGGCGCCCGAACCACACAGGTAGAGCCCCGGCAAACCCAGGCGATAGTTGGCATGGCCGAGTACCGGGCGCAGCGAAAACATCTGGTCTAGGCCCAGTTGGCCGTGAAAGATATCTCCATCTACGAGCCCGAAACGGTGTTCGAGATCGAGCGGGCTCAGAATCTGGCGGGCAATGATGCTGTCGGCAAAGTTCGGCGCGTACTGGGTGACGGTCGCGACGACGAGATCGGCAAAGCGTTGCTTTTCGGCCGGGTCCGCCCAGCTGCGTGGTGCAGGCAGGTGCGGCGAGACGTGCTGAACGAAAAGGCTGGCCACGTGGCGGCCTTGTGGTGCCAACGTGTCATCGAGTGTCGACGGGATCAGCATTTCGATGATCGGGGCAGCCGACCAGCCGTCACGCCGGGCATCGAGATAGGCCTGTTCGAGATAGTCGAGGCCGGGGCCGATGATGATGCCTGCACCATGGTGATCCTGGCAATGCGTCCCCGGTCGGCCGGTAAAATCCGGCAACGCACCGAGGGCAACGTTCATTCGGAAGGTTCCGGACCCGCTCTTGATGTGCGTGAAGCGCCGACTGACATCCGGTGCGACAGTGTTTGCCGGAATCAGGTCGCGGAACAGTAGTTTTGGCGGCACATTGACGGCGACCGCGCGTGCATTGATGCGCGCGCCCGACGCCAGTAGCAGGCCGTCGACGCGGCCGTCGTGCACCTCGACGCGGGCAACCTCGGCATTGGTCCGGATTTCAGCGCCGGCGGCCTCGGCAGACCGCGCCATCGCCTGCGTGATCGCGCCCATGCCGCCGACCGCATGTCCCCAGACGCCAGACTTGCCGTTCACCTCGCCAAAGCAGTGATGCAACACCACATAGGCTGTTCCCGGTGTCGACGGCGCCGCGAAGGCGCCGACAATGCCGTCAAACCCGAATGCGCCCTTGACGATGTCACTCTCGAACCAGCCGTCCAGGAAATCGGCAGCGCTCTTCGTGAAGAGGTCGGACAGAGTCCGCTGCGTTTCGATCGGGGCTGCTGTCAGCCGTCTTGCAATGCGGCCGGCGCGCAGCATATCGAGCAATCCCGCGCCTGCATTGGGCGGCGTTTTCAGAACCAATTCGCGCAGCAGGCCGGCGGCCTGTTCAAGGGCGTCGTCGTAGTCGCCAAGGCGGGCGGCGTCGTGCGCCGAGATTGCCGCGATCGCCGCTCGCCGTGCCGCGCAGCCATAGGGCAGGACCAGTCCCGGCGCGTCAACGAGCGGCCAGAAATTGGCGACAGGGCGCTCGACGATCTTGAGTCCGTGGCGGGCAAGTTCAAGGTCGGCGATCACCTTGGGGTTGAGCAAGCTCACGGTATAGGCGGCAACCGAATTGCGGAAACCTGGGTGGAATTCCTCGGTTTGTGCGGCACCGCCAACCACCGGATTTTTTTCCAAGACAACGATGCGCAGTCCGGCACGGGCCAGATATGCGGCGCAGGTCAAGCCGTTGTGGCCGCCGCCGAGAATTGCGACGTCGTAATCGGTGCTCGTCGTGCGGGGCAAAGCGAACGCAGTCATGCGATGGTTGTCGCCCCGATCGCGGCAATCCGCAACGCCTGTCGCGAAGTTTCGTTGATGCCGGCGCGGACGCAGTGTTACGAGTGGCAAACGCTGCACAACCGCTGGAGGGAACGATGACAAAGCCGCCGCTGCTGATGACTGCCGAATTGATGGAAATGAAGGCCGAACAGCTCGATGCCGAATTCGAGGTCCATCGCTATCACAGCGCCGGCGACAAGGCGGCAATGCTGGCCGACGTTGGCGACAGGATCGAGGCCATTGCGTCCGGCGGACATGCAATCTGGGTCGACGCGGATCTGATCTCAAAACTCCCTAATTTGAAGATCATCGGGCATTTCGGGGTCGGCTACGATATGGTTGATACGGCCGCCGCCAAGGCTCGCGGAATCGTGGTGACCAACACACCGGACGTGCTGACCGAAGAAGTTGCAGATACTGCGCTCGGCCTGCTGATCATGACCGTGCGCGAACTGGGCCAGGCGGAGCAGTATCTACGCGCCGGACACTGGGATACAAGCGGAGACTATCGGTTGACGCCGGCAACGCTGCGCGACCGCTCCGTCGGCATCGTCGGGCTGGGGCGGATCGGCAAGGCGATTGCAAAGCGTTGCGAGGCTTTCGGCCTGGACATCTCTTATTTCGGGCGCAGCGAACAAAAAGAGGTGCCCTATGCCTACCATGCGAGCGCCGTTGAACTGGCGCGTGCGGTCGATACGCTGATCGTGGTCACGCCGGGCACGGCGGAAACCAAGAACCTGATCAACGCCGACGTGCTGGCCGCACTTGGCGAGCGCGGTGTCGTGATCAATATCTCGCGCGGATCAGTGGTGGATGAGACCGCCTTGATGGCGGCGCTGCGGAACCGCACGATTTTCGCTGCCGGCCTCGACGTGATGTGGGATGAGCCGCACATCAATCCGGAATTGATGAAGATCGACAATCTCGTGTTGTTGCCGCATGTCGGCTCGGCATCGCTCTACACGCGTCAGGCGATGGCTCAGATGGTTGTCGACAACCTCATTGCCTACAAGAACGGTAAGGATCCGTTAACACCTGTCCCGGAAACACCGTTCAGTAGCTGGAGTTAATCCCCTGGCCTGGGAACGTTGGGGAAAACCAACTGTTCACACCTTGCGAATCCCAGCGTTTAGCGAACCATTAACACCCGGTGGCTTAGCGTTGTTCGATTGATATTGCGGCAGTTCAAACCGCTTAAGGCAGGGCGTAGCATGGGCCGGACAGTGTCATTTGCCTCTCAGACGTCGATTTCGCAGGCAGCGCTTGTCGGTGAGCGCCGCGCGGGACTGGTGTACGCGCTCATGAGCCTGGTCTGCATCGTCGGCGTGCCACTCGCCTTCTGGATGGCCGTCCTGGAAGTGATTGCCCCGCACCTGGGACTGGAACTTTCCATACATGCGCGTCTTTCAGCAATGCTGGTACTCGGCGGGTTCCTGACGCTTGTCTGGACCATGCTCTGGAATGGCCGGCTTTCCGACAGCCAGCAAAGTGCACCGCTGCCGCGGGGAAGCACGACCTCGATCCGCTAGAAGCCCTACGTCAGGTCAATTCCGCCTTTGGCGCAAGGAATCTCGCGTCGCCGGCCCGCACCTCCTCCCGAACGTCAAATACAATGATGCTGTGGGCGGTCGGGAGGGGGAGCGGGATGGTTTCAGCTTAACCTGAAAGGCTATGGCCCCGTGTGCTCAGCCCCACGTGCAGCGCAGGCGGCGGCAAATCTGGCGGCGCCCTTCGATCGTACAGCTTGCGCGCACGAAACGGCACTGACGGCAGCTGAAAGCGGAAATGCACCCGCGGTAAACGCCACCGCGGCGAAAGCGGCACTGGACGACCGTCTGGCAGTCCCTCTGAACGTTGATCTGTGCGCCCTGGCTCGTTTGCGCCATGGCCGCCGCTGCCTGAAACACGACTGCAACCAGGGCAGCCAACAGGATGGTTAAACTCGACAATCCGCGCATCGCCGTCTCCCACGCATGCAACACCACGTGAGCTTCCGACAACCGTCGCGTCATCGCAACGTGCGATCGCGCAACCCACAGGAATTCCCCTGATTGTGCCTGGTGAGCAACGCCCGTCTGGCCTGCGGGCGCGGGGCGGACATGCGGCCTCACGGTTGAGACCGCGCAGGGCCTATTCGGCCGCCGCCGTTGCCTGGTCCGGCTGTACTTCCGCCATGTAGTCTCGCAGGAGCGTTTCACAGACCTTGCCGGGCTGGAACATGTACTCGCCGATCTCCTTGATCGGAGTGACTTCGGCCGCGGTACCGACCATGAAGCACTCGTTGAAGTCGTTGAGTTCGTCCGGCATGATGACACGGTCGATGCATTTGTAGCCGCGCCGCCCAGCGAGTTCCATGACGGTGCGGCGGGTGATGCCGTCAAGGAAGCAGTCCGGCGTCGGGGAGTGCAGTTCATTTCCGCTGACGAAGAAGATGTTTCCGCTAGTGCACTCGGAGATCCGGCCGCGCCAGTCGAGCATCAGCGCTTCGGCATAGCCGTCCTTTTCCGCGCGGTGCTTTTCGATGGTGCCGATCATGTAAAGACCGGTCGCCTTGGTGCAGGCTGGTGCCGTTGCCGGATCCGGCCGGCGGTACTTGGCCCAGGCCACGCGAATTCCCTTGAGGCGCTCCTCCATCGGGAAATACGAGCCCCAATCCCAGGCCGCGATCGCCAGATTTATTTTTGTCGCCTGGGCCGAGACGCCCATCATCTCACTGCCACGCCAGGCGATCGGGCGGACGTAACAATCGACGAGGTTGTTGGCGGCAATAACCTGGCGGCAGGCCTCGTCGATTTCCGCGACCGAATAAGGAATCTCGAAGTCAAGCGCCTTGGCACCATCGACGAGACGCTGGGAGTGCTCGGTCAGCTTGTAGATCACGCCGTTGTAAGCGCGTTCCCCCTCAAACACCGCGCTCGCGTAGTGCAGGCCGTGGGTCAGCAAATGAACCGTGGCTTCGCGCCACGGCACCAGTTCGCCATTGTACCAGATCAACCCGTCTCGATCGTCGAACGGCATAATGTCGGCCATGGCAAATTCCTCCCTCGCGCGTTTCGGAGGCCCCAATTCATGGTGTGTGGTTGCCGATCCCACTTACCGATCGCCACCCGCCGGGGGCGCTTGAGCAATCCTGCCAAAAACGGCAAACGCAAGCGAAATGACTTGCCACGCGTATCAAGTGGCGCCAAATAAGTCAACATGGCTGACATAAATTCAGGATCGAACGGTGCCGGCGTTCGCCAACGCGCCCATCATCCCGGCGATGATCCTGCGCGCAAGGAGCCGCCGCTCGACGTCGCGCATATCGCCTTCGTCGAATTGCTGTTCTTCGCCTATCGCGATTTCACCGGGGAGCCCGATGCGCTGCTGCACGACTATGCGTTTGGCCGGGCACACCACCGGGTATTGCACTTCGTCCACCGAAATCCGGGCCTTCGCGTGGCAGATTTGCTCGACACCCTGAAGATCACCAAGCAAAGCCTCGCCCGCGTCCTCAAGCAATTGATCGATGACGGCTTCGTTCTGCAAGAGACCGGCGCATCGGACCGACGCCAGCGGCTGCTGTTCGTCACCGAGCGCGGGCGGGCATTGGCGCGGCGGCTCGCCAACCTGCAAACCGAGCGGATCAAAGGTGCGCTGCGCGATGCCGGTCCAGACTCGCGCGCGGCCGTCGCCCGGTTCCTTCTCGCTATGGTTTCTCCCGAAGATCGCGCTAAGGTGCTCGATCTCGTCGGGGAACCGGCGAAAGGCCTGGTTGACGAAAATCGATAGGACATCACTGTGGATCGACCCGCGCACGCCAGTCAGGACAACCTGCCCGACAATGCTCCCCATGCTCTGGTCGTCGATGATGATCAGCGGATTCGAGACCTGCTGACACGCTATTTAATGAACAACGGTATTCGCGTGACGCCGGCAGCGGACGCGGCTGCGGCCCGGGCCGCAATGCGCGGATTGAGTTTCGACATCATCGTCCTCGACGTGATGATGCCGGGTGAAAACGGGCTCGAGCTGGCACGTGACCTCAAATCCGAACTGTCGATCCCGATCTGCATGCTCACCGCCCAGGCTGATGCGGATGCCCGGATCGAAGGCCTCGAGGCGGGGGTCGATGACTACCTGCCGAAACCATTCGAGCCGCGCGAATTGCTGTTGCGGCTGCAAAATATCCTGAAGCGCGGTGCGCCAGCCGGCAACAGCGAAGAAATCCGTATGGGTGAGTTGGTTTTCCACTGCGAACGCGGTGAGTTGCGGCGCGGTGAGGAAACCCTGAAGCTGACGGAGCGCGAGCGCGATCTTCTCAAGCTCTTTGCACAACGGCCGGGTTCACCGATCGCGCGGCATGAGCTGGCCAATGACGATTCGACCGGCAGCGAGCGGGCTATAGACGTGCAAATCAACCGCCTGCGCCGAAAAATCGAGGCCGACCCTTCGAACCCGGTCTATCTGCAAACCGTGCGTGGCAAGGGGTATATTCTCTATACCGACTAGAGGCGCGGCGACCGGGCCTGCTTTGGAACACGCCACGGCAGGTCTTCGGGTTGTGAACACGCTGTGCTATCGGTGTCGATGCCGGTGCGCTGCTTGCGTGTTGGACGGCGCGGTCAAACCATCGGGCCAGATCATGGTTGCGACGAACGAAGGCGAGCAAAGAGCTGCGCGGCCGTCCTGGCCGCCAACGCGTGCGCAACTTGTTCAGCTAGGTGCAGACACGCGCAGTTGGCTTGTCAAAGCCGGCAAGTTCCTGCAGCGACGGCTTGCCGACGTGCTGCCCAAGGGCCTTTATACCCGCGCGCTCATCATCATTATCGCGCCGATCGTGCTGCTTGAAGGGGTTGTCGCATTCATCTTCATGGAACGGCACTGGCAGGCTGTGACCCGGCGCCTTTCGGAAGCAACCGCGCGGGACGTTGCCGCCGTCGTCGAACTCTACAAGGACTACCGCAAGAAGGACGATTACAGCTCGCTCGTCAGGCTTGCCCGCGACCAGCTCAATCTGCAGGTGCAGGTGCTGCCGGCCGGTGACCTGCCATCGGTGCAGCCTAAGCCGTTTTTCTCGCTATTGGACAAGACGCTGTCGAACGAGATCCGCCTCAGGATCAAGGATACGCCGTTCTGGATCGACACAGTGGGCGATTCCGATCATGTGGAAATCAAGATCAAGCTCAAGAAGGCGATCCTGAGTTTCGTTGCGCAGCGTAGTCAGACGTATGCCTCCAACTCACACATCTTCCTGATCTGGATGGTCGTCACGTCTGTGGTCCTGCTAACCGTTGCCATCCTTTTCCTGCGCAACCAGATCCGTCCGATCCTGCGGCTTGCAGAAGCGGCCGACGCATTCGGCAAGGGGCGGCCGGTGTCGGACGATTTCCAGCCGCGCGGTGCAAGAGAGGTGCGCCAGGCGGCGATCGCGTTCCTCGAAATGCGCGACCGCATTACCCAGCACGTCGACCAACGCACAGCGATGTTGGCGGGCGTTAGCCATGACCTGCGGACCGTGTTGACGCGCTTCAAGTTGGAACTGGCGCTGCTGCCGACCGGGCCGGAATCGCAGGCCCTGGAGCACGACGTCAACGAAATGCAGCACATGCTGGAGGAATACCTCGCCTTCGCGAAAGGCGACGGTGGCGAGGAAGCAGCGCCGACGCCACTGCGCCAATTGATCGAAGAGGTCTGCAGCCAGCAACAGGTGCTCGGCGTCAAGATCACCTTCATGCAGAGTAAGCGGCGGCGCGAGCTGATGGTGCCGCTCAAGCGGCAGGCGTTCAAGCGCGCGCTGACCAATCTCGTCAGCAACGCGGCGCGGTTCGGGAACGAAGTCGTCATCCGCGCCGCGAAGGCGCGCAAATGGGTTATCATCGAGGTCGAGGACGACGGGCCCGGGATACCTGAGAACGAGCGTGAAAACGTGTTCCGGCCGTTTTACAGGCTCGACCACGCACGCAACCAGGATAGCGGAAACTCCGGCCTGGGCCTCGCGATCACACGCGACATCGCGCGCAGCCACGGCGGCGACGTGACGCTCGGCAAGAGTGCGATGGGCGGGCTTAGAGCGGTCATCAGAATTCCGCTCTGATCCAGCTGCCGGCCAGCGCTTTTGCCGGTGACACGGCTCAGTGCATTCGCCCGCCGTTCGGCACAGGGCGTCCAGGCTGGATCAGTACGATATCGCCATTCTCGTCGGCAAAGCCCAAGGTCAGGACTTCGGACATGAACTTGCCGATCTGGCGCGGCGGGAAGTTTACGACGGCGGCGATCTGCTGGCCGATGAGCTGCTCGGGCGTGTAATGCACCGTGACCTGAGCCGAGGTCTTCTTGATGCCGATGGCGTCGCCGAAGTCGATCCACAGCTTGAGCGCCGGCTTGCGCGCCTCGGGATAGGGCTCGGCTTCAACCACCGTGCCGACCCGAATGTCGACGGCGAGAAAATCGTCGAACTTGATTTCCGGCGCCGGGCCGTTTTCTGGTCCAAACATCGTCAATCCCATCCTCAATCCCGAATTGCCGCTGGACCGTGCCCTGCCCGGAGCGGCGACGCAAGCCCCCGGGATCGCGCGCTCGCGCGACCGCCCGATTGGACGGGCATTCGGTGTTGCCTCAGACAGCCGGTGCCGGTTCGCCATTGTCGCCGTTGTCGGCCTCGCTGGTCGGCGTGACGTCGACCGGCTCGTCTGTGGGACGGGTTTCGCTGCGCCGGCGCCTGCGGCAGCGCAAGACCGATGCGAAACGACCAAGGGCGCGACAGCCATCATCAAGTGCCTGAATCGAGCGTTCACCGCGCCGCAAGCGGCGGTCCAGCGCCGCCATCGTGCGCGCCATGCCGGGATCATCGTCCTCGAGCCAGACTCGGGCGACCTGCATATAAAGCGATGCAAGGCCAACCGTCTTGATGCCGCCCAACGGGCCGTAGGACGAGATGCCCGACGCCTCGAGCATCCACGCCTGAGAACTGAGGAGTCGTTGGGCCAGACGCGGATCCGGTGCGGCGCCTGCCAGGATCGATTTCAAGGCCTCCTTGTAAGGCTGCATTACGTCGAACCGATTCATGATCGTCTCGAACAGGTTGTCGCGCGGCGACTGGTTGGGGTCGGGGGCGCCGGCCTTGGCCAACACCTCCTTGTCGACAGCACTCGTAAACAAGCCGAAGATGTGCGCCTTGGAGGAAACCTCGCGCTTCATATCCGCCATCGAGACACCGGCCGCCGATGCAATGTCGCGTAGCGTTACCTCGGACCATTTGCGTTCTGCCGCGAGTTTCATCGCCGCATCGATGATTTTGCCCTTGGCGGTGGTCAGATCGAGCATCGCGGCCTCCTTGGCATTGCCGTGAACCGTAATAACCGCCCGGGTGCGGCATGGCTCAGCTGCGTCTCCATCAGAGTTAAGGATTTGATATCGAGAAACAACCGCGGCACGGCCGCCCGCTCAGGCCGGTTTGCAAAACAGGGCAACATTCGGTGCCGGAATTTCACAGTGCCAGGCGAGATCCGCAGCCAATGTGCGCATCGTGGCCTCGCGGTAAAAGACGACATGCGTCGGGTCCTTGCGATAGTGCCAGTTGGCGAAGCGCGCATCGTCGGTTTGAAACATTGTCATGACCGCGAGCCAGCCGCCGGGACGCAACAGACCATCCAATTGTCGAAATTCCCGGGCCGGCTCGTGAAAATGCTCGACAACTTCCGTGCAGGTAATGAAGTCGTAGCGGCCTGCAAGCACCGTCGCGTCCGCTGCGAAAAAGGGATCATAGAGGGTGACGCTGTGGCCTGCCTCACGCAGCATGGCCGCCAGGGCGGGGCCAGGGCCGCAGCCATAGTCGAGGCCGCTCAGGCCCGGAGACAGGCGCTTGAGAAGCGGCGTTGCCAGGCGCGAAAGAAATGCGCGATAGCGCGGGTCGTCCGGGTCGTTTTCATGGGTCAGATAATGCGCCCGCTCGCTCACACCATCCGGTAGTTGGGCGCGATCGAGCCATGTCGCCTGGCAACGCCGACAACGACAATAGCGGTAGCCGTCGAATTCACCGAAGAAGCAAGACGTGCCGTGCAGGCAGACGCAGCAGCGGCCGGCAGGTCCCGTCTCGGGACATGCCGGCCTTGCCGATTGATGGCCTTGCGCGCTCAATACGTCTTGGAGGCTGCTGCCGGCGCCAGGCCACGCACGGCGTTGACCCCGTTCTGGCAGGCCGAAGCCAGGAGTCGCGTATCGTTCAGCAGCGTCGCATAGCGGAACCCCTGCTCGTAGCGCGTCAGGATCGTTTCCGGGCTATCGCAGTGGACACCGGGAATGAGCCCGGCTTCGTTGGTCTGGTCGGCAATCTTCTTGATGCCGTCAATGACCTTTTGTGCGGTCGGAGACAAGCTTGGCTGCTCGCCCATCGACAGGCTGAGATCGCCAGGCCCGACATAGACGCCATCAAGGCCTTCGACCTTGAGAATTTCCGGCAGATTGGCAATGGCCGTCTCGGTCTCGATCATGGCGAATACCAGGATCTCGTCATTGGCGTGCCTGACATAGTCGGCGCCGGCATAGACCGACGCCCGGAACGGTCCGCTGGAACGCGCGCCCATAGGTGGATAGCGACAGGCGGAGACAAGCGCCCGAGCCTCTTCGACCGTGTTGATCATCGGGCAGATGACGCCATAGGCGCCGGCATCGAGGACGCGCATGATGATGCCCGGTTCGTTCCACGGTACGCGGATCATCGGTACGGCATCCGTCGTGCAAATCGCCTGGAACATCGGCACGACGCTTTCGAACGGCACGCAACCGTGCTGCATGTCGATGGTCACGCTCTCGAAGCCGGCGTGTGCAACCACTTCGGCCGACATCGTGCAGGGCAGGCCGAGCCAAGCGTTGATTGTCGTTTTGCCTGTCGCCCAGATCTCGCGCAGTTTATTCTTTCTCACAGATCGCTCCTTTGTCGTGCGCAACGGTCGTTTTGGAATTTGCCCCCGTGTTAGACGACTCAGCCCGTCACGGGTCAAGCTCGCATCCGTGATATTCGCGTTGGCGCCGTGGCCCGGGAGTGGGAAGTGCCCTAGCCTCCGGCAATGGATTTTCGGGAGTCTGCAATGCTCTATATGGTCGAGATGGATCTTGCGGACCGCGCCAACATCGCCGCGTGGCACGCTTGGTATGCCGGCCATATCGCCAAGCTGCTCGCTCTGCCGGGCTTTTACGGCTCGCAACGGTTTGAGACCGGCGATCCTACACCGTCTCCGTTTCTTGCGATCCACGATGTGGAAGGGCCTGCGTTCTTCAACAGCGCCGGCTACAAGGCAGCCGGCGGGCCCGAGAATACATACCCGTGGCAGGAGCGGATGACGAACTGGTACCGCAATCTGTTCGATGGCCTGGAGCGGATGCCCGAGGTCGGCGAGCACCAAGGCCTTATCGTGTGCGAACCGGGCTCGGCCCTACCGGACGACATGGCTGCGCGCGTCACATGGCTCACTGCAGCCGGCCTCGATCGGACAGCGGAGGAACGCGGTATTGTCGTCGTTGCGAGAGGGTCGGTTGCGAAGGATGTGCGTGAGCGGCCGGGAACCCGCCTGTTCACACCGATCACGAAGAAGTTCGTGCAGGCCCCATGACGACGATCGAGACCGACGTGGTGGTGGTTGGCGGCGGTGGCGCCGGCCTTGCCGCAGCAAGTGCTGCCGCCGGCCTCGGTCGCGATGTCGTTCTCCTGGAGAAGGAAGCGGACCTCGGTGGCAGCACCGCGTGGTCGGTGGGATCGATCTCGGTCAACGGCAGCCGACAGCAACGTGCGCGCAACATCATCGATGATGCGGATGCCCATTTCGAAGATCTCGACAAACTGGCCGGCTCTTTGCGCAACCGGGACAATCTCGCCTTGCGGCGCATCCTGGTCGACAACATAACCCAGACATTCCGCTGGCTCGAAAGCATCGGATTGGTGTTCGCCGGGCCCAACCCGGAGCCGCCACACCGACTGCCGCGGATGCACAACGTGCTGCCGAATTCGCGCGCGTTTCCCGCTCTTCTGGGGCGCCATTGTCGTCGCCAGGGTGTCCAAATCCATCTTGCGACGGAGGCGCAGGCGTTGATCCGCGATGGCGAGCGCGTGGTTGCCGTCGAAGCGCAACACCATGGTGGCGATGCAGTCACCTACCGTGCTCGCGGCGGCGTCGTGCTGGCTGGTGGCGACTTTAGCGCCAATCGCGAATTGAAGGCGGAACTGGCCGGCCCCGACATGGCCGATCTCGAGGCGGTCAACAAGGCAGCGAGCGGGGCTGCCATCCGCATGGCGCGCGAGATCGGCGCCGAAGTGGTCAACGGCGACATCATACGCGGGCCGATCTTGCGGTTCATACCGCCAATGCGTGAAAGCCTGTTGCGTCGCCTCCCCCCAAGCCGCGCGCTGGCACTTACACTAAGATTTGCCATGAACCATCTACCGGACAGCGTGCAGCGCCCGTTTGCCATGAGCTTTCTGACAACGGCTCTGGGCCCGGCACGGGAATTGTTCGAGGCCGGCGCCATTCTGGTCAACCGCCAGGGGAGAAGGTTTTGTGACGAAACCGGTCAGCCCGGCCGTGACGTGCCGCGCCAACCCGGCGGCGTCGCCTATATCGTGCTCGACAAAAACATCGCTGGCAGATTTACGGCGTGGCCGTATTTCATCTCGACGGCGCCCGGTATCGCCTATGCCTATGTCGACGACTATCGCCGAAATCGTCGCGACATCTATCACGCCGGCGCGGACATTCCGGCGCTGGCCAAAGCGATGGGCGTTCCGGCCGGTGCACTTGCACAATCGATTCTTGCGACAGCCGGCGAAGAGCGAAATGGTCGCCCGGCGCTCACGTCCGGGCCATACGTCGCACTCGGGCCGGTCAAGACTTACGTCGTGTTCACTGATGGTGGACTGCGTGTGACAGTGCGTCTCGAGGTCATCGGAGCGGACGGCGAACCCATTCCGGGCCTTTATGCAGCAGGCTCAACGGGCCAGGGCGGCGTACTGCTGGAGGGCCATGGCCACCATCTCGGCTGGGCGTTTGTATCCGGACGCATTGCCGGTGAGACCGCCGCACTTCAGGTTGCGGCCGGGCGCGTTCAGTCCGACTGAGCATGCTGGCCATAGGTTTTGAAGCGGGCCAAGACCTCGTCCATCTCGCGGTCGCTCAATAGCTTGGGCCTGCCAAGTGATCGGACGCGAACGTACTGCGCTGCCAGCGTTTCAACTTCAGTAGCAAGTTCGAGCGCGGCATCGAGCGTACGCGCAATCGCGATCTGGCCATGGTTGGCCATCAGGCAGGCATCGTGGCGCTCAAGTCCGCCCGTGACATGGGCCGCCAGTTCGGCGCTGCCGAAGGGTGCATAGGGCACGCACGGGATCTGCTTACCGCCGGCGACCGCGACCATGTAGTGAAATGCCGGGATGGGCTCGTGCCGGCAAGCGAGGACCGTGGCGTTCAGCGAATGCGTGTGCACGACCGCGGCGCGGTCCGGCCGGGCAGCGTAGGCTGCAAGGTGAAACTGCCACTCGCTCGACGGTTTGCGGGCTTTGGCTGGCAAGCGCCCGTCCGCTGCGACATGGACGATGTCGGCGGGCTTCAAGGTGTCATAGGCCATCCCCGACGGGGTGATCAGCATACCATCGTCCCAGCGCGCGGAAACGTTTCCGGAGCGGCCCGGTGACAGGCCCTCCCGGCTCATACGCAAGGCGACTTCGATGATCTGCCGGCGCAGAGTATTTTCCCGCGTTTTTGCAGACGGACGACGGCTGCCCACTGCCTCCTTCGGCGATTTGCCCCTCGCGCTGGTGGTTCGCGATCTTGCCATATGCTTTCCCTTGCATCTCACACCCTTGCATGTCGGGCGGGTCCGTGCCAGCGATTGGCCACAAGACTCATCCAACGCGAGCGTGATACGTGCAGCTGCCAATTCCCATGACCGTTCTGACGGGCTTTCTCGGATCCGGAAAGACGACACTGCTCAAAGCGCTGCTGGCCCAGCCTGAGATGGCCGGAACCGCGGTGATCGTCAACGAATTCGGCGAGGTCGGGCTCGATGATGCGCTGATCGAGGCTGCGAACGAGGAGACCGTATTGCTGCCGTCGGGCTGCGTTTGCTGTGCAGTGCGCGATGATCTGGTGGCCGCGCTCAACCGCCTTTATTCCGAGATGGCCGAAGGCCGGATCCCGGACCTCAACAGGGTTGTGCTGGAAACGTCCGGGCTCGCCGACCCGGCACCAATCGCACACACGCTGATGACCAACGATACGCTGTTCCGCCTTTTTCAGCTCGACGGCATCGTCACGACCGTCGATGCGGAGCTGCTGCCGGGCCAGCTCGCAGAGGCCTTTGAAACGGCCAAACAGATCGCGATGGCGGATCGCATCATCCTGACCAAGGTCGACCGCGTCGACGGTGAAGCCATCACGCGGGTCAAAGCGCTGGTGCGCGAGCTTAATCCGGCAGCCGACACGCACGAGGTCGTCAACGGCAACGGTGCTGCGACATTGCTCTCGGGGCTGGCGTCTTTCGAACCGGTTGCCACGAAGGCGCGCGCCACGGACTGGCTTTCCGACGACGCTTACGGCGAGGCCCATGATTGTGCCGGCGGCGATTGCGATCATCCCTTCCATCATCGTGAGGGCGGCCACGACCATGCGCACCAGCATACGCATGGCGTCACGTCATTCGCGTTGACCTTCGATGCCCCGCTCGACGGCAAGAAGCTGTCGTTTGCGCTGGAACTGCTGCGCATGACGCACGGTGACAAGCTGTTGCGGCTCAAGGGCATCGTGGCTGTTGACGGCGAACCGCTGCCGTTCGTCGTGCATGGCGTGCAGCACGTATTTTATCCGCCAACGACGCTCGAGGCGTGGCCCGGCGATGACCGGCGCTCGCGGTTCGTGTTCATCACCAAGGACCTGGGCGAGGCGGCCGTTCGCAAGATTCTGCAGCCTTTGTTCTCGGAGGGCCCGGCGCCGGCCGATGCGTTCTACACGGCCTGAGGTGGACCGCCTGGACTGATTTCCGGGCAGAATTTGGCGACCATAATCCTGACTCGCTTGCGTGTGATAAAACTGCCGTTCGAGCCATCAATCCACAGGCTTTGGCGGAGGCAATGGATTGGTATTGCTCAAGTAATTCCGGTTTTGCACAGAAGCGTTTCAGTGGCTTGTATGGGCCGACGTAACGCGCAAAATTCCAACCGGAAGATTGAAGAGGGCAACTGTGATGGACTCTCAGGTTTTGGATGATTTCCACGCCGCGTTGCTGGCGCTGGATGACATGGCGACGGTGCCAGAATCCGATGCGGAGGCGGAGCAGCGCATTGCTGATCTTGCTGAAGAAGTGTTCGGTTTTCTCGACAGCCACGCCTTTGTACAGACGGCAGACTACGAGTCGCTCGCCGCATAGCGCACAGGCAGAGTTCGCAGGCTCTAGCGGGCCAGCGGACCCGTGTTTGCTGCTTCACGAACCAAGACACGAAGCCGGCTCGATCAGTCGGCTTTTCGTTCCGGATAGAGCGCCTCCAGGCCCTCGCGACTGGCTTTCGTGACACCGCGCTCGGTTATGAGCCCGGTGACGAGACGGGCGGGTGTGACGTCGAATGCCGGATTGGCGGCCGGCGAACCCGGGGCGGCAATCTCCACCGTTACGATGCTGCCGTCGGGGAGCCGACCCGGCATTTTCAAGACTTCGTCGTCCGCGCGCTCCTCGATCGGGATCGCCATGCCATCGTCCATGGTCCAGTCGATCGTCGAGTGCGGCAAGGCAACATAAAACGGCACCCCATTGTCCTTGGCCGCCAACGCTTTCAAATAAGTACCGACCTTGTTGGCGACATCGCCCGTGGCCGTGGTGCGGTCCGTGCCGACGATGCACAGGTCAACTTCGCCGTGCTGCATCAGGTGGCCGCCGGCATTGTCGACAATGATCGTGTGAGGCACGCCGTGGCTGCCCAGTTCGTAGGCCGTCAACGCAGCGCCCTGATTGCGCGGGCGGGTTTCATCGACCCACACGTGAACGTCAATACCGGCATCGTGGGCCTGGTAGATCGGTGAGGTTGCCGTTCCCCAATCCACCGTTGCAAGCCAACCGGCGTTGCAGTGGGTGAGAACGTTGACCGGCTTGCCGGCGGACTTGCCGGCGGCTGCAGCCTTGATCAGCTCGAGACCGTGAACGCCAATCATGCGGCAGGTTTCGACGTCTTCGTCGCAGATTTCCGCGGCGCGGCGATAACCGGCGGCCAAACGCTCGGTCTGCGGCAGGTTTTGGAGCGCTGTTCGCATTTCGTCGAGTGCCCAGCGCAGATTGATCGCGGTCGGGCGCTGTTCGGCGAGGAACGCGATCGCCTTGTCGACTGCCTCGTCCGAAGCATCGTTGCGCAGTTGCAGGCAAACGCCATAGGCCGCAGTTGCCCCGATCAACGGTGCGCCTCGCACCTGCATCGACTTGATGGCGTGGGCTGCGTCTTCCACGGTCTCAAGGCGCGCGCGTTCAAAGCGGTGCGGTAGCAGCGTCTGGTCGATGATGCTGACGGACCAACCATCGTCGTTGACCCAGATCGTGCGGTAGTGGGTGCCTGCGATCTTCATGGCGGCTCCTCAGTCGGTGCGCGGCGGCGCGAGCGGAATATTGATGGTCTCATCCAACCGGCAGGCCGGACAACGGACGTGGTACCACTCGGCATGAGGACGCGCCGAACGGTCGTCGATTGCGAGGCCGTCTGCAGCACACACCGGGCAGCTTCGTTGCATGCCCGGCTCAAGACGCCAGGCTGCAATCAGGCGCAACACATCACGGTATTGGGCATTTGAGAGTTGCATGTCGATCCTTGCACAGGTCGCTTTCGGAGTGCCGACCTCACCCCACCGCGGCTGTTGGTGTTTGGGCGCGGCGTGACGCGACGCCTGGGATCCGCTGGCCGTCAATGGCCTTCGAAGTCCATCAATACGTGACAGTTCACGCCCATCGCCTCGAGCTTGGCCTTGCCCCCAATTTCGGGCAGATCGATCACAAATGCGGCACCAATGATGACGCCCCCGACCTGCCGGATCAATTTGATGGCGGCCTCTGCGGTTCCGCCGGTGGCGATCAGGTCGTCGACGACGAGGACCCTTTCGCCAGGTTTGACGGCATCTTCGTGAACTTCGATCGTGTCGGTGCCGTATTCGAGTTCGTAGTCCTGTGAGACCGTCTTGTAGGGCAATTTCCCCTTTTTTCTCACGGGGATGAAGCCGCAGCCCAAACGATCGGCAACGGCGCCGCCGAGAATGAAGCCGCGCGCCTCGATACCGGCGACAGCATCGATCGGCTCTGTATGATAGGGCTCTGCCAGTCGCACGACGGTTGCCTTGAAGCCCTGTGGATCGGCAAACAGTGTCGTCACATCACGAAACATGATGCCCGGTTTCGGGTAATCCGGGATGGTGCGCACAAGGTTCTTCAGGTTGTCCACTGGTTCATCCTTTTCTGGCGTCAAATTCACGGCGCAAAATAGCAATAATTCTGATCACACTGTAGACAAGGGGGAACGGCAGCGCAGCGACGCACGGTGCTTTCGAGTATCGCGCGGTTTCGGGAGCAAATTACTATGGCCGAGCCCAAATTTTCGATGACGGCCGACGATGACCTGCCACGCACCTTGCGACGGGAGAAAGAGGCGCGCGAACGCGAAGCACGCGAACGCGAGGTCGCCGCGCCGCCAGCCGAACACCTGGTGTCGGAACCGCAGGCGTTCGGCTATGCAGAGGACGGCTATGAGCCGGATGTCGTTGCCGTGCGCTATCTGCAGATCCCTTTCTTTCACCTGATGTTCTTCTTCATCAAGGCCGTGTTCGCCGCCATCCCAGCGATGATCCTGCTGGTCGGGGTTTGTTACCTGATCGGTGAGGCCTTGCAGACCTATTTCCCGTGGATGCGGATTTTCGATATCACGATCAGGCTGCCACCGGCGAGCTGACGGCAGCCTGCCCTTGCGCTTGTGCTCCAATCTGCCCGATCGACGCTTGTCGGCGCGCGCAGGGTGTCGCTTACGCCTGATCGAGAACCCGTCCTGCCACGGCATCGAGCTTTCTGACCATTTCCGGATCGCGGGCTTCTGGTGCCGTGATCAACGCCACCTCCAGCGCCCGGTCCGAGCCGATCGGACAAGGCGGATGCTGGCGCGGAAAGGACTTGGCGAGCGTCAGGACTAGGCGCTGCGCCTTGGCGGTGTTTTCACGCATCACCTTGATAACGCCGGCGACATCGACATCGTCGTGCTCGTCGTGCCAGCAGTCGTAGTCGGTGACCATGGCGACGGTGGCATAGCAGATCTCCGCTTCGCGGGCGAGCTTGGCTTCCGGCATGTTGGTCATGCCAATCACCGCGCACCCCCAGGAGCGATACAGCTCGCTTTCAGCGCGCGAGGAAAACTGCGGTCCCTCCATGGCGAGATAGGTGCCGCCACGCTGGTAGGCGATCGCTTCGGTCCGGACTGCCTGTTCGACGTGATCGACCAGAACGGGGCTGACCGGATCGGCCAAAGAGACATGGGCGACGAGGCCGGTGCCAAAGAAGCTCTTTTGGCGGGCGAACGTGCGGTCGATGAACTGATCGACGAGGACGAACACGCCCGGTGCCAGCTCTTCGCGAAACGACCCGCAGGCGGAGACGGAAACGAGATCGGTGACGCCGGCGCGCTTCAGACAATCGATGTTGGCGCGGTAGTTGATGTCGGTCGGGGACAACCGGTGACCACGGCCATGGCGCGGCAGAAAGCGGATCGGCAGGCCGGCGATCTCGGCAAACAGGATCTGGTCGGAGGGCTGCCCCCAAGGACTTTCCACGGTGCGCCAGGCCGGTTTTTCGAGCCCGGGCAGGTCATAAAGACCGCTGCCACCCACAATTCCGAGCACCGTGTCCGTCATCATTGTTCCTCCGCGAAACCCGCAACTGCTACCGACATAACAAAAAAGGCCCCTGACGCGAGGCCTCTTCTTGCATTGCGATTTGCCTGCCTTAGGCGGACGCGCGGGGGCCCGGACGGCCGCCGCCCTGCCTCAGTGCTTGACGCTGCCCCAAACGCGGCGCTTTGCAACGTAGAGCAGGATCGAGGTGATCAACAGGTATATCAGGACCTGCCAACCCATCTTCTTGCGCTGGTTCAGCGTCGGGTCTGAGGCCCAGGACAAGAATGCCGCGACGTCCTTGGCGTAGTTCTCCACAGTCGCGGGCGTCCCGTCCTGATATTCAACGGAGCCGTCTCCACCGGCAAACGGGTTTGCCATCGCGATCTGGTGGCCCGGGAAATAGGCGTTGTAGCTCATGCCTTCGGCCAATTCCGTGTTCGCCGGGGCCTCTTTGTAGCCGGTCAATAGCGCGACGAGATAGTCAGCGCCGCCTTCCTGGTAGCCGGCCGCGATGTCCTTGAGCATCGCCCAGGGATGGAGATACCAAGGTCCGATGTAGGCTACGCCACGCGCCTTGGCGATGACGGAGAGATCCGGCGGCAATGCACCATTGTGGAGTGCGCGTGCCGCGTTCTCGTTGGCATACAGCGGCGGGAACCGGTCAGAGAGCTTGGCCGGGCGCTTCGTGACTTCACCCTCTTCATTCGGCAGGGCATCGACTTCATATTCCTTGGCCAATGCCTCGACCGCATCCTTGGGAAACTCCGGTCCGCCCGGCTGGACAAGATTTCGGAAGGACAGCCGCCCGATGCTATGGCAGCTTGCGCAAACCTCCCGATAGACCTGGAAACCGCGCTGCAATTGCGCCTTGTCGTAATGGCCACTAATGCCGCCAAACGACCACTTGTTGCGTTTGATATCGATCTCGCCGCCGGCAGCGAGCGCGCTGCTCGTTGCCAGGGCGAGTGCTGCAGCGGCAGCGATGATTGAGCGGGTCATAACCATTGGCCCAGTTCTCCCGTGTTCTGACCTGCTTTATCGCTTCTCGGGCGCCGCGGGCACCGCTTCAGCGCCACCACCGCCGCCGCCAGCGCCCGCCTCTTCGGCGGCCTTTTCGCCGAGTACCGCTTCGGTGATCGACCCCGGCATGCGGGTCGGCGTCTCAATGAGACCGAGCAGCGGCATGATCGGGAAGAAGAACAGGAAGTAGTACGCGGTGAATATGCGGGCCCAGGTAACGTAGGCGCCTTCGGCCGGCTTCGAGCCGAGATAACCAAGCGCCAGACAGGTGATCACGAACAGCAGGAAGAACCACTTGTAAAGCGGACGGTACTTCGCCGAGCGCACGCGCGAGGTGTCGAGCCATGGCACGAAGACCAGGATTCCGATGGCACCGAACATCGCGATCACGCCGCCTAGCTTCGAGGGGATGGCGCGCAAGATCGCGTAGAAGGGCAGAAAATACCACTCCGGCACGATGTGGGCCGGCGTGACCAGCGGATTGGCCGGGATGTAATTGTCGGCATGGCCGAGGTAGTCGGGCGCGAAGAAGACGAACCAAGCGAACAAGATCAGAAACACGGCCAGCGCAAAGAGATCCTTCATCACGGCAAACGGGCTCATTGGAACCGCATCCGACTTCGACTTGATCTCAATACCGGTCGGGTTGTTCTGGCCGGTGACGTGCAGCGCCCAAACGTGCAGCGCGACAAGGCCGAAGATCACGAAGGGCAGCAAATAGTGCAAGCTGTAAAATCGGTTCAGCGTCGCCCCGGTCACCGAATACCCACCCCACAGCCAGGTCACAACCGCCGTGCCGAGGCCGGGAATAATCTCATCCAAAGACGAGAAGAGGTTGGTAATGACCGTGACGCCCCAGAAGCTCATCTGCCCCCAGGGCAGGGTGTAGCCGAGGAAGCCGGTCGCCATCATGACGAGGAAGATCAGCACGCCGAGGATCCAAAGGACCTCGCGCGGCGCCTTGTAGGACCCGTAGTAGAGGCCGCGGAACATGTGGATATAGACGGCAACAAAGAACATCGATGCGCCGACCGCGTGCATGGTCTGGATGAGCCAGCCGTAGTTGACGTCACGCTTGATGCGCTGAACGGAATCGAACGCCATGTCCGCGTGCGGCACGTAGTGCATCGCGAGAACGATGCCGGTTATGATCTGCGCAACCAGGAAGAATGTCAGGATGCCGCCGAAGGTCCACAGGTAATTCAGGTTGCGCGGCGTCGGGAAATCTACGAACTGGCCATGCATCATGCGCATGATCGGCAGGCGTTCATCCATCCATTTCGAGAACGGGCCGCTCGGCTTATAAGAATCTTCGTGGGCGTGCATGCGTCTCGGCGCTCCTTGATGCCAGATCAGGGTGAGGGATCAGCCGATCTTGATCTTGTTGTCGGAAACAAACGTGTAGGGCGGCACTTCAAGGTTCCGCGGCGCCGGGCCCTTACGGATACGGCCCGCGGTGTCATAGTGCGAACCGTGGCAGGGGCAAAACCAGCCGCCGTAGTCACCTTTGGCATCGCTCAGGCTCTGGCCCTTCGGAATGCATCCGAGATGGGTGCAAATGCCGACCATCACCAGCCACTTCTCGTGACCTTTCTTGGTCCGGTGCGCGTCCGTCTCAGGGTCAGGCAGCTCATCGAGAGGGACCTTGACGGCCTCCTCGACCTCGGCGGCCGTGCGATTGCGGATAAATACCGGCTTGCCGCGCCACATCACGGTGATGGACTGGCCCTCTGCGATCGGTTCCAGGTCGACTTCGATCGACGCCAAAGCGAGGGCACCGGCATCCGGGTTCATCTGGTCAAGGAACGGCCACATCGACAATGCGCCGCCGACGGCAAGAAAGGCAGGCCCTGCCAGCGTGAGGAAGTCGCGCCGCGTTGTACCATCAGCTTCGGTCGCCAATTCACCCTCCATGCGGATGTCAGGTTGCGGTAAGGCGTCCGCCGAGAGATTGCAAATCCCCGCGGAGCCGCGCACCCTTCCAGAATATATTCGTGTTCCCCTGCGGCCAGAACGGCGCGGAACGCCACGCGATGTTGTGGCACCCTTTACACCCCCTCTCAAGGCGTCAAACGTCCGATATTTGGGGGCAATTTGGCGCAGCCGCGACGTGCTGCGCTGCGAAACGAAGGGATCAACACACGATGCGTCTGGCGCTCTACCAACCTGATATTCCGCAAAACACCGGCACAATGTTGCGCCTTGCCGCTTGCATGGGAATTGGCGTCGATATCATTGGCCCAGCTGCGTTCGATGCTTCGGACCGGGCGTTGCGCCGGTCCGGGCTCGATTATCTGCAACAGGTCAAAATCGCGCGGTTTGATGGCTGGACAAGCTTTTGCGAAGCCCGTCTTACCGGCAGTGTGCCGGGCCGCGTGGTCTTACTGACAACGAAGGCCGATCAGGCCTATACCGTGTTCCCGTTCGAGCTGGGCGACTGTCTCCTCGTCGGGCGCGAAAGCGCGGGCGTGCCCGAGACGGTGCACGCGGCGGTCGATGCACGGGTTACAATCCCGATGCGGACGGGAATGCGTTCACTCAACGTCGCGGTAGCAGCAGCGATGGTGCTAGGCGAAGCTCTACGGCAAACCGACGGTTTCGACGTGGCGTAACGCTCCAAGCCGGGCACTCTGGCGACCAGGCCTGACTGCCGCCTGCAGGAACTTCCAAATGTGGGCGTAGAGGCCATCGCGCACCAGCGAACTGTGGGTGCCGCCCGGAATCTCGACATAGGTCCTCGGTTGACGGGCACGGGCTGCAAGGCGGCGGCCGTGATCGACAGGGATCACCGTGTCAGCCGTGCCGTGTGCGATCATGACGGGCATGCCGACGCCTGCGATACGGTCGCGCGAGCGAAACTGGTCCCACATCAGCCAATTGACAGGCACAAAGGGGTAGCGTTCCGCAGCCACGTCGACGGCGGCGGTGTAGGGTGCTTCGAGGATCAGCGCCAACGCGTCGACGGCCGTTGCCAGCGCAACCGCGACGCCCGTGCCGAGGGAGAGACCATGAATGACGATGCGTCGAGGCTCGTGGCGGGCGGCGAGCCAGTCGTAGGCGGTGCGTGCATCGGTGATCAGACCCCGTTCGCTCGGCGCACCTGTCGATCCCGGATAACCGCGGTAAGAAATCGCCAAAATGCCGGCGCCCGAGCCGCGAATCTGCTGCCAGCGGCGCACCTTGCGCTCGAGGCCACCGCCTTTGCCGTGCAGAAAGAGAAACACCGGCCGATCATCACGCGGCGGCACGTACCAGGCCATCAAGGTTTCGCCGTCGGGCGTTTTGAGGGCGAGGCGCTGACTGCCTGCGATGGCTATCCAATCGGCCGCCGCCAGACTGCCTCCGTCGTCGGTGGCAAACAGCAAGGTGCGCTGATTGACGACGAGGAAAGCAACCGCGATCAGATAGGCCAGGAGCCCCGCAATCGACAATTTGATCAATCTGCGAACCACGCAAATCCCTCGCGACTCAGCGGCAATCGATTGAAACGGTAGCAGAATGAAGACGGCGAAAGGTTGTCAGAGATATTGCGTATTCGTTGATTGGCGTCTCGGGCACGACACGCGGGTTTCGCTGTTTTCGACGATCAAGCCGTCATCGCCCGATACATCGGTTGGTTGCGAACAGCTTCTTTAACGGGATGTTATCCATACCTGGTGGTTACACCGAAATTCGCCGCCCGATGACATCACGAATTAATGTCATGGCCCTAGATTTTCCGGCAGTCGTGATTGGAGGGTTATGTTGTGACTGTCGAATATATCGTCCTGGGTGTCGCCGCCGTCACGTTTCTGTGGGGCGTCTCGATTTACAATGGTCTGGTCGCGCTGCGCCAGCGCATGAAGCAGGCCTACGCTGACATCGATGTCCAGCTCAAACAGCGTCACGATCTGATCCCGAACCTGGTCGAGACGGTGCGCGGGTTTGCCAAGCATGAAAATGAAACACTGAAGGCCGTCATCCAGGCGCGCGGTGCCGCCGTCAATGCGGCCTCGCCGCAGCAAGCCGCGCAGGCAGAAAAGGGACTGGTCGGTGCGCTTGGGCGACTGATGATGCTGCAGGAGGCCTATCCGGACCTGAAGGCCAACACCAACTTCCAGCAGCTGCAGGCCGAACTGAGCGACATCGAGCACAAGGTCGCTGCCACGCGGCGCTTCTTCAACAATTCGGTGAGCGAATACAACAGTGCCATCCAGATGTTCCCGGCAACACTGATCGCCGGCTGGCTCGGCTTCAAGGTGAGCGAGTTCTTCGATGTCGGCGAAGAACAGCGCCAGGTCCTCGACACCGCGCCCAAGGTGCAGTTCGGCTAATGGCCGCGGCGCGGTCCGGTTCCGGATCGCGCCTCGCATTCCGGGTCGGGGGGCGGACAGGCGATGCAACAGGCGTTCGGGCTATACACCCACATCCGGGCGAATGCCTTTCGCTCGCTGCTCCTGATCGGTGGCCTGTTTGGGCTCATTTATGCGCTCGCCTTCGGTTATTGCCTTGTTCTGACGGCCGTATTCGACCCCGGCCCGTTCAATGACATTATCTACGAAGCTGCGCGTTCGGTGCGCATCATGGCGCCCTACATCACTGCCGGCGCGATGGTGTGGATCGTCGCCGGTTACTTTCTCAACCGGGCGATCATCGGTGCCATGACGGGCGCCCGCACGGTGACGCGCAAGGACGAGCCCGAACTCTATAATCTCCTCGAAAACCTGTGTATGTCGCGCGGCATGGTGATGCCGCGGCTGTCGGTCATCGAGATCCCCGAACTAAACGCGTTTGCGTCAGGTTTGAGCAAGGACCAGTACACGATCACGGTGACGACCGGCCTCATGGCATGCCTCGAAGACGACGAGATCGAGGCCGTACTGGCGCATGAACTGACCCACATTCGCAATCAGGACGTGCGCCTGATGGTGATCGCCGTGATCATTGTCGGCATGATCGCGATGGCCATCGAGATCATGTTCCGATGGGCCTTCTACACCTCGGGCAGTCGCAGCAGCGGTGGCGGTCGCGGCAATGGCGCGCTGCCGGCGATCCTGCTCGGAATCGCCATCATTTTCGGGGTCTGGTTCCTGTCGCAATTGATGAACTTCGCATTGTCACGGCGGCGCGAATACATGGCAGATGCCGGTGCCGTGGAGCTGACGAAAAACCCGGACGCCATGATCTCCGCCCTGCGCAAGATCCAAGGTTGCAGCGACATCGAGGGTCTGCCGTCGGGCCTGATGGAAATGTGCATCGACAATCCGCGCAGCGACTTCACCAGCTGGTTTGCAACGCACCCGAGCATCGAGGACCGCGTCGCGGCGCTCAAGACGTTCGCCGGCGGCGAGGAGCGCAGTCAAGCGCGTGCGCCACGGCACCGGCGCATTGCCGAGCGGGCCAAGGGTATCGCCGACAATCCCTGGGACGGCGAGAGCGCGAACAAAGGGAACGTCAGCCAGGCCGGACGACCGCCAACCAGGCCCGGTCCCAACCCCTGGTCGATGGAAGAGATGGTGCTGATCGGCGGTGTTCTCGACGAGGCACAGCGGCAGGAAAAAGCATCGTGGACACGTAAACCGGCGATACCCTCGCCATGGCGCGACGGCTCGGCCACGAAACCCGCCGATCCAGGATCGCGGACGGAAGCGCCGGACGCTGCGCCTGCAGCGCGTGGATTTGCGGGTCAGCAGCCGGCGCCGCGCCAGATGACGGTCAATAGACCTGCACCACCGCAGCGACGGCCCGGAGAGACGTCTGTGAAACGGAGCCTCCAGCCAGCTCGTGAAACGGCGCCCCCGTCTCATCCTGCACCGCCTGCGGCGCAGATCGCGCAAGCCAATGCCGCGGACGGGACCGGCCAGCCGACACCTGCGTCGAAACCGCGCCCGCCGCTCAACCGCGCCCGGCCTGAGGGCGGTTCCAGCGGTTTCGGCACGCGCAACGCCGGCCAGTTCGGGCGGCGTACGCCCGGCGCAAAGCGCAACGCCTAGGTCCTTTCGATTCTTTGACGGACGTGCACCGCCGGCTCACTCACCCATTCCTTGCGGCCGCAATTCGACGTCCCAGTACCGGCAGCGCTTCGTTCGCCAACTGGTCGAACTCGTCGAACGGCGTCAATGCATAGGCGGTCGTGGGGGCAGACGTCATGGCGAGGCCCTCGTAGAACTTCTGCGTTTCTCTGCCGGCGCCCACTGAAACCCACCAGACGAATATCCGGCCGCGACGCCGGCTCTCCGCAGCAACGGCAGCGATCAGTGCGCGGCCCAGCCCGTTGCGGCGCCAGGCCGGGCGAACATAGAGATCGGCCAGGTAAAGCCCGCGTGCCGCATAAGCCGGTTCGTATGATTCACGAAAGAGCGCGTATCCGCAGTCGGCGCCACCCGATCGGGCAATGATGGCGTCGAACTCAGGTCGCGGCCCGAAGCCGTCGCGCAATATTGCGGCCGCATCCAGTGCGCCGGGTGCCTGGCCCAGTGCCTCGCGCAGTTCGCCAGCCAGGCCTGCAAGGGCGGCTGCATCTTCCGGGCGGGCCCAATGCAGCGAGAACCCGGAAGTGGAATGCGGTTGGCGGCCGGAGACGGCCATATCACTCCGCCGCCTCGCGCGCGAGGAAGCCGCCGGACTGGCGGTTCCACAGGTCGGCGTAGAGGCCGCGGGCGCGGATCAGCGCGTCGTGACCGCCCTCTTCGACGATGGCTCCCTGGTCCATGACGACAAGACGGTCCATCGCTGCAATGGTCGAAAGGCGGTGGGCGATCGCGATCACCGTCTTGCCGCGCATCAGGTTGTAGAGCTGCTCCTGGATGGCGGCCTCGACTTCGGAATCCAAAGCGCTGGTGGCCTCGTCCAGAACCAGGATCGGTGCATCCTTGAGCAGCACGCGGGCAATGGCGATGCGTTGGCGCTGGCCGCCGGATAGCTTGACGCCGCGCTCGCCGACATGGGCATCGTAGCCTTCGCGACCAGCGGCATCGCGCAGGCCGGGAATGAACTCGTGGGCCTGGGCTAAGCGGGCAGCCTCGACCGCTTCCTCGCGGGTCGCCGACGGACGACCATACAGAATGTTGTCAAGCACCGAGCGGTGCAGCAGGGAGGTGTCCTGCGTGACCATGCCGATCTGAGCGCGCAGGCTGTCCTGCGTGACGCCGGCAACATCCTGGCCGTCGATCAGAATGCGGCCGCTTTCGAGGTCGTAAAAGCGCAACAGAACATTGACGAGGGTCGATTTGCCGGCGCCGGAACGCCCGACCAGACCGACCTTTTCACCGGGTGCAATGGTCAGCGACAGTTTGTCGATTATGCCGCCGTCCTCCTTGCCATAGTGAAAGCCGATGCCGTCATACTCGATCCGCCCCGCGGTGACCACGAGCGGGACCGCGTCAGGGGCATCGACGACGGATTGCGGTTGCGAGATCGTCTCCATGCCCTCCTGGACGTTGCCGATGTTTTCGAAGATCGACGTGACAACCCAGATCACCCAGCCCGACATGTTGACGATGCGGATGGTCAAAGCGACGATGAGGGCAATGGCGCCGATGGTGACGACGCCGCCGCTCCACAGGGCCAGAGCCAGGCCGCCGCTGGAAATGATCAACAGGCCGTTGGTTATCCAGATGGTCACGTTCATCGCCGTGATCATCCTGAGTTGTCGGTTGTAGATGTCGAGATGCTCGCTCAGCGCGTCGCGTGCGTA
Organism: Hyphomicrobiaceae bacterium; assembly: GCA_965224045.1. Lineage (GTDB taxonomy): Bacteria > Pseudomonadota > Alphaproteobacteria > Rhizobiales > Hyphomicrobiaceae > Tectiglobus. The sequence continues at coordinate 889,281 of CBDCYD010000015.1, forward strand.
GTCGTCTTCGCGGTCTGCATGGGCAAACAGCTTGACCGTCAGAATATTGGTGTAGCTGTCGACAATCCGTCCCGTGAGCATCGAGCGTGCGTCAGCCGTTTCGGCGGCGCGCTGCTTGATGCGCGGCACGAAAAAGGCCATCACGCCGATATAGAGAACGATCCACGTTGCAACCGGTAAGGCAAGGCGCCAGTCCGCGCTCGCGAACAGCACGATGGCGCTGGTCGTATAGACGACGACAAACCAGATCGCATCGAAGAGCTGAGCGACCGACTCGCGCAGGGACGGAGCGGTGTTCATGATTTTGTTGGCGACACGCCCAGCGAAATCGTTCTGAAAAAAACTCAGGCTCTGGCGCAGGACGTAGCGGTGCGTCTGCCAGCGAATGCGGGTCGAGACCGGACCGGCAATCATCTGGTTGGCAATCATTTCGTCGAGGCCGAAGACGAGCGGGCGGGCGATCAAGGCAATGAACGCGATCCACAGAAGCAAGCCGGAATGATCGTCAAAAAAACGCTCGGGCGATGATGAGGCCCGCATCAGGTCGACGATCTTGCCGAGGTAGGCGAAGAAGGAGACCTCGATCAGCGCACCGAAGAAACCCGTTACCAGCAGGGCCAGCCAAAACGGCCAGATCGGCTTTACGTAGTGCCAGTAAAACGCAGCCAGCTGCGACGGCGGACGGCGTGGCGGCCCGGCCGGAAACGGCTCAATCGCGGTCTCGAATAGGCGCAGCATCGTAGCACGCTAACGTCTCTCGCTCGGATCGGACAGCATAATGCCGGCAGCTTCAAAAGGGCGCACCGGTAGCGAAACCAGTGCGTGCGACTTCGGCTGTCTGAAGGAAAACGGCAGTCATAACGCAGAAGTTTCAGGCTGCACAACCTGCCGGAACCAAATCTTTACACCGGGGCGCATAGTCCCACATCGCGACAAAACGATGACAGAACCCCTACTTTATGCGACCTGACGTGGCATGTCACAGGGCCTGATCGGGATGCTTCGGCGTGCCGCGCAAAGCCCACCCGCGCCTGCACCGGCAGGGAGCCTCGGACCCCGAACGATGAGCATTCCTGACAACATCGACGAGTTCAAAGACAAAGCCGCGGCCTGGTTTGCGCAATTGCGCGACGACATTACATTCGCGTTCGAACTGCTCGAAAGCGAGTTGCCGGACAACGCACCGCTCAGCGCCCGTCCGCCCGGGCACTTCTTGCAGACACCGTGGGAGCGCACGGACCATAGCGGCGCGCCTGGCGGTGGCGGTGTCATGAGCATGATGAGCGGGCGCGTCTTCGAGAAGGTGGGCGTGCACACATCCACGGTCTTCGGCGAATTTGCCCCGGAATTCCGCGCCTCGATCCCTGGTGGCGAAGAAGATCCCAGGTTCTGGGCGGCCGGAATCTCACTGATTGCGCATATGCAAAACCCACACGTGCCGGCAGTTCACATGAACACGCGCATGGTGGTGACGACGAAGTGGTGGTTCGGGGGCGGAGCGGACCTGACGCCGGTTCTCGATGCCCGACGCAACCAGAGCGACCCTGACACGGTTGCCTTTCACGCCGCTTTCAGGGACGCCTGTGAGAAGCACGCGGTGGCCGACTATGCGCGCTACAAGGACTGGTGCGACAGCTATTTCTTCCTTCCCCACCGCAATGAAATGCGCGGTATCGGCGGCATTTTCTACGACTATCTGACGCCAGAGGCAGACGCCGGCGGATGGGATGCGGCCTTTGCCTTCACACAGGACGTCGGTCGCGCATTCCGCTCGATTTATCCGGATCTTGTCAGGCGCAACTGGGAGACGCCTTGGGACGATGCCGAGCGCGACGAGCAGCTTGTCCGGCGGGGACGATACGTCGAATTCAACCTGCTCTACGACCGCGGCACGCTGTTCGGCCTCAAGACAGGCGGCAATGTCAGTTCGATCCTGTCGAGCATGCCGCCCGTCGTGAAATGGCCTTAGACGATGCTTCGCACAGCAAGCCTGCGGCAGCGAACCGTAACAACGCTGCTTTACTGGACGGCCGTTCGCCGCACATTGCCACCTCGACTCGCGATGATCTCGTCGAAGACAGCGAGAAACTCCTGCGCGCCCTTCTTCTTGATGTTGACCTGCATGCGCTGGTCGAGCGCGACGATCAGGCCTTCAGCCGTGCGCCCGCGCACAATGGAGTTGCGATAGTAGGCGCGGTGAGAAAAGAAGTTCGTCGTCGGTTTGTTGCGGGCGACCTTGCGCATCATCTCGAGGCCGGTTCCCGGACCGGCCAGATTCATGAGTTCAAGTTCCGCGCCGGTGAGACTGCCCAGTCCCTTGCGCTCGGCGAGGCGCTTGATATCGGCGAGCTTCGTGACCTGCATCCAGGGGCCGATAACGCCGTCAATGTTGAGAGGATGAAGGCCCATGCCACGACCGGTCTTGGCCAGGGCGCGCTGACGAGACCAGTTATACGGAATTGACTTCGCCGTCTTGTACATTGCGCGCAGGGAGGCAAGCTTGGCAGCAAGCTGCTGGCGCCGCTCGGGGACACGCTCTCGGCGGACCATGGCGGCCAGCCTGTTGATAAACGTCGCGCCATGCTTGGCCATGACGTTGATAGAATTGGCGGCCAAAAGCTGTGCATAGCCGAGCGCGCTCGAAATCGGCCGGCCCTTTTTGGTGATCGGATGAATGCCGGCCTGCATGTCCGCCGTGCCGTTGCCGCCGGTCTCCAAGGCAAACACCTTGACCACCTGATCAGGACGCAAACCATGGCGGAGTGCCTCGAGGGCGTAGCGGCGCTTGTATTCGCGCTCGGAAATGCGTTCGGGAACGAAGTTATAATGGCGCCTGGCACTCGCGAGATAGTCGGCAACATCGGCGAGGCGCTTGCGCGGCTTCACAGGCGGTTCGCCGGCGCGCTGGAAGGCCCGCCACCGTTGCAGAAGTGACTGCTTTAAAACCGGGCCATTGTATTTCGGCGGGAACGTCGTCACATAATCGGAATCGACCAGGCGCTTGCCAGCGCGCTTTTTTTGCCGCCGGTGCGACCTCAAGCGCTCGACGCGGCGCCAATAAGCGCGGCTCGAATCGGCATGAGCAAGCTGCGCGATATACCAGGCTTCAAAGGCTTTGCGGTCCGCGGCGGAAAGCGCCTGTGAAAATGCCGACGCCTTGGAGGCGGCCGCGGCGGGACCGGCGCAGAGCAAGGCAAAAAGCAAGCTCGCCGCGATGGCCTGCAGCACTCGCGCGCAATTTAGCATCGATCCCCCGCGCTGGTTGATTGGACGATTCGGCAGCCACGACTCTTGTTGCACAACTGGTCGCATGCGATCTCGGGCGAAAAATGGCGAAACCATGGTAGGTCAGTATTTATTCTCCAAGGTCGCAATACTTTGCGCGTTGGTTGCACGCGACACGCGCTCCCGCCGGGAGCAAATGGGGGCGTGTGTGCTTGTGAACGGCCGATACTCGCGCGATAAGCTGCGCAGATGCGGGGCAGGCACGGTGGACCGCAGCAATGAAATAGGGGTAACGCGAAACGTGTGGACCGAGCAGCGGTTTCGGAAATTGGCATCACGCGCCTTGCATCGCGACCCCCAGGAGGTTCCGATCAATCTGGCGCGCCCGGATGGCGGGTTACGCAGTGATTTCGACCTCAATCCCGATATTGCCGCGGTGCGCGAGATTGCAAAGTCACCGCGGGCAGCGGCAGTGCTGTTTCCGGTCGTGGCCAGGGACGAGCTGACGGTTCTGCTCACCCAACGCACCGAGCACCTGCCAAGCCATGCCGGCCAGATCGCGTTTCCGGGCGGCAAGGTCGAGCAGCACGACAACGGTCCGCTGGCTGCAGCCCTGCGCGAAGCCGAGGAAGAGATCGGGCTTGCAAGCCGACATGTCGAGCCGCTCGGGTATCTCGATGGCTATCTGACCGGAACCGGATTTCTTGTCGTGCCCGTCGTCGCAATGGTTGAATCCGTATTCGAACTATCGCTGGACCCTTCTGAAGTCGCCGATGCGTTCGAGGTACCGTTAGCCTTTCTCATGGATGCTCGGAACCATAAGACCCATTCACGCGAGTGGCGCGGGCAGACACGGTCCTATTATGCAATGCCCTATGGTGAGCGTTACATTTGGGGGGCAACGGCCGGCATGATTCGCAATCTGCATGAAAGGCTCGACCGGGTATGATCCGCATCATTCTGCAAAACATCATACTCTTTCTTCTGCCGACGCTCGTCTATCTGGCCTACGTCATGGTGCGACAGAGTCAGGGTGCCAAGGATAGTCTCGGCGCAATGCTGTCGCGGGCACCGATCGGCTGGCTGATGGCAGCCGGCGCCGTGCTGATGGTCTCAGGCTTGGCGTATTTCGGCACTGAAACCGGCGGGCGGCCCGGCGAGACCTATCAACCGCCCGTCTATCGCGACGGCAAGATTGTTCCCGGGCAGCGAAAATGACGGGTGACCAAGACTCGCGGTCGGCCCCGGAGTGCCCACCGTCGCTTGGTGATCAAGCCTGGCTCACCGCGCGTCCGACCCAGGTGGTGCTCAAGCTTCTGGAAGATGCAGGCTACGAGGCGCGCGTCGTTGGTGGTGCGGTACGCAATGCCTTGCTCGGCACGCCGGTTCGAGATCTCGACGTTGCGACCACGGCCACACCCGATCAGGTCATCGCCGCAGCCGAAGCCGCCGCCCTACACGTCGTGCCGACGGGCCTCAAGCACGGGACCGTGACCATCGTGGTCGATCGCGAGCCGATCGAAGTGACGACCTTGCGCGAGGACGTCGCGACGGATGGGCGTCACGCGCAGGTGCGTTTCACGACGGTGTGGCAGGCCGATGCCGCACGGCGGGACTTCACGATCAATGCGCTTTATTGCGCGGCGGATGGTACGATCCATGACCCGCTCGGCGGTTATCGCGATATTGTTTCGCGATCCGTGCGCTTCATTGGGGATCCAAATGCGCGCATCGGCGAAGACTACCTGCGCATTCTTCGGTTTTTTCGGTTTTCGGCCGAATACGGAACGGCTGCCATCGACCGTGTCGGTCTCAAGGCCTGCATTCAAATGCGTCACGGCCTGCGCCGGCTTTCGGGCGAACGTATCCGCCAGGAAGTCGTCAAGCTGCTGGTTGCACCACGCATGCCGGAGGCGATGCAGGCGATGCGCGATTATGGCCTGCTTGGCGAAGTTCTGCCGGCGGTTCCGCGACTAGGCCATCTTGCACGGCTGGCGGGCCACGAACCGCGCGGGTCGGCAATGTTGAGATTGGCCTGTCTGGCCCTGAGTGCGCGCGAGGACGTTGAGCGAATATCGAAGACGCTACGCTTGTCGAATGCAGATAAAGCGATTTTGGAGAATCTCAGCGCGGTCATTGCGGTGCGCGATGCACCATCGCTCAAGATGGCCAAGCGCTGGTTATACGGCATCGGGCGCGAGGCCTATAGCGACAGAATGCTATATTTGACCACGCAATCCTTTCGCTCGCTCGGTGACCCGCGATGGCGAGCGCTGGAGGATCTGCCTCGAACCTGGCGACGGCCGACCTTTCCACTCGCCGGGCGTGATGCGATTGCAGCGGGCGCGACCCCGGGACCGGCCATTGGTCGTCTGTTGCGTGCGTTGGAAGCCGAATGGATCGAAAGCGATTACGCCCTGACACGCGAAGAACTTCTTGAGAAACTCTCGCGGATATTGAAGGACGCGAATTGAGACACGCCGTCGGGTTGTGAATGTGCAGGCAGCGCCCGCCTTGCCGTTCTGTCATACAGATCCCACATGCAGATCCGAATAAACACTGCGGCTTGCAACGCGGTGCACATGCCGCGACCACTCCAAGCAGGTCGCGCATTTCAAATGAACAACGGCCGCCTCGACGTAGAGACGACCGTTTCAATATCTGTCGCATTTACCGCCACACACAGTTGCGGTGAATGTGGTGCGACGTGCAGTGACTGCCCTAAATGGCGAACTGCTCGATCTTGGCACCCTTGCCGAGCTTGGCGACCAACCACTTCGGCTTTCGGCCGCGGCCCGACCAGGTCTCGGAACGATTGTCAGGATTGACATATTTCGGTGCAACCGTGCGGCCCTTCACGCCGCCGCGGCCACGTGCAAAAAGCTCATCAACCGAGAAACCGGAATCGTTGGCCAGATCTTCGATCTTTTGCTTGAGCTCAGCGCGCTCGCGCTCCTTTGCGGCTGCTATGGCCTTCTGCACCTTCAACTCGAGACTCAGAAGGTCTTTGAGCGACAGCTTATCTACGTTGACTTGCCGCACTGCGGTACCCTTTCGTTTCTGCTTTCTAACTTGTGCCATGGTCTTATCGCGTCCGAATTACATTAACTCTGAACAATTGAACATAACCAACCTAACGTAGGATTAATGCGGTTGTAGAAGTCGGATATCCCATTGTGGAGCTTTCAAACCAAACGAAGTTTTCTACAAGACGGCTATCGGCCGTTTTCGCCACGGTTCGATCTTACGATTGGTGATTCTTTTGGGCACCCGGGCCGGTACCTGCCGGCAATGTTATGTACAATTATAGGCGTTGGTCAAACCCTGTCAAATCGACGCATCAATGCAGGCGAATATAGCGCCTCGGTCAGATACTCTCAGATTGACCAAACCTGTTTGATTTCCCCAGTTCGTGTTCGGTGGAACATTGCGGCAGTGCCCATCAATCCAAGGCACAAATTCCGTTATATATTTGAATCTCGCAGATTTACCGCACTGACCTCAAGACTATTTCCGTTAAACAGAAATTGGAAAGCAAAATTGCACTGCAGAGTAAATTCTGCACTCTGTCAATTTCACAGCTTGGGTGGACAATATGCGTTTTGCCAAAACCTTTGATCTGCCGGCGCGCTGAATCCCGGCAGGCCGTGCGGCATGCGCGCTTTCGATCTCGAGGAGTTGCGCAATATTTGAATAAGTGATTGACCGTCGGCGCAATGCTGCAACGGATACCTGGCTACCAGACCTCACGATCCTTCTGATGGCGGATATCCCGTCTTTGATGGAAATTTGAATCCAGATTCCAATTTTCCATTATCGCAAATCCCGTTGAAACGGAAAAGCACTCGATTTGCGCGGGTTTTTGGCGCACCTCTCAAAACTGATATATTGTCATACGTCAAAAGATCAGAGCACGGACACATGGCCCTCGACAGGATTGATTGCAATCGACGGCAATTTCTGGTTACGAGGGCGGATCGCATGATCGGTCGCGCAACGTTTCCTCTGCCGCTTCGCGCCGAACCATTGCGAGGCTTTCAATTTTCGTGCAATTCGGTTGTGCCCGGCGCCTGGATCTCATTACCGGAGCCGGGCCGGGCAACGCAGCGCGCGCATTACGGCAAGACACTACGATGATCACAACCCGGATAGGCCGTGAGGCAATTGCACAAACTTACCAGGCGATACGCCCACACGTGCGCCGCACGCCCGTTGTCGAAATTGCGCCTGGAGACCTGGATTTGTCGCAATCCGGATCCGTCGTCCTCAAGCTCGAGCAGTTGCAATACAGCGGCTCCTTCAAGGCGCGTGGTGCTTTTGCTAATTTAATACTGCGAGACATTCCGGCAGCCGGTGTTGCCGCGGCCTCGGGCGGCAACCATGGGGCCGCCGTCGCGCTCGCGGCGGGCAAGCTCGGGTATGGCGCACACATTTTTGTTCCCGATTACGCATCAGACGCGAAAGTGGATCGCGTTCGCGGGTTTGGCGCGACCGTCGAAGCCGCCGGCGATCGCTTCGAAGATGTTCTGGCGCGCTGCGAGGACTACGTCGCTGAAAGCGGCGCCTTGAACGTGCATGCCTACGATCAGGAAGAGACATTGCTCGGCCAAGGCACCCTGGCGCTTGAACTTGAAACGCAGGCACCGGAGATTGATACCGTGCTGGCAGCCGTCGGAGGTGGTGGCCTGATCGGAGGAATTGCAGCCTGGTATCAGGATCGTGCCACGATGATTGCCGTCGAGCCGACGACATCGCGTGCTTTGCACGCAGCGCTTGAGGCAGGCCGGCCGGTCGACGTCGATGTCTCGGGTCTTGCAGCAGACTCGCTCGGCGCGCAGCGCGTGGGCCAGCTTGCATTCACGTTGGCACAGTCCTTTATCGAGGATGCCGTACTGGTCGACGACGACGCAATTGCACGGGCGCAGGTGGTGTTGTGGGAACAATTCCGTATCGTTGCCGAACCCGGTGGTGCAACGGCCCTCGCGGCACTGATTAGCGGCGCCTATGTGCCGCAGGCCGGAGAGCGCGTGTGTGTGGTCGTGTGCGGCGGCAACACTGGTGCCGTCAGTTTCGGGCGCTGAGGCAAGACACCCCTGTTTGCCGTGGCGGCGCGATCTTTCAGCGCGGCCGCGGCAGACAGACCGATGCGTTCAAGCGGCCAGCGCCTCACCGGCGGCAGCTATCCATCCGGTGACGGCTTCCAGATCGGGCGGACTTCCGCTCCCCAGGACGCGTTGGCCGTCGCGGGTTGCGGCGAACTTGAGAATGGCCGCCGACAGTTCAGCCGGGTCTGCGAACGCAATCTCTTCGACACTACGGAACCCGGCGCCAACGAAGAGCTGGGAATGCGAAACACGCAAGCCAGGAATTTCGAGCATCAAGCGTGACTGATCCTGCCAGGCGGCAACGACGGCGGCCGTGATATGGCGGGTGGCCAGTTGATCGGCGAGGTCATGCGGATCGGCGGCCATCAGATCCGCAACGCGGCTGATGCCGACTGCCGCGAGGCGGGCAGCGGTCTTGCGACCGATCGATGGTGCGGCTTCGACCTCATCTTCCAGGTCGAGGCGCAGCGCCGGCCGGCGGCGGCCGCCTGGCTCATCCCCAAGCTGGCCCGTCGACGACGATGCGGCGACCACTGCTGCATTGAGATCGGCCACGCCGGTCGGCGATGGCGCTTCGGCCGCAACTCGGTGCGGCTCGCTCAACATTGGCCGGGCCTTCATTGGCGGGGCCTTCATTGGCGGGGCCTGCGGCTTGACCGCTGGGAAGGTGCCCTGCGGCAGGGGTGACATGCTGCGGCGTTGCTGGCGCTGGTGTTGCCGCCTTCGCTGATCCTGCGATAGGACCTCGCGGGCGTGCAATTCCCGGACCGTGCGATCGTCTTCGCTCAGGGTTTGATCGACGCGGCCGGTGGCCTGCAATTCGTCATACATGCTCTCGACCGCGCGAGCCTCTGCTGCATCCGACATCTTGCGGGTGACCCATTTGATCGGGATCTTAAGGGTCGCCAATACGGTTTCAACGCCGAGATCAACGTCGGGCGGGGCAATGCCTGCCTCATCGAAGGCGCGGTCGAGGATGTGTGCAAACCCACAACTTGCATAGACCAGCAGCCGGCCGACGCGGTCGCGGCAGGTATCGTTCAGCCCGGCCGGCGGATCCACGACGCCGATGTCGAAGTCATATCCGGCAATGAGTGCCTCGTAGTCCTGGTTCGACAGTTCTGCACCGGCGATCAGCATATCCTTCAGCCAGGTTGCCCCGTTTCCGGCTGAGATCTCCGGCAAGCCGTGGCGCAGGCCGCGCGCGCGAAGGTCCTGGTAGGATTTTGCAATACTCCATTCGACGGCGCGATGGATGTTGCTTTCGGCCTCCGACTGCGCCGTGTGGAAAGGATGAATGGGGTCAGTATAGTAGTGGCTGAGCACGCCTGCGCACCAAACCGCCTCTTCAAAGTTGTGCTGTTGTAGAGCGCGCACCATGAGGCGAAACCAGTTCTCCGCCTTTTCCGGTGCGCCACCCCAATAGTTGTCGCGCACGTGCAGGACGTGGTTCTTGAAGTCCTTGAACTCCTTGTCCGGCGCTTTCGAGCCTTCGAGATAGATCTCGACGTGCTTGAGAAACACGCGGCGCCACGCCGTTGCATCGGCGCCGGCGAGGTCGCAAAGGGAATCCAATGCGAGTTTGTGATGGGTGCCGTTGGCGTGGGCTGCGTAAATGATGCGAAAGAGAAGTGACATGACGGGCTGCGGCTCGCTGCTGATGTGAAGCTGGACGGGCACGCGGGCTAACTGGTCCGACCCGAGTCATATGTGAGTCGCGCCGCGACGGCGAATTGCGCTTGCGCATGCGGGAAGAGCACACTGACGTCCAAACGCGATTGCAATCAGCGCCCTTCGCGCCACCAGGCAAGCGTCATCAACAGGAGCAGGGCTGCAAGGGCGGCAAACCCCGCAAAAACCGGGGTAAGCTTGACGCCGCGCGTGATGTAGGCGTTGCGGTCCTTCAGGCCCAACCAACTTGAACCGGAGAAAACTCGGGCCGCCGATAGCATCGTGACACGCGGAACGTCGACGGAGGTCGGGTCAGATGATGCCAGCAATCCGCCGGACTTGGTCCAGAAAATGCCGCCACCCGTTTTCTCAACGAGTGTTGCGAGGCGCTTGTCGGTGGCCGTCACCTCGGACATCTCGCGCGGGTCGGCAATGCCGGCATGTGCAATGGCCGTCAATGTACCGTTCGGCGAGGCGGTCTCGAACTTGTAGACGCCTGCCTGGGCGGCGGTCAGCGTCGCACGCCAGAGGCCGTCACGGGCCTTGGTCAAGGTCACCGTCGACGATGTGCCGCCGGGCGCCGACACTTCGACGTCGGGAACCTTGTCTTCCATGGTGCGCCGCTCGATGGCGAGTTTGAGACCGGAAGCAGTGACCGTTAGGCGTTCTTCCTCGAGGTCGGGCTCCTTCATGAGCCAATGGGATAAGCGGCGCAGCAGCTGCGTGTGCGGGCCGCCGCCATCGAACTGGCGCGCCCAGAGCCAGGCGTGGTCCGACGTCAACAAGGCGACACGGCCGGCACCGCGGCGCTCGAGAATGAGCAGCGGCTTTTCGCCAACGCCGTTCATCAGCGTCGTGCCGCGATCCTTGATGACATCGACCTGGCGGAACCAGTGGCCCCACGTCGGTTGCTTGATATCACCACCGGGCAGGTCTTCGGTGACGGGATGGCGGGCGCCGAGGTCCGTCAGACGGGCGCGGTAGGGCTGTTCGAGAACGTCACCTGTGGGCCTGGCGGGTAGCACGGGAAACAGTGGCGTGCGCACGATGCTTTCCCGGCCGGCATAATCGTTGCCCGCCGCCACGAGCAGGGCGCCGCCGTGACGTTGCACATAGCGGGCAATGTTGTCGTAGTAGTGCAGGCGCAAAATACGCCGGTGCTGATAGCGATCAAATATGATCAGGTCGAAGTCCTCGATCTTTTGCGAGAACAGTTCCCGCGTCGGGAAAGCAATCAACGACAACTGATTGATCGGGGTGCCGTCCTGCTTTGTCGGCGGGCGTAGGATCGTGAAATGTACGAGGTCTACAGCGGCATCGGATTTCAACAGATTGCGCCAAGTGCGCTCGCCTGCGTGCGGCTTGCCAGAAACCAACAAAACGCGGAGGTTTTCGCGCACGCCGTCAGCGATAATTACGACCCGGTTGTTTGCGGTCGTCAGCTCACCTGACGTTTCGGCCAGCTCGATCTCGACAATGTTCTGGCCAGCATGGGGAAAGTTCATTGGGAACGACAATCGATTGTCGATCGAAGCGACAAGTGTCTCGTCCGGCTCGCCTTCACGGCGCACCTTGAGCCGTACATTCGGCGGCGCGCTGGCCGGCACCCGTCCGGTCTGGCGAACGGCTATTTCGATATCCCGTGACTGGCCAACGATGCCGTATCGCGGCGCCTCGATGATCTCGATGCGACGGTCGAACTCGCCCTTGCGTCCGGTCAGGAGTGCATGGACGGGGGCCTGGAAACCGAGTTGATCGGTCTTGGCCGGAACATCGTGGACCTGGCCATCGGTGATAAGAACGACACCGGCGAGGCGGTCCGGCGGCGTGTCGGCCAAGGCCTCGTTGAGGTCACGGAAGAGCCTGGTACCTGAGCGCTCGTTCTCGCGCACACGAGACGACAACACCCACTTGACTTCAAGATTCTTGATTTGGGCGAAGCGGCTTTCAAGCTGTTTTCGAACGGCCTGCGTTTGTTGCGGGCGGCCGGCCAGCGTCTGGCTTGTGCTTTCGTCGAGAATGGCAATGGCGATGTTGGCCAGGCTTTCGCGCTCTTCCTCGCGCAATGTGGGATTGGCGAGGGCGGCCAATACTGCGGCGAGCGCCAGCGCGCGAAACAATGCGCCGCGCGCGCGGCGCAGCAGTAGGACGACGACCAATACCAGGGCGACCGCGATTGCGGCCCAGAACAACGGCGTGGGCAGCAACGGTGAGAAATCGATTGACCAGTTCGTCATCGGACGGTGCCTGCTCTCAGTTCCTGTCTACTGTCCCAGCCGATCGAGAAGTGCCGGGATGTGGACCTGATCCGCCTTGTAGTTGCCGGTCAGGGCGTACATTGCGATGTTGATGCCGGTGCGGAAGGCCATTTCGCGCTGACGCTCGCCGCCCGGGACGACCGGGAACAGCGGCAGCATGTTTTGGTCGAGCGCCCAGGCGGATGCGAAATCGTTGGACGTGATGAGGATGGCGCTTACACCATCGGCCTGACGCGCCTTGCGGTCGGCGGTGATGGTATTACCGCCTCCGGCCTCGACCCAAAGCTGTCCGCCGGCCCAGCGACCAGGGAAGTCGCGCAGCAAATAGAACGACTTGGTCAGAACGTGGCCTTGTGGCACGGGTTCCAGGCGCGGCAGGTCGAGCTTGCCGATCAGGCGATGCAGCGGTGTCTCGACGCTGCGCCCCGTGCGTTGCGTGAAGCCGATCGGCACGCCCTGGCCGTAATCGCGTGTGTCGAAGATGATCATTCCGCCCTGCTTCATGAAGGCGTCGATCTTGGCCAGCGTCTTGCCGGAAAGTTCACGCTGCGATTCAACGACAGGCCAATAGAGGATCGGGAAAAAGGCGATCTCGTCCTTCTCGATGTCAATGCCCATCGGCTCGCCAGGTTCGACGGCGGTGCGCATCGTGAGAACGCGGGAGAGGCCGGACAGTCCGGCCCGCGAGGTGCCGTCGATGCCGGCGTCGCCGGTCAACACGTAGCCAAAGGTGACCTCGCTGGTGGCGCGCAGAGCACGCGGGTCAAACTGCGGCGTTGCTGTCGTGGTCGCGCGGTCCTGCGTCACGCGCGGTGCCAACTGTGCCATGACTTCGCCTGCCCTGACTTCGTCCGGCGTGGCGGCAGCAAGCATGGCCATCGCGATGATCACAGCGCCAGCGCGCGCGGCTGCATCGCGCGACAGCCGTACACCTCCCATCTGTAGCAACAGCACGGCAACGACGTCGATGAACAGCAACGCAAGTGCGAGAGCGAGCAGCCAGGGCTTGAGGTCGGTTGACGTCTGTTTGGCATAGGCCAGCACCGTGGCCGATGCCGGCAGCGAAGGCAGCGGTTTCAGGACGGTCTCGGGGGTTGCGATATTGAGCGCTTTGGGGCGGCCGGCCGGACCGTAATAACCCGGTGGATGCTCGGGCCCGGGTTTGGTCGTCGCGAAATCGGCGATGGCGATCGGAGCCGCCGTTGGCGGTGGCGGCGTCAGCTGACCGAAGCCGTCGAGAACCTGGACGGGTGCGAGCACACTTTGCGACCTGGCAGCCGTAGTCGGGCTGGCGATGGTCGAGGCCTGACTGCCGGCGGATGCACCGCCCTTACCGGATAGTCCGATCGTCGAGACGCGGCGGAGCATCTCGACGAACAGGCCGGAGAGCGGCAGGTTGGACCACGCCGGGTTTGCCGTGATGTGGAACAGCACGAGGTAGCCCTCGCCGCGCTTGGCGGCCGTCACCAGCGGCGTGCCGTCCTTGAGGCGCGCCCATACACCGGTCTCGGTATCGAGCCTTGCCGGATCAGCCAACACCTGGCGACGAATGAGGACATCGGCAGTGGTCTTCAGGCCCGCGAACGGACTTTCCTCGGGGAATTCGGCGAGCGGCTGCGGCGTCGACCAGGATAGTGCGCCTCCGAGCGCGCGGCCGCCGCTGCGCAGAGGCGTCGGGAGCAGGTCATCGCCGCCTTTTTCCAATCGCGGGCCGGCAAAGCGTACGAGAATGCCGCCCTTTTCAACCCACTTGGCGACGTCGTCGGCGGTTTGGCCGGCAACGGTGCCGACGTCGGTCATGATCAGCATCGTCGGACGGCGTTTCAGCGTCTCGCTGACACCCGATGCCAGGTTGGCGCCTTCGTGCTCGACCAGTTCGGCATAGGGTGCAAGCGCGCGACGGACATAATAGAGAGGACCCAACAAAGGTTGGTCGCGTTCTCGCTGGCCGCCGGAAATGAGGCCAATGCGCGACCAGCGCGACCCTGCATCCAAGAGGCTGACGGCACCTGCAGACCGCTCGCTCAGGACGGCAACGCGGCTGACCTGATTGCGCAATTCAAGCGGCAGTTCGATCGCCGCCGTCTGTTTTGTGGCGCCCGTCGCGAAGGCGAAGTGCGCCTCGCTCAAACGTTCACCGCGATTGGACAACGCGACGGCCAGACCCTCCGATGCGCCACCGAACGGTCGCAGGACGGTGACGTTCAGCTTGCCGCCGTCGCTGATGCCGGCGGCAACGGCCAGCGGTGGCGCATCGTTGCCAACGGCGACGACCGACAGCCCGGCATCGGCCAGCGAGGCCAGGCGATCGATGAATGTCCCGGCGGCGCCATGATCGACGCCGTCACTCAGCCATACGATGCCTGCGCCAGTCGTTTGTCCGAGCGCCGCCTTAATCCGGGCCGCCGCCACCGCACGGTCCGGCGGATAGGGCTGTGGCAGCATGGCGGCTGCACGGGTGCGGGCATCGTTCGGCGTTTCAATACGCGCCGGCTGATTGGCAGGTTCGGCCGTACCAACCAGGATGATGGGGCGGCTCGCGCTTTCGGCGTTCGAAATCAGAGTGTCCATCATGCGCACGCGTTCAGGCCACTGGGCGGCCGCACTCCAGCCGTTGTCAACGACGATCACGACCGGTCCGGAACCGTTGAGCGCGGCCTTGCGATCCGGATTGAGGATCGGGTCGGCCAGCGCAAAGATGACGAGCGCAGCGGCCAGCAGGCGGATCAGCATCAGCCACCATGGCGTGCGGTCAGGCGTCTTTTCCCGGTTCTCGATGCCGACCAGGATGCGCGTCGGCGGAAACTCGATCTGGCGCGGGCGCGGGGGCACAGTGCGCAGCAGCCAATAGATAATCGGCAGTGCGGCGAGGCCGGTCAGCAGCCACGGGTTCAGAAACGAGAGCGCGCCGATCGTCATGCCACACCTCCTGCGCGGGCAGAAAGCCCGCCGGCGTTCGCATCCTGCAAGCGCACGACCAGTTGCAGCAGGGGTTCGGTGGCCGAGCGGTCGGTGTGATGAACCGCACACGACCAGCCAAGGCGGCGCGCCTCATCGAAGATCTCTTGCTTATGGGCGGCAAGCTTTTCGATGTATCGATCGCGCAGACTCTCGACGCGGTCGGCTATCCAGCGCTCACCGGCCTCAGGCCCCAGAAACTCGGCCCGGCCTTCATAGGGCAGCGTCTCTTCAGCCGGATCGAGAACCTGGATTATGTGGCCGCTGACGCCGGAGGCTGCAAGCGTCCTGATGCGCTCGGTCAGATCCGGAAGCGGATCAAGAAAGTCACCGATCAGGACAACCGCGGAATGGCGGGCGGGGTGCTCCTCCGGCGGCAGGCCGGTGGCAACAACCGGTGAATCGACATTGACGGCGAGCGTTTCAGCCAGCCTCGTCGTGGCGCGGCGGCTGGCCGTGGGATTGCTCAAACCCAAGAGCGCGACGCGCTCACCGCCACGCACCAGCAACTCCGCCAGCGCCAACAACAGGACTACGGCTCGGTCGCGTTTCGACGTCGCGCCGAGGTCGCTGCGGAAGGCCATCGAACGCGACAGGTCGGCCCACAGCCAGAACGTGTGTGCCGCCTCCCATTCACGCTCGCGGACGTAGAGATGATCCGAACTTGCCGAGCGCCGCCAATCAATGAGGGTTGCCGCGTCAGTATTTTCATAAGGCCGGAATTGCCAGAAGGTCTCGCCCGGGCCCGGCCGCCGGCGACCGTGAATGCCATGGGCGACCGTGGTCGAAACGCGCATTGCTTCGACCAGAAGATCGGGCATGCGGTCAGCAAGCGACTGCGCCTCCGCCTCGCTGGCGAGCATCGCGCTTCGGTCGCTGTCGAGCGAAGTCGTCGGCCTGGACCGGACCGGCAGCATCACGTTGTCCTACTCCACTGTCGCGGCAAGCCGATTGATGATCGCGGCAATGCTTTCGCCTTCGGCGCGGGCGGCGAAGGTGAGGGCCATGCGGTGCTTGAGGACCGGCCCAGCCAAAGCGATGACGTCTTCGACGGATGGTGCGAGACGGCCCTCGAGCAGGGCCTTGGCGCGGACCGCCAGCATCAATGCCTGACTGGCGCGCGGGCCCGGACCCCAGGCAACGAGATGATTGATATCCTCCGCTGCACCATCGCCCGGGCGCGCGGCGCGCACCAAAGAAAGAATGGCTTCGACCACCTTGTCGGGCACCGGCATCACCCGAACGAGGCGCTGTATCGCGATCAGGTCAGGCCCGGAGAGCAAGGCGTCGAGTTCGTTCTGCCGGGTGCCCGTCGTCTCGTAGAGCATGCGGCGTTCGGCCGACAGATCCGGATAATCGACATCGATCTGCAGCAGAAAGCGGTCGAGTTGAGCCTCCGGCAGCGGGTAGGTGCCTTCCTGCTCGAGCGGGTTTTGCGTTGCTAGCACATGGAAGGGCGTCGGTACGTCATGGCGGGCGCCGGCCACGGTGACATGGTGCTCCTGCATGGCCTGGAGCAGCGCGGACTGCGTTTTCGGGCTGGCACGGTTGATTTCATCGGCCATCAGAAGCTGAGTGAAGATCGGGCCGCGAATGAAGCGGAACTCGCGCTGTGCGCCGCCGTGTACCTCTTCGAGGACTTCGGAACCGATGATGTCGGACGGCATCAGGTCCGGGGTAAACTGAATGCGCTTGGCGTCGAGACCAAGGACGCGGCCCAACGTTTCGACCAGCAAGGTCTTTGCGAGGCCCGGAACACCGATCAGCAACGCGTGGCCGCCCGACAGCAACGTGATGAGAGTGTGCTGGATGACTTCGTCCTGGCCGAAAATCACTTCGCCGGCGGCCCCGTGCACGCGCTTCATGCGTTCGCCCGCCGATTCGATCCGGGCTACGACATCGGTGTCAGTTTCGGTCATCGTTGTCATGATCGGTTTCTTGGCCTGTTCTTCGTTCGCCTGGCGCCCATAGGCAGGGCGAGAGTGTTGTCTCGAAAGTGGTCACAATATGAAGCCATGGAGAGCGGGTCCAGGGCGGTTTCCAACGCGTAGTTAGGAGCATGTCTGTTCGCCATCACGCGGAAAGCGAACATACCTCCCTACGCAGGGTTTTGCTTGCCCGATCTTAGTGGCCCGATCTCCGCGGATAAATGAAGGATACACGCAGTATGGTGGGCGGCGCCGGAGAAGACAATCGTATCCGCGGCCTTGCGGAACTTCTGGCAGCGCAGGAGCAGAATGCGCCGCCGCCTGTCGACACGTGGAATCCACCCTACCGCGGGGATATCGGCCTCGCGATCAGGGCCGATGGTACTTGGCTTTACCGAAATAGCCCGATACTGCGGCCGGCGTTGGTGCGCCTCTTTTCGCGGGTTTTGCGGTGCGACGAGGACGGTCGTCACTATCTCGTTACTCCGGTTGAAATGGTCGATGTCGCAGTGAGCGATGCACCGTTCCTAGCCGTCGAGATGGAGGTTGAACGCTCCGGTTGCGCCCGGCAGCTGATCTTCCGGACCAACGTCGACGACATCGTCAAGTGCGGGCCAGATCATCCGCTTCGGTTCGTCGCTGAGCCGGCCACCGGCGGCCTCAAGCCCTATCTGCACGTGCGCGGTCGCCTCGAGGCGCTGGTCAGCCGCGCGCTCACCTACGACCTGATCGAGCTTGCCGAACCGGATGGTGCGGAGACTGACGCACTGTTCATCTCGAGTGCAGGCGCCCGGTTCCCGGTGACAGCCGGATGAGGTCTTGCGCTTTGGCCAGATCCGCGTGAACTCACATGTCAAGCAGCGTGGCGGCACCGTCAAATTCCCGGTTGACAGCGGGTCAGTCCGATGCAAACTGAATTGTGTGTTGAACGTTTTGTGCTCACGAAATTGGGTCTCGCCCTTATTTGGCTATTTGAGCTGCTTTGCCCCAACAACCCATTAGTCGCGGGAGGGCCGGTTCGACTGTAAATGGCGGATTCGCTTAGTGATTTTTTTTAGAGGGTTATGTTCATGCGATCATTCTGGAACACTGAGTCTACAATTAATCACCTCACGCTTCTTCTTCTTGCTGCAACCGTCAGCCTTGGAGTGGCTCTCGCGGCCCGCGATGCCCGTGCGTCTTGCCTTAAGAAGCCGGTTGATCCCGACTGCTGCGACCTCAAAGAAGTTCCCGAGGAGTTTGCCGCACAAATGAAGATCACGCCGCAGGGCAAGTTTTTGGATCCGAACGGCCAACTTCTCGGAAGCGACAGCAAGGAAACAATGCTCGTTCTACCTGGAGGAGCAAAAATACTCATCCCTCGACAAAACTGATACCAAACCAGCCGCAATCAACAACATATCCGACGGCCGCTGATGTGGATTTCGTATCAAGACCTGCTCGATGCTTACGCCGGTGTCGAGCCGTATCTGGTTCCGGCCGTCCTGATCCTCGCCGCCATCTTCGTCGTCACGCTATTCAGTTTCCTGCGCAATACCGCGTATTTGGTTCGAATATTCTCATTGCCGATTGCGATCACGGTATTTGCATCTGCCACGCTCAGTGTCCCCGATCAGACACTGGAATTGTATCGGCTGCTGCACAACAACGTCACCGGCGTCGGCTTTTTCGTGGCGAGCGTGCGCGAGCCGGCTCAAGAGATCGGGGCAGCTCTTCTCAGCCTGCTCATGATCTCCGTTGTCATTGCCTTTACCGCTCGCATCATCGAGATCGCCCGACGTTCCGAGTATGCAAGCCAGCCTGACAACTGGAGATCGGTTTATGCGGTCATGCCGATCTATCTTGGTGCGACGCCGCTGGTTTCAGCAGCAATCGGGCTTTGGCGGGCCGGCAACTACGATGAAGCGGTCCTGCGGAGCGATGTCGTCGAAAAGGTGCGCGCCTTCGGCGACAAGAATTATGCCGCCGACTTGAAGACGCTCCTGACGTGGGCCGGTGATTGGTCGACGAATTTCGGAATTGCGTCCGGCGTGATGCTGGCGCTGGCAGTGTTGTTCATTGTTGTCGGCCGGTACATTTACAAGAATCACGACATCGGCACCTGGATCTACGAGCTTACACAGTTCCGGTTGGCTCTTATTGTGCCGGCAGCGCTCATTCTTCTCATCATCTTGCTTGTCTGGCGCCATCCGGTGCCGTTTGGGTCGGCGCTCGGCACGTTTTTGGTATTCGCCATTTTCGTCAGTTGCCTCGCGATTATGACGACGCTTCTGTTTGTCTGGTCGCGCAGGCTTGATTTTCCTATCATTCCTGCGCTGATTGCCGCTGCCGTCGTGTTTTCGGTTTTGGACCTCAACGACAATCACCACATCCGGTGGATAAAGACAGCCTCCAGCAGCGGTGAGGCCTCGCGTTCCAATTCGGCGACATCCGCGCCGCGCCAAATCCCTTTGGATGATGCGTTTCTCGCTTGGTACGAGAACAGACCAGACAAACCGGCTGCCGGGTCGGATGCCAGGTATCCGGTCTACATCCTCGCAGCCCAAGGTGGAGGAATTTACGCTGCTACGCAGTCGTTAATGTTCCTCGTGAAGATGCAGTCGGCGTGTCGGAAGTTCACCGAGCATCTCTTTGCAATCAGTTCGGTCTCCGGCGGCAGCATTGGCGCTGCGTTCTACTCGGCCCTCGTCGACCAGTATGAGTTTGGTGATGAGGCGTGCCCGACCATCGAGGAGCGCACGAAGCCTAGCAAAGCCACGTGGCACGTCTTTGACGTGGCACGGGATCTCATGCTGGTGGATTACCTGTCACCGCTCGTAGCTTCGCTTCTGTTTCCTGATTTTGCCCAAAGGTTCCTACCAGTGGAGCTGCCAGCGTTGTCGCGGGCGCGGGCGCTCGAAGCGACGCTGGAAAAGGCATGGGAAAGTAAGGCGGGGCCCTTCGGCGCCGGCAAGTCTGGCGATGGCGCCGCAATGGACAGCGTGAATCCGCTCAAAGCCGGCCTCCTCGGTTCGTGGTCTGCCAAAGGAAACAGGCCGCTCATTTTCTTCAACACGACAGAAGCCGGCACCGGACGGCGTCGGCTTATTTCACCGGTAACCTACCTGGCACCCAAGACCAGCGACGTACGGTTCATGCCGCTCAATGCCAACAGGGATGTGCGGCTTAGTACTGCGGCCGTGGTGAGTGCGCGTTTCCCGTGGGTTACGCCTGCGGGATGGTTTCGGGAGCAAGCGAAAGGAGCAGGACAGCCGAAGTACCGGCTCGTGGACGGCGGATATTTCGACAATTCGGGGATCACGACGGCTTTGGAAATCATCGAGCGATTGCAGGCCGTTGCGGAGCGGAAGGACCTTCCCGTTGACTTTTTTCTGCTCGCTACAACCTCGGGAGACTTCACGAAACGATCGTTTTACGGCCTGGGCGAAGCCTTCGAGCCAGTCCGCTCGCTGTTGAATTCGAGAACGGCGAGGCGCTTCAATACGATTGAGTGGGCGAAGCAGCGGCTGGGCTCCACCACAGTCGCGGTGCCTGCAAACAGCCAACAGGTTTCCAAGATCGAGATCAGGCGATTTCAGAGCGTCGAACTCGATAACTTTCTGAGCCCCTTGCCGCTTGGCTGGCGTCTAGCCTTTCCGTCCGTCTATCAAATCGACCGCCGGACGGGGCTGATGAAAAACTGCGATGTGACACCGTCATTTACACAGGGCTCCCAAATAGCCGCCTTCTCGACTGCCGATTGTGTCAAGCTGCTCGTCTATCACCAATTACGTGGAGACGACTTGGGTCAAGCGTATCTGGATGCCAAAGCGCGCCTGAGAAAACGCCAGGACGAGTCGAAAGAGGATTTGGAGGCGACGAAGGGCGAGAAGAAATCCGCACAGTGAGACGCACGTCCGACATGTTGATTGGCAACGTCACTCGAACGACCGTCTCGAGCCGGCTTGCCGCCTCACCCAGCGGCGCGATCGTAGACCAGTGAGGCCATCGCGAAGTCGCCGAGGGCGTGGCCGCGGAAGATGAAGGCCGTTCGCTCGGTCGGCGTCCGGCGACCCGGGATGATACCACGCACCAGACCGGCAAGGTCACCTGCGACAAGCTCCGGGCGGACCAGTTTCTTCGACATCGCGCGCTCCTGTGCGAGATCGTCAATCACGATGCTATCGAAGGTATTCAAGCCCTGCGGATGCCATGGCTCGGCAAGATCAGTAAGGGCGGCAAAAGCGCCTTCTCCAATCCAGGCCGCGTCAAGAAACGGGGCCATCGCCGGATCGCGCGTCACGGACGATACAATGAGGTCGGCCTCGGCCAGAGCATCGCGCGGTGCTGCAGCCACCCTTGCCGCCAAGCCCAGGCCTGCCGCCGTTTGGCAAAGGCGATCGACGTTGGCACGGCCGCGGCCACAGGCGACAACCGTGGTCAGCGGAAAGAGGTCGGCGAACGCTGCAAGGTGATGGCGGGCCTGCTCGCCGCACCCGATGAATGCGATCGTGCCCGCCTCCTTGCGCGCCAGGCGGCGGGCCGCCGTTGCGCTCAGGGCTGCGGTGCGCACCGCGGTCACCCAGTTGCCGTCCATCGTTAACAGAGCTAGCCCGGTCTCGGCATCCTGAACCGTGATGATCGCATTCATGAGGGGCAGGCCGTCAGCCGGATTGCGCGGGTTCAGCACGAGCGACTTGACGACCAGGATCGGCGGGTCCGTGGCGGCTGCCATGGTATTCATGACGTAGCGACCGTCCGGGGTCTCGAAGGTTGCTTTCGGCGCCGCCCACACGCGTCCGGCAGCCTGGCTCTCGATCAGTGCTTCGATGCGCGAGACGACATCGCGAACCGGGATCGCCAGAGCCGCCAAGCGCTCGGCATCGAGGTGCTTGATGGGCTCGCGCGCCGGCATGACCTGTTCTCCCACTAAACCTCCAATACGCGCAGATTGTTGGTCGATCCGGCAATTCCGAACGGGACGCCGGCAATCACGACCAGGTGGTCGCCCTTGCGTGCGAGTTCCTGCTCGAGCGCATGCCGCGCGGCCTGCGCCGACATGTCCTGATAGCTGTCGATCGGCTCCGCGCGAACCGGGTGAGCGCCCCAAGTCAAGACAAGCTGGCGCATGATCTTGTCGCTCGGCGTCAAGGCCAGGATCGGAACGTCCGGGCGCATGCGTGCAATGCGCGAGGCGGTCGCGCCGGAGGCCGTGAAGGCAACGATGGCGGCAGCCTCGATGGTACCTGCGACTTCGGCGGCGGCGGCCGAGACGGCGTGGTGGACGGTCGGTTCAACCGATGGCTCGAGGGCTGTGATGATCGATCGATAGTCCTTGTGGTGCTCGGTCGTCTTGATGATGCGGTCCATTACGGAAACGGCCTCGACCGGATATTTGCCCGCCGCAGACTCTCCGGACAGCATCACCGCATCGGTGCCATCGTAAATGGCGGTTGCGATGTCGGAGGCTTCGGCACGGGTCGGCATCGCGGCCTGCATCATCGATTCCAGCATCTGCGTGGCCACGATGACCGGTTTGCCGGCGAGCCGGCAGGCGCGGATCAGTTCCTTCTGGCGGCCCGGCACCTCCTCCGGCGGTGTTTCGACGCCAAGATCGCCGCGCGCGACCATGATCGCGTCGCACAGCGATATGATGCCGTCGATCGATTTCAAGGCCAGCGGCTTTTCGATCTTGGCCATGATGCCGGCACGATCGCCGATGATGTCACGCGCCTCGAGTATGTCACTCGGCTGCTGGACGAAGGAAAGCGCAATCCAATCGACGCCAAGTTCGAGGCCGAACTGCAGATCCGCGCGGTCCTTTTCGGTGAGCGGCGAGAGCGGCAACAGGGTGTCCGGCAGATTGACGCCCTTGCGATTGGTCAGCGTGCCGCCGTAGACCACACGCGCATCGATCGTATCCCTTTCAACGCCGGTGACTTCGACGCGGCGGCGCCCGTCATCGAGCAAGAGTTGATGACCTGGGGCGATGGCATCGAAAATTGCCTCGTGGGGCAAGGGGATCGAACCCGCATCCTTGCCCTCGTCTGCGAGCACGAACCGAACCGTCTCGCCGGGGACAAGTTCTGTTTCGCCATCTGCCAGCACGCCGACACGGATCTTCGGTCCCTGCAAATCCTGCAACACGCTGATCGGGTGATCAACCTTGGCTTCGAGCTCGCGGATGATCCGATAGCGCTCGGCATGGTCGTCCTGCGTGCCGTGGCTGAAGTTCAACCGAAAAACGTCAACACCGGCGCGGAACAACGTCTCGATCTGTTCGGCCGTGGAGCTGGCCGGGCCCAGCGTCGCAACGATCTTGGCGCGGCGGTCACGCTTCATTTGCTTGTTCTTTCCTGCTGCGGGACGACTCTCGTCGCCCCAGGCTATAGCACGAACGAACACGCTGCCGGCAACCGCCTTTTGCCGAACAAACATGAGTATGAGCAGCCGATCCGGCTAGCTGTCAGTGCAGCCTGAATTCGCTACCGACAAGCCTGAGTTCAGCCGGCGAAACGAGACCCTTGTGGGCAACGGTGACCTTGTGCAGTTCCGCCTCGATGTTGGAGACCCAATACTCGAGAAAACGGTTGAGGCGTGGATAACGCGGGTGCTCGTCGTAGCACTGCCAAACGAAACTCTGCAGCAAGACAGGATGGTCCGGTAGCCGGTAGAGGATCTCCGCGGTCGTCAGGCTTTGGCCACGGAGTTGGTCGGCAAAACTGCGATCGATCATGCGCGCTCCTTTTCGTCGCCGTTGACACCGCAAACAGGATGCGACACAAAATGCCGCCAATCAAGATTTATGCGTTACAAATCAATATTTTAGCAGCACAACATAGTGAGTGCTGCCAGCCTGGATGCAGCGGAAATCGGACCCTGTCCGGTCGATTTTCCCTTCCCGAGATGAGCGCTGATCACCACATTTGGAATGAGCCGGCGGACTGTCTGGTAATGTCTCAAGGCTTGCGGCCAGCGGTGTATCCGGCGTGTACCGGAACGCCGCCTGTCGCTGCGCAGCGCGGCCGGGTTCCAACGCGCGACGCCTGCCAACAGGCAGGCGCAAAAAGGAGAATGCAAATGCAGACTTCGGTATATATCGCGAAACTTCTGGGTCCCGTGATCGCCATTGCGGGCCTCGGGTTTCTGTTCAATCGCCAGGCATTCCTCGAGATGGCGCGGGATTTCCTGAACAGCACGGGACTGATCGTGATATCGGGATTCCTGGCGCTGCCGATCGGTCTTGCGATTGTCAACGTCCACAACGTGTGGGTGGCCGGCTGGCCGGTGATCATCACGATCTTCGGTTGGCTGGCGATCATCGCCGGCGTAATGCGAATCACTATGCCTGGCGTGACGCGCACGATTGCCGAAAGGATGCTGGATCTAACCAACTTCATCACCATTGAAGCGGTGATCCTGATCGCCCTCGGCGCATGGCTCTGCTACGTGGGCTATATCGCATAACGTGCGGGCGGCGCGCAGGTTGCCTGTGCGCCGCCTCGATCACGGTCGTCAGGTTCCCGTGTCAGCGGGGGGTGTCGTCAAAACCTCATGCGCATGCCGGCGATGACGACATCGAGGTCATGCACGGTCAGCACGTCGCCATTGCCGGTCGTCAAAGGCTGCGCTTGGTAATGGCGCCAGCCGGCATAAAGTTCGGCTGCAGCCGCCGCGACCCACTGCGTCACACCGATGCCGTAGAATTGGGCACCGCTGGTTTGCACAAAGGTTCGGGTGCCGGGGACCGGGAGACCGGCCCTGATATCGGCATGGCTGCCATAGTCGAATGCCAGCGCCGTCGGGCCGATAGCGAGCAAGCGGCGTTTCAGGCCCGCCTGAACGTACCAGTCCATGCCGCCGGCGCGTTGCACGGTGTCAATCTCGTAAAAGTTGCGGCTGGCCGAAGCAAACCAGGCAAACAGACCGGTGTCGTTGTGCATGGCGCCTACTGAGCCCTTGACCTCGGTAAACTCGAGGCCGGCCGCGGGCGTGCGGTCTTCGAGGTATGCGAGCGCGCCGAAGATCTTGAAGCCGGCGACGTCCGGGCGCTTGAAATACAGCGCCGCGTCCCAATGATCATCGGTGCCTGCGCCGAACGAAACCGTCAGGCCGGCGAATGACGGCGACGTCCAGGCCACCTGCTCGCGGAACGGGCCAACGCGGCCGTCGATGAGGTGGCGCCAGCGCAATTGACCGCCATTGGTACCGGAGGTGCGCACAAGTAGGTTCATGCCGACCTGCGGGGAGCTGTCCATGCCCCAGAAGTGGGCGCCCGCGATCCGGCCTGCGAAGTTCTTGACCAGGCGTGAGGGCGGGCTGGCGAAGCCGATCGACGCGCGGCCGAAGCGTCGGTGCTCGATCCAGATTTCTTCCGTGCGGATGATCGGCCTGATCGGGCCACAGCCAGTCCTGACCTGGTCAATGCAGTTCGAGGAAGGAATGCCGCCGGCGCCCGCAAAGTTTCCCGATAGTCCAAACTCCAGTTTGAAGCCGGCACGTATCGCTTCGTTTAGCCTGGTCGTTCCCGAGAACCTGAAGCGCGAATTCTGTTCGCCGTTGTCGACGATTGCCGTGCCGGTATCGATCCGGTCGTCCCACATCATGACGGCCATCGAAATCCAGCCGTCGACCGTCAGGGTAGTCTGCTGATTGCCCTTGCGCACTTTGGGTGTCGTCACGTGCGGCCCGGCGGCGGACAAATGATCGGGCATAATCAACATTGCAAGCAGAGCAAGTCCGCATGCAGCGCCGAGGGCAGATGACTTCATTGGCATGTTCCAGACCTGAGCGGTGGGCCAAACCTAAAGCGCGGACCATTGCTGCAATATAGACGGCGATAATCAAGCAGGTGACCGGCGGCTGAAACACCCGCGGGTCGATCTGCGCCAAACGGGTTGCCTGGCTGCAACGGTTTGGGCGTGCAAGGATTTTGTTCTAGCGGCCGGTCAAACACCCGTTGCCGGCGCGCGTTCAGTTTCGATCGCGGGACTTGATCGATGCTTGCAAGTTGCGCCGGTTTCCCCCACATTGGCGCCATTCCGAGGGGCGCCGGCGCACCGGCTGAGATCGTGTTGAAGCTCACACGAGCACCCTTTGAACCTGATCCGGGTCATGCCGGCGAAGGGACTGGACCAAACACCCCTTCCCGGTCATGACCACGAACCAACCCGTGTGTGAGGCTTATGCGCGGGTCCATCCCACGACCCCGCTTGCCGGGGCAGAGGGGAGAGGGAGAGAACGATGAACAAGATGACCCGCCCGGGCGACATGCAAACGCCGGAAGTGACGACCGGACCGATTATCGGCAGCCGAAAAATTTACTCGTCGCCCGAGGGGCATGCGGACATCCAGGTGCCATTTCGCGAGATCCCGCTGCACGAATCCTCTGGAGAGCCACCGTTCCGTGTCTACGATCCTTCCGGCCCCTACACGGAGAGCGATGCCAAAATCAACGTCGAAGAAGGCCTGCCGCGCATTCGCGCGCCGTGGATCAAGGAGCGCGGCAACACCGAGGCCTACCAAGGCCGCGAGGTGAAGCCCGAGGACAACGGCAACGTCACCGGCAAACACCTGGCACGGGACTTCCCGAACAAGCCGCAGTCGCTGCGCGCCATCTCGACCGACAAACCGCTGACACAGCTCGAATATGCACGCGCAGGGATCATCACCAAAGAGATGGTCTTCATTGCACACCGCGAGAACATCGGACGCAAAGAAGTGCTGGCCCGGGCCAAGGCGGCGATCGGGGATGGTGAAAGTTTCGGTGCATCGATCCCGGAATTCATCACGCCGGAGTTTGTGCGTGACGAAGTTGCCCGCGGGCGCGCCGTGATCCCGGCCAACATCAACCACCAGGAACTCGAACCGCAGATCATCGGGCGCAACTTCCTGGTCAAGATCAACGCCAACATCGGCAACTCCGCCGTCACCTCGTCGGTCGAGGAAGAGGTCGAGAAAATGGTGTGGGCGATCCGCTGGGGTGCCGACACGGTGATGGACCTGTCGACCGGGCGCAACATCCACAACACGCGCGAGTGGATTTTGAGGAACGCGCCGGTGCCGATCGGGACCGTTCCGATCTACCAGGCACTGGAGAAGGTCGACGGCGACCCCGACAAACTGGATTGGGAGGTCTACAAGGACACGCTGATCGAACAGTGCGAACAGGGCGTCGACTATTTCACGATCCATGCCGGGGTGCGGCTCGCCTACGTGCCGCTGACCGCGCACAGGCTGACGGGTATCGTCTCGCGCGGCGGATCGATCATGGCGAAGTGGTGCCTCAGCCGGCACAAGGAAAGCTTCCTTTACGAGCGCTTCGATGAAATTTGCGACATCATGCGCAAGTACGACGTCACGTTCTCGCTCGGCGACGGACTGCGCCCGGGCTGCGTTGCAGACGCCAACGACCGCGCTCAGTTCGCCGAACTCGAGACGCTGGGTGAACTGACCAAGATCGCCTGGGACAAGGGCTGCCAGGTGATGATCGAGGGGCCCGGTCACGTGCCGATGCACAAGATAAAGGTCAATATGGACAAGCAGCTCAAGGAGTGCGGGGAGGCGCCGTTTTACACGCTGGGGCCACTGACAACCGACATTGCGCCCGGCTACGACCACATCACGTCGGGCATCGGGGCTGCGATGATCGGATGGTTCGGCACCGCGATGCTGTGTTACGTGACTCCGAAAGAACACCTCGGCCTGCCCAATCGCGATGACGTCAAATACGGCGTTATCACCTATAAGATCGCAGCGCATGCGGCCGACCTTGCCAAGGGCCATCCGGCGGCGCAACTGAGGGACGATGCGCTGTCACGGGCGCGCTTCGAATTCCGGTGGGAGGATCAATTCAACCTTGGGCTCGATCCCGACACGGCTCGGTCGATGCACGATGAGACGCTGCCCAAGGAAGCGCACAAGGTGGCACACTTCTGCTCGATGTGCGGGCCCAAATTCTGCGCGATGAAGATCACGCAGGACGTGCGCGACTATGCTGCCACGCTCAACGACCCGGACTATCAGGCCGCAGCCGACGGCATGGCCGAGATGGCGGCCAAGTTCAACGAAATGGGTGGCGAGGTTTATCTCGACGCGGACAAGGTCAAGGCGGCTAGCTCGGAGTCCGGGTGACGCTGATAGCGCGCGAGACACCGTCATGACAGTTGACGCTCAGGACGTCGGCTCGCACTTGCGGGCCGACACTTGATTTTTTGGAGGTCGCCAGCCGGCGAGTACCGCTTCGGCCTCCGTGCAAAACCAACGCTCGCCACGCTGCAGCGTCACCGTCGTCTCGGCGTAGTGCCTTGAGCCGCACGGTACCGTGCGATGCTGGAGAGCCTGTGAGGCGTGGCTCGCGCGGTGCGCCCGGCGATCTGCTGCGGTGCGCCCGGAGCCTCGGCTCCTGCAAACCCTGCAGGCTTTGCGGGTTGGCATCAACCGCGCTATTGATCTGCCAGCAGACAAACAACGCGGAGTGTTGCGGTGAAGCGTTGCCGCTACGAGTTGGCCGTGCTGGTCCTGATAGCGCTTGCCGTTTCGGGCGGATCGGGACTTGCACAGAACCCAGCATCAGGCGATGGGAAGCCTGGCAACGGGCACAGCCTTGGACGCGGCGACGGCGCGATCGACGTCGTTGCCGGCGACCGGTTGTGGATCGGCATTCACCAGCTGAAACTTGACGGCGTGGTCGTGCCTCGGCCATCGCAACCGTGTCTCGTCGCCGGCCGTGATCAGCGCTGCGCCGCCAAGGCCAAGGCGGCGCTCGCAGAGTTTGCCCGAGGCGAGGATTTCCGCTGTGACCTGCTGCTTGCGCCGTCTGGTCGACCGAAACTTCTCTACAACCGCTATCAGGCCGTCTGCCATGCCGGCGACATCGATGTGAACCAGGATCTCGTGGCCCAGGGCTGGGCTCTGGCCGAGCAGGGGGCGGCGGGCCAGCGCTATCATGCTGCAGAAGACGAGGCGCGCAACGCGAGACGTGGGCTGCACGCGACGACATTCGTTGAAGATCGGTCTCGTTCTGGCGAAAAGGCGCCCGGAAAGGCGATAAAGGCAATAGAGCGGCGGCTCGGCAAACTTGCACGCGCCCATCCGCTGTTCGTCGTCGGGATGCCGTGGGCGATCGCATTTGGCTTTGCGGCGCTCGTCTTGCTCGTGCGCTGGCGGGCGCGACGCAAGATCGCCGAACTGCAGTTCGAACTCGGCCGTAGTCAAGGGCTGCTTGCCGGATCAGGCCGCGCTGAGCTGCCGCGCCCGCGACCGATCATCGGTCACGATGATGGCCAGTAGCAGAGGCCGGCGGGGTTGGCACGCTGCATTGCGGTGTCGCTCGCCGCGATGGCGATGCGACAACACGGGGACCTGAGATCAGCGATAGAGATGCTGTCGGCGCTTGAAACGGATGTAGGCTGCGCGATCATTGAGGTAGACCCAGCCGCATCTACCGATCATGCAACTCATCACGCGAAGCCGGACGCGACCGTTATTGTGCACAACCCGATTGTGCCGCGTTTTGCGCAGGCGAGTTCTGATCTTGTTTGCTGCAGAGCGGGTCTTGCGGCGGGCCGAATTCGAACTGGTGCGAATACTACGCTGTCGCTTTGCCTTGCTGGCCCTTTTGGTGCGCGTCTGCTTCGAAGGCGTGACGGCAATTTGCTTGGGCTCGGTCGGCTCGGCCAAAGCGCGGGCTGACGAGGCCGGCGTTTCGTCGAAAACCACGTGATCGCCGGTATCGAGAGGATTTCGATCCGGCAACGGCACGGCTGCCGCTTGCGTCGTCTCGGCTTCGGAAGGCACCGAGGCAACTTCCTGGCGTGCTTCGGGTGTCATCTGGCCGGCCTGAACTTCAGCGGTTGCCGGCAGGTTCCTAGCGGACGTCTTGGATGCGGGCTCGGCGGACGTTGTGGCGGGATCTTTTATCGATTCATCGCCAGGCGTTGGCGAAGTGTCGGGCACGAGTGTAATGCGCTGTTCGTTCTGCGTACCTGCGGGGGTGGCAGCCGGTGCACCGAACATCGGCCTTGATGCGGAAAATACGCGGTTGCCGGTGGCGACGCTTTGATCGCTCGAAACGCGCTCATCAACCACAACTTTCACGGTCGCCACCTTCTTGGGTGTTTTGGCCGCGCTGGAAACCGTCGTGCCGGAAACCCCCGTCGATTCCGGCTGGGGTTTGGCCGACGCCACGGCAACGGCAGACCTGCTTGCAGGCACGACCTGATCGTGAGCCGCTGACACCCTCACCTTGGAGATAGTGACCGTCGTAACCGGTTGTGTCTTTCGTACCGATTTGCGCGGCTTAAGCACCGTTGCGCCGGTCGCAGGCTCGGTAGCAAGGTCGTTGGGGCCGGTCAGCAACTTGCTCAGTGCCACTCCGGAGCCGCCAATCACGGCAAACAGCACCAGACCCGCTGCAACGGCAACCAGCCTGCGTGCGCCCGATCCGTTGAGGGCGATTTCGGCACGCGTGGTTGCCTGCTCGTAGGCCGGCAAATCGCGTGCGACGACCTCTCCATCGATATAGAGCGTGAACGTTTCGAGGCTCTCGATGATGACTGCTGTTCTAAAGATGCCTGATTTCGGATGCTCCCAGGTCGCCATGTGTACGCCCGGTGATGTCTGAGAAAATTGCAAGGTCATTGTTTCGTCCCACTCGGCAGCTGACCGCGATTACTATTGCGGTTCGGCGTTGAATAGCGAGGTGTGAACCCGCCGGCTGTTCCCCACGGGACAGGCCCGCGACCGGAGCGTGCCGCCGCTGCGATTGCGCGCTCATTGATGGGTCGCGGGCGTTGGAAAAAAGGTTCAATACCGTCCAATGGCAGCCGGGATGCTAAAGCCGGCCTATGGCTACGAATGCTTCCCAGGCGCGGCGAATGTAGTCCGAATTGAACGTATGACCGCCGGAAAACAGGCAGAACTCGAGGATTTCGCCGGTATCGTTGGTGCGCGCCCGGCAGCGCAGATCGCCACGACGCCTGTCGGCCGGTGCCCCGAAGCGGCCGTAGCGTGCATACATGTCCAGCGCCTTCGCTACGTCTCCTTGACGAGCCCGGCCAATGGCGCGGCCACGCAACGGCACCGTCGGGTCCCGGTCGCCATGGAGGTGGATAATGCTCGTAACCGGGCCGGTACATGCCGCCGGTACCGGGCGCCAAAAGGTTCCGGCGATCGGGGCAAATGCCGCGAACTTGCTGCTGCGATAGCAGGCCAGGTTCCAGGCCATCATGCCACCGGCCGAAAATCCGGTCACCATGATCCGCTCCCGGTCGATGGGAAAGCGCCGCGTCACGTCATTGAGTAAGCGGTCGAAGTAGGCCAGTTCGTCGACTGCGGGTTCGCCGCGTGTGCGGGATGGCGAGCCCGGCAGCGACCAATCCGCGCCGGACGACTTCGGCGCAATGAGCGCGACGCCGAGACGGTTGGCCAACCGGCGGAACCATTTGTTGCGCATGACGCCCCTGGCGGTGCCGCGATAGCCGTGCGCATATATGATGGCACCGATGGGGGCGGTGCCCTTGCGGGTGTCGGGCATTCGGATGTGGTAGTAGCGATCTCCAATGGTGCACCGGCTGTCCGGCCCGCATGCCGCCGAACTGGTCGCAGGCATGATCGATCCGCCAGCGATTGCGCACGCCAGCGCCACACAAGAGCAGATCCTTACCACCGTCCTCTCCACGTGTTTCCTCGTTGTGATGACAACCGGCGTTATCGACGACTGCACCCGGCGTTGTCGAGCATGTGGCGATCACATCTGGTGGAGCTCCTTTGCAAATTGGACCTGACGACGCGGTCCCGCGCTCCGACGCGCGCGCCCAGTTCAAGTTTCCCAATGCAAGATCAAGGAATTCGTTCGGGGCGCGGGGCCGGCCACGCGAACCTGACGAAGCCGGAGGGAGCGACGTAGTTCCCAGATGATTGCGCGCTGCGCCAATGAGTTCTGAGTTTCGGCCACTTTTTTGGCTTGATGTCATCGCGCATTGTGGAATGGTGCGCATTGCTTTCGGAGACCCGGAACCTATTCAACCCCGCGAGGCCGATATGCAGCGAGCATTTCGATTTTTTTGCGTCTGCATCATTGCCGGTGCGGCCTCACTTCCACCCAGTGCCGTCACGTTGGCCGGTGAAAAGCACACTGCGATCGGCAAAGCTATCAGCGCGGTCCCGATCTTCGATGCACACGTCCACTACAAACAACCGGCATGGGGGCCCTATCCACCGAAGACGGTCATTGAAATGATGGACAAGAACGGTGTGGCGATGGCGTTGGTCTCGTCGACGCCCGATGCCGGAACAATCAAGCTTTGGCAGTTCGCGCCGAAACGCATCATACCGGAGCTGCGCCCCTATCACGATGGTGCCGGATCATCGAACTGGATGAAGGCGGAGGGGATGGCTGCCTACCTACGTCAACGGTTGCGGCAGTACCCTCACCAGGGCATTGGGGAATTTCACATTCACTCAATTGATCCGACCGATGAGCCGCTGCTGCGCGACGTCACGCAAATGGCACGCGCGCGCAAGATCCCCATCCACATTCATTCCGGGGCCGCGCCCGTCGACCTCCTGTATCGCCTCGAGCCGTCGTTGACCGTGATCTGGGCGCACGCAGGCATGTCCGAACCGGCCGAAGTCGTCGAGGCCATGATGGCCAAATACGCGACGCTCTATGCCGACACGTCCTATCGCGAGGGTGACATTCTCAACGCCGACGGCTCGATTGATCCGGCCTGGCGCAAGGTGCTGGAACGCTTCCAGGACCGATTCATGGTGGGATCGGATACCTGGGTGAACGGTCAGTGGGCGGCCTATGGCGATCTCATTGCAACCAACCGTCGATGGCTCTCTCGATTCTCCCGGCCGATCGCGGAAAAGATCGCGTTTCGCAATGCTGAACGCCTGTTTGGGCGCAAAGTCGACAGGGCGCTGATCGGCCAGCGATGAATGATGGTTCACCGGTACGCCGCAAATTGTTCTCAAGCCAGCTAAATTCATGCCGCGAATTTCCTGCACAAACGCGCGGCGTTTGGGTATACGGGAAGTGCGCGGTTCTGTCGTCGCGCCTGGCCAAGCCCGTTGGCCCAGGAGGTTGAACATTTTTGGCAGCAGCAGGAGTTCGCTCATCATGACTTCTCTCTTACGTATTATTTCATCGGTTGCGGTGTTGTTGGCATTGTTGACCGGAATGGCGCAGGCGCAGGACTGCAAGACCGAGCCGCTCAGCGCGACCAGCCGTCTCTATATCTCCAAAACGCTTGGCGCTTATCCGGGGTCATGGACCGCATGGAAGAAAGCCGCGAAAGAGAAGTACGGCAATGGCTGGCAGGCCTGGAGTGCTGCCAAAGAGCAGACGATCGAATGCGACCAGGTGCGCAACGATGCCGGGCGCAGGCGCTGGCAGTGCACGCGCACAGCCATCCCGTGCCAGCGTGGCGGCACCAACACCGTGGCGATCTGTGACGGTCCGGCGATCGATCAGAACTTGCGCAAGGGTGACCGTGGTGAACAAGTCAAGACCCTGCAGTGCCTGCTCAAAGAGCACGGCGCCGACGTCGAAGTTGACGGCGTATTCGGAAACGGCACGCGCGAGGCGGTCAAGGCGTTCCAGAAAAAATACAATCTCGGCGTCGATGGCGTCGTCGGCGACAAAACGCTGGAAAAACTCTTGAGCTAAATGCGCAGCAAAGTGCGCCGCCGATAGACGTCGGCTGCGCGACACGCAAAGAACGACAAGCGCCGGCCTGTTCAGCAGGCCGGCTTTTTTGGCGTCGGGTGACTTGCCAAACCTCTTGCGAACGGCCAATCGCGCCCGTGATTAGGTCCCTCCGGATGATTGCCGCATGCCAGCGGCATGGGCAGTCCGGCTGCACTCCATTGCACGTTGAACCCAACCTGAACGCGCAAGCCAGAATTGGTTCAGCTCGCGGCGGTCAGCATGGACGAAGGCTCAGTTCATGCAAACGACCCGGACATGTTCCACCGGGTACAGCGCTGCTCCGGGCCAGGGCATAGGGTCTCCAATAGATTTCGATGAGGCCGTGCCTGACCAGAAACTTAAAAAGTCGAGGCAAACGTATTGGAGACCGCGATGAGCCCGTTCATGACGACATTGCTCAATACCAGCGCCAATCTGATTGAGGCCCCCGTTCTGATTGCCACAGCGATTGTCGCAGGTGCGCTGCGGCCGGCACGCACGGCACCGAAGGGACCGAAACCGGGCGATATCGACCAGCACACTTTGACCGATATCGGTGTCGAGCCCGGATCGATTACCTGGCTCGGCAAGGTCTGAGACCGTAGACCAAACCCGCATTGCCCCGGCGCGACCAGGCGAGGCCGTCGCGCTTCGGGCGCTTTAATGCTCAGTCATCTGCCTCCTTTGTTGGGGACATTGCTGCACAAGACGCCTAGTCTCACCCGGTTCATAGCGTGCGCAGGCCATGACATCCTGTGCTCTGCTCGGTGAGGTTGCCCGGTTGCCTGGTCCGGAGGCGAATTAAGCATGAATGTGGAAGCGCTCCTGGCTCGTATCTCCCATCAATTTGATGGGCGGACCGAGGCGCCGGGTTCTGCCGATGACGATCCCAACCACTGGGCGCGGGCCGCCATCGTGCAGCACAAAATGGAAAGCCTGCGGCTGGCGCTGCGGGCCCGGATATTTGCCGCGGCCATTATCGCGGGCCTGCTGGTGTTCGTGAATCCGACCTGGCCGGTCCTTTACTATCATTT
Organism: Hyphomicrobiaceae bacterium; assembly: GCA_965224045.1. GTDB lineage: Bacteria > Pseudomonadota > Alphaproteobacteria > Rhizobiales > Hyphomicrobiaceae > Tectiglobus. Next base: position 924,135 of record CBDCYD010000015.1, read on the forward strand.
TCTGCTGGCGCTGTTTGCCGGGGTCGGCTGGGCGCACTTCAAGTACAATGCAAACGGTACTACGCGCTACGAGGTTTTGCTCCTCGTGAGTGACATTGCCTTGCTGACAATCGCGGTGCTGTTGCCCAATCCATTTCACGACACGGACTGGCCGCTGGCGATGCGGTATCGCTTTGAGAACTTCGTCTTCTATTTCGTGCTGCTGGCGGGTGCGTCACTGATGTATTCGTGGCGTGCGATCGTCGCGATGGGCGCGTTGGTGGCGGCGATCTGGCTGATTGGGCTGGTGTTGGTCAGCCTCTTGAGCAACGGCAATCCGGACCTTGGCAGGGCGGCTGCCACCGCGTTCGGGCACGATCCGGCACTCCTGCGGATTCTCGATCCCAATGCGGTGCGCAGCGATAGCCGAATTCAGGAAGTGGTCGTGTTTGTGGTCGTGGCCATCATTCTGGCGCTTGGCGTCTACCGATCGCAAGCATTGCTGCTCAACCATGCTATGGTCGAACGCGAGCGCGCCAATCTCGCGCGCTATTTTTCACCAAACATGGTAGAAGAGCTGTCGCGCAACGACGAACCTCTGCGGCGGGTGCGTACCCAGGACGTGGCGGTGCTGTTTGTCGACATCGTCGGGTTCACGCGATTTTCCGCCGACAACCCGCCGGAAGAGGTGATCGCGACGCTGCGGGAATTTCATGCCCGAATGGAAGGTGAAGTGTTTCGTCACGGTGGCACGCTCGACAAGTATCTGGGCGACGGGCTGATGGTGACATTCGGGACGCCCTCGACGACCTCGATCGATGCGCTAAGGGCGATATCGTGTGCGCGCTCGATGATGGTTTCGATGGATGCCTGGAATGCAGAACGGGCGGCAAAGGGCCTGACCACGATCCAGGTAGGATATGGCCTGCATTACGGGCCGGTCGTTCTCGGCGACATCGGAAAGACCCGGCTTGAATTCGCGGCGATTGGCACGACCGTCAACGTTGCCAGCCGGCTCGAGGCGATGACCCGCAAGCTCGACGCTGTGCTGGTTGCCAGCGAATCCTTCGTGGCCTGCGTCCGGCAGCAAACCAAAGACAACATCGGACTGCTCGATGACCTGGCGCGTTTGCCGCCACAGGACGTAGACGGGCTAACGGAACCGGTCCCGCTGTGGATGATTGCACGCAAACACAAGCCGGAGGACCCGGAGCGCGACGGCAAAGCGTCTCGCTGAACTGCAATCGCTCAACGTGCAATCGACCCGGATCCCGGTAGCCGGCTTTCCGAGACGCGCGCCCCGTCGTCGTCTACTTGATCGTTTTGACCACGCTCGATGTCGGGCGTACCGAGCCCGGTGCCCCAAGGCCGCGCACATCCTTTTCGATCTTCTTGTCATATTCCGGAAGCGATGTGACGGGAAATGCCGCCGTCATGTGGACGACCTTGAAGCCCTCCGACTTCAGCATGTCGAGGATCAACGGCAAGGCCTTGGCGGTAACGGGCTGAATGTCGTGCATCAAAAGGATGCCCTTGCCCTGCTCCTTCATCTTGGCCATGACCTTGTTGGCGAGCTTCTTGGGCGAACGATACTTGAAGTCGAATGAATCGACATCCATCGAGAACACGCCGACATTGCGCTTGGCCAGATGTGCAAACGACTCTCGCGAATCGCGCAGGAACGGATAACGGAAGAACGGTGCAATCGGTTTGCCGACAGCACGCTTGACGGCGCTGATGCCTTTCTCGATCTCGTCGATTGCAGCGGCCGCCTTGTCTTTCGAAAATTTCTTGCCGCTCAGGTTGCGGTGAGACCAGGTGTGTGTTCCGACGGTGTGGCCGGCCTTGTGGACACGGCGGATGATCTCCGGCAGGCCGAGCGCCATCTTGCCGATGGAAAAAAACGTCGCCTTGGTGCAGTGGCGTTTGAGGGCGGCCAGAACCATGTCGGTCAGCTTCGCCTGCGGGCCGTCATCGAAGGTCAAGACGACTTCCTTGTCCTGCAAGAAGTCGTGAATCTTGTAATGCGCAAAACCGAAGGCGGGCCCCCCCGTCGTGTCGATCTGCACCGTACGCGCAACACCCAGCGCATTCGGGTTTCCGGGACAGCCCTGCGCCAGGACCGACGCGGGCAGGACGACCGAACTAACGGCGGCAACAACAATTCGCGTCAACAACATCACTTTCCCCATCGTAGCAGATCCTTGCCTGATGGTCGCGTGTTGCGCAGTCCGGATCAAGCCTTGAGATGCCTCGGCCGTGCAATTGTGGAACGCGTTGCTTACCTGCGCCAGAGGAGTTTTGCTCGCAATCAGCCCAACGCTGAACTGCGTTTTTCGTGCGCTGGCAAGGACCAATGACACATTTCTTCCACTAGAACCTGATCTGACTGTGTTACATAATCCTTTGCCGGGTTTGCTCCGCGCCCGCTGCTTGGCGGTTGCAAACATTATTTTTGGGGACAATCGCGTCATGTTGCGTCGATGGGGAGGGAGATATGTTTTCGCGTAATTCTGAGAAGGACGGACCACGCCCTGCGCCGGCCGCACAACCGGATATGGCGCCGACCATGCGTCCGCCATCAGGGCCGGTTTCGGCACCGACGAACGGTGTTTCCGTGATCGGGAACGATTTGACGATAATTGGTTCGGGATTGCGGATCATTGCCCAACAACCCTTGCAGGTCGACGGTGAGATCCAAGGCGATGTCATGGGAACTCAGGTGACAATCGGGTCCCAGGGCAAGGTGACGGGACTGGTCAACGCCGACAAAGTACAGATCAACGGGACGGTCAACGGCACCATTCGCGGCCTCGATGTCGTATTGTCCTCGACGGCGAACGTCGAAGGCGACATCTATCACAGTTCCATAACACTCGAGCAGGGCGCCATATTCGAGGGGCGCTCGCGGCGCCCGCAGGACCAGGACGAGTTGCGACCGAACCTGACCGAAAGGCCGGCCACCGGTGCGGCGCACGGCCAGGAACCTCCAGGCGTCGCGGAGACAGCGGCGATGCCCGGGTCGGCCGAATCCGCTTGACCTTTGGCGCCCGGCCAAGTGCGATTTCCAAAGGGTTATCGTATGGCCTTACTTCAACTCGTAGAACTGCAGCGTCGCAACTTCGGCGTCCACTGAATGTTGGATGCCAAAACCGATTCCAGTAACCCGATGCCAGAAACTCAAAGAGCCGCCCCAAGGGCGGCTCCGTGAGATAACTGGGCCGGCGGCCCGTCCATCATCGACAGACTGATCGTCAGGTCCGGCGCGGAGGCTGCTCCGACGTCATCCTGGCGAACGTTGGCCTTACCGGTGCGTTCATCCCACTTGACATTGGATCACCTCCTTTCAGTTGCTGCATCCTGACTTCACAGTCTCATATTCGCCGCCGCGTGCCAAGCGAGAATTCGCGCGCCACTCGCGACGGCCGCCAACCGGCGGCAGCGCCGTCGTGCTCGATGGCGAAGACGGCGAGATCGCAGCCGCTGCGGGGCTTGTGCCTGCATCCGAACGGTCGACATTAGTCCGGTGCCAGCCAAGAGCAACCTGCTTTCATTCGGAATCGGACTGATTCCGAATGAAAGCAGGTTGCTCGATTCTTTTGAGGCGATGATCTAGGCTCCGAGGCATAGATTTCGCGCACAAGCGGACATGCGAATTCGCGAAACCAAATATCGAATGACAATCGGAGGAACGGATGGATCTCGGAATCAAAGGCAAATCGGCCATCGTTTGCGCGGCATCGAAGGGGCTCGGCAAGGGCTGTGCGTTGAAGCTCGCCGAGGATGGCGTCAACCTGACGATCTGTGCGCGCACGGCCGGCCCGCTCGAAGAGGCGGCGCAGGAGATCCGCGACAAGACCGGCGTGACGGTGAATGCGCTGGCCGTCGACATCACGTCCGAAGAGGGGCGGGCTGCCATTCTCAAAGCCTGCCCGCAACCGGACATCCTGATCAACAATGCCGGCGGCCCTCCGCCCGGCGACTTCAAAGACTTCACGATGGACGACTGGCGCAAGGCGGTGGAGAGCAACATGATCACGCCGATCGCGATGATCCACGCGACGGTCTACGGCATGATGGAGCGCGGCTTCGGTCGGATCGTGAACATCACGAGCTACTCGGTGAAGGCGCCGATCCCCTCACTAGAGCTGTCAAATGGCGCACGTGCCGGCCTGACCGGTGCTATCGCGGCGCTGGCGCGGCGTTCGGCAGCGCGCAACGTGACCATCAACGGCTTGCTGCCCGGCCCGTTCGATACCGATCGCCTACGCGGGACGTCCGTCAAGATTGCCGAGGCCAGCGGGCGGCCGTTCGACGAGGTGCACACCGAGCGCATGCAGGAGGTGCCGGCAAAGCGGTTTGGAACAGCAGAAGAGTTCGGCGCGATGGCTGCGTTCCTGTGTTCAGCCTACGGTGGCTACGTCACAGGACAGAACATCGTGATGGACGGCGGCAGCTTCCCCGGAACTCTGTAGCTTTCCGCGAACTGCCAAGCGATCAATGAATTGACATGGTGTCGCAGCGCAGCGGTACAAGTGCCTCGAATACAAGCGGGATTTGCGGCGGCCCCTGCCGCAAATCGGCCACATTTCAACAGCTGCCGGATTTGGGCGGCGCACCATTATCGTATAGATGTCAGGTGGTTAGAGTATTGATGCCAATGGCGCGCGCACTTCTGACAAATTCTGTCCGGGTTGCGGAACCCGCGTTTGAACTTGATTTCATACATTTGATCGCAGGCTGTACTCTTCTGATAAATTTTCTTTTCCCGTTGACTGCCGGGTGCCGTTGTGGTGTTCCCGCGCCGCCAGAGCGGGGCTCGCCCGCAGCGCAAGGACAGGGGACGAAGTTTACTTCTGGCGTTTCGTATCGGCTCTCGTCTTAGGCCGGCCAACACGTTGATTGTCATTTCGTGCCATGCGGGCACAAGCCGCGCATCAGCGCGGCGATGGCAGGTGAACGCGGAAAGGCCGGTCGATGCACGTTTGGACCCGGTACCGTCACCCTGAAATCATGGAGGTTTCGTATGAGAGCCTTCGCCGTGGCCCTCGTTGGGCTTTTCACTTTTGGAATTTTTTCGACTGGCGCAGACGCAGCCACTTGGCAGGATCGCGTGCTTGGCCAGTGGACGTCGCCGCAGAGCGCGCGACGCTCCATTACGCGGCCTCGCGCAACGCAACCGCGCAGCCGCAAGGCACGCAAGGCGACGCGCTCGCGGCACAACGCCCGACGGACGACGTCGCGGCGGCGCTCCGCGAGACGCGGCTCACGCGGCCGTACGCTGAGCGGCCTTGCTTCCTACTACTGGCAGCCACAGCGTGTTGCCTCCGGGGGCTGGTTTAACCCGAACGCTCTCACCGCAGCTCACAAATCGCTGCCGTTCGGAACGCGCGTACGCGTGACCAACCTGCGCAACGGCCGGTCCGTCGTGGTCAGGATCAATGATCGCGGCCCCTACATTCGCGGCCGGATCATCGACCTGTCGCGCCGCGCCGCGACAATCGTCGGCATGCGAAACGCCGGCGTGGTTCCTGTGCGCGTCAAGGTGTTATAGGAGCACCTTGCAACGATCTTCGCCCGGCGCTCTCTTAAGCTATGGCCGACAGCCGTTGCGGCGCCGGGCGGGCCTTGCCGGCAAATTTGGCGAGGCGACCTGTTCTCATTGTCATGTTCCCAAGCTAAGTTGGCCGGGATCGGATTGAGACAAGCAACGAACATTCCCGCGCAATGCCGGCCAAGCCCACATCACCTGCCACCCGCAGCCATGCCCTGGAGCGAATGCGCACGGCGATGATCGAGAAAAAGATCACACAAGCCGGCCTTGCAGACGCCGCCGACTGTCACGAAAAGACCATCCAGAATCTGCTCGCCGGCCGCACCGTCAGAGACCAGACGCTGTTCGATGTATGCATGGTGCTGGACCTCGATTTCGACGACCTCAAGACGCAATGGGCGGGTCGAGGACCGACCGGCCAGCCACAGCGCGATGAACCCGGCCAGCCCGGCGCCGGCACCGAGGTCGCGCCGATCTATATGGGAGGCTACACGCGCCAGGCGGTCGATCATTTTGTCGGCAGCTACCTGACGCTGCGGCCTGCCTTTACGAAAGACGGCGTGCTGATTGCCTATCGAACGGACATCAGCTGGGACGACAGTTGGCCAAGCCTCCTGTTTCAGGAATGCAACCGTCCCGATGCGCCTTATTCGCACACGGGGCGGGTCCACGTACCGCCAGCGTCGCAATTCATCCACCTGGTCTCACTGACCAAAGGTGCGATGCGCATGATCTTGCTTTCACAGCCCGATCAAACGCAGCACATGCGCGGCATCATCACGACGCTCAGCCGCAACGGTGCGACCGTCGCGCCCGTGAGCGCGCCGATCGTGTATCAGCGCCTCGAGGCTCCAGACGCGGGCGTTTATGGCGAAATCTTGCCGGGCCAGCCGGTGTTTGCGATGTACAAGGCGACACTCGACGAATGCGTCGGAGACGGCCACGCGACGCTCGTTTCCGTGTAACACCGGCACGCTATTAAGTGCCCGGGAGGATAGGTTTATTTTGAGCTAATCCTTGTGCGGCGGCGGCACGACGCACACAAACCGACTCATCCGTTAACCGATTGTATACCAATCCAATTCCATAAGATCGCCCTGGCGTGATCAGGAAACCGCCGTTTTTCGAAGGCACTGTCCCGGACCATAAGAACGGTCGGTAATGCGTAGACGGGGGTCAGCTGCATGCAACCGCGTGACCTGGCGCCGGCGGGCAATCCGCTGAGGCGCTTCAAGGGCCTTAGTGCCGCAATTTTCGTGGTGTTGCTGGGCGTTTCGTCGGCATCCGCACAACAGGCTGCCTTGCCCAGGGCGTCCGATGCGGTCGCCACCCAGATCAATAAAATCCTGCAAACTATGACCGGTAGGCGGGAGCCGCCAAAGGCACCGGTGTATAAGCGCACGCGCTTCGTGATCGAACTCGAGAGGGCAGCCAAATTCGAGGTCTTCTCGCTGGTCGAGCCGAACCGGGTCGTCCTACAACTGCCGACGATGGGCATGCGGCTGCCATCGGTTGCCGGAAAGACGTCGGGCAGTCTCGTCACCGCGGTCAGAAGCGGACGCTCGGGAAGCAACCGTACGCGCATCGTTATTCAGGTCGCCGCTCCAGTCATTGTCGAGAATGCCCACGTGTTGCCCGGACGGAATGGGGCACCGGCGCAACTCAACCTCGATATCGTGCCGATGCAGGTGCGCAAGTCCTTCGCCTCACTGACGCCGGCAACGGCGCGCTCGTCAAATCTCGGAGCCGGCCGCCTGCAACCTCCGGTGCCGCGCAAGGCGACCTCGCTCAAGCAGCGCATCGAGCGCACGCACAAGTACAAGATTGTCATCGATCCTGGGCACGGCGGGCACGATTCCGGTGCCAAGAAGAACGGCATCAAGGAAAAGAACGTCGTACTCGCATTCGCGCAAATGCTCCGTGCCAAACTGCAGACGACGGGCCGCTACCAAGTCTACATGACGCGCTCAGATGACCGGTTCATTACGCTCAAGGGGCGGCGCAAGTTTGCAGAACGGCACAACGCGGACCTCTTCATTTCGGTGCATGCCGACTATGCACGGCGCACGAGCGCCAGCGGTGCGACGATCTATTCGCTGCGCAAGCGCGTCGCAGAGCGGCTCAAGAAGTCCGCCAAGAAACAGGTGCGTGCCGAGGCCCTGCTGTCGAAGCGCGATTTGCAAGTCCTGAAGTCACCTTACGTCAGCGCCAATGCCGGCACGCTCAAGAAGATTCTCACGGATCTCGCGTGGCGGGACGTCGAGCACACGCGCTATCAGACGCAGACGTTCTCCCAGACGGTGATCAAGCACATGGGCCGGTCGACGGAGATGCGTAGCCGCCCGCATCGCACGGCCGCGTTCCGCGTGCTTAAGACGGCAACGATGCCGGCCGTTCTGATCGAACTGGCATACGTGTCCAACCCACAGGATGCACGCAGGCTGGCTTCGACGACGTGGCGAGACAGCGTCTCGACGTCGATCGTTTCAGCGGTCAACAACTATTTCGATGATGTCGGGCGTCTGCCTATGTGAGATTTTGATGGTGCGCCGACCAAGTCGGTAAGCGCCGCAGGGCGACAAACTGAAGAACAAAAGAGCCGATCCGAGGAGGATCGGCTCTTTTTGATTGTTCTGGCCGGGTGTGGCCGCTGCTGTGCTTTGCTAATTGTTTCGTTGTTCAACCCGGCGAAATTCGATTTAACCCCTACTTGGAGGGTGCGGAGGTTTGAGGCGCCAGAGCAGTCGGTGCAGCCAGTGCCTGTCTGACAAATGCTCCCGGGTTGTGATGGTTGTTTGCGAACCAGGCAAACGTTCGAACTGTTGATGTCGGCACTTCAGCATGAGCCACTCCATCGTCGTTCAAGTGCCCTCCCGACCAAGACCGACCGCTTGAACGGCAGGCCGCGCTGGCCTCGCGGGCCAGCATTGCACTCCCCACCACAACACGGCCCCCCGCGCATGCCCCTTCAGCGAGGAATGCCCGGTCATAGCGTCCTGGTCGGGATATCGATTGGGAAGACTGTTCAGGATGAAAAGCAACACCACCGCTGATGACGCGCGATTGACGCTGCTCGCGGCGGTTCCATCCATGACCGCCTCGCGTCCTGCCAGGTTCACTCCCGGCCCGGTGCCACCGTATCTGCCACTGCTTCAAGGCTTAACCGCCGTAAGCTCTGACGCAAGCACACCTTTTTGCGGGCCAGTGAATGGCCTGGGCAAAATACCGAAACAGTCATTGACTGCTTCGACGCTTGTCAGGGTAGGCGATTCGTCCGGGGCTTCACCAACACTTTGTCGCCCCACAAGCGCTCTTAGTCTAGCCAGTGTGCCGCTGATACCTCACCATACTTCATACGGCCCAAGGGTGTGCATGCGCCGAACCTGCACTGCACCACTGCAGGCGACATTCTTCAATCGCAGTGCGTCTCGGAGCAACTGCTAGCGATCATCTTTGTGCCTAAAAGTTGGAGCCGCGACAGCGGTTCCAACTTTTAGGCACGATGATCTAGGGCGCCGCCGCAATGCCGTCACTCTTTGCGGCCTGGCGCACAGCCTTCTGAACCTTCTCGAAAGCACGCACCTCAATCTGGCGGATGCGTTCGCGGCTGACGCCGAACTCCTCCGACAGGTCTTCGAGCGTCAGCGGGTCTTCTGACAGCCGTCGTGCCTCGAATATGCGCCGTTCACGATCGTTGAGCGCTTCCATCGCACTCAGCAGATAGGTGCGGCGCTTGTCGAGTTCTTCCTGCTCGGCGTAGCTTTGCTCCTGATCCGGCGTGTCATCGACCAGCCAGTCTTGCCATTCGCCCGACTCGCTGTCGGCACGCAAGGGTGCATTCAGCGAAGCGTCGCCGCCAAGGCGGCGGTTCATCGACACGACATCTTCTTCCGACACACCGAGGCGCGTCGCGATCGACTTGACGTGCTCGGGCTTAAGGTCACCTTCTTCAAGAGCCTGAAGCTGCCCCTTGGTACGGCGCAAATTGAAAAACAGCTTCTTTTGAGCTGCCGTGGTGCCCATCTTGACCAAGCTCCAGGATCGCAAAATGTATTCCTGGATCGAGGCGCGGATCCACCACATGGCGTACGTTGCCAGGCGGAAGCCCTTTTCCGGATCGAAGCGCTTGACGGCCTGCATCAGACCGACGTTGCCTTCCGAAATGACTTCACCGATCGGCAGACCATAGCCACGGTATCCCATCGCGATCTTGGCAACGAGGCGCAGGTGCGACGTGACCAGCTGGTGCGCTGCTTCACCATCCTCATGCTCCTGCCAGCGCTTGGCCAGCATGTATTCCTGATCCGGCTCCAGCATCGGAAAGCGACGAATCTCTTCCAGATACCGCGCCAGCCCGCCAGAGCCCTCGGCGATCGTCGGCAATGCTCGTGTCGTCATCCACTTACCCGGGCTCTGGCTCAACGCGGTTGAGGTTGCCCGGCCTCCTTATTCTCAGTTTGGGCCTAATGATGCCCGACAAGCTTGGCGATTCGTGGGCAGAACGCCCGGCCTTCACATTTTGTTCCTGGCCCTATCCTCCGGCCCTACCCTTCGGCCCTACCCAATATTAACGAAGTTCGGCTGCCTGATCCGTCTCAACGACCCGCAACTTTTTGAACACTGATCACGTAGTACGACGCGGACATTGTACAATGGGCGCGGATTGGGGTGCGCTGGTTTAAGCGTGTGCGGCGGCAAGCAGTATTGTTTGTTCAGACGCAATCGGCGGGCTGGCGGTTCACCAAAGCAGCGATTTTACGCTACTCCGTACCTCGCGGCCCACAATTTCAATCGTCTAGGCCAAGTGCCGTAGCCAAACGGGCAAGGTCGTCCGGCAGCGGGCTTTCAAAACACATTGTCTGGCCGGTTCGCGGGTGCTCGAAGGCCAGTGTGCGGGCATGCAGGGCCTGACGATCGAGCGCCGACAGTGCGGCCCGGGCAGCGTCCGGCAGCTTGGCTGCGCGTGATTTATAACCTGCCCCATAGGTCTTGTCGCCCAGCAATGGATGGCCGATGGATGCCAGGTGGACGCGGATCTGATGCGTGCGGCCGGTCTCCAGGCGCAGGCGCAAACGGCTCACCAGGGCCTCCGCGTCGCGGCCGTAGCACGCTTCGGCATGGTAGTGCGTGACTGCTCGTCGGCCGGCCTGAATATCGACCACGGCGATCTTGCGGCGGTTCGTCGGGCTGCGGCCGAGCGGTGCATCAATCGTACCGCGAGGGCGATCAAATCCACCCCAAACCAATGCCAGGTAAGTCCGCTCGATGCGGCCGTCGGCGCCATGAGCCGCGAATTGCTCCGATAGCCCTTGGTGGGCGAGATCGGTTTTGGCGACCACAAGCAGGCCCGAGGTATCCTTGTCGAGGCGGTGGACGATGCCGGGGCGCTTGACGCCGCCAATGCCGGACAGTGCATCGCCGGCGTGGGCCAGCAGAGCGTTGACCAGCGTGCCTCCGGGATGGCCTGGTGCCGGATGCGTGACCAGTCCCGCCGGCTTGTCAACGACGAGAAGGTCGTCGTCCTCATAGACGATTTGCAACGGGATTGGTTCGGCAGCGGCCGTTGGCGGTGCTGTTGGCGGCACCGCGATGGATACGGCTTGACCAATGCGTACCTTGCGGCTGGCTTCGCGGCAGATGTCCTGGCCGATCGTGACATGGCCCGTCTCGATCAATGCCTTCACCCGTTGGCGGCTGAGAGCATCGCTTCGCGCTGCAATGAAGCGATCCAGCCTGAGGCCGGCCGCCTCATCGGTCACATCCAGCCGAATGACCGCATTTTGCTGATCCGACATTTGCGCTACCTCCTGAGCCTGCATCGCCAGCGTTCAGGCTTCATCGCACCCCGAGCGGTTGCCTTGGCGCCGTTTCGGTTGATCGCGTTGCAAAACCGGGACATATGCGCCGGCAGGATCCGGTTGGTTATCGCCGCCGAAAATTTCGAGTTCAAGCGCGGAAGGTCCGCATGTCCGAGCAAAACCAGCAGATATCACCGCCAGATGATCAAGGGCCGCTGTCTCCGACCGGGGTTAAAGCGCTGAAATTCGCCGTCGTGGCCATGGGCATCATGATCGTCGTCGGAGTTGGTGTCGTCATCGGACGGATCATCTATCTCGCTTCGCAATCGCCCGATGCACGGACCTCGAGCGCCGCGGCAATCACGCGCCCGATCACCCTGCGCGCCACAGGGAAGATCGTCCTGCCGAATGGAGCCCGCGCCACGCAGGTTTCGATCGCTGAACGCAACCTCATCGTCCTCTACGAGGGTGATCAAGGCTCGGGCGTCGTGATCTTCGACGTCGAAAATGGCCGGCAGTTGTCGCACTTGACGTTTTCGAATGGCTCGGGCGGTGCAGTATCACCTTCAACCACTCAGACCAAATAAAGATAAAGTCCGGCACCGCTCATTGCCGCCGCGATCAAGCCGACGAGGAACCCCGGCTGGCTGGTCACATGAGGGCGGTTGGCCTGGTCAAGGTGCATCGCACCACCCGACGGAACCGACGGCGCTGTGTCTGCTTTTCCGGCCTTCGCAGCGTGTGCGGTAGGTTCCGAAAAGCCTGGCCGTTCGTCGACGCTTGGTTCGTAAAGCGCTGTGGGCGCGAGCAAGCCACGATGAGTGTGGGCCAGGCCGCCCGGAAATAGTGCTGTGTTGCGCGGGGCGCTCAACGCCAGCGGGCGCGTTGGCAACGTCAGCCCCAATTGTTCAAGCGACGCGGCTTCAGAGACAATGAAGCCGTGCAGGCGCTCATGCGGGGAAACGGCAGAGGCGGGCGGTGGCGAGGCGTGCACAGGCACGGCCGGCAAAGTGGTCGCCAAGGGCGTCTCCGGCGGCGGCATGTCGTTGTCGACGGGCGGCTCCAGGGACGCGGGTTCGGGTTGCGATTGCGCCAACGCGGTGTTTCCCGCACTGGCAGTGGGCCAGCTCGTTGCGGCCGCAGCTACGCGTCCACGCGATGGATTGTCGTTGTCGGCCGACGTTGACATGATGGTTGCCCCTTGTTCGGCTCGCATACGGAGCCGCCGTCCCTGCACACACATCCCCACCTGCGACAGTATAACTAGGTTTTCCCCAGGCCCGCAATACGTTGCAGGAGCCCGCCGCGCCGTGGTGCTGCAACGTCGTCGACGGCGACGTCGCGATCACTGTCGTTCGAAGCGTCCGGCGCGTCGGATTCCTGGCCGGCGGTGTTCTGGCGGCTGTCATCCAACTGCTCAACCAGTTCCGGTGATCTGCTGCTGCCGTTGGACGATGCCGTGCCCGTGTGCGCTGCGCGTTGGGCTGGTGTGCGAGCAAGGTCCGGGGTTGCGGCCGGCACTTTCTCGCTGATCCGGTCTGCCAACGAGCGCCGCGAGGAGGCGGCCGGGTGGTCGTGGCTCTCCTCCGCGCTGCCTGCGCGATTGGACGGAGTGACCGTCGTCGGGTAGGTGCCGGCACCCAGACGACGCAGTTCGTTCATATGATGAGCCGCCTGACGAGCGCTGCGGTCATTGGCAGCCGCCAGTTCAGAGCGCAAACGACGGATCATGTCCGACTGCGTGTCGGTTTCCTTTTCGAGAGCGGCAACCCGCGCCTTCAGGGCTATTCGACTGTCGCGCAACGAGCGGGATTTGCCGCCGTCATCGCCTTCCTCCAGAACTTTCAGGGAGGCGCGCAGCTTTTCGATTTCGAGCGCCTGGGCCTCGTTGGCCGCCTTCAATTCACGTATGGTTTCGGCGTTCTCGGACACGGCCGCAGCGCTGTTGTCGGATACCGAGGCAAGGATGGTTTGTGCGTTGGCAAGGCCGACATCGAGCTGTGCAACCTGATCGCGGACTTCCTTCTCTCTCTCTTGCGATGTTGCGGTGCCAGAACCGCCCTGACCGACGAGTTCCTGCAACTTCGAGATCAGGGAGGCTTGATCGCGCGTGCGCGCCCTGAGCGCTTCGACCTCGGAGCGCAGCGCAATTTCGCTGTCGTGGGCAGGGTCGGCCGGCCCACGGGCCTTGCGGCTGCCACGCGTTGCCAGCGAACTCTTGAGGCGATCGATTTCCATGCGCTGCTGCGCGTTGATCTGCATGGCCTCGTCGAGGGCGCGAAACGTCTTGCTGGTGTCGGCCTGGAGTGCGGCCATCTCGCGGTCGCGCTGGAACAGCAGCTTGCGGGCCTCGGCCAGGCGCTGTTCCACGCGTGGTACACGGTCGAGGATGGTGTGCTCCAAGACGCGGCGGGCATTCTCGCTCGCTTCGAGATTAGTGTTGAGCTCGGATACCTCGCGTTCGAGCTGGCTGATGGCCGCATCCCGGCGGTTGATCTCGACCTTCTGGCGTGCCGCCGACATGCGCGCGGACTCAACGCGGGTCTCAAGCTGATGCACGCGAATAGCGTGTTGCGCGCGAAGCCTGTCCTTGTCGGCGCGGATTTCCGCCTCGGTCAACGGAAGCGAACTGCGCAGGCGCTCGGAGGTCAGACGCACGGCGCGTGCCCAGTAGGCCGGTGCCAACGCAAACGCCATTAACAGCGCCATCAGGAAGCCCAGCGATACAAGCATCATCGACTGGATTGTGAACACCAGATGGCTCCCTGACTACAAGCGCACCGCGCAATGGCCGCCGTCAATACCGGCGCTGTATACGCCACAGCGCAAAGGCGTGCCGGCTTTTGCCGACCGTCATGATCTTTTCTAGCCGCGGGGACCACTGAGCCGCAAGCAACCAATTGTCCGCGGAGATTTTTTGGCCCGGCAGGCCCCTATCGCCCCGCAGCTGCCGGGGAGACGCGCTACCGAACCGGGTTCGCGAAAGCCGGCACCGTGTGCCGCGCCCGTTCGCCGTTTGATCTCGCTCAAAACGGGTTCCAAGTCGGGCGGCGCGTATACTTGAGATAGCCCACGTTTGCGCCAAGGCGCAGCCCGACACCCGTGCGGATCGGCGCAAGCGTGACGTGGCCGGCCTTTAGGATCTGCAGACTGGCGCCGCCGACGACATAGGCCGAACCTTGGACGCCGCCAAAGCGCCGGTAAATCTGGCCCGGGTGAGTCAAACTGTAGACCAGCACCATGGTGCGGCTACCCTCGCCGCCGAAATCATAGCCAATGGACGGCCCCTGCCAGAACACCTTGCGTCGGTCTCCGAACTTGGTGTGCAGGTAGCCTTCGCCATACCGAAGGCCGGCAATGAACGCGCCACCGGCATCCTCACCCAGAATGTAGCCCGTGGGCCGGCCCTGACTGCGGAAGGCGTACTCAATGGCCTGGGCAAGCCCCTTACTCAGCTTGCCGAAGAAACGGTGACCGGCCGACACGATCTCCGATTGGGAATAGGTGCGCCGGTTATAGTCGCGATGTGGCGGGCGATAATAACGGCCCCGGTCATACGACGCGGAGGCCTGCGGTGGTGATTGATAACGCTCCTCAGGCTGGTCGTATGGCCTCGCACGACGGTAATCGTCATCGCGCTCTCGGTAGGTGCGATCACCATAGGCCGGCTCGCGATAACTTCGCGGGTCTTCGCGCGGCCGATACTCGGGCGGCGGTGAAGCGTAGCGCTGGTCCGGGCGATAGCGGGTTTCGGTCCGCTCCCGAGGGTCGGCCGGCGGTGGCTCCTGACGGCCCTGATAGGATCTTGCGCCAGGTGCGTAGGGATCTTCGTTTGCCGGCGGCGGTGCCTCAGCACGCGGTTCCCACGGCAGGCGCTCTTCGGCGAGCGTGGCGGACGCCAATGCAAGATTGGTCATCAGGATGGCGGCGATCATCGCCAGCCCAGCATGGTTGCGCATGTCGATCACCTTGTCCTCGAAAGTTTCGCGCAGCAGATGCGACTCGGCCCCTCGGAGACCATCGGCAGAAAGTGTTACCAAAGTGTGGCTCAGCGGCGCCAACATCTTGGCGCAACGGAAGGAATCTTTCTGAGCAAATGCGCGTAAGCCGCTGAATCCATATGTGCCCCCGCGTCTTGCGGTGCGATCCGGATTTTGTGATTCGAAGCAACGGCGCGCGATGTCAGAGGAACGAGATGCGCTCGGCGAGGCGTCGGTCGCCCCAGGCAACAAACGGTGCCATGGCAAAGTCATCTTCGGTCGGGCCGTAGACAATTTCGGCGTTGTCGAGCGTCAGGACGGCACCGCCGGCTGCCTGAAGGATGGCATGACCGGCTGCTGTGTCCCACTGACTGATGGGTGTCAGGCGCGGATAGACATCTGCCTCGCCGCGGGCAAGCAGGCAGAATTTGAGGGAAGATCCGGCCTGCAGCCGCTGCTTGATGCCATTCCGGCGAATGCGCTCATCGAGATCGCGCACATGGTGGCTGCGGCTGACGGCGACCGTGAGGTGGTCAGGTTCTGCCGGCCGAGTGCGGACCGGCTGCCATGCGTCGCCATCATTGAAGGCCGGGGCAGGGCTGTTGGCGGCGATGCGCGTCTCGAGCGCTCGTTCGGCGCCGACGGTGACGAACAAGCGTCCCGGCACCGGCTGATAGACCGCGCCGAACACGGGCCGATGGTTTTCGATAAAGGCGACATTCACGGTGAACTCTGTTCTACCGGCGACGAAGTCGCGCGTTCCATCGAGGGCGTCGACCAGAAAGAAGCTGTGGTCGACCTGTGGCAGGCGTCCGAGGCTCGCGGCTTCCTCTCCGATCACGGGGTAATGCGCATGCGACTGGCTTAGAGCGGCCGTGATGATGTCTTCGGCCTCGCGATCGGCTGCTGTCACCGGCGTGTTGTCATCTTTGGTCTCGACCCGGACACCACTCTCGAAGTGGCGCAACTCGGCTGCACCCGCAGCGATGACCGCAGGTAAGACAGCACGGGCCAGTTCGAGATGCTCGGCGTCAGTCATTGCGAAGTCCTCGCCTTCAAGGGCGCTCGTGCGGCTTTGCCAGTTGCTCGTGCTTGCCGGCGGCCCGATTTTGCGACGGGTCGCAATGAAGCGATTGTGCCACGCGCGGCAAAATTCAATTGCACAGCCCGATCGCCGGTTCTGATTGGCATGGTCTTGTCCGCCAGCACAATGTATCTTTTCGACCTGCTTCGTTTTGTTGACCCCCGGTGCGGATCGCGTGCGAGTACTGGTCCACGCCATTTCCCAATTCATTTTCGACCCAGGGGCCACGATGACCAAACCCGCTTCGCCGTCCGATCTCGAGCTTGCAGCGCTCATCTCGAGCAAGATCTGCCACGATGTCATCGGACCGGTGGGCGCCATTTACAACGGCCTCGAAATTCTCAACGAGGATGCCGATAGCGGCGACACGCGAAGTTATGCCCTGGATGTCATTCGGAGCGTTACGGAACAGGCCTCCGCGCGGCTGCAATTTGCCCGTTTCGCGTTTGGCGCAGCAGGATCAGCAGGTGCCGAAATCGAACTGGATACCGCGCGACAGATTTCGATGGGCCTGGTCGGGGACGGCAAACACAAACTGGTCTGGAACGGTGCGCCCGGCACGCTTGCAAAGAATCGCGTGAAGTTGCTCCTGAACCTCATCGCCTGCGCACTGACGGCGCTGCCGCGCGGCGGCGAGATTGCGGTTGACATTTCCGGCAGCGCGCCGGACGTGACCTTCGAGTTGCGGTGCAGCGGGCGCAACCCACGGCCGCCCCAATACCTGCCCGAATTCATCGCTCAATCGAGCGACATCGAAATCGACGCTCTGTCGATCCAGGCCTACTACACATGGCGGCTTGCGCACGAGACGGGTATGCAGCTCAAAATCGAGACGGCCGCAGACGACATCATTCTGATTGCGCAGGCTTGAGTCCGGGCATCTATCCGACCGTGCTGATCTTGCGAATGCTGCGCGAATGGCGTTTCGCCTGGCCAGTGCGGCCGGGCGGGGTGATGCCAGCGCGCGTGGACGGCGCAAACTTTGCCAGCCGAATGCATGCAGTTCAGGGGCATTCGTCAACGCATCGTTAAAGAATTGGCCGCATCATCGTTACGGTCGTCTTGTCCGGCCTTGCCAAGTCCGGTGACAACCAACACCCATGCAAACGATCCCGGTCCTTGTGCGAGGTCGCTTATGAAGCTCTGTCTGGTCGCCGATGAATCCCAGGTCGTGCGCAAGGTCGCAAAGGCGCTCCTGAACAGCATCGGCTACGAAGTGGTAGAGGCGGAAGACGGGCAGTCGGCCCTGGAGCAATGCCAGTCCCGCATGCCGGACGTGATCCTGATCGATTGGAAGGTCCCGGTTCTGGAAGCGCACGACTTCCTATCGACGTTCACCCGTACGTGCACCGCCAACAAGCCGTTCATCGTCTACATGACGACCGACCTCGATCCCACCGATATTGCGCGTGCGATCGAGGCGGGAGCCGACGACTACATCCTCAAGCCATTCGACCGCGAGTCGATCGAAGCAAAGTTCCGCTTCCCGCCCCAAGCGGCCTAGCCGGATCCGATCACCACTCCGCACCTTGTCCTTGCCACCGGGACGGCGCGCCGGTGTGGCGCCATTGCCGGTGCGGATCGCCTCTAAAGAATCGAGCAACTTTCTGCGTTAGTTCGGAATCGGACCGATTCCGGATTAACGCAGGTTGCTCTAATTGTTGGCTTTCTTGACGGGCGGTCCATCCCAGCAGAACGATGCGACCGCCTTGCAGGTGTATTCATCGAAGAAACCGAAATCGAGAAACAGCTCACAGGTCACGGTCTTCTTGCCCACGGAGTATTTCTTGATACCGTTTTCGGCGGTCCACTCGGCGATATACTTGTCGAGCAACTTCTTGGCGTCGTTGGCGGGGCCTTCCTTGCCGTAATCGTTGACCGAAAAACCAAGCTTCTGACAGGCCGCCTCGGCGCTCGTCATCATTGCAGGCCCGAATAGGCCAAAAGCGAACAGGGCCGCACTCAACATCGCTACGCGAAACGCCATCATCCCACCTCTCCCAACGGGCCGGCTGCACAGCCGAACGCACCCGCTCTTCTTGGTTAACGCAGCTTAACCCTATAGCGGCGAGGGCGTCGGGGTGGCTAGGACAAAAGAGCATCACTGATGTGGCGCAACGCTGCGCAATGCTCGACACCAAGGTTGCATTTGCATGACGAATGCAGAGCTTGCGATGCCTGGCAACGGCGCTGTTGCGGCCGACGTACGTGCAGCTGCGTCAGGTGCCGGACATTGGCGCGACTCCGCCTGGCGGTGAACCGACCCTTAGTTCATATATGGCGAATCGCCGCCGTGCAGGCCAATGCCGGAATCGAAAAAATAGCCATGATCGAACGGGCCGGAAGGCGTCTGGCGCGTGTAGAGTTCGAAGCGGTATGAGTTGGCGCCACCGTTGAGGGTGCGGCTGTCACCATAGGTGTTGATGGTGTCCTGGGAGGAGTAGGAATAGCCACCGCGACGGCCGCGGCCGCGGCGCTCGCCACGATAGTAACGCGATGCACGATGACCGCCCGTCGAGGGCTGCTGCGCCTGCGCCTGCGTCACGCCGATGCCTGGCGCGGCCGTGAAGCCTGCTCCGAAAACCGCCAGTGCCGCAATTGCGGGCATCATCGAAATGCGTACCATCACTCAACTTTCCTTTTTGCCGACTCATGCGTTCGGGACGGCGATTTCGGGTGAACGAACCGGGCCTGCCTGGGCGCGAAGCAACATCGCCCATCCACATCGCGGGTCATTTTAGCAAATTTCGCTTGTCGGCGGTTCAACTTGTCGTGGTAAGGCAAAGATGGTGCTAATGCGCGGTCAGACCACTTCAGATCGCGGCCCCGCAGCGGCCCGCCACGAACCGCCGTCGGGACGGCCCGGCACCCAGGCATTCCTGCTCCCAAGCCGCCTCAGTGCGGCATCCTGGCCGCTCATTCGACGCGGTCGGCAGCGCCGGGCCCAGCCAACGCAAAATCCCTCTGTCGCCGGTATCGCTATTCGGCGATCTGTAAATCAACCGCTTTCGGGCCTTTGCCACGCTTGTCCGGTTCGGTTTCGAAAGACACGCGCATTCCCTCGTCCAACGGTCCGATGCCAGACCGTTCGACGGCAGTTACGTGAACGAAAATGTCATTGCCGCCTTCATCGGGTTTGATAAAGCCGAAGCCCTTCGATTGATTGAAGAACTTTACGGTTCCCGTCTGTCGCATCCCACTTCTCCTCTCGGGTCAGCGATGGGCGGCTCACGTTGCAGCCCGATCCAGCCGTGCACCGTGCAGCCAGCCCTTCAGTTCGAAGCTGCGCTGCCGCGGCGGTCGAGCCATATCGTCCGATTCATAAGTCTGTGAGGCTGGGGAGAGTCGTATGCTTGGGGGCACTGCGGTCTCGGATAGTCTCAAATTCATGTAGGGCGATCAGCCAAGTGAGCCGGCTCCAACTATCAGTCAAGTTGTCGCAGGCTGCAAGGAGATTCCGAGCGGCAGTGGATTTCAACGTCTGCAGCACATCGCCAAAGGTGCGGCGCGATCGGACGTCGAATCGGAGTTCAAGCGTCCTGGCTCAGCCAGGTTACATCCGCGCCGGCATCTGAACCTCCCAGTACCTCGGCGAGGGCCGGCAGCAAGATTTCGAGTGCAGAGTCAAGGCCGTAGGGCGGATTGTGAAGCAACAGGCCGCTGCCGTAGAGCGCCGCCGAGCGGTGGCGGCCGGGACCTGGTGCACGAACGATGAGTTGCGCATCGAGCAGTCTAGGCAATCCGGTTTCCAACATCGCACGATGGAATGCCGAGACGCGGCCCGGATCCTTCAACGGATACCAAAGCACGTAGATTCCGGTTGCAAAGCGGCGGGTTGCGGCACGGATGCCTTCGACGAGACGGTCAAATTCACCTGGCTGCTCGAACGGCGGGTCGACCAGGACGACACCGCGGCGTTCCTTCGGGGGCAATGTCGCCTTCAGCACGAGCCATGCATCCTGGTGCATCACGGACACTTGACGATCGCGGGCAAAGTGCTTCTTGAGCAGCGCGCCATCCGCCTCGTGCAGTTCGTTGGCAATGAGGCGGTCGCCCGGGCGCATGAACGTGCGGGCAATCACGGGGCTGCCGGGGTAGATCAAAGGCTGTACCGAAGGTGTTTGCAGGTTCGCACCCTGCGCGGCGGATGCAATTGCCGACAAGTATGGTGAAAGCAGCTCGCGCACGTCCGGCGGGAGATGCCCATCGCCGACAGCGGCATGGATGCGGGCAATTCCATTGCGCCACTCACCGGCGCGGCTGGCCGCCTCGTGCGACAGGCAGTAGAGGCCGGCACCAGCGTGCGTGTCGACGACGCGAAACGGTTTGTCCTTCTTTTTCAAGTGTTCAAGGATCAAAGACAGAACGGCATGCTTCATGACGTCGGCGAAGTTGCCGGCGTGGAAAGCATGACGATAGTTCATCTGTTCGCTCCCCGTGCTGCACAACCCACTGTTTGAAATCGGCTTTTCGTTGAATCAAACACGTGTCACACTCGAATCAAAGAGTTGTGTAGAAGGAATTCAACTGCAGTTCACCTTGCCATCCCTATCTTTAATTGGGGTGACGCCAGCCCCGCGCGGGCCTTATCTCGGCTTGCGGTTATTTGTTTGGAGGAATGTAGACATGCGTGCGCTTTTGTTAGCCACCCTCGCAGGGCTGATCGTTGCAGCCGGCACGTCCCGTGCACTGGCTATCGACATTTCGGGTAGCTGGTCGGGCTTCGGCAAGGCCGAGGTTGCGTCTTCCGGCAAGAGCGAAAATTTCCGCTGTCGAGTCACCTACGTGCGGCAGTCTGCGAAGGTTTATGCGGTGAATGCGGTGTGTGCAAACCCGTCGACGCGTATCGTGCAGACCGGCACCGTTCTCGAAGTGCGACCTAACACGTTCGTCGGTGATTTTCACAACGCGCAGTTCGATGTGCGCGGGCGGGTTCGTGTCACCGTCAACGGCGGGCGCCAGGCCGTATCGCTGTCATCGCCCGAGGGCAATGGAACGCTGAGCTTGCGACGGCAGTAGGTGACAGCGCTTGTCGGGCGCGTCCCAGACGCGTGTAAAGCTAACGCGTGTCAAGCTTGAGGCCCGCGCCGCAGGCTTTTGCGGGCACAAAGGATTGATTGCGGGGTCGGTGCGCTAGATCATCGTGCCTTTCGTTGGAACCGCTGTCGCGGCTTCAACGAAAGGCCCAAGGATGATCGCCTCTAAAGAATCGAGCAACTTTTTGCTTTAATTGCAGGGTGCAACGTTGTCACGCAAGGCGGTGCCGTCGACAAAGCGAATGGTGCCCGTGAACGAACCACCGAACGTTACATCGCAGATCTGGAAGCCGAACGTCGCGTTGTTGACGTTGCCATTTGAGCCGCTCGCTACCGTAACCGGCGCCGTGAAGAAGAAGGCGCTGAAGCCGATGTCACCGGCAAACGTCGTTTCCGAAATGAAAAGCGTTGCCGGCGCGTGAATGCTGAGCGCGTCGAAACCGATCGTGTCGAACCTCGCACCCTGGATGTTGATCACGTTGTCGACGCCAAAGACAAGCAAGCCATCGAACTCGATGTCAGAAATTGTCGTGTCGGTAATGCTGATCACATTGTCATCGCCGAATGCAAAAATCCCGAACGCGATGTTCGTGATGATGCTGGAGGCAATCGTTAACCGGTTGTTGTTGTCGAGTTCGATGCCGTCATCGCCGTTGGGACCGCGGATCGTGACATTGGTCAGGGTCAAGACGTTATCGTCATCAATGAAAATCCCGTCGCCACCGTTGCGCATGTTCGAAATGACGAGGCCGGAGATCGTCACGCGGTTGCCGTCATCGATTTCGATGCCGTCGCTACCGGGATTGGTGATCGACCCGCCGGTGATCGTGACGGTGTTGTTGTCGTCGATCTCGATGCCGTCACTGCGGCTGTTGCGGATCGTGATGTCGGACAGCGTGACCGTGTTGTCGTCGTTGATCTGGATGCCGTCACTGCCTGCATTCAAAATCGACACGTTGCTGACGACGACGGAATTGCCGTCATTAATATCGATCCCGCTCTCGTCGGTATCCGTGGTCGTCACATTGCGAACGGTGACCTGGTTATCGTCGTCGATGTCGATGCCGTCACCGCCGGTGTCGGAAATGTCGAGCCCGATCAGAAACACGTTGCGATTGTTGGAACCAACGTCGACGCCATCACCGATGCCGGCCGGGCCGCCACCAACAATGGTCAAACCGGCGACATGGATGCTGGATCCGGTGAGCAGCAGGCTATCGACATCGATGGCCGGGCTGGTGAGCCGGCCAGCCGCACCCGGCGCCGTGAACGGAAGAACGAGCCCGGAGGCGAGGCCACGCACGTAAATCGTCGTGCCCCCTCCGATCAGCGTTTGGTTGCCGCGCAGAATCTGGCCGCCAACCACCGTGCCGTTGAGGATGATCAGCGAGTTTGACCCGGCCTGGGTGGACGCGCGCGTGACGCTGGCTGCACCACCTGCATGGGCGACGCGATCGAAATCCGTACCGGTCAAGAAGTCTTCGACCTTCTCGCCGCGGCTGCGCACCGTGATGATGTCCGCATCACGCTGCAGGCCATCGAGCATGCGCCGTTCCTGCGGCGTCATCGTCCTCAGCGAAGTCTGGGCGCGGCTGAAGCTCAAGGGAATGCGGACCCGCAAGCCGGCCTGGTGGATGGTGTCGCGATAATCATCGTGACTGACTTCATATTCGGCGGTGAGTCGCGATCCCGGCAGGCCCGCGAAGACGTCGTTGACACGGAGCTCGAGCCTGCCCTTGACGCCCTTGATATCGCTGATCGCCTGGCTGTGGTCGAAATAGTACCCGCCGGCATAGGCACGCAGTTCAATCGCGTTCGGATCGATCCGGAGATGCTCCAAGGGAACGCGCAGACCGACTTCTCCGTCGATACCGCGCAACGCAACCTCGTGGCCGCCGGTTATGAAGATCTGCGATCCGGCCAGTTCGACCTGGGCAAAACCTGCAACGCCGAGGCGGGGCGACGTCACCGGTCCGTACCAGTTGATGCGCGCGTCGATGTTATGGGACAGCGCCTCGACGCCACCGGACATTTGCCAGAAGCGGTTGTCGATCTCGGTCTTGCGTACGTCGGCGCCCAGCCATGCTCCGAGATTGAACCCCCATGCGGTCATGTGCCGGATGCCAACGGCAACATTGCCCTCTTTCGCATCGTCTTCGTAAAACTTCCCGGTCACCTGGGCAAAAAGCAGATCGCGCTGGCCGGAAAGCAACGGCGAAAAGATCGAAACCTCGCCGCGGCTGGTGGCGAAGGAGCCGCGATTGTCGGCATCGCGGCTCGAGTAGATGCCGCCGATCTCAAACCAGGGATGCCATTTCGCAGATGGTGCAGGCGATTGCGATTGGGCACAGGCTGCTCCGGCAGTCGCCAAAGCGAATACCACGCCTGCAATGGCCGTGACGGACGTCCGGCTCATTCGTACTCCTCGGTCCTGGCCGCACCAGGCCCGACACGCTGGGTCGGGCCGCATTGACACAAATCTTGATTATTGAGCGTCCGCGCACGGTGCAAGCACGTCCTGATGCATTGTTGTGTGCAAATGTGCGGTTGTCGCCTGTTCGCCACGCGGGCGCCTATCCCTGGTTGTCTCATAGAGGCAACACACGCGACTTGCGGCAACGGCCCGACCTGCACGTTGGCCCGGCCTGCACGTTCCGCCTGCCACCGGTTTCTCATGGCCGCCTGCCAGGCCGGTTAATCCAGAATGGCAACGCAGCGGCACCAACCCGCGCTTGCGGCCTTGATCTTGACAGGGAAGCAGCTGATGTCGAACCCGGTCGCAGGGAGTTGCTCGAGATTGGCCAGTTTTTCCATGTGGCAGTAGCCGATCTCGATACCGGCGCGGTGACCTTCCCAGATAAGGGAGGCATCACCTGATTCTGCCACGCGCTTGGCCGTGTAAACGAATGGCGCATCCCAACTCCATGCATCGGTGCCGGTGATGCGGACGCCGCGCTCGAGCAAATAGAGGGTCGCCTCACGGCCCATGCCGCAACCGGAATTGACATATCTGTCCGTGCCGTAGTTGGCGGCGGCGGCAGTGTTGACGACGACGATATCGCCGGGCTGCAAGTCATGGCCAATGCGGTTCAGTTCGCCGGCGACGTCAGCGGCGCTCGCAACGTAACCATCTTCGAAGTCGCGGAAGTCGAGTTTGACGCCGGGCCCCATGCACCAGTCGAGCGGCACCTCGTCGATGGTCATGGCACGTTCGCCGTTGTTCATGGTGGAATGGAAGTGGTAGGGCGCATCGAGGTGTGTGCCGTTGTGCGTCGACAGCTGCACCAGCTCGATGGCCCAAGCCTCACCGCCGGGAAGATCATCTTTGGTGACGCCGGGGAAGAACTGCAGCATGCGTTCTTGAGACTGAACGTGGTCGACGTATTGAATTGCCGGTGCGAGGCCCGGCGGATCTGCATGTCCGGTGTTTTCCAACGGCCGGGAGAGATCAATAAGGGTTCGCGGCATGTAACTGTTTTCCTTTGCGCAAACCGCCCATTACGCTCAGTTCACGTCACGGGAGGAGTAGGAATGAAATCGATCGGGCCCAGTCTGCCAGCAGAGGTGGCAGCCTACAAACGCACACCGACATTTGCCACCGAAACGGTGCCAGCGGGGCTGTTGCGCGAACACGCGACGAAGGCGGGCGTTTGGGGCCGGATCGAGGTTGTCGAAGGACGCCTGCGCTACGTCGTGCCGGAAAGCGGCATCGACGTGCTCCTCGATCCCTCGACACAGGGCATCATTGCGCCGAAGCAGGTGCACCGCGTGGAACCGGTCGGAGAAGTTAGGTTCTTTGTAACGTTCTTGAAGTGATGCAGGTGAGGCGCGGCTACGCGTGGCATGTCATCTGCGGCCCCAGGTAAATACAGAGGTCGCCGCGAAATTCCAGACGACGCCAACCAGAATTCCGGCGATGGCCGAGAGCCACCAAGAAAAATCCTGCTCGAACAGCACATTGGCGATGCCGACGTTGGCAACGGCGCCGAGCGCGCACACGATGTAGAAACTCGCCAGGCCAATCAGTATCTGGCGCAGACCGCGCAACCTGCGGTCGCGATAGGTGAGCTTGTTGTTGAGGAAGAAGTTGAACGTCATGGCGAGGATGGTCGCGATGGTCTGGCCGGCAAAAAAACCGATGCCAGCCGCGAGCGCGAGCGCAAGGCTTGCAAGATGTACGACGACGCCGAGACCACCAACGGCAGCGAACATCAAAAAGCGCACCGGCACGAAGCGGCCGAGCGTCTTGTCGAGAAGCAACTGTGCGTACTCAAGCGCGACCAGCGTATCGAGTTTGCTCTCGCCATGCTGGCGCACGCCGAACACGTAAGGCAATTCGTGCACGCGCGGCTGCGTCGGTGAGGATGCAATGATGTCGAGCAGTATCTTGTAGCCCTGACCCGAAAGCGAGCGCATAGCGGCTTCGAATGCCGAGCGCCGCAGCATGAAAAACCCACTCATGGGATCCGTCAGTTCGGCGCGCACGACCAGGCGGGCGAGCCGCGTCGCGATCAGGCTCAGGCCGCGACGCCCGCTCCCCCAGTCGCCGGTGCTGGCACCGGCAAGGTAGCGTGATCCGACGACGATATCGGCGGTGTCCTGCAACAGGATCGCCAGCATGTCGGGAAGCAGTGTTTCGTCGTGTTGAAGATCCGCGTCGATCACGGCGATGTGCGGCGCGGTTGTCGACAGCATACCTTCGACAACCGCCGACGACAGACCGCGACGGCCAATGCGATGGATCATGCGGATATCAGGGCGCCGGCGGCAAATCTCGCGAAGTTCACCAACCGTGCCATCGGTCGAGTCATCGTCGATGAATACGGCTTCCCAAGCAATATCGCCAAGCGCCCGGTCGAGCCGTTCAACGAGGACAGCAACGTTGTCGCGCTCGTTGAAGGTCGGCACGATAATCGCGAGCGTCGGCTGTGCGGGGCTGCGCGCTGCGGCGGCCGGGCTTGCACTTATAACGGTCTGGTCCACGACAAACTCTGCCAGTGTTCACTGCGTCACTGCCGTCCGTCTAGAATGGCATTTCGGTGAATTGAAGCCGAAAAGAGCATAGGCGCCAACACGTTGCCGTGATTATGGGGTCTTTCTGCAAGCTCATCTCAGGCCTTTTGCCGGTCCGACAGGGCGGCCGGGTCAAGGCCGATCGCTGCCAATACCTCCGCCGTGTGTGCGCCAAGTTCCGGCACGGTGGGGGCGGTTGCCGTTTCCGTGCCAGTCATTCGGAACGGTGGGTTCAGCACCTTCAGCGGACCACCGGCATCGCGCACGACGGCAAAGGCTCCGCGATGCGCGAGCTGCGGGTCGGCCATGGCTTCGCGAACGGTACGGTAGGCGGCAGCCGGCACGTTACTGCGCGCGAGAATCTCCAGACAACGGGTGCTGGCAAGGGTGCGTGACCAGGCCTCGAACTCGTCCATCAACGCCCCCCAATTGCGGCGGCGGTCGATATACTTTTCGAACCTCGGGTCGGTCAGCCAGTCTTCTCTCCCCGTGGCCGCGGCCATACCGTAGAACGTGCGCTCGCTGGCGACAGCCAGATTGATGTAGCCGTCCGCGGTCTCGACCGGTCCAAACAGCGGGCGCGACGGCTGCGGCGGCATTTCGAACTGGGCCGCCATCATGTCGGTGAGCGTCAGCGACAACATGGCCTCCATCATCGAGACATCGATGTGCTGGCCTTTTCCGGTCGCGCGGCGGTGGTCAAGCGCTGCTGCGATGGCGCCGAAAGCGTAGGTGCCTGAGAGAACATCTGCGATGAAGATGCCGCAGTAGTCCGGGCGGTCACGGTCGGGCTGCAGAGCAAGGTGTGCAAGATCGTATCCCGAAGTGGCGTGGATCACCGGCGCATACGCCGGCTGGTCGGCTGCGGGCCCGTCCTGTCCGTAACCTGAAATAGAGCAATAGATTAGGCGATCGTTGACGGCCGCGAGCGGCGCATAGTCGAGGCCGAATTTGCGCATGACGCCGGGCCGGAAATTCTCGACGACAATGTCGGCCGACCGGGCGAGTTGCAGCACCGCCTCTCTGGCCGACGCCGATTTGAGATCGAGAACGATGCTCCTTTTGCCCGAATTGAGCTGCGCGAACATACCGCTGGCGCCGTCCCGGAGCGGCGGGCGCATACGCATCATGTCACCATCGGGCGCTTCGATCTTGATCACATCGGCGCCCAGATCCGCCAATAGGCGCGTGCAATGAGGGCCGGCAATCGTGGTCGAAAAATCCAGAACCCGGTAGTCGGCAAAGGCTTTCGGCATAACAGGCATCTCACTTCGACTGCTGCAGGTGCGACCATACCAGAACGATCGCGCAGCCAACCGTGATCATTGCGCGGCACGAATATTCGGGCGGACCGGCGCGCGGGCCTCGTCAGGCCTTGCGCTCCCATTTGCCGGACGGCGCCTGCTGCCAGTATGTCACCTCACAGCCGGCATTGCGGGCGCGCGTCCAGGAGTCGCGCGCTGCCGCCACGGCCTCCGTAATGCGGCCGTCAAAGAGATAGACGACCCGGTCGTAGGCTTTCAGGTCAGCGGCCTCGGCACCTTCCACAAGAAAACGGACAGTG
Organism: Hyphomicrobiaceae bacterium; assembly: GCA_965224045.1. Classification (GTDB taxonomy): domain Bacteria; phylum Pseudomonadota; class Alphaproteobacteria; order Rhizobiales; family Hyphomicrobiaceae; genus Tectiglobus. The sequence continues at coordinate 952,143 of CBDCYD010000015.1, forward strand.
GCCTTGTTGGGATTATCATCGCCCAATGTCAGGAATATCGGCTGGCGGTCCGAAGCATCGTCCTTTGCGGTGCCGTGCGGCAGAAAGCTGTCGTCGCGATAGGTCCACAGCAGGGCGTCGAGGGCTTCGAGACGTTCCTCCGATCCGGCCTGGACAACGGCGCGCCAGCCACGCTCGGCAGTCTTTTCGAGCAAGCTCGGCAGCACCCGCTCGAGGGGCTGGCTTTCGAGGTGATAGAAGAAAACCTCAGTCACGTCCCCGCTCCCGCATCACACGCTGTGTGTTTGACAATGCCCGTGGCGCTGCCTTCGCTCGAATCGGCCCTGGTGGGGCGTCTTAGCATCGAATGGCCTGGGACGCGCATCGAGCGAAAAGCATGGCTGCGGGAATAGCGCCAGACCATCATTTGAAAAGCAGCCAATGGACAGACCACGTCCCGTTCAGGCGGCGACGGAGCTGGTCCAAGTCCGCATCAGCGGCGGCGGCGCTTGCCGTAGCCGTACTGCACCAGCTTGTTGTAGCAGCGCGGCGAAAGCTGGCCGACGTTTGCAGCCATGCAGTTGCGCATTTTCGAGGTGCCAACCTTGTAGTGTCGGCAGACTCGCTTGTAATCGTACTTACACGCGCGACGGACCGCTGAAGGAACCGCCTCGGAAGGCGTAAACGTGCCCATGGTCACTGCGGCGGCTGCAAGTGTTGCGAACACGGCAGCGAGATAGCACATGGCCCCTCGGCCGATCGTGCCGAAGCTCTTCGTTAGCATGCTCGTTCACCTCGTTGAAATTTGCACGGCCTGGAAACCGCGTTGTTACGAAACACTGACACGGCCTTTATTGTCATACACTTAGACAAGCCTGTGAAGATCGCGCCTGCTACCATCCAATTCCGACATCGCAAGGCCCATTATAACGGCGAAGTGTCGCAATGGTTAGCGTTTTGAGGCGTTCTTGGCGTAAGGGTTATCGCCGCGGCGCATGTTGAGACGGATCGGCGTTCCCGGCAAATCGAAGGCCCGACGCAGGCCATTGACAAGATAGCGCACGTAGGATTTGGGCAATCCCTCGGGCTGCGAGCAAAACGCGATGAACGTCGGCGGGCGGGTTGATGGCTGCGTCATATACCGGATCTTGATGCGTCGCCCCTTGGCGGCCGGCGGAGTGTGGCGGGCGACCGCCTCGCGCAGCCAGCGGTTGAGGTCTGCGGTCGCAACCCTCCTGTTCCAGATTTCATGCGCCGCCAGCGCGGCGTTCATCAGCTTGTCCAACCCACGTTCGGCCAATGCCGAAATTTGCACGACGGCGACGCCGGGGACCTGGGCCAGCTTGTCTTCGACCGTCTCGCGAATGGATTTTGCGACCTTCTGCTTGGCCTCGACCGCATCCCACTTGTTCACGGCAATTACGAGGGCGCGCCCTTCCTTGACGACATGATCGGCAATGGCGAGATCCTGGTGCTCGAAAGGATGCTCCGCATCGACCATCATGATCACCACTTCGGCGAAGCGGATGGCACGCATAGTGTCGCTCGCCGAGAGTTTTTCGGCGCGCTCCTGGACCCGCGCCTTGCGCCGCAGGCCGGCGGTATCGAACAGGCGCAGGGGGCGGCCCTTCCAGGCGAAGTCCGACGCGATGGAATCGCGGGTGAGGCCCGGCTCAGGGCCGGTGATCATGCGCTCTTCACCGAGCAAGGCATTGACAAGGGTCGATTTGCCGACGTTCGGCCGGCCGACGATGGCTATGCGGATCGGGCGCACAATGCGTTCGGCAGCTGCATCTCCGGGGCCGTCTGCAGCGCTGTCCGCGCTCCCCTCGTGCGCGACGCCACGCGCCGGCTTGCGCCGTGACTGCGCCTTGACCTCATGACCCAGCGCCGCGAGCACGTCACGTTGCAGTTCACCGATGCCTTCGCCGTGCTCGGCCGATATCGCTACGGGCTCGCCCAAGCCCAGTTCGAAGGCCTCGTAAAAGCCGTCGATGCCCTGGCGGCCTTCGCATTTGTTGGCAACGACGACGGCGGGACGTCCGGACCGGCGAACGATGGCGGCGAACTGATTGTCGGCAGGCGTTATGCCATCGCGCGCGTCAACAACGAACAGGACCAAGTCTGCCGTTTCGATGGCGCGTTCGCTCTGCTCGCGCATGCGCGCCGGAATGGACCCCGAGCCCGCCTCCTCGAGGCCCGCCGTATCGACAAGGCGTACCGCATGGCCGGCAAGTTCGGCATCAGCCTCGCGCCGGTCGCGGGTCAAGCCGGGCATGTCGGAGACGAGCGCCGTGCGCCGGCCGGTCAGGCGGTTGAAGAGCGTCGACTTGCCAACGTTGGGCCGGCCGACGATGGCTATGACGGGAGGGGCGGGCATCTTGCGACTCTCACGGTACAACGGCTGCGATGATGCCGGCTAGAGCAACCTGCTCTAATTCGGAATCAGACCGATTCCGAATTAGAGCAGAAAGTTGCTCGAATCTTTAGAGGCGATCATCTTTGTGCCCTAAGTTGGAGCCGTTGTCGCGACTCCAACCTAGGGCCCGATGATCTTGGCGACACGGCGCGCACGCATTGCCGACTCGGTAAGGCAGATTGGCGACTAAGGCCAATATGCGCATTGGACCATATGCAGATACGCCGATGCCGGGTCGAGCGCTAGCGGAATGCGACGAGGCGCGCCTTGTCCGTCAGTACGAACAACATGCCGTTGGCGACCACCGGCGCGATATAGGTGGGCCCGCCGATCGACAGCTTTTGGGCGACCCGGCCGGACTTTGCATCGACGCCGATCAGCCCGCCCTTGTTGGATGCGAGCCACAGCTGACCTCCGGCCAAAGCAGGACCGGACCAGACACGCGCATCGGGAAGCTGGACGCTCCAGATCAATTGCCCGGTTTGGCGGGTAAAGGCGCTTAACTTACCAGACAGGTCGACGACGAAGACGTTGTTGCCGGCAACCCACGGCGTCTGTGTTCCCGGGATGTTGAGCGCCCACAAACGTTCACCCGTCGCCTGCTGCGTTGCCACCATGCGCCCGGCGTGACCAACAGCGAATACGGTCCCGCCAGACATGGCGGGCCGTGCCGCATCGCTCATGGAGGCGAACGAGGTTGCACCGCGCGTTCGCGCGAGGCTGTCGCTCCACAATGGCGTACCGGTCGAGACCTGGATCGCGACAACATCGCCGTTTGGATAGGGAATGGCGACCACATCGCCATCAACGGCCGGGCTCGGATTAGAGCTGATCTGGGTCGTTTCACTGAGACCGCGGTACTCCCAAAGAATCTCGCCGTCATCACCGTTAAGGCAATACGCCAAGCCGGTAGACGTGACGACGAACACCTTGTTTTGCGCCGCGGTTGGCGACGAGCGCACGGGTATACCGAGTTTCTTTTCCCACAACTGCTTGCCCGTTGCCGGATCAAGGGCGGCGACACGGCCAAATCCCGTGGCAACGTAGAGCCTGCCGGAATCCACGGCGAGACCGCCACCGAAGCCCTCGCTGGCGCTCTCGTTCTCCGGCGTCAGATTGCGCCGCCATGACCGCGCGCCGCCTGCGGCCGAAAATGCACTGACCTTGGCCGACGCATCGAGCGTGTATACGCGGCCGTTGAAAATCACCGGGCTGGCGGTGAGGCGCCCCGAGGACGACGAGCCGCTGCCAGCGCTTGCCGACCAGGCACGGCGCAAGGCGGACGAGAGGAGGAGATGGCCGGGCGCATTGTTCGCGGTGCCGCCCGGTTGCGACCAGGAGGCATTCTGGATCATTGCCGGCAAGGCGACGGGTGTATTCGCCAGTTCAGCGCCGCCGACGGTCTGTTTCTGAGGCAACACGGGAATGCGCTTGCCTTCAAGAGGTGGCGGCGGTGCCTCGGCAAACGGATTGAGGGAACTCATCTTCGGCAGCTGCGGCAGACCGCCGGAACAACCCGCCACGACCAGAGCGGCCAATGCAGCAGCACCCGGCACCAGCAAGCGGCCGACATGCGGGACCGCCAAAGCCGGATATCTGATCGCCTGACTCTGGCCCGGGAAACTACTTGGATTTCGCTTCACCAGATGTCTTTGCTTCATCCTTGACGTCCTGTTTGCCGGCGGGCGGCTTGGTTGCCGGCCCGACCGTGCTTGCACGGGTGACGAGTGCCATGATCAGCTGCGCGCGCTGCCGAATCGAGTTTGGCGTATCGCCGGAAGCAAGCAATTCTGTGAACGCCTTGCGCGCTTCGTCAAATTTTCCAGCCTTGTAGGCGGCTATGCCATGAAGCTCACGGGCTGCGAACCGCCATGGGTTGTCTTCCTTAACCAAATCGGTGAGGCGATTCTTGGTTTCGGTCCAGCTTGCGGTGTCAACTTTCAACGCCGCAATTTGGAGTTGGGCGAATCCGCGCAGAAGATCATCCGTTCCGCTATCGCCGGCCAGTTCCCCGTAGTAGCGCAGGGCATCGGCGGTTTTTCCGTCCTTACGCGCCAAAGCTGCGAGGCGGAGTTTGGCCAGTTGCTGATAACCGTGCGGGCCTTCCCTGGCGATCTGCTCGAAGCCGCTGACAGCTTCCTTCTGCTTGCCATCAGCCAGCAGCCGGGCAACTTCGGCGAACTGCGCGCCGGCCTGTGCCGCGGCATCGCGCTGGTAGGCCTGGTACCACTTCCAACCGGCAACGAGGAGCACGATTGCAGCCAGGCCTGCAATGACGGCCACGCCATACTTGTCCCACAGCTTCGCCAACCGCTCGCGGCGCAGTTCCTCGTCGATTTCGCGCAGTATTGCGTCGCGTTCTTCGGCCATCCGATCCTGTGTCCTGTCGCGTGAGCCACAGCGGCTCAAGTCATTGTCCGGACCTAGTCATAAACCAGGAATGCCACGGTGCAAGCCGCGACGATCGTTCGCGCCCTGCACCGGACTACCCGCAGAGTTAGCCGGCCCTAGTAGGCGGCGCGCAAGATTTCCATGACCTCGTCCGGACTTGAGATTGTGCGCGGATTGGAGAATGTCCAGTCGTCCAGCATGCAGTTTTCGGCGAGGCGCGGCAGGTCCGCCTCGTCAACTCCAACCTCCCGCAACGTCCGCGGCATGCCGAGATCCCGAATAAATGCGTCCAGGATAGCGCCCGCCGGGCGACCCGGCGCGCCCAACGCATGCGCAACTTCAGTTTGGCGATTGGCGTTCACTGGGGCGTTGTAGTCCAACACGTAGGGCAGCATCACGCAGGACGTGTGGCCATGCGGTACGCCGGCGGATCCACCCAGAATATGGCCAATGGCATGACTTGCCCCGAGGCGTGTGCCGGTGACAATTCCGACCATCGAAAGCCAGCATCCCATAAGACAGCGCAAGCGGGCCTCGAGATCGCTGGGATCGGCTTTGACGCGCGGCAGGCCATCACCCAGTGCACGCAACGCCTGCATAGACGTGCCATCGGTGTACTCGTTGGCATTGATCGAACAAATCGTTTCAACGGCGTGGTCGACGGCGCGCACGCCGCTCGAAAGCCACAGCCACTCCGGTGTATGGATCGTTATTGCCGGGTCGAGAATAACGGTTTCCGGAATGATGCCGGGATGCATATAGCTTTGTTTGAGTTTGAGGCGCGTGTCCGTAACGCCGGCGCGGGCATTGAACTCGCCGGCGGACAGGGTGGTTGGCACGCTGATCTGAGGAATCTTGGGAGTTCGAAAGTCCGGGATGTGACGTCTGCCGTCCTTGACGACCGTGCGGAAGGGCTCAAGGCCGTCCACGTCCCGGATGTCGTGCTCGAGGCAGATAGTGACGGCCTTGCCGCCGTCGGTCACGGAGCCACCGCCGACCGTGACCAGCAAATCGGACCCGGCATCGCGTGCGGCGTTGGCGCAGGCAACGACGGCATCGCGCGGCGAATGGGCCGGCATATGGTCGTGAACACCGGCAAAGCGTTCGCCCAGCGCCTCAGATATCTTGCCTATTTCACCGGTCTTGGTGTTGAGCGTCCTGCTGGCCAGTACAAAAACGCGCCGGGCGGCAAGGCGATCAGCTTCGGCGGCGATGGCGGCGGCGGCCGGCTGCCCGAAAATGACCCGGTTCATGCGGGTGAAGACCATCATTCCGGTCTGCATGGCCATTCTCCTTCGTGTTCATCTGCCGCATTCTCAAATCGTCTCGAGGGCGCCCGCAGCCCGGCTAGCCAGGCAAACGCCGACGCGGCGCTTCCGGTGGCGCGTGCAATATTTCGACAGGATCCCCGACGGCAATATGGGCGCCACGCCTTACCGCGCAGCATACGCCACCGCGCCAGTCGGGATGAAGGGCTCTCAGCAGGCCGGGATGAGACTTGTCCATTCTGGCGCAGGGTTGGGTCGGATACCAGATCTCGAATTCGGCGCCGCCTATGCGCACGATGCCGCCGCGCGCACGCGGCAGCCGGACACCCTCTACGAGCAGGTTGGCGCGCCGTACCGTCCATGGCAGGTCGACGAACGCGTCCTCCCCGGCGAGTTCTGCGAGCACGGCCCGCCATGCCTCTACGGACATGATGGTGATGCGGCGTTTGGGAAATTTCGGACCCTTGTGATCGCCCTCCAGGCCTCCGTCGAGCGAAATCGTCCCACTGCTGATTTCCTCCATCGGAGCATAACGCGCAGCGCGTCTTGCGATCGCCAGAAGGCGACCCGTTTTCGCGAACCTTTCCGCGGCATCGTCACTGGGCTTGCCTATGCTTTCGGCCACTGCACCACACATGGTTACCCGGCGGCCAATGGTACGCCGATCAGCCATTCGTGGCCGGCGAAGACCATCAGGGCATAGAGCGCCAGGCCGATGACAATGACGGTAATGTCTCCGGTCAGGCTGCCCGGGCGGTCACCAGCCGGGCCGCGGGTCCGAAAGCCGGACGCCGCGCGCCGTCTGACCGAGACGCGATCAACAACTGCGAATGCGAGGAAACTCCCAAACAACAGCACAGAGGCAAGGTCGCCGTTGGCCAGGAGGTGGGCCAACGCCCAGATCTTGATGGCTGCCAGCATCGGGTGGCCAACGGCGTCACGAATGCGGCTTGGCACATAGGCGGCGACAATCAGGACAAGTGCCGGAACCATCAATAGGAATGCGACATGGCGGGTCCAAGCGGGAGGAGACCAGACTTCATAATTGCCGGGGCCGCCAAACTGCAGAATGCCATAGCCGTAGATCATCGTCCCCAGTCCGATGGCCGACAGCAGCGCAAACAAGCCCAGGTAGGGGCCGCTGCCCATCTTATCTATGATCGATTGGCGCAGCGCCGGCTGCATCGGCACCGAATGCAGTGCAAAGAACACCACCAGGCCGATCACAAAATAACTCATCCTTGCCCCCCTTAACCTCAGATTAATCTCGCACGCCTAACCGGCAATCAGATCCCTCTTCGATCGTTGAAGGGTCTGCCACATCTTTGACAGAGATGTCGATGACAGTGGGTTGAAATAAGACTATAAACAGCCGAGGAGCGGGCAGGGGACGAGCCCGACAGTCGGTTGGTCAGAAATACGAACCAATACGCGGCGCGTGGTGCCGAGGATTGGTTCGGGTTGGGTGAAGACAGTACGGCGTACGCCTGACAGGCGATTTGGTTGTGGTTCCGATCCGGAATGCCGGTTGAGGGCATCACATCCAACGCGTCACTATGTTGAACCCGCCCCAGCGTTGCGTCTAATGGGGGCTTACGACATATGAGCGGCCACGATAAGCGTGTCTTGCCGACCTCGGCGACAACCACTTCCGCGCTAATTCCGATCACTCCCGGTGCGCTTTCCGGCGCGGCAGCCGGGCGAGCGGCAGCCAGTGACGATCTGATTGACCAATTGGTTGGCGGCCTGTCCAACGTGTCGTCTCCGGTCGGTGCCGAGTCGCGGTTCTACAATCATGGCGGCTACAACGGCCAAGAGCGCATCTACAGCATCGACGATGAAGAAATCGACGAGCCACCCGTCCCGATCCCTTCAACCTGGCGCGAAGAGGGCAAGGCAGACGAACCAAGCTGGCTTGCCGAACAGCTCAGAGCGTCAGCCTACGGCTTCGTGATCGGACTGTTCGTCGTCATTCCGGCCGTTATGCTGCTCACCGGCCAGGCCGAGCGGCTGCCGTCCTGGCAGGCGGTTAGCGCATACGCCAAGGCAACAAGCGCGAAACTCGGTCTGCCTGAACTCGTGACGGGGTTGTCCGAGACGCAGCAAGCCAAACCCACGGACGGGCGGACAGCGTCAACGCCGGGCGCGAGCGAACACCCGACCGATCAGGCGACGCTCACGACGGCCACAGGAACGCAGGCGCAAGGGAGCCAGACCAACGCATCGCCGCCGACCACACTGCAACCGCACGCAACTCCGCCTGACACCACCGATCCGGCGTCGGCGTCACCGAGCCGGTCACAAGGCGATCAGGTCGCCGCGATGCATGCCAAGCCGCAGGACCACGGGCAAGCCGGGACGCAGGACAAGGTCGGGCAAACTCAGGTGTTAGCCGAAAAGGGCGTGACGGCAACCGGGCAAGAGCCGGCCGAAAATGCCCGGGAACACCGCGTTGCCACCTTTGCGCACGGCAGCCCGGCAACATCGCCGACGCCCGATGCAGCCAGTACGACACGTCCTGTCACGACCAATTCACAAACCGCCGATGCCCAACCAACGGCCAGCGCAGACAGCCAGCCGGCCTCGAGCGACACCATCACCCGAACCCGCCTGGCCGCGGTCCAGACGCCTGCCAAATCGTCTAGCCCGCAGCCAGTTGCAACGCCAAATCAAAGCCAGACCGGACAAACCAGCGGCGCAGCAGGTACGGCTGTTGCAACCAAATCCGGCAGTGCGGACAAATCAGCCCTCGGCGTGTTCGCCCAGGCACCGACGATCCCGCTCGCCTTCAAGGTGGCGCAGGATGGAGATATGGAAAAAGCCCGCGTCATGCTGGCGAAACTCGCAAGCCAGGGCAACAGCGAGGCGATCTTCGCGCTTGCCGAGACGTTTGATCCCAACGTGCTCGCGGCCAAGCGCATGCACGGCGCGGAAGCCAACACCGAGAAAGCGAAGATGTTTTATTCCATGGCACTGTCGCAAGGCGTCGAGCGGGCCGCGGCTCGTCTCCAGTCCCTGCAATAGCCCCATGTTCGGGCGGTGATGGCTGCAGAACTTGTCGCGATGCATGGAGCGATCCGCAATCACAGCGCTCGCCGCGTGGAAAAATCCGGCCGGTTGCACGTTTGCGTCTGATCCCAAGCAACGAATCGCGTTAGCGATGGCGGTATGAGTGCCGCACAACGACCCGATGTGCCCGAGGCGGTGGTCGCCTCGATCGGAGACCAACTCGATGTCCGCCGCCGGGCGAGGCATGCGGGCGAGGAGGGCGCGTCTTCGGCGGCATTTCATGCGGATGGCGAACACCTGATAAGCGCCGAGCATTCCGAAGCGGCCCGCCTCAAGGCCAATCTGCTCTATGACTGGCGGTTGGTAAAGCGGGCCCGGTTCAACGCCTCCAAGCGGCTGCGCAATCGCTACGAGGCAGGCCAGTTCGCATTTGCCATTTCCGGCATCTACGGCTTCCTGGTGCCACTGTTCCTGCTGCAGTTCGATGGCTACTTGTCGAATTTTGCAGCGATGGTCATCTCGTTCGTGGCAGCCGTTGCCGGTGCTCTGTCCTTCACGATAGCCATGCAATACCAGCAGAAGGACTTCAAGGTCCGCGCCGGACAGCTGCACGACTGCGCCCGAAAGATCAACAATCTCAGCCGGCACCTCAGCGCCACCCAGCTGGCACGGCCGGAAGACCTGCGCCCATTCATTCATCACTACGACGATATCCTTGCGACGTGCGAAAATCACGACGACATTGATTTTGCGCTGGCGCGCCTCGCCAGCAACCCGCGGGATTTGAGCCCGGAAGACGCGTCGGCGTGGCGCCGCGAACGGTGGATGCTGACATGGCGGCTCTACCGGCAGACCTACACCGTGTGCGTGGTGGTCTGGCTCTTGCCGCTCGTGGTCGGTGCGGTTGTTTGGTTCGCTCTCGCGCCCAAGACTTGATCACGGATAAGCAGAGCTGCTGGTGAGCGGAATGTGATCCGCGAACGTGCACACTGCGGCGCCCGGGCGCTTCATCATCGGTCCGTTCGAAAAAATCCTGAGCCCGGAAACAAATTTCCCACCCTGTTTCACCAGGAACAGCGCAGCGGCGGTGTTGGCGGCATTGTCCCCTCATCAACAGCGGCAACCCGCAACGCGGCACGCCGCACAACAACACCGTTGGAGTGCCAGGCCGCCTCCAATCCCTGCGTTGAAGAAGGAGCACAGTCATGAAGAAAACGTCATTGATTGCAGCAGCAGCTGCCATTGCAAGCATCGCCCTGATCCAGGCCGGTAGCGCCCAGGCAGGCGGCATCGCCTCCGCCACACTGGCAAACGCCGCAACCCCGAATACCATTCAGGCACCGGCCGCCGATGCGAGCATCATCAAGGTCGGCCATCGTCGCGGATGGCGGCGATTCCACAAGTTCCACCACTGGCACCACTTCCGCCACCACGGTTGCGGCTACTACTGGCGTAAGTGGAAATTCACCGGCTACTACTTCTGGAAGAAGAAGTACTTCATCTGCAAGTACGGTGGTTTCTACTAAGGCGTAAGTTCCGGCGAAGGCGCGCAACTCCTCCCTCCCCCTCCCCTCCCCGGGCGCGCTTTCAGCCGTGGGCCCTCCAGCAAGAGCTGGGGGGCCTTTTTGGTCTTTGGGCGATCGGGGCGCGCCTCGGCAAGGCTATGATTAATAAGTCCTTTCGACGCGATGATCACGGCAAGCGTTAAAGCTCCTTTTAGGAAGACCGCGCTATAAGGCATTGGTGCGCCTAGTCTTTCATCATGGGAATACTCGTACTGCGTGGCATGTTTTGGCGGCGGAGAAATAAGCGTCTTGATGCGCGTCTCAACACTGTCGTTGAGACGGCTGAGCAGACCCGCAAATCGTACCGGCCAAAGCCGCGGCGCGTGGTAATCGACACGTCTTTTGTCGATCAGCAGGCTGCAGACCCAGGTTCGTCGGATCGGGAAAACGAAATCTCACAGGCGGACCTTTCCAACGACCACGATGAGGCGTTGGGCGATGTCCAAGCCGATGCTTCAGAAATTCAATCCGAGACTGAAGATACCGCCGGACACACCGGGTCGGATGGTGAACAGTTCGACGAGTACGATCACGCAACCGAGTTTGAGCCGGCCCAGCAATCAGCGCACGACATTGCGGCGCGGGCGGCACTTGACGGCGACGCGATCCATGATGATGCCGTGCTGCTCGAGGAGGCGCTGGAGCTTCTCGACGTTGCAGAACGCCGCGAGGCCGAGGCTGCCGCCCGAGCGGATGAAGCCGTTGCCGAAGCAGAGGACCTGCGGACTGCAGTTGCGCAACTGAGGACGGAAATGGATGCCCTCAAGGGCGCCCCGGACGTCCTGGCACCAGATACAGCCGCACTCTTTTCGTCCGGCGACGATGCGCAGGCGGAACTGACTTCGCTTCGTGAAAGCCTTGCCCAATCCCAACAACGCGAGGCAGAGACGCGCGATCAAAAGACCAATCTGGCAGCCAAGGTTGCGGAGCTGCTGGACGAGATCGAGCAAGAGCGCAGTGCGCGCGAGGCGGCGGAAAACGCTGCGGCGGAGTTTAAGTCCGAGCTTTGCGCACATGAGGAAAACCGGTTCGCGCACGGCAATTCGATTGATCATCAAGCTGCTGATGGCGATCCTCGTGCCGATGCAGGGGCTGAACTAGAAGAGCTTCGCTCAAGGATCACGGATCTCGAATCGCAACTCGAGCAACGGCTGGCGCAACATGGTGAGCTCGAAGCATCGCGCGATAGAGCCCTGAATGATGCAGAGACGCTTCGCGAGCAGGTGTCGGTCCTGGAAGCCGCGCCAAGCACGCAGCGGGACGGCGTAGCGGGTGACGCGGACGAGTATATGCGCGCCGGCGAACTCGCCGATGAAGTGGCCGCGCTCAAGGCACAAACCGAGGCCCAGGCCTGCGAACTCGAAGACCTTCGTGCCGCTTACGAAGCTGCGCAAACCGCACGGGATGACTCGCAGAGCGAGGCAGCCCTGCTGCAAGAACGAATTACCGCATACGAATCGGGTGAGACCATTTCGGACGCCATTGCGGAGCGCGAGCGCAATGCTGTCGAGCAGGCGGAAGCCGCGCGGGCCGAGGCGACCGAACTCAGAGTACGCGCCGACGGGCTTGCCGCTGAACTCGAGGAGGTGCAGGAGGCGCGCAGGCGGGCCGAAGAACAGCATGAGGCAGCCTGTGCAAGCATCGAACAACTAACTGCGCAAATCGCTGGTCTGGCTGAGAAAGATGCCGGCATCGCACAGCTTGAAGAGAGCGAACGGGCAGCAGCAGCGCAGGCAGAAGCCGCCCAAGCTCAACTCGATGAGCAACAAGGGCGCACCGAAGAGCTTGAGGCTGACGTCGCGCGGCTCACAACTGAGCTCGAACGGGAGCGCACAGCGCACGCCGAGACCGAAACCGCGCTCGGTGCCGCCCTCGAAACGAACCAACAGCTCGAGACTCAGCTCGCCAAGCTCGATGAATCAGAGGCACAGCGCGCGCAACTCGTCGAGCGTGAACGCACGGCAATCGAACAAGCAGACGCGGCCCGACAGGAACTCAACGAACTGCAGGCGAATTGGGAGGCCGTGACGCGCGATCTCGAACAGGAACGCGCGATGCGCGCCGAACTCGAGGCGGAGCGAGACGCGCTGAGCGAGGGCTCTGCCGAGGCAGACGGCGCCAAACAGCTGCTTGCAACCGTGCAGCAGGACCTCGCGTCACTGCAGGCGCGTTTCGATATCATTGAAGCCGAGGCGGCAAAGGCACACTCCGGTCGCCTGGAGGCCGAAGCACAGCGGGACAAGGCGCTCAAGCAGGTGGCGGGCCTCGAGTTGCAGGTCTCCAATCTCGAGCACGCGGTCAGTCAGGCCCAGCAGCTTGCAAACGCCTCAGCTTCGATACCGCATGCAAGTGGCACCGCGGCAGCTTCTGACGGTGCGCGGTTTGCAACCGACAAGCCCGTGATCTACAGGTCAAAAAAGCAGGATGATCCGAACGCCTCGCAGGCGGCCAAAGATGCTGCCGGCGGCAGTCATGCGGAAAGACGGGAAGCACGTGTCGCCGCCCGCCTCAAGGGCACGATCCAGAAGGACACCGAACTCACGGTACTGCAGTGCTTTGTCGTCGACCGCTCCGACTCCGGAGCGAAAATCGAGATCATTCCGGACAAAATCAACCCGTCAATCGGCATCCCGTTCGAAGGCGAGGTGATCACACTGAAATTCGGCACCGCTTTCGAAAAGACAACCGTCAGCTGCACGGTCCGGTGGATCAGGGACAACGCGTGCGGGGTCCAGTTCAACGGACCGCCACACGTCGAGTTTGCAACAATGCCCAAACGCGCGACGAAGAAGGCCATGGATGAGGACCAATCCGGCGACAAAGGCGGCAAGAGCGGCAAGGGCAAGCGTGGGTCCGGACGGCGCAAGTCAGCATTTGCCTGACGCCACGCAAGCGGCCGCTGGCGGTTTCTCGCAGCCGGCGCCGCGCAGACGTCTTCAACTCTCTTGATGTCTGTGCGCCCGCAACCGCGGCATGCGCTTGCGAGCAAGTGAGATCTGCGGTTTCGTGGATCGAGGGCGTTCAAGCGGCCGTCGAGGGCACGCCCCCGGTGGTGTACATCAAGATGCCGACAAGCACGGCAAACACGATCGATGTCATCAGCGCGTTCATGAAGCGGCTTGAAAATGTCAGCATGTTCGCGACCAAATCGATTATGAACACGAGCACTGCCGACATGCCGATCATCTGCATCCACTGCTCCTGGCTGATCTTCTGCAAATCCGGCGGCAGAACGGCGCGATCGATGAAGTAGATCAAGGCACCATAGACGACAGCAAAGACGATCGCGGTGACCAAAGCGTTGACGAAGCGGTTCGAAAACGAAAGCAAGTTGCCAATGTAGCCGATGACGAAGAGTACACCGGCGCCCATCAGCACCTTCGTGAGCAGCGCGGTTTCAGCAGGCGACATATTGAACTCCGTTGCTGGATTGTTCCGAGTTTCCTGGCGCGTGCGCGCAGGGAGGCCGTCGGCGTTATTGCAGGCCAGGCCGGCCCTGCCAACCGCCTCAGGCCGATTGCAGCACCTTATGAACAGCGATCATTGCAGATGCTGTTTTGCCTCATCGCGAGACTTTAGGGCGTCGGTTTGTTTCGCGACGAACTTTGCGAGGCGCTCCGGCGGAAATCCGAGACAGTGGAGGCCCGTGGCTGCATTGGCAATTTCGCTGTAGGAGGCGAGACGCCCGTCACGCAATCGGCACACCGCGACGCCTTCGAATATCGCGCGCGTGCCTTCGGTGCCCGCCATGGTCGACTCGTAACTGAAGACATAGCGCGCGTAACCGATATCGCCAACAGCGACCGGGTCATGGATGTCCCAGCGGAAGTTCGTCGCATCACGATGAAAGTGGTTCTCGATGAGATCGACGATGGCCTGGCCCTGAAAGGCGCCATAAAAAACATCGTCGTAGACGCCGTCTGGGGTGAAACAGGCGGCGACTGCGGCACCGTCGCCGCGCGCGGCGGCCTCGCTCATGGCGCGGATCAGGTCGGCAAATGACATTGGTTCGAACTCCTTCCGTGTGCGCGGGCTGCGATGACGACGCGACTGCCGCCTGTACCCGAAGAACCCGTGTTCCGGTTCTGACGTTTGCTGCCCGCTGTGGCGACGTCGCGAGCAAACATCAGGCGCGCTACACTAGCGGCCTTCGAAGACCGGTTTTTGCTTGGTCGCAAAGGCGTCGATCCCGTGACGGCCATCGCGCGTGCGTGACATGCGGGCGATCGAGACGGTTTCGTCTTCTAGCTGGCTTTCGAGACCTGCGCGAAAGGCAGAGAGCAGCAGGCGCTTGGAGCCACCGAAAGCCATGGTCGGGCCGGCGGCAAACTGCGCCGCCATCGCTTGGGCTTCCGCCTGCAACGCGCCGGCGCTTACGACGCGGCTTACGAGGCCCCAGGCCATGGCCTCCTCCGCGCTCAGCAGTCGGTTCGTGAGCACCAATTCCTTGGCGCGCAATAGACCGACATGCTTGGCCAGGAAGTAGGTCGAACTGCCATCCGGCGTGAGACCCGAAGCGGTGTAGGCCGACACGAATTTTGCTTCGCTGCTCGCCAGCACATAGTCTCCGGCGAGTGCCAGACTGAAGCCGGCGCCGGCGGCGGTGCCGTTGACAGCCATCACCAGCGGTGCATCCATGCGCTGGAAGCGCGTGATCGCGTTATGCAGCGGTGTTGCCGTGGCAGAGAGGTAGGCTGCGATGTCTTCTCCCTGACTGTTGAAGTCCTTGAGATCCCCACCGGCGCAAAACATCTTGCCGACCGCAGTGACGACAACGGCGCGGATTTCCGGGTCCCAATCGCACGTGTTGGCGACGTCGAACAGCTCTTGTGCCATTTGCTTGGTGAGAGCATTGGCGTGATCAGGGCGATTGAGCGTGATGGTCGCCACGCTTTCGGCAACGGTAAAGGTCAAGGTCTCGTAACTCATGCTGGGTCCTCCCGGCGGCGTTGGTTGGCTGTGAGCGCAATGCCGTCGACGCAGTATGCAGGGGGTGCCAGGGCTTCGCCAGCAGGTGGATGAATGATCACACGGTTGCAACACGCCCGGCAGCGTCCGAACCGCCACTTCAATATGATCAAGGCGTTGCGAGATGGCGCATGTGTCAAGGCAGTTCGGATGATGATATGTGCTGTCGTGCTGGCGTCGGCGATGAGTGCAGGGGCTGCTGCGCAATCAAAATCCCAAGCGGGCGAAGTGCATCGGGAGACGCGACCGGATGATCGGATTGGCGAGGGCGCGGCACCTCGCAAGGCCAAACGTGACGCGTGCCAATCGCGCTGGCGCCGGGTGTGCCGACCGGTCGTACGGCGGCGCTGCCGCACGATCACGCGTCAGGACTGCCGCATGGCACCGGCCAACACTTGCCGTGACCAGCTCGTCGAAAAATGCCATCCGGTGACATATCGTGACTGCGGCATGGTCGGCGGGCGCTATCAGTGCCGAACCGAAGTCAAACGTAAATGTCGCCGTGTCATCAGGAGCGTTTGCGATCGGCGCCTGGTGCGCACGTGCAAACCGGTCTCGCGGCAAGCCTGCCGTTATGAAACCGATCGGGTGTGCCGTCTTGCCCGTGGATTTGCCTGCCGCACGGCCTCACGCAAGAGACCGCATCCTCGCGCGCAGCGCCGGACGGACCAACCGCCGCGCACGAAGGATACGCCTTGAAGGACACGCCCTATAGTCATTCAGGTTTAGCTTAGACCATCCCACTCCCCCTCCCGACCGCCCAATACAATGATGCCGTGGGCGGTCGGGGGGGGGTGGGCCGGCGATGCGATTCCGCCTAAGGCAGAAGTGATCTAGCCTTGACAGCGACTGCGGCAAAGCTAAAACTTAACCTACAAGTTAATTATCTGAGAAGGTCAGACCAATGCCGAAATTCCTGTTCGTCTATCATGGTGGTCAAATGCCCGAGAGCGAAGACGCGGCCAAGGAGGTCATGGGCCAATGGATGGCCTGGCTCCAGGGCATGGGCGCGGATGCCATTGATCCCGGCAATCCGGTGGGCATGTCGACAACGGTCTATCCGGACCGCGTCGAGGGCAACGGCGGCAGCAACCCGACGTCGGGCTACAGCATCATTCAAGCCAACGACATGGACGACGCCGTAAACAAAGCTCAAGGTTGCCCGCACTTGAAAGTCAATGGCAGCGTTGAAATCGCCGAAGTGATCGAACTCGAAATGTAACAATCGGCGCGGTTACGCACCCGGCCCACTGCCGCCGCCGGACTGCCCGCGCAGCCTGGTGATCTCCGCTTCCAGAAGTTCGATGCGCCGCACGAGTTTTTCGGTTGCAGGTTCGACGATATCGCGATCGAACTTTTCCGGAATGTGCTGCGAGCAGTTAACATCCCAGGCACTGAGCGTGAACAAAAATGCACGCTCGGCGCGCGCGTCGTAGTCCTTCGGCATCAGGTCTGTGATGCGCTGAGGATCATCCTCAACGACCCGCAAGCGGCCCCATAGCTTGACCCTGCGCCGGTTCATATAGTCCATCAGGAAAATGAAGGCCTTGTCATTCTCGTCGACATTGCCAGTGGAGATGTACTGACGGTTGCCGCTGAAATCCGCAAAACCGAGCGTGCGGTCATCGAGAACTTTCAGAAAGCCTTTCGGGCCTCCGCGATGCTGGATGTAGGGCTGGCCGGCCGCACTCGCCGTCGCAAGATAGAAGCTGTCGCGCTCTGCTATGAAGGCTGCCAGGTCTTCGGAAATTCGATCGGGCCAGTCGCGCCTTTCCATCCGGCGTTCGAATGCGTCGCGACTGCCGCGCGCAGCCTGGGCGCGCTTGACCGACGGTGAAAATGCAACATCTGAGTTAAAGGGCTTTGCCTGCGGGTCGGTCATCACTTTCCTATTTATCTTGTAGCGGCCGGCTGCAAATGTGCGCAGGACCAGGTCTGCACTAGATTGCTCGGCGCATCGTGGCAATACGAGTGTCTATAGTCTTTCAGGTTGAGATGAAATCATCCCGCTCCCCCTCCTGACCACCCACGGCATCATTGTACTGGGCGGTCGGGAGGGGGAGCAGGCCGGCGATGGCACAAACCGGGTTGATGTCGGACAGAATAGACCGGGTCGATGCCTGACAGGTCAAGATCATCGTTCGAATCGAGGAGATCGAGCGATCATTCCCACTCGATGGTGCCGGGCGGTTTCGACGTGATGTCGTAGACGACACGGTTGATGCCCCTAACCTCGTTTATAATGCGGGTGGCAGCGCGCCCCAGGACCTCATGCGGAAAGGGAAAATAGTCCGCGGTCATGCCGTCGGTGGACGTGACAGCGCGGAGCGCACAGACGTGGTCGTAGGTGCGCGCATCCCCCATCACGCCAACCGTGCGCACCGGCAGGAGTACGGCGAATGCCTGCCAGATGTCGTCGTAAAGCCCGGCGTTGCGGATCTCTTCGAGATAGATCGCGTCGGCTTTTTGCAGGATTTCGATCTTCTCGCGCGTTATTGCGCCGGGGATGCGGATCGCCAGCCCAGGCCCTGGAAACGGATGGCGCCCAACAAACGTCTCCGGCAGACCAAGTTCGCGTCCCAATGCACGCACTTCGTCCTTGAAGAGTTCACGCAAGGGCTCGACGAGCGCCATATTCATGCGCTCCGGCAGACCGCCGACGTTATGGTGCGATTTGATGGTCACCGAGGGACCGCCCGTAAACGATACGCTTTCGATGACATCCGGATAGAGCGTGCCCTGTGCCAGGAAATCGGCGCCGCCGAGCTTGGCGGCTTCGGCCTCGAACGTTTCGATGAACAGGCGCCCAATGGTTTTGCGTTTTTCCTCTGGATCGCTGACGCCTTCGAGCGCGCCGATGAACCGGTCCGAAGCATCGACATGAACGAGCGGGATATTGTAGTGCCCGCGAAATAGCGACACGACCTCGTCCGCCTCATTGAGGCGCATCAAGCCGTGGTCGACGAATATGCATGTCAGCTGTTCGCCGATTGCCTCGTGAATCAAGACGGCAGCAACCGAGGAATCGACGCCGCCCGAGAGCCCGCAAACGACACGGCCCGAACCGACCTGCCGGCGGACTCTTTCAACCTCGCTGGCGCGGAAATGCGCCATCGACCAGTCGCCAGGCAGGCCCGCGATGCGGTGGACGAAATTCGAGAGCAATTTTGCACCATCCGGCGTGTGCACGACCTCCGGATGAAACTGCACGGCATAAAGCTTACGCGCTTCATCCGCGATCGCGGCAAACGGCGCGCCCTTGGAAACACCGACGACTTCGAACCCTGCCGGCAGGCGCGTGACGCGGTCGCCGTGACTCATCCAAACCTGATGACTCTCGCCTTCCTTCCAGATGCCGTCGAACAATTCGTTTTGCCGTGTCACTTTCAATTCGGCACGGCCGAATTCGCGATGGTCGTCGGCTTCGACGTCGCCACCCAACTGCTCCACCATGGTCTGTTCGCCATAGCAGATGCCGAGTACCGGCAGACCGGATTCAAATACCCAATCGGGCGCGCGGGGCGTTCCCATTTCCGTGACGCTGGCTGGCCCCCCGGACAGGATCACGGCCTTCGGCTTGAGCCGCGCAAGAGCATCGTCGGCATGATTGAACGGTACGATCTCGGAGTAAACGCCCGCTTCGCGTACGCGCCTTGCAATCAGCTGCGTGACCTGACTGCCGAAATCGATAATGAGGACGGTATCTGTCATGGCACGCCGTTACGACACCTCGTCCACGAGCGCAACGGGACCAATGAACCCGTCAACGGAGAATTGCTTGGCCGACCGGCAAGCGTTTCCGGTTGCTGTGCGAGGCTCATTGCACACGAAACGATGTTAGACCAAAGGCGATCAAACCGAATTCAGGGTTTCACGGCCAGTTGCTTGAGGGTGTCCAACACAAGCTCGATGTGATCGTAGACCCAGAAGTGCCCGGCGTTCGGGATCTGTTGCACGTCACAATGGGGGATGCGGCGGCCAAGGAAAAGCGCTGCGGCAACCGGTACGATGGTGTCGTTGAGGCCTTGCCAAAGGACGGTGGGCGCCGTGATCGCCTCGTAGTCGACGCCCCACGGGCGAGCGTAGATCGCCAGGTCGGAGCGCATGCCTTCGCCACCTTGTTTCAGACTCTCTCGCACGTCCTGGACGACCTGCGCTCTGAGGGCGGGGTTGCGCATGATCCGCCGATCGGACGGCGGCAAGGCGCGCAAGAAAATCTCATATTGCAGGCGCGGTGACACGCGAAACAGCGCGTTGGCCGGGGTCAAAACGGTGCGCAGGCCGCCCGGCACCTTGGGCAGCTGCAGAAAGAAGGCGCGGTTGAGCCAGGACAAGCCGCGATCGCCGGGCAATTCCGCGATTGGTCCCATCGGCCCGAACAACACCATGGCTGCAACCCGGTCCTGGAAGTGTGCCGCGGTGGCGGTGGCAAACGGGCTGCCGCCCGAGACTCCAATAAGGCCGAACCGTTCGATGCCGTAAGCGTCGAGAATTTTGCCGACCTCGGGCAGCCAGTCACGCAGCGTGCGGCCCGGTTGCGGTGACGAAGTGCCGAAGCCCGGCCGGTCGGAAGCTATGATGCGCAATCCGAGGCGCTTGGCGATCTCATGCGTCGGACGAAACATCAACCGCGTGCCGGGTATGCCGTGGAACGCAAGTACCGGCAGACCGGATTTGTCGCCATATTCGCAGACGCCGAGGACGCGGCCACCGGGCCGGCCCAATTCACGCACCGTTTCGTCGATGTCGTGCTGCCAGGTATCCGGTGTCATGGCCGACCAGCCTCCGCGCGCCGCTCAAAGGTTGCGATGAAAAACCCGTCCGTGTGATGCCTGGCCGGCGTGAGCAACAGCGTCGTTTGGCTGCCATCGGCGGATGCGGGTGGTGGGGCGGGCAACGTCTCACGCCAGCGGTCGGTGTAGGCAACGGGCGCAAACTCCGGGGCCTGGTCGAGAAACCAGGAAGCCTGGTCGCCGTTTTCTTCCGGCAGCACGGAGCAGGTCACATATACCAAGCGACCGCTCGGCCGGACCAGATCCCGTGCAGTGGCCAGCACGCGCCGTTGTTCGGCAATGCGGGCTGCAAGATTGGCCGGTTTGACGCGCCATTTGGCATCCGGCCTGCGGCGCCAGACGCCTGAGCCCGTGCATGGCGCATCGACGAACACAATGTCAAAGCGGGGCCCGAGTTCGGCAAGGGCTGCCTCATCCCCGGCGTCGAGCACCTGGGCGTTACGCACACCGGCGCGCTTCAGACGCTCGAAGATCGGCCGCAACTGATGCTTGTCGCTATCGTAAGCAAAAATCTGACCGGTATTCTGCATGGTCGCTGCAAGGGCCAGCGTCTTGCCGCCGGCGCCGGCGCACAAATCGAGCACCTGTTGACGCGGGCCGGCACCCGCGAGCGCGGCGGCGATCTGGCTGCCCTCGTCCTGCACCTCGAACCAACCGCGCCCGTGGGCGGTTTCAGATTCCACGTTGGGCGTGCGTCCCGGACCCTGCGGTGGCGGAATGCGCACGGCCAACGGAGCGAAAGCCCCTTCGAGCGCACCGTACTTCGCCAGAGCCTTGAGGACCTGTTCACGCTCCGCCTTGAGGGCGTTGGTGCGTAGGTCGACCGGCGCGCGGGTCGCCAGTGCGGCGCCTTCCTGTGCGGCCGCGCGACCAAAGGCCCGCGCCAGAGACGAGGCCAGCCAATTCGGAAAGTCACCGGCCACATGGTCCGGCGTATCAGGCGGCAAGGCGCGCGCGAGGCCGGCCTTTTCCGTTTCAGATAGCGGCGCCAGGGCGTGGCGTGAGCCATCGGCCAGCGCGTCAACGTCTTCGGTCGAGATCGCAAACGTACGCGGTGCAGCGGCAAGGATCAGCGCCCGCGACGTTTCACTCTGCATTTGCGCTGCAAGCGACAGGCGGCGGCGCAAGGCGTCGTAGACCAGATTGCCAATTGCCGCACGATCGCCAGAGCCGGCAAAGCGGCTGGCGCGGCCCCAGTCGGCGAGGGCGTGCGCCGCCGGGCGATGACGCTCGATTACTTCCGTCAGCACCTCGACGGCCGAGGCTAGCCGCGCGCCTGGTTTCACTTGTCAGCCGTTGCCTTGATAGTTGGGGCTTTCGCGCGTGATGGAGACGCCGTGCGGATGGCTTTCGCGCACCGCGGCAGGCGAAATCCGGATAAATTGGGCGCGCTCCTGGAGGTCCTCGATGGAGCGGGCACCGACGTAGCCCATGCCGGCCCTCAGGCCACCGACCAACTGGTGCAACACGCCGGCAAGCTGGCCCTTGTAGGCGACCTGGCCCTCGATACCCTCCGGCACCAGCTTCAGCGCGTCCTTCACCTCCTGTTGGAAGTAGCGATCGGCCGATCCGCGGGCCATGGCACCGACCGAGCCCATGCCGCGGTAGGACTTGTAGGTGCGGCCCTGGTAGAGGTAGGTCTCGCCCGGCGCCTCATCGGTGCCGGCGAGGAGCGAGCCGACCATGACGCAGCTCGCGCCGGCAGCAATCGCCTTGGCGATGTCGCCGGAATACTTGATGCCGCCGTCGGCGATGATCGGCGTGGCTGAGCGTGCAGCGGCCTCGGCACAATTCATGACGGCGGTGAGCTGAGGCATGCCGACACCGGCGACGACGCGGGTGGTGCAGATCGAACCCGGACCAATGCCGACCTTGATCGAATCCGCACCGGCATCGATCAAGGCCAGTGTGGCATCGCCGGTTGCAACGTTGCCTGCAATGACCTGAACGCTGTTTGAGAGCTTCTTGATGCGGGTCACGGCTTCAAGCACCCGCTTCGAGTGGCCGTGGGCGGTATCGACCACGATCAGATCGCAACCGGCGTCGATCAGGCGCTCGGTTCGCTCGAAACCGTCCTCGCCGACGGTGGTTGCCGCGGCGACCCGGAGGCGACCCTGCTCGTCCTTGCAGGCGTTGGGATAGGTTTGCGCCTTCTCGATGTCCTTGACGGTGATCAGGCCGACACAGTGGTGGCGCTCATCGACGACCAGAAGTTTTTCAATGCGGTGCTGGTGCAGGAGGCGCTTAGCTTCCTCCCTTGAGACCGTGGTGGAAACAGTGACCAGGTCCTTGGTCATCAATTCCGAAATCGGCTGGTGCTCGTTAGTCGCAAATCGCACGTCGCGGTTGGTGACAATACCGACCAGTTTGCCGGACCTGCCGGCCTTGGTCTCGACCACAGGAACCCCGGATATCTTGTGTTCCGACATCAGATCCAGCGCATCGGCCAGCTTGGCATCCGGCGGCAGGGTGACTGGATTGACGACCATACCGCTTTCGAACTTCTTGACGCGCTCGACCTCTTTGGCCTGCTGTTCCGGCGTCAGATTGCGGTGGACGACACCGACACCACCCGACTGGGCCATTGCGATAGCCAGCGAGCTTTCGGTGACCGTATCCATTGCCGAAGACAAAATCGGGATATTCAGGGGCGTGGTCTTGGTGACGCGGCTTGCAACGTCCACGTCCGTTGGCATGACTTCCGATGCTTGGGGAACGAGAAGGACATCATCGAAGGTCAGCCCGATATTCGATGCAATATCGCGCGGGCTTACTGGCATCGAGATTCTCCACAGTTGAAAACGAACAGTGATTCTGAACGGTTTCGCAGTGCCGATAGCATGGTGGAGAATGCAGGGGAAGGGGGGCAGTGGCATGGCAGGTCGGAGGACAGAGCCGGTCGGCAACGAACGCCGCCATCGTACCGCAGCCAAGCCGGCGCCTCCCGCCGGATGGGAGCGACCGCCGTGAACGACCACGCCTTCGTGCGTCGCATCCTTGCCCGCGACCGTGAGGCCATGGACCTGCTTGGCGTCGTTCGCGAGTTCGACCTGCCGGACTGGGCCATCGGCGCCGGGTTCGTACGCAATGCCGTTTGGGACTACCTCCACGGCTATTGTGAGCGCACGCCGCTCGCGGATATCGATGTGCTCTATTTCGACCCCGACAATACCAGGCCGGAGCAGGACTTCATGATCGAAGCCGCGCTTGCAGGCAAACGCCCGGCCTTTCCCTGGTCGGTGCGCAATCAAGCACGAATGCATCTGCGCAACGGTGACGGGCCCTACCGCAACACGTGCGATGCCATTCGGTACTGGCTGGAGTTTCCAACGTGTGTCGCGGTGCGCTTGGCTTCGGGTGGCGCCCTGGAACTCCTTGCGCCTTACGGCCTCGACCACTTGCTTGCAATGCAGGCGAGCCCGACTCCGCGAGGCCGAGCAAAGGCCCGACAATACCTTGCGCGCATGGAGACAAAGAACTGGCAGGCAACCTAGCCACTGGTCTATGTGCCCGGTTGCGACCGGCCCGCTGCCAAGACAGGTTAACCACGGTTAATATCCGGAATTGAATTTAAATTGTTAGTCCGATCTCAAAACCTGGCACGTATAAGTGTGACAACCCGTTGCACGTGCCACCGGACGCCAACGTGTGGAGGCAAACCGACGGGCAGTGCAGCAAGGGCGACGCTGTCATGAGGATCCTGGTTTACCTTTTTTCCTTCGAAGGCCGCATCAACCGGTTGCAGTTTCTGGCCGGATCGCTGAGTGTCGCCCTGATCGCAGTCGCCATTGTGGCGGTTTCAGGTGCGTCCATCGAGAGCCGCGATGCCTTCATTTGCGATCTGTTCGCGCCAGGCCAGTCCCTCGCCGTGCTGGTTGCCGTCGGCGTGGCGTTCCCGTTGCTGTTTTGGGTGAGCTTTGCGTTGCAGGCCAAGCGCCTGCACGATCTCGACATTACCGCCTACTGGATCATCACCATGGTCGCCGTGCAGGCGTTACTTGAATACTACGGCGACTACGGTGACACGCTGTCCAAGGGCATAGGTTACGGCGTGCTTGCCTGGCTGGTCTTTATGCCGGCTGCAAGGGGACGCAATCAATTCGGCGACGCGCCGCAAAATGAAGCGCCACGGGCGCGGCTGGCCGACGTCAGGGGGCGGACCGCCAATCTGCACGAATTGCCGGCAGACACTGCGCCCGAGCCCGACGCGCAATTGCAGGCCGAGGCATGCGAAGAAGACCGTGCGACCGAAACCGTTGTGAGCGTTCCGGTTCCACCGCCCGAGCCGATCGAGGAGGGCCGTGCGTTTGGGCGGCGAAAGCAGGGCTCGGAACCCGCCCCCGTTCCGCTGCCGGCAGATCGCCTTGCAAGCTGACGATAGGAAGCGATCAGTCGGATTCCAATTCGCCGTCATCGGTGCCGCGAAACCCTGTCGCCAGGACATACAATTCGGAACTGTCAGACCGGCTCGCCGGCGGTTTGACGTGGCGCACGCCGGCGTAGTCGCGCTTCAGTTCATCAAGTAGCGTCTTTTCCGTACCGCCCTGCAAGACCTTGCAGAGAAATGCACCGCCCGGACGCAAGACCTCGGCAGCGAACGCAGCAGCAGCTTCGGCAAGACCCATAATCCGCAAATGATCGGTCCGCGCGTGGCCGGTGGCAGGTTCGGCCATGTCCGAAAGGACGACATCGGCGCCCCCGTCACGCATAGCCGCCTTCAACCGGTCGGGCGCCTCGTCGGCCATGAAATCCAAATGAATGACCTCGGCGCCGGCAACCGCCTCCATCTCAGAGATGTCGATTGCGATCACCTGGCCACGGCCGTCGACCGCCTTGACACGCTCGACCGCGATCTGCGTCCAACCACCCGGCGCGGCGCCCAGGTCGATCACACACTGGCCGGGCTTCAAGATCTTATACTTGTCGTCGATCTCAATCAGTTTGAATGCGGCGCGCGAGCGGTAGCCGGCGCGCCGCGCCGCAGCAACGTAGGGATCGTTCAACTGGCGTTGCAGCCACTTGGTCGACGACAGCTTACGCCCGCGCGCCGTTTTGACCCGAACGGTGAAGTCCCGCTGGCCACCGCGCCCGCCTTTGGTCGTCCTTCGCGCCATTGATTCTCAAACTCGTCCAACTGCAAGCAAACGCCCGGGGCCGGGCCTAGAGCAACCTGCTTTAATGCGGAATCGGACCGATTCCGCATTAAAGCAGAAAGTTGCTCGATTCTTTAGAGGCGATCATCTGTGTGACTCAAGTTGGAGCCGAGACAGCGGTTCCAACGCAAGGCACGATGATCTAGCGCCGCCCGCCGCGACGACGCGCACCACGTTGCCGCGCGTCCTCGGCCATCAGCACCGTCAGGATGCCTTCGCGCAATCCGCGATCGGCGACGCGCAGACGTTCGGCCGGCCAGGTCCGCATCAGCGCCTCGAGAATGGCGCAACCGGCGAGCACGAGGTCTGCGCGGTCGCGACCGATGCAGGGCTGGGCCACGCGCTCCTCATAGGTCTGGTCCAGCAGATTATAGGTAACGCCGCGAACGTCGTCGGCGGCGAGCCAGCAACCGTCAACCCGGTTGCGATCATACCTGGCAAGCTTGAGCTGTATGCCGGCAACCGTCGTTACCGTCCCCGAGGTCCCAAGAAAGTGGACATTTCCGTGGGCGGTGCGCTCGCGAAAACGATGATGCGCCTCGAACGGCGCGAGCAGATCCTGGACGTGATTGACCATCTTTTCGAACGCGTCGTGGTCGACATGATGGCCGCCAAACCGCTCCGCCAGCGTGACGACGCCTTCCGGCAGAGATGTCCAGGCGGCAATGCAGCTGGTCGCCTCGAGGCGGTCTGCCAATGAGCGGCGCCAATTGCTGCGCCGCCTGGACAGATCGAGCCAGACCAGTTCGGATGAACCGCCACCAATATCGAACACCAGGGCGTGCTCGGATTGCTCATCGATCAATGGCGCGCATCCGCAAACTGCAAGATGAGCCTCAATTTCGCGCGTCAACACCTCGATGCGCAATCCGAGCTCGCGATGCACCCGGTCAACGAACCGCTCGCCGTTCTCGGCCACGCGGCATGCCTCCGTGGCGACGAGCCGGGCGCGCACGACATTGTTGCGCGCCATCTTTGTGGCGCATACCTTCAATGCATCGAATGTGCGGCTCATCGCTGCCTCAGACAGCGCGCCGGTGTTCGAAACGCCTTCGCCAAGGCGAATGATGCGGGAAAAGGCGTCGATCACGTGGAAACCGCGGCGCGTCGGACGGGCGACGAGCAGGCGGCAATTATTGGTGCCGAGATCAAGTGCTGCATAGGCCGGTGCCGCGGTGTTGCGCGCGCCAGCCCGGGTGAGACGGGGCGACCCGGCCGTGTTCGGCGTACCGGGCTTCGCCGTCCTGACGTTTGCAGGATCGCGCGCGGCCGGGGTTTCCGGCGATGCACGGTTGTCGCTGCCCGTGTCCTCCAAGGCATTCACTCCAGCGCCTGGCTCATTATCATGCGGGGTTTCTGCGCCCCGTCATTGTCTTCAGGCGTCCTACTGGATTCGTCTTGGCCTCACCTTAGCATGGGAACTTGCAGCGTAAAGCACTGACTCCAAATCTTAATCAACGCTGTGCCCCGGTTGCCGCCACGGCGGCCCCGCTTGTGGGAATCCGGTCGCGCGCGCACCGCCGGCACGCGGTTGAGCCGACCCGGAACGGCCGTGCGATGACGGTTTCGCACGGGATTTCACGATCGCTGGGGCGGGCCTTTCAGCTCGACGCCATTGCCTTCAGGATCCGTGATGTAGAGCGACGGGCCGTCGCCTTTGGCGCCATAGCGCGACACAACCTCTCCCGGCTCGATGCCATGGGCTCGCAGGTGAGCCGCAATCGCATCGGCGTCCCACGGTTCGACCTGAATGCACAGATGATCCATGGTCGGTGCTGCGTGATCGGGTGGTCGCCCTGCCTTGCGGCCCAGCGCGCCATGGGCATCGACAATGTCGATCAGGGAAGTGCCGGCGCGCAACTGATAAAGCCCGAGGTCGTGCACCTCGCGCTCGACCGGGCAGTTCAGGACATCGCGATAGAACGCAATCAGCGTCCGGTGGTCTGCCGCGCGTAAAACGACGTGATCGATGGCGCGAACCTGGATCGGATTGGCGGTGGGCATGGTGCGCTCCCGGTCACGTCGAGGTAAAGTTGACGACTGCATCAAAGGCGGGGATCAACAGGCGGGTCCGGTCGCCAGCCTTGGCGACAACGAACCGCTCGTCGCCCGACAGGCGTTGTTCGAGACCGCCAGACAGCGTGCCCTTGATGGTAACCGCGCCGAGCATCGCGGCGCGATCGCCAAGGTTGCGCGCCGCTTCACCATACTCGGCCGCGTATTGCGCCGGGGTCTGGCACAGCAGACGGAAACTATCACCGGAAGCAACCGCCACCGATGTTGTGCCAGGTTCGGTGTCGCTACCAATGATGTGCGCTATCAGGTCAGCGGTGCCGGCAGCATCTTGGGCCACCACGGTCATGTCGATAAAGCGGGTGGCGGCGTTGGCATGGCTCTGCCATTCCGGTCGCCAGACGAGTTCGGGGGTCTGGTGCTCGCAAAAATAGAAGCGACCCGCCGGAAAGGCCTCGGCGCGCACCGCGACGGTGCGGAACTTGGCATCGCGGGTTTCACCGTCAGCCAGAGTAACGGGCCGGGAGAATGCCTTTGGCGGGTCGCCGGCAACGCCAAGTGAGGTCAGGTGCGCAAACGTTTCGTCGACGTTGGTTGCCTTGAACACCAGCCCGTTGAGGCCGAGTGGTGCCGCCGCCAGTTCCGGGCGCTGAATTTCGCCGTCTGCCGGGAAGCCGAGCAATTCGAGATAGTCCGTCGCAAACATCGCCAGCGCGTTTATCGAACCGAGCGTGTGATAACCGCGTGGCGTCAGGTGAAAGCCGAGATCGGCAAATGCCGCTTCGGCCTGATCCATGTTGCGCTGCACGTTGATGACGATATGGTCGAGGTGCATTGGCATGCTCATCTGGCGCTCCTGTTGCTTTGTCGTCCGGCACTCGGTGGGCGGCTATACGCATTGCTCGCGGCAGCAATTGCCGCTCCCTGGCGGGTGCTGCTAGATCATCGTTCCTTAAGTTTGAACCGCTGTCGCGGCTCCAGCCTAAGGCGCAAAGATGATCGCCTTCAAAGGATCGAGCAACTTTCTGCTGTAATTCGGATCGAACCGATTCCGAAGTACAGCAGGTTGCTCTAGGTGTCGCCACGCTTGCGATAGACGTCCTTTACCGCGATGCGACCGTCGCGAAACGTGTAGCGCTCGACGCCGAACTCCTCGTGTGGATTGCCGGTTTCCGTGTTCTGCGCGGTCAGGCGGAACGTCATGAACGTTGCATCCGGGGCGTGGTGGTAGACGACGTCTTCAAAACGCACCTTCTCCAAGGTCGGCGAACGGAAATTGAGCTGTGCGGCGACCGCCTCGCGCCCGGTAATGGATTTGACATTGCCGTTCTGATCCAGCGACTTCCAGACGAAGTCGTCGGTGACGGTTTCGTAGAGCGCGTCGACATCCCGTTTGAAAAAGGCGCGACCAAATGACTTGAATAGGGCGTCTCGTTCATCTGCGGGGAGGGACATGGCGTAGTCCTCTTGCTATAGGCTGTGAAACATGCGGTCCGGCGAACGGACGGTTCAGACAGTCGAGCAATGCCCGGCAAGGAATGCAACTGATATTGAGGGGAAAGCCCGTGAAACAGATGAAACTTTCCGATGAGGTCACCGTCGGATCCGCCATGGAAGCGGATGACTTTGCGCAAGCCAAGGCCCAAGGCTTTGCCTCGATCATCAATAACCGCGCGGTGACCGACAAGAACCTCACACTTTCCCCGGATGAGGAAGCAGAGCTCGCCACCAAGAACGATCTTGCCTATCGCCACGTTCCGATGACGAGCGGGACACTGTCGATCGGAGCCTCCAAGGCGTTCGCAAAGGCCATGGCCGAGTTGCCGAAACCGATCCTGGCGCATTGCGGCGGTGCAACGCGTTCCGCGACGCTGTGGGCGCTGGCGCAGGCCGCCAGCGGCATGGAGGCCGAAGAGATCCTGCGTATCACGTCGGAAGCGGGTTTCGATTTTGCGGCCCACGGCCCGCTGCTTCGCGGCCTGAAGGAGGACGCCGAAACAGGACGGTGAGCGCCGGCACGAAAACCTACGCGTCATCCTCATCGATGGTCGGCAAACGGTAGCGGTCCTGCGGATCATCCCATCCCTTGAAGTTCGGCTTGCGCTTCTCAGAAAAGGCTGCCCGCGATTCCATCAGGTCGCTCTTGGCGCCATGTTCGTGCAGGGCGGTGGCAAGTCTCGCCTGAGCCGGTGAGACGCGGGGACGCATCTGGCGCATCATGTGGACCGTATTGACGCGCGCGGCCGGCGGCAACGTGAGCAGGTGTTCGGCCATTTCAATCGCCGTCGGGATCAAGGCGTCCGGTTCCGTCAGGCGGTTGATGAAGCCGAGCTCATAAAAGCGCTCGGCCGTGAAGCGGAAGCCCAGCGCCATCTCCATCGCGATTGGATAGGGCAGGTTTGCGATGTGGCCATGGTTGTAGCCGCCGAGCAGCCAGCGCTTAGCCTCGCTGATCTCGAACAATGCGCCCTGCGCGGCAACGCGAAGGTCCGTGGCCTCGACCAACATGAAACCGCCTCCCATGGCGAAACCGTTGACCGCGGCAATGACCGGCTTTTCAAGCTTGCCGGCACGCAACAGGTCCTCGATGTCGAGCTTGCGCCCGCCGGGGGTGCCGTGACCGAGGGTCTCCTTCATGTCTTCGCCGGCACAAAACCCGCGGCCCGTCCCGGTGAGGATCGCGACCTCGAGGTCGCGGCTCTCGCGGAACTCCAGCCAGGTTTCAGCGAGTCTCTGGCGCAGTTCGGTGTTGAGCGCGTTAAGGCGCTCCGGCCGATTCATGCGGACGATCAAGACCTGATCACGGACTTCGGTTTCGAGGACGGCCACGGTATACGCTCCTTCGGGTCATCAAGCGGGCTGGTCGGTGGCCATTCTAGCGTGCGTGACGGTGCTTGTTCAGGTCAACCGACATCCTCATGCGGATTGGTTGACGTGCGAGCGTGGTGGAGGTGCGTCACGGCGTCGGCAGATGTGCAACGATGCGCAATGGACCACCGGACCCGCCCTCGATTTTCATTGGCAGCGCAATAATCGTTGAACCAATCGGCGGAAGTTCGCTCATATCGGCAACGTTTTCGAAGGCCGGGATGTTGTTGGTCATCAAGCGCACGTGCGATGCGAACTTCTTCGATTGGCCCCGGTCAATGGACGGCGTGTCGATCCCGACCGCCCCAATCCGCCGATCGACGAGCAGTGCTGCGGCGCGTTCGCTTAGGCCTGGGAAATGGAGATCGGCTACAGCTTGCGGACCGCGCTCGTCGGTTCCCATGTAGGCCTTGCGGTCCGGATATAACTTGGCGCGCCCGGTATTTAGCAGCACGATTGCGCCGGCAGGTAGACGCCCATGTTGGGCTTCGAACCCTCGGATGTCATCAGCGCTGATGAGGTAGTCGACGTTCTCGCTCGCCTGCCTGGAGACGTCGATGACGAAGCCGGGGCCGATCAGCTGGCCGAGCGGCACCTGGTCGGTGGACCGGGTGCGGTCAGCGAAGTGAATTGGCGAATCCATGTGGGTTCCGCCATGCTCGGCAGCCGCGAAATTGTACGCAGAATAAAACCAGCCGCCGGGTGTTCTGCCGCGATAGACCTCCGTCTTCGTGAACATTTTTGCGGTGGGCCAGTAGACGGTGTCCTTGTTGAACGGATGGGTCAGATCCACCCAGCGGCCTTTCGAGATGTCCTGGGATGAGGCAGCCTGGGCGAAAATTATGAACACGGTGATGAGTGCAAGTCGAACGTTAGACATACGACATCTCCATTTGAATTTGGCTCAACAAAGGTGCCGGCAAATGTCCTGCCTGAGCGGCTTGATATCTTCGCGCTTCGGCCGCCACTTCGCAAGGACGCGATGGCATTCCCGCATGCTCGACACCACGATTTACTTACTCGATAGTGTCTCACAATCAGAGAGAATGATTTGCAATTGAACCAAGATGAATTGCGCGTGCGTGCGTGGGCGAAGGTGCGGGAGTTGTTGGAGCTGCAGCTCGCGCCGCTTGGCCGGCGCGCTATTGCAGAACTCAATCCGAGCCCTGGCGAGACGATACTTGATGTGGGGTGCGGCGGCGGTGCAACGGTGCTGGAGCTTGCAACCGCCGTTGCACCAAACGGGAAAGTCGTCGGTGTGGACGTATCGGCGGCGGTCTTGTGCTATGCGCGCCGCGCGGCCGGACATTGCCCGCGCGTGCAATTCCTGCGCGCGGACGCGCAGGTCCACCCGTTTGAGCCGGCCTCATTTGACGCTGCTTATTCTCGTTTTGGAGTGATGTTCTTCGCCAACCCTGTTTGCGCCTTTGCAAACATTCGTCGCAGCCTGCGGCAAGGTGGACGGCTCGCGTTCGTTTGTTGGCGGGCGCTGGAGGACAACCCACTCGACATCCTTCCACTGAGAGCAGCGGCGGCTCACCTGCCACCACAACCGACGCCAGACCCAGAAGCGCCTGGTCCATTCTCATTGGCCGATGCCAACCGCATACGGGAGGTTTTGCAGAGCGCGGGCTTCACACGCGTCGAGATTGCCGCCCATGACGAGTTGGTTGGCAGCGGCGATCTTGAGGCCATGCTCCAGGTGTGCAGCCACGTCGGTGCACTTGGAAAAATACTTCGCGAAAATCCTGAATTGAGAGACGCTGTGTTGCCTGCCGTGCGGTCTGCACTTGCAGATTATGATGGACCCAGCGGCGTCAAACTGAATGCAGCGGTGTGGGTCGTAACCGCTCGGGCGACCGGTGCTCCGTAGAGCGACAGGCGCAGTCTGCATTCGGCAATTGTGATCAGCTTCCGTGGTGTACGCATTGCCCATGGGCGAGGTGCAGGCGATAGCCTCGCGGGCTCACCGCCAACCGCGCGCGTGCGGGTCACCGTCGGATCAATCCATCACGACGAGCCGGCCTCCGGCGTGAGGTTCGCAGGGCGCGGGCAGCGTTGCGCAACGTCGACCCGCAGCCGTTCCAAATTTGCTCCCAGCCCTCAGCGAAACAGGTAAATCGGGCTCGACCAGGCGCGGTGGCCGTCTTCCTGAGTGATGCGCACGAAGAGGCGCGTGTCACCGCTTGCGGCAACCGGAACCTGGAGGCGGTGGACCATATGAGTGACGTCGAGATCCTCGGGCAAACGGTAGAGGCGGACAAGGCGGTCGAGGCCGCCACCTTCAAATACCGTGTCTTCGAGGCCGATGTCGTCGACGGCCAAATCCGTCGTGACGTGCCTGGTCGCGATAGCAAGGCGCCCGCCCTGCGGGTCGGCCAGCTTGATGTCGAGGCCACCGAGGTTGCCGGTGGTGACGGCCTTCCATGCGAGCCGTTCCGGTGTGGCCTCCTGGATGCCGCGGTCGAGGTTCCAATTGTTGAGCATGTGGCTTGCAGTGATGGTGTTGCCCGTGACCGTCAGGCTGCCGTCCCACACTGTCGTGCGCGAGCGACCGCGATATTCGGCACCTTCGTACATCATGCGGATGCGCCCGCCGAGATCGGCCTCGGCGTAGGGGCGGGCGGTGTTGATCAGCTTGCGCCCGTCGAATACGTCGATGCGCTCAAGCGGTGCCGAGCCGATCACCTCGATGGCGAGTTCGATCGTGTCGTCGTTGACTTGGGCGATGTCGCCCATTTTCGCCGTGCGCGCCTTGTCCGACATGGTCGCGCCGAGATCGGGATTGCGATGGAAGACCTGCATGTCGCTTGCCGCGCTCGCCGTCACGTCGAGCAGCGGCCGGTTGCCCGTGGTCGCGTAGTGGTGGCGGCGGCGCATTGCTTCGAAGATCGCGTCACGGTCGAGGCGCGGGGCAATGTAACAGGTCAGTCCGGTCTGCGCGCCGAAAAAGCTGGCACCGGGAAAATCCGCGCCGGGCCGCCCCTTGTGGCCGTCCGAGTTGCCGACAATCCCGACGCGGTAGCCCTTGTCGAATGCGTCCCAGACGACCCATTCGAACGTGCCCCAGCAGGAATGGACTTCGACCGCGGTTTCGAGCTTTTCATCGTGGGCGTAGGTAATGTCGGCGTAGCGCCCGCCAATGTGGGCCATCACTACGCAGTCCTTGCCCGCAAGCTTTTCGAAGAGCTCGTGGGCGGTGTGGGCGTCGGCCTCTTCATCGACGATGTCGGTCGGATCGGCGATCTGGGCGTGGCTTGAGCGGTGGATGGTTTCTCCCTCGCGGCGATAAAAGACGTTGCGGTCGCCGCCGACCGCGGTATTGGCAGACCATTCATAGCCGGGAAAACACACGAAACGGCCGGGTTCGTCGAATGCCGCCGACAGGCGGTTCAGTTCGCCCCAGAACGCGCCGGTGATCTGGAAGTCGTTGCCCTGGTGGCTCATGACATCGAGAAAGGCCTTGTCACGCCCGAACGTGAAATACTCCTCGGCCGTGTTGGTGCCGAGTGTTTCATTGGACTGGCCATGGATGTCGGCCCAGAAGTGCACGTCTGGTGTGTCGGCGGGGACGATGCGGAGCGGATTCGAACGGCAGATTTCGGTGCCGTTCATATCCTGTACCGAGATTGTCAGGTCGCCCGGTTCGTCGACCGTCAAATCGTCCACAACCGTCGCGAAGGAGGTGTCCTGTAGGCGCGAGACGCGGGGCAGGTTGACGACCGGCCGGGTCGGGACCAGTTG
The DNA here is from genome assembly GCA_965224045.1 of Hyphomicrobiaceae bacterium. GTDB lineage: Bacteria > Pseudomonadota > Alphaproteobacteria > Rhizobiales > Hyphomicrobiaceae > Tectiglobus. Next base: position 986,313 of record CBDCYD010000015.1, read on the forward strand.
AATCATGTCGGTCATCAGGTCCGATGGGTTGCCCCACTTGTCGTTCGCTTTGATATTGAGGGCGAACGGTTCGCCAACCCGGCGCATGGTCGGCAGCACGGCGTGCCAGTTGATACCGGGGCCGGCCACAATTGCGATCTTCGGGCTGTCGACGATCGGCACGTAGTCGTATGTCGCGATCGCATCGACCAGGATGCGAAACTCGAACGCGCTTTCGACGTAGGTCTGCAGGCGCACGCCGGGCGAGCCGAAGCGCTGGTCACCAAAACGGATCGTGATGGTGTCGTCGGGTTTTAGGAACCGGTTCTGGACCCCGATGTAAAGCGAGCGCGACCACGGGCGGATGTTGCGCTTGAATTCCCACTTGGTCTCCAGTGTTGCGCCGTTCGATGCCTCGACAGTTGTATATCCGGGCGCCGCCGGATCATCGAACTGGATCGGACCGAAGTCCGTTGCGAAGCGAAAGCCAATCTTGATCGAGCCGGTGTCGTCGATGCCGAAACGGCCGGCCGTATAAGTCAGCGTGAAGCTCTGATACGAGCCGGCCTCGAACTTGCCGGCCGGTTCGAGCGTGGCCGTCCCCATAAGTTCCGGGCGATAGTCTGAATAAGGCATGCGGAGAGATCCTGATGTGGGAACGTTGCGGTTTTGGCGTTGACGGTATTGTGCGAATTCAACGGACGAATCTCACGCCCTGTAGGCTTCGCCGGCCATGGGCGAGGTCTCGAGGAACGGCTTGGCGCTGTTGATGACGCGGATCGGGTTGCCCGCGCGATAGGCCTTGAGATTTTCGAGGCACTGGCGAAAGAAGATCTGATAGTTCTCCAGCGTAACGAAGCCGATGTGCGGCGTGGCAACGACGTTCGGCATGGTCCGATAGATGTTTTCGCGCGGGAGCGGTTCGGTTTCGAAGACGTCGATGCCGGCGCCCGCAATCCGGTTGTTCTGCAGGGCATCGATCAGCGCTGCCTCGTCGACCAGCGCCGGGCGCGCCGTGTTGACCAAAAACGCCGACGGCTTCATCAGCGCGATCTCGCGGGCACCGACGATGCCGGCCGTGGCATTGGTGTCAGGCATATGGATCGTGATGGCATCTGCATTGCGGAAAAGGTCATCTTTAGAAACGCACGTCGCATTGTGCGGCGCGCAGCGTTCGGATGTCAGATTGGGGCTCCAGGCGATCACCTTCATGCCGAAGGCATGGGCGATGCGGGCGACCGGCTGGCCCATCTTACCAAGTCCGAGGATGCCCAACGTCTTGCCTTCGAGACCGCGACCGAGGCCCCACTGCCAGGCGCCGGAGCGCAGCGACTGTGTTTCCTGGCGATAACCGCGGAACAGGGCCAGGAGCATCATCCACACGACTTCGACGGTGGTCGTGTGATGGACGTCGGTGGCGCAAACCGTGATGCCGCGGGCGTCGGTGGCTGCAAGATCCAGCGAGCGCGCGTTGCGCATGCCGGTCGCCAGAACGAGTTCGAGGTTCGGCAGAGCCGCGATGACGTCACCGGAAAAGACCGTGCGCTCGCGGATGCGCATGACGGCTTCAAAGCTTTCGAGGCGCGCGATCAGCTCCCTTGTCTCGAAGACGTGATCGCGGAACGGAACAACGGTGACGCCCGGTGCTTCGGACCAGTCGACGAGGCTGGTGGCCACGCCCTGGTAGTCGTCGAGTATTGCAAGCTTCACGGCCGGCCTCCGGTTGCTGCCTTACCATCGTCATCCGCCCGGCTTGAAGCACCGGCCGGCCAGAAAGTCAAAGCGACCGACGCCAGCACCAACGTCAGGGCGAGCAGCTTGGAGCCGGTGAGCCGGTCACCAAGGAACAGGGCGGCCGATGCGACGCCTACGACGGGGATCAGGAGTGAACCGATCGCAGCAACGTATGCCGGGAGGCGGCTGACCAGGCTGACCCACACGGCATGGCAGACGATCATCGGAAAGACAACGTGATAGGCGAGCACCAGGCCCAACGACGGCGTCAGGTCTGAAGCCGTCTGCCAGTCCTCGAAAAGGATTGCTGCCAGGATGGCAAAGGGTGCCGATAGGCCGACCAACCAGGCGGCCCGGGCGATCGGGCTGATCGACCACCGCCGGGCCTTGAGTGCGACCGTGCCGGCTGCCCACGACAAAGCGGCAGCCAGCATGCACAGCGGCCCCGCCGGACGCGCCACAAACGCTGCGACATCCCCGTGCACGAGAACGGCAAGGCCGGCCATGCCGATCGCGAGAGACAGGACCCGGTTCGGCGTGAGCGTCTCGCCAAGATACAGCACTGAGAACAGCGCGGCCCACATCGGCATCGTAAAGGCGACGATTACAGCCGACGAGGTTTCGGTCATCAGCTGACCAAACGCCGCCATGACGTTGAACCCGAGAATCGACAAAATCCCGGCCACAGCAAGCGGGAAAAGATCGGCCCGCGCCGGTGCCAAGGATTGGCGCATCGCAACCGCCAGAACCGCGAGGCCGACAGCGCCGAGGGTGAGGCCAATGGCTCGCAGCGTGAACGGCGGGATGATGGCCAGCAGCACCTTCACCGTCGGCCAGTTGAGCCCCCAGAACACACCCAGCGCAATCACCAGCGCAAACTCGAGACTGACGACGCGCGCCATTAGATCGCGCCCTCGGAGCGCGCGGAGCACAACACCGTTTTGCTGACAATTGGCACGGGCGACAATCTCCGCGTAGCATCGGGACGAAGGCGGCAAGCGAAAAACCGAAATGCAAGGTTGCCGGCAATGCGCGCCGCTGTCCACAGTGCGAGACCGATATAAGGAGGCCATCGTTGGATGTCTGACAGCAAAGCCATTCCACTCATCGGCTATGCCGATCAATTGTCCGGCCGGCCGGGCGACACGATCGAGTTCAAGGTCTCCTCACAGATGGCCGGCGCCTTTTCGGCCCGGTTGGTTCGGATCATCTGCGCAGACCCCAATCCGGACGGTCAGGGCCTGGTCGAGGAAGAGGTCGGCGCCGCGTTCGCCGGTACCTACCCGAACCGCGCGCAACCGTTCTTTCCGGGCTCCTACGTTGGCATCAACAAACCGCTGCCGAACACTTCGACGCATGCACGACGCTTCGAGGCGACGATCTGGCCGACGATGCCGGGAGGCAACCGGCAGGTCGTGCTGGCGGTCGCAGACCTGGTCCTGGGCATCAATGCCAAAGGCTGCCTTGCCGCATGGGCAGGTGAGCAAGAGATTGCAACGGCGACCGCGTTGCAGGCGCGCCAATGGTACCGCGTGTGGCTGTCGCTCGACGATAGCGGCGGGAAACTCGACGTCGGCTATGAACAGATCCAGACCCCGCGCGCGCGGGAGAGCGCATCGGTCCTGATCGCGGGCATCAGTTTTGCCGGCGGTGCCTCTCCCGTGATCGCTGCCTCTATGGTCGAGGGACGGGCGGCGGACCACTTCAACGGCAAGATCGAAGCCCCTGCGATCTATGGTTCAGAGGACTTCGACGAGGGCAACGTGCTCGCGCGATGGGATTTTTCACGCGGAATCGCGACGACGCGGATCGAGGACGTCGGCCCGCACGAGCTTGACGGGCGCATCATCAATCTGCCGGCGCGGGCAATGACGGGGGCAGCCTGGGACGGCAGCGAGATGTGCTGGCGGCATGCGCCGGCGCACTACGGCGCGATCCATTTCCACGAAAACGACATCTACGATTTCGATTGGGACACGGACTTTTCGTACACCATTCCGGACGACCTGCCGTCCGGCGTCTATGCGGCGCGAATCTCGTGCGAGGGCCACGAAGACGCCATGCCGTTTTTCGTGCTGCCGGCAAAGGGCAAACGCACAGCGGATCTTTGCGTCCTGGTTTCGACATTCACCTACATCGTCTACGGCAACCACGCGCGGCCGGACTATACGCCGGCCTGGGAGGATACGTTCGCGGAATGGAACTGCTATCCGCACAACCCGGCGGCGCACAAAGAGTACGGCCTGTCGACCTACAACTATCACAAGGACGGCTCCGGCATCTGCCATGCCTCGCATCGCAGGCCGCTGTTCAACTTGAAGCCCGGGTACCGCACGTTTCCCTACGGTCCGGGGTCGGGGCTCAGGCATTTCCAGGCCGACAGCCATCTCATATCATGGCTGCATCACGAAGGCATCGCCCACGACATCGTCACCGATCAGGAACTGCACGAGGAGGGCTACGATGCGATCAAGGACTACACGGTCGTCACCACCGGCAGCCACCCCGAATACCACACGCGGCAAACGCTTGATGCCTTGCAAGGCTACCGCGACAACGGCGGCAAGCTCGCCTACCTCGGCGGCAACGGGTTTTACTGGCGCGTGGCTCTGCACAGTGAAGGCAACGGCGCGATCGAGATACGCAGGGCGGAGACCGGCATCCGCGCGTGGGCGGCGGAGCCTGGCGAATACTACAACGCTTTCGACGGGCAGTACGGCGGGATCTGGAGGCGGAATGGACGGCCGCCGCAAATGCTGGCCGGCGTCGGTTTTTCGGCGCAGGGCCAGTTCGAAGGCTCTTACTACCGACGCAGGGTGGCGGCTGCAGACCCGGACGTCGGCTGGATCTTTGCCGGCATCGAGGATGAGAAAATCGGTGACTTCGGGTTCAGCGGCGGCGGCGCGGCAGGTTTCGAACTCGACCGGGCGGACCGGCGCCTTGGCACACCGGCAAATGCGCGCATTATCGCAAGTTCGGAGGGCCACTCGGAGAGCTTCGTGCTGGTGCCGGAAGAACACCTTACTCACATCACCAACTGGCCCGGGGCGCCGGTCGAGGAATTGCTACGCGCCGACATGATCTATTTCGAGGTGCCGGGCGGCGGGGCGGTGTTCTCGACCGGCTCGATCACATTCTGCGGCAGCCTGCCGTGGAACAACTTCGACAACAATGTTGCGCGTCTGCTTGGCAACGTTTTCGGGCGTTGGCTCGCGTGACTGCGCTGCTGTTTCCGGCGCCGCATTGATCAACAATTCGCGGACGCCGAGCTGATAGTGCCAGTCACTTTCGCCGGCCCGACCGCCCGCCGTAAAGCGATGCCAGGAAGATGATGCCGGCGCCGATCCAGGTCCACAGGTCGATCAATTCGCCGAACATGAGAAAGCCGTAGAGAACCGCAAACGGCAGGCGCGAGAAGTCCGCCGTCATGACGAGCGAAGCATCGGTCGAGGCGAACGCACGTGTCAGGCAGACGTGCCCCAGCGTCCCAAGCAGGCCCATCGCCGCCGCGCATGCGATGATCTCGGGGGTGGGCCAGGTCCACACGAACAACGCCGGCACGAAAGCCAGGGGCACCTGCAGCACGGTCGTCAGGAATACGACACGGTCGGGGTCGTCACGGTTGGTGAGGCGCTTGACGTAGAGCGTCGAGGCGGCTGCGGCACAGGCCGATGCCAGGGCCAGCCAACTGCCGATGCCGACTTCGACCAGGCCCGGACGCAGAATGACCAAGGCGCCGAGAAAGCCAATGCACGTTGCCGCCCAGCGATGCGCAGTGACGACCTCCCGAAGGAAGAGCGCCGCCCCGGCCGTTGCCAGCAGCGGCGTCAAGAAGGTGATCGCGGTCATCTCGCCGACCGTGATGTAGGTCAGCGCTGCAAACCATGTCGACATCGCGATGATGGAGATCAGGACGCGGACCACGTAGACGTGGAACTGGTCCGTCCTGACCAGTGATGGGCCGCGCCAGGCGAGCAGCGGCAGCATCGCGACAAGCCCGAAGAACACGCGCATGAAGACGATCTGCTGCGACGGGACGCCGGTCAATGCTGCATACCGCGCCAAGGCTGCTACGCCGGCAAGCAGCGCGCAGGACAGGAGCATCCAAGCGATGCCCGCGATGGGGTTCTGGCGACGGGTCATACTGCGGCGGATTGGTTGTCAGGAAAGACATTGCGACTCATGCGCCAAGACAAAGCACGGTTTGGCGCCAAGAGATATCCCGATCCGTGCATGGCGCCCGCGCAATTGCACGAAACGCATGAACCAGTTCGCCCCTTGCAGCGACATATTCGCAGACGATGGATCTCCAAGGATTGCGACAATGTTCAATCGCCTGAATGCCACCGGGTTTCTGTGCGCCGGAATCGCGGCGCTTGCCTGCACAGTTGTCTCGGCGGATGCCCTTGCCGGTGTGACCTGCCAGACCATTTCGTATGAGCCGACAATCCCCGTGCGTCGGGGCGAGTCGACAATCTCGGCACAGCGCAGCGCGCTGTCGGGGCTCTACCAACGTGCAGCCTGGCGAGGGTTTTCGCGCAACCGGCTGCTCAACGTCAGCGTGCGCTGCCGGTATGTGGCCTGGGAGGGAGAATGGCGCGGTGTGCGCTGCCTCGCCAAAGCACGGGTTTGTTCGCTGGATCCGGGGACACGGCCACGCCGCTATCGTGGAACGGTGCTGCCGTTGAGACGGAGATAGTTCGCGGAGCGCACCAGCGACGTGCTGAGCGCTTGTGGCCTTATGGCACCTGATGCACGATCGCGTACCCCGAGCCCGCGTGCAAAGGACGCCTCCATGGGATTTGCAGCCATCGCCGACGTTCACGGCAACGCCCTGGCGCTGGAAGCCGTACTGGCCGACATCGACCGGCAGGGCATCGCCGATGTCGTCAATCTCGGCGATCATGTGAGCGGTCCGCTGGCAGCGGCGGCGACCGCCGACATTCTCATGGCACGCGATTTCATCACGATCCGGGGTGACCAGGACCGGCGTCTGGTTGCGCTTGCCGGGTCGGGGCGGCGGTCTCGGCGGATCGATTTCGGCCAGCTCACAGAGCGCCACATCTCGTGGTTGGCGGGTCAGCCGGCAAGCCTTGTCTACCGCGACGACGTCTTTGCCTGCCACGGCACGCCGATTTGCGATAGCGACTATTGGCTGGAGGAGGTCACCGAAACGGGCCGCTTGCAGGCGCGCCGCACGGCTGCCATCGTTCGCCTCGCCGAAGGAATTTCCGCCTCGTTGTTCCTCTGCGCCCACTCCCATCTTCCTCGCATTGTCGACCTTCCGGACGGCCGCATGGTCGTCAATCCCGGCAGCGTCGGGTGTCCGGCCTACCGCACCGACAAGCCGCGCCCGCACACGGTCGAGACCGGGACACCGGAGGCCTGCTATGCGATCATCGACGGCGAGCCGGAGAACTGGCAGGCCGAGATCCGTCACGTCGCCTACGATGCCGGTGCCATGGCGGCCGTCGCGCGCGACAATGGATCATCGGATTGGGCACGGGCGATCGCGACAGGGCGCCTTACATAGATCGCGCATTCTTATTTGAACGAGGCGGGCTTTGGCTGTGCAGATCAAAATGCTGCTGCTGCCGCCGGGAAAGGTCGATCCCGGCTTGCGCATGCCGGCGACCCGAGGATGCGGGCACAACCGTGACCAGGCATGCGTGGTGCTCTTAATTCACTTCGCGTCGCGCGGTGCGTTCAAGCGTCCAAGCCGCCACCAGGCCCGCGATGATGCTCCAGAACGGTGCGCCAATGTTGGCGATTTCCACATTCGATATGGTGACCATGAAGGCGATCAGCGCGCTTTTCGGAACGCGGCTCGAAAACCCTGCCGTGAACGCGCCCTGAAGTACATTCAGTAAGGCGAGACCGCCGAGGGTGGCAATGAAACCCGGCGGTGCGGCGGTCATCAAATCCGTGACCGTCGGGGCGACGAGCCCGAAGGCGATGGCCAGCAACGCGACGAGCACGCCGCCAATGTACTGGTTCTGCCGCGCACCACCAGAGGTGAGGATGCCGTTGACCGGCCCGGTCAGACAGGTCGAGACCGTTCCGAAGGCGGCGGCGACGAGCGAACCAATACCGCACATTGCAGTAACCGTATTGACCGGAGGCTGGTGGCCGGCGGCGCGCAGGAGTGCGATTCCTTGACTGTTCTGGGCGAAAATCACGGTGATTGCGAGCGGTACGACCAGTTCAAAGGCGGCGCGCACGCTGAAGACCGGCGTGAAAATGACCGGTGTTACGATATTAGGAGTGATCCAGACAGGATCTACCGCCGGCGACCCAAAATAGGCGACTGCGACGCCGGCCAGAAGGCAGCCGATCATCGGCGGCAGAAACCGGCCGAGGCCGGGTAAGGCGGCGAGCGCGACATAGGCGAGCGTCATCGGAACTGCAACCTCGGGCGCTGATGTGAGCGCTGCAATCCAGTCAAGGCCAAACTTCAAGAGGACGCCGGCAACCATACCCATCACGACAGGCAGCGGGATGGCGTCCATGAGGCGCGTGAGCAAGCCGCTGACGCCAATCGCCAACAAAAGCACGCCGGTGAGGATGTAGGCGCCGACAATTTCCGGAAAGCTCAAATGCGTGGCAGCGGTGCCAACGAGTACGCTTCCCGGAATGGTCCACAGAAAGACCAGCGGTTGGCGGAAGACCATGCAAATGACGAGACTGACGAGACCGTTGACGAAAAACGCACCGAACACCCACGAGGCAAGCTCGGCGTTCGAAAGGCCGGTGCGGGCGCCCGCCGCCAGCATGATTGCGACCGGGCCGGTGGTCGCAAATATGAATGCGACAATGGCATTAACGAGATGGTGCCTGAGCGTGTCGAAGACGAGCGATGTCGCCGTGTCGTCCCCGGGCGCATGCGGCGCGGACGTCATGCCGGGCCTTGCCCAGGCACGGCACGTGATCGGGCGCCTCTCACCACAGTCTCCCGGAGGCAATCTCGGCTCCGCGGACCAGACTTTCCAATTTGCAAAAGGCGACCTTGGGGTCGACCATCTTGTCGCCTGCGAACGCGGCGAAGCCCGAGTCGGTCGAGGCGATCACGCGTTCGCGGCCGACGACGTTGGCAAAGCGTTCGATGCGGTCGGCGACGACGTCGGGATGCTCGACATAGTTGTTGGTTACGTCGATGACGCCGGGTACCAAGATCTTGTCGTCGGGTAGGGGGATGTCCTTGAACACGCGCCAATCATGCTGGTGTCCCGGAGTTGCAGCTTCAATGACGAGTTGGGCAGGGCGGGCTGTCAGAATGACCGGCAAGATTTTGGCCAACGCGATGTCGTGGGTGTGCGGGCCTTCGTAGTTGCCCCAAGACACGTAAATGCGCATGCGCTCAGGCGGCAGGCCGGCAAGCGCGGCGTTGAGCACGGACACCTGGATCTCGGCCTGACGCAGAAAGGCTGCCTCGCTGGCGTTCTTGAAGATCGTATGGCGGCCCATGGCAAGGTCGGGACAGTCGATCTGCAGTTCGAGACCGGCTGCGAGAATGGCCTGGTACTCGACCCTCATGGCGTCGGCGAGGGCAGTGAGATAGGCATCGTAGCTTGGATAGTGCTTATTGGGATGGAAGATCGCGATCAGTCCAGGAGACGCGGACGTCAGGAATGCGCCGTGCGGCTGGTGCCTTTCGACGGCGGCGGACATGCGGCGGATGTCACCGTCGAGCGGGTCGCGCGTCTTGATGCCGACCGGGCCGGTGCACTCGGGGCGCAAAAACGATGTTGCCGCGCGGCGCGCGCGCGCGATTTCGGCGCTGATCGGGAATTCATCGAGATCTGCCGGCGTGACGAGCGTACTGTTGCCGGAAAAACCGGTCAGGCGATGCTGGACGTAGCTTGCATAGGTCGCCTTCGAGAATTCTCCGTCCGAGACGATGTCGATGCCGAATTGCTTCTGACGGGCGACTTCGGTGTCGACGGCCTCGCTAAGAACCGCGTCATACAATTCGGGATCGACCGGCGTGCCGCGTTCGGCTGCGCCAACCACATCGCTCACCATTTCGCTTCGTGGCAAACTGCCGACATGGGTCGTTTGAATGCGGTCGACGGTTGGCATGGGCTGGCTCGCGGTCGGGTTGGCGGTGTCACGGGAATGATATGCGGAAATTGGTGCTGCTGGTCCAGATTGTTTTCGGCCAGCGTCAGCCGAAGCCCGGCTCAGTCCGGCAATTCGATCACCTTTTGGAGGCAGGTCGTGCGCGTATCGCGATAACCTGCATGTTCATAGAACGCGACGACGGGGGCATTATCTTCGCGCACCAGCAGCTGCACCTTCCAGCAGCCGCGCGCGCCAAGCCAGGCCTCGGCTGCAGCGAGGAGACGGCGGCCCAGGCCCGTGCCCTGGGTCTCCGGCAGGACGGCCATGTAGTAAACCCAGCCGCGATGGCCATCTTCTCCTATCATGGCCGATCCGAAGACCTGTTCGCCGTCAACAGCGACGAGGACCGTGGAATGGTCATGGCGACGGGCGAACGCAATGTCGCGTGCGGGATCGTTCCACGGTCGCGCAACGCCGGCGGCATGCCAAAGCGCAATCACCTGCGCGACGTCGCCATCACGGATATCACGAATTTCGATTGCGGCCCGATCCGCCATTGTGCCTCCGTTTGCCGTCGACCCGTAAATCGCCAGCATACCTCGCACCGGCGATCCGCCCAATCATCCTTTGACGTTGATCACCTGGCGGAGATGGTGGACCACCTCGATGAGATCGGACTGGGCAGCGATTACACTCGAGATATCCTTGTAGGCGGCCGGGCTTTCATCGATGACGCCCCTGTCCTTGCGGCACTCGATGCCCTCGGTTGCGGCGCGATGATCCTTCAACGTGATGCGCTGGCGGGCTTCGGTGCGCGACATCGCACGGCCGGCTCCGTGCGAGCAGGAGCACAGGCTTTCGATGTTGCCCTTGCCGCGCACGATGAATGAGCCGGTGCCCATCGAGCCGGGAATGATACCGAGGTCGCCCTTTCGGGCACGGACGGCGCCCTTGCGGGTGACCCAGACATCGGCGCCGAAGTGGTTCTCGACCACGGCGTAATTGTGATGGCAGTTGACCGCCAGGTCGCCAATGCGAAACTTCGGCAGATGCTGGCGCAGCACGCGCAAGACGGCATCCATCATCGCCTGGCGATTTTCCCAGGCATAATCCTGCGCCCAATTGAGCGCCTCGACGTAGTCGTCGAAATGCTCGGTGCCGTCGCTCAGGTAGGCAAGGTTGGCATCGGGCAGGTTGACGGCATGGCGCCGCATGTCCTTCTTGGCAAGTTCGATGAAGTACTGGCCAATGTTGTTGCCGGGGCCGCGCGAGCCGGAGTGCAACATCACCCAGACGGCTTCGGCTTCATCGAGGCAGATCTCTATGAAGTGATTGCCGGTGCCGAGCGAGCCGAGCTGGTGGGCCGGTGTCTTGTGCGATATCTTCGGATGCTTTTCGATGATGCGGCGGTAGCCCTCGTCGAGTTCGCGCCAGCGGCCGGCGACGGCGGCCGGTACGACTTCCCAGCCGCCGCGGCGAGCGCGGCCCTTGAGCGAGGCAAAGCCGTGCGGGACCGCGCGCTCGATGTCGGCACGGATCGGGGCGAGGTTGTCGGGCAACTGCGATGCATCGAGCGTCGTCTTCCACGCCATCATCCCGCAGCCGATATCGACCCCGACGGCGGCCGGGATTATCGCACCCTTGGTCGGAATGACGGAGCCGACGGTGGCGCCCTTGCCGTAATGGCAATCGGGCATTGCCGCGACGTGGCCATGGATGATCGGCAGACGCGCAACGTTGGTCATCTGGCGAACGGCATCGTCCTGAATGAGGACATTCCTTGTCCACATCTTGAGTGGTGCGCCGCCGGGCACCTCGATTTCGTCATAGCCGCTCATTGCAATTCTCCTGCGCTCGGCCTCGGGTACCTGCCTTGGGGACCCGGTCGGCGCTGGCAGCAGCCTAGCGTTGTTCGGCTGCGCCTGCGATCGCCCTTTCGGCCTTTGATCTTAAAAATGGCCCCGCCCCGCGGACTCGAACCGCGCCTTCCGCATCCACATTGCGGCGTGCTCACCATTGACACTAAAGCGGGAAATCGCCCGGGTGCCGGTCTGTTCAGGCTCACAGCGCGGCTGTGAAGCCGAAGACGCTCATTGTTGGGAGGCGAGAAGGAACCCGGACATACTCGGAACTCACCCGCGCTCGAAGCGGGTGATACGATGCGTGGTCAATGTCGCGCGGTATGTCGACGGGTGCGTTTCATAACGGGCCGCCTTATGCCGCCGAACTATGTCGCAAGTTTGGCCGCCCTGCGACGGAGGCAACCGGGTGTGAATTGACGGTGGCGCTGCCAGTTCCCTACAAGATGGCTGGTCGAACGGAGGGAGACCGGCGCAATGCTGCTTGCACAAGTCCTGCCGGATGACGTCGTTGCCCCCGAAGGCAGCGGCGCAATCGACGTCGCGGCGATCACCGCCGACAGCCGGCAGGTGGCGGCCGGCACGCTGTTTGCCGCAATGCCCGGCAGTAACGTTGACGGCGCCAAATTCGTTCCGCAGGCGGTCAAAGCCGGCGCGGTTGCAGTTCTCGCCGGCACGGGGGCCGACGTCGGCGATTGCCCGGTCCCGGTTCTGCGCGCACGCGACCCGCGCCGGGCGCTGGCTTTGATGGCGGCCACGTTCTACGGACGACAACCGGAGTTAGAAGTGGCGGTGACGGGGACCAGCGGCAAGACTTCGGTTGCAGAATTCACACGGCAAATCTTTGCGCAGTGCGGGCGCCAGGCAGCTTCGCTCGGTACGATCGGCATCGTACGGCCGGATGGCAGTGTTTACGGATCACTGACAACGCCCGATCCCGTGACCTTGCACGGCGTGCTTGCCGGCCTGGCCGACGATGGCGTGACGCATCTCGCCTTCGAGGCCTCATCGCACGGGCTCGACCAGCGGCGGCTCGACGGTGTGAGGCTGACCGCAGCCGCCTTCACCAACCTCGGTCGCGATCATCTCGATTACCATCCAAGCGTCGCGCATTACCTGGCTGCCAAGCTGCGGCTGTTCGATACCTTGCTGCCGGACGGCAGGGTCGCGGTGGTCAACGCTGACGATGCGCATGCAGCAAGGATTTTCGAAATTGCCCAGGCGCGCGGATTACACTTGATAACGGTCGGACAGGCCGAGGCGGCGACGCTGCGGCTTGTCGATAGCGCAGCGGAGGGCTTCGGGCAAACCGTCGTGCTGGAGCATGACGGGGCCACGTACAACATACACCTCGCACTCATCGGGACCTATCAGGCGATCAACGCCTTGATGGCGGCGGGGCTCGCGATTGCCGCCGGCGAAGCGGTGGCTCGGGTCATCTCGGCGCTTGGCGAACTGACCGGCGTCCGGGGGCGGCTCGAGTTCGTCGGCGAGGTCCGCGGTGCGACTGTCGTTGTTGACTACGCACACAAGCCGGATGCCCTCGAGGCGGCCCTGAAGGCGCTCAGACCGTTCGCCAAGGGCCGCCTGATCAACGTCTTTGGTTGCGGCGGTGACCGTGACCCCGGCAAGCGGGCGATCATGGGGCGGATCTCGGCAGAGTTCGCCGACGTGACCATCGTTACCGATGACAATCCACGCTCCGAGGACCCTGCCTCGATCCGGGCCGAGATCCTTGCTGGTGCGCCCGGCGCCTTCGAGATCGGCGAGCGCTACGAGGCGATCGGCTCGGCACTGGCGATGGCGGCGGACGGTGACGTTATCCTGATAGCCGGAAAAGGACACGAGACCGGCCAGATTGTCGGTGACAGAACGCTGCCGTTTTCCGACCACGAGGCCGTGGCGGCAATTCTGCGGGAATTTTGAGGCCTGTGGTACGCAGTTCGGGCGGGAAAGCGGTCCAAATCGTGGCCAACACCGAAATACTCTTGCTGAGCCTTTTCGACCTGCATCTAAAGCCGCACCGACGGAGTTCTTCGCCGCAGTCTGAACAACCCTGTTGACGCGGGCTGCGTCGATCTGGTCTTTGCTGGCTGCAGGGAAAAGGCTGCCCCGCAAGTTTGCAATGGACTTGCAGTACGGTGGCTCTTCGGGGACCTGGGCGAGCGGCAGGCGCCCGATCGAGGGAAGATGCATGCTTTACGAGCTACGCCAATTCACTGACCTGTTCGGGCCGCTCAACGTCTTCACCTATATCACTTTTCGCACCGGCGGTGCGATCATGACGGCGCTGCTGTTCGTGTTTCTGTTCGGGCCAGCGATCATCGACATGCTGCGGCTCAAGCAGGGCAAGGGCCAGCCGATCCGTGAAGACGGCCCACAGAGCCACCTGGCCAAACGCGGGACGCCAACCATGGGCGGCCTGATGATTTTGGCCGGGTTCACGTTCTCGATTCTGCTGTGGGCGAACCTCGCCAATCACTACGTGTGGATCGTGCTCGGCGTCACCCTGTCGTTTGGGGCAATCGGCTTTTACGACGATTTTCTCAAGATCACGAAAAAGAGCAGTTCCGGGTTTTCCGGCCGGGTGCGCCTGGCCCTGGAGTTCGTCATCGCAGGGCTTGCGACCGCTGCGATCATGCGGATGTCGGATGCGAATTTTGCCGGCGCACTGGCCATCCCGTTTTTCAAGGATCTGTTGTTGCAGCTGGGGCCGATGTTCATCATCTTCGGCGCGCTGGTGATCGCCGGGGCGGGCAACGCCGTCAATCTGACCGACGGGCTCGACGGACTGGCAATCGTGCCGGTGATGATCGCGGCCGCAACGTTCGGGCTGATCGCCTATCTCTCGGGCAACATCAAGTTTGCCGGCTATCTGCAGATCCATCATGTTGCCGGCACGGGTGAGCTGGCAATCATTTGCGGCGCGCTGATCGGGGCCGGGCTCGGCTTTTTATGGTTCAACGCGCCGCCGGCGATGATCTTCATGGGCGATACCGGCTCACTGGCGCTTGGTGGTGCGCTCGGTGCGGTTGCAGTCGCTACCAAGCATGAGATCGTACTGGCGATCGTCGGCGGCCTGTTCGTCCTCGAAGCCCTGTCGGTCATCATCCAGGTGGTAAGCTTCAAGCTGACCGGCAAGCGGGTCTTCCGCATGGCCCCACTTCACCATCATTTCGAACAAAAGGGCTGGCAGGAAGCAACCGTGGTCGTGCGCTTCTGGATCATCTCCGTGGTCCTGGCGCTCGTGGGCCTCGCGACGCTGAAGCTGCGGTAAGCTTGCCGCACGCGGATGCCTCGAATTGGGGTAAACTGCCGGAATGATTCCCATCGCCACATGCGCGGGCAAAACGATCGCCGTGTTCGGCCTTGGCCGGTCCGGGCTGGCGACGTGCCGGGCGCTCGAAGCGGGCGGTGCGCAAGCTATTGCGTGGGACGACGGCGATGCCGCCCGCAGGGCTGCGGTGGAGCAAGGGTTCGACGTGCGCGACCTGAGGCACTTGGACTGGGCGCACCTGTCGGCGCTCGTCCTTGCCCCCGGCGTGCCGCTGACGCATCCCGAACCGCATTGGACCGTCAGGCTCGCGCAAGACCATGGTGTCGAGATCATCGGCGATGTCGAACTGTTTGCCCGCGAACGGCGGGCGAACTGCCCTGAGGCCCCGTTCATCGCGATTACCGGGACAAACGGCAAGTCGACCACGACCGCGCTGATTTCGCACGTGTTGCGTCAGGCCGGCCGCGACGTGCAGATGGGCGGCAATATTGGCGTGGCGATCCTGGAGCTGGAGCCGCCGGCGCGCGAACGCGTGCACGTTATCGAGCTGTCGTCCTATCAGATCGATTTGATGCCGACGCTCGGTTCGTCGATCGGGGTGCTGCTCAACGTTTCTCCCGATCATCTCGACCGGCACGGCACGTTCGAGAACTACGCCAAGGTCAAGGCCCGGCTGCCGGCAGTGGCCGATCTTGCCGTGGTCGGGAGGGACGATGAGATATCACGTGATGTGCTGCGCGATCTGCGGGCCAAGGGGCGCCGCGCGCTCGCGGTCTCGGGCGGCCCGGTCGACGACGGCTACGGTGTCGAAGCGGGCAAGGTCACGCACTACGCTGCAGGTGCCTGCCCCCGGGCCATTGCTGACATCAATAATGTTTCCTCATTGCGCGGCACCCACAACGCGCAGAACGCAGCAGCCACGACTGCGGTTTGCAAGGCGCTTGGTCTGACGGACGGTGAGATCGCCGCCGGACTGCGGACGTTTCCGGGGCTGGTGCATCGGATGGAAGAGGTCGGCCGCATCGGCCGGGTCATTCTGATCAACGACAGCAAGGCAACCAATGCCGCGTCCACGGCCAATGCGCTTGCCGCTTTTGCGGGAGACATTTTCTGGATTGCCGGCGGCCTGGCGAAGGACGGCGGGATTGACGACCTCGCCCAATATTTCCCGCGCATTGCGAAAGCCTATCTGATCGGTGATGCGGCCCCGGATTTCGCATCGACGCTCACCGGCCGTTGCCAATTCGAAATCAGCGGCTCGCTCGACAATGCGCTTCGGTGCGCGGTCGAAGATGCCACCCGATCCAGTGCCACTGCACCGGTCGTGCTGTTATCGCCAGCATGTGCTTCGTTCGATCAGTTTCGCAGTTTCGAGGCGCGCGGGGATGCGTTTCGCGAACTTGCAGCAGAGATTGCCCGGGTCGAGGCCAGGGGGACTGCGCCATGAGCCTGTCTCGCGCCGACCGCAGCGTGCTGACGCACTGGTGGTTCACCATTGACCGATTGCAACTCACGGCGATCGGTGCGCTGCTTGTTTCGGGTCTTGTGATTTCGCTTGCCGCCAGTCCGTCGGTTGCGCTCGCAAAGGACCTGCCGGCGTTTTATTTCGTGCAGCGCCATGCCGTGTTCGCAATTGCCGGTGCGACGCTGATCCTCGCCCTGTCGCTGCAGTCGCCGGAAGGTGTGCGACGGACGGCGCTGGTGCTGTTCGTGGTCGCGATCGCAGGACTGGTCGCCGTGAACCTGTGGGGCCTCGAAGCCAACGGGGCACGACGCTGGCTCCGCCTGCTCGGCGTATCGATCCAGCCTTCGGAAATTGCCAAGCCGGCGTTCGTGGTGCTTGCAGCCTGGGCCTTTGCGGAATCGCAACGCCGCCGGGACATGCCCGGACTGGCGATTGCAATCGGTCTTTTCGTGGTGCTCGCCGGGCTGCTGGTGATGCAGCCGGACATCGGCCAGGTCGTGCTGATAACGGCGGTATGGGGTACGCTGTTCTTGTTGGCCGGCCTGCCGCTTACCTGGGCCGCAGCGCTGGCGGCCGTTGCGCTCGGCGGGTTGGCGCTCGCCTATTTCAGCCTCGACTACGTGCGCGCAAGGATCGATCAGTTCTTTGCCAGTGAGATCGATGCACGGTCGCAGATTGGACAGGCCTACAAGTCGTTCGTGGAGGGCGGTTTTTTCGGGCGCGGCCCGGGTGAAGGAACGATCAAGACGACATTGCCCGACGCCCACACCGATTTCATCTTCGCCGTCATCGCCGAAGAATACGGCGTTGCCGCCTGCCTGGCGCTTCTGGCGCTGTTTGGCGTCATTGTCTACCGTGCGCTGCTGCGTGCGGTTGGCGAGCCCGATCTCAGGATTCGATTTGCAACTGCCGGTCTGGCACTGGCGTTCGGATATCAGGCGCTGATCAACATGGGCGTCAACGTCGGCCTGCTGCCAGCCAAGGGCATGACATTGCCGATGATCTCTGCTGGCGGTTCATCGATGGTTGGCATTTCGATCACACTCGGCATGCTTCTGGCGCTGACACGGCGACGTCCACGCCCGGGCGGCGTAAGACTGCCGCGCGACCAGCCGCAATCCCGGATGGAGCCCGGACTGGGCCCCGCCGACATCTAACACCTGAGGGCCCACGCCCATGACAAAGACGATTATGCTCGCGGCCGGTGGCTCCGGCGGACATCTGTTTCCCGCGTTCGCGTTGGCTGAGGAGCTGCGGCAACGCGGCTATGACATCGAACTTGCGACCGACACACGCGGCGACAGGTACGATTCCGACTTCCCGGCGCGGCGCATCCACCGAATTGCCTCGGCGACCACGAGCAGCAGATCACCGATTGCACTGACCAGGACGGCGCTGACGCTGGTGGGCGGCGTGCGGCAAGCGCACAAGATTCTCGGCGCGGTGGACCCGGCAGCCGTGGTCGGCTTTGGCGGATACCCGAGTTTTCCACCGATCGTTGCAGCCGCGCTCCGGTCCATTCCGACGGCACTGCACGAGCAGAACGCCGTGCTCGGGCGCGCCAACCGTATGCTGGCCGGTCGGGTCCGGGCGATCGCCACATCCTTCGAAAACGTCAAATTCGTCGATGGCGAAATTGCGCAAAAGGTGCACCTGACCGGCAATCCGGTACGCCAGATCGTGATCGACAGCGCCAACCGTGACTACCGGGCGCCGCAGGCAGGCGAGCCGATCCACCTTTTGGTGTTCGGTGGCAGCCAGGGTGCGCGCTTCTTTTCCGACGTCGTGCCGACTGCCGTTGCCAACCTGCCGGAGGATATCCGCGTGCGTCTGTTCGTCATGCAACAGTGCCGGGAAGAGGATCTCGATCGCGTGCGGGCAGCCTACGATGCGGCCGGCATCAAGGCGACGTGCGAAACCTTTTTTGCCGACCTGCCGCGCTGGATCGCGGAGGCCCACCTAGTCGTTGCACGCGGCGGCGCCACGACCATCGCAGAGCTTGCGGCAATCGGCTGCCCATCGGTGCTCGTGCCGCTGCCGCATTCGCTTGACAACGACCAGTTCGAAAATGCAACCAACCTTGCCAAGGCCGGGGCGGCCTGGTGTATCGAGCAGAAGGACCTCGACCCGACCCGACTGACGGACGGGCTGGCCGGCGTGTTTGGGACACCGGGAGAGCTTGAAAATGCCGCCGCGGCGGCGCGGGCGCAGGGCCGGCCGGATGCCGTCGTACGACTGGCAGACCTCGTCGAACGCCTCGCCGCCGGTGAATTCGTCTGACCTTGCATTGGCGTATGTAAACAACAAGACCAACAACCGGACTAGGCTCGCACATGGAACTGCCCTCCACGCTCGGCACGATCCACATTATCGGTATTGGCGGCATCGGCATGAGTGCCATCGCCGAACTTCTGCATGCCACCGGGTTCAGCGTGCAGGGCAGCGACCAGCGCGAAAGCGCCAATGTCGAGCGTTTGCGCGCGCGCGGAATCAAGGTGTTCGTCGGGCATGATGCGGCAAACCTTGCCGATGTTCAGTTCGTCGTCATTTCGACCGCAGTCAAGGATGCCAACCCGGAGCTGCAGGCCGCCCGCGACAGAAGCCTGACGATCATCCGGCGCGCGGAAATGCTGGCCGAACTGATGCGCCTTTATGCAACAGTGTCAGTGACCGGAACCCACGGCAAGACCACGACGACGTCGCTGATCGCGCACATCTTCGAAGCAGCAGCGCTCGACCCGACGGTGATAACGGGCGGCATCATCAACAGCTGGGGGTCGAACGCGCGGCTTGGCAAGGGCCGGTGGATGATCGTCGAAGCGGACGAGTCCGATGGGACGTTCGTCAAGATCCCGACGCAGATCGGCGTCGTCACCAATATCGACCCTGAACATCTCGACTATTTCGGCACGGTCGAAAACATGCACGCCGAGTACGCGATGTTCATGCGGAAGATCCCGTTCTACGGATTGCTGCTTGCGTGCACCGACCAACAGGTCGTACGCGACATGATCGGCCGCCTCGACCTGAGGCGCGACGGGCGGCGGTTGATTTCATACGGGCGCACACCCGATGCCGACATGGTGCTCAAGGACGTCGAAGTGGTCGGCAACGAAACCTATTTTTCGGCCGACTTGGGCGACCGGGTTCCCGGCGGAGCGCGTCGGCTCGAGCACTGGATGGTGCCGATACCTGGAGCACACAACGCACTCAACGCACTGGCGGCGATCGCGGTGGCGGCAGAAGCCGGGCTCACCGACGATCAGATCCGCGCAACACTTGCCGGTTTCTCCGGCGTCAAGCGACGCTTCCAGCTGACAGGAACGGCGCACGGTGTCGCCATCTACGATGACTACGGCCACCACCCGATTGAAATTCGCGCCGTGCTTGCCGCCGCGCGGGCCGGCGTCCGCGGCCGTCTCATCGCCGTGGTGGAACCACATCGCTATTCGCGCGTGCGCGATCTCTTCGAGGACTTCTGCAACTGCTTCAAAGACGCCGACAGCGTCTATGTCACGCCGCTTTATTCGGCCGGTGAGACTCCCATCGATGGAATCAGCAGCGAGTCGTTGGCCGCCGGCATCCGGGCTAGCGGGCACGGTGCGGTGGCGACGGTCAAAGACGTTGGCGAACTTGCCTCGGTGCTGCGCGGTGCGGCACGCGAAGGCGACACCGTCGTCTGCCTCGGTGCCGGGCAGTCGACGGAATGGGCGCACGCTCTGCCGCAACTGGTGGCGGAGCGATAACGCCATGACGCATCCTGATATCACCGGTGAACTCAAGGCGGCGATGCCGGACCTCAGGGGCTCGCTGACGGCTAACGCCTCGCTTGCCGATGTTACATGGTTTCGCGTCGGCGGGCCGGCGCAGGTACTGTTTCGGCCTGCGGACGAGGCAGACCTCGCCTACTTCCTCAAACACCTCGACGATGGTGTTCCGGTGCGCGCCATCGGCCTCGGCTCCAATCTTCTGGTGCGCGACGGCGGGCTTAAAGGTGTCGTCGTGCGACTGGGCCGCGGGTTTTCGCAGGTCGCGATCGAAGACGATCACCGGCTCAGGGCCGGTACATCGGTGCCGGACGTGATGGTAGCGCGGGCGGCCGCCAAGGCCGGCATCCAGGGCTTGGCGTTTTATCGCGGCATCCCCGGCTCGATCGGTGGCGCACTGCGCATGAATGCCGGTGCGCACGGCAGCGAGACCAAGGATGTACTGATCGAGGCGCGGGCGGTTGATCCGGCGGGCACCATTCACGTGATTGCCAACGCGGACATGGGATTTGCCTACCGTCATTGCTCGATTTCGCATGACTGGATCTTCACTGAAGCGCTCTACGGTGGCACGGCGGGCGATCCGGACGAGATCGCGGCCGAGATGGAGGAGGTTGCGAGCTACCGCGAGGAACACCAGCCGACGCGCGAGCGCACCGGAGGATCGACTTTCAAGAACCCGCCAGGACATTCGGCGTGGGCGTTGGTGGATGGCGCGGGCTGCCGCGGCCTCAGGGTCGGCGGTGCGATGGTTTCGGAGAAGCACTGCAACTTCCTGATCAACGACAACGATGCCACAGCGGAAGATATCGAAACACTGGGCGAGACGGTAAGAGCGCGGGTCAAGGCAACAAGCGGCATTGATCTCACGTGGGAGATCATCCGCATTGGCGAGCCGCTGCCAGGCCGCCCGACCGGTCGCGAACTGGCGCAGGCCTGATTGGCGCTCACGGCGTCTGCAGCCTTGCTCAATTACGGAAATTGACCGAACCTTCCTGCAGTCACCGGGGAGGGATAAATGCGCGTTTTCACGAATGTTCCGCAGGCCGACTGGCGCCAGACCGGCCCGACCGCAAAGATGGCGGAAGGCGCCGGCTTCGATGCGCTGATGACGCTGGAACTCGGTCACGACGCCTTCATGCCGCTGAGCCTCGCTGCGCTGGCGACCCAACGGGTCGAGCTGACGACATCGATTGCGGTTGCCTTCCCGCGCAGCCCGACCGTTCTTGCCCTGCAGGCCTGGGACATTCATGCCAATTCCGGCGGCCGGTTCGTGCTTGGCCTCGGCAGCCAGGTCAAAGGTCACAACGAGCGTCGCTACGGCATTACCTGGAGCCCGCCTGCGCCTCGGCTGCGCGAATACATCGAGGCGTTGCGCGCACTCTGGCATTGCTGGGAGACGCGCTCGAAACTCAACTACCAGGGTGAACACTACAAGCTCACATTGATGACACCCGACTTTTCTCCCGAGCCAACCGGCCTGGCGATGGTGCCGATCACGATTGCCGCCGTCGGCCCGGCAATGCTGTCACTTGCCGGGCGTTCCTGCGATGGGGTGCGGCTGCACCCGATTTGTTCGCGCAAGTATCTGGAAGAGGTTTGTCTGCCGCGGATGCTGGCGGGCATGGAAAAGAGCGGGAGAAAACGCGAGAACTTCGACGTTCACGGTGGCGGGTTCGTGTGCACCGGACCTGACGAGGAGAGCGTCGCCAAGACCATGAACTGGGCACGGTCGCGAGTCGCCTTTTACGCCTCGACCCGGACCTACCTGCCAATCCTGGCTTCGCACGGCCTTGAGGACCTCGGTGCGAAACTGCATCGGTTGTCCGTTGAAGGGCGTTGGAAGGACATGGCGGCGGAAATCGATGATGACACGCTGCGGATCTTCGCCGCCTGCGGGCGCTACGATGTCATTGCCAACGAAATTGCGCAGCGCTTCGGAGGGGTCGCCGACGCGATCGAGATCTACACCGCGCCGGAAACAGATTTTGGGGCGTTGGGTGACATTCTCAGCGATGTGCGGAAAATTCCGCACACGTTCACCGGCTTCGACACGAGGTGGTAACGGCAAGAGGTGGCGCCGCACGACCCCGGCACCGCACCACTCCCGTTTGGGCAGCCTCCTTGCACGGGCCGTCATGAGCGACCGGACCGATTCATTGCCGGATGCAGCCACGGGCGGCCGCCGAATTCAGGCCCAGCCCGAAGCTCGTGCAATCGCGCAGCGAGGCCCGCGAGTTTCCCAGCGAATTGAAAGAATTGAACACACCTTAACCCGATCTTTACCAGCGCGGCCGGAAACTCGTTTGGTCGCGCAGTGCCCGCTCGCCGGCAAACGCCGGCCTGCTCAGGGTGCTGGCGCGATGTGAGTTTTTGCGTTGTTCGGGAGTATCTGGTGGTGAAGCTTTGGCAGCACTTGCTGGCAAGACTTCGTGGTTCGGGCTATGGCGCGCACCAATCGCGCAGCCAGCGGCTACGCCGTAACGCCCGCCGACGCCGCCCCTCCGTCGCACGATGGCTTCCGGTAATTGCCGCCCTTTGTGCCAGCGTGGTCTTTCTGGGCCTTTCCGATGCCGGACGCTCGGTGCGCCGCGCAGACCCGCTGATCATCCAGCTAGATCGACTTGCCGCCGGGATTGGTCTCGGCATCCAGGCCGTGTCGCTCACCGGACACGATATGACACCGGACCGCGACATCTTCGATGCGCTGGATCTGGAATCGACACATTCCCTGTTCGCGTTCGACGCGGCCGCGGCAAGACAGCGAATCGAACAGCTGTCATGGATCCAGGAAGCCCGCATCCATCGCACATTTCCGCATCGCATTGACGTTGCGATTCGCGAACGCGAGCCGTTCGCCGTGTGGCTGCACAACAAGCGCGAGGCGCTGATTGACCGCGATGGGCGCCTGCTCGCCCATGTCCGGGCCGGCGCCGTGCGCGATCTGCCGCTGGTGCGCGGCAGCGATGCCCCGGCCAACGTCGCAGAGCTCTTCGACACGCTTGCCGCCCGAGCCGATCTGTTGCGGCGCGTGGCGGTCAGCGAATTCGTCGATGGCCGGCGGTGGACGCTGCACCTCGACGACGGCGGCATGATCTTGTTGCCCGAGTTGCAATACGATGCGGCACTGGCGGTGCTGGTCAAGGGCAAACGCGGGCGTCGATTGATTGATCAATCTCGCGCGCTCGTCGACCTGAGGGTGCCGGGGCTGATGGTCTACAGCCCGATTTCCAGCAAGCGCCGCCGAACGCGGCGGGCCGGCCATGTCCCAAAATCCGGCAATACGCAGTTCGGACACAAGACGGTCCGGGCAACGGCTTCAAGGGGGTAGTGATGGTGCTCGTAAACCGCCGTCCAAGTCGCGACGTTGCTGCATTGCTCGATATTGGCTCCGCGAAAATCACCTGCCTCATCGTCGAGCGACCACGACCGGACGAGATGGCGGCAGATGCGCATTTCGGCGCCGGACTGCGGGCAATCGGGTTCGGTCAGCGGCGCAGCGATGGAATCCGCGCGGGCATGGTGATTGATCTCGACCGAGCCGAGGCCGGTGTGAGGGGCGCGATCGGAGATGCGGAGGAACGCGCCGGCCTGACCGTCGACGAGGTGATCGTTGCACTGACATCGAGCCGGCTGAGTTCAACACATTTCACGGCGCACCTCGATCTGGAAGCCGGGCGGGTGCGTGCCGATGATCTCAAGCGCCTCGCCGGACGGGCGCGCGAATATGCTGAGCGCGACGGGCGCACGCTGGCCTACCTCAACCGAATACACTATGGCCTCGACGGGGAAATCGGCATCAATGACCCGCTCAAAATGGTCGGCGGGCGGCTTACCTGCCAGTACCACGCCGCAACCGCCGAGCCAACGCAGCTGCGCAACCTGGAATGCCTGGTCGACCGCTGCTACCTCACCGTAGAGAGCTTCATCCCGACCGGCTTCGCATCCGCGACTGCGGCAACAACGGCGGATGAACAAAGTGCCGGCGTGCTGTGTCTGGATATCGGTGCCGGTGCAACCAAGATTGCGCTGATTGCCGATGGACGCTTCGTGCACACCGACACGCTGGCGTTCGGTGGTGCAATTTTGACTCACGACGTTGCTGTTTCGCTCGGCATCCCCCTTGCCGAAGCCGAGCGAATCAAGACGCTCTACGGTACGTTGCTGCGCGTCCAGCCGGGGCATCGTGCCGCCAATCCTTATTGGCGCGCGCAACCCAATGACCTGGTGACCTACACCGCGCAGCAGGGGGACGTGCAGGAGACGACACGCACAGAGTTGTCGCGCATTTTGTATCCGCGGGCGCGACGGCAGTTGGACATGATTCGTGAGCGGCTTGATCGCAGTTCGCTTACGCGGGAACTGGTCAAATGCATTGTGTTGACCGGCGGGGGCAGTCAACTCGGCGGTTTGGCGGACCTGGCCGCCGAGGTGCTTGGCAAGCCGGTTCGAATTGGCAGTCCGCCGCCGCTTGCGGGCGTTGAAAGTCCCTTCCAGGGACCGGCACTGGCAAGCGTTGTCGGTCTCGGCCTGGTTGATGCATCTCCCGCGGAAATGATGTATTCTGGTCGCGTAAAGAATCGTGCGTATGAGTCGTATCTCAGTCGTATGGAGCAGTGGCTCCGCGAGAGTTTCTGAGGGCTAGCCCAACGGACCCGCTGCCGCGCTCCAGGGAGCTGAAGCCAGAAACACGAGCGGACGTTCCTGCTGCCCAATGACCGATGTGGTCGGTCGCGCCGGACGCGGGGGACGCATGAATATTTCGCTCGACCTTCCTGAGGGTTCCGAACTCAAACCGCGGATCTCGGTGATCGGCATCGGCGGTGCCGGCTGCAATGCCATCAACAACATGATTGCGACCGGGCTCGAAGGAGTCGAGTTCATTGCCGCCAATACGGATGCGCAGGCGCTGGCAGCCTCCAGCGCCGAGCATCGCATCCAACTGGGTGCGGAACTGACCGAGGGTCTGGGTGCCGGAGCAAGACCGGAAATCGGACGGGAAGCGGCTGAAGAGGCAATCGAAGAAATCCGCGCGCAAATCGACGGCTGTCATATGGTGTTTCTGGCCGCCGGCATGGGTGGCGGGACAGGTACCGGTGCGGTTTCCGTGATTGCGCGCATTGCCCGCGAGATGAATATTCTGACGGTCGCAATCGTCTCGAAACCGTTTCAGTTCGAGGGCTCTCGCCGGATGCGCACCGCCGAAGCCGGCATCACCGAGTTGCGCAACTGGGTCGACACGCTGATCGTCATTCCCAATCAGAACCTATTCCGCCTTGCCAACGAGAAGACGACTTTCGCCGAAGCCTTCGTGTTGGCCGACCAGGTGCTGTATTCCGGTATCGCCTGCATCGTCGACCTGATCGTCAAGGACGGGCTGATCAATCTCGACTTCGCCGACGTCAAGGTGATCATGAAGGGCATGGGATCGGCAATGATGGGGACCGGAGAGGCGTCCGGCGAAAACCGCGCCACCCGTGCCGCTGAAGATGCGATTTCGAACCCGCTGCTGGACAATATTTCGCTGCGCGGCGCAAAGGGCTTGCTGATTTCGATCATCGGCGGACGAAACCTGACGCTGTTCGAGGTCGACGAGGCGGCAAGTCGGGTCAAGCAGGAAGCTGACCCAGACGCCAACATCATCGTTGGCGCCTCCTTCGAAGAAGGCATGGATGAACGCATTCGTGTATCGATCGTGGCCGCCGGGCTCGAAGGCGCGCAGGTCAGCCTGCCAGGCATGTACGGTGCCCGCGACACTCCAGCCCCCTCGGTGTCACCAACGCTGCCCATGCCGATGCCCTCAACCATCTTCGGTACGACGGTGAGCACCGGCTCCGGCAATGCTCCAACCGATTATCCCGACTCGCCGTTGGACGATGACGTCGGGATCGACGAGACTGCGGCAATTCCCTCTGATGCCAACAACGCAGGCGCGGTTGATGACATGGCACGTGCGTCCAGCGGCGGCGAGACGGACCCCTATCGCGGTGACACGCCGATGGATGAGTTTGCCCGCGCACTTTCGGAAGTCATGGGTACGGTCGATGACAACGGCACCGCAATAGCGGGCGCAGCGTCGCCGGGGGCATGGCGCTCACCCGATGGCGTCATTATCGAGGACGGTTTCGAGCCGTCATCGGTCAACGCACCGCCGCCGTTGCCGGATGCAGAGCCCACGCAGCCGACAGCAGACACGTCAACCGGGTTCGTACCGGCACCACCGGCAGACTTGCCGAGACGGGTCCCCGACATCAGCGAATTTCCGGAAATCGTGCAGCGTGAATATCAGGCAAAAGCAGCCGCTGAACACGGTGCCGGCCGGTCTATGGGTGGTATGCCCAACATTCTCAGACGGTTAGCCGGACTTGGCCGCCAGAGCAGCCAACTTGCATCTACGGACAAAGGCGAATCAGATGCCAATTCGTCAATGCACGAGCAGCCACACTCAGGTGCAGAACTTGAAGAAGATGGCCAAAGCACGACACGAAATCGCCGTCGAGTCTGAATTCGTCACCGCAAAGGACGAGCATCGCAACCCTCTGTTATTGAACGGGTAATTCCTGCCTTCTCAGGCCGGACAGATGCATGCGAGCGGCGGCTTTGCCAAGATATTGCCAAATCGTAACAGAGTGTAAGAAAGCGTGATTTGTGCCTGCGTGTTGCGCGGAAGTAAGGTTCCAACCGTAGACGAGATCAAACGATTCACCAGCGTTAACGATGTTCGCAAACGCTTGGTGATGAGATTGGGGAGTGGATCTCGACGGGGCATCACAAAGTCAGTCTTGTTGCTTGCGGACAGTGCGTAAGAAACAGGCTCGAGGGACGGGGCACATGCCGAAAGCTTTTGTCGGCGCCAGACAAACGACTTTGGCTCGAGAAATCGAGCTGACTGGCGTGGGGGTACACAGTGGAGCACCAGTTACCATGGTGCTCCACCCAGCCGAAGCAGATACAGGTATTCGCTTCATGGTCGCACGTCGCGGCCGGATCGTTTCAGAAATCGTAGCGGAAGTCGACAACGTCAAGAATTTGACGTTGTGCACCGTGATCGGTGATGACACCGGGACAACCGTCGGCACGGTCGAGCATCTGCTCGCGGCGCTGCGCGGGTTGGCTGTCGATAATTGCTATGTCGAGATCGAGGGCAAGGAAGTTCCGATCATGGATGGCAGTTCGTCGGCTTTCGTCGATCGCATCGACGAGGTTGGACTGCGCCATCTCGATGCTCCGCGCAAGTTCATCAAGGTGCTGAAGCCCGTGCGCATCGATGACGGGGATTGCTGGGCGGAACTCGTTCCACATTCCGGCTTCCATCTCGACATCGAGATCGAATTCGACACACCGGTTATCGGACGCCAGCGCCTCGCCTATGAAATGACGCCAGGTGTTTTCCGCAACGAACTCTCACGCGCACGGACCTTCGGGTTTATGCACGACGTCGAGAAGTTGTGGAAAGCCGGGCTTGCACTCGGGGCATCGCTGGAGAATTCCGTCGCCATTGGCGAGGACAAGGTGATCAACCCGGAAGGATTGCGCTACCGGGAAGAGTTCGTCCGCCACAAGATGCTTGATGCCGTCGGCGACCTGTCGCTGGCGGGCTTGCCGCTGCTGTGCCGGTATCGTTCGGTTCGAGGCGGGCACCGCCTTAATGCGCACGCACTTCAGGCGCTGTTCGAGGACCGCTCGGCCTGGACGGTGGTGCATGCTCCGCGCGTCCGCGACCTGCCGGCGCCGGCACCCGTCGTCAACGACTGGGCGATGGCGGTGGGCAAGTGACGATACGCCCGTCAATGCGCGGATGCATTGCACAATGAAAGAGAATGATGCGGCCGGCTCTTGCCGGCCGCTTGCGCATGACACGGGCCGCTTAGAACGGATTTGTGGATGCAAGATTACTGTGCGATCAGGATGCACTTGGTGCATTGATGTCGCAGCCAAAGACGACGTAGTGACTTTGTCCCACTAATCACCACAATCGCGTGGTTTGAGCGAGATGGGCTCCAGTGTCCCGGCGGCGAAGCAGAAATTGCCGCCACCTCTGGTTGGCGCTACACTTGGGTGAGTCGGAAGTACACGCTGCAGCGTGCATTGGTAGAATTAGCGGGTAAAACGAGCGACCGGGGCTGGCACGTGGGATCTCTACCGGCAGCTAGAGCAGGGTTTGTGGCGGCAGGCGCTTTGCTGAGCGCTCTCAGCCTTGGCGGGTGCGCGTCGACCGACAACGCCAAGGCGTTGCTCAACCCGGATCCGCCGGGCAAGATGTACAATGCGGCGGACGACTATCTCGCGCGCGGGAAATTCGATCGCGCAGCGCGGAAATTCGAGGAACTCGATCGCGACCACCCGTATTCGCCGGAAGCGCGCCGCGCGATGGTGATGGCGGCCTATGCCTACTTCCGGGCCGGCAAATATCCGGAGGCGATTGCGACCGCACGGCGCTACACGACCGTGCATCCCGGCACCAAGGAGGCTGCATTCGCCCATCACATCATCGCCTCGTCCTATTTCGAGGAAATGAACGGGCCGAAGCACGATCAGGCCAATACGCGAAAGGCGTTGGCCGAACTCGAAATCCTGAAGTCGCGCTATCCCAATTCGAAGTATGCGCGTGAAGCCGACAATCGGATCCGTATCGCGCGCGACAACCTGGCCGCCAACGAGATGGAAGTGGGCCGGTACTACCTGAAACGGCGCAACTATACGGCGGCGATCAACCGGTTCAAGGTCGTTGCGCGTGATTATCAGGATACCAAGCACGTCGAAGAAGCACTGATGCGTCTCACCGAGGGCTACATGGCGCTCGGTATTCGCAATGAAGCGCAAACGGCAGCGGCGATCCTCGGCTACAACTTCCCGAAGTCGAAATGGTACAGGGATGCCTACGCGCTGTTGCAATCCGATGGGCTGGCACCGCGTGAGGATACGGGTTCGTGGCTCTGGCAGTCGTGGAAGAATTTCAAACTGCCGACGGTCAAGCTTTAGTGACAAAGCGGGAACGGATAGTCTGTGGCGAAGCCAACAGAGATTCCGTAGCCGATGAGCAAGTCGTTAGCCAAAGTCAAAGCGGTTGAAGATCTGACACCGGACGAGGCGTCGGCCGAGCTTGAGCGGCTGGCCAGTGAGATCGGCCACCACGACGCACTCTATTATCAGTCCGATGCGCCGGAAATATCCGATGCCGACTACGATGCGCTGCGCCAGCGCAATGCGGCCGTCGAAGCGCGGTTTCCTAATCTTATCCGGGACGATAGCCCGTCACGCCGCGTCGGAGCTGCACCGGCTGAAACCTTCAGCAAGGTGCGCCACCGCGTGCCGATGCTGTCGCTTGGGAATGCCTTCGAAGAAAGCGACGTGCATGACTTCGTCGAACGCATCCGACGATTTCTCAAGCTCGGCGAAGGCGAACCCGTCGCGATGACCGCGGAGCCGAAGATCGATGGCCTATCGATCTCGATCCGCTATGAAGACGGCCGCTTTGTCGAAGCGGCGACCCGCGGCGATGGCACGGAGGGCGAGAATGTCACCGCCAACGTCGCGACGCTGCGAGAACTGCCGCAGCGGCTCAGGGGCCGCGATGTTCCCGATATCATCGACATCCGTGGTGAGATCTATCTGTCCCACGCCGACTTCGAATCACTGAACCAACAGCAGGCGGCAGCCGGTGCAAAGGTGTTCGCCAATCCGCGCAACGCTGCCGCCGGTTCGCTGCGTCAACTCGATGCCGGCATTACAGCGACGCGACCGCTACGCTTCTTTGTATATGCCTGGGGCGAGGCTTCCGCACTTCCGGCCGCGACGCAGTCCGGCGTCGTCGCTGCGTTCGGCAAATGGGGACTGCCAACGAACCCCTTGACGCGCGTGTGTGCTTCAGCCGAAGAGCTAATTGCGTATTACGGCGAGGTTGCCGGGCAACGCGCGACGCTCGGCTACGATATCGACGGTGTCGTCTACAAGGTCGACCGCCTCGACTGGCAGGGGCGGCTGGGCTTCGTCTCGCGGGCGCCACGATGGGCGATCGCGCACAAGTTCCCGGCCGAGCAAGCCATGACGATCCTGCGCGACATCGAAATCCAAGTCGGGAGAACCGGTGCATTGACGCCGGTTGCCAAGCTGGAACCTGTGACCGTTGGCGGCGTCGTCGTCTCGAACGCGACCTTGCACAACGAAGATGAGATCGCGCGCAAGGACATCCGGATCGGCGACACCGTAACGGTGCAGCGCGCCGGCGACGTGATCCCGCAGGTGTTGGGCTTTGTTGCCGAAAAGCGCCCGGCGGATGCCAAGCCCTTCACCTTCCCGACCGTCTGTCCGGAGTGCGGAAGTCACGCCGAACGCGAAGTCGATGAAAGGACCGGCAAAGCCGACGTCGTGCGCCGCTGCACGGGCGGGCTGATCTGCCCGGCGCAGGCGAAGGAGCGGCTCAAACATTTCGTGTCGCGCAATGCATTCGATATCGAGGGCCTCGGTGCAAAGCAGGTCGAGCTCTTCTACGACGAGGGTCGGATCATGCGGCCGGCTGACATCTTCACGCTGGAGGCGCGCAATGCGCGCGCCGAGAATCCGCTGCAAGAGCAAAAGGGCTTCGGCCAAAAGTCCGTCGAAAATCTATTCGTCGCGATCGCGGCGCGGCGCAAGATCGGGCTTGACCGGCTGATCTACGCGCTTGGCATTCGCCATGTCGGCGCAACGACGGCGCGCGATCTGGCGCGCGCGTTCGGGTCATGGGAGCAGTTTCGCGCAACGGTCGAAGCGGCGATTGCCGGCGGTGCGGAAAGCGAAGCCTATAGCGAGATCAACAATATCGAGGGCATCGGACCAAGCGTTGCAGATGCGCTGGTGGCGTTCTTCGCCGAAGCGCACAATGTCGAGGCCATCGACGATCTTGTCGCTCAACTCGACATCGTTCCGGTTGCCACCGTGGTTACGGCGGCGGGTTCGCAAGTTGCCGGCAAGACGGTGGTGTTCACCGGCACGCTCGAGCGGTTGAGCCGCAATGAGGCCAAGGCACAGGCCGAGCGTCTCGGTGCCAAGGTCGCCGGATCCGTGTCGAAAAAGACCGACTACGTGGTGGCCGGCGCCGCTGCCGGCTCGAAGCTGACCAAGGCACGCGAACTGGGTGTCGCCGTGCTGACAGAGGACGAGTGGATCGCGCTGGTCGGGTAGAAGGGCCAGTCCGGCTCAGCGGCGGCCGCGACCGCGACACGGCCGCGCGGATGTCTCGCAGAACCACTTGGCACCCTGCCTGGAGCAGCTCATGCGCTTGCCGGCCGCCAGCCTGTAGGAGGCCCAGGTCTTGCCGTATTCCCATTGGGTCGATGCGATCCAGGCGCGGATTGCGGCGGCCCGGGCACCACGCTTGGAGACCCATAGCGGGCTCTTGCCATAATGCTCATGCTCGGCGAAGCACAGCCGGCCGCCCACGCGCACCTTGTCCCACTGGTCTGACGGGTGGAACTGCTGCGCGTAGCTGGTGGTGTTCAAGAGCGGGGCGACAGCCAGTGCGCCAATCGCAATGATCTTCTTGTGCATGATAGCGCCTCCACGCATGCGTCGCTTAAC
This sequence comes from Hyphomicrobiaceae bacterium, assembly GCA_965224045.1. GTDB lineage: Bacteria > Pseudomonadota > Alphaproteobacteria > Rhizobiales > Hyphomicrobiaceae > Tectiglobus. The sequence goes on from CBDCYD010000015.1 coordinate 1,018,014, forward strand.
CTGCCCAATGTTAGAGTTTCCGCCTCAAGCGGAATCGCGTCGCCGGCCCGCTGTCCCTCCCGACCACCCAATACAATGACAGCGTGTGTGGTCGGGAGGGGCAGCGGGATGGTTTCAGCTCAACCTGAATGACTATAGGCGATTTGCGGCGACGATGCCCTGGCGGAGCGCGGCGCCTGTGAACAAAAATCTGTGGCGTGTGTCCTGCCGGCCGCGGAAGGTTGCTGGGTTGCGATTGCCGGGGAGCGATCATCGCGATACGACTGGCCGTGCGCGATGAGCCATTGCCTTAACCGCCAGGAGACCCGAAGCATGCCCGCAGCCCGCCTGTCAGACGCGACGCGAGAAAAACTGAAGACCGTAGCGACGGCCACGATCTGTACGGCGCTGTTCAAGCGCGGACTGCGCAATCAGTTCATTCAAGACGTGCGGCCGCTGAATGCCAATGTCAAACCGATGGTCGGGGAGGCATTTACGCTGCGCTATATTCCTGCGCGCGAAGATCTTAACTCGATCGACGTGTTCCAGGATCCGAAACATCCACAGCGCGATGCTATCGAGCGATGCCCGCCCGGGGCCGTGATGGTGGTCGACAGCCGCAAGGACGCACGCGCTGCGTCAGCCGGTTCGATCCTGGTCACGCGCCTGATGAAGCGCGGCTGCGCCGGGATTGTCACCGACGGTGGGTTTCGCGATGCGCCGGAAATCGCCGAGCTTGATTTCCCAAGCTATCACAGCCGACCGTCAGCCCCGACCAACCTTACGGTGCACCAAGCGATCGATATCGACGTGCCGATCGGTTGTGGGGATGCGCCCGTGTGGCCGGGTGACGTCATCGTTGGTGACCGCGAGGGGGTGGTCGTGATCCCGGCACATCTGGCGGATGAGATCGCCGAAGAAGCCGTCGAGATGACCGCCTTTGAAGACTTCGTCACAGAGGAAGTACAGGGCGGGCGCTCCATCATCGGGCTCTATCCGCCGACGCATGAGCAAACGAAGGTGGACTTCGAAAACTGGCGCAAGAAGACCGGGAGATGATGCGGCCGCGATGCCGGCGGGGTATGCCGGCGGGGCGCAGCCTGAGACGCCTGCGATCAATCGCGACCGGGCAATTCCTGCGGCGTGACCGTGGCGACGATTGACCGGTCGAGTGATTCAAAATCGTGGTAGCCGATCGTGGCGTAAAGCTCCCTGCGGGTCTGCATACGATCGAGCACGGCGTGGGTGCCGCCGTCACGCTTCAGGATGGCGTAGAGTTCTTCCTGGGCCTTGGCGGCAACGCGGAACGAACTGACAGGCCAGATCACCATTTTGTAGCCCATCTCCTCAAATTCCTTCGCCGTAAAGTATGGCGTGCGGCCAAACTCGGTCATGTTGGCGAGCAGCGGCGCATCGATGCGTTGCGCGAACTCGCGGAACATCTCGGCACTTGTCAGTGCTTCGGGGAAAATCGCATCGGCGCCGGCCTCGATGAAGAGTTTCGCCCGTGCGACGGCGCCGTCGATGCCTTCCGATGCTGCCGCGTCGGTCCGCACGATAATGTAGAGATGGCGGCGGGCCTGGCGGGCAGCTGCGACTTTCGCTGCCATGTCGTTCGGTTCGGCAAGATTCTTGTCGTTGAGGTGACCACATTTCTTGGGCAGCAACTGATCCTCGATTTGAACGGCAGCGGCGCCGGCGTCTTCGAATGTGCGAACCATGTGCATCACGTTGAGGGTTTCCCCGTATCCGGTGTCGCCGTCGACCAGCACCGGCAGAGCCGAGGCGCGCGCGAGCTGGCGAATGAAAAACGCGACCTCGTCGACGGTGATGAAACCGAGGTCGGGAATGCCCATCGAAGCCGTCATTGCAGCGCCTGACAGGTACAACGCCTCGAACCCGGCAGCGCGCGCCTGGAGCGCGGCCATGCCATTGTGGGCACCGGGGATCTCGACAATGCCGGGGCTCTCGACGAGTTTGCGGAAGCGCTCTCCGGCTGGTTCCGTCGGCATTTTCGCGGCGACAAGGTAGGTCATGGCACTTAGCTCCACGGCGGTGGCCTCAGGGTCGGTTTCGTCTTGTACAGGTGCGGGATGCCTGTCAACCGAGGGCGGCGGCCGATCGATCATCGTTGCGATGGATCGCGCGCGGAGCACTATCGGTCGATTTGGCGGCCGACCTGGATGGCAGCGCAACGGCACCGGGAGGGCGTCGAGGCCGTTTAAGGCTATGGGTAGACGCGCCAGCGCCATGGCGTTGCAGGCGCCGGTGCGAGCGTTTGCGGCGGTGCTTGAACAGCAGGTGGTGTGCCTGACCGGCGCTCACCTAAAGGCAGCTCTTCGAATCCTATCACGCGTAGCAACAACGAGAGCGCCAGCAGGCCAACTGCAAACATCAATGCATCGCGTGTAAAGCGCAAATAGGTTTCGCGCAGGACCTCACCAATGACACGTTGGGCAATCTCGGGTGCGGGGCGCTCCTGGCGCGGCAGAATCATCCAGGTTTCGGTTCGCTTGTAGGGCCGGCGGCGGGCCATAACGCCTTGCACAAACAATAGCGCGGCCGTTGCAAGACAAAGCAGGCCGCCAATGAAAGTCGCCAGCGGCGGTGCAAAGCTGAACGAGAACATGATGCAGAAGATCGCAAGCCCGGCGAAACCGAATGTGCGTCCAACGGAAATGAATGCCGCGCGTTCGATCGCCTCCATATCACCCGACCTGTCAGTTGCGCCTCACACCGGCCCGCTTCCTGCTACTTGAGCGTGCCGCGCAATTTCCAAGCGCGCGAGACGAGCTCGCGGCCGAAGCCCTTGGCGCGGTCGCGTGCCTGTTCGAAGTTGCGCCTACCCAAATCACGATCCAGTTCGCCCGCTTCGACCTTGAACTCCGCGTCAAAGTCTTCCGCGTCGACGGGACGCGCCAGTTCGCCCAGCCTGCGGCTGCCACCGCTGGCAACGTGCCAGGCGCCCTCGGCAAACCCGCTGGCATAAGATGCAGCCAGCAGGAAGCGAAGGATCAACCAGCCGATAAAAAAAACGACAAATCCCGCCAAATACTCCATGACGCACACCTCCGCCGCAGGGCGACATTGTCATTTGGATATTGGCACGGGGCGGCGGCAAGTCCAGGGGCGTGCCGCCGCCGGCGGGAAAAATCTGGTCGAGGCAGAGCATAGCCCCGGGGCTACTGCATCGTCGAGCGTGACGTCGCCGTCAGGCGCTGCACGTTGATGGTCTCGCGATTGATGAGTTCGCCGACCTTGGGTGAAACATCGTTCTTCCAGAAATCGCTTTCATAGACCGCCTTGTAGAGGCGCTCACGGTCGGCCTCGCTCTCGAAGCGGCGGATCCAGACGTAAACGGAGTCGTCCGTCTCGCCACGGAAGCTGCCGGTAATCACCATGCCCTGCTTGACCTGGAATGGAATGATCACGCTTTGCATGTAGTCCAACCACTCCTCCATCTTGCCGGGGCGGATCTCATATTGACGCAGTTCGAAAAATGCCATGGGGTGGTTCCTCCTGTTGATGTGGCGTTCTACAAGAAATTCCGGGGAGCGGACGGCATCCAGGCTATTGGTTGCCGGCGAGCCAATCCGTCATGATGCGGTTGAATACGTCCGGATGCTCGACATTGGGGAAATGGCGGGCGTCGGCAATTTCCTCGTAGCGACCACCTGGGACGAGTTCGGCAATCTTCTTGTTGCCGGCCGGCGGCGTGCCTTCGTCGTCGGAGCCGCACACGACGAGTGTCGGCACGTTGAGCGATGGCAGATCCGAGGTGAAGTCGAAGTCGAGGATCGCGGCGGCACAGCCGAGGAAACCGGCCGGCGTCGTGTTGGCGACGGTCGCGCGGATTTCGTTCCAGCGCGCGGAATTGCGTGGCTTGAAGGCCGGCGTGAACCAGCGCTCCATCGTCCCGTCGGCGAGGGGCTCAAGAGAGTTGGCGGATTTGACCGCTGTGATGCGTTCGTTCCAGGCGGCAACGCCCCCTTCCGGCGTGGCCGGCAGGGTATCGCAAAACATCGCGGACACCAGCCGGTGGCCATGCCCAAGAGCAAACGCCTGACCGATCATGCCGCCAATCGACAAGCCGATATAGTGAACCTTGTCGATGCCGAGGAAGTCCAATGCGGCGGCAACGTCATTTGCAAGCGCTGCCATCGTGTAGTCGCCGGCGACCGGATCACTGCCACCGTGGCCGCGCATGTCGAGTCTGACAACCCGGTAACCGGCCGCCAGCAATACGGGCAGCTGCTCCGCCCACATGCCGCCGTCGGACGACAGGGAGTGGGTCATGCAAACGACGGGGGCGTCTGCTGGCCCATTGAGGTCGTAGTACAGTTTGCGGCCATCGAGATTGATCAGCATAGCTGCGGCTTCCTTTGTCCTGTCTTACCCGGGTTGAAAAATGCGCGCCCAATGCCGCGTCGGCTTTCGGTGGATTGGCCCAGGACCGTCCTCTCGCCTGTCGAAAATTCCAAGCGCATGGGCCTGAACACGGGCATGAGCTGTGCTTGGCATCGTTGCCCGCTGCCGCCTACCCTAACGTAGATGAAATTGACCGCATAGTTCGGCTGGAGGCGAAGTTGGATTTGACGACGGCCGACGAGACCGACCTGTTCACGGCGCCAAGCACAGGTGCCGGGCGCAGCATTGCACGAGCGCCGGTCGTGGAGGGCTGCCAAGGTGTGGAGGCCGCGCGGAGCGGCTTGCAATTGGAAGAGCCTGCCGCGTAGTTGTCCGCGGCAGATGACACAGGTCCTATGATTATTATCCAGGATATGATGAGCGACGACGCGGTGCGCGACGGGCCAATGCCGCGTTCGACGAGGCGATATGGCGAGCCGCAGGACTTCGCCAATCTCGTATACTTTCTCGCCTCGCTGCTGGCGGGCTATATTGCGCGTAGCGTCATTCCGGTGGACGGCGAGCCCAGGTGTTGCCATTGCTGAGGAAAGAGCGGCGACATTTGAGGAAAAAGTGGCGACGGGGCCGCCTGCACCCGATGATCGCGCATAACCGATAAGCAAAGGAGCGTGCCATGCTCAGGCTTGGCTACAAGGCGTCAGCCGAACAATTCTCGCCGAAGGATCTGCTGGCGTTCTGCGTCAAGGCAGAGCAGTGCGGGTTCGATTCGGTGTTCGTGAGCGACCATTTCCAGCCGTGGAAACATACCGACGGCCACGCACCGTTTTCGTTCGCCTTTCTCGGCGCGCTCGGTGCCAGCACGTCACGCATCGCGATGGGAACCAGCGTGCTGACGCCCACGTTCCGCTATCACCCGTCGATCGTGGCGCATGCCTTCGGCACGCTGGGCGCGATGTTTCCGGGCCGGGTCATCCTCGGCATCGGTACCGGTGAGTCACTCAACGAGGTGCCGGCCACCGGCATGGTGTGGCCTGAGATGAAGGAGAGGTTTGCGCGCATGCGCGAATCCGTGCGCCTGATCCGCAGACTGTGGACGGAGGAGCGCGTCAGCTTCGCCGGCGACTACTACAAGACCGAGGCAGCAACGATCTATGACAGGCCGGACACGCCGGTGCCCATTTATGTCGCCGCAGCCGGGCCGATGGTTGCCAAGTATGCCGGGCGGATGGGAGACGGCTTCATCTGCACCAGCGGCAAGGCGATGGAACTCTATACAGAAAAGTTGCTTCCCAACGTCGCCGAGGGGCGTAGCCTCAGCTCCCGCGAGGTCCCGGACTACGACAAAATGATCGAGGTCAAGGTATCGTTCGACACCGACAGGGATCGCGCCATGCAGGACACCCGGCACTGGGCCGCGCTCGCACTGTCACCCGAGGAGAAGATGTCCGTCGAGGACCCGCTCGAAATGGAGCGGCTTGCGGATGCCTTGCCGGTCGAACGGGCGGCCTCACGCTGGATCGTATCGACGGATCCGGACGAGCATGTCGAAAAGATCAAGGTCTATCATGATCTCGGGTTTAACCACCTCGTGTTCCATGCGCCGGGGCCCGACCAGGCCCGATTCCTCGATCTTTATGCTGAGCACGTGCTGCCGCGGTTGCGTGTCAAGTTCGGCTGAACCGGACGCGATTGCCTGGCGGGCGGGTTGGGACCAAGCAAGACATGGCACCGGCGAGACTTGAATTCATAGCCCTCGATGGGGTGCCGGCCGTCGCCTCCGGTGACGACCTTGCAAACCTTGTATTGTGCGCCTGTAAGGCCAGCCGTGTAGCGCTGGTGCCCGGCGACGTCTTGGTGGTTGCGCAAAAGATCGTTTCGAAGGCTGAGGGCCGGCTGGTCCTGCTCAGGGAGGTGACGGTCAGCGCGGCAGCGCGTCGCCTCGCTGGCGAAACCGACAAGGATCCGCGCATCGTGGAGTTGATCCTCAGCGAATCGCGCGGCGTGGTCCGCGCGCGGCGCGGCCTGATCATCGCCGAACACAGGCTCGGCTTCATCATGGCGAATGCAGGCATCGATCAGTCCAATACCGGGACGGGCCCCGATACCGAGGCGGCGCTGTTGCTGCCGGTCGATCCGGATGCCAGCGCAGCAAACCTGCGCAACGCGATCCGCGATCTTTGCCAGGTTGACGTCGGTGTCGTCATCAACGACAGCTTTGGGCGGCCGTGGCGCTGCGGAACTGCCGGCGTTGCGATCGGCGTTGCCGGTTTGCCGGCGCTGGTTGATCTGCGTGGAGAACCCGATCTCGACGGGCGCGATCTGATGGTGTCGATTACCGGTTTTGCCGACGAAATCGCTGCAGGTGCGTCGCTGTTGATGGGACAGGGCCGCGAAGGCCGGCCGGTCGTAGTCGCGCGCGGCCTGGAATGGCAAGCACCGGCCGGCGCGGCGAGCGATCTCATTCGGCCGGTGGAAGGAGACCTCTTTCGATGACAGCAACCAGCGGGCGTATCGTTGCCCTATCCGGCGGCATAGGCGGTGCCAAGCTCGCGCTTGGTCTCGCGCACACGCTCGCACCCGAGGCGCTGACGGTGATCGCAAATACGGGCGATGATTTTGAGCATTTCGGGCTGGCCATCTCACCCGACGTCGACACGCTCATCTATACGCTGGCAGGCATTGCCAATCCCGATACCGGATGGGGGCGGCACGGGGAAACGTGGTCGTTCATGGAAACAATGCGCACGCTTGGCGGTGCGGACTGGTTTCAACTCGGCGACCGTGATCTGGCGGTGCATGTGTTGCGCACGCACAGGCTGGCGACAGGGGCGCGGCCGACTGAGGTCAGCCTGGAGATCGCGCGGTCTTTCGGGCTCTCGAGCAGCGTTCTGCCGATGACCGATACGCCGGTGCGCACGTTCGTCGACAGCGATCAGGGGCGGCTGTCGTTTCAGGATTATTTCGTGCGCCGCAAGTGCGTGCCCAAGGTTTCCGGATTGGATTTCGATGGGGCGGCAGCCGCGGCACTGACGCCGGAGATTTCCGAGGCTCTATCGACCAAGACCCTGCGCGCCGTCATCATCTGCCCTTCGAACCCGCTGATCAGCATCGACCCCATCCTCGCCGTGCCGGGCATGCGCCCTGCGCTGCGCAACTGTGGTGCGCCGGTTATCGCGGTTTCGCCGATCATCGCCGGGCGTGCGATCAAGGGACCGACGGTGAAGATGCTGAGCGAACTCGGCTTTGCTGCAACGGCGGCCGGGGTCGCGCGCCACTATGGCGACCTGATCGACGGGTTCGTGTGCGAGGAGGATGATCTTGCCGAGGTGGCAGGTTGCGGTTTCGACTTCGCAGTCGAAGGAGCGAAGACCGTGATGACGTCGCTTGCCACTCGCCGGCGGCTGGCTGAGTCCGTTCTCGCATTTGCAGACCGCCTGCGCCAGGACGGCGCATTGAGAGGTGGCGCGGAACGCGCGGAGGCGGCGCCAGCATGACGTCCATGTGCACGATCATTCCCGTCAAGGACACGCGCTATTCCAAGCAGCGCACGGCCACGCGACTCGATGCCGACCAGCGCCAAAGGCTGGCGCTGGCGATGCTCGAAGATGTGCTCGAAGCGATCGCACCGACCTGCGAGCGCAGCCCGATCGTGCTCGTCACCGTTGATCCCGATGCAATTGCCCTAGCAAAACGCTACGGGGCAACATCCACGGCAGCCGGCGCGCACGATGGACACACTGGAGCCGTCACCGCGGCGGCGCACGAACTGTGCCGTGCAGATCGCGGCGGATTTCTTACTGTGCCGGGCGACATTCCATTGCTCACGGCCGACGAAGTGAATCGATTGCTCGATGCGCACGATGCGGCATGCCCGGCCTTCACCATTGCGCCATCTCATGATGAGATGGGTTCGAATGCCGTGGCGTGTTCACCGTTCGACTGCGTGCCGCTTCGGTTTGGCGATGACAGTTTCCGACCGCACCTTGCAGCAGCGCGGGCAGGCGGGCTCCAAGCGAACGTTCTCCACCTGCCCGGAATTGCGCAAGATATCGACACGCCTGATGATATCGAGCGGTTTCTCACGCTCGCGGACGTGCAGCGCACGCGCACTTTCGCCTTCCTTGAACATGCGTTCCGGCCGTCGGTGCCGGCGACAGAAAGCTCAGCATGACAACAACACGAATAGACCGCTTTCTCGCGAATGCGTTCGACGGACAACGCCTCGATGATCGGCAGGTCCTGGCACTTGCCGAGGAGAGCGATGTTGCAACCTTGACTCGCGTTGCACGGCATCTGCGCGATCAGGGCCACGGGCAGCAGGTGAGCTACTCGCGCAAGGTCTTCATTCCCCTGACCCAGCTCTGCCGTGATGTCTGCCACTACTGCACGTTTGCACATCCGCCACGCAGGGGACAGCGTGCATTCCTGACACCGGACGAAGTCCTCGCGATTGCCGAACAGGGCAGGGTTGCGGGCTGCCATGAGGCATTGTTCACGCTCGGCGACAAGCCGGAGTTGCGCTATCGCGTTGCCCGCGACGAACTGGCCCGCCTGGGTGCCACGTCGACGCTCGATTACCTCGCCCGCGTTGCGCGCCAGGTGATCGCGGAGACCGGCCTGCTGCCACACCTCAATCCCGGCGTCATGACGCTGGAAGAGACCGGCCGATTGCGCGAGGTGTCGATTTCGCAAGGCATCATGTTGGAAACGGCATCCGAACGGCTCTGCGCCCGCGGCGGGCCGCATTTCGGTTCGCCCGACAAGCACCCGGCCGTGCGGCTTGCAACCATAGCTTACGCCGGGGAGCAAGCGGTGCCCTTCACCAGCGGCATCCTTATCGGCATCGGCGAGACCCGACGCGAGCGCATCGAAGCGCTGCTGGAATTGCGCCGCCTGCATGACCAATATGGTCATATCCAGGAAATTATCGTCCAGAACTTCAGGGCCAAGCCGGACACCAGGATGGCGAGCGCTCCGGAGCCGACGCTGGACGATCATTTGTGGACGATCGCCATTGCGCGCATCATCTTCGGTGCGCAGATGAATATCCAGGCGCCACCCAACCTGCAGGCCGGTGGTCTCGGGGAACTGGTCGACGCCGGGATCAACGACTGGGGCGGTGTTTCGCCGGTGACGCCGGATCACGTCAATCCAGAGGCGCCCTGGCCGCATCTCGATCGCCTGGCGCAAGAGACGGATGATGCCGGAAAGATACTGGTCGAGCGGCTTGCGGTCTACCCGAACTATGCACGCGACACGCAACGTTGGATCGCACCGGATCTTGCCCAGAAGGTGCACGATCTTACCGATGCGCGCGGTCTTGCACGGCGTGACACCTGGATGGCAGGGACATCGGACAAGGTGCCGTTTGATCTGGCGACAACCGGCAGCACTTCCGAACGAGCGGGCGGCAATGGCAGGAGCCTGCCACTCAAGGAGAGTGTCGTTGGCCGGATCATCGATGCGGCATGGGCCGGAAAGAGCCTCGATGAGGAGGCAGTTACGACACTGTTTCACGCAGACGGAGACGACTTCGACGCCGTGGTGAAAGCAGCAGACGCGCTGCGCATGGAGGTTGCCGGCGACACCGTCACCTATGTCGTCAACCGCAATATTAACTATACCAATGTGTGTTACTTCCGGTGCCAGTTCTGCGCCTTTTCCAAAGGCAAAATGAGCGAGAATCTGCGCGGGCAGCCCTACGTCCTCGATCTCGCAGAAATCGAGCGGCGAACACGCGAGGCTTGGGCGCGCGGCGCGACGGAAGTCTGCCTGCAGGGCGGCATTCATCCGAACTATACGGGCGATACCTATCTCGACATCTGCCGTCACCTCAAAGCGCATGTTCCGGAAATCCATATCCATGCGTTCTCGCCTTTGGAAATCTGGCAGGGCGCCGAGACCAATGGCGTGTCGATTGCGGCGTTTCTGACCGAACTTAAGCGCGCCGGGCTCAGGTCGCTGCCAGGTACGGCGGCCGAGGTGCTGGACGACGACGTGCGCGCGATCATCTGCCCCGACAAGATCACGACAGCGCAGTGGCTGGAGGTGATGGAAACAGCGCACGGCCTGGGCCTCGGCTCGACGGCGACGATCATGTTCGGTCATGTCGACCGGCCGCAGCATTGGGCCCGCCATCTCCTGCGCGTGCGCCGGCTGCAAGAACGCACCGGCGGTTTCACGGAATTCGTGCCGCTGCCGTTCGTGCCGCTGGAAACGCCGATCTACCTCAAGAGCAATGCGAGGCCTGGGCCGACCTACCGCGAGGCCGTGCTGATGCACGCCGTGGCGCGGCTGGTCCTCAATCCGGTGATCGGCAATATACAGACGTCATGGGTCAAGATGGGCCGCGAAGGCGCTGCGGCCTGTCTCAATGCCGGCGCCAACGATCTCGGCGGCACGCTCATGAACGAAACCATCACGCGATCGGCCGGCGCCACGCATGGTCAGGAAATGCCGCCCGAAGACATCGAGAAGCTGGTGCGTAGCATCGGCCGTACGCCGAAGCAGCGCTCAACGCTTTACGGCGAACCTGCACCGGAGCAGCGGGTTCGATCATTCGATGCTGCGCCCGTTGCACCGGCAAACAACACGCCGGCAAGGGAATTCGCACGCCAGAAGGCGTAGGCAAAGCGTGCGCCGGCGCATCCAATACGGCAGGCCGCATGCATTTTTTGTTGAGGAGGAAACAATGAGATTTGGCGTGAACACTTCGCCGCGCGGACTGATGACCTCGCGGGAAGCCTACATGACGATTGCGCAGGCCGCGGAGGCCTTGGGCTATGACTTCCTCAGCGTGTCGGACCATGTCGTGGTGCCACGCGCGAACGCATCAGATTATCCCTACAGCGAAGATGCGAAATGGTCCGGTGGGGAGTCGGGCTTCTCGTTCGAGATGCTGACCGCGATCACGTTTCTCATCGGTTGCACCGAACGCATCAAGCTCCTGTCTTCCGTGATGGTGGTGCCGCACCGTCCAGCGTTGCTGTCGGCGAAGATGCTCGCTTCGATGGACCTTCTGTCCAACGGCCGTATCCTGTTCGGTGTCGGTGCCGGTTGGTTGCGTGAGGAATTCGAAGCGCTGGAGACCAAGCCGTTCGATGCGCGCGGCAAGGTGACCGACGAATTCATCGAGGCGATGAAGGAGTTGTGGACCAGCGATGCACCAGCCTACGACGGTGAGTTCGTCAGATTTTCCAACATCACGTTTCTGCCGAAGCCGGTGCAAAAGCCGCATTTACCGATCTGGGTCGGCGGGGAGAGCGCGCCGGCCTTGCGCCGGACCGTGCGGCTCGGCGACGTCTGGTATCCGGGCTCAGGCAATCCGAAATGGCGCCTCGACACGCCAGAGCGGCTCAAGGCACGGGTCGGCAAACTGCATGAGTTTGCGGAAAAAGAAGGCCGCGATCCGGCATCGATCGACATCGCCTACCTGTTTTTCGGGCCGGTGTCGTTTGCGCCCGAGCCGGGTTTCGATACATCAAGGCGCATGTTTTCAGGGTCGCCTGACGACATGGCGGCGGATGTCGCGGCACTCGCCGAATGTGGCGTCACGCATATCAACCTGACGTTTGCCGGCGAGACCACGGCGCAGATGAAGCACACCATGCAACGCTTCCAGGAAGACGTCGCGAAGTTGGTAAAGTAATCGACGTGCGCTTGTTGGCGGCCGCAATCGCGCGAGCCGCAGGCGTTCGAAGGAGCGGCTGATGAAGCTCGGGATCTACATCAATTCGCAACACCCCGAGGAGGATGACGCGCAACGCAAGTTCGCGGAAATGGTCGAGCAGGTGCGATTGATGCGCGACTTGGGCTTCGACTCGCTATGGGGCGGCGAACATCACGCCGTTCCACCGTACCATTATTTCCCTTTGCTCGGCATGCTGCAACGCCTCGCCGGTGAGGCAGAGGGCATGGAACTCGGCACCAACATCGTGCTGCTGCCGTTGCACAATCCTCTCGAGATCGCCGAAGTTTCAGCGTTTCTGGATGTCCTTTCAGGCGGAAAGTTCCATCTCGGCGTCGGGCTTGGCTATCGACAGGCAGAATTCGACATGTTTCGCGTGCCAATCAAGCAGCGCGTGAGCCGCACCGTCGAAGGCATCGAGGTCATTCGGCGCCTGTGGGCGGAAGACAACGTCACGCACGATGGCCGCTACTGGCAGCTCGACGGCGTGACCATCCGACCGCAACCGGTTCAACGGCCAGGACCACCGATCCTGATCGGGGCGCAGGTCGAGGCAAGCATCAAACGCGCGGCGGAAATCGCTGATGGCTGGTGTATGGTTCCGAGCACGTCGACCGACGTGATGGGCGACCAAATCGCGATTTTCCATGCCGCGCGCCTGGCGGCGGGACGAACGGCGACGGACGACATCGTCCGGCTCTACGAGGTTGCCTGCGGGCCGGACGAGGAGACGGCGCTCAGACGCGCTGCGCCGTTTCTGCTGGCCAAGTATGAATCCTATGCACAATGGGGCATGCCGGGCGTGACCTTCGATGACAACGATCCGCCCGAGGTTCAGCTGCAAAAGCTGGCGCGTAACCGCTTCGCCGTCGGGGCGCCGGATCAGATCGTCGACGCGCTGATGGCGCAGCACCGCATCGGTGTCAAACATCTGACGATGCGCGTGTCCTGGCCCGGCATGGCGCAGGATCACGTTCTGGAAAGCATCGAATTGCTGGGGACGAAGGTCCTGCCCGAAGTGCGCCGGCGCATCGGTGCGGGGGAAGCCGAGGTCTCTTGATCGGCCCCAGGCGGTGACAGCTCCTGCTCAGATGCGGCAACTCTGCCCGTGTCGCGCGCTAGGCAAGCCACGCGATCGATGCCAGCATGGACGTCGAATGACGATTGATGCGCAATGACCAGCGAACAGCCATCGGCCTATCTCCCGTTGCTCAGACGCGTGGCGATCCTCGTGTTCTGCATGCTTACGCTGACGCTCTATTTCACGACGATTCTGGTGGTCTCCGCGGTTCTGCCGCAGATCCAGGGCGCGCTCTCGGCAACGCCCGACGAAGTGTCATGGGTGGTCACCTTCAACATTCTGGCGATCGCGATCGCAACACCGATGACCGGATGGCTGGTTGCCCGGTTCGGCGCCAAGGGCGTGATGTGCACCTGCATCGCGGGATTCTCGGTGGCGACGCTGATGTGCGGGCTCGCCGGCTCGCTCGATTCACTCGTCTTCTGGCGCATCGTGCAAGGGGCCGTCGGTGCACCGACCGTGCCACTGGTACAAACGTTCTTGCTCAACAACTGGCCGAAAGAGCGCCACCAGATGGTGATGGGCATCAACGGCATGGGCGTGATCATCGGACCGATTATCGGACCGACGTTCGCCGGCATCGTGGCTGAGACCTACGGGTGGCGATGGGCCTTTCTGATGCTCTTGCCGATCGCCGTCGGCGGCCTGATCGGGCTGCTGGCAACGCTGCCGCGTGACGGGCCCAAAGAGAAAGTGCGTCTTGACTGGACCGGGTTTTTGTCGCTGTCGGTCGCGGTGTGCGGATTGCAGTATATCCTGGCACGCGGGCCACGTCTCGACTGGTTTGAGTCGGGCGAGTTGCGGTTCGTCGCCCTGATGTCGGTCGTCGCCTTTTATCTCTTTCTCTCACACAGTCTCACCGCCAAGCAGCCGTTCCTCAACTTGGGCCTACTCAAGAACCGCAACCTGACGCTCGGTTTCATCCTGGTCACCTTCTTTGGCATGTTGAGTTTTACGCCGATGGTGATCCTGCCGTCGCTGTTGCGCCAGCATTTCGCCTATCCCGATACGTTGATCGGTCTGCTGGTCGGCAGCCGCGGCATTGGCGGGCTGATCGGGTTCTTCCTGGCGATGTATTCCGACCGTGTCGATCCACGCCTGTCGATGGCGACCGGGTTCGGCCTGCTGACCATCGCTGGCTATTGGATGATGCACTTCGACCTCAACGTGACGCCGCTCGAAATGGCGCTCAACGGCATCCTGCAAGGGCTTTCTATCGGCATGGTATTCGTGCCGATGAACGTGCTCGCGTTCTCCGATCTCGATCCGAAGCACCGGCCGGAAACGCTCGGCGTGTTTCACCTGTTGCGCAATGTCGGCTCGAGCCTGTTCATTTCGATCTGCGTGGCGGAGGTGGTGCGCTCGACGAGCGTCAACTACGCGCATCTCGTGGAGTTCATCAATCCGTTCAATCCCGGACTGACCTCGCCGTGGGTCGCCGGTGCCTGGGATGCGACGACACGCGAGGGGCTCAGCCGGCTCTCACAGGAAATCACCCGCCAGTCGGCGATGATCGCCTACCTCAACGCGTTCGGACTGTTCACGCTGGTTGCCGCATTGGGCATCCCCGTGTCGCTGCTGGCAAAGCCGCGGCGGCGGTAATGGTGGTCGCGTCCAGGTGAGCGCCCGGCCAGCTTCGACCCTGGCCTATGCGAAACCATTCAATATCAACTACTCAGCGCACTGTTTACCAAGTTCCTTGCGCGATTATTAACGGCTCACAGGATATTCCTGCGACGGACGACAAGTTCTGGTGGGAAGACGTGATGTCGAAAACGAGGAACGCAGCAGTATGTTGCTCTTTTGTAGTCGGTCTCGTGATTACATCATCGGTCGCCTGTGCGGCCGGGGCTCAATTGCATGAAGCCAATGGGCAATTGCAGTGCACCGATGCATGGATTTACGAGTTGCCCGACAGCCATGACCTCTTGCACGAATGTGAACGCCGATTGAACATTCCGGGACTGAACGCTTCAGAGCGCACAAAGGCTCTCTACGTCAAAGGGTATGCACTCTATACTCTCGGCAAATTTGCAGAAGCAGAGAAAGATTTGCGAGAGGTCCTGGAGGTAAACCCAAGACACTACGCCGCCATGAACTGGATGGCGTTCATCGAGATATCTGTGCGGGGCAACTTTGAGCATGCCCGGGCCTACCTCAACGAGGCCATCGAAATAAAGCCCGATTGGGCACGCTCACATTACCACCTTGCGCTGGTCGCCGAAATGCAGGGACAAGCTGGCGAAGCTCTGAAACACTACACCCGTGCAATCAAACTCAAACCGACTTTTGCCTGGGCGCGTTATCGGCGAGCCCGGCTCAACTTCGGTATCGCCCGTTGGGACGCGGTGCTGGCGGATACCAGTTACCTCGCCGAAAACAAGGGTAAGTTTGGGAAAATCACGAAGCCTGAGTACTACCAGCGCAAAGTCGACATCAGTGTTGTCGCGGCGATCCTGCACGGTAAGACCCTGCACCGCCTCACTCGCTACAAGGAAGCCGAAACGTGGTTTGACAAATTGGTCGAGAAGGAACGCTCGGCTGTTACTCTCACGGCGCGCTCGCGGTTTCTAAGCTCGCTGCCCTTCGGTGTTGGTGCCCCGCCCCGCTTCGATGACTCAAGTCGCGATGCCAAAGCTGCACTTGCAATTGACCCGCATTTGTCTTTTGCGCACATCCGGCTTGGCAGAAATTACGCGTCGGCGGGGCAGTACGCCGCGGCGCTCAAGGCCATTGAAGCCGGCATCGCTTCTCACATGAAAGACGAGATGCTGCCTGGCTTCATGTGGTCCAAAGCCAAAGCCCTGCGTGAGCTCAATCAGTTCGAGCAGGCTTCCGAAACTGCATTGAAGACCTTTCGGCTGGCGTGGTCGCTCAATCGCGAGTTCGCGTTCACGAAATTCAAGGAATTGGCTCAGCGCGGCTATTTCGTACCGCCCAAAAATGAAGCCGACCTGGAACGCGCCATGCTCGATGCTCTCACAGCCTGCATGCTCGACCATGAGTGTGACTGACAAGGAAGCTCAATGTATCCCTACAAGGTGGCCGCATCGCTGGCATTTCTCAGCGCAGTTTGTCTGCCGCTGTTTGCCACGGCAGGCGCAGCCGAAAGCTTCGACACATTCATTGCGCGTTTCGGCCAGCACGGCCCGCTTGCGCGTTCGAACTTGCCGACCTGCTTCACATACCGCAAACCGCTTGACGTCAGCGTCAAAGACTGTATCGCGGCGGTAAGTCTGGTCGCACCGCATCCACTCGCTCGAGCTCAGCGCGCCGTCGTTCACGCAACCATTCTCACGCTGAGAAATAGACCACATGATGCGCGGACGGTTCTCGCAGAGCAGACACATTTAATTGCGACGTCTTTTGAATTGAGTCACTTCGCAGCCCGCCTCATGCAGAGTGGCTATAGTCGCAATGACCGAGCTCCGCTGATTGCATTTTATGAACGGATGATCACGACCGCCGAAAGTCTTGCACCGAAGAACGCGGATATTCTCGCCACCAAGGGCTACGGTCACTTCATGATGACCCGGCTTTCAGAAGCAAAATCGACATTTGATCGCGCTCTTGCGATCGCGCCGAACCAGGTCTTTTCCCTTACCTATCGTGCGAAAACGCATCAGTATCTCGGCCGTACGCACCTGACATTGCGCGATCTAAACCAGGCCGTGGCAGCTGCGCCGCACAACATCGCACCGCGGCAGTTGCGTGGACGCTTCAACATGATGATGGGCAATCTCGAAACGGCGGTGGAAGACTTCGATATTATCGTTCGAAAAACGAGCCACCATCAGGAGGCGCTGGCCGGCAGAGCGACCGCGCTGCATCTGCTCGGTCGGCTAAGGGATGCGTTGGCGGATTTTGACCGCCTGCTCAACCAGGACAAATCACGCCCTATGTATGCAATGAACGTGCAAGATCGCGCGGTTCTGCTGTTGAAGCGTTCAATGGTTCATCGGGCCTTGTTCGATCATCAAAGTGCCGCGCGGGATATGTTGAGCGCACTCAAGATCGGCGGCCGGCAGAACGTCTTGCGTGTCCAGATCTTCTTGCGTCGCAATGGACATCCCAAAATCTCACTTTCAGGCAGCGTTTCACCTGATCTCGAAGATGCGGTCGCACGGTGCTTTCGCTCCGATTTATGCGCAGACGGCATTGGGCACGCGCTCTGAAAGCGCGCATAGCGCCTCGTGGAGTTCATCAATCCGTTCAATCCCGGGCTGACCTCGGCGTGGGTCGCCGGTGCCTGGGATGCGACGACACGCGAGGGGCTCAGCCGGCTCTCACAGGAAATCACGCGCCAGTCGGCGATGATCGCCTACCTCAACGCGTTCGGACTGTTCACGCTGGTTGCCGCATTGGGCATCCCCGTGTCGCTGCTGGCAAAGCCGCGGCGGCGCTCACAGGGATGGGTTTTGCATGGCCGCTCTGTCGCGCCAAGGATCGGCGAGCTGGCGACCGAGCAAGTCCCTAGTCTCCACCCCGTGGCCAAACATCACTTTGTCGATAACGCGGTTCTGCGTAGATTTGACCGACCTCCCGCTGGAGGAGCTCATTGACGTGCGGGACTAGATCATCGTGCCTTGAGTTGGAACTGCTGTCGCGGTTCCAACTCAAGGCACAAAGATGATCGCCACTAAAGAATCGAGCAACTTTCTGCTTTAATTCGGAATCGGACCGATTCCGAGTTAAGGCGGGTTGCTCTAGCAAGCGGGACAACAAGACGTGAGCGAAGGGTTTGATTACGTGATCGTCGGGGCCGGCTCGGCCGGCTGCATCGTCGCCAACCGGCTGAGCGAAAACGGGCGCCATTCCATTTGCCTGCTGGAGGCCGGACCGCGCGACTGGAACCCCTACATCCATATCCCTGCCGGCTTCATCAAGACGCTCGTCGACCCGAAGGTCAACTGGCTCTACATGGCAGAACCGTCGGAAGGCACCGGCGGACGGGCAACGCCAGTGCCACGCGGCAAGACGCTAGGCGGATCGAGCGCCATTAACGGCCACATCTACAACCGCGGGCAGCGGCTCGACTTCGATGGCTGGGCGCAACGTGGCAACCTCGGCTGGGGCTATGCTGACGTACTGCCATACTTCAAGCGCTGCGAAACACGGATCGGCGGCGGTGACGATACGTTCCGCGGACGCACCGGCCCGCTGAAGGTTGCCGACATTCCCTATCGCCATCCGTTGTGCGATGCGTTCATCGACGGGGCCGAAGAACTCGGCATCCCGCGCAACACAGACTACAACGGCGCAACGCAGGAGGGTATCTCGTACGTGCAACGCACGGCCTATCGCGGCCGACGGGTATCGACCGCGACGGCATTTCTCAACCCTGCCAAGCGGCGCCCCAACCTGACGGTGAAGACCAATGCGCACACGACGCGCATCGTGCTTGACGGCAAACGCGCCACAGGCGTCCGGTTCACGCAGGGTGGCCGTGGCGGGCAGGAGTACGAGATCAAGGCCCATCGCGAGGTGATCGTGTGCGGCGGCGCCATCAATTCACCGCAGATCCTGCAGCTGTCAGGCATCGGCCCGCCGGACCTCTTGCAGGCCCACGGCATCGCGGTGCACCACGCGCTCGCCGGCGTCGGCGAGAACCTGCAGGACCATTACGCACCGCGCCTCAGTGCCAAGGTGAAGGGTATCGAAACGCTCAACGAGCGCTCGACGGGGCTGAGGCTTGCCGGTGAAATTGCGAAGTACCTGGTTGGTGCCAAGAGCATCGTCAATCTCTCGGCGACCCTGGTCTACGGCTTCTGGCACTCGGACCCTGCGGCCAAGACAAACGACCTGCAGTTCATCTTTACGCCGGCGAGCTTCAAGGATGGCCAGCACGGCGTGTTCGACAGCCATCCGGGCTACACGATCGCGGCATGGCAGCATCGGCCCGAGAGCCGCGGTTATGTCCGTATCACCTCGTCGGATCCCTTCGCGGCACCGACAATTCAGCCGAACTATCTCGGCGAAGAGAGTGATCGGCGCGGCGTGGTGAAGGCCATGAAACTGGCGCGTCAATTGATGCACACCAAGGCGATGTCGCCTTACTATGACGGTGAAGTCTATCCCGGCGACGAGGTGCAGTCCGATGACGAGTTGCTCGCGGCGGCACGGCAGTGGGGCAACACGACCTATCACGTGATGGGCACGTGCCGGATGGGACCGGCCAACGATCCGACGGCGGTCGTGGACGAAAGACTGCGGGTCCGCGGCATGGAGGGGCTTCGCGTGATCGACGCATCGATCATGCCGGCGATGATCTCGGCCAATCTCAACGCGGCAACGATGATGATCGGCGAAAAGGGCTCGGACCTGGTGCTCGGCAAACCCGCGCTCGAACCGATCGTCGTGCCGGAACCGGCATAGGCGTTTGACGATGCCCGCCGGATGTTTCAGGCGCGAGAGGCGAGGAACGCATTCATGTGGAAGGCGGCCTGGGCCGGCGGGTAGGCATACTCCCGGCCGACCGGGCAGGCGTGGCGGGCGAGGCAGCCGCCGGTCATACACGTCTCGGCCCCTTGCCGCGTTTTCAGATGCGCCGCGCAGCGCGGCACGTCGTAGCCCTGATCGGTATCAAACGCGCTAACCGGGCAGGCGGTCAGGCAGGGCCGGTCTGGGCAATCGTCGCACGGGCTCGGTCGCCGGTCGGGCGGCGGAAGGTCAAGCCTTTCGGCAAAGGCCAGCGCGCCGCGATAACCGTGCCAGAGGCCGAAGTCGGGATGGATCAGCATGCCGAGCGGCGACGTGTGGCAGGCTTCCGTTCGTTTCGCCCAGCGCTGGAAGGGCAGATAGGGTTTTGTGAACGGAAACAGGGCCGCCGCATCGAAACGCGTGGCAAGCGGCGCCAGGACCATCATCGACCAGTCGTCGAGCGTCAAAGGCGGGCCTGCGCCCCGTGTCCGCTCTCGCGCGGCCAAGAAATGCCGCCACATGGCCGGTCCGGCGTGACCGACAAGAACCAGAGTTGCCGCCGGGCGGCGATTGCGAAGCGGCGGCACGCCATCCTCCGGTCGAACGCGAATGGCCCCACGCCCGATTAATCCGACATCACTCAGGGCGTGCAAAAGTTGGGCGTAGGACATGCGCGCTCGGCTTGGATGATACCGGTGCGACCTTACTGCAGGGCATTGGGCAGGGCCAGCTTTGCGGACCGCCGCCGAGGCACGCCAAGCATTGGCGCGATGCGCGAGATGATGCGGCCGGCAAGCGGCGCTGCCGTGCGCCCGGCCGTGCGCGCCGTTTTGCCGCCCGCGGGCCGGGGATCAAATAGCGTCACGAACAGCACGAAGCGCGGACGCTCCATCGGAAGGGCAGCAGCAAACGAGGTGATGACGCTCTTGCCGTCATAACGCCCGCTTCGCGCGAGATCGGCCGTCCCCGTCTTGCCACCAACGCGATAGCCCGGCACACGGGCGCGGCGGCCGGTTCCCTTTAAAACGTTGCGACGCAGCATGGTGCGCAGCGCATCACCCGTTTTGGTCGACAGGACGCGGCGGCGCTGCGGCTTGCGCTTCGGGTCGTGCAGGAATGTCGGGGTAATCGCATAACCGCCGTTGACGATGCTTGCGAAGGCGACGGCAAACTGCAGCGGAGAGACAGCCATGCCGTGGCCATAGCCAATGGTGACCGTTTCCGTCGGCCCCCACGGTTTCGGCAGCACCGGCGCAACCGTGCGCACATCGGGCGTCGCGATCGCCTTGGTGAGCCCGAGCCGAGCAAGGAAGGCGCGCTGGCGCTTGGCGCCGGTCGCCTCGGCAAGCGCACCGGCGCCAATGTTTGAGGAGCGAATGAAGATTTGGTCGAGCGAAAGTTTGCCGTTCACCGGATGATCGTCGGTAATCCGGAAACCTCCCACCTCGAGCGGCGTCGAAACATCGACCAGCGCGCGCGGGGAGACGACTTCCATCTCGAGCGCCATGGCGATCGTAAAGATCTTGAATACCGAACCCAGCTCGAAGGCATCATCGGCAAGGCGATTGCGGCGGTTTTTGTCGAGCACCTCGCCCGGCACCGACGGGTCGACCGCCGGCAGCGAAGCGGCAGCCAAGATCTCACCGGACTGGGCATTTATGACGATGCCGGTTGCTGCGGCGGCGCGGTCGCGCTTCATTGCCGTCGCCAGTTCATCCTCAAGTGCGTATTGGGCACGCATGTCGAGCGTCAGGCGCAAGGGTGGTGCGGTGTTGACGCTGGCCTGGTGTACGCGCCGGATGCCCGGCATCGTGTTCAACACACGTTCGATACCGACAACGCCGGTGTTGAAGCCATCAACGTAACCGAGAATGTGACCGGCCAGGCGGCCTGCCGGGTAGCTGCGTTTCGGTTCATCCTTGAAGTCGATGCCCGGCAGACCGAGGTCATGGATCCTTTGGGCGAGGGCCGGCGCGACGGCACGTTTCAGCGGATAGTACCGGCGTTTCGGATCTCGCAGTGCAGCGCGGACGGCCGGCGTGTCGATTTCCGGGAATATGGCGGCCAGTTTGTCGATGGTCTCATCAACGCTGAGGATCAGGAAAGGGTCCGCAAACAGCGTCGGCAGGCCGACATCGGCGGCCAGCAGGCGACCATGTCGATCGACAATGTCGGGCCGGGAGGTGAACTCCATCGCAACCTCGGCTGGCGCCGCGCGCTGATGAGCCTGGCCACGCAGAGCAAGGCGCACGAGCTGGGTCGAGACAGCACCGAAGAGCAGCGTCACGAGGAGGCCGACAAGAAGCGCGCGCAGGGCGGCCGACTTGAGGCGCGGGCTCGGCCCTTTTCGAACATCCGGGCGACCGTCATGCCGACCATCTGGCCGACCATCTGGCCGACCGTTTGGATCTCCATCGGATTGCGGCTGCGGCTGGATATCTCTTTGAACTCCGGGGCGAACGTCGGCAAGATCCGTGATCCGGGCCGCGGTGGGCGTCGTTGGTTGGCGGCTGTGAGCGGCGTCTGCCATGCTCCCCCCTAGCGCGTCTCGTTGCCGGGCCGTGCCGGCACGCGATCGGACAATTGCGCGCCCACAGCCGGATGCATGCCAAGGCGCAGTGCCGCCGGGCCAATTCGCTCGGCGCGGCTCAGATAGGCCCGTTCAGCCTTGAGCACCGAAATGCGGCTGATCAGCTTCGCCTTGTGCTTCTTTTTTTGTGCGACCTCGACCGCGATCCGCCGCGTGTTGTAGTTGATCGCGTAAAGGGTGAATGCGCTTACCAGCGCGAGCAGGACGGCACCGAATGTCAAAAAGCGCAGCATCCGCAATCCTTTCGACCCGACGTGCGACCTGGGCCGCCGTGCGATCCGAACCCTGCCGGGAAAAGCCTGGCAGAGGGCATCATCTGATGTCGAGGTCGGGCAGACCGAGGGCTGCGGTGTCCAGGGGCCAGGCCGGGGCTTCGGTGCGCAGGCCTGCGCGCAACTTGGCGGAACGCGCCCGCGGGTTTGCCGCGATCTCTTGGTTATCAGGACCTAAAGGACGCTGGTTAACGTTCCGGAAACTTGGTGTATCAAATTGAATCAATTCCGGCCGATGCCGTGATCCGCCGGCCGTGCGGCCGCTGCGAGATGCGAAAAACCGCTTGACGATGCGGTCCTCGAGGGAGTGGAAGGTGACGACAACGAGGCGGCCGCCGGGCTTCAAAATGCGCTCTGCAGCAGCCAAGCCGTGGGCCAGTTCACCGAGTTCGTCGTTGACGGCAATGCGCAGGGCCTGGAACGTCCGCGTCGCCGGATGGATGGCGTCCTTGGCGCGGCGGCCATAGGCGCGCTCGCAAATCTCGGCAAGCTCGCCGGTGCGGGCGAGGGCCCGCTGACCACGGGCGCGGACGATTGCAGCTGCAATTGCACGGGCACGGCGCTCCTCGCCGTAGTGATAAATGACATCGGCCAATTGCGCCTGGGACAGCGTGTTGAGGAGGTCGGCGGCGGTCGGCTTGTCCTCGGAGTCACCGGTCGCGCCAGCGAACATGCGCATGTCGAGCGGGCCATCGGCGCGGAACGAAAAGCCGCGCTCCGGTTGATCAAGCTGCATCGAGGATACGCCAATGTCGAGGACAACACCGTCGACCTGCTCGTGCCCGTGTTCGCGAGCCGCGCGGTCCAGTTCGCCGAACCGCATCAAAGCGAGCGTCAAACGCGGGTGGTAGTGTTGGGCAATGGGCCGGCCACCAGCAATGGCGGCCGGGTCGCGATCGAGCGCGAGTACGCGGCAATTGGCCCTCTCGAGGATGGCGCGGGAATACCCGCCCGCACCGAACGTGGCATCAATGAAGACGCCGTTCGGCGTCGGCGCGAGGCGTTCCAAGACCTCGGCGAGCAACACGGGAATGTGGCGCATTTCCGGCCCGCAGCTGCAGCCCATCCCCGCCGGGTTGCCGCCGTCGTCCGCCATCATTCCCGTGCGCCCCCTTCGCCGTTTCCGTCCGGGAAACGGCGCCCCGCCTCGGCATCTCGTTCTCGGCTGGTGCGCTCGGAAAACAACTTGCGATGGTCCTGCACTTTGGTGCGGGCCCGGGCGCGGCGCTCCTCGAAGCGCTCCGGGTCCCAGATCTGAAACTTGTCGCCCAGGCCGACAAACGTGACGCGGGCGTCGAGGCCTGCGTGGGCGCGCAGCCCTTCAGGTATGATGATGCGACCGTCGCCATCGAGGGCGAGTACCTGGACGTCGCCGTAGAGCGCGAGAGAGAGTTCATCGCGCTCGTCCGAATAATCCGCGAGACCGCCGAGAAGCCGGTCGATCTTTTGCGCAAGTCTCTCGCCGCCTGCATCGAGCGCCGGAGCATCGAGCGAAGGATAGCAGTAGATGCCGCCTGCCGCACCGGCGCGGTAACCGTCACGCTCGAGGATGGCACGGAAGGGTGCCGGCACGGAGACGCGACCCTTGGCGTCGAGCTTGTTCTGGAACGTCGAGACAAAGCGGTCCATCTCCGGGTTCAAAGCCTCAATCGACGCCAATACACGTATGCAAGCCACTCACCAACCCGCGTTGCACCAGCCAAACCGGTGCAGCACGATCCAACCTGGCGCGGGGCACGATCCTTGGAAGCTCGCGCGTTTCGTCCAACGCCAATTCCGTCACCCATCAAGGCGGCATGCGGCGCGCGCCCATCAGATGGGTCAAATCCGTTCAATCCGGTGCCGCTTCGCTGCTCGCCACCTGCGCGCCGATTTGCGGTCTCATGGCAGTGGCTATGGGCACCTCCGGCGCCTTTCGACCGCGGGCTGGGCTGTGGCAGTCGCGAACGGTGGCCCCTCTCATCCACCGCCGCGCCACGTCCACAAGCCCATGCCCGGTGCGGTCGGGCAGATATGGGATCTCATGGATTTTTATGGGTGTCAATGGTTTGTTAACGATTTTGCCCAGGCGAAACCGGTTCCGGCCGGGCGTGTTGCCGATCGGTGACGTGCGGGGTGGGGATGCAGGGCGCGGGTCGATGTTTGGTTGGATTCGCTTGCAGCGCAGTGCGGTGGGCAATTGGTGGATTTGCCAATTGAACCCAGGGGTTATTGCGTCCCTTTACGCCAAGCGCCTGCGCTCACGCATTTTCATGAACGTTGTACAACAGCGCGTTCAGCGCCGGTTCGGCGAGGGTATGACAGAGTTCTCTCCATAAGCAGGAAACAGTTCCGCCGCACCACCGACATCGCCGCCCCAGCGACACGTCGAACTGGCCGGAACACAACGCCAGGAGAGCACAATGCCTTCGCGCAACCACATACTGAAAGCCGTTGGACTGACCGCACTGGCCGCCGCAGTCGCCGCGCCGATGGCCGTACACGCCCAGCACTACGACACCTGGGTCCACATCGGTTCCCAACGCGCAGATTTCGAACGCGACCGCGACGTCTTTTCGCTCGACAAAATCGGCGGCAGGCTCGGCCGGTTCAAGTTCGAAGTCCGCGGCCGTCGCGTGTCAATCTACAGCCTGAAGCTCGTCTACGAGGACGGCGGGGCCCGCGTCATCGGCTTGTCGCGCAATCGCTACCGACCGGGACGAACCGCCGGTGTATTCCGCAATCCGCTGCCGGAGCGCAAGGTGGCCTACATCGAGATCGGCCATCGCACGCTGCACGGGCGACGCCACTTCGGCAATCACCTGGCGAGCGTCGCGCTCTATGCCAAGCAGCACCATTCCGAACCGGTCCCGCCGCATGACGGTGGCGCCAGTGTTGTGCTTGGTTCGATGACGCCGCGGCGTCATATCGCGGAGCACACGGTACGTGTCGGCTTCGGCCGGGGCCCGTTCCGGGCGCTGCGCTTCAAAGCGCACAACCGTACCGCCGTGATCACCGGATTCGAGGTCACGTTCGGCAACGGCCGCAAGCAGTTCTTCCGGTCGGAGCGGGTGGTGTTTCGCGGCGCGCAGACGCCGGAGCTCGATCTTGCCGGGCGCCAGCGCTTCATCGACCGGATCACGGTTCGCTATCGGCGTTCGCGGATCGATCTCTTCAGGACCGGGCATAACCGTTTCCACCGCCCGCGTGCGCGCCTCGAGGTGATCGGAATTCGCTAACGCCCACGCCAAGCCCGCGGCCGGTCACCAGACCATCAAGACCGGCCCGCATTCCGCCCGGCATGAGAGACCTCATGTCGGGCGGCTCTCTGTTTAGCCGCCGGCCGGCTCGGTCCTCGCTCTTCAGCCGGCCTTGCGCAAATTGGCGGACGGCAGCCCGGCACCGGAGCGGATATTTTCCAGCGCCTTGCGCCAATCGCCACCGGCCGCATCCGCCTCCTCAGTCTCCGCTGCAGAGGCTTCGAGCTCGGCGTCGTCGGGTTCATAGGGGAGGTCCGGGACCTCGTGCTCAATGGCTTCGAATGGCTCAGCGGCGGCCGGAAACGTGCCGATACGAGCTGCGAGGGTCTGCAGTTCACTCAGGATCATGGCACGGCGCGTTTCATGTTCGATGGTGAGGCTGCGGACATCATCCAGCAACCTGCGGTCGGCAACCGATAAGGCCTCGCCAAGCGCCCGGATCAGGAGCTGCTCGCGATTGGCGACGTCTTCGAGCTTGCATTGAATGCGGTCGACATAGTCCTTCGATTTCGTCATTGAAGCCCCCCAAAAGAAATTTCCAAACCCCGCGACCTTACGAATCGCGCGTCAGTGCCATTCCGGCATCACATTTCGAGCAAAATGAGTCGCAAATCCGGCAATTTCGTCCAACGGCGCCAAATTGTTTTCAGGCCGTTTGTTGTTATCTTCCAGAGTATTAGAGAATTCGAAACGAGTTGCATTGGCATAGCGCGAAAACTCAGCCTCAAGAGAAGTTTACTCCTGAACTTTCAATACGCCTGAAAAAATGAGGGGGTGTTGGCGGTTGGGTTGGCCAACAAATCGCAGGTGCTATGATCCATTCAGGATCAAGAGCAATTATCGGGAAATGCGTGAAATGTTCAGGCTGGCGGTGGTGATTGGTTCGGTAGTTGCGTTCGGGCTTGGCGCGCTGCCGGGTGCGCGGGCGCTGGAGGCGGTGACGCTGCAGGCCGCGGACGGCCTGAAGGTGACGGCAGACGTCTACCGCGCGCATGACGGTGGCGATGCGACGTGGATCGTGCTTGCCCACCAGGCAGGGTCGAGCCGCGGGGAATACCGCACGATCGCGCCAAAACTGAATGCGCTCGGCTACAATGCAATCGCCCTCGACCAGCGTTCAGGCCGTGCCTTTGCCGGCGTGGCGAACCAAACGGCTCAACGGGCCAAACGCGCAAACATGCGTCGGAATTACCTTGCGGCACGGCCCGATATCGTCGCCGGCATCGCCTGGGCGCGCAGCCAGACGTCGGGCCGCGTGATCCTTTGGGGTAGTTCCTATTCCGCGGCGCTGGCGCTGTTGATGGCCGGCGAACAGCCGAAACTGGTCGACGGCGTGGTGTCAAATTCTCCCGGCGAATACCTGCGCGGAAAATCGATACGCATGGCTGCGAAATCGATCGCCGTGCCGGTATTGATCACTTCACCGGCCAATGAGAAGCGGAAGTGGCAGCGCATCTTTGCGGCAATCCCTGGCAATTCCAAAACCGGGTTCGCGCCGAAATCAGGCGGGCGGCATGGCTCGTCGGCGCTCATTCCGTCGCGCAACGCGTCAGCGCCGGCATACTGGGATGTCGTCGAGACATTCCTTGCCAAACACTTCAAGTGAGCGCCCGCGTGTCGGCGCCCGCACGCGGCATCTTTTCCCACAGCGGCAGCGGCATTTGACGAAGTCCCGGCCCGGTCATAGGTAACGCCAATCATCGTTTCGTACATTCAATTGACCGGACGTCCGCCGTGGCCTTTCACCTGCCCGCCGATTTTGGCGTCGCGCAAGCGATCGCCGTGATCTTTCTTTTCGCCTGCTGGTTTGCCTACGGCTACCTGCTCAAGACCTTCGGCAAGGGCTCGCTCAACTCCCAGCTTGCCGTCGTGCGCCTCTATTGGATGTCAGCAGCCACACGGCGACAGACCAAACCGTTCGACGCCGTGCTGCTCGGCAACATGATGCACTCGATCGCGTTTTTCGGCTCGGCAACCCTGATCGTGCTGGCCGGCGTGCTGTCGATCTTCACCAATGTGCAGGCGATTCACGCGACATTTTCGGAGCTCAAGCTCGTTGCTGCAACCAGCCTCGAGTTGTTCGCGCTGCACACCGCCGTGCTCGCGCTGGTGCTGTCGCTGTGCTTCCTTTCCTACACCTACGCACTGCGCAAACTGATCTACACGACGGCGCTGCTCGGTGCGCTGCCGGACATCTCGGAAAACTGCCCGACCCACGAAATCATGGTGCAGGCGGTGACGACCGTGTTGTCGGAAGCAATCCGCACGCTCAACTTCGGCATCCGCGGCTACTACTACACGGTGGCGACGCTTTGCATTTTCATCTCGCCCTATGCCTGCATCCTGGCAACCCTGGTGGCCACCGGCGTGTTGTTCTATCGCCAGCTCTTGACGCCGACGGCCCGCGCCATCCAGGACTACGTCGAGGCGGCCAAGGCGCTCGACCGGTAAGCGTTGCGATGCGGTCCGGCCGGGAGGCGGCGCTGCGCGCAGCACAACACGCGTGATTTTGCCCGTGAAGTGCGCATCAGGCCCATGATAACGGTTCGTCGTGCTGGCGGGGGCTAGCCGTATGTGGCACCGTTTTCCAACCCGCACATTTTTTCGAAGTCATGCCGGACACCGCCGAACCGGTGCGCGAGGAGAGTCGAAATGACCAGTTGGGGTGTATTCAGTCTCAGTCAGTTTCCCGATCAGAGCAAACGTGAGGAGTGCTTCGAGAACGATCTCGGCTTCTTCGAGCTCGGTGAACAGCTCGGCTTCGACAAGGCGTGGATCGCCGAGCATCTGTTTTCAACCTACGGGGTTGTGACGTCGACGCAGGTCTATGCCGCGGCAATTGCACAGCGGACCAAGAATATGCGCATCGGCATGGCGATCGTCGTGATCCCCTTCAACCATCCGCTTCGGACCGCGTCGGACTTCGCCCTGATCGACATCCTCTCGCACGGGCGGCTCGACTTCGGTGTCGGGCGGGCCTACCAGCCGCATGAATTCGTCGGGTTGGGCGTCGACATGGCTCAGAGCCGTGAGATGTTCAACGAGGGCATCGACGTCGTGCTGAGAGCCTGGACCGAAGAGACGATCACGCATCACGGCAAGTACTGGACAATCCCGGAGCCCGTCGAGGTCCTCCCCAAACCGCTGCAGAAACCGCACCCGCCGGTCTATCAGGCGACGATCTCGCCCGAAAGCTTTGCGCAGGCGGCACGGCTGGGGTTCAACCTGCAGTTTGCCTCACCGTTCACGTATCGGACCTATCGTGACAGGTGGATGGAGGAATTGGAGCGGCACTGCCGGGACTATGAAGAGATGTGCGCTGAGCACGGACGCGATCCAAAGGCGGCGCAGCGCATGATCCTGCTGCCATTCTTCGTTGATGACGACAAAACGCGGGCGCAGGAGATCTATGCCAAGCACGTCGAGTGGTTCTATCAGAAGGTGACGTCAAACCAGCTTGCCAGTGCATTGGGCGGCGATGTGGTCAAGGGCTACGAACTGACCATGACCGAGGGCAAGAAGACGCGCGAAATGGGAATGCTCAATTTCGAGACCCTGCACCAATACGGTGCCGCGATAGCCGATGATCCCGACACCTGCGTCGACAAGCTGCGCGAAATCAAGAGGCGGTTCGGGATTACGGAGTTCGCGCTGTGGTTCAACATCGGTGGCATCGATGCCGAACACGTGCGCCGCGCAATGCGGATCACCGCCGAAAAGGTGATGCCGCACGTCTAAAGCGGGTCGCAAAAAAATGCGCCTCGCTTTTTGCCTCACGCCGCTATGCGCGCTTCGCGCGGCGGCTCCGGCGGGGCGGCCGTTCGGCCGGGTCGCGTTGCTCCCTTATAAGTGAACTCGTCTTGCTGCAACACGCCTAAGATCATCGCCTTTAAAGAATCGAGCAGCGTGGCGCGACGAGGCGGCGTTAGGTTATTGGAGCACCCGCGACATCCGTTTGTCGTTTGACGTGGCGGCGAGGGCCTACCGCCCGTACGGGTAACAACGTTCCCGGTCGAGGATTAGACCGTAGTGGTCTGCGAGCGCATCGATGGCGTCTTCGTGGTCGACGTAGGGGTCGGAATTCTCGGGTCCGACGATGATCGGGCGCATGTCGTCTTCATCGTAGCCCTCGGGCGGCAACATCCCGGTAACCAACGCTTTGCCGTCGCTGTTTCGCAACGTCACGAAGATCGGCATCACCTTTTGCACGTGACCTTTGAGGCCGATGTTCTGTTCAAAGACAGCCGCTGACTTTGGTGGCTCATAGGATGCGGTGGCATCCTGACGGGCCTGCTTGAAATACTTCTCCACGGCATGGTTCATGGCCCGCGACTCCTGGGCGGCTTCACCCTCGGTCTCGATCCTGAACCAGGTGTGGGGCGAGGCGTCACACACGTACTGCACGATCCACTCCCTCGACGAACGCATTGATCCCTATAGTCTTTCAGGGTTAGCTGAAACCGTTCCGCTTCCCTCCCGACCACCCAATACAATGATGCCGTGGGTAGGCAGGAGGGGGAGCGGGCCGGCGATGCGATTCCCACCAAAGGCGGAAATGATCCTCGCGAACAGTAGCGGTTGCAGACGACAACAAAATGGCCTTGGCGCGCAAACTGCGTGGGGTTTCCGGCGTGATGCAAACGCGCCACGCAGGACGATCCCTGCGAACCAGTCTTGCAGGCGCAGGACTGGCTGATGCGATCAGCGGAAGGGCGTTGCAAGACGCGGATTGTCGAGAAAATCTCGGTCGGTGAGACTTTCGAGGAATGCCAGCAGATCGCTACGTTCTGTGCCGGTTAGACTGAACCCTGCAACCAAGGGTGAACGCAAGGGCGAAGCCAGCCCCTGACGGGCCGCTCTGCCGCCAGCGGCATAATGATCTATGACGGCATCGAGATCGTCCATCGAACCATCGTGCATGTAGGGTCCCGTGACCGACACATTGCGCAGCGACGGCGTGCGAAACTTGCCAAGGTCGCCGGACTTTCCTGTCTGTTCGGCAAGGCCCTTGTCGGCAGGCGGCTGGCCGCCTTTGCCGTCGACATTGTAAAGGCCCGTGTTGTGAAATCCTGCAAGATCGCCGGGTCCGCCAAACAATGGCGGGATGTGGCAGCGGCCGCACTTCAAACGGTCACCGAAGAATAGTGCTTCGCCGCGCTTTGCGGCGGCGGAAATCGCATCGGGCTGGTTTGCGTACTTGTACAGGTCATAGGGCGCAGAGCGCGAAATCAATGTCCGCTGGAAGGCAGCAATTGCCTTGGCCACCAGGGCGAAATCAATACGGCCTGGCTCAGACGGGAAGGCGCTCGCAAACAACGCGCGATAGACGCTGTTGTCTGCAATGTGGCGCAGGATGGCTGCTTCATGGCCTTTGGCGCCCATCTCTACGGGATCGGTCCCGAACAATGGGCGCTGCAACTGCTTCTCAAGGCGGCGTTCGCGATGATTGGCCCAGGTCAACGTGGAAAAATACCCGACGTTGGCGAGGCCCGGGGCATTACGGCGATGTCTTTGTCCGGTGATCCCGAGCGAGACGCGACGGCGTTCGGCAAATCCGTTTTTCTGAACATGACAGGTGGCGCACGCCATGTAGCCCGGCCCGGAAAGGCGGATGTCGTAGAACAGGCGGCGACCAAGCTCGACCTTGCTCGCGTTCATCGGATTGTCTGGCGGAACCGGCGGTGGCTTCACCCATGACGGCAGGCGCCAGTGATAGGCGTCGGTCGCAGCCCAGCTGCCGACCGAAGCCGCTACCGCGACCACGGCCGATGCAAACAGGGCGATTGCACCCAAGCGAGACACGATCCACCTTCTTCTTGCGCGCGCCCGGACGGCGCTGCCACCGACATCCGCGCATGGCAACGCACTAGGTCAGGGGCGTCGGCGGCGTTGCGATGTTTATCGTCACATTCTTGCGCTGCGTGAAGCTGTCCAGCATCCCTTCCAGCGAAAACTCGCGGCCAATGCCGGACTGCTTGTAGCCGCCATAGGAGTGGCCCGGCATCTGGCCGCCGCCCTGGTTGATCTGAACCCAGCCGGCTTCGATGGCGTGAGCTGCATTGATGGCGCGTGCCATGTCGTGCGTCCACACGTAGGCCGCAAGGCCATAGTGCGTGGCGTTGGCCATGCGGATTGCCTCCGCCTCGTCGTTCCACTTGATGGCAACGAGGACGGGGCCGAAGATCTCTTCGCGCGCAAGGCGCCATTCGTTGGAGTCGTTGGCAAAGACCGTTGGGATGGCATAGTAGCCCTCGCTGAGCGGGCCGTCGGTTGGTGGCAGTCCGCCGCACAAGAGCTTGGCATCAGGTTGCTTGAGACCGTCCTCGACGAAACCGCAAACCTTGGTGAACTGCTTGTTGTTGATGATCGCGCCCATATCGGTTTCTTCTTCGAGCGGGTTGCCGATCTTGAGATTGGCAAGCTTGGCGGCGAGCTTTTCGAGGAAGCTGTCGAAAATCTTCTCGTGCAGGAAAAGTCTCGAGCCGGCCGTACACGACTGGCTTTGGCGCGTGAAACGCATGGCAAGAATCATGCCGTCGACGACCCAGTCCTCGTCGGCATCCGGGTAGACGATCGACGGGCTCTTGCCGCCGAGTTCGAGCGATACGGGCACAATACGGTCGGCGGCGGCGCGCATGATGAGCTTGCCAACCTCGGTCGAGCCGGTGAAGGAGAGCTTGCGGATCCCGGGATGGGTGGCGAGCGGTGCGCCGCATTCCACTCCGGTTCCGGTAATCACGTTGACAACGCCGGGTGGGACGAACTGCTGGCAGATTTCTGCAACACGCAGGACTGCGAGCGGGGCATCCTCTGCGGCCTTCATGACCACCGTGTTGCCGGCGCACAGTGCCGGCGCGATCTTGAGCACGGCCAGCAGCACCGGGGCATTCCAGGGAATGATTGCGCCGACAACGCCGAGCGGTTCGCGACGGGTGTAGCTCAGCATGTTCTCGCCAAGCGGGATCGTCTCGCCTTTGAGTTCACTACCGAGCCCGCCAAAATAGCGGAAGATGTCCGCGACAAGCGTTGCCTCCGGGCGGGCCTGGGTGCGGATGGCATTGCCTGTTTCTTCTGCAATGGTTCGTGCGAGCGGCTCAATTTCCGCCTCCAAAGCGTCGGCGATCTTGAGCAGACGTTTGCCGCGCTCGCGCGGCGCCACGCGAGACCACTCCGGCAATGCGGCGGACGCGGCGGCGACGGCGCGGTTGACGTCCTCGCCACCGCCGCGCGGTACGGCGGCGATGACCTGGCGGGTGCCGGGTGCTTCGACCTCGATGACCTCACCCGTGGCGGCAACAACCTTCTCGCCGTTGATGATCATCTGCACCTTGCGAGGTGCCGTCGGGTTCAGGTCCTGTGCCATCGTCCTATCGCTCGCTTTTCGGATTGATCGTTGTCCTAAGATGTCGCGTTCGCCGGCCAGAATAGCAATCCCGCGGCGTGACGAGAAGGCGTCAGACTTGGCAGACCACCCGTTCACGGTTAGACCCGGCCAGAGCAATGACCAGAATGCTCCTGTGGGCGGGTGGCAAAGCATGACCGAGAGCACACTTGATAGGGCCGGCGTTGTGCCGGAGGCGGCGCAATATCGCGTTGGCACCGCTGTCGATGACGGCGGATGCCACCCGCTGTTTGCCGCCTACCCGGTCTCAGTCAGCGCCAAGAAACTGCGCAAGCGCCTGATCAGGGAGATGCGCGCGGCGATCGAAGACTATGGGATGGCCGGTGCAGGACAACGCTGGCTGGTCTGCCTGTCCGGCGGCAAAGACTCTTACGCGCTGCTCAGCCTGCTACACGACCTCAAATGGCGCGGTCTGCTGGACGTCGAGCTGCTCGCCTGCAACCTCGATCAGGGGCAACCGGGATTTCCGACGCAGACGCTACCCCGCTTCTTCAAGCGATTTGGTCTCAGGCATCATATCGAGACACAGGACACATTCTCGATCGTCACCGACAAGATCCCGGCCGATCGAACCTACTGTTCGCTGTGCGCGCGGCTGAGGCGCGGCATTCTCTATCGGGTCGCGCGGGAACATGGTTGCCAGGCCGTCGTCCTCGGCCACCACGGCGACGATATTCTCGAGACGTTCTTTCTCAATCTGTTTCATGGCGGACGGCTTGCGACCATGCCGGCGAAACTGGTCAACGAAGACGGCGACCTCACCGTGCTGCGCCCGCTGGCGTACTGCGCGGAGGAGGACCTGGCGAAGTTCGCCCAGCACATGCGATTTCCAATCGTTCCCTGTAACCTGTGCGGATCGCAGGATGGCTTGCAGCGGCAGGAAATCAAAACCATGCTCGCGGGGTGGGAGCGTGCCGCGCCGGGACGCAAGCGCGTCATGTTGAAGGCGCTCGCCAATGTGCGCCCCTCGCACCTCATGGACCGCGCGCTGTTCGACTTTTCGGCACTTGCGCCCTCTTCGCCCAGACCGTCCACCGGCGGCGACGCAGAGGTGGCGCCGTGCCAGGCGGTGGCTGCGCAGCTGGCGTTGCTGAAGGCTTGAGGCCGGAAATGGGCAGTGCTCCGGTTCTGACATTTGGTCGAGGGAGACCAGCCGCACACGGGGACCAAGGGGCAGGTGCGCTACACTAGCGGCAAACCCGGATGTTGCCGCGGCGCCCGTGGCGGGCGAGATCAAGATGGAAATGATCGTGGTGGTAGCGATCCGAGCCGGGGCCGAGAACCGTCGTGAAATATCTGCATGCACCGGCGCGCACGCGGCGCAGAAAACCGCTTTCGCTGCCCCAGGCATGCCATCCGCGCTTGACGGTGACGGTGCGACCGTCGGCGAGGCGGAAAGCGGCGACGTCAAGGGCGTTGGCGCGGCCGTGCTCGGACAGTTTCGCACCGTAGCGGCTGTTGCGGCTGCGGCATGCGTAGGAGGCAACAACGCGCAGGCTTTCCACCGGCTGGCCAAAATGGCGACGTGCGGCCGGCTGGACGACGTCGGCAATCCAGCGCTCGACGGGGACGATCATCGGACACCGCAACGTGGCTGAAGGCTGCAACCGAACCGAGCCGCCCACTGCGGCACTGACGACGAACGGGCGTTCGGCGCCACACCCTGACGGACTGCCAAGGCTGGCGCGCGCACGAATGAAGCGGTTCTCGCGCACCACACCGGCTGTCAGGCAGCGGCGCTCGTTGCCGGCATGCCAGGCGGCAGGGCCGACCAGGTGGCGGGCATCGGGGCGGTGTGTCGGGCCGAGCAACCGACCGTTGTTCGAGGAACAACTCGACAGGGACAATGCCACCAGCACCATGGTGGTGAACGAAATGCGACTAGGAAGCATGCACCACAAACTAATGCGAGGCGCCCTAAGGCGGCCTCAATGAACCATTGCCCCGTCGGTTAACTGGCGTCTGTTTCCGGCACGAGTAGGACGGTGCTGCGGCCGTTTGGCGTCAATTATCGGGTCGACCGGCGCAGTGGTGATGTGCGGCGATCGGAGTTGTGGCCGGCGAGGCAATCAGCCCGCGGCCGGGTTGCAGGTGCCGAAAAATAACCAGCGCGCTGCAGACCGGGCCTCGTGCGCGGCGGTTCCAGGTTGGCGATTTCGAGGATCAGCTTCATGCGGATCGCCTTGGCGAAATTGCGCATTGAGGCGGCGGCAATGCGGAAGGCGCCGGGCCCGCCGATGACGCAATCGCGGTAGTAGGCGTCCAGGTCGATTGGATCGTAGAAGCCGGGCAGGGCGTCCGGCTTAGCTGCGATCGGCAGACCGTTGATGACAACGCCGCGGGCAAGAAGTGCATCGCGAGCGACAATAATCGGTAGTCCGGAGTTGTTAGGGCCGTCGCCCGACACATCGATGACACGTCGGAGACCCGCATACGGACTTTGATCAAAGAGCTCCATGGCCCGATTGAACATGGCAGAAATCGATGTGCGGTGGGTGCGATGCGTCGGCTTATCGGCGAGGTCGGCTGCAAGTTGCAGTGCATCGGCGTGCGAGGCAATTACCCGCCAGGGCAATAGCACGGCCTGGTTGTCAGTGCCCGACCATTCGACGTAGGTCACGGCAATGCGCCCCTGCGGCCCCATGCCAATGGCCTTGGCAATGCCCGGATCGCGGAACGCTGCAACGTAGCCGTCACGCTGCAATTGCAACCGTTCGCCGTTCATCGAGCGCGAGACATCCACGGCGAGAATCAGTTCCAGATCGACAGCATGTGCAAGCCGCTCCGCGTGCGCTGGACCGACCAGAACCGCGACGAGGAAAACAATCGCAAGCTTTTGCAGAATATACATTTTCGAAAGTTTCTTCCATGCCAAGACGGGCTGACGAAAGACGGATTGTGTTCCTTGTGCCCCGGCATGAAATGATACGTTGTCGCAGCCATTTCCACAACTTCCCCACACGCTGCGAATCACGCTGTGCGTC
Organism: Hyphomicrobiaceae bacterium; assembly: GCA_965224045.1. Classification (GTDB taxonomy): domain Bacteria; phylum Pseudomonadota; class Alphaproteobacteria; order Rhizobiales; family Hyphomicrobiaceae; genus Tectiglobus. Next base: position 1,054,036 of record CBDCYD010000015.1, read on the forward strand.
GCATTGGCGCCGTGCTAGAACACCACTGTCAGTAAGTGGCGTCTGCGTAAGTACGACTGCAACAGTCGCGTAATGGGCCCTGGCCGTTTGCCGGGTGCCGCCCGACCTCCCCCGCAAAGGAGATCATCGGGTCGGTGTCCCTGCCTGGCCGGGGCCTTGTTTTTTGTCTGGCTCGCAGCTGTCGGGCAAAGCGACCACGATGCGCTTTTTCGAAAAGCAGCCGGCTCAGCTACGGCGCAGCGTTGCCTGAACGAGCGCCAGCGGTCCGGTGGTGCTACCGTCACGGGCAGCGGCGAAGATCTCCGCACGCAACGATACGATGGTGCGGCCAAGGCGCGTGACCCGCGCCTTGGCCAGCCAGGTGGACCCAAGCTCCATGGCCTGAATGTTGGCGCTGATGTCAATCATCGTCAGGCGTGCGCCGTCCGATAGCGCGCTGAGCCCGGCGCAGTGCACTGCCAGCACGGCGAATGCCAGGAAGTCTTCCGCGCCGCCCGCAGTTCGATCGTCCCTCAACCGCAGGCTGAGGTCCACCTGACCAGTGGCGCATCGGTCCAAGGTTACAGAATGACCGCTTCGCACCCGGTGGGCAGCAATCGCTTCGGCAATGCCTTCCGGGGCGGCTGACGAGCCGGAGTTGGCCATTATGGACGCCGCGCCAGAAAGTTGACCACGGTATTCTTGAAGGTCAGGTCGCCTACCGCCTTCATGTGGTCGCGCCCGGCAATCTCCAGTGCCTCGGCGCCGGGGATCAGATCCGCTAGTCCCTGCGCAGAACCTCCGATGACATCCTCGCTGCCAACAGCGACGAGCGTCGGACAGGCAATGCGCGCTACGTCGTCCTTGCCCAGCGGGTCGCGGCTCGAGCGAATGCAAGCGGCAAGCGCTTTGAGGTCGCTGCCCGTTTGCTCTGCGAATGCGCGAAACGTTCTGGCGGTCGCGTTGGTCACATCGTCGATGGTCGGCGCTTCCAGTGCCTTGGCGATCGGACCCGTGCCGGCCATGCCCCGCACCATGTTGTAGCCGAGGCCGCCGAAGATCGCGCTGCGAATGCGCGCGGGGTGGGCCAGCGCAAAAAATGCCGTAATGCGGGCGCCCATCGAATAGCCCATGAGATCGGCCTGTCCGATACCGAGATGGTCAAGCAGCCGGCGGGCGTCCTCGCTCATGATAGCGGCGCCATAGGCGGCCGTGTTGTGCGGCTTGGCGCTTTGGCCATGGCCGCGATGGTCCATGGCAATGACCCGGCGGCCGTCACGTACCAGATGGCGGACCCAGCCAGGATCGACCCAGTTGAACGTAATGTTGGAGGCGAAGCCGTGCAGCAAAAGTACCGGGTCTCCGTCGCCTTCATCGATATAGGCGATCTCAACTCCGTCGGAATCGAATGTGTGCACGCTGTCCTCCTGCGCCGACCGTGAGCGATGCGACTTCGCAGCCTACTATCATTTCGCCAGGGCGAGGGCTATGTTGCGCGGGATTATTCGAGGGTGCGGGGGTCCCGCGACGCTGCAAAGGGTGATGCCTATGGCCGGCCACGTGGTTCCGCATTTCGCCAACGATCTTGGTGCCGAGAAAGTGACGATCGGGGTCAAGGAATTCCAGTGCATGGGCGCCCGGCCACCCTACGATCACCCGCATGTGTTCTTGGATATGGGAGCAGACTCGCAAACGCTCTGCCCCTATTGCTCGACCCTCTACATCCATGATGCCCGACTGGGAACGGACGAATCCGAACCTGCCGGCTGCATCGTTCATGCAACGTCCAATTCGACTTGAGCACGCACACCTCCGACGTCGTCATCGCGGGCGGCGGAATTGCCGGCTTGACGCTGGCGCTGACCCTTGCAAAGGCAGGACGACGTGCGCTCGTGCTTGAAGGCCGCGATGCATTCAGCGAAGCCGGCGCCGGTATCCAACTCGGCCCCAACGCGACACGCATTCTGCGCAGTCTCGGCCTGCTCGATGACCTGGCGGCGTACGCAGTTTCACCGGACGAGATCATCGTCAGCGATGCCAAGTCCGGTCGTCAAATCGCTCGGCTGCCCCTTGGCCGCTGGATCGAAGATCGGCACGGCGCGCCCTACCTCGTCGTGCGGCGCACGGACTTGCAAAGCGTTCTCGTGGCGCACGCCCGGCGCGAAGCCGCAATCACGATTGAGATGGGCCGGCACGTCAGCGGATTGACGCCCGTCGATGCCGATGCGGCACAATCTGCCGGTGCGGCGCTGACCAGCGATGAAGGCGAGACCTTCGCCGGCGCCGTGCTTGTCGGTGCCGACGGTCTCTGGTCTGCGTTGCGCGGGGCCATCGTCCAAGATTGCGACCTGCCATATTCCGGCATGACGGCAGCGCGCAGCCTTGTCGATCCGAGCGTGCTTCCCGAAAGTCTGAGAGCCAATGCCACGCACGTGTGGCTGGCGCCTTCGGCGCACGTCGTGATGTACCCGGTCGATGGAGGGCGCCAGGTGGCGCTCGTGGTGATCACGACGCGTCCGCAGCCGTCGCAAGGCTGGGGCGTCGCCGTCGACCGGCAAGCATTCCTTGCCGGGTTCTCTGAACTCAACGCGGACCTGCTGGAGGTGCTTCAGGCAACCCAAGACTGGCGACAGTGGGCGCTGTTCGACCCGCCACCGTTGACGACCTGGTCGCGGGGGCCCGCAATGCTGATCGGCGATGCCGCACATCCCATGCTGCCGTTCATGGCGCAGGGCGGTGCGATGGCCATCGAAGATGCCTTTGTGCTCGGCCGGCTGATCGCCCGGCACGGTCCGGTGCCTGCGCACGTGTTTCCCGCATTCGAATCACTCCGCCTGCAGCGTGCCGGGCAAATTCAGCGTGCCTCGCGGGAAAACGGACGGATCTACCACCTGGGCGGGATTGCCGCCCGGGGACGCGACATGGCGATGCGTACAGCCCCACCGCAGTTCCTGATGATGCGCTATGACTGGATCTACGCCTGGCGCTACGACGAGGATCACGGCGAGGTGGCGCTGTAGGAAGCCGGCGCGCAGCAGGGATTGCCGGTGCCCGTTTCACGCGCGAATGCGGTTGAAAGTCCGCGGGTCGATGGCTTTCTGCACGTCCGAAACGAAGGCCCTGCGGATGTCGTTGAACTTGTCTGCGACCTCGGCCGCCGGAACCACGGCTTCCGTGGCTTGGATTTTGCGCAGGAAATCGTAAGCCTCGACCAGGCGGTCGAGAATGCTCTGGCGATGGCCGCGATAGGCCTCTTGCTTGTTCTTGCCGTGAACCGGATCGGGCAGGTTGGGGAAGTAGAGCCGGCCTTCGTCGATCAGGGCGCTGAGGCGGGAGCGCAGCCGCACGAATTCGTCATTCGGCCACGCGACCAGCGGACCTTCGCCGGCCGTCTTGAGATGCTCTTCGACCTCGGCCATCAACGCGATGCAGGTTTGCGACCAGGCGATGATGTGGTCCTCGCGATGCAATCTCAACTGCCAGCGGTTCAAGCGTTGCTGGCGGGAAAAGACCCACAGGGAGATGATCAGCGCCGCGAGCGACAGGATCGCTGCGATGGCCTGGCTGATGGCCGCCAGCGCTTCAACCCTGTCGGCATTGCTCAACGCGCCCGGGTTGATGATAAAAATGTCGAGCCAGTCCATAGCCGGTCCCCCTTGGGCGCTGCCAAAATCCCACTGTAGTGGAAAACGCCATGCGGGTTGGGCCGGAACGTGGCAACGCAAGCAAGATGATCAGCCGCGCCAAAATTCCGGCCGGAGCAGGACGAGCACGGTGAAGAGTTCGAGCCGGCCAAGGAGCATCGCGAAGGCCAGCACCCATTTTGCGGTTGCCGGAAGGGTCGAATAGTTGCCGGCCGGCCCGATAATGTCGCCAAGTCCCGGGCCGACGTTGCCGACCGCACTGGCGGCGGCCGAGAGCGATGTCGTCAAGTCGAGATCGAGGGCGCTCAGAATTACGGTAAAGACGCCGACGGTCGTCATATAAATCGCCAGAAACGCAACCACCGAGAACGGCACGTCGTCAGGCAGACGACGGCGGTTGTAGGTCATCGTGATCACCCGATTGGGGCTGATCAGGTGCAGGAAGTGGCTGCGCGTCAGCATGCCGGCAACCTGCAAGCGATAGACCTTGATGCCACCGCAGGTGGAGCCCGAACAGCCGCCAACAAACATCAGAAGAAAAAAGAGGCCCATCGCGAACGGCCCCCAACTCGTGTAATCGCCAGCCGAATAGCCCGTGGTCGTGACGATCGACGTGATGTTGAATGTCGCCATGCGAAAGGCCTCGCCGAGCGGAATGCTGCGCGCGGTGTTCAGCCAAAGCGCGACGATCACGCAGACGGTGGCCAGAAAGAAAGCAAGGCCACGAACCTGGGCATCGCGCCACAACGCCGACGGTTCTCCGCGCAACATGCGAATGAAAACGACGAATGGCAGAGCCCCGAGGATCATGAAAATGATGCACACCCATTGCAGTGCCGGTGATGCAAAGAAACCAAAACTCTTGTCGTGGGTCGAAAAGCCGGCTGTTGCGACGGTCGTCAGGGCATGATTGATGGCGTCGAACGGCGTCATCTCGAAGGCCATGTAGGCAGCCGTACAAAGCACGATCAGGCTCGCGTAGATGGCTGCCGTGGCCGTGACCAGCTCGAGGGCACGCGGCAGCACTTTTTCCGACCGGTCCGAACTCTCGGTCTGGAAGAGCTGCATGCCACCGACCCGCAGGAACGGCAGCATGATGAGGGCGGTCACGACGATACCAAGACCGCCGAGCCCCTGCAGCAGCGATCGCCACAGAAGTATGCCGCGCGGCAGCAGGTCAAGCTTGACGAGCACCGTCGAGCCGGTGGTTGTCAGCCCGGACATCGATTCAAAAAAGGCATCCGTGTAGGGCAAGCCCAGGCCGACAAACGGAATGGCCGCGAACGCAGCTACGAACACCCAGGTGACGGTGGTGAGGACAAAGCCCTCCTTAATGCCTAGTTGTATCGGCTTGTCCGTATAGGCGACCAGCAGCATGAGACCGCCGATGAAAAACGTGAACACGGACGAGGCCAAGAACACGCGCCAGCCAGGCTGGCCATCGGCAATGTCGACTATGGCCGGCAGCACCATCGTTGCCGCGATGGCGCACAGGACAAGCCCGAGTGTCAGCACAATTGGTCGGATTTGAACCACGGCCTGCTCGTTGAATTCCCGGTTACCGGAGAAACACGTCCGTTGACTGCACGAAGTCTTCAGTCAGGTCGACTTCGGGTGAGATGTTTTGTGAACGCGGACTGGGGTGGTGGATGCAACGCGCAAACGTACATCACTATGAGAACATAGTGCAATTAACACCCTGTAAATGATCTTTTTTTCCCAAAATGGGCGGATCGCTCCTACTTCGCGTCCGTTGGTCGCAATTGTGCTCGGACCAAGCCTAGATGAGTTGTCTATGCGCCGACTTTGCGAGCACTGGTTGCTTTGACAACGCCGGTGAACAGTGGTGGCCTCGCTTACCCAGCCCCGGCGTCCGCGCGATAAACCGCCGGCCCCCGTCTCCAGGAGTGCATGCCATGCTGATCAGCGATGTCCGCGTCATTCAGTATCGACGACCGCCCGCCAGTGGCGGAACCGACTACAGCGCCGAGATCCAAATCGTTGAGATCGAGACCGATGCCGGTGTCACGGGAATCGGTTTTGCAAGCGCGCCATCGAAGACCGGAGACCTGATCGCGCGGATGATCGAGACGCTCCTCAAACCGCACCTGGTCGGACGCGACCCGCAACTCAATGAGGCTCTCTGGCAGCAGCTCTACTGGCAGGCAGCGCCGCGCCGAGGAGGCGATGGATTGATGCGGGTGGCGATCGCGGCGGTCGATTTCGCGCTCTGGGATATCAAGGGCAAATCGGCCGGCGTACCGGTGGCCAAACTGTTCGGCAACTATCGCGAAGAGATCCCGACTTACGCCAATTGCGCCCATCACATGCCGCCGGAGGAACTGGCGCAACGCGCGGCCGAATACGTCGCGGCCGGTCACCGGGCGCTCAAGGTGCGCGGCTCGGCGACGTTCGTGTCGCTGGCCGAGGCCACCGAGCGGGTCCGGCACGTGCGCGCGGCCATCGGTGACGGCGTGCGGCTGATGGTCGACGTCAACGGCACGTGGGATGTCGACACCGCATTACAGCAGCTCAAGGCCTGGGAGCCCTATGATGTCTACTGGTTGGAGGAGCCGGTTCCGCCGAGTGACACGGCCGGCTATGCGCGGATCAGGCGGCGGACCGGTAAGACCTACATCGTCGGCGGCGAACAAAACGTCGGTCTGACCGAATTCGATGCGTTGATCGATGCCGGGGTCGATATTGTGCAGCCAAACGCGATGGTGGCCGGTGGCATCACGCCCTGGCTCGAGATCCATGGATTGGCGACCCAGCGCAGCGTGCCGGTCAGCCCGTGGAACCTGCAGCTCGTTCACCTGCACATGGCGGCCGGCCTCAATAACGTGCAGTGGATCGAATATTTCATGGCAGACAACGCGCTGCTGGCGTTCCAGGGCGAACTCTTTGCCAACACCATGGACGAAGTGGTGAAGGACGACGGCGTCTATCTCAAGGCGCCGACGGAGCCGGGGCTCGGGCTGCGATTGAACGAGGACTTCGCCGAAAAATGCCGCGTGCGCTAATCCGTGACGCCGGCGGTCACATCTCGCCACCGCCACTGGCGTCGACGCCGCCACTATCGTGCGTTGCACCGGCACCGTAGACGACGGCAGCCGTGGTGGCGGCCTCGCGACTGCCCGGCGCGCCCATCACCGCCTCCCGGTCACGCCGCACAGCGACAATGGCCAGGATCAATGTGGCCGGGAAAACTGCGGTGCACAGGATCCAGGGCCACGGCGCGAAAGCGTCACCGAAGAGATGGCCGAAGCGGAACAGCGTCAGGAGAAACAAAACCACGCAGGCTGCCGCGTAAACCGTCACGATGCCGGTCCGACCACGGCGCATCAGTTGGCCGCCAACCGCCAGAAACCCCAGCGATAAGACAAGCCATGCCAGCCAATTCATCGCGCACCTCCAAGACAGCGCCGCCGGATTAGGCCTGGATGCCGTGCAAGGCCCAGGCCTGGCCCAGGCCAAGCCCGGGCGACATGCCAAGCCAGCATACCACGCCATCGTGCGCGGCGAAATCGGCGGCGGCTCACGGGATCAACGGCGCGCACGGGAATGCTTGCCTACTGCGCTGCCACCGGTTTGGTCGGGGCGACGTTGGCGAGGTTCTTACCGAAGCGCTCGCGGTAGGGAGCGGTATCGATTTCGGCGAGTTCGGTCTCACCGGCGAGCACACTGCGTTTCCATTCCTGATGTTCCGGCTCCATGGCCTGAAACTCAGGCATGACTTCACGCGCGAACAGTTCGAGGCTTTCGCAAATGTGCTCGTGCGTGTTGTTGCCTGCCTGATTGAGGAGAATGATCTGGTCGACGTTGCTGGTGGCAAACTTGCGGAGCTTGCGGCGCAGGGTGTCGGGTGAACCAACGAGCCCGCCGGACAGTGCGCGCGCGACCGTTTCGGTGTTTTCGGCCTTCCACTTCTGGTACTCGTCCCAGATGTTGAGCGAGCCGGCCTTCGGCGCGAGCTTTTGCGGGCCGTGGGCGTAGTGGCGCAATGCGAACTGGAAGAAGGTGAGGCCATCGGCGCGGGCACGGGCCTCTTCATCGGTCTTGGCGCACATGAAATAGCTGACCAGTGCTATGTTGGGGTTGATCTGGTAGTCGGCAAGCTTGTCGAGGCGCTTGGTGATGGCGTTGTAGTAGGCATGCACCCAGGCCTGGGCGGCATCGGAGGAGACGAACTGAAAGCCAAGCGCGCCGAGACCCCGGGTGCCGGCCATCTCGATCGTTGGCAGCTGCGAACAGGCGACCCACAGCGGCGGATGCGGCTTTTGCAACGGTTTTGGCACCACGTTGCGCAGCGGGAACTTGAAATATGGCCCGTCATAAGTGCAGGGCTCGTCCTTGAACATCGGCATGATGCATCTGACGGCATCCTCCCAGCGCTCGCGCTTATCGTCGAATTCAACATCGAAGGGTTCGAGTTCGGCCCAGGTATTGCCCTCTCCCATGCCGAATTCGACGCGGCCGTTGCTCAGAAGATCAAGCGTTGCAACGCGCTCGGCAACGCGCGCCGGGTCGTTTGTCGTGAGCTGGATGATGCCGTGGGCCAGACGAATGTGCTTGGTGCGCTGGCTGGCGGCACCGAGGAACACCTCGGGCGCTGAGGAGTGGGAGTATTCCTCGAGGAAATGGTGCTCGACCTCCCAGGCGTAGTCGAAGCCCAGTTGATCAGCAAGTTCAAGCTGCGCCAACGCGTCGTGATGCAGCTTGTGCTCGGAATGGGCCTGCCAGGGGCGCGGGATCTGAAGCTCGTAGAAAATACCGAATTTCATTGCGCGGGCCTCAGCACATGCGGTTGCAACTGCGAAGACTTTGAGCAGACATGCGACCGTGATCAAGTCATGTGGCGGTGACGATCATCAGTCGGATCGGCACTGCTATAGCCTTTCAGGTTGAGCTGAAACCATCCCGCCCCCCCCGCCGACCGGTCAACACAATGATGCCGTGGGCGGTCGGCAGGCGAAGCGGGCCGGCGATGCGATTCCGCCTGAGGCGGACCCTAGTTTCGTTTGGTCCTGTTTCAGGTTCGTGCCGATTTAACGCCGTCGGGGAGCAGGGCACGCAGCGCATCGAGCTTGGCGGAGCGATAGTCGTCGCGCCAGACGAGCAAGGTCTTGATGCGCGAATAACGCCGCGGCAACGCATGGCGGCGAAATTCGCCTTCGCTGGCGACCGTGTCCAATACCGACTGCGGGACGACGGCATAACCCGTGCCAGCTGACACGCACGCAAGGATCGCCAGGTAGGAGCCAACGGACAGGACCTGGCCCGGGCGGATGCCTTCCTCGGCGAGCCACTCCTGCAAATAACGGCGATAGGCGCAGCCCTCCTCAAAGGCAACGATGGTGGCGCCGTTGAGCTGCTCGCGCCGGCGCGGCGAGGGAAGCGAGGTCGGCGCGATCAAGACCAAGCGCTCTTCGAAAACAGGCTCGGTGATCACGCCCTCAAGCGTTACGGGCTCAGCGATGAAGGCTGCATCGATCTCCCCGCCATTCAGGCGCCGGGTCAAACCGCCGGCGGTATCGGTTTCGAGATGTATCCCGACATCGGGAAAGCGGGCATGGTAGGCCGACAGGATCTTCGGCAGGCGGGATGCAGCCGTGCTTTCCATCGTACCAACCCGGAATTCGCCGTTGGGTGCGGCTGAGCGCAGTGCTTCCTGAGCCTCGTCCGATAACGCGATCAGGCGATCCGCGTAGCGAAGAAGCAGGCGTCCTTCATCGGTAAGTGTCAAGCCGCGGGCGCCGCGCCTGAACAATGTCGTGCCGAGCTGCTCCTCAAGCTGCCTGATGCGCGTGCTGACATTGGACTGCACGCGGTTCAATCGGGCGGCGGCCGCCAGAATGCTGCCTTCCTTGGCAACGCTGCGGAACATCTCCAGTGCCGATAGTGAAGGGTGGTTGTAATTTCTCATATTGCGAAACCTTGTATCTTATTAATTCATTTTTTCAGAAACATGAGTGCATGTAAAGTGCTGCCGTCATACACGAGCAACGGGCGCACAGATGCCATATCACCCGACACCGCAACGATTGGCGTTCTATGGATTCTTCATCCTGGTCTTTTCCATGGGCGTGGGCCGGTTCGCGTTCACACCGCTGCTGCCGGTCATGCAGGCGGATGGTTTGCTGACTATCGGCGCTAGCGGACTGCTGGCGTCCGCGCATTTCGTCGGTTACGCGATGGGCGCGGCGTTTGCCAGCTTTGTCAAAGCTTCATCGCGTACATCCCTGCTCGCCTCTTTGATCGTCATCGGTGTGTCAACGCTGGCAATGGGTGTCAGCAACGCGCTCTGGGTGTGGCTGGCTGCACGGTGGCTCGCCGGTGTGGCGAGCGCCGTGGCGCTGGTGGTCGTCAGCACGCACATCGTCAAACGGCTCGCAGCGGCGCATCGTGGCGATCTGCAGGGCGTGGTGTTCTCGGGCGTCGGGGTCGGTACGGCACTGGTCGGCTTCGTGATGCTGGCGGCGATGGCCAGCGACGTTCCGAGCCATGGCGGTTGGATCGGCTTCGGGCTTGCGACGCTTGCGGCAACAGTGTTTGTTGCGGCCGTATTCACCGACGATGCGCGGCAACCGCCGCAGGCGACGGTGCAGCAACGCACGGCCGGCGGCGGCGGTGGCGCGGCCTGGCGGATCATGCTCGCCTACGGTGCGATGGGCGCCGGCTACATCATCCCTGCAACCTACCTGCCGGTGATGGCGCAGCAGTCAGTTGCCTCGCCGCTGGTGTTCGGATGGGGTTGGCCGATCTTCGGCCTGGCTGCCGCGCTCTCGACGCTTGTCGCGGGCCGCTTGAGCGCGCGGTTCAGCGATCGCGCGATTTGGATGACCAGCCAGATCGTGATGGCCGTCGGCCTCGCATTGCCAGCACTGGTGCCAGGCCTTGCAGCCGTCATTCTCGGCGGAATCTGCGTCGGGGGAACGTTCATGGTGATCACCATGGCGGGCATGAAGGAAGCGCACCGTCTGGCGCCGGCGGGCAGCGAGCAGTTCTTCGTGTCGTTGATGACAACCTCGTTCGCGGTGGGGCAGATCATCGGGCCGCTGCTGGCCGGTTGGGCGTACGATCTGACCGGGAGTTTCGTGGCGCCGCTTATGGTTGGTGCACTCATTCTGGTGACGACGCTGGCGCCGATGTCGACAGCACACGGCGCGCTCTTTCGCCGGCAGGCGGACTAGCCCGACCACTCTGGCCAATGCGCTGCTGCGGCATGACTGAAACAAAACTGCAGAAGCATCTTGACCGAAAAAGATACGTTAGCCGTTGCGCCACGCTTTGACCGCTGCCAGCAAATCAGTGAATACCGGTTCGCTTTTCTCGCGCAGCGCAACAACATCCAGGCAGCGCGCGACTGCCGGGAATCGGCGCCTGATGTCAGCGCCATCGCGCAGCCCGTAGGCTGCCCAGTTGGCCAGGAATACGTCAGCGATGGAGAAGCGGTCAGCCAGAATGTAGGGACCGGCGCCGTCAAGCCACGTCTCGACCAGTTGCCACCGCTCCATCACGGCGGCGAACGCGGCATCGCGCACACGCGGGACATCGCGGACATCCGTTGACCAGCGATGGGCGTAGAAGAAGCCCTTGGTGCGCGCCGCGATCTCGTTGTTGATGTAAAACAAGCGGGCCAGAAATTGCGCGCGAAGGTGGTTATCTGTTTGCGGTGCGAGAGCGGCGGCGGGGTGACGGTCTGCCAGGAACAGCATGATCGCAACCGTTTCGTGCATGACCGTGCCGTCCGGCAGCACCAGGGCCGGCACGAGCCCGGCGGGGTTGACGGCGAGAAGTTCGTCCCAGCGCGCATCTTTGCGGGCAACGTCGACATCCTTGCGCGTGTAGGCGAGATCCAGCTCGCGCAACACCGCCTCGACGGATGCCGATTGTGCCACGCCGCCGCCGTAGAGCGTATATGTCCCGCCGGTCGTCATTGCTGTACTCAGCGTCCCGGCTCGAGCCGCTTTGCGATATTCAGGAGATGGATCTGGCTGGTGCCCTCGTAGACGCGGAAGGCGCGCACATCGCGATAGAAGCGTTCGATGCCGCGGCCCTTGACGTAGCCCTGGCCGCCGAAGATCTGAACGACGCGGTCGGCGACGCGTCCGCACATCTCGGTCGAGAAATACTTGCAAATCGACACGTCCATGGTGACGTCTTCGCCACGATCGCGCTTGCGCGCGGTCTCGAGAATCAACGCGCGGGCAGCTTCGATGTCGACCTTGCATTCGGCAAGCATGGCCTGGATGAGTTGGAACTCCGCTATCGGCCGGCCGAACTGCTCGCGTTCGCGGGTATAGCGAACGGCTTCGTCGAGCATTCGGATTGCCGGTCCGGTCGATAAAGCGGACAGATTGATGCGCTGCTTGTTCAACGCCTTCATGACCGTGCGAAAGCCGTGGCCCGGCTCGCCGCCGATGATGGCGCTCTGCGGCACAATGCAGTCTTCGAGAAAGACCTCGCCAATAGGGGCGCCCTCCTGGCCCATCTTCGGCGTCGATCCGGACGTTGTCAGGCCGGGCGTGCCGCGTTCGATGATGAAGGCCGTGATGCCGGCGCCGCCGCGGTCGCGCTCATCGGTGCGGGCAAATATTGCAAAGACGTCGGCAATGGGGGCCAAGGTGATGTAGTGCTTGTGGCCATTGATGCGATAGTGGCCATCGCCGGTCGGTTGCGCCCGCGTGCGCAACGCGGTGGCATCGGAACCGGCCTCCGGTTCCGTCAATGCAAGGCAGCCGATCAAGGCGCCGGAGGCCAGGCGCGGCAGGTAATTTCGCTTTTGCTCTTCAGTACCGTCGCGAATAATGCACTCGGAACCGATGCCGGCGTTCTGCGCACCGATGACGCGATATGCGACGGAGCACTGCGTGAGTTCCAGGAAGGCCAGCGCCAGTTCCTCGCTGGTCAGGCCACTGCCGCCGAACTCTTCGGGAATGCTCCAGCCGAACGTTCCAAGGTCGCGCATGGCCGCGACGACATTGTCAGGGACACGGTCGTCGCGTTCGACCAGGTCCTCATTGGGAATTGCCACATCCGTGACGAAGCGGCGGGTGGCAGCCAGAAGTTCACTGAAACGCTCGGGATCTCGAATCATCGCGGTCCGGAATGGTAATCGTGCATACGGATGGTGGATGTGGTCGACATGTGTCCACGTCGCCAGAGCCACGTCAACGCCCACCTCAACGCGCCGCCCCGGTGAGCTTCGATCACACGCAGGCCCAGCGATGACTTCATGCTGCAATGCAACAAATGCCGGTGATTTCCGGTGAACTCATAGCGTTCGCACGCGCGGCGCGTGTCCAAACTTCGCGCAATTGCAGAAAGCATCTCGACGAACGGGACTTAAAAACGTTAGACTATAGTCGTGCACTATACGTAGATCGGTGCGGTTCGCCGTGTTGATCCAAAAATGTCCAAGCACACAGCAAACCTCAGTACACATGGGAGGAATCCAATCGTGAAAGGTTTGAAGTTTACGCTGCTCGCAGGTGCTGGCGCGCTTGCTTTCGCCAGCCCGACCGTGCTCGCCACGGCAGCCGGCGCCCAGACCGTCGACGGGCCGGCCGTCAACTGGAAGCTGTCTTTGTGGGGCAAGCGCCGCGCCTTTACCGAAGGCATGGAGTATGTCTCGGCCGAAGCGAAAAAGCGCACCGGCGGCAAGTTCAACATCAAACTGTTCTATGGTGAACAGCTCTCCAAGAGTAAGCAGAACCTCGACAACCTGAGTATCGGCGCTTTCGAAGCGGCGACGTTCTGCGCCGCCTATCACCCGGGCAAGAACGCACCATTGAACGTGCTCGACCTGCCGTTCCTGCCGCTCTCAGACTTCGACACGATGCGCAAGGTCCATGACGCCGTCTACGCGCACCCAGCCTCCAAGAAGGCGTTGGCCAAGTGGAAGGCCGTCATCTACATGTCCAACATCCTGCCGCAGTATGAATACATGGGCCGCGGCGAGCCTCCCAAGTCGGTTGCTGACTTCAAGGGCAAGCGTCTCAGGGCGCTTGGTGGCATGGGACGCGCAGCCAAGTTGCTCGGCGCTACGCCGTCGACGATGCCGGCGTCCGAGACCTACACCGCATTGCAGCGTGGCACGGTCGATGCGATCGGCTTCCCGTACACCTACACGTTCGTTTCCTACAAAACGGAAGAGATTTCTGATTGGGTGACGACCAACATGAAGCTCGGCACGGTGAACTGCCCGACGGTGTTCAATGCCGATGCCTACGCGAAGCTGCCTGACCAGTACAAGAAGCTTCTCGACGACCTCAAGGACGGCGCATACAAGGCCATCAATGACGCCTACGATGCTCAGGACAAGGCGAACATTGCCCGCTGGAAGAAAGAGGGCAAGTTGAAGATGGTGCAGATCCCTGAGAACGAGATGGCAGAGTTCCGCAAGATCGCCGGTAAACCGGTTTGGGACCAGTGGGTCGCAGACAACAAGGACAAGATCCCGGCACAGGAACTGCTTGACCTCGTACTCAAGACGGCCGGCAAATAATTGTTGCCGTAGCGTTCTCATCGGGCCGCACCTGCTGCGGCCCGATGCTTTTGCCGCCATTTCCCCATCGATTTCGGCTCGGGTGATATGAACAGCTCTCCTGAACTGTCCCCTGGAGCGCGTATGCTCAAGGGCGTCGACGAGGCCTTCTTTCAGTTAGAGAAGTTCCTCAATTTCATCGCAGCGCTTGTGATTCTCGCGATCATGCTGATCGGCACCTACCAGGTGTTCGGACGCAAGTTGCTCAACGTTCCGGTCCCCGGATATGTGGACTGGATCGAAATGATCATGACCGTGTTCGCGTTTGTGGCCATTTCCTACACGCAGCGGCTCGGCGGCCATGTCCGCATGGAGATCATTCTCGGTCGCCTTAAGGGCCGGGTGCTCTACGCCCTCGAAATTTTCGGCACGCTTTGCGCGATTTTCGTCGTCACGGTGCTCGCCTACTACGGTTACGAGCACTTCCTGCGCGCATTCGAGATCGGCGACAGTACGATCGATATCGAGCTGCCGGTGTGGCCGTCAAAGTTGCTCGTGCCGTTCGCATTCGGCGTCTTGATCATCCGACTGTTCATTCAACTGTTGGGATTCATCAGGCTATTTCTCAATCCCGATGCGGAACCGATCGGCGTTCCCAAGATCGAGACCGTCGACGAACAAGCACAGCATGAAATCGACGCCGGCCTGGCGGGTGAACAAGAGAAGGTCGACCTTCTTGCCAAGAAAGAAGGGGGCGCGTGATGGACGAGTTTACAATTGGGCTGTTGGTCACCGGTGGTCTGCTTGCGGCCGTCTTTCTCGGTGTCCGTGTCTATGTCGCGGCTTCGGTTGCCGGTCTCGTCGGGCTGGTGGCCCTGCGGTTGGCAGGCGGTGAATCCTTCGAGGACGCCTGGCGCATCGGCGGTGGAATCGTCGGGACCATTCCGCACGGAAAGTCGGTCAACTACGTGTTGAGCGTCCTGCCGATGTTCATTTTGATCGGCTTTATCGCGTATCATGCCGGCCTCACTCATGACCTGTTCAACGCCGCGCGGGCCTGGGTCGGCTGGGTGCCGGGCGGCCTTGCGGTTGCGAGTGTGTTTGCAACGGCGGGCTTTGCGGCGGTGTCTGGTGCGAGTACGGCGACGGCTGCCGTGTTCAGCCGGGTGGCGATCCCGCATATGCTTGCTTCCGGGTATGATCGGAAACTTGCAGCCGGGGTCGTTGCGGCCGGCGGCACGCTCGCGTCGCTTATTCCGCCGAGCGCGATCCTGGTGATCTACGCGATCATCGTGGAAGAATCGGTGGGCACATTGATCCTCGCGGGCTTCCTGCCGGGCATCGTGTCAGCACTGATCTACGCACTGCTGATCATCGGGCAGTGCAGCTGGAACCCAAAACTGGGTCCGGCGATTGCCGCGCCGCCCCTGATGGAGCGGTTTGCGACACTGCCGGGCACGATCCCGATCTTCGCCGTCGTGGCGATCATCTTCTCGGCGATGGCGGCGGGCTGGGCCACACCCACGGAAGCCGGTGCACTCGGTGCCTTCGTGGTGCTGTTGATTGCGCTTTACCGCGGCATGCGGTGGGGGGCGCTGCAGGACGCGCTGATGGAAACGGCGAAGCTCACCGTGATGATCTTTGCGCTGATCTGGGGCGTTTTGATCTTCGTGCGGTTTCTCGGTTTTGCCGGCCTGCCCGAGGCCTTCGCGCAGTGGATCATTTCGCTGCCGTATCCGCCCGTGGTGATCATGATTATGATCCTGCTCGGCTATGCCGTGCTTGGCATGTTCATGGACGCGATCGGCATGCTGCTGTTGACGCTGCCGGTGGTCTACCCGGCGGTGATCGCGCTCGGCTACGATCCGATCTGGTTCGGTATCATCGTGGTCAAGATGTGCGAGGTATGCCTCATCACGCCGCCGGTGGGCCTCAACTGCTATGTTGTGTCCGCTGTCCGGCCCGATATCCCACTCGGTGACGTGTTCCGCGGGATCTTTCCATTCTTCCTGGCGGATGCGGCGACCGTCGGCCTGTTCCTGGCCTACCCGGAAATCGTTCTGTGGCTGCCGCGCATGATGAGCAGCTAACGGCACCGGAGCAATCCGGTTCAAATCCGTGAGCGTTGGTTAACCCGGAATTCACCGAAATATAAGAGCGGCGGCTTCGGCTGCCGCTTTTTTCTTTTTGCGAGCTTTTCGCCAAGCCGCGGTTAAGGCTCGGTTCAAGTTCGATCCATAAGATTCAACGCCAACGCGAACAAGTTTGAGTACTCGCGATGGCTTTTCAGTGGTTCATCATGCACAACGAACCGGAACGTGCGTTCGAGTTTCGCTGTGCCTCGTGCGGCGAAGTCCACCGCGGCTCGCCGTTCTTTGCCTATGACAGACCGTACGATTATTTCGCGGTGCCGGCAGAAGAACGCAATGAACGGGTGGTGATCGACGATGACACCTGTGTCATCGACAACGATTTGTTCTTGATCCGAACGATCCTGGAGATTCCGATCGAGGGAGCCGAAGAGCCGTTCACGTGGGGCGTTTGGGTGAGCCAGAGCAGGGCAAGCTTTGCGCGCTACATCGCAACGTTCAGCGAAAATCAATCCGGTGACAGCAGTTTTGGCTGGCTCAGGGTGACGATGCCCGGTTACGCGAACGATGGTGGAGAGCTTGCCGCATTGGCCTGTGATGTCCGCTGGGGCGACAGCGGGCAGCGCCCGACCGTGCTACTGCATGAGAGCGATCATGCGCTTTATCGCGACCAGGTCAACGGTATCACCTGGAACCGTGCAATCAGCCTGGCACGGTTGACGATGCACGGGCGTTGAGGCGGCATCTGCGGCTGGTCCGCCAAACACCACCTGTCGCGAAGGGATAAGGCCCGGGACTATGACCGGGCTCAGCGCCAGTGGCAATCACCGAGCGCTCCTGCGGCTTCCTTCAACGGACAGCCCAACACTGCGACTTGCATTTCACCACCATCGATGATCGGATTGTTGCGCTCGGTGTGTAGTGCCCGAAGACGCACGCGGAAAGTGGACCATGATCGCAAGTTCTGGAACGGCAACCGGCGGCAAGTCGCTTTATGGTGCAAGCATCGGCATTCTCATGCTCGACGCCAAGATTCCGCGCATTGCGGGCGACATCGGCAACGCAACAACCTGGCCGTTTCCCGTCCACTATAAGGTCGTGCGCGGGGCGACGCCGGAAGCGGTCGTCCTGCACCGAGCAGAAGGCAAGCATCAGGCGTTCATCGATGCCGCGCTCGAACTTGCCGACGAGGGTGTTGACGGGATCACTACGACCTGCGGGTTTCTGGCACTCATTCAACAGGAGTTGAGGGCCGCCGTGCCGGTGCCAATTGCAACCTCGTCGCTGATGCAGGTGCCGTTGATCAACGCGACACTGCCGGCCGGCAGGCATGTTTCCGTCCTGACGATTTCAGCTGCTTCGTTGACGCCTGAACACCTGACAAGTGTCGGCGTCGCACCGGACACGCCGGTCGGCGGGCTCGACCCGGACGGCGCATTCGCAACATCGATCATCGGTAACAGGGAAACCCTTGATGTCGCCAAGTCGGAAGCGGAGATGATCGCGGCAGCCCGCGTGTTGGTGGAACGTCATCCCGAAACCGGTGCGCTGGTGCTCGAGTGCACGAACATGGTGCCCTATGGCGCTGCCGTTCAACGCGCGCTCGGGCTACCGGTCTACACTATCTACTCCTTTATCCTCTGGTTCCAGGCGGGCCTTGCTGCGCGCCGGTTCCACGAAACGTGACACGGTGAAATGGCCACAGGGCTAGTTACCCTGCGGGCGTCCATAAAGGAGTGCGGCGCGGGCAAGGATAAAGAGCAGCGTCGCGTTGAGCATGTGCCAGATGAAGTGCGTGCCGATGTCGCCGGTGGCGGCGCAGATCTCGCGGTCGAGCGTGCGGGCCGTGAGCGAGAGGGAAAATATAACGCCTGCTGACAAAATACTCCAGCCGGCCACGTGACGACGTGCGATCAGCAATGCCCCGATGACAAGCAATACGACCAGAGCCGGCACGTAGGCGAGCGATCCGTTGAGACAGGGGCCATCGCCACAGCGCGCGACGCTGGTCTGCCAGAGTGAAATGAAGAACGCGGCAAGCAGGGCAAATGTCGCCGGCCAGCCGAGGCCGATGTAACGGCGCAGCGCGTAGGCCAGATAAGCGACCATGAAGATGCCGATCGGCACGGTGTCTGCAATCGCAGCCCACGGTTCGGCGAAGGTGTGGAACAGGAAGCTCCCTATCCCCATGGCGTACAACAAGAGCACCAGAAAGCCTTCGAACGCACCGCGCCGGCCTGCCGGTGCCTGGAGCCAGATCCGGGTCGCAAGAAGAGCTGCAATGATGAATGCAGCGTTGGTGACGGCGTTCAGCGGCTCGGCCCAGAAGGACGGGTCCGACCCGCGTTCGCAATAGGCAAAGATTTTCTGGTTCACGGTCCGCCCCCAGGGAAACGTCGGTATCCACCACCTTGCCTACGCGCGAGGGATGGCGCGAGGATCACTCCTTCTTTGCTGCAACCGAAACCCTTAGGCCCAGTTCCCGCAATTGCGAGGGGGCAACCTCGCTCGGTGCGCCCATCAGGAGGTCTGCGGCCTGCTGGTTCATGGGGAATAGTGAGACTTCGCGCAGGTTCTTTGCGCCAACCAACAGCATGACGATGCGATCGATACCCGCCGCCATGCCGCCGTGCGGCGGTGCGCCAAACTGGAATGCGCGATACATCGCGCCGAAGCGTTCCTGCAATACGGCTGCCTCGTAGCCCGCGATACCAAATGCCTTGATCATCACGTCGGGCAAGTGGTTGCGGATTGCACCGGAGGCGATCTCGAACCCGTTGCACACGAAGTCGTACTGATAGGCCTTCAATGCGATCAGGTCTGTATCGGACTTTGCCGCCTCGAGTGCCGCCAAACCGCCCTGCGGCATGGAAAACGGGTTGTGGGAGAAATCGATCTTCTTTTCGTCCTCGTTCCATTCATACATCGGAAAGTCGACGATCCAGGCCAACTCGAAGCGATCCTCGTCGATCAGCTCCAATTCGGCACCGGCGCGGTCGCGGGCTTCGCCGGCGAACTTGGCGAAGTTCTCCGGACGGCCGGCGGCAAAGAACACGGCGTCGCCGTCTGCGAGGCCGAGTTGGCTCGCCATTGCAGCGGTGCGTTCGTCTCCGATGTTCTTGGCGATCGGACCGGCGCCCCCTCCATCGCGCCAAAAAATATAGCCCAAGCCCGGCTGGCCCTCGCCCTGCGCCCAGTTGTTCATGCGGTCACAGAACGCACGACTGCCGCCGCCAGGCGCGGGGATGGCCCATACGCGGACCTTGTCATCCTTTTCGATCATACCGGCGAAGATCTTGAAGCCGGAGCCGCGGAAGTGCTCCGTGACGTCCTGCATTTCGATGGGATTGCGCAGATCCGGCTTGTCAGTGCCGTACTTCGCGATCGCCTCGTCGTAGGGGATGAGCGGAATGTCCTCGGTCACCGGCTTGCCGTCGGCGAAGGCCTTGAAGGTATCGCGCAGGATCGGGCCCATCGTTGCAAAGACGTCGTCCTGCTCGACAAAACTCATCTCGACGTCGAGCTGATAGAACTCGCCCGGCAGGCGGTCGGCGCGCGGATCTTCGTCGCGAAAGCAAGGCGCGATCTGGAAATAGCGGTCGAAGCCCGACATCATGACCAGCTGCTTGTATTGCTGCGGGGCTTGCGGCAGGGCGTAGAAGTGGCCCTGGTGCATGCGGCTCGGCACCAGGAAATCGCGCGCGCCTTCAGGCGACGACGCCGTCAGGATCGGCGTCGTGAATTCGAAGAATCCCGCCTCGTTCATGCGCTCGCGGATCGACTTTACGATCTCAATGCGGCGCATAATGTTGGCATGCAGCGTATCACGGCGCAGGTCGAGGAAGCGGTACTGGAGGCGCAGGTCCTCGGGATAGTCGGGCTCGCCGAAGACCGGGACGGGAAGCTCCTTAGCGGCAGACAGGACCTCGATTTCGCTGGCGAAAAGTTCAACTTCACCGGTCGGCAGTTCGGGATTGACCGTGCCTTCCGGACGCTCACGGACCCGCCCGTCAACCCGGATCACCCACTCCGAGCGCACCGTTTCCGCGGTCGAAAAGGCGGCACTGTCCGGGTCAGCCACGACCTGGGTGATGCCGTAGTGGTCGCGAAGGTCGATAAACAGCACGCCGCCGTGATCGCGCACGCGGTGGACCCAGCCGGAGACGCGGGCCGTCTCGCCAATGTCGCCAGCGCGCAACGCGCCACAGGTGTGGGATCTGTATCGGTGCATGATTTTCGCTGCTCTAACAGGCCTTCATTGCGCGTTCGCGGGTCGGCCCGGACGGGGCGGGTCGGCGCCAGGGGCACGGGCGAACGCGCTTGGGAAAAGCGCACGCAAGCCCGGTCCTGTCAAGGCGACTTCCGATCGCCGGGCCAACTGCCAGAACCGGGCTTCGGCTGCCTGTCAGGGCGTTAATCATCAGACCAGGTCCCGGCCCGCCGGATGCGATAAACCGGCACCGATTGAGGACAAGTGCAAAAACGTGATGTATACGCCTTCGGATGGAGCCCATTACCGATTCGGAACATTTAGAATCAGCATGTAAGGCCTTGGCTGAGCATGATTTTGTTGCTGTCGACACGGAATTCCTTCGCGAGCAGACGTTCTGGCCGCAACTCTGTCTCATTCAAATGGCCGGGCCGCAGATGGAGGTCGTCGTCGACCCGTTGGCATCGGGCCTTGATCTGTCGGCGTTCTATCAGCTGATGGGCGACACGTCGGTGGTCAAGGTCTTTCACGCCGGACGGCAGGATATCGAGATCGTTTACGCACAGGCCGAACTTATTCCGGCGCCGTTGTTTGATACCCAGGTCGCAGCGATGGTGTGCGGCTTTGGCGAGTCGGTCGGCTATGTCAATCTCGCCAAGAAAGTGCTCGGCGTCGACATCGACAAGGGCGCGCGCTTCACCGACTGGAGCCGGCGACCGCTGAGCGGCCGGCAACTGAACTATGCGTTGGCCGACGTTACCCACCTGCGCGATATCTACAGGTTTCTCGTCGGCGAGCTTGAAGCGACCGGGCGGACACATTGGGTGGCGGAAGAGATGGCGACGCTGGCCTCGCCCGAGACATATCGGGCATCGCCCGAGGATGCCTGGAAACGACTCAAGATGCGGGTCAAGAACCGGCGGGCGCTCGCGGTGCTGATCGAGCTTGCCGCCTGGCGCGAGGCAATGGCGCAGGCGCAGGACGTGCCGCGCAACCGGGTGCTTCGCGACGAAGCGCTTTACGACATCGCCAATCAGGCGCCGACCACGCTCGACAAGCTTGGAGCACTGCGCAGCCTCAGCCAAGGATTTGCGCGGTCAGGACGTGCGCGAGAGATCATTGCCGCCGTCAAGCGTGGACGCGAGCGCAACCTCAACGAGGTGCCGGAGCTGCCGAACGGGCGGCAGCTCTCGGCCGAGGCAGCCGCATTCGTCGACCTGTTGCGGGTTTTGCTCAAGGCCAATGCGGCGCGCCACCGCGTGGCGCCGAAGCTGATCGCTGATGCCGGCGATCTGGAAGCGATTGCCGTCGAGGACAACCCGGACGTGCCGGCGCTCAAGGGCTGGCGGCGGGAATTGTTCGGCGAAGACGCGATGCGCCTCAAGCAGGGGCAGACGGCGCTCACGGTCGAAAACGGCAGCGTCGTTGCCGTCGGCCGCTAGAGCGTTTCAGGTTTAGCTGGAACCGTCCCACTCCCCCGCCCGGCCGCCCATGCAATCGTGGTTTTGGGCGGCCGGGCGGGGGAGTGGGCAGGCGGTGTGATTCCGCCTAAGGCGGAAATGATCTAGAGTCGTTCCGCCCTTAGGTGGAATCGCAGTCACCGGCCCGCTCCCCTTCCTGACCGCACAATACAGTGAAGCCGCGGGTGGCCGGGAGGGAGAGCGGGATCATTTCAGCTCAACCTGAAAGACGAAGAATGCGAACCCGTCATGACACCTTCTTGCGCGGGTTGTCATTGTTCTTCTGCGACCACTCCGACATGAAATAGGCGAGGTGATCGTCGATGCGGTCCGGCAGCACGATTGCGACCGTAACGATCTGGTCGCCGACCGAACCGGTCGTGGTATTGCGCACGCCCTTACCACGAAGCCGGAACTTGCGGCCTGAACTCGTCGCCTTGGGAATCGTCAGATTGACCGGTCCGGAAATCGTCTGGACCTCGATCTTTGCCCCGAGAACAGCTTCATCTATGCCGATTGGAAGATCGAGCAGGATGTCGTCTCCATCGCGCCTGAAGTCGGTGTGCGGACGAACCCTGATCTCGACGTGAGCGTCACCGGCCGCCCCGCCGCCGATGCCGGGTTTCCCCTTTCCTTTAAGGCGCAGAACCCGACCGTCCTCAACGCCTTCCGGCACATTCAGATCGAGAACAGTGCCGTCCGGCAGCGTGACGCGTTTGCGGGTCCCCTTGGCGGCTTCGAGAAAATCGACCTCGAGCGTATAGCGCACGTCCTGGCCGCGCATGTTGATCGATTCGGAAAAACCGCCGCGACCGCCGCGGGCGCCACCGAACAAATCCGAAAAAATGTCACCGAACCCGAGATCGTCTGCCGGCCCGGCACCATGGCGCCGGCCGCCAAAGCCGCCAAACGGACCGCCGGCGCCGGTGAAGGCATGGCGCGGCTCGCCAGCAGCATCAATCTCACCGCGATCGAACTTCCGGCGCTTTTCCGCATCACCCAGGATGTCATAGGCCAGCGAGACCTTCTTAAAGCGCTCAGCCGCCGCTGAATCATCAGGATTGATGTCCGGGTGCAACTCCTTGGCAAGGCGGCGAAAAGCCTTGCGGATGTCATCGTCGGACGCGTCGCGGCTGACGCCCAGGACTGTGTACGGATTCTCGGCCATCGTGTCGTTTGGAGACTCGTTATTCCGGCATCTCAATCTAACGGCAAATCAAGGCAATTGCTCGAATATTCGAAGCGATCCCCCCGGTTGTTCGAAACTTTTCCGCCTGATGGCGGCCCGAGAAACGGTCACGGGGCGAAGCTGCCGATTTCTCAGGCAATGACGATTTTTGTCGCCTTCACCTTGAGCAGTTCAGCTAGCATACCGAGCCGCCGACTGAGCCGCTCGCCATCGAGCGCAGCATAGGCACGAGGCACGATAAGCCGCAGGCAACCCTCAACCAGTTCGACTCCGATGTCGTCAATGATGCCGGGCATTCCAATAGAGAGCATATGGGCCGTGCGCAGCGCCGCTGCAACCGTCTGGGCCCGTTGCAGGGTTCGTTTTGAAACGCATTGTCGCAGATGAGTCGAGGGTTCGTTGCCGCGCATGTCGCCACGGCCGGCATGGCGAAAATAGACCGTCAACGCCAGGAACAGGCGTTCGTCGTGGTCCATACCCGTTGCCGGAGCATAAGCAAGGACATAGAGCGCGAGTTCTCCGCGGTGATCAGGCTGGGCACGCCACTCAACGTCGGAGAGCAGGCAGGCGGCGTGGCGCAGACGTCGTTCGGCGGGCGTTTCAGGAACACCGACAGCCGCAAACAAGCGATCGGTCCACCGGCACAACTCAAGCGCGTGATTGAACGAGCGAGATCTAAGCTGTGCAAAATCCTCACAGAATGACAGCAGAGGATCGCGTGCGCGTTCAGTCTTCGACAGATAACTGTAAAGCAGGCCTTCGCGGATGCCGTAAATCGAAAAGTAGATCTCGCTCGGCCGAAGCTTCTGCAACAACCCCTTCATGACAAGCGCACCGTAGGGCAAGGTTTCGCGCCGTGATTTCGAGATCTGCTTCATCGCCGGCATATCGGCGGTGGCCGACGACGAAGTGACCTGATCGCAAAAGTTCGCCATATCAGCACGCTTGACGCGATAGCCGTGCATCACGCGCAACGGGGCGTCGGTCGTCTCCATGTGCAGCTTGGCGAGCGAGCGCCATGTTCCACCGATGGCATAAAACGGGCGGCCACGGCCCTCGCGCAGCCAGCGAATGCCGGCCAGATCATTCTCGATGGCTGCACGGGCCGCATCAGCGCGTCCCTTCGAGCGCGTGATCAGCCGTAACCCGCCGAGCGGCAATGTCACGGCGGTATCGACCTTGGAGGCAGCCAGGTTGATCAATTCAAGGCTGCCGCCGCCAAGGTCTCCACAAACTCCGTCCGGGTCGACAAATCCCATGCGAATGCCGTTGGCAGCGAGTTCCGCCTCGTGCTCGCCGGTGAGGATCTGGATTCGCGTGCCGATGGCTGCTTCAGCGCGCTCGATGAACTCGGCACCATCGCGCGCATCGCGTACGGCTGCCGTCGCGATGACCTGTATGTTCTTGGCACGCAGTGAACGGCAGATCGCGCGAAACCTCGTCAAGGCCGCAAGCGTGCGCGCAACGCTTTCGGGCGCAAGGCGCGCATCCGCACCCATCGAACGGCCGAGACCGCACAGGATCTTTTCATTGAACAGCGGAAACGGTGAGCGCACAGCGCCTTCATACACCACGAGGCGCACCGAGTTGGAGCCGATGTCAATGACGGCAATGGGCTCCAACTCCCGAAACCGGCCCTGATCCTGAGCTGGATGCGCCATGCTTTCGGACTTTCTTACACTGCCACGTGACCGCGCCGGGCCACGCACCAAATCGACGTTGTCGACCAGCCCTCGGCGGCGACTCGGCTTCCGCCATCGCCATAGCAACACCACGGCAAGGCGTCGAGAACCTAACGGTTACAGGAGTTAAACTTCGCTTCCTGCCGCCGACAGCATGCACCCAGGTCGAGGTCAGCCCTTGGAAATCTTGAGACGGGGCGGCTTGTGCTGTTCGATGGCTTGCCCCCGTCCCGACAGGCTTGGATTGGTCATGAAATATTCATGGGCATTGAAGAGCGGCTCGCCAGCAGCGGGTGTGAGGCGCCGATGAGAACCGTCGCCAAGAATCGCCCAACTTTGCTGGTTGTCGCGCAGGTTGGCTCCCATGACCTGGTCGAGTATCTGTTCGTGAACCGTGGCGTTGGCAATCGGCACCATGGCCTCGACGCGGCGGTCGAGGTTGCGCTGCATCATGTCGGCCGATGCGATGTAGACGGCAGCGCGACGCGACGGCAGGCCGTGGCCCTGGCCGAAGCAGTAGATCCGTGCATGCTCGAGGAAGCGGCCGACGATGCTCTTGACACGAATGTTCTCGGACAGCCCGCGGACGCCTGGCCTGAGGCAGCAGATGCCGCGGATGACGAGGTCGATCTGGACGCCGGCAGCGCTTGCCTCGTAGAGCTTCTCAATGATGCCCGGGTCGACTAGCGAATTCATCTTGAACCAGATGGCGGCCGGACGGCCGGCCCTGGCGTAAGCGATTTCCTTGTCAATGTGCTCGACGATGCGGCTGCGGATGCCGTGCGGGCTCGCCGCCATCTTTTCAAGGGCAGCCGGTTTTCCATACCCGGTCACGTAGTTGAAGATCTTGGCAACGTCGCGCGCGATCGCCGGATCGTCGGTGAAATACGACAGGTCGGTGTAGATGCGCGCGGTCTGCGGGTGATAGTTGCCGGTGCCGATATGACAATAGGTTGCGGTCCGGTTGCCTTCGCGACGCACGATCATGCCGAGCTTGGCGTGCGTCTTGAGCCGCTGAAAGCCATAGACGACATGCGCGCCGGCCTTTTCGAGCTGACGGGCAACGTTGATATTGACGTTCTCGTCGAAGCGGGCCTTGAGCTCAATGACGGCGGCAACCGATTTGCCGAGTTCCGCTGCTTCCTGCAACGCCTCGACGATGGGGCTGTTTTCCTTGGATGTGCGATAGAGCGTCCATTTGATGGCCAGCACGTCCGGGTCCTGCACTGCCTGGCGCAAGTAGCGCAGGACAACCTCGAAGGACTCGTAGGGGTGGTGGACAACGAAATCCTTGGTCTTGATCGCCGCAAAGACGTCACCACCCAGCTGGTCGACGCGCTCGGGAAAGCGCGGCGTGAACGGATGAAAGAGGTGCTCGGGGCGGTCGTCGACAATCAGCTTGGCAACGTCGGCCATGCCGAGGATGCCGTCTTTCACGAATACCACTTCGTCCTGGACATCGAGACGTTCGATGACGAACTGGCGCAGGGCAGGCGGCATGCTGGCATCGATCTCGAGGCGAATGACGTTGCCCTGACGGCGACGGCGCAGGAGCGCCTCGTAGGCTTTCGTCAGGTCTTCGGCTTCTTCCTGATACTCGATGTCACTGTCGCGCAGCAGCCGGAAGGTGCCGTGATCGCGGACGGTGAAAGAGGGAAAAAGCTCACCCAGGAAGAGGCCGACAATGGTTTCGAGGCGCACGAACCGAACGTCGCGCTGGCCGCGCCGCGAGGCCGGAAGACGGAGGAAGCGTTCGAGCTGCGGTGGGATCGGAATAAGGCCGGTCATGGCCTTGTCTTCCTCGTTCACCATGTCGACGGCGATGGTATGGCCCTTGTTCTGGATGAACGGGAAGGGGTGCGACGGGTCGACGTTGAGTGGGGTGAGAACCGGAAATATGTCGGCCAGGAACTTGGCCTGGAGGAGTTCGCGTTCATCGGCCGTCAGCTCGTGTGCCTCGACCAGGTGGATACCGGCGGCGTCAAGCTCCTTCCTGAGCTGGCGCCAAAGTCGGCCCTTTTCCTCGACGAGATCGGCGGCAAAGGCATTGATGGCGCTCAATTGCTGGGAGGGCGTTTGACCATCGACGCTCAGATCCGTGATACCGGCCAGGATCTGCCCGTAAATGCCGGCGGCACGGACCATGTAGAATTCGTCGAGGTTGGATGCTGAAATCGAGAGAAAGCGCAGGCGTTCGAGTAGCGGATGCTTGAGGTTTTGCGCTTCTTCAAGAACGCGACGATTGAATTGCAGCCACGACAGCTCGCGGTTGTAAAAGCGCGCAGGGCCGATCGGCGCCGTCTTGCGTGTCTGGCCGGAGGCCTTGGACTTGGCCTGTGACTTCGCCTGTGACTTGGCCCGCCGCTTCGGGCCGGCGGATTTGGCCTTCGCGTACGCCTTACCTTTGGTCTTGGCGACTGTCATCGTCGCGCATCCCCCGTTCTCATTGTTCTCCGGTTCTTCACCAGTTCTTCGAACCGGCGGCCATCGCCTGTCGCGGGCTAGTCTGGCAGCCTGATTCGACCAGGCAGTGTTTGGGCCGCGTGCGACAAGCGCATGACACTGCGGCCTGATTTGATTTGCAGTTTAACGTTTTAGTTCAAAAAGTTTACGAATGACTTCACGCGCCAGCACCCTGGTGGTTTTGCGGTGTGTGGTGAGCGCCAAGCGATCCATCTCGGCAACCACCCGCCCGGCCGCTTCGGCCGACCGTTCCATGTGGGTCAACAGATAGCGAATGGTTGCAGGCTCAACATGTAATTGGCGCTCGTGAAACAGCTTGACAAGAAGCGCCTGCAGGAGCGCATCATCGGGCGGGGCTATAGAAACGACCGGCAGGGCGCGCAAGCGCGAGCGCAGATCCGGAAGTTGTATGTCGATATCACCAGGTGCCGTGCGCGTGGTCAGCAGGACCGACTTACGGTGTTCACGGCTCATATTCAGCAAATAGAACAACGCCTTCTGACTGGCGATGGTGCGATCGATATCCTCGACGGCAACGGCTTCGGCAGGCGCCAGTTCAGCGGCGGCCGCTTCGCTCAGACGACCGGCCGTCATGACGTTGGCGTGGCTGCGCGATCGCCAGACATTGACCAGGTGGCTCTTGCCGGCGCCTGCCGGCCCGAGGACGATCACGGCGGTATTCGGCCAGTCGGGCCAGGTGTCGACCAGATCGACCGCGGCACGATTGGACGCGCTGACAAGGAAATCCTCGGCATCCTGCGCCGGTCGGTGCGGCAGATCAAATACCAGCTGCTCCGGCATGGGCCCAATCGTTGCGTTGCTCAACCTTGCGTTTCAGCCTCGTCGCTCGTGCCGGCCTCGCCCTTGTAGATCGTGCTTTGGAGGTAGAGTTCCAGGGCGAACCGGATCAGGACGCCGATCGCGGCGGCAACCGGGACCGCGACCAGCACGCCGACGAAGCCGAACAAGTAACTGAAGACAAACAAGGCGAAAATCAAGGCGACCGGATGGAGCCCGACCTTCGGGCCGACAATTCTGGGCGCCAGAAATCCGGCGTCGAGGGCCTGACCGGCGGCAAAGATCGCAACCACCATGGCGAGTAGCGTCAGGTCGGGCCAGCCCTGAACGACGGCGAGGATGGACGCCGTGATCAGACCGAGCGCCGAGCCGACAACCGGCACGAATGTCAGAATACCGGTGAAAATGCCGACCAGCAGGCCGTAGCGCAGGCCGATCGCCGTCAGCCCGACCGTGTATAGCGTGCCCAGAATCAAGCAAACCAGACCCTGGCCGCGAATGAAAGCTGCGAGCGCGGCATCCATCTCGCCAACGACGCGCCGGATAGTCGTCTCGTGATCGCGCGGCAGCCACTCTCCAAGGCGCCGAATCATCGAGGGCCAGTCGACCAGCAGGTAGAACACTACAACCGGCGTAATCAAAATAATCGCCAGGAAATCGATGACTGCCCAACCCTGATCCCACACGCCCTGCGCAATGGTGCCGGCGACGCCGGTCCAATTCTTTTGCAGTTCGTCAAGCCCTTCGTCGATCGCAATGCGAACGCTCTCGAAACGGGTGCCGAACTGCTCCAACGCCCAGGCCTCGAATTTCGGGCGCAGCGTTTCGAGGTCGCTTGGTAGCGAACTCGCGATCTGCTGGACCTGCTGGGCGAGGAGCGGGACGAGGACGAGGAGCACAATGATGAAGACGATGATCAGGAGGGCCACGGTGAGGGCGGAGGCGGCCAGACGGCCGATCCCGGAGCGCTCCAGACGGTCGGTGAGCGGGTTGAGCGCGTAGGCCAACACGATGCCGGCAACAAAGGGCAGCAGGATCTCCTGCAGTGCCAAAACGGCAAGTACGAAGAGAATTGCGGCGACGGACCAGAACAAGACCTGTCGCTGTTGGCGTACGTCTTTTCTCACCGATGGTTCGGCCATGGTCTAGCGCCTCCCGAATCTCGCAATGAGAACTGCGGCCAGACGCTTACAGCGTGGCGCACCGGCGTCAACCGGCGCAACCCGCCAGGTCCGGGCAAATGCGCAGAATGGTGCGCACGATCCGCGCGCCCGTCACTGCAGGATCCAGGCGCCGCGGTCCAGGACGAGCGTGAGACCCTGTGCGGCAAGCGCATCGCGCAAGGCTGCACCGCCGCCGGGATAACGCAGTTGGACACTTGCACCTTCGGTCGATAGCCCGCCGGTGCGAAAATCCCGGACGCCCGGCAGATCCTGCAGGACGCGCTGGCGGTTGCGCCACTGCGCGAGGTTGGAAAACGTGACCCAGACCTCGACCGGTTCCGCCGCCTGGCCGGACGCGCCACCACCGAGTGCAGCCGGCATCTTGACCGCCTTCCAACGCCCCTCGATGACGCCCTGCGAAATGACGGCCGCCAATTCGAGGGCGTAGGCGAAATCGTCCGGATCAAAGCGATAGCGGCGTTTGAGCACGAACGGCCCGACCGCATCGCGCCCGGCGACGACGACGTTGAGCCGCCTGGCTGGCACATCGGGCTCGGCCAACGCCAGGACGACGCGATCGCTGGCGTACTCGCTCGCAAGGATGCGGAGAGCCGAGGTGTCGCCCCTGTTGACCGCGGCTACCGTATCGTCATGCAACTGCGGCACGCGCCGGCGCAATTTCAAAGGCGCCACCGAGTTGGCAAGATCGAGATCGGTCCAGACCGACGACCAGAGTTCGGCCCCACCGGCTGCCCCCATTTCGGCCGAGGTACCCGGCGTTGCCGGAGGCGGCGCCTTGAAGATCGCAACAAGCACTGCCTCAGGCGCGGCGGTGTCGACGTACGGTACGGACTGTCGGCGCAGTTCACGACGTACTGCATCGGGCGAAAACGTAAAGTCCAGGTTTGCGATGTAGCGTGTCCTGGAACTTCGCTCGGACTTTACCGCGACGCTCTTGATGAAGTTTTGCGCGTCGACGTCGGCCATGACCTTGAGGCGCGGATAGGCGGTCACCGGTACCAGGCGTTTCAGCAACGATCGAAATGCCGCCCGACGGCCGTCAGCAATCGCTTCGCGCTTGGCGGTCACCGCGTTCTTGGCCGTTGCCTCAACCGGATAGTTGCCGATGGTGTAGACCTTGTCCGCCGGCGCTGCCGCGGTTGTCACAGCCAACAGGGGTAGCGACGCGGCGGCGCTGAGTGCGGCCAGCAGTGCACGACAGACCTGCAGCGCGACTGCCGAGCTATTGGTGCACTTCAATCTGGTCACGGGATTCTCCTCACCAAGGACGGACGGCGGCATTGCCGGCAACGTGCGAAGTCTGCTAGGTGCACCCGCAAATTGTACGCCATGGCGGCGCCGTCAGCGACCGCACCCGCTTGGGACCTGCGCCGCCGAGGTGCGAATCTGGCGCGTAGGTTTGGGGCGAAAGTGCGGTAAGGTCAATGTGCGCGGCAATCGGCGGACTGCCGCATGGCAGCCTGTCCAAGATTGCCGCTGCGGATCGCATGGGATCGCCAGGACTGGACTGCGCGCCGGTTGTGGCGGCTGCAAAACCGGAACTCGGCTGGGAGAACCTGAGATTTGAACGAACCGACGCGACGCCCGAATGCTCCCGTCACCTACCGCGACGCCGGTGTCGATATCGATGCCGGCAACCGGTTGATCGACGCCATCAAGCCGCTGGTCAAGGCGACCCGGCGGCCCGGCGCGGATGCCGATCTCGGCGGCTTCGGAGGATTGTTCGATCTCAAGGCAGCCGGCTTCGTAGACCCCATCCTGGTTGCGGCCAACGACGGTGTCGGCACCAAGCTCAAGATCGCGATCGAGACCGGCCGACACGATACGATTGGCGTCGATCTCGTTGCGATGTGCGTCAACGATCTTGTCGTGCAGGGTGCCGAGCCACTGTTCTTTCTCGACTATTTCTCCTGCGGCACCCTCGACAACGACGTCGCAGCCCGTGTCATCGCCGGTATCGCCGATGGCTGCCGGCAGGCCGGTTGCGCGCTGATCGGCGGTGAGACGGCCGAAATGCCGGGCATGTATACAGCAGGCGACTACGACCTCGCAGGCTTTGCGGTCGGTGCAGCGGAACGCGGCGCACTGCTGCCGCGGCCCGATATCGGCGACGGCGACGTGATCGTCGGCCTGCCGTCGTCGGGCGTCCATTCCAACGGCTACTCGCTGGTGCGCCGGCTGGTCGAGCACGCTGGCCTTGGTTGGGACGATCCGGCGCCCTACGCACCACAGACGTCGCTGGCCGATGCCCTGCTCGAACCGACACTGATCTACGTGACACCGCTGTTGTGCGGGCTGCGCGCAGTGGACGGGGTCAAGGCCTTCGCCCACATCACCGGTGGCGGCCTGATCGAGAATATTCCGCGCGTCATTGACGCGAAAAATGGCCGGTGCGCCGTCCTGGATCTCGCGCAATGGCAGGCTCCTGGCGTATTTCGTTGGCTCAAGGAGGCGGCCCGCCTCGACGACCATGAAATGCTGCGAACGTTCAATTGCGGCATTGGCATGGTCGCGGTCGTGGATCAGGATCAGGCAGAAGCTTTTGTCACGACGCTGGCCGAGTGCGGGCAACCGGCATTGGTGATCGGCAGTATCGGCTCCGCCGAAACGGCGACCGGCAGCGCAGCGACCGCCGTCAGTTTCCAAAACAAACTGGAGTTTGCAGCGTGACGCCGCCTGCAGCAAAGCGTATCGCCATTCTCATCTCGGGGCGCGGCTCGAACATGATGGCGTTGGTCGAGGCAGCCCGTGCTGACGACTACCCGGCCGAGGTCGTCTCCGTGATTTCCAACCGTCCGGAGGCGGCCGGTGTCGAATGGGCGCGAGCGCAGGGTATCGCGACGCGGGTGATCGATCACAAATCCTTCGAGAGCCGGCCCGCATTCGAGTCAGCACTGCACGCCGCGCTGGAGGAAAGCGGTGCGGAGCTGGTCGCGTGCGCCGGTTTCATGCGGATCATGACAGAGAACTTCGTCGCCCGCTGGGACGGGCGAATGATCAATATTCACCCGTCGCTGCTGCCGGCCTTCAAGGGCCTTGACACGCATGCCCGGGCGATTGCGGCCGGTGCACGAATTGCAGGTTGCAGTGTTCACTACGTCACGCCAGATCTGGACAGCGGCCCGATCATCGCGCAGGGCGCCGTTCCGGTGCTGGCAGACGACACGCCGGAGACGCTGGCAGCGCGTGTTCTCAATGTCGAGCACAGGATCTATCCGGCGGCACTGGCGCTGGTTGCCAGCGGAGGTGCGCCATTGTCGGATGGCCGGGTTGCGCTCAACGCAGACACCGATGCCGGGGAAATACTGATTTCTCCTTCCTTTCCAGCGACTTAGATGGCTAATTAACCGTGTTGGAGACCGTCTGGTCGCACGCGCTATAATGAAGCGATATCAACGCTTTATGTGGACAGAATTCATCGTGCGGCGGTAATGGGCCCGAATTGACACCAACCGCACGGCAAACCGCAATCATTCAACAGCCGCCCTGGCGTTCAGGACACTCCGGCGCAACAATTGACACGGGCGATTCGAGGCCGGCAAATGGGCCATCAGGGCGGACGCCGGCGCAATCGGTCGCAGCACGGCATTGACATCGCGCAAAGTCTTGAGCGCGCGATGGAGCGCATGACGGACCCAACCGGGGCCCAGATCCGCCCCGAAAACCGGCGAAGCGAGCACGACACATGAGCACAGCAGCAGCCACCCAGGCCACCCCCAATCCGGCACACACGCAGGGCCTCGGGGAAGAGTCATCGATCTGGTTTAAACTGACACCGCTCCTAAAGGGGCCCGAGAACCCGATGACGGTGCTGATGGAGATGACCAAGCGCTACGGCAGCCCGCTGCGCTTCAACATGGCCAATCAGAACATCGTGCTGCTGTCGGATCCCGAGCACTTCAAGCGGGTGCTGGTGTCCAACGCTGGCAACTACGAGAAATACTTCGACGGCCTGAAGCCGATCTTCGGCAAGTCGATGATCACAAACGACGGCGCGCTGTGGCAGAAGATCCGGATGCCGCAACAGCCGGCGTTCCACCCGGACATGTTCGTCGACTACGTTCCCTACTTCGTCGAGGCGATCAACCAGAAGATGGCGAACTGGGCGGAGATGGCGAAGACCGGCGAAGAGTTCGAAATGGTCGAACAGACCTGGACGCTGGCCGCGGACATGATCTGCAAGGCGCTGTTCGATCGCGACATGCCGTTCAACCCGCACTTCGTGTTCAAGTGCGTGAAGACCTACACCGACGTCATGAACCACAAGTCGATCCGCCTCAAGAAGGTGGCCGGCGAAACGTTCGACCTGACGGAGGAAAACGCGGCCAAGGCGATGGAGACGTGGGCCGGCGTGCCGGACCTGGTAATGGCATCGGACCCGCGCGAACATCGCGAGAAGACGCTGTTGAAGATGATCGAGGCGGCGGTGGCCGACCCGGACGTGCCGGAGTTCGATCACCAGCAGGCCGTCGACGAGTTCAAACAGTATTTGTGGGCCGGCACAGAGACAACGGCGCTCACTCTCGCCTGGGCGATGTATCTGACATCCGCGCACCCGGAAGCCGCCGAACGCATCCGGCGCGAGGGCGAGGACGTGCTCGGCGACCGCGAGCCGACGGCGGCCGACTATTCACAACTCGCCTACACGCGCGCCGTGATCCAGGAGACGATGCGGATCTACCCGCCGATCTGGGGTCTCATCCGTGTGGCCGCCGCAGAAGACGAAATCGACGGCAAGAAGATCGAGCCCGGCGACCGCGTGGTGATGTTTGCCTACGGTGCGCATCACGATGAGCGCTTCTGGGAGGCGCCGGAAGAGTTCCGACCGGAGCGCTGGATGGGGGATGCGGCGAAGAAGCGCCAGAAGTATACCTACCTGCCGTTCGGAGGCGGCCGGCGCTCGTGTATCGGCGGCGCCATGAGCCAGGTCGAGAATACACTTGCCCTGTCGATCCTGCTGCGCCGTTTCCGCCCGGAATACACTGGCGTCAACCCGCCAGGCATCTCCGGTACCGTGACACTGACGCCGCGTGGCGGGCTGATGTTCAAGGTGCACGAACTGGCGTGAGGCGGCGGGCAGCTCTTTGTGCAGAATGTGGATGTCCCGGCGTCTACTGCGGGAGGGAGGTGCGCTTACTCAGCGATACAGGTCCGCCCTTGTCGGCGGCACGCGAGGCGGCCGCTTCGGTGATTTCGAAACCAGTGTCTGATAAATTCGCAAGGTGCCGCGCGAGAATGCCAGCGATACACCGGCAAGATACGCGACCCAAATGCGGTATTTCTGTTCGCTAACATGCTTGAGCGCCTCCGTCTTCTGCTCTGTCAGGCGGTTGCACCAAAGCTCACATGTGCGCGCATAATGGAGCCGCCAGGCTTCGACGTCGAGGGCTTCGAACCCGGCCCGCTCCATTGCGACCAGCGTGTGACCAATGTCGTCCAGCTCGCCACCCGGAAAGATGTACTTCGCTATGGCGCGCTGTTCGGGCCGCAGGCGTCGGCGCATTAGGGAGGGCTTTGGTGCCCGCCGAGAGATTGCATGGTTGAGAAACAAGCCGTCCTCGTCCAGTAACGCGCGCATTTTCTGCATGTAGGCGGGAATATTTTTCAGCCCGATATGCTCGTACATGCCAATCGACGCGATCTTGTCATAGCGGCCAGAGACTGCAGAGTAGTCTGCGAGTTCGAAGGAGACCTGGCCGGTTAGTCCGAGTCTTTCCGCCTTGTCCAAGGCAAACGCCAATTGTTCCTCGCTGAGGGTAATGCCGTGCGCCTTGACGCCGTAGTTCCGGGCGGCATGGCAGACCAGACCGCCCCAACCGGCGCCTACATCAAGCAGTCTGTCGCCGGGGACCAGCCGTAGCTTGCGGCAAATCATGTCCAGCTTGTCGGCCTGTGCCTGCGCCAGGCCGTTGTGCCAGTCCGTGAAGTACGCGCACGAATAGACCATCTCGGGATCAAGAAACAGCGCGTAGAAATCGTTCGACAGGTCGTAGTGGAACTGGATGTAGTCCTTGTTGTCCGATGTTTCCCGCGCACGTCCCGTTATCTCGCCTTCAAAGCCGCCCTGCTCAACCACGGGATCAGATTTCGCAAAGAGAAACGGCGTCAGGCGCCGTGCGAGTCCAATGGCCTCGGGCCAGCGGATTTTGACCGATCGCTCGTTGCGATTGAGCGCCCTGCCCAAGTCGAGAATTGTGCCGCCGGTCAAATCAATCTTTTTGTCGACGTAGTGGCGGATAACATTGTCCAGCGTCGGCCAGCGAAGAAGCGCACCGATTGTCCCCGGGCTTGCAATTGTAATCTCAAGTGGACCGTCAACGTTCGGCCCTAGCGGTTCCCGCGAACCATCCCACAGGCGCACCGTTGCGTTCAATTGAAGTCGATCGGCAAGTTGTCGAATCAGTCCCCGGATAGCCGCAAGCTGTTGTTCGGATTTCAGGTCAGAATTGGCCTCGACCATTGCGTCATCGTCCTTCACGTGGGTCTCGAATGGGTTAGACCACAAACGCAACCGTACCGCCACGCACGCTTGCGCCGCGATACAAGCATGCCCTCCAATCCGAGCTCTTCGAAGACCCGCACGGTGAAAGCCCGGCAGGCATCGAACGCGCGTTGTTTGGCACGACAAATGCCATGGACGAACGGTTTTCGAAGGCACTTGTCCAGCGAGTCTTCCCACCGCGCGCCAAGGCGGATCGTGAACGCGGCCGATCAAGAACTTTAGCCGCGACTGGGCGCGGTGCGACGACACTAGGCCTTCGCACCGCGCCCGGCCGCGCGGGCTTAGCGCGCCGTCAGCGCTCGAGCGCGCCGGCGATGACGCGGGCTGCCTCGGCAAGCCCGGAGCCGCCGATTGGTGCTCCGATGGCCTGCAAGGCCGCTTCGATGGTGCCAAGCGTGCCGAGCACGGTCGGTGGATTGAGGTGGCCCATGTGGCCAATGCGGAACGACTTGCCGGCAAAATCTCCGAGCCCGATGCCAATGGTGAGACCGGCATCGCGCTCACACATCAGGCGCAGCTGTTCGCCGTCGATGCCGCCGGTCAGCACGGTGGTCGTCGAATTCGAGCGATGTACCGGGTCGATGATGTTGAATTCGAGACCGTCCGGCGTGGACCACGTCCCGACGGCGGCCTTGACCGCCCTGGCGAAAACGGAATGGCGCGCCCACACGTCCTCGAGGCCTTCCTCGAGCAGCATGTCGATTGCTTCGCGCATGGCGTAGATGTGCTGGATCGGCGCCGTGCCGCAGTAGCGCATGTAGTGGGCGGTGGCCGAAAGACGCGTCGTCCAGTCCCAGTAGGCCGTGCGCATGTCGGCCGTTTGGTGGGCGGCGAGCGCCTTTTCGCTCGCCCAGACCAGGCCGAGGCCGGGCGGCACCATCAGCCCCTTCTGGCTGCCGCCGACGGTGACGTCGACGCCCCAGTCATCCATCAGGTATTCGACGCAGCCGAGGGAGGCGATGCAGTCGACCATGTAGAGCGCCGGGTGGCCGGCGGCGTCGATGGCCCGGCGGATCGCCGCGATGTCGTTCCACACGCCGGAAGCGGTGTCGATCTGGACCACGAGAATGGCTTTGATTGCATGGCCCGTATCGGCGCGCAGGCGCTCCTCGACGGCATCGGGATTGATGGCGTGGCGCTCCGGTGTGTGCAGGGCCTCGATGTCGGCACCGAGCAGCTTGGCCTGTTCGCCCCAGCCGATCGCGAACCGACCGGACTCGAGGACGAGCACCTTGTCGCCACGATTCAGGGTGTTGGTCAGCGCCATTTCCCAGGCGCCGTGACCGTTGGAAATGGCCATGAAGGCATGGCCCTTGGTGCACGCGATCTGCGGCAGATCGGCAAAGACGCTCTTGCTGGTTTCCACCAACTCGCCCTCGTAGATGTTGGGCATCGAGCGATGCATGGCAGCGAGCACCCGGTCGGGAATGATCGACGGGCCAGGCATCGCCGTGACGAGGCGGCCGCGGTTCAGCTTCATGGGAGGTTCTCCGATTTCGAAGGTCCTGCGATGCAGGTCTTGAGGTCGCCTCTTTCTGGCAGCAGGAGGGAAGCGAACGCAAGGCCGAAGTCCGCGGCTTCCTGCCCGGTGCAGCGCCCGGGCGGGGCACCGAGGTGCGGGTAAACACCAGTTCCGCAGCGGTTGTACCGCGCGATCTCATGCCCAGCGCATCCGACTCGTGTAGACTGCGAAGGTCCGACGGTCAGATGATCCTGATCGCCGGCCGCTTTGTCAGTGCAAGGTGCACCATGACCGCTGCCGCGTGCAACATCGCAACCGTCGAGTCCGACTTCGGCCGGCTCGGGGTGGTCGAGCGTGACGGCTGGATCACGCAGCTCCTCTGGCAGGCGGACGACCTCGGCCGACGCACTGCGGTGCTCGAAGAGGCGATTGGACAACTCTCAGCCTACCTCGCTGGAAAGCTTGACCTGTTCGACCTGCCACTGGCACCGGCCGGTACCGACTTCCAGCAACAGGTCTACGCGGCCATGCGTGCGATCCCGAAAGGCGAAACGCGGAGCTACGGTGACATCGCCGCAGACCTCGGGGTCGCAGCCCAACCCGTGGGACAGGCCTGCGGATCGAACCCCATTCCAATTATCATCCCGTGCCATCGCGTGGTCGGGACGCATAGTCTCGGCGGGTTTTCCGGTGCCGGAAGCGTCGAGACGAAAGTGCGGTTGCTGCGGCTGGAAGGCGCCTACGGGCTGCTGTTGTGAGGGGCCTGCGCGCATCGAAATCTTTATCGGACAACTGAAGGGAGGCCGGCGCGAGGTGTTGCAGGCCGGTATTTCATCGAAAATGACGATCAGCCTCGTCGGTGCGGCACGGCCGGCCAGCGGGGTGTCGCCGGACGTTGTGCCTGTCTCGCCAAGGACGGCGAATGGCCGCCCGTAGCCGACAGAGCGTCATGTGGCGAAGCAAGCAGGTTGTCAGATCTGCCAATACGGCTTCGGCGGCCGGTCGATCAGGTGCTCATTTCCCGGAATCGCCTGCCAGCCCGGGCCGTGGGCCTGTCGCCGAGCCCCGTCCCAACCGGATCGCGGTGCATCGGCGGGCGACGGTGAAAATACCAATCAAGGCCATGCCGAACAGGATTGGGCGTTGCACCGGGCAAAACCTGTCCCCGTCGCCTTGGTTTGGTCGCGATCATCGGGTTTGTTCCCGCCGCTGGCGAAGGCTTTCGGCACGAACCGCCGAGCGACCAAGACATCAAAGCCAGTACATCGTGCAACGGAATTGGAAAGGGAGGGCTAGATGAACATGCTGACGCTGAACCTATTCGCAGCGCCTGGGCGTGATGCCCCGCACCTTTCACAGCCTGCCGCCATTGCCGGCGGGCCGCTCTTGCGAAAGCGCTAGTTCCAGACATCACGCCGCGCAGATCCCGCTGACGCGATGCCGCCCCAGGACAGGGCGCGGCAGCACCTCCTGACGCGTACGCACGACGCATGCACCACTGCGCGGGCTTCAGCGGACCGGCATTCACCGTTTGAACACCGGCGTCCGGTCGCCCGATCCCGGAGCCGGACGACACACGTTTTTCAGTAGTGAGGTTTGGAGCAATGTTGAGCTCGATCGCATACCATACGCATGCAACCCTGAGTGACGACGCAATACGCGCCAGAGTTGCCCATTTGAACCGGATGCAGGAAGAGGAACTGCCTGGCGATCCACCGACCAACGCTGAAACGGCCGTGCGGCAACTGCGCAATATGCCGGCGGCAAGCCGCTGGCACGTGTGGCTCGTGCGCCAGGACGACGAGGTCGTCGCACAGGCGAAACTGTCGTGGTTCGAGCACCCGACCAACCGCAACGTCGCGGACTTGTTCGTCACGGTCGAGCCGGAGCACCGGCGTCGTGGTATCGCGTGCCGGCTGCTGCGCACGGTACTTGCCGTGGCGATCGCTGCCGAGCGGCGGACACTGATCGCATCGAGCTCAGACCGTGTGCCGGCTGGCGAAGCCTTTCTTTCACGCTTCGGTTTCGCGCCCAAGTTCCAGGCGCACGTCAATCAGCTCGTGCTTGGCGATCTCGATCACGCACTGATGGACCATTGGCTCGCGCAAGGGACGGCGCGTTCACGGGACTATGCGCTGGAACTCTGGGACGGGCCGGTGCCGGAAGACGCACTGCGGCCGTTCGCGGAACTCGCAAATGTCATGAACGCGGCACCGCGTGAAGGCCTCGACATCGAAGACGTCAACGTGACGCCGGAGATGGTTCGTGACGGTGAGCGCTGCCTGTTTGCCGATGGCGGTCGCCGATTGATCACGGTGGCACGCCACCTGCCGACGAATGCATTGGCCGGGTATACCGAACTCAAATGGCAACCGGGGCGCGAGTGCATCGTCTGGCAAGGTGATACGGGCGTTGTCGAAGCGCATCGCAACCAAGGGCTCGGGCGGTGGCTCAAGGCCGCGAACATCGGTGCCATGCAGCGGCAAAACCCGGCGGCCCGTGTCGTTCGTACCGGCAACGCGGACAGCAACGCGCCAATGCTGGCGATTAATCATCAGATGGGTTTCCGCCCGTTCATCGCGGAGACGGCATGGCAGGGCAATGCGGACAACGTTGCCGGGCGATGCTAGGGTTTTGCCGCGCCGGGCGGTTTCACGTCGCCTGCTTGCACGCCCGCGTGCAAGAGCCGGGAGCGCCACTCACTTGACCGATGCGTGGCGTTCCCAGAATTCGACGGCGCGGGCATAGGCATCGGCGTCGATTGCGACGCCGGAGCCGCCTTCGCCGGCACCCAGTGCGTTGCGCATCTGCGTGATGGGCGGCATCGGCGGCTCGCGTGGCTCGAGTGTCGGAATGATGCTGACGATGCCCCATTGGCAATCGGGCACGGCCTGTTCTTCCGGATAGGCTTCTGCCTCGATGACGAGTTGCTCATGGCTGTAGACAATAACGTCGAGAAATCCTGCGACGGGTGCTTCCAGGCCCTCGAACCAACGCTCCAGGACCGCCAACTCGCCTTCCCGGCGCGCGCGGTAGCCGGAGCGCAAGAGAGGGCGGTTGGTATCGGTGATGACGGCAAACCCGCAACGTGTCGGAGAGGAGTTGGCCAGAAACAGGTGCTTGCAGAACGGCGCGTATCCATCGGTGAGTACAATACCGGCCGCGGTTGCCTCGTTGGACATCGCAACGATGTCGTCGGGGCTGAGGCCCTCGATCGTGCCACCGCCGGCATCCGGGTCCCACTTGCGCAGAGCAAAATCGGTGATTGCAATCGTCACGGCAGCCTCTTTTCTCAATGCGACGGGTGTCGTGCGAGCCTATTCGTGACAGCGACGACAGGAAACGGTTCAGATCATGGATATCGAGACATTTTTTGACATGCACTACGCGACACTGGCCAGTGACGAAGTGCGCCACAACGTGCTGCTCAACATACTGCGCCGCGCGCGGGACAATCCTGACGGCGGCATCCGGTTTTGGGGCCTGGAGCGGGCCGGTGCCTGTGCGATGCAGCAACCCGGGTTCGGCATCGTGCTGGGCGATGTCACCGCGCAGGAGGCGAGCACACTGGCGCAGCGTCTGCGTGACGAGGCCTACCTCAGCGTGATGGGAACGGGCCAGACGGCGGCACAGTTCGTTGCCGCGGCCCGCACTCATGGGCATACCTTCGACAAGGTCATGTGCCAGACGATCCACCTCCTGGATCAAGAGCCTCTCCGCCCCGAGGTGGCAGGGCACGCGCAGCTTGCAACCGAAAGCGATGTCGACGTCGTGGATGCGTGGCTTACCGCGTTTTCCGACGAAGCCGTTCCCGAAGACCCGCCACGGCCACCGGGCGATGCGGCACGGCGCATTGCGGATGAACGGGTTTTCCTGTGGTGGCGCGATGACAGGCCCGTGGCGATGAGCTGCCTTGCCCGCATGCACGACGCGGGCTTTGCGATCGCGCCGGTCTATACGCCGCCCGAGGCGCGCTGCCAGGGCTATGCCGGCGCTGCGACGGCGGCGTTGATTGAGCAAATGTATGGCCGCGGGTACAAATTCGCGTATCTGTTTACGGATGACAGCAATCCGGCCTCCAATCGGTGCTACGCGAAGCTCGGTTTTCGGCCCTATTGTGACGCGGCGATCCATCATCGCAGTGATGTTACGAGCAACGCGTCGAATGCGGGCGCATGTTGAGAGGGCCTAAGCCATTCCGATGACGAGCCTCGGTCCGGTGATCGCCAGTTCGGAGATAACTCCGGAAGACGTCTACTTCAATCGGCGGGAACTCCTGATTGGTGGTGGTGCGTCAGGTCTTGCCGCTGCCCTGCCCTCGACGGCCTCGGCCGACGGCCGGCTGCAAACGCGCCCGAGCCCCTACTCGACCAACGAAACGCCCAGTCGGCTGAGAGACATTGCGCAGTACAACAACTTCGTTGAGTTCGGGTTGCGCAAGACGGACCCGGCCTATTTTGCCGCTGCGCTTACGACCGACCCTTGGGCCGTGATGATCGATGGCCTGGTCGAGCGGCCGGCCACGCTGGCGCTAGAGGACATTCTCAAGGGCATGACGCTGGAAGAGCGAATCTACCGGCTGCGTTGTGTCGAAGCTTGGTCGATGGTCGTGCCGTGGGTCGGATTTTCGCTGAGTGCGCTTCTGAAACGCGTACAGCCGCTTGGCAGTGCCAAATATGTCGCTTTCGAGACGCTCTATCGCCCGTCTGAGATGCGCGCCCAACGCAAGCGACGCTCGGTGATCGCGTGGCCTTATCAAGAAGGACTGCGCATCGACGAGGCCATGCATCCGCTCACGATCCTTGCGGTTGGAGTCTATGGCCGGATGCTGCCGAAGCAAAACGGTGCACCGCTACGGCTCGTCGTGCCGTGGAAATATGGCTTCAAGAGTATCAAGTCGATCGTTCGCATTTCCCTGACGGAGCAACGGCCGGCGACGTCCTGGAACGTTCACAGCCCGCAAGAGTACGGGTTTTTCGCCAACGTCAATCCGGCGGTCGCGCATCCGCGATGGAGCCAGGCGACGGAACGGCGCGTGGGGGTTGGCCTGTCACGCTTTTCGGCGCCGCAGCCGACGCTGCCATTCAATGGATACGGTGCGGAGGTTGCAGCTCTGTACGCCGGTATGGACTTGACAGAGAATTTCTAGTGCCTCGTGTGGCAGGCCCGAGGCGGCGGGCGCAGGTGCAGCGCGTGTTCTTGGCCTTGACGCCCGATCAAAGACCCATGACCGGCATGGCAAACCCGCGACCGGACGGATCGATGCTCCAAACCGCCGCTTTGCCGACTTGTCCGAGGGAAGCTATAAGCAGCGCGCGCGTGTAGCGCACCTGACGTTTGGTCCCCGCGTCGGGCGCCTGCCCTGTCACCCGATGTCGTCCAGCCCTGCCCCGCCGGCACCCTTAAATGACAAGTGCTCCAGAGTCCGCCGACAACTGGCCCCGAATACTGGCCGTCTTCGCGACGGGAGTGACGGCGGCGTTCCTGATCGGCAAAGCGCCGGCGGCATTGCCGGTCCTGCGCCAGGACCTGGGCTTGACGTTGTTCGAGGCCGGGCTCGTGGTGTCGATGTTTTCTCTCATCGCGGCCTTCTTCGGTGTGCTGTTCGGCGCGTTGTCAGACCGCCTGGGGCAGCGGCGCGTGGCTGTTACCGGGCTCGTGGTGGCCGCTGGCGCCGGTCTTGCCGGAGCCCTGGCGGCGGATCCAGCAATGCTGATTGCGACGCGGATCGGTGAAGGGCTTGGCTTCTTCATGATGTCGGTGACGCTTCCAGGATTGATCATCCGTCTGGCGAATGAACGCAACCGCAATACCGCCATGGGCGTATGGGGCGCCTATCTGCCGCTCGGGGCAGGATTGATCCTGCTCATCGGCGGTGGGGCGATCGCTGCCGTTGGCTGGCGCGGCTTGTGGGTCGCGATCGCGGTGTGCGGTTTCATGATGCTCGGTGCGCTGCTGTGGGCGGCGCCGAGACCGGCCCCGGCCAGCCGGGAAGACGGCGCCGACCGAACGCGGGTCCGGACGGTCATGACGACTCCGGGGGCGGTTATGCTGGCCGTCGTTTTTGGCTGTTATTCCGGCCAATACATGGCGTTGACGGCGTTTGTGCCGCTCATTCTGGTGGAACGCGCGGGTTGGACGCTATCGGCCGCTGCGGCTGCCGGCGCGCTGGTGATGGTCGCCAACACGACCGGGAACCTTGCTGCCGGGCTCCTACTTGGCAAGGGCTTTCGCCGTCGCGACCTGATGGTTGGCGCGGCGATCGCGATGGCCGCCGGGGCAATCATCACAATGAGCGAGGCTTTGCCCGTGGCGATGCGCATTGCCGGCGCGGTGTTATTTGCCAGCCTCGGCGGCATGATTCCGGCCGCGTTGTTTGCCGGCGTTCCGCGACACGCGCCAAG
Source organism: Hyphomicrobiaceae bacterium (assembly GCA_965224045.1). Lineage (GTDB taxonomy): Bacteria > Pseudomonadota > Alphaproteobacteria > Rhizobiales > Hyphomicrobiaceae > Tectiglobus. The sequence continues at coordinate 1,097,592 of CBDCYD010000015.1, forward strand.
CCCGGCACATATTTCCACCGTCAACGGCTTGATGCTGCAGGGCGTGGCCATTGGCCAGCTGGTCGGGCCTGCGCTCACGACCTTGCTCGTCAAAGCCGGCGGCGGCGCGTGGAGTTGGTCGCTGTTCTATCTTTTGCCGATGGCCGGATTGACGGCGCTCGCCGCGATGGTTGTGGGGCGGATTGAAGATCGCACCTGACGTCAACAGCTCGATGAATTTGAAAAAATTCAAATTATTATCGAAGTGCGCAGGACTTCTTTGGCCTTTGAAAATGGTTAATGGAACGCCTTGTTCGCATTAGGACCCTGATAACCCAATTGGGCAGACACTGCGCGCACGGAAACCACCAAAGAGTGTGCGCAAGTGATCCGAATTCGGCCGCCGCAAACCCAATCACGCGCGTTCGGGACGCCAACCCCTGCTCGGCGTTCGAGCCGCACCAGCCTGGTTTCGCGCTTTGCCGGGCACCAGGGCGGTTCCGTGGTCATCACCTTTGCCGTGGCGGCGATCCTGTTGATTGCCGTTGCAGGAGGGGCCGTTGATTTCGGGCGCTGGTTGCAGGCTCGCAATGCCACGGCCAATGCTATGGATGCGGCCGTGCTTGCAGCCGGGCGCGTCTTGCAGCTACCGGGCAGCACGCAGTCCGATGCGCTCGCGGCCGCGCAGAAATACTACAACGAAAACAAGTCGCATGCCCTCAAGCCGGACAATGTTGCCTTTACGATGGGAAGCCAGGGCACGTCGATTACCGGCAACAGTGCCAGTTCGTTGATCAAAACGCCTTTGCTCGGCCTGATCGGAATCAAAGGCCTGCCGATCAACGTGACGACCAAAGCCGTGCTCGCAGCCAACAGCAATAGTGGATCGCACGTCGAAATCGCCATGATGCTGGACACAACCGGCTCAATGAGCGGGCAAAAGATGGTCGACCTGCAAGCGGCCGCCAAAGATCTCATCGATATTGTGATCTGGGAAGACCAGAGCCAGTTCACGTCGCGGGTCGCGCTGGCACCGTTCTCGCGCTACGTCAATGTCGGCAAGGCCTATTACACGGCCGTTACCGGCGCGACGTTGAGCGGGTCGGGCAGTTCGCTGTCGTGTGTAAAGGAGCGCAGCGGTGCGGATCGCTACACGGACGAGAACCCGGCAACCGGCGGCTTCTTCAATCGTTACACCGGATCTTCGACCTGCTCGCCAACCTCGAGAATCATCCCGCTGACGAGCGACAAAACGAAGCTCAAGAACAAGATCGACGCCTTCCCGACCTCGGGCACAACCGCCGGTCATCTCGGCACGGCCTGGGCATGGTATCTGATCTCGCCCAAATGGGGCAGCATCTTCAAGAATACGAAGAAGCCAAACCCCTATTCGATGATGTCGGAGCTCAACGGTGCCGGTCAGCCCAAGCTCCACAAGATCGCCCTGTTGATGACGGACGGGTCTTACAATCAGCAGTATTCCGGTGATTCATCGACGATACAGGCGCGCGCGATCTGCGACAACATGAAGGCCGCAGGCATTGTCGTCTATACGGTCGGGTTCGCAATAGCGGTGGACAGTACGCCGGATCTCACGATGCAACATTGTGCGTCGAGTGCCACGCACTACTATAATGCGTCCGACGGCAATGCCTTGCGTCAGGCGTTCCGGGATATCGCGCTCAAGATTTCGACGCTGCGCCTCGCCGAATAGGAGGCTGGTCAAAGGTGCTTGGCTGCAGATTGCAACTCTGCTTAACTTCGCGCCATGACCTTACCAAACAACGCGACCGCACCGAAGCTGTGTGTCATTACCGACGAAACAGGACCTGAACTCGAGACCTGTCTCGCGTTCGCGGCCGAGGAAGGCCTCGACGCTGTCGAAGTGCGCCAGGTGGACGGTATAAATCCACTGTCATTGACGCCTGCCCAAGTGGCGAGTGTCGCCAAGAGAATCGCAGCGGCGGGCCTCGCCGTGGCTGGTGTCGCAACGCCGCTGTTCAAATGGCCGGCACCCGGCCAGGAGGTTTCCGACCACGGCGACCAATTCGGTTTTGACAGGGCAGGGCGTAGCGATCAGCAGCTCTTCGAGGACGCCATCCGCGTTGCCGATGCGTTCGGCACGCGCAACCTCAGGATCTTTTCCTATCTGACCTACGATGGTTTCAAGATGGACGATTTGCGGCCCGGCTACGATGCGCTGATCGAACTGGCCGAACGCCACGACAAGGTCCTGCTGGTCGAAAACGAGTACGTGTGCAACGTCGCGCGCATGGATCAGTTCGACGAACTGATGACGCTCTACGATACGGACCGGCTGCGGCCGCTGCCGGATATCGCCAACAGTGCCTGGGTGGGGGAGACGCCCAATGCAAATACGCTGGCGCGCGTCATGCAAAGGGCCGATCACGTCCACTTCAAAGATTACTCTGCGGCGGCCAAGGGGTTCGTGACGCTGGGCGACGGTGATGTCGACGTCAAAGGGTATGTGCGTTCGCTGTTCGAGCTAGCCGGCAAGCGGCAGCTCACGTTCTCCATCGAAACGCACGCAAAGAGCGAACCGCTCGCCAATACACGAAAATCGCTCAACCACCTGCGCGATGTCATTGCCGACCTTGCCGCATGAGTTCGCGCGCTCTTGCAGATTGAACCTCACCTCGACGGGAGACACGTGATGCCGCGCATCAAACCGAAGACCCGAACCGACATTCCTGACGAATTCAAACCGTTGTGGGACAAGATGCTGGGCTATGGAGACTTTGCAGACCAGGCCGGCGTCATGGCCTACCGCATGCCGATCTTCGAGCATGGCTGGGGCATGCTCGTTGCGCTGGCTGAAGAAGCCCACACGCCAAAGCGCTATATCGAACTCGCCATCGTGACCGTTTCGCTGCTCAACGAGTGTCCCTATTGCGTTTCTCACCACGCTCCGAAGCTTGCCGTCGAGGGCATCTCGGAGGCGGGTGCAAGCTCGCTGCTCGACTATGCAGACCATCCGGAACTGGATGAGGCGGACAAGCTCGTCGTCGAGTACGCCATCGCGGTCACGACGAAGTGGAACAGGACGCGGGATGAGATATTCGGCCGGTTGCGGCAGCATTTTACGGACGCGCAGATCGTTGAACTCACGTGGCGGACGGCGCTGTGTGGCGCGTTCAACCGATTCAATGACATCCTGCAGCTGGAAGCGGGCTACGGCGAAGCCGAGGCGGCCGAATAGTTCCGCCTACAGTTGCGTCCGGCGTTATTCGAGGATGCCGCGCGCCTTCAGCCAACCGATCACGATCGGCTCCCAAATGGTGACGCCGCCGGCGCCGTAAAACAGGGCGTGGCCATCGTAGACGTTGAAATTCGTAAACTTCGGGACGAGAACGTACCTTGCCTTGCCGCCCGCCTTTACGAATGCGCGATGCATCCGCCGGCTCAGCTTCGGGCCGAAGAACCAATCATTGCCGGTGTAAATCCACAGCATCGGGATTCGGGCCGTGCGGCCAAAGCGGGCTGCGGCAGACACCAGGCGATGCGATGCGCAGACCTTGCGGTTGCGGCCCTTGCCCGTGGCGCCGTGACCGCCGGCAAAATTTATATAGGTAGCCACGCCCGGCACGTTACGCGCGGCAAGGGCAATCGTGACGAGACCGCCAACGGACTGGCCCAGCACGATCGTTTTTTCGTGTACGACGAGGCGCTTCCGGCGCAGGTAGCGAATGGCAGCCCGCACATCGTCGGCGCCGGCGTTTGCGGCCTGGACAAAGCGACGTTTGCGGCAGCTGCCGCCGCGCTCGCGGTCCGCTCCGCCAGTGGCGCCGTATCCGCGCCGGAGGGGGATGGCCACAAGGTAGCCGCGCGAGGTAAACGGCTGCGTGAGGAGGCCACAGCGGAAAGGCCTTTGGCGTCGGTCAACATGGCGCTTGCCTGCGCGTCCGTGGTTGAACACAACCAAGCGGTGCGGGCCCGGCGTGTCGGGGGCACACAGTCGCGTGACCATTCCAGCGGTGGTTCCCTTGCGGGGAATCTTGATCAAACGCTCGACCTCGCCCCTGGCCTGCGCCCACGCGTTGGTGGCTGCGAACAGGAGGACGATGATTGCCGAGACCACGCGCATCATGTTGTTTCAGGTCCGACTCTGTCGTGAGAGCCGCAGGGTCAATCGCGTACGACGAAGACAGACTGGCGTGCGTGACGCATAACGCGAGCCGCATTCGGTCCGAGGAGATAATCCTTCAGCTCCGGGCGGTGAGAGGCCATGACAATCACGTCGCAACCGACCTTATCGGCTGCGGCCAGGATTTCTTCGTAGATCGTGCCGTGTGCAACATGACACCGGACGGCACCTGCGTTCTTCGCTGCCTGTTTGACAATTTCGTTGAGTTTGTCGGTCGCGCTCGCAAGAGCCTTCTGCTCGAAGTCGGGCGGAAAGAAACTGCCGACGATCGACATGCCCATCGCCGGCACGACGGTGATGGCGTGCAGTTCGGCACCGTAGTCGGCCGCCATCTGTTCGGCGACCGGCAGGGAACGGACCCACGAGCTTTGCTGCCCGACATCGACAGGTACTAGGATGCGCTTAAACATGTCTTGCCCTCCATGACATGGATGTCACGGCGTTACCGGTGCCAGCGTAGGCACCGGATGCTCAGAACGCCGGCTGAGTCTGCCGGCCGCGTTGCAGCATGATTATGAAACCGAGCAGCAACAGTGCCGGTATGTAGAGCACTTCCTTCGGCATGCGGTCATTCGGCATCTGAACGCTGGTGACGACGACCGGCTTGTCACCATAGAAGTCAAAGGTCTTGAGCTGCTTTTCAAACTTGCTCGCCGGTAGTGGCTCTTCAAGTTTGGCGAGCTTGCCTTCGTTGACCACGGTCAGTCCGGACTTGCCAAGGCGCGCTGCGCCGTCACCCTTACCATCGATCGGCACGACCAACGTCGTCCGGTCGATCTTGTCCGGGTTGTCGAAGTTCGGACCTTCAACGTTGATACGAACCTGGCTTCCCGGCGGCAGATTGCCGGCAATGGCAGCAAGCTCCGTCCCGGATCTGTTGTCGAACTCCGGAGTTACCTGATCAAGCCAGTACCCCGGCCTGAAGAGCGTAAAAGCGATCAAGAGCAGAGCGACCGTCTCCCAGGCCCGGTTGGGCGCAAAGAAATAGCCCTGCGTTGCCGCCGCAAACAACATCATCGCCATCGTTGCGACAACGAAGATCAACACCGCCTTCGCGAACGTGACGTCGATCAACAGCAATTCCGTGTTGAAGATGAAGAGGAACGGCAGGAGGGCTGTGCGGATGTCGTACATGAAGCCCTGCACGCCGGTCTTGATCGGATCGCCGCCCGAAATTGCCGCGGCGGCAAATGCCGCCAAACCAACGGGCGGCGTGTCATCGGCAAGAATGCCGAAGTAGAAGACGAAAAGGTGAGCCGCAACCAGCGGGATGATCAGGCCGCTCTTGGCACCGAGTGTCACGATGACCGGGGCCATCAGTGCCGAGACGACGATGTAGTTGGCGGTTGTCGGCAGCCCCATACCGAGAATAAGGCTCATGACCGCAACCAGCACCAATAGCAGAATGAGGTTGCCGGCCGATAGCACTTCGATGAACTCGAGGATGACGTTGTGGGCACCGGAGAGCGACAACGACCCGACGATCACGCCTGCGGCCGCGGTCGCGACCGCGATCGAAATCATCGAACGGGCGCCGGCGATCATGCCATCGAAGCAGTCGCGCAGGCCGCGAGCCACGGCGTTGCCCAGTTCGCCGCCTTCTCCCCGCATCATCGCTTTCAGCGGATGCTGCGTCAGTGTGACGAAAATCATCGCGAAGCAGGCCCACGATGCTGCAAGCGCCGGCGACAGTTTTTCCGGCGTCGGCAGGATGCACCAGATCAGGATGATAATCGGCAGTACGAAATAGAGGCCGGTGACGGCCACGTCAGCCGCGCGCGGCAGTTCGGTGAGCGGCGCATTGGGGTCGTCCATCTCGAGGTCCGGACGGCGGGATGCGATGATCAACAGAACGATGTAGGCAACCGCGCAGACAGCGATAACGCCGGTAATGGTCAGGCCCGGATAGAGATATGCGATCCAGTCAAGGAGGTAGTAGATCGCAGCGAACAGCGCGATGGTCAGCAAGATGCCGGTCAGCACGCGCAAGAGCTTGGCGGCCACGCTCATCGTTGCGGTCGGCTTGTCGAGGCCCTTGAGGCCGAGCTTCAAGGCTTCCAGATGAACGATGTAGACCAGCGCTATGTAGGAGACGAGCGCCGGAATCAATGCGTGCTTGAGAAGTTCGGTATAGGGTGTGCCGGTGAACTCTGCCATGAGGAACGCGGCAGCACCCATGACGGGTGGCGTCAGCTGGCCGTTTGTCGATGAGGCGACCTCGACCGCGCCGGCTTTTTCCGGTGACAGACCGGTTTTCTTCATCAGCGGGATCGTGAACGTTCCGGTCGTCACCGTGTTGGCGATCGAGGATCCCGAATAGATGCCGCTCAACGCCGATGCGACGACGGCTGCCTTGGCAGGCCCGCCACGCAGATGCCCGAGCAGCGAGAACGCCAGCTTGATGAAGTAGTTGCCGGCGCCGGCCTTTTCGAGAATCGAGCCGAACAAGACGAACAGGAAGATCATCGTTGCGGAGACGTCGAGCGGCTTGCCGAATACACCTTCGTCCTGAATCCAATAGTGCCAAAGCGACTTGCCTGCCGATGCCCCCTTCCAGCGGATCGTCTCAGGGACCCATTCACCGGAGCCAAAGAACACGTAGGCAACGAATACGGACGCCACGATCAACAGTGGCAGACCAAGAGAGCGGTAGACCGCCGTGGCAAGCACGAACAGGCCCAGAGCGCCCATCGTGATGTCAGTGTTGTTGAACGCGCCCGAACGATTGGCGATGTCCTCGAAATTCACGACGGCGTAGAAGCACACGACAATGCTCAACGCAGCGAGGATCCAGTCGTATATCGGTATCGTGTTGCGCGGGCTCGAGCGCAACAAGGGATAGGCCATGGCGGCCAGGATCAGCGCGAAGACGAGATGAATACGGCGTGCGTGCTGCAAAAAACCGAGAAAGAAGTTCGTGCCGAAAATTTCACTCAGCGTGTAGGGCAGCTGGGTTGCAATGAACAACTGGTAGAGCGACCAACTGAAAGCGATTGCGAGAAAGAGCCGGGCTTGCCAGCCGGAAGGATTACGGGCGCCGGTTTCTACCTGGGCAACCATGTCGTCGGCTGATTGTTGTGCCGTTTGTTCTGCCATCCCGGTCCCTCCACGGGTCGCTTCGACGGTTTTCGGACGCCATCAATGATGCTGTCCAACCGCTGCGACAATTCCTTATTGAATGATGAAGGCGAGCGCCACGACCGGGCGCCCGCCTGAAGAGAAGTTGCCTATTTCAGCCAACCCTTTTCCTTGTAGTACTTCGTAGCACCTGGATGGAGCGGTGCCGACAGGCTGTCCTTGATCATCTGCTCGGGCTTGAGGTGAGCGAATGCCGGGTGCAGCTTCTTGAACTGGTCGAAGTTCTCGAATACGGCCTTGACGACCGTGTAGACGACATCATCGGCAACATCCGCCGACGTCACGAATGTCGCGCCGACGCCGAAGGTCTTGATGTCTTCCTTGTTGTTGTACATGCCGGCCGGAATGGTTGCGGCGCGATAGTACGGATTGTCGGCGATCAACTTGTCGATGGGCGGAGCGCTGGCATTGACAAGGTGCGTCGCGCAGCTTGCGATCGATTCCTGGGTCAATGCCGACGGGTGACCAACGAGCCAGAAGTAGGCGTCGATCTTGCCATCGCAAACGGCCTGGGCGGTTTCCGAAGACTTCATTTGCGCGGCAAGCTTGAGATCGTCGCGGCTCCAGCCCATCGCCTTTTCGATCACTTCCCAGGTCCCGAGCGTGCCCGAACCAGGGTTGCCAATGTTGATGCGCTTGCCCTTGAAGTCGGTGATGTTCTTGATGCCGGAATCATCGCGGGCGATGATCGTCACCGGTTCAGCGTGAACAGAAAAGACAGCTCGCAGCTTCTTGAACGGGCCCTTGTCCTTGAATTTCGATGTGCCGTTATAGGCGTGGTACTGCCAGTCCGACTGAGCGACGCCGAACTCGAGTTCGCCGTTGCGGATGGTGTTGATATTGTAAATCGAACCACCGGTGGATTCAGCCGAACAGCGGATGCCGTGCTTCTTGCGGTCTTTGTTGACGAGGCGGCAGATCGCTCCGCCCGTCGGGTAATAGACGCCGGTTACGCCGCCAGTGCCGATCGAGACGAACTTTTGATCCGCTGCCAACGCTGACCCGGCACCGGCAATCACCACAGCTGCGGCCGTCACCAGATGCTTTCTCATACTGTCCTCCTGTTGATGCAGGCCGGCCCGTTTGTGGCCCGGCGTACCGTCAAGCGGCGACAGCCTATCACAATGGTGATGGGTAAAAGCAAGTGCACCTTTGCATTTCCTGCAAAAAGAGTTGTTTTGGCTAACTCGATTGACATCGCGGCCGGCGTCACGCGAGCAACCAGGATTGCATCTGAGCGTCGGTGAGGTTGCTGCCGCAAATCACTGTTGCGATGCGCCGGCCGGAGAACTGATCGCGGTACCGTGCCGCCGCGGCTACGCCGATGGCGCCGCTCGGCTCGGCGACGAGGCCGGTGTGACGCAGGATGTTCTGCATTGCCGAAATGATTTCTGCGTCGCTCACGAGAAGACCATCATCGACGATGCCGCGCATATCATCGAGAGCTTCCTGGACCGGAACGCGGACCGCGATGCCATCGGCGATCGTGTCGATCGCCTGTGAGGTGACAAATTGCTGGGTGCGCCAGGATTCGATCATGGCCGGGGCGCCTTCGGCCTGAACCGCGATGATCTGCGTGGCGGGCGAAGCTGCCTTGATCGCCGTTGCAATGCCATTGATCATGGCGCCGTTGCCGAGCGGAACGATAACGGCATCAAGACTGTCCGGAGCTTGCGCAATCATCTCGAGACCGATCGTGCCGGCGCCCTCGGCGGTTTCCACATCCTTGCTGTCCTCGACCATGCGCGCGCCGCTTGCGCCGGCAACGCGTCTGGCTTCGGCTTTGGCTGTATCGAAGTCGTCCCCGAACAGGCGCACCTTCGCTCCGAGCTGGCGCATGCGCTCGATCTTGAAGGGGCTGGCGTTCTCAGCAGCATAGACAATGACGTCGAAGCCGCGCCGCGCGCCGGAGTAGGCCATCGCCTGCCCGAAGTTGCCTGCGCTCGCGCAGATGATCGGCCGGCGGTCATCCGCATCCGCAGCGGTGGCAAGAAGCAGGTCGGCACCACGACCCTTGAAGCACCGGATGGGGTTGAGCGTTTCGATCTTGAGGAAAAGCCGACACCCGACCTCACGGCTCAACGGCTCGAAGTCCAGCAAAGGCGAATTCAGAAACACGGGGTCGATGAGGTCACACGCGCGCGCGATGGCGGCCGTCGTGATCCGCGCCTCGGCTAGAGCTGTGGTCATGCCCTGGCAATCCAAACGTGGTTATCGTGGAAGGCGGCACCACCATAGGGGGCCGCCGGCTCGGCGCTGGTCAAAGTATTGAGGCCCTCTTCGCCGTCGAAGACCTCATTGGGCGGGATGCATTCGATAATCGTGACACCGCGTTGAAGGCCATCGAATGCCTCCGCATGAACACTGATCTCGCCGCGCGAGTTGCCGACGCGGACCTTTTCGCCATCCGCAATCGCGAGCATCGCCAGGTCGCGCGGATGGACCTTGATCGTCGGGCGGCCCTCTCGCCGACGACTGCCCGGCGTTTCATTGAACGAAGAATTGAGGTAGCCGCGAGACGGTGAGGTGGCGAGACGGAAGGGATGGCGCTCATTGGCGCTCTCGAGGACGTCCCAGAAATCCGGCAGTGCTGGTATCGTATGGGCAATGCCCCAGTCGTGCGTGCGACCGACGGGTACGTTCGCCCAATCCGGCTTGAAACGGAACTTACCGTCCGGGTAGCCAAAGCCGTTGAGGTAGTGAGCCGTTTCAAAGTCCGGCTGGCAATCGATCCATCGCGCTGCCTCGAGTTCTGCCAATGTCCCCCAGCCCGAGGCCTGAAGCGTCGCGTCGATCATCTCGCGTGCCGTCATTGCGAAACCCGGATGGCTGGCGCCAACACGGGCGGCCAGCTCGCAGACCACGTCGTGGTTCGACCGGCATTCGCCCGGCGGTTCGATCAACTTGGGGCCGAAGATGATGTGCTGGTGCCCGCCGCCCTGGTAGACATCGTCATGTTCCAGAAACATCGTCGCGGGCAGGACGATGTCCGCCATCTTAGCGGTCGCCGTCATGAACTGCTCATGCACGCAGACGAAAAGGTCGTCGCGCGCAAAGCCGCGCTTGACCTGGCGCTGGTCCGGGGCGACCTGCACAGGGTTCTGGTTTTGAATGAAAAGCGCGGTGACCGGCGGGCCATCGCCGAGGTCACGCTTGTCGCCGTTCAGGATTGCACCGATGCGGCACATGTCGAGCGTACGCACGCCCGGGTCCATCACGTCAAGGCCTTCGATCAGGGTTTTGTCCCAGTGATAGACCGCACCGTTGGTGTGGAAGGCGCCGCCGCCCTCATGCTGCCAGGCGCCCGTCACGGCAGCGATCGACAACGCTGCGTGCATGTTGTGGGCACCATTTCGTTGGCGCGTGAAGCCGTAGCCAAGCCGAAAATAGGTGCGCGGCGTGGCACCGACCAGGCGTGCGAAGTCTTCGATTTCGGTGACGCTCAGCCCGGTGATGGCGGCCGCCCATTCGGGCGACTTTTCGGCAAGGTGGGCTTCCAGTTCACCCGGGCAGTCGGTGTACCTTTCGAGATACTCCCGGTCGGCGTAGCCGTCCCGGAAGAGCACGTGCATCACGGCACACGCCAAAGCGCCGTCCGTGCCCGGTCGCAGGCACAGCGCCATGTCGGCCTGCTGCATGGTACCGTTGCGATAGATGTCGACGGCGACAATTTTGGCGCCGCGCTCCTTTCGGGCGCGGATCGCGTGGGTCATGACATTGACCTGGGTGTTGACCGGGTTCGTGCCCCAGATGACGACGCAGTCTGATTTCGCCATCTCGCGAGGATCTACGCCGGCCAGGCGGCCGGTGCCGGCGGCAAATCCGGTCCAGGCGAGCGTCGTGCAGATCGAGGCGTGCATTTCGGAATAACGCTTGGCGTGACGCAGGCGATGAATGCCGTCGCGCATGACGAGGCCCATCGTGCCGGCAAAATAGTACGGCCAGACCGCCTCAGGCCCGTATTGCGCTTCTGCCGCGAGAAGCGCTTCGGCAGTGATGTCGAGCGCCGCGCTCCAGGAGACGCGCTCGAACGAACCATCCAGCTTGCGACGCAAGGGATGGGTGAGGCGGTCCGGGTGATGTACGCGTTCGGTATAGCGGGCGACCTTCTCGCAGATGACGCCGGCCGTATAGGTGTTATCGGCAGCCCCGCGGACGCGGCCGATGCGCCCGTCAGGCATCAGTTCGACGTCGAGCGCGCAGGTCGAAGGGCAGTCGTGCGGGCAGGCCGAATGCCCGATCCTCGGCGTACCGTCCATGAGGCGTCCCCGAATTGCTTGCAGTGGCTGGCGTCAAGCTAGCGGAGATCGCACTTGGGTTAAAGGCGCAGCGGCGTTCACGTTGCACGTTCCGGTCGACGCGGAGGGTGCGTGCGAGCCCATGCCGATGTCCACGTCCACGCCTACCCCCACGTCCGTGGCAAGAGCCTTTCAGCCCGCACTCAGCGCGCCTCTCCATCGGCTGGCAAGAACGGGATGTCCGTGTCGTCGGGTGCGGCACCGGCCTGGGTCAACATCGCATGGACCTGGCCGCGGTGATGGGTCTGGTGGTTGAACAGATGCACGACGAGCTTCCAGTGCGGCGATGTCATTTCGCGATTTGCGGCGGATGAATACCACTTCATTTCGCTCTCAAGCCAGCCGGCATCCAGGTTTTCAGCCCAGTCCAGGATCACACGATCGAATGCCTCACGCTCCCTGACCAGATCATCCCAACGGGCGTAATAACCGCGCGATTGCTGAACGCCTTGCGGGACTGGTCGCGGGGTTCCGGCAAAACGGTTCAGCCACATCTGGTCGCCCCAGAGAATATGGTTCAGGGTTTCGTGGATGGAGCCAAAAAATGCGCCGCGGTCGCGCCTGCGCTCGACGTCCGGCAGCGTTGCAGCGGCACCATAGACCGACCCGTTTTGCCAGGCGTTGTAGCGGGCCATCAGGCGTGCATAGTCCGGGGCGATCATGGCAATTCTCCAAATCGGGAAACCGGAGATCTATGTGCCCGAGTTGAGCCGCGCCGTCACCTCTATCTCGATCTTCATGTGCGCGTCCTGAAGGCCGGCGACGAACATCGTCGCCGCCGGGCGAACGTCGCCAAAGGCCTCGCGCACGATGGGCCAGCAAGCCTCCCAGTCGTCGCGGTCGGACACGATATAGTGGACCCGTACGACGTCAGCGAACGTGCAGCCGGCTTCCCTCAGCGCAGCCTCGATGTTGCGCAGCGTCTGCCTGCACTGTTGCGTGACATCGTCGGAGATCGTCATCGCCGCGTAATCGTAACCCGTGGTGCCAGAGACGAAGACCCAGTCGCCATCGACGACGGCGCGGGAATACCCAACGTCGCGTTCGAAGGCGGAACCAGAGCTGATCAGGCGGCGCGACATGTCTGCTTGTCCCCCGGGTCGATGGTCAACCAACAATTTCCTCGGTAGTGAAATTGAGTGCGATCTCGCGCTCGGCACTGGACGGCTTGTCGGAGCCGTGTACGGAATTTTCGCCGATCGACCGGGCAAAAACCTTGCGGATCGTGCCTTCGTCCGCCTCGGCGGGGTTGGTCGCGCCCATGACGTCGCGATACTTGGCGATCGCATTTTCGCCCTCCAGCACCTGACAGACGATGGGGCCCGAGGTCATGAAATCCACAAGTTCGCCGTAGAACGGGCGCTCCTTGTGTTCCTCGTAGAATTTCTCGGCCTGGGCGCGGGTCCAACGCACGCGCTTCTGGGCAACGATGCGCAGGCCAGCATCCTCGATCATGGCGTTGATCTTGCCGGTCAAATTGCGGGCGGTGGCGTCCGGCTTGATGATCGAGAATGTGCGTTCGATGGCCATGATCGGATTCCGTCAGATGGTGGACGTTGATTTCGTTGGCGGCCTTATAGCGAGCCCTCCGAATGCCAGCAACCAAGGCGCGGGGCGGTGCGATGAGGCCAATCGCCGCCGACGCTCACGGCCGCGATCTGGCACACCGCCGGCATCCGGGTGATGGCCCGAGCTGTCGGCATGCGGCGGAATTGATGTGAAATTCGCAGGTTAGGCCGCGCGCCGGTCAAGCTTTCGCTATATTGCTTTGGCTAAGGTTCATTGTTTATTTAGTGCGCCAACGGCGAATGGCCGGCCCCGGGGGTTGGCCGCGGTGCCTTGCAGGTCGCCAGGACGTAGCGGGAGACGCCCGGATTTCAGGCCGGGGCATCAGAGTGTAAAATGTCCGGATCGAATGCAAAAATCGAATGGTATCTGGCACGCGACGGGAAGCAATACGGGCCGCTGACCGACCCGGAACTCAAGAAATTCATCGAATTGGGCCACCTGCAGGCGGCGGACCTGGTCTGGCGGGCCGGATTTCCCGAGTGGCGCACGGCGAGCGAAGTCTTTCCGGAAATTCGCGCGGAAATGCCGCCACCGCCACCGGAACCCGAGGCCGTGCCGGCGACGACCGACAATGACCCGCCGCAGAGTGATCCAGCAGTCTCCGATGCCGGAACCGGTGATGGTGATGGCAGCGCCACAGAGCAGCCCGCGCCGATCGCGGCTTCCAGCGATACGACGGTGAGGCCAACGTCGACCGGGTCTGCCGCGTCCGGCGACGATGCGGAAACGATTACACCGGATAACGAGCGAACGACGCCGCACGGCGTGACGCAGACGGCCGACCATACCGCGCCCGGTAGTCCACATCCCTCGCCGGGCCATCAGCCTCACGCGGGAACCGGCGGTCCACACCCGATACACGGTGCCGGTCATTCCTCGCCCCACCAGCCGCAGCCAAGCGCGCCGACGCGCGGCTATCCGGAACACGGAGGGACCGGCGGCCACCCGACGGGACACGGTCAGCACACGGGACACGGTCAGCACACGGGCCCGGGCGCGCCGCCCGCCAGCCACGCCCAGGGCTTTGATCCGCGCCAGCACGGGCATCCGCAAGCGCCGCGGCCAGGCCAACCGAACCAAGGACAGCCGACCCCCGGTCAGCCTCACCCTGGCCAACCCAACCTTGGCCAACCTCACCCTGGTCAACCTCATCCCGGTCAACCCCGCCCCGGTCAACCTCACCCCGGCCAACCCCACCCGGGCCAGCAGCACGCCGGTCAATACGCGGCCGGCGGCGCGCACCCGCAGCCCGGCACAACGCAGGCGAGCGTGCAGCACGGACCACCCGGCAGTATCGACACCGGCCATGACTTCGACGACGATGATTTTTACGAGGACTACGAGGACGAACCGCCGCGGCGGCCGTATCTGGCGATCGCTGCAAGTCTGCTGTTCATTGGAATGGTCGGCGCCGGCGGCTGGTTTGCATATGCAAACCAGGCATTCCTGACCAAGATCATCAATGACCTGACACAGGAGCCGGCGCGTCAGACACCCGCCGTCATCGCCGCTCCGGACACGCCGACCAAGACGGCGGTCTCGACAAACACGGACACGACGCAGAACAACCGCGCGCAACAGCCGACTGCGGCTTCCGGTGAACTTCTGCTCTTGAAGAGCCGCTTCTGGCAGGCCTTTCGCCGGCAGGAGGCGGATTGGGCACGCCAGCAGGAAAACGCGATCTCCAAGCTGCGCCAGCAAGGTAAATCCATGGACGAGGTGCTCACCTTCGCGGTCAGCGCGATGGTGGACTGGCGGCGTTCCAAAGCCGACAAGATCCTGACTTCATCACCGGATCGTCTGCGAATGCTCGCCAAGACTTTCGTTGGAAATCTGAAATACCTTGTCGGAAAGGACGTTCAGGCCTGCTACGGGTTCATCTCCAAGGGTGAACTCAGTCCCGATGTTCTTCCGCTCTACAACAATGCTGAGGACGCCCAGGTGCTGGGCTTACAGACAGAAGCAATCATTGCTGCTGCGCACAACGAGGGCGCCAAGCCCACACAGTATCTTGAGCCCGCTCCACCCGATTTCAACGCCCTTGCGCAACTGCTGATTAAGCGTGGCTGGTCGGAAGAGGACCTCAAGATGTTTTCCGATCCAACAGCGCTGTCCTCGGCACCGGCCGACAAGGTGTGCAAGCTGGTGACGGAATGGTTCGACACACAGCTGCAAATGCCGCCGGGAGAGCGTCAGATGCGGCTGCTTGCAACGTCATTGCAGCCCGTCGTTCGCGGCTGACGGCCCTGGTCCAGGACGCACGTGCAAGTTGCGCCGTGCCGCTTCCCGCTGCACCGTATTTGGTGTAATTCCCGCGCATGCTGCACATCAATGATTTGACATACCGGGTCGAGGGAAAAACGATCCTGAACGGCGCGACGACGGCCATTCCAACGGGGCACAAGGTCGGCCTGGTCGGGCGCAACGGCAGCGGCAAGACGACCCTGCTGAGGATCATTACAGGTGATCTGGCGCCGGAAGAGGGAAGCATTGCGCTTGCCAAGAACTGTCGCATCGGCCACGTCGCACAGGAAGCGCCGGGCAGCAGCGACACTTTGATTGAGTGGGTGCTCGCGGCCGACAAGGAGCGCTCCGCGCTGTTGGAGGAGGCAGACACTGCGCAGGACCCGGAGCGGATCGCCGAGATACAACTTCGCCTCAGTGACATCGGGAGCCATAGTGCGCCGGCGCGTGCAGCTCGAATTCTTGCCGGCCTCGGCTTCGATGAAGCGGCACAGAACCGCGCCTGTTCGGAATTCTCAGGAGGCTGGCGGATGCGCGTAGCGCTCGCCGCCGTGCTGTTTCTCGCGCCGGAACTGCTGCTACTAGACGAGCCGACGAATTATCTCGACCTCGAAGGCGCGATGTGGCTCGAGAACTATTTGCGCACCTATCCGCACACGGTGGTGATCGTCAGCCACGACCGCAACCTGCTCAACAGGGCGGTATCTGCGATACTGCACCTCGACCGCGGGCGATTGGCGCTTTACAGCGGTGGCTATGACGCCTTCGAAGAAAAGCGGCGCCAGCAACAGCAGACCGAACTCAAGCTCAAAAAGAAGCAGGACGACGAACGCCGGCGCATTGAAGCGTTCATTACGCGCTTCCGGGCCAAGGCATCGAAAGCTACACAGGCACAGAGCCGGATCAAGGCGCTGGCGCGGATGCAGCCGATCGCAGCACACGTCGAGGAGGGCGTCGCGCCGTTCTCCTTCCCGACGCCGAAGACCTTCATTGCCAGTCCGCTGTTGCAGTTCGAGGACGCCGCCGTTGGTTACGAGGCAGACAAACCAGTGCTCCAGAGCCTGGACCTCAGGATCGACAACGACGACCGGATTGCACTGCTCGGACAGAACGGCAACGGGAAATCGACGTTCGCCAAGCTGATCTCCGGTCGGCTAAAGCCGATGAGCGGCATAGTACGCGGACATGCAAAAGTCAGTTTCGGGTATTTCGCGCAGCATCAGCTGGACGAACTGGCGGCACAGCAGACACCCTACGCCTATGTCAGCGAACGGATGCCGACAGCGAGCGAAGCACAGCGGCGTGCACGCCTCGGTGCGTTCGGATTCGGCATCGAGAAGGCCAACAACCGGTGCGAGACGTTGTCGGGCGGCGAGAAGGCGCGCCTGCTGTTAATGCTTGCTGCCTTTCACGGTCCGCACGTCCTGGTCCTCGACGAGCCGACCAACCACCTCGATGTCGACAGCCGCCAGTCACTGATCCAGGCACTCAACGACTACAACGGCGCCGTCATCATGATCAGCCATGACCGCCACCTCATCGAAGCGTGCGCGGAACGGCTCTGGATCGTCAAAAATGGAACGGTGCAAGTGTTTGATGGCGATCTGGATGCCTACCAGGGCGACCTGTTGGGCGAAGTTGCAGCCGGCAAGAAACGGACTGCAAGCGCTTCCGGATCATCATCGCCCCGCCGCTCCCATTCGCGGCCGAATGAGGGCTGCGAGCCCGGGCGGTCAGGGCGGGCAGGCCAGCGCCGCGCGGCGGCCGAGCAACGGGCCGCCGTGGCGCCACTCAAGAGGGCAATGGAGGTGGCCGAACGGCGGGTCGAAGAGCTCGGCGCCAAGATTTCATCACTCGATAACGAACTCGGTGACGCCGGCCTCTACGAAACCCAACCGGCCCGCGCACAAGCGCTTTCAATCGAGCGCGGTGCGTTGGTGAAAGAGCTGAACGATGCCGAGGCCGATTGGCTTGTTGCGATGGAGGCCTACGAAGAGGCGCTCGGTAGCGATTGAACAAGCCTCATGGCATGCGTCACAGCCCATATCGGGCATGCATGGCGCCTGCTCCACCGCCACGAGAGCGACCTGCTTTCATTCGGAATCCCTCCGATTCCGAATGAAAGCAGAAAGTTGCTCGATTCTTTAGGGCACGATGATCTAGAAATCAGCGGCAAGCGATTGCCTCTCGTTTTGGAAACTGTGATTTGTCGCACGTTTCGTCAACTGCTGCTTTTGTGCGTCGAGGAGGCCACACGGGTTACACTGATCAAGATCACGAATGACAACGGGATGACGCTAACTCTCAACTTCAATTAAATCTGATATTAGTCTGATAATTCGCCTTTTTTTGCGTCACCTTGGCCGGATCTGATGATTGCTCAAACCGGCCGGATACATCACATACCTATAGTTTTCAACATATCGATGACAGAAATCGCAGACTGGCCCGGTGCGCTGCAAAAACTTCGTGATTATGGTCCCGCTCATGGGGAGCCGGTGCCCAAGGTGTTGCGGGGGCACGACGGGCTGCGGCAGTTGCCAACGTCCGACTTGTGTACTGTGCCTCCCCATCTCGCCCGTCTTCCATCTGATTTCTTCGCTACGCGGGACGGCGCATCTTGCCGTGGTGAGGCAGTAGCGTCACCATGCGGCGGTTGCGTTGATTTTCGCCCGAGCGGCAGCGGCCTGACGAGACATGGAGCCACACCTGACATGATGAAACTGCTTTCGGCCGGCGGCTCGCCGTTCGTGCGCAAGGTCTGGATGACGGCCAAAATCAAAGGCCTCGATGGACAGATCGAGCTGATAGGCGCCGATAGTCCGGACCTTCCAGCGCTCCGTGCGCGCAACCCATTGAACAAGATTCCTAGTCTCCTTCTCGAGGACGGCGGAGCGATCTACGACAGCCATGTCATTTGTGAGTTTCTGGATGCACAGTCAGCTGAACCCGTCCTGTTTCCGGGGGATGGCACCGCGCGCTGGCACATGCTGACCCGGGCCGCTCTTGGCGACGGCATTCTCGATGCCGCCGTGCTGCTCGTCTACGAAGGACGATACCGGCCGGAGGACAAACGGGTGCAGTCCTGGGTCGACATGCAGCAAGCCAAGATCGACGCCGCTCTGGCGCACCTGTCGGCACACCCGCTCGAGTGGAACCGGCATCCGGACTACAGCCACATCACGATCGCTGCCGCGCTCGGTTACCTCGACTTCCGCCACCAGGGCCGTTGGCGCGCGGAGCACCCGGATTTGGCTGCCTGGCTCGAGCGCTTTCGCGCAACGGTGCCGGCATTCGATGAAACCGCGCCGCCGCCGGCATAGCGCTTTGTTGCCATGGCCCGCGGACGCAGGTGACCCGGAAAAAAATTTTACATTTCCAAGAAAGGACCGAACGGTGACCGCCTACGACGCTGTCAAGGCCGCAGAATTTCTCGCAGACGCACATCGCCGGCGCGCCGACTTCGCAAATCTGGAGGGCGAACTTGCGCCACCCACGATCGCTGACGCATACGACGTTCAGGAGGCGCTCACAGCGTTTTGGCAGCCGATCCACGGAAAGGTTGCAGGCCTCAAGATTGCGACGACGACCAAAGTGATGCAGGAGTTGATGGGGATCGACCATCCTTGTGGCGGTATGATCTATGCCAACCGCATTCATGCCGCGCCGGCCCGCCTCAAAGCGGCGAACTTCATTCACCCGATGGTGGAATGTGAACTCGCCGTGCGGCTCGGTCAGGACCTGGCGGGCGAAGGTGCGCCCCATACCGCCAAAAGCGTACGTGCGGCGGTGGCAGAAGCAATGGCAGCGTTCGAACTGATCGAAGACCGCAATGCCAACTACGATGACGCGGACGCGAGGACGCTGATTGCCGACAACGCTTGGAACGCGGGTATCGTCACCGGCGCCGCCCGGAGTGTTCCCGCGGACCTGGATCTCGACGGCCTTGCCGGGCGATTGGACGTCAACGGCGTGCGCAAGTCCGAAGGGCCGACCGATGGTCCCATGGAGGCTCTTGCGTGGGTGGCCAACCTCGCCGCCGAGCGCGGTCGCCCGCTCAAGGCCGGGATGGTCGTGATCACCGGTAGCGTGGTTGCAACGCTGCCAATTTCGCCCGGCGATCGTTTTGTGTTCGCATTGGATGGCATTGGCGAAACCGAGATGATCCTCGAATAGGCCACGCGGTCGCGGATGGGCTAAGGATGCGCCTGCGCCGCACCCGGCCATCGCCCGTCGGCAATCAATCCGTCGGCCGGAAGAGTGCCACGATAGAGATAGAGCCAGGCTGAAATTACCGTCTCCGCCAGCCAGATTTCACGGATTACGCGAACGAATTCCGCGTCTCCGGAGGCAGCCGGGCCGATGCCTTCGTAAGGGTCGAGCCAGGCAAAGGTCTCCTCCGGCCGGTCGAGCGCGAATACCTCGCCATGGACAAATTCGGGGACGGACCGGCCCGAGGCCACCACAAGTCCCGGGTAAGCTCCAAGATCGAACAATCTGCCGCGGGTTCGCGCATTTCCAAGAGACCTACCGGAAGCCGCAAGGCGCATCCTTTCGCGCCGGCCGAGGCGACTGTCGGCGGCTGACATCAGCGTGCCATATACGAAGAGATTATGCGTCATTGGGACTGCTACCTGCCGGCCGAGCGAATGCGTATCCGCGCAGGAGGCGGGCATTGGAGCCACGGGAGCCAGTGATGGCGCAGTTGCCGGTGTTGACGGAGTTGGTCGTATCGATCGTCGGCGGTATCATTACTGCCGCAATACTCGGTGTGTTCTCGCGTGGCAACGGTTCAGCGTCACGCTCCACAGCAAGCGTGCCGGTTGGACAGGACCGCGGCACGGCTGGCGCCAGGCGGCCCAGTGGCGTTGGCAGTTTTCTGCGGATGTTGATCGCTGTGTGCGGCGGCGTTGCACTCTCGCTGTTCTTCAGTCGCATGCTCATCCAGGCCGGTGTTCTACCGCGCGGTCTGCCGACGCGGTTGGGGCTGCTTGTGGTTTCAACAGCGCTTATATGGCTCGTTTTGCCGATCGGACGGTCACGACGTTGAGAGTTGCCCTGGTTTGACCGGCGGGCCGACTGCGCGACTGCCATTGCTTCAGAATAACTCAATTCGGTGTGACCTCTCCACCCAATGGGCGACTTGTGTGATAGGTCGCTTGCGAGCGCTATTGGTTGTTTGGGTCGGTTCATGATGTCTTGACGTCGGTGATCCAAGTTGGACCTGGCGCGCCGTTGCGGTCCACACCTCGGTGACCGCGCAAATTGAGGAGACGGTCAGATGATGAACCCTTTCGACGGTTTCGTCGGAGACGTGCTGGCGACGCTTGCGACCCTCTTTGTCGTCTGTGTAGGACTGGTCGTTCTCGTCGTTATCTACATGTACATCGCCGATGCGGCACAGACCAAAGATGCCATCCGCCGCAACTATCCGGTGGTCGGAAGGTTTCGGTATCTTTTTTCGACACTCGGTGAATTCTTCAGGCAGTATTTCTTCGCAATGGACCGCGAGGAGATGCCGTTCAATCGGGCAGAACGCGACTGGGTCTATCGATCGTCTGCTGGTGGTGACAACACGGTGGCCTTCGGCTCGACCAAGAACCTGACGCCACCGGGAACGGCGATCTTCGTCAATTGCCCCTATCCGACCCTCGACGAGGACGCGGAAAATACACCGAGCGTCACAATCGGGCCCTATACGCCCAATCCGTACGAGCCGAGTTCGATCATCAACGTATCGGGCATGAGTTTCGGGGCGATTTCACGCCCGGCCGTCAGGGCGCTTTCGCGCGGTGCGAAAAAGGCAGGCTGTTGGTTCAACACCGGTGAGGGCGGGCTTTCGCCCTATCATCTCGAGGGCGGTTGCGACATCGTCTTTCAGATCGGCACCGCCAAATACGGTGTGCGCGATGAGATCGGCACCTTGAACGATGACAAACTCAGGGAGATCGCCGCCCACGAGCAGGTCAAGATGTTCGAAGTCAAGATGAGTCAGGGTGCCAAACCCGGCAAAGGAGGCATCCTGCCAGGGGCCAAGGTGACCAGGGAAGTCGCCAAGATCAGGGGCATCAAACAGGGTCGCGATTCGATTTCGCCAAACCGGCATCTGGAAGTCGACTCAAACTCGGATCTCCTGGACCTGATTGGTCACGTGCGCGCAGTGACGGGGAAACCGGTCGGCTTCAAGGCCGTAATCGGCGCCTATGGCTGGCTCGACAGTCTTTGCGATGAAATCAAGAGCCGGGGCATCGAGAGCGCCCCCGACTTTATCGCCATCGACAGCGGTGATGGTGGTACGGGTGCGGCTCCAATGCCGCTCATGGACAACGTCGGCCTGCCGATCAAACAGTCGCTCCCGATGGTCGTCGACATCTTGATGCGGCACGGCCTGCGCGACCGCATCCGGGTGATCGCATCGGGCAAACTGATTACACCGGCCGAAGTTGCCTGGGCCTATTGCGCCGGCGCGGACTTCGTCGCCTCGGCACGCGGGTTCATGTTCGCGCTTGGCTGCATCCAGGCCATGAAATGCAACAAAAACACCTGCCCAACGGGTATCACAACCCACGACAAACGCCTGCAGCGCGGTCTCGACCCGGCTGACAAGGCAGAGCGGGTCAATAACTTCGTGCAAAAGATGCGTTACGGCGTTGGCGTCATCGCGCATTCCTGCGGTGCGCGCCATCCACGCGCGCTCAAACGCTATCATGTCCGGATCGTGCAAGGGGACGGGCGGTCGACGCCGCTCGATGAGCTTTATCCGTATCAACAACAACAGCCGGCCGAGGCCAAACGCGATACGACAGCGGCAGCGGTTTAGTTGTTGTTGGTGTTGAACGGATCCCACTTCTTGCGCCGCTTTCTCACGCGGCGCCTGGGCGGTGCAGGCGGCTCTACGGGCTGCGCCTGTTGCGTGACCACGGTTTCTGACGCGGCGTTCGATGTCGAGGGCGGCTGACCTGGCGGCGATATGACCGGTGGCAGCGGCTGACGCGTCAAGTTGGGCGTTGCCACCGAACCTGGTGATTGGGATGGAATGGCCGACGACGTCGTCTGCTGCACCGGCGTGGAGGCGCGACGCTCGTTGGCCGTCGAGGTTGTACCCGGTGTCAGTCTGGGAGACCGCACTGCCGGCAGCTGGCCGCGCTTGCGGGCTTCTTCCTCGAGGGCACGTTTCTGATCCAATTCAAGCTGGCGCAAGCGCTCGGCTTCGGCCTTGGCCCGTGCCTCATCTTCCTTGCGCAGGCGCTCCAATCGACGAACATCATGCTCCATGCGTTGTACCGTCAATTCGCGCTGGAGATCGCCGGTGTTGACGGTCGGCTCGATACGGGCGAGATCGACGATCGGACCTGTGTAGACGACCTGGACCGTCGGCAAGGCCTTGATAGATTGGCCGGGATCGAGCGCGCGGTTGAGAACGGTGTCGACGCGCCATTGGCTGTCGAACGCCATGCGGACGATGTCAATGGTCGTTTGATTGACAAGCCTGGCGCCACCGGCGCGATGCGCAATATCGGCAATGAGCAGCGCGCCGTCGGCGACCTTGACACCAAGCCGGTGACTCCCGAGCATTACCGCGCCGCCGGCCAATGCTTCGGTTATCTGTGCGTTCAGATCTTCCGGCGGCACGTCTCCGACCACGACGCCGTCAGCGATCTTTGAGAGCGCTGCGGCCGGCAGGCCGGGCACACGCAGGGCTTTGACATCGAGGCGGCCGTCAGCGCGCAGGGCCGTTGCCAGTGCGCGCGGGCTCAGGGCCTGGCCCGAGCCCTTGAGATTGAGCGAGAACCGTCCGCCGACGCGAGAACGCAGATTCTTGGTGACCAGGGCGCCGACGCCTGCGCCGGTCAACGCGAGCGTACCGTCGAACCGAACGCCCGCGGGTGCCGAGGTCAGGCGGGCCTCGGACGCAATCGTGCCACCAAGCAGGCGGCCGGCCGTCTGCTTGAATGTGAGGCTGCCGTTCTCGGTCTTGAAGGCAATCCTGGCGTCCCTGACACGCAGCCTCGCTGCAAGGTCAACACGGCGTACGTCGAGCGAGACGTCGGCGTCGACCAGTGACAGCGCCGCAAGATCGAACGGTCGATCCGGCCAGGCGGACCCGGTGCCTTGTTCACCGTCCGATGCACCCTCACGCGCGCCCGGCGCTTTGGCGGACAAGAGAGGCGTGGCGATACCGGCGGCATCGACGCGATCCACGGTGAGCGCCCCGGTGACGCGAACACGGGGTGTCTCAGGCTTGGCATCGGCGATCTGCAATCTGCCGCCGACGGTACTCCCTGCAACCGCGAAATCTACCGGTTCGATCATCCAGCCAGTCTCATCTTGTGCAAGTTTGAAGTGGCCGCCCGCTGCCACGCGTTCGGGAAACAACTTCCGCCAATCCTGATCGAACAGGCCGGCGACGTGACGGACGTCGCGCAGGTCCGCAAAGCCGTTGCCGGCCCAATGCAACGCTGCACCCGGCTTCACCGGTTCGGCACGGCCACGTAGGCGGAGCTGCCAGATGTCGCTAACCAGAGTGGCGGAGGCGTTCAGGCCTTCGTGCGGAATACCGATGATGTTCAGCCGCAGGAACGACGGCCGTGCCACGGGTTCTTCACGACCGGCGTCGCGCGCCCGGGCCCCGCCCGCGGCGCGAGCAGGGGGCGTGCCGCGCAGGAGCTTGGCGACGGTGCGGGTGGTCAGTCCATCGATCTTGGCGTTGACCTGCATCGGGTTGCGGCGCCAGTTCTGCAGTTCCCCATCGGTCTTAAAAGACAGCCTGAGGCGGTCACCGTGCAGCGATCCGTCAGCTTCGATGTGCGTCTCGCGCCTGCCTTTGACCTGGCCCGAGCTTGTCGCAACCGCGAGATTCAACGGATGGCTCGCACGCAATGCCGCCGGCAGGCCGACATCACCGGAAATGTGTGCGATCAGTGCGCTCAATTCATCGTAGGCCTTGGCCGAGCGAATTCCAACAAGGCCAGAGAGATCCCAATTCGGCTCGGCGTCGATCCCAGTGACCTCGCCTTCCAGTTCAAGCGACAAGCCGGGCTCGATGGTCAACTTCGATTTGCCGAGACGCAGACGTTTGCCGGTGCGCGACAGCAGAATGTCAACATCGCCAAACGTACGATGAGCGTCGCTGATCTCTAAAGCTTGAAGACGTACATCGAAATCAGCTTCGCGGAACTGCCGCTGCAGCGGGCCCAGCTTGGAACCGGGACGCGGTTTCAAACCGAACACGTGGGTCAGGTTCGCATTCGAAAGCGCATCGTCACCGAAGCCGGAAAGGTCGAGGCTATCGGCGGACCAATCGACTGTCAGAAGCGGCTTTTTCGTCCAATCGTATTTTATGCTGCCATGGGACCGTCGACCGGCGATCTTGAGCATGGCGCGATTGATCTCGAATGCGGCCGGCGCTGTCGCAATATCGGCTGAAAACTCAAATGCGCCAGCGGCCGTGCCGTCGACCTTGAATTTTTCCGGCCACATCCATTGGGAATAGCGGGCGAAATTGGCACCGCGGATCATGGCGTGGCCTTGCCACCCGGCCACTCCGTCGGCGGTCGCCAGAACGGCCTCGGCACGCAGGCGGGCGCGGCCCGGAAGATTGGCGCGAACGCGCTCGGCACGGACCTCTCCGCCGGTGCGCACGAATGTCACCGCCAATGCGCTGGCGACGGCACCGCCGAGGTTGGCCTGCTCGATCTCGAATTGTATCGCGCTCTTGCCTCTGCCGCTCGCTATGGCCGTGCCGCCGTCCGATATCAGCCACATGGCCTGCAACGGATCCTGCTTCGTGCGCCCGCCTGTAATCGCATCGAGATCAAGCCATTTGGACTTCAGTCTGCCTTCGATATTCAGCTCGTCCTGCCAGGTCGTGCGCAACTGCCCTGCCAGTTGCTGGGGCCGCCCTGCGCTATCAAAGGAGATCACGACGTCGTCCATCGCAACCGATGCGTGATCGATCGTGGTCTTCGCACGCACTTCGTAAAAGGCCGCGGGCGCGTCCGCCGCAGACTCGCGGCCAACGCGCAAGGGCGCCCGGGATGTGACTTCGCCGATCAGCTTCGGCGTCTGCTCGAGGTCGCTGAGGCGCCCCTGGAGACCATAGGTGGCTTCCGTCTCGCCGTTTCGGGCGGTGGCCGTGAGCACGATACCGCCGTCGCGATTTGCGGCAGCCGTTGCGACGCGCAAATCGAGCGGTGCGCCGGCGATGACGGCCTGGCCTGCAAAGCGGTAGGGGCCACGCAATGCGCTTGCCACCAGTTCTCCGTCGATCCCATCGACGCGCGCTATCTCGCGACCCGCGGACGATTCGACGATCACACTGCCTTTTCGGATACGCGCGGACTGCAAGGCAAAATCGCTCGGCACGAACGCAAGGTCCTGCTGACGGATGTTCAATTTCTGCCAGTTGCCGCCGCCCTTCTCATCGAACCGCAGGCGTAGCGTGAGGCCGTCGAGTTCAAGCTCGCGGGCCTCGACGATACCGCGCAGCAACGGCGGCACCGATAGCAGCATGGTGAAGTTCGCAATCCTCACGAACGAGCCGGGGATGCCCGGCGCGTCCGCAATCCGAACCTTTTCGAAGCGCACGTAAGGAACCGGCAAAATACGCAGGTTCACGCGCCCACCGACCCTCACCTCGCGGCCCAGAACACGGCTGACTTCTTCCTCGAACACCCCGCGGAACTGGTTCCAATCAATGATCGGGGGCACCGCGAATAGTGCAGCCAGTGCAAGCGCCAGTGCGCCTGCGACCCACATCAAAAAGTTACTCATGCCATCTCGGTGCGTTCTGGACGCAGGACCATGTCCGCCTCCGGTCTACAGCTTCAGCCGGAACACAACGCACAATAGAGATTTTCTCCGGGCAACGCACAATGAATTGTCGCAGCAGGGGGAAATTCGCGAACTTGTGACAGCGCAAGCATAGCCGGCCCCCGGTTCCCGGCCTCTGTGGCCTACGTTGCCATCAAATGGCCTGACGATGGCCCAACACGTGTCCAACTTGCGGTGCCTGCAAAGGTGCCCGGCGCTCGTGTTCCGGTTCTGACATTTGCTATCCCGTGCGGCGATGTCGAGAGCAAATGTCAGAACCCAAAGGAAAACGAGCAAGCCTATGCTTCTATAGTCTTTCAGGTTGAGCTGAAACCATCCCGCTCCCCCTCCGGACCGCCCACGGCATCATTGTATTGGGCGGTCGGGAGGGGGAGCGGGCCGGTGCGATGCCGCCTAAGGCGGAAATGATCCAGTGTAGCTCTTGCACCTGACGTTTGGTTGAGAGACGAGCCGCACACAGGCACCAAACGTCAGGTGCGCTACACTAACGACCGACCGCGTAGCCCTGCATGCCGCGGGCGTTGGCGGCGGCCTTGATGATATCGCCGTCGCGGCCTACGGCACAAAGCCGCCCTTCCGACCAGTCCGCGCCAACCGTCACGTCGTGGCCCAGGTCACGCAGAACGCCGATGGTCGCCTGCGGAAACCGGCCCTCGACAACGAGACGGCCGGGCGACCGCCCGCGTGGCCAGAACGAACTCGGGAAATGCTCACTGTGGAAGGCCGGCGTATCGATCGCTTCCTGCAAATTCATGCGATGCTCGACATGGTGCAGGAAGAGCAGCGTCGACCACTGGTCCTGCTGGTCGCCGCCGGGCGTTCCCCAGGCGATGCAGGGTTCACCTTTGCGCAGCGCGAAGGACGGCGACAGGGTCGTGCGCGGGCGTTTGCCGGGGGCAATGACGGATGGCGAGGTTTCGTCCAGCCAGAACATCTGGCCGCGCACGCTCATGCAAAAACCGAGATCAGGCACCACAGGGGCGCTCTGCAACCAGCCGCCGGACGGCGTCACGGCAATCATATTGCCGAAGCGGTCGACGACGTCGAGATGGCAGGTATCGCCACGGGATTCGCCGGTCGGCGAGACGGTCGGTTCGCCGAGGCTCCAGTAGTGGCCAATTTCGCCAAGATCGCCGGTTGCTGCCAGCGCTGCAGAAATGTCGGGCTCGCGACCGTCAGGCGCACCGGGTCGCAAGTCCAACGAGGCCTGATTGGTGATCAACTGGCGGCGCTCGGTGGCGTAATCTGCCGACAAGAGGGTCGCGGCTGGAACATCGACAAAATCCGGGTCGCCATACCAGGCTTCACGGTCGGCGAAGGCGAGCTTGGCTGCCTCGGTGACGGTGTGGACAAACTCCGGCGATTGGGCTGGCCGGTCGGCCAGTCCCATGTCCTTGAGCATCATCAACTGCTGCAGCAGAGCCGGGCCTTGCGTCCAAAATCCGCACTTGCACACCGTATAGTCGCCATAGCCGATCGACACAGGCTCTTCATAACTGGCATGCCAATTGGCCATGTCATGGCCGGTCAAAAGTCCGGAATGATATCGCCCGGTCGAGTCGAGCAGCTTTTCATTGCGGTAAAAGCGGTCGATGGCATCGGCGACCCAGCCTTCGTACCAGGCCCGCCGTGCCGCCGAAATCTGGGCATCACGATCGCTACCTGCAGCCTCGGCCTCTTCGAGAATGCGCCGGTAGGTTGCCGCCAGCTTGCGGTTGGTGATCCAGCTACCCACGGCCGGGACTTCGCCTCGTTCGAGGTAGATTTCGGCCGAAGTCGGCCATTGCTCGCGGAAAAGCCGCCTGACGCGACTGATGAATTCGGCAAGCTTCGGGACGACAGGAATGCCCGTTTCGGCATAGCCGATGGCGTACTCGAGGACGTCGCGCAGCCTCATCGTCCCATAGTCCCGCAAGAGGCATAGCCATCCGTCGAAAGAGCCCGGCACGACCGCCGGCAATAATCCACTTCCCGGGACGGTGGTCAGGCCGAGATCGCGGTAGGCAGCCGGCGTCGCGGCAGCCGGCGCCGTGCCCTGGGCGCAAAGAACGCGGGGGCGGCCTTCGCGCTCGGCCCAAAAGATTGCCGGCAATTCGCCGCCGGGGCCGTTCAGATGCGGTTCTGCAACCTGCAGGACGAAACCAGCCGCGACCGCCGCATCGAAGGCGTTGCCGCCCTTCTCCAGGACAGCCATGCCGCTGGACGAGGCCAGCCAGTGCGTCGAACTGACCGCGCCGAAGGTGCCCCGGATTTCTGGCCGCGTGGTGAAGGCGAGGACTGCCATCGCTTACTCCTGTGTCGCGCCGCGCCTCTGCCGGCGTCAGCAATCCATGTAAGTCGGGCGATCAAACGACCGGACACATACCGCCGTCGATGTTGATTGCCGTACCGGTCACGTAAGAGCCTTGATCGGAGGCCAGGAAACAAACCATGTTGGCAAATTCCTCCGCCGTGCCGACGCGGCCCATGGGAACAATGCCGCCCATCTCAGCGTAGAAGTCCTCGATAGAGCGGCCCTTGTTCTCGCCGGCGTGACGTTGCACCCACTGGTCGCTTTGGATGCGACCAACGAGCACCGCATTGACCAGCACGTTGTGGGGTGCACCTTCGCCGGCGAGCACCTTGGTGAGCGCCATTCCCGCCGCGCGGCTGACGGCCGTGGGCGCGCCCGAGGCCGGCGGCGCCTTGGCGCCAGTGTTCAGGACATTGATGATGCGGCCCCAGCGCCGGCCGCGCATGGCCGGCAGAGCGGCGCGCGCCAGGCGGATTGCAGAAAACAGCTTGAGGTCGAGGTCGGTCTGCCAGACCTCGTCGCTGATGGTTTCGAAATCGCCGCGCTTTGACGTGCCGGCATTGTTGACAAGCACGTCGACGCCGCCCAGTTCGCTGACTGCCGTGTCGAACGCCTGGCTGCACCCTTCTGCCGTTGCAACATCGGCTGCGACGGTCACAACCTTGCCGGTGCCGGCCTGCTGAATTTCGGCACGCGCTTCTTCGAGCACATCGGGCCGCCGCGCGACGATCGCGACGTTGGCGCCGCACTCAACAAAACGTGTGGCAATCGCCCGGCCAATGCCGAGACTTCCGCCGGTCACCAGGGCATTGCGGCCGGGCATCTTGAGTTGCATATGGGTTTTCCTCCTCGTTCCGGAACGGGCGTGGCGCGACGCAGTGGTCTTCACGTTCCATTCTGTCGCGTTTCACCGGGCTTTGGAACAAATATTCCCCAGCCGAGCCCGTGTGCCGGCAGGGTTGCATGCCCGCTCTTGGCTCACGTGGATTGACATTGTGCGCCCGGCAGACAATTTGGGCGGGCGGCTTGCCCGCCGCCGCGGCAACGAGAACGGTATCAGCCCTATGTCTGTCTTTGACCACCAAACGAAGATCGCACCGTCCATTCTGAGCGCGGATTTTGCCAACTTCGGCGCTGAATGCGCGGCGATCGAGGGGCAAGGGTGCGACTGGGTGCACGTCGACGTGATGGACGGTCATTTCGTGCCGAACATGACGTTCGGGGCACAGACCTGCGCCGCGATCCGCCCGCACATCAAGACCGTGATGGATGTTCATCTCATGATCGCACCGGTCGAGCCCTACCTCGAAGCGTTCGCAAAGACCGGGGCGGACGTCCTTACGGTCCATGTTGAAGCCACGGACCACCTCGACCGGGCGTTGCAATGCATACGAGATCTCGGGGCCAAGGCCGGTGTGGCGCTCAATCCTGCAACGCCGGAAACAGCCATCAGCTATGTGCTTGATCGCATCGACCTGGTGTGCGTGATGACGGTCAACCCGGGTTTCGGCGGACAGTCCTTTCTGCACTCGCAGCTCGACAAGCTCCGGCGGCTCAGGTCAATGATTGGTGACCGGCCCGTCGATATCGAGGTCGACGGAGGCGTTAGCGCGGAAACGGCCCCACTGGCGGTCGCGGCAGGGGCAAACGTGCTAGTCGCCGGGTCGGCCGTATTCAAAGGCGGTTCGGTCTCGCAGCCGGAGGTCTATGGTGAAAATATCGCAGCCATCCGGAATGCGGTGGAAACGGCACGTCTCACTGCCGGCTAGGGTAGCGACCAAGGGCGTGACAGAACGCAGGACATGATATGACGGCGATCATTTTCGATCTCGATGGTACGCTGGTCGAAAGCGATGGCGCGATCCGCGACGTGGCTAACGGATTGATGCGCGAACTTGGCCTCGAGCCGTTGACGCTCGAAGAAGTGCGCAGCTTCGTCGGCGCGGGTTCTCCGATTTTCTTGCAGCGGGCATTCGCGGCACGCGATTTCGGCTATGACAGTGCCGCGTTCGGTGGCTATTACGACCGGCTGATGGCGCTTTATTCACAAGCACCGGGAGATGCAAACATACCAATGCCAGGGGCGGCTGACGTTTTGCGGCAGTTGCACGGTGACGGCCACGACCTGGGCCTGTGCACGAACAAGTCGGAGACACCGACGCAACATGTCCTGGATGCCCACGGCTGGACGCCGTTGTTCAAGACCGTCATTGCAGGTGACACGCTGCCCGAGCGCAAGCCCGATCCAACGCCACTGCTCGAGGCCGCCCGGCGGTTGGAGACGACGCCAATCCTGTATGTCGGAGACAGCGACGTCGACGCCCAAACCGCCCAGGCGGCAGGCATACCGTTCCTGCTCTATACCGAAGGCTATCGCAAATCCGCTGTGCGCGATCTTCCGCACACGGCAGCGTTCTCGAATTATGCCGAACTGCCGGACCTGATTGCGTCCGTCTCCGCGTGAGTTGGACCGGTCGCCAACACCACCGCAGAGTCAAGCGCCGAGCGGAACCGGGTCGGCTTTGGCCGGCGTGGTTGACGGCCCCGGCACACCTTGTGCGTCGCCGGGCGGTCGTTCTGCAAGCCGCACGACCTCGGCATAAGGCATGTCCAATCGGATCAAACCGCCCCCGTCCAAGCCATCGCAACGGCGCGCGACGTAATCTTGGAGAACCGCGAACAAGGCGGTTTGGTCGACCAGGCCCGAAGTGCGCAGAGGCAGGGGTGTGCCGGTCGCTTCGAAGGAAAAACTCAGTTTCGAATGACGTGTCGTAAGCCACGACCAACGCGAATCGATTTGCCCGTGATCGAAGTCCAGCGCGTGCCAGCGCGGGTCTTCATCAACGTCCAAGAACAGCATGCAGGATGCCTCGGAACCATCTGCAAAAACGAGTAGATCGACGCCATCCTCGTCTGGAACGTAAAGCACCTCGTGTGCAAAGTTGACGACGTGTCTTTCACATGTGTTCGCTGCCAAATCGCGCAGCGCGCCACGCCGTGATGCGCCCCACTGAGCAAGCCCGCCCGCCAATCCGATCAGGCAACCAAGAGCAGCGCCAGCACCGAGCAACCGCAGCGCATCGGACAATTTGAAAGGATAGCAACAGGCGCAACGTATGAGTTGCAGATGGTCGTGACGATAGTAGTCAACACCGGCCATGAGCAGACTGAGAAGAAGGGCCAGGCCGGAATAGGCCGCGATTGCCGTCAGCGTCGGCACCATCACCGCGCGGACAAAGGATGCTTGTCTTCGGAGATCTTCGCGAACATCAGCGGGCAGCACTTCGATGCTGCAGACATGCGTGCCCATGTTCATCTCCTGCCATCCAACGGCCGCCTCGCCAGGCGTCATATTCTCAAGATAAACCGTGAGGTTGAACCAGAAGTTGACTGAGTCAGTTAACGGACGTTCTTGACCTCCTGAATGGGGTTGTGAACGGGGATAACGGCGCTGATTGCTTCCCCATTGTACATGCTATACTCGACCGTATGGCTATGAGTCGGAAGCAGTCACATGATCCGCAAGTCGCGGATGGCCCGCGCATGAGCATCTCGGAGCGTGCGATGCTGGCGGCGACGCCGGCACCGCAGGATTACTTCGACGGCCTCAACCCGGAGCAGCGCACGGCAATTGAGACGCTCGATGGCCCGGTTCTGGTTCTGGCCGGGGCGGGCACCGGCAAGACGCGCGTCCTGACAACGCGAATCGCGCATATCCTGGCCACCCGGCGCGCCTACCCCTCGCAAATCCTGGCCGTCACCTTCACCAACAAGGCGGCGCGCGAGATGAAGGCGCGGATCGGCAGCTACGTCGGCGAAGCGATCGAGGGCATGCCGTGGCTTGGCACGTTTCATGCCATCGGCGTGCGCATTCTGCGGCGCCACTACGAATTGGTCGATCTCAAATCCGGCTTCACGATCCTCGATACCGACGATCAGATCCGTCTTCTAAAGCAGGTCATCGAGGCCGAGAACATCGACAAGGACCGGTGGCCGGCGCGGCAGCTGGCCGGCCTGATCGACGACTGGAAGAATCGCGGCATCACGCCGGCCAAGGTCCCCAAGGGGGAAGCGTTTGCCTTTGCCAACGGTGAGGGGGCCAAGCTCTACGCCGCCTATCAGGCGCGGCTGAAGGAACTCAACGCGGTCGATTTCGGCGACCTGCTGCTTGAATGCCTGCGTCTGTTTCAAGAACACCCCGACGTGCTGGCGGACTATCAACGCCGGTTCCGCTTTATCCTGGTGGACGAATACCAGGATACCAATGTCGTGCAGTATCTGTGGTTGCGGCTTTTGGCACAGGGCGCACCAAACATCTGCTGCGTCGGCGATGACGATCAGTCGATCTATGGCTGGCGCGGCGCCGAGGTCGACAACATACTGCGCTTTGAAGCCGACTTTCCCGGCGCCGCCGTCATACGGCTTGAACGCAACTATCGCTCCACCGGCCATATCCTGGCTGCAGCGTCCGGCCTCATCGCGCACAACCAGGGCCGTCTCGGCAAAACCCTTTTCACTGACAGCGGTGACGGCGAGCCCGTGACCGTCACCAGCGTTTGGGATGATGAAGAGGAAGCCCGCGGCATCGGCGAAGACATCGAGGGCATGCAGGCGGCCGGCCATCCGCTCAACGAAATCGCCATACTCGTGCGCGCGTCGTTCCAGATGCGTGCGTTCGAAGACCGCTTCGTGACGCTCGGCCTGCCTTACCGTGTGATCGGCGGGCCCCGGTTTTACGAACGCCAGGAGATCAAGGACGCCATCGCGTACCTGGAAATCACGCTCAATCCGCTCAACGATCTCAAGTTCGAACGGATCGTCAACACGCCGAAGCGGGGCATAGGCGATACATCCGTGCGCCGCATTCGTGAACTCGCGCGCGCGCGCGGCATCGCGATGTACCACGCAGCACGCGAGATCGTCGAAACCGAGGAACTTGCCGGCAAAGCGCGGCGCTCACTCACCGGCCTGGTGCAGAGCTTCGAGCGCTGGCATCGCGAGCTGGACGATCAGCGTCACACCGATCTTGCCGAATTGATCCTCGATGAAAGCGGCTATACGGCGATGTGGCAGGCAGACAAGAGCCCGCAGGCCCAGTCGCGGCTCGAGAACCTCAAGGAACTTGTCCGGTTCATGGACGAGTTCGACTCCCTGGCAGGTTTTCTCGAGCACGTTTCGCTCGTCATGGATACCGACCAGGGCGACGACGGCCAGCGCGTGACGCTGATGACGTTGCACGCGGCCAAGGGCCTGGAATTCGACACGGTGTTCCTGACGGGCTGGGAGGAAGGCCTGTTCCCGCATCAACGCTCGATGGACGAGAACGGGCTCGCTGGCCTCGAAGAAGAGCGCAGACTGGCCTATGTCGGCCTGACTCGCGCGCGCAAACTTGCCAAGGTGTCGTTCGCGCAAAACCGGCGCACGCGCGGCCTCTACCAGTCGGCGACGCCATCCCGGTTCGTGGATGAGCTGCCGGTGGCGCATGTCGCAGTGCTGGAAAGCCGTAGCCCGTTTGGCGGTGCTTACCAGAATTTCAATCGCGGCTTTGCCAATCCTTACGGCGCAAGCCGCTTCGAAGAGGCAGCACCCGTCTTCGAGAGCAGCTATGAAACACCCGGCTGGCAGCGTGCACAGTCGCAATGGCGCAAACAGGGTGGCCGCGCGCGACGCGGGCCGGCCGAGATCGAGGGCGAACTGGTGGCGTCTTCAACGGGGGCGACGGCTGCGTTCGATATCGGGGCGCGGGTCTTCCATCAGAAATTCGGCTATGGCGACGTGACCGAAGTCGATGGCAACAAGCTGACGGTGGACTTCGACAAGGCCGGACGCAAGCGCGTCGTCGACTCGTTCCTGCAAGCTGGCTGAAGGTCGCAAGGCCCTGGCTGGAAAACCGGATCAGGCCTCGACACGCTTGTCGATAATGAGATCCCAGGCAACGTTGATCTGCTTGATGCGACGATCGCGCAGGGCACGGTCGTCGTCGTTGACTGCAAGATCCGGGTGCCATGTCGCGCGTAATGCATCGACAAGCCGCTTCAGGATCTTCTCGCTCGCTTCCGGGTTGGCGCCCAAGACCTCATAGGCTTCCTGCTTGTCGCGCGGAAGTTCATCCGTGATGAGCTTCGCTGTCAGCGAACGGCGCGCCCCGTCCGTGATATCCTTCAAGCGGATCAGATCCGTGACGACACGCTGCAGGCGCAGGCGCATGCGACGCCACTCACGCGGATCATCCGGTGCTTCGCGCAGTGTCGTGGCAAGAAACTGCTCCATGGAACGAACTTCCCGGATCAGGACACGGCGCAACGGGGCTGCGCCCTTGATGTCGCTGATGCGGCCGTGAATGTCGCCAATCAACCCCTGGCCGGTACGGCACAACTCGCCACACATCTGCGCATCCGGTTTGGCAAGGTCAACGACCTCGCGGCGCAATATGACCTGGTAGGGATCGGATCGCCGGGCCCTCGCGCCGATGAACTGCTGGGTTGCAAACCAGCCAATGCCGGAAACCAGACTGGTCACCAATGCCAGGCCGAGAATTGTTGCGATCATCGACTGCTTGACGGAGCGCTCGGCAGATATCGGGCTCGTGACCGCCTCGACGACGGTAGCAGTCCATGGCTTTGCCGACGAGCGAGCCGCCGTTGCAACGCGCACGGATGGATCTTGCTCAACAATGATCACCGTACGCGCCGGCGGTTTGTTGCCAGCGGTGGGCGGCGTGGCATCGCTTGGTGTTTCGGTCGCGACCGACGCGGGTGCTTGCTGGCTGCCGGTTTCGCCGGCCCGGCGTGCCGCTGCCGGGACTTCTCCCGGCAATTCCATAGCCGCGCTCTTTTCCAACTCCGATGCGCGCGCCGAAGAAATCGGGTTCAACCGCGCGATCGTCGATTCGGCCTCGCCGATAACCCGCGCGCCCAGTTCCAAAACCGGCGCATAGCCGGCAGGCAACGTGATCCAGCCTGCAGGTGCCGCCGATCCACCGAGACAACCCGCAGCCGCACTGTCCGCACGACATGAAGGGTCGAGTTCCGCCAATCCGGAGTTCGGCACCTTGATCGCCAACCTGCCGTGTTGGACCACGGCCGCGATCCCATGCGCGCGCAATATCTGATGGGCCAGATGCTGCCACGTCAGCGTCTTGCCACCGCACGCGACTGTAAACTTGTGGACGACAACGGAACGGCAATTGTGCTTGGCCCCAGTGGCGCATATGCTCAACTTGATGCGAGAATGTGGCCCGGCAATCGGATAAGTGCCCGCTCTTGCGCTGCCGTCGCACGCAATCGGGGTAGCGAGCCGCTCAGCACCTGCCGCGCAAACACCGGCAAGCAGAACCCCGACTGTCAACAAAATACGACGCACCGATTTCCCCCTCGCCCTGAACCGACGCGCCTCAACTTGAGACATATTCCGGGCATCAGTGTGGCGGTGAGCTGATTATGCCACGTGTTTTACGCAGCTTCCAGAACGAATCAAAGCCCGATGCGCAAGGAAGTCTCCGCTGCCGTTTCGGCTAGGTCTCGTCGCGCAGTATTCCGGTAAATCCTGTTGCAATCAGCGAAATGAGCAGCACTCCCAGCGTCTGTTCGAGCAATATAAGACAATAAAGTAACCCGCCGACTGTAATATTCAGCGACGTGAATATTCGATCACGTTTTGTCTCACCCGATAAAAAGACAGGTATGTCTGGAACGACGATTTCAGCGATATGATGAAATCTGGTATTCGGACGCCAATGGTCTGCGTATCCCAAGCTTGCCACGGGAACGAAATTGTCGATTGCATAGCCAATCGGATTGAACCCTGGGTAGACTTGTTCGATCGGGTTCGCGCCATAGGCGTCAAGATTTGTCGAAACAAAGACCTTTTGATCGAAGCAGCCGGGACGCGTGCAGTGGCTGGCGGCCAGTGACCAAATTCCGCTGAACACCACGATCACCAGCAGGCTCCAGAAAACCGTGCGCCAGGGATTGAAGCCGAACAGGGCGATCCAGTCGAGCAGTCGGCTCTCCCAGCGGGTCACGGCCGTTGCGGCATGCGAACGCCGCTCCCGGCGGCGGCGCTCGACCGAGATCTGACGCGCATCGGAAACCAATCCCTGTGCTTTGAACCGGCCTGCCAGCTGCACCCAGGGCTGCGGCCGGAAGTGTTCGGCGACATCGCAGTGGTGCTGGCCATCCAGCCAGCGCAGACGGCGACGGCCCGCGCGATCCTGGTCGCGCGCGTGGTGCTCGCCGCCGACTCCGGACGGATTGACCAGATGATCGTAGACAAGGCCATCGAGTACGAGATGATCAATGTCGCGACCAGCATCGTTCTTGGCACGGCGGCGGCGCAGCGGCGGCCAGGTGTTGGCCCAGTCTTCGTAGGCACCAACGCGGGCGCGCGACAGGTTGACGATGCCACGCGGGCGTTCGTCGCCGTGTAGCGGCATCTGAAGTCGGCTGACCTCAGCGTCAACCAGCGAGAGGGCGAGTTCGTCAAACGCCTGTTCGCTCCTTGCCGGCTGCGGTTGGCGGATCGTGGCACTCTGGCGCGCGATCGCCGCGCTTTTTATGCGGCTTGCGGTGAGATCGCAGGTGCCTGCAATGGTCGTCTGGTCGAGGACGATCGCCCCGATCGTTTCGAACCCGCCGTTCAGCTCCACATCGCGGGCAAAGTGCGAGCCGGAGGCAAGCAGAGCAGGCCCATGGTCGACCTTGATCGATGCCCCGCGCAGGCGGAACTGATTGCCGAAGTGAGAGGCAGGAAAGCGGATGACACCGATGATCTGTGCGCGTGAGAAAAAACAGCCACCCTTGACACGGCTGCCGTCTCCGCGAATGGCCAGTTCACTGCCGTAGATCTTGGTACCGGTCAGGCGCAGTTGCCCGCGAATGTCGGCGCCCGGGCAGCGCAACTGGCCGACCAACGTTGCATCCGTCATTTCAATGTTGCCGCCAACGCTCAGGAGATCGGCAAGAATGGATGTCTCGCCGCCTTCTATGCGCACGCGATTGGCGTATACCAGCTTGGCAACGTCGGCACCCGCCATCTCCAGGACGCCTTTGATGTGGGCCTCATCGATGCAGAAGCTGTGGCGCACGCTCATGCCGCCAAGGCTCCACGCACCGCCGGTCGCATCGATGTTGCAGGCTATGGCTTCGATCCGGCCGCCGACACGCACGTTTTCCATCCTGACGCTGCCGGTGATGCGCGCGCCACCGAGCAGCAAGTCGCCGCCGACGGAACTGCTTTCCAGATCCACGGCCAGTCGGTGCGCCGCGTCCGTACCAGATGCCGGGGTGATCGACACGGCAAGTCGTTCAGCATAGAAGCCGGCCTCAACGTGAATGCGGGGCAGGAGTGCCGCTCCCGCAAGGGTCGAGCCGCGCATTGCCAGCGAGCCGTCAACGCGCAAACCGGCGGCAACCAATGCATACTGCTCATCGCCGAGTTGGCAGTCCAACAGCGACAACGTATGGCCAATCCTGCAGCCGGCCAGCGACACGCGTCCTTCAATGCTGGAGACTTCGGCAACCAGACCGTTCTCGACAACGGCACGGTCCGCGAGGACGGCGCCGGTTGCAGAAAGGGCGTGCATGGCGATGCGG
This sequence comes from Hyphomicrobiaceae bacterium, assembly GCA_965224045.1. Classification (GTDB taxonomy): domain Bacteria; phylum Pseudomonadota; class Alphaproteobacteria; order Rhizobiales; family Hyphomicrobiaceae; genus Tectiglobus. The sequence goes on from CBDCYD010000015.1 coordinate 1,135,704, forward strand.
CGGATGTGGGCGTCGCGCAGCGTCATCGCCGGTTCGTTCACCGGCGCGGTGATCCGAACATCGGTGAGGACGAGCGGTACCGCAATGATGCAGCCGTCAAGATTGAGCGTTCCGCTTATCGTGGCGTTGCAGATGCGGACACCGAACGGTGGTATTTCCAGATCCCGATCACCGCCGAACATCAGGGCACGCAGGAATTCGGCACGAACGGTTGCTCCACCAAGGTCGGCGACTTCGCCTGCCGTGACCGCCTGCTGCAGCCTCGCTTCAGCTTCTCCGCCCCCGCCGGGTGGGGTTTCACTTGCCTCGTCCTGCATTCACCTCGCCCGCCTGTCACGTTGCTTTGCCCGAGATGCCGCCCGGATCACCGTCTTACCCCGATTGGAGGACCGGCGGTAGCAGTTCACGGAAATAGGCTTGCCGGTGGCAAACCGAGTGATTTTGCCGGTGGCGGGAAATATCCGTTGCCACCCGACGTGATCTTGCAATATGCATCGCCGAGCGATGGTTCAGGGAGGAATTTTCTATGATCATCAGAAACATACTGATGTCGGCTGTTGTCAGTGTTGCGACCTTGGGCGCGGCCGGGTCGGTGCTTGCTGAAACGCGGGTGACCTTCAAATCCGCCAAGTCGACATCGTCCTACTACCAGATGTCGGTGCAGATCGCAGAGGCCATGAAAAAGGGCTCCGGCGGCAAAATCATCGTGACCGTCGAAGAAAGCCAAGGATCGGTCCAGAACGTCAAGGAAGCCGCCAAGCGGACCGGCAACTACGTGTTCACGACGCCGCCGGTGCTGGTCAAGCTCGCGCAAAAGGGTCTTGCCATGTTCAAGGGCAAAACCGACCCCAAGTACAATGAAATCCGAGCGCTGTTCCCGATACCATCGCTGACGATGCATTTCGTTTTGCGCGCCGATTCCGGCGTCAAGTCGTTCGCTGACCTGGCGGGCAAGACGCTTCTGATCGGCAAGGGCTCGTTCGGCGCGCGCGAGGGTGCCAAGTACCTCAAGTTGTTCGGCCTCGAAGGCCAGGTGAAACTTGCCAACGTCGAACTGAACGCTGCGGTCGCGGCACTCAAGAACAAGCAGATCGACGGCTTCGTCACCGCCGGATCCTACCCGGCCCCGAACGTGATTGAAGCAGCCGCAAGCACCGGCATCACGATCCTGTCGCTCAGCGACGAGCAAATCGCGAAAACCAAGCGCACCAAATTGGTCATCCCGGGCGGCACCTATGCCGGCGTCGCGGGTGACGTGGTGACCACGTCCCTGCCCGTCGTCGCGCACACGACGACTGCGATGGACGATGAGACCGCCTATCAACTGACCAAGACCTATTGGTCGCAAAAGGCAGACCTCGGCAAGGCTGCGGCGTGGTGGAACGGCGTGTCCGGCGCAATGCTCGCCAACGTCTACGGCAAGCTGCATCCGGGCGCGGTCAAGTACTACGATGAGGCCGGCATCAAGGTGCCCGACGGTCTGCGCTAGCCAGGGAGACGTTGGCCACCGTGGAACCGCAGGCCGGTGAGGCAAAGCAAGTGCGACCTGCGCGGCTGGTGTGGGTCGCGCTCGGTGCCCTATCGATATGGTTCCACTTGTGGCTGATCTTTTCCGGTTTGGTGCCAAACCTCATCAGCCGGCCGGCGCACATGGCCCTGGCGCTGCCATGGGTGTTCGTGTTCCTGGCAAAGTCCTCCTGCGAGCGTTGGAGCGGCGCTTTGCTGACGGCCGTCGGCCTCGGCTGCTGCGCCTATATCGCCCTCAACGAGGCGGCACTCAGTGACCAGTACGGCTCACTCGAAGGTGGTGGACAGCTTGCGATCGCGGCCCTGCTGATCAGCATCACGCTGGAAATGGCGCGGCGCGCGATCGGTTGGCCGCTGCCGCTGATCGCCGCGATCGCCATTGTCTATGGGCTTTTCGGTGACGCGTTACCCGGCGAGTTCGGCCATCCCGGCCTTCCGGCCGAAAGCTTCCTGGGAACGCTCACCATAGCCGAGGGCGGACTTTGGGGCAGCCTGACGGGCGTTTCGGTCAACATCGTCGCGATCTTCGTCATCATGGGGGCGGTGCTCAATGCGGGCGAGGCCGGCCAAGGCTTCATGAATCTGGCGATGACGGCGGCCGGCCGCCTCAAGGCCGGAGCCGCCAAAGTTGCCGTCCTGTCATCGGCATTATTCGGATCGGTGTCTGGATCTGCATCGGCAAATGTCGCCTCTACCGGTGCGATCACGCTGCCGGCAATGAGGAGCCTCGGCTACCCACCGCGGTTGGCCGCAGCGGTCGAGGCCGTTGCATCGTCCGGCGGGCAAATCATGCCGCCCCTGATGGGCGCCGGCGCGTTCGTCATGGTCGAGCTTACGGGTGTGCCCTATACGAGCATCATGGCCGCCGCACTTCTGCCCGCGATCCTCTATTTCGTAACCGTGTGGATCGGCATCAACGCCTATGCGGATCAGTACGACCTCAAGCCGTTGCCGGCCGACCAGCAACCGGCGGCCCGCACGGTGGCCATTACCGCTGCGTTCTTCGCGATCCCGTTCGCAGTCTTGCTCGAGCGGATGTTCATCGGCGGTTTCACGCCGCAGTATGCCGCAGCGAGCGCGATCGTGACAGCCGGACTGCTGTTGTTGGTCGACAGCCGCCTGACGCTCGACTGGCAGCGCACATTGGCGCGCCTCGAGGCGGCCACCGTCGGTGCCGGACAGCAGATCGCCGTGATCGCCGCGATCATCCTTTGCGCCAGCCTTATCATCGGCGTGCTGGGACAGACCGGGCTTGGAATCAAAATCACGTCGCTCATCTTGTCGGCCTCGGGCGATCAGCTTTGGCCGGCGCTGCTGCTCACGGCGCTTGCCTGCCTTGTCCTTGGTATGGAAGTGCCAACCACGGCGGCCTACGTCATCTGCGTCTCGGTCGCCGGTCCGGCATTGCAGAAACTCGGGCTGCCGCCGCTGCTCTCGCATCTCTTCGTGTTCTGGTTCGCGCTGCTTTCCACCATCACGCCACCTGTGTGCGGTGCGGTGTTTATCGCCGCCGGCATGGTCGGCGAAAACTGGCTGAAGGTGGCGCTGACCGCCATGAGCCTCGGGATTGGTCTTTACGTCATTCCGCTCGGAATGATCGCCAATCCGCACCTCATCGCGCTTGCGCAAACGCCGACCGAGGCGCTTTTTGCATTCGTCAAGATGGGCGCGGGGCTGGCGCTATTGTCCTTCGGGATTATCGGGCAACGCCATCCGGCGCTCAGGTGCGTGCTGGCAGCCGTTGGAGGATTGATTGTGATGGTGTAATCCACGTCAATCTCAACTTGTTGGTATTGCAGCAGTTTCTCCAATGTCTCGATGTGCGGGCGCGCTGTGGACCAGCCGCCAAAATCCGGTATCAATTGGCCGCTAAAGATCGGCCGCACCTCGCTTAGGCGTCCATGACACGACCGAATTTCTGACTGCCGGCGCTTGAACGGGCTCAACAGTGTTATGGTGTGTCACGCCGATGGCGACCGGTCCGGCCTGCCGCCAGCAGCCGGACGACGCGATATGCTGAAAAGGACCGTGCGATGACAACTGACGCCACGCTCGATCAGAGCAGGGAAGCAGCGCCTTCGGAAGCAGATCCGGCTTTGCGCACAACCGCGGAGGGCCACGCACCCCAGCCAACTGCCGTCGATATCGACGTTGACGACGATGCACCGGTGGTACCCCCTGATGATGACCTCGGGCGCGAAACCTTTATTCCCGTCACGCAATATGCGCTCATGGAGCGGCTCACCCGACCCCAGGCCTGGGAAGCCGGCAATGCGGAGGATGCAAAGCGCTTCTTTCGCTATCTGGCCTATTGGCGCCAGCAGCAGTACCAGACGGAAATTTCCAAGCTGGACCACGCCTACGAACCGTTCAATCCCGACAGCGACCTGCTGATGACGCGCCAGTTCACGGATCGCGAGCGCCACGCGATGCAGAAGCGTGTCGTCGAGCGCATGAAGCATATTCTCAAGCAAGCGAACTACACCTGCATCGATCGCACCGAAGTCGAGCTGATTCTCACCAGCGACAGCCATTACGGGCTGGATTTTCACGTCGACCTGGAAGCGTTCGAAGAGCTGGAAATCTACTATCGCGGCGCCTCGCAGCAGAAGGATCAGCGGCGCACGTTACGCAAGTTCTTCCGCAAGGAAGAATTCGACGTTCCGATATTCCAGCGCCTGTTCATCCTGTTCAAGCTGAAGACGGAAGAACAGCGCGTCGAAGAATACATGCGCACGCGGCGGATCACGCGCAAGAAAGCCGAAAAGGCCATCCGCGCGCGGAGCAAGCATATTCCGGACGGCGTCAGCCGCGACCAGATCTATATGAAGCTGTTCAAGAATATGCCGCGTGCGGACGTCGAAATGATCTTCCCCAACACGCGCGTCAAGTTCCGCCTGTTCGATAAGATCAAGCTTGGCGTGACCGGTGGCGGCGCGGTCGGGATGGGCCTCTTCGGTACGCTCAGCAAGCTGGTCGCGGGCGGCGCCGCAATCTTGGCAAGCCCGATCGCGCTGGCCGGAATGCTGTTTGCCCTGGGCGGAGTCCTGTTCCGCCAAATCATGGGCTTTTTCAATACGCGGCAACGCTACATGGTGGTGATGGCGCAGAACCTCTACTTCCATTCCCTGGCCGACAACCGCGGCGTGATGATCATGCTCGCCGATCGCGCCGCCGAGGAGGACGTCAAGGAAGAGATGCTGCTCTACAGCGTCCTTGCAAAGGAAGTCGTTCGCCGCGAAGACCTGCAGGCCGTCGACGTTGCGATCGAGCAATACCTTTCTGCGGCGTTCGGGATTACAGTCGACTTCGACCTGGAAGACGCACTGGAACGACTGCTGGCCGACGACATCGTCAGCGAAGCGGCTGACGGCACGTTGACGGCGCTGCAACCGGCGCAGGCTGCAACCCACATCGATGACAAATGGGACTTGTTCCTTGATCACTTGCCGACGGGCGGCGAGCTCGAAGGGATCGAGTTCGAAGGCAAGCCGGGCGGCGCCCTTTCGGGTCCCGAGTCGCAACCGCAAGAAGTTCACATCGACAACTGATGGCGGCTTGCAAACTCGCCATCAGGACCAATGACCACGAGGTCGCGCACGGGATTGCCGGAATTCTGGGCGATGCACAGGAACCGGCGCCTGACGCGGTGACGGTGTTCGAGGACGGGCCGGCGTGGCTGGTGGAGGCCTACTTCCACGAACGCGCACCTGCGATCGTCGCGCTCGATGCGATCAGAGTGCTCATCGATGACAGGTCAATCGAGGCGCAGATCCACGAGGTCGCCGATCTCAACTGGGTGGCCCTCAGCCAGGCAGCGCTGCCGCCGGTCGTGGCCGGGCGGTTCACGATCTACGGCGCGCACGATCGCGACCGGGTAGCGCGCGGTCCATGGAGCCTGTTGATCGACGCAGGAGAAGCCTTCGGCACGGCCCATCACGCCACGACGTCCGGATGCCTGACGGTGATCGATAGGCTCACGCGCCGGCGCAGGTTCCGCAAGGTTCTTGATCTCGGAACCGGCTCGGGTGTCTTGGCGCTGGCGTTGCGACGCGCGTTGCCGCAGGCTGCCATATTGGCCACGGATATCGATGCGTGTGCGATTTGCGTCGCGCGCCAGAATGCGCACCGGAACGGTGCACTCTCGCTCGCCCACGGGCGCGTGAGGTTTCGCGAGACCGATGGATTGGACGACTGCGAAGTTCGCCGCGCGCAGCCCTTCGACCTGGTCGTCGCCAACATCCTGGCCGGGCCACTCATCCAGCTCGCTGGCGGCATTGCACAATCGCTGACGCGCGATGGCCGGCTGGTGTTGTCCGGAATCCTCAATGAGCAGGCGGCAAGCGTCGTCGCTGCCTACACTGCACAGGATCTGGCTCTCACCTTGCACCTGCGCCTCGAAGGTTGGTCAACGCTGGTCTTCATGAAACGATGAGAGCCGGGGCGCCCTCACGCTCCCGGCTCGCCAGTGTCGGTGTTGTCCCGTGCCCGGCAGTCACGGCCGGACCAGTGCAGCTTTAGAAGCCGCTGAATTCCGGCAGCCGGCCGGTGCTACGCAGGACCGCGACTTCCCTTTCGGTGTAGCCGATGTCGCGCAGCTGGTGGTCGGACAGTCCCATCATGAACTGAGAAACCCGAAGCCGTGCTTCACGCTCACGTGCCGCAATGATACCGCCCCAAAGGCGAGACCAGAAGCTACGCTTCGGCGCAGCCTCGTGCGTCTCAAACGTCTCGGCGGATGTTGCCGTTGCTTGAATGCTCATGATCATCTCCACTCTTTGCTCATGACGCCGCGATTGTTTGTTTGCGGCATTCGGATCGTTAGATAAGGCTGTTCGCTGCAATGCGGTAGACTTCTTGCTGCATCGCAGCATTGCAGTTTGCGCATGTAGTGCCAAACGGTCGCAGCCGGGCCGGGAACGATGTTATAGGATCGTCAAAATGGCTTGATGGGCGAGCGATTGCCTTGATTGGCGGCGACTCGGTGTAGGGGCAGAATGTTTCAATCCTTTCAAGATGATAGTGCCAGTCATCGCGATGTTGCGGAGCGCGTTGCGCGCCTCCGGGCAGAGCTCGATCGACTAGGACTTGACGCCTTTCTCGTGCCGCGCGGTGATGAGCATCGCGGTGAATACGTGGCACCCTGTGCGGAACGCCTGGCGTGGCTCACGGGGTTCACTGGATCAGCCGGCTCCGCCGTGATCGCAAAAAGCGGCGCCGCGTTGCTGGTCGACGGGCGCTATACGGTGCAAGCGAAAGCGCAAACACCGCGCAAGCTGTTTGATCAACTGCCAATTCCCGGCTCAAGCGCGGAGGGGTGGTTGATCGAACACCTGAAGAGAACACCAGGGGGTGTCATCGGGTTCGACCCCTGGCTGCATTCGGTTGCAGAGATCGAACGCGCCGGACGCCGGCTTGAGGCGGCCGGCCTGCGTCTCAAACCTGTCGCACGCAACCCAATCGACAGGATCTGGGGTCAAGACCGTCCGGCAGCGCCAACCAATCCTGTTATCGTGCATCCGCTGTCGCGCGCCGGCGTCTCGGCCGCAGACAAGATCGCAGCCGTGCAAAGCCAGCTCGCCGAGGCCGACCAGGGCGCAATGGTGATCACCGCACCGGATTCAATCTGCTGGTTGCTCAATATTCGCGGCTCCGACGTCGCGCATAACCCCGTGGTGCTGTGTTATGCAGTCGTGCCTGCCAAAGGCAAAGTGGCGTTGATTGTCGAGAAGTCCAAGCTTGACGAGAAGGCGCGAGCACATCTCAAGCCCATTGCCCAGATCCACTCTCGCAAGGCGTTTGCAAAGGTATTGAAATCAATGGCGGTTTCACACCCTCCGATACGCATCGATGCCGAGACCTGCCCGGTGTGGATCGCGCGCCAGATCGGGCGCAAATCGGCCATCGCGCGTGGCCGGGATCTCTGCGTTCAGGCCAAGGCCGTCAAGAACGCCACCGAAATCCGTGGCATGCGCGCAGCACACAGGCGTGATGCCATCGCAGTTTGCCGGTTTCTGGCCTGGCTCGACCGCGAGGCGGCCAACGGCACCATCGACGAGATTGCAGCGGTACGGCAGCTTGAAGCCTTGCGCACGGAGACGGGCAAGCTCCGCGAAATCTCCTTCGACACGATATCCGGCAGCGGCCCGAATGGTGCTATCGTCCACTATCGCGTGACGGAGAAGACCAATCGCGCGTTGGGCCGGGGTGAATTGTACCTCGTCGATTCCGGCGCTCAGTACCCGGACGGGACGACGGACATTACGCGAACGATTGCGATTGGTCGTCCGACGGAAGAGATGCGGGACCGCTTCACGCGGGTTCTCAAGGGGCACATTGCGATTGCAACGGCACGGTTTCCGGAAGGCACGAGGGGTGTCGATCTCGATGCGTTTGCGCGCCGCGCGCTGTGGGATGCCGGTCTCGATTATGACCACGGCACGGGACACGGTGTCGGGAGTTACCTGTCCGTTCATGAAGGGCCGCAATCCATCTCCCGGCGCGGCATGGTCGCCCTTGAACCTGGCATGATCGTATCCAACGAGCCGGGATTTTACAGGGAAGGAGCCTATGGCATCCGGATCGAGAACCTGGTGCTCGTGCAAAGAGCAAACAAGCCGGCCGGCGGCGAGCGTGCGATGTTGTCGTTCGAGACACTGACTTTTGCGCCTATCGACCGGCGCCTGACAGTACCCGACCTGTTAAGCACGGCGGAGCGAAACTGGCTCAACGCCTACCACGCCGACGTCAACGCCCTGGTCGGGCCGTTGCTCGACAGTGGTGAGCGCCAATGGCTGGCACGTGCGTGCCAACCCGTATGAGTTGCAAGACGAACCTCTGCAATTTCAAATTGTTGAATTTCAGGGTGATAGTGGCGCAACAGCGCCACCCTGCCCGTCTTTGGCCGACCAAAGCATTTCTGCGCTGGCGGTTGCCGGCAGGATGGTGTGCAACGGTATGAGAGTGTGTATCGCGTTCCGGCGAATCGTATGACTTCGGTGATGATCAGCGCAGTGAAAACCAAGAGTTGCCTGTCGATCAGCGGCCCAACGATCGGGCGTTGGATTGCAGGGCTTGGCGCAATCGCGTGTATGTCACTGCTGTTTGCCAGTGCCTCAGCTGCCCAAACCCGCACGTGTCCGTCACTCGAACGCAGGGCGTTCAACAATTCGATCACGATTCCCACAGCCGGTGGAACGCGAACCGAGCGCCTCAGTGTGCGCATGCAGCCCGGTGATGTCGTTTCGCTGCGGATCGCGCGCGGTGGCAGCTTTACCGATCCCGGCGCGACGGCCAAGTTCACGCTGACGCGCGCACCCGTCAACACACCCGTAACGCTGATCGGCGAACAAAATCCGCCGGCATCCGGCGCGCTCAGAGCAGACTACGAGGCGCCGCGGGCCGGCACGTACCGGTTCACCTACATGATGACGGCGCCGAACTCCGACTTTCCCTCGACCATCGACTTCAGGATTGCCTGCACGGTAGCGCCCGAAGAAGAGCAGCCGGAAACGGCCGAAACCACGATACCTGAAGTCATCGTGCGGCGATTTACGTTTCGGCGCGCCGACCTTGCACTTGCGGATGAGCCGGACCGTCCGCGCCTGGCTCGAAAACTGCCAGGATCGCTGTTTGGCAGTGTGAATGGGTCAGCCGGCGGTGCTTCACGCACGACGACGGCGGCGGGCGCCATGCAGCTGGGCCGCGAGCGGACGCGCATTTCGACAAGCCTGCACGAGCTCGCGCGCGCTGCCTCCGGTCTGACGAACGCCAACAAACTTGGTGCCGGCAGTACGAAGGATGATCTTCCGTCGTTCAACGTGCCGCACAGACCGCCGCGATTCGACGTTTGGGTTGAAGGCCACTACGTTTCGTTCAATGCGCGCGCAGACACCGACGGACACTACGGCGTCATATATACCGGAGCCGACTACCTCTTTCATCCCGCCCTGTTGCTCGGCGTCTTGGCGCAGTTCGACACGTTGGATGAAAAGTCCGACCTGCTGTCCTATCGGGCCAAGGGCAAGGGCTGGATGGTCGGGCCATACGCAACCCTGCGGCTGACGCCAAATCTGTTGTGGGACGCGCGCGTGGCGTGGGGGCGCACATCGAACGAGGTCAGCCCGTTCCTGACGTACACGAGTGACTTCGACACGACGCGATGGCTGGCACGAACCAACCTGACCGGCAATTGGAGCCTTGGACGCTGGCGGTTCAGCCCGAGCGTCGCGGTTGCCTACCTCGAGGATAAGCAGGCGTCATTTACCACCACCGGCACGGGGGTTGTCGCTCAGGAAACGGTTCGGTTGGGACGGCTGCAGTTCGGGCCTGAGATCGGCTACGTGCACACGCTGCGCGACGGTACGACGCTCGAACCGCACGGCAAGCTGGAAGGCATTTGGCACTTTGCCGGACGGCAGACACTGACGATGAATTCGATCGCGCTGGAGCAGGATGCGTTTCGCGGCAAGGCCAGCGCCGGGCTGATCGTCACGCGGCCGAGCGGGATCAATCTGCGCGGGGTCGTCACCTACGACGGTCTCGGAAGCGACGACTTCGACGCCATCGGCGGCGAGGTCTGGCTCAACATTCCGCTCAACTAGATCACTTCCGCCTTAGGCGGAATCACACCGCCTGCCCACTCCCCCGCCCGGCCGCCCATGCAATCGTGGTTTTTGGTGGCCCTGCGGGAAAGTGGGACGGTTCCAGCTAGATCTGAAACGCTCAAAAGCAGGCGCGAGGCGAACGGCCGGCGCAGCCGACGGTTTTGTACGCCTTGTTGCGGCGGCATGCAGGCAAAGTTTGCGCGCGCCGGTCACTCCGTTCAAATGTGGATGCGGAAGCGCGCGCGGATAGCAGCATCGAGATCGGCCGCAATGAGCGGTTCGGCGCCGGCCAGGATCGTTTCCTTGCGCGCACGTGCGGCGGCCAGCAGGTCGATGTTGCCCTTTTCTTCCCACTCCTTTGGGCTGCTGCGATCGGCAACGACGGGATAGACATATTCTGTCTGCATGAGCGACAGCGTTTGTGGATGGCCGAGATAGTGGCCCGGGCCGCCGAGGCAGACCTCACGCATGGCCGCAAGCGAAATGCTTTCGTCGGTCACCTCGATACCACGCACGCAGCGCAGGACCTGACCCAGCATGTCGTTGCCGAGAACCAACGAATCCGGTGAGAAGCCGAGCAGCGAAGCGTGCATGCCGGCGGCTTCGTAGACCATGTTGAGACCGGCGAGGCCTGCCATCACGTTCGATATCGCCTGCTCCCAGCCGGCCTGCATGTCGGGCAACTTTGAATCGGCCATCCCAGCTGCTGCTCCACCGGGCAGACCATAAAAGCGATGCATCTGCGCACAGCCCGCACTCAACAGTGCCTGCTCGCCGGAGCCACCGGACATCGCGCCGGTGCGCAAGTCGGACACGAAGGGCCAGGTGCCGAACACGGCCGGATGACCGGGCTGGACAGCATTGACGTAAACCACACCGGCAAGGCATTCGGCGACGGCCTGCACGATGGCGGTTGCCAGTGGCGCCGGTGCGGTGGCGCCGGCCTGTCCCGCCGAAAGCAACAGGACCGGCATGCCACCGCGAATGCAAGCCTCCATAACCTCGCAGCTTTCGGTGGCAAACTTCATCGGCGGGACGACGAAGCAGTTGCTATTGGAAACGAACGGGCGGGCGCGCCAAGTCGCTTCGTCTCCAGCGATCATGTGAAGAAGCTCCAGACAGCCGGCGACATGGGAAGGTTCGCACACGCTGGTGCCGATGTGCTTCGTGGTGCCGGCACAGGCCGCGTAGATCGTGTTGATGTCGAGTTCGAAATTGTCCTCGATGTCGCGACATACGAGACAACGCTGAAAGAAATGAAGGTTGTCGAGCGCCTGCACCAGCTGCGCGGCCTCTAAGAGATCTCGCGCGGTGCTATCGCGGTACGTGTTGGTGTCAAGATCGACCACGTGGACGGCAGCGCCAGCTGTGCCGAAATGAACGCGCGTTCCGCTGAGATCGAGATCAAACCCGGGATCCCGGCCGTGGAGCGTGATGGCGCGGGCAGCAACCGCCAGCATGTCTTCGACAAGCGCACGCGAGAAGCGCAGACGGCCGTCATCGCCAAGTTCCGCACCGGCCGCAGTCATGACTTCGATGCCCGAGCGCGGCGCATCGGCAAGGCCGATCGTTTGCAACGCGTCGAGGGCTGCGGAATGGATGCGGTGGACGGCTTCGTCGGACAGCGGTTTGTAGGCACCGCCTTCGAGACCGGGGCGGACGGGGCGCAGTTCTTCTGCTAACGGTCGCGATCGCAAGGCGGTGCGGGCGGCACGGCCGCCGCTGCGACGGGAGGATTTGACGGTCGCTTCTGTCATGGCGCTGATCCTGAGCAAAGTCGCCCTCAGCGGGCGGAAGATCGGTTGGAACGCAGACGATGATTGAATTGCAGAACACGTGAACTAGGTCCGCATGCGCGCAGACTTAGGATCGTAGAGCGGGCTGAGGCTGGCTTCTGCGGCGATGCGGCGGCCGGCGACTTCGATCTCGTAGCGCGAGGCGAGCACCTCTTTGCCACATTGGTTTTCGCATGGCACATAACCAAGGCCGATGCCGCCGCCAAGCGCATGGCCATAGTTGCCGGAGGTGAGGTAGCTCACGATCTCACCGTCACGGACTATCGGTTCGTTGTGATAGACCATGGCGTCCGGTTCCAAGAGCCGGAATTGAACAAGGCGTCGGCGCAGACCCTTTTTGCGCCTTTCGAGGACCGCGTCTCGGCCGATGAATGCCTGCTTGTCGGTTTTGACCGCGAACCCGAGACCGGCCTCAAGCACGTGATCCTCATCCGTGATGTCATGGCCGAAATGGCGGAAGGCCTTTTCAATGCGGCAACTGGTCCAGCGTGTGCAGGCCGCAAAGCTTCAGGCCGTGCCCGCTGGCCGGCGGCTTCGAGCGCCTCGAAGACGTGGGCTGCCTGGTCAGACGCGACATAGATCTCCCAGCCGAGTTCACCGACATAGCTGATACGGTGCGCACGGGCGATGCCCAGTCCGATTTCGACTTCACGCCAGGTGGCAAACGGATGGGTGGCATTCGAAAAGTCGTTCGGCGAGCAATCGGCAAGGACAGCTCGGGATTTCGGCCCCATCAGGCAGAGCACCGCCTCGGCCGCGGTGACATCGACAATGGCGCAGCTCAGCTCACCCACGTGCCGGCGCAACCACGCCAGATCGCGTTGCAGAGTTGCGCAGGGGACGACCAGAAGAAACGCCGTTTCCGACAATCGCGACACCGTGAGATCACACTCGATCCCGCCGGCATCATTCAACATCTGGGTGTAGACGATGCGGCCGGGCGCGACATCCATCTCGGCACCGCACACAAGGTTGAGCAGCGCCAAGGCATCACGACCGTCAACGCGAATCTTGCCGAACGACGACATGTCGACGAGGCCAACGCCGTCGCGGATTGCCATGTGTTCGGCGCGATGGTTTTCAAACCAGTTCTGCGGTCCCCACGAGTAGTGATAGGCGCGTTCCTGGTCGGGATGCGCGAACCAGTTGGCGCGCTCATATCCTGCAACCTCGCCGAAGACCGCGCCGCGCGCCTCAAGATGTCCATGCAATGGCGAGCGTCGAACGCCACGCGCGGTCACCACCTGCCGGTACGGGAAATGATCAGCGTACAGGAGGCCGAGCGTTTCGCTGACACGCTCCTTCAAATAACGCTGGTTGGCCTGGAACGGCTGTACGCGTCGGATGTCGACGTCCCAAAGATCGAAGGGCGGGCGGCCATCATTGATCCATTGGGCAAGCGCGAAGCCTGCACCGCCGGACGAGACGATGCCGATCGAGTTGTAGCCGGCGGCAACCCAATAACCTGCCACCTCCGGTGCCTCGCCCAGGTAGTAGCGGTTGTCAGGCGTGAAGCTTTCGGGGCCGTTGAAGAAGGTGCGAATGCCGGCGGTTCCCAGAATTGGCACACGATTGACGCCCAACTCGAGAATTGGCTCGAAGTGGGCAAGATCTTCGGGCAATTCGTCGAAGCAAAAATCTTCCGGGATCCCGTCCATGCCCCAGGGTTTGGCGACCGGTTCGAAGGCGCCGAGCATGAGCTTGCCGGCGTCCTCCTTATAGTAGGCGCACTCGTCCGGCACCCGCAGAACCGGCAGCTGGCCGAGGTTATCAATCGGCTCGGTGACGATGTAGAAATGCTCGCAGGCATGGAGTGGAATGTTGACGCCGTTCTGGCGGCCAAGTTGGCGTGCCCACATGCCGGCGCAGTTGACAACGACATCAGCCGAGATGTGGCCCGGTTCGCCGTCATGCTCGTAGTCGACGCCGCTGACCCGGCCGCCCGCCGTGGTCACCCGAGTAACCTTGATGCCTTCGAGCAGCTTCGCGCCGCGCTGGCGTGCGCCCTTGGCCAGCGCCAGCGCAATGTTGGCCGGATCGGCCTGGCCGTCGCCCGGCAGGTAAACGGCGCCGGTCATGCCGGCGGTGTTGAGATGGGGGTAACGTTTGGCGACCTCGTCGACCGAGGCCTCGTGGACCTCGATGCCGAAGGCGCGGGCAAGAGAGGCCTGACGCAAGAGCTCCTCGCGGCGTTCATCGGTGAGCGCCACCGACAACGACCCCGTGCGCCTGAACCCGGTGGCCACTTCGGTCTCCGCTTCGAGCTCGGCGTAAAGCTCCGCCGAATACTTGGCAAGGCGGGTCATGTTCTGGTTGGGGCGCAGCTGACCGATGAGACCTGCCGCGTGCCAGGTGGTGCCACAGGTGAGCTGACGTCGCTCGAGCAGTACGACATCACGCCAGCCGAGCTTGGCCAGATGATAGGCCACCGAACAGCCCGAAACGCCGCCGCCGATGACGACGGCACGAGCATTTTGAGGAACGGTCATGCGCGCAGCCTTTCGTTGTCAGGATCCCAGACCGCCTGGCTGGGCTGGACGGTTGCCGGGTAGCGCTCACCAAAAATCTCGACGTCGATTTGGGTGCCCGGTTGAGCGAGGTCGGTGCGCAGGACGCCAAGTGCGATAGATGCGTCCACGCGATAGCCCCAGGCGCCAGAGGTCGTCTCACCGACGACAGCATTGCCGTGCCAGAGTGTCGACATGTACGGGGCATCGCAGTCGCCGGCATCGACAATGAGAGAGACGAAGCGCTTTGCCGGACCCTGCTGCTTTTCACGCTGCAACGCGTCCTTGCCGGGAAACGGTTCTTCCTTGTCGAAGCGGATGAAGCGATCGAGACCGGCCTCGAGCAAGGTGTAGTCGGTGGAAAGATCACCCTTCCAGGCACGGTAGCCTTTTTCGATGCGCAACGCGTTGAGAGCAAACATGCCGAAGGGCTTGGCGCCGGCCTCGAGCACGGCATCGTAGACGGCCGGGATGTCCGCGTTGGCGGCGTGCACCTCCCAGCCCAACTCACCGGCAAAGCTGACGCGGGCCAGCGCTGCTGGCCGGCCGGCGACCGCGGCCTGCTGATGCGAGAGCCAGGGTAGGCCGAGATCGCCGTTGGAGATTTTTGCGAACAGCTCGCGTGACCCGGGGCCGGTGACGATCAGCGTGGAATAGTCGTCCGTGTGATCGGTCAGCTTCAGCTTGCCGTCGGCCGGCAGGGCGCGTTGCAAAAGCTCGAAATCGTGCCACTGCGCAGGTGCCGCCGTGATCAGCGTGAAATAGTCCTCAGCGTGGCGCAACACGCTCATCTCGGTGACGATGCGACCGCGGTCGTCGGGGAAGTAGGCGAGCGCGATGCGCCCGACCCGGGGCAGTCCGCCCGCAATGCGACCGCGCAACCAGGTGCCGGCGCCAGGACCCTCGAGATTGAATCTGGAAAAACCGGGAAGGTCGAGGACGCCTACGCCGTCACGTACCGCCTCGCACTCCGCTTTGACACGCGCTGCCCATGGCCCAGACCTAGACCAGGTCTGGGTTGCCTCCTGCGACGTGTCATCGCCGGGTTCGGCGAACCAGTTTGCACGTTCCCAACCGTTGTAGGCGCCCATCTGGCCGCCAAGCCCGACGACGCGGTCATGGACCGGCGAGAGCTTCTTGTCGCGGCCTGCCGGCCATGCGTGGTGCGGAAAGTGCATGGCATACTCGTGCCCGTAGACTTCCATGCCCTTTGCGATGCAGTAGTCCCCATCGCAAAATGCGGTGAAGCGGCGTGGATCGCACGACCACATATCCCACTCGGTCCGGCCTTCGGTCACCCACTCGGCGAGCACCTTGCCGGCGCCGCCGGCCTGCGCGATGCCGAAGGTGAAGACGCAGGCTTCGAAGGCATTGGGTACGCCGGGCATCGGGCCGATCAGCGGATTGCCGTCCGGCGCATAAGGAATAGGGCCGTTGATAATCTTGGAAATTCCGGCTTCGGCAAGGATTGGTACGCGCGCCATGGCGTCCGAGACGTACCATTCGAGGCGTTCGAGGTCATCGGGATAGAGCTGGAAACTGAAGTCGTCCGGCATCGGGTCGGCAGGATCGACCCAGTGGGCGCGGCAGTTACGCTCATAGGGCCCGAGGTTAAGGCCGTGTTTTTCCTGACGCAGGTAGTAGCTCGAATCGACGTCGCGCAGGAGCGGCAGTTTGCGGCCGTGCTCTGACGACCAGGCCTCGAGTTCCGGGATTTGCTCGGTCAGGATGTACTGGTGACTCATCACCATCATCGGCACCTGCCGGCCGCCAAACGGACGGAACCACTCGCCAACCCGCCCGGCGTAGTAGCCCGCCGCGTTGACCACGAACTCACAGCGAATGTCGCCCTTCTGCGTTTCGACGACCCACTCGCCGTTGTCGCAGCGCACGCCGGTCGCCGGACGGTGGCGATGGATGCGCGCTCCCAGGTCGCGTGCGCCCTTGGCCAGCGCCTGGGTGAGCTGTGCGGGATCGATATCGCCATCGTTGGGATCGTAGAGGCCGCCCTTGAGGTCGTGCAGTTCAAGGAAAGGATAGCGCGCCCTGAGTTCGTTCGGGCCCATCGTCTCCAGTGCCATGCCCTGGTAGAGACCCATGCCGCGCGCGCGCTCGAACTCCTGCATACGCTCCTTCGCGTGGGCGAGGCGCAGAGAGCCCGTGACGTGATAGTTCATCGGATAGTCGACGGCTTCACCAAGGCCGCGGTAAAGCTCGGTCGAATAGCGCTGCATGTTCATGATCGACCAGGACGCCGAGAAGGTCGGAACGTTGCCGGCGGCATGCCATGTCGACCCGGCGGTCAGTTCGTTCTTTTCGACAAGCACACAATCGGACCAACCGGCCCTGGCCAAATGGTAGAGGGCCGACACGCCGACCGCGCCACCACCGATGATTACGACCCTGGCTGTTTCGACGGTGTTCGACATGGCGCGTAATCCTTTTCGAGCGGGTGTCTGCGGGCCGCAGTTGGTTTGGTCAATAAATCGGCGGGGCAATCACCCAGATGACGATGGCCGGCTCGCGGTAGGGATTGGACCAGGTGAAGGTCTCGCCGCGAATGCGGAAGCTGTCTCCCGCGGCCAGCGTGAACGCGCGGCCCGCGATCGTCATGTCGAGGCGGCCGGAGATGACGTAACCGACTTCCTGCGTTTGACGGGTGATGGCCTCGCCGAGTTCGGCGCCAGGTGAGAAAACGGATCTGACAACCTCGAAGTCATCCGTCAAATCCGGCGACAGAAGTTCTTCGCCAAGCCCCTTGCGGGCCTGGACCGTGCGCCGGTTGGCGGCCCGGACGACGTAGCCGCGTTCGATCTCAGGACCCGGAGTGCTGGAAAAGAGCAAGGAAACGGGGCAGTCGAGCGTATTTGAAATGGCACGGACGTCGGTCGCGGACGGCTTACTCAGGCCGCGCTCGATCTGACTGAGCCAGCCGATCGAGCAACCAACGGCGTCGGCAAGATCACTGAGGGTCATGCCTCGGATCTTGCGCAGCGATCGAATGTTGTCCCCAAGCGCGCCGTCCATGCGTGAATGTTCGGCCCGGCATGCGAAACTGTCAATGAAATTTTCATAGGTTATTTCATTGACAGTTTTCGTGAGCCTCTACGGCGACATCGGCCAATGGCCCGTAAGCCACCAGATGCCATAGATCACAATGCCGTAGAACAGCCACAACGTGCGGTTGACCTGATTTCCGACGATCAGCCAGATCAGAGCGAGCGGCCCACCGATCACGAAGAAGCCCAGTATCCACATGGCAAGCCACGGCCAGATTCCGATCGCGGTGGCCAGTGGCGTGACCATGGATTCGACGCCGGCCCAGACCTGCTTGCCGGCCTCGCCGAAGTTGAATAGCGGTACCGCGCCGGCCGCGAACAAGAAGCCCAGTCCAAAGCACAGCGCGCGTCCCAATGTTGGATGCATGGCAAACCCCCGCCTGTTCAATTTCGATTGTAGCCTTTCAGGTTGAGCTGAAACCATCCCGCTCCCCCTCCCGACCGCCCACGGCATCATTGTATTGGGCGGCTGGGAGGGGGAGCGGGCCGGCGGTGGTACGAACCGGCTGCACACCGTGGGGAAATCGCCGGTTTCAGCGCTCGCTCAGGCCGGCCGGTCACCTTCAAGTGTCACCCTGTGCATGTGGCGACGGCGGCCGTGATAGTCGTTGAGCGCCAAGTGCTGCGTGCAGCGATTGTCCCACACCGCCAGGGTGCCGGGCTGCCATCTGAGGCGACACTGGAATTCGGGGCGCACCGCATGATCGGCAAGATATTCGATCAACGGCCGGCTTTCATCTTCCGTCATGCCGTCGAAGCGTATCGTGTGTGCACGGCTCACATAGAGCGCCTTGCGGCCGGTTTCAGGATGAGTGCGCACAACCGGGTGAGCGGCCTCGAGCGCTTCGGTGGCGATCACGGCCCCGCCCATTCCGCCCAGTTGCTTCAGCTGGGCCGTGCGGCCGCCGGCATAAAGCTTGTCCGAGTTGTTGATTGCAACCAGGCCGTCGAGCAACTGCTTCATGCCGTCGGAGAGCGCATCGTAGGCCTTGGCGGTGTTCGCAAACAGCGTGTCACCACCAACCTCCGGAACGTCGACGGCGTAGAGCAGCGTACCAAGGTCCGGGCATTCCTTGTAGGACGTATCGGTATGCCAACCACCGCCAAAATTCTTCTCATCGCCCGGCTCTTTGATCAGTGCATTGACCTCCGGGGCTTCGTCGAGACCCTTGAGAAACGGGTATATGGCCGGCTTGCCGAACTGGCGGGCAATTTCGACCTGGGCCGTCGGCGCAAGATCCTGGCCGCGGAAGTAGATCATGTGATGTTCAAGGAACGCCCGGTGAATATCGCTTCTGACCGCGTTGCTCAACGGCTGCGCCAGGTCGACGCCACATACCTCGGCGCCCATCGCCGCCGCCAGGGGTTCGACGCGGATCGTCTCGTATTCGGCCATCCGATGCTCCTTACCCATTCATTTGGTCAATTGGTCAACCGCCCAAGTCGCGTTCCCCAATTTCGTATTGCTTTCGAACCGAGGGGGCGAGCTAGTTCGCTGCCTGCACGGTGCCCTCACCGGCCCGACGCTCACGCGCAAGTGTCGTCAATCCAATGTCGTCGAGGACAACATAGAGCGCCGGTACGACGAACAACACCAGAAACGTCGATGCCAACAGACCAAAGGCGAGGCTCGTGACCAGCGGGATCAAGACCTGGGCCTGAAGGCTCGTTTCAATCAGGATTGGAAACAGGCCCGCAACCGTCGTCGTCGTCGTGAGCAGGATGGCTCGGAATCGTGCGCGGCTTGCCTGGCCGACCGCGTCCTGCAAGGGCAGGCCATCGTCATGGCGAGTCTTGGCAAAGTTGACGAGCAGGATCGAGTTGTTGACCACGACGCCCGCGAGCGAAACGAAGCCCAACATCGATGGCATGGAGATATCGAGCCCCATCGCCATATGGCCGAGGATGGTGCCGATCAACGCCAGTGGAATCGCCACCATGACGACAATCGGTTCGAGATAGCTGCCGAACTGGAATGCGAGCAGCAGGTAGACGCCGATCAGCCCGAGCACAAAACCGGCGGCCATGGACTGCTGCGTAACCTCGGTCTCCTTGTTCTGGCCCTCGAGTGCAACGCGGACGCCCGGGTATTTCCTTTCGAGATCCGGGACGAAGCGCTGCAACGTGTCGCCGACGATGGCCGATGCGTTGCCAATGCGGATGTCGACATCGCCCTGCACGGACACAGTGCGGATGCCGTCCACGCGATTGATGCGGGCATAGCCGCGTTGCTCGTCGAGGGTCGCAACGGCCGTGATCGGTATCTTGCGACCTTGCGAGTCGGTTACCTGGAAACGGCGCAGGTCTGCAATGCTGTCGCGGTCCCGGCGCTGCAGTCGAACGTCAATCTCGATCGATTGCGGGCCGACCTGGATTTCGCTCACCGTGGTGCCAAAGTAGGCGGAGCGCAGTTGGTCGGCAATGGTGCGCGCATCGAGGCCGAGGTTGGTTGCCTCGCCCTTCAGGCGGACGCCAACTTCCGGTTTGCCGGGGCGCAGATCGTCGGAAATATCGAATGCCCCTTCGTAGCGCGAGAGCCAGTTGACGAGGTCAACCGCGGCGGCCTTGAGTTCGCCGAGGTCACGGCCCTTGAGTTGGATATCGATCGGCAGGCCGCCCGGGCCGATGGTCGGGGTCGTAAACTTGAGACCGATGACGTCGGGGAGCCGGCCGACACCCTGCCGCCAGCGCGATAGGATTTCGTCCGACGTTTTGGTGCGCACCTCTGCGCCAAGGAGATCTGCGCGAACCGTCGCGACATGCGGCCCGCTCTCGAATGCATCGGCATTCTTGCCGTATTCGACGGTAATCGCACGCACCAGGGCCTGACCCTGCGGCTGTTCCGGCATGAAGCGCTGATTGATGTCGGCGATCGCACTGGAAACGCGTTGGACGACGGCTTCGGTGCGCTCCAAAGGCGTGCCTTGCGGCAGCAGGATGCGGGCCTCGAGTGTGTCGCCGTCGATCTCCGGGAATGCGATGAACTTGACCAGACCTGCGGCCATGATGCTGATGCTCGACAGGAAAATTGCGACGGCGAGGCCGATCGTCAGATAGCGCCAGGCAATGCACCAGTCGACGATGCGACCGACAATGTCGCGCAGGTTGTCGAGGCGCCGTCCGATCCATACCTGGACACGGCCGTCCGGCCTTTCATCGTCGCCCATGGCGTGGGCGAGATGGTTTGGCAGAATGAGAAATGCCTCGATGAGACTGACCGTCAGCACAACCAGCATGACGACCGGAATGACCCGCAATACCTGACCAATCTCGCCTTTGATAAAGGCGAGCGAGCCAAAGATGCAGGCCGTCGTCACGAACGATGCGATAATGCTCGGAAACACTTCCCGGGTGCCGTCAATCGCGGCCTGAAGCCCCTTCTTACCGCGCTGGCGGTGGGCGGCGACGTTCTCCGAGATGACAATTGCATCGTCCATCAATATGCCGATGGCGATCAACAGGCCGACCATCGTCAGCATGTTGATCGAATAGTCGATCACATACATGACCGCGAAGCCTCCAGCGAACGACACCGGCAAGCCCATGGCCACCCAGAACGAATAGCGCAGCCCGAAGAACAACCACATCGACAGGAATACCAGGGCGAGGCCCTGCATGCTGTTGTCGGTAAGCAGCTTCAGACGGTCGCGCACGATCGACGAGCTGTCATTGGTGACGGTCAGCTCAATCCCGCTCGGCGCCACCTTGCGTTCAGTTTCCAGAAACGCGGCCAGCGCTTCCATGGCGCGCAGCTTGTCTTCCTTGAGTGACTTGGAAACGCGCAGAATTGCGGCTCGGCGGCCCTTGAACAGTGTCTTGGCTTCGTCAAGTTCGAAGCGGTCCGAGATCGTGGCGATGTCGCCGAGACGAATCTGACCGCCTTCGCTGCCGGAGGCAACAATGATATTAGCGAAGGCGGCCGCCGTCTTGCGTTGATCGGCAAAGCGAACAAGAACATCGCGTTCGCGGGTTGCCAGCGAACCGGCCGGCAGGTCGACGCTCTGGCGTTCAATCTTTGCTGCGACATCGGACACGCTCATGCCAAGTTGCTTAAGTGCCGCCTCGGCAAGTTCGATCCGGATTTGCTGATCGGAGAAACCCTCGATTTCGATTTTGGTAATGCGCGGATCCTGCAACATGCGCGCCTTGAGATCTTCGGCATAGGCCTTGAGGGATGTCGGGTCGGGCACACCGGTGACGGCGACGGCGGCAACAAAGTCGGTCAGACCCAACTGTTTGATGATCGGGTCTTCGGCCCGATCCGGAAAGTCCGTAATTGCGTCGATTTCCGTCTTGATATCAGAGGCGAAGCGGTCGAGATCACCGCCTTCTTCCATTTCGATCGTGGCCTGGGCGAGCCCTTCGCGTGCCTCGCACGATACGCGATAGACCTGGTTTACGGAATCGACTGCGTCCTCGATCCGCCGGCAGATTGCCTCTTCCACATCCTCGGCACGTGAGCCCGGATAGGCAACGCTGACCTGGACCTTGGTCGGCTGTATGCGCGGAAAGGTGTCCCGGCGCAGGTTGGGGGCCGTGAACAGGCCGAGCACGAGGAAGGCGGCCATGAAAAGGTTCGCCGCTGTGGGATGGCGCGCGAAGAAGGCGATCACCGCACCGCCTCCCGTGCCGCGGCGAGCCGCTCAAGTTCCGCCTTCAAGGCCTCGTCTTCAACCGGTTCGAGCAGCATGCGCGGAACCGCATGGGAAATGTCGGTCACAACGAGACGGTCGCCGGTCTTCAAACCGGACGTGACGACGACAAACCCGCTGCCTCGGTAGCCGAGCTGCGGTTTGCGAATTTCAAGCCGGTTCTCTGCGCCGACGACGTACGTTCGGCCGGCGTGGAGGGCAGCCGCCGGAATGACGATCTTGTCCTTGAGCGGTTGGGCGCGCAGGGTGACCTCGACGAACATGCCCTTGACCAATGGCGGCCGCACACCGGGTTTGGCCGAGGTGTAGGGATTGTCGACGAGGACGATAAGGCCAACCGTGCGTGTCTTCTCGTCAAGCGTGTCGTTGAGGCGGGCAACCCGGCCGCGCCATGTGGCATCCGTGTCGCCCGATTTCAGCTCGACTACGGCATAAAGCCCGATCGCCTTAGCGAATTCCTGGCGTGATGCCCAGGTACGATGTCCTGGTTTGAACTCATTGCGCAAGGCATCGAAGAATGCGCGGATGTGATCGAGTGGGTACTGTGCCGTGATCTCGGCCGTGGCGATCCCGTCCGCCACGCCGATTTGGGCGCCGATCTGCAGGAACTGGGATAGTTCGGCATTGACCGCGGCAATCCGGGCTGTAAACGGCAAGCGAACCGATGTGCGCTTGAGGTTCAGTTTGGCGGTCTCAAGCTTTGAGCGGTTGACCCGGATCTGCTCCTGCTGCACCGAGATTTGCGTCGGGATCAGACGTAGCGTGTTGCGCAGATCCTGCACCTGCTTTTTTTGCGTCAGCATATCGCGCAGCTCGGCATCGAAGCTCAGCTGGGCAATGTTGCCACGCTGCAGGAGGGCGCGTTTCGCGTCGACGGATCTCTGCTTGAGCGTCAGCGACTGCTCCTCGATGCGCAGGAGTTCCTCGGTGTTTTGCCGGCTCAACTCCAATTCGGCGAGCTTGGCCTCAGCCGAGCGGATCTGCGCCTCGGCTTCCGATACGGCCAAGTGGTAATCCGCCTGAGCTATGCGGATCAGTTCGGTGCCTTCCGGCAGCGTCGCGCCGCGGCGAAACTCTGGGTTGACGTATTCGACGCGCCCGGCCACCTGCGTTACGCCGGTCCACACGTTCTCGGGTTTGACGATGCCGTAACCGGTGAGCGACGGCATCACGGATTGCGGCGCCAGCGTCAGAACACGCACGCGAGTCGCGGTTTCACGAACCGGTTGCTGCTTCGGCGGATCACGAAACGTGACCGCATACCATAGTACGGCGGCGCCTATCGCGATTGGCGGAATTATGAGAAGCTTGCTGAAGAGTGTGCTGGAGGACATGATAACCTGGATAACCTGGGCCCATGAGCAATGCGTTGGTCCACGATGAACCACTGGATCGAATTTGGCCAGGGTCGCCAGCCCGGGGCAATGCCCACTTGCTGCGATCATCGCGTCAGGTCGCACCACGTGTTGATGGCGACCGTCTTCATGGCCGCATTTGCATTGGCACCACACGTGCAAGCCCGTGGTGAAGGGGCGGCGCAAGAGGGGCAAGCCGAGTGTCACTTGAAGGCCGATGGGCGATTTGCAGTGACCCGGATTTCCGGACCGCAATCGCTGCTCCTCGACGATGGCTCGGAGATTGTTTTGTCGGGTCTCGTGGTGCCGAGCAGACTGGACGTGCAAAGTGCGCTGCCTGCATGGCCGCCAGCGCTCGCCGCGCGACGCGCCCTCGACGAGCTGGTGCGCGGTCAAACCATCGCGCTTGTTGAAACCAAGCAGGGCCGCGACCGCTATGGTCGACGGCAAGGGCAAATCTTCCTCGATATCGGCGGCGGGCGGCAGACCTGGCTGCAGGCCTATCTCGTCGGGCTGGGCCAGGCGCGCGTCGATGTGACGGGACACACGGCCGGTTGTGCGCGAGATCTTCTCAAACTGGAGGATGCGGCGCGTCACGCCGGGCGCGGGCTATGGCGCAATGCCAGCTATCGGATCAAACGCGCTGGCCGGCCGTGGGATGTGCTGCGCTATCGCGGCTCCTTTCAGATCGTCGAAGGCCGCGTCGTTAGTGTCGGTCAGCACCGGCAGCGCACATTTCTCAATTTCGGGCGAAAGCGACGGCGCGACTTCACGGCCGGCGTTGCAGCCAAGCTGGCACGCAGCATAAGGGTCGGCGGCCTGGCTTTGGCGGCGCTCGCTGGTCGCAATGTGCGCGTGCGTGGCTGGGTCAGATGGCGCGGTGGCCCCTTTATCGAAGTGCGTTCCGCAGCTCAGATCATGCTGGTACCGGCGCAGCCGATAGCCAGAGCGCCGTCTACAAAATTGCCGGCGGCCAATACGCCCACAAAAAAGCGTCCGGCAGCAAGGCCACCGGACGCGATCGATCTTTAGGCCGACGCCGCGCGAACCTCCTGAAATGGGCCCGCCCGGTGCCGGCGCAGCTGCGCTCAGGCTGCTTCGACGTCAGCCTTTGCCGCTTCAGCAGCTTCGGCAGCTTCAGCCTCGGCGAGTTCCTCGGCGGAGCGACGGCCCTTGGCGCTCTTCGAGAGCACATCGGTAATGCGCTGTACGGCGCCGCGCTCGTCGAGTTTTTCGATAGCAGCGAGTTCCCGCGCCATGCGGTCCAACGCCTGTTCGTAGAGCTGACGCTCAGAATAGGACTGCTCGGGCTGGCTTTCGGAACGGTAGAGATCGCGAACAACTTCGGCGATCGAAATCAAATCACCGGAGTTGATCTTGGCCTCGTATTCCTGGGCCCGCCGGCTCCACATCGTGCGCTTGACGCGGGCGCGGCCCTTGAGGGTCGTCATCGCCTTTTCAAGCACGGCCGGTTCGGCAAGCTTTCGCATGCCTACGCTTTCGTGTTTGCCGGTCGGCACACGCAACGTCATCTTGTCCTTCTCGAACGTGATGACGAACAACTCGAGTGTCAGACCTGCGATTTCCTGTTCTTCAATGGCAACGATTTGGCCAACGCCATGGGCTGGATAAACGATGAATTCGTTGGTCTTGAAGCCGTGCCGACCCGTCGGCTTCTTGGCCGGCGGCGAAGGTGCCTTGGCGGCCGGCGCAGTGACCGGCGTCGACTGCTTCGAAACCGGCTTTGACACCGCGGCTGCAACCGCTTTGAGTGCAGACTTGGCGCGCGCGACCGGCTTGGCAGCGGCGGCCTTGACCGGGGCAGCCCTGGCCGGCGACTTCGCGGCGGTGTTCTTGGCAGCAGCGGTGGTCTTGGCAGCGGTGGTCTTGGCAGCGTTCGCGACCGATGGCGTTTTGGCGGAGGGGCGACGTGACGAGGCGGCAGCGGGCTTTGCGACACCGCTGCGCTTGGCCGCTGCCTTGGCGACCGCAGAATTCTTCGCTGCCGGCCTGGCCGCGGTCTTGGCTGCCGCAGACTTTGTTGCCGCAGACCTTGTCGCCGTGGACTTTGCAGCCGGCTTTTTCGCCATAGCCTTGGCCGGCGTCTTCTTGGCGGGCGCGGACTTGGTCGCCTTCGCCGCCTTGGCTGTTTTCACCGCCTTGCGGGTCGAGGATGCAACGCTCGTCGTCTTGCGGGCCACGGTCTTGGTGACCTTGGTCGATGCAGTTTTGGCTTTTGCGGTCTTGGCAGGGGCCTTCTTTGCGGTTTTGGACGCGGCGGACTTGGATGCCGCTGCCTTGGTCTTGGTTTTTGCAGCGGTGGGCGCCTTCGCTGCGGCTTTAACAGACACGCTTTTCTTTCGAGCCATGAAAATCGTCTCACTTCCTCATGCTACGCGACGCACCGCATCTTCTCATCGAAGTGCGTCGGCCACTTTGCCAGCAAGCGGCCACACTCTGTTTGGCCCAACACCGGACACCGGTGCCGAACCTTATTGCCCCCACGGACTAGCCGGCCCTCCCCGCACGATGTCATCCTGCAGGTCGAACCGATGTTATGCATGGCTTGCTGATAGAGCCGCGATGCGAATCGCTCGCACTCATACCTTCTCAACGTCCCTCGGAGATGTCGGACGTCTTGTTGTTCTTCGTTTGTCCAGCTATGCCAACCAGAGATCCATAGCACAAATCGGGGAGATTTAGAAGCACTTAGTGAATTGAGCGGCGTTCATGCCGGCGCTAATGCTAAATTTCGCACCCGAATTGCGTCGGGCATTAAGGATAATACTTTGTAAATTCAAATAGTTCAGTCTCCAGTGCCCGGTTCGGGAGAAAAATGCTCCGCGAACTTACCCTTTATATCCCTGAACGCGTCAGCATCGGTCGGGGCGTCCTTCTTGGCCGTAATATTCGGCCATTCATCTGCATACTTTCGATTGATCTCCAGCCATTGCTCGATACCAGGATCGGTATCGGGCTGAATGGCCTCGACCGGGCATTCCGGTTCGCATACCCCGCAATCGATGCACTCGTCAGGATGAATGACGAGCATGTTCGCGCCTTCATAAAAGCAATCGACCGGACAGACCTCGACACAATCCGTGAATTTGCACTTGATGCAGTTCTCGTTGACGATGAACGTCATGCGCGCTCCGCAGTCCTCACTGTGATTTGGCCGCAT
The DNA here is from genome assembly GCA_965224045.1 of Hyphomicrobiaceae bacterium. Taxonomy (GTDB): domain Bacteria; phylum Pseudomonadota; class Alphaproteobacteria; order Rhizobiales; family Hyphomicrobiaceae; genus Tectiglobus. The sequence goes on from CBDCYD010000015.1 coordinate 1,162,387, forward strand.
TCGGTTGCAGAGCCCTTCGTGCGGTCTCCAATCTTCCGATCAGCCTATGGTTTGACGCATAACTACGCGCACGCTCAGCGCGGGTCTAGCCAGCGACCTACAATACGCCCAGGGGCGCGTTGTCGCAACGTCGCGGGATGCCTCGCGGTTCGGTGCAATCGGCTTCGAACACGCATCAGCTGCGACGCGTTCGGGCCTGCAGGCGGTCGATCGCGCGCCGATCACGTTTCGTCGGGCGTTCGCCACCGGCCCGCACTGAGGCTGCTTCCCCAGGCGTTCGCCCGGCTTGCGTCCCGGCAACCGGGCCTGCGGCGGTACGCTGCTGTGTAAGCTCCTCAAACAGCGTTGCTGCTTCGATTGCCGGTCCGCGTCGGGTGCCGGCTGCGACAACGCGCAACACGCGCACCTTACCGTGGACTGCAATCGTGACGACGTCGTCAGGCCTAACGGTTTGGCCGGGCTTTTGCGTGCGTGCGCGATTGACGCGCACCTTACCGGACTGGACGAGCGTTGTCGCCAAAGTCCGCGTTTTGGTCACCCGACAGTACCACAGCCACTTGTCGAGTCGCTGGGTGCCTTCGGGATTGTCCGTCTTTGCTGCTTGACGCGTTGGCATGCGACCTCATGACATTCGCGGGCAGCGACTGCGCGACAGGTCGTCGCCGGCGCCGCACGTCCTGCTACGTGGTGCCTTCGTTCTTGTTTTCGTCCATCGCCTGGCGAAGAGCGCCGAGCGCGGCAAAAGGCGAATCGGGATCGGCACCAGTGTGAGATTTTTTCGGCGAAGACGTATGCACAGCCGGCTTGCCGCGGTCGCCACGGCGGTGGTCCTTGCCGTGCCGACGTCCGCCATCGCCGCGTTTGCCCCTGCCGCCAGAAGGCGGCTTTCGCCCGCCGCCCCGGCTCTCGCCGGAACGCCCGGGCCGCGCATCTCCACGCGCTTCGCCGGTGGCGTTATTCTGATCGGCCTGACCGGCACCAGCATTGGCGGTCGCCTGCGGTGCGGCGGCCTCGGTCTTGCGTGCGCCGGGACGACCGCGACGCTGTCGATCGCCGCCACGTCGGCCGCGGCGCGGACCATCATGACGACGCTTTGGGCGCCAGACTTCGATGAAGTTCTCGTCGTCTTCGGTTTGCTGCTGGCCGGCATCCGCCGCTGCCTGCGGTGTCTCGACAGATGCCCGTTCTTTTGACGTCGCCTCCGGGTCATCGCCTGTCACCGCTGCCTCGCCAGGTTCGGTTCCTGAACTGGCATCACCCTCGGCTGCATCCGCGTCGGTCGATCCGGACGGCGCAGCGAGCGGCTGCGATACGGCATCATCAGAAGACGTTGGCTGCGGCGCGGCGCTTTGCGAGACGGGATCGCCCGGCGCCGACAGCTGCAGCGCCGCATCCTGCTCGACGGTGGCTGCAGGCTGCTCTGACGCACCGGTGTCCGCGGTCGCGCCATCGTCCGTTTGCGAACTGGCGGCTGCGGACTGGCCGGCGTTGGCTGCGGCCTGCGGTGCGGGCGATGGCGCGGCTTGCGCGGCAGGAACACCGCCAGCGGCAACTTCGGCCACGGCATCGCTTTGCGAGGTCGTTGCGGCTTCCTCGATAGGCCTTTCCACCTGCCGCTTTTCACTGCGAAAGCCCAGAGCACGCAGCACATCGCCGAGTTCGCCGGCCGAGCAACCAAGGATCGACATCATTTCGGGTGTAACCGTGAACGCACCATAACCGGTTGCGCCCTTCGGTGCTTCCGGCTGCGCTTCGGTCGGCTTCCAGCTCAGCAATGGCCGGATCTGGTCCGCCAGCCGCTCGAGAATGTCGATACGGACAGCGCGCGGTCCGCAGACATGAAACCCGCATACCTGGTAAAAGGCATCGGGAACAGCAGGGTCGACCGGTACCGACGTCAAACCTGCGCGCGGCGGTTCGGGCAGCTTTTCCGGATCGAGGCCGTTATCGGGCCCGTACTTCAGGCACCACAGTGTCATGAGAAGCTCTGCAGCTGCCGGTTTCAAGAGGATCGGGAAGAATAGGTTGAAAGCGCCAAAGCGCAGGCCGTACTTGCGCAGCTGCCCCCGCGCCGTCTGATCGAGTGACCTGATTTCTTCCGCCGCAGCCTCGCGGCGCAGCACGCCGAGCGTTTCGGAAAGCCGGAAGGCAATTCCCTTGGCCAGTCCAGCGACGTCATCGGCCTGGGAAATCTCGACGAGCGGTTTCAGCCGCTCGCCGATCGTAGTCGCAACCCAAGTCTTGATGCGATCGTACACCTTGTCGCGATCGGGGCCATGAAGATGCTCGTCGGCGAGAAGCGTGACCTGTGGTTTGAGCGGATCCTCACCCGGTGTGAGCTTTGCTATCTCCTCGTCGCGCCACAAGACCGTGGCCTGCTGCGTCAACTTGAAGGCGTCATCCTTGGCGGCGCTGACGCGACGTGCGCGCATCGACAATTCGCGCGAAAGCACTTGCGCGGCTGCGTGGCGGGTCGCCTTGCCGTGGATGGTGTCGCTGTGGGTATCCGGAATGAAGCGGAAACCTGCCAGCCGGCCGACAAAGTGATCCTCGACCTTGATCTCTCCGTCTTCACTGATATCGGCGTTAAGGGTGTCTTTGGCCTTTAGGCCCTTCATGAGGGCACTGGTACGCTTGTCGACAAAACGTTGGGTCAGACGCTCGTGCAGGGCATCGGAGAGATTGTCCTCGATTTCGCGGGCCCGGCCCTGCCAATGTTCCGGATCCCGCAACCAATCGGGCCGATTGGCGACAAACGTCCAGGTACGAATGTGCGCGAGGCGGTTGGAAAGGGTATCGATATCTCCGTCGACACGGTCTGAAAACTCGACCTGTTTGGCAAACCAATCATCATCGATGCGTCCGCCGGGGCTCATCAGGAAGGCGTAAACCGTTCCAACCAGTTCGGCGTGGTTCTGGCTCGAAATCTTGCGGTAATCCGGGATCTGGCACACGTCCCACAGCTTTGCCACCGCATCACGGCCGACGGCCTTGTCCAGCACCTCGCGATCACCGGTCAGGTTTTCCAGAGCCTCGACGTCGTCGGCCATCCGTGCTCGTGTGAGACGCGGATTGTCCGGCAAGGCACGCAGGCTGTCGCGTAGCGCGTTGAGAGACGAAAAATCCAGGTTTCCATTACGCCACTGCAGGGTCTTTACCGGGTCGAAGCTGTGCGATTCCAGTCGATCGATCGTTTCGGGATCGAACGGCCTTACCTCACCCGTCACGCCGAATGTGCCATCACTGAGGTGACGTCCGGCGCGGCCCGCAATCTGGCTGATCTCAGACGGTGTCAGGTCACGGTGATTGTAGCCGTCGAATTTCCGGACCGCAGAAAACGCCACGTGGTCGACGTCGAGGTTGAGGCCCATACCGACGGCGTCGGTCGCAACCAGGAAATCGACGTCACCTGATTGGTATAGTGCGACCTGGGCATTGCGTGTGCGCGGCGACAGCGCCCCGAGCACGACCGCAGCGCCGCCCCGCTGGCGCCGGATCAGTTCGGCAATGCCGTAAACGTCACTCGCCGAGAAGGCAACGACTGCGGAGCGCGCCGGCAGGCGGGTAATCTTCTTCTGGCCGGCATAGGTCAGCTTTGAAAGCCGCGGACGCGAAATGAAATTGGCCCCGGGGATGAGATCGGAGATGGCTTCGCGCATCGTGCCGGCGCCGAGAACGAGCGTTTCGGCATCACCGCGCGCGTTGAGCAGGCGGTCGGTAAAGACATGACCGCGTTCCGGATCGGCGGCCAGCTGGATCTCGTCGATCGCCATGAATTGCACCGGTACGTCCTGAGGCATGGCCTCGACGGTGCACACCCAGTAACGCGGGCTTTCCGGCTTGATTTTTTCTTCGCCGGTTACGAGAGCAACGTCGCCGGCGCCGACGCGGGCGGCAATCTTGTCGTAGACCTCGCGCGCGAGAAGACGCAGCGGCAACCCGATAACGCCGGTTTCGTGATCGAGCATGCGCTCGATCGCAAGGTGTGTCTTGCCCGTATTGGTCGGCCCGAGAACGGCCGTTACGTTGCGGATACGGGTCGATGGAGCACTACCCATTGATCCTACTCTCTCTCATGCAATATGTCCGACGGTGCACCGTTCACCGCCATGGCCTCATGTGCGCCAGGCGTCGTGATCGCGGCCGTCCTGGGCCTGAGGAAACGGCCTCGTGGCCTACTATCGTTCATCCCAAGATACGTCTCTCCAGGGTCGGCGCCTCAGAGCGGCTCAACACATGGCCCGTTGTACGATCTTGATGGCATTGCAGACCCTGTAGCCAAGATCAAGCCTTGCCTGCCGGTTTGGCTACCATGCCCACTGATGACGGAAACATTGTGGGTCCGGCGCCGGTCGTCCCTCCACAGCAATCATCCGGCAAGCCCAGCGCGAAAGACTACGGCTGCGTCGCAGTTCCAGAAACAATCTCATGGTCGAGTTCGGATGCGACCAGTCAGTGAATGAGCGCAATCCGCTGGCGGCGTGCCGTCACGATGTTGACACGGCGTGAGGACAATACCGCTTCGCCGGCGATCGTCGGTACGCGGACCTCATAAGGGATATAAAGATTGGCCGATGGTACGGCACGCAGCACAACCCGCATGCCCGGGTTCGACGCCATGTAGCGCGTCTGGCTGTTCTTCTTGTAACCGCCGAGGGGCACGTAGCGAACCTTGCACACGTAGGCAAGGCCCGGCTGGCCGCTCGGCCTTGCCTCGCGGATCTTTTGCCGGCCGGCGGGGCTCAAGACGAGATCGAAGCGCTGTTTGCCATCGAAGATCGGGATACGTCGGCGGCAGGGATGCCTACCGGCCGACGACCGCGTCAAAGCCATGACTGCCGAGATCGGGTCGTAGACATTGCGCAGGTGGTCACTCCGCAAGGGGACATGCTGGGCCGAGTAGGGTTTGTAGGGTGATACGTCGTTCTTGATGATATGGCCCTTGAGAAAGGCCATACGCACCGAACCGCGTTTGGAATTGATCTGGAAATCAAAATCGTACGACTTCGGATTGGGTTTGCCGGCACGCGCGATGCCGCTGCTGCGGGTCGAACCGCGCCATTTGAAGGCTCCGAATACGGCTGAAACCTTGGCGTCACCGGCAAGTGAATAGCGCCGCTTGCCGACTTTCGAGCGGAAGTTGAACGACCCCACGGTGAAGCCGGCAAACGAGATGTCGTACAGGGCGACAACCTGGCTCGGCCAATCGGCCGCAACCGCGGGTGCAGCACCCGAACCTGCCGCGGCAATGCAAACGGCAGCCAGAGCAAAACTTGAACGCTTGATCATCTCGTCTACCACCCCCTGGTACCGAACCGATATTTTATCTGCAGCGCTTGTGGCGCTTTTTGGTCAGCGATATGGCAACACACGTGCATCGCGGGGCGCGACTATACTGATCCGTGGATCGGGGCGAAGTGGCGGTCGGGTTCTGACCACAGCATTCTGATGCGCTTGACGGCATCTCGCGTGCAGAGCTATAAGCCTGTGTCTGGCCTGCCGCACCCAGCGGCGGGCCGCAGTTTTTTCCAGCCAGCCGACGCCGACTTGCGCCGCAGCGGGCCGCGAGAGGGCGGCGTGTTAGTCAATTTGGGCCTCGCGCGCGGCATGCTACCGCCGGGCGCGCCAGGAGTGGAATCGATGACGAGGAAATGCGAGCTCACGGGCAAGCTGCCCATGTCGGGCCAGTTGCGCAGCCACGCTGAAAACAAGACCAAGCGCGTCTTCAAGCCCAACCTGGTCGACGTGACACTGATGAGCGACATACTCAAGCGCAAGGTGCGCTTGCGGATCTCGGCCCATGCGCTACGCAGCGTTGAGCATCGTGGCGGTCTCGATGCCTTCCTGACAAAGGCGCGTGCCGAGGATCTCTCCCCGGCCTGCCAGAAGCTGAAGCGCGACATCGCCAAGGCCCGCAAAGCTCTGCAGGCCGCCAATGGCGAGCCTGCGGGCGAAGCAGCCGAGGCATAAACCACCCCGCTTTGCGACATTGCAACTCGACCATTTCCGCCTTAAAGCGCACCGCAACAATGCGCCTCGCTTTGGGTTTGATTGCCTCACGCCGCTATTCGCGCTGCGCGCGGCGGCTCCGGCGGGGCGGCCATTCGGCCGGGTCGCGTTGCTCCCTTATGAGTCAATCCGTTTTGCTGCGACATGCCTTAACGCCGGGTTACCGCGTGGTGGCCTGGCGTTGCGCCGGTTTGGTCTCATTGTCCGGCAACTCGAACTGCAGCAGCACCGTGCGCTGCAGGAAGCTGTTGAAGTTGTTATCGGAGATGACGGTCAGGATCGTGCGCCCACGCTTGTCGGTGTGCACCGCGAGCCCCTCCATGTTGTCGATCTCGTAGCGCATGTCAGCACGCAGCAGCGTGCGTCCCGACAAAACGGCGCCGGGTCTGATCTTGGCGGCCGCAATTTCACGAATGCGCATTCTGACGCCTTCGCTCCAGCGAAAGCGGCGCTCCAGGACGAGCAGGCGGCCGTCCGACAGTCCAACCGCGTCAGTGACGTCAAAGCCGTCCGGGGCAGTCAGCGCAACCGGGCGGGGGCGGCCCTTGCCGCGTGCCCAGATCCAGCCACGATGATGCCGGTTGGCGTCGAGCGCACGTTCGGCGAAGGCGATGATGTCGGGCGCCTTTCGGGCGCGCCCGACCAGCGCCACGGCTTCAAGGCCCTTGTTCGACGGCAGACGGGCGCCGGGGCGCAGGTAATGCGACGGACCGGCGATGACACCGTTGCGGATCGGGAAAAATCCGATGCGCTGGTTAATCTCGAACGATATCGCTGCGAGGCCGGCCAACGGGCTGCCTCGCACCAAACGCACACCTTCAGCATCGCGGTCTCGCCGGCGGCGCAGATCGCGATTGCCAAGCGCCTTGAGCGGGCCAATTCGCGCACCCTCGACAGAGACAGGGCGGCCGTTGCGATAGCCAAGGCTTGCCGACAGCCACGTGCCTGCATCTGATACGGCGAGCAGGTGGCGACCGTCGCGACTGATCGCGAGGCCGGAATAGCCACCGAAGGCGGCGTCCGAAGACGTCAGCACCAGGCCGCCACGCCATTTGAGCTTGCCGACCATTGCAACAGCCCGGCCATCCTTGCGGAAGTGCACAATCGGGCGGCTGACAACGCGCACGGCATGCGGCTTGGCACCGGCGCTGTCGGGTTTCGAGACCTTGGCAATCGACTGATCGAGGGCTGCAACCGTCGCCATGACGGCCAGGGCAGCGGCAACAAACTGGTGTGCGACCACGTCGGGTTTACTCCGTGTGAGCAAGCATTGTGCGCGAGCACATGCAGTCGACGTCAGCGCGCCAGGCCCCGCATACGTGCACTCGTGGTGCCTGATGCCTGCCGGCTGGCCCGACTTACCGGGACGGCAGCGCCGGCCTCGTCGAACAGCTCGACCAATTGTTCCGTCATGGCACCTGCCAGTTCCGACGGATCCGTAATCGTGACTGCGCGGCGATAGTAACGCGTGACGTCGTGGCCAATGCCAATCGCCATCAACTCGACTGGTGAACGCGTTTCGATTTCCTCGATGACCTGACGCAAGTGCAATTCAAGATAGGAGCCCGAATTGACCGACAGGGTCGAGTCATCGACCGGTGCACCGTCGGAGATCATCATCAGAATGCGGCGCTGTTCGGGCCGCCCGAGAAGGCGCCTGTGGGCCCAGGCCAGGGCCTCGCCGTCGATGTTTTCCTTCAGTAGACCCTCGCGCATCATCAGCGCGAGGTTGCGTTTTGCGCGTCGCCAGGGCGCATCGGCGGACTTGTAGACGATGTGGCGCAGGTCATTGAGGCGGCCGGGCGCCGGTGGCTTGCTATCACCCAGCCACTGCTCGCGTGACTGCCCGCCCTTCCAGGCGCGCGTCGTGAAGCCGAGGATTTCGACCTTGACGCCACAGCGTTCGAGCGTGCGGGCCAGGATGTCGGCGCAGGTTGCAGCCACCATGATCGGACGACCGCGCATGCTGCCGGAATTGTCGAGCAATAGCGTCACCACCGTGTCGCGGAAGTCGGTGTCGAGTTCGCGCTTGTAGGACAGGGGCTGCATCGGGTCGATGACGATCCGGGTCAAGCGAGCGGCGTCGAGCATGCCCTCTTCGAGGTCGAACTCCCAGGCGCGGTTTTGCTGCGCCATCAGTTTGCGCTGAAGTTTGTTGGCGAGTCGCGAAACGGCGCCTGACAGGGCCCGCAACTCCTTGTCGAGAAACGTGCGCAGACGCTCCAGTTCCTCCGGCGTCGAGAGGTCTTCGGCTGCAATCTCCTCGTCGAAGGCCGTTGTGAAAACCTTGTAGCCAAAGGCCTCCGGGTCATCGAGCACGGAATAATTGGGGCGCCAGGGCTCGTCGGTATCGGCGGAGTCGTCGCCGTCGGAATCCATGTCGAACTCATCGGAATCCGACATGTCGGCGTTTTCTTCGAACTCGCCTTCCTCGCCCTGGGCGGTCTGTTCCTCGTTGGCGCGCTCTTCACCTTCGCTGCCTTCGCCCTGGTCCTGGTCGGACTGATCGCCGGCATCCGGCTGATCTTCCTGTTCGCCGTCTTCTTCCTGCTGCTCGCCTTCCGACATTTCTTCGGAAAGCTCGAGCAAATGGAGGAGATCGCGGACCATGCGGCCGAACTGCTCTTGGTCCTCGGCCATCGTGTCGAGCCGGTCGAGGGAATCTCCGGCGCGCTCTTCGACCCAGGGCCGCCAGACGTCGACCACGGCTTGCGCATTCTCTGGTGGCGTAAGGCCGGTTAGGCGCTCACGAACGATCAATGCGAGCGCGTCTTCGAGCGGCGCTTCGGCGGTGTCCTGGACCTCGGTGAAGCGGCCGTGGGCATACTGGTCCTCGATCTTGGCCGTCAGATTCTGCGCCATGCCCGGCATGCGATTGCAGCCTAGAGCTTCAACGCGCGCGCGCTCGACCGCTTCGAACACGGAGCGCGCCTGACCTGCGCCAGGCTGGAGCTTCCTGTGCAGCTTGTCGTCGTGGCAGGCGACCGTCAGTGCGAGGCTGTCAGCCCAGCCACGCATAACGGCGACCTCGTGCGCCGTCGGCACCCGCGACGGTTCCGGCAAATAGATCGTCTTGCCGTCCGCCTGAGGCCGCCCGGCAGCGTAGCCGACCTGAACCTCGTCGTCTGCCGCGATTGCGCGCACGGCCATGCCGAGAACGCGCTTGAACGGTTCAGCCGGAGATTCTTTTCTGTTACTGCCGGTCGCCATTCTTGAAAATGCTCACAATCGTAAAGCGCAGTCGGGCGATGAGCGCAGACATCACGCTTCAGTCCAGCGCCCGGCCCGAGCCGCACTCAGGACGTCATCTTCAGCTCAACGCCACGTTGGCTGCGCTCTCAGGCAGTTCCTCGCCAAAGCAACGCTGGTAGAATTCCGCCACGACCGGACGCTCCAACTCATCGCACTTGTTGAGGAAGGTCAGCTGGAAGGCGAAGCCGATGTCGTTGAAGATTTCGGCATTCTCGGCCCAGGTCATGACGGTTCGCGGGCTCATCACCGTCGAGATATCACCGTTGATGAACGAATTGCGCGTCAGGTCAGCAACGCGGACCATGTTGGAGATGACCTGCCGCGAGGCGTCGTCCTTCTGAAAGCTCTTGACCTTCGAGAGCACGATGTTGGTTTCGTCGTCGTGCGGCAGGTAGTTGAGCGTGCAGACGATCGACCAGCGGTCCATCTGGCCCTGGTTGATCTGCTGGGTGCCGTGATAGAGGCCCGAGGTGTCGCCGAGGCCGATCGTATTGGTGGTCGAAAACAATCGAAACGCGGGGTGAGGCCGGATGACCTTCGACTGGTCCAGCAGAGTGAGCTTGCCGGAAACCTCGAGCACGCGCTGGATCACGAACATCACGTCCGGGCGGCCTGCATCGTACTCGTCGAAGACGAGCGCGACATTATTCTGCAGGGCCCACGGCAGAATTCCTTCGCGGAACTCGGTGATCTGCTGGCCGTCTTTCAAAACGATCGCGTCCTTGCCGACAAGATCGATGCGGCTGACATGGCTGTCGAGGTTGACTCGCACGCACGGCCAGTTGAGACGGGCGGCGACCTGCTCGATGTGGGTCGACTTGCCCGTGCCGTGGTAGCCCTGGATCATCACGCGGCGGTTGAACTTGAAACCGGCAAGGATGGCCAGCGTCACCTCACGATTGAACAGGTAGTCCGGATCGAAGTCGGGCACATGCTCGTTCGGCTCCGCGTAGGACGGAACCTCCATGTCACTTTCGATATTGAACGTATCGCGAACGGAAATCATAGTTTCCGGCAGGCCAGGAGCACCAGCTTGGGCGGTTGCGAGCATGCGTCTTTCCGGATGAAGTTCGAGTTTGATCAAACCCCGGGCACGATGGCCGGAGGCAGAGGATTCGCGGGTTGTTCTAAGACTTGGACGTTGCTGCCGTCAAACCAGACCAACCTGTTTGAGATAATTATAGGCCTGGATGATCTCGCGCAACTTTTCCTCGGAGCCACGGTCACCACCATTCGCATCTGGATGATGACGTTTGACCAGGGCCTTGAAACGAGACTTGATCTCGGTCTTGTCGGCGGCATCGCCAAGCCCGAGTGCCGCAAGCGCCTTTTTTTCCAGCGGCTTGCGCTTGCGCTGCGGTTGCCGGGCGTCCTCGCGGGCCTGCTTGGCGCGCCAGGCATGAAAGCCCTGGGCACTCCCGCGAGCCTGTGACACACGCTGGATATCGTCGGGTGTTGCCGCGCGGCGCTGGCCACCTACGTATGCGTTGGCGCCGGCTTTCCAGGTCGGACGGTGGCCGTATGCCGCATCGCGATGGAAATCTTCGACTTCGGCATCACTCATGCCCGAGAAGTAGTTGTACGAGGAATTGAACTGGCGGATGTGGTCGGAACAAAACAGGTAGAACTGGCCCTCTTTGCCGCGCCCCTTCGGCGCGCGATGCGCACCCGCGCGATTGCAACCCTTCCATTGGCAGGTCGGATTGTCCGGTTTCTCGGCCGGCGCCTCGCTGGCGTCCGGCTTAATCCGGATCATGTCGAAGTATTTCGATTCAAGCTTCATCACGACTTCAGTATGTGATCGGACCGATCATGAGACAAGCGCCATGGTCGCAGTCGATATCCGCCGTGGCCGAACAGCTATATCGGACTTGACGCAGGGCCCTGGTTTGGGTCACCCAAATAGGTTGATGTGTGCCCAAGCGGCCGGCGCGAGCAATCCGGCCTGCCGTGTTGCACCGATACCATCTGCCACCGCGCCCTCGGAACGCCACCATAGACGGTGAGCCTTCGGAGTGCACTGCGGGGAATGTGTGAGCCATGTCCACTGAAGCTGCAATTCGTGAAAAATTGATGATCGGCCTGGAACCGATCCGACTCGACGTGATCAACGAGAGCGACCTTCACGCCGGCCACCGCTCGTCGCCGGGAACCGGCGAGAGCCATTTCCGCGTCACCGTGGTTTCAGCAAAATTCTCGGGGCTTTCGCGCGTCGCGCGCCATCGCCTGATCAACGAACTGCTCGTCGAGGAACTGGCCGGCAAGGTGCATGCGCTCGCCATCCACGCCCATGCGCCCGGCGAGCAGGTTGCATAGCGCAGGCGGTGGCGTGGCGGAACGGCGGCCGCTGACGTTGACGGGCGACGTTGACGGGCGACGTTGACGGGCGACGTTGACGTTGACTGGCGCGTCGCACCCGCCCTTCAATTGCGCCCATCCCGACACGTCGATCATCACAAGGACACTGTCTCTCATGAAGCTCTACCACGCGCCGCGCACCCGCTCCGTGCGCATCGTCTGGCTGCTCGAGGAACTCGGCCTGCCTTACGAGCTGGAACTCTTTTCACTGGGGGATCCGGCCATGCGCGCACCCGAATATCTGGCGATCCACCCCATGGGCCGAGTGCCGACGCTCGAGGACGGCGAGGTTACGATCTTCGAATCCGGGGCCATCGTCGAGTACGTCATCGGCAAGTATGGCGAAGGACGTATGCGCCCCGATCCGTCATCGCCGGACTTTCCACACTACCTGCAATGGCTGCACTACGCCGAAGGCATGATCATGCCGCCGGTCAACACGATCGTGGTCGAAACCATTCTGTTGCCGCCGGACAAGCGTAACCAAGTCAACGTCGACCGGGCGACGAAGCTGCTCGGGCGGATGTTGACGGCGGTCGACAAACATATGGCCGGCCGCGAGTTTCTTGCCGGTGAATTTTCAGGTGCCGACATCATGACGGGTCATGCCTGCACGGTTGCCAAGCGCCTCGGTGCGGACGTCGCGAACCTGCCGAACGTTTCCGCTTACATCGACCACCTCAATGCACGGCCAGCCCTGCAAAAGGCCTGGGCGACCTGACACGCGACCTGGCACACGATGGTCCGCATGGCGGCGGCGCATTCAGATCCGGCGTTGCTGGGGGCGACAGCGCGGCTATCCCATGTACAGGCCGCCGTTGGCATGGACGAGTTCGCCGGTCATGAAGCGGGCCGCGTCGGAGGCGAGGAAGACGATGATGTCGGCAATGTCGCCCGGCTGCGCCATGGCACCGAGCGGCACCAGGGCCGACTGCTCGGCCATCTCCGCCTCGGAGAACTGGTAGCGCGGCTGGGCCGTGTCGGTAATGCCCGGTGCTATGGCATTGACGCGGATGCCATGCGGCGCAAGGGCGAGCGCCATGGAGCGGGTCATGCCAATGATGCCGGTCTTGCTCGCGGAGTAGTGGGCGCCGAGCACGTGGCCGCGTACCGACGATGAGGAAATGTTGACGATCGCACCCGCGACGGCAGCGTCCACCATCTTCCTGGCCGCCGCCTGAGCGACGAAAAAGCTTCCCTTGAGATTGACGCCGTGGACCAGGTCCCACTCCTCTTCGGTCACCTCGAGAACTTCGGAACGCGGGAAAACACCGGCATTGTTGATGAGGATATCAAGACCGCCGAGGGCATCGTGGGCCGCGTCGACAAGCTGGTATGCTGCGGCCTTGCCGGAAACGTCGCCCTGAACACACGCGGCCTGGCGCCCGGTGGCGCGGACCCTATCGGCAATTGCACCGGCCGCCGCCTCGTCATCGAGCCAGTTGATGACAACATCGGCTCCGGCTGCGGCGAGAGCCAAGACGACGGCCTTGCCGATGCCCTGCTGCGCTCCGGTGACCAGGGCCCTGCGACCCGAAAGAGATGTGCTCGTCAGCGCCATGGCCGCACTCCTGTCTGGGCTTCGGCGGCAAGGCTAGCGCGCGGGCCGCCCGAACGGCAATGCGTGTCGCGCCCGGTGCACATACCGAGGATCGCTGACCGCGCGTGTTGCAAAGCACTCCAAATATTGCGCCAACGCGACCTGGACCCGCTGTTTGCGCCAACGCCATCGGTTTGGTCGTCTATCACGTGAGCGTGAACGGAAAGGGCAAATTCGACGTACATCGCACGCGCGCCACATGTTGCCTGGCCAGTCTACTTGCCTGGCTGGTCTACATGCCTGGCTGGTCTACCGGCGCGGCTTCTTGCGAAGGCCGCAATCCGGGCGAGAGGAGAGCATCCGGCGTACGCTCCGCGGACGCCCCCCAGGTTGTATCCGCCCGGCCGGTGCGGCGGCCGCCGGTCGCTCGTTACCGCTTGGCGTGTTTCTCCTTGTCCCTCGCCAGATTTTTCTGCGCCCCGGCGTTACCCGTGGCCTGACGTCAACACGTAAACCATCCTTGCGACAAAACGGTCACAGAAACGCGAACGTATGTGGTCGCTCTTGCGCCATCCCGCCAAGCAATAGTAGATCAGATGATAAGCAATGAGTAAGCCGTGCGATGAACGCACGGCACAATGGGAGGGAGTACGCCAGTGAGCGGGACCGACGCGTCTCGTCCGCATGACGCGGCATTAGACACGATCCCGAAGCTCTTGTTGCGCAACGCCAAGACGTTTGCAAAACGACCAGCCTATCGGGAAAAGTACCTGGGCATCTGGCAAACCTGGGATTGGGCGGAAACGCGCGAGCAGGTGCGTGACTTTGCGCTCGGGCTGCACCAACTCGGGCTTCAGCGCGGCGACACGGTCGCGATTGTCGGAGACAACCGGCCGCGCCTTTATGCGACTTTCGCGACGGCGCAAAGCCTCGGCGCGGTGCCGGTGCCGGTTTATCAGGACTCGGTCGCCGACGAGATGGCCTACGTGCTGAACCACGCCGAAGTGAAATTCGCCGTCGTCGAAGACCAGGAGCAGGTCGACAAGCTCCTCAGTATCGTCGACGAGGTGCCGTCCCTGCAAAAGATCATCTATGTCGAACCGCGTGGCCTGCAGAAGTATGACCATACCAATCTGCACAGCTATAGCGACGTGCAGCAGATGGGCCGCGACAGGATCAAGCAGGACGCCGGTGCCGAACAGTGGTGGCTCGACGAAATCGCCAAAGGCAAGGGTGAGGACGTCTGTGTCATGCTCTACACCTCCGGCACCACGGGCCGGCCGAAAGGTGTTCTACTGAGTTTCGACAACCAAATCGTTTCGGCACGCAACGCCAACGCTTTCGACAACTTGACTGACAAGGACGAGATTATCGCCTACCTGCCCATGGCATGGGTTGGCGACAACATCTTTTCCGTGGCACAGGCATACGAAGCGGGTTTCTGCGTCGCCTGCCCCGAAAGCCCGCAGACGGTACAGGCCGACCGCCGGGAGATCGGGCCGACATTTTTCTTCGCGCCGCCGCGCGGCTTCGAAAACCAGCTGACCGACATTACGGTGCGCATGGAGGATGCCGGAGCCATCAAGCGCTGGATGTACGGCATGTTCCTGAGGGTCGCCGACCGCTGCGGCGAGAAGATCCTCGAGGGCAAGTTTGTCAATCCATACGACCGGTTCATGTACTGGCTCGGCAATATCTTCGTCTACGGACCGCTGCGTAACAGGCTCGGGTTCTCCCGGCTCAGGATCGGCTACACCGCCGGCGAAGCGATCGGACCGGAGATGTTCAAGTTCTACCGGGCGCTCGGCATCAACCTGAAGCAGCTCTACGGGCAAACCGAAGCTTCGGTTTACGTGACGGCGCAGCCGGACGGCGAGATCTTCGCCGATACCGTGGGCAAACCGTCCAAAGACGTCGAACTGAAAGTCGCCGACAACGGCGAAGTCTTGTACCGCAGCCCTGGCGTGTTTCAGAGCTATTACAAGAACGAAGAGGCGACGACGTCGACAAAGACGGCAGATGGCTGGGTACATTCCGGCGATGCCGGCTTCATCGACAATCGCGGCCATCTCGTCATCATCGACCGGGCAAAGGACGTCGGCAAGCTGAACGACGGTTCGTTGTTTGCGCCAAAGTATCTCGAGAACAAGATCAAGTTCTTTTCGGAAATCCGCGAGGCGGTGGCCATCGGCGATGGACGCGACTTTGCGACGATGATGATCAATATCGACCTTGTGTCCGTCGGCAACTGGGCGGAACGCAACAATGTAATCTACGCCAGCTACCAGGAACTCGCGAGTCATCCCGACGTCTACGCGATGGTCGAGCGCCGTGTGGACGAGCTCAACCGGTCCCTCAAGGACGAGCCCCGTATGGCCGGCTCGCAGATCAAGCGCTTCCTCATTCTGATCAAGGAGCTGGACGCGGACGACGGCGAGCTGACACGGACCCAAAAGGTGCGCCGCAGCTTTATCGCCGAGCGCTACGGAGCGCTGATCAAGGCGCTCTACGATGGCTCCGATGTGTGTCATCTCGAGGCCGAAGTGACCTTCGAGGATGGCCGCAAGGGGATGATCAAGGGTGACGTGCGGATCGTCGACATGGAGACCTATCCCGTCGCGACGGTGCCGGTGAAGGAGGCCGCGGAATAATGAACCAGGTTCTGGGAGAAGCCGCACCGATTTCCGCCGAGAACCGTATCAGCGACGAGATTCTGCTCAAGGCCGACAATGTCTCGCTGTCCTTCGGCGGTGTCAAAGCCATCCAGAACGTCAGCTTTGACATCCGAAGGGGTGAGATCAGAGCGATCATCGGCCCGAACGGGGCCGGCAAGACGTCGATGCTGAACAGCATCAACGGATTTTACCACCCGCAGGAAGGAACGATCACGTACCTGGGGCAGACGCGCCGGCGCATGCGCCCCTACATCGCTGCCACGCAGGGGATCGCGCGGACCTTTCAGAACGTCGCACTGTTTCGCGGCATGTCGACCCTCGACAACATCATTTCGGGGCGCACGCTCAAGATGAAGACCGGATTGTTCTGGCAGATGCTGCGCAAAGGGCCGGCCGAGGAAGAAGAGTTCCGCCACCGCGAATTCGTCGAACACATCATTGATTTCCTTGAGATCCAGTCAATTCGCCGAACGCCGGTCGGCCGCCTGCCCTACGGCCTGCAAAAGCGGGTCGAACTGGGCCGCGCCCTGGCGATGGAGCCGACGCTGCTGCTGCTCGACGAACCGATGGCCGGCATGAACCTCGAAGAAAAGCGCGACATGAGCCGCTTTATTATCGACGCAAACGAGCAGCTCGGCACCACGATCGCGCTGATCGAGCACGATATGGGGGTCGTGATGGACCTCTCCGACCGCATCGCCGTCCTCGACCATGGTGAACTGATCGCAGACGGTTCACCGACAGACGTCCAGTCGAACCAGGATGTCATCGACGCGTATCTCGGCGTTTCGCACTAGGGCCCTGAAACATGGAAATTCTACATCAGGTATTCGTCCAACCATTCCTGGAGATGGGCGGCGCGCCGGACCTGCTGGTGCAGGTGATTTGGGAAGGTTTCGTCGCCGGCATCCTCTACGCGTTGATCGCGCTCGGTTTGGTCCTGATCTTCAAGGCCTCCGGGATTTTCAATTTTGCCCAGGGCATCATGGTGGTGTTCGGCGCCCTCGGCCTAGTGACGCTGTATGAAATCGGTGTGCCGGCATGGCTCGCGATCCTGTTGTCGATCGCGATGATGTTCGTGCTTGCCGTGGTTGTTGAACGCGTCGTGTTCCGGCCGCTGGTCAACCAGCCGGATATCATCCTGTTCATGGCCGCCATCGGTCTCAATACATTCCTCATCGGCTTTGGCGAAACAATATTCGGCGGCGAGCCGAAAACGATGATCACCGAGGAAATCGGCCTGCCCACAGGCTCAACCGAGGTCGAAATGCTGGGCGGGCTGGTCGTCTTTCAGCACATCGATGTCGCGGCGGCGGTGATTGCGGCGCTGATGGTGACCGGGCTTGCCGTTTTCTTCAACAAGTCGAAGATCGGACGGGCGCTCAGAGCGGTGGCTGACGATCACCAGGCGGCGATGTCGGTTGGCATCACGCTACAGCAGATCTGGGTGATCGTGTGGTTTGCGGCCGGCATCGTGGCACTGGTCACCGGCATCATGTGGGGCGCGCGCTCGGACGTGTCGTTCGCGCTGGAGGTCGTGGCCTTGAAGGCTCTGCCGGTGCTCATCCTGGGCGGCTTCACGTCGATCCCCGGCGCGATTATCGGCGGCCTCATCATCGGCATCTCCGAGAAAATCGCGGAGTTTTACTGGGGGCCGATGCTCGGCGGCTCGATTGAGAGCTGGGTTCCCTACTTCGTGGCGCTATTGTTCCTGTGGTTCAGGCCGCAAGGCCTCTTCGGCGAAAAGATCATCGAACGGATTTAGGAGAGCGAGAACAGATGTTCTATCGCGAGGTCGGTGACCTTAAGACCACCTACAAGGACGATTCCGTCGTTCTGGCCATCAAGCAGGAGCGCTACGCGGTGCTATTCCTGATCGGGTTCATGTACCTGGTCGTGCCGCTGATAGCCGACGACTTCTGGCTCAACACGATCATCATTCCAACATTGATCTTTTCGCTGGCAGCCCTCGGGCTCAACCTGCTGACCGGTTATGCCGGGCTCGTGTCGCTCGGGACCGGCGGCTTTATGGGCGTCGGCGCGTTTGCCTGTTACAAGCTCACAACCTATTTCCCTGACGTCAACATTATCATTCACATTTTCCTGTCGGGCTTTGTTGCAGCCGCGATCGGCATCTTTATCGGCATTCCCAGCCTGCGCATCAAAGGCTTTTATCTGGCGGTGGCAACGCTTGCCTCGCAATTCTTCCTGGAGTGGGCCTTCGGCCGAATTGCCTGGCTTTACAATTACAACGACTCCGGTGCGATCGACGCGATCAACCGCAGTCTGTTCGGGGTCCCGCTCACTGAACCGTACGGTGCGCCCTGGTTCCAGTATCTCGTGGTGCTGTCGATCGTGGTGGTGCTGACGATCATTGCCATCAACCTCGTTCGTGGCCGGTTCGGGCGCCAATGGATGGCGATCCGCGACATGGATATCGCCGCCGAGTTGATCGGCATCCGACTGCTGCCGACGAAACTGCTGGCGTTTGCGATCTCGTCCTATTATTGCGGGGTTGCGGGCGCGATGCTGGTGTTTCTATCGCTCGGCGCGGCCGAGGTGGAATCGTTCGACATCCTTAACGCCTCGTTCCCGGTGCTCTTCATGATCATCATCGGCGGACTGGGCAGCATCATCGGCTCGTTCCTCGGGGCCGCGTTCATCGTCGTTCTTCCGATCATCATCTCCACCGTGCCGCGGGCGCTGGAGCTCGACATCACCTCGTCGACGGTCGAGCACATTCGCTTTATGATCGTCGGCGTTCTGATCATATTCTTTCTTATCGTCGAGCCGGCCGGGCTGGCTCGGCTGTGGCAGATTGCCAGGGAGAAACTGCGCCTGTGGCCATTCCCCTACTAGCGGGGATCGCGCGCCACGCTTCGGAACGGCGCCGTCGCGCCAGAAACCAGCGGACAACGGGCCAGTTCGCTGGGCAAGCGGTAACCAGGGCCGGGCAACAAAGCCGTTGCTCTCCCTGAGAGCTGCGACAATAATGGCCCACCCCGGAACCGGCCCGCCCGGCTCCGGAAAACAAGCATCGAAGGGCAAACAAGTGGAGGAAGCACTTTCATGAAGCTAACCAAAGCCATTCTCGGCATCGCCGCTGGCGCCATGCTGACTACAGGCTTCGCCCTGCAGACGCAGGCTGAAGATAAGCTCTACATCCCGCTGCTGACCTACCGTACGGGCCCGTTCGCCGGCTCCGGCACGCCCAATGCCAACGGTATGCACGACCTGTTCACGATGTTGAACGTTCGCGATGGCGGCATCGGTGGTGTCAAAATCGAAGTTGAGGAGTGCGAAACCGGCTACAAGGCCCAGAAGGGTGTCGAGTGCTACGAAGCTACCAAGGGCAAGGGCGCCTTGGTCTATAACCCATACTCGACCGGCATCACGCTGCAGCTCATCCCGAAAGCACCGATCGACAAGATCCCGGTGCTGTCGATGGGCTATGGCTTGTCCGCTGCCGCCGTAGGCGAGAAATTCCCGTGGGTGTTCAACGCACCGGCCACCTACTGGTCGCAGGCATCGGCTGTTATCAAATATCTCGCCAGCCGCAACAACGGCAGCCTCAAAGGCAAGAAGATCGGCTTTACCTACCTCGACGTCGGTTACGGTCGTGAGCCTATCCCGCTGTTCAAGGCACTTGCAAAGGACATGGGCTTCGATCTGTTCCTGCTGCCGGTTGGCGTCAAGGAAATGCAGAACCAGGCCTCGCACTGGCTGCAGGTGCGCAAGGAACGCCCGGACTACATGGTCATCTGGGGCTGGGGCGCAATGACCCCGACCGCGATCAAGGAAGCCGCGAAGATCCGCTTCAAGATGGATAACTTCATCGGCGTGTGGTGGTCAGGCAGCCAGGTTGACGTGAAGCCGGCCGGCAAGGGTGCCATTGGCTACCACGCCATGACGTTCCACGGTGCGAGCACCGACATCCCGGTGTTCAAGGACATCATCAAGCACGTCATCGAAGGCCCGGGCGAAACGCTCACCAAGAGTGCTGACGACGTGAAAGAGATCTACTACATGCGTGGCGTCTTCAATGCGACGATCGTTGCCGAAGCGATCCGCAACGCTCAAAAGCTCACCGGCAAGAAGGTGATCAACGGCGAAGACATGCGCAAAGGTCTCGAGACGCTGGTTCTCGACGAAGCACGCATCAAGGCGGCAGGTCTCGAGGGCTTCTCGCCACCGATCAAGATCACGTGCAAGGATCACGCCGGCGCACATCCGATGTTCGTCCAGCGTTGGGACGGCAAGGAGTGGAAGAAGGTTTCGGATTGGATCACGCCCATGCGCGAAAAGGTCCGCCCGATGCTCGAAGAAGCCGCTGCCAAGTACGTTGCCGACAAGAAGGACTGGGTGACGCAGAAGTGCGAATAGCGCACCGCGGTTAGAAAAACGAACGGAGCGCCCGCCGCAAGGCGGGCGTTCTGCCATGATATCCGTGGGCGCTAAGCCCGGGTCTCGTTGCCGGTTCAAGGCGGACCAACATTCGGCAACTCGACCTGCCCGTTGATTGCCCGAACAGGTTTGACAAGTACGAGGAAGAATGCCGATGGCCGTCGACACAGCCGTTGCCGAACATCCGACAGTAAGTGGCGCAACCAGCTCGATCCTCAGCGTCAACAACATCGAGGTGATCTACGACCATGTGATCCTCGTGCTGAAGGGCGTATCGTTGGAAGTGCCGAAGGGTGGCATTGTTGCGATCCTCGGTGCGAACGGTGCCGGCAAAACCACGACGCTCAAGGCGATTTCGAACCTGCTGCGCGCCGAGCGCGGCGACGTAACGAAGGGCTCAATCAGTTTCGATGGCGAGCGCGTCGACCGCTTGAGCGCCAACGACATGGTCAAGCGCGGCTGCATCCAAGTGATGGAAGGCCGCCACTGCTTCGAGCACTTGACGGTTGAGGAAAACCTGCTGACCGGCGCCTACACGCGCAGCGACAGTGCCGCCATCAAGCGCGACCTCGACATGGTCTACACGTATTTTCCCCGTCTCGCGGAACGCAAGAAAAGCCTTGCGGGATATACCTCGGGCGGCGAGCAGCAAATGACGGCGATCGGCAGGGCGCTGATGTCGAGCCCCAAGATGAT
This sequence comes from Hyphomicrobiaceae bacterium, assembly GCA_965224045.1. Taxonomy (GTDB): domain Bacteria; phylum Pseudomonadota; class Alphaproteobacteria; order Rhizobiales; family Hyphomicrobiaceae; genus Tectiglobus. The sequence goes on from CBDCYD010000015.1 coordinate 1,183,321, forward strand.
CCTGCTCGATGAACCTTCCATGGGTCTTGCGCCGCAGCTGGTCGAGCTGATCTTCGAGATCACGAAGAAGATCAACGAAGAACAGGGCGTGTCGGTGTTGTTGGCCGAGCAAAACACGACAGTGGCCCTGCGCTATGCGCAGTATGGCTACATCCTTGAGAATGGCCGCGTCGTGATGGATGGCGCCGCAGAAGAGTTGCGCGAGAACGAGGATGTCAAGGAATTCTATCTCGGCATTTCCGGCGGCGACAAGCAAAGCTTCCGCGAGGTCAAGAGCTACAAGCGCCGCAAGCGCTGGCTGGCCTAGGGCAACCTGCGTTTATTCGGAACCAGTCCGATTCCGAATTAACGCAGAAAGTTGCTCGATTCTTTAGAGGCGATCATCCTTGTGCCTCACGTCGAAGCCGCGACAGCGGTTTCAACTTTAGGCACGATGATCTAGCAGGGCTCCCGCGCGATCTGCCTGCGACGTTTGATATCGCAGGCCGGTTTGCATGCGTAGTGGCGGCGGACGGATGATTGTAGCGGCAGACAATCACAGCCTCGCACCAGGTTTCCACGACGTTGCGCGCGGCCGCATCGCGACGGTTGTCACGTCGCTTGAAATGGGCTGCGCGCCGGTTTCGATCGACAATGACGCGGTGCCCGGCGCGCGCGTTGGCTTGCGCCATCTTTCTCCGGTCGCACCCGATGCCTACCGACGCCTCTATCGCCACGTCGGGCAAGACTGGTTGTGGTTTTCTCGCCTGCGCATGAGCGATCAGGAACTGGCCGCGATACTCGACGATGATCTGGTCGACGTCTTCGCCGTCGACCATGAGGGGTGCGAGGACGGATTGCTCGAACTCGACTTTCGCCAACCGGAGAGCTGTGAACTTGCCTTCTTCGGGCTCGGCCCCGCTTTGATCGGCAAGGGTGTCGGCGGCTGGTTGATGCGTGAAGCATTGCGCATCGCCTGGGCAAGGCCGATCCAGAGGCTTTGGGTTCACACCTGTACGCTCGACCATCCCGGGGCGCTCGATTTCTACCGCAGGTTCGGTTTCGTGCCGTTCATGCGGCAAGTCGAAGTGATCGATGATCCCCGCCTCGATGGCACATTGCCGCGCGAAGCGGCAGCGCATGTGCCGCTTCTTGATGGGCCCTAAAGCGCGTCGAAAAAAATGCGCCTCCTTCGGGTTTCTTTGCCTCACGCCGCTATTCGCGCTGCGCGCGGCGGCTCCGGCGGGGCGGCCTTTCGGCCGGGTCGCGTTGCTCCCTTCGGGTTTTTTGCCTCACGCCGCTGTGCGCGCTGCGCGCGGCGGCTCCGGCGGGGCGGCCTTTCGGCCGGGTCGCGTTGCTCCCTTCGGGTTTCTTTGCCTCACGCCGCTATGCGTGCGGCGGCGCCGGAGGGGCGGCCGTTCGGCCGGGTCGCGTTGCTCCCTTCGGGTTTTTTGCCTCACGCCGCTGTGCGCGCTGCGCGCGGCGGCTCCGGCGGGGCGGCCGTTCGGCCGGGTCGCGTTGCTCCCTTATGAGTCAATCCGTTTTGCTGCGACATGCCTTAAAGCTGTTAATTGCTCGATTCTTTGAGAGGCGATCATCATTGTGCCTCACGTCGGAGCCGCGACAGCGGTTCCAACGTAAGGCACGATGATCTAACCATCCGTTCCACGTGCGAATACTGGACCAAGCGATATTCGCGCTGCGTTACCCAACCTCCATTGACCCCTCAGGCTGTGCGGCCTATCACCGAAGCGCGAGTTTGAACGCGGCTGAGAAAAGAATGGAAAACCCATGACACAGGATCCGGCGCATTTCGATCAGCTCGAAACGCGGGATGGCGAGCAGCGAGAACTGGCGTTGTTCAACATGCTGCCCGGATTTTTGGCGCGGGTCATGGAAACGGCATCGGGCTGGGCCTCCCACCTGTCGGGCGTCGATCCAATGGCGGTTACATCGCGTGAGGCACTAGCAGCCTTACCGGTCATAAGAAAGTCCTCGCTCAAGGAACTGCAGGCGAAAGCGCCACCGCTCGGCGGGTTTGCGACCTCGGACCTTTCAACGTTGAGACGGGTGTTCATGTCGCCCGGGCCGATCTTCGAGCCCGAAGGGCGCGGTGAGGACTGGTGGCGTTCGGCGCGGGCATTTTATGCTGCCGGTTTCCGGGCCAGCGACATCGTCCACAACACATTCGCCTACCATCTCACTCCCGGTGCCTGGATCGTTGATGCCGGCGCGAGAGCGCTCGGCTGCACAGTCATACCGGCAGGGCCAGGCAATACGGAACAACAGCTCGAAGCAATCGCGCACCTCAAGCCGACGGCCTATGTCGGCGTACCTGACTATCTGAAGATCCTCCTCGACAAGGCTGCCGAGGCCGGCCGTGACGCGTCATCTTTCAAGCGCGCGCTGGTGTCCGGAGGGGCGCTGTTTCCATCGCTGCGACAGGAATACCGTGATCGCGGCATCACGACGTTCCAGGTCTACGCCACGGCAGATGCCGGCAACATCGCGTATGAGAGCCAGGCGTTGGAGGGCATGATCGTCGATGAGGGCGTGCTGCTGGAAATCGTGCGACCCGGTACCGGCGATCCGGTTCCGGATGGTGAGGTGGGCGAAGTGGTGGTGACCACGTTCAACCGTGATTATCCGATGATCCGCTTGGCGACCGGGGATCTGTCCGCCGTGCTACCGGGCACCAGTCCGTGCGGGCGCACGAACGTACGGATCAAAGGATGGATGGGGCGCGCCGATCAGACGACAAAGGTCAAAGGCATGTTCGTGCATCCCGAGCAGGTCGCGAAGGTGGCCGAACGCCATCCGGAGTTGGGCCGGGTGCGGCTGGTGGTCGGCCGCGACGGCGAACAGGATACGATGGTGCTCAAAGCGGAGGCGGTGAACCACGAGGCGACGCTTGCCGACGCGGTGGCGCGGACGCTGCAGGATGTCACCAAACTCAAGGGCGCGGTGCAGTTGGCGCCGCCCGACACCTTGCCCAACGACGGAAAGGTCATCGACGACGAACGCGACTACAACGCATAGTGGATTGCGGCCACGCTATGGCGTGCCAGCGTTGCCGAAAGCTGCATTGAGCGCCTCGGTGACGCTGCCGCTGTCGACGTTTTCCTTATGCAGAGCCGCGGCGGCTCCCATGTTCTTGAGTTCCGCCTCTCTCTTGCGATCAACCTCGCCGCTGATCACGACGATTGGGCCGTCGTAACCGGCGCGGCGCAACAGCGGGATCGTCTGCGTCGCGGTGTCGTTCGGCTTGAGATAATCATCAAGAAAAACCATGTCGGGCATCGCCTCGAGGACACGGTCCAGTGCCGATGCCAGGGTTGGCGCATGGCGCAGATTGACGTCCCTGCCGAGAATGACGCTCAACGTGGCACGCAGGCGGTCTGCATCAAAGTCGGCGTCCTCGACGATCAGGATATCGTTGATTTCGGGCAGGGACTGCTTGTTCCACGTCGCATTGTTGCGGCGCGCAAGAATGTCTCCGCCAGTTGGCGAGTTGGATGCAGACATGGGCAAACCTTTGCCGGATTGACATTGGGCCGTTGGAGAATCGACCGGCCCGACGATCTTGCCGATGAAGTATAGCTGAATATTCGAATACGAGAAGTTTCGCCGCTATTTTGCCTTTGTTGGCCGAGGCCAATCCACGTGAAACCTCGTGCCCCGGGATGTGGCCGGGTCCGATTCCAGTACCAATTCGGCCCCGAGGGCTTCGGCCGCGCGCTTGACCAATGCAAGCCCCATGCCGATGCCGTCCTCTCGGTCGCCGGCCGCAGCGGCGGCGCGTGGACCGGAAAGCCTGGTGAACGGATTGAACGCCGCGGCCTGAAGATCCGGCGGAATTCCGGGGCCATCGTCGGCGATTGTCAGGCGCGCGCCGCCGTCTGCCCGGCGTACTCCGGAGACAGTAATGCTCGCGGCGCAACTATCATGATGCTTCATGGCATTTTCGAGCAGATTTCTGACGATGAGATCGAGAAGAGGACGAAGCGTCCGTAGTTCAGGCAGGTCCGGCTCAACATTGATCGTGAAGCCGTCCGGCACCGGAAGAGAAGCGACGACCTCCTCAACAAGGGCCGATGTGTCGACCAGTTCTTCGCCTTCGTCACGATCAATTTCGCGATCCAGCCGACAATACTCGAGCAGGCCGGTGATCATCGCCGACATGCGCCGCGACTGGGCCTTGAGGCGGGCGAGGTGCGCGCGTGCGTCGCTGCTGCTGCCTTGCGGAAGAGAGGCTTCGAGATCTTCTGCGAAATAACGCATGGCCCGCATTGGCGCCTTGAGGTCATGGGAGACGATGCGGGTGAACTCGCCAAGTTCGGCATTGGCCCGCGTCAGTGCGACGTTAGCCTCGTGGATGGCCTCGGCCTGCTCGAGAACCTGCTCTTCCGCCACTCTGCGCCGGCGCGCCTCGCGTTGGAGTTCGATCGTCGTCTCATCGATCGCGATCGGGCGTGCGGCCAGCACCAGGAACTGGGAGCGCCGAGGATGCCAGGTGACGACATAGTTCATGCGATGGTCCTCGCCGTCAGGGCCGACCGTCGCAACGTTAGGAATTTCCAGCGCGCTTTCAGGTCCGCTCTGCAAGGCGCGGATGCGCTGTTCCAGTCCAAACAGCACCGGTACGGCCTCACAGATCGCCCGCCCCGGTGGTATCATTGCCGACAGTTGGCCGGCGCCGCCACGTGCCACAAGATCGCCATCGACCCAGACGAAGCCGAAGTAACCGGCCTCCACGAATGCCACGGCGGCCTCTGCAACATCGGATGTCATGATGTGAGCAGACCCCGGCGGACAATGGTCTCGGCGGCTTCGGCGAAGGTCTCGGTAACCCCCGCTCCGGTCTTGGCACTGGTGCGCAGCACCTTGCGTACCGGCGTCTCCAACCCGTCCGGCAAAACCACGTCTTCGCCATCCGCCAACAAGTCGATCTTGTTCAGGACCACTGCCGCATAGCGGCCTGGAAAACGGCTCTCATAGTGGGCTGCAAGACGGGAGATACTTGAAATCGTGGTGGGACGTGACACGTCACCGACGAGCAGAGCGGCCTGTGCGCCCTCCATGTAGACAGTGTCAAGCATTGCCTCACCGAAGCTGCCGTCCGTATCCCATATCAGAAAGGTAAACGGGACGCCTCCCGGGCCTTCGGCGATTTGATAGGTGAGCACCTCGACGCCGATCGTCGACTTGTATTCACCACCAAACCGGCCAAACGTCAGCCGTCGCGCGATCGATGTCTTGCCGACGCCCATATCGCCCAGCAGCAGTATTTTGCAGATATTCAAAGCACCGCGCCCGTACCGAGCCCTTCATTCGCGCCACCGCGATTGGATTGCGGGACGCCTTGGTCGGACAAAGATTGGCGATGGTGGCGGCTCATTGCAAGGCTATGGTTCATTTCATCGGACACCGGCCGGGGCTCACTCGCCGCCGGGTTCGCCTTCAAATCCAACCTCGAACTGGACACGCCGGTTGGCGCTGGTCGGCCCGGTAATGTTGCTCAGGTTAACGGCATTGGCGCGGCCGATAGAGATCAACCGGCCCCGATTGACCCCCTTGGCAACGAGCGCCTCGACCACCTTGTCTGCCCGTGACTGGGCCAACGGGTTGTTGCGCTGTGCACCGCCCGTCTCATCGGTATAGCCGGCAACGCGCAGCGTGATATCGGTCCTCGACAGCAGCTCTGCAAGCCGGTTCAACTTGGCATCGGCTGCTGCCGCGTCCCGAAAATCGGTGCCATTGGCAAAGAATATGACATTGCGCTGTATGTAGGCTTGCAGCGCCTCAAGCGGTGTCGTCTTCGAAGGCTCGGACGGCGGTGGCTTGATCAACAGGGTTTGCGATACCGCAATTGCGGTGGTCGCCAGACGCTGAGCCTGGGCTTCGAGGTATTCAGCGGTCACGCTTACGTCAGACGGTGGGGATGCGGCATGCGAGGGCGTGGCGCTCTTTAGGCTGCCGTCGACCAGGGCCGCCACGCTGGTCGCGGTGGTGTCGATGCGCAACGAGAGGCCGTGCAAGGGCGACGACAATCTCTGTAGCGTACTGAGGTCGCGTGTGCTCGTTCGGGCCACCGCGGTGTACGTTTCAACCTCGCGCGCCAACCGGGTCACGTTGGCCTTGATCCCTGACAGCTTTTGCCTTTGTGCCGGTTCGTCGAGCTTCTCGGAGATGCGATCCAGTTCGATGCGGGTCTGGGCGAGTCGCTGCCTGGTGCGCTCCATTGCCTGCTCGATTCCGCGACGCATTGCTTCGGCCTCGACCGCAGCGATCTCAGAGCGCAGGCCGGCCAACAGCTGGGCCTGATCCACGTTTTCGCGCTTCGGGAGGACGGCCAACTTGGTCGCGATCTTTGCCTCGGGCAACGCTGCCGTAAGGCGTTGGTTGACACGGTCAGCAATAACCTTGTCAGGGGCCAGTCCGCTGACCGTGACATTGCGTCCGCGGTAGCCGACATCGAGCGTGGTTGGATAGCCGGCCAGTTCGGGCACGCCTGAAACGACGCTCTCGGCAATGCCCTTGACCTGCTCGCGCTCCAACGTGACGTAGCCCCACCACATCATCGCGGCGAACAGCGGAACGGCAATAACGAATAGCAGTGCCTTGAGAGGACTAAAGAACAGCCCGGCGCGATCATTTTCGGCATAGATGGCTGAGGTTTTCTCTTCGACGCCGGCTGCCAGGGGCGAAAGCTGACGGGGGGCGACCTCGTCGGACACCGTGTTCTTGCCGTTGGCATCGCCGATCCGTTCCAGCAGGCTCAGAAACTCGTCATCAAAGATGCCGCTCACGCCGGAAGGCGCAATGCCGCGGCACTTGGCAGCGACAAGATAAACCGGTGATGCGCGCAGGTAGACCGTGAAATCGTCCAACTCAAACGTGCGCAGGTTGCCGCCGTCCTCCTGGAACGCATGGGTGGCAAAATCGTTGATCGCCGAGACCACGCCGCTCATGTGCACATCGCTGTTCGACATCGCCTGGCCGGCCGGCCAGCGCGCCGCCAGGGCGCCGGAGCCGCGACGGATCAAAAAGATCTCCTCGACCTTGAGATGCTGGCTCTCGGCAATTGCCAGTTCGGCAACCGACTTGCCACTGGCCATGCTGCGAATACGCAGCATCATGCCGTTGCGCTCGACGCGGCGGTTGAGGTCCCGCACAAGGTCGCGCATTGCGCTTGCAACATAAGAGCGCACCATGCGACCGGTGATCGGATAGAGAACCTCGACCAACTCGTCCTGGCTGTTGCGCAGTTCCATGCGGATGGTCTGGACAACCAGCGGGGCCATCGCCTGCGCGACGTCTTCGTGGTTTTGAACCTCCGCTTCGCGTAAGGCCTCGTCGAGGACATCGGCAACGGCCTTGCCGAAACGCTCGCGGGTGCCGGCGGTTTCAAATACCTTGTCGAGACGGCGGGCGATCTCGGCACGCTCCTGGCGCTCCGTCTCGGTCAGCCCTTCAAGCGCGTTGACCCGGTCAAACGCTTGCGTAAGGCGTTGATCGAGATCCGCGATCGTACGGCTTTCGCTGTCGAACAAAAGCTCTTTGAGCCGCGCAACGCCCTGCGTCATCGGCCCGTCGTCTCCCGCCGCACTGTCACCTTGCCGGTTCATCTCGATATAGTCGATTGGTTGTCTCAGGTACCGCCGATGCGCTTGATGCGCTCGCCAAGCTCTTGCAGTCCACTGCCGATTTCCTCCAGCGCCTGGCGCTGCGTAACATCCATTTCGGCAGAAATGGCATCAAGCCGGGCCTGCAGCGCGTCAAGGCGACCATGCAGCGACAGCTCGAGATTTTGAATGCGGCTTTCTAGAACACCTACGCGCGCCTCGGTCTGGCGCTCATAGTCGCCAAAAAGCAGCTCGCGCACCTGCTCCATTTTCTCGTCAGTGAGTTGACGCGAGGTCATACCGTTCTGGAGGTCGTTGAGGGGCGTCGCGCTCATTGGCTAACTCTCACTCACATAGAACTCGTCGGGCCGCGATGTGCGGCCCACGCATCTTCGCCGACGGATGATACCGTATGATTAACAAAAATCGAAGTTTTCGTTGAGACTGAGACAGCAATCACCGCTTTCGGAGCGCTAGTGTAGCACACCTGACGTTTGGTGCCTGTGTGCGGCTGGCCTCTCAAGCAAACGTCAGGTGCAAAAGCTACACTAGAAACATGGGCTTGCCCGTGTTCTTCATGGTGCTGACATTTGCTCTCGACATCGCCGCACGTGATGGCAAATGTCAGAACCGGAACGCGAGAGCAACCTGCGTTAATTCGGAATCGGTCCGATTCTGAATTAACGCAGAAAGTCGCTCGAATCTTTGGAGGGGGCCGGATAGCGACATCTCGACCGCGATTTTGTCGTCATTATTGTTCAATGACCCCGCCGGCTGGGCTAAACCGGAGGCAATTGGTGCAATCGGAGACCTTATTTCATGGCCGGACCCCTCAATGGCATTCGTGTGATCGACCTTACGCGCATTCTCGCAGGGCCGAGCTGTACGCAGATTCTTGGCGACCTTGGTGCCGACGTCATCAAGATCGAAATGCCCAACAGCGGTGACGATACACGCCGCTGGGGGCCGCCGTTCTGGAAGGATGACAAAGGCGAGACCACCGAAGAATCGGCCTATTTCGCCTGCGCCAACCGAAACAAGCGCTCGGTGACCGTCAATATCAGCTCGCCGGACGGACAGGCACTGGCGCGCCGACTGGTGGCCAACGCCGATGTGCTGGTCGAAAATTTCAAGTTCGGTGGTCTGGCAAAATACGGCCTCGCTTACGATGACCTCAAGGATGACAATCCCGGCCTTGTCTACTGCTCGATTACCGGTTTCGGACACACCGGCCCCTACGCCAAGCGCCCCGGTTACGACGTTCTGATGCAGGGCATGGGCGGCATGATGTCGGTCACCGGCGCCGCCGACGGAGAGCCGCAAAAGTGCGGTGTGCCGATATCGGACCTGATGGCCGGGATGTACGCGGCGGTATCGATCAATGCTGCACTGCGCCATCGCGAGGTCACCGGCCAAGGCCAGTCGATTGATATCGGGATGCTCGACACCACCGTCGCAATGATGGCCAATCAGGCGCTCAACTACCTCGCCACAGAAGAGGTGCCGCCGCGGCTCGGCAACGAGCATCCAAACATCGCCCCCTACCAGGTGTTTCCGACTGCCGACGGCGACATAATCGTTGCCTGTGGCAGTGAACAGCAGTTCCAGCGTCTGTGCGAAATCATGGAGCGGCCGGATATTCCGCAAGACCCGCGCTTCACGGTCAACAAGGAACGGCTCGCGCATCGCGGTGAGCTCGTCGATGTGCTGAACCCGATCTTTAAATCCAAACCGTCTGCTTTCTGGCTCGAGCGATTGGAAAAGAGCGGCATTTCCTGCGGGCCGATCAACAACCTTGCCCAGACGTTCGCAGATCCGCACGTCAAGGCGCGCGGGATGCGTCTTGAAATGGAGCACCCGGCAACGGGAACCCGGCCGATCGCTCTGGTTGCAAGCCCCATCCGCATGTCCGAATCGCAGGTCGAATACCGACACGCGCCGCCGCTGCTGGGTCAACATACCGATCAAGTCTTGCAGGATGTTCTCGGGCTGAGCATGGAAGACATTGCAGCGATGCGCGACACTGGCACGATCTGAGCTTCTTGCGGTCAGCAGCGTGCGAGCGCCGGGGACTGCGCATTGGGCCGGCCGTTTCGAACCGAACTTCAAGCGGATACCGATCAGAGAACTCGCGGGTTAGGAAGCGTCGATGGCGGCAGCAGGAATTCGCGGATGGTTGCTGGGCGGCTTGTTGGTGGTGGTTGCCTGTGGCTTGATCGCCGGCATCACGTTCGGCGTCCATTATGGTGCGCGCCACTCCTGGTTGTTTTGGGTCGAGCACTGGACCAGCGACTGGCGGGCAACGTTCCTTTCGCACCGCCCCAAGGATCAGCATCCCGGGATCGGTATCGTCGTCGTCGATGAAGACACGGTTCGCGACTATCCCTATCGCACGCCCATTGACCGCGGACTGGTAGCCAAACTGGTCAAAACTATCGATCAGGCTGGCGCCAAGACCATTGCGATCGACTTTCTGTTCCTGAAAGCGACGGAACCCGAAAAGGAAGCCCGGCTGATCGAAGCGATCAAGGCAGCTAAGGCCCGTGTCGTGGTGGCCGTTGGCGATAGCCGGGCAAATCTGACGGCGGACCAGAAAGCCTACCAGGACGAGTTCATCGCGCAGTCCGGTGCGGTGCCGGGATTTGCCAACCTCTTCACGGGCCGCGACCGGATTGTCCGCTTCATCGCGCCGCCGGTCGACGAGGCCTATGAGCAAGGTTTTGCGGTCGCTGCAGCACGACCCGAGGCCGCCCGCGCGGAAGGTCCGCGCCGCATTGCGTGGACGCTGCGCCCGAAAAACGGCAATGATCGGTTCCTAAAGATCCCGGCCCGTCTTCTGGCCACGCCGGACGGCAAGGCAACACCGGCGAGTGCTCGTGCGATTGCACAACTCCTCAAGGACAAAATCGTCTTCATCGGCGCCGACCTGATCGGGATCGACCAGCACCAGACCCCTCTTGCCGGGTGGGACGGCGACGATGAAATGTCCGGCGTAATGATCCATGCGCAGGTCGGCGCACAATTGCTCGATGGTCGTAGCATTCGGCGCGTGGGGGCTGACTTGCTGCCAGTCATCTATGCGATCCTCGCAACGTTCGGCGTTTGGATCGGATTTCGATACGGTAGCGGCGGCTATAGCCTGTACTTCGGAACGGCCACGCTCGTGATCGCGGCAATCGATATCGCGCTGTTCGTTTTCGCGTCGCAGTTTCTGCCGTTTGCTGCCTGTCTGGCCGCGATGTTTGCCGGCCTGATTGGCGGCGTCGTTCTGAGAAGACTGGCGCTTTGGTCAAACATTTTGATGCGGTCGGGTTAGGCGCGCCAAACGGTCCGGGCCGGAAACCTCGGGGCTCACGCTCACAGCATTTGTTCGTTTCGCGTGCTGCTGAACCTGCGCCTGCAGCACGTTCGGTGCAGGCTCCCATGGATGTTTGGCCAGATCGGAATTTGGCGACAGAAATCAACGTCGCTTGAGATCAACCGCCTGCTTATTTTTCGAAAATGAAACCAGGTGCTTAGAAGAAATCATGGTTAACCAAATTTACCTTACCAAACAACAAGTTACGTTAAATCAGGCAGCAGGCCGTCAAGAAACCCCGTGGTTGCCGTATTGTCATCACACTGGCTGTTGAGCAAAACTTATAGTCAATTCTGAATTTAGTTGTTGCGTTTCAAAAAGCACAAGGTTCGATCCGGGTGGGCTCCCGGACATGCGGTAGAGGGGAGCGCGTATGAAGTATCCAGAAAACGGTTCGCTGCTGGAGCGACTGGGACGCGCCGGCAACGATACATCGCATGCCGCTTCGGACGACTACAGCGCATCGTGGCACATCTGCCCGCAGGCTGAGGCAGCAACGTCCGCCGCACCCATAGCTCAGCGCAGGGCCAAACACGTCGCACTGGGGCACGTCGCGCTGAGGAAGGAGGGCCCGGTCCAGCCGAACGACCAGTCTCTCGCGCAGCTTGTCGCCGATCTCACGCATGCCATCGCAGCCGATGAAAGGCGCATCGCAAGCGACGTTGCGGCTGCGGGCAAAGCTCTGGCGGTGACCGACGCTGGCGGCCGGCCTCGGCTCGACGATGGGGAGCCGCCGCGGACTTGGACGGGGTTCGGCGTCGGCGTCGTGTCCGGCGTTGCGTGCGGATGGGGCGTCATGCTGCTCACGCTGGCAACCCTAAGCGCCGTACAACCGCAGCCGACGGTGGCCGCGATCAATTTCACGGGCAACGTGCGTCTTGCGACGGAACGTCCGACAACCACGGCCGTACGGTTCAAGCCGACGATGGCAACGCAATCTGCGGCCCGCTTCAGCCCGGCAGACCGACTGGTCGTGGCTCTTGCATCGAAGCCCCCGCATGCGCTGCACGCCAGCCATGACGACCATCAGTTGGACGCGGTGCCGGAACAGCAGATCGTAAACTCCGGCGCCATCACCGAACCATCGCCGGAGCCTGGCGAACAGCCCGCACGCATGGCAGCCGCGGTGATCGAAGATCCCGCCCCGCTGGCCGATCGTACGCCGCCGCACGTTCAACGCCCCGTCAAGTCGAATCAACAGACGGCTGCTCTCGGCAATGGCGCCGCTGTTGCCGGGAACCCGCTGATGCCGCCACTTCCTGAGCGGCGTTCGCAGGAACTGGCTGCAGCGAACCTGGCGACGGACGCGGATCGCAAGGCAACATCACCCGATTCGCTCCCTAGCGCGGACTCGCGCGCGCGCCGGTTGCATGTTCCCAGACGCGGAAAGCACCAGGTTCGTAGATCCGGGCGGTCGCGCGCCGCTGCAGTCAATCGGCTCCAGCGCAGGCAAAAACCGCCTCGATCCGCCCGCACGACGTCGCCGGCAACCAATGCACAGGTTGGTTTCGCGCAAGCAGTTCCTCGGCCCGCCTGGGCAAGAAATGCGTTTCGAACGAACAATTGATCGGCCCGACCGGAGCGAACACTGCCACTCGCATTGCGCTCCCGGTGCCCTTGAAAATCCACGGCATGTGTGAAGCAAACGTGTAACGCTTGCCCAAGACGCAATCCTGTGCTCCACAATTAAGATCAATACTTCACCTGCTCTGCGGATGACGACCTGCTGGAGGTTTTCAATTATGCTGTTCAATCTCGGAAGGAATTTTTCGTTCGGTGCAATGGTTGGGCTGGCCGCGATGGCCGCCACGACGGTTGCAGCCAGGGCACAAGCCATCGTGCTGCAATCGACCGTTGACAAATACAAGGCCGGCAGCACGCTCGCCAAGGCCGGCAGCGTTTCCATACCGGACGGCGGGAAGGTCGTGGTGGTGCTGCCTTCCGGCCAAACCCGCACCATTAATGGTCCGTTCGCCGGCAAGGTGAGCGACCTGTCGAAGGGTGGCGGGCGGTCGAATGCGGCACTGTTCAATGCTGTGAAGCAGTTCCTCAAGACCGGCGGCGCGACGACCAGCAAGGTCGGCGCAATTCGTGGTGTCGCAAAGCGGAAGGGCTCCGACGACAAGGGTGCCGCGCTGGCACCACTGCCCTTCTCCTGGACGCAGGTCCCGCTCAGCTCTCGCGGCGATCTGTGTCTGCAAAAGGATGGTGCGATCTCGATCGTGCGGGATTCGGTGACTGATCCGCTGACGGTTACGATCGTCGATCTCGTCAGCACGCAGCGCGCCAAGGTGACGTTCGGCGCCGGTGAACGCGCCGTCTCCTGGCCCGCAGACATCGCGGTCAAGAACGGTACGTTTGCGCTGCTTGCACCTGGACGGCGCATGCAGCAGATCCGCGTGCGCCTGATCAGCCCGCTGCCTGACGCCGCGCAGACCCTGAAGGTGCTGCACGGCCAACGCTGCAGCCTGCAATTCGACGCCTTCCTGCGCGGTTTCGCCGTCGCCAGCGACCAGAACTGACCGTATCAGGGCGGTTCGGCTTCGGCAGTACGGCACCGTCCATCGTCAGGACGCGGGCGCGCTTTCGTGTTGCGGCAAGGGGGATGGCAGCGCCGGCTCGGCTTCGGCCACAGGTTCGGCCACTGGCGGCGCCTCCGGGGTGTCGGGTTCGGGCACCTCGGCGGTCGGGTCGGCGCGCGGGTCGAGTTCAAAGACCGCAGGCGTCGTGCGCGGCATGAGCACGAAGTCTTCCTTGTGACGATCGGGGATGCGCGGGCGAATCTGGCCACGGACTGCCACGGTCGCGGTGATCGCAATGTGGGCCAAAGTGGTCGTCGCGAACAGGGCGCCCGGTCCGAACTGGTCCATCGCAAATGCTGCGATGACCGGCCCAATCACGGCGCCGATGGAAAAGATCAGGAGCAGACTGCTTGCCACTTCAACGGCGCGGCGCTTGCTGACCAGGTCATTGATGTGGGCGAGCGCCAGCGTGTAGATGGGAAAATTCGCGCCGCCGAAGAGCGCGACCCAAAAGAACATCATCGCAACGTTGTCGCGCGGCGCGACCGTCAGGCCGATGCCGCCAATACCGGCTGCTACCGCGGACAACGCGAGAAAGCTGCGCCGGCCGAGGCGGTCTGAGAGGCTACCGACAGGCCATTGCGTGACCGCGCCGGCCAATACTCCGCAAGCAAGGAACAGCGCAATGCCGCCCGATGTGTAGCCCAGTTCCTTCGCGAACACCGGACTCAACATCCAGAACGCGCCGTTGGTAACGCCGCATAGAAAGGCTGCGAGCCAGGCAACCGGCGAGATATAGAAGATCCAGCCAAGGCGCAACTTGGCGCGCTTGGGCGGGACCGGAGCAATGGTCGTCGTCAGTGCGATCGGCACGGCTGCCAGCGAAAACAGAATGGCGATGATCGTGAACAATTCGAAACTCGCCGGCTCGTTGAGCGAAATCATCTGCATACCGGCCATCAAGACCGTGAGGTGAATGAGCGTGTAGGCGCCAAGGACGCGCCCACGGGTCTCCTGGTCGGCTGCCGCGGAAAGCCAACTCTCGATGACCAGCAGGACGCCGGCAATCGTCACGCCCGTGACGAGCCTCAAAAATGTCCATACTAGCGGGTCGGCGCTCATCGGATAGATCAGCGGTGCCACGGATGCGATGGCGGAAAATGCAGCAAATGCCCTGATGTGGCCGACGCGCGCGACCAGCGCCGGTGTCATCAGGCAGCCGCCAATCTGGCCAAGGTAATAGGCCGAACCCATCAGCCCGACGTGGAGGTCGCTGAAACCGTCGATTTCGGCGCGTATCGGCAGCAGCACTGCCTGCAGGCCGCCACCCAGCATGAGCACCGCGGTGGCAAGCAGCAACGCCGTGACCGGTCGGAGAACGCCCGTCATCACCATGTTGCACCTCCGAAGGAGTGCGAAAAAAGAGAAGGAGGGATGGGCCCGAAAATTACGCCGGCCCACTGCTCATGTGCGTGACCCTATGGGTCTTCGGCGAGCTCGAAAAGACCAGGATGCGACGCACCTATTCCAAACGCGACACGGATTTCGCACCGGCTGACCGGGGGACAGCAGCGCTCACCAATCAGGCCCGAGCCGCACGTCACAGGTTCCAACGGCACGGGCCGGTCCGGGCCTTGCGGGGCGCCTAGAGCGTTTCAGGTTTAGCTGGAACCGTCCCACTCCCCCGCCCGGCCGCCCAAAACCACGATTGCATGGGCGGCCGGGCGGGGGAGTGGGCAGGCGGTGTGATTCCGCCTAAGGCGGAAACGATCTATTCGGCTGCAACCTTGACCGGGCTCGGGTTGTCGACTTCTGCGAGAAGCGCCTTCTGGCGGGCCATTGCCTTTTCGTAGTTGGCCAGCTTGATGTGGCCGAAACCCTTGATCTCCATCGGCAGGCCGGCGAGCTGCGTGATGGCTGCGTGCGTGTCAGGCGCCAGCTTCGGGATGACACGGTCGAGCAAAGCTTCATAGTCTGCGATCATCTGGCGTTCGCGCTTGCGCTCGTCCGTGTACCCGAAAATGTCCCATTTCGTACCGCGCAGGTTCTTCCGCTTCGCGAGGAAGCGGAAGACGTGCAGCATCCAGGGACCGAACGTCATCTTGTAGGGATGACCGGTTTGCTTGTCGCGGCGCCACCACGAAAGCAGTGGCGGGGCCAGATGGAACTCGATCCTGCCAACGCCGTCGAAGTTCTTTTTGACCTGGGCATCGAAGTCGCCGCTGGTGTACATGCGCGCGACTTCATACTCGTCCTTGTAGGCGAGCAGTTTGTAATAGCCACGCGCGGCCGCCTCGGCGAGGCCGCTACGGCCGGAAGCCAGTTCTTTTTCCTTGGCCGCGATCCAGTCGACCTTGGCTTTGTAACGATTTGCCAAGTTTGCATCCTGGTAGTCGGTCAGCAGGGCGACACGGAGCGCGACGATGTCCTCCAGCGTTTCCGGTCCCTGGTCTTCGGCTTCACCCTTCGGCTTGGCGATGCGGTCAAGGGCAGCGCGATCGTGAGCGGCGAGACGACCAAAGCGGAACGCCTGGCGGTTCATTTCAACCGCGGCACCGTTGAGCCGGATGGCCTCTTCGATGGCCTCGGAACCAACCGGCACATGACCCTGCTGATAGGCCATGCCGAGCAGGAACATGTTCGAGGCTATGGAATCGCCGAACAGACGCACCGCGTAGTCGTGCGCATTGATCATCGAGACCTCGCCCTTGCGCACGCGCTCGGTGATCGTCTGTTGCAGGGTCTGGCCCGGAACCTCGAGCAGCGGGTCGCGCGTGAAGTCACCCGTCGTCATCTCGTAAGTGTTGACGACGACCGCCGTTTCATCGGGGCGAACCGACTCCAGAACCTTGTTCGATGCGGTGACGACGAGGTCGCCGCCGAGGATGACGTCCGCCCCGCCGACGCCGACCCTAATGGCATGGATGTCATCTGACGTGTCGGCAATTTTCAGATGACAGGCGACGGCGCCGCCCTTCTGTGCAAGGCCGGCCATGTCGATCGCGCCAAAGCCTTTGCCCTCGAGGTGGGCCGCCTGGCCGACAACGGCCGAGATCGTAACCACGCCGGTGCCGCCGACACCGGTGATGATCATCGCGTAAGGGTCGTTGGTCGCCGGCAACCGCGGCTCAGGCAGGCTGCCCAGCATGTCCGTAATCCCGCTGTGGCCCTTGGCTGCGCCCTCGGCCTTTTTCGGCTTGGCACCGTGCAGCGTCACGAAACTCGGGCAGAAGCCCTCGATGCAGGAGAAGTCCTTGTTGCATGCGGATTGGTCGATCTGGCGTTTGCGGCCGAGTTCCGTCTCCAACGGCAGCACCGCGACGCAGTTCGACTTGACGCCGCAATCGCCGCAGCCTTCGCACACCGCCGGGTTGATGAACACCCGCTTGTCGGGATCGGGAAACGTGCCGCGCTTGCGGCGGCGGCGCTTTTCGGATGCGCAGGTCTGATCGTAGATCATCGCCGTCACGCCGCCGATCTCCGCGAGGTTTTTCTGTACCGTCATCAGGTCGCGGCGGTGATGGACCTTGATGTTGCCCGGCATGCGGCCGGCAAAGCCATACTTGTCGGGTTCATCGGTCACCACATCGACGCGCTTGACGCCTTCAGCGAGCAACTGGGCGGCAATGGCCTGCACCGACATGCCGCCGTCCAGTGCCTGGCCACCGGTCATTGCGACGGCATCGTTGTAGAGTACCTTGTAGGTCACGTTCGTGCCGGCAGCGATGGCGGCGCGGATCGCTAAGCTGCCCGAATGAATGTAGGTTCCGTCGCCGAGATTCTGGAAGACGTGGCCGCGCTTCGAGAATGGCGCTTCGCCAATCCAGTTGGCCCCCTCGCCGCCCATGTGCGTAAAGCCTTCTGTCGAACGGTCCATCCATTGCGCCATGTAGTGGCAGCCAATGCCGGCGTAGGCGTGAGAGCCATCGGGTACCTTGGTCGAGGTGTTGTGCGGACAGCCGGCGCAGAAGTAGGGCGTGCGGATGAAGGCTTCCGGCGTCACCGGTTTGTTGCCGCGGATCTGCTTGAGAGCGGAGACACGGCGCTTGATTCCTTCGCCGCCCAACTCGGCCTGTATCAGCCTTTCGCCAACCGCGATGGCAACCTCGGTCGGCTCCAATGCGCCCTTGGCCGGGAACAGCCATTGGTCGTGCTCGTCCTTCTTGCCGAGCACCCGGGGGCGGGCTGCACGGTCGAACAGCTGCTCCTTGATCTGCGTTTCGATCAACGCGCGCTTTTCTTCGACGACAATGATCAGGTCGAGGCCTTCCGCGAACTTCGAAATTCCTTCAGGTTCGAGTGGCCAGGTCATGCCGACCTTGTAGAGGCGAATGCCGATATCGTTGGCCCTAATCTCATCGATGCCCAGCATGTCGAGCGCTGCACGGACATCGAGATAGCTCTTGCCCGTCGAGATGATGCCGATACGTGCGTTCGAGCCGCCGCTCATGACCATCTTGTCGAGACCATTGGCGCGGGCAAAGGCGAGCATCGCTGCGCGCTTGAAGTCGTGGAGACGCTCTTCCTTGTCCAGAGCCTGGTCGGCAAGGCGAATGTTCAATCCGCCGGGCGGCATGCGAAAGGCGGCGTCGTCGGGGATCTTGATGGTGATGCGATCCAGCCGACCATCGACCGTCGCGGTCGACTCGATGTTGTCCTTGACGCACTTGAGGCCGACCCAGACACCGGCATAGCGCGACAACGCATAGCCGAGAATGCCGTAGTCCAAAATCTCCTGCACGCCGGCAGGATTGAGCACGGGGATCATGTAATCGAGGAACGCGAACTCGGATTGGTGGGCAGACGTTGAACTCTCACACGTGTGATCGTCACCCATCAGGGCAAGGACACCACCGTGCTTCGATGAGCCGGCATGGTTGGCATGGCGGAAGACATCGCCGGTCCGATCAACGCCCGGGCCCTTGCCGTACCAAAGGCCGAAGACGCCGTCGAACTTGCCTTCGCCGCGCAGTTCCGCCTGCTGCGTACCCCAAAGTGCCGTTGCGGCGAGATCTTCGTTGAGGCCAGGCTGGAAGATAATGTCGTTGCTCTTAAGGAGTTGGTCGACACGCAGCAACGAACCTTCCAGACCTGCAATCGGCGAGCCGCGATAACCTGACACGTAGGCGGCGGTGTTGAGGCCCGCCCGGCGGTCGCGCTCCTTCTGCATCAGAAGCAGGCGGACAACGGCCTGGGTTCCGGTCAGGATCTGATAATCGTCGTTCAAGTCGAACTTGCTGTCCAGGCTGGCGACGCGCTTTGGCATGGGACACCTCGGTTCGCTGCGTGCAGCGAGTGTATTGTTGCCTGCCAGGAATAGTCGGCAGGATTTAGGTCAGGATTACTGACATAATAACCAGTATGACGCTCATACGGAAGTCTTAATTAGAAGGTGGGCGGGCTTGAAGATTCAATAGCGTTCACGCCGATATTGAATAACTTTTGCGCGCTTTGCGCCCTCCCGGCAGCCGCGTCTCGACCCGGGTCAGGTAAACCCGCGCCGTGCCCAGGCAAATCAACGAAAAATGGCCCCGGCGGAAATGCCGACGGGGCCAAGACTTAAAAACTGCTGTCTTGCCAGGTGGTTATAGTCTTTCAGTTTGAGCTGAAACCATCCCGCTCCCCTCCCGACCACCCAATACAATGATGCCGTGGGCGGTCGGGAGGGAAGCGGGCCGGCGATGCGATCCGCCTAAGGCGGAAATCTCTAGGCCAGGCTCGAGAGCTTGCCGAATTTATCAGCGAGCAGATAGTAAAAGGTGACACGGTTCTTGCGCTGATCACCCTTCATCGCCTCGCAGACTTCCTGGATGACCTTGTCAAGATCAGCATCGGAGGCGGTCAGCCCGAGCTTCTTTTTGCACCAGCTGTCGCGAACGCGGGCGAGTTCGTCCTTGGACGAACACGAAACCAGCGAAGCGTCCTTGCTTTTCAGTGCGATTCCAAGGTGTTTGATGATTCCGGCAACGGCCTTTTCGTCGGCATTGGCGGCATAGCGTTTGACGTCGTCCAGGTGCTCGGACATAGCGGGATCTCCCTTTTCGTTTTGCCTTCGGCGAGGCCACACACGCCCGGCCGGCATGCTCTCATTCCGCGCTTGCGCGGTTGCCTGACAAAACAATAACGCAAGCGCGACTCGAACCGAGCCCGCGAATAGTACTGCAACTTAAGGAAAATTCGAGGCTTTTCGCAGGCCAGCCGTTAACAACTGCTATGCGATCCGGGCGGTAGCGAGCGGATCCGACAGACCTGTCACGCTCTCGCGAAACTGCATATAACTTTCGTAAATGCGCTGCACGGTCGAATCGTTGCCCACGAGATCGTCAAGGCGCGCGATGGCGGCGTGATTGATCGCGCGCGTGACGTCATGGGGGAGCTGATCCTTGTGAATGCCACGCGCAGCCAAGAGATGTGGCGCAACGCCAGTGTCGTGTGCATCGTGCTCGCTCAATGCCTGATGATAGGCCTCCGCCGCGGCAGCCGAGACCGCCGCCTGCAGTGTGGGCTCGAGTTGCTGCCACAGCGCGCTCGACAGCCCGAACGACAACACCATGCCATGCCGGTTAAAGCCGTCGCGGAACCAATATCGATGTAGGACTTCGCCCTGCGGCGCCGTTCGGGCCAGCCAGGCCGTGATGCCGAGCAGGGGCTCCTCGAGGTCGGCGGTGGCGCCGTTGTCCGGGCCCAGGATGCTCATTCCCAGATGGGCGGCGACGTCTGCCGCCATGCCGGTCACGCGGATGCTGCGCGCGTGCAAATCGGCGAGCAGATCGAGCGGTGCCTTCGACCAAAGCCCGACCCGCCGTCCGGAATGGCCTGCGGCAAACGCCTTGACGCCAATGTCGCCGGTAATGCGGTCCCAATGCATTTGACCGCCCCCGGCCTGCAGCCACATCGCAAAGTGCTCCGGTGCAAGACCGAGATCACCCGGTAGGGCGGAAAGAAAGGCAAGGCCCGGATGCCGATCGATATGGTCTGCCTCGGTGCCGAAATAGGCGTCGCCGGCGCCGCTGAGGAGAACGTCGTGCCCGGCTGCCCCGTGTTCGAAAAATTGCAAGCTTATCCGGCCGCCCGTCAGTTCCCGCAACCGCAATGACAAACGATCGGCGCGGTCACGAAGGTATCCGTTCGCAAAGGCCGGCGCCAGCGCCGTACGCAAGGTGATCTGATCACCGTCGCGGTTCTGGGCCGCGTTGGCGCTTCCCACGTGTGCTGCTGCACCGCCGGTTGCAACGGCCGCACCGGTAGACTTCAAAAACGTACGCCGATCCATCACCGTCCACCCCGGAACACGAACTCTAAAGATACGCAGGTCTGCAAATCGCACAGGCTCGTAACAAACTGGCCCGTAACAATCTGGTCCGTAACAAACTGGTCCGTATCAAACCGGATTGACCGCACCGTGGCAACCAACCCACGGTATCCGTGGCAGCGTTCGCAGGCGCGCTGTGGCCGCCAGGCTCTAAAAGCCGTTGCGGGATTGGTCGGCGGAGCGGACCATCTGGTTGACAAGCGGAAAGAACAAACCGGGGCCGGTATAGCCGCTGATCCTGCCGACTTCGCGGCCGCGCCGGATCAAAACGAATGTCGGGACTACCGCCAGCGGTGCCCTCAGTTGGGCGCGGCGCGCACCGCTTCGGTGAGCGTCGACGAAGCGGATCGGCAGTGATCGGCCGCGGCGCGATCTGAGGTAATCGGGCAGCACGTCACGGCGAAAGAGCGCGCAGTGAATGCACGCTTCACTCTCGAAGACGATCAGTTCATCACCGTTTACCGGCGTCGTGTGCGGGCCTGCCGGCATCGCCGCCAGCGTTGGCTGCAGCGCTGCGAGAACGCCAACTGCTGCGAGCAGCGCGGCTGCGATCACGGCGGACGTCGAACTCTGGCGCACGGCAACACCTCGGCGCATCGCTTTCAAGGACAGCTATCCTAGCGCCGGGTATCGCAGGCAATGAAGCAAAGCGTTGCTGAATGGTAAAACGGCGTTGCAAATTGGCGCGTCGTGGCGCCGGAATGTTCCCCATTAACCCTGAACTCGGTATAGTCCGACGGCATTCCTGAACGAACACGGATCGGGTAAGCGGAGCTTTGGCGGGCGATGGTGCGGGTCGGATTGATTGGAATTGTAGCGTTTGTTCTCTCGGGCGCGGCCCAGGCTGCGACCGTGACCGCAAAGCTCGATACGGTTGGTTGCTATTATCACGACGTGCTGTGGGACAAGACCGGTTATGACAAAGAGGGCCGGCCGACGCCAGAACTGCTGGCACTCGACACGTGTACGGGGATCGCGTCAGGCCAGAAGCTGGAGCTCTACGAGCGGCAGAACTACGCCCCCGGCGGCCTCAGGATCGTGCGCATAAACGGCAAGCTCTACTTCGTGCGCATGCGCGATATCGAAGAATGACTTGCGTGGTGGGATGAGGCCAGGCGGCGCATTCGACCCTGGCAATAGGCATTGCTGCTGACAATCAGGAGCAAGCAATGGCGCTGGCGGCGGCTGAATTCGAGCCGATTAAGGTGGAGTTCGACGCGATCGACTGCGTCGAATTTCCACCCGTGAACCTGCAGCGGCGCTGCCGGCTTGGCCCGCGGCGAAGCGCCGACCATGGTCTTTCAGGTTGAGCTGAAACCATCCCGCTCCCCTCCCGACTGCCCAATACCATGATGCCGTGGGCGGTCGGGAGGGGAAACGGGCCCGTGCGATTCCGCCTAAGGCGAAAATAAACTAGCCGTAGCGGTAGCTGCGCCACGTGACCGTGACCTTGGTGCCAACGCCAACGCGGCGGTAAAGGTCTGCGACGTCGCTGTTGTGCATGCGGATGCAGCCCTTCGAGACCGGCTGACCGATGGTCCACGGCGCATCGGTGCCGTGGATGCGATAGAGACTGGCGCCCAGATAAAGCGCCCGGTTGCCAAGCGGGTTCTGGGGATGGCCACCTGGAACATAGTCCGGCAGATGCGGGTTTTCGGCGCGCATTTCCGGCGTCGGTGTCCAGCGCGGATTGACCTTCTTGCGGCTGATCCGCATCACGCCCTGCCAGCGGCTTTGCGGGCGTGGCGTTGCGATCGGATAGCTGATCGCGCGGCCCGGGGCGTAGACGTAGTAGAGGCGGCGATCGGCGAAGCTTGCAATGATCTGACCCGGCGCGACCTGGGTCGTGAACGACACCGTGTGGGCCGCAGCAGCCTGACTGGACTGCGGGCTGTCGGACAGCCAGTCACCGGGCCACAGCGAGAACGTCTGGGCCGTCGCGTTTTGCGAGCTGATGACAAGCGAGAGAGCGCCGGCGAGCATTGCAGGCGCCAGCGAACACAGGAAGCGGTTACGCAGCATACCAATGGTTACCCTTTGAACTCGTGCGGCTCGCAACGCGGGAGCCGCTGGAACAACGCGTGGGGCCGTTGCACAATCAGACCCTGACGAGGACGGTAAGCAAACATGGTGAAAAAAGAGTTTGCAGGTGTTCCGCGCCGATTGGCCATGCCTGGCAGTGACCGCCGAACAAGAGCGCCGCTTCCGAACCACAGCAGTCCGCCGCGCCGGCCGGCATCGGACGGGCGCCTCGCATCTGCCCACATGTTCTGAATTTGTTCTTGACTTCGCACGGCAAGATTTATAGAACAAAAAATGAACAAACTGATGTGACATTCAGTGAGAACGGTTGTGACGCGTGCCGGTGTTCGGGCCGCGACCCAGGTGTCGCGTTGAAGCGGTGCAAACCCGGCCAGAGGTCGCAGCCGTCCTTGTGATGCCAGTCGGCTCATGCCTGTTGGCTCATCGGCGGTCCTTGACCGGCTGCGGAGCGTTGTCGGCGTTTCGGACGCCGCAGCCCGTCATAGGACGACGCCGAGAACAATGCCTGCAGCCGGCCCCCCGCCCGGCCTGCCTGCTGAGGACGGCGGCGCGTTTCCCCGCAATGCCCACCCCCGCGCCGTCGTCCTCCCCTTGATCCCGGCTGGCAAAGCCGCGCCTCGCTCACCTTCATGCAGCCCCAGGCGGGTGGCGGGTTTCGTGCGGTGCGGGCCTCTGCGCGCCGGTGCCGACGTCACCACCTGCGATTTCCGGGGACGGAAAAAACTCCGCAACGAATTAGCTTTGCCGAGCACCCGGCCCCTGCAACAATGACGGGTGAGGAGTTTTGCCATGCCGTTCTTTCGTCCGGGCGCAACCGGCCCAGTGTCGGTGGTGTATTTGCTGATGGTCACCGTCGCGCTCCACCTGCCGATGCGCCAGGCCGGTGCCCAGGCGACGCGCGCAGCGCCCGAAACCGCGACCGGACGCGAGGACAAATCAACACAAATCGCAAAACGCTTCATGGTGTCGGCGGCAAACCCACGCGCGGTTGAAGCCGGTCTTTCGATGCTGCGCCAAGGCGGTTCGGCGATCGATGCGGCAATTGCCGTCCAACTCGTCCTCAACCTCGTGGAGCCGCAATCATCCGGCATCGGTGGTGGCGCCTTCATCCTGCATTGGGATCGTGGCGCCAAGGTCCTCAAGAGCTATGACGGGCGGGAGATGGCCCCTGCCGCCGCACGGCCGGACAGATTTCTCAATGACGGACGTCCGCTGGCGTTCGCGCGTGCGGTCAAATCAGGGCTGAGCATTGGCGTTCCCGGCCTCGTCAAACTGATGGAGCATGTCCACCAGCGCCACGGCAAGCTGCCCTGGGCGACACTGTTCGGGCCGGCCATTGGCCTGGCGCGTGACGGCTTCATCGTCTCGAGACGTCTCAACCGGCTGCTCCTGTGGCAGGGCGCGGAACGCTTTTCGCCGGCAGCGCGCCGCTATTTCTACGGAGCGGAAGAGCCTGCACATGCACAAGCGCGGCCTGTCGGATCGCGCCTCAAGAACCCGGCATTCGCCGCGACCCTGAGTGAAATCCGAGACCGCGGTGCGGCCGCGTTCTACAGCGGGCGCGTTGCCGAGGAAATAATTGCCGCTGTGCGCGATGCACCGAACATCGCTGGCGATATGACGCTCGGTGATCTTGCAGCATATCAAGTCCGGGAACGGGTGCCGGTTTGTGCCACTTACCGGCGGCATAACGTTTGCGGCATGGGCCCGCCATCGTCGGGCGCACTCACTGTGGCGCAGACCCTGAAGCTCGTCGAGCGCTATGATCTCGGGCGCTTGCCGCGCGATGCCATGAACCCGCAAGCGCTGCACTACATCGCGGAAGCGCAAAAGCTGGCGTTTGCGGATCGCAACCGGTACATGGCCGACCCCGACTTCGTGAAGGTGCCGCACGGCCTGCTCGACGGCCCCTACCTGACCTCCCGCGCGCGCCTCATTGCAAAAGATAGCGCGATGGACAAGCCGGCGCCGGGGCGGCCGCCCGGCTCGGTCACGATGCGGTTCGGCACGGATGCGACCCGGGAAAGCAGCGGAACCAGTCATATCTCGATCATCGATGAGGAAGGCAACGCCGTGTCGATGACGACGACCATCGAGTCGGCGTTCGGTTCAGGGGTCTGGGCGGCGGGGTTTCTTCTCAACAACGAGCTGACGGATTTCTCATTTCGCCCGGTCGACAAGCAGGGGCGCCCTGTCGCAAACCGGGTCGAACCCAAAAAGCGTCCACGCAGTTCGATGGCACCGACGATCATCTTTGACGGCGACGGCGACGTGAAAGCCGTACTCGGCTCCCCCGGCGGCAGCCGAATTATTCTCTACGTGACGAAGGCGATCATTGCCCTGGTCGACTGGAAACTCGATCCGCAGGCCGCCGCCGACCTACCAAACTTCGGCAGTCGCGGCAGCGGCGTCGAGCTGGAGACCGGAGAGGCGCTGACGTTCAATTCGTGGTGGCGCGTGTTGCAGCGAAAACCCTCGGTTTGGTATGGCATCCAACTGCGCAGGCTCGGCCACCGTGTGAGCAGTCGGCTGATGACGTCCGGACTGCACATCATCGTGCGTGACGGGGACCGGCTGACGGGCGGCGCCGATCCGCGGCGCGAGGGCGTTGCACGCGGAGAATGATCGGCGGGCCGTGCGGCGGATCGCGTCGCCGGCGATGGTTGGGCGTTGAAGAAGGCGACTTCGGTTGGAGCGGGCGTGCCAGGCAGCGGAAAGAACATTGTGATTGCCGGGGCCGGGATCTTTGGCCTGTGGCAGGCCTTGCTGCTTGCCAAGGCCGGCCATCGCGTGCGGGTTCTCGAGCGCAGTGCGCAGCCGTTCACCGCGGCAGCAAGCCAATATGCCGGTGCAATGATCGCGCCTTATTGCGAGGCAGAATCCGCTGAACCCGTGGTCAGGGACTTCGGCCTTGCCGCCGCAGCTATCTGGCGCGAACACTTTTCGGGCCTGCGCGAACGCGGATCGCTTGTCGTGGCGGGCGCGCGCGACCAAGGTGAGTTGCGCCGGTTTCAGCGCATGACCGAGGGGCACGAGAGCGTGGATGCAGCGCGCCTGGCGGCGTTGGAGCCCGACCTGGCGGGTCGGTTTCCAAATGCGCTTTTTTTTGCCGATGAGGCCCATATGGTTACGCCGGCGGCCATGGACGAGATCATGCGGCTTGCCGCGGCACAGGGGGCTACGTTTGCCTTCGGCGAGGATGCAACGCGTTCCGACGGGCTTGCCGGGGCTGATATCGTCGTCGACTGCCGCGGGCTTGGTGCGCGCGATGATCTTCCGCAGCTTCGCGGCGTCCGCGGCGAGCGCATTTTGGTGCGCGCGCACGACCTCACGCTTTCGCGCCCGGTTCGTCTGCTCCATCCGCGCCAACCGCTGTATGCCGTGCCTTGGGATGACGGGGAGGTGCTGATCGGCGCGACCGTGATCGAAAGCGAAGATCCAACGCCCATGACGGTGCGTTCGGCCCTGGAGCTCCTCGGAATGGCCTACGCGCTGCACCCGGCGTTCGGGGAGGCTGAGATCCTCGAAATGAGCGCCGGCGTGCGACCGGCTTTTCCGGACAACGTTCCGCGTGTCATCGTACGGGACGGCGGCCGCCGGATCTACGTCAACGGCGCCTTTCGACATGGCTTCCTTCTGGCGCCGATGCTGGGGCAGGTCGTGCGCGATCATATTAGTGCACCCGGGCAGACGCACCCGTTGCTGGTGACCGAGTGAGAGCAGCGAGCGCGTATCCCGCCGGCGCAAAGTGGATTGCCGCAAGAGCGGGCTATAACGAATAAGGGAGACTAGCGACCATGGCGAAAATTACGACTGACGATGGCGTCAAGCTGCATGTCGAGGAGGTCGGTGCCGGCTCCGCGATCATATTCGTGCATGAATTCGCGGGCGACTGCCGGAGCTGGGAGCCACAGGTGCGGTTTTTCGCCCGTCGCCATCGTTGCATAACATACAACGCACGTGGCTTTCCCCCATCCGACGTACCGGACGATCTTGAATCTTACTCGCAGGAGCGCGCACGCGACGACGTGCTTTGCGTCCTCGATGCGCTTGGGGTCGACAAGGCACACGTGGTCGGCCTGTCGATGGGCGGGTTTGCGGCCCTTCACTTCGGGCTCGCCTATCCCGAGCGGGCCTTGTCATTGACGGTGGCCGGATGCGGTTACGGGGCCGAGAAGGGAGAACGCGAGAAGTTTCGTGGCGAAGCGGAAGTGATCGGACGTTTCCTCGAGGACAAGGGCATGGCCGCGTTTGCCGAGCTCTACAGTCACGGGCCGACACGTGTGCAATTCGAGAATAAGGATCCGCGCGGTTTCCGCGAGTTCAAGGAGATGCTGGCGGAGCATTCCAATATCGGGTCTGCGCGAACGCAGCTCGGTGTCCAGCGCGAACGGCCTTCGCTCTACGACCTCGAGGACCACCTCAAGGCGTTGACCGTGCCGACGCTGATCGTGTCCGGCGATGAAGACTGGCCGTGCCTCATTCCCGGGATTTACATGAAACAGCAAATCCCGGCAGCCGGGCTGCTTGTCGTGCCCAACACGGGCCATACCATCAATCTCGAGGAACCTGCAGCGTTCAATCAGGGGGTTGGCGACTTCATCGCCCAGGTCGAGGCCGGGCGCTGGCCGACCCGTGATCCGCGTGCCATCAGTGCAAGCATCACGGGCGTTACAAAGTAGAGTATCCGTTTCGGGCAACGCGCTCTCGGCGCCCATGTTCCGTTGTCGCGCAGCAGTGCGTTGGTGATGATAAGCCGATTGCGCATGATGGCGATGATGGCAACTTTGGTGCGGCAATGGCCTGGGCGCTTGAACAGCCGTGCGGCGGCCTGTTGGCATGCCCAAGTGGCACGGTTTGTTCAACCGGT
The DNA here is from genome assembly GCA_965224045.1 of Hyphomicrobiaceae bacterium. Taxonomy (GTDB): domain Bacteria; phylum Pseudomonadota; class Alphaproteobacteria; order Rhizobiales; family Hyphomicrobiaceae; genus Tectiglobus. The sequence goes on from CBDCYD010000015.1 coordinate 1,211,030, forward strand.
GGACTGCCATTCAGCGTGTCGGTCCGGGCGGACAGGTTGTCGATGAACGCTAACGCCGCATTCCATTGATGGTCGCTCGGGTTCCTGTCACCCGACATCGGGTGTTTCCGATGTCGGGCTAATTTGTGTGAGAACGCGGGAACAGCCGCGTTCTTGCGCAGGAATGACGGTGGCGGATGATTTGATTGCAGAACGCAGGAACACCAGAGTTTTGCTTCGGCGGGCCGATTCTCGTGGCCAAAAAACGCATCGACATGAAATGAACGCGCTATAGAGCGGAGTGCAAATGAATGGAGGCCGGGGACATGTCCCCGGCCTCGCGCTATTCTCGGTTGGCATCGCACGAATAGTAGCGCGATGCCTGTCAGTGAGACGCTCAGCGTATCTGCGGTGTCGACTGCTGCGGCGTTGTCCGCTGGATCGGCCGGACCGGCCGGATTGGCCGAATCTTAAGTTTGCAGTTCGGCGGACGTCCGGTCATGTGCGGCGGGCATTTCCTGATGACCTTCGGCTTGCACCGCGGATACTTGCCGACCGTACCCGGAGGGCAGACCCTCGGCTTGCACCGCGGATACTTGCCGACCGTACCTGGCGGGCAGACCTTCGGCTTGCACCGCGGATACTTGCCGACCGTACCCGGAGGGCAGACCCTCGGCTTGCACCGCGGATACTTGCCGACCGTACCTGGCGGGCAGACCTTCGGCTTGCACCGCGGGTACTTACCGACCGTACCTGGCGGGCAGACCTTCGGCTTACACCGCGGGTACTTACCGACCGTACCTGGCGGGCAGACCTTCGGCTTACACCGCGGGTACTTACCGATCGTTCCCGGAGGGCACACCTTCGGCTTACACCGCGGGTACTTGCCGACCGTACCTGGCGGGCAGACCAACGGCTTACACCGCGGGTACTTACCGATCGTTCCCGGAGGGCACACCTTCGGCTTGCACCGAGGGAACTTACCGGTCGTGCCTGGCGGGCACACCTTCGGCTTTTTCGCGCACCAAATTCTGGCGTCGATCCGACGAACACTGTAGCCCTGGCGCCGCAGAAGTGAGGCGAGACGTGTGCTGCGCACGGTCCGCTCATCCTTGGCACACTGCTTCGGCGGCCGCGGCAGGCAGCGTGCGCCACCGTTGTTGCCGATGCTCTGACGGATCGTGTTGGCAGGGCACACACACAGCCACTTGCCTTGGGACTTCGTCAGACGTCCACCAATACAGGGCGGCTTCGGTGGGTCGATCGGCGGCTTTGCACACCACTTGATGCGCCTGCCCTGTGCCCGGCGAACCACGCTCCAGCCGAGGTTGCGCAGACGGCGCGCCTGGAACCGGCTCACTTCGCGGTAGCCCTGCGGGCAGTAGATCGGATCGACCGGCTCGGGCGGGCGACCACACCAGCGGCCGTCGCTCATCCGGCGCAATGTCCAGTTGGCTCGACGCAGGCGCGGTATTGCGAGCAGGGAGACGCGGCGCATGTCCTTTGGACAGGAGACCGGCGTCGGCGTGACAACCTCACCCGGACGTCCGCACCAGCGGCCATTGCGCAACTCGACGAGTTCCCAGCCCTGGCGGCGCAGGCGTGCCAGGCGGCTCTTGGCAACCGGGCGCATGTCGTCCGGGCAGGCAATCACGGGAGGCGGCGGCACGACCGGCAGCGGCTCGGGCTTGCGGCCAGACTTCTTTACGCAATTGTTGCCGTCCGCAATGTAGCCCGGAGGGCATTCGATGGCTGCCTCCTTCAACACCTGTTCGCAGACTTCGGCAGGGATGCTTGCGAATGCATCCGAGCTGTCATCCGTATCATCCAAGTTCATCGGATGACCGGCACCGTGCGGCGTCACGATCGAGATCTTGTTGAGGATCTTGCAGTTGTTGGCAATTGCAACGTCCCGCGGCACTTCCATGCCGATCGAAATCAACCGTGCTTCGAACGGGAACAGTGTCAGTGGATCATCGTTGCTGTCGCAAAGATGGCCGGCACCGTTCGGGATGCACGTGAAGTCACCACCGAAGCTTGCGAACGTGCCCGCAGTCGGGTCATCCTGGACGCTCAGCTTGTGCGTGAAGACGCCAGGCCCGTCATTCCAGACAACGGCGAGGAAGCGACAGTAGTGATCGCCACCGCCAATGTCCCAACACATCTGCGGATCGGCCCACTTTTGGATCTTCAGGTTGGTTTCGAGGCCATTCGGCTTGCAATCCGGATCAGGAATGATCGCCGTTGCACTGTCGATGTCATCGAGCGGGTCGGTGTTCTGCCACGTGCCGCCGAAGGGATGCATGATTTCGGCGATGTTGGTCAGGCGGCAGCGCTTTTCCGTCTTCGGGACACGGACGCGGACGTTGAATCCGACACCGGTACCCGGCGGCAGGAAAGCTTCGCGCTGGCACGCAAACTTGTTCGGCGCGGTGACCCACCAGCAGGACCACGGGAACGGGCTTTGCGGAACCTGGATGGCCGAGCCGGCAGGCAGGTTGATCAACTCGTCCTGCACGCGGATCGGGCCCGCAAACGCATGCTCGAGACTGGTGTTGCGCACGTAGACACGATATTCGCAAAGCCAGAACAGGACCTGGTCGAAACACTCCTTGGGATCTGCACGCTTGGTCAGCTTGAGGTTGAGATCATAACCCGGCGGCGGAGGCGGCGGCGGAATGATGCCCGGTGGTTCGATGAACGGCGGCACGTAGTCCGGCGGGAAGACGGTCTCGGGCACGCCGGCGAAGTCACCGACGGGCTGCCAAATCTCGACATCGCCGAGATGACCAGCTTTTTCCGGATCGTTGAAGAGGCCGTCGTAGTCGAGGAAATAGGCCTTCGTCGGTGGCTCGTTGTCGGGCCTTACGAGGCCGGTCGCATTGCCCTGAAGGCCGTGAACGTCGATTTCGGCGGCAGGGTCTGCCGCGTCTTCCGCGCTGGTGCGCAGGCGTTCACCGGTCGACCACAGCATACTGTTGCGCGTGCCGGGCTTGATACGACCCTTGTCGTCATGCGCGAAGCCGAGCGCGATGCCACCGTTGGCATTGCGATGCGGGTCGGGCGTGCCGATGGCGTAGGTTTCCGGATCGGGGACCCAGCGGCTCTCGGTTGCAGGATCATCAGGCTGTTCGAGGCGGTAGCGCAAAACGGCCGACTGCTCGGGAACAGCGAATTCGGCATAGGCGTAACTGCCCTTGGCGCTGCCACGCTGGGCGAGATACATGCGGCCATTGCCGTCGAACAGGATGTCCGTGATCGGACCGTCGCCGGGCAGCCCGGTGACGTCGAGTTCCCAGCGCGGGTCGCCGGCAAAGCTGCCGTCGCCACTGATGCCGACGGACCAGACCTGACGGCCGCCGGTTACAGCGTAGTAGAGGCGACCACCGTTGACGGCCATGCCGTGGACGCGGCGCTCGGGCTGCGTGAAGCCCCAGCCCGAGGTGTCTTCGGTGTCGAATGCAGGGTTGGTGATATCCATCACCGAACCATCATCGCCAACCGGGGCGAGACCTTTTGCAGGACGCCCGGTCGTGCCGTGATCGAACGCGTCGAGAAGGACGCCATTGCCATCAAAGCGATGAATCATGCCGGTATCGAGGTCCGAGGCGTAGAGGTTCCTGCTCGCCTTGTCGAAGACGATATCGCCAATGCCGGCGCCGCTGTTGCCGGGCAGCGTTGCAAATATCGACGTCGCGCCGGTCCGACCGTCAACCTTGACGATGGAACCAGGATTGCCGCCGCCTTCACCCGCGAACATGCCGGGCATCCACTGGGCTTCGGCGTGGCCCTTGCGCAGGCGTAAGAATTTCTCCGGGTTGGCTGGGTCGGGCCGCGCAATGTGAATGCCGTAAGCGGCGGTTGCGGCGAGAAAGAAATTGGGTACCGACAGGCCAAGGCCGTCATCAAACGTAATCGCGAAGACCTGGCCGACATCGCGCGCCTTGAGCACGAACTTGGGTGCCGTGGTCAAAAGCTGGCCTTGCGGTGTGCCGGACAGCGCATTGAGCGACAGGATCTGGGCTGAAGGCCCGTCGAGATCAATGAAGAAACCGTCGAGCGCAGAGCCGCCGGGCGGCACGGGATCGCCGGTCGGTTTAATACCCGAAAAGCCCGTAACGACGGCGTCGCCCGGGCCGAGAATGCCGTCCTGTGCGTTTGCATTCGACATTGCCGGGCCGGTCAGGGCCAAGGTACATGCCAGAGCGCCGTATGTGGTGCGTGTGACCAGGCGGCCGATCTTCTGGCAGACCGTCGGTTGATCAGCCGCGTGCGGCACCGCGTCCGGAACAGGCGCGGCCATGTCAGGTGGCAGCGGCAAGCGGCGCGGGGCCGCGAGGCGATGCCTGTCTAATAGAGTATGCATGAAATCCTCCTGATGCATGCCAAGACAGACGTTCTGCCTGTCCTTCGATGCTAAGTCGCCGCGCACTCGCGTTAGGTTCATCATAGGCAATTCGAGTTGGTTAACGATAGGCGAGCCCTGGAAAGGTGTGATGCAAGGTAAACCCCGCCGACGACGAGGCAACAAAAGGATCAGGCGGCCTTGGACAGGCCCAGCTGCTCCGCGACGAGGTTGGCCGCGCCGACATAATCCGGCTTGCCGGAACCAAGCAGTGGGACGCGCTCGACGTGCAGGACGTCGCTGGGCACCATCAAATCGGATGCGCCCCTGGAGCGGGCCAGGGTCTGGAAACGAGCCTTGGTCACCGTAGTATCGGATGTGAGCAAAACGAGGCGTTCACCCTTTCGCTGGTCCGGCACCGCGACGACGATGGAAATCACGCCGGGCGCCAATTCGGATGCGATCTCTTCAACCGCCGACAGCGACACCATCTCGCCGCCGATCTTGGCGAACCGTTTGGCGCGACCCTTTATGGTAATGAAGCCCTGGGCATCGAACACCACGATATCTCCGGTGTCGTGCCAGCCGTCTTGCGGCGGTTCAAGTTGCCCCGGGTTGTCGGCGCGCAGATAGCCCAGCATCACGTTTGGGCCGCGGACAAAGAGGCGGCCGCCTTCCGTTATGCCCGGCACCGGCTCGAGGCGCGCCTCCATCAATGGCGAGAGGCGGCCAACGGTGCCAATCTTGTTGGCAAGCGGTGTGTTGATGGCAAGCACCGGCGCGGTTTCGGTGACGCCATATCCCTCGAGAATGCGGACCCCGAACTTCTCCATATAGACCTTACGAGTGCGGTCCTTGACCGCTTCGGCACCGGCCAAAATGAGACGGACCGAATTGAAGTCATAGGGGTGGGCTGCGCGTGCATACCCATTGAGGAAGGTATCCGTGCCGAACAGGATCGTGGCGTTGGTCTGATAGACCAGTTCCGGCACGATACGGTAGTGCAACGGCGAGGGGTACAGGTAGACCGGCACGCCGCGCACCAGCGGCATAATGAGCCCGGCCGTCAGCCCGAACGAATGAAATACCGGGAGGACGTTGAACACTTTGTCGTCGCCGTGCACCGCGATGCGCGCCAACGACTGGATGGCATTGGAGAGAATGTTGCGGTGGGAGAGGACGACGCCCTTCGGCTTGCCTTCCGAACCGGAGGTAAAGAGGACCGCGGCGGGGTCGTTCGCGTCGCGGTCGACGCGCGGCGTCATGCCGGCCCACAGGCCGGCGAGCTTGTCCCACAGCGAGATCTTCTCGCGAATGTCTTCGAGATAGACGACCTTGGCCACCGGCTCCAGCGCAGCGACGAGGTCTTCGAGGCGCCCCTTTTCGACAAACGCACGGGAGGTCAGTACGACCTTGATCTCGGCCGCCTCGCAGGCTGCCAGAATATTGCTCGGACCGGCGGTGAAGTTCAGCATCGCCGGAACCCGCCCGATGCCCTGCAACGCCAGAAGCGTGACGGCGACCCCGGCAGCGTTGGGCAGCAATACTCCGACGTTATCGCCAACCGGCGCGAACGGTTCGAACTTGCGCCCGAGCACCTGTGCGCCGGTGATCAGCTTCTTGTAGCTGAGCCTGGTGTGCAGCGGATCCTCGACAATTGGTTTGCCGGTATCATAATCGCGCGCGGCGTCGCAGACGGCCTTGAACAAGGTGCGGTCGGTGTCGGCGGTCTCAACCGCCGTGTCGACCATGATGTCCTGCAAGGCGAGGCCAGCTGCCTGGCGCCGTGCGCGACCCTTGAGGGCGGGATCGATTTCGAGCTTGCGCGGCGGCAGAATGGTGACCGTCACCTTGGGGAACCAGACCTTCTTGATCTGGCTCTTTTTCATATACGACCATGTCGAACGCTCGAGCCCGTCTATGCGGACCGGTACAATCACCGCATCGGCCTTGTCGGCGATCATGGCGGTTCCGTCATAGACCTTCATCAGGCCGCCGGTGACCGTGAGCCGGCCTTCCGGAAAGATCACCAACGTCTCACCGTTCTTGACCTCGTTGACGAGATGGCGGGTTGCCAACGGTCGAGTCGGATCAAGCGTGAACGCCTTGATGAGCTTCAAAAACGGGCGCACCCACCAAGCCTGCGCAATGCCGGTGTCGATGGCGAAGGCGGCGTGTGAGGGCAGCAACGCGTGCATCACGGGACCGTCCATATAGGAGACGTGGTTGGGCGCGATGATCGCGCGCTCGCCGGGCTGCGGCAGGTTTTCCATGCCGCGCACCTCCAGCCCGTAGAACAGGCGGAAGACGAACAACGCGACGTCCTGCATGCCCTGGCGTCCCCAGGCGCGCAGCACGAGCGCGACGGCAACCAGATTGGCGAGGCCGAGAATCACAAAGAGTGTCGCAAAACTTGCACCAGCCGCCTGCAGGGCAAGGAGGCCGGCGAGGCCGATCGACATACCACCGGCGTTGAGGATGTTGACGGCGGCAACCACGCGCGCGCGGTGATCAGCCGGTGCCCAGGCCTGGACCGCGGCAAAGGCCGGCACGATGAACAGGCCACCGGCAGCGGAAATGCCGACCAGGTCGACGGCAAGCCGCAAGCCGGTGGCGGTCTGCATCAATTCAAGCGGCGATGCGTTGTTGCCGAGCGGTTGAAGACCCCACATCGTCCACGCGACGTCGAGCGCGAAAAGCCCCATGAAGAACGCGCCGATCGGGACCAGCGCCAGGTTGGGGCGGGTGCGACTGGCAGCGGCGGCGAGCGCCGAGCCGGCAGCTATACCGAGGGTGAACAATACCAGCCCAGCGGTGACGACGTGCTCGTTGCCGCCGAGGCCTTGCTTGACCAAGGTCGGCAGAACCGTGAGTGCGACAACGCCTGCGAGCCAGAACCACGACGTAATGAGACCTCCGATCCAGAGCCGGCGGTTGGCGTGCAACTCACCAATCAGGCGCCACGTCGAGGCAAGCGGGTTGCGCGTGATTGCGAGCTTTGGATCAGCTGCACCGGTCGGCAGGATCATTTTTGCCGACAACCAGCCGAAGGCGGCAAATACGATCAGCACGGCGGCCACGGCCCAGCTCGGCAGCAGCGCACTTGCACCCTCGCCGGCCATCGCGATCCCGCCGGCAATGGTGCCGCCGAGGATTGCGAGGAACGTCGCGCCTTCCATCAGGGCGTTGGCGGCCGGGAGCTCGCGCGTTTCGAGGTGATCCGGGAGAATGCCGTATTTGATCGGCCCGAACAGCGCGGCCATGATCCCGAACAGGATCAATGCCGCGAACAACAGGATCAAAGACTGCGAGAGAAAACCGATCGCGGCAATGACGGCGACGGGAATTTCAGCCAGCTTGAGCGCGGCTGCAACGTGCGCCTTGTCGTATTTGTCGGCGAGTTCGCCGCCGAGCGCCGACAACAAAAAGAATGGCACAATCAAAGTTGCGCCTGCCAGCGTCACCAGGAGCCCACCATTTTCCGCGCCGGCCAACTTGAACAGGATCAGGATTACCAAGGCGTTCTTGATGAAATTGTCGTTCAACGCGGACAAAAACTGACAAATGAAAACCGGGAAGAAACGGCGCGAGGCCAAAAGAGACTGAAACATGGGTTCCTCGTGAGACGGTTTCGCAGCGGAATATAGCGGGTTCTGGTTAACGCTCCGACCATGCATCGCCGGCCTTGAACGGGAAACGGCGTGAACGGATCCCGGCCCGGCGGCGCAGTGAGGAGCCTCGTGGGCGGCTCCGGATGCCCTGCGTTCTTCGTGCCGAGAGGCATTATCGGGGTATTTCGGGCAATTCGGTGCCTGCGCCAGCCGTGGCGCCGGCAAAGACACGTTGCCGGAGCGAACAGACGCGCAATCGTCGATCGCCTCGTCGATATCGGGCGCAGCGCCGCTGGCGGCATGGGCAGTAACGCCGGGGACTTGCGCATCCCTGGCAGGCAGGTTGTCCCACGGCGATCCTTTGCCTGGCGTGTCAGACCCACTCATTTCACCAACTCCTACTTCGTGCGCTCCATGACGATGCTCAAAGTCCCATGGGGACTTGGCCTGACTGCATTTTGCCCTGGCGGCACACACCGTCAATGAACATCGTTCATATCATTTAGCGCATAATTGAACTTTGTTCAAGACCCATTTCGCAATTTGGATCAGAGTTGATCGGGTCTACCTGCGATGCTGGTGAATGGAGGCTTTACGATGATGGTGTGAGCGCGAGCCGGCAAAGGGGCTGCAAGAGACGGTCATGGCACGTCCTCATACTTTGCCGTCGGCACGACCTGCAGGCCGGGCTGCGGGGGCGCGGGGATGAGGTCTGGTGAACAGCGGCGTTCGTTTGCAATTGCGGACGGCGGCAGCGTTCAATTCCTGAACTTCGAGCAAATTCGGAGCGGAGATGATCATGTCTTGAAACGTCGCGTTGACCCGGCGTTTGCGCCAATGTCCGGTGGACCGCGGCACTCGGGGTCGCGGTGCTGTGGCCAATGCCTGTTTCCCGGTGGCCCTTCGCGCGATGGGCACCTATTTCGATTGGTGTCGTTGCAAGTCTTGTTCATCGAACCGATTGCTCCATTGAACCGAATGCCAGACAAAAAAGGATAGAGTCGGGACGGCGTCTCTTCATTTCTCCGTCGTATCGACGTTCCCTAAAATTTTATTGTTTCGTTTAACCGCTCCTCAGGGCCGGTTCTGTATATTTCGTTATCAAATCTCTTACGATTATCGAAAGATGAGAAAGGTGCCATGGCTCGCATTCTTGTCGTGGATGATGATCCGATACTCCTGGCGTTGGCCGAGACCCACCTCAACAGTAGCGGTTTCGAAGTTCTGATGGCGACCAACGGTGCCGCGGCGATGACCCGTCTCGAGTATGAGCGTGTCGACCTGATTACCATCGACCTCGAAATGCCCGGTATGCACGGTCTCGATCTGTTGCGACGTCTGCGCGCCGAACCGCGCACCGCTCGTCTGCCCGTTGTCATCATTACAAGCCACCAGGATGTGTCGTCGATCGACGAAGCCTATGACGCCGGCGCTTCGAGCTTCCTCGTCAAGCCGGTCAACTGGGCACTGGCCGAGCGGCATTTGCGCTTCGTATTGCGGGCCAGCAAGGCTGAACGCACAGCACAGGACCTCGAAAGCCAGCTGAAGTCCGTTCAATGCAGTGGCAGTGCGCAAGGTTCAATCTACGTCGATCAGCGCGCTGCGGTGGGCGCGGTTGTCGATGATTTGCTGAAAGAATTGCAACCGCTGATCCAACATCGGGAGATCGACGTCAGATTTGACAATGCTGTCGCGAACGTGGCGCTAAGCGTTGACGATCGCGTGTTTAGGACTGCGCTCCATCATTACTTGCTGAGCGCAATCAAAGTCACACCGCGGCGCGGTCAAGTTACGATTGTCGTCGCTGAAGCAGCCGCGGGCGGTGTTGCGATTTCGATCCGCGACCAGGGGCCGGGCATGAAGGCAGAAGTCGTGTCGCACGTGTCATCGGCCGAAGTGCAACTCGGCGGTGATGCGAGCCGTCACCAGCGCTGCGCTGCCGATCTGGTTCTGGCACGCTCCCTGATCGAAGCAATCGACGGGCGTATCATTTTCGACGTCGGGGCAACCGGCGGCAGTCTGGCATCCCTGGTGTTTCCGGAAACCCGGGTTGCAACCCTCCATGGTGCGGGCGCAGACGACCGCGACGCGGCATAGCAGGTTCGCGCACGCCCACATAAAATCCTAAAGCCGCGCCGTGACGCCTCCATCGACATAGAGAATGTGGCCGGTGACGAAGCTTGCCGCGTCGGAAGCGAGAAATACGGCCGCGCCGACGAGTTCCTCGACTTCTCCCCAACGCCCCAGCGGCGTGCGGTCCGTCAGCCATCCCGAGAAAGCCTCGTCGGCAACCAGCGCCGCATTGAGTTCCGTGGCAAAGTAACCGGGCCCCAGCCCGTTGACGCGGATGCCGTGCTGGCCCCAATCGATCGCCATGCCCTTGGTCAGCATTTTCACGCCACCCTTCGCGGCGGTGTAGGGTGCGATCGTGGGGCGGCCCAGTTCGCTCTGGACCGAGCAGATGTTGATGATGGCACCCTTTTTGCGCGGCTTCATGAACTGCACGGCGGAGCGCGCAACGTAATAGACACTGTCGAGGTTGGTGCTCATCAGCTCCCGCCAGGTCGCATCATCGAAGTCCTCCAAAGGTCCGCGACGTTGAATGCCGGCGTTGTTGACCAGGATATCGATCGGGCCGATCCCGGTTTCGATGCTTTCTATAGCGGCGGCAACCGCTGCAGCATCTGTCACGTCGAACGGAGCCGGGTGGGCGCGCAGCCCAGCGGAGCGCAAGTCCGCCACGACACCGTCGACCTTGTCGGCCGACCGGCCATTTATCACAACCCCTGCACCGGCCGCCGCCATGCCGCGGGCGAGTGCGAGGCCAATGCCGGCCGACGATCCGGTGATCAATGCCAGGCGGCCGTCGAGGCGAAACTGGTCAACGGACATGATTTCTCCTTGTACGAGATGGGGGGATGCCGGATGCTGCGGCTCGCCCACCGATTGCCGCAACGAGGAATATCAGGCATGCGCGCCGTCGTCATTCATGCACCGAAGGATCTGCGCGTCGAAGCCGCTGCCGACGCCGGTGGCGCGCTGTCGCAAGGCCAGGTCAGGGTGAGGGTCGAGGCCGGCGGCATCTGCGGGTCCGATCTTCACTATTACCATCACGGTGGTTTCGGCACGGTGCGCATACGCGAACCAATGATCCTCGGTCATGAGATTGCAGGAACCATCGCGGACGTCGGGCCCGGCGTATCCGGACTTGAACGGGGAGACCGCGTCGCCGTCAACCCGAGCCGGCCGTGTGGCGGTTGTGACTATTGCCTAGCCGGCGCGCCGATCCACTGCCTCGACATGCGGTTTTACGGCAGTGCGATGCGCATGCCGCATGTTCAAGGGGCGTTTCGCGAAGAGCTGATTGCCGACGGCGCGCAGTGCCATGTCGTTCCAGACACCCTGTCGATTGCGGCCGCGGCGATGGCGGAACCGCTGTCGGTGTGCCTGCACGCGGCAGGCCGGGCCGGACCGCTGCTCGGGCGCCGCGTGCTGGTCACCGGGTCGGGCCCGATTGGCGTATTGTGCGTGCTGGTGGCGCGACGCGCCGGCGCAGCCGAAGTCGTCGCCACCGATATCGCCCGAGAGCCGCTCGAGGTGGCGCGCGCAGCGGGCGCCGATCTGGCCTGCAACGTCGCTGAGGATCCCAACGCGCTGGCGGCCTATCGGCGCGACAAAGGTGTCTTCGATGTGCTGTTCGAAGCTTCGGGTGGGGCCGGCGTGCTGGCCAGCGCGTTCGACGTCCTGCGTCCAGGTGCGACAATCGTGCAGGTCGGCCTCGGTGGCGATGCCACGTTGGACATGAACACAATCGTCGCCAAAGAATTGGTGCTCAAGGGCACTTTCAGGTTCCATCCGGAATTCGCGACCGCCGTGGCGCTTCTCGCGCGCGGTCTGGTTGACGTGTCACCGTTGCTGACGGCGACCTTTCCCGTGGAAGATGCGGTCGAAGCTTTCGAACTCGCGAGCGACCGAAGACGTGCGATGAAGGTGCAACTGGCGTTCAACGAACCGGCCTGAAGTGGCGGATTGCGACGGTCAGTTGCACGATGTCGGCAAATGGGCGTAAGACTGCCCCCTCGGACCAAGCTGTTGCACAAGGGCGACGGAAGGCTTTGCAGGAACAGACCACACAGGCAATCGCAATCCGGGTGAACGGTGAAAGGATGGAGTGCCGCGCGGAAACGCTGAGCGCGCTGCTCGACCACCTGGGCTATCGCGACGTGAAGGTGGCGACCGCTCTCAACGGCGAGTTCGTGGCTGCGACCCAGCGCCAAGAGACGCGCCTGTCGCACGACGACCAGGTCGAAATCGTGGCTCCGCGTCAGGGTGGTTGAAGGCCCGGTGCGATATGCCACCAGGGATAGCTGATCAACATGAATATCGCCGAAAGACAGATTGCCGATGGGGATCAGCTGATCCTCTACGGGCGGGCGTTCGCATCCCGCCTGCTGCTGGGCACGGCGCAGTACCCGTCGCCCGCTGTACTTGGTGCGGCCGTCGAGGCTTCGGGAGCCGGCATCGTCACCGTCTCCTTGCGCCGCGAAGCCGCGCGTGGTGGCCAGGGTCAACGGTTCTTCGAGTTGATCCGCTCCTGGAATGTCGAGGTGTTGCCGAATACCGCCGGCTGCAGGACCCCCAAGGAAGCGATCACGACGGCGCAGATGGCGCGCGAGCTGTTCGAGACGGCCTGGGTGAAGCTGGAGGTGATCGCCAACGACGACACCTTGCAACCGGACCTTTTCGGTCTTGTCGAGGCGGCGATCGAACTGACGCGGCAGGGTTTCGAGGTGTTTCCCTATACGACCGAGGACCTCGGCGCGGCGGACCGGCTGCTGGCGGCCGGCTGCAACGTCCTGATGCCGTGGGGGGCGCCAATCGGCACCGGCCGAGGCCTCGCCAACCCTTACGGATTGCGAACCATGCGCAATTACTTTCCGGGCGTGCCGCTGATCGTCGATGCCGGCATCGGTGCACCATCACACGCAGCACACGCAATGGAACTTGGATATGATGGCGTGCTTCTCAACACCGCCGTGGCCAAGGCTGACAACCCCGTCGCGATGGCCGGTGCGTTCGCCCACGCTGTGGCCGCGGGCCGGGCAGCCCATGGTGCGGGTCTAATGGAGCAGCGCGATATGGCCGCGCCGTCGACACCGGTAGCGGGCACACCGTTCTTCGATCTTGGCGGTGATACATGAGTTCGGATGCCGCCGCTCTCGGACTCGATGTCTTCTACCCGATCGTTCCGGATGTCGATTGGCTGCGCCGGCTCGTACCGCTGGGCGTCAAAACGATCCAATTGCGCGCCAAGGACATGGCCGAGGCGGACCTGCGCCGGCAAATCTCGGAGAGCCTTGAACTTTGCAACCGGCACGGCTGTCAGCTGATCGTCAACGACTACTGGCAGCTGGCGATCGATGCCGGTGCCGATTTTATTCACCTGGGCCAGGAGGATCTGGCGGATGCCGATGTCGCCGCCATCAAGGCCGCGGGCCAGAAGCTAGGGATATCCACGCACAGCGAGGCGGAGCTTGAAACAGCCCTTGCGGTGCAACCGGACTATGTGGCGCTCGGACCGGTCTACGAAACCAAACTCAAGGCCATGAAATGGCAGCCGCAAGGATTGGACCGCGTCACGCAATGGAAGGCACGCCTTGGTCCGCTCCCGCTCGTCGCCATCGCCGGCATTACCATTGCAAGGGCCGACGGGGTGTTGGCGGCGGGCGCTCAGTCTGTCGCCGTCATTAGCGACTTCTTCACCCACCCGCAGCCGGAGGAGCGCGTCCGCGAATGGCTCGCCTGGGCTGAACGTCATCGCAACTAGAGCGTTTCAGGTTTAGCTGGAACCGTCCCACTCCCCCGCCCGGCCGCCCAAAACCACGATTGCATGGGCGGCCGGGCGGGGGAGTGGGCAGGCGGTGCGATTCGGCCTAAGGCGGAATTGATCTAGTCGCCCGCCAGCGCGCACTCCGGCAGCAACGTGACAGTGGGTACCGATTTGGTTAGCATCCGGCCGGTGTGCACCAAGGCTAAGTTCAGGTTTTTGACTGGGTTCGCCGCCGCCAATTGCGAATAGCCGAGTACCAACTCCAGATGGCCTACCGCTATGAACTCGACGAGCAGTTTGAGGCCGGCACGCGCCGGATCCTGTTCGATCAGCTGGACCGTGCAGAGCGGCATCTGACCGGCTCCGACAATGTGGTGACCTCCGTGCATGAAGCGCGCAAGTGTTTCAAGCGCGCGCGGGCGCTTTTGCGGCTGGTCCGTGAAGGCGTGGGTAAAGCGAGCTACCGTCGCGGAAATATCTCGCTGCGCGACATTGCGCGGCTGCTGGCACAATCGCGCGATTTCGATGTCATGCCGCAAACACTCGATTATCTGCGCCAGGGCCACGCGGCGAGCAGCCAGGCACTGTTGCAACGGCTCATGACGGCGGTCGAGGACGCGCGAGCACGGGCCATGCAGGAGGCGAGCCAACCGCCGGTTCGACGTGCGATCCGGCAGCTCGCCCACGTGCGCAGCATTTTCGAAGCGTTTCCCTTTGACAAGTGTGACCTCAGGGCCATCCAATCCGGCATGGCACGCGAACTGCTGGGCTACGCCCACCGCTACAAGGATGCGCTTGCAACCGGAACGGCGGATGCGTTTCACGAGTGGCGCAAGAGCGTGCAGTTTCATCGCCGGCAGCTGCGCCTGCTTTCGGCGGCGTGGCCGGAGGTCCTCGAGCCGAGAATCGCACTTGGCCGGCAGCTTTCCGACTATCTCGGACGCGATCACGATCTTGCCGTGCTATGCGCCTTCGCGGCACGGCCCGGCAGCACCGCCGTGAGCAAACGGGATGCCCAACGCATCGCCAGGTTTTGCAGGGCGGAACAGGCCGATATCAGACGCAGAGCGGCAGCGCTCGGTGCAATGCTGGCCGCAGAACCGGCCGAGGCGCTCGCCTATCGGGTGACGGCCTATTGGCGTGTGCGTCTGGAGTTGACCGACGATATCAAGATCGCTGCGGAGTAGACCGACATTCACGCCATACCGTGCCAGCAGTCGGCACGGCGCAGAGGCTAGGCGACGCGCGGGGCATGCGCCGCCGCTGTTCTACTGCCTCAGGTGTTCGCGCAGCGTCGTGCCGCTATAGCGCTTGCGGAAGCGGCCGCGCTTTTGCAATTCGGGCACGACCAGATCGACGAACTCCTCGACAGCGCCGGGCGAATAGATCGGGGACAGCATGAAACCATCACCGCCGACGTAGTCGATGAAGTCGAGCAGCTGATCGGCGACGCCTTCGGGAGTACCGGCAAACTGGGGCAGGCCGACGCTTTGCCCGTGGCGTTGGGCGACCTCGGCAACGGTAAGCGGCCGGCCGTCGTCCGTGCGATAGCGCGTGCGCATGCGCTGCAGCTGCGGGTGGTCGTGGTCCTCCATGATCGAATCCGGTGGCAGTTGCGACAGATCGAAGTCCAAATGCGCGGAAAGGATGGTCATGCCGGCCTCAGGCTCGACCAGGGCATTGTGTGCCGCAAGCTTGTCGTGCGCTTGCTGCTCGGACGAACCGACGACGACCTGGGCGCCGAACAAGAGCTTGCATTCGTCCGGATCGCGGCCCAGTTCCGCGACGCGCTGACGGATGTCGTCGCGGTATTTCTTGGCTTCCTCGCGCTGCGGCTGGATGGCGAAGATGCCTTCGGCATACTTGGCGGCAAAATCGCGGCCCTTGGGAGACGTGCCGGCCTGCAAGACGACCGGGCCGTTTTGCGGTGACGGCGTGACATTCAGCGGGCCGCGCGATCGGAAGAACTCGCCCTCAAAATCAATGCGATGGACCCTGTCGGGATCGACGAACATCGGTGCATGCGGGTCCATGACGAGCGCGTCCGCCTCCCAGCTGTCCCACAGCTTGCGGCATACCTCGTAATACTCGTGCGCGCGCTCATAGCGCCGATCGGTGGGCTCGCGTTCGGTACCATAGTTTGCGGCCTGGTTGTGGTTGATCGAGGAGACCACATTCCACCCGGCGCGACCCGACGTCATGTGATCGATGGTTGCCCACATCCGGGCAGCATAGAAGGGATGCTGATTGGAGACCGAGAACGTGGACGCCAGGCCGATGCGCTTGGTGACCGCGCCTAGCCAGGTGATGAGCGGCATCGGGTCATGTTCGGGAGCCTGCGAGGCGTATTTCAGGGCCGGTGCGAGCGTTCCGCGAAATGAGTCCGAGATGTAGTTGAGGTCGGCAAAGAACACCATGTCGAACCTACCGCGCTCGCATGTCTTGGCGATGTGCTCGTAGAGTGCGGGGCGACGCCAGTCGTAACCGGCAGCCAACGTCTCTGGGTGTCGCCACATGGCGTGGCTGTGATACGTCGGGCTGTGGCAGAGGAATTGTGCGAGGTGGATTTTCCTGGGCGCTCGCGCCATTGTTGCATGTCCTCGTCGGATCGGTTCGGTGGGGTGGTCCGAGAACTATAACCGGAGTGGGAAGGCATGCGAAATGTTCGGGTGGGCGCAGCCCAGATGGGGCCGATCCAGAAGGCCGATAGCCGCCAAAGCGTCGTTGCGAGGATGATCGCGTTGCTCGATCAGGCGGCCGAGCAGAAATGCGACCTCGTGGTATTCACCGAGCTCGGACTGACGACCTTCTTCCCGCGCTGGTACTACGAAGACAATGCCGAGGCTGATTTCTGGTTCGAAAAGGAAATGCCCGGACCTGTCACCCAGCCGTTGTTCGACAAGGCCAAGTCCCATGGCATCGCAATGTCGCTCGGGTACGGCGAACTGACGCCGGAGGGTGAACACTACAATACCGCGATCCTTGTGGACCGGGATGGTTCCATTGTCGGCAAGTATCGCAAGGTGCACTTGCCGGGGCACTCTGAATATGATCCCGAGCGCACGCACCAACATCTCGAAAAGCGCTACTTCCTGCCCGGCAACCTCGGCTTTCCGGTGTTTCGGATGCTCGACGGGATTTTCGGGATGTGCATCTGCAATGACCGCAGGTGGCCGGAAACCTATCGCGTCATGGGACTGCAGGGGGTCGAAATGATCGTGCTTGGCTTCAATACGCCGGCGACAAACTCACTCAGCCAGGACGAGGACCCGGCGCAGCGCATCTTCCATCACAAACTGTCCCTTCAGGCCGGGGCCTACCAGAACTCGACCTGGGTGGTCGCCGTTGCCAAGGCCGGCGTCGAGGATGGCCATCCGCTCTTCGGGGCAAGTTGCATCGTCGATCCAAGCGGCACGATCGTTGCGGAATCAAAGACTGACGACGACGAGTTGATCATCGCCGACTGCGATCTCGACGCGACCAAATTCGGCAAGGAAACGATATTCAATTTCGCCCAGCACCGGCGAACAGAGCACTATGGGCTGATAACCGAGCAAACAGGGGTCGTGGTACCGGATTAGGGCGCTTCAATACCGCGGATGCTACTCGCGCTGCTTGGCCTTTGCGACGATTGCACCTGCTTTGCGCTGGCGCGCAACAATTGCTGCGAGTACTGCGAGTGCGATGAGCGTGATCGCAACGTTGACCAGAATTTTCGTCATGGGCACCCTCCGTCTCGGGCGATGGCGTGACGTATCTTCCGGGTCAACATCCACGTCACATGAGGACGACGCAGTGACTTGCGTTACAGTGCCTGGCATATGGTTAACGAATTGTTAACTCGCCCTCCCGGAGGTGCCGAGCAAAAGTCGGGCCGAGTGGCGAATCGGAATGCCCAACCCAACCACGGCGGGAGTTGTGGATCGAATTGCCCGCCTTCCGATGCGGGCCGGAGCCGTCCAGCGAAAGCCGTATGCTTAACCGCGACGTGGGGGCCAATGGCGCTACACCGATGACTTCGAGCGAACACATTGCACCGCCGGACGCGCGACCACTCTGGCTCATTCCGTTGGTGGTCGCCTCGGCGCTGTTCATGGAAAACATGGATGCCAGCGTCATCGGCACTTCGCTGCCGGCAATCGCGCGTGATCTCGGTGAAGACCCGGTGATCCTGAAACTTGCGCTGACCAGCTATCTGTTGTCGCTGGCCGTGTTCATTCCGATCAGTGGATGGTGCGCCGACCGGTTCGGTGCGAGACCCCTGTTTCAGGTCGCCATCAGCATTTTCATCATCTCCTCGCTCGCTTGCGCGATGGCCGGCAGCCTGCTCGATCTCGTGCTGGCGCGGGCGCTGCAAGGCATGGGCGGGGCGATGATGGTGCCGGTCGGGCGGCTGATCCTGCTGCGCGCGGTGCCCAAATCGCAAATGGTGCAAGCGATGGCATACCTGACCATCCCCGCACTGTTTGCGCCCATGGTCGGGCCGCCGATCGGCGGGTTCATTACCACCTATTATGATTGGCGGTGGATCTTCTGGATCAACATTCCGTTCGGCGTGCTGGCAATCACGCTGGCCGGGCTGTTCATGCCAAACGTCAAAGGCGAACGCACGAGCCGGCTCGACTGGACCGGATTCGCCCTGTCGGGCAGCGGACTTTCGACATTGATCTTCGGCTTCACGATCGCCGGGCGCGATACGTTTCACTGGGCGCTGCCGCCGGCGCTCATCGGCACCGGAGCGACGATGCTGGCCTTGTATGTCTGGCACGCCCGGCGTGCGCGCGATCCGATCCTCGATCTCACATTGCTCAAGGTGGCGACATTCCGAACCAGCGTCGCCGGTGGCGGCTTGTTCCGTCTGGGGATCGGGGCGGTGCCGTTCATTCTGCCGCTGATGCTGCAGATCGGCTTCGGCCTCGATCCGTTGAATTCTGGCCTCATCACGTTTGCAAGCGCGGCCGGCGCACTGATGATGAAGTTTACAGCGCCGGGTATCCTGAAGCGGTTCGGATTTCGCCAGGTGCTGACGTTCAACGCTCTGATCTGTGCGTGTTTTCTTGCAAGCCACGCATTGTTCACACCGCAAACGCCGCACGTGCTGATCGTTGCCGTGCTGGTGGTTGCTGGCTTTTTTCGCTCGCTGCAGTTCACCTCGCTCAATGCCGTTGCCTATTCCGACATCAACCCGGAAATGATGAGCAGGGCAACCGCGCTGGTGGCGGTCGGACAGCAGCTCTTCATTTCCGCCGGCGTTGCGGTCGGCGCGTTCGCGATCGAGGCGTCGCGCTGGTGGCGGGGCGCAAGGGAACTGACGCCTGAGGATTTCTCGTTCGCGTTCCTGGTGATCGGCGCCATCTCAGCGGTGGCCGCTCTTGCACATGCCCGCCTCGACCGCGATGCCGGCCAAGCCGTGTCCGGTCACAGGCCGGCCGGTCGCCCGTTATGACCGGCGCCGCGGCGCACAGCCCCGCGCGCCTTGGATGTTCAGCATCTAGATCTTTTCCGCCTTGGGCGGAATCACACCGCCTGCCCACTCCCCCGCCCGGCCGCCCAAAACCACGATTGCATGGGCGGCCGGGCGGGGGAGTGGGACGGTTCCAGCTAAACCTGAACCGCTCTAATAGAGCTTGGCACCGAAGTTCAGTGCCTGATCGAACTCGGGCGCCAGCCGGCCCGTGGGTTCCGTCGCGGGGCCGCCTTCGCGTGCGAGAAAGCGGCCGGAACCGGCAGTTGCCGAGCATTGACCGCCATCGATGATCACCTCGCCGCGGCGCAAGACGGTTACCGGCCAGCCCTTGAGCGTGCGGCCTGCAAACGGCGTATAACGCGTGTTGTCGTGCACGCTCTCGTCGGTCAATTCCACGGTCTTGTCTGGATCCCAGATCGCTATGTCGGCGTCCGCCCCGACGGCGATCGTCCCCTTGTGCGGTGCCAGGCCGTAAATCCGAGCAGGATCGGTCGCCGTCCATTTGACGAACGCGTTGATACCGTACCGGCCCTGACTGACCATCGCGTCAAACAGCATCGGCAAGCGTGTTTCCAGTCCCGGCATGCCGTTGGGGATCTGCTTGAACGTCGGATCACTGCCGGCAACGAGCTTGCCGGTCTCATCGAATGCAAACGGTGAGTGATCCGACGTCACGATCTGCAGATCGCCGAGATCGAGTGCCTGCCACAGCGCCGCCTGATCGGCCTTGGTCCGAAGCGGCGGGCTGCACACCCACTTGGCACCGAGATTGCCGGGCTGGTCGAGGTCGTCAGCCGTCAGGAACAAATACTGGGTACACGTTTCAGCAAAGACCTTGGCGCCGCGCCCGCGCGCTTCACGGATCACGCGCGCGCCCTCCGCGGTCGCTACGTGATAGATGATGATCGGTTGGTCGATCAGCTCGGCACAGGCTATGAGGCGCTGAAAGGCTTCCGGCTCCGAAGCGCGCGGGTGGGAGATGGCGTGGAACTTCGGCGCCGTGTAGCCACGCTCGACGAGCCGCTTGCCCATCCAGCTGATCATACCGTGGTTTTCGGCGTGCACGGCAACCAACGCCTTGAGCTCACGCGCTTTGAGGAGAATGTCGAGCAAGGCCTCGTCGCCAACGTTCATCAGATCGTACGTCATGAAGACCTTGATCGAGGCGTTTCCGGCTTTGACCAAAGACGGCAGCTCCTCTTCGAGCAGCGACGGCGTGACGTCAGTGACCAACAGGTGGAAGGCGTAATCGATCACGGCGCCTTTCTTGGCGAGCGCGCTGTAGTCGGCGTAGACCGTGCTTAAACTGTCGCCGCGATGCTGACAGGCGAACGAGATCACCGAAGTCGTGCCGCCATGCGCGGCTGATTTGGTCGCCGACTCGAAACTGTCGGCATTCAGAATTCCGCTGGAAGAAATCTGCTCGATGTGCGCGTGGGTGTCGACGCCGCCGGGCAGGACCAGCTTACCGCGGGCGTCGATCTCCCGGCGTGCTGCACCGAGGCCGCGGCCGATAGCGGCCACTGTCTCGCCGCTCACCGCGACGTCGGCATCCATCGTGTCGACGGCGGTTGCAACCGTGCCGCCGTGAATGATCAGATCGTAATTGCTCATGGACGCCTCCCAATCGTGATGCGCTGCGCTTCGCCGAAACCGGGGTGTTATCGGTGAAAATTCGGCCAACAACCGGATAGACACCGCCCTTGCTTCAGAGTTTGATACGCTTCAAGCTTCGACAATTCACCAGTCCGCGGCGAGAGGCAAGGCGATGGGCAAGCAAATCCATGTTGTGAACCCGAACTCCAACCAGACCGTCACGGACGGAATTTCAGCCGCGCTCGACAGCGTGCGCTTTGCCGGGGGGCCGGAGATCAAATGCTCGACACTGGCGGAGGGGCCTTACGGCGTCGAAAGCCAAGCCGATGCAGAAGCCGTAACGCTGCCGCTGCGCCACCTTGTCGAAAGTGACAACGAGAGCGACGCCTTCATCATCGCGTGCTATTCGGATCCCGGCCTGCATGTCTGCCGCGAAGGTACGTCCCGGCCCGTGTTCGGGATTGCCGAGTGTGGCGTATTGACCGCGCTGGCACGCGGCGAAAGCTTCGGCGTGCTGGCCATCGCCCAGCGATCGATCCGCCGCCATGTCCGCTACCTGCGCCAGATGGGTCTGATGGACCGGCTGGCGGGTGAGCGCCCGCTCGACCTGTCCGTTGCCGAGACGGCCTCGGGCGAAGGTACCCTGGCGCGCATGTTCGAGGTCGCCCAGCAGTTGCGCGACACTGACGGCGCCGAAGTGATCGTCATGGGCTGCGCCGGCATGGCCCGTCACCGCCGGCAACTCGAGGAACAGCTCGCGGTGCCGGTGATCGACCCGACCCAGGCCGCCGTTGCGATGGCGATCGGCACGGTGATGTTCCAGTAACCGGGAAAGGCCGGATCAGTGAGCCAGGCGCGATGAACGACGCGAAAGACAAGGTGCTGGTCGATGCGGCCGATGGCATTGCCCATATTCGTTTCAACCGCCCACGCCAGCTCAACGCCTTCGACAATGAATTGATGCGTGCGGCGATCGCGGCCATCGATGAGCTCAACGCCGACCGTGACGTGCGGGTGATTGTCGTGTCCGGTGAGGGCCGCGCGTTTTCGGCAGGCTTCGATCTCAAGGCCGCCGCCGAGCGCCAACTCGTCGCGCGCGACGACTGGCGCAACCAGCTCGAACTGCAATTCGATTTCATCATGAGGTTCTGGAATTCGCGCGTCCCGACGATTGCCGCCGTACACGGGTATTGCCTGGCCGGTGCATTGGAAGTGTCGCTGGCATGTGACCTGACGGTTGCAGACAGCGCGACGTATTTTGGCGAGCCGGAGGTCCGCTTCGGCTCCGGCGCCGTCGCCATGCTGTTTCCCTGGGTCACGGGTCCCAAGCAGGCCAAGGAGCTGGTGCTCACCGGTGACGATCGCATTCCAGCCGACCGGGCATTGCAAATGGGCCTGATCAACGCCGTCGCGCCGGCCGGCGACGCTTTGACGGAAGCCAGGCGCATGGCGCGCAGGATTGCCCGCGCGGCGCCCGAGGCCGTGCAAAAATCCAAACAGGCGATCAACCGCAGCTACGATATTATGGGGCTCAGCCAGGCGCTTGCGCTTGGTCTCGACATCGATGTCGATATCAATGCAACGCCGACGTGGGAGAAACAGGAGTTCTCGCGCATCCGCAAGGAGCACGGCGTCAAGGCTGCGATCGCATGGCGTGATGCACGTTTCGCCGATGCGGACGATAATGAGGCAGGCGATGGCGATGCCCGACGAGATGACCTGAGCAAAGCAGGGAAATGACACCAATGTCCGAGCAAACACTGACCGGCAAGACGGCACTGATCACGGGCGCGGCCCGCAATATCGGCAAAGCGATCGCGCAGGCCTATGCCAATGCCGGTGCCAATGTCGTGATCAATACGCTGCAGGACAGGGCGGCCGCCGAAGGCGTTGCCACGGAGATCACGGGCGCCGGCGGGCATGCGATGGTCGAAGTGGCCGACGTCGTCGACAGATCGGCCGTCGAGGCCATGGTTGGCCGCGCCCGGAATCGTTTTGGCGGTATTGATATTCTCGTCGCTAACGCTTCGGCGCGCGGGCTGGTCGACTTTCTCGAAATGGACTACGCCACCTGGCGGCGCATCATCGATATTTCGCTGGACGGCACGTTCCATCTGGCGCAGACGACCCTGCCCGGCATGATCGATAAGGGATGGGGCCGCATCATTACCGTCGGCGGCATTTCATGGCACCTCGGTTTCAAGCGCCGCGCCAACAATTTGACCGGCAAGTCCGGGTTGGTCGGCCTGACCCGCGCCCTTGCCGCCGAGTTCGGCGACCGCGGCATCACCGCCAACAACATCTCGCCCGGCCAGATCGATACCGCACGGCCGGCGTCCGCCGGCGAACGCCCGCCGATGGCCAACCCGCCGCCCGTGCCGCGCATGGGCGCCGTCGACGAGATCGCCTCGGCGGCCCTGTTTCTCGCCGATCCCCGGCAGGGCTACATCAACGGCCAGATCATCCACGTCAACGGCGGGTCATATCTTGGGACGTGATGCCGGCGGCCCGCATAAAGCGCGGCCGGCGCTCACGAGGCAGGCTTCAAAGGCCGTCAAATCCGTTAGTTCGTCGCCGGCTGAAACGTCGTTCAGTACGACGTCGCAACTGAAGTTCTGCAGCGCGACGGCAATCATCAAGTTCTCGAACAGGCCGAAGTTCTCGACCTCGGTGCCGGCGGTATAGGGGTCGATGGCGCCTGACCCGAGGGTCTGGTTGTAGCGTGCCGTGCGCTCGGCAAGCGACTGACTGACGTTGGAATAGCCGAATACCGGCTTGCCGAGGCCGTGCATGAAACCGATTTCGTAACCTGTTCCGATGTCCATGCTTACACTGCGGAACGGCGTACAGTTTGCAACCAGGGCATCGCAGCCGCGCATCAGGTTCTCGTTTTCCTCGCTGATGCGTCGCGCCTGTTCGGCGGGCGCGAGCGCTGCAAGTTCGCTTATCTGCGCATCGAACGGAAACACGCCAACCAAACCATGTCGCGCGCACAAATCCTTCTTGGCTGCCGCGATCGCAGCGACGTCCGCGAGGAAGACCTCCGGGCCTGCGAGATAGATTTTCGGCTGGCTCATATCCCGCTCCATCGTCTCGTCAGCGCTTCTTCAGCGAACGAAAATCGTAAGTCAGCTCGCGGCCGAGCGGGTCTTCGTCGGCCGCGAAGATCATGTGCTTGAGTACCTTCTGGGTGCCGGTCACCGGCAGCGCATCGACAAACGCGATCCAGCCGGGTGCCTTGTAATAGGCAAGGGCTGCAAAGCAGTGATCGAAAATGCGTCGCGCCGTCGGTTCGTCCGCCGTCCCGTCTTTGAGAACGACGCAGGCAAAGACCTCTTCGTCGCGCAGTTCATCCTCGATCGCGATGACCGCGACCTGCGCCACGTCGGCGAAACCCTGGATGCAGGCCTCGACCTCGGCGGCGGCGATGTTTTCTCCGGAGCGACGGATGATATTCTTCTTGCGGTCGACGAAATAGAGCATGCCGCTTTCGTCCTGACGGACGGTATCGCCGGTGTGGAACCAGCCACCGCGCCAAGCCTGCTCCGTCTGTGCAGGCAGGTTGAGGTAACCCGAGAATGCGCCGTGGCGAGGCGTTGCCGCAGAGTGGCGTACAACCATCTCGCCACTCTCGCCAACCGGAACGTCGATGTCGTCCTGGTCGACAACGCGCACCTCGAGGCCCGGCTGCGGCCGCCCCATGGCGCGGGTGTGGATCTGGCGCGGCTCTTCGTTGTCGACCAGGATTTTGCACATCTCGGTCATGCCCCAGCCCTCGACCAGCGGAAATCCGAAGCGCTCTTCGAAGACGCCGTGAACCGTCGGCTCAAGACCGGCGCCAAAGCCGAAACGAACCGCGTGATTGCGGTCCTGCGGACCGGGAGGCGTGCTCAAAAGAACCGGAATGATGACCCCGAGATAATGAATGATCGTGGCCCTGGTGTCGCGGATTTCACGCCACCAGCGCGTGCGGCTGAAGCGCTCCGGAAGAACCTGGGCGTTGCCGGTCAGGAGCACGGCGTAAAGTGAGACAATGCCCGCGTTGACATGAAACAACGGCAGCGCGTTGTAGAGCCTGTCGCGACCTTCCTCGAGCGCCATGAGGCCGTCGCGTGTGGCATACCACGCGCCGAGGATAAGCTCATATTCGTGGCTCAAAATGCAGCCCTTGGGCCGGCCGGTCGTGCCGGACGTGTAAAGAAGGCTTGCCTCGCTTTGCGGATTTACCGGGCCCTGCAAGGGGGCAGCGCGCGGCGCGGGCTCAAACCCGTCCGCTTCGCCGTAAATGGTGAGGCGGATATCCCGGCCGCTTTCGCTGATCCCGTCGCGCAGCTGATCCGCTCGCGGCGGACTGGCGACGGCGAGATCGGCGCCCGAGTCCTGCAAGAGATACGCGATTTCCGCCGGCCTGTAGTCTGGATTGACCGGCACCCAGGAAATTCCGAGCCGTGCGCAGGCAAATTTGACCAGCAGTGTCTCAGGCCGGTTCTCCAGGAGAACGGCGATGCGATGACCATGACCGTAGCCGGCCGCGCTGAGATCGCTGCAAATCCGCTCGACTTCGGCGCTGACGTCGGCATAGGACAGTTCCCGCCCGTCCGGGTCATAGACGCGCGTTGCATCGCGCGGCACAATCAGCAGCGGATTGTCGCGATAGGCTTCGGTGGCTTCCACCAGAACGTCGGAAACGGTACGCCCTGATATGCTGAGCATCGTCTCGCTCTCCCCTTCGCGATGGTTGCAGTCGTCATCCGGGAGTCGAGTTTGAACGAATAAGCGGCCGCCGTCACCCGCAGGACGAGGCCGGCGGGGCGCGCCGCAATGCAGGGGCGCCGTTCAGTGAAGACGAAGGCCCCGATGCGCAAGCGCCATTCCGTCAAGACGAGCGTCCGGGTTGTCAAGACGAAGGCCGGGGCTGTGAAGACCAAGGCGCCGGTGCGGGATTACAGCGCGACCGGCCGCTGGCCGATCTTCGCCAGGCGGACGTTCAGCTCTTCGATATTCCGCTGGATCCTGACGTTGAGCGGGTCCATCTTGCGGGCGCGAAGCAAAAGCCTGCGCGCCTCACCGAGA
Organism: Hyphomicrobiaceae bacterium; assembly: GCA_965224045.1. GTDB lineage: Bacteria > Pseudomonadota > Alphaproteobacteria > Rhizobiales > Hyphomicrobiaceae > Tectiglobus. The sequence continues at coordinate 1,236,931 of CBDCYD010000015.1, forward strand.
TCACCGCGCAGCATGTAGGAATAGCCCATGTTGTTGAGCACCACGGGCGTCTCGCCGATCAACTGCTTCGTGCGCTTGTAGCTGCGGTCAGCGAGATCAAAGCGCCCGAGTTGGTCGTAGGATGCGGCAAGCCCCAGCCAGGCCTCCGGGTTGTGCGAATCGCCTTCGATCGCAAGCCTGAAATTCTTTTCGGCCAGGCCGAACTCGCCGCGTGCGAAATGCTTTTGTGCGTTGGTCAGTTCCAGGTCATTGCGCGCCAAACGACCAATCGACGTCCCGTCGCCGGGGCCGGGCACGGCGCAACCGGCCAGTCCCAGCAGGAGGCCAACACACGCGACGCAAAATCGAACCGACGCGGCGGCTTCGCGGTACATGGACACCCTCGAATTCCAAACTTGCGGAGCCGGCAACGCTGAACACTTTTCGACTCGCACGCGACTTCACGTGATCTGAGCGCTCGGACGTTGGCGTCACCATTGCGTGCTGTCAAACGCGGGACGCGAGTTATACAAGTCCTATCCCCAGTTGTTCGAATTTTATGGAAATTGTCGCGCCTCGATAAACGGGCATTTGAGACGCCGGTGATACCTTTCCTTAGGGTTGCAGGCAAAATGGCGGAGAGGGACTACAGATGCGATTTGCTCAGTTTCTGGCTCTGTCGGTCGCCATTGCCGCAAGTGCACTCGCCGTCAGTATTTCGTCCGACTACATGGCCTCGGTCAAAGTCCCCCGCATCGTCAAAGTGACGCCGAAGATCGAGATGACGAACGTCGTCACCGCAGCACAACCAATTGCGCACGGCCGGGTCATCAAGCCAACCGACCTCAAGGAAGTCGAGTGGCCGGCCAGTGCCGTCCCGGAGGGCGCGTTTCGCTCCGTCGTCGAAGTACTGGGGGTTGAGGGGGAACGCGTGTCACTGTCGACGTTCACCCCGGGCGAGGTGGTCACGCAAAAGCGCGTCAGCAGGCCCGGCCAGCGCCCGTCGTTGGCTTTGATGCTCGGTCCGGGCATGCGCGCCATCGCCGTCCGCGTCAACGCGGTGCTCGGTGTCGGCGGTTTTGTGATGCCGGGCGACCGGGTCGATCTTCTCCTGACGGAACGGCCGGAAGAGAATGATCCGGCACGCATTCGCACGACCGAGGTCTTACTGCGCGACGTGCGGGTGCTCGCAATCGACCAGCAGACCGAGGACCCGGAATACCGACCCCGCGTCGTCAGTACGGTGACGTTGGAGGTTGCATTGCGCGATGCGCAGAAGATCACGCTGGCAACCACCGTCGGCAGCATCTCGTTGGCATTGCGCAGCGCCATTGCGCCGCGCGAACCGGTGGTCGCTGAAAAGCCCATGGTGCTGCCCGAGCCTGTGAAGGCTGCCAAGGCAAAGCAAGACCCGATGCGCAAGATCGTGGTGTTCCGCTCGGCCAAGCCGACCGAGTACAAGGTCCCGACGGTTGCGGCCAGCATCCTGCAGTAGCGCGCTCTCAACCGGTGCGGGCCGCGCAACATTCTGGATGTGTATAACCCACCGAATCGGGTGAGGCGGGTTTCATCGACCTATAACATCGTGATGATTCGGGCCGCGTGGCTGGCCGATACGTGCGTTTGCGTTGTGATCCAAACGACAGGTCGGTAGCATGTTGCAAAGAAGTCTGAACGTGTCCGTTCGTAGCTTAAGTTCCTGCGCACCAGAGCAACCTGCTTCAATTCGGATTCGGTTCGGTTCCGAATTAAAGCAGAAAGTCGCTCGATTCTTTGGAGGCGATCATCTTTGTGTCTCAAGTAGAAGCCGCGACTGCGGTTCCAGCTTAAGGCGCGATGATCAAGCGCGGCTTTCAATATCGCGAACCCGCGCGGCGGTTCGCACGTTCGTCGCCCTGGCCATGGCTATGGCTATGGCTATGGCTATGGTCATGATGAGCCAGGCCGCATCCGCCAACGGCAATTGGCGCTACTCGGGATCAGGCAGTGGCTGGCGGGTCAGCGAAAGCGGCGGCAAGGTCTCCGTCGTCAATCACAAATCGATCATCATCGAGTTCAACGAGCCCTATAACAAGGCGTTGATCGCGGACGAGAAGATCGCCGACGTCGTGCCACTGACGGATCGGTCGGTTTACGTCGTTGGCAAGGGTGTCGGCTCAACCAGCCTGGCTTTGCTCGACGATCAACGGCGGGTGATTGCAGCTCTCGAAGTCGACGTCACGCACGACATGAAGGACCTGCGGCGCAAGATCCGTGAAAGCATTCCTTTCGCAAATCTCAGGGTCTCCGAAGCCAACGGCCGCATTCTGCTGAGCGGAACCGTGGCCGATACGCCCTCCGCCCAAAAGGCGATCGCAATCGCCGAGCAGTACGCGCCGAAGGCCGTGACCAATGCCATCGAGGTGCGCTCGGTGCAGCAGGTGATGCTTGAAGTGCGCTTCATCGAGGCCAACCGCACGGCATCGCGTGAGCTAGGTCTCGGGTCGCGCTGGCGCTCGAACCGTTTCAACGCCGACATCGGCGGCCAGGCGATCGTCGCCAACGACTTCATCTCGTCGGAGGCACTGTTGTCGGGTGCGGCGCCCTTCGGCACGATGATCGCGCGGATGCTGGACAAGGGTCTGCGCGCAGACGCCATCGTACGGGCGCTCGAGCAGCGCGGTCTGGCGCGGCGGCTGGCAGAACCCAACCTCGTTACGATGTCAGGCGACAAGGCGAGTTTTCTCGCCGGTGGCGAATTTCCCTTCCCGGTCGATTCCGGTGACCAGACCATCACGATCGCCTTCAAGAAGTTTGGCGTCGCGCTTGATTTCACGCCGACAGCGCTGTCCGACGGCCTGATCAACCTCAAGATCGAGCCTGAAGTCAGCGAACTGGATGCGGCCGGGGGGATTCGCATCAATGGGACGCAAATCCCGGGACTTGTCGTGCGCAAGGCTCAGACCACGGTCGAGTTGCGCAACGGCCAGAGCTTTGCCATTGCCGGCCTGCTTCAGAACAACAACACGCGCTTGAGCTCGCAAATCCCGTGGCTCGGAAGTGTGCCGGTGCTTGGTGCGTTGTTTCGCTCCGCCCAGTACCAGAAGAACCAGACGGACCTAGTCATCATCGTCACGCCACGGCTGGTGCGGGCTGCAAGGCCGGGTGAAAAACTCAAGAGCCCGCTCGATGGTGCCAAGCCGTCGAACGATATTGATTACTTCATGCTGAGCCGTGACGAGAGGCCCAACTGGAAGGCGACGGTCCGCGCCGAGGCCGCAGGCCATGCGCGTCCCGGCCACATCATTACGCTGGACGAGCGGAGGCTGGTGCAATGAATGCCTTGAACACGGGCGTGCACGCATGCCCGCTTGCGCGGTCCGTGGTGATTGTCGCCGTGGTTGCACTGGTCGGCGCACCTGCGCTGAGCGGCTGCCGCCAGTATCGCGACCGCATCGACACGATTAACCTCGCCGGCGGCGAGGCTGTTGCCGCCAACAAGGCGATCCACACCATCGACCCGTGGCCGCCGGAAGCCTTCGCCAAACGCCACAACACGAGTGCCAAGCGGCTCGTCGTCGGTGCCAGGCACTATGACGAAGGTCCGCCCAAAAAGGCCAAGGACAGCCAGTTGAAGACGAAGTAATTCGCAGCATCTGCAATGCTGAAGACGCTGCCATAGTCTTCCAGGTTTCGCTGAAACTATGCCGCTCTCCCCCCCCCCGACCGCTCAATACAATGATGCCGTGGGTGGTCGTGAGGGGGGCGGCCGGCGATGGGTCCCGCGTAAGGCGGAAACTTCTAGAGCAACCTGCTTTCATTCGGAATCGGTCCGGTTCCGAATGAAAGCAGAAAGTTGCTCGATACTTTAGAGGCGACCAACTTAAGGCACGATGATCTAGGCGGCGGCTTGCGCCACGACCCGCAGCGTTTCGACGTCCTTGATGCCCATCAGCATCGAACCAATGCTGTTGTCGGCGGCCGCTGCCTTCCAGGCCTGCACGCGTTCCTTGATGCGATCGGCCGATCCGACAAGGGATGTCTCATCGACGAGTTCGTCCGGGACCAGCGCCGCAGCTTCCGCTCTTCGACCATCGAGAAACGCATCCTGGATCTTGACGGCGGCCTCCTCGTAGCCAAGGCGCTTGGCATAGTCGTTGTAGAAGTTCTTGTTCCGCGCACCCATACCGCCAATGTAGAACCCCATCTCCGCCTTCACCACGTTGCGGCAGGCTTCAAGATCGTCACCCATTTGCACACGCACGAATGGCGCGATATCGAAGTCTGCAAGATCGGTACTCTTGCCGGCCTTGGTCCGGCCTTCCTCCACATACCTGCGCACGAGGCCCGTCTTCTCGGGAATCATGAAGATCGGCTGGACGCCGTCGGCCACCGCCCCGGCCGTGCGCAGGCCGGCGGGCGCGAACGAACCGGTGTAAATCCTGATGGCGGGGTCCGGATGCATGATCGTCTTCAGCGCCTTGCCGAGACCTGTCGTGCCCGGCCCGGTGTTCGGTATCTGATAGAACTCGCCGTCAAATTCCAATGGCTTTTCGCGGGCGAAGATCTGCCGGATGACGGCGATATATTCACGCGTTCGCTTGAGGGGTTTGCCAAAGACCTCGCCGTGCCAGCCTTCGATCACCTGCGGGCCGGACGGGCCGATGCCGAGCAGGAAGCGGCCGCCGGACATCGATTGCAGCGACATCGCCGTCATCGCCGCGCACGATGGTGTCCGGGCCGACATCTGCATGATGCCGGTGCCGACCTTGATCCTGCTCGTTTTGGCTAGCACCCAGGCGGCCGGCGTGACCGCATCGGATCCCCAGGACTCGCTGGTCCACGCGGAATCGTATCCGAGCCGTTCGGCTTCGAGGATCAAGTCCATGTCAGGTCCGCCGGGCGCTCCCTTGTAGCCCAACAAGATGCCGAGTTTCATGGCGCGAATTCCTTTCCTGTGTCGTGCTTCGACCGGAATAGACCCGCCGTGCACCGGCGACCTAGCCCGCCGTCGCAATTGCCCCGCGGTCTTTCAAATCTCCGATCACTTGATCATCAACGCCGGCGGCGCGCAACACGCTCTCGGAGTGCTGGCCGAGTTCGGGCGCGGGTGTCGCCGGGGGCACGCTGACATCGGCCAGCGCAAATGGTGCCGCTATGGTCGTTTGCATCTCGGGGATCGCGGTCCGGGCGATTGCTCCGCTCGCCAGAACCTGCTCGTCGTTGGGCAGGTCTTCGGCGCGGTTGAGGATGGCAAATGCGATCCCATGCGCCTTGAACCGTTGACGCCAGAAGGCGACGTCCTGCGTTACGATCGCCGCTGCGATCACGGTAGCGAGTGCCGGCGCATTGCGTCGGCGCAAAGCATTGTCGGCAAACCGCGCGTCGTCGATCAGATCGCTCAGTGCCAGTGACGTGCACAGTGTCGGCCAATCGCGGTCCTCGCGCACCAGCGTCAATTGCAGCCATCGCGCATCCCGCGTCCTGTAGACATTGCTGAGCGCTGTGCGCGGACGATCAGGTGGCGGCCGTTTCGGTTGCGGTGCACCTATCAACGCGCCCTGAGCAATGATGCCGTTGGCCCAGATGCCGTTGGTCAGCAGCGAGGTCGTGACCAGCGTTCCCACGCCGGTGGTTTGCCGGTGCCAGAGCGCCATCATGACCGCCAGTGCAAGCGTCACGCCCGATGAACGGTCGCCCTGTGCCGGCATGGCAACGCCGGGGTAGGCATCATCGTAGCGGGCGCCGTCGAGAATGCCGGAGCGCGCGAAATAGGCATTGATATCGAAGCCCATCTGGTCGGCATCCGGCCCGCTTTCGCCATAGCCGGTGAACGCAGCATATATGAGCTGAGGGTTGGTTGCGGCTACGGTTTCATAGTCGAGCAACAAGCGCGCGCGGGCAGCGATCGGCAGGTTGGTGATCAGCACGTCCGCCGACGCGATAACCTTGTCGAATGCGGTACGTGCTTCGGTATTCTTGAGATCGATGGCAAGTGATTGCTTGCCGCGTGAATCGAGATGCCAGGGATAGTTGACGTCGCTGTCCGGATAGGCCGCAACGTCGCGCATGTGACGGTTGGGATCGCCGCCGAGCGGCGGCTCGACCTTGATCACCTCGGCACCGAAGTCGCCGAGGATCGTCGCGGCGACGGGTGCTGCGACGAACGAGGCGACGTCGAGCACGCGGATGCCGTGCAGCGGGAGCGGAACGCCGGTCATACCGTCATCGCCGCAGCGGGCTTGCGCGGCCGGTCGCGGTCGCGAAACGCCTTGGAGAACCTAGGCGCTATCTCCGTTGCAAACCGCGCCATGATCTCCTGACGCGCGTCCTGCGGCGTACCGGGCGTAGCAGCCGAGCACATGACGTAGTTGAAGCCGAGCCGCGCCAAGTCTTCGATGCGCCGGGCGATCGTCTCCGGACTGGCGACCAGATTTGCCGTCATGAAGGGGTCCAACGCGTTCGGGTCCGCCAGCTTGCGAAGGTTGGAAAACATCCGCGTGAAGGCCTGATAGTCCTCGATGTCGGACCAGGGATCGGAATCGACTTCGTAGTGATCGGCCTGGAGCCGGAAATAGTCAGGGTAAAACCGCCGCCCCAAGGCGAATGCTTGCCTGTCGGAGTCCGCCACGATCATCTTGACCGAGACCGGCAGCGTCACGTTCGTGGTGGCGTGCCCTGAGGCCGCGGCCTTGCTGTGCCAGGTCTCCAGGATCTTTGCCAACAGATGGTCTGGAAACGTCGAGAGGCAGATCGGCGGAATGCCCAACTCGGCCATGATCTCGCTGCTCGCCGGACTGCCGATCGCACCGTAAAACTTGATCTCCTTGTCGACCGGCTGTGGCCTCAGTCGGATCGGTCGCTCTATACGGTAGAACTGCCCGGCAAATGTAAAGGGCTCGCCGGTCAGGCCGGATTGAATGATGCGCATTGCCTCGGCGAAGCGTCCGCGGGCCTCGCGCATGTCGATGCCGAACGCGTCATACTCGGACTTGGCCGTGCCGCGCCCGACACCGAGGTGCAGCGTGCCGCGCGTCAATGCGTTGAGCATCGAGATTTCTTCGGCAAGACGGACCGGGTGATACCAAGGCAGTACCAGTACCGACGTACCGAGCCCGAGATCGGGGAGTTCGCGCGCAACGTGCGCCATCAACAGCAGCGGGCTCGGCGTCGGATAATAGTCGCGGAAATGGTGCTCCAGCATCCACGCCGCCTCGTAGCCAAGATCGTGACCGAGTTGGCAGTCCTCAATCACTTCCCGATAGAGGACATGGTCGGGCTTTTCGAAATCGCTCGACGGCGCCGCCTGAAACCCAAACGTAATGTCGTGGACGCTCTGCATGATCGGCTGCTCTCCTGAAAGGCACCATCACCCGGGGGTAAGACTTTCCGGCATCATTCCCGGTTTTGCAGGACGCCCGCAATCATGCTTCTGATTGCTGGAAGGGCTCGTGCGGCGTCCCGATATATCACTGGCGCTGACCCGGACTTCTGGCGGAAGATGGCGCAAACACAAAACCTCCAGGATCGCAACCCAGCATGCAGGACGTCCGGCGCGCCGCCGCTGCCACGCAACAAAACATCGCGCTGTCGATGCTGCTCGTCCTCTACGCGCTTGGGTTCACCAACCTCTTCCTGCGCGGCAGCCTGGGCATTCTCGCGCCGACCTTGTCGAGCGAGATGCAGCTCGGGCCGGAGACGCTCTCCCTCATCGCATCGTCGTTCTTTTTCGCCTACGCGCTGATGCAGATCCCGGGCGGCATGCTGCTCGATCGGTTCGGCGCCCGAAGGACGCTTGCAACGCTGTTGTTGTTCACCACCGCCGGCGCAGCCGCGTTTTCGATGGCGGAAAGTGCCGAGGGCCTGATCCTCGGCAGAGTTTTGATGGGCATCGGTTGTGCCGGGATCTTCAGCGGCGCGTTCTATGTCGTCAACCAGTGGGTCGCACCCGAACGGGTGGTTATCCAATCCGGGTATTTGAACAGCTTTGCAGCCCTCGGCGGGCTGTGCGCGACCGCGCCGCTCGCCGCATTGATTTCGGTGTTTGCATGGCGTGACTGCTTCTGGGTGTTTACGGCCGGCGTCGCGATCTTGCTGCTTGCGGTGAGCATCGGCCTGCGCGAACCAGCGGGTAGCGCGATGCGCCAGACCTCGCGTCACGAGTCGCTCGCCGCGGTCTTCTCGGGTGTCGTCCGCGCCGTGGCACAGCCCGGCTTGAAACGCCTGCTCGTGGTCGGCATCCCGATGTCCGTCCAGACGACGCTTCTGGGCGTCTGGGGTGCGCCCTATTTGCGCGATGTCCACGGCCTCGACGAGATCGCACGCGGGAACGTCCTGCTCGGCATGGGCATTTCCGGTGTCTTCGGTCACACCTTCTACGGCATCCTCGCACGCCGGCTCAATTCCATTAAGACGGTGATACTCGGCGGCGCGACAACAATCCTCCTGCTGACCCTGGTATTGGTGTTCACGCAGCAACCGCCGATCTGGCTCGTCACGTCCGTGTTTGCGCTAATCGGCTTTTTCGCGATGTATCCGATGATGGCCTTTGCGCATGCCCGCGGGCTCGTGCCGAGCGACCTGATCGGCCGCGGCGTGGCGGTGACGAACATGGGCGTGATGTCGGCGATCGCCGTCTCCCAATTGGTCTTCGGATGGATCGTCGGCCAGTTTGCGAGTGTCGAAGGCGTGCCGCCCGAGGTCGCCTACCGTGCGGCCTTTGCGGCATTGGCCGCGATGAGCTTGATTGCAATTTTGATCTATGCCCCCGTGAGAGACAGCAGGCCGCTCGGTTGACGGCGAGGGCGCGCGCCGAGCAACAACGATGGAGGACACCATGTCAAAACTATGCGAGGGCCGCGTTGCCGTCGTCACCGGTGGCGCGCGCGGTCTCGGCCGCGAACACGCGCTGATGCTCGCCCGCCACGGCGCCAAGGTCATCGTCAACGACATTGGTGCGGAGATCGACGGCAGCGCGGGCGATACGTCGCTCGCAGGCCAGGTCGTCGAAGAGATCAAGGCGGCAGGCGGCGAGGCCGCCGTCAACGGCGACGACGTCAGCAGCTGGGACGGCGCCAAGCGTATGATCGAGCAAGCCGTTGCGACCTACGGACAGCTCGACGTGCTGGTCAACAATGCCGGCATTCTGCGTGACAGGATGCTGACAAACATGGCGGAAGATGAGTGGGATGCCGTCATCCAGGTCCACCTCAAGGGCACGTTCGCACCAACCCGCCATGCGGCCGCACATTGGCGCGAGGTCAGCAAGGCCCAAGGCGGCCCGGTTGCCGGCCGCATCATCAATACGTCATCGACGTCCGGCATCTACGGCAACATCGGCCAGACCAACTATGGTGCCGCCAAGGCCGGGATCGCAGCCTTCACGATCATTGCCGCGCGTGAACTGCGCCGCTACGGAGTGACCGTCAACGCGATCTCACCGTCCGCACAGACCCGCATGACCGAAAATCTGCGCGAATATACCGAAGAGGAAATCGCCGCCCGCGATCCCAAGTGGGTTGCAGCAGTGGTGACGTGGCTCGCCAGCCAGGAGGCGCAGGACATCACCGGCCGGGTGATCCAGGCGGGCAACGGCCGCGTCGCGGTCTGCGAAGGCTGGCGGCGCGGTGCCGAGGTCAGCCAAATGGACGATCCAGCCGCGCTCGGGCCACATATCCGCGAAATGTGCGCCAAAGTGCGCAAGAATTCCGGCATGGACGGCGAGGAGCTGGATTGATTGGCGCCTGCCAATGGTGACTTGAGAACTTACGACGAGCAGCATGGATTTTCGGCAAATGACCCGATCGCGCGAGCCTAGCAACCTTCTCTTGATCATGTCGGACGAGCATCAGGCGCGTGCGATGGGCTGTGCCGGCCATCCGATCGTCAAGACGCCCCATCTCGACCGGCTCGCCGAGCGCGGTACGCGGTTCAGCAACGCTTACACCAATTCGCCGATCTGCGTACCGGCGCGGGCCAGTTTCGCGACAGGTCAGTACGTCCATCGGATCGGGTATTGGACCAACGCCCACCCCTACGAAGGCGCAGTCGAGGCCTGGGGGCATCGCCTGATGGCAGTCGGCCACAAGTGCTGCTCCATCGGCAAACTGCACTACCGCTTCGAGACCGATCCCTGCGGCTTCGAGCAGATGATCATTCCCCTCAACGTCGTCGACGGCATCGGCGCGTTGCGCCAGGCGGTCAAGGACCCGATCGCGCCACCGCCTTCAAAGAGCCGGTTTGCGACCGAAATCGGCCCGGGAGACTCGTCCTACCAAAGGTACGACTGCGATATTACCGAGCGCACGTGCAACTGGCTGCGCGAACAGGCCGCCAATCCGCCCGACAAGCCATGGATGCTGTTTTCCTCGCACGTCTGCCCGCATTATCCGTTGATCGCGCGGCAGCAGTTTCTCGACCTCTACGACGTCGATGCCATGCCCTGGCCGAAGGATTACGGCGCGCAGAAGTCCTACCATCCCTGGTTTCAGGCGCTGCGTGATGCGACCAACGACGATCGCCATTTCACCGACGAAAACCGCAAGCTCGGCATCGCCTGCTATTACGCGCTGTGCTCGTTCGTCGATGCCAACGTCGGGCGTATTCTCGACACGCTGGATGAAACCGGACTGGCGAGCAGCACGCGTGTCGTCTACGTCTCCGACCACGGAGAAAACCTCGGCAACCGCGGCATGTGGGGCAAGTCCAACATGTTCGAGGAAAGCGTGGCCATTCCGATGATCATGGCCGGGCCCGACATACCTGCAGGCCATGTCTCAGACACGCCGGTGTCGCTGGTCGACGGCTACGCGACCATCCTTCAAGCGGCCGGTTTGGGAGACGGTAGGACGGACGATGTCCATCCCGGCCGATCGCTGATCGACATCGCCAACGCCGACAGCGAATTGGAGCGCGTCGTGTTCAGCGAATATCACGCCATGGGGGCGGTGAGCGCGGGTTTCATGATCCGCAAGGGCCGCTGGAAGCTGAACGTCTATGCCGGCTTCGACGAGCCGGAACTCTATGATCTGGACGCGGATCCGGAAGAGGCCAACGATCTCGGTACCGCAACGGCGCACGGCGATGTTCGCGCGGAACTTCAGGCAGAACTTCGCAAGATCTGCGATCCGGACGAGGTCGAAGCGCGCTCAAAGGCCGACCAGCAGGCCTTGATCGAGAGGTACGGCGGCCGCGACGCCGTGATTGCACGTGGCACGTTCCAGGCCAGTCCGGTCCCGGGCGAAAAGCCGACGATGATCATCTGACCCGGTTCGGGATCGGTCGCGCCGAGAAACGGTTCATTTCAGCCCCGGCCGGAAACATGGCCAGCCAAATTCCTGGCCGCTTTCCCTATCCGCTGCGCGGCAGGCAAACTACCGGGCAGCGGTATACCGGGTGCGGGCCGGTCTTGGGGCGATCGGAGCTTGCGCATCCACCCATCGATGATGTGCGCCTAACGACGCGTCCGACTTGCGGCCCTTTGCCCAACGTCCAAAACTTCTCTAAAACCCAGGCGATACGGGTCGGTGGCTGACGAGACCGACCGCGGGCAGGATCATAGCGCCGCCGGCCCCGGCGGCCCCCAAAAATTAGGGAAACGGAACGACGATGAGCAAATCAGCCGATATCATTTACACCAAGGTCGATGAGGCGCCGGAACTGGCGAGTGGTTCGTTGCTGCCGATCATCAAGGCCTTTGCCAAACCGGCCGGTATAACGTTCGGCACCAAGGATATTTCGCTGGCCGGCCGCATCCTGTCGCAGTTTCCCGAATACCTGAAGGATGGCCAGCGCCAGCCCGATGATCTTGCCGAGCTTGGCGAGATGGTCAAGACACCGGACGCCAACGTCATCAAGCTGCCCAACATCTCGGCCTCGGTTCCGCAGCTCAAGGAGGCCGTTCGCGAGTTGCAGGAGCAGGGTTTTGCCCTGCCCGATTATCCGGAACACCCGCAAACGGATGAAGAGCGCAAGGTCCGCGCCGCCTATGACCGGGTCAAAGGCAGCGCCGTCAATCCGGTTCTCAGGGAAGGCAACTCGGACCGCCGCGCACCGAAGGCGGTCAAGGAATATGCCAGGAAGAACCCGCACTCGATGGGCGCGTGGGCGCCCGACTCGAAGACCCACGTCGCCTCGATGCCGGGCAATGACTTTTTCGCCAACGAGAAGTCCACGACCATTACCGCAGCCCAGGCCGGCGATGCGCGTATCGAGTTCGTCGCCGGGGACGGCACGGTGTCGGTGCTCAAAGAAAAGACGCCGCTCGAGGCCGGCGAGGTCGTTGACGCGACCTTCATGAGCGCCAAGACGCTTCGCCAATTCCTGATCGAGCAGATCGCTGATGCCAAGGCAAAGGACGTGCTCTTTTCCGTCCACCTCAAGGCGACGATGATGAAGGTGTCGGACCCCGTTCTGTTCGGCCACGCCGTTTACATTTATCTCAAGGACGTGTTCGACAAGCACGCTGCAACGTTTGACGAAATCGGCGTAAATCCCGATCTCGGGATCGGCGATCTGGAGGAAAAGATCAAGGCCTTGCCGGCAGACAAGCAGGCCGAGATCGAAGCCGATATCAAGGCTGCCATGGCCGCCCAGCCTGACATGTACATGGTCAATTCCGACCGCGGCGTCACCAACCTGCACGTCTCAAGCGACGTCATTATCGATGCCTCGATGCCGGCACTCATTCGGGCCGGCGGCAAAGGCTGGGGGCCGGACGGCAAAGAGCACGACACCAAGTGCGTGATCCCCGACAACTCGTACGCGCCGGTCTACGACGAAACGATCAATTTCTGTAAGGAGCACGGCGCCTTCAACCCGTCCGAGATGGGGACCATCCCGAACATCGGTCTGATGGCGCAGAAGGCGGAGGAATACGGCTCCCACCCGCAGACGTTTGTTGCACCGGCCGACGGTACCATGCGCGTCGTCGACGCGGCCGGCGGCACGCTTCACGAGCACGCCGTCGCCAAGGGCGACATTTGGCGCATGTGCATGGTGAAAGATGCGCCAGTGCGCGACTGGGTCAAGCTCGCCGTCGAGCGTGCCGGCATCACGGGCGCACCGGCCGTGTTCTGGCTCAACGAGGCGCGCGCGCACGACGCCCAGCTCATCAAGAAGGTCAAGGCCTATCTGAAAGACCACGACACGGCCGGCCTCGAAATTCTCATCATGGCTCCGCGCGAGGCGACTCGCTTTTCGCTTGAACGCATGAAGAAGGGCGAGGACACGATTTCGGTCACCGGTAACGTGCTGCGCGATTATCTGACAGATCTGTTTCCGATCCTCGAAGTCGGCACCAGTGCGAAAATGCTCTCCATCGTGCCGTTGATGAACGGTGGCGGCCTGTTCGAGACCGGCGCCGGCGGATCGGCGCCGAAGCATGTCGAGCAGCTGGTCGAGGAAGGCCACCTGCGCTGGGATTCACTCGGCGAATTCTGTGCACTTGCCGCCTCGCTCGAGCATCTGGCGCGCGCCAAGGATAACGCCAAGGCCGCCGTACTGGCCAAGGCGCTCGATGCTGCGACGGAAAAGCTGCTCGATACCGACAAGTCTCCGCGGCGCCGGGTCGGCGAACTCGACAACCGCGGCAGCCATTTCTATCTCGCGATGTATTGGGCCGAAGCGCTTGCATCGCAGGACGAGGACGCGGATCTCAAGGCGCACTTTGCACCAATCGCTGAACAGATGCAGGCGAACGAGGCAAAAATCCTTGCAGAACTGAACGCGGTGCAGGGCAAGCCTGTCGATCTCGGCGGCTACTATCGGCCGGACATGGCTAAGCTTACCGCTGCAATGCGCCCAAGCGCGACGCTGAACGCGATTGTCGGCTAGCGCTGTCCGGATTTCCGTTCTCGAAGACGCGCCGGCCGCCCGACGACCTTGCGGGCGGCCGAATTGCTGTTGCCCGGACGTGCGCGACAATGACGACCAATGGTGCTTAGCCAGCCTTCCCCGGACGAGCGCGCGCGAAGCCGGTTTGGCCCGTGCGGCCGCCATACTGTCAACCGATGCGGCGCGCGCGGTACGCCTTCCAGGTTGCCAGCACTTCGGCCCCGACACGCACCTTGCTGTAGAGTTCGATGACGTGGGCGTTGTGCATGCGGATGCAGCCGCGCGATACGTTTTTGCCGATTGTCCACGGTGCGTCGGTGCCGTGGATGCGATAGAGCGTGGAGCCGAGGTAGAGGGCGCGGACGCCCATCGGGTTGCGGGGATGGCCGCCAGGTACGAAAGCGGGCAGTTTTGGGTTGTCGCGCCGCATGGACGGAGTCGGCGTCCACGATGGATTGACCTTCTTGCGGCTCACTTTCAGCACGCCCTGCCAGCGCGCCTCGGCACGCGGCACGGCAATCGGATAGCTGATCGCGCGTCCGGGAGCGATCACATGATAAAGGCGCCGGTCGCCGAAGCTGACGACGACATTGCCGGGACGGTACTTGCGGGGAAAGTGAACGAGCACTTTGTCCTCGAGCGAGTTAAGTTCCGGCATCGGCGACCAGAAGCTCTGGGCGTGTGCTGCAGGTGCCAGCGCGAGCATCGCCGTGCACACGGCAAGTGCGCGAAGAACATTGGACGTCATGGAATAGTCTCCTCTACGGCTCTGTTCGGGGAGCCGGGTCTGCCTGGACTGGATATCGGGCGTGCGTCCGCGCCGTCCGCACCCGGCGATGCCGCGCGACCGAACGGATCAGCGAACGCGATTCAAATCAGACCGGGGAGCTAATTTCTGAGGCGCGGCGCGTAGGCGAAGACGTGCCAGAACGCAGCGCGCCGTCCGGTGGCAGAATAGCGGTGACGCGTCGTAGCCCGCACCGCTCGGGTTCGTTGCCAAGAAACCGTCCAATGCCATACCGCGACCGGCTCGCCACCGGAACCGTCGGCATGTGATCGCGGCCGGCTGGAGAGCGATGCCTGGGCTGCAACGCGCTGGCAGCGATGCTCGGACGGGGTGGGAAGCTCGAACCTGCTGCACGTCTTGGCGCGCAGGTTGCGCTCGATGGTGTGAACTGCGGAGCGGTCATCGCCCGCAACGCCGGTGCCGGCAAGCGCCGTCGTGCCAACGGTCAGGCACAGCAGCAAAATGGTCTGGATCAATATGTTGATTGCTGATTTCACCCCGACACGGACCCTGGAATCGCCTTGCCCGCCAGAACCTAAGTTATTCGAGCGTGTTCGAACTTGTATTGGAGAACGCCTTCACGGGCATCTCACAACAGCGTCAGTCTGGTTGACAAAATCCTGCCACCGGCTAGCGCCGCCGCAGCACGTACACCACAGCCTGCAAGCCAATCCGAGGAAGGTGGTCGCCGCGTTCTTCGAAGGCGACTGCGATGGTTCCGGCGCCAACCAGCCTCTCGATGGTGGCGAGGTAGGCGGGCTCTTCGAGGGCGTGATCGTTCAGCGTGAAGCCGAAGCAGCCTCCTGCCGGCAGCAGTTCGACCACCGTTGCAATCAGATCTGGCGGTGCATGTCCCGGACTGAAAACGCCGACGGCGGTGAAATTTTGATAATCGCCTTTGGCTGCCGGTACCGGGCGGTCAGCATCGCTTTCGACGATCGAACGGTAGATCGACTTGCCTTTTGCGATCGCCAGCATCTCGCGCGAAAAATCCGTGCCGTCCAGGGTCGTAAAACCGGCCTGCGACAACGCCTCGCCCGACAGACCGGTGCCGCAGCCAAGGTCGAGCAAAGGCGCCGTCCTGTCACTGACGGCCGCCGCCATGGCGCCTGCGACCCGCGCAGGAGAGGCATAGGCGTTGGCGCGCAATTCCTCGTCGTAGGTTTCCGCCCATTTGCTATAGAACGCGCGTGTCTTGTCGGCAGAATCGAGTTCGTAGGCCTGATCGAGGTATGCTTTTTTCTTGGTCATCGTTTTTCTCCGGACCGGCCAATCCTAGCGCAACCTGCCTTTATTCGGAATCGGTCCAATTCTGAATTAAAGTAGAAAGTTGCTCGATTCTTTTGAGGCGCTCATCTTTGTGCCTTATGCCGGCGGGCTGCGCGCGGAACGCCGTCAAAATACCAACGTGGCCTTAGTATTCGGCCGCTATCTGCGCACTACCGGAAACGCCGGCGTGAATTGCTTCGACGGCTGCGGCAAGGTCGCGCAAATACTCCGCAATCACCGGCACGTGCAGCATCGACATCATCCTGTGGATCGCTTTCGGTTCCTGCAGGAGCCCCGGCGTCCAGCCCTTTGCCTGCAGGGCTTCGGCGACCTGAAAGATATCGAACCCGTCGGCGCCGAACGCCACGATGGACAACTCCGGGTCGCCCAGAACCGACAACCCGTCGATGGCACCGACGCCATCGCGATATTGCGCGATACCGGCCATGAGGTCTTCGGCGATCGCGCCGTAGCCCTCGCGACCCAGGTGGTGGAACAAGGCCCAGGCTCCGGCGATCGCGCCGCCGGCGCGCGTGCCGACAATCGTCGTCGTGGCAAACCGGCCGTTCGGCCAGCCGTGAAATTCGAAGCCGTGATGGCGTGCCAGTTCAGGCGAACGGTAAAACAGCGTCGAGATCGGCTTTGGTGCATATGCGAACTTGTGCAGGTCTGCCGACAGCGACGCGACGCCATCGATTGCAAAGTCAAACCGCGGCACGCGACCGCCGTTGGCCTTGACGAACGGCGCAAGATATCCGCCGACGCAGGCATCGACGTGCAACCACAATCCGCGCTTGCGGGCCAGTTCGGCCAAGTCCTCGATCGGGTCGAAGACGCCATACGGAAAGCATGGCGCGGAGCCTACAAGCATGATGGTGTCGTTATCAATTGCAGCTTCGAGCGCGCCGACGTCCGCGCGAAAATTGCGGCCGACGGGCTGCCGGCGCACCTCGAGGTCCATCAGCCGCGCGGCCTTGTCGAATGCCGGATGGCACGAGAAGGCGGCGACGATATTGCCGCAATGATGTTGGTCGCCGCGCGTTGCCCGATTGTAATCCCGGCACGTCTGTACGGCCTGAATGATGCTCTCGGTGCCGCCTGTCGTCACGAAGCCTGCCGCATCCTCAGGCCCGTGGAACAGGTCGAGCGCCATCGCGACGATGTCCTGCTCCATTCGATCGAGGCTCGGAAACGCGCGATGCCGGCCAAGTGCATTTTCAGCATAAAACACGTTGAACGCGGACTGCGCGATCTCGCTTGCGCTGTCGGAACCCTTGAACACGAACAAGGGCACGCGTCCGCCTCGCCAGTCGGCATCGCCAGCCTTGATATCCGCAAGAGCCTTCAGAACCGCATCCTGTGTGCGCCCCTTCTCCGGAAATGCCATGCGCATGCCACCCTCCTCCTGCCAGCCGTCCTAGGGCAACCTGCGTCAATTCGGAATCGGTCCGAGTCCGAATTGACGCAGAACGTTGCTCGTTTCCTTAGAGGCGATCATCTTTGTGCCTTGAGTTGGAGCCGCGACAGCGGACTTAACTCAAGGCACGATGATTTAAAGTGCAGGTTAGCACGAAGTGGGCTTCGGTGGCGTGATCAGCTGTGCGGTTCGGAGTTCAGCAACGCTTTGCACACGAAGACCGCACACGTTGCGCCAACCAGCTGGGCGACAATGAACGCCGGAACGTGGTGCGGCGCGATACCGGCAAAGGTATCGGTAAAGCCACGCGCTATCGTCACTGCCGGGTTGGCGAACGACGTCGAGGCCGTAAACCAGTATGCCGACGTAATGTAGAGCCCGACGGCTGCCGGAATGGCGGCAGCATTGGCACGCAACGTCAACAGGATGGTCGCCACAAGTCCGAAGGCCGCGACGCATTCGGAGAACCATTGTCCGCCACCGGTGCGCGCCTTGGCCGAGACCTGCAATATGTCTGCATCAAACATCGCATGGGCGGCGAGCACGCCGACGATGCCGGCGGCGATCTGCACAACCACGTAAGCGCCGGCGGCCGGCAGCGCGATGTCGCGCCTGATGAGAAATGCGAGCGTCACGGCAGGATTGAAATGCGCGCCGGAGATCGGGCCGAGCATGGTGATCAGCACGAACAAGATCGCGCCGGTCGGTATCGTGTTGCAAAGGAGAGCCAATGCGACGTTGCCTCCGGCGAGCGCCTCGCCCATCATGCCGGAGCCGACGACGGCGGCCAGCAGAAAGGCGGTGCCGAGGAACTCCGCACCGAGCTTCTGTGTGAACGTGCTTTCAGACATCCTACCCCGCTACCCCGCGTTTCGTTGCCCGTTTCCGCAATTGCCCAAAGCCCGCTGCGGGGCGGGCGACTATCCCCGACAGCGACTTCGGCTTCAACCTCGCAGCTTTCGCATCGCGCGCGCTTCGCGAACCGCAAGCAGGATACCGCTGGCAATCACGATGCCCGAGCCGATCAGCGTCCACTGGTCCGGTATCTCACCCCACACGACGTAGCCGAGCAGTACCGCCCATATCATTGCCGTATAACGGAACGGCGCGACCAATGCCGCATCGCCGATGCGCAGCGCATAGATCATCAAAAAATGTGCGATCGTGTTGAGGATCGCGACGCTGAATAGCAGCGCATAGTCCCGGATCGCGATGTCGGTCCAATGGAACGGCAAGGTGGCTGCGCCGACAACGACGGTCGCGACGTTTGACCAAAATAATATCGTCATTGCGTTGTCGGTGCGCCCGGCCCAGCGCGTCACGAGATCCCGCACGCCGGAGACAAGTGCTGCCGCGACGGGGATGAGGAGCAGCAAATTGAAACCCGGATCGGCCGGCCGCAGGATCACCAGAACGCCGGTGAACCCGGTGATGATGGCGGCCCACCTCCACGGGCCGACGCGCTCTCCCAAAAACGGCACGGATAGGAGCGCGACCACCAGCGGGCTGGCAAACACGATTGCAAGTACGGTTGCGATCGGCAGCACGTTGAGGCTCGCGACAATCAGAACCGTCGTCAATATGAAGGTCAGCGCCCGCCATGCCACGGCATGTGCGTTGACGATGCGCACCGTTGCCCAGCCACCGGTGAACTGGATGATCAGCGAAAGTATGACGACACTGAAGGCTTGGCGCACCGTAACGATCTGGTTGATCGCGTAGCTTTCCAGTAAGATCTTGGTGCCTGTGTCGTGTACCGTCAGGATCGCGGCGGCAAGCGCCATCGCGAGTATTCCGCGCATGCCCGGTGATAGGCCGTGTGCCGCAATCGTCGTCAATACGGTCTCCCCCGCACCCGCTGTTGCGGGATCAAGCGTTGCGGCCACGACAGACACGTTTCCGGGCCCGCACCAGGCGACATCAGCAACACACTATCGCAAGGCGCACCAGTCCGGCCGCCACGGGTGCGGCGATTGATCATGCAGTGGATAGCGCAGCGCCAACAGCCGGCTGATATCCGATGCGAATGCTGGATTCAGGCGCCAAGGACGCCGTAGACTTTCTCCGAACCAAGCCCTTAGCCGCAGGCAACTAGAAATGGAAGCGCCACATGACCTCTGCCAATACCGCACCCGACGGCAACCCGTTCTCGCTCGACGGACAGGTGGCCGTTGTAACCGGCTCGACCAAGGGCATCGGCCTGTCGATTGCCGAACACATGGCGGCGATGGGCGCCAAGGTGGTTATCTCGTCGCGCAAGGCCGACGTGTGTGATGAAAAGGCCGCTGCGATCAAGGCTGCCGGTGGCGAGGCGATCGCCATCCCGTGCAACATATCGCGCAAGGATGAGTGCGAGAACCTGGTCGCCAAGACGCTGGAGACCTGGGGCCGGCTCGACAGCTTCGTGTGCAACGCAGCCGTCAATCCGGTATACGGCCCGCTGCAAGAGCTGCCGGACGAAGCGTTCGACAAGGTCATGACGTCGAACGTGCAAAGTGCCGTGTGGTTCGCCAACCTGGCGCTGCCACACATTGCCGATCAGGGCGGCGGCAGCTTCATCATCATATCGTCCATCGGCGGACTAAAGGGCTCCGCCACGCTCGGCATGTACGGCATATCCAAGGCGGCCGACTTCGGCGTTGCGCGTGCGCTAGCGGTTGAATGGGGACCGAAGAATATTCGCGTCAATGCCATCGCACCGGGCCTCGTCGTGACCGATTTTGCCCGCGCGCTGTGGGAAAACCCGAAGCTGCGCGCCGACCGCGAAGCGCGCACGCCGTTGCGCCGATTGGGAGAACCGCGCGAGATCGGCGGCATCGCGGCGTTTCTGGCCTCGCCGGCTGCAACATTCATCACGGGTCAGGTGATTGTCGCCGATGGCGGAACGACGATCGTGTAGGCCTCGCGCGCCGGTTCGACAGAGGATGCCGGGTGGAGCGGGACCCTATTCTTTTTGAAAGGCGTCCCACTTCTTTTCGCCGACCAGGCAATCGTAGGATGATTGCCCGACACCGTATTTCGCCTTGATGATGTTTGCGCTTCGGCGGGCCGGACCGCCGGCGATCTCAAGCAGCAGTTTGCGGCGAATGGCGGTCTCGAATTCGTCCTTGTTGGAGACCCGCATGGTGAATGCACCGGGCCCGCCGATCACGCATTCTGTGTAGTAGCGGTCGATATCCGGTACCGCGAAAAAACTGGATATGTCATCGGGCCGCGTTGCGACGAAGGGTAGGCCATTGATGACGATGCCGTGATTGAGGACGGCGTTTCGGGCCGCGACGACCGGCGGGCCGATGTTGTTTGGTCCGTCACCGGAGACGTCGATCACCTGGCGGACGCTTTCGATGCCGTTCCGGAGGATGAGGGTTGCCGCCGTTTCCAGCGCGCGCGAAATCGAGGTCCGCTTGGCAACCGTGACCGGGCTTCGTTCGAGTTCGGCTGCAAATGCGCGGGCATCACGCGCAGACGCGATCGTGCGCCAGGGGATCAGCACGGCCTGGTAGGTCGCTTCGCCCCATTCCATATAGGCGACGGCAATCTTCCCGTTCGGCCCGGTTTCGATCGCCCGGATAATGTCGCGATGGCGGAAGGCGGCGACATAGCCGCTACGCTGCAGTCGCTGCTCCGATGAATCCATCGAGTGCGAGACATCGACCGCGAGAACCAGTTCGATGTCGACCTGCAGGGCCTCGCCCGCACGCGAATGCACGCCCGCGAAGGACGACACCGCGGCGGCGACCGCCCCGGCAAGAAGCAACGAGCGCACGCGAGCTAGCATGGTCTTGCCTGCACAGCCGATTTGGCCCGCATTGTCATGCGATCACCCCGTCAGCCCAATACGTTGTCGAGGGTCTGGAGTGCCTTGGCGGAAAACAGGCGCATGTTGCGGACACGGTCGTCGAGCCCGGTTTCGAGTGTGAGCACGGCCTGGTGCGGGCCGGCAACCGCAATGCAGGTGTGGCCGGCGGCATCGCCGTAGCGGTTGCCCGTCGGGCCCGCGGCGCCGGTTTCCGCAAGGCCCCAGACGGCGCCGTGGCGCTGGCGCACACGCTCTGCCAGAAATGCGGCGTAGGGTTCGCTTGACGAGCGCATGCCGGACATGTCCTGATCCGTGATCCCGAGGAGGTTCTCGCGCGCCTGTTGGGTGTAGACGATCGCGCCGGCCAGAAAGTAGCGCGACGCGCCCGGCACCGTCAGCATCGCCGCCGAGATCAACCCGCCGCCCGATGATTCTGCGATTGCGAGAGATTCCTTGCGCGCTTTGAGCTTTTCGCCAATCACTTCAGCGAGCGGCAGCAGCGTTTCCATGGTGGCCTCCCGGCTTGAAAATTCTTGAACCACCCCAACTGTGGCACGAAGGGATACGTGCGAGAAGCCTCTCATGGCCGTGGTCAGGGCGCGTTGCCGCCGCGGACACCGGGTCAGCCGGTCGCCTGGCACAGGATCTCGACATTGCGCGCGCCCATTTCGCCGTCGACCTCCGGCGCGCGGTTGTCGCGGACGGCGGCGGCGAAATCCTCGATTTCGGCGCGGTAACAATCCACGACGGTGTAGTCGTAAGGTCCCTCGCCAGTGGTCATCGTGCCGTCGCAGGTGGTGCCCATGGTGCCTTCGCTGACGGCGTAGCCCTTGGTACCGTAAAGCTCGAACCGCGTGGGACCGCCAAACACCACGGAGGCGCACAGGTCCGCAGTTGCGCCGCTTGCAAATTGCATGGCGATCAAGGCCGTTTCGTCGTTGGGGCTGCCCCAGACCTTGTGCGAGATGACGCTCTTGACCTCGACGACATCGCCGCAGGTAGGCGTCATGTACCACAGGATCTGATCGAGGCAGTGCGTGCCGACGCCGGCGAGCGCCCACCATTTGCCGACATCGGTGCGCGCGCGCCAGTTGCTGTCATCGGCGGCAAGTGAGCTCCATTGTACGCGGACGTGACGGAGATCACCGAGCTTGCCGGCAGCGACGTCCTGGTAAAGCGGGCGATGCGCACCGTGCCAGCGTAGGTGATAGGCAACGCCGAGCTTGACGCCGGCCTCCTTGCACGCGGCGACCATGGCGCTCGCTTCCTCCGGCGAGGTTGCCATCGGTTTCTCGCAAAATACGTGCTTGCCGGCGCGCGCGGCGGTGATGGCCTGGTCGGCGTGAAGCTTGTCCGGCGTTGCGATCAGGACGGCGTCAAGCTTGGGATCGGCAAGCAAGGCGTCGAGGTCGTCGTGGGCTGCATCGGGGGCAGCGGCGCTGAACGCGCCTGCCACTGCGCCAGCGCGGGCCTTGTCGCGACTAAGGATGCTCCACAGTTCGGCACCGTCTGCTGCCTTGAGTGCGGGTAACAGTTTGGTCTCGGCAATACGTCCGGTGCCGATCATGGCAATCTTGAGGTTCATGGGCGTGGGTCCGTGTGATCTTGATGAGAGGTTGCGAGGGCGTGGCGGAAGCGGTTTTAGCGAACCGGGGCGCGGAAGGGTAGAGGCCTCGAGCACGACGGCGCACGATGCCCTGCAGTGTGTCTGCATGTTGCTCTCGGGCGGCATTCAAGGCGCAGACAATCTGCGGCGAGACCTGTGCGCCGGTATCAGCAATCGGGTGGGTCGCGCAGGTGATCGGATGGGCCGACCACCTGCATCATCACGCGCGGCCTAGATCATCGTGCCTAAGGAATCGAGCAACTTTCTGCTTCAATTCAGAATCGGACCGGTTCTGAATTGAAGCAGGTTGCCCTAGTTGATGATGCTGAACCGGCACGGCTTGGCTTTGGCGGTGCAAATCTCGCGACCGTTGCCGGCATCCTTGCATTCCACGCTGCGGTTGTCCGCCAGCAACCAGGTGTCGAAATCGTCACCAACCAGCATCCGTGCGCGCTCGGACCACTTGGCGCGTGCATTGTGCTTTGCCCATTCCTCGATCTGGGCAGCGGCACCCGTGGCATTGATCATGTAAAAGCCGCAGATCTTCCTCGGCCCCTGGACGACAATGGTGGAGCGGCAGGGTATTGCTTTCGCCGTGCAGCGGTCCTTGCCGTTTTCCTTGAAACACGCGTAATCGTGATCCTTCGCCAGATACCAGGCCGACCACTTCTTGCCGAACTTTTCCTCCGCCTTCTGACGCCAGGCATCCCTTGCGCGCTTGCGTGCCCACAATTCGGTTTGTGCTGTTCCGCCGGTGCGAACAAGTTGCTGGGACTTGCATTCGCGGCCGGCCTGAGCAGCCACATCCGTGGCTGCGGCCATGCCGTAGGCCGAGACTGTCGCAATGGCCAATAAAAGTAGGAACTCCCGCATCGATCATCCTTTCGCTTCGCTCAGTTGTCCGTTGTGCGATTTGCGCCGCCACGTACAACCCGTCCTGGGCGAGAAGTGCCGGGATATGCACTGTGCCCGGTTTCAACCGGTCCTGCGCAATATTTGAACCGGACGCTTCACTGGACACGTCAACGTGCTGTGAAACTGCCGCCAGTTGTCCATTCGCATCGACCGATAGAGCGACTGCGGAACTTCGGCCGATGCGGCGCGGATTATGGCGCCGATCCCAGTCAATTTTGGGGCAATGCGGCCGCCCGGGATCGCGTAGGCCACGATCCCGGGCAGTCATCCCGGGTAGCCGTGTGGACACGCTCGCCTGCGATCGACTATTGTCCGGAGTTGATTGCAATAGCCTTTCACAGGGGGATTTCATCGCAATGCATTGCCTCAGTATTCCAAGACGAATTCCCAGAAACGTGTGCAGATTTGCCGCAATGGCCGGCGCATCATGCGCATTCCTCGCCGGTGCTGCCGTGACAGGCGCGTACGGGCAAGGAATTTCAAGCCAGTACGGCTGTGTCGAGGTCACGGCTCAGTCCTTGAACATTCGGAGCAAGAACTCACTGCGTCGCGGCGAGGTTCTCGGCGTCGCGCAAAAGGGTGAAGTCCTGGCCAAGCGCGGGCCGACCTGCCCGATCCGGCGTTATTGGTGTCCGGTCAGAAATTCCGCCGGTATCGAAGGGTGGGCGTCCAAAAAGCATATTCGCAACGCGGCCTGCCGCTGACCACGCCGTCGCCAAAGACAGGGTTTTGGCTGCTCACATCGTCGGCCGGGCGATGGTTGCGTGGATGCGCCGTCGGCCAAGCTGCGTAAATGCGCTTGTCCAATCCAGAATTACATCGACGTTTCAGCGCGCAAACGGCACTTCACATCAGGGCAAACCTCAGTCTCGATCCCTATTGCGGTGAGGCGGGTATCGGCCGCTTCGCCTCTGCGATGAGCGGCAAAACTGATTTTACTGTTCGGGCCAGGATTGGCGTGTTATACAGCCCCCTATCGATATTGGCCGGACAATCAGGCCGTTTCGCCTCTGCACTGCTGGGCGCGCGATCTAGACTATCCCCATACTCGACGAAACAAGGCGGCTCACGCAGTGTGCGCCGCCAGCGAAAGCACTTGCAAAGGCAAAGTCTCATGCAAACTGGTACCGTGAAATTCTTCAATACAACCAAGGGTTACGGCTTCATCCAGCCGGACGATGGCGGTAAGGACGTGTTCGTCCACATCTCCGCTCTGGAGCGCGCCGGCATTCACAGCCTCGGCGAAGGCCAAAAGGTTTCCTTCGACACGGAAACCGACCGGCGCAGCGGCAAGATCGCCGTGGCCAACATCCAGGCCGAATAGCGCATGTTGCGACCGGTCCTTCGGGCAGCCTGCCGCGACGGGTCGGGCCGCAATTAAGACACGATACAGGGAGGGGACGGCCACGCGCAGCGATGCGCGCGCGACGCCCCTCCCTTAACAGCGCCGAGCATGTTGTATGCGTACCCCTGGCCATGCCCCGATCGGCAGCGGGCGATGGCCGATGCGAATGCCAGAGTGCTCGACGCCTCCTCAGCTGCGTCAGAGGAAAGGCAAATGGCATTGCACAAGTTCAAGGTTGGTCAGTCACTCGTATTTTCATCGCGCCGCATCGGCAACCAGATCGGCAACCGGTCGTGCGAGGTC
The DNA here is from genome assembly GCA_965224045.1 of Hyphomicrobiaceae bacterium. Lineage (GTDB taxonomy): Bacteria > Pseudomonadota > Alphaproteobacteria > Rhizobiales > Hyphomicrobiaceae > Tectiglobus. The sequence continues at coordinate 1,262,163 of CBDCYD010000015.1, forward strand.
GTCCGGCTCATGCCGGTCGAGAATGGCGAGTGCCAGTACCGCATCCGCTGCACCTCCGACAACGTCGAGCGCGTTGCAAAGGAGAGCCAGCTGACCAGCCAGGTGTAGTCTCGGCCGATCGGCGGGGCACACTGCAGGCCAGAGCGTCACGCAAGTTCGGTGTTCTCTGTTTCAACAGGGTAATGTGCACGTACGGACGACCAGCCGTCGTCCGGCGCAATTTCCCATCCGAACACTGATGCGCTAAGGTATGTCGCAGCAAAACGGATTGACTCATAAGGGAGCAACGCGACCCGGCCGAATGACCGCCCCGCCGGAGCCGCCGCGCGAAGCGCGAATAGCGGCGTGGGGCAATCAAACCCAAAGCGAGGCGCATTTTTTTGCGACGCGCTTCAATGTGCTGATGTGCGCGTCAAACGACGCCGTTGTCGCGCATCTCGGCGATTTCGGTTTCGCCATAGCCGGCCTCGGCCAGGATCTCATCGGCGTGTTCGCCGAGCAGGGGCGGGGGGCGGTCGATCGAACCACCGCCGTGGGCGTACTTGAAGCCTGACCCGATGAGGGTCATCGGACCGTAGGGGCCAGCAACCTTCTGAATGACGTCGCGGTGCTCGAGCTGGGGATGATTGACGGCATCGGCCAGCGAGTTGATGCGCGACGCCGGCGCGCCGGCATCAGCCAGACGCTGCTCCCAGGTCTCGGCATCGGCGTCCGCGAAAGCCTCTTCGATGATCTCGCGCAGCGCCGGCTCGTTTTCGATGCGGGTTGGCCAGTCGACAAAGCGGGGATCGTCGAGGATGTCTTCGCGGCCGATGCATTTCAGCAGGTTCAGGAACTGGCCTTCATTGTTGACGGCTAGAAGGATGTGACCGCCCTTGACCTTGAACAGATTGGCGGTCGGGATGCGGCTCACGGCCTGGTTGCCGAAACGGCCCTGCTTGAGGCCGGCGACGGTGTATTCGCAGACTGTCGGCGACAGGAAGGTGAGCGTGGCATCAAGCATGGCGACGTCAACGAGCTGCCCCTTGCCGGTGTGGGTGCGCTGGAACAACGCGCTGGCGACGGCAAATGCAGACGTCATACCGCTCAAGGCATCGCAGACGGCGAAACCGGCGCGCGTTGGAACGCTGTCCTCATGGCCGGTGATCGACATGATCCCGGAGGTCGCCTGAATGCGCCCGTCGTAGGAGGGGGTGTTCTTCCACGGGCCTTCCTGGCCGAATCCCGAGACCGCGCAATAAATGAGCCGCGGGTTGATTTCCGACAACGCCTGATAGCCAAGGCCGAGGCGATCCATGACACCGGGACGAAAGTTTTCCGCGACGACATCGGCCTTGGCGGCGAGACGCCTGGCGATCTCGACAGCCTTCGGGTCCTTGAGATCGAGCGCAATGTTGCGCTTGTTGGCGTTCACCGCGGCCCAGGTTGGCGCATAGGCCCGGTCTGCCCATTCCTTGGAGCCCGGCGAGAAGCGCATGTGTTCCCCGCCCTTGCGTTCGACCTTGATGACGTCGGCGCCGAGCAGGGCGAGTTGGAAGGTGCCGAACGGGCCGGCGAACACCTGCGTGAAGTCGAGAACGCGGACGCCTGCAAAGGGCTTGGTCATTACTCGGCGGCCTCGACCTTCGATTGATCGGACTGGGCGTTGTCTTCGGCAAGCTTGGCCTTGGCGATTTCCTTCTGGCGATTGAATTCAATGCGGCGGCGTTCAAGTTCGTCGGCGGGAATGCGTTCGACATTTGAATAGTCGAGCTTCCAATCGGGATCATCGGACCAGCGGATCGGCGACTGGCGCGTCGTGCGCGGGCCGGTCGCGGTCTCGAGAACCGCAAGCGCCATTTCAGGTGTGGCGCGCTGCGAGGCTTCGTCGTGCGGTTTGCCGGCCGGATTGCCGAGCGGGAAGTCGCTGAACAGAAAGCGCGGTACGCCGACATGCTCGACGATGTCCTTGGCGCAGCCCATGATGACCGTCGGGATCCCGTTCTCTTCGAGGTAGCGGGCGGTGAGGCTGATGGTTTGATGACATACCGGACAGTTGGCCAGCAACACCGCGACATCGGCGCCGTCCGCGCGCACGTTGGCAAGGATCTCGGGGCAGTCCTGCTGCAGCGTGGTCTTGTGGCTGCGGTTGGTCGGTGCACCGTGAATGTGCGGGGCGAGCGAAGCAATCCGGCCATCAGCGGCGAGACGCTTGAACTGGTCGAGCGGGTTCCAGGCGTTCTTGTCGGCGGCTGTTGTGTGAGCGCGGTCGATGCCAACGTGGGAAATCCGCAAGTCCGGTTCTGGCTCAACGGGAAGCGCGTAGACGCGGTAAAACTTGGCTGCTGAATTGTATGGTGCGCCCGGGCCCTGATCGCCCTTTGCCGGATCGTAGGGCGCGGCGGTGGTGATGACGGCGACGCGGCATTGCGACAGCGGCTTGGCCAAAGGCGTGAACGGCACCTCGGCGTACTGCGCCCAGCGGTAGGGACGCTCGTAGCCCAGTGCCTGATAATAGGTGCGGGTGCGGTACATGTATGGAACCGGAACGTCGTGCGGTGCGCTAAAGCCCATCTCGGTATCGAGATTGTCCGGCAAAGTGTCGTTGGCGAGCTTGGTCATGGCTGGGCCTCCAGGTTCCGTCTTGGCTGACACAGTGGCATGCGGAACCGGTCTGCTAAAGATGTCCACGGGTCAACAGCCGGGTCCGGTGTGATCATTTCAGGTCTATGATCCGGCGGACACGAATTCCGGCGGCGTAAAGGCGGTTACCTCAGGTGCCTCATCGGCAAATTTCTCGATCTCGACCAGGGCGGTGTGTGCGATCGGGCCCTGGCCGAGTTTCGAAGTGCCCTTGTCGAGCGTCAGGACGTTGGGGTTGCCGTGCTTTTCCCGGTTCGCGGAGCCATTGGCCATGACCGGATCGAACCAGGCGCCGGTCGGCAAGAGGACGACACCGGCGCGAACATCCTCGCTCAGTCGGGCGACGGCCAGTGTCTCGCCGCGATCGTTGTACAGGCGGACAATATCGCCATCGGCAATGCCGCGGCGCGCGGCATCGGCCGGCGAGAGCGTCGCGACCTCGCGCCCGTCGACCTTGGCTTTGCGGCTCGGGCCGGCGAAGTCGAGCTGGGAGTGCAGCTTGGTGACCGGCTGATTGGACATGAGGTGCAGCGGGAAGCGGTCTGAGGCCTTGCTACCGAGCCATTCGGCCGGCTCCAACCACACGGGATGGCCCGGGCAATCGTCGTAGCCGAACGATGCGATCGTCTCGGAATAGATCTCGAACCTGCCGGACGGTGTCGGCAGCGCACTTGATCGTGGATCGGCGCGAAAATCCGCGTAGACGTTGTGGAACGTCTCCGGCAACCGGGTTTCAACGTAGCCACGCTCCCAGAAGGTGTCGAAATCCGGCAGATCGCCGGCCGCTGCATCGGCCGTCTGGCGCGCCGTCTCATAAAGCGTGCGAAGCCAGTCCATTTCATCGCGTCCCATGGCGAATGCATCTTCGATGCCGACACGTCGGGCGAGGCCACGAAAGATCTCGAAGTCGTGGCGTGCTTCGCCCTGCGGTTCGATTGCCTTCTTCATCGCCATGACGAACCGATCGCGCGAACTTGCACCAATGTCGTTGCGTTCCAAGGTCGTGGTCGCCGGCAGGACGATGTCGGCGAACTTGGCGGTCGGCGTCCAAAACGGTTCGTTGACGATCACCGTGTCGGGCCGGCGCCAGCCCTCGATGAGACGATTGAGGTCCTGGTGATGGTGGAAGGGGTTGCCGCCGCACCAGTATATGATCCTGGTTTCGGGGTAGCGTCGCCGCTCACCGTCGTAGTCGTACTCCGCGCCCGGATTAAGAAGGAGATCGGCGATGCGCGCGACGGGGATGAAGCTGCCGGTCGGGTTGTCGCCGGCCGAATGGGAAACCCGCGGCACGGCCGCCAGCGGGTTGCCCTGGCCGTGCATGCTGCCATAGCCAAAGCCGAAACCGCCGCCGGGAAGGCCGATCTGGCCGAGAATTGCGGCAAGCGTCATGGTCATCCAGAAGGTCTGCTCACCGTGATCGCCGCGCTGCAACGAATAGCTGGTCGCAATCATCGTGCGTTTTCCGGCCATGCGCCGCGCAAGGCCGCGTATGCGCTCGGCATCGATCTCGCAAATGCCGGCGGCCCACTCAGCGGACCTGGCCTGGCCGCCGCTCTCGCCCATCAGATAGGCGTGGAACCTGTCAAATCCGACGCAATGGGACTCCAGGAAGGCGCGATCGTGCAGGTTCTCCGATACCAGCGTGTGGGCAAGGCCGAGCATCAACGCGACATCGGTATTGGGGCGCACAGCCCACCAGTCCGCGCCGAGATAGTCCGGCGTATCGCAGCGCAAAGGCGTGACGCTGACCACCTCGATGTTGCGCCGTGCGAGTTCGCGCAGCCAGGTGTCGGCCGAGTGTGCCCCCATGCCGCCCGGCTCGACCTGCGCATTACGCGTGCCAACACCGCCGAACGCGATGAACAATTGCGTGGCATCGGCAATCGAATCCCACGACGTCAAGTTGCGCAGCGGGCGATGATCACCCACGACGTGCGGCAGGATGGCAAGCCCGGCAGCGAGCGAGTAGCTGTACTTCTGGCCGGTATAACCGCCAAAGCAGTTCATGAAGCGCTGCAACTGCGTTTTGGCATGATGGAAGCGGCCGGCGCTCGACCAGCCGTAGGATCCGGCGAAAATTGCCTCGTTGCCGTGATCGCGCTTCACGCGCTGGAGCTCTTCGGCAACCATGTCGAGCGCCTCATCCCAGGCCACTTCGACAAAGCGTCCCTGACCGCGATTGCGGTCGCGGTTCTTGAGCCAGCCCTCGCGGATGCTGGGACGGGTGACGCGGACTTCGTGATGGGCCGCCTCGGGAATCGCATCGAGAATCGGCGAGGGCGTCGGGTCGAGGTGGAAGGGACGGGCCTCTTTGAGAATGCCGTCCTCGACGACAGGTTCGAAGGCGCCCCAGTGGGAGCTGTGGGTCAGGGTCATGTATCCGGATCGCGTCAGGCGTTCAGTTGCTGCTGGAAGGCGCCGTCGGCAGCCACCGACGAGGCGATTCGCGCGCATCGTCGTAGGCTGCCTCGAAGACGGGCGCGGCCAGAATAGCACGAACGTGCAATTGCGTATCCGATATGTTGACGAAGCCATGGCGGATGCCGGGCGGCACGACGACGGACTGGCCGTCGCGAACCGTGAGCTTGTGTCGATCCACCGACACCTCGGCCGTTCCGGAAAGGACGGTGAGCACCTCCTCGACGGCGTGAAAATGCATCGGTGCGCCAAGGCCCGGTTCGCACCATTGCTCGAAGATGCAAAGCTGGTTGCTGCCGATCTCGGCGGAGACCTGCATGCGGGTTGTCACACCCGGGCGCCACTCCTCTACGGCGTGACCTTCCGGATCGATGACCGTAGGATCGATGATCGTCGCGCTGCCCATGTCGGCGATCCCTTCAATTCAATTGCAGCCGTCAAGTCAGTTGAGGCCGACGACGCCGGACAACGTCGGCCCGATTTCGTCGTGGATGACGAGATCCGCCACCTCGTCGAGCGGGGTTTCCTCACGGTTCAGGATAACCAACCGGGCACCATTCTTCTTGGCCACCAGCGGAAACGAGGCCGCCGGATAGACGACAAGCGACGAGCCGATTGCAATGAACAGATCGCAGGCGAACGTTTCTTCCTCGGCGCGCTGCATCGGTTCCAGCGGCATGGCCTGGCCGAAGGAGATCGTCGCCGTCTTGACGATGCCGCCACACTTTTTGCACGTCGGCAGCTCATCGCGGCCGACGAAGACCTGGCGGACGGCGTCGAGTTCATGGCGCTCGTCGCAGGCGAGGCAGGTGGCATAGGTGCCGTTGCCGTGCAGCTCGATGACCCGCTCCATCGGTACGCCGGATTCCTGGTGGAGGTTATCGATGTTCTGAGTGATGACTGCGGAGACGATGCCGCGCCGAACCAATTCGGCAACCGCCAGATGGCCGGCGTTCGGCTTGGCACCACGAATATCGTCATCGACGGCAAACTTGCGGCGCCAGGCCTCGCGGCGCATGTCCTCGCTCGCCATGAAGTCCTGGAACTCGATCGGGGCCATCTTGGTCCAGATACCGCCGGGGCTGCGGAAATCGGGAATGCCGGATTCGGTCGATATGCCGGCGCCGGTGAAAACGACGGCGCGCTCGCAGGCCTCCAGAAGACGGCGCAGTTTGGCGGCGGGTGAGGGCAGGTTCTCAAGGTCGTTCATCATGGCGACATTCGACCACGACACGGCAGACTGCGCAATCGCCTCCAGTTGGTCCGTGGCGGCCCGGCGACTGGATGGACGTTGCGGTCGATACCGGCTGGCCACGGGTGGAGCGCGTTCCGTTACGAGCGCCTTGCCTTTGGCACAAACCGAGCCTATCGAGCGAAGCTGGCGAGCGAAGCTGGCGAGCGAGGCTGGGCGCAGCGCGTTCGACCCTGGTGGCGGATGCGGCGGCTGCCGGCACGGCCCGACCGCATGTGATGTTCGTATTTTTGGGAAACAACGCGGGGGCGCGGCATGACACGTTCAATCTGCTTGCGGCTGTTTTGGTTGGTTTTTGCCGGGCTCTTTGTCTGCGCTCCGGGCCGCGCCGCGGACGATCCGGCGCGTTCGCTTTACAGGGCAGCGCTCTACAACGGAGATGTGCGCGCCAAGTTGATGGCGGCCGGCGTTCTCAACGCGTCCGCAGACATTGTTCCAAGCGCACAACTCGAAGATGCGGTTGCCGGATTTCTCGGAACGTACTTTGAGGGAGCCAGCCCGACCTCGGCACAAGCGCGCAAACGTCTGGACGAGGTCGAAGCAGCGTTCATTGCGTTCGTCGGCCTCAAGAACAGCAACTATGCCAACGGCATCAACATCAAGATCCCGAGCCTGCTGCTCGGTGACGTCAGGCTGTTTTCCGGGAACGTCGAAACGCTGCACGCGAGCACCGACAGCGCCGGCGCCCTCAAGTACGGCACCTATCGCTACCCGTTGCGCGCGCAGACGCCGCAAAGCCTGCTGCGCGAGATCTTCTACAAGAACCCGAACCTCGTCATCCAAACCATGCACAGTGACGAGACGCAGTTCCTGGTCAGCGGCTTCGTGCGCGACAACGACGGGCGGATCGATCATCATTTCCTGCGCAAGGCGTTCCAGTTCGGCCCGGCAACGACGGCGCTCTACATGAAGTACGACCATGCCGCGCCGGACGGCTTCGCGATACCGCCCCATCTCGAACCGTTGCTTGCCCATTTCGTGCCGCCGCGCGCCTTGTTCGAGATCGAGGATCATGACGCGCGCCACGGCCAGCTGTTGGCCTGGTCCGACACGACGTACAACGCCTACCTCAAGCGACAGCATCCACCGGAATCGGTAACCGCGATCCGCCGTTTCCTGACCGAGAGAAAGGAACGGACCAGACAGTGGCGGTCCGACAAACTCGATGACCACAAGCGCGAGATCTTCGAGATCGCCGTCCTTGAAAATGTCGACGAGCGGGTCGCCGGTTGGGAGACGTGGCGCAAGGACGTCGCTTGGCGGCTGACGGTGCGGGCTGCGACCAACATTTCATCGGCACAGTTCGATTCCAACAATGGCTGGAAGACCATCGAGATCGACAACTGCTACAAGTCCAAAATCAGCAACCGTGACAACCCCGACTACCAGGAGGTGCGGGTCGTGTTTGCAACCAACCGCGCCCGTGGCCTCTCTCTCTTGGCCAAGCGCGATCGCGACCGTCCGTTCAATGTCCGAAAGTTATTCAAAAACGAGATCGACCCCGAAAACAAGCTGCACTTCGGCTGTGTCATGATTACCGTTCCGACCAATACACAGGCACAAAAGAAGCACGAAACGCACGTCTACCAGGATTGGTCATGGCGCGAGAAAGTGCGCGATGTCACCAACGAGAGCCTCAAAACCTATTATTCCGTGCGCCAATACGCGTATCTGGGCGATAGCGGTGACAATGCGCGCGGCGAACGCGTACGACTGTTCGACACGGAACGATGGTTCACGCCGCGCGAAGACATGGCTCTGGTCTATGTCCACGGCTACAACACAGCGTTCCACGAGAGCCTGCTCAGGATCGCACAGATCGCAGCAGCAAGCGGCTATCCCGGCCGCGTCTATCTGTTTAGCTGGCCATCGGCCCGTTCGACCACGTCCTACGTCGCCGACATGGACGCCAGCGAACAGTCCGATCCCTATCTGGCGGCCTTTATCCAATCGATCCTGCTGGACGCCAAGATCACACAGCTTGACGTGCTGGCGCACAGCATGGGCGGGCAAATATTTCTGCGCGCGTTTTCGCGCTTCCGGTCGAGCTTCGATCAGGTCAAGCAGGTGCGCTTTGGCACGGTGATCTTTGCGGCGCCGGATGTTTCGCAATCCGTCTTCAAGGAAAAGGTCAACGACATTTCGCCCTACTCGTTCAAGAAACGCGGGGTCAGCGTCTATGCATCGTCACTTGACCGGGTGTTGTTGCTTTCGTCGTACCTGCGAGGCGGAAAACCGCGGGCGGGAGACCTATCGCGCGATACCAAGTTCGAAAGCGACGTGGTCAACGTGATCAACGCGACGCGGCCGGCATGGTGGTGCGACCCGGCGCAATATTCCTTCCTGGGCCATACCTACTTTTCGAACAACGATGCCGTCCTCCAGGACATCATCAGGCGGCTGATGCCGAGTTGGAAGCGACGCACGGTCAAGCTCAAAGACTATGCCAACCAAAAGGCCAAGTGCTGGTACCAGGACGACAAGGAAGCCAAGGCAAGCGCGGGCCGGTGAGAGCTGAACGCCGAGGTTGCGCAGTCGTGCGCGACGGCGGCATTGGCTCGATCCTGAATGGCTATGAAATGGTGGGCGGTACTGGGATTGAACCAGTGACCCCTACGATGTCAACGTAGTGCTCTACCGCTGAGCTAACCGCCCGTTCGCCGCGCCGCAGCGAGACCGCCTGCTATACTGAGATCAGGCGATGCTTGCAAGCGCAAATGCCGGTGCATCACGCATGCCCGGCGCCGGACTCGGCGAGGCTATTCCGCCAACAGGCGGTCGACCTCGGCAACGAGATCGCGCAGGTGGAACGGCTTGGAGAGCACGCGGGCGCCCTCAGGGGCAGGCGTGTCGGCGTTGAGGGTTACCGCGGCGAAGCCGGTAATGAACATGATTTTCAGCTGGGGATCGATTTCGCCGGCACGACGGGCGAGTTCGATGCCGTCCATTTCGGGCATTACAATGTCCGTCAGGAGCAGCGTGAACGGTTCTTCCAAGAGGCGCTCATAGGCCTCCTGGCCGTTGGCGAACGAAGATACCGTATATCCGGCGCGCACCAATGCCCGCTCAAGAAAGCCGCGCAGCGATTCATCGTCTTCGGCGAGCAAAATTCTGCCGGCGGTCTGGCGGGAAGGTTGCGCGGTCATGACTTCATCCGGACTTGATCATCTATGAATAACATATTTCACGTGTGCGCTGAATTTGACGCTTATTTGGTAAACGACAGGTGAAGGCGCACAAATTGTCGTGGCCGGCCGATGTCCACGGGCCGGTCGAAGTGGAACCCGGCGGCCCTCCAAGTGATCACATTCGCCGATAGACAGACGACGTCGGCATTGGCACAGTGCGGCTGCAATCTGAGATCAAGACCTGAAATGCCAGACCGCGAACGTGCTTCCATCCTGAGCGAGCTCAAACCGCCCTTCATCGTCCGCCGGCCCAGCCGGCAAACGACGCCGATGGTCTTTTGCTCGCCGCATTCCGGAAGGGTTTACCCGAGCGCATTTCTAGCGGCAACACAGCTCGATCCGCAGACGCTGAGGCGCTCGGAAGACTGCTATGTTGATGAATTGTTCGCGTCCGCCGTCGATGTCGGTGCACCCTTGATTGCGGCCCAGTTTCCGCGGGCCTATCTCGACGTCAACCGGGAGCCTTACGAACTCGATCCGGAGCTCTTCCATGATCCGCTGCCGGATTTTGCCAATTCGCAAACCATGCGCGTGGTCGGGGGCCTCGGCACGATTGCGCGGATCGTCTCCGACACGGAGGAAATCTACAACGGCCAGTTGCCGCTGGAGATCGGGCTCGAGCGGATCGAGCGGCTCTACAAGCCATTTCACGCGGAATTGCGCGAGCTGATCGAACATACGCGTGAGACCTTTGGGTATGCCGTGCTGATCGACTGCCACTCGATGCCGTCTTCATCGAGCAATTATCCGGCCGCGGCACGGCCCGATTTCGTGATCGGTGACCGGTTCGGCACGTCGTGTGATGCGCGGGTGACGCGGGTCGTGCGCGACACGCTCGCCGGCCTTGGCCGACAGGTGCAGCTCAACCGGCCTTACGCCGGCGGGTTCATCACCGAATATTACGGTCAACCCAGTCACGGCGTCCACGCCATACAAATCGAAATCAACCGCGGCCTCTATCTTGATGAGCGGCGCCTCAAGCGATCACGGAATTTCAGTGAGTTGCAGCGCCTGCTCGAGGCCTTTTGTCAGCAGTTGGCGATGCGGCTGCCGGCGACCCTTGAATTCCGGGACGCAGCAGAATAGGCAAAAAAAAGGCCGTTCCAGTGAACGGCCCAAAGTCTAGGGAGGAAACGCCCAAGGAGGGCAGCGACACGGGAGCAGGACTCGCCGATGTCGCAACGCACAATTTAGTTTGCGCTGCAGCATTTGCAACTGCAAAAAATGCATTGCTGGGGGCCCTCCGGCGGGACACTAACGGGCGTATTGTCGCAATTTTCGGTGATCTAACGCCGTCCCAATCTTTTCGCAGGTGCAACAAAAGAAGCTGCCACCCGATTGGGATGGCAGCCACACAGTCTCGGGAGGAAATGCCCACCAGGGGCGGGGCACAGCCGCCATCACGGCGCGCACCCATGCCTCTGCAGAATGGTACGTCGACAGAGGAAATCAATAGCGGCAGGTGCACGTTCAAGCGAGCGTTGCGAAACTGCACCAGTTATGGCGATGGGACAACCGGCATTCGCGCTGCGTCTGGCGTTCGAGCCCGGTCCGGCCTGCTCCGAACACCGGCGCGCGGCTGGCACAGTGTCGGGTTTCGTCGCGAGAAAGGGCCTCGGATCGCTGGTCGGGCCCGGCGAACTTCACCTCCCTGCGCCAAAAAAGTGGCCGTTCCTTAGAACGGCCCAAGTCTAGGGAGGAAACGCCCAGGAAGGGCTACGGATCAAACTGAGTAGATCCGCTCATACACTATGTTGTTGATTCGCAGGCCGTCACAAGGAACACACTCGCTGGCTGTCAAGTCTCATTGTGCAAGTTGCCAACGCGCAACAAAGGAGCGGCACGCTGCGATCCCGACTGCGTCTTCACCGCGGCGTGCCGCCGCCCGGCATTGGTGCTATGCAGGGCGCGCGGCGCGTCGCGCCGCGAAACAGGCCGTCAGAACATTGGCCGTCAGATTGGGAATGGACCGTCATGGGTGCCGGGACAAACACGGACGAGGCCATCGTCGATCTGCTGCACGCGCTGGGCGACCTGTCGGCTCAGGCCATCCTGCCCCACTTTCGTGTGGGCGTTGCGATCGAGAGTAAACATGAGGTGGACTTCGACCCCGTCACGGAGGCCGACAAGGCTGCAGAGCGCGCCATTCGCGATGCGATCCAGGCCGCGTTTCCAGGCCATGGGATCATCGGCGAGGAGTTCGCTGCCGTGAACCCCGATGCCGCCACCCAATGGGTCATCGATCCGATTGACGGTACCCGCGCCTTCATCCAGGGCCTGCCGACCTGGGGAACCCTGGTTGGCGTGGTCGAGGATGGTTGCCCGAAGGCCGGACTGATGAACCAGCCGTTCACGCGTGAACGCATCTGGAGTGATGGTCGCGCGTCCTACTTTCGCGGACCGGACGGCGGAAAGACGACGCTTGCCACGCGCCGAGCGCCGCAGGGCGGCATGCAAATGGTGACGACGGACCCTGGCCTTTTTGCGTCCAGGCCGGAACGCGCCGGTTTCGATGCCGTGCGTTCGCTGGCGCGCGGTTGCCGTTACGGCACGGATTGCTACGGCTACATGCTGCTCGCCGCCGGCCACATCGACGTCGTGCTGGAGACCGGCCTCAAGCCCTACGACATCATGGCGCTGATCCCGATCATCGAGCATGCGGGCGGGCGCGTGACGGATTGGGACGGTGGTCCGGCGACGGCCGGCGGCCGCGTTCTTGCCTGCGGTGATCCGGAGCTGCACGCCGACCTGGTTTCGCTGCTGCGCAACAAGTCGCGCTGACGGACCAAACGGGTGCTGCAACGCCGGCGGCCGACGAGCACCGGATCGAGCGGGGAAATTGGCAGCGCGATGCCAGAGCGATTCAGGTTTAGCTGGAACCGTACCACTCCCCCGCCCGGCCGCCCAAAACCACGATTGCATGGGCGGCCGGGCGGGGAATGGGCAGGCGGTGCGATTCCGCCCAAGGCGGAAATGACCTAAAGAAACCTGCTTTCATTCGGGACCGGTCCGATTCCGAATGAAAGCAGGTTGCTCGATTCCTTAAAGGCGATCGTCTTTGTGCCTGGAGTTGGCGCGGCGACAGCGGTTCCAACTCAAGGCACGATGATCTAGAAAGGCGATCGTCTTTGTGCCTGGAGTTGGCGCGGCGACAGCGGTTCCAACTCAAGGCACGATGATCTAGAAAGGCGATCATCTTTGTGCCTGGAGTTGGCGCGGCGACAGCGGTTCCAACTCAAGGCACGATGATCTAGAAAGGCGATCATCTTTGTGCCTGGAGTTGGCGCGGCGACAGCGGTTCCAACTCAAGGCACGATGATCTAGCGGCACGGGCGGGCGGGCGGACTACTCGTTGTAGCCGTCGCGCAGGAATTGCTGCCAGCGCTTCTCGCCAACCAGGCAATCGTACTTGGCCGTAGGGTCCACCTTCGGAGCCGTGACCTGTGCCGGAACGACCGGCGCCGGCACGGCCCGGCGGTATGGTTGCGATTGCCGGCGCGGCGGCAGGTTACCTGCGATTTCGAGCAGGAGCTTCTGGCGAATGGCGGTTGCAAACTCCGAGGTGCTGCGCACCGCAATTGCAAACGACGCCGTGCCGCCGATCACGCAATCGCGGTAGTATCGGTCAAGTTCCGGGATCTCGAAGTATCCGCCCCAAGGCCCCACGGACTGAATCATGATCGGCAGGCCGTTGACCGTAACACCGCGCTTGACGGTTTCATCGCGGGCAGTTTCCACGAGAGCGCCCGAGTTGTTCGGGCCGTCGCCGGAAACGTCGATCACGCGGCGCAGGCCACGGAAGGGCGATGTCTCGAGCAGTGCCACAGCCTCACGCAATGCCCCTGAAATCGACGTCATGCGTGCCCGGCGGATGGGTTGCACGGCCAGGCTGTCGGCAAATTCCGTCGCCGCCTGTCTGCCGTCGATCAAAGTCCACGGCACGACCACGGACTGAATGCCGGCGCCCGCCCACTCGAAATAGGTGACTGCTATGCGCCCCTGCGGGCCTGCCTTGATCGCCTTCAAAAGGGCCGGATCGCGAAACGCTGCGACGTATCCATCGCGTTGCAAGCGCTGTTCGTCTCCCTGCATGGAGAGCGAAATGTCAACCGCAAGCACCAGTTCGAGATCGACATCGGTCTTGGTCTTGGAATTGGGTTTCGACAACTGGACCTCGACCGTGGTTGCCGCCACCGCCGAATGCCATGCAAGCGCGGCGAGGCAGAGCGCCGCACGGGACATTACGCGAAATAACCTACAGGCGTTCATGTTTGCTCGGAATAATCTAAGATTGCCATGCGGTCGCCCTGCCACGAGCAAGTACTGCGTGCCTTCCCGGCCGCTCACCGCAGCGTTTGTTGCGAGGCTGGCGGCGCGCAAGATAACTCCGGCCAGAATAGCAGCATTGGCGACTTTGCGCGACAGCTACGCTGCGACCGGCGAGGCAGTCTACGGCGGGTTGGCAGCCGCGATCCCGATGGTCTTTCAGGCGACCAGAGCGCCGCCGTCTTCGAGCCCGAAATAGGCATCGAATGCCGCCCAGAACCGGGTGCGGATCATGTCGTTTTCCTGCAGAATCTCATGCTTGGCCTCGGGCAGCAGTATCCCTGTGCCAAGCTTCAGGCGCGCTGCGTAGTCTTCCACGGCGCGGCTTGGCACGATGACATCCATGCCCGCTGCGAAAATCAACAACGGCACCTTGATCTTTGCGAAGTAGTCCGGGTGATTGATCATCGCGATCGAACGCATGGCCGCATCCAGCCAGCCGATCGTCGGGCCGCCGAGCAGCAGCTGCGGGGCGGCCTGCTCCAGCATGTAGTTGCGCTGGTGGCGCTCGCGGTCGGATGTCAGGATGTTCGTCTCGTAGGGCCCGATCCTGCTTTGGTCCGGACCGGCGCCGCGCACATAGTTCTTGGACAGCCCCAAACGCTTGCCCCACGCCGCGTAGGCGCGCACGACGCGGGGTGGAAACTTCAAGAGTTGCGGATGCAGTTCCACCATCGGTGCCAGCAGGGCGACGCGGTCAAACCAACTGCCCGGCTTGGTGATATTGCGCAAAAGGACATGCCCGCCCATCGAGTGGGCAATTGCACCATAGGGCGGCGGGCAGTCCGGGAGTACGACCTCGCGCATGAAGCACGTGACGTCGCGGTCGAACTCGGAGAAATCCTCGATATGACCCTTGCGAGCATCTTTGATCGATCGGTAGGAGCCGCCCTGGCCGCGCCAATCGAAGATCGCGACGGCGAAGCCGCGGCGGCGCAGGTCCGCAACGGTCTCGAAGTATTTCTCGATGTACTCGCTGCGGCCGCTGAAGATGCAAATCGTGCCGCGGCGCGGGCCGACTGTCGCAGCCCACCGTGCATAGCGCAGGAGTTCACCGTCATAGCCTTTGAACATGCCCACGGTCGCACCGCTGGGGGCCGGGTTGCGCGCTATCGAGACAAGATGCATGGGAGTGTTTTGGCTGGGGAGCGATTTGGCTGGGGAGCGATTTGGCTGGAGGTCGATTTGGCTGGGGGTCGATTTGGCTGGGGGTCGATTTGGCTGGGGGTCGATGTGACAAGGTGATGCGCGGCCCGCGCGAAGCACGGCACGCCGATGTTGTGGTGAAAGCGTTTTAACAGGATTGAGGCTTCAGGCCTATTGTTGAGAAGGCACTTCGCTGTCGGCATGTGCCATGCCGCCGTGCGCGCCGGCCGGTAATAATAGGATGAGCATGCACGGGTCGGCGCGGCACCGCACCACCCATTGGCCATAGGCCGGGCCGCCGAGCCCGCGTTCCGTTCCATTTCCCGGATTGCAGCATGATCGTGCCCGCCCGCTTCCTTCCCGGTGCACCCACAACCAGCGGTCAGGGTGTTCGAGCGGGCGCGGCGGGCCGATGTGGCTGAATTTTAAACGCTTCAGCGGCGATAGCGACGCCGACGCCAGTCCGTATAGCGATAGGCCTTCCGTGTTGCGCGGACGATTTCGCCGGAGCACCGGTCGATGACCAGGCGGTAGCGGCCGCCGTCCTCGTTGTCGGCTACGACGATGACTTTCGGCCCGCGGAAGCGGATGTTGCTGAAGCTATACCAGCCTTGCCGCGTCAGACGCCGCATCACGATGCGGCGTGGCACGCAGTGCTCGGACAATCGGAACCGTCGTGGGTGACGTGCACCGTATGGCGGGTAGCGACGCTCGTCGCGGAACCAGCGGGGTGGTATGGCGTCGCGATCACGATAGCGGCGCGCGTACTTGTGTTCGCCTTCGTACCTGTGGCGCTCGCGGTAATGCTGGGGATCGACCGGATAGCGCGGAGCGGGGCGCTCGACGCGGTTGCCGTACTGGTCGAGATAGACCGTGTCGTCACTGTCCTTATAGCTCGGCCGACGGCGGTAGGGCGGCTTGGGTTGGTGTTTGTCGGGGCCATAGAGTTCGGCGTAGCGCGGGTCATCGTACGGTGAACCGGCCCGTGGCTTATAGTCGTCGTAGGAATTTAGATCGGCAGCCAGCACAACCGATGACAGGGAGAGCGCGGCGATTCCTGCGCCCGCAACCACCATCAGCGTCCTTGCCGTGTGTCCTGCCCGCCCCCAAGCCTGAAACTCGCCGTTCATGGCCGTCCTCCGCTTCAAAATTTCCGCACGTACAATGCTCCATCCCGCGACAACACGCTGCGCGCGCGAAAATGAACGTAGCATTAACGAACCCTGTTCTTCGTTGTTTCCCAATAATTTGAGTGGATGCCGTGGCGCATCGGCCAACACGCCAAAGCGACATTCTGCGGGGCTTGAACCAGGCCTCAACGCACCTAAATGCAAGGGGTGGCTGCCGGTGATCCGGGGCTGCACCAGCTGTGACCTGGCCCGTCCGGGCAGGTCGAACGGACGTCGCTTCACTCAGGAGGACACCTCATGCGACATCACGATTTCAACTCCCTTTATCGCTCCACCGTTGGATTCGACCGGCTGTTCCAGCTTCTTGACGGGTTTGCCGGACCCGACGGCGATGCGCCGACCTATCCGCCCTACAACATCGAACGCAAAGGCGAAAACGAGTACCGCATCTCGATGGCGGTCGCGGGCTTCACGCGAGATGACCTGAAGGTCGACGTGAAGGAATCGACCCTGTCGATCCGCGGTGAGAAGCAAGCCGACGGCAAGGAAACCGAGTTCCTGCACCGTGGCATCGCTCAGCGCGGGTTCGAGCGGCGCTTCCAGCTTGCCGATCATGTCGAAGTCACCGGCGCCGATCTGGTCGATGGCCTCTTGCACATCGACCTGGTGCGGAACGTGCCGGAGAGCATGAAACCGCGCACGATCGAGATCGGTGGCGACGACGGCCGGTTGATCGAAGGCTCAGCGAAGTAACGCCGAGGCCTGACCACTCCATTCCCTGGAAACGTGAACTTTGCGGGCCGGATGGCACAGCCATGCGGCCTGCTGTTTATGCGCTCACGCCGCTGTCCGGTTCCCGGTTCCAAACCGGGCACCGGCGGCTCCGCGAGGGCGGCGCTCGGCGCCGGGCCGCGGTTGCGGCCGCAGGACAAACTCCAATGAATGCGCTCACGCCGCTGTCCGGTTCCAGGTTCCAAACCGGGCACCGGCGGCTCCGCGAGGGCGGCGCTCGGCGCCGGGCCGCGGTTGCGGCCGCAGGACAAACTCCAATGAATGCGCTCGCGCCGCTGTCCGGTTCCCGGTTCCAAACCGGGCACCGGCGGCTCCGCGAGGGCGGCGCCCGGCGCCGGGCCGCGGTTGCGGCCGCTGGACAATCCGCAATGAATGCGCTCACGCCGCTGTCCGGTTCCCGGTTCCAAACCGGGCACCGGCGGCTCCGCGAGGGCGGCGCCCGGCGCCGGGCCGCGGTTGCGGCCGCTGGACAATCCGCAATGAATGCGCTCACGCCGCTGTCCGGTTCCCGGTTCCAAACCGGGCACCGGCGGCTCCGCGAGGGCGGCGCTCGGCGCCGGGCCGCGGTTGCGGCCGCAGGACAAACTCCAACGAATGCGCTCACGCCGCTGTTCCGTGCCAGGTCACTAGAGGCCTGTCACAATTCACAATCATTTGGCGCGCGGGTTGCGGCCCGGAAGCGGCGGAAAGCCATCCGGTGTGAACTTGCGCTCAAAACGTCCAACGCGCCTGGAGCCGCCGGCCGGTGGCTTGTATGTGGCGCGAATGACAGGTTGCGGCTCGGGTCGCGGCCAAGTGATATCGTCGGCACGACCTGGGCGGGGTGTCAATCGCTCGCCCTTGGCCCACACCTTGAAATACGGCGACTGGCTGGGTGAAAGCCCGCCGCGCGCGCCACGCAACGGGCTGCGATTGACCGGGGTGACGGAGTTCATCAAGACGATACCGCCCGGCAACTCGACCGCAACGCTCTGGCCGAGGCCGGCGGCGCGTCCAACCGTACTGCGCCGGGTGAGCAAGGCGAGCACATTGGCGGAAATCGCCGGCCGCAAGATCTCGATCTTTTCCGTGCGCGCGACGCCGTCCACAATCGAGCGCAATGCGATCGTCGTGTTGTCTGCGCCTTGATCCTCGAGGCCGGGAACCGGTGTAATGGGGCTTGGCGCGCTGCTCGTCGTCGAATCGATCCGGCGCGAGGTTTGTCCGGCATCGCCCGTCGGGCGGGATGGCTGCGTGCGGGACTGCTCCTGCGCCTGTTGGCGTTGCGGACGGATGCGCTGCTGCTCAATTTCACTGCCGGCGAGAGGTACGGTTCGTTGCGACTTGGCACGGCGCAGATCGCGCGCAATCGGGCGTTTGGCAAAGTGCGAGAGTTTGCGGTAGCCGGCCGCCGTGAAATAGATCCCGTCGCGCGAGCGCAGGCGCCGGATCTTGCCTTCGACATCCGGGCCATACTCGTCGAAGTTGCCGTCCTCGTCGGCAAAGCCGGCGTAGACGTCGATGTACTTGACGCCGTTGATGTAGGCGCGCTCGCGGAAGATCTCGTTGATGAACTGGGCGCCGTCGTTGCGATCATCGCGACGCAGGGTCGGCAGGCCAAGCCAGTAGACGGCGACGCCGTTGCTGGTCAGCGCCTTCATGGCCCGATCGACGCGTTTGGCGTAGCGTGTCTTCCAGTCGTCGGTACCGAAGCGGGCGCGGCGGCGGCCGGGAACGCCGAGAGAGCCGATCTCCGCTGCACCAAACATGACGACCGCGATGTCGAGAGGGGACTCCTTGGCTGCTGCCTCCAGAGAATCAATGACCCGATCCCAATTCCGCCGGCGCAGGCTGCGAAGCTGAACGACGTTGGTGTCGGTGCGCACTTCGCCAACTTCAACGAGCGACTCGGCAACGGCCGGACGCA
>CBDCYD010000016.1:0-1359387 GCA_965224045.1 Hyphomicrobiaceae bacterium
AAAGCGCCACGTAGCCGTGCCGGGCGATCGTGTCGAGCAGCCGGGAGAGACTGTCTTCTAGGCTCTGGCCGGACGTGTCGATGTTCGCGCTCGCACGTGCATACAAGGTCTCCCTGGTCTCCAGGATCTTGCGTAACTCTTCCATGGCATTCGGATTGCCGGCCATTGGGCGCTCGTCGCCCTGGCCTCGTACGCGGTTCATATGCTCTTCCGGCTCGGCCTTGAGCCAGATCGTGTGATAGTGGCGCAGAAGATAGCCGAAGGTTTCACGATTCGAGACGATGCCGCCCGCGACGGCCAACACGACAGCATCGTGTGTCGCCACGACGTGTTCGAGGGCCTTGCGTTCGAGATGACGGTAGCCTTCCTGGCCGTAGAGCGCGATCACTTCGTTGACGGGCATGCCGCTGGCGAGTTCGATCTCGTCGTTCAGTTCGACGAACGGCAGGTCAAGCTCGTCGGCTGCGAGACTTCCGAGCGTGGATTTGCCGGCGCCGCGCAGGCCAATCAGCGCGATTCGGCTGGCCCGTTCCTGCTGATTTGGCGGTTGCGAGGCAAGTATCGCGTGAATGCGTTCAAGTTGCGGTTGGCTGGCTCTGCGCAGGAGCTGCGACAAGCGCTCGATGTCAGAGGGCTGGCGGTCCGTCTCCGCGACCAATTCGTCAATGCGCAGGTCGAGCGCGTCTGCGAGGTTGAGCAGCAGGCCGATGGAGATGTTGCCTCGCCCAGTCTCGAGTTGTGCAATGT
Organism: Hyphomicrobiaceae bacterium; assembly: GCA_965224045.1. Taxonomy (GTDB): domain Bacteria; phylum Pseudomonadota; class Alphaproteobacteria; order Rhizobiales; family Hyphomicrobiaceae; genus Tectiglobus. The sequence continues at coordinate 748 of CBDCYD010000016.1, forward strand.
AACGTTGCGAGATGCCGGATCTTTCAGACAATTCCCGGCGTGACAACCCGGCGTGTTTGCGCGCGCTCAGGACGCGATGGCCGACCAAAGCCAGGAGACGCGCAATGCGGGCGTCGCGGTCTTCAAGAGTCGCCTGGTCCGTTGCGGGTCTCTTAATGGCTGATGTGATCTCGACCATGGTTTGCCAATGCTTCCATCATCCAATGAGGGAGGCCACATACGCGTTCCATCCGACCTGTCTTCGCGGTGAAACGGGGTGGATGAACATCAGTCCTCTGTCACCTCCTTGCGCACTTTTGCTTCGATATCGTCCGGCAGAGATCTCGGGGTTAGCTTGTCGGAGACCACGCAGACCGAGACGAACTCACCTTCGAAACACAGCACGCCGTCTTGGTAGCCGCGTACATGATGACGGATCGAACTGCGTCCGATCCTGACCAGCGTGACCGCGCAGTCGAGGCGGTGGCGTGGGGTCACAGGCGCCCGAAAATCGAGCGTCATGTGAACAAACGGTGTGCCGACGTTGCGGTCCAGATTGAGCCGATACCAATCGTGCGTGGTCTTTGCCTCCCACCAGGCATCAATCGCGTCCAGCGCCCAACACGGAATGCGTCCGGTGTAAGCCATGTCTGCTGGATCGCAGTCGGCCCATCCGACGCGAATCTGATGGATGAACGTGTTCGCCGCGATCGGTAGGTCGGGCGTCTGGTCAATAGGTTTCGACATGATATCGGCCGGCCTCCCGCATCGTGTCTCGGATTTCGGTCCAGTCGAGGCCGGCGCTGCGCGCGATATCCTCAAAGGCCTGCTCGACGCCGTCCTCCATCGCCTTTAGACCACACACATAGATGTAGGTCGTCGGCTCGCTCAGCATCGGCGCGATGGCTTCGCCGGACTGGCGCAGGCGATCCTGTACGTACACCTTGCGCTCGCCGTCGATGCGGCTGAACGCGAAGTGCTTTTCAAGGAAGGCATCGGAAATCTTCTTAAGCGGGCCGAAATAGGGAAGGGATTGCGGTGAGCGCGCGCCGAAATAGAGCTTCATGTGTCCGTTGGCGTCGGGCTGGGTGCGCTGGCGGCGCATCGTGAAGGCGCGAAACGGTGCCGAGCCCGTGCCGGTGCAAACCATGACCAGCCTTGCTTGCGGATCGTTCGGCAGCAGGAAAGTTGCCCCGAACGGGCCGGTCAACTTGACCTTGTCGCCCCGCTTCAGGTCGCAGACGTAGTTTGAACAGACGCCCTTGTCTTCACGCTTGACGGTCAGCGACAGGTTGTTGGTGTTCGGGCGTTCGCCGTCGCGTGGACTGGAGATTGAGTATAGGCGGGGCAGGTAAGGCTTGCCGTCCGCATCACTGCCGGGCGGGAGTATGCCGACGCTTTGGCCCTCCAGCACCGGGAATGTGGTGTCGCCGAGATCCAGGATGATGTGGCGAACATCCGAGTCGGCATCTTCCGAAGTCAGGCGATAATTCCCTTGGACGGTCGCTTCGGCCGGGCTGGCGAGATTGTACAGGTTGATGGTCGGTTTAGAGGCGGATGGAGGTGCAACCGTGCGGCCGCCGGCGCCCTGGTGGGCTTCTGCAAGTAACGCAGCGATGGCATCATCGAGCGCTTCGATGGTCGTGCCGCCGGTCGCGCCTGCTTGCGCGAAGTCTTCCTGTTCCGGCAACTCCATCCACGAAAACTGTTCATCGAGCGAGTATGGTGTCCTGACGACTCGCCAGTTGTCGATCGACCCGGTTGGGCAGGGTGCGATGCAGGCCATGCAGTAGTCGCACTTGCCGGCATCGACGACTACGTTGTCGTCGTTATGCGTGATCGCATCGATCGGGCAGGCTTCTTCGCATGTGTAACAACGGATGCAGATCTCCGGGTCTATCAGGTGCTGCTTGATGAGTTCGGTCATCGCTCTCGTTGAAACCTAGTCTACTCGGGTAGGATGCTTAGGTAGGATGCTCGTGCCCGGTGGAGGACACCGTCTGGCCCAAGTCGTTCGTCGGACGTGTTGCTTGCGGTTTGGCCAAACCGGGGCGTCAGCGGACAGGGACCGGCCCGTGCCCGCAGGCCGTGGCCTATGCCATGTGCAGTTTCACGTATTCAAAATCGCCCGGCTTGTTGTCGATGCCCATGCGGGGCGGTGCGATCCAGCCTGCGTATTGTCCGGGTTCCATCACCGGCGTCATGAGCGACTGTATGAAATCACCGTCGGCCATGGTCGGCAGCCAGTTGTTGACGTTGGCATCCCAGTCTGCACCCGATACCGTCTTGCCTTCCGGTGAGATCAGCTTGTTTGCAAACACGCCGATCTTGCGGTGAAAGGCCTCGTGCGGGAGACTCAGTTCGAAGTCGATGCCGGCCTTTTTGATGATCGCGTTCCAACGCTTGACGCCGCCGCTGGCGTCCTTCGTGTAGTCGTCCCGGAGGCGCATGTTGATGGCAGTCAGTGCCGGTACATCGGCGACCTTGATTTCTCCGTCAACGTACTGGCAGACCGGATAGGTCGAATCGGTGAGCTTGTGATCGTCTTCCAGCTTGATTTCCTGGAAGCGGCCCTTGATACCGGCGTTAAAGGCATTGGCTGCGTTGGTGGATACCTCCTGGCCAAAGAGGTCCAACGACAGGGTATAGTGCAGATTGAGTTTTTTCTGAATCAACGGCAGGTCGATAACCCCCAGATCGCGAATCTTGTTGGTGTCGTAGGGGTCTTCGATACCGGCTTCCTTCATCGCCTCGCAGGTACGCTGGATCGTGCGCCCGACGCCGGTTTCGCCGACGAACATGTGATGCGCTTCTTCCGTGAGCATGAAGCGGCAGGTGCGGCTGAGCGGATCGAAACCAGATTGCGCCAGGCTTTCGAGCTGCATCTTGCCATCGCGGTCAGTGAAGTAGGTGAACATAAAGAACGAGAGCCAGTCGGGTGTCTCTTCGTTGAATGCGCCGAGCATGCGCGGGGCTTCTTCCGAGCCTGAGGAACGGCGCAAGAGGTCATCGGCCTCTTCGCGACCGTTGGCGCCGAAATACTTGTGCAGCAAGTACACCATGGCCCAAAGATGACGCCCCTCCTCAACGTTGACCTGGAACAGGTTGCGCATGTCGTAAAGCGAAGGGGCGGTCAGTCCGAGATGCTTTTGCTGTTCGACCGAAGCCGGTTCGGTGTCGCCCTGAATGACAATCAGGCGCTGCAGCAAGTTGCGATATTCACCGGGCACCTCCTGCCAAGCAGGCTCGCCGGCATGTTCGCCACACGGGATCTTGCGATCTTCGACTTGCGGGGCGAGCAGTACGCCCCAACGGTATTCCGGCATCTTGACGTAGTCGAACTTGGCCCAGCCCTTGGGATCGACGCTGACCGCGGTGCGCAGATATACGAGGCTTTTTTGGAACTGCTCGGGGATGAGGTCGTTCCACCAGTTGAGGTAGCCTGGGTGCCATTTCTCCAGCGCCCGCAAGACACGCCGATCGCTCGAGAGGCCGACGTTGTTCGGAATCTGGGTGTCGTAGCTGACGTTCAAGATGTCGGACATCTGTTTCTCCATGGGCATGCTGCGTGACTGAGTTTGGTCAGATCTTTTGTTTGGCGGTCGCGGTTGACGGGTCGTCGGTATTCGGCGTTCCAGCCGGTTCGATCAAGAGCAGGTGGGCTTCGTCCTCGGCGACAGGACGATGCTCGACGCCTCTTGGGACGACGAAATTCTCGCCTTCCGAGAGTTCGACCGGGCCATCGTGCATCTCGATCTTCAAGCGGCCCTTGAGGACGAGGAAAAAATCATCGGTGTCGTCGTGGCTATGCCAAACGAATTCACCCCTGGCTTTGACAACCATCACGTCGTGGCCGTTGAAGCTTGTCATGATCTTTGGTGACCAATGCTCCGAGAAGCCGGAAAGCTTGTCGGCAAGGTTGATTGCTCGGTTCATTTCGTCAGGACCTTCCGATGTGTTCCGTCAAACCCGCTTCATGTCGAAATCGGCACGAAGGCCGGTGCCATAACGCTGCAACGCGCCGTCCGTGCCGACAGCATTGGGGCGCTGGAAGATCCAGTTCTGCCAGGCCGTCAGTCTGCCAAAGATGCGGGTCTCCATCGTTTCGGGACCGGCAAAGCGCAGGTTTGCCTCCAGGCCGGTCATGGCGTCAGGGGAAAAGCTCGCGCGTTCCTCTAAGAAGATGCGGATCTCGTCTTCCCAATCGATGTCGTCGTAGGCGAAGGTGACGAGGCCGAGATCGTCGGCAGCTTCGGCTTCGAGCGGCTCGTTCTTGCGCGACTGAAGCTCCACGACGTGCTCCGGACTGCCAAGAAAGCGCGTTTGGAGACGGGTCAGGTCATTGGACATCGGGTAGACACCGAAATTGGCGTCGGTGAGCGTGACCGTGGCCGGTGGACGGTTGTCGCCTTCGAATGCCCCATCGGCCATATAGGAACGGTCAACGGCGAACAGGATTTCTGCCAGCGTTCCGGCGAAATTGGTACCCGGTTCGGCGAGGGCGACGAGGGAACGCGAGGTCATATCGATGCGCTTCAGGACGCGCTTCCAGTAGAGCAGGATTTCGTTGGCCAGCCAGTTGTCGCGATTTTCAAGGAGCAGGCGCTCGTGCGCGAGCATGTGGTCGGCCGTTCCGGTTACCTTGAAGATGATGACGCCGGTCTCAAGTTCGTTGAGGCGCAGATGCAGGATGGCGTCGTCGAGTTCGCGTGCACACCTGAGCATCCACGTGCTGGCGCCGGCAGCGTGGAGTTCATCGATGGTCGCCGGCGCCGGCTCCGACGGCATGGCGATCTCGATGGTGGCGATGGCGCGGTCGCGATCCAAATTGAGTTCGACGGTTGAATAGTGCGCCGAACCGTTCGCTTCGAATGTCCGTTCGATCGGGGTCAGCGCGATGCCCTTGGCGTTGGCGGGCCGTGTCGATTTTGCGGCGAACTCGCTGGCGCGTTGCGTAACCGTGTCCTCGAACTTGGTGTTGGCGACGACATCATCGACGAGATTCCAGTCGCGCGCGCGCCTGCCGCGGATTCCCTCTTCGGTCGAACAGAAGACGTCTGCACGGTCGCGGCGGACCTTGCGCTTGTCGGTGACACGGGTCAGGCCGCCGGTTCCGGGGAGGACGGCCAGTAGCGGCACCTCCGGTAGTGCAACGTTGGACGAGCCGTCGTCCGTGAGGATGATGTGGTCGCAGGCAAGGGCGAGTTCGTAGCCGCCGCCGGCGCAGGCCCCTTTGATCGCACAAATGTAGTGCTGGCCGGATTCGCGGCCGGCGGCTTCGAAGGTATTACGCGTTTCGTTCGTGAACTTGCAGAAGTTGACCTTGTGGGCGTGGCTGGCGCCGGCGAGCATACGGATGTTGGCGCCCGCGCAAAAGACATTGTCCTTGCCGGAGCGCAGGACCACGGCTTTGACCTCGGGGTGCTCGAAGCGCATGCGCTGGACGATGTCGGCCAGCTCGATATCTACACCAAGGTCGTAGGAGTTGAGCTTGAGTTCGTAACCGTTGAACAAACCTCCGGTTTCGTCGACATCCATGTAGAGGGTGGCGATGTCGCCATCGTAATCGACCCGCCAGTGGCGGTAGCTGGATGGTTCGGTCTGGAAGTCGATGACGGTTTTGCTCGGCGCTGACATTGCCCAATCTCCCTCGGTTGAGTGGCAATATATTGCCCACAATGACCCTGCGTCAATCCAGGAGCGGGTGATTCATTGCAGAATTTTTTGCATATATTTCAGCAGTTTAAGGTGTTGAAGTGATGATTGAATTGTTTTTTTGCATTATATTGCTATTTCCGTGGCGGGCTTTGTCTGTAACCGTTCGTGCCGCGAGCGGCAGGGGCGGAGCGATGACGACACAAGAAAGGCTGATAGAAAGCCCCGCGAGAAGCCGCAGATCATAGACCTGCCCGCGTTCCCGACGAAGAGCCGAGCCGACGGGCTTTCATGTTCAGGTATGAGTAGAAGCTCTGGTGCCAGGGGCGGAATCGACAAAATCTTTAATTATATGAAATCTATAAATATTATTGTTCTTCTATTGTTCTTTTACTCGTATATTTACCCACAATTGCAACCTTAGCGGTGGTTCGATTCCTTCTCATATCTTTAAGGTTGAGTCGCTATGTTCTGCTATGCTACCTCCGATACATTCTGGTGTTCCGCACATGGCATCGCTTCAACATATTGGGTTCAGGGCCAGACAAAGCGGACACTGGAGACACATTGCGATATGTACGCGTCCGGTACCGATGCGAGAACCCTATCGTTCTTTAGTTGCATACTGGAAGCACCGGGATGGGCATTCAACTCAAGCAGTACGGAACGTCTCTGTGGTGCTTGCCATCAGCCGTTGGTTTGATTCTTCGGCGCACTCTCAAAAATTCCCGACGCATCGACGCGCTTTCGCGCTTCTTCTCTGATGGCGCGAGTTGAGGCATCAACAAACGGCACAATGTTCTTCTTACGTGGTTGCTGCTCTCGTGACTGACCACTGTTCTCTTTGCGAGGTGGAAGATCGAGAGGAAGCTGTTCATCACCTGATTGCTTAGTCACAGCAAAGCTCCTTCATTTCACAACCCATCGCTTAGTTCCCGTCTTCTTTGTTGCTCAATTCAGCAATAACTTTCGCTTCATAGTCGAAACGTGCGTCAAGCGGTTCTGTTAGCACAGGAACAGCACTTTCCGGCTGTCTTGTGACTGCTTTGCCATCCTTCTTCCGTTCCTGCTCAGGCCTGAACAGATGAAGATAATTCCGAGGCGCCACCCCGTTGTATTGGCTAAAGATCACGCGGGTCGTGTCATCGGGATCTTCAGTCACTGAGTCCGAATGAAGTGCTATGGCTTGGCTCTTCTTGTATGGCTCGATGTAGACGACTCTGGCAATGCCCGACGCCACAATATGCCGAGCGCAATTGTGGCATGGATACGTGCTGGTATAGAGCGTTGCCCCAACAAGCGAATGCCGCCCTTCCCGAGCTACAGACAGTATAGCTTCCATTTCAGCGTGAATGGATCGAGAAAATTCCGTCAGATCATCGACTTCGGTACCTTCCAACAGGCGCACAATGTCTGAAGCAGAATTTCCCTTTTTGAGCACCTTGGCATCTGCAATGCGGCGAGCAATCTTCTGAATAATCAGCGTGCGTTTCGTCTCATTGTGGCAGATTCCGCCACCCCACTTAAAGCATCGATTATCTGTGTCGATGACGCCGCCCTTTGTATTGTCCCAAATCGACTGGTGGTCCTCTACGTACAAACCGCCGCCGCAACGAGGGACATCATTATGGCCAACGGCTATAAGCTCTCCTTCCGCAGAAAGAATTGCTGCCCCCACCTGACGCGACATACAAGCAGACTTCGCTGCCGCAGAGGCGGCCTGGTACATCGCAGACTCTGATCGGGTCGGAGTGTGTACGCCAATACCAAATATAATATTCAGAAAACGATATACTCTTGACCTTAACTCTTCAGGCTTTTGATCATTGCAGATAAATAAATCACTTTCCACAAACAACTTTCTGGTGTTTTGGCCAAAGGAGACAACTTCATTTTGGTCACGGTCCATAATATTTCTTATGGCATCTGTTGCAATTCCAGCTGACTTCAACCGAACCTTTCTCAATTCATCTGGTGCAAATACACCAATAACGAAGAGCGTCTTGCCATAGACCTCCCTAAGTAATCTGAGTTCTTCCAGATTTTTGATTGAATCAATAATAAACGCTCGGCGGCCGGGAAGAGGAACACCGTTGTCAGTAACACCGCCTCGCTCTTTTCGATATTTGAAGATCTCCTCAATCGCCTTTTCCGCCAGATAACTTCCCCCAAACTGCTCTCGGAGGCTATTTCCTGTGCTCTGCATTTCTGCGATATATTTGTCGAGTGGTTCTCGACCAGCGGGAGCGATATCAACTCGGTGTGCTTCTGTACGAATGATGTCGCTAAGTTTAATTATTGGCCTGACGTCATACTTAAACGCCTGGCTAAGAATGTCAGATATGTAGTTCGCGGCTGTTGACACGCCCGAGCCGACAGGGCCGACCAAAGCAATGACAATCTCCTGCGATCGACGTTCTTCAATCGACGTTGCAGTGCTCTTCCTAATTGGCCCAGCTAGTAGATCCGGCGTTGATTGGCGCTTGGTTGCTCCTTTTGCCACACCCGTTGCCCCACGATCTCAGAATAGTTGGAGTTGGATTTGTAGGATCGTGTACAACACAATATTCCAGTGAGAAAACCTTTCTTCTCGTTGCACTCCCCGATGTTGTGTCTGGCTGTGGATAAATGGTGCATCAAACGACTTGAGCCACGTTCGATAAGCGCAAGTACCCGATGTGGCAAACCGTGTCATCGCCGTCACTAGGAATCGCATCAGAGTAGTCGATGGCCTCGTTTGTCAGCGATGGCCCCGCCCGCAAAGTCCGATTTCATGCTCCCACGGTACTCTCTCATAAGTTGGGTGCTATTTTGGCCGAATACTGATAGATTCGCATCACCCTAGGGCATCAACCCCCGGGGCATCGCGATGCTCCTCAACACGAGGAGCTTCGTGATGAAGAAGATGTTGAGCAAGCGCCAGGTGAAGGAGTTAGTCCTGTACTCTCCCCAACACATCGCGCGCCTGGAAGCCGCCGGCCAATTCCCTAAGCGGGTACAGCTGGGCGCCAACCGGGTGGGATGGATTGAGGAAGAAGTGCAGGAGTGGCTTCAGCAACGCATCGATGCGCGTGACCAGCAGCACTAACGCTTCTCTTTGAGAAGCCCCAGAGGATCGATCCGGCCGGGTCGGTCCTCGTTCTTTTCTGGGGGATGTGCATGGGGATACCGTATCCCCCAGACTATCCCCAAGCTTCTGATGCTCAGCATTGCTCATAGCACTGCATATCAGTAACGTTTCCTGATGAATAACTGCGCGAATCACAAAGGAGCGAAACTGCTTTGTGATCAGGAGGCGGTAATGAATTTGTTGCTTGAGCGGGACCAGAAGAGTGCCGCGATCTTTTCCTTGATACCGCTACGGATTGGAAGCGGCGTCACCTTCACCCTTCACGCCACCTTGGAGCTGGACGAAGAAGAAAAGGCCCTCATTCAGAAATACAACTTCACCAAATCAGCCTTGGTCGTCTCTGATCCAATCGAGGACCTGAAGCAGAGCTTCCGCCCGGCTTTTGTGCTCGGCCTGGTGGCTTTCTTGGTTGTCTGGATCGTTGCCACGGTTAGCTGGGCTTTCACCCTGGGTGTGTTGGTCACCCTCGTCATGACCGGCGTTTATTTCAAAACGTTGCGCGAGCAGATCATTGTGAGTGAGCTGTTGGAGAACGGCCGGAAGTTCCGTTGCGACAGCATTGTCGAACTGGTCAAGAAGGAAGCGTATCTGCAGAATGTTTGCGCCTACCTGCGCCAAGTGATTGAAAGCGCGAAGCACTGGGATGACCGGGAAGCTATTCCGATTCAACCGCTGGCCCCAGAAGAAGCCAAGGGTGCTCTCCTGAAGGCCGCCTAGTATGAGCTTCCGGCCATTTTATGAAGGCTGGGATATTCCCGGCCGCCTGTCACGTCAGGTTCGCAAGGGCTTTGCCGGGATCGGACTCAATCGTGACCTCGGGGCGGCGGTCAGGTTGGCTGAGGCCATTGAGCGGAAGCTTGTTGATCAAGGTCTCGCTGATGAAGTAGGCCAAGATGAACTGGCACGCCGAATTGCTGTGGCTACAGCTGAACACCTTGGTGCAAGTGATCTGAACAGTCGCTTCGTCAATCATCTGGCCGCCATCATGGCCGACCTTTTTGTCAGCGAGGGCTGGTTCGCGTTGCCAGACACCGACCAACTCGATGGCCTCACCAGATCAGAACTCTGGCAGCTGGAAGATCACCTGAAGCGGGCCGAGGCGATAATTGATCGTCTTGATCTCGTTGAGAGCCAAGCGGCCGATTTCTTGACAGCTCTTGCAGCACCACTGGTGGAGCAGCACCCGAAACTCCTGCATGATGGTGAAACTGGCGGGTACGCCATCTGCTTCTCCGCTGACCTAGCTGATCTGTTGCAGAATGCCCCGGCCTTGGTCGAACAGTGGCTGCAACTGCCTTTTGCGCCGGAGTTTGATGAGCTGCAGCTGTTGCCACGGTTGCGGCAGCGACTGCAATTCAACGTTCATGTTGCCTCCGGTGGCATTCCCGGTGATCCAAGTAGCGTCAGGACGCCGAAACTGCCTACGCGGCAGACAAGTATGTCTGACAGTGCCATCCTGAATGCGTATCTGGATGGCACGCCACTGCTGCAACTGCCGAACTGTGCAATTGACATTGCCCTGCCACAGCAGACGCGCTTTGAGCACATGCACATCGTGGCTGGTTCCGGTCACGGCAAGACCCAGACATTGCAGCATCTCATTCTGCATGATTTGGAGACGGTAGCTCGTGGCGAAGCCTCAATCATCGTCATTGATAGCCAGAGCGATCTCATCAACAACATTGCTGGCTTAGATGTCTTTGCGCCAGGTGGTGTACTCGATGGCCGGTTGGTGTTGATTGATCCCACCGACATCGAATGGCCGGTGGCTCTTAATCTGTTTGATGCTGGCCTGGATCGACTGGATCAGTACTCGCCGCTTGATCGGGAACGGCTCACAAACTCCATAATGGAATTGTATGACTTTGTGCTGGGGTCACTGCTTGATGCCGGCATGACGCAGAAACAGACCGTGATCTTCCGGTACATCACACGACTGTTGCTGCATATTCCTGGCGCCACCATCCACACACTCAGAGAATTGCTCGAAGATGGCGGCTATGAACGCTATTGCCAGTACATCGAGAAGCTGCAAGGCTCGGCCCGGGCCTTCTTTGAGAATGAATTCAACGGCAAGGAATTTGCCGGCACCAAGCGCCAGGTGTTGCGTCGTCTCTATGGCATTCTTGAAAACCAGACCTTCGAGCGCATGTTCTCGCACGAGAAGTGCAAGGTTGATCTCTTTACCGAGATGAACGCCGGGAAAGTGATCCTGATCAACACGGCCAAGGACCTGCTGAAGGAGAGCGGTACAGAGATCTTTGGCCGATTCTTTATCGCCATGATCACCCAGGCGGCGCAGGAACGAGCCGTGTTGCCGGCTTCCGAGCGCCTCCCCACCTTTGTCTATGTCGACGAAGCCAACGACTACTTTGATCGCAATCTGGGAATCATTCTCTCCCAAGCCCGGAAGTACAACGTGGGCATGGTGCTGGCGCATCAATTCCTCGGCCAGCTGGAACCCAAGCTCTACGAGGCCATTGCAGCAAACACCGCCATCAAGTTTGCTGGTGGTGTCTCTGCCAAGGATGCCAGAGCGCTGGCATCCGATCTGCGCACCGATCCTGGCTTCATTGAGCGGCAGTCAAGGTTGTCCTTTGCTGCCCTTATCAAAGGACGGCATGAGCAGGCGGTTTCGCTGGCTACCGAACCAGCGCAGATGGAAGCACGGCAACAGATGTCCCAAGAGCAGCGTGAGCAAGTACGGGATCGGATGCGGGAGCGCTATGCTGTCCATTACACCGAGCTGTTCCAGGATCAGGCAGTGTCAGCGATGCCGGAAGACCAAACATCAACGAAAGAACCGGCTGAAGTGGATGATGGTGAGCCGATGCGGTGGTGAGCCGTCAACTTTCGTTTGCGCAACCGATATATCGGTTCTGAGATGTCTCTAATGCCCGCTTGCCGCATGCCACTAAACATTAATTGCCGAACAGCCTTCCCCAGATTTTACCAATGAAACTTTTGCGCTTCTGCCAGCCCGCAGGAGATGAAGACTGCGGCTCAAACTGTTCGTGCTCTTGTTTGGTAAGTCGGTTCTGTGCTCTACCTGTTTGAATTTGCTCGACAGACCATTGATCTGCCCACAGGATCGAATTGTTCCTTAACCAATAATGAGATTGGCAATCAAAACTCCAATTCCCAACTGATGGGTAAAGTGACACTGATTCACCGTCGTATGTTATTTTCCAGTCAGTTGGACTCAATGGTGTCACTACTTCTCGTCCGCAACCACAACAACAAAGATGAACAGCCGTAGCGTAGTCAATTGAAATATATAATTTACTTTCTTCTAGTTTTGACGGAATAGATTTCACGAATTCATAATTTATTCTACTCATTTTCATTTTTCTTATCTCTATTATCGATTTTGTTGCCGTCGATTGTGTAGTTGCAATCGTATTCTTGTTCAAAATCGATGTAGAATCCGAAAATTTTCTTCCACTTGATGACAGCAAGTGATGCATTCAGTGCATTGAGTTCAGCAACTTGAATGTTTTGTGCGTAAATATCGTCAGGTTCAGCGCTTGCGAATCCAACTCTGCTCCTGAGATGGTCTCGCTTTTGCGACGTGCTCGTCGTGACCCTCACAACTCCCAAGAGTTTGTCGTCAACCATCTGGATACCCATACCGACATCGATGAACGGTATGTGATCACTCTCAAGTCTCTCCACAATTGGTCCTTTGGCATCTCCCGAATCAATACAAATAAAAACAAAGCTCATCTCACTTAGCTGGTGGGCGTTATCTTCATCAATATAGCTGGGATGCGAGAAGATGTTTTTGCGCATCGGCGCGTAAAGCTCGGCGTAGTAGTCTACTTTCTTCGGGCGACTTCTGAGGACATTTATTGATGGCGCACCCGGCGCCCTGAAACTGCTATGCTGCAGCATGTCGTCGCCGTCAAAAAGGTGAAGCTCTTTGATCGGTGTCTTGGCAATCAGATCCAGAACATACGAGCCGGTGCCGCCCAGGCCGACAATTCCTACCTTGTCTAGGGCGAGCTTATTCGTGATCGCGGCGATACCCGCACGCGTCGAGGCTGTATCATGATAATGAAAGACGGCCTCTTCTGCATCTGTGTCAATTGAGATGTGGGTCCTGGCTGTTGCTTCCAGATCGATTTTCCTTGCAAATCCGGAAATCAGCTCGGCATAGGTTGTCATCTTATGTTCGTAATCACGGTAGCCTTCCGGAGGCTTACACGAAAATGAGTGATCAACGACCAAGCCATTGCCCAAGTCCTTGCGCTGGCTGGTATGCTCCAATTGCTTTATCTTTTTGCCGCTTTCATCGCACGGATGTTCGCCGGCAAAATATGCAATGTGCTGACTCGGTCGTATGGTTTCTTCAGCGTTCAGTTCGAGAACAGATACGAGCGTCCCGCGTTTCACATGCCCTTGAGAATTGACGTATGGAATATTGGTAATGACGAGATGGCCGGATTTGACGGCCAACTCATACCCCGCCTTTACAAGGGCTTCTAAGTCAGCATTACGACTTATCAGTTGCTGTGACATTGAAGATCATGCCCTTTTTGACCTTAACACTTTCGCCCTCGTCCAAGGTGCCTTCGGGTTTATTGCCTTGCCCTCTTCGATAGGTGATCGTGAAGCAAATCAGTGGCCCAGAAGGCGGATTTTCAAACGCCAGCTTGATTAGCTCATCGTAGCTAAGATCTTTGTCGTCAACTTCCTTCTCTCGACCATTGATGACGATCGTGATGGTTTTGTCCTTATCTTTTATTTCTGCCATTTCATTGACCTTTCGCTCAGCCCTTTGGTGGATATGGGTCGTTCCCGTGAGAATCCCGCGCTCGGATTTTTCCATCTCGACCATGAATGAATAGCTCGCCGCCTTGGCTGCGCGAGAGCTGGCGGCCGTGGTTGATTGCTTCACGCTGAGTCGGATGAACTGACGAGGCTCGGCTCGCCCCAGCCCCCTTTACCGCCCAGCCATCGGCGTGGGGAACAACATGCTTGTTACGATGGCGCGCCATAGCGACCTCCTCTTGCAGTTTGTGGTTGACGCCAGACACGATGAGTGATTCAGTTTTTAGTGTTTCGTTGACTGGTACACCTAACAGCATTGGTCGCGTCTGTCCAGTGTGTAAATCACTAATACCAGCATGCGGTTCACATTGGGAGGTTTTCATGAAGATCGATGACTTAGCGCCATTGGTGCTTAGGAAGCGCGGAAACATGGGAGTACGCGCCGCTGCAAAGGAAATCGGAATCAGCCCCACAACGCTTACCAGGATTGAAAAAGGCAACGTTCCGGATGTTGCAACAATTGAAAAGATTTGTGCTTGGCTAGGAGAGGAGCCAGCTCAATTCACCGGTGTTGGGACTTTGCAGATTGCATTTAAGAACAAGAAGACTGTTCCGCCACACACGGCCAAGTCGCTGGCAAAGCTAATCGAAAAAGCGTCCGAGCAGTTTGCCGAACACATCAAAACAGTGGGCCACTAGATGCCATTTCGCCGAGGTTTCAAATCGCAATGTGAGCGTCGCTCCGTTGAGATCCGGAAGGATCTCGGCCTTTCTCAGGATGCACCGCTTTCTGCGCTCACCTTGGCAGAACACATGGACCTGACGGTGTGGTCTACAACTGAGGTCTCTGGCCTTACCGTAGACGACCTCAACAATCTCAATCACAATGACGGTGATTCGTGGTCAGCGCTGACCATGCGAATGGGCACTAGTCATCTCATTGTGTACAAGGACGCAGCTTCAAAGCCTCGCATAAACAGCGTGGTGATGCATGAGATTGCTCATATTACGCTTGGACACGAGCTGGCCGATGCTTGCATCCTTGATGATGGCTCGCTGGTTCCAAGCAATTTCAGTCAAGACCAAGAAGACGAAGCTGATTGGTTAGCCGGTACGCTGCTCCTGCCACGTCCTGCGTTGATAACCATCCGAAAAAGAGGCCTTAGCAATTCCGAGGCGCGAAGGCGGTACAAGGTCAGCAATGACATGCTGGAATGGCGAATTCGAATGACAGGCATCGACTATCAACTCGGTCGAAAAGTCCGTCGCGGTTGAAACGTAAGATTGTTGATGATCAAAATGTGATCGGCGGAGTATAGATGGCCACTGCTTGGCACGGCGCCTCATACCAACGCATACCGAACGGTGACACCCTCTCGATTGTTTGCTTGGTGCAGAACATGACCAAGCTCACCTCACCATCGCCAACTGCACGTGATACAACTGGCCGCCGCTCACGTTTCATCCGCACACCAACCGGAAAGCGCATCGTTCTCGGTCGGCGTGACCTTGAAATCCTGCACTGGCTCTATCGCTACCGGTATCTTCGGCAATCGCACTTGCAGGCGCTTCTGGAGCCACGATCAGTAAAGCGCTTTGTTGAACGTCTCGGCGATGTTTTCCACGAAACCGGTTTCATCAATCGGCCCGCTGCCGAGAGCGGTTCTTTCGATCTGCGCTCAACACCGATGCTCTACGAGATCACATCGACCGGTATTCATTGGCTGGTTGCACAAGATGCATTGCCTCATCGCGCAGTCACCTTTTCGTTTCAGTCGTGCCGGGCATATAGTCCCCAGCTGCCACACACCATGATGATCATTGAAACCTTGCTGGCCATCGAGCGTGAGACGAGCAAACTGGTAGGGCAGCGGTTTGTGCCGGTCGACGAAATCTTGGCACGGGCGCCGGAGGTAGCTCGTAACGCAGCCAACCCTTTGGCTGTTCCTGCAGAAGTGATCGGTGGCCGCAAACATTCGCGGCAGAAAACCTGGCTCATCCCCGACGCCTTGTATGGCATTGAATATGACATAGACGGCGAGAAGCGGTACCGCTTCTGGGCCTTGGAATGCGAACGCACCTCACCGACCTGGCGCTCCACAAGTTCAGCTTCCAGCACCGCCAAGAAACGTGCCGCCTACAAAGCACTCATTGCCTCAAAGGCTTATCGCACGCACTGGGGTATTCCCAACTTAAGGCTAAACGTCGTGCGAGCATCACTCTGAACCATCCATTAGTTCCGGCTCATCGATCACTGACAACCCAAGCGCCAACGCCTCAAAGATGATCATGCGCTGGTCTTCCGTTTGCCACCAATAACGTTTCGGCGGCAGAACGGCTTTCAGTTCCGGAAAACGTTTCGCTAATGCCGTTGCCTCCCTGAACTTGTTCGCGTGGCGTTGTTCTCGGATCGTGAGCGACCACGGTATATCGGCATCCTGCGCTGCCTTCATGATCTGGTTGATGAGACTGCGGGAATACTGCCCCTTCTTGCTCTCGTCGGTCACCAGTTCCGTGACGAGGAGTTCCGGCCGGTAGTATGCGATCTTCTTGGTCGTGTATTGGTAGGCCTGCCGAGGTGAATCACTGGCATCCTTGGAACTGCCCCAGTCAAACGGTGTGCCGTCAATCAGGAAGACGTGGCCGATCTTGGTGCTAGCCGCTGCCACAGCGAGCACATTGCGATACTCAGTCCTCATAAGTCGGCTTTGACGGCGCTGCTAATCGCTTGGAGAGGCCGTTAATCGTATCGGCCTTGGTTGAGGTGCCGCCGGCATAGCTGTCACGGTTGGGGAATGTTTCGAGCCGATCCCGGAGGGTCCGGAATAGTACCGGCATTACTGGTCCACCGAGCGTCAGAAAGCTGCGCGAGTAGATCAGGCTGAAGGTCGTCAGCTCATCCGGTGTCGGCACGGCGATGCCGCACTCCAGTTTCGAGACGCGCACGCGGCTGATACCCAGAAGATGGGCAACATCCTGCTGCGACAGGCCCGACCGGCGCCGGGCGACTTTAAGCTCCAAGGCATAGTTGGTTTCCATACGTTGTACGTTAGGTCTGCTAACGACATCATGGTATGGCAGGGCAAGCGGTGGTCGTAGAGGGCACGATGTTCCGTTTCCCGAACATGAGCGCTAATTAACCTACGTACAGAAAACAACCACGGGAGGAAGGAATAGACCCTCCCGTTCTAGTCGGAAGGGTAACCCCTTCCTCACATAGCTTTCCCCATCACACAATCCGTGTTCGCCAAGCAGCACATAGTGCCGTCTAGCTCCGAGTTTTCCAGCTGTCGTAGACTGGCACGTATGGGTGAAGACGAACGATTGTTGGATTTCTTAACCGAGTGCCTGCGGGTCTACCAGAAAAACCGTGACTATTACCGCTCTATGTGGCCGGATTCGACAGATTCCGAACCTGTGGTAGAGTCGGAAGACGCGTAATTTCCTTGTATGAAGTACTTCATTTATTGCCGGAAATCATCTGAAGCCGAAGATCGGCAAGTGCTTTCGATTGAATCTCAAATCAGCGAATTACGCGCCAAGTTTACCGATCTGGACATCGTTGAAGTTCTGGAAGAAGCATGCAGCGCCAAAGCACCGGGCCGACCAGTCTTTGACGCAATGCTGAAACGCATTGAGCGCGGTGAAGCGGCTGGCATCATCGCCTGGCATCCCGACCGGCTTGCTCGCAACTCGATTGACGGCGGCCGGATCATTTATCTCTTGGATAACGGCAGGCTGACTGACCTCAAGTTCTCAACCTTCACCTTTGAGAACAACCCGCAGGGCAAGTTCATGCTGTCCATCATTTTTGGATACAGCAAGTACTACGTCGACAACCTGAGTGAGAACGTGAAGCGAGGCAATCGAACCAAGATTGCCAATGGTTGGCGCCCCAACTGCGCGCCGATTGGCTACCTCAACAAGTTTGATGACAAAACCATCATTCAAGACCCCGAGCACGCACCGCACATCCGCCGGATTTTCGATCTGATGCTCATCGGGGCGTATACTGCTGCCGAAGTTCGGCGCATTGCCAATGATGAATGGGGCTATCGTACACCCAAGAAGCGTCGCTCCGGTGGCGTACCGCTTGGCCATGGCGTGTTCTACAAGATCTTGGCCAACCCTTTCTATGCTGGACTCATCCGCTGGAAGGGTCAGCTCTATCCCGGCAAGCACGAGCCCATCGTAAGCCAAGAAGAGTTTGACCGGGTGCAGGCTTTTATGGGCCGCCCGTTACTGCGGAAACCGCACAAGTACACCTTTGCCTATACTGGCTTGATGCGCTGTGGTGAATGCGGCTTGGCAGTAACGGCTGAGCATAAGACCAACCGCCAGGGCCATCGGTACATCTATTATCACTGCACCAGGCGCCATCGTCGTTGCAGGCAGCCGTCAATCGAAGTGAAGAAACTGGAAGAGCAGATCAGATCGTTCTTGGCGACGATCTATTTGCCGGATCGGCTCTACCACTGGGTGCTACAGAAGCTCAAGCGAACACCGATCGATCAAGCGCAAGCACGAGAACTGCGGTACCGGCGGCTTGACGAATCCATTGCCGATACCACTGCTCAGCTCTCCAACCTGACTGATCTACGGGTCCGTGAATTGATTGGTGACGCAGAGTTTGCCGAAAAGCGAGCCAGCTTGCAGCAAGCCTTGTTGAAACTGCAAGGGCAACGTCAAAAGGCCGACCAGCACGACAACGCGATCGAACCCGAGAAATGGATCGGATTGTTCAGCAATAGAGCCGTATCTTGGTTTGATGCCGGGACCATCGAGGTCCGGCGGATGATCCTTCAAATTGTGTGTTCGAACCTCACGCTGAAGGACAAAATCCTCAGCATTGAAGCCACGAAACCATTCTGTGTGATGCCGTCTGACCGACAAATTCGTCTTGTGTGCGCACGTGGCGACAACACTCGAACCCCTAGTGCGGTGCATGTATCAGCTGCAGACGCTTGGATGAAGCAGATCGACGCCGTGCGGGACAATCCCGAGCTTCCGCAGCTCATAACCGACATCAAACAGCTGGTGGCGCTTTGCGAACCTGATCTCCTTCAAGCGGATGATGCAAAGACGGTCCATTAGGGCATCCGTCATACAGTGCTTCAAATAGGTTGATCAGATCGCCAGCCATTCGACTGGCCTCGCTCCATGAGAGTGCCTCTTTGAACTCCTCCTCATAGAGGTCTTTGAATTCTTGGATGTCGGTCTGGCTCAATTGCATAAGCGACGTCGTTTGTTACCAAGCAGGTCTCTGTCGCTTGGCTCTGCTGCCATTCTATGCCGGTCGTTCCAGATCGGTATCAGTCCCGATGTTCCGGTTTCGGAACGTGAAGCCGCCTACGCTCTGGTGCGTCGCTGATCCATGCTATCTACATGCACCAATCCATCACCATCCTAGGTCGGACGAACGCTGCTCGGCGGCAGGTGGTTTTCGGCATCAAACAAACCGACCGACTGTCTCACCTGTACATCATCGGCAAGACCGGGGTCGGCAAGTCCACGCTGATTGAGAGCATGGTCCGGCAAGACCTGCGGCATGGTCGCGGGCTCTGTCTGCTTGATCCCCATGGTGACTTGGTGGAGCGGGTCCATGCGGTCATGCCAGAGCATCGTCAGCAGGACGTGCTGTATTTCAAC
Source organism: Hyphomicrobiaceae bacterium (assembly GCA_965224045.1). Lineage (GTDB taxonomy): Bacteria > Pseudomonadota > Alphaproteobacteria > Rhizobiales > Hyphomicrobiaceae > Tectiglobus. The sequence goes on from CBDCYD010000016.1 coordinate 19,934, forward strand.
GTTCCTGATCCCAAGCAGCCGTATGGTTATAATCCGCTCCGGTACGTGAAATCCGAGAAACGCTCCTTAGCTGCCTCGGGGTTGTTGGAAGTCATGAAGAAGCTGTGGCCGAATGCCTGGGGCGTGAACATGGAGCATGTACTGCGTCATGCGCTGTTGGGGCTCTTGGAGGTGCCAGGTAGTACCATGGCCGATATTCCAAGGTTGCTTGGTGACAAACAGTTTCGTCGTACTCTCACCGCTCGAATCAAGAACGAACCAGTCCGGCAATTCTGGCAGAAGGAATACGAAAACTACTCCTTTCAGAAACGCGCTGACGGTGCTGGACCCATTCTCAACAAAGTCGGTGCCTTCCTGGCTGACCCAAACACCAATAAGATACTCACGGCACCAGAGTCCGACCTGCACTTTCGCCAAATCATGGATGAGGGCAAGGTGTTGTTGGTCAATCTGGCCAAGGGACAGATCGGCGAGGATGCCGCTGGCCTATTGGGCGGCATGTTGGTCACGACGCTTGGTCTGGCCGCTTTCACTCGGCAGGACACACCGGAACATAAGCGGCGGTCCTTCCACCTTTTCTTGGATGAATTTCAGAACTTCACCACGCATTCGATGGCCAGCATGGCATCAGAACTCAGAAAGTACCGGGTGTCGCTCACCTTGGCACATCAGTATCTGTTTCAACTGACACCAGAAGTGCGGGAGGCGGTGATTGGCAACGCTGGGACGATCATTTCGTTCCGAGTTGGCGCGCGGGATGCTGCGTACCTAGCGCAGGAGTTTCAGCCGACGTTTAGCCAACAAGACTTCATTACATTACCGAACCACGACATCTATCTGAAGCTGATGGTTGACGGCACATCATCAAATCCTTTCAGCTCCACCACTTTACCGAACTATTCAAGTGTTTGGCTCTGAACATCCGTACTTGGGTAGCTCCGTCTTCTTGGAATGATTTTGACGGTTCGGCTCTATTCACCAACTCTAAAACTCGTCATCGTCCGACTTAGTAGGCCCAGATGATGAAATATACGTGGTATATCGATCAGGAACGTAGCCTGGATGGTTTCGTGCGGGATGACCCAAAGGGGTAGCCCCTCTGGCAGCTTCCCTTTTCCTCGCATCGAATAGTACCCTCGCCCGGTATTCTTCCTCCTCATCATATTCGTCGTCGTCGAAATACTCGTCGTCCTCCCAATCCTCATTCTGCTGATCTTCGCCATCGCGATCTTCTTGTTCAGAGATATTACGTGGATGCTCCTTATCAACGGACATTGGTGTTTCACCTCCATTGTCCTCCAACGATAGTTCCTTGTCGTCGCTTCCGCGCTCTACCTCGAACTGCTGTCCAAATGCTAACTCTGCTAAAGCATGCAGTGAGGATGGATCATTCAATTCTTCCAAAATTCTTTGAGCCGACCGCGTATCTATAGCATCGTCTGGATCAAGTTGGACGTCATCATCGTAGTCCACATTTGATTCAGCTAAATGCATGATTGTTTCAATCGGTTTGTCTATAAGCCTGCAAAGATTTCGGAATGTCCAACCTGAATCAGTCAGATACTCAACCAGCACATCGATCAATTGCTCCTTTCGTGCTAGAAGTTGATCCATTCGCTGGGCTACAGGAGGCTCCGCTTGCACGATGTGTTGTGCAGTCTCTGATAGTTTAGGACCGGTCTTTTCCGCCAAGGTATCAGCTGTGACGACTTCGACCTCTGTCCTCGCCGATGGTGAACTGTCCCGTTCTGATGTTCGGTCCTCACTGCTATCACTAGTCGACAAGTCTGCTACCTGTGGACCATCCACTGCTTGATCCAGACGCTCCGCAACCCTGTCAACGACAATCTTGACCCAACGACGCTGTTGTCGCTCTTGCTCTTCCAAAATGTATTTCGTCGCCCTATCAATCTGATCAAAAAATTCTCCCCGCAAATCAGTGGTAAAAGTGGCAGCCAGTTCCTCAAGTGAAGTCAGTCGCCCTGAAGCGGCTGCCATAGTTTCAACCAGCTGCTTCTCGAGCCTAACCGCCACTTCGTCAAATTGACTGGTTTGCTGGATCAATATCGAATTCGTCCGTGTTAGCCCCTCTATTGCCTCGATTCTCTTGTTGATCTCCTTCAACGCAGCATCCAATTGGGATTTGTGCTGCTCATGAACGACCACGAACCTCTCTGCAGTTTGACTAAGCTTCTCAGCGATCACTGTTTCAAAAGCTTCTTTTTGGTCTGTGCTCGCAGCATGATTCTGCTCGGGCTTGGAGTTCGCATTGGGTGCGTCAATACTTTGACCCGACTGTGACATTAGTTTTGTTTGAGATTTATCTTTGTCATTTCTTGAAAAAGTAAATGGCCTTGTAAGGGATGAGTATGACCAAGGAATTTGGGGCCATTCGTTGTGAATATCAATAACTTCCGCCGTTTCTCTAAAAACACACTCTCGAACACGCATCAGTATCTCGTCAACGTCACCCCCTGTAGAGTTCAGGCAATCAATGAATGCAGTCGCAAACGGACTATGTACATCGTCTTCATTGAGATGATCAAAAGCGAACTGACCGGGTTGCGTAGAAAATGCTACGTAGACATTGGGTCGGTCAATTGGCATCACGTCAAAGCCCAACTCCCCATCACTTTTTTTCTTGTATTTTAGCGCTGCTGCAATCTTGTTTATTAGTCCAGCGGTTGTCGCGCGTGTTCGGCAGGCATCCAGTATAATAATAATTTGTCGTTCTGCGTTGTCATCTCCAATCCTGAGTAAGCTCAGGATTGTCTCAAGGGAGATCATGTCGCGATCAGCAGTAAACCCATCGCTGATTTTCTTATCTGTAAGACCAGTGGGGATCAAATAATTCACGGATCCAATTGAAATCCCGTGCCCTGCATAATAGAATATTACTGAAGCTGCTCGTTCATTTTCAACGCGATCGCTGAATTCATCGAGTGCATTTTTGAACTGGCTCCGAGTTAAATTGATATTTGATGTGTCTTCGTAGTCGAACACATCGAATCCATACTTGGTAAATGCTTTTTGGATTGCTCGGGCATCATTCTCTGCTGTGATTAAATCCCGCCTTTGGCCTTTCTTCGTATTATAGCTCGCGTTCCCGACAACCAGCGCGTGGACGCTTTTCGTATCTGCTGACATTATGCAAACCGACTCTGTGACCTGCCGACGTGATACTCTGACCTAGTAAATCATCTTATGCCGAACCTCAAAACATGGTCAACTTCGTGTGACAGGTCGCTGCAGCGAGGTCGCGGAACAGCTTCAGTGACGACCCTTTTCTTGTTCAGGACAGTGCCTAGGCTGCATCGTTTGTTCCGACCCGGGAACGGCCAACTTGCCACGCCTCACTCGCGAAAGCACCTGAGTTGAGTGCAACATGCCAATGAGATCGTTTGATCCGTCGCAAAACAATTGCGCTCAAATCCAATTGTTTCCTCCGCGACCACCGGGGCGATTTTTTCCTTTTCATCGGCCTACTTGTTGCTTTGTGCAAACATCGGACGCTGCAACCAGTTTGAGATTATTGAATTAACTGATATTATAGTGAGTGATCTATGAATGGGGAGAAAATAACAACTGAAAATTGCGAAGGTGCAGACAAGGCAATTTCAAAGCTGGAGGCTTTGTCGCCAGAGGCAATGCGCGATGTACTAGAAGACTGGACCGAGTTAGAGAAGGAGGCTTCGGAGATTATTTGGCGACTAACTGTAATAAATAGGAAGCTCCGTAGCATAAATGGAAGTTTGAATGACTGTTATATCTACCTCGATGAGGATGATAACAGTAGCGAGACGCAGGACAAGCAGTACGCCCTTGACCGTGCCACCTACGAATGTAGAACGCGATTAAAACGGATTGCTGAAATTGACCAATCGATGGTGGATTTGACCCGTCCGCTTAGCATAATGGAATCTTGAAGGTTATTTTTCTGAGTAGGGGCCACAATTTGTGAATCAAGCTGATCATTCGGATTGTCCTGTGCGATCTTGCGATGGTAGTTGCCGAATGCTGTGTGTCAGCTGAACGTCCCTTGACTATTCGTTCGCAACTCTGTTCGCAACTATTAATGGCAGCGTGTGTGTAGAAAGGAATATCTGGCCAAGCTCCTTAGTACGCGTTTAAGAAGGATCACCTCGATTGAAATGTCTTGTTTCTGCTAGATGTGGTTCATTATCTTTGATAGATCGGGGAGGCTTCCCAAGCTATGGAAGGACAGTCCTAATGCGTAGTAGGAATGGCTATAGTGGGTTAGAACGGGAGAGCTTAGACCGGCGCTAGTCGAGGAAGAACGGTATGCAACGTTACTGGTTTCTGAAACGTCCAGGGAGGTGTTAATGCAATATGTGAAGTATGTAGTTCTGACCTTGCTTGTCGCAGGAATCGTGGAATTAGAGTACTTCAGGTATCTCGATCCCGTCGTTCGATTTGCGATTTCTGGTTTGCTTGCCTTTTATGGGGCCTGGGTCTTATTGCTATTTCGATTTCAACGTGTGGCCGGAGAGTCAGAATCGAGAGTCCTCGCTGTCAATCGAGGTCGTCGGCGGCTGAAAACCTCGTTATTCAATTTTTATCAGATTGTATTTCGGCTAGCTTTTATGCTCATAGCAACTGCTTTTGTTACACTCGCCCTCCACGAATGGAATGGTGATCTGCTTTCCAAGAAGAGTCATGTTGGGTTTACAAACACCATGGTTTCGATACTTGACCAATCGTTTCCGGTGGGCAGCGCGATTCTCAAGTATTGTTTGCCTGGCCTCAAGGGAGCCCAATGGAACTTTTCGAACGCACTGACTCCTTTTGTGGTCTTTAGCATCTACGTTGTACATATCGGCATGATTGTCGCTACAGTTCGGGCAGCTTGGTTGCTCGGCAAGCACGATTTGGACCGTCGGGTGGACGTGATGAGTCGACGCGGACCAATTGATGACGAAGATGATTGATTGATGATTCGAAAGCATGTGCGTGCCTTGTTCTCGCAATGCTAGTATGACGACCAGCCCCACAAGGGCTGGTCGTTGGTTTTACGGCACCTCCGAGTCTCCTATTGGAACGGTCTTCGGCGCTATTGTCGCCGCTGCGGTATCGCGCTTGATTTCGCTATACCGCCGCAACACCAACCGCCCATCCAGCGGCAGGGCCTTCAACAAGATATTGAAGCCCTTCTGGTCTTCGTGCGCAAAGGCACTACCAACCAGGGTCCAGAAGCTGTTTTCGTCGTCGATGTTCTCGACGACGTAGGCGCGATACATCGGTTTCTTCTTCATCGTTCGTTCTCCTTTGAGGTGATGAGATGTCCGGTGTGGACATGGCTCATTGTCTCAAGTGAGAGGAGCGGTTGTAGCAGGGTTGATGTTCCGGAGGCCGAACAGGCTTGTTCTGGTCCACCAAGGGAAAGTTCACCTTTCCATCTCCGCCACCGTCACTCACCCGGACCCGGGTGAGGTAAGTGACGGTGGCTCCGAGGGAAAGGCTATGGCGGATTTCTCAATAATAGTGGGGTCAAGTTGGCTTCAGTTGATCCAACAAGTCCGCCCACGCTTGCATCAGCTCTACCCGCTGCGGCCAGTACGTTGCTCGATTGTATGTTCGCCGAATGGCATTCCGGTCCTGGTGGGCTAGCACGGCTTCAATGACGTCAGGATCGTAGCCACTGGTATTGAGGACTGAACTGGCCGTGACGCGGAAACCATGAGCTGTCACTTCATGCTTCTGGTAGCCCATGCGGCGCAGGGCTGAATTGAAGGCATTCTCAGACAGCGGTCGGTGCTGGGAGCGAACTGACGGAAACACCAGCTCACCACCTTCAGACAGCGGCCAAATATCTTCAATGATGGCAAGGGCTTGCCGCGACAGCGGCACATCATGGGGCGCACGCATCTTCATGCGCTCGGCTGGAATGCTCCAGACCTTCTTATTAAGATCAAATTCACTGCGCACAGCGCCACGCACTTCACCAGGTCGGACACACGTCAACATCAAGAACTGCAAACCAGCTCTGATGGTTGGCCACCCATCATAGTCAGCAATGTTCTGCAGTAGCGTGCCGAGTTCCTTTTCGTCCGTTATAGCTGCCCGGCCCTCGACCTTGGGTGGCAGCAGCGCACCATGCAGAGGCATGGTGGGGTCATCTTTGGCCCGCAGGGTGACGATAGCGAGTTTGAACACACTGCTGATGGTTCCTCGCAGACGCCGGGCAGTCTCGCGGCGACCACTCTGCTCGATCCGCTGCAACAGGGTGAGGACTTCAGCGGCGGTGATCTCCTGGATGGGTCGGTCAGCGAGTGGTTCAGCCAGCTTTTTCAGAAGCCAAGTAGTCTTCTTGATTGTTGCAGGTGCGGTGCCCTTCTGCTCCTGTCGATCCAGATACTCATCAGCTAGCTTGCCAAAGGTCTCCTCTTGCTTGGCAATAATGTCGAGCTGGTCTTGTTTCTTCTTGGCATTGGGATCAATGCCGTCAAGCAGCAGTTTCTTGGCGTCATGTCGCTTCTGCCGAGCCTCAGCGATGGTCACGAGGGGATAAGGGCCAAAGGAGAGGACGTTTTCTTTGCCAGCGTACCGGTAGCGGAGCTGCCAGAGCTTGGAGCCAGTGGGTTGGACCAACAGGTGCAATCCCCCGCCGTCACTCATCCGGTAGGGTTTTTCCCTTGGCTTGGCCTTGCGGACTGCGAATTCCGACAACTGCATTGTGGGTAACGCCGGTGTGTGTAATCGCTGTTACCCACATCTTTAACCATTACCCACAGTGAAACAAGGAAAATCTATGAGGCGCTATGAGCATCTGAAAGTGATTAATATGCTGAAATTAATGATGTTTTGAGGTGTTATGTTCAGACATGAGTAGAAGTTCTGGTGCCCAGGGGCGGAATCGAACCACCGACACTGCGATTTTCAGTCGCATGCTCTACCAACTGAGCTACCTGGGCAAAGGCTGCGCGGGAGGCAAATCCGCGTGCAGACAAGGCGCTGTGTATAGTCCGCCAAACCGGTTGATGCAAGGGGAAATGGTGGCCCGTCGCGGGGGCTCGCGAAATGTACATCCGGTCGCAGTCAGGGCGCCTCTCGGCTGCCCGAATTGCGACAGCGCGTACCACTTCTGAGACAAGGTGTGCGGTCGAATGTTTCACGTTCGCCGTTGCGGTCGATGGTCAATCTTCCGTTCGTGACAGCCTGGCTCGGCCCTCACTGGCGGTGCGACCTTGACGGTCTGCTGAGGCATCGTCGCCATCTTCATCGGCATCGGCGTTCCCTCCCGGAATGGCGTACGTACCGCTCAGCCAGCGCGAAAGATCCACATCCTTGCATCGGCCGGAGCAGAACGGTCGATACTGGGCCACAGCCGCCTTGCCGCAATTGGGACAGCGTGGTGTACCGGTTTGCGGGCCGGTGTTGTCGTTGTCGGCGCACCAAGTAATCGTTCTCACCCCGGTTCGACGTCGCCGGCGTTGAGCCAGCCATAGTGGATCGGCAACCCTTCGCCAACCAGCAGACCGGCCACTTCGGTCAACGGAAGGCCGACAACATTGGTGTACGAACCGATGAGCTTTTGCACGAAGCAGCCGGCAATTCCCTGGATAGCGTAACCTCCTGCCTTGCCGCGCCATTCGCGCGATGCAATGTAGGCTTCAATATCTTCGCGGGAAAGACGGCGAAACCGCACCCGGGTTTCGACCATGCGCGTGCGAATACGGTCGTCAGGTGTAATCAGACATACGCCGGTCAAGACCCGGTGGGCACGCCCCGAGAGGAGTTCGAGCGAGGCGACGGCCTCCTCGAGAACCGTGGGTTTGCCAAGGACGCGACGGCCGACTGCGACGACGGTATCCGCAGACAGCACATAGCCATCGGCAAGGTCCGTATCATCGGCGATCTGGTCGCGGGCAGCTTCAGCCTTAGCGCGCGCGAGGCGATTTGCCAATGTGCGCGGCATCTCCCCGCGTTTGGGCGTTTCGTCTATCGAAGCGGGTCTTAGCGCGTTCGGCTCGACGCCAATTTGGCCGAGCAGGGTCAATCGCCGCGGCGAACCACTGGCGAGAACTAATGGGGGGTGCTTGTCCGATGCGGTGCGGTGGCCGAAGCCACGGGCGCGCTGGCGTCTCAGAGTTTCGCGGCGTGGCGCATCAGTTCTACTTAAACCGGTAAGTAATGCGGCCTTTGGTAAGGTCATAGGGCGTCATCTCGACTTGTACTTTGTCGCCAGCCAGCACACGAATACGGTTCTTGCGCATGCGCCCGGCCGTGTGGGCGATGATCTCGTGCCCGTTTTCCAGTTTTACGCGAAACGTTGCGTTTGGTAGCAGCTCGGTGACTACCCCTGGGAACTCAAGTAGTTCCTCTTTCGCCATGAGTCCTCTCTTGTCCAGTCCATTCGTCGGGATTGGTGGTGAAGTGGCGCGGAGAATGCGCTCGGAATGCTCCGAAAGCAAGTCTCTGACACCGAAAAGCGCGGAATTTGCTATTATAACCCAGCAGCGAGGGTGGCCGGCTCGTCGTTTGCGCCAGGAGCGCCGGACGTAGATGTGGGTTGCCCTAGCCGGGTGCGCAAGAGCGGATGTTCAGCAGGAGGCCGGATGTGTCTGATCGGGAAAAGTTGGCCGAGGCCATGGCGCAAACAGAGCTCTTTCGCGATCTCGACGCGGAAACGCGGACGTTGATTGCAAAGGAGATGCGCCCCGTTACGTTTTCATCGGGACAAACAATCTTCACGCGTGGGGATATTGGGCGCGAGCTCTACTTCATTGTGGAGGGTCGTGTCAGATTGTCGATTCTTTCGGTCGAAGGCCGCGAACTGGCATTTGCGCACGCCGGGTCCGGGTCGATTTTCGGTGAGATTGCGATGATCGACGGCAAAGCGCGCACCGCAGATGCGACCGCGGTCAATAAGACCACTGCCATGTCACTCGGCCAGGCGGCGCTGGAGCGCTTGTTGGAAGTCTCGCCGCAGTTTGCGATGTCGCTACTGCGTTTCATTTGTGCACGTTTGCGCGAGGCGGACTTACAACTCGAGGGCGTGGCGCTGCATCGGATCGAGGTGCGGCTTGCGCGATACCTGCTAGGATTGTGCGATCAAAAGTCGGGAGGAGACCGGGACGTCGACAGCGTGACCGTCTCGCTTGGCATGTCACAGGGAGAACTGGCGCTGTTGCTTGGGGCCAGCCGGCCCAAGGTCAACGCTGCCTTGATGATGCTGGAGGATCAGGGAGCGGTGACCCGGTCCGGAGACCAGATCGCGTGTCAGGTCCAAGAGCTCTGTGAACTCGCAGAGATGGAATAGACGGGTCATTTCACGTGCAGCCGGATCCACACAGCAATGAGCCGCCGGAAAACGTGACTTGGTGGCGTGGCCCGCTCAACCGGTTCAGATCCTCGAAGATCTTCACGGCGACGGTCCGCATTGTCGGTCGGGCGCTGGAACTCGGCACGAGCGGCTATGACAGCGAAACGCGCCAGCGATTGAAGATCCTCAACGCGATCGCCTACCTCATCATCTTTACCACTGCAGGGTATGCGATTCAGCACACGCTGCTCGATTACGAAAAATTTGCGCCGGTGATTTGGCTCAACGTCGCGTTGATGGTGGTTGCGGCCGCCATTCCGCTGATGCACAGAATTAGCGATATTGCCGGCGGGTTGCTGATCGTGATTACGGAATGGGTCGCCCTGCTCCTGTTCACGATGTACATGGGGCGGCCATCCGGGATCCACCTGCAGTATTTCATCGGAGCGGCTGCGCCTTTCGTCGTGTTCGGGCTCGGTCGCATCCGGCTGGTGCTGCTAACCGTTGTAAGCGGCGTCGTGCTCCACCTATATGCCTGGTTCAACTTCTCGCGTCGCAGCGCAATGATCGACGCCGGCCACGATATTCTTGATCCACTTTATACTCAAGCAGCCATCACAACGGCAGCGCTCATCGCTGCATCGGTTTGGTACGCTTTCAGCCTGGCGGAAGGCGCAAAGGCGGAGACGGAGGCGCTGCTCAGAAACATTCTTCCGGGAAGCATCGCGGAGCGTTTGAAGGCGAAGCCCGACGAGGTGATCGCAGACAGCTACAGCAACGTGACGGTGATGTTTGCAGACGTTTCGGGCTTTGTTGCGCTGTCGCGCAAGCTTGGCCCGCAAAGAGTTGTGGCGCTGTTGAACACCATTGTTCGGCGGTTTGACGGTCTGGCCGCGAAGCATGGCGTTGAGAAGATCAAGACGATCGGGGATGCCTACATGGCTGCGGCAGGCGTGCCGGAACGGCGGCAGGATCACGCACAGCGCATCGTCGCCATGGCCGATGACATGCTCGATGTGGTGGCGGATGTTCGCAGAGAACAGGCGATCGAACTCCACGTGCGCATAGGATTGGCATCCGGCCCTGTGATGGCCGGTGTGATCGGAACCCGGAAGTTCAGTTACGACATCTGGGGCGACACCGTAAATCTGGCGTCGCGCATGGAAGGGGCAAGTGAGCGCGGGCGCATCCTGATCAGCGGTGAAACCAAAGCATTGCTAGGCGACGACTATGCCTTTGAGGAGCGCGATCCGATCGACATTAAGGGCGTCGGTGCAATGCAAACCTGGTTCGTGACGCCCAAGCAGAAGGCGCGCTCACACTGACGGACTTCCCGACAGGCCGAAGCGCTGCTTGATGCGCATGAACAATGCATCACGCACAGCCCGATAGCTGTCGAGGATTTGTTCGCGATTGCCGCCTTCGGTGACGATGGAGGCATCGAAGGTCGGCCAGTATTCGACATCGACGGCCATGGTGCGCGTCAGCTCCAGCGCCTGGTGATGGGCTTCTGGCGATAGCGAGATGATCAGATCAAATGTCGTGTCGTAGAGGTCGGTGATCGTGTGTGGCTGGTGCCGAGACAGATCAATTCCGATTTCTTCCATGACCGTTGCAACAAACGGGTCTGGCTCGCCTTCACGCACGCCGGCGGACTCGACGTACACACGTCGGCCCGCCAGATGACGAAAAATGGCTGCTGCCATAGGTGAGCGCACGGCATTCAACGTGCAGGCAAACAACACTGCACCCGGCGGGTCGGCTGCACCCGACACGCCGTTAGCCCTTCCAATGCAGCGAGCAGATCAGCGTGAACAGTCGTCTGGCTGTGTCGTGGTCCACCTCGATTTTGCCATTCAAACGTTGCGCGAGGATCCGGCTACCTTCATCGTGCAGGCCACGCCGGCCCATATCAATGGCTTGAATGCGAGACGGAGGGGCCGACTTGATGGCTTCGTAGTAGCTGTCGCAAACAATGAAATAATCGCGGATAATTCGTTTGAGCGGTGAAAAGGAGAGAACATGGGCGATTAGCGGTTCTCCCGCCTCATCATGAATGTTGAAGACGAGGCGGTCGTTCAGCGTTCCAAGAATTAACCGGTAGGGACCATCTTCACGACCATCGAGTGCGAAGGTATTGCCATCGAGCAGATCGTAAATGGCAACCTGGCGCTCATGATCAACGTTGGGATTGGCGCTGCGAGCGATCGAACCCGGATCGAGCGTGATTTCGATCAGCCGGTTGCGATCACTGGTGTGGCGATCCGCAGATGAGGTCATTGCCGGCGGGCTCCGTCGTCAGTGGGGGAACCCCTGAGGCGAATCTCGACGGACTGGCGATGTGCATCGAGGCCTTCGCCGCTTGCCAGTGCCATGGCCGGCGGACCGAGGGTGGCGAGCGCTGCCGGTGTCAGCCTCAGTATCGACGTTCGCTTCATGAAATCCAGGACGCCAAGGCCAGATGAAAAACGGGCGCTGCGTGCGGTGGGAAGAACATGGTTTGACCCGGCGACGTAGTCGCCGATGACCTCGGGCGTGTAGCGGCCAAGGAAGATTGCACCGGCATTGGTGATGCGGGCGGCGAGTCCGTCGCTGTCGGCGGTTGAGATTTCGAGGTGTTCGGCAGCGATACGATCGGCAAGCGGTGGGGCCTCGTCGAGGGTGCGGACAATGATCGATGCACCGAAGTCGCGCCAGCTTGCGTTTGCGATTTCACCACGGGGAAGCCGTTCGAGCTGGCTGGAGACGGCTGCTTCGACAGCATCGGCGAAGCCTGGATCGTCAGTCATGAGGATCGACTGGGCGGCGGTGTCGTGTTCTGCCTGTGCGAGAAGGTCCGCCGCGATCCACTCCGGGTCGTTGTCGGCGTCCGCGATGACCAGGACTTCAGAGGGGCCGGCAATGGAGTCGATCCCGACCGTGCCGAATACCTGTCGCTTGGCTGCGGCGACGTAGGCGTTCCCAGGTCCGACGATCTTGGCGACAGGCGAAATGGTTTGGGTTCCATACGCCAATGCGGCCACCGCCTGCGCGCCGCCGATGCGGTACACTTCATCTATGCCGGCAATCCGGCTTGCAGCGAGGACCAAGTCGTTTAACGCGCCATCCGGTGCCGGGACGACCATCACGATGCGCCCGACACCGGCGACCTTTGCCGGGACAGCATTCATGAGGACCGAACTCGGGTAACTTGCAAGCCCGCCCGGTACATAGAGGCCGACCGACTGAACAGGTGTCCAGCGATGACCTAATTCGGCGCCGACGGCATCGACGTAACTGTCGTCGGACGGGCGCTGGCGTTCGTGGTGGGCTAGAATTCGTGCGTGGGCAAAGCGCAGCGCTGCCAGCGTTTCTGGGTCGCAGCGGTGCTCTGCGGCCTCGATGTCGCGTGTCGAAACGGCCAGCGTTTCGGGCGTCAGCGAGACGCGATCGAAACGCTCGGTGAGTTCCACAAGCGCTGTATCGCCGCGGTCTGCAACGTCTGCGAGGATGTCGTGCACAACCTGGTCTACATCGGCAGAGGTTTCACGCTTGTGGCCAAGAAATGCCGCAAACCGCCGTTCAAAATCTTGGTGTGCCGTTACCAGGCGCATGGCCATTTGCTGTTACCCTCAAACCTGCCTGTTGCAGCCCGGATGCAAGCGATCGCACGTGATGAGATGCCTGATCGCCTCTAAAGAATCGAGCAACTTTCTACTTTAGTTCGGAATCGGACCGATTCCGAATTAACGCAGGTTGCTCTAGTTATCTTCCGGGTGGCTTGGGCGTGATGTCGTCGCCCAGGCTCCGCCAAGGTCTCGTAACTCAACTTCTATACATTCCACGCTCAGCTGGATCGCTGCCCCACCCGAGAATACCAGAGTGATATGACCGGCCGGATCGTCGTCGCGCAACTGTTCAAATTGTATCGCAAGCAACGACAGAACCTGATCCTTCGACTTTAGGTCAAGGGCGTGCGTGCGCGCCGCCGTGACCCGCTCGAAGCGGATGGCGCTCCGGTGTCGGGTCATAGGCCCATTGGCGTGCTCTTCAAGGCGGGCCGTTGACCAATTGAAGCGGTTGAGGAGGGCTGCAAATCGCCTTTCGCCAGGCAGATAGGCGAGGTCGCCCACCTTCAGTACGGCATCCTGGAGATGGGCCGAGATGACGTGAAGGTCCTCGCTATCAAGCGCAATGAGTTTCAAATCCGACATCGAGTAAGCCCGCAACTCCAATTGATTGGGCACAGTTAGCGATGCTCGGCCATCCCGGCAAGCCGTGGAGCAGCGCGCCGACCGACAAAACCGTCTGGTGTTCCTGTTCTGACATTTGCCACCCAGTACGGCGATGTCGAGAGCAAATGTCAGAACCATAAGGAACATGAGCAAGCCCATGTATCCAGTGTAGCTCTTGCACCTGACGTCTGGTTGAGGACCAGCCGCACGGGGGAGCAAACGTCAGGTGTGCTACACTAGCCGGCCGAGAGGCGCTCGATTTCAGCGCCGCATGCCGACAGTTTTTGTTCCAGCCGCTCGAACCCGCGATCAAGGTGATAGACGCGGTTTATCGTTGTTTCGCCCTCCGCCACGAGGCCGGCAATCACCAGCGAGACCGATGCTCTCAGGTCGGTCGCCATCACTTGTGCGCCCTGCAATTGAGCGACGCCGGTAATCGTTGCCGTGTCGCCCATAAGCGAAATGTCTGCCCCGAGCCGTACCAGTTCCTGGACATGCATGAAGCGGTTTTCGAAGATCGTCTCCCGGATCACGCTGGTACCGCTGGCGGTGGTCATCAGTGCCATCATCTGCGCCTGCAGGTCGGTCGGGAAACCCGGAAACGGCTGCGTTTCAACCGAGATTGGTTGGATTGCACTGCCGTTGCGTGCGATGCGCAGTCCGTCGGCGGTCTCGCTCACGCCGGCGCCGGTCCTGGTCAGCGTTTCCAGTGCCGTGGAGAGAAGGTCGGTGCGCGTTCCCACGAGTTCGACATCGCCGCCGGTGGCGGCCACGGCCATGGCAAAGGTGCCGGTCTCGATGCGATCGGGCAGTACGGTGTGTGCCGCGCCTTCCAGGCTGTCGCGGCCCTGCACCGTAAGCGTCGATGTGCCGATACCATCAATGCGCGCTCCCATTTTGACGAGGCATTGCGCGACATCTGCGACTTCCGGTTCACGCGCGGCATTTTCGATAACGCTTTCGCCCTTGGCGAGCGTGGCCGCCATCAAGACGTTGTGTGTGGCACCGACCGAGACCTTCGGAAAGATGACGCGTCCACCGGCGAGGCCGCCCGGTGCTTTGGCAACCACATAACCGCCATCCGTGTCGATGTTGGCGCCAAGCGCCTTGAGACCCATGAGATGGAGGTCGACCGGGCGGGTGCCGATCGCGCAGCCGCCGGGCATCGAAACACGCGCCTGGCCCATGCGCGCCAGCAGCGGGCCCAAGACCCAAAAACTTGCCCGCATGCGGGAGACCATTTCGTAAGGGGCTGTGGTGTCGACGATGTCACGGGCTGTGAAATGCATGGTTTCGCCGACATGCTGGCCGGGGTTGGCGCGTTTGCCGTCAACGGAATGATCGACGCCGTGGTTGCGCAGAATTCGTGCCAGGAGATTGACATCGGCGAGGTTTGGCATGTTGCGCAGGGTCAGGCGCTCGGATGTAAGAAGGCTCGCAATCATCAAAGGCAGGGCGGCATTCTTGGCGCCAGAAATCGGAATACGGCCGCGGAGCTCCTGACCTCCCACGATTTTGATGCGGTCCATGGTTGGTTTCCCTCTCAAACGGGGTCAGCTATCAGACTGAGGCCCGGTGTTGTCTCTTGGTTGGTCTGCGTCCGTCTTGTCGCAGGTGACGGGATCATCGGAAGTGGTCGCGCGGCCGCGCGCCTGGTCTTTGCGCCGTTTGAGGTTGGCGCGCAACTGTTGTGCGAGGCGGGCGCGGCGATCGTTTGATTTATCTCCCATCTGTGTCCTTGCGCGTCGAGATCTCCACAGGAGCCGGTGATCTCATTGGGTTCCGGGGCGGGCCTTGCCAAACCGGGCCCTAACATGTGTTCAGGGCCAATAATGGGAGAATCTGTAGCAAATGTTAACCTTGTGCCGGCGACATTCGGTCTCCACTTGCAGCGTGATGTCATCGTGACCCGCCTGAAGGGCACCCAACGGCCGGCTGGTTTGAGCATTGCGAATTTCGCCATGGCGGATTTTGCGGCCGTGGCATCGAGATCCGGCTTGATTTCAGCATTTCGCGCCATCGCCCGGCGTGGGTCCGGGCGATGACGGCACAAGTCGCGACCGTTTATTCGGTAATTTTTTTGGTTTGGCGGAGCTTGCGGAGTGGTTGGCAGTATGGCAGTGTCCGCGCTCTCGCGGCGCGGATTGACGATGGCCGAAACAGGCGAGGTCCGAGGTGGAGCCGACAGGGGCTGTTTGGCTAGGACGGACAGGATAGCTGCCGTAGCTCAGGGGTAGAGCACTCCCTTGGTAAGGGAGAGGTCAAGAGTTCAAATCTCTTCGGCAGCACCATTCCTCAGAATTTGAAACTCCATCACTTGCCGCCGCGGCGAGCCAGTAGCACTCGATTCGTGGCCGGACTGCCACCGTTGGCCTGGCCGAAAAAGGGCCGCGAAGGCAGTAAAGTCCACTACACGGACGTACGCCCTTACCGTTTGGGGCAGACGCATGAGAACGATGGGCGTTCCCTATCGGGCTAAGGCGGATGAAGCCTGCAAGATGCCTGCAGCTAAGCACCTACACCGAGTTGGCCTGAAACCTACCGGGCAAACTTGAGGAGGTTATTGGATTTGGCAAAGCCAGCTTTTGCTGCACCGTCCAAGTACCGAGCCATCGATGTCGATGCAGTAATCGGCAGTTGCTTTGCAAATTCGAGGTAGTCGAATTTAGGGCGTTGATCCATCAACGCCCGACGGCGCTCATCAACTGCATCGTTGTGATCAAGTTGTGCCAGAGAAAGAATTTCGAAGATTATTTTGGGCAGAAAGTCGGGGGCAAACCTCGCATGTTCAAGCGCGCGCTCATACTCGCCACAGAAATATGAGACCCTCAAGCCCGTCAAATGATGCCACTTTGGCGTTCGCAGGATCATTGCGAAGCCGCGATCCATCAGCTCTTTCGCCCTATCAGGTTCGCCAAGTAATATTGCAACGTAGTTTGCTGCTGCAATCAACAAATCCGCCTGATTTCTACCAAGGTCTAAAGCCCGCTCAAGCGCATCCTTTGCGCTGGCCTCATCGCCTTGGAGTGCCCGAATAGCCGCGAACTCCATCTGGGCAAAGGGATCTAGAGAGTCCAGTGTGGCCGCCTTTTCGTGAGAGGCAATCCAAGTTTGCTTGTAGCGCTCTACATCTCCGGACCAATTCTCCACGACCACCTGCCAACTCAGCCAACCCAAAACAAGCCAGGCCCTTGCAAACTCTGCATCTATCTCAAGTGCCTGCTCCACCAGTTCTATCGCCTTCAACGTGTCAACCTGATCGAAATGCGTCTCAAGTTCGTGTGCAAGAAGGTAAAGCTCATAGGCATTCAGTTGGCTTGGCAGATGTCGTCTCAACCGAGTACGCTCGGCGATGGAGATTTGGCCGCTCAAGCCGCCAACGGCAGACGCAACATGGGCGACAATGTCGTCCTGAACGCTGAATAGTTTCCCCAAACTCCGATCGTACTGCTCTGCCCAAATCACGCATCCGCTGGCAGATTCCACAAGCCTCACATTAGCCCGCAAACTCTCCCCCGACACTTGCACGCTACCGGCCAGAGTGTAACTGATTTGCTTGCTAGATAAGGCTGAGCGAAACTCACCACGCCCATCTCCAGAGTCAAACGATGGATGCGCGTCTGCGATCACGACTAAGTCGGAAAATCTCGCCAAATCTGTAATGAGGTCGTCCGTTAGGCCATGGCAGATCCGTGCCGATTTCTGAGTAGCGAATACGTCGGTGAGGGGCAGAACTCTCAGGGTGGGAGGTAGCACAGAACGCCGATCGTATCTGGAATTATCCCTGGACATGATGCTCACGCCACCGAGGAATCGGTAGCCTCGTCCACGGACTGTTTCAATAAACTGAGGATTTCGGGCATTGTCGCCGAGAGCAAGACGGAGATCACGGACATATTCTTTGATAAGCCCCTCCGACACGCAGATGTCACCCCAAACGTCATCAAGTATTTGCTCTTTGGTTAGCAGACGATTGGGATTCTCAACGAAGAGCCTCAATAGGTGAAACGCCTTGTTGCTGATCTGAACAGGGTCGTCGCCGTTCCAAAGGCGCCCGTCCTCAATATCCAGTTTGAAATCGGGTCTCCGCATCCTTCGCTTCTCCTAGGAGCGTCAAACTTGCGGTTCCGGCGGGAAATTCCACCAAGAATCCACCTGAACTCCACGAACAGAACCGTCAGTCAGACTAGGATAGCAGCATCCAACCCGCCAATGTGCCAAATCAAAAAGGTGGTCAGCATGAAAAGACGAAGCAAATCTCCAACTCTGTTAACGCTGTCAGCCGCAGCCTTCTTGCTTGTGTTCCTAGGATCTGGCTTGGCGGTTGCTCAATCGACATCTTCGTCAAGTGGGTCTGGCGGCCGTCAATGGCCATCACACTCATACCCTAAGCAGCCCATTACCGTCAGGATATGCTCGTGCCGTTACGCAGGGCGAAGCATTCCCATCGGGAAAACAATTTGCATGGAGTTTCAAGGCAGGCGCGTGATGGCGACGTGTGATCGTGTCGTCAACTATCCGTCATGGTCAATCTCATCGCAGGTTTGCCCTAGCTCTTGATTATAGTGCGTCAGAATCCCTGTGACTCTTCTCAAAAAAAACTGAACGCAGTTTGCGGGGTTGGAAACCGGTCGGGCTTCGTACGCTTCAGCTCCATTGGGAGCAAATGAAATTCGGCGCTGCAGACTTCAGTGCCCTAAAATGTTGCGATCCTGGTTAGCTGCTGGAGCAAAAGCCGACCGGGACGACGGGTGGTGTGCTTGCCAGCAGCGATACTCATTACGGTAGAAATTTGATCGAAGCCGACTTGGTGCCTAATGGTGGCTCGCGTAGCGATGGGGGCACCAGAGCGCTGACCATCAACTCAATGCCAATGGAGCTCCGTCCACAGAGCGGACCAACAACACCGACAGGCGACTGTTACTCGGGGCGGTAGGAGACTGGGTCGCAAATAGGGCAAACCAGTTGTGGCTCACGAGCGCATAACCTTATTTGGGAAAGATTTCGTTCGGTTCTCGAGTTCTACGTCTGGCATTCAATCCGCCGACTGTTCGTAGCTGAGTGAGATGATGAGGGATTGGATCAATCCGATAGCTCCGGCAATCGGCTTGAATTGATGGACGTCCGCATTGTCGACGGTGAAGTATACTGTGCCGTGCTTGGCCAGCGGGCTACTGGGCAGGTCTGTGATCGTCAGCGTTGGGATGCCCCGAATATTTGCATCTCTTACGACTTCAACCACTGCCGGAAAGTACTCGGTGAAAGAAACAGCTACGAGAAGGTCTGCCGGTCGCATAGTTGCGACCTGCTGCATAACCATACCGCCGACGAAGTCGAGGAGTTGGCACCGGCGTTCTAGCCGCACCAGACCGTACGCAAAATAGGCAGCGATCGGGAAAGCCCGTCGCTGTCCGATGACATAGATGTGCTCTGCTTCGTTGAGCATGGTCACGGCCTTGCGCAGATCACCGCCGTTGACGGACTGTTTGAGCTGCTCAAGTGAAAGGGCGGAGGCATCACAGAACTCATGAAGCACCGCGAGCGGATCGTCCTTTGCGACGTCTTCAAGTTTTTGTTTGTGTTCGAATATTCGTTCTCTATAGGCCGGTGCCCCTTCGACGAGGCGTACGCGGAAAACCTTCTGCATTTCTGAGAAACCAGAATACCCAAGCTCCTTTGCAAATCTGATCATGGTGGAAGGCTGGACATCCGTGCGTGCTGCCAACGTCGCAACAGTCTCAAACGCAAATGCATTGGGTTCGTCTAAGGCGTACTGGGCTATGCGCTGCAAATGCGGGCTAAATCCCTCGTAAGCCTCGTGAATCTTGTGCCGCAGGGTATCGAATGAGGCAGGAGCGCTCGCGTTCACAATCTCAGTCCTTTGCATATTTCTTTGTGCGTCATGGCCAGAGCGGCCATGGCCTGTCAAGTCGACACGTGCCCGCGCTTGAACGGGAGTTCAAGCATTTGAACAAACATTCATTCTATGATTGACACTGCATTGAATGTTCAATACGAGTCAAGACGATTGAATTTTCATTCAATTTTGTCTGGAGAATGAAAATTCAATTTTGGCTGGCGGCAACACGCACATCTGCAATCAGACCTCGTCATTGCATGAGGCGGCTAATGCAGAGCCAAAGACAGACCAAGAAACGCCGCGGGTTGCAGCAGGAAACGTACCGCCGATAACGGAGGAAATGTTATGGCTGAAAAGCTCTCTCGCCGAACCTTACTGAAAGCGACTGCACTGGGTGGCGCAGCCGGCAGTCTTGCACTCATGGGCCCCTGGTATCACACACGGGTTTATGCTGCTGCGAAAGACAAACCCATCAAGATCGGTCTGACCCACGATGCAAGCGGTCAGTTTGCTAACTCTGGCCAGGCCGAAAAGCGCGGCACGATCATGGCCATTGAGGAAGCCAATGCGGCCGGCGGCGTGCTCGGGCGTAAGATTGAATATGTCTGGATGGACACCGAAACCAATCCGCAAACAGGAACGCGCGTCGCCGAGCGCATGATCACTCGTGAGAACGTCCACTTTCTTGCCGGCGCAATCCAATCTGGAACAGCAAATGCCATTAGCCAGGTGGCGCAGAAATACGGCTGCATCTACTTCAACACGAACTCCAGTTCGCCGACTGAGTCGGGAAAAAACTGTCATCGTGTGAAGTTCGTGTGGGACGGCAACGGTGAGAACTTCTCGCGGGCTGCAGCGCGAAATGCGATCAATGCGTTCGGTAAGAACTGGTACCTGATCTATAATGATTACGTTTGGGGCCAGAACACAAACGCTGCCACCAAAAAGGTCGCCTCCGGCTTCGGCGCTGAGATAATGGACGAAGTGGCTGTTCCGGTCGGCACGCGCGATTGGTCGTCCATCCTGCTCAAGATTCAGCAAGCTAAGCCAGACGTTGTCGCAGCAGCCGTGGGCGGTGATGACTTTAAGGTAATGCGCCAGCAGGTGCGCGACATGGGATTGGCCTCAAAACCGGCATGGATCAACAACCAACAGGACTGGCCAGACGTTTATGGGCTTGGTGTGGACTCCGCTTTCGGCGTGTTCGGTACGACCTGGTACCACTATCTCGACTTGCCCGGTGTCTCCGACTTCGTAAAGCGATATCAGCAAAGATACCCGACAACGCGCATCAACGTGCCTGGAAATGTCACCTACAACGGATACGTCGCTATGCGAGAACTTCTGCGTGTGATCAATGAGGTCGGCAGTACTGACAACATCAAGATCATTAAGGCTCTGGAAGGGCGCACCATGAAGGCGGCAGACCGTATGCAGCATCACGATGCCTACATCGATCCGAATTCGCACCATGTCCAGCAGACGATCTACCTTGCGCAGGGCAATCCTAAGCCGCGCGATAAGACGGACTACTTCGAGATTCTCAGTTCGTCTGATCCAAAGTCGATCCGAGCTGGCGCGGATGACACCTGCAGGCTCGAATCTTATGCGGATACACCCAACTACGATCAGGGCTAGGGCTACTTACTTCCTCCCGGAAGCGACTGGGCGTGACCGTCGGCGGTGCCATACGGTCGCGTCCACTTTTCAACCAGTCAGAACTTGTGAGCCCGCGTCATACCCGACGCGGACATCGATACCGCCATGCTCTACGACCTTATTCCGCATATCATCAATGGTCTTGCACTGGGGCTTCTTTTCGCGCTTCTCGCGCTTGGCTTCATGCTCATCATCGGTGTCATGGAGGTCATCAATCTCGCGCACGGATCTTTGTTTGCGTTGGGTGCCTACATTGCGCTTGCCGTTGTTGCGCCTGATGGTGGGCTGCCGTTCCAATTCATGGAGCCTTATTACGCGCTGCCAATTGCGCCACGCTATATTCTTGCGCTGCTCATCGCTCCTCTTGTTGTGGCGGCCGTGGGCATGCTGCTCGAGATTTGCCTGAGGCGGACCTACGGTAAAGATCCACTCTACGGGCTGCTGCTGACTTTTGGAGCAGCCTTGGTGCTCGAAGAGGGCATCCGGGAAGTTTGGGGCTCTACAGAATACGCCTTAACCATTCCGCGCACGATTTCCGGTGGGTTCATCATGGGTGACCTGATTTACTCGACCTATCGGATCTATGCGGCTCTGTTCGCAGCTTTCATGATTGGCGTGCTTTGGGTATTTCTCAACAAGACGCCCTACGGTGCAGTCATCAAGGCGGGTGCCCACGATAGTGAAATGGTGCGCGCACTCGGCTACGACTTGAAGCGCCTCCGCCTACTTGTGTTTGCGTTCGGCGCTGCGCTGGCTGCGATCGCCGGAATCATTATGGCACCGATCTGGGGTATTCGACCTGTCGTCGGTGTTGATGCAGTCGTCCCCGCATTTGTCGTTATCGTTCTCGGCGGCGTCGGGAGTTTTTGGGGCGCCGTTTCAGCCGGTATTCTGGTTGGACTGGTGGTTGGCATAACCGCCGCATTCTTCACCGACTGGTCGCTGTTGTCGATGTATCTCTTGCTCCTCGCCGTTGTCACGTTCCGCGCCCGTGGCCTGGCCGGCAAGGCTAGTGTTCTCGAAGCGTAATCGGAGATCAGCCATGGAAGCGATGCTTTACGATACGAAGCAGACCAAGGCTTGGTTGACCTGGCCGATGCTGGTGGTATTCGCGGTCTTCGCAACTCTGCCGATGTGGATCGAGACGGTCGGCCTGTACGAGTACCTCGCCGTTGAAGTCCTGATCTGGATCATCTTTGCCATGGGCTTCAACTTGCTACTTGGCTATTCAGGCCTGCCATCATTCGGTCATGGCGCGTTCTTTGGGATTGGAGCCTATGCCTTCGGCATCGCTCAGTTTCACGTTTGGCCCAACCTATGGTTTTGCCTAGCTGCCGCAACTGTTGTGACCACTATTGTTGGCGCTGTGTCGGCTCTTTTCCTGTCTCATCGTCGCGGCATCTATTTTGCGCTTATGTCGATTGCGGTGGGGCAGATATACTTTTTCATTGCCTCAAAGTGGACCAGTGTCACGGGCGGCGAAGATGGCCTGCTGAACATCAAGCGTCTGCCGGTCGAGCTAGGCGTAGCGAGCCTGCCCATAAATTCGAATGTTGGACTCTACTATCTCACCTTCGTGCTCTTTGTCGTGCTGATAGTCTTGCTGTGGCGCCTCACCAACTCGCCTTATGGACGCGTGCTGCGCGCAATCAAGCAGAACGAGATGCGCGTTGCCTTCATTGGCTATTCGGTGTGGTTTTACAAATGGTCGGTGTTCACCCTGTCGTGTGCGATTGCCGGTTTGGCAGGTGGTCTGTTCGCCATGGCCCAGGAAGGCTCTTACATCAATGTCATGAGCCTGCAGTGGTCTGGTATCGTAGTCCTCATGATCTTGATCGGCGGCGGATTTGTTAGTTTCTGGGGACCGCTCCTCGGCGTTGTCTTGTACTTCATCGCACGCGACGTGCTGGGTGCTTACACCGAGACGTGGCTGTTGTGGTTCGGCCTGATGTTCATGCTGCTCGTCATGTTCAAGCCGGAAGGACTTGCTGGGATCTGCCGTGATCTCCTGGCGAGACGAAAGCCGGTCGATGATAGTCGTGTCGACACGCCAGGCGCGTCGGCCAGCGTTGTGGGGCGCTAGGGATATGGCGATCTTCGAAGCCCGCAACTTGCACAAACGATTTGGCGACCAGGTTGTTCTTGAGCAGATAAACCTGGCCTTTGAGGAAGGCCGATTGTCGGGAATCATGGGCCCTAACGGAGCCGGGAAGACGACCTGTTTCAACGTGCTGACGGGCCGCTATCGGCCGAACAGGGGTGAAGTCATTTTCAAAGGTGAGAGCATCACTGGCCTGTCGCCCGAGGCAATCGTTCGGAAAGGGATTTCGCGCTCGTTCCAGATTATGAATTTGTTCGACGAGTATACCGCACTGCAGAACATCGTCATTGCGCTGCCCGTCGTTCGCAGCCTTGGGACCAACGTCCTGCATGCTGTCGATGGTGATAGTGAAATTCAGGATCGGGCAGCAGATATTCTCGACCGTGTCGGACTGGCCGGCAGTGAGCACAGAAATGCAAAGGCCCTGTCCTATGGACAGCGCCGTGCGTTGGAAATCGGTGTTGCACTGGCGACTGACCCTGAAATCCTGTTTGTCGACGAGCCGACGGCTGGTCTCGGTGCCGACGCGACAAGGCGTCTTGCCGAACTTATCCGTCAACTCAAGACGACAACGACCATCGTTATGATCGAACATGATATGCGCTTTCTATTTGAACTGGCCGATCAGATTTCGGTCATTCATTGGGGACAAGTGATTTCGCAGGGGTCACCTGATGAACTGAGGGCTAACCCTTGGGTGCAACGGTCCAACTTAGGAGCGCTTGCCTGATGTTGAACGTTGCAGAAATCGAAACATTCTATGGAGAGACGCAAGCTCTTTTTGGCCCATCGCTGAGGGTCGGGGAGGGGGAAGTGGTCGCCTTGCTTGGCGCCAATGGTGTCGGCAAGACGACCACCTTGCGCTCAATCCTCGGTCTCACACCACCGCGCTCGGGCAGCATCACATTCGATGGCCAGGACATAACTCACCAGCCAACGCACAAAATCTCGCGCATGGGTATCAGTTGGGTGCCCGATGATCGGCGAGTATTCCCGACGCTGACGGTCGAACGCAACCTCTCAATTGCGCGCAAAAAGACCAGGTTTAGGGGCTGGGAGGTAAAAGAGATGTTCGAGATCTTCAGTGCGCTTGAACATCTCATGGGCCGGGAAAGCGAGAACCTTTCCGGTGGCGAAATGCAAATGGTCGCTATCTCGCGGGCTCTGCTGGGCTCACCAGGTTTGGTGCTATTGGACGAGCCTAGTCAGGGCCTAGCGCCCAAGATCGTGCAAGACGTGCTGTCGACCATTCAACGCATGAAACGAGAAGGTATATCCGTGCTCGTTGTCGAGCAGAATGCGGTGAGCGCCCTTGCTGTTGCCGACAGGGTTTACGTGATGAGCCACGGCCGAATTGTTCATGAAGGGCCTGCTGCCAAACTGGCTGCTGACAGCACCCTGCGTGAGCAACTATTGGGCATTTAGAATTGGAGGAGCAGATGAGCACACCAATTCTAAAGGTGGACAAGCTCGAGAAGGTTTATCGCATGGGCCTATTGCGGCCGCGCGAGACATTTCGCTTGGAAGCGGATTTTGAGATCGATGATCCGACCATCGTCGGCGTTATGGGCCCAAACGGGTCGGGTAAGACCACTTTGTTCGAACTCATAACTGGATCCAACCAACCGACTAGTGGCCAAGTGACGTGTGGTGGTCGCAACATTCATAACGTGCGCTATCAAGAGCGCGATCGTCTCGCGATCCATTATCACCAGTCGTACCAGGTCCGTCACTTTGCCAAGCGAAAACCATCCTTTCTGATGCAGTCGGCTGGTTCGGACTATCCTCTCGTCCATCTTTTTGATGAACCGCAGTTCAATACGCAAGATGGCTACATCGGCTTCATGCTGGACTTCTTCAAGCACCTGCGCAGCAAGGGACGATTGGTGTTCTTGTGCGTTCATCCCAACGAACCGTTTCATCTGGAGATCATGCAAGACATTTGCGAGCGGTTCATTTTCGTTCGTTCAGGCCAGCTGACCTTCGCACCAAACTTCGTGCAATTGACGACGCACGCGCCCGTTCGTGAATACCTTGGCAATCTTCTGCACTAAGGCAATACAGATGCAATCAAGTCGAGAACCAATGGCAAACCTTCGCGTCGGCCTCGCAGGCACGGGCATGATCAGCCTCTATCACTTGCGTGGTTGGCAGGAGGCGGCTGGCGCCGATGTCATGGCTGTCTGCGATCCCAATCTTGAAGCTGCGCGATCAAGGGCTGACGAGTTCGGTATAGCCAATGTCTATCAGGATGCTGCCGCCATGCTGGATGCCTGCAATCTCGATGCAATTGATATCGCTGCTTCGGTCGGCGCCCATGCACCGCTCGTGCGATTGGCAGCGGATCGCGGCGTTCATGTCATGGTCCAGAAGCCGCTGACAGAGACGGTCCGCGAGGCAGAGGAGCTCATCGATTTTGTCGGTGATCGCGTCAGATTCATGGTGCATGAGAATTATCGCTTCCGACCTCACTATCTCAAGGTGCGGGAATGGATAGCTGAAGGTCGCATTGGCACGCCGAGACATGCCCAGATGGTCGTCCGTGGTTCCGGTCTAGTCTCGCTCAGTGGCGAGACACCCTTCCTCGTGAATCGACAGCCTTACCTCACCACCTTCAAACGGAATCTCGTCTTCGAAACGATGATTCATCACCTCGATGTCCTGCGTCTCTTGTTTGGCCCACTCAAAGTTGTTGCGGCGCGTCTTAACAGGCTCAACACAGATCTTCCTGGCGAGGATACAGCGGTGATTTTGCTTGAGGGGCAAGATGGCTTTATCGCAACGGCCGATGGCTGCATTACGGCACCCGGTTACCCGGATCTGCACGGTGATCGTCTTGAGGTGGTCGGGTCCCACGGCACGCTGATCATGGACTACAACCGCGTCTACATTCTTGGTCAGGAAGAGCAAGGCGAAACGGTTGATCTCATCGGGCGCTATCAGGAGTGCTTCACGCACGCCATCCAGGAATTCGTAACCGGCATTAGAAATCAGACTCGGTTCGAAACCGATCGCTTCGACAATCTGGAAACGCTCCGTCTCATGGAAGCGTGTTACACGGCTGCGGGGATAGAGGTATAAGATGACACCACAGGCAGATCTTCAAACCAACCTCACACCGACGGTCGATCATCAAGCGTTGGTTTCGCAGTTCGACCTATCTGGCAAGGTTGCCTTTGTTCCTGGCGGATATGGTGCAATTGGCGAGGCGATTTGCTGGGCGTTGGTAGCCCATGGCGCTTCGGTTGCGCTGGCCGGTCCAAATGGTGACAGAGCCTTTGCACTTGGAGAGGCGCTTTGCTCAGAAGGGTACGTAGCGCAAGGATGGGAGCTTAATGGAAGATCAGTTGCTTCAATTGAGGATGTGGTCGATGACGTGACGTCATCATTTGGCAATATCGACATTCTCGTCAACTGTGTCGGCATTCAGCGTGAGCAACGCTTGCTGGATGTTACCGAAGATACGTTTGATGAAATGTATGAGACCAATCTCAAGTCGGCGATGTTCCTGGCACAGTCCGTTGCCAAGCGACAGATTCCGCGTGGCCGAGGTGGACGCCATATCCATCTTCTTTCAGTGCGATCACAACTTGCACTAAGGGACCGAGGCTATTCTGCCTATTGTGCAACGAAAGGTGGCCTTCTGATGCTGGTCAAACAACACGCGATGGAATTAGCTCCTCACGGTATCACTGTTAATGGCGTAGCGCCGACATTCATCCAGTCTGAACGCATCCGACCTCATCTGGAACGCGAGGAATTTCGCAAGTTCATCCTATCGCGTAATCCATTGGGGCGCATTGGTGACCCGGTTGAGGTGGCCGGACCAGTCATTGCATTGGCCGCGGCTGCGGGGTCATATGTTACCGGACAGATCCTTTATGTCGATGGCGGCGTGACCGCCAGCCAATGAGCCAGTTGCGGAGAGATAGTATGACTTGGCCAATTGAGCATTTCCATTACGTTCCATCACCGTCCAGCTTTATTGAAATGATGCCGGGTGCCATGAAGGCGATGACGCAGTGCGCTGACGTGAAGCCGGGTGAAAACGTGGTCATCGCTTGCGATACCAACAAGCTGCGATTGGCCGAAGCCTTGGCCGCCGCTGCCTATGCCGTTGGTGGCATCCCGACGATCACCGCATTTCCACCGACCGGCGCTCATGGACGTCAGGTTCCTGATCCGGTCGTTGGGGCTTGTGCCCGGGCTGACGTCTACTTCCTACCCACGAGCTGGTCGATGACCCACACGGACGCGCGAATTGCTGCGCAGCAGGCTGGTGCGCGTGGCGCAACCATGTGTGAAGTAACTGAAGACTGTTTGGCAGCAGGCGGCATACTTGCTGACTTTGAGGCCGCCGATCGACTTGGTCGCCGGATTGGCAAGATCATGGAAACGGCGACCGAGGTTCGAATTACCACGCCGTCAGGCACCGATATGCGCGCGAAGATTTCCAATCGGCCCGTGCAATATGAGACGGGGCTGTTTCGCGAGCACGGTCAGTTTGGTGCCTTGCCTAACAGCGAGCTCAACATTTCACCGATTGAAGGAGCATCTGAAGGTGTGTTTATCGGAGATGTCCGGGTGATGGGTTACGGCGTCGTTCGCGATGAGCCCGTCACGATTGAAGTCAAGGACGGTGAAGTCTCGAAGATCACGGGCAATAAAGCCGCCGACTACTTGCGCGAAACCTTGGCTTCGTTCAACGACCGCTCAGCCTATAATCTGGCAGAGTTCGCCGTAGGGCTGAACCCTGAAGCGCGCGGTTACGCGACTAATCTCGAAGGCTTGGGTAAACTCGGATTTGCCCACCACGGCATCGGTTCGAGTTATGCGATCGGCGGCAACGTCAAAGCACCCTGCCATATAGATGTCATCTACAAAGATGCGAGCCTCGAAATCGATGGTCAACTGGTGTTGGATAAGGGAGAGTTCGTTGCCACTGAATAGAGCTGCTCGCGATAACGTCCGGGTGTGCAGCAGTTGGCAATCCATTTCCTCGGAATTTTCGCTAATGGGATGGTCCGGCCCCGGCCATTCGGTGCACTCCGAGTAGCGCCTTTCCCTATCCGTCACAGTAGTCCGTCCAGAACCGCTAAGATGAGCCAGGGGTACCTCACGCAGCAATCAGATCCCTCGTCCGCTTGGTTGCAACACGGAACATTGGTGAGATCCGCGTTCGCCACGAGCAACGCGATACCACGTTATTTGATCGGATCGTGCGGCCGAGGGAGAAGTGGGGGCGGCATCGGATCGGCCTACTTCAGGCTGATCAGATATTCGGCGATCGCAGCCTGATCCCGCGGCGTGAGCTTGCCTGTTGAATGCGCAACGACCTCGGCCATGGTTCCACCTAGAAAATCACCCGACGGTATCATTCCGACCTGCAGGGAGATCAGTACATCATCTTTGCTCCAGGGTTTCTTGCGCTGAGCAAGTCCACGGATGCTTGGAACATCCGCGCCCTCCGGGCCATTATAGTTACCTGAAAGCGGGACACCGCTACTTCCACCCAAAAAGTTTCTCTGCGTATGACACTCGCCGCAGTGACCGAGCACGTTGACCAGGTAGGCACCGCGGTTCCAATTGGCGCCTTTGTCCGGTTGCGCGTCAAACGTTGCCGTTCGAAAGAACAATTCTTTCCAGATCCCGACCAGGTTTCTATCCGAAAACGGCCAGCCAATTTCATGAGGTCGAGAGGGCTGTGAGACCGGTTCAACTGTATCGAGATAGCTCTTTATGTCGGCAACGTCCTGCAGCTTCATGGCTGCATAGGATGTGTATGGAAATGACGGAAAGTAATGCTCTCCGTTCGGCGCAAGCCCAGCCAGCATGGCGTTGGCAAATTGGACTGGAGACCAGCCACCAATACCATGTGTTTTGTCTGGAGTTATATTCGGCGCGTAGAAGGTTCCAAAAGGAGTCTTAAGCGCCGCACCACCGGCAAGAAACTTTCCCTTTTTCTTCAGGTCGGTATGACAGGCGATGCAACCGCCGGCAACGACCAGATATTTACCCCGCCCGGCATTGCCTGCGAGACCATCAATGCGGCCCGATATATCCGTTCGACCCAGCCGAGGCAACACAAGGACGTAACCGGCAACTGCTAGAAGCAGAGCAAGCGTACCAAGCCAGAATAGTCTTTTGAGAAGCCGGGCCACGTCGCACCCAAACCAGCGCAAACTACTTTTCTTTTTTCATGCGGAAGTCCTGGTGGCATCCCGAGCAGGTCCTGCCGATTTTTGCGAAAGTCGCCAGCGATGCAGCCTTGCCTGACGCTGCCGCGGCTTCCAGTTCTCCTGCAAGTTCGGCGAGGTTTTCGGCATGACCTTTGAAATCATCCCACTTCTCCCATATGACCGGCAATGCTTCGGTTGGCTTTTGCATGCTTCCTTTTGGAAACTGCTCCGGAATTTCGGCGGCATGTTGCTTGAGTGACTTGGCGATACCCGTCACCTTTGCTGCATCGAATGCGGTTTTTCCTGTGACCATCTGAGACAGGTCTTTCATGCCGTCTCCCATGCTTTTCATGGCCATCATGCGCTTCATGACAATGCCTTTCGCGCCCTTGTGGGCCAACACAATCGTCGTCCCGAAAACAGCGAGCACTGAAACAGCGAACGCCATTGCGAATGCGGTATGTCTATTGATGGGCATGGACACTTCCTCCCTATTGGGTTCCCGTAAGAGTTGCTCAAACAGAACGAAGGCGGCGCCGGCTTGTTTGCGCCGGGCCGCCTTTACGATTGATCGGGCAACTGGACAGACGAAATTGCGTTAGTAGCGCCAGTACGGCCGGCGAGAATGACGTCTGCCCCCGCACCAACCGATACGATCCCTGCGCGTTACGTCGCCATAGTAGTTTACGTGCAGGTGGAAACGCCTTCCACGACGACAGGCGTCGAGTTGGAAGATCGGCAAAGTGCGATCCGTGAAGTGAATTCGATAGTAACCGCGATCTTGCAGCATATAGCGCACTTCTTGCGGCGTGTGTGCGCTTGCAGGTGCGACAGCTAGAAATGCCATGGCTGCCGCTGTGCCGGCCAACGCAACAGTCTTCAGCATGTTCCTTCTCCTTTGGGCCTCTGATCGCGTCGCGATCTGTCATTTGCCTTTGATGGAAAAGGCCGTCTGAATGCATCCTGTCAGGAACGTTCATCGGAGGTTCATTTTGCTGACAGGAGATGGACCGGGCTGGAGCAGCTCGTCGATCGCGCACACGCGTTGTGTCTGGCATCTCGCTCACAATTGCAGTGGGCTGTTCATCGCGATTGTCACGCACCGTCGGTGCCGGCGATATGTCGCCAGCGCGGAACAGGGCTGCGGGAAGGCCAAGCAAGCTCACTTTTCCAGCTTCATGATTGTCAGCTTGCCATCCTTCACTTCGACCTGCATTTTTATCTTGTCGCCGACCTTCAATCCTTTCGCCATGGACGAATCGGCGGTTCTGAAAACCATGGTCATGGCTGGCATGTCGAGCGTGGGCAGCGGTCCGTGCTTGATTGTCATTTCGCCTCCAGGGCGCAGTTCCTTTACGACACCGTCGACCAGTGCGTCTTCGGCCATCAATGGCGTAATTGCCAGCATTCCAAAAACCATTGTTGCGGCTGTAAGTTTGTTGAAGTTACTCATTGTGTTTCCCTTCTTTTTGCAGAGAGCGTGAACGTCCGTCTGCTGCGAAGCGATCGGGGGTTGAGGCTACGTCAGACCTTGATGCCGTCGCGGCGCAATTCATCAGGTGTCGCTGCACGGACCATCGTTCCCTCCGGCGGTTCATACCAGCCTGGATCGTCGAATCCCTTCACGCGATTGCGAACCTTTAGGATCGTGAACATTCCCCCCATTGAAATGTAGTCGTACGGCCCCTTCGCACCGACCATCGGGATCGAATTCTCAGGAATGTCCATGAACTTGGCGTGCTTGCCCATTTCACCCATGCCGTCATGCCCCATCGTCATGTAGCTTGGCACCAGGCTCTGCACTGCATTGTCGACTGTTGTCGGTTTGACGCCGACCATATTCGCAAGGCCATGCCCCATCTGGTTCATGGTGTGGTGTGTCATATGACAGTGCATCGCCCAGTCGCCTGGGTTGTCTGCGACGAATTCCAGGTTGCGTGCCTGACCGACCGCGACGAGGGCGCTCGTTTCAGGCCAAAGTGCTGCTTCGGGCACTTCGCCTCCATCGGTTTCGGTGATTTGGAATGAGTGCCCGTGAATATGAAATGGATGGTGGTCCATCGCCGACAGGTTGCCAATGCGAATGCGCACGCGATCATTTGTCTGACACACCACCGGTGCCGTCCCCGGGAACACCTTGCCGTTCAGCGTGAGCGTGTTGAAACCCGATGCCACGCTTGTGTCCGGACGATACGTTCCCGGCTTGATGTCCATCTCGTGAAGCATCAATGAAAAATCACGATCCGGGCGCGGTCGCTTCGGCTTACGCGGGTGAATGACAAACATGCCAAACAGCCCCATGCCCTCCTGGGTCATGGTGTCCTTGTGGCTGTGGTACATGAACGTGCCGTGCTGGATGCAGGGGAACTCGTACTTGAAGGTCTCGCCAACTTTGATCGGAGGCTGTGTCAGGCCGTTCACGCCATCCATGTTGCAGGGTAGGATAAGTCCGTGCCAGTGCACGCTGGTCGCAACCGGTAGTCTGTTGGTGACGTAGATACGGATGCGATCGCCTTCCACCGCCTCAATGAGCGGCCCTGACATTTCACCGTTATAGCCCCACACGATCGCTTTGAAGCCGGGCGCGAAGTCGTGCATGAATTCCGACGCGGTCAAGTGGAACACCTTGACGCCGTCAACGATCTTCCAGGGAACCGTCGTGCCGTTGGGCTTGTGAACCGGCGTGTAGTCCTTACCCGGCATACCAGGCTCGTACGTTCCATCGGGATCGACGGTTCGCGCATACCAATCGTTTCCACGTGGTGTGGCGTAGCCACTCGCAGGTGCCAGACGCGGCTTCGTCTTTGCGGCCGGGCTCATGTTGTGTCCGGCATG
This sequence comes from Hyphomicrobiaceae bacterium, assembly GCA_965224045.1. Classification (GTDB taxonomy): domain Bacteria; phylum Pseudomonadota; class Alphaproteobacteria; order Rhizobiales; family Hyphomicrobiaceae; genus Tectiglobus. The sequence continues at coordinate 52,065 of CBDCYD010000016.1, forward strand.
ACCGCCGTGACCACCATGACCTGAATGTCCGCCATGCTGGCTGTGGTCCACTTTTTGACCCTGAGCGCCTGAAGCCACCAATACGGTTCCCGCAGCAGCAACACTGCCGGTCGCCAGGAACTTGCGTCGAGAGAGTTTTCTGAGAGATTTCATCAGTGTTCTCCATCATCACCGCCGCCACCGCCGGCAGCAGCGATCATCACAGGGCCGCCACCGCCGTCGGGGAGACGACCGCTTCTCAATTGCTGATAGTTCGAACGCGCCCGCCAGTACGACCGTAGCGCGTCAATGTACCCGCGACCGGCCTGAATCTGTTCGCGTTTCGCGCGGATCAGTCGAAACACGTCTTCCTGCATGGCGTTGTATTGTTGGGTGGTTGCCAGAAGGAGCCGCGCTTGTTGGGGCAAGATTGCACGCTCGTAATATAATACTGCCTTGTGCGCCGTGAGCAGTTCGGCCCGGGCAAGCCGTGCAGCCGAGCGCACCCGCACTCCCATCGCCCAATACGCATCCTGTGCTTGCCGGATTTCCATGATGCCACGCGCCTTTTTGGCCTGGCCTTGATCGAATAACGGCAGCGTTACATCGAATATGGGGCCAGCTTCATACTCGCGCGGTTCTTCTTCGGCCTTGGTCGTCTCAAGCTCGGCGCCGATCCCGATGTCCGGGATCAGAGACTGGCGGCTCGTAAGTTGATACTTGTAGCCAAGTGTTATGATTTTCTGGCGCAGCGTCGCCAACTCGATGCTGCGTTCGACGGCGATACTTTCGATGCTGTCGAATAAAGACGTGACACTCTTGGCTGACGGCAAGCGTGCAGGCGCTCGCCAGCTCTTTGTTTGCCGCCCGGTGAGGCCCATAGCAACGTTGAGACGCTCCCGGGCAGAGGCGGAAGCGGCCTCGGCATTCGCTAGATCGAGTTTGGCCTGAGTGAGAACATTCTGCTGCTGCTCGAAATCCAGCGGCGTAGAGTTGCCGGCTTCGCGCACCGCCTTGGCACTAACGACGCCCACTCGAGCGGACTGTACTACTTTGCGGAAGAGTTCAATTTGCTGGCGGGTTGCGACGTAGTCGATGAACGCCAAGTTGGTTTCGGCAGCGTGGTCGATCACCATTCCCGACACTTGGTACTTCACCTCTTCGAGTGCCGATTCGGCAACCGCCAGCTTGTAGCGCCTCCAAAACAGCTCGATGAAATTGAATATGATTCCCGTTGCCGTCTGAACAGCGCCAACTTCGGGTCGATACGGCCAGAGGAACGAACCATCAATGACGGGATTTGTCAGTAGTCCGGCCTGAACAAGGTCAGCCTGTGCGACCCCGAGGTTCGCATAAGACGACTGCAAATTCCGATTGTTCAACAAAGCGATCTGGACCGCACGACTGGCGGTCAGTGGCTTCGTTAGCAGGTTGTCGATGTGGCTGTGGACCCGCTGGTCCTCCTCACTTCCGCTATCCCATTCAATGCGCTTGCCGGTGCGCTCCTGTACGCTCGAGGCCACATCCTCGAAGGCTTGATCAGGTGACAACGATGCGGCACAGCCAGACAACAACAAAGCGCCAACTCCAATGGCGAAAAAGTTCTTTCGATATTTCATATCGCCCCCACTAATGCTTGTGGCCGGTCGTCTTGCGACGGCGGTCGATTGGCGAAAGCGGATTGGGGGGATTGGTGGCCCTGCTCGTCGAAGCAGGCTCGGCTCTGATCATTTCCGGCTGCAGGGCTCCGGGCGCGCCGATGCGAAGGCCGGTGGCTGCATGCGGGTTAGCCGGATGGCCAACCGGGACATGAAGGTCAGGACGTTGTGGTTCACATCCCAGCAATCCCGAGGTCAAAAAGAGCGTCATGATGGTTAGTTTGCGCACGGTCTCTCCCCCCTGAGCGCGGTCGAAAATAAGAGTGATCAAGCGGCCGGTGGCCTCATCTCAGCCAAACAGGCGCTTTTTCGAATTGTCGGGGAGAGACGCCCTACAGCCGAAGACGAGCTGATGTGTGCAGGACGGATTTCGAGTCCTGACGCAAGTCGACCGGCCTGAGTTTGATTGTCCGGATTGCATTGCCAGCATGCACGACCAGGGGGTCGTTCAGCGAATCAACAATGGCTGCAAACGATGTCTCCAGTTCGAGCGATGTGCGCTCGACTGTACTTTGCGATGTAACGCGTTGCAGCGTATTGCAGTCTTTTGAGCAACTATCTTGATTGGGGTTGTGGTCGCCGGAATCGCATCGCGAGGCCTGTTCGTGCGCTCCGCGCGGCACCGCGTGACGAATTCCATCTTGTTCGTGATCGGAGGCAGCTAGCGCTTTGCCTCCATGATGAGATGCCGGGTTTCCGGCATGCACAACGGTACACGGTGCAAGCACCATAACGACCGTCATCAGCAATGAAATCGCGCGTCTCATCAAGAACGACTCATCAAGCTTTTTGACAACGCCTAGCATGCACCTTCGGTGAGTGGAACCTGTAAACTTTCCCCTTCACGCAATCGTTTTATGCCCGTGTGGCAACACAGCTACTCGGCTTCACCGTCACTTGACATTCAATCTGTTGCAACCCTTCGACAGTCTGTTTCGGACTGAAGCTATCGTGTTGGGTGACGTGTAAAACTCACGACTTGATCTGACAGTCGGACTTGGATGTCAGTTCGGTTGTGGTTGTCGGTTGTCATTCGACAGCGATGATCTTCTCCTTTGCCAGGTCCAGGCTGTCAACGAAGGTTTGCATCGGCGTCTTACCGTAGCATCACGGTCCTCCGTTCGGTGGTGTCACGTCCTGGGACTGCTCCCGTAGACCGGCCCGATACTGATTGAGCTCAAAGAATTGCTGGAAAATTGTCGGTGAACGCCCGGTGAAAAATGATGCTGTTCGTAGATTGGTGGAATGCCTTTGAGCGCAGCGCAGCAAACGGTTGGTACTATGCAAAGGCAACGGCGTCGACGTTACGCTCATGGGCAAGCAGCTTAATCAGACAGTTTGTTTAGCTTAACGATTGTTCAGAGCCGTGCGTTCGCCTCCTCGAAAAGGCGCACGGTCTTTTCGACGTCGAAGTCCTGCTCAGTCAGGTTTTGCGGATCCCACTCACTCCGGTGCTCTTCGAAAAAGTTACCAGCATAGACGTGGATCGCACCAGTGAACTGACTAGTCGGATTGGTCACTGAGTGAATGATGTCTCTGCCCAGTTGCACGGCCTTGCCTGGCCCCAGTGAGTCGGCGCCGGCAGCCTCGATGTGCCCAGCCGGGTCATCCCCAACGCGGCGCCAGAAGATGTTATCTTCCCGGCCAGCGTAGACGCCGATAACTGCGGGCATGTTGTGGTTATGAGGCATTACGGTCATGCGTGGCGCCCAAACAAGATGGAGTACGGTCAGGTCATCGGATCGATACAAAGTATCGACTATGCCGCGCGTGGGTTCGCTTAGCGTCTTGTGCAAGCCCTTTGGATCAGCGACTGCCTCCTCAACCAACTCTCGTATGGTGCGCATGGAGGAAGTTTCCTTCATCGCTGTCCGGCAATCTTCAACAAATCTCTCAATTTCAAACATGCTAACCTCCAGTTCTTGAAAGCTCAGTTGATGCGCGCGAGGCGGATTGGCGCCGTGCTACGGGAAACCGGACGATATCAAGGGAGCAGGCCCTTGGCCTTGTGAAGACCTTTAGAGTACCTTCTGTTTTCTCGAATTCTGCGCTGCGACCTTCTTAGAGGTCGGAGAGGAACCTGCAATTGCGGTACCGATTCAACGATATTGAGCTGGATACGGCGTCGATGGAACTGCGTGCTGCCGGCGTGGAGACCCCAGTTGAACCTCAAGTCTTTGACCTCCTAAGATTCCTTATTGAGAACCGGAATCGAGTCGTCACTCGCGACGAACTCATTGCGTCGGTTTGGAACGGAAGGATCGTGTCCGAGACAACTATCTCAGCTCGGATCAATGCGGCTCGTCGCGCCGTCAGCGATGCAGGCAGTAGTCAGAATGTCATCAAGACCGTACCGAGACGCGGATACCGGTTTGTCGCTGGCGTGGAAGAGATGTCTCCTGCTCCTTCCACGGCTAGACTGTATAAGGGAATCGAGATCCCCCAAGATGATGAAGACCGAGTGGCTGCACTCAGGTCGTACGATATCTTGGATACGGATCCCGAGCAGGAGTTTGATGAAATCACCGCTCTAGCGGCCCAAATCTCCGGATGTCAGTTCGCCTACATCAGCTTTTGCGACGAGACGCGCTTCTGGCTGAAATCGACTTTTGGGTATCCTTCGGAATTTCGCGAAAGACCGCGCGAACTTTCCATGTGCCCGGCAACCATTCTACAAACAAATCTCTACATTATCGAGAATATGCGCACCCATCCGCGCTACAGGGATCTCCCGTCCGTGAAGAACCCACCGCACACCCGGTTCTACTGCGCAATGCCACTAATCAACCCCGAAGGTCATGCGCTCGGAACCATTTGCGTGTGGGACCCCGGTCGAATGGTACTGAACGAGCAACAACAGGATTGCATTCGAAGTCTTGCAAAGCAGGTGATGTCGCTGTTGAAGATGCGCAGACGAATTATCGACCTCCAGCAAAGGCACGACAAATTGCTCGACCTGGTCTCACGGATAAAGTCCCTTCTACGAGCATGAAACTTCTCCAGTCAATGGCGCGGCGGCTACACGTTCCTCGCCTTGCTATTCGGACAGAAACCTTCGCATTCGCGCGTTCGTGTCTGCGCCCTGCTCACGCACCCAATCGATGAAGTCCAAATGCAGCTTCGGGCGCCGCGCATTGCTGAAACTTGAAAGCCGATACGGGTATCCGGTCTTGGCACAATTCCTCGGCCCGAACGGCGCGACTAGAGATCCAGTTTCTAGCGATGAGACGGCGATCGACAATTGCGCCAAGTGAAAGCCATGCCCCGCAAAAGTTGAACGCAGCGCTAGCGTCGCGTGTGTGAAGTTCATTCGGAGTTTGGCGGGTGGTGCCTTGAACTTAAAGCGTTTGCCCACTCGCTCCACCCAAACCACAAAGGATCATGGGTTTCGCTTTCGACGTGCAACAACGGAACGTCCTTGAATGGATTGTTGCGCGCTGTTCCAACAGTAGAACCCGCATTGTGAACTTATATCGATCAAAACCGAAGGTTGCTTCGTTAAGGCTGGCGTGCCGCTGCCTCAAATTACAGACCGGCCCTTGACCTTCCAGCGGATAGAAGGACCACGTTCGTAACAGATTGTTGTCACGACCTATGGCTACCGGAAGTTCACGTGTCATGGATTCACGTTTGCACGAAACAAACTCCGCGCCCCAAGCCGAATATGAGCTAGTTGTACGCGATCCTGTTTGCGGCATGATAGTTGATCCCCAAGCGAGTGCGGCAACGGTCAATCATGCGGGGCACGGTTATCATTTCTGCTCTCAGCGCTGCGCAGACAAGTTTGCGGTCAATCCGGCGGGCCATGTGACGGCAAATGATGTCGTCTGCGGCATGGATGTGGCTCGCGCTGCAGCCCGACACATGATCAAGCGCGAGGGCGAACGCTTTTACTTCTGCTCAGGGCGTTGCGAGGAAAAGTTCGTAGCTGAGCCGGAAAAGTATCTTGCGGGCCGGCCGGCACCGGAACCAATGCCCGAAGGCGCTCTTTATACCTGCCCGATGCATCCCGAGATTATCCGTGAAGAGCCGGGCGACTGTCCGATCTGCGGGATGGCCTTGGAGCCGATGGGCGCCGCAGCAGCGGATCCCGGGCCCAATCCTGAACTTGTCGATTTCACGTTCCGGTTTTGGGTTGGATTGGCATTGACGGTTCCGCTGCTCTTCATTGCGATGGGGCCAATGCTGGGATTGCCGGTGCGTGCATGGTTGGGCTCCGCTGCTCCATGGGCGGAGCTGGTATTGGCAACGCCCGTAGTGCTTTGGTGCGCGGCACCGTTCTTCAAGCGCGGTTGGGCCTCAATCATCAACCGCAGTCCCAACATGTGGACCTTGATCGCATTGGGTGTCGGCGCAGCCTATGGATTCAGCGTCGTCGCCACGGTCGCACCGGGGGTGTTTCCGTCGGCGTTCCGTGATGCCAACGGTCATGTCGGCGTGTACTATGAGGCAGCCGCCGTCATCATTATTCTCGTTCTGCTGGGTCAGATCCTCGAACTCAGGGCACGCGAGCGCACGAGCGGTGCCATCAAAGCGCTATTGGAAATGGCGCCGGAAACCGCTATCCGCATCGATGACAATGGAAATGAAACCGAGATTTCGCTCGAAGCGGTTGGCGTTGGCGACAGGCTTCGTGTCCGCCCCGGTGAAAAGGTGCCGGTTGATGGCAGAGTTATCGATGGCCGCTCCTCCATCGACGAATCGATGCTGACCGGTGAACCGCTCCCGATTGAAAAATCGCCAGGTGATCACGTAACCGGCGCCACTCTCAACGGAACCGGTTCGCTCATCATTGAGGCTAGTCGGGTCGGGGCGGACACGACCTTGGCACAGATCGTCGAGATGGTGGCCAACGCCCAGCGTTCACGTGCCCCGATCCAGAAGCTCGTGGATGTTGTTGCCGGCTGGTTTGTTCCGGCCGTGGTCGTGACAGCCGTTATTGCCTTTTTTGCCTGGTCGCTGTTCGGTCCGCCACCGGCCATGACCTACGCGCTGGTGGCAGCGGTCTCGGTCCTTATTATCGCCTGTCCTTGCGCTTTGGGGCTTGCAACGCCGATGTCGATCATGGTTGCTACCGGCCGTGGTGCGCAGGCGGGCGTGTTGATCAAGACCGCCGAAGCATTGGAACGATTTGCCGGCGTCGACACCCTGATTGTCGACAAGACGGGGACCCTGACCCTCGGCAAGCCGAAGTTGGTCGCCGTGCTGCCTCAGACCGGTCACGCTGAAGATGAGATCCTGCGACTGGCCGCAAGCCTCGAGCGTGGCTCCGAACATCCGCTCGCAGCGGCAATCGTCGGTGGTGCAGGGGATCGGAGCATCGCCTTGGTCGAGGCGGCTGATTTCGAAGCAATCGCCGGCAAAGGTGTGAAAGGCATCGTCGACGGCCAGGCAGTGGCGCTCGGCAACGGCAAGATGGTCGAAGAACTTGGCCTCGAGGCCAGTAGTCTTGGCGCAGAAGCCGACAGCTGGCGCGACCAAGGTGCGACGGTTATGTTTGTCGTCGTCGGTTCGCAGGTTGTCGGCTTAATTGCCGTTGCCGATCCGATCAAGGAGACCACGCCAGCAGCTTTGAACGAACTGCATCGCGAAGGTCTGAAGATCGTGATGGCGACCGGAGACAATGAACGCACGGCGCGCGCCGTTGGCGGTCGCCTCGGCATCGATGAGATCCGAGCCGGCGTGCTGCCTGCCGACAAGGCGCGCATCATTCGAGATCTACAAGGAGCCGGTCGTATCGTCGCGATGGCCGGTGACGGCGTCAACGATGCACCGGCCCTGGCTCAGGCAGATGTCGGAATAGCCATGGGAACGGGCGCGGATGTGGCGATCGAAAGTGCGGGATTGACGTTGGTAAGAGGTGACCTCAACGGCATCGTGCGTGCGCGACGTTTGGCCAAGGCGACCATGGCGAACATTCGCCAGAACCTCTTCTTTGCATTTGCCTACAACGTCGCCGGCGTTCCGGTTGCGGCAGGCGTTCTTTATCCGCTGTTCGGGGTTCTGCTCTCGCCGATGATTGCTGCAGCCGCAATGAGTCTCTCATCAGTGTCCGTGATCAGTAATGCTTTGAGATTGAAGTCGGCCAGGTTGTGATCGGGTGCGGCGGATGAGCGCCCGGTCTCTTGAAGTTCCACTTGCTGGAATCCCCATTTGAAAATTGTAGAGGCATCAAGCCTGCTGCAATTCACTTCCGCGCCAAACCGACAGGGAGAAAGTGTCATGCATGGATACGATATGACGTGGGGTTGGGGCGCAATGTGGTTCGGCCCGGTCTTTATGATCATCTTGGGTATCACTGCGGTTCTGCTCATCGTTTGGCTGATCAGGGCGATTAGCGGCAACGGTTCGAAGCAAGCCAGCGCGGAGCCTTCAGGGGCGAGTGCGCGACGCGTTCTCGATGAAAGGTATGCGAAAGGTGAAATCGACGACGAAGAATACAGGCGCAGGCGCGCTGCGCTCGAGAGTTGAGGAGGGGCTGGCCATGATTCTGTCTCGTCGAAAGCTGTTAGGTCAGAGCGCCGCTTCGACCCTCGCGCTACTTGGTGGCGCGCAATTGATCGGTACCGGATCGCGGGCGGAACGCCGAGCCTTCGCCGTTGGCCGCTTGCGCATTCCAAAACTGCTGGAGGGCAAACTCGAAGCAGGCGTAAAGATATTCAATCTCGCTGCGCAGACGGGGCAGACGGAGTTCTTCAACGGAGTTGCGACACCGACAATCGGCATCAATGGGTCTTACCTCGGACCCACGCTCAAGCTGCGGGCCGGCGACAACATCAGGTTTAACGTCACCAACAAGCTTCAAACAGATACGACGCTGCACTGGCACGGCCTGCACCTGCCCGCGAAAGCCGATGGTGGTCCTCATCAGATTGTGCGGCCGGGCGCGACCTGGTCTCCAGAGTTTGAAGTCAAGCAGAAGGCGGCGATGTTCTGGTATCACTCGCATCTGATGGGCGCGACCGGCGCCCAGGTCAATCAAGGCCTCGCCGGACTCATTCTGGTTGAGGATGATGAGAGCGACGGCCTGAAGCTACCGTCAGAATACGGCGTCGATGATGTGCCCCTTGTCATCCAGGACCGGCGATTCAGACGGGACGGCAGGTTTGCCTATCTGACTGCAATGCACGACCAGATGATGGGTTTCAAAGGCGATACGATACTCGTCAACGGCACCGTGCGCCCCTTTTTCGAAGTGCGCCGCCAACGCACACGTCTCAGATTGCTCAACGGCTCCAATGCGCGCATCTACAACTTCGGCTTCTCTGATCAACGCAATTTCGTCCAGATCGCAAGCGATGGCAGCCTGCTCGAGAAACCGGTGCCCATGAAGACGCTGCGGCTCTCGCCGGGCGAGCGCGCAGAGATCATCGTCGAGATGACTGCCGATAGTCGCGTGGTCTTGATGAGCTACCCCGATACGGAAGCGGCCGGAGGGATGATGGGCGGCATAATGGGGCGCATGGTCGGTAACGATCAGACGTTCCCAGTGCTAGAACTGCGTGCCGGTCAACTTGAGACGTCTGGTACGCAATTGCCAACACGCTTGATCGATGTCCCTAATTGGCCGGCCTCTCAAGCCCATCGCACCCGCCGATTTGAACTTAACATGCCCATGATGGGCATGATGAGTGGGAGAGGGAGTATGATGGGCGGAGGTCGTATGATGGGGCACCGCGGAGACGCTAACCAGAGCGGTGGCCTGATGGGAATCAACGGCCGGTCGACGGACGTCAACCGAATTGACGAACGCGTGCCGTTGGGTGCGGTTGAGATATGGTCCATCAGCAATGACACACCATTAGCGCATCCCTTTCACATCCATGATGTCCAGTTTCGGGTGCTTGATCGTGATGGCCGAACTCCTGGCCCGCGTGAGGCCGGTCTGAAGGACACCGTGCTCGTCGATCCCGGCGAGACGGTCAGAGTTATTGCCGAATTCGCCGACTATGCCGATGACAAAAACCCCTACATGTACCATTGCCATATTCTCGAGCACGAGGATGCTGGTATGATGGGTCAGTTCGTCGTCACGGCTTAAAGGTATGGGGCTTAGGAAGGACAGATCACAAATGCTGAAGTACATCCGTCCACTTGGTATCGGTGCATCAATGGCCGTTTTTCTGGCTTTTTCCTGCAGCGCGGGAGCAAGCGCTCAAACCGCGAAAGTCGTGGAGGTGTGGAAGGATCCCTTCTGCGGATGCTGCGCGAAGTGGATTGACCAGATGAAGTCGGCAGGCTTCGAGATGCGAGTGCACGACACACAATCGCTCGATGCGATCAAGACGAGGCATGGTGTTCCACACCGGCTGCGCTCATGTCATACCGCAAAAGTTGACGGATACATCGTCGAGGGGCATGTCCCGATTGCCGACGTGCAACGGCTGCTGAACCAAAAACCGAAGGTTATCGGGATCTCGGTACCAGGAATGCCAATCGGGTCACCCGGAATGGAGGTGGCAAGCGGCGAGACGGAACCTTACGAGGTTTTGACGTTTGACAAGAACCGCCGCACCACGGTTTTTGCCAAGCACAAATAGACTGCCGCGGTCGGCGCTGCGGCTTGCGCGTTGCAGGTCGCCGGGGAACCAAGCCAACGATACGGCAAATGTCCTACGACATGATGAAAAAAATGGCCTGTCGATGGATTGATAACGGTTGAACAGGGCAACGTCCGAGCTTGTGCTTGTGGCGGATGAAATCAGCCCGAGAGTGAGGCGCACACGAACCTGGCCGGCTTACGTCTAGGTCCGCCGTTTTTTCGAAGTTCCAGGAATGCTTTTTCGACGGCCTGGCGATGTTCGGCCTTCTGGTAGGGGAAGGCCCGCAGATAATCGCCCGATGAATAGTCACGACCGTGCTCAGTTAGCTGCCGGTAGTGCAGGGCTGCTTTGTCCGCGTGACCGGCCATTGTGTAGCAGACTGCCGCTATAGCCTGAATGTGGTAATGCGCATTCGGTTGTCGCAAAGCCAGCTCAAGTAACGGCGCGGCCTTGGCGTGCTCTCCGAGCATGCAGTGGTTCATTGCAGCCAAGGAGGTCATAGCGAACAGCATCGGATCGAACGGACTTAACGATCTGGCGGCCTCGGTCTTTGCGAGGGCTGTCTCGATATCGCCGGCAAATGTGAGCGATCGCGCCAAAGCATATAGACTCTGCACCGAACTTGGATTGAGTTCAGTTGCAAGTTGCAGTTCCTGAATCGAGCCCGTGATATCGTCCTGCAATAGCAGTGCCCTTCCCAGGGCCCAATGGCCCTGAGGATCTGCGCTATTGATATCGACACACTTGTGCGCCAGGGCGAGGGCCTGTTGTGTTTCGGCATCACGCTGTACGTCCTCGCCCAGGAACGCTCTCTGCCAGTGGATGAACGACATGCCGGATAACGCGCAAATGGAATTGGGAGCCGACTCGAGCGCTCGGTGAAAATATTGCGAAGCGTGTTCGAGGTGACGCATGGTGAATTTCAGCATGTGCCAGGCGCCGCGATGGTAGGCGGTCCAAGCGTCCAGTTGAACTGGGCTTGCTGAAATCGCCTTGCGTTGCTCGGTTCCATCGATTTGCGACTGCGCGGCTGCGGCCACCGCTTTTGCGAGGTCCTCTTGCAGCGCGAACACTTCCTCGATCTCACGATCGAACCTTTCCGCCCAGATTTCGGTTCCGGCTGTCACGTCGGCGATCACCGCACGCAGACGAACGTGATTGTTCCGAATATCGAGCGATCCGCTCAACACATAATCCGCGTTGAGGAGTTTGCCGGCGTCGGCAGAATTGGCCTCCCCGTCGCGGAAGAGAAAAGCCGAACCGCGGTCGATGACGGCTAACCATCCTGTGCGTCCGAGCAGCGTGATGATGTCGTGCGTCAAGCCGTCGGCAATGACGTGATGATCGACATGGTCGCCTCGAGAAGCAAACGGCAACACTGCGATGCGGCATTTCAGTTCCGTACCGATTGCGGCCGAGGCCGACTCCCACGCACTGGCTGCGGGGTTTGCGACGGTATCGACATTGGCGATGAACCTGAAGCCACGCTTCGGCAGCGTTGCGATCACCTCCTGGTTCTTGCCGGTGTCACCAACCGCGCGGCGTGCCGACTTGAGGCGACTGCTCAGTGCGGACTCACTGACGATCCGGCCCTCCCATATTTCGTCCAGGATCTCGTCCTTCGACAAGACGCGATGGCGGTTCTCTATCAGCATCAGGAGCAGTTTGAAGACTTGCGGCTCGATCGGCACGGGCTGGCCGTTGCGCATCAGACTGACGGCCAACACATCCAATTCGCAATCGCGGAAGCGATATCGCATCGCGGCCCAACCAATCTCCAGGAAACCTTCAAGCGGCCTTCAAGACGATCCCGTCTTGATCGGCTCAATGTCGAAGCTTCGCCAATAGTCGAACACAACGGAGAAATAACATGGACGAAGCGAAGATTCACACATTCCTTGACAAGATGCTTGCCGATCTTGGCGGCGCCTTCGGTATCGGTTTGGTGCGTCTTGGTGGCCGGCTTGGACTTTATCAGGCTTTGCGCCAAGACGGTCCGATGACATCCCTCACCCTCGCAGCTCGGACCGGTCTCACAGAGCGGTATGTGCGCGAGTGGCTGGCGTACAATGCCGCGTCGGGTTATCTGACGTATGACAGCCGAGGAGCCCAGTTCACGCTACCGAAGGAGCATGCCGAGTTTTTGGCCAACCCCGAAAGCGAGCTGTACATGCTGCCTGCATTCGATGCGGCGGCCGCCTATCTCGACAATCAGCCTCAGGTGGAAGAAGCCTTTCAATCTGGCGGTGGCGTCGGCTGGGCCAATCAGTCGGGATGTTTGTTCTGTGCCGTCGCCCAGTTTTTCCGCCCGGGATACAAGGCCAACCTGATCGCGCAATGGCTGCCGGCCATGACCGGTGTGGTCGAAAGGCTGCAAGCCGGTGCAAGGGTGGCCGATGTCGGATGTGGCCACGGGCACTCGACCCTTCTGATGGCTGAGGCCTTTCCGAACTCCGAATTTATCGGCTTTGACTTCCACGACCGATCGATCGAGCAGGCACAACGTCATGCACACGAACATGGCGGTCTCGACAACGTGAGGTTCGAGGTTGCCAGCGCGAAAGACTATGCCGGCAATGACTATGACCTTGTCACGTGCTTTGACTGCCTTCACGACATGGGAGATCCTGTCGGTGCGTCGCGGCACGTGAGGCAGTCGCTTGGCCCGGATGGGAAATGGCTGGTCGTCGAGCCAAAGGCAGCCGACAAGCTCGAGGACAATATAAATCCGGTTAGCCGGCTCTACTATGCGGCGTCGACGATGGTCTGCGTCCCGGCTTCTCTCGACCAAGAAGTCGGCACGGCACTGGGCGCACAAGCCGGACCACGCAAGTTGCGCGAAACGATCGTAGATGGCGGTGGTTTCACATCCATGCGTGTCGCGGCAGAAACGCCATTCAATATCGTGCTCGAAGCAACGCCTTGATCATTTGGAATACCGAGCCGATCCAAGCATATTTTGTTTGGGTCGGCGCTTAACTGTCCAGACAACTCTCTACGTGACCACGCCAACTCCGATTGGAGAAGCCCCCGAGAGCAACCGCGCCTCGGGGGCTTTGATACGTCTGTGGGATTCGTCTGACGCGAGGCTTATATTCCGCTTCGCTTCGGTAAGCCGACGAACAGTTGAACATGAGAGTTGGCACCAAAATCACCTGGCGAAGGCCCGTACGTCTTGCCATCGCTGTGCCAGGCGATAGCGAGCCCTGACGCAAGTTGCTCGCCGGTCAACTGCAGACAGGGTCTGAATGACACCTCATACGTTGCCTTGCCGTCAGCATCGGCGCGGAAACCCGCCTGTGCTCCGTCACGTGTTCCGAGGGGAAGATCGTAGGTTCCGTTGAATGGCTTCGTGACAGGCCATGCCATGAAATAGTGCCACATCGTGTAGACACCGTTCGGGACAAGTCCGGTGAACACGGTACTCAGACGTGCCTTACCATCCTTGCAGGTGTAGGAACCCTTCCCTTCTGCTTTGAGCCATTCGCCAAGCGTCATTCCGAGTTCCTTGCCCTTTGGCCATGGGCCGATCGCCTTATCGTCAAATGGATCGTGGCGAAGTGGTTTGGCCGTCGCGAATAGTGATGCGCTCATATTGCGATCGCCGTTCGTCGGTCGATAAACGCGACCAGGCAACAGCCGTTCGACGAACACGTCCTGTTCGGGCATGCCCTTTTCGACGTGGGATACGAAGCTAAACTCGAAACTGACAGCTTTGTCATAGTTCGACGTTAGACGAGCATCCTTGGGTGAATTATTCGGGCTTGCTCCGACCTCAAGCGAGGCCAGTGCAACCAGCAAAGCACCTGTTGCGACAGCGATTGCCGTAGCATTCTTCGTGAGTTCCATGTGAACGTTCCTTTCAGGTTGGTGCGACCTCGGGGCTTAATTATCAGTCAGCGACAGGCAGGCCGCTGGGCACGCGTTCCGGAACGAGATCGCCTTGGTTCCGGCTGCGTGGATCTGTGAGCGTTTTCAGGAAAGCGACGAGTGCCTCGACGTCGCGATCAGTCCGTGTCTGAGGCGTCAATTCATTCGCCCGAGCAATCGCTGCACGAAGCCGCGACCGACTCTGCACCCATCCATCACGCAGGTGGTAATCTGAAAGTCTGTTCGGATTGATGGGCTTGAAGATGGACAACGATCCAGAAGCTGTCGATTCTATGGGGTTGCCAATGTCGACAAGAGCTCCGGGTTGGAGCCGATAGCGCTGCAACGATGCGACCGGTTGAAGATGATGACGAACGACGTCTTCAAGTGTGTTGTAAGCACCGGCGTGTCCCCAAGGACCAGTCAGCTCTACGTTGCGCAGACTGGGCGTCCTGAACCGGTAGCGGTCGGCAGCCCGATTTGTCACGTGACCTCGACCAAAGTCCTCGAGGCCTTCCCCAAAGCCCGTAGCTTGCCAGTAAGATTGATCGTCACCATCGCCTTTGCCCGGCCCGATCTGCGGCATAGCAATCGCATGGAACCGATGGTCGGTCTGGAATTTTCCGGCGTGGCAAGCGGAACATCCTGCTTCACCGTAGAACAGCCTCAGGCCCCTTTGGGCTGCGCGTGAAAGGACACCGAGTTGGCGGGACCGTAAGTATTGATCGAACGGGCTGCCGTCGGCGCGAAACGCGGTTGATTCAAATGCGGCAATCGCATTGGCAGCGTGCACAAAGGTGTTGTCGGTTGCATTCTTGACCTGAGGAAAGGCAGCCTTGAACCCAGCCACATAATCTGGAATGCGCTGCAATCGTCTAGTGAGCAATCCCCAGGCACCACTTGGGCCATCGAGTCGTCCGAGTGCCGCGGCCGTCGCAATCTCGTTCTCGCCCTTGTGACCTGCCATTTCGACTGCTGACAGCACAGGGAACATGGCTTGAGCCGCGAGGACATTGTCCAAGCCCACCGGTAGTTTACGCCTGGCTGGTGTCCAGAATCCGCTGGGCCAGTTCTTGTTCTTGTCGACCTCAACTCGGCCGTCGTGGAATAGGCGCTTGAACTCCTTGGCGCCGAGAAAGTAGAGCGCTTGTGAATTACGCGGCACGCGTGCCAACACAGGCATCGATTCAATCCGACGATGTTTCGCCAGACCTATGCCACCCTCTCCCACAGGCAGGGCGAGCCGATCCGTCGTTCCCTTTTTGGGATGATGGCAGGTCGCGCAGGATATGTTCCGGTTGCCGCTCAGGATCTTGTCGAAGAACAGGAGTCGTCCCAACTCAATCTTCTTCGGATCAGGTTCGCCGTTATCGTAAAAATCGGCAGTTGAAACGGGGGGGACTGGTAGCTCGACAGTTTGCTCACTGGCGAGTGCTGTGTTGGCGAACAGCAATAAGAGCGCCGCCGTGCCGGGCGAGTTGGGGATCACTTTCCATGCTCCTGAGACTGGGGATCTTATGACGCTCTCGGGATGAGCTTTTTCTTGGCGACGGACCGGCCGCGCTTGCAGGCGGGTTCACCGGCAGCCAGGTCTGTGTCGAGCCCGATCTTTGTCGTGGCCGTACACCACTGACATGATCTCGCAGCGATTGATCCCGATATCCTTCAACATGCGGTCGTCGAGGCGGCGAAGATGCGCTAGGGCCCTGCGCCGCTCTGCGAAAGTCGCCATCTTTGCGACCAGTGTTTGGATTGCCTGGGCGGCGAATCTACTGGATTGTGCCGCTGCCTCACTTGCACCGAACCACATCGCGTCAAGCGTGGACGTGGACCCGACCGACGCTGGACTTATACGACCTCGATCACGTCTGATCATTCCGGTTGCTCCTCGTCTTTTCCGCAGAATCCCTGCGAAGCAGTTCCGTTGCGGGCCTTGGTAAGGCTTCTGACGGAGAAAGACTTGGAGACGATTTGGAGAAGGGCTGGATTTTTCCAGCTATGTGAAGGGATTCGGATGCCGGCTGGCACGGGCCTTTCCTCGCGCACTATAGCCGGCGCCCGAAACCCTTCACATAGAACGGTCATGGATCCAGTGCACCGGGATCTACCGCAATGCCTCCAGAAAGTGACCTTCGCCAGTCCTGGTGACGCAATTGTACGTGCTCACTGCCGGGTTCTTGCCACCGCGCTTTAGGTTTGATGCGCCAACGGTGAAATGGTCGACCACATTTTTCGTGACCCTTGTTCCTAACGATTTCGATACGTGCGCTGCGCACCGGAAAGGCGAGGGTCTACATGGATTGAACCTTGCCGCGCCCGACCGGATCAGGTTGGCAGAGCGCGGAAAACCATGTCAATTTGAGGTGAATAACGTATGTGACGGGTATCATGAGCAAGACCATTACATCCAGCCACTGGGGTGCAGGCGTCATCGCCAACAGGCCTGACGGTCACTTCGATGTCTTGCCGCATCCTGCCGATCCCGATCCGTCACGGATCAATGAGAACATCGGTAGCGCGCTGCGCAGTGCATCACGGATTCGCCGTCCGGCCGTTCGGGCGAGCTATTTTGAACATGGTCCCGGTCGACATGCCGGCGAGCGCGGAGCGGAGTTGTTCGTCGAGGTGAGCTGGGAGACCGCGCTTGATCTCATTGCAAGCGAAATTGAGCGCGTTCGAAGAGACTATGGCAACGAGGCCATCTATGGCGGCTCCTATGGTTGGGCCAGTGCCGGCCGTTTCCATCATGCCCAAAGCCAGCTCAAGCGCTTTCTTAACGCGGCGGGTGGTTTCGTGCGCTCGGAAGGAAATTACAGCTACAACGCGGCTCTTGTACTGATGCCACACATCCTCGGCAGTTTCCGTCAGCACCTTACCGAAGCGACGCGCTGGTCGACGGTCGCGCGGGATGGGCAATTGGTTGTGATGTTTGGTGGTCTGCCGCTGCGCAATGTTCAGGTTTCCGGCGGTGGTGTCGCCAAACACCGGCTCCGCGATCAGCTCAAAGCGTGTGCAGAAGCGGGAGTTCGGTTCGTAAATTTCAGCCCTCTGCGCAGCGATGCGCTGGAGGATCTCGGCGCCGAATGGCTGGCACTGCGGCCCGGTTCTGATACGGCAGTCATGATGGGCATAGCTCACACGCTTTTGGGAAGTGAACACTACGACCGAGAGTTTCTGCAACGCTACACGGTAGGCTTTAAAAGGCTTGAGGACTATCTTCTAGGCCGCGCAGACGGCGTCGAAAAATCCGCTGAGTGGGCAAGCAACCTCTCGGACGTTCCTGCTAACAAGATCCGAATGTTGGCCCAAGAGATGTGGACGAAGCGGACGCTGATCACCACGGCAGCGAGTCTGCAGCGGGCCGACTTCGGTGAGCAGCCGCTCTGGATGACAATCGCATTGGCGGCAATGCTCGGCCAAATCGGACAACCGGCCGGCGGATTCGGTATTGCCTACGGCGCAGACTCCAGTATCGGCACGATGGCCCGGCCAATGCCCTGGCCATCTCTGCCGCAGGGCGAAAACCCGGTTGAGAATTAAATTCCGGTGGCGATGATCACGGAGATGCTGGAGCAGCCAGGCGGGTCGTATGAATACAACGGCGCGCATCGCACCTTTCCGGACATCCGCCTGATCTGGTGGGCTGGCGGCAATCCTTTTCACCATCATCAGGATCTCAACCGCCTAAGGCGTGCCTGGCAAAAGCCGGATACCGTTATCGTCAACGACATATTTTGGACGGCGACAGCACGTCACGCCGACATCGTTCTGCCAGTTGCAAACTCACAGGAGCGCAATGATTTCGGTGGCGGCACACAGGACAACGCATTGATCCCGATGCCGCGGGTAGTCGAGCCGCCGGATGGCGTCCGCACAGAATTCGAAATCTACTGCGAATTGGAAAAGCTACTGGATCTTGAACGGCGATTCAGCCTCGGCTTGGACGAGCGCCAATGGCGTGAGCGCATGTGGAACGAAATGCGCGAAACGGCATCAAGCCGCGGACAGCAATTGCCAAGCCTGGATCAATTCATGGGCGGAGGCATCGTTGAGTTCGACGATCCGGCGCCGGTTGCTGTCTTCCTGGAAGACTTCCGTCAAGATCCCGGGCGCTATCCGCTGCCGACACCGAGCGGGCGCATTGAGATCGCTTCCGATACCATTGCCGGATTTGGATATGACGACTGTCCAGGTCATCCGACCTGGCTCGAGCCGCGTGAGTGGCTCGGCAATGCCACAAGGGCCCATCCGTTGCACCTGATATCGGGCCAGCCCGAAACGCGTTTGCACGGGCAGTATGATGCCGGTGCATTCAGCCGAGAGCGCAAGATCCGGGGCCGTGAACCGATCTTGATCAACTCGACTGATGCCGCGCGAAGGCAAATCACCGACGGTGATATTGTACAGGTCGCTAACGACCGCGGCCAGTGTCTTGCCGGAGCCATCGTCACGGATGATGTCAAGCCCGGCGTCGTATTCCTTTGGACTGGTGCAACCTACGACCCGGACCTCGATCATCCACGTCACCTCGATCGCCACGGCAACCCTAACGTCCTGACACAGGACCGAAGAACATCGCGGCTATCGCAGGGGCCGGCGGCACAGTCAACGTTGGTACAAGTCACAAAATTTGTCGGCGACGCACCTGTGGTTCACGCCTTCGATCCACCACTTGCGGGAGTGAGCACGAATGACCGATGAAACAGCTGTGTCCTTATGGGATCGTTCCGCAGAAGAGCCAGTACATGAAAGTACTCTTGATGACGAGGTCCGGACGGATCTCGCCATCGTAGGCGGTGGCTTCACTGGCTTGTCGACGGCCTTGCATGCAGCCGAAAAGGGCGTGGCGTGCCGTGTGCTGGAGGCTAAACAGATCGGCTTCGGCGGGTCGGGTCGCAATGTCGGTCTCGTCAACGCTGGGCTCTGGCTGCCGCCACAGGACATCAAGGCAGAAATCGGAGAAAGGCGCGGCGCTGAATTCGTTCGGGTGCTGGGAGAGATGCCGGCATACGTGTTTTCTCTGATTGACCGTCACCAGATCCGATGCGAGGCGACGCAGTCAGGAACCATCCACGCCGCCCATGCTCCTTCTGGCTATGAAGATCTCGCCCGCCGCGCAGAGGAGTGGCAGCGGCTGGGAGCTCCCGTCGATCTCTTGAACGCGAACGAGGCTGCCGAAAAGATCGGCAGTGAACGGTTTCACGGCGGCCTGCTCGACAGGCGTGCCGGCACGATTAACCCGATGGGGTATGTGCGCGGGCTCGCAAGGGCTGCACGGAACGCCGGAGCGCAGATCTCGACCGGCGCCACGGTTACCAGTCTGCGCCGGGAGGGAGACGGCTGGACCCTTGAAGCGAACGGTGTTCCGGTCCATGCACGCGTGGTCGTCCTCGGCACAAATGCCTACTCGGACACGCTCTGGCCGGGGCTCAAGAACACTTTCACGATGATCCACTATTTCCAGCTGGCAACGGAACCGCTTGGCAAACGGGCAGCAACAATCTTGCCCAAACGCCAAGGCCTTTGGGATACCGGCAAGATCATGTTCTCGCTGCGCCGCGACCATGCTGGGCGCATTCTGATCGGGTCGATGGGCAAAGTGATCGGCAGCAAGGATAGCGGCCTGTCTCATCGGTGGGCGCAACGCACCCTTCAACGGCTGTTTCCGAAACTGGGCAAAGTAAGGTTCGAGGAAGCCTGGCACGGCCAGATCGCCATGACGCCCAATCATCTCCCGAGCATTCACCGGCTCGCAGAAAATCTCTATACACCGATCGGATACAACGGACGCGGCATTACAACGGGCACCATGTTCGGTCGTGCGATGGCGGAGCTTGCAGCAGGTGGGCGAGAAGAGGATCTGCTGCTTGAGATTGCAGACATGAAGAAGGTTTTGTCGGCCCCGCTCATGTCGCGCGTCTATCAGGCAACCTTCACCGCCAATCAATTCTGGAAGAGCCTGTAGCAGCTCGGCGCCCAGCGCCGATGCCAACCCGGCTAACGCTCGAGCGCGGCACAATTATCTGGCCAGCTCGGATTGTCGTCGAGCCGCAAATAAACGACGGAGAATACTATGTCCCAACAGCCAGTCGCACTTGTCACCGGCGGTGCGCGGGGAATTGGTTTTGCCTGCGCGGAGGCTATACACGAGATGGGTGCCAGGATGGTTCTCGCTGACATCGATGAAGAAGGCGTCAGAGCTGCGGCCGAGACGCTCGGTGATCGCACGCTCGCCATAGTGTGTGACATGGGTGATTCAGCCCAAATCAATGCCATGTTCGACCGCATTGAGAGTGAAGTTGGTCCGCTCTCGATCCTGGTCAACAATGCCGGCATTGCATGTCCCGGTGATTTTCTGGAAACTTCGCTCGAGCAGTTTCGGTCCGTCATCGATGTCAATTTGACCGGCACCTTCGTGGCCATGCAACGCGCCGCCAAGACCATGGTCGCCAACAACATTGAAGGCGCGATCGTCAATATGTCGTCAATTAACGCCCAAGTCGCGATACCGTCCATTGCAGCCTACTGCGCTTCCAAAGGCGGTGTCATGCAGTTGACCAAAGCCGCGGCTCTGGCACTGGCGCCACACAATATCAGGGTCAACGCTGTCGGCCCTGGCTCGGTAGATACCGCAATGATGGCAGGTGTGAACGCCGACCCCGCGGCCATGAAGATGGTGATGTCGCGAACGCCACTGAAGCGCATCGCTCAGCCGCGCGAGATCGGCGATGTGGTCGCGTTCCTGGCAAGCCCGAAGGCCAGCTACATCACTGGCGAAACGATCTACGTCGACGGCGGTCGCCTCGGAATGAACTACACGTGCTGAGAGGTAGGGTCTCACGATGGTCCGCGATTGGACGGTCGACTTCGCGCTGCCCGGGAGGATACTCAGATGCACTGGAAGCGAACTCTTCAGCTTGTCGACGTTCACTGCGAGGGCGAAATCGGCCGCGTGATTACCTCCGGTGTGTTGGACGTCCCAGGCCAGACGATGGCCGACAAGCTGGCTCACATCAACACTGTCGATGACTCACTGCGACGTACTTTGGTGCTGGAACCGCGCGGCGGCCCTACCGTTGCTGTTGTGTTGCTATTGCCTGCGACCGTGTCGGAAGCTGATGCCGGTTTTATGTTGTTACTCGCCAACCAGGCATACCCGATGTCCGGCTCGAACATCATGTGTGCGGCAACCGCATTGATTGAGACCGGTGCGATCGAGATGGTCGAGCCGGAAACGAACGTGGTGTTCGACACAGCCGTCGGTTTGGTGACGGCTGTCGCCGAGTGCTCGACCGGCCGGGTGAAATGCGTACGTGTCGACATGCCACCTGCCTTCGTGGATCGGCAAGGCGCCACCATCCAGACAGATGAATTCGGAACAGTCTCTTATGATCTGTGCTTCGGGGGTATGTATTTCGCAATTATCGATGTTGCGGCGGTGATGCTCGAGATTACACCTGAAAATGCTGCGCGGCTCGCCAAGGCCGGCGTGGCGTTACGCAACCAGATCGCAGACGAAATTACCGTGCAGCATCCCGAGATCGCAGACTTCAATACTCTGACCCACGTCATGTTCAAACACGAAATGGACGACGACGTGCTTTTGACCTGCACGACCATGCGGCCAGGTCGTGTGGATCGTTCAGCTTGCGGTACAGGAAGCGCGGCGCTGGCTGCGCTGCAAGTTGCAACTGGCAGGAACGTGCCAGGTGATACGCTGACCACCCGGTCGATCATTGGCAGCGAGTTTAAGACACGCATAGAAGGTAAGACGCAAGTCGGGCCGATGGAGGCGATTCAAACAACACTTTCTGGGCGTTGTTGGATCTATGGCATCAGTCAGATCGGAATCGATCCGACTGATCCGTTTCGCGAGGGTTTCGCGCTGTCGGATACATGGGGTGGGCCCATTCCAAACTGACGCTTAAAGCAGAAAGTTGCTCGATTCTTTCTAGGTGCTCATCTTTGTGCCTTAAGTTGGAGCCGCCGATTCGAAGATCGTGATCCGCGCTGGATTTCATTGTGTGATTTTGGCAAGCAGCTGCCCAGCTTCGCATCGAATTGATACGTCTGAAAGGATGACATCGCCAGCCTTCTTCAGCGCCGCTTCACGAGCATCAACGATCAGGTAGTTCTGCATGACTTCGTCAACCAGTTCTCTCCATTCGGGCGCTGCGACCCCACGGAGGTCACGTGCGCACCCGGCTTAAGCCATGCACCCTTTAAAGCGCGTCGCAACAAATGCGCCTCCCTTCGGGTTGTTTGCCTCACGCCGCTATTCGCGCTGCGCGCGGCGACTCCGGCGGGGCGGCCGTTCGGCCGGGTCGCGTTGCTCCCTTATGAGTCAACCCGTTTTGCTGCGACATGCCTTAGCGGCGATCATCTTTGCCTCACGCCGCTATTCGCGCTTCGCGCGGCGGCTCCGGCGGGGCGGCCGTTCGGCCGGGTCGCGTTGCTCCCTTATGAGTCAACCCGTTTTGCTGCGACATGCCTTAGCGGCGATCATCTTTGCCTCACGCCGCTATTCGCGCTTCGCGCGGCGGCTCCGGCGGGGCGGCCTTTCGGCCGGGTCGCGTTGCTCCCTTATGAGTCAATCCGTTTTGCTGCGACATGCTCCAAGTGGCGTCCGAGCAGCCGGTGCATTCTGCATCAAACCAAACAGACTTGATGTATGTGGAAGGCGGGAGGTTGCCTGCACGGCTGCGGAGTTGAGGCTGCTGTGCAACATCTAATCTGAGTGATATCGGGCTGGGGCGCTTGCGCCGGGTCGCTTTGCTCCCTGATCGCCTCCCGCGAACGGAGAGTTCAAACATTCTCTTCGGCGACACCATTTTTGCGCTCACGGGCGACGGGCCCTCCGCGGGGGCGGCGCTTGCGCCGGGTCGCTTTGCTCCCTGATCGCCTCCGGCGAACGGAGAGTTCAAACATTCTCTTCGGCGGCACCATTTTTGCGCTCACGGGCGGCGAGCCCTCCGCGGGGGCGGCGCTTGCGCCGGGTCGCTTTGCTCCCTGATCGCCTATGGCGAACAGAGAGTTCAAACATTCTCTTCGGCGACACCAGTTAAACGCTCTAGTATTGCAAAATAAATTCGTTCCAGCATCTGTCGCACCCGGATCGAAAACTCGGGGGAAGCTTACAAATGTCTGACATTCAACTTGCTCGTTCCTGCATGCCGAATACGCAAAGCATCCGGACTTACCAAGCGACTTCCGGACGCTGCAGGCCCAGGTGATCGCGCAATGTCCGGCCGCGATAACGTGTTCTGAACAAGCCCCTGCGCTGCAGGATCGGTATGACCTCGGCGACGAAGGTATCCAGCATCCACGGCAACACCGGTGGCATCAGATTGAAGCCGTCTGCAGCGCCGTCATTGAACCAGTCGGCAATCAGGTCTGCGACCCGATCGGGCGTGCCGACAAACGTGTAGTGGCCCCGGGCGCCGGCGAGCTTGGTCAGAAGTTCGCGCAATGTCGGCTGCTCTCTGCGAACATAACCAACGATGAGCTCCGTTCGGCTGCGGGCTGCCTCAACCGTCTCAGGATCCGGGAAATCCTCAGGAGCCAAAGGTTTGTCGAGCGGCAAATGCGAGAAGTCATATCCACCGAAACGGCCGGATAGCCGGTTTCTGCCGACCTCCGGATCCGACAACGAACTGAGCTCTTTCCACAACCGGTTGGCCTCCGCGTCCGTCGAACCGATCAGCGGGCTCAGGCCAGGCAGAATGACCGCTGCAGTCGGACACCGGCCCAATTGAGCTACTCGATCCTTGACGTCGCGATAGAATTCCTGGGCTGTTGTCTTTTCCATCTGCGCCGTAAAAATTGCTTCGGCGTGACGGGCTGCGAAATTGCGCCCCGCATCCGACGATCCGGCCTGAACGAATACCGGCCTACCTTGCGGGCAACGCGGAATATTAAGCGGGCCTCTCACGCAATAATGCTGGCCACTGTGCGCCACGGGCCGAATTCTGTCGGCGGCAGCGTAGCGGCCAGAGGACTTGTCATCCATTACGGCATCGTCGGCCCAACTGTCCCACAGGCCACAGACCACCTGCATGTACTCGTCGGCGCGGGAATAGCGATCGGAATGGCTGACCTGTTCCGCATTGCCGAAGTTTCCGGCTGCGGCTGCCGACCAGGACGTCACAATGTTCCAACCGACCCGGCCACCGCTGATATGGTCGATCGACGCGAATTGCCGGGCGAGGTTGAAGGGCTCCGTATAGGTCGTCGAGGCTGTCGCGATGAGGCCGATGCGGTCGGTGGCGCCGGCCAGCGCGGCAAGGGCGGTGATCGGCTCCAGCCAGTTGTGCGGTGCCCGCGCGACATCGTCCCAAAGCGCCAATGCGTCGGCCAGAAAGACTGAATCAAACATGCCTTGTTCAGCCGTGCGCGCCAGTTCCTTCAGGTACTCGATGTCGGTCATGGCCCGCGGCGAGGCTTTCGGATGCCGCCAGGATGCCTCGTGGTGGCCGCGACTTTGAATGAACAGGTTGAGATGCAATTGTCGCTGTTGGGTCATGGCCGGCCTCAGTCCCACCTTCAAAGCATCGCCGCAATTCTAAAGAGTTTCCGAGACCGTTGGCCCGACGGTGCTGAGGCCGGCACGAAGAGCCTCCGTTTCCCAAATCTGATCTGGCAAGACATTGGCAAGATTTACATTCGGCCCGAATTCATTGATGAGAAACTTCTTGAGTTGATAGACGTCGGCCTGCGTCGTGTTGGGAATCCAGGTTCCCGATAGCTCAAAGATTATTCGTTCGGTGTCCAGTCCCGCTTTCAGTTCGCGCAGCAAACTTGCGCTTGGTGCACCATCCAGCAGCAGTTCCGCTCCTTCGACGAGAACGACATTTGCGCCCGCCGAAAAACACTCCGTGGCTTGCGCAATCAGCAGTGCTGCGTCCGTCTCCAACGTCTTTGAGCCGACCTCGCCGTGAACTTCCAGACCGTGGGCGATGGCGCCTTGTATCAGCGCGCGGCGCGTATCGGACTGCAATGGGACATAGTTGTCCGATACCTCAATCGCGGTGAATCCGAGTTCGGCAGCCTCGCGGAAATACTTCTCGGCACCGGCCATTCCGTGCGCGGCCAAGGTGTATTCGAGAAACTGGCCGCCAATAAACGGCTGCACGTCAAACTGTTTGTAGAGTGCGGTTTTCTGCAAAATGTAATCGCGCTTGTACAGGCGCGCGGTGCCGGCGACGAACTTTGCAAGATCGACATACTGTGCCTGCAGTTCGAGCCATGAGCGCTGGGTTTCGAGCGGCAACCCCCAATCCATCATCATCGTAAGGCCCGATGTGCGCGGTTTGGTGGGACTGCGTGCTGCAGGCAATGAAATAAACCCGAAGGGTTGTTCCGATTGTGATTCCGCCATGGCTTGCTCCTCAGTTTCCGGCCAAACCAAGCACGGGCGCGCGGCACAGTAAGCCCGATGAACGACATATCATGCAGCTGATGTTGGAATATTGGCGGCGCGAGCCGTAAGAAAACTCGGCGGGTGAAGCTGCCTTTATGGAATGCACCGATCAATCTGACCGCAGTCCAGGCGCAAACCGAGGCCGGTCAGCTTCGTGCTGCTGATCGGTGCGCCAGTGCGCCCAAGGTAACACGAGTGATTGCAGGACACCGGGTCTGTTGGGGCGAGTGGTGGGTATTCGATTGATCATGAAGCGCGATGAGGCATGGCGGCCAACGCGCTTCCGGTGCACGCTCAACGGCAGATCGCGTCGCTTTGCCCCGCAATCTCCAGCGCTAATCTGACGCCGCCGTTGTGCGGCGCTCCAATCTAAATAGCTCAATCGGTCGATTGCCGCTTGCCACACCATTCGGCGATGACTTCATCTGTATGCTCGCCCAGAACTGGTGCGGCACGCTGAACGCCGCCGGGGGTAGCAGAGAGCTTGACCGGTACGCCCATGGCTTTCATTTTCCCGATCTTCGTGTGCTCAACTTCGGTGACCATCCGGCGCGAGAGCGTTTGCGGATCGTTGAAGACCTCGACGTGGTTCATGACCGGGCCAGCGGGAATTCCGGCAATTTCGAATGCTTCGCAGAGTTCGGCCGTGGTCTGCTTCTTGAAGAACACTTCAAGCTCGGGCACGAGTTCCTTGTTGTTGGCCACACGATCAGCTTTGGTCGTGAAGCGCGGATCATCGATGAGGTGTTCGCAGCCGAGGATCTTGCAGGTTCCACGCCAGAAACTGTCCTGGGCGCCGCCAATCGTGACGTATCCATCCGCGGTCGGGAAGAGCTGGTAGGGTGCGCTGCCGCGGTGTGCCTGGCCGAGCCGCTCAGGCACCTCGCCGTTGGCGAACACCCCGGCTGCCTCATAAACGCCGAGCGCAATTCCCGCTTCATAGAGAGACGTGTCGACATGCTGGCCCTTTCCGGTCTGCTCGCGGGCAGCCAACGCGGTCAATATGCCGATAGCCCCATTCATACCGCCGCAGACATCGGTCACCGGAATCGGAATGCGATAGGGCGGTCCGTCCGGCGGGCCGTTGATCGACATCAAGCCCGACATGCCGCAGGCGATGAGGTCGAAGCCGCCGCGCGATGCATAAGGACCTGTCTGCCCGAAGCCGGAGATCGAGCAATAGATCAATCGCGGATTGAGTTGTGCCATGGCCTCGTAGTGAAGCCCGAGGCGTGCAGCTGTTCCCGGTTTGAAATTCTCGATCATGACGTCCGCAATTCGGACCATGTCGAGCAGGGTGTCGTGATCGTCCGGGCCCTTGAGATCCAGCGCGACCGATCGCTTGTTGCGATTCCAAAGCATAAACGGAGCGCTCTCGCCTTCTTGGAAAGGAGGCGTTTGCCGCAACGGATCACCCCCCTTTGGGTTTTCAATCTTGACCACATCTGCTCCATGATCGGCGAGGATCATTGCACAGTACGGGCCCGCGAGATGATTGGTCAGATCAATGACCTTGATGTGGGAAAGGGATGTCATGGAGCAAGTTCCGATTTCAGTGAGGTACGCGATTGCCTGTCTGGTTAGCTTACATGCGGGTCGACCAGCTTGATGATGCTTGAGGCGTCTTCATCACCGTGCCCGCTTTCTATCAGGTGTTGAAACGCCGCTGTTGCAGCTGCTCCCAACGGCGTGGCCGTCGCCGAGGCTAGCGCTGCCGATTGCGACAAACGCAAATCCTTGAGCATTAGCTTGGCCATGAAGCCGGGCGCGAATCCACGGCTGGAGGCCGCGGCCGCGACAACGTCCGGCATCGGGTTCGCATTTGCGAACATGTAACTCGTACCCGTCGACGTCGATATCACATCATACAGTGTCTCTTTCGCGACGCCGAGCCGGGTCCCCATCACCATCGCTTCGGCGGCCGCCAGAACGCTGATCCCAGCCAGCATGTTGTTGCAGATTTTGGTTGCCTGGCCGAGGCCCGGCCCGCCGCAATGGACGATATTCCGGCCCATGGCCTGAAGGATCGGCCGGACTTTTTCGAAGGCCTCTTTGTCGCCCCCACACATAAACGTCAATGTGCCGGCTTCGGCTCCTGTCACACCGCCTGAGACCGGTGCATCGACCATGGCGAAGCCGGCGTCTTTGGCTGCAGCACAGGCAGCTTGCGCCGTTTCAACGTCGATCGTCGATGAGTCGATCAGCACGGTTCCCGGATCGGCGCCGGCGATTACGCCATCGTTCATGATGACGTCGCGCACGTGCGCTCCTTCCGGCAGCATGGTGATTGCAAATTCCACGCCGCCCGCCGCATTCCTGGCCGACGATGCCGCTTGAGCGCCGGACTGCACGGCATAGTTGATTGCCTCCTGCGACAGGTCAAAGACCTTCACGCTGTGGCCAGCCTTGATGAGATTGCGAACCATCGGGCCGCCCATGTTACCCAATCCGACGAAGCCAATACGCGCCATGACAGTGTTTCCCTTTCAGCTGGATAATGTCTCTGTTGGAAGATGAGTGAAATCAAAATGCGACCACGCGCTGGTGTTCCAGATCTGACATTTGCTATCCCGTGCTGCGATGTCGAGAGCAAATGCCAGTACCATAAGGAACACGAGCAAGCCTATGCGTCTCGTGTAGCTTTTGCACCTGACGGTTGGTTGCGAGCCCAGCCGCACTCGGGGACCAAACGTCAGGAGCGCTACACTAGCACCGGCACAGGATGCACGCATGGAAGCGCAATTGCAGTTGTGGCTTCAGACACCGTTCGGCGGCTGACCGGGAATAGTTCCATTGGGATGCGGCATGTGATCTCGATGCCATCGGCAATGCCAGCGCACACGTTGCCGGTCTTCGAGAACTCCTCCGTTTCCGCATTCGGCATGTCCAATTGCGATGGGTTCATTGCGCTGCGGCAAGTGTGAGGGATTGATCCCAGACCGCTTGATCCAGTTCCACAGGATCTTGCTCGTGCTTGTTCTGGCCCGGCATTCGGCTGCCTTCATCCGAGGCAACGCCCGACGCGACCTGTTGCAGGCGGTCAAAAAAGGCGGCGGATACCGCGGGATCCATCAGCACATAGAATTGCCCGAGATCGTGGGGCGGCCCCTGCGGTGCCTTGAGAGGGTTTACATCCTGGCTGACGACACTGCCGGTCATGCCGGCGGCCAGCAACTCGGCCATCAAGCCAAACCCCCAGCCCTTGTATCCACCCATACTGACCAGAGACCCGGAAAGCGCCGCCTCGGGGTCCGTTGTCGGTCGTCCGTCGGCGTCCACGGCCCAGCCTTCGGGAATTTTCTCGCCCGCCGCCTTGGCCATGGTGACTTTGCCCAGGGCAACTGTCGTTGTCGACTGGTCAAACTGCATGGCCAGACCGCCTTTGCCGTCCGGTACGGAAAAGGCAATTGGATTGGTTCCGATGACCCGCGTCTTGCCACCTGGCGGCGCGACGATCGGCGAAGCATTGGTCATCCCTAGTCCAAGCATACCGGAGCAGGCGATCTGTTCGGTGAAATATCCGACCGACGTGCAGGTGTGTGCATGGCATACCGCCAGCGTGGCGACGCCACATTCGCGTGCGGCGGCAATCGCTTCCGGCAGGGCACGTGCAAACGCGGGTTGCGCAAACCCATAGCGGGCGTCGACCAGGACTGTACCCGGCCGTGGGCGCGTCACAATCGGTTCGACATCACCCTTGACGCGCCCGCTGCTCAATTGCTGGCAATAGCTTTCCAGATAGTAAAGGCCGCAAATGCGGTTCCCGACGGCTTCAGCCTTACGCACGGCCTTTGCGACTTCAGCGGCAATCCAGGGAAGAGCGCCGTGGCATTCCAACGCTGCCTTCGTCGTCGACTCGATCTCGCTCAGCGACACCTTCGGCATAAATTTCTCCCTTGCTCTTTTCATCAGGGGTCATCGAAGCACAGGAAGCCAGCTCAAGCCATGTGGAACTGTGTCGAGCTTGAAACTTCTGACACTTGAGCAAATGTCAACTAGGTGGACATTCAAGCATCGCCGGTGCGTTGGCGGTCAGTTCACCGATGCGCTCAACGCATACAAGAGATCATCCAGCAGTACGTCCGTTGAAATCCAATTTCCAACCCCAGCCTGCCCATCCCGTTGGCAGGTGCGTTTGCATCGCCTCTGAAAATTTGAGCCGCTGTGATACGGTCTACAGGCTTCTTCGTGGACAAGGGCCCGCTCGACTGTGGGCGGGCGAATGCAAATGTCAGGCCGCCCAGCATCAGGTGTGCTGGCAGCAACTCTGCGGACCAGAGACGTATAACTATGACAACTTCTTTTCAGTCAGCGATTTTCGCGGATCTATTGCGTTTGGCGAACGGGCATCGCCGATGAGCGGGCTTGGTGTACGCACGCCGCTCGGTGAACTCGACGGTGCCAAGTTTGATGTTCTGATTGTCGGCGGCGGCATCAACGGATGCAGTACGGCACAGCATCTGGCGGCGGGGGGATATCGTGTTCTTCTGGTCGAAAAGAGTGATTTCGCCTCGGCAGCCAGTGGTCGTTCGAGCAGGCTGCTCCACTGCGGGCTGCGCTATCTGGCGCCGGAACGCACTCCGTTTGAGTTCCTGGTGCGTCCGCGCCGTCTGGCTACCGCCGTCTCCATGGCGGTGCGCTCGCTGAGGGCCCGGCGTGAGTTGCTGGCGACAACCCCGCAGCGGTTGCGCAATCTTGACATGGCCATCCCGATTTACCGCGGTGAGCCCTATCGCGGATGGCAGGTCGACTTGGGTGCCGCGATGCTCGGTGTTCTCAATCTGGGCGGGCCATCGATCCAGTATCGACGCCGCAAGCCGGAGATTGCCGCAGAAATGCATCCACTGGTCGCGTGCCTGCGCGCGCCGGAGACATTGAGCAGCGTCTTCAGTTTTCGCGACCACCAGTTCGACTGGCCGGAACGCATGTGTATCGACGCCTTGCTAGAGGCGACGGGTGATGGTGCGTTGGTGCGCAACTACACCGAAGTCACGGCGCTTGAGAAGTCGCCGGGCAGAGGATGGCGCGGGCTCCTCGAGGACCGCCTGACCGCCTCGGCATCCGCGGCCGTCGAGGCCGATGTTTTGCTCAATTTCACCGGCGTGTGGATCGATGAGATTAACCGCATGGCGGTGCCCGAATCACCGCCCGGGCAAAAGGTCGTTGCCGTCAAGGGCACGCATATCGGTGTACGTCTCCCGGACAAGTTTCGCGGATTTGGCATCGCCGGTCATCACCGAGGACATGAGCACATCTTCTGTCTGCCATGGGGTGACCTGCACTACATCGGTCCTACCGAAACTGTCTTTGAGGGCGACATCGAGGATGTGCATCCCACGGAGGAGGACATTGCGTTCTTGCTCGATGAGATCAACTATCTGCTTCCTAAGTTGGGCCTGGTGCGCAGAGATGTCGAACTGTCGTGGGCTGGTGCACGACCCATCACCTACGACCCCAATCGAGCTAGGGGACGGCGCATGCCCGCCGGTGTATTCCATGATCTCGGTCGCGAGGGAATGGAGGATGCCATGACGGTCACCTGGGGCTGGGTCATGCATCACCGGGAAACCGCGCGCAAGGCGGTTCGTCGCGTGCGCCGTATGCTGCCCCCAACAGGTAAGCGCACGCCGGTTTCCTACGATGCGGTCCCGTTTCCGGAGAACACCAACACTTTGCCGCTGGCCCCGGAATGTCCGGAGATTACGACCGGGGTTCTGCGCCACGTCGCCGAGCACGAAGCGCCGGCGCACCTGGCGGACATACTGTATCGCAGAACCGACGTGGCTTGGCGGACACATTTGCCACCCGAGGCTGTCCGCCGCGCCGCGCAGAGCGTAGCCGACATCCTCGGCTGGGATGATGCGAGGGTCGAAAAGGAAATCGAAGGCTTCCAGGCATACGCGCAGAGGCAGCACCTGCAATAGTAGTCCACCTTGTTATCGGGCTCGCTGCTTGCTCACCAAGACATCTACAGTTCGGATTTTGCGGCAAGGCCGGCGGCAATGCCGCGCCCGAGATTTGCAGACCGGGCCGGCCGGAAGCTCCTCCTGGGACCATATCGTTCAGGTCAGGTATTCATTCCATCACGAAGTTTGAGCTTGGACACGCTTCTGGCGATACGCACCACGGCTTCGCGCAGGTTTTCTTCCGATGTCGCCGTCGATAGGCGGATGAAGGGGCTGAGGCCATAGGCTGCGCCCGGAACAGCCGCAACATGACCATCGTCCAGCAGGTAGCGGGCGAAAGTTTCGTCATCGTGAATGGTACTGCCGTCGGGCGTTGTCGCACCGATGAGATCGTGACAGCCGATCAGTGTGTAGAACGCACCGCCCGGCGGGTCGAGAGTGAGCCGGGGAATTTCCGTGATGGCGTCGACAACCAGGTTGCGACGGCTTTCAAAGGCGGCTTTGAACCGGGCAATGTGATCTTGCGGTCCGTTGAGGGCAGCAACTGCGGCAGCCTGGGCAATTGAACAGGAACCGGACGATATTTGTGATTGTACCTTCGTCATCTCAGCAATGAGTTCCGCCGGTGCCGCGCCATAACCGATCCGCCAACCGGTCATCGCATAGGCTTTCGAAACGCCATTTACGAGCAGTGTACGTTCTCGCAGCTCAGGACAAGCGTTGGCAAAAGAGACGAATTCGCGGCGATCGAAAATAATATGCTCGTAAATTTCGTCTGCAAGGATCAGGACATGAGGAAACTGCGTCAGCACCTCGCCAAGTGCTCTCAGTTCACTCGACGAGTAACACGCGCCCGCCGGATTTGACGGCAGGTTCAACAACAGCCACCGCGTCGATTCGGAAATGGCTTGCTCAAGCGCCTCAGGCGTGAGGCGGAACTGGTCATGTGAAGAACATTCGACCACGACCGGGGTGGCGCCGATGACTGAGGCCATCGTTTTGTAAATATCGAAATACGGAGCGCACAGTATGACTTCGTGACCGGGTTCAACCGTTGCCATGAGAGCGTCGAAGATGACCTGCTTGGCGCCGTTCGAGACGATCACCTCATCCGCTGAAAACGCCAGATTGTTCTCGCGATGGAACTTGGAAACGATCGCATCTTTGAGGTCAGCGGTGCCCCCCGTCGGCGTGTAACGCGTTTTGCCGTCGAGCGCTGCCCGGTGAGCTGCTTCGATGATGTGGCTCGGCGTATCGAAGTCAGGCTCGCCCAAACCAAGGTCGACGACGCTATGTCCGGCCGCCTTGAGTGCACTGGCAGTGGCACTGACTGCTGCCGATGCAGATGGCTGAACAGCCGATAGGCGCGAAGCGGCAAAGCGCATGGCAATCCTTCCTTTTCCGAAGCAACAGAGTGGCCGTGTCTCGTGTCACAATTGCCATATCCGAACCGCAAAGCAACCGAAGCGAAGTCTCGCTTTGCGCAGCACCTACGACAACGAAACAAAAAAAAACCGACGCCATATCGCCTCACACGATCTCGTGGCGGAGCTTCGTGTCGCCACGCCACAATCGTTCAAGGTTGTCAATCAGATTGTCGACAACCGAATCTTCATAGGTGCGCGTTTCGCCGCCGGTATGCGGTGTGATGATGACGTTTTCACATCCCCATAATGGCGAGTCGCTTGGCAAGGGTTCGGCCTCGGTCACATCGATGCCGGCGCCTGCAATCCGGCGTTCCTTGATCGCGGTAACAAGATCTGACTGAACCACGCATCCGCCCCGGGCAACATTGATGAGATAGGCCGTATCCTGCATCTGGTCGAACGCATTGGCATCGATCAGCCCTCTTGTTTCATCGGTAAGGGGGCAGGAGAGCACGACGACGTCGGCCCGCTGCAGCAACGACAAGAACGCGGCGGGCTGATGCAATTCGTCGATATTCTCGACTGTCTTCGTGATATCGCGCCGGATCCCTATCGTGTGCATGTCGAATGCCTTGGCGAGTTTCGCAATTCTGGCGCCGATCAAGCCAACGCCATAGATCAGCATCGTCTTGCCGGGCAGTTCTTCCTGGCGTTTGGTGAGATCCGAAATCATGGGCCGCCAGAACTTTTCGCTTTGATCGCTCCGCGCCACATGAATGTGCCGCGTCAACCCGAGCAGCAACGCCAACGCATGGTCGCTCACGGCGTTGGCATTGACGCCTGCTGAATTGCACAACCTTATGCCTCGTTGGGATATCATTGCCTTGTCAAACTGGTCATGGCCGACCGCGCAGATCTGAATGAATTTCAGCCGTTCAGCTTCCGCCAGAAGATCGTTGCTCCAGAACCCGGAAGTCACCAATACGTCACCTTCTGCGATCCGCTCCCGGGTGTCGTCCGCCGTCCAGGTTTGGAAGTGTGCTATGCCGGGCCGGCGCAAGTGGAACCGGTCCGCGAGGCAATAGGCGGAATGCGCGAAGTGAATTTTGATTGCCTCAGGTCCCGGGATTTTCGTCATTTCTGCCTCCATGGCTCCTTGCCAGTGCGGCCTGCCGCCAGCGTCCGTCATCGAGATAGCACGCCATACTGTAGAAAGGCATCTCCGGCCGGATGCTCAGTATGACGGAACTTGCCCGGCATCGGATTGTCACACCCGTCAAGTTTTGCAAAGTGTACCGATACCGGATGCTTCATCAGGTCCACAATTGAATTAGTTCGCTGAGTTCTGGACACTGCCGCCTGCCAGTGGACATCGTTGGCCTCGTCCTTGGCCGGGTGCAAAGCTTCAAACGCCCGGTCGTTGCGGGATGCAGGGTGAGGCATGGCACACCGACCAGCGACAGGGCTCGACGGGTCGCCTGACTTGGGCAATATGTTAGTAGGGGACGGAAAACGACTGCGAGACTTCCGGTCTTCTATCAATACCTGCGTGGACCGGTGGAGGGCAGCCTGGCGAAATTCAGTGGGTAGTCGGGCAAAGACGTCGGCTCGCCAAATTGGCGTTTTGTTGGGCCATCGCAATCATGTCGTGCTCAGCCGGGGCCAGATGCGGGTTGGCGCTGCTGAAAAAATCTCGGATGTCCACTACGGGCAATGTCCACGAACCGGTTTAGCTGATTGGCCAAAGCATGAAATCAAACGCCGCTCTGCTTTCATTGAGAATGTCGCTATGGGTGCTTGTCACACTTGTGGCGTCGTGTGCGCTGTCCGGGTTTGCTGTCGCTGCCAAGCGCACGACAAAAGTCACTTTCGTGGTGCTCTGTGACATCTACAGGCTGTCGGAAGTGGATGGCCGTGGTGGCTATGCTCGTCTGGCCGGCGCCGTCAACTCGGTGCGTGCGAATACGACCAATGTGGTCGTCGTTCACGCGGGCGATGCCATCTCCCCATCGCTTTTTTCCGGGTTCGACAAGGGCGAGCATACCATTGATCTGCTCAACAAGATCGGGCTCGATGTATTCGTCCCTGGCAACCATGAGTTCGACTTTGGCAAAGAAGTCTTTCTGAAGCGGATGGCGGAAGCCAGGTTCCCGTTGCTTGCGGCCAACCTGCGCGGATCCGATGGCAAGCGGCTTCCAGGTTTCGCCGATACGCGTATGTTGGATGTGGACGGGATCAAAATTGGCGTGATCGGTGTTACGCTGGAGGAATCAAAGAGCAGATCCAGTCCTGGTGACCTGCAGTTCATGAGCAGCCTTGAAACGGTCAAGTCTCAAGCCAAACGCCTCAAGGCGGCCGGGGCTGCAATGATCGTGGTTGTCGCGCATGCCGATCTGCTGCGCGACCGCAAGATCCTGAACACGGGTGTTGTCGATGTCCTGCTGTCAGGCCACGATCACGATCTCGTCGTCTACTATGACGGCAAGCGCGTTTGGGCGGAATCCAAACAGGACGCGCAATACGTGACGTCCGTGGAGCTGACGATTTTGCGTGATGAGCAAGTCGGTCTGGAAACGGTCTCGTGGTGGCCGCGTTTCGTTATCACCGATACAGCGGATGTCACGCCCGATCCGGCTATTGCGGCGACTGTTGCAGCCTATGAAAAGCGGCTGTCGAAGGAACTCGACGTAACGGTCGGGCAGACATCGACGCCGTTGACCTCGGCCAAGGCCGTGGTTCGCAGTCGCGAGGCTGCGATCGGAAACCTCGTCGCCGACGCGATGCGTGCTGCAACGGATGCCGATATTGCGATTGTCAATGGCGGTGCCATCCGGGGAAATGCCAACTACCCTGCCGGCACCAAACTTACTCGCCGTACGATTCTTTCCGAACTTCCGTTCGGGAACAAAACCGTGTTGCTCGAAATGTCGGGCAGGCAGGTTCGCGCCGCTCTGGAGAACGGTTATTGGTTCGCCGGCAAGACGGATGGCCGGTTCGCCCAGGTGTCGGGCCTGACCGTCGTCGTCGACAGCGCGCAATATCCAGGCAAACGGATCAGATCGTTGCGGATCAAAGGCGAACCCGTTGATGAGATGGCCGTCTACAAGGTTGCGACGAACGATTTTCTGGCCCGCGGGGCAGAGGGGTATAAGGCCTTTATATTGGGAAAGGTCTTGATCGGGCCTGAAGAGGGAACACTTGTCGTCAATAACGTGATGGCTTATTTGCGTAAATCCGGCACCGTGTCGCCCAAGCCTGAAGGGCGCATCACCATCCTCGCGCGCTAGATGTAAATTTTCAGGAGATTGTCCATACGGCCCTGTCGAGAAAAACTGATGTTGCGATGTGTCATCGACATGCGGCAGGTTGCAATTGCGAATTGGAATCTTGGTTCGATGAGTTGGCTCACGCAGAGGCTTGCCCTCGAAGGGCGAGGTCAAGAGGCCAAATCTTTTCGGTAGCGCCGTTGCGTGCCCTGCAAGATGGCAACGAGAGATCCTGCTAAATCGAGGATTTCCAGGGCTCAGCGCCGCATGCGATCGCCTTTGGGGTCGAAGGCTGCTCCGGTGACGACGCGCCCGGCGAACCGTTCTCCCGCAATGTCGATTTCCACGGCGGCATTGGCCACGCGTGCTTCCGGGTCCGACATGTCCGCAATCGCCAGGGGACGGTCCAGGCGGTAGCCGAAGGCAGCGGAGGTCGTCTTTCCTGCGATTTTGCCGCCCACATAAACAGGCTCGTTGCCGAGAGGGACTGCACCACGATCCTCCAAGATGACCGTCACGATCCGGTTGCAGGCGCTACGCTCGCGCTGTGTCATGAGGGCGGCACGCCCGATGAAATCGGTTTCCCACGCAACCGCAAAGTCGAGACCGGCATCAAGTGGCGTCATGTCGGTGTCGAGGTCGTGGCCGTAGGCCAAGAAACGCTTTTCGATGCGCATGGACGTTTGTGCGAGCGAACCGGCAGGCCTCGCGCCCTGCTGGAAGAGGGCGTCGTAGATCTGGCCGGCGTCAGCTGACCTGCATGTTATTTCCCATCCGGCCTCGCCAACGTAGGAGAGGCGTACGGCGGTCACAGGACGGCCGGCAATCTCCGTCGACGCGGCGCGGAAATAGCCCAGTTCCTTCACCTTGTCGGCACCGACCCCGGCCGCGACGGCGCCACTGCGGGGCCCCATCAGACCGATGACGGCATATTCGTGGGTCGCATCTTCGAGCGTGACGGCTTCGTCCCTGAGATGGCGCTGGAGCCATGCCAGGTCCCGGCGGACCGCCGTCGTGCCGACGTACAGCCGATAGTGATCATGCTGCAAACGAACGGCAGTGAGATCGCTCTCGATGCCGCCGCGCTCATTCAGCATTTGCGTATAGATAGCGCGTCCTGGTGGGCGGTCCATATTGTTGGCGCAGATCCTGTCAAGGAAGGTTGCCGCAGCTCGGCCCCTGACATCGATTTTTCCAAAGGTCGACTGGTCGAAAATGGCCGCGCCTTGATGGGCCAGACCGACTTCCCGTTTAACCTGATCAAACCAGGAGGGCTTGCCAAAGGTCAGGCTGGGCTCATCTTTCTTGTTGAAGTAGAGGGGCCGTTCCCAGTCGAAGACCTGCGCGAAATGCGGATTGTCATTTTGCCACCTATCATGCAGCGGTGTTTGTCTTAGCCCGCGCGCCGATGACCATTGCATGGCGGGATAGACGATAGCGTAGTGCTTGCCGAGCACCTCTGGCGCACGGGCCGAAAGTGCTTCTGCCGAGTTGAGGCTCGATGCAAAGCGCTTCGGGTCGGCTTCATGCAGATCCATTGGCGGTGCACCATGAACGATCGTGTGCGCCAGCGCCATGCCTGCGCCGCCACCACTGGCGACACCGACTGAATTCATACCGCATCCGAGAAACAGGCCGCGCGTTTCGGCGGTCTCGCCCAAGAGAAAGGAGCCATCGGGTGTAAAGCTCTCCGGCCCGTTCAGCAGCATTCTGACTTCAGCAGTTTCGAGCACCGGGAGGCGGTGCAGGGCGTTGGTCATCATCGGTTCGAAGTGGTCCCAGTCCTCCGGCAGGAGCTGAAACGCGAAATCCGGCCCGATTGCCTCGGGCGCCAGCGGCTTGCCCTGCGGCTCGAAGCAGCCGATCAGCAGGCCACCGGAGTCGTCGCGGATGTAGAGGTGTCCGTCATGATCCGACAGCGTCGGCATGTTGCCGACGATGCCTTCGACGGGTTTGGTCAGCAGGTAGAAGTGTTCGCACGGCCAGACCGGAACCTCTGCGCCAGCCATCGCTGCCGCCTCGCGACTCCACAACCCCGTGCACAGGGCAACCGCATCGCATTTGACCGCTCCCTTGCTTGTCTCGAGACCGGAAACCTTGCCACCTTCCGTGAGGATGGCCGTGACGGCGGTGTCCTCAAACACCCTGGCGCCGCGTGACCGGGCGCCCTTGACGAGTGCCGCGCACAGGTCACTGGGGCTGACCCGGCCGTCATCCGGTGACCATACCGCGCCAATGACGTCTGCGGCATTCATCAATGGCCAGCGTTCTTGAGCTTCAGATGTGGAAACGGCTTGTGCGCGGACGCCGAAAAGGTTGGCCAAAGCCTCTTGGCGCTTGATGTGCGTTAGCCGATCCTGGTTTGTGGCGATCGACAGGGACCCCTTGTTGATCCAACCCGTCGATTGCCCGGTTTCCGCTTCGAGTTCCGAATAAAGCGAAATGGAATAGCGTATGAGGTCCGTCAGGTTCCGCGTCGAGCGCAATGCCCGAACCTGCGCCGCCGAATGCCAGGTCGTTCCCGATGTGAGCTTGTTGCGCTCCAGGAGGATCGCATCCGAAACCCCCAGCTTCGACAGATGATAGAGGGTGGAGCATCCCATCACGCCGCCGCCGATGACGACGATGGATGCATGGTGCGGCAGAGCTTGTGCGTTCATGGGAGAGCCCGCGTGTCTGAGCAAAAAACGTCACCTGGCGACGGTTCACCAAGTATCGGCCCGCAAACATTCGCGCGGCTGACCGACGCGAAGCTGCGCTGCTGTCAGTTGTGGTTGGCCGTCAGGGTTCGACGGACAGCATTCTTCCAACCCGTATACTTTGCTTGTCGAACGGCCTGCGTCATTTGCGGTGAGAAACGTCGTTGTAATGACCAACTGTGCGAAAACTCCTCAAGACCCGGATAAAAGCCGACCTGCATACCGGCAAGGTATGCGGCTCCCAGTGCCGTCGTCTCGAGAATTTTTGGTCGATCAACCGGAGCGTCGAGAAGATCCGCGAGGCACTGCATGGTCCAATCCGAGACGACCATGCCGCCGTCGACCCGTAGAACATTTGACTTTGCCATGCCGGCATCGCTTTGCATGGCTTCGAGGAGGTCACGTGTTTGGTAGCAGACGCTTTCCAAAGCAGCGCGCGCGAGTTCCGGGCGCCCGGTGTTGCGGGTCAGGCCGAAGATGGCGCCGCGGCACTCGGCGTCCCAATAGGGCGCACCCAGGCCGACGAATGCGGGCACCAGATAGACGTCCTGTTCGGGGTCGGCCGTTGCGGCAAGATCATTGGATTGGGCAGCAGTATCGATGATCGCGAGGCCGTCGCGCAGCCATTGAACGGCTGCACCGGCAATGAAGATCGAGCCCTCGAGGGCATATGTCGGCACGCCGTCGATTTGATAGGCTATCGTGGTCAGAAGCCGGTTCTTGGATGCAACCGGCGTGGTGCCCGTGTTGAGCAGCGCAAAGCAACCGGTTCCGTAGGTTGACTTCAGCATTCCTGGTTCAAAGCAGGCCTGGCCAACGGTGGCTGCCTGCTGATCGCCGGCAATTCCGGTGATCGGTATCGGTGATCCGAACAAACTTTCATCGGTCGTCCCGAAGTCCGCCGCGCAATCCATGACCTCGGGCAGAATGCCTCTCGGAACCCCAAACACGTCGAGTAACTCGTTGCACCACTCGCCATTTCTGATGTCGTACAGCAACGTTCGGCTGGCGTTGGTTGCGTCCGTGGCATGGACCGTGTTGTTGGTCAGCCGTGCGAGCAAGAACGTGTCGACCGTGCCAAATGCCAGTCGGCCGGCCTCCGCAAGCTCCCGTGCGCCTGCAACGTTGGCCAGAATCCAGGATATCTTTGTGCCGGAGAAGTATGGATCGAGGAGCAATCCGGTTTTTTCCGCGATGGTCGCCTCATGGCCGGCTGCCTTGAGTTCGGTGCAGATCCCGGCGGTCCGGCGGTCCTGCCACACGATGGCATTGCAGATCGGAACGCCGGACTGCCGGTCCCAGATAATGGTTGTTTCGCGCTGGTTGGTGATCCCTAATGCAACGAGGTCGGATGCGGTCGCACCGGCCATGTCAATGGCCGCTCTTACGGTGGCGACGACCGTGTTCCAAATGTCTTCCGGGTCGTGTTCGACCCAACCGGACTTGGGAAAGTGTTGTGCAAATTCCTGTTGGGCAAGTGCAACCACAGCGAAACTGTCGTCGAACAGGATGGCCCGGCTCGATGTCGTTCCTTGATCTATTGCCAGCACATATTTGGTCATAGTTTATCTCCTCGTGCTGATCGGATCATATCCTGGTGTTCGGTCAAATTCGCTCAAGCGGCGTTGGAGGACACGACGACGGGGTTTGCGGCGAGCCACTCGGCAAGTTTCTGTTGTTGACCGGTCGTCAGCTTCAGACCGAGTTTGGTTCTGCGCCAGAGAATGTCGTCTGTCGTCTCGGCCCACTCGGACGTGCGCAGGTAGTCGACTTCGCGTTGGGTAAGCCCAGAACCGAATGCGATACCGAGGTCTTCCTTGGTCGTTGCCCCATCGAGAATGCGGTGTGTGATCGTGCCGTAGCAGCGCAGCATGCGATAAGCGGTTGCTGCATCCAGAAACCCGTATCTTGCCTCGACTTGGGCCAACTGTGTATCGAAGGCGTCGATTTCGAAATCGCCACCCGGTAGAGATTCGGTGGCTGTCCACGCCGGCGCATGGCAAGCCAGCTCATCGTTGATCACGTCCAGCACCTCGATGGCCAGGCGCCGGTATGTGGTGATCTTGCCGCCGAAGATGTTGATCAATTTGGCTTCGCCGGCGTTTCCGTCCGTTCTTAGCGTGTAATCCCGCGTTGCTTCCTGCGCTTTTTCGGAACCGTCATCAAACAGGGGACGAACCGCCGAGTACGACCAGACGATGTCTTCA
This sequence comes from Hyphomicrobiaceae bacterium, assembly GCA_965224045.1. Lineage (GTDB taxonomy): Bacteria > Pseudomonadota > Alphaproteobacteria > Rhizobiales > Hyphomicrobiaceae > Tectiglobus. Next base: position 92,979 of record CBDCYD010000016.1, read on the forward strand.
GGGCCAATGCGTTCGCGGAAGTAGTCGTTTGTTGCCGTGCACAGGTAGTTGATCTCATCGCGTGAAATCACAACCGCATCGAGGGAACCTTGATAGTCTTGATCAGTGGTACCGATCAGTGTGAAGTCCTGTTCGTAGGGGATGGCGAAGAAGATCCGGTTGTCCGCATTCTGAAAAATGTAGCTGCGGTCGTGGTCGAACATCTTCGGCACAACGATGTGACTGCCCTGGACGTGCCTTACGTTCCGTTTCGTGTTCTGGCCGGCAACGGAATTCAAAACCGTGTCGACCCATGGTCCAGCCGCGTTGACAACCACGCGTGACGAGACCTCGTGCTGCGAGCCTGTGCGCGCATCTTTGAGGTCAATGCGCCAGCCGTGACCGTGGCGTGCTATCCGGGTCACTGACGTACGGGTTTTGATAGTTGCACCACGATCAGCCGCGTCCCGTGCGTTCAATACGACGAGCCTGGCGTCATCAACCCAGCAGTCGGAATATTCGAAGGCGGAGGAATACCTTCGTTTCAAAGGTGCACCCGCCGGGTCCGAGACCAGGTTGAGCACTTTCGTCGGCGGCAGCTGCCGGCGGCCACCGATGTGGTCGTATAGAAACAGCCCCAGTCGCAGGAGCCAAGCGGGCCTCAGCCCCTTGGCATGCGGAAGTACGAAACGCATAGGCCAAATGATGTGCGGTGCCATCGCCCAGAGGATTTCTCTTTCCTCCAGGCTTTCCCTGACCAGACGGAATTCAAAGTGCTCAAGGTAGCGAAGGCCGCCATGAATCAATTTCGTGGAGCCGGATGATGTGCCTTGCGCCAAGTCGCCGCGTTCTGCAAGCAAGACCTTGTAGCCGCGCCCAGCGGCGTCGCGTGCGATTCCGCATCCGTTGATGCCACCGCCTATGACCACGATATCGTACATTGGTACTTCGCTGCAGGCGCCACCATCGGCAACCGGCATGCGCTTTCTCATCAAATTCGGCGACCGGTTTCGCAATCGAATAGGTGCAGAGCATCCGGATCGAAATCGACCCGGACCTTCTTTCCGTGATCGAAGTCCTGGTCCCCTTCGATGCGGACAACGACTGTCTCGTTGCCCAACTCGTTGGTTCGTCCGTAGACGATCGTATCGTTGCCAAGGTTTTCGACGGCTTCGATCGTAATTTCGACTGGCGCGGGGGTTAGTCGTGATATGCAGGTGCTCAGGCCTTATGCCAACTTCAACCGATCCAAGCCTTTCTGGTGCGACGCCCTGCGGCAGAGGTATCTCGGTGCCGAATGCGCGTAATGCCGACTTGTCAGGCGTAAGGCTTGCCGGCGCAAAATTCATCGCCGGAGATCCGATGAAGCCGGCGACGAACTTGGTCCCGGGAAACTTGTAGACCTCGCGCGGTGTTCCGATCTGCTCGGCAATGCCGCTGTTCATGACGACGAGGCGATCCGCCATCGTCATCGCTTCGACCTGATCGTGGGTGACGTAGATCGTCGTTATGCCGAGCCGGCGCTGGAGCTTCTTGATTTCCAGTCTCATGTTGACGCGCAGTTTTGCGTCGAGATTGGATAACGGCTCATCGAACAAGAATACCTTTGGATTACGCACGATGGCGCGGCCCATGGCAACGCGCTGACGCTGCCCGCCGGACAACTGCGAAGGCTTGCGTTCGAGAAGTGCTCCGAGCTCGAGGATGTCCGCGGCTTCCCGGACCTTTTGTTCAATCTCTGCCTTCGGCATGCGCCTGTTCTTGAGCCCGTAGGCCATATTGTTGAATACGCTCATGTGTGGATAGAGAGCGTAGTTTTGAAAGACCATCGCAATGTTGCGATCCATCGGCTCGAGTTTGTTGACAACCTCGTCATCGATGCTGACCTGGCCTTCGGTTATGGCTTCAAGTCCTGCAACCATTCTCAACAATGTCGACTTTCCGCAGCCGGAAGGGCCGACGATAACGATGAACTCACCATCGGCAATATCCATGGTGATGCCGTGAATGACGTCGGTCTGCGCATAGCGCTTGCGCACGTCACGAAGTCCGACGGTTGCCATCGTTACTTCTCCGTTTCAGTCAGACCTTTAACGAAGAGGCCCTGCATCGTGATTACAACTGCCACCGGCGGGAGCATGGCAAGTAGCGAGGTCATCATGATCAAGTGCCATTCCGGTGACTCCTCGGCGGCCTCAAGCATTTGCTTGATGCCCATTACGATCGTGTACATGCTCTTGTCTGTGGTTGTGAGAAGTGGCCAGAGATACTGGTTCCATCCGTATATGAAGAGAATTACGAAGAGCGCCGCGATGTTGTTGCGCGACATCGGCAACAAGATGTCTCTGAAAAAGCGCATCGGGCCTGCGCCGTCGATTCGGGCTGCTTCGAGGAGTTCGTCGGGAACCGTGAGGAAGACCTGGCGGAACATGAAGGTTGCGGTTGCCGATGCGATCAGCGGCAACGTCAGGCCGACGTAGCTGTTCAACATATTGAGATTGGCGACAACTTCGAAGGTCGGCAGGATGCGGACTTCTACCGGCAGCATGAGCGTCAGAAAGATCATCCAGAAGAACATCATTCGGAACGGGAAACGGAAGTATACGATTGCGAATGCGGACAGCATTGAAATGGCAATCTTTCCAATTGCGATGCCGAGTGCCATGACGAGGCTGTTCATGAGCATCAATGCAACCGATTGTTCGCGTGCGTTGCCAACACCCTGGAAGAGAGCCGCTTTCAAATTGACCAGAAATTGATCACCGGGCAGCAGTGGCAAGGGCACCTGCGTGATACGAACCTGGTCGTGCGTTGCGGCGACGAAGGTCACCCACACAGGAAAGGCAACGAGGGCGACCCCGACGATCATCGTGAAGTGGGCAACAAAGGTCATCCATGGCCTGTTCTCGATCATCGCCGACCACCTTGGGACATCAGTATGTCACCTTCTTTTCGACGTAACGAAACTGGATGACCGTCAACGTGATGACGATGAGCATCAGGATGACGGACTGCGAGGCGGACCCGCCGAGGTCCAACCCGACGAAGCCGTCATTGAAGACCTTGTAAATCAGGATTTCAGTATCCCTGCCGGGACCGCCCTTGGTTACGGCGTGAACGATTCCGAAGGTATCGAAGAAGGCATAGACGATATTGACGACGAGCAGGAAGAACGTTGTCGGTGACAGCAATGGAAAGATGATCGTCATGAAGCGGCGTACCGGCCCGGCGCCGTCGATGGCAGCGGCTTCTATGAGAGATTTCGGGATGGCGTGCATGCCGGCTAGAAAAAACAAAAAGTTGTAGCTGATCTGTTTCCATGCGGCGGCGAGGATGATCAACGCCATCGCCTCATTTCCGTTGACCCTGAAATTCCATTCATAGCCAAACCCGCGCAGCATGTAAGATCCGATCCCCAATGTCGGGTCGAACATGAACATCCAAAGTGCGCCGGCGACGACCGGGGCAACCGCGTAGGGCCAAATGAGAAGCGTCTGGTATGTCTTGCGTGCCTTGATGACCCGATCGGCCATTGCCGCCAGCAAGAGCGAAACCGTCATTGCGATGAGGGCGACGAGAAACGAGAACACAAACGTCCGGCGGAACGCCTCGTAGTAAATCTCGTCTGACAGCAGTGTTTCAAAGTTCTCGAACCAGACAAACTTGGTTCCAAGGCCAAATGCATCCTGGATCAACAGGGATTGGTAGAGCGCCTGGGCTGCTGGCCAAAGAAAGAAAACAACAGTGATGATGATCTGCGGTGCGACCAGCAGGTAGGGGAGAATTGATGGTCCGAAGTGAACCCGCTTCAACATTTTCGCTGCTGCACCGAGTTGGATGATGATCCAGGTGGTCGGACCACCCGTCTGCTCGTGGGGCAGGCGGGTGGAACCGAACGCAAGGGTGGCGTGGCGGACTGTGCTTGCCTATTTGTTGGCCCGCTCGAACTTGCGCAGCAAGGCGTTGCCGCGTTTGACAGCGCTGTCAAGCGCATCGGATGCGGACTTGCTGCCCTTCCAGATTTGCTCCATTTCCTCGTTGATGATGTCGCGGATCTGGACGAAGTTTCCGAAGCGCAATCCTTTCGAATTCGGAGTGGGTTTGTTCAGTCGCAACTGGATAATGGCGGTGTCTGTTCCAGGGTTCTTGTCATAGAAGCCCTGCTTCTTGCTGAGGTCATAGGCGGCATTGGTGATCGGGACGTAACCGGTTTCTTGGTGCCACCACGCCTGGACGGCCGGTGACGACAGATACGTCATGAATTTTGCAGCGCCCTTGTAGTCTTTCTTGTCGTGTCCTTTGAGGACCCAGAGAGTTGCGCCGCCAATGATCGAATTCTGCGGTGCCTTGATGACACTCGGATAGAACGGCAACATCGCCTGGCCGAATTTGAACTTCGCCTGTTTCTTGATGCCGCCATAGTAGGCCGATGAGTTGAGCCACATGCCGCATTCGCCGGTAGTAAATTTCGGCAGGCTGTCGCCACGGCGACCGGCATATACAAAGGCTTTCGATTTGCCCCATTCGGCGATGTTTGCCAGATGCATTTTGGTGGCATCATTGTTGAACGTCAGTTCCGTGTCGAGGCCGGCGAAGCCGTTTTCCTTGGTGCCGATGCTCAGGTTGTGCCAAGCATTGAAATTCTCGATCATCACCCAGGACTGCCAGCCAAACGAAAAGCCGCACTTGTAGCCGGCAGCGAGGAGTTTGTCCGAGGCGGCTTTGACGTCCGGCCACGTCTTTGGCGGAGATTCGATACCTGCCTTGGCGAAGGCGTCCTTGTTGTACCACAGAACAGGGGTTGAACTGTTGAACGGCATCGAGAGCAGTTTGCCGTCAGAAGTTTGGTAGTAGCTGATGACCGCCGGCAGGAAGGCATTGGAGTCAAACTTCTCGCCGGCGTCTTTCATCATATCTTCGACGGGGTAGACGGCGCCCTTGGCCGCCATCATCGTAGCCGTGCCGACTTCAAACACCTGTACGATATGAGGATGCTTGCGGGCACGGAAGGCGGCAACCGCGGCCGTCATGGTTTCGGTGTAGTTGCCCTTATAGACCGGGACGACCTTGTATTCGGATTGCGTGGCATTGAAGTCGTTGGCGATCTTGTTGACCCGCTCGCCATTGACGCCGCCCATGGCGTGCCACCACTGAATCTCTGTTGCGGCGAAGGCCGATGATCCGCCTGCCATTGCTACGGCACCGGTGAGTGCCAATGAAATCAGTATTCGCTTTCGCATCTGACGTCTCCTCCAACATCTGCATCCAACCTTGTCGCATTTTGCGATTTTGATTGGTCTTGGTCGTTTCGCGCTTCGCTTTGCGCTCCGCGCCGCGAGAATTCTGCCGTTGCCTAGTCCGTGGGCCCGACGGACGTTGTTCGGCATTGCGTTGCGGTTTGTTCGAGCCGAAATCCGCCGTCAGACGTTATTGTTCAGCGCAGTGTGAGATCCGCACAACCTACCAAAAAACGAAAGAAAACGAATGTCAAACGAATAAAACCGCGTGCAGCCGTTTTCCTTTTGCTATTGTCCGTATTCGTTCGTGGCTAGATATGCAGCCGCATGACCACTTCTCGAATACCGAAGAGCGTATCATGATCCCCCTTTCTCCACGCCAGCTCGACATTGTGGCGCTTGCCAAAGCGCAAGGTCGTGTGAACGTTGAAGACCTTGCCGACGGCTTCAACGTGACCAGGCAGACGATCCGAAGGGACTTAAACGAGTTATGTGACAGGGGATTGCTCAACAGGTTTCACGGTGGTGCGGTGGCGCCGTCAGGCGTCGTCAACGTTGCCTACGAGGCCAGGCGTCGTTTGGCGCCTGAAGCCAAAAGGGCGATCGGCATCACGGCGGCCGCGCTCGTTCCGGACGGCGCATCGCTCCTCATCAATATCGGCACGACGACCGAGCAGGTCGCGATGGCCCTGCGCCAGCGGGACGGTTTGATGGTGATTACCAATAACATCAACGTGGCCAATATCCTGCAGGGTTATGAGGCCAATCAGGTGATCGTTGCCGGCGGCGTGCTGCGTCATTCGGACGGCGGTATTGTCGGTGAACAAGCCGTCGACTTCATTCGCCAGTTCCGCGTCGACTATGCGATCATCGGGGCGTCGGCGATCGATGCGGATGGCTCTTTGCTCGATTACGACTATCGCGAGGTCAGCGTTGCAAGGACGATTATCGACTGTGCGCGCAAATCCATCCTCGTTGCGGACGCGATCAAACTGGAGCGGAGCGCTCCGGTTCGTATCGGTCATCTGTCGGAGCTCGACCATTTCGTGACGGACCGTGCGCCGCCGGAGCGGATTCAACGGCTCTGCCATGAGGAAGGTGTCGAGGTGCATCTGCCGGAGCTGTCGAACGCGAACGAACGAACGGTTGCAGGGGAGTAACGCATCGATATGTCGCGCGCTTGGGCCGTTTCACTGGTCTATGGATTGATTGCCATGATGTCTGCTGCCGGTGCTATCGAGCTGCAAGGTCACCGAGGTGCTCGCGGTGTGCTGCCCGAAAACACGATCCCGGGATTTCTAAATGCTATTGCTGCGGGTTCAGACTGTCTTGAACTCGACATCGCGATGTCTCGGGACGGGAAGATCGTTATCACCCATGACCCGGTGCTCAATCCGGATATCGTGCGCAAAGACGGCGTCTGGATCACGGGCGGCTTGCCCATAAAGTCGTTCAATTACGAAGAACTTCGCGCCTATGACGTCGGGCGCCTTCGACCGGGCTCGCGATATGCGAACAGGTTTCCCGACCAAAAGCCAATTGACGGCCTTGCAATGCCGCTGCTGGATGACCTGTTCGGCTTGCCGGAGGTGCGAAACAACCCAGGTTTATGTCTGGACATCGAGATCAAGACATCGCCGGTTGCAAAGGATGTGACATTCGCACCGGAAACAATTGCCGACGAACTCGTCAAGCTGATTGATGCTGCAGGACTGCGTGCGCGCAGCCGCGTTCGCAGTTTCGATTGGAGAGGTCTGGTGCATGTGAAGACGAGTGCACCGGACATCTCTCTGGTCTTTCTGAGCGCGAGCCGGCCTTGGCTAGACAATTTGCAAATCGGGCAAGCCGGCAAATCACCCTGGCTCGCCGGCGTCGACATCGATCGGTTTGACGGTTTGGCGGCCAAGGCCATCAAGCATCTCGGCGGCCAGGTCTGGGCGCCCTACTACAAGGATCTCAGCAGGGAGGAGCTTGACCTGGCACACGCGCTGGGGTTGCGCGTGATCGTGTGGACGGTCAACAGCGAAGCGGCAATGCGGCGACTGCTGGACATGGGGGTCGACGGTTTGACCACCGACTTTCCGGCCCTAGGCCGACGGATTATCGATGAACACAAGGCTGGCAAATAGACTTCGACCAGCCCCTGAATTCATAGGCATTATGGATCAAATGCTCGCCACAACATAGTCCGGCATGATCTTCGACGTTGCCAGGCAAACGGCCAGATCCAGGTCCTTGAGAACTCCGTGGTCCGTGACCAGGACCGTGCCCAGTCCAGCAGCTGCGCCTCCCAGGATGTCAGTGTGCAAGGTGTCCCCGACCATGGCGATGCGGTGCCGCGGGATGTCTTCGCCGAGCCGCGCAACGGCTTCCGTAAAGGCGTTGGCGAACGGCTTGCCGAAAAATTCCGGCTCGGTGCCGGTTAGGTCTGCAATCGCGTGCGCGTAACTGCCTGGTTCAATCGAGAAGCCATCTTCGCGAGGTGCAGCCAGATCTGGATTTCCGACCAACAACGGTCGCGGGCGCTCGTGCATTGCTTTCAGCAGTGCAGCCTGGAGATCATCGCTCCAGGCCTGCGTGCTCAGAAACACGAATCCATCGGCCTGGGCAAAGGACTGATCATCGAGCGCAAGCCGCACAGAAGACACGTCCAACTCTTCGACTCGAGCGACCTCCGGCGCAGCGATGCCCCACGTCATGTCGCGGGAATACGAGGCCAAGCTCGTTTGGAGGACATCCCGGCTGCTGACAATTTCCAAGCGTGTGAAGTCGAAGCCGAGGTTTGCGTACTTTGCGACCAGGCCGGCCAGTGGACCGGTTGCGGCATTGGTTAACACGATGACGCGCTTGCCGTCCGCGCGGAGTTGGCGAATGCGCTCTCGCGCACCGGCGATCGGCTGCTCGCCTACATTCAACACACCGAAGGAATCAAACAGGAAAGCGTCGAACACGTCAGTGAGTTCGGAGAGGTTGCCGCAGGCTTTGCACTCTTGCGGGAACTGGGCCTTGGGTAGGCGGTCGCGGACTTGTTCATAACGTCGAAAAATCCATTCAGCAGTGCACTCGCGCGGACGTGTCATCGGTCGCCTGTTCTCCGGAATTTTCTCGTCGGCCCTTGGTCAACGTTCATCGAACACGCCGGCTGGCCCACCCGAATGGTTGGCAATCCGGCAAACGTACTTCATTATCAGGTCCGGCAGAGCCGTAAACCAATGGCGGCATGCCACTAAACAAGGACTTGGGAGGAACCCGATATGAAGAGTGCGCTGGGAGCCGGAATGCTGGCTCTGTCATTGTTGTTGTCGTCCGGTTTGGCAAGTGCACAGGAGTGTCATAGAGGCACTTTGGACAAGCGCTATTGCGATAGGAACTACGATCAGGTTGCCGACCTGCCAACGGATCCTGCCAAGTGGAATGACCCCAGTACGATCATCTTTTCTTATACGCCGGTCGAAGACCCGGCGGTCTACGCCAAGGTCTGGGACGGTTTCATCAAGCACATGGCGAAGGTCACGGGCAAAAAGGTCGTGTTCTTTCCCGTTCAGTCCTATGCCGCGCAGTACGAGGCCATGCGCTCCGGCAGGCTTCACGTTGCCGGAGTCAACACGGGAGGCAACCCGGTGGCGGTATCGTGCGCAGGTCTCGTTCCGTTCGCGATGATGGCGGCCAAGGACGGGTCGTTCGGCTATGAGATGGAAATCATCGTGCCGGCCGACAGCCCGATCCAGTCGCCGGCGGATCTGAAGGGCAAGACGCTTGCATTCACCTCGCCAACGTCCAACTCCGGCTTCAAGGCGCCGTCCGCGATCCTGAAGAGCAGCTTCGGGCTGGTTGCAGACAAGGACTTCAAGACGACGTTTTCGGGTAAGCATGACAACTCGATCCTGGGTGTTGCCAACAAGGACTACGAGGCTGCCGCGATCGCAAACTCCGTTCTCAAGCGTATGGTCAGGCGCAAAGCCGTCGATCCAACCAAGATCCGTTCGATCTACAAGTCGCAGACCTTCCCGACCACCGGTTACGGGCATGCCCACAACCTTCATCCCGAGGTCGCCGCCAAGATCAAACAGGCTTTCTTCACGTTTCCTTGGGAAGGTTCCGAGCTGCAGAAGGAATTCAAGAAAGAAGGGCGTTTTATCGGGATTTACCACAAGAGCGACTGGGCGGTTATTCGACAGATCGATGCTGCCAACGGTGTGAAGTACGACTGCAAGTAGTCGCTACACTCGAGGCCGCTACCATTGACAATGCGCGGGATCCCGCTCGCTGAGCGTGCAAAGGCGATTCCGCGCAAATCCAATTTGACACTCTTTGAGAGGAAGCGATGCTGCGTCTTGAAGGCCTTGTGAAGCGTTATAGGACCGGCGACCTTGCACTCACGGGGGTCGATTTGGAAATCCCCGATGGCCAGGTGGTGGCTCTCATCGGACCATCGGGTGCAGGCAAGTCCACCTTGATCCGGTGTGTGAACAGATTGGTCGAGCCGACATCGGGCCGGGTCAGTCTGAATGATCTCGAACTCACGACACTGTCGAAGAGTGCGTTGCGCAAAGCCCGCCGCCGCATGGGCATGATCTTTCAGGAGTATGCTCTCGTCGAACGACTGACGGTGATGGAAAACGTCCTGTCCGGGCGGCTGGGATACGTCGGGTTTTGGCAGAGTTGGTTCCGGAGATTTCCATCCGACGATATCCGCGAAGCGTTCCGGCTGCTCGATCGCGTGGGCCTTCGGGAAATGGTCGACAAGCGAGCCGACGAACTGTCGGGTGGCCAAAGGCAACGGGTCGGAATTGCGCGGGCGCTGATCCAGAACCCGGATCTGCTGCTTGTCGACGAGCCGACCGCCAGTCTCGACCCCAAGACGTCGCGCCAGATCATGCGCCTGATTTGCGAACTTTGCCGGGAGCGGGGCCTGACGGCGATCATCAACATTCATGATGTTCTTCTGGCGCAGCTGTTTGCAGAACGTATCGTCGGGCTGCGCCTTGGCGAAATCGTCTATGACGGCGCGCCTTCGGGTCTGACAACGGAGGTCTTGACCAGCATCTACGGTGAAGAGGATTGGGAAGCGACCATCGACCCGGTCGACGATGATGATGATGATCCGGAGATCAGAGATGCGGTGCAAAAGCTCAGGGGCGAAACCGAGGCGCTAGCTCAGCCATGAACGATCCCAGTGCCTCGGTTGCGGCCAACTATCCTTCGACTTGGAAGAAACCACCGTTCATCAAGAGTTCCTTACTGCGCTGGCTGATGTGGGTGGGTGTGGCCGCCTACCTGGCGGTCGCCTTCGGTACGATGGATGTTGATTGGGGAAGAGTTGCCGAAGGATTGCCGCGGGGGCAACGGTTTGTCATGTCCTTCTTTCCGCCGGACTTCGTTAGTCGCTGGGACTCGATTGTCGACGGTGTTCTCGAAAGCATTTGGATGGCCATCATCTCGACGGTGGCCGGTATAGCGATATCAATTCCGGTCGGATTGGGTGCGGCCCGCAATCTCTCTCCCGGTCCGGTCTATCTGATCTGTCGCGCAATCATTGCGATCTCGCGCACGTTTCCCGAGGTGATCCTCGCAATCTTTGCCGTCAAACTGTTCGGGTTCGGGCCGTTCGCGGGCTTCCTGGCGCTTTCGATCGCGACCATCGGCTTTTACGGCAAGCTTCTTGCCGAGGACATCGAGAGTATGAACCCCAGCCCGGCGGAGGCCGTGAAGTCGACAGGCGCCGGTTGGTTTCAATGGGTCAACTATGCCGTCCAGCCGCAGGTTGCTCCGCGCATGATCGGGCTTGCGATGTATCGGCTCGATATCAATTTCCGAGAATCCGCGGTGGTCGGCATCGTGGGTGGCGGCGGTATCGGTGCGACGTTGCTGACATCGTTCGACCGGTATGAATTCCAGACCGCGGCAGCGATTCTGGTGACCATTATCGTTATTGTCATGGCGCTGGAATACGCCTCCGGCTACTTGCGTAAGTGGGTGCAGTGATGCCAGTCAGCGGAACTTCTGAAAATCCAGTCTGGAAGCTGCGCACGACGACGGCGGAGTGGCTCATATGGGCTGGCTGGCTGCTTGGACTTGCAGTCGTCGCGTTTGCCTGGAAGTTGATTTCGGACAAAACGATCTGGGCGTTCGTGTGGGATGCAGGAACGCAGGCTGCAGATCTTGCAACCCGGATGGTGCCGCCCAAGTGGTCCTACATCGACAATCTCTGGTGGCCGATCTGGGATACCTTCAATATCGCAACGCTCGGGACGCTGCTGGCACTCATCTTTGCGTTTCCGATCGCGTTTCTGGCCGCACGGATAACCACTCCGCATCCAATCGTTCGGGCATTGGCGCTGCTCGTGATCGTATCGTCGCGCTCGATCAACTCGTTAATCTGGGCGTTGATGCTCGTGGCCATAATCGGGCCGGGTGTGCTGGCAGGTGTCATTGCGATCGGTCTCAGATCCGTCGGGTTCTGCGCAAAGTTGTTGTATGAGGCGATCGAAGAGATCGACCTGAACCAGGTCGAAGCCATAGAGGCAACCGGGGCGAGCGGAACGCAAAAGCTGGCCTACGGTATCGTGCCGCAGATCCTGCCGACGTTCGCGGGTGTTTCAGTTTTCCGCTGGGACATCAATATTCGCGAGTCCACGGTTCTGGGATTGGTCGGGGCCGGTGGATTGGGATTGCAACTTGATGCGTCGATCTCGAACCTGGCCTGGACACAGGTGTCCTTGATACTGCTTGTCATCCTCGTCACGGTTGTCGTCAGCGAATGGGTTTCAGCCCGCGTGCGCCACGCCATCATATGACGGCCGGGCCCGATTTCAGCCCGCGTTGATCAACGGTCTGAGGGACAAGAACACCAGCCATCGGCTGGGCGTCCGGATGCGTTCGAGATTGCAGTCGGCGGCGTGGGAATTCGAGCGGGCCCGTTCCGGGCCATGCAATGGCCCAGACGTGGCCGGATGCTCCGATTTGGCGCACGCGCGATTGGGCGCAATTTGATCCAGATCAAGCCTTGCGATGTCTTGCGGTGACTACGCTGATGGTCGCGGTGTTAGACGTCTTAACGCAGACTGCGATGGAACCTCGATGAGCGACTTTTGCCACAGCCCTGCCACACTGAGCCGGATCAGTTCTCAAGCTGAGCAGATGGATCGCATGCTCGAACGAACCGGGGTGGATCCGACTGTTGCAGCCCGGGTCGACAATGGTATGGCGTGGTATGAGGCTCGGCTGCGTTGTTTCGAATGTCCGTCCGTCGAGGCGTGCAACTCATGGTTGGCGGGAGTAGCCAGCGAGCGGCCGGGACGTGCGCCGAGCTTTTGCCCTAACGGGTCGTTTTTCCGCGGTTGCGTACCGTCCGGCGGCTGAATTTGCGGTGCAATGTGAGAGAAACGCGTGGCGCTGAGGCTGGTTGGGGTGCTGCTCGGCGGGGGTTGTTGCAATTCGGCGGCACTCGGGAAAGCTGTTGAAATACCGCTAACGTCGCAGACTTGCATGATGGACAGTGGTGATTTGCGTCCGCGCAAGAAGGCGTTGTGGGCGATAGCGGCAACGGATCGTACGTGGCTTGGCCAGAGCGAGCAGGTCGCGGTCGTCGATCTTAAGGACAAGGACGCTTGTCATGCATAGCGGTGACGTTGCGTGGACACCTTCACCGGAACTGGTTGCAAATGCGAACCTGACGCAATTCATTCAGGCCTGCGCAGTGGATGACTACGATGCCCTTCTGCAATGGGCCGAATCCGATACCGAGGCCTTCTATAGAGCGCTCTTCTCGTTCCTTGACTATCGCTTTACGGAGCCGTTTACGCGCGCGCACGATGGATCTGACGGGATTGCGCGAACGCGCTGGTGCCTTGATGGTCGCACCAACGTGACGCTCAACTGTCTCGACAAATGGATCGGGACAGCTACCGAGAACAAGGCGGCGCTCGAATGGATAGGCGAAAACGGGGACAGCCTGACCTGGACTTATGGACAACTCCACCGGGAGACTTGCCGGTTCGCGGATGGATTGCGCAGGTTGGGGATTGGGTCCGGTGACGTTATTGCTGTTTATCTACCGAACTTGCCGGAAGCTGTCGTTTCATTGCTTGCCATTCCGAAAGTTGGTGGCATCGCACTGCCGCTGTTTTCCGGTTTTGGGGCAGATGCCGTTGCCGACCGACTGATCGATTCCGGCGCCAAGGCGTTGATCACGGTCGATGGATCGTTTCGCAGGGGGCGAGTCGTTGCCGCCAAGCAAGTCATCGATGACGTGCGGGGCAGGGTTCCCAGTCTGCAGCACGTCATCGTTTGCCATCGCGCTGACGCGCCGATGGACTGGCGGGCGGGGTCAGACCATCACTGGTGCGATCTGACCGGGCAATCCGATGGTGCGTGCGCGACGACACCGATGGAAGCGGATGCGGCCTTCCTGCTGGTCTACACTTCAGGAACAACCGGCAAGCCCAAAGGGGTTGTGCACACGCACTGCGGTTTTCCGGTCAAGACCATGCTCGACCTCGGCATCTGCATGGATTTCAAAGCCGCCGACCGCATTCTGTGGATGTCCGACATGGGTTGGCTGGTCGGTCCCATACTCGTCTACGGTACGACGCTTATGGGTGGCACAATGGTGCTTGCAGAGGGTGTGCCAGATTACCCGAGTGGTGACCGGATCTGGCGATTGGTCGACGAAAAGCGCATCAGTTACCTCGGTGTGGCACCGACTATGGTCCGCAGTTTCATGGCGGATGCGTCATTCGATGCTGGTCAGTATGACCTGTCTTCGCTGCGAATTTTCGTTTCAACCGGCGAGGCTTGGACACCGGAGGCCTGGACGTGGTTGTTCGAAATCATCGGCAAGAGGCGTATTCCGATCCTCAATTTCTCCGGCGGTACGGAAATGGGCGGCATACTTTCCTCGGTTGTCACGCTTCCGATCAAGCCGTGTTCGTTCACCCGGCCAATTCCAGGGACATCTGCAGCAATCTTTGACGATGCCGGCAACGTCGCTGATCCGGGCGAGGTTGGTGAACTCGTCATGAGGCGCGCCCCGATCGGGTTAACGCAAGGCCTATGGCGCGATGATGAACGCTATATCGAAAGCTATTGGTCGACCTATCCGGGTGTCTGGCATCACGGTGATTTCGCGATGTGCGACGAGGACGGCTACTACTACGTTCTCGGGCGCTCGGACGATACGCTGAAGATTGCGGGAAAGCGGACGGGGCCGGCTGAAATCGAGGCGTTGGTTCTTGCAACAGGCCATGTCAAGGAGGTCGCCGCGATCGGGGTCCCTGATCCCATCAAAGGCGCGGCAATCGTTTGTGCGTGCGTTCCCCGCGATGACAGGGCCGCGGTCGATGCGGTTCGGTCAGATTTGGTCGCTGCGATCACCAACGGTCTTGGAACCGCGTTTCGGCCGAAAGCAATTGTGTTCTGTGCGGAGCTGCCGAAAACCCGCAATATGAAGATCATGCGTCGCGTCGTACGGTCAATCTTTCTGGATCAGGATCCGGGCGATTTGAGTTCCATGCTCAATCCCGAAGCTGTCGAAGGCCTGCGTCGCGCAACACGTGCGCGCTGAGGCGATTGCCAGAATCCCCGTGCTCGAGGCCAAAAGTAAGTGAAAGGAAACACCTCGTGACAACCGCCGAACAGGTTAGGCTCTATAGCGGGCCCGCGGTTCTATCATATGGCTTTCGACCGTTCTTCCTGGCGGGTGCAGCCTGGGCAGCTTCGGCGATGGTGCTATGGGTTGCGATGTTGTCCGCTGCCATCGAGCTGCCGACAGCCTTTGGCCCTGTTGAGTGGCACGTTCATGAATTGGTCTTCGGTTACGTCCCGGCGATCGTTGCCGGCTTTCTTCTTACGGCTGTACCGAACTGGACCAAGCGGCTGCCGGTGACGGGTCTTCCGCTATTGAGCTTGTTTCTGATTTGGGTGGCGGGACGGCTGGCCGTCCTGGGTTCGCTGTGGATCGGACCGTTTGCGGCAGCGCTCATTGATCTTGCGTTCCTGGCTGCACTTGGTGCCGTCATCGCGCGCGAAATCGTAGCTGCGCAAAACACGCGCAATTTGAAGGTTCTGGTGGGCGTAGGACTGTTGTTTGCCGGCAATGCCACGTTTCATGCCGAAGCGCTGTTTGCCGCCGGGCAGGCTTTTGGCATGCGAATTGGAATCGCTGCCACGCTGCTCCTGATCTTGATCGTCGGCGGCCGAGTTGTTCCAAGCTTCACGAGAAACTGGCTTGTCAAGCAGGGCGCCGGGCGGCTGCCCATCGCCTTCAACGCAACCGACGTCGCGATCATACTCGTCAGCGCCACAGCGTTGACTTTGTGGATCGTATTGCCTGAACACGATGTGACAGCAGGAATTGCACTGGTTGCCGGCGCGTTGAATGTCTGGCGGCTGGTCCGTTGGGCTGGTGAGCAAACACTAGGTGAACCTTTGGTTCTCATTCTGCATATTGCCTACGCCTTTGTCGGGCTGGGTTTTCTGCTGCTTGCTCTGGCCATCTGGCGTCCGGACATCCTTTCGGAGTCTGGAGCGCTACACGGTTGGACGACGGGAGCGATCAGCTTGATGACTCTAGCGATCATGACGCGGGCAAGCCTCGGCCATTGTGGTCAGCCGCTGACAGCGACGCTGCCGACGCAGGCGATCTACATGTCGGCGCTCATTGCTGTCGTTGCCAGAATCATCGCCGCGCTGGGCATTGCACCTTCGAGCATGCTTCACGTGTCTGCAGCGGCCTGGGTCCTGGCGTATGCCGGTTTTGTCGCGTTTTATGGGCCGCTGCTTCTTCGTCAGCAGCGCTGAATTTGCGATCACCGCGGGCGCGGGTGATGGCGTGACGCTTGGAGCTTCATTGATTGCCAGGACCCGCGACGCTGTGGAACGTTGTGCCGTTCCGCCGGACGCCTCGGGATGGTTCAACTTGCAAATTTGCGGAAGTCGGGTTTGCGTTTTTCGCCAAATGCGCGAACGCCTTCCTTCGACTCCTCGGTTTCGTAGTAGAGCTGAAGGGCCTGCATACCGAACGCGGCGTTGCCGCGGATGGCCTCACTGTCCATGTTGAAGGAGCGTTTGGCGATGGCAATTGCCGTCGGGCTCTTTTCCATGATCTCGTCACACCAGCGCTGGACTTCGGCGTCGAGTTCCGCGTGTGGCACGACCGCGTTTACCAGCCCCATTGCAAGCGCCTCCTGGGCCGAGTAGCGTCTGCACATGTACCACATCTCACGTGCCTTCTTCTCACCGACGACCCGGGCGAGATAAGCCGTGCCAAAGCCCGGGTCCACGGAACCCACTTTGGGTCCAACCTGGCCGAACGAGGCATTTTCCGATGCAATCGTGAAATCGCAGATCGTGCACAACACGTTGCCGCCGCCAATCGCGTAGCCCTGGACGCGTGCGATGACCGGTTTAGGTGCATCACGAATGATCGTGTGAAGCTCCTCCATAGGAAGCCCGATGGTGCCGCGACCGTCGTACTGTCCCTCATGTGCGGATTGATCGCCGCCGGTGCAGAATGCGCGATCACCGGCCCCGGCCAAGACGATGACGCCGACGGACTTGTCCCATGCCGCAGCGTTGAGCGCACGAATGAGTTCTTCGCAGGTCTGGCCGCGAAAGGCATTGTGTTTTTCAGGGCGATTGATGGTGATCCATGCGGCGCCGTCGTGCACGTCATAGAGAATGTCTTCGTAGGTCATTGTGCGGATCCTTCAAGGTTGCCATCGGCGGAGCGGTGGCGATATTCGGGGAGGTTCGACGAACGGGCGCGATCGCAGGTGGATTAGCCGTTCATTGTCAGTCCGCCGGACACGCTGAGGACCTGGCCGGTTACGAAAGCTGCCTCGTCGCTTGCAAAAAACGCAACTGCTCCTGCCAGGTCTTCGGGCTGGCCGAGCCGACCCATCGGGATCGCCCGACGGAAAGCTTCCGCGAGTTTTTCGGGGTTGCTCGATTCATCGAGTACACCCTGCAGGAGGCTTGTTTGCGTTGGTCCAGGGCAGACGACGTTGAATGTGATGCCTTGACGCGCGTGTTCGCGGGCCAACGTTTTTGTAAAGCCGATGAGCCCTGCCTTGCAGGCTGCATAGACCGCTTCTCCGGACGAGCCAACGCGTGCCGCATCGGAGGCGACGTTGACGACTCGTCCGCCGCCCCGTTCGATCATGCCCGGAAGGACGGCATAGTGCATGTTGAGTGCGCCTGTCAGATTGATATCGATGATTTTCTGCCATAGGGCCGGCTCGGTTTTCATGAACGGTTTGAAGACATCCCAGCCGGCGTTGTTGACAAGAATGTCGACCGGACCGAGTTCACTTGTAATCGCATTCACGCCGGCCTGAACGCTCGCCAAGTCCGCGATGTCGAGCCTAAATGCGCCAGCAGTCGCGCCATCTGCTTCGATCGACCCTGCAGTGGCCGCTGCCGTGTCGACGTTCACGTCACAAACGGCGACCTTGGCGCCAGCGTCGGCCAATCGCCGGCAAATCTGCTGACCAATGCCACCGCCGCCGCCCGTTACAATTGCCGTCCTGTTTTCTAAGCCACGCATAAGTCATTCCTGTTTGTTTGTTGCCGGTCTTCGCATGCACGCAGGTTGCACACTTAGCTTTGCCTCAGTCTGTAGCGTTGGATTTTTCCCGTTGCCGTCTTCGGCAGTTCACTCATAAACTCGATCCATCTCGGGTATTTCCAGGCGCCGACGCTCTCCTTGACGTGTGCCTTCAACGGTTCTCTTAGGTCGGCAGACGATGCATCGTCCTGCAGGACAACGAATGCTTTGGGTTTGATGAGGCCGCTTTCGTCCTCTTGCGCGACAACCGCTGCTTCGCGCACGGCGGGATGCGATACCAGCGCCTGTTCGACTTCGAACGGCGACACCCAGCGACCGCTGACCTTGAACATGTCGTCGGTTCGCCCGCAGTAATGGTAATAGCCGTCGTCATCGCGGAAGTATTTGTCGCCCGTTCGTGTCCACGCGCCCTGAAACGTCGACCGTGATTTTTCTCGTTGGTTCCAATAACCTTCGGCCGCAGAGCCACCGCACACGAGCAGTTCACCTATGGTGCCGGTATCGACATCGCGCCCGCATTCGTCGACGAGACGCAGATCGTAACCGGCGAACGGTTTGCCGGATGTGCCATAGCGACAGTCTTCCGGGCGGTTCGAAAGAAAGACGTGCAACATTTCGGTCGAACCGACACCGTCGACAATGTCCGTGCCCATGCGCTGACGCCAGGTTCTGCCGACATCCTCAGGCAATGCTTCTCCGGCCGATACGCAAACCCGCAATCTGGCGGAGCTGTTTTTGGGTGTGCAGGCTTGGTCAGCCAGCATCGCGGCGTAGAGCGTGGGGACTCCGAAAAAGAGCGTGGATTGCTCGTCGCGTAAGACCTGAAGAACCGAGCTCGGTGTCGGTCGATCGGGCAACAAGGCAGCCGTCGCGCCGACCGACATCGGTAGTGCCATGCTGGCGCCGAAGCCGTAGGCGAAAAACAGCTTGGCGGCGGAGAAAAAAACGTCTTCCTTGGTGATGTTGAGGACGCCGACGCCATAATGACGAGCAATGTAGGCCGGGCTCGAGTGAACGTGCTTGACACCCTTGGGATCGCCCGTCGAGCCGGAGGAATACAGCCAGAATGCAACCTCGTCCGCGCATGTCGATACCGTATCAAACTGGTCGTCGGCGGTGCTAAGCAGGTCGTCGAACTTTTGATGCCGGCCGGACTCGCGACCAACCACGACCACGTGTTCGAGCGATGGCAACCGGTCCAGAACCGGCTCAAACGTGGTCAGCACTTCACGCGAAATGAAGAGCGCCTGTGCCCGGCTGTCTGACAGCGTGTAGGTATACTGTTCGGGCGTCAGCAGTGTATTGAGGCAAACCGGAATGACGCCGGCTCGGAGCGCACCCCAGAACACGGCCGGGTAGTCGACCGTATCGAGCATGATCATTGCAATCCGCGCCTCACGCTTGATGCCGAGGTGAGAAAGCAGGTTTGCGACTTTGTTCGATTTCGCCTGCAGGTCTGCGTACGTGAGCTTGCGTTGCGGGTCGACGAACGCGGTTTTGGGCCCGTTTCCAAGTCGGACATTGTTGTCAACGAACTCTTTGACCGCATTGTATTCGCGAGAACAGCGCATAACGATCTCCCGCAAAATGAGTTTGCGACCCGCCGAGCAGTTGGACCGAGGTCGCGGCGCATCATTTCCGTATTAAAGTACGATAATACATATTTACGCTGCTCTCAAGCACATTGCGGCCGGATAGCGTAAGCGGTGCCGGCTCTCCGTCAGCGACCGGGTTTAGGCATGCAGGCTCGGAGGTTATCGCCAGGCTGGGGCCGTCGCGTCTGCACTCTCACCCGAATGACTTTGTGATCACGCCCTGAAAACAAGTGAGGGCTTCACCTTGGTGTGAAAATAAGTATACTTGTACCGAAATATGTATTTAAGCACGTTCGAGGCTGGCGAGACGATGAGACGACTCATCACATTCGTGGTCAATGGAACCGAGCATCACGACGCCGTGGCGGACAACCTCCTGCTGCTTGACTACCTGCGCGAAATCAGGCGCCTCACCGGCACCAAAAAGGGATGTGACGGGGGCGAATGCGGCGCCTGCACTGTCTTGGTTGACGGGTCACCGAGGGCGGCATGCATTACGCTCGCTGCAAGGTGCGACGGCTGCCGGGTTGAAACCATAGAAGGTCAACTTCAAGGTGGGCGCCTGTCGGTTGTGCAACGCGCATTTCATGAGCATCTCGGCACGCAATGCGGCTACTGTACGCCCGGAATGATCATGTCTGCCGAGGCCCTTCTTCGTCGCAATCCCACCCCCGATGAGGACGACATCCGGTTAGCGCTAAGCGGCAACCTTTGTCGCTGCACGGGTTACGTCAAGATAATCCGCGCCGTGCGTGCGGCCGCTGAGGCGCTGCAATGAGCGGACAGGTACATACGGCGATTGTCGGACGACCTGTTCCGCTGGTGGATGGCGTGGACAAGGTTTCGGGCAAGGCGCTCTACACAGCAGACCTTGCGGTTGGCGATGCGCTCGTCGGCCGTATTCTGCGCAGCCCGATCAGCCACGGCAAGATAGTGCGAATTGACATAGCAGAGGCGCTCGAACTCGATGGTGTTCGCGCGATTGTCACCGGTGCTGATTGCCCGCATACGTTCGGCGTCATTCCTATCGCCATGAACGAGTATCCGCTTGCGCGCGACCGTGTTCGCTACCGGGGCGAGCCAGTTGCCGCGATTGCTGCCGTCGATGCGCGTACGGCTGACCGTGCACTGGCTCTGATTAACGTGGAATTTGAGGAGCTTGCGGCCGTGTACAGCGCGCGCGATGCACGGGCGCATGGTGCAGTTTGCCTGCACGATGACAAGCCGGGCAACCTGGAACGCGAGGTTCATCACGAATTCGGTGATGTTGCTGCCGGTTTTGCCGCTGCCGATTTGGTGTCGTCAGCGCGGTTTATGTGTGCCGAAGTCAATCACGCTCAAATGGAGCCACACGCGGCCCTGGCGGAATATGATGCCGAACGCGAGCGGCTGACGCTGCACTCGGTATCGCAGGTGCCGTACTACGTGCATTTGATGCTGGCGCGATGCCTGGACATGGATACGTCGCGGGTTCGCGTCATAAAGCCGTTCGTCGGTGGCGGCTTCGGGGCGCGGACAGAATGCCTGAACTTTGAACTCATCGCTGGCCTGTTGGCGCGGGCGGCCAGTGGCCGTGTGAGCGTGCAGCTCGATCGCGAAGAAACGTTCATCACACATCGCGGCAGACCGGAGACGGAGGTCCACCTCAAAGTCGGGCTGACCAAGGACGGTCAGATTACCGCGGTAGAGTGCGAGGTCACCCAGCGCGGTGGGGCCTACGCCGGCTATGGTCTGGTCACGATACTCTATGCCGGTGCCTTGCTGCATGGTCTCTATGCCATTCCGGCGGTCAAATATGACGGTTATCGCGTCTATACAAACCTGCCGCCCTGTGGCGCGATGCGTGGCCACGGAACGGTGGATGTGCGCCATGCGTTTGAGTGTCTGCTCGACCGAATGGCCCGCGAACTTGGCATCGAGCCCTTCGCCGTGCGGCGGCGCAATCTGCTGCAAGCGCCAATGCACACCGCGAACGGCCTGATGGTCAACAGCTATGGTCTGTCAGAGTGCCTCGACAAAGTTGAAGCTGCCAGTAGATGGCATGAGCGCATATCGACGCTGCCTGAGGGCCGAGGGCTCGGGTTGGCGTGTTCGCATTATGTCAGCGGGGCGGCGAAGCCCGTGCACTGGACCGGTGAACCGCATGCTGTTGTCAACCTCAAGCTCGACTTCGACGGCGGTGTGACGGCGTTCACGGGCGCGTCCGACATCGGGCAGGGCTCAACCACGATCGTTGCGATCGCCGTAGCCGAAACACTCGGCATAGACCTTGGTCGCGTTCGCGTGGTGACGAACGACAGTGCCATCACGCCTAAGGACAACGGCTCGTATTCGTCGCGTGTGACGTTCATGGTTGGCAACGCGACGATTGAGGCGGCGCGAAGCCTGCGCCGCGTCCTGATCGCTGCTGCCGCAAAGAAGCTCGATGCCCTCCCGGATGACATTGATTGCAATGCCGAGACATTTTCGGTGCGCGGCAGCGCGCAATCCATCATGTCGTTTTCTGATGTTGCGGCCGCTGCTCTCGCTGACGACGGTACGATTACCGTCAAGGGTACGTTTACCTGTCCTCCCGAGGCCCAGGGTGGCAGGCACCGCGGCGGAGCGGTTGGTTCAACCACGGGCTTTAGCTATGCAGCGCAGGCCGTGGAAGTCGATGTCGATCTCGATACGGGTCTGGTGACGGTTGAGAAAGTGTGGGCCGCTTTGGACTGTGGGTTTGCAATCAATCCGCTGGCCGTTGAGGGACAGATCGAAGGATCCGTATGGATGGGGATGGGGCAGGCGCTGTGCGAAGAGACGCGTTACGTCGAGGGCTTGCCGCTCCATGCAAGTCTGCTCGAATACCGCGTGCCGACCATCGTCGAGTCGCCGGATATCGAGGTCCACATTGTCGAAAGTCACGACCCGCTCGGTCCGTTCGGTGCAAAGGAGGCCGGTGAAGGAGCGCTGGCCGGGTTCGCGCCGGCACTGGCAAATGCGGTTGCCAATGCCATTGGTCTTGATATCGACCGCCTGCCGTTGACGCCGGATCGCGTCCTGGAAGCGCTGGTCGATGCGCGACGCAGGCGACGGCGCGCAGAAGGCAACCGGGAGGCCTCGTGATGGAAACCCTGCCAGAGTTCAGTCTTGTCAGGCCGCAAACGGTTGAAGAGGCGGTTGCAGCAATCCTGGCCAAGCCGGACTGCCGGTTCCTCGGTGGCGGAACGGATCTCATCGTCAACATGCGGCGCGGCCTCGCCAGTCCGGCCAACATCGTAGACGTGACGGGTATCGATGAACTCAACCAATTGTCCTGCGATGATATCGGACTAACCATCGGTGCAGCCACAACATTGCAAGACATCGGCCGCCATCACGGTATTCGAAGCAGGTTCAGTTCCGTCAGCGACGCGTGTGACGTGATCGCAGGGCCAAGTCATCGCGCGGTTGCAACGGTGGGCGGCAACCTGTGTCTCGACACGCGCTGCATTTACTACAATCAGAGTGACTGGTGGCGGGCCGCCAACAGTTACTGCCTCAAATACAAAGGTGAAATTTGCCATGTTGCGCCGCAAGGCAACAGGTGCCGTGCCGCGTATTGCGGAGATTTGGCGCCGGCGTTGTTGGTGCTTGATGCCGAGGTCACGATTGCGGGGCCCGAAGGGCGACGGCGGCTTGCTCTGGCAGAGCTCTATAGGGATGATGGTGCTGACTACCTGCAGCTTTGTCCGGGTGAACTTGTCGTTGCCGTCCACGTGCCAGCAGGACAAGCGGGGGTGGTGACGCATTCTGCCTATCATAAAATCCGGGTGCGTGGTGCCATCGATTTTCCGCTGGCTGGTGTCGCTGTTGCGTGTCGCGGCGATACTGCCGGCAGCATTGCCATCAATATTGCCGTGACCGGGACCAACTCACGACCGATTGTCATCAAAGACATTGGCATGATCGAGCCTGGGCCGGACCTTTCCGCTGAACTCGGCAGGCTCGAAAAACTGGTCCAGAAGCAGGTCTCGCCGCAACGCACGACGATAGCCGCCGCGCACTATCGCCGCCTGGCAGCGGCCGCGATGGCAGCGAAACTCACAGGTCGCTTGATCAACAGACTTTGCGAAACCTAAACGCCGGTGCGGGGCAGGTTGCAACGTCTTTCAATGTCTCACAGGAACACGCTTTCAACCCTGGGCGATGGGCGGATCCATATCGTCGCGCGGTTGGCCATCGGTCACGGGGTACTTTTTTAGTTCAGCGAGGACGAGATCAACATGCTCGCGCTCTTCCTCAGCGAATTCGGCTGCAAATCGCTCGACATCCACGTCGTCGGTTGCAGTACGCAACTGCTCGAAGAAGTCATGCGCCCGGCGTTCTGCATGCAGCGCCATTTGAAGTGCCTGGTGCGGTGTCATCATGTAGGAGGCGTCAGCCATATCGACAGATTCAGGTGCCTCGCCGCCACTCCACACCGCTTCGGAAGGCGAGAGTTCGGGAACGTTCATCTCCTGCATTTGACGAAGTATGTCTTTTGCATGGATTGCCTCGACATCGGCCAGCTTGCGGAACAGGTCGGCGAGTTGGGTATTGTTATGGATCTCCATTTGTTCCGCCAAATAGGTATAGCGGGCCTGGGCCTCGCGTTCCATGTGATACGCGTGTGCCAGTAGTTCAGCGACGGAACCGATGTGGGGGCCGGGAGGGGCGCTGTTCATAGTGCGAACTCCGAGTCCAGGGCTTGCGTATCACCAGAAGTCTCAGAAACGTGGGGTCCGTACGGCCTGCGCTTTCCACGATAAAGGATGCCAATGTTGAACCCATCATCCGTCATGATGCGCCGGGCTGCACGGGCTGGGTCATCCGTCGGCTCCACGGAAGGTGGGTGCACCTTCGATTTCCATTCGCGTTCGTCGGGTCGAAACGTTACGCAGGGGCTCAAGATCTCTATGAACGAAAACCCGGGATGGCGCACGGCTTCGACAATGACGTCGGTGGTTCCCTTGATATCGCCTGAGAACTGTCGGGCGACGAAGTTGGCGCCCGATGCCAACGCGATGACCAGCGGGTGGAAGGGGCGCAGACCGGTTCCGCCGGGTGACAGTGCGCTGTCCCAATCGGGTTCCGTCGTCGGCGACGGCTGACCCTTGGTCATGCCGTAAACGCGGTTGTCCATGACGATGTATGTCATGTCGATATTTCTTCGGCATGCATGCAGAAAATGATTGCCACCAATCGAGAAGCCGTCGCCATCGCCGCTCATCACGAGAACGGTCAGATCCGGCCGGGCGACCTTTAGGCCGGCACCAACCGCCAAGGAACGACCGTGCACGCCGTGAAACCCGTAGCAATTCGTGTAGGCGGGAATGCGGGACGAGCAGCCGATACCGGAGACGACCGCGACTTCTTGTGGCGGTGTTCCGAGGGCTGCCAGCGCCTTGGTGAGAGACAGCAAAACGTGAAAGTCTCCGCAACCGGGACACCATACGGGTGTCGTTTCCGACTTATAGTCGCCAGCTTTGAATGCGGATTGATTTTGAACATT
This sequence comes from Hyphomicrobiaceae bacterium, assembly GCA_965224045.1. Taxonomy (GTDB): domain Bacteria; phylum Pseudomonadota; class Alphaproteobacteria; order Rhizobiales; family Hyphomicrobiaceae; genus Tectiglobus. The sequence goes on from CBDCYD010000016.1 coordinate 117,870, forward strand.
CATTGCGTCTTCCAATCATGGATGTAGTCGCAGATTTCGCCGGGGCGAATTGGATGCGGGCCGGGTCGATTAAACTGTCGGACATCGCCTGGAAGATCGCACTTTGCACGCAGATAGTCGTAGAATTGCCCGGAATGGGTTTGTTCGACGACCAAGATGCGCCGGGCGTCTTCAATCGCGGCTAGGAATTGCTGCCTGCAGAACGGGGCGATGAGGCGGATGGCCGCCAATCTCGTTGAGATGCCTTCTTCGGCAAGGTTCGTCATCGCTTCGCGTGCCGCGCCGGTTAGTGATCCCCACGTGATGATCGTAAACTCGGCCGGCGCTGCATCCGGACCGGCGGTTTCCACCATCGCCCAGTGCGTGCCGTAGTCGTAGGTTTCGATTTTGGTGCGCCGCTTGTCGAGCTGCTTGGCATGATCGCCGCCGCTGGCTGTCGGCGTGCCTGCGGTGGTGTGGGTCAGGCCGTCGGCCGTATACTGTCCACCGGCCAAACCGGGCAGAGCCATCGGTGAAACGCCATTCTCAGTCAAGGCATATCTGCAATAGGCGGTTTGCGGTGGCGCTCCTAGAACATCGCGATGCGCTGTGAAGCCGGCATTTGCCGGACGTTCGATCACAGCGCGCGTCTGGCCGAGTGATTGGTCAGAAAGCACGACCGCAGGGACTTGCATCGCCTCCGCCAATTGCACTGCCCATTGCGTTGTGAAGATGCAGTCGGCGATGCCAAGTGGTGCCACGACGATGTGCGGTGCGTCGCCGTGGCAGCCATAGACTGCAATATTAAGGTCGGATTGTTCAGACTTGGTGGGAATGCCGGTTGATGGGCCACCGCGCATCACATCGACGATGACGACTGGGACTTCTGCTGCCGTTGCAAGGCCAAGCGACTCACTCATGAGCGCGAGCCCCGGGCCGGACGTTGCGGTTATGGCGGCCCGCCCGCCGAATGATGCGCCGATTGCCATGTTGATTGATGCCAGTTCGTCTTCTGCCTGCAGCAGTGTGCCGCCGACTTTGGGCAGCGACGAAGCCAGCCACTCCAACGCCTCGGTTGCCGGGGTGATTGGGTAGGCGGCGGCGAAGCGTACGCCACCACGCACCGCGCCCAATCCGACCGCCTCGTTTCCGGTTATTGACCAACGCGCTTTGTCGTCAGCCGGCGGTGGCTGCAGTTGGAACTTCGTGTCCAGTGGGTCAGCCTCGCGCATTCCGACCTTGATGCACGCCCGCCCGGCGTCGATGGCAGCGTCGCCTTTGCTGGCCAGTTTGCTCGCAATGACGCGCATCACATGATCCGCGGGAATGCCAACAAGTCCGGTTGCCAGTCCGACGGCGATCATGTTCTCGCGCCCGTGCGGCACTTGACCTGCCAGTTCCTTCAGGCCGACCTCGGCCTGATCGGCGCCCATCGCTGCGATGGCGGCAGGGGCGTCGCCGCTCTCCGGATCGCAGATGATCAGTCCGTCCGCAGTCAACACAATCTCGGCTGCAAACCGGTCTGCGTTGCGCCAATCGATTGCGATAAGAAAGTCGATAACTCCTGCCATGCATTCGACGGGTCGTGGCGACAGGCGCAGGAGTGCAGCTGCTTCACCGCCTCTGATTTGCGGGCCGACCGATCGACTCATGATGCCGTGCCATCCGGCCTTGCCCGCCGCCTCGAGAACGATCTCTCCTGCTGTGATGACGCCCGCGCCGCCACTGCCGACGAGTGCAAATGCGACGCTCGATTTCAGATCGGGTGATTGGCCTGCGGTTTTTGATTTAACCAGTTCCATCGTCTTGTCGCTTGCCGCTTCAGGGATCGCCTCGAATGGATCAGCACCAGATGTCCAAACGGGAGTTGACCTTAAATACGTATTGCAGTACCATTTTACTTTAATAATCATCGAGCGCCCTGTCAATGCAGTGGAGAAGGCTGCGCGAGGGGCGGGAGTTCATAGATCTGAGCACGGCGAACAGCGGAGTTGGGTGGAGATCGGTCAAGGCGAGGCAATCCATGAGTAAGCCATCAACTACAGATATCATCGAGCATTGCCAGGGCCTGTTCGAAGACCTGAACTTCACAAGCGCGCGGCGGTGGAAGGAGGCGCAAGCGGGCCGAAAGGTCGTTGGCTATATGCCTGTCTATGTTCCCCGCGAGATCATTCATGCCGCCGGCATGCTGCCCCTCGGCATACTCGGTGGCGGCGATCAGCTCGAGGTTATCCACGGCGACGCTTACTATCAGAGTTACATTTGTCGCATTCCGCGCTCGACAATTGAACTTGGTGTCTCGGGGCGCCTCGATTTCGTCGACGGCATGCTGTTTCCATCAATCTGCGACGTCATCCGGAATCTTTCCGGGATGTGGATGATGATGTTTCCGGATACCTACTCCAAGTATTTCGACGTTCCTCAAACCTACGAGGACGACGTCGGCGGCAGGTTCTACGAGACCGAAATAGCTGATTTGTTGCGCGATCTGGAGGAACTCGGCGGGCGCAAGGTCGGCGCAGACGACCTGCGTGCTTCGATTGAGACCTATAACGAGAACAGGCGGTGGATACGCAAGCTCTACGCACTGCGGGCGGAGAAACCGTGGCAGATCCCGGCGGCGGAGTGTTACCTCGTCGTGCGCGCGGGCCTCGTTCTGCCGGTCGAGGATCACACCGAGTTGCTGCGGAATTACCTGGCGTCCGTCGAGGGTGAAGAACGCCCCGTACGCGACAACTGCCGTGTCGTTGTGACCGGTCTGTTTTGCGAGCAGCCGCCGCTCAATCTGATCAAGTCCCTGGAACTGGCGGGATGCTATGTCGTCGACGATGATCTGATGCTGGTTACGCGCTGGCTGATCGATGACGTGCCGCTCGACGGTGACCCGATACACAATCTCGCCCAGGCCTTCCTGCATCACTCCGAGTGTACGGCCGCGAAATACGAGCCGAACCCGGAGGAAAAAGGCCAGTACCTGGTTCGTGCCGTCCAGCGCACCGGCGCCGAAGGTGTGATATTCGCGTCACCCAGTTTCTGCGACCCGGCTCTCCTGGACCGGCCGATGCTGCAGAACGTGCTCAAGAAGGCCGGCATCCCCTACATCGCTTTCAAGTACGCCGAGAACTCCGGGCAAATGCAGCCGATTCGCGAGCAGGCCGGAACGTTTGCCGATTCAATCAAGCTTTGGAGCGCAGCATGAACGTAAAAATTACGACGAGCAGGGCGCCAGACGTCAAGGTCGAAAAAGACGCCTCGATGGTGAAGCAAAAGGAGATGATGGCGACACACTACGATCGACTCGCCAACGCGGAAGCTGCCGGCCACAAGGTTGCGTCCACCTTTGTGCCCGGCAATCTCAACGAACTGCTGATGTGCTTTGACCTGGTCAACAACCTTCCGGAGGTCAACGCGATCCAGAGCGGGCTGCGCAGAAAGAGCGGCGCGTATGTTATGGAAGCAGAAAAAGCGGGCCATAGCGAAGATGTTTGCACGTATGTCAAATCGGACATTGGAATGATGGCCAAGGGCAACATCGGGCCGAACGGCAAGAAACTGCCCGCACCCGACGTCCTATTGTTGTCCTACACCGGTTGCTTCACCTTCATGAAGTGGTTCGAACTCCTCAGGGAGCAATACGACTGCGAAACCATATTCCTTCAAACGCCCTACATGGCGGACGGCAAGATCACGCCGAATATGATCGAATACATGGTCAAGCAGTTGAAGGAAGACGTCATTCCGAAGCTGGAGCGCGTGAGCGGCGTCAAGTTCGATATTGATCGCCTGCGTGAATACCTGAAAAAGTCCGCTGCAGCGGAAGACGATCTCGTCTACATCCTGCAAAGTGCCAAAAACAGGCCTTCGCCGATCGATGCCTATTTTGGCGGCATCTATTATATCGGCCCGATCTTTGGAGCTTTTCGTGGCACCGACGATGCGGTCGACTATTACCGCTTCCTGCGCGAAGAAGTCGACCAACGCCTGGCGGCCGGCCTCGGTCCGGTAACACCGGATGGTGCGATGGGCGAGGAACGCTACCGGCTGGTTGTCGAGGGGCCGCCGAACTACACCAATTTCCGCCAGTTCTGGAAGATGTTTTATGAGGAAGGCGCAGTTGTCGTGGCTTCCAGTTACACCAAGGTTGGTGGAACCTATGATTTTGGGTTTCGCCATGATCCCGACAGGCCGTTGGAGACGCTCGCGGAGTACTGTCTCGGCGTCTACACGAACAGGTCATTGCCGATGCGCGTTGAGATGTTGACCAACTACATCAACGAGTATGAGGCCGACGGCCTGCTGATCAATTCGATCAAGAGCTGCAATAGTTTCTCCGCCGGACAGCTTCTGATCATGCGCGAAGTCGAAAAGCGCACGGGTAAGCCGGCCGCGTTCGTCGAGACGGATTTGGTCGATCCGCGTTATTTCTCGGCGGCCAACGTCAAAAACCGACTGGAGAGTTATTTCCAGATGGTCGAGCAAAAGCGCGCCGGCGCCAAGGAAGGTGTCGCGGCATGAAGACATTCATCGGAATTGACCTCGGCTCCACGACGACCAAGGCCGTGCTTCTCGACGAGAACCAGGGACTGCTAGGCCGTGGCATCACCAACTCGCGCTCAAACTATGACACGGCGTGCCGTGTTGCGAGCCAGGAGGCTGCGATCGATGCCAGGTTTGCATTGTTTCGTCGGGAGTTTGACCAAGACACCGGTACGAAGAGTCAGGTCGAGAGTTTTCTTGCTGCACTCGAACGTGCATTCCGCCTCGAGCAATTCCTCGAGCAATTGGATGATTTGGAACAAATCTGCATCAAGCATGTCCAGGGTGATCGCTTTGCCGAGGTCGCGGACGGCGTAAAGCAGGCTTTGCATGAGGTATTTGAACGCCTGCGCGAAGAGGCGCCGGCGATGTTTGCTGCCGATGCGAAACGCAAGTCGGACTTCTTTCGCGATCTCGCAGGTTCACGCTATCTCATGATAGCCGAAGACGTCGCGCGCGATGCCGGGCTTGCCTACGAACTCCTCCTCAATGTCTACGACAAGTCGATTATTGCGGTCGAGAACAGACCGCCTTCGGGTGGGCTGAGTGACAAGTTCGCAAGCGCCTTGAACCGCGTTGCGGAGGAAGGCCTCGGTCTGACAGGAGACCTGTCGCGGCGCATCGAGCGCGCTCTCGACATTGAGTTGGCAGAGACCTATCTGGTCGGTACCGGCTATGGCCGCGTAACACTGCCATTTTCGAAAGAGCACATTCGCTCGGAGATTCTGTGTCACGGCCTCGGTGCTCATATGATGTATCCGAAGACGCGCACGGTGCTCGACATCGGCGGGCAAGATACGAAGGGCATCCAAGTGGACGCCGACGGGATCGTCGAGAATTTCCAGATGAATGACCGGTGTGCGGCCGGATGCGGTCGCTATCTCGGCTACATCGCTGATGAAATGAACATGGGCCTACACGAACTCGGTCCTATGGCCATGAAATCCGGCAAACCGGCGCGCATCAATTCGACATGCACCGTCTTCGCGGGAGCGGAGCTGCGCGATCGTCTTGCACTTGGCGAGAAGCGCGAGGATATTCTGGCTGGATTGCATCGCGCCATCATTCTAAGAGCGATGTCGATCATCTCCCGTTCGGGTGGCATATCGGACGAGTTCACTTTCACAGGCGGTGTTGCAAAGAACGATGCGGCCGTGCGCGAGTTAAGAAAGCTCGTGTGCGAGAACTACGGTGAAGTGACAATCAACATTGATCCTGACTCGATTTATACCGGCGCGCTCGGGGCAGCCGAGTTTGCTCGGCGCGCCGGCGAAGGACGCGCGGAAGGAGTGGATCGATGACGCTATCGGCAGGAATCGATGTTGGCACGGGCGCCGTCAAGGCGGCGATATTCAGCGTTGAAGACGGCGAGGAAAAGTGGCTGTCACGGGCGGTTCTACGCGTGCGCCAGCGTGACCCGCTGGAACTTGCTCGGGAGGCATTCGAGCAGGCGATGGCGGAGGCCGGGGTCGAGCAGGGGGATCTGCATTATGTCGCGACGACGGGTGAAGGTGAATCAGTTCCGTTTCACACCGGTCACTTCTATTCGATGACGTCGCATGCGCGCGGTGCAATTTTTCTCAATGCCGAAAGCGGCGCTGTTCTTGACTGCGGGGCTCTGCACGGACGGGCCATCATGACGGATCAGCGCGGAAAGGTTCTGAGTTACAAGATGACAAGTCAGTGCGCATCCGGATCCGGCCAGTTCTTGGAAAACATTGCGCGCTATCTCGGCATCGCCCAGGACGAGGTTGGAAGTTTATCGCTAAAGGCTGATCAGCCGGAGACCGTGTCCAGCATCTGCGCGGTTCTCGCAGAAACGGACGTCATCAACATGGTGTCGCGAGGTATCACGGCGCCGAACATCTTGAAGGGTATTCATCTGTCGATGGCTAGCCGGATGGCGCGACTGCTGAAATCAATCGGTGTCACCGACAATGTCGTAATGATGACCGGCGGGCTGGCTCTCGACCAGGGGCTTGTCGGTGCGCTCGGCGAGGAACTCGACAAGATGAAGGGGGTTGAAGCGAAGGTTGCCACGCACCCGGACGCCATTTTCGCCGGGGCGGTCGGAGCGGCGCTATGGGGCGCCTTCCGCTACGACAAGCTCGCTGCCTCCGGCCATCTACTCAAAGCTTCATGACTGTCGAAATCGGGCAACCAAAGGAGATCCGCCATGGCCCTGATGATCGTTGATCCTTGTACAGCCTGCGATGCATGCGAGCCGGTTTGTCCTAACCAGGCAATTACCGCAGGTGACCCGATCTACGTCATCGATCCGATGAAGTGTACGGAATGTGTCGGCGCTGAGGATGAGCCACAGTGCAAGCTGGTTTGTCCGGAAGACTGCATCGTGCTCAACCCCGATTGGGAAGAGACGCCGGAGCAGCTGCAGGAGAAATTCGAGATACTCAACAGTTAGTCCGATGATTGGCGCCATTGACGTCGGCGCCTTGCGGATTGGGCCTTGGTCCCGCTCCCGTCAAGGTCCCAGATGGCGCGTCAGGACAATGCGTTGCGCCGGCTTGAAGCCGACGCCGCCAAGGTAAGAAATAAGATTGGTGTCGTTCCAGTCGATTTCCGTGCGGACTTGATCAACCTGCAAGGCTGCCAGATTGATCATCAATTGCGACATCAATGCATGGCCGACGCCGCGCCCGCGGTAGGCCTCATCAACGCCGATCGTGTCGACCACGGCCTCGGTATCGGCGCGCCCGAACTCACCAAAGTCAACGCGAGCCATCATGAAGCCGACCGGACGTCCGTCCAACTCGGCGATGAGCGATACGCGCACGCCCGACTCGTGCAAGACCTCATGGAGTTTGCGCTCATAATAGATCGTCCGGTCTTGCCCGGTTGCCCTGCGATCGATCGCAACAAGATCGGCCAGGTCCGATTGGTTCATCGAGCGGACGGGTATGTGGTCCCTCGAAAGGGCATCGAAGTCGTCGCCATCAGGCGAGCTGAAGTCGAGCTCTTCCGGGTCACCGGCGCGTGTCGGGATAAATGGAGGCTGATTGGCGGACACAACGTTTCCTCGTCGATGAAGTTTGAGTTTCAGTGAAGTGGCTCGGACGTTGATCGGACAAGTACGACGCGCGGCGCCATCTCGAATCCCGCTGACGCGAAGAACGTGAGCAGGCCCTGATCGGGCCAACGGACCTGGGTTGAGAGCTCGGTCACTCCCTTGTGGCGCAGAATCCTTTCGATCTCCGTGAGCATTTGATGGCCAATAGTCTTGCCTTGGCAGCTCGGGCTAACACCAATTGCGTCCAATGCGGCACGGGCCCCAGGTTTGCCGAATTCACCGTCAACGAGTCTTGCGAGCGCGTAGCCCAGAAGCCGATCGTTGCGGCGAAGGCCCACGTATACGAAGTCAGCGGGTTGTTTGAGCGCGGCAGCTAGCCGTTTCTCGAAGAAGCCCCGGCGGGAGCGACCGCTCAGCGCCTTGTCGATGGCAACAACAGCCTCAAGATCATCGGCCCGAAGCGGCGTGATGGTAATTTCGGTGGATCCGAACCGGCTTGCCTCACTGTTCATAACTTCCGTCCAGCTCCCGGGAATTTTCCGTGCAACAATGGTGACGTGTTGGGTCGGCTTGCGAATAGCCGACTTGGTCGATTGCTAGTGGAGGGGTGATATAGTCCGTAATCGTGCATGACCGGTGGTGGCCACGTACGGCACGCAGATTGTGCATTGAAGCTCTGTGGCGCTCCTGCAGGCAAGTCATGACACACACTCGTCAAGGATGGCCGAAGGCAAAACCTCTATTTTGGTACTGTAATACTAGTTTGTGCATTTTACAAGCGATGGATTGCCTTGCCGGGCATACAATGCCTGTCGCTGCGCCAGGCCAGGGGCAAGCGCACTGGTGCGCGTGCAACCGCCATAGCCGAGCGGTCTCTTGGGAAGGTTGATGGCGCTGGGGATGCGAATCCCGCGGTTGTCGGTTACAAGTCTAGTTCTCAGGCCTTGCAGCGCATGCAGGACATAGTCGCGATGAATTCACGTCAACAGGCAGGCAGCGATAAGAAATCCGATCGTATCGTCATCCGTGCGGCATCTCCGGCGGATGTGGATGCAATTGTCGCCTTGGACAAACGCGTAACCGGTGTGGCCAAGCCGGAGTATTGGCGCGACATCTTTCAGCGCTACAAAACGCGGCGACAGAAGGAGCGCTTCTTCCTTATCGCTGTGCCCAAAGGTGCTCGCAACGACGGGCCGCTCTTGGGTTATATTGTCGGCGAGGTGAGGGCCTGGGAGTTCGGCTCCGAACCGTGCGGATGGGTTTTTGCATTTTCGGTTAACCCCGACACGCGTCTGCAAGGAATAGGCGAACAGTTGTTTGAGGCGATTTCGGAAAAATTCAAGGCGCTTGGCATCAAGATGATGCGCACCATGGTGGCCCGAGAGAACCAGCTGCACATGGCGTTTTTTCGCAGCGAAGGTATGACGGGGGGGCCGTTCATTCAGCTTGAAAAGGAACTTGACCAGCATGGTTGAACGAACGCTTCGGTGGTGCAAATGAAATTGCAGGTCTCCAGTCGCCTTGCGATTTTCGCATTGCTTGAATTGGCTGATAACCCGGACCGCCCTGTGTCCGTCTCGGAGATTGGCGAGAAGTATTCTGCTTCTTCACATCACCTGGCGAAAGTGATGCATACGCTGGGTCGTGCCGGGCTGGTTCGCGCGAGTCGCGGTGTCGGCGGCGGGTACAGTTTTTCGGGCAATGCTCGTCGCACGACGCTGCTCGATGTCATTGAACTTTTCGAAAATGTTTCGCCCGGAAATGACGATCTCGATGCTCAGTCTGCCGAGACATCGGCGGGTCAAGCGTTGGGCAAGGTTCTCGACGAGGTCGACGACATGGCCCGCGCTATTCTCGGCGCGATCACGCTTGCGACCATGTTGAAACAGATCGAACGGAACGGTGCGGTTGCGAAGGAAAAGGCTGGCGCGAGCTGATGTGAAACCCGTTGTGGCAACGTCGTGTGTGTTGCGGGGTTGATGAAATGTATGCCAGCCCTTCCGGCCTACCGGGTTCGCGTGGCAAGCATCGGCAAGTTGGCGTCGGAGGACTAGCGCTAAACAACCCGTTCGACTGATATGGCGCGGCAGTCCATTTCGAATTCGAGACCGACGACGGGTGGGCGTGCGAAATGCCACGTCAGCCCAGCGGGGCAAGCGCCTCGCGCAACGATCCCCTGTGCCAGGAAAGGATGCACGTCGTGGACCGTATAGAGTTGCGTCGCCGTGACATCCGCCCAAGTGAAACTCAGCGCGGCAAGCCGGCGTTCCATTTCGCCAAGCACGAACCCTGCCTTTTCCTTGATGGCGTCAGGGGTGACTTCGCCCGACCTGACGATATGATCGCGATAGTTGCCGAGGCCTTCCGGCGCCTCGCCGCTGCCCGCAATGACGAATGACGGCCGGGAGTTGCGGGCCTCGGTCGTGAACGAGAAGGCATGGAACTCAGGTTCGGTTGGCGCGTCAATCTCCGGGCATACGTTGCTGCGCGCGACAGGGTTCGTTTGTCCATCGTAGATCCCCCATTGCCGCAGGGTCTCAACGTAGGCGGTATTGAAGGACGTGAAGCCTTCCTCGGAGAACTGACCGGGAGAGCGCAGTTCACAGGCGCAAAACGCTTCCAACGGACGTTTGGCTTCCGTCAGAAGTTCCTCGATCCGCTTGAAGCCGTCGCGCACCGAGAGGGGCTTGTGAAAGCGGACGCGTTGGATCTCAAAACCGTCCAGTGCGGAAACGCCCGCCGAATACTGGAATACGCCGGGGATGAAGCGGTAGTTTCCCGCCGCGAAGGCTCGCGCTCGGGACGCGTCGTCATTGGACATTACGGTGGGCCTTCCTCTGGGTATGGTATCCGGCGCCAGGCGCGCGACGGGCAGCGAACGTTTCAACCTGGTTCAAGCGATCAGTATAACGCTCAAGAATGTCGAAGGATATGAGGTGTGAGATGGTGGACGAGCGCATATTCCGGCTCGATGATCGTCCGGCTCTGGTTGTTGGTGCGGGGGCGGGCATCGGGCGCGCGATCGCGATCTCGTTCGGAGCGGTTGGTGCTTTGGTCGGATGTGTCGATCTATCTGAGGAGGCCGCAAACGAGACGTCGGATCTGATTGTCGCCAGCGGAGGTAGAGGACTTGCAATGTCTTGTGACGTCACCTGCGAAAGTTCGGTGAGCCGGGTTGCGGAGAAGTTTCGTGAGGTGTTCGGTGCAGCCCGCATTCTGGTCAATGGCGCAGCTTTCCATGACAAGTCGGGGACGATTTTGGATATCGAGCCGCGCGAGTGGCAAGCTGTCCTCAACGTCAATCTGACGGGACCATACCTTATGAGCCGGGCGGTTCTGCCCCAAATGATCGCTGCCGGCGGCGGCAGTGTCATCCATATTGCCTCTCAGATGGGGCGCGTCGGCGCTGCGGGCCGGCCCGCCTATTGCGCGACCAAGGGTGCGTTAATCCAGCTCGCCAAAGTGATGGCTGCGGATCATGCCCACCAGAACGTGCGTGTGAACACGCTGTCTCCCGGCGCAGTCGAGACAGGGCGCATGACCTTCCGGTTTGGTTCCATGGAAGAGGCGCGACGGTTATCCGGGCCGCTGCACCTGCTCAAAAGGCTTGGACATCCGAAAGAAATCGCAGCCGCTGCGGTATTTTTGGCAAGTGATGCCTCCAGCTTCATGACCGGTTCTGATCTCCTGGTCGACGGCGGTTATACTGCGCTTTAACTTTGCGGGAAGGGGCTGGTGTTGCGGGACGAGATTGGTGATTGGTGGTGAGCCGGCAGGATTTGCCTCGGCCCCGGCTGCCAGTTGAAGCCAACTCGGTTAGAGTTTTGGTTCAGTGTCTTGTTTGCAATGACTGATGCCGATAACGGTTTGGAGAAAGGCGCCTAATGATGGACAGCAACTTCATGCGTCGAGCGCTTGAACTCGCTCGCAAGAGCCTGGAAATACCGGGAGCGCTTCCCTACGCTGCCGTCATCGTCAAAGATGGCGAGGTCGTGGGCGAAGGGTTGAACGAAGCGCTCGCCAAACACGATCCGACATCGCACGGCGAGATGGAGGCCATCCGCAATGCGTGCGCGAGGCTCGGCACCACCAACCTTGATGGCTGCGACCTTTATACGACGGCGGAGCCGTGTTCGATGTGTGCCGCCACCATGTATATCTGCGGTATTGCAAACCTCTACTACGCGGGGGCGGCGTCCGACTCAGCCGTATTCATCAGCAGGTTGGCAGCATTTGACGGAAAATACCGCCGTCGGCTCAGCAATGATGATCTTCGTTTGCAGGTCGGGCTTCCGGTTGCTGAGCGGCAAATGCCGTCGGAACAGGTTCTCGGTGACGAGGCGAGAAAGCTGTTCGAAGAATACGCAGCCAACGCAGGTGCATAGTACTGGAAACCAACATGAGCATGGATGAGCTGAAAGCTGATATCGCCCGGGATTTCGGGACACCGGCTGTGGTCATTGACCTGGACATCGTGGAACGGAACATTGCGCGGGTTCAAAAACTTTGCGAGGCAGCCGGTATTGCAAATCGGCCGCATATCAAGACGCACAAGATTCCAGCGCTTGCACATAAGCAAATCGAGGCAGGTGCGCAGGGTATAACGTGTCAAAAGCTTGGAGAGGCCGAGGTCATGGCCGATTCAGGGATCGACGATATCCTCGTGAGTTACAATCTGATCGGTGCTGCGCGGTCCGGCCGATTGGCAAATCTCATCAAGCGTTTGCCGATCAAGGTCTGCGCTGACAATCCGGTAACGCTTGATGCCTATGCGGAGGCCGGTCGCAATGCAGGCAAGACCGTCGAGGTCTTGATCGAGTGTGATACCGGACGGAAGCGGGCGGGGGTCGAGACGGCACGGGAAGCCGTTCAATTGGCCGAAAAGGTGAAGAATGATGAAAACCTGGCCTTCAAGGGGCTATTGTTTTACCCCATGGAGCAGTCCTGGCCCGAGACGCAGGCGTTTCTCGATGAAGCGAAAGAGGGGCTGGCAAGTCTCAGGCTTGTGCCGGACATCATTTCCACGGGCGGAACACCAAACCTTGTGAATGTCGGGTCCTTGGACGGGGCAACCGAACACAGAGCAGGAACATACATTTTTAATGATCGAATGATGATCGCGTGCGGTGCGGCCGAACTCAAGGACTGCGCACTGGCGGTCTATTCGACGGTCGTGAGCAGAGCCGGGCCAGACCGCGGAATTCTCGATGCTGGTTCTAAGACATTAACATCGGATGTCGGAGGGCTGGATGGGCATGGGTTGATTTTGGAGCACCCCGAAGCCCGCATCCAGGGATTTGCAGAAGAGCATGGGTTTCTCGATCTTGCGCCGTGCAACGCGCGGCCCGACGTGGGTGATGTCGTGCGCGTGCTCCCGAACCACGTCTGCGTCGTCGTCAACATGGTCGATCGCCTGATTGCGGTGCGCGGGGGCCGTGTCGTCGAGGTGCTTGACGTGGCGGCACGCGGCAAACTCGTATAGGGCGCCGGCGATCATCTTTGTGCCTAAAGTTGGAGCCGCGATAGCGGTTCCAACTTTAGGCACAATGATCTAGGCTTGGCTGTGCTTTCAGCACCGCGAAACGATCGTCTATGCAAATGCCCAAGGGCTGTTTATGGGAGGGAGACACGGCAATGTCGATTGCACGCCACGATATCACTTCAGGCACTGCGCCGCGCATGAGCCGATGCGTCGTGAACGGCGACATGGTCTACTTGGCCGGTCTGACTGCCGCTGATCGGTCAGCCGATATCAAGGGGCAGACACAGCAGATCTTGGACGCCATAGATTCCTACCTTGCCAAGGCCGGGACGGACAAGTCAAAGCTCCTGCAGGCCAACATCTGGATTACTGATACGGCGAATTTCGCAGCGATGAACGAAGTGTGGAATGCCTGGGTTGATCCGGAAAACCCTCCGGTTCGGGCTTGCGTGCACGCGGAACTCATGCATCCGGCGTTGCTGGTTGAGATTATGGTGACGGCGACGAAGTAGCTGGGCGTTTCTCGCGGAATCGGGCGGAGCTGAATGCTTCCAGTACGGCCACTTGTCAGTCGGACGTTCGGCCGCGCGCAGTGGGACGGGCCTGGTTGCAGCAAAGCAGGCAACGGGCCCGGCCTTTCGCGACGCAAGCGTTTCTAGCAGTGGTTGTGTTTGGCAGTCCGGCACCCTGGTTCGTGCGTGAAGCTTGCCGACATCGCGTATCGCCGTCCTCAGACCATGGGGGTTCACCCACGGCCTTTTATTCGGCGGCTTCAGGCCGACTTAACGATGCGTATTTTTGTTCCGCCTCATAGTAATCATCAAAGCCGACGGTTCGCCGCAATTCGTCGAATGGCATCATGCGCGGTTCCGGGTTGGTGCCTGCAGTAATATCCGCAAGACACTCTTTCATTGCCTGCATGGCCGAGGCCATGAGCGCCAAAGGACTTATCGCGATGCGAAATCCGATGTCGTTCAACTCAGCAGGCGACAGGATTGGCGTCTTGCCTCCCTGGACGAGGTTGGCCATGTGCGGGCCTGGAGCATCGGTTATCAATTGACGCATTTCGCGGACCGACTCCGGAGCCTCGACGAACAGTATGTCGGCGCCCAGTTCGCGGGCGTCGTTGACGCGATCGATCGCTTCACCCAATCCGTGAATTGCCCGAGCATCGGTGCGCGACATGATCAGGATGTCACCGCCACGTTCACGAAGCTCTTGACGCGCATCGATGGCTGCACGAATTCTATCTGCAGCTTCGCGCCGGTCGACGACCAGTTTTCCTTTGGTGTGCCCGCAGCGCTTGGGGGCAACTTGATCCTCAATCATGATGCAGGCAAAGCCAGCTTGTGCATAGCCGGCGACCGTGCGTTTGACATTGAGTGCATTGCCGTAACCGGTATCGCCGTCTCCTATTACCGGCAAGTCGACGGCTGCGCAGATGTTCTGGCCCTGGTCGAGAATTTCACCGTAAGACATGAGGCCCAGGTCAGGCTGTGCAATACGTGCAGCCGATACGGCAAAACCAGACATGAAAGTTGCCGGGAAGCCGGCTTGCTCGATCATTCTGGCTGAAAGTGCGTCCCAACAGCAGGCCAGAGTATGGCACTTGTCAGCCCTCAGCAAAGTGCGAAGCTTGTCGGTTTGTCTTGTCATTGGATATCCTTGGATTGCGGGATCACTGCGGAATGTGGTTGGAGCCGTCAGTTCGGGTAGATGTCACCGCGAACCGGATCGAGCAGCAGATCTTTCAGTCCATCGGCGCGCATGAAACGGCTTGTGACAGTGTCGCCTGAAAAGATGTGCTCAACAATGCCGAGGCAGCGCTCGCCCCCGAGATCTTCCTGGCTATCGCCGACAACGAAAGACGAGGCCGGGCCCCAAACATGTTGCACGCCGTCGATTGCCTGTTGGTGTTGGATGTGAAGATGGCCGCTGGCGATGAGTTTCAGGGACTTACCGGCCAGTACATCGAGCAGACGTGCACGCGGTTGCGGTGGGATAGTCCAGTAGCCGCGCGGGCCTTCGCTCAAGGTTTCAATACATAGCGGTTTATGGGTGAAGAGTGCGATTTTCCGGTCCGTCCGCACCACGGAAGCGAGCCAAGCAAATTGCTCTTCTTCCTCGCGATGTCCGGTGCCAAGCAACATTGCGTTAAGGCCGATTATATGCCAATCCGCGTAGCTTCGCAGCCAACGATCCGGGCCGATGATTGAGCGCCAACTGGACAGCCTGGCATCGGTCACCGGTTGATCGGGACGGTTCGATGGAAGGTCGCCGACGTCATGATTGCCCGGAATTGAGAGGACCTCACCGGGCAGCTTGTCATTCCATTGGCGCGCGAGACGCAGGTCGTCGGGGTCCTGCGCACCATCCATGCTGAGATCGCCCGTGTGAATGAATAGGTCCGGACAAGTCTGAGCAAGGCTTCTGGCAATAAGGTCGGTATTGGCAACGAAATGCCGATGGGAGACCGAATGATGAGTGTCTGAGATCTGGACTATTCGCACGATGATTCCTCTATAGCGACATGCCATGTCGCCACCGCGGGCAGGCATTGACCCGCGATCATACGCTGGCGCATCCAGAATGTCTGGAAAGGACCGAATGCGCGTTGGGGGCAATCCTCGACGCCGGTTTTTGCCGGACAGGGATGCCGGCTTACAGCCTGTTTCCTGCAGCCGTGCTCCGAGCCATAGTGCCCGGTCTATCGGGCACCAAAATCCATGCCCAGATCAGGTGCCGGCCCGAGGTGGATCGGGCTGGGCAGGGAGGAGTGCATTGTCGATTTCCGTGGCGCGCCGGCAAGCATCTCGATCACTCAGCTTTGACCAATACGCCTCGAACTCAGCGCGCTTTTCAATTTTGCCAAATTGCATTCCCCAGCCAATATGAGATCCAACATAGACGTCGGCCGCAGTGAAGCTATCGCCGGCAACAAAGCCATTTCCAGAGACAGCCGCCGCCAGCGTGTCGATCACAGCGTTGAAGGTGCCATAGCCGACCATGACTTCTTTCTCATGTGGTACTTCGACGCCCAGGGCCCTGTTGACGAGCGCCGCCTCCAGCGGGCCGGCTGCGAAGAACAACCATCGATAGTAGGCACCCCGGGCGCCCGGTGGCGGTGCCAGGCCTGCATCGGGGAATGCATCGGCAAGATAGGCGCAGATGGCGGCGCACTCCGTCACGACCGCGTGGCCATGGCGTATCGCCGGCACCTTTCCCATCGGATTGATCGCCAGGTAGTCGCGTGCCTTCATCGATGTACCGTAATCCAGCAACTCTGTTTCATATGCACACCCGACTTCTTCGAGCATCCAACGGACAATGCGTCCACGCGACATCGGATTTGTGTAGAACACGAGGTCA
Source organism: Hyphomicrobiaceae bacterium (assembly GCA_965224045.1). GTDB lineage: Bacteria > Pseudomonadota > Alphaproteobacteria > Rhizobiales > Hyphomicrobiaceae > Tectiglobus. The sequence continues at coordinate 134,264 of CBDCYD010000016.1, forward strand.
TTCGGCATCTTGATTGCTCTATCATTTGCCCGTGAAGCGAAGCGGAACTGAAGCGCGGTCTGCCACACTTGATCTCTTGCATGTGAAGGGGCGGCCCGTGCGTTCCGACACCCCCGTTACTTGTTTCCGCCGTTTGGAACCGTTGCGTGAAATTGATCGCAGGTGACCGATCCGGCTCATGCGGCAACGTTTGCCGTCTTTGCGGCAGCAACAACGGACGGCGAAAGATAGGCGCCTTGGTGCAAGAGTTCCCGTTGTACAAGTACCGTATCGAGCGCCCGCGGAGTGATGCCGGATGCTGCAGCAAGTGCGCCGGCAACACCTGCTGCCTGACCGGTCATCCAGCACTGCGGGATCTCGCGCAAGAAAGAATGGGAGTTCGGATCGCAGGCGATGTGCCGTCCGGCGCCCAACACGCCTTCAATACCAACTGGTATCAAAGAGGCGTATGGCACAGAGATGTTCGGGAATTTCGGTGACAGTGACGTTGATACGCCAATCTCGTCGTCCCACACTTTGCCGGTGTCCCATTGCGCACGGGTGACTTTGGCGGCAGCCTTGAAGCGACGGCTGTGACGGATGCCCACCTGCGGCGCTCCCAGCATGAGAAAGGCATTTTCGAAACCAGGGGCATTGCGGCGGTAATAGTCGACATGCCCGACGGCCAGGCTGCGAGAGCGCATCTCGACTTCGGACAGATCTTCGACGTTCACTGCGCTGTACCCCGACAGCCGCGGTCCCATGAATAGAGCAACATCACTGCGCCAGGAGCAGAATGGCTTTTCGAACGACCCGACAGCCTGCCGGCCATCGTTCATGAATTGGGCAAAGCCTTCGGTGTCCTCGTAACGGAATGCCAGCCAGCGTTCGATATCGACACCTCCGACGAGAAAGGCCGTGTTGATGCAATGATGGATATCCGTTTCATCAATGTCAGACTCCAGTGCAAGCCCGGCTCCGGCGAGCAAGTCGGCATCCCCGGTAGTGTCGATTACGACCTTTGCCTTGATTGCCTGGCGACCTTCCTTGCTTTCGAAGACGATGCCCTTCATAGCGCCGTTCTCGACAATCGGTGCAGCAGCCCAAGAGTGGAAAACGAGGCGTACTTTTTGCTCTAGAAGCATGTCCATCGCCAAAGTCTTGAGGGCCTCAGGATCAAGCGTTGGTGACCAGGTGACGATACCCTTATAAGCGGCCGCGCGTTGCGACCAGTATTGCGCGGTGGCCTTGTCTTTGCTGCCCCAATCCGATCTTGCAGGCCCCATAACAGCTTCTTTCGGAAGCCGGTCAAAGACATCGCACGCAAACCCTGCAATTACCTGTTCGCCCGACCAATCGGACATTCGGTCGATCCAGATCACCAGACCGCCCGTTGATAGGCCGCCCAGATGATTGTAGCGCTCGACGAGCATGACGTCGGCACCGAGACGGCCTGCTGCAACGGCGGCTGACGTGCCGGCCGGGCCACCGCCGACGACAAGGACATCCGTTTCAGCAAAGATCGGGATGTCGCGTGCTGCTTCGTGATGCGTCCCCGTGGGACGCGGGCGACGCGGTTCTCTTGCCCCTTCGTTGAATACCTCAAGACCTTGTTCGGCAAAGATTTCATTGGTCGGTCTGCCGTCAGCCATTCCTGGTGTCTCCTCTTTGCAGCTCGACGCAAAAAAGCGATCTGACTGTTGATCAGTGTATCAATTATTGCGAGCGATGGATCTCAATTCTTTTCAGAGCTTGCCTGCGCCGTAATGCCAGGCCATAGGGAAAGATGTTCGGTGAACGTAGATTTGCGCATACGATCAGCCTATCAAAATCGATCAATGCGATAAGGTGTGAGGTCCAAGTTTGGCTCTACGCCGCGGACAATGTTGGCGACAATCCGGCCGGTCGCCGGCGCCATTCCGAAACCGTAATGACTGTGGCCGAAGGCGACAAACAGTCGATCGTGACCAGGCACGGGGCCAATGCAGGGCAGGCTATCCGGAAACGACGGTCTGCTCCCCATCCATTCTTCGGTGTCGTCGGTATTAATGTCCGGAAACAATCGTCGTGCGAGCGTCTTGAAGACACGAGCCCGGCGATAGTCCGGCGGCGCATCGAGGCCTGCAAACTCTGCTGTCCCTGCGCACCGTACACCCGCAAGCATCGAGCTTGCGACGAACTTGCGCTCGGCGTCCATGATTGAGTTGTTGAGAGCCACGCCGGGATCGCGCAGGACCAGATGGTACCCGCGCTCGGCTTCGAGAGGCACCACGACGCCGAGTGGCTTCAACAAGCGCGCGGACCATGCCCCTGCGGCGATCACGACGGTTTTCGCGATCATGCTGCCATGATCGGTGTCCAGACGCCAGTTGCCGCCGTCGCCGGGAGCGATCTTGTTGACTGTCCGGCGGTGAATGATGGCTCCCATCGATTGGGCCTTTTCCGCTAGTGCCTTCCCGACACCTCCGGGGTCAACGGAGCGGGCCTGATCCTTGATGAGAACGGCTGCGCGATACTCGGGTGACAAGTCCGGTTCGATTTCCCGCAGTTCGTTACCGTGAACGACCTGCAGGGGTACGCCTCGCTCGGTTCGCAGTCGCCAACCGATTTGATTGAGGTCGATCGATTCCGGATTGCGATAAACGTGCACGTACATTGACTGTCGTATGAGGTCCTCCTTGCCTGTTCCGCGGAGATGGTGGCGATAAAGCTCAATGTTCGGGCGATTGAGGGCACTCATGGCATCCGCAATGGATGTCAAGCGGTCAAGGTTGCCGGCGCGAACGAAACGAACGGCCCAGGGTACAAAGCGCGGCAGATGCTTCCAGCGAACCGCAAGCGGACCCTCCGGGTCCATCAGCCACTGCGGAACGGATCGCCAGATACCCGGCAGCGACTGGGGAACGCAAGTCCATGGCGAAACAACGCCGGCGTTTCCGTGACTTGCACCGGATGCCGGGGGATCACGGTCAATAAGTTCGACGGTCTGGCCCGTCTCAAGAATGGATAGCGCCGATGCGATACCGATCGCGCCGGCGCCAATTATCGTGACATCTTTGGTCGTCATGGCACATCAACTGATCTGCAATTGTCAACTGCTCCTGGCCTTAGCCGGGCTTTGGCGGTCGCGATAGGTGATCTGATGGGCGAGCACCGGAATGAGCAGGATTGCCGCGTAGATATCACTTTTGAGGCCCGGTGCGACCAGAAGAATGCCGGCCAGAGCCATGGCCAGGCGGACTGGTCCGGGCATCGTTGTGAGGAAATAACCGGCAACGGATGTTGCCACCATGAACACTCCGGCCGCGCAGCTCAGGGTCGTCGTGAAGAACGCCTGCCATGTGAAGTGCGATTCAATGACGATCAGCATAGCAGGCGAGTAGACGAAGACCATCGGGACCATCAGTTTGGCGATGCCCAGAGAGAATGCTGATATGCCGGTGCGGAACGGATTTGCGCCCGCGATGCCGGCTGCTGCATAAGCAGATGCGCACACCGGTGGGGTGATCTCCGATATCACACCGTAATAAAGAACGAACAAGTGCGAAGCGAGGGGCGGTACGCCCAAATTCCCCAAAGCCGGTTGCGCAACGGTTGCCAACATTATGTAGAGCGCTGTCGTTGGCAGGCCGGCTCCCATAAGGATGCAGGTTACCGCGATCAGTATCAGTGATACAAGCAAGGTGATGGCCTGAACATCAAACTGCGCGAGCGGAAACCAGGCGATCAATGGGACGATACCTTCGGCGATCGTGCGTGCGCTATTGGTGACCATGAAGCCTAGTCGAAAACCAAGACCCGTGGAATTGACGACACCGACAACGATGCCGATTGCGGCGCAGACGGCACCGACAGCAAGAGCATATTTGACCCCCATAACGCTCGCATCGAAGACATCGCGAATGGTGATGCGATGCATCGGATTGATGAAGCCGACGGTAAGCGCGGTCGTGATGCCCCAGAAGGCGGCCATGTGTGGCGAATAACCGCTGAACAGGACGTAGATCAGGACGACCAGCGGGACGGCGGTTGGCCAGCCGCGCGAAAGAACGGTCCGTAGCTTCGGTATTTCGTCCTCCGGCATGCCTTTGAGGCCTAGGCGTTTCGCCTCGAAATGCACGATCGAGATGACGCCTAAGTAGTGCATTGCGGCTGGCACGATGGCAGCCAGCACAACGGTTGTGTAAGGCACCTCCAGAAACTCCGCCATCACGAACGCGGCTGCACCCATGATGGGCGGCGTGATCTGGCCGCCTGCACTAGACGCGGCTTCGACGCCACCTGCAAAGTGCCCGGGATAGCCCATGCGCTTCATATTCGGAATTGTCAGGGAGCCGGTTGAAACGGTATTGGCGATCGAGGAGCCCGAAATCGTTCCGAAAAAGGCTGACGAGACGACGCTAACCTTGGCGAGCCCGCCCGTATAACGCCCAGCCATGACAGCTGCGACATCGACAAAGAACTGGCCCAGCCCCATGCGTTGAGCGAGCACACCGAAGAGGACGAAGTGGAACACAACCGTCGATACGATCCACAGCGTCACGCCAAAAATGCCTTCTGCGGGGAAGTACATGTTGTTGATGTACTGGGCCCAGCTAATGCCCGGGTGCTGCAGGATCTGCAGTGGCATGTATTTGCCGAAGACGGCGAAGGCCGTGAACAGTAGAATTATAATGGGCACGACAATGCCGAGTGTGCGCCTGACAGCTTCGAGCAGCACGATGATCAAGATCGTACCGAACACGATGTCGATTGTTGCGGGATTGCCCTGTCGCAGGACCTGTTCTTCCAGCTTGTATCTTTGGCCGAGAAACTCGAAGCTGATTTCGTACCAGGTGACGCCGATATAGAGTGCGCCTGCGATCCCGGCGATGATGAAAAGCCAGTCCCAAATGGGCACATTACCTATGCGCCACCAGGCTTCGGGCCGCAGCTCCATCGTGCTGCCGAGTTTGAGCGCGGGATAGCCTATGAAGATCAACAATATTACGCCTGACATATGCAGGCCCATGTGCCAGTAGTCGACCGGCACGCCTATTCCGGCGGTTACGTAATGATACCCGGCAAACAGCAATGAAAACAGAAAGGTGAAGTGAACCAACCAAGGAGATAGCGCCCGGGTGTGCAGGCCGGAATCGTATTTGCGCTCCAGTTCCTCCGCCTTCTTGATATCAAACTCGGCCTTTTCAGGCTCGTTGTCTTTCGTCATTAGCTGCTCGCCCCGCAACGCCGTCGCCCCAAAACGACGAAGGCGGAATCTGTGATCCCGCCTCCATCGCTGAATGCACGATCTACTTGATCATGCCTTTTTCCTTGTAGAATTTCTCGGCGCCAGGATGGAGTGGGATCAAAATCCCCTTGAGTGCGGTCTCCAGGCGGATCACCTTGCCCTTGGAGTGTCCCTTATCGAGCAGTTTGCGTGTGTTCTTGTTCCACAACGCTTTGGTAATTTCGTAGACCAGTTCGGTTGGCTGGTCGATTGATGTTACAAGTTGGCCGTTCACCGCGACGGTCGGAACATCGTACGTGATGTTTTCATAGGTGCCCGCCGGGATCATCGATTCGACGTAGTAGGGAATGATCTTGTTGATTGCTTTGCGCTCTTCGGGGGAGAATTTGTAGAGTTCAAACCCCTTCGTCGAGCCAAGCTGGATCAAGGCGGCGAAAGGTGTGCCTCCAGCGTAGAAGAACGCATCGAGCTGGCCGTCCGCAAGGCGTTGCGTGCTTTGTGCGAGACCCAGTTCGGCTTCCTTGGCCTTGATGCCGTAGTGTTTCAGGATCATGCGGACTGAAACCTGCGTGCCGGAACCTGCAGCGGCGACGCCGACGCGCTTGCCGTTCAGATCCTTGAGGCTGGACATCGATGCACCCTTAGGTAGAACCAAGTGCATATCTTCGGGGTAAAGGTTCGCGATGGCACGGACCTTGTCTTTCTTGTTGCCGACGAACTTTCCTTCACCACGGTAGCCTTGAACAACGCTTTGAGCGCCGGCCAGACCTGCATCAAGCTGACCTGCCTGGATCGCGTTCATGTTGGCGACCGAGGCGTTTGTCGAAACGGCGATCGCGACCAAATTCTTGACGCCGCAGGATCCGCCTTTGTCGCACGGGCGCGAACCGGGCGGGTTGGAAATCGCGTTGGCGATCAAGCCACCAATCGGGAAGTAGGTTCCCCCGGCGCCGCCCGTTCCGATCTTCCAGAACTTCATTTGCTGGGCGTGGCCAACGCCGGCGGCAGCAAGCACGCCGGCAAGTGCGACAAGTCCAATTTTCCCTAGTAATTTCATAGGCTTGACTCCTCAACGCGGTGTCGATTTCGGCTCTGCGCGCTTGGCGCATATCGAGCGCCACGGGCAGTGATCTGGCGCAGTCAAACTCTAGTGAAGCCGGGCATATATGCAATTTCTATTTTTGTTATAGATATATAAATCCAACTTATGGAGAAGGTGCGCCCAACTCAACCGATTCTACTACGGACTCAAGCGGATACTGCTATGAACCTCACCCAACTCTCGGCCTTCCGTGAAGTGATGCTGACGGGTTCCCTATCTGCTGCCGCCCGCAACCTGAAAAAGACGCAGCCCGCAATCAGTGCGTCGATTGCAAGCCTTGAACGCGAACTTGGGTTGGAGCTGTTTGAGCGCAGCAGCGGACGACTGCATCCGGTGCCGGAAGCACACTACCTGCTGACGGAGGCGAGCGAAATCCTCACGCGTGTCGACAACTCGATGCGGACGCTCGCCAATATGCGCGACCTCCAGCAAGGCGTGATACGGATCATCTCGATGCCGGGGCCCTCCGTGTTTCTGCTCCCGAATATCGTCCGACGCTTCGTTCAAGACCGGGATGGGATCGAAGTCTCACTCATTGCGCGCAGTTCCTTTCAGGTCTTCCAGTTGATTTCCGTGCAGCAATTCGATCTCGGCCTTGCAGACGTGCTGACCGACGGCGTCCCGGACTCGCCGCTGATTCACCAGGAGCCACTGCAGTTTTGCTGTGTATGTGCGATACCGGCATCGGACCCGTTGGCGGATCGCTCCGTAATCACTGCCGGTGACCTTGACGGCAGGCCGCTTGCAGCGTTGCGAAGAGAGCATCCAACCAATGCGCAGCTTCGTGCGATCTTCGAGGGCGCCGGTGCTGTCTTCAACCAGCGTTTTGAGATGCAGTACTTCATTCCGATGTTCAACCTCATAGAGCACGGATTGGCATACGCAATCGTCGATCCGATGAGCGCGGAAAGCTACCGCATCTATAGACCCCGTGATCCGGCCGTTGTCTTCAAACCATTCAAGCCGGCGGTCTACCATCGGGCCGCGCTGATCACGCCGGCGCATCGCCCGGCATCGAACGTGGCCAAGGAATTCATCAAGGTAGTGCGGGCCGAGCTCACCGAGATCCAGGGCGCTTCGAACGGGGATCGTCAACGCAACGACGGGAAGACGGTGCCGACTTAAAGCGCGTCGCAAGAAATGCGCCTCGCTTTGGTTTCATTGCCTCACGCCGCTATTCGCGCTTCGCGCGGCGGCTCCGGCAGGGCGGCCATTCGGCCGGGTCGCGTTGCTCCCTTGTGAGTGAATCCGTTTTCTCCCTTCGGGTTTCATTGCCTCACGCCGCTATTCGCGCTTTGCGCGGCGGCTCCGGCGGGGCGGCCGTTCGGCCGGGTCGCGTTGCTCCCTTATGAGTGAACTCGTCTTGCTGCGACATGCCTTAGGAGGTCGCTCGACGTGCCATGCGAATTGGGGCCGCCGACTCCGCGCAGGTCCCGGGGAGAAGCGGTCCGAGGCACGCCCTTGTCGCCATAGGCAGGTACCGCCGCCTCATGCGAACGGATCGGTATCGATGAGCCCTTCCTCGATGGCCTTGATCTGGAGTGCCATGTACTTCGAGTAAATGCGGGCCTGGGTCAGGCTGCCGGCAATGAACCACACGCCTTGCTGGGGTGTGCGTTTGAACATGTTTGCAAGCTCTCCGTCCTCATCTTCGCCCCAAACGGGGCCGATGCGGTCAGCCATCTCGCTGCCGAGAGCGCGGCGTACGAGTTCGCACTGCGGATAGTAGCCCGTTGCCAGAACGATGACGTCCGCGGGCACGACGGAACCATCCTTGAGGAGCGCGCCGTCAGGACAATACCGCGCGATCGACTCGTTTTGCAGGAGGCCGATCTCGCCCCTGATCATCAGCTCCGAGCTGCCGGCGTCGAGATTGTAGCCGCCTCCGCGGCGGCGGTATTTCATCTGGTGGCCGGTTTGATCCTCACCGATGTCGAACTTGAAGCCGATCCCCTTGAGACCTTCGATCATGTCGTGATCGAGTTCCGTCATCCGCTTTACGGCAAGCTGGTAGCCCTGAATGATCAGAGGCGGCGTTGCTGCCGATGCAATCAGATCGCAATCCTCGACCGGCGGACCCTCATCGTAGAGGGCATAGTTTAGTTTGGCCGAGGGATCGATCGAGACGACCGTTGTCGATCCGCGCTGTACGATCGTCGTCCGGCAGCCGAAACTGTGCAGGTCCAAGGCGATGTCATTGCCCGATGAGCCGGTGCCGATGACGATCGCCCGCTTGCCGGCGTATGGCGCACCGCTATCAAATCCCTCCGAGTGAATGACATCTCCCTTGAACGTGTCGAGGCCAGGGATCTCGGGGACGAGCGGATAGCTCGAAACGCCATTGGCAAAAATGATATGGCGGGGGCGCAATACGCGCTCCGTGCCGTCGGCCCGTTTGAGGGTCGCGCGCCAGCACCCGGCCGCTTCGTCCCAGTCGCCCTTTGTGAACTCCGTGCTGGTCCAGTGGTTTATCTCCATGACCTGGGCATAAAATTCGAACCACAGGCCGAGCATGTCCTTGGGAATGTAGTTGGGCCATGTCGGGGGGAATGGCAGATACGGCAAATTGTTGACGTTGATCGAATTGTGCAACGCGAGAGAGTGATAGCGCTTGCGCCAGCTGTCGCCAATTCTCGGCCACTTCTCGACGACGAGGTTGTCGACGCCGAGTTGGTTGAGACAGGCTGCAACAGAGAGGCCGGCCTGGGCGCCGCCAACGATGAGCACGGTTGGATCCCGATCGTCGTAAATCTGAGCCTTGCGCCTGACGTCTTGCCAGTTGTCGCCGCCGAAATTGCGGGAATAGGCCGCGCCGCTCGGGCGCTTGTCGCCGATCTTTTCTTCGAATCCCTTGAGTTCATCGAGCGACGTCGAGATGAGCCAGGCCTTGTGACCGGCAACGCCACCGCCATCCGTCGCGGGGACAAGGCGCAGCACGCCCTCGCATCGCCCGACCATCGTCTCGAACCGATAGATCGCCTCGATGCACGCGCGCCCAAGGCGATTGATGCGTCGGGGCGGCGTACGACCGGAACTGATCTCGAAGCCGCGTGCGCCGACTGCCGGTTGACGGGCCATAAATCCGTCCGCGATTGCATCGGCGCCGACTTTGGGTGTCAAATGCCAGGTGAACGCCAGGATGTCGCGCCAATTGCCGTCCGGCTCGAAGAGAGCCGCGATGTTCGCTTTGTCATTGCTCTGAAGTGCGGCTTCGAAAGCCCTCAGCCAAGTCTCCAAGGTGCGGCGTGCATCCAAGTCCTCGTGCGTGCCGAGACCGGTTAGATCGATGTCGTTCACTTGTGTTTCCCCGAGCCCTATCCGCAACCTGTAAGCCCGACCGAGGAAGGCATATTAGGCTCTTTAGGGCTACGATGTGGGCCCCTACGATCACTATGGCGATAATCCCCGGATCGCTTTCAACGGACATTGAAGCGAGGTCAGGCGCGATATCGCGCGCATCTTTGCGGAACTCAGGAACGGCCGGGTCATATGGCCAAACGCCACCGGCGAGGGCGAGGGCGAGGGCGAGGGCTCAACTCAGCTTTGCTCAAGCGGGTCGTGATCGCCCTTGCAATCGGCTTTTCGGCTCCACAGCTTCAGTTCGCTGTCGCCAAGGCAACCACCGAATGCAAACACGGGCCATACCCGGTGGATGATTCCCTGCGCTTTCGTGCACTGATCGTGAAATGTGGCGATGATCTTGCAGCGAGCATGAAACACAGCCACATCGTGATCAGGAAACATTTCCCTGAACTTGCGGTCGAACTCTTCGAACAAGATTTTGGCACATGGTTCATCGTTCGCGGCATCGGGACATCCACCTTCGATACTCGTAAGGTGTCCGCGAAAGCGGGGGACGTCCAACTCCAGAGGCCGGAATGGGGTGACGGAGAGCCGTCAAAGGCGTTCGCAGAACAGGACTTGGGCTTGGCCGAGGCGGGAATGAGATGACGAAGACCGAGAGACGGGTGTGGTTGGGAGAGGTGCCGGCAAGGCGGTTCGAACGCCACTATGGCAACCGGCTCGTTCGCTGTTTCGTCGAGCGACCGCGCAACGCATTTGACCTGCTGCGGAACGCCGCGGAAAAAAATCCGGACGGTGAAGCGCTGATCTGGAACGGAGAGCGCCTCACGTATCGCGCGTTGGAAGCGGCGGTCGAGAGCTGCGCGGCGGGCCTCAGCGCCAAAGGTGTCGGTGCCGGCGACCGGGTTGCAATGCTGCTTGGCAACAGCGTGCTGTTTCCGATCGTGCTGTTTGCCGTGTTGCGCATCGGCGCGATTGCCGTGCCCATGAACGTTCGCGAGCAAACGCAGGGACTAGCCTACATGATCGCCGATTCGGGCGCGACGCTGGTTGTGTTCGACGTTGAAATGGGCGAGCGGTTGCCTGCAATAGAAGACATTCCCAATGTCGTGCACCGGGTTGCGGTCAACCCGGACATGCCGTCTTCGCTGGCACCCTTGTTGGCCGAGCCGGATGGTGGCGCACCGGCAAGCGTTGACGAAGAGGATACGGCAATCATCCTTTATACGTCGGGTACGACCGGCCGCCCCAAGGGTGCAATGCTCACCCATCTCGGGATCTGTCATTCCGCGATGCACTATGAGTGCTGCCTGGGATTGACATCAAATGACAGAGCGGTCGCCGCCGTTCCACTCAGTCACGTCACCGGTGTCATCGCCTTCGTCGCATCGATGGCACGCGCGGCGGCGACGTTGATCATCATGCCGGAGTTCAAGGCGGCCGGGTTTCTCGACCTTGCAGCGCGTGAGGCGATGACCCACTCGTTGATGGTTCCGGCCATGTACAACCTTTGTCTGCTGGCACCCGAGTTCGACGCGACAAAATATGCAAGCTGGCGCGTTGGCGGCTACGGTGGTGCTCCGATGGCGCCTGCCACCATCGCGCGTTTCGCCGAAAAGTTACCAAACCTCAATTTGATGAACGCCTACGGAGCGACGGAAACGACGTCGCCCGTCACCTTGATGCCGCCCACTGAAACGTCTGCGCGGCCGGAAAGCGTCGGGTGTGCCGTGCCTTGCGGTGATGTTCTGGTGATGGATGACAACGGCATCGAAGTTCGTGACGGTGAAGCCGGTGAGTTGTGGCTCGGCGGGCCGATGGTGGTGCCGGGGTATTGGAACAACCCTGAGGCTACAAGCGAAAATTTCGTTGGTGGTTTCTGGCGCTCAGGCGATATCGGATCGAAAGACCCTGGTGGGTTTGTTCGTGTGTTCGATCGCAAGAAGGACATGATCAACCGCGGTGGTTACAAAATCTATTCGGTTGAGGTCGAAAACGTCCTACTCGCCATACCCGGTGTTGTCGAAGCGGCCGTTATTGCGCAACCATGTCCGGTCCTCGGTGAACGCGTGCAGGCCATTGTGGTATCGGAGGACGCGGGGCATGATGTTCAATCCATCCAGCGCACGTGCGCCGAGCAGTTGGCGGACTACAAGGTTCCCGAAACCATCATCCTGCGAAGCGACCCCCTGCCGCGCAACGCGGGCGGCAAGTTGCTCAAACGCGAGTTGCGATCTGCCTGACCTAAGTTGAAGCGCGGCACTTCACGGCGTCGGTGCAGGGGCGAGAAGGTTTTTCAAGCGCGACCGCGCCGGCTGGCGCAATCGTGGAAAGTCTCCGGGGTGGAGGCCGTGTCCATGCGCACCGGTTGACCTGCACGCATATCGAACGGGCGAAGCAAACGCGAAAGTCGAAGCTTCGAGGGTGTACGGCGCGGGCCGATGCTTTGCTGTCATTGCGCCTTGACCGCCGGAAGGAGCCGGCCCGGCTAAAGCGCGTCGCAAAAAATGCGCCTCGCTTTGGGGTTTCTTTGCCTCACGCCGCAATTCGCGCTTCGCGCGGCGGCTCCGGCGGGGCGGCCATTCGGCCGGGTCGCGTTGCTCCCTTGTGAGTGAATCTGTTTTGCTGCGACATGCCTTAAAGCGCGTCGCAATAAATGCGCCTCGCTTTGGGTTTCTTTGCCTCACGCCGCAATTCGCGCTTCGCGCGGCGGCTCCGGCGGGGCGGCCATTCGGCCGGGTCGCGTTGCTCCCTTGTGAGTGAATCTGTTTTGCTGCGGCATGCCTTAATCTTCCCGTTCACCCAGCGGCCGGTTGGCCGTCCAATCGAATGTGCCCTGATCACGCTCGGCAACGGCTTGCTTCCACCCAACCTGTTCGGCACGCGCCTTGAAGTTCAAGCCCTCCTGCGAATGACGCGAGATGCCATCGAAAAGCGTTGCGAAGCGCTGCGTATTCATGATGCCGGCGGCTTCGATCGCCTGGTTGATGAGCAACTTCTGCATGGCGAGCTGATTGATCGGGACAGTTGCCATGCGCGCGGCAAACCGTTCGACTTCATCATCGAGTTCATCATCCGGGACGGCCTTGAGGACAAGGCCCATGGCTTCGGCTTCGCGGCCATCGATCTTGTCGCCCGTGAACAGCATCCGCTTGGCTTTTTCAGGGCCGAGGCGATAGACCCACATCGCTGTCGTCGGCGTGCCCCAGACGCGCGCCGGCATATATCCGATCCTGGCGGTCTCGCCGATGATCGTGATGTCGGCGCAGAGCGCGATATCGGAGCCGCCCGCGACGGCAAAGCCGTGGACCTTGCAGATCACCGGTTTCATTGCGCGCCATAACGACATGAAGTGCTCGGTGTTGGCCCACATAAAGGCGTAATCTTTGATCGGGTCCCAAGGCATGTCCTGGATAACCTGGTTCGGGCCAGTTTTCTCGGCGTAATGGGCGAGGTCATAGCCGGCGCAGAAGGCAGCGCCTTTGCCGGACAGTATCATGACGTGGACGCCGGGATCGGCATCGGCCTGTGCGACCGTCGCCGCCAATTCGCGCGGCAGATCATCATCGATGGCATTCATTACGTCAGGCCGGTTCAACGTGATCCGCCCGATGCGGCCGTCCTTCTCATAGAGGACCTTGTTCATGACAGCTCCAGTGATGTTGCATCGCCTGCGAAGGGTTCGCATTGTGCACTTTCCGCGCGCCGCTAATCCAGCGTTCTTGAAGCGTACAGGATCGGCGGCACGCGTGCATTGCGTGTCAGTATCAGATTTTCAAGTTGAGCCGCGGTTTGCAACACGGACGCAATCGCTCGATCTTCGGGCAGCGGTTGATGACCACGGTCAAGCCGCCGTCGTCGGCAATGCGGGCCGCTTCATTGTCGAAAACGGCCAATCCAGGCCCAAAGTCGCTTGGCCGTAACTGATACCGCTTCGCGCGCGACATCGGGCAAATCCTCCGAGGTTCAGGGGAGCAGCTTGGCGGCGCACGTTATGCAGCCGCCGTATTTGTATCCATACGGCAGGTCGAAACCCTGGGCGTGCAACAGGCCTGCCATTGCACGCAATCTCGGCTGCGAGAGATGAACGATAGAAAATGTCCATGGGCCGAAGATTGTTCGGACATTTCCCGCACGGATCTCAAATCGCAGTTTGCATTCTGTAACCGGGTGCAAAGGTTAGCTTGACGGATGTGACCGCAGTCGCGCCGCGCCAGGTGTTCCGCTCGATCACGAAGACGGCTTCGCCGCTGTCGACCTTGAGAATGTCGGCGACCTTCGAGGTCGCCTTCGCTGCACTGAAGGCGATGTCACCATCGCTAAACGATGCGTGCGCCACCAGCCATTCGTTGGCGCTGACCGACTTCAAGTCAGCCGATTTTATTGCCGGGACGGCGAGCGTGTTGACCCAGCGGTCCTCGTAGACATAGGGCTTGCCGTCAGCGAAATGCACCGCGCGCACGTGCAGTGCCTCGCATCCGTTTTCAAGGCGCATGCGCGCTCGTATCGCGGCCGGCGGCAGCTTGGCCTTGCAAGCAATGAGCGTGTAGGAATATTGCAGTTCGCGGCCTTCGATTTCTTTGCGAATGATCGGGATATTCAACGTGGCGCGACGAACCGGGTGGATCGCTACGCGCGTGCCGGCCTTACGCCGGCGTTCGAGAAATCCCGATTCAGCGACTGTCCGCAGGGCTCGGTTGACCGTTGCACGCGCACAGCCGAACTCCCGCGCAAGATCGACTTCGTTGGGAATGAGGTCGCCGGGTTTCCATTGGCGTGAGTGAATGCGGCTCAAGATTTCGGCCTGGACGGCCTGCCAGCTGTTGATGTCCTGGGCGGTCAAAGTAGGTCTCCGAGATCGGCCATTACGGATTTGTATCTGTCGTTGATGCTATCGCGTGCGATGTGCTGTCCGTCCCGGACGCAATGGCGGCCGGCGGACCAAACGTCTTTGACCATGCGGTCGCTGCCGGCAAAAACGAAGCAATCGAGAAGCACGTCTCCGGTGCGGCCGGCGAGGTCTGCAGCACGTTGGTCGAGAGACATGAGGTCGGCCCAGGCACCGCTGACAAGACCTGCAGTTCCGCGTCCCGCTGCCTGCGCGCCACCGGCAACGACCGCATCGAAAATCCTGCGGCCCGTTGATTTTCCCGATGTGGCCAGGGCTGCGCGGGAGCGGTCGCGCAGGCGTTGCGAATACTCCAATGTGCGCAGTTCCTCCGCCAGAGAGACGCGGATGTTTGAATCGGAACCAACCGCAATTGCGCCATCGTTTTGGAGCCAGCGGACGCCATCGAATATGCCATCGCCAAGATTGGATTCGGTTATCGGGCAAAGGCCCGCGACGGCACCGGTCTTTGCAAGGGCGGTCGTCTCGTGCGCGAGCATTTGCGTGCAATGGATCAAGCACCACTGCGCATTGACGGTCACATTGTCCAACAGCCACTCCACGGGACGCAGTCCCCAGGCGGCCTGAACTTCTTCGACTTCGGCAACCTGTTCTGCGAGATGCATGTGGACTGGCCGGTCGCCGGCAAGCGCAACAAGTCCGGGAAGGCTTTCCCGAGCAACCGCGCGGAGACTGTGCGGTGCCAGTCCCAGGCGGGCATCCGGCGGGAGTGAGCGCAAGGCGCCTTGCGCGGCCTCGAAGAGACGCCGAAACTGGTCTTCGCCGTTGCCGAACCTGATTTGCCCGGCGCCGAGTTCACGCTTGTCGCAGCCGCCGTACTGATAATGCACGGGCAGCAACGTCAGGCCGATACCGGTTCGACCGGCAGCGGCGATAATCCGCTCAGAGGTTTCGGCAATGTTTTCGTAGGGCGCGCCACCCGGCTGATGATGCAGGTAGTGAAACTCGACATTCGTCGCGTAACCGGCCTCGAGCATTTCCATCTGCACGAACGCGGTGATGGCTTCGATCTGGTCCGGGTCGAGTTGATCGAGGAACCGGTACATGAGCCGCCGCCAGGTCCAAAACGAGTCCGTTGCGTCGGGGCCGCGCCGTTCGGTCAGCCCCGCCATTGCCCGCTGGAAGGCGTGGCTGTGGGCATTGGCGGGAGCCGGAAGCAGAACGGCGACGGTGTGATCGCCGGAGCTTGGCGGTGGCTGGTCCGAACCCGGTTCAACCCGCCCGATCCGTCCATCGTCTGCGATTTCCACAGTGACGCTTTCCGCCCAGCCGTCGGGCAACAATGCGTTTGCGGCGAAAATTCTGGTCATGCGCTTCCTGCTTGACAGGTCTATTATGTGCAGACATATAAATCAGACCTGCAACACAGGCAATGTTGATCCGATGCTGTTGACGAATGCGCGATTGGCGACGATGACGACGCAAAGGCCCTACGGCCTCGTTGAGAACGGCGCGATCGTCACTGATAAGGATCACATCATCTGGGCTGGCGAGGCGTCTGACTTGCCGGCGCAATTTCTGGATTGCGAAACAAGGGATCTCGGTGGCCGCCTGGTTACCCCGGCGCTCATCGATTGTCACACGCACATCGTTTTCGGTGGCGACCGCGCGCGCGAATTCGAGATGCGCCTTGAAGGTGCGACCTACGAAGAACTTGCCCGCGCCGGCGGCGGAATCGTTTCGACGGTTGCGGCGACAAGAGCTGCTTCGGTGGAAGATCTTGCCCGCTCTGCGTTGCCGCGGGTTGATGCGCTCATTGGCGAAGGTGTTTCGACGATCGAAATCAAGTCCGGCTATGGTCTGGACGTCGCCACCGAACTCAACATGCTTCGGGCTGCACGAGAGATCGAGCGGCAGAGGCCGGTCTGCATTGTGACGAGCTTCCTGGGCGCCCACGCTGTTCCTGCCGATTTTGCCGGTCGAGCCGATGACTACATCGACAAGATCTGTATTCCGGCACTTGAAGCCGCGCACGGGCAAGGGCTCGTCGACGCCGTAGACGGGTTCTGCGAAGGGATTGCGTTTACCCCGGCCCAGATCGAGCGGGTCTTTAGGAGGGCGGAGGAGCTGGGGCTGCCGGTCAAGCTTCACGCCGAACAGTTGTCGAACCTCGGCGGTGCCAGGCTTGCGGCACGGTTCGGTGCCCTGTCTGCCGATCACATCGAGTATGCCAACGAAGGCGACGTCAAGGCACTTGCCGCCGCCGGGACCGTTGCCGTGCTTCTTCCCGGTGCGTTTTATACCTTGAGGGAAACCCAACTCCCGCCGGTCGATGCGTTGCGGGAGCATGGCGTTGGCATCGCACTAGCAACGGACTGCAATCCAGGGTCATCACCGCTGGCATCATTGCTGCTGGCCGTCAACATGGGCTGCACATTGTTTCGGCTGACGCCGGAAGAGGCGCTTGCCGGTGTGACACGCAATGCCGCGACGGCGCTCGGGCTCGGCAAAGCCGGCCAACTGTCTCCCGGGTTTCAAGCCAACCTCGCTGTGTGGGATGTCGCGCAACCGGCTGAGCTTGCCTATCGCATAGGGTTTAATCCGCTGCATGCCCGCATGCACCGGGGCGCGTTCGTGGAGCGCGTGACATGAGCGTCGTCGTGCTCAGCCCGGGTGATGCAACACTCGTTCAGCTCGAGCGTATTTGGCGAGCATCGCAGGGCGCCGTTGAATTGCATCCTTCCGCGCGGCCGAAGATCGAGGCATCGGCGGACTTGGTGCGGTTAGCGGCGAGCGGCGATGAAGCCATCTATGGAGTGAATACGGGATTCGGCAAGCTCGCAGCGGTCAAGATTGCGCCGCAGGATACCGCAACGCTGCAGCGCAATCTGATCCTTTCCCACTGCTGCGGCGTTGGCGAGCCGCTCGATCCCGCAACAACCCGTTTGATGATGGCGTTGAAGCTGCTGTCCCTTGGCAGAGGCGCTTCGGGTGTGCGTTGGCCGACGGTTGCGATGCTGCAGGCGATGCTCGGCAAAGGGCTTTTGCCCGTCGTTCCGGGCCAGGGTTCCGTTGGCGCTTCCGGTGACCTTGCGCCGCTCGCACACATGAGCGCCGTGATGCTGGGGCACGGCGAGGCGATCCTTTCTGGTGAACGCATGCCGGCGGCTGACGCGCTGGACAAAGCCGGGCTCGAAGCCATCGCACTTGGCCCGAAAGAGGGGCTGGCGCTGATCAACGGCACGCAATTTTCGACCGCGTGTGCGCTCGCCGGCTTATTCGATGCTTGGCGCAATGCCGCAGCCAGCGTCGTGACTGCGTCGCTGTCGACCGACGCGATTATGGGCTCGACCGCGCCGCTCGTGGATGACATTCACACCTTGAGAGGTCATCGCGGGCAGATCGCTGTTGCCCGCGCCATGCGCCTGATCATGTCCGGTTCGGCCATCCGTGAGAGCCATCGCGAAGGCGACACGCGTGTCCAGGATCCTTACTGCATTCGTTGTCAACCACAGGTGGCCGGCGCGGCGATGGACCTGCTTCACTTTGCCGGGCGTACGCTCGAGACGGAGGCCAATGCGGTGACCGACAATCCGCTGGTTCTGGTGGAGCACGACAGGATTGTCTCCGGGGGCAACTTTCATGCGGAACCGGTGGCATTCGCGGCTGATCAGATTGCGCTTGCGATTGCCGAGATCGGCGCAATTGCGCAGCGCCGCGTGGCTTTGATGGTCGACCCAACGCTGTCATTCGACCTGCCGCCGTTCTTGACGCCGGAACCCGGCTTGAATTCGGGCTTGATGATCGCGGAAGTGACGACGGCAGCGCTCATGAGTGAGAACAAGCACCTTGCCAATCCGTGTTCGACGGACTCGACGCCGACTTCGGCCAATCAGGAAGACCATGTGTCGATGGCGGCGCACGGCGCCCGGCGCCTCGCGCGCATGAACAAGAACCTGAGCGCGATCCTTGGTGTCGAGCTGATGTGTGCCGCGCAGGGCATCGAGTTTCGCGCCCCGCTCAGCACCAGCCCGCTCCTGCAGCAGGTAATGTCTGATATCCGTTCCGCCGTCCCGCGCATCGATGAGGACAGATATCTGGCCGATGACATCGCGAAGGCTGCGCAACTCGTTGCCAGCGGCCGGCTTGCGACGACGGCAAAGCTCGATGGATACGTAACGGGGGCCGGCGGCGATCCCGGCCCCAGGAGTGCAACGTCATGACCGATCCGCGCCACAATGCACGAGATATCTATCCTCCGACCGGCCCCGAGATCACGGCCAAGAGCTGGCTTACGGAAGCGCCGATGCGGATGCTCATGAACAACCTGCATCCGGACGTGGCGGAAAACCCGCACGAGCTTGTCGTTTACGGCGGCATCGGGAGGGCAGCGCGCACGTGGAACGATTTCGATCGAATCGTTGCCGAGCTCAAATCGCTCGAAGACGACCAAACGCTGCTGGTGCAGTCGGGCAAACCGGTCGGGGTGTTTCGCACGCATGCCGATGCGCCGCGCGTGCTGATCGCCAACTCCAATATCGTTCCCCACTGGGCCGATTGGCGCCACTTCCATGAACTCGATCGCAAAGGCTTGATGATGTACGGCCAGATGACGGCCGGTTCCTGGATCTACATCGGCGCGCAGGGCATCGTCCAAGGGACTTACGAGACGTTTGCGGAGGCCGGCCGCCAGCACTACGGCGGCGATCTCAAGGGCAGGTGGATCCTGACGGCCGGTCTTGGCGGGATGGGTGGCGCGCAGCCTCTTGCCGCGGTGTTTGCAGGAGCCTGTTGCCTAGCCGTGGAATGTGATCCCTCCCGCATCGATTTTCGGTTGCGCACGAAATACCTGGACGACAGAGCAGATACGCTCGAGGAAGCACTGGCCAAAATCGAACAGTGGACATCGGATGGCAAGGCCAAGTCCGTCGGCCTTCTTGGCAATGCCGCCGATGTCTTTCCGGAACTCGTCGCGCGCGGCATCCGGCCGGACATCGTCACCGATCAAACGTCCGCACATGATCCGATCAACGGCTACCTGCCTTCCGGTTGGACGCTCGGCGAGTGGCGGGACAGGCGCGAAAGTGATCCGAAGGCCGTTGAAGAGGCCGCGCGCGCATCAATGAAGGTGCATGTCGCGGCGATGGTTGATTTCTGGAACCAGGGCATACCGACACTCGATTACGGCAACAACATTCGCCAGGTGGCAAAGGAAGAAGGCCTTGAGAACGCCTTTGCATTTCCGGGATTCGTCCCTGCCTATATCCGTCCGTTGTTCTGCCGTGGCATCGGGCCCTTCAGATGGTGTGCGTTGTCCGGCGAGCCTGAGGACATCTACAAAACGGATGCCAAGGTCAAAGAACTCATTCCCGACGACCCGCACCTCAACCAGTGGCTCGACATGGCGCGTGAGCGGATCAGTTTCCAGGGCCTGCCCGCGCGCATTTGCTGGGTCGGGCTCGGGCAGCGCCACCGTCTCGGCCTGGCCTTCAATGAAATGGTGCGCAACGGTGAACTTTCGGCGCCCATCGTGATTGGCCGCGATCATCTCGATTCCGGTTCGGTTGCCTCGCCAAATCGCGAAACCGAAGCGATGAAGGATGGCTCGGACGCCGTCTCGGACTGGCCGTTTCTCAATGCCCTGCTGAATTGCGCTTCAGGTGCCACGTGGGTTTCCATTCATCACGGCGGAGGTGTCGGCATCGGGTTTTCGCAGCATGCCGGCATGGTCATTTGCTGCGATGGCAGCGAAGCGGCTGATGCGCGCCTCGAACGCGTGCTGTGGAACGATCCGGCCACCGGTGTCATGCGACACGCCGATGCGGGCTACGAGATGGCCATAGCCTGCGCGCGGGAGCACGAACTCAGATTGCCAGGTATCACGGGCCAGGCGTGAAGCTCCGACAGGTCGCCCTTGGCCGGGCCAATCGGCTGACCGCACTGCAATTCGCGGCGTTCAGCTGCTTCGACGGCCTTCCGGGTGCCGATAGAGATGGTCTCTCGTTTGGACAATATACGCACACCTGCACGCGCCCGAGGCCGCCGGCCTGAAGAGTTGGTCAAAGCGATCTGTCGAAGGCCTGGAAGCGGAGGTCAATCACCTCTTCCGGCGTCATCCGCCGGTCCAGCCCGCCAAGCTCGACGAGCATGTCGATGGCCTTCTGCAGGCCCGGCATGTCGATAGCGCAGTCGAGTTGATAGCGCGGCATCTCGCGTGCCATGGCCGTGCGAACGGCTGTTTCATGCGCGCCATAACACCGCGCCACGAATTTGGAAAATGCGCCAATGTTGCAGGCGGCGTGATGTGCGGACCTGCGACAGCCGCGCAAGACGGCGCTTACGGTTTCGGGTTCGCGGTCCATGAACTCCATGTTGGCGACGCGAACGATCCATTGGAAGCGCGGCAGGTATTGATCTTCGTAAGCGGCCGCCCAAATGCGCAGGATGTTTCTGGCCTCACCGATCGAAAGGTTGGGTTCGGTGGCCAGGCAGGCGTCAATCTCACCGCTTTCCATAAGGTCGATGATGCGTGGATAGGCGTCGTGAAGCGGGACGAGGGTGACGTCCGAACCAGCGTCAAGCCCGTTGCCGGCAAGCATCTTGTGCACGATCCAGGACGGGCAGCTGCCAATGCTCAAGAGCCCTATCCGCTTGCCCTTGAGCTTTTGATAGTCCGTGATGTCGGTGCGCACACCAAGATAGAGGTGCGCGTGCTGGCGGCATCCCCCTGCCACGACGCGGAACCTCCCGCCGGAGGCCATTGCGGGAATTGCGGACGGTGAACCGAGGCTTCCAACCGGCACTTCGCCCGTGTCGAATGCGGCAGCAATCTGCGGACCGCCAAATATGGTCCTGATCGACAGGTCGAGGCCTTCGCTCGCGAAAATTCCCTGTTCGATGCCAAACCGCACCGTCAAGGCATCGTTGCCCGAGGGCACGCCGTATTCAATCGCCTTAAGCCGGCCCACCTGATGCCCTGTCAATGCCAAGCATCTGCTCCCCAATCTGACCTACCACTCTATCTCGCCACCATCATAGCGCAAAAACTTGCCGGACATGCCGGCATGCAAACCCGCAATGACGTTGCGCATGCCGGAGACGCTGTCTGCGACGGCAATCTGGCCGCCCTTTCGGGTCTCGGTTGCGACAGAACCGGGATGAAGTACGACCGAGGATATTCCATGCTTCTTGAAATCCACCGAGATGCTCTTGGCGACCATGTTGAGCGCAGCCTTGCTGCAGCGATAGGCGTAGTGGCCGCCCGAAGTGTTGTCGCCAATGGAGCCCGATCTCGTGCCGATGAAGACCATCAGTTTGAGCTCACTGGCGGCGACGTGTTCCTCAAAGGCGTCCGCGACATAGGCCGGGGCGACGGCATTCACGCGCATGACCCGCATGAACTCGTCCATGTCAGGCAACATCAGCGTGCGCGGTCCGTCAGGCGCAAACGTTGCTGCGTTGTTGATCAGGAGATCAATGGGAACACCGGCCAATTCCAGCGCGAGATCCCTGATCGCCGAATGATCGGAGACATCGGTGCGGTGGAAATGAACATCACCTTCGATACCGGAAATCCGGTTGCGGCTGTGGTCTTCCAGGCATACAGCATGAACCGTCCATCCGGCGTCGGCGTACTGGCGCGCGAACTCGTGGCCGATGCCGTAGTCGCAGCCTGTCATCAACGTGGTTGGCATTGACACCTCGTATGGTCTGCACCCAGTTGTGCAGCGTTCACAAGGGATATACCGCCTTGGCAACCAATACCATCACCGCGATCAACGATTTCTGGCTTGGCGACAGCCTCACGAGCCCGGAGGCCGCGTTTGCGCGCCGGGACTGGTGGTATGGGGGCGGAGCGGAGATCGACAACGAGATCCGCAGCCGTTTCGGCGATCACATCGAGCAGGCATGTTGCGGCCAGCTGACGAGTTGGGCATCAAGCGGACACGGCGCGCTCGCGCTCATACTGTTGTTGGACCAGTTCACGCGGAACACATTCCGCCATTCTCCGGACGCTTATCGCGGTGACAGGCTCGCCATGGAAATTGTCAATGCTGCAATTGGCCGGGCGCACGATCGAACGCTGCATCCGGTCGAGCGGATCTGGCTCTATCATCCGTTTCACCACGCCGAGCGCCTCGAAGAGCAGGACCGTGGACTGGACCTTCTGGGTGAAGTTCGCCGCGCCGCGCCAGCAGCTTGGCATGCCTACGTGGAACGCAGCATCCGCGGATGGATGCGACACCGCGATATCGTTGCGCGATTTGGCCGTTTTCCCCACCGGAACGAGGTTTTGAGCCGAACCAGCACGGGTGATGAAGTGGCGTTCCTGGCGCAGGACGGTGAGGCGTTCGGGCAAGGCAGGCGATAAGCCTTATCTGATCTCAGCGCGGCAGTTTCCTTCAGAAACGGGCAGAGACCGCCACCGCATGGCGTGCTGCCCGTCATCGCCTCTTGCGACGTCAGCGTTCTGCGAATGGCGTAGCGGCGATCTCATGCAGATATGATGTTGGCCTCGGGTCCGTACGGGAAGCCCGTGATGTTTTCTGCTCCGTCATCTTTGACAATCAGGATGTCGTGTTCGCGGTAGCCACCTGCTCCCGGCTGACCCTCCGGCACCCAGAGCATCGGTTCCATCGAGACGACCATGCCCGGCTCGAGCACAGTTTCGATATCTTCACGAAACTCCAGCCCCGCCTCGCGCCCGTAATAGTGCGAGAGCACACCGAATGAATGCCCGTACCCGAACGAGCGGTAGTGCAGCAGCCGCTCATCCGCAAGGAAGCGATTGATCTCGTCGCAGACAGCCGCACACGAGATCCCCGGCCTGATCAGCGAGAGGCCGAGTTCATGGGCTGCGACATTTGCCCGCCAGATCCGCAGGGCGTCCGCGCTCGGCTCGCCGAGGAAAAGCGTGCGTTCGAGAGCCGTATAATAGCCGGAGATCATCGGGAATGTATTGAGGCTCAGGATGTCGCCCGTTTCGAGGGCGCGGGTCGTTACGGGGTTGTGGGCGCCGTCCGTATTAAGGCCAGACTGGAACCAGACCCAGGTATCGCGGAGTTCGCTGTGCGGGAATGCTGCGGCTATTTCGAGCTCCATGGCATCACGGCCGGCCATGGCAACGTCGATCTCGCGCGCTGCCGGGCGAACAGCGTCCCTTACGGCAGCGCCGCCGACGTCGGCAATGCGTGCGCCCTCGCGAATGAGCGCGATTTCCTCCGGTGACTTGACCATGCGCGAGGCCATTGCGTCGGGTGCGATGTCGAGCAGGTCGCGCGGACCCAATACCGTCTCCAGGGTCTGGCGGGCTGCGAGCGTCATGTGATCCGCCTCGAACCCCAGCCGGCCCGAGGCACCGACCAGTTCGCCGACCGCGCGCCAGAAATTGTCGCGGCGCCAGTCCGTGTAGATGATGTTGTCGGCGATGGACCGTCGCCAGGGCTGGCCGCCGTCGATATTGGCGGAAATGGTCGTGCATTTGTCGTGGGTGACGACGCATCCAAAAGGACGTCCGAAACTGCAATAGAGGAACCCGGAATAGTAGGCGACGTTGTGCATCGAAGTCAGCAGCACTGCGGGCAGATCGCGCTTGCCCATGATGGTGCGCAGGCTCGCGAGGCGCCGGTCGTATTCCTGTTCGGAAAACGGCAGAGGGGATTTTGCGCCGTTGCGCAAGGCGAACACATCCTGGCGATGGATCCGGTCGGTCATCTTGCCTCCTGTGCTGGGCGTGGAAACTAAAGCGCCTCGCAAAAAATGCGCCTCGCTTTGGGTTTCATTGCCTCACGCCGCTATTCGCGCTTCGCGCGGCGCCTCCGGCGGGGCGGCCATTCGGCCGGGTCGCGTTGCTCCCTTATGAGCGAATCCGTTTTGCAGCGACATGCCTTAGAGCAACCTGCGTTAATCCGGAAGCGGTCCGGTTCCGAATTAAAGCAGAAAGTTGCTCGATTCTTAAGACACGATGATCTAGCGGTCGGTGATGGACCCTGGCTCCTAAGGCCAGTCGTGGGCTTCACGACAGCGGGTCGAAGCGTGGTTGTGCATCGGTGCTGCGGAGCTATCATTGCGGGCCCGACCGGCTAACCTCGAACCTCGCGGTTTGTCAATTCTGGAGCTGCGTCCGGGGCCGGATTGGCGATCCGCTGCGATCAACGACGTCAACGGCCCGGGTACGCGCGAAACTTGGAATCGATGACTGCGGGCCTTCGTGCTATTGCACCTGAAGCCCGCACTGTTGTGTCTGCTTCGGCAACCCACGTTTTCTGGAGCCGGCTGGTTCGCCGGATCAGGTTTGGTTCGAGATGAACACTTCCCGCTGCCGACATTCAATACTAGGCCGGTCGGTGTTGATCGCAATGGCAGTTTTCGGCTTGGCGGCCAACGGTGCTTTGGCGCAGGACACCCGCAACAGCCTCGTCTATGAGACCGGTTCCCGTCCGACGATCGCGCGGTTTGCTTCGAAGCGTCCGCGGCACATGCCAGGTCTCAGCAATGATACCTTGGCGCAGTACGTTGTTGATTTGTCGTTTCAGCTCGAGAAGGGTCCTGCGCGCCGCCGGCTCGCGAAATGGAGGATGCCGCTTGCCGTCGGTCTCGATTGGCCGGGCGGGGCGGCCTACCGCCGGGAACTCGAGCGGTTTCTCGATGAACTGAATGCATCGTCACGGATCGAACTCTCGATGTCCGATAGGCCGGGCGACGCTGACATCCGCGTGCGTGTTGCCCCCTCGATCGAAATGCGGCGGGCGCTGGGATCGTCGTTTTGCATTGCCGTTCCAGGCGACAAGAGCTGGCCGGAGTTCGCTGCTGACTTCGCCAACGGATCGCATGCGCGCTGGTCCGATTTGGTGCATCCGCGCAAGGCGACGATATTCATTCCCGACACGGCCCGTCCGTTTCTGGTGCGCGCGTGTCTACGCGAAGAATTGATGCAGGTGCTCGGACCGGCCGGCGACTTCTATTTTCTCGCTGGTTCCATTTTCAACGACGATCAGATTCATCTACAACCAACAGCGTTCGACTTTCTCGTCCTGCGCGTACTCTATGACCGGCGCCTGGTTGCGGGCATGAAACCGGATCAGGTGCTGGGTGCCGCCAAGGCTGTGCTCGACGACATCAATCGCGCGGGACGTAACGTAAAGCCGCGCGCACGGCTCACGGTCGACAGGGCGTGGGAGAAGAGCTTTCAGCTCGCTCAATTCATGCATCACCCCAAGTTCGCGTCGGGATATTTCGATGACACGCGGGCGCAGACGGAGCGAATGGCTGCGCACGACCCGCGGCGCTTGCTGACCCGCCTCGAAGCGGCGCGAAATCTGCAGCGCTATTCTCCGCGAGAGGCACACGGGCAACTGCTCGCGGTTGCCCGTGACTATTCCGCGATGTTCGGGCCCGGCAATCTCTATGAAGCAACCGCCCGCCTGGATGCAGCCCGCATCGATCTCTGGTTCAAGAATTTTGCCGCAGCGCGCGCTGCAGCAGTTGCGGCACTTGCAACGTTCGTCGAACATGGCGATGAGCGGAAAGTCGTCGAGGCGATGCTGATAAGGGACGCGGCCGATGATCGCCGCCAGCGTGTTGCACTGGTCGAGGACGCGCGGCAGGATACCCGGAGCTGGGCGTTCTATGCGCTGGGCCGGCGACGGCAACCGGTGCCGCGCGCACCGCCGCCTGCTTCCTGGCAACCAGGTGCGTTCGTCGTACCGGGCATCATGCTGGCGCTCGGATTGGCAATCTACTTTCATTTTCGGCGCAGGCGCGTCGGACGGCGCTATGAGACTTGAACGCCGTGCTCGCCGGTCCCGCGGGCCGGTGTGGCAGGAGTTTCAGGTGCGCAGCAGGCGACCCGGAGCGCTGGGTGGTGGGGCAAGTCTGGCGAGTTTTCGCAAATGCCAGCCCAACGCGGCGTTGCTCGAGATGACCGGCTTGGCGATGCGTGTCTCCGCGGCATCGAGAATCGCGAAGGTCCGCAGGTTGGTGCACGATACGAAAACGGCGTCGACAGCTTCGTTCCGCCCAACTGCGCAAATCGCCTCCAGTACGGATGCCGGCGTTATCCGGGCAACGACGGCCTCCTGAGACTGCTCGAATGACGCGAAGTCGGCTATTTCGAGGCCTTCGCTCTCCAGTAATCGCTGCATGGCCGCCGACACGTCCGGGACATAGGGTGTGATAAAGCCCAGCCGGCGGACGCCAAGTTCGCCGCAGGCTGCCATTACGGCGGTGATCGGATCCGTGCTGCGACAGCCCGGATGGATGCTGCGAATGAGTTCCGCGACCCGGTTTTGGCCGATCAAGGTTGCACCGGACGTGCATGCGTATGCGACGACATCCAGCGGGCGAGAGGTCGGCAGCAGCGAAAGCGTGAGGGGGAGATTGCGTTCCATCGCCCTCAGTGTTTCGGGCGTCACCTCTTCGGAACTGGCGATCCGTGCATGGTAGAGAACACCAGCGCCGTCACCGAAGATCGTGCTCAGTTCGCTCTCCAGCGTTTCGTCATTCTGCAGAACGATGAGGCCCAACGCCGCGGTGCCGCCGGCGCCCTCGTCAAGGGCAAAGGGAAGTTTCGTGCCCGCCATCTTCCTATGAACCTTCGGTTGGCCCCGCGATTCCAGTAAATTTGGGCAGCATGCCAAAACGCCATCCCGCAGAACGTCGTCAGTGTGGCTGAAACCCCGCTTTGGCGCGCAGCGGGCACGATCCAGGGCAGTTTCTCCGAAAAGTCTGCGAAAACCAAGACAGTTTTCCTGGAAATCCATTGCGTAACCTGTCAGACTTCCGGCGCGACGCAAGGGCGGTGGGATAGCAGCCGTGACGTGCTGAGCGGTGTGATTGGTATGTTGCGGGCGTCGACCCGTTATGCAGAAGATTGAGGTTTGTGTGCAGTCACAATCTGCCTTGGTGTCCGACGTTCACGTGAAATTCAAGGACGTTCAAAAGAGCTACGACGGCAAAACCCTCGTCGTTAAGAATCTCAACATTGACATTGCGCGCGGCGAATTCCTGACGCTGCTCGGCCCGTCCGGATCGGGCAAGACGACGACGCTGATGATGCTTGCCGGCTTCGAGACGGCAACGCATGGCGAGATTCTCCTGAGTGGAACACCGATCAACAATGTGCCGCCGAACAAGCGCGGCATCGGTATGGTGTTTCAGAACTACGCATTGTTCCCGCACATGACGGTGGCGGAAAATCTCGCGTTCCCCCTGCAGGTCCGGAGAATGCCGAAGGCCGAGATCCAGGCGAAGATCAAGCGCGCGCTGGAGATGGTCTCGCTGCCAGAGTTCGCAAGCCGAAGACCGGCGCAGCTGTCGGGCGGACAGCAGCAGCGCGTGGCGCTGGCCCGTGCTTTGGTGTTCGACCCTGAACTGGTGCTGATGGACGAGCCGCTCGGGGCGCTGGACAAGCAGCTGCGCGAGCAGATGCAATATGAGATCAAGCATATTCACGAAAACCTCGGGGTGACGGTCGTCTACGTCACACACGACCAGTCGGAAGCCCTGACGATGTCGAACCGCATTGCGGTGTTCAACGACGGTGTCATCCAGCAGCTCGCCGTGCCCGATGATCTCTATGAGCGCCCAGCCAACGCGTTCGTAGCCGGCTTCATCGGCGAGAACAATCGCCTTGAAGGGACGGTCGAGACGATCGACGGTGACTATTGCGACGTCAAGCTGAAGACCGGTGAGAACATCAAGGCGCTGGCTGTGAACGTGAGCCGGCCAGGCGAACCGACGCTGCTGTCGCTTCGACCGGAACGAATTTTGATCAATCCGGCGGCGGAAACATCACTGGATACCCAGTTGCCGGGCCGGGTCGAGGAACTGATTTATCTTGGCGACCATATTCGGACGCGGCTAAGTGTGGCCGGGCGGGATGACTTTGTCGTCAAGATATCAAACCGGGAAACAAAGCGTTTTCCGGGGCCGGGAGAAACAGTGGCGCTCAGCTGGCATTCGGATGACTGCCGCGCACTCGATTTCCAGATGATCGCCTAAAGCCGCGGTCAAACGGAAGACGGCGGGTTGGATCAATGCGATCGGACCCATCAACCAAGAGCCCTGATCGAAAGGGACAACAAAGGGAGAAACGTCAGTGCATCGTTATTTAAGAAGCGGAGTGGCAGCGATTGCCACTTGCGCCGTGCTGGTCGGTGGAGCCTTCACCGTCTGGGCGGCCAAGGAACTTGTCGTCGTGTCGTGGGGTGGCGCCTATTCGGCCAGCCAGCAAAAGGCCTATCACGACCCCTATATGGCCAAAAACAAGGACATCAAGATCCTGAACGACGACTCGGCCAATGAGGCCGTCGCAAAGCTGCGTGCGCAGGCCGAGGCCAAGAACATCACCTGGGATCTCGTCGATGTCGTGGCCTCGGATGCCATCCGGCTCTGCGATGAAGGCCTTGCCATGGAAATTGATCATGACAAGGTCCTGGCTCCGGCGCCGGACGGCACGCCGGCCAGCAAGGACTTCGGTGATCTTATCGTTTCGCCGTGCTTCATTCCGCAGATCGTCTATTCCACGACGTTCGGCTACCGTACGGACAAGGTGAAGGAAAAGCCTACGAGCGTGTGCGCCGTCTTCGACGTCAAGAAGTTCCCCGGCAAACGTTCGCTGGAAAAGCGTCCGATCAACAACGTCGAATGGGCGTTGATCTGTGATGGCGTCGATCCCAAGGATGTCTACAAGGTCCTGGATACCAAGGAAGGCCGTGAGCGCGCGTTCAAGAAGCTCGATACGATCAAGGAT
The DNA here is from genome assembly GCA_965224045.1 of Hyphomicrobiaceae bacterium. Taxonomy (GTDB): domain Bacteria; phylum Pseudomonadota; class Alphaproteobacteria; order Rhizobiales; family Hyphomicrobiaceae; genus Tectiglobus. The sequence goes on from CBDCYD010000016.1 coordinate 163,479, forward strand.
CATGTCATCTGGTGGTCAAAAGGCGCCCAGACACCACAGCTTCTTGCCGACGGTGAAGTTGTCATGGGTTCCACCTACAATGGCCGCCTGTTCTCGCTCATCGAGGAAAAGAAGGCACCGGTTGCCATGCTCTGGGACTGGCAAGTCTTCGATCTCGACGGCTGGATCGTCCCGAAGGGCACCAAGAACCTGGATGAGGTCTTGAAGTATCTGCGCTTTGCCACCGATACGCAGCGCCTCGCCGATCAGGCCAAATACATCTCGTATGGCCCTGCCCGGAAATCCTCCGCGCCGCTGGTCGGCAAGCACGCGACGCTCGGCATCGATATGAAACCGCATATGCCGACGACGCCTGAAAACGCGAAGACGACGCTGCTCTATAACTACGAGTGGTGGGCCGACAATCGCGATGATATGGACCAACAGTTCCAGGCCTGGTTGGCGAAATAGCGCGCAGAACCGAAGGCATTTCGAGCAAAGGCCGGGAGCGGTGTGCCGCTCCCGGATCGATCAGACCTTGGATGGCGAGGCGCGCCGATGGCCGATACCACCGCAACCGCGCAGTACACGCCTGAGTCTCTAACGACCGCCGACGGCGTGCCTCTGCAAACAAGCCTGGCGCGTGCGCAGCGGCGCCAGAAGCTGCAGGCATTGGCGCTCGTTGCACCCCTTTTCCTGTTTATCCTGATCACGTTCTTTCTGCCGATAGCGGACATGCTGTTCCGCAGCGTCCAGAACGAAATCGTCCCTCAGACATTGCCTCGCACCGTCGAGGCGCTGGCGCAGTGGGACCCGGAAAAAACCGAGTTGCCCGGTGAGGCGGTCTATGCGGCCATGGCTGCGGACCTCGCCGAGGCGAGGAAAAACCGCACCAATACCAAGGTTGGCCAGCGCCTCAACTACGAACGTTCCGGCCTTTCAAGCCTGTTCCGCAAGACGCCGCGTCGCCTCAGGCGGGTGAAGCAGGGACCCTACAAGGACGCCTTCCTGAAAATCGACTCCGATTGGGGTGATCCTGAAACCTGGAAGCTGATCAAACGGTTCAGCGGACGCTATACGGACGGGTATTTCCTGGCGGCCGCGGATTTGGCGCGTGACAGTGCCGGCAACGTCGTCAGCCAACCCGAGACCAGTCAGATCTACCGGTTGCTGTTCGAGCGCACACTGCTTCTGAGCCTCGTCATTACCTTCATGACGTTGCTGCTCGGCTATCCGATAGCCTACCTGCTGGCAACATTGCCGGCGCGGATATCAAACCTGCTGATCATCCTCGTTTTGTTGCCGTTCTGGACATCCTTGCTGGTGAGAACGACGTCGTGGATCGTGCTGCTGCAGCAGCAGGGCGTGATCAACGATTTCCTGGTCGCCACAGGGCTGATCGGAGAAGATGGCCGCCTGTCGATGATCTACAATGCGACGGGCACCGTCATTGCGATGACGCACATCCTGCTGCCGTTCATGATCCTGCCGATCTACTCCGTGATGAAGACGATCCCGCCGTCATACGTGCGGGCCGCGCGCTCGCTCGGGGCGACGTCGTTCACTGCGTTCTGGCGGGTCTATTTTCCGAATACGATACCCGGAATCGGTGCCGGCGCCATTCTCGTCTTTATCCTTGCGATCGGCTACTACATCACGCCGGAACTTGTCGGCGGAACGTCCGGCACGTTCATTTCCAACCGCATCGCCTACCACATCTCGGCCTCCCTCAACTGGGGCCTGGCGGCAGCGCTCGGCACCATACTGCTTGTCGTCGTGCTGGTGCTCTATTTCCTCTATGACCGCATTGTCGGCATCGACAACATGAAGCTCGGGTGATCAGAGCATGGCCGCATTGCCTCCATATACAACCCTGATTGAGCGGATCTGGCACTATGCGTTTCGTGTCATCTGCGCCCTGATCCTGTTCTTTCTGATCATGCCGATCCTGGTGATCATCCCGCTGTCCTTCAATGCCGGCGACTATTTCACCTTCACCAAGGAAATGCTGGCGCTGGACCCGGCCGGCTATTCGCTGCAGTGGTACAATGACTTCTTCACCAACCCGAACTGGCAGGGTGCGGTTCGCAACAGCGTGATCATTTCGATTTTCTCAACGCTGATCGCGACCACGCTCGGCACCCTGGCCGCGCTCGGATTGAGCCAGGCGCAGATGCCGGCCAAATCCGCGATCATGGCATTGCTGCTCTCGCCGATGATCGTGCCGCTGATCATCTCGGCCGCGGGCATGTACTTCTTTTATTCGCGCGTCGGGCTTCAGGGCACTTTGCTCGGCGTGATCCTGGCCCATGCAGCGCTCGGCACGCCGTTCGTCGTGATAACTGTGACGGCGACGCTGGTCGGGTTCGACCGATCATTGATCCGGGCCGCACTGGGCCTTGGCGCGTCGCCGGTTACGGTGCTGTGGCGGGTGATTGTGCCGATCATTCTGCCGGGCGTCATTTCGGGCGCGCTGTTTGCGTTCATCACCTCGTTCGATGAGGTCGTGGTTGTGCTGTTTGTCGGCAGCTTCGAGCAACGCACGATACCGTGGCAGATGTTCTCAGGCATTCGCGAACATATCAGCCCGACCATTCTTGCCGTTGCGACGGTGCTCGTCGGGGTTTCGATCGTTCTTCTGACGGTTCTCGAATTGCTGCGGCGACGCTCGGAGCGCATGCGCGGCGTGACCGCGAGTTGACTTGGAAAAGAGGTGGGTCCGCATGGCGGATCACGGCTATGAAGGCGGGCGGCTCAACCTGCCGTTCGTCGGCATTTGTACGTTCGGCAAATGGCCCTATCAGGCGGACTGGAGCCGGCTTGATGCCGATGTTGCGGTGCTCGGTGCTCCGTTCGACTTCGGTACGCAATGGCGTGCCGGTGCCCGTCAGGGGCCGCGCGGCATTCGCGAAGCATCGACGCTGTTCGCCTTCGGGCACGCCGGTGCCTACGATCATGAAGATGACATCACGTACCTGCCGGAGGGAAGGTTCAGGCTCGTCGATATCGGTGATGCAGACATCGTCCATACCGATACGATGCAGAGCCATGCCAACATCGAGGAGGGTGTTCGGGCCATCCTCGATGCGGGTGCGCTGCCGGTCGTGCTCGGCGGTGATCATTCGGTCAACATTGCCTGCATCAACGCCTTCGATGGCCAGGACGAGATCCACGTGGTCCAGATCGATGCGCACCTCGATTTCGTCGATGAGCGCCATGGCGTCCGTTACGGCCACGGCAACCCGATGCGGCGCGCGGCCGAAAAATCGTATGTCACCGGCTTGACGCAGATCGGTATCCGCAACGTCTCCTCGACTGCGCGCGAGGGCTACGATGACGCGCGGGAAATGGGGTCCGATATCCTGTCGGTTCGCCAATTCCGAAAGATCGGCGTCGCGGGCGTGCTGGCGCGGATTCCGACCGGGCGGCGCTACTACGTTACCTTGGGCATCGATGCCTTCGACCCGTCGATTGCGCCGGGCACGGGCACGCCGAGCCACGGCGGGTTTCTCTATTACGAGGTGCTGGAACTGCTCGACGGCCTGGCCAAACGTGGCCCGATCGTCGGGATGGATCTGGTCGAAGTCGCGCCGGACTATGACCCGACGGGCTCGACGACCACACTCGCAGCCCAGATTCTGATGAACGCAATAGGCCGGATCCTGCACCACCGTTGAACGTGCAACGCCCGCCCCACGATGGCGTTCCCGCGCAACTGGGCTGCGGTTCACGCACGCAGCTTGTTGTTCAGGCCGTCGAGCATGTCGAGACAGGCCTGCAGCTGTGTCACTGCAACGAATTCATCCGGTTTGTGCGCCTGCGCGATTGATCCCGGGCCGCAGACGACGGCCGCGGCACCGAGATCCTGGAACAACCCGGCCTCGGTTCCGAACGAGACGACGTCGGCGTCGTGGCATCCCGTGAGTTCGGCGACGAGCGTACGCGCCTCGTTGTCCGGCATTACCTCGAGGCTGCCGACTTCGGCGATGACGCGCGTGCGAATTTCGGCCTCCGGTGCGCCCGCGCGCATACGGGGCAGCAGCTCGTCGCGGCAAAAGGCGGCAAGCTTTGCCTTGACATGGTCAGCATCGCGCGTGTCGACCGGCCGCATCTCCCAATCGACCGCGCAGTGTGCCGCAATGACGTTGCGCGCGCTGCCGCCCGCGATCCGGCCGACCTGCACCGTCGTCCATGGCGGTTCGTAGCGGCTTTCAGGCGGAGGCCTGCGCTTCAATTCGTCGCCAAGTTCCAGAAGCCGCGCAACGTAGCGCACGGCGTATTCGATCGCATTGACGCCGCGGTCCGGTTCCGAGCCATGGCCCGCGCGGCCGGTGAACTCAGTGGTGTATTCATAGCAGCCTTTGTGGCCTTCGATGATGCGCATGTCCGTCGGCTCGCCGATGATCGCGGCCGTTGGGCGAATGTTGCGCCTGGCGAGCTCTGCGACGAGCTGCTGTGCACCGAGGCAGCCGACCTCTTCATCGTAGGTCAACGAGACATGAACCGGGCGGGCTAGATTTGTCGAGGCAAATTGCGGCGCCATGGCCAGCGCCGCGGCAACGAAGCCTTTCATGTCGCACGCGCCGCGCCCATAAAGGCGTCCATCGGTTTCGCGCATGGCAAATGGATCCGACGCCCACTCGGCGGTATCGGCAGGGACCACGTCGGTATGGCCGGACAGTACGATGCCGTCGGCGCGCTCCGGGCCGATGGTCGCGAACAGGTTTGCCTTGCTGCCGCCGTCGTCGTGAGACACGAACACCTCGGCCCCGCATGCATCGAGCCGATTGGCCGCGTAGTCGATCAAATCCAGGTTGCTGTCAGCGGAGACCGTCGGAAAGGCGATCAGGTCCGCAAGGATGGCCTTGGTCTGTTCGATCGCAGTCGCCGACGAGTCGCTTGCGGGTTTTGCCATTGCCTCATGCCTTCACGTAGAGTTTTCGCGGGCGATCACAAAGACATTCGGCCGGCCCGGTCGGCCGGATCAGAATGGTCTCGGTGATTTCCATGCCCCAGTCCGTCATCCACAGACCCGGCATGAAGTGAAACGTCATGCCGGGTTGCAACTCGGAGTGGTCCTCGGGGCGAATTGAAATCGTGCGTTCACCCCAATCGGGCGGGTAGGACAGGCCGACGGGATAGCCAGCCCTGGCGGCGCGATCGATGCCGGCCCGCTGCAACGGTTGTGCCAGGGCATGGGCGACGTCGGCGGCCGTGTTGCCGGCCCGCGCGGCGTCAATACCCGCCTCGAGCCCTTCGACGAGAGCGGCCTCGGCATCTTTGATGTGGCCTGGCGGTTCGCCGAGAAACACGCTGCGGCATAGCGGTGCGTGGTAGCGTCGGTAGCAGCCTGAGATCTCGAAGAATGTCGCTTCGCCCGTCCTGAACGGTTCGCTGTTCCAGGTGAGGTGAGGGGCGGCGGCATCCTGTCCGCTCGGCAATAGTGGAACGATTGCCGGGTAGTCGCCCCAATCCTCACCAATACCGCGGATGGCATCCGCGTAGATTTCCGCGACAAGTTCGTGTTTGCGCAATCCCGGTTCGACCCGCTCGACGATGCCGTCGACGATCTTTTCCGAGATACGTGCCGCCTTGCGCATGTATGCGATTTCAGCGTCGGACTTGACCGTGCGTTGCCGGTTCACCAGGCCCGTTGCATCGACGATGCGGGCATCGGGCATCTGCTCGCACAGGACCATGTATGCCTTGGCTGAAAAATAGTAGTTGTCCAGCTCAACGCCAATGTGCTTGCCGGCGTAGCCGCGATCTCGGATCATCGCGCCGAGATGTTGCATCGGATGGCGATCGGATGACTGCACGTAATGGTCGGGATAGGACGTGACGCAGGCATCATCCATCCACACGGTGCGCACGGCGCCGTTGGCGTCCTGGGCGCGGCCCCACCATACCGGCGGGGAATCGAGAAATACGAGAACGCCCTGGTGGACGTAGAACGACCAGCCGTCGTAGCCGGTCAGCCAGGCCATGTTCGATGGGTCTTCAACAAACAGCAGATCGATTGCCTGGTCTGCCATGCTGGTACGAACGGCCTGCAGTCGTCGGTCGTATTCGCCAGGCGAGAACGGTGGTGCGGGGTTGGGCAATGCAAAAACCCTCCAATGGAGATAGCGTTCGGCCGATTGCGACCGGTGCGCAATGGAGTACGCGGCGGCTCAGCCTGCATGCCCATCTTTCACGTTTGTCAGGGCAAGCTCAACTGAGCTGGAGTGCAAGCGTTGTACCGAGGCAGGATTTCGTCAATGCACTGCAATATACCAAACCAAGGCCTGCCCCGGTCAGCACATTTGCCCAGGCGCTCGGCCGCTGCCGGTGTCCGCCAGCGCAGCGTATCCTCAAATCACCTCCTGGATTGGACCGGAAGCATGGATTAGCCGATGTTATGGTCAGCAGAATGAGCCAGCAAGACTTGGAGCAGTGAGGATGGTCCGCCTGTCCGATCTTCCTGCGATCGATGCCGAACATCTGCTTGCCAAGAGTGCAGCGGTTTTTGATACCGAACCGTTTATCGAGCCGCCGCCACTGCGTGACTGTCGCATCGCGCTCATCACCACTGCGGGCCTGCACATGGCGAGCCAGGATACGTTCGAGCTGCGCGACACCGGCTATCGGGTGTTGCCCGGGCACGTGACCGCGGCAGAACTCGTGATGAGCCATTCGTCGGTGAATTTCGACCGGACCGGTTTCCAGCAGGATCTCAATGTCGTGTTTCCGATCGATCGGCTGAGGGAGATGGAGCGGGGTGGAGAGATCGGTTCCGTCGCCGCCTATCACTATTCGCTGATGGGAGCTGGCTGGGAGCCGCATGAAATCAAAGCAACGGCGCGGACCATTGCCGGCATGCTGAAGGAGGATGCGGTCAACGCGGCGCTGCTGGTTCCTGTCTGACCGAACTGCACCCGCGCCGTCGGCGCGGTGTCACACTATCTCGAGGAGAACGGCGTCCCGACGACAGGCATCAGCCTCGTACGTGAAAACACCGTCGCGATGCGTCCACCGCGCGCCCTCTGGGTGCCTTTCGATCTCGGCCGGCCGTTCGGCGCGCCGGCCAATCCAGAGTTTCAGGCAAAGGTTCTTCGTTCGGTACTGGCCCTGCTTGAACGGCGTGACGGACCCGTCGTCCTGGAAGATTTTGCCGAGGACGCGCCGGGGCAAGGCGCAGCCGAGGCTATGGAGGGAATGGCCTGCCCCGTTGTTCTGCGGCAGCCGCCGCGTAACAGCTCAGCCGGTCTGCTCGAAAAAGTTCTCGCAGAAATCGATCAGCTGGCGCCTTGGTATGAATTGTTTTGCATTCAGCAGCAGCGCAAGCCTGTTCCAGCATCCGGGCTGTCGGCCAAAGATGCAGCGCACGTCCTGAATACGGTCTTGACCACGGGCCGGCCTGCGGCAACAGACCAGGACGAGTGGGGCCGGCAGTTTCGATTGGCGGCAGAAGACTTGCGCGGTTATTATCTTTCGGCAGCGCTATCGCGCCCCGGCGGAGCGGCATCGCCACGGGAGCTTGCAGATTGGTTCTGGAGAGACACCACTGCCGGTGCACTTCTTCTGGCCCTGCATCCCGTCTGTCTAGCGAGCGAGAATGAAGGGCTCAGGCTGGTGGCCGAGACCCAGCTCGTGCCACGGGCCCAGCGGCACAGGCTGTAGGCCTGTCTATCCGGCTTGCGTGGCAAGCCGCCAATGCCGGCAGAACGAGGACTGCACGATGAGTGAGCAAATCGACCGAAAAATCGATGTTGTGCCAAGTGGTGCGGCATTGGGAGCGGACATCGTTGGCTTGAACGTCAAGACCGACGTAGACGATGGCGTGTTCCGGCAGATCCTTGACGCCTGGTATGCGCATAGCGTCCTGCGTTTTCGCGGGCAGGATCTCGACGACGACGCTCTTGCCGAATTCTCGAGACGCTTCGGTGTACTCGATATGGCTCCGACCGGGAGAGGCGGGACGCCATTTGACCTCACGCGCCCCGAAATCACGATCCTGTCCAACATCGTCGTTGACGGCAAGCCGCTTGGTGCTCTGGGGAACTCCGAACTCGTTTGGCACCAGGACATGAGCTACAACGATCTGCCGCCCAAGGCGAGCCTGCTCTACGGCATCGAAGTTCCCGACGAGGGCGGTGAGACGCTGTTCTACAGCCTCTACAAGGCCTACGAGGCTTTGCCCGTTGAGCTGGCCCAACGCATTGAAGGTCTGTCCTGCAAGCATGATGCGACGCGGAACTCCTCGGGCGAACTGCGACATGGCTACGAAGAATCCTATTCCAACGAGGAGCGCCCGGGCGCCATTCATCCGCTCGTCATTCGCCACCCCGGATCGGGACGTAAGGCCCTTTACCTTGGCCGGCGCCCGAATGCCTGGATCGTGGGTTTGAGCGATCGGGAAAGCGAGGAACTTCTCGACCAACTCTGGAGCCACATCGAACAGCACGATTTCAGCTGGGAGCAGAACTGGAAAGCCGGTGATCTCGTTATCTGGGACAACCGCTGTACGCTTCACCGGCGCAACCGGCTTGACCCTTCATCCCGTCGGATGATGCATCGCACGCAAGTGCAGGACGAGGCGCGGCCCGTCAGCGCGTGGGCCTGAATGTCCGTGCACGCCGAGGCGGCAAGTGAGCTCGCCGAGCGAAGCCAATCGGAGCGCGCTGATGCCGCGTCATCCTTTCGGATCATCCATCGATGCCGGGTGTGCATGAACCAAGGGAGAGCTTGGCAAGGCCAATGCCGCCTTCTCCGGCGACGTCATCGGCATGACAATGGGCCGTCGCCGATTCGCTGAACCTCGACCTGCAGGACAACGCTGCCAGATTTCCTATCGTACAGGTTCTGGCTTCCGGACTGCTGCGGGCCAACGTTATTGCGGCTAGTCTCGCTTGGCTGGGCGTTTCAACCAAAGAGTGCCATAAGAAGGCTCGGCACGGACTTTCCGCGCCGGCGGATTGAAACTGACCGATCGTTCGCCTGCAACGGTTTTAGTTGCGTGGCCGGCAGAGGACGTTTGATGCCCAACAGCCCCATCATAGAACGTATCGAATTCACGGTGTTCGAGGTCACGCTCGAAAATCTGAGCACCGATCCGGCGGGCCTGGGCCTTGCATATTCGCCCGGTCGCAGCGGCACGCACACGCGTTTCGGCGTGCGCATCTACGCCGATACCGGCGTGGTCGGCGAATATGTGCCAGGGCGCGGCCGGGCCAGGGTTATCAAGTCCGCTTCGGAGACGCTTGCGCATGCGCTCATCGGTAAGCCGGCACTGCAGCGCGAGCGGCACTATCGCGACATGCGCCGTATGACCAAGCATATCGGTGAGGTCGGCATCGGCGCGCTGGACATTGCGCTGTGGGACCTTGCCGGCAAGCACTACGGCGTGCCGGTCGCGGAACTGCTCGGCGGTTACCGCGAGCGCCTGCCGGCCTACGCCAGCACGCTTCACGGCGACCGTCATCCGCGCGGACTCTCGAGCCCGGAGGCCTACGCCGATTTTGCAGAGCGCTGCTACGAATTGGGCTATCGCGCCTACAAGATGCATGGTTGGGGTGGGGACGTGGCCGAGGAAGGCGCCATGATACGCGCCGTTGCCGAGCGGGTCGGAGACCGCATGGCGATCATGTATGACGCCGCCGGCCATTTTGAAACGCTTTCCGATGCGATCCAGATTGGCAGAATCTGCGACGAGTGCGGACTTTACTGGCTTGAGGACCCTTACTCCGACGGGGGCGTATCGATTCACGGCCATCGGGTGCTCAAGAAGGCCATCCGAACGCCCGTGCTGATCACGGAATTTGTCCGCAATCTCGAGCAGACGACCGACATGCTGGTTGCCGGCGCCACGGATTTTGCCCGTGCCGACCCGGATTACGACGGCGGGCTGACAGGATCCCACAAGGTTGCCATCGCCGCAGAAGGCCTGGGCATGGATATCGAGATACATTCCTGCGGGCCGGTGATGCGCCATCTGATGGCGGCATGCAGAAACTCCAACTTCTACGAGGTCAATCTCGTGCACCCGGACTGCTCCAACGCCTGGTCACTTCCCGTTTATGCCGGCGACTATTCAGACCAGCTGGACTGCGTTGGCGCGGACGGATGCGTGGCCATTCCGTCCGGCCCCGGCTTCGGCGTGACCTACGATTGGGATGCGATCCAAAAAACAACGCTCGAGGTGACGGTTGTCCGGTCTTGACGATGAGAGCCGCGCCTGAGAGGTCCTCAGCTTGAGAACTCCGTCGCTTGGCCGGGCGCGGGTGAATAGCCGAAATCACCGCGTTCCAGGATCGCCTGACGGCCGCCGTGCTTAGCGATCGTTGCGGCCTGATCCGCGCGGGCGCGCCGGTCGACCTCATCGGGATCGCAAATGCCGCGCAACACTGCTTCCATTCGCGCGAGCGTGTCTGCATGGGCTGCATCTTCGGCAAGATTGTTCACCTCTTCCGGGTCGGCCTCGAGGTCGAACAGCTCCGGCGGCATACCGACGAACCAGACGAGTTTGAAGCGGCCCTGCCTGACCATGTAATTGGCGGTGATGGCAGCAGCGGCATGGTATTCGGAGAAAACCGCACGCTGCGGTTCGCCACCCCGTGCGATCTCGTAGAGGGAGGTTCCGGGAAGATCTGCATCTTCAGGGTCGGGCGTGGCGCCAACCGTTTCGATAATCGTTGGAAAAGCGTCGACCAGGCTTACCGGCGTGGCGACCTTCTTGGCGCTGTCGATCCCCGGACCGGACATGATGAGCGGTACGGCGGCGGCCTCTTCGAACATCGTTGATTTGCCCCAAAGCCCCCGTTTGCCGAGCGCTTCGCCGTGATCCGAGGTGTAGACGATCCTTGTCGTGTCGCTCAAACCCGCATCCCGGACGGCGTCCAGGACGAGGCCGATGTTGTGATCGAGGAACGTGCACAGACCGAGATAGCCGGCAACCGCCTTGCGCACCTTCTCTTCGGTGAAATGCTTGTCGTAGTTGATGCATTCGCGCATGGCCGCGTAGTAGGGATGCGTCGGGCGTTCGGCCTCAGAATACAACTCCGGCCACGGCACCTCGGCCTCCGGGTAAAGGTCGTAGAACTCGGCAGGTGCGATCAAAGGAAAGTGGGGACAGACAAACGAGACGAACAATACCCACGGCCGGTCGGTGTATTTTGGCGCTTCATGGTTGAGCCATCGCACGGCCTCGGCGGCAATGTTGCGATCATACTTCGTGTAATTCGACTCGCCTGATCCAACGTCTCGGGCGAAGTTCGCAGCGCCCTTGCGCTCCGGCAAATCATCGCGGATCAGACCCAAGAGATCGCCGACGCCATCGACGACATGGAGCGGAATTATCTCTTCGTCAAATCCGTTCGGATCGTTCGTATCACGGTAATGCAACTTACCGATTGACACGACGCGATGCTGCTGCGCGATCAGGCGGTGGCCCCAGCTCGGCACGGCACCCTCATAGGGGTCCGCATTGTCCCAGTATCCGCAATCCTTGACATAGCGCCCGGTGGCAAAACTGGCTCGCGCGGGTACGCAGATCGGGCAGTTTGTGTACGCGTTCTCGAATCGCGTGCCGGCGGCGGCCAGCCGGTCGAGATTGGGCGTTTGGACGACGTCATGTCCTGAATAGCCAGTGAAGCGCGCATTGTGCTCGTCTGACATGATGAATACGAGATTGGTTGGGGTCACGTTGTCCTCACCTGTGAAGCCATGTGGAAATGAATGCACTTGACGAGCAGGCTCATCAAGGTCGTGTCGCGATGCTGCTGCCTGTTAGCCATTCGGTCCGCTTGAAACCCATACTGAATAGGAGTTGGGAGAAAGCATGAATGGCATATGGTAGCGCGCCTCGGGATCAGGCATTTCGAATCGCAGCACGACGTCCCGCAAGACCTGCATGCCCGGGCGGGGCAGCCTGTCGGATCCGAAATAGGTTGCCGTTTGCAGCACCAATTCGTAGGCAGCGCCAGGCCGGATTTCGGCTGCTTCGATTTCCTCCATCAGCCGGCCGCCTTCATCGGTAACCGTTTCAAACAGTCGCTTGCGCGAACCATCCGTTTCCAGACGCGTCAGTGTGACCGCGATGCCGGCAGCGTGGGTGCCGTCGACGCCGTTCAGAGTGTGCGAGGAAACTATAGCCATTGCCGTGCCAGCCCTATTCGATTGATGCCTTGTCGCGCTTGTTCGTCGTGGCGAGCACGATCGGGCTGATCACGCCCTTGGCCTTGACGTTCAGACAGGCCGGCTTGCCGCTTGCGATCGCGCGTTTCAACGCGGGGACAAGTTCGGCGCGGCTCTCGACCAGTTCACCATAACCGCCCAGTCCTTCGAACAGTCCATGGAAAGGAATGTCCCGGAAATCCGTCGCGAAATGCTGGCCATTCTCGAACAGGCGCTCCTGCTGCTGTGAAATGCAATCCAAGCCGCCGTTGTTGTCGATGACGACGACGATCGGCGTGTTTTCCTGAAACGCCGTTTCAATGCCCAGTCCTCCGGACAGGAAGGCACCGTCACCGCTTATCAGGACGACGGTTGCCTCGGGATTGTTGTTCTTGGCGGACAGCGCGAGGGAGACACCGACACCCAGCAGGCTGAATGAACCCGGGTGCATGATGCGTGCCAGCTTGTTGCCCTGCCAGCCGGAGATGTTGACCGCTATTTCCGACCAAAAATGAGTGTTGCCGCCGTCGAACACCAGCCAGTCGTTTTCGCCAAGTTCCCGGTTGACATCGAGGGCTAACTGCAGCGGGTGAATCTTTTCGCCGGCGGCTTTGCCCGCCCGGGTTTCCTGTTCGAGGTCGCCGAGCGTTCGTTCGACCCATTCGCCTCGCTTCATGCGGTTCATGTCGAACCATCGGCGGTCGAAAGGTTCAAGCTGCATCAGTGCGTCGAAAAATGCGCCAGGGTCACTCAACAAGACGTGGTCGGCGGAGCGATTGAATTCCAACTCCTCGTGAGAACCGTTGACGCAAACCAGTTCGCACGAGGGCGGAAACAGCGGCGGATTGCCGAAATTCATCTGATTGTCGAGGCGTCCACCAACCATGATGGCGACGTCGCACTGCTGCAGCGCCCACTGCGACGGCGGATACTGGTGAATATCCGCAAGGCCCATGTAGGGGGCTGCGTCTTCACCCATCAGCTTTTGGTGGTATGGCACGTTGAAGACGGGAATGTTGAGCGTGCGTCCGGCCCGCTCGAGCTTTTCCTCGGTGCCGGACCACCAGACGCCATGACCGCCAATCAACATCGGCTGCTTGCATCTGCCGATCAAATCCAGAAGCGGCTTGAGGTCGCGCGGATCGGGCCAGGCCCTTGGTGCGGGGCGGTCTGCGCGCTTGAACGGGCGCTCCTCGCGGCCGGCGTCCTCGTCGAAGGATGAAAACATTATGTCGACCGGAACACTGAGATGGACCGGACCGGGATATCCGCTGGTCGCAATCTTCCAGGCACGGTCGACAAACTCTCCTATTCTTTCGCCATCGGTCACGCTCTCGGAGTACTTCGTGAGGGGCGCTGCAATCCTGACATCATCAATCTCCTTGAAGCCGCCAGCTCCCTGCCGCTTGAGCGTGCTTGAACCGGTAATGAAAATGACAGGCGAGCGTTCGCCCCAGGCCTCCATTATGGCAGGCAGCGCATTGGCAAATCCCTCAGGTCCAACCAGGCAAACGGCAGGTTTTCGCGTGACACGGGTGTGGCCATCTGCAAGGTGTCCTGCAATCTGCTCGTGCGGGCAGTTGGTGACTGGCAATTGACATTCCATGAAGCCTTCGAGTGCCGGATTGCAAAAGCCACCGGCCAGCGTGAAGACGTGCTCCACGCCCTTTTCGTGCAGCGCGCGCGCCAGCAGATTGCCGCCGCGAATGCGTCTCTTTTCACCCATTGCCTGTTCCCAACGCCTGTCGCCAAACCCGATTGACCGATACGTGCCCGGACATACCGGGCGGCTAGCCGGCGGCAGCCGTCAACTCGGTCTCGACCGAAAGAATTGGCTCGCCCTTGAGCGAAACGGACTTTCTGCCATCGACACCGACCGGAACCTCGCCGACCAGCGTGATGCGATAGAGCTGGCGATCGAAGTCAGACTCAAATATGTCCGTGGGCGCTAGGTGGGCGGTTGATCGGTTGTCCCACATCGCGATGTCACCGGTCTGCCATTTGAAGCGGACAGTATATTCGGTGCGAACGACGTGTTCCCACAACAATTCCAGGAGCTGCTCGCTCTCGCGCGGACTGAGGCCGACAATGCGCTTCAGGAATGCCGGGCTGACGTACAGCAGGCGCTCTCCGGTTTCGGGATGAACCGTTATCAGCGGGTGTTCCGATTCCATCTCGCGACGCTGCACGCGCTCGCTGTAGGCTGCCGTACCTTTGTTGGCTTCAAAGTAGTGGATACCACGCAGGCCGTCCAAGAAGCTGCGCATGGTTTCCGACAGTCCCATGTAGGCAGCGGCAAGGTTGGTCCACAACGTGTCGCCGCCGTAGGGTGGCACTTCAACACCGCGCAGGATCGAAGCCTTCGGTGGATTGATGGCGGCCGTGATGTCGGTGTGCCAGCCGGTCCACGGTTTCGCCATGCGCATCGCGCGATTACCCTGGGCGGTACGGAATTTTGCGATCGAATAGATCTCCGGATAATCCTTGTCGTGGCCGAAGACCGCGTGACCGATCGTCGGCTCACCGAGCTGCCTGGCAAATGCAACGTGGGCGGCGTGATCGAGGTTCTGGCCGCGGAAAAAGATCACCTTCCACTGCAAGAGCGCGCCGTTGATGGCCGCCAGCTCATCATCGCCAAGAGGCTGGTTGAGATCAACGCCCGAAATTTCAGCGCCGATGTGCAACGTGAGCGGATGTACTTGAACTTCACGGTCATCTGGCACAGTCGCATTCTCCCTTAATGATTGGGCGCCAATTTCTCAACTCAACCTACAGTGCCAGGTTTTGCTTCCCTCGTGCCGACGGCGGGTGGTTTCCAGCATTGCTTTGGTTGGGACAACTGCGCTCCAACGCTCATTGCGGTGCGCTGCGCTGCCTCTGGTCAGTGCAGGCGGACTTGACCATCTTGGCGCTCGCAGGCCTTTGGAGCAAACAAAACGTCCGGTGCGGCGCACCTATCAAAAATGCGATCGAACGCTCGTGTCGCGCACCTGACGTTTGGTCCCCGCGTGCGGTTGGCCTCGCAACCAAACGTCAGGTGCAAGAGCGACACGAGAAAAATAAGCTTGCTCGTGTTCCTTAGGGTTCTGACATTTGCTCTCGATATCGCCGCAGGGGACAGCAAATGTCAGAACCGGAACACGAGTGTCGCGCACCTGACGTTTGGTCCCCGCGTGCGGTTGGCCTCGCAACCAAACGTCAGGTGCAAGAGCGACACGAGAAAAATAAGCTTGCTCGTGTTCCTTAGGGTTCTGACATTTGCTCTCGATATCGCCGCAGGGGACAGCAAATGTCAGAACCGGAACACGAGTGTCGCGCACCTGACGTTTGGTCCCCGCGTGCGGTTGGCCTCGCAACCAAACGTCAGGTGCAAGAGCGACACGAGAAAAATAAGCTTGCTCGTGTTCCTTAGGGTTCTGACATTTGCTCTCGATATCGCCGCACGGGATAGCAAATGTCAAAACCGGAACACTAGTCGAAATGACCTGATTGTCCGAGTTGGACGGGAACTTCGAGCAAGTCCCGGCCGACTACAATGTTTCCCGAATAGACGTCGTGCATTTCGTGAACCATGCGTTCGATCACACCCGGTTCGTCAAGCGACGGCGGCATGTGGGTGAGCACGAGGGTTCTGACCCCTGCGCGGGCGGCGATCTCGGCGACATCGAGATGTCCGCCGTTGGTCTGGCGGAAGGTCTCATTGGGCTCGGTGCCGACCATGAAGTGACACATGTGGATGAGGACGTCGCTGTTGCGCGAGAACTCGATCATGTCTTCGCGCACGCCGCCGTTGTCGCCCGAATAGACAATGACGCCGTCGTCCGACTCAAAGCGATAGGCAAAGCACTCGAGATAGGGTTGGAAATGGACGGCCTGCCCGACAGTCGCCATCCAGCCGTCGCCAGCGACCGTGTCGCGGACGGCAAGCTCGCGAACTTCTGGTGCCGGTCGCCTGCGCGGCATCACGCCCCCGCGTGCCGCGTATACATCAAGGCTTGCTTGAAAGTTCGTTCGTGCCGTGAGATCAAGATCGTAGACGCCGCCGTCGGAAAACAGCTGCGCATTCAGGCGGGCAAGTGGGGCCGGACCATAAACCAATAGTTCCGGTTTATGGCCAGCAGCGTGGTCCCAGCGCTGCAGCACGAGGCGCGGGTAGTCGACAATGTGGTCAAAATGGAGATGCGTGAAAAAGGCGTGCGTGACATCGACGGGGCTGTGGCCCGCCTCAAGCAGGCGATGCGCGGCGCCCGGCCCGTGATCCAGAATGATCTTGTCGTCACCGATTTCCAACAGGTACCCCGAACTCACACGTGTGACGGAAGGTGCCGGGGTGCCGGTTCCAAGCAGGGTGAGTTTCATCTCGTTCAATCTCTCGCATTCGCTGGCAACGGCGCAGACATTGGCCAAAAGAAAGACGGGCGGCCAAAGGAAAGACGGGCGGCCAAAGGAAAGACGGGCGGCCAAAGGAAAGACGGGCGGGCAAAGCAAAGACGGCGGCCATTCGGCCGGGTCGCGTTGCTCCCTTATGAGTATGAGCGAATCCGTTTTGCTGCGACATGCCTTAGATCGGCTTGTCGCCTTTGATGGTGACGCGGTTTCCGGAACGGACCTGGGGGAAATAGTCCCACATGGCAATGTGCTGAACACAGCGGTTGTCCCAGAAGGCGATGGAATTCGCGCGCCATTTGAAGCGGACCTGGAACTGCGGCCGGTTGTTGTGTTCGTACAGAAAACGCAGGATGGCGTCGCCTTCATCATCCGGCAGGTCGCGAATGGCAATCGTGAAAACCGGATTGACAAATATCGCTTTGCGCCCGCTGACCGGGTGAGTGCGAATGACGGGATGTTCCGCACGAGGGAATTCGCGATTGTCGGCCTTGCCTTCGATGGCGGCACGGCGGCGATAGTTCGGACCGCCGTCATGGACCGCAATCAGGCCGTCCAGATAGTCTTTCATCTTATCGGAAAGGGCGTCATAGGCGGCATACATGCTGGCAAACAAGGTATCTCCGCCGGTCGGCGGCACCGTGTGCAGATGCAGAATAGAGCCCATTGGCGGCTCCGGATCACATGATACGTCCGAGTGCCATCTGTGACCTGCCACCTGCTTCGAGTTGGCATCGGCATGAATGCGGAGAATTTCCGGGTGTCCCTCCGGCCCCGCGGCGCTTGGGTGAATGTGAAGGTCACCAAACAGCCGGCCAAAGTCCTTCTGCTGATCGAGTGAGATGTCCTGATCACGAAAGAAGATGACCTGGTTTTCTATCAGCGCGTCATGAACTTCCTTCGACTCCAGGTTCGTGAGCGGCTTTGAAAGGTCAATGCCGAGGATTTCCGCGCCAAGCGTCGGCGTCAACCGGTTCACCTCAATCGTTTCGTAAGTCATAAGAACCATCTCTCTCAAGTTGCAGCCTGAACGGGTTCGCCCTTGGTCTGCGTGCGCCACATCAACCGGGCCTGGCTGGCATCAAATGGCCGACGCATGTGCAACATCATACGATTGTCCCAGACGACGACCTGGCCGACCTTCCACTTGTGATGATAGCAAAAATGCTCCTGCGTGGCGTGCGCCCAGAGTTCGTCGAGCAGCGCTTCGCTCTCTTCAAGGGGGAGGCCCATGACATAGCCGTTCGTTCGCCGGCCAAGGAAGAGGGCCTCATCACCCGTACTTGGTACCTTCCGGATGATCGGATGCGGGTAGCCGATCGCCTCGATCGGTGAGGCCGGTGCGGTCATGCCCGGACGCGCAATGCCACTGCTTCCATAGGTCGAGTCGTGCTTGATCTTCAGGTTCGAAACGCGTGCGCGCAAGTCTGCAGGCAGTTCGCGGGCAGCCATAACCTGGCTGCAGAAACCGGTGTCGCCTCCTTCCGCCGGCACCTCGCGCGCATGCAGCAGGGAAAACGTCGGCGGCACCTCGATGTACGACATGTCGGTGTGCCATTCCCATTCACCGAAAAACTTCGCGTCTTTCTGGTTCGGCTGCAGCGTCTTCGGATCCAAGCTTCCGATATAGGTCATATAGGGATCGCGACCGTTTGCGCGCAGCTCAGCAACCTGATCCTCGAGCGCGACATGTTCCTCACCCTCGGGAACCGCCTTTCCAAGACCGTTGATGATACCCGGAGCAAACTCATTCTCACCAAAAACAGCCGTGAGTGCATGCAACTCTTCAGCTTCCAGCAGGCGGTCGAACGTAAAGCAGATCAGTCCGTGGCGGTCCTTGTAGGTTTGCCAGATGAGGGCTTTGTCGCGTTCGCTGATCGCGGCCGGGTTCAGCCCGACAATTTCAGCACCAAAGCGCGCGCCTTCAAGCGGCCTCACGGTGATCGATGGGGAGACGGTCTCGCCCATGTCTTGTCCTCCACAGTCTCTCGGCCGAATACACGGGATCAATGCGCGCATGCCGAAAGGTGAAAGCAAGTGCGAAAGCCGACCCGCAGGGCAACCTAGAGGGCAACCTTGGGGTTGGCAGGTTCGAGCGTGCAACTGCCAGCACGCTGCATTCGTATGCGATCCTTCGTGGCCCGGGAAGTTCTGAGTGGCCGCATGCGCGCGGTTATCACCTCATGGATCATGTGCGCGGGTTGATTTTGCTGCGCCGAACAACGTGCTTGGTTGGCGTGTCGATCAAGGCCGAAGCACGCGGGCCAAGGATATATGAGAGTTCGACGGTGCTACGGACCGACGACGGTCAGCTGGCAATTGGTGGACCGCGCACGCGGTTGCCTGCCGGCAAGCTCTTGTTTTGCTCCGCAGTTATTTCGGACACGCATCTACGGCTGCCGGAAGTTGCTTGATTGACACCGTGGAAGAGCCGGGCAAAGGGTGTCGAACGCGCCGAACCGGCATTGCGCCGGATTGCCAAGGCGGAGCCGGCGTTTCGCGTTCGCCGCCGTTTGGACAAAGTCCGACGATTGCAGGTAGTATCCGGCCGTCGATGCCAGGAGAAGGTCGCAGATCGATGAAGACGATGCAGGATGCCGTCGGCAATCTTTCCCGCTTGCAGGCCCTGATCGATGCCAGCGAACTCGATGCGGTGGTCGCCGTCTCGCCGGAAAACGTGCTCTACGCAGGCGATGTGTTCATCTCTACGCAGGTCGATATTCGCGACCGGCTAGCCTTTGTCGTCTGGGCCAAGGGTCGTGCTCCCGCCTACGTCCTGTGCCAAGTCGAGGAAGGCTATGTCCGCCAGGAATCCTGGATCGATGATATCCGCACCTACAAAGAGTTCGTGACCTCACCGATAGATGTCTTGGCGGATACGTTGGATGAGTTCGGATTGGCGCGCGGCAGGGTCGGCATCGAGACAGAATATCTCGGCGTGCGTTACCATCAAAAGCTCATGATGCGCTTGCCGGGGCTTCGTCTGGAGCCCTGCGATGATCTGTTTGCACAAGCGAGAATGATAAAATCCCAGCGCGAGCGAGAGATTCTGGCTGCTGGATTTCGCGGCACCGAAAAGGCGCTGATGGAAACCTATACGGCGACCCGTGTCGGCGATACGGAGCGCGATATGGCATTCCGGCTGTGTGATGGCATTTTGCGTTCAGGTGCACAGTCCGTTGCGTTCTGCCATATCAACGCCGGGCGCAATACGGGCTTTCCCCACATGGATCCATCCGACAACAAAGTCGCTGCGGACGACATCCTCAAGGCGGATGCCGGTGGGTTTTATCACCGGTATTATTCCAATGTCGGTCGCACGGCAAAGAAGGGCAAGCTGACGGATGATGACCGCTCCTGGTGGGGGCGGTTACGTGAGATTCATCACGAGATCACCGATATGGTCCGCCCCGGCAACACCGGTGCACAGCTCTTCGAAGCCGCAACCCGGCTGCACAAAAAGCACGAAATACCATTTCCTTACGCACACAATGGCCACGGCATCGGATTGCAAGTGCATGAACATCCGCTGATCAGCCCGCATGACACCACTCCTATCGAGGCTGGAATGATGATCACGGTCGAGACGCGCGTGCGCTGGGTGGGCAAGAAGGGCTACCACATGGAAGATCTCATCGAGGTTACAGAGCGCGCTCCAATTGTCCGCTCAGATTTCTTCGACAATGAGACGATACTCGTCGTTTGAAGCACGCTGGGTGTGCGCTTGAGGCGTACGTGCACGTGCAGGACGGCTGCGCGGCCGAGTGCGCAAGGCGATGATCGTAGGTGTTGTGCCGTGATGGTTGCGGCGACCAACAACGCCTGAACTGCGTCTTGCCTGATGATGGCAGCTTGAAGTCGCGTGTTTGCACTTGCGCATCGCAGCTTGCGAAGGCGCGAATTTGCGAATGGGCCAATGTTGAGGCCAAAACGCAGCGCTGGAACGTCGACGATTGCTTGCTGGCGGCGGCCTATCGTGCGTTCACGCATCAATGCTGCAGGCCCCGCCGGTGTCGGGATTTTCGCAGAGTGAACGTGGCGCCCAGGGTGCGCGGTAGGAGTGGCGGAAGTGGATGTCCAAACAGGAAAATCCAACGCTGGCCGGCATCGAGTTGGAGCCCGGGTGGCAATTCGGGCACAAGAAATCTTTGCAGCGATAGGTGGTTATGGCACACTGTAGGGAGTCTCGACTGCGTTCGTCGCACTTCGAGGCTGGGACAAGAAGCGCTTTGGGCGAGGTTCGGTCCGGTTCCTCTCGGAAGTTTGGTGAGAGCGTAGAAAGGTAGAGGAGAAGCTAGATGACGTTTCGTTGCATTTTGGGCTCAGTTCTGGCGGTGGCGATGGCTGGCAATGTCGCTGCGGCGGATTGGCCGAGCAAACCCATTACCTTGATCGTTCCCTACAAGGCGGGTGGCACCACCTACAGTATGTCACAAGTGATGTCGAAAGCGTTGGGGCGTGAACTGGGCACGCAGATCGTTGTCAGGCCGATGCCGGGTGGCGGGAGCGCCGTCGGCATCACGGCGGTGGCAAAGGCCAAACCCGACGGTTACACCATCGGCTATTCCGATCTGAACAACATGATTTGGAATCCGCTGGCGCAAAAGGCCGTCAAATATCGCATGTCGGATCTGCGCCTCATCGCCGGCGTGGCTTCCTACCAGCCAGCGATCATTTCAACGCCCAAACAGCCATTCAAGAACTTCCAGGAGTTGATCGCATACTCCAAGAAGAATGCAGTCAACGTGGCTGACATGGGCGGCATCTCCAAAGCCATCCTGGCCTTCATTGCCAAGAAAGAGGGCGTGAAGTGGAACCTCATTCCAACCCGCGGCGGCGGCGAAATGGTGCCGTTCATTCTCGGTGGCAAGGTCGACTTCGCCTACAGCGGCGGCATCCATCAGAAGTACCCGGGTGAAATGACGGTGCTGGCGTCGTTTTTGTCGAAACCTCTGGCGTTCACTCCGGAAGCGCCGTCCATCCAAGACCTCTACGGCGTATCGCAGGTCGGTAATGCCGTTCTTGTCGGACCGGCAGGCCTGTCCGACGAAATCGCCGGAAAAATCGAAGCGGCGGCCAAGAAGATCTTGGATGACCCGGACTTCACAAAGTTGCTGCAGAACATCAAGTTTCCGAAAGCCTACAGGGCGGGTGCAGACTTGACCAAGCTGGCGGCCGATACGACCGAGAGCCTGAAGAAGGTTCTAGAGGCCATCAAGTAAAACCCAGCGACGTTGTTCGAGGCCGTGCTGGCATTGCACGGCCTCGTCCGTAGCAAGTGCGGAGCCCGGAGCCCGGTGCGAAATACTCATCTGATGACCGGGATCGTCCTGATCCCGATTTGCATTTATTGCCTTGTCTGGCTCATTCCCAACAATACCGTGCCGCCGACCAGCGAGAACGACATCTCGCCAGGTCTCATCCCTTCCCTTGCCGTGGGAACCGGGTTGATCCTTTCCATCGCGATGGCTTGGCGCGCATGGCGGCTGAGTTCCGCCAGTGCCGATGAATTGGATGACGAGTTCGGCGAGGAGGCCACCGGAATCGATGGTGGGGTGGTGATCAACACGGGGCTGTGGGCGCTGGGCTCCGGCATTGCATGGTTTATCATCAGCTATGTCGGATTCGAGCCCGGCATGACTTTTCTGCTGGGCGCCACCTTGATCTACATCCGGGTGCGTGAGGTCAAACCATTGATTGGCACGGCGATCATCATGCCAATCCTGCTTTCTCAGGCTGCCTGGTACTTCTTCACCACCGAAATGCCAGGTATCTGGCGCTGAACCGGATCCGATCGGAAGCTCAATGGAAATCGCAACGATGATGGCGGCCGGTTTCGAGGCCGCCTGGACCTGGCAGAACCTGCTGTTCATCTGTGCGGGCGTAACGTTGGGCATCATCTTCGGGGTGCTGCCGGGTCTTGGCAGCGTTACTGCTCTGGCAGTGCTGGTGCCGATTACATTTTATTTTTCCCCGCTGGCGGCAATCGCCTTTCTGGTGGGGGTGAACAAGGGGGGGACTTCCGGTGGTGCAATTCCAGCGATATTGATCAACGCGCCCGGCACGCCGGAAGCGGCGGCGACCGCGATGGACGGCTATCCGCTCGCCCAGAAGGGCAAGCCCGAGAAGGCCATGAAGACGGCGCTTTATTCGTCAGTGTTCGGTGATACGTTCTCGGACATCATGCTCATTCTGCTGGCTGCGCCGATCGCTGCCATCGCGCTTAGGTTCGGGCCGGTGGAGTTTACGTCGATCATCCTGTTTTCCTTCACGCTGATCGCCGCGCTGGCCGGCAAGTCGCTCGTCAAGGGCGTGTTGGCCGCAGCGCTGGGTGTTTTCCTGAGTACCTGGGGGCTTGATCCCGTTGACAGTACCGAGCGCCTGACCTTTGGCACCGTGGAGCTGTTTGACGGCATTCCATTGTTGCCGTTTGCCATCGGTACGCTGGCGCTCAGTTCGGTCGTCTCGCAATTGTTCGACCTGCGCCACCAGGGCGAGGAACTCCCGGAAGTGCCGCGCACGGCAGCCGAGTTCAAGGCAGACAACAAGCTCGGTGCGCTTGAGTTCTGGAGTAGCTGGAAGACGCTGTTGCGCTCTGCTGGCATCGGCACGGTGGTCGGAATGTTGCCCGGACTAGGGGTGACCTTGGCCGCCTTCCTGGGTTATGGCGCCGCCAAACGTGCCTCCAAGCACAGCGAAGAGTTCGGTAAGGGCCGCTTGGAAGGCATTCAAGCGACCGAGGCGGCGAACAGCGCCGTGGTGGGCTCCAACCTCATTCCTACCATCGCACTCGGTATCCCGGGCAACGTCGCCGCCGCAGTGCTCATCGGTGCCTTCGAAATCCATGGCGTTGTCCCCGGGCCGCTGATGATCCGCGAGCATGGCGTCCTGATCTACAGCATCTTCGCCTCGATGTTGTTGGCAAACGTGGCCCACATCCTGATCGGCCGGCTGGGCATCCGCTTGTGGGTACAGTTTGTGCGCATTCCCAAACATGTGGTGCTGCCGACCGTGATCGTACTGTGCGTGATCGGTGTCTACATACCATCCAATTCGATGTTTCACGTCGCACTGCTTTTCGTGTTTACCGCGCTTGGGTATTTGATGCGAAAGGGCGGGTTCTCTATCGTTTGCCTGGTGATCGGCTTTATTCTCGGCGATGACCTCGAACTCGCTTTGCGTCAATCGATCTTGATGAACAGCAACGACTACGGCGTGTTTCTGCAAAGCCCTATCGCGTTGTTCTTCTTTGCCTTGACGCTGTTTTTCATTTGGCACTTCGGTTTCCGCAGCAACAAGAAATCGAGCAAGGGCAGTGCTCCGGCAGGAGGTATCGAGTAGGCCTTTGCAGGCCGCGGTCGCGAGCCAGTTGCGCACGACCGGTCGCAAAGTGAATGAATGAAAAATGGAACAAGGCCCGTTCCATTGCCCTCGAACCGAACCGTTCGAGGCGAAGGCGGTGATCGAGCGGTACGGTGTTCGGGCTGGCTGCAATTGACGGCACCGTGGCCGCAATCTGGATGTCGGAGACAGCTCCGCGTGATTTCATTTATGCTGCAGAACAGATCAGCTGCGCTCACGTTGGCGGCGCTCGCCGCGGCCCGGTCAGCGCAGTGACCGACAAAAGCGCTCAATTCGCGACAACGCTTCCTCCAGTTCCGCCTTCTCCATTGCATACGAGATACGGAAGTAGGGCGAGTGCCCGAAAGCCCCGCCGTGCACGGCACCGATGCCTTCCGATTCGAGCATCGCAATAACGAAGTCCTCATCCGTTTCGATGCGCTTTCCTTGCGGCGTCGTCTTGCCGATCACGCCCGCGCACCCGGGATAGAGATAGAACGCGCCCTCGGGCTTGTGGCAGTTGAGGCCCGGTATGTGATTGAGCCGCTCTGCCGCCAGATCCCGCCTTGCCTGGAACGACCGCGCATTGCGCTGCATGTAGGTCTCGGTGTTCTGCCCTTCCCGCTTGGGCTCGCCTTTGAGCGCTACGATGGCCGCTGCTTGGGCGATCGAGGAGGGCGAGCCCAGATTTTGGCTCTGCAGCGTATCAATCGCCTTGATGATGTCGCGCGGTCCGCCGGCAAAACCGAGCCGCCAGCCGGTCATCACATAGCCCTTCGACATGCCGTTGCAGGTGATCGTGCGATCATAAAACTCGGGACAAGCGGCTGCGAACGATGCCGCCTTGAAGCCGTCGTAGACCAAATGCTCGTAGATCTCGTCGGTGAGTACCATCACGTTCGGGTGGTGGCTGAGGACATCACCGAGGCCGCGCAGATGCTCGGCCGAATACGTCGCTCCCGTAGGGTTGTTCGGTGTGTTGAGGATCAGCATGCGCGTTCTGGGGCTGATCGCTTTGTCCAGGTCCTCCGGGTCGAGACGGAAGCCGTTTTCTTCCCGGCAGGCAACGAAAACGGGCGTGGTGCCGGCGAGCATGGCGATGTCGGGATAAGACACCCAATAAGGTGCCGGAATAATTATTTCGTCACCGGGATCGAGCGTCGCATAGATGGCATTGAAAAGGATAAGCTTGAGCCCGCTCGAGACGATGATCTGGTCCGCGGCGTAGTCGATGCCGTTGTCGCGCTTGAACTTTTCTGAAAGCGCTTCGCGAAACGCTTTGGTGCCGCTCACTTCCGTGTATTTCGTCTCGTTCCGCCGGATCGCCGCGATGCCGGCTTCCTTGATGAAGTCCTCGGTATCGAAATCCGGTTCGCCCATGCTGAGGATGATGACTTCGCGGCCCTGTTCCTTGAGCTTCCGCGTCATTGCCGCCATGTTCAGCGTCGGTGACGGTCTTACCTTTTGCACACGTGATGAGAGCCGTTGTTGAACAGCGTCGGCGTTCATCTCTGTGGTTCCCTCTTCATATTGCAACCTCGGCCCTGTCCGCCGCTTCACCCTGATGGCCTTTGGTTGGAATGTCCGACACCTGGCGGAACTACGTTATCGTCTTTGACATTGGGCTGAAACCATCCCGCTTTCCCTACCGACCACCCACGGTATCATTCTATTGGGTGCTTGGAAGGCGAAGTGGGCCGGCTGCATCTGCGACCGGCGCGATAGTCTTGCCAATCCATCGACGTGCTACGACAGGCCGGGATACCGGATTGCCGGAAGAACCTGGCCGGTGCACGCACCAAAACCAATGCGATAGCCATCCGCTTGGCAATGGCCGCGCAGGGTGACGGTGTCGCCGTCCTCGACGAAGGTGCGCGTCTCGCCGTTGCCGAGATCAACCGGATCCTTGCCGCCCCACGAAAGCTCGAGCAGTGAACCGTAGCTGTCCCTGGTCTGGCCCGAGATCGTGCCGGAGCCAATGAGATCTCCCGTGCACATGGGGCAGCCGGAGGATGTGTGATGCGCCAGTTGCTGAGCGCACGAATAATACATGCCGGCGTAGTTGGTGCGGGCGATGGTCGCGGGCGTGCCGCCCTTCGGGGCCAGCAGCACTTCGAGATCAATGTCGAAGTTGTTCGGGGTCGCCTCGCGCAGATAGGGCAACAGGGGTTGGCGATGCTCCGGTGTCGACGTGCGGAAGGGCTCCAGGGCCTCTCGGGTTACGACCCATGGGCTGATGGTCGTCGCAGTCGCCTTGGCCTGGAACGGACCGAGGGGTTGGTATTCCCAGGCCTGAATGTCGCGTGCCGACCAGTCGTTGAGCAGGACATAGCCGAAGATCATCTCGTAGGCCTGAGCAACGGTAACGGGCTGGCCCAGCGCATTCGGCATGCCGACGATCGCGCCCAGTTCCAGTTCGATGTCGAAGCGCTCGCTCGGCGCAAACCTCGGTAGTTCGTCGTCGGGGGCCTTGAGCTGTCCCCAGGGACGCCTGATCGGTGTCCCGGAAACAACGACGCTCGATGCCCGCCCGTTGTAGCCGATGGGGATGTGCAGCCAGTTGGGCGGCAGGGCGTTGTCCGGCCCGCGGAACATCGTCCCGACGTTGGTGGAATGCTCAATCGAGGCGTAAAAGTCGGTGTAGCTGCGCACGAAGATCGGCAAGTGCAAATCGGCCTTCGACATCTTGACGAGTGCCTTGTCCTTGAGGGTGTCGTCGTCTCGCAGGCGGGACGTGTCGGCGCGTAAAAGCTCGAATATCGCAGCGCGCGTGTTGGTCCAGGCCTCCGCGCCCAGAGCCATGAAGCCGTTCAATTCGGATGCAGCAAAGACACTTGCGTCCGGCGACGGTCGCAGCAGGCCCTCGGCCTCAAGCAGGGCCAAATCAAGGATCCAGTCGCCAATCGCGACGCCAACGCGCTTTGCGCTACCGGCGGTGGAGAACACTGCGTAGGGCAGATTTTGTATCGGGAACGGGCAGTCTCGATGAGTTGCCGTCTCGACCCAACTCCTGACGGATGGATCGTGGGTCGTGTTCAGGCCGGTCATGTGATCCCCCACCCAATCAATTGCCCGGCACGGCAATCATTGGCGCCGGGCGAGCAATGTCACCGTGGCGCTACTCGCCGTTCCAGACCGGGCGCTCCGGATCGAAATGGTTGCGCAGCTTGTGCCAGACCTTCGGGTAGCTGGTCTGCAAGGTTGGAAGCTCTGCAGCATACTTTGTCAGCTGTTGCGGGTAGCGCGTCTCGAACATGAACGCCATCGTCTTGTCGAGCTTTTCCGGCTCCAGATCCTTCAGGGATGCCGCGTAGAAGGCGTCCGAGTCCGGGCCGTGGGGCAGCATCATGTTGTGAATGCTCATGCCGCCGGGTACGAACCCTTCCGGCTTGGCGTCGTACACGCCTTCGATGAGCCCCATGAATTCCGACATGACGTTCATGTGGTACCACGGCGGGCGGAACGAGTTTTCTGCCACCAGCCAGCGGGACGGGAAGATGACGAAATCGACGTTGGCCGTTCCGGGCTCGCCGAGAGGGGCGGTCAAGACCGTGAAGATCGAGGGAT
Source organism: Hyphomicrobiaceae bacterium (assembly GCA_965224045.1). GTDB lineage: Bacteria > Pseudomonadota > Alphaproteobacteria > Rhizobiales > Hyphomicrobiaceae > Tectiglobus. The sequence continues at coordinate 190,905 of CBDCYD010000016.1, forward strand.
CGGCGTGGTCGTTGAGGATCGGGCCGACCGGCGAATAGTGACGCAGGTTGTATTTGTAGGGGGCAAAGTTGCCGTGCCAGGCGACGACGTCGAGCGGCGAGTGATCAATCTCGCAGGCGTGGAAGCCGCCGCACCACTTGGTGACAACGCGGCAGGCGACACCGTCTTTGCGTTCGAAGGCTGCAACCGGCGTGAGAAAGTCGCGGCGATTGGCAAGGCAGTTGGCGCCGATCGGGCCGCGCTCCGGGCAGGTGAAGGCTGCACCATAGTTCTCGCAGATGTAGCCCCGCGCCTTGTCGTCATCCAGCAAGGCGACCTTGAACTTCACGGCACGGGGCATGACGGCGATTTCGCCAGGGGCGATGTCGACGATGCCGAACTCCGTGAAGAAGCGCAGGGCGCCGATTTCCGCGACGACAAGCATCTCGCCGTCGGCATTGTAGAAGTAGTCGTCATCCATATTTTGCGTCACCGCGTAGGTATGGATCGCGTAGCCGGTCTGGGTCAGCACGTCGCCGCCGGTGGCGATGGTGCGTATGCCGGTCACGAACGTCATCGCCTCGTCGGGAATGGGTGCGGGATCCCAGCGCAGCGGCGCCAGAGGAAGTTCGCTTTCTGCGACGGTCGGCGCGGAGCGGAAATAGGGCACGTCGATCTTTTGGAAGTCGCTGATGTGCTGCACCGTCGGGCGCATGCGATAAAGCCACGAGCGTTTGTTGGTTGCGCGCGGTGCCGTAAACGGCGTGCCGGAGATCTGTTCGGCATAAAGTCCGTAGGGGCAACGCTGTGGCGAGTTCTGACCGATCGGCAGCGCACCGGGCAAGGCCTCGGTCTCGAAGTCGTTGTCAAAGCCGGGCATGTAGCCGGCATTGTATTGCGCGCGCGATTTTGCGACGACGACGCGCGGGTCAACATGCTCGTTCATGACAATCTCCATTGTTTGCAACGCAGCGCGGGGCGGGTGCGGTGCGCCCACCTGCCGGGCGATGCCGCCATCTAGGGTGCCGCCAGCGTGCCGCGCGCGATTTGATCCGCCTCGATTGACTCGAAGAGCGCCTGGAAGTTTCCTTCGCCAAAGCCGTCGTCACCCTTGCGCTGGATGAACTCGAAGAAGATCGGACCGATCACCGTCTGCGAAAAAATCTGCAGCAGGATGCGCGTTGTCCCGCCGTCCACGACGCCTTCACCGTCGATCAGGATGCCGTGCTTCTTCATGCGTTCGATCGGCTCGTTGTGATCCTTCACACGCTGCTTTGACATCGCGTAATACGTTTCCGGCGGGCCTGGCATGAACTCCAGGCCGCGCTCGGCAATGGCATCCGTAGCAGCGTAGATGTCCTCGGTTCCAACCGCAATGTGCTGGATGCCCTCACCCTTGTATTCCTTCAAATATTCCTCGATCTGGCTCTTGTCGTCGGCGCTCTCGTTGATCGGAATGCGGATCTTGCCGCACGGCGATGTCAATGCCCGGCTGAACAGGCCGGTGGCCTTGCCTTCGATGTCGAAAAAGCGGATCTCACGGAAATTGAAGGTCTCTGCATAAAACCTGTACCAGGTGTCCATGTTGCCGCGCTGAACGTTGTGGGTGAGATGGTCGATGTAATAAAATCCGACGCCCGCCGGATAGGGATCGGCCTCACCGAGCCAGTCGAAATCGCCGTCATAGGGCGAACCCTTCTCGCCGTAGGTGTCGACGAAATAAAGCAGCGAGCCACCTATGCCGTAGACGGCTGGAACGTCGAGCGTCTTGTCGCCACCGGTATATTCCTTTGCCCCGAGGTCCACGGCGCGTCTCAGGGCATGCTCGGCATCGACCACGCGCCACGCCATGGCCGGTGCGCACGGGCCATGGCGTTCGACGAAGCGCGCCGCGTGCGCGTCCGGATCCCGATTGACGATGTAGTTGATGGCGCCCTGACGGTAGAGCGAGATGTTCCTGGTCCTGTGCCGCGCGACCTCGACATAGCCCATCCGGGCAAAGAGAGCTTCCAGATGACCAGCCTCGGGATGCGCGAACTCAACGAACTCGAAGCCGTCGGTCCCGGCCGGGTTGGCGTCATTGATTTCGGCAGGTGGTGCATCGTGCGGATAAGGTCCCATGGTCCTTCCCCAATTGCTGCGCGTTGAACATATTGGCGGTTTGTGGATGCAAATTACCGCACGGCTCTCGCAATGTCCTTGCGAACTGCGCTAGATAATCAATATTTTCGCATGATTCATGCATGTTGGCGGGAATGAGGCACAAAATGCGCATTGACCACGTCGACCTGAGACTACTGGATGCCCTTCAGCAGGACGGCCGCCTGACCAACCAGGAGCTGGCTGAGCGCGTCGGACTATCGGCGTCGCAGTGTTCGCGCCGCCGCAGCGCCCTCGAAGAGGCCGGCGTGATCGACGGCTACCGTGCAAGTCTTTCGAGCGAAGCCATCGGCCTTGAACTCATCGTCTTCATCGAGGTCTCGCTCGCCATGCATTCGCCCGACAATGCGAAACGGTTCGGCGACCTGCTTGCCGGGATGGAGGAGGTTCAGGAGGCCTATTCGCTGACGGGCGAGTCCGACTACCTCGTCAAGCTTGCCGTGGCCGACCTCAAGCGGTTGTCGGAAATCCTGAACGATGTGCTTCTGCCGCATGAAGGTGTGGCGCGGTTGCGCTCCTCGATCGTTCTGGATCGTCTCAAACAAACCTCCAAGCTGCCGCTTGGCCACCTCGCGTAGGTCATGCCGCGTTCGGTATGGTTTTGGGGAATGGAAGACCAACACCGACCGGATATCCGGGGCCGCACACTTGCGCTGAAATGTGTGCTCCGTAGCATGTCACATCAAAACGCGCGCACGTGCACCTTGCGTAGATGCATGCGGGCGCGCACGGCCACACCCAAAGGAGCCAGCCATGTCGCTCGACATCAAGCAGCTGCATCCTATGTTCGTCGCAGAGGTCTCCGGCCTCGATCTCAGGGCCCCGATCGCGGATCTGCCAATCGCCGACCTGCAGGCTGCCATCGACGAGTTTGCCGTGCTGGTCTTGCGTGGCGCGCCGCTGGAACCCGACCAGCAGCTCGCCTTCGCACAGGCATTCGGCTCACTCGAAACGTCCGGCATTATCAGGACAGGGCGAAAGTTCCGCCTGCACCAGCAGCTCGCCGATATCTCGAACCTCGATGAAAACGAGCGCATCCTTGATGCCGATGACCGGCGGCGCATGTCGAATCTCGGCAACCTGTTGTGGCACACGGATTCCTCGTTCAAGCGCACACCGGCCAAGTATTCGCTGCTGCACGCCCACGCCGTACCGGGCGAGGGCGGTGAGACCCAGTTTGTCGATATGCGCGCCGTCTACGATGCATTGCCGGAAAAGCTAAAGACGACGATCGAGGATCTCATCGCCGAGCACTCGATATTCGAGTCGCGCGCGAAGATCGGATTTACTGACTTCTCGGAGGAAGAACGTGCGGCGATGCCACCTGCACTGCAGCGCCTGGTGCGCGTACATCCCGGATCCGGCCGCAAGGCCCTCTATATCGCCTCGCATGCCTCACGCATAGTCGATTGGCCGGTACCGGAGGGCAAATGCCTGCTCCTCGAATTGATGGAACGGGCAACGCTACCGCAGTACATCCACACGCACCATTGGCAGGTCGGCGATCTTGTGATGTGGGACAATCGATGCACGCTGCATCGCGGGCGTCCGCACGATCCTGCGGAAAAGCGCGACCTGCGCCGCGCGACGGTAGAAGACGATGGTCCGACCGTCGCCTCGCAGGCGGCCTGACCCGGCAGGCGCCGGCGGGCAGGCCGAGGCGCGATTGCCCGGTCGTGTCCAAACCGGCGTCCCTCGCTTCACCGTGCCGCAGTCAGGCCGGCGATGTAGCCCCAGGTGAGGCACGGGCCGAGCGTCGTGCCGGCGCCGACCCCCTTCGAGCCGAATGAGTTCGCCATGACGTTGCCGGCGGCATAGAGGCCGGGGATCGGCACATCACGGTGGTCGAGCACCTGGGCCTTCTCGTTGGTCCGCGGCCCGCCTTTGGTGCCAAGGAAGCTGGCTTTGAACGGCATGGCATAAAATGGTGGTTTCTCGATCGTGCCCAGTGTCGGGTTCGGCTTGTGATCCGGATCACCGCCACGATTGCGGTCCCATACCGTGGCGCCGCGGCCGAAATCGAGATCGATGCCGGTGCGTGCAAAGTCGCTGAAGCGGCGTGCCGTTTCCACAAGACCGGCCGGGTCGACGCCGATCATGCCGGCCAAGTCCTCCAAGGTCTCGGCCATGTGATGATTGTCCGGCACCGCCTTGCTCGGCAGGGCATGCGGATACTTTTTGGCGAACTGGCCATCGTAGATGCGCCATGCCGGCAGGTGGCGCGGCGTGCCCGTTGCCGGATCCATTTCGGCGAAGGCGAGGCCGATGTTCATCTGCTTTTCGTTGACAAAGCGCCGGCCTTGCCGGTTCACGATCATGGAGTGCGGCAGAAAATAGTCTGCAGCGGGCTGGCCCTGGAGGCGGCCCTCGTACATCACCGGCGTGGTCCCCATGATCAGCGCCTGGTCCATGTGATCGAGCTGTGCGCCAACCTCTTCGGCCATGCGCTGACCGTCCCCGGTATTGGTGGACGGGCTTGCCGTCCATTCGACAGGACCGGGAAAATACCTGGCCATCATTTCGCGGTTCCACTCAAAGCCGCCCGAGGCGAGGACGACGCCCTTTGCGGCTGCAAGCGGCGTTGCAATACCATCGCGCTCCACCTCAAGGCCGGTCACGCGCCCGTCCCGTGTAATCAGCCGTCTGGCCGGCGTATCGAGCCAGATATCGATGCCGTGATCCAGGCACGCTCTCAGCAGGCCGATGGTCAGCGCATTGCCCCTGGTGCGTTGGTTGGTGAGCTTGCGCCACACCAGGCGCGGGACGTAGCGCGCGACCCATTTTTTCGGGTTGGCAAAGAAAAACGTATCGACGATTTCCTCGTAGTTGAGGCGCAGGTCGAAGGTGGGTTGGCGGATTTTGTTCTGCCACGCGCCAAGAATGCCGATCCGAATGGGAGCCGCGGAGACGTTTCTCCCAAACGACAGGCCACCCGCAGCCTCGGCATAGGGGTCCGGGTCGCGGTTCGGCGTGAACTTCAGCGGGGTGCGGGCCTCGAGAAATTTCAGCATCTCGGGTGCATGGTCGACGAAGGCTGCCCACTGTGGCTCTTCCCGATTGTGCCAGCCGTCCGGTGCGACTGCCCGGATATACTCGAGCACGGCTTCGCGGTTGTCGGTGACACCGATCTCGGCGGTGTAGTGGTGGCGCGGCACCCAGATGCAGCCGCCGGACATTGCGGTCGTACCGCCGACCACCGAGGCCTTTTCCACAACGCGCACCCTGGCCCCGTTTGCTTGTGCGCTAAGTGCCGCACTCAAACCGGCAGCGCCGGTGCCGACAACCACGATGTCGCATTCGTGTCGCATGATCATGTCTGGCCCACTCCGGCGTCATGTGCCACGGTGACGAGGATCGGCCACGCGGGCCACTCCAAGGGTTTCGTCGCAATTCCATGGCCGCAGATCAAGACCGGCAAAAACCGAAGGACTGACCGGATCGTCAGGTCCCGACGCTGGATAGTTCGCGGGGGCTTGCGGGGGCTCCATTGGCGTTTTGCTTTGATCTTTCCGGTCTCGTGCATGGTGGGCCGCGGCACGGGATGCACACCCCGCCAACCCGGCACGCCGGAAAGACGCCAGAGAATTGATGACATTGCCTAAGAATCAGGTATCGCTCGCAAAGAGCAAAAGCGTCGGGATCCCGCTTCGTTCATCTGTGATCCGATTCCATGCCACGCCAGCTATTCAATCGGACCGCACGCAATGCACAGCATGAATTGGCAACCCGCAACCCCAATGCGCGGCCGCGACTGGATCGAAGCACTCAACCAATACCGTAAGCCGGATGTGCGGCGCGGAGCGTTTGAACTCGTGATCACCATCGTTCCCCTCGTTCTGCTATGGGTTCTTGCCTGGTGGGCGCTGAAAATCAGTTTCTGGCTGACGCTGCTCGTTGCAGTGCCCGCCGCCGGCTTTCTTGTGCGCCTCTTCATGATCCAGCACGATTGCGGGCATGGCGCGTTCTTTCGTCGTCGCGCGACGAACGACTGGGTCGGCCGCGCAATCGGCATCGTGACGTTGACGCCCTACGATGTGTGGCGACGGAGCCATGCCGTGCATCACGCAACGACAGGCAACCTCGACCTGCGCGGAACCGGAGATATTCACACGCTGACCGTTGCCGAATACCGGGCGTTGAATTGGCGCAGCCGGCTGCTTTATCGGCTCTACCGCCATCCGTTGATCCTGCTGGGCATTGGCCCCGGCTACATCTTCCTGCTGCAGAACCGTTTGCCGCTTGGCTTCATGCGCGCTGGCTGGAAATATTGGTTGAGCGCAATGGCGACCAATGCCGGCATTGCGCTGTTCATAACCGCCTTGATCATGGCCGTCGGCGTAAAACCGTTCGTCGCGGTCCACCTGCCGATCGTCCTGCTCGCCTCGACGATCGGCGTCTGGCTGTTCTACATCCAGCATCAGTTCGAAGACGCACACTGGGAGCGCGAGGCGAACTGGGACCTCCACGATGCAGCCCTGCAAGGCAGCTCGTACTACGATCTACCGGCAGTACTCAGATGGTTCACCGGCAACATCGGGATACACCATGTGCACCACCTCTGCAGCCGCATTCCGTTCTACCGGCTGCCAGAAGTGCTGAACGATCACCCTGAATTGTGCGACGTCAAGCGCATTTCGTTGCTCGAGAGCTTCCGCTACACCGGCCTGCAGCTTTGGGACGAACGCCGGAAGAGACTGATCTCTTTCGCTGACGTCGAATAGACCGCCAACTGCAGCTGATGGGACGTGCTCCGAAGGCCGCGTACAAGACGGCTTATGCAACGCCCACGAAAACTGCCGCCGCTCTCATCTCAATCTCTCTCACCTCAATCAGCGCAACACGATCAGCTATCCGCCGCAACTTGCGTTTTATTGGCGCCCGTTGCCCACTCCCGCACGCTCTGGATAGCGACATAAAGGACCGGGACGAACAGCATGCCGATCGCCGTTGCCGCCAGCATGCCGAAGAATACGACAAATCCAACGGAGACACGACTGGCGGCACCTGCCCCCGTTGCAAACAATAGCGGCGAGACCCCGAGAATGAATGAAAGTGCGGTCATCATCACCGCACGGAAGCGCGTGCGGGCAGCCTCGATTGCGGCATCGAACAGATTATCTCCGGCTTCGCGCCTGGCTTTGGCAAACTCGACGATCAGGATGGCGCTCTTGGAGGCGAGACCGATCAGCATGACAAGGCCGATCTGGGCGTAGAGATTGTTGTTCAGGAAGGGCAACAACCACAGCGGCACGAGCGCGCCGAAGGCGGCGAGGACGACCGAGAGGATCACCGAGACCGGCGTTGTCCAGCTCTCGTATTGGGCAACCAGGAACAGGTAGGCGAAGATCAGTGCCAGCGCGAAGATCGCAATGATGAGATTGCCGGCCTCGAGCTGCTGTTGCGCCGTGCCTGTCCATGCAATCGCGTAGCCCGGCGGCACCGCCGTGGCGGCTGCGCGTTCGACGGCCGCGATGGCCTGGCTGGTACTGAAGCCCGGCGCCGGGTTGGCCGTGATCGAGGCGCTCTTGCGCGTGTTGTAGCGCTTGATCGACAAGGGCCCGAGGATTGGCTTGATCTGAACGAGGGTGTTCAGCGGAACCATATCGTTGGATGCGTTTCGCACGTACAGCCGGTTGATGTCTTCGATCTTGTTGCGGAACTTCGCCTCCGCCTGGATCACGACCCGATAGACCTTTCCGTAAAGGTTGAAGTCATTGATGTAGGAAGATCCGAACTGCGCCTGCAGGGTCTCGAAGATCTCCGAAATCGGCACACCGAGGACCTGGGCCTTATCGCGATCAACTTCGAGGAACAGCTGCGGGACGTTGGCCGAGAACGTGCTGAAGGCCTGGGCGAGTTCCGGCTGCTGGTTGACTGCAAACACCAGGCTCCGTGCTGCCGCGGCCAGTTCCTGGGGAGAACCACCGCTCAGATCCTGCAGCTCAACTTCGACACCGCCACCGGTACCCAATCCGATGATCGGCGGAATTGGAAACGCGAAGGCGTTTGCCGAGGCGATCGTTGCAAACTTCGCGTTTGCCTTTCGCAGGATGCTGAACCACTTCTTGTCGAAGTCCTTGCGCTGGTTCCACGGATCCATGATCATGATGATCAAGGCGGAGTTGGGGGCAGCACCCGACAGCAAGCTGAAGCCCGGCACGGCCAATACGTCGCGGACACCATCAATGTCGGCCAGCATGTCGGATGCGCGGCGCGCGACTTCCTCCGTCCGTGACAGCGAGGCACCGTCGGGCAACTGAATGTTGGCCATTAGTGCACCCTTGTCTTCGAGGGGAAGAAACCCGGTTGGCACGCGTGCGAAAAGAAACCCGGTCGCTGCGGCAAACAGCGCGAACACGAGCAACGAGAGCGCCATGCGCCGCACCATGGTGGCGGCCAATGATCCGAAGCGGTCGCGCATCCAGTCAATCAGCGTGGCAAAGGACTTCAATGGGCCGCGCGGCTTTGAAGATTCCGGCTTGAGAATGAGCGCGCACAGCGCCGGCGCAAGTGTCAGCGCATTGAGCGATGAAATGCAGACCGCAACGCTGATGGTGATGGCAAACTGCCGGTAGAGTACGCCGGTAATGCCGGGCATGAAAGACACGGGAACGAACACGGCCAGCAACACGAGCGTCGTTGCAATCACCGGCCCCGTGACCTGCTCCATGGACTTGCGCGTCGCTGCGCGGACATCGAGGCCTTCTTCTGACATGACACGCTGGACGTTTTCGACGACGACAATGCTGTCGTCGACCACAACGCCGATGGCCAGGATGATGGCGAACAGCGTGATCGTATTGATGGAAAATCCGACGGCGTAAAGAAATGCAAAGGTGCCGATCAGCGAAACCGGAATGGCAAGCGTCGGGATGAGCGTCGAGCGCCAGTCCGCCAGGAAGAGGAATGTGACGGCAACGACCAGGGCGAAGGTCATGAAGAGCGTCGTCACGACCTCTTCGACCGATGCCCGAACGGCCAGGGTCGTGTCGTAGACGATGTTGTATTCCATGTCCGGCGGGAAACGGGTCTTCAGGCGTTCGAGCTCGGCATAGATCTTGTTTGCTACCTCGAGTGCGTTGGCACCGGGGGATTGATAGATACCGATCGCTGCGGCAGGCGCGTTGTTGAGCGTCGTCGACGAGCCGTAGTTCTGGGAGCCAAGTTCAATGCGCGCGACGTCCTTCAAGCGGATAAACGATCCGTCGGGGTTGGCGCGGAGCACGATATTGCCGAACTCCGCGACCGTCTCCAGGCGCCCCTTGGCCTGGATCGTCAGCTGGAACTGGGAGCGGGTGTCGAATGGTGGCGCCCCGAGCTGTCCGGCCGTCGCCTGGATGTTCTGGCTGGCAATGGCACTCGAAACGTCTGCCGTGGTCAGGTTCAGCGACGTCAAACGATCGGGGTCCAGCCAGATCCGCATGCCATAGTCGAGCGGGCCGAATTGCGAGACGCCGCCGACACCCTTGATCCGTGCGAGGCTGTCCTGGATGTTGATCGACGCGTAGTTGCTCAGGAACAGGGCATCGCGTGACTTGTTCGGTGACAGCAACGTGATCACCATCAGCAAGCTCGACGACTGCTTCTTCGTCGTGACACCGTTGCGCGTTACTTCGGATGGTAGTTGCGCCGTTGCCGTGGCGACGCGGTTTTGCACATTGACCGCTGCAATGTCCGGATTGGTTCCGACGTTGAAGGTGACCGTGAGCGAATAGCTGCCGTCGTTGTTGCTGTCGGATGACATGTAGAGCATGTCATCGACGCCGTTGACCTTGTCCTCGATCGGCGCAGCGACCGACTGTTCGACGGCGGTCGCATTGGCCCCGGCGTAGCTGGCCGTCACCTGAACCTGCGGCGGAGCAACGTCCGGGAATTCCTCCACCGGCAGTACGGACAATGCAATCAGCCCAGCCAGCGAAATAACGATCGAGATGACCAGCGCAAACTTCGGACGATCGATAAAGAATGCCGAGAACATGATTGCCTCAATGTGACGAACTGAAAGCGGAACACGAGCAAGCCTATGTTTCTAGTGTAGCTCTTGCACCTGACGTTTGATTGAGAGACCAGCCGCACACAGGCACCAAACGTCAGGTGCGCGCTACACTAGGACGCCGTGACCGGGTTGACGGCCATGGTTGGCCGCACCTTCTGGATGCCATCGACGATCACACGCTCACCGGTCGCCAAACCGTTTGAGACGACCCAGTCGGTGCCGATCTGACGGGTTGTCTGGACCCTGCGGACCTCGACCTTATTGGCGCGATCGACAACCAGGACGAAATACCCTTCGGCGTCGCGCTGCACCGCGACTTGCGGAACAACGATGGAGCGCTCGGTCTGTTTCGGGCGAATGACGACCGTCACGAACTGGCCCGGCAGCAGCAAACCCTTCGGATTGGGGAACTGGGCCCGGGCCGTAATCGTGTCCGTGCTCTGATTGACATCGGGCGACAGGTAATTGAATGCACCCTGGTGTTCGTAGTCGGTGCCATCGGAAAGCCGCAGCGTCGGCGCGACGGGCGGGTTCTTGAGATCGATGCCGCGCTTGCGTGCATCGATCATCGCCTTTTCACTGACACCGATGACGACATAGACGGGATCGACGCTGGTCACGGTTGCCAGCGGCTCACTCGAGGTGGTGACGAGATTGCCGACACTGTAGTTGGCCGTGCTGATCTTGCCGTCGATGGGACTGTGGACCGTGGTGTACCCGAGGTCGAGTTCCGCCGCCCGCAATGCCGCCTGCGCTTTCAAGACTTCGGCCTCGGCGGAAAGCTTCGCTGCGCGGGATTGGTCGAGCGATGCCTCCGAGACGACGTTGCGGCCCTGCAGCGACTGCTTGCGCTTGAAGTCTGCTTCCGCATTGGCGAGCGTCGCCTTGGCGCTTGCAAGTTCCGCTTTGCGCTGATCGACGACAACCTCGTATGGGGCCTTTTCAATCTCGAACAAGATCTGGCCCTTCTTAACGGTCCGCCCTTCGGTGAAGTTGCGCCGTTCGAGGATTCCGGCAACCCGTGCACGTATCGCCACAGTATCGACCGCAACAATGCGCCCGACGTAACGGAATTCGGGCGTGACATCCTTTTCCGCAACCGCATGTACGACGACACTCGGCAATGCCGCCTCGGTCTTCTTGTCCTGGGCAAGCCCTGGGGCGGCCAAGACAAGACTAAGAACAAAGAAACACGCGACGCCGAAGTCTGATCGCTGTTTGCGTGCTCTGGTCATTACACTCAAGTCCCCTCGGTACGTGTACGGGCCACCCGAGACTATCCATGGACCGGGCCGAACTTGCAATCAACGATTGCACGCTCGCAACACCGACGCACCTACCCGCTGGCGGCCGGCGGGCTTGTGGTCCGTTTCGCTGGATTAGTTGTGCACATGCAAAGCACGCCCTGCAGGCGATGACCCGCCACGGGGCTTCCCGGGCGTTCGCTTTACACCGTCCCTTGCACGACAATCGTTCGGCAACGGCCCCTGCACGGCGCGGCTGGGGACATCATCGCCGGTGGACTTGGGTGGCTGGCGCCGACACCAACGCGCGGCCGTTTGCGCGACAGACCTTAAAGGGCAGCGTTGCGGCACGGAGTGGCAGCGTGGCGAGACCGGCCTGGCGGTCGCCGTTGGGTGGGGTTGCAACTCTCTGCTAGAGTCCATGTAACATTGGGTGCAGATCTCCTGTGTATCACCGTGAACGGGATGCTTGAACATGCTCGACATGACACCTCTGAGCGGCGCACTTGGCGTGCGAATCGACCACCTCGATCTCTCGTCGAAGCTTTCTGACGACGTTGTCGATGAGCTCAGGCGAGCATTCGATGATCATGTGGTATTGCTGTTTCGCGATCAGAACCTCGATGCGCCGGCCCATGTCGCATTCACCGAGATTTTCGGCAAGGTCGAGCCGCATCCGTTGCGCACGCGACGTTCGGTCGACGGTTATCCGGGCGTGTTGATCCTGGAAAACCAGCCCGGCAAACCAGGTGCGCGCAATGACTACTGGCATTCCGACATCTCCCATGCCGAGCGCCCGCCGCTCGCTTCGATCCTGCACGCCAAGATCGTGCCGCCCGGCAAGGGCGATACCATGTTCTGCAACATGTACCTGGCGTGGGAGGGCCTGTCGCACGGCATGCGCCGAATGCTGGACGGCATGCGCGCCTGGCACAGCGCCGCAGCAACACAAAGGCGCAACAATCTCGAGGACAACGACGGCAATGAAATCAAGACCGTGCCCTCGCCCCGCCTGCATCCGGTGGTGCGGACCCATCCCGGCACGAAGCGCAAGGCCCTGTTCGTCAATCCGCATTTCGTCACTCACTTCGAAGACATGACGGAAGCCGAGAGCAAGCCGCTCCTCGACCATCTCATCATGCACGCAACGCGCCCCGAACTGGTCTACCGGCATAGCTGGCAAGCAGGCGACGTCTTGATGTGGGACAATCGCGCCTCGATGCATTACGCGGTGCGCGACTATGAGCCGGAGGACCGCCGCTTGCTGCATCGGACGACGGCGGCCGGAGAGGTTCCCGTCTGATCGATATCGAAGAACCGGCAGGTTCGGGGCCAACGCCCACCTCGGAGCGCCAAGCTTGGCCCGCCGACGCACGCCGGATGGCGTTTATGGTCTTCTAGTTTTGGCTGAAACCATCCCGCTCCCTCTCCGCACCGCCCACGGCATGATTGTATTGGGCGGTCGGGAAGGTAGCGGACCGGCGATGCGATTCCGCCCATGGCGGAACTCTAGGTCCGCCAGGTTCGGCGGATCTGTCTTGAGCCGAAACCACGACACTCTTGGGTTCGTCATTCCGGCGATCGCCCTTTGACCCGACGTTTCGCGGCGTGCGTTGCCGGGCCAGGTCACGTTCGTCGATCGTCGAGCCCGAAGAACTTCAGGCCTGCAGCCAGACACCGGTCCATGCGAGCCCGGCCGCGCACGCCAACAAGACCCACCCGATGTGCCGCCCTCTCGTCGCCCAGAAATTTCCCACCGCCCCGGTCAGGTACATCGCACCGATGGCCAACGCGGCAAAGACCTGTTCCGGCGCCGTCAGATAGACCGGGCCGATCACCAACAGCAACCCACCGGCAAACCAATACAGCGCACTCAGGAACATGACGGCGCGCAATACGCGTTTGGAGGTTGCGGGCAAGTCATGGACCGGGCGGACGACCTTGGTTTCTCCAAGGCGGCCGTGAATGATGGCAATGCCCATGCCGAGGCAACCTGCGCTTACGATCAATGCGTCGTTCAATGGTCTTCTCCATACAGGACTGTATGGTAGATATTCAAGCGGTTGCACCTTGTCAATACACTTGTGTATGGTTTTGCAATGAGCACGCGATTGACCCAAGACGATTGGCTGGACCATGGCTTGAAAGCCCTGGCAAATGACGGTCCCGCCGTACTCAAGGCCGACACGCTCGCGAAGCGGCTCAAGGTCTCGCGAGGCAGCTTTTATTGGCACTTCCGAGACATCGACCAATTTCACGCCTTGCTGCTTGCAAGATGGCGCAAGCGTGCAACGGATGAGATTATTGTTGCCGTTGACCAAGAGGCCGCGCCAGCCGAACGCCTGCGGCGGCTCATGCGGACGGCCTTGGCAAGTGACGAGAAGTTGGAACGCGGAATACGCTCGTGGGCGACACAAGATCGCAAGGCCGCCAGCACGATCGCGGCGGTCGACAAGGCCCGCGTCAAGTATATTCACGGGCTGTTGATGGCTGCGGGAATTGAGGATGGGCAGGCGCACGTGCGTGCAAGGTTCATTTATTGGGCCTACATCGGCCGGGTGATGGTCGGCATCGGCTCGAACCGGCTCCGGGACAGCGATATCGATTTCCTGGCCGATCTCATGCAGTCGGGACCATCTCCGCTCTGAAGCGCATCCGCCCAAGGTGAACGCGCCTCGAGGACAGCCGGCTTGCGGGAATGCTCGGCGATGCATGCAAAACGGAACACCGGATCGCGGCATCCGCACGCCGTTTCCGGGATCGCGCGGCGCATTGGCCAAACCTAACCGGGGCGCGCCTCGGTGTGGCCCGGCTTGGCGTCCTTGTAGTAGATCTTGCGCTGCTCCTCGTCCGCCTTGCTGTGGTAAGCAAGGGCTGCTGGATCGAAGTCCTTTTCGGGCCGGGGCTCCAGTTCGAAATGGCCGTAGTTGTCGACGCCACGAACGAGCGAAGCACAATCCCACTCAGCGCGAACCTGCTTCGCGCTCGTCGGGATGTAGCGGATACCGATGCCGATACGCCGATCGTTGCTTCGATTGGCGTACGAGGCATGAGCGAGGCGGTAGTCAAAAAGCGCCACCTCGCCAGGCGCGAGTTCAAGGTTGACGGCTTCGGTTTCATCGACGTCCATGATTGTCTGGCCGCGCGTGAGCATGTTGTCGGCTTCCCAAGTGTCGACGTGGGTGAGGTCGGGACCCTTGTGTGATCCGGGCAGCAGACGGATGCAGCCGCTTGCGACCGTCGCGGGCGAGAGGGCCAGCCAGGCGGTCACGAGGCGATCCGTCTCAACGCCCCAGTAGTTGCTGTCCTGGTGCCAGGAGACGTAGTTGGGCGAATTGGCCTCCTTGATGAACCAGTGTGTGGTCCAAACCATGATGTCGGGGCCGACCAACTGTTCGATTGCATCCAACAGGCGCGGATCGCGGATCGCATCGGCAAGCCACTTGAAGATCAGATGGCTCTTGAAGCGGTAGGAGCCTTGGAACGGATCTCCCGGACGCGGCCGGTCTTCGCGGAATATCGGACCGCGCGCCAACTCCTCGGCCTCAATTCGCTGGCGCAGGTGGCGCGCCTCTTGCGGCGTGAACACGCGGAAGGGTGAATAAAAGCCATCCTTCCAGTATGCCTCGATAGCGCGAGTGTCCAATGGCTGGGACATGGGATTCTCCTGCGGTTTCGAAGTGTGCTCGGTATTGCTTGCAGCAAGGCTAGTGTAGCGCACCTGACGTTTGGTCGCCATGTGCGGGTGGTCTCTCAAGCAAACGCCAGGTGCGCTACACGAGAAACATGGGCTTGTTTGTGTTCCTTAGGGTTCTGATATTTGCCCTCGAGATCGCCGCACGGGATAGCAAATGCCAGAACTGGAATATTAGCCGATGTCGCTGGCGGCTATTCCTCGCTGCGTTCGGGCCAGTGAGGGCGCGTCGCCGCGACATCGCATGTTGGCGATGTCGCTCAACCAATTGCAGTACTCAGGAACACCCGGGTTCTGGCGTGGCGGGCCGCTTTGCGGCCTTGAAGCGCGTCCGCTTAACCTGAACGCGCTTTAGCGAACGCGCGCTATCTCTCGCAAATCGAAACCGCCGAGCGCCATGGCGATTGCGTACCAGTCGCGAAAGTCACACACCTTAAGGGCACGACGAACTAAAGCGGACCGTGAGCAACGGACCGTTGAAAGCGGTAAGCTAAGAGGTGTCTGCGGACACTTTGCGTCAGCGGTGTTTCCGTCGGCGAAAGTATTGACACTCCTACTTCAATGCAGCACAATGATAGTTAGGGGGCTGATAATTCAATTTGTTCATGTGTTTGACTATGGGAGAAATTTAGATGAGCGGTTGCAGATGTAGTGTTGGGACTTTTTCGGTCAACAACGAGACCGTCAATATTGTAAATCATGATCAACCCTCTCTTTATAGGATTTTTAATGATGGAAAGAACGCAATATCAGTGCCGGCCGCGTCTGGTAATTTTTCGATATTGCCTGGGACCTGCGTAGACTTGCGATCGAGCGGCACTTTAAATGTGCAAGGTGGCCCATCGCACGGCCGTTTTGTTTACCTCGACAGTACCGAGATTAAGTAGTGATCTGGCAGGTCTTGGATCTGTTCTCATGCAAGTTTGTCGTCGCTTTGGCTATTTCATGATTTGGTGCGCCACAAGATAGCAGCTATTTGCAGATAACGGCTGTTTGATCTGTCGAACGCTTTATTTTGCGGCTGCAAACGAGAAAGTTGTTTCGATGTCAAATGCGATTGAAGAACAACTATCCGAAATAGAAATCGAGCTTCATCGCGCCCACGTCAGGATAGGGGAATTGAGGCTGCTCATCGAGCTTGAGTTGGCGAAGTCGTCTGCAGAATCGAAGATTTGTCCAAATATCTGGAAACCGGTTTGTGGATCAATCGGAGGGGTTCGGCGGACGTTCTCGAACAGATGCTTTGCAACAAGAGCTGGTGCATCCGATATTACTGATGGCGAATGCTGAAGGGATATATTGCCTCTGGTGTTAACAATCACGAGCATGGACGCATTCGGCTAGATCATTTCCGCCTTAGGCGGAATCACACCGCCTGCCCACTCCCCCGCCCGGCCGCCCAAAACCACGATTGCATGGGCGGCCGGGCGGGGGAGTGGGACGGTTTCAGCTAAACCTGAGACGCTCTAATTGGTTCGTAGCGTCAGCAATGGGCATCGTTCGTGCACCGTTCATGGCGGCCGGCGCATCGATCACGGGCGAACAATTGAACGGGCACCAAGCGCGAACGAGCATCGAATGAAGACGAGCGGGCTGGCGTCAAATTTTTTATTCAAGGTTTGAAAGCCGGTCCAATGCGTCGCGCAGAACCTCCTTTGCTTCACTGGCCTGCTCGGACGACATCGCCTCAAGATCGAGGTCCAGTTTGAGATTTGGATGGCGGGCGCGAATTGCGCCCGAATTTGCCGTCGTATGCTTGACGCTACGCCTCACGTCGTAGGTTGTGATGGGATGGGGCAACCCTTTGACACTGATCCGCCCCTGTTCGCGGCACTCGATTTCCTCGCGAACCAGCGCGTACGTTTCATAGGAGATCAGGATCTGGCCAGGTTCGGCCGCAGTTTCGAGGCGCGAGGCCAAATTCACCCCGCTCCCGATGATCGTGTAGTCCATCCGGTCTTCACTGCCGAAATTGCCGACCGTACAAAACCCTGTGTTGATCCCAATGCGGCATTGCAGCGGGCTCTCGATCCCTTCGTTGCGCCAGTCGCGATTCAGGTCTTGCAGGCGATTGCGCATGGCAATGGCCATGTTTACGCACGCCAGCGCGTCCTGCTTGGTACCCTGCGTCTCGGGATCACCGAAAAAGATCATGATGGCATCACCGACGTATTTGTCGATCGTCGCACCATGGTCCAGGGCGATCCGGGACATTTCGGTCAGGTATTGGTTGAGCAGCCGTGTCAGCTCTTCGGATTCCAGGCGATCGGTGATTTCGGTGAAACCCGCAATGTCGGAGAACAGCACGGTCAGTTTCTTGCGCTGGCTCGCGACCTTGACCTCGTTGCGACCCGTGAAGATTGACTCGTACACTTGCGGAGACAAGTACTTCGCGAGTTGGCTGGAGAGCCTTTCGAGAGCTTGGGATTTGTTTGCAAGCTCCGCTTCGCGCTGCTTGAGATCGGTGACATCGGAATACAACGCCACCGTTCCACCGTTGCGTGTCTTGTGCTCGCTCACCATGATCCAGCGGTCGGTGCCGCGCTGCTGAATATGTGGCTCACGCCGGTCGCGTCTGCGCGCGAGACGTTCCTGGACCCAGTCTTCTGTACGGCCTTCAGCTTCGGGAACAAATCCGCTTTCAGCGGTTTGGCGGACAATCGCCTCGAATGACATGCCCGCTTCAACTTTGACCTCGGAGTCTGGATAAAGCAGCGCCAAATACCTGTTGTTGAATACGACCAGGCGGTCATCTTCATCGTACAGTGAAAAGCCTTCCGGAATCGTATCGATGGCATCGAACAACAACTGTTGGCTGCGCTCCAGCGCAGCCTTCATCTCGACCTGTTCCGTGTTGTCATATCCGGTGCCGCGGTAGCCGGCGAACGCACCCGAAGCATCGTAGATCGGTTTGCCGCTTACCTTGAAGTGGCGGGTGCGACCATCATCCGAGACCGTACTGTAGGCAAACTCTCTGAACGGCAGCCGTGCTGCGAGGGTGACCTCGTGGTCCGTCCAGGACGCATCGACAATTCTCGACGAGGCAAACTCGGTCCGGGTCTTGCCAATGATGGAATGAGGGGGGATTTGGAAGACGTCAAAGAACCTGGGCGAGAGATAACTGAACCGGAGGTTTTCATCCATCTCCCAGATCCAGTCGCCGGCACTCTCGGCAACGTCACGAAAACGCGCCTCGCTCCATGTCAAGGCTCGTTCCCGGACCAGCGCCAAAACCCAGAGCTGGACCACGCGACAGTAGGTGCGTGCAAGCTCCAACGATGCCGCAATGCTGACGCAAAACTCACGCCTGCCTTCGAACTCTATGGGCAGGAGGTAACCCTCCAGGCTCGTCGGGTCTTTGGATGCATCTTCCGCACTCACGGCGAGGAAGTTTGCCTCGCCGGCCATCACGCTGGCGGCGCCGGCATGACGGTCACCAATTCTGCTGCGCCGCGACGAAGCAATGATTTCGCCTTGATCCGCAAAAATCGTCACGACAGCGTCGATCTCACCGGAAATCTGATCACAGACGTCCTGGAGCTGGCTCGTGCCAATGATCTCGCGCGTTTCCGACACTATGTTCGAGCCTCGTTTTCCGGCCCGTTGGGTACGAAAAGGAACTGGCCAATGTCAGTTCATAGTCTTCTACAGCAGAAAATTCTTCCGAGCGACGGAATTGTCCGATGATGACCTGCACCACCTCCTGACTGCACGCTCTTTCCTTCGAAATGTCTTGGCGCGACAATTGCTCAATCGCAAACGATAAAGAGCGATCTTCGCGCGCGGCAACGTCGGACCGCGACGCAGCAGTACTGAACGGCCGTCGATCCGCGTCCGGCCCAAGTGACTTCACCCACTGTCAGCATGGACGGTCTGCAGCTGAAACGTGCTCTGCTGAAACGATTGCAACTCTCGCCGTCGCGGTCATACTCACGCTATGCGCCGTCACAACGATATGCGGAGGTGACAACCATGGATGCGGCACGCAGAGTATTTATTTCGAGCGAAACTATCGGGTGGGAGAACGGTCGGCGGCTCGATGTCGCGATCACACGTGCCGCCGGAATGATGGTTGTTTCGAATATGTTTGCAGGCAAGTTCGCAGAGGACCTCAGCCCGCTATTCGAGCTTGGCCGTCAAGCTGGTCAACACCTTTCCGGAAGGCTTACGGAACTTTGCCCGCGACCGGTCATCTCATACGGCAAGGCGGCAATCGTTGGAATTGCCGGAGAGATGGAGCACGGCGGCGCCTGCATACACCCGATGCTCGGAAAGCCAATGCGCGCTGCGATAGGCGGAGGTGAGGCGGTTATCCCGTCGAACGTCAAGATCGCCTCGGCCGGAGCGTCGATCGACGTGCCGCTCGGTCACAAAGACAACGCCTGGTCATTCGATCATTTCGACACGATGACATTGAGCGTACCGGACGCGCCCCTTCCCGACGAGATCGTTGTCATGCTTGCTTTCGCCGACGGCGGTCGACCGATGCCGCGTTGTGGGTCAGCCCCGCGCTAGATCATCGTGCCCTAAGTTGGAACCGCTGCCGCGGCTCCAACTTGAGGCACAAAGATGATCGCCTCTAAAGACTCGAGCAACTTTCTGCGTTAATTCGGAACCGGACCGATTTCGAATTGACGCAGGTTGCTCTGGCCTCGGGCTGTGCGCTGGCGCGGTCGAAAACCATTGTAGGCACTGTCGTTGCGGCCCCACCCGGCTGGCGCGTTTGCCGACGACCTTGCCTCCTGTCGCTGTCAGGGTCGCCGGCTCGTGCGCGGCGAGGTCGGCCTAGACGAGCGACGCCAATCTTCGACATGCATCATGTTCGGATGTGCAGTAGGTTGTCCTGGTTCATCTGGTCGAAAGGTGCGCCATGTCACAATCAACTCCGATCCAATTCTGGTTTTCGGTCGGCAGCACGTACACATACCTCACGGTTGCGCGCTTGCCGCAAGTCGAGGCGGCAACAGGCCTCGCATTCGACTGGCGGCCCTTCAGCGTCCGAGACATCATGGTCGAGCAAGACAATATTCCGTTTCGCAACAAACCGATCAAGGCAGGCTACATGTGGCGCGACATCGAGCGCCGGGCCGTCAAATACGGTCTGCCCGTGAGTGTGCCGGCACCATATCCGCTCAAAGAGTTTGACCTTGCCAACCGTGTCGCCGTCGTTGGCACCCAGGAGGGCTGGTGCGCCAAGTACGTGCAGGCGGCGTATCGTCTCTGGTTTGTCGATGGCCTGGAGGCAGGGAGCGAACCGAATCTGTCCCAGTCGATCCAGGAGGCCGGACAAGATCCGAGCCGCGTGATTGCGGTCGCGAATTCACAGACCGTTGGAGCCGCCTACCAGGCAGCGACTGATGAAGCACGCAGCCTGAAGATATTCGGTGCGCCGACTTTCAATGTCGACGGTGAAATTTTCTGGGGGGACGACCGTCTCGAAGACGCTGTCGACTGGCATCGCAACGCCTGCCTGAACCAATAAGAAACGGCCCAACCAACCGTTGCCGACCGTGCTTGCGACGTGCGTGCATCCTGCCTTTTTGACCTGCCCGGTCTGCCTTAGATCGTTTCAGGTTTAGCTGGAACCGTCCCACTCCCCCGCCCGGCCACCCATGCGATCGTGGTTTTGGGCGGCCGGGCGGGGGAGTGGGCAGGCGGTGTGATTCCGCCTAAGGCGGAAAAGATCTAGATCATCGTGCCTCTAAAGACTCGAGCAACATTCTACTTTGATTTGGAATCGGACCGATTCCGAATTAAAGCAGGTTGCTTTAGGAATCGCGCCATGCCGCGCACGTTCAAAGCGCGCCAGGCGTCATACTGGCCCCAGTCCCGATAGGCTTCCATCGTCACGGATCGAGCCAGTTCGTCCTCTGTCTTGCCCGCCTTCAATCCCAACATCACCTGCCTGCGAAGCTCTTCGATATACTTGCGCACATCCGTGGCATCCGATTTCACGCCGACGTTGCCGTGCGCGGGCGCGAAGATCTCGAAGTCCAGACTTTCGATCTTCTTGATTTGATTGATCCAGCCATCGATGTCGGAGCGCGGAAAGTCGCGATAGGGCAGGCGTTTCGGCGCGGCTGCATCAACGATGAATGCGACGTTTTCAGGCCTCACGACGACGGCAATCAGATCCTTGCCGTGGCCTTCACCGAGCCACGTCATTTCGAACGTCTTGTTGCCAACCTTTAATGTCTTCGTGCTCTCGAAGCGCACGGTTGGGACGACACCATCGATCGATTCCGGTGCGTTGGCGTGAGCGATGATCGTCGCGGCCTTGAGTTCCGCGCCCCCCGATGCATGATCAAAGTGACTGTGGCTGTAGATCAAATGCGTTATCGGCTTGTCGGTGATCTTGCCGAGGTTGCGGCGCAGCCAGTTCGCGGCAGATGCGTTGATCGGATCAACCACGACAACGCCATCACCGGTCACGGTCACGAGTGAATAATGAAATTGGTTTTGGAAGCGGTAGACGTCGCCTTTGACTTTGGTGATCGCACGGTTGCCGCCCTGCGCTGCAACCAACGTGACGGCCAGAACCGAACCAACCGCCGCCAACGCGATCGACAACATCATTTTGCGCACAATGAACCTCCCGGCCGAAGATTGAGGAATTGCGTATCGTCAACTGACGACTATCGGGTTTCAGCCTGTCGCCGGCAACACCGTTCCATTCAACTTATCCGGATCGCGGCAGTAACATTCGGGAACGCTTCCGGTTCCAAACAGCAAATCGCAGCCATGCTGCGACGGGCACCGTCATTCATCGACACAATCTTCGTCGCGCTTGCACACCCCGCCCTTCAAATCGCCAACCCTGTGACTTGGGCGTTTGCGCTCCATATCCTCCGAAGTGTGCAAAATACACGCGATCACCAATTACGACGGTCCGAGCATGCGTTTGCCTCCAAGATCAACCTGATCCAAAGCCTGGCACCAAACTGCCAATTACCCGGAAGCGCGCGCCATGGCGACGGGCAGCATGCGAGATCTGCCGGCCGCTCCTAGCGCCCGCTTCGGCGCCGGCCGCGACGCAAGCCCCATCAAGAACCACATTCATCGGGAGGCCTGCGTCAGATCATTGCCTGATTTGTAGTGTCGTCTAGAGATATCCACAGTATTGAGCATTGACATAGCGGGCGCTGGCAAAAAATGCGGATCTAGCGATAAACTGTGGGATGCCATCCGAAAGTTCAGTCCGGGTTGCGGTTTGCGCACGGGCAAGCCCAGCGCCACGGAGGCAGTTGTTATGAAAGCTAACATTCAGATCCAAATTGACTCGGTTCAGAATTCGGACCGCTATCTCCATATCTCCCGTGTGTTGCGGCAGCTCAGCGACGAACTGGAGCACCAGGGATTTGAATACCAGAGTCATGTCAACGACTATGGGCAAAGGGTGATGCTGTTCGAGATCGTCAATCAGAAACTGGAGGAGATCGAAGACTGGCCGCAGGACGACGACTAGATCATTTCCGCCTTAGGCGGAATCGCACCGCGTGCACACTCCCCCACCCGGCCGCCCAAAACCACGATTGCATGGGCGGCCGGGCGGGGGAGAGGGACGGTTCCAGCTAATCCTGAATCGCTTTAGCGCAACCGGACGGCCCGGCGGGCAGCCGGGCGACACTGGTTCAAAGGTCGAGATTTGCCAGACCGATGAATGCGGGTTGGTCGACGGTGATGAGGCCAATGGGTGTTCGCGCCAGCCTTGCTTGCATCTTTGAGTGACCGGCATACAACCGACGGAATTCTGCGCGATCGGCCGCCTGCCACCAGGCAGCGGCGACGCTGCCGCAAACGTAGACACCATCCCACGCAGCACTCGCCAGGGTGAGATTTGCACACACCTGCGCCAGCACGCTCGTCAGCACCCGGGCAACCTTGTGAGCAAGCGCACTGCCATCGGCGAGGTCAAACTCCGGCACGGCGCCGGCCGAAGGTATCGGCACCATGGCGTGGTCCGGCTGCATCCGGGCGGCGAGACGGTGCACTCCGCCGCCGGACAAAACATCCTCGACCGTCAGCGATTTGCCCGCCGGATTTTCGAATAGCGCGAGTTCGTCGCGATTGCCGGCTCCAATCAGCATGTGACCTGCTTCCGAAGGGCAGCTTGTCCATGACCTTGCGGTGCGGACCAGACTTGCCGAGCCAAATCCGGTTCCGACATTGACGGCGAGCATCCGCTCTCGCTCAGCCAGTGGCGATGGCTCGCAGTCCATGAAACTGACCTGGTCCGCTGTTAGGAAAGGCAGGGCATGGGCGACTGCTTGCAGGTCATTGACGAGATGGATTTTGGCTTGGCCACCCAATCTGGCGGCAAGCTGGTTCCGGCAAACGCGCCAGGAGGTGTTGGTCAGGACGATTTCATCGCGACAAACCGGTCCGGCAGCCGCAATCGCGGCGGATGCAAACGTGACGTCATCGCTGAGAGTACCGAGATAGCCGTCGAGGGCCGCGGCAAACGTCGCATGGGCGCCGACCGGCTGAATCCACTCGTGCGACAGGCCCCCGTCCTCTCCCGCACAGGCAAACCGGGCATTGGTGCCACCAATGTCGGCGATCAATCTTCGCTGCCCGGTCAATCTCCGTTGTCCGGTCATTACGCGATGCTGTCCTGCGGCACCGACAGGCGCGCCAGGAAACCGGCCTGCCAATGCCTGGCGTCATGTTGGCGAATGCGGCTCAACAGGGCCGACTGCCGGCTGATGCGTTCATCCAACGGCATGTTCAAGGCCTCGTGAAGCGCACCGGCCATTTCATCGATGTCGTAAGGATTGACGATGACGGCTTCGACAAGCTCCTCGGCGGCGCCGGCAAACTTCGACAACACGAGAACGCCGGGATCCTCGTTGTTCTGTGCCGCGACGTATTCCTTTGCCACCAGGTTCATGCCGTCCCTGAGCGGGGTGACAAAGCCGACCTGGCTGCCGCGAAACAGCGCCGCGAGGATATGGCGGGGAACAGACCGGTGAATGTAGCGCACGGGCGTCCAGTCAAAGTCGGCAAACTCGCCGTTTATGGCGCCGGAGAGCATTTCCAACTCTTCGCGAATGTCGCTGTAGGCCTCGACGCTTTCGCGGGTCGGTGGGGCGATCTGCATTAACGTCACGCGCTTGTGCAACTCCGGAAACTTCTGCAACAGGCGCCGGAAGGCCCTCAAGCGACTAGGAAGTCCCTTGGAATAGTCCAGGCGATCCACGCCGATGATATGGGTGCGCGCGGTTGTTCGTCTTTTCAGAAAGTCGATTTGCTCGTCCGCTTCTTTGCTGTGGGCCGTCTTGCGGAAAGCGTCGACGTTAATGCCAATCGGGAAGCTGTCTGCCCGGCAAATCCGCGAGCCGATCCGGTAGCCATCCTCGCCTGCGCGCGGAAGGTCCGCGAACTCGGTATCCATAAAGTGGCGGAAGTTCATCAAATCCGTCTGTGTCTGGAATCCGATCAAGTCGTAGGACAGCAGACATTCCCCCATCCACTCGTATCCCGGTATCGCAGAAAAGATGTCGTGTGGTGGGAATGGAATATGCAGGAAGAAGCCAATCTTGTGGTCGTGGCCGCGCTTGCGAAGTTCCGCGGCCAGCGGTGCGAGATGATAGTCATGGATCCAGATGGTATCGTCCGGCTTGAGAAGCGGTGAAAGCGCATCCGCAAACTTCGAATTGACGCGCTTGTAGCCGGTGAGGAACGAAGCCTGATGCGTTGACAGGTCCAGCCTGTAGTGCAGGATCGGCCAAAGCACGCTGTTGGAAAAACCGACGTAGAACTCGTTGTAGTCCTTGCGCGTCAGCGGCAATGTTACCGTCGTGACGTTGTTGTAGGTCTTTACGGTCGGTGGCACGCGCGTGCCGGCTCGCACAACATTGCCGTCCCAGCCAAACCAAATGCCGCCGCGCGAGCGCAATGCGTCCGCGAGTGCTACGGCAAGGCCGCCTGATTGCGCAGCATAGTCAAAATCCGCGACACGATTGGAAACTACAACAAGCCGACTCATACACACGTTTCCCAGGACCGCGATAATCTCCGCGCGCCGTTGATGAGGCCGACCATTGAATAGGTCTGCGGGAAGTTTCCCCACATCTCACCGGTTTGATAGTCCGTGTCTTCCGACAATAGACCAAGATGGTTTCTCGCCGCTAGGAGCGCTTCGAATATTTCGATTGCTTCTTCGGTTCGCCCGACTCTGCTCAGGGCGTCGAGCCGCCAAAACGCACAGATATTGAATGCCGTTTCCGGCAAGCCGAAATCGTCGGCGGATTCATAGCGCATCATGTGCGGGCCACGCGCCAGCGTCTCTTCCAACCGTTCGACGGTGCTTACAAAGCGCGGGTCTTTGGGATCGATGAGCCCTACCTCCGCCATCAGCAGAACTCCGGCATCGAGGCTGCTTCCGCCGAAGCTGTCCGTGAACGCCTGCCGTTCGTCCGACCAGGCCTCTTCCAGGATGACAGTCTTGATCGTTGCAGCGCGGTCGAGCCAATAAAGGGCGCGCTGTTTTTCGCCGAGATGGGAAGCGATCTTTGCCAGTCGATCACAGGCCGCCCAACACATCAGGCTCGATGACGTGTGCACGTGCGCCCGCGAGCGCAGTTCCCACATTCCAGCATCCGGCTGATCATGCAGGCGAAAGGCCTGCTCGCCAACCATCTCCAGCTGCTGAAAATCCGATAGTCCCGCCTTACGCGTGAGCCGCTGGTCGAAGAAGGTCTGAACGGCACCAAGAATGAGATTGCCGTAGACATCGTGCTGGAAATGCTCGTGCGCCTGATTGCCAACGCGCACCGGCCCCATGCCGCGATACCCGGCCAGTTGCGTTTCTATACGCTCCGTCAATGCAGATTCGAGCCCGATCCCGTAGACGGGTTGCAGGTGGTTGTTCTCTGCCCGGTCGACGATATTGGATAGCCAGCCGAAGTAATTCTCCATCGTGTGGACGGCGCCGAGCGAATTCAGTGCGCGAACAACGAAGAACGCGTCGCGCAACCAACAGAAGCGATAGTCCCAGTTGCGGCCGCTGTTGGCGGCTTCGGGCAGCGACGTCGTGAGTGCCGCCACAATGGCGCCGGTCGGCTCGTAAGTGCATAATTTCAAGGTGAGGGCAGCCCGGATGACGACGTCCTGCCAGTCCAACGGCACTGCCAATCGCCGGCTCCAGTTTCGCCAGTAGTCGAGGGTTTGCTCTTCGAAATGGCGCGCCGTATCACGCAGACCCTCGGATAGGGTCTCATCGGGACCGAGCACCAGATTGATCGGCTCGTTGAGGTTGAACACGCTTTCCGAGAGCACGTAGTCGATGGGGGCATCCGTCGTCAGACGAACGGTGAATTCCGGTCCGATGTATCTGACATGGTTGGACCCATACGTTCTCTTGGGTGTCTTCGATCCGTAGGAATAGGATGGGCGCACCTGAACGCGGACGCGCGGTCGCCCGGACACAGGCGTAACACGCCGCACGATGGTCTGAGGCCGGAACATGCGGCCGCGCCACGTGAACCTCGGTATGCAGTCCACCACTTCGATGCTGCCGGACGGTGCGTGCAGTACGGTCTTCAGGACGGCGGAGTTGGGCTCGTAAAACTGCTCGCTCTCCTTCAGATCGACGAGTGAAACCGAGAATGCCCCCTCCGCAGGATCCTCTGTCTCGGACCGCAACAATGCATTGAACACCGGATCTCCGTCGAACCTTGGCAGGCAACACCATACGAGCCGCCCGTTGCGATCGACGAGCGCTCCAATCGAGCAATTGCCGATGATGCCAAGATCAAGCCCGTTCATGCTTTCACTGCTCCAGCCGAAGTTTCCGAATCGAATTTCTTAGCGAGCCGATCCAGCCAGTCTTCCACATCTGCCGCGTCTTTTAGTCGGTAACGGGCGACCGTATCGCCGCGACCGACCTTGATCGACGTCCCGCCGAGCGAATTGACCGCGGTAAATCCGGCCTCATCGGTTACGTCGTCACCCACGAATACCGGGATTCGACATGCGAATGGAGGCTCACGCATGAAGGTTTCGATCGCCAACCCTTTGCTGCCGCCGTGGCCCTTCACTTCAATGACCATCTTGCCCTCGACGATGACCAATCCGGTGCGGCCTGCAACGGCATCGGTAACCGACTGGCTGCAAAGCTCGAAGAGGTCCGGGCGCGATCGATAGTGCAGCGCTACGGAACCGAGCTTGCGTTCGAGCAGCAATTCACCATGACGCGCCGTCAGCGCGGCAAGCTGGCGCGCAACTTCGCCGAGGGCGCTGTCGGACGTCTCCAACCGCTCAATGCTGGTGCCGGCCATGCGCCACTCAAGCCCGTGGACGCCGGACGCCGGAAAGGTGTGAGGCGAAAAGAACCTGTCGAGGGTCGCAATTTCCCGACCGCTGATGATCGCCAGCGCGCCATCCAGCCGGGCCATCAACCGAGCCAGAAGCCGGACGGTTCGGTCCTCGACAAGCACCTGATCCGGGCGGTTGACGATCGGTGTCAGGGTACCGTCGAAATCCAGAAACAAGGCCGTGGTGCGCCGTCCGAGGTCTTGGATTTGCCCAAAAGCTGATCTCATGCAGTGCCTCGTAGTTTGGTGTCGCGACATGCTACGCGATTCAGTACGGGCGGCGGTATGGGCATGTTGGGCTCGTGTGACGCTAGATCATCCTGTCACCGGACTTCCATGGAATCGGCTGTTGGCCACAGAAAACTCCCACAAGTCAAACTCGGTCAATGAAGGAGAGCGATCTTTTCGGGAGGCAGGTTGGAGAAGAACTCGATCTCGTTCTTCGGGCCCCTTTTTACGGTCTGATAGGTTGGGCGGTATCCTGTTGGCTGCAGTCTGAAGGGTGCAAAGGTGCCGGTGATCGCTCTTTCCCTGCGGACAAGATAACTGACCATCAGCTGCTGTCCGAAGTCATGATGGCTGAGCAGGCGCAACGCAGCAAAGAGCTGCGACAGCGACACGTTGAAGAATGGCGGGTCGCACAATATGAGGTCGAACGTCTTGTCGACCCAGTGGGGCTTGTAGAGATCGTACGCCTGAAACCCTGCGAGATCCGAGAAGCGCTCATCGATGTCCAGGATCGTCACGGGAACGCCTTGCTCGGAAGCGTATTTGCCGAGCAGCGGCGCGCAGATGCAGCATGGCGACGACCATTCGCTCAAGAACGTGGTCAGCCTGGCAAGTGTATCTTCGTCAAAGAAGTATTGTTCTTTCTCGTGCCGTTCGTACATGCATCGGCGCTCCCGTTCTCTGAAATTTTCCACCGGGTCCAATTGACGTCCCTTTCACGCCTGCAGTCCACCAGTCTCGGCAACTCCGGCAGACTGGACCGATAACCATTGCCGCGTTCAGACAAAATCATTTCGAGACATTCCTGCTGGCATCGTTCGCACTGCTTCCGTTCGCCCTGCCAGGCGCGGCAGCCAGATGGGCTTCAAGGTTGTCGCAGGAAATCCTTGGGCCGTAACGCCCGGTCTGTGAAGGCCTGACCTGGCTTCGGTCAATCCTTCGTGGAACCCGGATTGCCCGCGTACGCGTGCGCCCAGTCCTTCGTTCCAACCATGTATCCATATACGCGTCGTTCTACCGCCAAGTCACATTGCCTGGTGTCTCCAGGATGTCGTCGGCGATGCTCAAGTGCGCAAGATGAACATCATTGATCGCAGCTGATCGAAGCACCGCTCGGTGGCTTCAGGTCCGCGCCGGCCCAATTGGTCCCGATGAATATGCGGGTTTCAAGGGTTGCTGGCCGAACGGGGTGTCGGAATTGGGTATCTGGCTCTCAACGCTGAATGAGCAGAGATCAAACAAGCGAACCACGATGCCCGATCATTGGACGACTTGGCGGGATGTCCTGCGTTCGCCGCAGCATGGTTCATGCGCAGGCTCACGATTCGCGTGGATCACGCTCGGGGTGAACGCCAACACTCCGAAGGACCGCGTGATGAGTGGACCGGAATCCGGGCGAGCCCCGCGCTCCGAACAGTGGGCGAACAGGGCGCCACAACTCTACAGGCAGGGGACGACCGGCTTATCGCAAAACAACCACGCTGCACTTTGCGTGCCGAACCACGCGCGCCGCGGTTGATCCCAACAAGTAGTCTGACAACTCCGGTCGGTGCGATGAAACAACGATGCACTCGACGTTGTGTTTCTTCGCCCAGTCCAAGATCGAGTTGGTCGGGTGCCCCGAGACCACGTGCGTACCGACATTCTCGCCGGAGATTGCTGTCTTCAATGTGTTCTCGAATTCAGCAATGCTTTCCTTCATCTGCTCTTCGGGAAAGTATGACCCGACAAACGAAGGGATTTCCTCCAACACGGTCAACACCGATACGCTGCCTCCTTCCGCCAAAAGGTTGCGCGCGACCTCGAGCGCCCTGGAATGCTCCGCTATGTGGTCAGGTGCCACTGGCACAAGGATATGACTAAACACCGTGTCCTCCTACTCATTTCATGATGCTCGGTAGCCAGGTGGCGATCCCGGGGAAAAGGAAGATCAACGTCAGGCCAATAAACTGAAGCACGACGAACGGTCCAACCGAATTGTAGACATCACCCATGCTGACATCCTTCGGCAGCACTCCCTTTATCCAGAACAGGACGAAACCGAACGGCGGAGTGAGATATGCAATCTGGATATTGACGATGAAGAGCGCCCCAAACCACAACTTGTCGATGCCCAGTTCATCGACAATCGGCACAAACAGCGGCGTGCAAAGCATGATGATGGCCCAATCGTCCATCACCATTCCCAGCACCAGAATGATGAGCATCATCATCAGCAAAATGCCGTTGGCGCCGCCGGGCATGGCGAGAACCAGGTCGGTTAAGAGGTCCTGGCTCCCCAAGGTGTTGAAGATATTGAGGTAGACCGTCGCACCGATCAGAATCCACAACCCCATGCCGCTGAGTTTCAGCGTCGACACCAGCGATTCCCGCAGCACCTCCCAGGTCAGCTTTCCGTACGCCAGATTGATGAGAAATGCCCCGGCAGCACCGAATGCGGCGGCTTCGGCCGGCGTTGCGATACCACCCCAGATCACGCCAAGTACGATGACGATCAGAACCGCGAAGGGCCAGATGGCGACGAGCGAGGCCAGCTTTTCCTGGCGCGTGAATTTTTCTTCTGCCGGTAGTGCTGGTCCGAGATGGGGCTGCAGGCGGCAGCGAACGCCGATGTAGATGACGTAGAAGGTTGCGAGCATCAGTCCTGGCAACACGCCCGCCATGAACAAGTCGCCGATGGATACTTTCCCCAGCAGCCCGTAGAAAATGAACGGGACGCTCGGCGGAATCAATGCCCCGAGTGCACCGCCTGCCGCGATCGAACCGATCGCGATTGAGCGATCGTATTTGTAGCGCATCATCGAAGGATAGGCGATCTGGCCCATCGTCGTGGTCGCCGGTGGTGTAATGCCGGTAACGGCAGCGAACACGGTGCACACCTGCACCGTACCCATGGCCAGTCCACCATGGATATGCCCGATCAGTTTGTAGACAGCGTCGTAGGCTGCCTCCGCGATCCCAGAAAAGCGGATCAGCGATCCCATAAACAGAAACAGGGGTACCGTGACGAGAATCGAATTCCATGGTGTGGAATAAAATGCGCTCGGTACCGACAGCAGTGCCCGTGGTTCGAACAGGATCGCAAACAGCACAGCCGTGCCGCCAAGACCGAAGGCGACCGGCAGACCCATAAAGAGGATGACGAACAACACAATGAAATAGAGCGCGGTAATAAGTTCAAGGCTCATAATGCCGTATTCCCCTAGTACAAGGCCGTTCGCGAGCTACAGCGCATATTGTTGCGCCGGCAATGCGTTGATAGCTGACATTCATGTTGCCAGCACTTGCCACTGGCCCCTGTTCACCAACGGGCCAGTGGCAGTGTGTAACCGGTAGCGTTTTGCTACCCGCGACCTATTTCGATTTAGATTTGGCCCTATCGGCGAGAAACTGCTTGTAGATCTCCACGCCTTTGGCATTGCCTTTCGATGCGGCAGCAACCTTGGGCCAGACTTCCGCAATCGACTTCTCGCGCATCCGCGCGATTTCCTTGTCGCTGAGCGTGATCACCTCGCCGCCAGCTTTGCGCAGAATATCGAGTGCCTCTTGCACGCCTTTTGCGTGCATGCGGCTGGTCAGGAAATAAGTCTCTTTGAAAATCCCCTCGATCTGCTTTCGCTGCCAGTCAGTCAGCGCTTTCCAGCTGTCCAGATTGACATAGATTTCCTGGTGCTGGGCCGGGTTCCAACCAGGCATGATCGCGTATTTGATGACCTCCTGGAATGACATGTCATCGATGCCACCAGTATCCCAATAGGTGCCTTCAATGGTGCCAAGCTTAATGGCCGTGTAGATTTCACCGCCGTTCATCGAGACGGGAGCACCGCCCATGGTCGAATGGAAGATTGCCTGCGGTCCGCCGGCACGCATTTTGTGCCCTTTCAGGTCTTCCATCTTCTCGACCCGGAAGTTGGTGAACATCGCATTCGGCCCTTGATTGGTCCAGCCGACCCATTGCAGGTTTCGCGCATTGGCTGCTTTCTGAACGATGTCGCCAACGCGGTATTTCGGGTTGCCCCACATAACCTCCCAGGCTTCCTCGGTATTGTTGGCACCCATGGCCATACCGAAGGCGAGCATGCCTTCCGGCATGTCACCGCCGTATACCGATCCCCATCCGGCGTAACCATCGGTCTGACCAGCGGCCGCCGCGGCAAACGCTTCCGCGCCGCTCACCAGCGCACCAGCCGGCTCAACACGGATCTTGACGGTGCCTTTGGTGGCTTTTTCAACCGCCTTGACCCACGGTATCAAACCATTGTCCCAACCAGCATCGGTCTGATCGAAGGCTGGTTGAAATACCCACTTGGTCACCTTTTTCGGCGGACCGTCTTCTGCGATAGCCGTGCCGCCGAGCAGTGCCGTGGCTCCCGCCAGCAATGCGGTCACTATCAACCTGTTAGTCTTCATGTACGTTCCTCCTGGTTTGATTTGTGTTTGCAGTTTTCGTTTGCCCCCGCACGTGACGTAGCTGTCTGCCGTTAGGTCGAGGCGTCACGTCCGAAGATGGTTTGCAGGTCGCGAATGAGATTCTTTACGACAATCAAAAGGACAAATACGCCGCTCAACGGAATCGCGAATTTGATCGGGTAAATTGGGATCGGAATTGAGGTCGGCGTCCATTGGTTGAGCTTGAGCGAAAAGGCTGCCGCGTCGTAGCCCTTCCAAATCAGCGCCACCAAAAACAGGATTGCAATCGGCGCTGTCAGTACGTCGAGGATTGCCTTTGACCGGGTGCTGGCGTTTGCGTAGAAGAGGTCGAGTTTGACGAAGCTATCGTGCTGCAGCGCATAAATGCCGCCGGTACAGGCGAGCAGCACCATCGCTGCCTGCAGGGTAGTGCCGATCCACTGTGACGGTGTGTTGAGCACATAGCGCATGAACACGTCCGACACCCCGAACGCCATGCAATAGAGGATCAGAAACCAGCCGATGCGGCCAACGACCGCTGAAATTGCACTCGTCAAAGTTTCCAATCCGCGCAACAGCATTCCGTTGTTCCCTTACGTGTCTATGTGACTACGAACCACCGCTAAACCCGCAAAAATAAGATATTTCCGAAAAATCGAATCGCCCCTTAGCTACCCCCGTAGCCACCCCAGAATTCTTGCCGGTCCAACGCTTTCTGTGCGCGGGCAATCCTTAGTGACGCGCAACCTTCCTCGCGCCATTCGAGCAAACGACACGGCCTACCGCCGAAAAAGACACAGTTGTCATTTTTCATGGATACAGATCAATTTGCTGCACTTGTCTGGCGTGCTGCCGGCCAGTCAGTTTCCGCAACGGACCCAAGGTCAGCGGCACGGGTGCTGATCGGCGTTGCTCGAAACCGTGCGCCGTGCTTTCGGAGGAATTCGCGGAATCTGTTCCCTTCAGTGTGTCAAACTGTACCTGTCGCACACCCATCGGTTCACATTACCGTTAGTCCACGGCACGAAACGTCAGCATTCACACGCGCGCGGGACATCACTGCGCATGGTGATTTCTCGGGACAATTGCGTCCGAGCACGCACCCCCAACCACTGGAGAGCAACCATGAACACTCTCGGCCACTTCAAATCCAATCAACCTTGGTCCGGCACTTCCGACCGGATCGGGGAAGTCCGCAACCCGGCAACCGGCGCCGTCACGAGCAAGGTTTTGCTCGCCAACACGGCGGACGTTGACGAAGTGGTCGAGGTGGCCGCGCGCGCCTTGCCCGGGTGGGCTGCCACTCCCCCGGCGAAGCGGGCCATGGTGATGTTTGAATTCCGCGATCGGTTGAAGTCGGATATGGACGAACTGGCCGAAATGCTCGCCGCTGAGCATGGCAAGACCATTGCTGATGCCAAGGGTGAGATCGCCCGTGGTATCGAGGTGGTTGAGTTCGCCTGTGGCATCCCTCAGTTGCTCAAGGGCGAATACTCCGAATCCGTGGCGCAAAACGTCGACAGCTTCAGCGTGCGCCAGCCGGTTGGCGTGGTGGCGGGGATCACCCCGTTCAACTTCCCGGCGATGGTGCCGCTGTGGATGTACCCGGTCGCCATCGCCTGCGGCAACACCTTCGTGCTCAAACCGTCCGAGAAAGACCCAAGCGTGGTGCTGCAAATCGCCGAGTTGTTGGCCGAGTCCGGCCTTCCCGCCGGGGTGTTCAATGTCGTCAATGGCGACAAGGAGGCGGTCGATGCGCTCCTTGACAACCCAACGGTCGAGGCCGTCAGCTTTGTCGGTTCCACCCCTATCGGCCATTATATCTATTCCCGCGGCACCGCTAACGGTAAGCGCGTGCAGGCCTTGTGTGGCGCCAAGAACCATCTGGTCGTCATGCCCGACGCCGATATGGAACAAGTGACCGATGCCTTGATCGGCTCGGCCTATGGTTCGGCTGGGGAAAGGTGCATGGCCGTTTCGGTTGCCGTGCCGGTCGGACATGACACCGCCGACCGGCTGATCGAGCAGTTGGTACCGCGCATTCGCGCGCTCAAGGTCGCCCCATACATCGACCCGGAGTCCGAACTGGGCCCGGTCATCTCCAAGCAAAGCTACGACAAGATCCACAACCTCATTGCCGACGGCATCGATCAAGGGGCCGACCTCGTGGTCGATGGACGTGGCATCAAATTGCAAGGCTTCGAGGACGGTTATTTCATTGGCGGTTGTCTGTTTGACAACGTCACCACCGACATGTCGATCTACAAGGAAGAAATCTTTGGTCCGGTGTTGTCGGTCGTCCGGGCCGGCAACTATGACGACGCGGTCCAGATGGTCAACGACCACGAATACGGCAACGGCACTGCCATCTTTACCCGTGACGGCGACGCGGCGCGCGATTTCTGGTCGCGGGTGCGTATTGGCATGGTCGGTGTGAATGTGCCGATCCCGGTGCCGGTGGCCTATCACTCATTCGGCGGCTGGAAGCGTTCCCTTTTTGGTGATCACCATATTCACGGCATGGAAGGCGTCCGCTTCTATACCCGCCTGAAGACCATGACGACGCGCTGGCCCTCCGGTGTCCGCACTGGCGCCGAATTCAACTTTACCAGCGGAAAGGATGTGTGAGCCAAGGCTTGAACTGCCGCGGCGGCGCGAGTATTCCCTTGTGATGTCGCTCTCTACCATCGCACCCGGTTGACGTACGATGGATCACCCAACCAGACCAAACGCAGCGTGACGCAACGACTGACCATAGACAAATCTCGATCCAACAATCTGCGTGATCAGATCGTTTCGCAAATTTCACGCCTCATTTTTGAGGGTCTGATGCCATTCGGCATGAAGTTGTCGTCATGCCGGGAACTGGCCCGCGAGCTTGATGTCTCGATCAACACCGTGGTCGCAGCCTACCGCAAGCTCGAAGAGGAGCGTCTCATAGAGGCGCGCCCCCGTTCGGGCTATTTCGTTTCTTGCGATCGAGGTGCTCGCTCGGCTGCCGGCGAGTCGCGCCACTCCGCCTCGGGACGGCACGCTCCGATTGCCCATAAACTCAACAAACTGCGTCGTACCGAAGATATTGAAATCATCCAACGGCCACACGACTGGTACACCTACAAATACCCCTTTGTTTGCAACCAAATCGATGAAAGCGGTTTTCCTGTAGCGGAATGGCGTGAATGCACCCGGTTGGCCATGAACCGCAAGCATCTCAAGATTTGGTCGGCCGATGGGATCTACGCCGACAGTCCCGAGCTGATCGAACAAGTCGCGCAGCGAATTTTGCCGCGCCGGGGCCTGTTTGAGTCAGCCAACTCCATTCTCATCACCCTGGGATCACAAAACGGGCTGTTCATCACCAGCCTCCTTTTTGGCGGGCGTGATCGTCGGGCCGCGATGGAAGATCCCGGATATCCAGATGCCCGCAAGATTCTGCAGGCCAATTTCGGGTCGTTGCACTTCCAGCCCGTCGATGAAGAGGGGCTGGTGGTCGACGAACGCTTGCGCAATACCGATCTGGTGTTCGTCACGCCCAATCGGCAATTTCCAACCACGGTGACAATGTCCGAACGTCGTCGCCACGCGCTTTTGCAAGCGGCCGAGGAATATAACTTCTACATTGTCGAAGATGACTACGAATGCGACGTGGATTATCGACGTTCCACGCCGCTGCCCCTGCGCTGCCTCGACACCACTGGACGCCTCGTCTACCTGGGCTCCCTCTCCAAGGGGCTTTCACCGGGGCTAAGGCTCGGGTACATGGCCGCCTCGACTGATTTCATTGATGCCGCCCGCGACTCCCGAGGCATGATGATGAGGCATCCGCCCTTGATCCTGCAGCAAACCGCCGCCGCATTCCTTAGACTGGGATACTATGACGGGTTGCTGCGTCGATTGCACGACGACTACCAGCAACGTTGGCGGCTGGCCGATACGCTCCTGCGAGATCGGTTGCCGGATTTTCTAAGACATGGTGAGTTCGGTGGTACGACGTTTGTCTTGGCCGACGCCAAGGCTGAACTGACCGCCAAGGCAATAGCCGAGGAAGCATTGAAACGTAGTGTCATCGTGGAGCCGATAGCGCCTTGCTATACGAACGCGGCAGAAGGCCAGTACGTCTTTCGCCTTGGCGTCTCGTCGATCCATCGAGACCTAATCTCAAACGGTATTGACCGGTTGTGTGACGTCATCGCCGACCTGCAAGGGCCAGGCCGCAGGTAGGTTTCCAATCCCGTCTGCCGCCAGGTGCCGCCAAGTATCGCCGAGGGCCACCAAGGGCCGACGCGCGCTGCAACGTCTTGTCGCCAAGCGTGCCAGTTGACGGATGCGCACAAGGCAGGTCCAGCAACGCAATCACCCGGTCCGTCCAGCCCGGGCAGTGCTGCGCCTGGCATGCGCTGGGGTGCGGGACATGTGTACTTAAGACCTATCGCGCCTTCATTCTGAACGTGTGTCCGAGGTCAAGTGCGCCAGAGCACGACACCCACCGTGACGAGATTGATGGCGGCGAGCGCCCACACTGCCCATGTCAGGCGCTTTTGTCGGATATTCGCCGCCTCGCTGAGCTCACTGATGTACATTCTGATTTCGCTGATGTCGGGTTGTATTCCATCCACGACATTCGACTCGACGCGCGTAGCCGCTTCTTCCACCGCTTCGGCGGCTTCTCCTACGGTGTTTGCCGAGTTTTGAATGAGTGAGATGACGGTTTCTCGCTGTGCTGCGGACAAATCCATTTCCTTTCACGAAGTACGTGGCGAGGGGGGCACTGGCGACATCCGCTGCCGCGATGCGATCAGCACCCGCTCGTTCAGGTTTGGTTCTGTGCATCCCTGTGAATGCAAGAGTTTGCGGTTTTATGGGGCAACTTAGGTCCAGCGCGCGTCTCCACGGACCGCGCGAAAGCTCGCGCCGTTCTGAGCGGCGCTCGGCCAAACAACAAGCTTGCGATTGCGCACATGCGTACGAACCGTTCGGCGGCTTTCCGCCATTGACAACGGTCTGGCAGGGTCCTGAACACGTCGGCGCAACCTGTGACACACAGGCCGTGCCAGCACGTCACCGCGTAGACTTTCGAAGTACTGAGTGGACCTATATACCTTGCGAAGATCGCAATTCAATGAATAGATCGATCCAAAAGGAAACCGCTCATAGTTTTCTTGGCTCAAGCCTATGTTGTATCGCATCGTTGCCTCCTCTCTATTGTTGCGATGAGATCGGGCATTGATGATCTAATCACCAATATTACTTGAGACTCATAACACAAATCTGTACTGAAGACAAATCTGCGTCCATTCCTGGAAGTTGTCGGGTGGCACGGCTGGCGACGTGCGGCTGGACCAGGCAAATGTTGGACTTGTCGGCATTGGCGCGATGCAGCACGTCGACCTGTGGCGGCGTCTGCTTATGCCAACGAGACCTGAGCATGCGCTCAGACCATGCCGCACCTGCGCGTGTCGTTAGCCGGCCGGCAAGCATTGACCCCCCGTTCGAATACATTTGACCTGCGCTCCGGGCAACGTCTGGCGTGCTCGCGCTCACGCAGAAGCGGCAACCCCCACTCGACCGTCAAGGCGCGGTCATTGCGAGGAGTCTATGCGCCTTAGAAATTCCACCACCTCGGGCAGCACGAGCTGATGTCGATAGAAGGCTTCAGGGTGATTGATGTCTGGCAGCACCAGCAGCTTCGCATCGGGAATTTTGCGTGCACAATCTTTAACGGGTTCGAAGATGCCGTCCTTATCGCCAACATACAGCAGACAGGGCAAGTTGAGCCCGGGCAAGGCGGCATCAAGTGCCGGGCGATCTCTCAAACTCGCTGACAGTGCGTGAAAGTCATTATCGAGAAATTCGTCGAGCTCCGCTTGCGAGAGGCTGCTGCGGTCGATGCCCAGGCGTCGAAAAAATGCGCAGACGAAGGCCTCGGGATCATCGCCTGGTGGTCGACTCTCAGCTGGTAGGGCACGCGCAAAAGGGTGCGCTGCACCAATGATAAGGGACTTCAGTCGCTCCGGTGCATGATTGGCCATGCCGAAAGCGTAGTAGCCGCCCATCGAGAAGCCCCAAAAATGGGCGCGGTCGATACTCAAGTCATCAAGAACCGAAGTGACATCACTCACCAAGTATTCAAGTTGGTAGGCGTCACTGCCGTGCGGCTTGTCGCTTCGCCCGTGGCCGCGCGCATCGATCAAGATCAACTGGTGATTGTCTTTGAGGGCATCCACGTAGCCAACGCGCTTCCAGCCGTCCAGGCTCCAGAAGAAGCCGTGCTGCAACACAAGCGGCGAACCCGATCCTATAACTTCATAGTTTATTCGGATGCCTTCGTTCTCAATGTGCGGCATGCCAATACGCGACCTCAAAACAATACGATTACCGGTCACAGATGAAGAACGGCTGCGTCTGTGCCGCGCGGCAGAATAATGTCCAGCAGCGAAACACGCCAGCTTCGCGTTTATGGCACGCGCCCCGCGACAAATATCGCATCGGCGATTTCGAGAATTGGCCCCGGTCAGCAAGACCCAAGTCGTACATCTTCCGTGCGCCGGTTGGACATTGCTGCCGCGATGACATGATAACACGATGACATGATAACACGATGACATGATAACACGATGACATGATAACATGATGATCGGCCTGCATGTCCATCTGACCATTGTAGACTTTGCCGGTTTTCCGCACGCTCAGGCGCTCGGCGCATTGCCGGTTGCTCAATCGATCGGTTCGACGAACTGCAGCCTTGGCGGTACGCTCATCGGGCCTGAGGCGGAGCGAATAGCGCCCGCTCACAACGCATGCGAACATGGCCCCGCTGCCTGTCGATCTTCGCAAAGGACACAGTATGAAACTTGTCAGAGACCGCCGCGCCTGTGATCATCCTGATCTCTTGACCGGGGACCTCAACGACTCGGCCATTGCCTGGGTGGGTGATCAACACTATCGAGCCGTGTTCAACCCGAAAGGCAATCGCGAAACGCCCCTATTGGGCATATATCCCATGGGCTCGCCGTGCGATCACAGCTTGGTCGGCATGTTCGACCTTGCCGCTGAACTGCTTGCGGAAGATGGCGGTCCGGCAATGTATCAGGTGCCGTTTTCCGGCTTCACGGATCACCGCGGCATGGAAGCGTCCGGCCAGGGGTTTTCCAATGCCTATAAGTTTACGACGGCGTGGACGGTTCAGGGCACGATAGGTCTGATGACGCCATTCGGGATTGTTGCAGGTGGCGGCTGCGATAAGACGTTTCCGATGCTCATCCACACCATGGGGATCGAGCCCTATCGCTATATTCCGTGGGCACTGTTGCATGCTGGCCATCGTTCGGTCGGACAGCTCCCTGATGGACGCGAAGTAACGATCGGCGATCTCGCGATGACCCGCATTCGCCACATCAATGGCGATGCAGATGATGTTGAACTCGAATTGGTACGTCGCCATACCGTGAGCGATGTCGGGGTTTGCGAGAATCTTGCTTCTGCCATGTCCAACTACGTTGCCTTGTGCTGTGGCGGGTTCATCCTTGCAGGCGAAGACCTGCATGCCGCCAACACCGAGGCGCGCCTGGCCCTGACGCGCAGCACCATGGCCCTCTACCGTGCGGCCCTCGAAAAGGGCGTCGTGCCGGCCGACACGATCGGCCCCGAGAATTTCCAGAACTTCATCCGGGCAATCGCGTTGTTCGGTCTGTCTACCAACCTGCCCTTGCATCTGCCCTGGATGGCGCGGTCCTGGGGCATCACCCACACGCCGTCCAGCATTTGGCAGGAAATGGAGCAGATGCCATGGGTCAGCGACCTGCAGCCCGTTGGCAAACATCCGGTCAATCACATCGGTGCGATGCTGCCCAGCGTCATAAAGTATCTTGTGGCAGCAAACGCTTTGAACGATGTGACTTCGATTTTCGGACCAAAGTTATCAGAACTCTACAGTCGTGCGCCGGATCTCGACTTCAGTACGCAACGCATTTTCCGACCGGTCGAACAACCCATGGCGCCTCAGCCGCAAATCGTCCTTTATCGCGGCAATCTTTGCCCCGGTGGTGCGTGGGTGAAGGAGTCTGAATCCATGCGGCATGCGAGCACCTACAAGGTTCACGTTTGCGCAACGCAAGGCGACTTCTTCAAGGACACGGCAAACGCGACCAAGCTGGTCGACAAGACCTGCTATGCCATCACGGGCGACCGCTCAACAATAGAGCTCCTGTCGGCGAATTTCGCAATCATGGTGGCCATGAACGATGATCCGGATCTGGATGTTGCGCTATTGACGGATCAACGCACGTCCGGCTTTGCAGGCGCACGCGCGAAAGCAGCCTATCATCTGCCGCGCAATCGCCTGCGCCAACTCAGGACCGGCGATACGGTTTGTTTTGCGCCCGAGTTGAGGAGAATTGATCTGGTCGATGCAAACGGTACTGCGATGGACACCGAAATGAATGGTCGCGCGGCCTCCTACATCGAGCCCGAATGGCCGAAGACCGGTACCATCAAGGATTTGATCAACGCCCAGCTGAGCGATGCCGAAGAGGGCTGCGCCGTCTATTAGAGCAACCTTGTGCCTTCATTCGGAATCGGTCCGATTCCGAATGAAGGCACAAGGTTGCTCGATTCTTTTGAGGCGTTCACCTGCGCCGTGACCGGTTCCTGCCCACCTGGTTTGAACTGACGCACCTGGCTGCAATTGACGCCGGGTACGGGACTTCCGCCATTTGATATCGCCGCCCTGAATTTGTCCCGCATTGCCTTCTCGCAGACACCGAGCATGTCGGGAAGCTTGCTGCTCCTCGTGTCGTTATGAAGCGACCACGCTCATTTGTGTATTGCGTCAACC
Source organism: Hyphomicrobiaceae bacterium (assembly GCA_965224045.1). GTDB lineage: Bacteria > Pseudomonadota > Alphaproteobacteria > Rhizobiales > Hyphomicrobiaceae > Tectiglobus. The sequence goes on from CBDCYD010000016.1 coordinate 231,766, forward strand.
GGGGATTATTGTTTGGCCGTCGCGGTTGAGTATTCCTTCCAATGCCCCCAGGCGCGTTCTCCCCCACGTCGCAAACATGCCGGTGGGGGAGAACGTATGTGCCTAGCTTACCGAAATCCGTTTCGGTTTCACCGCTTCGGCCTTTGGCAGGACCAGCTTAAGTACGCCGTCGCTGAGATCGGCCGTGATCTTTTCCTGATCGATCCTGTCGGACAGCGTAAAGCCGCGCCTGTAATGGCCGACGCTGTATTCCGTGTAGACAGGCTCCATGCCTTCGTAGTTGGCAAAGTCGATCTTGCCTTCGATGCTGAGCCTGTCCTGCTCGAGATCGATGCTGATGCTCTCCTTGCTCACACCGGGCATCTCCATCATCATCGTCAGCGCTTCGCTGTCTTCGAAGATGTCGGTGTGGGGCACAAAGTACCGCACCGGTGTCGTGCTTTCTTCGGGCTTGTCCAGTTCCTGTTTTTCCTGGACCTGAAGTTCCTGGTTCGTCGTCATGATGTCACCTCTCAATCTGGTGGGCGTTGCCGGCGCGAGGCCCTAGTTGATCGTCACTTTCCTCGGTTTGTCGTCTTCTTCCCGCGGGATGAAGAGCGCCAGTATCCCGTGCCGATATTCCGCTTTGATGTTGTCGGCATCGATGCGGACCGGCAGCTGAATGGTACGATCGAAGCTGCCTGATACACGCTCGCGGCGATGCGTGCTGGCACCCTCCGGAGTTGCGACCGTTTTCTTGCCGGCCAGGCGAACGGTGTTGTCCTTGGCCTGGATGTCCAGTTCCGACTTGTCGATGCCGGCAAGCTCGATGATAGCGACGAAATCTTCGCCCTTGCGGAACATATTGATCGGCGGGAACGCCCCGCTCGACGTGGTCGCATCGCGCAGCCAGTCACTTGCGCGGCGCGCCTGAAGTGCCCTTTGCAAATCGAAGAGAGACTGAAAAGGGTCGCGATGTCGTGTCAGCATTTCTTTCTCCTTTCATGCATCTGATAACTGACGAGGACCTTGCTCACTGCACGACGATGAACAACTGTGTGCCATCGCGTAGAATATTGAGGGCCAGCACACCGTTTGCAGTCTTGGCCGCCCGCTCAAATTCGGAAACGTCACTGATCTCGGTCTGGTTGACGGCAAGGATGATGTCACCCTTGCGCAGACCAAGGCGCCAGGCCGGGCTGCCTGCGGCCACATCCGCCGCATAGACACCCCTCACTTCGCTTTTAGCCGGATGGTTCGAGGGTATCTCTGTGATTTTCGTGCCGGCAAGCATCGGTACGGCAGCTTCACCGTCCAGGCTTGCAGCCTGCGGCTTGCCGACCGTGACCGTGACCTGTTTGCGCTTTCCGTCCCGGATGACAGTGAGGGCAACCTTGCTGCCTTGCTCACGCAGGCCGATCTTGTTGCGCAGCTGGTTGCTGCTCAGCAGTGGCGCACCATCGAGTTCGATCACGGCATCACCCGCCGTGAGACCGGCGCGCTCCGCCGGCGAGCCCTTTTCGACCTGGCTAATCAACGCGCCGGTCTCGACCGGGAGGTTCAGTGCTTTGGCAATGTCGGGGGTGACGTTCTGAATGGACACTCCGATCCGTCCGCGACGAACCTCACCGTGCTTTTTGAGCTGGGCGGCGACCGCCTGCACCATGTTGACCGGTACCGCAAAGCCAATCCCGACGTTGCCGCCGCTTGGCGCGATGATTGCGGTATTGATGCCGACGAGTTCGCCCTTGGTGTTGATTAGGGCACCGCCCGAGTTGCCCGGGTTGATGGATGCATCCGTTTGGATGAAGTTCTCGAACTTGTCGCGGCTGAGACCGCTCCGGCCAAGAGCGCTGACTATACCGGATGTCACGGTTTGTCCGAGACCGAACGGGTTGCCAATGGCAATGACGAAGTCTCCGACATGGAGGTGGTCAGAGTTACCAATTGACAGCGCAGTAAGGCGCTTTGCCTTGACCTGTAGCAAAGCAATGTCGGTTGCCGCATCGCTGCCGATCAATCTGGCCTTGAACTGCCGCCCGTCTTTTAGTTTCACGCTGATGCGATTGGCATTCTCGATGACGTGATGATTGGTCAGGATGTATCCCTGATCCGCATCGACGATGACTCCTGACCCGGCTCCGATCGACTCCCGCGGTGGTAGCTGATCCGGAATGCCGAAGAAGCGCCGGAAAAACGGGTCCCGGTACAAGGGGTTTTCTGCCCCGGGCGCCGCGTGGGCAACCGAGATGTTGACGACGGCCGGCGCTGCCGAGGAAATTACCGGCGCAACCGTGACGACGCCACGGTTCTGGTCAAGCAGACCCTGCGGCAGGTTTGTACGAGCCGTGGCAATGATCGACGACGCGATTGCAAACGCGAGAGCAATTGCCACGGCAATCGCGCTGAATTTCGCAACTGCAGCATGGCCGTCAATGAATGCAGCGAGGCTTGCGTTGCGGCTTGAGGTGTCTGAGGTCCGTTCAGCTTGAATGTTCACCATTGGTCCCATCCTTCTCTGAAGCGATGGCGCCGGTCCCGCGCTTGGCAACCGGCGGTCGGTTGAAAACCGGGAATGCCGTTGTCGCAATTTCCTGCGTTGAAGCTCACGCGCGTCCTGACACATACTCCTTCAAAGAATTGGCTTCCGTCTCCAGTTCATCAAGGCGGTACTTGACCAGGTCCAGCATATTGATGATCCCGCACAGCTCATCGTTGTCCGTGATCGGCACGTGGTGAACCTGATGCTCATCCATAAGCTCCAGGATCTTGGTAATGGGCTGGCCGCGCTTACAGGTGATCACGTCGCGGGTCATGACGTCGGCAACTGGAACTTCCAGTGTCTTCGTACCATTGAGGCGCAATGCACGTGCCACGTCACGTTCGGTAATGATGCCCAGGATCGTCTTCTCGTCGTCGGTGACGACAAGGGCTCCCGCATCATCGGCCTCCAGCAACTCCACGACGTCCGCGATGGTTGAGTTGGAGCGGATGATTGGAACGAAGTTGCCTTTCGCACCGAGCAGTTTTCGAACTGTCATGTCTGTATCCTCCGATGATCGCCTATGCCGCCTTGTTCAGGGCTTGCTCTGCTGCCGATCGAAACGCTTCTCCCTCGACCCCGAATGATCGATGGTCATCGTTTGCGGCTTGCATCGGCTCGGCGAGACGTTGCGTTGGCGCTGTACCGCCGGAGGTGTCGAGCAGGCTCGCCTCAAGGATCGATCGGGTCAACTTCGCAACCGCTTGGACTTGCGGTGCGACCGGCGGGCCATTCACGTCCATGAGCAAAAACGTCCAGAATGGCGGATTGACAAAGAACAACCCCGGGCACGCAGCAAGGCTCGAGGCGAGCGAATTCTTGACGGCGTAGGTCATGTGACGATCTCCGAGTGGACCGCGGCAGAAACCGCGGCCCAATACATCCGAGCTTCGATCATGAGACAGATAGAGCACTCCGGTCGTGACCACCGATCGCAGACCTGAGAGCGAGCGCGCTGACAATGACGTCGACATCGAACTGGTTCCACATCGGCCACTGCATGTGCGCGTGTCGCTCTTCGGCGGTTTGCGTTGAACACGGCGTCGCGCGACGACGCTCCGCCACGAGCACGCCTCACCTGCGCCCGGAGATGGCAATCATCTCCGGGCCTGATCGGGCAATTGACGTTCAGCCTTCGATAAGCGCGTACGCGGTTAGGCCGCTTGCGCCGTCGCGTGCTCGATCGACTTCGGCGCAGCCGAGCCGTGCGAGATTTCGATCGTCCGTGGCTTCAAGCTTTCGGGAAGCTCGCGCTTGAGTTCGATCGTGAGCAGGCCGTCGGCGAAGTTCGCGCCTTTGACCTCAATGTGTTCTGCAAGATCGAATCGGCGCTCGAACGACCGTCCCGCGATACCGCGGTGCAGATAGTGGGCGTCTTCGCGCTCGGCCATCTTGCCACGCACTTTCAACTGGCCCTGCTCGGTGACCACTTCGATGTCATCCTTACCGAAGCCGGCCAGAGCAATGACGATGCGGTAGGCATCATCGCCAGCCTTTTCGATGTTGTAGGGGGGATAGCCGAGGTCGGAATCTGACGTCCTCATGGCCGCCTGCATCAGGCGCGGGACACGGTCGAAACCGATCGTCGAGCGGTAGAGTGGCGCAAAATCCAGGTTCGCCATAGTGATCCTCCTCTTGAGCGATACCTACGGAAAACAATGCGTTAGACCCCCAAAATGGGCGATCTGCCCGCGATTTGGGTTCGCGATGTTCGCTCGTCAAGACCCTGCGAAAATTTTTTTAGCACTCCCCTCTTGAGAGTGCCAATTCCCGTGAATATATCGCCAGCGCGGGCGTGCTACGCGAAGGCCCCCGCAACCGAACATCGATGGTTATTGCGAGCAAGTGAGGAGATCGGAAATGAAATTCCGCCCTTTGCATGACCGTGTTGTGGTTCGTCGCGTCGATGCCGAGGAAAAGACTGCCGGCGGCATCATCATTCCAGACACGGCCAAGGAAAAACCCATCAGGGGCGAGGTCATCGCCGTGGGGCCCGGCGCCCGCAATGAAAAGGGCGAGGTCGTAGCGCTCGACGTCACGGTCGGCGACCATGTCCTCTACGGCAAGTGGTCCGGCACCGAAGTCAAGATCGACGGCGAGGATCTCCTGATCATGAAGGAAAGCGACATCATGGGTGTCATCGAGGACGCCGGGTCGCTCAAGGCTGCAGCCTGACCCAATTGCATACTGGGCTCGACAACCGGTCGCCGGGTTAGCAAGCCTTTCTTACTATCTATCCGCTGCGACCAAACTGAAATGAGAAAGCGCACTGAACGGAGAAGACAAAGATGTCTGCAAAAGATGTCAAATTCTCAACCGACGCCCGCAGCCGTATGTTGCACGGCGTCGATATTCTCGCCAACGCCGTGAAAGTCACGCTCGGCCCCAAGGGCCGCAACGTCGTGCTCGACAAATCCTTTGGCGCACCGCGCATCACCAAAGATGGTGTGACGGTTGCCAAGGAAATCGAACTTGAGGACAAGTTCGAGAACATGGGTGCCCAGATGGTCCGCGAGGTTGCCTCGAAGACCAATGACCTTGCCGGGGACGGCACGACAACGGCCACGGTTCTGGCGCAGTCCATCGTTCGCGAAGGTGCCAAGGCCGTCGCGGCTGGTTCGAACCCAATGGATCTGAAACGCGGGATCGATATGGCCGTGGCCAAAGCGGTCGACGATCTTCAATCACATGCCCGTTTCGTTTCTTCAAACGACGAGATCGCCCAGGTCGGCACGATCTCGGCAAACGGCGACACCGAAATCGGCAAGATGATTGCCGAGGCCATGCACACGGTCGGCAATGAAGGCGTCATCACGGTCGAAGAGGCCAAGAGCCTCGAAACGGAGCTCGAAGTCGTCGAGGGCATGCAGTTCGACCGTGGCTACATGTCTCCCTACTTCATAACCGATGCCGAAAAGATGAGGGTCGAACTCGAGGAGCCCTATGTTCTCATCCATGAAAAGAAGCTGACGAACCTGCAGGCGCTTCTTCCCGTTCTCGAAAAGGTCGTTCAGTCCGGCAAGCCCTTGCTGGTGATTGCTGAGGATGTCGAGGGCGAAGCTTTGGCGACGCTGGTCGTCAACAAGCTGCGTGGCGGCCTGAAGGTCGCGGCCGTCAAGGCGCCGGGCTTCGGTGATCGTCGCAAGGCCATGCTGGAAGACATCGCCGTTTTGACCAGCGGCCAGGTGATCTCGGACGATCTTGGTATCAAGCTCGAGAACGTCACGATCGACATGCTAGGCCAGGCCAAGAAGGTGACCATCACCAAGGATGACACGACCATCGTCGACGGAGCCGGTGAGAAAACCGCCATCGAAGCGCGGGTCAACCAGATCCGCAATCAGATCGAAGACACGACCTCCGACTACGACCGTGAAAAGCTGCAGGAACGGCTTGCCAAACTTGCAGGTGGTGTTGCGGTCATCAAGGTCGGTGGCGCCACCGAGGTCGAAGTCAAGGAGCGCAAGGACCGCGTCGACGACGCGCTGAACGCCACGCGGGCTGCTGTCGATGAAGGTATCGTGCCGGGTGGCGGCGTGGCGCTGTTGCGTGCCGGATTCGCGCTTGACGGCCTCGAAGCTGACAACGACGACCAGGAAACCGGCATCCGCATCGTACGCCGGGCTCTACAGGCCCCACTGCGCCAGATTGCGGACAACGCAGGCGAAGACGGTGGCGTCGTGGCCGGCAAGGTGCGCGAAAACGGCGATTATCATTTTGGCTTCGATGCGCAAACCGGCGAGTACGGTGATCTTGTCTCCAAGGGCATCATCGACCCGACCAAGGTCGTACGCACCGCGTTGCAGGACGCAGCGTCGGTTGCCGGTTTGTTGATCACGACCGAAGCCATGGTCGCCGAAAAACCGAAGAAGCAAGCTTCTGCTGCAGCTCCGGAAATGCCGGATATGGGCGGCATGGACTTCTAACCGGCAATTGAAAGTGGCGGCGCGGGCCATCGACGCGCCGCCACGCCGAACGCGCAATCTGCAGCCTTTCGCACGTAAGACGGGAGGTTGAACGATGAAGACGAATGCATGCAGCAAACCGACGCTCGCGATTGGCAAACTCGTCGAGATCGATAGCACCGGCCGGCGGAGAAAATCGCAGACGTGCGTCGCCTTTTGCGTTGAGCTCAAAGGATCGCTGCGATGCGGCTTCTACAAGTGCGGCGCCAGGTTCGCCAATCTACCGGTCTTTGTCGCCTATCCCGCATAGCCGTCGGGGATGTCGGCTGAGGCGTGCGCATTCCACGCCGCGGGCCAGGTTGGCGATCTTTACGCGCTCCGGCGCCGCGCGGTTGCGGCATGGTTCGTGACCGAGTGGGCCGTCCATGGGACCCTTGCCGCAGCGGGCCAGAAGGGGGCGCGCGGCGGCGATGTGAGCCCGCCTAAGGCGAAAATGATTTAGGTCTCCAGGGCAATCGCATGATTGTCCCACGACCAATCTTCATGGCGCGCCAGCGATACCGGAGCGCGGCCTTCGGCCACTCCGACATCGCCGTAACCACCGGTCAGCACGAAACCGCCTGAGACGTGCGCGGCGATGCCTGACACATCGCGAAATCCTTGAACCGCAATCACGGCCATCCTGCGAATATCGACAAACACGATTTGCTGCCCACGCGAGGATGTTATTCCTGCGATCTCGCCATGGCGGTCGACGGCGACCGAACTTACGTAGTGGCGAAGCGCCCGACCGACGGTTGGTTCAATCGGCAGGAACACCAATTCTTCCCCGCGCCGGTGAACCCCCACAAGTTCCATCCATTGGGAACGCGGTCCTTTGAACTGGCAACCGAACACAACCCGGTCTTCGCTTCCGACATCGAGATGCCGGATGGACAGCTTCTGGCGCCGATCGGTTGTTTCGTGGCGTTCCAACAACGCACCCGTTCGACTGTCGATGTAGGCGAGAGATGAACGCATCGTTGCCAGATTGAGGGGCTGGCGACCCGTGACGGGGTGGGTGGCAATTCCACCGTTGGCAACGACAAGCGTGCGCCCGTCGCCGAGGATATTCAGGTCATGCGGACCGATACCAAATGAGGCGTGCTCGCCGATGCGCCTGAACCCTGCGCCGACATCGTAGATTCCGATGACGCCAACACCGCGCTCAAAATCATTCTCCGTCGCGTAAAGAAGCCGACCGTCAGGGGAGAAAACGCCATGACCAAAAAAATGGCGATCCGGTGGTGTTGTAAACCGAACCGGCAGAGACCGCCGTTCGGGATTGAAGGCCACTGCAAAGTTTCCCGGCCGCCGCGCAAAGGCCACAAGCAGGCCGGCGTGCCGGCTGTACGTCAAATCATGGCCGCGATCCGGAAGTCTGGCCTTGCGCAGCAATCCTCGTTCCATGCTGTATGCCACGGCGGCAAACGACCCGTCCGGTTCGCGGATGTTCGCGGCGAAGCTTTGCTCGCGCGATGTCGCAGCGTGGCCTGACCTCGCGGCATCCAACGCCAACGCAGCAACGCTGCAAGTGAACGTGCGCCTGTCAATCGCCATCGGCAGCGTTAAACCCTTTTGCGAGTCCGGCGGCCGCCTGGAGTTCCGTGACGGCATTGTGGCGGATGTTTCTCAAGGGAAAGCCGATCGGCACCAGGCGCTGCTTGATATCCGGCAGCGCGAACGGGTCCGCCTTGCGCAAAAGCACGTCGACCATCCCGATCGTCAGATCGAACTCGCTCTTGATGCTCATCACGAGATCTGCCGCGCGCCGACCCTGATCTGGTTTGCTGTCGATGTAGGCATCAGAAAGTCCGCCGTTCACGAACAGATCGCGCAGCCCGACGATGTTGGCATGAATGATGACCATGGAAAGCTTGCTCCGCCAAAGCACCGGGCGCGACTTGCGACGGCGATTGCCGCCAAATCCCAGAACGGGCGCAATCCGTCGATCCCGCAGGTTTTCCAGGCCGTGGTCGAGGGCCTTCACCAGTTCGAGCGTGGTTTCGCTGTTCTTGAGGTAGGCAGGATTGCGCGCACCGGGCGACCGCCAGATCTTTGCAAATGCGCCGCCCGGTCGCCAGCCTGCCAGCACTTGCGCATTGATGTTTGAAAGATTTGCGCCAATGGACATCGCGTAGCGGCAGGCAAAGCCATCGCGCCCGCTCGCCGTCAGTTCCTTCGAACGCCCGCCGTAGAGTACGACCTCGAGTGCACCCAGGCCCTGGAGTGCGACACTCTTGGACGCCAAGCCCCGCGCAGCGAGTACATCCGGACTTTTGGCAGTAAGCAGGCGCGTGACCTGCCGGCGACCGATGCCCTTGCGATCCGGCCAGTAAAAGATCCGTTCGAACCGGTTGTCCTGCGCAACCGGGCCGAACGAAATAATCTCGATTCTTCCCCAGGCGGCAATCGCCCGGCGATACGCGGCGCGAACCCTTGCAAGGGCGGCCGTGCTAGGCGTTTCGCACAGACCGGCAAGGGTCTTCTCCAGGGTGCGCAGTCGCAAACCAAACCGTGTGTAACCCGGAAGGATGAATTTGCTGCGCGCCGTTTCAGCGAGTTCGATGTGGTCGAACTCTGCGGGGCCGGCCAAAGCTGCACCCGCCGTCTGCAACACGAGGCCGAGACAGCAGGACGAAACCACGCATGGGCGCGCTATGGAACGCAGGATCGGTATCATCAAAGAGACCCGACGAATGCAATCAGCCGTTCGCGATCCGCCTTCGGCAGCCGGGTGAAATGCGCGCGTGCCGCCTGGGCCTCGCCTCCATGCCATAGGATTGCCTCCAGAATACTGCGCGCGCGGCCATCGTGCAGAAAGTACGTGTGGCTGCTGACGATGTGCGTCAGACCAATGCCCCAAAGCGGTGGCGTGCGCCATTCCCGCCCGTTCGCAAACCCTTCAGGGCGATTGTCCGCAAGACCTTCTCCCATGTCGTGCAACAGTAGATCCGTATAGGGCCAGACCATCTGGCCACGCAAATTTTCGTCGGGGCTGTCGTTGCCGGTCGTGAATGATGGGCGATGGCAGGCGGCACATCCAACCCGGTGGAAGATCTCCTTGCCATCGAGAACGATCGGATCGTCGGCCTTGCGTCGCCGTGGCACGGCAAGATTGCGCGCATAGAATGCAACCAGCCGCAAAAGTGATCTCTTGATTTCGTGCTGCCCGCCGCTTTCGCCGGTCGGGGCCTGCCGGCACAAGGCCTGTGCCGGCGTGCAATCGCCGTAGGGCTCGGGCGCGAGATCGCTGGAGATACCGATATCGCCTGCGAACGCGCCGGCCGACTGTTCGAGAACCGTTGGCATCCCGGCTTTCCAGCCGAACCGGCCTAAAGTGAGTTTCCGATCGACCCGCGACCAGACGTGGTTCGGCCTGCCCGAGATGCCATCGCCGTTTCGGTCGCTGGGATCGGCGTTTGCAAGAATATCGGCTTCGGGTATTGCCTCCAGTAAGCCAAGCCCGATCATTTGCGGGGCCACTCTCGGCGAGATCATTGTTTTGGGATGCAATGGGCCGTACCCGAGGCTTGCAATCCGGTACGTCGGTGTTCTCAGCGAGACCGTCTCGCCGCCTGCCAGCTCAACAGTATGCTCGGAATACGTGATTTGCATGCGGCCTTCGCCGGCGTGACCTTGAATCGCAAGGTCCTGGAGTTGTGTGCCGTATGTCGGCTCGCCGATGACGCTTGCGCGACCTTCACTCAAGAGGCGACGTTCTGCGTCATTTCTAGGCGGTATCGAAAGGCGCAGGAACATTGAAACCGCGTTGTCGTCGGGCCAGTTGCCCGTCGGCGGATGGCCACGGCCGTCTTTCAAGTGACAGCGCTGGCACGACCGCGCATTGTAGAGCGGCCCAAGGCCATCGGACGAGCGTGTCGAGGCCGGTGCGGAAACCCAAAGCTTGCGAAACAGCGCGTTGCCGATCTTGAAGTCGAACTCTTTCGAGAAGGCCAGATTGCCGGACGGGTGGGAGAAAGCATTGCGGTTGTTGATGCTGGCGCGCGAAGTCGCCGCGCCACCGGGCAAGTCCTCGCCAGGTTCAAGCTGTCGTTTGCCAGCGCCTGCCGCAGCGACCAGGCCAGCGCCCGCCGTTACAAGGAAAACGGCCAACAATAAACGTGCCTGCAAACATCCACTCCTTCTGCACAAGCAAGTAGCGTCCGACGTTTCGCTACCTCTTTTGGTCCGGTTCGGCGCCGGTTGGGCGAGCCGGAACAATCACGGCGCGCCGTGGTTCTCTCAGCTCTCTCATTGAGCTACCTTGCCCGGTTGATCGAGGCTGTCAGAGCCTTCAAATTTGATTGCCTGCAGCTTGAGCACCGCAATGGCGCGTTCGATCTCCTTGGTTTGCCTCAGCAATGTGGCGATGGCTGCTTCGACAACCTGGTTGCCGGTTTCGTTTCCTTCGCCGATCATCTGGTCGTAAGCTTCTACGGTTTCTGCCCGTGTTACCAAGGCCCGGAATTTGACAATTGAGTCTGCCAGTGCGGCACGCATGCGCTTGTCGGCATCAGGATCTGCGGCTTTGACCAAGTCCGACAGGCTTGGGCCCTGCAGCACGGATCCGTCAATTCGCTCATAATGTCCGAGATAGACGTTCCGGATGCCGACGACGTCATAGTAGTGTGAGTTGTGGGTATTGTCGGAAAAGCAATCGTGCTCTTCCTCGGGATCGTGGAGAAGCAGGCCAAGCTTCATGCGTTCGCCCGCAAGCTCCCCGTAGGACAGTGACCCCATGCCGGTAAACATCGCGATCAAGCCCTGCGCACCATCGCCGACAAGCAGTGCCCGACGAGCCGCACCGCCTGGTTTCCATTGCGCAACCATCCATCCGAGATCGTCGACAAGCAGGTCCGTGACGGCTTTGAGATACTGAATGCGGCGGTCGCAATTGCCACCGGTGCAATGGCCCGGATCAAAGTCGGTTGGTGGACGCTCGCCGGCACCCGCCCCGGTGCCATTCAGATCCTGTCCCCAAAGCAGGAATTCGATGGCATGGTAGCCGGTTGCAACGTTGGCTTCGATGCCGTCTGCCTCATGCAGGACCTTGGCAAGGAACTCCTTGGTGATCTTTTCGGCCGACACCTCGCGGCCGCCAATTTTCAGCTTGCGATTTGCGATGATGTTGGCAGTGGCAAGATTGTTCTCGCCCGCAACATCTGCATCGTCCTCGTGAACATAGTCGATAAGGCCCTCGTCGAGGGGCCACGCGTTAACCTTGCCTTCCCAATCGTCCACGATCCGATTGCCAAATCGGTAGACTTCCGTTTGTTGATAGGGCACCCGCGAAGCAATCCACGCCTTGCGGGCTGCATCGAGCGTCGTCTTCGTCGGTGTTGCGATCAGCTTGCTGACTGCCTGCCGCAAGCCCTTCGCGGTCACAAGCGAGTCCTCGTACTTTGCCTGCGCAATGTTGGCATAGTTTTCGATGACATCCTTGGCCGATGGCGCGGCGTTCGTTGGCACGACGACGGATAACAGCCCGGCAACGACGAGACTGGCTCTCAGCATTCTTCTCCCCTCTTGTATCACCACTTTTGCAATGCGTTCGCAGGTTGGTCCCACTGGAAGGCGGATCACATCACAAGCGGCACGATGATCAATGAACCGTGTTGGAACCACCCGGACCGCCGGCAACAAGCTCTGCTGCATCATCACTCATTGATTGTGCCAGTACGAGCCTGGAGGCTGACAGGCGCCCGGCAAAGGCTTCAGCCCGAATCAATAAGTAATTGATCTCCGTCGTGCCCACCAAGGCAAAAACACAAGCCCGCCGGCGCGCTACGACTGCTTAGTTCCGCGCACGGATAATTGTCAATAAAATCTTTTTTTTCAACATGTTAGAATATTTCTAAGAAGACTTCTAAGATCTCTTCTAAGAATGTTTCCGAGCTGGCGTAACCTGCTGCCGGATCGGCATCATAAGGGGTGAGCACATTCGCGGATGACTGCGATTTGAAAGGAACCGATCGCCGCCAAGAGATCCTGCAAGCGCACGCCAGCCGGAAACTTGGATCGATTTGTCGCGCTCACGATCCGCGTGCAAGCGCAGCCCCAAACCGTCCACCGAACCGCCCGTACCTCCAAGTCCACTTTGCAGGCCGCGGGCGGTGAAGAGCGCGGCCGGCTTGCAAACTGCACTGACCGCTGGAGCGCGCCCGCTCGGGTGCGAACCAGTGGCGTGTGCCGCGCTTGCCCCTTCCCTGTCGGACATCATCGCGACAGGCTCACCAACACGACACCGGGCACAACCAGTGCAATGGTTACGAATGTGCGCCAGGTGATCGTTTCCTTGCCGAAGACGGCCAGGCCAAGAAACATGGCGAAGATCGGCGAGATCGCAACGATCGGAATGACGGTGATGACCTTGCCGATTTCCAGGGCGATATTGAGGATGAAGAACGCAACGGCGGTAATCACGCCGGACAGGACGAACCATTTCACGCCCGGCGAGCGGAGATCCGGTTTGCGGCCCTGGGCAAGGAAGCGAAACGACAAAGTGACGGCGCCGACGGTGGTTGCCATGAGCGCTGCAAAGAACGGATCGGGCACTTGATCAAACCCGACCTTCGTAATCGAGTGGGCGATGGCGCGAAGGAGTTCAGCGGCCATCGGCAGCAGGATGGCCCACCATGGCCAGGAGCCTGTCCCGGTCTTGCCGCGCAACGATGCCACAAAGATGCCGGCGACCACTGCGGCCGTCCCGATGGCGATCGGTACCGTCATCTGCTCGCCGACAATGACGTAGGCGGCGATGGCTGTGAATATCGGGCCGCTGGCGCCGATGCCGGAATTTAGCGTCGGGCCGAGCAGGCGGATGCCGTGTGTCCAGAGCGAGACCGAAAGCGTCGGGCGAAGCAGGCCGGAGGCGGCAAACAGGAGTGTCGCCAAGCTCCACCACTTGGTTGTCTCGACGAAGATCGGAGCCGCCAGCCAAAACATTGCCGCCGTCGTGACAATAATCACAAACGAAGCTGTCTGGGCGTTCTTACCGTCGAGGCCAATGTTTTGAACGTGAGCGGAGACGGCGAACAAGAATGCCGAGGTCAGCGCGAGGATGCTGGGGAGGTAGGCGCTCATGCTCGATCCATCAATCGGCTCGGTTCCGACTGTCGCCGGCGGTTGCCGAGTGAAACGGTTTGTCCATCCACGTCATGGTCCCAGGAAGAGTCGATTGATAGTCGGCAGGCATATCTGGCCCCAGTCGAGACCAGCATTGCACGTCGAACCCAACTTTGGGCGTCGAAGCCAACATTGGGGAATGCGGAGCTCGAAACGCACACGACGCGATCGTCGGAGAGCTGCTGCAACGGTCCAAACCCAGGCGAGACGGTCGCGCCTGGCGGCAGGTCAGCTTGGCGGGCACCGAGCCTCTCTATGGCGGTCCGCCTACACAATGTCGCGCCGCCTGAGCTGCTCCAGCTCCTCCGGCTCGATGCCGATTTCCGCAAGCACGGCCTCCAGGTCGGCTGCCAGGGCGGGAGCCCCCCGTGCGATGGGCGGCTCGCCGGCCATGCGGATCGCCGGGCCGGTGGCGGTAATCGAGGTGCCGTCCGGCGCCTCGTAGGACATGACCTGACCCGTTGAGCGCGCGAACGGATTGTCGAGTGCGGCCGCAATATCATTGACGGGGGCGGCCGGCACTCTGCCCGCGAAGCTCTTCAACCAGGCGGCTGTCGTCCGCGTCGACAGGATCTCATCGAGTACCTTGGTAAGGCAATCGCGATTGCGCAGGCGGTCGGCAAACGTTGCCCATTTGGGATCGGCAGCAAGATCGGGCCGGCCCATCGCCTCGCACAACGCCGGCCAGAACTTCTCCTTGTTGCACATGATGAAGATCCAACCATCCATTGTGCGATAAAGCTGGCTCGGTGTCAGGCTCGGATGGGCGGAGCGCTGCGTGCGCCCGGTATTGATGCCGGCGGTCAGGTACCAGGCGCCGACATAGCAAAGGTTCGCGATTGCAGCGTCGAACAGGCTCACGTCGTAATCGGCACCCTTTCCCGTGGCGCGCGCCCCGATGATGCCCGATGACAAGGCGATCGCTGCCTGCAGTCCCGTCGACAGGTCGACGAGAGAAAGACCCATACGTGCCGGCGGGCCGTCCGGTTCGCCTGTAACAGCGAGATATCCGCATTCGGCCTGCATCAGGTAGTCGTATCCCGGCCATGCGGCTCGTTCGTTGTCGCGCCCGTACGCCGAGAGGTGAACGCAGACGATCTTTTCGTTGTAAGCCTTCAACGCCTCGTAGTTGAGCCCGAGCCTGTCTGGCAAGTCACCACGCAGGTTGTTGAAGACGGCGTCGGCCGTGCCCACGAGGCGATGGAAAATGTCCTGACCGTCCGGCTTTTTGAGATTGAGGGTGATGCTGCGCTTGTTCCGGTTGAACGCTTGATGGAACATGCTGTCGCCGGTTGGCAACGGGTCGTCAGGGTGGCGGACATGGCGGCCGACATCACCGCCCTCCGATGCATTTTCGATCTTTATGATCTCAGCACCGAGATCTGCAAGCTGCATCGTGCCGAACGGTCCGGCGCCGTACTGCTCGACCGAAATAATGCGCACGCCCGTGAGCGGAAACGCCATCACCCTTCCTCCCGTTGTCAAATTGCAGGCGACTAGTGCATCGCCTGCAAAGAAGCGAGCAACTTTCTGCTTCAATTCGGAATCGGTCCGATTCCGCAGTAAAGCAGGTTGCCCTAGATGGGATTGCGCTGCACAAGCTGGCGCGCAATGATGATGCGTTGCAGCTCGTTCGTGCCTTCACCGATGCACAAAAGCGGCGCATCGCGATAGAGGCGCTCGATCTCAAACTCCTTGGAATACCCGTAGGCGCCGTGAATGCGCATAGATTCCGTCGCGTTGAACAGCGCTGCCTCCGTCGCAAACAGCTTCGCCATTCCCGCCTCCATGTCGCAGCGCTCGCCGGCCTGCAGGGCCTCGGCGGCGGAACGCGTGAGGTGGCGCGCCGCTTCCAGCCTGGTTGCCATGTCCGCAAGCTTGATCTGGATGGCCTGATGCTCGGCGATCGGCTTGCCGAACGTCTCGCGCTGCTGTGCATAAGCGACCGCCAGATCGAGCGCGCGCTTTGCGACCCCGACCCCGCGTGCTGCGACGTTGATGCGTCCAAGTTCCAGTCCGCCCAACGCGTGCTGCAGGCCACGCCCCTCGACGCCGCCGATCAGCCGGTCATGCGGCACGTGATAGTCCTCGAAGATCAACTCGGCCGAGTCGATTCCCTTGTAGCCAAGTTTTTCGAGCTTGCGGCCAACCGTGAAACCTTCGTCCTTTTCGGCGATGAACAGGCTCATCCCCTTGTGACGAGGTTCAGCATCCGCGTCGGTCTTGACCAGCAGAGCAAAAACGGTGCCGTGGATGCCGTTTGAAATCCATGTCTTTGTGCCGTTTATCACGTAGCCGTTGCCGTCTCTTTTCGCCGACGTTTTGATCGCTTGAAGATCGGTTCCGCAATTGGGCTCGGTCAGTGCCAGGCCGCCGCGCTTTTCGCCGGTGGCAAACTGCGGCAGCCACGCACGCTTTTGTTCGGCGCTGCCAAACCGCATGATGGCATTGGCCATGATCAGGTGCGAGTTGAAGATCCCGGACAGCGACATCCAGCTTTCCGTCACGCGCTCGACGATCTTGGCATACGTCGTCACGGGCAGGCCGAGGCCACCGTACTCTTCGGGAATGATCGCGCCGAACAGCCCGAGCTCTTTCATGCCCTCGACCATGTCGGCCGGATATTCATCGGCGTGTTCGAACTGCATGACGTGGGGGTCGACTTCCCGCCTCAGGAACTTGTCGATCGCATCGAGAACCTGGGCTTCGGTTTCAGCAGTCTCGATCGATGTCGGTGGCATTGTCGTTATCCTTGCAAGAAAGAACATGATGCGCGGGGGTGCTGCGGGACGCATTCAATATGTGTCGGATCGATCCTCGGTTGCATGGCCCTTCTTGGGCATGAGCATCGCACGCGTAAAGGTCATGAACTGGGTACCGTCCTGCTTCAGCCCGGTCGTCTTGATCGTGACGATTCCCTGCGTCGGCCGGGATTTAGATTCGCGTTTGTCGAGGACTTCGGATTCCGCATAGATCGTATCACCCACGAAGACCGGCGCGGTCAGCTTGATGTCGGACCAGCCGAGATTGGCGATCGCTTTCTGGCTGGTGTCGGAAACGCTCATGCCGGTGACCACGGCCAGCGTGAACGCGCTGTTCACCAGCGCCTTTCCGAACTCGCTTTCCTTTGCAAACTCGTTGTCGAAGTGCAGCGGATGCGTGTTCATCGTCAGCAAAGTAAACCAGATGTTGTCGGTTTGCGTAATGGTTCTGCCGGGTCGATGCTCGTACACGTGCCCGATCTCGAAGTCCTCGAAATAGCGACCCAGCGTTTCGCGAAATCGATTGGGCCCGACTTGTTTCATTCCAAACATCGCAATGTTTCCTGCTTGAGCTTGCCTCTGCTGAAGATCCCGGTCTGCGACACGTCTGCCCGGGTTCCGCCGTCTATTGTGGACGGCACGATGTTGGGCACAACCGCACGCGGTCACAATTTTTGCTGAGACAATCGCAGCGCACGGGCAGGGGAGCAAGGCTGGACATGGCCAAGAACGTGATTGATACGACAGGAAAGGTTGTTCTCATAACTGGTGGCAGCCGAGGCGTTGGTAAGGCCATGTTTCTCGTGTAGCTTTTGCACCTGACGTTTGGTCCGCGCGAGATGCCGAAGGTCATCGAGCCGCCCTGGTATGACGCCAATTATCAGGTCCGCAAGGTCAGAGCGAAGGGCGAAATCAAATGGCGCGGTGACTATGTCTTCATCAGCGAGGCACTGGCGCGCGAACCGGTTGGCATCATCGAAATCGACGACGGTGTTCATCTCGTGCGCTTCTGCAACCGAGACCTCGGCACCATCGATCGCGACGGTCGCTTCCACCGCTTCGCTGCGCCGCGTGCGCGGCTGCGCTCCGCGATGCAACCGATACCAACAATCAAGGAATAGTGTCAGGCATGTTGCCGGGGACTCGATGGTGCGGTTCACGACATCCCTCACCCCACACCGCAGCGTCATCCCGTCGACGGACGGGACCCAGACAGGTCTCCACTTGCACTGTGCCGGCGGTGAGCCGCTTGGGTTCCTGCCACCCGACATCGGATGTTTCCGATGTCGGGCAATTTTGTGGGAGAACGCGGGAACACCCGCGATTCTGATGAAGAACTCGGGAACACCCGGCATTGCGTAGCAAACGCACCACGTTTCTGACTGCTGGATCTTACCATGATTTGCTAGGTCTTGTGTCATGCAAGATAAGGCAATCACCAAATTGGTCTGGGACCGCAGGCGGTTTCTCAATCGAGCTGTGGAGCTGGAGCAAGAGGCCCAGATGGTGCGGGCCAGCGTTGCCCGTATTGAGGCTAAGCTGGTTGCGTCTGGCTATAACGTGGAAGCCCTAGCTAGACGTAAACCTCGCACGCTGGTTTTCGATGCCAAACGGATCAAGCCGCTTGTGATCGACATGCTGCGCAGGACCGATCGACCTCTGACAACACGTCAGATTGCCGTCGCGATGTCCGAGCATGCGAATGCCGACTATCTGGATGTCAGGAATAGAGTGAGCACGACGCTTCACACGATGCGTAGTGCTGGTTTCATTCGATCCAAGATGGTAGGCAACCGCCTTCGCTGGTCCTTAGTTGAATGACCGCTGCCAATAGCCTTTCCAGTCCCGTGAGACAGGATGATTGAGTGCTAGGCCAAGAGCACGGTGAGCGAGCGCGCCGTTGCTCTCGCGGCGGTGATCTTCCATCCAGGCGGCATGCACCGCGTAGGCGGCGAGATACTTCGGCGACACATGATGGTGCTGGCCGCCAACCATCTTGCGCAGCCGTGCGAAGTAGGACTCGGCCTGGTTCGTGCACACACCGTTGATGCTGTAGCCTTCCGAGTGGTTCACGCGGCGTGCTTCGTAGCGGGCATGCAGGTTATCCCAGTGGGTCGCTTCATCGGCGTGGATCTCTGCTCCCGGCATGACGACACGCTGGACGATTTCGACGCCGTCTGACTCGTTGCGGGTCACGAATGGCAACGTTCGGCCTTTGCGCTGGCGGATCGCCACCACAACACGCCGCCTGCCGGTCTGGTGTTCTGCAAGGCGACGATCGACGCGATCCTTGGCCATGTTCTCCGGTCGGATGTGTCCGCCAAAGTGCGCACCATCAACTTCGACAACGCCGCTGGTCGTGGCGTTTTCAATCTCGGCTTCCATGGCTTCACGAAGCTTGTGCACTAAAATCCAAGCCGTCTTGTGCTGCACATCCAGGTCACGCGCCAGTTGCAGCGCAGAGACGCCCTTGGCGCCGTTCACGACGATGCAGATCGCGGCGAGAATATCGATGTAGTCGAGCTTGCGCGAGGCGAGGATCGTTCCGCTGGTCGGTGAGAACTGGTGATGGCACGCTTTGCACTTGAACTTGCGGCGTGTGGTGATGTTGTACGAGTCACAGCAGCCACACTTCGGGCAGACCGGATCGCCGTCCGTTTCTGGCCAGCGGAGCTGGCAGAACAGTGCATAGGCCTTGTCTTCTCCACCCTTGTAGATGTCTTTCAGAGAGAGCGTGCGGGCTGCTGCGGTTAGTAGGAAGTGCGTTGCCATTTGTACTGAACTCGTTACCTATGTAACGAATATAGTACATTACAGTAACATAGACAAGGGCAAAAGCATCATATACGTTACATTTTATAACGTAGGAGATACACATGCCTGAACGCACGGACTGGGAGGCCCGCGTGGCGAACATGCTCAAGGCTGAATTGAAGCGGAAGGGAATGACCTACGCACAGCTCGTTGATGCGCTTGCTGAAATCGGGGTTGACGAAAAGGAAGTCAACATACGAAACAAGCTGGCACGAGGGAAATTCTCAGCGGCATTTATGATTCAGTGTCTTCAGGCGATTGGTTGCCAGAACTTGAGTCTAGAGGCATGACACCTGGCTTAGGGTATTGATCGTAGACATTTCTTATGTGGTATCGAATTGGTTTCATGGCCGCTCCGTCAGGCCGATAGGTTATAGAAATGTCCGCCCAAACCTCGTCGTGCTCCCAAAGATAATCCTTCGGAACGCTAGGGTCTAGCTTCAACGGCCTGCGCCTCGATGTAACTGCTTCTACGATTCCACCCCATCCGCTGCCTTCATGATCGTGGTCTTTTGCCCGAATCTGAACTCGGACACCATCCATTGGCATGTTGAAGTCGTCATCGGTGATGTCTTCGACGTTTGTGACGTTTGGTATTTCCCTGATTAGATCACGAATGACGCGCCGATCGCCCACAACCACGTCGTCATGTTTCTGATTCAAACTAGGTCGGAAAAACCTAACCGCCGCTTTCGCAAGCTCCTTAAGACGACCCCTTTTTCCAAGATAATCTTGAAAGACCTGCTTGACCTCTTCAGAAGTGCGCCCACTGGCCTCTGCAATCTCATCAGCAAGATCATTAATTGCACGAGCTAATTTTTCCGATCCGTCTGCGTGCATGAATCTCTTGTAAGCGTAATCGGCACCATAGTAGGTCAACAGAAGCACGCAAATCGTAACCAGCGTATCGTAGTCATCGCTAACAGGCAGACCGAACCATTTCTCAACCACTGCTGGCACCTCATCTTCCAACTGTTTTTGGAATGCGAGGAAAATGGCAACCCAGAAGACTTCCCTCAGGCTGCCATGCCGAATGTCTCGAACACGCAGCTCGATACGTTCGACTTTGACGCCGTCTAAAAGAACTGGGAGAATTCCGGCAACGTCGCTCATCAGGCGCTTGTTGGCTTGTAATGTCTCGATAACTTCTTCGAC
Source organism: Hyphomicrobiaceae bacterium (assembly GCA_965224045.1). Lineage (GTDB taxonomy): Bacteria > Pseudomonadota > Alphaproteobacteria > Rhizobiales > Hyphomicrobiaceae > Tectiglobus. The sequence goes on from CBDCYD010000016.1 coordinate 252,090, forward strand.
CGAAACCGTCTCCTTGACGGTGTATTCGACCTGATAAGGGAATATAATTTCCACGACAATTGACCACGCTAATCATGCAGTTAACACATGATAGCAAGTGTCTGTCTGATGACAAACTAATCATCCCGGTACGCCCGTGCTCTGCTTACGTAAACACTTGGTGCGTTTGCTACGCAATACCGGATAATTGCACGGCGCGCAGCCTTCGAATTGCCCATCAACGGGATCGTCAATCTTGGCATTGGCATGCCGGAGGGTGTCGCCGCGGTTGCCGGCGAGGAAGGCCTTCTCGACCATGTCACGCTGACCGCGGAGCCGGGCGTCATCGGCGGGCAACCGGCGTCCGGCCTGGACTTTGGTGCCGCTGTCAACACCGACGCGATCATCGCCCAGAACCATCAATTCGATTTCTATGACGGCGGCGGCCTGGACATCGCCATACTTGGAATGGCGGAAACCGACAAGGCCGGCCATGTCAACGTCTCACGCTTTGGTCCGAAGCTGGCCGGTGCCGGCGGCTTCATCAACATCAGCCAGAACGCGCGTCGCGTCGTATTCACCGGCACGTTTTCCGCCGGCGGCCTTGAACTCGAACTCGAAGATGGCCGGCTTCGGATCCTACGCGAAGGACGATCCGGCAAGTTCGTCGACACGGTCGGCCAGATCACGTTCTCCGGCAGCCGTGCGGCCGCCGCGCACAAGCCCGTCCTCTACGTCACCGAGCGCTGCGTGTTCGAGTTGACGGCGGCCGGCCTGCGCCTCACGGAAGTGGCACCTGGCATCGATGTCGCGCGAGACATTCTCGAGCAAATGGCGTTCCGGCCGATTGTCGAAGACGTTGCACCGATGGATCACCGCATCTTCGTCGACGAGCCGATGGGCCTCAAAGTCGACCTGCTCCATCTCGATATCAATGATCGCATCGCCCTTGATGAATCCGGCACGCGGCTGTTCATCAACTTCGAGAAGTTTCGTGTGCGCAGCATGGCGGACGTTGCGCAAATCCGCGGCCGCGTGGAGGATGTGTGCCGCGATCTCTCGCGCCGCATCGACGTGATTGTCAACTACGACGGGGCGCGTATCGATGAAGAGGTCGAGGATGCCTACACCGCCATGGTCAAAGACCTGGAGGACCGGTTCTACGACACCGTCACGCGGTATTCCGGGTCTGCGTTCATGCGCATGAAGCTTGGCCGCGCCTTCGAGCGCGAAAAGCCGCCCCACATCTTCGAAAGCGCCGAGGAGGCGCGCGCGTTCCTGGACCGGTCACAGGCAACGGCTTCGGGTCCCGTGGCCGACTGAAGCAAGATCGGCCTGGCTGGCCGTCACGGCACCGCGTGCTGCACCACGCTTGCGTTCTATACTCTATCAGGTTGAGGCTGAAACCATCCCGCTCCCCTCCCGACCGCCCAATACAATGATGCCGTGGGCGGTCGGGAGGGGAGCGGGCCGGCCGATTGTGCCTAAGGCGGAATGATCGCCTCCAAAGAAGCGAGCAACTTTCTGCTTCAATTCGGAGTCGGACCGATTCCGAATTGAAGCAGGTTGCTCTAGGCGCGTTCGAACACCACCCGGCCGCCTGTGATCGTCAAATCGGAAACGATGTCGGCAATTTGGTCTTCGTCGACCGTCAGGAGATCGTCGCTGAGGATTGCCAGATCGCCGGCCTTTCCGGCTTCAAGCGTGCCCTTGAGATCTTCCTCGAAACTCAGCCAGGCACCTTCGCGGCTGGCACACGCGAGGGCCTCCATGCGTGACAACGCCTGACCCGGACCGAGCCGGTCCAGCCCGCCTTCCGTCTTGCGCGCGATAACATGCCAGATCGGAACCAACATCGTCGGCGGGACGTTGTCGGTGGCAAGCGAAACATGCACACCAGCGTCCAGCAGGTCACGCATCGGCACGACCTGCCCGGCGTTGTCCTCGCCGAGCGTGGAACGATGCTGCTCTCCTTCCTGCCAGATGTATTTCGACGTATAGGCCTGCAGCACGAGGCCCAGATCACGAATGCGTTTCACCTCGTCGCGGTCGAAGATCCCGATGTGCTCGATGAGCCAGCGTTGATCGACGATCGGCGCCTGCGCGTTCACCTTTTCATAGAGTTCGAGAATGTTGGGGCTGAACGAGCCGACACGGATTCCGGCGCGTGCCGCCTCGACCATCATTTCGACCATGATATCTTCCGGAAGGGCGGCATCGAAGTTGAAGCCCGCCCAGCCGGTATAGGGCCCGCACAAGGCGCGCAACCGGTTCTCCTCCGAGTAATCCGATTCCGCATAAAGTCCCGCCATCCGCAGATGACCATCGCCCAGGCCGCGGCCGGCGAGCCAGCGCCCCCAGTCACCCAGAAGGTCGACGACGGCGTCGCGATCGGTGTTCGGCCATGCCGGGCTGAACATCAGCGAGGCGCGCACCGCGAGCGGGCCTTCGGCGCGCAGTGCCTGGTATGCGGCAAGCACCTCGCCAGCAATACCGTGGCCTTCGAACACGCTCGTCGTGCCGAACCCGTTGTAGATTTCCATCGACCGGCGAAGGCCGGCGATCCGGTCATCGAGCGTGAAGCGCGGGATCAGCGACATCAGCGTCTTTTCGACCAGCGGTTTGTAGGTGAATTCATAGAGGATGCCGGATGGCTCGCCGCTGTCCAGTTCGCGATCGATCTGGATCGACGGGGCAGGCGGCATCGTCTGCCGGGTGATGCCGGCCAGTTCCAGCGCGCGGCTGTTGGCAATCGAAACCAACGGCAGTGTGTTGCGCCAGTGACCCCAGATCGGGCGGATGTAGACGGGATGATCCGGCGCAACGCGATCGATATCGCGCCGCGTCGGAAAACGCTGCTCCTTGAGGTTGCCGGGCACGCCCTCGTAGAACGGCGGTTCGCCGATCGGCATCGTCACGATCCATGAGCCCGCCGGCTGGTCCCTCGCCAGCTGCGCGATGCGCTGCAGAATGTCGTCGATGGACGCACATCCTGCAAGCGAGGGCAGGCGCTCCTTGAGGCCTTCGCGGTCCATGTGCGCGTGGCCGTCGATCAGGCCCGGTACGACAAGTCTCCGCCGGGCATCGATGCGTCGTGTGCTGGGGCCGCAGACCGCTTCGATATCCGTATCCGTGCCAACTGCAATGATCGATCCGCCGGCAATTGCGATGCCGGAAACGATGCGATCATCACGGTCCAGGGTGACGACCTTGCCGTTGGTTATGGCGATGTCTGCGGCTGCATCGCTGTTTGGTTCGCTCATCGCGCAACACCTCGCTCTTTGTCGCTATGCTCGGATCAGGATGCGCCGTCACTCGCGCACCCGCCAGTCCAATTCGCGCCTGTCATGGCGCATTGCGGGACGTACCCGGAACGGTTCCGCCGCCACCGACATTCACCGGCACCGAGATCCACCGGCCATCGCCACGGGTCATCTTCTCAACGCCGGCAACACAGCGATATACTCGCCCAGTAAACGACAAACCGGAAGGCGAGGAAAATGGCACTTTGCGGTGAAGGCGCGGTCTGCATCTGGAACGATATTGCGCCGGAAAGCCTGGACGAGTTCTATGCCTGGCACAATCAGGAGCATATGCCGGAGCGGGTCGGCATCCCGGGTTTCCGCCGCGGGCGCCGCTATCTCGCTGCCGATGCCGAGACCTCGCCACGGTTCTTCACGCTCTACGAAACCGCCACGCCGGAGGTCATCCTGGGACAGGATTATCAAAACCGCCTCAATGCGCCGACCCCGTGGACGAAGCGCGTAACGCAATCGTTTCGCAATACCTTCAGAGCGTTGACGCGCGTCAAAGCCAGCATCGGGCCCGGCTCCGGCGGGGCACTGGCAACGCTGCGCATGACATTGCCGGACGAGCGCCGGGATGCTTTCGAACGCCTGGTCAGCGACGATATCCTGCCGGGCCTCGCCCGCTTGCCGATGATCACCGGAGCGCACCTGTGCATGACGGATATGCAGGCGAGTGCCGGGCGCACGGCGGAAACGCGTGGGCGCACGGACATCATGGAGCCGCCCAACACTTCGGTTCTGTTCGAGGGCTGCACCGTCGACGCCGTCGGTGAGTGTGCCGGCCGTTTCGCGGCCAGTGAGGCCATGCCTGACGGCCAGGCCTTCGAGCGCGGGCTTTATGTTCTGGAGTTCACGCGCCTGAAGACGGCAGCTTCGCCCGGCTAGATCATCGTGCCTTCAGTTGGAACTGCTGTCGCGGCTCCGACTGAAGGCACAAAGATGATCGCCTACAAAGAAACGAGCAACCTGCTTTCATGCGGAATCGGACCGATTCCGCATGAAAGCAGGTTGCTCTGACCGGCATTGGCCGGCCAAAGAGGAGATCGGCGATGGCACCTGGCGGGGTTTTGGATGACGATCACGTGACCAATTGTCGAGGTGAGCGGTGGTGAAGGTCGCAATCATCGAGGCCAGCCACTGGCACGTGCCGCTCTACCTGGACGGACTGAGCGTGCCCGAAATCGATGTCGTCGCCGTTTGCGATCGCACGCAGACCGCGGGTCACGCTGTTGCCGACCGCTTCCAGGCGCGAACCTACAACTTGCTCCAAGACCTGATTGCGCGCGAACAGGTCGATTTCGCGTTCGCCTTCGGCCGCCATTGCGATCTGGCACACACCGCGCATGCGCTGATCCAGGCCCGCATCCCGTTCGCGATCGAAAAGCCGTGCGGCATGACCACGGCCGAAGTCCAAGGCCTGGCAGCGGCGGCGCACGCCGCCAACCTCTATGTTGCCGTCCCCTATATCTACCGCGTCAGTGCCCTGTATCGAACGATCGGAGATCTCGAGGGCGGGCTGCCGTCGGATTTCACGCACCTCTCTTTCCGCTTTATCGCCGGCGCACCGCAGCGCTACGCAGACTGGAACTGCGACTGGATGCTTGAGCCCGAACAATCCGGAGGCGGCGCGCTGATCAACCTTGGCGGTCATTTCCTCGACCTCTTTCGTGTGTTGACGGGAAAGACGGTGTCGCATGTCGCAGCCGTGATGAGCTCGGCAACGCACGCCACCCCGATCGAGGACTTTGCGGCTGTCACGCTGCAAACTGCAGATGGCACCGTTGGTGTCGTCGAAGCCGGCTACACGTATCCATCGTCACCCGGCGACCAGCGCGAGTTCTCGTTCACGGCCCGCTCGGCGTCCCACTATCTCAGATCGACAGACAACGGCCTTCTGGTGAGGCCGGTCGGGGGGGCGTCCGATCAAACCCGGACAATTCCGTTCGAACGCGAAACGGATCTCTACTATCCGGTCTTCGTCGCGCAGGTTCTCGAGGAATGGCGCCAGGGCCGCCGTCCGAGCATTGGCCTGAACGAGGCCGCCGAAGTCATGAAGATGCTGCAGGCCGCATATGTGTCGGCGCGCAGCAACGGCGTCCCGGTTGCCGTTGGCTGAGCGGCCGCGCGAACCCGGGCGCGGCCAGGTCCTCGTCCCGCTGTCGGGCCGACACTACTTCTTCTTGTGCGTAACCTCGGGAAAGATCCAGAACGCTACGACCGAAAACACGCCGAGAAACACCGACAGGTAGGGCGTAAAGCTCTGGCCCAGCCAGTCCAGAAAGAAATAGCCGGCAATCGCAACCGCGAGTACGACAATGGAAAAGATGATCTTGATATTGATCGGCATCCAAACCTCCACGGGACGGACCACTCGGGCCCGAAGACATCAGCCATCTACAACGACAGCCCGACAACGAGCAGGCACGCTGACGCCAGACCTAACAAGACCGCCAGGCCAAGACGCGTGTCGCGCAACAATCGCGGCAGGTCCTGAACGATAAACGGTGCAAACAGGAAGACCATGCCGCCGGCAACGACCAGCGTGGTCCAGCGCAACGTCATGAGCGCAAAGACGATGGTTGTCACGCACAGGGCGGCAACCACCACGAGATTGAGCCAGACCAGCGCCGGCCCGGCGCCGGTCTGCACCGGCGGCGGTGCAGCGCTCACCGGAAGGTTCCCGACCAGATAAAAAAATCCCACGCACCCGATCAGCCATGCCGGGAGGAAAACCAGGAGTTGCGGCCAATTCGGTTCGATTGTGCTCAATGCTTGGATCCTGTGCTGGCGCCGACAACGATCTGATGGTATGCCACTGATATATCACACGCAAGGATGGGACATCGCGCCATGAAAACCTATCGCGGGGACCGCACGATCGATGGCATCCTGGTAACGGTCGACGACCAGCCTCTTGATGAGCACCGCGACGTCCAAACACTGTCGGACGACGGCTTCGAATGGGGTTTTGAAGGCCCGGCATCATCGCAGCTCGCGCTTGCGATCCTCGCCGACCATCTTGGTGATGCAACCCGTGCCAGACGGCTCTGCGAGCCGTTCATGCGGGAGGTGGTGGCGAACTTCGCCAATGAATGGGTTCTCACAACCGCGGATCTCGATGAGGCGGTCAGCGCATTGGAGGGTTAGGCCAAGTTTCCAAGGTGCCGCGCCCGCTCATTGCCTGCAACCCCGGGGCGCTGGCTGGCGCATTGAACCACAGCAAATCGGGCGCAACTTGCCGCCCGGGCCGCCCCCTGATATATCAGATGAGCAATTGAGATCGATACGAGCAATTGAACCCGGACGCAGCACGCGAGACGGAGGCGAATCATGGAACTTCCACAAAGCACAATGACGGACCGTCAGCGCGGCTACCGCGAGACGTACCGCGAGCGGGTCGTCGGCTGGTACAACGGCTGGCTGCATGTCTTCATCATTTACACGATCGGCCTGACGGCGCTCTACATTTACATCTCCAATATGCAAAACATTACGTTGCTGGAATGGATGGCGGTTCCGGTAACATTTCTCATTTGCAATTTTTTTGAATGGTGGATTCACCGCTACATCATGCATCGCCCGTCCAAGATACCTTTGTTCCGGGCGGTTTATTCGCGCCACACGCTGATGCACCATCAGTTCTTCACCGAAAGCGAAATGCGTTTTGCAGGCCACCACGATTGGCGCGTGACGTTTTTCCCGCCATACGCTCTGGTGGTGTTTACGCTGATGTCCATTCCCGCCGCACTCATCATCGGATGGGCGATATCGCCAAACGTCGGCTGGCTGTTCATTTCAACCACGACGTCGATGTACCTGATCTACGAGTTCATGCATTTTTGCTGTCACATCGACGAAAACTGGTTCGTGCGCAACGTGCCGTTCGTGAATACTTTGCGCCGTCATCACACCGCCCATCACGACCAGAATATCATGATGGAGCGCAACATGAATCTGACGTTCCCGATCATGGACTGGTTGCTTGGTACGTCGGACTTGAACCGCGGGCTGATCGGCCACCTGTTCAACGGCTATGACACCCGCTTCGTGAAAACCAACATGCGCAAGACTGCGGCCACCCCGCGGGTGACACCTCGCACCGGTGGTGCCGGGCTCGAGGCAGCGGAGTAGTCCTGCAATCGGCCCGACCGCGTGCGGGAAGCTATGATGCTTGCCGTGCACCGATACCATGCCTGCCAGCACCCCCGCCTGCTGGCGGGTTTTGCGCGTGCGAGCGACGAGATGATCGCCTCTAAAGAACTGAGCAACTTTCTGCTTCAATTCGGAATCGGACCAATTCCGAATTGAAGCAGGTTGCTCTAACTGGCGGCGGGACGTGACCGGCGTGCACGTGCCGGCGAAGGCTGCCCGTCCAAGGCATCGAACGCAGCGCGGGTAAACTCCTCAATGTAGTCGATCAACCTGTCGGATGCCGCTGCCGCCTGTCGCTGGTGGCGCGAGCAAATCGCCTCGGCAAGTTCCGCATGGAGCCTGGCGCACAACGGGAGATCCAGAACTTCCTTGTAATGGACATACCAAAATCGCCTTGAGAGTCCGTGGGTTAATTCCATTGACCGCTTGGCGTAGGTGTTGCGGCATGCCGTGGCAATTAGCAAGTTGAGCTCGCGGTCAAAACGCATGAATGTCACGTCGTCTTCCTGCGCAGCCGCAGTCCGCATACCGTTCGCGATCCGCGTGAACGCTTCGCGGTCCTCATCACTGGCGCGCCTGGCTGCAAGCCTCGCCATGAGCCGCTCCAGTTCGCGGCGCACCATCAAAAGATCAAGCTGGCTCTTGACGTCGATCTCAGAGACCACCAGGCCACGACGGGGCTGGATAATCACCAGGCCTTCGCGGGCCAGCCGCTGCAACGCTTCACGTACCGGCGTGCGCCCGATGCCAAGCGCCTCCACCAGCGCGCCCTCGGACAGCCCCTGTCCGGGCGCGAGTTGCAAGGTCACGATGCGCTCCTCGATTTGGCGATAGGCAAGCTCGGTAAGTGACGGCTCCAACGGGTCAGGTGTCCTTGTTTGCTTTTTGCAGACTATCATCGACGCCGGCCGGCGTGTGCATGAAGCAGGTTCAGCACGGGCGATATCGTGACGGCACTTTTTTTCGGCTGCCTCTGTACATCCTGACAAAACGCCACGTATGATGTGACACGTTGCCGTCGGGTTTGTCATGCGGTCTTGCAGTCACGTGTCATTTGCAAGGGCTGCAAAGGCCGTTTTTTGACTGCTCATTTGGTTTCGGTCTTTCGGCCATACATGCGTCGACTGCCATGCGTTGAAACGAAGGGCTCATGTGAAGGCATGCTGCACCAATCGAAAATAATCGCTTCCGCAGATTAGGAGCAGCGAAGCGTAACGTTGGCGGTCCAATAACAACAATCATGAAAATTGGTAACCCGAAATGGGAGGAAGGAACATAGTATGCAAACTGCAAAAATAAAGTCTGTAGCGGCTGCGTTGAGCACGGCGGCCGTTTTCGGCATGGCATCCCAATCCGCGGTTGCTGAAAACTGGAGTATGGCGACACCATGGGGTGGCGGCCCGCTGTTGGAATACAACGCGAAAGGCATCGCAAAGGACATCGAGTTTCTGACGGACAACAAGATCAAAGTCGAAGTCTTCCCCGGCGGTACGCTCGGCAAAGCCCTCAAGGTCACCGAGACCGTGAAGAAGGGCGTCGCGCAGATTGGCCACAACTGGGCCGGCTATGACTGGGGCATCGACCGTACGGGCGTTCTGTTCGGCGGTTTTGCCGGCACCATGGCGCACGAAAAGATGGTCCACTGGCTGTTCCGCGGCGGCGGCGCCGACCTTTGGATGCAGTGGCGCATGGAAAAGTTCAACGTTGCAGCCTTCCCGTGCGGCTCGCAGCCGGCCGAGGTGTTCCTGCACACGCACAAGAAAGTGGCGTCGCTCGCCGACTACAAGGGTATGAAGGTCAGAACGTCGGGTGCATGGGCAGAAATCGCCCAGACGCTTGGTGCATCAACCGTGATCCTGCCGGGCTCCGAGGTCTATCCTGCCCTCGAGCGTAAGGTCGTGGACGGCATCGAATGGGGCACCCCGTTCATGAACGTCTCTGCCGGTTACGAAAAGATCGCCAAGTACATTGTCGTACCGGGAATCCACCAGCCGTCGGCTTTCCACGAATGCGTGGTCAACAAGAAGGTCTGGGACGGGTTGTCGGATCGCCAGAAGAAGCTGCTGCGCTATGCCGGCGAGCGCATGGTCTTTAACTTCTGGATGGAAGTCGGCCACAAAGATGCGCCCGCATTCAAGAAGTTCAAGGAATCGGGTAACGAAATCGTCGATCTCGACGCCGATTTCAAGGCCAAGGCCAAGGAAGCCATCGCCAAGTGGGCCGCCAAGCAGGGTGAAAACAACGAATGGTTCGCCAAGGTTTGGGAGGCCCAGCAGAAGTATGCCGCTGACTGGGCGGATTCGGCACGTTACCGCAACACGGAATAGTGCGCGGTTAGCACACTACCATCGGCGCAAGTCACTGTTGCGCCGATGGCCATGTGACCAGCGATACTCAAACTTCCGCCGATCGTTCGGGCTTTCACGTCAAGCATTGGAAATACAGTGATCGAACGCCTCATCAAGGGCATCGAATCCGTCTCTATGTTCGTCGGCTATATCGGGGCGTGGGTTATTGCGCCCCTTGTCGTGTCCATGGTCTACGAGGTTCTCGCCCGCCACCTCTTCAACGCACCGACGTTCTGGGCATATGAGATCGGCTATATGCTGGCCGGCACCTGCTATCTTTTCGGTATGGCCTATTGCATGAAGCGGAAGGGCCATGTCCGGGTCGACTTCATCTACGACCAGATCGGCCCGAAGCTGCGCGCCGTCGTCGACATTATCGGTTATATCTTCCTGCTCTTGCCGGGATTGATCTGGTTGACCTACGGGCTCTATGGCTACGCACTCGAGGCCTACATCTCGCAGGAAGTCTCCGGCGAGTCCGCATGGAACCCGGTCATTTGGCCGTTCCGCACGATTTGGGTGATCGCCTTCGTAACGCTCGTCCTCCAAACATTCGCCGAAATCCTGAAATCCGTCCTCATCCTGTTAGGCCTCGCGGAGGAGGAAGTCATCGAGCATCACGGAGCCGAAGTATGACGATTGAAATCGGCCTGTTGATGTTTCCGGCCCTGATGATTGCGATCTTTATGGGCTTTCCCGTCGCGTTCTCGCTGATGGGGATCGCAGTCATATTCGGCTACTATCGATTTGGCGATGCTCTCGTTTATCAGTTGATCGCGAAAGTCGACGACGTTGCATCGTATTACGTTCTGGCCGCGGTTCCGCTGTTCGTTTTCATGGGCGTGATGTTGGAGCGTTCCGGCATTGCCGAAAAGTTGTTCGAGGCCATTCACCTGTGGACCAGGCGCCTGCCCGGCGGCCTGGCGGTCGGAACGGTGCTGCTGTGCGTCGTCTTCGCAGCGGCAAGCGGTGTCGTCGGTGCCACGGAATCGGTCGTCGGGCTGCTCGCGATCCCGATCATGCTGCGCTACGCCTACAACAAGGATCTGATTTCGGGAACGATCTGCGCCGGCGGTTCGCTGGGGACGATCATCCCGCCGTCGGTCGTTGTCGTCATCCTGGCGCCGGTCGCCGACGTCTCGGTCGGTGATCTGTTCGTTGGCATGTTCATCCCCGGCCTCCTGCTGGCGCTGTTTTATGTGCTCTACATCATCGCGCGTTGCATCATCCGGCCGGAGGACGGCCCGCGCCTGCCGCCGGACCCGAGCGATCCGTCGCTGATTGAGAAGCTGACCATCACGGCCACCGCCATGGTGCTGCCGCTGTGTCTGATCTTTGCCGTTCTCGGCACCATCGTTCTCGGCTGGGCAACGCCCACCGAAGCCGCCGCCATGGGCGCAATTGGCACCGTGATCTTGACCCTCGTCTACGGTCGCTTCGATCTCGTGACGTTGCACGACGCCTTCATGAAGACGCTTCAGGTCACCGCCATGATCCTCACCATTCTGCTCGGCGGCACCATGTTTGCCGGTGTGTTCGTGGCGCTCGGCGGGATCAGCGCGGTGGAAGGCCTGACCACGGCGGCCAACCTCACGGCGACCCAGACGATCTTCATCTTGCTGGCACTGGCGTTCGTGGCTGGTTTCGTGCTCGACCTGATTTCGATCGTGCTGATCATCATTCCGGTCGCAATCGCAATCCTGCGCAAGATGGGCGTCGACGACGTCTGGTTCTGCATCATGTTCCTGATCGTGATCCAGACAAGCTACCTGACGCCGCCAATGGCGCCGGCAATCTTCTACCTGCGCGGCATCTCTCCACCGGAAATCACGCTGACGGACATGTACCGTGGTGTCGTTCCCTTCATTATCCTGGAGCTGATCGTGCTGGCGCTTGTTTATTTCTTTCCGGGACTGGCGCTCTGGCTGCCCTCCGTGGTCTTCGGGACGTGAGGCAAGAGGCCGTGAACGCGCTTTAGAGAGGAGCAACTGCAATGGCACGCTTTAAGGACTTCGTGCCGGGGGGCGTAATTCCGGCAACGCTGCTGGCGTTCAACGCCGACTACACGATCGACTGGGCCGAGACCAGTCGCCACTTGGGCCAGGTTGCGGCAACACCCGGCCTGGCGGCGATCACGGTCAACGGTCACGCCTCCGAGGTCCACGCCTGCACGTTCGAGGAACAACGCGAAATCCTTGATCGTTCTCTCGACGATGTCGGTGACCGAATTCCGCTGATCGCCGGCGTTTACGCTGACGGCAGCCACGAGGCCGCGCGCATCGCAAAGATGTCTGATGCAGCCGGCGCGTCTGCCCTGCTCGTTTTCCCGTCTTCGGTCCTGTCGATGGGCGGTGAGCGCCGTCCCGAGATGGCCGAGGCCCATTTCAAGGCCGTCGCTGATGCGACCGACTTGCCGTTGATCGTGTTCAACTACGCGCGCTGGACCAATCTCGCCTATCCGCTGGAGACAATCATCCGGCTCACCGAAGCAGTCCCCTCGATTCGCGCCATCAAGGATTGGACGGCGGAACCGATGGAGCACGAGCGCAACGTGCGCACGCTGCAGTCCCTGGCGCGCCCGATCAATGTTCTGACGACCAACAGCGCCTGGCTCATGGCCTCGCTTAGCATGGGCTGCAACGGGCTCCTGTCGGGGGCAGGCAGCATCATTGCCGACCTGCAGGTCGCCATGTTCCAGGCCATCCGGCGCAATGACCTGGCCACCGCGCGCGCCATCAACGACCGGATGCAGCCGATCACACAGGCCTTCTACGCGCCGCCCTTCCTCGATATGCACAACCGCATGAAGGAGGCAGCCGTGCTGCTTGGGCGCCAGCAGCGCGCCATCGTGCGCCCGCCACTGGTGAAGCTGCGCGAAGACGAGATCGGGCGGATCGGCGAGGCGCTCAAGGCGGCGGGGATCAGCGAACGCGGCGCGGACGGCGTTGATCTTTCGAACGTCGGCAATCTCGCGGCCTGAGCCGACAGGCTGGACAACATACTCATGCCGGGCTGCGCTGCGAGCCGCCGGGTCACGCGTCCTTGTCGATTGCCTCGAGGAAGCCGTCGACGAGGCCCTCCGGGGCGGCGATGACGTGTTCGGGCGCCGGGAAGCCGCCCTCGCGCACATCCGTGATGAATTCCTGGAAGCCGGCAACGCGTTCGCGCTGCATCTCCTGCTTCATCTTGTGCATGTTGCGATACTGTTTCGAGTGCCGCGGGTAAGGCGGCGGGTTGTTGCCGAGGATATCCTCCGCGAACAGGAACAGAATATCACCACCGCTGCCGGCACCGATCGAGGATGTCATCAATGTCGTGCGCTTCGAGATCTCGGCCAGCAGCGCTTCCGGGATCACCTCCACTTCGACCGCATAGGCGCCGGCAGCTTCGAGCGCCTTGATCTCACGGTAGACCCAGAGCGCTTCGTCGAGCGACTTGCCGACCGCGCGCAAACCACCGGTCCACGTGCTTCTGCGCGGTACCAGTCCGGCGTGGCCCTGCACCGGAATGCCGGCCTCCGCCGCAGCCGTGATGAACCGCGGACTCCACTGGCACATGATGGCATCGGCGCCGATCTTCATCGCATCATAGCCGAGCCGCACGGCCTCGACCTCGCTGGCAGCCGCCACCAGGGGCACGGAAAACGCCATGAACGTGTTGGGGGCCGCGCGCCGGATCTCGGCGGCAAGCTCGGGCTGTGCCGGGTCGAACCGCACCTTCATCGTATCGATGCCGGCTTCTTCCGCGGCGATTGCCTCTTCGACGGAAAACGGCAACGTTTCCACGAGAACGCGTTTGCCCTTTTGGTCGCGCAGGCCTTTCACGGTGTAGTTGCGGGTTCCGTATGCGCCACCCAGTGTCATGATCCGGGTCAGGCCGCGTTTGGTTGCATCGCGTGGCGGGATGCCGCCGTCGCCTGTGGCGTGGCTTGCCATGGACATGGTCCTCCGTATTGGTCTTTTGTGGCCGCACGGCCTGCCGGCGATCTTAACCCGGAATCGTGCGCCGAGGTCGAGCATCTGGCACAACATGCGGATTTATTGGCACTTCAACGTGTGCTGCGCGACGGCAAGCCCGCCACCGTGTGCCGTGGATCGATGCATTGATGACGTGAAGCTTGACTGCGTCCGGGAAGGTGGATCAAGACAACGAGGGTGCAGCTGCCGGGCCGTCTCAGACGTGCTGACCGCCGTTGATATGCAGTTCGGCGCCGTTGACGTAGCTCGATGCGGAACAGCACAAAAAGAATACTGCCTCTGCAACTTCATCGGGATTGCCGAGACGCCGCAGCGGTATCTGCTCCTCGACGATCTTTGCCGTGCCGGGCGACAAGATCGACGTCTCGATTTCACCCGGCGATATCGCGTTGACCCTGATGCCGCGCTGACCGAAGTCCGAAGCCATCTCGCGTGTCAGCGCCGCCAGGGCTGCCTTTGAGGTCGCATAAGCCGAGCCGGCAAACGGGTGCACCCGCCCGCCCGCGATCGACGTGACGTTGACCACCGCACCGCGCGCCCTTTCGAGTTCGTTGATGAGGCCGCGTGCCAGCATGATCGAGGCGAAGAAGTTGACCTGGAAGACCTGCCACCATTCCTCGACATCGGTTTCGATTGAGCCAAGCCGGCTGCCGCCGGTGCCCTTCGGCGATATTGCGGCGTTGTTGACCAGCGCGTTGAGCATGCCGCCGGTTGCCTGCAGACGCGCCTTGACCTGTTTAATGGCGCGACGCGTGTCCTCGGCGCTAGCAAGATCGACCTGAATGTGATCGTCCGGGCCGCCCTCCCACGGGCAATTCTCCGGGAACGCCTGGCGCGAACACGTCAGAACACGCCAGCCAGCCGACGAAAACCGCTTTACGGTGGCATGGCCAATGCCACGGCTGGCACCGGTCAGCAGCAGCACCTTGGCAGTCGCATCGTCGGTCGTTTCCATGGCCGTCGTCCAGTATCGGGGTTGGTCCGGGCCAAGTTAGCGCTCACACAGGCTGTTGTGCGAGAAAAATGTCGCCACCTCTTGCTTGCGGCCTCACGCAGGCGGGTGTTCCGCCTTGCTGCCGGCCACGACGACGGTGTTCCTGCCCTGCGCCTTGGCCGCATAAAGCGCGGTATTGGCGGCCTTGAGCACATCCTGCGGCAGCCGGCCGTCGGCCGGAAAGCTCGCAACACCGGCAGAGATCGTAACCCGCGGAAGCGTGCTTTCGCGGTAGCGCACCTCGATGGCCTCAATCGTACGGCGCAACTCCTCGGCCGCCTGACGGGCTGTATCGGCGCACGCCCCGGGAAGCAGGATCGAGAATTCCTCGCCTCCGAACCGGCAGGCCGTTTCGCCATTTGTGAACTGCGCCTGCACGGCATCTCCGATCGCGCGCAGAATCATGTCGCCGGCATCGTGGCCATGGTTGTCGTTGAACGTCTTGAACCGATCGGCATCGAAGGCGATCACACCAATTGTCGAGGCGTGTCGTTCGGCGCGGGCGAGCTCGCTGCGCATCATTTCGATGAAGTAGCGCCGGTTGAAGAGACCTGTCAGCGGATCGCGGATCAACTGGTCACGCAATTCGTCACGCAGCTTGACGTTGGCGATGGCGAGACTGATGTGTTCGGCACATTGCCCGGCAAACGTCCTTAGGTCAGCGTCGCGGCCGGTGTCCGTATCCTGATCCGCGCACGGTGGCGGAAACTTGATGTGCAGCAGGCCGACGGTATCACCGTGCGCGACGATCGGCAGGCAGATGTAACTTGTCTGCTCGCCTTCGGCACACTGCTCTTCAACGTGCGAACAATGAAACGACACCGTGCCGATGCCATACTCGTAGCCGCGCCCGCGTCGCAGTGCCCAGCAGGCGTCCGGTTGGATGTGTTCGAGCGGTCTGAAGTCCCCCCAGTGGCAGCTGCCGTCGAGGACGTCGCGGGAGTTGCTGTAGATGTAGAGTTCGCCGGCCGATCCAGGCAGAAGCTGCTGCATGAAAGCACTGACGATCTGGTAGAGCTCGGCGAGCGACTTGCACGATTGCAGCCACTCGTCCAGTTCGGCAAGCAAGCGCGTTTCCTGCCGGCGCGCCTGTTCTGCTGCAAGGGAGAGCCGCGCACGAGACTCTGCCTCCTCGGCCGCTTGCTTTGCATCTTCCAACTCGCGTTCGTTGCGCCGCGCCGCCGTCACATCGGTGAACGTGACGACGAAGTCTCCAGTCGACATCGGGCGGGCATTGGTGGTGACGACGCGACCTGACGGCAACTTTCGATCGAAGAAAAACGGTGCCGCGCGTTGAAACCGTTCCTCGGTCAGTTTCGCGGTTTCCGGTGCGATTTCGCCCCTGGTGACCGCGAGTTCAAGAAACGCATTGCGGGTACAGCCGACAAAGATATCGTCCCGGCGCAGGTCGAGCACGTCGAGAATCCGGCTGTTGTGCATGCGGCATACGCCGTCCGGTGACCACACGAGGATGCCCTGCTCCATGGCATCGACCACTTCGCGGGTCAGGATGGGATCGTGCGTCGCGATGCCGGCGGTTGGCGTCTCCGCCTCGACATGCTCGCAATTGTGGAGTGGGTGGCGCTGTTGCATGGCCCGGCCCTTGCCGCGATGAGTTCGTCTGCCAGCATCCAACCACAGGGGTGATAATTTCGCGTTGAGGCGAACGGGGCACTTCGTGCGACAATTGCGAGAGATTTGGCGACAATGTCTCTCACATTTGCAATGTCTGTCGCATTGGCGCTGTCTGTCTTATTTGCAACGTGTGGGGGGTGCCGGTCTGAGCGCCTCGCATCTCATCGACGCGGCGGGCCGGCTCGCGAGGCGCGTTTCAATTGCCAAATAGCGCAATGCGCGGCCGGTCCGGCCCGGATCAGCTGAGCGTTTGCATGAGCCGAAGTTGCAATTCGAAGCGCGGGCCGAGCGAAGAGACAAAAAGGTGCTCATCGAGCGTGTGGCCGCCGTCGCCGTCGACGCCGAGGCCGTCCAGCGTGGCAACATGCTGGGCCGTGAAATTGCCGTCGCTGCCGCCACCGGTCGCGGTCGCCTCCAGTTCGAAGCCGATTTCCGCGGCGAGCATCTTGGCGTGTTCGAACAGTAACCGTCCGTTCTCCGACTGCACGTAGGGTGGCCGATTGATGTCGCCGGCCACCTCCAGCGACACTTCGGCGTCAAATGCCGTGAGGGCCATCAAAAGCGCGTGCGTTGCTTCGGCATCGGCCATTGTCGCATAGCGCACATCGACCTCGGCCGTACAGTATTCCGGAACCGTGTTCGCCGTCGTGCCGCCGTGGATGACGCCGACGTTGACGGTCAAGCCGCGTGCGTAGTCCGTCATGTCTTCCAGCCGCACGATCTGCCGCGCCATCTCGCGGATCGCGCTGCGTCCGTCCTGATGCCGCGAGCCGGAATGGGCCGAGCGGCCCTTGGCCGTGATCACGTAGCGCCCGAGGCCCTTGCGTTCCGTCACGACTTTGCCGCCGTAGCGCGCAGGTTCGGTGACGAGTACATATTTTGATTTTTTGGCCATCGCCTCGATATGCCTGCGCGACGTCGGGCTGCCGACTTCTTCATCGCCCAAGTACAGGAAACGCAATGGCAAAGGTGTCTCGACGCCGGCCTCGCTCAGCGTGCGAAAGGCAGCGAAAGCAAGGTAGGCGCCTCCCTTCATGTCATAGATGCCGGGGCCGTAGGCGCGATCACCCTCGATGCGAAACGGGTTACGCGCCAACGTTCCGTGTTCGTGCACGGTATCGAGATGGCAGAGCACGAGGATGCCGGCCTGATCTCCGCCCCACGGTGATCTCATCGATAGGTGGTCGGCAAATCCGTCCTCTCCGGGAATGCGCTCGACCTGCGCGCCGGCCGCACGAAAGCCGCGCTCGACGACATCGACCAACCGATTGACATTGTCCGTCTCCGAGGTCTTGCTCTCGATCTCGACCCATGTGCGAATGCCGTCGAGAAGTGCGCCTTGCGAGGGTAATTTCATTGCCATGCCTTTGGATTCGGATCTGCGTTCACACCGAGTACTTAAGCAGATTGCTCGCTTCGTTAGAGGCGATCATCTTTGTGCCTCAGGTTGGAGCCGCGACAGCGGTTCCAACCTAAGGCACGATGATCTAGACCACCAGATCGGATTGGCAAGCCCACGTGCGCTTCGTATGCCAGCGCATATTGCGCCCGAGAATTGTAGCCTGGTCTTGTGGTGGAACGCCGCGCGCGGCGGACGTCTGTCCCGTCGATGGCGACCGGAATCAGTTCATGATCGCAATATCGCTGGACAGGTGCACAGGCTGCGCACATTTTCGACTGTCGGATCCAGCTGTCACCGGGCAAACCGATCATGCCAATAATTCTTGCCGCCTCCGCGAACGCCAATGGCAGTCATGTGGGAGAGTGGCGGCATCCCGATGCATGGGATAAGCCGGCTGCGAACATCGCCAATGCCGTGCGGCTCGCTCAGATCGCGGAGGCCGGCAAGCTGGACTTGTTGTTTTTGGCGGACGGCAACGGCGTGCGCCAGATGGACAAGCCGGACCTCTTTGCCGCGTCGTCGCCGTCCGATCGACCGGGTGTGTTTGAGCCTGTAACGCTGATGTCGGCGCTGGCGATGGTGACGCGGCACATCGGGTTCGTTGCCACCGCGACCACAACCTACGATGAACCGTTTCACGTCGCACGGCGTTTCGCGTCGCTCGATCACATCAGCGGCGGCCGCGCGGGCTGGAACCTCGTGACAACGTCATACCCCGGCGATGCGTTGAACTTCAGTCACTCCGAACACGTCGGACGCGACATTCGCTATGAGCGCGCCAACGAGTTTGCCGAGGTGGTCAAGGGCCTCTGGGATTCCTGGGCAGATGACGCGTTTGTGCAGGACAAGGCGACCGGGCGCTACCTTGATCCGGCAAAGGTTCAGATGCTGCGCCACGAGGGCAAGCACTTTCAGGTTGCCGGGCCGCTCAATGTACCGCGAACGCCGCAGGGACATCCGGTGGTATTTTCCGCCGGACAGTCGGAAGCCGGCCGCGAACTCTCCGCCCGCCACGCCGATTGCATCTTCGCCATCGAGGCAACGCTGCCGGCAGCACGGAAGCTTTATGCCGACTTCAAGGAACGCCTGGCAAGACACGGACGCGAGCCGAATGATTTCAAGATCCTCGCAGGCGTTACGATCATGGTCGGTGAGACGGAGCAACAGGCGGACGAGCTTGCCGGCGGGTTGGACGATCTGGTGCCGCCGGCCGTCGGTGTTGACTACCTGTCCAAGATGATCGGGCGCAACATGAAGGATTATCCGCTGGATGGCCCGATGCCTGATTTCCCCGAAGAGCATGTCGGCCAGAGCGGCATCGGACGTGCGATCGTCGACATGGCGAAGAGAGATGGTCTCACCGTACGCCAGGCCTACCGCAAGATCCTGCCGCAGATGGCTGGCAACATGTTCAAGGGCAATCCCATCCAAGTTGCCGACATGATGGAGGCCTGGTACTGCGAAAAGGGCTGCGACGGTTTTATGCTCTCTGCACCAGTGGTGCCGACCGGTCTCGAGCGCTTCACCCGCCTCGTAGTGCCCGAGCTGCAGCGCCGCGGCCTTTTTCGTCGCGAGTATGAAGGCCGCACGCTTCGCGAGAACCTCGGATTGAAACGGCCCGCTCGGCAAATCGTGAGTTAGCGCGTCCAGAGAAATGCGGTCGGTGACGGCTGCACGGTGAGCTGCGATACCGGGGAACTTGGCGCGCCCGGCCGGTCCCGTGATGCAACACTGCCAGATCGCCGAGTGATCAGGAACGGCATCTTCGGTGCCATGCCCGCAAATCCATCTCCAGGCCAGGGTGACCCGTACTTCGCGAACATAAGGTACGTTCCGAGCGAGCGGCGAACACGCGGATCGTCAGCGCTTGATCCGCGTAATCTTTGTTCCTTCCAGTGTCAGGTTATACATCAGGCCTTTGGGATTGAGAACGAACCCGATGACGGGGCTTGCAATCTTAGTGGTATCGATCGCGCCGCCGGCACCGAGCGTTACGACCGCAACAGATCCATCAACTCCGATCTTCCAGCCGGCCGTCAGCCGAAACTGACTGAGCGCGGCCTCGGTCATGAAGATGATGATGATGGATCGCTCCTGTATGCCGAGCTGATAGCCGACCGAGGCGGACACGGTGTTGTAATAGCCGACCGTGCGTCCTCGAATGAGCAACGCGCCTTCCCCGTATTCACCGCCGACACCGATGCCTGCTTTCACGACGGACGGAAAGACAAGCATCCCGGCTGACTTTGCAGCGAGCTCCCGCGCACCTGCGACATTGCGATAGAAGTTGTCCAGAGTGGTGCGAACGTCTGCGTCGATCCGGGGGGCGGGAGCTGCCTGACTGCAGCGAACCGCAATGGCCACCGTGATCAAGATGAGGAATGCAACTGGTAATGTTGTGCGAAACATTTTCAGTTCTCCCGTCATGTTGCAGATTGGCTTGCGGGGAAGTCGCAGCGCTTGTCCGGCGCCGATAACAACTTGCCCTGCGCGAATGACTTATTGGTCACGGCTGATGGCCGCCCTCAGTTCTGCGAGGTCGGCGAAGGTATCAGCTGCGCGTCGCAACTCGTCCGCGACCATTGCCGACGGTGTGGCAAGCGTTGACAAGACTGTGACGCGAACGCCCATCCCCTTCAGCGTCTCGACGAGCGCGCGGAAATCGCCGTTGCCCGAGATCAATACGATGTGATCAACACGCGGTGCATGTCGCATCGCGTCGATCGCCAACTCAACACCTATGCTCCCGCTTATGCGCGTTCGGCCATTCGCGTCGGCAGACTTTATTGCTGGTTTCGTGACAAGCACGAAGCCATTGTATTGCAACCAGTCAATCAAGCGCCGGATCGGTGAAAACTCCTGATCCTCCAAAATCGGCGTGTAGTAAAAGACACGAACCAGACGACACTTTTCGCGGAAGAACTGAATGAGCTTTCTGAAATCGACATTGATCGCGAGCGCCTTGGCGGTGGCGACGAAGTTTTGTCCGTCTACAAAAACGGCAACGCGTTCGTCCTGTCGAATGTCCATGAGCCAACCCTCATTGTCAGATACCTCGAGGCGTCTTCTGCGTCGTGAGTCCAACCATGATTGCGTATTGCCGGCCTATTGTTTGTGCGCGTGACTGCAAGCATGCTCATTCGGGCTGCGGCGATCCCTCGCGGGTCAAATCAGTGATCGCCGGTTGCGGACGTTTCGTTTTCCAGTCCGTCGATCTCCAGTTCGATCGCACGCAGCAATTCAGTGTCCGAAGTGACGGAACCCGGCCTGCCGGTGCGGCTTGTCTCGGGTGCCATACCTTCGGCGGCCGCATCCAACCGTCGTTGGACGTCGAACGCCCAGCTGCGAAGCACGGTCAGCTTTTCGGCACGGGTCAGGCCGACTTCCTCGGTCACCTGCCTCAGATTGCTGAACTTCTTTTCGGGTGCAAATTTCGCCTCGTCGCGATTGATGTTCACAATTTTCGGCATGTGCCTTTCCGATCCCTTATTGAACGTCCGATGCTTTCGCTGACGCCGGTTTGTCGAGCAGGTCGATGCCCCGCGCCGAGCGATGCGGCATCAACCTGCTTGTCTTGATGGCAAACCACGCGCCACCATCGCGCGTGAGTGACGGTTACACATCTCCTAGAGCGGGGGAGGTGGTCGTCGGCCGCGCACCAGGTGATAGATCAGCGAAATCGCAAACAGAACGATTGCGATGAAGAACACGAGCTTGGCCATTTCAATCGCCGTTCCGGCGATTCCACCAAACCCAAGTGCCGCTGCAACCAGTGCAACCAGTAGAAAGAATATTGCCCATCCAAGCATGGCATTCTCCTCTCGGTGAGTAGGGAACCGATGGCGATGGTCGCCATCAGTTCGACTTCTCGATCTTCACACCGGGTAGCTGCAACCTGATCTTTACGTTGTCCTGGCGCTCCTGATAGTAGAGGTAGCCAAGAACGGCCACAGCAGCAGCAAGGACCACAATTACGACCCGCGAAACCGTGAGCGTGTTCATTGCACTTCTCCGTTAGACGATGCGTGTGCCGGGTGTGCGAGCGGCTACTGGGACTTCTTCTCGCCGACCACGGAGTCTTTCAACTCCGTCGCTTTTTCGGCGGCTTTCTCGCCAAGCTCCTTGCCCTTCTCGACAGCCTTCTTGGCCGCGGCAGATACGTCTTTGCCGACGTCCTTGGCCTGTTGGAAGAGCTTGCCCATTGTGCCGATACCCACGCCCTTCAACGGCTGGTAGGTTGGCGCATCCAAAAATGCTGCTTTCGGCAGGTTGACGCGAAGTGCTGCGTCCTTGGTCGATTGACCTTCAATGCGAACAAGAGCGACCGGCACGGCAACGTTCTTCTCGGCGATGCCCAGAAAGCCACCGACCCCGATAACAACGGCCGCCAGCTTGCCATTTTCCGAAAACACGAGGTCGTTGACGTCGCCGACCGTTTCGTTCTTGGAGTTCTTCACGGGTTGCCCGATCAAAGTGCTTGCGGTCCACTCGCCCTGCGACTGGCTGGCAATGAAATTCTGCGCCGCGACAACCGTCTGTGTGACAACAAGAGGTGCCGCCACGGCCATCGCGATTGCTGTCGTCTTCATCAAGCGTTTCATTTCCAGTTCTCCGTTTTCTTGGCTGTATTCGTTGTGAATTTTCGTCACCGAAACCACCCGAACGGGACATAAACACCCGGCGCTGCGGCGAGGTTCCCAGCGATGACCATCGAACGGCCGCCAGGGTGTGCAAATGCCTGCAGGTGTTTGCGGTCGCCAGGGCCGGCGCGGGGCCCTGGCGACACACGTTCAGATCATCCAGAATGGAGCGACGAGACATTAGGCTTTCTGGCAGGCCTCGTACTCGTCCTGGGCGATCGAACCATCGGCGTTCTTGTCTACCTCGGTGAACTTCGCTTTGAGGGCGTCGTTCGCCTCATCCATGGTGATCTTGCCGTCGTTGTTTTTGTCGACTTCTTCCCACTTCGCTTCGCACGGCTTGGCATCCTGTGCGAAAGCGGCCTGGTTGAAGCCGACCACGCCGGCAAGCGCCAGCGCGGCAATTGCGAGCTTAGAATGACGTTTCATCGTTGTGCTCCTTTCGGTTTTCCGCGTTCGCGGTCGATTGATGTCGCGCATGATCCTGGCGCGACATCGGGTTGTCCCCGAGTCGCCGACGGCGTTCGGCTACAACGTCTGAGCTGAGTGGATCAGATCCTTATCGACGACCCGAGGCATCCTGGCCGATCGCGCACGTGCACGATTTGCCAAGTGCTCATCAGCGGTTTGCCGATCGCCGCGGCCGCATCGGCCACGCGCTGAAATTCAGGATCGATTATGTGCGCGGCACGTCCTTGCGCCAGGTGCCGCGATCGCTCACCTGCGCCAGAGGTGGTTCCTGCTCAAGGTCTGCATGCGATGACACACGCTCATAAGCAACCATTGCTCCCAACATCAGGGCAAATACCGTCGCAAGCGCGAATGCAGCGGCGGCAACTGCCAGATATCCCTTGGACATGACGTTGCTCCAGTTTGCTTCGCTCGTTCGCCGGCAAGCAACGATACGGTGACCGGTGCTGCCGACGTGCAAGGAGGTAGGCAGGACAAATGTGATTTGAAGTCTGAAATTGTTCACATGAGATTACAGAATCTAACACGGTTAACGCTGAAATGGGCGCGCGTTCGTTTGAATTCGTTGGTGTCAGCAAGATTGCATCGCATATGCAAGGCACCATCAGACAGCCAACCAAGTCGCTGAAATCTGACGGGTGATTGACAATATCTTCAAGTTTCACGGCGGCTGTTGGAAATGCATGGCGTCGCCGAACCAACGCTCTTCAAATTCATCTCCTGCGAAAACTGCAGTACCAAATTTTTGTCCAAGTCTTGACCGGCAGTTGCCCAAATCAGCTCGCAGATTCTGATTTGCAAATCCGCAGAACAATGGTGAGTACGATGTTGTTTGGAATGCAGCAAAGAGAGCAAGACAGCTTTGCCCGCTCCGTCGAGCAGCTCGGAGCAGCCATGTTGGACGAGGGCGATGTGAAAGCCGTGATGATGTCATTCAATGACGACGGCGACATCGCAGTCTCCCTGGTCAAGGGCAAAGACGAAAGCCACAAGGTCCGATTGGGCGTTATCGACAGACGGCGGCGGACGTTGTCGTGCTCTTAGAACTGCCGGCACAAGCAGGGAAAGTTGCACGCCGATCTCCGGATCTACACCGCGGCGATGCAGCGAACTGGGGACGCGTTGGCCGCCGCATGGCGACCCACATCAATATCAGCCGAAATTGACGGTCTTGATGATCCAGCCTCCGGCAAATGCGATGAGCCCGGACACGACGATATACGGCAGGACCGAGACGAACGCACTGAGCAATGCGACGAAAGCCCTGAACACCCCTTCGGCCGCGGACCAGATCTGGCGTCCGGCCTTGTAGAGGAGGTAGGCGATGCTGGCCAAGACAATCACCAAGAGCACGATTTTCCAAATCGGCAGGGCCTGCCAGTCGGACTGAAAGATGCTCACGATTTGACCAAACGACCACGTCCAAATCAGTTGCAGGAATTTGAGGATCGTTTCGATGCCCTGTTCGAGAAACCGCACCACTTGGCGAATGACTTGTTCCATAGGATCCCCCTGACGATGAGCGATATCTCACAGGCTTCAATGCAACCTGCGAACCAGCTTGTTGCGGAATTTTGCACAAATCGGCCCGAGGTGCACGTGCGCGATGCTAGAGCAACCTGCTTTTACTCGGAATCGGACCGATGCCGAATGAAAGCGCAATGATGATCTGGACGGCAGCCAAACACGGAAAATGTCTGATGGGAATTCGGGAACTATGGGGATGGTTGGTTGTTGTGGCCTTGCACTGGTGAGCAAACAATCAACTGTTACGACGGGGCGGCCACCGTTGGCGACCTAGAGTTGCAGCACGCCAATCACGCGCAACACGAAAATGATCGCGCCCGATGACGAGCCCCGATGACGAGCCCCTGTGACGAGCAATGCGAAGCAAAGCCAAATCAGCAAGGAGGGATCATGCGTAAAACGATTAAAAACATCGCACTAACAGCTCTCTCGATCGGACTGCTCATTGCTGTGACAAACCTATCAGCGGATTATGGGATGGCGCTGATGTCGATCGCTGCGATTTACACGATCACTGTGGTTGCCATCATTCTCGGCGCCGTGTTGGCGCTTTCGATTGCAACCATTATCGATCGATCGTCCGACACGGATTCGACGCTATCTGCTTGGTGGTAGACCGGCAAGGCCGCTCGGCCCGGCCGTTTTGCTGGTGCCACCAAAGCGCGCCTGCCTGATAATGTCAGAGCGGGTGTGCAGTGCGTGCAGGCCTTTCGACGAGCTGGCCGATGGCACGGGCCGTGGGCCGCGCAGCACAGTTCGCCTTGCGTTGAATGTAGCTTATCAGGACCACGTCCGGATAGGATTGCAGGTGGCGGGCCTTTGCGGCGCCGGCGTGGGTGGCGCGCAGCCAGCGTTGCAGCATGAATTCGATAAGGGTGGCGCTGCTTAGCAACGTACCCTAATCGAAGTGTCTCCCGGACTGCCGGCTTGCATTCGCGTTTTTCACGGGGCCACCCACGGTTCCAATGTCTCGGCTGTCGGCCTTGTGTCATGTCATCAGCGTTGTGCATCAGGCCGGCGCGCCCACGCACGTCAGGCACGTACTTCGGGAATGTCTTGCGATTTTCCATGGCTCCAGTCTCTCGAGAGTTGGAGCCTCCGGCAAACCCGGGGCGATTCATATCGCCAGATCGAGGCGTGGCTTCCAGAACGGCCGGAACAACTCGATTTTGGGGCAGCGGTTCATCACCACTTTCAGCCCCGCATCTTCAGCCAACTTGGCGGCCCGATCGTCATAGACGCCGATCTGCCCCCAGAGCACTTTGGCACCGATAGCGATGGCCTGCTCGGCGAAGCCGTAGAACTCCTCCTTGGGCCGGAATACCTCGACCATGTCCACGGGGCGGTCGATCTCCTGCAGGGAATGATAAACCGGAATGCCGCGGATCTCTTTGATCTTCGGATTTGGGTTGACCGGCAACATCTCATAACCGGTTTCATGCAGCACCCGCAGCACGCCGTAGCTGAACTTGGTCTTGTCGGCGCTGGCGCCAACCATGGCGATGGTTTTCACCGAACTCAGGATGTCCGCCAGGAACTCCGGCGTGTAATCATAGAGTCGGTCGATATCTGCTTCGGGCATTTACGCCTCCTTGGGAGTAGCGATGTCCGCCTTCAACTCATGCAGCTCGAGCGGATCGAGAAAAGGATTGCGGTAAAGCTTGTCGTGGCTTTCCACGCCGATCTCGAGCGTGCAATCGGTCAACGGGCGGGCGACGCAGAGCACCACATAGCCATTGTTGATCTGGCGGTTGTTCAGCGCCACCTGCCGGCGCTGATCGACTTCGCCCGCGGTCAGCTTGGCAGCACAGGTGATGCAGCCGCCATACTTGCAGCCGTAAGGCAGATCGACGCCCTGTTCGCGCAATGTATCGAGCAGTGGCCGGCGGACGTCGACCGTATAGGTGGCGCCGGCACGGTTGGCAATCGTTATGGTCCGCGTATCGCTCATAGCCAGATGTCGCTTGTGCAATCGCCGCCCGGATAGCGGGTTTCGTGGCAGCGGCTCGGTCCGTTGGGTTCCTTGCCGAAGTCGACCATGAAGTCTTCGTTGATTTTCATGCCACCATTCTCGACGTCGCAGTCGATCATGACCATCACCCCACCCTGCGTACGGATCTCGGGGTAGAACTGGTTGTCCCAGGTGGAAAACAGCGACGTGGTGACGTAGAGCCGCTTGCCATCGAGTGACAGCTGGAACATCTGCGGCCCGCCCGCCATCTTGACGCCGTTGACCTGCGGCGCGCGGCCGAGCAGACCACCCATCCAGACCTGGCCGGTCAGCTTCGGGTTATGCGGGTCGGTGATGTCGTACTGGCGCATGTCTCCATGAAGCCAGTTGTTGAGATATAGATACTTGTCGTCCATCGATACAAGGATCGCCGACATCACACCTGGAATCGGAATTGGCCATTCTGGATGCGGCTCGTTCTCGACGTCGATGATCTTTTCCCATTCCCATTTGCCGGCATCCGACTTCCAGAAATGGATGACATTGGCGCTGAGCGCCGCGCCGCAAAACCCATGACTGCTGTCGGGGTTGTGCAGGAATTTCACCTCCAGCGGGATCAGACCGTCTTCGCCAAGATACATGGTCTCGACCGGCACGCGCTTGTCGAAGTCCCAGAAGTGCAGGCGACGACCGTATTTCAGGTGACCCACTTCTTCGAGGTCGAAGCCGGGCATGAAGGTGTTCGGTGCCGCCCACTCCGAACTCACCATCACGTTGTGGCGGGGCTGATACCAGAAGTCATAGCCGAACGGAATGTCGCCCATCGAATTCTCCCAACGGCCCACGATCTCGAAATCCTTGTTGAGATGCAGATAACCGCCCGGCGCTTCGCCCATCGCATCACCCAGGAACGAAATGATGATCTCCGAGCCCAGGCAATGCACGGTGTGCGGCCCTGAAAGGTCGACCTTCGACTTGATTTCGGCACCGTCGATGACCTTGTGCAGGCGCGGCGCGCGCGGGTCGGTGGCGGTATCGACAATATGGATATTGTTTGAGCGAACACCCGGCACCAGCAGATACTTGCGCGACATCGAAGAATCGTCATGACAGGACGAGCAGGCGTTCCAACCCATGTGATGCAGCTCATCGCCGATGCCCGGCATCTCTAGCCGGTGGATCACCTCGGAATAGGTCGGGCTATCCGGATCCGCGTCGACCGTCGCCAGGTAGTCCGGCTTCTGGATACCCGTCCCCGTGTAGATCGCGATGGTGTAGAGCAGCTTTTCGCGCGGTGCCTTGATGGCCTCCGCCGGGCTCGCATACCCCGGGCCGCAACAGGCTTTCTCACTCATAAGGCATTCCTTGCTTCATTGCGTCTCGACTTCGTGGTGGTGTCACCACATCGATTGATCACATCTTCCACCTTCCAGAGCCTACTCTATTGGTCTCAGGCTACCCCTCAAGCGGTGGCGAGTTTCTTTTTCGGATCGAAGAAGGGGCGCTCCACGATTGTCGCTGGCGCCGGCCCGGAACTGGTGACGACCTCGACTGTGGCGCCGATCCGGGCCGCATCGGTTGCAACCATCGCCAAGGCTATGTTCTGTTCAAGACGGGGCGAGTAGACGGCTGACGTCACCGTGCCGATGGCCGCCCCATCCTTGCTGACTGGCCAAAACGTGGTGTTCGGCCCTTTCAGCCTCGGGCCGTCTATGACGAGACCGACCTGCTGACGTTTCGGGCCTTCGGCCCGGATGCGGCGGAGCGCTTGCTTGCCGATGAAGTCGGCCTCCATGTCGAGATTTACAAGGCGGCCGAGACCCAGCTCATAGGGGTTGGTGCTGATGTCGGCATCGGCGTGATAGGAAAGCATGCCACCTTCGATACGACGGATCGACGAGGTATGTCCGGGCTTTAGGCCGAAGGGTTTTCCCGCCGCCATGATCTTTTCCCACAGTTCGTCGCCGCGCGCGCCATCCCGCAGGTAGAGCTCGTATCCCAGCTCGCTGGACCACCCGGTGCGCGACACTACCAGCGGAATGCCGTCCAGTTCGACCTGGCGCAACCAGTAGTATCGCAAGTCCATGATGCCGTCGCCAAACAGCGCCTTCATCACCTCGCCGGATTTCGGACCTTGCAGCTGCAGGGGCGAGACGTCCGGCTCGCGGATTGTGACATCCATACCCGAATGCACGGCCACGCCCTGAGCCCAAAGCAGGACGTCGCTATCGGCCAGCGAGAGCCAGAAATGGTTTGCGGCCAGGCGCAGCAGTACAGGGTCATTCAGAATGCCGCCGTCGGCATTGGTGATCAGGATGTATTTGCACTGCCCGACGGCCATTTTCGACAGATCGCGCGGTGTCAGCATCTGGACGAATCGGGCTGCATCCGGGCCCGTGATTTCGACTTGGCGCTCAACCGCGACGTCGCACAGGATCGCGTCGTAGACGAGGTTCCAGAAATTCTGCTCCGGATCCCCGAAGTCGCGCGGGATATACATGTGATTGTATACCGAAAATCCCTTGGCACCCCAACGGACGGTTGCTTCGAAATAGGGGGATCTGCGGATTTGGGTGCCGAACCCGAAGTCCTCAGATAGCATCATGATCTTCGCTCCCCCGCAGAACCGGCTCAACCAGACCGTGAACCATGCCAACTCCTGCAGGATATGACCTCGGTTTCGGTCTGATAGCGGACTTAAATCATGCTCCGGAAAGACCGAACGGTCTGTTGTCGCGCCGTCAGCAGGCCGTTCAGTCGGTAGCTGTCGGATTGCCGGTTTTCGCGGTGAGTTTCGCGAGGTTCGGAGGAGCGGATTTGACCTCACGGGTCACGATATAGGTCATGTAGCGCTGGATTCCCAGTTCGGCCGCGAGGAGGGAGTCCATCAGGTCCTGAAAGCGGGCAAGACTCGGGCTGAATATCTTCAGAACATAGTCCATGCCGCCGCCCGTCGCGATGCATTGGGCGACTTCGTCCAGCCTCCGGATATGGGCCTCAAAGCGATCGAAATCAGCCTTGCGGTGATGGGTTAGCGCGACGGTCACAATGACCTGAGTGAAGTCGCAGATGCGATCGAGCGCGACATCGGCGTGATACCCGCGTATGAAACCGGCCGCTTTCAGTCGATTCAAGCGGACCCAGCATGGGGTCGGGGACAGATTGACGAGCGCAGACAGCTCGGTCTTGCTCAGCTGGCCGTGCTTTTGAACTGCGCTGAGAATGCGAATGTCGGTCGCGTCAAGGCCAAACCTATTCATCCATCCGGAACCCCCTGGAGCTGTGCCAGCACGCCGGCATCGATGACGTCGGTCTTGACCTTGGCATGGGCAATCACACGCACCTGCTTGGGGTTTGCGATCACAACACGCTCTACATGCGGCGGGTGTACCACTGTGACCGCGCTCGCATAGCCGGTTGCCTCGACGACAACGACATCACTGTGCGATAGCGATGCAGCAAAAGCCGCAAGCAGATCACGCCGCATGTCGGCACGGCCTAAGCGCTAGAGTTTAACATTTTGCCACACGACGGCCTTAGCAAACGTACGATGAATGTTCAATCCGATGATACGACCATTGCTATCCATATCCGCTCTCATCATTCAATACCCGATCGAAAACGGGAACTGGCGGACAACACGACACCTACTGATCCGCGCCCACAGCGCATCCGGGCAAGTCGCAGGGGCGGTTATGTAACGAGCTCGGGCTCGCAGCCCAGGGTCTGACGACGGCCTGCCCGCGCATCACGTGCTCCCGGTGCTCCGTGTCCCGGATGGGCTCACCATATGCTGATCCGGCAAAGAAATCAGCGGACCACAAAGGCACCGAAGTTATCATGCCGGATAACGGTATCGTCGAGCGCTTCCACAAGATGCTGCTCGACGAGTTCTACCGCGTCGCCTTCCGTAACAAGCTCTATCGTTCAATTGCGGAATTGCAGGACGACCTGGATCACTGGATGCAAGGCAACAACGAGACAAGTCCGCACCAGGGACGATGGTGGCACGGCAAGACGCCGATGCAAACCTTCCTTGACAACCTGGACCTGGCAAAGGAGAGGATCATCGCTGCCGAATGAAAACCGACAACCACGGCCGAACCGACAACCAAGCGCGACTGTCAGATCAAGTCGTAAGTTTTGCAGCTGAGTTCAGTGGCGCGTCGGCTGCACCGCATCCAATTGCCGTCGCCCTTATTGCTCCCTAGAACGAAACCCAATCAAAGAGGGGAGAACTGGTCCCGTGTTTGCCGGAGGCTCCAACTCTAAAAAGACTGGAGCGATGACCCGCATCATGCCGTGGTCGAGGACGTGCAACACCATTTCTATTGCGACGTCCACGATGCCGCAGCGCGGCGAAGCGCACTTTGAGCAATTGAGGCCCTCAGCGTTTGCGAGGGCCCCAAGCTGTCCGTCGTGTAACCACCGTCTGCCAACGCTAGCGGCGACGTCTGCGCTGGCCGCCACCGGTCTTGTTGACGGCGAACTTTCGAGCATTGAACGAGCGACGCGCAGCACCGCGCTTGCGGAGAGTGCTGCGCCTGATCTGCGCGCGGCCGCGCCCGACGCGAGGCGTCTTCAAGGTCTTTCGCTCGACGCGGCGCAAGTTGCGAACGTTGCGCTTGACATTGCGCTTCCGAAGCATCCGGCGCTTTGAACCGATGGCCGCCTTCTTGATGCGGGCGCTCTTTTTGAGCTTGGGCAATGTACGCATTCGGGCACGCGTCTTCTTGATGCGAAGAATTTTGGTGGATTGCAGCTTGCGTCGTGCCACCGTGCGGCCATCAACCGTCGGACGCTTGACGATCTTCGACCTGAGGATGCGCGTGTTCTTCTTCAACAAGCGATTGGATTTGACGCGACGCTTGTCGACGACGTTACCTTGCATTTTACCTTGGCCATCACGTGGTCCGGC
This sequence comes from Hyphomicrobiaceae bacterium, assembly GCA_965224045.1. Lineage (GTDB taxonomy): Bacteria > Pseudomonadota > Alphaproteobacteria > Rhizobiales > Hyphomicrobiaceae > Tectiglobus. The sequence goes on from CBDCYD010000016.1 coordinate 283,392, forward strand.
CTTGTGCTGTTGCGGCTTGTATTTGACCTTGATGCAAGGGCTGCCATAGTAACAATGAGTGCCGCCGTGCGGTTGCGGTATTGTCTTCGGAACCCGATTTTTTTGGCCATTTGCCGGCATGATGCCGGTATTCTTGTTGGCATCAGGCTGCAAAATCCGGCCACGCGCTGCAAGCCTGGCGGTTGCGGAGCCGCCGGCTTGGTTGCCTCGCAACACCCGGGTTTGAAGTCGCCCATTATTGATTCTTGTTGTGCCAATGACGCGCCTTGCCGTGGGGACATTCGGCGGATCACCAATCTTACCCCGACCCAGCTTGCCGATGAGTTTCGCAGCACCCTTGGCGCCTCTGGCATAGCCTCTTACGATTTCGGACTGTCCGCCGGTGAGCGCTGCATCACCCAAGCGCCTGCGGCACCCTTTGTCCGCAAGGCATTCCGCTGCGCCGTCGGCCAATGCCATCCCCGCTCTCGCCATGCGGTCCGAGTCAATAGCTTTGCCGACGCCGAAGACAATCATACCGGCAGTCACGCCTGTTGAAGTGGCTAGAAACCCGCCAGCATCCCTGGCCGCATTTACGCCTGTCTTAACGCCTTTGCCTACAGCCTTAGCGCCCATCTTAACGCTGCCGGCGGCCATCTTGCCGTGGTGCTTGGCCCTGCGCCCGATGTTCTTGCCGACCTTCTTGAGGTCGCCGCCAACGTGCTTGCCGACTCTCTTCGCTGTTGAGCCAACCTTCTTGGCGCCCTTTTTTATGCCCTTACCGACTTTCTTGGCAGCCTTTTTGATCTTGCCTAAAAAAGCATGAGCCGGCGGTGCGCCAACTATCCCTGTTTCGGTGATCGGAAGTCCGGCTGTTCCAATTGTCAGAACAAACCCTGCGACACTTGCGAGCATGAGTTGCTTGAACATTGCTGTCTCCATCTGTTGATCCCATTTTCTGGCGTCAACACGCCGTCATCATCTGAGACTGCGACATCACGTGCCCAAGTTCTGTTTCGCACGGCACAACATGAAGGATTCATTACTGTCAGCACTTCGAGTTTTCGGTCTTTGGCTGCGCACAGCCATGCCTTCGACGCGAAGAAGCCCCCTAAAGATCTTAGAGGGCTTCGAGCGGCACTATCCTGACTGTGGTCTAGCGGCGGCGTCTGCGCTGGCCGCCTCCGATCTTGTTGCTTGTGACCTTCATGCGTCGCGTCGAGCGGCGCTCCACGCGACGCATGCGGAAGTTGCTGCGCTTGACCCGCGTGCGGATACCTCCGAGGCGACGCAATGTCTTGGCCTTTTGCTGGACCCGGCGCAATTTGAGCGTGTTGCGTTTGATGCTTCGCTTGCGAACGATCCGATGCTTGAGCCGTGGCGTTGTCGTCTTCAATTGTACCTTGCGCCCAACTTTGGGCAGTTTACCGACCAACTTGGCCGACTGCATCTTGCGTCGGGTCACCGTGCGCCCGTCAACCGTCGGTCGCCTTACCATCTTCGTGCGCGCCAATCGCGTGGCACTCTTCAGGTTTTGGTTTGGCGTCTTAATACCGTTGGAGCTGCCGCCGATGCGCTTCCTTCCCCGCCTAACGGCTTCGGACAAGCCTCCGGTAAGTGCGGCGTCACCCACGCGCCTTACGCAGCTTGGCTTACGAAAACACTCGTCGGCCGCATTTTCGATTGCCTTACCGGCATTCTTTACCTTGTCCGAACCGATTACTCTGCCAGTGTTCTTAACTACCTTGCCGGCTACGCCGCCGGCGACAACCAGCGTGCCACCGGCTAGCCCGCTAGCGACTCCTCTGGTGATCTTGGCGCCCTTTTTGAGACCGCGGCCAACCTTCTTGGCGCCTTTCTTGGTAACTTTGCCAACTTTCTTGGCGCCTTTCTTGGTAACTTTGCCAACTTTCTTGGCGCCTTTCTTGGTAACTTTGCTAACTTTCTTGGCGCCCTTTTTTACGCCCTTACCGACTTTCTTGGCAGCCTTCTTGATCTTGCCTAAAAAAGCATGAGCCGGCGGTGCGCCAACTATCCCTGTTTCGGTGATCGGAAGTCCGGCTGTTCCAATTGTCAGAACAAACCCTGCGACACTTGCGAGCATGAGTTGCTTGAACATTGCTGTCTCCATCTGTTGATCCCATTTTCTGGCGTCAACACGCCGTCATGATCCGAGACTGCGACATCACGTGCCCAAGTTCTGTTTCGCACGGCACAACATGAAGGATTGAACCGCCCGGGGTTTGCCGGAGGCTCCAACTCTTAAGTGACTGGAGCCATGACAGAACGAAACAAGTCTTCCTTGAGATATGCAATCGAGGTGCGCGAGCGTGCCGTTCGGCTGGTGTTCGATCTTCCGCATGAATATCCGTCGCGGTGGCCCGCGATCGAGCCGATTGCCGGCAAAATTGGCTGCGCGACGCAGACGCTGGCCAACTGGGTGCGTCATGCCGAACGTCATGCCGGCCTGAGGCCTGGCCCGACGGGCGAACAACGCGCGCGCATCAGCGCATGGCGTACCAACCGGCAATATGAACCAATGCCTAGTTCACCCTCTTTGATAGCGGACCGTCGAGGTCGTCGTAGCCGTCGGTAATGCTTACAGATCAAGTCGAAGGCAGCGCTATCGATGGCGTCGCAAGACGTCGACCGGTCGTCGCTGCAACACGACATCCGTAACGCAAGTGCATTCACCGCCTTGCCGGCCTCGGAGAAGGGGGACGGGGACTGGCAGGCCGCCGTGGCGCTGGCGGAGGACCTCACGCGTGCCCCGTTCCACGACACCACTCGGGTGTAGTGAGATCCTATTCGCTGCAAGCCTCAATCGAAGGCTGCCTTGTTTCATGACCAAGGCACAGTGGCCACCTGCGCTCTCATCATGACACCTCAACCAAGTGTCCGTGAAACCGGGTGCAGGCCTGGCTGTCGTTGCCGAGCTGCTTGGCAAGCTCAAGTGCGCCGACCTTCGTGCGGATGATCTTTTGGTCTTTGGTCATGGTGTTGTCCTCGTTCGTCACATTGAAAGCATGTGCCGAACCGACAACCAAAGGAAACGTCAAATGTCAGACTAGATCGCAGCTATTACACTTTGAGTGCCTCTGTGATCATCGGTAGCGACGCGAACCAGTAGGCACCGCGCTTTTCGAGTTCGTCAAATTCTGCAATCCACGCCTGTGCTTCTTCGTCTGGTAACAGGCCTTGCGCTGCGACGTAGGTCGAAATCAACGGGGCAAGCCATCGGCTTAACGAGGTGTCTCCATAGCTGGTGTTGAGTACCGGTATCGGTATTTGTCTGGCAACCTGGTAGCCATTCGCGCGGAGGTGCTGAGGCAGCACAGACGGTAGGTTCGGGAACGGGCAATGCGCGTTGAAAGCCTCGAGAACGCGACGCATGCGCGTGGGACTTTCCGAGTGCCATACAAGGGAGTCCCAGTTTGTCGACAGAACCAGTAGCCGACCGCCGGGTCTCAGGACGCGGTAGATCTCTGACAGCGACGCCTCCAAGTCCGGGACGTACTCAAGCACCTGCACGCCCCAGACGGCGTCGAACCGTTCCGCTTCGAAATGTGTTTCGGCGATGTCAGCCGTCGCTACCGTTACGTGCCCGAGCTCCCTGCATCTTGATCGAGCTGCGGTGACCTGATCCTCACTGATGTCAATTGCGCAAATGCTGCCAGACGAGCCAACGAACTTTGCTGCCTCGTAGGCATACAGTCCTGCGCCACATCCAAACTCCATTGCACTTTCACCGGCCTTAAGATCCAGAGCCTGCATCATAAGGTGACGACGAAAAACCGCGTCATAGCACTGCGCAAACATTTGCTGGATTCGGGCTGCTTCGCCGTCAAACTTGAGGTTGCTCATTACACTTTCTCCGAGAAATTTCACTCCTTCGACGGGAAAACACGAGTGCGCGTCTCCGAAGGGGCAGCGGTCGATTTGTAACGAGTTGCTCTCAATACGGCGTCAATTCCCAATCAATGCGTGGTCAAAACCGACCTGACGGTTTGACAAGTTTGTTAGAAACTTGGTGACCGGCCTCGCAGGTGTCGCTCACTCGTAACAGAAGGATTTGCCTGCTAGGTTGGCATTCGCGTCTGCTTGATACGCCGGGAGGGGGATATTGCCCGGAAGAGGACTACGAATGTCACAGATCGAAGTACGCCTCTTCGGAGGTCTCGACCTCATTGATAGTCATGGCGACGCAGTAGACCTGAACGGTCGCAAGGTGTGCGCCCTGCTGGGTCTCTTGTTGATTGAATCGGGTCGCTGGCACTCCCGCAATCGGCTGGCGGCGCTACTATGGGGTGATCGCAAAGACTCACAGGCGCGCCATAGTCTCAATCAGGCACTCTACGAAATTCGGCAAATCGAGAAAGCCGCAAAGATCTCCCTGATTTCGCGTGAAGGCGATCGCGTGCGTGTCGCAGATGATGCCGTGAGCTGTGACCTTCATCGCTTTGAAGCTTGCTTGGAAAAAGATCCAATTGGCGCGAAAGCATTGCGCTCCGGTCAATTGCTTGAAGGCTACGAGACCATAACACCGGAGTACGCCGATTGGCTCAGCACACGGCGACGTCTGATCGAAAACAATTGGCAAAATGCGCTGAGAAATCTTGTGTCTTCCGAACTACTCAAGGAGACCAGCCCAGAGACCGGGATCGCAGCTGCCCGCCTACTACTCGATCTCGATCCGCTTGATGAAGATGCACGTCGCTCCCTAATGAAGCTGTTGGAGAGATCCGGACAGCGAACGGAAGCCCTACGGCAGTATGAAATTTGCCGCGAACTATTGAAGACTGACTTGGGCGTAGAACCAGATCCCACCACGCAAGCACTCTTCAGGGAGATCAGGCATTCGAATGCCGGCACGAGAGTCGACAAGCCGACGGGTGCAGACGAAAGCCAGGACGTGATTGATACTCCGGCCCAACAGGATCGGCCCATCGTTGCAGTGATGCCGTTCGCAAATCTTGATGACGACCCGGCCTTCGCCTTCATGGTCGATGGTTTGACACAGGATATAACACTCGCCTTGTCCGCGTTTCGATCATTCCGCGTTTTGGCGCACACCTCAACATTCCGATTGCGCGGCTCTGATGTTGACCACTTCGCCATCCGCAGAACGTTGGGGGCATCACATGCGGTTCGCGGGCGCGTTCGCAGGGCCGGGAACAGACTTCGAATAAGTGTCGAGCTGCTCGATTGCCGAACCGGTGAATTAATATGGTCCGGAAAGTTTGATTGCGCCCTAGACGACATACTCGAACTTGAAGAGGCAGTTTCCCGTCAAATCGCCGCCTCGATTGAACCCGCGTTGGAGGCGGCGGAAGTCCAACGTGTTTTGGGTCATCCGCCGGAAAACCTCGAGGCCTACGAGCTGTTGCATCTTGGATATTGGCACCTCTATCGCAGAACGCCGGATGATTTGTCCGAGGCCCGGCGCTGCATGGAAGCCGCAGTGAGGAAGGATCCAACGTACGCGGCACCATATGCCGGCCTCGCGTTTCTGAAGTACATCGCGGCAACCGCGAAACTTGTGGATCGCAACTACCTGAAGCTGATGCAAGACTGCCATTCGACCGCTGAGCAGGGACTGGCACTTGACCCGATCAATCCCCGCGCTCTTACATTTTCGGCCATGGCGAGCATGCGAGCAGGCAATCTCCCGGATGCTTTCGACACAATCAAACGTTCGATCGAGTTATGTCCGAGCTTCTACCTCTCGCACAGTGTCCTCGCGTTCGCCTGCGATTTCATGGGAAAGTTTACAGAAGCGAAAAGTGCTGCAGATGAAACAATCCGCCTGAGACCGCATGATCCAATGCTCCATCGGTGCATAATTTCGAAGTCGATCGCGGAATATCAAACTTCAAACTACGGTCGTGCCAGGTACATCACGCGGGACTCCTTGCGCACTGACGCATCGTGGTGGCAAAGCAGAATGCTACTGGCAGCAAGCCTTGGCATAGACGGTCATACAGCCGAAGCCCGGGACACGATTGCTGGTTTGCAAAAGGATTTTCCGAGCCTGACCTTGGAAACCATGCTGCTTCATATGCCGTTTGCCGACCCGGGACACAGCGATCATCTAACGGAAGGCATGGTGCTCGCCGGATGGCGTGATTGACCCCTGCTTTTCTGGCTGCTGGCCTTGGAGAGTGGTCCGGAAGTACCGGACGCTCCCCACGGCTTGTCATGAGCGAACGGACCATCCTGCTCGCTGCAGGCCTTCCACCAAGTGCTCCGTATGGCTTGGATCCGAAAATGGAAACCGAGTTCGTATCCCTTCTATCAGATCGAATGCAGGGTCCGTCGAACGAAATTCTTCGATGACGCCTTTTGCTTCGACAAGCCGGTTTTGCTGACCAAGGCTGGCAATCAAAAGTGCATTGCTCAACCACCAGTTCCGCTCCGAGCGCTGCGAATCGAGTGCAATGCGTTCTGCCAACTCGTAATCCTCAATGAGGTATCCCGCTACTGCTTTGGAGGCCGTACAACGGCAGAGGCTGGGGTCATGCGGGCGCAGCCTGATCGTACGATCGGCGGACTGCAGCGCACCTTTGAAGTCGCCACCGAAATCTTGTGCATAGGCCAACCCTGCGTATCCCTGTGCGTAGCTCGGGCAAACTTCAAGTGCACGTCGAAATGCCGAATCGGCGACTTCGAGATTTCCCAGGAACGAATTGGCGATAGCCGACATACCAAGCGCACGTGGATCCTCAGGATCGAGTTCGACGGCCTTTTCTGCCACTTGCAGGCAATCCGTCATTCGATGCCGGTAGGAGTCAGTGGGATTGGCTTGGGCCAGATGATACTTGACGTATGCCAACCCTGCCCACGCATTCGAGTATGTCGGATCAAGATCCGTGGCTGCCGCGAAGCAGCGCTGCGCTTCGGCTATATCAGGCAGCGTTCTGCGAAGGCTGTGCCATTTGCCCCGTTGCGTCAGCTCGTAAGCGGATAGCGAGACGAGCGGCCGTCGCAACGCGCGGCGCATTTCGTCGGCTTCCAGCGAAGGCTCGATCGCGGCAGCTATGGCAATCGCCACATCGTCCTCGACTTGCTGGAACTTATCCGCTCGAACTTCGTAGCGATTGGCCCAGATCTGTTCGCCCGAGAGACAGGCAAAGAGCTCCGTGCTCAAGCGCAATCGATCCGCCTGTCTGCGAAATCGGCCCGTCAATACGTGCGTTGCGCGAAACATATCCCAAACGGACTGCGGATCTAGCTGTTTGCCGCGAAGCCGAGCGGTTGCCCCGTAGGCCAATACTGCGAACCATCGAAACCTTCCGAGCTGAAAGATTAGGTCTTCGGTCAAGCCATCGGCAAAGTGAGTAGCCGCGCTATCATCGCTCAGGCTTTCAAAGGGAAGCACGGCAATGACAGGACGCTTTTCCGGCGGGAGGGTGTCGATGAGGTTCTGGCGCTGGTCCACCGATGGTGAGATTTGAACCGATGGCAATCGGTCACTTCGTATCTGCCTGGCGAGTTCCGTGGTCTCTGCTTCGGGCTCAAGATCCAACTCATCTCTGAGAACATCGACACAGACCTGATACTGCCGCAGAGCCTCGGCCCGCTGACCGTTGCGCGCCAGCAGGTCGATCAGAGAGCGTCGGGCAAGCTCGTTGAGTGGATCAAGTGCAATCAGCCTGCGGGCGGCGGAAATCCCGCCGTCGGCGCCCGCGCCGTTCAGAGCTAACACGACTTGATTGTTCAGGGCTTTTGACAAGTCTTCCTGAAGCTTCGTACGCCGGAAAGACAGCCAATCCGAAAACTCTATCGATACATGGTCCAAGCCCTCCAGGAGTTCGCCTGTGAAGATCTCAGAAGTGGCAATAGGATCTGTGGCCATTGCGCCCTCTAACTCACGGAGGTCGGACGCGACATATTCCACCCGGAGGCGAATGCGGTCAGGTTCGCGCGCAATCAGCTCAACACCGGCATCCAACCCGACGCGGCTTATGTCGTATAGCGCTTGTGTAAGACTGTTTCTTGCGCGCGACTCCGGCCGATCTGCCCAAAGCAATTGAATGAGACGTTCGCGTGTGTGCCAACGATCTGATTCAGCGATCAGATATCCCAAAAGTGCTCGCGTTTTCCGTCGGCTCAGCGGCAACAATTCGCCACCGTCATCGCGAAGCTCGAAGCCACCCAGAACGCAGACTCTGATCTGTGCCATGTGGCGGTTCCCTTCGTGAGCCAAATTACAGCTAACGACAGAATGTTCCGCCAGTCACATTACCAAGCATTCTCCTAATAATCGAGCGTTACGACGAAGGCCTTGATCGCCATCTACGGCTCGATGCGCCGCTCTTTCGAAACATCGAATACTTACTCCAGCTGCCATTCACAGTGGCTTAGGCCGATCGCACCGCGCTGAAGAGATATTGATTGAGGCAAAAGAAGTAATCACCACGCTTGCCAACTTCGCGAAGGTCGTCGGCCCAGGCCTGCGCTTCGTCGGCATCTATGCCAGGACGCGCAGCAACAAAGGATGCCACGATCGGAATAACCTGAGCACTATAAGACGCTTCATCGAATTCCGTTTCGAACTGCGGAATGACATGCCGGTCCGTTATCGTCAGGCCAGCCCGTGTCATACGCGATCCCAGAGTGACGGGTAGCGATTTGTACGCGCAATGGGCTGCAAACTCGTCCATAACTCTCGTCATTCGGACCTCGTCTTGGGCATGCCAAGCGAGGGAATTCCAATCTAAAGATACGACCAACGCTCGGCCACCTGGCTTCAGGATCCGGCACATCTCCGATAATGCCCGATCCACTTGCTGGACGTATTCATAAACCTGAACGGAAACCGCGACGTCAAAGCTGTTATCCTCGGCTGGCAATTCGAGGGCATCGCCCTTGCGGAAACTTGCCCAATTGAGCGGCTCGCACCGTGTTTTCGCCATTGCCAGCATTGCATCGCTCACTTCGACGCCCAATACGCCTCCGCTTGACCCGACACTTTCAGCCATGTCTTTGGCAAGAAACCCTGGCCCTGAGCCGATATCGATCACATGCTCTCCCGGCTTCAATGCGATCTTCTCAGCGATTATGCGCCGTCTCTCTACGACGCCAGGCGTCTGATAAACAGCTTCGATCTGCCGCGTCGTCTCCTCATCAAATTCGAGACCGTTTGCCATGACCCTGCGCTCCTTTGAGGTGCTGCTCAGCAAGTTGGAGGGAGCCAATACTCAAGCTGCGTCCCTGAAGAGAGACGTTATTGAACCTGCATCAACAGGATCTGACCAAGGATCTCATCAAACTCTCTGCTCTTAGAGATGTTCAATGCCAAACGCGGATCAACTAGCTGGGCGACCGATGCGCCCGACAGCCGCTTCGATCAATGGGCAGACATTGCTGACGGAGGTGACAAATGCTTTTCCTGTATGTGTGGCAGGTCGGAAGTGCCTCTGATTACAGGCATCATTTGCCTTGCTACCGGGCACTCGGGCCGTTGTCTACCTTGAGCTATTCCTAGTCAGCATCCTCATAGCAATCCAAGCTACTGCGGGCGCGGGCTAGCAGCGAGTGACGCTCTTGTACCAACGGTTTGCAAGTGATCCAGAAACTGACAGCCAGATCGGCTGGCAACCTGCGAGGATTTTACGCGCTGACTATTTTTCAGGGAGCCCCGCAAGACGCCAGCCGTCAGAGAGCTTTCGCCAGACATCCTCCGTTACCGGGTTCATGCGTTCCTGCATCTTCGAAATTGTAAGTCCCGGCTCCAAGGCAACGACCTCGTCCATCACTTCTCTTGCCTCCTTGGAGCGCCCGAGTTTTGCAAGGCTCGCGGCCAAAACCCTGAGCGTTCGCGTATATCGCGGATTTCGAGACAAGGCTCTCCGCGCGCAAGCGGCGGCTTGTGCGAAGTCATCCAACAAGTAGTTGGCTAGCGCGGCTGCGCCAGCCGTCGACCAAGCCTGTGGGTCGCACGGACTGATCCGCTCCGCGCGCTCTAGTAACTGTAGAGCCTGCGCGGGCTCGCCAAGTACAGCCTCAAGCCAAGCCGCGTTAGTGAGCGCCATTGCAGAATTCGGATTCAGCTGCAGAGACATTCGGAACAGTTCACGAGCGCGAATTGGATCCAAGCCGAGCACACGAAACGCATGTGCGCACATCCAAAGCAGTTCGGGGTCTTGTGCTTCAACTTCGACGGCGCGGCTCGCCAAGGCAAGGCCGTTCTCCGCTTCGTCGTATAATTCTACCGCCCAACCTTGAAAGCGCCGTTCCGCGTAGCAATAAGCGGCTAGCGCCATCGCCTGCGCAAAATTTGGATTGATGACAAGCGCTCTGTCTAGACATTCGATCGCTTTGGCCAGGCTTTCCTTCGTATAGCGGTGCTCAAAGTAATGCGCCTGCAACATGAGATCGTAGGCATTCAGATCATCGACCGGCTTGCTCTTGATCCGATCGATCTCAGCTTGTTGGAGCCGTGGTGCAATTGTCCCGACGACGCTCTCCGTGATGCGATCCTGAAATTCGAAGACGTCCTTAATTGAGCCATCGTAGGTCTCGGCCCACACGTGCGCACCCGAGTTTGCATCTATAAGGCGACAAGTGAACCTCAGGCGCTGACCTGCGCGCCGTACGCTTCCATCGAGTATGTAACGCACACCGAGTTCACGACCTGCGGCACTGGCATCGACCCCCTGCCGGCTGATGTTGAAAGAAGAGTTGCGGGCAATAACAAACAGCGAGCTACAGCGAGACAGGGCAGTAATAATTTCGTCAGCCATGCCTTGCGCAAAGTATCTTTGTTCTGGTTCGTCGCCAACGTTGGCGAATTCCATCACTGCCACTGATGGCTTTTCCGGTAGAGCCAGCCGAGTTTCGTCAGATAGGGAAGGGTCACTACTCGTCTCGACCGTCGCAAGGCTCTCGACGTCGGCTACAAACCTAATCCCCTTGCGCGGTACGGTCTTGATTAGACGCTGAGTAGAGCCATTATCGCCGATGACCGCTCGCGCGCCATTGATACACGTAGCAATGGCAGATTCCGAAACAATGCGGCCGGCCCAAACATGCTCGATGAGATCGTCCCTGCTGACCACACGATCCTGATTGCGGATGAGATAAAGCAGAAGGTCGAAAACCTTCGGCTCTACGGCCACGAGGTCGTCATCACACCGCAATTCGCGCCGGTCAGCATCAAGCACGAAGTCGGCAAAGGCATAGTGCAAAGGCACCTCCATGGCGCAATGGTATCGCATGAACACAGGCCGGAATTGGCCTCCAACAGCTCATTTGCCTGCTAGATCTGGATCTTCGACATGGCGACGAAGATAGCGCTGCCATTGAGCGGAGCAATTCCCAAACATTCCCAAAGAATAAGACGACACCTTCCAAAAGCAGAAGATCGAAATATTCACAATCCTAAAGGCACACCAACCTTAGGAGCGAAGTGCATGTTTGACCACAATCAAGAGGCAGCACTATCAGGCATACGAGTAATCGATCTGACACAGTTCGAGGCCGGAACGAGTGCCACGCAGATTCTCGCTTGGCTCGGCGCAGATGTCATCAAAGTGGAAAATCCGGATGGTGGCGAGCAGGGCCGCCGGGCGTCGTCTGACCAGCCTGGATTGGATTCACACTACTTCATGATGCTGAACGCCAACAAACGTAGCATCACTCTCAACCTCAAGAGCGCCCGTGGCAAATCGATCCTGAGAGATCTCATTAAGCAGGCCGACGTGTTCATCGAGAATTTCGCGCCTGGAGCCATCGAGCGCCTCGGCTTTCCCTATGATGAGGTCTCCGCGCTCAACCCGAAGATGGTTTACGCACAAATCAAGGGATTTGGCACAGGCAGTCCATTTGCCGACTTTCTGAGCTTCGACATGATTGGTCAGGCGACCGGTGGGATCATGAGCATCACCGGAGAGCCCAACGGTCGGCCCCTGAAGCCCGGACCGACATTGGGCGATACCGGGGCCGGATTGCATTGCGTCATCGGCATCCTCGCGGCTCTCATTCAGCGCAAAGCAACCGGGCACGGCCAGCGCGTCGAGGTCGCGATGCAAGATGCCATGATCAACTTCTGTCGTGTGGCATTCGCTGCGCAAGCGCTTCACGAGAGGGCATGCCCGCGAACCGGCAACCAGATTGTGCTCGGTACCAACGCGCCGAGCGATGTGTACCCTTGTCGTGGCGGAGGCCCAAACGACTATTGCTACATCTATACCAGCCGGGCCAACAACACGCATTGGCACAGGCTGCTCTCTGTCATTGGTCGCGAAGATCTAAATGATGACACGCGATTTTCGACACCTCAGTCGCGCGTTCAGAACGTCAGCGACGTCAACGCGATGATCTCGGCCTGGACGATTCAACACAGCAAGCACGACGTGATGAGCATTCTCGGAAAAGCCGGTGTTCCGGCCGGCGCGGTGTTGGACACGAAGGAACTTTCAGACGACCCGTCGCTACGCGACCGGGGAATGTTCGTGACGGTCGAGCACCCTGAACGCGGTCCCGTCCTTATGCCAGGTTTCCCCGTTCGAATGTCGGAAACGGACGTGCAACTCACGGCGTCACCAGTGCTTGGTGCCGACAACGATGAAATCTATCGCGGCTGGCTAGGCTTCAACGAACACGACCTTCACACGCTGCGGGCTGTGGGCGTGGTTTGAGCAGTTTCCGAACAATCCGACAGATAACAATGGTGGCAAAGATGATTTGTGGTTCAGAGTTGCTGGCTCGTTCACTTCAAAAGCAAGGCGCAGAGGCATTCTTCTATATTATGGGAGCGCCAATGATGCGCGTGGAAAACATTGCGATGCGGCTGGGGCTTCGCGGAATCGATGTGCGACATGAACAGGCGGCGGCAATGGCAGCCCACGCCTATGCGCGTCTCCTCAACCGTCCCGGCGTATGTATGGCGGCTTCCGGCCCTGGCGTCACCAATCTTGTAACCGGCATCGCTCATTCCATGGCTGATTGTACGCCTGTCGTAGCGCTCGGTGGCGCGTCGCCCGCGAAATTGTCGGGAACGGGCGCATTCCAAGAGATGGACCAGTTGGCTCTGATGAAGCCGATTACCAAATGGGCCGAGCGTGTTCACCACGTGCATCGCATCCCCGAATTGATTGATCGAGCATTTCGCAATGCTGTTACAGGCAAGCCAGGACCGGTGTATCTCGATCTGCCCGGCGATATCTTATTCGAAGAAATCGAGGAATCGAAAATCGAATGGCCCGAGCCATATGATCCGGCCCGAAGGGTCAGACCAGCTGCAAACCCTGAAGAAATCGTTCGAGCGATCGAGCTACTGGAGACTGCGGAGCGACCGGCCGTCATTGCCGGGTCGGGCGTACTCTGGTCAGATGCAGGCGCAGAATTGAAGCAGTGGGTCGAGATGACGGGCGTGCCGTTTTATACGACACCACAAAGCCGCGGCATTATCCCGGAGGATCATCCGAACTGCTATCTGAAAGCCCGCGGGACGGCTTTTCACGAGGCTGATTTGATCGTCGTGGTAGGTACGCGGCTCAACTACATCGTGGGTCACTTAGCGCCACCCCGATTTCATCCTGATGCCAAAATAATCCGCGTCGACATTGACCCGGACGAAATTGGGTCGACTGGTCGGGTGCAACTTGGCATCGTTGGCGATGCCAAGGTCGTATTGCAGCAGTTGATCGACGCATCGCTGGGACGACTAAGTGCCGATGCCTGGCAATCCTGGCGAGACCGGCTTCGTGGACGCAATGCTTCGTCGAGCCAAGCCGGCGTCAATGAATCGTCGGAAACAGTACCCATGCATCCGCTGCGCCTTTGCGCCGAGATCCGCGATTTCATGCCGCGCGATGGGATTTTGTGTGTCGATGGTCAAGAGATCCTAAATTTCGGTCGACAGGCGATACCTACTTATGTTGCAGGGCATCGGATCAACTCTGGCACGTTCGGAACCATGGGCGTCGGCCTTCCGTTCGGCGTCGGTGCAAAGATCGCTGCGCCAGAAAAGTTCGTGACCGTGCTCCACGGCGACGGCTCCTTCGGCTTCAACGCAATGGAGTTCGATACGGCCGTTCGACATCGATTGGGCATTCTTGTGGTGATCAGCCTGAATGGTGGTTGGACAGCCGATCCAAAACGAGAAAAGCCGGGTCGCGACCTTGGCTTCACTCGATACGATCGCATGGCCGAGGCGCTCGGCGGTGTGGGCATCTATGTCGAAGATCCGTTGGAGCTTAAGCCGGCACTTGAACGTGCCAGAGAGATAACGGCAGGCGGAGTGCCCGTTCTCGTCAACGTCAAGACGGATCCGGACGCGCGGGCTTCAACGGCGTCGTTTACGCAGTATTCTACGTAGCCAATGCCGTCAGTGCGCCTGCTGAGGCAAAGCACGGTGGCCGTGGAGACTGACGATAGGAACAAATTCCGGTCGTTCGGGTCGGTGTGGAGTTGGTCTTGATAACCAGTATCGTCGCGTTCGGCGTGGTCTCGGAAGCGGACACCTGACTAATCAGGCGATGATAGCTTTCAGCACATTCCGAATTCGAGCATTTCGACAGGGTCTACTGTCTTACCGGCATCAGTCCTGGAAGGCTGCGATTTGAGGTTTCGCACCCCAATGGCAGAAGCCGCGTGGTTCAAACGGAAATTGCCGGTCGCGCCATGCTGGTTCGTCATGGATCTCTCGAACCCCTGTTGAGTATTCGAAGGTCAGGTCGTCTGGACCTCGGAAATACAGAAACTGGGCCGATGAGGTTGGATGACGGCCAGGTCCGAAGGTTATGTCGATCTGATGGTCTTTCATAAAGTGCCAGGATCGCTGGATGTCATCGGTCGACCCGACCTGATGATTGATGTGTTGGACACCGGCCTTGTTGAAAGGGAAAAGTGCAATCGAATGATGGATGGCGCCCAATCGCATGAGCGGTGCATCGCCGACCCGATCAGAGACTCGTGCGTTGCAGACCTCAGTCCAAAACTTTTCATCGCGAACCACATCCGTGGAATAGAAGCCGACATGGCTGAAGCCAGTAACTCCGGCATCTCGACTGCCATGATAGCGAACGCCGGAATGTAACGGGCGAACGACAAATTCAATCGCATTGCCGGTGGGGTCCTTGAAACGGATGAATTCGCGAACATGCCGCGCGTCACATTCCTCGGAGCCGCCATAGTGCACGTCATGTCCAAGTCGGCTGAGTGCAGAAGCGGCATTGTTCAAATCGTCGGACGATCCGATTTCAAAAGCCGTCACCTGATCCCCAGCATCGGCCTCGCAATAACAGAGGGTGTGGTCGCGACTGTCAGATTTAAAATGCACCTCCCCTCGACGTCGTTCGGAGACCTCAAGCCCAAGGACCTTCGTTGCGAACCACTCTGCGCTTTCAAGGTCACCGGTTCCAAGTCGGCAATACGAGACATCCAGGAGTTCGATCATGATCTGTACCTCTCAGTGGAATGTCGAATGTCGATCGTCGTTGGTTGATCGACCTAAACCTCTGCTCCGTACTCAGCCAAATCAGACTGTGATCCCCATTGGCAATATGACCGCGAGGTGTGTGGAAATTGTCGAGGCGATCGCGGGCTTGTGGGGTCGTGGCGCTGCATATCCGTCCCAAATGTGAAGAGCAGGCCGTCTGGGCCTTCTATGGTGACGAAGATCTGGCCGGAGGCCGGTTGGCGCCCCGGCCCGTGAACAACTTTAGTCTGTTGAGCCTCGGCGAAATAGCGAGTCTGCATGACATTGTCGATACTTTCGACTTCGTAGGTTATCGCGAGAACGCCATCGGATTGAGATGGATGCAACGCAACCCTGTGATGCGCATCGTCCAGCTGGAGATAGACCGTATCTCCCACCCAGTCCGCGACGTTCAAGCCAACTATTTTCGTCCAGAATTCTTCGTTGGTGCGAACATCGCTGCAACGAAGTGATACTCCCTGAAAGTCAACGATCCCAGAATCTCGCGCAGCAAAATAGCGCCAACCATTTTCGAGCGGACGCCATACAAACTCGACGGCGACATCATTTGGCGCTTTGCAGGCCACAAAGGCCTTAACCAATCGCTCCTCACATTGCTGCGCGTCACCCCAGTGAACCGCGATACCGTGGGCCTCGAGTGAGTCTGCAATCTCCTGCAAATCCTGTTGTGTCGACACGCTGATCGCAATTGCGCGATCGGATTGATCAGAATTAAGACAAAGGCTGTATGCGCGCATGTCAGACCTGAACCGCATCATGGCGTCATTGCTGCCGGCAGGTTCCAGCCCGACAACATCACGGGCGAACGAGGCAGCCTCTTTGAGATTGGCGCAGCCTATCCGAACATAGCGCAGCGCTCGCAGATTGTTGGGCACATGTGTTCTCCGCCATTTGCAGGTATCGACACGCTTGCAGGTAGCTAACCGGTTTCAGGCTGGAGATGTCAACAACATCGCTGTGTTGGTCATAATTCCAGCGGTGTTCTGATAGTCAGGCACTACGGCGTGTCGGTGAACTGGTGCGCATGCGGCTACAAAGCCTGTTCCGGACATCAATTCGGCTTCGATCAAATCGGCGGCGCTCGAATAACAGGGCAAGGGCCTCTGCCGGTTAATGCCGAAGTGGTCCAAATGGGCCCGCAAGCGGTCGTGAGTTGCTCAATGTTTGCATTGGCAAAGGCATCGCCGGCCATCACGGTCCATGCAGTGGCAGGGCACGCTCCACAAGGCGCGAGAAGTAACTTGCGCCAATAGGGGCGGCCCGGTCGTCAAAGTCATAAGCCGGATGGTGAACACTGGCAGAGTCCCCATTACCGAGCCTCATGAAATTCCCGGGGCGGGCCGCGAGCATGTACGCAAAATCCTCCGACGTCATCAGCGGCGCAAGATCAGTTTTCACGTGACCCGCGATTTCCTGTGCCACGCTGGCTGCAAACGCTGTGCGCTCCGGGTTGTTCACGGTTGCTGGATAGTAAGGATCAATTTTGACGTTAGCCTCGAGACCGAAGCTGGATGCAACGCCGCCGGCAATCGTCTCCAACCGGTGCCGCACCATTAGCCGGACGTTCTCGTCGTAGCATCGCGCGGTCCCTGCAACGAGCGCCTCTTCCGGAATGATGTTGGTGGAGTTGCCCGCATGGACCTGGGTGACTGAGACAACCAATTGATCGACCGGGTTACGATTTCGGCTGACGATGGTCTGTAACGCCTGGAGTAACGCCCCCGTAGCGGGAAGCGGGTCAAGCGTTTCATGTGGCCTCGCGGCATGGCCGCTTCGCCCCTTGAGCGTAATCCAGAACCGATCCGCGGCGGCGGTGATCGGACCTGGTGTTGTCGCGAATTCTCCCAGCGGATATCCGGGCGTGGTATGAAGCGCATAGACTTCCTGCACATCGAACCGGTCGAGAACCCCCTCTTCAACCATTACGCCTCCGCCGCCACCGGCTTCTTCCGCAGGCTGGAAGAGGAGTACAGCCGTTCCCGCAAAGTCCCGGGTTTCGGCAAGATATCGCGCCGCACCAAGGAGCATCGCCGTGTGGCCATCGTGGCCGCAAGCGTGCATCCGACCCTTGACTTCCGAAGCGTAAGGCAGTCCGGTGGCCTCCTCGATCGGAAGAGCGTCCATGTCTGCGCGCAATCCGATAGCTGCGCCGGTCTCGCGCCCGCGGATCAGGGCAACCACTCCCGTTTTTGCAAACCCCTCGTGTACCTCGTCCACTCCGAACTCCTTGAGCCTTTCAACCACGAATGCTGCAGTCTCTTGGCAATCAAAGGACAGTTCGGGATGGCGATGAAGATGCTGACGCCATGATGCCATGTCCTCGGCGAAGGCGGCGATTTCCTCAATCACTGGCATTGATGACTCCGTCAGCAATAGCAACGCAAATAAAACTCAATTCAATCAGCTATTCAATTCGCGGGCTGCCGCCTTGATTTCTGTGACAATGGCGAGAACATCAGCTTGCGTGGTTCTGTGATTGACAAAGCACGCCCTGAGGGCAAATTGATTATCGATCGTTGCATTGGATAAGTAGACGCGTCCGCGCGCAAGAACGCGCTTGAGAATTGCCAGATTGTCTTTGTTCCGGTGACTGAAGCATACGGCGCTGAGATTGACAGGCGCTAGTACTTCCAAGTCGGGGTCGGCCTCGATGGTATCAGACAGAAGCTGCGCATGTTCGAGATCGCGCGCAATTGCCTCTCGAAATGCCCTTCGTCCATGATACTGCAGCGACATCCAAAGTTTTAGTGCACGAAACCGTCGCGACAGCTCAATCGACTCTTCAAAAAACGCGAACCCTTCAACCGGATCTTCGACAAGCGTTTTGACATAGTCCCCCGAAAACGAAAATGTCGCGCGCGCAATTTGCGGATCGCGGTAAAGCAAGCAACCACACTCGAGCGGCTGATAGAGCCATTTGTGCGCATCGAGCGACACCGAATCCGCGTGATCGAGCCCCTGAAACTTCTCCGGGACCGCAAGCGCAGCTAATCCTCCATAGGCGCCGTCGACGTGAAGCCAAAGGTCTTCTCGGCGGGCCAGTTCGGCAAGTTCGGTGAGAGGGTCGATGGCACCAACACTGACCGTACCGGCCGTGGCTACCACTGCGATCGGTGTCAGGCCGTTAGCACGATCGGCTGCGATCGCCGCTTCGAGCGCATCGATCCGAATGCGCAAATCTTCGTCCACCGGGATCAATCGAAGATTGGCGCGGCCGATCCCCAACATCGCGACCGCTTTCGGGATCGACATGTGCGCTTGCTCGGAGGTGTAAACGGTACACGGCCTCACACCATCTTCGTTTGCGGGCAGTTTTGTTTCGCGGGCCATGGCCAACGCCATCAGGTTCGCCGAGGAGCCCCCACCACACAGACTGCCCTTGAAGTCCGTGCAGCCGACCGCTTCCGCCAGCCAGCTGACGACGGCTTGCTCGATCACGATTGCGGCAGGCGCTGACCGCCAGGCCGTCACGTTCTGGTTGAGTGCTGAAGCCAGCAGGTCGCCAATCGCACCAACTGGCTCTCCGGATCCAAAAACGTAACCGAAGAATTTACCGCCTGATGGACGCGCGTGCTCGGCGATAGATCGGAAGTCATCCAGGACCCCAGCACCAAGACCGTCTTCCGACCAGCCGCGAGAGAATAGATCAACAGTTTGTCCGCCACTGGTCGTCGGATAGGCGGACCGTTCATCGACTGACGCCCAGTAGTCCAGTGCAAGCGACAGAGCGCGCTCGCTCAGACGAGACAGATCTTCATTCGAGATTTGCAGGCTTTCCATGGTGTCAGCCCTTCAACGGATGCGACCGTGAACGAACGCTATCAGAACTCATTGCTCTTCACCATCAGCGATAGGAAGTCCGTCTGTTGAAAGCGGACATGCTGCTGTAGTGGGGCAGCGTTTCGTGGCCGGCAAAGTTGCGGCTAAGAATGCGATATCCTGAGCACAAGGGCCGCGAGCGAATTGTGCCTACCGTTTAGCTTGCTCATATTTGGCCTTCACCCAGCGCCTGTAAGACCATTTCGCGCAGTTTGAATTTCTGGGCCTTGCCACTCGGCGTCATGGGAAATTCATCCAGCAGCAGCGTGTGGCGTGGGATCTTGAAGCTTGCGAGCTTGCCCTGGCAGAATCTGACTAATTCATCGTTGTCCAGTGCGTAACCCGTTCTGGGCACGACGCAGGCGCAGACCACCTCGCTGAGATGATCATCTGCTGCTCCAACTATCTGGACCTCGGAGACCGCGGGGTGGCCGAGCAAAAAGCTTTCAACCTCGGCGGGGTCAACATTCTCGCCGCCGACCTTGAGCTGATCCTTGTAGCGGCCGATAAAACGGATGGCGCCATCGGCACGCTTGAGCGCCATGTCGCCGGTATGAAACCAGCCTTCGCAATCGATTGCCTTACGCGTTTCGTCGGGCTTCTTGTAATAGCCCTGCATCACTGAATAGCCTCGAACACAGAGTTCGCCAGCTTCGCCATCCGGCAGAGTTCGCCTGGTTTCAGGTTCGATGATCTTGAACTCTATTCCAGGGAGCGGATGACCTGATGTCAGATAACGGTCTTCATCCGGGTCTTCAGGAAAACCCATTGCAACGCCGGCGCCGACCTCCGTCATTCCCCAGCCGGAGACCGTGGCGCACAGTTCCTCTTGTGCACGCCGGGCCGCAAGCTCACTGCTTGTCATGCCAACCGGCCCAACGCCCATACGCAAGCTGCTCAGATCAGCCGTCTTGCAGCTCGGATGATTCATGAGAGCGCTCAATTGGGTGTCAAAACCCCACAGTCTTGTAACTCGCTCTTCACCCACAAGGTTTAATGACTCTGCCGGATCGAAGGTTGTGGTCAGGACCGTTCTGGCGCCGGTGACGACACAAAACAGTGGCCCGAGGTAAAGGCCGGCCACATGGAACAGCGGCCAGTTCACCAGTATCGCATCGTCGCTTCGATAACCAAGGCGGTTACCGATATCGACGAGATTTCGTTGGATGACATGGGAGTGCATGACACCCTTCGGAAACCCAGTGGTTCCAGATGTGTACATCATCAATGTTGTGCTGTCGGGATCTACACACTCGCGACGCCGTTGAAGCTCGCCAGGATCAACTTTTGCGCCTTGCTGCACCATGTCGGTCCAGGCGGTCGTTGCTGACTCTTGCTCGGAACCGAGAATGACGACATATCGTAGTTCCGGGAAATCCCTCGCGTACAATCCAGACGGTGATCCGTTCACGATCTCAGGAAGGACTTCTCGTGTCAGGCCCAGGTAATCGATCGGGCCGGACTGGTCGACCGTCAAGAGTGCGCGTGAATCGGATTGGCGGAGAACGTATTCGAGGTCAACCGAACGAAATCGCGTGTTGACTGGAACAACCACAGCGCCGATTTTCGAGATCGCAAAGAAGGCAAAAATCCACTCAGGGCGGTTCGGCATCCACAAGGCCACTTTGTCACCGGGCTCGACTCCAAGCGCAATAAGCCCCCGGGCTACCGCATCCACTTCATCCCTGAGTTCGGCGAAACTCAAGCGGCGCCCTTCGTGATAGAGGGCTTCTTGCTGTCCCCATTTCCGAACCGCCTCGTCCAGAAGGTCAGCGAAGGTTTTCTTTACATACCATTCAGGCACGGCGGGTTTCCTCCTGAACGTGGAGGTTACCATGAACGCGATTGCCGGCGGCAGTCTCCCTGCGCAAGGTTGCGATGAGGTTGGCGATGAATGCGAACATGTGCTTGCTGCGCAAGCGTTCGGCGGCTGCTATTGCGGAAGTCGTTTCGCGATCGGTCCACATTGAGGCGTCCTCCTGATGGATTGCAGTTGGTCTGTTGGTGTGACGGGGATAAGCTACGGTTACGCAATCATCGGAGACTCAAAGGAGCTCAGAAAGGCCGCTGAAAAAACGGTCAAAATGCTCGTGCGGTGCACTTTGATCGATGTTGACTGGCCACCGCCCAGTATCGGGAGGATATGATCGGGATGGTTCTCTCGCTGAGAGTGCTCGGAGAATTTTCTCTCTTGGATAGTAGCGGCCAGGAATTGCCCCTTCCAAGTCGCAAAGCACGCGCACTGCTCGGCTATCTCTCTGCAAATCTAGATCAACCTCAGCCACGAAATCGGCTGATGAATCTCCTCTGGGGTGACAGCGGAGAACAGCAGGCGCGTCACAGCCTGAACCAAGCCCTCGCGACGATCCGCAAGCTGACCAGTGATCAGTATGAAGGACTGCTCGACAGTAGCAGCGAGAGGGTCACGCTGAACGGCGATGCGGTAGAACTGGATCTTGTCAAATTTCATGCATCCAGGGCGCATGCGCCTGCAAAGGCTTGCGCATTATACAAGGGACCTTTCCTTGATGGTTTATTCGTATCGGAGGCCAGCTTCGAGGAATGGTTGACTGCAACGCGAGCTGAGTTGCAGGCCCTCGCGAGCGATGCGTTCGAGCGGGCTGCTGATGGTGCAGCTACCAATGGTGAAA
This sequence comes from Hyphomicrobiaceae bacterium, assembly GCA_965224045.1. Lineage (GTDB taxonomy): Bacteria > Pseudomonadota > Alphaproteobacteria > Rhizobiales > Hyphomicrobiaceae > Tectiglobus. The sequence continues at coordinate 305,286 of CBDCYD010000016.1, forward strand.
TAGCCGGCGCTATCGAATTCACGCAGCAACTGATCAAGCTCGATCCGCTGCGAGAGGAAGCGCACAGGCGCCTCATGCGCCTGTTGTACGACAATGGAGATCGTGCCGGGGCAGTACGGCAATTTCAGGCTTGTAGTGAGTTGCTGCAGAAGGAGTTGAATGTCGGCCCCGATGCAGCGACCATGGAGTTGTTCACCAAGATCAGTGCCGACAAACCTGCAACTCAAACATTACCATCGACAGATGCTCCTGATCGCCAGCAGAAGCGATCGTCGATTGCAATTCTTCCGTTCGCGAATTTGTCGGGCGACACGGATCTTGACGCCTTGGCAGATGGACTGGTCGAAGACACGATCGCCGGTCTCGAACGCTTCCATGTCATCTCGGTGATCTCGAAGACCTCCAGCAATCAATATCGAGATGAACGCCCGAACGCACGCGTGATCGGTTCCGACCTCGGCGCTGCCTACCTGATGGAAGGAAGCATTCGAAAGGCGGGTAATTTCGTTCGCATTTCTGCCCAGTTGATTGAGGCAGCGACCGATCAACAATTATGGGCGGAACGTTACGATCGGCCATTGGACAATCCCTTTGACCTGCAGGACGAAGTCAGTGCAGCGGTGATCGCATCCATTGAACCTGTCTTGATCAAGGCAGAACTACGCAAAGGCCGCCAGGCAGAACCTGGCTTTGGGCGGCATGCCAAGGCGAGTGAAGCAGCCTGGCATCTGTATCGCTTCACGAAGGACAACAATGCTAAGGCGATAAAGTTACTCGAGGAGGTCATTGCGGAAAGTCCCAATGTTGCCGGCCGGCATGAAGCACTGGCCATGGGGCATATTTGGGACCTGTCATTTGGATGGTCCTCGAATCCCACTTATTCGCTTGAACGCGGGCTTGCCGCTGCGCAGAGAGCCGTCGAACTGGAACCTGATGATGTGTACAAAATGTCGGTCCTTGCCTGGGCGTATTCCCATGCCGGGGATTGGGGTCGCGCATTTGCAACGATCGAACGGGCAATTGAAATCCACCCCGCATCTGCCGTCCCGCACGGAGTCAAGGCTTGGATGTACGGTCATTACGGCGAGGCTCAACAGGCCATACAGTCACTGGAGCTAATGCTCGCACGGACAACCGAGAGCCCATTCATCTCCAGGTATCTGTGTGGTGGCGCGCTCGGACATCTCGCGCTTGAGGCTTGGGAAGATGCTGCGCGCCTTTCCGAACAAGCGACAGTTCGCCGTCCAAACGATCTCACTGGTTGGGTCATCCAGATCGTTGCCTACCATAAAATCGGCGACGAAGCCGAGGCGGCGCGGCGATTTCTGAACCTCGTCGAGTTAAACTCGAACATGACCTTGGATTGGCTCCGCGCGATAGTACCGATCAGACCCGCGGAACTGAGGGAGACGGTGTTCTCCACGCTGCGGACGCTCGGAATGCCGGAGAGATAACAGCAGCGGAGCGTTATCCGTCGAATCACAATACGCCGGATTGGCAATACGCCGATGACCTCGCCTGGCTGGCCTGTCTGATTAGGCGGTTCGTTCAGCCCAACGCTTGTCGGACACGATGGATTTGCCGGCCATGTCGATCTCATGACGGAGACCGTTGATCTGCACACGTCTGGTATATGGGCGATGACTGAGGAAGGACCGCGCATTAGAGCGTTTCAGGGTTAGCTGGAACCGTCCCACTCCCCCGCCCGGCCGCCCATGCAATCGTGGTTTTGGGCGGCCGGGCGGGGGAGTGGGCAGGCGGTGTGATTCCGCCTAAGGCGGAAATGATCTAGCCGCAAGATGCGCTACCATGGATATCACCGCAAAGGGCTATTCGACATCCCTCCAAGCGGTCGGCATGTGTGGTGGATCGGTATGGCGATGTTCACATTCGAACAAGGCTAGATCCGGGACCTGTAGTTTCGAGCGATACTCCTGGCCTGATTCAACGGATGGAAAAGTCGCGTTCTGTACGATTGGCACGCGGCTGATCTCGGTGAATTAATCCGCCCAGCGGAACGTATCGAACTGCCAGGCACGAAGTTCGTTGAGACCAAGGCGATGGCTTACGGTGCTCTGTTATGTATGTTCTAATGTCCTGCTATCACTATTTGCGACAAAGTCTGCGGCGCCATGTTGAAAACATACTCAATTCGAGGCGGTCGATCAGGGCGCGAACGATTGCGCGTACTGAGCAACCTGCTGCACGATGGCACCGCAAACTTCCTTGATCGAATTGGAGTTCGGCCGGGTATGTCATGCCTCGACGTTGGTTGCGGTGGCGGAGACGTCACCCGCGAGCTGGCGCGGCGAACTGGAAGCACAGGTCTTGTCGTTGGACTTGATATGGACCCCGAGCAGATTGAGATTGTTAGAAAAGAGGCGCAGAGCCAGGGACAGGATCACATCACCTATCGGGTCGCAAATGTGACGGAGCCTCCTGACGATCTTGGAGAGTTCGACATCGTGTATAGTCGTTTTCTGCTCTGTCATCTGCCAGCACGAAAGAAAGTCTTTGCATGGATGAAAACGAAACTGCGGCCCGGCGGCATTATCGCGATCGAGGAACTGGATCTTTCCGGACACTTCTGTTATCCGCCATCGGAAGAATTTGACCAGTACGTTTCGTGGACCGCAGCCTCGATCGAAAGGCGTGGGGGAGACCCCGACCTCGGACGAAAATTGCCCTCGCTCTTCACAGCTGAAGGATTGCGCATTCGAGGGCTGGAGGTTCTACAGAGCGCGGATATCGCTGGTGGCGCAAAACTGTTGAATGCATTGAGTATGGAGAATTATGCGGCGTCGGTCGTTGCAGACGGCATTGCTTCTGCCGACCAGGTCGAGCTGGTCACGAAAGTGCTCTACGAAGCGGTAGATGACCCGAATGTTTTTGCCAGCGTGACGCGGCGCATTCAGACATGGGGCCAAATCTTGTGATCGCTTGCAAGGAACGCCAGAACCGGGTTGCACTAATTCGATAGCTCGAGAAGTCGATATCCCTGGATCGGTTGGCGAAAGCCTTTCAGAGCTAATTCGCCAAGTGGTTCGGCCTGAATGAGATCCTTTGTCATGTTGGCAACGCGGTGGGTAATCAAGATTTCACCCGCTGCCGCCTCACCACAAAGGCGTGCTGCTTGATTCACAACGGTGCCAATCGCGGTGTATTCCATACGTCCTTCGAAGCCAATCTTGCCAAGCGTGGCAAAGCCGTGAGCAATGCCGACACCGAAACCAAGTTCATAACCTTGGCCCTCCCATTTCGCACACGCTTTGCTCATTGTATCTCTCAGGGCAACAGACATCCGTGCAGCTTGATGAGCAGGTTTATCGCAAGGGATGGGGTCATTGAAGAGAACCATTAGGCCATCACCAAGAAATCGTTCGATGGTTCCGCCGTGTTGCTCTATCAGGGGGCCGGCAACTCGATGATACTCGTTCAGAACAACCATGACTTCTTCCGGCTCGGCGATTTCCGAAAACGCTGTAAAACCGCGAAGATCACAAATCACGACGCTGACCTCACGTCGATGACTGTCGAGCAAGGACTCATCGCCTGAGTTAATGACCATCTCTGCAAGTTGACGAGGGAGAAAGCGCCGCAAACGACCGAGACGGTCAAGTTCGTCAACTTGTGAGCGAACACGTTCTTCCAGCGAACTGTTCAGTGCAGCAAGTTCATTGGTTTTTGCCTCCACCTGCTCAAACAACCTTGCGTTCTCGATTGCTATAGCACCTTGATCAGCGAATGCTCTGACAAGGTTCACCTGCCGCTCCGTGAACGGCATAGCTTCGTAACGTCCGATGGTCATCACACCGATTGCCACTTCGTCTCTCGCCAAGGGGACCGATAGCAATGTTCCCGACTTCGAGCGTACGGCATACGAAAGATCGAATTCGGCATTGGAATTGACGTTTGCAATATGCATGACGCGGAGTTCTCGCGCTGCTCGGGTTGTAATGTAATCACCATGCAGCGGCAGCGGATTATCACGAAGATACTGAACAAACTCAGGGTCCGCCTGGCTCGTCTCGAGATGGCATGCATCATCATGAATCTTGAAGATGCTGGCATGATCCGCCTTGCAGAGGCTGCATGCCGTTACGGCAATAGTATCAAGGACAGGCTGCACATCGCCCGGCGATTTGCCCATAATCGCAAGAACATCCGTCATCGCAGACTGGTGTTCAGTGCTTTCCCGAAGTTCTTCCGATTTGGCAGCTAGATCTTGCCGCACTCGGTCGAGTTCCTGTCTTAAGCCTTTAAAGTCATCTTCCGATAAACCGTGCTCATCACTATCAGACATGTCTGATCAAGCCTCCTCGTGTTCCGGTTCTGACATTTGCTCTCGACATCGCCGCACGGGATAGCAAATGTCAGAACCGGATCACGAACAAGCTTATGTTTCTAGTGTAGCCTTTGCACCGGACGTTTGATTAAGAGACTAGCCGCACACGGGGACCAAACGTCAGGTGCGCTACACTAGGGCCGACCTTTGATCCCGGCATGCAAATATATCTGGCGTCAATGTATGCTGTAGTCGGAGGCTTGAGAAGCACTCGGGCTGGTTGCACGCCCGCAAATTGCAAGTACCATTCTCAATCCTTCGACACGATTTTGGACCTCTGGCGTGCCATCAACCTCCAAGAGCATGCTTGCCATTACAATTGGATCTGTGCCGACGTTAGCGGATGAATATGGTTGCTGAAATTTATGAGCCGGAGCGACGGCAGGCGGATCCCGTGGCTGATGAACACATCGCGAACTATTGGGGCAAGGCATCGGGCGCGCGCCCAGGCGAGCCGGCTTGGCATCCACTGGCCTATCACAATCTCGATGTGGCGGCCGTCGCGGATCGATTGCTGACCTGCGATCCACATCGCCTTGCGCGGATTTCTGCGTGCCTTGGCACAGAACCCGACAACGCTCGGCGGTTCGTGGTTGCGCTTGTTGCGATGCACGACGTGGGAAAGTTCTCCCCGTACTTTCAGGCCAAAAGCGAGGAAACTTGGACGGCGACGCTTGGGCAACTGGACATTTCGTTTCGACATCCACCCGTGGGTCTGCGTCACGACGCGGACGGATTTGCGCTGGCCGACCAACTGTCGCTGCTTGATATCTTGGCACCGGCAACCGCGAACTGGGGTTGGGGAGACGTCCGCGACGTCTGGGCGGCTGTAGCAGGCCATCACGGCAGGCCGGTCAGCGAGGATGATGCGAAACTCGATGCATTCGAGGAACACCGCATTTGTCTAGCGGCTGCTCGCGCGTTCTGCAGGGATGTCCGTGCGCTATTCGAGCCGCTTGCTCCCATTGCGCGCCCCGACCTGAAATCACTCGCTGTTCTGACGTGGCATATCGCCGGCATTACCGTTGTCGCCGACTGGATCGGATCGAACCGGGATTGGTTTCCATACCGGGTGCCGAAGTTCCCGGTCGTGCACTATTGGGCGGAGATTCAAGACAATGCAAGAGACGCCGTCGCCAGTGCCAATGTGATCGCGGCTACTGTGCACGCCATTGCCACGCCGCAGAGGTTGCTGCCTGAGATCGCTGGTCGGCTCAGTCCGCTACAGCAACATGTTGCCGAGATGAACCTGCCCGATCGCCCGTCGCTGACCTTGATCGAGGATGTGACCGGCGCGGGTAAGACCGAAGCGGCGGTGTTGCTTGCCGCACGTCTGATGGCACACGGCCACGCCGACGGGCTCTACTTCGCGCTGCCTACTATGGCAACGGCGAATGCTATGTATGATCGGCTCCGTGAGATTTATCAGCGCCTCTTCGGCAAGGGGGAACGGCCGTCATTGGTCCTGGCACACGGCAAGCGCGCACTGAACGAGACCTTCACCGACAGTATCCTCGACCAGCCGAACCCGCCCGCCGGTGACCCGACAGATCAGGACGAGAGCGCTGCAACTTGCGCCGCATGGATTGCGGACGACCGTCGCAAGTCGTTGTTGGCCCAGGTCGGCGTCGGCACCATCGATCAGGCGCTGCTTAGCGTGTTGCCGGCCAAGCATCAGTCGATGCGATTGTGGGGGCTTGCCGGCAAGATCCTGATCCTCGATGAGATCCATAGTTTCGACGCCTACATGAGCCGCGAGATCGAGGCGCTGCTGACATTCCACGCAGCACTCGGCGGCTCGGCAATCCTGCTGTCTGCAACATTGCCAGAGGCGCAGCGCCGAGCACTCGCTGACGCTTTTCGCAAGGGGCTATCCAGAGACGGAAAACCGACAGACACGCCTGACACCTCGAGCAACTATCCACTCATGACCGTCGTCACCACGGAAACGTGCCAAGCTCATCCAGTAAAAACACGCCCAGACCGCCACCGTGCGCTTCCCGTGCGCCGCATGCCCGACTTCGATGCAGTCGTCGATGAGGTGGTCCGGCAAGCGGCTGTCGGCGCGTCGCTGGCCTGGATCCGAAACGCCGTCGACGATGCCTTCGATGCCGTCGCCGCGCTGGAAGCAAAGGGCATCAAGCCGATGCTGCTGCATGCCCGGTTCGCAATGGGTGACCGGCTGGACGTTGAGGCGCGGGTCAAAGAGCGGCTGGGCCGCGATGGCACGGTCGAGGATCGCAAAGGCTACGTTGTCGTAGGCACCCAAATTCTCGAACAATCGTTGGACTACGATGTCGATGCGATGGTCATCGACCTCGCGCCGATCGATCTCATGATCCAGCGCGCGGGTCGCCTGTGGCGGCATATGGATCGCAAGGAGAGGCCGCTCTCGGCCCCGGAACTGCTCGTGCTGTCGCCCGATCCTTGCGTCGTCGATGATCCGCGCTGGTATCATCAGATTTCGGATCGCGCACCCCACGTCTACGATCACCACGGCATCGTGTGGCGCAGCGCCAGCGCTCTGTTCGATGTCGGCGAGATCGTCACGCCCGGAGGCGTACGCTCACTGGTCGAGCGCGTCTACGGAGGCGGGTCCATGGACGACATTTCTGAGCCGTTGATGCGGACGGCGAACGATGCCGAGGTCAAGCGCGGCGCGGCTCGCTCCTTCGCAAAAGCACAACTGCTCAATCTCAGCAAAGGTTATGGCGGTGATGCTGCGATCTGGAGCAGCGATCAGGTTGTGTCGACCCGGCTCGGCGAACCCGTCATCACATTTCGGCTGGCCAGGCGGGACCGGGACCGCATTATACCGTGGTATCCGGACGACATCGCGATGCGCGCTTGGGCGCTGTCCGAAGTTACCATCGCAAGCCGCAAGGCGGACGGGGTGCCGCACACGGACAAGGCTACGGCCGCCATGATTGAAGCAGCCAAGGTTGGTTGGCCGAAGTGGGAGCAGGACATGCCGGTGCTGGTACTTGAGCCGGATTGCAATACGTGGCGGGGTGAGGTCGTGGTGGATCAGCAGGCCAAGACGGTGCTATACGATGGCACGCGCGGACTGCGCTTTGCGGAAGTCTGAGGCGTTTCCCGCACACGCGGGGCTTATCAGTACTGCCAACCAATGTCTGCCAAGGCTAAGAGATTTACGGGTAGTGGGTCACTTTGAAATTTGAGCTTTCGTTTTATAGGGGTCACGCGGCTTGGGCGGGTTCCGCTTTTCCCAATACGCATCCGACATCAGCGCGATATCTTCAACACTCCAAAGCTTGTCCGTGACATTCGCTGCCATCGCTGGCGTGACCCGCAGCGAGCTATGGATGCGTGCGAAGTTGTAGTGCATGAAGTGCAATACAACTGCGTAGTTGTGGTTCTCGATCTTCTTGCTAAACGCATTGGTTAGCCGTGTGAACCGACGCATCGCCATTCTCATTGTGAGGTTTTTGCACTCTGCGTAGGACGTGCTGATGTGTTTCGGATCGGGATCACCTTCGATCGCGTTCTTCTTGGAGGTTGCAAAGTCGGCAGGGCTGTGGCGATGGACGGCGTATGCTGCCAACCACGAACCGATCGCAGTCTCGTCCGAGAATTATCACAACGAGCGGGACTGCCTCTACGCGATCGACTTGATGCGCGGGTCCGGCCGCGCGCCTGCGCGAAAGCGGTGATAACCGCACGCCGCGCCCTTGAAGCCGCGGAGCGAATCGTCAGCAATCGGCGTAACTCGATTTTGCTGATCAGTGCGGGGCGCAGGTCCCGCACGTCCTCGCGATCGAAGTATTGAGAGTCAAACTCATGCCTGAGCACTTTTCGTTGCTCGCGCGGGCGTGGATACCTGTTGCCCTGTCTGACGGGCGGCGGGTGTTCGTGCAGCCGTGCGAGATTTCTGAGCCCTACGGGGGCAAGCCCATCCTCCGCATCGCAACCGGCCGAGCAGATTGCGATATCGCACTCACCGAGTTTTTGATCGGTTTGCTCGCGGTGACCATGGACGGACTTGATCGACGGAACTGGTCTGTGCGGTTCCAACATCCCCCGGCGCGCGACGAACTCGACACCGCGTTCGCCCCGCTTGCGCCCGCCATGATCCTCGATGGTGACGGCCCGCGCTTCTTTCAGGATCGGGAGGCACTGGACGGCAGCCTAAACCCGATCTCGGGACTTCTGATTGATGCGCCTGGCGCCAGCACGCTCAAGGACAACGCCGACCACTTCGTCAAGCGTGGCGGTACACGCTTGCTATCGCGCATTGGCGCGGCTATCGCGCTGCTCACGCTGCAGACCCAGGCCCCGTCAGGCGGAGCGGGCCACCGCACGTCGCTGCGCGGTGGCGGACCGCTCACTACGCTCGTGCTGCCCGGGCTGCCCGACAAGTCTGTGCCGACGCTGTGGCAGAGGCTCTGGTCCAACACGCCGGAGGGCTTCCACGCCGAACCGAGTGAGTACGAACGAGTGTTTCCGTGGCTCGTGCCAACACGCGTCTCTGACAAGTCCGGCGTCCAGACGACGCCCGATCACGTTCACAAAGCACAGGCGTTCTTTGGAATGCCACGACGCATCCGCCTCGTGTTCGAGGCTGCCGGAGACGGCGAGATCTGCGACCTCACGGGCCAACGTGACGAGGTGATGGTCAGCGGATACGTCACACGACCATGGGGGACGAACTATACGGCCTGGAGCAAGGGGCATCCGCTCAGCCCGTATTACAAACAGAAAGAGAAAGACGTCGAACTCCTCCCGCTTCACGCCAAGTCATCCCGCTTCGGCTATCGCCAGTATCTCGGCCTCGCCCTTGCATCCGAAGACGGGCTGCGCCTTCCAGCGCAGTGCATCTCGGACTTCCGGGTGACCCGCGCGGGGGAATTCTCAGGCGCCGCAAGGCAGGCAATGCGCGATTGCCAGATCCTGGTCGCCGGCTACGCGATGGACAACATGAAACCGCTCGACTTTGCCGAAGCGCTTGTGCCGCTGGTCATTACCGGCAATCCAACGAGCGACAAACACATTCACGACACCGCGCGCCGCTTCGTCAACGCGGCGGACGAAACCGCTCGCCTGCTGGTCACCTCGGTCAAGCGTGCCCTCTACGGCGCACGCGGGGAAGCCGCGCGCGATTCAACAGTGCTCCAACCCGTTGCCAACCGCTTCTGGTCCGACACCGAGCGTGAGTTCTACGATGCGCTTCGTGATGCGGCGGACCACCTGATCTCACCCGACGGCGTGCCGGTCACGCGGCCGGGCGACACCAAACGTGATCTGTCCGACAGCTGGCTCTTGATCCTGAACAAGCATGCCTTTGCGGTTTTCGACGATGTCGTGCCGATCGACAGCGCGGAAGCACATCGCATTGCCGACGTCGTTGCCGGGCGCAAGGCGCTCGGCCTCGGACTCGCTGGGTACGGCGGGGCCGGCAAGAAACTCTATACCGCACTTGGCCTCCCGCCACCGACCAACAAAACCGGAAAGGCTGCAGCATGAGTGAGCATCGCTACGGGGCGCAGGCGAAGGCGGCGCGCAATTGGTGGGCCGAGCTTGGTCCCAAACCCGCGGCTGGCGACCAACCGGCACGTCCCGGCGATCGCGCAACGCTTGCCCGGTTGCGACGGGCCGACGGCTTGCTCGAGGCTGCCTCCGAGCCGGCGACGATCAAGCTGTTTCAAGAGCTTCAATTCGATCGCAATTATGCAACGAGAGACCTTCCGCGGGCCGCGCTCGTCGCAGCCGTCCTCGCCCATGTCCGTGAGGATGACCGTAGCCAGTCAGTCGCCCCCGCCATTGGCCAACCGCGCGCCGGCGCAGGCAGCACGCCTCTCATCACGCCACTGCGGTTCAAGCGGATCGTAGCCGCACGCTCGCCCGACGAACTGCTCGTCCAGTTCCGGCGTGTCGTCGCGATCATGGACAAAACGGCGAACGTGAAGGATCTGGCCCGGCTGCTGTTGGCCTTCACGGATCCAAATCAAGACTACGCCGATCGCGCGCGGGTGATGTTCGCCTTTGCTTATCATGGCGCGGAAGGTTTCGCGCCCGCGGCCGATCCTGCGAGCACACCCGAACCCGCCATCACCTGACATCAGAGCATTTGCAATTGGACGAGACCATGACCCGATTCATTCAACTCCACGCACTCACTGTTTACGCGCCTTCGAACCTCAACCGCGATGACACCGGCCGGCCGAAGACGGCGCGCTTCGGCGAAGCGGAACGGCTGCGGATTTCATCCCAGGCACTCAAGCGCGCCATTCGCACGAGTGAAGCGTTCAAGGTCCGCGTCGGCGCACACCGGGGTGAGCGCACACAGCGTCTCGGCGAGGATATCCGCCTTCATCTTGTGGAGAAAGGCATGACCGAAGCGGACGCGATCAAAGGGGCGCGGGCAATCGCCGAGATATTCGGCAAGATCAAGCCGGAGAAAGACAAGTCACCCACATTCATTGAGCAACTCGCATTCATTTCGCCGGAAGAACGCGCTGCCGCCATGGCGCTGGCCGACACGCTCGCAGCCGGTGAGGCACTTCCCGCTACGGCCAAGGACATGGTGCCGAATGTCCTGCGTCGCGCGGATACAGCAACCGACATCGCCATGTTCGGTCGGATGTTGGCCGACAACCCCGACTTCAACCGCGAAGCCGCCGTCCAGGTCGCGCACGCGATCACGACGCATAGGGTCGAGGTCGAGGACGACTTCTATACGGCGGTCGACGATCTCAAGAAGCGTGAGGAAGACGCCGGCGCCGGCTTCATCGGTGAACTCGGCTTCGGCTCCGGCGTGTTCCATCTCTACGCCTGCATCGACCGCGATCAGCTCGAGAAGAACCTTGGCGGTGACAAGGACCTTGCCAAGATCGCTATTGAAGCGCTGGTCGAGGGCTTCGCCACCGCATCGCCAACCGGTAAGCAGAACAGCTTCGCCAGCCGCGCCCGGGCAAGCTACCTGCGTGCGGAAAAGGGAACGCAGCAGCCGCGTCAGCTCTCGGCGGCCTTTTTCAAGCCGGTGCGCGGGGATGATCTGCTTGCAGCGTCCGTTGCGGCGATTGAGGGCAATTCTGAGACGCCGGGGCTCGCTCAGAGAATGAACACAGCTTACGGGGCGTGCTACGACGACGCCAAGACCATGAACGTCTTGACCGGCGAAGGCAGCCTCGCAGACATCATCGCATTCTGCACAGCGGAGGAAGCGTGATGCCACAGGCTCTCGTCTTCACGCTGGCAGCGCCGCTCGCCTCGTTCGGCGCGGTGGCTGTCGGCGAGCGACGTCCGACCTGGGACAGACCGGGCAAGTCGCAGGTTATCGGATTGCTGGCCTGCGCTATGGGGATCGAGCGGAGCGATGAGGCGCGGCAAGCGGAGATTGCCAACAGTTTGGCGCTCGCGATCCGCGTCGATGATCCGGGCCATCTCGCGGCAGACTACCATACGACACAGGCACCGCCGCAGCGGCGCAACCGTACGTTCGCGACGCGGGCCGAGGAACTCGGTGTTGCGAAGAATGAACTCAAGACAATCCTGTCGCGCCGTGAGTATCGGGTCGGCAGCCGATACACCATTGCGGTCTGGTATGATCCGGTTCGCGCCGACATTCTGGAGCAGTATCGCCTGAAGCTGACGCAGCCGGAGTTCATCCTTTTCGCCGGCCGCAAGGCATTCCCGCTCATGCTGCCCACGCATCCTCAAATCGTGGCGCTCGACGATGGCGTGGAGGCTGCATTCTCTGACTACGATCGTGCGCTTACCGACGAGATGCGATCTCTGATCGCCTCGGTGACGGCCCGTCGGCGGCACCGGCCACAGATCTTCGTCGATGCCGATGCGCTACCCGGGACTCAACTCGTGGACCGCATCGAGGAGCGCCGCGATATTCCCGAGAGCCGCGCGAAATGGCGGTTTGGTTTGCGCAGCGAGGCGCTGCTTCGTCAAAGCCGATCAAGCAAGGAACCAGCCCCATGAAGGAACTCTTTTTGTCACGCGCCCGGCTGCAATCGCGCCGCGGCGAAGCCCTTGCCTCCGTAGCCCCGCTTCTTATTCCTGACGATCCGCAGCAGCGGCCCGGTCACGCCCATCGAATTCTGTGGCTGTTGTTCTCCGACGCCCCAAACGCGCGCCGCGACTTCCTGTTTCGCGACGAGGGAGAAGGCAACTACATCATCTTGTCGCGCCGCCCACCGCCCGATCCGCACAACCTTTTTCATTTCGAGACAAAAGAGTTCCAGCCTGCACTTTCCCCCGGCGACCATTTGCGGTTTGCCCTGAGGGTCAATCCGACGCGGGCCACGAAATCCCCAGAAGCCAACCCTAAGGCAGGGGCCAATGGGCGGGTGCGCGGCAAGCGGGTCGATGTTGTCATGCATGCGTTGAAGTCGGTCGCGCGAACCGATTGGTCGGCTGAAACCGGCCGCGCTTTCGAACGCGATCGCCTCGCCCGGGACAGCGTCAACCAGTGGCTGGCAAAGCGTGGCGAGGATGCCGGGTTCAAGCTTGTCGGAGAAGCCGAAGTTTCGAACTACGTGCAAATCCCGCTCGAACGAAAGCGGGGACGCGCCGCAGGTTTCTCGCAGGTCGACACTTCCGGCGAAATAAGTGTCACAGACCCGGCCGCATTCCTTGCAAAACTCGAGACCGGCTTCGGCTCGGCCAAGGCGTTCGGCTGCGGCCTCATGTTGATCCGCCGCGCTTAGAGGACACGAGCGATGTCCGAGCCAGCATACATCCCGTTGAAGCCGATCCCGATCAAGGAACGCTCCGCGATCGTATTCCTGCAGTACGGCGAGCTCGATGTACTCGACAGCGCTTTCGTGCTTGTCGATTCCAACGGCGTGCGCGTGCAGATCCCGGTTGGCGGCCTGGCGTGTCTGATGCTGGAGCCGGGCACGCGCGTCAGTCATGCAGCCGTGGTGCTGGCCGCCCAGGTCGGTTGCCTGCTGGTCTGGGTCGGCGAGGCGGGCGTGCGCCTTTACGCGTCCGGCCAGCCGGGCGGTGCCCGCGCTGATCGCCTGCTTTACCAGGCCAAGCTCGCGCTCGATGAAACGGCCCGTCTCAACGTGGTGCGCGAGATGTATCGCCGCCGCTTCGACGAAGACGCACCAAGCCGCCGGTCCATCGAACAGTTGCGCGGAATGGAAGGCGTCCGCGTGCGCGAAATGTACAAGCTGATCGCACAAAAACACGGCGTCGACTGGAGCCGCCGCAATTACGATCGCAGCGCGTGGGACCGAGCCGACATTCCGAACCGCTGCCTGTCGGCTGCGACGGCCTGCCTTTACGGCATTAGCGAAGCTGCCATCCTCGCCGCCGGCTACGCGCCTGCGATCGGCTTTCTGCACCGGGGCAAGCCGCAGAGTTTCGTCTATGACATTGCGGATATCTGGAAGTTCGAGACGGTCGTCCCGGCGGCCTTCGAGACGGCGGCGCGGATCAAGAAGGGGCGCGGTGATGACACTCCGCCGGAACGGCAGGTGCGGATCGCATGCCGCGACATGTTTCGCCGCTCGGGTTTGCTTGAAAAGATCATTCCCGCAATTGAGGAAATCCTGAAGTGCGGTGGCATCGATCCGCCGGAAGAGGCGCCCGAAGCTGCAGTTCCCGCGATCCCGGCACAGGAGGCATCGGGTGATGATGGTCATCGCGGTTGAAAACGCCCCGCCTCGGCTGAGAGGCCGGCTGTCGCTGTGGCTCGCAGAGATCCGTGCCGGCGTCTACGTCGGCGTCTACAATCGACGTGTGCGGGAGCGCATCTGGGGCGAGGTCAAGGCAATGATTGGCGAGGGCAACGCGGTCATTGCGTGGTCTGCGCCAACCGATAGTGGTTTTGCCTTCGACGCGGTCGGCGAGAACCGCCGCGAGCCTGCGGATTTCGACGGCTTGACGTTGGTCAGGTTCAAACCACCGCCCCCGATGCAGGAGCCGCAATGAGCGTGGGGAGCGTGTGGGCTCTGAAAGCACCATGTTGCTCGTTCGCTCTTTGTTCTGGTGCGGACATACCACGTACTTTCGTGCCGTTCTTTGACAATCTGAAAATGAAGTGAGATCAAGGCGTTGCTTTGAAGTCCGTTCCCCGCACACGCGGGGCTGAACCGCATTCGCAGATGCCTGGCGCGCGGGCGGGCGGCCGTTCCCCGCACACGCGGGGCTGAACCGCCATTCGTCGGCCAGTTCCAGAATGCGCTTCTCCGTTCCCCGCACACGCGGGGCTGAACCGGACAAGACGCCGGGTGAATTCGCCCAAGATCTCCGTTCCCCGCACACGCGGGGCTGAACCGGCTAACGGGCTGGGCTATTGCTTTGCCCAGCGCCGTTCCCCGCACACGCGGGGCTGAACCGCCCATCTCGAATGCGTCAATAACATTGAGCGTCCGTTCCCCGCACACGCGGGGCTGAACCGTCAGTTTCGCCCGGTCGAATTGTGGGCGGTACCCGTTCCCCGCACACGCGGGGCTGAACCGCGGTCGAGGCGATGCTTGGCGCCGGTCCAATGCCGTTCCCCGCACACGCGGGGTTGAACCGTGTGAAGCCTATGTTCGGCACGCACCAAGAAACCGTTCCCCGCACACGCGGGGCTGAACCGCTGACGATCAACAACAATGGCGGCGGCGTGCTCCGTCCCCCGCATGCGCGGGACTGAACCGCGAGCCAGGAACATCATGCGTTGCTGCCTTAGGTAAAAACACAGCTGTGTTGCGACGATCACTTGGGTCCGCCCAGTACGCCGCCGAAGACTATCGTGCCGAGCTTGGCAAGTACGACTTTGTCGGGTCGATGTCGCGACGCGGCAATTCCTACGATAACGCCCAGGCCGAAAGCTTCATGAAAACATTGAAGGTCGAAGAGGTTTACATGATGGGCTACGAAACTTTCGACGATGTCGCCAGATCATTGCCGCGCTTCATCGATGAGGTGTACAATGCCAAACGCCTGCACTCGGCACTCGGATATCGCAGCCCTAAAACATTCGAAGAGGAGCATGCCCGGCAGATGGTCAAAAACGCAGCCTGATGCTGTTCACCTGATGGGGTGCACTCCATTTGAGGGGGTCAAAGTTCAGCGCCGATTGACACCAAGCGAGCCTGCAAGTCAATCAGCGTCGTGCCACCTGACTCAAAATGAACCACGTAGCAGTCCATAATCTCATCAAGACAAAGTTTGACCTCGATCAACTTGCAAAGCTCCGACAAACTAACTGCCTTCGGCTCGTTCGAAAATACCTAGTACACTAGGTAGAAGCCCAAGCTGCCACAGGTTGCTGTCCTCGGTATGAAATTGAGGCGGCGTGTAGCACAAAACCCGAGGCGAATACGCATCGATAACGGTCTTTCACAAGAAGACGTTGCCGACCGCGCCGGCCTGAATCGCAACTATATCGGTATGGTCGAGCGGCAGGAGAATTCGCCGACCGTCGACACACTTGAGGCCATAGCCGACGCGCTCAAGGTCGACGCCGTTGAGTTTCTTAGAGCAGACGATGCGGATGTGTGAACGTTTGCGCCACTCGCAACGGTTGAACACACTCCGGGCGCTCCAATCCTGCGGCAGGCCGCGAGTCAATAGCAGCCAGTGGCGGAACTAGTTGGCGCTTGGCAATCATGTCGGCGGTATGCGTGTGACCTCGCCAACGCCTCACAACGACTCAACTTGCGCAGTGGCAAAGAGGCTCCACTTTACAGTGGTGACCATGTGCTGACCGGTGCAAATTATCGGTCAAGTTCAAATTTCTAACTCATTGAAATCATTGGCGCACCGGGGAAGATTCGAACTCCCGACCCCCAGATTCGTAGAAAGATAAACGTATTTTCTTCTTGTTTCCTCAAGTAGTACTGATGGTCAAAAGCTCAATGCATCCATGTAGTTACACACCAACACTGATTCCTCACGTGCCTTACTATTTCTTGAATATTTACGCCACCGTGCTTACTATGTGCTTACTAGCCTCACCAAACGATACCCGAAAGCACACCCAATGCCGACCCACAGATTGACCAAAAGAGCGGTCGATGGACTCATTCCGGGGAAGACTGACGTGTTCGTCTGGGACAGCGAACTCAAGGGCTTTGGCGTCAAGGTGACACCGGCCGGCCGGCGTACCTATGTCATTCAGTACCGCCTCGGTGGCCGCAAAGGGAGAACCAGGCGTGTTGCCATCGGAACGCACGGAAACATCACCACTGAGCAAGCGCGCATAGATGCAAAGCGCCGCCTTGGCCTGGTGCACACGGGACTCGATCCTGCAGCTGAACGCGATCTCGCACGATCGGCACCAACTTTTGGCGAAGTACTTGATCAGTTCCTCGTCGAGCATGCAGACGCAAAGCTTAAGCCCCGTACAGCGGAAGAATATCGACGACTGGCACGACTTCACGTTGATCAGCCGCTCCGCACAAAGCTGTTCCAGGACATAGACCGCGCGGACGTAAGCCACCTGCACTTCAAGATGCATGCGAGGCCTCAAGCCGCGAACCGAGTGATTGCCCTCATTTCAAAGCTTTGCAACTGGGGAGAGGGCCGAGGCCTTCGCCCGGAGAACTCGAACCCCTGCCGGCACATCGAAAAGTACCCGGAGAATAAACGCGAACGATTCCTAAGTGGTGACGAGCTGCTGGACCTTGACGCTGCACTCCGACAAGCGGAAGAGATGAACCTCGCAACGCCGCATGCCATTGCTGCAATTCGACTCCTGCTTCTGACCGGCGCCCGCTTGAACGAAATTCTCACCCTTAAGTGGCGCTACATCGACTTTGAAACGAACCAGATCCGGTTGCCCGACAGCAAGACTGGCAGAAAGTCGATCTACCTGAGTCCACAGGCGATCGAACTCTTGCAATCCATTAAACGACAAGAAGGCAACCCCTACGTCATCTGTGGCCTTGTGCCAGGCAGTCACATCGTCAATCTGCAGAAGCCGTGGCGACGTATCAGGAAACTGGCTGGGCTTGACGACGTGCGATTGCACGACCTTCGCCATTCGTTCGCGAGTATCGCCGTTGCCAACGGTGTGTCGCTGCCAATTGTGGGGGCTCTATTGGGCCACAGCCAGCCGGCGACGACGCAGCGCTATGCGCACTTTGCTGCTGAGCCTCTCAAGGAGGCCAATGACATGATTGGCAGCCTGGTTTCGGCAGCAATGACCAATGGTCGGTAGGTTCAAGATCTCGCGTGCAACAGGCCACCATGCTAGAGTGACACCATGAACAAGGTTACGACACCAACCCTAGATGAGGCCGTCGAGGCGGTTCGCAAGCTGCCCGAAGAAGCGCAGAGTGCGATTGCTGATGAAATGATACGACGCGCGGCCTGGCACCGCGAGTTGAACGAAAAACTCGCGGAGGCAGAAGCACGGCTTGATGCCGGTGAAGGCATTCCGGCCGAAGACGTGATTGCTGAGTTGCGAGAGCGCCAGAAGCGCTATGAGGTATAGCGTCGTTGTTGACAGACAGGCGCGTGATGACCTTGTCGACATTCATGCCTACATTGCACGCGACAATCCCGGCGCGGCAGCCCGCTGGATCGACGAACTGGAAGAGATAATCCAGTCACTTGCAGATATGCCGGGCAGGGTGCCGCTGAGGGACGACCTCCGCCCTGGTTACCGCATCATGCCCATCGGCAATTACCTGATTTTCTTCCGCATCATCGAGCAGACAGTGCAAGTAGTCCGCGTCATTCACGGCGCTCGTGATATCGACCGGGCATTTGACGAAGCGGAATCATAGAAGCCTTTCAGAAGTATCCGGCACAAACTCTTTGCCAGACAAGATTTGTCTCATTATCTGCTGTTCGAATTGTCGGCATCTTCCATCGGGCTTTCGTTCGATCGCTTTAAGGCATCGAAGGCGTGCATTGCGGCATCCAAAAGCAAGATGGCATTCAGGCCATCCTTGAACGCGGCGTCCAACGGGTAACCGTGGGCATGGTAGTGCCGACTGACGGCACGATCTTGTTCGTCCAGATCATCTTCGGACCAGCAAGAAGCAAACACCTTTTCAAGAAGCATAGCTGTAACCTCGACGCCGAGAATGCCACCAAGGTCAGTGATTGACAGATTCATAAGTAGGCTGTCGGTCTCGCTGAAAAGCTTTTGTCGTGCGTTTCTGATCTTATTCGCACCCTCCTTAGAGGAGAGCCCGGCGATCTGCGCGGAAAAGTCAGAATTGTCTCGGATGTATTCACGAGCGATTGCCTCGATCTCAGGGTAGGCGCTACGACAAACAAGGAGGAAAAGTCCCTCTCCCTGCGCGCGCAACAATTGTCGAATGCATTCGGTACGGTGTGATGTGGTGACACTCGGTCGTTCCATTCCAGCTAATTCACTTGCAATGCTACTCCACTTGTCACGGAGAACGTCGTCCGTATTCTCGTCAATCCTACCGTTCTCCACCCAGCTATAGAGCGAAGGATGAGGAACCCAACCGTTTTCGCGACACGCTTCGAGGAACTGCTGGCGTCGCGCCAAGTCGAACAGGCGACCGTCTTTGAGCCAGTCCAGTGCAACGGTGTCGAAAAGTTGGCGATACCGGTCAAGTGACCAGTCAGCTGCTTGGTCGCAGCGTGGTACTTGTCAGCAGTGCCGATGATCTTGTTCAATTGCTGCGGCCATGCGTTGGCGCGCTGAAACTCGTCAATCATCGCCATGCGGGGCGCCATGAGTTTTGTTAGTCGCGTGACATGCTCGTAGTGACCGATCAGCTTAGATGCGGTTAAGCCCTGCTGAAGCAGCCTGCGCGGGACCTTCATTCCGCTTACCTCCGGCGAAAATATGCGAGGGAAAGCAGTCGGATATTTGAAGGAGTCGAGTTTCTTCTTGTTCGTCATATTCGGGTCGCCGTGCTTCGAGCGAATCACTCGCCAGCATTGTGGCATTGCAACCGCCCCTTCGGAAGGTCGGCCGCTTGTCATTCAGAGCTTGTACAACCCACCCTTGAGGCCTAGGCTCTCCGTTATGTGGTTTGAGTATGCTTTAGACTGAAAAGCGGCTGTTCCTGGAGGCGTTGACGATGTTGGTTCGTCCCTTTGCGCTGAGTGCCTTGCTGATTTCCATATCTTTCTGTGCCGAGGCTCAACAGTTCCAGTCTGTTGAGATTGGTCGTCCGGTTGAAATTGGACGACCTGTAGAGATCGGCAGACCGACCGTAGTCGGTCGCGGCGTGACAGTCGGAAGACCGGTAACCATCGGTCGACCACAAATCATTGGCAGGCCAACAACAATCGGGCGCTCCGTGATCATAGGGCGACCTCGTGTGATTGGTAGATCAACATCGATTGGACGCGCTACGACCATAGGGCGCGGGTACACGATTGGCCGAGGCCGGCAGTATGCATTTCCTCGACGGATTGGAAGGCCCACATCGGTCGGCCGATCAAGGACTATTGGACGGTCTCGGAGGTTTGGGTCGCCGACCATCGTAGGGAGGGGCGTCTCAACAGGTCGAGCAACCTCCATTGGATCGACCTATCGTTTTGGTCGTGGCTACCAGTCAGGTAGAACTGTCACGATTGGACGACCGTCGACATCATCAACCGGTCGGAACATTGGCTCGCCTGTCACAACTGGACGAGCGACCGGGGCATATGCGGCTCAGGCGCCCTCTCAGAAACAAAGGCATTCCGGCGTTCGCGACAACGGTGCATTTTCTTCGGCTCCGATACCGTGGGACAAATATCGCGATGCTCCAAAAGGGAGCGCGTTCTCATTCAACCCGCCCAGGCAAGTTTTCAAGGAGCCTGATCCAGGATCATATGCCGCGCGAGATGCACTTGGTCGTGCATTAGAACAGGGGTCAAAAGAGATCCGCAACGGCAAGTGGGCGCGCCGTGCCGGCAAACTGATCAAGCCGGGACGCCTCACTCCACTCGGCATTCTTCTTTGGCCTGATGTTGCAGAATGAGCGACAGGGCATTTGATGTATTTGTTGTTATCGTCCTCACTGTCCAAAGTTGGCACTGTTACCAACTGGGAATGATGGCGCGCACCAAGTCAGTGAATAATTCGTTCCAACTGTAGTCTGGCCACTTTCTCCAGCCTGCCAATGCGCTGTACATGATTTTGACAAGTAGCACGGCACCAATTGCCGCTAGAATTGCTTTAAGGAAATTGCCGCGCGTCTCGACAACAACGCCGAGAAATGTGAGCAAGCCCGCTGCGGCGATTAATGCGCTTGCAATTCGCACTGGCCAGCGTGGCCCATGTTTGTCATCCATTGCGGAACATTATACATGGATCCTGGATCGGTACGGGACGATTTCGTCTCATCCCTTCGGAGCCACCGCCGCTCGCTCCACCTTGATGGAGCGGCGGTGAGCGGAGAAGGGATGCATCCCTTTGGTGAACCGTTGTGAGCATGTTTGTGGCGACGGTCAAAGCGGACTGGCGGCAGTGGAGTTCAAGAGCCTGGTTTCGAGATAGCGGTCGAGTTCTTCCTGCTGATACCGGACGGCGCGGCCGAGCTTGAGGTATTTGGGTCCAGTGCCGTAGCATCTCCATTTGTTCAACGTGGACATTGAAAGTCCGAGATATTGGGCAGCCTGGCGCGTGGTCAGAATGGTGACGGGCGTGGGTGCATGATTGATGGGTATTGTCATCGTTGTGCTCCTCGTGGATTGCGTCTGAGAAGCAGTGTGTGGGCCCATGAGCCCCTTTTCTACGGCAAGAAGGCCACCTGTTACCCTCTATTGTGGCACGAGTGATCCTGGCCATTGCCGGTGACTGACAACGTTGCCCGGAATGCCCGAAACAAGGGGAAATACGGGCCCATTTTGCTAGCTTTTCCGCAGTGACAACAAGGAAACATGTATCGATTTTGACGGTGAATACGGCGGTGCAGAGAACAATGGCGCTGGGAGCGTAACCAGAATTGGCGAAGACTCTGAGCGGAGCGAGGAGGCTTCGGCCCTCACAGGTACGGAGTACCTGTGAGGGGTAGCGACACGGCCACTTGCTCCGTGGGTAGCCCCTGCTCCGCAGCAACCAAATCTACAATCAAAAGCATATGCACCTAATGCAGCGTATTATTTGTCAACTCGCCGTTTAATTCCGGTCGGAACGATTGCCATTCTTTCAGTTCATCGATGAGTTGGTTCCATTTCAGACTAATTTGGGTCACCGAGTTAGATTTTGAACCATCGAGCGATTGAAACGTCGTGTAAATCGGCGACAATTCGGCGGTTCCAAATCCCGTGGCCGGATCGAACGGAATCGTGCTCTTGAAAACCAGTTTTTGGAACCGGAGCTTGTCGAGAAATGAAAGTTCGCGCCATCGGCTTCCAGCGTTACCTGCAAATGCAAGTGCGTGGTCAAGGGCTGCGTCGACGTTGAGATCGTTATCGCCAATTGCTGGCGCGTCATTGTTCTGAGCGAGTACCAATTTCCTACCGATGGCGTCCTTCTGTTCCAGGAATTCCGCATCCGTGTAGAGGCCTGAGCGGTGGGCACTGAAAACGCGTTCGCGCTCAGCTTGTAGCCTCGCGTGTTCGGCTTCATTACGGCGCTGAGCCTCAAGTGCCGTCTTGTGCCGGTTGCGCCAGACGTGCTGCACAATCGCCTTGAAAGATTTCTGGTGCTTCAATGTCGGCGCAATGCGCTGCAGGTGATCGGTAAACTCCGCCTCAAGTTGATCGCTTCGGATGAACTCGGCAGCTGAGCAGTTCTGCTGCTGATGGTGATAGTACGGATACTTCTTGCCGTGCCGGCCGGTAGAAGCGCTGGCGGTAAGTGGCTTGGCACATTGTGCGCAGATCACCAATCGTCTTAGCGGAAACGCGGCATTCTTGATCAAGCGTGGCACGCCCTTTGCCCGAGCGCGATAACCCGGTTGGCATCGGTTGAAGAGGTCTTCGTCAACGATGGGTTCAAAGGCTGCTTTGAATTCTTGATCCCACACGCGAATGATGCCGCAGTAGAGTGGATTTCTGACAATCTTCTCGATGAGCTGTGGGAACGGGTCTTTGCCCGTGGTCGTCTTGTAGCCCTCACTGGTGAGAAGACTGGCGATCGACTCGTAAGTGTGCGTGCCGGTTGCATACAGCTCGAAGACCTTGCGGATCATGGGCGCTGTTTCAGGATCGATTGAAAGGTTCGCACCCTTGGTCTTGCGGTAGTAGCCGATTGGTGCGCGCCAAACCCACACACCCTGCCTCATGCGAGCTTCCATGCCGCTGCGCGATCGGATGGAGCGAATATCGTTATCGAACTGAGCAAAACCGGCTAGGATAGTTTCCATCAGGTGACCTTGCGGATCTTCGCCTATGATCTCCGTCACCGAACGGATGGCGGTTCCGTACTGTGCAAGAAGCGCCTTGATCTTGAAGTGATCGGTCGTGTCACGGGCAAACCGGTCAAGCTTCCAAACGATGAAGTAGTCGATGGTGCCCTTGGCGTTCTTACAGCAATCGATGGCTTTGATGAATTCGGTTCTGTCGGCAGTCTTGGCGGACTCGCCCTTTTCGATGAAGATCTGCTTGGCGGTGATGTTGTGTGCTTTGCAATACTCGAGACAGGCTTGCTTCTGCGTTTCAAGGCTCGTGCCGTCGATTTGCTCGGCAGATGAGACACGACAGTAGATGACGCCGGTTTTGGCACTCATACGCGGATTATATGATTTTGATCTCCGTCACGCACGATCCCAACGGGATTCTTGGAACCGGCGTACGAGTCCAGCGCCAGTTCCGCGAGCGTGTAGAGCTTCAGCCGGACTTCCCGGAGTTCCACGTTTGTCAACTTCGACAACGACGGATCAATTGCTCTGAGTTCTCTTAAGCTCAACATACGCTCCTCCTACCGATACCCTGCGGAGATACCCGCCAGGGTATCGGTAGGAGGAGCGAAATCGTAGACGCCAGAACGTGTCACGGTGTTATGAATTACCCACCTTTCCACCCGCTTTGGCCGTCAGGCCATCATGTTGGATGCTGACGCAGCCGGTCAAAGACGGGATGGAAAGAGTGGTCAGTACGCCACAATATTGACGTCGGCAGAAACCGTATCCGGCGTGCCTCAACCAAGAAAATACAAACCGCAAAGATCGAACGAGAGGCGCATTGCTACCGGCGTTGCGTGCTCGCTCGGGCTCTACGCCAGCGGTGTTTTCAATTTAGCGAGCATGATGTAGATACGGTCACTGATGAAAGTGATGACCTAGCGTGTAGTACCCAAGCACACACCTTTTTGTTGCCCGTGCGCGACTATCGAGCGTGTCTCCGAGGGGGGAGGTAGTCCGTGACGCTTTGCATAATCATCGGAGAGGACTCGGTTGGCAGACATATCGCTGAGGGAGTGGAAGAAGCTGTTTTAAGTAGAGCAGATGTTGGCAATTCTCGCGAAGAGGCTCCCCTGTTTATTGGATTAGGGAGTTCGCATCGCTGGCTGCGAGATTTTGTTCCGCACGCTGAATTTCTCGCGCCATTTCAAATTAGGCGGTTTGAGCAATTTCTCGTTCAACACGGCGTGACAGAAGTTAAGATCGCCGGGGGACTGAAAGGGATCTTTAGGCATTCACCACTGAACCCAAGGATAGTTGCGCAAATTGCGATGGCCCCGACACTTTGGTGGCCACACGGATACTATAAACATATCTGCAATCTACTTGACCGACACAATATACGGCTTACTTCGATATTGGACTTTATACCAGAGCTTGGATTAGAGGCGGGGGTATATGGGGTCGCTTACGAGGCTTTCGATTCAAATCAAGCGCTTGAGGCGGTGATGCGCTTAAATCAAACCGTTGCTCGTTCCGGAAAAAATGGATGGAAAAAGATCGAACCGTCCCATATAGTTGATGAGGGGAATGTCATTGAGTCAGGTAAATCGCGGTGGCGATTAGGGAGCACCAACGGATTACTCCAGAAGTTTGGCCAATCGGCTCATCGAAAGACGGCAAATTATCCGGTTCTTTGCAAAGTGGCGATCCCGGAATTTCAATACCTTGACGTACCAGTAATTGGCGGCGAGACTGTAGACAACTGCCTTGAGAATGGTGTTCAAGGCATAGTTATTCAGGCAAGAACAACAATAGTAATGGATCAGTCAGAGCTGCTTGAGAAAGCAACAGAGGGTTCATTGGGCATCTACGCCATCTAAATCATCACCTGCAGCCAGGTATTTATTTGTAATGATTGATCTCAGCCGACTAGCTTCTTGATTCGATAGCGAAACAAAGCCGTAGTCCGAGACACCAAACAGATCCATTTTATCGTTGTTATCAATTCTGAAAAGCATAGACGGCATCATTAAAAGATCATCATTTCGACATTCAATTGGGTGCAGTCTGCCCTCATCGCCGTCGGACTCGAACCTTCGACACCACCTTAATGCAAACCGAATATCACGGGTTGCAACAAACAGAAAGATCTGATTTTCGTTCGAGGCAGCGAGAATGTCCAACTGATTGGCACATCGGGGTAGACCATTTCGAAAGGCAGGAAAGTCACCGCATAAAAACCAAAATTCACCAGAAATACTTTCCGCAAGATCAGATCCTGCAACATCGTCAGCAGCCTCCAGTGCAGAGGTTGCGACATCGCCAGGATAAATCTCGCGGATTTTCGCCCGAGCCAATGCGTACAAACTCGGATCGGCGGTTCGCCACCGACATAACGCAGCGGCGAGGTCAACAGCCTTAAAGTAATCTTCTTCGTTGGTTGTTGATCGAACGCCACGATTAACGGCCTGTCGGGACTTTGCCATTGCGCTGGCAACCTGGGCCAGCGATATGCCAAGTGCTTGCACCAGTTGTTGGTCACGCTGGCTCACGTACAAATCTTTCTAGGCTAGAATATTCATGCTGCAGAGTTAGACGACAGACGAACGATGGTCAACGCCGATTGACGCAAACTGTCGCCAGCTGACCAGATCGCTCCGTATTGTTACCGGCGACAACCTAACGACATCTTAATTTTTGCCGCCTGCAACCCCGGTTCAGCACCGCAGGGGAAATTTACTTCGCTTCCAAGCACGAGTTGACTGAACAACCAGCTTGCTAAGAGTTGCTCTTGCTCCGGAGCTGCTCAAATTGGAGATATTGACGAAATGGGACGACTGTGGGGTCACCTTGCGACATCTCGTTGACCGAATGAGCGACTGTGTTTAGAGTTGGAGTCCGCGTGTTTGGACGACGACGCGGACTCCATGACCTCGGCAAGCCCACAACGCAAATGGAGGAGCCGTAACCGCCGAGGGACTCGATGAACGAGCCTTGTATTACAAGTACATGATTTGTTCTTTCGAGTCAATGACTTATCCACGGCTCCTCCGAATGGAGCTAGTAATGAAACAACTGAGCATAAATAAGGCATTGGCGGAGAAGGAGCGACTACAAAGTGAAGGCTACGCGCGCCTGGGGCCCGAGTTCTTCCGATCCGAGAGTGCCGGCTGGGAGGCAGCGCGCGACGACTTCATTCGAGGATGTGCCGAACTTCCGGCTGATGAGGATCAACCCGAATCTCGTCACCGGCGTTACGGTCGCTTCGTCCTGTTCCCGGACTCAGAGAGCCTCATGCCACTGCCCGGAATATGGTGTTCCGAACGCGGCTATCAAGTTGCGCACTTTTATCAGCCGCCGGAATTGAATCAAGAACACGGCGGGAAGCAACGCCCGCTGGCCGCGCTAACTGAAGCACAGCGAGACAGCGAATTTCTCCGCGACGCTATCCTCAAGTGTTTCAGGCTCGTTGACTGGGATGATCATGAGTTCCCCGTACAGGTTGGCGTTCATCTCATTAAGTTGTTGGCCAAGCCTGCCAGTCCCGGTCCGTCATCACCGGACGAAATCCATCGTGACGGAGAGCCGTTCACGGCGGCGATCTTGATTTCGCGCGATGGTGTTGATGGAGCCGAAAACCTCATTACAGTTCCCGAGGTGGCGAACCTTCACCCCAGCCTTGTTGCGGAAGGTGCCGTGAAAGAGCGCTTTACGCTGACCCGCCAGCTCGAGGGATGGATTGTGGCAGACGATCGCGTCGCTCATTACGTCTCGCCGGTCACGGTTGCAGAAGGATATGAGCAAGGTCACCGTACAATCCTTCTGATTGATTTCGCAAAGATGGTACCGGAAATCCTGCACTAGTCGTCTTGCTGACGGCCTGATAGTTGACCAACGGAACGGGGCCCCAACCTCTGAAGCGGGGCCCCGTGCTCATTTGCAGGCCGGGCCAAATGGGATTGAATTTGGCAATAAAAACCACTGTGCTTACTATGTGCTTACTGGAACAAATCAGCTCGCTTCGGAAAATCTTCTAACCTATTGATTTTATTGGCGCACCGGGGAAGATTCGAACTCCCGACCCCCAGATTCGTAGTCTGGTGCTCTATCCAGCTGAGCTACCGGTGCTTGCCATTGGTTGAGGCACTGGATGTGCGCGCAACCCTGAATCTTGCCATAGATGGCCATTGCCTGCGTGTGTTCGCCTTACCCATGAGGCCAGGGTGATACTTTGTCAGCGGCCCAAGCTCTGGTGATGACGAGCCGGCCCTGTCTACACCAACCCCTGCCCGTCGCGCCACTTCTTTTTGCGCGGCCGCGCACTACGTCGCGCACGGGCCTTGCTGCGCGCAACGCGTGCGGATGGCGTCGGCCTGGCACCGGCTCAATCCACGTTGACTTTCCGGAACGCCGAGAACCGGCTCGGAAGCAGTCAAGGCCGGAGTTCGATGGATACATCTCACTTGGCGCATTGCGCCTGAAACGATATCAGCCAATGCGGTGGCGGTGGAATCGGCTGTGCAGATCTAAAGCGCGTCGCAAAAAATGTGCCTCGCTTCGGGTTTGATTGCCTCGCGCCGCTATTCGCGCTACGCGCGGCGGCTCCGGCGGGGCGACCTTTCGGCCGGGTCGCGTTGCTCCCTTATGAGTGACTGCGTTTTGCGGCGTCATGCCTTAGCCGTGGCCTGCTCGCGGCAGGCGGGCGTCGGCACGGCCAACGGTGCCACCATTGTCTACGGCCAGGGCGGCGCCATCGGAGGCAGGACATCGGGCGGCGTGGTCTGGACATGATTGCGGCATCCTTGCAGCAGAGGCACTTGCCACTTAGTTTTTCAGGTTGAGCTGATACCATCCCGCTGCCGCTCCCGACCACCCACGGCATCATTGTAGTGGGCGGTCGGGAAGGGTAGCCGGCCGGCGATGCGATTCCGCCCAAAGCGGAAATGATCGTGCGTGGCTGACCCAGCCCTCGGACCAAAGCGAGATGTCGAGGCCAGGCCGCACGAAGGTCGGTTCGAACCGCCTCAACGGCGGCTCTGGGCTGGTCGTTTCGCGCCTGCGATTGCATCTGATGGCAGCAGGCGGCGCTTCATTTCATGATGCCGGAAACGCCGCCTGCGTACGTGCTTGTTGCGGATGCCTGACCACTCAGGACAGGTCGAAACGGTCCGCATTCATGACTTTGCTCCAGGCGGCGACGAAGTCCTGCACGAATTTTTCCTGCGCATCGCCGCAGCCGTAGACCTCGGCAATGGCGCGCAGCTGTGAGTTTGCCCCGAAGACAAGATCTGCGCGGGTGGCGGTCCACTTGACGTCACCGGAGGTACGGTCACGGCCTTCGAACACGCCGTCGTCCTTGGAGGAGGCTTCCCATTTGGTGCCCATGTCCAGGAGGTTGACGAAGAAGTCATTCGTCAACGTCTCCGGTTGGTGCGTGAAGACGCCATGAGCAGAACCGCCGACATTCGCGTTGAGGACGCGCATGCCGCCAACGAGCGCGGTCATCTCAGGCGCAGTCAACGTCAAAAGATGCGCGCGATCCACCAGGAGTTCTTCGGCTGATCTTGCGTGGCCGGCCTTGAGATAGTTGCGGAAGCCGTCGGCGGTGGGCTCGAGAACGGCAAACGATTCGACGTCGGTCTGCTCCTGCGATGCATCCGAACGTCCCGGCGAGAAGGGAACCGTCACGTCGTGGCCGGCCTTCTTGGCAGCAGCCTCGATGGCGGCGCAACCGCCGAGTACGATGACGTCCGCGAGCGAGACCTTCTTGGCGCCGGACTGAGAGCTGTTGAAGTTGTTTTGGACCGCTTCCAGTTTGGCCAGGCTCTTGGCCAGGGACTGGGGCTGGTTGACCTCCCAGTCCTTTTGCGGGCTGAGACGAATGCGAGCTCCATTGGCGCCGCCGCGCTTGTCGGTGCCGCGGTAGGTTGCAGCCGAGCCCCATGCGGTTCGGACCAGTTCGGATATCGAGAGGCCGCATGCCAGGATCTCGTCTTTGAGACCGGCTGCGTCCTTGTCATCGATCAGGTCGTGATCGACCGCCGGAATTGGATCTTGCCAGACCAACTCCTCGGCCGGCACTTCTGGGCCGAGGTAACGGGCGCGGGGGCCCATGTCACGGTGGGTCAATTTGAACCATGCGCGGGCAAAGGCGTCGGCGAATTCGTCCGGGTTGGCGTGGAACCGCCGTGAAATGGGTTCGTAAACCGGGTCCATGCGCAGCGCGAGATCTGCCGTTGTCATGATCGGGGCATGACGCTTCGAAGGATCATGGGCGTCCGGCACGGTATCCGATGCGGCGCCATCCTTGGGTATCCACTGGTGTGCGCCGGCCGGGCTCTTCGTCAATTCCCAGTCGTAGCCGAACAGCGTGTCGAAATAGCTGTTGTCCCAGGTGATGGGTGTCGGCGTCCAGGCACCTTCGATGCCGCTCGTCGTTGTGTGGCTGCCCTTACCACTCTCGAAGGTGTTCTTCCAGCCAAGGCCCTGCTCTTCAATCGCAGCGCCTTCAGGTTCCGGACCAACAAGTGTCGGGTCGCCGGCGCCATGAGCCTTGCCGAAGGTGTGGCCACCGGCAACGAGGGCAACCGTTTCCTCGTCGTTCATGGCCATGCGTGCAAATGTTTCACGAATGTCGCGTCCCGATGCGACCGGATCAGGCGTGCCGTTCGGGCCTTCGGGGTTTACGTAAATCAGGCCCATCTGGACCGCGCCGAGCGGGTTTTCCAGTTCACGATCGCCGGAGTAGCGCTTATCGCCAAGCCAGGTATCTTCGGAGCCCCAGTAAATATCTTCCTCCGGTTCCCAGACGTCCTCACGGCCACCGGCAAAACCAAAAGTCTTGCAACCCATCGACTCCAGCGCGCAGTTTCCGGTGAGAACCATGAGGTCGGCCCACGAGAGCTTGCGTCCGTATTTCTGCTTGATCGGCCAGAGCAGGCGGCGGGCCTTGTCGAGGTTGCCATTGTCGGGCCAGCTGTTGAGCGGTGCAAAACGCAGCGTACCGGAACCTGCACCACCGCGGCCATCACCAATGCGGTAGGTGCCGGCGCTGTGCCAAGCCATGCGGATGAAGAGCGGGCCGTAGTGACCGTAGTCGGCAGGCCACCAATCCTGCGAGTCGGTCATCAAGGCGTAGAGGTCTTTCTTCACGGCATCCAGGTCGAGGGTCTTGAACTCCTCGGCATAGTTGTATGCCTTGCCCATCGGGTCGCACAAACTGGAGTTCTGATGGAGAATTTTGAGATTGAGCTGGTTGGGCCACCAGTCCCGGTTCGACATCACTCCAAGGTTCGTGTGGATGTGGGTTCCGCCCATCACAGGGCACTTTTCTGCGCCGTCCATGTTCTCTCCGATCGTCATATCCAGTTGGGTCCTAGTTCCGTATACAAGGATCGGGAATCCTTGAAAAGTGATCGCTCTGCATGGCTGGGGTGAGCGTACGCGATTGTGAAATTGTGTGCATGTGGCCTGTCGCTGGAGTGATGTTGCTGGCGCGCTGTGATCTAGCGTGTGCGTGGCGATGCGATCTCGCGGTTGCAGGATTTGCTGTTGTGCAACGGCTGACCTGGCGGTAAGGATGCGCCGCTCAAGGATGTTCGGCCGTCTTTGCAAACCCGGGAAGCCCGCACCGGGCGCGATGCGGCAGATGTCTTCTCACCTGGTCCGAATTCGATAGGCGTGCCGTGCGACTCTGCAGCCTCCTCAGCGTATCGATTGTCGTGCTTGGCCTGGCCGCTGTCAGCGCGTCGAGTTCTTTGGCCGGGGGCGCGCAAGGCGGCAAGACGATTGATCTCGTCAGGCAGCGTGGACACCTGATTTGCGGGACGTCGCGGAATGAAATCGGGTTTTCAGCGACATCGAAGACAGGGAAATGGGCGGGCATCTATGTCGACCTTTGCCGCGCGCTGGCAGCGGCTGTTCTGGGTGATGCCAATGCCGTGAAATATCGGCCACTCTCGGCGCAAGCGCGCTATTCAGCCGTCGCCAACGGCGAGGTTGACGTGCTGTCGCGGGGAACCGCGTGGACATTGTCGCGGGACACCGAGAAAGGTGTGGTTTTTGTTGGACCGTTCTTTCATGACGGTACCGGATTTTTGATCCGGAGGTCGAGCCGCATTACGAGCGTGCTGGAACTTTCCGGAGCGTCGATCTGCTTTGTTTCCGGTGGGCTCGTTGAAGCCACCGTCGGGGCTTTTTTCAATCGCCGGGACATGAAATTCGTCGCTGTCGGCACGGAAACCTGGGCCGAGGCCGCTGCTAAGTTCGATGGCGGGCGGTGCCTGGTACTGGCAGCAGACCAGGGGCGGCTGGCCGTGGAGCGCAGCCAATTTGTCGCGCCCGAAAGCTACGTCATCCTGCCTGAGATGGCGTCGGCGGATGTGTTCGGGCCGGTGGTACGTGCAGATGACGTCCAGTGGCTGAAGGTCGTGCGCTGGGTGGTATTTGCGCTGATCGCTGCCGACGACCTGGGCGTTGATGCGGCTGCTGTTTCCGAGGCGAACCGATCTCCGGACGAAGCCGTGCGAAGGTTTGCAACCGCGGCGATTGCAGGCGCGAACGCGCTGGGCCTGGCGGATGACTGGCTGGTGAAGGTGATTGGTGGTGTCGGCCACTATGGCGAGATCTTTGACCGTCATCTCGGTGCTGCGCGCGGCGTTAAGCTCAAGCGCGGCCGCAACCAGCCGATATCGCGCGGCGGCGCCCTATTTGCGCCCGCATTTCGTTAGGGTGGACCTGGGACTCATTTGATTTCGACTTCGACTTCGACGTTGTCGCCCGACTGGATCGCGAATGAACGCGTGTGCAGGCGGCCACCCCAACGGGCGCTGATGGTGTATTGACCCGGCGCCAGGACATGCGTTGGCAGTGCCCCCGCGGTTTCCTTGATAACGCGCCCTGCGCTGTTCATGACGATCCATTGCGCATCGGCAAGCGCCTCGCCACCCTGGCTGCGAACAAGTTTGAACGTGACTTTGGCCGCCTCATGATAGACGGTTGCCTCGGTCAACTTGCCCGCTTCCACGGTGACCTCAGAGGCAACCACGGCGTTGGCGTCTCCGAGCCGTGAGATGATTCTGTAAATCCCCGAATTGAGACGCGTGATGCGACCGGGCGGCATGTTGCTGAGGATCTTTTTGCGCTCGCCGAACTGGTCACGTTCGTCGGTGTAGAGGTCATAGGTTGCGGTAATCGGGCCGGCGAACTTTCGTGACGCCGCCTTGGCGACGATCTTGAGGCCTCCGGCGTTGATGACGAACTTCTCGCGGCGGGCTTCGCCGCCAGCAACCGTGACCGTGCGCGTGAGATGTGCAAGGCCGAAGGCAGCGTTGATGACATAAACGCCGGCCGGTAGCGACAGCTTTGGTTGTGCGGCGCGGTGTTCACTGATCAGGCGCGGTGGGGCACCATTTCGCGCCGGTGAAAAGATCCGCCACGTTACGCCGCGCTTGATACGTGGGCCGGTGTCCGTGAGCAGGGCGCTAAGGGTCAGGCGACCGGACTTGGACGTCGTCGATTGATCGTTTGCTGTAACTGCGCTGTTGAACAGATCCGTCGTCGAGACGGATGGAAAGGCCGGATCCGACCCGAACGGCACCTGAAGGGACGGCGTTGTCGGTGCGGTTGTGGTCGGTGCGGGTGTTGTCGGCGCAGGTGTGGTCGGTGCTGGTGTGGTCGGGCTTTGCGCGCTCGTAGATGGCGCCCCGAATTGGCACAGGGCCAGGATCACGGCGAGTAAGAGTCTAGACATTGAAGCAACGTCGGACACTTGGTTCCTCTCGGTTGAGGCCTTTGCCGGTCGGATGCTACGCGGCCTGCGGACTCAATCGGACATCCGCCGACAGGGCGATATCAATTGCGACCAACTTGGATGTCAATATGGCGGCCGCTCTCGACCACGATTTCGCCACGCGCGCGCTGTGTTCCGATGTCGGCCAGAACCGTGTAACGGCCGGCCAGCAACGTCATTCTGGGCGCTGGATCCATGGTCCGCCAGACGATGCGGCCGGCGGGATCAAGTACCTGCCAGAATACGTCCTGCTGCGAAGACACGCCGCCAATGCGTAGTGCGACCGTGCCTGCCTCGAACTCCAGCGTGATGCGTCCCGATGGTGCGTTCGTTACTTCGAAGTCTCTGACGATCACCGCGTTTTGCTGATCGATATGGCATTCGATCCTGTAAAGGCCGGGCGAGAGTTCGAACTGAGGTGAAGCCAGAGAACTTGTCAACGGGGGAAGAGCCTGCTTGCGCCGCGGCCATATCCGGTAGCGTACGCCACTGCGCAATTCCTCGCTGCTGCCCTTCAGTCGCGCGTTGACTTGCAGGCGCATGACCGGCAGCGACAATCTGCGCTCGATGAGCTTGCCGGGCGCAATCGCAACAAGTTCCTGGCTGCTGGCCCGGCCATTGTCCGCTTTGACATAATATGTGCCCGCGGGAAGCAGGAAGCTTGGATTGGGTTGGAGGGAGCGGGCGACGATGCGACGACCCGACGTTCGGCTCGTATCGTCCGTTTCAACCGTTACAATCGTCTGACGTCCATTCGGTGCCTGCGGGCTCTGGGTCTTGACGTGAAGATAGCCGGCCTGCAGCGGCACGCTCACGTCCAGCGTCTGGCCGCTTTCAACGGTGAACTCGCGGCTGCTTTCTGCCCGCCCTCCGGCTGCCGTGACCCGGTATCGTCCCGGCGGCAGCAGGATTGGCGCTCGGGCCGGCAGCCCCATCCAAAGCGGGTCGTTGCCGGCGGTTTCGTCGAGGCTCCGGATCGTGAAACTGGCATCGCCGACGACCGGGCCGCCATCGCTCAAAAAGGCTGCGAGCCTGATGGCGGCTCGCTCGAGCACCACGTCATGGCGGGTTCGCGGGCCCTTACCAACATCAAGATCGAAGCGACTTTCATAGCCCGGCGCGCTCAATTGAACCGTATAGTCGCCCGGTGGCAATGCGATCGAAGGTTCGGCGTTCGTCGTCGCATGGACAAGCTGTTGCGGGCTGGTCGTACGGCGATAGATCTGCCAGACAAGTCCCTCCCGGAAGGCCGGGCCATTCCTTTTGAGCAGTGCACGCAGCATCAGGCCGGGAGTCGGAGGTAGGACTCGCTTGGGGGTTGGCACTTTGGCTTTGGCTGCAGGCGTGTTCTTCGCCGTGGGGCGCGTTCCTTTGGGCAGAGGCGGGCTGATCGCTGTCTTGTTCAGGGCCGCTTGCAGGAGCGAACGAAATGCCGGTGCTGCATCGGATTGATCGGCAATCTCTACAACTCTGCCACCGGTCGTGCGCGACACGCACGCCAATGCGCCGCGATTGGCCGGCTTGGGATTGAGAGTCAGCGCAAAGATGCGAAGGTCCGGCATCTCCTGTTTAAGCTGGGTCGCGGCGGCACAGATGTCCTGGCTGCAGTTGTCCGGATCATCGTGGACGACGACAATGCTGCGCGGGGCCTTTGTATTGGCCAAAGTCTGCGCCGCCCGTTGCAGACCGAGTACGAGGGGACCACGCCCCTGCGGATTGAGTTTGCCGGCCGCGGCGGCCAACGCGGTGTCGCTGTAGGGTGTTGGTTGCAACAACGTGCTGGCGGCATTACAGCCCCCTCGCCTTTGCTGGCCGAAAACGACCATTGCAATGTCCGGCCTGGTGGTGAGCGTGGCCAGGTTCTCGCGCAGCAGGTTTACCGCGCTTGCAAACTTCGGCTGATCGCTTCCCGGCAATCGACCCCACATCGATCCCGAGCCATCCATTACGATCGCTACCGTCGGCCTTTGTTGGGCGGTGGCCTGGCCCGGCCACATGCTCGAGGAAAGGAAAAGAACGGTCGCGATCCCCGCCGAAAGGGTTCGCAGCGCAGCCAGAAGGGCGTGCTGAGGGCTCATCAGTAGTGATCCTCGAATCTCAGGGGCCGCAGCCGGACTTGCACGAACATACACAAAGCGTTACGCGAATGCGATGGATAAGGACCGAGTTCCGGTTCTTCGCCGGTGCGGGCAAATAGATATTCCGTGAGATCCGGGGCAGCGCATGAGCCGAGAGCTAGTCGACTTTCTTCTGACGCGGCGTTCATCGCGCCCAGCCATGCTGGGCGAACCCGGCCCCAGTCGCGAACAGCTTCAGACCATTCTGACGGCTGCGGCGCGTGTTCCTGACCACAAGAAGCTCGCCCCCTGGCGGTTTATCGTATTCGAAGGCGAGGCCCGGCGCCACTTCGGCGAGCGGCTTGCTGAAGTCTGCCAGCGAGAAGAGGCCGAACCGGTTTCGCAAGTGCGGCTCGATACGGAACGCGGGAGGTTCCTGCGTGCACCGGTCGTCGTCGCGGTCGTCAGCCGGATTGAGCGCATGCGCGGCGTGCCTGAAATCGAGCAGATCCTGTCGGCAGGCGCAGCAGCTTTCAATTTGTGCCTGGCGGCCAATGCGCTTGGTTACGGGACAAGCTGGATCACGGAGTGGTATGCATTTTCGCCCAGTATGCGGCCCGTCCTCGGGCTCGGTGAGGACGAAACGATTGCCGGGTTCGTGTATATCGGAACGGCCAATGAGGCACAGTCGGACCGCGATCGACCGGTGCTCGGCGAGATCGTTTCGTATTGGAACGGGTAGGAAAGGCAGGCGGTGCGTTCCGCAGGCCCGGAGCAAGGGGAAGTGAAATGTTCTACGAGACGCAGGGCAACAAGCATGGCCTGCCACGCGACCCGTTCAAGGCGCTGATCGTGCCGCGGCCGGTTGGATGGATTACGACGCTTTCCAGCGATGGCATCTGCAACATTGCCCCCTACAGCTTTTTCAATGCCGTCAGCGAGAAACCGCACTACGTCGTCATCGGATCGGCTGGACGCAAGGATACTTTGGTCAACATTGAAGAGACCGGCGAATTCACGTGTTCGCTCGCGACACACGAACTGCGGGAAGAAATGAATGTCACCTCGGCGCCATTTCCGTACGGCGTCGACGAGTACCCGATTGCCAATCTGACGGCGACTGCCTCGAACCTGGTCAAACCTCCGCGCGTCAAGGAGAGCCCGGCGGCATTCGAATGCCGGCATTGGCGCACGATCGACCTACCGGCGGCCGAAGGCGGCGGCCAACCAGGCAATGCATTGATTATCGGCAGGGTGGTCGGCATTTATATCGACGACGCCTTCATCAAGGATGGCTTCGTCGATACAGGTGCGATGCGCCCAATCGCGCGGATGGGCTACATGGACTATAGCGTCGTGACGCCGGAGACGGTGTTCACGATCCATCGCCCCGAAGTCGACGATGCCGGCAATCTCGTGCAGCCCGAAGCCGCCGAGTAGCATTATTTGGCATTGCCTCCGTGGCCTTTTCAGCCAGTGGAACGGGATGGTTTCAGTGGAACGGGATGGTGTCAGCCAAACCTGAAGGACGATAGCCGTGTCAGACACCGGGTCGCGGCTTCGGCACGAGATGTCTTTCAGAGGATCATCACGCTCTAATTCCGGTTTGTGGTCGCTGCGCGGGCGCGGGCCAAAAGCTTTTCGGCGCGGGTGAGATGCGGACGATCGAGCATTTCACCGTCCAGCGCGGCGACGCCCGTTCCCGGGGATTCGGCGAAGACCCGGACGATGCGTTCAGCGTGGGCGATTTCTTCGGCCGTCGGCGTGAAGGCTGTGTTGATCGTGTCGACCTGCGCCGGGTGGATCGCCATCTTACCGGTGTAGCCGTCGCGGGCGGCGTGGCGGCATTCACGGGCGAGGCCTTCGTCGTCGCGGAAATTCGTGTAGACCGTGTCCATCGGCTGAACACCTGCCGCGACGCTGGTCAGAAGGCAGAGATCGCGGGCGAGGCGGTAGACACTCGTCAATTCGCCATCATCATCGCGGTTGGAGGCAGCACCAATGTCTGCCGGCAGGTCCTCCGCGCCCCACGACATGGCCTCGATGCGTGCCGAGCAATCGATGTAGGTGTGCATCTGGATGACCGATACGGCCGTTTCGGTGATGATCGGCAGGAGGCGGGTATTGCCCAGGGGCACGCCGGCTGCCGTTTCCGCCTGGTCAAGCGCGACGGAGAGGCGGGAGACGTCGTCGCCCGAGCGTGGTTTCGGCATGATCAGCCCGTCGGGGCGGGACGGGATGACGGTTGCAAGATCGGCCATCCACAGGTCGGTGTCGAGGCTGTTGATGCGCACCCAAAGGGCCGGATGTCGGTCATGCCGGCGAGCCTCTTTGAGGAATGCCGCCGTTGATTTTCGAGCTTCTACCTTACCGTCGAGCGCGACGGAATCTTCCAGGTCGAGAATGATGGCATCGGCTGGTGTGTCGAGCGATTTGCGAAACTTGCGTTCGCTGTCGCCGGGCACGAAGAGCATGGAGCGCATTGATGGGCCTCACTATGGTCCGGCGGTCTCAATCGGCTTGGGGACGTTTGCGCATGAATGCCTGACGCGTACATTCGGCGACAAGCTGATCACGCTGGTTGTAGCCGCGGTGGACGAACTCGACGATGCCGGCGTTGGGCCTCGATTTGCTTTCGCGCTTGGAGACGACTTCGCTCACCGATCGGATGGTGTCACCGTGGAAGACGGGGTTGGGAAATTTTACGTCGGTCATACCGAGATTGCCGATCGTCGTGCCAAGCGTCGTCTCATGCACGGAGACGCCGATAACCAGGCCGAGCGTGAACAGGCTGTTGACCAGCGGTTTACCCCACTCGGTTTGCTCGGCGAAATGGTAGTCGAGGTGCAGGGGCTGGGGATTGTGCGTCATCGCTGTGAACATGAAGTTGTCCATTTCGGTGACGGTGCGCGTGATCGCGTGTTCGAAAGTCTGCCCGATCTCGAATTCCTCGAAGAAAAGTCCCGCCATGTATACCTCCGCAGTGGGTTGGTTGCGCACCGCCTGTGCGGCCCGGATCGCGTCGCGAGCGGCGGGCTAGTAGAGGAATTGCTCCGACAGGATGCGCTCGTCGAGATTGTGGCCCGGATCGAACAGCATGAAAAGATCGATATCCTTCGCCTCCTCGATATGGACGGAGACTACGGAGCGCACCTCGTCATGGTCTGCGACGGCGCTGACCGGACGCTTGTCGGCTTCGAGGACCGAGATGTCGATCCGGGCGTGGTTGGACAGGAGCGCACCGCGCCAGCGCCGCGGGCGGAACGGGCTGATCGGGGTCAGAGCCAGCAGCGGCGCTTCGATCGGCAGGATCGGGCCTTGGGCCGAGAGATTGTAGGCTGTCGATCCGGCCGGTGTGGCGACCAGCACGCCGTCACTGATCAACTCCTGCATGCGGGTTTTGCCATCGACCGCGATCGAGAGCTTTGCAGCCTGGTGACGGGCCCGGAAGAGCGAGACCTCGTTGATCGCGAGTTTGCGGTGAACGTCGCCGGACTGATCGACGGCGGTCATCGACAATGGATGAATGCGGGTGATCTCGGCGCCTGCAAGGCGCTCCATCAAGTTCTGCTCTTCGTACTCGTTCATGAGAAAGCCGACAGAACCGCGGTTCATGCCATAGATTGGCTTGGCATCGCGCATGTGGGCGTGCAGGGTCTGGAGCATCAAACCATCGCCACCGAGGGCGACGATGACATCGGCCTTCTCGGGCGTCGTGTGGGCATAGCGCTTGGTGAGGCGAACCAGCGCCTCGCCGGCTTCGAGGTGATCACTCGCGGACAAAACGCGATAGTCTCGATTTTCGGTGGCGTCATGCGTTGCTGCTCGTGCTTGGTGTCACGGGGGGTCTGCCGGGTGTCGCGAATTCGATTGTCGACGGCACGAGATCCGGATCGTCCGGCTCGCTATGATAGGAGGGCTGACGCAATTGAATGAGGACGACAAGCCCGTTGTGGTTTATTCGACGTGTCCATTCACTGGACGTCGCGGAGAAAATAGGGGGGGGCAATTGGTTGAACGCCGGCATTGGCGGCCTGTGTCAACATTCTGCCCGGCATGGTTTCACTCTATGTTTGGCTCACGGCGAGCGCCAGGCGTGATGAAGAGGTTGTCATGATCGTTAAGACACGGGCCGGCAAGGCAGAGGACGTGGTTGGCGCGATCGCACAGTTGCACCCCTGACGATGTGGCCGGCTGCATTGGTGTTTCCGGCAAGCGGCGGAGCTGCCGCGTTTCTCGAATGGATCGGGGTACAGACGGGCGCCCGGTGAGCGCCGGAGGGCGCGTGTCCAAGCAAGTGGGGAGAGGAATGCAGGATCAAAAGCGACTTGGCATGCTGGAGCGTGTGTTGCAGCCGGCGGTCATTCCGGTTCTTGACCATCGACAAACTTGAAGAGGCTCTGCCGCTGGCACGGGCATTGGGGCGGGCAGGGCAGCGGACTCACGACGCTTGAGATTACGTTGCGCACGAGCGCCCGGCGCTGGCGGCAATTGCTGCGATCTCGGAAGGTCTCGGCGATGTGGACGTGGGTGCCGGGACGGTGCGCTCGCCCGAACAGGCGGCAAGCGCGATCAATGCCGGTGCCAAGTTCATCGTCTCGCCCGGCATGACACCGCGTCTCGTCGAGGCAGCCCAGGGGTGGTCCGTTCCATTCCTGCCAGGCGCGGCGACCGCGTCGGAAGCCATGGCCCTGGCCGACATCGGCTACCGCGTCCTGAAGTTCTTTCCCGCGGCGCAGGCCGGGGGAGCCGGCGCGCTCAAGGCACTGGCGGCACCCCTCGGCGATATCCGGTTTTGCCCTACTGGCGGCGTCGATGCCGGCAATGCGGCGGCCTACCTGGCGCTCCCGAACGTTATCTGTGTTGGAGGCTCGTGGGTTGCGCCCAGGTCCATCGTCGATGCCGGGGACTGGGACGCGGTAACCGTTTTGGCGCGAGACGCCGCAACGCTTCGTCAGGGATCATAGGTCATTTCCGGCCGTCGCAAACCCACATCGCCGGCCCGCTCGCATTCCCGACCACCCACGGCGTCATTGTCTTGGGCGGTCGCGAAGGGGAGCGGGATGGTTTCAGCTCAATCTGAAATTCGATAGTCAGCATCGACCCGATGCGACGTTGCTCGTTGCAGAGCGCGGTGCGATGGCGCCACGGTGGGCGATGACGATCGCGGCGAGGCGATGGCCGGCCAGGGCGGCGGCATCCGGCGGTAACCCGGCAATGCGGTTTGCCAGGTAGGCCGCATTGAAGGCGTCGCCGGCGGCGGTCGTGTCTATCGGGTCGACGCGGGCCGGGCAGGGCACGTGACGCGTGCCGCCGTCGTCGCGCAGCAGCGCGCCTTCAGGCCCGTTCTTGATGCAGATTTCGGGCACGCCGAGGTCTGCCAGTCTGTCGGCGGTATGCTGCGGCGTTGCATCGGCCCAAAGTGCCTGCTCGTCGTCGAAGGTTGGCAGGGCGAGATCTGCCAGCGCCCAAAAGCGCGAAAAGACGTCGCGTGGTCGCTGCGGCCGATCCGGCCAGCCGCGGGGGCGGTAGTTGCTGTCGATTGCAACACGCGTGCCGGTTGCCCGTGCGTGGCGAATAGTGTGCTCGAGCCGTTCGAGTGCCGCCGGTGAATAGAGCGACAGCGTGACGCCCGAGAAATAGAGCCAGTCGGCCGCCGCAAACCGCTTCAGCGTGTGCTCAGCACTCGGCAATTCAAGGAGTTCGCGGGCCGGGGCGCGGTCGCGCCAGTACCAGAAGGTGCGTTCGCCGGCATTGGTCTCGATGAGGTAGAGACCCGGCATGCGGCCTGGCACTATCTGGATGGTGCCGGTGTCAATACCTTCGCTCTCGGCCAGGGCGACAATTTTTGCACTATAGGGATCATCGCCGAGCGCGGTTGCGTAAGCCACGTTGGCGCCCATGCGGGCCATGTAGATTGCCGAATTGAAGGTGTCACCGCCGAAAGCGAGGCCGAACGTACCGTCGTCGGAACGGGCCAGTTCAACCATGCATTCACCAATTGCGATGATCGATGTGTCCGGTAACGGCATGTAGCGGTTGATCTAATTCTTGAGACGGCCCATACGAAACCGACATCGTAATACCCATCTCCGAGCTTTGGTAGTGCCCGGATGCGGGCCTCTAGGGAGAGACCTCATGAACATCTGCATGATCGGCGCCGGATACGTCGGCCTGGTATCGGCTGCGTGCTTTTCCGAGTTCGGCTGGACCGTTGCCTGTATCGACAAGGACGCCGATCGCGTAGCAGCACTCAAGCGGGGAGAAGTTCCCATTTACGAGCCTGGTCTGGACACGCTGCTCGCACGCAATATTGCCGCTGGCCGGATTGTGTTTTCGAGTGACCTTGGCGCCGCCGTTGCGGCCGCGGATCTGATCTTTCTCGCCGTCGGGACGCCGATGCGGCGCGGAGACGGATATGCGGATCTATCCTATGTCCATGCGGCTGTGGAAGAATTTGCACCTTTCCTTGAGGGCTACACGGTCATTGCAACCAAATCGACCGTGCCCGTCGGCACCAGCCGTGACATCGAACGCCGACTGCGCGGGTTGCGGCCGGATGCCGAATTCTCGGTTTGCTCGAATCCGGAGTTCTTGCGTGAAGGTTCCGCGATCCGCGACTTCATGCATCCCGATCGTATTCTGGTTGGCGCAGATGATGAACGTGCGATCGAGGTGATGAGCCGGCTCTACAAACCACTCGCCTTGCGTAATGCACCACTGATGTTCGTCGAGCGGGAGTCGGCGGAGTTGGCGAAGTATGCTGCGAATGCGTTCCTTGCATTGAAGATCAGCTTCATCAACGAGATGGCAGATTTGTGCGAAGAGGTCGGAGCCAATGTCCAGGAGGTCGCGACGGCGATCGGAAAAGATGGGCGCATCGGGGAAAAGTTCTTGCATCCGGGGCCCGGCTACGGCGGCTCTTGTTTTCCGAAAGACGTTTCGGCCCTGGTGCGCACAGCACGTGAAGCACGGACGCCGCTGACGCTGATCGAACAGGTGCAGACGGTCAACGACGAGCGAAAGATCGCGATGGGGATGCGTATCGAGCGGGCGGCAGGCGGTTCGGTGCGCGATAAGTCTGTGGCGATCCTCGGCGTGACCTTCAAACCAAACACCGATGACATGCGTGAGGCACCGAGCCTGACGATCATTCCGCTGCTGCAGGAACGCGGTGCGCACGTCACGGTCTATGATCCGCAGGGACGGTCCCATGGAGAAGACCTCCTGCCGGGCGTCAAGTGGGCGGCATCACCAATAGAAGCCTGTGACGGCGCGGACATTGCCGTCGTTCTGACGGAATGGAACGAGTTTCGCGCGCTCGATCTTCGCCAGGTGAAACGGGTGATGCGCGGTGATGCGCTGGTCGACCTGCGCAACGTGTTTCAATCAACCGACGCCGCCAATGCAGGCCTCACCTACTCCAGCATCGGCCGGCCGTAGTCTGGTCGCCGTTGGAACGGGGTGCCGCTCCCGGACGGGCGATGTGGGACATCATGGTCTTTCAGGTTTGGCTGAAACCAGCCCGCTCCCCGTCCTGAACGCCCGCGGTATTATCATGTTGGGCGGCCGGGAGGGACAGCGGGCCGATGATGGTGCCTAAGGCGGAAATGACCTAACAGGCTGTTGAATTTGGGGCGACGATAGCATCGATTTGCTCGAGCGCATCGTCATTGGTGGCCAACACGAGCCGCCAATAGCCCCAATTCTGCTCGGCTTCCACGCTTTCCGAACGGCCCCATTATGGCGCCTCGGCCAACAGTCTCGGCAGTCGGATCAGGTTGTAGGCGGCCATCGCGAAGGTGAACTGGTGGGCGACGCGTCTTCGTCCTTTGAATTTCGTCTTCGCGAGCCCCGCGATCGTCTTGACCCAGCCGAACGGCTCCTCGATGCGTTTTCGGATGCGCTGCGAGACCGGGTAGCCGGGATGCCGTGTCGTACGGCCATCGACCGATGAGCGCCGTCGTTTGCCGGTCTTGGTCACCGCGTTATGTTGCGCGATGTGCGGCGTCACGTTCATAGCGCGCAGTTCGGCCGCGAACGGTTGGGCATCGTAGCCCTTGTCGGCGCCGAGCGTCAGCCGGCGCGTTCCCGGCGCATGGCGTTCGATCATGCGGATCGCCGCTTCGCGTTCGGCCCGTCCGTTGGCCTGGCTGAGCGTTGCCTGCACGATCAGGCCTGAACGGTTCTCCATCAGCACGTGGCCCATAAAGCAGAGCTTCGCTTCGCGCCCATTGCCCTTCCTGAACAGCTTGGCGTCAGGGTCGGTGGTCGAGGCGTGCGTGTCGTTCTTGCGCGCCTTGCCGCGAAAGTTCCGCTCGCCGTTCCGGCCCGGCCCAGGCGGTTCGTCAGACCCGTCCTTCGCGCGGAAACTCTTCATCGACGCCCACGCTTCGACGAGCGTGCCATCGACCGAGAAGTGGTCGTCCGACAGGAACCGCTTCACACGTGGATGACGCAACACGGCTTCGAGGAACCTGGCTGCGACATCGGCTTCGAGCAGCCGGTCGCGGTTCTTCGAAAACGTCGAATGGTCCCAGACGGGATCATCGATGCCGAGACCGACAAACCAGCGGAACAGCAAATTGTAGTCGATCTGCTCGACCAGTTGGCGCTCGGATCGCACTGAGTAAAACGCCTGAAGCAGCGAGGCCCTGAGCAACCGCTCCGGCGCGATCGACGACCGGCCGGATCCCACGTAGAGCCGCTCGAAATCAGCGTCCAGCGATGCCAGCGCGTCGTCCACGATCGCCTTGATCACCCGCAGCGGATGCTGCGCCGGCACCCGCTCCTCAAGATCCACATAGCTGAACAGCGACCCCGACTGCCTGTCCGATCCCCGCATCGCGCCCTCCTCGATTCCTGCAAGAACAGAATCATGTTCGCCGACAAGCGGCAACCCGCGAGAAAATCAACAGCCTGCTAAAGCGCGTCGCAAACAATGCGCCTTGCTTTTTGCCTCACGCCGCTATTCGCGCTTCGCGCGGCGGCTCCGGCTGGGCGGCCTTTCGGCCGGGTCGCGTTGCTCCCTTATGGGTCAATCTGTTTTTGCGCTTCGGGTTTCATTGCCTCACGCCGCTATTCGCGCTTCGCGCGGCGGCTCCGGCGGGGCGGCCTTTCGGCCGGGTCGCGTTGCTCCCTTATGGGTCAATCTGCTTTTGCGCTTCGGGTTTCTTTGCCTCACGCCGCTATTCGCGCTTCGCGCGGCGGCTCCGGCGGGGCGGCCTTTCGGCCGGGTCGCCTTGCTCCCTTATGGGTCAATCCGTTTTGCGGCGACATGCCTTAATCGCGCGGCGAGAAGGCCTGCGCGCGCCAATTGCCTCGTCGGCGACGCCTGACGCTCCGGCGCTTGTTGCGACTTGCACGTTTCGCGTTGCGCCGTCGGTCACGCTGCAGTTCCCGGCGAATCTGCGCTGCGCGATGCGCTGCAGCACCGGTGATGGCGTCAGGCTGATCCTGCTCGCCCTGGATATAGGGCTGGACCGGGCTGGTTGTGACCGACTGGTAGGTTGAGGATGCGCCTGACTGATCGACCGGGCGGGCGCCGAGCGCCATGCGGGATCCGCCGAACGTCGATGTTTGAACGCCAAAGCCGTTGTGCAGCTGAGCGGGCTGCTGAGCAGGAAGCGTACGGGTCGCCTTGCGCGCGACCGGTCGGGATGCGATCCGTGGCACCGGGGCGGGGAGCAAATTGGGAGTCGTCGGCGCGACCGTCGTCGTCCAGCCGGAGACGACAGTCGTGTTGGTCGAACGGCTGGCCAGTGCCGGCGGCCTGATCAGCTTGACGGAGGGCTGCGCCCGAGCGACTTCGCTTGCACTGCAATGCGTGCCAATGCATCGGCGTCCGCAATTGTCGCCGCGATAATTCGTGAGCATTGAAAGTAACGCGGGGTCCGGGTGTGTGACCGGCAAGGACGCGTTGGTGTTGCTCAGGAATGCAGCCACGGCGTGGCGTGTGCGTTGGTCCCAATAGCCCGTAACGTAGACCTTGCCACATCCGGCGCGCTGAATGGCGCGCTGGATGCGCCGCGTCAGCTGCGCCGCCGATGCCGCGTCGTACGTACCAACGGGAACCGAGACCGCGTCCGACTTCGTCACGCTCCAAGTCCAGCGCTGTTGCTGCGGCTGGGCGACAAGCGCGGGCTTGACATCTGGCCTGGTTTGCGCCGGCCGCGATGTGTTTTGCGGTTGCGCCAGGACGGGCTGCTTGCCGACCGGGGGCACCCTGGCATCCGCCAGCTGCCCGGTTGAGCTGTCATCGCGCTCAAGGGGTAGGCTGAAATCAGTGTTTTCCGGTGAATGGGCAACGTCAATACCGGTCTGCAAGACGACCGTATAACCCAACGCGACTGCGGTCAGGCAACCGAGAGCCGACGCGAACCACCTGAACATTGCCACAACTCCCAATGCCGCCAAAGTCGGCATACGAAC
The DNA here is from genome assembly GCA_965224045.1 of Hyphomicrobiaceae bacterium. GTDB lineage: Bacteria > Pseudomonadota > Alphaproteobacteria > Rhizobiales > Hyphomicrobiaceae > Tectiglobus. Next base: position 350,097 of record CBDCYD010000016.1, read on the forward strand.
GCAACCATCAAAAAAATCAGATCTTCGTATCGAACGAAACAATCCTGGCCGGTAGTTATAGCGCGAATATGACGCGACTGCAAAAAACAATGACGTGTTCTGTCGTTTCGGTTGCCAGCGCGGGTGGCCTGCCTGGTGCGGCAGAGCGGCCGGCTTCGACCTGCCGGATCGATCTTTCGTGATCCGTGAAGCAGGCCACCCCGAGTGCTCGGTCCGCAGATAACCGTACGACCGCCCCGACGATTGCTTCATCTTGTGGAGCAATCATGGCAAATCTGGATTGTCGTGGATGACGAAGGAATCCGCTGGACTTCTCGATTTTGTCCATATTTGCCTTGCGTGTGACTTACTTTGCTGAATCGATTAGCATTTCTCAACGAATCACTTAATCTCCCTTCGCGAGGGGGCATCTCGACCGCTCAGTCGAGGTGTGGAGTTTTAGTATTCGAACTGCCAGTTTCCACAGATGCAACTCAGCGGCGATGTTGGCACGTGGGGCATGGTTGTCGAAAGCAGTCGTCGCAATCCTCCACGATAGATCGGGCGCCGAACGGCCCGCAGCACACTTGGGGAAGCGTGTTGCAGCTCAGGGCCGGCGGACGACAACGTCCCATCTGTTCGAGGGGGAATTTGCCGATTCCTGCATGCCGATCTCCTCAAAATAAAACACTCGTGCGCGCGGGCTCGGAGTAGCGGTGTTGGGCGCTGGTATTCGTATGCCCATCAGTGGCTTGTGTGCTCGAACTCAAAGAGGGCAATCCTATGAGACATGCTCTGGGTGTGCTAGGCGTTCTGGCAGCGGGGGTACTGCTTCTTGTATCCGCGGCCATGAACTGGCGCTTTGGCTATCAGCTCGGGACAACCGAGTTCGATGGTTTCATCTACGGTTCGGCCAGTGCGGCTGCCGACTGTTTGAAGGCGCTCGTTCCATTTTTCATATTCGCCGCAATTCGCAACAAGATGTGGGCGCAGGCGTTCGCATCGATGGTGGTCTGGGGCGTGGTCACGGTCTATTCGTTGACTTCGGCACTAGGTCACGCCGCGCTGAACCGCCAGGATACGGCGGGAACGCGTGCTTCCGAGGTCCAATCCTACAAGGACCTGCGGGCTGATCTTGGGCGGGCTAAGAGCCAGCTCGGCTGGGTTCCCCAGCATCGGCCGGCAGCGACGGTCCAAAGTGAGATCAACGGCCTCAAACTCAAGCGCCAATGGAGGTGGACCAACGGCTGTACCAAGGCCAAAGGTCGAACCAATCGACGGTTCTGTGACACCTATACGGGCTTGAGAGCTGAGCTCGCGTCTGCCAACGAGGCGGCGAAGCTCGAAACCAGGATCGCGGAAATCAACGCGAAACTGGATGGGCGAAGCGGTGCCGTGAGCCACTCGTCCGCTGATCCCCAAGCAGCAATCTTGACACAAATGGCCGGCTTCTTCGTGCCGGGCGTCAAGATCGAACACATACAGATGGCGCTGGTGATCTTCATCGCGCTGCTGCTTGAAGTTGGATCCGGACTTGGCTTGTACATCGCCTTCAGCCAATGGCGGATCAAGGATCGTCTCAAGGTTGCTGCCAAAGCACAGCCTGCAAAGACGCTCACTGAAACGCCCGTCGTCGCGGCGGAAGCCGTCGCGATCGCGGCCGATGAGCCGCCAGTTGGTGCCAATGACAACACCGACGAGGTTCAGTCGGCACCGCAACTCAGTGCTCCCGAAAACGACGTGGAGCGCTACTACAACGAGAAGGTGGAGAACCAGGATGGCTCTAGCCTAACAGCAACTGCTCTGTACGAAAATTATTGTGAATGGTGTGATGAACAAGAAAAGGAGCCACTCGCACTTCCAACATTTGGTCGTGAGTTTGGTGATCTAGGCGTACAAAAAGCAAAAATCGCAGGTCGCGTGCGCTACATCGGTATCGCACTTCGTTCTGGGGCAAGTGTAACGGAGGATAAGAAGTTGCCCGTCCCAAGCGTAAAGGCCGCCTAGATATTAGGCATGCAAGGGGTCGCGTTTCGCGGCCCCTTGTTTTTGCCCGGTTGGTACATTTTGAGACCATGTGAGGCAGCTGCGGCTGCCTTTTTTTGTTGCTGGTGGGCGGTGCTGCTGCTTATTCGAAGGTCATCCATTGACGCCGTGATCGAGAAGGAGTGCGCCATGATTGCCGAGCGAGCCAACCAGTTTTTTATCGACGGTGCCTGGGTTGACGCCAGCGGCCGCGCCACCCTCGATGTTGTCAACCCGGCAACCGAACAGGCGATCTGCCAGGTCTCGTTGGGCACCGAAGGTGATGTGAATGCTGCGGTGGCGGCGGCACGGGCTGCATTTCCGGCGTATGCGCGGACAACGCGGGAGGAGCGCATCGAACTCCTCAACAACGTGGTTGGCGCCTACAAGGCCCGGTTCACGGAAATGGGCGAGACAATCTCGATGGAGATGGGGGCACCGATCAGCTTTGCGACGCGCTTTCAAGCGGGCGCCGGCATGGGACACTATCGCACAGCGGCCAAGGTGCTCGAGACGTTTCACTTTCATGAGGATCGCGGCACCACCGCGATTGTGCGCGAGCCGATCGGTGTCATTGGCATGATTACGCCGTGGAATTGGCCGTCGAACCAGATTTCGTGCAAGGTCGCCGCGGCCCTGGCGGCTGGCTGTACGATGGTTCTCAAACCGTCGGAATTGGCACCGCTTTCTGCACTATTACTGGCGGAAATCCTCAACGACGCCGGCGTGCCCAAGGGCGTGTTCAACCTGGTCAACGGCGATGGTCCTGGCGTCGGGCAGGTGATGGCAGCCCACGCGGACATCGACGCGATTTCGTTTACCGGTTCGACCGGGGCCGGTATCGACGTTGCGATCAGGGCTGCGCCAACGGTTAAACGTGTCGGCCAGGAACTGGGCGGCAAGTCGGCCAACGTGCTGCTCGATGACTGCGACCTTGCCAAGGAGGTGGCGAAGGGCGTCGATCTGTGCTTCCGCAATGCCGGCCAATCGTGCAACGCGCCGACGCGGATGCTGGTGCCGGTATCGCGTATGGCGGAAGCGGCCGAATTCGCCAAGGCAGCGGCTGCCAAGTTCAAGGTCGGTGATCCGGCAGACGCTGAAACGACCATGGGCCCAGTGGTGTCCGAGCGGCAGTGGACAAAGATCCAGGGCTACATTGCAAAGGGCATCAGCGAAGGTGCGACACTGGTCACCGGCGGCGAGGGGCGCCCGGACGGCCTCGAGACCGGCTACTACGTCAAGCCAACCGTGTTTGCGGACGTTCGCAACGACATGACGATCGCGCAGGAGGAGATCTTCGGCCCTGTGCTTGCGATCATCGGATACGAGGACGAGGCGGATGCGATCGCCAAGGCCAACGATTCTCCATTCGGCCTTGCCGCATACGTGTCGTCCGGTGATGCGGAACGGGCACGGAACGTCGCGCGGGCGCTCAATGCCGGCATGGTGCACATCAACATGGCGGCGGCGGATCCGTTTGCACCGTTCGGCGGCACCAAGCAGTCGGGCAACGGGCGTGAATGGGGCGAGGCCGGGCTCGAGGAGTATCTCGAGGTCAAATCGGTGATGGGTTGGAACGCCGCGTAGGGGCAAATGCCAAGACGGGCCAGCCGCATCGCGAACGCCATCGCCACGACCATGGCATGTACCTGCCATCGTGCGTGACGGCAAGGACGACGGCTGGCAACGGATAGGGCGCCATGGCATGCCCGTCGCCGCGCGGGCTCGGGCCCGTCGCCAAGTCGCGCGCGATGGCATCCATTTCACTGCGTGTGAACATTCGTCAGGCCTGTGTTCGGTCGGTGAACCCTGGTGTGTTGTGCCATCGCGTCGACTTTGAGGGCCAGCGAACAACGAAGCCCGGCTATCGGCGTCCGGATATGCAGCACGGATTGGTCGAACGCTTGCCGAGCTTCGCCTTCAAGTAGCACTTGCCGCGCGGACTGGACGGGCTTGGGCGGACATAGGTGAAGGCCACGCAACGCTTGTCGTTGCGGCATGCCTTGCCGCAGATTCCCGCAGTCGCCTGCTTGGGTACAAAGCTTGCGTAGTCACCGCCGTAGTAGTCGATGTTCTTTTCAAGCTTGAGGACTCCTTTGCCGGCAACACTCGTGCGAACGTCGTTGCGGCGCGTTGCCGGACGCTGATTGTTTGGAATTCTGCGAGCGATGCGCGGTTGGCGATTGGGCGGCGCTATCGGATTTGCCGTCGTGGTTTGGCGTTTGCCTTTGCGACGTCCGGAAATGCAGCAAGTGTGCTTGCGCCGGCGCCCTAACGATCCTTTCAGATAGCAGCGGCCGAGGCGGCTTGCAGCGTTGGGTTTGACATAGGTGAACGCCTGGCATCGACGGTCCCTTGTGCAGGCGTTGCTGCACTCGTTCACGTCCGCCCGTCTCGGGACAAAGCTTGTATAGTCGCCGCCGTAATAGTCGACATTGGGTTCTCGGGTCATGACATCGATGACCTTGAAGCCCGTAACGGGCGCACGGTTGTTCACCCGCGATCCGACGACTGGCCGCGTTACCGGGGCCTGCCGATGGAGTTCATTGGTTTGCATCGGAATGCCGCGATAGAGCTGGCGATCGGTGTCGACGTAAGTCCTGAGTCCGGCCCTGGTCAGCGGGAAACGGCGGCTGTGGCGCCCCTCAATCCAGCGCTCGAGGGAAGTCGGTTCCGGACCGCCGAACACGTATCCCGCACGCACCCTCGGTCCGCGCGTAAAGGCATAGATGCTCATCGCACCGATCTTCCAATCGGCACCTATCGCATCGCCCAGAAGCGTTGATGTACGATCACGGACATCCTTGCTCTCTTCGCCAATGTTGCCGGCAAATTCATCCAGCAGGCGACTGCGATCGCGATCCGTTTCGTCATCGGACTCCATCAACTTGATGAGCACTGAAAATGAACCGTATGACTTGTTGACCCGAATGACGTCGAATGCGCGGTTGATCCTGCGGGTTTCGCCGCTGTCGACGTCGTTGTAGGGGGACGTGCGCAACTTCTGCACGTTGCCTTGCATGTTTACGAGTAGGGCGAGAATGAAGGGCTCGTCGGAGTTGCTTCCGCGGTCCCACTTGCCTTCGCGATGGCAGATGAGCTGCTTGAGTTCAACGCGATAGTCGGCCGTGCATTGGTCGCCGCACGCGCCCTGCTGCTCGCCGACTTTTGACACCTCAAACGACACGGCATACCGACCCTCGTCCGAGTTCCCCAAACCGATACTGAACCTGCGGGGAGAACGCCCTATATCGCGCAACTCCTCCGGGCCCAAATGAAGGCTATTGGTGCCGATGTGATCAGCCGCGCGCGACTGCGTCATGAAGCGAAAAAAGTCACCGATCTTTTGAAGGCCACGCACCAGGTTCACCTTGAACGACGGCCACAGCGAGTTGAGGATCTGGCGCCGGCTCGGTGCATCGTTTCTCAGCGTGATGTGGTCTGGAACGCGCCGCAGCGGGCCGACCGTGTAGACCTGGTCATCGCCGCGCTCGAAATCATCGTAGGCGAGGACCGGATTGGCGTCGGGCAGATAGTCGAGGTTGAAGGTCTGGCCGTCGGCGACGAGTTTGATGTCGGCGTTGGTGCCGGACTTGCGATCGTTCGATGTCTTGATGCGGACACGCAGGAAGACCTGTTCGACGGATCGCGAGAACCACCACGGATTGGATGCGCTACTGCCCATATCGTAGACGTAGGGTCCGGCTGAGAGAAACTGGAAGCCGAACCGATTATAGGATTCAAACTGCGCTTCTCTTCGCCTGGCGTCCGAATAGGTGCGTTTGAGGCCTTCCCAGAATTCGCCGGCGGTTTTGCCGCGTGAATTGCGCCCGAATGTGGCCGGCGTAAGCCTATGCATCGTTCGCTCGAGTGTCTTGAGCCACTCGTACGACGCCCATTCCGCGAGCCTGGTGGCGGCGCGGAACAGGATCTGGCCGCCGTCCCTGCGGCCCTGCAGATCGGGCACGTTGCGCACGCCGACGGCGATGGCCGACTGCCAGCTGCTATCAAGTGCTATTCCCGGCGGCTCGACGTAAGACAGAAAGCGGGGTACGCGAACGCCCAATACGTCAGGGCGGGCATCGCGTGCGTTCTGGCAACGGCGCCAGTACTCGCAAAACTTGCGGTTCGAGAGTGGCGAGATGGCCCAGCACAGCGGCCGAAAGGCCTTGGAGATGTGCGGTGCGGCAAGGACCGTGCAGGCCGGTAGAAACTTGCCGTGCGGTTTCACGCCGTGATGATCGGGTGTCTCGTAAGTCCCGCTATAGAGCGCACCGCGACGGCGCAGGCTGCTTGATGCCGAGAACCAGGTGGTGGAGCGCCGCTGCGGATCATCGAGCCAGTTCGTGTGCGCATAGAAATCCTGAACTGTGTGCAGAGAAATGCCGATGATGTGGTGGGCGGCATGGGGTTTGTTTTCCTGCCAGGCCCAAATCAATCCCGCGACCGTGCCGGTGAGATAGCGGTTCCATAGGTGTTCAATCTGCTCGGTGTTCCGGAGATCGTCAAAGTGCAGTTTCACCAACTCGTCGCGATTGGCGAGGGCGGCCTTCATGCGATCAAAGTCGCCACCCTTTGTCGGATTGAGCCAGAACTCGGGATTGTAGAGATAAGAGTCCAGGTAGTCTGCGGCCCAGGCAATTGCTTCTGCAGAAACGCTGCGAAAACCCGCACGTCCTGCGGCAGATTTGCTGAGATTGTTGTGGTGATATGTGCTGGGCTCGAGCGGATCCTCGGCGCCGAACGGCCATGCCGGGCTCGCGAATATTACCAGAAATAAAAAGGTCACGAATTCAACACGTCGCATGAGATGCAATCCTCAGCCTGCTTCACGGCAATCCAGATCTAGCTGGTGTGATGACCGCAATTTCCCGCAACCGAAAAATCTAAATGTGTTTGCGGAACGGTCATCTGCAGAAACCGGAATGAGCCAAACTTGGCTTTCACCTGCAATTTCGCAGGCGATTAAAGGCCGTGTTCATCAACTGCCGACATTGGGGCACCTGAGAATTGCGAATTCAAGTTCGGCCAGGCCAAATGATGAACCGACTTGCAACAAATACCGGCATTGGTCGGAGGCCGACATCCCCTGAGTGGGGGAGCCATGAAAGACGCTTCAAGCATGCGATGTGATCCGCGGTTGTTCCGCACGCGGTCAGCGAAACCCGAATCCGACGCCGGCGCATCGATTGGCCTACGTGGGCGAGGCTTACCGATCGATTTGCCTGCCCCAGGAGACGTGGGCCCAGGCTTGTTCGTGCAGCACGTAGGTGGCCATGCCGGTGATGGCGCCGATGGTCGCGATGAGTCCACCTTCGGCCACCGATCCCGTGACTGCGTACGTGATCACCGTCATGACGATCAGCCCGAGGGCCTGCCAGCTCACAGCCTTGGCGATGGTGCGTAGCGTTGTCTCCACGGCAGTTACCTCGTGCGCGTGCTGTTGCTGGCGCCTCGTGTTCCGGTTCTGACATTTGCTACCCGTGCGGCGATGTCGAGTGCAAATGTCAGCACCATAAGGAACACGAGCAAGCCTATGGTTCTCGTGTAGCTTTTGCACCTGACGTTTGGCTGAGAGACCAACCGCACGGTGGGACCAAACGTCAGGTGCGCTACACTCGTGTTCCGGTTCTGACATTTGCTATCCCGTGCGGCGATGTCGAGTGCAAATGTCAGCACCATAAGGAACACGAGCAGGCCTATGGTTCTCGTGTAGCTTTTGCACCTGACGTTTGGCTGAGAGACCAACCGCACGGGGGGACCAAACGTCAGGTGCGCTACACCAGACTGCAAGAAAATCCTGCATGTTGAGAATTATGTAATTTCTCTTGATAAATTCTGGTTTGATGATTTTTATCAACAACTCATGGTTATGCTCGACAAGCGCGAACGATCGCGGATATTTCGAACACGGTTGCGCCAACAGATCGGTGCGGCGGGTATCAGCCGCAGTGAGTTGGCGCGGCGGACGGGTGTCGATCGATCGACCATTGCTCAACTTCTCGGAGGGAGTGACGCCCGGTTGCCGAATGCCCAGCTGGCGGCCGAATGCGCGCAGGTGCTGTCGGTCAGTACCGATTGGCTGCTTGGCCTGACAGATCGTCGCGAGCGCCCGGGCGAAATTATTGCCGCTGCCATCAGCATGCCGCGCGCGGCGCGCAGTTCTGCCGACGAACAACTCCTGGAGTGGCATCGCGAGGCCGCCGGGTACAAGGTCCGGCATGTTCCGGCAACGCTGCCCGACGTCTTGAAATCGGAGGAGCTGCTGAAGTGGGAGTACCGGCGCTTTCTCGGCAAATCGCCGAACCAGGCGATCGGCGCGATGCGCGACCGGCATGCGTGGATGCGCGAACAGCTTTCGGACTATGAGATCGCCGTCTCCATCGGCGAGTTGAAAGCGTTTGCCGCCGGGCAGGGATATTATGACGGGCTGTCGGCCAAAATCCGCCGCCGACAGCTCGACGCCCTGATCACCGCCGTCGAGGACAACTATCCGTCGTTGCGCCTGTTCCTCTACGACGAACGCCGGGTGTTCAGTGCGCCCATTACGGTATTCGGGCCGCTGCTTGGCGTCATCTATGTCGGCAACTTCTATCTTGCATTGCGCTCAAAGGAACGTGTCCGCCAGCTCGCAGCGCACTTCGACGGTCTGATCCGGGAGGCGACCGTTGATGCACGTGACGTCGGCAAATGGCTCAAAGCGCTCTGTTGAGTTTCGCGACCCTGAGGAGCGGCAAGGTTGCGCCAAAGTCTGAGACGCGTCAGTCCGGCTGCATGCCCTTTTCCGCGAGTTCCTGGATGGCCTTATCCGTCTTTTGCAGGCCATCAAGACCCATGCCACGAAGGACGTGATCGGCTTTGGTGAACTGAATGCCGCCGTAGCCGACGATCTCGATACGGTTGCCCCAGGGATCGTAGAAATCCATGAACCGGTCCGAGACGATTTCGATGCCGAGATCCTGCAGAATGCGGCCAACCGCTTCCTTGTCGTCGACGACGAGGCCGAAGTGGCGGTCGTTGTCGCGCGATTGGCCGTCGGTCTTGGCCATGGCGATGAACTGGTCGCCGAGGTCGATGAAGGCCATGTTCTCGCTCCTGCCGCGCAGCGTGAATTCGAGAAACTGGCCGTAGAAGGCGAGGGCTTCATCAATGTCGCCGACCTCGAGCGCGACGTGATTAATGCCGACGGCACGTGCTTTCTTGTTGTTTGTCATCGGGTTCTTTCCTTCTGTGTGCGTCCCTGGCGGAGCCCGGATTGCAGGCGGCATCGCTGTTGTCAGAACGGTTGGGGGTGCAGGCCGCAAGAACTGCGGCCGGCGCCGAGCGCATCATTGTTTTCGCTATCTAGGTCTCGTGCGCCGGCCATACAATGGCAGTTGCGGAGCTTCGTCTGGTGCCGATCCTTCCATCACCCGTCCGGGCCGGGCGCGGTGTGCGCCGTCCAGCCGACCGGTTCCGCCGTTGTCGGGCCGGCGACTGGACAATCCGGATATTTCAGGAATTCGTGCAGGAGGGAGTGGATCAAGCGCCGACATGATGGTTCATTTGGTGCCGGCTGCAACGCAAAACCTCATCTTAAAGGCTCCCACCGATGTCCGCTCAAGACCTTGCCTATATGTCCGCCTGCGATCTCGCCGAGAAGATCAGGGACAAATCGTTGTCGCCGGTCGAGGTTACCTCAGCGATATTGCAGCGGGCGGAGCGCTCGCAGCCGGTGCTGAACGCGTTTATTACGATTGCCGGGGACGCGGCGATGGCGGCGGCGCAACGCGCCGAACAGGCCGTGATGAGGGGCGAAAACCTTGGGCTGTTGCACGGCGTGCCGGTCAGTGTGAAGGATCTCGTCAATACTGCGGGCATCAAGACGACCTTCGGGTCATACATCTACGAGAACAACGTGCCGGAGAGCGATGCCGTCGCGGTTGCGCGGCTCAAGGCGGCAGGAGCCATCGTGATCGGCAAGACCACGACGCCGGAGTTCGGCCACAAGCCGCTTACCGAGGCGCCGCTGTTCGGGCGCACGCGCAACGCGTGGAGCGCGGAGCACACCTCGGGCGGTTCGTCCGGCGGTGCCGCGGTTGCCACCGCTGCCGGCATCGCACCCCTCGCGATATCGACAGACGGCGGCGGGTCGACCCGCATTCCGGCCGCCTGCAACGGTGTCGTCGGCTTCAAGAAATCGCTCGGGCTGGTGCCGCACGATACCGCGCCCGATGCCTACGGCAACACGTCCTACATCGACCCGACGTCACGAACGGTTCGCGATTGTGCGCTGATGCTCGAAGCCATGGCGGGCAGCCACCACTGCGACCCGCATTCCTATTTCCTGCCGGCGACCGGCTTCGTCGCGGCCGTCGACACCGCGCGCGACCTTGCCGGTGTTCGCATGCGCTGGCGGCCGTTCCTCGGCAATACGATGGTCGATGATGAAGTGCTGGCGGGCTGCCACGAGGCGGCGCAGAGCTTTGCCGCGCACGGCGCCGACGTGACCGACATGGAGGATGATTTTGCGCCGGCCGAACCGATCTTTCAGACGTTGTGGTCGTCGTTGCTCAACGCGCGCTTTCGCCAGTTCGTGCCCGAGTTCGGTGATCGCATGAGCGAGACGCTGCTCCGGCAGATGGACCAGGGCCGCGATACCTCGGGCGAGGCGGTGGTCAAGGCGATTTTCGCGCGTACCGACGTCTACCGCCAGGTGCAGGGATGGTTTGAAGAGACCGACATCCTGATTACGCCGACGTTGGCCCGGCCGGCCGTCAGCATCGACCACGACTTCTTCGGCGATGTCATCATCAACAATAAGCCGGCCGGCACGGTGCGCCAATCCTGGTATCCCTATACGCATCCGTTCAACCTGAGCGGCAACCCGGCGATTACGCTGCCGGCCGGGTTCGGTTCCGATGGCCTGCCGTTCGCAATTCAGCTCGCGGCGCGGCGCGGGGAAGATGCACTGCTGTTGCGGGCTGCGGCCCTGTTCGAAAACGCAAGACCGTGGGCAGACCGGCGCCCGCATCTGCCGGAGATCGATGGGTAAACCGGGACGGGGCCGACTGGGGCGCACAATGCTGTTTCGGGCTGCACTTGTTGGCTGAAGCCAGCCGACGACACTGCTCAGCCGGCACGATATAGTGCGGATTGGCTGTACTTCATTGGCGCGCCATCTGCGTGCACCACCGAGAGGTTTCACCACATGCCGACACGTCCGCCCGCCGAAGCCGGGATGCCCTTCGATGAGATCGACACACCGGCGCTCGTCATTGATCTCGATGCCTTCGAAGCGAACCTCACCAAAATGGCGGACTTCGTCAAGCAGGCGGGCGTGCGCCTGCGCCCGCATGCCAAGACGCACAAGTCGCCGATCGTTGCGCGCAAGCAAATGGCGCTCGGGGCCGTCGGGCAGTGCTGCCAGAAGGTGAGCGAGGCGGAGGTTCTGGTTGCGGCGGGTATCGAGGACGTGCTGGTCTCGAACGAGGTCTGGGGTCGGCGCAAACTGGAACGCCTTGCCGGCTTGGCGCGGCATGCCCGGGTCTCGGTCTGTGTCGATGATGCGCGAAATATCAAAGATCTGGATGCTGCGGCCACGGCCGCCGGCACGGAACTCAACGTGTTGGTCGAGTTGAACGTCGGGGCCGGTCGTTGCGGGGTGGCGACGCCGGAGGCGGCGCTGGCATTGGCGCAGGCGATTGATGCTGCGAATGACCTTCGCTTCGGCGGGCTGCAGGCCTATCACGGATCGGCACAACACAAGCGCTCGCTGCAGGAGCGGGAGGAGGCGATCGGCGGTGCGGGTGAGATCACGCAGGCGACGGTCGCGCTGCTCGGTGAGAACGGCTTTGCCTGTGAAATCGTCGGCGGCGCCGGCACGGGCACGTATGCGCTGGAGGCGGCGAGCGGAATCTGGAATGAACTGCAGGCCGGCTCATATGTCTTCATGGATGCCGATTATGCCAAGAACCACGGGGGCGACGGGCAGCCGATTTCGGATTTTCGCCATGCGCTGTTTGTCCTGGTCACGGTGATGAGTAAACCAGGTGCCGACAAGCTGGTGGTGGATGCGGGCCACAAGGCGCTGGGCAACGATTCCGGTTTTCCCGATGTCTGGGGCTTTTCCGGCGCCAGCTATTCGCGCCCGTCCGACGAACACGGTGCGATCGATCTTTCCAGTTGCGATCGTGCTGCCGAGGCCGGCGACAAGCTGCTGCTCGTGCCCGGACATTGCGACCCGACGGTCAACCTGCACGACTGGTACGTCGGCGTGCGCGGCATGCATGCGGAGAATGCCCGCGTGGAAGTGGTGTGGCCGGTGGCAGCGCGTGGGTGCGTGTTCTGAGGACGCGCCACCGTTGCGAGGATGACGGGCACGTCGGCGGTTCGGGTCAGCCTGCTTTGCGCCCGACGATCAGCTTGGTCATGCCGGGAATGAGGTCGCCGGTCTGTGTGATCTCGAAGCCGGCCTTCGTCAACGCCTGTTGCAGCCAGCCGATCGAGAGGGACTGTGCGTCCGGCGTGAACGCCATATGCTGCAGCTGCCAGAGTGCGGCAAGCGGTGGTCCGCGGCGGTCGGCATCGACCATGAAATCGTGAATCATGACCAAACCGCCGGGGTCCAGCGAGTCGATCGACTGCTGCAGGAGCCTGGCAATGCTTTGACCCGGAACGCCGCTCAGCAGATACGACATCAAGATGGCGTTTTGCTGCGTCGGCCAACTGCATTCCAGAGCGTTGCCCGGCACGTAGCTGACGCGGTTGACCAGACCGGCTTCGGCAACGAACTGCCAGCCGATCTCGGCGACGTTCGGGAAGTCGATAATCGTCGAACTCAGATGCGGATAGGCCTTGCAGAGACTGATCGTCATGGCGCCCGTGCCGCCGCCGATGTCGAGCAGGCGCTCGGCGCCGGACAGGTCGACCTCGCGCGCCAGCGTGCGGCCGGGACCGAGCGAGCCGGCATGCTGCGACTCGCTATAGAGCGTCGCCTGCTCGCTGTCCGACATCCAATGCGCGTAGGAGTCGATTTGTTCCGGATCCAACGTGCCGTCGAGCACCTCGTTCAGCTGCTGCAGGAACGGATACATCTGCTTGTCGATCTGGTAACGCAGGTAGTCGCCGAAATCGTACTTCGCGCCGTTGACAAGGAATTGTTCTGCTGCCGGGGAGTTGGCGTATTTACCGTCGGCGTAACTGAGGGCGCCAATGCTTCCAAGTGCCGTGGTCAGGGTTACGATGCGGTTGCGCGGTACCTTCGTGGCAGCGGAGATTTCATCGATGGTCTGGGGCGCTTCGGAAAGCTTCGTGAAAAGATCGATATGGAGGCCTGCAAACAGGGCTTTGGAGGCCATGAAGCCGAACGCCACGTGTGAGAGTTCCTCGGACGTTTCGAGAAGCTTGTCATCCATAATCTGCCTCGTCTGTCAGGCGCGCCGGTCAGCACGCCTGCGCACATTTCGATGTCGTTTTTTGATTAGTCGATGTCGTGTTTAGAGCAATACAGGGGCGGTGTGAAGTGTGGCGGACCCGTCCTCAGCGGTCGGCTGATTGCATCCAACCGATCTTGTAACGGGCTGTCGGGCACCTAAATCACTGTCATCGAGAAGCAAATGAGGATGCACCCGAGATGAATGCGGACGATCGTGATCTGATCAGTGGTTTGTTTGCGCGGATGGGCAATGTCGGCGCCCTCGACAAGGATCGCGAGGCGGAAGACTTCATTCATAGACAAATGCGCGAAAATCCGGACGCGCCCTATCTGCTGGTGCAATCCGTGCTGGTCCAGGAGCAGGCCCTGCAAAAGGCGGATGCGCGGATTAAGGAATTGGAGGCCCGGGTTTGCGAACTCGAGGCCGCGCCCAAAGAGCCCAGTACCGTTGCCTCGGTTGCAGGTGGCACTGGTGCCTCGTACGTCGCGCCGCGCGCGTCATCCGGTTTCGGCAAGACCGGAAACGGCGTCGGCGGCGACGCGCGTGCAGCTTCGGCGGTTCCGCCGGTCGGGCGCGCTGGCGTCGAGAATGTCCGGCCGCAGGGCGAGAGGGCGAACGGTGCATCGCGCGGCCAACCGGATGGATCTCGGGCCGGCGGCGGCTTCATGGCTCAGGCGATGACGACGGCGGCCGGTGTTGCAGGCGGGATGTTGCTTGCGAGCGGGATTTCCAGCCTGCTCGGTGGTACAGCCAGTGCGGCGAGCAATACTGCGACGACAGATACTGCGACGACGACAGATACTCAGTCGGATACGGACAACGCGGCCACAGCAAGCCAGGACCAGGGCCAATCCGATACTGTGCAAAGCGATAACGATGGGGCGCAGGCCGAAGCCCATCAGGATGCCGCCTACGATGATGGCGACGGCGGATGGGGCGACTGGGGCGGCGGTGATGACTGGGGCGGTGGCTTCGACATCTAGGCCATCCGAGGAAAGATTTTGGACATGGATCCGAATTCCGTGACGCGTGCACATCTGGCGTTGTAACCTTGCCTGATGACAATGCCGGCGTCGTCAGGTGCAGGTCGCGCCGCCGCTGCGGATGGGGACTATGGACAAAGCAAAACTCGATCAACTGCGCGCGCGTTACGGCGGCGAAGGGGCCGGGGACATCCAGGACCCGGCCTTTCGCAAGGTCGCAGATCTGTTGTTCTCGGACGGCGCTCGCCGGGCCAAACCGTATGAAGGCATTGCGACCTTTCTCGATTTGCCGCAGGTGGATGAGGCGGGGCTGGCCGGCCTCGATGTCGCTCTGATCGGCGTGCCGATGGATCTTGGTGTCACCAACCGGCCGGGGGCGCGGTTCGGGCCGCGGGCCGTGCGCCAGGTCGAACGGGTCGGGCCGTATCACGACGTGCATCGCACGGTCCCGCAAAGTGCCGTCAAAGCGGGCGACATCGGTGACGTTCCGTTTCGCTCGCGCTACAGCCTGGCCGATAGTCACGAGGATATCGAACGGTTCATGCAGCGCGTGACCGCGGCCGGCGTGCGGCCATTGTCGGTCGGAGGCGATCACTCGGTCAGCCTGCCCATCCTGAAGGCGGTCGGTGCCAAGCAGCCGGTGGGGCTGATCCACATCGATGCACATTGCGATACGGGCGCTGCGTTCGAAGGCTCGAAATTTCATCACGGCGGACCGTTCCGCCAGGCCGTGCTCGATGGCGTTCTGGACCCGGAGCGCACGATCCAAATCGGCATTCGCGGAATGGCCGAATACCTGTGGGAATTTTCGTTCGAGGCCGGCATGAGCGTGCTGCACGCGGAGGAATTCGCAAAGCTCGGCGTGGCCGGCACGATTGAAAAAATGCGCGCGGTCGCGGGTGATGGGCCGACCTATATCTCGTTCGATGTCGATGCGCTTGATCCGGTGTTTGCACCGGGAACCGGGACACCGGAAATCGGCGGTCTGACGTCGCGTGAGGCGATGGCGCTGGTGCGCGGGGCCATGGGGCTCAACATCGTCGGCGGTGATGTCGTCGAAGTTGCACCGCAGTACGATGCAACGACCAACACCGCGCATGTCGCAGCACAGATGCTGTTCGAAATCTTCGCCGTCATGGCCGGTCGGTGAGGCCGGTCGGTGACCTCGCGGTGACGTCACCGCTCCTGCCGATCGTGGCGAGACACTTTGCTCAGGCCATGCGGCCCGCAATCTTGAGGGCGAACGCATATTCCATGGCAACTTCGCGCAGCGCCTCGAAACGGCCGGAGGCGCCGCCATGTCCGGCATCCATGTTGGTCTTGAGGAGGAGCAGGCTGTCCCCGGTCGCGTGTTCGCGCAGCTTGGCGACCCACTTGGCCGGCTCCCAATAGGTCACGCGCGGATCGGAAATGCCGGCCAGCGCGAAGATGTGCGGGTAGGCCTTGGTGGCAACGTTGTCATAGGGCGAATAAGACTGGATCGTCCTGAAGTCCGCAGCGGATGTGATCGGATTGCCCCATTCCGGCCATTCCATCGGCGTCAACGGCAAATCCTCGTCGAGGATGGTATTGAGGACGTCGACGAAGGGGACGTTGGCGATGATGCCGAGGAACAGGTCGGGTGCCATGTTGGCGACGGCGCCCATCAAGAGGCCGCCGGCCGAACCGCCGTTGGCGACGACGTTGCCGCGGCTGGTGTAGTTGCGGGCGATAAGGAATTCGCCGCAGTCGATGAAGTCCGTGAAGGTGTTGGTTTTCTTTTCGCGCTTGCCGTCGGTGTACCAGCGGTAGCCCATGTCCTTGCCGCCCCGCACGTGGGCGATGGCAAAGACAAAGCCGCGATCGACAAGGCTAAGGCGCGTGGTCGAGAAGCTGGCCGGAATGGAAATGCCGTAGCTGCCATAGCCGTAGAGCAGCAGCGGGGCCGAGCCGTCGAGCGGTGTGTCCTTGTGATAGAGGATCGAGACCGGCACCTCGGCACCATCGCGCGCGGGCGCGAACACGCGGTCGGTGACGTAGTGCGCCGGGTCGTGTCCGCTCGGGATTTCCTGGGTCTTGCGCAGCGTGCGGTCGCGGCTCTCCATGTCGTAGTCGAAGACCTGGGTCGGCGTCGTCATCGAGGCGTAGGTGAAGCGGATCGCGGTGGTGTCGAACTCGTAGCCGGCCGACACGCCGAGGCCGTAAGCGGCCTCTTCGAATGCGATTTCGTGTTCCTGATCGTCCGCGAGGCGACGGATCACGATGCGCGGCAGGGAGCGGTGGCGTTCGAGGCGGACCATGTGGCCCTTGAGCAGGACCATGCTGAGGATCAGTGTGCCGGGCCGGTGCGGGATCAGTTCCCGCCAGTTCTCCTGGCCGGGGTCGGCGAGCGGCGCCGTGCAGATGCGGAAATCCTCGGCGCCGGCGGAGTTGGTCAGGATGTAGAGCTGGTCGCCGTAGTGCTCGACGGTGTATTCGTGGCGGTCCGTGCGCGGCGCGACGAGGCGCGGCGTGGCCCCGGGGTCTTCCGCATCGAGCAGGTAGACTTCGCTCGACTCGTGATCCGAGACGTTGATCATGACAAAGGCGCCCGACTGCGTCTCGCTGAGATGCAGATAGCGCCCGGTGTCGTCCTGATGGAAGACCAGTTCGTCCTTGTCGACCGGTGTGCCGACGACGTGGCGGAAGATGTCGAGCGGGCGGTGGTTGTCGTCGAGGCGGGTGTAGTAGAACGCCTTTGCATCGCGGGCCCACACGACGCCGCCGCCGGTGCCTTCGATGGTGTCGGCGAGGTCCTCGCCGGTGTCGAGATCGCGAATGCGAACGGTGTAGTATTCCGAGCCGTTGGTATCGGTGCCGTAGGCCATGAGTTTATGGTCGGGGCTGTGGCTGGCGCCGCCCAACTGCCAGTAGGGCTTGCCCGCGGCCTCCCGGTTGCCGTCCAAAAGCACGGTTTCCTCGCCGCCATCGCGGGGCTGGCGGCAGAGTAGGGGGTACTGGCCGCCGGTAATGAAGCTGGTGTAGTAGGCCCATGGTCCATCGGCGGAGGGGACGGTGCTGTCGTCCTCCTTGATGCGCCCCTTCATTTCCTGAAACAGGGTTTCCTGCAGCTCTTCGGTGTCGGCAAGCATCGCCTTGGTGTAGGCGTTCTCGGCCTCGAGATGGGTGCGGATGTCGCCCGGCAGTGTGGCCGGATCCCGCATCGCCTCCTGCCAGTTTGCAGCGCGCAGCCAGTGATAATCATCCTTGATCTCGATGCCGTGCCAGGTCGCGGTGACGGCTTGCTTGCGCGCGATCGGCGGCTTTGCGGCGGTCTTGTCAGGCATGTCGGGGGTACTCTCGCGCGGTTCGGCTGCGGTTCGAATGGCATTGCGACGGTTATAGACCAGCAGACGGTGTCGACAAGGTGGTTGGGGGTGTGGGGAGTGCAGCGAGTGGGAATGGTCGGATGCAGGCGGTGGCCCGGTTGCCGCCGCGACCGCAATACCTTCAGCAGCGGAAGGCCAGCGTTCGTCGGAGGGGCCATGACCGACTGTCGCCCGGCATCACCTAGGAGTGGCGAGAACGGCAGCGATTTTCAGAAGCGGACATCACTGCCGGGTCTAAGGCTGTGGCGGAGAAAACATCTGCTCACTGATCGCCCAGAAGGATAAAAGACGCAAAGTTTAAGGGTTGCAGACGCCGGTCGGTGAGCGTGCGAGTGCAATCGGCGGGGCGTACGGCGTCGGCAAGTCGGACATGAAGGAACCCGCGGGCGTTTGCGCACGGTGGCGCCGCGAACGCTATGGGGATTTGGGCGAGCGGTTGGGCTCAGCGTCGCCTGGGTAAGTCGACAAAGATGGCTTTCGTGGATTGCAGGTTGCGTTACGACCAGCGCGGGCGGCAAGGTTCAGAGGATTTGTTTTTGGATTGTGCCGTCCTTCGGGACCGTGAGGGTGAGTGATGTCGATGCTGCACTCGGGCTGCCGGCCAGTCTGATATTTTGAAGCCTTTGGCAGTGTCATGAGCTGTCGATGCCTTCAGGTGTCGGTGTC
The DNA here is from genome assembly GCA_965224045.1 of Hyphomicrobiaceae bacterium. GTDB lineage: Bacteria > Pseudomonadota > Alphaproteobacteria > Rhizobiales > Hyphomicrobiaceae > Tectiglobus. Next base: position 368,514 of record CBDCYD010000016.1, read on the forward strand.
GAGCGCGGGGTGCAACCTGGATCAAAGACTTCGATGATGCGCATGGTGCCTCCGCAGCGTGGGCAGGGCGGTGTGGCGTGATCCGGCTCGCAAGAGGTCTCGGTTCCGTCCTCAGCGGAACGATCATCGGTGCGGCTCTCAGGAACACCAAGCAGCGCACGCATTCGAGCGAGGTTGGCGGCACGGACGGTGTTGGCGAAGAGGCCGTAATGGCGGATGCGGTGCAGGCCTTTGGGCAGCACATGAATGAGGAAGCGGCGAATGAACTCGGGCGTTGCCAACGTCATGGTGGTATGGCGCCGCTGTCCTTCGAGGCGATAGTTCTTGACCTTGAATGTTACCGTTTTGGCGTCAGCCCGGATCAGCCGCCGGTTCGAGATCGCAACTCTGTGCGTATAGCGCGACAGGTAGGCGAGCACGGCCCTGGGCCCGGCGAACGGGCGCTTGGCATAGACATACCATTTGCGTCGTCGCACCGATCTCAGGAAGCACTTGAGTTCTCGGGCGTCGGCAAGGTGGGCAAGACTGCCATGGAAGGCGAGCTTGCCGGTGTCATGGGCAGCCACAATCTTCGCTAGCATCAGGCGCCGGAACAGTTTGGCAAGTACGCGCACCGGCAGAAAGAAACCCTTGCGGCATGCGATCCAGCGCTCACCATCTTCAGACAGCCCGCCACCCGGCACGATCATGTGAACGTGCGGATGATGCATCATCGCCGATCCCCAGGTGTGCAGGACGGAGATGACGGCGATCTTGGCGCCAAGGTGCTTGGGATCGGCTGCAATCGTCTGCATGGTCTCGGCGGATGCCTTGAAGAGCAGATCGTAGATCACGGCCTTGTTCTGGTAGGCAATGTCGGCGATCGCCGTTGGCAGCGTGAACACGACATGGAAGTAGCTGACCGGCAGCAGTTCGGCTTCACGCGCGGCCATCCAATCATGTGCTGCCCGACCCTGACACTTTGGACAATGCCGGTTGCGGCAGGAGTTGTAGGCGATCGTTGTGTGTCCGCAGGCATCGTTCTCACAACGCGCAACATGACCGCCGAGGGCTGCCGTGCGGCAACGCTCGATGGCGCTCATCGCCTTCATCTGATCAAGGTTGATGCGGCCGCGGTTGGCATCACGCCATGCGGGTCCGTGATCGCGGAAGATATCCGCGACCTCCAATGCTGACCGAGACATGGATTGCGACCAGCTATGTCTTTGTCGCCTTCTTCAGAGTGATGCGGTCGAGCGGACTCATGACATCGCGGATGGTGTTGGTGGCGACGCGCGTGTAGTGCGCCGTCATGTCGAGCTTGGAATGGCCGAGCAGCGCCTGGATGATGCGCACATCGATATTGCTCTCCAACAGGTGCGTCGCAAAGGAATGACGCAGCGTGTGCGTCGTCACCTTCTTGTCGATGCCGGCCATGTCAGCGGCAGAATGGACAGCGCGGTTGATCTGACGCGGCGTGATGTGCTGACCGGGCGCTCGTCCGGGGAACATCCAGTAGGCTGGCCGTGCTTCACGCCACCACTCGCGCAACAGCTCAAGCAGGCTAACTGAGAGCATGACGTAGCGGTCCCTCCTGCCCTTACCCTGCTCGACGCGGATCAGCATGCGCTCACTGTCGATATCGCTGACCTTGAGAGCTGCCACCTCCGAGACGCGCAACCCGGCACCGTAGGCAACAGACAAGACCGCCTTGTACTGGAGGCCGGGGCCGGGTGCGCAATCGATGAGGCGGGCGACTTCCTCTCGGGAGAGGATTACCGGTAGCTTGCGCGGCTCGCGCACAAACTGCGTCCAGCGATCGATCTCCGGCCGCCCGAGCGTGACCTTGAAGAAGAAGCGCAAGGCACTCACGATCGCATTGATCGCGGACGGTGACATGCCCTCCTCGCGCAACGCAAACTGAAACTTGCGGATCTCTTCCGGCGTGGCCGTATCCGGCGAGCGGCCAACAAAGGCAGCAAAGCGCTTAACGCAACGGATGTAATCGACTTGCGTCTTGGCGACAAAACCACGGATCGTCATGTCCTCGGTCATGCGGGCACGCAGTGGTGACATTGCACACGTGTCGCCTGACGGGCTGATGGCTTCTGGTGATGTCTTGTTCGGCGTTGTCTTGTCTGGCGTTGTTTGGGAGGTCATTGGGGGCTCCTGTCTTGAGTGGAGGTTGGTGAACCCCTCGATCCTCAAGACAGGGCGCCTTGCCCGTTATCGATTGATGTTCAGTTGGTTAGCACTGCGCCTGCCCCACGGCACGGTCCGCGCGCAGCGCTCTCCCGCAGAAGCGGGTTCGTTCATGTCCACTTTGCGGAAGCGTGACCGCTATCATCGAAGGCTTGCTGGAGCTTGGCGGCTAATGTCGGCTTTCAAGTGTTGAGCCGGCAGTCCAGCAATTTCACCGGCAACAATCTTCGAGATGGCACAACCACGAATTACACAATCGGTTTGAACGAGGCGGCAAACTCGACTTGCCAGGAAGGTTCTAAGCCACTGTTAAATTGCACCCTCTTTGTTGAGAGCATGGATCTCTTCCGCGTCGTATCCTAACTCATTCAGGATCGGCTCCGTATGCTGCCCGAGGGTTGCAGGTGCTTCACGTACAGTAAGTGGTGCGCCGTCGATGTTGATTCCTGTCCGGGCCGTACGCATGTTGCCACCAACACTCGGCACATCGTCAAACTCCGCAATCAAACGGCGATGAGCGACCTGCGGCTGAGCTAGTGCTTCAGGCACAGTCAGAACTGGTCCGGCGGGGACGCCTGCATCGTTCAATTGGGCACACCATTCATCAGCGCCCTTAGCTGACAGCGCCTCTTCAAGCTCACTGCGCAGCGCGTCGCGATGGACAAGTCTTGCTTGACGCTCGGAAAACCGCTCATCGTTCGCGAGCTCAGCTCGCCCAACAACGCGGCACACAGCCTCAAATTGCTCCTGCTTATTGGCAGCGATATTGATCGGACCGCTTGCGGTCTCGAACGTGCCTGATGGGCTAGCAGTGAAGTTGTCATTGCCCATCGGCAACGGTTCCTTGCCTGCAATCAAATAGTTCGACACGACCCAGCCCATTGTCGTCAAAATGGAGTCGAGCATTGCGACATCGATGAAACAGCCACCTTCGCGTTTTTGATTGACCAGCGCAGACGAAATCGCGAATGCTGCAGTCAATCCGCCGACCGTGTCGGCGACGGGATATCCAACCCGGTAAGGGGCTGTGTCCGGAGCGCCGGTAATGCTCATTGTCCCCGACATGCCCTGAATGATCTGATCATATGCCGGCAGGTTTTTGAGGGGCCCTTCCTGTCCAAACCCTGAGATTGCGCAGTAGATAAGATTTGCATTGACTGCTTTGAGATCATCGTAGCTAAGGCCAAGACGCGCCATAACACCAGGCCTAAAGTTCTCGACAAGAACATCACTTGTTTCGACGAGGCGCCGGAAAACGTCCTTCCCCTTGTCGGCTTTCAAGTTGAGCGTGATTGAGCGCTTGCCCGAGTTCTGAGCCAGGAACGAAACCCCCATGCGTTTGTCATTGAGATCCGGATCAGCACCAAGCTGACGTGCAAGATCTCCCGACCCCGGCACCTCGACCTTGATGACGTCAGCCCCCATGTACGCAAGTTGATGGCAGCAAAACGGACCCGCCAGAACGTTTGTCAAATCGAGAACGCGGATGCCTTCCAGCCTGGCAATGGTCATGTCGGAAATCTTTCTCCAGTGCGAAGCAGTCAGCGAAACGGGTAACTGGTCGGGTTAGGCCTCTTGCTCCAGAACCGGACGCCAGCCGATGTCTTCATGTCGGTGATTGAATGTATTGAGATAGAAGTATTGAGCAGCTCGATATCCTCGACAAACCCTCGCGGTCTCCCTTCGCGCGTATGGGTTTGCCGTCCAGCTAACGGCACCAAACCAATTCCAAAACCGGTTGTGGTCGCTTAGGCGGTCAGTTTCGTTGAGATCATCGTCCAGATCAGTCGAGGTTGGAACAGGAAGACCTTGCAAACTTTTCCCGCCTGCAACGAACAAGTCCCACTCATTGTCGTGGGGGGTACCGGCGGAAAAGCCATCCTCACCCGCCCGGAAATCGGAGCCACCGCTCATGAGGCGACACTGAAAGCTCTCCTGATCAATGGTGACTTTGGCGCCGCGTACGAGGCCGTTGCCTTCGAGATCGTGCCAACTAATGTATACTAAGATGACACGGTCGCAGATGAGCAGCCGCTTGCCGTGGTGCTCGATGTCGACCCACCGAAGTCGGCAGCTTGGCTCCACAGGAGTATCCCCGATGTGCCAGCGAGACCAATCGGGCGCCCGATCGAAGCAGGCGATATTGCCAGGCTCAAGACCATCGTAGGGTTTCAATACGTCGAGGTCGACCAGCCATGGCCGCGTCGCTCGTGGCTGCGCAACATCGTCGAAATAAAGCCCACCCAGTTCGACTATGCCGTTGAACGATGTCATGACAACTCCGGATCGACTTTCGTAAACATATGACGCTTGAGTACGCGCATGAGCATATGAGCTGCTATTCGTTGCGTCCGGCCAGACGGATCGAGCGGCGGGGAAACCTCGACAATGTCGAGGCCATCGATCGGTGCCTCAGCCAAGACATCAAGGATTTGGCAATACTGCCGTGGAGTCATACCGCTGTGGACGATTGAACCGGTTCCGGGGAGAAAGCCGGCGTCCATGGCGTCGATATCAATTGAAAGATAGACGCTATCGCATCCACGCGTTGCATGGGCGATGGCAAGTTCGGTTACTTTGTGTGCCCCGAGGCGATGGACATCACCTGATGAAAAAACTTTACCGCCCATCTCTTCAATCTGTTCGAGATCGCCACCATCGACCCAGCCGGTAATGCCGATCCAAACCATGTTCTCTTGAATCAGGTTTGGAATCTCAAAGATCCGCCGGGCGTTAGTCGCATGATTGTGCGAACCCCAAGCCCCCAGTCGGTCGGAGAAGTCCAGGTGTCCATCGACTTGGATGTAACCAAAGCGACGACCGGGATGCAGTTCGGCAAGCCCCTTCGCGTAACCAAGGCAGGCCGGATAGCTATTGTAGTGATCACCTCCGAGCGCGACCGGAGTTGCGCCGGCACAACGAATGGTTCTGGTCATTTCGCAAATTGCCGCCGTCGTTCGCTCAACCGACGAGGGTGAAATCTCGGCATCTCCGCAATCGTACATCCAACCAGGTGACTTGAGGCGCCAGCGCGAGCCGTCCGCTGGATCAATGACATCACCATCGACAGACAATGGCAGGCTATCAACAATCTCAGACGAAGCCACGCGCAGGGCATCGGGGCCAAAACGTGTCCCGATCCTGCTCGAATGCGTCCAATCGCTCGGCATGCCAACGACACCGACCGACCCCTCGATGACATTGCTCGGTGGACGCTGCGGTGCGGCAAACAACGTTGCTGCAGGAGCCAGCATGATTGGGCTATCAGTCATATTCCGCGTCCTCTCAGTATTGAATTGGTGGCTTCGCTGCTGAACCGGACAAACCTAATCGCGCATAAATGAACCCCAACAATGCGGTTACGATCATTCGTTGGCCGGTTTTCACGATTCCCAATCCATGAGACGTTGGCATGAGCCCCGTTACGACCAGTCCGCGAACATCGGCCTTACCAAGTGCAGAAAGCACCTTCTGCGCCGCTTGAAGATCAAGGCCGCGATGCGAAGCCGTTGGTCCCATGCCGTGCCACTCACTTGAAATGGCGGAAATATCAAACTGGACGATCAGCGCTTCCGACTGATCGCGCATGGTGCGGGCCATTTGGACCAGTTGATCAGAGTCGATTGCAGAGACTTTTCGTGCAGGTAAGATCTGTCCGCCATTCTTGGTGACTCCTGCCACGTTTTCGCGTGACATGCCTCCGCGTGGCGCAAGCAATAACCTTGCTCCTCCCGGAGCTTCGGGAGCGGGCAGGGTGCCGCCGATCTGTACGATCGCAGCGCGTTCGCCTTGGCAAAGGCCCCGTACAACGGGATCAACGATGCCTTCACTGCCACCGAGCGCCAATACGTTGGCGCCGGTGCGTCTGATATCATCCAGCGTTCTGGCAATAGATTGAAAGGCGTCATCCCATGTACCGTTCAGTATCGGAATATCGCCAAGGTCCACCAGTCGCTCATGGATTGAAGACGTATCGACCTGGACCCGTGCCTCAACGTCAACCGGGTGACTGAATTGTGGGTTGGCGTGCCAGCCAAAGTAGACCGATGTTTCACGCAGGGCGAGTGGCCCAAAGCGGGCGCCTGTCGTCCGATCATCAGAAGCCTCCAATGGAATTCCAATAACGGCAAGGCTGTCAGCATTGAGATCAGATATTGACGCTTGCCGCGATCGCATGAATGACAATTGCCCAGCCATGCGCGGCAACGGTGCGTTACGCAATGGCATTAACTTGCCTCCCCCTGCATCAGACCGGCCATTTCTTGAGCGATGGCCACCACGCCTTCGGTGGCATCCCATTGCGTCGTCGCGATACCGGGTATGAATCCAGATAGGTGCCCGCCGATAAACTCAGCCCCGTGAAGCGCTCGGAGAAATTTGACAAGGTGCAGAAGGGTGACTTCCCCTGTCGGCCGACGAGGCCAAGCATTCAGGTGTCGACGTTCCAGAACATCCGTATCAAGCGATAAGAACACTGACCCGGAATGTGCGAGAACTTTCTCACGGACCAATTCCAGATCATGTTCTGGGTCGGACTCAATAGAACGTCCCGATATGCAAATCGTGGAACTCGCTAGCTCTTGTTCTGCCAGCGCATGCCGCCCGGCACAGCCCCAAAACAGCATTGAGGACAGGCCACCATCCAAGCTGTCTGTAATGGTGCGGGAGGAACTATTGCGGCTTGGCGCATCGCCTTGCGGATCTGCGCTTGCCAGATCCAGCCGCTGAGAAATGCGCACGACGTAACGCGGCGATTGGCCCGCTGACTTAAGACCCGCGATGAGAGCAGGCGTCAGACTGTAGTCTCCACCGAAAGCAAGGAGTTTTGCTCCGGTCGCTGCTATGCGAAAGGTTTGATCGGTTAGTGCTGAGAAGTTTTTCGCAGGCTCCAAGGGAAAGACGTTCAGGTCGCCGATATCAATGACGTTGGAGGCAATTCTTGCGCGCGGTTCCCGACCGGCCCGCGCAAAGTGGCTGCAACCATATCTCATTTGACGGGCTGCCAGTCTCGCGCCAGGTTCCCCGCCACTAAAGTGATCACAATAGAGCCCTGCCAAGGCAACCGTGCCGGCGGTCAGGTCCTCTAGGTCGCCTGCGCGAGCGCCTAGCAGAGTTGATACCGGCATGAGTCGCGCTGGCCTTGGGTTCTTGCTTTCGGACCCGATCATGGCCTGATTTCCTCGACCATGAGACCGTCAAGCAATGCGAACGCGCTCTCGGTGACGGCTTGTTCGGTGTGTCCTCGTGCGTCGAGCTCGGGGGCGACGTTCAGTAGGGCCATGCCGGCGAGTTTGCTCGCAACATCGAACTCGGTGCTAATCGAAACGAGTTGCTGCGGTGTGAGCCCACCGACGTTGAGATCTGCTGTACCAGCCGCATAACCAGTATCGAGGACGGCCGCGTCAATCGCGCAAATGACTTCGTCCTGGGCGTCGATGAATGCGCCGACTTCCTCGATAGCCAAGGACCACCCGCCGTCGTGGATGGCATCAGCGGTTATGATCCTCGCTCCGCTCGCTTGCCGAACGCAGGCCCAGGCGTCGGCAGATTGAAGTCCATTGATACCCACTTGGCAGGTCTCCAGTTCCGACACCTTGTTTGATCCTTCGGTATGGATCTCGCCTTCCCGGATGAAGTTTCTGCTCCCTTCTGTTGTGAACAGGCGGTTGGTTAAAATAAGCAACCCTGGTTTTCGCTGCGCCGCCCAAAACCCTTCGATCAACCCCAGCAGGCAATTGACGGTTCCACCAAGTAGAACCGGTACGGCTCGCGCGGCTAGAACAGCCTGGGCAAGCGAGGCGATTTGATTGACCATGTCGTTATCTGAAATGCTGCCAGCAGCCAGATTGCCAAGGTCAATACCTCCGACGTTGTCGCGCAACCGCAAGGTTTTCCCGGTATCAATGTCAAAGACCGTGCGCGAAGGAGACTGAAGGAAATCGGCCAAATACTCGGCCGAACATTGCCTGAGCGCATTCGGGCCGGCTACCGCTTCGTGCCCTCGCCCGTATGTTGAGTTCATCAACACCCCGAATATCGCAAGCATGCCCGCGTCCAGGTCTGAAAGCTTACCAAATGGAAATCGGGCAAATGTTCCGTCTCGTCCGGTCGAAGCGCTATTGCCAGAGTTCATGCGGCAGCCTCTCTTTTTGTGAATGTCGGAACGGCACGGAGAGAAGCCATACGGAGGACTTGTACGCTGCCACCGAAGCAAGTTATTCCTGCCAATGAAACTATATGAACGGCCGATTTGCCACGATGCAGTACAGCGCCACAGTCGCTCAACGAGTGCATCCATGCAGGCGGACCGAAAGGATTAGAATGCCCGAAACCAGAGCCAAACAAACAAAGAAGAATGGTGGCGAGCGCCGCGCCAACGATGGCTTTTCCGGGGTAGACGCGGTCGAGCGAGCTCTGTCGATGTTGGATGCCTTTAGTGATGGCACGCCCGCGCTTGCGCTCAAGGAACTTGCTGACAGGACTGGTTTGACCAAATCGACCATCCTGCGGCTCAATGTGTCTCTCGAACGCTTCGGTTATCTGGTCCGCGACAGCGATGGCAACTATCGACTTGGTCCGACTCTTTGGCAGCTGGGCGCATTGTTTCGTCAGAACCTCGACCTTCGAGAGGTTGTGGTTCCTGTCCTCGAACGCTTGGTCGCAGAAACTAAGGAGAGCGCATCGTTCTACGTACTGCGGGGAAAGAGCGGGGTCTGTCTTTATCGTGTGAATTCCCCGCGGCTGGCGCGTGACCACGTTGAAGAAGGGGAGATCATTCCGCTTGGCGTAGGGTCCTCCGGACACGTTCTTCAGGCATTTGCCAATCCACGGAGCAAAGGTGCGGCTCAGATCATTAGCGATCGCAGTTATGTAAGTGTCGGGGAACGCGACCCTGACGTTTCTGGCATTTCGGCTCCGGTTCTGGGACCGGACCAGGAGCTGATTGGTGCTGTCTCGATCTCGGGATTGACGAGCCGTTTCACAGCGAAACAAATCCGCACCTACAGGGCATCTATGCTTGAAGTGGCGAATGAGATTGAGCACAGGATGGGCGCTCGCAGCGCACGCCTCGGAACTGAAGTGTAATGCAAGTTTTCGGGTATACGGCCTGTGCATCCACTCAGACATCGTCATTCACCGCTGCCTGCACGCGTTCTGCCAATCAGTTGGACACTAACCAAGGCAAAGACTGAAACAGCGATCAGGCACGTCGAAATCGAAGCAATCGTCGGATCGATCTGGTCACGCAACGAGTTGAACATGCGCCGGGTAATGGTGGCATTCTCACCTCCGGAAACCAGCATCGCGATGACGACTTCGTCCAACGACGTGATGAAGGCAAGGAATGCGCCTATTTGTATGGAGAACCTTATTTGTGGCAGCGTCACCGTCACGAACGCGTACGACCGCGACGCGCCAAGAGAGCGTGCGGCGAGTTCCTGATTGAGATCAAAGCTCTTTAGGCCCGACATGACCGTAATGATGACGAATGGCAGCGCCAGCGCAACGTGCGCGATCACGACCCCGGTTAAAGTATAGTTCAGCCCAAGCTTGGCGTAGAGGTGAAAGACACCGACGGCTACGAGGATCAAGGGCACAACGATTGGCAGGATGATTAGTACTTGCGCGGCGCTACGTACCCGTGGAGATGAACAATGCAGCCCGTAGGCAGCAAGTGTCCCTAAAGGCGTGGCCACCAGCGTCGTCAGCACCGCTGCCAGCAACGATGTCCTCGTTGCATCCATCCATGCTGTGGAACCGAAATATGCTTCGTACCAACGCATTGAAAACTGTTGGGGTGGAAACTCCAGGTAAGCCGAGTCAGAGAACGACATCGGGATGACGATCAAGGTCGGCAAGGTCAGAAAGAACAGGACGAGTGAACTGAATACAGTCAGCCAAGCGCCATCAAATCTACTTTTTCCAACGCGTTCATCGACAGTCATCGGCTCACCTCATGAAGAGTTTGTCGAGACCGAAGACGCGGTGCATCAGCCAAATCATTGCAAGTGCAATCATTAGAAGAACAACGCCGAGCGCGCTTGCTGCCCCCCAGTTGGAATAGATCGTAATTGTTGACTCGATACGCTGCGCCAACATCTGAACCCGACCGCCTCCAAGCAGAGCCGGTGTGACGTAGAAGCCCAGCGAAAGAATGAAAACGAGGACGACACCGGCAAACAATCCAGGCAATGACATTGGCAAAAAAACTCGCCAGAACGCTTCACGCGGTGTCGAGCCAAGTCCAATGGCGGCTCTTACAAGGTTGGTGTCGATCGTACGCATCGACGCGTAGAGTGGCAGGATGAGAAACGGCAGCATGATGTGTACCATGCCGATGATACTGCCAGTCAGGTTGTGGGCGAGTTGCAAAGGTTGATCAATGAAACCTGCAGACATCAAGCTTTGATTGATGATTCCGTTACGCTGTAACAGGACAAGCCAGGCGTAGGTGCGCACCAATACGGAGGTCCAAAATGGCAGCAGTACAAAAACCATCATGATACCGGCGGTCCGCGGGTGTAGTTGTGAGAGCCAGTAGCAAAGTGGATAGCCGAGTAGAACGCACAGCAGCGTCACCGAAACGCTAATTTCGAATGTGACGATGAATGTCTTAAGGTAGAGATTACTCTTGAATATCCGCTCGTAGTTCTCGAATGACAGGTCATTGGCGCGATCGAGGAACGACAGTGACGACAACCAGAATATCGGAATGAATACCACGACCAAAATGAGCAAGATGGCCGGAAGCGACAGGCCGAGAAATAGTTGCGTTTCACGCAGCTCGGCACGCTTGAGTTCGCTCGTGTTCATGTGAGAAATGGGCAGTTTGCCGTGGATGTCAGCTATCGCAGTCATGAGGCGACCTCACCAGCGACGATGATTGTGTCATCGGGATGCAGACCAACAACAATGCTTTGCCCACGCTCGGGGATCGCGGCACGACTTTTGCGATTCATGGAAAGGCGAACATTAACGTGTGCGCCATTGCCAGCTTCGATCAAAACAAGAGCACTGTCGCCCTGATAGATTACATCCACGACCGTCCCGCTCAGTCTGTTCAATTCATCTGACCCGGCCCCAACATCAAACTCCAATAGTTCGGGCCGGATTGCCAGATAGAAAGGACCCGTGCCGTCAATGTCGAAGTTTGTCCTGAGGGGCAGCCCATTGAAGGCTGGGCCATCCGGCGTCACCTCAACTGGAAGAAGCACAGACTCACCGACAAAATCCGCGACGAAGACATCTTTGGGTCGGCGATAGAGTGCCTCGGGCGCGTCAACCTGGATCAGTTGGCCGTTATTGATAACAGCAATGCGATCCGACATCGTTAGTGCCTCGCGTTGATCATGCGTGACATAGACAATTGTCGCATCAAGCTTGCGATGGAGCGCCTTAAGCTCGATTTGCATGTGCTCTCGAAGTTTCTTGTCGAGAGCCGAAAGTGGTTCATCCATGAGGATAATGCGCGGTTCAAAAACCATGGCGCGTGCCAGCGCCACGCGCTGTTTCTGCCCACCTGAAAGTTGATGGATGCGCCGATTTCCGAAGCCGCTCAATTGGACGGTCTCCAGAGCACTCTCGACCAGCCTGGCTTGTTCCGTCGCAGGCACACTGCGCACCTTCAACGGATAGGCGACGTTGTCAGCTACCGAAAGAAACGGAAACAGGGCATAGTTCTGGAACACCATGCCAACGCCACGTTTATGAGGCGGCGTAAGTGTCATATCCTGATCGCCAAACCTGATGCTTCCTTGGTCTGGCCGGGAAAATCCCGCCAAAGCCATCAGAAGGGTTGTCTTGCCTGATCCAGATGGGCCGAGAAGGGTAATAAATTCACCCGCCCTAATGTCCAGGTTGACGTTATCCAGAGCGTGAACTGAGCCGTAAGACTTGGTCAAATTGGCGACACGAATTGGAAGCGATTGCTGTTCCCTGTCGCCCAGGCCGACTGTCATCTGTTCGCTCCGAGCGGTCGATTTGCGGCCGCCAATCTGTTTTGATTTGCAGCGAGCAGCATTGATCGAATGCATCTCGCTACGCGTGAATGTGGGTTGGAGGTCGCGCAGAGCTACCGTTGAATGAGAGTGTCGAAACGCTCTGTCAGCTGGCCAAGTCGACCGATGTAAAAGTTAGGATCCACCAGCAGCTGCTTTGGGAAATTCTTGGGATGTGTATTGACATTGACGGCCTCATCGATCGACAGGACGCCAGCCTTGAAAGCGTTCGTATTCACAGGCCCTAATGGCATAGTCTTTGCCAACGTCGCCTGCGCTTTAGGCGTCAACACCGCATTGATCAATTTCATTGCGTTTGCCTTGTTCGGCGCACCCTTTGGAACCAGAAGGCAATCTATGTCCATCGTTCCGCCGTCGAAGGTATATGAGACATCTATGCCGGATTTCTTGACGCTTTCCACGCGGTTATGACCCATGTGGATCATGTCAACTTCACCGTCACGTAGAAGTTGCGCTGACTGCGAGCCGCCGCGATACCATACGGTCACGTGCGGCACGATTTGTTCAAGTTTCTTCCAGGCCCGTTCCCTGCCATCTTTTGTGGCCAGAACTTTGTAGACATCGCTCGGAGCAACGCCGTCGGCCATCAATGCTGCCTCTAAATTGTAATTGACCTTGCCATGCATCCCCCGCTTGCCGGGAAATTTCTTCACGTCCCAAAAGTCCGCCCAAGTCTTCGGACCCTTGTCTCCGAACTTATCCTTTCTGTATGCAATAACTTTCGTGAAGTTGATGAAGCCGATGTAGTGGCTGTTGATCAGAGATTTCGGAATACCCGCGGTATTGATGACGCCGTAGTCAAGTGGCTCAAGCTTGCCTTCACGCTTCAGCGTCTCGCAAGTCGGCAGCTCCTGCTCGGTCACATCCCATGTGACCTTGCCTGCGGTAATCTGAACACGAACATCTTGAATGCCGTTAGTGGTGTCTTCCTTCACTGTAAGTCCCAATGACTTAGCTGCAGGCGCAAGCATGGCGCTACGCAACGCATCCTGGAATGACCCTCCCCACGATGCAAATACGACGGAACCCTTATCTGCAGCCGACGAGGTGGCTACACCCACACTCGTTAAACCTGCAAGTGCCATGACGGCGATGAACTTGGCTCGCCCGGCCACGCGCTTCTTCATGATGATCAACCTCGCTCACTGCAAGATGTTTCGACTATCGAAACATCGTTTCATTTTTGTTGCAATGAGCATGACTGTCAAGGACAATCGATCAACGCCGACAACTGACAGGCGTTAGCTGTCACGCACGCCTGGTCCTCCCGACAAACCGTTCAGCTCGTGAAATGCACTGCTGCGTAGAGTTTGCGACTTGCCTCGACTCGCGAATGAGCGAATTAGTCGAGTGGCTGAATTTGCGTTTTATGAACCGCCAAAAGTAAGTGAGTGAACGCAGTCTGACTGTATATGTGTCTCTCTCTCGTCAGAGGCGAACTTGCCGAGAGAGCAATCCCGCTCTTCAAATCAGCACGCTTGGCTCTCTTGGTATGGCCCGATATCAGTATTTGGCAGTTAAGCGGACAGCGATACTGCGATGCTTTCAAGAAATGATGCACCGTACGGAGCGTCTCTTGTTTGATCTTCGCCACCGTGTGGCAAGCAAATCGAGCGACGTGTCGACGTTGCACCGGTCTGCGCTCGCGACGACGATGCATGTCTGCTTCCACCGGTAGCGGCCATCAACTCAAGAAAAGTTAGGCAATGCCAAACTTCAGCAGTGGGTCAGGTTGTTTCATCTAGCCGTTGAGTACATCACGGCAGAGGATATCTCAACTGCGGACACGATGTGCTCCAGCTGAGCTTGAATCCTGCGGGCCATCAACAGACCCGAGCAGGTGCAGCGTACTGCGATGGCGTCATCGATGCTCGGTTGTAAAAGCGGACGCGGTCTAACATCGAGGTGCTGCATCGCGCCAACAACGCGAAATCCATAAACCTGACTTTCGCACAGCCTAGGAAACTGTTGGATAATTCACTCGCCATGGCCTCCTCTCAAGCTCGAACCGCCATGGAAATGCAATGCTGCGCAAGGTATGCTGGTGCCACATTGATCCAAAGAACCATTACTGAGCGCGGAGACTAGGCTTTCCCACAACCGAATTGGGGAGAATGCGTTATGAGCGGAAACGACATTTTCCAGTCTATCGGCAGTCTCGACCCCGAAGGGGTTCATAAAATCGTCGATCGGCTCGAATTTCGGGGACGCGACCCGGTGTTTGTCGGCATGCGCGAGACATATCTAGAACGCATCGACCTTGGGGCCTGTAAGGCGCTACTTGATCTCGGCTGCGGCACCGGAGTTGTCTCCCGTGCATTGGCCGTCCGTGATGGGTTCACCGCCGAGATCACCGGCATCGACTACAGCCCAGAGTTGGTTGAGGCTGCAAGCCGCCTGGCCGCCGAAGAAGGCCTCGCCGGGCGGGTTACATTTCGCACCGGCGATTCACACTCGCTGTCCGATGCTGATAACAGCTTTGACGTTGTTCTAGCCCACACACTTGTCAGCCATGTCAGCGATCCTGCGGCGGTAATCGCCGAGGCTGCCCGGGTCGTTCGTCCAGGTGGCACGGTGGCGATCTTCGACGGCGATTACGCCTCTTTGACTTTCGGGGCTGGCGATGCGGCGCGCAATGCCGAAGTCGTCAGCATGATACTGGATGCTGCGGTTGCCAACCCCTATGTCCTTCGCAGGCTGCCCGCAGCGCTAGCGAACCATGGTCTGAACCTAGCGCATTTCCTGCCTGAGGTTCTCGCCGAAGCGCGAACCGGTTCATTCTTCCTGAACATGGCCGACAGCTATATTCCGATGGTCGTGCGGACAGGAAATCTGAGCGAGGATGAGGCCGCCGCATGGTTGTCCACTCAACACCGTGCCAGCGACGAAGGCGCATTCTTCGGAGCCTGCAACTACTATACATATATTGCGCAGAAGCCGTGATCCCGGACCATCGTATTTAGGCATGGGGGAGTGCCCAAAGGGTCGGCCTCTTTCGAGGCCAAACCGGCTTCACCGCAAGACCGCCTCGGTGCCAAGCCGGGCCTTGCAATTACGTCGAATAGCTAAGTCAGAAAGTAGAATGCAACGCTATCAACTATCGATTGATAGGCTGCTCACGTGGTCCAGAACGGACGCAAGTTCTCCAATTCGTGGAGCATTATCTAGTGCTTCTGCTGCCGAGCACCATGGATACGGCAATTCTGCAAGCCAACGCATGACCGGGTCGATTGTTCCGGGATCAAGCTCCTGCATGGTTGTGATCTTAATCCTGAGATTTTCGACACGATCAACCGGCATGCTCCATTCATAAAGCCCCCCTCCGACTCGAACTGAGCGATCCTGTTTATGAGACATGCCGACCAGCCAACGGCAGACAAAATTGGTCGTGCCATACTCAGGAGGAGGCGAGAGGCATAATGTATAGACGTTTTCGTAACTTTGACCGAACTGCCGGACGAGGACATCCGTTATGGAACTCAGGCCCGACATTACAGGAGGAAAAGAGATAGCCTCGGTATCAACGATCATGTGAACGGTGGCGTTGTCGGCGAAGGCCCGGGATAGCAAGTGAGGCCGGTTTTCGTCTTTTGCCTTGACGTATGTTTCAATTGCTTTTGCGAGTGACGGCATCGCCTGTTCCTTTGAACGAACTGGTGTTCGGAAGGGCTTACTGCTTGTTGTTCTTCGGACCAATATGAAGCGGTTGAATCCCGTCCTCATCCAATTTGCCATAGCGAGGCAAGTTGTCTGCCGTGTCGAACCAGGCCAGGCGTTCGCTTTCGAACCAGTGCCGATCCGGAACATGTCGGGATGGATCGTCGAGTGTGCCAACGTAGAATTCCACGATCTGCTTGCCCTTGAATCTTTTTGATTCGGCCTGCCAGGTTAACGGCGTGCCGCAGTCACCACAGAACGCTCGACCAACGCCTGGAGAAGATTCATGGATTTTGGGCGTCCCAGTTGTGTATTGGACCTGCTCGGCGTCGTAAACAATCCATACAACAGCGGGTGCTCCCGTGTGACGTCTGCAATCCTGACAATGACAATACGCGACAGTTAGTGGTTCGCCGTTGCACTGGTAACGTACCGCACGACACATGCAGCTCCCGGTTACTGCGCTAGTTTTTTCGTTCAAGTGCCATCCTCCCGAGTCATTTCTGGTGCTGAGACAGCATAATAGAACCCAATCGGGGACCAACGGCACAGTGTCAGAAATGAAGGTCCCTGCGAAGAGCTACTTGATGCGCGACCAATGTCATGTGTCGATCTTCGCGTCGAACGTTGGGCTTGGCGATATTGGACTTGCTCAGGTCCGCTTCGAGCGCAACGCATGGTTGGTGCGATGCAAAATGCAATTGTCGGCGAACGCTCGCTCCGGGTCAGCCTGTTTCATCTGCAGGCCGAGCACTTCACGGCAGAACATGCCCAAGATAGCGGACCTGATGTGCTCGAACGGAATTCAGATCAAGAGGGCCATGAGACGGCAGTGCTGTCCAGCGAGCGCAAATTCTCGAACAGAGTTCAGATCAATCGGGGTCGTTGAATTGGCCTCGAAGGCGCGACAAAGAACTTTTCAAATGTCTTCCCAGGTAACGAAAATGAGATCTCTGGCTTTCGATAGCACTTCGAAATGGAGCTGTTCTGTTGGATGTGCTCTCGGCTTTATATGCAACCGCGCGCGTTCGGCTTGATCAGCATCTTCGAAGTTCATCACCGCGTAGTACTGGTGTGATCTGGTCACGTCAGTGTCGAGACCTGAATTCGGTCGACGGCAACCGATCGGGCTAGTGTCTTTGACAAGGCCAAGTTCTTGAAGGTGCCGAACGAAGTTGATGTAGGAGGATGAGAATTCTTCGATGCGAATCCCATCTCGAAGATTGAAACAGGTCAGCATGTAAAACATTGTATCGTCCCCCTTCGGCAGTCATTGGTGGGTGCACTCCAGAATGAACGTACGCTATTGCTGTCGAGCATTGCTTCGGTTAGGACCGAAATATTATGGACATCTCGTTTATCGCTGAAGCGGCGGCACTAGTCGGAGATCCAGCCCGAGCCAATATGCTCTTCGCCTTGAAGGAGGAGGGTGAGTTATCAGCTACTGACCTTGCTTCAGTTGCTGGCGTTTCCGCCAGCACGGCTAGTGGCCACCTTGCTCAAATGCGCATCGCCGGCTTGATCATTGTTAATCAGGAAGGACGATCTCGGCGGTATCGGTTGGCGGATGCCGAAATCGCTGAGTCGCTGGAGGCGATCGAAGCAATGGCCGCCCGACTAACACCTCGTAAGAGTTCGGCCTTGATCAGAGATCCAGCACTTCGAAATGCACGACGTTGTTACGATCACCTAGCCGGGGAACTCGGAGTGCGTTTAGCTGATGCTTTCGTGAAGGAGAAAATGCTAGCTGGAGAATCTGACGCCTTCGCCCTCCGTCCAAAAGGGGAGCGCGCTTTGAACGATCTAGGTATTGATGTCGAGGCATTGCGAGCGTCAAAGCGAAAACTGACAAAGAGTTGCTCGGATTGGAGCGAAGGCTCATACCACCTAGGGGGTGCTGTCGGAGCAGCAGTATTTCATCGCTTTAGCGAACTTGGTTGGCTAAGAGTGGCTGCAGACGGGCGCACCGTCAAAGTCACGAAGGTTGGGGCAAAATCAATTCCGTCGCTATTCGCGAATAATCCCCTAGTCGTCTAGTCGCGAGGAGGATCGCTGCGCTTCGCTATCAAGAAAGCTCTGAGTGTACAAGAACAGTAATCACCTGACAGTTTCCGCTTCGGGCTGAAGTCAGGCTGCGTGTTGAGCGGCTTGGTTTTCAGGTGTTGCATTCTCCTTCTTTTGCTGTTGCGGTTTTGCCCGGCGGGGCAGTCCTTCTTTGAATGCGCGGGCCGGTGTTCGCCCGTTCATGTTGCGGCCCTGGTGCGGTCGCTTGGTATTGTAGTGGATGAGATAGTCGTCGAGAACAGCCTGCATTTCCTCGATGGTTTCGAACCAGGTCCGGCGGCCTTCGATACGGAAGTGTTCATCGAGCAGCGTGCGGTGGAAGCGTTCGACGATGCCGTTATCCGGCATGATAGCTTTGGTGCCTTTGTGATCCGCTGATCTCATCGCGAGATCCGCATATGGTGAGCCCATCCGGGACACGGGGCACCGGGAGCACGTGAAGTGCGGGCAGGCCGCCGTCAGACGTTGGGCTGTGAGCCCGAGCTCGTTACATGGCCGCCCCTGCGACTTGCCCGGATGCGCCGCGAGCGCGGATCAGTAGGTGTCGTGTTGCCCGCCGGCTCCCGTTTTCGATCGAGTTTTGAATGATGGGAGCGGATATGGATAGCAACGGTCGTATCATCGGATTGGACATCCATCGTACGTTTGCCGAGGCTGTGGTTTGGCAGAACGGCAAACTCAAGCGCCTGGGTCGTGTCGACATGCGTCGCGATTTGCTCGCAGCCTTTGCTGCAACGTTATCGAACAGTGACGTCGTTGTCGTTGAGGCAACAGGCAATGCGTCTGCGGTTGCAGCAGTACTCGCGCCGCATGTGGAACGTGTCGTGATCGCCAACCCCAAGCAGGTGCGTGTGATTGCCCATGCCAAGATCAAGACCGACATTATCGATGCCGGCGTGTTGGCACAGCTCTATGCCACCGGCTTTCTACCGGAAGTGTGGGTTGCAGATGAGGGCACCCAGGCACTACGCCGGCAGGTGACACGGCGCAACCAAATCGTACGCCAGCGCTCGCGTTTGAAGAATATTATCCAATCGATCCTGCATGCACATTTGATCCCGCCATGTCCTCACGCCGACCTGTGTGGTGCCAAGGGGCGTTCCTGGCTCAGCGTCCAACATGTTCCCGATGATGAGCGTCTGGCCATCGAGCGTCATCTGCGCGAGTTCGACCGCCTTGGTGATGATCTCAAGGTTATCGAACGTGATCTTGCCCGTTCGGCATTGGGCGATGAGCGTGCAAAGCAGCTAATGACGATCCCTGGTGTGGACATGGTCGTCGCCCTGGCACTGATCGCCGCGATTGGTGAGATATCGCGCTTCAAGACAGCCGACAAGCTGGTCAGCTATCTCGGGCTTAATCCGAGCGTTCGCCAGTCAGGGCCGGGACCCGCCTATCATGGCCGGATCACCAAGCAGGGTCGCGGCCATGCCCGTGGCATGCTGGTTGAAGCCGCCTGGGTGGCGGCGCGATCACCGGGGCCTCTGCGCGCTTTTTTTCTGCGCATCCGTGCGCGGCGCGGCCAGCATGTTGCCGCCGTCGCAACGGCGCGCAAGCTGGCCATCCTGATCTGGTATTTGCTTACCAATGATGAGGACTACGTCTGGGCACGCCCTGCGCTCCATGCCAAGAAGCTGCGCGATCTCGAACTGAGAGCCGGATATAAGGCCGCTCGGGGACAAAAAGGTTCCGCCCACGCCTACAACATCAAGAGCCATCGCGACGGGGAGCGGCGACGGGTCGAACAGGCTGAAGCCGCCTACACCCGTTTCGTTGCCGGCTGGAACCGGCGAGGACCGGTCAAGGCGCGCACGGGCGCCACAAATGAGGAGCGACAATAGAGGCGGCGCGACCGGGATCTCATCCTCAACCCGGTTCTTGGCCACGTGGTCGGCCGTGCGCTGGGCGAGATTAGCACGCTTGAAGAAAAAAACGCTTGTCGATTACATCAGTGGATTGCGGTCGCCTGACCTTGGTCGTGCGGTGCTCGATCTCTTCGAGCTGCAGGTAGAGTTCGTAAGGATGGCGGTCCGGGCGTCCGCAGAATTCGCGGCCATTGTCTGACAGGACAACCTCGATCTTGGCCTTGGCTGCCTCGAAGGTTGGGATTACGTCGTTGTTCATGAGATGGACGGCGGTGATCGGCAGCTTGTTTGGATAGAGCCTGGCCCAGGCATAACGCGCATGGCAGTCGATGGCGGTTTGCAGATAGATCTTGCCGATGCCTTTGAGAGTGCCGACAAAGAAGGTGTCGACGGCGACGAGTGAGCCGGTGTGCGGGGCCTCGATATGGCGTTCACGGAACTCGGGCGAGAAGCGCTCCAGCAGGCGAACCTGCTCCTCGCTCAACTGGATCTTGCGATCAGCCGTTTCCTTCTCGAGCTTGAGCAGGCGCTCATGCTTGGTGAGCAAACCGTTGCGCTGCCAGACACCTCTTACGCCGCCGGATGAGACCTGGATGCCTTTGAGGCGCAACTCCTGCTCGACGCGTGTGGCGCCGTGGCAGGGGTGTTCGAGGGCATGATCGAGGATTGCCTTTTCGACCTCGGCCGGCACGCGGTTGGGATGCGGTCCGCGCGGCCCGGGCAATCGGTCAACGAGGCCGTCTGCGCCATAGGTCTGGAAGTTACGCCGGATCTCGTAGAACTGCTGGCGCGAATAGCCCATCACCTTACAGGCCTTCGAGACGTTATCGAGTTCGGATGCGAGTTCGAGCAAAGAGAGCTTGCGACGTGCTACCTTGTCAGTGGTCGTGGTCATGTTGTCTGCCTTGGATGTTAGTGATGTTTGGACAACACCATCTAACCCCAACCAGCAGCGGCACGGCCACGGCTTGCGACTCTTGACGGTCGCCACCGTGGCCTACTGTCAGGTGAATACGATCTCAGGACACACTGAGACCGCTTCGGGTCACTTTCTGCCATTCCTGCCGCTTAGAATTCGACAGGTACACCTTCAGCTGCAGACATGATTGGTTGCCTGCTCAACGGTGTCAGCACCAATGCGGTCTTGGTCAGCGATTTCGGATGTTCCGACCGCACTCTTTGCTCGATTTGTTAAGCAGACAGAACGACTTCGGCCTCGATCTCCATCGCGAAATTCATTGGCAGGCCGGCCACGCCGATCGCCGATCGTGCATGGCGGCCAACATCAGATCCAAATACTTCGATGATGAGATCGCTGAAACCATTGATGACGAGGTGTTGCTCGCTGTAGCCGGGCGCGGAGTTGACCATGCCAAACACGCGTGTCCAGCCGGCGACCCGGTTTAACTCGCCAATCTCCGCCTTCAGATTGGACAGGATTGAAAGGCCCACGGCTCGTGCTTCGAGCTGCGCCTGCTCGGTCGTCCAGTCCTTGCCGACAACCCCATACGGGCCATCGATGGCGCCAGCCTCGTTCTGCTTTGGGTGGCCAGAAATGAGTGCACGGCTGCCCCGCACGTTTACGAAAGAAAACGGCAGATGCAATGTGGGAGGTAGTTTGATCGGAGCTGGCAGGGTCAAACCAAGTTCGGACAATCGGTCTTCTGGAGTGGGCATAGGACTACTCTCGCGTGTTGGTGGGCCGGTTCAGGTTCCCCCGCTCAGTGCGCGATAGAGCGGTCGGGAATTCCGTTCAACATTGAGCGGGTCCGAGCGGTCAGCGCAAGGCGTCGTGCGGCATAGCTGGCAATCATTTGGCAGGAGCCAGAATGTCCGATTGGTGGATCTCGCGCCGTTGGTGCCTTGCAGTACCTCGACTGCAGGCCACGTCCGCCTCCGCGATCGAGGCTCGAACACACGACAAGGGTTTGCAGCACCTGCTCGCTAGCCGTAGCCGTGCGGGTTTCTTGGGATGCGCCCGCATACCCGCAGTACAGGTTGCCCCGCAAGGCACACTTCGCCATCCGCCCCCTACTCGCCGTCTTCCTCGAAATCGAGAACGACGCCGTTGATGCAGTATCTGAGGCCGGTCGGGGCAGGGCCGTCGGGGAAGACGTGGCCGAGATGAGCATCGCAGGTGGCGCAGCGGACCTCGGTGCGGCGCATGAAGAGGGAGCGGTCGTCGTGTTCGGTGAGCGCGGTATCATCGGCGGGGCGCGTGTAGCTCGGCCAGCCGGTGCCTGAGTCAAACTTGTCGTCAGACTTGAACAGAGCCGCGCCGCAACCGACGCACTTGAACATACCGTCGCGCTTTTCGTCGTTGAGGGGGCTGGTGAACGCGCGTTCGGTGCCGTGTTTGCGGGCAACGCGATACTGTTCCGGCGTCAGCTGCTCGCGCCATTCAGCGTCGGTCTTTTCGACCTTGGGACGGGCGGTGGTGTTGCTGGTATTGCTGGCGGCATCGCTCATCGGCTCGGCTCCTCGCAGGCAATGATCTCATTTCGCCACTCTATATGGGTCGCGGCGCCTGGGCCAACACATCCCATGTCCGCCAACGGATCCGCTAGCGGAAATAGAACAGAATGAGATAGCAGCCGAGCATGACGGTGGCCCAGAACGCCATCGTGCCGGTCGGCCAGGTGCGCCCGAGGACGCTGTCGGTCGAGTGATGGTCGCCGATCATTCGTTCGATCTGGCCAGCGATCGAGGCAACCGATGCGGAAACGGACTTCCAGGCCTCGCGCCCGAGCAGCATCACCGTCGCGCCGACGTTGTAGCCGAGGCGACGGTAGAACCAGTCGGTGTCGAGGTTGGTGGATTTCAGCTCCGGCGGGTAGATGCCCGTGCGCATCAGGACGGTGAAGGCCAGGGCCGAGAAGATCAGGAGCTGGAGCTGGGTGACGACGTGCTCGAGGGTGTAGGGCACGTACTTCACCTTGTAGGGCAGGATCGCGTAAAGCGCGTCGGAATAGACACCGATGCCGATGCACAGCGCGGCCGCCAGCCCCATCGCGATCAGCATGTTGAGCGGGGCTTCCTTGCAACGCTTGCCGCTGTCATGCGCGAAGAAGGCGAAGTAGGGGATCTTGATGCCGGAGTGGTGGAACACGCCGGCACTTGCAAACAGCAGCACGAGCCAGGTCCAGAAGTACTCGCCCTTGAGCGCTTCGGTCATGATCAGGGACTTGGAGACGAAGCCCGAGAACAACGGGAAGGCCGAAATCGAGGCGGCACCGACGATGCAGAACCCGGTTGTCCAGGGCATCGAGCGATAAAGACCGCCGAGCTCCGAGCCCTTCACCGTGCCGACGCGGAACAAAACGGCGCCCATCGACATGAACAGCAGCGCCTTATAGATAATGTGGCAGAAGGCATGCGCGGCGGTGCCGTTGATCGCCATTTCCGTGCCAATGCCGATGCCGACGACCATGAAGCCGAGCTGGTTGTTGAGCGAATAGGCGAGCACGCGGCGCAGGTCGTTCTCGATCACGGCATAGAAGATCGGGAAGGCGGTCATCGTGGCACCGATCGGGATCAGGATGTCGGTGCCGGCATAGCCGCGGGCCAGCGCATAGACGGCGAGCTTGGTGGTGAAGGCCGACAGCATCACCGTGCCGGTGACGGTCGCTTCCGGATAAGCATCCTGCAGCCAGTTGTGCAGCAGCGGGAACGCGCACTTGA
This sequence comes from Hyphomicrobiaceae bacterium, assembly GCA_965224045.1. Classification (GTDB taxonomy): domain Bacteria; phylum Pseudomonadota; class Alphaproteobacteria; order Rhizobiales; family Hyphomicrobiaceae; genus Tectiglobus. The sequence continues at coordinate 391,981 of CBDCYD010000016.1, forward strand.
TGCCGAAGGCGAACAGGATGATCTGGCCGGCGAGGGTTTCGATGCCGATGGCGTTGAAGGCGATCGAACCGGTGTCGCGATAATACATCAGGATGCCGGCGAGCAGGATGACGCCGGAACCGATCTGGATGATCAGGTAGCGCTGGCCGGAGCGATAGGCGCTGTCGGTTCGCGAGGCCCAGATCAGGAAAACCGACGCGATGGCGGTCAGTTCCCAAAATACGAACAACGTCACGAGGTCGCCGGCGAAGGCGGCGCCAACCGCACTGCCGGCGTAGATCATACCGGCGGTGTGCTGCACCCAGTCGCCGACGTGTAGCGCGTAAATCACGCCAAGCAACGTCGCGATGAGAAAGATGTAGCCGAAGACAAGGCTCAGCTTGTCGACGCGCAGGGTGACGAGCGTCATGTCGAAGAGCTGGATCTGCCCCAACTCGCCCATCGGCAGGCCGAGCAGATAGATGAAGGCGGCAACGGGCAGCGCGAGCATGTAGATGCTGCGCAGGATGCCCGGCAGAATCGGGATCAGCAGGGCGCCGGCAATGAGGATCAGGCCGGGGTTCAACTCACTGATCATAATAGTCCTCGGGCTTCATGAGGATGACGCGCAGCATCTTGGCGGCAATCACCAGGCCGACACAGGCGACAAAACCGTAAAAGGCGTAAAAGCCCCAGTAATGCTCGATCTCGAACGGGCCGTGCTTGTGCACGAACGGGTCGATGACGACGAGCAGTGCGCAGACGGCATAGAGCGCGTAGACGATGCGGTCGACGTTTTTGGGGTCGTCGATCCAGGTGCGTTCGTGCTCAGGGGTGACGAAGTGGTGATGGTGGGCGTCGTCGCCGTGCTTGTCATCGGCCATGGGCGAGGCCTCCTTCGGCAAGGCTCGTTTTCTGGATCAGAGACTGGGTATCGGCGGTCGCTGCGGCCTTGAGATCGATCAGCGCCGCGAACTCGTAGACGTGGCCGGCAAAGAAGAACAGGAGCAGGCAGCCGAACGCCGTGATGCAGATCGGCAGGACACAGGCGAACGGTGCTTCCGCGATCTTTACCGGGGTTCCGTCCGGCGTGCCGGGCAACGGTTTGAAGAATGCCCGCGAGACGATCGGCAGCAGATAAGCGACATTCAGGAGCGAGGAGAGCATGAATACGGCGACGGCGAACTTGTAGCCGGCATCGAGTGCACCGATGGCCAGGAACCACTTGCTCCAGGTGCCGCCGAACGGTGGCAGGCCGATGATGCTCAGCGATGCGATGAGGAAGGCGAACATCGTCACCGGCATCAGGCGGCCGATGCCGTCCAGTTCGTCGACTTCGGTCTTGTGGTGGGCAACGTAGATTGCGCCGGCGCACATGAAGAGCGTGATCTTGCCGACGGCGTGCATCACGATATGCATGGCGCCGCCGGTGACGCTGGCGGCCGTTGCTAGAGAGGCGCCGAGCACAATGTAGGCAAGCTGGCTGACCGTGGAATAGGCCAGTCGGGCCTTGAGGTTGTTCTGGTTCATGGCCACCAGAGAGGCTGCAATCAGGCAGAACGAGGAGAAATAGACGAGCCACTCGGTCTGCCCGCTGTTTGACAGGAAATCGATGCCGAAGACGTAGACGACGACCTTGAGGACCGTAAACACGCCGGCCTTGACGACGGCTACTGCGTGCAGCAGCGCGCTGACCGGGGTCGGCGCGACCATCGCCGAGGGCAGCCAGAAGTGAAACGGCATCAGGGCAGCCTTGCCGATGCCGAATGCGAAGAGGGCGAGCAACAGGGCAAGCGGCGCCCCGCTGAGGCGTCCGTCGAGGATGCCGCCGGGCGTGAAGTCGAGCGTGCCGGCGAGGTTGTAGGTGATAATGATCGCCGGCAGCAGCAGCACCATCGACGTGCCGAGCAGCAGCAGCAGGTAGGTGCGGGCGCCGTCGCGGGCCTCGTCATTGCCCTTGTGGGCGACGAGCGGATACGTCGAGAGCGTCAGGATCTCGTAGAAGATGAACAGCGTGAACAGGTTCTTCGAGAACGCGAGGCCGATGGTGCTTGAGATCGCAACCGCGAAACACACGTAGAACGACGTCTGGCGCGGCTCGTCGTGGCCACGCATGTAGCCGATCGAGTAAATCGAATTGATAATCCACAGCGTCGAAGCAACGAGCGCGAACAGCATGCCGAGGGGTTCGACTTTGAAGGCGATGCCGAAACCTGCGACGATGTCGAAGTTCAAGGCTTCCGGACGGGCGCCGGCGACGATGTGCGGGACCAGGTCGATAACCGTGATCCACAGCGTTCCGGCAGCGATCATCGTCACCGTCTCGCGCAGGTTCGGCACGCGATGGAAGAGCGGGATGATGAACGCGGCGATGAGCGGAATGAGCACCGCGGTCAGGATCAGCTCGGATTGGGTGAGGCCGGTAATGTTCATTGCTTGAGGCCTCCAAGCAGCTGGGCGGCGGCTTGGCCGGCGACATCGTCGGTCCAACTCGTCTCCAGGCCGAAGTAGATGGTTGCGGCGGCAAGGACGAGGATCGGCAGTAACATGCTGAGCGGTGGTTTTTTTGCCTCGGCGCATCGTTCGCTGACGGGGCGGAAGTAGGCGATTTCGACGACGCGTCCGATGTAGATAACGGAGATCAGGGAACTTGCCATCATGGCAAGGACGACCGGCCACCAGCCCTCCTCCATGGCGCCGACGCCCAGATACCACTTGGAGACGAAGCCCACCGTTCCCGGAACGCCGATGATGCTGAGGCCGCCGATCACGAATGCGGCCATGGTGAGCGGCATCTTCTGGCCCAGGCCGCCGAGTTCACTCATGCGGCTGGTGCCGATGCAGTAGACGACAGCACCGATCGCAGCAAACAGCGCCGCCTTCATGACACCGTGGTTCAACAGGTGGACGATGGTCCCGGTCATGCCGGACTGGTTGGCGATGGCGATGCCGAGCGTGATGTAACCGATTTGCGCTACGGACGAATAGGCCAGCATGCGCTCGATACTGTCTTCGTAGACGGCAAGGATCGAGGCTATGAACATGGCGGCCAGAGATAGCGCGAGGAGCACCTCCGTGACCGGCAACTGGGTGAGCGAAATCGCGGCGCCGAAGACCGAGAAGTAGAGCCGCAGGAAGATATAGACGGCGACTTTGGTTGCGGTTGCAGCAAGAAATATGGTCGCAAAGGAAGGCGCGAATGCATAAGCGTTGGGCAGCCAGACGTGCAACGGGAAGAGCGCGAGCTTAAGGCTTATGCCGACAAGGATGAAGGCCAGCGCCGCCATGACGGCGCGTGACTGGTCCTCAAATGCCGGGCCGACGCGTTCGGCAATGTCGGCAAGGTTGAGGCTGCCGGTAACGATGTAGAGAAGGCCGACGCCAAGTACGTAGAGTGTCGCCCCGATAGTGCCCATGATGAGGTACTGGTAGGCCGAAAGTAACGCGCGCTTGGCGCGGCCCATGGCGATCAGCACGTAGGTTGCCAGCGACGACACCTCCATGAAGACAAAGATGTTAAATGCGTCGCCGGTTACCGCCATGCCGAGCAGGCCGCACAGGCACAACAGGTAGATGCAGTAGAACCAGGGTTGCTTTTCGTCTGCGACCTCCCGCTCGATCGAGCGCAATGCGTAGGGCATGACGACGGCGCCAATACCTGACACCAGCAGCAGCGTGAACGCGTTGACGATGTCAACGCGGTATTCGATGCCATAGGGCGGTTTCCAGCCGCCCAACGCATATGAAATGATGCCGCCGTCGAGAACCTTGATCAGCAGCATCACAGAGAAGACCGGCAACGACCAGGCGACGATCAGGGAGAACGCCCAGGCGGCGCGCGCGTTGCGAAACAATGCAACCAGTCCCGATGCGATCAGCGGCGTGACCACGATCACGGCCGGGAGATGCTCCCCCAGAACGAAGTGCCCCCCTCCAGTGCTCATAGATCTTCGTCTCCTTCGAAGATCTCATCCTCTTCGATCGTTCCGTAGGCTTCGTGGATGCGTGCCACCAGTGCGAGGCCGAGCGCGAGGGTTGCGACGCCAACAACGATGGCGGTTAGCATCAGGACGTGGGGAAGCGGGTTTGAATAGACCTTGTAGGCAGGATCGAGGATCGGAGGTGTGCCGCCGATGATTTTGCCGGGAGAGATGTAGAGTAGGTAGACGGAGGTCTGAAACAACGACAATCCGACCAGCTTTTTGACCATGTTGCCACGGGCAATCACGATGTAGAGGCCGGAGATCATGAGAAAGATCGTGACCGCGTAGTTGTAGTGCGGTGCTATGGCGTCGAGAATCTGCATCAGGTGCGGCTCCTCTCGACGAAGGCATAGAAGATCGCGACCATCGTGCTTGCGACCGTGATGATGACACCGGACTCGACCAGCAGAATGCCGAGGTGGTGGCCGTGCTTGGAGTCGTGGGCAAGGGCAGCGTAATCCATGTAGTTCATGCCGTAGATGAATGAAAATGCACCGGTCACCGAGTAAATCAGTACGCCGAGCGGAACGAGAATGGCAACGAGCCATTGCGGCACGACGCGCTGGGCGGCCCTGATCCCGAAGATGATGGCGTAGAGGATGATGGCGCCGGCGGCGATCACGCCTGCCTGGAAGCCGCCGCCCGGCCCGTAATCGCCGTGAAAGTGAACGTAAAGCGCGAAGACTAGAATAAACGGGATGATGAGTTTGGTGGCGACGCGGAAAATGACATCAAGCTTCATGCGCTGCCTCCGTCATCTTTCTTGCCGGCGCCAGATTTCGTGCGGCGCAGCAGCAGCATGATGCCGATGCCGGCCGTGAAAATCACAGTCGTCTCGCCGAGCGTATCGAAACTTCGAAAGTCGGCTAACACGGTGGTGACGACGTTGGGCACGCCCATCTTGGGAATGCTTTGTTCGAGGTAATAGGGTGCCACGTGGACGTGAATCGGCGCATCGGCGATGCCGAAGGCGGGCAGGCCGTAGGTTCCCCAAACGAGGATGACGCCAGTGGCGGCTGCGATTGCCAGCGGCAGCAGAGTCGGGCGCACGGGGCGCATTTCCATGGAACCCGTAAGGTGCAGCGTGCCGATCAAAACGACCGTGGAAACGCCTGCGCCGACGGCGGCCTCGGTCATGGCAACGTCGACGGCGTCGAGCACGATCATCACGCTGGCCATGAGAAAACTGTAGATGGAGGCCAGGACGACGACGCCGAATAGACTGCGTTGGCGCACGATCGCAAGTGTCACGACGGCGAGCAGCGTGAGCAGCGCCATGTTGATGTAAGATTCCATCACGCCTCGCCTTTCGCGCCAGTGGCTGGAGCCTGTTCGACGGTGGCCGGCGCGCTCTGGCGCGACTGGCTATCCGGTTGGCCGTCCGTCCGGCCATCCGGGCGCCGGTCTTCGTCCAGGATCGGTTTGACGCCGGCCTCAAGGGCGGCCTGCGCCAGCGCATGTGTTGCTACGGGCGCGGTGAAGAAAAACACGATCAAGACAAATGCCAGCTTGAGGGTGAGCAGGGTGAACCCCGTCTGCAGCATGAGGCCGATGATCAGCAATCCGGCGCCAGCGGTTTCGGTAACGCTCGTTGCGTGCATGCGCGTGAAGACATCCGGCATGCGGATCAGCCCGATTGCTCCGACCAAAATGAAAAATGCGCCGGAAATGACGAGTGCGCCGCTCACGAGCATCAAGAGGAATTCGTTCATGGGCCGCGCTCCTCGTCCGGGTCATAGGCAAGATCGCCATGGCGGAAGTACTTGAGGATCGCCAGCGTGGCGATGAGGTTGAGAAGGGCGTAGGTGAGGCCGATGTCGATCCATTCGGGACGGCCCGTCAAAAAGCCGACGATGATGAGCAGGAGGATTGCCAACGTGCCGACGGCATTGCCGGCCAGAACGCGGTCGAAGATCGTCGGGCCGCGAACGGCCCGCGTCACGGCCAATGCGAGAGCCAGAATGATTGCGCATGTCGCGATGGTGAACATCATGCGTTTCCTTCGAACGCGGTGACCTTGGCGTCCATGCCGCCTTCCTCGAGATCGTCTGCGCCGTCGCGGACGATGGCGTGAACAGTCAGGTCATGACCCAAGATGTCGGTCGTGATTGTGCCAGGCGTGAGCGTGATCGAATTGGCATAGGTTGCGATGCCGACGGCGGTGCGCTGGCTGGAGCGCACGCGGGTCATCGTCGGGCTGATCGGCAGTCTCGGATCGATGATGATACGCGTTACGTTCCATGCCGACTTCATGATCTCCCAGGCAAGCCAGGGGTGATAAAAGACCGTGCGCGACATGAGGTGCACCGGGTGGCCTTCTTCGTCGTCGGAGCCCATGCGCATCGCGATGATCGCGCAGCAGACGGTGACGACCGCACCAATGGTCATCAGGAACGAGGTGTAGTGGCCAGATAGCGCGAGCCAGAACAAAAACAAGGCGCAAGCCAGGGATAGGGTTCGGAGCATAGCGACTATCGTTTGCCGACACGGGGGCCGGGCCTAGAAGACTGGACGGACTAGGTAAGCCGTGACCTCAAGAGCACTGCCGGGTGTGGTAATCTTGTTGTGTGCTTTCAAGGTCGCGTCGGCATAAGGACGGTAATGTTACCAGTCTTTTCGCCGGTAGAGTCAAGTCCTGCGTGGGCTTGATCACCAGCGAACGACGTCGGCTCCCGCCGGGCCAAACCCGATGGTGAGATTGCTAAACGTTGGTGGTAAGCTTACCAAAGTATTGACATGACCATTAAAGTTACGGTGTAAATATTTGCGCGACGAATGCTTGTTATGCAAAGTGTTCATTCAGTTTAGTTGCTCCCGCGCATTGTGTTGCGGTCGGGGATTTCGCGTCGTGGCGCCGTCCCTTGCACGAGCCTGGCTAATGCAGGTCAATCGATAGTGGAGGTAAATTTGAATGGCGGATGAGGCGCTCAAGGCGGCATTGATCGAGCAAACAACCAAAATCGTTGCATCTTACGTTGCGAACAACCCGCTTGACGTGAAGGATGTTCCAAAGCTGATCAACGATGTCCATCACGCTTTGGCGCGGGCCGCCAACGACAGTGCAACGCGTGAGGCGGAGGAACTCAAGCCGGCTGTCAACAAGAACAAGTCGGTGTTCCCGGACTATATCATCTGTCTCGAGGACGGCGAAAAGTTCAAATCCCTCAAGCGGCATTTGCGTACGAAATACAACCTCTCTCCCGAGGAGTACCGAAAGAAGTGGAATCTGGCGCAGGACTACCCGATGGTCGCGCCGAATTATGCGCGTGAGCGCTCCGAGCTGGCAAAGAAGATGGGGCTTGGGACGCGCCGGGAACGCTAAAGCAGAAGGTTGCTCGATTCCTCAGAGGCGATGATCTAGTACCGGAGCATCGTGCCGAGCCTCCTTGCGAAAAACTCGTATCCCCTGTGTCAAATTCCTGCCGAGCACTGGAGCAATCCGTCTGTGCGTTGTGCACTACGGATGGCAAGTTCACTTTGCGGCACCGCATTTGACAACAGTGAAGTTTGCGGTTGCACCGGCGCGGTCCGCCGGGTTCCCAATCTGAAGCACCGGCGTGGATAAGTGGAATGCCCGGTCGCGCCAATGCCTGTCAACCGTTGCCAGAGCGCGCGCATTACCCGGGGGCGGGCTCGAATTTTGCCTCTGCGGCGCAAAACACCTGATCGTTTCGTGCACAAATTTACTGTCTTGGCGGGTTATCCCCGCCGTTCACCGTGCATCTACATTGGTGGCGGCTGAATTGCTTCCTGCAGTTACTTTCAGCGAGCTGCGCTGTTGTCGGCATGAGCGCGTGTTGGGGAGGCGCAGAGCTAGTTTAGGCGAGACCACAATGGTAAATGGAAACGCGTTTGAGCCGGATGTAGCCAAGAGTGGCGGACGTCGCCGAAGTCGGTGCAACCCGAGCATTACGGATACGACGCTGGATGGTGAACTGGAGTTCCTGCGGGCATTCCTCGTGCAGGCGGTGGGTTGTGTGTTCGAGGTTGATGCAGCGCATCTGCTGGCACCTACCCGGGGGTGCGCGGCCAACGCCAGGGCGCGGCAGGTTTTGATGTATCTCGCCCACGTCGCATGCGGATTAACGCTCACCGATGTCGGTTGCCTGTTCGACCGTGACAGGACGACGGTCGCCCATGCCTGCCGGGTGGTCGAGGATGGGCGAGAGGACGAGGAATTCGATTCGGCCGTCGAGATCGTCGAACGGCTGGTGGTCCTGGTGACGTCGACAACACGCGAGCGGTGGCTGGTATGAGTAAGCAGCCACGCAACGTTCTCGACTGGCTTCACAAACGGCGTGGAAAGTCCGGCATTGCGATGATCTCCGATGAGGAGTTTCAGGCCGGAGACCGGTTGCGGCAGGACTATTTTTACGGCCGGATGGCGCAACGGGTGACGACAGTATGGTCACCGGTCCTGCAGGGACGCTCGCGCCGCAGCGGCCAGCGAGACGCGCTTGATTTTCATGATCGGACTTTGGCGGCACAGGAACGTGTGCGCCGGGCCCTGGCGGCAATGCTGCCGGAACACGCCAGCATTCTGGTCGATGTCTGCTGCCTTGACGGGGGTTTGCGTGATGTCGAACGGCGCCATGGCTGGCCGCAGCGCTCGGCAAAAATCGTGCTTCAAATGGCGCTACGCCAGTTGGCGCGGCACTATGGACTACTGCGTGAAACGGCGCATGGAGATACGCGCCCGGCATCGGTTCGCCATTGGGGCGGCGAGGGCTATCGCCCGGATGTCGACTGGCACTCTGACGCCGAGAACCTCGATTAGCGCGCCCGGTGCATGATCACCTGAAGCGTGTCCATGCGATATGATGGCCATTTGCGACAGGCACAACCTGGATCGTCGAGATCCGTCGGGCAGACCATCAACGCTGTGTCTGGCCTGCGTTTGCGGCTTCTGCCTGAATACGGCCGATCATCGATTTCAGGCCGTTCGAACGCTGCGGCGTCAGGTGCTCGATCAGGCCGAGTTCGGCAAATATGGCGTTGGCGTCCGTGGCCAGGATTTCACTGGCGCGCTTGCCGTTGTAGATTGCAAGCAGAATGGCGATCAAACCCTGCACGATATGGGCATCGCTCTCGCCGCGAAACGTAAGGATAGGGTCTGATGGATCAGGCCGGTCGGTGCGTTCCGTGACGAGCCAGACCTGGCTTGCGCATCCGCGTACTTTTCGCTCATCCGTCTTCTCGCCCGCAGCAAGTGGTGGCATAGCGCGGCCAAGCTCGATGACGTAGCGGTAGCGGTCCTCCCATTCGTCCAGAAATTCAAAATCGGACTGGATCGTCTCGATGGTCATGGGTTGGTCTGCCTGTTTCGATATTTCGTCTGCTGGGCGCCGGCCTGCGGACCAGAAGCAGGGGCTGGTGCCGTCCTGTTCGGTTCCGGATGGGCAGGTCAAGGGCGACAGCGGGTGGACTGGTTAATTTTGGTTTAGCAAATCTGTTCCATTATGGCTTGCACTCATCGAGACGCAGGAGAATTGGATGAGGACGATGGGCTTTCGGTTGATTGCAGGTCTTTGCCTGATCCTTTCGATCGGCGTCATTGTCAACGTGCTGCTGCTGCAGGGGGTATCGTCGACACATCGCGATGCAGGCAAGCGCGTGGCGAACAGTGCCGGTGGCTGGTTTGGCCAAAGCCAGCGTAGTCCGGCGGGCCGTTCATCCGAGCGCAGCGAACAGCCGGCCCGACAATTGGTCAGCGCGGTGCAGCGCGAGTTGCAGCTCAGAAAATACCTGGATGGGCGTCCTGACGGCGATCTCGACCTTGCCACGCGGGCTGCAATCATGGCTTACGAAGCCGATCACGGCTACGCCCTAACCGGCGAGGTCAATGATGCCTTGCTGCGTTCGATTCTACTCGGAACGGGCATCGATCGCGGGCCAGCCGACCGCGAAATTGGTGCGGGCGCGGTGTTGGTTATCCGGCATGTCCAAAAACTGCTGATCGACGCCGGCTATATCGAAGTTGAGAAAACCGGGCGCATCGATGCGCAGACCGCCAAGGCGATCGAGCGTTTTGAGCGCCAGCACATGCTAAAGCCGCGCGGACACATATCCGCTCAGCTGCTCAGGCAGCTGGAGGCGAAGGCGCGCGCCGGGTAAGGACGAGGAACGAGAGAAAAGCTCGCGCGGTGGCCTGTGTTGCCGGTCGATTGGATTTATCATCATGCGTTTGAAAGCCGAGGTCTGGGTCAAAGCCTACATCCGCGCGTGTGCAGCCAATGCGGTTCCGGCAATGGTCGTGCGCCACGGCGATGACGATGCCGGGGCGGTGTACATCAAGATTAGCCGTTTGGACGGGACTGCGCGGTTGTTTGGACCGGCGCCGAGCCTGCTTGACGGTCCTGAGGCCGGGCAGCGCTGGATTCCACATTTGGATCAGCAGGATACGACCGAGGCAGAGGTCGATGCGTTTCTCGCCCGGCAGGTATCTTTTGATCCGGATCTGTGGATCCTCGAAATCGAAGACCGCGAAGGACGACACCATTTGGGGGATTGGCTCGGCGCTGACCAAACGGATGGCCGACAGTGGCCGATTTGAAGCCCATCAGCTCGGTGAGCGTTCAAAATCTCGTTTGATTCCATGCCATCGCGGTGTGTACGAGGTGCTGCAAAATTAGCACAATCTGTTGCGCAACCGTCCTTGCTCGCAATTTGCGGGTCAAAATCGACAGACGGTTCGTCTATAAATTTGCACGCACGATTTGGTCTCGCGCACGTGTAGGACGACGCAAATTACGCACTCGCTAGGATCAAATGATGTGCACGATTCTCAAGTTCGCTCTACCACCAATGTCCGACGAGGCCGAAAAAGGCTGTGGAAAGCCCGCGAAAACGGGCGAAATCGTGATTTTCCCAGGGGTGCGCTACGAACGCCGCGTCGACGATCTTGGACCTGCACATCACGGGCACCAAAAACGGGACTTTCTGGTGCTGCGGTAGTCGCGCGCCGTGTCGGAGTCCTTAGATACGGACTGGTTTCAGGCGCCGGCGCCATAGTCAGGACGTGCGGCGCGCCGGATAACATTCGAATGAATTGAGCCGCTCGTCGACAAGACGGCGCAGCGCCAGGGCCGGGATCGGTGCGCGATAAATTGCAATACCCTGCGACAGAGTGAGATTGATCTCCGGAGTCTTCTTGGCCGGTGACAAGGCGCCGAGCGTTTTGGCCTCAAACACCTTGCCGGGGGGCTTCACCGTAATATTGACGGTTGTGACGCGGTCGTCCGTTCCCGGTACGAAGAGGACGTTGTCGCCGTTCGGGGCGTGTAAGGACAGGCTCCAGCCGGGGGCTGGAATGACAGCGCGAATGCGGATCGGGGCCGACGATGAATCGAAACGGCAAATAGCGTATCGGTTGTCCGGCATCATGAAGGTCACGCGCTGATTTTCAGGCGTTACCGCCGGCAGGTAGCTGATCCTGTTGAGCGGCAGGTCGGATGCCAGGCGGCGATATCCATCCGCTTCGCCCTTGTGCACGGTGGCCAGCGTGGTCCAAAGGTGGATGACCGCCGCTGCGACCAACGCCGAGAGCAAGAGGCGCCAATTGTTCATGAGAAGTCGGAGCACTCTCATCGGCAGGACAGCCTCTTGATGGTCGGCAGCGTGACGGTATCTCGGTTCAAAACGTCGGTCGCACCACTGCTCTTTTGTGCTTCGAAGACGATCACGAGTTGGCCGGCGCGGGTCGTCGGCAACCAATTGTAGGGGCGGGCTTCGCGGGCCAGGCGAATTGCAAACGAGCCATCCGGGCTGTAGGCCACCGTGCCCTTATTGAAGCTGTAGCGGCGGGCCGCGTTGGTGATCAGGCGGCCATTGCCGTCGAATACTGCAAGTGACCACCATGGTGCGGAAATGTTGCGGCCTTCGACCAGATAGTCGCAAGACGAGTGCAATCTGCGGCCGCGACTGTCCGTCCAGCTTTCATACCGGGCACTGAGGTTGGCATTGAACAGCAGTTGCGGGCGGCGGGCGAAATGCGTGCGGCTGTAGGGGTCGGCGTCCGGCCGGCCGGCACCTGTCCATCGCAGCCACGGGCCGACCCGCTCGGTATTGAACGGCATGCCGGATTCGACGGCATACCAACTGGATGCGGTGCCGCCGCCGACGGCAATCAACAGGAATACGCAAATGCGGACGATCAGGCTGAAGGCTGATTGCACGCGGCGCCGCAATATCAGGAGCGAGGTCGGTATGTTGATGCGCATTGCGACCACGATCAGGCCTGTCTTGTCTACTGGCGGCTGGTTTGGTTGCGCTGGCGACGGGCATCGGCGCGGCGATCCGGCGTTTTGACAGGCGTGGTGTTGTTCGGGCCGGTCTGCGGCAGCGGTTTGACGGCAATTCCCGCCGCGACCTTGAGGGCGCGGTTGAGGCGCTTTAAGGCACGGCTGGTGCGATCATTGATCAGCTTGTTGGAGTTTGCGGCGTTCTGCTGCTCGCGATTGAACTGCGGGTTTTGCGCGCGCAAATAGGCGAGGCGCTGGCGTTCGGCTACCTGTGTCGGGTGCGGCTGCAGGCCCGGGATCGTCGGGATGTCCATGCTCTTGTGGGCAACAGACATGTACGCTTGCCAGATCTGCGCCGGCACGCTGCCGCCGGTCATGCCGCGTCCGCCGGATCGATAAACCGGGCGGAAATTGTCGCGGCCAACCCAGACGCCGGTAACGAACCTGCCGGTGTAGCCCATGAACCAGGCATCGCGATAACTCGAACTGGTGCCGGTCTTGCCGGCAGCGTGGGTGAAATCAAGCTGTGCGGCACGGCCAGTGCCGCCGGTCACGACCGTTTGCAGCATCTGGTTCATCTGCTCGGCGACTTTGCGGCGAAAGACGCGCTTTGGCTTGGCCTCGTCGCGCTCGCGGTCATAGATGAGATCACCCTGCGAGTTGTAGACATCAAGGATTGCATAGGGCTCGGTCTTGAAGCCGCCGTTGGCAAATGCGGCGTAGCCGCCCACGTGCTCGATCGGTGTAATGCCGCGGTCGCCGAGCGCCATTGAGCACGATGCGCGGATGCCTTTGATGCCGAGGCGTTTGGTGACCTCGATGACTTTCTTGCGGCCGACCTTGAGCGACATTGCAACTGCCGTGGTATTGAGCGAGCGGCGCAGGGCGTCCGTCATCGAGATCCGCGCGCCCGAGCCATAACTGCCATTGTAGTTGCGCGGGCTCCAGCGACCGCAGCGCACGCCGGAATCGCGCAGTGTCGAGCGTGACGTATAGCCGTTTTCCAGCGCGGTCGCGTAGACGTAGACCTTGAACGACGAGCCGGGCTGGCGCCTGGCGTGGGTGGCACGATTGAACTGGCTTTCGCCGTAATCGAGGCCGCCGACGAGGGCGCGCACGGCACCGTCGGTTTCCATCGAGACGAGGGCAGCGGTAATCTCGGAGCTGTTGCGGCGCGACCGGCGGCGGCCCGAACGCCGGCTCAGCTTCGAGGCGACCGCCTGCTCGGCGTATTCCTGCAGCTGCAGGTCGATCGTCGTGCGTGCCGTCAGGACGAAATCACGCTTGTCCTTGATCTTCTTCTGGATCTCTTCATAGGCGAAGTCGAGAAACCAGTCCGGGCTCTGGCCGTCACGGTTTTCGATCGGCTGGGCCGGATTGAGGCGGGCATTGTAGACTTGGCCGGGCGAGTAGTAGCCGGCTTCAACCAGGTTCGAGAGCACTTCGTTGGAGCGCGCACGGGAGCGTGGCAGGTTGATGTGGGGGGCAAATTTGGTCGGTGCCTTGAAGAGACCGGCCAGCATCGCGGCCTCGGCCATGTTGATGTCGCGGACGGTCTTGCCGAAGTAGAACTGCGAAGCGGCTTCAACGCCAAAGGCGCCGCCGCCCATATAGGCACGGTCGAGGTAGAGCTTGAGGATCTGGCGCTTGGTCAGGCGTGCTTCAAGCCAGAATGAGAGATAGACCTCCTTGAGCTTGCGCACGATCGAGCGTTCCGGGGACAGGAACAGGTTCTTGGCCAGTTGCTGGGTAAGCGTCGAGCCGCCCTGGACGACATCGTTGGCGCGGATGTTTTCGACCAGCGCGCGGAATGTTCCGAGAAAATCGACCCCGAAATGTTCGAAAAAGCGACGGTCTTCGGTGGCCAGCGTCGCCTTGATCATGTGTTCGGGAATCTCTTCGAGCGGCACGGCGTTGTTGAGGTTGATGCCGCGCTTGCCGATGACGTTGCCGTCCTTGTCTTGAAAGGTGACCGAGAACTGGTCCATTGCGAGCCAGTTCTTTTCGTCGATTTCCTTGAAGGCGGGCAGCGCGAGTGCATACATCAGCACCATGCCGCCAGTGCCGATGGTGAGCGCTTCTGAGGCCAGTTCGTTGGCAATGCGCCGCCAGCCAGTGAGACGGAACCGGGCAAAAAAGCTCGACGTGGCGTTGTAGCGGTCCTTGATCTTCCCCCAGATCGCGGAGATCGTCGAATCAAACCAAGCATCGAGGCCCAGCCAGTCGATGATCTGGTGGCGTCCGCCCTGTCTGAAAAACCAATCGCTCAAGATTTCTGCCCCGGGGTGGCGAATTGCATGCTCAGGCTATGGTGATAGCATTTCAGGTGGTTTGCGTCATGTTACAGATTGCACACCAATTGGGGTGATTTGCACGTTTCGACGACGCAAATGCAGGAATCGGTGTTGGACACTTCCGAACATGAGAATGTGCCGTTCTGGAGGCACAAGACGCTTGGCGAGATGAGCCAGGCGGAGTGGGAGGCGCTGTGCGACGGGTGCGGGCGCTGCTGCATGCTGAAGCTTGAGGATGAGGACACCGGCGTGATCTATTTGACGCGCGTGGCGTGCAAGCTTCTGGCGATCGGGACCTGCCGCTGCACGGACTATGCGCGGCGGCACGAAAAGGTGCCGGACTGTCTCCGCCTGACGCCGGCCATGGTCGGTGAATTGTCGTGGCTGCCGGAAAGCTGCGCTTATCGTTTGATCAGCGAGGGCAAAGATCTTGCCTGGTGGCACCCACTGGTGTCCGGCGACCCGCAAACCGTGCATGAGGCCGGTGTGTCGGTCAGAGGCTGGGCCATGACGGAAACCGCGAGCCGCGTCGAGGAATTGCACAAGTATCTGATCGTCGAAGACTAATCTGCAAAAACGTGATTAACCGGCGAAGTCCGGAAACCACTCCCGCATCAGACGGTCGCGGTAGGCGGTAAGGTTCGGGTACTTGGCGATGGTCGCACGCGAGCGGGTTTCGAAGTGGTCGCATCCAAAAGATGCGATGGTGGCGAATACGCTGGCGTCTGCCGCACAGCGCGTATCGCCCATCAGGTAAGGCTTTTCGGCCAGAAAATCAGAAATCGCCTGAATGGCGGTGTCAGCCAGTTGCGCACGTTCGGCATCACTGTGGCGGCCAATCCCCTGGCCCCGAAGACTGCGTTTGACGTCCGCCCTGACGCGATTGATGACAAGCGGGCGCAGAATTGCGGGTACCGCGTCGAAGAATTTCCTCGGACCGCGATCGAAATTTGCCTGATCCATCCAGCGCTCATGGACACCGAGCCAATAGATGTTGTCTTCGCAGAGTTTCTCGAATGCCCAGGCCGTACCTTTTTCCGCCGGGGAGAGGGCATGGTCGAAGTCCACGGCGAATTTGGATTCAAGGTGCCATCGGATGAACGTGGTGTCCGGCACCAATGTTCCCGCATCATCGAGATACGGCAACTTACCCTTCGGCGCTTTGCGCACATCGCCCACCACGCATTCGTGGTCGAGGCCTGCCATTTTCAGAAGCGCCATCGCCTTGATGCAGAACGGGCTTGGGTCCGGCAAACCGAAGGCGGGTCCGAAGGTATAGAGTGTGAGCATGGCGATGTTCTATGATCAGCTGCTAGGTTTGCAGCCTACGTCCAGGCGCTGCTGTCGGTGACCGCGACATGGTTCGGGTCATCCTGATGACGGCGTTCGAAATCAAGGAAGTCGTAGTAGCCGCATTGATCTTCATTGGGAAATTCGCGGCAGATCGCCGGGCGGGCCTTGTAGACGGTACAGCGGCGCGCGGTGGTGTCGAAGAACCGGCAGATGCGGCCGAAGTGCTCGTCCTTCTTTCGGCGCATGATCCGTTTGTGGCCATGACCAGACTTGGTAAACTTGGCTTCGGCTTCGTCGTAGGATAGGCCATGATGCTTGGCGAGGCGTTCGACGTCGCGCTTCGTGAGCGCAATGACGGGATAGGAGCAGCAGTAGCCGGGGCAGTTGAGGCAATCGTATGACACGCGGTGACTCCGCCTGTTGATGGGGTTGCAGCCGGCGTAGTGGTACCAGCGGTCGATCATGATTCCCATGCCCTTTCGGAAGATTTTACCGGCGGGGCCATCATATCGGGCCAACCCGTCGGGCAGTTGCTTTGGTGCCCTGTAACTTCGATAGACGCTTGCTCGGAAATTCGACGACGGGAGGAAAAGGCGATGTTCGATCTCAAGGGGCGTGCGGCTCTGATTACGGGTGGCAACGGCGGTATCGGGCTCGGCATGGCGCGCGGTCTTGCCAGGGCAGGTGCCGACATCATGATCGCCGCGCGCAACGCGCAAAAGTCGGCGCGTGCGGCGGAGGAGTTGCGTGCGCTCGGGGTCCGCGCGGAGACCGTCGCCGTCGATGTCTGCGAGGAAGCGTCGGTCAAGGCGATGGTGGCGGCGATGCTCGACACGTTCGGCCGGGTCGACTGCCTGGTGGCCAATGCCGGCGTCAACGACCGCAAACCGCCGCAGGACTACACGGCCGAGGAATGGAAATGGATCGTCGAGACCAACCTTACCGGCCCATTTTATTGCGCGCAGGCGGTCTATCCCGTGATGAAGGCGCAGGGCGGCGGCAAGATCGTTACGATCGGTTCGATGGCCTCGATCTTCGGGTTGCCGTTCGCGGCGGCCTATGCCTCGACCAAAGGCGGTATCGTGCAGCTGACACGGGTCTTGGCGACCGCCTGGGCAAAGGACAATATCCAGGTCAATTCCATTCTGCCGGGCTGGATCGACACCGAACTGACGCAGAGCGCCCGCGTTCAGGTTGACGGCCTGCACGACCGCGTGGAACAGCGCACGCCGGCCGGGCGCTGGGGCAACCCCGATGATTTCGAGGGGATCGCCGTATTTCTGGCGGGCTCCGGCTCAGACTTTGTAACCGGCACGGCAATTCCGGTGGATGGCGGCTATTCGGTCATGGGCGGTTAATCTTGGCGCCGGCAATAAGCGTGAACGAGGCGCGTTGGCGTGGCACATCGGGCTATTCCAGCGGTCTGCTGACAATTTCGGTTCGGTGCAATCTGTCGCACGCAACAATTGGGCAACACTTGTTGCAGCAGCGGTTCAGTGGCCACCGAAGTGCGTTATCAGGTCGGGCGGAGTCCGCTATGGTCCTCGCCCAATCGGCCCAGGTGTGCGTGTGGAGGCATCCCGCATGAGTGACGTAGTGCATCTCGACAACGAAGGCGAGACTCCCGTCAACCCATACTCGCTACTCGAGGCCGTCAACCGCTCGAGTGACACGGCGCATATGGCGTGGCTGATCTTTCTGGGAATCATGGCCTACCTGATGATTGCGGTGGCCGGTGTTACCCACAAGGACCTGCTGCTCGAAAAGGCGGTGCAACTGCCGATCCTCGGCGTGCCGATCCCGATGGTGCAGTTCTTCCAGTTCGCGCCGGTGTTTCTGCTGCTGTTTCACCTCGGGTTAATTTCGCAACTGGTCCTGCTGGCGCGCAAAACGCTGGAGTTCGACACGTCCGTTCGCCAACTCGAGCCGACATCCAGGCGTACGCACCCATTGCGCCTCGAGTTGCACAACTTCTTTTTTGTGCAAGGGGTCGCGGGGCCGCACCGCAGCGCGATCATGAGTCTGTTTCTGCACTCGATGTCGTGGCTGACGCTGGCGATTCTGCCGGTCGTCTTGTTGCTCTTCATTCAGATCTCGTTTCTGCCCTACCACAACGTGGTGATCACCTGGACGCACCGCATCACCTTGTTGTTGGATATCGGTGTCCTAATTCTGATCGGGGTGTTCCTGACGCGGGCGGAGACCAACTTCTTCCAGGCGTTCTGGCGCACCGGCCTGTCGCATCCATTGAGCTTCATGATCACGGCCGGTGTCCTGACGTTCGTTGCTCTGTTCTCGTTTTTCGTTGCGACGATCCCGGGCGAGCGCCTCGATCTTGCCGTACACAAGTTTTTCCGGATGGACGAGCGCCAGCAGACTTCGCAGGGTGGTGCGCCCTATTTTCAAGGGTTCACGATCCCGTTTCTGTGGGGCAGCAGCGACGGTTCCCTGTTCGGCTTCTTTCACCGCAACCTGATCGTGACCGACATCGATCTGGTGGTCGACAAGGAGGTGACGCTGAAGGAGCGGTCACTGTCACTGCGCGGGCGTGATTTGCGATTTGCCAAGCTCGACCGGTCGGATTTGCATCAGGCCGACATGACCGGCGTCAACCTCGACGGCGCGAGCCTCGTTGGAACCGATCTCACGCGGGCACGGCTCAACTGTCAGGATGAAACCGAGTTGCTGCTCGG
Organism: Hyphomicrobiaceae bacterium; assembly: GCA_965224045.1. Lineage (GTDB taxonomy): Bacteria > Pseudomonadota > Alphaproteobacteria > Rhizobiales > Hyphomicrobiaceae > Tectiglobus. The sequence continues at coordinate 410,463 of CBDCYD010000016.1, forward strand.
CGAGGGACGATCGCAGGCCAAATGTGCCAGCGCCCGACACGCTGATTTCACCGGCGCCAAGCTCAACCTCGCCCAGATGACGGGCATCGACCTCAGCGGTGCCAAGCTCGAAAATGCGCTTCTTGAAGAGGCGGTGCTCAAATTTTCGATCCTGGAGGGCGCCAATTTCTGGAACGCCAATCTGCGCAAAGCCGATCTCACGGCCGGCATCCAGGCACAGGGCGCGAACTTCCTCGTGGCACGCCTCGAAGGGGCCGACCTCAACGGTGCGCAACTGCAGTTTGCGGATTTCTCGAACGCGCAGTTGCAGGGGGCATCCTTTGCCCATGCCCACCTTCAGGGGGCAGTATTGCGTGATGCGGATCTCAGTGCGGCGAGCATGGTCCGCGCGCGGCTGCACGGTGCCGATATGACGGGGGCGGTGCTGACCGGGGCGGACATGCGCTGGGCGGCCATCTGGATGACCTTGCCGAGCGTTGCCGGCAACCTCAAACTGGCTGACATGTCGAGCGCGCAGATCAAGCCGCTGACCAAAGTCGACCGCGAAACGCTGGAATCGACGCTCAAGGGGATCAGCAACAACAAGCTGCGCATTCTGGTGGCGGACAGCCTCAAGGGTATCCTGTCGACAAAGAAAAGCGCTGCGTGGGCCGCATCCGACGATATCGCGCGCTGGCAGGCGTTGGCGACAATCGCTGCGCCGGCGAACTCGGGCGATTATCGCGGTGAACTCACGAATTATCTCGAAACATTGGCGTGCAAGGCGCGGTGGAGCAACGGTTCGGTTGCGCAAGGTGTGGCGCGGCGTGCGAACGGTCCTCAATTCCTGGGAGATCTCGGTGCGATCTACCTTAGGTTTTCCTCGGTCGAGGAGTGCAAACCGGCCGAGGGGATTTCGAAGCGCCTGATGCAGGGGCTGGCGTCTGCCGTTGACGCGCGCATCAACGAGTAGGCTCGATGGCCGTTGATCGCGGCGCCGGTTTTGATCGGCCAGACCGGGAGCGCTTGTTGGCAACATGACGGGCGCCGCAGCGGTTTGGAGGGACGTCGGGCCAGGTACGGATTGCATTGTGCTTGCAACCGCAAAAGAACAATAGTAGAACATATTTCAAGCAACATTGTCGTGGACAACTGGCGCGTTGCGGTCGCATGAGCTAAACCGCGGGCTAGGTTCGTTGCCAAGACCGAGTCGTTTGTTGCGTTCTCGCGGTTGGATTTTGGCAGGCCGTGCGTGCGCGATGTCGGTGCACTGCGGACCGCGGAGCCAAGTCAGGCTTGGTCGCCAAGGAACGAGAGAAGGGCTTTTCCATGGCCGGTTCTGTGAACAAAGTTATCCTGGTTGGAAATCTCGGCGCGGATCCGGAAATCCGACGGACGCAGGAAGGTAAACCGATCGCCAATCTTAGGGTCGCGACCAGCGAGTCGTGGCGTGACAGGTCGACGGGCGAGCGTCGTGAACGCACCGAATGGCACCGTGTGGTCATCTTCAGTGAAGGCTTGTGCCGGGTGGCAGAACAATATTTGCGCAAGGGCTCGAAGGTTTACATCGAGGGCCAGTTGCAGACGCGCAAGTGGCAGGACCAGCAGGGCCAGGACCGCTACTCGACCGAAGTGGTGCTGCAAGGTTTCAATTCCGTACTGACGATGCTCGATGGGCGCAGCGGCGCCGGCGGCGGCATGTCAGACGGTGGCCAGTCCGACTACGATTCCTTCAGCGGCGGCAGTGGCGGCAGCGGTGGTGGTTATGACGAGCCGCGGCGGCCGGCCTCGGGCGGCGGCGGTGGTTTCGACAAACCGCTGGACGATGAAATTCCGTTCTAAGTCACGGACACAACTGCACGCGCAACCATGACGCTCGAACCGTTGCTTGACGCCGGACCGGCGATCCAGATTCATGCCGCCGCGGCTGGTCTCGCGCTACTTATCGGGATCGTGCAACTCGTTGGCGCGAAAGGCACGAGGATGCACCGCGCCCTGGGATATGCCTGGGTCGCGGCAATGGCGGTGGTTGCCGTGAGTTCGTTCTGGATACACGAAATTCGGCAGCTGGGCGGTTTCAGTCTCATCCATCTGTTGTCGGTCTGGGTGCTGGTGTTGCTGCCGGGAGCGGTTGCAGCGGCGCGGAGCGGACAGATCAACGCGCATCGCTACAGAATGGGCAGTCTGTTCTTTTTCGGATTGGTCCTCGCCGGCGTCTTTACCCTGTTGCCGGGACGGCTGATGTACGCCGTGGTCGGCGGCTCTTGATCCGGTTTCCGACACTTACTGGATCATTGTGCCTGACGTTGGAACCGCCGCCGCGGCTCCAACGTCAGGCACAATGATGATCGCCTCTAGAGAATTGAAGCAGGTCACTAGATCAAATCCGCCTTAAGCGGAATCGCACCGCCTGCCCACTCCCCCGCCCGGCCGCCCAAAACCACGATTGCATGGGCCGCCGGGCGGGGGAGTGGGACGGTTTCAGCTAAACCTGAAACGCGCTAGCCCTACGCCTCATCCTCACCGAGCATGGCGTGATGATCGTCAGCGGCCTGGACCTCGATAAAGAACTTGCGCACATCGGGGTTGGCGGTGCGGATCGCGGTTTCGAGACGCTGCGTTGTCTCCTTGACATGCGTTGCCGTCGAGGTGTCGTCGAAGTCGACACTGGCTGCAACGAGGATATCGCGTGCGCCCAGTTGCATGGTCGCGATTTCATTGATCGCGCGGATATGGCCATTGCTTGCTTTTTCCCGGTCAATGATCTCGCGAATGCGGGCCTGTACCGAAGGACTCGCCGCTTCACCGATCAGCAGGCTCTTGACCTCGATCGACAGAAAGATGGCCACTGTCGCGAGTACGCAGCCGATGGCGATCGAGGCGACGCCGTCAGCCTGCTGGATATCGAAGACGTGGGCCATGAAGACACCGACAAAGGCGATCAGCAAACCGCTGATCGCGGCCGTGTCCTCAAGCAGAATTGTAATCAGGGCCGGATCCTTTGAATCCCGCATGGCGCGGAACACGCCCTTTTTACCGCGCCGGGAATTGAACTCCCGGATTGCGGCGGCAGTTGCAAAGCCTTCGATCACGAGAGCCGTGGCGAGGACGAGATAATTGACAAAGGGGTCCGTGATCGGATGCGGGTGGTAGAGTTTTTCGAAACCTTCATAAATCGAGAATCCGGCACCCAGTGCGAACAGCAAAATGGCAACGACGAAGCTCCAGAAAAAGAGCTCGCGGGCGTAGCCAAAGGGATGAGTCGCATCCGGCGGGCGGCGCGAGCGCCGGTCGCCGTAGAGCAGAAGGGCCTGGTTCGAGGTGTCGACGAGGGAATGGATCGCTTCCGACAGCATGGCCGAGGACGAGGTCCACAGATAGGCGAGAAACTTGGCGCACGCGATCAGGAAGTTTGCCGTGAGGGCGATGATAACGACTCTCGTGGAGCCACCAGCAGCCATAGAATTCCCCCGTTTGCGCGCTAAGTCGGCCAGCGCATCTGTTCGAGACCGAGCCGCGCGGAATAACATCCGGAACAGCTCGCTAGACTATTACGGCTATCACACACAGGGAAACGGAACATGGCTCAATCTCGACAAAAGAATTTAACGGTGGCCCTCGTCATTGCCGGGACGCTATTCGTCACAACCGGACCGGGCTATGCCGGCGGTGCGGACGTCATCGATGTCAAGGCAACAAAGAGCGGCAAGACGTTCAATTTCGACGTTACCGTTCGCCATGCTGACACGGGCTGGAAGCACTACGCCAACAAGTGGGAAGTTGTTACGCCGGACGGCAAAGTTCTGGGGACGCGCGTGCTGTACCATCCGCATGTCAACGAACAACCGTTCACCCGGTCGTTGTCAGGCGTCGCGATCCCCAGTGCCGTCAAGGAAGTTATCGTGCGGGCCTATGACAGCAAGCACGGGGCGGGCGGCAAAGATTTCCGAATTGCCGTGCCGCACTGAATTGGAAAGTTGCACCATGGCTCGCCGCAAATGGTGGTTGCGCTTGAATTCCGCAGTGCAGCTGGTCGGCGGTCTCGTCGTGATCGGGCTTCCTCTGGCGACTGCAATTGCAGCGCGTATTCCTGGCCCGCACCGTCTTGCCTGCCCGGCCTGCTTCGGGATGCGCGAGATCGCCGAGCGGATTTATGTCGACCCGGTTTTCACGCACGCCGATCAGCGCCGGTTGCTGCGCAGCATCGCCATTGGCAGGCGGACGGTCGCGGCGTTTTTCGGTGACATCAAGAGTCGTCCGGCGATTGTTGCCTGCAAAACGGACGATTGCCTCGACGTCTTCGGAGGAGGACGCGCGAAAGCCGTGGCCTATGCCTATCATGCGATCAGAATGGCGCCAGGTGGGCTCAATGCAACGATCGCAACGCATGAACTGAGCCATATCGAATTGCATTACCGGATGGGGCTGGCCGGGCTGATCGAGCCCGCGATTCCGGCGTGGTTCGACGAAGGATTGGCCGTGGTCCTGTCGCACGACAAACGCCTGCCGCGCGATGTCGGTGACCAGGCGATACGTGCGGTTCTGGCGGTGCGGACATTCGAGGATTGGCGCCAGTTCAACGAGACGGTCGGTTGGCGCGCTGCCTATGGTGCGGCGGCGGCGGCGGTCCGCAGGCTGGATAATCGCCTCGGGCGGGACGGCCTCAGGCGGTTCGTCCAGCGGGTGGTGGGGGGTGAGGATTTTGATGCCGCACTTGCCGCCGTCGACGATATCGCAGACAAAGCGCGGCAATAAGCACCCCCGGCGGGCGCGTGCGGCTGGCCGGGGGCATGGTCAAGTCAGGCGACGTTCGCGCGGTTTGGCGCAATGCCGACATCAGTTCTGGGCAGGCTTGCTTGCCTCCTTGGCCTTGTCGATGGCCTGCTGAGTGGCTTCCTTTGCCTTTTCATACGCCTGGCCGGCGGACTCTTTCGCCTTTTCAATCGCCGGGCCGACCTTCTCCTTGGCCTTTTCGTAAGCTTCCTTGGTGGTTTCGGAGGTCTTGGCGGCCAGTTCCTTGGCGCGCTCGGTCACACCCTGGAGAAACGACTTCGGCGGGCGCGCACGCTTATACTCAGGCACCGCCTTAATCACGTCCTTGGTGGCACCCGGCAATGTGACGACAGTCTGGCCATTTTGTTGTTCGAACTGCAGTGCGCTGTAGCGCACACCGATGCGTTTCTCGCCAAGCCCGAGGAAGCCGCCGACACCGATGATCACGCCCTCGACCTGATTGTTCTCATCCAGGATAAGATCTTCAACGTCACCGAAAATCTTACCGTCTGCGCCGCGAACCTTGGCGTTGAGGAGCAGGTCTGCGGCCAGATACTGGTTCTGCTGCTGGGCCTTGTAGAATACGCCTTCCGGAATCTGGGCAAACGCATTCGCCGATGCGGCCACGAATGTGAACGCGGCCGCGACCAGGATGGTCAATTGTCTGATCATGATCGTCCTCTGCTTTCTCGTTTCCCACGAAGGAAACGCCGGCAGGCCGGCGCGGTGCCGAACGCACCCGTGCCAACCTTTGATGATGCCGATCTAGTGACCATCTTTGGCGATGACAAGACCGTGAATTGACGAAGTTCGAGTACTGCATCGCAGGATCGTGAAAGACCGGCGTATTGTCGGCAAAATGCTTGAAATCCGCGATTTGTCACGGGGGCGGAGATGGTCTCGGGAGGGGCTCCACAGTATACTCTAAGGGCTGATTCTATGATGGCTCGACGCACGCCACGGCCCACTCGGCAGGCCGGCGCGTGAACCACAACGAGGGACGACGGCGCGTTGGCTGATCACGACGATACAGATCCACCACAGGGTGAGGAGCCGTCCGACATTCGGGGCATATCGATTGCGGACGAAATGAAGCGCTCCTACCTCGATTACGCCATGAGCGTGATCGTGAGCCGCGCGCTGCCGGATGTGTGCGACGGCTTGAAACCCGTGCATCGACGGATTCTTTACGCGATGTACGAGGCGGCCAACCGACACGATCGGCCGTATCGGAAGTCGGCGAAGACCGTCGGTGAAGTGATGGGTAACTACCATCCACACGGCGACAGCGCGATTTATGATGCACTGGTCAGGATGGCGCAGGATTTTTCGCTGCGCGTGCCACTGGTCGATGGCCAGGGCAACTTCGGTTCTGTCGACGGCGACCCGCCGGCGGCAATGCGTTACACCGAAAGCCGGCTCGCCAAGGTGTCGCAATACCTGCTCGACGATCTGGAAAAGGATACGGTCGATTTCCAGGAGAGTTACGACGGCTCGATGTCCGAGCCGACGCAGCTGCCGGCAAAGTTTCCCAACCTACTGGTCAATGGTGCCGGTGGCATCGCAGTCGGCATGGCAACCAACATCCCGCCACATAATCTCGGCGAGGTGATCGACGCGTGTATTGCATACTACGAGGACCCGGAAATTACGATCGAGCGGTTGTGCGAGATCGTGCAAGGGCCGGACTTTCCGACGGGGGCCACCATCCTCGGACGGGGCGGCATTCTCAACGCCTACTACAAGGGGCGCGGGTCGATCGTGATGCGCTCCAAGGTCGATGTCGAGGAAATCCGAAAGGACCGCTACGCGCTGGTCGTGACGGCCATTCCCTATCAGGTCAACAAGCGTGTGTTGATCGAACGGATTGCCGAACTCGCGCGTGACAAGCGCATCGAAGGCATTGCCGATATCTGGGATGAATCGAACCGCGACGGCATGCGGATCGTGATCGAGCTCAAGCGCGATGCGGTCGCCGACGTGATCCTGAACCAGCTGTGGCGCTATTCCGATCTGCAGACGTCGTTCGGTGCCAACATGCTGGCGCTCAACGGCGGCAGGCCGGAGCAGATGACGCTACGCGACATGATCGTCGCGTTCTGCCAGTTCCGAGAGGTCGTGGTCAGCCGTCGCATCAAGTTCCTGCTGCGCAAGGCGAGGGAACGCGCCCACCTTCTCGTCGGGCTGGCGATTGCGGTCGCGAACATCGACGAGGTGATCAGCCTCATCCGCCGGGCCCCGACGCCGGCGGAGGCACGCGACCAACTGATGGCGCGGGATTGGCCGGCAAAAGACATCGCGCCGATGGTGGAGTTGATCGCAGACCCGCGCCACCGGCTGAGTGCAGATGGTACCGTGCGGCTCAGTCACGAGCAGGCGCAAGGTATTCTCGATCTCAGGCTGCAGCGGCTGACGGCCCTCGGGCGAGATGAAATCGGCGAGGATCTCAAGAAGCTTGCCGGCGAGATCAAGGACTATCTTGAGACGCTGTCCAGCCGGCGCAGGATCATCGATGTGATCACCGGTGAACTGGTCGCCATTCGCGATGAATTTGCAACGCCGCGCCAGACGGAGATTATCGATGCGGTCGGTGAATTCGACGACGAAGACCTGATTCAGCGCGAAGACGTGGTGGTCACGGTCACGCACCGTGGTTACATCAAGCGGGTGCCACTGGCGACCTATCGCGCGCAGCGGCGTGGCGGGAAGGGGCGTTCCGGACTGACGACGCGTGATGAAGATTTCGTCACGCAGATCTTTATCGCATCGACGCATACACCGGTGCTGTTCTTTTCCTCGCGCGGGATGTGTTACCGCATGAAGGTGTGGCGTTTGCCGGCGGCCAATCCGCAATCGGTCGGCAAGGCGTTGATCAATCTTTTGCCGCTGGAGCAGGATGAGGTCATCACGACGATCCTGCCGCTGCCGGAAGATGCCGAGACGTGGGGTTCGCTGGAATTGATGTTTGCGACGCGCTCCGGCGGTGTGCGGCGGAACAGTCTCGGCGATTTTGAGAATATCAACCGCAACGGCAAGATCGCGATGAAGCTCGACGATGACGATCAGATCGTCAACGTCGCGATCTGCACGCCGCACGACGACGTCCTTTTGACGACGTCGGGAGGCCAGTGCATTCGCTTTGCGGTGGGTGATGTTCGCGTCTTCAAGGGACGTGATTCGACCGGCGTGCGCGGCATTCGTCTCGACGGTGATGATCGCGTGATCTCGATGGCGATCCTGACCCACGTCGATGCCGCGCCTGCGGAAAGAGCCGCCTATCTCAAGCAGGCGGCAGCGCTGCGCCGGGCGCAGAACGGAGATGATGCGGATGACGTCGGCGAGGTCGAACTCGATCCCGAGGACGAGGTCGGCGATGGTGAGATCACATCGGAGCGTTTCGCTGAGCTGTCGGCCAAGGAGCAGTTCATTCTGACGTTGTCGGACCGCGGCTACGGCAAGCGCAGTTCGGCCTATGAGTATCGTGTTTCGGGGCGCGGCGGCAAAGGCATTGCCGCGATGGTGACTAACGAGCGTAACGGCCGGATCGCGGCGGCATTTCCGATCGAGGAAGGCGACCAGATCATTCTGGTGACCAACGGTGGCCAGCTCATTCGCTGTCCGGTGCATGATGTGCGGATCGCCTCGCGCAATACGCAAGGGGTCCGAATCTTCCGAACCGGCGAGGATGAGCATGTTGTTTCCGTGGAGCGTATCCCGGAAGACGCCGCCGAGGATGATGATGAAGAAGGCAATGGCGGCGATGGAACCGATGACACCACCAACGGGGATGATGGTGGCGGGGCGCCGGACGACGGCAGCGAGGCTTAGCACGTGATGCGTGAGCATTTGTCGGGCGACATTGATCGCAGCCCGGTGATTTGCCTGCCAGATTGTTTGCAGCGAACGCATCGACCTTGCATGTCAGCCACTCTCATGAGCCGGGCCATGTTGCGTTTTGCAGACCGGTTCCAAATTGATTGATGGTGCTCTAGACTCTTTGCCGCGCAACGCAAACCGATAGGTGGCCGATGTCGCTCATAGGATTTTACTCGGGGTCGTTCGACCCGATTACGCTTGGCCACACCGACGTCATCGCACGTGCCCTGACGATCGTCGATGAACTGGTGATCGGGGTAGGTGTGCACGACGGCAAGTCGCCGATGTTCACGGCCGATGAGCGGATCGCGATGATCGAATCGGATTGCGGTGACCTTGCGACCAAGCATGGTACGGAGATCCGCGTCGTAACCTTCGACAATCTCGCCGTCGAAGCGGCACGCGCGCAAGGTGCAAGCCTTATCGTGCGCGGCCTCAGGGACGGTACGGACTTCGACTATGAAATGCAGATGGCCGGCATGAACGGCGAGATGGCACCGCAGATCCAGACCGTGTTCCTGGCCGCCTCACCGGCGATGCGCCATATCGCGGCAAACCTCGTACGCCAGATTGCCAAAATGGATGGCGACGTCTCACACTTCGTGTCGGAAAACGTCGCAGCGCAGCTCAAAGCCAAGACTGCGTAGTCCAACCCCTGCGGCGCAATGTGGAGGCCTGTTCCCGGTCGATGCGCGGCAACCGGACTGCCTTCCCAAGATTGCCGCGGCGCCAGAATGCGGCCATAAGGATGCAGTCTTAAGGCGGTTCGAACCTGAGTAGAGCTTTTGAGGAGATCCGTTGTGAACCTGTTGCGCACGATCACGCTTGTTGTTGCAGCTCTGCTGCTCGGATTGCCGGCCAAGGCGGCAGAGCCGGAAAATACGCTCGTCATGCGCCTGACGACCGGCGAGATCCGCATCGAACTGCTGCCGCAACTTGCGCCCAACCACGTCGCACGGGTCAAGAAGCTGGCGCGCGAAAAGTTCTACGACGGCATAATCTTCCACCGCGTCATTCCGAACTTCATGGCGCAGTCCGGTGACCCCGACGGCACCGGGCGTGGCGGTTCACGCTACGAGGACCTCAAGGCCGAGTTCACCGGCTACGTTTACAAGCGCGGCACGGTTGGTGCGGCGCGGACCAGCAATCCGAATTCAGCCAACAGCCAGTTCTTTATCTGCTTCGACGATGGGTGCCGTCATCTGACCGGACAGTACACTGTGTGGGGACAGGTGATCGCCGGCATGGAGAACGTCGACAAGGTCACGCCGGGTCAACCGCCGGCCAACCCCGATCGTATCGTCGAGGCGTACATTCTCGCGGACAAGCCTTGAGCTGGTCGCAACGCCTTTAACTTTCCAATCCTACATCAATAGCGGAGCCGCTCTACATGGCCGATATCAAAGACCCTGAAAACACGCTGATCCTGGAGACGACCAAAGGAACGGTCGTGATCGAGATGCGGCCCGATCTTGCGCCACAGCACGTTGCACGCATCAAACAGCTCGCGCGTGAGAAGTTCTACGACGGGATCGTGTTTCACCGGGTGATCGATGGTTTCATGGCGCAGACCGGCTGTCCGCACGGCACCGGTACGGGGGGATCCGAGCATCCAAACCTGGCGGCAGAGTTCAGCGCCGAACCGCACGTGCGTGGCGTATGCTCCATGGCGCGGGCGGCCAACCCCGATTCCGCCAACAGCCAGTTCTTCATATGCTTTGACGATGCAACCTTCCTCGACAACCAGTACACGGCATGGGGCAAGGTGGTCGAAGGCATGGACAATGTCGACCAGATCAAGCGTGGCGAACCTGTGCGTGAGCCGGACAGCATCGTGAGCATGCGCGTGGCAGCGGACGCAGCTTGATCGCGGACCGCTAAATCAGCTTCGGTTGGACGGCATGCGCACCGACCAGTTTGATTTCGATCTGCCTGACGAACTCATTGCACTGAGACCGGCCGAGCCGCGCGATGGTGCGCGGCTGTTGGTGGTCAGTCCGGATGGCGTGCGTGACCGATCGGTCGCGGATCTGGCCGGGGAGCTTCGGCCCGGTGATGTGCTGGTCCTCAATGATACGCGCGTGCTGCCCGCCGCGCTCGAGGGTGTCCGGGTGCGCGGCGTGGCCCAGGCGCGCATCGCGGTCAACCTGCACAAACGCGTCGATGGGGAGCGCTGGCTTGCGTTCGCACGGCCGGCGCGCAAACTGGAGGTTGGCGACCGTTTGCGGTTCGGTGATGGGAATTCGGCCTGCCTGATGGGGGCGCTCGATGCAACGGTCAGTGCAAAATCGGCCGGTGGCGAGGTGGAACTTGCGTTCGATTTGACAGGCCCGGTGCTCGATGCCGCCATTGCCGGCGTCGGGGTGATGCCGCTGCCACCTTACATTGCCGCGCGGCGCGCCGCCGATGCCGATGATATGGGTGACTATCAGACGGTCTATGCGCGCCACGACGGTGCCGTGGCGGCACCGACGGCGGGGCTGCACTTTACGGACCGCGTATTTTCGGCGCTCGGTCAACGCGGGATCTCGACGGCGTTTTTGACGCTCCACGTCGGCGCCGGCACGTTCCTGCCGGTCAAGACGGAGGATGTTGCCGCGCACCGCATGCATGCCGAGTGGGGCGAAATCACCGCCGAGGTGGCCGGGCGGCTCAATGCAGTACGCCGCCAAGGCGGACGCGTCATCGCCGTCGGCACGACGGTGACGCGCCTGCTGGAGACGGCAGTGGGCGATGACGGGACGATCCGGCCGTTTTGCGGCGAGACGGACATCTATATTACACCGGGGCACCGGTTTCGGGCCATTGATGGTTTGATGACCAATTTTCACCTGCCGCGGTCGACCTTGTTGATGTTGGTGTCGGCGTTCGCCGGGCGCAAACGCATGCTGGCTGCCTACCGTCATGCCGTTGCCGCGGGCTATCGGTTCTATTCCTACGGCGATGCAAGTCTGCTATGGCCGGCGGACGATGACCTCTGAGCAGTTTTCATTTTCGATCGATGCACGTTGCGGTGCGGCACGCAGGGGCGCGATTGCGACGCCGCGCGGGTTGGTCCGGACGCCGGCGTTCATGCCGGTTGGAACTGCGGCCACGGTTAAGGCCGTCTATTCCGACCAGGTGCGCGCGGCAGGTGCCGACATCATTCTGGGCAATACCTATCACCTGATGCTGCGGCCGGGGGCCGAGCGCGTGGCGCGGCTCGGCGGGCTGCATCGGTTCATGCGCTGGGATGGCCCGATCCTGACCGACAGCGGCGGATTCCAGGTCATGTCGCTCGCCAACCTGCGCAAGGTGACGGACGACGGCGTGACCTTCCAAAGCCACCTCGACGGCTCGCGGCATGAACTCACGCCGGAGCGCGCGGTCGAGATCCAGTGCCTGCTCGGCGCCGACATTCAGATGCAACTCGATGAATGCCTGGCGCTGCCGGCCGATTTCGTCGAAGTCGAGCGGGCGATGGAGTTGTCGTTGCGCTGGGCCGAGCGATCGCAGGCGGCGTTTGCGGCCAAGCAGCGCCGGGGCGGTGCCGGGGCGGGCCAGGCGTTGTTTGCCATCGTTCAGGGCGGCACGGAGCCGGCACTGCGACGGCGTTCGGCCGAGGCGCTGGTGGCGCTCGGGTTTCCGGGCTATGCGATCGGCGGGCTGGCGGTCGGCGAAGGCCACGATGCGATGCTTGCAACACTCGATTCGACGGTGCCCTATCTGCCATACGACAAACCGCGCTACCTGATGGGCGTTGGCACACCGGTCGACCTGATGGAGGCGGTGGCGCGCGGCATCGATATGTTTGACTGCGTGATGCCGACACGGTCGGGCAGGCATGGCCAGGCGTTTACCTGGGCCGGCAAAGTCAATCTCAAGAATGCAAAGCATGCAGATGACCCGCGTCCGCTCGACGCGCAAAGCGCCTGCCCGGCGGCGCGCGATTATTCACGTGCCTACCTCCACCATCTGCATCGCTCGGGGGAGTATCTCGGCGCGATGCTGACCTCGTGGGCGAACACGTGGTTTTATCAGGAGTTGATGACGGCGATGCGCGCGGCGATCAGCGAGGATCGATTGCAGGCTTTCATAAGCGCACACAAACCGCGCCTCAATCAGCCGGCGCCAGACTGAGTGCCGGGCGTGCGCCGCCCTGCCGGCAAGCCCTTCCGCGCAGTTGGGCCGCGCAGTCGGGCCGGCGGTCGCAACCGCCATCGGGCAAGATGAAGCGCTCGTGCACGGGCTTGCAAACGGCCTCGTACATGGAAAAGTTCCGGAGCGTCTTGACCGCGGGGGCCGGCGTCCGTAAGTTCCGCCGTCTCAGGCGGGTGAGGGCACGTAGCTCAGCGGTAGAGCATCCGACTTTTAATCGGACGGTCCTAGGTTCGATCCCTAGCGTGCCCACCATATTGTTCAATGACTTAGTTGGTTTTGGCCCTCGCACCCCAAAATCGCGTAGGTAGCGTATAGGTAGCACTTTTTGCTGCGCTTTGTTGTTCCCGTACGAGCTGTTGTTGCAGGTTCGGTATCGAGCTTGGCCACATCAATCGCTAGCAGATCGTTCGTGCCTCGCGCAGTGGCGGAGCACAAGAGGGCCTGAGAGACCACCTGCATGGGCTGTTCAACGAGAACGGGGCACTCGAGTTTCAAAACTCCACCAGTTGGGTTCCGGATCGTCACGGGCTCCTCGCATCGACGCCCCGAGTGTCGATGATAGAGTAGGGAACCATGAGCCGGACGAGCATGAGACGCTGATATTGTCGTACGCCTGGCAACATGGTTCCTGCTTCATCATCGTTGCCTTCCAGTGGCATACGATGAGCCCGGAAATCTCTCTTAGGCAATCAGATCAATTTGTCCGATCAGTGCTGACGGGGACAGCGCGCATGACAGCCTGCCCGAAGCGGCATTGGCCCGAAGTGGAGCGGCTCAACAGCTTGATGTCCTTGCCGCCGGCCGGGTGAATTGCATAGATCATCGTGCCTTAAGCTGGAACCGCTGTCGCGGCTCCAACATTAGGCACAAAGATGATCGCCTCCAAAGAATCGAGCAACTTTCTGCTTTCATTCGGAATCGCTCCAATTGCGGATGAATGCAGGTTGCTCCAGCGTTTACGCAAAGGCATATAATCTTCTTGCTGATGATATCACGTGGGCGAACCATTCACTGCAATAGTGATCCCGGGACCATCGGTGGATTGCTGTACGATGGAAGAGACATTGTATCGGCGGTTGAGATCGTGCAGATTTCAGGGTCTCGGTCGCCGAGGAATTGCACTGCGCCTGCAAAATTAGACTTAAAGTTACGTCCGGTAGACGTTGCGAAAACGGTCCAGGCGACGAGATGGCTCAACATTGCCATTGCAAATGTGTTGGCCACACCCAGCACACGCAAACCTAAGGTCACGTTCTGTGACCCCAAAATGATATGGAGGAGACATATGCGACTTGCTGTTCTGGCGGCTGCCGCCGCAACGGTGTTCACAGTCACTGCGTCCACTGCCGCGGTTGCCAAAAAACTTAAGGTTGGCGTGCTGGCAACATTGGAAGGCACCTACACGGTTCTCGGTGAAGACGGCGTCCGGGGCCTGAAGACTGCACTGAAAGTGCTAGGAACCAAGACTGGTGGCCGTGAAATTGAGGTCATAATCCAGTCGACCGATGCTTCTCCGGACAGCGCCATACGTGGTGCACGCAAGCTGGTTGAACAGGACAAAGTCGAACTCGTGATCGGCCCGCTATCTGGTTCGGAAGGTATTGCGATCCGCGACTATTCAAAGACGCAGCCACAAGTAACTTTCATAAACGGCATCTCGGGTGCTCAGGAAACGACATACGTGAAGCCGTCCAAGAACTTCTTCCGGTTCAACATGGACGGAGCCCAGTGGTCCGCCGGCCTCGGCGAGCACGTCTTCAAGAATAAAGGATATAAAACCGTCGCAACGATCGGTGAGGACTATTCTTTCATTTACACGCAGGTATTCGGTTTCGTGACTGAATTCTGTAGGGCAGGCGGCAAGGTCACAAAGCGTTTCTGGGTGCCGCTCGGAACCAAGGACTTCGGTTCGATCATTGCATCTTTGCCGGATGACGTAGACGCCATCTACCTAGGTCTCGGCGGTGGTGATGCTGTGAACTTCCTCAACCAGTATCAGCAGGCCGGTGGCGACGCCAATCTCATCGGTGGTACAATCATGGTTGATGGTACCGTGCTAAGCTCCAAGGGTTCGGCGAAAAAAGCGCTGATCGGCGTGCCATCATCAGGTCCGCAAGCTGATACCTGGGACAACCCGAAGTGGAAGGCCTTTGTGAAGGCGTATCAAGACGCATTTCCGCCTGACAAACGCTTCCCCAGCCCATCGCTACTGGCCACCGGCTACTACAATGCCACGTCGGCCGCTCATATTTGTCTGGGCAAAGTGAAGGGCAACTTGTCTGACGGACACAAGGCGTTCCGCGCTTGTCTGTCAACGCTCGAACTCGACGCCCCGAACGGCAAGATCAAGCTCGATGCAAATCGCCAGGCGATCGGCACGAACTTCGTTTCTGAAGTTGTCGAACTTCCGGACGGCAACCTGGCAACGAAGGTTGTCAGCATCAAGGAAGGCGTTAATCAGACGCTTGGAATCGACCCGGCTGCCTTTGCCAAGATCGGACTGCCAAGTCGCGAGTCGCCGGCATGTAAGGCCAAGTACTGAGCGCAAACGCGAAACGATCACGGGCCCGGGCGGAGGATTCTGCCCGGGCGGCTCTGCCCCGAAGCTCGGCAAGAACAAAATCTAAAGCAGAAAGTTGCTCGTTTCTTTAGAGGCGATCATCTTTGTTCCTTAGGTTGGAGCCGCGACAACGGTTCCAACATAAGGCACGGTGATCTCGTCCTGCCGAGGCATTAGGCTCGCCAGCGCAGGGTGCTGCGCTTCAGGCCGAGGCGACAGGCGTCGCGATAGAAAGACGCGACCATGACACTTATTACATACTCATCCCGCATCCATTTTGCAGACGGCGTACTCGAAGCCGCTCTGCAGTCCGAAATGGAGGCGCGCCGCAATCTGCGTCCGCTTATTGTTGCCGCTGAATCTGACCGCGAAGATGAGGCGACCGAGCGGGTCCTTGCAAGCCTACCGCTGAAATCTTCAGCTCATTTCTGCTGTAGTGTTGACGAAAACCCGACCGAAGAAGCCGCGATCGCAATTGCCCGCAAATACAATCTGCTGGAATGCGACTGTCTGATTGCGATAGGGGCAGCGCGGGCAATCGATCTTGCCAAAGTTAGTCGACTGGCGATTGGTCAGGAAGGTGCGCTGCGCACTCGGTCAAATTTCCAGAGTGTACAAGATGGTTCCACTGACGATCTGCCGGTTCTCTATGCTGTCCCCGACATGCTCGGGTTGGCTGCAGCAGTCAGTCCGCATGCCACTGTAATAATGCGTGGCGGCAAGATTTGCCACCTGACGATGATCTGTTTGATCCCAACAGCCACAATATGTGATCTTGGTTTGATGGCAGCGCAAGATCCCGTGCTGATCATCAGCACGGCCGTGGATACCATAGCCCGGTGCATCGAAGCCTACATGTCAGGTGGTTACCACCCTCCTGCCGCGGGCATGGCACTCGATGGTCTCGAGCGCGCGGTGTCGAATCTGGAGCAGACGATTGGGCAGGCGACTTATGAAGTTCGCCGTGAAATCATGGCAGCCTGTCTGAACAGCTCACTCGCTCAGCAACGCGGTTTGGGCGCTACCCAGGTGATCGGCAATGCTTTGTGTGTCGCCAGCGGCCGAAATCTCGATCGGGGCGCCCTGAGCCGGGTCATTCTACCGGAAGTTTTGCATCGCCAAAGGCATGAAAATCAGCACAAACTTGCGCATGTGCGCCGGATCTTGGATTTGGAGCCAACATCGACACTGACGCTTGGAATCAAAAAGATCTTTGAGACAGTGCCTCTGGCGCAGAACCTTTCGGGACTAGGGCTTAGCGAGAATGACCTTGAAGTCGCGGCCAATCTTGCAGCAGGCGATCTTTCATACTTGTTCGGCGCGCAGTTCGCGGGCAATGACGAGATGCTTTCGTTGCTGCACGCTGTTCGATGACATGGGATGAAGGGATCCAATGATGAAGCCACTTCTGATCGGAGGTGAATGGCGCACGACGACGAACGGTGCAACGAATATCAATCCTTCAGACACGGCCGACGTCATTGATGAATTCAGCGCTGCCGGCTTGGCGGAAACACAGGATGCGGTCCAGGCCGCAATGGCTGGGGCAACTGGCTGGGCAGCCAGTACGCCACAGCAACGTCACGACATTCTAAAAGCAGCCGGCGACGAACTCCTTAGTCGTCGTAACGAAATCGGAAGAGAGCTCAGCCGAGAAGAAGGCAAGGTGCTCGCGGAAGGCGTTGCTGAGGCCACCCGTGCTGGCCAGATTTTCTTGTTCTTTGCGGCGGAAGCCTTGCGCCAATCAGGGGAAGTGCTCCCTTCCGTCAGGCCCGGTATAGACATTGATGTCACGCGCGAGCCTGTCGGCATTATCGGCATCATCACACCTTGGAATTTCCCGATCGCAATACCGGCATGGAAGATCGCACCGGCGTTGTGCTTCGGAAATGTTGTTGTGTTCAAACCCGCTGAATTGGTCCCTTCAAGTGCATGGACGCTTGTCGAGATATTGAACCGTGCCGGGCTGCCGGCCGGAGCACTCAATCTTGTTTGCGGCAAGGGCTCTGTTGTTGGACGGCAGATCATCAACAATCCTGCCGTCGACGCGGTAACATTTACGGGCTCCGTTGAGACCGGCAACCTGATTGCCCGCTCGGCGGTCGATACCATGAAAAAGCTGCAGCTCGAGATGGGTGGCAAGAACCCGCTCGTAGTTCTTGACGATGCCGACGTCGATCAAGCTGTAGAGTGTGCCGTGGATGGTGCGTACTATTCGACAGGCCAACGCTGCACGGCGTCATCCAGGTTGATCGTGACGGAAGGTATTCATAACCGCTTCGTGGAGGCCGTTGCAGAGCGCGTACGTCACTTGCGCGTCGGTCATGCGCTGCGAGCGGAAACGCAGATCGGTCCGGTTGTAAATAATGCGCAGCTTGAGCAGAATCAAAGATATCTTGATATTGCCCGCAGCCAAGGTGGCAGCGTTCGTGCTGGTGGCGAACTCGTCAGCGCTGATACGCAGGGCTATTTCATGCAACCAGCCCTCATTACAGATACGACCAATGACATGACAATCAATCGGGAGGAAGTGTTTGGCCCGGTAGCTACAGTTATCCGGGTGCGCGATTATGAAGAGGCCCTTATGGTCGCGAACGATACAGAATTCGGACTGTGCGCTGGGATTTGCACTCGGAGCCTAAAACACGCCGAGCACTTCAAGAAGAACGCGCAAGTTGGAATGGTCATGGTGAATCTGCCGACGGCCGGTGTAGACTATCATGTGCCCTTTGGTGGTCGAAAGGCCTCGAGTTTTGGCCCTCGTGAGCAGGGTTCTTATGCCAAAGAGTTCTTCACCACCGTCAAGACAGCCTACACAAGGGCTTAAGGATCTGTTCGAACGGCATTGCTATTCGCCCCGAGCTTAACTGTAAATTGCTGAGGGCTTATAGGCAGTTGCGTCAATTGATGCTACGAGTCCCGATCTTAATGAAATTTGCGACGGTGCTTTGGAAACATGCAAACGGGTTCTGGAGGGCCCGTTGAAAGACTACGGATTGGCCGAAAATGGTTGCGCCAAGCATCTCGGCCTGTCTCCAGGGAGGAGCACAACCGATGAGTGAAGCACTATCTGTGCATCACGGCGATTTCGGGCGGGCTGCGCTGTACAGCCTGGACAAGCCGATCGTCAACCACGCCCACCGTGAAGGCCATCTGATCTTCTATCTTGATGGAAGTCGCGCCAATGTCATGGTTGACGGCACGCTATTGACCGCAAACGAGACTACGGGCGTAGCCGTGAGCCCGTGGCAACCTCACAGCTTCGAACTCGCGGAGTGGGGCGGTACCTGCATTTGCCTCGTTCTTTACATCAAACCGATCTGGTTCTTGGAAACCAGCGAATCTGCAGACCGTTCATTGAGTTTCGGGCGATCCGAAATCATCCTTACACCGCAAGTCTCAAGGTCTATCAAACTGCTCACATCGCTGCTGCTCGAAGAAGGCAATTGCGAGTGTTTTGACAAGTATCTGTACGAAACAACGCTGACCTGTTTCAACCAGTCCTGGTCCGGTTCAAACACGCCGTTTTATGTCGCATACCAGGACAGGTTCAGAGATTTTCGCGTGCGTCGCTCTCTGCGCCTGATGCAGGAGAACTTCGCGGAAGACATCGAGATGGAGACACTCGCTCGCCAAGCTGGCCTATCGCGACCACACTTCTTCAAGCTTTTCAAGAAGCAGATGGGCATAACGCCAAACATTTACCTAAACACACTGCGTACGGAGCAGGCAATCCAGGAATTGATGGTTACGGAAAAGACTGTGACCGACATCAGTTACGGATTGGGGTTTTCCTCGCAGGCCAGCTTCACGCGGTTCTTCACGTCGAACGTGGGCATTCCACCCAGTCAGTATCGGCGCGTCGCCCAATTGAGTTAACGACATTACGGCCGACCCGGCGGCCCCAAGTATTAGATTTTGGGCGAAGGCATCAGACTGTCAGGTATGCGTCCTTCGCAGACCTGCTTTAACGTGTGCCCTCAATAGCTTAGGCATGAACAAACATCGGCGGGTGTGAAGATGGCAAGCGGTCTTCCAAACTGGAACGATTTTCGCAAGTGACATTCTTTCGTGAACCTGCTTCTCGGTACGATCCACAATGAAAGAGTTTGCGCAGCGACATCCAATTTGGCTCTGGTGCATTGTTGTAGTTGCAGCAATCTTTCTCTGGATGATTTTTGCGATCTGGCCGGCTTGGCTGAAAGGACTGATCGGCAGCAAGAAGCTCTTCCTTAATGCGCTGTTCAACGGCATCACTCTGGGTGGCCTTTACTTCCTGGTTGCCAGTGGCTTCACGCTCATTTTCGGTCTGATGCGCAATGTCAATCTTGCCCATGGGTCCCTTTATCTTCTGGGCGGATATATTGGTTACTGGGTAGCGTCGATTACCGGTTTCTGGCTACTTGCATTCCCCGTTGCGTTTGTTGTCGTTGGCCTCATCGGGGTGGTGCTCCAGGTGTTTGTCTTCCGTCGCATGGAAGGTGACGACCTGCGACAGACCTTGGTCACGATCGGTATCTCGATCGTCATGGCCGACCTGATGCTATGGGGGGTTGGCGGTGACTTCTTCAATATCACACCGCCAGAATGGCTGAGCGGACCAATCAAAACGTTCTTCGTCACGGCGCAGAAGTCGTCGGGTGAACTGGTTTACATGAAGTATCCGATGGTGCGCATCGTGATATTCATCGCATCCGTCATAATCGGCATTGCCATGTGGCTGCTGCTCAATCGTACCCAGGTTGGGATGATGATCCGTGCCGGCGTGGATGATCGCGAGATGCTGGCTGCAACCGGGATCCGGATTCAGCTTGTTTTCATGGGCGTATTCGCATTTGGCGCAGGGCTGGCCGGAATGGCTGGTGTTGTCGGAGGTACCTTCCAGTCACTCGCGCCCGGCGAAGATGTCCGCTTCCTGCTCGCCTCTTTAGTTGTCGTGATCGTGGGAGGCATGGGCTCGATCCCCGGTGCGGCACTGGGCGCGTTGTTAATCGGACTGGCCGAGCAATTCGGCTCGGTCTACTTCCCGACGTATGCGGTCGTGCTGACCTTCCTGATTATGGTGGTCGTGCTTGCCTTCCGGCCGCAGGGCTTGATGGGGAGGTCCTAGATGTCGTTAGCGGAAGTCGCCTTCGGCCATAGCGAAGGTGCAGCCAAGTTCTGGTATCAACGGATTCCAACGGCCTACTGGGTCGCGGCGATCTTTTTCCTTTTCTTGCCCGTATTCGCGAATGGCTTTGTCCTGAACCTGATTTTCGCCCGAACCTTCTTCCTCGGCATGATTGCGCTCAGTCTGATGTTCCTTGCGGGTTACGGGGGGATGGTCAGCCTCATTCAAATGACAATTGCGGGGCTTGCCGGGTATATGGTCGCCATATTCGGTGATAGTGCGATCACATCCATCAGCCTCGGCTGGCCGTGGTACGTTTCGATTCCGATAGCCCTGATTATAGCGGTGGTGTTTGCAACTGCCACCGGCTGGTTGGCCGTGCGCACCGAAGGCATATACACGATCATGATAACGCTGGCGATTGCCGCGGCGTTCTTCTACTTCACCCGTCAGAATTACGTCATCTTCAACGGTTTCCAGGGCTTCAACAGTGTGTTGCCACCGAAACTGTTTGGTGTCGATTGGCGCGGCGATATCGCATTTTACTACCTAACTCTCTTCTGGGCTGCGCTGTCGTTCTTTGCGGTCACCTATATCTCGCGGGCACCTTTTGGCCTCGCCTTGCAGGGCGTGCGCGACAACGCACGGCGCATGGCGGCGCTTGGTTTCAATGTCACCGCCCACCGTGTCGCGGCATATTCCTTTGCAGCCCTGATCGCAGCAATCGGCGGGATTCTGCTCACATGGCAGACCGCTCAGATTTCACCCGGCACTGCGGGTATCGATCCAACCATCGACATTCTCGTTATCGCGGTGGTTGGTGGATTGAGGCACCCTGTGGGACCGTTCATTGGCGCGTTCCTCTACGTCGTTCTGGACACCTTTGCAAAGGACATTCTGCTGTCCCTGTCGCTTTCCGGTGACCGGTTTCAGCTTCTCATCGGTCTCGGCTTTCTGGCTGTCGTCTTCTTCTCTCCGGACGGGCTGCTCGGTTTATGGAAGCGGCTCAAGGAAAGCCGAAATCGAGATCCACTTCTCGACAGAGGGGGGGACAAGCCGTGAGT
Organism: Hyphomicrobiaceae bacterium; assembly: GCA_965224045.1. Classification (GTDB taxonomy): domain Bacteria; phylum Pseudomonadota; class Alphaproteobacteria; order Rhizobiales; family Hyphomicrobiaceae; genus Tectiglobus. The sequence continues at coordinate 431,965 of CBDCYD010000016.1, forward strand.
ATGATCGGACTAAACGGCGGATCGGCGGTCAGCGAACGGTTGAAGGCGACCGGTACCGAAAATGCACTCGAACTGCGGGGCGTCGCCAAATACTTCGGCGCTTTAGCCGCGCTTGAGGACATTAATATCAATGTGCGACCGGGTGAACGGCGAGCGGTGCTTGGCTCAAACGGTGCCGGCAAGACCACGCTCTTCAACTGCATCACGGGCGACTTCCTGCCGTCGCAAGGATCGATCCGATTTTTCGGCGAGGACATTACGGTCTTTCCAGCGCATGAAAGAATTCGCCGCGGCCTGCGCCGAACCTATCAGATCTCGCTATTGTTCCCGGGATTGACCGTGCTCGACAACGTCTATCTGTCGTGTCTGGGGGTCTCGCGAAATCGCTATTCGTTCCTTCGGCCCCGCCGCAACAGTTCGTTGGTAGCGAGCGCCGAGGACCTCGTCCACGTCGCGCATTTGGACGCGGTGCGCGATACACCGGTATCGGATCTGTCCCACGGCCAGCAACGCCAGCTTGAAATTGCGATGGCGCTTTCGGGGGCGCCGCGTTTCATTCTGTTTGATGAACCCGCCGCCGGTCTCTCGCCAACCGAGCGATCGGAGCTCATCGAGATCTTGACCGGTCTGCCATCGCACATCGGCTACATCATCATTGAGCATGACATGGATGTCGCACTGCGCGTGTCCGAGTCCGTAACCATGATGCACAATGGCCGGATCTTCAAAGAAGGATTGCCGGAGGAAATTGAACAGGACGAAGAGGTTCAGGCCTTATATCTAGGCGGTGAGGATGGCCTCAGCCATGGCTGATAAACGAAACCCGATCCTCAATGTCAGTGATCTCAGCGTCTACTACGGCCAGTCACACGCATTACAGGGCGTTAATCTGGCTTTGGATCATGGCGCCATTTCCGTTGTTGGCCGCAACGGCATGGGCAAGACGACGCTTTGCAAAGCCATTATGGGGCTCGTTCCTGTCAGCTCCGGCAACATAACCTTCGAAGGGCAAAGTATAGTCGGACGTACGTCGACCGAAATTGCCAGGCTCGGTATTGGTTATGTGCCGCAAGGACGGCGGCTATGGCCATCGCTCACGGTTGATGAGCATCTCCGCCTGGTCGCGCGCACAGGCGGCGCTTGGAGTCCGGACCGGGTCTACGCGACGTTTCCTCGGCTTGCCGAGCGCAGATACAATGGCGGCGGACAACTCTCCGGCGGCGAACAACAGATGCTCGCGATTGGACGTGCGCTGTTGCTTAACCCGCGCGTTTTGGTGATGGATGAGCCGACCGAAGGTTTGGCCCCGGTCATCGTCAATCAAGTCACCGAAATGCTGGCTCGCCTCGGGCATGAGGGTGAAGTTCATGTTCTGGTGATCGAACAGAACATCGGCGTGGCCTGCGCAGTGGCTGACGAAGTCGCCATCATGGTGAACGGCAAGATCAATCGGGTCATGAACTCAGGCGCGTTGGCCGCGGACCGTGACTTGCAGCAAACTCTACTGGGCGTTGGGCGCCATGCCCATGACGAGGTGCCTGACCTGGAAGTCGACCAGGAGGATGAACGCAACGCCGCTGCAACGAAACCTAACGGTTTGGTGAAGATCTATGTCTCTAATCCGACCATCCCAAACCGTTGGTCACAGCCGACGCCGGTCCGCGTCATAGAGGGTTCTGCGCGTACCAGTATCGACCTTTCGAGCACTCAGTCTTCTGCCGCTCTCTCGCCGCTGCATCGGCCGCAGACCGACGCGGCCAACGCCGTCTTCGTTGCAGGGACACTTGACACCAAGGGCGACGAATTGCGCCTCATTCACGACCTGATTAAGAAGGCCGGCGTCCGTGTCCAGATGGTGGATCTATCGACGAGTGGCAAACCATCCGGTGCTGATTTCCCACCGTCGGCGATTGCCGCCTTTCATCCGCGCGGCACTTCCGGAGTGTTTACGGGAGACCGTGGAACAGCGGTCGCTGGTATGACTGTCGCGTTCGAGCGGTGGATCAAACAACAAAACAACGTCGCGGGCATAATCTCTGCGGGCGGATCGGGCAATACCGCGCTCGTTGCGCCAGCCATGCGGGCACTGCCGATTGGTACGCCAAAGGTCCTCATATCTACCGTCGCAAGCGGCAACGTCGGACAGTATGTCGGGCCGGCAGATATTATGATGATGTACTCTGTTGCCGATGTGCAGGGCCTGAACGCAATAACGCGCCAAGTGCTCACCAATGGCGCAAATGCCATTGCGGGTATGGTCAAGAACCGTGCGTCGGAGGCCAGGGGCCAGTCGGTCGAGGCCGCCAGCAAACCGGCCATCGGTCTCACAATGTTCGGCGTGACAACGCCTTGCGTGCAGCAGATAACGCGCGCGCTCGAGGTTGACTATGACTGCCTTGTCTTCCATGCCACGGGCGTCGGCGGGCGCTCGATGGAGAAGTTGCTCGACAGCGGTAAACTCGCTGCCGTCATAGATGTTACCACGACCGAAATCTGTGACATGGTCGCGGGCGGTGTTTTTGCTGCCGACGAAGATCGCTTTGGCGCCCCGATCCGCGCCGGTCTGCCCTACATCGGATCGTGCGGAGCATTGGACATGGTCAACTTCGCAGCACCCGACACGGTTCCTGAGAAATACCGCGATCGCAATCTCTACGAGCACAATCCGCAAATCACGCTCATGCGCACAACTGCGGCCGAGAACGCCATCATAGGTCGATGGATTGGCGAACGCCTAAATCAGATGACTGGCCCCGTTCGCTTCTTTCTGCCGGAGGGCGGCCTGTCAGCGCTCGATGCACCCGGTCAGGCGTTCTACGATCCTGAGGCTAACAACGCGTTGTTCGCGGCGCTTGAAGAAACGGTGCGCCAGACGACGGCGCGGCAATTGGTTCGCCTGCCCCACAACATCAACGATCCGGAGTTTGCGGATCTGATTGTCCAAACGTTCCGCAGTCTTTTTGCGGCGACACGACGAAGTACGGCAGGGGGATAACGTATGTTCGATAGAGAGCAGCTCATTGAAACCTATCGCGCGATGATCACGCGGGGCGAGCCGATTATTGGCGGAGGCGCAGGAACCGGACTGTCGGCCAAATGCGAGGAAGAAGGCGGCATCGATCTCATCGTGATCTACAATTCCGGTCGCTATCGCATGGCCGGGCGAGGTTCGCTTGCGGGCCTGATGCCTTACGGTGATGCCAATGCGATCGTCATGGAGATGGCCGGTGAGGTGCTGCCGATCGTCAAGAACACACCGGTTCTGGCCGGCGTATGCGCATCTGATCCGTTCCGGCTGATGGATCGATTTTTGGACGAAGTGAAAGCGGCTGGCTTTTCCGGGGTGCAGAATTTTCCCACCGTCGGCCTGATTGACGGCAACTTTCGCGCCAACCTCGAAGAAACCGGCATGTCGTTTCAGCTCGAAGTCGACATGATTGCACTGGCCAACGAGAAGGACCTGCTAACCACGCCATACGTATTTTCCAGTGAGGATGCGGTAGCGATGGCGAAAGCCGGTGCGGACATTATCGTGTGTCATCTCGGGTTGACGACCGGCGGTGCCATCGGCGCGGAAACGGCATTAACGTTGGAACAGTGCCCGGCGCTGGTCGATCAGTGGGCGGCGGCCGCTTTGGCGGTCAACACGGAAGCTATCGTCTTGGTGCACGGCGGTCCCGTCGCGATGCCCGAGGACGCCGAGTACGTTCTGAAGAACACCAGACACTGTCACGGCTTTTACGGCGCATCGTCGATGGAACGGTTGCCAACGGAAGTTGCACTGGTGGAGCAAACTAGGAAGTTCAAGCAGATCGGGCGCAGGTGAAGCCGAGCAGGAAGGCGCCAAGTGTACGAGCGTAGGAGAGTGTCATGATGACTGGTGAGCTGATCGGGCAAATGATTCTTTGGCTGATATTCGCGGTCATAGTCATTTTCATTCTGTATTGGGTGATGAACTGGCTGTATCGCCGTTCAACGAAGGAGGTCGCGTTCGTTCGGACCGGATTCCTCGGTGAGAAGGTGGTGATTGATGGTGGCGCGTTTCGTGTGGCCGATCATTCATGACATCACGCCTGTCAATATGAACTCACTCCAGCTTGCCGTTACCCGCGAGAAAGACGAAGCGCTTACCACCAAAGATCGCATGCGTGTCGACGTCGATGCCGAGTTCTATGTTCGCGTCGCTAAGTCGCGCGAGGCGGTTTCACTTGCTGCCTCGACGCTTGGTCGGCGCACCCTCGAACCGGAACGCCTGCACTCCATGCTGCAAGGCAAGTTCGTTTCGGCGATGCGCACTGTTGCCTCGAAGATGACGCTCGAAGAGCTACACGAAGGGCGCAACGAGTATGTCGCCAGAGTACTCGAGGCAGCCCAGGAAGGGCTCGACAAGAACGGACTTGAGCTTGAGAGTGTCGCCGTAACCGACATTGATCAGACAGATCTTGAGTTCTTCAATCCTTCCAATCGGTTTGATGCCGAAGGTCTAACGTCCGTCATCCAGGAAATCGAGTCCCGCCGCAAACTGCGCAACGACATCGAGCAGGAATCGATGATCCGGATTCGGACACGCAACCTGCAGGCCGAAAAACAGGTTCTGGAAATCGAGAAGGAGAGCGAGGAGGCGCGCCTCGATCAGGAGCGGGAGATTGAGATCCAACGCGCCAAACAACGTGCCGACCTCGCGCGCGAGCGGGCGGAGCGCGACAAGGAGGCAGAGCAGGCAACGCTGTCCAGCCGCGAGGCGATCGAGACTGCCCGCATCGAGAACGAGAAGCTGATCTCGGAAGCACGCATTTCATCGGAACGCTCAATCCGGCAGCAAGAAATTGCCCGCCAGCAGGTCATCGAGGAAGCCGAGATCACGACCCATCAGGCACTCGAGAAAGCGCGCATCAACCAGGACAAAGTACTTACCGAAGAACGCATCAAGACCCGCGAGAAAACCGAATCTGCTGAAATCGCAACGCAGGAGGCAATCGAGAAGGCGCGCATTTCCGTGTCCCGTGCGATCACCGAGGCGCAGATCGAGAGAGACCGCCAGACCCAGACCATGGAAATCGAGCGCCAGCGCGCCACTGATGAAGCTGACATCATTGCCAAGGAGCAGGTCGAAAAGGCGCGTATCGCGCAGGAGCAGAATGTCACCGAAGCGCGTATCGCGTTCGAGCGGACAACAAGAGAGCAGGAGATCGCCCGCAACCTGGCGGTTGAAGAAGCGCAGATCGCAGCACGCGAAGCGAGTGAACGGCTGCGCATCGCACAGGAAAAGGTCATCAACGCAGAGAGAATTCAGTCGGACCAAGATACGCGTCAGTTGGAAATCGAACGCCAGAAGATGCTCGAAGAGGCCGAGATCGCGTCCCAGCAGGCCACTGAGGCTGCGCGCATCTCGCGCGAGAAGGCGCTGGCCGCGGAACGCATCGCTGCGCAGCAGGCAACACGTGAACGCGAAATCGAACAAAACAAGACTGTCGAGCTTGCCCAGCTCGTAGCCGCTGAGGAGACCTCGAAATCACGCATCGCACAAGAAGAACGTATCCGTGCAATCGAGATCGAGCGCAACCAAGCCATCGATGAAGCAGAGATTGCGGCGCGCGAAGCAGTTGAAAAGGCGCGTATCGCGCAGGACAAGCACCTGAGTGTCGAGCGCATAATGGCTCAAGAGGCGACCGATGAACGAGAAGTCGCCCGTGCTGCCGCCGTCGAAGCGGCGCAGATTGCCGCCCGCGAGGCAACAGAGGCCAAACGTATCGCGCAGGAAAAGGCAACTGCTGCCGAGCGCATCTCCTATGAGCGAGAAACGCGCGAATTGGAAATCGCGCGCAATCGAACCGTTGACGAAGCCGAAGTCGCGGCACGACAGGCCGTCGAGTCGGCACGGATCGCTCAGGAAGCTCAAACCAGGCTTCACCGGATCGAAAGCGAAGAGGCAACGACCGAACGCGACCTTGCCCGGGCCAAAGCCGTCGAGGCGGCCGAGATCGCCAAGTCCGAAGCAATTGAGGCTGCACGTATTGCCAAGGAGAAGAAGGTGGCAGCCGAGCGCATTGCTTATGAACAGGATATGCGTGAGCGAGAGATAGCCCGGAGCAAGGTCCTTGAGACAGCTGAGATCGAGCGCTCCAGGATTGTCGAAGGTGCCCGTATATCGAAGGACAAGATGATCGATGCAGAACGCATTGCCTCAGAGGAGGAAGTGCGCGCCAGAGAGATCGAAAAGAACAAGTCGATTGAGAGCACCGAGATCGCGTCGCGCCGTATGGTCGAGCAATTGCGCATTGCCCAGGAGCAGGAGACAACGGCTGAAAAGATCGCGCGCGATCAGCGTATTCGCGACCTCGAGATCGAGCGCAACAAGGCACTGGACTCTGCACAGATTGCAGCCGACGAGGCGATCGAGGCGGCGCGCGTGGCGAAGCAGAAGACAGTCGATGCCGAAAAAATCGTCGCCGAACAGGAACTCGATGCGCGCAAACTGGAGCGCAAGAAGGCGCTCGAACAGTTGGAGATCGCACGTGTCCAGGCGCTTCGAGAATCCGAGATCGCCAGCCAGGAAGAGATCGAACGTGCCCGTATCGCTTCTGAGCGTGGCCTCGATGATGCTCGCATCGGCCATCAGACCGAACGCCGTCGTCTGGAAATCGAACGTGAGAAGGCGGTCGAAGCAGCCCAGATGGACAAGGCTATCGACCTTTACAAAAAATCGCTCGACGAAAGTGCTGCTGCTATCGAAGCAGACCTCGCGAGAGCCCGTGCTACCGAGGCGGCAGAACGGGTCAAGACGGCTCAGGAAACCGAACAGGCTGAGCGTCGCAGGTCCGTTGATGTCGTTATGGCTGAAAAGGCAGCGCAGGAAAAACGTATTGCTGCCGAAGCAGAGCGTGTTCGTGCCGCGGTCGAGGCAGAGGCTCAAAAGCTCATCAACGAGGCCGAAAACGTTCTTACCGACGGCGCCCGTCATTCGCTGTTCAAGCGCAAGATGCTCGAACATGTTGAAGGGATCGTGGCGGCGACTGTCAAACCACTCGAGAAGATCAACGAGATCAAGATCATGCAACTGGGTGGTAGCGGCACCGAGGGCCTCGGTTGGGCTGGTGGTGAAGGTGCCGGTGCGGGAGGCAACGGTGGCAGCAGGAGCCCGACTGACGAAGTGATCAATTCAGCGCTTCGCTATCGCGTGCAGGCGCCTATGGTCGACAGTCTGCTGCACGACATCGGTATCGACGGCAGCAATCTGTCGAAACAACAGAGCGTTCTGCGCGAAGCATCTGATCTGCAGCGTATCGAAACCGAACAGCGGCGCACCGAGAACGAAAGGGCCAAGGCTGCTGCGAGAAAAGAGGCGCCGCCTTCCAACAACGATGGCGGCCGCGAGGGGCGTGAATAGATGGCGAGAGTCTACCAATCATCCGTTATCAGCGGCTCGGCCGAAAAGGTCTGGGAGCGTGTTCGGGATTTCAACGGACTGCCGAAGTGGCATCCACGAATTCGCGACAGCCGGATTGAGGAGGCGTTGCCGGCGGACAAGATCGGCTGCATTCGAAATTTCCATCTTCAGAATGGCGACAACATTCGCGAGCAACTGCTTGGCCTGTCCGACTACGACATGTTCTGCACCTACTCGATCTTGGAAAGCCCGATGCCGTTGACCGAATACGTAGCTACCCTTCGCCTAACGCCGGTTACCGAAGGTGATCGCTGTTTCATCGAATGGTCGGCCGAGTTCTCGTGTGATCCCGCCAATGAAGGGGATCTCGTGAACGGCATAGGAACTAACGTTTTTCTTGCCGGCTTCGATGCGCTGAAACGTCATTTTGGGGGCTAAGGATACGGCGTCTCGAATGGTCAAAGTCATAAAGAGTACGGTATTGGATGCTCCGGTCGAAGCGGTGTGGGAAGTGCTGCGTGACTTTAACGGCCACGATCAATGGCACCCTGCCGTCGCGACGAGCCAGATCGAAAGGAGCCGTGATGCGGACAGGGTCGGCTGTGTGCGGCGCTTCAAGCTTGAAGACGGGTCTGAACTGCGCGAGCAACTTTTGACACTGTCCGACATCGAGCAGACCTACAGCTATTGCCTACTGGATACGCCTGTGCCGCTCTTCAACTACGTCGCCCATGTCAAGCTCTTACCTGTGACGGACCGCGATCAGACATTCTGGCAGTGGGAATCGCGCTTCGACACGCGGGTCGGTGAGGCTGAGGCAATGGCAAAACTCGTCGGAGAAGACATCTATCTTGCTGGCTTCAAGGCGGTCGAAAAGCTCATGGGGCTGCAGAGCCTAGACCCGGAGACCTGACACATGCTGCGTGTCGATACGTTTGAGACCTTGTCCGAGGCAGCCGCCGCCATGGATGCCAGTGCCCGCTATCTGGGTGGGGGCACATTGGTCATGCGTGCGGTCAACTACGGAGACCAGACTTTTGATCGGATCGTGCGAACGCGTGATTTGACCCTGTCGTCGATCCGTCAGGAAGGTAGCCGGGTCGTGATCGGGGCCGGTACCACTATGGCCGAGGTGATACGGTCAAATGAGCTACAGTTCGTAGCAGGTGCGGCGAGAGCAGTCGGCAGTCCCGCCGTCCGGAGCATGGCAACTGTTGGTGGCAATCTGTTTGCACCAACGCCCTATGGTGATTTCGCAACCGCCTTGCTGGCTCTAGACGCGACCGTGCGGATGGCCGATGGCCGCGAGCACCCAATGGAGCAGTTTCTGGCACAGCGCGACCAATCTGTGGGCCTGGTTGCCTCGGTCTCTGTCGTGCGTCCGGCCAACAGCGATTTCAAGTTCGTCAAGGTCAGCCGTACGAAACCAAAGGGCATCTCGGTGATGAGCATTGCAGCATGGCTGCCGCGCCAGGGTGGGCGAATTTCCAACATTCGCATCGCATTCGGCGCCATGGGACCAACGCCTCTTCGCGCCAAGGCGGCGGAACAGGCACTCGAGGGCGCAAGTCTGGACGAGAACGGTATCGCGAGTGCGCTGGCCGTAGTGACACAAGGTCTCGCACCACAGGACGATGCCATTTCCTCCGCCTGGTACCGGCGTGAGGTCGCTCCTGTCCATCTCAAGCGCCTGTTGTTGTCTGGGAGAGCCTGGTGATGGCCAAGAAGCCTGTAACATTCCAACTGAACGGCTCAGATGCCGCCGTGATTGTCGACGAAGGTGCAAACTTGCTCGACGCGCTACGACGCGGCATTGGTGACCTCTCGACGAAGTACGGATGCGGTCAGGGGACGTGCGGCGCCTGCACAGTCCTCATCGACGGTGAGCCATATTTGAGCTGCCTGACACTTGCCGAGACGGTGGAAGGTCGGTCGCTTGAGACGACCGGCGGCCTCGGTCGCGGGGAAGAACTCGACCCTCTACAGTTGGCCTTCGTCGAAGAGTTTGGCGCGCAATGCGGCTTTTGTACGCCGGGAATGCTGATGGTCGCAAAGTCTCTGTTGCGACGCAATCCAAATCCCAGCCGCGAGGACGTGATCGAGGCCATCTCTGGCAATCTATGTCGCTGCACCGGATATGAATCGATTGTCGAGGCTATCTTGAGTGCCGCCGGACGAACCCGCGGAAGGATTGCGTGATGTCTTCCATCGAATTTCGCAAGGAGCTTTTTGCCGACGAGCGCGACGACAATCTCAACGAGATCGGCAAGCCCACCATCCGCCAGGACATTCGAGGCCACGTCACAGGCCGGTCCGCGTTTTTCGATGACCACCTGTTTGAAGGACTATTGCATCTGAGGTGCGTGCGCTCTCCGCATCATCACGCACGTATCCGTTCAATCAATGTGTCGGCAGCAGAGCGGATGCCGGGCGTCCGGCGCGTGATCCTGCCGAAAGATGTTCCCAACAACTTGAACACGCTGCTGTCATTGATCGGTTTCGGCAAGGATGATGAGACCCTGCTGCAAGACAAGAAGGTCGCATACCGCGGCGAGGCTGTTGCAGCTGTCGTCGCCGAAACCGAACGCCAGGCGCGCAGCGCCGCTGCAGCCGTCAAAGTAGACTATGAAGTCCTGAATCATGTGCTCGATGTCGAAGAGGCGTTGAAGCCGAACGCGCCCGTCGTCAATGAGGCGTGGCCGAACAATACCTTCGACTATCACGACATGTACGACCACCAAAAGCTGCGTTTCGGTGATGTCGAAGCCGCGTTTGCAGTAGCCGATCACATCGTTGAGGGCGACTACCAAATGTCGCCCATCGAGCAGGCGCCGATCGAAACATGCGGAGCGATTGCGGCACCCGAAACGAATGATCGTTACATCTGTTACACCTCGACCCAGGCGCTATTCTTCTCGCTCGGGACGACTGCAAAACTGCTCAATCTACCGTCGTCGCGGCTACACTTTGTTGGCGGCACCGTCGGTGGCGGTTTTGGCGGCAAGGTTGACAGCCTGCATGAGCCGCTTGCTGTTCTCGGGTCGATGCTGACCGGCGCACCCGTCAAATATTCATTCGATCGAGAAGAGGAAATGCAGGTCGGTGCGCCGCGGGGCGCCGAGCTCTGGCGGATCAAAGACGGCGTCATGAGTGACGGCACGATTGCGGCTCGGCAGTTTACCGGCTTTTTTGACTCGGGCGCCTATACGCGCCTGTCGTCCTACGCAATCCAGAAAGCGACAGGTCACCTGCCCGGGCCGTATTCGATCCCGAACGTTGCCTCTAATGTTTATTGCGTCTTCACCAACCGCACACCGGCCACGGCAATGCGCGGCTTCGGCATCACCGGCGTCGACTTTGCCATCGAATGCCATATGGACAAGGTGGCAGAAGCGGTTGCGATGAACCCGATCGAATTGCGCATCCACAATGCCTATCGCGACGGGGACATGAAGGCGCATCGTCGATCCGCGAAGAACACCGCGCTTATAGAGTGCTGCCAAGTTGCGGCCCAGAAGGCCGGTTGGCCAATCTCTGCCGCGGCTTCGGCACAGTCCAGCCTTGTTGGAGGTGCCGGTGCAAGGGCTCAAATTCCCGAGACGGTGATTGATGATGTCGGCAAGATTGGCGAGCGCAAACAAACTACCATCCCTTTGGAGCCGAGCACTGCGCACGGCGCGCGCCGGACGGTTCCGGCCGGCACCCAAGGCGATCCGGTCGAGGCGTTGCCACCGCAGCGCGACGATATGCTGATCGATCCTTCACGGACCGGTAGAAAGCCCGGCGGCTCGGCACCGTTGATTGTTCAGCCGTTGCAATCACAGCCCACACCCCCGCCACCGCAGCCGGCCCAACCATCGCCACCTACGCCGTCAGTATCCCCCGCGCAAACGCAACCGTCGCATACATCTGCATTTGCACGGCCCGCAACGACCGAACCGCAGCCCCCCGAGAATGCTTCGCCGCATCAACCACAGCCGGGACCGGCAAACGACCAAAATTCAACAAGCCAACAATCTCAGCCCTATAGGCCGAGCCGGCCCTTCCAGCGTGGCGTCAAACGACCCGGCGTGTCACCGTTCATTTCCGGAACACGGAGGCGCTAACCATGACCATTCATAAAGGCCGCGGTTTCGCCTGCATCAACTATCCCATCGGCATGAACCTCGGTGGCGATCCGAGCCAGGCATTGGTGCATGCGACGCCTGATGGCAAATTCATGGTGACACTGTCGTCGATCGACCTTGGCCAAGGCATGAAGTCGGTTACCCGCCAGATCGCGGCAGAGACGCTCGGCGTTCCGGTGGCGGATGTCTACGTCGATACGGCTGATTCGGACACAGGGCCGCACTGCATGGGCTCCTTCGCCTCCCGCGGCACCCATCGGGTCGGCAACGCCGTTATCCGTGCGGCAAATGAGGCCCGCCAGCAACTGCTCGAAGCGGCTGCCGAAGAACTGGAGGTCAATGCATCGGACCTCGACACGGACGGCAACGGCAATGTTCATGTGAAAGGCGCACCAAGCCGCTCGATCACGGTCGCCGATACGGCCATTGCCGCACAGTTCAAGCAGGGCCGCACACTGTCCGGGCGCGGTATCTTTCTGATCCCACCATCAGGCGTTGACCCTCACACCGGTGAAATGTCGACAGTTTCCTGTTTTGCCCACGCTGCCCTGGCGGTTGATCTCGAAGTCGATGACGAGACAGGAGAAGTGACCGTAACCGAGATAAACTCGGCCTACGAACTCGGGCGTGCCCTCAATCCAAAATTGGTCGAGCAGCAGCTCATCGGCGGTGCATGGATGGGCGTGTCGCATGCGCTCTACGAGACAACCGAGCCCTATTATCCTTCACGCGACCATGGACCGGAGGACTTCAACGCTTATCTGATGCCCGGCCCGGGCGAGATCGTGGATCACAATATCGCCGTGCTTGAGCGCCCGGCTGAAGATGCGCCTTTTGGCGGGAAAGGTCCGGGCGAGATGTGCGCCAACCCGGTTCTGCCGGCGATTGCCAACGCGGTCTACAACGCGGTCGGCGTCCGATGTGATACGCTCCCAATCACACCGGAAAAGGTGTTGCGAGGCATTCGGGCCAACGGCGGTGCCCGCCCGCAGGAAATGCGCTAGTCAATGGCAGTTCGCTCGTCAATAGTCGGCATTGACAGCCCGGCCGTCCTGCGTGAGGCGCTGACGGCTGCCCAGTACATTGCTGACGACGGGCTTTCCACGTCCGCCTATCTTGCTCTGGCTCTGGGCAAGCCACTCCTGCTTGAGGGCGCCCCCGGTGTCGGCAAGACAGAAGCCGCAAAGGCGATGGGCGCCGTCCTCGGGCGTCAGGTCATTCGTCTGCAATGCTTCGAGGGTATTGAGGCATCGTCTGCGCTCTATGAATGGAACTACCCGCGCCAGATGCTGGCAATTCGCCAGGCTGGCGATGCGCATGTCAATATCTATGCCGACGAGTACCTGCTCGCGCGCCCGTTGCTTGAAGCATTACGCTCGCCCGCCGATTCACTCCTCCTGATTGACGAGATTGATCGGTCAGATCACGAGTTCGAGGCGTTCCTGCTTGAGTTTCTCTCCGATTTTTCGATCTCGATCCCTGAGACGGGGACGGTTCGCGCGGCACAACCGCCCGTGGTTGTACTCACCTCAAATAGGACGCGTGACCTGCACGAAGCTTTGCGCAGGCGTTGCGTCTACCATTGGATCGATTATCCCGATGCCACCTTGGAAGCAGAGATCGTGATGATGCGCGCCAGCAGCGTCGTACGCGAGACGGCGAATAGGGTTGTTCGCGCCGTATCGCAATTGCGCCACGAACCCCTTGCCAAGCCGCCTGGTGTCGCCGAGACAGTCGAGTGGGCAGAGGCGGCAACACTTTTGAATAAACAGGGGGCGACCTGGCCGGAAGCATTTCGTCGGTCGATCGGCGTTGCGCTCAAGGACCATGATGACCTGAACTACATGGGCGCGCGCTTGGATGACATCATCGCAGGAGTGGCCGCATGACACTCCCGCGCCCTGCACAACCGTTTCTTGACTTTGTCCGACTCCTGCGTGGGCATAGCTTTGCGATTTCGCCGGATCAGACGCAAGGCTTCATTGCAGCTGTGGGCTTGCTTGGCCCCAACGATATGCTCGACATCAATCGTGCCGCTCACGCGATGTTGGCGATCCCTCACGAGCGCAAAGACGAATTCGATTTGCTCTTTCGCGCATTCTTTATGGGGCAGATGAAATCTGCGCCGGTCGATAGTGCTGAAGAAGATGACGGCGTTGAGGCACACGAGCCGACCGGTGAGCAAGGTAAAGACGTCGAAGCTGACGACGAGGATGCGGAGGTTGGTGCCGAGGCCGCCCGCGCCGAACGGCTCAGCCAACGGCACTTTCCCATGCGTGATGCGGGCTCCGCACTACGAAGATTTGTCCGCCTGGCACCTAGCGCACTGCCGCGACGGCGTTCGTACCGGCATGCGCCCGACCGACACGGCAGGATCATCAATATGCGCAAGACAATGCGTGATGCAGTCCGTCGTGATGGCGAGATGTTCACACTGTCGCGCCTGCGCCGCAAGATGCGGCAACGCCCGGTCTTGCTTCTAATCGATGTTTCGGGCTCGATGTCAGAGCAGATCGAACCAACCATGCGATTTGCGCATGCGTTGTCTCAAGTGGCTGAACGTTTCGAAGCATTTACGCTTGGCACACGGTTGACATGCATTACCGGGCCGCTTGGCGCCCGCCGACCGGAACAGGCACTTTCCCGGATCAGCGAAATCGTATCGGACTTTGACGGTGGTACCCGCCTCGGAGATGCGCTGCAGGCGTTCTTGTCCGTGCCGCGTTTCGCGAGCCGGGCACGTGGTGCCTTCATACTCGTGCTGTCGGATGGTCTTGAGCGCGGCACACCGGATGCCTTGGTCGATGCTATCTGGCGGCTCTCGCGCATGGCATGGAGATTAGACTGGCTGACACCGTTGGCTGCAGATTACCACTTCACACCTGAAACCGAGGCCTTCAAAGCAGTTCTGCCCTATCTCGACCGCGTCGCGAGCGGCCGCGATGTCGATGCCATTTGTCATCACGTTTTGACCACTGCGAGGGCCGCATGATCGACGCTCATCATCACATCTGGATGCAAAAGGACTTGCCGTGGCTTCTGGGTCCCGAGCAGCCGCGAATATTCGGTGCCTACAGCGCAATAAAGCGCGACTACCTGATCGACGAATACCTCGAAGACATCAAAGGATCCGGAATTGAGAAATCGGTCTACGTCCAGGCCAATTGGGCGCCGAACTGGTTTGAGGACGAAGTCGCCTGGGTGCAGTCCGTCAACGAAGAAAGTGGCTGGCCGCACGCGATCGTCGGCTATGCGGACTTCACCGTCGATGATGTTCGCTCACAACTTGAAAGGTTGAGCAAGTATCCGCTGGTACGCGGCATTCGCCAGCAGTTTCATTGGCATGAGAAACCGCAATACAGGTTTGCCGCTACGCCGGATCTATGTTCGAGCCGAACGGTTCAGAAGAACGTGGCTACGCTGGCCGACTACGGTTGGACGTTCGATCTGCAGGTGTTCGTCGGCCAAATCGGTACTGCGATCGAACTCGTCAAAGCCTGTCCACAGGTGACATTCATTCTGCAGCACGCTGGTATGCCGGAGGACCGTAGCGCTGACGGTGTCGCCGCCTGGCAAGAAGCCATGAGACGGCTGGCCATGTGTGAGAATGCAACAACGAAACTGTCCGGGTTTGGCACGTTCATTCACCGCAATGATCCCGAGTTCATTGCGGAAATACTCACCTCGACCGTTGAGATATTCGGAGCCGAACGCTGCTTGTTTGGATCCAATTTCCCAATCGAGAAAATCTGGTCCGGGTATGGATCCCTGATCGGGGCATTCAAGAGCGCGGCAGCGGCACTGACCGAGGACCAGCAGCGTGCCATCTTCAACGATACTGCAGAGCGTATCTACCGCCTTTGAACAGAGCACCACGAACAAGTCTCACCCGCACAACCAGAGTCCCGCCAAACCAAGAAGGAAATGAAACATGGCCCTCACAATTCACATTCTCGACTACGGAGACATAGAACTCGAGACGAGTTTCCTGGTACTTGGCCATGAATGCGGGCGCGTGCGCCGGGTTCCTGTCTATGGTTTTTTAATCCTTGGCGGCGCCTATCCGGTTCTCGTAGACACGGGTTACCGCGACAACGCGATCATGGAATCCCTCGGCATGCGTGGTCTCCAATTCCACGACAACATGATCGAGAACCAGCTTGCGCAGCATGGCCTGAAGCCGGGCGATATCCGTTACATCCTGCACACCCATTTGCATATCGACCATGCGGGAAAGGACGACAAGTTCCCTATGAACACGACGGTCGTGATCAATCGGCGCGAGATGGAGTTCTCGGTGTCCGGCATCATGTACCCTCAATATCCGAAGCCCGACATTCTGCATTTGGTTGAGCGCATCTATGAGGCGGAAGCCATGCGATTTCTCGATCTCGAGATCACCGGCGCAGAGGAGATAATCCCAGGGGTTTGGTGCGAGCCGGCAGGGGCGCACACCGAAGGCTCGATGAACGTGATCGTTGAGACGGCGGAAGGTCTGGCTTGCATCTGCGGTGACGTGATCTACGACTTCAATGACCAGATCGTGAACCATGTCTACACAAACATGCACATGGAGCCGCGCACAACTGGCAATCACTCAGGTTCGAAACGTGAGGAGAAGGGCGCGATCAAGAAGCTGCTCAACAACTACAGGTTCCTGCTTCCGATCCATGATCGCCCGGCAAAAATCGAAAACCAGCAGGTTGTCGGCAGACTTGGCATGACGGTGCCGGGGCCGATGACCGAAACGCTGCCATCGCGCAATTGGTTCCCCGCCTGATCCACCCGATGAGCCGATACCTGTCATAAATCACCGAACCAAATTCGCAGCATGTCCCATACAGCACTTGATCCAAAGTTCCATGAACTGATCTACGAGTTCGAACCCGTTCATCGGCTCGGCACGGGCTTTACGTTCACGGAGGGTCCGATCTGGCATCCGCACGAGAAGCACCTGCTATTTTCCGACATGCCTGCTGATGTACGGCGGCGCTGGACACCCGACGGCACGATCGCAGAGATCCTGCGCCCTTCGAACAAAGGGAACGGGATGACGTATGATGCGGATCTGAACCTTCTCGTTTGCGAACATTCGACAAGCTCGGTCGTACGCTTGCGCCCGGACGGATCTCGCGAAGTGCTATGCTCTCACTTTGAGGGCAAGGAGCTCAATTCGCCGAATGACATTATCGTGCGTTCCGATGGGGCAATCTACTTTACTGATCCGACCTATGGGCGCATGCCCCACTTTGGGGTAGAGCGGTTGACGCAGCTGGGATTTCAGGGGGTCTATATGCTGCTCCCCGGTCACAAGCCCGGCAACGAGCCTGTGCTCGTCAGTGACCGCTACATGTTCACCCAACCCAATGGGCTGTGTCTGTCGCCATGCGAGAAGTTCATGTGGGTGAACGACACAGAGCAGACCAACATCCGGCTATTCGACATCGAGGCAGACGGCCGCCTGACTAACGGCCGTTTATTCGCATCCGGCATCAAAGACTCGCTGAAGCCAGGAGTTCCGGATGGCATGAAGGCTGATGCCGAGGGCAACGTGTGGGTCACCGCACCGGGCGGGGTTTGGGTCTTTGCGTTCGATGGTCGACTACTGGGCAAGGTCGAGGTGCCGGAGATGGTCGCCAATCTCCACTGGGGTGGCGACGACTGGAACACCTTGTTCATGTGTGCAACGACATCGCTTTATGCGGTCAAGACGAAAGTCCTCCCTCACCGAGAGCCGTTCATGACGGCAGGTTTGGGTGTTTCATCGCGCCCGACCCAATCGCAAGCGACGGTGACCGTGACCCAAGCGGCGGCGGCGACTGAAAGAATTGCGATCCAGCCGGCGCGCACAGCTCTGATCATCCAGGATCTGCAAAACGACGTCATTATCGACGGAGGCGCCTTCGCAGACAGCGGATCGCCCGAACATGCGCGCGAGCAGAATGTCGTCGCCAATGCCCGGCGACTTGCTGAAGCCTGCCGACGGGCTGGTATCACGGTCATTCATGTATGGATGGTGTGTGAACCGGGCCATCCGGCGCTGGCTCAACACGCGCCTCTCTTTCAAGGCTTGAAAGGCAAAAACGCCTTAGTGCGCGGCACCTGGGGTGTGGCGCCCGCCGCCGGTTTGGAGCCGAAATCGGGCGATCTAGTCGTCGAAAAGATGTCGATGAGCGCTTGGGAGACAAGCCGCCTCGAAAGCTATCTCAAGCATAGCGGCATCGATACGATCATCAGCACAGGTGCCTGGACAAACATGAGCGTCGAACACACGGCGCGCACCGCAGCGGACAAAGGATTTCGCGTGATTGTGCCCGAAGACGCCTGTTCGACGATGAATGCGGACTGGCATCGCGCCTCGCTCGAATTTGCCATGGAGCAAGTCGCCCAGATAACCAAGGTAGATTCAGTGATCGCAGCGCTTCAAAATTAGCCTGATCTCGTGGCTTGGACTTGCCGAAATGCAAAGACCAGACTCCGTCCGGCGATGGGCTGGCGATAAACAGAGTTGAACTTTAACAGCAGTCTAGCAGATAACGCTCCGCAACCGTCCCTGGTGAAACCTTCATGTTGCACCAATATGGCTCTTCCCGCGACATGTGATGCGGCCGCAAACCGTTGGTGGCCTGCATTTGAATTGGCTGTCTTGCAGGTCAGTGGGTAATGGGCCGTGAGAGTTGTTCTATAAAATGCGAAAATGCCCCGTCTTGCATGCTTGAGAGCATGATGTCCGTCGATGGCGGTCGGGTGCTGCCCGTTTTGACCCGACCGGCGCTGACTCAGGTCCTTCGGCTGTTTGATCAGAGCAGTCTTGCTGCTCAAACGTTCTGAGTGTAACGCCGGGAACACCAGCAAACCGAGCCTCAGCTGGGTGTCATCTTCGCTTGGTCCACAATTAGGACATTCAATACGCACTTGTTCGTTAGTCGGGTGAGAAGAAACTGGTATTCTGACTTCTATGATACCAACAGCAGATCTAGCTCGCGTTTCCAAGGCAGCAAGTGGCCTTACCAACTCGCTAACGTCGAACCGAAGTCGATAGGAATCGCTTTCTTTTGGCAGGACAACGCGCGCTAGCAGTTCGCGCGTTGTCCTGCGCCACTCGTTTAACCCTTAGCCGGCAATCACGCTAATTGATGAGTGGTTCTGTTGCCTTGATCTTCGAGCATCCAGGCCGTTCGAGGTGTCACGACGCCGAGTGATCCTGCTGGTCTGAACCGACGAACGTCAGGCCCATCATCTTCGGCGAGTACTGCATCAGCCGACGTAATCGGTCGCTGTCCCCCGGTATCAACTTCGCTGGGTGATAGTCCGTTGCGAATTGCGTTCCCGGCGGCACAGCCACCGAACCGGTCATCCGCGTGGCGGTTGCCAAACTCATTGCACAGCCAATGCATCCAGGTGTCGTCCTTGCTTGTCTCCCAGCCAGGCATAAAGTCGTTGGGATCCTCGACAGGGTTGGGTCCCTCAATTAATGACCCGACGACCTGGGGATTCGATCCAAACCAGTTGCGAACCAGAGGTCCGCCTGATTGGCCTGCTGCCGCATCGATGTTCGTGCGTAACTGACGGGCTTCGTCGATCTGGATGACCGACCCTTCTTCGTCGATCCACATTTCATCGCGATGATCGCCAGGGAAGCCGATATGGCTAAGACCGGACGTACCGACCCACCTGCTGATTGGCAGCCTGGCGTGAGCGCCGAGAAAGCCGACACTGAAGCCTGCCGGCCTGGCGAGCGAAATCAGGCACCAGTCGCGGCTGCCGCTGTTGACGGCACGCATGTAGGTCCAGTCGAAACGGCCGTACGGCTCGTTGCCGTGATTCTTCGCTGGGATGAAATGCAGACTTGCAATGTCGAAGAAGGCATTGTCGTTGCCTTTCACCATGTGGCCGGCAGTCAGCACGGTGTAGTCACTGAGAAGGCTACCCGAGCCTTGGAACACCCGGCCATTGCGCATTCGCATTATAATCTGACCCACACAACGGTTGGGATAAACATTGGGGCGGGCCACGATTATGCGGTCATCGAGCGGCCTCAGGCCTTGCGGCTGCGGGTTTTCCAGCGTCGATGAAAGCTCACCTGCGCCGCCGGCAACGCCGCGGACGATTCCAGGTACGGACAAACCCGCGGCACCGCCGTTCACCAACCCGTTGTCCCGCTGAACCGCACCGCGGTTAGGCATGACGACCGTGTTGGCCGACAATGGCCTGACAGTGCCCTGATGCAGGGTCAGGCCACTAGCCGGAGCAGGTCTGACAAACTCCTGCCGTTTGGGCGGCAGACCGATTGCTGCTCGCTCGATATGCCGCTTTGCAGCGTTTAGGGCGGAAACGCAGTCTGTGCGAAGAAAGGTCAGTCCGGTGTTGGTAACGTTATCGTCTTCATCATCACCATCTTCCGTCTCGGCAGCGCCTGTTCTCAGCCATTCAATGATGTCACTGACTTCAGGCAGTTCGCCGGTCTCGGACTTGTAATAGCTTTGCAGTAGCAGAACCGCCCCTGCCACGACCGGCGAAGCCTGACTTGTGCCATGCTGCGTCGACGCACCGTGATCACTGTCGATGCCGCTCGATGTAACGGGCGCGCCCGGCCCGAAAATCTTCGTGAAGGCCAACGGCGAAACACTCGAATGCAGCCGCTGGGTGAACGGTGTGATACGGTCCGGCCCGGTGGTGTACGCAACGGCACCGCTACGATAACTAAACGAGCCTTCGTCGGCATCATAAACAGCACCAACACTGACCGTGCGGCTCAGGATTGCCGGATACCCCATGCCTTGCACACTTCCGTGCCGGTAGAAGTCGTTCCCCGCTGCGGCGACAACGGCAATCCGCTTTTCCGCAAGCTTATCCACGAGGTTGCGCACTTCATCGGCGGTGAATATGCCGTCGTCCTCGTAGTTTCCGGAGTCCCCCAACGATAAGTTGGCGCAGGTTATGTCGTGATCGCCATGATGATCCAATATCCACTGCAGCGCATCACGAACGGCCGCAAAGCTGCCGCCGCCACTGTTGCTTAACACTTTCATCGGGATCACGCCCGCACCCGGCGCGATTCCCTCATGGATGCCGTTGGCAACGATTATCCCGGCAACATTGGTGCCATGTCCGTGACCATCCCTGGCATTACTCGGGTCGCCGTGATTGTCGGCAGTATAGTTTCTTTGCGTGACAACACGGCCTGCAAAATCAACGTGTGTCGTTCGCAGTCCCGTATCGAGAACGGCTACAGTCACGCCGCTTCCGTTTACGCCAAAGCTTTGCCTTGCCTGTTTCGCGCGTACGAGCTCGTTTGCCTGGACGGACATCGGTCCGATTTGCATATCGCGCGCCGGCCTTTGTGTTGGACGGTCAACTGGGGTAATTTTATCAATCATCAGCTTATATTGTTCAGACATATCGATACTCCTTCATAAAAACATCACAAGTAATATAAAAGGAAGGATGGTTTCATCGGTTCGCACTCTTGAGATGCCAGATTTGCCACCTTCCCAATTGTTTGCATGCAGCCACAACCTCCTTCTTTATTTTTATTGCAATACGTTTGATAAAGGGTCGTTGCAATTAGACCTTTACGCTTAGCGATCCGAGATTGCGACGCTCTACCTTGAAATTGACGCTAGCCACATTCGCGCTTTCTGCTTCACTGCTGCTAACGGAGATTCGCCAACCCATAGCGGGGAAAAACTGCCCCTCATCCGCTTCAGGATAGGAAGGCAGATTGAGCGTTTTAGTGTTTCCCGCCCGATCCTTCACTTCGACACTGCAGTGACCGGCGGTGCCGGCGATTGGCTTCTTGATGCCACCGGCATTCCAGGGATCAGCGTGTACGTCTGCGCCAAAAGGCTCATTTGCACCACCGACAAAGGTGCCGGTATCGAAGATGTAGGGCTCGGGGAGATCATATCTGCAGGTCACCTGGAATAGGCACAGGCTTATTGAGAACGGAGTTTCATTCGTGACATAAAGCCAGGATGTCCTTTGATAATCGTCTGGATTAAGGTCCGCGGTTCCCAAAAGATTCTTATTCGCAACGATTGAGTATTTTTCAGTTCTCATCACTCTGGCTCCTGCAATATATTTAATAAAAACAGCAATTGTCGTTTGTCGGAGAGTGCATGCCGGGGACTTTTTGGCTAACACCATCCCCGGCACGCTTGCGGCTCCAATATTTCCGCATGAGGCAACCGATACAGAATCGGTTGCGAAGTATTCAGTTCATTGCTCCACGGCCAATCCATGCGCGTGCGACATTTGATGATTGGATCGGCGCAGATAATGCCCATTCCGGACATCGCATGTTCAATTGAACTCGCCGCAAGGCTTAGGCAACCTGCCAACTCAATCTGGCAACTCAATTGACCATCGCTGGATACCTAAACTAATGCTTCGGCGTGAGGACGCTGTGAGCACGCTGTGAACGCCATGTGAGAAGTTTCGGCGAACCGCAGTTTTGGTTGCCTGGTCTTTGGACGCGTCGCCGTGGCCACGATCGAGCCCAGTCACACTCCAATCGAGGTTCGTTGGCAATCGTTCGCGAATGCGGGAACGAACGATCTGCAGACAGGCAGGTCGCGGGCGGACCACAGGACGGAGGCAGTGATGAGCGCATTTCAGGTGTAGCTGGAACCGTCCCACTCCCCCGCCCGGCCGCCCAAAACCACGATTGCATGGGCGGCCGGGAGGGGGAGTGGGCAGGCGGTGTGATTCCGCTGTAGGCGGAAATGATCTAGGGCAGGAGTGGCTCGCTGCAGGGCATCGCTATCGACCAGCTGCGGTGAAATCGCGGCGTGATGAGCGTTGCTCAGATCCGCCCCATCGGTTTGCGATTGAAGATGTGGGACCCGATTCGCGCGAAATGCTCTTGCGTCGGCTCCGCCGGTTTCTCGCCACCTTCTGCGAGAGCCACGTAATTGCTGCTCTCCGCGCCGTTGATGTCCGCTTCAGAGCGCAGGACGAATGCCCGCGCGATCCGCCTCGCCACTTGCGGCGCTGCAGCGCTCGTCCCGACCAATGTGCCAAAGGAACGGCTTCGGGTGCCGCCTCCAACATAGCCCGCAATAAATGGTGAGCGGTCGGAAACCGAAGAACAACTGACGTCACCCTGGCCAGGGTCCTGTGATTGGCAGACATCGATCCTGCGCACAGGGCCGGCAGAGCTATAAAGCGCCGGTCGGCCGGTCACGTTGTCGATCCCCGCAACAACCGTCATCAGTGGATGGGTGGCAAGTCCGTTCAACGATCCGTAGCGTTTTACGAAAGAGCCCTCTTTGTCTCTTGCATCCCCTGTGCTCCGTGGCGGGCGGTGACCGGTGTCGCCGGTGGCCGCCTGCAAATAGCTCTGTCGCGCACCGGAACGCAGATCTGCCGGATCTGTATCACGCTGGACCCAACACAAGATCGGTTCCGTCAGCGCCGGATGCCCTGCCGCACGGCGTACGATCACTGTCCACAAACCGGCCTCGCTGCGCGGCAGTTCGGTAACATTGTTGTCGCTGTCGACCATGGCTTCAGGATCGGTTGGTGCCAACGCGATCATCACGCGCCAGCACCTAAGATTGCGATGCTTATCTGCACTGAGCTGGCCGATCTTGTCCCGGCCCGAGGCCCCGAGGACATCCCTGAAACGTATCGGATCACCCGAGCCGTCATCCCGCCGCTGCGGATCTGGTTTGACTTCGATTTGCGGCTTGTTCTCCTCGGGAAGATCAACCGGACCGCTTGGTGGAACCAGCTCGACCTGGTGCGCTCCGATTACAGCGTCATCGGCCGCCGGGAACCAAAGTTCAAGATAATTGGACGTGCGGTCATTGGGCTGAAGGCGCCATTTGAACCGGAATTCTCCATCGGCAAGGTCATCAGGCGTTATCACGCCGTGCATGCGATCCTCGAACACGTTGCCCGACGGCAGCACAACAGCAGTTGGCCCACCCAGTTTGCGACGCTTTCCGATGAGATTGCCGATTGCTGCCTCAAGATCGGTTTCACCGTTGTGCGCCCCGGCCGTGAAGCCGTAAGAGAAATTCACCACCAGAGGAAGTTCCGGCCGCTCATGCGGTACTTCCTTTTCGCGCTCCAGGCTTTCCGCCATAAAGCTTGCCCGCTCGAGGATAAAGTGGAACGCGCTCAACATCAGCATATCCTTGCCGAAGCCGGACGTATCCCAGGCAATCGCATTCGGCAACTGAACCGCGATGACGCGCGCGAAGTCCGGCAGTTGTGCCTCCTCGAGCTGATTTCTCCCACCAATCAGAATATCAAGGGTCAATGCGCCATGGCTGATGAAGCGGTCCAAAGCGGATGTCCGGCCCAGCGTGTCGGGATCGAGAAAGCCTTCGTCACGATAGAGCGCATCCTCGTCGCCGTGGCGCGCAATCAAGGCATTGATCTGATCACGCGACAGCTCGCGCCCGAACGGCACTGTCGGCTCATTTCGATCGAGGGGCATTCCGGCCTGATCCCAGAAGTACTCGATGCGGGTGCTGCCGGACGAATCCAGAAAAGTTTTGTTGGCAAACGGAATACCGTCATCGATGATGCCCACGATCGCAACACGCTTACCGTCGTGCTGTATGCCGTCGGGCAACTGCCATTTATCCTCGATGGGCCGTGGTAAAATAGTATCGCCTTGCCTGAACTGAGGATGGACCGTGGCCGGGTCAATCGGAAAATTGAAACGAGATCTAGGCTCAACGATACCGGTTGCGAATTTTTCTTGTGCCGGGAGGAACGGGCCAAGGAAAACATCAAAATCAAACCTCTGAAGAAAACTTCTCAGGCCGTCGACGTCGAGCGGGCCGGGTCGCGGCGGACGCCGCCAGAAAAACGGTAGGAAAGTGGGAAGCTTGCCATCGGCTGCAACGTTTCTCCAAATGGGCGGGAAGATCGTCACTTCGGGGTCCGCCTCAGCGGAAGATGCACTGGGGCCCGCTACCTGCGGGATCTCAAGCATTGCGGTGAGGTACCGGTCGAGTTCGGGGTATCGGTCACTTTCGCGAATGGGAGGATAGGCATATCGGCGTCCTTCACCGAAGACCCAGCGTTCGTAAGGACCGACAAAGGACTCCAGTTCTTCCACGTCTGGCATGCTGGAATGGTCAGACATATCCGGATCAATCCTATGGCTTATCAAACTCGTCTTCGATCTGCTCCCAAAGCCAGCTGAAGAGCTTGCTCTCTGTCACATTCGTACTCTCACCGAGCTTGTAAATTCCCTTGGTCGGATCCTGTCCATTCGCGAGCGTGGTCTCGAGGCTTTGCAGATCGAAGTCGAGATTGTTGCCAGCGGCGGGTTCATACTTGAATCCCGCGAGCGGGGTTGATCCGCCGTCACACATTGCAATGATGATCCTGCCGATCAACGTTCCGAGCAGCGCGCCGGCCCAGCTGTCGATCGGATAGTGCACGCCGGCCACGGTGCGGTTGACGGCGATCCTCTCCGCTTGCTTGTTGATCAATTTCTTCCGGATATCGCGATCACGATAGTGATCCGAAAACTCGTCGATGAGGAAGTTCAACACGACTGCTACGGCAAACGCCTCAGTGGCATGAGCACTCGGGAAGCTCGGATGGCCAGGTGTCGGAATCATTGGTGCGACCCGGCCATCCAGCCGGTCCGGCCGCCGCACGGCGAGATGGTGCTTGCAGATCATCGCCGCGTGTGCCGCTAACACCTGCGTCATGGTCATCAGTTCCAGCGTGTACCCGTTGCGACCAGGATGCAGCCCGAGCAGCATGGCATAGTATTCGACCGGAAAGCCCAACTGAGTAAGGATTTCCGGCGCACGCTCGCCGCGCTGTTCTTCATAATTTCGAATGAGCGACAGCTGATCGATCAGAAGGTCTTGTGCCGGACGGCCGATCTCAAAAAAGCCGCCACCGCCGACCTGCAGGGTAACCTTCGGATCTTTCACAGTCTTTGGATTGTCGACGACAATCCCCACCGTCGTCAGAAATTCGCTCAGATACAGTGATGCACGCACCCAGCCTGCATAAATCGACAGATTGTCTGGATCTGAGAACTCGAGTTCCTGGCCATCGTTGTTTGGTGCCATTTGGTCCGCAGCATGCAGGATGCTTTGCGCGCTGACTTGCAGGCCCTGAACCAGAATCGGCGGGTATGCAGGAGCAGCACCACTGGCAAGGGCACCACCAAGGCCGCTGAAATTCAGGCTGCCCATGCCACCCATGCCACCCATGCCACCCATGCCACCCATGCCGCCCATGCCACCCATGCCGCCCATGCCGCCCATGCCGCCCATGCCGCCCATGCCGCCCATGCCGCCAAGTATGCTCATTAAGTCAATCTCCCCTTGGGATACCTACTTCACGCAGCGCCTCCGCAACTTGCAGACCAAGCCGGTTACCGGCCGCAGGATGCTGGCTCAAATATTTCGAAACAGTCAGGTTAGGCTGGCGCGCCAAGAGGTCTGCACCGGCCTCTCTTGCTTCCTCCAACCGGTTCAGTTGGCAAAGCGCGGTAATCTTTGCGCGGATGGTCGAAACATGACGATCATTGACGGCAAGCGACCGCTCAGCGTGCTCGAGCGCGCATTCGTAGTCGCCGTTGGCAAAATAGGCCGTAGCGCTCAGCGAGTCGTAGTAGTAACCGAAGGGATCGATTGGCGAGAGCATTCTCGCCCTTTCGACGGCGGCAACAGCGCTGCTACCGTCGTCTTGAAACGCATGCAACGTTCCTTTCAGCAGCCATGCGAGTGACTCATTAGGGTTCAGGTCCAAGGCATGTGAATAACGAATATCTGCCGTGTCGAGCTGATGCATCAGGTTGTTGTGAGCAAACCCATCAATGGTGAGGCAGAAGGAGTTTTCTGGATCGATATCTAGCGCCCGCGCAGTGGCATCTACTGCCATTTGCGTATCGTGTGAAATATTCGTGCTCCACCTGTTGAAGACACTCAGGATATACCATTTGCCCAGCCAGGCTTGAGCCTCAGCGCTACGGGGGGAACGCCGACCGGCTTCCTCGATCAACTCGCGGGATTTCGCAAAAGCACTGAGGCTCGGACGATGCATCAGGCTGACCCCGGCAACAAGAAGATAGTGATCTTCGAGGTCAGCCAATTCTCTCTGTCGAACGTAGTCTATGGCGCGATCCGCAATTGCACCGCCAATCGCTCTCACGATCTGTCCGATTCCCTCAGGGACCAATTCAAGGAAGTCAGATCTGCTGCCTGAGAACTGCCGCGTCCAAAGTATCTGTCCAGTTGCGGTTTCGACAAAGTCGGCATCAACGACAATATCATTCTTCAAAGATCGAATGCTGCCGCTGATGCAGTAGTCCACGTTAAGGCTGGTTCTAATGCTTTCAATATCTATCAGGCGCTTGGACATCTCCCTGCTTGATAGATGGGATATCACTTGCAGCAGATTGGACCGGGACAATGTCCTGCTGACCTCCTCGGAAATCCAATCACCAAGCACCGCCGTCTCTGGCGAACCGAAAATGAGTTGGAGCGGAAGTACGGCAATGCTGGGAACGACCGATCGCTGCTTCGACTGTGACGGACTGGAACAGAGCGCCGAAATCTGCTCAGGGTTTTGCCGAATGTTGCGCAGCTGAACTGGCCCCCGTTTTGACCGGACACCCTGCTTATGCAGGGAGGCTTGGGTATATCCCCAGGCACAGACACATGTCCGACGACGATTTTCAGCGGATCGAGGTGATCACGGGGACGGCCCGACGGCGACGCTGGTCGACCGAGCAGAAGCTTCGCATCATCGAGGAAAGCTACGATCCCGGTGAGACGGTGTCCGCCGTCGCACGCCGCCATGGCGTTGCGGCCAACCTTCTGTTCAGATGGCGCAGACTGATGAGCGAAGGGGGCACGAGAGCGGTGGGATCGGATGAAGAGGTGGTTGGCGCATCCGAGGTGCGCAAGCTCGAAGCACAGGTCCGCGAGCTTGAACGCCAGCTCGGGCGCAAGACCATGGAAGCCGAGATCCTGCGCGAGGCGCTTGAAAAGGCGCGGGCAAAAAAACCGACCTTGCTGTTGCGCTCTGCGAGCAAGGGAGATGGCCGGTGAAGACGATCGCTACGACACTCGGCGTCGCCCGCTCCCGCCTGCATGATCGCCTGAATCGGAGTGAGAAGCCGCATCTGAAGCCCTCAAGAGCGGAAGATGCGGCGGTGGTGCAGCGCATTCAGAAACTCGTCGGGGAACGCCCGACCTATGGCTACCGGCGGGTTACGGCGCTGCTGAACCGGGAATTAGTCAATGAAAACAAACCCCGCGTGAACCACAAGCGGGTCTACCGGCTGATGAAACAGCACGGTCTCCTGCTCGCTCGCCACACCGCAGAGCGCCCCGGCCGCCGCCACGACGGCAAGGTAGTCGTGATGTGCTCGAATGTCCGCTGGTGCTCCGATGCATGCGAGTTCACGTGCTGGAACGGGGAGATTGTCCGCGTGGCGTTCGCGATCGACGCGCACGATCGAGAGATTATATCGTGGCGGGCTGTGACCGGCGGCGGGATCAGTGGAGACATGATCCGCGACATGATGCTGGACGCGGTGGAGAGTCGGTTCGCTGCCATGCGTGCGCCGCACCCGGTCGAGTGGCTGTCCGACAATGGCAGCCCCTACACCGCCAAAGCGACACGGGACTTCGCGACGGCCCTCAACCTGGTGCCAAGCTTCACGCCCGTCGCCAGCCCCGAAAGCAATGGGCTCGCGGAGGCGTTCGTGAAAACCTTCAAGCGCGACTACGTCCGGATCGCGACGATCCCGGATGCCAAAGCCGCCTTGTCATTGATCGCCGGATGGATCGAGGACTACAACGACAACCATCCACACTCCGGGCTCAGAATGCGCTCGCCCCGCGAGCACCGAAGAGCCCATCCGTAACCGCAAGGTGTCCGGTCAGACAGGGGCAACTCCAGCAGCCACTCATCAAAGCCCTCTTCACGGAGATCCATGCCTTCCAGGAACTCACCACTGCCGGGCTGTCCGACGAACGCAATCTTTGAAAGGTCCAACGCAAGATCGGAATTCGTGACGGCGAGTAGCTCAGCAAATGCCTTTTCGCCCATCGCCCTCTTGATGTCCGACAGAGCCCGCCTGAGACTTTGCCTGCCACTGTCAAAACAGGCCGTGCCCCAAAGCGTATCCTGGAGATAGGTTCTGGTTCTTCGTCCCAGGGGCGCCGTTGCCAATAGTGCAAATAACGCCTTGTGCTTCGATCCGCGTATCTCAAAGCCAGCCGCGTCGGTGGAGCGGACATCGCAGGCACCGAACAGACAGATCTGTAGAAGTTTCTTCTTCCGCATAACCAAGCCGCTACATACTCACGTTCCTGACAAATAGCACCCTGAGTATTAGCCGGCCATAGCTTTCACACTTTTCTCACGGGAGCTCTGCGCCGGTCGAGGTTAGCCTTGTCGCAAAATGCAGCTGACGGGTAGCTCAGAATGAATGACCGAAATGAGGATGGAGATCCAACAACGGTTAGGGACTTGCCAGACTTCACATTGAACTGGCCAAGACTGAGAACAATTGCCGTTGAACTCAAGGACGGTGATGATCTCACGCCAGAGCAACGCACCGTGATGCACTGGCTGATTGCGCTTGCTGATCGTGTTGGTCCCGCGGACATTCAGGGAAGGAAAAACAAGAGGATTGAAGAATGTTGACCCAGACTACTCCCGCAGGCTTGTAGCGCTGGTGTCTCGACAGAGTGAGTGTGCAATTGTCAGCAGTTTGATCATCGCGACCATCGCCGGGAGCCGCGATGCTGCAGGCGCGAACGTTCGAAAAGGGATCGATCACGACGCCTGGGGACAAATCACGGACGGTCTTCACTAGGCGCTGACACATATCCAATGGGGTTGCCGGGACGAACCCATCGTGGGCTGTTCCCCAATTGAGGAGACAGACCATGGTACATCATCAACATCCTGCAATCGAGAGGCCAGTTCGGCGTGTGCCTTGGGACAAAGCGAAGATCGTCGGTCCCAAACCGCCCTTGCAGCCGAGCCACGTTTGGCCGATCAGGACCAAGCTGCAAATCGAAAGCAAGATGAGGGATCTCGCCCTGTTCAATCTGGCGGTCGACAGCTAGCTGTGCGGTTGTGACGTTGTCGCCGTCTGCGCCGAAGACGTTGCACCGAGCGGCCATGCGCTCGACCGTGAAACTATCCGACAGAAGAAAACCGGCCGGTCAGTCAGGTTCGAACTGACCGAGCACACGCGCAAGGCAATCGATGAATATCTGCGATTGACGGAACGCAAACCGGGTCAGTTCTTGTTTTTCTGTCGCGGTGGCTGCGGCGGTCCTACGATTCGTCAGTATGCTCGGCTCGTCCAGGAGTGGGTGGCCAGTGTTGCGGTTCTGACATTTGTTATCCCGTGCGGCGATGTCGAGAGCAAACGTCAGAACCATAAGGAACACGAGAAAGCCCACCATATCGTCTCGCAAATTTAATTCTCTCAGTTTCGAATCTGTTCACGCGCTGTGGTCACTTGCCGTCTCGGCTCGGGAATCCTGTACGTGGCTTCGTTTCGGTCATCCCAACTCTGGCACAGTGGCACACTGGCACGCCGAGCGGGACCCTGGGTGCTCGGGTGTTGCATGCTCTGCGCGGCCAAACTGCCGTCCGTCGCCGATCCTGCGATGGTCTTGCATAAGGTGCTTCATGGGCCTAACTCAGTGCCTCGTGGTTTGAGGTGAAAACCGATGTCGCGAGCATTTTCAGTCCGTTTGCCGGAACATTGCTGCAGGCGAACTCTCGCCCGCCGAGCACCTGATATAGATCAAGGCAAAAGTCCGCGCGGTCATCGAGACTCCAGCTGGTCGTCGCACGCTTGCGACGAGTGATTGGCAACTTGCGTTGGGATGTTCCGGTCTTGGATGGCCGCTGGGGCAACCCCTGATCACAAGGGCGAGGATAAGCCGATGCGCGCAGCCGACATTATGACCACGAACGTCGTTACGGTTCGAAGCGACACCGAAGTCAGGGAAATTGCAGATCTGCTCCTGAAGCATAGGATCAGTGCGGTGCCTGTCGTCACGGATGACGGGCGGATTGTCGGGCTGGTCAGCGAAGGTGATCTTATCCGTCGGGTTGAGACAGAGACGGATGCCCGTCATTCCTGGTGGCTGGCCGATGCATTTTCCACGCGAAACAAAACCGCCGACTACATCAAGACGCATGGGCGCAGAGCCGCCGATGTCATGACGCGCAACGTGATCACGGTTTCGCAAGACACTACGCTATCGGAAATTGCGAGGTTGCTGGAAAAACACCACATAAAGCGTGTTCCCGTGACGCGGGACAACCAACTGATCGGTATCGTCAGTCGTGCAAATCTCCTGCATGGCCTGGCGACGCGAAACGCCGAGCCAGCAGGGCCGCAACCATCAAACGACAACGAGTTGCGCAAAACCGTGATGAAGGAAATCTCTCAGGCGGTCGGCTCCGATGCTCCTATGATCAATGCAATCGTGAGCGATGGAGTTGTCGAGCTGTGGGGGAACGTCGAATCCGAAATGAAAAAGAAGGCGGCCGAGGTCGCGGCCGAGAGCGCGCCCGGGGTCAAATCCGTCAAGAACCATATCCATTTGGTGCCGGCCTGGAAGCCGGTTTACTGAGCCTGGGGGTGGCGGGCCACCTCGCCGCATGACGATGCGGAAGTGCGTATCGGGCCTCGTGCGGCGCGGTGGCGCCATGTAGCCAAACGACCGCGTTAGGATACTGGGCTGCCCTGCCCGTTTGTCGGCCCAACTTGCCGGGCGGGGGAGTGGGCAGGCGGTGTGATTCCGCCTAAGGCGGAAATGATCTAGCACGTTGCGTCAAGGCCCGGCGGGGCTTCTTCCAGGAATTGCTGCATGCTGCGGAACAATAGCATGCGATTTGCTTCCATCATGATTGCGTGCGTGCCTCCACCTAGGATCTCAAGACGCTTCCAGCGCGCGTTGATCAGCAGCGCAAAGAGCTTGAAGGCCAAGTCGGGCCCAGTGTCGCGATCCAACTCGCCGACGATGACAAGTACCGGGCAATTGATCCCAGAAGGATCGTAGAGTTGTTTGCCCGCACTCCAATAGTTGCGGCCATCCTCTACGACGCCATTCGGCGCCCGTATCGTGTCGGGTGGCGCGTCGGGATCGGCTGCAGATGTTGCTTGCCACCACAAATCGAACCATTCGCGTGGCATGACCTGGATCGCGCGCGCCGCAGTCAGCCCGTTTTGACGGCGTTTGATCGTCGCCTCTTTGGTGACCGTTCGATAGGCCCCGAGGGGGCCTTCCATCTGGATGGCGGAGGGGCCTGAGCCGATCCGATTCCAGATTGGTGCATAGAGGACCAGACGCGCAACGCGCGCGCCGCCATTGGCCGTGTAGTAGCCCGCGATCGCCGTCCCCCAAGACCAGCCGATTAAGCACAAGCGATCGATGCCCCTGCGCCTGCAGACGAATTCCACGACGTCACCGAGGCAATCCGCTGCCTCCGGCGTGTGCATGAAAGGCGGATTGCTTTCCGCAGGTTCCGCCATTTGCGGCGGGCGCTGGGAGCGGCCGTAGCCGGGCAAGTCCAGGCAGTATACATCAAAGCCGCGGGCGGCAATGTAGTCCATCCAAGACAGGCCGCCGAAGGGCAGGTCAAATGCCGACGATCCATAAGTCGCGCCGTGCTGCATGATGACGACCCGGCCGGGCGTGAACGTGTCCATTTCGGCGGGGCGCTTGTTGCGCACGTAAATTCGCCCCCAAGTCGGATGTTCCACGCTCAGATCTTCACCGACCAGGTTCATGTTTCAATTCCTGTGCAGCAGGGCGGCCATGGGGCGGGGCGAGAGGCTTGCAACGATGCAACAAAAATTCAAGGCGCAAGTATTCTCCCTGCAGGGCGCTGCCGACAGGCCGCAAGCAAGGTCATTGTAGATTGAATTGCCCGGGATGCCCAAAAGTGCGCGAATGAGATTGACGATCAAGCGGGAAGGATTTCTGAGAATTCTCGAGGCCCTCGAGGAATCTCAGTGCTCTTTGGACGTCTCGATGGAACTGGCCTATCGTGCGAGCGGCGGCGGCGGTGTACATGGGCGGTTCGCCATTGCCTGCAACGCAAACGACTGATTCTCAGGCAATCTCAGTCAATGGCAGACCTTGCGGCGGCACGTGTCACGAGCTCGAAAGAGTGCGCAGAAAACTGCGGACAAGTCTGCGATTTGCTGCTTGAGCGGCAAGACATCAGCGTTTCACTCGCGTATGGAGGGCAGTGATCAAAGGCGCGTAACGTTCGAAGTTTGCTGCATGAAACCCGGTCCGGCATGAGGCGGTGACACCCAATGACCGACGTCACCAAGAACCCTGAACATCGTTATATCAACGATTTGCGGCGGCACGGGTTTATCCAGTCGCAGGCAACCAGCATTCGCAGCACCGTCATTCCGATCAGTATGGCGCTGGTGTTCTTGATCATCATCGCGTTCTACGTCGGAAGCGCATTCGGTCTGTCGCGCGAGGGCGCGCTGTTGATCGTGTGCGCGTCGGTGATCGGCGGATACATGGCTCTGAATATCGGGGCCAATGACGTTGCAAACAACATGGGCCCCGCTGTCGGCGGCCGCGTTCTCACTATCACGTCGGCAATCGTGATTGCCGCGATCTGTGAAAGTGCCGGTGCGTTGCTGGCCGGCGGCGACGTGGTCAAGACCGTGGCCAAGGGCATTATCGCGCCGGGAGGCGCGGTCAGTGTCACGGATTTTCGCTACCTGATGCTGAGTGCGCTGCTTGCAGCGGCGTTATGGATCAACCTCGCGACAATCCTGAGTGCACCGGTGTCGACGACGCACTCGATCGTCGGCGGCGTGCTCGGTGCCGGCATTGCTGCGGCGGGCGTCGGGTTGGTCAACTGGGTGACGATGGCGAAGATTGCGGCAAGCTGGGTCATCTCGCCGGTTTTTGGTGCGGTCGTTGCGGCGGCGCTTCTCTACTTTATCAAGACCAGGGTCCTCAACGTGCAGGACCGTTTGCAGGCTGCAGCGAAGTGGGTGCCGGTGCTGATCGGCCTGATGGCTGCTGCCTTTGCCGCCTACATGGCGATGAAGGGCCTGAAGAAGATCTGGAAGCCGGGAATGCTGGAGATCGCGTTGATTTCCGCACTCGCCTACGCCGGAGCATGGTCGCTGGCGCGGCCTTACATTTCCGGTCGCGTTTCCCGTTTGCAGAACCGCAAGAAGGACATCTACGGTCTGTTCGACATTCCGCTCGTTATCGGTGCCGCACTGCTATCGTTCGCGCACGGTGCCAACGACGTTGCGAATGCCGTCGGACCCCTAGCTGCAATCGTTTCCACCATGGGCGGCGACGGCGAGATCGCGGACAAGGTATCGATCCCCCTCTGGGTGATGGTGGTGGGGGCGGTCGGCATTGCGGTCGGCCTCGGCCTGTTCGGTCCCAAGTTGATTGCCGTGGTGGGTGAAAAAATCACGCGGCTGAATTCTCCGCGCGCCTATTGCGTTGCGTTGTCGGCCGCGATCACGGTGCTCATTGCAACGACACTAGGCCTGCCCGTGAGTTCAACCCACATTGCCGTCGGGGCGGTGTTTGGCGTCGGATTTCTGCGTGAGTTTTCAGAAAACCCGAACCGCAGAAAGCTGCGTCCCGGCCACAAACTCAACGCCACCGCAGAGGATGCCTTCAACAGCCGCAACGTGAGTAAGACCCGCTATCTCGTGCGCCGGCAGTACGTGTGGTCAATTGCGGCGGCGTGGGTGATCACGGTGCCGGCTACGGCGCTGCTTGCCGCTGTTCTGTTTGCTCTCTCGCAGCTTCTATGATCCAGGGCTTCAAGGCTTCGAAGTGCCGGACGAGCGCCAGGTAGTCGGCGCGGTAGGCGACTTTCGAAGCATCCTCGATGAGCGCCCAGTGGCGTTGCCGGCGCTCGCGCTCCGGCCACTCGTCCTCCTGTCTCTGCACGAGATAGGGGTAGTAGGTGACCGGAACTTTGCGCAGCCCCCGGTTTGCCTGCTTGCCGATGACCACTGTCAATGGAAAGTCCTCAAAGACGATGCCGCGTACGCCTGCCTCTTCAAATCCTTCGCGATGACACGTCTCTGCGTGGGTTTCGCCCGGCCACGGGCGGCCTTTTGGCAAAATCCAGCGTCCGCGCGTCTGCGAGGTTACAAAGAGCAGCGCAACAGCATCATCCCTGGTGTCGAAGGGTATAATCCCAATCCGGTGCATCGCTATTCCAGCATCGAGAATCATGGTCTGAGCCGGATGGTAGTGCAGATCGGCTCCGGTGCACAGCGATGGGTGTTGCACAATGAGATCGGTCGATCGGGTGTCGGTGTTTGGTCGCGATGCGCGCCATGCGGCCCGGCGGTGGCGCCAGAACACGCAATGCATGCCATCAATAGGCGGGCCTACCCGAATTGCTCGGGGTGAGCCAGTGGGCTTTGCATTGGCCTGACACGGACTATAAGGACTAACGATCGAGCTGACCGAGACAGGAGAAAGCATGACTGTTGTTTCACTTTCGGAGGCAGACATTGGCCCACTGCTCTCCTACGAGCAACTCATTCCGGCAATGGCAAGAGCACTCAGCGATTTCTCGGCCGGCCATGTCGTGCAGCCGGTTCGTCAGATGCTGCCGGTCGAGGCGGAACAACGCTACCTGGGTATCATGCCGGCGGTGACATCGACTGCCATGGGCGCGAAACTCGTCTGCTTTTATCCCAAGAATGCCGGCACCCGACATCACACCCATCAGGCGAGTATCGCGCTGTTTGATCCGGAATTCGGATTGCCTCTGGCGTTCATGGATGGCCGGTTGATTACGGAAATGCGAACAGCTGCAACCTCGGCCGCCGTGGCAAAGGCCGTTGCCGATCCGGATAGCAAGGTTCTCGCTCTGGTCGGAAGCGGGGTTCAGGCCAAGGCGCATCTCGATGCCTTGAGCACGATCTACGATTTCAATGACGTTCGTGTGTGGAGCCGTACTGCGGCCAATGCGCGATGCTTCGCCGACAAACATGGTGCGGTGGCCCTGGACGCCCAGGCGGCCGTCGATGGCGCCGATATCATCGTTTGTGCGACAAACGCTCTCGAACCCGTTGTGGAGGGAAACTGGCTGAAGCCGGGGGCGCATGTGATCTCCGTTGGCTCGCCCCGCCCGAATTGGCGCGAACTGGATGATGTGGTGATGTCAAACACGGTCATCGTGGATTCGCGGGAGGCTGCCGCCAAAGAGGCCGGCGATGTCATTTTGTCGGGTGCGGAAGTTTTCGCCGAGGCTGGCGACGTGCTG
The DNA here is from genome assembly GCA_965224045.1 of Hyphomicrobiaceae bacterium. GTDB lineage: Bacteria > Pseudomonadota > Alphaproteobacteria > Rhizobiales > Hyphomicrobiaceae > Tectiglobus. The sequence goes on from CBDCYD010000016.1 coordinate 467,749, forward strand.
GCTGGCACCGTTGCAGTCGCTCCGGGCACGACCACCGTGTTCAAGTCGCTCGGCATGGCTGTCGAAGACATTGCGGCCGCGCAACTCGTCTATGAGAACTATCTGCGAAGCCAAGGGCACAAGCCGTAGACCCTACTGCTCATTTTCGGAATTGCTTTGGCACGTGTCGGCGCTTTGCGGCATGCCGGGTCGTTCAGTTCTCCGAGAGTAGGGATTTCAGTGCGACCGCGGGGTCGGAGAGCATTGACACGGGTGGCGAGCGGCCGGCTTCAAGGAGGCGTTTGGCGGTCATATAGGCGGCGGCATCGTTGAAGGCGTCGACGGCCAGAAGGCGATCGCCGGCAAAGTACCAGACCGAAGCCGCGCCTTGCCGGCTGCCCGGCCGTTCGATGACCTGGTCATAGCCCTGGCTGAGGCCTGCAATTTGCAACTTGACGTCATACTGGTCTGACCAAAACCAGGGCACCGGGTCATACGGGGTTGCGTGGCCGAGCATATTGGCAGCTGCTGCCTCGGCCTGCTCGATCGCGTTCTGGACGGATTCGAGGCGGAGCCGCCTGCCGCGCCATGGAAACGATGTGCAGTCGCCGGCGGCGAAGATGTTTTCATCCGAGGTGCGGCAGTGGTCGTCAACCTCGATGCCGTTGGCAATGCCGAGGCCGGCTGCTTCGGCGAGGTGCGTTTCCGCCTCGACACCGATGCCGACGAGGACGATGTCGACATCAAGCTGTTCGCCGTTGCTGAGCTTTGCGCGGCAGCGGTTTTGCGCGCATGGTTCGAGGGTTTCGAGGCCGGTCACCTCATGGATCACGACGCCGTTGGTCCGGTGCAGGTCTGCGAACAGACGCGATGTCTGGACGGCGGCGACGCGCTGCAGGATGCGGTCGCCGGCCTCGACGAGCGTGGTTGCTATACCCAGCTGGCGCACCACGGCGGCAACCTCCAAACCGATGTAGCCGCCGCCGACGATCAGCGCGCTTTTTGCGCCGGAGATGACCGGGGTCAGGTGGTCGACGTGGTTGCGCGTGCGAATCGTGTGGACGTTGGTCAGTTCGCCAACGAGACTTGCCGGCAGCTGTCGCGGCCTGGTCCCTGTCGAGAGCAGCAGCCGGTCCCAGGCAAGTTCATGGCCGTTGGAGAGCGCGAGCGTTCGGCGCTGGCGGTCGATTGCCTTGGCCTCGACGCCGAGGTGCAAGTTGATGGCGTGCTGCTCGTAAAACGATCGCGGCTTGATGAGCAGGCGTTCCGCGTCGAGTTCGCCAAGCAAGTACTTCTTGGTCAGCGGTGGGCGCTGGTAGGGCAGCTCATTTTCCCTGCCGACCAGCGAAACCGTGCCATCGAAGCCCAGGCTTCTTAGTTTGCCGACGGCGCTGGCTCCGGCCTGGCCGGCGCCGACAACGACGATGCGTTCAATTTTTTCCACGCTCTGTTCTCAGCAGTTGATCATGAACGGTGACGCCGCCGTCAAGGGGACTTCCGTCCCGAACGGTGAAAGCCAGCAGCTACCATACGCCGATCGTGTCCCGACCGCGAACACCGATTCTGTGAACAATTGTCCGGTCTTTGCAGATGGCGGGAGTCGGGACCTGAGCGCCGTCACTCACTGGCTGCAACGTCGGTCCGCCTGACGGTAGGCTGAGCGTTACCGCGTTTTCGGCAGTTCGAAGCCCGCACCCTCTTCGACATGCCGGACAAGTGTCGTAATGTCCGCCGTTTCGCCTGCAGCGAACACAGCGTGCTTGTAGACGAGCCGGGCTGCCTGGCACACCCACATCGGAACACCGAGGCGCTCGCCCTGCTGGATTGCAAGGTCGATGTCCTTCATCAGAATGTGCATTTCGGCGCCGTAGTCGAAATTGCGCGTCAGGACGGAGCGGGGGAATTTGTCGAGGGTGGCGCTGTTGCGACCTGATCCGTTGTTGATCGCTTCGGTCAGGACCTCGGGATTGACGCCGCCCTTGGCGCCCATCACGTAGGCTTCGCTGGTTGCTGCGAAGGCGACCGCGGAAAGGATGTTGTTGGTCAGCTTGAGGACCTGGGCGAGGCCCGGTTGGTCACCGGCAACCGTGACCGGGCCCCACAATGAGATCGTCGGCATCAGCGCATCGATCGTGGTACGGTCGCCGGAGACCATGACCGAAAGCGTGCCGGCGCGGGCTCCCGGCGGGCCGCCACTGATCGGGCAGTCGATGACGGTTATGCCGTGGCCTGTTGCTTCGGCCGCGATCTCCTCGATCAGCGGCGCGCCGACGGTGCAGGTGTTGACAAGGGTCTTGATTGCGCGGCCTGCGACCAGGCCATCATTGCCAATGCATACCTCGCGCAGTGATGCGAGGGTTGGCAGCGAGACGATGACCGTGTCGTTTTGATCGGCGACCTGGCGGACGCTGTCGGCCGGCCGGGCCTGGCGGGCAACCAGAGGGGCCGTTGCGGCCTCGCGCACATCGTAGACCGTCAAGGTATGCCCGCCATCGAGGATCCTTTCCGCCATGGGCAGGCCCATGTTGCCGATGCCGACGAAACCAAGTTGCATTGCATTCCCCTGTGGTGTTGGCCGTTGACTTTGAGAAGTGTAGCGCCAGCAGCCGATCCGTCCATTGATGGTTGGCCTGCACCCCAATGCCGGGCTTGCGTGGGGTTTGCCATGATGCCTACCGTGACGGCAATTTGGGGCTTCGTGAGGCGTACTGGGGAAATCTACCATGCATGACATCGAGCTTGCACTCGGTCGGCGCGAGGTGATCGCAGACGGGATGGCGTTCGGCGATACCGGGCCCTACGAAAGGATCGACGCCCGGGCGACGGTGCGGGTCGATCCCTCTGCGCAGGCGCAGCGTGCGATCACCGATGTCGCGCTGGCTCCGCGAGACGGCGATGGCCTGGTGCGCTACACGACGGACATGCAGATCCTCAAGCCGGTCGACCCGGCGCGTGGCAATCGGCGGATGTTTGTCGAGCTGGTCAACCGTGGCAACAAGCGTTGCCTGCAGTTTTTCAACGATGCGCTCGGCAGCAACGATCCGCGGCGGCCCGAGCACTACGGCAATGGCTTCCTGATGCGTCGCGGGTATGCGGTCTGCTGGATCGGATGGCAGGGCGATATCCTTCCAGGCAACAACCGGTTGCAGCTCGACCTTCCGGTTGCACGCGATGGTGAGCGGGCGATCACCGGCAAGGTGCGTTCGGAGTTCATCGTCGATAAGCCTGGAAAGACAACGTTTCCGCTCAGCGGCTGGGCGTCGACGCGCTCACACCCCGCTGTTTCTCTCGATACATCCAAGGCGCGTCTGGTGCGGCGGCGCTACCCGTTCGATGAGCCGGAGGTCGTGGCGCCGGACCAATGGATGTTCGCGCGCACCGAAGGTGGCGGCGGGCTCGATAATCAGGGGGCCGAGACGGCCGTGATCGCGTCCGATACGCACATCCACATGCCGGCGGGATTTGCTCCGGGCTGGATCTATGAACTGGTCTATGACGGGCGCGATCCGCTGGTGCTCGGCCTCGGCCATGCGGCGGTGCGCGATGTCGCAAGTTTCCTGCGCCACGCCGCGGCCGATCGCAACGGCCTGGCCAATCCGCTGCGTGCGAACGGTGGCGGTATCGAGAAGGTCTATGGCTGGGGACGGTCTCAGACCGGGCGTTGCCTGCGTGACTTCGTCCATCAGGGCTTTAACGCGGATGCCGAGGGGCGGCGCGTCTTCGACGGAATCATCCCGCATGTTTCCGGAGGCGGGTTGATGTGGATGAACCACCGCTTCGCAAATGTGGTGCGCCCGGCCGGCCAGCAATACGAAGATCATCTCAATCCGGCCGACCGGTTTCCGTTTTCCTATGCCCGTTCCACAGATCATCTGACAGGGCAAACGGATGCGATCCTCAAACGCCCGGAGACCGATCCGCTGGTCCTGCACACGCAGTCGGCAACGGAATACTGGCAGCGGCGCGGCTCGCTGGTGCACACGACGACGGATGGCGATGACCTCGAACAGCCGGATACCGTACGGGTCTATTTGTGGTCGTCTTCGCAGCACTTCGCCGATCCGCGGCTTGCTGCTCCCTCGCGCGGGGTGTGCCGAGAATTGTCGAACGTGGTGGCGACGTCGATGCTGTTCCGGGCAATGCTCGATGCCATGGACCAGTGGGCGAGCGACGGCATCGCGCCGCCCGACAGCCGCATTCCGAGGCGCGGTGACGGCACGCTGGTCGATGCTGAAGAGTGGCACGAGCAGTTTCCCGCGGTGCCCGGCGTGATGCGCCCGACGGCGCCGTCGGCACTGCCGCTCGTCGATTGGGGCGAAGGGTTCGCGCAGGGCCTTGTCGCGGAGCCGCCGCAAGTGGTTGGCGGCAAGGCGTACGCGGTTATGGTGCCGGCGGTGGATGGCGACGGCAACGATGTCGCCGGCGTGCGCGCGCCGATGGTTGCCGCACCGCTTGCAACGTACACCGGCTGGAACATCCGCTGCCGCGGGCTCGGGCACGGTGCGATGCACGAGTTCACAGGATCAACTATTCCGTTTCCCGAGACGGAGGCCGAGCGCCAGCAGACCGGCGACCCGCGCCAGTCGATCGTTGCGCGCTACGGCTCCGCGGACGGGTATCTTGGCGCCATCCAGGCAGCGGCCGAGATGCTCGTTTCAGAACGCCTCATGCTGAAAGAGGATGTTGCGCGTTGCATCGCAGCCGCCCGCGGTTGGGGTGCGCCGCGCCACAGCGTGGCGTTGGAGAGCTGAGTGAACGCGGGCGGTGGTGCGCGGCCGTCATTCGACGTCGGCGCGCTCGACGAAATGGATGAGTATGCCACCCAGGGCGGCCGGGTGGACGAAGCCGATGCGCGACCGGCGTGATCCGGGCCGGCCTGCAACGTCGATCATGCGGTGGTTGCTTTGCGCGAGTCGGGACAGCAGGGCATCGATGTCGCGACACTTGAAGGCAATGTGGTGCAGACCCGGCCCGTGCTTTGTGATGAAGCGAGCGATGGCGCTGCGGTCCTGGCGGGTATTACCCGGTGCGCCGTGCCGGATCTCGAATTGTGTCACCGGATCGAAGTCCTGCAGGAATTCCAATTCGCAATCACCGACAGTGACAAAGGAGACACGCAACCCGCCGATCGTTTCCGGTGCGCGGGCGTGGTAGACGACGCCGTATTTGTCGGATGTGAAGCTTTCGATGGGCTGGCTGATCTCGACGTCCGTCTGACGGCTTTCCAAAGCACAGCCGAGCCTGGTGACGAAGATTTCTACTGCCATTCGATTGTCGGCACTGGCGATGCCGATGTGGTCGAGGCGTTCGATCGGGTCGCCGGCGGCGGGGGGCAAGCCGAGCGGGGTTGTCAACCGCACGTCGACGCCGCAGGTGCCCGACGCGTCGATTGCTATTTGCGTGGCGCCGTCGAGGCCGGCTGCGGCTTCCTTGCCGGTTGCTAAGCGGAGCCGGGCGACGGCATCCTGTGGGTTTGCGCATGCAAGGGCGATGTGATCGATGCCGGTTCGCGAGCGGCTGAGAAAAGCGTCGCCGGCATCGCATACGACGAGGGCTGTCCGGCCGACCGCGAATGCCGGGCATCGGGTTCCCGACGGTGTCGCTACGGCATGTTGCGGCAAGTGCAGGTGCTTGCCAAGGAATGCACTGGTCGTGGCAACGTCGCGGGTTGCGAGCGCGACGTAGGCGAGATCGGGGGCGGTCATTGTCGACGCTCCTTTCAACTATCGTTGTTTGTCTTGGTCGCGGCTCGGTTGGGATGCAGATGTCCAGCTGCCGAGGACAGGGGCTCCGGTGGATGCAGCGCGTGACCTTCGCGCGGGATCATTCCATCCTTGATCGGCGCAGGCAACGCGTGCAGTGATGTCGACTTGCAGACAAACGAGGACGGGCAAATGGCGAATGCGCGGGTTCTGGTGGTTGTGTTCGATGCCCTGAGACCAGAGTTCGTGACACCGGAGCTGATGCCAAACCTGCACGCGTTCGCGGCCGGCGGCGTGCGGTTTGCCAATAGCCGGTCGGTGTTCTTGACGGAAACGCGGGTCAATCAGACGGCGGTCGTGACCGGGTGTTTGCCGCGGCGCAGCGGTATCGTTGCCAACCACTTTTTGGCAAACGACATCTGGCCGGACCGCACGATTAGCACCGGCGCCGACAATGAACTGGCGGCGGCGTTTTGCGCTGCCGGCGAGCGACTGATCCAGATGCCGACGCTGGGCCAACGCCTGACGGCGGCCGGTAAGACCTACGCTTCGTTCAGCGCCGGCACGCCCGGCGGCGGGCGACTGATCAATCACAGCGCGACAACGGACGGGACGTTCCGGTTTGCCATGCGTGCGCCCGAGGCGGCGGTTCCGGATGGCATTGGCGCAAGTATCGTGGCCGCAATCGGGCCTATGCCGACCTATGAGCGGCCCGCGACGGCGTGGATTTCGTGGGCGGTTGCCGCCTATCTCGACTGGGTCGAGCCGAATGTTGCGCCGGATGCGATGCTGCTGTGGCTTTGCGAACCGGACGAGACCTTCCACTATCACGGGATCGGTTCGGGTGAAGCCTTGACGACGATACGCCATGCCGACAAGGAATTCGGGCGTATCCTTGCGGCCCACCGCGAACAGATCGCTGCCGGTCGGATGCATGTCATCGCGATGTCGGACCACGGGCAGATCACCCTTGCAGGAGAAAAGCTGGACCTTCCCGGGAAGTTGTGCGACGGCGGGATCAAGGCGGCGCGCCAGCCCGGGCCGGATGTGGATTGCGTGGTGATTGCGCATAACGGTGGCGGGATCTGGGTGCGAGATGATGACCCGGCGCTTGCCGAGACGACCGTCCAATTTCTTTTGGGGCAGGACTGGTGCGGCCCGATCTTCACGCGCGACGGGACCGCAGGAACTTTGCGTCTCAGCGATGTCGGGCTGGACCATCCGCGCGCGCCGACCATTTCGCTGACGATGCGCACTAGCGATGACGACAATGCCTTCGGGCGCGCCGGGCTGACGCGGCACGATGCTCCCTATCCGGTGGGCGGCGGCTGCCATGGCGGCTTGAGCGGCTATGAACTTTCGACCTTCCTTGCGATGTCGGGCCAGACATTCAAGTCGGGCGAGGTGGTCGCGGCACCGGCGGCCAATATCGATGTTGCACCAACGCTTTGTGCAGTGCTCGGACTCGATATCTCAGGCGAGGTCGACGGGCGCGTGCTTGGCGAGGCACTGCGCGAGGGAGATACGTTCGTCCTGGCGCATGATGTCGCGAGCCAAACGATCGTGGCGCAGAACACGTCCGGGCCGAGGACACATCTGACGTTTCGCGAGATCGACGGCGTCAGATATCTCGACCGGGCGTGGGTGGCATAGCACGCGCGTTGGCGGACCGCGTGGCCTCAGGTGCGCGCATCCTCCAAAATCATGTCGGCGCCCTTCTCGGCGATCATGATGGTCGGGGCGTTGGTGTTGCCCGAGGCCATGGTCGGCATGATCGAGGCGTCGATGACGCGCAGGCCGGTGATGCCATGGACGCACAGGCGGTCATCGACGACGGCCATCGGGTCGTTGCCCATCTTGCAGGTGCCGACCGGATGGTAGGCGGTCTGACAGGTCGCCCGGCAGAATTCGAGAAGCTCGTCGTCGGTCCGGCAGTTCTCGCCCGGGTTCAGTTCGTGCACGCGATACTTGTCCATCGTCGGGTGCGCGATAATCTCGCGCCCGGCACGGATGCCGTCGACCAGACAACGACGATCTTCTTCGACGGACAGGAAGTTGGGGCGGATGGCGGGCGCGTCATGGGGGTTGGACGACTTGGCGTGGATCGAGCCGGTTGATTCCGGGCGCAGTTGGTAGATCGATAGCGTCATGCCCGGTTCGCGATCCATTTCCGCGCGCTTGTTGGCGTCGGAGTAGCTGACCGGCATGAAGAACATCTGGATGTCGGGACTTTCCAACTCCGGGCGCGTGCGCACGAAGGCATGCGCAAGGGCGGCAGGTGCCGTCAGTAGTCCGTGACCGGTGGTAAAATAACGAATGCCTTCTGCCATCAGGCGCAGGCCGCGGGTCTTTTCGTTGAAGCTCACGGTGTTCTTGACCCGCCAGTTGAGGCGGGCGCAAATATGATCGCGGTAGTTTTCGCCGACGCCCGACAGGGCGTGGTGCACCTCGACGCCGAGTGACTTCAAGTGTTCCGGTTGACCGATGCCGGACAATTCAAGCAGTTGCGGCGACTGGACACCGCCGGCAGCGAGGACGACCTCACCGGCGCGCGCTTCCTGCGGTTTGCCGCCAATGTCATAGGCGACGCCGACAGCGCGCTTGCCGTCGAGCAGAACGCGATGTGTCAGCGCGTGCGTCTGGATGTGCAAATTGGAGCGATTGCGGGCCGGGTCGAGATACGCGTTGGCCGTGCTCCAGCGCCGGCCGTTGCGCATGGTCACCTGGTAATAGCCGACGCCGTCCTGATGGCCGCTGTTGTAGTCCGGGTTGCGCGGATGGCCGAGTGCTTCGCCGGCTGCAATGAAGGCGTCGGCCAATTCGTGCGTGACGTAGCCGTCGGAGACATTGAGGGCGCCGCCGGTTGCACGGGCGTCATCGGCCTTGCCCTCGGCCGCGCGCTCGAAGTTTTCCATCTTCTTGAAGTAAGGCAGGACGGCGTCGTAGGACCAGCCGCGATTGCCGAACTGGGACCAGGTATCATAATCGAGCGGTTGGCCGCGCACGAATATGAGGCCGTTGATCGAACTTGAACCGCCAAGCGTCTTGCCGCGCGGAATGGGGATGCGACGGCCGTTGACGTTGTCCTCGGGTTCGGTCTCGAACAACCAGTTGAATTTGGGATCGGTCATCAGTCTGGTGAAGCCGACCGGAAGAGAAACCCAGAAATTCTTGTCGCTGCCGCCTGCCTCGAGCAGCAGGACTTTCTTGCTGCCGTCTGCGGTGAGACGGTTGGCGAGAACACATCCGGCCGATCCGGCGCCGACGATGATGTAGTCGTAGTAGTTGGCGGCTGCAGCGGACATGGGCGGTCGTTCTCCCGTTGGGTTATCGGCGCGGTCAATGTTTGCCGGTGCGGCAGATTATCGAGCAGGCGGGCGCTGCCAAGAGGATGCCGGTGCTGATCGGCAATGTGATCGGCGCTTGTCGCGGAAAGCGTGCTGTGTGTCTTGCTTGACATCACGCGTTGCGGGCGGCTTTGGCAAGTTCGATCAGGCGCGGGCGCAGGTCTTCGGCCTTCGCGAGCGGCGGGTCGAACCAGACGCGGGCCGCGCGATCGCCCAGGACCAGATCAAGTCCTTCCGGGTCGATGTTGGCAAGGCGCCAGTTGCCGTCGCGCTCATTGAGATGCTTGGTGGCGTAGAGCCGCACGGCGTCGGCGTGGTCGGCGTTCATGTGATCGACCGCTTCGGCTTCGATGTCGCGCAGCCCGAGGCATGGCGTGAGATCGGAAAGAATGTCGGAGGCCTGCATCTCAAAGGCCTTGCCAAAACCGGCATTGAGCGAGGCGGCGGCAGGCTGCAGGCGCCAGAAGGCGAAATCGCCGAAATCCGCGTAGAGCTCGGATTTCGGGTGGCGGGCGAGAAAGCGGCATCTGAAATGATCGCGCGCGTCCGGTTCGTCGAGGCGTACGGCCTGCCCCGACACGGAGATTCGCGGATGGGCCGCAGGATCGCCCTTGCCAGGCGAGCCGAACAGCAAGGCGCACCTCGGGTCTGCCTCCAGTGCGCCGAAGTGTGGCGAGAGCTGCGAAATCAGAAAACCGGGGGCACCGTCGGTGTCGGTCGCAACGTTGACCTGGCTCGCCAATGGTGCGCCGCCGTTCGGGTCGAGGCAGGATAGCGCTGCATAGCGCGCGGTGCGGATCAACGTCTTTGCCTGGCGCCGGCTGGCTTCGTCCACCGGTCTCAGGACATCCTTCTTATCCGGCGCTCGATCGGGCATGGCGATGGGGCCTCGCGACTTGTTTCAGCAATGGATCGCAAGAATACTACACCAGCGAGATGGAGATGGAGCAATGCGATGAGCCGGCGATGGTGAGGATCTGGGGGCGGCCCAATTCGATTTGTACGCAGCGGGCGCTGTGGGCGTGCGCGGAGGCCGGGGTTGACTACGAGCTGGTTCTGGCGAGCGGTACGATGGGACCCGGCGGGCATATTTCGCGCGGCAACGCCCCCTACGGCCACGTCGACACGCCCGCTTACCGTGCGATGAACCCGAACGGTACCGTGCCGACCCTGGAGGACGGCGATACCATTGTTTGGGACTCGAATGCGATCGTCGCCTACGTCGCGAACAAGTTTGCGCCGGATCTTTTCCCGGGAACCGAACCGGTCAAGATGGCGCAGGCGCTGCAGTGGATGAACTGGACGAACGAGCGGCTCGAACCGTTGTTGCATACCTTGGTCATGGAACTCGTGCGGCTGGTCCCGGATCAGCGCAATCCGCAGACGTTGGAGGCGGCGCGCCGGGCGACCATCGAAAAACTCGAGACCCTCGATCTCGCGCTGGGCCAGCAGGCATTTCTTGCCGCGGATGACTTCACGATGGGTGACATTCCGGCCGGTGCGACGGTTTACCGATGGTCGCTGTTCGAACTCGAATGCCCGCGGCTGGTCAACCTCGAAGACTGGCAGCAGCGGTTGCAGGACCGCGAGGCGTTTCAGCGCATTGTTGCGCCGAAGGACAACCACCTTGCATAACGAGGCAGCCCGTCTACGGCTTGCCGCAACTGGAAGATGCACGATGACGCTGTTCAACCTCGAAGATCTCGAATCCGCTGCCAGCCTGGTTCATGGCGTTATTCCGCCGACGCCGCAGTATGCCTGGCCCTTGCTTGCGGAACGTTGCGGGAGCGAAGTTTGGGTCAAGCACGAAAACCACACGCCGACCGGGGCGTTCAAGGTGCGGGGCGGGTTGGTTTACATGGATGCCCTGAGGCGGCGTGCACCCAAGGTGGGCGGTGTGATATCCGCGACCCGCGGCAACCACGGACAGTCGATTGCATTTGCTGCCGCTCGCGTCGGGTTGCGAGCCGTGATTTATGCACCGGAGGGGAACTCCGTCGAAAAGAACGCTGCGATGAAGGCATTCGGCGCCGAGCTCGTGACACACGGGCGGGATTTCGACGAGGCCAAGGTCGAGTGCAGTCGCGCGGCCGAATCGCAGGGGCTGCATTTCGTACCATCGTTTCATACCGATTTGGTCAAAGGGGTGGCGACCTACGCGCTCGAACTCTTCCGCGGCGCCCCGCAGCTCGACGTTGTCTTTGCGCCGGTCGGCATGGGTTCAGGCATTTGCGGGCTGACGACAGTGCGCGATCTCCTGGGCCTCGATACCGAAATCGTCGGGGTCGTTGCCGAGAACGCGCCGACGGTTGCGCTCTCGTTCGAGGCCGGACGGTTGGTGCCGACCAATTCGGCACGTACATTCGCGGACGGCATGGCCTGCCGTGATCCGTACGGGCCGGCGTTGGACATCATCAGGGGCGGGGTGGAGCGAATCATCCGCGTGAGCGAGGATCAGATCGCGGAGGCGATTCGCATTTATTACACCGATACGCATAACCTGGCCGAGGGGGCTGGCGCCGCACCGCTGGCGGCTTTGCTGAAAGAACGTGAGGCTCATCGCGGGAAGCGGGTCGGTGTGGTGCTGTCCGGCGGCAACATCGATCGTACCATATTCGCCGCGATTCTCGACGGGCGTACGCCGGAGGTGTGATGTCTCAGGCCCTGGCGGGCCGAAAAATAATGATTATCGCGGCGTTAACGTTGGATAACGTCATAATTCGGATAGGGTGATCAGACGTTGTGGTCGCCAAACGGCCTTACTGTCTGTTAATCTGAACCAATATTCGCAACCGTCGCGGACCGGGGTCCGAGAGAGGTCAAATGTCAGCTCGTCGCTTGCGCCTGTGCGCCGCCGGGTTTCTCGCACTGATACCCATCCTGGCCATAGTGGCTAGCGCAGAAGCGCGGCCAACAGGGAATGGGGCGGAGTCGCAACACGCGCAGACGATGAAGTCGTACCTTGGCAGCTATCTCGCCGGCCGTGTCGCGCGGGGCCTCAATGATACGCGCCAGGCGGTGGATTTTTACCGGTTCGCACTCAGCCGATCGCCGCACAACATGCGCATTGTCGAGCGCGCGTTCCTGATGGAGGCGACGGAAGGCAACTGGGCCGAGGCCACGGCCGCAGCGAAAAAGCTCATCAAGTCGCAGCCCGGCAACCGGCTGGGGCAGCTTTGGCTTGGCGTTGCGGCGTTTCGCGAAGGCGATTTCAAGGCCGCCGACAAGCATTTCGAGCGCGCTGCGACCGGCCCGATTGGTGAATTGACGTCGTCACTGGCGCGTGCCTGGACAGCGATGGCCATGGGCAACCAGACCAAACGCGCCTATCGCTTCCTCAATCCGCCGGGACAGCAGGCCTGGTCGCAGCATTACCTGCGCTATCATCGGGCGCTGGTCGCCGACGTTGCCGGCCAGACCGCGACGGCGCGCAAGGCCTATCGGCAGATTTTCCGGGTCGATGCGCGCACGCCGCGAACAACCGCCGCCTATATCCGCCACGCGGTGAATGCCGGGAACTACCAGCTGGCGGCGCGGATCGCGCAAACACACATGCGTGCGAGTACGGCCGGCGGGCATGCGTCGATCAAGGCGCTGGCACGCTCAGTGCGGGACGGGGAGGCAAAAGATCTCATCGTCATGACGCCGCCTGACGGGCTTGCCGAAGTGTTCTACGGCCTGGGTGAGGCGCTGACCAGTGAGGGTGGTCTCAATCTCGGGACGGTCTACCTGCAGATGGCTCTGGCACTGAAGCCGGACTTCCCGTTTGCCCTGGCTTCGCTCGCCAATGTCTACGAGGCAACGCGGCGGTACGATCGTGCGATCGATGTCTACGGCCGGATCCGCAGAGGAACGCCGCTTGACGTCTCGATCATCATTCGCAAAGCGATCAATCTGAATTCGCTCGACCGCACGGAGGAGTCGAAGAAGATCCTCGACGGATTGATTGCGGAGCGGCCGAAGGATATCCAGCCCCTGGAGGCCGTGGGCAATATTCTGCGCGGGCGTAAACGCTACCGCGAAGCGATCGAATACTACACACGGCTACTCGCTCTGTTACCGGAGGCACGCAAGCAGCACTGGACATACTGGTATGCCCGCGGCACCAGCTACGAGCGGATCAAGGACTGGCCAAACGCCGAAAAGGATCTTTTGAAAGCCCTTGAACTCGATCCCGAGCAGGCGTTGATACTGAATTATCTCGGTTACTCCTGGGTCGACCAGAAGATGAACCTCAAGCGTGGACTGGAGTTGATCAAGAAGGCCGTCTCGCTCAAGCCCGAAGACGGCTACATCGTCGACAGTCTGGGCTGGGCCTACTATCGGCTCGGCCAGTACCGGGAGGCCGTGCGCTACCTCGAACGCGCAGTTGAACTGACGCCGGAAGACCCGATCCTCAATGACCATCTGGGTGATGCGCTGTGGCAGGTCGGGCGCAAGCGCGAGGCGAGGTACCAGTGGGAACAGGCGCTGACGCTCAAGCCCGAAAAGAAGGATGCGATCAACATCCGCAAGAAGCTCATCTCGGGTCTGCCAAATCCCAACGGCGTGAAGGCCGTGACGGAACCGGGCAAGGCCAAGCGTAATCCTAAGATTGGCAAGCGCGCGGACGCGCGTGGGCAGGAGCGCTAGCAGCGCATTTCGCTACGGTTTAAGCCCTCTTCCGTCTGATTTGACCTGGGTTGCGGTAGTCTCGCACGGCCAGAGCGCCTTTACGCCAGAGGAATATCGGGAGCGCCGCTGGTTTGTAGAGGTTTGCTCATGAGCATGCGATATCCGGCGTCCTCGCTCTTGATCTGACCTGGTCGGGCCCGTGCTGCAATTTGGAGGCTTCGGTCGGTGTGCCATGATCGAAGAATATGCATTCGCCAAGGTCAACCTGACGCTCGAAGTGCTCGGCAAGCGGGCTGACGGATATCATCAGCTGGAAAGCCTTGTCGCGTTTGCAACTGACCTGTTCGACGTCGTTCGACTCGAACCTGCCGATGACGTGAGAGTCGTCGCCACTGGGCCGTTTTCGAAGGCCATTGCCGGCGACAACCTGGTCATGAAGGCTGCGCGATGCGTTGCCGATGCTTGCCCCGAGATGCGCCTCGGAGTGTTCAGGCTCGACAAGCGTCTGCCGGTGGCGGCGGGCATCGGAGGCGGGTCGGCGGATGCAGCTGCAGCGCTGCGCGCGGTCGCACGCCTCAATGGCGTTGTGCAACCCCAGCGACGGATGGCGCGGATCGCGCCCGGCATCGGCGCGGATGTTCCGGTTTGTCTGGATAGTGGCGATGGTGCTGCAGCCTTCATGCGCGGTACCGGCGAAGTCGTTTGGCGGCCGCGGCGGCCGGCGCGTCTGTTGCCTGAGAATGTGTTTGCGGTGCTTGTCAATCCAGGTGTCGAAGTTTCAACCGCCGATGTCTTCCGGAAGCTAGTTGCACCGCCTTTTGCGGGGAATCCGGCGACGGCCCGGCCGGAAACCGGGCCGGTGCTTACCGATTTCGATGCCGTCGTGAGCCTTGCCGCGCAATCGCGAAACGATCTCGAACCACCTGCAGTCTCGATCGCGCCGGCGATCGGCGACGTGCTTGATGTACTGTCTGCAGGTGCCGATTGTCGGCTTGCCCGGATGTCGGGTTCCGGTGCGACGTGTTTCGGGCTTTATCCTTCGCGATCGGCGGCGGGCCAGGCCGCGGAAGCGATCGCCATGTCACACCCGCATTGGTGGGTGCGGGTCACGAAGCTCGGCTAAGGCGCGTCGCAAAAAATGCGCCTCGCTTTGGGTTTCATTGCCTCACGCCGCTAATCGCGCTTCGCGCGGCGGCTCAGGCGGGGCGGCCATTCGGCCGGGTAGCGTTGCTCCCTTGCGAGTCAATCCGTTTTGCTGCGACATGCCTTAGATCATCGTGCCTTAACAATCGGGCAACTTCCTGCGCTAAGCCCTCCTGACCTCGGCCGGTCTGGTGTCGGCCGGTCTGATTGGGGCCCGCGCCGGGTCTGCCTTACAAGAAATAGGTCAACGTCGCGGCGAGCGCGATTTGATGCAACAGCTGGTCCAGTCCGATCACGGCGAAGAAGCCGTGGATGTTCTGGCGCTTCCAAAGGGCGGACGTTGCACGGCTGGTGACGAAGTCGGTTGCGAAGTGAAGTGCTGCGTTGGCGAGCAGAAACCACAGCAGGCTCGCCGACGGGCCGAACAGCACCAGCCCGACGACGCCGATGCCGGAGGTATAGACCGCGACGTGGAGGGAGAGGGCGTCGAGACGGCTGCTCTTGTTCTCGGCCATCCAGCGGGACTGAAGCAAAAAGTCCGCCACCCAGTGAGCCGCGAGTAGCGCCACGAGCTGCCAGATCTGGGGAAGTGCCGTTGCCATCGGATCGATCAACTGGCGCGCGCGACGCAGAATGAGATGACGTCCAGCATTGCCGATTTCGCGGGATCCTCAGGAAACGTCGCCATAGCATCGCGGGCGACAGAGCCATAATAGCGGGCACGCTCGAAAGTGGCGCCGATGGTGTTGTGGCGCGCCATCAGATCCATGGCGTGCTCAAGGTCACTGTCGCCGATTTCACCTTCGCCGATGGTGCGTTGCCAGAATGCGCGTTCTTCGTCATTGCCACGGCGATAGGCCAGAATCACCGGCAAGGTAATCTTGCCTTCGCGGAAATCATCGCCGACTGACTTTCCGAGATTGGCACTTTCACCGGAATAATCGAGTGCATCATCGACGAGTTGAAAGGCGATGCCCAGCGATTTTCCATAGGACCGCAGAGCGGCTTGCTCCGGGGCCGGGCGGTTGGCGATTGCGGCGCCGACCTCGGTGGCCGCCGAGAACAAGGCCGCGGTCTTGGCATTGATGATCGCGAGATAGGCGTCTTCGGTGGTTGTCAAATCCTTTGCGGCGGCGAGTTGCATGACTTCGCCTTCCGCGATTACAGCGGCGGCATTGGACAGGATCTTAAGGGCGGGCAGCGAGCCGACATCGACCATCATGCGGAAGGCCTGACCAAGCAGAAAATCGCCGACGAGGACGCTGGCCTGATTGCCCCAGAGCAGGCGTGCTGCCTTTTTGCCGCGCCGATAGTCGCTTTCGTCGACGACGTCGTCGTGGAGCAGGGTGGCGGTGTGCATGAATTCGACGCTGGCGGCGAGGCGGATGTGGCCGTCGCCACCATAGCCTGCAAGCTTTGCCGCGGCGATCGTCAACATTGGACGCAGGCGCTTGCCACCGGAATCGATTAGGTGGTGCGCCAATTCCGGAATCATGTCGACATCCGAAACCGCCCGGTCGAGGATAATGCGGTTTACCGCCCCCATGTCGTCGGCCGACAGCTCCAGAATGGGCTGCAGCGCGTCCAGCGGATCACGAGCTCCTTCCAACGGCACAACGACGCCCAAGGTCTTCTCCTCATCTTCTGATTTGACCCTAGAGCAACCTGCTTTCATTCGGAATCGGACCGATTCCGAATTACAGCAGAAAGTTGCTCGATCCTTTAGAGGCGATCATCTTCGTGCCTTAAGTTGGAGCCGCGACAGCGGTTCCAACTTAAGGCACGATGATCTAGGTATAATCTGATCAAGGTATGGGAACATTCACGGCAGATTGCCGCATTGCGGGAATTTGATCGTCGATCGGGGCGGTGGTCGCCGCAAAACCGGCTCAAGCCGGCAAAATCCAGGCAGGTCGGGATGCGATGGTCGAATTGCTGCGAACAAATGACAGCGTGCTGCTCAATTTCGTCGAAGTGTTGCTGCGCGACGCCGGCCTTGCCGTGATGATTGCCGACCAGAATATGAGCGTCCTGGAAGGCTCACTTGGAGTATTGCCGCGGCGGATCCTTGTCGACGAAGGCGATATGCCCGAGGCCAGACGCATTCTGGAGGAAGCCGGCCTTGCCAACTGGATCAAGAGCAAAGATGGACCGTTTGGCTGATCGACAGGCGAAAGCTGCTGGCAGGTCTGAACTTGCGCATGATGGCTCAATTGGTGAAGTCACACTGAGCGAAGATCGGTTTCTCGGCGATGTGCTGCGCGTTCTACAACCGCGGCGAGGTTACCGTGCCGGCCTTGATGCCGTGCTTCTGGCGGCGACGGTCGAGGCGCCGGGTGTGCGCGGTGCGCCCGGCGCGCGGGAGTTGACCGTGCTGGACGTCGGGGCGGGGGTTGGCGTCGTGGGCCTGTGCATTGCAGCGCGCCTCAAGACCGCCAGCGTCACGATGTTGGAGCAACACCCGGGCCTGATCGAGGTCGCCGAGGCCAATATCACGCGCAATGGCCTAGGCGATCGCGTCGACGTGCTGCAAGGCGACGTTTTTGCGCCGGCCTCTCAATGCGCACTGCCCGGCGAGTCCTTCGATCACGTGGTGAGCAATCCGCCCTATTACGATGCAGCAGCGATGCGGCCTTCCGCAGATCAACTCAAGGCAACATCGCATGCGATGGCGGGAGGTGGGCTGGACGACTGGTTGCGGTTCATCGCACGCATGACCCGGCCAGGCGGAACCGCGACGCTGATCCACCGTGCAGAAAACCTCGATGAGCTGCTGGCGGCGATGGCGCGGCGCTTTGGCGGCCTGCTCATACAACCTTTGCATCCACGGAGGGGCGAGGCGGCGCATCGGGTCATCGTGCGTGGCACCAAGGGTAGCCGCCGGCCATTGCAGCTGCTGGCCGGGCAAGATCTGCACGGCAGGGGCAGCGCTTTTCTACCGCAGATCGATCGCGTTTTGCGTCGCGCTGCGGGCTTCGCGCTCGGGGCCGGCGCTGACGGGCATGACACTAGCGCTTGACGGCAAGATTGATTACATCGACGAGCGAGACCTAACCGACAACCAACCGTCGCCCCCGCCGGTCGCGAAAGTTCGACGTCTTCTTTGCGTTCGAGAGCTGGTTGTCCAACCTGTTGAGCCTAGTCCGAGGGATTGCCAATGTGGCCATTCAAATCGAAACCGACCGTGCCGGTGCTGCGCCTTGCCGGACCTATCGGCATGGCGACGCCGCTCAGGCCGGGCCTGTCGATCGGTACGCTGGCTGCACCCATCGAACGCGCCTTCTCGATGTCGAAGCATCCCGCGGTGGCGCTGGTTATCAATTCCCCGGGCGGGTCACCCGTGCAGTCGAGCCTGATCCTCAAGCGGGTCCGGCAGCTCGCCGCGGAAAAGGACAAGAAGGTCTATGTGTTCTGCGAAGATGTTGCGGCATCCGGTGGCTACTATCTCGCGGTCGCAGGTGACGAAATCTACGCGGACACATCGTCGATCATCGGTTCGATCGGGGTGATTGCGGCAGGTTTCGGTTTTGACAAGGCGATCGAGCGGATCGGCGTTGATCGGCGCATTTACACGGCCGGGGACTGCAAGTCGACGCTCGATGCCTTCAAGCCCGAGGACGAGGAGGATGTGGCGCGGGTCAAGGCAATCCAGAAAGACATTCATGATGCTTTCATCGGCGTTGTCAAAGACCGACGGGCCGGCAAGCTGACGGGTTCTGATCAGGAACTCTTTTCCGGCGCCTTCTGGTCAGCGCCGAAGGCTCTGGAATTTGGCTTGATCGACGGCGTTTCGGATGTGCGCAGCAAGATGCGCGAGGTCTACGGCGACAAGATCCGACTCAAGGTCGTGCCGATTTCGGGTGGTGGGTTGCTTGGCCGCTTCCGTCGCGCGCCCGGCTTTGATGCCGGCGCAGGCGTGTTCGGCGGCGCGGGACTGTCACTCGGCGATGATCTTCTTTCTGCTGTCGAAGCGCGTTTGCTCTGGTCCCGTTTCGGGCTATGATCGGGATCTGTTGGAACAGGAGGGTTCCGCGGTGCCACAACTGATCGCACTGGCCGTTGCGGGGACGCTGGCCTATGCCGGCTACAAATGGCTTAGCAAGCAGAATGAACGTGCGGCTTCCAAGGCGAAGGCGCGGTCCGAACAGCCTCAAACTCCGCGCAATCTCGGTTCGCTGGAGTGGGATGAGGCGGCCGGTGTCTATCGTCCGCGCCGCAACGACTGACGTTGTCCGGCTGCGCCTGCGGATACTGAAAATGCCGCGACGTGGAGAAATCCGCGCGGCAAGTCGTGTTCGGCCGTTGAGATGTCGCGGCTGACAGATTGATCTCAGTCGCTATATTGCGCCGCAGATTTCTTGTGAGAACGGTGCGAAATGGCGGTCAAGCCCAAAACAACGAGCACGGCTGGCGGCGGGCAGTGGCTGCGCCCGCGGGAGTCGTTTCAGGATTTGATCCTGGTTCTGCAGGCGTTCTGGGCGGCGCAGGGTTGTGCGGTCCTGCAGCCCTACGACATGGAAGTCGGCGCCGGGACGTTTCATCCTGCGACGACGCTCAGATCACTTGGTCCCAAGCCCTGGAATGCGGCTTACGTCCAGCCATCGCGACGGCCGAAGGACGGTCGCTACGGTGAAAACCCGAACCGCCTACAGCATTACTATCAATTCCAGGTGATCATGAAACCGTCACCGCCGGACATCCTCGATCTCTATCTGGCAAGCCTCGATGCGATCGGCATCGACACCACGGTCAACGATATCCGCTTTGTCGAGGACGACTGGGAAAGCCCGACGCTCGGCGCCTGGGGGCTTGGCTGGGAGGTGTGGTGCAACGGCATGGAGGTGACGCAGTTCACCTACTTCCAGCAGGTGGGTGGGTACGACTGCCGGCCGGTTTCCGGTGAAATCACCTACGGCCTCGAG
Source organism: Hyphomicrobiaceae bacterium (assembly GCA_965224045.1). Taxonomy (GTDB): domain Bacteria; phylum Pseudomonadota; class Alphaproteobacteria; order Rhizobiales; family Hyphomicrobiaceae; genus Tectiglobus. Next base: position 487,456 of record CBDCYD010000016.1, read on the forward strand.
CGCCTTGCAATGTATGTCCAGGGTGTCGACCGGGTCTACGATCTCAACTTCAACGGCGGGAGCGATGCGCGCAAGCTAACCTACGGCGACGTGTTCCTGCAGGCTGAACAGGAGTACTCGCGGTTCAACTTTGAACATGCCAACACGGAATTGTTGTTCCAGCACTTCAAGGATGCCGAGGCCGAGTGTCAGTCGATTTTGGAAAAAGGCCAGCGTGACGGTCGCCATGAGATGTCATTGCCGGCTTATGACCAGTGCATCAAGGCGAGCCACCTGTTCAATCTGCTCGATGCGCGCGGTGTGATCTCGGTGACCGAACGGCAAAGCTATATTCTGAGGGTGCGTGAACTGGCCAAGGCGTGCTGCGGGGCCTGGCTCGAGACCGAGGCCGGCGGTGCACTTCCTCAAGAGGCTGCGGCATGAACCTCGGTGGCCCGCAACTGATCGGTCTGGCCACGATGGCCGTGATGGCGCTGCTGGTGATGGTGGTGTTGCTGCGCCGCCAGCCGCGTGCCGTCTGGGTGTTTGCGCTGGCGCTCGTGCTGGTCGGCCTCGGCTATCTCGCGACCACACAGGCGCCGACCGATCTGGCCCGTCTCATCTACGGCAAACCGTCTTGAACCTGCGGGCGGATCATAGGCCCGTTGCACAAGAGATAATTCATGGCTGAACTTCTGCTTGAGCTTTTTTCCGAGGAAATTCCGGCACGCATGCAACAGCGCGCGGCCGGCGATCTCAAACGGCTGGTGACGGCTGGCCTGAAAGAGGCCGGTCTCGATGTCGGCGCGGTGCAGGCCTATGCCACGCCACGGCGGCTGGTGCTCGTGGTAGACGGCGTGCCGGCCCAATCACCGGCGATATCGGAGGAGCGCAAGGGCCCGCGCGTCGGTGCGCCGGACAAGGCGATTGCCGGCTTCCTGCGCGGTGCCGGTCTTCAGTCGATCGAAGAGGCCGAGGTGGTCGCCGATCCGAAGAAGGGTGACTTCTACGTTGCGCGGATCGAAAAGGCGGGGCGGCCTGCAGCCGACATCATCGCCGATACGGTGATTGATGTGTGCAACAAATTTCCTTGGCCGAGGTCGATGCGCTGGGGTGGTTCGGACTTCAGCTGGGTGCGGCCGTTGCACGGTGTGCTGTGCATTCTCGACGGTAAAGTCGTGCCGTTCTCGGTCGGTGGCGTCGCGGCCGGCAGCACGACATCGGGACATCGCTTCCATGGCGCCAAGGCGTTTTCGGTCAAGGGTTTCGAGGACTATGGTACCAAGCTCAAGGCGAACAAGGTGCTGCTGCCGGCCTCGGAGCGTGCGGCCGAAATCGCGGATCAGGCCGAAGATCTTGCGCGGGAGGCGGGGCTCGAATTGGTCGCCGACGAGGCGCTGACGTTCGAGAACGCCGGGCTGACCGAGTGGCCGACGGTGTTGATCGGGACCTTCGACGAGGCCTTTCTGGAGGTGCCGGCGGAGTGCCTCATCACCTCGATGAAGGCGCATCAGAAATGCTTTTCGCTGCGCGATCCCAAGACCGGCCGACTCGCCAACCGCTTCCTGGCGGTGACCAATCTGATCGCCGCCGATGACGGCGCGCAGATCGTTGCCGGCAACGAAAAGGTGATCCGGGCGAGGCTGGCGGATGCCAAGTTCTTCTGGGAGCAGGATTTGAAGCGACCGCTCGATGAGATGGCGAACGGGCTCGGCAACGTCACCTTCCACGAAAAGCTCGGCACGCAAAAGGAGCGGGTCGAGCGTATTGCCGAACTTGCAGCGCAACTGGCACCGGCAGTCGATGCGCCGGTGGAGGATGCGCGGCGGGCGGCGCAGCTTTGCAAGGCCGACCTGATGTCGGAGATGGTCGGTGAGTTTCCCGAGCTGCAGGGGCTGATGGGGCGCCGCTACGCCGAGAAGGCGGGCACCAAGGCGGCGATCGCACAGGCGATCGAAGAGCACTACAAACCCAAGGGGCAGGGCGATGATGCGCCGAGCGAGCCGGTGTCGATCGCGGTGGCGCTGGCCGACAAGCTCGACACGCTGGTCGGGTTCTGGGCGATCGATGAAAAACCGACGGGCTCCGGCGACCCCTACCAGCTGCGGCGGGCGGCGCTGGGGGTGATCCGGATCTGTCTGGAGAACGATTTGAGGCTGCCGCTGCTCAGGGCGATTGGCGATAGTGCTGCAACATATTCGGAGCGAGATCTTAGGGCAAACGCCTTGACACGCGCTACCGACCTCCTCTCCTTCTTCGCCGATCGCTTGAAAGTGCATCTTCGTGAAGAGGGTGTGCGACACGATCTGATCGATGCGGTGTTTGCGCTCGACGGCCAGGACGATCTGGCGCTGATCGTAAAGCGGGTCGAGGCGCTGGCTGACTTTCTCGATACCGAGGATGGTGAAAACCTGCTGGCCGGGGCCAAGCGGGCCGCCAACATCCTCGCCATCGAAGAAAAGAAGGATGATACAACCTATGGCGGCGCGCCCGACGGCAAGCTCCTGAAAGAGCCTGCAGAACGGGCGCTCGAGGCGGCGATCGCGAAGGTCAAGTTCGATACGCAGGCGGCCATCAACGTCGAAAACTTCGCCGGTGCGATGCGGGCGCTGGCAGAGCTGCGGGCGCCGGTCGACCAGTTCTTCGAGCACGTCAAGGTCAATGATGATGATGCAAGCGTGCGCGAGAACCGGCTCAAGCTGCTGGCCGAGATCCGTGCTGCGACGCTGACCGTCGCCGACTTCTCGAAGATTTCCGGCTAGTCGAGCACGTTCCCAGTGGCCAAACGAAACATAAAGTAGCGCTCTGTTTACCAGAATTGGCCCATGATGAAGGCGGATCCACGGAAAGACGTGAATTCGCCGAACAATTGGCGCTTTTTGTGCCCACAAGTTGCAGATCAACGTGGGGCAGGTGCGGGTCGTATTTTTTAGCCTGCGGTGACCAGAAGGCGGCGCACAGACGAGATGCGGTGGTCGCGTCGTCCTAAGGGAGAGCGGAGTATGCAACTGGCGATGCGAGCGGGGTTCGCGATTTGCATCTTGATGTGCTGCGCCGCCGTTAGCCTTGCGTTTGGGAAAGTGCTCGCCCAGGGTGTGCCCAAACCGATCCTCGTAACGCCCCTGAAACTCTCCGATCTGCCCGGTCGCTGGGTCGGCATTGGCGACATGCGGTTCCGCGACGGGTCGCGCAAGCGCATGACCTGCCGCATCACCTACCGGTTCCGCGCAAAGAGCCGGCTGGTGCAAAATATCTGGTGCAAGAACGCAGGCATGCGCCTCGAGATCAAAACGCACATCAACGACAACAACGGCAAGATCACCGGGTCCTGGGATGACCGGATTTATGCGATGTCCGGCGACCTGCGCGGCAAGCTGCACGGCAACCAGATCCAGGCGGCGCTGTCGAGCACGTTCTTCAATGCCAAGCTCAATGTCATGATCATCGGCAAGACGCAAACCATCCAGGTCACCCCGAACGACGGTCGCCTGCGCTCGATGCGGATTTCTCTGGCGCGCAACTAAAGCGCGTCGCAAAAGATGCGCCTCGCTTTGGGTTTTGTTTGCCTCACGCCGCTATTTGCGCTTTGCGCGGCGGCTCCGGCGGGGCGGCCGTTCGGCCGGGTCGCGTTGCTCCCTTCGGGTTTCATTGCCTCACGCCGCTATTCGCGCTTTGCGCGGCGGCTCCGGCGGGGCGGCCATTCGGCCGGGTCGCGTTGCTCCCTTATGAGTGAATCCGTCTTGCTGCGACATGCCTTAGATCAATTCCGCCTTAGGCGGAATCGCACCGCCTGCCCACTCCCCCGCCCGGCCGCCCATGCAATCGTGGTTTTGGGCGGCCGGGCGGGGGAGTGGGACGGTTTCAGCTAAACCTGAAACGCTCTGGTCATCAGCATTGCAATCAACGCCATCTGGCGGAATCTGACCAGATGTCGACGAGGCGCAAAGCCTCGGGCTGCGGTTGCGGCCTTTCTGCTCTGTCCGATTGGATGCGACACGCACTAGCTGCGGGGACCCCCGGGGATCTCGTCATTGGCTGTCTTGACGAACAGGTTGGCGAGCGCGTCGTCGATATTCTGGGTGGTGAACTGAGGTTCAATGCCCTCGAACTTGCACGATGCCAGCACCTGTTCGACAATAAACGTCGGCTGGTAGTAGGCGAGCGGAGCCTGGTTATCGCGAATGCCGTTGAGCACCTGCAAAAACACTTCTTCCGTCAGTACCAGACCGCGCTTTTGTGCGGTTCCAAAAAACACCTCGAGGAACAGGTCTTCCGGCGGTTCGACCGTTTCCAGCTTGTAGCTGATGCGGCGCTGGAATGCCGGGTCCATCAGGTCGTTGGGGTGCATGTTGGTTGAGAAAATCACGATCTCGTCGAACGGGATCATCGCGCTCTTGCCGGTATGCAACGAGAGATAGTCGACGCGGCTGTTCAGCGGCACGATCCAGCGGTTGAGGATCTCTTCAGGTTTGGCACGTTGGCGCCCGAAATCGTCTATCAGAAAGGTGCCGTTCAGGGCCTTGATATGCAGGGGCGCTTCATAGAACTTGGCAACCGAATTGTACTTCAGATCGAGCATCTCAATGGTCAGTTCGCCGCCGGTGATGACCATTGGCCGATAGCAGGCGACCCAGCGCGGATCGATGCGGCTGCGGCGCACATTGGCGCCATTCAGTTCCCTTGACGTGTCCTCGACGACGCGGTGAACGCTCGGATCGAAGACCTTCATGATTTCACCGTCAATCTCGACGCAGTAGGGAATGTAGATGACGTTCTGGAATATGTTGCCGACGATCTCGGCGATCGTCGTTTTGCCGTTGCCGGCCGGACCATAGATGAGAATGGCATTGCCCGAGTTGACCGCCGGTCCGAGCCTGTTGACAAAGCGTTCCGGCATAACCAGGCCTTCGAACGCCTTGTCGAGCTGCTGTCGGGTTACAACCTCGTTGGTCACACGCTGGCGCAGGATCCGGTCGCGATAGTCCGACAGTGATACCGGGGCTGCTCCGAAGTACTGACTACGCTGCAATGCATCGATTGCATATTCGCGCCCGGCCCGGGTCAGTCCATAGCGCAACTCCGCCCGCAGACCGCCGCCGGTGCTGGCGGCAAGTGCTTCGACGAGTTTGCGTTCGGTGGCAATTTGCAAGAGCTGATTGACGATCGTGTTGGACAGCTTCAGCGATTTCACCAACTGTGAAACCGTTTCGAGGTTCTCGGCATACATGCCTTTGATGGCCAGTTCGACCAGGAACACAGGATCAATGCCGGTGCTGTCCACCATCGCCGGGGCCTGGGGGGCGTCGGTCAGGACCTCATCGATCTGTTCTTTGGTCAGCAAGCCAAGGGCGATGATACTGTCGCCGAGCCGGCCACCGTGCGCTTGCTGATGATTGATTGCCTGGTCGATGTCTTGCGCCGAAACCAATCCCTTGGCGACCAAAAGATTGCCAAAATTCATCTATCGCACCTTTACTCTGCCGTAAGAACGCCGCTCTGCCTTGAGACTGCCCGGTGAACCGCACAGCGTTGCACCATCGGCCATAGCTCAGCAGTCAGACATACAGTCAGATGGTTAAGATATCTGTTCCAGCCGAACGATTCCGGTGGGACACTTGCGTCGACGGCGTGTGTTCGCTTGCAGGTTCGAGCGGCTATCAGGGGTGTGATGCGCGTGATGACCGGCCAGTTCCGACTGAGGCCGTTTCGGTCTTTATCGATGCGCCCTCGCGGCAGTGAACGACGTCACCGTTTGCCGGTGCCTGCGAGAGGTTTGAGTTTGCTTTTCCGCCGTCCGAAGGTCACGTGTTGTTATTATTTCGAGCCTTCCGGTTTGTGCTTTTCGCGCGAACCGCCGCGACATCGGGCGATAGTTCTATGAGGGAAGCCATGCGCACGGCCTGTACGTTTCTTGTTGTGGCCGCAATGTGGCTGCCGCCAGTTCTGGCTTTTATTGCCAATCGTACCAAGCCCGACATCGGTACCGCGCTTGGGGTGCCCTATGCCGTCCTTGCCGGGCTCATCCTCGGCGCGGTCGTAACAGCGGTTTTCGCAATTGCTTCCTTGCGCTGGCCGGCGCTACGCCCTCGTTTTATCGTGATTTGCTTTGCGGGTGTGATCAGCCTCGTTTTGCTGTTCCTAGCAGACCGAGGCATGCTGTCAGTTGTTCGATGAGCAGGTGAAAACTCTGCGAGCGTGTGTTGCGGGAAAAGTGCAACCGCTGCCTTGATCGTGTTGTAGAGTGATTGAACTATGACCTCTTCGATCTTGTGTACCGTCCTTTGTAGAATGCGCGACCACCTGAGTGCAGGTGCGGACCGACAATACCAAAGTCAGCAATGACGGTTAGGGCCGCGTTCGTGGCGATCAGGGTGGTTTAGCCGCAATGGTCTGCGATAGGGCATTGGACCAAAGGGTGATAAGCCATTGCCTGGCGGCAGGACGTCAGGGCCTGGCGGCAGGACGTCAGGGCATATCGATGGGGTTTGAATGGCTACGACAAATACGCATCTGGACCAACTCGAAGATCTGCGCGAGCGTTCGGGCCCTGCTCAATCGGCTTTGCGGTTCCTGCGAAAGCAACCGCTCGGTTCGGCCGGTCTCATTTTGGTCGTCGGCATGATCCTGGTGGCGATCTTCGCACCCTACGTCAGTATCTATGATCCGGAGCTCAATTCGTTCGAGAACATGCTGGTGCCGCCCGGGGCCCAGTTTGTCTTGGGAACGGACGAGTTCGGTCGCGATATCTTCACACGCATAATGTACGGCGCGCGCACGGCCTTGTTTGTTGGATTGACGTCCGCATTCATCGGCTCGACCCTGGGGCTGGTGATTGGTGTTGCAAGCGCATTTTTCGGAGGGCGGTTCGATTTGATCGTGCAGCGCCTGATCGACGTGATCATGGCGTTTCCAATCATTATTTTGGCGTTGGCCATTGTCTCGATCTTGGGCACGGCAATGCACAACGTGATTTTGGCGATCACGTTGCCGTTCATTCCGAAGTGTGCCCGGGTGGTTCGCTCGTCGGCATTGGCGATACGCGAAATCCCGTACATCGATGCCGCGCGGGCCAACGGGTTTTCGAATACGCGCATCATCATGCGGCACATGGTGCCGAACGTCATGGCTCCGTATCTGATTGTGCTGACGGCGGCCGTCGGCCAGGCGATCCTCCTCGAGGCGTCACTTTCGTTTCTTGGACTTGGTGTGCAGGAACCGATCCCGGCTTGGGGCCTGATGCTGCGCAATGCGCAGGACTACATCGAGAGCGCGCCGTGGGTTGCGATTTGGCCCGGCCTCGCGATTACGCTTGCGGTGTTTGGTTTCAACATGTTTGGAGACGCTGTTCGCGACTCGCTCGATCCGCGTCTGCGCTCGCAGTGACCGATGAGACGTGACATGCCCAGCTTGCCGCGCGCGTTTTGCCTCGCGATGGTGGTGCACCAACGGCACCTACAAGGTGGGGCGGACGACAAAGTCGTTTTGCCCGGACACATCGCGGCCGCTAAGCAGAAAGATTGAGTGGTCGGACAAGTCGAACCCGCCACGTTCGGCATGCCGCTTGCGGGCCAATGACCGGTCGTAGACCGACGTGGTCGGCATCAATCGCAACGTCATACCGCGTCGTGGCTGGGGCGAACGATTTTCTTCCGAGCCATGTGCAATGTAGACGTCGTGGAATGCCATGCCGCCTGCCGGTAGGATCAGGCTCTCGGCAATGCTCTCGTCGTACTCCGTCTTGACCAGTTCCCGGTTGAGGGTGATTTGCGGGTCATGGCTGACTTCATGTGCCATCAATCGAGCCGTCTTGTGCGAGCCGGGAATATAGCGCAGGCAGCCGTTCTCTTCAGTTGCTTCGTCGACGGCGATCCACACGGTGCACGTGGCCAGAGGTCGGATCGGCCAATACTCGCCGTCCTGGTGATACGGTGTTTTCTTGCCGTTGTGTGCAGGCTTTGCAAAGAAGCTCATATTCCAAAGGCAAATGTCGGGCCCGATCAGCTGCGCCGCCATTGCAAGGATGGCGGGGTCGAGCGCGTAATTCAGGAAACCCATGTCATAACGCAGCAACGACGGGCAGTTGTCCCGGAACTCGGGATGCGTGGCAAGAAGTCGTTGATGGTCGGCGCGTATCCGCGCAAGCACCTCTTCCGGCAGCCTGTAGTCCGGCACCACGTAGCCCTTCTCGAGATACGCCGCGACCTGAGCTTCGCTAAGCATGTGGGCACCTTTCTGTTTTCTCTGCCACGGGCGTTGTACCACCGGTTTCATGCGAGCCACTTGTATCACGACATTCAGCTGCCGACGACTGTGCGCACCGATCTTGTAAGCCGCACCCGAACATGCCGGATCGCACCGTGGCGATGCTTTCCCAATGACGGAGGCAGGCGAATTCCATTACGTGGACCGTCTCAAGGGTGTGATCCGCCGGGCGTGTGCCGGATAGGACCATTTCCGCTTCGCATCGCCGCCGATCGGGCCATGGACGAAGTCCCGACAGATGTCGACAATCGTGAGCCGAGTTCGCCGGCCATCGGTGACCGGCCGGTTGCCGCGTAATAGGCGGCCGCGACAGTTGCACGCTCAAATTTGTCACACGCATACCGCGACCTTTGCGTGACACGCGTTTGGCAACGGGGCTGATCGCGGGACGACAAACGTCCAGGCCGTCTTCTCCGTTGCCTTCGGACGCGTTGCGGTGGACTGAAAGTTTTGTGATCATGATGTATGAGCGACTGGACAATTCGAAGAGCCGAAGCATCGGATGCTGCATCATTGGCGGTTTGCATTGATGCTGCGTACCTGGCCTATGCGGAGAGAGGCATTGACCTTCCCGCAGTCTCCGAAGGCATTGAAGACGACATCAGGGACAACATTGTTTGGATTGGCGTTCTCGAAGGGAGGACCATTGGCGGTGCGGTTCTTGTTCCGCGCGAAAATCACGCCGTCCTTGCAAATATTGCCGTCGACCCGTCGGTAACCGGCTCGGGGCTCGGTCGCGCCCTCATGGAGCGCGCTGAGCAAGAGGTTCGAAAACGAGGTATCAAGACACTGAAGCTGAGCACGCACGTTGATATTCCGGAAAACGTGAGCCTTTACGAGCATCTTGGCTGGCGAGAGACCGGCAGGAGCGGCACCAAAGTCATGATGGAGAAGATCCTCGATGACGCGCAATGATCGTGCGGTGATGAGCTGCAGCGGTAAAACGGAAGCGAACAGTCTGCGGCAAAAAAATTGACCGCTCCGCTACGTCGCATTGCCAAAAAGCGACATGGGGATTGCCTTGAAACCAAGAGTTGCAGTCGTCGGTGCCGGGATTGTCGGCGTGACCATCGCATACTTTCTTGGTCGCGCCGGCGCTGCTGTACACATCTTTGAGCAGTCTGCATCCGCTGGACGAGGCGTAACCCGGCAATCCTTTGGTTGGGTCAATTCCGTCATGGCCCCGCCGGAAACCTCCGCCGAGATCTATTTGCTGAGAAAAGATGCACACCTCCAATACAGCGAGATAAACCAAGCCTTCGATGGCCGCCTGTTCGGCATGCAGCGAGGATCAGTGTCCTGGGCGCCAAGCGCGTTGAAGACGGAGGCGTTTGCGAAACTGCATGCCGATCGTGGCGGAGTGGTCAACAGAATTGGAAGGCGTGAGCTCACCAGCCTAGTGCCGCAAGTTTCTGTTCTTCCCGAACTTGCCGTTCATGCCCCAAACGACATCGCAATTGAAGCGTCTGACGTTTCATTGAAACTCCTCGAGGCAACGCTGAGTGCGGGGTCGCAAGCTTGGTTCGGGCAGAAGGTTCAGTGCATCACAACAAAGAACGGCATGGCCACTGGTGTTCGTCTGAACGACGCAGAAATCGAAATCGATTTTGTTGTCGTTGCTGCTGGGGCCGGCACCCGATCCTTGATCGCAGAATTTGCGCCGAACTTTGAGGTGGGGCTGTCGTCGGCGGCTCTGGTCACGATTGCGGTACGGCATACTCCGCTAGACATCGTGCTGAATGCGCCGGGGATCGAAGTTCGATCTATCGATCAAGATGCGCTGGTCGTATCGGAAGCCTTCCACTTGCCGGACACTGCAGAGGCAAGGCGAGCGTTGGGCGGGTCGGTTGTCGACGCAGCCAGTCGGACGCTAACCGGACTGAAAGAGCCACGTCTTGTCTCGGTGGATGTTGGCCAGAGACCGATCCCGAGGAACGGAGTGCCGATTGTTGACCGTACAACGCACGTCGAAAACGTTTTTGTTGCGGTTGCGCATCCCGGTGTCGTGCTTGCACCAGCCGTGGCGCGGACCATAACGGACTTGGTTTTTCAACGAGATGTCTCGACACCATTGGGGCGTGCCCGTATCTGAGCTTTGTGCCCACAGGCATGCGAGGCAGAACGCGGATGGGGCCTGCGGCCTCCGTATGTGTCGCAGCCGACGGGCCGTCACCCAGCGCGGCGAAGGCGAAGTGGTGTGCAGTTCCAAGAGTTGGCTCTGGCACCTGGATTCGAACCAGGACTGACCGGTTAACAGCCGGGCGTGCTACCATTGACACCACGCCAGATCATTGGAAGATGCGCCGGGATTCGAACCCGGGATCGCGGATTAAGAGCCCGCTGCTTTAGGCCTCTAAGCTACGCATCTGTTGTGCGCCATTTTTTCGCTCACGCCAGAATTCGCGATGCGCATTGGCTCCGCGAGGGCGGGCCGACGGCCCGGCGGCGCAGTCGCGCCACTAGGCGCGTTCGGAGTAACTCCTTTGATGGCGCGCCATGTTTTTCGCTCACGCCAGAATTCGCGATGCTCATTGGCTCCGCGAGGGCGGGCCGACGGCCCGGCGGCGCAGTCGCGCCACTTGGCGCGTTCGGAGTCTCTCCTTTGATGGCGCGCCTGGAAGGAGTCGAACCTTCAACCTTCCCGTTCGAAGCGGGTTGCTCCGGTCCATTGAGCTACAGGCGCGGAACTTTTGAGCGCTCGGTGAGATTCGAACTCACGATCGGGGATTAAAAGTCCCCTGCTTTGGGCCGGGCTAAGCTACGAGCGCGCATCGCTTGGAACGCCCGGCAGGATTCGAACCTGCATCAGTCCGCTTAGAAGGCGGATGTCTTTTCCATTGGACCACGGGCGCGACAAGAAGATCTGGCGCCCCTGAGACGACTCGAACGTCTGACCTCCACCATCGCAAGGTGGCGCTCTGATCCAACTGAGCTACAGGGGCGATCGGGTTGCGGCGCCCCTCACGGAGGCGCTTAGCGATTGCTGCGCTTTCGTCTCAGTCGAACTTGCATCGTCTCGTTCCTTTGCGGGTGCGATCAGATCGCACGGTTAAATCTGGTCCCAGCGGGTGGGATCGAACCACCGGCCTCTCGATTATCGATCGAGTGCTCTGCCAGCTGAGCTACGCTGGACGTTGCATCTGGTTGCAGAGGTCGGATTTGAACCGACGACCTTCTGGGTATGAACCAGACGAGCTGACCTGGCTGCTCCACCCTGCAAAAAAATTGGTGCTCCCGGCAGGACTCGAACCTGCAACATCCCGTTTCTGAGACGGTCGCGTCTACCAGTTGCGCCACGGGAGCAATGGTGCGCGACCCCGGATTCGAACCGGGACTACGACTGGTTTTGAGCCAGTGGCCTCTACCGGTTGGGCTAGAGCGTTTCAGGTTAAGCTGGAACCGTCCCACTTCCCCGCCCGGCCGCCCAAAACCACGATTGCATGGGCGGCCGGGCGGGGGAGTGGGCAGGCGGTGTGATTCCGCCTAAGGCGGAAATGATCTAGTCGCGCTCTTGTTTCAGCGCGAGTCGTAATCGTTTCATCATGGTTTCAACTCGTAAAAGAAGTGGTACGGGCGACCGGATTCGAACCGGCGTCCTTCGCATTGAAAGTGCGAGATGCCAGCCTGCTCTCATCACCAGCACGCGGCTGGCACGGAGACAAATCGGACGAAGGGCCAGGAGAAGCACGCGATGCGATGTGGTTCATCGGATAAGTGGTTCGACGCCGCGCTTCGTCCGATTTGTCCCGCTCGTCCGGGTCGCCGCAGCCGGCCCATCCGCTGCGTTGTGCGGCTCAACCGTAGCCATGGCTACGCTTTTCGCCACACGCCTTGCGTGTTGGAACCGCTTGCGGCGATGACAGCACGCGCGGTGGTGATAAGAGCAGGCTACACCGCTAGACCACGCCCGCTAACTTAGCGGCGTTCCTCGCGGTCGAGCCAGTTGAGCCGTGAGAGGCCAATGCGATTCATCATGTCGACCTCCTTTCGGTCTCGGTTGGCAGGCTCCCAACGGAGCCGGGCCACGTCCGCCGCGCTTATTCACAGCGTGCAAACCAATACACCTCTCCCGGAGTCGGTCTGCGCGGTTTGATTTGAACCAACGGCCTCGAGTGTCCAAGGCAGGTGCAACGGCCTCAACGAGGCTGCGTCTGGTTTCGCTGCGCATGTCGTCGCGCGCTGGTCATGGGACGCGTCGTATATGTTGGATCAGCCTTTCACGTCAAGCGGCAATTTTGTGGCGATGCGTTTGGTCCGCTGGCAGTGAATTGAACACCTCGGCCACCACCACACTGTTATCAAGCCAACGCGTTTACAGCGCGCCGTGTGGAAACCAGCGGACTTGGCGATCACGACAGCAAACGAATTGCAGTGCGACGTGCTCATTCTCCAGCGAAACGGCTGGTTGCCGTCGTGATCGCAAAATCCGTGGCGGACGGTGGAGGGATCGAACCTCCGCACCCTTACGGGCTCGCCGGGTTAGCACCCCGGTGCATTACCGCTCTGCCAACCGTCCAAGTTGATTTCGGCGCGTCTCTCGCCGATCGGCTTGTGGCCAAATCTGCGTGGATTGCCGCACATCCAACACGAACAGACTTTGAGGTGGTTCGCGTTTTTCGCTGTGCCGTCACATGGGTACACGCGTCGGGCTTTCGCCTTCATGCGTGCTAGATCCCGGCGACGCCGCGCTCTGTTTGCCTCCTTCATTGATGTTCACCACGCATGTGTTTGGTGCCGGCGCGAGGACTCGAACCCCGAACCTTCGACTTACAAGGACGCTGCTCTGCCCGTTGAGCTACGCCGGCTTATTGGAGCGGATAGCGGGAGTCGAACCCGTCATCTCAAGCATGGCGTGCTTGCGTTCTACCGTTGAACTACATCCGCCTTGGCGACCCATGCCGGACTCGAACCGGCGATCTCCCACTAGACAGGCGGGCGTCCACTCCAGTCTGGACCGATGGGCCAAGTCAGGAATCAGGTGTTGGAAGCCACGTCCGGACTCGAACCGGAGCCTCCGGGGTTGCAACCCGACGCATCTGCCCTTCTGCCACGTGGCCAATACCTGAAACTGGCAGGGGTGGTAGGAATCGAACCCACGTTTTCGGACTTGGAAACCGCTGTCTTACCATTAGACGACACCCATACCTGGTGGACCCGGCCGGAACCGCCCCGGCATCTCCCGCTCGCAAGGCGGGCGTTCTCCTGGTTGAACCACGAGCCCATGTTGGTAGCGGCTGACGGGTTCGAACCGCCGCTGTCGGAGGGTGTAGGCCTCCCGCTCTTCCGCTGAGCTAAGCCGCTATGTTTGGCACCGAGGGATGGTTTCGAGCCACCGACCTCCGGGGTTTCAATCCGGCGCTCTCCAGCTGAGCTACCTCGGCATAATCTTGGCGGAAGCGGAGAGGATCGAACTCCCAAGGCCTTGCGGCTCGCCTGTTTTCAAGACAGGTTCCGTCGCCATCCATCGGATTGCGCTTCCGTGCTTGTTTCGGCGCGGATGGATGCTGGCTTCAAGAAGCGATCATCGTTGCGCCGATGGTCGGCGCGATGATCTGGCAGCGTCGCAACGTTGGGGAATTTGAGCTGGTTAAGTCAGCACCCTCCGCGCATCAACAATCGCTCGCACACCAGCCAGACTGGCGGTGCTACCGATCGAATATGATGTTGCGGACTGGCGGAACATTGTTCTGCTCTTAGCTGTGCTGATCTGCAGCCATGTGCTGCGGGACGCGGTTGATACTGCTTCAAATGTGGCATGTCAACAGTCGAGTTCGAATTGAGTTCAGAAAATCTTGCGAAAGCAGTCCCGGGTCGCATTATCGTTATTGTGCCGACCGGCGCCAGCGCGGACTGCCATCGACGGTCGCTTCGATTCCTGATTTCGACGGGACGACGCCAGGCCGGACGCGGGGGTGTGTTGCTTTGACGATGTCGAAAGCTTGCGCGGGCTACCCGGTTCTCATCCATGGGCAAGCGAAAGACGAGATTGCGGCTTGCTGCCGGGTGCTCGTCATGGTCCGATGGTGGCAACGCGATCGGGAGGTGACGATGCCGGGCTATCAATCAGACGAAGAACTTTTTGAGCTGTTGAAGCGTGATCTTTACACGGCCGTGGTTGGCGACGTGTTGGATCAGATCAACCTGCGCCACCAGTTTCTGCCGGCCGGTATCCGGCCATTGACGCCAGGTATGCGGATTGCCGGTCGCGCCATGCCGGTGCTCGAGGCCGATGTGTTTGACGACGGCCGCGAAAGCTCACGGGGTCCGCTGGCGCACAAGCCCTTCGGGCTGATGCTCGAAGCACTCGATGATCTGAAAGCCGGTGAAATCTACCTCGCGACGGGTGGGTCATTGCGCTATGCGCAGTTCGGTGAACTGATGTCGACGCGGGCCATGCATCTCAAGGCGGCCGGCGCCGTGCTCGACGGTTATGTTCGCGACGGAGACCAGATCGAGGCACTGGGGTTTCCGGTGTTCTGTCACGGGCTCTACGCGCAGGACCAGGGGCCGCGCGGAAAGGTGGTCGACTTCCGATCGGCAGTCGAGATCGACGGCGTTCGTATTGCGCCGGGTGACCTGATGTTTGGTGATCGCGAAGGCGTGCTGGTGATCCCGCGGGATGCGGAAGGCGATGTGATAGCGCGTGCACTCGAAAAGGCGAAAACGGAAAGCGCTGTCGGGGAGGCGATCAAGGGCGGGATGAGTGCCTGCGAGGCGCTCGAAAAATTCGGCGTGATGTGACGCGCGTGGTAACGTCATGGCGTATTCAGGTGCGGGCGCATCGATAGGAGGAAACGAAGATGATTTACGACATGCGTGTCTATACCTGCCGGCCGGGCACGATCAAAAAGCATATCGCGCTTTATCAGGAGATGGGCTTCGGCCCGCAGACGAAGCATCTTGGCAAACCGGTGGTATGGGCGACAACCGAGGTTGGTGACGTCAACCAGTACGTCCACGTGTGGGCCTACAAAGACATCGCGGAGCGGGCCGAAAAACGGGCCGGGATGTGGGCTGATCCGGACTGGATTGCATACACGCAGAAGTCAGCCGAACTCGGAGCGTTGATCAAGCAGGAAAACCGGATCCTGGTTGCTGCCGACTTCGCGCTTTGACCGGGCCCGTCGCCAATTTTACGGCGACTGACATGCGGACGGGATGATGCGGTCCCGCCCGCATTTTTTATGAACCGCCGTTGCAGCCTCGTCGTCTATTGCGACTGCAGTCGCTGGCGGGCCGCTTCGGCCTCTGCACGGGCTCTGCCGGCCGCGACCTCGGCGGCATCCTTGGCAGATTGGGCTACATCGAGTGCGGCTTTGAGTGACGCGATTTCCGTCGTCATTTGAGCGAGTTTGGTCTTGGCGATGCCGAGTTCGGACTCCGCTGCCGATCTGGCCGCCAATTGCTTGGCCAAGGCCGTTTCGGCCCGATCCTTGGCGTCCGCGAGTTCGCTAGCGCGGCGTTCGAGTTCGGCGAGTTTCTTGTTTGCCTGGCCGCGGGACGCCGCCTCGGACTTGGCCTTTGCCATCAGTTTGGAAATCTTGGCATTTGCAGCAGTCAGTTCGCCTGATGCCGCGGCTTCGGCCTTCTCTGCCCGGGCCAGCCTGGCGGATAGCTCTTTCAGTTCATTGTCGGATTTGATCTTTGCAGCGCGTGCTGCGTTGGCGAGCGCGACCGCTTCGTTGCGTTGAACGTGCATCCAGATCGCGGAGCCGACGCCGAGCAGGGCGACGACGGCCAACAGCATCGTTGACGGTTTCATTGCTTCCCAATCCCTTCGCATTTCGACCGCTCGTCGCCCTTGGCCGAATATTGTTGTCGGCGGACGAGCGGTTATCACCCGCTGTTGCGGTTGGGCGATGGCCACAAACTAGCCGACTGAGCGACGCGGCTCCAAGCTCGTATCGGCAAAAGAGCACAGGACTGTTTCAGATTTGAGATGAAAATCGGAATTTTTTCAGCAAAGTGCTCGTTGGGAGAAAAACTTGCCAGTCGGCCTGTAAGCCGGGTTCTGTCTAGACGGGCACCGCAAGGTCACGCGTCCGCGACGGCCATTCATCTGGGATGTCCGTTGCCGGACACCTCAAGCAACCAACCCGGGCGACTGGCCTGGAAACCGGCTTCGGGCCAGGTCGCCCCGCCCGCGGTCGCCCCTATTTGGTTTTGCTCCCGGTGGGGTTTACCGTGCCGCCGCCGTTGCCGGTCGGCGCGGTGCGCTCTTACCGCACCCTTTCACCCTTGCTGCCGCGCAGCCTTGCGGTGCGCTTCGGCGGTTTGCTTTCTGTGGCACTTTCCCTGGGGTCGCCCCCGGCGGCCGTTAGCCGCCACCGTGTCTCCATGGAGCCCGGACTTTCCTCCGCCCGCTGGCGACGGTCAGGCCGGCGCCGGAGCAGCGGCCGTCCGGCCGACTGGTCCTGGCGATATCGCGGAGCCGGCCCTCAAGGTCAAGGAAAATTGCCTGACGGGCAATTATTTTGCCGGGTTGTTCCCCACGGAACAGCTTGGATGAGCGTGCGACAGGAAAAGAACGGCCGGCCCGAAGCGCGGACAATTTCCGGGGAATTGCGCGGTTCGGTCGCCGCCTACTTTTCAACCTACAAGGATGACTGCGACATGACGAAATATCGCAAGAACCTGCCGCAGCTCGGTGACAAGATGTTCGTGACCGACGGCGGCATGGAGACCGTTCTGGTATTCCAGAAAGGTATCGAAATTGCCGAGTTCGCATCAATCGATCTGTTTCGCCGCCCGGATGGCGAGGAGATCATCAACACCTACATGGCGCCCTACGTCGAGATTGCGCTCAGGGCGCAGACCGGGCTGGTCATGGAAACCGCGACCTGGCGGTCAAGCCCGGATTGGGGCCCGAAAATCGGATTTGCAAACGAAAGGGAACTGGCGCAGGCCAATCGGCGGGCTGTGGGCCTTGCAAACGAAATGCGGATGTTGCGCGAAACGCCGGCCACGCCGATCGTGGTTAGCGGCTGCATCGGACCGCGCGGTGACGGGTATGATCCCGGAGCGATAATGAGCGTAGCAGAAGCGGCCGACTATCATGGCTGGCAGGCGTCGGTATTTGCCGGCACACAGGCCGATATGATCGGGGCCCTGACCATGACCAACGTCAACGAGGCGACGGGCGTCGCTCTGGCAGCCAAGCAGGCCGGCATGCCGGTTGCCATTTCTTATACGGTCGAAACCGACGGCCATCTGCCGACCGGGCAACCGCTGTCTGAGGCAATCATGGAAACGGATGCGGCAACCGGGCGCTATCCGGCCTACTACATGATCAATTGTGCCCATCCGACACATTTTGCCGACAAGCTCATCGGTGATCGCCGGTGGCTAGAGCGGATTGGCGGCATCAGGGCGAATGCGTCGCGCTGCAGCCATGAAGAGCTCGACAACTCCGAGACGCTGGATGACGGTGATCCAATCGAACTCGGTGAACAGATGGCTGCGCTGCGTGACCTCCTACCCAATCTGACGGTTGTCGGAGGCTGTTGCGGGACGGATCATCGCCATATCGGTGAAATTGCCCGTACATGCGGGCACATGGCGCTGGCGGCGTAGCCCTATCGATACGAAATCCGGGTGGCGGGCGGTCAATTCCGCCACCCGTGGTAAACGACGACACACAAACACTTGTGATCCTGTGTATGGCGCACAGGCGCAACCCCGGTTACGTCCTCGGTATCGCTCATCTACAACACAGGATCAAGCTGATGAAGACCCTTCTTCTAGCCCTTTCCGCCTCGATACTGATCGCCGGTAGCGCAATGGCCGGTCCGCAGTATGTTGACAAGACCGGGTTTGCGGCGTCGGGTTACGATGTCGTTGCCTATCATACTTTGAGCATGTCGAAGGTCGGCAAGCCGCAACCGAAGGCCGTGCCCGGCAAGTCCTCGATTACGGCCGAATACAACGGTGCCAAGTGGGCGTTCTCAAGCGTCGAGAACCGTGACAAGTTTCTTGCCGACCCGAAAAAGTATGCGCCGCAGTATGATGGCCACTGTGCCTATGGCGCGTCCATCGGTAATAACAACAAGGGCGGCAAGGTTCCGGGCAACCCGCACTTGTGGCGGATCGTCGACGGCAAGCTCTATCTCAACATTACCAAAGTTGTGGCCGGGTTCTGGGAAAAGAACATTCCAGGGCACATCAAGCGCGCTGACCAAAACTGGGAATCAATTGGCACAAAGGCGGCGTCCAAGCGTGATGTGCCGAGCTTTGATCGTTCGGCCGCGCCGCAGTAAGGCGCCGGCTGCAACACGTCAGATGAGGTGAGAGTCGGCGAGGCGGCCTCAGAGTATCCGCCTTAGGCCGAATCGCCGACCCGCTCCCCCTTCCGAACACCCACGGCATCATTGTATTGGGTGGTCGGGAGTGAGAGCGGGATGGTTTGAGCTCGCCTGAAAGACCATAGTGCTGCTTAGTGCAATCTGCTTTCATTCGGAATCGGACTGATTCCGAATGAAAGCGCAAAGATGATCTAGCTTGCGCGTTGGCGGCCGGACTCAACCTGCAGCTACTGCATCGTGCGCGGCATGCAGGCGCCGCAAGGTTTCGATCGAGGAGTGGTCGATGATCCCGTCAACGCGTGCCGGGCGAAAGTGACGCTGAAAGGCGATAACGACCTTTACGGCAAGCTGACCGAGTTCACCGTCAACCGGACAGTCGTAACCATACTCACGAAGGGACTCTTGGAAGGCGCTGATGTCTTGCCGTGTCATCGTGGCGCCGGTTGGCAAAGTGGCTTGTCCAATTGGTTCGGGTTCGACCCATAGTCCGACACCAGCCTGCCACAGACGACGCCAGTCGAACTTCTCGCCGGGATCGTTCTTGCGTTGCGGGGCAATGTCGGAATGGGCCAGGACGTGGTCTGGGCGGATTGCATGTCTGGTGACAATGTCGTGACTGAGTTCCGTGACGACCTTCATCTGAGGCTCCGGGAAATCCGGATAGCCTGCTTCGTGACCAGGGTTTTGTATCTCTATCCCGATCGATCGGGAATTGAGGTCGGTATGGTTTCGCCAGAACGAAGCGCCGGCATGCCAGGCGCGGAGTTCTTCTGGCACCATCTGGGTCACGTGTCCGGCTTCGTCGACGACGTAATGGCATGACACCTGGCACACGGGGTCAGCGAGAATCCTTATCGCGTGCTCAACGGTCGCAAGGCCGGTGTAGTGCAGGATTAGCATCGATGGGCGATCAACGTTTCGGCGCTCATTCACGTTAGGCGAGGGGTGAATGTCGGTGACGAGGTGACTGTCGGGCTCGAATGCCGTGCGCGCCACTGTCGTCACAGGCCCCGCTCCCGCGCGACTTCCTCATAGGCGGCGTTGATCGAAGCGAGTTTACGGTTTGCCATCTCGACGAACGCTTCCGGGACTCCGCGCGCGATGGCCGCGTCGGGATGATTGTCGCGCACCAGTTGCCGATAATGGTTTTTCAACTCTTCGTCGCCGATGCCAGGATGCACGCCGAGAACCGTGTAGGCGTCATCCGGATCATGCACGAACATCGCGCGGGTGGCGCGGAATTCGTCATCGGTGAATCCGAAAATTTCGCCGATACGGCGCAGATACTTGTCTTCGCCGTGATGGAGAATGCCGTCGGCTGCAGCAATGTGGAACAGCCCCTCGAAGACGTCCTGTTTGAGTGTGGCATTGCCGCTCAAGAGTTTTGAGATCTGGTGTGCGTAGCTCTCAAAGCCGGCAGTGTCTTTCTTGGCCAAGTCATAGATGCGTTGCACGTTGGATGCCTGATCGGGCGGAGTCTTGAAGACGCGATGAAAGGTCTCGACTTCGATATTCGAGACGTAGCCGTCAGCCTTGGCGAGTTTTGCCCCGAGGGCCACGACTGCGATCGTAAATGCAATCGTGTTCGTCTGCTGCGGGCAATCCGGACACGGGCCCAGCCCGAGTCCACACAGCAGGCGGTCGAGTGCGGTGCGCAGCGACCCGCCCTTGGCCAGTCCGATTGCTTCCGGCAGAGAATTGATCATAGTCCTTCGTCTCTATAGCTATTTGCGCGTCTTTTGAAGGCGAGGGCCGAGGTTTTTTCCGAGGTCGAGGGCGTATCCGCCGGTGTTGATTGGCGCCAATTCGCCGCACCGACCCGCGCCGCAACCGATCCGGTCCAGCCGATCCGGTCCGCATCCTCGCGCGCCGGGATCGGATTTGCCCCTGTATCCGTCCTTTCAACGGAATTCGGTTTCTGTGCCCGGGACCGCTCGTGCGCCTTCGGAAAGGTGGTGCCGGTTGGACAATTGCTCCTGTCGCAGACTTTGGCGATGCTGGCGGCATCTGCAAAATTGCCCGGCGAACCCATCGACCAGTCGGATTTTCGCTCTCTTGTCGTGTTGCGGGCTGATCCGAGCCGGCCGACACGGATCGCGTCAGCATGGTGGAGGCGTGCGATTCACTGCTGCGTTAAGGCAAAAACTCTTGTTCTTTCAACCAGAGTGGTGTCGCGGATTGGCTGCTGGTAACATATTGCTAGAGCTTGTGTTTTTCGGGTTGGTCCGTGTCGTATGGCGGCTTCGTCCGGCACGGGTTGCGCTGTGGGTAGAGCTGTCATGTCTTGTGCGCTGATTGTCGTAGAAAAAATCGGCCAAGTTGCAACCTTGTCGACCATCGCAGCCGGTCTGCTGTTCGCGGGACCAGTGTTGGCGTCGGATGCCGACGGTGTCGCGCCCAATGCTGCGGGTGATGGCCTGGAAGTGGGACAGGCGCGCGTATTCTCGCGCAATAACCCACTGTTTGGCCGCGCCCTACCAAACGTGACGCCTGATGAGGACGGCGAAACGAGCGTTATCGTCAAGCCCGTGCCCGTCGAGAAGCCGTCCGCCACGCGAGGCGGCAAGTCCGAACGGGAACCAGGGCCGAAGGTGACGTCGCGAGCTAGCGAACCCGAGGCAAAAGAACTCCAGGGCACGGGTGATGTGACGAAAGGTGGGGCCAGCACGACAACTGAGACCTTGTCGGACACGGTGCCAAGCCGCGTGACGGTCATCAATCGCAAACCTGCTGCGACGCGCGAGACAGACGACCGAACAGCACCGGTTGTCTCGAGTGAAGGGCGGGCGGACGACAAGGTGACGCCTCCGAAGCCAAGACTTGCGCGGCGCACGTTGTCCGATCGTGGGCGGTCCAATCCCCGCTCCAATATCACAATTCCGCCGCTTCCGACGCGCGGCCTGATTGCGCGCGCGGAGTTCGAATATGCGGCCCGGCGAGACCAGAGTCCGGACAGTCATGGCGTAGGCGAAGAAGAGCGTTCGCGCGTATCGTCCGTCTATTCGCCAGACGCTCAGGAGCGGGCCGTTCGGCGGCCTGTGAGGCGCACGGTTCCTGAGCCGCGGGTACGGCCACAGGAGCGTAGTCTGGTGAAGCGGCGCGCAGCACGCCAGAGCGAGCGCGATGCGAGGGTTCGCCTGAAGAAATTGCAACGTGATGCGCGACGGGCGCAGAAGGCGCGGTTGCGTCGCATTCGTCGCCGGTTGCGACGCGCGTCGTCGCCACCCCCGGGGACCGTGGCGGTTGTGGTGCGCTGCTGGCCGGGCGACAGGTGCGTGCGCTACTACCGTGTGCGCAAGCCGCGCAACTATCGCGAGTACCGCAGATTGCTCGCCTGGCAGCGGCGCATGCGCGAGCGCCAGTATTAAAGCAGAAAGTTGCTCGACTCTTTGGAAGCGGTCAACTTTGTGCCACAAGACGGAGCCGCGACAGCGGTTCCAACTTCAGGCACGATGATCTAGCCCGATCCGAGTGATCGTCGGGCCGCACAGGGCAGGGGCAACATGCCATGAGATGCGCAGTTTGCCGCTTTGGCGCGCCGGATGGCGGTGTGTACCGGCCCGGCCGCGGCAGAATTGGTCCGAATTTGATTGAAATAGCTGTGCCTGCCGCGGCGTTACTCGAATGCCTCGCCAGTTTGCAATCTCGGCACGGCCCGGAGTAAGTTCGTGACAGAGCAAATTGTGGCAGCTTATTGTTGAAAATGAGGCTGGGGGTTCCCGGCGAGACCCGGTGGTTCAAGCGTCGCCGGCCCATCGGGCGTCGGATGTGTCACCGGCGGGTATTTATTTGGTGTATGTTTGTTGCGTGGGTGACGGGGCGCCCGCGCGAGAGGCAGGCGGAACGAAACAGCGCCGAAAGTTCGCTTGATGAGTGATGTCGGACAGGGGTCTCCGGAACCTTGGCCGGCCCTTGGCATTCACCGCACAAGCAGGGCGCGATCACAAGGTATGGGCAAATGTATCAACGTCCGCGTTCATGGTTCAGTTTGGTTTCATTCCTGATTGGGATTACTGCAACAGTCACTGTGTGGAATTTGCTTTCGCCGGTGTTTGACGGCATTGCGGAACGGGCGCGCGCTGGCGAGGAGCAGCGCTATCTGATGCAAATCCAGAGTCTCAAACAAGCGCTTGAACAAAGCCAGGTTTCGCTACGGCATGAGCGCAAGCTAGCTGTCGGGCTGCAGCGCGAGTTGCAGGATGCGACGCGGCAGATCGATGATCTCAACCGCGGCATCGAGCGATTGCGCGCCAACGGTGGAGACCGCAGGTCGCCAATTGCACGCGCGCCGGGCAAGCGTGCGTCGCTTGAGACAACCAGTTCGTTTGTCGTCACGTATGCCGCTCGCCAGCTACCGTCCGTGCAGCAGAAGGGGGCCGCCGCCGGATCGCGGGACATCTCTCCCTACGCGCCACGAAAGCGCGCCCGGGCAGGGCAGACCAGGAGGCCGCGTATTGCAACCGTGGTGAAGCCGACGGTTTCCCGGACATTACGCTCGGCGCCAGCGCGGCGGGATGCGCGCGTTGCAGCGCTTGGCCGAACCGAAACATCACCGTCTCCGGCGCCGATGGTCTTTGATTGGAGTTTCGGTGCGCGAACGGCGTCGCTGCCGGAGGCAGGACGTGGTGAGCGGTTTGACCGGGATGTGTCGCAAAGCCCTCAGTTGCCCGGAACCAGTGCGGTAGTGCGCAGAGTGCCCAAGCGCCGGGTTCGGGCTGCGCGGCCACGCGCGCGCGCCGCGCGGTATCGGCCCCGCCAGAGACTTGGGCGGGTCAGTCGTGCCAAGCGGAATTCTCGCCGCGCAAGCAACCGGCGGCGCGGTCGCAGCCTGTTCAGCCGGCTAGCACGCCGGGGTGTCTTTGGTGACGGCTACTCTGCCAACTAGGTCGTTCTGGGCATTGAATTGCAGGTTGCAGGTGCGCCGTCGCGGTCTCCCGCCGGGGCCGGCAGGGGCCCTGAGACACACGTTCTGATGATGATGGTGTCGCAGCGATCGCCAATCAGACCATTACCGATCAGGCCAAAACGGAACTGGCGTCGGCGCCGGCATGCGGCTACACCTTTCGGCTGACGATATCGATGAGGCTGAAGGTAAGCGGCAGCGAACAATGAGCAAGTGGGATTTCTGGATCGACCGCGGGGGCACGTTCACGGATGTTGTGGCGCGCGATCCCAACGGGCAGGTCCATGCCAAGAAGGTGTTGTCGGAAAACCCCGAGGCCTACGATGATGCGGCGCTTGAAGGCATCCGCAGGTTCCTCGGTGTCGCTTCCGGTGACCCGATACCGGCCGAACGTATCGCGTCGGTCAAGATGGGTACGACCGTTGCCACCAACGCGCTCCTCGAGCGCAAGGGCGATCCGACGCTGCTGGTGATCACGCAGGGGCTGAAGGATCAACTCGAGATTGGCTATCAGGAGCGTCCGGACATCTTCGCGAAGGAGATCGTCAAGCCGGAAATGCTTTACACGCGGGTTGTCGAGGCGGACGAGCGCGTACTGGCTGACGGTACCGTGGAGACGGCACTCGACCTCGACAAGCTGCGTGGCGACCTCGCGGCGGCGGCGAGTGATGGCATGCGCTCCGTCGCATTCGTGTTCATGCATTCCTACGCCTATCCCGATCACGAGGTGGCGGCGGCCGGTCTGGCGCGCGAAATGGGGTTCGAGCAGGTCTCTGCCAGCCATGACGTTTCGCCACTGATCAAGATCGTTGGGCGCGGCGATACCACCGTTGCAGATGCGTATCTGTCTCCGATCCTGTCGCGCTACGTACAGAAGGTGTCCGCGGCGCTCAGGCCGAACACGGGCGAGGTGCCGAAGGTCATGTTCATGGCATCGTCCGGCGGGCTCAAGGCAGCGGAGTTGTTCCAGGGGCGCGATGCCATACTGTCAGGGCCGGCCGGCGGCATCGTCGGCATGGCAGAGACGGCCAAACTTGCCGGGTTCCAGAAAGTCATCGGTTTTGACATGGGTGGCACGTCGACCGACGTCTCACACTTTGCCGGTGAATACGAGCGCGCGTTCGAGACGCAGGTTGCCGGCGTACGCATGCGCGTTCCGATGATGCGTATTCATACGGTTGCGGCCGGTGGCGGTTCAATTCTGTTCTACGACGGCAGTCGCTTCCGCGTCGGGCCGGAAAGCGCCGGGGCCAATCCCGGACCGAAATGCTATCGACGCGGCGGCCCGCTGACCGTGACCGATGCCAATCTGATGGTCGGCAAACTGAAACCGTCGTTTTTTCCCAAGATCTTCGGGCCCAACAACGATGCACCGCTCGACGATGAGGCAACGCGCCAGGCGTTCGCGGAGCTTGCGGCCGAGATCGGCGATGGTCGCTCGCCGGAAGAAGTGGCCGACGGCTTCTTGCGGATTGCCGTCGAGAACATGGCCAACGCGATCAAGAAGATCTCTGTCCAACGCGGCTACGACGTTACCGAATACGCGCTCAACTGCTTCGGATCCGCCGGCGGCCAGCATGCCTGCATGATTGCGGATACTCTCGGTATGAAGACCGTGCTCATTCATCCGCTGTCCGGCCTTTTGTCCGGCTACGGCATGGGCCTTGCGGATCTGAGGGCAAGCCGCGAACAATCGATCGAAGCCGAGCTCAATTCGGAGACGATGCGGCGCATCGAAGACCTCGGTTTCGACCTCGTGCGGGCGGCGAGTGACGAGGTCGCCGATCAAGGTGTGGCGTCTGACGACGTGGCGTCAACGACGAGGCTGCATTTGCGCTACGAGGGCACCGATACGGCGCTGTCGGTTCTGCTGGATGAGCCGGACCTGATGCGGCGGGACTTCGAAAACCAGCATCTCCAGCGTTACGGCTTCATATCGCCGGAAAAGAAGGTCTTTGCCGCAGCGATCGAAGTCGAAGCCTCCGGCGGTGGCGCCGACCTCGATGAACCTGAACTGGCCGAGGCTGAAGAACCACTCGAGTCCGGTGGCGAGACGACGCGTTTCTTTTCCGGACGCGAGTGGCATGAGGCGCCGGTCTACATGCGCGAGGCGATTGCGCCCGGACACCGGATAACCGGTCCGGCACTGATCATAGAGCCGAACCAGACGGTGATCGTCGAGCCGGGGTGGGAACTCGTCGTCACACGGCGCAACCATCTGCAGCTGAACAGGATTGCAGCCTATGAGCGCGAGGTTCTTGGGGCGCAGGCCGATCCCGTGCTGCTCGAGGTCTTCAACAACCTTTACATGTCGATTGCCGAGCAAATGGGTGAGGCGCTGCGCAACACGGCGCAATCGGTCAACATCAAGGAGCGTCTCGATTTCTCGTGCGCGGTGTTTGATGCAAACACGGAGCTGGTTGCCAACGCACCGCATATGCCCGTGCATCTGGGTTCAATGGACAAGTCGGTCGAGACGATCGCGCGCGAACGCGAGGGCCAGATGAAGCCCGGTGACAGCTACATGCTGAACGCACCCTACAATGGCGGTACGCACTTGCCGGACATCACCGTGATCACGCCGGTGTTCGATGATGCGGGCAGTGAAATTCTGTTTTATGTCGCAAGCCGCGGCCATCATGAGGACATCGGCGGGCTAACACCGGGATCTGCATCGCCGCGGGCGACTCACATCGAGGAAGAGGGCGTCTACATCGATAATTTCAAGATGGTCGATAAGGGTGTGTTTCTCGAAGACGAGACCTATGCGCTGCTGACCGGTGCCAAATATCCCGCGCGCTCACCAAACAAGAACATCGCTGATCTCAAGGCGCATGTCGCGGCCAACGCCAAGGGCGTGAGCGAGTTGCGCAAGATGGTCGATCACTTCGGCCTGGAGGTCGTGCAAGCCTATATGAAGCACGTGCAGGACAACGCCGAGGAGAGCGTACGGCGGCTGTTGTCGAAACTGCCGGACGGTGAATTCCGCGTTGAAATGGATCAGGGCAGCCATGTGCAGGTGAAGATCACCGTCGACCAGGCGGCACGCTCGGCCAAGGTCGATTTTACCGGCACCAGCACGGTGCAGCCGACCAATTATAACGCGCCAATGCCGGTCACGCGGGCGGCAACGCTTTATGTGTTCCGGGTGATGGTCGACGAGCCGATTCCGATGAACGCCGGATGTCTCAAGCCGATCGAGTTGATCATTCCAAAGAACTCGATGCTGTCGCCGGAGTATCCGGCAGCCGTAATGTCCGGCAACGTGGAGACGAGCCAGATCGTCACCAACTGTCTGTTCGCCGCATTGAAGGCGATGGGGCCGAGCCAGGGGACGATGAACAACCTGGTGTTCGGCGACGATGTCTATCAATACTACGAAACGATCTGTTCGGGATCACCGGCCGGGCCAGGCTTCAACGGCACGAGCGCGGTGCACGTCCACATGACCAATACGCGATTGACGGATCCCGAGATCCTCGAGCTGCGCTATCCGGTGGTGCTTGAAGAGTTCTCGGTGCGTCGCGGTTCGGGCGGGCGCGGCAGGTGGTCGGCAGGTGACGGGACCTACCGGCGCATCCGGTTCATGCGAGAGATGAAACTCACTTTGCTGACCAGCTATCGCGATGTCGTGCCTTACGGGCTTGAAGGTGGTGACGTCGGCAGGATCGGCGAGAATTGGGTGCGGCGCAACTCCGGCGAAATGGAACGCCTCAAGGGCTGCGATGAGACGATGCTGGCGGTAGGAGAGGCGGTCGTCTTGATGACGCCAACCGGTGGCGGGTTCGGGGCGCCCGATTGAGACTGAATGGCGTTGACAATACGTACCTCCACATGCGGGACTGGTGGATGATCGCGGATCGCGTGCGTTGCGAAAGCGATCAACGCGCGTGCGATGATGCTGTCGTGCGACGCCGGATTTCGCATTGATGGTCAGGACGACGCTCGACAGTTTCGTCTGGGTGCAGCGAGGCGTGACATGCTCGACATTCTTCGCAATCGGTTGTCTGCGGAAGAGCAGGACGCCTATGACCGGTTCGACGGGCGGGCCGCGCTGGCCTGCCACTTCCTGATGTGGCCGGGCATTCTGGCTGTCGCATTTTATGCCTCGCGGATGACGAACACGGCGTTGGTGTTTTTGACCGTCGCCATTGTCGCGCTGCCGATCATGCTTTGGAACGCGAAGCGTGCGCGGGAGCTGCGGGACCTGGCCGAGAAACGCTATCTTGCAATTATGCAGGCACAAGAGAGCAAGGAGGGCGAGTCATGATCGTGCTGCGGCGCATTGCATGGGTGGTGATGTGGTGCGGCCTGCTGCTGGCGATAAGCGTACACCGCGACGTGCTAAATGAGCCGAGCGACAGGGCTCTGCTGCTGTTCGGGATTGCCCTTGCCGGGATTATCATCGGGCTTGCCGGCGCCTATTTCACCCGCAAGGCGACCGACGATGGTTGGGGGCCATGACGAATGTCCGCCCATGCATGGTTACCGTAATCGCGAAAAGTGGGGCCGGGCGCGGCAGAAAACCGGTGAATCGCTGAGGTAACGATCCGCCGGTCAAAGCTTGTCTGGTTTGAAGCCTGGCACCGCCTTTAGGCCGGCGGCGCGTCCGGGGCTGGATTGGTATTGTTGGTGTCCGTCGCGGGGCCGGTTGCCGGACGGCCCTTGCGTTCACTCATGAACTGCTCGAATTCGGCCTTGTCCTTGGCCATGCGCAGTTTGTCGAGGAAGCCCTTGAACTCCTCGGCTTCCTGTTCGAGGCGGCGCAGCGTCTCTTCGCGATACTCATCAAACGCGGCGTTGCCAGAGGTTTCGTAGGCCTTGGCGGTCATGCCCCAGCGTTCCATTTTGCGTTCCCATCTGCCGGCCATGCGCTGCTGCCAGTTGTTGCGCATGCCCTTCCTTCCGCATCCCATGCGTCCACTCCATATCAGATAACCAAGAATTCCGAGCCCGATGGGCCAGAAGATGATGAAACCGAGGACCATTACCGCGATCCACGCCGGTTGGCCCCAGTCGTCCAGCCGCGCGACCATCTCAGACATTGCCATTCCCCTTTTTCGTGCTGTTGCAACCTGAATGTTAATGTTTATTACATTTACATATGTGGGCAGGTGTCGGCCGGCGTCAAGGGCTGAAATGAGGCGATTTCGGGGCGGGTCGGGCGAGGCCTTTGTCGGGACCGAGGTTTTTGCTGCTTGCAGGTGATGTCATTGGGTGAACGTGGGTCGAGGCGAATTCCGTCGTCTTCGGTGTGCGCCTTGAATTTTCGCCGGGGTGAGCGGTGCGCGGGTGCACGTCATCTGCACAAAGGTTCCGCGATAAATACTGCAGCGCTCGCCATGGCCTGCAAGCTCACGTGTGAGTGTTGTTGGCATGATGGGCACGACAGCAATTCTCACACGATCGATCCCTCGCGCGCATTGGCGCAGCGTTGATGCGCGCTCGCTGATTGTGCTGGCGGCGATGCTGCTTGGCATCGAACCGGCGCTCTGGCTGATCGGGACATGGCGTGATCCGGCCTACGGGTCGAATGGTGCGCTGGTCTTTCTGGTGGCTGCTGCACTTGCAGCCTGGAGTCTTTCCAGTCCTGTCGATGGTCCGGATCAGAGCCGCCTGCGTGCAAGGGTCGGACTTGGACTGCTGCTTACGTCTGCGCTGGCGCGACTGGCGGGTCAGATCCTGGCAGTCAACAGCCTCGGCGCGCTCTGTCTTGTTGTCGATGTCATCGCGGCCGGGATGCTGCTGCGTCTCGATGTGCGCCGGCGTGCACTGTCACCGGTCTGGCTCGGCGTGACGTTTGCCTTGTCGTTACCGCTTGAGCGCATCGTCCAACGCACGGTTGGCTATCCGCTCCAGCATCTATCTGCGGATGGTGCCTGCCGCGTGCTCGGCGGACTGTTCGAAAACGTCCAGTGCATGGGTGTGCGGATCATCGTCGATGCGCGTGATGTCCTTGTCGACCTGCCGTGTTCCGGCGCACGCACGGCACTGCTGACGTTGTTTGCGTTCGCAGTCCTCGCCAGCGTCTTGCGGCCTGGGTGGCGAGCCATCCTCGGCGGGCTTGTGGTGACTTCACTCGCTGCCTACGCGGCCAATGTCCTGCGTATTGTCGTCTTGAGTATCGGCCTTGCAAAACCAAGTCTTCTCGCCGGCATCGATGTCATGGCGCCACCCTGGCACGATGTCATCGGCCTCAGTGCGCTCGTTGTTTCCCTTGTGCCGAGTATCCTGTTTTTGCGGCGTCTTACACAACACGATCGGTGCACGCGCGGCTCCGCCGGGCGGCGCCCGGTTCCCGATTGCATCCGGTACGACGGCTGGTGGATCGAGCGTGATTTTCGACTGCGATTTCGGGGTGGGTCTTCGCAATTCTGGAACCGGGCTTTTGGCTTTGGTGCCGTCTGCGCGGCTTTGTTCATCATCAGCTTGCCACAACGGCCGCTGGACGTGGCGCGACAGGAACAGCGCCTGGCGTTGCCGGCCTGGATCTCCGGCAATCCGGCACGTGAGGTTTCTCTGCATTCGCGCGAGCGGGCCTATTTCACGAGGTTTGGCGGTGCTGCGGCAAAGGCGCAGTACGGCCCGCACGGACTCATGGTGGTGCGCACGACCTCGCCGTTGCGCCATCTCCATGCACCGGACGAATGCCTGCGCGGTCTGGGTTTTTCCGTGCGTTATGTCGGTCTGGCCGGCGGCGGATTGCCAACCGCAGTCTACGAGGCACATGCAGCGGACGGCGCGGCCTACAGAGTCGACGTGACGTTCGTTTCCGATCGTGGACACAAGGTGGCGAATGTGGCGACGGCGGCATGGTTGTGGCTGACCGGCGAGGCGCGCGCGTGGCGGGCCGTCCATCGCATTTCACCGATCGACCTCGATGCCGACCGGCATGCGCAGTGGTCGAGCGCAGCACTTGCAGCACTCGGTATCGAGGTGCTGCGCCCGTTCGTCAGAGGCGCGAAAGCGCAAAATGTCTTTCTTGCAAAAGGAGTGGACCAGTGAGCCGGAGTTTCCTGTTTGACGTGTTATTTGCATCGGCAACGCTGTTGCTTGCGACGTTGCTGTTTACTGCGCTGGCAGTTTCGATGGCGCATGCCACGCCGCCGCCTGACGACCTTGGTGGGCAGATCAAGGCCGAGCATGACGGGCGCGAGATACAGTTTCCGGTCCTGAAAACGGAGGTTGTCGCCAACGTCAATGGCGACCTGGCAGACGTCACGGTCATTCAGACATTTCTCAACCCGACGTCCGAGCCGCTCAATGCGACGTATCTGTTTCCGCTCAACAAGGATGCCGCGGTGCACGCAATGACGATGCGGGTTGGCGATGAACTCATCACGGCTCAGATCCGCAAGCGTGAGGAAGCACGGAAAACATTCGAGGCTGCCAAGCGGCAAGGCAAAGGCGCGGCACTTCTCGAACAGCACCGTCCGAACATGTTTACGCAAAGCGTTGCCAATCTGATGCCGGGCCAGCCGGTCAAGATCACGCTACGTTATGTCCAACCGGTGCCGCGCATCGACGGCGACTACGAACTCGTCGTGCCGCTGGTCGTCGGGCCGCGGTACATTCCGCTGGGCGGACGAGATGCGCGCACCGACCCGCGGCTGGTGGCACTGCTCGGAAATGACGGAGACGATCAAACCGCACCGATGCAGGAAGCGCATCCGGAGCAGGAGGAGGCCGCCGGTGTTGATGGCTGGCAGTTCCGTTCGCTACCTCAATATCCGGAGGTGTCGGGTCTCACGATCCCGAAGCAGGTCGACAGCGCGCGTGTTTCGATCAAGGTGCGCCTTGCTGCGGGTATGGAAATCAACGCTGTTTCCAGCCGCAGCCACCGCATCGATGTCAGCGGGGGTGTCAACGAGAAATCGATCGCACTGCGTGCCGGCAAGATCATCGACAATCGCGATTTCGTTCTGTCCTACACGATTGCCGGACAATCGGTACAGGCAGGCGTGCTCACGCACCGAGACAAGGCCGGTGGTTACCTGTCATTGATGCTCGAACCGCCGGCCGTGACCAATGCCGGCTCCATCACACCGCGCGAAATCGTGTTTATCCTCGATACGTCGGGATCGATGCATGGCGTGCCAATGGCAGCGAGCAAGGCGTTCATGCGCCACGCCCTCATGGCGCTCAACCAGAATGACTACTTCCGGATCGTCCGGTTTTCGAACGAAGCATCTGAATTTGCCAGCGCTCCCGTGCGCGCGACGCCGGAAAATCTGCAGCGCGGGCTTACTTTCGTCGATGGTTTGCGAACAGGCGGCGGCACCGAAGTGCTCAGCGGCCTCGAAAAGGCGTTTGCAATGCCACAGGCGGCGCGCACGCGACGGCTGATCGTCTTCCTGTCGGACGGGTATGTTGGTAACGAGGGGCAGATCATCCAGATGGTTTCGCGCAACATTGGCAAGGCGCGCACCTATGCGCTCGGCGTCGGAACGGCGGTCAATCGCTACCTGCTTGGCGAGATGGCACATCACGGGCGCGGCTATGTCCGTTTTATCGATCCGACAGAGGATGTCGAAGAGGCCGCGGCCGGATTCGCAAAAAAGATTGCCAATACGGTTATGACGGATGTCGAGATCGATTGGGGTGATCTCGAGGTGAGCGATGTTGTTCCTGCGGCGCTGCCGGACCTGTTCGCCGGTGACAGCTTGCGCGTGCATGCCAGGTTTGCCGGCGCCGGCGAACATACGATCTCGATAAAGGGCAAGATCGGTGGAAAGGCAGCCAAGCTGCCGGTGCGGCTGCGGTTGCCGGAAGCGGAGACCGGCGAGGCGACAAAGGCCGTCGCGCTCGGGTGGGCCAGGGCGACGGTCAAAGATCTCATGCGCGAACTGATGTCGGCCGGGTATCGGCGCCAGAGCGGCCTCACAACCTCTGATCTCAAGCAACGTGTCACGGCGGTGGGGCTCCGGCATGCGCTCGTCACACAGTGGACGTCGTTTGTCGCGGTCTCTCAGAAGATCCTCAACCCGGAGCCCCTGACGACGCCGGATGTCGCTGTGCCGCTGGCGATGGTCAAGGGCGTCGGCCCGGGCGCCTACGGCATCCAAGGGACGTTGCAAAGGGCCGGCCGACCAGCCAACAAAGCGGCCGGTCACCGTACGGTCAGGATTGCGACGAGTTCCTTCAAAGGACATTCGGGTGGCGGCAACGGGAGCATGGGCACAGGTTTTGCCGGTGGGGCGACGCCTGAACCGGAGCAGATTCTGGGCCTGTTGGTCGTCCTTCTCACTCTTCTCGGGTTCGGTGGCCGGTTAATAGGGATGCGGAAGGCTTGATGTTTCCGATTTGGCAGAGAATTCATGGAAGGATAAAGGTCCGCTGCACGGCGGCGGGCCATTGGCCCTGACGGACAACGTCATCTTTATGCCCGAGCCATGGCAAAAGAAGTCCTTGCCGGTGGGCTAAACTGGACCACCGCCAGATGACAACGGCTGGAGGAGCAATGAAACCGATCGTGCTGGTGGTCGACGATGATCCGCATATCCGGGATGTCATTCGGTTTGCGCTGGGCAAGGCGGACTTCGAAGTGATCGAAGCGGAGAACGGCGCCGCGGCGCTCGCCGCATTCGAGGCAATGGACATCGCGCTGGTCGTTCTCGACATCGGATTGCCAGAGATCGACGGACTGGATGTCTGCCGGGCCATTCGCAAGCAATCGGAGACGCCGATCCTGTTCCTGTCGGCGCGCGATGAGGAGGTCGACCGGATTGTGGGACTCGAGATCGGTGGCGATGACTACGTCACGAAACCGTTCAGCCCACGAGAATTGGTGGCGCGGGTTCGGGTTATTCTTAAACGCTGGCAAAAGGCGCCTGAGGCCGTCACCGGGCGCGAGGATGGCGAAGTGCCACGACCACTGATGTGCGGTGCGGTGTCGCTTGACAAGGCACGCCACGCGATCGCCTTTGACGGCAAACCGATTGCGCTGACAGCCACCGAATTCGCCATTCTTGAATCTTTCCTGCGTCATCCCGAATTTGTGCGCGACCGGGCAAGCCTGATCGAGGCCGCCTACGACTTCAACGTGCATGTCAGCGATCGCACCGTCGACAGCCACATTCGTCATATCCGCGCCAAGTTTGCCGATGCGGGCTGTGCGAGCGTCATTGAAACGGTGCATGGCGTCGGGTATCGGCTCGGGCACTGCCGATGAACGGCGAGGTTGCCTACGTTCGACGGAAATGGCGCCCGAGTGTGCGGCTCATCTTGCTGGCGCTCAACCTGACGGTGTTGATGCTGCCGATCGCCGGCTTGCTGTTTTTCCGGATCTACGAAAACCAGTTGGTGCGTGAAACCGAGCGCGAACTGATCGCCCAGGCGGCGGTGTTGGCGCCGGTCTTCAAGCGCGCTGTCAAGGCCGAGTTCAGCGGCGACATCGCGAGCGTCAGCCGGCCGGTTGATCAGGCACCGGGCGCCGGCATCGATGAGCGGTTCACCCCGGTTCTACCGCAAATAAACCTTGCACGATCGCCTCTCCTGGAGCCGCGCCGCGATGGTACGCCTGCGCGCGTGCCGATTGATCCGCGTCTCGCGCGTGCCGGTGCGGATACCGCCAGTGTCTTTGCAGAGACGCAGAAGGTCACGCTTGCCGGGCTGAGGCTGCTTGACGCGAACGGTACGGTCATTGGAGGTGGCAATGACGCCGGGTTGTCGTTTGCGCACGTGGAGGAAGTGAGAACGGCCCTCGGCGGCCGATATGCGAGTGCCATCCGGCAGCGATTTTCCGACAGCCCGGTGCCGGCGCTGACGTCGATCAGCCGGAGCGCCCGGGTCAGGGTGTTCGTCGGTTTTCCGATTGTCGAAGACGGCCGCCTCTTCGGCATCGCGTACCTGTCGCGGACTCCGGACAATATCTGGCGTCGGCTTTATGCAGCACGCGGTACGGTGATACTGGCGCTGGTGAGCCTCCTGGCGATTACGGTGGCGTTGGCGCTGGTGACCTCGCGCACCATCCTCGGTCCGGTCGATGCGCTCAACCGGCAGGCCGCCCACATTGCGTCTGGGCGGCGCGAACCGGTCGCACCACTCGCCCGGGCGGGGACGCGGGAGGTTGCCCGGCTTGCGAATTCAATCGCGGACATGGCAACGGCGCTCAACCGGCGCGCAAGCTATATTCGGGAGTTTGCGGTCACCGTCGGCCACGAGTTCAAGACTCCTGTAACGGCGATCCAGGGGGCGAGCGAACTCCTGCTGGATAATGATGCGATGACTGCGGACGACCGGCGGCGCTTTGTCGAGAATATCCGCTCGGATGCGCAACGCATCGAGCGCCTGATCGGGCGGCTGAATGATCTGGCCAAAGCCGAAAACCCGCTGCAGTCCGACGAGGTGATCGACGTGGTCGCGATCTTGCAGCGACACGTCCAAACGCATTCCAATGTCGAACTGGAGATAAGGATCCGCGGGCCCGAGCGGGCAATGGCGCAGTTTCCTGCCGAAGCGCTGGAGATTATCGCGTCCAATTTGTGCACGAATGCGTCGCAAGCGGAAGCCCGCACGATGATGATCGACGTGGACGTTGTGGACGAAACGGTAACTGTCCGCTGGACCGATGACGGGTCTGGTATTGCGCTGGAGGATCGGGAGCGCGTTTTCGAAGCGTTTCACACCTCCAGGCGGACCGATGGTGGCAGCGGTCTCGGCCTTCGAATTGTGAAGTCTTTGGCGGAGGCGCATGGCGGTTCCATTGCACTTGAAAGGTCGGTGGTTGGAACGGTGTTCGTGCTTGGTCTGATCGCGGTCAATCCGCGGGCCTGAGCAGTGCCATTACGGTCCTTCAGCGGTGTTATGTCGGGCAGAGGGACGGCGCCACTTTCCAGTCTTGGCTGCCGTGATCAGCTGGCCTTCCTGCCAGCCCTTGCGTGTCGCGCGGATGACTGCATCTGAGAGATGGCCGTCGAGGACGTCGTCGCTCAGAAGAATGCCGCGCATGTGGGGCAGAAATCTATAGACGATCCGATGTTTGGCCGTCGCATCGAGCGCGGCCAATGCGTTCGACAGTTCTTCGCGCTGTTCATCCGGTGTCTCAAGAA
The DNA here is from genome assembly GCA_965224045.1 of Hyphomicrobiaceae bacterium. Classification (GTDB taxonomy): domain Bacteria; phylum Pseudomonadota; class Alphaproteobacteria; order Rhizobiales; family Hyphomicrobiaceae; genus Tectiglobus. The sequence continues at coordinate 522,951 of CBDCYD010000016.1, forward strand.
CCGTGGCCGGCGGTCGAGGTGGCTCAGGTTCACCCTGGTCCGGTTCCGCGTGTGGCCTGGGCGAATTGGTCGGAGCGTTCAAGTCAAGGTTTTCGCCAGCGCCCGGAATGGAGGTGTCCTGTAGGATAGTGTCCTTTGCCGAGGTCGTGGCCCGATGGGTGTCAGCGCGTGTCGATGCAGAGCTACGTGTTGTTTGCGGCGTTCGATGACGGGGGCGGGTGGTGCGCAGGAAGAGAAAGACAACAGCCAACGCCAGGCCAATCGTGAGCAGGCCCCACATCAGGAACGACGTATCGACAGACTGCATCGTCAAGGTTCTGCGCCTCCCGCGATGGGCCGGAGATCCTGCCGGCAGAATTGCAAAGATCCGCAATGTCGAGAACCGCGATCGAGGCGCGAATCGCGCCGAGTTCGCCCCTGAGGTGGGGTCCTCGACCGGATACCCGTTGAGTTGCTCAAGGTGGGTGTGAGGTCAAGTGATATCTGTCCACACGAAGACGGGAACGAGCTTGAATTCAACTGCGGTGGCCGGGCTTCATTTTCTCGATGCGGCGGTCACGGTCCGGCTGCACTCAGTCTCCTGGCAGCTGCCAACGGGCAGGCTCGGCTTTGCGGGCGCCCGCAAGGCAAGGGACGGTGCATGACCGCGATCGGCCTGATCAGTGCCGGAGCACTAGGCGCCGGACGGGCTGTTTAATGCGCGTCGGTTCACGATTTTCAACCGGTGCAAGGATGTCGACAATTATCGCCGTCACAGCACGCGCATGGATGGCCGCTGCAGGTTGCTTGCAGATGCAGTCTTTGTGGCATTCGATGATGCCGGGCATGACGGCCGTGCAGAGGCCTGCGTTTCTTCGTTGCCGGGGCAGCAGGGCTCGCGCCGGAGATCTGCGGGTTAACCGTTCGGCAAATGCTTATCGCTAAACTCCCGGAAAAGCTGATCGAGCAAGGTGCTGTCGTTGGCAAATGCCCGACCACCGAATTGCGTCGGTCACGGGTGTTCGGGATGCGTTGGTTCAATTCCAAGTCGGTTCTGACGAGCCTTTTGGCGATGATTTTTCCGGCTTTGCCGAGCTGGGCGGAGCCGCAGTATCGCCAGCGTGTCGAATACTTCGACATCAGCGGACATGTGAATTCCCGACGCGAGATGTGGGACGCGATCCGCGATTGGGGGCCGAGCCAGAACCTCAACTCCTATATCGTCGGGCAGGCCAAGCCGAGGATTGGCTATTCCTATCAACTGCGCCAGCGCAAGGGGCGGTGCCGTTTCGAAAAACTCGATGTGACGGTGGGTGTTGTTCTACGATTGCCGTCTTGGGATCTGAAGGATTTTGCCAAGCCGGATTTGCGGCGCTATTTCGCCTGCGTTCTTCGCACCGTGACTGTTCATGAAAAGCGCCACGCCCAGATTGCCTACGAGGCGGGGGAGCGGATTGAGGCGCGCTTCATGTCGGAACTCAACGGCGGCCAATGCCGCGGCTTTGCCGAACGCGCCAAGTCAGTCTATCACGAGGTTCTAGCTGAGCATGGGCGCCGGCAAGCAGACTTTGATCAACGTGACTATGCCCGGCGTCGCTACGAGAAATGCAATTCCGGCAGCGGTGGCCCGGAGGTGGCTTTAAGTAGCCGACCCAAGAAGAGCCGCTCTGCAAGGCATTCTGTTCCCAGTCGCCGGTTCGATAAACCACGTGACGACAGCGCAGACAGGTTGAGCGCTTCGGGGCGGCAGGCGATGAGCACGCCTCGCGCTGCGCGGCAAGTAAACCCGCAACAAGATGCTGGCGAGGGGCGAAGCCTTTCCTTTGAGGCGACCCGGACCCTGTTGGGCAGCGCGGGCACCGTACTGGTTGCCGGCTTCACGGTGTTGGGTTTATTTGCAGCGTTCATGTGGGGGGCTGCAAGCTATGAAAGGCGGCGCGAACTTGAGGCCTTGAGGGGTGATGAGGCCGGCGACGGTGATACGGCCGGTGGCGGTCTGCCGCGCCCTCGCACGGGTGGGCTGCGTTCTGCAAAGCAGGCTGGCCGGCCGGCAGGATTTGGCAAGCGTGGCAGGCGTTAACCTGCTCAACCTTCCATGACGCCAGCGACCGTGAATCCGCCATCGGCGCAGTAGACATGCCCGGTTGTGAATGAGCACTCATCGGAGGCCAGGAATGCTGCCACTGCGGCAATTTCTTCAGGGCGGCCATAACGGCGCAATGGCATGCGCGCCATCACGGTGTCAGGTGGAAAATCACCGCTCGTGACGCGCGTCTTGGTGGCGCCCGGGGCAACCGCATTGACCAGGATGCCATGGTCTGCGAGTTCGATTGCCATGGTCTGCGTCAGATTGATCAGGCCGGCCTTGCTGGCACCGTAGGCGGCGCGGCCCCGGCCACCAAATATTCCAGAATTCGATGCGACATGGACGATGCGGCCACCGTCGCCCTGCTTGACCATCTGGCGCGCTGCCAACTGGCCGCAGTAAAAAGCACCGTAGAGATTGGTTTTGAGAACACGTTCCCAAAGCTCATCCGTCATGTCGAGAAACGGTTCGCGGTCGGTGATGCCCGCGTTCGAGACCTGGATGTCGAGGCGGCCGTAGGTGGCTACGGCCAGTTCGACGACCGCTGCGACGCTGTCGCGCCGGCTGACGTCGGCCTTCGCTGCGATAGCCTCGGCGCCGCCTGCAGTGATGGCTTCGGCCGCGGCTCTTGCGGCGTCTGCATCTATGTCTGCTACAACGACGCGGGTACCGTCCGCTGCCAACCGTTTCGCGATAGCCGCACCAATGCCATGGGCAGCGCCTGTCACGACAGCCACCTTGTTTTCCAGTCCTCGCGCCATGCCTGTTGTTTCCTGCTTGGTTGGTTTTTCGGTTGGGCCCTGGGGGAGGGCATCGGTCAAGTGATCGTGCAACGGACGCGAACGCCGCTAAAGAATCGAGTAACTTTCTGCTTTCATTCGGAATCGGACCGATTCCGAATGAAAGCAGAAAGTTGTTCTAGCTTGGCTTGCGCTCATCGAGGAATTCCGCGGCAAACAACGGAGCAACGGACTCGATGGCGGCCAGCGAGTACCCGCCTTCCTGGACGATGACCGTCGGTAGCGGTATCTCGCCGTAGAGGCGGCCCAGCCTGCGAAAGGCGTCTGACGTCACCTTTAGTTTTGACAACGGATCATCCTTGTGTGCATCCCAACCGGCGGACAGGACGAGCGCATCGACCTCGGCGGCCAGGACGGCGATGATCAGGTTCTGGTTGGCGTCGATAAAGGTTTCGTCGTCGGCCTCGAAGGCCAACGGCAGGTTGAGGTTGAACTTGTCTCCCTCTCCGAAGCCCACTTCGTCTTCGTAACCGAAGTAGTAGGGATAGTATTCCCGCGGATTAGTGTGCGTTGAGGCGTAGTAGATGTCGGAGCGCTGGTAGAAGATGGCCTGCGTTCCATCTCCGTGATGGGTGTCGAAGTCAATGATACCAACACGGCCAAAGCGTTCGCGCAGGCACTCGGCAGCGATCGCCGCGTTGTTGAGGAAGCAAAATCCGGACGCGCGATCCTGGTAGGCATGATGGCCCGGCGGGCGGCACAACGCGAATGCCTCTTCGGCGCCGGCCGTTACTTCCCGAGCTGCAGCGATTGCGGATTGCGCACTGAAGTAGACGGCATCCCAGGTGCCTTCTCCGAGTGCGCAGGCAAGGTCGCCCATGTACCAGCCGGCTTGACCGACAACGCCTGTTGGCCGCGGTCGTTCCCGCGGGCCGAGACCTGGATGGGCACTCAGGTGAGGATGGACGTTGGGCAGCACTTCCGGCCCGGCGTTCGGGAGTTCCTGATAGCGCGCATAGGCCGTGCGTAAGAAATCCAAATAGTGCTCGGCGTGGACGGTGAGAATCGGATCAAGGCCAAAGTCCTCCGGCTCGCTTAGCTCGAGACCGGCACGGGCAAGGCCGGCCGCCATGCGCTCGGCTCGCTCCGGCACTTCGAACGGTGCCACGATGCGCCCGGCGGCCATAAACTGTTGTGGGGCGTGGCTCAGTTGCCTCTTCGAAAAGAAGAGTTTCATTGCGTTGCCTCCCGGCCCGGTGTAGATGCCGGCCGCCTTGTCAGTTAGCCGAGGAGCGCAGGATCGCAGGTTCAGGATCCGTGCTCTCTGCGTGTTCCTGGTTTCCAAGAGATCAGCCTAGCGCATGACCGTCGATTGCGCGACCTTGACGCTTAAGAAGGAGCTACAAGTCTGCGAGCACGACGGTCGGCTCATAGGCTTTGTCGGGCACTGCCTTGGTTAGGGCCTGGGCGCAGACAATCTCGCGCTTTTCAGGATCATACGTCAGGGCGGGCGGGCCGTAGAGTTGCCAGCCGGCGTTCAGGGCGGCGGTGACGCGGTGGCAAAATGCCGAGTCGTCCTTGCCGGTTAGCAGGCGGTAGGCCATCATGATTAGGGTGCTTTCGGGCGTTATCCGGCTGCTGTTTGGGTGGCGACGTCCAGTTCACCGCGGATCACGTAGCGCAGGATGGCGGTGATCTGGTCGGTGGTTTCCACAACGGCGAGCGCGGCGGCATCTACTTCCTTGAGGGCATGCGCGTGGTCGGGCTGATGCATGACGATGAGCGGTTTGCCAAGCGCTGCGGCCATACCGGCATCGAATGCTGCGTTCCATTGCTTGTACTTCTCGCCGAAGCGGACAATGACGATGTCTGCCTTTTCGATCAGCGTGCGCGTGCGGATGGCATTGATCTGGGCGCCTTTACGGTCGTGCCAGAATTTGTTTGCCTCTGCACCGAGGATTTCGACGCCGCAGTCGTCGCTGAAACCATGATTGGTGACGGGCGCGAAGAACGAAACCGGGAGTGCCGCCTCGAAGGCGGCGATCTCAACCTGCTCGCGCCAATCGGTGTGGATTTCGCCGGATAGATAAATTCGCCACGTATCAACGGCGTTTGATTTCTGGATTTCGAACATGAAGCCTCCTCAAGATCAGGACGTTGGCGTCAGCGCGCGCCGGTGACATCGACGTGGGTACCGCTGACGTAGCTGGCGGCATCGGACACAAGCCAGAGTACGGTCTCGGCAACCTCATCGGCAGTGCCGGTGCGGCCCAAGGGTACGCCTCCCACCAGGTTTTCGAGGCGTTTCAGATCGCCGGTCTTGTCATGCAAGGCGGTTTCGATCAATCCGGGGCGCACGGCATTGACACGTATGCCCTGGGAACCCAGTTCAATTGCGAGGCCCAGAGCAAACGTGTCGGTGGCGCCTTTCGAGGCAGCGTAGGCGAGCATGCCATGGGCGCCACCAATGCGGGCTGCCGCGGAGGAGTTGATGACGATGCTACCGCCCTTGCCACCGCTCTTGGTCGACATTCGCTTGGCGGCCTCGCGGGCGCAGAGAAAAACGCTGGTGATGTTGCCGCGCCAGATCACATCGAGTTCTTCGAAGGTGATTTCCTGAATCGGCTTATATTTTGTGAGAGTCCCGGCGTTGGCAAACAGGGCATCGATGCGGCCCAGACTGGCGTCTGCCGCATCAAAGAGATGACGGGCGCCGTCGTCGGTGGTCACGTCGGCCTGAATCGCAACGGCGGTGCCGCCGCTGCGTTCGATGTCTTCGACGACGGCTGCGGCGGCGTCGGCGCTAGCGTGATAGTTGACGGCGACGCGATAGCCGCGCGCTCCGGCAAGCCGTGCCGTTGCAGCACCAATGCCCCGGCTGGCACCGGTTACGACTAGGACCTTCGTCATTTTGTTGGCCTTCCCTTGCTCTCATTTTGCGCCCGCAATTGGCGGTGTGCGGTGCGTGGGTGCAAGGGAAGATAGCCGCCAGGCGGGTGGCAAGCCAGTGCGAAGCGCGCTATTTTTCGGTGCGTGCCGCCAGGCGGACCGGAGCGGTGTGCGGGCTGGCCGGTGAATGCTGCGAAATGCGCGGGCAGCTGAGCGTGTCGCGGAGTGCAGCGCGAAGCGTGTCAAGCGAGTCGGTCGAGGTAAATGTGCCGTCTGTCGCGTGAGCGAGGCAAGCGACGCGCCGCTCGAAGCTGTGCTTGAGGTGGAAACCAATGACGTGGACACGAATGTCCGGCGCTTCGTTGCGCAATTTGTGCCCAACAAGACAGGCGTTGTAGCCGCAATTTTCGAGGCCGTCGGTGACGAGGACGACAATGCCTGGCTGACCGAGACCTTTCAACGTTTCGGCGGCAAGGTGGACGGCATCTGAAAGTGGTGTCTGACCGCGCGGTTCCATGATGCCGAGTTCTGCAAGGATCAAGTCCCCGCTGTCGACCATCGGCGGTATCTTGAGATGGACATCACCGCACGAGGCACCCGGTTCGCCGCCGTAGGTGACGAGCCCGGTGGGCCGGCGCCGGGTGACTTCAGGCAGAATGTCCGCTGCGGCCTCGCGGGCAGTGATTATTTTCGCTACTCCATCGCGCAGCCTTGCCATCGAGCCGGAGGAATCGAACACCAGCATTGCGTTTTCCTGGCACGCCATCGCCATGCCGGTGCTCAGCGAGACGGCAAGTGCATAAATCACGGCAATGCGGGCGAGGTGAAGGAACCTCGTCGCCGCGGTATTGACGTTCGGATGCCGGGTCGATCGAATCATTGGTTTTGTGTGCGTCTTTGCGTATGGCCACCTGGGTGGAGCCCGTGCTTTCGGGCAGTTTGAATGGTAAGTGTCAATGTAGAGCAAAATTCGCACATTGATGGGGCTGGCCAAAGGCGGTTCTGAGGTGGCTTGGTTAATTATTGGTGAATGCGATGCGGCAGTGCGGCCTCCCGCCCGTTTTGCGCGTGGCCAGCATTGTTTCAGAGTAGGTCAATTGGGCTGCCCTACCGGGCAAAGGGAAATTCGCGTGCCGGTCGGTTGATCGACATACGGGCGGTCTTGGAGGAGCCATAGAATGAGTTGGCAGCCGTGTGATGAGCCCAAACTTGGTGATGCAGCGTCGTGCGACCTGATCGACCAGGTGATCGTGCCACGGGCCCGAGATCTTGGCGGGTTCGAAGTCCGTCGGGCGTTACCATCGGCAAGGCGGAAGATGGTCGGACCATTCATCTTTCTCGACCAAATGGGCCCGGCGGAGTTTTTGATCGGTCAGGGCATTGACGTGCGGCCGCATCCGCATATCGGGCTTGCAACGGTCACCTATCTGTTCGAAGGCGAGATCTTCCATCGTGACAGCCTCGGTACGGCAAACGTTATCCGGCCCGGTGAGGTCAACCTGATGACGGCGGGACGCGGAATTGTCCATTCCGAACGCGAGACCTCGGAGGCGGTGCAGACATCCAGAAGGATGTTCGGGTTGCAGGCGTGGGCGGCGTTGCCGAAGTCACACGAAGAGCGTGAGCCGGCGTTCGTGCATCACGGCACCGATACGCTGCCCAGAATCGAGGGTGAGGGCAAGCGCGTGCGTCTCGTGATGGGTGCGCTTTACGGAGAACAATCCCCCGCCGACTTTCCGCACCCGGCGTTCTACGGTGAAGCGGTTCTGGCGCCCGGCGCGGTATTGCCCCTCGATGCCGACTACGAAGAGCGGGCGGTGTTCGTCGTGAGCGGCGAAATAGACATTGCCGGCGACACGTTCGGTCCGGGGCGGTTGCTGGTCTTTCGGCCCGGAGACAGGATCTCGATCCTGGCCAACGCGAATGCGCGTTTGATGTTGCTCGGTGGCGAGGCGATGGACGGGCCGCGCCACATCTGGTGGAACTTCGTGTCGTCATCGAAGGAGCGTATCGACGCGGCCAAGGAGGACTGGAAACAAGGTCGCTACCCACTCGTGCCGGGCGATGAAGACGACTTCATCCCGTTGCCGGAATGAAGCCAATCCCTTAAATTGCACTGCAATCAGGGAGATGCGTGATGGGGCGACACAAGACGATGGAAGAGTTGCGGGCGGGATTGCCAGATATCCTGGCGTCGCCTGCCGACGGTGGTGAGGTCAAGGCGGTCGTTATTCGTCCGGCGTCCGGCCAGCGCACCGAGGTGCCGTCTTGTGAGGTCAGCCTCGCGGGCGGAATGCACGGTGACCACTGGGCCAAGGGTTGCTGGAAGACGACGGCGGATGGAAGGCCACACCCGGACGTCCAGATCTGCATGATGAATTCGCGCTGCATCGATCTCGTGGCCGGCGAGCGGAGCAATTGGGCGCAGGCCGGCGACAACCTGTTCGTCGATATGGATTTCAGCCCTGAGAACCTGCCGCCGGGGCAACGGCTCGCGGTGGGCAGCGCGGTGCTCGAAATTACTGATACGCCGCACAAGGGTTGTCAGGCCTTCATCGATCGCTATGGCCGCGATGCATGCGTGTTTGTCAACGTTGGCGACGGTGCCAAGTACAATTTGCGCGGTATTTATGCGCGTGTCGTCGATGCCGGTACAATCAGCGTGGGCGACCGGATGCGCAAGCTCTGATGCTTTGCGACCGTCGGGCCGGCTGGCTATGGAATGGGTTTGCCGCCCTTGCCGCCAATCGGGCCTGGATATTGCGGTAGAGCGTCGGTGCGGGTGATCGACGGCAGGCGGAAGGCGGTGTAGGTGTGGGCGCCGAATGAGATGTCCTCGGGTTTGTCGAGGCTTCCCAGAGCAATGAACATGACGCCGTCGGCCTCGAACGTCAGGCTCGTGCCGCATGTCCTGCAGAATCGGCGCAGAACTCCTGGTGAGGAGTGATATTCTCCGATGTTGCCGCCCGCCCAGCGGACGGATGCCGGAGAAAACTCGACCCATGCCATGTAGGGTGCGCCCGACAGCTTCCGACAAATGCCGCAATGACAGTAGCTCGCCCAAGTCGGAGGTGCCTCGGCGACATATCGGATTGCTGCGCACGCGCAGCCGCCGGTCCATGCCATGGCAAGCCTCCTCTTTGTTGATTGGCAGCGATGCTTCTGACGTGAGTTTGGCAGCTGTGGTGCCGGCTGCTTTTGATCATGTACAATGGAACTTGAATGATCTCGTGCAGCTTTAGTCACTCTGCAGGAGTTTGCGCGCCCATGCGGGCTTGGCCTTTTTCGTTCTGCGTACACGCGTTTGGCCCCGTCGGCGAACCCGTGTAATGCGCACGCGCTTGCGCGTGGGCGATTGCGTCTTTGTCGTGCTGGTATTGGCAGAAGCGCCCGGGTTGGCGGCGTTTGCTGGCGGCGAACTGCGTCCGCCCTGGGTTGCGACCTTCAGCGGTTGGGGGTTCGTCACGGTCGGCACTTGCCGGACATTCGGCGGACGGCCCAGGTTTTGACGCTCGATCGTCGGCGATTGGGCGGCAGGTGTGACGGCTGACGTTTTCAGGGTCGGTGACGCGTTTTGAGCATGAGAGGGCACAGCAGCGACGATGGTGGCCGTCAGTGCGAAAAAGGCGGTCATTCGTTTGAAGCTGTCGGTCCGCATCTTCAATTTGTTGCCTACCTGCTCAACGGTCTAAAGTCGTTTCAAGCCGATTTGGTTAACAATTCGTTAACTTATGGGAACGGCGCACTGGCTTGCAACTCGTTTGCTCGACCCAACTCGGTGTGCTGTGACGGCACGAAGCGACCGCATTTTTTGAAATCGTGCTAGTGTTCCGGTTCTGACATTTGCTATCCCGTGCAGCGACGGCGAGAGCAAATTTCAGAACCATAAGGAACACGAGCAAGCCGATGTTTCTCGTGTAGCTCTTGCACTTTCATACTTGATTGCGTTCACCGGCCGACGGCCGAGCAGCACCACACGAACTCCGGGAGGACAAAAATGCAGTTGGGCAAACTGGACCACGTCAATGTGCGCACCGACAATCTCGAGGCGATGGTCAAGTGGTACACGGAAATCCTCGGCATGCGTGCTGGCGATCGGCCGAATTTTCCGTTTCCCGGCGCCTGGATGTATGCGGGCGACCAGGCGGCCGTGCATCTCATCGGTGTCGGGACGGACCCGGGCGCCGGCTCGGAAGGTGACTTGAAGCTGGAGCACTTCGCGTTTTCGGCGACAGGCATGAAGGATTTTGAAGCTCGTCTGGTTGCAGCGGGCGAGAAATTCGAACGGCGCGATGTGCCGGGCGGCATCATCACCCAGTACAATATCTGGGATCCGGACGGAAACCATATCCACGTCGATTTTGCGACCAGCGAAGCAAACTAGATCATCGTGCCTTAGTTTGGAACCGCTGCCGCGGCTCCAGCTTAAGGCACAAAGATGATCGCCTTCAAAGAATCGAGCAACGTTCTGCTTTCATTCGGATCGGACCGATTCCGCAACAAAGCAGGTGGCTCCAGGGAGCGCGGAATTGCCGGATTTACAGGTTCCAGCCCAGGCGTCGCCGGGTTCATTTGGGTTCTTTGCGCGAGCGAGCCGGGGCTGGGACCGCACGCCAGTCTCGGTTTGGTGCGTGTTTTCGGTTGTGAAAGGCGGCAGCAAATGAACTATGTCGACAAACCGGCGGCGGGTGCCAAGTCACAGGCCAAGAGCGGCGCCAGGACGGCGCGGGCCCCTGGCGGTCGGCCGCCGCGCTCGCGCTCACGGCTGATTGTGCGCCGTGCCAAACGGTCCGACATCGACGCACTCGCCGAGCTCTCAAAACGCGTTTATGCGCCGGTTGCCGGTTATTCGCGCCGCATGATCCGTGCGCAGTTGAATAACTTTCCGGAGGGCCAGTTCGTCGCCGAATACGATGGAAAGATCGTCGGACACTGCGCGACTTTCATTACAACGGAAAAGATTGCGCTTGCTCCCCATTCATGGGCCGAGATTACCGGCCAGGGCCTGGCCGCTCGCCACAACGAGGCCGGGGATATTCTCTATGGTATGGAGGTCAGCGTCGACCCCGGGTATCGCCGCTTGCGGATCGGGCAGCGGCTTTATGATGCGCGCAAGCAGCTTTGTCAGTCGCTTGACCTCAAAGGCATTGTATTCGGCGGGCGCATGCCTGGCCTCGCGCGGCGCATGAAGAGCCTCGGCTCGGCTCATGCCTACCTCGAAGCGGTTCAGGAAAAGCGTATCCGCGATACGGTGATCGGTTTTCATCTGGCCAACGAATTCGAAGTGATCGGTCTGTTGCGCGACTATGACCCTTCAGACAAACAGTCGATGGGGTATGCCACGCACATGTACTGGCGCAATCCGCTCTATGTCGAGGATCAGTCACGCAAGCGGGATACCTCTGCACTCGGCACCAAGGAAACGGTGCGCGTTGCCACGGTGCAATGGCAAATGCGCGGGCTTGCAACCAAGGCGGAATTCGAGCGCCAGATCGAGTATTTCGTCGATGTCGCATCCGATTACCGGGCTGACTTCGTGGTTTTCCCGGAGTGGTTCACGTTGCAACTGCTGTCGATCGAGGAAAAGCCGCTGGCGCCCGACAAGGGCATTCAGCGCATCACCGAGTATACGCAATGGTTCCTGAAGACGATGGAGCGGCTCGCGGTCTCCTACAACGTCAACATCATCGGCGGCTCGCATCCGACGGCCACCAGCGACGGTGACATCCGGAACGTCTGCTACGTATTTCTGCGTGACGGCTCCGTGCATGCGCAGGACAAGATCCACCCGACACCGGACGAGCGCTACTGGTGGAACATCAAGGGAGGAAATCGCGTCGATACCATCGACACCGACTGCGGCCCGATCGGTGTGCTTGTTTGCTATGATGCCGAGTTTCCGGAACTCGCGCGCAGCCTTGCAGATCAGGGGGCGTTGCTGTTGTTCGTGCCGTTCGCAACCGACGAGCGGCGAGGCTATTTGCGGGTGCGGTATTGCTGCCATGCGCGGGCAATCGAAAACCAATTCTATGTCGTTTTGTCAGGCGTCGTCGGAAACCTGCCCAATGTCGAGAACATGGACATCCACTATGCGGAAAGCTGTATTCTGACACCGTGTGACTTCGCCTTTGCGCGCGATGGTGTTGCCGCCGACACCGCAGCCAATACTGAGACGATTGCTTTTGCGGACTTGCGCCTGTCGGACCTGCGCGTTGCCCGCCAGTCAGGCACGACGCGCAACTTCATGGACAGGCGCTTTGATCTTTACCGGATCGTGTGGTCCGATCGCCGTCGCAGAGGGTGAGACGCAAGCAGAATGTCGACAAGCGGGGCAGCGACACGACAGTGGCTGGTCCGGTCATTTGCCCAAGCTGATAAGGTATTCTGCGATGGCATCCAGGTCTTCGGGCTTGAGTTTGCTTGTCGAATGCTCAACGACTTCCGCCATGACGTCACCCATGAAATCACCGGACGGCATCATGCCGACCTGGAGTGCCATGATGAGCTCGTCCTTCTTCCAGGGATTGCCGCTCGCGGTTCGCAGCTTTCTGATGCCCGGTACGTTTGAGCCGTTCGGTCCGCGTGAATTACCGGCATGTTTGTCGCCGTACTGCCCGCCAAGAATGTCACGCTGCGTGTGACATTCACCGCAGTGGCCCAGAACGTTGACCAGATAGGCGCCGCGATTCCAGACGGCGGATTTGTCCGAGAGGGGCAAGATTTCAGCCCGCCTAAAATAGAGCAGCTTCCAACCGCCGACAAACCGGCGGTCGGAAATCGGCCAGATCATCCGGTGTGGCCGAGACGGCTTCGCTACGGGTTCGACGGTGTCGAGAAAACTTTTGAGATCGGCGATGTCCTGGGATTTCATTCCAGAATAGGAGGTGTAGGGGAAGGACGGAAAATAATGCCTTCCCTTGGGCGAGATCCCGTCGATCAATGCCGCTGCAAACTCCTGCAGCGACCAACCGCCGATCCCGTGCGTCTTGTGCGGTGTGATATTGGGTGCAAAGAAAGTCCCGAATGGTGTTTCGAGCGCCGGGCCGCCGGCAAGGAACTTTCCCTTCTGCTTGACGTCGGTGTGGCAGGCGATGCAGCCGGCGGCTGTTAGAATGTATTTGCCGCGCTTGGCATCTCCTGTCATGCCGGCAAAGTTTCGCGGCTCGCCTGGCTGTCCGAGTTGCGGCAGGATGACAAAATAGCCGATCGCAAGTCCGGCCGCGCCGAATAAGGCAACACCGACAAGGACACGAAGCAGTGAGCGCATAGGTTGTCTCCCCCGGTGTTGCGTGCCCCCTATTTCTCTTTCTTCTGACGGAAATCCTGATGGCAGCCGGAGCAGGTCTTGCCCATCTTGGCGAAAATCGCGAGAGAGGCTGCCTTGCCGTTTTCAGCGACGGACTCAAGTTCTGCAGCGAGGTCTTCCAGGGACTTGGCGTGGCCGATAAACGACTCCCAGTCCGTCCAGATCTTGGGCAGTGCTTCGGTTGGCCCGTGGGTGCTGCCCTTCGGGAAAAGCTTGGCAATGTCGCTCGCGTGGCCCTTGATCGTCACGGCGATACTCTTTGCCTGGGCAGCATCGTAGGGTGCTTTTCCAGTGACCATCAAAGACAACGGCTTCATGTTGTCTCCCATACTTTTCATTGCGTTCATGCGTTCCATCACAATGCCTTTGGCGCCTTTGTGGGCCAAGGCTGCAGTGGTCGCCGCGACGGCGAGCGTGATCGCCGACAGGATGATGGCGGTTCCTTTCATGCGCACTGCTGATTGCATGGCATATCCCTCTGTCGAGGCCTTTCAATTGATTCCGTTGGCACGTTGCAGTTCACGCACGTAAACGATGACTTTGCTCACCTCGTGCCGCGTGATGCCTGCCACGGGCGGCATGTTGCCGAAGCGCCAATGATGCGCTCGAACACCATACTTGGCCGCTCTTTGAAATGCGCCGTCGGCATGGTGGTTCGGTTCGTAGATCTTGTGAACAAGCGGCGGTGCAATACCCGCCTGGCCCGCGGCATTGCGACCGTGGCAGTTGGCGCAGTTGGCGTTAAAGAGCGTCTCGCCCTGCTTGGCATCTGTTGACAGCGCCGGAACCTTGACCTGAACCATCGGTTGTCCCGTTTCGCCAGTGTCGGAGAGCGACCGCATCAGGACGGCGAGCGCGACGATCACGACGATGGCAATGACTGCTATCGTCGATTTGCGGAGTGTGGGCATGTCTATGCTCCAACCTCGAACCATGTGGTCATGCCACCTTCCTGATGCTCAAGCATATGGCAGTGGAGCATCCATTTTCCGGGGTTGTCGGCGACAAAGGCCATGGTGAACTCCTCGCGCGGATTGAGCAGGATCGTGTCCCGCCAGAACGGCTCGCGCGGCCCATCTGGTTTGCGATCAATCTGTTTGAAATGATGGCCATGCAAGTGCATGGCGTGGGGCCAAGCCGTACGGTTGGTCATGCGCAGTTTCACGGTTCTACCCCTGGCAACCTTGAACAGAGGGTCTTTGGTCATGCCCGCGGCGCTGTTGAACGACCAGATCAACCCATGCTTGTCGATAAGCTCGCGCGTTCCGAGCCACTCCTCGCCAACCCATGCGCCGGTCATCCTGCCCATGGCGCCGCCGTCCATCATCAAGGTAACTGTTTCGGCGTTGTCGAGGTCAAGTCTCGTATTCAGCGGGTTGGCTGGCAGTTCGACGGGGCTGTTCAATGGCGCCGATCGTTTGCGTTCGCTTGCGTGATATACAAGGTGTCCGACCACGTGCTGCTCATCGTATGTCAGCAACCGGATCGTGCTCGTGCTTCCCGGTTTGCCCGTCATATCGACGATTACGTCGGAGCGCTGACCCGATGAGAGGACGGCGAACCCGTTTTCCGCCTCGAACGCCTTCACCGGCTGACCGTCTATCGCGACGATACGCATCGCGTGGTCGTCAATTCTGAGCCCGAAGGTGTTCGCGTTCGAAACGTTGCACAATCTTAACCGCAAGCGCTCGCCGGATCTGACGCTCACCGTGTGCGAGTTTGAACCGTTGAGCGTGAAAGTGTTGCCAAAACGCCCGCCATGGGCACGTTCACCGAGGGAACCGAAGCTTGTTGCATGGATCTCGCCGCTGGATGCCAGGCGCCAGTCATCGAGGACGAAGACCAGGTCCTGATCGACCATCGGTGGTTGGTTTTCTTCGACGATGAGGATGCCGTTCAGGCCGCGCGCGACCTGCTCGGACGACATGATGTGTGGGTGATACCAGAAGGTTCCTGCGTCAGGGCATGCGAAACGATAGTCGAACTGCTGACCAGGAGCGACGGCGTCCTGGGTGACACCCGGCACGCCGTCCATGGGATTGGCGATGCGGATACCGTGCCAATGCAGCGACGTTGGTTGGGTGAGTTGGTTGATGAGGCGGACGTGCAGCTCGTCGCCCTGGCGCACCCGCAGGAGCGGACCAGGCGAAGTTCCGTTGTATCCCCAAATCGGCGTCGGCGACTTCTTCTTGCCGCGCAATGGCGATTGGCCAGTTTGCGCAACCAGGACAATGCTGCGATCAGCGTGGGCTCGTGATGAGCCGTAACCGGCCGAGGCCATGGCAACCGGCAAGGCGGCCATTCCTCGAAGGACTGTGCGGCGCGAAAGGCCCGGCTTGTGCTTGAAGGTACCCAATGCGCCTGCTCCCGGGTTGCTTCGGATTGTTTTTGGTGGAGCGATCGCGGTTGCGATTGCCGATGCCCGTAGACTTGCCGGAGCCTGACCAAGTTTCATTGTGACGTGCTCGCATTGGACTGTGCGTTCCATGCAACCGCTAATCCTTCCAGGAAGAGGAAGGTCAAGGGGCAGGTGCGAAGAATTTCAGAGCCGAGAGCAGGCTCACGCAGATTTGGGCCGGTGTGCACAGGCCTCGATATGTTCGGCTGCCGGGCGGACGCCGATCGCCGTCTGTGGGTTTGATGTTGACCTTCCATTCGCTGGAAGCCGCACGAATATGTTTCGGTGTTGGTTGATGTTGGGCTGCAAGGTGGCGCTCTCCAAAACTTCGATGGCCGCTGCGGGCCTGGTCGCGGTTGCGATCGTCGTCGTTCGATTTGTGCTGGCCGGAAATGGCGAAGATTTCCCAGTGCTCAAACCGGATGATGCCGACGTCGTCGCTCGCGGGGAAACGATCTACGCTGCAGAGTGCTCATCCTGCCATGGCAGGCGCCTGGAAGGTGAGCCCAACTGGCGCGTGCGAGACGAGGATGGCTACTTGCCTGCACCACCTCATGATGCAACGGGGCACACGTGGCATCATAGTGACGCTCAGCTCTTCAACCTGACCAAGCGCGGTCTGTCCGCTGTGGCCGGCGACAAATACAAGACGCGGATGCCGGCCTATGATGGTGTTTTGTCCGACACCGACATCATCGCCGTGTTGTCTTTCATCAAGTCGCGGTGGCCGCCCAATATTCGTGACCGCCATGACCGCCTGAATGCTGCAGCAAAGCGCAATATGCGATCTGATCGGTAAAATATCGTCACAAGGATGCAAGGATGAATGCGTTGCCAGGACTAACGGCGTTTCAATTGCCGCCTGGTTCGCTGTCGTTCCAGTGCAAAATTGGCGGCCTACCGGAAACTCGAGGAGAATTCGGTTTCCGAAAATGGCAAGGCAACGGTGCGGGGGGCTCTCGGGGATTGAAGTTTGGTCGCAGGCAAGTGCAGTGGCGCGCATGCACACGAGCTTCGCACCACCGAACGGGCGCATCCACGTAGCGTTACCCCGCACTCCGGCAAGGCCGAAGCGCTAGTTCACACGGGCAACTGCGATCGGAGAGTTGAACTTCTTGCACCACAGCCAGACCTGGCTGAATTTCGCGACGTTGAGCCTTGCGGGGACCACGTACTCCTGCGCCCCGCGAAACCTGCGAAGCCTGGCGAATATCGTACCGCGGACGTAACGTCCGTTGCCGAACGCAACGCGGGGATCCGGGGCGCCGTCGAGCCGGAAGTTGCTGGCAAACACGACCTTGGTCACGTTGCCACTCTTTACGATCCGAACCTGTCCGGATGATTTGTGACCGCCTGCTCCGCGAAGGCTGCCGGATTTCAGCGTTTCCTGGGCCAGGACATCATTTCCAATTCCGCCGACCACCATCACTGCGATGGCCACAACGGTGGTAAATCCAGATCGATTTAACGGCATATTGCGCCTCACTTTGTCAGCAAATATCTACATACGACTTGATGGCAATTTCGTAGGATGTCCAAAGAGCAGCTGCCAATCACATCCATTCACAAGTAAAAAATATGTGGCCTCTGGCATTGCGAACCACGTTTTCTTACCGGCAACGGATCAATGCCACGATTGGGACCCGGGAGGAGGGGGCGGTTGGAAATTCAATTGTGCGGCGCGGGCAGCTGATTGCAACCCCAATCCCACGACGCATTGCGTCCTCGGCTGACGGTATGCTTCGAGGAGCTGATCGAACGGCACGCCGGCGGCGCGGTGGAGGTGCCGAGATCTGGACTGGCGAAACACTCTTTCTTGCAGCCTGCCATCGTCTATGATTGCGGCGATGCGTATCGGTTGCGAATGGCACAACGTTGTCGAACCGCAGCCTCGCGACTGCTACAGATCACCAGTCGCCGGAATGAATGGACCGTTGCCTGCACCATGGTTGAGATTGCGACCCGCGTTTACAATCACTTTTGGAAGATTGACCCGATCGTGCGATCGGTGTTGGACAACGACTTCTACAAGCTGCTGATGGCGCAATCCATCTTTCGGCACGAGAAGAACGTCCGCGTATCTTTCAGCCTGATCAACCGGACGGACCGGGTGCCGCTGGCGGCGCTTGTCGATGAAACGGCATTGCGCGAACAGCTTGACTATATCCGGACGCTTCGTCTGACGCGCGGTGAGTCCACCTGGCTGCGCGGGAACTCGTTTTACGGCGAGAGGCGGATGTTTGATCCGGCATTCATTTCTTGGCTGGAAGATTTCAGGTTTCCAGACTACGCGCTGGTCCGGCGCGATGATCAGTATGAACTGACCTTCGAGGGAGCGTGGCTCGATGTCATGATGTGGGAGGTTCCAGCGCTCGCTGTCGTCATGGAAATGCGGTCACGCGCGGTCCTGCAGGGTATGGGCCGGTTCGCACTGCAGGTGCTCTATGCGCGCGCGATGACGAAGGTCTGGGAGAAAATCGAAGCTCTCAGAGAGTTGCCGGACTTAAAAATTTCCGATTTCGGGACGCGGAGACGGCACAGCTTTCTGTGGCAGGACTGGTGTGTCCAGGCGATGATCGAGGGGCTGGGAACGCGGTTTCTGGGCACATCGAACTGTCTCATTGCGCTGCGCCGCGAAGTCGAGGCGATTGGGACGAACGCTCACGAACTGCCAATGGTCTATGCGGCTCTCGCCGGGGTGCACGGCGATGAAGCTCTCGCCAAGGCACCTTATGAGGTCTTGTCCGATTGGCAGGAGGACTACCACGGCAATTTGCTGATCATTCTGCCCGACACTTTCGGTACCGAGAGGTTCCTGGAGAGGGCGCCCGACTGGGTTGCAAGGTGGACCGGGATGCGCATCGATTCCGGTGATCCGCGCAAGGCCGGTGAAGCCGCCATCAGATGGTGGCGTGAGCGCGGGGAAGACCCCGCCGAGAAGCTTCTAATTTTTTCGGACGGTCTCGATACCGAGGAAATCAAGGCGTTGCATCGTCAGTTTCACGAGCGGGTTCGCGTCGGATTCGGCTGGGGCACATTGCTGACGAACGACTTTCGAGGTCTGATCGACAACGGTCGGCTGGATCCGATTTCGCTTGTCTGCAAAGTCGTTTCCGCTGACGGCCGCGCGACCGTCAAACTTTCCGACAATCCTCTCAAGGCGGTTGGCTCTCCGGTTGAAGTTGAGCGCTACAAGCGTGTTTTCAGGACCGGGCAGCAAGACCAAATGGAGGTGATTGTCTAAGGCATGTCGCAGCAAAACGGATCGGCTCATAAGGGAGCGACGCGAACCGGCCGAAAGGCCGCCCCGCCGGAGCCGCCGCGCGCAGCGCGAATGGCGGCGTGAGGCAAAGAAACCCGAAGGAGGCGCATTTTTGGCAACGCGCCCTAGATCATTTCCGCCTTAGGCGGAATCACACCGCCTGCCCACTCCCCCGCCCGGCCGCCCATGCAATCGTGGTTTTGGGTGGCCGGGCGGGGGAGTGGGACGGTTCCAGCTAAACCTGAAACGCTCGTCTTATGACTTTCTCCGCGACTCAGATCGGTTGAAATCCGATGGTTTCGTCAATTGGCGCTCGCTGCTGCTTTCCGCAAGAGAAAGTTTGCCATCAGAAACGAGCACAGCGCCCCCTCAATGACCAATCGAGAAGTCATTCCTGCCCGTGCGGTCGACACCGCGGACGAGCCAGAGTGGACGCGTGGCGAAACTCACCGGGATACCGCTCTTGCCATCGGCAGGATTAAGATTGCGCTCGAAGACACTGGTTGCCGGCATGTAGCGCAGCGCGACGCCGGCGCGCCGGCGAGGCGACAGGTTCGCATCGGCACCGTGGATCATGTAGACATCGTGCAGGGACATCTGCCCCGGTTCCAATTCCAGCGCAACCTCGCTTGATCGGTCGAAGGCGCTGTCTGCGGTGCGTTGCGTGAGCACGACATCATCGCGGTCTTCCGTGAGGTGGTCGACCAGCTGCCGCTTGCGGTGCGAGCCGGGGATCACCTTGAGACAGCCGTTTTCACGATCGGTCCGGTCGAGTGCGACCCAGACGGTGCACGTGGCGAGCGGCCTGATCGGCCAATAGTGACCGTCCTGATGCCAAGGTGTCTCATAGCCGGTGCCGCCCGGTTTGCAAAAGACATGACAGCCCCACAGGATGACATCATCCCCGATCACCTGTGCCACCATTTCGACGATATCTTCGTCGTGTGCGAGATCAAGGAAATCCTTGGAGCCCTTCACGCCTTCGTCGTTTTGCCCGGCGATGTGCGCAGAGACCAGTTTTTCCGGCCGTACGTCCGGGTTGTCGGCAATGAGCCTGTCGAGGGTCCCGCGCAGCGCGTCGATGCGCTTTGATGGCAGGCGGAAGGCGGGAATGACATATCCGTCGCTATGGTAGTGTTCGATTTCCGCCTGCGTTAGCGTCACTGCTCGTCTCCTTCGTCAGTCACCAATCACCTTGATGCCGGCTACATTCGACGTGCCCGCCCGTTCCGCCGAACTCGGCTCGGGTCACATCAGTTTGACCTCAGCCGACCTCAAACCATGTGCTCATGCCGCCAGCCTGGTGACCCAGCATGTGGCAATGCAGCATCCACTTGCCGGGATTATGCGCTTTGAAAGCAACGGTTATGTCCTGGTTGTGCTCAACGAATACCGTATCGCGCCAATAGGGTTGCGGATCGCGGTTGGAATGGGTGATTTCGCGGACGTGGTGGCCATGGAAATGCATGGCGTGTGGCCAGGCGGTGCGATTTGCGAGACGGACCTTGACCGTCTCGCCGCGCGAGATCTGCGCCAGGGGATGGTCGGGCATACCGACGATGCCATTGAACGCCCACGCTTTGCGGTGCTCGCGCACGAGTTCGCGTAACTCCATTTCCCGGCCCTTGTAATGGGCCGACTCGAATGCCGTCATCGCGCCTCCGGTCATGATCAGGTCGACCGGTCGCGCGTTGTCGAGGTCGAGCTTGTCGGGCATCGGATTGGCGGGGAGGACCGGGATGTCTGCTAGCACGCTGGGGCGCGCGCGCTTGGCCGGATGATAGACCAACCGGCCCATCTTGACGCGCTCGCGACCGACATCCACGGTGATTGTCGATTGCGTAGCCGGATCTTGCGTGCAGTCGAGGATGACGTCCGCGCGCTGGGCCGGCGCCAGGAACACCATGTTTCGTTTCGGCGCGAAGGGAACGGCGAGCGGCTGGCCGTCGAGGGCGACGACGATCGGTGCATGATCATCGAAGATCACGCCCAGTACTCTGGCGTTGGCTGTGTTGACAAGCCTCAGTCGCAGGCGTTCGCCGGCCCGGACCGGAATATCGAGGGTGTCCTTGCCGTTGAGGGTGAGGACATTGCCGAGCCGTCCGGCATGGGAGATGTCGTGCATGCTGCCGAGACTGCGTTCGTGGATCTTGCCGTCGCGACCGAGGCGCCAGTCATCGACGGCGAGTACCAAATCCTGATCGACCGCCGGCGGTTTGTCCTCCTCCACGATGAAGGCACCTTGCAGCCCGCGTGCGAGTTGCTCCCACGTGCGGTTGTGGGGATGGTACCAATAGGTGCCGGCGTCCGGTGGCGTGAAGCGATAGGTGAAGCGCTCGCCGGGTTTGGTGGCCGGCTGAGTGAGGCCGGCAACGCCGTCCATCGCATTGTCGATGCGAATGCCGTGCCAGTGGATGGTGGTTGGTTGCGATAGTTGATTGACAAGATCCACCGCGAAGGCTTCGCCCTGCCTGGCGCGCAGTGTCGGGCCGGGAACGCGCCCGTCGTAGCCCCAGATATCGGTCGCCGGTTCGCCCGGTTCGAGCAGGTTGGCGGTCCCAGGTTTGGCGATGATTTCGCGCACGCGGTTTGCACGTGCGGGTGCCATGCGTGCGGCGACGGCCGATGCGGCGAGCGTGGCCGAGGTTGTGAGCAACTGACGTCGATTGAGCACTGGTCCTGCTCCGAGATTCGTTTGAGGGAAAGCGCAGCCACCTGCTGTCCGATCCCGCCGACCATTCTAACACGGTATAACGGCGGACGTATCGCGGTCTATCGGATTGCAATGCGGCGATAAACCGGCCGCATCGCGGTTCGGCCCAACAGCTGGTGTTGGCTGTAACGGGATCGGGCGTGCCGGCAATGCCGCATGAAAGGCACGATATTGACGCTCGACTGGGTGCGTGGTGCATGGCAAGAGTGGCGCGAGATGACGCGCCAAACCCGGGCCAGATGCCATGAAGACCGATACTCCCCGTCCCATCCGCCTCAAGGACTACCGACCGTCAGATTTCCTCATCGACCACGTTGACCTGGACTTCGCGTTGCACCCGACGCAGACCAAGGTGCGCGCACGCATGAAGGTACGCCCCAATCCGGGCGCCCGATCGAACTCCCATACGCTGCGTCTCGATGGCGACCAACTGACGCTGGATCAAGTGAAGCTGAACGGGGCCGTGCTCGATTCAAGTGCTTTTACGGCATCGCCGAACGGGCTTATCGTGCCGCACCTGCCGAGTGGTCCGTTTCGTCTCGAAATCCATACCACGGTCAATCCGGAAGCGAACACGGCGCTGAGTGGGCTGTATCGTTCGAAGGGCATCTACTGCACGCAGTGCGAAGCCGAGGGGTTTCGGCGGATCACCTATTTCCTCGATCGCCCGGACGTTCTTGCAACGTACACGACGCGCATTGAGGCGGATGCCGATGAGGCGGCAACACTGCTCTCGAACGGGAACCCCGTGGAGCGAGGTACGGCGGCCGGCGGCAAACGCCATTATGCGGTGTGGAAAGATCCGCATCCCAAACCAAGTTATCTGTTTGCGCTGGTCGGCGGCAATCTCAGTTCGATCGCGTCGACGTTCAGGACCGCCTCGGGACGGAAAGTGGATCTGCGAATCTACGTCGAGCGCGGCAAGGAAAAGCGCTGCGATTGGGCGATGGATGCGCTCAAGCGGTCGATGCGCTGGGACGAGGAGCGTTACGGGCGGGAATACGATCTCGATGTGTTCAATATTGTTGCTGTTTCCGACTTCAACATGGGCGCGATGGAGAACAAGGGCCTCAACATCTTCAACGACCGGCTGATACTCGCGTCGCCCGATACGGCGACCGACATGAACTACCTGCGCATCGAGTCGGTTGTTGCACACGAATACTTCCACAACTGGACCGGCAACCGCATTACCTGCCGTGATTGGTTCCAGCTCTGCCTCAAGGAGGGGCTGACGGTTTTCCGGGATCAGGAGTTCACGGCGGACGAGCGCGACCGTACCGTTGAGCGCATCGAGAGCGTACGCGCCTTGCGCGCTCACCAGTTTCCGGAGGATGCCGGTCCGCTCGCCCACCCCGTCCGGCCGTCGAGTTACATTGAGATCAATAATTTCTACACAGCGACCGTCTACGAAAAGGGCGCCGAACTGGTGCGCATGATCAAGACGATTTGCGGTGACGAAGGGTTTCGCCAGGGCATGGATCTCTACTTTGCGCGGCACGATGGTGATGCGGCAACCATCGAGGACTTCATTGCGTGTTTTGAAGATGCGACCGGCGCCGACCTGAAGCAGTTTCACAACTGGTACACGCAGGCCGGTACGCCGGAACTCGTTTGCAAGCTCAGTCACGATGCCAAGAAGCAGATCGCAGAGCTGAGCGTGGAGCAGGTTCTGGCCCCGACGCCAGGCGAGGCGCGCAAGAAGGTTCTGCATGTTCCCTTGAAGGTCGGCTTGCTTGATCCCGAAGGGCGCGATGTCGCGCTGGAGACCACCGGTGGCGAGAGCATCGCCGACGGCGTCGTACACGTGACCCGTCGCAGTCAGAAGTTCCGCTTCGCCAAGGTTCCGGCGCGTCCCGTGCCGTCTTATCTGCGCGAGTTTTCAGCGCCCGTGAAGCTCGTTGCCGACCAACCCGACCGCGAGCTCGAATTTCTTATGGCGCACGATTCGGATCTCTTCTCGCGTTGGCAGGCGGCGAACGATTATGCGATGCGCATTCTCGTGCAACTGGCCAGATCGCGCGATCCGAAGAAGCACCTCGATCGTGCGCGCGCCTATGCGCAGGCCCTGAAACGGACGCTCGAGGACGAGCGCCTCAATGAGGCCTACCGCGCGGAGATGCTGCGCTTGCCCGGAGAGGCGGATATTGCCCGCGAGATCGCGCGAAACGTTGATCCCGAGGCGGTCCTCAGAGCGCGCCGGCTTTTCGCCAAGACGGTCGCAAAGGCGATAGGCGGGTCGCTGGAGGCGACTTACGACATGATGCGGGCAACCGGCGCTTTTTCACCGGATGCATCGAGTGCGGGGCGTCGCGCGCTGCGCAATGCGGCGCTCAGCGTTCTGTGTCAGCGCGGCACGGCGAAGGACAGGACGCGTCTGATGGCCCATTTCGACACTGCGACCAATATGACCGATGAAGCGCACGCACTCGCTCTCATTTCGGTGTTCGGCGGGCGGCAGCGTCAACCGGTGCTCGATCGGTTCTATGAACGTTGGCACGACGATCACATCGTGCTCGACACGTGGTTTGGTGTGCAGGCTCTGGTGCCGGCGAAAATGACACTGGGCCGGGTCAAGAAACTCATGCGGCATGAGAAATTCACACTCGCAAATCCCAACAAGGTGCGGGCATTGATCAGCAGTTTTGCGATGCAGAACCCATCACAGTTCAACCGCGAGGATGGGGCCGGCTACGAGTTCGTGGCCCGGCAGGTCTTGGCGATCGACAAGATCAATCCGCAGGTCGCAGCCCGGCTTCTCAATGCGTTTCGCTCGTGGCGCGCGCTGGAGCCGGTTCGGCGCGGCCACTCCAAGCGCGTTCTTCGAGGCTTGGCGCGGAGTGAAAACCTGTCCCGCGATGTATTTGAGATAGCGAGCAAAATGCTAGAGGACTGATGTTATAAAATCCCCGTTTTTCCAATTTATTATCCTCGACAGTGCAAGTGATTTCTAGCGAGAATGAAGCATGATTCGGGTGCGGGGGCTTGAGTCTGCTTCTGGCAGGACTCTTATCAACGGGGCGAGAAATGACACAGGCGTCGACCGTCTGTGCACGGGGACAGCGTGCGCGCGCAGTACGGGGCCTTCCTGGCCCCCAGATCCACTGCGATCCATTCGAGAGTTTGTCGTACCAAATCAGTCATGAGTTGCGTACGCCGCTCAACGCGGTGATCGGGTTTTCCGATCTTATGCGAAGCGAGCGGTTTGGCCCCGTTGGGAATGCCCGATACCGTGAGTACCTCGATCATATTTCGGAAAGTGCGGAACGCATGCTCCAGGCGGCCAATGAAACGTTGGCCATCACGTCCTTGCTCGCCGCGCCACGCCCGGTCGGAGAGACCAAGCCCTTCAATCTCGCCGACGCGGTCGCAGTCGCGGTCGATACAGCAATCGAGTGCACGGACGGCCGGTTGCCGGCGACGGTGTCGGAGGTCGCGACTTCGATGGAGGTCTGGGGCGATAGCGAAACGGTGATCATTGCGTTGGCGAACCTGCTGCGCGCGGCAATGCTCGCTGGACGTGGTTGCAACCGGATTTCCGTTTCAGCGGAGCGTGTGAACTACAACACGGTCGTGCTGACAGTCAGCAGTTCGACTGCGGCAGCGGCGTCGTCGGCCAAGGGACAACCTTCACGCAAGGCGCGGAGCGAGGCCGAGTTGCTGACGGCGCTCGCGATTTCGCTATTGGAGATGCAGGGCCTCGATGTCGAGGCACATACCCCGCCAACCGGTGGATTCGCGGCCCTTATCGAACTCGAACTATCGGCACAGCAGGCACTGGCACTCTAAAGATCTCTGGCACTCCAAAGATCTGCCAAATTGGCCAGGCGCCGCGGGCAGTTGGCGCCGTTACGGGCCAGACCTCGAGATGCCCTCTACTTGTCGTCGCCAAGAACGGTAAAGACGGCAGATCCATCGATCTCGCCATTGCCCTGGGCGACGAGGATGCGGAACAGCGAGAGCGCCTGGGCTGACATCGGCATTGCTACGTGCTCCCGGCATGCGGCCGCGTTCAGCATTTCAAGGTCCTTCAAGACCTGGCGGGCATAACCCAGCGGCGTCCAGTCCCGCGCAATCATGCGGTCAAAAAGAACTGGCAGCAGGTTTGAACCGGCGTGTCCAGTTGACAGGGCTTCGGGAATTTTCTGCGCATCGACACCGTAGGCCTCTGCGAGCCGCAAGGCTTCGGCAATGACGCAATAGTTGGTCAGCACAAGGGTCTGGTTGACGAGCTTGGTGGCTTGTCCGGCTGTCACGGGGCCCATGTGCGTGAAGCGACCCAAGTGCTCCATGACCGGCCGGATCGTGGCGATGGCCTGGTCGTCACCGCCAGCCATGATCGCCAAGCTGCCGTCTGCCGCTGCCGTCGGGCCGCCTGACACAGGCGCATCGACGAAGGAGATCGATGCTTGTTGCGAAAGTGAATCGGCAAGGCGTTTGGTTGTCGCGATGTCAGTGGTTGAATGGTCGACGATGACATTCGCCCGCGCGGATGCGGCGTGAAGTATACCCTGCTCGGCTTCGATGATTTCGGCAACGTTGGCAGGAGTTGTCACACAGATCTGAATGATGTCGGCCTGTTCGGCCAGCTCCGCCGGGTTCGCTGCAATGCTCACTCCGAGAGCGCGAGCCGCGTTGCACTTTTCGGCAACGACGTCGAGGCCGATGACGTCATGGCCGGTTTCGTGCAGGCGCTTCAAGAAGCCTTGCCCCATGAGGCCCAGGCCGATAAATCCGATAGTGGGCTGCTGCATGTCCGTTCGTCTCGCTTGCTTCATCTGTGACGCGCCGCTGCCGAGGCAGCTCAGCCGGCGCCCGGTTCGATGCGTGGTTTGTTGACGATCTCGACGGTGGAATTGGCGTCTGCAGGTTTGCGCAGAAGGCCACGCTGTGGCGCGAACATGAAGGCCAAAAGGAATACCGCCATTTGTGTGAGAACGATGCAGGGTCCGGTTGCACCGTCAATGTGGAAGCTGACGATGGTTCCGATCACGCTCGAGCCGACGGCGGTGGCCGCGGCGATCATCAGCATTCGTTCGAATCGGTTGCTCAGCATGTATGCGATGGCACCCGGGGCGACCAGCATGGCAACAACGAGGATGATCCCAACTGCCTTGATCGATGCAACAATGGTGAGTGACAGCACGATGAGCAGGCCATAGTGCAGCAGCGCAACCGGCAGGCCAATGGCCCGGGCGTGCTGGGGATCAAAGCAGTAAAGAAGCAGGTCGCGGCGTTTTGCGAGCACGATGCAAAGCACGATGGCTGCAACAATGGCCGTTTCGATGAGGTCTGCGGGGGTGACGCCCAGGATGTTGCCGAACAGGATGTGGTTGAGGTGCTGGTCGGTGTCGACTTTTGTGAACAAGACGAGGCCGAACCCGAACATGCCGGAGAACACGATGCCCATGACGGTGTCTTCTTTGACGCGGCTATTGTCCGACAGGTAGCCGGTGAACACGGCGCAGGCGAGCCCGGCTACGAACGCCCCGATGGCCAGTGGTAGTCCGAGGATGAATGCGATGACGATCCCAGGCAGCACCGCATGCGAAACCGCATCTCCCATCAGCGACCAGCCTTTGAGGATCAGATAGCAAGAAAGCACCGCGCAGACCGTGCCGACAAGAATTGCGACGATTAATGCGCGTTGCATAAACGCATAGCCGAGTGGTTCGGCGATGAGGCCGGCCAGATCACTCATGTCGGCCGCTCCGGTTGCGCGGTTTGTGCCTCGGTGGCGCGCCGGCGGGCTGCCAGGACACCGTGCTTCGGTGCAAGGTAGAAGGCCAACAGGAATATCAGGGTCTGCAGCGAAACGATGACACCGCCAGTGGCGCCGTCGATGAAAAACGACAGATAGGCGCCAACGAAGCTGGTGACGACACCTAGAGCGACGGCAAGGATGAGCAGCGTCGGGAAACGATCGGTGAGCAGGTAGGCCGTTGCGCCAGGCGTGACGACCATGGCGATCACCAGGCAGGCGCCAACGGTCTGCAGAGCGGCAACCGTGGCGGCGGCCAGCAGCGTGAAGAACAACACCTTCAAGGCTGTCGGATCGAGGCCTACAGAGCGGGCGTGGGCCTCGTCGAAGAACACAACCATAAGATCGCGCCACTTGAGGAGCAGGACGCCAAGCGTCACGACCGAGATGATGACGACCTGCATCGCGTCTTCGTCGGAGATGCCGAGGATGTTGCCGAGCACGATGGTTTGTACGTTTACGGCGGTCGGGTTGATCGAGACGATGAGCAGGCCGGCGGCAAAGAAGGAGGTAAAAACGAGACCAATGATGGCATCCTCGCGCAGCCTGGTCTGTTGGCGCACGAATGCCATTCCGAGTGCGGCGAGCAGGCCGGCAATGAAGGCGCCTGCGGCGTATGGCAATTTCAGAAGATAGGCGCCGGCCACGCCCGGCACGATGGCGTGCGCGAGTGCATCACCCATCAGTGACCAGCCCTTGAGCATCAAAAATGCGGACAGGAAAGCGCACGTGCCGCCGACCAACGCCGAGACCCACATGGCCTTGAGCATGTAGTCGTATGCGAAGGGTGTCAAAAGCTCGCTCATTGCCCGGGTTCCCGATCTTCGGCGCGCCGCGGCCGCGGTTCATCCTCATCGTGGCGTTCGCCATAGAAGACCACCGGGCGTTCATCATCGGTCAGCACCGTGACGCTGCGGCGGTCGTCATCGTCGTGCAGTTCGCTGCCTTCAAGCCGGAAGTGGCGCAACACACCGCCGAAAGCCCGCTCGAGATTGGCTTGCGTGAATGTCGTTGCCGTGGCGCCTGCGGCCAACACCGTGCGTTTGATGAGAACGACCTGGTTGCAAAAGTCAGGCACACTGCCGAGGTTGTGGGTCGAGACCAGCATCAGGTGGCCCTGTGCCTTCAATTCGCGCATGAGTTCGACGATCGCGTTCTCTGTCTTGACATCGACACCGGTAAACGGCTCGTCGAGGAGGATAACGAGGCCTTCCTGGGCGAGCGCCCGGGCGAGGAAAACGCGCTTGCGCTGACCACCGGACAGTTCTCCGATCTGGCGTTTGCGATGAGCCGACATGCCAACCCGCTCGAGTGCT
Organism: Hyphomicrobiaceae bacterium; assembly: GCA_965224045.1. Taxonomy (GTDB): domain Bacteria; phylum Pseudomonadota; class Alphaproteobacteria; order Rhizobiales; family Hyphomicrobiaceae; genus Tectiglobus. Next base: position 551,401 of record CBDCYD010000016.1, read on the forward strand.
TCATCGACCTTGCGCTGGTCCTGATCGGAGGCGATGCGCAGGAAACCCATATGTCCGTAGCGGCCCATCATCACGACATCCTCGACGAGGACAGGGAAGTTCCAGTCGACATCCTCCGCCTGGGGGACGTAGGCGACCAGGTTGCGCTTTTGAGCGATACGGGCGGGGATGCCTGCAATCGTGACGTGTCCGCTCGACGGCGTGACAAAGCCCATGATTGCCTTGAACAGGGTCGATTTGCCGGAACCGTTGACGCCGACGAGGCCGCAGATCGTCGATGGGCCGAGTTCGAATGAGGCGCTTTCAAGCGCGCGATTGCCGTTGGGATAGGTGACCGTCACGTTATCGACGGCCAGTGAAGCCTGCATGGTATCTGGCGCAGCGTCAGGTCGGTCACGGTGGATGATGGCAGCGCCGTTCACGGGTTGAGACCTTTCGCAATGGTGGAGACCGTGACCTCCAACAGCTTGAGATAGGACGGCACGGCGCCGTCCGGTTTGCTGAGGCTGTCGACGTAGAGTACGCCGCCATAGCGAGCGCCGGTTTCTTTGGCGACCTGGCGGGCGGGCTTGTCGGAGATCGTGCTTTCCGAAAAGACGACCGGAATGCCTTCCTGCCGGACGGTATCAATGACGCGGCGCACCTGGCTTGGCGTTCCCTGTTCGTCGGCATTGATCGGCCAGAGATAGAGCTCCTTGAGCCCGTAGTCGCGCGCGAGATAGCTGAATGCGCCTTCGCTGGTGACGAGCCAGCGCTTGGCGTCGGGAATGGCCGCGAGACGTTGGCGCAGCGGGGCGTCGATTGCACGGATCTGTGCCTTGTATGTCTCGGCATTGCGGGCATAGGTCTCCGCGTTTTCAGGATCGTATTTGGCAAATGCCTTGAGAATGTTGTCGACGTATTTGATGGCATTGCTCGGCGACATCCACGCGTGCGGGTTCGGCTTGCCGGTATAAGGGCCTTCGGTGATTCCTATCGGCTCGATGCCCTCGGTGACGACTGCGCTGGGGACGTCGCGAATGTTCTGGAAGAAGCGCTCGAACCAGCGCTCGAGGTTCATGCCGTTCCACAACACGAGATCTGCGCGTTGGGCCTTGACGATGTCACGCGGCGTGGGCTGGTAGTCATGGATTTCCGCGCCGACCTTGGTTATCGAGTCGACCGTGGCTGTTTCGCCGGCGACGTTGCGTGCAATATCCGCAATGACCGTGAATGTGGTGATGACGCGAAACTTCTTCGCCGCATGGGCCGGAACGAAGGCAAAGAAAATGGCGAGCAGGGCAGCTGCCGCACCAGCCAGCAGGTGCTGAATGCGATAAGATCTCGTATCGACGGTGTGCGTCAGGGGAGCGTGGGCCAACACTCTCAACTCCATTGTCTGCATTGCTCCTTGGAGGTTTTGTAGTCCATTAAGAACTTTAGTCTTGATACGAAAAGTTAGTCATGGCTAATAATATTGTCAACGGCTTGAGCGATACGGCGGATGAGCGGACCGGTGAGTGACGATAAGATGTTGGAGGCAACGCGGCGGCAGGCTGAACGGTTTCAGCGTGTTCGCGATGCGCATCAGACCGAGGTGGCCGAAGACTATGTCGAACTCATCGCGGATCTCATCGAGGCCACTGGCGAAGCTCGCGTCGTTGATCTGGCAAGCCGGCTTGGCGTGAGCAACGCCACCGTCAACAACACTATCCAAAGACTGCAGCGCGATGGTCTGGTAACGTCAAAGCCCTACCGCGCGATCTTTCTGACGGATGAAGGGCGTGAACTTGCCGAGGTCTCGCGCGAGCGCCATCTGCTGGTGCGGGACTTTCTGATCGCGCTCGGAGTTGATGGCGATACCGCCGAAGCGGACGCGGAGGGGATCGAGCATCACGTTAGCGCAGCAACCCTGACGGCGTTTCGCAAATATCTCGGGCGTGGCGTACCGAAGCGCAGGCGATAAATTGCAGTGTCTTTGCGCAGTGGGTTGCTGCAGCGTGGATGGCTGAAGCTGACTTGCGCTTCAACTAGCGTGTCAGAACGATGAAGTCCGTATCCTGTCCGGTTTCGCGCGTGTGACCGCCATCGGAGATGATCATCGACGATCCAGGCGTGAGCAAATCTTCGATACGCTGGCGGACATGGGCCGGAACTTCAATACGGTCGAGCGCCCGGCCAACGGACGGAGGCGACAAATGCGATGCCTCTTCGCCCGCGTTGTTGTTTCCCTTGACAAAGCGCTTGAGAAAACGAGCACTTGTTTTGAGAGATGTGGCGTTCCATCCCGCCTCGCCGGTGATGGGTTTGAAGTCGGTCACCAGGAAAAGGTGTGCACCCAATGGTTGTTCGGGGTGTTTCAAGGCAATGGCGGCCGCGTAGATGTCGTCCGCGTCCTGGCGGACATATACAAAGGCAGGATTAGTATCGACGATGCCCGCCTTGCGGTAGAGCGCATCGTAGAATTGCCGGTTGGGGTAGCCGGTGACGGTCAAGCCTTCGTCCGACTGAAACGCCTTGATTGCGAGTACCGATTGTTTGCCGACCAAGCCGTCCGCGGGGCCGGGATCGTAGCCGAAACCTTGCAGCAAATTCTGGGCCTGGCGGAGCTTGTCGCGTTCGGAGCGACGCGTGATCAGGATGCGCAGCGGACTTTGCGATTTGGTTGCCCGCATGAGGCGGCGATGCGCGTCCATCTCGGCTGCATCGGCATCAAAAAGCGGATTGCCGGTCACGGCAGTAGCGGCTGTTTGGCGCCGTGGCGTGCCGGCATCGGTCTTCGTTGCCGTCGCGGTGCTGGTGGCGGTGTTGAATGCATATCGCACGGATCGCGTGTTGGCGTCAGCGGTGTCGTTGGCCGACGGGTCGGGACGCGGGTCTGCCGGCGTTGGTTGGAACAGAGCCGGGTGGGCGATCAGTTGCGGTTTGGGGTCGCCACCGGTGACGATGACGTGTGTGCGCTTTTGGGTGAAGCCAAACAGTGAGCGTGCAAACGCCGAGGGCAGGCGAATGCAGCCGTGAGACGCACGATATCGCGGCACGTGGCCCTGATGCAGGGCGATGCCTGACCATGTCAGGCGTTGCATGAACGGCATTGGTGCGCCGCGGTAGATATTGGAATAGTGGCGGCGCCGCTTTTGGATAATGCTGAAGATGCCCTGCGGTGTCTCGAATCCGTTCTGGCCGCTGGAAATTCGCGTGGTTCCGACAGCTTCGCCATTGCGATAGACCGTCAGACGCTGCTTGCCAAGTGAGACGACGAGTTGAATTGGGCCGTCGTTCGTCCGGCGGGCCGGCAGCAGGACGGTCTTGGTGGGTTTTGCCCGGGACGTGCCCCGCACCCGGCGGGTTCTACGCAACCGGACCCTGGAACGGCGCACCGTACGCGCGCGGCGCGACCGGCGCAGGCGGGCAGCCCGTTGCCTCGAGCGCTGATATACCGGGCCGTTCGCCCCCCAGTAGACGCGAGATTGCGCGTTCGCAGTGTCACTCGAGGCGCCCATGATGGCTGCAAAAGCTGCAATGACGCAGGTCAATATCGCCAATCCAGCCACGATCGCAGACTGAGCCGCAAACATCAGTCTCCGGTTGGTACACGTCACAATGCGAACTCCACGAAAATGAGAACTTTGCAATTCGCACAATTCTAAAGCGCCAATTGGTTCGGCCAAAGCCCAAACCGTGCGCACTGACGAAATTCCGCACCGGTGTGCATCTCAGGCAACGTGCAGCCCGCCATCCAACTTTGCAAGACCGTGGCGAGATCGGCGCAATCCGCCTAGTGTGCAACAATCGAGGCGTCGTACGCGATGGAATTCGGAGTGGAATGCAAATGGTCGCGCGATCGAGTAATCACGACTGGCTCCTCAAGGTTCAAGAAGAGCCACTGGAGCCCGCTATCGCGATTTGTGATCCACATCATCACCTGTGGGACTTCCGCGACGGCGCAGTGCAGAGCCGTTATTTGCTCGACGAGATGTTGGAAGATACCGCCGGCGGTCACAACATCGTGTCCACGGTGTTTATCGAGTGCGGGACGATGTTCCGGGCCGACGGGCCCGAGCCCTTCAAAGCCATTGGTGAGACTGAATTCGCCAATGGTATCGCCGCGATGTCAGCATCCGGCCTCTATGGTCCGACGCGAATTGCGGCCGGCATCATTGGCACCGTCGATCTCAAAATCGGAGAGGCGGCTGGCGATGTGCTCGATGCGCAGATCGCGGCAGGCAACGGCCGGTTTCGCGGTATCCGGCTCGGGGCACTGTGGCATGAAAGCCCCGAAATTCGCAATCATCGTACCAACCCGCCGGACGGGATGCTGCTGCACGAGATTTTTCGATCAGGTTTCAAGCATCTGGCGCCGCGCGGATTGACCTTCGAAGCCTGGTGTTGCCATCCGCAGATTCCCGAGGTCACCGATCTGGCGCGTGCGTTTCCCGACACGACGATTATTCTCGATCATTTTGGTGGACCGCTCGGTATCGGCCCCTACACCGGGCGGTCCGATGAGGTCTTCGACGATTGGAAGGTGAAAATCAACGAGCTTGCGACCTGCCCCAATGTCATGGCCAAACTCGGCGGGCTCAATATGGACATCAACGGTTACCACTGGGAAGCGCGAGAACTGCCGCCGACGAGCGAGGATTTGATGCAGGCGACACGGCGCTATTTCGAACACACGATCGCTGCGTTCGGGGTTGAACGCTGCATGTTTGAATCCAATTTCCCCGTCGACAAGTTGAGCTGCAGCTACACCGTTCTGTGGAATGCGTTCAAACGGCTGACAACCGGGTTTTCCGCCGATGAGAGGGCCCAGCTCTTCCACGACACCGCGGCACGGATTTATCGCGTCTAGATCATCGTTCCTGATGAATCGAGCAACCTGCCTTAATTCGGAATCGGTGCGAGTCCGAATTAAGGCAGGTTGCTCTCGTGTTTCGGTTCTGACATTTGCTCTCGATTTCGCCGCGCGGGATAGCAAATGTGGGAACCATTGGGAGAACGAGCAAGCCAATGTTTCCAGTGTAACTCTTGCACCTGACGTTTGGTTGAGAGACAAGCCGTATACGGGGGCCAAACGCAAGGTGTCCGACACTCGTGCCGGATTTGCGAGGGGAGTGCGGCTGACGATGGATGCGATCTTCGATTTTGCCCGGCATGTCGCGCAAACTGAGTTCGATGCGTTGCCGGGACATGCGGTCCGCGCCGCGAAAACATTGATTCTCGATACGTTGGGCGTCGGGATGGTGGGTAGTGCCGGGCCGATGGCCGAGGAACTGGCCGTTGCGCAGAGATCATCCGGGCACGGCGATGATGCCCGCGTATGGTCTCTCGGGTATCGCCTGCCGGCACCTGCTGCGGCGCTTTGTAATGCCTATCAGGTTCACAACAGCGAATTCGATTGCGTCCACGAGGATGCTGTCGCGCATGTCTTGTCGGCAGTTGTGCCGGCAGCGTTGGCATACGCCGAGCGCCGGGGCGGGATCAGCGGCCGGCAATTGTTGACGGCAGTTGTCGTCGGGGTCGACGTGGCGAGCAGCCTCGGGATTGCCGCGCGGGCAGGCCTCAAATTTTTCCGCCCGGCGACGGTCGGTGCGTTCGGAGCCGCCGCGGCGGTGGGCAAGCTGAAGGGCTTTGACGAGGTGCGGCTCGTCAATGCGTTGTCGCTTACCTACGGCCAGCTCTGCGGAACGATGCAGGCGCACACAGAAGGCTCGATGCTGCTTGCCATGCAAATGGGGTTCAATGCGCGTAACGCGGTCGTTGCCTGCGATCTGGCGGCGGCGGGGTTCGACGGGCCGAAGAACATCCTCGAGGGACCATTCGGTTTCTTTTCGTTGTTCGAGCCAGGCGGTGAGACCGGTTCGGTTGTTCGCGAACTCGGCAACGTCTGGCGGATCGCAGAGGTTGCACACAAACCGTTTCCGTCGGGTCGCGCGACGCACGGAATTGTCGATGGCTGCCTCGAGATCAAACGTGCTCACGGGATCTTGCCGGAGCGGATTGCCAGGGTAACCGCGCACGTGCCGCCTCTGGTCCACCATCTCGTCGGGCGGCGCCCGCAGGCGGTGATGGACACGAACTACGCGCGGTTGTGCGCTGCGTATGTGGCTGCGGTGGCGTTGCTTAAGGACGATGTGCGATTTGATGACTTTGCCGCGGAGGCCTATCGGGATGTGCGCACCCAAGAGCTCGCAGCGCGCATTCACGTCGAGGCCGAAGACCGCGGCGATCCCAATGCACTGACACCTGTTCGCGTCGAGATCGCGCTGGATGACGGTCAGGTTCACGACACGACCATCGATGCCGTTTATGGCAACCCTGCAAAGGCGATGTCGCGGGAGGCGCAGCTGGCAAAGTTTGCAACCAATTGCGAGCTGGCCAAGCGGCCGCTGAGCGAACGACAAATCAGCGGGCTTGCCGATCACGTCGATGCCCTTGAGGATGTAGAGGACGTGGCGATATTGGTCGACCACATGATCGGCGGGCAGGAGTGATGTGATGACCGGAACGCCAATTCGCAGGGTGATAACGGGACATGACAGTGACGGGCAATCGGTGATCCTGCAGGATTGCGCGACGCCGCATATTAAAACTTCGCCCCATCGCCCTGGGGTCGTGATCAACAACCTTTGGATGACTGACCGCATGCCGGCGGCGACGATCGCGCCCGAAGATGCGGCGCATGCCGATATAGCACTGGCGCCGGTCGCCAACGGCATCAATTTTCGCATTGTCGAGTTTCCGCCCGAGGCGGATTATCTGGACGGCATCAGTGCGCACGATGCTGCCAGGGCGTTCGGGGAGATGGGTGCGGCAGACGCACTTGCCGGCGATGGCAACGAGCAGCACCCATTCATGCACAAAACCGAAACGCTCGACTTTGCGATCATTGTGTCCGGCGAGGTCCATCTGGTCCTCGACAAGCACGAAACCCTGATGCGAGCCGGCGATGTGTGCATTCAACGGGCGACCAACCACGTTTGGTCCAACCGCTCCGATGAACCGTGCCGGATTGCCTTCGTGTTGATTGACGGGAAAAAGGGCTGATCGGGGCCGTTTCCAACTCCCGGCTATACTCTTTCAGGTTGAGCTGGAACCATCCCGCTCCCTTCCCGACCGCCCACGGCATCATTGTATTGGGCGGTCGGGAGGAGGTGCGGGCCGGCGATGAGATTCCGCCTGGGGCGGAAACTCTAGAGCGTTTCAGGTTTAGCTGGAACCGTCCCACTCCCCCGCCCGGCCGCCCAAAACCACGATTGCATGGGCGGCCGGGCGGGGGAGTGGGCAGGCGGTGCGATTCGGCCTAAGGCGGAATTGATCTAGACAACCGCGTCGAGGTAGGCGAGGTCGACGTACTTTTCCGGTTCATTGAGCGGGCCGGTGCCTGTACCGAATTTGGATCTCAGCGTCAGGACTGTATCGACACCGTCATCCAGGATCCTACCGCCCGGCGTCAGTCCGGACCTGGGTGAGAGGAGAGAAGCCATTACCCAGCTGACGGCGCGAGGCTGGATTTCAGGCATGCGCGCCTGGAGCAGCTGCGCGGCAGTGTCCCTGTTGGCCGGGTCGCGTGTCCAGTCCAGGCCGGTCAGGTAGGCTCGAATGAAGCTCGTGATCGTATCCGGATTGGCCGCGGCCCAGGCCCGTGAGGCGGCGAACACGCCGCCTTGATAGGCATCGAGGATATCCGAACTCGACTGCAGGACACGAAATCCGTTCGCGCGCGCAATACTTGTGAAAGGTTCAATGGTGATCGTGCCTGCGTGTTCGCCGGTCTTGACGGAGTGCCAGCGCTGTGGTGTCGCGCCGACGGCGACCAGTTCGTAATCGTCCGGGGTGAGGCCGGCGCGGTCGAGCATCTCGTAAAGCACGAAAGCGAAGCCGGTGGTCAGGGCGTCGAGCGCGATGGTCTTTCCTCTGAGGTCGGCAAATGTCTCGATTTCAGGGGCTACGATGAATGCCAGTTCGATCTGGGTTGCGCCCATGAAAGCGAAGAGGTCCGGCTGCCGGTCGAGTGCCACGGCGCCTTCGCCCTCCTGATAGGCGACGACGTTGTCGAAGGCCGTGCCGGCGATGTCAAAGTCGCCCTTGACGAGGTGCTGGATCTGGTAGGCCGAATTCGGCGTCGTTTCCATCTGCAGGTCAATTCCGACGTCGTCAAAGAAGCCTTCTTCGCGTGCCGCGAAGACTGGCAGATTGGGAGCGCCGGGAAATGCGATCAGGCGAAGTGGGGTCATGGCGTGTTCTCCCGGTGCGCTGCGGCGTCCTGGATGGCTTGCCACACACGATACGGCGTGAGTGGCATCTCGATGTGATGGACGCCGTGATCGCGCAGGGCATGGCACACGGCGTTGACGATGACGGCGAGCGCGGGTGTGGTGCCACCTTCGCCACCGGCCTTGATGCCGAGCGGGTTGGTCGGCGAGTGGACCTCGACAATTTCGCTCGTAATGAAAGGAAGCGTGTCGGCGCGCGGCAGGGCATAGTCCATGAACGATCCCGCAAGCGGTTGGCCGCTGTCGGGATCGATCGCGCAGTGCTCGAGCATGGCCTGTCCGACGCCCTGGGCAATGCCGCCGTGCGTCTGTCCATGAACAATCATCGGGTTGATGCAGCGGCCGACATCATCGACGGCGACGTAGCGGGTAATCGCAACCTCCCCAGTTGCCGGGTCGACGGTTACTTCGCAGGCCGCGCAGCCGTTCGGGAACACGGGATCGTGCATTTCGTTGTCAGCGACGGCATGGAGTTTCGTGATGCCCGGCCCGTTGTCTTCCATGGCTGCGGCCAACTCGAACCAGGTCGCGCCATAGTTGGTCCCGGCGGCCGCGAAACGGCCGTCGTCGAAGGCGATGGTTTCGCGGGCGACGCCCCAAAGCTGCGCGGCGGCGTCAGATGCCGTGTCGACCAGGTGTTGACGTGCCAAGGCCATGACCGTGGCGGCATGGCGCATCGAGCGGCCCGAGTGCGAGCCGCCGCCGACGCTGACCACATCCGTGTCGCCCAGAATGACGTTGATCGCCTCGAACGGCACTCCGAGGAGGTCACTTGCAACCTGTGCGAAACTCGTTTCGTGGCCCTGGCCGGACGGCTGGGTACCGATCACGAGATCAATCGCGCCCGTGGCATGGACGGTGAATTCGGCACGCTCGCGCGGCGAGCCGATCGATGATTCCACGTAGTGGCCGAGGCCGCGCCCCAGCAGCACGCCATGGTTTGCGGCCTGCCGGGCGCGGGCGTCGTATCCGGCCCAGTCGATGAGGCGCAGGGCGCGGTCGAGATTGGTCACATAGGTGCCGCTGTCATATCGTGCACCAACCGCGTTTTGGTAGGGCATCTGCGCGGGGCGGACGAGGTTGCGGCGGCGAAGGTCAATCGGGTCGAGATCGCAAATTCTGGCTGCCTGTTCGACAAGGCGCTCGATGGCGAAGGTCACTTCCGGGCGTCCAGAGCTCCGGTAGGCTTGGGTCGGCACGGTATTCGTAAAAACCGCGCGGGAGCGCAGGTGGGCTGCAGGGATGTCGTAGGTGCCGGTCACCAGAGCCGAACCTTTGCCCAACGGCGACAGGGAGACGCAGTAGGCACCGACGTTGCTGATGTTGTTTGCCCTGAGGGCCAGGAACCGTCCGTTTCGGTCGAGTGCAAGGGACACCTCGCTGACCAGGTCGCGGCCTTGGTAGTCCGATAGGAACGACTCGAGCCGGCTGGCAGTGTACTTCACGGGGCGGCCCGTTCGGCGGGCGGCCCACAAGGCGATGGCGAACTCGGGGTAGACGCGGTTGCGCGTGCCGAAGTTGCCGCCGACATCGTGAGCGCGTACGCGCAGCCTCTCGGGATCGATGCCAAGGACGGAGGCGATCTCGTGCTTCTGGCGAACGGCGCCACCGCTGCCGGCAATCAACGTGTAGCGTCCGGCCTCAACGTCGTATGAGGCAAGGGCTGCTCGGGGTTCCATCGGTGCGCCGGTTACGCGCGGGATGTGAAAGCTGGCCGAAACGACGTGCGCAGCCCGGGCAAAGGCATCGTCCGTTGCCGCCTGATCTCCGAACGTGGTGTCGACCAGGACGTTGCCGGGGGCCTCGCCCCAAATCGCCGGGGCATCCGGGTGCAACGCATCGGTGGCCTCGCTTGCCGATGGCAGCTCTTCCAGGGCGACGTCGACCATTTCGGCGGCGGTGCGTGCCAGATCCCGAGTCTCGGCGATGACGACTGCGACGGGTTCGCCGACGAAACGGACCTTGTCGCGCGCAAACAGATGGTGCGGGCCAAAGTACACCGGTCCGTTCGAAGGACCGGTCAGTTTGAGATCGAAACGGGTTTTGGGCAGCGGGTTGTGTGGGATCGGGTTCAGGCCGTCGGCGTCGGCATCGGCGCCGGAAAGAACGGTGATAACGCCCGGTAGCGCAACTGCTGCGGTCGCGTCGATGCCGGTTATTCTGGCATGGGGCAGCGCTGAGCGGACGATGGCCATGTGGGCCTGGCCGGGCAAGGAAAAATCATCTGTGAAGCGGCCGCGTCCGGTGAGCAGGCGGTGGTCTTCCTTGCGGCGGCGCGGCTGGCCGATGGCACGCAGGTTACGTTCATCGAAACCCGACATGCTGCCGGCTCCAATTTTGAGCGGCTTGCCGCAAGCCGCCGAATTTACATACCCGAATAGTTCGGTCCGCCGGCGCCTTCCGGGCATACCCAGTTGATGTTCTGGGCCGGGTCCTTGATATCGCAGGTCTTGCAGTGCACGCAATTCTGAGCGTTGATCTGGAAGCGCTTGGTACCATCGTTTTCCGCGATGATCTCATAGACCCCGGCCGGGCAATAACGCTGTGCCGGCTCGGCATACTCCGGAAGGTTTTCGGTTAGTGGAACGTCCGGGTCTTTGAGCTGCAGGTGAACGGGCTGGTCTTCTTCATGGTTGGTCGCTGAAAACGAGACATTGGTCAGTTTGTCGAAGGTCAGGACGCCGTCGGGCCGAGGATACTCGATCGGCTTTGATTGGGCAGCGCGCTTCAGCGAGGCGTGATCGGGTTTGCCATGTTTGACCGTATAGCCGAGGCCGACACCGGGAATGATGGTGTTGAGCCACATGTCGATGCCACCGAGACCGATGCCGACGGCGGTGCCGAACTTCGACCATAGCGGTTTGGCGTTGCGCACCTTCCTGAGATCCTTGGCAATCGGGCCGTTGCGGACCGCGGCACTGTAGGCCTCGAGCTTGTCGCGCTGGCGTCCTTCGCCGATGGCCTCAAAGGCAGCTTCGGCAGCGTGGATGCCTGACAGGATCGCATTGTGGCTGCCCTTGATGCGCGGCACGTTGACCATACCAGCGGCGCAGCCGAGCAATGCCCCGCCAGGAAACACAAGCTCGGGCAGTGATTGCCAGCCGCCCTCCGTGATCGCCCGGGCGCCGTAAGCGATGCGCTTGCCACCTTCAAAGGTTTCGCGGATGGCCGGGTGGGTCTTGTAGCGTTGAAACTCGTCGTAAGGTGAGAGGTAGGGATTTGAATAATTGAGGTGGACGACGAAGCCGACCGCGACGAGGTTGTCGCCATAGTGGTACAGAAACGAACCGCCGCCGGTGCTGTTGTCCAGCGGCCAGCCGAAGGTGTGCTGGACCAGGCCGGGGCGGTGCTTTTCCGGTGCGACCTGCCAGAGTTCCTTGAGGCCGATGCCGAATTTTTGTGGTTCCGCATGCGCGCTCAGCGCGAACTTTTGCATCAGTTGCTTGGTGAGCGAGCCGCGTGCGCCTTCGCCGAACAGCACATATTTGCCGTGCAGTTCCATGCCGCGGGTATAGGTGTCCTTCGGCTGACCATCGCGTCCGACACCCATATCGCCGGTGGCAACACCATAGACAGAACCATCGTCGTCGTAGAGGACCTCGCTTGCAGCGAAGCCGGGGTAGACCTCAACGCCCAACGCTTCGGCCTGCTCTCCAAGCCAGCGGACGACGTCGCCGAGGCTGACGATGTAATTGCCGTGATTGTTCATCAATGGCGGCATCAGGAAGTTTGGCAGAGTAAGGTCGCCGGCGGGTCCCAAGTAAAGAAACTTGTCTTCGCGCACCGGTGTCGTGATCGGCGCGCCCTTTTCCCGCCAGTCCGGGATCAGGCGGTCGAGGCCGATCGGGTCTATGACGGCGCCGGAGAGGATGTGGGCGCCGACCTCGGAACCCTTTTCAAGGACGACGACGGACAACTCCGTGCCGGCCTCGTTTGCCAGCTGCATCAGTCGGATCGCAGCCGAAAGGCCGGACGGGCCACCGCCCACGATGACAACGTCGAACTCCATTGCCTCGCGTTCGGGCAGGGCGGTTCCGTTCTCGGACATTCTCTATGATTTCCCAAAAAATTGAACTTTTGTGGGATTAACCCGTTGAGGTCCGGGCGCGTCAAGGGGTGGGCGGCGAAGATACGCGATTGATCCGGATAAAGCATCGCACGGCGGTGGATTTCGCATGCCCGGTGGGTATGCTGGATGGATGAGCAGTGCAAATGACGGACAGCAGGGTGTGCGCGATGCGCGGCTGGCGATGCTGGCTTGGTACCGGCAGATGGGCGTCGATGCGGCGGTTGCAGACATCGGTGTCGACTGGCTGGCACGCGGGGATGTTGCGCCTGCACGCGTTTCTTTGAACCAGGCCGGGCAATCGCCGGCAGCGTCGAAGACGACGTCATCCCGGGCCGATAGAAGCGGAGGCCGGCACCGAGGCCGACCGGACCGATCCGCGGTCCGCGATGATCTTGCACCTGAACGCCAACCGCCGCCGCAAGCGAGGCCGACGGCGGCCCGAGAGTTTGTCACGGTTGCTCCCGAGGCGGCAGAGGCTGACGCCCGTGATGCTGCCGGCGCAGCAACGACCATCGACGCGCTCGGTGACGCGCTTGCGCAGTTCGATGGTTGCGGCCTCAAGGCGACCGCCAAGAATCTATGCTTTTTCCGGGGCGCGGCGCAGGCAAGGGTGATGGTGATCGGAGAGGCGCCCGGCCGTGACGAAGATCGCTCAGGGGTTCCCTTCGTCGGGCGGGCCGGGCAGTTGCTCGACAAGATGCTGGCGGCCATCGGCCTCAAAGACACGGAGGTTCACATAACCAACGTCGTCTACTGGCGTCCGCCCGGCAACCGCACGCCGACCCCGCAGGAGGTGCTGGTGTGCCGGCCGTTTCTGGAGCGCCAGATCGTGCTCGCCGAGCCGGAGATCATCCTCACTGTCGGCGGGCCGGCGGCAAAAGCGATCGTCGATACACCGCAAGGGATCATGAAAACGCGCGGCAAGTGGGCGACCTTCACGACGACGGAGGGGCGCGATGTGCGCGTCATGCCGACGCTGCACCCGGCATATCTCCTGCGCACTCCGGCGGCCAAGCGGCTCGCCTGGCGGGATCTTTTGGCTGTACGTGCGGCACTCGACGAGAGCGGTTGAATGGGCCGGATTGCGGATGGCACCGGCAATCGAAGGGACTTGGCATGATGGATGAATTGCTCGAGCGTCTTGCGCACCGCTTCGGAGAGGCGCCGGACCGGCCGCCCGAGACGCTCGATGATCTCACGACGCTGGTCAGGATGGCGAACCGCAAATCAGATCGACGCTATATCGATAAACCCGTGAGCGAAGAGTTGCTGCGGCTGCTCGCAGCCGTTGCCCTGACCTCGCCGACCAAGAGCGATTTGCAGCAGCGCGACATCATCATCGTCAAGGATCGGAAGGTTCGTGCAGACATCGAAGCCTGCATACCGGGCCAGGCCTGGATCCCGAAGGCGCCCGAGCTGCTGGTGTTTTGTGGCAACAATCGGCGTCAGCGCCAGATCCACGACTGGCGCGGGCGGCCGTTCGTCAACGATCATCTGGATGCATTCTTCAACGCCGCAGTCGACGCCGGCATCGCGATGCAGGCGTTTATTTCGGCAGCGGAGTCGGTTGGGCTCAGCTGTTGCCCGATCAGCGCAATTCGCAATGACTCGCAAACGGTGAGCGGCATACTCGGCCTACCGGACCATGTGTTTGCCGTGGCCGGGCTTGGCGTCGGCTGGCCCGACGGTAACAAACCAATCAGTCTGCGCCTGCCGCTTGGCGCGACGGTGCATCTCGATCGCTTTTGCGAGGATGGGATTGGTGATCAGATCGCGGGGTATGATGCACGCCGACACGGCGTGCAGCCGATGCTCGGGCCGCAGCGGTCGGCCGAGGCATTCGGCGAGGCCGATCCTTACACCTGGTCCGAAGACAAGGCGCGCCAGTATGCGCAACCCGAACGAGAGACGTTCGGTGCGTTCGTCAAGGCAAAAGGCTTCAAGTTGGACTGAGCTTTCTGGATGGTTCGAAACTCGTTGCCGGTCGCTTTACCAGGCCGGACTGCGGAGAAAATGCGATGGCAAAGATCGACGATACGCGACCCTTTCTGGCCGTGCGGATCGCGGTGCTGACGGTGTCGGATACGAGGACGCTGGAAGACGATTCATCCGGTGATGCGCTTGTCAAAATGCTGCAGGAGGCCGGGCACGAGTTGGCCGATCGCGCGATCGTGCCGGACGATATCGCCATGCTGCGGGCGACGGTCGCGCGTTGGATCGCAGACCGAGATGTCGATGTCGTCATTTCGACCGGCGGTACGGGGTTCACCGGGCGCGATGTCACTCCGGAAGCCTTGATGCCGCTGTTTGATAAGCACGTGGACGGTTTTTCCGTCGCCTTCCACATGATCTCGTACGAGAAAATCCAGACCTCGACCATCCAGTCGCGAGCGTGCGCCGGTGTTGCCAACGGCACCTATATCTTCTGCCTGCCCGGTTCGCCCGGTGCGTGCAAAGATGGCTGGAACGGCATCTTGAAGTGGCAGCTCGACAACCGCCATAGGCCGTGTAATTTCGTCGAGATCATGCCACGCCTGATGGAACAGTAGTCCGATCTGGTTCAGACGCCCTCGGAGCCATCCGCCCCGGTCAACGGCGGTTTTGCAGATTGCGCTGGTATTCGGCCATGGCGAGGTCGTGCAGGGTTCGGGCGTTGAGGAATACGCCGCGTGCGGTCAGACCTACAAGGGTAACGAAAACGCCGCCAATGAGTACGGCGGCCGCGGTGAGCGACCCTGTGATCGGCGAACTACCGCCCGTGATTACGCCGAGAAGATTGGGTGCGATGACGACGCCGGCAACGAGGCCGAGGCCGATCGCAATCATGGCGGCGCCGAAGGCGATGATCAGGTAGGCGAAGAGGTGGCCGAGGGGATGGCGGCGAAGCCGGGGCTCGGGAAACATCGCCCGGCGTTCGGCGCCATCCATGCCGGCGACCGGCTCGAGATTGAGCTTGCCGTTGCTCGATGTGAGGTTGCCCGTTGGCGACAGGCGTTGCGGGGGTGGGTTGGGGCGCGGATGGGGAGAGCCGGGCGGCTGTTGGTGCAACGGTGTGCCTTGCTGCAGGTTTGGTTTTGCTGACGGCGCGCCAAAGGCTTGGCCGGTATGGCCGGTGGTGGCCGCGGGATCATTCGCGAACTGGGTTTGTTGCACCTGCGCAGACTGATGGTGCGGTAGCGTTGCTGCCTGTGTCGCGAAGGCCTGATCGGACTGCGGACGGCCGGATTGCGTCAGGCCGGGCCGTGCCTCCGCTGCGTCACTTGATGGGTGGGAGGACATCCGCGCGACCGCTTCGCGTGCGTGACCGGCTTCGGGAGAGTTGGGATATTGGTCCAGAATGTGCTGGAAAAACTGCAATGCGTATTCGCGGCGGCCATCATTTTCCGCCCGGCGACCCGCCGCCAGGATTTGGGCGGGCGAATACTGCATCTGGGATTGTGCCATTGCAGCAGTTCCTTGCAATCTCATTCAGTCGTTGGCCGCAGGTCCGCCATCCCGCTAGCCAAGGCAAGCTTATTACATTGGGTAGCAAAAGCCAGATGAATCCGCTGCTTAAGGCGCTCAATTCCTTAAAACACAGTTTCCTGATCGCGAATTGGCAGAATGCGGCGGCCGCTCCAAGCGACGACGGCGGCATGGCCGGGAGCATCGTCGATATCGTGAAGGCAATTGATCAGTGCGGCACAGCCGGGGGCCAAATTCGCCAGAACGTCGGAAAGCGTGGCGGCGTGCGACCAGCGTACGTTGGCAAAGATGTTCCCCGGTGGTCTCCGGCGTGCCAGGCCGACCAGCCAGAAGCCGCCGTCTGCGGCCGGGCCGAACACCACGTCGTGGTCGGCAAGCGCCCGAAAGGCCGATGCAATATGGGCCGGTTTGATGGCCGGAATATCTGTTCCGATCAGGACCGCCGGGCCGGGCGGCATGGCAGCCAGTGCGCGCAACATGCGTTTGCCGATGTCGCCGGCACCCTGTGCAATACGGGATCTACACTGCGGCCATACTGGCGATGCGATCGCGGTGTCGGGCGCCAAGGCAAGGGTGGTGCGCCAGCGCCGGTCGGATGCGAGCCGGGCAATCACGGCGGTTGCCGTGGTTCGGTAGAATGCTGCCGCCGGGACAACACCAATTTCACCGGCGAGCCGTGTCTTGACCCTGCCGGCTCGCGGTTCCTTTGCCATAATTACGAGGCTGCGGGTCGGTCCGGGCTGATGGTGCAGGCGCCTCACGATGCAGTGGCCGATCAGTAGTAGACGCGTTCGATGTGGCGCACCGGGACCCGGCAGTAAAAGAGTGCCAGGCATAGCCAGTTGCGCAGGACGCGACGGATATAGCCGTCGCGCTTGAAGCGGATGGCGCTGGTGATGGCGCCGGACCTGAGGATGACCATGCGCGAGCGGCCAATGCGGCGATTGAGGTCGACATCCTCCAGCAACGGGATGTTCTTGTAGCCGCCGACCTTGTTGTAAAGCCGCCGTGGAATGAGGAGCGCTTGGTCGCCATAGGGCATGCGCAGCAGCGTGCAACGGCAGGCGACGCCTGCTTCTATCATGCGTGGCAGAAAGCCGAGGTCGTCGAGAACGAAACGGAATGCCGCGGCGGTTTCCGGTCGCTTGCCGGTATCGACGCGCTGGGTGAAGGCCAAGACCTCGTCCTCCCAGCCCGTTTCAAGCACCGTGTCGGCGTGCAGGAACATCAGCCACTCGCTCTTGGCGATCTCGGCACCGGCGCGAAGCTGGCTGCCCCGCCCTTTCTCGGTGCGCACGATTTCGACGCCGGCAGCCTCTGCGACTTCCAGAGTCGTGTCCGTCGATCCGCCATCGACGACAACAACCTGGCGTATCGCGCCATGGACAACACCCGGGACCAGCGCGGTGAGCGTCGCGGGTAAACCTTCAGCCGCATTGAACGTCGGGATGACAACCGAAATCATGGCTCGCGTAGGCCTCAGGGTGGCTGGTTGCGGCGGAGCATAGTGTGATCGTCGATCCTGTCAAAGCAACATTTGTTCTTGATATGTTCTTTTTCATTTCCTATGGTCGGTGAGCGAGGCAGGACATCGTTGCAAGGCTGAGGAAAGGCCAATGGAACAGCGTTTGACAGAGCCGGACCTTCACCTGGTCGATGAGGCGCGCCGACGTGGGCGAGGAGCACGCAGCAATGCGAGTGGGCGGTTCGAGAGGCAAGCGCGCGAGGCTTTCGACGACGGCTGGGAAACGCTCGGCGAACTGGATGGGTTCCGCACCGAAGTGCAGATCGAAATGGCGAAATCGATCGTTGCGAGAAACGACAGTCCGGACTTGTCATTCGATCAATCGATCAATCCTTATCGGGGGTGTGAACATGGCTGCAGCTACTGCTACGCACGGCCGACACATGCCCTGCTGGGGCATTCGGCAGGGCTTGATTTCGAGACCCGGCTTTATGCCAAGACCAATGCGGCGGAACTGTTGGAGGCCGAATTTCAACGCAGATCATACAAGCCCAAGACGATTGCGCTCGGCGCCGTCACGGATGGCTATCAGCCGATCGAACGGACGCATCAGGTTTCGCGCCGTCTGCTCGAAGTGATGGATCGCTATTCGCACCCGGTTGGGATCGTGACCAAGTCGGCGCTCGTCGTGCGCGACATTGATATCCTGTCCCGGCTCGCTCAGCGACGGCTCGTCAAGGTGGCGCTGTCTGTTACGACACTGGACAGGGAGGTCGCGCGGCGGATGGAGCCGAGGGCTGCAACGCCGCGGCGTCGGCTCGATGCGATGCGCCAGCTGTCGGATGCCGGTGTGCCGGTCACCGTCATGGTTGCGCCGATCGTTCCGGGCCTCAACGATCACGAAATTGAGCGGATACTGGAGGCGGCGAAGGCAAGCGGTGCCGAGAGTGCGGCCTATGTCATGCTGCGCCTGCCGTTGGAGTTGAAGGGGCTATTCCGGGAATGGCTGGCAACCGAGTTTCCCGACCGGTCCTCCCGGGTCATCAAACTTCTCCGGTCGATGCACGGCGGACGGGACTACGTGGCGGACTTCGGTCATCGCCAGCGCGGGAGCGGGGCATTCGCAAATCTCGTCGCGCAACGATTTGGCAAGGCGCTGAAACGTCTCGGGATGAACCAGCGTGACTTCAGGCTCAGGACGGATTTGTTCAGACGGCCAAGCGTTGCAGATGGCCAGCTCAAGCTGCTGTGAGTGACGAGACTCATAGTATTATCCGATCGAGACCTTCGGAATGAGTGGCGAGGGCGGGAACGGCCAATGGCACGTCAAGTGCGAAAATCAAAACCGGATCTCAGGCACGAACGTGCATCTGTGCGAGACCACGGTGGGGCGGTTGCCGGTGTGGATGAAGCAGGTCGCGGGCCGCTGGCCGGGCCGGTTGTGGCGGCCGCAGTCATTTTCGAGGAGCGCGTGGTTGCGCGCGGACTGCCGGCGCGATTTGCAATGCTCAACGATTCCAAGTTGCTGCGCGAAGATGTTCGCGAGCAAATCTGCGATGGTCTGATCGCTGATTTCGATGTTGGGATCGGGATTGCGGAGCCCGACCGGATCGACCGCGACAACATCCTCAATGCGACGCTGTGGGCGATGCAGGAGGCGGTGGCAGCGCTTCAATGCCGCCCGAACGCGGTGCTGGTCGATGGCAACCGGGCACCGGTCCTGCCGGTTCCCTGCCGGACGATCGTGAAGGGTGACAGCGCGTGTCTTTCAATCGCGGCGGCATCAGTGGTTGCGAAGGTCACGCGGGATCGGATGATGCGTGAGCTGGCAGCGCAGTTCCCCCAGTTTGGTTTCGAGACGCACAAAGGCTATGGGACACAGGCACATCTTGCCGCAATCGCGCGCCACGGCGTCATCGACGCACATCGCCGCTCCTTTCGTCCGGTGAAACTGGCTCTCGGGCTTGCGTGAACGGGTCGGTCTCGCGCGCTTGGTGCGGGCGGGACGAGGTGCCGGTGCTACCGATGCCGGCGGGCCTGCTGACCCGTGCAATCATTGGTTTACGGGGCAAGCATTGGCCCGCGGGCCGGGTAGATGCAACAAATGTCATGGCGGCGGCGCAATCGGAGGTTCAGATGCGGCCAGAAGCATTAACGTTTCGTTAACCTAGCCTGTTCAGGTTCAGGTAAGAAAGTCAGTGCGCCGGTTAGAGCAACCTACTTCAATTCGGAATCGGTCCGATTTCGAATTGAAGTAGGTTGCTCGATTCTTTAGAGGCGATCATCTTTGTGCCTCAAGTTGGAGCCGCGACAGCGGTTCCAACTTGAGGCACGATGATCTAGTGGCGTGCCTGATTGTTGTTGTTTGCGTTTCGGTCTGCCGATCGATGGGAGGCTGTGTGAGTTTAAGTAGGACAGTATGCGTAAGACAGGGGCTCAGTGCCAAAGGGGATCGAGACGCCGCAATAGATCGGGCACCGGATCGAGCATCGGCAATCAGGTTTTGATCGGCGACTGCCTCGAAATGCTGTCGGGCCTCAAGTCAGAGAGCGTCGATCTGGTCTTTGCGGACCCACCCTACAACCTGCAACTCGACGGTGACCTGCTTCGGCCGAACAACTCGGTCGTCGATGGAGTCCACCAGGACTGGGACAAGTTTCAGAGCTTTGCATCATACGATGCGTTCTGCCGTGACTGGCTTGGCGAGTGCCGCCGTATCCTGAAGCCCAGCGGAGCGATTTGGGTCATCGGGTCCTACCACAACATCTTCCGTCTCGGCGTCGCGCTGCAGGATCTGGGCTTTTGGATCCAGAATGACGTGATCTGGCGCAAGACCAATCCGATGCCGAATTTTCGCGGCAAGCGGTTCACCAACGCCCATGAGACGTTGATTTGGGCGGGACGCGAGCAGGCATCGAGGGTGACGTTCAACTACGAAGCTCTGAAGGCTGCGAACGATGACCTGCAAATGAGGTCCGACTGGCTGCTGCCGATTTGTTCCGGGCCGGAGCGCTTGAAGGATGGCAGCGGGCGCAAGGCACATCCGACGCAGAAACCTGAAGCACTGTTGCATCGGATCCTGTTGGCCACGACCAATCCGGGCGATGTCGTGCTTGACCCGTTTTTCGGCACCGGGACGACGGGTGCGGTGGCGAAGCGGTTGGGACGGCAATGGATCGGCATTGAGCGTGATGCCGGCTATGCGCGCGATGCCAAGGCGAGGATCGATCGCGTGCAACCCTTGGCGCCGGATGCGGTGGCGCCGCTGCCGGCTAAACGCAACGAGCCCAGAGTGCCGTTCGGAACCATCGTCGAGATGGGAATTGTTGAGCCGGGTACGCGGTTGGTCGATGAGCGCCGGCGGTTTCGCGCCGAAGTGCGCGCCGACGGGACCCTCGCACTTGCCGGCGCACGCAATGTTCGCGGCTCAATTCATCGTCTCGGCGCCGAAGTGC
The DNA here is from genome assembly GCA_965224045.1 of Hyphomicrobiaceae bacterium. Lineage (GTDB taxonomy): Bacteria > Pseudomonadota > Alphaproteobacteria > Rhizobiales > Hyphomicrobiaceae > Tectiglobus. Next base: position 572,113 of record CBDCYD010000016.1, read on the forward strand.
AGGGCAAGTCTGCGTGCAACGGCTGGACGTTCTGGCACTTCGAGGTGGAAGGCAAGCTGAAGCCGATCGACATGTTGCGCCAGCAGGCGCGCCGTCAGCTCGGTCTCGCCGCAGATGGTGCAGGTGATGGGCCGCGTGTCATTTTGCGCGGCAAGTGACCCTGGAGGCTAGGGCCCGGTTTTTGTTCCGTGATTTCCGGCCAATTGGCCGCGCCCATTGTGCAACCCAAGCCGAGCAATCCGCCCTATAACGTGCAGCGGGCCTTGGCGCGGATGAATTTTGACGCGGGTGAATTTGCGGTCCATTGGCTTTGGAACGGGGCGGAGACATCGCGCAATGGCGCAAGCAGACAAGCCGGTCGAAGTCGCCGGACGCGGAATGGTCTTTTTGGCGCTGGCGCCGTTCGCGCTGGGCTATTTTCTGTCGTATCTGTTTCGTGCGGTCAACGCCATCATCGAAAAAGACCTGGTCGCCGAAATCGGTCTCGGGCCCGCCGATCTGGGACTGGTCACGGCGGCCTATCTCGGAGCGTTTGCTCTGTTTCAGCTGCCATTGGGCGTGCTGCTCGACCGCTACGGTCCAAGACGTGTGCAGTTCGCACTGCTGAGCATTGGCGCGATTGGAGCGCTGGTTTTCGCATTCAGCACGGACGTTGTGATGCTGGTCATCGGCCGGGCCTTGATCGGGCTCGGGTTTGCCGGTGGCCTGATGGCGAGTTTCAAGGCGGTCGTGATCTGGATTTCCGAACCGCGGCGGGCGCTCGGAAATGCGCTGGTGATGTCGGCGGGGGCGATCGGCCTGCTGGTTGCGACAGCGCCGATGGAGTTTGCCAGCCAGGCGATCGGATGGCGCGGCGTCTTTATGGCGTTGGCCGGAGTTACGTTCTTGGTCGCACTGCTCATATTGACAACCGTGCCGGAGCGTTCCGGGGGCGTCGAGCCGGAGCCGCTGTGGTTGCAGGTGAAGCAGCTGGGCGGAATCTTCAAGGACCGTGCCTTTCTGGCGCTGGCGCCGTTGCTGGCGACGACGGCCGGCGTGCATGTCGCGATCCAAACTCTTTGGGCGGGCCCTTGGTTCCGCGACGTTGCCGGCCTCGATCGGGAAGGCGTGGCGCTCTATCTGATGATGATGGCTATCGCGTTTCTGGTTGGTATTCTGCTGACCGGGACCTTGGCTGACTGGTTGGTCCGGCGCGGGGTCAACGTGCTCATCGTGATGATGGGGTTCATGGTGGCCTATCTGGCATCGCAATTCGGCATCGTTGCCGGGATTACCAATCAGATGATGCCGGTGATGTGGTTCGTGTTCGGCATGCTGGGGCAGGTTGCAATCCTGGCTTACCCATGGCTTGCCAGCCACTTCGGCGCCAGGCGCTCGGGGCGGGCGCATACGGCGGCCAATCTCTTGATTTTCGCTATGGCCTTCGGCGTGCAGTATGCGATCGGTGCAATTATCGAGCGGTTTCCGCCGGCTGCGAACGGCGGGTACGATCTGCAATCCTATCAGGTCTCATTCGGGGCGGCACTGGGCCTGCAGTTGATTGCACTCGTCTGGTATTTGATCAATATCGGTGCATTTCGCGAGACGCGGGCTCCCGCATAGCGGTCTGGCGTGCGCTGCACCTCCCCAAGATCCCGATAATTCAGCGCGTCCGGGTCATTCACCCGTGAGACCGTGCGCGATGATCTTGCGCATTACCGAGGGCAGGGCCTGGCGGTCAAGATCCGAACGCGCGACCCAGCGGCAGCGGTTGGCATCGGCCCAGAAGGTCAGTTCGGCGTTGCTCGGGACGACGGCGCGGTAGACCGACATTTCCAAGCGGAAGTGGGTGAAGGTGTGGACGACGGTGCCCGGAACGGGCCACCAGTCCGAGCGCACGGGCGCGGTGCGCAGGGCTTCGGTGATCGGTACGGCAACCTCCTGCCAATTGGTCGACGGGACCTCAAGCATGCGTGCGAGAAGGCCCGTGTCCGGTCGCTTGCGCAACAGAAGATGGCCATCTTCCGACAGGGCGACGAAGGCGATGCCGTTGCGTGTGGGGCGGTCGGGTTTGGCGCTTTTTGCAGGGAGTGCGGCGGCAATGCCGAGCGCATGGGCATTGCACTGGGTCTTGAGCGGACACATCAGGCAAGATGGCCGCTTTGGCGTGCAAACGGTCGCGCCAAGATCCATCATGGCCTGGGCAAAATCACCGCTGCGGGCCGACGGGGTCAGGCCTTGTGCCAGTTCCTTCAGGCGCGGTTTCGATTGCGGCAGAGCCTGCTCGACGGCAAACAGGCGGGCGACTACGCGTTCGACGTTGCCATCGACCGGTGTCGCGCGCGCGTTGAAGGCAATCGCCGCGATCGCGGCTGCCGTGTAGGGGCCGATGCCGGGAAGTTTTGCGAGTTCTGTTTCTTGGGACGGGAAGTTGCCGTCAAAGTCGCGTGCAACGCGGATCGCGCAGGCGTGCAGGTTGCGGGCGCGCGAATAATAGCCCAGCCCAGCCCAAGCCTGGAGCACGCTTTCCTCGTCGGCGAGTGCGAGGTGTTCAACGGTTGGCCAAAGACGCAGGAATTTCTCGAAATACGGAATGACGGCCTTGACGGTGGTCTGCTGCAACATGATCTCGCTGAGCCAGACCCGATAGGGGTCGGCGATGGCGCCCGGCGGATAGCGCCACGGCAGATCGCGGCGCTCGTGATCGTACCACTCCAAAAGGACCGGTGCGGTCTCGGTTCCGGCGCGGGATTGTCGTTGCGTGCGGGCAACACTGCTCATCGCACTGGCCTCCGGGCAAACAGCGAATCATTGCACCATGTTACGCGTGTGTCAGGTGTGTTGGAACGGTGGAGCGCGATCTTGAGCGGAAATCGCGGGCAGTGGCGCAGCGGTAACGGGCGAAGCTATGCGCGGGCGGTCGGCGGCTATGTTCCCGAGCTGACCAAGAAGGCATTTCAGAGATACGGGTTTTCGACTGCAACCATGCTCACCGAGTGGGCAAGCATTGTCGGGTCGGATCTCGCCAGCGCAACGCGGCCGGAGCGCCTCAAGTGGCCGAAGGCAGTGGCATCGAGCGGTGATCCGGGAGAGCCGGCACAGAGCCGGCCCGGGGCGACCTTGGTGTTACGGGTGCAGCCGGCGCGGGCGCTTGATGTGCAATATCAGAGCGCTGAGATCCGCGACCGCATCAACGCCTACTTCGGGTATTTCGCGGTCGGTGAGATCCGGTTGCTGCAGGCCCCGATCGAGGTATCGGATACCACGTCGCCGAAGGCGGTGGTGAAGGCCGGGGTCGAGCGGGCCGGTGCAAATTTGCCGACGGAAGAGCGTCTCGCCGCGGCCCTTGCCCGGCTCGGCGACAGCGTCCGGCAGGCGCGAATGCGGGGCTAGATCGTTTCAGGTTTAGCTGGAACCGTCCCACTCCCCCGCCCGGCCGCCCAAAACCACGATTGCATGGGTGGCCGGGCGGGGGAGTGGGCAGGCGGTGTGATTCCGCCTAAGGCGGAAAGGATCTAGGCCCGAGACCGTCGGGGCGGCATGGGGCGGGCCTGACACGGAATAGCTTCGTCTTTTCTTTCATAATGTTAATGGACGGCGTACGGGCGCGGCGGTGCGCGTTGGCCGACTGTGTCGGATTGGCGTGGCCAGGCCATGAAATGATTGTGACATCGCTGTTGTGGCATTGTCACGGCAAATGCCTTATTGCAGGCGCACGATTGTGATTTGGCTGGCCAAAACGCATCTCGATGAAACGCATCTCGATGACATGGAGCGCGACGTGGTGAAAATTGCGCAACCTTCTGACCTCGTGCGCCCTGATCGGCGTACCGTGCTTGCCGGTGTGGTGGCGGCGGGTGCAGCCGCTATGGTGCCAGGCGCCGTCCATGCCCAGTCGGCGATCGACGAGGTGCCAGTCGATAAACTGATGGCGCCGGACGAACTTCCCGAACTCAGCCTTGGCAACAAGGATGCCAAGGTGACGATCGTGGAATATGCCTCGATGTCGTGTCCTGCGTGCGCGCGTTTCCACAAGACGACCTATCCGGAGCTCAAGAAGAAGTACATTGATACCGACAAGGTGTATTTCATTATTCGCGAATTTCCGCTGAACAATCTTGCTGCTGCCGGGGCGATGCTGGCGCGCTGCGCAGACTCGCCGGAGAAGTCGATTGCACTGATCGACGTATTGTTTGAAAAGCAGCGAGACTGGCTGTCCGAACGAGCGGTCGAAGAGCTCATGAAGATCGCGCGGCAGGCGGGCTTCACCGAAGAACGCTTCAATGCCTGCCTGCAGGATGACGCGTTGCTCGGAAAGCTTTCCCGTCGTCGTGATCGCGCCGACAAGGAGTTCGGCGTCGATGCGACGCCGTCGTTCTTTGTCAACGGCAAGCGGCTCAGAGGACGGGATTTCAGCATCGAGACCTTTGACAAGGTGCTGGAGCCGTTATTGAAGAGTTCCTGATAAGGTGGAGGCTTTCCACTGAGGGTGGCAAAAATCCGGGGGGCAGATTTGGCCGTGACACGTCTGTCAATCCTAGTCGCCGGTCTTGGGCTGGTGATCGGCGGCTGCTCAGGCAGTGACACGCTCGGTAACTCCGGGCTGCTGTCTTCGGGAGCAGTTGCGGCGTCCTCAGAAACGCAGCAGACGAAGAGCACGTTCAATCCGTTCGCAGACGAGACCACCGCGGATATCAAACGCCGCCAGGTGATCGAGAACCCGACGCTGGCGCAGGTGATGCAGCCGGGGCCATTGCCGGAGATGTCGCTTGGGCGGGCAGATGCCCCCGTGACGATCATCAAGTACGTGTCGATGACGTGCCCGTATTGCCGCCAGTTCCAGATCGAGACGTTTCCGGTCTTGAAGCGGGACTATATCGATACCGGCAAGGTTCGCTTCATCATGCGGGAGTTTCCGATCGGGTTTCAGTCGGGAGCGGCAACGATCGCGTTGCGTTGCGCGGCTCCTGACAAGTACTTCGAACTCTATGACAAGTTGATGCGTCAGCAAAAACGTTGGGTCAGCCAGGAGGTGCGGCGCGAGCCGATCTTCCAGGTGGCACGGCAGGTTGGGCTGAGCAGAGAACGCTTCAACGCGTGCTTCGCTGACAAGTCCCTCAGCGCACGGCTCAACCAGATCAAGGAACGCGGCCGCACCCTGGGCGTCATTGGCACGCCGAACTTCTTTGTCAACGGACGTCTGTACAAGCGCCGGCTGACCACCAAGGACATCCACAGCCTGGTTCAGGAAGCGCTTGCCAAACCGGTCGCCAGGGCGAACAACGGCTGAGTTGTTCACGATGTGATTCACGCAATCCTCGCCTGGCAGCGCCAGCGTCGTTGACATCCGGCGCCGCAGGGGCGCGTGATATCGCATCGTCTCGGGTGGCGATGACGATGCGCTGGCAAAAGGCAGCGCCCAGCGCAAGGAAAGACGACGCCGCGCAATGCATATTTCCCGGCTCAGGCTGATCGGCTTCAAGTCATTCGTGGAACCGACCGAACTCCTTATCGAGCAGGGGTTAACAGGCGTCGTCGGTCCGAATGGTTGCGGCAAGTCAAACCTGCTCGAAGCGCTGCGCTGGGTGATGGGGGAGACGTCGTACAAGTCGATGCGCGCGTCGGCCATGGACGATGTCATCTTTTCGGGGACCAGTGGGCGCCCGGCGCGTAACATGGCCGAAGTGACGATCCTGATCGACAATGCGGATCGCAATGCGCCGGCCGAATTCAACGATAGCGATCAGATCGAGATTACGCGGCGCATCGAGCGTGAAGCAGGGTCGGCCTATCGCGTCAACGGCCGCGAGGTTCGGGCTCGTGACGTCAAGATCCTGTTCGAGGATGCCGCCACGGGGGCTCGCTCGCCGGCGCTGGTGCGGCAGGGCCAGATCGGTGAGATCGTCAACGCCAAGCCCGAGCAGCGACGTCGCATTCTCGAAGATGCGGCCGGTACGGCCGGGTTGCACAGTCGCCGACACGAAGCTGAATTGCGGCTCAAGGCAGCGGAGGCCAATCTTGCGCGAATAGGTGATGTGGTCGGCCAGCTCAAGAGCCAGATCGAGAGCCTCAAACGACAGGCCCGCCAGGCGAAACGCTACAGTGAACTTTCGGACGAGATCCGGAAGGCCGAGGCGCTGGTTCTCTATCTTACCTGGTCTGCACAGCAGGACCAGGTCGACCATGACGAGGCCGCTGTGCAGGTCGCCCTCGAAGGGCTTGGTGCTGCCGTGGCAAAGGAGGCCGAAGCGGTCAAGCGCGATGCTGAACTGTCCGAGGCAATGCAGCCCTTGCGCGAGCAGGAAGTGACGCGCGCTGCGGTCCTCGCACGTTTGCAGCATGCGCAGAACAATCTTGAAAATGAATTGCGACGCGCCGGACAGCGCAAGGCTGAACTGGAGGCCCGGCTCGGGCAGCTCGAGACCGACCTCGGGCGGGAACGCGGCCTGTGGGAGGAGGCTTGTCAGCAGTGTACCCGGCTCAGACAGGAAACGGATAGCTTGGAGGCTGAAGCGAGGCAGGTGACTGCGCGCGAGGCGACGCTGCGCGAGGAACTCATCACAGCCGAGGCAGCATTGAAGGAGCGCGAACAGGCACTTTCAAAACTTGTAGACCAGCATTCCGAAATGCGCGCACAGCACCTTAGCGTGGAGACCAGGCTCAAAGAACGTCAACAGCTATTGGCGCGGTGCGAGGAGCAGCGACGTCAATCCGAAGCCCAGATTGCACGGGTTGGAGCGGCGGCTCCCGATGCGGAAAAGCTGTTCGGGCTGCAGGCCGAGGCGACAGAGCTTGCAGGCCTCATCGCCGAGTTGGAAGACGCGATGGCGGTGAGCGAGACGGAACTCGGTGTTGCGCGGGATCGCCTGCAGGCAGCACGGGAGGCGCAGCAACACATCCGACTGACGCTGAGTGAATTGGAGACCGAACGGCGAACGTTGGCGCAATTGGTGCAGGGAGCAGCGGGAGATGCACCACCGATTGTCGACCAGATCGCCGTGGCGAAGGGTTTTGAGACCGCCCTTGGGGCGGCATTGGGCGATGATCTCGACGCGCCGACCGGTATCGATGATGTGGTGCATTGGCGCTCGCTTTCCAGCAGGGCCGCCGAGGCCGCGGCCGAAGATCCGGCCTTGCCTGATGGTGCCGAGCCGTTATCCAACTACGTCAGCGGGCCGCCCGAACTGACCCGGCGCCTGGCCCAGATTGCGATTGTCGATGCCGATCGCGGTTCTGACTTGCAGGCCCGGTTGCGACCCGGACAACGCCTGGTATCGCGCGATGGCGGCCTTTGGCGCTGGGACGGGCTGGTTGCGCCGGCGGGTGCTCCCACTGCGGCTGCACAGCGTTTGGCCGGCCGCAATCGCCTGCGAGATTTGGCCAATGAAGAGGCGGATGCAAAACGGGCTTTGCGGCTTGCCTCGACCGAGGTGGAGGCGGCCGAACGGGCCGCGAGAGATGCCCAAACGCGCGAGCAGGCGTTACGACAGGAACGGCGTGACAGACATGCCGCCCGCGAAGCGGTCGTCAAATCGCTCGACGGGATGGAGCAATCGGCACGGGAGACGGAAGCGCGGCTAGCGGCTCTCGAGGAGACGATGGCCGAAGCCGACAGACAGATTGCGCAATGGCGCCAGAACGTTTCTGAATGCGAGGCAGAGCGGGCGAGGTTGCCGGCGCTTGACCATCTGAGCGCACCGCTCGGGCGCGCCCGCGAAGAGGTGGCGGATCAGCAGCGCCAGGTCGCCGATCTTCGCGCGCAAGTTGCGCAAATGGAACATGAAGCCCGGCGCCGAGCAGAGCGGCTCGAGGGCCTGGCGGCGGATCTCGGGCGCTGGTCGGCACGTGCTGAGAACGGGGCCAAGCAGATCGAGGCACTCGACGAGCGGCGCGAAGAGACCCGGTCCGAACTTGTGCGGGTTGCCGCATACCCGGATGAGGTTGCCAACCAACGTCAGCGCTTGCTGACCGAGTTGGCCGAGGCGGAGGAGCAACGGCGGGCGGCGGCTGATCGATTGGCCGAATCAGAAAACGCGCTCAAGGCGGCGTCAGGCGTGTTGCGATCGGCTCAGGCGGAGGTGGCCGAGCAGCGAGAGGTGCGTGCGCGGGCAGAAGCACGGCTCGAGGCGGCACGCGAGCGGCGGGCGGAAATCGTGCGATCGATCGAAGAACGTTTCGAGACGACCGCGGAAGGCCTGCTTGCATTTGCCGGCCATGGCGAAGATGACGCCCTTCCGGAACTGATGCCCGCTGAGGGGCGATTGCAGCGCCTGCGCACCGACCGGGACCGGCTCGGCGGCGTCAACCTGCAAGCGGGCGAGGAACTCGATCAGCTCAACGAGCAGTTCACGTCGCTTGATGGCGAGCGCGCCGACGTGGAGGAGGCGATCGGCAAGCTGCGCACAGGGATCGCCAACCTCAATCGGGAAGGTCGCAAACGGCTGAAGGAGGCTTTCGAGTCCGTCGACAATCATTTTCAGGCCCTGTTCACGACATTGTTCGGCGGCGGCGAGGCCAAACTGGAAATGATCGATGACGGTGATGATCCGTTGGCGGGCGGGCTTGAAATTGTCGCCCGGCCGCCGGGCAAGAAGCCGACCACGTTGTCGCTGCTTTCAGGGGGCGAGCAGACTCTGACGGCTTTGTCGCTGATCTTTGCCGTCTTTCTGACCAACCCCTCGCCGATCTGCGTGCTCGATGAAGTCGATGCGCCGCTCGACGACGCCAATGTTGACCGGTTTTGCAGGCTGATGGAGAAGATGTCGCGGGATACCGATACCCGCTTCCTGGTCATCACGCATCATCCGATGACCATGTCGCGGATGGATCGCTTGTTCGGCGTGACCATGGTCGAGCGCGGCGTCAGTCAGCTGGTGTCGGTTGATCTGGCGGCGGCGGAAGGTTTGCTCGAGGCGGGTTGACTCGAAACGTCCATTTCGGCTCCGCTCGCGTGCTCACTCGTTGCGAACTAGACCGAGCATTTGTGCAAGGCGTTCCATTGCGGCCGCCCAGCCCTTGACGAATCTTGCACGAAACGGGTTTCAGCAATTCCAAGGCAAAGGCGATTCTGCAGAATTCGTCGCACGTTCCAGACCGGCATCAGTGACTTTGCGAGGTGATCAACGGGCCGAGGCGATCAGCTAACGCCCTCTTCGGTCAAGGATTTCGCCGTCTGCCCGAGCAATGTGTGCTAGATCATCGTGCCTTGAGTTGGAATCGCTGTCGCGGCTCCAGCTCATGGCACAAAGACGATCGCCTCCAAAGAATCGAGCAACCTTCTGCTTTCAGTCGGAATCGCACCGAATTCCGAATGAATGCAGGTTGCTCTAGCTGCCTAAAGTGCGCGCTTTCGCCATATGCCTGCAGGTCGGACGCGACGGGCCATCGCCTTGACACCCCATAGGCCCTTCCGTACGTTCCGGCCGTCAATTAACCGGCCTTCTCCGGCCATTTTCGGCGTCGGGACGCGCATCGACCATGTCGCAGACGGACAATGGTGATGATCGGCGACCTGGAGAGCTGAGCCCGGCGGAACGGGATGCTTTTCGCAGGCGGTCCCGCTCCCTCGGCGAGAAGCTTGATGCCGTGAAGTCCCGGAGGGCGCCTCCACCTGACAATCGTGCGCGCGGCTCGGCGATGGCGCAGGGCTTCAAGATCGCGGTTGAGCTGATCGTGGGGGTGGCTTTTGGCGGGTTTCTGGGCTGGGGACTGGACCGGTACTTCGAAACGTCCGGGCCATGGTTCCTGATCGTGTTTGTCGTCCTCGGCTTTGCGGCGGGCATGCTGAACGTCATTCGGACGGCGCAACGCATGCAAGCGGAAGTAGAAGCGCAGCAGTTGTCAGCTCCGTCGGTCGTTGACGACGAAAATGACTGACTGCGGAGCAGGTGAATTGGGGGGTGAATGTGGCTGCAAACGCTGAGGGCGGACATGGCCCGATGCACCAGTTCGAGATCAACCGCTTTGTGAAGCTTGATCTGTTCGGACTCGATGCGTCGTTTACGAATTCCTCGGCCTTTATGGTCGCGGCCCTTGTCGTTGTCGTCGGTTTCCTCACGCTTGCAATGAACAACCGCTCGCTGGTGCCAACGCGCATGCAGTCGGTGGCGGAACTGAGCTACGAATTCATCGCCAACCTGCTGCGCGAGAACGTTGGCAAGGAAGGCATCAAGTATTTGCCGTTCGTGTTCACGCTGTTCATGTTCATCCTGGCCTGCAACATGCTGGGGATGCTGCCGTACTCGTTTACCGTCACGAGCCATATCGTCGTGACCTTCGCGCTCGCAGCGTTGGTCTTCGTCGTCGTCACGCTGATCGGGTTTGCGCGCCACGGGCTGGGGTTTCTCAAACTGTTCGTGCCGGAGGGCGTGCCGTTTGTGCTGCTGATCCTGATCGTTCCGATCGAGCTGATCTCATACCTCATTCGGCCGATCAGCCTGTCGGTGCGCTTGTTCGCCAACATGATGGCCGGCCATACCATGCTCAAGGTGTTCGCTGGTTTTGTCGTCAGTCTCGGTGCGTTCGGATTCGTGCCGCTGCTGGCAACGATCGCGTTTACCGGCCTTGAGTTTGTGGTCGCCTTCCTGCAAGCCTTCATCTTCTCGGTGCTCACCTGCATCTACCTCAACGATGCGGTCAACATGCACCACCACTAGTACGCCCAAGATTCGGCCCGCCATCGCGGGCCGCTGTCACTTCAACCCAAACCTCTTCGCGAGTGATACACAAAAGGAGATCGTCATGGATCCGCAAGCAGCCAAGTTCATCGGTGCGGGCCTCGCCTGCTTTGCTCTGATCGGCGCCGGTATCGGCATCGGTAACATCTTCGGCAACTACCTTTCGGGCGCACTGCGCAACCCGTCGGCCGCGCCGGGGCAGTTCACAAACCTGCTGATCGGCTTTGCGCTGGCCGAAGCGACGGGGCTGTTCGGCCTGCTTATCGCACTGATCATCCTGTTCGGCTAATTGTCTGGGTGGCGAACTATTCGAAAGGGCGTCCGTGCTGTGCAGCCGGGCGGCCGATGAAGCGGTGATCGTCGTTGGAGATATCCCATGCTCGCTTGGTTAGCGGTCGCACTGGCCTCATCGCCTGTGCCAGACACGATTGAGGGAAAGGGCGGATTGCCGCAGCTTAATTTGTCGGATATGGCGCCGCAGCTGATCTGGCTGGCCCTGACGTTCGGACTGCTCTACCTGGTGCTGTCGCGCATGACGCTGCCGAGAATCGCGTCGATCATCGAGGAGCGTCAGAACCGGATTCAGCGCGACCTCGACGAAGCGGAGCGGCTCAAGTCCGAGACCGATCAGGCGATTGCCGCCTATGAGCAGGCATTGGCCGAAGCTCACGGTCGCGCCAACGGGATTGCGCGCGATGCGCGTGAGAAGCTTGCCGGGGAGGTCAACGATGAGCGAACCAAGGTCGAAGGAGAACTCGCCGCCAAGCTCGCCGAAGCCGAAAACAGAATAGCCGTGATGAAGTCAGATGCGATGTCGCATGTCGGCGAGATCGCGTCCGATACGGCGGCTGAGGTGGTCAGAAAACTGATCGGCGTTGACGTCGGTCAGGATGAGGTACGGGCTGCTGTGCAGCCGTCGGCCGGGGAGTAAGTGTCAATGATGGTCATGCTTGCCGGCACCGGTGGAATTTTGTCGACGCCGGAATTCTGGGTCGCCGCCGCGTTCGTGATATTCGTTCTGTTCCTCGTCTATTATGGCGTGCCGGGTCTGATTGCCAAAGCACTCGATGCGCGGGCCGACGCCATACGCAATGAACTCGACGAAGCGCGGCGTTTGCGAGAAGAAGCCCAACATTTGCTTGCGGATTACCAGCGCAAGGCGCGTGAAGCCGAGGAAGAAGCCAAGACGATTGTCGATCAGGCGAGGCGCGAGGCCGAAGCAATGGCCGCCGAAGCGCGCCAGAGTCTGGCTGAAACTGTCGCGCGGCGAACAAGGCAGGCCGAGGACAAGATCGCCCGCGCGGAAGCACAGGCGCTGGACGATGTGCGCGGTGCGGCCGTTGAAACGGCGATAGCTGCTGCGGAGAAAATCTTGAAATCCCGCGTGACGGGCAGTCAGGCCGACCAACTCGTCGATGCCAGCATTCAGGATCTGCGCGGGAAGTTGAACTGATTGTCGTACCACATGGCGGTCGCCGGTTCGATCGGTCGAAGAGATCAAGCCGTGTGCCGTGTGCAGGGAGGGGCTGCGACAGCCGAGCTTTAGAGCGCCATTAGAAGCGCTTTGTGATGGCCCAAAGGGATTGGGCCACGGGGGCACTCGAAGGCCGGTCGATTGTGACCGGCCTTTTTTTCGTGCCGATTGCGGGAGCCGCAGAGCGGGGCAGATGCCGGCAGGGCCCGGAAGGTCCTGTTGCTGAGATCGAAGAGCAAGGACAACGCCAGGGGAGGTCAACGACAACGTCGAGGCTGCCTTCGAACTGTGAGGCGTGGACCCGCTGGTAAGGCTACAGGATCGTGCAGGGGCGTGCCCGAGCACGGCAGCGCTTGGTGCCGGCGCGGTTGGTGAAGCACTTCATGCTCTGCATCCGCGACGGCCACCAGGTGTCGAACTTGGTGCCGTAGACCCTGCGAGAAGTTGCCTTCCAGGCATAGCGTGCACTGACGCGGGCACCGAACATCGTGTTCTTGCGTTTGCCCCAGGCCGTTATGAACTCCGTCATGCAGGTGCGGGCTGCGGCAACATCGCTGGTCAGCACGGTCACGGGACTAGCCAACAAGAGTGCAGCAGCAATGGCTGCAAGTCCCATATTCTTCAGCATTTCGGCCTCCGGTCGATATCAGCGCGACCCCGTCGGTGCTGGCGCGCCTGGGAATCACCAAGCGGTGTGATCATTTTGGACTGGCACGACGGTATGACCGGATTTTGCGGGAAAGCGGCAAATGTGCTGACCGCGCTGTGACGCAATTGCGGCGAGCGGCCAGTCTTGGTGCGTGCAGTCTGGATCATGTGCAATGGGGATTGAATCATGATCTCGTTGAGATTGCAGCATTTTTCGCGAACGTCAGGAACACCTGAGTTGAGGCGCGGGCGCCGCTGCGACATCGCATGTTTGCGATGTGGCGCTGTTGTTTGCAGAACTCAGGAGCACCTGAGTTCTGGTGCGGCGGGTGTTATTCCGCCGCCTGTTGGTTCGCTTCCGGCTGCCAGCGCAGGCGTGGTTTGCGGGCGGCGGCGGTTTCATCGAGGCGGCGGCGCGGCGTAAATTGCGGCGCGCTCCGGAAGCGTTCGACGTCGCCGGCGCGCGCCTGCTCGGCGAGGTTGCGCAACGTTGCGATGAACTCGTCGAGGCTGGCCTTGGATTCCGATTCCGTGGGCTCGATCAACATTGCGCCATGCACGACGAGTGGGAAATACATCGTCATCGGATGAAACCCCTCGTCGATCATCGCTTTGGCGAAATCGAGCGTCGTGACGCCGGAGTCCTTCAAGAAGGCGTCATCAAAGAGAACTTCATGCATGCACGGCCGGTCGCCAAATGGTTGCGTGAACAAGTCGCGCAGACCTGCGCGCACGTAGTTGGCGTTGAGGACAGCATCTTCGCTTGCCTGACGAAGCCCATCGCTGCCATGGCTCAACATGTAGGTGAGCGCACGGACAAACATACCCATCTGCCCGTGGAATGCGGTCAGGCGACCGAGAGGTGCCTTGCTTTGCGATTCCGCTTCCGCCTGCGTTTCAACCAGGCGGAATGATTGGCCGTCACGGATTGTGTAGGGCAGTGGGGCGAAGCGGGCCAGCGCCTGCGAAAAAACCACAGGGCCGGACCCGGGACCGCCGCCGCCGTGCGGCGTCGAAAAGGTCTTGTGCAGATTGAGGTGCATGGCGTCGATGCCCAGATCGCCTGGGCGGACCTTGCCGACGATGGCGTTGAAGTTGGCACCGTCACAATAGAAATAAGCGCCAGCTTCGTGGACGGCATCGGCAATTGCGACGATCTCAGGTTCGAACAGGCCGCAGGTGTTGGGATTGGTCAGCATGATGCCGGCGACATCATCGTCGAGAGCTTCGCGTACAGCATCGGCTGCCACCGTGCCGTCGTCCCGGGCAGGCAGGGTTCGCACCTTGTAGCCCATGAAGGCGGCCGTTGCCGGATTGGTGCCATGCGCAGATTCCGGAACCAGAACGACCGAGCGATCACGTCCCGCGGCCTCGTGTGCGCTCTTGATTGCGAGCATGCCGCACAGTTCGCCGTGGGCGCCGGCCTTGGGGCTTAGCGCGACACCCGTCATACCGGTCAGCTCCAGCAGGTAGCCCGCAAGCGTCTGCATGAGGGCAAGTGCACCTTGTACCGTCGATTGCGGTTGCAGGGGATGAATGTCGGCAAAGCCGGGCAGGCGGGCCATCTGCTCGTTCAGGCGCGGGTTGTGCTTCATCGTGCACGAGCCGAGTGGGTAAAGACCCATGTCGATCGCATAGTTGCGGCGCGACAGGCGCACGTAGTGGCGCATCGCCTCCGGTTCACTGAGGCCGGGCAGGCCAATGGGTGCCGAGCGTTCGAGACCGCCCAAGCGAGTTTCGCCAGTGGCCGGCGGAGAGATGTCGACGCCCGTCTTTTCGAAATTTTCCGCAAACTCAAAGATCAGCGGCTGTTCGAGGTCAAGTCCGCGATTGCCGGTAAAGGTGGGCGTGCCTGTCGTGTCGGACGCCGACGCGGCGGCCGGCGCGGTCGGGCGGCCCTGCGTGTTCATACTCATTGCATCACCTCGCGCAAAGCTGTGGCGTAAGCCAACCGATCGTCGGCCGAATTGGTTTCCGTCGCAGCGACCACGACGAGATCCCTCACGTCGGGGTTGTCCGGCAGCAGCCGGGAGACCGGCACGCCGCCGAGTATGCCGCGGTCGGCCAGCGCCTCGATCGTGTCTGCCGCGTCCTTGCCTTGCAGCCTTATGGTGAACTCGTTGAAGAACGCGGGCGTAAGCACGTCGACGCCGTCGATCGCGGCAAGATCGCCTGCCAGCGCGACGGCGTTGGCATGGTTCACGGCTGCGAGGTTACGCAACCCGGTTTCGCCCAGCAGCGAGAGATGGATCGTGAAGGCCAGCGCACAGAGACCGGAGTTCGTGCAGATATTGCTGGTCGCCTTTTCGCGCCGGATGTGCTGTTCGCGGGTCGAAAGCGTGAGGACGAAGCCACGACGGCCCTCTGCGTCGACGGTCTCTCCGCAGATCCGGCCCGGCATTTGGCGCACGTCTTTCTGGCGGGCTGCCAACAGCCCGACGTACGGCCCGCCAAAATTGAGACCGTTGCCAATCGACTGTCCTTCACACGCGACAATGTCGGCACCCATCGCACCGGGCGGGCGGAGGAGGCCGAGCGCCACAACTTCGGTGACGACGACAACAAGCCTGGCGCCACGGGCGTGGGCTGCATCTGCGACCGGCTGGAGGTCGCGCACGTGACCGAAAAAGTCGGGATACTGGACGACGACGCACGACGTTTCATCGTCGATGCTCGCGGCAATGTCCTCGTTTGTCTCTGGCCGTGCGGGCAAGGCCGTGATTTGCGAGCCCGAGTGACGCGACAAAGTATCGATAACCTGGCGGTAGTGCGGATGGAGACCGCCTGACACGAGTGCTTTGCTGCGCTTGGTTATCCGGTGTGCCATCAGAACGGCTTCCGCGGCCGCGGTGGAGCCGTCGTACATCGAGGCGTTGGCGATCTCCATGTCGGTTAACAGCGCCACCTGGGTCTGGAACTCGAACAGCGTTTGTAAGGTGCCTTGCGCGATTTCAGGCTGATAGGGTGTGTAGGAGGTGAGAAATTCCGATCGTTGGATGAGGTGGTCGACGCTTGCAGGAACGTGGTGGCGATAGGCGCCACTGCCGACGAAGAAGGCAACGTCGGCTGCGGGTGTGCACAGGCGCGCGAGGCCGGTGAGTTCCCGGGCAACATCCATTTCGGGTTTCGACTTCGGCAGATCGAGTGTGCTTGCAAGGCGCTTGTCCGGGGGGATGTCGGCAAACAATTCATCGACGTCGGAAATGCCGATGGCAGCCATCATGGCCTGGCGATCGGCTGGTTCGAGAGGCAGGTAACGCATCAACTGTTCTCCGCGACGAAGGTTTCGTATTGCTCGCGAGACATCAGGTTTGCCAACTGGCCGGCATCAGCCAGGCGCACTTTGAAGAACCAGGCTGCGCCTTCCGCGTCTTCGTTGACGAGTGCCGGATTGCCTTCGAGGTCGGCGTTGGCTTCGACCACCTCGCCGTCGATCGGCGCATAGACCTCGCTTGCCGCCTTGACGCTTTCAACTACGGCTGCTGCTTCGCCAACCGTGACCTTGCGGCCGACTTCAGGAATCTCGACGAAAACCACGTCGCCTAGCTGCTCCTGGGCATGATTGGTAATACTGATGGTTGCGATGTCGCCTTCCACGCGGATGTATTCATGGTCTGTCGAGAAATAGTCCTGTGCCATTGGCGGGCTCCCCTTGGGTTGGTCGTTGCAGAGTGCAGGTCAGTTTTTGCCGGCGCGCTTGTAGCGGTGGGGTGTGAACGGCAGATCGACGACGGTTGCAGGCAGCGCTTTGCCGCGGACGATCAAGGAAACGGCGGTGCCGGTCGCGGCATGAGAGGAGGCCACGTAGCCCATGGCGACGGGGCCGGCGACCGTCGGGCCATAGCCACCGGAGGTCACGGTGCCAATCGATGTGCCGTCTGCCGCTCGGATTTCTGTGCCCTCGCGGGCCGGTGCGCGGCCCTCGGGTTTCAGCCCGACACGGCGGCGACTGAGGCTGCCGGCCAGTTCTTCCACGATGCGATCGGCGCCCGGGAAGCCCTTTTCTGCGCGCCGGCGCTTTTGGATCGACCAGGCAAGGCCGGCTTCAATGGGCGATGTGGTTTCGTCGATATCGTGCCCGTAGAGGCAGAGACCTGCCTCCAGGCGCAGTGAATCGCGGGCGCCAAGGCCGATTGGTTTGACGCGATCATCATTACTGAGCGCCTGCCACAGGCGCGATGCGTCTTCGGCGGCGATTGCGATCTCGAAGCCGTCTTCGCCGGTGTAGCCGGAGCGCGTCACGTGGCAGGGGATGCCAGCAAGGGTCGCAGTGGCGGCCTGCATGAAGCCTTCGAGAGGGGCGTCGAAGTGTGCGTCTGCCGCCAGCAAGGCGGCTTCGGCATGCGGGCCCTGGAGGGCGATCAGTGCGCGGTCCGGGTCCGGCAGGCGCAGCTCGACGTCGCGGCCGAGGTTGGTTCTCAAGTGCGCGAAATCAACGTCCTTGCGGGCGGCGTTGACGACCAGCGCCAGCGTGCCCGTTTTCGCGTCGTCGTGCGGGCGGGCAACCATCAGATCATCAATAATTCCGCCCGCGGAATTGAGAAGCTGAGTGTAGCGCTGGCGGCCGGCCGGCAAGTTCACAATGTCGGCGGGGACCAAGGTTTCCAGCGCGCGGGCGACCGTCTCGTGCCTACCGTCGCGGGCGACGAGTTCTGCCTGGCCCATGTGGCTGACGTCGAAGAGGCCTGCCGACTGGCGTGTCCAGGTATGCTCTTTCATGACGCCGTCGGCGTACTGAACCGGCATTTGATAGCCGGCAAACGGCACCATCTTGGCGCCAGAAGCGACATGAACCTCGTGCAAAGGCGTCTGCTTGAGGTCTTCAACGTTTGGATCTGCCATGTTGCACTCCGCGACAGTGTTGCCCGCCCCCGTGCCCGGCACGTGGAACAAAGCCCCCTCTGTCGTGGGACCTGAGAGATTTCAGCGGGCCACACTCGCAGCATCGAGTGCGGTCGCGCTTTGACCCCTTCGGTGGATCGCGACTGGTGCTGGACCGGTGCGATCACTTTCCAGAGTGCCATCTTTCCATGCGGTCCGGTTGCCTGAGAGTTTCCGGGGCGGTTGCTCCTTCGGCGCCGAAATATCGCGTCACCTCGTGTCGGGTTTCGCGACGTCGGACTCTCCCGCAGGTGTCGTCTGGCAGTTGGTGCAGCCTAATCAGGCGTGCCGCAGTGTCAATGGCGTCGCATGCCGGTGAAGAAGTTGCACGGTGTCGAGCCGTGTTCGGTGCCGCGCCGAACACGGTGCTCAAGCGAAGCAAGTTTTTGGGATGGCACAATAATACCTGCCTGCTGCAGGCGGTTCTTGATTATCCGCGCGGGAACCCGCTTTGGACTGGTGGTGCGGACGCCGGAGGTTGGTCAAAGCCAACGAAGACTTCGAATTCGCCAGGTCGGGTGCCCTGGGGGATGTTGAACGAGATCGTCTTGACTTGCGAGAAGTATCCGATCGGGCTGTCGAGCGAGACATCGGCCGCGACCTGCAACTTGTCGGCCGCGATGCGTTCGCGCTTGGCATCGGTCACGAAAATGCTGACGGGCAGCGTGATGCGGCCGCCTTGACCGCGCGGGCCAAGCAGCACACGGCCAGAAAAGCCGTACTTGACGGTCACGCGACCCGGCTCAATTCGGCACTCGCGCGCCGTTCGCGTGATTTCACCGCGGTGCTGAACGGCGAGGCTGTCGCCAACCTGGCCGTCGGCGTACCTGGTAACGGCGTTATCACGTGCCCAGACCTGGAACTTCGGGCAGCCGTGGGCGACGTCGACATTGCCGACCGAGCCGGTGACTTGACCGTTATGGGCCTTTGCTGCCGACAGCAACTGTTCTTCCGTTACGGATTTGACCTGGGTCTGCGAGGGTTTGCCGAACATTCCGCCGCTCAGGCCGGACGTGAGCGACGACATTCCGCACGCCGACAACACCGACGCGGCCAGAACCGCAACGGTTGCCTTGGCGCCTATGGCGCAATAGCGATATCGATGGTGCTTCACGTTTGTCCCTGTCGTCCCCAACACCCGGCTCAAGCGCCACAGGCCGCCCATTGGGCAGACCATTCCCCAGAGTTTCAGCAATCGGCCCGGGAATCAGACATACCACTCTCGACATGCCTTCGCCAACCGCTTAGCTAAAGAGCCTGCAACCCGCAAGCCCCCTAGCGCAAAGGGATTTTTATGGCCGCTGCATCTCTGTCTCCTGATTCTGTGGCCGCAACACGGCACAAGCTCAAGGTGCTGCTCGCGGCGCCCCGTGGTTTTTGTGCCGGGGTCGATCGCGCGATCCAGATCGTCGAACTGGCCCTGCGCAAGTTCGGAGCCCCCGTCTATGTGCGCCACGAGATCGTCCATAACCGCTACGTGGTGGACAGCCTTAAGGCAAAAGGCGCCATCTTTGTGGAGGAACTGGACGAGATCCCCGAAACAGATGCACCTGTGATTTTCTCGGCACACGGGGTGCCCAAGTCCGTGCCGGAGACCGCCAAGGCCCGCAACTTGTTCTATCTGGACGCGACCTGCCCGTTGGTGACCAAGGTTCATCGCGAGGCTGAGTTGCATCATGCCGCGGGCCGTCACGTATTGTTGATCGGGCATGCGGGACACCCGGAAGTGGTCGGTACGACCGGACAGCTTCCCGACGGCGCAGTGACGTTGATCGAGACCGTTGACGATGTTGAAGCGTTCGAGCCGGTCAATGGGGAAATGCTGGCTTATGCAACGCAGACCACATTGTCTATCGATGACACGGCGGCGATGGTTGCCAGGCTGGAAGAGCGATTTCCGTCGATCGCCGGGCCGCACAAGCAAGACATCTGCTATGCGACCACCAACAGGCAAAAAGCCGCGGCAGAGATGGCCCGGGTGTGCGACTACGTGATGGTTGTCGGGGCTCCCAACAGTTCCAACTCGAAGCGTCTGGTGGAAGTGGCGATCAAGGCCGGCGTACCTGGGGCGTGCCTGGTTCAACGGGCGGATGACATTCCATGGCCGGAACTCGAGAACGCACGCGTCGTCGGGATCACGGCCGGGGCGTCCGCACCGGAGGTGCTGGTCGAAGAGGTGGTCGGGGCGCTCGGCGGCCGGTTCGAGACCGAAGTCGAGGTCGTCGAGACCGCTCGTGAAAACGTGGCGTTCAACGTTCCGCGCGTCCTTCGCGATGCCGTGGAAACGGAAACTGGGTGATCTCTTGGCCGTCTATACCGAAGTGCCGGATGACGAGATGTCCGCGTTCGTCGCAAGCTATGGGCTTGGCGAACTGCTGTCGTTCAAAGGCATCGCCGAGGGTGTTGAGAACAGTAACTTTCTCGTCGTCACCGAGACCGGTCAGTATATTTTGACACTCTACGAAAAGCGTGTGGATCCAGCGGACCTGCCCTTCTTCCTGGGGTTGATGGAGCATCTGGCGGCCGCTGAATTCAGTTGTCCGGTGCCGCTACGCGACCGGGACGGCCGGAATTTGAGAACCCTGTCGGGCCGACCGGCGGCCCTGGTCACGTTTCTTCCAGGATTGTGGGTGCGCAAGCCCAAAGCGGCACACTGCGCATCCGCCGGCGAAGCACTGGCCCGACTGCACGAGGCCGGCCGGTCGTTCGCCATGCGACGGGTCAATGCGTTGGGGCCGGCCGGCTGGTCGCCGCTATTCGCGCGGTTTGCCGATCGAGCCGGAGAGATCCACCGCAAGCTCGAAGACATCATCGCCGATGAACTCCGCGTCCTGCTGCCGATGTGGCCTGACGACCTGCCCGAAGGAGTAATCCACGCCGACCTGTTTCCCGACAATATCTTCTTTCGCGGCGAGGCGTTCTCGGGCGTCATCGATTTCTATTTCGCGTGCAATGACTATCTCGCCTACGACCTGGCGGTGTGCATCAATGCCTGGTGCTTCGAGCCGGACTATTCCTTCAATATCACGAAGGGCCAGGCGTTGCTCAGGGGCTATCAGCGGGTGCGGGCGCTGACGCGCAACGAGCAGGAGGCGTTGCCGATGCTTGCGCGGGGGGCAGCGCTTCGCTTCCTTCTTACACGGGCCTATGACTGGCTCAATACAGCGCCGGATGCCTTCGTCAAACCGCACGATCCGTTGCCCTACCTGCGCCGATTGCGGTTTCACCAAACGGTGACGTCGGCGCACGCCTACGGATTGGACGGGGTACAGTGAGTGAGCAGCAAGAGCAGCCGGCAAGGCCTGAAGTCACGATCTATACGGATGGTGCCTGTTCAGGAAATCCGGGACCCGGCGGCTGGGGTGCGATCCTCATTTCAGGGGCTCACCGCAAGGAAATGTCGGGCGGCGAGCCGGAAACGACGAACAACCGGATGGAGCTCATGGCGGCGATCGAGGCGCTTGGTGCGCTGAAGCGCCCATCGCGTGTGGTTCTTTACACGGACAGCACGTACGTGCGCGACGGCATCACGAAGTGGATTCATGGCTGGCGGCGCAATGGCTGGCGCACAGCCGCCAGAAAGCCTGTCAAAAACGCCGAGCTGTGGCAGGCACTCGATGGGGCACAGGCACGCCACGAGATCGAATGGCGATGGGTGAAGGGACATGCCGGCCACCCTGAAAACGAACGGGCGGACGAACTGGCGCGCGCTGGTATTCCGCAAGCTGAGGAGCAGCCGGCGGCCGATGATTCAGAGACGGGTCAAGCACATTGACCACGCCCCGCGGCGGTAGGATCAAGGAGCTGATTTCAGGACCCGGCGGTCAGGTGAAGGTCAAACTAGCGCGAACTTGAATGACCAACGGGGTTGCGAGGCTCGGCAATAGCCCATAAATCACGCCTGCCACATGCGGTTCGGGCCACGCGCGATCGCTCTTAATCGCAATGTGACAATACCTTGTTATGCCGGTTGCTCTTGCGGCCACTGGCTGCATACACTTGTCGGCGGACGGATCGGGCGCAATACCGGTACGCTTTCGACCGGGCGGCAGCGCGGGAAACATTGAACGGGAGGATATCGCGGTTATGCAACGAGGCGATATCGCGACGAAACCTTCGATGGCCGGCATGGCGCCGACGGATATCTCAAATCCGCAATACTTCCATAAGGTTGTCGATTGCCAGTACGCGTGTCCGGCCCATACGCCGGTGCCCGAGTACATTCGACTGATTGCCCAGGGACGGTATGCGCAGGCCTATATGCTGAACTGGGAGAGCAATGTCTTCCCCGGCATTCTCGGCCGTGTCTGTGACCGGCCGTGCGAACCGGCCTGTCGTCGCGGGCGGGTCGAGAGCGAGCCCGTCGCAATCTGCCGTCTCAAGCGTGTCGCCGCCGACTACAAAGGCGAAGTCGAACAGTTCATGCCGCAATTCCCGGTGCCAGCCAACGGCAAGCGCGTGGCGTTGATCGGGGCAGGGCCGGCCTCGTTAACGGTGGCGCGAGATCTGTTGCCGCTCGGATATCACTGCACACTTTTTGAGAAGGACCCGCAAGGCGGCGGGTTGATGCGAACCAACATTCCGTCGTTCCGACTCCCTGTCGAGGTGCTGGATGAGGAGGTTGAACGGATCGTCGGGTTTGGCGTGGAGGCCCGATTCGGTGAGGAGATCACCAGCCTAAAAGCCATTCTCGCTGAGGACTACGATGCGATCTTCGTCGGTACCGGTGCACCGCGTGGCAAGGACCTCGATATCGAGGGTCGGGCCGAGGCCGACGACAATATTCATATCGGCATCGATTTCCTGACGTCGGTGGCATTCAAGCACGTCGATCAGATCGGCAAGCGGGTTGTGGTGATTGGTGGCGGCAATACCGCCATGGACTGCTGCCGCACGGCGCTGCGGCTCGGTGCCGAGGATGTGAAGGTGACGGTGCGCTCGCCGCGCAAGGATATGAAGGCATCGGACTGGGAGATCGAAGAGGCGGAACTTGAAGGCATCCCGATCTTCGACAATCACAATCCGAAGGCATTTTTGCTCGAAAAGGGCCGTCTGGTCGGTGTGCAGTTCGAAATCATGAAGGCTGAATACGACGACGGCGGGCGGCGCAAGCTGATCCCAACCGGGGAGACGGTGACGTTCGAGTGCGATGACGTGCTGATGGCCATCGGCCAGGAAAACGCCTTTCCATGGATCGAACGGGATATCGGGCTCGACTTCAACGAGTGGGATGCGCCGGAGGTCGACAAGACGACGATGATGTCGACCCGGCCGGGCGTTTTCTTTGGCGGTGATGCGGCCTGGGGGCCGGAAAACATCATCTGGGCGGTGGCGCATGGCCATCATGCGGCGATTTCGATCGACAAGTACTGCCGCGGTCTGTCTCTGAATGATCGTCCGGAGCCCGGGCGGACTCTGGTCAGCCAGAAGATGGGGATCCACGAATGGTCCTACGATAACGATTATGATGGGCAGACCCGCACGCCTGTGCCGCATGCCGACCTTGCACAATCGTTGCGTGACCTGACCGTCGAAGTCGAACTCGGATTTGATGACACGCTGGCCGTGCGCGAAGCAGAGCGCTGCCTCAACTGCGATATCCAGACGGTGTTTTCGGACAAGCTGTGCATCGAGTGCGATGCCTGCATGGACATTTGTCCGGTCGATTGCATCAACTTTACGTATAACGACGAGGAAGAGCGGCTGCGCGCATCGTTACGCGTCCCGGCGACCAATCCTACGCAGGACCTCTATGTCTCGCAGGGGCTCAAGACCGGCCGGGTGATGGTGAAGGATGAGGACATGTGCCTGCATTGCGGACTTTGTGCCGAACGCTGTCCGACCGGGGCATGGGACATGCAAAAGTACTTCTATGCAGAAGCGCAGGCCGCGCCTGCCTGCCTTACGCATCACAGCGCCTATCTGAGATAGCGTTCCACGGGAGAAACGCGGGCCGATGAGTGGTATCAACGACTTTGTCATCAAGTTTGCAACGGTCAACGGTTCCGGATCGGCGAGCGCCAACGCGATGTTCGCGAAGACCTTGTTCCGGATGGGCATACCGGTTGCACCGAAAAACATTTTTCCGTCGAACATTCAGGGCCTGCCGACCTGGTATGAAGTGAGGGTATCGGAACAGGGCTACCTGGCTCGCCGTGCCGGCATCGACTTCATGGTGGCGATGAACCCGCAGTCCTACCAGGACGATCTGAAAGAAGTTGTGGCCGGCGGCTACCTGCTGTTTGATTCCTCGATGCCACGCATCTGGCCGCGTGACGACATCAACGTCATAGGGATTCCGATTGCACAAATGTGCGCCGAGAAATGGTCGGATCCGCGCCAGCGCCAGTTGTTCAAAAACATGGTCTACGTTGGTGCACTGTCTGCATTGCTGGATATGGACGTCGGTGTTCTTGAAGGCGTCGTTTCAGATCAGTTGCGGGGCAAGGAGAAGTTGATCGGGGCCAATCTCGAGGCTGTCAATCTTGGGCGCGACTACGCCAGCGAACACTTCGATTGCCCGCTGAACATCAGTGTCAGGGCGGCCAACGGCACCGACGGCAAGATCCTGGTCTCCGGCAATGATGCCGCAGGGCTCGGGTCCGTATATGCCGGGGCAACCGTGTGTGCCTGGTATCCGATTACGCCGTCGACGTCGCTTGCCGAGGCCTTCGAACGTTACGCCAAGCGCATGCGCAAGGACGCCGACGGGCGCAATGACTACGCCATCGTGCAGGCCGAAGATGAGCTTGCGGCCATCGGTATTGCGATCGGCGCCGGCTGGAACGGTACACGGGCGTTCACGGCGACGTCCGGCCCGGGCATTTCATTGATGAGCGAGTTCCTGGGGCTTGCCTACTTCGCGGAAATCCCGGTCGTGCTGTTCAATATTCAGCGAGGAGGGCCGTCAACGGGCATGCCGACGCGAACGCAGCAATCGGACGTGCTTTCCTGCGCTTATGCATCACACGGCGACACCAAGCATGTTCTGCTTTTCCCGCGTGATCCCAACGAGTGCTTCACGATGGCGGCGGATGCCTTCGATTTCGCCGAGCGTCTGCAGACGCCGATCATGGTGATGAGCGATCTCGACATCGGGATGAACGATTGGATGACGGACGCCTTCCAGTGGGACGATGCCCGGGTGCATGACCGCGGCAAGGTGCTCGATGTCGCGGGCCTCGAACAAATGGCGAATTGGGGGCGTTATGCGGACGTCGACGGCGACGGCATTTGCTACCGCACGCTGCCAGGGACGCACCCGACACGAGGTGCGTATTTCACCCGGGGCACCAGCCACGATGAAAATGCGCGTTACACCGAGGATGGTGTCGTTCACGCGCGGGTCCTGGAGCGGATTGCCCGCAAGATCGACGGTTCCGGGAAGATCCTGCCGCAGCCCGAAACGTTCATCCGGAATGCGGAATCCGATGTCGGCATCATCTACTACGGTGCCAATCACGCTGCAATTCTGGAAGGTATGGACCTGCTGCAGTCCGATGGGCAGGTCGTGAACGCTCTGCGCATCAAGGCGTTCCCGTTCAGCGATGCCGTGCGGTCGTTTATCGATGATCATGAACATGTCCTGGTGTTCGAACAAAACCGCGATGGGCAGATGCGAACGCTGCTGATCAACGAGTTCGGTTGTGCGCCCGGAAAGCTGATCGCGGCACTGAATTTCGACGGTATGCCGATGACGGCCGAGTTCGTGCGAGAAAGCGTGCGTAAAGGCCTTGCGGTGGTGCGTGTGGCTGCTGAATAGGACGAGGTAGGAACCCATGAGCTACATCCAGAAGCCGGTCGTCCATCATCCCAATTTGCCAAAGAACAAGATTGGACTGACGCACCGCGACTACGAAGCTTCGATGTCGACGTTGTGTGCGGGCTGCGGACATGACTCGATTACGGCAGCGATCATCGAGGCCTGCTTTCGGCTGGATCTGCCGGCCCATCGCATTGCCAAGGTCTCCGGTATCGGCTGCTCATCGAAAGCGCCGACATACTTTCTTGGTCGCAGTCACGGGTTCAACAGCGTGCACGGTCGCATGCCTTCGATTGCGACCGGTGCAAACCTTGCCAATCGCGATCTGACCTATATCGGCGTTTCGGGTGACGGGGATACCGCCTCCATCGGTCTTGGGCAGTTCTGCCACGCTGTGCGGCGACAGCTCAATATGACCTATATCGTCATGAACAACGGTTGTTACGGACTGACCAAAGGGCAGTTTTCGGCGACCAACGACAAGGCTTCACCGTCGAAGAAGGGCGAGCCCAATCCGTTCGATGCGATCGACCTGTGCCAGCTTGCGATCCAATTGGGTGCTGGCTTTGTGGCCCGCTCGTTCTCCGGCGACAAGGCGCAGCTTGTGCCTCTCATCGAGGCGGCGCTCACCTACAATGGATTTGCCTTTCTCGATGTACTTTCGCCGTGCGTGACGTTCAACAATCACACCACTTCGACGAAGAGCTACGAATATATCCGCGACCACTACCAGATGCTGGGCCGGCTGGATTTTGTGCCGGAGATGGAGGAGATCACCGTCGAATACGAGCAGGGTAATTCGGTGGATGTAACGCTTCACGACGGTGGTTTGCTGCGACTGCACAAGCTCGATGAGTCCCACGATGTACGCAACAGCGATCAGGCGCTGATGGCGATCCGCTCGCAATCAGCGAAAGGCGCCGTCGCCACCGGGCTGCTCTATATCAATGATGCCGAGCAGGACCTGCACGACGTGATCGGTACAACCGAGCGACCGCTCAACTCGGTGCCGATGTCGGAATTGTGCCCGGGGTCGCAGGCTTTGGAGAGCATTAACGCGCGCCTCCGCTAGGTCGTCGGGTTTCAATCATGGTCAGCGAAGTTTCGAGGAGCGGCCAGGCGGCGACACTCGGCCGGCAAACGCGTGCGCTCATTGCGGTGTCGTTGGCGCACTGGGTCAGCCATGTTCACATTCTGACATTGCCGCCGCTGTTTCTGCTGCTGAAAGATCAACTCGGCGTGGGCTACATCGAACTCGGGCTCTCGGTGACGATATTCGGCATCGTCTCCGGCCTCACGCAGGCGCCCATGGGTTATGTCGTCGATCGTATCGGAGCACGCCGCGTGCTGCTGGCCGGGTTGTGTCTCGGGGGCACGGCATTCATCGTCCTCGGGCTTAACCTCACGTATCCCGCATTGCTGGTAGCGGCGGCAGTGGCCGGGCTTGCCAATTGCGTCTACCACCCGGCGGACTATGCCATCTTGTCGTCCGCAATGGATGACAAACGCATGGGACGCGCATTCTCGGTTCACACGTGCGCCGGGATGGCTGGTGGTGCCCTGGCACCGTTGATTGGACTCGGCATTGCCGTCGAGTTCGGCGTGAGCTGGGCGTTGATCGTGCTCGGCGCGCTTGGTCCGCTGGCGGCGTTGATCATTTGGGTGCTGTTGGTGGCGGACAGCCAATCCGCTGAGCCGCAGAGCGATGCGGCAGGCAGCGCGAGACGGGCGCAGGTGCGGGTGGTGACCCCTGCAATTCTTGCATTGGTCGTGTTCTTCATTCTGCTCAGTCTGTCGAACGGTGGAATGACCAATTTCGGGATTGCGGCCCTCAGAAGCGGTTACGGCGTTTCACTTGAGCTGGCGTCGCTGGCACTGACGCTGTTTCTCGCAGCGACGTCGATCGGTGTGCTCGTCGGCGGCGTGCTGGCCGATCGCACCGACCGTCATGGCTTCATTGCTGCCGGATGTTTCGGTGCCAACGCCGCGATCTTTGCCATCGTTGCGATGAGTACTCCGGGGCCGGCCGCACTGGTTGCGGTTTTGACGCTTGCCGGTTTCTTGTCCGGCCTGATCTCCCCGTCGCGGGATATGCTGGTGCGCAAGGCGGCTCCACCGGGCGCGGCGGGACGGGCTTTCGGGATTGTGTCGACCGGTTTCAACATCGGGTCGATCATCGGGCCAATGATGTTCGGTTACATCATGGACAACGATGCACCGCGGGTTCTGTTTGCTGTTTCTGCGGTCTTCATGGTGTTGACCGTGCTGCTTGCAGTGTGGACAGAAGGGCGACCGGCCGGGCGTGTGCCCACCGCAACACGCCGATAAAGAGGAGCGCTGCATGTGGTCGAACCCGCGGGTGCCGTTTGAACTCTTGAGCATGCGTCCAAAACTGGCGCCGCCGGACGGTAAACCGCTCATCGTCAACGTTGTCATGAACATCGAGTACTGGCCGTTCGATCGCCAGATGCCGCGCGGTATTCTGCCGGCGCCGCACGGCCGGCCGGCGGAACCGCCGGACGTGCCGAACTTCGTGTGGGTTGAATACGGTCTTAGATGCGGCATGCCACGGATCATGAAGATGCTGGAGCGGCGCGGTATCCGGGCGTCGGCTTTCATCAACGCGCAGGTTGCGGATGTCTATCCGGCGCTTGCCGAGGCGGTCGTGGCGGCGCAATGGGAGCTTGTCGGGCATAGCTGGTTCCAGCGGTCGCTGAAACAATCGGATGACGAAGCCGCCGAGATCCGGCGATGTCTCGACCGACTGGAGGCGCTTGACGGGCGACGCCCGCGCGCCTGGCTTGGAGCCGGCATGGGCGAGACACTCGAGACGCCCGATCTCTTGCGCGAGAGCGGCATCATGTTTCTGCACGACTGGCTGTTGGATGATCTGCCCTGCTGGATGCAAACGAAGCATGGCCCGATGGTCGCCATGCCCTATACGTTCGAGCTCAACGATGTGGTCAACCATGCAGTGCAACACGGCTCGTCGGACGAGATGCTGAAGCGGCTTGTGGCGACCCTGGCGATCTTCGAGCGCGAAATTGCGGAGGAGGGCCAGCCCCGCATCGTAACGCTCGGTCTGCATCCCCACATCATCGGCGTGCCACATATCGCCTACCACTTCGAACGGGCGCTGGACCTGATGATGGCCCGCAACGACGCGATCTTCATGACATCGAGCGAGATCGGCGACTGGTTCATTGCCGCTGACGGCACGAATGGTTCGGCACTACGTTGAATGGTGGGATGAGGTGGCATGTGCGGCCGGGCGGTTCATGGCCCGCGCGACAATTGCCGTCGGCCATCTGATCGATAGCGGAAAGCACTTGCCCGAGGCCGCAATCCAGCGCAGTTTGAACCGCGCACGACCACTTGTTGGTATCCGATCCACCGTCAGTTTCCTTCACGGGAGGGCGACATGCAGCAGAAAGTAGACACTTCCAACCCGCTTGGCGTCAGTGCAGAGCAATGGCAGGCAAGGGTTGATTTGGCGGCCGCCCATCGGATGGCGGTGATGCACGATTTTCATGAAGGCATTTTCAACCACCTGACATTGACGGTGCCGGGGACGAGCGATCGTTACTACCAGATCCCGTTCGGTTTGCACTGGTCTGAAGTGACGGCAAGCTGTTTCATGGAAGTCGACTTTGCTGGCCAGGTGCAACGCGGTGAAGGTCATGTCGAGCAGTCCTGCTATGCGATCCATGCCCCGATCCATGAAAGGGTCGAGCACGCGGCGTGCGTGATGCACACGCACATGCCCTATGCGAGTGCGCTGAGCCGGCTCGAAGATCCCAAGATCAAGCCGATAGGACAAACAGAAGCAATTTTGATGCGGCTGTGCGCCTACGATCTCGACTATGCCGGGCCGGCGTGCGAAGCGGACGAAGGTGTACGGCTTGCCGGGCTGATTGGAGACAAGAAGATCCTGTTCATGGGCAATCACGGCGTTGCAACGGTGGCGCCGAGCGTCGCCGAGGCTTACGATCTTCTCTACTACGTTGAACGTGCCGCTCAGGTGCAGCTCTACGCAATGTGGACGGGCCAGCCGTTGCGTGAACTGCCGGCGGACGTGCTTGAGGCGACCATGGAAGGAATGCGCGGCACCAATTTTTTCGACGGCAAAAAGCCCTACGAGTTCCACTTTGCTGCATTGAAGCGGATTCTTGACCGCAAGGAATCTGACTACAAGGACTGACGGAAGCCTCAAACTGCGCGTCGGCCGGTAATGCCTGCGATCGATCTTGATGCGTTGGCCGGCATGCTGGTCGCCGCACTGGCTCTGTTTGGTGGGCCGGGGCCGGCCACGTTGTCGGTGGCGGCCACCAGCGCCGTGTTCGGTGTGAGGCTGGCACTGCCCTACTACGTCGGGGTGTGCTGCGGAACGTCGACGATCGTTGTC
Organism: Hyphomicrobiaceae bacterium; assembly: GCA_965224045.1. GTDB lineage: Bacteria > Pseudomonadota > Alphaproteobacteria > Rhizobiales > Hyphomicrobiaceae > Tectiglobus. Next base: position 601,938 of record CBDCYD010000016.1, read on the forward strand.
CTGGTCAAGACCGGTGTGACCGGACTGGTATTTGCGGTGCCCGGAGTGGCGCCGGTATTGGTTTTTGGCGCCGGGCTTTATATTTTCTATCTGGCTTACCGCATCGCGACGGCTCCGACGCTCAGATCTGCCGAGGAGGCCGGGACGCCGCCGCCGGCGCTGGTCGGCTATCTCTTTGCCATTGCCAATCCGAAGGGCTATGCCGCGATCGGTGCTGTCTTCGCCGGTTTCACGCTGCTCGCCGACAATCCAGTGCAAAATGCCATCGTCAAGGTGGCGATACTTTCCTGCATGGTGGTGTTCGTGAACACCGTGTGGTTGCTCACAGGCTCGGCGTTGTCACGCCTCTTTCAGTCCGAAGCCTCGGCGCGGGTGTTGAATATCGCGTTTGCCGTTCTGCTCGTGCTCTCGGTCATTGTCCTCGTGATCTGACCCCGGTGTTCCCCGGGGATCAAGCTTCGGATGGCACAGGGTCGTCTTCGAGAGGTTCGTCCAGCCACGCGTTTTGCTCGTGGGGTAGGCCGATATTTTGACGGTTCATGATGGCGCAAAGCTCGGTCCAACGCTTGCGCGTCTCCAGCACACGCAGGCGTTGAAGGAGGGTGAGGAGCAGGGAGACCCGGACGACGTTGCCTTCAATCGCATAACCGGAAACGGCACCATAGGCGTACATCTGGCGCAGCGCATCAACGATGCGTTCGCGCTCCAAATGGCATTCGTTTTCGATCTGGTGCAGTTCCATCATGCGGCTATCGGGGCGCTCGAGATAGCGTTTGAAGTGGATGGAAAGCTTGGCGATGTCGCGCGTCATCCAAGCCTGGCGGACAAGATCTTCGAGCCAGATTTCCGCGGCGATGGGGAGATCGTCGCGCTGGAGACCACTGACATCGGCAAAGCGAAGGTGCCGGTTCTCACGCATTGCAAAGCGCGCCTGTATTGCGAAGCCAGCGCCCCGGACAGGGATGTAACTCCAGATTTGATGAGGTAGCTTAGGCGAGGATTGTTGCGATTTTGTTGATAGTTTTGCAACAAATGAGCGGTGGGCTGATGAGATTTACTCTTATTGAACAAGAGCTTGATTTTCCCAAAGCTGTCGGGGCCCTGATAGTGGCTTACGATCTGCTATGCAATTTTTGCATGGCCCCATGCTTTAAATCCGCTAGGCGATCAAATTGATCATTCTTATGATGCTGGCGATAAGAAATAGGACTGGAGGAAAACGTGACCGAAGGAGTGAAGTCCGCTGAACGCGTACTCGCGATTTTTGAGGTGTTCGAAGCCGAGCGCCGGCCGCTGCGTATCTCAGAACTGGTCAAGCGACTGGAGATTCCACAATCGAGTACGTCTACGCTCATGAAGACACTGGTTGCCAATGGTCTGGTGGAATTCGATCCGGACACACGAACGTTCCAACCGTCAGTGCGGTTGGCGTTTCTTGGCAACTGGGTGCTTGGTTCCAGTGATGGATTAGCGCAGATCCAGTCTTTGATTCAAAGACTTGCCGCTGAAACTGGAGAAACTGTCATAGTTGGTGCTCAGAATGGGCTCAATGTGCAGTATCTTTCCGTGATCGTTTCTGAGCACCAGGTGCGCTTCGCGCTCCGGCCGGGATTGATGCGGCCGCTGCATCTGGCCGGCCTCGGGATTATGCTGCTCAGCCAGAAAAGCGATGGCGAGGTGGGCAAAATCGTGCGTCGGTTCAATGCCGAGGCCGATCAGGATCAGCCGCATGCCGTCGAGGCCAACGTTCTGAGCGCTGTACGCGAGGCGCGGGCGCTGGGCTATTGCCAGACAGCCAATCTCGCATCGCCGGGCGCGGGCGTGATTGCGACGTTGCTTCCACTTCCCGTCGAAGGTCGATTCCTGGCGATCGGGCTCGGTGCGCCGCTGGATCGTCTCGAGGCGCGGCGGCAGGTCCTTCTCGATGCTCTTTTGACCGAGGTCGACCGGTTTGCGGGATTGTCATACGAGGCAAAGGTCGCCTGACCTTGCGACTTTGATCCTCCGTCACGTACGGTTCTGTTGGAATTGAAGCCAACCGCGGAGCATTTCGCGGTTGGCTTCATTGATTTCAGTGATTGCGCCATGGGCCGGTACGCATTGCGGCCAGCTGCGTGCGTGCGTGCGGTTGAGCGTGCCAACAATGACACCGATCGGGCCACCATGTGAAACGACGATAACGGTTCGATTTCGGGGGAGTTCGAGGAGCGCGGCGATGGCCCGGTCGCGTACGGCATGCACCGTTTCGCCCCCCGGCGCGGCCCAGTTTGCAGGCTCGTCGATCAGATTCGACATGGCATCGCCGACCTCGGCGTAGATGTCGGTCCACGGCCGCCCCTCCCAGCTGCCGAAATCCATTTCGCGCCAGCGGACGTCTTCAATGAGCGGACAGTCCACATGCCTGGTGATCGCGGTGGCGAGCACCTTGGTGCGTTCAAGACCCGAGTGCACGACCTGTGTCGGGGTGTGGCGCGCGAGTTCGATTGCCAATGCAGCGCTTGCCGCTTTGCCGGTTGACGACAACGGGACATCGCTTGCGCCGTAGCAGCGGCCGCGCCATTCGGCGCTGATCTCGAGGTGGCGAACGAGGATGATCCTGGTGTGCATCGATCGCTCAATTGCCGTGACCGGGCTTGAGGCTGAATGTGAGGCCTGCAGCAACGAAATCGACGTGGTCGACCGTTGCCGCAATGCGTTGGTTCAGGTGGCCCTGGGCGTCCCGAAACGCGCGCGTTTCGGCGTTGATCGGTACGATGCCGAGGCCGATCTCATTGCTGACGAACACGATGTCGGCGTCAGCCGAGCGCAATACGTCAACGACGGCATCAACCGCTGCGACGGGATCCCGGTTCTGCTCCAGCAGGTTTGCCAGCCAGAGCGTAAGGCAGTCGACGAGGATCGATGTTTTCTGGGCATCATTGGCGAGGATCGCGTCGGCAATGGCGATCGGTGTTTCCGATGTTGACCAGGTTGCATCGCGCTGGTCTCGGTGGAGGTGAATGCGGGCGCGCATCTCCTCGTCACGTGCTTCGGCGGTCGCGATATAAATGCGGCGCGGCTGGCGCTCGGCCAGGCGCATTGCGTGACGCGTCTTGCCCGAGCGGGCACCGCCGAGCACCAGATACGTTCGCGCGGTCTTCATGGGACCAAAATCCTTATTCCTAGAAGGCCGGAGACAAAGCCCACAACGATGGTTGCGCCGAATACGTCACCGGTATGGCCGCCTAGGTAGCGCGCCGCGATGGCGGTGACGATTGTAGCGGCCGCGAGCGTTCCTGCCAGTGCTGCCAGGCCAATCTTTCCGAGGCAGATTCCGATTGTCGCGGCCGGCCACGCAAGACCAACCAGGAGACTGATCACGGCCGGCGTGCCGTATGTTCGGGCCAGACCGTTATTGCGGGCCGGGGCGAGAACGGCGAACGGGAGCGCAATTGCGGTTCTCGACATTGCCGCGGTCAGTGCAACGGCCAAGAGGAATTCACGATTGGACAGGCGAACGAGGAGTTCGTCGAGCAGCGCCGTCTGGCTCATCAATGCGAGTACCATGGCGACCGCACCATAGGTGCCGATGGAGGAATCGCGCATAATCGCGAGGCGTTGTTCGCGCGTGTCGCCGCCGCCGATGCCGTCGCAGAAATCGGCCAGTCCGTCCTCGTGAAGTGCACCCGTGAGCATGACCATCGCTGCGGTGGCGGCAATTGCCGCGAATGTGGCGTCGAGGCCGCCGAACCGGTTGCAGAAAAGCGCAAGTGCAGCGCCGGCCAGGCCGACGATGGCGCCGGCCAGCGGCAATGCCCAGAAGGCTTGCGCCAGCTTGCGGTCGGGCGTAATCCAACCGACCGGTAGGGGGAGCCGGGTCGCGAACGTAATCGCGAGTGTCACGTCTTCAGCAAGGCGTTTCAACACGGCGCATCACCTTCGGGTCCACCCGATACGCCTGCTTCCGAAAAGGTCGCCATCTCGTTGTGCGCTGCGAGCGCTGCGCGAACAACAGCAACAGCAAGCGTCGCGCCCGTGGCCTCTCCTAGTCGCATGTCGAGGTCGAGAAGGGGACGCAGTCGCATCGAGCCGAGCAGCAGTGCGTGTGCCGGCTCAGCTGAGCAGTGGCCGGCAAGGCAATGGTCGACTATGGCACTGTTGTCGGCGAACAACGGTGCGATTGCCGCGGTCGTAACGTAGCCGTCGAGGATGACGCTGGTGCGGTTGATGCGGGCTGCAAGAGCGGCGCCGGCTATGGCCGCCAGTTCCCGGCCGCCAAGACAGCGGAGGCGTTCGACGGCATCGCTGGCCGAGGCGTGGCGTTCCAGTGCTGCGTCGACCACCGATGCCTTGTGGCGTACACCGGTGTCGTCGAGACCTGTTCCGGGACCGGCCCATCGGGTGCCGTTGCCGCCAAAACTGCTGGCTGCGAGCGCGGCCGCGATGGTGGTGTTGCCGATGCCCATTTCCCCCAATGCGACGAGATCGGCATCCGGGGGGAGAGCGTTGGCGCCGGCATTGAGCGCGTCGAGAAGCTCGCTCTCGGTCATAGCCGGAGCCTCGGTAATATCGGCGGTCGGGTTGTCCAAATCGAGCGGGATGACCCGGAGGGTGGCCCCGACCGAGGATGCAATGGCGTTGATGGCCGCGCCGCCGGCCGCGAAGTTGTCCACCATTTGAGCGGTGACGGCGCTCGGAAACGGGCTTACGGCCTGCGCCGTGACGCCGTGATTGGCGGCAAATACCAATGTTGCGGGACGCCGGACCTCGGGTCTTTCCGTCTCCTGCCATGCCGCGAAGTGGCGCGCAATTTCCTCGAGCCGCCCGAGTGAGCCGGGTGGCTTGGTCAACCGGTCCTGGCGTCGGCTCGCGGCAACGGTTGTCCGGCTGTTGGCGGTTGGCAGATATGCCAAGGCATTTGCAAACTCTGTGAGCGTGTCGAACATAACGCATGGCGCTAATCGTGATGAGGCCGGTTGGCAACTCGAAAATTCCGGCACGAGCCCTTGCGGGGCTGCACTGCGAACCGGAGCGAGTGTGAGCTTGGCGCGAAGGTTGATTGACACACGCTCACTTCTCCCGTACTCGAATCCTGCTGGTTGCCCGTCAAGATGCGAAGCGTCGGGCATGAAAAGGGAACGTGGTGCGGCTGGACCGAATTCCGGACGCCAATGCCACGGCCGCCCCCGCGACTGTAAGCGGTGTCGGCTTGTTCAACAGCCACTGGCCCGAACGTCGGGTTGGGAAGGCGAGCAGGCCAAAGTAACCGTGAGCCAGGAGACCTGCCGGCAAACGAGGATTGAATTCGGACGGGGTGAGCCGGATCACCGTTTTGCGCATGGTCGCGACGTGCGGCCGGTCCCATGGCGGTTTTCCGACATCCTAGCTGATAGGAGGGAGAAACGGCATGGAATTGCGCTACCTGGGCAAGCAATTTTTCGGTTTACTGGCAATCGCTGCTGCTGCGATCGCGATGTCCGGCAGTGCGCTTGCGCATCATCCGATGGGCGGAGCGACGCCGACGACATTCTGGCACGGCTTCCTGTCCGGGGTCGGTCATCCGATCATTGGTCTCGACCATTTCGCGTTTGTTGTCGCGGTCGGCCTGGCATCGGCATTTCTCGCTGGCCGGTATCTTCTGCCCCTGTTCTTCGTCGCTGGTACGGTCGTCGGATGTCTGTTGGTGGCAAATGGTGTCGCGCTGCCGGCCGCCGAACTGGTAATTGCCGCTTCCGTACTCGTGCTTGGGGCGATTGTGATGTCCGCAACGGCGTTGTCTGCATCGGTGCTTGCGATCTTGTTTGCCGCGGCCGGACTGTTTCACGGCGGTGCCTACGCCGAGGCGATCATCGGGGCTGAACAGACACCACTCCTCGCCTATCTCGTCGCGTTCAGCCTGACGCAGTACGCGATCGCGGTTGCAGTCATGGCGCTTGCGCGGTCAGTGTGGAGGGCAGGCAGCGCGGCGGCTTTGCATCCGCGGCTCGCCGGTGCCGTGGTCGCCGGCATTGGCGCAACTTTCATGATCGAACACATCGAAGGATTGCTGTTCAAAGCGGTCTAATGCGCCAGCCAGGTGCCGATATTCTTGGTGACAGCAGGTTCGTCACGGCGTTTGACGAACTTGTGCGCCTGCGCCGTGATGTGCGCCGGTTTCGATCGGCGCCGGTCGGTGAGCATCTTGTTGACGAGGTTGTCGCGGGGGCTCGGTTTGCGCCTTCCGTCGGGCTGTCCGAACCCCTGCGCCTGGTGCGCCTGGTGAGCGAAACGGCACGGAGTGATGTGCTGGCCAACTTCGAGCGGGCCAACCGGGAGGCCTTGGCGGGATATGCGGGCCAAATGGCGCGCACCTATGCCGACCTCAAGCTTGCCGGCCTCAGAGAAGCGCCCGTCCAGTTCGCGGTGTTTTGCGATGACGATACTGGCAAAGGGCGCGGACTCGGGGCTGTGACGATACCGGAAACCAAGGCTTACTCGTGTGCATGTGCGATCATGGTGATGTGGCTTGCTGCGGCGGCGCGCGGCCTCGGGCTCGGCTGGGTGACGATCTTCGATGTTCCCGGTCTGGTTGCCTCGCTTGGTGTCGTGCCGCAGTGGAGGTTCATGGGCTGCATATGTCTCGGCTGGCCGCAAGAGCAACACTATGACCCCGAACTCGAGCGTGCCGGGTGGGAGGTGCGATGTGAGGCTGGCCCTGTGGTCGCCGTGCGATAAGAAGCAACAGGACGACCCGTCCAAACCTAGCGGAGTGTGACAACGGACATGGCGGCTCGAATTCCCGCGACGGTCATCACCGGCTTTCTTGGTGCCGGAAAGACCACGCTTATTCAAAATCTCTTGCGCAAGGCCGGCGGCCGGCGCCTGGCGTTGATCGTCAACGAGTTCGGCGATGTCGGCGTCGATGGCGCGTTGCTCAGTGATTGCGGCAATGCGGTGTGCAGCGCAGAAGACGTGGTCGAATTGGCCAATGGCTGTATCTGCTGCACGGTTGCCGACGACTTCATCCCGACAATGGAAAAACTGTTGGCCCGAGATCCGGCGCCCGATCATATCATTATCGAAACGTCCGGCCTTGCCCTACCGCAGCCGTTGGTGCAGGCCTTCAACTGGCCCGAAGTCAAATCCCGCGTGACCGTGGACGGCGTTGTCACGGTCGTGGACACGCCAGCCGTCGCGCGGGGCCAGTTCGCCGCCAACGTTGCGGCCGTCGAGGCGCAGCGCGCACAAGACGACAACCTCGATCACGAAAGCCCGCTACACGAGCTGTTTGAAGATCAACTCGTTTGCGCCGACCTTATCGTGCTCAACAAAACGGATCTCGTTGATCGCCGGACGATCGAGGTCGTCAGCCAGCTGGTCGAGCGTGAAAAACGTCCGGCGGCGCGTTTGGTGCGCGCGGTCGCGGGTGAGCTTCCGGCGGCGCTCATGATCGGGCAGGGCATGGCCGCCGAGGCTGACGTTGAAAACCGTAAATCGCATCATGACGGTGAAGGGCACGAGCCGCACGATCACGATGACTTCGAGACATTCGTTGCAGAGATCCCGGCGGTGGAGAGTTCGGCCGAAGCGGAACAACTCGTTTTCCGCATAATGCAACGCGAGGGCGTGCTTCGTGTCAAAGGCTTTCTTGACGTCGCGGGCAAACCGATGCGGCTGATCGTGCAAGGGGTGGGGCCGAGGGTCCAGACGTATTTCGATCGACGATGGCGGGACGGTGAGCCGCGCCGTGGACGGCTGGTCGTCATCGGTCTCAAGGGGCTCGATCAGGCGGCCATCGCCCGGTCTCTCGATGAGGTGGCGGCGTGAGCGACGTCAATCGTTCGACCCCGGGCGGGCGTGCGCGCCGCAGGCCATTACCGCCGAGCCCCTGTGTGGGCATCTGTTTGCTCGATGAGACACACGGATTTTGCAGTGGTTGCGGGCGTTCGCCGCACGACATCGAGGTGTGGGGCAACGCCAGCGACGCAGAGAAGTCCGCCATCTGGCGGGCGTTGCCAGGGCGGCTTGCGGTGCTTGGTGCAAAAAGCTTCCGTCTTCCCCCGACACCGGAGCGCATCAGCGATTTCATCACGCGCAGTCTGGCTGAGCGGGCAGGATGCTGGGTCGTTGGATTGCCGGGCGCGGACTTATGTTTCGATGCCGGGAGGGATGTTCGCTGGCGAAAGCATGGGGGATGCGTGACGGCGGAGAACGCCGATGGATACCGGCTGCGGCTGTGCGACAACGAGCGCATGCGGGCATTTGGTCTGGCCGGCGGTGACGGATCGGTTTCGATGCCTTCGATCGCTCTTGCTCTGCCGCGTGGACGCGCGGAACTGGATGACGATGACGCATTGGTGTCGGGCCACGGCGTGGTTCTTCGTGACGGCCTCTTCGTGCGACTTCGTCTAATCGCATCCTCTCCGGAAACTGCGCTGGCGCTGGCGGCGATCGTCGCTAGGCGGCCGGCGGAGTGGAGCGATAGCGACATGCAGTTGATCGAGACGGTGACGTTCGTCGCCGAGACGGCGCTTGGCGACATCGCGGTGTCTGCGTCGCGTGACCGGCTTGCCGCAATCGCCGCGCTCGGGCCGATCGGCGATCAACACACGGTGCCCGCCCTTCCGGTTGCGTTTGCGGCGTGTGCCAGGTTCGATGCGGCTGATCCAGATTGGTTGGCGGATGCCATGGCGCCGTAGCGCCCTTTCCCTGGGGCGCCCTGTGCGGTGCGGAGGTGACAGTCTTGCATTTGCTCGTCCAGCACTCCGGCACCATTGACGATGGCGATGAACCGCGTGATCTCGGCCAATCGCCGGGCGATGTGGTCGTGTTGTCGGCAGCAGATACCGAACTCGGCCTTCTGGTGGAGGCGCACGCCCGCCAACAGGCGCGCGGGGTACGGCACACGTTGCGGCTGGCCAACCTTCTGCACCTCAAACACAACTTCTCGGTCGATCTCTTCATCGAGAAAACGCTTTGCCGGGCGAAACTGGTCGTCGTGCGCCTGCTCGGCGGCCGGGGCTACTGGCAATACGGCATCGAGCGTCTTGCAAAGCTTGCCTCGGACGGACATTTCCAACTTGCCGTGCTGCCTGGTGACGACAAGCCGGACGCATCGCTGGCCGGGCTGTCCAGTGTCGATGCGGACCTGCTCGAATGTTTGTGGCAGTTGCTCGTTGAAGGCGGGCCGGCCAATGCCGACCACTTTCTGGAGGCGGTGGCGTCATTCGTGGCGGGGGGGCAGATACTTCCCGCGGCCCGCCCTGTACCGAGGGTTGGCATTTATGAGCGCGCAACGGTGCCTTCCAAGGTGGAGCATGCACCGCGCGCTGCGGTCATCTTTTATCGCGCGCTTTTTCAGGCCGGTGACGTTGCCGGGATCGATGCTTTGATGGAGCGCCTCACTGAAGCGGGACTGCGGCCTCTGGCAATCTACGCTGCAAGCCTGCGGGACCCTGTTTGCGCGGGCGTCGTGCGCGAGGTGCTCTCACAAGCTGCACCCGATGTCATCCTCAATACGACGGCGTTTGCAACGTCGAAACCTGGGGATCACCCGGCCGGAGGGTTGCTTGCCACATTCGGCGTGCCGGTCCTTCAAGTGGTGCTATCGAGCGAGGCGGCGACCAGCTGGGATGAGGGCGTGCGCGGTCTCGCGCCGCGCGACATTGCCATGCATGTGGCATTGCCGGAGGTCGACGGGCGCATTCTGACCCGGGCTGTTTCGTTCAAGGCGGATGCAACCTTTGATGCGGCGACCGAGCACCATGTGGTGCGTGCCGAAGCCCGCTGCGATCGCGTTGCCCATGTTGTTCAACAGGCCGTGGCTTGGTCGCGCTTGAAGCGCACGCCGGACGCGGAGAAAAAAGTTGGCTTGGTGCTTGCCAACTATCCCAACCGCGATGCCCGCCTGGCCAATGGCGTTGGGCTCGATACGCCGGCGAGTGCCGTCAACCTGCTGCGCGCGATGGCAGGTGCCGGGTTCAAAGTTGGCGATGTACCCATCGATGGCAATGCATTGATCGCGGCGCTCAAAGCCGGCCCGACAAATGCGCAGGTGCGCAATCGCGCCGTGCGGTTTGCATTGCCTTTATCGCGTTACGAGGGATGGTTTTCGGAGCTGCCGGGTGAGGTGCGCACGGCGGTTGTCGGGCAGTGGGGGGTGGCGCAGGACGATCCCACGGTCGCCGAAGGTGCGTTTGCAATTGCCGCGGTCGCCTATGGCAACGCCTATGTCGCAATTCAGCCGGCGCGTGGCTACAACGTCGATCCCAAGGCTACTTATCACGACCCGGCATTGGTGCCGCCGCACAATTATCTGGCGTTCTATTTCTGGCTGCGCGATGTGGCCGGGGTTGATGCAGTGATTCATCTCGGCAAGCATGGCAATCTCGAGTGGTTGCCGGGCAAGGCGCTGGCATTGTCGCAGACCTGTTATCCCGAGGTTGCGCTCGGCGCCCTGCCGAACATCTATCCGTTTATCGTCAATGACCCGGGCGAAGGTAGTCAGGCCAAGCGGCGCACGTCAGCAGTCATTGTCGACCACCTGATGCCGGCGATGACGCGCGCCGAGACATATGGCCCGCTCCGGGATCTCGAAATCCTCGTCGACGAATACTACGAGGCGGCCGGCGTCGATGAACCGCGGCGGCGCTTTTTGGAAGGCGAGATTCTGCGAACGTCGGTGCGGCTGGGGTTCGATCGGGACTTCGGCTTCGATGCCGAGAGGGATGGTGCGAATGCGCTCCTGGCGATCGACAACCATCTTTGCGAAATCAAGGAACTGCAGATACGCGATGGCCTGCATGTTTTGGGCGAGTCACCGCGCGGTCATCAGCGCCGCGACAGCCTCGTTGCACTGGCGCGCGTGCCACGCCATGACGGGGCCGGCCGGCATGCATCATTGTTGCGGGCGCTGGCAGCCGACCTCGAACTGGGCGAATTTGATCCGCTGGATTGCGACTTCGCGGCGGCATGGCGGGGCGCGCGACCCGATGTGCTCGGGGAGATGTCGGGTGACCCCTGGAGAACGCAGGGCGATACGGTCGAGAGGCTGGAATATCTGGCGTTGCAACTCGTCGATGGGGCGCTGAGGCCGGCGGCATCATGGATTCGAACGACATCCGTGCTCATGTGGATCGTGGACGACTTGGCCCCTCGACTCGATGATTGTGGTGAACGTGAGATTTCGAGTGTCCTTGAGGCGCTCGGGGGAGGCTTCGTCGAACCAGGGCCTTCCGGGGCGCCGACGCGGGGGCGGCCTGACGTTCTGCCGACCGGGCGGAATTTTTATTCGATTGACAGCCGTGCACTGCCGACGCGAGCGGCGTGGGAGCTCGGTGCCAAGTCCGCCGAACGTGTGATCGAGAGGTATTGCCAGGACCATGGAGATTGGCCCAAGGCCATGGCACTCAGCGCTTGGGGCACATCAAACATGCGAACCGGTGGCGATGACATCGCCCAGGCGATGGCACTGATCGGTGTGCGGCCCACCTGGGAGGCGGCATCAGGGCGTGTGACCGGTTTCGAGGTGATCCCATTGGCGAGGCTCGGGCGACCGCGTGTGGACGTGACGTTCCGCGTCTCGGGTTTCTTCCGGGATGCCTTTCCGGCACAGATGGACCTGCTTGACAGCGCTGTGCGCACCGTTGCCGAACTTGACGAGGATGCTGGGGACAATCCGCTGGCAGCCGTCGTGCGCGGTGATATTGCGCGGCTGCTTGCGGAAGGGATGGACCGCAAGACGGCGTCGCGCCGCGCGACAGCGCGGGTATTCGGTTCGATGCCCGGTGCCTACGGCGCCGGATTGCAGGCGCTGATCGACGAAAATGCCTGGTCGGATGTGGACGATCTTGCAGATGCCTATCTCACGTGGGGTCAGTATGCCTACGGCGGGGGACAGGCCGGTATCGCGGACAGAGCCGGATTCGCCCGGCGGATTGCCAGTGCCGATGCCATCCTGCACAACCAGGACAACCGCGAACACGATATCCTTGACAGCGATGATTACTATCAGTTCGCCGGCGGACTGGCGGTGACGGCCAAGGTGCTCGGCGGGCGCGATGTACCCGTATACCACAACGATCATTCCCGGCCCGAGCGACCGGTGGTGCGCGCCTTGGAAGAAGAGATCGGCCGGGTGGTGCGCGGGCGTGCGGCCAATCCGAAGTGGCTCGCAGGCGTCATGCGCCACGGCTACAAGGGCGCCTTCGAAATTGCTGCGACCGTCGATTATCTGTTCGCGTTTGCGGTGACGACCCGGGCCGTGGGTGACCATCATTTCGATGCGTTGTACGATGCCTATCTCGCGGATGACGAAGTGCGTGCGTTTTTGTCCGAAAACAACCCGGATGCGCTGCACGAGATTGCACAGCGTTTTGAAGACGCAATCGCGCGGGAGTTGTGGCGGCCGCGACGCAACAGCGTCGCGAGCCTGCTGAGCCGGCTCACACGGTCGTCCGAACAGGGTGAAGTCTCAGTCACGCACGAGACAATGCTTGGGGAGAGTGCAAATGAGTGAAAAGGCCGAGAATGCCGATCCTGCATCAAGCGATATCAATACCCAGCATGCGCAGAAGATGGCCAAGAAAAAGGCCGCACGCGATCGCATCATGGCAACCAAGACCGAGCAGCGTGGTCTTCTCGTCGTGCATACCGGCAAGGGAAAGGGAAAATCGACGGCTGCGTTCGGAATGGTGTTCCGGGCAATCGCGCACGACATGTCATGTGCCGTGGTGCAGTTCATCAAGGGCGGCATGAGCACCGGAGAACGAGACCTCATAACCCGGCATTTTTCGGATTTGTGCCAGTTTCACACGATGGGTGAAGGGTTCACGTGGGAAACGCAGGACCGCGAACGCGACGTGGCGCACGCGCAAGCGGCATGGCAGAAGGCGAAGGAGCTGATCCGCGACCCTGCCATCCAACTGGTCCTGCTTGATGAGCTCAACATTGCGATCCGCTACGACTATGTGCCGATCGCAGAGGTGCTCGCGTTCCTCGAAGCGGAAAAGCCGGAGGCTACGCATGTGATCATTACCGGCCGCAACGCGCATGACGATCTCATTGCAGCGGCAGACCTGGCAACCGAGATGACCCTGCTCAAGCATCCGTTCCGTTCCGGCGTCCAGGCGCAGGCCGGAATTGAGTTCTAAGGCGAACGTCAGCGCCGTGATGAAGCGCCAGCCGACGCCTGCCTTGATGATCCAGGGGGTGGGCTCGAACGTCGGCAAATCACTGATCGTGGCGGGGCTGTGCCGCGTGTTCGCGCGGCGGGGCCTGGCGGTGAGCCCGTTCAAGCCGCAAAACATGTCGAACAATGCTGCGGCGGCCGCGGATGGCGGTGAGATCGGCCGAGCCCAAGCCTTGCAGGCCAAGGCCGCCGGGCTGGCACCGAGCGTCCACATGAACCCGGTGTTGTTGAAACCGGAAAGCGATACCGGTTCGCAGGTCATTGTCCACGGGCGGCGTTTCGGCACTATGCGGGCAAAGGAATTCGGACAGCGCAAAGGGGAGCTGTTGCCGGCCGTGCTCGAGAGCTTTGCGCATCTCTGCGCGGCAGCGGACCTGATCATTGTCGAAGGGGCCGGCAGCCCGGCCGAGATCAATCTGCGTGACGGCGACATCGCCAATATGGGATTTGCAGAGGCGGCTGATCTCGCGGTCGTCCTCGTCGGTGACATCGAGCGCGGCGGCGTGATCGCGAGCCTGGTCGGGACCCACGCGGTGCTGGCGCCGCCAGATCGTGCGCGGATCAAGGCGTTCATCGTCAACAAGTTCCGCGGAGACGTGGGGTTGTTCGAGGATGGTGCGCGCGCGATTGCGTCGGCGACCGGGTGGCGAAAGCTTGGTGTGTTGCCCTACTTTCGCGATGCAGCGATGCTGCCGGCAGAAGACATTTTGGACATCGACCAGCGTGATGTCCGGTCGGCGGGCCATGGTGAACCGATACTCAAGATTGTCGTGCCGGTGGTCGGCCGTATCGCGAACTTCGACGATCTCGATCCCCTCAAGCTCGAGCCGTTCGTCGACCTCGAAGTCGTCCATCCAGGCCGGCCGTTGCCGCTCGATGCGGATCTGATCCTGCTGCCAGGCTCGAAATCTACGGTCTCGGATCTCGCGCTTCTGCGCGCCGAAGGCTGGGACATCGATATTTCGGCGCATGTACGGCGCGGCGGCTACGTGCTCGGGCTATGTGGCGGCTATCAGATGTTGGGTGAGACGGTGTCCGACCCGGACGGAATCGAGAGCGCGGCCGGAGAGGTGCCTGGTTTGGGCCTCCTCGGCGTTCAAACCGTGCTCTCGCCGGACAAGGTGGTGCGGCCGGTCACCGGAATTGACGTCGCCAGCGGGGCGGCGTTTGACGGCTATGAGATACACATCGGCCGAACGACCGGGCGCGATGCGGAACGCGCGCTGTTTGAAGTCAACGGCCGACCGGAAGGGGCGCGATCCGCCGACGGCCGAATCATGGGGACCTATGTGCACGGCGTGTTCGGTGCGGATGGGTTTCGCCGGGCGTTTCTGGAGGGCCTGCGACCCGGCACCGCCGGTTCGGTGTCGTATGATGGCGCAGTCGAAGCGGCCCTTGACGGCCTGGCCGACCATATGTGCGAGCACCTCGATATCGAGGGGATGCTCAAGATTGCAGGGATGCACTAGTGTCGCTCTTGCACCTGACGTTTGGTTGAGAGGCCAACCACACGGGGGGACCAAACGTCAGGTGCGCTACGCTAGGCGAGTAACTTCAAATTCCGCAACGCATCCAATTTGCTTTCCCTTACTGGATCGGTGTCGACCGACAGGCTAGCACAAATTGAACAACATGCGCCCTAGACGGAACGGCGCATTTCCGGGCAGTTCAGATCTCTCCGCCTAAGTTCACCACTTCTGCCTCCGCTAGACCATGGATCAATGGGCCGGAGGCTTGCTGCCCGCCAATCGACTACGACGCAATCCCGAGATTTGCGTGGCCGTAATGAGAACCAATCTGACCAAAGGTGCCCATGAATGGGCGGCCCACGTCTCATCAAATCGGGGTTCAATTTTGTTGTAGGAAGTTTCGTCGCTCATTGGAGTTGCCCCTGTCTGACCGGACACCTTGCGGTTACGGATGGGCTCTTCGGTGCTCGCGGGGCGAGCGCATTCTGAGCCCGGAGTGTGGATGGTTGTCGTTGTAGTCCTCGATCCATCCGGCGATCAATGACAAGGCGGCTTTGGCATCCGGGATCGTCGCGATCCGGACGTAGTCGCGCTTGAAGGTTTTCACGAACGCCTCCGCGAGCCCATTGCTTTCGGGGCTGGCGACGGGCGTGAAGCTTGGCACCAGGTTGAGGGCCGTCGCGAAGTCCCGTGTCGCTTTGGCGGTGTAGGGGCTGCCATTGTCGGACAGCCACTCGACCGGGTGCGGCGCACGCATGGCAGCGAACCGACTCTCCACCGCGTCCAGCATCATGTCGCGGATCATGTCTCCACTGATCCCGCCGCCGGTCACAGCCCGCCACGATATAATCTCTCGATCGTGCGCGTCGATCGCGAACGCCACGCGGACAATCTCCCCGTTCCAGCACGTGAACTCGCATGCATCGGAGCACCAGCGGACATTCGAGCACATCACGACTACCTTGCCGTCGTGGCGGCGGCCGGGGCGCTCTGCGGTGTGGCGAGCGAGCAGGAGACCGTGCTGTTTCATCAGCCGGTAGACCCGCTTGTGGTTCACGCGGGGTTTGTTTTCATTGACTAATTCCCGGTTCAGCAGCGCCGTAACCCGCCGGTAGCCATAGGTCGGGCGTTCCCCGACGAGTTTCTGAATGCGCTGCACCACCGCCGCATCTTCCGCTCTTGAGGGCTTCAGATGCGGCTTCTCACTCCGATTCAGGCGATCATGCAGGCGGGAGCGGGCGACGCCGAGTGTCGTAGCGATCGTCTTCACCGGCCATCTCCCTTGCTCGCAGAGCGCAACAGCAAGGTCGGTTTTTTTGCCCGCGCCTTTTCAAGCGCCTCGCGCAGGATCTCGGCTTCCATGGTCTTGCGCCCGAGCTGGCGTTCAAGCTCGCGGACCTGTGCTTCGAGCTTGCGCACCTCGGATGCGCCAACCACCTCTTCATCCGATCCCACCGCTCTCGTGCCCCCTTCGCTCATCAGTCTGCGCCATCTGAACAGAAGGTTGGCCGCAACGCCATGGCGGCGTGCGACGGCGGACACCGTCTCACCGGGATCGTAGCTTTCCTCGATGATGCGAAGCTTCTGCTCGGTCGACCAGCGTCGCCGTCGGGCCGTCCCCGTGATCACCTCGATCCGCTGAAAATCGTCGTCGGACATGTGTCTGTGCCTGGGGATATACCCAAGCCTCCCTGCATAAGCAGGGTGTCCGGTCAAAACGGGGGCCAGTTCACTCATCACGCGTCCTGCCAAATGACCACCTGTTTGACTAAGGTGAGAGTGAAACGGCCAGCCGGATATTGACGTTGACAACCTTGAATGCCGCCATAACACCGGCCGACCGTCTGGACTGCAAAAAATTTGCATGGATCGAACCAGGATTTGCTTCCGCTAGTGCCCTAGGTTCTGCGCACTCGTCGATTTCCCGGTTTGAACCGGTTTTGCGTTCCACTCGGGATATCCGACACCCACTTGGTATGCAGTCCTTACCGAGCCGGCCGCCATGGCCGTATCCGTGTAATCGTGACAGTAGTCGCAGAGTTTCAGGGCCTCGATATCCTTGTTGGCACTGGTTTGCGCTGCGATGCCCGAAATTGTGACGGGCATCATGAATAGTATGGCTGCGATGCCTGTTGCGATCTTTCGCATGGTATGGGAACTCCTGTGCTTACCACTCCCCGTGTCAAGGCGCGCGTCCCCTGCGCGTGCCAAGACAAATACCGAGATGGATCGCATTCGGCTTTGTCGTAATCTTTTCTTTCCTTTGCCGTTCCATTGATTTTGCGAGAGAGTGGCTTTGACAGTCTCATCGGACGTCAGGAGGGAGAGGTGTCAACGGGCCTTCGTTTCGGAGAATTGTTTCTCGACCCCATCCGACGTGAACTACGCAATGGGTCTGACATGCTGGTGGTTCAGCCACAGGTGTTCGATCTGCTGGAGTTCCTGATCCGCAACCGCCACCGGGTGGTAAGTCGGGATGACCTACTAGCGGGGGTCTGGGGAGGCCGTATTGTTTCTGACTCAGCTATAGCCGCGCGCATCAACGCCGCGCGCCGGGTAATTGGCGATGATGGAACCCAGCAACGCTGGATCCGAACTATTGCCCGCAAGGGGTTCCGTTTCGTTGGCGAGGTTCAAGAAGTGGGTCTAACAACGGCGGAAAAGTCGTCACTGTCGCCACAAGCCGAACCAGCTGCAGCTAATGACAATCAGCGAATTTCATTCTGCCGCACCGTGGACGGAGTTAGTATTGCCGTGGCGAGAAAAGGGAGTGGCTTGCCGGTTGTGTGCGTCCCGAATTGGGGTAGCATAGAGTATGACTGGCTAAATCCAACTCGGGCGGAGCTTTGGAGTTTTCTCGCCCAACGGTTCGAGCTCATCCGCTACGATGGCCGCGGCTTTGGTCTCTCCGATCGCCATCCCAGAGAAATTTCACTTACAACATTTGAGCGCGATCTCGATGCCGTCGTCAGTGCTTTGGGCCTTGGACGCTACGCTCTATTTGCCGTCTCGGATAGCTGCGCGGCTGCAATCTCTCACGCCGCGGCTAATCCTGAACGCGCAACAAAGTTGGTAATTCACTGTGGCATTGCGCAAGGTGCGATCAATCGAGAGCTTGGCGGAGCAATCAGTCTGGCGAATGTCTACGCCACGACAATGGGCAACAATTGGGATGCAATCGTTCTTTCCGTGATACGCACCCAGCTCTCGAGTGCATTTCCTGGCCTGTCTGGCGAGCAAGTCAGTGAGATCGTAGATCTATTACCTCGTATTGTTTCACTCCAAGTTGCACTGAGGCATCTCAACGCGTCGGCCGAAATCGATGTGGTTGACCAGTTGGCGCAGGTGCGCTCGTCGACGCTTGTACTGCACTGCCGTGACTGCAGCGCCTCATTTTTTGAGCAGGCACACCGGATAGCCACTGAGATCCCCAACGCAGAATTGCTCAATTTGGAGACGGACAACTTTGTCCCACTGCCTGGGGAAGCTGCTTGGCAGGGCTTCGCTGGCGCGATTGCGGCATTTCTATCCGACGATTAGGGCTTGCCGATCGAACCGCTGCGCAATTTGATCGCCTATGGAGACAATGATGCAGTGCAGGTGGATTGGAACTCAAAGAGCGAGACTGATAATTCCAAGCATTGTGCTTGTCGCTGGTATCTGTCTCAACACAAATTCAGGATTTGCAAGAGGCAATTGTTTTGCTGTAGTCGGCAACGGCTACGCTGCCACGGAAGGGGCAGCCTGGAAAGAGGCACTCCTCAATTGGAACCGCAAAGCAGTTCCTCGTTATGGTTCCCAACGATCGGGCACGGCTCCATTCGTTTTCGACGTCAAGGAATTGACCGACCGAAACAAACCCCACGAAATTACTGGGGCTGCAAAGTATATCGATTTGCTTGCATTCAGATGAGGCATCAACCAAGGCTGCCCAGGCGAACCGCCCCATGGATGAACTAATGTTCGAACGCTTCGTTTTTACCGCAGTAATTTTTTACAAGGAGATGCACGCCATGCCCAAGTACACGTTAACACGGCCTCAGTGCTCTAAAGTTGTTAAACGAGCTTTCGTCAACCGCATGATCGTCAAGCAAAGCTGGGAGTACGTTCAGGCAAATCGCTACATCAGTGTTCTATGGTTTCTGATCATCTGCCAGGTCGCAGCCGGCGACACATTTGCAGCGGATCGACACCCTTGCGTCAGAATCGCGTATCGGGCTGTCAGCCTTCAAGTCTACAACGAACAACATCGCTGCGGCATTGAGCGATCTCGTTGGCATCTCGACTATAGCTCGCATTTTGACCGTTGCCATTCACAGTCCACGACGGAACGGCTTGCAGATCTCGACGCTCGCGAAAAAGCAATCGACGCATGTAGACGCAATCGGCGCGAGAGACGTATTACTCCGGCTGCAGTTACACGACTATGTACACGCGAAAGGATATCTGGTCGTGTAGAGAAATTTGGCTCTAAGAAATCAGTCTCGAAAAAGGCGAGGAAACTATGGAAAAAACGGGCACTCCGATCACTTAGTCAATTGGCCCGAGAACACTTTCGAGATGACAACTCAGCAGTCGCAAAGCTGTCAGGTGCACCCAAACCCGGATGCATCAAGAGGTCTATATTTCCTGTTTCGTACAATTGTTCCATTCATCGCAAAGCCTGCGCAGATATTTCGATTTGCGTTCGTGGATATCGACCGGATGGATATAGATGCATAAGTCGTTAGGCCCTGCACCATGTCGTCCAGCGACTAAGGTCCGGACCCATTAACGTGTTGGAGAGGGGTTCCCAAATCGGTTGATTAATGATTCCGTGTCTGTCAGCAGGAAGGCACGGACATGACAAATTTGTTTTGGTTTTCCGACAGGTAAAGGGCGCGGATCGAACCGTTGCTGCCGAAGAATACCAGAGGCTTGAAGCGGGTCGATGACCGGCGCGTGCTAGGTGGAATTGTTCACGTGCTCAAATCGGGGCGATGGGCCGATTGTCCGAACGAATATGGACCGAAGAAAAGTTTCTGGACACTACCGTCTTGCAGCCGTTGTCATTTGGTGGTGTCAAAGAGCCCGGACACTAAGTAGCGATGTGGACCATCCATAGTGCCGCGACCAGCCCCGCCAGCGCAGCGCATGCGCGAACGAACACGCGTAGCGCGCGGGCGATGTCGTTCGGTGTTGCGTCCTTGCGCCCGGCGGGGTTCATCCAGGCATCATCGATGGTTTGTTTCCCGTAGACGCGCGGACCGGCGAGGGCCAGGCCGAGGCTGCCGGCCATTGCGGCTTCGGGCCAGCCGGCATTCGGTGATCGGTGACGGCGTGCATCCTGTAACATCCCGCGCAGGGCAGCGCGGGCGCTATCGCGGTAGGCCGATGCGGAAATGGCGATGAGTAATGCCGCAAGACGGGCTGGGAGGAGGTTTGCTATGTCATCGAGGCGGGCGGCCGCCCAGCCGAAAGCCGCGTGGCGCTGCGAGCGATGGCCGATCATACTGTCTGCGGTGTTCAGCATCTTGTAGGCGAAAATGCCCGGCAGACCGGCGACGAGATACCAGAGTGCGGGTGCGACGACGCCGTCCGAGAAATTCTCCGCCGCGCTTTCGATGCTGGCGCGGCAAACGCCCGCTTCATCGAGCGTCTCGGGGTTGCGGCCGACAATGCTGGCAACGGCTTTTCTCGCGCAGGTCAGGCCACCCGTGGCGAAGGATCGGCGCACCCGGTCGACGTGCTCGTAGAGGCTGCGCTGGGCAAGCAGTGTTGCGACGGCGATGACTTCCAGGGCGTGCAAGGCCGGATGTCGTGACACCAGCCAACCAAGCGCGAGCCCCATGGCGATCGCAATTGCCAGGAGCCCGATCACCGTTGCAAAACCGGCCAGGCGGCGGTGCCGATCGCCGTCCTGATCACGATTGAACCGGCGATCGCAGGCGAAAATCGCCCGACCCATCAGGGCTACGGGGTGCGGCAGACGGCGCCAGATCCAGTTAGGGTCACCGACAATTGCATCGAGGGCCAGCGCAATCAGCAGTACAAGCGCAGCGTTGTTGGTCAGCAGCATCGGCGGGACGAGGGGTGGTTGGTCGAACGCACAAGCGCGGCGTCTAGGCGCGCGAAGGCTGCGTCGCTACCGGGAAGTCCGAAACGCAGCCAGGTCGGATGATCGTCGAAGCGGCGGGTGAGAATGCCGTTCTGAGCCAGTTCGCTGTGAATGTTCGGGGCGCTTTGGTGGCTTGCAAGCCGAAAGAGGCTGGTTCCGCCTATGACCGTCAGGCCGCGGGCAGCAAGGAGTGCATCGAGGCGCCGGGCATGGTCCGCGTATTGTCGGCGAGCCGTTGCAATCCATCGGGTGTCGCCCAGGGCGGTCGTGCCGGCGGTGCAGGCCGGGCCGGAGACTGCCCAGGGCCCCAACAGGCGTTCCAAGACCCGCATGTTGCCGGCACTTCCGATGGCAAAGCCAAGTCGGAGGCCGGCCAGACCGAAGAATTTGCCAAAGGAGCGGAGGATAATGATGCTGTCTGAGCCGGCGTGCGCAGCCAGCGAAACCTCCGGTAAGACGTCAGCGAATGCCTCGTCGACAATGATCAGCCGATTTCCCGCGCCGGCGCCGCTGGTCAATGCGAGGATGTCTTCCGGTGCAAGTCGACGGCCGTCCGGATTGTTAGGGTTGGTTATGACAATCACGTCTGCGTCAGCGAGCTCGTCCAAGGCGCAGACCTCCCGGGTATCCGGCACAGTGCATCGCCAGCTGGCAGCGTGTTCTGAATAGGTCGGTCCGAGGATGCGAACGCGTGTGGGCCCCGCAACCATGAACGGCAGGAGCTGGATCAGAATCTGGGTGCCCGGAGCGGCGATGACGGTGGCCGCGTCCGCGACGCCGTAGCAACGACGTGCTACTGCCAGAAGATGTTCCAGGTCGTTTGCCTGCGGCAGCCGTTGCCAGACTTCGGGAGCAAGGCGAGGCAGTGGATATGGCCACGGCGCGATGCCTGTCGACAAATCGAGCCAGTCCTCGCGTGTGGCGCCGAATTGCATCCTGGCCAGGGAGATGTCTCCGCCGTGTTTCATGGGTCTGCGTAATGTCACAAGCTGCGGCTGCCGGCTAGTGTTCCGGTTCTGAGATTTGCTATCCCGTGCGGCGATGTCGAGAGCAAATGTCAGGTGCGCTCCACGAAACGCTTGTTGAGGGTGGTGGGGCTGGCGGCGGATTGATCGGTCAGTTCGAAATCTGCGAGAGGTGACGTGATGCGTGCTTGTTCCGACCTGCGGCAACGTGTTAGCTGTCGTCCGAGGCGAACGTGCGCAAACGTGCGCTGTACCATCAACGCAGGCGGGGTCGACCCTGACGGGGACCATGTCTGCGAACCTTAGAGATCAACGGCGGGCGTCTGTCCGCACCGCACCTTGGCCGGGATGCACGCCGCAACGGACCAGGAGGATTTCATGACTTTCATCGAAAGACTGACGCTTGTCGGCAAGGCAGCCGGCGCCGCTGCCATGCTTGTTCCGGCGGGGCTCGTGCCCGCCATCGCGCATCCAGGCCATCAGTTGCAGTTTGAAGCCGGCCACTCGCACGCCGGCGAATTTGCACTCGTCGCACTTTTCGTCGCGATTGCGGGGTATGGCCTGGTGCGCCTTGCAGCCGGTCGGCGCCGGTAGCGGGAACAACGGACATGGCAACGGAGGAAGCCGACAAGATTGGCGTCATGGTGTGCGGCCATGGTTCTCGATCGCAGGCCGCGGTCGATGAATTCTCGGTCGTCGCGAAGCAGCTCAAGCAGCGCTTTCCCGACTGGCCGGTTGAGTACGGGTATCTGGAGTTTGCCAATCCGGTGATCCGGTCGGGTCTCGACAAACTTCGGGCCGAGGGCGTGAACCACATCCTCGCGGTGCCCGGAATGCTGTTTGCTGCCGCACATGCCAAGAACGATATCCCGTCCGTACTCAACAGTTACCAGGCGGAAACGGGCGTGCGGGTTCAGTACGGGCGCGAGCTTGGCGTCGACCCGAAGATGATCAAAGCCGCAGCGGAGCGCATACAGGACGCGCTTGACAGGGCCAATGCAGAAAACGGAAGCGTTGCCAACCATGACGTTTGCCTGGTTGTTATCGGCCGCGGGGCATCCGACCCCGATGCCAACGCGAACGTCTCGAAGATCGCGCGGATGCTGTGGGAAGGCTTCGGCTTCGGATGGTGTGAGGTCGGCTATTCAGGGGTGACGTTCCCGCTCGTCGAACCGTGTCTGGAGCACGTCGCGCGGCTCGGCTACAGGCGCGTCGTCGTGTTTCCATACTTCTTGTTCACCGGCGTCCTCATCGACCGCATTTACGGCTTCACGGACCTGGTGGCGGCGCGGTATCCGCACATTGATTTTGCCAAGGCGGGCTATCTCAATGATCATCCGCAGGTCATTGCAACGTTTGCCGAGCGGGTCGTCGAGATCCTCGATGGCCAGAACGCGATGAACTGTGCGATGTGCAAGTATCGTGCGCAGGTGCTTGGCTTTGAGGATGAAGTCGGGGCACCGCAGGAAAGCCACCATCATCATGTCGAGGGGATGGGGGCTTCGGCGCCAGGCTCACAAGTCGAGGACTGTGAGCTGTGCGACACGTTCTGTACGGGAAAATGCAGATTGGTCGGGCAGCCCGGTGATCACGACCATGACGGTCACGATCATCACGGGCATGATCATCACCACGGTCACAGTCACAGTCACGGGCACAGTCGCGGGCACGGGCACGGTCACAGTCACGGGCACGACCATCACCACCATCCCTATCCCCATGCCGATCATCCGCACGGGCCGCGAAGTGTTCTGAAAGACAACGGCGGCTGACATGGCACTTGCCTACGAGAAGGATCCGGCACGCATTTACCGCCAATCATTTCAAGCGATCCGGCGGGAGGTCGACCTTGGCGGATTGTCCGATGCCGAGGCCAAAATCGTCACGCGGGTCGTGCATGCGTGCGGGATGACCGACGTGGCGCACGATATCGTGTTCAACGGCGATGTCGCCGGCGCTGCGCGCGGGGCGGTCGAGTCAGGCCGCCCCATATTCACCGATGTCGAGATGGTCAGGGCAGCTGTTTGCGGACCTCTGCGGCCGCACGGCCGGGAGGCCCGCTGCCTGCTCAATTCGCCCGAGACGCGGGAGCGCGCGCGCCGGCTCGGGACAACCCGGTCGGCGGCAGGCGTGATTGGCTGGGGGGATGCGGTGGCTGATGCCGTCGTCATCATCGGTAACGCGCCAACCGCGCTATTCGCGTTGCTTGACATGATCGATGCCGGAGGGCCGCGACCTGCGGCCATATTTGCGTTTCCCGTAGGCTTTGTCGGTGCCGTCGAGTCGAAGGCGGAGCTTGCCGACCGTCCGCGCGGGTTGAACTTCGTCACGCTTGGAGGACGGCGCGGTGGCAGCGCAATGGCGGCGGCGGCGTTCAACGCGGTTCTGATCGGAGCAGATGCGGGATGAGCCAGTGGCTGACGATCATCGGAGTTGGTCTCGGCGGTACCGATGGGCTTTCGTCAGAGGCGCGTCACGCGATTGGCGATGCCGAGGTAGTTGCAGGATCACAAAGGCAGCTCGATCTTCTCGGCATCGACAGCCGGCAGCGATACGTATGGCCGTCACCGCTCGCAGACGGTCTTGCGCATGTGCAAAGTCTCGAGGGCCGGCCGGTTGTTGTGCTCGCAAGCGGTGATCCGATGCACTACGGCGTCGGCGCGACGCTTGCACAGGCACTCGAACCGGACGCCTACAAGGTTTTGCCGGCGCCGTCCGCCTTTGGTCTTGCCGCCGCCAGAATGGGCTGGGCGTTGCAGGATGTCTTGTGTTTGTCATTGCACGGCAGGCCGTTGGAAACGTTGCATTCGGCTGTCGGTCCAAACGAGAAGCTATTGCTGCTCACCAGCGATGGTGATGCGCCATGTACCATCATGGGTCTGCTTCTTCAGGCCGGGTACGGCCAGAGCCGGATCAGCGTTCTCGAGAGCCTTGGCGGCGTCGACGAGACACGCCACGATCTGCTCGCTGAAGAGCATGATTTCCGGACATATGCTGCGCTCAATGTCGTGGCTGTCGACTGCCGTATCGATGAGGATGTGCAGTTCCTGCCGTGTGTGCCGGGGCTTCCTGATGGAGCGTTTCTACACGACGGCCAGTTGACCAAGCGTGAGATCAGGGCGGCGACGGTCGCGGCACTGGTGCCGACGACCGGCCAACGTCTCTGGGACGTCGGGGCAGGCAGTGGATCCGTCGCTATCGAGTGGCTGCGGTCGGCACCAAGGGGGCGAGCTGTCGCCTTCGAACGCGAGGCGGAGCGCGTTGCAATGATCCAGCATAACGCGTTGCGGCTCGGTGTGCCGCAGCTTGCCGTGGTCGAGGGATGTGCGCCCGACGTGCTTGAGGGACAGGCCCGGCCGGATGCGATCTTTCTCGGTGGTTCGGTTGCGGACGACAATGTCTTCAATGCGTGTTGGCGGGCGCTGCCGTCTAGTGGGCGGATGGTTGCAAACGCCGTGACACTCGAAGGCGAAGCGGCCCTGTCGGAGCGCCATTCGCGCTTCGGAGGGGAGTTGCTCGGTATCGCGACATCTCACGTCAAGTCCATCGGTCGCTATCGCGCAATGGAGCCGGCGATGACGGTGACGCAATGGCGGGTGCAGAAATCATGACAGCGGACGCAGACGAGGCGCGATTTCATGTCGTCGGCGTGGGCCCGGGTGATCCGGAGCTGATGACGCTGAAAGCGGCCCGGATCATTGGCCAGGCCGACGTGGTGGCCTACCCGACCACAAGCAACGGTCAGTCGCGGGCGAAACGCATTGCAGCGGCGCATATCGCGCCGCAGCAACGGAATCTCGCATTTCATCTGCCAATGCAGGTCGATCCCGCACCGGCCCAGGCCGTTTACGATCGCGTGGCGGAGCAAATTTCCGGCCATCTCGATGCCGGGCAGTCGGTGGTATTGCTGTGTGAAGGTGATCCGTTCCTTTACGGCAGCGCACTGCATCTCTTTGTGCGGCTTGCGGGCCGCTATGCCACACATGTCGTGCCCGGGGTGTCGTCCATGACTGCCGGTGCCGCAATGGCCGGTCTGCCGCTTGCTGCACGCAGTGAGACACTCAAGGTGCTGCCTGCGACGATGGATGAGGCGCGTCTCGTTGATGAACTTTGCTCCGTTGATGCGGCGGCAATCATCAAGGTCGGCAGACATTTCGACAAAGTGATGCGTGTCATCGCCAGTGCGGGGCTTGGTGCCCGCGCCGTGCTTGTCGAGGCCGCGACCGAGAACGGCCAGTGTATCCGGCGATTGGAAGATATCGAGGATCGGAGCGAGGCCTACTTTTCAATGGTACTCGTTTCGCAACATCGGAGGGCCGGCGCATGATCCGCCCTGTCATCGTCGTACTTGGTCCGTCCGGTCTGTCGATCGCCAAGAAGATCACAACCGTCATTGCGGGCTGCGAAATTCACGGTCTTGCAAAGCGTCTGCCCGATGCCGACGTAACCTTCGATGATGCGATGGTGCATATCGGGCGGTGTTTTCGTGACGGGCGCGCGCTGATCGGCGTTTGTGCGAGCGGGATCCTGGTGCGGGCGGTGGCGCCGTTTTTGCGTGACAAGTTCCGCGAACCACCGGTCGTCGCGGTCGCCGAGGATGGATCGAGTGTGGTACCGCTCATTGGCGGCCACAGCGGTGCCAACGACATTGCGCGGCAGATCGCAGCCGGAGTCGCCGGCCACGCAGCGATTACCACGGCCGGTGAGGTTGTCACGGGCACGGCACTCGATGCACCGCCCGACGGTTGGGTGCTCTGCAATCGCGAGACCGCAAGGCAGGTCATGGCCGACATCGTTGCCGGTTGCAGCGTCGCGGTCGATCCTGCTCTTGACTGGCTCGATGGCGCGAGGTTTGACCGTAGACGTGACGGCGATGTGCAATTGACCGCCTCGATCCATGCGGGAACAGCGCGGCCGCGGGAGCTTGTCTATCACCCGAAGCGGGTGGTGATCGGCGTTGGTTCGGATCGCGGCTGTCCTCCGGCTCAACTGATCGATCTCGTCGAAACGGCACTTGATGATGCTGGCGTTGCCCGCGAGGCGGTTGCTTGCATTGTTTCGATAGCGCGCAAGGCGGATGAGCCGGCCGTTCATGCAGTTGCAGAACACCTCGACGTACCGGCGCGGTTTTTGGAGGCCGGCGACATCTCGCCCGTTGCGGACCTCATTCCCAACCCGTCTACGGTCGTTGCCCGAGAGGTTGGCGTTGCGGGCGTCGCCGAAGGCGCGGCGCTGGCCGCCTCTGGCGCTAAGACGCTTCTGGTTGAAAAACTGAAGTCGCAGCGCGCGACGTGTGCGGTTGCGGTCGCCAATCGCATTGTCGAGCCACGAGAGATCGGACGCGCGCGGGGCAGTGTCGCCGTTGTCGGGGTCGGCCCGGGTGTCGCTGACTGGCGGACCGGGGAGGCTGTCGCATTGTTGCACGCGGCATCCGACTGGGTGGGGTATGGCCTTTATCTCGACCTGATCGGCGATCTTC
Source organism: Hyphomicrobiaceae bacterium (assembly GCA_965224045.1). Taxonomy (GTDB): domain Bacteria; phylum Pseudomonadota; class Alphaproteobacteria; order Rhizobiales; family Hyphomicrobiaceae; genus Tectiglobus. The sequence goes on from CBDCYD010000016.1 coordinate 629,095, forward strand.
GCGCCGGGCAACTCGAGCACCGCTTCGCACTTGGAGATGAAGAACAGCGCGTACGTGACGCTCTCGAACTTGCCGGACGCGGTCGTGACGTTGCGCTCGTGTGTTCAGGAGATGCGGGAATCTATGCAATGGCGGCGCTTGCCTGCGAGATCATGGCGCTTGATCCGGCCGATAGTGGTCTGAGTGAGGGCGCGCATCGGGTGGCATTGACCGTTGCGCCAGGCGTTTCGGCGTTTCAGGCAGCGGCCGCACGTGTCGGGGCGCCGATCGGGCATGATTTCTGTTGCATTTCACTGTCGGACCTGCTGACGCCGTGGCCCGTCATCGCGCGGCGCGTGCAGGCTGCAGCGGACGGCGATTTTGTCGTGGCATTCTACAATCCGCGTTCCCTTCGGCGGCAGTCCCAGCTCGATGAAGCTATCGCTCTTCTCAGACCGGCGCGGCCGGCGCACTCACCGGTGATCGTTGCGAGCAACCTGGGCCGTCCCGGTGAGAAGATCGATGTGACGACCCTCGCAACCTTCGATTCCGTCGACGTCGACATGTTGTCGATTGTGATGGTGGGATCGTCGACAACGACCGCGTTTCAAACCGGTGACGGGCGGCAGATCGTTTTTACGCCGCGCGGGTATGCGGCCAAGCGGGAGGCGGCGGAATGACGGTATACTTCATAGGTGCCGGACCTGGAGCAGCCGATCTCATCACGGTGCGCGGATTGCGGTTGATCGAGCGCTGTCCGGTTTGTCTCTATGCCGGTTCTCTGGTTCCGGAGGAGATAGTCGGCGCGGCGCCTGGCGATGCAGTGATCAAGGATACGGCGCCGATGACGCTGGACCAGATCATCGACGAAATTGCCGCTGCTGACCGCCGGAACCTGGATGTTGCGCGTGTCCATTCGGGAGACCCGTCGCTTTACGGCGCGATCGCGGAGCAGATGCGGCGTCTCGATCGTCTGGGAATTAGCTACGACGTCGTTCCCGGCGTGCCGGCGTTCGCTGCTGCTGCCGCCGTGCTCAAGTCGGAGCTTACGCTGCCGGAGGTTGCACAAAGCGTGATCGTTACGCGGACGGCCATGAAAGCGTCTGCAATGCCTCAAGGTGAGGACTTGGCGACCCTCGGCGCATCAGGTGCGACGCTTGCCATTCACCTGTCCGTGCGCAACCTGAAACATGTTCGCGCGGAGTTGGAACCGCTTTACGGAGCGGATTGTCCGGTGGTCGTCGTCTATCGGGCGACATGGCCGGACCAGCAGGTAATTCGCGGGACGTTGGGCGATATCGCGGGCAAGGTGCGGGCTGCGAAAATCACCCGTACAGCACTGGTGCTCATCGGGCGGGTGTTCGAAGAGGAAACAGAGTTCCGTGATTCAGCGCTCTACGACGGCGCGCATCAGCACATTTTGCGCAACAGAAAAACGGCTCAGGCGTCATGAGGTATCAGCAGCGCCATGAGTTCGTCGATGGTGGTGGCATCGACCGGCGGCTGACCGGCCGGACGGTCGACCATGACGACAGAGATGCCAAGTTGGCGGGCGGCATCAAGCTTGGCACGAACGGCTTCGCCGCCTGCGTTCTTGGTAACCAGGGTGGTGATCGCGTAGCGCTGCATCAGACCCAGTTCGTTTTCGAGCGAGAACGGCGGGCGGGCGCAGATGATCTCGATGTGCGACGGCGCCGGCGTACGCGGCGGTTCGATCATTCGTGCGATAAAGCCCACATCATCTCGTGCGGCGAACGGGGCCAGGTGCTGGCTGCCGATGGTGAGCAGAACGCGGGCGCCGCGTTGAAGGCTCTGTGCGGCTTCGTCGAGGTTTGCAACACGCTGCCATTGGTCATCGGGTCGCGCCTGCCAGGGAGCGCGACAAAGGCGCAGGTATCGCGCGGCGGCGGCCCGTGCGGCCCGTGCGGCATTCGGCGAGATCTTTGTCGCGAACGGGTGTGTGGCATCGACAATGACGGCGATGGATTCATGGCGCAGGAATGCCTCGAGACCCTTGACGCCACCGAACCCGCCGGAGCGGCTCGTGCCGGATATCGGCTCCGGGCGGTGTGTGCGTCCAGCGAGTGATGTGATGACCGAGAACCGTGCATCGTCTGAGAGCGCAGCTGCCAGCCGGCGGGCCTCCTGCGTGCCGCCAAGCAACAAGACACGGGCTGGAGATTGCGGGGCGGCGGACATGTCACGGCGCTTTCGCTATGATATTGCCGGCCCGGTCAACAACGATCGTGGTGACGTCCACGGAGGCGCCGGCCAGGGTCTTGAGCGCGGTATCCCGGGCCAACCGAGCGATCGCACCGGCAATGTCAATGTCTGCACGCTGGCAATGGCTGAGGACTTCGGCGGCGGTATTCGCGGTCCTGATGTCTGCGAGCATGCTGTCGGCTGCACCGAGCCCGGAACACCGGCTGGCGAGCCACGCGAAATCGACCTGGCTTCGGGCCGAGTGCAGGTCGAGAACGCCCTGGGCCAGTTTGCACATCTTTGCAAACCCGCCGGCGACGACGACGTCGGGGATAGGGTGGTTGCGTACATATTTCAACATTCCGCCGACGAAGTCGCCCATGTCTATCATTGCGGCATCGGGCAGGCCGTACAACTTTTGCACTGCGGCTTCGGATGTGGAGCCGGTCGCGCCTGCGATGCGCGGCAGGCCCTCGGCGCGGGCAACGTCGATGCCGCGGTGGATCGAGTGGATCCAGGCCGAGCAGGAATAGGGATGGACGACACCCGTCGTTCCGAGGATCGAGATGCCGCCGAGTATACCAAGGCGCGGATTCCACGTTTTGGCTGCGAGGGCCTCGCCGCCGGGAACCGATATCTCGATGTCGACATCGATGGGAGCGTTGAAGCGTTGTGCGAGTTCGGTGACGACCGCTTGCATCATGCGGCGCGGCACCGGATTGATGGCCGCCTCACCCGGAGGCAGAGGCAGGCCGGGCTTTGTCACCGTGCCAATACCGTCTCCGGCATGAAAACGGATGCCGTTGCCGGATGGCGCCCGGCAGACCCTGGAGATGATCAAGGCTCCGTGTGTAACGTCGGGGTCGTCGCCGGCATCCTTGACAATGCCCGCCTTGGCCCAACCATCGCCGGCGTCGTCAAGCGCCAAAGCAAAAGCGGGGCGTTCGCCTTTCGGCAGGCTGATCTCGACCGGGTCCGGGGCGGTGCCGGTAAGCAGGCGTTGGAATGCGGCCTTGGTGGCCGCCGTGGCGCAAGCACCGGTGGTCCAGCCACGGCGCAGCTCACGTCTTTCCTCTGCCGTCGGTCGGGTGGTGGTCATGGGCGGAACCCTATTGCTTTATCGTCGAGGCAGGAACACGTTTTTTGCGGCAATGGGTGCGGTAGTGAACCAATGCGGGCGGGTGCGTGATGTGCGGGTCCGATCACGATAGCAGGCGACCTGCAGCGAGTGGTTGCAACCATGGTGACGCACAAGGTTTTGCGCGGCTCGACGACGAGCCGTTTCCGGATTTTGCGGCGGGAACGGTTTGGCTGGTGGGAGCGGGACCCGGTGCGCCGGGGCTGTTAACGCTGCTTGCTTTTCATGGCCTGAAGTGTGCCGATATCGTCGTCTACGATGCGCTTGTCAGTCCGGCCGTCCTGCGCTGGGCAGGGCCGCAGGCGGTTCTCGAATATGCCGGCAAACGCGGTGGAAAGCCGTCCCACAACCAGCGCGATATCTCAGACCGCCTGGTGGAGTTGGCGCGCTCCGGCAAGAAGGTGTTGCGGCTGAAGGGCGGTGATCCATTCATATTCGGGCGAGGCGGGGAAGAGTGCGAGGCTCTGGCAGCGGCCGGAATTCGGTTTCGCGTCGTGCCGGGTGTGACTGCCGGTGTGGGCGGGCTCGGCTACGCCGGGATTGCAGCAACCCATCGCGACATCAATCACAGTGTGATTTTTCTCACCGGACACGACTCATCCGGTCAAGTGCCGGCGCGCGTCGATTGGGCGGCCGTCGCCACGGCGTCCCCGGTGCTGGTGATGTACATGGCCGTCAAGAACCTTGCCGACATCGCTCAGCGACTGCTGGAAAATGGACGGTCCAGCAATGACCTGGTCGCGGTCATCAGCAATGCGACGTTGCCCAACCAGCAAGTGGTTGAGACGAGATTGGGCGAAGTGAGCGGGCTTGCCGAGGCTGGCACGCTTGCAACGCCGTCGATCGTCGTCGTTGGTGCGGCCGCGGATCTGCGCGGCAAGCTCGAGTGGTTCGTTGGCGAGTTGAAGGCGAATACTATTGGCTGAGCGGTGTGTTACCAGTGGCAGCGGATTTGTGCTGGCGGCACCGGCCTCGGGTACCGGCAAAACGGTGGTGAGCGCCGGTCTTCTCGAAGCCTTGCGCCGGCGCGGTGTCCGTGTGAAATCGGCAAAGACCGGGCCAGACTACATTGATCCTCAGTTTCTTGCAGCGGCCGCCCAAGGCGACTGCATCAATCTTGACCCGTGGGCCATGACGGACCAGCAACTCCGTGCGCGTGCGGGTGAACATCTTGGCGAAGCAGATATGCTGGTCGTTGAAGGGGTCATGGGGCTGTTCGATGGTGCCGTTGGCGGCGGGGCATCGACGGCAGACCTTGCGCGGGTCCTTGGGCTGCCGGTCGTGCTCATCGTCGATGCCAGCCGCCAAGCACAGTCCGTTGCGGCGATCGTGCATGGATTTGCGACATTGCGCACCGACATTGTCGTCGCCGGCGTGATTGCGACGCGCGTTGCCAGTGATCGCCACGAAGCGATGGTCGCGGAAGCGTTGTCGCCTCTTGACATTTGTTATCTCGGGGCAGTGTTTCGAGATGATGATCTTGCCATACCGTCGCGTCATCTCGGGCTCGTTCAGGCGACGGAAGTCGGGCAGCTCGCCGGGTTGATCGAGGCTGCCGGCCATGCGGTCGGCGATCGTGTCGATCTCGAGGCCATCGAAGAGCTGGCGCGTCCGGTGGTGGCGGGCGGAGCGGTGCAGCGCATGCAGCCGCCGGGCCAGAAGATCGCTGTTGCCCGCGATGCTGCCTTGAGTTTTGTTTATCCGCATATGCTTTCCGACTGGCAACGCTCTGGTGCAAGTCTTCAGTTCTTTTCGCCGCTTGACAACGACGCTCCATCCGCTGATTGCGATGCGGTGTTTTTGCCGGGCGGGTATCCGGAACTCCACGCCGGCAAGCTCTCGCAGGCACAGGAGTTCATGGATGGCTTGGCGGCGGCGGCCAAGCGCGGTGCATGCATCTATGGTGAATGCGGGGGCTACATGGTTTTGGGCGAGGCCATCATCGATGGTGACGGGCGCGCGCATCGAATGTCCGGCCTGTTGTCCCATGTCACGAGTTTTTCGGATCGCGCGCGTCATCTCGGTTACCGCCATCTGGTTGCCCGGGATGGTTGCGGCCTTACTGGTGAATTTCTGGGGCACGAATTCCACTACTCGATCCTGGCCGAGGCGGGAACGGATCAACCCCTGTTTCGTGCGTATGACAGCTCCGGCAATGACCTGGGCGACGTCGGTGGACGGAAGGGGACTGTGATGGGGTCCTACAATCACATCATCGAACGCAAACCGTAGCTCTGAGAAACTCCTAATTTCGATTAATCAGAAAATGCTTTGGTGAGCGCCAAGGCCTGGTTCATTCGATTTCGCTTATAAATTTTCACGACTTGTGAATGGGTTGCAACGCAATATTCCCACGGGGCAGAAGGTCGGGCGTCGTTACGATTGCAACGTGTCTTATCTGGCTTCAACTCAAAAAAAGAATACATGACCACGAAGGATCGAGACTGTGTCGAAGCACAAGGAAGTTGCAGTAAAGGTCAATGCGCTTGTAGACGAGGGTATTGCCGAATTGGTTGCAGCGTTGTCGGAAATCGATGGCCTTGCGACGTTGGAAAGCTGTCAGGGCGAGCCCGGCGAGGCAGATGCGTTCGTTCTGTTTCGCCACTCTAACTGGCGCCAGTCGGGTGCGATGCTTTTCGAGGAACTCATGCCGGCATTGGGCGATGTCATGCGCAACCATGTGTCGCTGCGCCTCGAGGCGTTCGAAAACGGCGGTGCGATGGGTTCGATCTTGGTCGATCCAGCAGCAGTTGATGAGCTGACCGACATTGTACGCTCCCTGGCCCAAAAGCCGAAATCTATCGGGGTCGCGCGCTCAAGTGTTGCGACCACTTCAAAGCATTCTTCGACGATACCCGCCATTTCCAGCTAGCCAGCGCCGTTGACCTCGGCGCTGTCGGTTTCCGCGTTGGCTGCTACGCCAAAGGCCAAGCCGACGCAAAGCGACGGATCGCAAGGGGGGCCGACCGAGCGCGTCGCGGTGGTTGGCGGTAGCTAGAGCGTTTCAGGTTTAGCTGGAACCGTCCCACTCCCCCGCCCGGCCGCCCATGCAATCGTGGTTTTGGGCGGCCGGGCGGGGGAGTGGGCAGGCGATGTGATTCCGCCTAAGGCGGAAATGAGCTAGATCACCGGAACTCCCGGGTTCAGAACAGCGGGGGGCGTCGTGCAATGCGGCGCCCCTATTGTCACTGCAATCTTTGCCACTCTTGTCGCGGCAACCGCTCGGCGGCGTCACTCCGCGCGTTGGCAAACGGGCAGGGCCGACTATCACACCCGGGGATGACCGTGTATGTGAGGGGCGGGCGAACCGGCAGGGACGGCACTGGCCATGGCGTCGAAGAAGCGCATTCTCTACTTGCAGACCGAGGACTGGGCATTTCTGCTGCATCGCCTGCCGATGTCGCGGGCGGCTCGTGATGCCGGGTTCGAAGTCCATGTCGCGACCAAAATCGGTGAGCGGCGCGCCGACATAGAGCGTGAAGGCTTCATTGTCCACGACCTGGGTTGGACGCGGGGCAGCCGGTCGATGCTCGATACGGCGCGGGCCGTGCAGCAGGTCAGGCATGTTCTGCGGGAGGTTCGGCCCGACGTTTTGCACAACGTAGCGATCAAGCCGACGCTCGTCGGCGGTTTGGCCAGCGTCGGTCTCAACGGTCTGAAGATCGTCAATAACATCGCAGGCCTGGGCTCGGCGTTTCTTGCATCGTCCGCTCACAAGCGAGCGCTGGCGGCAGGGCTGGGGCAAACGCTGCGCGGCCTCATGAATCGCGGGCATGTGCGGACCATCGTGCAAAATCCCGACGACCGGGACTTCTTGCTCAAGCTTGGTGTTGCAGCTGATCGGATCGTCCTGATCGCTGGGTCAGGAGTCGACACGCGGGGTTTGCGCCCATTGCCTGAGCCGGACGGGGCGGTAACATTGGCCTACGTCGGGCGCATGCTGGAGGACAAGGGCGTGCGGGCGTTGATCGAGGCACATGGCTTGCTTGCTGCAAAGGGCGATGCCCCGAAGTTGCTACTTGCCGGCACGCCGGATCCTGAAAATCCGACCAGTATTCCGGAGACGGAACTCCTGCAATGGACTGGGCGAGACGGGATCGAGTGGCTGGGCCATGTCAAGGACGTGCCGGCGTTGTGGACGCGTGCACATATTGCGGTGCTGCCGTCCCGACGCGAGGGGTTGCCGAAGACGCTGTTGGAGGCTGCAGCACTTGGGCGGGCAATGGTTGCATCCGATGCGCCGGGATGCCGGGAGATCGCGATCGACGGTGTAAGTGCGCTCACCCATCCGGTCGACGATGCCGCAGCGATGGCGGCGGCGATCAAGCGCCTAGCAGGGGATGCAGAGCTGCGTCGGACGTTTGCCGCGGCCGCGCGACGCCTGGTTGAGGAGCGATTTTCCGAGGAGATCATCGGTGCACAGACCGTTGCACTCTATGAGGCGTTGCTCGCCGAGCCCTGAGGGTGCATTCCTGCGCGATTGCACCGGCGCCTCGATTTCAGACGCAGCGGGCTCCAACATTGCTGTCAGGCTTCCATGACACGTCGCACGCTTTCGATGATGCGCCGGCGATCAGGGAAGACATGGTCTTCGAGTTGCGGGGCGTAGGGAATTGGCACCTGCAAGGCACAAACGCGCTGCGGAGCCGCCTTTAGCGCGTTGAACGTTGCGGGGTCTTCCGTCACAAGTGAGATAATCTCGGCACTGGCGCCGGCGGTCGGGCCAGCCTCGTCGGCGACGATCAGGCGGCCGGTTTTTTGCACTGAAGACCGGATCGTGTCGGCATCCATGGGCACCAGCGAGCGCGGATCGACGATCTCGGCCGAGATTCCATCCGCGGCGAGTTCTTCAGCGGCTGCAAGTGCTTCGTGGACCAGCCAGGCAAGCGCCACGATCGTGACGTCGCGACCTTCACGTTTGATGTCGGAGAGGCCGAACGGAACGGTGTGGGGTTCGTCCGGCACCTCGCCCATCATCCCGCCGAGCCGGCCGGACTCGAATACGACAACCGGATTGTCATCACGGATCGCGGTTTTGATCAGGCCTTTAACGTCATAAGGTGTGGAGGGGAGAACCTGTTTCAGGCCCGCGAGGTTCATAAACATCGAATAGGGGCTTTGGGAGTGCTGCGCGGCGCGGCGGGTGCCGCCACCGACGGTGGTGCGGAAAAGGATCGGGAATTTGGCCTGGCCGCCAAACATATAGTGGATCTTGGCGGCCTGATTGACAATCTGGTCCATGGCGACGAAGGAGAATGTTACGAGGCGCCAGTCGACGATGGGGCGGTAGCCGGAGCCGGCGGCGCCAATCGCCATGCCGGTCAGTGCGCTTTCGGTAATCGGTGTCTGGCGCACGCGTTCGGGGCCGAACTCTGCCAGCAGGTCGGGCGGGGCATCGGTCGACAGGTGAAAGATCTTGTCGTCGTCGCGCATTTCCTCGGCGATCGCTTCGGTGATGGCGTCGATGTATGTCGTCGTAGGCATGGCTTTTCCTAGTCGGCGAAAACGTCGTCAGTGGCCGCGTCCAGTGCCGGAAACGGGCTGTTTTTGGCAAACGACACCGCTGCTTCAATGTCCTGCGCAATGGCGGTCTCCATTTCGCGCAATTCCTGTTCGGAAAGATGCCCGCCGTTGCTGAGCTCCGCGGCAAGACGCTCTATCGGGTCTTGCGAGAGCCATGCGTTAACTTCTTCTGCGGGCCGGTCATCAGGCTGGTCGGCGCGTTCAGTGTGGCGGCGGTGGCGGTAGGTCTTGCACTCGATCAGGGTCGGGCCGTCACCGGCACGGGCGCGGGCGACCGCGGTCTGAGCCGCGGCGTAGACGGCGTGCACGTCGTTGCCGTCGACCACTTCGCCAGGAATGCCGTAGCCGGCTGCGCGCTCGGCGATGTCTGAAACCGATACACTCTCGCTGGCCGGCACGTTGACTGCCCAGAGGTTGTTCTCGCAAACGTAGACCACCGGCAACTTCCATGTGGCAGCGATGTTGATCGACTCGTGAAACGGGCCAGCGTTCGACGCGCCGTCTCCGAAGAAACACACCGCAACGCCGCCGTTTCCATCCATCTGCGCTGCAAGGCCGGCGCCGGTAATGATCGAAATGCCACCTGCGACGATACCATTGGCGCCGAGCATGCCGATCTCGAAGTCGGCGATGTGCATGGAACCGCCCTTGCCCTTGCAGTAGCCGGTTTCGCGACCGTAAAGCTCGGCCATCATGCGCTTGAGATCGGCGCCCTTGGCGATGCAGTGGCCGTGGCCGCGATGTGTCGAAATGATCTGATCGGTCTTTTCGAGCGTGGCGCAAACGCCGACGGCAACGGCTTCTTCGCCAATGTAGCAGTGGACCACACCATAGATGTCGCCGTTCAAAAAGTCAGACGAGGCGCGCTCTTCAAACCGTCGGATGGTGAGCATCTGGCGCAGCATGTGGCGTTGTAGATTGGGACTTACGCTCATCGTTGGTCTCCTCGCCTCGGCTGCAGGTGATGATCCAAGATGCGGTGTTGCGTTGGCGTGGGCAAGCCGATAAGCGGATCGCTTTGCGTTTTGATCAGAAGTGCGATTGCCTGGTCGTTTGCACCGCGCGCTTGACCGTAGCATCCTTGCCCGGACCGAGACAGGAGGAGATGTGATGAACCGTCTCGACAACAAGGTGGCGCTGATTTCGGGTGGTGCGCGCGGTATTGGCGGGCAGACGGCAAAGCGCATGGCGGAAGTCGGTGCCATGGTCGTCATTGGCGATATCCTGGAGGAAACCGGCCGCGAGACCGCCGCAGAAATCACGGCGGCCGGCGGTGTGGCGCGGTTCATCTATCTGGACGTAACCCGGGAGGCCGATTGGGTGGCGGCAGTCGACCTGGCGGTCGAGCAGTTTGGTGGCCTCGATATTCTGGTCAACAATGCTGCTATCTTTCTAGGCCGAGAATTCGAGGAAGCCAGCGACGACGAGTGGAATCGTATGATCGATGTCAATCTGAAGGGCGTTTATCTTGGCACCAAAGTGTGCGCGCCGGCGCTGCGCGAGCGCGGCAAGGCTACGCCGCACGGGAGTGCGATCGTCAATCTCGCGTCGATTGCTGGCCTGGTCGGGTCGCAGCTCGATCCGATCTATTCAATGACCAAAGGCGGCGTGACGCTGTTCACCAAGTCGACGGCGCTGGCTTTCGGGCGCCGCGGTGACCGGGTTCGCGTCAACTCGATCCATCCAGGCGTCATCGAGACGGACATGGGAGCGCAGACGTTCACGTCACGCGCAACGCAAGGCGGATCGAACGATGTCGATGCGGCGCGTCAGGTTGCCATGCGCCAACATCCGATCGGCCGGCTTGGCGTAGCCGACGACATCGCCAAGGGGATCGTGTTCCTGGCGTCTGATGATTCGGGCTTCATGACCGGTGCCGGCCTCGTGGTCGACGGTGGGCTGACGGCGCAGTAAGGCACGAACGGCGCACTGGTCGCCGGTTGATCATCGTTTCGTTTTGATATCGACCGCTGCCGCGGGTGATTGACGTTGCAGGCTCAGCACTGCGTCAGGACCGGTCGCCTGCCACCTCCTGTTTCTTGCGGACAGGGCAGGGGCGTTCGACCTTGTTGATCGGGTCGAACTCGGAGCGACCGGTGGTTGCGAGATCCCGGCCGTAAATGTGCAGAGACATTGAGTCTTCGGCGCCGTCATTGCGTACGCTGTGAATGTCGGCCGGCATCAGTCGGCACACGTCGCCGCAGCGCACCGTCGTCTCGGCCGCCTTCTCAAGTTCGGCATGACCTGCCGTTGCACCGTCGTCCAGGCGGCGCCAGGTGACGTTGGTCTCTTCGCCTTCGAGGCCGATGACGACGCCCCAGGTGCGATGGTCGTGCGGGGCGACGCCGCGCCCGGCCTGCCAGCATACGGTTTCGATCAAGAGGCCGTCATCGGGTTCCTTGTGCAGAACGACGATGCCGATGCCTTGGTCGTCGTCGGTCTCATAGAAGCGTGGCTCAATCCAGCTCTTGTCAGTGGCAAGTGGTTTGGCCAGTTCAGCGACACGGTTGGTAATCTCGGCTGGGTCGGACGTCGTGGCGAGCATCGCCTTGATGTCGGTGACGAGTGTGTCGATTGCTCCGCTGGGCATTGGAGATCTCCTTGCGGTTGGATTGGGTGTGAGACAAGAGACAACTCGATCAGCGCCCTGTGAAGACGGCCTTGCGCTTTTCACGCCAGGCCGCCAGGGCTTCCTGATGGTCTTCGGACTTTGCCGACTGCTCGCGCCGGGCGGCGTGTGCTTCATCGTCGAGATTGTCCGATGAGATGCCGTTGAGCGCCAGTTTATGGGCGGCAACGGCCAACGGTGCATTGCCGGTCAGTTGCTCGACCAACCGATCGACGGCGCTATCGAGCTCTGCCGGTGGCACCAGGTCCGTCAGGTAGCCAATCTGGTACATTTCCCCGGCGTTGATGTGGACCGCCGTCATGAACAGTTTCTTTGCGTTGTTCAAACCGAGTCGCGTTACGTAGCGCCTCAGCCCGCTTCGATAGTAGACAATACCGAGGCGCGATGCCGGCATGAACATGCGCATGCCGTGAACGCCAATGCGAAAGTCGCACGCAAGGGCGAGATCGGTGGCGCCGCCGTAGGCACCGCCATTGAGGGCGGCGATGGTCGGCAACGGCAGATCCTCGAGGCGATTGACCATGTTCTCGAAGGCATCGGGGTCATGGTCGTCTGCACCGCTGGCCTTCCGGCGTTCGAGGGCAGAGATGTCAAAACCGGATGAAAAGCTCTTGCCAGTGCCCGTGATGACGAGCACCCGGCAGGCCGGGTCATCGGCAACGCGATCGAATATTTCGATCAAGGCGTCGAGGTCGTCGGGCTCGAGGCGATTGTGCTCGGCCGGACGGTTGAGGCGCACTGTGGCGCGGCCGTCTTCGAGCGTGAACTGTGGTGGTGTGGATGGCTGGCGTACGGCAGCTGTAGTCGTCATAAGCAATCCTTTGGGCGAGTCACAAGTGTGGACATCAATGCGGTGTTGGCAACTTGTAGAAGCGCTGCGCCGTGCCCGCAAACAGATCCGCCTTTTCGGATGCCGAGGCGTTGCTCGTCAGGCGTTTACAGGCATTCCAGAACACGTGATAGGCGTATGAGCCCTTGTCGACCGGAAAATTGCTCTCGAACATGCAGCGGTCGGTGCCGAAGGCGTCGATGCAGGTTTCGATATAGGGCTTCCAGATGCCCGCCAGAACCTCCGATGAGGGCGGGTCTGCCGCATCCTCCAAGCCGAAACCGTTGATGCGCATGCCGAGGCCGCCGAGCTTCACGTGCACGTTCGGACAGCCGGCCAGTTTCCGGATCGACGCTTCCCACCGATGAAACTCGTCCGCACGACGTCCGGAATAGCTGCCGATCGCGAGCGGGCCACCGACATGATCAAGCACAATCTGTGTATCCGGGCAGGCATTTGCCGTTGCAGTCAGTTCGTCAATCTGGGGATGATAGAGCCAGGCATCGAAGCTCAGGCCTAGGCGCGCCAGCGTCTTGAGCCCATCGCGGAACTGAGGTGTAGTGATCAGGCCTGCCGGTGGCGAATATGCAGGATTCATCAATGTCGGATCAGCGTCCCAGCTGGTGATGTGGCGAATGCCGCGAAAGCGTCCGCCTGCCGCTTCGATGTGCGCCGCGAGCACCGGTTCGGCGTTTGCGCCAAGCGTCATATCGGCGTGGCTGACGATGCCGGCACAGGCGCGGATCGGCCCGTAGACATCGCTCTCGCACATCGCCGCGACCCCGGCTGCGAACGTGGTCTCACCGATCGGTTTCATTTCGTCCGGTCCGGCGGCACGGTGGAAGGCGCGGCATTGCACGAACACCGTGGCCACAATGTTGTGGCCCGAGCGGGTGTCGGCGAGGAGGTCATCGAGCATGTAGCGCCAGCCGGGGCGATCCCAGAGATGGTGATGCGGGTCGATGATCGGGAGGTCCGGTTCAAGAATGTCCTCGCTGTGGCGCGCGAGCCAATCATCTCGCACCGGAATGTAGGCATTGCGGGCCGCTTGTTGTTCCGTGGACATGGCGTTCCTCCCGGCTCAGCCCGATGCATCCAAGTTGAGCGTTGCGGCCGTCTTGCGGGCGACCGTCGCCTGCTCGCGTGCCATTGCTGAACAAAGACCGGTGTAGGCGGCCGGGTCTTTGAGGCGGGCCAGCGCGCCGGCGTCCAGTCCATCGCGAATGGTTTTGCTCGCCGCCAAGGCATCGGCAAAGCCGGCCTTTCCGGCACGCACGGCTTCGACTGCGTCATAGACAAGATCATGTGCAACCTGGCGCCCGAATTTGCGACCGAGGTCCATCATTATTGCCTCGGAAAGGATCATGCCGTCCGTGAGCTCGAGGTTTGAGCGCATGCGCGCTGGATCGATCTCGAGGCCTCCTGCAATCACGTTGAGGCGAGCAAGAATATCACCAACCAAGGTTGCGGCCGGCCCGATGGCGCCGCGCATCATGACCGTTGTCATGCGATTGGCTTCGTGTTCGGTGAGCATTGCCTCAAGCGCCAGGGGAACGAGGGCGCGTACCTTGGCGGCATCGGCCATCACGTCCTGGCAGAGAATGGGATTGCGCTTTTGCGGCATTGTACTCGAGCCGACGGTTCCAGGTGGTACCGGTTCGCTTGCCTCGGCAAATTCCTGTTTCGTCAGGGTATAGACCTCGTTGCCGATCTTGCCGGCGGTACCAGCGAACAGCGCCATGGCGCAGACGTATTCGGCCTCGCGGTCGCGGTGGGTGCGCGAGGGAACCGGTGTCGGGGCGAGGTCGAGGCGTCGGGCGAGGCCTGCCTGCACGGCCGGTCCGTCGGCACCCAGCGAGGCGAATGTCCCGGCGGCGCCACCCAACATTGCGACGAACACACGATCTTCCAGCGCCTTCAGGCGGGCGACATGGCGGACCAGTTCGTCGATCCAGACGGCGACCTTGTAGCCGAAGGTGATCGGCACCGCGTGTTGTCCGTGTGTGCGGCCAGGCAATGCCATGTCGGCGGTGCGTTCGGCGAGATCGGCGAAGTGTTCGAGCAGTGTTGCGAGCTGCCCGAGGTTGATGCGGTGGGCAATGCGCAGGAGCAGACTGTCGCCCGTTTCGAGGATGTTTTGTGTGGTGGCACCCCAATGGACAAAGCCGCCGGCCTCATCGCCGCAGACGCGGGCCAGTTCCCAGACCAGAGGCACCAGCGGATGACCGGTGCGTGCCAGGCCTGCGCGGATGGCATCATCGTCGAGCAATTCGAGTTTCGCGTGCGCCTTGATGGTCCGTGCGGCACCAGCCGGGATCATGCCGATTTCAGCCTGGGCCTCGGCAAGCGCTGCCTCGACATCGAGCCACGACTGCCAGCGGGCCGGTTCCGCGAAAAGCGGTCGGATGCCGGGATCGGCAAATCGAAGGGCGCTCGGCTGCAGGCTCACAGAACAGGGACCTCGTTCGCGGTTTCGAGTGTGCTGCGCATTGAGTTGCGCACGCTGCGGCACGAGCGACAGACTAGGCGCCGGGCCGCGGCACCTCAATCGCGGGCGGATAGCGGTGTTGAGATATCAGGTGGCCAATGAAGGGACAGCGCTCGTTCGAGCGCCGATTGCCAACTCATGGCCAGGTCTTTAGGCTAACGTTTGCTCAGGTCGCGGTGCCAGGCACGCCCTTGTAGCTCAACTGGATAGAGCATCGGCCTTCGAAGCCGAGGGTTGGGAGTTCGAACCTCTCCGAGGGTGCCAATGTTTTCAAGAGAGCGGGCTGTTCAGAACCCCGCATCAAGTCCGGGGCAGGCTACGGAATACCGGTTCCAGTTCTGCGGATTGCTTGGTGTGGTCTTGGCGCCGTTCGCTGCGGATGCTGCGCATCCGGATCGCTCGGGCGCGGGCTATCCTGACAGGCAGCGGTGCGGGAAGCCGCCCCCAACATGGCTGTTGCCATGTTGGGCAATTAAGACGCGCCCGTTCATGTGCACCAGGCCGGGACTTGTTTGCGCTACCGCACGCGACGCGATGTGAGTGTTCGAAACATCGACGCTCAAATGCGCTCGCGACTTGAGTGCGGGGCATCGACCACGTGATTGTTGAAGCCGCGTCGCGCTGGAAGCGCGCAATCATAAACATGGTCGCGCTGGAAGCGCGCAACCATAGGCAGGTGATCGTCGTGGCGAAAGCGGCAATGGCGAGCTGAACTGCGGTGCTCCGCAGTTCGCCCAAACATGCTGACATCGGCAACACCCGATGTCAGATCGTCATCGCCTGCCGGTTGATCTGGCGGCGTTGGCCAATGCGGCAGTCCGGCAAGTGCTCCCGGCGCATGACGTCTGATAATTGGGTTACACGTTAGCAAACTTGCAAATCGCGCGCCACGCAAAATCAAATAGCCCGATCGATACTATTTTGCGTACGGAAGCTCTATCGAATTCTCGTGGCAGACATTTTCGTAATGCGTCTGAGCGGAACGTAGTTTTTCAACTTGCTCCAGCAGTTCGAACTGCTCGTTGGCGCTGTTATCAACTCGGTCAATCAAACTACTCAAAACAAGAATTAGATGATTAAGCGTATCTCCTTGTATGACAACGCCAGGAAATTTCCGATCTGGCAATTGGACGACCGCGAAGTTATCGGGCTCGGAGAGTAGCCTGGGTTCTTTTCTCATTGCTTGGGTCATCGGCGTCTTGGCCTGAAAATTATGTGAGGCCGCTCTCTGTCGACTGGGCCTCCAAAGAAGTCTTGATTTCGAGATTCACCGAGGTCTCGTGCACCAGATGGAAGCGAAGATCTGATGCTATGTCTCGATCTTGCGTTTCCGCCCGACAAAACATAATCCCAGTCTGAGTTCGCCCGCGCAGTGCCAGCCGCTCTGCTGCCTACAACGGTCACAGTTACACCTGTCCAGTTTACTGCATTCTGGATCCTTTGAATATCACCTACAGTAAGGTTTTTGACGTGTGCGCCACCACCGGGGATCGGCAGTATTCCACCATTATTAGCACCACATCGAAAGATGATGAAGCACGTGCTTGGCCGGAGTAACCTTAGCGGCTGCTTTCGCACCGGAACGAGACTGGCTTTGCCGCCGAACAGCTGTTGGATTTGCCGCTTCCTTTGCCGGAAGAACTCACCATCCCCATTAAACAAGCTCGCGAACGCGGCGGTGACGGCACCGTTGGCGCATTTGCCGCCGGAGAACACGGCGCCGGCGCAGCCGGCAGAGGCGGACACGACGGCGCGGCCCAGAACATTGCCGAAGTTGCCCGTGCCGTAGGCACCGAACACGCCCTGCGCGGCGATCCCGCCGACGGCACCCACCGCACTCGCCGCAAACCCTTGCAGGAAATTCCCGCCCTGGGCGGCGGCGATGGCGCCACCGACGACGCCGTGGACGGCGGATTTTACGGCGGTGAAACCGGCAATGCCCAACGCTTGCGCGCCCTCAAGCGTGGCACCGACAAAACTCCACACGCCCATCTGCGCGAACGAGAACGCGGCCGCCTTCAAGGCTTCACCGATCGAGCCGCCGCTGATGGCCGTTATCGCCCCTTCGACGGCCGTCGATAGCGCGGCTGTGGCAATGACGGATATGTGCGCAGATCGGGAACACCCGATCTGCGGGCACGGGCCGGCAACTCAGGTTGGCCTTGCGTTGGCCCACCCCAACATGGCTGTTGCCATGTTGGGCAGCGGTGCCGGGATGCGTACGCCGCTCGCCTGCGCGCGCTGCCGGTTTTGCCAGCGACGGTCGCCGGGCAGGCGTGTCCCTGGCTGCGACAGGATGGTCGCCAGGAGGTGTAACAGGCGGCCTGGAAACCGATCGTTGGAAAAGATCACCGGATCGATTGCCAAAAGGTCGTGACCGACAAGTGGCCGGTCACCCTTGCCGGCGAAGAATGAGCTGGCTACGTAGCCGAAGTGGGGTGCGATGAGCGCCGCTGGCATCGATCCGCACGCCGGCCGGCCGAATGCGCTTCAGCGCGGGACTTGCGCATCCGTCGGCCTTGCCGCACTTGGCCTGCGTTGCCCAGGAGGGCAAGCGCGAGGCGCCGTGGCCGGTCTGGCCGCCGGCTTCGGCCTGGCCGAGGGCCGCGGCGATGCAGGCGGCGTTTTTCTCGCAGGTGGCGTGCGCGACGAGACACGCGATGCCAAGGCATGGAGTTCGGTCAAGGAAAGCCGGAGTTCAGCGACGTCAGACCGAGGGTCCAAACCGGCTCACGGAAAGCTGTTCTTCCTTCCATACCTCGCAGCGTGTGAGTTTGCCCTGGGCAATGGCGACGATGTCGTCCCACAGTCCGCAGGCGGCCTCTTCGAGCGTTTGGCCGTCGGTGATCACGGCGCTGACGTCAACGTCGATGTTGTCCTTCATCGAAACGGCGGTGTTTGGATTGCCGGTCAGTTTGACGGTTGGCGAAATTGGCGAGCCAATGCTGTTGCCGCGTCCCGTGGAGAAAATGATCAGGTGGGACCCGCCGCCCAGCAGGCCAGTCATGGACTCGCACGCGGCAGACGGCGTGTTCATGATGACAAGGCCTCGTTTGGTTGGCGGCTCGGCGTAATCGATCACTTCGACGACGGGGCGTGAGCCACCTTTGGCGATCGCGCCGAGTGACTTTTCTTCCAGGGTCGTCAGGCCGCCGGCAATGTTGTCGGGCGTGGGGTTCGTTCCTCGCATGTCGACCCCGTTCCGGATCGCCTCGTCCTCAAACCACTTGACCATATCGTAGATGCGTTGTGCGTCCTTCGGATCGACGGCTCGCTCGGCCAGGATGTGTTCACCACCCATGAACTCGGCCGGCTCAGACAGAATGATCGTTCCGCCTTGATCAATGAAGCGGTCGGCAAAAAGGCCGACGACGGGATTGCCGGCAAGTCCGGAGGTCGTATCCGAACCGCCGCACTCGACCGCAATGACGAGATCGGAAAACCGGCAGGGCTCGCGCTGCTGGGCCGAGGCGGAGACGACGAGGTCTGCGGCAATGCGGGCACCTTGCGCCGTCAGAGCCATCGTGCTGCCGGCTTCCTGCAGCCCGAGGACTTCAACGGGCTTGCCCGAGGGTTTGATCCGGTCGGCAAGAGCATCGCCGGAAGCCTGGCTGAGACCGAGAACGAGGACGGCGGCGATGTTGGGATGACGGCCGATGCCGGCAAGCGTGCGCAGGGTCACTTCGAAGTCATGGCCGATCTGCGTGCGCCCAAAGGGTGTCGTGATTGCCTGTGCGTCGGGCACGATCGACGCGATCCGGCGGGCGCACGGATTGGTGTTGTCCATCGCCGAAATCACGGCAACGAAGTTGCGCACACCGATGCCTCCGCCAGGCCGCCTGTAGCCCATGAACGTCGTCATGCTTTGTCTCCCCGGGCACGAATGCTTTCAACGTTGTGGGTGTGCACATGTTCGCCACTGGCGATGGCGCGCGAGGCCACTCCGATTGTTTCTGCATACTTGACGACATTGTCGCCGGCGGCGATGTCGGCGAGTGCGAGCTTGTGGCCGAATGGAATGTCGTCCTTCACGGCGATTGTCCGCGGCTTGCCATCGACGTTCACGGCTTCGACGTCACCGGCTTTTAAATCAGCAAGGCAGGTGGCTACGTTGTCTGCGGGCCTCATGACGACTGTTCGTTGCATTTCAAAGTGCTCCGGAAATGTCATGGGCCAACTTACGTCGCGTGAGCCGGCTTTCAAGTCCCTGCTAAAGCGCGTTGCAAAAAATGCGCCTCGCTTTGGGTTTTATTGCCTCACGCCGCTATTCGCGCTTCGCGCGGCGGGGCCGGCGGGGCGGCCATTCGGCCGGGTCGCGTTGCTCCCTTATGAGTGAACCCGTTTTGCTGCGACATGCCTTAGTAGTGTAGCGCACCTGACGTTTGCATTCGACATCGCCGCACGGGATAGCAAATGTCAGAACCGGAACGCTAGATCATCGTGCCTCAAGTTGGAACCGCTGTCGCGGCTCCAACTTTGGGCACAAAGATGATCGCCTCTAAAAGGATCGAGCAACTTTCTGCTTTCATTCGGAATCGGACCGAATTCCGAGTTAAAGCAGGTTGCCCTAGGCGGCGCGGGGGATTTCGCTCGACAGACGTTCCTTGAAGTATGGCAGCACATTATCTGCAAAGATGCGCGCCGCCCGGGCGTGCGGGTAGCCTGAAAGGCAAAAGCTGGTGCAGCCGGCCGCGACGAACTCGTCGAGTGTTTTTGCGACCTGTTCGGGATTGCCGACGACAGCGATGCCCGCACCCGCCCGGACTTTGGAAATTCCGGCCCACAAATTTGACCCCAGTTTCATGTCTTCGCCGGACTCCTCCAGGAGTTGCCAGACCTGGCGGTTTGCTTCCGAAGTGCGGCGAATGCCTTCGACCGCGTTGCTGCTCGTGCGCATGTTGGCGAGCTCGATGCCCTCTGTGGTTCCGATCAGACGATTTGCATCCGCCCAGGCCTGCTCTTCGGTTTCGGCGCAGACGACCTGGAGGCGCATGCCGAACCGGATGTCGTTTTCGCGACCGTATCGGCGCGCGCGCCGGCGGATGTCTGCGATTTTTCGTTCGATACTGCTCGGGCGATCGCCCCAGAACAGATGGACGGAGGCGTGCTTCGCCGAGATCTCAAGGGCTTGCTCCGAGCCACCGCCGAGAAAGAACGGCGGGTGTGGCTGCTGCAGAGGCTTAGGTTCGATGACGGCGTCGACGTTGTAGTGGCGGCCTTGGAAGCCGATCCGGCCATTGCTGGTCCACAGCCGTTTCATGATCTCGACTTCTTCATCCATCTTTTCGTAGCGCGTCCGTTTGCTGTCGGGAATGCCGTCGGCGCGGGTATCGTCGTCATTGATGCCGGCAATCAGATTGATGCAAAGACGTCCGCCAGACAGTTGATCCATCGTTGCAAACATTTTCGCCGAAAGGACCGGATTGCAGTACGCGGATCGTAATGCAATCAACGGGGCAACATTGCGCGTCCGGGCGAGGTAGAACGCGCCGGTGACGGTCGCTTCCCAGCACGCCGCGTTGACCGGCATGAGCATGTAGGCGAACCCCGCTTCGTCTACGACATCGACGATTTCGTCGAAGAGTGCGCGGCTTTGCGGGATATGAGCGTTGGCGTCGCCAAGACACGTGCTGTCACCGCTCGTTGGCAAGAACCAACCGAAGGTCAAATCGTTCATTGCTCCCTCCCGCCTTTCCTAATCAGGGATTGCAAGCAGTGATATTAGGAAGGGATCCAGTGAATTGGCAAACGTGCAAGCGTGCTGGGCAATTGGTTCTGCGGGAGAACTGCTTGATGGCGGCAAATCGCAGTGGGCAATGGCAATTCTCAATCGACTGCGATAAACACGGCAGGCCACTCCTTCGAGACACATGCAGGTATGATGCAACCCAGCGAACAGAGACAGGCGATGACCGCGATGATCTTCTCGAACATCGGGCACAGCTTCGCACACATGTTTACGGTCCTTTATGCAACTGCGGTCTTGTACCTGCCGAAGGTCTTCGACATGGCGTACGGCGAACTCCTCGGCCTGTCGAGCCTCGGTCTGGTGCTATTCGGCGTTGCCGCGCTGCCGGCGGGTTGGCTCGGAGACCGCTGGAGCCAGATCGGCATGATGGTGATCTTCTTCCTCGGCATCGGCGTTGGGGCAATCGTCGTCGGCATGGCGGAGGGCGCGCAAGGATTGTTCGTCGGCCTTACTCTGATCGGGTTATTCGCGTCGATCTATCACCCCGTCGGCATCGCGTGGATTGTTGCCTGGGCGAAAAGGCAAGGAATGTCGCTGGGCATCAACGGGGTGTTTGGCAATGCCGGCACCGCGCTGGCGCCGGTGTTCGTCGGACTGATGATCGACTATGTGACGTGGCGGGCGGCCTTTATCGTTCCCGGTGTTCTGTCGTTGGCCACGGGCCTTGGCTTGCTGGCTGTTTGGCGTGCCGGCTGGATCAGGGACGTGCAGCGCGACCGGGCGTCGGTCGGCGCACCGGACACCAACGCCTTCGTCCGCGTTTTCGTCATCCTAACGATTACCATGGCGTGTACGGGATTTGTTTATGCCGGTCTCACAAACACGATGCCCAAGCTCATGGAACTGGGGTTGAGTGATGCGTATGCCACGACCTACACCGAGATCGGAATCTATGTCGGGATCGTCTCCGGCTTGTCATCGTTCAGCAGTGTCGTCGGTGGCTGGCTGGCGGACCGATACTCCGCGCGTTCGATCTATATCGTTGCTTGGGTGCTGCAGATCCCCTTGCTATTTACGATCGCGTCCCTGACGGACTCGTCCTTGCTGATCGCGCTCCTCTTCGTGATGTGCTTCATGCTCGCGTTTGCGGCGGCTGAGAACATGCTGGTTGCGCGCTATACGCCGTTCAAGTGGCGCGCAGTTGCCTATGGCGCGAAGTTCGTATTGGCGCTTGGCATCGGCGGGCTGACGGTTCATCTGGCCGGATGGATGTTCGATCGTGACGGTGACTTTGCAGCGCTGTTTGCCATGTTCGGCGGTGCAGCGATACTCGCGGCATCGGCGGCAGCGCTATTGCCAGAGTCCCGTCCGCAGGGGGCGGAGGTCGAGGCTGCGCCAACGATAAGCGTGCGCTGAGCGCCGGCAGGTAGGGCGTTGCGAGCTGCCTTGGAGCCGGCCCGGGCGTTACATCAGCGACTTGCGAGCGGTCTTTCGTCATGACCTAATGCGGCATGCGGAAGGGAGGATCTGCCATGAATCAACCGGCGCAACCGATGTCTTCACGCGCGTTCGAGCGGACGCCGTTGCCCGAGCGGTTCTGCAATCTTGATCGCGTGTTGTACGCTCTTGCGGCGCGAAACCTGGATGGCATCGTCGTAACGTCACCTCAGAACGTCTTCTATCTCACGGGCTTCAATACGATTGCCCACAAGTCGGACGAACCGCGCGTTTGCGCGGTCATCCTGTCGCGGCATGCGCCCGAGCAGCCGATCATGGTTGTCGCGGACTACTACCTAGCCTCGTTTCTCGTCCAGAAAACGTGGGTCAAGGATATTCGACCCTTCCGTGCCGTCATGATGGCGCTAGACCTGCCACAGCAGAAATCGGACATCGACCGTTTTATTCCATCGAGCGCGTCTGGCGAGTCGTGGATCGAGAATGCCCGTGCGACCTACACCTTCGAGATGACCAGCGGCCTTAAGGGCGCGCTGAGAGATTTGAAGCTCGAGAGCGCAAATGTCGCTTTCGATGATGTCGGATTTGGCATGCGCCTGGGGCTGGACGGCGTGACGGTCCTGGATGGTTATGACCCGATGATGTTTGCGAGGTCAATCAAGACGCTGACGGAACTCGAGCTATTGCGCCGGTCGGCAAAACTCAATGA
Organism: Hyphomicrobiaceae bacterium; assembly: GCA_965224045.1. GTDB lineage: Bacteria > Pseudomonadota > Alphaproteobacteria > Rhizobiales > Hyphomicrobiaceae > Tectiglobus. The sequence goes on from CBDCYD010000016.1 coordinate 651,736, forward strand.
GGCGGCCATCCACAAGACGATCGCAAGCTGGCAGGACGGCATCACATGGCGTGATCTCAATCTCGCGTATGCCACTGCCGTTGCCGAACTGGGCGGGTTCGTTCGTGATCCGGGCGGCATGGTTTGGGGACATCCGCGCGGCACGGAGGAGACCATCATGTTGGCGACCGGCTTCGAGCATACCGAGGTTTCCGCGGGAACCCACGTCATGTTCGACTGCCACGGAACTATAGACATGTACTGCTGGGATGGCGGCAAGACCTGGGTCGTTGACGGTGAGCCTGAAGGCGACGGCAAGCGATGGGCGGCGGCAACGAATGCCGTTTGGGAGACCCTGGTTCGCGCTATGAAACCTGGCGCGAAAATCAAGGAGCTCCAGGCGCTTGCCCGGGCGACGTATCGCAAGGCCGGCGTGCCCGACCCCGACCGTGCGTTGATATTTTTTCACGGGCTTGGCTTGTCGCACATGGAACTGGAATTGATGACGGCCGACGGGCAGGTGCCGGGCGGCAACTGGACGTTGGAAGAAGGCATGGTTGCGCCCGTCCACCTTCTCTATCCGGGAAGCGAGCACAACAGGTCTTGGTGTGAGGAAGTCGTCGAGATCCAGGCCGACGGCGGTGCGCCAATGTTTTCGTGGGGGCCCCAACCGATTGCAGGTTGACGGCTTGGGTAAGTGGCACATCGTGCGATCGTTTGCGGTGCAAGGTGCAGTCGTCCGCGATCTTGCGCGGAACAGGCAAGGACAATAGCCTGCATCGTCAATGCAGCACGTGCTGGCATCACAAAATATCCTCAGAGCGACAGATGAAGATCACCAATATCACTGCTTATCCGTTGTCCTATTCGATCCCTGAGAAATTCCGCGTCACGCTCGGGATCGGAAGTGCAATCAAGAGAGACTGCGTGCTCATCAAGGTCGAGACCAGCGATGGGCTCTTCGGCTGGGGGGAGTCGCATGCAGGCCGGGCACCAGGGGCTGTCGCTCAACTTGCCAACACGACCCTGAAGTCCCTCGTTACGGGAATGGATGCCTTCGATGTGGTCGGCGTCTGGAACAAGATCTACACCATGCAACTGGCAAGTCATGGCATGGGGGCGGCCTGTGCGATCGCCATGAGCGGTTTGGACATGGCGCTCTGGGATATCCGCGGCAAGGCAGTGGGATGGCCAATCTACAAGCTGCTCGGCGGCAATGCACGGCCGATCAGAGCGTACGCCGGCGGTGTCTCACTGGGCTATCAGCGGCCGGAAGAACTCGTGCAGGAAGCAAGCGTCGTCGCCGACCAGGGCTACAGAGCGTTGAAACTTCGGCTCGGTGACAGCCCTCGCGAAGACATCGCGCGGGTCGAAGCGGTGCGCCAGGCGCTGGGGCCGGAAATCGACATCCTCACCGACGCGAACACTGCATATTCGTTGAACGATGCCCGGCGCGTCATGCCGGCCTTGGATGCGGCCAACGTCGGATGGCTGGAAGAACCTTTCCCGCCTCACGACCACGCGCGCTACCGCGAGGCGCGCAGTTTTGGACGAACGCCGTTGGCCGCCGGGGAAAACCACTACACGCGGTTCGAGATCCAGCGTGTCATCGAGGACGGCGTCCTGACGATTATCCAACCGGATCTCTCGAAAACCGGCGGTATCACCGAAGGTGTCAGGATCGCTGCAATGGTGTCCGGTTGGAAGCACTCCTTCAACCCGCACACGTCTTTGACGGGCCTCAACGTTGCAGCGAGCATCCATGTGCTGGCGAGCATCGACAATGCCGGATACTTCGAAGCGGACCTGTCTCGCTACAATCCGTTGCGCGATGATCTTTGCAGTTGGAATGCTGTCGTGGCGCCGGACGGAACGGTCTTGCCTCCAGAAGGGGCGGGCCTCGGCGTCGAGATTGACGAGGGCCTTCTTGCAAAGTTTCCAGTCATTGACGGGCCGGGCTACGTGTGAGCCCGACTGGGACAACCGTCCCGTCATTGTTTCCGGTGGATGACCGGCGCTGGGCCCTGCGAAGATTGCGCGACGCGGTCAGGACCGGGTTGCCCGCCAGCCGGGTGCAACGAAGCTCAGCCCAAGCGCCCCGATCCGCGCAGCGCCTCCGTGACTTCGTTGCGGCCGGTTTCCGACAGTGGTGTCTGGGGCGGCAAGGGCGTTCCTACATCATAACCGAGGATCTCGAGGCCACCCTTGATGCAGGCAGCCAGATTGTGCCGGGCGAAGACCTGGTTGAGGGCCCAGAGCCGGCGCTGCAAGTCCATTGCCGCCGGCCATTGCCCCGCCTTGCAAAGGTCGTAGAGTTCAACGCTTTGGTGGGGAACCAAGCAGGCCGGACCAGCCATCCAGCCAACGCCTCCAATCATCATCACGCAGGCTGGAATATGGGCGGAAGCCGAAAACACCGCGAGTTCGTCACCAACTTCATTGAGGATGGACAGCAGGCGGCCGGTGTTGGCTGAGGCATCCTTGATGTAGGCGATGCGTTCGTGTTGCGCGAGCCGGGCGATGACCGGCAGTGTCAAGTCACTGCGCTGAAAGTTCGGATTGGTGTAAAGGACCACGGGAACGTCGCTTGCATCCGCTATGGCTCGGAAATAGGCGTAGGTGCCCTCATCCGGGACCGGGAAGTAGGCCTCCATGACGGCCAGGATGCCGTCGCAACCGATGCTTTGGAATGCGCGCGTCTGGCGCTCCGCCTCAGGAATCGTCGTCGCGGCCACGCCTGCAACGACGGGCACGCGTCCAGCTGCGGTTTCCACCACGGTCTCAACGATCGCCTGTTTTTGCTTCCAGTTCAGATACGCGAATTCGCCGGTCGAGCCGAGCGGTGTCAGGCCATGAACGCCCGCCCCGATCAAATCTTCGCAAAGGCGACCGAGAACGGGGCGGTTGACTGATCCATCGTCTCGGACCGGAGAGACAAGATAGGGAAAGACGCCGTGAAAGGACGTGTGGGGCATGACGAAGCTCGTATTTGCGCGATGGTTGGCGTGGCCAGCATAGAAGTTGTCGGGCGCAAGCTGCGGGAAAGTTCAAAGGTGTCATTTTGCGCGCCGCATATGTTGGTTGCCCAGTTGTCGACCTGAAGACGTCGTCGGCCGTTGCGGACCGGCAGGACGCTGCGTGCGACTGTCTACGCTGCGCGTGCCTCCAGCTTTTGCCGCATCAATTCTCCTGCGCGTATCGGGGGATAGATTGCCGGATGGTCCGTGTCGATGCAGCTCGGAAGGCAGGAGATTTCGACATCGTAGTTCGGATGCAGAAAATAACCGATCGTCATCCTGCGGCTGCCTTCGTAGAGTTCGACCGGCGGGTTGACGACGCGGTGGAGGTTCGAGCACCAGCGGTCGTTTGTCCAGCGCTGCATCATGTCGCCGATATTGACAATCAGCTCGCCACGTCTGGCCGTGACATCGCCCCACGTGCCGTCTTTCATTTTAACCTGGAGGCCGCCCGGGGCATCATTAAGCGCGAGAATGGTCAGGCTGCCAAAGTCGGTATGCTCGCCACATCGAACCTGGTTTGGCAGGGGGTCGCCGAGCGGCGGGGGATAGTTGTTCGCGGGCAATGTCGAGAAATGACGGTCGATCTTGTCGTCGAAAAAGTTCTCCGGCATGTCGAGTGCCAGAGCGAATACCCGCATCAGGGATTGGCCGAGTTGTTCCATTGCACGGTAGTACTCGGTGAACACGGCTTGGTAGTCTGCCGGTCGCTGCGGCCAAATGTTCTCGACATAGAGTTCGGCTGCACCTGCGATGTGCGCAAATTCCGAAGACCTTTGAACCAATGGGCCGATGTAGAACTGCTCGCGTAGATCCGGGGGATTGTCATAGCCAAGTGTCTTGGCAAGGTTCTTCGTCAAAATGGCATGGTAGCCCCGGGCCGAGGCACTGCGCGGCGGTTTCGACTTTGCTTTTTCCGCCTCCGGCAGGTCGAAAAAGCGGCCGGCGGTATCAAATGCCCTGTCGATCAAGCTCTGGTCAATACCGTGTTGGGAGATCTTAAGGAATCCCACGGTTTCGCATGCGGATGCGACCTTGCGTGCGACGTCTTTTCGGTCGGTTGGCGTGCCGTCGAAAAAGGGACCAAGCTCGATCACAGGAACACTGTGCGCATTGCTCATCGGGGATGCCTTCCATTGCGAACTACGGTGTGCGTGCAGCAATTTGCCAGTTTTCAACCATCTGGTGAACGTCGCCAACCTCGTCGATTCGCATGAGGTCAGCCCAAGCCGTTGCAGGAGCGTTACGCCATGCGAAGCCCGCCAGAGCGACGAACTTCTCGCGCAGAGCGTCCTCGGAAAGCGGGTTGTCGCTTTCACCGATGATCATGTTCGAGGAAAACTCGCGCGAGCTGCCGTCACGGAACGCAACGGTCATGTGGGTCGGCTGTTGATCCGGATAGGCGGCCGTCGCCGCGGCGTCCTCGGAAACGAAGATTCGTTTGGCCAGCGCGCAAACATCTGGGTCCGCCAGGGTGCCGCTGCAGTCATCCGTCAGCGGCGGCACGCCCCGGATGATGTGAGAGGCTACGAGCATGGGAATTGAAAACCGCACTCCGAACGGTGTCCGCGCCGTTTGCCGGGCCAGGGTCGCTGCAAGGAAGTAGGTCCGAATATCGATGCGTTCAATCGTATCCGCCTTGAACTCTTCCGGGTATTTCACCTTGGCCACTTCGGCCAGATCCAATGCGCCATGCGTATATCGCCCGCTTGCGTAGCGCTTGAAATAGTTGCGGCGGATCCACCATGTATCTCCCAGGCCGGCCGTGACCATGCCGGCGTCGAAGTCCAAGCCGTAGATCGACCCGAGGATGGAGCTTGCGGCATCTGCTTCAGCGCTCAGCCCCGCCTCATCGAGATCGAGGGCCTCAAAGCCGTGCCGTCCGCTGATGCCGGTGTAGATGTTACGAACCGTTGCGCCGTCATCGAGGGTGCGGCGACTGGATGCAAGACCCATCGTGAGTGCGATGCCGGCTGCATTGGCCAGTTTGTCTGGTCCAAAGCCGCGCAATTTGCCGATGGCGATCGCCGAAGCAAGTGGTCCATATGTTCCGTGAGGATGCACAGCGTGGCGGGCCTTGGTTGCCCGCCATAGCCTGGCGCTCGCCTCGTAGGCAACAATTGTGGCTTCGAGCAGGGCTTGTCCGGACAGGCGTGCCGCCTCGGCCTCGGCGAACGCTGCGGGCACGAGTTGAATCGCTGCATGTGTCTTGGTCGAAAGATTGCCCTCGTCAAGGTCATGCCAGGTGCCGGCCGTACCGTTGATGAAGGCGGCGGCAGCGCGATGGAGCCCGGTTGCCGCGCCGAGAACCGTCGCGTCCCTGCCCGCGCCTTTGCGCTGTTCAAAGGTAAGGAGGCGCCGCACCTCCGGAACGTTGCCGCCTGCGATCATGCAGCCAATGCTATCTGCCAAAACCATGCGTCCGCGAGCCAGCACATCGTCCGGCATGTCAGCCAAGCGCGTGGATGAGGCAAAATCGCAAATCGACTCGATAGCAGTCATCACAATCGCCGATTGAAGACACGAGACGGCGGCAGGAGCGAGCATACACCAGTTGTCGACTGCGCGCTTATCCAAATCTGGGCACGGGGACGACAATCGGATCAATACTGTGATGTCTGCCTTGGAAACAGCCAACGGTGGGAAGTTGCGGGCGTGCGCGCTTGGTTCCCGACTGGGTCGGTTGCGCCCGACGGGCCGTAGTATGGCCAGCAGCAACCAGCCGCGGCGAGAACCATCCCATTGTTCGCGCCGTCGGAGTGCCGCCGGCCGCCATCGACCGGTCGTTTCCACTCGAAGGGCTGGACCATCACCCTGCGTGCGCCTTTTCAGGAGGCACATTTCGTGTTGATCTGACCCGTGCTGCTTGCTGCTGGGAGGTGCGCGATGGCAATAACGGCGCTGGGATATCTGGGCGTGAGGTCAGACCGCCTCGAGGATTGGTCAGGTTTTGCGCGTTCGCTCCTGGGCATGCAGGAAATTGATTGCTCGGGCAAGTATCGCGCGTTCCGCATGGATGACCGCAAGCAGCGGCTCGTGGTTTCCGATGAGCCTGGCGGGACGCTCGCCTTCATGGGCTGGGAAGTTGCCGAGAAGTCCGATCTCGAGGATTTTTCCGGCCGGCTCGATGCGGCGGATGTCGCGGTTGAAGCAGGGAGTCGTGACCTGGCCGACCGGCGGTGCGTGAGCGACCTGATCGCTTTTCGTGATCCCGGCGGAAATCGGATTGAGCTCTTTTGGGGGCCGATGGTCACGACGGACCCGTTCCAGCCAGGGCGGCCGATCTCGGGTTTCAAGACCGGCGCACTGGGAATGGGACATGCGGTGCTGAATGTCGCTGATGCTCGGTCATTGCTTCCGTTCTACCGGGATCTCCTGGGATTTCGCGTGACCGACTATGCGCTTGAGCCCTATCCGCTTTACTTCTTTCACGTAAACGGGCGCCACCACAGCTTTGCCATGGTCAGCAGCGGGCGGCAGGGCTTTCACCATTTCATGGTGGAGTATCAAAACCTGGATGACGTCGGACAGGGCTACGACCTTGCGCAACTTGAAGAGGGGCGGATCGCATATACCCTCGGGCGGCACACCAACGACTTCATGACGTCGTTTTATGTGCACACGCCCTCGGGGTTTTTCGTGGAGAACGGCTGGGGCGGTCGTGTTATCGATCCGGCGACCTGGGAGACTTGCGAGATGCGCAATGGCCCAAGCCTGTGGGGGCACGAGCGGCTCCATCTACCCGCAGAACAGCGCCTTCGCATGCGCGAGTTGAGGCTTGATGCGGCGCGGCAAGGGTTGCGTGCGCCACCGGCGGCCGAGTGTCCCTGGCTGTTCGGTGAACTGGATCGACAGGGCCGCTAGTGTAGCGCACCTGACGTTTGGTCCCCGTATGCGGCTGGTCTCGCAACCAAACGTCAGGTGCAAAAGCTACACGAGCAACATAGGCTTGCTCGTGTTCCTTAGGGTTCTGACATTTGCTCTCGGCATCGCTGCACGGGATAGCAAATGTCGGAACCGGAACACGAGTGTAGCGCACCTGACGTTTGGTCCCCGTATGCGGCTGGTCTCGCAACCAAACGTCAGGTGCAAAAGCTACACGAGCGGGAATGGGCGGCAGGGGCGTGGGTATGGCCGGGATTGCGCGGGATCATTACGACGTGGCCGTCGTCGGGTTCGGGCCGACGGGTGCGACGCTCGCAAACCTTCTCGGACGACAGGGAGTTTCAACCCTCGTTCTGGATCGGGAGGAGGCCGCCTATCATCTGCCGCGTGCAGTTCATTTCGATGACGAAGTGATGCGGGTCTTTCAAACCGTCGGTATTGGCGATGCGATGGCCGAGCGCTGCCACGTCAATCCGGGCATGAAATTCGTCGCCGCAGATGGTACGCTCCTGCTTGACTGGCCACGGCAGCGGGGCATCACGCGGCAGGGATGGCATGCGAGCTACCGGTTCCACCAGCCCGATCTCGAAGCACACCTGCGCCAGGCGCTCGAGCGGTTCGATTGCGTTGATGTAGGCACGCTATGCGAGGTCGAAGGTCTGCGCGATGAAGGTGCCAGCATTGCCATTACATTCAACGATCGCCGGGACGGACGCCGCCACACCCGCCGTGCGCATTACGTTGTCGGTTGCGATGGGGCAAACTCGTTCGTGCGCGGCTGCATTGGTAGCGCCATGACCGATTTCGGTTTCAATGAGCGCTGGCTGGTCGTCGATGTGATTCTGAAAAGACCGATGCCGGAGCTCGGTGACCATTCGATTCAGTTCTGCGATGCCTCGCGACCGGCCACCTACGTGCGCGGGACGGGTGACCGGCGACGTTGGGAAATCACCGTGCGCGATGATGAGGACAGCGAGGCGGTGGCAACGCCCGAGGGAACCTGGCGGTTGCTGTCGCGGTGGTTGGGACCGGAGGATGGCGATCTCGAACGTGCGGTGGTCTATACGTTCCGGTCGTGCGTGGCTGAGCGATGGCGGAAGGGCCGGCTTTTGATTGCTGGCGATGCCGCGCACCTGACGCCGCCCTTCATGGGGCAGGGCATGTGTGCCGGAATTCGGGATGCCTCGAACCTTGCCTGGAAACTGGGGCTGTGTGTTAACGGACGTGGGACAGAGACCCTGCTGGATAGCTACGAGAGCGAACGCGCACCACATGTGCAGGCCTACATCGAAACGGCAGTCCGTCTCGGGCGCCTGATCAACCGGGCCGACACCGAGTCGGCGTTGCGGGCGGCGTTCAAGATGCCCGATGGAACCGCGAAAATGGCGTCGATTGCGCCGCGTTTGGGGCCCGGGTTAGCCGCCGGTGACGAGGCCCACCGCGGCGTCCTCGGCTGGCAGATTGTGCAGGGTGAAGGCGGTAGGATCGATGATGAGGTCGGCCAACGCTTTCTGCTGGTGTGTGACCAGGAGTTTGTGGGAGCTGTTCAAGGGCGAGACAGTTTGCGTGTTGTCAGCAGTGATCAGCATCCCAATGCGCGCGCCTATCTCGACGCACTCGACACGCAAGCAATCATGCTGAGGCCGGATCGATATGTGCTGGGCACGGCCCGTACGCGCGAGGAACTCGCGAGCCTCTGCAGTGCGATCCACTGAACGCCCAATCGAGGATCCGATGGACATCCGCACCAGCAAACGCGAGGACTTGCCCGCGCTGGAAGCACTTTATTGCGACGCGGTTCCCGGCGAAAAGCTGATGCCTCTCGTGCGGGATCTGAAAGCGGCAGGACAAGCGACGCTATCACTCGTCGGATTGATTCAGTCGGCGGTCGTTAGTCATGTCGTTTTTACGAGATGCGGCGTCAGTGGGTGCAACCACGATGTTGCGCTGCTGGGACCGCTCGCCGTGGCGTCTGCATGGCAAAGGCGTGGGTTGGGAAGCGCAATCGTTCGCGAGGGTTTGCGGCGGATGGAGGACGGCTCAGTTGCTTGGGTTTGCGTACTTGGCGCTCCTGCCTACTACGGCCGTCTCGGGTTCGTTCCGGAAGTTCACATCACGCCACCCTACCCGTTGCCGTCGGAATGGGAGGGGGCGTGGCAATCGATTTGTCTGGATTCAGATGAGGTGCGCTGTCGTGGGAAGCTTTCGGTGCCTGAACCTTGGCTTCGACCGGCATTGTGGGCGCCCTGAATGAGGCGCGATCGATGCCTTGCCGGAGAGTGGCAACAGGCGATCAGCCGTCCGTCATAATCTTATCGCAGCGGTGAATTTTCCGATCAGCGGTCCGACCTTTTCCTTTGCCGTCCAGCGGCAGACGACGACGAGATCGTTGTCCGGGTCGATCCAGACGATGTTGCTGCCGGCGCCGGCCGCATAAAAACAGCTATGCGGTGCGTCGGGGCATTGCTTTCCATGCGTGTTCAACCACCACATGTAGCTGTAGTTCGGATTGTGCGGACAGGCCACCTTCAGCTCATCGATCCAATTTTGGTCAATGAGCGTTTCATCGCGCCATGTGCCGCCCCGGAGGACCAGGTAGCCAAACCTTGCAAGATCCAGGGCGCTGATGACGAGGCCGCCGCCCCAATGCCCGCCGCCGGGAACCGAGGGCATCAGCGTGCCATCGATCGGCTCCAGCGCATTGGCGTAGGCCAGCCACCGCCAGGTGCGGCTCGCGCCGATCGGCGTCATGATCCGCTCGGCCAGAACCTGTTCGAGCGGCCGCCGGAAAACATGCAGCAGACACAAGGCCAAGAGGTTTACGCGCACATCATTGTATTCCCAATGGGAGCCCGGGTCGTGTCGCTCACGCGCGGTTCCCTTGAGAGAATTGTCGACTTCGGCGCCGGCATCCGTCTGGCGGTTGGCGTCGACCGTGTCGGGTTTGCTCCACAGCGAACCCGACCATTCGCTCGTCTGGTGGAGCAGTTGCTGCCACGTGATCCTGGCGTTGTGATCGCCCGAGAAGTGTTGTGCCAGACCCGCGCGGCAAGCCGGCGTTGAGATGACAGGCGCCCGGACATCCTGAATGAGACCGTCTGCAATGGCCAAGCCAACGAGAACGGAGAGAAAGCTTTTGGCCACCGAGAAGGTCATGTCCGGGCGATGGATATTCCCCCACTGTGCAATCAAGCGGCCGTTGCGGATCATCAAACCAGCCGTCGAACCGCGGGGTTGCACCGGGCCAAGCACCTCATTGTACGGAGGCTGTTCCTGCAGATAAGCCGTGCCGACGTACTCGCCCGTCGACGTATACATTGCTCTCGGCCAGTCGCATTCGCTTGCAGCGGCAAATTCAACGGCGTGGGCAAGGGCTTGTGCATTGATCCCAGCCGCGCCAGGCTCTGCCCGTTGCCACGTCTCGTCGCGCCGAGGAAAGTAATCCGATTGATCGGCAGTGGTTCGCGCGCGGGCGTCTGATGCAACGGTCAAGAGTGAGCAAGCCTCCACATTGACTGGCACTTTGCGCAACGAGGTCGTGCGGAACGCGTAACCTGGGTGCGCAGGAAGCAGACTGTCGCGTCCAACTTCGCACGCAGAACATGTTCACCAGCATCTGCAACTCAATGCAGGCGTGAGATGCTGATGCGACGTATTTCCTCAGCAAGCTGCGGTGAACCCCTAACCGGTTGCGGGTTTATAACTTCCGACAAGGGCCTTGCCGGCACTCATCGCGGACTGGGCTTCGCTTGCGGTCAGGAGCTTCGTCGTTGCACCGCCTGCAAGTGCACCGGAGGCTCCGAGCACCATTGCGCATGCGGCCATCGACTTGTCGTCAGGGAATTCCATGATCGCGACGACATCTTCCTGGCCGAAGCAAAAATAGAATGCCTGCAACTTGCCGCCGGCTGCTTCAATGAGGGTTCGCGCAGCGGCTTCCCGGTCCTGCGGACTGTCGACCATCGCCTTGATGGCTTGGGTGGAATATCGGCCTTGAAACATGTAGTGGGGCATTGGCAGTCACTCCTTTGACGGGAGGCAATCGATTGCATTGCCAATTGTCCGGCGCATTTATACGGATTCGCCAGATGCCAACGGTATTCCCAATTCGTGAGCCGGGCAACCGTCGGCTGCCGGCGCCGGCACTCGCGAGAGATATGTGCCAACCGACTGGAAAGCATATCCGGGGGTGGTGTGCCGGTTGCCGCCCGAGAGTGTGGGCGGCAACGGGATTTGCGTGCGCGGTGCCTGGCCATGCGGCGAGGCTACCCGGCGGTGCTGTCCGGGCGCTCAGGACCTTACGAGTCCGTTCAGCATTTCATCCAGGAATGCATCGGCGAGTTGGTGCAGTTCTTCTTCCGTGCGATCCTGGATCGGGTGCGGCACGAATACATAGGCCGGGTCAGTGCCCAGGGCCCGAGCCTGGGATTGTGCCGCCTGCACGAACTCGGTCGTTGCAATGCCGACCGTCGGGATGCCGCGGCTTTCAAGGTCTGCCATGTCATGCGTACAGCACGACGTGCAGGAGCCTCAATCACTCAACGCTTCGATGACGACGTCGACCTCCGTCGCGATCTTCTGGCTGAGCGGCGTTGGTGCCGGACGCGTGTTGGTCGGTTTTGCGTAGCGTTTCACCTCAAGTCCGCGTTCGACCAACCGTTGCTCTACCCGGTCGAGGAAGACGTCTCCTTTCGACTTTGCGATATCGAGCAAACCGACCCGTAGGCCGTCCAGGCTTTCGGGCCGTGCCAATCGAGGGCGGGCCGCGACAGAGCGCTCCGCAGTGGGGTCCAGAATGGTTGTCAAGGTTTGATCTCCTTTGTCACTGGTGTGGAACCCTTTTCGCCGCTGGCGGACCATCCACCGATGATGCCGCTGAACATGCCGGCCCCGCCGCCGGCGCGCACGATCATCAGTCCGCCGTCGCGAAATTTCCGTGCCATCGTGCCGGGGGCGAACGCGTTTGTCCCTTCTGCGATCCCGACGGCGCCCGGTATCACCTCCTCCGCCGGACGTTCGGTCCGGGCATAGAGTTCTTCGTATAGTCGCGCCTTGCTCCAACCAGCCTCGCGGAATGTGCGCTCGTGTTCCGGGCAGACAACAATCAGAGCGTCGGCGCCAGGGTAGAGCTTGGGATGCTGAAAGGCCTTCAGGCACTCCGCGAACGACTGGGCCAGGCTTTCAGGCGTACGGGATTTCTGATCAACAATGCCTTGAAGGCCATAGCCTGCAAAAACGGTGACCGCGCTCTTGCCATCGGAAATGCCGCGCTCTTTCGCCAGCGAGTCCCAACACGACCCTTCCTCATCTTCTGCGATGCAATAGGAAAGCTTGCCGGGATTGCCGAGCGTTGCGCGATCGACCTCTTGCGGCCGGCCACCGCCGACATTCCTGATTACAAGCTGCAACGCGCGGCCGATCGTGGCGTTGGCGCGAAAGCCCTGACCAAGGGCATTGCCTTTGGCGTTCATTCCGATGGCCCTTCGAATGGGCCCGTTCACGATCAAAACGGGCCCGACGAACATTGTGGTGGCAAGTACGCCGTGCATGGCGAAGGGCTCTTTCAATACGGCTTCGACCGCGGCGATGACGACCGGAAGGTATTCCGGTTTGCAGCCTGCTATGACTGCATTGATGGCGACCTTTTCAACCGTGCAGTCCGCTAGGTCGCTCGGGACCTTGCCGATTATCTCTTTTGGATCACGTGCTGTTCCGGCAAGCATGCGCAATACTCGGGCTTCGGTCGGCGGCACGAGGGGTAGCCCGTCGGACCAGCCGCGGTCGAACAAGGCCTCGATCTCGTCTTCCTTGGCGCCGAGTTCGATGCGGCGGCTCTGCAGACCCGTCTCACCATGACGTATCAAGAGATCTTCGATAACACCGGGCTCGATGTTCTTGGAGCCGCAACCCGGACGCAAGTCGGGAAGGTCTTCACCGAGCGTGGCGAGCCCGGTCAGCTTGCGCCATTCCGATTTGTGCCATCCATAGGTGCGGGCAACCTCGCGACCATCCTTGCGCCGGAGCAGGGTCGGTACGACCTCGATCTTCAGCGCGTGGGAGATGTCCAATGTCGCGTCGTATTCGTGCGGCACGCTCTCCGGGAAGGCCGGATCGTCCTGCGTGTAGACGGTCAGCGAGCCGGTTGCGGCGAGTGCCGCTAGAACGGGCTCCGTTAGTTCGCAGGTCGGGCAGTCCCGCTTTACAACGGCGATAAGGCCGGTGTCCGGTAGCTTCATAACTGCAGTTTCCTAGGCATTCGGGTCTCGCGCATTAAAGAGCAGACGGGTCTTAGCAGCCAGCTCTGATTGGCAGCAAGCCGGCCGCCTGCCGCGACGATCGGCCGAGAGGTGAGCGTCAGGCAGCAAGTTGGCCCTGATCCGGCACGGGCGTCGGGCCAACCGCCCGGCGGTAAAGGTGCCAGCTCGCATGGCCGAGCACGGGCAACACAACGAACAGGCCGGCGAAAACGGTAATGATCGATAAGCCCGTCAGGACGGCGATTGTGGCACACCACAACAGCATCGTGACAGGATTGGCCAGGACCAGGCGTACGCTTGTCACGATTGCCGTTACGAAATCGATGTCGCGGTCGTAGAGCATCGGGTACGTCACAACGGAGATCGAGAAAACGATAATCGCAATCACCGCACCGGTGAGGTTTCCGACCAGGAGAAATATCCATCCGTGCGAGGTCGTGAATACTTCCTTGAACATCTGCGGACCAAGAGCGTCAAAGCCCATCATCGACAGGAAGAGTATGGCGGCATAGTCAACCCAGGCAAAGAAGGTGAAACCGGTGATCAGGGCCATCCAGCGCAGATCCCGTTTTGAAGCTTCGCGGATGGCCTGGAACACGGCACTCCAGGACAGTGGCCGGCCCCGTTCACGAAAATCGCTCACCGAATAAAAACCGACGCTGGCGAAAGGCGCGATCAGCGCAAACCCCATGGCGATCGGATAGACGAGGTAATGCAGCTCGTAGAGCCACAGCAGTATGATGAGCAGCCAGCCGACCACCGCATAGATGCCGCCAAAGAACAGGCCATACCGCGGGGCTGCACGAAAATCGCGGATGCCTGCCGCCAGGACTTCCAAGAGATCATTGATGGTGATCTTGCCGACTTCCGGCCAGCGGTTGATCGTTGCAAGGTCTTTGGATGCCATCTCCCTACGCCTCCGCGATCGGTTGCTGTCAGGACTATGCCCTTGCCCATCAGCGACAGGATGCAAGAAAACGATTGCCTCCTGCGTGATCAACCTTTTCTGACGGTGCCTGAACACCGTTCCAAGGAAGATCCGGTGTTGCCGAAGAGCCAATATGTGACGCGAATAGTGCGGTGATCAAGTGCTTGAGAGCTACGCATCGACCTTGCTGAATTGCGGCAGCCACTACAGGCGCGGCCTGTGCGCGTCAAAGTTCGTTGACCGGAACCTTGAAGAAGCGTTTGCCGTCCTCGTCCTTCGGCGGCAAATGACCGCCGCGCATGTTGACCTGCAGCGAGGGAATGATCAGTTTTGGCATGGCCAACTGCGCGTCGCGTGCCTGTCGCAGAGCGATGAAGTCCTCGCGGCTGCGCCCGCCCCCGACATGGATGTTGTTCCGGCGTTCTTCCGCGACTGATGTCTCCCACTGAATATCGCGCCCATTGGGCCCGTAGTCGTGACACATGAACAGGCGCAAGTCGTCCGGCAACGCGAGAATTTTCTGAATCGAGTCGTAGAGCGCGCCAGCATCGCCGCCGGGGAAGTCGGCGCGCGCGCTACCGCCGTCCGGCATGAACAAGGTGTCGCCGACGAAGGCCGCATCGCCGATGACGTGCGTCATGCAGGCCGGTGTATGGCCGGGCGTTGCGATGACGAATGCGGTGATGGTGCCAATGTCATAGGTGTCACCGTCTACGAACAGTCGGTCGAACTGGCTGCCGTCCCGCTGGAACTCCGTACCCTCGTTGAAGATCTTTCCGAAAGTGTCCTGAATGAGCGTGATGTTGGAGCCAATTCCGATCTTGCCGCCGAGCTTTCCCTGAATGTAGGGGGCGGCGGACAAATGATCTGCATGGACGTGCGTTTCAATCAGCCACTGCAGTTCAAGACCACGCTCGCGAATGTCGGCGATCAGTTCGTCGGCGTGATCGAACGTGATGCGTCCGGCGGCATAGTCGATATCCATGACCGAGTCGATGACTGCACAGGCGTTCGATGCCGGATCTTTGACGATGTAGCTGATGGTGTTGGACGCGTTGTCAAAGAAACCCTTCACGTCCGGTTTGATGGTCAGGTCAACTGTCGGATGTGCCATAACGGTACCTCCATAAGCTTGCGCAGCATGTCTGCTCGCAATTCCGTCGTCGGGCTGATGTTACACGGGTGTGCTGCTTCACCGAAGCCGAAACCTGCGATCGCTGTCACCTCGGGCGACAGGATCATGACACCAGTGCCGATCACGACCCATGCGGGCGTGTTCGTGAGCGAGCGCAAAGCCATTCGATGGTCGTCCGGGTCGAGGCCGAGGATATCGGCAGTTGCATCTGCGGGAGAGAACAGTCAACGCACCGTGTATCCCTAAACATTCGAATAACTGCATATGATCGATATTTGGGTTGCTTTGCGTCCTGTAACAAGGGGTATTCGATAAGGCGCGGTGTGTGATTGTCCGTACATGACCTACACGGGCCGCAGCACAAAGCAGCCGAGCGGCAGGCGAATTGCGAACTTGCTTTGCCATGCAAATTGCTGGCCGGCATACTGAGGTGGCCGGTTTTGAAGGGAAGGTTGCGTGATGATCGGGATCATCAACCAGGTCAGCTTCCGGGAATTCCGTCGATGGCTGGTTTGGATCGTCGTGTCGATGGCGTTCTTGGCGATGATGAGTGCGTATGCAGCCAAGCTCAATCCGGTCGATGTCGAGCTTGTGTTTCTGGCCGATGCGTCCAATTCGATCGATAACGCCGAAATCCGCTTCCAGCGCCAGGGTTACGCGCGTGCAATGGCGCACCCCCAGGTTCTTTCAGCGATAGCCAAGGGGGATCTCGGGCGCATCGCGGTGACATTTATCGAGTGGGGGGATCAACACAACCTCGAAGTTGTCGTGCCCTGGATGATCGTGCGCGACGCCACGTCGGCGGCAGCTTTCGCGGCGAAACTGATGGCTACCGAGCGCCTGGCATTCGGGAGCAATGCGATCGGCGCTGCAATTGGCGAAGCCCACAAGCAGATCGTGACGAACCGTTTTGATGGTCATCGCAAGGTAATCGATTTCTCAGGAGACAGTGCGAACAACTGGAACGGACCGCCGATCGCCGATGCGCGCGCAAAGGCACTGGCGGACGGCATTATCATCAATGGCCTCGCTATTCTGTGCCGTGCTGCAAACTGCAGCGGGCGCCCGGTGACGTATGATCTCGAGCAGGCGTTTGCGACACGGATCATCGGCGGGCCGGGCAGCTTCGTGGTTACGGTCGACAGCCCGGACCGGTTTGCCGAAGCGGTGCGGCGCAAATTGATCCTGGAACTGGCCGGCCTGGCGCCGCTGCGGGCGATGCCGGGTGAGCGGCGCAGGCGGCAGGCCGGCCCCTAGAGATCATTGCTGCTTTAGACGGAATCGCTTTGCCGGCCTGCTCCCTCTTCCGACCGTCCAATACAATAATGCCGTGGGTGGTCAGGAGGTGGAGCGGGATGATTTCAGCCAAACCTAGACGGCTATAACCGGTAAGAGAGCCGGGGTCAGGCCTTGCGTTTCTGGACAATGCGGACCGGCGCTATGGAGTTGGCCCAGCCGTAGGCAAACATGGTCATCAGTGCAGAGGCGGCGAAGAAGTAGGCGCCGGGCAGGACGTTGGCCTCGGTATATCCTGATGAGTTCATGTAGAAGATCAGGATGGCGAGCACCATCACGTCGGTCATCGAATAGCGGCCGAGCCACTCCATGGTGGTGACGGACTTCTGCCGGAACTCCGGCGAGATGTCGGGCGACGTGACCAGCGTCAACAGATAAAACAGTTTGAGAAACGGGAACACGATGGAAAACGTGAACAGCACGGCGCAGAGGAAATACTCCTGGTTCTGGTAAAGCGCGTAAATGATGGTCGCGATCGAATGCTCGTTGGTCCACACGTAAATGGTCGTGAACTTGATCACCGGCAGGATTACGCCAAGTGCGAAAAAGATCGTTGCGACAATGATCAGAAAACTTAGGACGACGTTGCGAAACGTCGAGATTTGAACGCTCCGACCAGCTTCGCTGCCTGGCTGAACGGGCGGGTGTGTCCGCGACGTGAGCAATTGGGTCTCGCCACGCAGCCAGGCGTAGGCAAGGATCATGAGGACAACGGCGGCGGTGAAGAAATAAACACCGGTCAGACTGGCGGCATCGTAAAGGCCCTGGCTCTTGATGAAGAAGATCATAAGCGCCATTACGAGAACGTCGTGCATCGACCACTTGCCGAGCCACTCCAGAGCACGAAGGCGTAGGCTCTGGCGGCGAATTTCGTCAGCCGGCAGGGTAGAGACCAGCACGAGATAGAACAGTTTCAGGATTGGCAGCACGATCGAGAACACCAGGACCGTGAGCCCGAGGAAGAGCTGATTTTCGCGCAGCAGAACAGTCACCGTCGTGATCAGTGAGTGCTCCGTACTCCAGAAAACCAGCTTCGTCAGTTTGATGATCGGCATCGAAATGCCGAGGGCCAGGCATACCGCGGCGGCAACAATCGCCAGGCTGAGCAGAAAGCGTCTGCCCCCCAATCTGACGTTGCGGTTGTCCGGTTCGTCGTTGGCCAGATCCATGGCTTAGTCATAAACCCAAACTAAGGGCAGCCGTAGGGCGATCCGCAGTGATATTAACCGAACTTTGCGATGGCTTGAGAGGTGCACTGGTGGGCGCGCCGCCGCGATTGGATGGCTCCAGGGGCCACCGCGGCAGCCCCCGGCCTGGCGCGCCAGGGGCAGGCAAATGCTGAGATCGGTGGTCAGGCAACGGCTGTGCCGCTGATCAAGCCCTTTTCCTGCAAGAGTTGCTGCAGTTCACCTTGTTCGTACATTTCACGAATGATGTCGCAACCACCGACGAACTCGCCCTTGACATAGAGCTGCGGAATCGTCGGCCAGTTGGTAAAGCTCTTGACACCTTCGCGAATGCTCATGTCTTCGAGCACGTTGATGTCCTTGTACTCAACACCAACGAGGGCGAGTATCTGCGCAACCTGGGCGGAGAAACCGCACTGCGGAATTTTCGAGTTGCCCTTCATGAAGAGCACGACATCGTTGGAACTCACGGTTTGGCGGATCCAGTCGTGTACGGCCTGCTGGTCGCTCATCAGCTCGCGTCCTCGTGTTGTTGGTGGAAGTTCTGGTAACAAAATGAGTTGGGTGGGCAAAGGTGTCAATCTTTGACTGCGGTGGTCAGAGCCAGCGCGTGAAGCACATCGCCCATGCGCCCGCCCAGGGCCTGATAGACCAGCTGGTGTTGCTGGACCCGGCTCTTGCCCTTAAATGCGCTCGAGACGACATGGGCGGCGTAGTGATCGCCGTCACCGGCAAGATCCTTGATAGTGATCTCTGCGTCCGGCATTGCCTCCTTGATCAACTTTTCCAATTCGCCTGCGTCCATGGGCATGGGCGGTTGTCCTCCGATCCTTCATTTCTAACGATGTCGCGCGTCGCAGGCCGATTTTCAAGAGGCGTGGGCAGTGGCCGTCTTGTTGATGCATGCACAAGTTTGCCCGGTTCGGGCGTGATCGAGACGTGGCCGAAGCGTTCGCCAAATCAGTTCACGCGCGCCATGTAGTCCGGGAGCCAAGCTTCGTGGATCTGGCGCAAGTCGTCGAGGTGGATTGTTTCGGCGGATCCGATGGATAATGCCTGGCCTGCAATGCGGCCGACGATCCGGGTCTCCAATGCGATGGCGCGGGCGGCCTCGATCACTTCATCGACACGTGACGGAGCTATCTCGACTAGGTAGCGTGCCTGATCCTCGCCGAACCAGATGGCATGGGGCGGCAGCTTGCCCTCGTAGTTGAACAGGTCGATGCCCTTTTGGCCGCTAAGCGCCATCTCGGCGAGTGCGACGAGCAAGCCACCGTCGCTGACGTCATGAACGGCCAATGCGGTCTTGCTGCGAATGAGGCCGCGGACAAAGTTACCGGCCCTTAGTTCCGCGTCGAGGTCGACCGGGGGTGGCGCACCTTCAAGCTTGCCGATGGCAATCTGCTGGAACAGCGACTGGCCGAGGTGTCCCTCCTCGCGACCGAACAGTACGATCAAGTTGCCGTCCTGCTTGACGGCGAGATCACTGCGAAGCTCAAGATCGGGAATGAGGCCGACACCACCGATCGCGGGCGTGGGTGGAATGGCGATGCCGTTGGTCTCGTTGTAGAGCGACACGTTGCCAGCGACGACCGGGAAGTTCAACGCACGGCAGGCCTCGGCCATGCCGCGAATGCTCTCGACGAACTGACCCATTATCTCGGGGCGTTCCGGGTTGCCGTAGTTGAGATTGTCGGTGATGGCCAGTGGTTCGGCGCCGACGGCCGTGAGGTTGCGCCAACACTCGACAACGGCCTGCTTGGTGCCCATTTCCGGATCGGCGAGGACGTATCGGGGGGTGACGTCGCAACAGGCGGCGATGGCCTTGTCGGTGCCGTGAACGCGCACGACTGCCGCATCGCCACCGGGACGCTGAATGGTGTCACCCATCACCATGTGATCGTACTGTTCCCAGATCCAGCGGCGCGAGCAGGCCTGCGGGTGGCTCATGATCTGCGTGAGGCTTTCGAGGATGCTGTCGGGCGGCGCGACCCATTCCGCAAGGATCCGTTTCGGCTTGGTGGACGGGGTCCACGCACGTTCGTAGAGCGGGGCGGATTCCGCCAACATGGCAACCGGAATGTCGGCTTCGATTTGGCCGTTGTGGCGCACCAGCAGACGGCCCGTGTCAGTGGTTTGGCCGACGACGGCAAAATCAAGGCCCCACTTGGCGAAGACAGCTTGCGCCGCGGTCTCAGAGCCTGGTTTCAGGACCATGAGCATGCGTTCCTGGCTTTCGGAGAGCATCATCTCGTAGGCGGTCATCGCGGCTTCGCGCTGGGGGACGTGATCGAGGTCCAGCGTTATTCCGACGCCGCCCTTGTCGGCCATTTCCGCCGTCGACGATGTCAGGCCGGCCGCGCCCATGTCCTGGATCGCGATGATCGCGTCGCTTGCCATCAGCTCGAGGCAGGCTTCGATCAGCAATTTCTCGGTAAAGGGATCACCGACCTGGACAGTCGGCCGTTTTTCCTCCGATGCATCGTCAAATTCGGCGGATGCCATGGTCGCGCCGTGAATGCCGTCGCGGCCGGTTTTGGAGCCGACATAGACGACCGGCAGGCCGACGCCCTTGGCCGCCGAATAAAACACCTTGTCGGTACGGGCAAGGCCGACGCACATGGCGTTGACCAGAATGTTGTTGTTATAGGCGGCGTCGAAATTCGTCTCACCGCCGACGGTCGGAACGCCGACGCAGTTGCCATACCCGCCAATGCCGGCGACGACGCCGGAAACGAGATGGCGCGTCTTGGGGTGGGCCGGCTCACCAAAGCGCAGTGCGTTGAGGTTTGCGATCGGGCGCGCACCCATGGTGAACACGTCGCGCATGATACCGCCAACGCCCGTGGCCGCACCTTGATAGGGTTCGATATAGCTTGGGTGGTTGTGGCTCTCCATTTTGAACACCGCACAATCACCGTCGCCGAGATCGACGATCCCTGCATTTTCGCCCGGGCCCTGGATGACCTGGTCGCCGCTGGTAGGGAGGGTTTTGAGCCAGACGCGCGAGGACTTATAGGAGCAATGTTCCGACCACATCACGGAAAAGATGCCAAGTTCCGTCATGCTGGGCGTGCGGCCGAGGATTTCAAGCAGGCGATCGTATTCGTCTGGTTTAAGGCCATGCTCGGCGATGACTTGGGGTGTGATCTCTTGATCATACATGGTGGTTGGCCCTGGAGGCTGGCACTGCTCAGGCGGCAACGCCGGTCAGCAAGCTTGCAAAGATCTGGCGTCCGTCGGTGCCGCCGAGCGCTGGTTCAAAGAGGCGTTCCGGATGCGGCATCATGCCGAGGATGCGGCCCCGTTCATCGCAGATTCCGGCAATGTTGCGTTGCGCGCCGTTTGGGTTGGCAGCCGTTGTCGCATTGCCGTGTTCATCGACGTAGCGAAATACCACGCGGTTTTCGTTTTCGAGACGCTCGAGGGTTTCGGTGTCGGCGAAGTAGTTGCCGTCATGATGAGCGACGGGAACGCGGATGACGGCGTTCGGTTCGTAGTTACGCGTGAATGTCGTTTCCGTGCGTTCAACACGCAGATGAACATCGCGGCAGACGAACAGCAAAGACGCATTGCGCATCAGAACGCCTGGCAGCAGGCCGGTTTCACAAAGCATCTGGAAGCCGTTGCAGATGCCAAGAACCGGCGTGCCGGCTTTGGCGCGGTCGACGACGTCGCGCATGATCGGCGCATGGGCCGCCATGGCTCCGCACCTCAAATAGTCGCCGTAGGAAAAACCGCCGGGTAGGACAATGACGTCGGTATCCGGCATGGCGGTCTCGCCGTGCCAGACCATCTGCACGGGATGGCCGGTGACGGCCTCAAGGGCCACTTTGACGTCACGATCACAGTTGGAGCCGGGGAAGACGATCACGCTAGCGCGCATTCAGGCCACCAATTCGAATGAGTAATTCTCGATTACCATGTTGGCGAGCAGATCGCGGCACATCTTTTCGACCTGCTCGCGGGCCCTCGCTTCATCGATTTCAGCGAGTTGGACCTCGATGAACTTTCCCTGGCGCACTTCCTCAATGCCGCTGAAGCCAAGCGCGCCGAGTGCGTTTTCGATCGCCTTGCCCTGCGGGTCGAGGACGCCGTTCTTGAGCGTCACCTTGATGTGGGCCTTCATGGTTGTCTCCTGCTGGCGGGCGTCACGAATCGCGGAGCGAGTTTGGAAACAGACATGCCCGGCTCGTGGGCCGGGCACAAGTGGCGCGGGGTCGCGCTGTCTGACGCATTTCGACGTTGCGAGCGGGACCGCTAGGAATTGCCGCCCGATGCCTCGGGGTTGGAGGCAACAAGGACCGGTACCATGCCCTGTGGGGGCCGGCTTTCGTTGAGCACGCCGAGGCGGCGTCCGACTTCCTGATAGGCGTCGAGAACGTCGTCCATCTCGAGGGTGATCCGATCACGGTCCAGACGATCGTCGGTGTTGATGTCCCACAGCCTGCAGCTGTCCGGGCTGATTTCATCGGCCAGGAGTATGCGCAGCTGATCGTTTTCCCAGAGCCGGCCGAACTCTACCTTGAAGTCGACCAGGCGAATGCCGACACCAAGAAACAAGCCGCACAAAAAGTCATTGATGCGCAGCGCCAATTGCATGATCTCGTCGAGTTCTGCAGGGTTGGACCAGCCAAACGCGGTGATGTGCTCTTCGGACACGAGCGGGTCACCCAACTCGTCATTCTTGTAGTGAAACTCGATAATCGAGCGTGGCAAGGCCATGCCTTCATCGAGCCCGAGGCGCTCGCAAATGGCGCCGGCTGCAACGTTGCGCACGACGACCTCGAGCGGCACGATCTCGACCTCTCGGATGAGTTGTTCGCGCATGTTGAGGCGACGAATGAAATGGGTCGGTACACCAATGCCGCCAAGGTGGTCGAAAATACATTCCGATATGCGGTTGTTGATGACGCCCTTGCCGTCGATCTGAATTTGCTGATCCGATTCGAGGCCGACCGCGTCATCCTTGAAGTGTTGGATGAGCGTGCCGGGTTCCGGCCCTTCGTAGAGAACCTTGCCCTTGCCTTCGTATATGCGGCGACGCCTGTTCATTGCTGCCAGTCCCTTGACCAGTCTTGTTGCACTCATGTCTTGTCGTTGAAAACCGAGCCAAGGTCCGCTGCTTCCGGTCGAAAGTGGCGAAACTGCAAGCCGGTGGCGCTGAGAATCGATTGCTGCGTGCCGCCCCTCGGCACGGCGGGGCATTGGGCGCCAAATCCTCTTGGCTGGTGGTCTAAGACTAGCCGAATCCAATGGCTGAAACAATCATGCCCGAGGGCCACCGGCTGCTTCGGTAAAGGCAGTCAGTTAAAGTCGTTGCAGGAGCGTTGATTTGTTGGCATCTGCGGGCTATGGCTCCCATATATTGGGTGGAGGGCAGCAAGAACGAGGTTCACAAAATAGTATCGTGACAGATCTGGAAAGGTTAACGGAGAAATGGCATGACGACTTTCGACGATCGGGAAAAAGGTTTCGAGAAAAAGTTTGCTCATGATCAAGACTTGAAGTTCAAAGCTGAAGCACGGCGCAACAAAATGATTGGTGAATGGGCTGCCGCAAAGCTTGGATTGGCTGGGTCTGAGGTCGAAGACTATGTGAAATCTGTTCGCCGGGCAGACTTCGAGGAAGCCGGCGACGAAGACGTGGTGCGCAAGATCAGCGCTGATTTCGCCGAAAAGGAAATCGCTATTTCAGACGATGATATCCGAAATCAGCTCGCCGAATTCCTGGCAAAGGCCGTCGCCGAAGTGGAAGCCAGCTAGGGCCGATCTCAATTGGATGTGCCCCCCGATTGCGGCAGCCGGCGCCCTTGGGCCGGCTGCAGATCATACTGTTGATTATTCTTCTTTTTGGGGTTTCAGCTCGATGTTGTAGGTTGCCGAGCCGGAAACGCGGACGCCTTCCTGGCGATTGGGGCTGCCCTGGCGAAGCTGCGTGTTGACGTTGGCACGGCGCATGGCGCACTCCGAGGCGATTGTCTCGAGGAGCACCTCGCATTCCTTCGCCAGCAGTTTGTAGAGGTGTCGGCGGCCATCATCTGCAAGCGATGCCTGGTCGCTCACCGTTTTTGTCTTGCCAGTGATAAAGAACTGATAACTTACGGAAATGCTGACATTTTTTGTGCTTTTTCCTGAAACAGGGAAGGGGCGGAGGCGGCTTGACTGGGCGGTAGCGGGCAATGCAGTCAGCGTGCCCGCAATCAGGACCAGCATGCAAATCTGAACAATGTTCGCGTGATTTTTCATCGCTATTTGTCACTTCGTTTCGTGGATCGAGAACTGCGTTGTCTCACAGTGCAATTGGCCCTGAGATTACGGAGATCTAACGTCGAAAGTGCGAAAACTCTCTGAACGCTGCTCATTGGTTTGAATGCTGGTTAATGCGTTGCGGGTCTGATTGCAGGTCTGTACGTCCCTGGTGTGCGATTGGCGGTGTTTGTAGGTTGCCGCCTGGGCCGGTGACCCGTGCGTTCGATTTCGGGTGGGCAATTTGGTGAAACTATCGATCGTATTGGAGCAACACATGACGGTGACCGCCACACAGAAAGATCAAATTCTTGCCTGGCTCGCAGAAGCCAAGGGGGACATGCTCAGTCTGCTTGAAACACTCGTGAACATTGACAGCGGCACCTACAACAAGGCTGGCGTTGATCGCGTCGGTGACGAGGTTGCGCAGTTTCTCAACGGGCAGGGAATTGCGACCCAGAAGATTCCAGTCGAAACGCATGGCGATGCGGTCCGGGCGACGGTTCCGGCTGGCGGGAGCAACCGGCCCATCATGCTGCTCGGTCACCGCGATACCGTGTTTGGCGACGGCGAGGCCGAGCGGCGACCGTTCAGAATCGAGAACGGGCGTGCCTACGGGCCGGGCGTCGCCGACATGAAGGCCGGTGTCGTCATGAATGCATTCGTATTGGCTGCCTTTCAGAAATTCGGTGGCGCGCCGGGGCCGTTGATCGGGCTTTTTACCGGCGATGAAGAGATCGGCTCGCCAACATCGCGGCCGATCATCGAGAAGGAAGCACGCGGTGCGCGTTTGGTGTTCAACTCCGAACCCGGCCGGCCGACCGGCAATGTCGTGACGCAGCGAAAGGGCGGGATCTTTTTCGAAGCCGAGGTTCTCGGCGTGGCGGCCCACTCGGGCGGCAACTACGAAATGGGACGCAGTGCGATCCTTGAACTTGCCCACAAGATCCAGGCGTGGCACGGGCTGACCAATCTCGAGGCCGGTACGACGGTGAACGTCGGACTGATTTCCGGTGGCCAGTCGGTCAATACGGTGGCGCCGTTGGCAACTTGCCAGATTGATCTGCGCTATGTCCGGCCGGCAGATCGCGATGCCATCGTTGCACAGGTCCTGGCGGTGGCCGAGACCTCGGTCGTGCCGGACACGTCGGCCCACGTTCGAATCAAAGGTGAGTTCTCGCCGCTGGCTCCGACGGAGGCGTCCGACGTGGTGTTTCAGCACTATGTGGCGAGTGCGGCCGAGGCCGGGCTCAAGGTGGACGGTGAAGCGTCCGGCGGCTGTGCCGATTCCGGTTTTACGGCCGGCGTTGGAACACCGACGGTATGTGGAACCGGCCCGGTGGGCGGCAATGCGCACAGCCCGGAGGAATACCTGGAGGTCGAGACGGTGGTCCCGCGCGCGCAGGCTCTGGCTCTGGCGATCATGGGCGCGGGCGACCTCAACCTGCCAGGCTAGTTCAAATACCTGTGCGGCGGTGCTGCACGGGCGTTCTCGGTCGCCGGCCAAGGCGGGGCCTTGCCAAAGGTTCGATTGGACGCAACGGTCCAGTTTCGAGATGAAAATTAAATGCTCCGGTGTCCGCCAAGCCACCGGCGTCGCGGATTGGCGGGTGCTGCGGCGGCCTGTTACGATCTCTGGCAGACGAATGAGGGAATTGCGTGAGGGCAGGGCGTTGAAGCGGGTGGTCGCCGGTTTGTTGGTCCATGCGGGCCTGATTGCCTGGATAATGCTGGTTTGCGTGCAGGCTTTTGTGCAGACGGCAGCTGCGCAATCGACGGGCACCTCGCCACGGCGTGTGGCGCTTGTGGTTGGCAATGCGGCTTACAAGCATACGGTCGCGCTCGCCAATCCGGTGAATGATGCGCACCTTATTGCCGGTGTGCTCAGAAAGACCGGATTCGACGTCATTGTCGGTGTCGATCTGACATATGGCGGTTTCATCAAGACGGTGCGCGCATTCTCGAACGGGTTACGCGACGGTGATACCGCGCTGTTCTTCTATGCAGGCCATGGCGTACAGGTTGGCGGGCGCAACTATCTGCTGCCAATCGACGCCAAGCTCAGCTTGCAGAATGATTTGAAGTTCGAGGCCGTGCCACTCGAACTCGTAATGTCGCTGATGGAGAGCGGGCAGTTCCGGAGGACCAGTTTGGTGTTCCTCGACGCCTGCCGCAACAATCCGCTGGCACGTAACCTGGCTCGATCAATGGGCACGCGATCGCCAATGGTGGGCCAGGGTCTCGCGCAACAGCGCACCGGCATCGGAACGTTCGTCGCGTTCTCGACACAGCCGGACAACGTGGCGCTCGACGGTGCCGGCCGACACTCGCCGTTCGCCGCCTCTCTGGCCCGGCGCATGCTGCTTTCCGGCCGCACGATCAACAGCATCATGAACCAGGTCAGGAAGGATGTGGTGGAGATCACCGAGGGCAAGCAGGTGCCCTGGGATCACTCGGCCCTGGTCGGCGATTTCTACTTCGTGCCTGCCGCGCAACAGAGCGGCGAGAAGGGTAACACTGCAAGCGCAGTGGCCACAGATCGCTGGCTGGGGCGGCTGAAAAAGCAATTTCAAACCAGTGGCCGGGTCGGAAACGACCCGGGTTGCATCCGGCTTGGTGAGACGCTCGCGGCACCGGTGCAGGTGGTGCGTGGCACGCGCTTTTGCAGCCCGGATGGTGACCATCGGGCGCTGATCAAGCGCGTCCAATCTGACGCGATCGTGTTTTCCGTGAAGGATGTTGACACGGTTTGTCGGCCGGGGGACTTGTGCCGGTTCAACTGGCCCGTGGCGCCGCTGTTTACGACACGTGTGACACGACATCCGGATCTCAAGGTGGAACTGGTTGGCCCAAATTAGAAGGGAGTTGCAGACGTCATGTATCGAGTCGCGGTGGTGGTGCTTATTACGATGGTGGCGTCAGCTGCTGTCGGGCAAGTTGCAAGCCGGGCCGGCAAGCTCAAACCAAGCGCGAGCGTGCCGGCCAAGCTGGTTGAAAGCCATCGCGCCAAACTCATTCTCAGCGCGAGCAAGCCGGCAACGCTGATGCGTGTCGACGACGGCGTTTTCGCGCTGCGCTTCAACAGCTCGATCGATCTGACGGATAGGAAAATCCTTCTGTCGTTTCCGCAGGACGGTAACAATGGCAGACAAAACTGGAGCAAGGGCAGCTTCGTGATCTACCTCAATGGCGACAGCCACTGGGTCCGGCTGGGGACGCGCCTCGATCTCAAGAGAGGATCTCGCACGCAGGGGTTTGTCGCGGACAAGGAAGTCTGCGTGCTCGACGTAACAAACTTCGTTGCGCCAAAAGGATCACCACCGGTTGCAACTTTCCGGTTGCACTGCCTTTGATCATTGGAAGGATCGGTTGGGCGCACGGTGGTGGGGCGCCATTCGGGCCGCCAAACCTGCCTTCTGCAGTTGACGCCCTGCTTGGTCATAGTCCAACATCATTTCCGGATTTCTACTGACTTTTCGGATGTTTGAGACGTGCGTCGGCAAGCCGAAAGAAGCGGACGCCAGAAGGGAGGCTGTGAATGGCTCAAGTGACGATCGAGGTGAACGGCAAGGCTGTAACGGCCGACGTAGCACCGAACACCTTGCTGGTGGACTTTTTGCGCGAGGGCCAGCGCCTGACCGGTACGCATGTTGGCTGCGATACCAGTCAGTGCGGGGCCTGCGTGGTCCACGTCGATGGTCGGTCGGTGAAAAGCTGCACAATGCTTGCAGCGCAAGCCAACGGCGCCAAAGTGACGACCATTGAGGGTCTCGCCGACGGCGACAACCTGCACCCGATGCAAGCTGCATTCAAGGAAGCGCACGGATTGCAGTGTGGTTTTTGCACGCCCGGGATGATCATGTCGGCGGTTGACCTCTTACAGAACAATCCGTCTCCGAGCGAGGCCGAGATCCGTTCCTGGCTCAAAGGCAATATTTGCCGCTGCACCGGTTACCACAACATCGTCAAGGCTATTCAACTTGCCGCCGAAAAGATGCGTCAGCTGCAGGCGGCGGAGTGACAATTTCGTCGGCTATCTGGCGAGTGTCGCGGCTGCACGTCTCAATATTGGGCGCGTACCCCCATTAATGAGACCGGATCGCGCGCTCCGGATCACTCAGGTTTTATTGGCTTCGCCGCAGGGGAATGACGCGGGGTTTGGAGCCGGCAAAGGGAAACAAAAATGTCAACAACAGGGATTGGCGCCAGGGTCGAGCGCAAGGAAGACAAGCGCTTCATCACGGGCAAAGGGCGTTATACGGATGACTTCGCGCTGCCGGGGATGCACCACGCAGCGTTCGTGCGAAGTGACATCGCGCACGCGAAGATCCAGGGCATCGACAAGTCCGCCGCCGAGGCGATGGATGGTGTCATCGCGGTGCTCGATGGCCAGCAGCTGACCGGTGACGGCGTCGGCAACTTGATTTGTGGATGGATGATCCATTCCAAGGACGGTTCACCGATGAACATGGGGGCGTGGTCCGCGCTGGCAACCGACAAAGTGCGCTACGTTGGTGATGCGGTCGCGGTCGTGATCGCACAGACCAAAGCGCAAGCGCGTTCGGCGGCCGAAGCGGTTGTGGTCAATTACGAGGAACTGCCCGTGGTCATCGATGCGGTGAAGGCGCTGGAGAGCGGCGCGCCGCAGATTCACGAAAATGCGCCGGGAAACCTGATCTACGATTGGGAGATCGGTGAACAGGCGACGGTCGATGCTGCCATCGCTTCTGCAGCGCATGTCACGACGCTGGAGTTGACCAACAACCGGCTGGTGCCGAACGCGATGGAGCCGCGGGCGGCGCTGGCTGCCTACGACGCGGCGGAAGAACATTTCACGCTCTACACGACGAGCCAGAACCCGCACGTGGCGCGGCTCGTTCTCTCGGCCTTCTACCAAATTGCACCGGAGCACAAGCTGCGCGTCATTGCTCCGGACGTTGGCGGCGGGTTCGGGTCCAAGATCTACATCTACCCCGAAGAGATCGTGTGTCTGTGGGCATCGAAACGGACCGGCGTGCCGGTCAAGTGGGTGGCTGATCGCGTCGAGTCGTTCCTGACCGATGCGCACGGGCGTGATCACGTCACCAAGGCGCAGCTCGCGTTCGATGCAGACAACAAAATCACAGCGTTCAAGGTCGACACGATCGCCAACTTCGGCGGATACATGTCGCTTTTCTCGTCCTGTGTGCCGACATACCTTTATGCGACATTGCTTTCCGGGCAGTACAACGTGCCGGCGATCCACTGCAACGTAAAGGCTGTCTACACGAACACGACGCCGGTGGATGCCTACCGGGGGGCGGGACGACCGGAGGCAACCTTCCTGGTCGAGCGGATCGTTGAGACGGCAGCGCGGGAACTCGGTGTCGATCCAGCTGAATTGCGCCGCAAGAATTTCATTACGGAGTTTCCGCACCAGACGCCGGTGATCATGAACTACGATATCGGTGACTATCATGCGACGCTCGAAATGGCGCTGCAGGCGGCCGACTATGCCAATATCGGCCAGCGCAAGGCCGAAGCAGAAAAGCGCGGCAAACGGCGCGGTATCGGCCTTTCCTGCTACATCGAAGCGTGCGGGATTGCACCGTCCCAGGCGGTCGGCTCGCTCGGTGCCGGGGTAGGACTTTGGGAGAGCGCGGAGGTGCGCGTCAATCCGGTCGGAACCATCGAAGTGCTGACCGGCTCGCACAGCCACGGTCAGGGCCACGAGACGACGTTTGCGCAGTTGGTCGCTGACCGGCTCTCGGTGCCGATCGAGAACGTGCAGATCGTCCATGGAGACACAGACAAAGTGCAGTTCGGTATGGGCACCTATGGGTCGCGTTCCGGTGCCGTCGGCATGTCGGCGATTTCCAAGGCACTCGACAAGATCGAGGCCAAGGCCAAGAAGATCGCCGCACATCAGTTGGAAGCTGCGGAAAGCGATATCGTCATTGAAGAGGGGACCGTCAAAGTCAAGGGAACCGACAAGCAGTTGCTATGGCACGAGGTTTCTCTCGGTGCCTATACCGCACACAACCTGCCACCCGAGATGGAACCGGGCCTCAAGGAAGGTGCGTTCTATGACCCGGTAAACTTTACGTTTCCCGCAGGCGCCTATGTGTGTGAGGTCGAGGTTGATCCGGCGACCGGTGAAACAGAAATCGTGCAGTTCGTCGCTGCCGACGACTTCGGTGTCATTGTCAATCCGAACATCGTCGAGGGGCAGGTGCACGGCGGCATCGTGCAGGGGCTTGGCCAGGCGATGCTGGAACACGCCGTCTATGATGATGATGGCCAGCTCATTTCAGCGAGCTACATGGACTACACCATGCCGCGCGCAGATGACGTTCCCTCCTTGCAGGTTTCGCATCACGCGACACCGTGCCCGAACAATCCACTCGGAATGAAAGGCTGCGGTGAGGCGGGCGCCATCGGCTCTCCTCCGGCGCTGATCAATGCCATTACCGATGCGATCGGCAACAATGACCTTGCCATGCCGGCAAACTCGGAAGCGGTTTGGCGTGCCTGCCGGGCAGCCGGACTCAAGCAGGCAGCGGAATAGGTGCGGGCAGCGCGAACAAAAAGGAAAATCCAACATGTACGAATTCGATTATGTCCGCGCAGGCTCGGTGGCCGAGGCCGCAAGTGCCCTGGCAGCCAATCCGGAAGCTAAGCTGCTGGCGGGCGGCCACACATACCTGCCAACCCTAAAGCAGCGCCTGGCATCGCCGCCATCGGTGATCGATCTTGGTGGTATCGCTGAGCTCAAGGGTATCCGCAAAGATGGGGACGCGCTGGTCATCGGGGCCATGACGACGCATGCAGAGGTCGCAGCAAGCGCTGATGTCGGAGCCACTATTCCGGCGCTCGCCAAACTTGCCGGCGGTATCGGCGACCCGCAGGTGCGCCACTGTGGTACGATCGGAGGGTCGCTTGCCAACAATGACCCGTCAGCCGACTACCCCGCGGCAGTGCTGGCGCTCAACGCGACCGTCGTCACCAACAAGCGCGAAATAGCCGCTGACGATTTCTTCGCCGGTATGTTTGCGACGGCACTTGGCGATGACGAGATCATCACGGCCGTTCGTTTTGCCGCGCCCGCGTTTGCCGGGTACCAGAAGATCGAGCAGCGGGCCTCGCGCTATCCGCTGGTCGGGGTATTTGTTGCGCGCCTCTCCGGTTCAAACGAAATTCGCGTTGCAGTGACCGGTGCCGGAAGCGATGGCGTGTTCCGCGCCGCCGACGTTGAGGCCGCACTTGGCGTCAACTTCGCGGGCAGTGCCGCGCAGGGCGTGAAAGTGGACCCCGGTTCCCTGATGGGTGATATCCACGGCAGCGCGGAATATCGTGCCGCCCTGGTCTCGGTGCTGGCAGCGCGCGCCGTGGACGGCGCATGAGAACTGGTTCCTTGGCGCGCAGTCGGGGCAAGGGCGTTCGGGGCGGACCGGCGATTTGCCCTGCTCTTCGTTTTCGGCAGGGATGCGCGCCGCTCTACCTGATGGGCGATGAAGGACAACGCATTCGTGGCTGAAAGCGTGCCAAACTCTGATGTGAGGGCCGTTCCCGATACCGTCGAAACAACGATCACATTGCTGTCAGAAGGCGGCTACATCGCCGACGAGGCGACGGCGACGGCCGTGTTCTTGGCTCTCCAGCTGAAGCGCCCGCTGCTCCTCGAAGGCGACGCTGGTGTCGGCAAAACCGAGATCGCGAAGGTTCTGGCCGGGACGCTTGGGCGGCCGCTGGTGCGATTGCAGTGCTATGAAGGGCTTGACGCTGCGACGGCGCTTTATGAATGGAATTATCAGCGTCAGTTGTTGCACATCAGGATCGCGGAGACGGAAGGTCGAGACGCTTCGGCCGAGGCAATCGAACACGACATCTTTTCTTCGGACTATTTGTTGCGCCGGCCGTTGCTGCAGGCGCTCGAACTCAGTCAGTCCGGCAAAGCGCCGGTGCTGCTCATCGACGAACTTGACCGGGCGGATGAGCCGTTTGAGGCGTTTCTTCTGGAATTGCTCGGCGATTACCAGGTGACGATCCCGGAACTCGGCACGATCAGGGCGACAGACCCGCCCATAACGATCCTGACGTCGAACCGCACTCGCGAGGTGCATGACGCGGTGCGGCGGCGCTGTTTTTATCATTGGATCGATTATCCGAGCGTGGAGCGCGAGCGCGCCATTCTCGCTCTGAAGGTGCCGCACGCGGGCGAGGAACTGAGCCGCCAGATCGTTGCCTTCGTGACCAGCCTGCGAGGCGGCGATCTATATAAGAACCCCGGGATTGCCGAGTCGATTGCGTGGGCGGAGGCGCTGACCGTGCTCGGTGCGCTTGAACTCGATGCCGGCGCGATTGATGCGACACTCGGGACATTGCTCAAGTATCAGGATGATATCGCGCGCATTCAGGGCTCGGAGGCGGCCCGGATCCTGGCAGAGATCAAGGCCGAAGCGACAGCGGGAGAAATCGCCGGATCAAGGCGCGAGGCGTAAATTCGGCCTGACGGCGCCTTTGGTGCGTGCCTGCGATCTTCTGTTGGTCGTAGATTTCCCTCGCTGCTCGCAAACCGCCCGACAGGCGGTGAGTACTTCTGGCGGAAAATTGCGGTTCTGGACACACCGAGGGACGCTGCCTACGATCAGGTATTCAGCGAGCAGCAGGCAAGGTCATGGCCGGTACACCAATCGATCTGACGTCACAGGATGTTTTCGACATCATGCATACGACGCGCACGATGCGGCGCCTCAAGCCCGATCCGGTGCCGGATGAACTGATCGTCAAGATGCTGGAGGCCGCCACCCGTGCGCCGAATGGCGGCAACAGCCAGGCCTGGCATTTTGTCGTGGTCAAAGACGCACGCATCAAGAAGGCCGTGCAGGTCTGGTACAAAAAGGCGTTCGACGAGATCATCGGGCCGCGTTACGCATCAAGCGAACCACCGCCGGGCGTGACGAAAGAAAGATACATGCGTCAACACAAGGCCGTGGAGTACCTGACGGAACATTATCACGAAGCGCCTGTTTGGATCGTGGCGTGCATTCGTCATGGCGAGGCCAAACCCGACCGCATGTCGGGGGCATCGATTTATCCCGCCGTTCAAAACATCCTGCTGGCGGCGCGCGCGCTTGGGCTCGGCGCATCGCTCACGACGCGGCATATGTTTTTTGCGGAGGAGGCCGATCAGGCGTTGCAGTTGCCGCCCGGCGTGCTCTCTTATGCGATCATTCCGATCGGCTATCCGATGGGCAATTTCGGACCGGTCGGACGCGGTAACCTCGCGGAATTTGTTTCGCTCGACCGGGTCGGGAACGCGTGGGACGCGCTCGGGTGAGCGGATCGGGCGGAGTGGACGTGCGTGACGGGGCCGGCGTATCGCCACAGCGCATAGATGCGCCACCCGATGCCGTCGCCAGTACACTTGCAGACAACATCTTGCACTTCGGACGATTGCTGAGAGCCGCGGGGCTCAAGGTTGGAAGCGCCCAGATCATCGATGCGACCGAGGCCGTGATTGCGGTTGGCGTGCGCGACCGTAGTCAGCTTTACTGGGCACTGTTTACGGCCTTCGTGAAGCGGCGGGCAGAACGGGATGTGTTTGATCAGGCCTTTGCCATCTTCTGGCGGGATCCCGGCTATCTCAAGCGCATGATGTCGCTGATGATCCCGCAAATCAGTGCGCCGCAAGCGCCGGACATGCAGGTGCAGCTGATGCGGCGTTTGTCGGAAGCGTTGTCGGCAGCGAACCAGGACCAGCCGAAATCGGCGCCCGAGGATCTCGAAGTGGAAGCATTCGAGACGTTTTCGGCGAACCAGGTCGACCGGCGCAAGGACTTTGCACAGATGAGCGCGGAGGAGTTGGCGGCGGCCGCGCGCGACGTGCGTTCGATCGACGTTTTGCGCGAGGAAATCACCACCCGCAGACGGGCGCCCGCGCAGCGCGGCGCACAGGTCGACCTCAGGCGGATGTTGCGTGATGCGGCGGCGAAGGGACCGGACTATATGCTGTTGCGGCGGCGAGAGCGCGTGCGCCGGCGGCCGCCGCTGGTTGTGCTCTGTGATATTTCAGGTTCGATGGAACAGTATGCGCGCGTCTTCCTGCATTTCCTGTACGGGCTGGTCGGCGAGCACGACAGGGTGGCCTGTTTCCTGTTTGCCACCCGACTCTACAATGTCACACGCAAGCTCGCCCACCGGGATCCGGATGCGGCGATCGCGGCAATCGGCCAAGACGTAACCGATTGGTCGGGCGGGACCCGTATCGGCCACTGCCTGGCAGATTTCAACCGGTACTGGGCTCGCCGGGTCCTCGGACAGAATGCTCAGGTGCTGCTCTTCACCGACGGGCTCGATCGTGACGCCGGCGAGGGCATGGAGCGCAATGTGCGCCGTCTCAGGGCGTCATGCCGAAGGCTGGTCTGGGTCAACCCACTACTGCGTTATGACAGGTATCAGCCGGTCGCATCAGGGGCGCGCATTCTCGATGCATATGCCAGCAACACGCTCAGCTGCCACAACGTCGACAGCCTGACTGCATTGGCGCGGGCGCTGAACAGCGGGCGGCGCGGAGGACTGCAAAGTCAAGCCGTGCGACCGGGCGTTTGAGCGGGCAATATGCTCGGCGATGTGTGCACCGGCGCGTGCTGTCGGCAAGGTAGCGGGCCGCTCGGCCGGCGGCTATCCGACAGGCATCCGACCGGCCCTTGTCGCTCCGTCAAATCCCCGTGCGGTTGGCGCCGTGCTTCTCGATTGCCGCCTCGACCGCCGCGCGCGACTGCTCGCCGGCGGTCGCATACTTTTCGGCAGCATCGTTATAGGAGTCGATCCGAGGTTGCAGGGCGCTTTGAAATTGTGGGTGAACGAAGCGGCCCATCAGTTCGTAGCTTCGCAGCGTCGCCGGCCAGTCAGCCCAGTTGTGAGCAAGCAGCAAAATCGAACCGCAGCCGCCTTTCGAACCGTTCCAGATCCTCTCGAAATGCTCCACGCAGTCGTCGGGCGAGCCAATGCAGGCGAGCTGCTTTTCCCGGAGGTAGTTCACAGGGTCGGCGATATCGGGCGGAATGATCGGGAAAGTTGCGACCTCTGAGAAATACTTTGCAAAGTTTTTGAGGCCGAATTCCACATCCCTTTCGGCCTGTTCGCGCGTTTCAGCGACGTGAGCGAATGTCACGATGCGCCAGTCGCGACGGTTGGCCTGGCGGCCGTTTTCGCGATTGAGCTGTTCGCAGCGTTCCCAGTTGGTGCAATGAGCCTCCATTGCGTCGGGTGAGGTGCCGCCCATGGCCAGCATGCCGATGCCGTGCAGGCCGGCAATATAGGAACCGGTTGGCGAACGTGATGAGGCAACGGCCATTTCGATGTGCGGCTGCGTGAAGTTCGGCATCTGCAACTTGGCGTCGACGCATTTGAACCAATCGGTCTCGCGGTTGACCGTCTCGCCGCGCAGCAGCGGAATGATCACTTCGAGTGCCTCGTTCAGGCGGTCTCGCTGGGTGGCCGGATCGATACCGAGCTTGGCTGCATCGTAGACCAGCGAGCCCGGGCCGACGCCGAACATCGCGCGCCCGCGGGTCATGTGATCGAGCTGGACCATGCGGTCGGCGACAATGAACGGATGGTGGTAGGGCAGTGAGACAACGCCGGTGCCAAGTCTGATGTGGCGCGTGCGCTCTGCGGCGGCTGCGATGAATACGGCCGGATCACCGATATTTTCGAACCCGCCAGAGTGGTGCTCGCCGATCCAGGCTTCATGATAGTTGAGCTTGTCGAGATGGACGACGAGGTCCATGTCGCGTTCCAGCGTCAGCGTCGGATTTTCGTTTGTCATGTGGAATGGCGCCAGAAAAACGCCCGTGCGCACGTAGCGATTCGTCATGTTCGTCTCAGGTCCTTCATGGTGATGGACGCCCCTGGGTGCGGTAGTGGCAGTTTCCGCACAGCCTAGTGTAGCGTACCTGACGTTTGGCCCCGTGTGCGGCTCTTCTCTCAACCAAACGTCAGGTGCGCTACACTAGAAGCATGGGCTTGCTCGTGTTCCTTATGGTTCTGACATTTGCTCTCGACATCGCCGCACGGGCTAGCAAATGTCAGAACCGGAACACTAGCGAACACGCTCTCATCAACCAAGTGATGTTTCGAGCCGGTCCGATGACGTGCCGCTGTCGTCTGCGACGGTTGCAGGATAGGTTAGGAGGTATCAAGCGGTCGGGCTGCCAGTGCGCCAGAGCGCGTTCTTGTGCTCCGCGGAGGCGGATGCAGGCAGGAGGAAGTCATGGAGTATTCGGGCAAGAGCATCGTCGTTACCGGCGGCGGAAACGGGATCGGGCGTGCAAGCGTCCTGGCGTTCGCCAAGGCCGGAGCAAAGATTGTCGTCGTTGACCGAGATGAGGCGAGTGCTGCGGCCAGCGCGGATGCGGCAAGAGCGGCCGGCGGCGATGCAATCGCCGTGGCGGCAGACGTCACCAAGGCCGATGACGTCAAGGGCTATGTCGCCAAGGCCGTCGAAACCTATGGGACGATCGACTGCTTTTTTAACAATGCCGGGATCGAAGGCAGCATCACGCCGATCACCGACTACGACGAAGACGAGTTCGACCAGGTTCTCGCCGTTAATGTGCGCGGCGTATTTCTCGGGCTCAAGTATGTCATACCGGTGATGGTCGCAAACGGCGGCGGTGCGATCGTCAATACGGCTTCCGTTGCGGGACTGGTGGGCACGCCGAACATGTCGACGTATTGTGCTTCGAAGCACGCGGTGCTTGGCATCGTTCGCAGCGTGTCCGGTGAGGTTGCGCGCAGCGGAATTCGCGTCAATGCCGTGTGCCCGGGCCCGGTGCAGACGCGGATGATCGAAGACGTAGCCAAAAAAATCAGTCCGGATGATCCGGAAGGCGTCAAGGCGCGCTATGAGGCGTCGATTCCGTCGGGGCGCTATACCCTGCCGGAGGAAATCGCAGGTGTAGTGCTGTTCCTATGTTCCGATGCAGCGGCCAACGTGACCGGTATGCATTTCACGATCGATGGTGGACGGACGGCCACGGGCGGTGCGGTGACCAACGTCGCGCGTTCGACGAATTGAACGCAGGGTTGGCGCCATGGTCGATCACTCTCGCAATCCGTTCGACGGACTGGCCGCCGGCTATCAGAAGTCACGGCCGGACTACCCCGTTGGTTTGCTTGCCCGGATTTGCGAGCGGGTTGCGCCTGGCGCTTCCGGCAACCTGCTGAGAGCTGCCGATATCGGGTCCGGCACCGGCATTTCGACGCGTGCGCTGAAGCGGGCCCTTGGTGAGGGTTGGGATGTCACCGGCGTGGAACCCGGCTCTGACATGCGCCGTGAGGCAGAACTCATCTTGACGCCGGGTGTGCGTTACATCGAAGGCGAGGCAGAAGCTCTGCCGTTCACTGACGCAAGCCTGGCGCTGGTTGGTGTTGGTCAGGCCATCCACTTTTTCAACCGGCCGGCGTTTTATGCTGAGGCCGGGCGGGTTCTCGTCGGCAGTGGTTGCCTTGCGGTTTTCCAGAACGAGCGCCAATGGCAGAACAGTGCATTGCTCGATAGCTACGAAAGCTTCGTTGAAGACCACGACCCGAGCTATCGGCGGGATTATCGTGCAATCGACCTTCTCTCGGAACTGCGTGAGATCGACTGGGCTGAAGACGCATGGTTTTGCACCGAGGCATGGGAACTCGCGATGACGCCGGAGAGGTTTGTTGCCATGACGCTCTCGCGACGCACGATGCGCCCGCTGAAGGACAAGTTCGGTGAGCGTGGCGTCACTGATGCGATGCAAAAGATTGCAAACCGGCACCTGAATGACGACGGGCACGTCGTTATTCCGTACGTCACCGAACTCTACATGGCCCGGAAAGTATCATAGTCAAGGAGACCTGCAGACATGCGTGGCAATATGGTTTTTGAGGGGATCGATCTGGAAATCGGATTCACGGCGTACGATGGCGGCGTAGCGGGGATATCGGAAAAGGTCCTGGTCGATGACCGTAATCCTACCGAGAGGACCGGCAAGCGCACGCGACTGTTGAAGCTGGCCGCAGGCGTGCAGACGCCGGCCGCGCATGCGCATGAGTACTTTGAGGAGATCTTCGTCATCAAAGGCAGCATGATCGAGGGCACACCGGAGACGGGCGAGGCACGTGTTTCCGCGCCGGCCTACGCCTGTCGCGAGCCAGGCTTCATGCACGGGCCGATCCGCACCGATGAGGAGTGCCTGTTGATCGAATTCTCATGGTATCCGGACAAGGATGAGCGCGGATGACAGACCAAGCGATCACCGTGCGCGGCGATGCAGCACGGACTGTGCGCAAGGTGCTGGACGCCTTCGACAAGTATGATCGTGAACTCAAGGCGATTGCGCAGCGCATGGACGACATCGCACTGCGTGATGCCGAACATAAGGATGCAATGGCTTCGGCGGGCGCGCGGCTCGGGCCGCTGCATGGCCTGGCCTTCGTCGTCAAGGATATCATCGACGTTGCAGGCGTGGTCACGCGGTCCGGTTCGCTGACCCGCGCCGGCAACCCGCCTGCAGAGCGTGACGCGCCGGTCGTCGCGCGCCTGCGCGGAGCGGGTGCCATTCCGGTGGCAAAGTCGAATACGGTGGAATTCGCAATCGGCGGGTGGGGCACCAACCAGACCGTCGGTACGCCGGTCAATCCCTGGGATCGTGCCGTGGCGCGCAACCCGGGCGGCTCGTCGAGTGGCACCGGGGTGTTGGTTGGCAGCGGCATCATTGCAGCCGGTCTTGGGACCGATACCGGCGGCTCGGTACGCCTGCCGGCGGCGTTTTGTGGATGCGTCGGGCTCAAGACCTCGATCGGGCTGGTCAGCCGCACAGGCGTAACGCCGCTCTCGGAAACGCTTGACACGGTGGGACCGCTCACCAACAGCGTGCGACTGGCAGCTGACATGCTTGCTGTGATGCAGGGGCCCGATCCGGCGGACGCGACGACGCTTGGCCGAGACGTGACCTGTCCGTTGCGGGATATCGACCGCGGCGTATCGGGCCTCAGGTTGGCGCGCCTCAAGTCTGAGGCGATGCCATATCTGTCGCCCGAGATGTCGAGCGCTTTCGAAGCGGCGCTGGAACAGCTACGGGAGGCTGGGGCAACGATCGTCGACTGTGACCTGCCGATGGCGCTCGATGAATACCAGCACCTCGGCAGCATGATCTCGGCGACGGAGGCTTATGCAACCTATGCCGACCTGGTCGATGATGAGAGCGCGCCGATGGGAAAACCGAACCGCAGGCGGATGGCACGCGGCAAGAGTATCCCAGCGTTCGAAATGGTGCGATTGCGGCGCGCCCGAGAGCGAGCCATCGCCGACTTTGCGACGGTGATCGATACGGCAGACGCGATCGTTTTGCCGACGACGCCGTTTGCAGCGATCCCGATCGCCGAGGTCGACGAAGCGGATCTGACCTACGGCAACCATACCCGTTTTGCCAATTTTCTCGAATTGGCGGCGTTGGCGGTTCCGATGAGTCTGACGCCGGCAGGGCTGCCGACATCGCTGCAGATTGTCGTGCGCCGGTTCGCTGATCCACTGGCATTGCGTATCGGCAGGGCATTCGAGGAGGTGCGTGGAGTGTTCCCGCGGCCGGCGCTGAGCTAAAGCGCGTCGCAAAAAAATGCGCCTCGCTTTGGGCTTTGTTTGCCTCACGCCGCTATTCGCGCTGCGCGCGGCGGCTCCGGCGGGGCGGCCGTTCGGCCGGGTCGCGTTGCTCCCTTATGAGTGAAGCCGTCTTGCTGCGACATGCCTTAGAAATTCGAGGTTGCGCGCAAGGCTCGCGTCGTGATCGCGCCACTGGTGGCAGGCACGCACTCATGGCACACACGTGAACCCGACGACATTGTCAGTTCGCGCTGGCGGTGGCCGGAATGGTGAGCTGGTCCTGAATATCGTTCCACAAGAGCTGCTGGTCCTTGTATTCCGACCATAGGAGTTGCTCGAAGAAGTCAACCGTGCGCGGTGCGTAATAGAATGCCAACGGGAACCGGAAGTGCTTGCAAAGCAACGTCAGGCGCTCGGCATCCGACTGTTGGCTAGCCTGATTGCCCAATGCGTTTGACCAGTGGATAAACATCAGGTTCTGCTTTGCCAGCGCTTCCAGCTTCTGGACGAGGACGACGATCGGTGCGGTCCTGGTCTCCTGCGCGTTCACCAGGGCATCTGTATGTGCGATTACCTCCTTCGGTGCCGATTGGGTGGGCAGCCAGGACAACGGGGTCGTGCCGCACTCGAACTCCCAATCGGACTTCGGGTCGGACGTCCTGGAAAGATGGATCAACTGAACGGTGACGTCCGTCTTGTCGTAGCCTTCGCTTTCCAGAACCAGTTGGATGTACTCCTTGAGTGAGACGGCGGCGAGCAGTCCGGAATTGTCGTAGTAGCCGCCATCGGCGAGACGCGTGTTGGGAATTGTTTCACGCTGGGTGCCGGCGCGCCACGCCTGGATGACGGGGAGGGCAACGGGGAAGGCAGCACTTGCGAGAAAGCCCTCGGCGAGCGGGAAGGTCGTGGTATGAGGCAGCTCGAGGCTGCCGGCGACACCGTTGAAGTTCGCGAGTGACAGGACCGGCAAGTTGGCCATCCGGAAGGCGAACCCGGACGATACGTCGGTGGTGTTGAAGATCAGCGCAGGGACATCCTTTTCCGCTCGCCAGTAAGAGA
Organism: Hyphomicrobiaceae bacterium; assembly: GCA_965224045.1. GTDB lineage: Bacteria > Pseudomonadota > Alphaproteobacteria > Rhizobiales > Hyphomicrobiaceae > Tectiglobus. Next base: position 692,346 of record CBDCYD010000016.1, read on the forward strand.
AGTTTCCGCAATCAAGAAATCCGGTGCCGCCCTTGCAACGGGCCTTGCTGGTCGTATCATCGTCAAGCTTCCAGGCTGCGGCGGCTGATTGCCAGTAGCGGTTCATGGAACGGCGCAGCACGTCCGTCCGAGCCAGGCCTTCGAAGCGAACGGGCAATAGCCGCTGCAGGAGTTCGGGGTAAAGACCACCGACGACAATCGGAGCAACCATGTCGTGGCGCAGAAACGTGCGCATGCTCTTGAGCCGTCCGGTTTCCGGCACGGGCAGATCGGTCTGCTTTAGGTTGCAGCCGGCTTTGCGCGCAAGCGAGGCGCCCTCGCCGTTGGCAGTCTCGGCAGTCTCCTCGAGGAGTTGCTGGCCGGCATAGGCCATGGCACCCAGAGAACCACCCGATACGGCGCTTATGGCAAACAGGTGGTGGGAGAAATCGGGACATTTGGCCTGCATATATTCCAAGAACCAGGCGGTGTGCATGGCCGCGTGCATGCCGCCGCCGGAGGCTGCAACAATGTAGATTGGATATGGCTTTTCGGCCGCCTGGTATTTCTTGAAGTCCTGCCGGTTCAGGAGCCATCCGTGGATGCCAGCTTTGCCGCTGGCGGCTGCGTCCCGCTCAAGGTTGCGTACCGGCTCGATCTTGATCTTCGGCGCCGATCCGAAATCGACGAACGTGTTGACGGCGACCACATAGACGGCCAACCAGAACAGAAAAGAGAAATGAAATGCCTGGCCGACAAGAACCGCGCCACTGATTACCAAGTAAAACAGGGAAACGAATATCACGATGGCATTTGTCGTCCCAATCTCACCCGGCAATGTCGCCGGACCCTTGGCGATCAAAAACGCAAAGCCGGCAAACATCGCGAGCGGAACGCAAAACAGCAGGATCGCACTGAGCCGCGTTACCTCAGGCGGTGGTTCCTGGAAATAGAAATAGCCGAGTGCGGCAATGGACAGGAGAGTGACCACGATTGCTGCTATTGCGAATATTGATGTCTGGCCGCCGATCGATAGGGCAAACATGTCCCACTCGAGGGTCTGGTCGACTACGATGCGATACTTGAGCAGGATCAACAGCGGGAGGATGCTGGTGATGACCGCGGCCATGACAAAGACAAGGCGCGGGCGGTTGAGACCGTGGAACAACTGCACCGTTGCGATGTGGGCTGAAACGCACCAAAAAATCAATGCGAATACGAAATAGATGAGCTTGGCGTAGTGCTGGGTCAGCTCCGGCCTGATGGCAACTTTGGCGGGCGGGGAATTGCCTAAGACCTTGGCTTCGAAGAGCTGTATGATGCCGAGCTCAAGTTCATGGACGAGTTTTGCGATCTCACCGGCCTGATCGCCCATGAATGACACGAACAGCGCGAGGTAGACCAATGTAAGAGTGGCAATCGGTACCAGGATCCGTGACAGCCATACGATCTCGTATCTCGGCCGAGTAGCGGTCTCGGCAGCCTGCGCGACTTGGGCCATTGATCGAGTCCCCCATCACAGAATTATATTCAATCATACTAATAGCGCATGCAGGAAAATGTAATTTGCTTATTACTGCGGGAGCGCTCGATGCGCAAAAGCTGTGTGCCGGGTGGGCATGCACGTTGTTGGACGTCGGTGCCGCAGCGCCATTCAAATGTCGTTGCTCGCGGCGGTAACGGTACAGTGCGCGACTCGGCCGGGTTGACGATCAGGGGTACGGACGGGAGGATGATCTTGGTTGGGCAGATTTCGTCAAAGCGCAACGTGATCGTCTGGGCGCTTGCACCGGTCGCGCCCGCACTCAAAGCGGCACTGAATACTGCCAAAGCCACTGCAGCCCGTCGGTGTCGACGTGATCGCCGATCCATTGGCATTCTCCCTGTCGTTGTCTTAGGCGGCCGCGGCCAGAGCAGCGCCTGTCATAAGGCCCGTCGAATACCACTAAGCGTGAATGCGCATGAACTTGCAATGAATGGTGCAACCTTCCGTTGCGCGCAAGGTAGCACATACTCGTCGGGGAATGAACAGGTCCGCGCGCCCTTCGCCGTGGCGCCGGCAGCTTGTGTGCGCTGCAACGATTTGAAATGTCAGCCTGATTGACCTGGATCAAGGACATTTCGAGGCCGTTCGTTCGAGCGTTCAGCGTTCTGTTGCACCCTCGCTCTCGAGAGAGATGTGCTTCAATCAATGGTGCCGGGGAGGCCAATGCCATGGCAGTCGACTTTGTCAAAGCCGTCATTCTTGTGGCGATAGCAGCGTCGGGGGTGGCGGCGCTCATCTGGGGATTGATGTTTCAAACGGCGCCGGAAGCGTTTGCTGCAATCTTCGGCGGGCTCGCTGTCTATGCTCTCGCGTGGGCTGGTGGGCTCTATCTCACAAAGAAATAGTGCAAGGTATTCGCCGCCGTGCGGGCCGTTGCGCCAGGCGCGGCAGCGCTCGCCGTAGCCGAGGCCGGTTGCCGAGTGGCGCGCCTTCGGGACGCCGAGCGCTTCCATGATCGCATCGTAGATGCGTTCGGCCATGTCGATATCTGAAACCGTGATCGAGACGCGGTCGCGCGCCGCTTGAAGTCTCCGTGGCACCTGCGGTTGGTGAACGGTTTAGGCGGCCAGTGCCCGTGCGACCCAATCGAGGCGGTCCTGGCCGAAATGCAATTCATCGCCGACGATCATTGTTGGTACACCAAAGACGCCGCGCTCCACTGCGTCATTGGTGGCATCGATCAGTGCCTGCTTGAGGGCCTGGTCCTGGACGGCGGCGGCCATCGCGGCGACATCCAGGCCAGCGCCTGAAACGACTTCCGACAGGACGGCAGGTTCGGAAATATCCTTGCCTTCAATCCACATGGCTGTGAACAGGGCGGTATTGTAGGTCTCGAGCCGGCCGATTTGTTCCGCCCATATCGCGCCGCGCATGGCGCCCAGCGTATTGACGATGAAATGCGGGTTCATCTTGTAGGCGACGCCGTAGTGCTTTGCATGGCGGGCGACATCGTCGAGCACCCATTTGCCCTTCGCCTTGACCATTACCGGCGACTGGTTCCCGGCGCCTTTGAAGATCCCGCCAAGAAGGATTGGACGGTAGGTGAGAGTGGAGTGGTTCTCGGCGCAAATGGCTGGCAATTGAGTCCATGCCAAATAAGCGGTCGGGCTTCCATAGTCGTAAAAGAACTCGACGGTCTTGGGCATGGTATGGTCTCACTTTTGGTTGATGGCGGGCGACGCGCCCGGCATTGCTCGACGAATGGAGGCACGTGGGTTTCAAAGGTCCTCGCGGCACGCAGTTCTGTGCGGCGAGGCCAAGTGATATCGCCCAGGCCCTCCAGTCCTATCACATTGGCTTCGTCACGGCGCCGTAATGAAACGATGTGACCATTTCGCCGTCAACGGCACTCCTGGCGGCGAGGTCGGCACGGCTGTCACGCCGCCGCGTGGCCGCAACTTGCATTCCTTCTCGGGCAAATTGGCGAGCAAATTCGACCCAGGACGTCGCTGGCAGCCGTCAGCGCTGCGATTTGCCGCCTCCTGCCTTGGCCATTGCATGGCCTGGCCTTGGTCCGTGCTTGCGTGGAGTTCAGCGGCCACCGTATCCCGGATCGTCCAGGCCGAGCAACGGATACGCGCTGTGGACGTGAGGCTCGACCACCGATGGTGCGCCGAAGTGGAGATACGACCGGTCCAGCTGCTCCCATCGCGTGATGCCGGTAAGGCCCATGGCGCTCGTGACTTCGTTCTCGAGAATTTCGAGCATCCGGTTGATGCCTGAGGCGCCGTCTGCCGCCATGGCGTAGCAATACAGGCGGCCAATGGCGACCGCTTCGACACCCATTGCCATCGCCTTGACGATGTCTGTGCCGCGCGAAAATCCACCGTCGACTATAAATTTCGTCTTGCCACCGGCTGCATTCATGCATTCCTCGAGGACATCCATCGCGCCGCGACCATGGTCGAGTTGACGCCCGCCGTGGTTGGACACCCAGACGTAGTCGACACCGTGCTCGACCGCGAGGCGGGTGTCTTCCGCCGTTGAGATGCCCTTCAGCATGAGCGGAATGGCGTGGGTGTTCTTGAAGCGCTCGACGTTGTTCCAGCTGAATGCGGCCTGGAACTCCGTGCCGGTGGCGGTCTTGCGCCATGGTTTTGCAAAGCGGCGCGCGATATCGCGTTCGCGGCGGCTATAGACGGCCGTGTCGACCGTGATGCAGAAGGCGTCGTAGCCGCATGCGGCGGCGCGATTTGCATAGTCGTCGACGAAGGCATCGTCACCGCGGACATAGAGCTGGAATATCTGTGGTGATTTGCCTGCTGCGCGAACGTCTTCGAGGGACGGAGCGGTGTTGACGGAGCTGAGCGTCATTGCGACGCCGAACCGGTCAGCGCCCTTTGCCACGGTGACGCCGGCATCCGCGTGGAATTCGATGAGACCGCCGATCGGGGCCAGGATCACCGGCAGGCGCACCGGTTTGCCGAACAGTGTCGATGACGTGTCGATGTTTGATACATCGCGCAATATGCGCGGTCTTAGCGCGATTTGGTCGAGCGCCAGGCGGTTGCGCCGCATCGTCGTTTCGGTTTCGGTGGCACCGACGAGATAGTCCCAGATGTTGGGCTTGAGCGTCATCTTTGCTGCTTTGACGAACTCATGCAGCGTCATGTAGGCGGCATCGATTTCTTCAGACATTGTGATTGATCGTGGTTGTTGGGTCCGGAGATGATGGTGGCACTTAAGCGGTATACTCGACAGGGATGCGACGCGGCGAGGAATGATGTTGTCAGGGATTTTTCCTCACGTGACGGGTTTCAGCGCTTCGAGGCGAGCTCTGAGGTCACCGGGGATCGTGCGGCTTTCGCCGCTGTTGCGGTCACCAAACACGGTCGTCGTCTTTGCCGTGGCAATGCAGTTCTCGCCCGAAAACACCGCGTGGCCAAGGATGTAGGACTTGGTGCCGAGGTGCAGGACGCAGTTGCCGACCTCAACGGTGCCGGGATAGTTGAGGGATGCCTTGAAGTCGACCTCGAAATGCACGATCAGCCATGAGACCGACTGGTCCTGGGCAAAATCCGGGAAACAGCGCTCGCGCAATTCGACACGACTGCATTCGACATACTGGCAAATGACAAGGTTGTTGACGTGGTTCTGGCGATCGACATCACCGTAGCGAATCTTCTCTTCCGTCCAGAACGGATGGATTGTTCGGTCGGACAGATCGGGCTCCGGCATATCAGCCATATTCTGAGATCCACTATCGGCCCTTGAACTGAGGTTTGCGCTTTTCCATGAATGCGCGGCGACCTTCGATGTAGTCTTCGCTTTCGAAACAGGCCCGGACCATCGCGTCGAGTCTTGCGTGATCCGGCTGGTCCGGCGACTTGCCGATCTCGATGGCCGAGGCCTTGATGGTGGCAATGGTCATCGGTGCGTTTTCACAGATGCGGTCCGTGGTTTCCTTGACCACGGCGTCAAGTTCTTCCGGTTTGCAAACGCGATTGATAAGGCCCATTTCATAGGCTTCCGACGCGGGAAAGCGTCGTGCCGTGTAAAACATTTCCATGGCGCGCGAGATTCCGATCAGCCGTGAAAGGCGAGCGACACCGTAGTAGCCGTAGCCGAGACCCAGGCGGGCTGCGGGTATCGCGAACTGCGAACCCTCCTCGCAATAGCGCAGATCGCAGGCCACGGCGAGGTTCATGCCGCCGCCGACGCAGAATCCGTTGATTTTGGCAATGGTCGGCTTGGGAAAGTTCAAGAGCTTCTCGTAGGCCTTGCCCGACGTGGCATTGTATTTTTCTACTGCTTCCTTGGTGGCGCGTTCGCTCTCGAACTTGGAAATGTCCGCACCTGAAACAAAAGCCTTGCCGCCGGCGCCGTTGACGACCAGGACCAGTAGATCGTCGTCGTCGCGGTAGTCATCGAGCAGTTCGGCAAACCGGACCCACATGTCGAGTGACACGGCATTGCGCTTTTCAGGGTTGTTGAACGTGATGTAACCGACGCCATCTTCCTTGCGGCTCAGGATTTTTTCCTCGGCGCTCATGCGCGTACTCTCCTATAGTCGTTCGTGGCTGTGCGGCGGGGCGCGCCGCTCCGGCAGTTTCGCGAGATTGCACTATTATCACCGGCTGGTTTTGACTGGCCGGTTGATTGTCGGCTCGCGTCAGCTACACGACGCCAGCTTCGCGGAACGCCTTTATGTCGTCAGCCGAATAACCGGCTTCCTGGAGCACTTCATCGGTGTGCTGCGAGAGTTTCGGCGGCGGATGCTTGATGGCGCTATCGGTGCGGCTGAGCGTGACCGGCTGGCCGACAAGCTGGGTTTGGCCGCGTTCGTGACTGACGATGTCCTTGGCCATTCCGAGATGCTTGATTTGTGGGCTTTCGAAGACCTTGTCGATGGTATTAATCTCACCGCACGGGATGCCGGCCTTGTTGAGGATCTCGATCCATTCATCTGAAGTTTTGGTTTTGGTGTGCCGCGTAATGATCGCGTTGAGCGCCTTCCGGTTCTTGGAGCGGCTCGGCCCGTCGGCGTAGTCTTCGTGCAGCATCTCGTCATCCCCGAGTACGTCGACGAGCTTGAAGTAGATGGCCTGGCCTGCACTTGCGATATTGATATGGCCGTCTTTGGTCTCGAATACGCCCGTCGGAATGCTGGTCGGATGATCGTTGCCGGCCTGGCCGGCGACATCGCCATCCATCAGCCAGCGCGACGCCTGGAAGTCGAGCATGAAGGTCTGCGCCTGCAGCAGCGAGGTTTGCACCCATTGGCCTTCGCCTGACTTTTCGCGTTCTATGAGCGCGAGCAGGATGCCTTGCGCGCAAAAGATGCCGGCTGTCAGATCGGCGATCGGGATTCCGACGCGCATCGGACCCTTGCCGGGCTCGCCGGTAATCGACATCAGGCCGCCCATGCCCTGTGCGATCTGGTCGAATCCAGGACGGCCCGCATAGGGGCCGTCCTGGCCAAAGCCGGAGATCGACGCATAAATCAGCCGCTTGTTGAGTGGCTTCAGGGACTCATAGTCGATACCGAGACGCCGTTTGACGTCCGGGCGGTAGTTTTCGACGATAACGTCGGTCTTGCCTGCAAGGCGCCTGAAGATTTCGACGCCCTGCTCCGATTTGAGATTGAGCGTGATGGCGCGCTTGTTGCGGTGCAGGTTCTGGAAGTCCGAACCCTCGCGCGGGCCGCCAAGCTGGCCCTTATTGTCCGTGGTTGGCAGTTCGATCTTGATGACATTGGCACCCCAGTCAGCGAGTTGGCGTACGCACGTCGGCCCGGACCGGACCCGGGTCAGATCGAGTACGGTGTAGTCGGACAACACTTCGGTGGCGGGTTCGAACGGCATCGGTCGTCGGGCTCCCGGGGTTGGCGCTCTATGAGATTTACACGAAGACTGGATGTCGCCACGCGCGGCCGGCGCTGTCAACCGAACACGTTTGCGACGCCATCAGAGGTCCGATATTCGACCGGGATATCGTGCGATACCGGCTAAGAGAGGTAGTCCTGTGTGGCGCGCTTGTAGCTTGGAGCGCGGGTTGCCACGTCGACGATGTCGTTGGCCGGCAGGCCCGTGACATCACCGGGTTTGGTGCCATCAAACATCGCTTTGTGCGTGGCATAGATGGCCTGTATGGCGGCCTGGATCGGCAAATGACCCTGGAGACAAACGCGCACGCCGCGGGCTGCCAGATAGTCCAAATCGTCGAGTTCGCCACCGCCGCCGCCGAGGATGATCGGCAGTCTTGCGATTTCGGCGATCGGGTCGAGTTGGGCACGTGTCTTGACGCCGACCAGAAAGATCGCATCGACCCCGGTTTCCTGATAGGCCTTCACCCTGGCTATTGCATCTTCGACGCCCGTGATGGCGACGGCGCTGGTGCGCGCTGCGATGACGAGATCCGGGTCCTTGCGTGCTGCGACGGCCGCCTTCATTTTTCCAAGGCCTTCGTCGTGCGACAGGATTTCAGGCTTGCCGTTCGAACCGAACGTCGGGGGCAGGTTGGTGTCTTCGATCGACAAGCCCGATACACCGGCGGTGTTCAGCTCTTCCACGGTGCGCATGACGTTGAGCGCGTTGCCATAGCCGTGATCGGCATCGACCATGATCGGCAGTTCGCAAGCACGGTTCATCCTGAGGCACTGCTCGGCGAATTCGGTCAGCGTCATGACGATGAGATCGGGCGCACCGAGGACGGCCAGTGACGCAGACGAGCCACCAACCATTCCGAGTTGGTAGCCGACGTGCTGTGCGATGCGGGCCGACATGGCATCGTGCACCGAACCTGGATGAATGCAGCGGTCCTGTTGCAATATGGCGCGAAACTTTGCACGGCGCTCGGCCCACTGTGACATCGAATCCCTCCCCGACTGTGCTTGATATTGATTCTGATTGGCTGGGTGAGCAGTTTGCCATGTTCATAATCGCTGCACCATGGTCGGCAGTGCCGCGTCCCGGATCACGCCGATGTGTGAGACGTTTGAGATGCGGCCGGATCAAATCAGGGCAATGTAGATACTGTCGTGCAGACAAAAGCCGTTGTGTGCACCGGCGTGGGTCGAGAGGATCAAGAGATGGCGAGCATGCTGCATCATACGGTATTCCTGTTTGTGATGGGCGTTGCTTCCGTCGCGTCTGCATCGGGCGTGCCATCGGGCAAGCTTGCGGCGTCAGGCAAGGCAAACCGGCTCGCCGAGGAAGCCTCGCCATATCTGCGCCAGCACGCCAAGAACCCGATCGACTGGTACCCCTGGGGCAAGGAAGCCTTTGACAAGGCACGCAGAGAAAACAAACCAATCTTGTTATCGGTCGGCTACTCGACTTGCTATTGGTGCCACGTGATGGAGCGCGAGAGCTTTTCGGCAGCCGACGTTGCAGCGCTTCTCAACAAGCACTTCGTCGCGATAAAGGTCGATCGTGAGCGGCGGCCGGAAGTCGATGAAATGTACATGCTGGCAACCGAGATTCTGAACCGCGCGGGCGGCTGGCCGAACAACGTTTTCCTGACGCCGGAGCTGAAGCCCTTTGCAGCGATAACCTATCTGCCCAAGGCGCAGTTCAAGGACCTTTTGGCCAACATCAATCAACATTGGCAGACCAACCCCGGGCCGATCATGGGCCAGTCCGAGCAGGTTGCCGATGTCATTGCCGCCTACATGAGCAATCGCGTAGCGGCACGCACGATCACGCCCGCGCTCCTCAAATCATTAGTCAAGCAAGCCACACAGAATTTCGATGTCTTCCACGGCGGTATTGGCGTTGCGCCCAAGTTCCCGCAGGAAAGCCTGTTGCTGTTCTTGCTCGAGCAGGCAGAGCGCAACCTCAATGACCGCGCACGGGAGGTGGCGCTCACGACGCTCGACAATATGCTGCGGGGCGGCATTCGCGACCATGTGGGCGGCGGGTTTCATCGCTATGCCGTCGATCCGGCATGGCGTGTGCCGCATTTCGAGAAGATGCTCTACAACCAGGCATTGGTCGCAATGGCCTTGGTACGTGCCTTCCGGATATCCGGTGCCGTGCGGTATCGCACGGGCCTCGTCGAATTGCTGGAGTTCGTGCGGCGGGACATGCAGCTGGCGGGCGGTGCCTTTGCAACCGCGTTCGATGCCGAGAGCAAGACCGGATCGGGCGAGAAGAAGGAAGGCGCGTTCTATGTTTGGACGCCGGGCGAGGTCAAGCGTGTGCTCGGCGATAAAGATGGTGCGCTGGCCATGCGATACCTCGGAATTACCGCGGATGGGAATTTCCATGGGAGCAGCATTCCGCATCTGGACCCGGACGCGGGCACGGGTGGTGCTCAACTCGCCAAGCTGACAGCACTCAAATCCCGCCTTAATGCGGCGCGGGCCGGTCGGGATGCGCCCCTGCGCGACGACAAGGTTCTAACCGGCTGGAATGCGCTCATGATCCATGGCTTTGCGGATGCCGCGATCGCACTCGCGTCGAAAAAGTATCGTGATGTCGCGAGCGCTGCCGCTCGGTTCGTGTGGCGCGAGCATTTCGAACGACCGGGTGAACTGCGGCGGTTTTCATTCGAAGGTGCAGCGCGGCTATCTGCAACTCAACCGGACTATGCCTTGCTGGCGAGCGCGTTCGTTCGCCTGTACGACAGTTCCGGTGATGCCGTCTGGCTACAGCGCGCGGAGCAGCTTGCCGACGCTATGCATATCCGGTTCCTAGACCGTGAAGCTGGCGATTACGTCATGGCGCGCACCGATGATCCCATTCCGCCGGCCAAGGTGCGCACGGATCAACCGCTGCCGTCCGGCAATGCGGCCGCTTTGGAACTTTATGCGCGGCTTGCGCGGCGCACGTTGTCACCCGATCACCGTCAGCGGGCGCACGATTTGCTCGCGGCTGTTTCCGGAGCTGCGGTGCAGGCGCCGATATCCTCCGGATATGCGCTCAAGGCGGCCGATGAACTGTTGCGCGGCGAACTCGGCGGCGTGCAATATCTGGGCAACGGGCAGGTCCGCGTACAGCTCAAACGTGGCGGTGGCGGGCTACCGCGACTTGAAATCAAGATTGCCGACGGTTGGCATATCAACGGACATCGCCCGCTCGAGGACCACTTCGTCGCCACTGTGGTCGGGCTGGCGGGCCCTGGCGATCCGCAGCCGTCCGCTGTTGGGTATCCCGAAGCGGTCGTGCGCAAGCTTGGCTTTTCCGACAAGCCGATGGCGCTCTACGAGGGACAGGTGGTGATCCCTGTAACGCTGGCGAAATCGGGTCGCGCACCGCGCGCTCTCACGATTACGGCACAAGCCTGCAGCGATAAGATCTGTCTCGATCCCGAAACGCTCGTGATGACCCTGCGCCCGACGCCATAGAAGATGCCACAGATCATTTCCGCTTCAGGTGGAATCGCAGCGCCGGTCCGCTGCCCATCCCGAACACCCACGGCATCATTGTATTGGGTGGTCGGGAAGGAGAGCGGGATGGTTTCAGCTCAACCTGAAAGACTATTGGAAGTGCCCCGCCGGCAGATGCCGGCGGGGCTGGCTATGGCAACAGCGAGATCCGTCGCCTCAGCCGTGGAGCCAACGCGCAAGGGCGTCGACGTCACGGCAAAGGCGCGTCACCAGGCCTCCGTCGGGGCGCATCGGCACCGGCGCGCCGGCACCCTTGTCCTCGACGTAGTTCGCCCACAGCGAACGCCAGCGCGTCTCGTCCAGGGCGTTGGAGAAGTCCGTGCCGCGCGGGGCGGCGAGCATGCCCTGGTTCTGCGCCAGCCAATCGCTGACAGCGAGGTAGACCTCGCGATCCACGGCCACGTTGGAGTGGCCGAGGAGCTGATTGACCACCGGACGGTTGATCCGGTGATTGGGCCAACGCAACTCGAGCGTTGCGACCCGTCGCCCGCCGCGGCGGACGGAGAAGATCTTGCAATGGCCCTGCGCGACCGCCGAAGCATAGGTTGCCACACAGTGGTTCATTGCCTCACCTTCCTCGAACAGGTCGCGCGCGGTGAGAAGCGGCACGAGCGTGTAGCGGTTGGCCGCCCGACGCTTCGAATAGCGCCCTGGTCCCCTCTTGCGATCTGCCAAGGTGAGATCGAGCAGGAGGCGGTCGAACCAGCCGACCATGTTGTTGATGGCGGCCCCGAGGCCCATGTTCTGGTGCCACGGATCTACCATCAGCCGCCGCGCCGGCTCGTCCTCGTGAACCGAGAACCAGGCGTACGTGGCGAGCGGCAGGATCGGCGTGCCGGTCAGATAACCGCGCCAGCCGGTGCCGTAGATGCGCTGGCCGGCAATCCACAGCGCGAAGTCCTCGTCACAGGCATCGCGGGCCGCCTGCAGCCAGGTGAGCCACATCGCCGTCGATTCCGGATCCCTGGGGATCAGGTTGACGATGCGGCGCTTGAATGCCTCGCTATCCGGCAGAGACATCAGTTCGGCTGTGAAGGCCTCCGGCGGCAGACGGCGCGTCCAATACGGCAGCCTGAGGACGACAGAGACCCGCTTCAGGCTTGCTCCATCCTTGACGAGGCGCACGGCCTCGCCGCGGCGGTTATGATCCGCGTGGCCCGAGACGACGGCGAAGGCTGCGGCCGGGAAGGAATAGAGCAGATCGCCCAACCGGCTCGAAGTCTTCACCAATTTGCGCAGGCGACGCTGATAGCCCTTTGCGAAACGCCGGATCTGCTTTTCGAGAACGCGCTCGCGCTGCGCCATAGCCTGCTGATGAGCATAGCTAACCATGGGTTTTCTCGATTTGCTCTTGCGTGCGCAGCGGTTTTTGAAATTCCACTAGGCGCGCCCGTTTGATTGCAATCGTGCGGCAATAGAAATTCGTTTCGGAAAAGTTCGAAAAGCCGAACTTTTTCCGAGCGAAAGTCCCGATCAGATTCGTGCACGGTTTTCGTGCGCGTACTGACCCGCTCGATCAATTCGAATTTTCTGGACGTTGGGCCGGCAAGAATGATGCGGCTATGCCGACAGCACATCCTCTGGCAAGCACTCCCGAATGTCGCGAGATCGCTCGTTCACGTTAAGCTGCACAACGGAATTGAAGGGCTGTGCAGTCAACCTAAGGAAAGGGCTGTGGCGTACCTCGGATGGACGCTTGAACACCGCCAAGCGCCATCTGCCGGTCCATCCAGCATATGTCGTCTTGGGTGTTCCTTCATGCGTCTTCATCTCCGTTTGATTTGAGGTGGGCGCGGTATGGAATGAAAAAACGGCAACGTCAAGGCAAAAAACCAGGTGGTCAATTCAATGCTTACGTGGTTCTTTTCGATCATGGCGAATTTTGCTTGTTGTTTATTCTTTCATAGTTTTCGTGAAATGGAATTGGGATAGCGCTCTTAATCTATTACGCATTTTTGAATCCGTTGGCTTTCGGGTTTTATTCTTGCATGCGGCCGGGGTTGCGTTCGGCAAGGCTCAGACGAACCCAGCGTTGAACGCGTTCAGCCCCCTGGGCGTTAAGGGAGCCTGAAAGACGGAACGCGTTGCAATCGAAGTGGATGTCGCCCTGCAGTGTATCGGCGCACTGCAGCGGGTTGCAGACAACCGGCAAGCAAGATTCTTGCCGAACACCAGTGCGTGCCGTTGCGGTGCGCGATCGTCAGTTGTAGCTTGGCGGCTGCAACAGGGCGTGCGGATGGAGCGGAGTCTTCTGCCGAGGTGATATGGCTGGGACAAGAGTTTTAGAACATCGGGAAGCGTGTGCATGACGACGCTATTGGATCAGCAGACTGTAAGAGATTTTCACGAACATGGTGTGGTGCCGTTGCGTGGGTTTTTTGCCGGCTGGGTCGAGACGCTGCGTGCGGGCATCGCCTACAATATCGATCATCCCGGACCGTCCGGGCGAAGTTATCAGGGTGATGACGGCGGCGGTCGCTTTCTCAGTGACTACTGCAACTGGCAGCGCATTCCCGAGTATCGCGATTTCATTTTCAACTCGCCGGCTGCGCGGATCGCCGGCGAGTTGATGGGGGCATCGCGTGTGCAGCTGTTTCACGAACACGTCCTGGTCAAAGAAGCAAAGGCCGGTGTCGCGACGCCCTGGCATCAGGATGCGCCCTATTATTGCGTGCAGTGCCCGCAGACCGTGAGCTTATGGATTCCGCTCGATGATGTGCCGCGCCAGCGAACGCTGGAATTTGTTGCCGGTTCGCATCGCGGGGACGAGCTGTTTCAACCGCAGTTCTTCAACGGCACGCCTCTTAACGAGGACGATGGGCTTGCTGCTATTCCCGATATCAATGCCAATCGAGATGACTTCGACATCCGCGGTTGGGCGTTGGCGGCCGGTGATGCCGTTGCATTCGATTACCGGACTGTTCACGGTGCACCGGCAAATGACAGCGCTCAAGCGCAGCGACGGGCGTTTTCCCTTCGTTTGCTCGGGGATGGTGCAACGTTTGTCCGGCGCGCCGGACAAAAGACCTCGCCGCCATTTCCTGATGTCACGCTCAACACCGGGGATGCGCTGCGTGGTGACGCGTTTCCGGTTCTGTTGGAGCTGTAACGCGCTGGATTTCGGGAAACGGCACGCCCGGGGTGCCGCTCTGCCATTGCGGATACTTGCGCATTGACGCGGTGAACAGCTCGGACGCAAGAATGTCTGCCAGCCACGCCTGAAGGTAGGGCAGCGGCAGGCGGGCAAACCATTCGATGTCCGTGTTTGCAAACTGGCGCACAAACGGTGCAACGGCGATATCGGCGAGAGAGATGCGGCTGCCGAACAGAAATTGGGTTGTGCCAAGGCGTGCATCGAAATCGACCAGGACCTTTCGGGCGGCATCGCGGTGGAATTGCGGGTCGACGCCGGCGCCGTCGTTTTCATCGGCGCGGCGCGGTGCATATTTGTAACGATCGAGGTGGTGCTTGAACGGCCCGTCGATGCGCGAAACGAGGGTGGCCATGTCTTGCGCGTCACCGGTCTGCGGCATCAGCAAGGCGTGCGGGTCGGAACGATGGAGTGCCCAATGCATTATGTCCAGGCTCTCATCCAGCACGGTGCCGTCGATCGCGACGAGGACGGGGACCGTGGCTTTCGGTGAGGCGGCGAGCAGTTCTGCCGGTTTGTCGCGCAGAATGACCTCGCGCAATTCACAGCGCTGAGCGCTGGCGACAATCGCCATGCGCGCACGCATGGCATAGGGGCAGCGGCGGAAGGAGTAGAGAACCGGTAGGGCCTCGGCATGGTCCGCCGGATCTGCGGGCGTGGCGGTCATGCGGGCTCCACGACAAAGCCAGACGGTTCACCCAGCAGCGTGGCGCGCAACATATAGCGCGGTTCGGACTGATCGAAATCGGCGAGTGCGACGTGCATGGTCGTGCGGTTGTCCCAGCAGACGAGATCGCCGACCTGCCACTGATGACGATAGACGTTCTCGGGCCGGGTTGCGTGTGCGCAAAGCTGGTCGATCAACGGTCTGCTCTCCTCAGGTGTGAAGCCATGAAAATGCGAAACGCGCTCCGAAACGTAGAGGGCCCGTTTGCCAGAGCCCGGATGGGTCCTCACGGCCGGATGCGCAATTGGTGGATTGAGCCGGCGGACTTCCTGCGTTTTGGCCGGGTCGCGCTCGCCAATACCTGCTGTGAGGCCGATATCATAGACGGCGTGGAGGGCGTCGATCCGAGATTGGAAGGCGGGTGACAACGTTTCGTAGGCGCGCACCATGTTGGCAAACATCGTATCTCCGCCGACTGACGGGCACTCTCCACAATAGAGCATCGATGCGGCAGCGGGTCTGCCGGTATAGGAATAGTCGGAATGCCAGTTGCGGCCTGTGTTGCGGGTCTCGGACGGTTTGCCGCCGATCTCCCGGTTGGTGATCTGCAACAGCTCCGGCACCTCGTCGAGGCGATAGAACGGCGTCGAGTCATGGTTGTCGAGTTCACCGAAGCAGCGTGCGAAGGCAACGATCTGGGACGGCGACAGACTGTTGGCGCGGAGCAGGATGATGTGGTGCTCGTGCCAGATTTCGCGGATCGCGGCGATGGCATCGTCGCGAAGTGGCGAGGCAATGTCGACACCGCCGATTTCGGCGCCAAGGGCGTGCGACAACCGTCGGACTGCAAGGCCGGCTGTATCTTTCATGGTGCGGCTCCTGTCGTATGGCCTTCGGTAATTTGCCCGTTGATGGATGCTCAAGCAACCGGCGCTGGTTGCTCGAGTGTTGCCGGCACCACGGTTGATGGCGCCCATCGGCCCGGTCCATGATGCTTGCCGACGCTTGCCGCCCTACACGTCAACCGAAGGATCGTCCAACATGCCCGCCAATCCCAATTACGAGCAAATTGCCTACACCGTGGAAGGGCCAGTCGCTCGCCTTTCCCACAATCGACCAGAAGCACGCAACGCGGAAAGCCAGCGACTTCTCGGTGAACTTGACGATGCGCTTGGCCGGGCGGTTGCCGACGATACGGTTCGCGTCGTGATATTCGACGGCAAGGGTGACCACTTCTCGGCTGGCCATGACCTCAAGGAAGGCGCAGCCAAGCGTGCGGATTTCACCGTTGAGCAACGTTGGGCTTACGAAGAGCTCTACTATTTCGAATGTGCGATGCGGATTTGGGACTGTCCCAAACCGACGATTGCACAGGTCCACGGCGCCTGCATTGCGGGCGGCTTCATGGTCGCCAACATGTGCGATATCGTCGTCGCGTCGGACGATGCTTTCTTTGCAGATCCGGTTTGCCAGACGCTCGGGGCGTGCGCGGTCGAAGTGCTCGTTCATCCTTGGGTCATGAGCACACGCAAGGCCAAGGAGTTGCTGTTCACGGGTCGACGGATGTCGGCGCAGGAAGCGTTCGATGTCGGCATGGTCAACAAGGTCGTGCCGCGCGGTGAGCTTGCGTCCGAAACGATGGCGATGGCCGGGCAGATCGCCAAGGCGGAGCCATTTGCGCTCAAACTCGTCAAGCGGTCACTCAATCGGGCATTGGATATGCAGGGAATGCGCAATTCACTTCTGGCGCATTTCGATACGCACCAATTGAGCCACGTTACCGAGGCCTTCAAGAGCGCACGCGACAAGGGGCTGGCCAGCGCTATCGCGCGTGGCAAGCGGCAGTAGATGTTGCGCTCTTTGCGAGCATCGCCGCGCTTTGTCCGGTGACTGGTGATCGGGCAATCATCCACCGGATTCATGCCATCCGGCCGAATGCTGGCGGCTGACAGCGTGCTTGCCGCGTGATTGTCTGGCTGCCGAACACGCGATGACGAATGAAGAAGAGCGCGGGAGGACGCCGATGGGAACGTATGAGCGGATCACGGTGAAACCGCTGGCAGGTGCTCTCGGTGCAGAGATCGAGGGCGTCGATCTCAATGACCTCGATGACGAGACGTTTGAGGAACTGTATCAGGCATGGCTCGAGCATCTGGTCGTGTTTCTACGCAACCAGGACATCACGCCGGAACAGCAGGTCGCATTTGCCAAACGTTTCGGTGACATCCATCTGCACCCGTTCATGAAGAGCTTGGACGAGCATCCTGAGATCCTCGAGATCGTCAAAGAAGAGAACGATACCTACACGTTCGGATCGGTGTGGCATTCGGATCAAATGTTCAACCCGAAGCCGGCCAAGGCAACCATCCTCTATGCGCGCGAGACCCCGGATGCGGGTGGCGATACGATGTTTGCCAACATGTACATCGCCTATGACCAGTTGTCGGAGCCGATGAAACAGATGCTTGCGAAGGTGAGAACCTGGAACGTCGGTGCACGGCAGCAAAACAACGGATCGCGCAACCGGGAGGGGCGCTATCTGGGAAACCAGAAGATGAATGCCAAGGTGCAAACGCCGCCGGAAGACGTCGTCACCGACGCTGCGCACCCGCTGTTTCGCAAACATCCGGAAACCGGACGCACGGCCCTTTACATCGGTTCGCACTGCAAGACATTGCACGGTTTCAAGGACGAGGAAGCCAAGCCCATCCTGGATTATCTTCTCGCTTTCTCAGTGCAACCGGAGATGACTTGCCGCTTCCGGTGGGAACCGGGATCGATGGCGATCTGGGACAATCGGTGCACGCAGCATCGCGCGCTTGGCGATTATGCCGGCAAGCGACGACGGATGCACCGCATCACCATCGCCGGAGATGAACCGATAGCCGCATGATGAGCTGGTGCAATTGGCGAGGGCTGTGAGGAATTGACGGTATGAACCCTAGGATAGCCGTGATTTGCGGTGGCGCGCTTGGTGGCTACGTTGCAGCGTATCTGGCGCGCGATGGGCGGGATATCACGCTCGTCGACATGTGGCCTGACCACGTCGAGGCGATCCGGCGGCAGGGCCTTGCGCTAACCGGCCTCACCGAACCTGAGAATTTCACCAGCGAGGTCGTGGCGGTCCATCTCTCGGACGTCCACGATATGGCGCGCCGGTTCGGCAACTTCGACATCGCGTTCGTTGCAACGAAATCCTACGATACGGTGTGGGCTACGCATCTGATTGCGCCTTATCTTGCGCCAGGCGGCTTTATTGTGTCCTTGCAGAACGGCATCAACGAGGAACGCGTGGCGGGCGTCGTTGGCTGGGGACGGACGGTTGGTTGCATCGCAAGCAAGATCGCCGTGGAACTTGTCGCGCCCGGGCAAATCCGGCGTAACGTAGCGCTTGGTGGCAAGGACCATACCGTGTTCCGGGTCGGAGAACCCCATGGGCGGATTACGCCGCGCATCCGACAGGTTGCCGACATGCTGGCAGCCGTCGACAGTTCCATGGTTACCGACAACCTGTGGGGCGAGCGCTGGTCCAAGCTGGTGATCAATTCCATGCGCAATCCGGTGTCGGCTGCAACAGGGCGCGGCGGGAACGATAACGACCGTGATCCCAAGACGCGCGATCTATCGTTGCGGTTGGCAGCCGAGGCGATCGAGATCGGGCAGGCGCACGGATACGTGCTTGGCAAGATCTACGGGATGCCGCCGGAAGATATACTTGGTGCAGTTTCCGGGAACAACGAGGCACGGCAGAGGTGCGAGGATGCATTGATGAAGAGTGTTGCCACGCGCTCTGACGATCAGCGCCCCTCGATGGGACAGGATATGGCCAAGGGTCGGCGTACGGAGATCGGTTATCTCAACGGATTGGTAGTCGAAAAGGCCAAAGAGTTGGGACTCGAGGCGCCGGTCAACGCCGGCATCGTCGAGGTCGTCCAGCGTATCGAGCGCGGCGACGTCGAGGCGAGCCCTGCGGTGGTGGCCCACCTTTGAGCCGATCTTGAATGGATATTCGGAGCCAGATGAGCCGGGCGGAGGTGCGGTTGTGCTTAAGGCCGTTTGGTTGATGCTGGTGCGCTCGAGAATTTGGTAACGATTATTACGACGCGACACTTGGAATGGTGGACAGTGGCTGCAATGCGCCCCTATCATCCTATATACGTGCGTATATAGGAAGGCTGCATGCGTCGGACTTCAATCATGATCGCGTGGGTGGGGGTCCTGGTGGCGATGTCCTGCCTCCCGGCATGGCCGGCCGCGCCAGTGCGGATTTTTGCCGCCGCGAGCCTTGCTAATGCAATGGAAGAGGTCGCGGCTGTCTATCGGCGCTCTGCGGATGTGCGGTTGAAGATCGTTGCGGCGGGGTCATCGGTACTGGCGCGCCAGATCGAAGCCGGAGCCGAGGCAGACATCTTCATTTCGGCCGATAAGGCCTGGGTGGATTATCTGGTGGCGCGGCGCCTGGTCATCGCTGAAAGTCGCCAACCGCTGCTCGCGAACCGGCTCGCTCTGGTTACGCCAGCGGAGGGGGTGGGCTTGTCCGGCGTCGATGCACTGCAAAGCTGGTTCGATCGAAACCCGCACGCGCGTCTGGCGGTTGGCGATCCGGCGCATGTGCCGGTTGGACGTTATGCCAAAGCGGCCCTTGAGCGCCTTGGAGCCTGGACGCCGGCAGCCGCGCGACTGATTGCAGCGCCCGACACACGAGCAGCACTGGCGCTGGTTGAACGTGGTGAGGCGCAAATCGGGATCGTCTATCACACGGATGCGCGTGCGGCATCGCGAGTCAGGATCGTTGGCCTGTTGCCGGGCGACAGTCATCCGCCGATTACTTATCCGATCGCAATGGTGCGCCGCGATGCAGGCGGGGCGATCAGGGCTGCCTATGATTTCTTGTGCGGGCCGATCGCAGCACGTGTCTTTGCAAAGCACGGGTTTTTGATGAAATGAGCGGCTGGCTCCCAGGGGCGGCGGAGGGCGAAGCGATTTGGCTCAGCCTGAAAATCGCGTCGCTGGCGGCAGCGCTCAGCCTGCCGATGGCGGTCGGAGCGGTCATGTTGATGCAGCGGGTCGGTTGGTTCTGGCGCGCCGTAATCAGTATGGTCGTTCATGCGCCGCTCGTTCTACCGGCGGTGGTTATCGGTTACTTGTTGCTTGTCGTGTTCGGTGTGCGCGGTCCGGTTGGCGCGTGGCTCGATGCGTGGTTCGGAATTCGACTGGTGTTCACGACGGAAGGTGCCGTGCTGGCGGCGGCCGTCATGGCATTTCCGCTGATGGTGCGTGCGATCCGTCTGGCGAGAGACGTGATTGATCCGGGCCTGGAGTTTGCAGCCAGGAGCCTTGGCGCGACGCGTCGTGATGTCTTCTTCTCGATTACGTTGCCGATGATGACTCCGGGTATACTTGCGGGCTTCGTAATGGCATTCGCCGCCAGCCTCGGGGAATTCGGTGCCACGATCACCTTTGCGTCAAACGTGGCGGGTGAAACGCGGACCTTGCCGCTGGCGATCTACACAGCGATCCAGACGCCGGGTGGTGATGCGCTTGCGATGCGCTTGGTTGTGCTGTCGTCGATCTTGGCAGTAGGCGCGCTTGGGGTGTCGGAGGTGGTGGAGCAGCGGGCCCGTCGCATGGTGTACGGGCGATGATCGAGGTCGACTTTCGCCGACAGGTCCCCGGCTTGGAGTTCGATATTCGGTTTTCAGCGCCGGGCGACGGTGTCACGGCTCTGTTCGGGAGAAGTGGTGCCGGCAAGTCGACGATCGTTGAGGTCATCGGCGGGGCGACGCGCGACGTGCGGGGGCGTATTGCCATCAATGAGCGCGTGTTTCTCGATACCGAATTAGGCATCTGGCTGCCCGTCGAAGAGCGGCGGATCGGGTTCGTTTTCCAGAACAGCCGGTTGTTCCCGCACATGACCGTCAAGGCCAATCTGCTGTTCGGCTATCGCAGAGCGCGCGTCGAGCCGTTTATTGCGCCCGATCAGGCAATCGCTCTTCTCGGTCTCGACGGTTTGGTTGGGCGACGTCCGCACGACTTGTCTGGGGGGGAGCGTCAGCGGGTTGCGATCGGTCGCGCAATTCTGGCCCAGCCAGCGCTCCTGCTTCTGGATGAGCCGTTGTCGTCGCTCGACCCGCCGCGCAAGGCGGAACTGCTCCCCTACATCGAGCGCCTTCGCGATGAGCTTGAAATCCCGATGATCTATATCAGCCATGACTTCAATGAAGTCATGCGACTGGCAGATACCCTCGTCGTCGTGGATGGCGGGCGTGTTGCTCGGCACGGTCCGCTCATCGAGCTGGCGTCAGATCCCGAGTTGAGCCCATTGCTCGGGCGCTACGAAGCAGGCTCCGTGATTGCCTGCACGGTTGCAGGACATGATAAGGCGAACGGACTAACACAGCTGGAACTGGCCGGTCAGGCAATCGTCGTGCCGTTGATCGACGCCGAGGTTGGAAGCGGTGTCCGGGTCCGGTTGCGGGCGCGAGACGTCGCACTTGCCCTCAGTGAACCAGCGGACACGTCGATTGCCAACAGGCTGCCCGGTACGATCACGGAACTTGTTCCACGCGACGAGCCGTTCGTCGACGCCGGAGTTGATCTCGGCGGCGTCGTGGTGCGGTCTTTGCTGACGCGCGGATCGGTGGAACGGCTCGGGTTGCGCCCCGGCATGGCTGTCTGGGCGCTGATCCGCATCGTCGCTTTGGACAGCCGGTCGGTCGGATTCATGCGTCTTCCGCGTCATTCGAACCGCGGCGGCGATGCGTGCTAACGCGTGGGTTTTCGTAAGACTTCGTGGATTCGCCTTCAATCGCTGCGATCTGTTTTGCGATGGCGCTTCGTGCCCGCGTCTCAGCGTCCTTGTACAGCGTGATCAGGTGTTCGCCGAATTCGGTCAGGCGGGCGCCGCTCCCCTGTGAGCGGCCGGGAAAGGTTTCCACTACGGCGGTCTTGAAGGCGCGGTTCATGTCGTCAATCAGCAACCAGGCGCGGCGGTACGACATTCCCTCGGCGCGCGCTGCAGCCGATATCGAGGCATAGGTCCGCACGGCCTCCAACAGCGCCACCTTGCCGGGGCCGACGCGAGAGCCGTTGGCCAGGTCAATGCGCAGGGACAGTCGGGTGCGGCTCATTGAGGTTCACACGGCGCGGGTGAAGCCGGCGAGACGGGCCGGTGCTGCCAGTTTGCCCGACCCGCGACCCGGCGCGTTGGGCAGAACGAAGCCCTGCTGATAGGAGGCGTGGACGATGATCGTTGCCTTCCATATGGCGCCGGCCGCGACCAGCATGACGCCGCCGAATGCGAAATAGGGTGCGGTCGGTCCGACCAGGAGGCATGCGATCAGAATGATCACGGCGACAGCCCACCACATGACGACGATTTCGTTGATGCCCGAAAGGACCTGGCGGGCAAGCGCCGGTATGCCGCTGGCTTTCGATCGCCCAACGTAGATGAGCCAGAGCATGGCCGCGAGCGGGGCCAAGGTTAAGGCAAGGAGCGAAAGGGCCTGCGGCAGCGGATCACGACCGAGGGCTGCCAGCGACAGGATGGCTGCGCCGGCGCCTTCCGTAAGTCCGCTTGCGATGATCAGCGGCGGGATCAGCGGCACGCGCCAGGCCGGGATGCCTTTGGCGGCATAGAGGATTTGTGCCTGGCAGAACAAAAAGGCGGCGCCCGCGAGCCCCGTGGCGAGCCAGAGCTGGGGCGCATGCCACAAAAAATTTGCCGCAACCAGCGGGAAGAGAGCTGCGACGACCCAGACCTCCCGTGTCATCCAGGACGTCTGCGGCCTGAGGATCGCGTACAAAAACCGGAGCTTGCGACCGATCTCCATAAAGACGAAAAACAAGCCGATGGCGATGATAACAGCCCCAGTTGCGAACAGCGCCCGTGCCGCCTTTGCGTCAATGTGGCCGTCCAATGCCAGCAGGGCTGCGATAACGATCAGGCCGGAGCCCGTGCCCCCCATGATGAAGTTCATGGCTGCGCGGAAGTCCCAGAACGTCTGCAGCTTGCCGTTGAGCGGATTGGCGGGATCGCGACCGGCTTCCTCGTTGAAAAGGGGCGCTGCCGCGGCGGCGGTTGGTTTGCGGCCGGGAATGGCGTGCGGGACATCGTAGAGATACTTGATCTGAGGATCTGTGTTCAGGAAATCGTTGATCTGGAATGTCGGCCGGGTGGCCGTTTGCTGCGAGACGCGGCTTTGCGGATCGTTGAAGTCGCCGAAGGTAATCGCCTGGGCGATACAGGATGCAGCGCAGGCCGGGGTGACTTCGGGGTCGACGCCGGGTGTCAGGCCGGCGGCTTCGGCCTCGTCGACGCGCTCGATGCAGAAGGTGCACTTTTGGATCGTGCCGATGCGCTCCGGCCGGCCAGTGTGGCGCTCCTGGACAGTCTTGTCGGAGAAATAGTGTGTGTCTTCGTGGACAATGGTGCGGGCCTGATAGGGGCAGGAGACCGCGCAGTACGCGCACCCGATGCACAGGTCGTGATCTATAACGACGAGACCGTCCCCGCGCTGGCTGGTTGCTCCGGTTGGGCAAACCGGTACGCACGGTGGATCTGCGCAGTGTTGGCAGCCGACGACAAGAAAGAAGCGCTGGACGTCCGGGTAGTCTCCCTGCTCGACGTCGAGGACCGAGCGCCACTGCACGCCGGGTGTCGTGTCGTTAGCGTGTTTGCATGCAATCGTGCAGGTCTGGCAACCGACGCAGCGATTGACATCTATCGTCATGCCGTACCGCTTGGCGTCGGCCGGTAGGCTGCCCTCGGAGGCGATGCTCATGCGGCGGCCCCCTGCGTACTTTCATCTTTGCTCACGTTGACCGCGACGATGTCCGAGCCGGAGCCGGTGGCGTCGGTCAATGACAGCGCCAGCGCACTGATCGAGTTGAGTGACGGGTTCTGGAAATCCTTGGCGACGGGTGTCACCCAATGATCAAACTGGCCAATCATGAGAATGGTGTCCGGCCGGATGCCAGCCCTGAGCACGGCGTGCCCCCTGGTTTGACCTGTCGGTGAAGTGATGACCACCCGATCGCCATCGGCGATGCCCAGTTCACGCGCGCGGGCCTTGTTGATGATCACTCCGCGATGCCCGGCAATGTTGTCGGCGACTTCCTTGATCATCGGCAGGCCGACATTGGCTCCCCAGGAATACTGCATCGAACGTGCAGTGAGAGCCCACATCGGAAAGTCTTCCGGCTTTTTGCCGACCTCGGTCGCGAACGAGGACCAGATGCCGGGAAAATCGACGTAAGTCGGCAACGGCTCGTATTCCTCGAGCTGACGGTCCCACCAGTTGACGCCCGCTTCGTGCAGACGGTTGGCGAGCTGGGCGCCATGGCGTTTCATGCGCTCCTGGTAAGGCAGTTCGAAACGCAGGCCGGCTTCCTTGATCGCCGGGTACAGGTACCATTTGAGCTGGCTCATCGCGCGCAGCATATAGCCCTCGCGCTTGAACCATTCGAGGCCATGGATCTCGGTGCCATCGGACACCTCGTGGCTGGCGGCTTGCGCGACCCGGTCCCAAACCGTGTCGACGTCATGCATTTCGTTTTCGGCGAGCGTGTAGTCGAAGCCGTCTCCGTATAAGCGGATGCCGGCGGCGCCACTGTTGATTGCCCTGTTGTAGGATTCGAGTATGCCCGTGCGGGCCGCGAGCTCTGTCGAAATCTCAGTCATGTCCTTGGAATCGGTGACCTTCTCACCGACCGGCTGGCGTACGGCCCAGCCTTCTTCGGTCCAGAACTGCTGGATGAACTTGGTGCTACCGATGCGGATCAGTTGTGTGCTTTCGAGATCGCCTGCGTCCGGCAGCAGAATATCGGCCATATGGTTGGTCTCGTCACGCGTGTAGGCAAACGCGACCGTGTAGGGGAATTCAGCGACGCGGCTGGCAATTTCAGGTGCGTTCCATGATGAGATGGCGGGGTTCGTGCGATAGCAGAACCAGACGTCCGGCATTGTTGCCTGCGGCCAGTTTTCCGGCTGGTCCTTCTGGAACAGCCAAGGCAGATGCGCCGGGCCGAGGGCCGGCGACCAGGGCCCGTTGGAGGCGAGCGGAACCAGGGTGTCGTAGGCGTTGCGGATGCCCGGTTCGGCTTTCCAGCCATTCTTGGAGGTTTCGTTGAAGGGATAGTGCATAAACCCGTCCTCGCCATGGCGGACGGATGCTGCTCGTTCGTTTGCGGGGCGGACCAGTTTAACGTTGGTCCCGAGCACGCCGCCGGGCACTTCCAGCGCGCCAACGAGAACCGCAAGAAGGGTGCGAGCCCAGGTTGCCTGATACCCACCCCAGCCATTGTTGACGGACTTGCCGAGCATGACGGCAACGGGCCGGAACGGCAGGGTGACACCCTCGATCTCGATGGTTTCGCCGACGCAGGCATGGGCGAGGAACTCATCCGCGATCTGCCGGGTCTTTGCGGCAGGGATGTCTGTGATCGCTTCTGCCCATTCCGGCGAACAGTCACGGACGTGGTCGCGCAGTTCGTCGAACGATGTGCGGGCCGGGATTGCATCGTGCTGCCATTCCTCGTTGTCGGCGCCGCGCTCTTTGCCGGACACCGTCGCGTTGACGGTCAAAGCCGGTTCGGCGGCTTCGTGATAGGGCTTGGCCTTGCCGTCCGCGAGATCCCAGACCAGCGGATCGCCGGAGACCGGGTCGCGCAGATAATAGCCGTTGGGTGCAATCAGGTATGGCGCGTTGGTGGTGTCACGAAGATACGGGATATCGCACACCTGCTGCCAGTCGTGTGCGTGAAGGATGTGATGGATCAACGCGAACAGGAAGGCGGCATCGGTCTTGGGCTTGATCGGTATCCACTCACCGGCCGAAGCAGCCGAGATTGAAAGATGCGGTTCGACCTGGATGCGGCGAAGGCCGCGAACGCGGGCGTCGGCTTCGCGCCAGACGCCCGCGACGCCCGATGATGCATCTACGTTGTTGCCGCAACTGATAACGAAATTGCAGTAAGGCACATCCGGTGAGACGATGAATGCGCGGTGCCAAAACTCGCCGTAGAGGTGTTCCGAGTGGTAGCATTTGACGCCCTGGCCGGCGCCAAAGCCGAGGTCCACCGGGCCCCAGGCTTTGAGGAAGGCGGGGAAGGTTCCCATGTACTGGGTTGGCGTTCCGCCGCCGCCGAAACTTGCTGCGATGCGCGGATAGCCTGAGTCATCGGTCAGGCCCTTTGTGCGCACTTCGTTCAGTTTTCCGGCAACGATCTCAAAGGCCTCTTGCCACGAAATCGGAACGAAGCCCGGGTCCTGGTCACGGCCCTTTTTCGGGTTGGTGCGCTTCATCGGGCTTGCGATGCGGTTTGGATTGTAGGTCTTCTGGATCAGGCCATAGGCCTTGACGCAGACGCGGCCGCCGCCCGGGTGGTGATCGGCGAGCCCGTAATTTGACTCGATACGCACTGCGAGGCCGTCTTCTTCTTCAACCGTGAGCAGGTCGGGGCCGGCGACGCACTGATAGCAATAAGTCGGCTTCTTGGTGCGGGCGCGCTGTGGCGTGTAGCGGCGTCGGCCGTCGGCTGGCATCGCATCAAGCTCCCTTCTTCGACTGCTTGTCTTGAATTGCGGCCTTGAGACGTTCGATATCGACGACGAACCGCGTATGCGTCGCCGTTGCTACTTCCTCGACGCCGTCGTGAACGGAAACTTTGCAGGTCACACGCCTGCGATCGACGTCGTCGATCGTAACGGTGTGGGTTGCCGTGAAGCCGAGGGGCGTCGGTTTGGCGTGCTGGATCTCAACGGATGCGCCGACCGTGTCTTCGCCGTCGTCAAGGTGTTCGAGAATGAAGTTGCGGCAGGCATATTCGAGGTCATGGACGATCGAAGGCGTCGCATAGACGCGCAATTCCTCACCCATGAAGTCGATCGTACGGGTCGCATCGACCGGGATGGCGACTGTGGTTTCGATGCCGGGCTTGAGGGTGTCTTTCATAATGTAATCCTGTTTTGATCCAAATAGCTTGCCGAACGCTTCCTGCCAGCGAAGCACGTTCTCGCTTGTGACCGCTTAAGCCATCCTCCTATCGCTATTCTCGCGCAGGCAAGCAAACAAGCAAACCACCAGCGGCAATGAGCACCTCGGGAATTGGGCGGGTTTGCGCATTTCCTGGAGCGACGCCGGCAGGGCCTGCGGGTGCAACGGGGACCGGTTCAACGCCGGCACGCCGTACTAGGCCTTTGCAGCATTTTCCAACTCCTTGATCATGATCTCACGCATGCGGAATTTCTGAACCTTGCCGCTGGCCGTCACCGGAAACTCGTCCACGAAGCGAATGTGCTTCGGTATCTTGTAGGTTGCGATCTTACCGCGGCAGGCATTGCGCAGTTCTTCTGCACCAATCGATGCGCCGGCGGTCAGCTTGATCCAGGCACAAACCGCTTCACCGTAGGTCTCATCCGGCACACCGATGACCTGGACGTCCTCGACTTCGGCCAGGGTGTGGAAGAACTCCTCGATATCGCGCGGTTGGATGTTTTCGCCACCGCGGATGATGATGTCTTTCGCTCGGCCGACGATCTGGATGTAGCCATCGTCGCGCATGACGGCGAGGTCGCCGGAATGCATCCAACCGTTTCGGTCGATGGCCTCGGCAGTCGCTTCGGGATTTTCCCAGTAGCCGGCCATCACCGAATACCCGCGCACGCAGTACTCGCCCTCTTCGCCGCGGCGCAGCGTGGCACCGGCTTTCGGATCGACGATCTTGCATTCGAGATGAGGATTGATTGCGCCGACAGTCTCACACTGGTGTTCGAGGTCGTCACCGATCCGCGTCTGAGTGGAGATCGGGGAGGTTTCCGTCATGCCATAGCAAATCGTGAGTTCATGCATGTGCATTTTGCTGACTACGTCGCGCATGACCTCGGTCGGGCAGGGTGCAGCGCCGGTCACGCCAGTGCGCAGCGAGGTCAAATCGTAGGTGTCAAAGTCCGGATGGTTGAGCATCGCGATGAACATCATCGGCACGGAATAAAGGACGGTGCAGCGCTCATGGTGAATCGCTTCAAGCGTAGCCTTGGGATCGAAGGCCTCGCCAGGCAGGATCATGGCGCAACCATAAACCGCGGCCGAAAGCGTTCCGAGTACGTTGCCGAAGCAGTGGAAGAAGGGAACCGGAACACACATCCGATCACCTTCCCTGAGGGCCTGCCCGGCACCGACGATGATGGCGTTGTTGACGATGTTGTGGTGGGTGAGGGTTGCTCCTTTCGGTTGGCCCGTCGTGCCGGAGGTGTATTGGATGTTGATCGGGTCTTCCGGCGACAATGCCGCCGCGCGCAGGGTCAGGTCTTCCTGACTGACGGTTGAATTTCGATCCGTGAAACGTGCCAGGCTTTCGAAGCCGTCCTGCGCGGCCCCGTCTTCGGCTCCGAGGACTGCAATATGCTCGAGCATGGGAGCGCCGTTGCGGATTTCAGTGAAGTCTGCCGTGTAGTCCCGGTCACGGAACCGGCGCGCCGAAAACAGCACACGCGCACCTGAATGACGCAGGACAAAGGCGACTTCGCCCGCCCTGTAGGCCGGATTTACCGTCACGAGGATGATGCCCGCCTTGGCCGCCGCAAGCTGAACGATCACCCAATCGGTCATGTTCGGGGCCCACAACGCCGCACGGTCTCCAGTGATGAGGCCATACCCGATCATGGCGCGGGCGGTATCGCAGGCGCGCTCGCGCAGTTGTGCGTAGGTCAGGCGAGTGTCTTCGGTGCGGCTGACGAGCGCCTCCCGGTCTGCGAAACGTTGGGCGGCTTCGTCGATCACGTTGCCGACGGTCCTGTAGTCGAGGGGACGGGTGGCGATCCCGCTCGCGTAGGCGACTGCGCTTGTCGTCGCCGGCGCGGGAATGGTCGTTGCGGACGCCGCGGGGGACGTTGGTAGATGCAGTTGGGCTGGGTCGGTTGCGTGCGGGCGCAGCCACTTCAAAATCACCTGTCTCCTCCCTGCAAGTTGGTGCACCGGCGTGTACTTGGGCAGAAGGTCGCGTTGGTCGGGCAGCGAGAGAGAGTTTTCTTTGTTACTCTGTCTTCAATGCAGGCAGGCTCTCACAGGGGGGGCTGATTTGCAATAAGTCTGCCGGCGGTGACCAAGCCGGAGTGGGTGTGCTCACGCGGGCCGGTTTCACTCATTTTTTGGCGCGATATTGGAGTGGGAGCCCGTGCATCGACAAATGGCGCAGCAGCCCGGGCGGATTTTGCCAGTGATGGCGCGCGCAATGGAGGCCAAGGGAAGGGGCAGTCATGGAAAATCTCGATCAATTGAAGCGCGAGGTCCGTGCGCTCGTGTTCGATCAGTACGGCACGATCGTCGATATGCAATTCGGGCTTACGGAGGCTGCGGCACCGTTTCTCAAGAACAAGGGTTGGGATGGCGAGGCGCACCGGTTCGTTACGTGGTGGCGGCGCACGCATTTTGAAAATTCGATGATTGATGCGCTATGTGACCGCGGGCACACGCCCTATCGCGAGATCGGCCATCGTGCGGTTTCGTATGTGATGGACCGGTGCGGTATTTCCTACACACAGGACGAAGTCAGGTGGCTCGTTAGCCAGATCGAGACGCTGAAGCCGTTTGCGGATGTCATCGCATCCCTCGAGTCATTGCGTGCGGCCGGTTACCGGCTGGCGATTTTGTCCAACGGCGACCGAGATATGCTCGAGGCGGCGCGACCGCATATCGGATTCGAATTCGACGAAGTGATCTCGGTGCAGGAAGCCGGCTACTTCAAACCGCACTGGGCGACATATGCGACCGCGGCGGACATCCTCGATGAAGAGCGCAGCAGTCTTCTGTTCGTGGCCAACCACGCCTTTGATTGTATTGGTGCCAAGAGTTTCGGGATGCGATCTGCGTTCATTGATCGCCGCCGGCGGCCTTATGGGCAGACACCGCATCAGCCGGACCTCATTGTCCAGGATTTCGCAGAGCTTGCGCGCGCTATGGCGTAACCGCGTCGAGCGGATGAAACAAAGGCGCGCGGGTCGGCTCGCGCGCCTTTCATCTCGAAAACACCAACCTGGTCAGGTGTCAGGGTCAGGGCCGGACCTCAACCTGGGTCGACCACATCCCATAGTTTTTGACGAGCTTGTAGAATTTGGCCGCGTTGCCGACGCTGAGGCGGATACAACCATGCGATGCAGGCCGGCCGAGCTTCGAGGTCCGATAGGTGCCGTGTATGGCTGTGCCATCGGAGCCGATCATCGTCAGGTAGGGCAGGCTCATGCGCCATTTCGACGAATAAAAGCGGCGGCGCTGCGCGAATGGCGTGTAAAAGCCAGGCTTGGTGCGCCAGCCTTTCTTGCCCGTTGATACAACCCACGTGTATTTCTTCTTGCCTTCTACGAACACGTGCATGCGTTGCTGGGAAAGATCGACCAGTGCTTTGACGGTCGATGCCGAGGCAGTGCCACTCCATACCGTAGCAATCAGCAAAGCAATACCTAGAACGAATTGCGAACAAATGCGCATCATCCGAAGCTCCATATCAATTGGCAAAGGGCCGGTCTGATTAGTGACGAGGCTGAATACTAATCGGAAAATCTTACAAATACTCAACACAATCACGCCATTCGGGCCAGTGTTGCGCCAGCTGTGGTGTTCCCGCAACGGCATCGCGACCTGATCGCGAATGGTGTCATCCGCGGCGCTTGATGGTGCGCGCGCAGGCCTGAACATAACGGCATCGCATCGGGTACGGAGGGTAGCGACAAGTGTGGCGCAACGGCACCTACGGATCTGCAAAACCAGACGGATGACATGACAACACTTGCGGCGAGCGTGGCGGGTCAGTTCAAGTAAAGTCGCTCAATGCATTGTCACAAGGAGACAGAAAATGGCTAACCGGGGCACCCTTTTCGTTGTTGCTCTGCTGTGCACGGCAGCTGTTGTGACGGCTTGCCGTCGTGAGATGCCGCATCCGAATGGCCTTGGCGCCGCGGATATCGCAGCTCAGCAGACAGCTGTTAAGAAGTAAGTTCGGAACGCAATTTGGCCTGTTGCGCATCCTGAACACATCAGCGAACTCTGCTTGGAAGCCGGGTGGCGATGTTTGGGGGTACGCGGTGGTCTGAATAATTGGCTCGCTGTGTTGTGTGCAGGTCGCCCATACCTGTGCAATAAGATTTTGCGGCCATGGTTCTCTCTTCCAGACCTTGATCGGTCCGCCGATCAAGGTTTTTCTTTTTTGCGCGGCCAGGCCGCGTGTGGGCCGTCAGGTCGTCTTGGACGCTCAGCCCACTGGGGCGAATGGGCTGTCTGAGGGCGAACAGGCCGCTGGAGGCAGTTGGGCCGGCTGCAGGTTGTTGGGGCCCGTCCATTGCCAGTGTATCGGCCGCGGCCCCTTGGTGTTCGCCAAGTCAATGCAGGCATGGTGCGGGGACCGCCGTCGGCGATGCGGGGCGCGCGGCGCGTATTCAATCCAGCTGTCCACGTCAGCGTGCAAGCTTGCGGGCGGGAAGCAGGTTGCGCGTCAGTGTAAAGCCGTTTCGCGCGTCAAACCAATTCTGATCGAGAGTTGAATGGATCCTTCGGTTATCGTTGCCCTGGTTCTGGTCGTGGCGGCCGGAGTTGCGCTCGAGATTGGATTTTCGAGTGCGATCGCCGAGATTCTGGCGGGTGTCGCGCTCGGCTTTTTTATGGCCGATATCAAATCGCTCAACTGGGTTGAGTTCCTGGGCAACCTCGGCCTGCTCGGTTTGATGTTCCTGGCGGGTTTCGAGGTCGACATCCATCGTCTGCGGCGAACCTGGCGGCAGAGCGTGGGGATTGGTCTTGCCTCTCTCACTGTGCCGATGGCCGGTGTGTTTGTGGTGTGTTTCACAGTCATCGGGCTTGGATGGCAAGGTGCGGGACTGGTGGCAATCGGGTTGTCCACGACGTCGCTCGCGCTGGTCTATCACGCGCTGCGAGAACGCGGAGATCTGACCAGCGACTTTGGCCAGATCGTGCTTGGGGCCGCGACGGTCGTCGATGTGATCAGCATGATCCTGCTGGCCATGCTGCTCGGCAATACGGGTTGGGGTACCGCGATATTCCTACTTGTGTTGTTGCCGGCGATATTCGGATTGCCACGTGTCGGGACATGGATCTTCCGGCGCTACAGCGGTTCGATCGTCGAATTCGAGTTGCGCTTCCTGATGGTCATTCTGATCGCGATGGGCTTCATGGCAGAACACGTCGGGGGAATTCACCCGGCGATCGTCGCGTTTGCGATCGGTCTGGTGATGTCGGAGGTGGTCGAAGAGCATGGTGCGGTGGAAGAAAAGCTGCGCGCCATTGTGTTCAGCCTGCTGGCGCCAGTGTTTTTCCTGCACGCGGGGATGCAAATCGACCTGACGCTGATGACGGGCGAACTGGTCTTGCAATTCGTTGTGCTGTTTGTAGCCGCGGTCGGACTGAAATTCGCCGGCACGGCCCTGGCCGCGCGGACACTACTCGGGCACTCGAGCACGTTTGTCGGGCTGTTGTTCAACTATCGCCTGGCGTTCGGCATCGTGACGGCGACCGTCGGCCTCGAGGCCGGCTTGATCACGACGCAGCATTATTCAGTGATCCTGCTGATCATTGTATCAAGTGCGCTGCTGCCGGCGATCCTGTTGCGTGATACGCCGAATGAACTCGAGCGGCCCGATCCCGGAACATAGCGCGCGATCGTCTTGACGTTGTCCAATCACTGCTCATCTATGCTCCAGGCATAGAACGCGTGCTTCTCGAACGCCGCGGCTCTTCCGGCGCGTTACAAATCCTCTCAAACCAGAACGGGAGTCCTCCTCATGAGCGACCATCAAGCCGGCAACCCACTCCTGCAGGACTGGGATGGACCGTTCGATCTGCCGCCGTTCAGTCGCCTAGAAGTGGAGCATTTCGAGCCGGCGTTTGACATGGCGCTCAAGGTGCACAACGAGGAAATCGCATCCATTGCCGGGAGTCCCGAGTTGCCGACCTTCGAAAACACGGTTCTCGCCCTGGAGGCTTCAGGTGACCGGTTGCAGAAGGTGTCGGCGGTGTTCTGGGTGTTGTCCGGAGCGCATACCAACCCGGACATCCAGCAATTGGAGCGTGTTCTGGCACCGCGTCTGACGGCGCACTACAACGCGATTGCTTCGAACGGGGCGCTGTTTGCACGCATCGCCGCCGTCAATGATCAGTCCGCACATTTGGAGCTGACCGACGAGCAGCGACAACTTCTCAAGCGCACGCATCGTGGGTTCGTGCGCGCCGGTGCGGCGCTCGCAGAGGCGGACAAGGCGCGCCTTGATGCGCTCACCGAACGATTGGCTGAACTTGGAACACGATTTTCTCAGAATGTCCTCGCGGATGAAAACGCTTTCGTGCTGGAGTTGGATGATGGCGCCGACCTCGATGGCCTGCCGGCATCCCTGCGTCGGGCGGCGGCAGCGGCGGCACAGGAGCGCGGCAGTGCAGCCTCTCACGTTATCACGCTTTCGCGCTCTCTCATCGAGCCGTTTCTGACATTCTCGGAGCATCGCCATTTGCGCGAAAGGGCGTTCAAGGCCTGGATTGCGCGGGGTGAAAACGGTGGTGAGACCGACAACCGTGACATTATTGCAGAGACGCTGGCATTGCGCCAAGAGCGCGCTGCGTTGCTGGGGTTTGACACGTTTGCAGCCTTCAAGCTCGACAACACAATGGCCAAGACCACGGATGCCGTCGAGGCGCTTCTGACGACGGTCTGGCGGCCGGCGGTGGCGGCAGCCGAAGCCGAACGGCAACGCCTGGCGGATGCCGCGCGCAAGGATGGGCAAAACATTGAGATTGCCCCGTGGGACTGGCGGTATTACGCGGAGAAGGTGCGTCGCGCCGACTACGAGCTCGACGAAGCCGAAATCAAGTCCTACCTGCCGCTTGATCAGATGATCGCAGCCGCCTTTGCCACCGCCGGGCGTCTCTTCGGGCTGACGTTCGAGGAACAGCACGGATTGGCGCTCTATCACCCGGATGTAAGAGCCTGGGAGGTCAAGGATGAGGTCGGCAATCATATCGGCTTGTTTCTTGGGGACTACTTTGCAAGGCCATCCAAGCGTTCCGGCGCGTGGATGACGGCATTTCGCAGTCAACGCAGGTTTGGTGGCGACCAGCACCCGGCCGTGCTCAACGTCATGAATTTTGCCAAGGCAGCGGACGGCGAACCGACGTTGCTCTCCTTCGACGATGCGCGGACACTGTTTCACGAGTTCGGGCACGCACTGCATGGCCTGTTGTCCGACGTAACCTATGGGTCGCTTGCCGGAACAAGCGTGGAGCGTGACTTCGTCGAACTGCCCTCGCAACTGTTCGAGCATTGGCTCGAGACGGACGAGGTGCTTGGGGCATTCGCGCGCCACCACGAGACCGGTGCGGCGATGCCGGCTGATTTGCTCGAAAAACTAAAAGCTGCAATGAACTTCAATCAGGGATTTGCAACCGTCGAATACCTCGCTTCGGCCCTGATCGACATGGCCTTTCATAGCGACGCCTACGCGCCCGGCACGGACCCGATGGCATTCGAGGCCGAGCAGTTGGTACGGCTCGGTATGCCCGAGGCGATCGTGATGCGCCACCGTTCTCCGCATTTCCAGCATGTGTTTTCAGGCGATGGATACTCGGCAGGATACTACAGCTATATGTGGTCGGAAGTGTTGGATGCGGATGCGTTTGCTGCATTCGAAGAGACCGGCGACGTGTTCGACAAGGCGACGGCCGAAAAGCTCAAGGACTTCGTCTATGCTGCCGGCGGACGGCGCGATGGTGACGAGGCCTACATCGCGTTTCGCGGCGGCTTGCCGAGTGCCGATGGTCTGCTGCGCCAGCGGGGTCTGGCATAGAGATGGTCACACTGGCGAAAGGTCAGCACCGCACTTGTCTGACTGGCGCGGTCTTCGGTCGGCCTAGGTCGCGAATCGAAAGTGCATGACGTCGCCGTCCCGGACGACGTAGTCCTTGCCTTCGAGGCGCATTTTGCCGGCGTCCTTGGCGCCGGCCTCACCGTCGAGCGCGATGTAGTCTTCGTAGGAAATCGTTTCGGCGCGAATGAAACCCTTTTCGAAGTCCGTGTGAATGATGCCCGCGGCCTGCGGCGCCTTGGTGCCGCATGGGACGGTCCAGGCCCGCGCTTCCTTCGGTCCGACGGTGAAATACGTCAAAAGGTCGAGAAGGCTGTAGCCGGCGCGGATCAGGCGATTGAGGCCCGGCTCCTCCAGTCCGAGGCTTGCCAGAAACTCGTTGCGTTCGGCAGCGTCGAGGCCGGCAAGCTCGGCTTCGATTTTGGCCGAAATCACGACACAGCCGGCGCCCTCGGCATCAGCACGTGCCTTGACGGCGGCCGAATAGGCGTTGCCGTCCCGCGCCGAGTCCTCGTCGACATTACAGACGTAAAGGATCGGTTTTGCGGTGAGTAGCTGGAGCTGGCGCCAGCCTGCCAGTTCCTCAGGTGCAATGTCGGCGGCGCGCGCGGGCCGGCCTTCGCGGAGCAGTTGGAGCGCCTTGTCGATCAGCGCCATCGTTGCCCTGGCTTCCTTGTCGTTTCCCTTGGCGCGCTTTTCGACCGTCAGGCGGCGCTTCTCGAGGCTTTCGAGATCAGCCAGCATCAATTCCGTCTCGACCGTATCGGCATCCGAGGTCGGATCGATACGGCCTTCAACGTGGGTGATGTCCTCGTCCTCGAAGCAGCGCAGAACGTAGGCAACCGCGTCGACTTCGCGAATGTGAGCAAGAAACTGGTTGCCGAGGCCTTCGCCTTTCGATGCGCCGCGCACGAGACCTGCAATGTCAACAAAGGTCAGGCGGGTTGGGATGATCTGTTCCGGTTCCGCGATGGCGGCCAACTTCGCGAGGCGCGGATCCGGAACCGCAACCTCCCCGACGTTGGGTTCGATCGTGCAGAACGGGTAGTTGGCCGCCTCGGCGGTGGCCGTTTGCGTCAGCGCGTTGAACAACGTCGATTTGCCGACATTCGGCAATCCGACAATTCCGCATTTAAAGCCCATGATCTTTCCGCTGTGGTTGTTGCTCGCAATGGAAGGCGAAACGATTAGTCGTTTTCCGTGGTGCCCGAGAACCAGCGTTTGAGGCGCGCGGCCAATGCGTTGGAGCCAGACGCGGTGGTTGTTTCGTTTGGTCGGCTCGCCGTATCTTCAATCGCCTCGGAGACGTCATCTGCGTCTCGAATGCCCTTCTTGATTTTGCGTGACGGCTTGTGCTTCTTGGTGGCTGCATTTCGCGCGAGTTCGCGCTGGGAGGGGGCGCCCGATTGGCCTTTGCCCTGTATTGTCGACCGCCCACCCGTGCGTTTGGATGGCCGTGTTCCTTTGCCGGTGCGCTGAGGGGGCAGGCGTGTTGCCGCGGGCTCTTGATTGGAGGAGGGCTCATCGGACGATGGCGCGGAGGTTTTCTGGTCAACTTCGCGCAACGCGTTCAACGCCTGTGCCACGTCGGTCTGAAATCGCTCGGTCTCGCCTGCTGCAAGGCGGCCGGCACTGCGGGCCAGTGCATCCAGCAGAGTTTCGAGCCACTCTGCGTCGGCCTTCGCAAAGTTTCTAAGGACGTAGTTGGCGACCTGGTTCTTGTCGCCCGGGTGGCCCACGCCGATGCGCACGCGCGTGAATTCGGGGCTTGAAAGCTGGGCCTGGATCGAGCGCAGGCCATTGTTGCCCGCAGTGCCACCACCGGACTTCACGCGCAACTTTCCGGGAGCAAGGTCGATTTCGTCGTGGAAGACGATGATGTCGTGGACCTTGATTTTGAGAAACTTGGCCGCCTCCCGCACGGCATTGCCAGCCTCATTGTAGTACGTCTGGGGTTTGAGCAATAAAACGCGCTCGTCGCCGAGTTGGCCGTCGCATGCGAGGCTGTGAAAGCGCTTGCGCCACGGGCCGAGATCATTGTGGTCGGCAATGCGCTCGACCGCCATGAACCCGACGTTGTGGCGGTTGCCTGCGAATTTCTGGCCAGGGTTACCCAGCCCGACAAACAGTTTCATGATGCGCCTCCCGGCAACTGCCGTGCAGGCTTGGTGCGGTGCAGCGTATGCTCGCGCGCAAAGTGGAGCGGCGGATATGGCGGGCCGAACATCTGCCGGCCCGGCATCGGCGGGTGATGGAACAGTGGTGCTGCGCCTTACTCCCGCTCTTCGCCTTCGCCTTCGCCCTCTGCCTCTGCTTCAGCTCCGTCTTCGACCGCTTGTTCGTCCTCGGTGCCTTCTTCCTCGTCGTCTTCGGACTTGGCGGCAGCCGAT
Source organism: Hyphomicrobiaceae bacterium (assembly GCA_965224045.1). Lineage (GTDB taxonomy): Bacteria > Pseudomonadota > Alphaproteobacteria > Rhizobiales > Hyphomicrobiaceae > Tectiglobus. The sequence goes on from CBDCYD010000016.1 coordinate 729,268, forward strand.
CCTGCAACCGTGACAACGGTAAAGTCGCGATCGGTGATCGTGGGCGTAACGTTGTCCGGCAAAGTGATGGCGGAGATGTGGATCGACGACCCGATTTCGATGCCTTCGAGATCGACCACCAGATTTTCCGGAATGGCGTTGGCCGGGCAGATAATTTCGATTTCCCGGCGCACGATGTTGAGCACGCCGCCGCGGCGCATGCCCGGCGATTTTTCTTCGTTGATGATTTCAATCGGCACGGTGACGCGGATTTGTCCGTCGCCGCCGACACGCTGGAAATCGACGTGGATCGGGAGGTCCTTTACCGGATCGAACTGGACATCGCGGGTTAGCGCACGCACCGTCTTGCCTTCGAACTGGATGTCGAAAACGCTCGATAGGAAGCCGCCGCGATTGAGCATCCGGACGAGATCGTTGAAATCGAGCGCGATCGTCTCCGGATCTTTCTTGTCGCCGTAAATGACGGCGGGCACTTTCCCTTCACGACGCACTGCCCGGGCGGCCCCCTTACCGGCCCTGGCACGCGCCGTGGCCTGGATCTCTTGGATCCCCGATGTAGCCATGGCTCTTTCTCCAATGAAAATAAGGCCCTGTCGGGCCTGTCCAAGTGCCACCAGGCCTCCAAGGGTGCCCCGGCGGAATGAACTTCTATTTGAAGCGATCGGCTTATAGCCTTCCCGCGGCAGGAGTGCAATTCATTTCAATGTCGCTGGCGGGACAGGTTTTTCGCCGGTACGGCACCGACATGATAAGATGAGGCACCGCCGATGAACCCAACTTTGGACGCATGGCCATGACTGCGACATACAAGTATCCGGAGCAATTGGTCTCGACGGACTGGCTCGCCGAAAACGCCAGTGCGCCGCATCTCAGAGTGTTCGATTGCACGACCTATCTGCACTACGAGGAAGGCACCGGACGGCCCTATTCGGTCGAAAGCGGCCGATCGGACTTCGAAGCCGGGCATATTCCAGGCTCCGCGTTTCTCGACCTGCAGGGTGATTTGTCGGACAACGACAGTCCGTACCGGTTCACGATGCCGGCCGCGGATGACTTGGCGAGACGGTTCGCGCAGCACGGTATCGGCGATGACACCCGCGTGGTTCTCTACGCGCGCTCCAATATGCAATGGGCGACGCGGATCTGGTGGATGCTGAGGTCCGTGGGTTTTGACAATGCCGCGATCCTCGATGGCGGCTGGGATAAATGGCAATCGGAAGGGCGCGCGGTCGAGAAGGGGGAATTCCGGTATCCCGCGGCGTCTTTAACGGCGCGGCCGCGTAACGGTCTGTTTTGCGGCAAGGAGGAGGTCAAGGCTGCGATCGGTGACGGCGGGATCTGCACGATCAACGCTCTGGCGCCGGACCTGCACGCCGGCGAGACCAAACGGTATGGCCGGCCCGGTCGCATACCTGGGAGCGTCAACGTTCCGGCCGGACATCTGCAAATCGGGCCGACCAAGATCATGGCCGAGGCTGCGCAGGCGGCAAAGGCCTTTCGTGACGTTGGCGCTGCGCCTGACAAGCGCATCATTCTTTATTGCGGAGGTGGTATTGCAGCGACGCTCGATGCCTTCCTGCTGCACCAGCTCGGCTATGAAGACCTGACGGTGTACGACAACTCGATGAGCGAGTGGGCCAAGGACGAGGCCTTGCCGATCGAAGTCGGGTGAATCGGCAGAGTTGCCGGCCGGCCATGCGGCTGCGGCGCCGGCGCCCACGACGTGCTGAAGCTGTAGGTCGTCCGGACCGTTCGCGCAGCACCCGTTGCGGATCAGCGTTAGGAATATCGTCCATGGCCAGCCAGAGACGGGCACGCCCGCAATTAGTGAAAAGGCACTGCGGTGGCGGCCTTGACCGGCGGCCGGATCGAAACGGTGTTCGGCTCGACGCAGGAGAATAGCGGTCGAGGTCCTCCGGCAGACTTGCCCGTTGGCGAACTGTCATGTGCTGGCGTCGTAAGCGGTTTCGATCGCAGTTGGCGTGGCTCCCGCGCGCTTGGAAAGCGGGCGCCACACTGTGGTCGAGCCGGGCTGCGATGATCGGTAGAGTTGAAGGCTTGCCACGGTTGCGGCCGGCCGGGTCTAAGTCGTCGGGTGAGGCCCCGCAGCTCCACAATCGCATCGGAGAGCAGTACATGGCGCAACAGCTTCACGTGTTGGTCGGGACCAAGAAGGGCGTGTTTGTTTTTGACGGCGATACCAAGCGCAAAGATTGGCGTATGCGCGGCCCTTACTGCGATGCCTGGCCGGTCAATCATGCGATCGGTAATCCGGCGACCGGCAGGATCTGGGCCGGAGGAGGAAACGAGTGGTTTGGCCCCGCGGTCTGGTACTCAGACGATCGCGGCGCGACGTGGGCTCATTCCAGCGCCGGGCTTGCTTATCCTGAGGGCGAGACGCCGGTTCAAACAGTCTGGAGCCTGCATGCTTCGGACGGAACGCTTTATGCTGGGGTGCAACCGGCCGGTCTGTTTAGGAGTGATGACGGCGGCAAGAACTGGGTACATCTCGATGGGCTGCAGAAGCATCCGACGAGGCGTGACTGGATGCCGGGTGGGGCTGGTCTGATCCTACACCACATCCTGGTTCATCCGAACGATGCGCAACAGATCTGGATCGGGATTTCGGCCGTTGGCGTGTTTCATTCCGCGGATGGCGGCAAGAGCTGGACGCCGCGCAACGCGGGAACCCGCAATGACTACGCGCCGGAAGATCAGCGCTATCCAGAATTCGGTCAATGTGTCCATTCGATCGTGATGGCGGCTGGTATGCCGGATCGGCTTTACCAGCAAAATCACTGCGGAATGTATGTCAGCGAGAACGGTGGCCTCGACTGGGAGAGTATGGAGGAAGGATTGCCGTCGACTTTCGGGTTCCCTGCCGTGGCCCATCCGCGCGATCCGGACACCGTCTACCTGCTGCCGCTCAACGGCGACACCGTCGGCCGCTATATGCCCGATGCCAAAGCGGCCGTATGGCGCTCGCGGGACCGTGGGCGGACCTGGCAGGATCTGCGTGATGGACTGCCGCAAGAGGGGGCCTACTTCGGTGTCTTGCGCCAGGCCATGGCGCAGGACGGTCTCGATCCGGCCGGCCTTTATTTCGGAACCAGCACCGGCTCACTGTTCGTGAGTGGCGATGAAGGGGAAACGTGGCAGGAAATCGCGCGCCATCTGCCCACGATTACCTCGGTCGAAACGCTTGTCGCCAGCTGATCGGACGGGGGAGACGCGTTATGGCGGACAAGGTAGAGACTGGCACACAAAGCGAGGGCCCACAAAGCGAGGATGGCGCACTGGCGCGGGTGAAAGTGTTTCTACCAGCGGCGCTTCTGCGCCTGTTTCCCGAAGCGGAGGCGGTTGTCGAAATGAATGCAAGGACAGTCGACGATGTGCTGCATCAGCTTGAGCTTCGCTGGCCGGGCATGCGCGACCGGCTCGCGGACACCACGCCGGCAATTCGGCGCCATCTCAATATCTTTGTCGATGGCGACCGAGCGAACCTGGACACGCGCCTTGACGACGGCACAGAGGTCGTTGTGCTGACGGCGATGTCAGGAGGTTGAGGCCTTCGTGCGCTGTGGGCTGGTGGCAAAATGAATTCGCAGGCTGGTGCCAAACTTTGTCACCGCAAGCAGGGTCAATAAAACAAGCTCGAAACGCTTTCCTCCCGGCTGGTGCGTGCGATCGCTTCGCCGATCAGAGGCGCGATCGAGAGGATGCGGATATTGGGAACCGCGAGGACGTCCTTGGTCGGTTGGATGGAATCGGTGACGACCAGTGATTTCAGATCTGACCCCTGGATCCTGGCACAGGCGCCGCCGGACAGAACGCCGTGAGTGATGTAGGCCATTACCTCGCGTGCGCCTTGCGAGAGCAGCGCGTTGGCGGCGTTGACCAGCGTACCGCCGGAATCGACGATGTCATCGACCAGGATACAGGTTTTGCCTTTGACATCGCCAATGACGTTCATGACTTCGCTTTCGCCAGGCCGTTCCCGGCGCTTGTCGCAAATGGCGATCGGGGCGTCGATGCGCTTGGCCAGCCCGCGCGCGCGGACCACGCCGCCGACGTCGGGGGATACAACGCATACATTGGCGAGTTCAAACTGTTCCTTGATATCGCGCACCATGACCGGGGCAGCGAACAGGTTGTCAGTCGGGATATCGAAGAAGCCCTGGATCTGACCGGCGTGCAGATCCATCGTCATAACCCGGTCAGCGCCGGCGCGTTCTATCAGGTTGGCTACCAGTTTGGCGGAAATCGGTGTCCGCGCACCGACCTTGCGATCCTGCCGGGCGTAACCGTAGTAAGGCATGACGGCGGTGATCCGGCGGGCCGACGCGCGCTTTAGGGCGTCGATGAGGATCAGCAGTTCCATAAGGTTGTCATTGGCCGGAAAGGATGTCGATTGCAGTACGAATACGTCCTCACCCCGTACGTTCTCCTGAATTTCGACGAACACCTCCATATCGGCGAACCGCCGGCAGATGCTCTTCGTCATGGTGACGTCGAGGTGTGCGCTTATGGCTTCCGAAAGTGGGCGGTTGGAGTTGCCTGCAACAAGCTTGATACGCAACGGCTGTGCTGCTTCGCTCATTAGTCGGTCCTGCCACTCATCCAACCGGCTCCGGCAACCCGATTCCGGTGCCTGCGAGAGTCGCGCGGCTTCTAACAACTGAACCCGGGCGTGTAAACGGCCCGGGTTCAATTTGATGTCAGAAATGTGTCATCCATGTCCTGCGTGAGCAGAACAACGCCCTTGGCACGGGAACTGCGCCACCCGGTTATGATCGTTGTGCGGTCTGGCGCGGCAACAGCCGAACGATACCCTGCGCGGCCGCGGCGGCTGCCGCACCGGCCGTTGGTCCCCACTTGCCGTTCAGCGATCCGGCCGGGATTTCGTTCTTTTGCGAGACCGTACCAAGCTTCACGCCCTTGGGATCCTTGACCACCCAGTCGATATTGATCGATTGTTTTCCGGATTTTGGGGCGCCCAGAGCAACCTTGCCTTCGACACGGTGGGCCGATGCCGTCCCGGCACCGCTGGCCAGCGCAATGCCGTTCTTGCGCAGTTCGCTTTGCAGAGCAGACGCCAATGCCGTGGAACCATCGCCGGGCGCACCCGAGACACGGGGCACAACCACGGCCAGGCTCGCAGGCTGGGACGGTATGCTACCCGTTTTCTTCGTTGCGCGTGAGAGCTGGGCAACGGTTGTCTGGCCGGTGCCTACCGCCGAATTTGCCGCTGTATTCACAGCCTGCCCGGTTTGAGCCGCGCCACTTGCAAGTGGAACCTGCGGATTGGCGGGTAGCTGCTTCTTCGGCATCCACGCCGAAAGGGCACTGGCCGTCCGGTTTGCAATGTTGGCCATCACCTGGGGCGACACCGACTGCCAAGGATTGGTTGCGGATGCACCCTGGACGACTTCCTCACCCGTGATGCGATGCACGCGCTGACCTGTGGCGTTCGTCACGTCCCAAATGTAGGAGACCTTGGTGCCGGCGGCTTCCTTGGCGGCCACGACGTAGCCACGCAACGTGTAGTCGCTCTTCGGTGCGGCGGCGCCCGCGGCCGGGGTCGGCAGCACCTGTACCGCATTCCTTCCCAGTGCGGCCGTGACCTGGCTTTTCAGTTGTTTCGACACCGTGTCAGGCGGGCCGATCAACGGCGCGACAAGGACAGTGCCCTTCGTGCTGGCAATGGCTGTCGACGGCTGGCCGGCGTCTGGCGTGGTGGCTTGCTGTTGGCCGAGGCCGTCAAGGATCCCGCCGCCCCCGGTCGTGCATGCCGTGACGCTTAGTGCCAGGGTTGCTGCAATCGCTGCGCACGTGAGTGACTTTCGTACGTTCTGTGCCGCAGCAGCATCGATGGTCGCCACGATGACGTCCCCCTCTCAATGTCCCGCTGTTTTCCGGCGGCCGACGTACGTACTTTGCGGCCTCAATAACCCAACCGGTACTCCGCATCTTGATGTACCGGTTAGCATATTTCGCGTCCAGACGGAAATCATCCAAATCCGCCAAACTCCCTAACACGGCGGTATCGAGGGGCATGAATTCTGTGGAATAGTACCCTATGCAACGAGGATGGCGGAGATTTGGCGACCGTAATCGGCCTCTCCGCGGTGCGTTTTTCGGCGATAGGAGAAAAAAAGCGATTCGTTTGCGTAGGTGCAGTGCGCGACATCGTCGATGGTGGCTATTCCGGTGCGCGTGAGCGCTGCACGGCAAAAGCCCGGCAAATCAAAATGCGGTTTGGATGCCGTGTCCGGTCGCACGAAGTACTGAGCGAATGAGGGGTCGCGGGCGAGGAAGTTCTCTTCGAATTCCGGGCCGACCTCGTAGTTTTCCTGATGAATCGTGGGGCCGACCGCGGCAATGATGCGGTCGCGGCGTGCGCCGATACGCTCCATCGCTTCGACTGTTGCCAACAGTATGCCCGAGACGGCACCGCGCCAGCCGGAGTGAGCTGCCGCGACGACGCCGGCCTGCGGGTCGGCGAACAAGACCGGCGTGCAATCAGCGGCCAGCGCGCCGACGGCGAGGCCGGGGGTGCGTGTGACAAGGGCATCTGCTTCCGGCACAGTGCCGGCCTCGAACGGCGCGTCGATAATGAGTGCGCGTGCGCTGTGGACCTGGTAGACGGTGACGACATCGCAGTGTGCCGCGCCAAGATGGCTGGCAGCTCGACGGCGATTTTCAAGCACCTTGTCGCGGTCATCGCCTGAGCCGAGGCCGCAATTGAGCGCACTGTAAAGACCGGTCGACACGCCCCCTTCCCGCGTGAAGAAGCCATGGCGAATGCCGGATGCCGCCGCGAGTGCCGGAGACGTCAAGACGGTGGCCTCAATCATGGTCGCAAGTCCTCTGGCCGGATCCGGAGTGGTGGGCCTGCCCGTAATACTTCAGACGGTTGATGCTTCCAAGAGCGGTAGGCCGCCCAAGCCCGGGCCGGCAATCCCCAATGCCTTGAAGCGTGCGCCCATGCCGGTCGGTGTCATCAGGCGCTGGGTTGCCATCTCCAAATCCGCCGCTTGACAGGGATTGGCGGCCATCAGGCGGGATGTACGCTCGACAATGCCCAGGCGGCCGAGGAACTCAGCCTGCGAGACCGGCCCGTAGACCGCCAGACCGGCTTCGCAAAACGCGCGGGTGGCGGCTGCAAAATCCACCTGTGCGGTGAGATCCGCCTCGCCGGGTGAGGTCAGCGGGTGCTCGTAGGCATGCCGGCGAACGGCCTGCAGCGTGTCGCCAACACGCGTGGTTTCGTGGCCGTAATCGATGAGCAATGCAGCCAGAGGTGCCCGACGTGCAAGGCCACCCAGTGCCGGGGCGAGCGTCGCTCGAATAGCCGGATTACATTCAAACACCGTGCCGTCGTCCAAGCTCCCCGGCAAAGGCCAATGTTGCTCGGCGAGAGCTGGTTTCGTAGCGATGGCGAAGGAGAGGCGGTTGTTGCCGTCGAGCGTGATGCAGCGCTCGTACCATTGACCGTCCCGCACAATCAGCTGGCGAACTCCGATGGCATCGAGAAATTCGTTCGCGATGACGATTGTCGGCAGGGCGTGCATAGCTGCCGCTGTATTCAGCTCGTCGACGGTCTCGTGATGTACGAGGTCGGGCGCGAGGTGATGCAGGCGCTCGAACTGCTGCTGGCGCAGCTTCGGGTTCTGTTCGACGAGATGTAGTTGGATGGCAGACGCCATGTTCGCGACCTTGGTGATGGCTCGAAATGCGTCGGTCATGAGTGTGCCCCGCCCGGGTCCGAGTTCGACGAGGCGCAACCGATCGGGTTTACCCATCTGCTGCCAGACCAGTGCCACCCAGATACCGAGCAGTTCACCGAAAACCTGGCTGATTTCAGGCGCCGTGACGAAGTCTGCTGCAGCACCGATCGCGGTTCTCGAGCGGTAATAGCCATGGTTGTCATGGCCGAGACATTGGTCGACGTAGGCTTGCACACTGATCGATCCGCCTGTGCGGATTCGTTCGGCCAGCTCGCGTGCAAGCGGGGTTTGGCGACGGGCTGACGGGTCATAGGGCAGCATGTCGGATCAGCCGGCAAACCTGGTCTGGGCGGAACGGATAAACCACAGGCCGAGCAACACCATAGGTATCGAATAGACGATACCCGGTGTAAGGCCGTATGTCGAAAATGCGTGTTCGGGATCGAACTGGCGGAAGAGTTCGCAAAAGGAGCGGGCAACGCCGTAGCCGAGGAGAAATACGCCGGTTGTGATGCCCGGCTGCTGTAGTGCGCCGTGGCGATGGGTCAGGATGCGCAGGACAATGAACAGGGCCAGGCCTTCGAGGGCGGCTTCGTAAAGCTGGCTGGGATGGCGCGGCACGACTCCCGCCGCGGGATGGTAGAGATGGGCATCCGGGAAGACCATGCCCCAGGGCATGGTCGTCGGGCGGCCCCACAATTCACCGTTGATGAAGTTTGCGATGCGCCCGAAGAACAGGCCGATCGGGACGGCGGCGGCGCAGGCATCCATGGCGCTCAGGGTATTGAAACCGTTGCGCACCGCAAACGCCCATATGGCGAGGCCACAACCCAGCAAAGCGCCATGGAACGCCATGCCTCCCTTCCATACGGCAGGGATCTCGGATGGGTTGGCGAGGTAGTAGCCCGGTTCGTAAAACAACACGAAGCCGAGCCGTCCGCCGATGACCACCCCGATGGTCATGTAAATCAGAAGATCGTCGACTTTGACCGCGGGAAACGGGGCCACGCCGGCCGGCCACAGCCTGTGCTGCGCGACCAGGTTGCGGATGTAGAGCCAGCCCAACAGCAGGCCGGTCATGTAGGACAAGCCGTACCATTTGATTTCCAATGGCCCGATCGCGAGGGCCACTGGATCGATTTCGGGAAACGGCAGGGCCAGCGGGAGCATGGGCTTCAACTCGTCGTTTGGTTCGCAGGTATTGCGCGGGCGGACGTTGCGAGCATGCCGGCGGGTATGTCAAGCCGAAGCGGACGAGGTCGCGGTTTGCCGGCGGCAGACGCGCGGCGCCGTGCTGGTCGCGCAGACCCCCTGATCTCATTATAGTATGCCTCAAGGGAATTCAGTGCAGGTGCCGCCTTGCACGTTGACTAACAAGGATTGGGACATGACGCAGACCAGCAACCGCTTCTTTGATGAACTGGCGAAATTGATGACGGATGCGGCTGGGGCAGCCCAGGGCGCACGCAAGGAATTCGAAACGCTGATGCGGGCGCAGGTCGACCGTGTGCTGGGCGAGATGGACGTCGTGCGGCGTGAAGAATTCGAAGTGGTCAAGGCGATGGCAGAAAAGGCGCGCGCCGAAAACGAGCAGTTGGCCGAAAGGTTGGCGCGGATCGAGGAGCGGCTGACAAGTTCTGACGGCGGGCCGTAGCGTCGGATGCCGGAGGTGGGGCTGGTCGGCTCCGCGGCGTGGCAACCAACTGCTTGTGTCAGCAACCTGAATCAACGTTGTGTTGGTGTTGCCCGGGTCCAGAAAAATGCGGGTGTCCACAACTTGATCCCCGTTTCTTCCACAGTTTGTCCCGGCATGCCGGTTTTTTCTTCCTTTTAACAGACGAGGGCCACTTTGACCGTGGACAATGATCAACGTCGGTTGCGTTATGACCTGCGATTCAGCTTTCGTCCCGCCCATTCACCGGGCAAGAGTGTGCCGGGTTGGCTGTCCCGAGTTGTTGCGTGACACCTTCAATCTGGCGCACCGGATCGTGTCCTGCGCCCTGCGACACTGACGAGAGGATGCCGATGGCTGTTGTGAAGGAACCCGGTTATGAGCGCGTGCGAAATCCTGTGGATCTGATCGAGCAGGTCGCACATCACAATGACTGGGCGCACGAACGCCAGAGTGCCGATGAGCTGACGATGGTCGTGCAGGGTACGTGGACCGACTACCACCTGTCCCTCAACTGGCGCGATGATTTCGAAACGCTGCATATTGCAAGTGCATTCGAGCTCAAGGTTCCGGACAGCCGGCTCAACGAGATCTACCGCCTCATTGCGAGCATCAACGAGCAGCTCTGGATCGGTCACTTTGATTACTGGAGCGTTGAAGGCCTGATCATGTTCCGCCATGGCGTGCCGCTCAATGATGCCGTTGCGACGCGGGCGCAGTGCGACGCCCTGATCCGCGCAGCGCTGGAGGCCGGAGAGCGCTACTATCAGGCGTTCCAGTTTGTCGTTTGGGCGGGCAAGCCAAGCCGTGATGCTCTGGCCTCCACCATGTTCGAGACCGAGGGCTGTGCCTGAGTCGAATCGAGTTCTGAACGGTGATGTGGCGGTGCTGGCAGACGGCGCCGCCTTTTTTGCATTGGTAATCCGGCAGATTGCCGGGCGGTCCCGCGTCTCATTCTTCCTGGCGCTGCAATGAAAGCAGTTGCACCGCGGCGCGCGGCTCGCCAGACTTCGGCCGAACAGGGAGGATCATGACATGCAGGATCTTTTGAATGGGCCGCTGGTGCTCGCCGGTGCCGGCAAGATGGGCGGCGCGATGCTTACGGGATGGCTCGCCGGCGGTCTCCCCGCGGCGCAGGTGGTGGTGCAGGATCCCGGCCCGCCTGCCGAGATTGCGGCACTGCTCGACAAGCATGCCATTTCCGCCCATAGCTCGCTTGAGGGCGTGCTCGAGACGCCACCGGCAGTGATCCTGATGGCGGTCAAACCGCAGGTCATGGACGAGGTCTTCCCGCCGCTGGCGAAGCTTGCCGGTCCGAACACGCTGGTTCTTTCTGTTGCAGCCGGGCGCACGGTGGCCGGATTCGAGAAGCACCTTGGGCCGGGCGCGGCAGTCGTTCGGTCGATCCCCAATACACCTGCTGCAATCGGGCGGGGGATCACGGTTTGTGTGGCCAATGCACACGTGACGGACCGCCAACGCACGATCTGCGACCAACTGCTGGCTGCGATCGGCGAAGTGGGTTGGGTCGACGAAGAAGATCTGATCGATGTTGCGACCGCCGTTTCCGGTTCCGGGCCGGCCTATGTGTTCCTGCTTGCGGAATGCCTTGCTCAGGCGGGGGTCGACGCCGGCCTGACGCCCGACCTGTCTCGGCGACTGGCGGATGCGACGGTGTCGGGAGCAGGCGAGTTGCTGCGTGTATCAGAGGACTCGCCAACAACGCTAAGGGAGAACGTGACATCGCCCGGCGGAACAACCTATGCAGCTCTGCAGGTATTGATGGCGGATGACGGGCTGCGAGCGCTGATGAGCAAAGCGGTGGCCGAGGCGGCGAAGCGAAGCCGGGAACTGGCAGGCTGAACTCAAACCGTGCCGGGGGGCTGGTCGATTCGGGCATGCTCATCGGCATCGCCGATGTCCGGGCTGGCTGGATCGAGAGCTGATGGTTGGTGACGGACTTCGAGGTGAGCCCGTCTCATCCGTTGAGCAAAGGAAGGTGGCAAGTGCTTTCCATATTCGGTTGGATGGCGGTTGTTGCCGATCGACGTCGTGCAAGCGGGCCGTCAAGGGCTGGGTTGCTGGTCGCCGTGGCTGGCGCCGTGCTCAGTCCAGTCAGTGCACAGGGTGCACCGCCGGCTCGGGGGCAAGAGGCGGCGCCGTCGGAACAGCTCAGAGACCGCGAAATTTCCTTGCGGCTTGCAATCGTCGTTCAACGGCGGGGCAACGCGGAGCGCCGCCGGCTTTGTGACCGGCACGCAGAAGACGTCAAGCTCGGTCACGGCCGGGCGCTGGTCGCGCTCGGGGATTGTTTTGCGCGTGGGCGTGGGCGGCGCAAAAGCCTGTTGCGCGCACGTCAGCTCTACGAGCATGCAGCACGCCACGGCAGCCCAGCGGCACACCTCAGGTTGGGCCATCTGTTCCGCGATGGCGCGATCATGCGTATCGATCTCAGGCGCGCAGGCGAGCACTTTCTCATAGCGGCCCGCTCGGGTGACCCGGTGGCGATGATGGAATACGGCTTGTCCTTGCCGCGAGATCGGCATTCGCAGGTCACCGCCTGTGACTGGTATGCGCGTGCGGCCCGCCATGGCGACGCAGACGGTATTCGCCTGCTGGCGGATTGTTTTGCTGGCGGGATCGGCCGAATGCGCGATGCCGGACGTGCCGATGTGCTCTATCGGCGGGCCGCTGCGCTGGGTGACCCAACGGCATGGTTTCGGCTCACCGGCCTCGCACTCAGCGGAAAGGGCGCGCTCATGGCTGAGCGCGAAGGATGCAACTGGGCAGAACGCGCTGCCCGGCGCGGTAACGTTGCAGCGCAGTTCGCGGTTATTGCCTGCCGCAAGGGCGTGCAGAAGTTCGCGGTACTCAAATGACCAGTCACCAGATCTCCAGATCCTGGCGGCTTAATTCATCCGGCGGTCCAGCCACCGTCGATCAACAGCGACGTACCGGTCATCATGGCCGAGGCATCGGAGGCGAGGAACAGGACGGGGCCCATGATATCTTCAAGTTCTCCGAGACGTTCAAGCTTGATCTTGCTCATCACCCAGGCGCGCTTTTCCGGATCCTTGAGGGTCAGTTCGGCCAGCGGCGTGCGGATGAACGTTGGCGCCAGTGTGTTGACACGGATGCCATACGGACCAAGTTCGATTGCCATTGCCTTGGTCAGTCCTTCAAGGCCGTGCTTTCCAGTGCAGTAGACGGCGCGTTCAATGCCGCCGATGTGACCCATCTGTGACGAAGTATGAATGATCGAGCCCTTGATCCGGTGTGCGATCATCTTTCGAGCGACGGCCTGGGCCATGAAGTAGACGCCCTTGACGTTGACGTCCATGACCGCGTCGTAATCCTCCTCCGTGGTGTCGACCATCGGTGTGTGACGCGTTATGCCGGCGTTATTGAAGAGGATATCGAATGGTGCCTGGGCGTCGATGAAATCGCGGACCGCAGCAACGTCGGCGACGTCGAGTGCGACGCCTTCGGCCGAGTGTCCGGCCTCGCGCAGGGCGGCGGCGGCGGCCTCGATCTCATTCGGCGTACGTGACGTCATCACGACATGGGCTCCGGCCTCGGCCAGAGCGACCGCACCGGCAAGGCCGATGCCGCGGCTTGCACCAGTCACCAACGCGCGGCGGCCATCGAGACGAAACGATGGGGTTTTCGGCAAGTCCATCAATCGGCCGCTCCGCCATAGGGAATGTTGCGTCCGCCATAGCGGCGCACGCGAATGTTGGCCTGTTCGCCATGGCCTATGAAGCCTTCCAGCGTGCAGAGGCGCGAGCAGTATTCGCCTATCATGGCAGAAGCGTCGTCGGTCAGGATGCGCTGATAGGTGTGGGTCTTGATGAACTTGCCGACCCACAGACCGCCGGTATATCGCCCGGCCTTCTGGGTCGGCAAAGTATGGTTGGTGCCGATCACCTTGTCACCATACGCGACGTTGGTGCGGGCGCCGAGGAACAGCGCGCCGTAGCCGGTCATATGTTCGAGGAACCAGTCGTCACGATCGGTCATGACCTGGACGTGTTCGGAGCAGATCTCGTTGGCAACCTTCAGCATTTCATCATGGTCGGCGCAGACGATGACTTCGCCGTAGTCGGCCCAGGCCTGGCGGGCGACCTCTGCCGTGGGCAGAATTGTGAGCAGGCGCTCGATCTCGGCCATGGTCTCATTGGCAAGCTTTTCCGAGTTGGTGACGAGCACCGCCGGTGATGTCGGGCCGTGTTCTGCCTGGCCGAGGAGATCGGTAGCGCACAATTCGGCATCGACGGTCTCGTCGACGATCAGCAAGGTTTCGGTCGGGCCGGCGAACAGGTCGATGCCGACGCGACCGAAGAGTTGACGTTTGGCCTCGGCCACGAATGCGTTGCCGGGCCCGACCAGCATGTGGGTTGCGTCGATGGACTGGGTTCCGAGCGCCATGGCGCCAACCGCCTGGATGCCGCCGAGGCAATAGATCTCGTCGGCACCACCGAGATGCTGTGCTGCGACAATGGCTGGCGCGGGTTTGCCGTTGTAGGGTGGGGCGGCGGTAATAATGCGTGGTACGCCGGCGACCTTGGCGGTTACGACAGACATGTGGACAGAGGCGATAATTGGATACTTGCCTCCAGGCACGTAGCAGCCGACCGATTGAACAGGGATGTTCTTGTGGCCGAGCACAACGCCCGGCAGGGTTTCCACTTCGAGGTCGGTCAAACAGGCTTTCTGGTGTTCGGCAAAGTTGCGCACCTGCTCCTGGGCAAACTTGAGATCTTCAATGTCGCGCTCCGGGACAGCGGCAATGCAGGCCTTTATCTCGTCATCGGTCAGGCGATAGCTCTCACGGTCGAATGAGTCGAATTTGTTCGACAGCTCCCGCACGGCAGCATCGCCGCGGGCCTCGATGTCGGCCAAGGTTGCCTCGACGATCGCGCGCACTTTGGCATCTTCGGCCGCACGGACGTCGGCGTCCTTGCCACGTTTGAGATAGTTGGCCACGGGTCCATCCTGGGTTTGCGTTGCGGTTTTGCCGGTGACTTTAGCCTACTGACAGGCCATGTCACCAGGGTGCAATGAAACGCATGCCGAGGCGGTTTGCAGTGCTATATTCGCTTCGCCGGGGGCTGCGGGCCGATCGACTACGTGGCCCTGTCAAAAACGGTACAGATGGCATGCCGGTATGCCACCGAAGCTGCATATCTCGCCGATGGATGTCCACATGAGCCAGTTCAAGTCCGCCACGTTCAAAGCAATGCGCCCGTCCGCGCAGCGCTTGCCGGAAAGCGGAATCATGCGTGTCTTCAATTATGGCTACGAGCGTCGGGGCCTCATCCCCTTGTGGGCGGGTGAAGGTGATACGCCAACTCCTGCGTTTATTTACGAGGCAGCGCATCGAAGCCTGACGGATGGCGAGACCTTCTACACGCACCAGCTTGGAATTCCGGAGCTGAGAGAGGCGCTGGCGCAGTATTTTGCGCGGCTCTACCGACGGTCGTTTTCGCCGGAGGAGTTCTTTGTCACGTGTGGTGGCATGCAGGCCATACAACTTGCGATGCAGATGACGGCGGGCGACGGGGACGAGGTCGTGATCCTGTCGCCCGGTTGGCCGAATTTCGAAGGTGCCGCCGTTGTGCAGGGCGCCGTGCCGAAATTCGTCGAACTGAATTTCGGTGCCAGCGGCTGGGAGCTTGATGTCGACAAGTTGTTCGATGCCTGCGGGGCCAGAACGCGTGCCATTTGCATCAATACGCCAGCCAACCCGACCGGCTGGACCGCCAGCGAGGGGCAGTTGCGTGCCATTCTGGATTACACTCGCAGGCACGGGATCTGGATCATTGCCGATGAAATCTACGGTCGATACTACTACGAGGGCGATGGCACCGGCATGGCTCCTAGCCTGCAGACGCTGCGCGAAGACGATGACTTGATCCTGTTCGTACAGACGTTCTCGAAGAACTGGGCCATGACGGGATGGCGGATGGGGTGGCTGCAGGGGCCATCCGAATTGGCGCAGGTCGCAGAGAACATCATCCAGTACAACACGTCCGGAGTGGCGACGTTCCTGCAGCGTGCGGGAGTTGTTGCGTTGGAACAGGGTGATGCCTTTGCGCGATCGCAGATTGCACGCGCCCGGGAAGGTCGCGACATCGTCTGCGATGCGTTGGAGCCTTTCAACAATGTTCGCTTCACCAGGCCGAAGGGGGCATTCTACCTGCTGTTCGGGATAGACGGATTGGACAACTCGATGGATGCGGCCCTGCGGCTGGTCGATGAGGCCAATGTCGGTCTCGCACCGGGAGTAGCGTTCGGGCCCGGCGGGGAAGGTTACTATCGGATTTGCTATCTGCGATCGCCGGACGGCTTGCGCGAAGCGATGGATCGGCTGACGGGGTGGCTGCGCCAGCAATGACGGCAACGGGGCGGCAACACGAGGAGGCGGCTGGCAGCCGCCTGTTCTTGACC
Organism: Hyphomicrobiaceae bacterium; assembly: GCA_965224045.1. Lineage (GTDB taxonomy): Bacteria > Pseudomonadota > Alphaproteobacteria > Rhizobiales > Hyphomicrobiaceae > Tectiglobus. The sequence goes on from CBDCYD010000016.1 coordinate 745,120, forward strand.
ACTTTGGTGGCACTCACTTTGTGCATGAACACGCTCGGTCGCGGTGTCACGGAGACGTTCACGGTCTTTCTTCTGCCGGTAGAAAAGACGATGGGGGCGAGCCGGGCGGACATGACACTCGCGTACTCGATCTACATGCTGGTCAACGGACTGTCGGCACCGGTCGCCGGGCAACTGATCGACAAGTACGGTGCGCGGTTTACCTACGGGTTCGGATTGCTGTTTCTCGGCAGCGGCTTCTGGCTGGCCGGTCGAGCCGAAGAGCTGTGGCATTACTATCTGTTTTATGCGGTTTACGGCGGCTTCGGTGCAGCCACGCTGGGCATGGTGGCGGCCTCGAGCCTGCTCAGTCGTTGGTTTACGCATCGTCTCGGCAGCGTCGTTGCAGTGCCGCATGCGGCGACGGGTTTCGGTGTCTTGCTGATCCCACCGGCTGCGCAGTACCTGATGCAGTTCTATACCTGGCAGGAGACGCATCAAATTCTGGGCGCAGCAGTTTTGCTGGTGCTGTTGCCCGTTTTGATCCTGCCGCTCGGGACGATGACTCGCGGATCGCAGCAGTGGCGTGTGCAGCGCCGGCGGATGCGGGCGACGGGCGAACAGGTCTGGACGGCGGCCCGGGCGATGAAGACGGAGGCATTCTGGTCGTTGTTCGGGGTCTTTTTCTTCACGTCAGCGGCTGCCTATGCCGTCATTCCGCAATGCGTGGCGTTTTTGGTCGAGCGTGGTTTCGATCCCCTGTTTGCAGCGAGTGCGTTCGGTATTTCAGGTGCGTTTTCTGCGATCGGCATCATGGCGTCGGGGTGGTTTTCCGATCGTGTCGGACGACTGACGATCGTGACGATAACCAAGATCATGACGATCACGGGCATTCTCTCGTTGCTCGCCGTGGCCTGGATGCCGAGCCTGCTGTTTGTCTACATGTTTGTATTTTTCTTCGGGATCGTGCAGGGCGCGCGCGGGCCGATCATCGCGGTTCTGGTGTCGGTGCTCTTTCGCGGAGGCTCGGTTGGAGCGATATTCGGTACGCTGTCGCTGTCAATGGGGCTGGGCGCCGGCAGCGGCTCTTGGCTGTCGGGAGCGCTGCACGACTGGACGCACGATTACGTTGCCTCGTTTATGCTGGGTGCCGTCTGTTCGGTGTTGGGCCTGGCAATTTACTGGATCTCGCCAAGCCTGAGGACCGAGCGGCCGGCACGTCTGTAATGCGGCACGAATGGCACGGAAAAGTCTATAACCCGTCAGGTTTGGCTGAAACCATCCCGCTCCCCCTCCCGACCGCCCACGGCATCATTGTATTGGGTGGTCGGGAGGGGGAGCAGGCCGGCGATACGAGTCCGCCTTAGGGCGGCAATAATCTAGTTGGCCATCAGTACCGGCATTTCAGCCTGGGCCAGAATGTGACTGGTCGCACCGCCGAAAATCATCTGGCGTAGACGGCTTTGCGTATAGGCGCTCTTGATCAGCAGATCGCAGCCCAGCGTGTCGGCCTCCTCCAGGATCGCCGCGCCAGGCCGGCGTCCTTTTGCGGATATCGTGTGTTCGCTGGCGTTGATGCCGTTGAGTTTAAGATTTGAGCACACCTCGGCGCCCATCGGACCGGCGACGACAGCTTCTTCGATGGTCAGGACGCTCACCTGATCCGCCTTTTGCAGGAACGGCATGGCAAAGGCGAGCGTGCGCGCACCTTCGGTGCTGCAGTTCCAGGAGATGACAATCTTTCTGCCAAACGGCTGCGGCGGCTTGGGCGGTGCAATGAGGATCGGGCGTCCACCGTCGAACAAGACGGATTCGAGCGTCGACATGCGTGCGCCGCCTTCGTCGTTGGAGGGACGACCAACGACGGTCAGGTCGTAGACCCGGGCCAGTGAGCCAAGTGCGACATCGTCGATGGCCGCGCCTTCTAGCCAGCTGAATGTCACCTCGGGACCGGCATGGGGCCCGGTTCTTGAATCGAAGATGCGGCGCGCGGCTGCAACGGTTTCAGCATCGTCCTGATCTGCCGGCGGAAAACTGACCGCGACGATCGGTTCGGCACCGACGACTTGGAACTGCAAAGTTCGCAAGGGCACGCCGGTGACGGTCGACCCGAATTGTCCGGCAGCCAGCGCAGCGGTTTCGAGGACCGCTGCGATTGCGGTGTGGTCTTCAACGGGAACCAGAATAGATTTCATATCTGTCTCCACTGTGCCTTCGTGTCCCTTTGTCGAGGGGACTTGGACATAGTGTGACAGAATCGCACGGATTGCGGAAGCCGGTTGGCGCTCACTCCCACACGGCATGGTAACCGCCGGGATACGCGCAGGCTCGATGAATTGCTTCAGTATTTGACCGCCAAGCTCACGGAGGCATAGGGTTTGAGGTCCGTATCCCGGTCGCCTGATGTGCCGGCAGAGAGGCGCAGATAACTGTCACTGCCGCGGAAGATGCCAAATTCGTAGGCGCCGAAAGCGGCAAGACGGCCAACCTGAAAGTCTTCGTTGCCAAGGGCGCCGGCTTCGACGCCGAGCGACAGTTGCGGCCAAATTCTGTAGCCGGCACGCAGGGTTGTATCGAACGTCTGGAATGCCGTGGTGTAGGTCGCCTCGCCGCTGAACCACATGTTGTGCGTGACATTGAGCCAGGCCTCAAGAGCGCCGCCAATGCCGTAGGTGGTTCCTATCGCGATATTGGCCGGGTCGAACGGCAGTACGCTGTGAGTGGCCGTTGAGCCGCCGAGAAACGCTTTGAAAATCAGATTGCCGGACTGCATGCGGTAGCCGACCATCAGGTCCGTAAAGCCAGTATGGCCGTCGAACGTCGTCGGCGACGGCACGCCATTGACGTCCGGCGTACCGGAATAGCTGTAGCGTCCATGTCCGCCGACAACGCGCATGCGCCAGCCATCGTGGCCAATAGCGCCGGTGAGGGCGTAGGTGGCGCCGGAGTAGATCGACCAGTCGCCACCCATGGTGTGGGCACCAACCCAGGTCTGACCGCGCGGCGGTGGCAGTTCGGCCGGCGTCGGTTGCTGCTGGGCCGGCTCGTGCGCGCGGGCCGGTGTCGCATAAAGTAGTGCAGCAAGTAGGATGGTCAGCCCGCCTCTTCTGATGTTTGAGCGTTTTTTGGCCGCTCCGGCCTCCTGATGCCGCCGCTGCATCTTGAACCTTTACGCAATTCGAACCACAATGAAATTCAGTTATATGATTGAAGTTGACTGGGTGCTCTTCGGGGGTCAAGCCGTATTCATCACCGAACCATGATTTTCAATTTCCGATTGAGGTTTGGAGGAAATATTGCCTCGAATTCTCCATCATACGTTGCAGGCTTGTGCCCAGCGACCAGGCACAACATGATCGCGAGATGACGGATCCGAACGGTACGACGCAAATATCGAGTTGGCTCTTTCCCGATCAGCGCGGTCTCTTTTGTGCGCCCGGAAATTTCCATATCGACCCGCATCTCAGCGTGGAGCGGGCAGTGATCACGCATGGCCATGCCGACCATGCGCGATCCGGCCACGGTCATGTCCTGGCGACGCCGGAAACCGTGAAGATCATGCGGCAGCGGTTGGGAGATGACGCTGCCGGCTCATTCCAGCCGGCAGCATATGGCGCGGGTCTGGAGATCGGGGATTGCCGCGTCTCACTGGTGCCGGCCGGTCATGTCCTCGGCAGCGCGCAGGTGGTGATCGAGCATCGCGGCCAGCGGGCCGTCGTGTCGGGCGACTACAAGCGCAGGGACGACCCGACCTGCGCCGGGTTCGAGGTTGTGCCGTGCGATCTCTTCATCACTGAGGCGACCTTCGGCCTGCCCGTTTTCCGGCATGAACCGGATGGCAAGGAGATCGCACGTCTGCTTCATTCGCTGGACACGGTGCCGGAACGCACGCATCTGATCGGTGTTTACGGACTTGGCAAGTGTCAGCGGCTGATCGCGCTCCTGCGCCGGCAGGGATATGACAAGTCGATCTGGCTGCACGGCGCGCTCAAAGCGATGTGTGAGCTTTACGAGGAGCTCGGGGTTGCGCTGGGTGATGTGCGGCCGGTGTCGGAGGCGGAGGCAGGCTGCCTTGCCGGTGAGATTGTCCTGTGTCCGCCGTCCGCCCTCAACGATCGCTGGTCGCGGCGGATGACGGATCCGTTGGTGGTCCTGGCATCCGGCTGGATGCGTGTGCGCGGACGGGCGCGCCAGCGCGGCGTGGAACTGCCCCTGATCATTTCGGATCACGCGGATTGGCCCGAACTGATCCAGACGATCCGCGACACCGGCGCGGAAGAGGTCTGGGTCACCCATGGGCGAGAGGAGGCGCTCGTGCGCCAGCTCGAATTGATGGGGCTCAACGGCCGCGCGCTGGCTCTGGTCGGTCGCGAAGATGAAGTGGAGTAGGGCGGCTGCCCGTTCGACCTGGTTGAGAGGGTTGCGCCGGCATGGCGATGCATTCCCACTACCTCATGCGTTGGCTTGGTTGGTGAATGTTGAACTGCTAAGTTGAGCGCAGAGCAATCGGCCCGGTCGCACAGCCGGCGTTACGTTCAAATTCCCGGAGGATTCGTGGAGCCAATCGATTACATCCGCCCGACATCGCTGGCGGAAGCTCAGGCGGCACTTGCGCGGCCTGGTGCGTGCGCGCTCGCCGGCGGAACCGACCTGATCGTGCAGTTGCGCGAAGGGCGTCGGAAGGCATCGCACCTTGTCGACCTGAAGTCCGTCGATGAACTTGTCGGTGTCTCCGAAGCATCCGACGGCGGATTGTCGCTTGGCAGTGCGACGGCGGTTGCGCATCTGGCCGAGGACAAGCGCGTGCGGGAGCGCTATCCGGCGCTGGTCACGTCGCTCGGCATGATCGGCAGCAAGCAGATCCAGAACCGTGCGACGCTTGGCGGCAACATCTGCAATGCTGCACCGTCTGCAGATGGTGTGCCGCCGCTGATCGGCTATGGGGCGCAATGCACAATGGCAGGGCCCCTTGGTCAGCGTGTAGTGGCGCTCGAGGATCTCTTCGATGAACCGGGCCGTCCCAAATTGGCGCCAGGTGAGTTCTTGATCTCGATAGGTCTGCCACCGCCGCAACCGCGTTCGGCCGGGTGTTATCAGCGCTTCACGCCGCGACGCGAAATGGATATCGCGGTCGTCGGCGTGTGCTCCTGGCTATCGCTGGGCGACGACGGTCTGATCGAGGCTGCCCGCGTGGTACTGGCGTCCGTAGCACCGCGGCCGATCCGATCGTGCAGTGCAGAGGCCGCATTGGTCGGACAATCGCCTGACGTGGCCGCGTTCACTGGCGCAGGCGAAGCAGCGGTCGGTGATGCGATGCCGATTTCCGATACGCGTGGATCGGCCGACTATCGTCGGGCGTTGGTGCAAACACTGACGCAACGCACGCTAGCGGCCGCAGCAGCGGCATTGAAAGGCTGATCGTCCGATGAAGAAGATTGCCATTGAGTGCCGGATCAACGGCGAGGAACACGTCTGCCTTGCAGATTCGCGTGATACGCTTCTGGAACTGCTGCGCGACCGTCTCGGGCTGACCGGGACCAAGGAAGGCTGCAGCAACGGCAATTGCGGTGCCTGCACCGTACTCGTTGACGGACAGGCCGTTTGTGCCTGCCTGATGATGGCCGGCGAGGTGCCGGGCAAAGACATCATGACCGTCGAGGGCGTTGCCGGCCCGGACGGGTTGCACCCGGTCCAAGATGCACTGGTCGAGGTCGGTGGTACGCAGTGCGGGTTTTGTACACCCGGCATCGTGATGTCGGCGATAGCATTGCTGCGCGACGTGCCCCAGCCCGACGACGGTCAGATTCGGCATGCGATAGCCGGCAACCTGTGCCGATGCACGGGCTATGACAAAATCGTGCGGGCAATCGCTTTGGCAGGTGCGCGCAACACAAAGCACGACAGCGCCGGCCCGGGGGGCAATTCATGACAGTTCCACATCCAAGTCATGCTGCGGAACAGGACGCCAAGGTGATCGGTCAGCGGGCACCAAGGGTTGATGGTCGCGAGCGGACCACAGGCGGAGCGCGTTATCCGGCCGATCTCAATTTGCCGGGCATGCTGCATGCCAAGATCCTGCGCAGTCGGCACGCGCACGCCGTCATTCGTTCGATCGATACGACGCGTGCGGCCGCGTTGCCTGGTGTCCATGCGGTTGTCACGGGGGCTGATTTTCCGGTCCTGCCGGTCGGGGCCACGATCCCGATGGGTGAGGCCGGCTACGACATGTGGATGGTCGCGCAGATCAATATGGCCAGGGACAAGGTGCATTGGGTCGGCCAACCGGTCGCCGCCGTCGCGGCAAGCGACCCGATGACGGCGGCCCGTGCCCTCGATCTCATCGAGGTCGACTTCGAGGTTCATCGCGCGGTGGTCGATATCAATGCCGCAATGGGCAGCGGGGCACCGGTGCTGCACGATCATGTCGTGACTACGGGCCTGGAGCCGCCTGCCCGGCAGCCGTCGAACGTGTGTTCGCGGACGCTGATAACGCACGGTGACGCGCAGAACGCGCTCGCCGGTGCGGCCATGACTGCAGCCATCGAGGTGACGGTCGACACGGCCCATCAAGGCTACCTCGAGCCCCAGGCGATGGTCGTCGATGTTGACAGCAACGGGTTTGTGACCGTGTGGGCGTCAACGCAGGGCCAGCACACGACCGAGCTGATGATTGCGCGAAATCTCGGCATCGCGCAGTCAAAGATCCGCGTCATCCCGATGGAGATCGGCGGCGGCTTCGGCGGCAAGATCTCAACCCACGGCGAACCGATTGCGGCAAAGCTTTCCGAAATGGCCCGGCGGCCGGTGAAGCTGGTTCTGACCCGCGAAGAGATCCTCCAGGGTGGCACAGGACCAACCGCCGGAATGCGCGTTGCCATGGATGTCGGTGCCGATTCCGACGGCAAGCTTGTTGCTCTCAAGGGCATGTTTCATGTCGATGCCGGTGGACTGCCGGGCCTTAGTCCGTCTCTCTTCATGCAGGCCGGTGCCGCGCTTTACCAGTGTGAAAACATCCATCTCGAAGGCTACGATGTCGTCACCAATAAACCGCGTACGGAGGCCTATCGCGGTCCGGGTGGCATTCAGGCCTACTACGGCGTCGAGCAGGCGATGGACATGCTGGCGCAGGCGCTCGACATGGACCCGGTCGCGTTTCGCCAGCGCAACGCCGCGGTAACCGGCAGTCGAATGCCGATCGGGACGCCGTTTCCATCCATCGGATTGACGACGATCCTTGAGCAGGTCGCTGCCCACCCGTGTTGGACGGAACCGCTCGGCAGGGGCGCTCTGCCACGCGGGCGTGGTTTTGCGCTCGGCTACTGGCGCGGCACGTCGATGACGTCGGCCTGTCACGTGACGATTGCCGGTGACGGGCGGCCGATGGTGACGCTCGGTGCCGTCGATCTTTCCGGTACGCGAACCACGATGGCGCAGGTCGCAGCTGAGCAGTTCGGCATGGAGATTGACGACATCTTCGTGCAAATGGGCGACTCCAAATCCGTCGGCTACAGCGATGGTGCCGCCGGTAGCCGGGTGGCGCGGACGATGACGGCAGCACTCGTCGAGGCGTGTGACGATGCCTTGGCGCAACTGCGTGATCGTGCGGCGGAAGCGCTGCAGGCAGCGCCCGGAGACCTGACGTATGAGCGCGGCGTGTTTCGCAGTACCACCGGCGGGGCATCGATTTCACTCGCCGATATCATGAACGCGACGTTGACCCATGGCGCGGTGGTCGGGCGGGGGACTTCCGTCAAACTGCCGCTCGGTGTCGAGATTGGTGCACACGTTTGCGATGTCGAAGTCGACCCTGGAACCGGTCTCGTTTCCGTATTGCGGTATACGGCATTCCAAGATGTCGGCCGTGCGCTCAATCCGACGGCGGTGGAAGGACAGATGCAGGGTAGCGTCGTGCAAGGGCTCGGCTGGGCTCTTATGGAGCATATCGACTACGACGAGGACGGCCACGCACGCAACGCCAGTCTGCTCGACTACCGCATGCCGACGGCGCTGGATGTGCCGCCGATCGATTGCGTGATCATCGAAACGCCGGTTCCCGACGTACCTTATGGCGTGCGCGGTGTTGGCGAGGTGCCGATCGTGCCGGTTGGCGCGTGTATTGCCAACGCGATTGCACGGGCCGTCGGGGTGCGCATCACGTCGATGCCGATGACACCGGAGCGGGTGCTGGCGGCGGTACGCCGGAAAGGTTAACCCTGTGCGGCCCGGCGATTGCCGCAACGCAACAAAATGTTGTTCGACAGCGGCGTGGAACGACCGTAGGACTATCGTGGGCTTCGCCGGGGTTGGCACTTCATGCTTCGGAAATGGCAAAATTTTTGACCCTGGCAGGTCTGCCATATGACAGGACCGCGGCGATGGAGCACCGCGCAGAGGTGAGTTTCGGGCTATGCTTCGAATACAATTATTGACCCTGATGATCATTGCGGGTCTGGCCTCGATACCGGCTGTGCTTCATGCCCAGGGCCGTCCGGCCGGTGTTCTCGTCGACGTCGTCGATGAGCGGGACATCCGCGATACGCAAGCCGTCATCGGGCAACTCGTCGCGACCCGCAGGGCTGCGGTCGCCACGCGCATTGCAGGTGTGGTCGAGACGGTGAGCTTCAATGTCGGGGACAGGGTTCGCAAGGGCCAGGTTCTGGTGGCGCTCGACAAGAGCCGGATCGCGATCGAAAAGCGTGCGGCACAGGCGTCGGTTGGTGTGGCGGAGGCTGGCATCAATGTCGCCGATGCCAAACTCAAGCTGGCAGAACAAGCTTTCCGGAGACAGGCGGCATTGCGCAATTCAACGGCATTTTCGCGAAGCCGTTACGATGACCTCAAGCAGACAGCCGAACAGTCGCGCAGCGAACGGGCGCAGGCCCAGGCGCAACTGCAAACGGCCCGTTCCAGCCTCGACCGGGCCGATTACGAGTTGCAACATTCGGTGATCAAGGCGCCGTTCGATGGCATCATTATCGAACGTCTGGCACAGCCTGGACAGTACATGACGCCGGGCGGGGCGGTGGCAACGCTGCTCGATATCGCCAATCTGGAGGTCGAGGCAGACGTTCCCAGCAATATCGCAAATGGCTTGGACACCGGGATGCGGGTCATGGCGGTCTTCGATGGCGGCACGCGAAAAGAGGTGGAGGTCCGCACGACGATACCGGTGCAAAACCTCTCGACACGAACGCGGCCGGTTCGATTTTCGGCACGTCTCGGTGATCTTCAGACTGCCCACGTCGCGATTGGAAGTACCGTCTCGCTCCGCCTCCCGGTGAGCGCGCCGCGCAAAGTGCTCTCGGTACCGAAGGATGCACTGCTGCAGGGGCGCGGCGGCTGGATGGTCTACGTTGTCGAGGACAAGAAGGCGCAAGCAAGACCGGTCAAACTCGGTCAGCCGGTCGGTGACCGTATCGAGATTACGTCAGGTTTGAAGGCCGGTGAGGTGGTTGTCGTACGTGGCAACGAGCGGCTGCGGCCGGGACAGCCGGTGGTGCCGCGGCAGTTGAAAAGCAATGGCACCAAGACGCAAGGCTAGCTTGGTTTAGGCAGATGGACCCGATCAAACTCGCGATTGAACGGCCGGTTGCAGTCGTCGCTGCCGTCATGATGGCGGTCCTGTTCGGCGTACTGGCGCTCACGCGTATTCCGATCCAGCTCATTCCCGACGTGCGCAAGCCGGTGATCGAGGTCGAGACGATTTGGGGCGGGGCGGCACCGGCCGAGATCGAACGCGAGGTTGTCAACCGCCAGGAGGAAGAACTCAAGGGCCTCGAAGGTCTGGAGACGATGATCTCCAACTCGCAGACCGGGCGGGCCCGGATCACGCTCGAATTTGCGATCGGCACGAACATGGACCGGGCCCTGCTGCTGGTGTCGAACCGCCTCGATCGTGTGACCGGCTATCCCGACGAGGCGAACGAGCCAACACTGCGGACATCCGGGTCGGATGACAATCCGATTGCTTGGATCATTCTCAAGCGCGGTGCCGGCAAAACGACCGAGATTTCGCATCTCGGGCCGTTTGCAAACGACGTCATCAAGGAGCGCATCGAGCGAGTTGACGGCGTTGCGACCGTAAACGTCTACGGTGGGGTTGACCGCGAACTGCAGGTGTTGGTCGATCCTGAGCGGCTCGCCAAGTTTCGCCTTACGGTTCCCGAGGTATTGGCCAAGCTCAGGCGCGAGAGTGTTTCGGTCTCGGCCGGCAATATCGATGAAGGCAAGCGCCGATACGTGGTCCGGGTCGAGGGCGAACTGGACACGATAGAGGCCGTACGCAACGTGGTGTTGCGAAGCGGTGCAGCGGCAGAATTGGGCCAGTCCCCGAATACATCCGGCACGGGGCAGAGCGGCGCGCTCGACGGCCAGGCGCGGATGGGCCGGGTCTATGTGCGTGATGTCGCTGATGTTCGCTTCGGATTCAAGGAGCCGGCGGCGCGGATCCGTCACAAGGGTGAGCCTGCGATCGCGATCAACGCCGTTCGTGAGACCGGTGCCAACGTGATTTCGACCATGAGTGGTATTAAGCGCGCGCTGAAGGAATTGCAGGACGGGCCACTGGCGCGAGAAAACCTGACATTGACGCAGGTCTACGATGAGACGGTCTACATTGATGGCGCGATCGATCTGGTCATTCAGAATATCTGGATCGGCGGGTTGCTGGCGGCCGCCGTGCTGCTGCTTTTCCTGCGTTCACCGCGCGCCACGTTGGTTGTGTCGCTGGCCATTCCGGTGTCGATCGTGGCGTCCTTCGTTGCCATGTCTGCGCTGGGCCGGACGCTGAACGTCATATCGCTCGCGGGAATAGCATTCGCGGTCGGCATGGTGGTGGATGCCGCGATTGTGGTCTTGGAAAACATCTACCGTCTGCGCCAGCAGGGGCTCGGTGCGCGAGAGGCCGCGTACCAAGGGGCAAACCAGGTTTGGGGGGCCATCCTGGTCTCGGCATTGACGACCGTCATGGTGTTCATTCCGATCCTGGTGATGGAGCTTGAGGCGGGTCAATTGTTCCGGGACATCGCGGTTGCAATTTCGGTTTCGGTGATGCTGTCGCTGATCGTGGCTGTCACGGTGGTACCGGCGCTGTCCAGTCGTCTGCTGGGGCCGAAGCAGGCGCGACTGAGCGTTTTGCCTGTGCCGGGTGTCGACCACTTCGGGCGCGCGTTCTCCTGGCTCGTGCGCACATATGCGCGCCTGACGGTTGCCAGCCGTGCGATTGGGATCATCTGTGTCGCGGCGATCACCGGCTTCGCGATTTGGGGGGCGGCGACGTTCCTGCCCAAGCTCGAATATCTGCCGGATGGCAATCGCAACCTGGTTTTTGGCATCATCCTGCCGCCCCCGGGATATAATCTACCGACGACGACCAAGATTGCGGAGCGCATCGAGAACGTCGCGCGTCCGCTGTGGCAAATGGACGAGACGGGAGATCGGACAAAACCTCCGGCGATGAACCATTTCTTCTTTGTCTCCTTCCGCGGGATGACGTTTCTTGGCGGCTCGTCAAAGGATCCCCGCCGGGTGCGCGAACTCATTCCAGTGCTGTCGCGCCCGATCTTTTCGGAGCCGGGAACGTTTGGCTTTCTCAATCAGCGTTCATTGTTCGGGCGCGGTATTGGCGGCGGGCGCGCGATCGAGCTTAACGTGTCTGGTGATCGGCTGGAGGATATTCTCGGCGTAGCACTGCGGTTGACGGGCAATATCGCACGGCATCTGCCGCGCGGGCAGGGCAACCAGTTTCGCCCGCAGCCGGGGCTCGAGCTTGGTGCGCCAGAGTTGCGTGCCATTCCGGACCGGGTGCGTCTTGCTGATGCGGGCGTGGATGCCCAGACGCTGGCGGTATCGCTCGATGCCTACAATGACGGTGTAAGGGTGAAAGAGATCACCATCGGGACCGACCGCATCGATCTTATGATCAAGGGGAAGGCGGCATTCGATGACAACCGGCGTACGCAAGATATCGGTGCCTATCCGGTGGTTGCACCAAACGGGCGTATTATTCCGATCTCGGCACTGGCGGATGTCAAGCTGACGGCCGGCCCGGTCTCGATCCGCCACCGCGAGCGCTTGCGCACGATCACGCTGGAGGTTCGGCCCGCAGCGACCCTGCCGCTCGAGACGGCGCTCGACATCATGCGCACGAAAGTGATGGCGCCGGTGGTGAGCGAAGGTGTGCCGGATGGCGTGCGTATGAACCTTACGGGTGCAGCAGACCAGCTAACGAAGACCTGGAACGCGCTCAAGATCAATCTTCTCTTGGCGCTGGTCATCGTGTTCCTGGTGATGGCGGTGCTGTTTGAGAGTTTCGTCCTGCCGCTCGTCATTCTGATTTCAGTGCCGGTTGCCGGTGCGGGCGGCGTTGCGGGACTGGCGCTGCTCAATCTTTACCAGCCACAGCAACTCGATATGCTGACCCTCCTCGGCTTTGTGATCTTGATCGGTATCGTGGTCAACAATGCGATCCTATTGGTGCATCAGGCGCAGCACCACCTCAAAGCCGATGGCATGAGCGTCAATGACGCGATTCTGGAATCGACGCGCAACCGGATCCGACCAATTTTCATGAGTACGTTGACCAGTGTGTTCGGTATGATGCCGCTGGTGGTTTTTCCCGGTGCCGGTTCGGAGCTCTATCGCGGACTCGGGTCGGTTGTTGTCGGTGGATTGTCGCTGTCTGCCATTCTGACTCTGCTTCTCGTTCCCCCGTTGCTCAGATTGACGCTTTCGGTACCGAAACCAGAAACCGAGGTTGCCACGGCGCCGGCCGAGTAGATGGCGTCGGCAACAACCGGGCAGGACGGATCGTTCGATGCGCAAGACTAACCGCAGTATCACGCGGACGGACCAGGGCCGGCGCCTTGTCGTTACAGGCGGCATTGCCGCGCTGGTCGGCGTGCCGCTCGCTCCTGTCGCTGCGCTTGCCCGTGATCGCTTGATTGCGACGCCGCGTCAAAACCGGGGGCCGTTCTATCCGGAGACATGGACGGGCGATATCGACAACGATCTGGTTGTCTTGACCGGAGAGGAGGTCAGGGCCGTCGGGCGTGTTCTGCATATCCAGGGACTCGTGATGGACGTATACGGCCGGCCGCTGCCGCAGACCAAGGTTGAAATCTGGCAGGCAGATGCGCGTGGCGTTTATCGCCATGCCAGGGACAACGTGGGTGGCCGACGCGGTGATCCGTGGTTCCAGGGGCGTGGACGGGTGCGGACCGGGCCCGACGGCAGTTATTCGTTCCGCACGATCCGGCCGGCGCCTTATCCGGGGCGGACGCCGCACATCCATTTTCGGATTGCTGCGCCGAAACGGCGTCGGCTGATTACGCAGATGTACTTTGCAGACGAGCCCGGCAATGTTCGAGACCCCCTGCTGAACGCTATCCGTGACCCGGCCCGGCGCGCACGACTTGTCGTCAAACCGGAACATTACGACCATGTCGAGCCCGGTGCCGAACGCGTCCATTTCGACGTCGTGATCATCGGGCAGTAGCCGGGGGTCAGAGGCCGCGCAGGACGGGAACGGGCTTGGCCGCCAGCACGCGCCAGGTCCCGAACACGCCAAATGCAAGGATTAGGGCGACCGATACGGCGAGCGCGCCTCCGACGGCAACCCACGAGAACACGAACTGGCCGTCAAGCACATAGGTGACGACGACCCAGGCTGCAAGCGAGCCTGCGGCAAGGGCAACGGCGGCGGTGACCAGAGCGAGGAGCCCGTACTCTGCAAGATGCGCCGTCAGGAGCTTGCGGCGCGTGGCTCCGATGCATTTCAGAACAACGGCCTGCAGGACACGGCGGCGCTGGGCTGTCGCCAATGCACCCGCCAGAACCAGCGCGCCGGCGAGCAAGGTGATGCTGGCTGCGACACGTACGGCGATCATCACTTTGCCGAACACTTCCGCAAAAGCATTGATGGCGTCCCTTACCCGGATCATCGAGACGTTGGGCAAGGCCTTTGCGATGGCCCGTCCGACGGCCGCATCGGTCTTCGGCTCGGTGTCTCGCGGAAAGCGGATGGTGGCCAGCAGGTTGTGTGGTGCGCCAGCAAGCGTATTGGGTGAGAAAACCATGACGAAGTTTATGGTCAGGCTTTCCCATGCGATCTCGCGCAGGCTTGCGATGCGGGCCGTAATGTTGCGCCCGAGAATATTGACGGTGATGGTGTCGCCAATGTTCAATCCGAGTTCTTTGGCGAGATCCGCTACGAATGATACCTGCGGTTCACCAGCGTAGCCCTTGTCCCACCATTTGCCGGAAACCAGCTTCGAGCCTTTCGGCAGGGTTTCGGCGTAAGTCAGGCCGCGGTCACCGCGCAGCACCCAGGCTGCACGCGGATCTATTTTTGCTTGGTCTGCAGGAATCCCGTTGAGGCGGATGATGCGGCCGCGCAGCATCGGCGCGGACTCGATCGTCGTTCCCGGTGCCAACTGCAAGATGCTGCTTTCGAACGTATCGCGATCCTGTTTGGCGATGTCGACGGCGAAATAGTTGGGGCTTTCATCCGGCATTCGGCCGCGCAACTCGTCGACCAGCGAGGCATCGACGAGTGCAACGGCGACGAGAAGTGAGAGCCCGGCGCCGAGCGAAAGGACCACCGATCGGGTCAATCCGCCAGGCGCGGCAAGCCCGGTCATGGCGAGTGCCAATTCCGGCCGGCGCGGACGTGGCAGGCGTGCTGCCAGGCGGTTTATCGCGAAACCAATCGCCCAGAAAAGAAGCAGTATTGCAAGTACGCCGGCGAGAAACCCGAGGGCCAGGCGCGGGGCGCCGGACGCCACCGCGGCGAATGCCACGAGCATGGCTGCGACGACCGCGATCAGTGCCAAGATGCGGCGGCTCGGCAAGGTGTCATTGGATGAGACTTCATCGCGGAACAGTGCGGCCGGTCGGATGCGCTCGGCCTGGCCGAGCGGCCAAAGTACGAACAACAGCGCGACAAGGAAGCCGTAGGCAAGGCCAATGCCAGTGTTCGACCACGTGAAGGATCGGCCAAGTTCGATCGGCAGTTCGCTGCCATAGGCGGCACTCAGCAGGACCGGCACGGCGCTTCCCAAGGCCAGCCCGATAATTGTGCCGAGCGTCGCGATCAGCATGATCTGCGTCAGATAGATGCCAAGTACGGTGCCGTTGCTCGCGCCGATGCTCTTGTAGGTCGCGATAACGCGTCGTCGACGGTCGATGAACGTCTGCACGGCGTTGGCAACGCCGACGCCGCCGATCAGCAGTGCGGCGAGCCCGAGCAAGGTGAGAAACTGGCGCAAGCGGTTAAGGAGACGGGTGATCGTTGGTGACGGGTTGCGCCGGTCCGTGACGATGAAACCGGTTTCGGCGAACTGTGCCGTGACGGCTGCGCGAAGCCTGGTGACAGCGGCATCAGGATCGGTTTCACCGTCCGGCGCTGCAATCGCGTAGCGCCAAGTGATGAGCGAGCCGGGCTGGACGAGACCGGTGGCAGCCAACGTCTCGTGCGAGACGAGGACGCGCGGGCCGAAAGCAAGGCGGGCGCTGATGTGGTCAGGTTCCCGGGCAATGGTGCCGGTGATCGGTATCGTTGCCGTGCCAAGTTTGAAACTGTCGCCCACTTTGAGGTTGAGCCGGTCCAGTAGGCTTGGCGCCACGACGGCGCCCGCTGTTCCGCGCACCGTCTTGTCAAGCGTTTCTCCACTGGTCAGCTGGAAATCGCCGAGTAGTGGATACAGTCCGTCGACGGCCTTGATCTCGACAAGCACCTGTTCGCTGCCGTCCGGTAGCCTGGCCATCGAGCGCATCGTCGAGACTTCGCTGATGCGGCCCAAGTTGGAGAGCGTCGAACGCTCGGCGTCAGATGCACGTTTGTGGACGCGACGCAGCGTGATGTCCCCACCCAGCAATTCGCGCCCCTGGCGTTCGAAACCGTTCAGTAGCGCATCGGTGAGAGCGCCGACGCCGGTGATGACGCCAACGCCAAGTGCGATGCATGCAATGAAGATCCCGAAACCGCCAAGCCCTGCGCGCAACTCGCGAAGCGCAAACATCAGAATCCTGGATCGCGGAGCCTGGGTATGGCGTGCGAGCGGGCCCGAGAACCGTTCGGTGCGCGTCGTGCTCATGCGGCAATCTCCGTGCTGCCATCGGCCACAATACGGCCATCGGCGACGCGAATGAGATCGTCGCACTTTGCTGCAAGCGCCTCATCGTGGGTGACGAGAATGAGGGTTGCGCCCTCGCGGCGTTGCAGCTGGAACAGGAGTTCCACGACCTGATCGCCCGTTGCATGGTCAAGGTTGCCCGTCGGCTCGTCGGCAAGGAGCAACTTGGGGCGTGGGGCGAGTGCCCTGGCAAGCGCGACGCGCTGCTGTTCGCCGCCGGAAAGCTGAGCTGGATAGTGATCGAGGCGCTGGGCAAGGCCGACGTCGGCAAGCAACGCGCTGGCTTTTTCCGAAGCATCCGTCCGGCCTGTCAATTCCAGAGGCAGGGCAACGTTTTCGAAGGCGGTCATCGTCGGGATGAGATGGAAAGACTGAAATACGATGCCGATTTCGCGGCCGCGCACCTCGGCCAACTGGTCTTCCGTCAACTTGGTGAAATCATGTCCTGCAATGGCAACGTCGCCTGCACTTGCGCGCTCGAGACCGGCGATGACCATCAAGAGCGATGTCTTGCCTGATCCGGACGGGCCGACGACAGCGAGCGAGCGGTTGCCGGGGACCGTCAGGCTCACGCCGCGCAGAATGTCGACGGGTCCCGCGCGGCTCGGCAGGGTCAGTTCGACGTCTTCAAGTTTGACGACGGTATCGTTGCCGGGTTGTTGTGCGGTGGCGGACTGTTCCATTTGGGTTCCCGGTCGTTGGAGGATCCGGCAGAGGCCGGCGTGCCGTAATGAGACTCAACGATCGCGCTAGTCATTGTTGCACGGACTGGAGCGTTGGGCCTGGTTCGTTGTAATTGGCTCGTTGAAACTGGTTTGTTGAGACTGGCTTGTCGAGGTTGGCGTCAGCACTGATATTTTGGAGCAAACGTGATGGCTACGCAGATGGGGAAGGGGTGGACCAAGTCAATGGCCGCATACGTTGGCCGGTTGGTGGCCATGGTTGTGGTGTTAACGGTTGCGACCGTGTTTTCCGTCGCAGCGAGTGCCAGGACACTGCATGTCGTGGCTATGGGAGACAGCCTGACGGCCGGATACAACCTGCCGGCGGGCCAGGATTTCGCGACCCGGCTCGAGGCCGCGCTTCGCAACCGCGGTCATGATGTTCGTCTTAGCAATGCCGGCGTTTCGGGTGACACGACGACGGGTGGTTTGGCGCGGTTGGACTGGGCGGTGCCCACGGAAACCGATGTTGTCATTCTGGAACTCGGTGCCAATGATGCCCTGCGCGGGATTTCACCGGACATCACGCGGCGCAACCTCGACGCGATCATTGCAAAGCTCAAGGCCCGAAAAATTACTGTGCTCCTTGCCGGCATGCGCGCACCAGCGAACTGGGGCCCCGAATATGTGCGTGCCTTCGATGCGATTTACCCGGAGCTGGCGGCCAAGCACGGCGTCGCGCTTTATCCGTTTTTCATGGCGGGCGTGATCGAGCGGCCCGAACTGAAACTTTCCGATGCGCTGCATCCGAACGAGAAAGGTGTGGCCGAGATCGTGCGGCGTATTCTGCCGCATGTCGAAAACGTGATTCGGTCGGTCGCGCCAGACTGATCGCGGGGCGGTCCCGCTGGATTGCCGGCACAAGAGGCGGCCCGCGGGCCGTGCACACCCGATAATGCAACGCGTTCGTTAAGGTGACAGTGTCACCGGCGGCCTCGGGGCATCCGGATCGTCGTCGCCAACGAGTTCAGATGCGCCATCGCGGCCATAGATGTCCGGGCGGAATGAGACCGTACCATCGTCGTCCACCCAGGCCGTGATATAGCTGAAGTGGACGGCAATCGGCCGGGTCAGGTCGACATCGAACTCCTTTGGCCGTTCATCGCGCAAGCTCGCCGGATTGGTGTCTTCGATGATGCGGTCGATGACGCCGGGCTCGCCGAGGCCAGGCTCGTACTTGGCGATCCACGAGACAAGGTCGAGGACATCTTCAACACGCACGCAGCCGGCGCTGAACGCGCGGTGGCGTTGCTTGAACAGCGGTTTCAGCGGTGTGTCATGCATATAGACGATGTCTTTGTTCGGCATGTTGATGCGCACGAGTCCAAGCGCGTTCCACGGGCCTGGATCCTGGCGGAACTTGATCGTCTTGGCATCGGCAACGCGCCAGTCGACATTGGAGGTGTCTATTTCGGGACCATCATAATAGCCCTTCGCCGCGCGGATCCGTTCCTTGTCAAGGTAATCCGGTTCGCGAACAAGACGCGGGATGAGATCAAGATTGGCGACACTGTCGGGCACGCGCCAGTAGGGGAAGAAATTCAGGCCCTTTATCGTTGCAGCGATGGAGGGGGTCTGACGGTCGGGTTTGCCAACGATAACCCGGTGGCGACGCACCACTTCGTAGCGTTCGACGGCTTCAAGCTGGAAGGCGGGCACGTTCACGAGCACGTAACGGTCGAGTGCCGGTCCCTCGAGCAGGGCCGCGATGCGCTGGCGATTGAGAATGAGCTGTTGCAGGCGCGCCTGGGCGGTCACCGCGACCTGTGCACGGGTCGGCCGGTCGAGGCGGCCGGAGATGCGCAACCCGTGGCGCTTTTGGAAGCGCTTGACGCCGAACTCGAGCCACTCATCGAAGTGGTAGCTGCCGCTGTAGTAGCCGGCGCCCTTGCGCGGAATGTCGCCGCTCATGATGAGGCGGCGTCGAATGGCTGGAATCGCTCGGTCGTCGTCACCGGGGCGCAGGAGGCGCGGTTTGCCGTCAACGCGCCAGCCGCCACTTGCGGCAATCTTGCGGTAATGGGCGATCGCCTTGTCGAGGCGGGCGAGCATCTCGTCGCTGCGCAGGGGCACCGGTCCGGTCCGCAGGTCGTCGAGTTCAACGGGACGAGTCGACCGCTTCTGGCGTTTCGGGCTGGTTGTGCCGGTGTCGTTAAAAACCGATTCGTACCATGGGCGGTCCTGGGCGATGGCGGCGGTTGCGCCGGCTCCCGTGACAAAGGCTCCAGCCATTCCACGCAGCACACGGCGCCGCGTAAGGAACAGGGCAGCCGATCTGGATGGCAAGCCCGACCGGTCCGATGGTGCTTCGTCCCTGGCCAATGCTGAGCCTGGTTCGGACCGTTGCTTGCGCCTTGTTATTTTCATCCCTCGCATGCCCGTTTGATTCGGTTGCGTATCGCGTTCTTGATGCGCACTGAACTATGCCGTCCGGCAAAGTCAAACGCTTTTAACGGGAACATGTAATGTGCCATATTGGCAAAGGCGACACTTCACCCTTCAAACCCCCGTGAGGCAGCTATCAGCCGCACTCCAGTCCCGTTGATCAGCACTCTCTAGCGTCGATAACCCGGTTCGACGGCAAGTTTATGGCCGCCGAGACGGATTGCGGAGTTACGTTTTGTTCGCCAATCTGATTTTTTGGGCGTGGTGCCTCGGCCGGAGAAGCACACGCACGGCGGATGCGGCCAGATCGCCTGAGCAAAAGCAGGAATGCAAAAATGAGTGAACAGCCCGTTTTATGGCAGCACGACGAGCGTGGTGTCGCAATGGTTACGCTTAACCGGCCAAAGCGCAACAATGCTTACGACGATGCGTTGATTGCCGGGCTGCACGAGGCTATGGATGCGCTCGCGGCCGTGGAGGGATTGCGCGCTGTCGTGATCAAGGGAAACGGCCGCCATTTCCAAGCAGGTGCGGACCTGAGCTGGTTGCGCGATGTGCGGGCTCGCGACCGCCAGGCCAATATTGCCGCCTCGCAGGCGACCGCGGAAGCCGTCGATCGGCTCAATCGGCTGGCGGTGCCGACCGTTGCCCTGGTCCATGGGTTTTGCGTCGGTGGCGGAACAGGTCTCGTTGCAGCCTGCGATATCGTCATCGCAAGCGAAGATGCGAAATTCGCAATTTCGGAAGTGCGATGGGGGTTGACCGCCTCGATCATCTTTCCGCAGCTCAACGACGCCATCGGTATCCGGCAATTGCGGCGCTACGGGCTCACCGGTGAGCGGTTCGGGGCGGAGGAGGCGCGGCGGATCGGGCTCGTGCACGAGGTGGTGGCAACAGACGATCTCGAGGCAGCCGGCGAGCGCACCGTGACGGCGTTGCTGGAAAACGCACCGATCGCGCTGGCCGAAACCAAGCAGTTGGCGCTGGACTACGCGTTCGGAGGGCTGAGCGGCGGTCAGCTGCGCAGCCTCATCGAGAAGCACGCCGACAAGCGGCGATCAGGCGAGGCCGAGGAAGGGCTGTTGTCGTTCGCGGAAAAACGATCTGCGAACTGGTGAGGCCATCGCAGCCCGGTATCGCAAACACCAGCCTGCGGCGTTTCAAACAATGCCATGTTTGCCGGTCGACATGTCTCAGTAGCGGTCGCCCGGATAGATCAGGCGGCGTGGTGCGCGATAACCCTGACGGCGAGGGCGATAGACCGGCGTTCGGTTAAAACTACGTGCCGAGTGGCGCACGACACCGGCAGAGCGGCGGCGTGCATAGCGAACCGGCGTGCGCCTTGGTCTTGACCGGGCGACATAGCGGGATTTCTTGGTGCGGCCGGTGACGATGATGCGGGTGCGTTTCATGCCGTGACGGCGGACCAGATTATAAAAACGGCGCGCATTCGCGGTTTGCAAGCGAATGCAACCATGCGATGCCGGGCGTCCGAGGCGGCTTACTGCCGTCGTGCCGTGCGTTGCGATGCCACCATTGAAAAACACCGAGTAGGGCATCGGCGCCATGTCGTATTTGCGCGAATACCACTGCTTTGCCATCCAGCCGGGCCTGAACCTGCCGGTCGGCGTCTCGAAACCGCGACGCCCGGAAGAAATGCGCCACGTGTAGAGAGGCCTGCCGTTGCTTGCAACCGACATGCGTTGTGTCGAAAGGTTGATGGTGGCAACGAGAGTAGGCCTTGCTGGCTTCGGTTTTGCGGCGACGGCGGTCTTGGTTGTGGCGGCAGTGGTTTTTACGACTGCTACTTTTTTCGCCGCGCGCACGGATGGCAGTTCCGGATTGACCGGTGCTGCGTGTGCGTTCGAGATCGGGACAACAATTAAGATTGCTGCCAGGCTTCGGCCGGCAACTGCGATACGCATCTACTACACTCCACGCCTGTCTTAGTCTGCGCCCCGGTTGGACCGGCAAACTTTGTGCGGCCGGCTTACCGTGCGAGGCAAAATGAGAACTTTGGTATCCGCCCGCCCTCACCGGGCGGATACGTCAGGCAGGATCGCACAATGCGGTTATCAAATTCAGTACGTTACTTGAATTCGTGTGCGGCGCGAGCCGTGCCGACGCACGAGACGGAACAGGCGTGCCGCGTTGCCAGGGGCCAGGCGTACGCATCCATGGGAAGCGCGGCGGCCGAGCTGGCGGGTGTGATAGGAGCCGTGAATGGCAACGCCGCCAACGAAAAAGATCGAGTGTGGCATCGGCGACCAGTTGTACTTGCGCGAGTACCACTTGCGTTCCAGACGCGTCGGCCGAAAGCTGCCGGTGGGTGTGGAATAGCCGCGGCGTCCGGTCGAGACACGCCACACATGGCGCAACGAACCGTTCACGAAGACTTGCATCCGCTGGCTGCTGATATCGACCTTTACGCGAACCGAGGCGGCTGCATTCAGCGCCGGCACAATCGCCAATGAACAGCCAATTATCAAAAGTGCCATAAGACGCCGCATCACGCACACTCCTCAAAAACGCAAAATGAAACCGGTTGAAACGCCGCTCCCTCACCGGCTGTATTAACCAAGTTTATTAACTATACGCAGACGCACAACCATTGCGAGATGGGCCGTCGCAGGAAATGCCGGTGGTTGTCTGATTCATGGCAGCGGTGTGCCTTTGTGGCCGCACTCGTGCGCGGCTATCCCGCGCGAGATCCGTCCGTCAAGCCGCGGGTCTGTTCGTAGGCGCGGAGTGCGGTCTTGCGTGCGTCAGCGTGCTCGACGATCGGCCATGGATAGGTTTCGCCAAGTGTTATACCAGCCGCTTTGCGCTGCACTTCGGGGCAGGTCCAAGGCGCGTGTATGTACTGCGCTGGTAGGGTTGAAATCTCGGGTATCCAGCGGCGAACGTAGTCTCCCTCCGGATCGAATTTTTTGCCCTGGGTCATCGGGTTGAATATTCGAAAGTACGGTGCCGCATCGGCGCCGGAACCGGCTACCCACTGCCAGCTTGCCGCGTTGGATGCGAGATCGGCGTCCACCAGACAATCCCAAAACCAGGCCTCTCCCTCCTGCCAGGGGATGAGCAGATGTTTGATGAGGAACGAGGCGGTGATCATGCGGACGCGGTTGTGCATCCAGCCGGTTCTCCACAACTGGCGCATTCCAGCATCGACGATCGGATAGCCGGTGCGGCCCTTTTGCCAGGCCGTCAGGTTGGCCCGGCGTTGGTGATCGGCAACGGCCCACGGAAATGCTGCAAACTGCTCGCGGAACGGTGCTTCCGGGAGTTGCGGCCAGTGGTAGAGCAGGTGATAGGAAAACTCGCGCCATGCGAGTTCCTTGCGGAAGGCTTCCAATCCCTGAGCTGCTTGTGGCGTTTGCGCGGCTTTGGCAAGTGCGGCGTGCCAGCAGGCGGCAGGACTGATTTCACCAAACCGCAGATGCGGTGAGAGGCGCGACGTGGCGTTGCGATCCGGGCGGTCACGCATCTCATTGTAGCTGGCGGCACTTTGCTCGAGGAAGGCATCGAGGCGCGCACGCGCGGTTGCCTCGCCGGGGGACCAGGTCTCACGTAGACCGCCAGCCCAGTTCGGTCCGGTGGGGAGAAGGCGCCAGTCCGCCAATCGCTCGCTTGCAACGGTGGTATCGGCAAACGTTAAGCGGGTTGCTGCAGGTAACGGCGTTCTAGGTGCCGATGCCGAGATATTGCGCCAAAACGGCGTGTAGATTTTGAACGGTTTGCCTGCTTTCGTTTGCACGTTGTCGGGGTCATGCAGGAGCGTGCCGGCGAAGCGCCGGAAAGGAATGTCCTCGGCGGCGAGCGCGTCGTGAAGACGGCGCTCCTGCTCGCCCGCCCAGGGTTCGAATCCGCGGCTGCAATGAACAGCAATTGCGTCGAGCTCGCGTGCAAGCTTCGGAATTGCATCCTCGGCATGCCCATGGCGCAAAACCAACATTCCCCCGTGCCTGGCGAGATCGGAGGCAAGCGCGGCCAAACTGTGATGCAGCCACCATCGACCGGCACCTCCCAGGGCCCAGCGACCTGGTGTTTCGTCATCAAGTACATAGACTGGGACCACCGGCGCGCCGGTTTGTGATGCGGCTGCGAGCGCGGGGTTGTCGGTGAGGCGCAGGTCGTTACGAAACCACATCAACACCGGTCGCGCCACGAGCTACCCCACCTTCACGATATTAAATCTTGTGTCGCAGCGCTTTGTCGTTGTTGAAGCAAGCGCCCCGATTGTTTCTGTCGTTACGTGGAAAGTCGGCTTGAGGATCAGATCAAAGGAGACGGCGGAACACAGGATCTCATCGTTGTACCTGCGATGCGCCAGGACGCCACCGCATTGCTCAGACGCATGCATTCAATTGTTGCCAAGAAGCATGTCGAACAGCGTTTTTGGCTTCCGGCGTCGGCGGCCGCGCCGTCGGGACGAGGTGCGACGGCGGGCTGCCGGCCTGGAATCCTGCGCCCATGGTGCCCAATTCGGGCCGTCGCCCTGGTTGGCCCATGTGTTGCGGCGGCGACGTGTTCGCGGTGCCACTGCGACCGGTGCGACGCGCTGGCGGACGAGAACATGCTGGGCGGATAGCCCGTCAAGGCTTGCCACGGTGACGCGGCCGTTCTGCCATGTCCATTTCGAACGCTGCTTGCCAACGCGGTCCGGAACCAGGTCGACCACGGTCTGTGAGGATGTGTTGACGAGGGCGGCATACTCGACTTCGACCGTGCCTGAAGTCGTCTCGCGTTTGCCGGCTGCAAATCGCAGCAGACCGATGCCTTCGAATTCATCACCCTGTTCCGCCCATTCGATGATCCGCGGTCTGGCCTGCGAAATCGTTTCGAGTGGAACGCGCAGCTTTTCGAAATCCTCGTGGACCGCGTAGTGGCGCTCACGGTCGACGACGACGCGCCACGGACCGAAGCCTAGCTCCGGGAGGATGACCGGCTGATTGGGGACAGGCTGACCAAGCCGCGCGAGCCCGAATTCGGCGTTCTTCAGTTTTGGATCGAGCGCGAGGGCTGCGCGATAGCTTTGCACCGCCTTTTCGGTTTCGGCCAGCGCCTCTTCCAATTCCCCCTTTGCCCACTGCACGATCGCGCTCTTCGGTGCCAGGCGCATTGCCTTTTCGATTTCCTGCGTACCAAGTTCCGGTTGCCCTTGCTTTTTGTACATCAAGGCGCGGTAGGCGAAGGTGACGCCGGCCTTGGGCATCAAGGTGAGTGACTGGGCGAGATCCTGTTCGGCTTGTTCGAAGTTATCCAGCAGGACGTAGGCGTGACCGCGCTCTCGGAAGGCGGTCGCCGAGTTGGGTACGAGTTCGAGAACTTTGCTGAAGTCCGTTGCTGCCGCCTCGATGTTGCGTGACTTGAGATAGGCGCGGCCGCGGGCAAGGTAGGCGCCTGCGTTGGTTGGATCGAAGGCGATGGCGCGGCTCAGATCCTGGGCGGCGCTGGCATAGTCGTCGAGGTCGGCGTGGACCTGGCCGCGAAGGCGATAGCCGAGGGCAAAGCGATTGTCGTTGATCAAGGCGCGGTTGAGGTCGCGCATGGCGGCATACGGCCTGTTTTGGGCGATCTTGACCCGTGCTCTGCCGCCGAGCGGTTCGGCTCGTCCAGGGTCGAGTTTCACCGCCATCGTGTAGTCGTCAATGGCGCGGCTGAACTGACGCATGCGGACGCGTGCTGCGGCACGGTTGTTGAAGGCGGCAACATAGCGCGGCGAGAGCACGATGGCGCGGTCGAAGTCCTTGATCGCTTCTTTCGTGAGACCGAGGCTCAACAGTACGCTGCCACGGTTGTTGTAGGCGGCGGCATACTCCGGAAACAGCCGCACGGCTTCGTTGAAGTCCGCGATCGCATTCTTGATCAGCCTCATCCGCGCGTGTACGACGCCGCGGTCGGTGAGGATGACACCCTTACGATCATTGGTGAGTTGGCGGTCCTTCAGAGCTTCGCCGTAAAGCCGGACAGCTTCGCTCAACTCGCCCTTGGCTTGGGCGAGGCCGGCCTGACGTGCCTTGACGAGGCCGGTCAGATCGTCAGCGGCAAAGGACGGTGCTGCGAGGAACGCGCCAATGGCGGCCAGAGCCAGCAAATGTCTAACGTCGCGCATATCGTGTTCCGGTGACGCGTGCCCGCCACGGCCGGTCCGCTCGGGCGGCTTCTAGTCGACTCACTGCCACATTGCCTAGCTTCGAACAATGGCAGCAATGGCGTCGCCGAGTTCCTGTGTGTTTGCCTTGCCACCCATATCGGCAGTGAGCGCGGCTTTGTCCTTGATGACCTGTTCGATGGCATCGACGATGGCCTTGGCGGCCTCGGGGTGGCCGAGATGCTCGAGCATCATGGCGCCGGACCAGATTTGCCCGATGGGGTTGGAAATGTTCTGGCCTGCAATATCCGGAGCGCTGCCGTGCACGGGTTCGAACATTGATGGAAAGTCCTTTTCAGGATTGATGTTGGCGCCCGGCGCAATCGCGATCGTGCCGGTCGTTGCGGGGCCGAGGTCCGAGAGGATATCGCCGAACAGGTTCGAGCCGACGATCACATCGAACCAGTGTGGATTGCGCACGAGGTGGGCCGTCAGGATGTCAATGTGATACTGCTCGGTCTTGATGTCCGGATATTCTTTGGAAATGTCGGCAAATCGCTCATCCCAGTAGGGCATCGAAATCGAGATGCCATTGGATTTGGTCGCCGACGTCACCGAGCCCTTGCCCTCGGACTTTGCAAGTTCGAAGGCGTAGCGCATGACGCGGTCGCAGCCCTTGCGCGTGAAGATGGCCTGCTGAACGGCCATCTCGAGATCGGTGCCCTCGAACTGGCGGCCGCCGACGGAGGAGTATTCGCCCTCGTTGTTCTCGCGCACGATCCAGTAGTCGATATCGCCGGGTTTGCGACCGGCAAGGGGGCAGGGCAGGCCCTCGAACAGCCGGACGGGGCGCAGGTTGATGTACTGCTGGAATTCGCGCCGGATCGGGATCAGGAGGCCCCAGAGCGAGACGTGATCCGGGACGCCGGGAAAGCCGACGGCGCCAAGGAAGACGGCATCGCTGTCGCGGATCTGGGTGAGGCCGTCTTCCGGCATCATCGCGCCGGTCTTGTGGAAGCGCTCGCAGCTCCAGTCGTACTCGGTGAACTTGAAGGCCAAATCGTAGCGCGCCGCGGCGGCCTCCAAAACTTTGATGCCTTCAGGGACAACCTCGTGGCCAATGCCATCGCCGGGGACGACGGCGATCTTCATTTCGTTGGATTTTTTGGCGTCGGCCACGGCTGTTTCCTCCGGGAGGTTGTCTTGATCTGGCGGAAGTCAGATTAGCTACTAAAGCCGTCAGCCGGGCTTGTCACGTGTGGTCGTGGACGGGGCTTGCCATGCTGAGCGGAAGGCCGGCAGGTGTCCGGCCATAACATCGGGCACGGCTGCGGGGAGGTCTTCTGCTGTCAGGCCCGGCCCGCAGATGCGTGATGCGGCGCCGTGGATCCAGGTGGCAGCACACGCGCCCTGCCAGCCAGGGACGGACTGGGCCAGCAGGCCGACGACGAAGCCGGCGAGAACGTCGCCGCTGCCGGCGGTGGCAAGCCAAGGTTCCGCGTTGTCGTTGATGGCGGCACGGCCGTCGGGCGCGGCGATGACCGTGTCGGCACCTTTCAATAGGACGATGGCGCCCGATTCTCGGGCCGCGTGTCTGGCGCGTTCAAGTTTGTTTGCATCAAACGTGCCGAACAGTCTGCTGAATTCGCCTTCGTGCGGGGTGAGTACGACTGGCCGTGAGAGTGGCCGGCTCATGCGCGCGTTAATTGCGTCGAACAGGATTTTCGGCTTGGTTTCAAATGCCGACAGGGCGTCGGCGTCCAGCACGACGGCAGCTGGAGAGGCCAGTGCCTGAAGCACGCGGTCCCGCGTGGTTTCGCCGGGCCCGGCACCGGGGCCCAGTAGAATTGCGTTCTTGCGCGGGTCGCTGAGCAGAGCGGCGACGTTACCGTTGCCCGACAGCGGGGCAATCATGACGGCTGTGAGATGGGCTGCGTTGGCGGCGACGGCATCTTCGGGGCTTGCGACCGTGACGAGGCCTGCGCCGATGCGCAGGGCGCCGCCGGCGGCAAGCCGGGCGGCACCGGTGGCGTGGATCGGACCGGATAGGACGACGGCGTGACCGCGCGAATACTTGTGCTCAGCCAGGGCGCGCGGCTGCCAATCCGCCTCCCAAAGTTCCAGTGCGTTGCGAAAAGTAGTAGGGCCGATGTCGTCCAGAACCGATGATGGAATGGCGATATCGACCACCTCCACGGTACCGCAAAGGAGCCGGCCCGGCAGTAGAAGATGCCCGGGCTTCAGTCGAAAGAACGTGACTGTCGCGTCGGCCTCGACCACCGGGCCGGTTGCAATGCCACTGGTTCCGTCGAGTCCGCTGGGTACGTCCACGGCCAGAACTTTGGCCGGGCTGGCATTGATCCTTTCGACAAGGTCTTCTGCTGCACCGTCGAGCGGGCGGGTGAGACCGGCACCGAACAGGGCGTCGACGATGATGTCGGGCGCCGTGAGATCCAGTTGCTGTGGCCGGGAGATTTTATCCTGCCAGCGTGATGCGGCTGCGGCGGCGTCGCCCGTGAGCCTGTTCCTTTCGCCGAGCAGGGCCAGTTGTACGACATGACCGCGCTGTTGAAGGAGGCGCGCTGCGACGAAGCCATCGCCACCGTTGTTGCCGGGCCCGCAGAGAACCGTCACCGTGGCGGATTTGCCGTGTAGCCGTTCGGCCATGTCAGCGACGGCGCGGCCGGCGTTTTCCATCAGCGTGAGGCCGGGGATGCCGCTTGCGATGGTGCGGCGGTCGGCTTCGGCCATCTCGGCGGTGGTCAGGAGTTCGAGCGGAAGTGCCATGACTGATTCAAACGTACTGGCTCAGTTCGATCAGATTGCCATCGGGATCGCGAATATAATAGGAGCGGATTTCGCCGCGCGCGCCGGTGCGCGGGCCGGGACCGGCGATGACGGTGATGCCGCATGCGGCGAGATGGCTTTCGACGGTGTCGAGATCGTCCACCAAAAAGCACAGGTCCGCGGAGCCTGACCAGGCGCGGGCGGCGCGGGGTTCAAATTCGTTGCCAACCTCATGCAGGTTGATCTTGCGGTCCCCGAAGAGCAAGGCCGAGCGGCGATGTTCGCCGAACACAACGTGGGTCATGCCAAGAACGCGTTCGTAAAAGGAGACGGTGGCCTCGATCGAGGCCACGGTCAGGACGAGGTGATCGATGTCGGTGACGCGCATGGCGGGCTCTATTGAATGTCGGTGCGGCGCATTGCGCCGAAACTCCCTGCAGTTAACAGTCTCGCGCGTTCGAAGACCGGAGGCAATGCGGCCGGAGCCGTCACTTCTGATTGCTCAAAAAATGTGCACCTTGCATAGGTTTTTATCGTTCACTCGGTTTGGAAATTGCCGTCAGCCTGGGCAAGTCCTTGGTTTGACTCATGATATCAATGTGTTAATGCGCTGGTAACCAGTTGGCACGCGCCGTGCTTAGAGCACGGCAAAACGTCACGTCCGGATCACGGACATGGCCAAAACCGCGCGTGGAAGGATCCCGGCCCATGAAGAAGATCGAAGCCATCATCAAGCCGTTCAAGCTGGACGAGGTGAAAGAGGCGCTGCAAGAAATCGGTCTGCAGGGCATTACGGTGATCGAGGCAAAGGGCTTTGGCCGCCAGAAGGGTCACACCGAGCTCTATCGGGGGGCGGAATACGTCGTCGACTTCCTGCCGAAGGTCAAAGTCGAAGTCATTCTGGCCGACGATCAGCTCGACAAGGCTGTGGAAGCCATTCAGAACGCCGCGAAGACCGGCCGCATCGGCGATGGCAAAATCTTCGTCTCGACCATCGACGAAGCCATTCGAATCCGAACGGGTGAGACAGGTGCCGACGCGGTCTGAACCTGTTTCGCTCCGCATAATACTGTTTGCCAGGCGGCCTCAATTCGTTCCTCAGGCGTGGGCTGCCTGATCCTGTCTTTTGGCTCAAACCATCAATCATTACGGCAACACAACAGGGGGAGTTCCCATGACCACACCTGCCGATCTCGTCAAGTCCATCAAGGAAAAGGACGTCAAGTTCGTCGACTTTCGTTTCTCGGATACACGTGGAAAAATGCAGCACGTAACGGCTGATGCAAATGTCGTCGACGAGGCGATGTTTGCCGAAGGCTATCCGTTCGACGGTTCTTCGATTGCCGGCTGGAAGGGCATCGAGGCCTCCGACATGTTGCTGATGGTCGACCCGGAATCGGCGCATATCGACCCGTTCTTCGCCCAAAAGACGCTGGCTGTGTTCTGCGACGTGGTCGAGCCGTCGACCGGCGAACTTTACGAGCGCGACCCGCGCGGGACGTCGAAGAAGGCGGAAGCCTATCTCAAGTCGACCGGGATCGGTGATACGGTGTTCTTTGGCCCCGAAGCCGAATTCTTCGTGTTCGACGACGTGAAGTTTCGAGCCGATCCGTACGACACCGGGTTCAAGCTCGATTCCTCTGAACTGCCGTCGAACTCGGACCGCGACTACGAGATGGGCAACCTCGGCCACCGGCCGCGGACCAAGGGCGGCTACTTTCCCGTACCGCCGGTCGACAGCTGCCAGGACATTCGCTCGGAAATGCTGTCAGTGATGGCGGAAATGGGCGTCGTAACGGAGAAGCATCACCACGAAGTCGGCTCGGCGCAGCACGAACTCGGCATCAAGTTCCAGACGATGGTCACGATGGCCGATCATCTGCAGATCTATAAGTATGCGATCCACAACGTCGCGCAGGCCTACGGCAAGACGGCAACGTTCATGCCGAAGCCCGTCTACGGTGACAACGGTTCCGGCATGCACTGCCACCAGTCGATCTGGAAGGGTGGCGAGCCGACCTTCGCCGGCAACCAGTATTCGGACCTTTCGGAAAACTGCCTCTTCTACATCGGCGGCATCCTGAAGCACGCCAAGGCGATCAATGCCTTCGCCAATGCTTCGACGAACTCATACAAGCGTCTGGTGCCCGGTTACGAGGCGCCGGTTCTGCTCGCCTATTCGGCGCGGAACCGGTCAGCATCTTGCCGGATACCTTACACGACGTCGCCAAAAGCCAAGCGTGTCGAGATTCGCTTCCCGGATCCGACCGCAAACCCATACCTGGCGTTCGCGGCGATGCTGATGGCGGGCCTCGACGGTATCCAAAACAAGATCCATCCGGGCGATCCGATGGACAAAAATCTCTACGACCTGCCGCCGGCAGAGCTTGCCGAGATCCCAACAGTTGCCGGGTCGTTGCGCGAAGCGCTCAACAGCCTCGACGCCGACCGCGCCTTTCTCAAGGCCGGTAACGTGTTCTCGGACGATCTGATCGATGCCTATATCGAGCTCAAGATGGAAGAGGTTGAACGCTGTGATATGACCCCGCATCCGGTCGAGTTCGACATGTACTATTCGGTCTGATGCAAACGTCGGGAATTATCCAATGCTATGCGAGGGCGGCTTTCGAGCCGCCCTTTTTGTGATTGATCTGGCGCGTGTCGAATGTCCGCCGTGCAGTAGTGACCAGACAGTGGTGAAGGTTCAGCCAATGCCGGAGCATAATGCAGCAAAGGCCCTTCAGGGCCTCGCCGGCCGCAAAACCGGCGGGCCTGAATTCGACGCCGTATTGTTCGACCTGCTGACCGCGCTGATCGATTCCTGGACACTGTGGAACGATGTTGCCGGGTCGGATGAAGATGGGCTCCGGTGGCGCCAGGCCTATCTCGCGGTGACATATGGTGCGGGTGCTTACCGAGACTATGAGACGCTCGTGGGCGAGGCGGCAGTTGCTGCCGGATTGCAGCGGCAATGTGCAAGCCAACTGATCGGACGTTGGTGTGAACTGACGGCGTGGGCGGAAGCTCCGGCGATTTTGTCTGACCTGGGAGAGCGGGTCAGGATGGGCGTCGTGACAAACTGCTCGATCGCACTCGGCAAGGCGGCGGCGCGTGAGGTGTTTGCCGGATTCGATGTGGTCATGACGGCGGAGCAGGCGGGGTTCTACAAGCCTTGCAAGCCGGCTTACGCAAAGGCACTCGAGGCGCTTGGCACAAAACCCGGGCGGACGTTGTTTGTTGCCGGCTCGGCCGCTGACATTCCTGGTGCGGCGGCGGTCGGGATGCCGGTTTACTGGCACAACCGCATTGGTCTGTTGCCGGTCAGTGAGGTCGCGCCTGCGTATCACGAGCGGGACCTGGTTCGCCTAACGCAAATCGTGTGAGATCGAGCAGCGACCGGCTCGACTGCAAGGCGCGGGCGTTTGATCGCCCGCGCCAGGATGCGCCGGTGGACTTTTGACCGGGTATACGGCTGCTGTCTGGATCACAGATCCCTGGTCCACTTCTCGAGGAGACGGCCTGCCGTGTCCTTGCCGCCCCAGCCAATGGCAACCGCAGCACCGACGGCCAGGGCGCCCATCATCAGGGCAAAGCCCATGTTGATGATTTCATTGGCAAGACCCATTTGGCGCAGGCCCATGGCGGCGGCGAGAACGATGATTGCCACCTTGAGGAGCGGCGCCCAGCGTTGCGCATCCTTGGAGCGCGCGACGATGTCGGCAATGAAGTCTGCTGCGATGATACCCAAAAGGATGATCGCACTGCCGAGCAATACGCGCGCCCCGAGTTCAAGGAGTTGCTGGAGGAGCGCCGAGAGGACCTCAAAGTTGAGCAGTTTGGCCGCTTCGATGACGCCGAAGACCATGATGGCTGCGAACGCGATCATTCCGACGATCTTCGAGATGGACGTCGAGCCGACGACTTCGCGAGAAAGCCCCAGCCTGTCGCCGACGCTGTCGACGCCCGTTGCCGGCAGGAAGCGGGTCAGCGCATCGGAAGCAAAGCGGGCAATGAAGTAGGCGAGTGTCAATACGATCCCGGATGCGAAGATGTTCGGGATGGCATCAAGGACGCCCTGCAGCATCTGCTTTGCCGGAGTCGAGATCGACTCGATGCCCAATGCGTCCAGCGCGGCAATCGCGATCGGAATGATCAGCAGGGTGAAGACGAGCATGCCGACTGCACCGGACAGTCCGGTGGTCGGCGACTGCATACCTGAGACGTCGGTCATGTTGGAGACCAGCGAGGCGTCCTCGTTCGCTCGCCTCCCCGCGGTGGGTTGCGATCCGCCCGCCAGAGACGTGAAGCCAACGCGTTCAGCCAGAGAGTCGAACTGTGCGGCGCGGAGCACACTCGTGACTGCCTCACGGGCGACCTTGGCGATCATGAAGCCGATCCCGAAGATCAAGCCGGCGCCGACGAGATTGGGCAGAAAGTTGAGGAACCTGGACGACATTTCCTGCATAGGTTTGAGCAGGCCGTCCATGCCAAGCGCGCCAAGAGCGGCGGGAAGCGCGACCAACATGGTCACCCAGAATATTGCGCGGCCAAGCGCGGTGGGCAGATCCGCACCACCGAACCCGGATCGCTCGACGGTGTAGCGCACCGCCCAGGCAAGCAGTTTCGCGATGATGTAGGCGACAATTAGTATGGCCAGCGCGGCGATCAATTTTGGACCAAATTCCAGCGCAACGTTTTGCGCCTGATCCCAGTATTTCTGCAACTCCATGGAAGCCTCCTTGAGCTAGACACTGTCCGTCCCGAACGCCATTGGAAAACCGATCGGCGAGGGTGCGGGTGTTTGCTGCTGCGGTGGACCGTTTGCCGCCGCCCGGATGGCCCGGCGCGGCGGTGGTGAAGATCAGACCGGCGATGATCCGAATCCGGTCTTGGGGGTGACTTGAAGGCCGGGGGCCGGGCCAACGCCTTTGGCACAGCGGATAACGCAAATCTGCGCGCACATGTGCCAGCAAGTTCTTGCCGCTGACCTTTGCATGCGGGCCTGCCTCCAACTCAGACCTTGGAAATCTACATTTAAACAATTCACGCGGCCGGATTTAGTGACGAGCTGGAATAACTGAAATATATTCATGTTAATCAATGGATTGTATTATTGTTTTTGATGCATCTCGACGGCATTTCAAAAGATATTCCGGTGAGAATATTGCCGATATGTCATTTATTTTGCGATTAGGCGGCATTCATTCCGGTTATTTGGATGTCGACGGCCGGGCGCCGCCGCACGTGTCCAGGCGCAGGTAGAATATTGTTTGGGAAATGCATTTGCAGGCGGCCGCACGGAACATGTGCAGCAGCAATACCGCGCATCAGGTCGACCGTGGCATCGATGCCTGCTTGTGCGTCTTGCGTGCGTTGCTGGCCGGTGCCGATCGACCGGGTATAGCGCGTCAGCGAGATCCCGTTGCCAAGATCATTTCCCGCCCTAGGCGGAATCGCATCGCCGGCCCACTCCCCCTGCCGACCGCCCACGGCATCATTGTATTGGGCGGGCGGGAGGGGGAACGGGATGGTTTCAGCTCAACCTGAAAGACTAAAAGTTGCTCGTCTCTAAAGAACCGAGCAACTTTCTGCTTTCATTCGGGATCGGACCGATCCCGAATGAAAGCAGGTTTCTCTAGCTCTCGCTGGTGAGTTCCCGGATCTGCGCGGCCGCGACTGCCAGGCGTGAGATCGTGAAGTCGGGTGACGCCGCGACTTCGTCGACCAGGCGTTTGGCTGCACGTTCACCGCCGCCAATCGCGGCGACCCATGCATCGAGGTCCGCGCTGGCGTTGCCGGCATGCCCGTCGGTCAGGAACTTGCTTGCCAGCGACCTGCCCGCGGCCTTGAGGGTTCCGAACGCGCCCGTGAGGGCCAGCCGGTCGAAGTAGTCCGTCAGCTTGAGGTCTGCTGCACGTGTCTGCAGATCGTCGATCCGGAAGTAGTCGAGCGCGCCGTAGAGCGTTCTGGCGGCCTCTTCGACTGGCTTGCCGGTGAAGTCGGCAAGCTTCGCAGCCGCGGGAGCCAGCTTCAATGGTTCGAGCCGCGCAATGCCAGCCGCGACCTCCTGTGGCACGCCGCGGGCCGTGAAATGCTCGATGTGCTGGCGGTAGCGCTCGTGCTGGTTCGGGGTCAGGATTTCTTCAAGCCCCGCACTTACCGCTTCCACTCCCGGCTTGTAGGCGTTGACGAAATTGCTGATCGGTTGGGCACCTGAAAGGCGCAGCAGTTCGGCAGTCTGGTCGAGCAGCAGGCCCTGGGTTTGGGCATAGAGATCGAGCTGGACGGCACCGCTCAGCTTGTTGTCCAGATCATCGATCGCCGCCCATAGCGGCGGCAGGTCATATACGGTGCGCGTTGCCATGAAGCTTGCCGCAATGTCTTCGGTTTCGCGGCCCGTGGCGTCCTTCAATCGCACCAGCATTGCGGGGCCGGCACGGTTGACCATCGAATTCGCGATGCGGGTAATGATGATCTCGCGCCGCAGGCGGTGGTCGAGAAGGTCTGCACGATACCGCTCCTGGAGGGCTGGCGGGAAGTATTCGGTGAGTAAGGTCTCGTTGACCGGATCATCGGCGACATCGGTCTGAATGAGAGCTTCGGTGAGTTCAATCTTGGCCCAGCTCAGCAGCACCGCGATCTCGGGGCGGGTGAAGCTCTGGCCTGCGGCGACGCGGTTGGCGATCGTTTCATCCGAGGGCAATTGCTCGAGATCGCGCCGCACATAGTTGCCGTCTTCGAGTTGGCGGATC
The DNA here is from genome assembly GCA_965224045.1 of Hyphomicrobiaceae bacterium. Lineage (GTDB taxonomy): Bacteria > Pseudomonadota > Alphaproteobacteria > Rhizobiales > Hyphomicrobiaceae > Tectiglobus. The sequence goes on from CBDCYD010000016.1 coordinate 779,972, forward strand.
AGGCGCTGCAACAGGGTTTCATCGCGGATGCCGCGCCGTTCGGCCAGGCTGATCGCGAGGCTCTGCTGGTAGTTGTTGCGCAGGCAGTCGAGCGCCACATCATCCGTCATGGAGGCGAGGAGATCATTGCGTGCCGCCATGTCGAGACGTCCGTCGCGTACGGCCGATCCGACCGCGATTTTGACGTTGACTTCCTTGTCCGAGGAATTGACCCCGGCCGAATTGTCGATGAAGTCGGTGTTGACCCGTCCTCCGCCTTGCGCAAACGCGATCCGTGCGAATTGTGTCAGTCCGAGGTTTGCGCCTTCGCCAACGACTTTGACGTGCAGTTGGTCGGCTGTGATGCGGATTGCATCGTTTGTGTGGTCGCCGACGTCGCCGTCGGTCTCGAATGGTGCGCGGACATAGGTTCCAATACCACCGAACCACAACAAGTCGGCGTCCGATTGCAGGATGGCACGCATTAGTTCGACCGGTGTTACGCGGTCCTGGTCGAGGCCGAACAATTGCTTGATTTGCGGTGATACGTCGATCCATTTGGCGTCGCGGGCAAACACACCGCCGCCGGCCGAAATCTTCGAGGTGTCGTAGTCCTTCCAGCTCGACCGGCCGAGATCGAACAGGCGCTTGCGTTCAACGAATGTTGTTGCCGGGTCCGGGTCCGGATCGACGAAGATGTCACGGTGGTCGAATGCAGCGATCAAGCGGGTTTGCTCGGACAGCAACATGCCGTTGCCAAAGACGTCACCGGACATGTCGCCGACACCGATCGCCGAGAACGGAGTAGTTTGAATGTCGATGTCCATCTCACGGAAGTGGCGTTTAACGCTTTCCCATGCGCCGCGTGCCGTGATGCCCATCTTCTTGTGGTCGTAGCCGGCGGAGCCGCCGGAGGCGAATGCATCGCCAAGCCAAAAGCCGGCCTCGGTTGAAATCTCGTTGGCATAGTCCGAGAACGTGGCGGTGCCCTTGTCGGCTGCAACGACCAGATAGGGATCGTCGTCGTCGTAGCGAACAACGTTGTCCGGCGCCACTATGTTGCCGTCAACGAGATTGTCGGTGATTTCGAGCAGGGACGAAATGAAGAGCCTGTATGATGCAACCGCCTCGGCCATCACGGCCTCGCGGTCACCGTCGCTCGGTAGGAATTTTGGATAGAATCCACCCTTTGCACCTTCCGGCACGATCACCGTGTTTTTGACCTGCTGTGCTTTGCACAGGCCCAGCACTTCGGTGCGGAAGTCCTGAGCTCTGTCCGACCAGCGCAGGCCGCCGCGGGCGATCGGTCCAAAGCGCAGATGAACGCCTTCGACACGGGGGCTGTAGACCCAGATCTCGCGGTAGGGCCGCGGTTCCGGAACCATCGCCAGGTCGCGAGGGGCGAACTTGAACGAGACCGTTCCGGTTGCGTCTTCGCCGGGTCTTTCACGGTAGAAATTCGTGCGCAGCGTTGCCGCCATCAACTGCAGGTAGGTGCGCAGAATCTGGTCCTCGCCGAGGCTCGGGACGGCGACCAGCTCTTCTTCTATGGTTTGGCGCAGGCGATCCTGTTCGGCAATGCGTTGTTGCTCGTCGAGGCCGTTGCCGGGATCGAAGCGCGCGTGAAACAATTCGATTAGCCGGCGCGCGATCTGAGGATGGCGAACGAGCGTATCCGACACGTACTTCATGCCGTAGGGCGAACGGATCTGGCGCATGTAGGCGGCAAAAGCCCTGAGCATGAGGACTTCGCGCCAATTTGCGCCGAGGGCAACGATCAAGCGGTTGAACGGATCGTTGTCGGCTCGCCTCTGGTTAACGGCGACGAATGCTTCCTCGAGGCGCTGGTCCACCTGATCAAGAGCGATCGGCGCACCGTCGGCCGTTCTCAGAACCATGTCATGCAGGGCAACCTGGCGTTTGCCGTCGGGAAATTGCGGCGCGATCCTGTAGCTTTGCTCGTCGATCGACCTGAAACCGAAGTTCTCGAGAACCGGTACGCGCTCCGACAGCGGTATCGGTTCGTCAAAGCGATGGACAATCGAGCGGATCTGGCCGTCCGGTGCGTCGTCCGTTCTGTAAAAATCGACGGCAACCGCGCCCCCGGGATCCAGACGCTCGATCCGCGCGATGTCTTCGAGGGCTCTGGAGACCGGGTAGGTCTCGGAATAGGCCGGTGAGAACGCCCTGGCGTACTTGGATTTCAAAAGCCGGATTTCCGGGCCGGCACGATCCATCTTCGTTTCCAGGCGGTGATCCCACATCTGCGCGATTTCGGCGATCTCGGCTTCCAATGCAGCTTCGTCGACCTCGCGCTGCGGTACGTCGACATTGCGCTTGATAATGTAGTGGACGCGGATCAGTGCGGCTTCGGGAAAGAAGGGTGTGTAGGATGCGATCTCTCCGGCATACGCGCGGCACAGAGCATCGCCGATTTGCAAACGGATGGGTGTCGAAAAACGGTCGCGCGGAACGTAGACCAGTACGGAAACGAAACGGTCGAAGCGGTCCGGCCGGGCAAAGACGCTGACGCGTGGGCGCATGTCGAGATCGACGATGTCGCGTGCCCAGCGTGCCAGTCTTTCGGTGCTGATCCGGAACAGCTCATCGCGCGGAAAGTTCTCGAGAACGTTGATGAGCGCCTTGCCGTCATGACTGCCGGGTGCAATGCCGGTCTGGCGCAGGACGGCATCGACCTTTTGGCGCAGGAGCGGGATTTGCACCGGGCGCTCTGTATAGGCTTGCGATGTGAACAGGCCCACTATGCGCAGTTCGCCGGTTTGGTTTCCGTCCGGGCCATAGGATTTGAGGCCTATGAAATCCATCTGGGCGCGGCGGTGAATATTCGAGGTGATGTCTGATTTGGTAATGATCAGGGGGTGCGCCGCAAACATGCGCTTGCGGATTTCCGGTGTCAGTTCCAGTGGTTTGCCGGCGTTCGAGAGAACCTCAAGAGATGCATCACGCAGGATTCCAAGCCCGCTGCCTTCGACAGGCTGCAAATGGCCGGTGGCCAAGTTGCCGACTAGTTCGTATTCGCGCAGACCAAGGAATGTGAACTGCCCGTCAATCAGCCACTGGCAGAACTCCAGTGACTCATTGATGATGCCCGGGGCAACCTGCGGCGGATTTCGCTCGAGTTCTTTCAGCGAGTCGCCGAAACGCCTGAGGATCGCACGCCAGTCCGTGACGGCAAGGCGGACCTGCCGCATGACCTGATCGAGAGCGTCGTGGAGGGCGCTGGCAGCATCATCAGTCATCGGTCCGACGATCGCCACGATGTGGCTCTCCTGCAGCCCGTCGCCCCAATTGCCATCGCCTGGTCCTACGATGCGTTCACGGACGCCCGACGATGACCGCTCGACCTTCAGGATCGGATGCTGAATCAAATAGACGTTGTGGCCGTGGGCCTGCAATTCGCCGATGGTACTGTCGACCAGGAAAGGCATGTCGTCATTGACGATATCGATGACGGTGCGCGCTTCGCCGTCACTGCCGAGGCCTTCGGCGCGGCGGACCGCGATCTTGTGGTGGCCGTTCGGCCTGGTCGCATGGACGTCATAGGACTGGCGCACCAGGTCGACCAGTCCTTGTTCTGAGGCGGCGGCAGCAAACCTGGCATCCAGGCCGTCGGTCATCATCTGGCCAAACAGCTTTAGGCCGGGCTCGTCGAGCTGATCGATGATGCGGTCAAGCGCCGTGTTTTCGGTTGACGTGTCGGGTAGCGCGCTCATTGTCCAGACCTCTCAATGCACGGGGACAAAGGTAGTAATGCAACGAACTGGGATTGCCACCGCCATCCATTGGAGCGCTGTCCCGGTGCGGCTCTCCGGCGGGCTGACATGCGCCCGCGAATCTCTGCCCAACAAGCCATTAGAATGAATCGATCGTCCCTCAGCCTGCGTCCAACACAATTGGGCAACTGTGACTGTGTGCAGCGGTCCGGGTCAAGTAAATCCAGCATGTCTGCCCGCCAAGGGCAGCCATTTCACGTTCGCCGGGGGGCGGCCGAATTGCCGGCCGGGCCGTCGCAAGAGTGGCGCTCGAAGCGCGTGGGCTGCACCGAGGGCTTCCACGATTTGCAATCTCGCCTATGCCGGCTTTGCCTATGCCGGCTCCATTTGGCCCCGGACACGGGTCAGCCGTGTGAATTCCTCGGCAATGATTGCTGCGATGTGCTGGCAATCCTGCTTCGAGAAGGTTAACGGGATGCGGAGGTCGCACGTGGATGCGAGCGTTTTCCTGGTCTTCGGGAGTTCCGGAATGTCGTCCAGGTAGGCCCATGAATCGAACCGGCTCGTGAAACCATGAGGCTCGTCCGCGCCGATCCATTTGATTTCGACACCGCGGGCCGCACAGGCGTCTATGAAGGGTGGAATGCCTTCCTTGCCGAGGCCAGTGGCCTGGAATTGAATCGAAGAGCCGACGAAGCCTTCGTGCTGATGGCGCTGCGGCAGGCGCAGACCCGCGACCTGCGAGAGGTGCTGCCGCAGCACCGAGTAGCGCTCGTTCCAGCGATGGACGTTGTCTTCAAGGCCTGGCAGCTGTGCGCGGATGAGCGCTGCGCGCAGATTGTCCATGCGGGCCGAGCAGTTTGGGCTTGCAAGCCGTGTTTCCTGAAACACGGCCTCGGACGGTATGGCGCCGTGCGCTGCGTAGTTCATGTATGAACCGGAAATCACGACGGCGCGTGATGCGAGTTCGGCATCATTCGTGGTTAACAAGCCGCCTTCGCCTGAATTTATGTGTTTGTAGGTCTGCGTGGAAAAACAGGCGACGCGGCCGAAGTTTCCAGACCGGACGCCTTTCCATTTGGCGCCCATCGTGTGCGCGCAGTCTTCAACAAGGCTGATGCCGAACTCATCACACAGCGCAACGATCGCGTCCATGTCGGCGATATGGCCGCGCATGTGCGACAGCATGAGAAATCGGGCCCCGGTCGCTTCGGCTTTGGCTCTCAAGTCAGCGAGATCCGTATGCCAGTTTTCATCGATCTCGATCAGGACCGTGCGGCCGCCAACAGCATGAATTGCACCGGGCACAGGGGCCAGCGTATAGGCATTGGCCAGAACTGCATCGCCTGGCGTGAGGCCGGCGGCGCGCAGTGCGATCTGCAGCGCCTGCCCGCCCGAGGTCGTAGCGAGACAGTAGCGGGCGCCCTGCCAGCTTGCGTACTCGTTCTCGAGGCGCGCTGCCTCGGAGACTTCCCCAGGTGCCGTGTTGTAGCGATGCAAGCGGCCGGTTCTCAGGATCTCGCAGGCGCGCTCGATGGCAGATTCCGGGATCGGCTCCTGCTGCGTGAAGGACTTTTGAAATCGGTTCGTCATTTCGCTTGTGTATTGCCGTGTACCATCCATATGGGCTGACTGGACGGTATTCCGCAGCACGGTGCAAGCGAATTCAGGCTGCATGTATCGGCGAAAATTTCGGTGCTCACGGAAATCCCGGTGCTGCCTTGAGTCGACGGGTGGATTGCAGGTTTGGTGGCGCTTTGTCCGTCTCCTGCCAACTCATGACAGTGAACCCAACGAGCCGTGGCCTGCGTACATGATCTGTGCACCACGCCGCCGCACCACATTGTTCTTACAACCGCGATCCAGTACATCTGACCAATGGCAAAAGTAAGCGGCAAAACCAGGCGCAGTGAGCGGGAAGAGGCTAAGGTGATCCATGTTCGCGGGGCCCGCGAGCACAATCTCAAGGGCGTCGATCTCACCATCCCGCGAGATGCACTGATCGTCTTTACGGGGCTTTCCGGCTCCGGCAAGTCGTCGCTTGCATTCGACACCATCTACGCCGAGGGGCAGCGTCGCTACGTCGAAAGCCTGTCGGCGTATGCGCGCCAGTTCCTCGAGATGATGCAAAAGCCCGACGTCGACCATATCGAAGGCCTGTCGCCGGCGATCTCGATCGAGCAAAAGACGACGAGCCGCAATCCGCGTTCGACCGTCGGCACGGTGACCGAGATCTACGATTATCTGCGGCTTTTGTTCGCCCGGGTCGGGGTGCCCTACTCGCCGGCAACCGGTCTGCCGATCGAGAGCCAGACCGTGACGCAGATGGTCGATCGAATCGTGGCGCTCGACGAAGGCACGCGGCTCTATCTGCTGGCGCCGATCGTCAAGGGGCGCAAGGGCGAGTTCCGCAAGGATCTGGCCGAACTGATGAAAAGGGGATTCCAGCGGGTCAAGATCAACGGGCAGTTCTACGAGATCCCCGACGCGCCGAAGCTCGACAAGAAATACAAGCACGATATCGACGTGGTGGTGGACCGATTGGTGGTGCGAGACGACATCGCGACACGTCTGGCGGACTCGCTCGAAACGGCGCTCGAACTCGCCGACGGTATCGCGATTGCCGAGTTCGCCGATCGCGCGTTGCCGGCAGCCGCGACCAAGGGGGCCAACAAGTCCAAGAACGACACGCACGAACGGATCGTGTTTTCGGCGCGTTTTGCCTGTCCGGTCTCGGGTTTCACGATCGACGAGGTCGAGCCGCGGCTGTTTTCCTTCAACTCGCCGGCCGGCGCCTGCCCCAAGTGCGACGGGCTCGGCACGGAGCTGCAGTTTGAAGCCGACCTGGTCGTGCCTGATGGAAACGTTTCCCTGCGCCAGGGCGCGATCCAGCCTTGGGCAAAAACCGGGGCGACGTCGCCCTACTACGAGCAGACGCTGCAGGCGATCGCGCGTCACTACAAGGTGCAGATGACGACGCCTTGGAGCGAACTGCCGGAAAACGTGCGCGATGTCATATTGTTCGGCTCCGGCGACGACGAAATCACCTTCGTCTACGAAGACGGGCTGCGGAAGTACAAAACGCGCAAGCCGTTCGAGGGTGTGATCGGCAATATCGAGCGGCGCTGGCGCGAAACCGACAGCCAGTGGGTGCGCGATGAACTGGCGCGCTATCAGGGCGATCACCCGTGCGAAGACTGCGGCGGCTATCGTCTCAAGCCGCAGGCGCTGTGCGTCAAGGTCGGTGAGCGCCACATCGGGGAGGTGTGTGATCTTTCGATCCGCAAAGCGGGTGAGTGGTTCGAAGCGTTGCCGGCCGCGTTTTCGAAGCAGCAGTCGGAAATCGCGACGCGTGTCCTGAAGGAGATCAAGGAACGGCTTAAGTTCCTCAACGATGTCGGGCTCGACTATCTCACGCTGTCGCGGTCATCGGGAACGCTGTCGGGCGGCGAAAGCCAACGCATCCGGCTTGCCTCGCAAATCGGATCGGGCCTGACCGGCGTGCTCTATGTGCTCGACGAGCCGTCGATCGGGTTGCACCAGCGCGACAACGAGCGTTTGCTTGGCACGCTGCGCCATCTTCGCGACCTCGGCAACACCGTCATCGTCGTCGAGCATGACGAGGATGCGGTGCTGTCGGCCGACCACGTGGTGGACATCGGGCCGGGGGCCGGCGTGCACGGCGGACAGGTCGTGGCGCAGGGGGTGCCGGCCGAGATCATGGCGGCGACCGAAAGCCTGACCGGGCAGTACTTGAGCGGCAAGCGGCAGATTCCGCTGCCGGCCGCGCGGCGGGAGGTCAACACACGCAAGCAGGTGACCGTGGTCGGGGCCAGTGCAAACAACCTCAAGCAGGTGACGGGTTCGATTCCGCTCGGCCTGTTTACCTGCGTGACCGGTGTGTCGGGATCGGGCAAATCCACGTTCCTGATCGATACGATGTACAAGGCGATCGCGCGGCGCCTGACCAACGCGCGCGAAAATCCCGGCGCGCACGAACGTATCGATGGCCTGCAACATCTCGACAAGGTGATCGATATCGACCAGTCGCCGATCGGGCGCACGCCGCGCTCCAACCCGGCGACCTACACCGGTGCCTTCACGCCGATCCGCGAGTGGTTCGCCGGTCTGCCCGAGTCCAAGGCGCGCGGCTATCTGCCGGGCCGGTTCTCATTTAACGTCAAGGGCGGACGCTGCGAAGCCTGTCAGGGCGATGGCGTGATCAAGATCGAGATGCACTTTCTGCCCGACGTCTACGTGACCTGTGATCAGTGCAAGGGCAAGCGCTACAATCGCGAGACGCTGGAGATCAAGTTTCGCGAGAGATCGATTGCCGATGTGCTTGACATGACGGTCGAGGATGCCTGCCAGTTCTTCTCGGCGGTGCCGGCCATTCGCGACAAGATGGAAACGCTGCGCCGGGTCGGGCTCGGTTACATCAAGGTCGGCCAGCAGGCAACGACGCTGTCGGGCGGTGAAGCGCAGCGCGTCAAGCTTGCCAAGGAGTTGTCCCGGCGGGCGACGGGGCGAACGCTCTACATCCTCGATGAGCCAACGACGGGGTTGCATTTCCACGATGTTGCAAAGCTGCTCGAGGTCCTGCACGAACTGGTCAACGCCGGCAATACGGTGGTCGTGATCGAGCACAACCTGGAAGTGATCAAGACGGCGGACTGGATTCTCGACATCGGACCTGAAGGCGGCGACGGCGGCGGCGAAATCGTGGCTGTCGGTACGCCGGAAGATGTGGCCGGGAACGATCGCAGCCACACGGGTGCATTTCTGCGCGAATTGCTCAAGCGTCGCGGGCACGTGGCGTCGCGTGGAAGAGGTGGCGTCAGCGGCAAAGCGGCCGCGAAAGCAGGCTCCAAGACCGCCTCGAAAAAGCCGGCACGCAGAAAGGCCCCCGCCAAGAAGAGGCGGGCCGAGGCGGCGGAGTGAGGCAACGCCCTTGGACCGGACGCTTCGAGGTCCAGGCTCAGCGGCGTTTGCCAAGCGTCAAGCCTTCAACATTTACGCATCCATCGCAGGCTTGAGCGCGCGGCGCCAGCTGACATGTTGCGCATAGAATGATATGCTCCCTGATGTTTTAGTGCGATTGCAGTTCAGGGCGGTTCGCGCAGCCGGGCGGCCTGCGACGGGAGTTTTCATTCATGACAAATGCCTTTCAAAAATCGACTGCCACGGTTGCGGCATGGAACCTTGCGACGTTCGAACCGCTGTCGGACGTGCGTATCAGAATGCAGGCCAAGGGTCTGGCGATGCTGGACGCCGAATTCGTCACGCTGGTGGAAGTCAAGAACCGTGACCATATTGCCGCGTTGGCCCAGCAGCTGGCCGGCGCAGGCGTTACGTACAATTTCGAGCTGATCGAACAGGCGCCGACCACGGGCACGCATGATCCGATGCACATCGGCGTGCTCTTTAAAGAAGGGGTGGTCGTCGAGAACGCATCCCTCCTTGACGGGTCCGATCTCGGCAACAACAACAACCGCAAGGCGTTCTTGTGTGATGCCAAGATCGGTCGGTTCGATTTCAAGCTCATCGGCGTTCATTTGAAGTCCGGCCGCGAACTTGCAAATCAGCGCATCCGGGACGAGCAGTGCAAAGTCATTGGCCGGTTCATCAAGGAGTTGCGGGGGGACCGGGATCGGGAGCCGGATATCCTATTGATGGGAGACTTCAACATGATCCCCGGCCAGGACATCAGCAATTTCCACCACCTCGGCGGAGACGACATAATGGACTTTGTTTCATCGTGGGATCTACAGGAGCGGTACTCCCACATCCTGCCCTCCGGGCGGGAAAATCTACTGGACGGATTTGCGATTTCCCGGCGCTTCAGCACGGAATACATTCGCGGCAGCCTGAGGCTGTTTCCAATGCATTGGAACATGCGGATGGGGCAGGCGAAGTTCCGTGCAGAAGTGTCCGACCATTTGCCGTTCGTCGCCAGTTTCAACATCGGCCGGGACCTCGACTAAACCTGCCGTTCCCTTGATCCCAGCGACCCGCGGCTTGGTCACGCGTGGACTAGGTCTGCGTCCGGTGCGTCGGTGACGAGGCTTTTAAGTGCGTCGACGGGTTCGGCGAGCTTGGCCAGATCAGGCAGCGGCCGTGCAAGTTCAGGCGTTGGGGCAAACGCGGTTTCCATGGCGTGTGCAGCATCGAGCAGTTCGCGGTCGCCGCGGAAACGGCCGATCACCTGAAGCCCGAATGGCAGGCCCTTGTCGTCACGGCCGCACGGCAGTGAAAGCGCCGGGTTCGTGGTCAGAGTGATGTACCAGGCCATCGCCAGCCAGTGGTAGTAGGTGTTGAGCTTGCAGCCGTTGATCTCGTCGAGAAACAATGTCTCCCACGGGAACGGCGACACCGCCACGGTCGGCGCCAGGACGACGTCGTAGTCCTCGAACGTCGACTGGAAATTGCGGAAGATGCGTGTTTGTTCGGCATGCGCCCAGGCAAAGTCGGCGAGCGACATCTTGGCACCGATTTCGTAGTTGGTGCGCACGTTGGGCCCGAGCCGCATCGGGTCGAGGTCATAGTCGTCCTTATATCTGGAGACGAAGCTGACGGCGCGAATTACATCAAAGCAACGCTCGGCCGCGCCGAAGTCGATTGTGACTTCATCGCAACTTGCAAAATTGTGGCGCATAGCATCGATCTTGCGCCGAAACGCATTGGCGACGGGCGGGTCGACGATGCCCGTGCCGAAATCCACGCTCCAGGCAACACGCAGGCGGCCAAGGTCGACCGGGTCGGGCTCATCAAGTCCATCCGGGCTTTGCGGGAAGGACAGCGGGTCGCCGGGATGAGCGCCGACCTGGCTGGCGAGCAACAGCCGTGCATCGGCAATGTTGCGCGCCATCGGTCCGAGGACCGAAATCGGTGTCCAGCCGAGTTGACGGTGCTCGGCCGGTACCATCCCGGGTGACGGGCGAAAACCGACGACGCCGCAGAAGGCGGCCGGAATGCGCAGCGAGCCGCCGGTATCGGAGCCTGTGCATATCGGCAAAAGGTCTGCGGCCAATGCGGCGGCGGAACCACCTGACGAGCCGCCGCAGGTCAGCATCGGGTCGAACGGGTTGCCGGTCGCTCCCCAAACCGGGTTGCGGGTGTTGGCACCGGCGCCGAACTCCGGCGTGTTGGTCTTGCCGACCATGATGGCACCGGCGCTGCGCACGCGCGCCACCATGACGCTATCGGCGTCGGGCACGTGGTTCTTGTACAGCGGGGAACCGAACGTCGTCAGCACGCCGGCCGTTCGCTCAAGGTCTTTGACGGCGAAAGGGAGGCCGTGCAACGGGCCCAACGCATCACCGGCCAGAACCGCCCGTTCGGCCTCGCGGGCCTCTTCGCGCGCGCGCCCAAAGCATGTGGCGGTGACGGCATTGATCGCCGGGTTGATCGCTTCGATGCGCGCAATGAAGGCTTCCAAAACCGCGACCGGCGACACCGCCTTGGTCGCGATCCGTTCGCGAAGTTCCGTTGCGCTGAGGTGAACGAGGCCATCGACGTCAGCCATTCTTAAACTCCGGGCCCCGGTTGGGACTTCCTTCAGTCGGTTTGTGTCAATCGCAGACCTTGGTCGGCAGGCCGGGGCCGCCGGTCGCGGTGCTGCGCCGTTCCATCAGGACGACATCGTGCCAGACGCCTCCAATTTGGCCGTAACGCTCGCGGATGCCGACTTCGCGGAAGCCGCAGCGCGTGTGAAGTGTGCGGCTTGCAGCGTTGGCGGCCAGGATTTGTGCCTGCAATGTCCAGTAGCCGTCCGCCTCCGAGACGGAGATCAGGCCGTTGAGCAGGGCAGTTGCGATTCCGCGGCCGTGATGGCGCTCTGAGACGTAGACGCTGACCTCAGCGACACCCGGGGCGCCTCACGTTTCAGGTGCGGGTGCGAGAGCCGACCAGCCGACTACGGTTCCCTCCGCGTCGCGCACGACCAGACGACCCAGTTCCAGGTGGCCGGCATTCCAGTCACGCCAAATCGGAGGTTTCGGCCAAAAGGCGGCGAGGCCGGTTGCCAGGCCTTCGGCAAAGATGCGTCGGACCTGGCGCCAGTCGCCAGGCTGCATGGGTTCGACTTTGACAGGCACGCGTGATCCCTGTTCCATGTTGAGGATTTGTCGCCAGGATAGCGCACGGGCGGGCGATGGCAATGGGTGCAGGCGCACATGTCTTGGCATTCGGTGCTGTGGATGAATGCCGGTGGATGCCATGCTATGCTTGACCTCACGATTGCCACGGTCGAAAGCAATAAATGCCGAGTTGCCGGTGTAGGGGGCCTATCGTGCCGGCGCGAGTTCGTAGCGTAACAGGGGACTGAGTCATGTCATCACTGAGAAATCTTTTGATCGGGGCGTGCGGATTAACGCTGGTGGCGGCGCTTCCCGCGCAGGCGGAGTGCGTGCGCAAATCTGCCGAAGCAACGTCCGGGACCGAGGCATCGGCGAAGTGGTTCGCGCTGGAGACGATGGTTCAAAGCGTGAGCTGGGGATTGTGGCCCGGGTTCGTGGCGACGGGCAACGTGGCCGGTTACACGATCAAGAACCAGAAATACAAGTGTAAGCCGAGCACCTGGGGCGTAAACTGCTACGGTTCCGCGACCTTCTGCAAGACCAATTGATGTCCTGCAATTAACTGCGCGCTTCGTCCGTGGCGGTATCTGCGTTCGCCACGGCGATTTTGCTCGTCCGCGATTGCCTTTAGACTTGGCGCATGGACGCCTTCGCAGAACTTCTCGACCGGCTCGTCTACACGCCGGGGCGCAATGCCAAGCTCGGCCTGATGGCGCGCTATTTCCGGTCCGTGCCGGATCCGGATCGCGGCTGGGCGCTGGCCGTGTTGAGCGATGGGCTGCCGTTTTCGTTCCCCGTGCGGCGCACGATCCAGTCACTCATGGCAGACCGGATCGATGCAGAGCTTTATCGGTATTCCCGTGACTACGTGGGTGATACCGCGGAAACGGTGGCTCTGCTCTGGCCCGACGCGGAGAATGGCGATGATCGCTCCGTTCCGCGGCTATCCGAAATCATAACAGCGCTCGAACTGGCGGACGGTGCGACGCTCGCCGGCCTTGTCGAGGGCTGGCTCAATCGCCTTGATGCCAATGCTCGCTGGGCGTTGCTCAAGATGCTGACCGGGGGGCTGAGGGTCGGCGTTTCGGCCAAACTGGCAAAGGTGGCCGTCGCGACGGCCTGGCGGCGTGATGTCGCCGAGATCGAGGAAATCTGGCACGGCCTTTCGCCACCCTACACCGAGCTGTTTGCTTGGCTTGACGGCACCGGGCCACGGCCGGACGTGTCCAATGCGCCGGTCTTTCGGCCGTTGATGCTGGCCAATCCGCTCGCAGAGGCTGATCTCGAGGCCCTCGATTTGATGGACTTTTCCGTCGAGTGGAAATGGGACGGGATACGCGTGCAGGTCGTCGCCAAAGGTGGTGAGGTGCGCATCTTTTCGCGCGGCGGTGACGACATTTCGCGAAGCTTCCCCGAGATTGTCGCTGCATTTCACGGCGATGCCGTTCTGGATGGCGAACTTCTGATTGTTCGTGATCGGGTGGTTGCGCCGTTCTCGGATCTCCAGCAGCGGCTTAACCGCAAGACCGTGTCAGCCAAAATGCTGCGCGAGCACCCTGCACACGTACGGCTCTACGATGCGCTTGAGCTGGACGGGAACGATTTGCGCGGCGAAGCGCTGTGCGTACGCCGTGCCCGCCTCGAAAGCTGGTTCGCGCAACGCCGCCCGGCGTTGGCCGACCTCTCCGAATTGCTCACGTTCGCCGACAAGGACCAATTGCTCGAAGCTTGGTCGCAAGCTCGCCAGAGCGCGATCGAAGGGCTGATGTTGAAACGCAATGACAGTCCCTATCTGGTCGGGCGACCGGCCGGTCTTTGGTACAAATGGAAGCGTGCGCCGCTGACGCTTGATTGTGTGATGATGTATGCGCAGCGCGGATCGGGACGCAGATCGTCCTTCTATTCCGACTACACGTTCGGGGCTTGGCGTGAGGCCGCCGATGGAACCAAGGAACTAGTGCCCGTCGGCAAAGCCTACTTCGGTTTTTCGGATGACGAACTGGTGGCGCTGGATCGGTGGGTTCGCAACAACACCAGGGAGCGTTTCGGGCCGGTGCGTTCGGTCCAGGCTGGTCTGGTGCTGGAGGTTGCTTTCGACTCGGTCCATCGCTCGCGGCGGCACAAGTCCGGAGTTGCGTTGCGGTTTCCGCGAATACACCGGATCAGGTGGGACAAGCCCGCAGCCGAAGCCGACCAGCTCGACACGCTGGTTGCCATGATCGCCGACTGAGTCCAGCGCGATGAACGTAGTTCTGCAGTCGGAGTGTGCGGTATGGGTTGCACCGCGCTTGTCGCGCAATTCGAGAGTTTTGCAACGGCTTTTTCGCGCAAGTTGATTTGAGTCATTGCGCACTCCGAAAAACGGAACTATGTCAAGCTGGAGGGCGTGAGAAATTTAAGGCGTTGCGATGGTGCAACGCGTATCGAAACCAACGATTGGGAGGCTGGTGAGATGCGTAGCGGCGGTTCAAGCGGCTTTGCCATGCTCAATCCATTTGTGTCGCTGATGTCGGCAGGCCTGGAGGCCGGGCGTTCGGCTGCAAATCCAGACGCAGTTCCCGGCTATAAGGCCGTGACCATGGCCCACTGTGAAATGGTGCGCCTGATGAGCCGCAGGACGCGCGCTTACATGGAGTTGCCTGCAACCCTGTCGGAGTGCCGGTCGCCGCAGGACATGTTTGCGGTCCAGCAGGCGTTTTGGCAGCGTTGTGCAGCGGACTATACCAATACCGCGAAGGCGGTCGGGGCGTTCTGGTCGGTGGCACTTCCCGTGACCGGCGTCGAAGAGACCCTGGAAGATGAATCGCTGCAGTCCTGCCCCGATGGTGACGGACAGCGCGATATCATGCCCGTCGGGCGGGCAGCGACCGGCAACGGGCGTGACCGGGATCGCCCGAGCGCACCGCAGCAGGCTGCGTAGGCCTGAGCGCTTTTCCGGGACCAGAATCCGGGGCTCGTAGCGTTCCACTGTTGAGGCCGGTGAGGGCAGGCGTGCAGCACGGCCAGCGGCCCTGCTGTCGGCAATGTGCCATTCCGGATCACCAACGGCACTTGGCCAAGCGGTTCGGTTTGAAAGGGCGCAGGTTCCTTGCGATTGCGGCTCATATGACGGCTTACGGCTGACGGACGGCCGAGAATTGTACGTGTCGGCTCGATTGCCGGGCGCGAGCACGGCTGTGCCCTATTTGCTTTCGAACAGTCGCCAGGTCGCCGGTATCAGCAATGCCGCCAATGCCGCTTTCATCAGGTCGGGCACGATGAACGGCCAAACCCCGGCCAGCACAATGGACTCTTTGAAGCCGAACAAGGCGCACAGCCAAAGAACGCCTGGCACGTAAATCAATGCGATGCCAACCAGCGAGGCGAGCGCTGCCTTTACGATGCTTCGCGAAAAGCCACGATCGGCAAGCCAGCCGACGGCCGCGGCGGCGAGAAAGAATCCCAGCAAATAGCCGCCTGTCGGGCCGACCATATAGGCCAGGCCGAGGCCTTTTTCCGGCGTGCCGGTGAAGACTGGCAGGCCAGCCGCGCCCTGTGCCAGATAGAGCACGACGCTGGCAACCGCCGTCCGGGCGCCGAGTGCGAGACCCAGAGCAAGAACGGCGAACACCTGCATCGTCACCGGAACCGGCTCCAGGGGAATCTTGATCTTGGCCGCGAGCGTGAGCAACAGGCTGCCCAGAACGGCGAAAACGACGCCTCGCAGCAGTGTATTGCTTCCCGGCCAGACGGTTTGTGCAAGGGTCGTGTTGGCAGAGTTGGAGCTATTCATGTCTTTGCATTGTCCCGGGCTTGGAGCGCTGTCGAGTTCTTGTCGCACTCTCAACTGCCACGGCGTTGCCCAGGTGGCAATGCGCCAATACGTGCGCAGGTGGTGCCATGAATTGCGGCAGGGGCATGCATCAACAGTGTGATGGTTGTCGCGGTTTGCACTATTTCAGCGCTGCCATGCCCTGGGCCAGTCCGGAAAGGCTCACTTCGAAGTCCGTACCTTTTTCCTGAGTCAGGAATATCCGAAAGACAGCGACTTTGCCGCTGGTCAGTTTGGCCTGCACCTCGGAATCGATCTCAACCTGGGCGAGGCAGCGGGGGCGGCGCAGGACGCAGCGAAAGTAGGGCGCACTACCGATGTACTTTCCGTCGATGTAGAGACCTACTCCGGCCGGGAGCATCACGAAGTGCGGGGCGATGATCCGCATCGCCCATTTTCCGGACGGGGTTTTCTTGAGTTGGATATTAAGGTTGAAGCGGTCTTCTTCGGTCTTCTTGAGAATCTGCTCGATGACGCAGATCTGAGCTTTGGCACCCGGCGGTGGCGGCTCGCAAACGTGCGTCCAGTAGCCAAATCTCTGTTTGACAACGATACCGTTGCTCGCCTGGGCGAAGGCCGGCAATGCGGCGGTCGGGCCGGCCAGGACGGCAAGGAACGAGAGCAGTACAGCTGGGATGGTTCGAAAATAGCCACTCGCCACCGGTCTGCGTCTCGTCATTACGTCGTCCTTGTTCATCGTTGGCGTAGCGCAAGGGAGCGTTCCGCCCGCCGCATAGCACCGCCGTCATGACCGATGCGTCGGTGCCTCGCCCATGCCGTTCGGGCGAAGCGATCGACCCTTGCAGCGTTTGTGCGACCAATCCGGCTGAATTGCGACGGTTCGAGCGTGTTTGTCCAGCCGGTTTCACACCTCGCATAGGGACATCCCGCCGCGTTATCACATTCATGAAATAGCATATGATGCCGGCGCGTACCTGAGACGTTTGGGACCATTGTGCACTTGGCTCAGTGCCGTAGTTTCTGGAACAGTAACTCGGAGAGCACTCAAGGCGAGGGGATCCGCGCGACACGCGGGGCATGATCAATGATGAAACGGGTTTGCGACCGCTTCGCGTGCGGTATGGCGGCAGTGTTCGCGTGGGTGATTGTGACAGGCAGTGCCGTTGCCCAGGTCGGCCAGCCGGCCGCCAAGCAGTTGGGCATGCAGGGCGGTGTGACGCCGGTCATGGAAGAGATTCACAGCTTCCACGACAAGGTCAACGTCATCATCATTGCGATTGCGATTTTCGTGCTTGCTCTGCTGTTGTGGGTGATCATTCGCTACAACGCGCGCGCCAATCCCGAACCGTCCAAGTTCTCGCACAACACCGTGCTGGAAGTCGCCTGGACCGTGGTGCCGATTCTGATCCTCGTCTACATCGGTATTTTTTCATTCAAGCTGCTGTTCATGCAGTACACCTATCCAAAGCCGGATCTGACGATCAAGGCGACCGGCAATGCATGGTTCTGGGAGCACTCGTATCCAGACCAAGGTGGCTTCACCGTGACGTCGAACATGGTGCGCGACACCGATGTGCTCAAAGCGGAGCTGGGCGAGGAGGCCTTCGAGAAAAAATACGGCGTTCTCGAGGGTGCGGAATTGACTCGCGCACTCTATAACGACTCCAAGGCGCTTTGGAGCAAACAAGGTCTGATTCGCCAGCTCTCGGTCGACAATGAAATCGCGGTGCCGGTGAACGCCGTCGTGCACATGCTGGTCACTTCGGCTGATGTTATTCACTCGTGGACGATCCCGTCCTTCGGTTCCAAGACTCAGGCTGTGCCGGGGCGTCTGACGGCGACCTGGTTCAAGGCAACCAAAGTCGGCGTCTACTACGGCCAGTGCTCGGTTCTGTGCGGCAAGGATCACTCGTCGATGCCGATCGCGGTACGGGTCGTGCCCAAGGCTGCCTTCGAGCGCTGGGTGGAAGCTGCCAAAGCGCGCGACTGGGACAAGGCGAAGTCGATCCTTCAGGCCGCGACGGCGGCAGACCAGAAGGTGGCGCAGTCCTCGGTTCAGGCACAATAGGTTCGGACACGCGGAGAGTTGACTGTCACCTCCGGGTGGCACGGCGAGGAAGGGTTTTCAAAGATGGCAGGCAACGAAGCTACAGCTGAATATGGCCACGACGACAAGCCTGGCTTTGTCACGCGTTGGCTGTATTCGACCAACCACAAAGACATCGGCACGCTGTATCTGATCTTTGCCATGATCGCGGGCGTGATCGGTGGCGCGTTGTCGGTCGGCATGCGGCTTGAGCTCGAAAACCCGGGCCTGCAATACTTCTCGAACCCGCACATGTTCAATGTGTTCGTGACGGGGCACGGCTTGATCATGGTGTTCTTCATGGTCATGCCGGCGATGATCGGCGGGTTCGGAAACTGGTTCGTGCCGCTTATGATCGGGGCGCCCGACATGGCGTTCCCACGCATGAACAACGTCTCGTTCTGGCTTTTGCCGGTTGCTTTCATTTTGTTACTGACCTCGATGTTCGTCGAAGGTCCGCCGGGCGCACATGGTGTCGGTACGGGCTGGATCGTACTGGCGCCGTTATCGACATTGGCAGGCCACCCGGGACCGGCCGTGGACTTCGGTATCCTCGCCCTGCACGTTGCGGGTGCCTCGTCGATCCTCGGGGCGATTAACTTCATCACAACGATCTTCAACATGCGCGCGCCGGGCATGACGCTGCACAAGATGCCGCTGTTCGTGTGGTCGGTGCTGATCACCGCCTTCTTGCTGTTGCTGTCGCTGCCGGTGCTGGCCGGGGCCATTACGATGTTGCTGACGGACCGCAATTTCGGAACGACGTTCTTCGAAGCATCGGGTGGCGGCGATCCGCTGCTCTACCAGCACCTGTTCTGGTTCTTCGGGCATCCGGAAGTCTACATTCTGATCCTGCCCGGTTTCGGGATGATCAGCCACATCGTGTCGACGTTTTCGAAGAAGCCGATCTTCGGCTACCTCGGCATGGCCTATGCCATGGTCGCGATCGGTGTCGTGGGTTTCATCGTGTGGGCACACCACATGTACACAGCCGGTATCAACGTCGATACGCAGGCCTACTTCACGTTTGCGACGATGGTGATCGCCGTACCAACCGGTGTGAAGATCTTTTCCTGGATCGCGACGATGTGGGGTGGATCGATTACCTTCCGCACGCCGATGCTGTGGGCGTTCGGGTTCATCTTCCTGTTCACCGTCGGGGGCGTGACCGGGGTGATGCTGGCCAATGCGGGTGTCGATCGGGCGTTCCACAATACCTACTACGTGGTCGCTCACTTCCACTACGTGCTGTCGCTCGGGGCCGTGTTCGCAATCTTTGCAGGCTGGTACTACTGGTTCCCCAAGATGACCGGGTACGAGTACTCAGAGTTTTTCGGGAAGCTGCATTTCTGGATGACCTTCATCGGCGCCAACGTTTTGTTCTTCCCACAGCATTTCCTGGGGCTTGCAGGTATGCCGCGCCACTATGCGGATTACCCGGAGGCCTACCACTACTGGAACAAGATCTCGTCCTACGGCTCGTACATCACGGCGGCTGCGACGATCGTGTTCTTTATCGGCATGGCCTACGCGTTCTTGCGGGCGCAGAGAACGGTGGACAACCCGTGGGGTGAAGGAGCGACCACACTCGAGTGGACATTGCCCTCGCCGCCGCCGTTCCACTGCTTCGAAACGCTTCCCGTGATCAAGGACGACGGCCACCACTAGAGACAGCAGACGCAGCCCGCCGGTATCATGTCATCGGCGGGTTGGTGATTGTGATCCACGAATTTAGACGCGCAGCAATGTCCGACACGCATTTCGATGATCAGCTCAGAACGACGGGGGATGCAGTTCACCTCGGCGGTACCGTCGGTGACTACGTTGCGCTGATGAAGCCGCGCGTCATGTCGCTGGTGGTGTTCACGGCGCTGGTCGGCATGGTGACGGCCCCCGGCGGCATCCATCCGCTGATCGGTGCGATAGCGTTGCTATGTATCGCTGTCGGGGCGGGGGCATCCGGTGCGCTCAACATGTGGTACGACGCTGACATCGACGCAGAGATGGCGCGAACCGCCGCCCGGCCGATCCCTCGCGGGCGGATTTTGCCGGACGACGCGCTTCTGTTCGGCCTGGTTTTGTCGGCGTTTTCCGTGTTCACGCTCGGCGTTCTGGTCAACTGGACGGCAGCGGTGCTGTTGGCCGTGACGATCGCCTTTTACATCTTCGTCTATACGATGTGGCTGAAGCGGCGAACGCCGCAGAATATCGTCATCGGCGGTGCCGCCGGGGCGTTTCCGCCGATGGTCGGCTGGGCTGCCGTGACGGGCAGCGTTTCGGTCGAAAGCATCGTTCTGTTCGCCATAATCTTTATGTGGACGCCGCCGCACTTCTGGGCACTGGCGCTTTACCGCTGCCGTGACTACGAGCGCGTCGGTGTGCCGATGCTGCCCGTTGTAGCCGGGCCGGACGAGACGCGGCGCCAGATCCTGATTTATTCGGTGCTGCTGGTGGCGCTGACACTGACGCCTTGGTACATCGGGTTTGCCGGAATAGCCTATCTTACCAGTGCGGCCGTGCTCGGTGCGGCATTCGTCTGGCTGGCTGTCCAGGTCTACAGGGTGCGCGAAGGGCGGGCAGCAGACACGGTGGCAAAGCGGTTGTTCGTGTATTCGATTTTCTATTTGTTCGCGCTGTTTGCCGTGTTGCTCGGCGAGCATGGCGTGGCGCGACTCGTGGGATGAGCAGTGTGATCATGAGCGACGTGTCGACGGACACCGAAGCGGAACGAAAGCGGCGGCAGCGCACGCGGTCGATCGCGATCGGCCTGGCGCTGTTCGGTCTCGTCGTGTTGTTTTATCTGGCGACGATCGTCCACCTCGGTGGCAACGTCGCCAATCGACCGCTTTAGGGAAGCCGGTCCGGCGAAGATTGGAGCACATGTCCAACAGTCCTGCACATAGCGCGAAACAGGATCAGCAGGTCCGGCACCGGCGCGTCGCGCTGTGGGCCGGCGGGCTCGCCGTGGTGATGCTTGGCATGGCTTACGCGGCAGTGCCGCTCTATCAGATGTTCTGTCAGGTGACCGGATTTGCCGGAACGACGCAGCGCGTCGATTCGAAGTCAGACACGGTTCTGGATCGTACGATCACTATCCGGTTCGATAGCAACGTGGCCGGCGGCCTTGGTTGGACGTTCAAAC
Source organism: Hyphomicrobiaceae bacterium (assembly GCA_965224045.1). GTDB lineage: Bacteria > Pseudomonadota > Alphaproteobacteria > Rhizobiales > Hyphomicrobiaceae > Tectiglobus. The sequence goes on from CBDCYD010000016.1 coordinate 800,763, forward strand.
CCGTGGTGGCGACCATGGATGTGAAGATCGGCGAGAACAAGCTTGCGTTCTACATGGCGGCAAACCCGTCGTCAGAACCCCTCGTCGGTTCAGCAACGTTCAACGTCGCGCCGGAAGCCGCCGGGCGGTATTTCAGCAAGATCGAATGCTTCTGTTTTACCGAACAGACGCTCAAGCCTGGTGAGAAAGTGGAAATGCCGGTTAGCTTTTTCATCGATCCGGAAATCGTCAACGACAGCGATGCTCGGCATCTGACGCAGATCACGCTGTCCTATACGTTCTATCCGGTGCGCCGCGAGCAAACGGGGGCCGGAGGCAAGGAAACTGGAAAGAAGGGGTCTTGAGGGGGCACGTGGCAGGGCGATTTCCTGCGCGGGGCCCGGCTGGGGACGCAAGAGACGGAGTGACAACATGGCTGGCGGCCATCACGCGAACGAACACGACTATCATCTGGTAGATCCGAGCCCCTGGCCGTTGATTGCATCCATCGGGGCGCTGCTGCTGGCGTTCGGGGCAATCATCTGGTTTCGGTCGCTTGGCGGCGGCGACGGATTGTTCGGGGTGCAAGGCCCGACGGTGTTCTGGGTCGGTGCGGCGATCGTGGTTGCGACAGCATACCTTTGGTGGCGCGATGTCATTCGCGAAGCCCACAAGGGCGACCACACGCCGGTGGTGCAGCTGCACCTGCGTTACGGCATGATCATGTTCATCGCTTCCGAGGTGATGTTCTTCGTTGCATGGTTTTGGGCGTTCTTCGACGTATCGCTGTTTCCTTCCGGCGTCTTTCAGCCTGAGAATATGAAAGAGCAGATCGGAATGGTTGCGCGGAACGAACTTACCGGTGGGCACTGGCCGCCGCAGGAGTCGGAATATTTCAAGCATACGTTCGATCCGTGGGGCCTGCCGCTCGTCAACACGCTCATTCTGCTGCTGTCGGGCACGACCGTGACGTGGGCGCACCATGCACTCCTGCACGATGATCGCAAGGGCCTGATCTGGGGGCTCGTGCTAACCGTGGTGCTGGGTGTCTTGTTTACGATTTGCCAGGCCTACGAATACGCGCACGCAGCGTTCAATTATTCGGGCCACATCTACGGTGCGACGTTCTTCATGGCGACCGGATTTCATGGTGCTCACGTTATTATCGGTACGATCTTTCTGTTCGTCTGCCTGATGCGGGCGCTCGCCGGGCACTTCTCATCAAAGCAGCACTTCGGATTCGAAGCCGCGGCCTGGTACTGGCATTTCGTCGACGTGGTGTGGCTTTTCCTGTTTGCTGCAATCTACGTCTGGGCCGGCGGTTCCGGTGCCGGTGCACATTAGATCATCGTGCCTCAAGTTGGAATCGCTGTCGCGGCTCCAACCTAAGGCACAAAGATGATCGCCTCTAAAGAATCTCGCAACTTTCTGCTCTAATTCGGAACCGGACCGATTCCGGATTTGAGCAGGTTGTCTAGATCATTTCCGCCTTAGGCGGAATCACACCGCCTGCCCACTCCCCCGCCCGGCCGCCCATGCAATCGTGGTTTTGGGCGGTCGGGCGGGGGAGTGGGACGGTTCCAGCTAAACCTGAAACGCTCTAGGGCGTGGGTCGTAGGGCAGTTTGGAGCGGGCGGCATTGCCGTCCGTTTCTCGTTTGGCGAAAGCCATCAAGGCTCGATGCCAGGGAGGAGACGCGGTGAACGAGAGCGGCGGGCAGACCACGGCGATGCGTGCGGGGATGCGCTGTCGTTGTCCGAGGTGTGGCGAGGGGGCGCTCTTCAAGGGCTTTTGGACGCTCGATATTCGCGACCGCTGCAAGCGGTGTGGTCTGGACTATGCGTTCATTGACAGCGGTGATGGGCCGGCCGTGTTCGTCATCATGATTCTGGGTTTCGTGATACTCGGCTCCGCGCTGGCCCTGGAGTTCACGTTGCATCCGCCAATCTGGGTGCACGGTCTGCTGTGGATACCCGCGACGCTGTTTCTGGCATTTGGGCTGTTGCGCCCGCTCAAGGCCACTCTGATTGCACTCCAGTATCGCAACAAGGCTGCAGAAGGGCGGTTTGCGGAGAATGGCGAGTGACAATGTTGGAAACACTGCAAAGGACCGGCCTCGTCTGGCCGACAATTCTGACAGCATTGGCGCTTGCGGTTCTCATATCGCTGGGTGGGTGGCAGTGGCAGCGCAAGGCCTGGAAGGAGGGCTTGCTCGAACAGCTGGCAGCGGCCAATAAGGCGCCGGCCCGGGCCTTATCCGAGATTGATTGGTCTGCGCCGAATGATCTGTTGCGGTTCCGCCGGGTGCGCGTCGGCGGGCACTACGTTGCAGACGGCGATGGCGTTCGCGAAGCGCATGTCTGGTCACCCGATCAGAGCGGTTCGGGCTGGCGTGTCGTGTCGCCGATGGTGCTCGATCGACCGGTTGCCGCGGGCAATCGTTCCATCCGCTGGGTGCCGGTTATTCGCGGACGTGTGGACGAAGCCCACAAGCAGGCATCGACACGGCCTGAGCCGCAGATCACCGCTGCGCAGAGCGTTGTCGGACGGCTGCGCCAGGCGGCCGTGAACTGGGCGACACCAGCGCCCGATCCTGACGCCAACCAGTGGTACGGCTTGGACCACGACGGGATTGTGCAGCATTTCTCGCGCAAGCGAGAAGGCGATGCGGCGCGCCGCTTGCAGTCCCGCTCCGTCCTCGGTTTCTTTGTCGAGGCCGAGTCGGCGCTGGCACCGCCGCCTGCGCCGCAACCGGATCTGGATCGCCTGACATTGCACAACAGGCACTTGGAGTACGCGTTGACATGGTGGGGTCTGGCTGTGACCCTGATAGGTGTCTATGTTGCGTTCGCGGCAGGCCGGATGAGAGCGAATTAACATGCTTTTGCAAGGCGACGTTACCTGCGCAGTTGTCGAATCGGCGGTCCGGCTGGTGTGAGAAAAGCGTGGTCGCATTTCGAGGATGGAGATGCTGTAGCCCTGTGCACGTATGCCGGGGCTTCCTTGTTCTGTTGCAGTTGGAGCGGTAGTGTCGCGGCCAAGCGCGGTTTGTGCCAGGCGGTCCAACAACTCTGAGGTTCCGTGAAATACATATCGACCAGAGGAGAGGCGGCCGTTCTCGGGTTTGAGGACGTGTTGCTCGCAGGCCTGGCCAGTGACGGCGGCCTCTATGTGCCGCACACCTGGCCGACGCTGACGCCGGCCCAGATCGCGAGCTTTGCCGGGCGCGCCTACTGCGAGGTCGCGTGCGATGTCATCCGTCCCTATACCGGTGGCGACGTCAATGATGATGATCTCGAGCGGATGGCACAGGAGGCGTATGCAACTTTTGGTCATCCGGCAGTGACCCCGCTGGTGCAAATTGCACAGAACCGTTGGGTGCTGGAGCTCTTTCACGGACCGACACTCGCGTTCAAGGACGTTGCAATGCAGCTCCTGGCGCGGATGATGGATCATGTTCTCGTCCGACGCGGCCGACGTGCGACGATCGTTGGCGCAACCTCCGGCGATACGGGCGGTGCCGCGATCGAAGCGTTCCGTGGCCGTGATCGGGTCGACATCTTCATTCTCTATCCGGCCGGACGGGTGTCCGACGTCCAGCGGCGCATGATGACAACGCCGGATGACGCCAACATTCACACGATTGAAATCGACGGCACCTTTGATGACTGCCAGGCGCTGGTCAAGGCGATGTTTGCAAACCAGAGATTTCGCGATCAGGTCAGGCTGTCCGGGGTAAATTCGATCAACTGGGCGCGGATCGTGCCGCAGATCGCCTATTATTTTTATGCGGCCGCCAATCTTGGAGCACCGTACAGACCGGTGTCGTTCGTCGTGCCGACTGGCAACTTCGGGGATATCTTTGCCGGTTACGGTGCACGGCAGATGGGACTCGACGTCCAACGCCTGGTGATTGCCTCCAACACCAATGACATTCTGCCACGCACGATCGCAACGGGGGTTTACGAGAAGCGCGGCGTGGTGGCAACGACGTCGCCATCGATGGACATCCAGGTGTCGTCGAACTTCGAGCGCTTCTTGTTCGAAATGCAGGGTCGGGATGCAGCCACCATCCGTGGCCAGATGGCATCGCTGGCGCAGTCCGGCCGATTTGAGGTGGTTGGCGGGCCAACGGCATTGCAAACGCATTTCAGTGCCGGCGCGGCCAGTGAGGATGATGTTGCCGCCTGCATTCGCCAGGTCAGACACGAAGCCGGCTATTTGCTCGAACCTCACACGGCGTGCGGCGTCATCGCGGCGGAGCGCTCGTCCGGTGAGGGAAATTGGCCCGAAATCGTGCTTGCGACCGCGCATCCGGCAAAGTTTCCCGATGCGATGCGTGAAATTACAGGCGAAAATGTCGGACTTCCGCCACGACTGGCCGATTTATTGACGAGCGAAGAACGGGTGACCAAGCTGGCCAACGATGTGCAAGAGGTCGAGGCGTTCATCAGCGCGCGATCACGGGCGGCTGCATAAGGGACGGGCATGACCGTACAGCTAACTGAGCTCGAAAACGGGCTGCGTGTCGTAACGCAAACGATGCCGCATCTGCGTTCCGCGTCGCTCGGTGTCTGGGTGGGTGTTGGTGCACGTGACGAGGCGCTCGCGGAGCACGGTATCTGCCATCTGCTCGAGCATATGGCGTTCAAGGGAACGGTGACCCGTACGGCACGCCAGATCGCCGAGGAGATCGAGCAGGTCGGCGGGGATATGAACGCGGCGACCGGCCTCGAGATGACGGCGTACTATGTCCGTGTTCTCGGCGAGAACGTGGACCTGGGTCTCGAACTGCTGGCCGATATCATTCAGAATTCGACGTTCGAGGCGGAAGAACTGGCGCGGGAGAAGGACGTCATTCTCCAGGAAATCGCTGCAATCGAGGATGCGCCCGAAGAAATCGCCTACGATCTGGCGCTGGCAGCAGCATTCGAAGGCCAGAGCATCGGCCGACCGGTAATCGGCACGCCAGCCAGTGTTCGTGCAATTGGTGCAGACCATCTGCGTTGTCATCTGCAGCGCCGCTACGGAGGACCGAATATCGTCATCGCGGCCGCCGGTGCGATCGAGCATGACCAGGTCGTGCGCCATGTTCGGGCCCTATTTTCCCGGCTCAGTCCGGCTCAGTCCGTCAGGGAGGACGCGGCCCGCTTCGTTGGCGGGGCCAAGGCATCGCGCAAGTCGTTCGAACAGTGCCATCTGGTGGCTTGTTTTCCAGCGCCATCCTACCGCGATGACGGGTTCATGGAGGCCCAGGTCTTTTCGGGCCTGCTTGGGGGCGGCATGTCATCACGTTTGTTCCAGGAAGTGCGCGAGAAGCGCGGACTCTGCTACACGATTTACTCGACCGCCTGGGGTTTGAGCGACGGCGGCGTGTTTAGCGTGCATGCTGCGACCGGGCGAGAGATGGTTCAGCAACTCGTGCAGGTGACAGCGGAGGAATTACGAAAGTGTGCTACCGGTGAACTCAGCACGAAGGAGGTTGCGCGGGCCAAGGCACAATTGCGTGCCGGACTACTCATGAGCCTTGAGAGCTCGTCGGCGCGAGCAGAGCAGATGGCTCGTCATTTGTTGTCGCTCGGGCGCCTGGTTGAGGTCGACGAGTTGATTGAGCGGGTCGATGCGGTCACGGCCGAAGGGCTCAGCCGGTTCGCTGCCCGGCTGCTGGAGGTCGGCCGGCCCGCAGTCGCAGTTGTTGGGGCGGGCAGTCAGTCGCAGCGGCTCGCCGATACGGCTGGCCAAACGTTAGCCGCCTGAGAGGACGTTTGCGCGATGGCGTTTCTGCGGTCGACATTGGTAGCCGAAACCTTGCCGATGGTCCGGGACGGAAGCCTCTTGCTGCGTCCACCGCATGCAAACGACTATGGTCAATGGGCAGATCTGAGGGCGCGGAGCCGAGAGCATTTGCGGCCGTGGGAACCGGAGTGGGCGCGCGATGAACTGAGCCGGGCTGCGTTTCGCCGACGCCTGCGGTTCTATCAAAAGGATCTGCGCGAAGAACAAGGTTATGCGTTCTTCATTTTTGACGTCGTCGACGGAACCCTGCTCGGCGGTCTGACGCTGTCGAATATTCGCCGTGGGGTGACGCAAGCTGCATCCATCGGTTATTGGACCGGGTTGCCGTACGTTGGCCAGGGTCACATGACACGGGCGGTCGGGCTTGCAGCCGGGTTCGTCTTCAACACACTGCACCTGCATCGGTTGGAGGCAGCGTGTCTTGAAAGCAATGTCGGCTCGATCACGGTGCTGGAGCGGAACGGATTTCGGCGGGAAGGGTTGGCGCGCAAGTATCTCAAGATCAACGGCGTGTGGCAGGATCATCTGCTGTTCGGTCTCCTCGATGAAGACTACCGCCACGGCGAACGGTTTGCGATATGAGGCCGGGTCTGACGACATTGGCGCTCGCTGCGCTCGCGATCGTGCTGGCAGTCCTGGCGAGTGAGCCGGCGGGCGCGCAGACGCTCGAAGCGATCAAGCTCACCGGCAATGAAGAGCGCGTGCAAATTACACCCAATGCGCTGACGATTGATGGCCAGGGTGACAATCTAAGGGTTAATACCGCGGCGGATGCCGATGGCGTGCGGCGATTGATGTCGGTTCGCGCCAAGACACGCGGCAGTAACCCGACATGGCTGGTCTTTGCGCTGCATAACAAGACCGAAAGGCCGATTACCAGGTGGCTGACCTCGGCGCGCTACGACATCATCGGTTCTGGCATCGTGTGGCCGGATCTCGATTCCGAACGGATACGTGCGCTGACGCCGTCCGTTGGGTTCGTGCCGCAGAAGGTGGACAATGAACGCGCGGATATCTTTCGTGTGACGATTGATCCCGGGCAAACCGTGACCTACGTCGCCGAGCTGGCGACCAGCCGGGTTTCGCGGGTCTATCTGTGGCAGCCGCTCGCCTACGAGCTGCAGGTGCGGGACTGGCGGCTGTTCAACGGCATCATGCTCGGTATCACGGGCTTGCTCGGGGTGTTTCTCACCGCCGTGTTCGCGGCCAATCACAAGGCGATTTTTCCGAGCGCAGCGCTGGTTGCGTGGTGCGTGCTCGGTTATTTGTGTGTCGACTTCGGGTTCTGGCACAAACTCCTGCAGTTGCGCTCGGAGGACAACGCCGTTTACAGGGCGGCAACCGAGGCCGCCATGGCGGCCAGCCTGGCGATCTTCCTATATACGTTCCTGCGGCTTGGCTCGTGGCATGGTTTCGTGCGGATGCTGGCGCTGGTGTGGATCGTTGCAGCGCTGTCTTTGGTGTTTGTCGCCGTGTTGGACCCGCGGTTAGCATCGACATTCGCACGGCTTTCCTTTGCCGCCCTCGGAGCGGTTGGCGGGCTTCTGACGCTGTTTCTGGCTCTGCGTGGACAGGACCGGGCGCTGTCGTTGATACCGACGTGGATCTTGCTGCTTGTCTGGCTGTTCGGTGCGGCAAGCACGCTGACCGGCAAGCTGAACGGCGATCTCGTCGTCTCCAGCCTGGTCGCCGGGTTGACACTGATTGTCGTGCTGTTGGGTTTCACGGTGACGCAGTTCGCGTTCGGCACGATGGAGCCCATGTATGGCGCGGCGCCAAGTGAACAGAACTTGCGCTCGCTCGCGCTCGATGGTGCCGGCGCCGCGGTTTGGGACTGGCATGCGCGGCGTGAAGAGATCAAGGTGTCTCCGATTGTCGAAGCGACGCTCGGGCTCAGTCCCGGTGAGCTGTCGACAAAGGTCGAGGATTTCCTGAAATATCTGCATCCTGCCGACCAAGATCGGTTCCGCGTGCTGTTGTGGTCGGTGCAGGAGCGTGGCGAAGGTCTGCTCAGGACGGATTTCCGGCTGCGGCACGCGGACAACTCCTACCGATGGTTCGACCTCGAAGCTGCCAGTGTTCCAACGGCGGACCGGCGATCGCTCCGGTGTGTCGGGCTGATCCGAGATGTGACCGATGCGAAACGTGCGCACGTGCGGCTGCTGCACGATGCCGTGCATGACAACCTGACAGGACTGCCCAATCGGGAATTGTTCCTTGACCGGCTGCAGGTGGCGATCGAGCGGGCCGAGCGCGACCCGGGAATTCGCCCGAAGGTCATCTACGTCGATATCGACAAGTTCAAGAGCGTGAACGCCAGCTACGGTCTGATCGTCGGTGACAGCCTGCTGCTGACATTGTCGAAGAAGCTGGCAACCCACTTGGAACCCGGTGACACGCTGGCGCGTGTCGACGGCGATCAGTTCGCGATTCTCACACTCGCGGATCGCGACACGCAAGACCTGATGCAGCTGGCCGGCCAGATGGGCCGCACGATCCGCACGCCGATCCGGATCGCGGGGCATGATGTGGTGCTGACCGGTTCGATCGGCGTGGCAATTTACGATGGCCAGGTTGCGGTCGATGACGAAGGTGATGCGCTGCTCAAGGAGGCCGAGATCGCGATGTACCGCGCGAAGCGGCGCGGGGCAGATCAAATCGAGCTCTTCCGGCCGGAAATGCGCAGCCAGCCCGATGACCGGGTGACGATTGAAAGCGAGTTGCGCCAGGCCATGGAGCGCAAGCAGCTCAAAGTCCTGTTCCAGCCGATTATTCATCTGCCGCGGGAGGAACTCGCGGGCTTCGAGGCGTTGGTCAGATGGGAGCATCCCAAGCGCGGGTTGCTCAATCCGAGCGATTTCATACCCGTTGCCGAAGAGAGCGACCTCATTGTCAAACTCGGCAGTTATGTGCTGATGCGCGCGACGGAACAGGCCGCCCGTTGGCAGCGCGAACTGCCGCGCTCAACAAATCCGTTGTTCGTCAGTGTCAACGTGTCGAGCCGGCAGTTGTTCCGGCAGGATCTGATTCAGGAGATCCGCCATATAGCCGGACGGGGCATCGTGCCCGATGGCGTCTTGCGCCTGGAAGTCACCGAAACGCTGGTGATGGAAAACCCGGAGCAGGCAACCGAGATGCTCGAGATGCTGAAGCGAGCGGGTGCGCGATTGGCGCTCGACGATTTCGGTTCGGGCTATTCGTCGTTGACCTATCTCCAGAGATTCCCGATCGACACGATCAAGATCGACCGCGACCTGATCATGGCGAGCGGTGGCTCTGAAGCGGGCATGGCGATCGTGCGATCGATCGTGGCGTTGGCGCACGAGTTGGGCAAGCAGGTCGTGGCGGAGGGTGTCGAGTTCTCGGATGATGCTGGCTTCCTGCGCTCGATCGGTTGCGAGTACGCCCAGGGGTTTTACTACGGCGAGCCCATGAGCGAGCGGCAGGTGTCGGAGTTGCTCAAAATCGTGCGCAAGTCCGAACGCAAGCTGCACCGGCGTGGCTTCTTCCGCACCAAACCGGCCCCAGAGCGACCGCCGCCTATGGAACGTTCGCCGGACGAACAGGCGGTCGATGCCCGCGATCCATCCGCGGCACGGGGTTCCGGCAGCGTTGCGGCCAATAGTCAGCAGCCGGCGCGAAGCGGGCGGTCGATGCCGCCGCCGCCCGGCGACCCCGGACGCCAGCCGGCCAATGGTGCGGCACCCGACAAGGCACGTGACGAGAAATCGCAGGCGCCGCAATTTCGCTCACCCGCGATGCGCACCAGGCGGCGCGGCGCAGAGCAAGCAGCCATGGATCCCCGCCCGCAGGGTGATCGGCCTTCGGATCCGACCGCCCATAGAGAAAGGGGGCAGATCCAGCCGCAGCGGCCGCCTCCCGCTCGGGCGCGCCAGCAGGGAACCGGCGAACCGCGCCCGAAGCCGCCGCCGATGCAGCCGATGCCGCCACCGGTCGAGCCGCCACGGACGGTGCCGGGTGGTAAGCCCCAGGCTCGGAGTTCGGAGGCCATGTCGGTCCCGGAAAAACCACCAGCGCGGCTGAAGGACCGTACGGCGCCGTCCGGACCGCCGCCCGTGCCCGGCAATGGTGGAAGGCCACCGCTACCGCATACGCTTGCGACGCGCGGTGCGACGGGTGGCGCCGCGCCGCCGACGTTGCCGCATCAACACTCCGGCCGGGAGGGTCCACCGGCCCTGCCGCCGGCAACGCAGCGAGCTCTGCCACCGCCGCTCAATACGGCGACGCCCAACCGAACGGGCGGGAGCGGCCATGACCAGGTCGCATCGGGCGGCAATGGCAACGGTGCCGCGCGACGGCCGATGGTGTCGCTGCCTGACCTGTCCAAATTGCCGCCCGGCATTGCGGCAAGCCTCGGTCGGCTTGCCGGGATGAGTGAAAGTGAAATCGATGAAGTAACTGGCGGTGCGGCCAAGCGCCGACGCAGCCCGCAGGGCGGCGAGGAAACTTAGAGTATCGTCATCGCAAGCCGTGTGCGATGCGGTCATTGAAGACAGTGTGTCGGGCCCTAGGCGTGGCCTGCATCACCTACGAGATGTGAAGATCTGATACCGAGTTTCAGCAATGCGCGCTCGTATTTTGTGTCGTGCTCGTCATCGAAAATCAGATCCGGGTCGGACGGGCAGTTCAGCCAACCGTTGTCGGCGAACTCATCCTCCAGTTGGCCAGGTGCCCAGCCCGAGTAACCGAGCGCCAGCAAGGCGCGGTCAGGACCCTTGCCGTCCAATATGGCTTTGAGGATGTCTATAGTCGAGGTCAGGCATACGTCGGCACGGACGCGGACCGAGGACGAGCTGATGTAATAGTCCGGGCTGTGCAGGACAAACCCGCGGCCGGTCGAAACCGGTCCGCCAATATGGACCGTGCGATTCGAGATGCCGCACGGTGCGTTGGTGGCATAGCCTTCGTCAACGAGTTCGAGCTGTTCGAGAAGAGAGGGGAACGTCACGTTTTGTGCGGGCAGATTAACGATCAGGCCCATTGCGCCTTCGTCAGAATGGGCACACAAGAACACGACCGATCGCGCAAAGCATCCTTCCGAGATCGACGGCATGGCAATCAGGAATTGCCCCTCCATGTTGCCACCGAGTTCGGATACGACGGGTCGAGACGAACTAGTCATGTCCGAGAGAGTAACTGCACCGTGATAGAGATGTGAAGGGCTGAATGCACTGTCGTGGCGTTGTTTGTGTCTTATGTCTGCTAGAGAATAATCGCGTCAGACGGTTTGGCCCAGTTGCCGACGCGACGACCCAGGACGGGAGAACGCCTGTGAAGATCAGGTCCATACTTTTCGGATTGATCGGGATCTGCCTGTTTGGCGGTGGCACCGCAGCAGCAGGCCTTGCCACAGATTGGTCCGTCGGTCACAAGTCGAAAGCGCGCCTCATTGTTGGCGCCATGCCTGCAAATGACGGCGGCAAGGTGCTTTATGCGGGTGTCGAGATCAAGCTCGCTCCGGACTGGAAGACCTATTGGCGCCATCCGGGCGATGCCGGCGGGGTGCCGCCGTATCTCAATTGGTCGAAGTCGGAGAACCTTGGCAAGGCCGAGATCGAATTTCCGGTGCCGCTCCGTTTCAAGGATGCCACGGGGGATGCCATTGGCTACAAGAAAGAGGTGGTATTTCCGATCCGGATCCGTGCGGCCGAAGCAGGCCGGCCGTTGGGGCTGGCACTTGATTTCCAGTATGGTGTGTGCCGTGAGATCTGCATCCCGGCGCAAGCGCGTCTGGCGCTGATGATCAACCCCGAGGAGGTCCGCAGTATGCCGCCGCAACTGGCGGAGGCAATCGCGCGCGTTCCCGTGGCGGCAGATGCAAAGGGGGCCTCGCATCCGCGGCTTGCCAAAATGCAGGCGCGACTGGACGGGGCGCAACCCGAAATCATCTTCGATGTCGCCTATCCCGGCGACAGCGCTGGCGATGTGGATCTCTTTCTCGAAGCCGAGGGTGAGGCCTATCTGCCGATGACGCGACGGATTGCTGTCTCGCAACCCGGTGTCGTGCGATTTCGGGTCGATTTGGGAGATGGGGTTGACGTGAAACAGCTCAGGGGACGCAAGCTGCGGCTGACGCTTGCCACGGCCACGGGCGGGCGCGAGGCAATCGCACGCTTGCCGGACTGAGCAGTCGATGCGACCGCACACGCGTTTCAGATTGCAGCATCTCGGTGGGGATGGTCCGCTGCAACTTCGTCCATTCCAATTGCCCTGAGGTTGGATTAGTTTGCCAGCAACGGTGGTCGTCTGTTCCGCCGTCTCCAGCGCATAGTTGATGAGAAAGGACAACCCGTATGGCAATCCAGGTTGGCGAAAAGCTTCCCGAGACGACGTTTACGGTGATGGGCAGCGAAGGGCCTGAGCAGAAATCGACGGCGGACGTGTTTGGCGGCAGGAAGGTAGTGTTGTTCGCAGTGCCGGGTGCATTCACACCGACCTGTCACAAGGGCCACATGCCGGGCTTTGTGCAGCGATGCGATGAAATCAAGGGCAAAGGCGTCGATGCGATCGCCTGCACGTCGGTGAACGATACGTTTGTCATGGATGCGTGGGCAAAGGAGAGCGGGGCGGCCGGCAAGATCGACATGCTCGCTGATGGCAGCGCCGATTTTGCAAAGAAGCTCGGACTTGAGATTGACCTGACGGAGCGTGGTCTGGGCGTGCGCTCCAAGCGCTATTCGATGTTGGTCGAGGATGGTGTCGTCAAGGTCCTCAACGTCGAAGAGGCTCCGCCCAACCATGACGTGTCCAGCGCGGCGACGATGCTGACGCAGCTCTGATGGGCAGCGGTCCTGAATGAACTGTGATCAATGTCTGACCTATCGTGCCCCGCGCGGCCGGAGCCGGGTGGGGTGCGCTGGGGATCGTGAACAAAAATTCAGGCTGCTGCAGCCCACCGGAAGGCTGGCGTGGCTGACGTTCATCTGCGTGTTTTCGACCATCTTGTCGACGCTGCCGTTGCGCGCAGGTGACGGTTGGACCGTACGCCGGATCGAGGCTGCGACGGTTCCGGCCGAGATTGTGAAGGAGCAGCGGGCACTTTCTTCGGGCGGCCTGCCCGATGGTCTGGTCGCAACGTTTGGTGGCGACGGTGATCTTCGCGCTGCATGGTATGGTGCGCCGACGCGGCGATACGGGCATGCAGTTCTCGGTGACGGGGTCGAGGCCGGAGCACTCGTGGTTCGCACCAAAAGTGGCCGGTTGCGCTCGCTTGTCCTCGACAAGACTCAGGTCTTCGAAGATCGCTATCCGCGGTTGGCGGATCTCGATGGTGATGGTCGGATCGAAGTGATTACGATTCGCTCGTCGCTGACCGAGGGCGCCTCTGTCGCCGTCTATGGACTGGTTGGCGGTGCGCTGCGGCAGCTGGCGGCAACCCCCTTTATCGGGCGTGCCAATCGTTGGCTCAATATTGCCGGGGTTGCGGATTTCGCAGGCATGGGCGGCAAGCAGATCGCCTTTGTCGAGACGCCGCACATTGGCGGGACGCTTTATCTGGTTGCTCTGAAGGATGGACGCCTGGTCCGGATTGCGCGCCTTGGCGGATTTTCAAACCACGTGATCGGCGCGCGCGAGATGCGGCTTTCTGCAATCACCGATATCAATGGTGACGGCCGGCCCGATCTGGTGCTGCCGTCTGCCGACCGTAGGGCGTTGCGTATGATCGGACTGGTTGGCGGAAAGTTTGTCGAACTGGCCCGCGTTGCGTTGCCGGGGCGGATCGACCGTGCGATCAGGATCGATGTTCGTGGCGGTGAGCGCATCATTACCGTCGGCCTCGGTGATGGGCGCGTCTTTGCTATTTCGCGCCTTTCGTTGCATTGAATCTCTTGAGCTTGGCGCCCGGCCGGCGCAAGCTTCGCCGGCCGTCGGCACGGTCGCGTCGGCAACGGGCGCACAGTTTGGTGTTGAATCAGCAGGGAGCAACTCTCGTGAGTGAAGCGTCCGTGTCTCCGGTTGTGGATTGCCTGCAATACGCCAAATGGTCGGAAAAGATCTTCCGAGAGATGAGAGCCGGTGGCGTTCATGCGGTGCATGTGACCATCGCCTATCATGAGACGTTCCGGGAAACGGTCCTCAACATCGCGCAGTGGAATCGCTGGTTCGAGCAGTACGATGATCTCATCTTCATGGGGCGCTCGGGCGACGATATCCGCCGCGCTGCAAACGACAACCGCACTGCAATCTTCTTCGGTTTCCAGAACCCGTCCGCCATCGAAGACGATATCGGATTGATCGAGGTCTGCCATACCCTTGGCGTGCGGTTCATGCAGCTCAGCTACAATAACCAATCGCTGCTTGCGACCGGCTGCTATGAGGCAGAGGACCCCGGGATCACGCGGTTTGGCCGTCAGGCGATTGCCGAGATGAACCGTGTCGGCATGGTCATCGACATGAGTCACTCGGCGGATCGATCGACACTCGAGGCGATAGAGATTTCAACGCGTCCGATCGCCATCACGCATGCCAATCCGCACTGGTGGTACCCAGCGCTACGAAACAAGTCCGACAGCGTGCTCAAGGCCCTGACGGAGAGCGGTGGCATGCTCGGCTTTTCCCTTTACCCGCACCATCTTAAGGATGCTTCACGGTGTACGCTCGAGAGCTTTTGCAGAATGATTGCCGAGGCGGCCGAGCGCTATGGTGTCGCGCACCTCGGGATCGGTTCGGACTTGTGCCAGGACCAGCCGGACAGCATCGTAACGTGGATGCGCAACGGGCGTTGGGCAAAGGCCGTCGACTATGGTGAGGGTTCGGCCGATAATCCGGGATTTCCGGCGCAGCCGGACTGGTTCGAGGGCAATCTCGACTTTGGGAACATTGCGCGCGGGCTCGCTGATGTCGGTTTCGGCAAGGAGGATGTTGCAGCGATCATGGGCGGCAACTGGCTGCGGTTCTACGATCAGTCATTCGGGCCCGCATGATGGCGAGCACCAGCCATTCGCGTGATCACCACGATCAACCGCGTGTTCCGCAAGTAGCGTTGCGTTCACCAGAAACGGTGATGCGGCTCGCGCGTATGGGAACGTTCTATCCGACACGGCTGAGCTTCAACCGAATATTGATCCGGCGGCTCGGCGAGGAGGGTGCCGCGGTGGAACGAGCGTTGTGGGAGATCGACGCGAACGGGTTTGGCCGCGCCGTCTATACGACCGCCTATGGTGGTTTCACATACAGCCTGGTTGCCTTTTCGTTGCCGCTTGCAGACGAGGCGCGGTCGGACCGGGTGATTGCGGAGGCGTGGGACACGACCTACGTGCTCTTTGATGGCATACCGGATGCGGACGCACTGGCTCGTCTCGAAGCATCGGTGCCGCTTCAGGAAGCCGGACGGTTTGCGCCATCCGATCTTGTACTGTGCCGGGCCAACAAGTCGGTTCGCCTGTTTACACATGTCGTGGACAGGCTGGCGCAAGGGCTGCAACCGGATGCAGACCTGATCCTGTCGACCGGGTATCTGATGCGCACGACGGCCGTATACGGCAACGGCAAGTTTGGGATTGCCGATCGGATGCGGATCGCCGATCGGCCCGGGCTCGGCGATCCGTTCCAAGCGGAAATGCTGACCGTGTGGATGATCCGGGGCTTCACGTTTGATCTGGTCGAGCACATCGCCCGGGAGAGGGATTCGGCTGCCTTCCGCCCGCTGGCGCGGCGGTTCAAGCGGTTTCTCGGCATCGGCAATGCGACCGGTCTCGGCATGGCGCCGTTCCTGGTCAGCCATCCGATATTGATCAACAACTGGGTGATGGCACGCGAGACGGCGTTGGCGCGTGCGCTGGCGGTGGATGCGATAGGTGCCGGCGAGGCGCAACAGGTGGGTCGGCTGATGCAACGCGCGCGCTGCCACCTGGACCAGTGGAATGTGGATGACGCGCGCCAGAGCCGGCGCATCACGTTGGTGCGACAGGAATTGGCGGAGCTTAAAAGCGTTGTCGACGACGGGCTGCTGCTCGCGGCCGAGCGGCCCTATCAGCGGCTGCTCGCGTTGGCTGGTCAGCGTTCGATGGAATGCCAGGAACTGATCGTGGCGCTGGTCATCGAGGCCAATGGTGATCTGGTCGATGGGCTTGGTGCGTGCATGGCAAGTGACGTGCGGCCACGCCTGGAGCCTGGCATGACGCTTGGTGCGCTGGTCAACCTCGTAGACCGCGAATTTGCATGGGCTCTGGCGCTGGACTTCGACGCGCCTGGTAATCGACAGCAATTTTGGTATGTGTCGGAAGAAAAGCTCGAGCCTCGCCTTGGTGACCGGTTCGCTGAAGACGGTGCGGAGCGGGAGCTACCGCTCGACATTGCACGCCAGGTGCAGGCCTTGCGGCACGATCTCGCGGGCGCGATGTCGTGCGATGAGAACGGCACGGTCGCGGGCTTTCTGCGGCGGTTTCCGCAGCACCGCAACATCGCGCGCAGGGTGCAGACGCTGGCGTGGCATCCCTATTCGGAGATCCGGGACAACCTGGTTGGCGCAGATTGCCTGGCAATCGATATGCTGCGCTGGAAGCTGTCGTTCTTCGGTGCCGTCAAATTCGACCCAAAATCGGATCGCTGGACGCGGATCGCGCTCTTTCAGGGCGCGCCACTGTTCGATGACCTGGGAGGGAGTGACGTCGATGACTGGTGGCTGCCGGCGTTGGAGGCCGATTGATGCGGGTGTCGTTCAACGAGATCGAAACAATGCTCTACAAGGCAGGGATGGGGGCTGGCCTTCCCGTCGGTGTTGCGCAGGATGTCGCGAGCGCGGGATGTTGGCTCAGCCAGGCGGGTGTGGATGGCGTCGCCGTGACCCTGCAGTTGCTTGCTCGCGGACAGGAAGCGCGTGAGGAAGGGCGCGAGCGAATTCTGGACGAAGCGGCCAAGGGGTTGCTTTTTGATGAAGTTCTGGCCGTTGACGAACTGGTTGCGCAGGGAAATGGTGCCCGCGTGGCGATCGATTTCGTTCCCGTGCCAGGGGTCCTGATCGGGCTGCTCGGTGTAGCTGCGCGGGACCATGGTACCGCCTTCAAGTTCGCGAGCGGAGACAAAACCATTGTCATTCGCTCGGGAGCGACCGATTTGCCGGATTTGCCGGGACCAGGCAGCGTTGAAGTCTCGGCCGTCTCCCGGACGGCCGCGGTCGGCCCGGCTGCGGTGGCGGAGAATCGAGACAGTGCCATCGTGTGCGATGCGGCATGGTCGAGCGTCTTGGACCTTGCTGAGCGAACCTATGTTCCTGCGAGTCCGGCTTCTCGGGAACACGGGGCCGGAGCAGGTCTTATAGACAATGATTGATGTCATTCCGCGATCGGCGGCAATCCGGCGCATTGTGGCCAGAAATTGTCGGAAAACCTCAAAACGGGGGTCGTCGGCGTGATATCACCTATCTCGTGGTGCGTTTGCCATTGGTCATAGCGGTGACTATAGTGGCGCGCGTCGCGACGCCGTTTGACAGCCAATTGGCGGTCCCGGCGTCCGGAAATCTGACGATTGAGATGGAATTCGGCTATCCGTTTGAGTGCGCCTTATCTGCCAGCGATTGAACTCCTCGCGGCCCCGGTGCGCTCGTTCGTCAGGTTGTGTGGCTTCGGACGCATTGTCCGGCGGCACTGCAATCCTCACAGCACAGCACAAAATGACAGGTAGCGCAGGGAGAAAACCATATGCGTAAAACAATGATTGGCATCGTCAGCGCCGTAGCCGGTGTCTCGATGATGTCATCGGTCGCTGCGGCCGATTGCGGCGAAGTAACAATCACCAAGATGGATTGGGCGTCGTCACAGGTCGTCACCGCAGTCGCCAAGTTCATCATGGAGCAGGGCTATGGCTGCAAAGTCACCGAGGTGCCCTCGGCGACGACAACGGCCATTACGTCGTTGTCCGAGACCGGCAAACCCGACATCGTGACCGAGCTCTGGGTCAACTCGACCCCGTCGTACGAAAAGCTGGAGAAGGCCGGCAAGGTCAAGACGGCTGCCAATGTGCTGTCCGACGGTGGTGTCGAAGCCTGGTGGGTTCCGAAGTATCTGGCCGACAAGCATCCGGAACTGAAGACGATCGAAGGGGTCATGAAGAACCCCGATCTGGTCGGCGGCAAGTTCCACAACTGCCCCGATGGATGGGCGTGCCGGAAAATCAATGACAGTGTCATCCGTGCACTGAAACTCGGCGACAAACTCGAGATCTTCAACCACGGTTCCGGCGAGACGCTGGCAGCATCGATTGCATCGGCTTATGCCGACAAGAAGCCGTGGTTCGGCTACTACTGGGCGCCGACGGCTGTGCTCGGCAAGTACCCGATGGTCAAGGTCTCCGTTGGCGATCACAAGCCCGATGTGCATTCCTGCAACGCCAAGGGCAAGGAATGCGCCAAGCCAGGCGTGTCGGCTTACCCGAACGCGCGCGTGATCACGGCGATGACGTCGGACATGGCAAAGAAGAACCCGGACGTGTTCTCTCTCATGACCAAGCTGTCCTTCACCAACCAGCAAATGGGTGAAGTTCTGGCATGGAAGCAGGACAACAAAGCTTCCACCGAAGAGGCGGCGGTACACTTCCTGACCAAATACAAGAGCGTCTGGGCGGGCTGGCTCAGCGATGATGCCAAGAAAAAGCTTTCGGCCATCATCAAGTAGGCGGGGCTTGTTTCCTGGACAAATTTTGGGCGCGGCGGTGCAAACTCGCCGCGCTCATCATCGGTGCAGGCTGCATTGGTAAGTCTATGTCGGTGCAGTGATTGAAGCGGGCATCCGGTATTGCTTCAATGAGATTATGCCAAGCGATCATCAAATATCGCCAAGCAAAAAACTAGATTTCACCGGGGAGGAGCAGTGGCGATATGGGATCGTATGACGGATTGTTCAACGCGCTCGGCCTGCGGGATTGGTGCGATGCCGGCAAGCAGGGCGGTGCGACGAGCATGGCCGATTTGCTCGCGAAGTCGCGTGGGGGAGCCTCGGACGGACCGTGGTGGGATATACCATTTCCCTCACTCGATGCGTTGAACAAGTCCTGCAACGCTTTTCCCAGAGCGCGCGACATGACATCCGGCGTCGAGCAGGCCTTTCTTGATGTCAAGGATGCGCTGAAGTTCGTTCTCGACCCGATCACGCAGCCTCTGAGTTGGCTTCTCGATGGTTCGCTTTATTTGTTTGAGGCGATGCCGTGGTGGGTGTTGATTCCGCTCATTCTGGCGATCACCTACTACGCCGCGCGTTCTGTGTCGGTTACGGTTTTCGTTGCAATTACGTTCCTGTTTTTCGCATTCATCGATCACTATTCGTTTGCGATCCAGACGCTCTCGATCATCTTCGTGTGTACGTTGTTATGTGTTCTACTTGGCGTGCCCATCGGTATTGCCATGTCGAAGAGCAACGCTTTTCAACGCGGGATGATACCGATCCTCGACATGCTGCAGACGCTACCGTCGTTCGTCTATCTCATCCCGCTGATCTTCCTGTTCAGTGTCACTGAGTCCAAACTCTACGGCATTGCCATCATCATGTACGCCATCGTGCCGGTGATCCGGTTGACCGATCTCGGGATACGGCTGGTCGACAAAGATGTCATCGAGGCGGCCAACGCGTTCGGAATGACGGCACGGCAAAAGCTGTTCGGGGTCGAAATACCGCTCGCGCTGCCGAACATCATGGCCGGCGTCAACCAGACGATCATGATGGCGTTGGCGATGGTCGTGATTGCATCGCTGGTCTCGGCACCTGGCCTCGGCGTGCTCGTCTTGCGCGGCATTCGCAATCTCGAACTTGGCGTTGGCCTTGTTTCGGGGTTCTGCATCGTGCTGCTGGCGGTCATTCTCGATCGCGTGAGCAAGGCCTCCCTTGCCCGCATCAACGCGGCCCAGGATTCTTAAGGAGTTTGGGATGTCTGAGACCAAGAAAGTTTCTATCCGCAATCTCTACAAGATCTTCGGGCCGGATCCGCAGTCGGTGCTGGCGTTGGCGCAGGAGGGCATCGAAAAGTCGGTGATGCTGGAAGAGCACGGCCACGTCATCGGGCTGCGCGATATCCAGGTCGACATGGGTGACGGTGAGATCACCGTCATTATGGGGCTCTCGGGGTCCGGCAAGTCGACGCTGATCCGGCATCTCAATCGGCTGATCGAACCGACGTCCGGGGAAATCCTGGTCGACGGTGTCGATGTGATGTCGTTTTCCGAGGACAGCCTGAGGCAGCTGCGTATGACGCAGATGTCGATGGTGTTTCAGAAGTTTGCGCTGCTGCCGCACCGCACCGTTCTCGAAAATGCTGGCATGGCGCTGAGGGTGCGCGGCGAAAGCGAGTCCGTGGCCGATCAGGAGGCGATCAAATGGCTTGCCCGGGTCGGCCTCAACGGGTTCGAGAACCACTATCCCCATCAGCTGTCGGGCGGTATGCAGCAGCGCGTCGGTATTGCACGGGCGTTGACCTCGAACTCACCCATCATGCTCATGGATGAGGCGTTCTCCGCGCTCGACCCGCTGATCAGAACGGACATGCAGGACCTCCTGCTGGAACTGCAGACCGATCTTCACAAGACGATCGTGTTCATCACGCACGATCTCGACGAAGCCCTGAAGTTGGCCGACCATCTCGTAATCCTGAAGGATGGCTACATCGTGCAGCAGGGTGAGCCACAGCATATCCTGCTCAATCCCGAAGACCCCTACATCGAAGATTTCGTCAGCGATATCAACAGGGCGCGCGTCCTGCGTGTGCGCTCGGTGATGTCACCGCTCAACGGCGGCGAACCGGACAGCGCCGGCGAGGTGGACTACAACGACACGTTGGAAAGTGTGATCGGGTTGTCGGGTGGCGACACTGCGCATTCCTACACAGTAGTTCGCGACGGGCAGCCGGTCGGCTTGCTCGACATGAAGGCCCTGGTCAAGGCGCTGGTGCCGCGCGTGGCGTCCGAGCAGGGTGTTCGCGGCAACGTTACGGCGTGAAGATTGGTGCTGTCGCCTTGATGTCGCTTGTTCCCGTTAGGGCCGGCGCCATTGTTCACGCAGTGTCTGAGAGCTTGTGGCGCAACCGTTCTGCCGTTGCCTCGTCGAAGGCAACGAGCTTGATCGCGAGCCCCGTTTCGGCGGCTTTGCGCGAACAGGTTCTGACCGCCACCTCGCATGCCGGACCGATCGGGTAGCCGTAAATTCCGGTCGAGATTGCCGGGAAGGCGATCGAACTGCAGCCGTTGGCAGCCGCGATGTCGAGCGATTTTGCGTAGGCACTTTCGAGGAGCGCTTCTGCTGTGGCCGGCGTGTGCTGGGCATAGACCGGCCCGACGGCGTGGATGATGTATCTTGCAGTCTCGATGGCGAACGCCGGCGTGATCACTGCGGAACCTGTCGGGCATTGGCCTATGGCGGCGCAAGCCTGGGCGAGGTCATCAAAACCGGCGGCGCGAAAGATGGCGCCACAGACACCACCACCGGCTGCCAGCTGATTGTTGGCCGCGTTGACGATCGCGTCAGCCGGAATGCGCGTGATGTCGCCCTGAATTACGTCGATTTGCGTGCCTGTCATCGTTCGGTCCTGCCCGATCACCATTCAAGTGCCGTGGTCGGCGGCGGTACGAGTTCAAAGGTGAGGTTTCTGAAATCGGCGAGTTGCTCGGCCGCGGATAGATAGTTTTCGGGGTGGACGTCGCGCCACTTCTTGAGCCGGTAGAGGCAACCATCGCATGCAAACAAGAGATCGCCGCGGTGATCGGGTGCAATCCATTCGATCGACACGGCGCCCGCGGCAAACAACCCTTCAGAGACCGCTGTGACCGTGACGCCATCGGTCTGCCAGCCGTGACGGGCGGAAAACCTCGGCCAGGTGCCTTCGGGGCCGGCCGGAATGCCTTCGTGAACGGAGATGCGCTTGGGAAGCGGAACGTTTTCCTGCGGCACGATACCTTCGCGATCCTCGTTGAGTATGATCGTCGTGTCGTTGATGAAAACGCCGCCGCCCGTCCAATGGCCAAAGCTCGGCCAGATCGCGAGTGCGGAGAAATATGGTGGCCGGCTGATGGCCGTCCAAACGCCCTCGTTGCGACGCGGTCTGGGTTTGTGGACGGTCGATGCGTGTTCGCGCATGTAGCGCGGTATTTTGCGCCGTCTCTGGCGTTTGCTCGGTGACCGGCGTTGGCGTTCGGCCTCGAGGGGGTCGTAGTTTCCGCGGTCCGCGGACGCGTGTCCGGTGAACCGACGTTGGTGGCGAGGCGCGCTTGCGTGATACTGATGCGCCCAATAGATCAGCTTCTCGCCATCGGGCGAAAGATCCCATAGGCGAACAAAACCCTTCATCCACTGGCCATGCGCGAAGGTATCGTCGTCGAGGTTCCAGTTGATCAGGTGGAAGTGCCGGCGTGGGCCGCGCCGAAGAATGACGGCCTTGCGCACATTGCGCGCGAACAGCACCCAAAGGCGTGTGCGATAGGCTTTTTGAGGATTGCCATCAGTCATCTTGCGTTATCGTTTGCGTTGACTGGCGGGCTGCAACTTGGCGCGCGCGTGCCAGGGTGCGCTTGGCCATCATTGCAATGTCTATGGCGATGAAGGCACCGTCAACATATGCCGTCCCCTGTCCCTTTGCGCGCGCGTTTTCGTAGGCGGCGACGATCTTTTCGGCATACTGGACTTCTTCGGGCGTCGGCGAGAATGCGCTGTTGCAGGGGGCGATCTGATTGGGGTGGAAGATGACCTTGCCGTCGAAGCCCAATTCCTTGGCGACTTCGGCATCACGTGTGGTGGCAGCGGCATCCTTGACGGCCGTGAAGTAGGCCGCGTCGATGGCTTGCAGACCGGCCGCAGCGGCTGCAGCGACGAGCGTTGCGCGCGGAAACGCTAGGGCCTCGGCGGTGACGGCCGAACCGGTTGCGGCGGCATAGTCGCCGGAACCGAAGAACAGTGCGGATGTGCGGTCACTGGCATCTGCGATTGCGAGCGCGTTGAGGATTCCGCGCGGGGTTTCCAGGGTCGCCACGACATCGATCTTTTCGGTGCGCGCGAGCATCATCTCGATGCCGGTCAGCGTGTCGTCCAGCTGCTCGAGCTGGTGGGCGGTCTCCACTTTCGGAATAAACAGGCCATCGATGCGGTCGAAGGCCAGATGCTGCATGTCCGCTGCAAACTCGTCGGTACCGATGGCATTGACGCGGACCAGGCGTTCGCGATGACCGAAGTCCAGATCGGCAAGCTGTCGGTTGACGATCTCGCGCGCGGCGGGTTTGTCATCGGGGGCGACGCCGTCCTCCAAATCGAAAACAGCTGCGTCAATATCGAGCGCGATCGACTTTGCAAGTCGATCGGGTCGGTTGCCCGGCGTCAGCATCATGGTCCGGCGCAAGCGGCTCGTGCATGCGGGTTCACTCATCCTGTCAGATTACCTTTTTGTTCCGCAGGTTGCGAATGGCATCGTCGCTCATTGCCAGGCGCTGTTTGAGAATTTCTTCGGTGTGGGCGCCGAGCTGCGGGCCAAGCCATTCGACGGCGCCCGGTGTGTCGCTCATACGTGGGCAAACATTTGGCACCGCGAGCTCGCCGACGCGCGGGTCGTCGACGTAGGCAATGTTGTCACGCGCCTCATAGTGTGGATCTTCAAAGATCTCCGCAATCGAGGAGACCGGACCACACGGGACCTGGTAGGTGTCGCAAATGCCGATCAGTTCGGCGCGGTCATGGCTTGCCGTCCAGGCACCGACTGCGGCGTCAACGTCGTCGCGCTCGGCGTCGCGCCGGGCGATACGGCCCCATTTGTCGTCGGCGGCGAGGCCTGGTTGCTGCATCGCCTCGGCCAATCGCGCGAAGATCTTGTCCGATGTGCAGGCGATCGCAATCCAGCGGCCATCCTTGGTTGGATAGTGGCTATGCGGGACGACGTTGACGGTGCCCGGGCCCATGCGTTCGCGAACGAAACCCTTGTAGTGAAAGGCCGGTGCCAGTTCGTCGAGAATGCGAAAGATCGGTTCGTACAGGCCGATGTCGACGAACTGTCCGCGCCCGGTTTTGTCGCGGGCCTTGAGTGCCATGAGTGCGCCAAGCGCGCCGTAGAGTCCTGCCATGTAGTCGGGGATTGTCGCCGAGCCAGGGGTGACCGGTGGCCGGTCGGGATAGCCGGCAAGATAGGACAGGCCGCCGAAGGCGTTGCCAATGCGGCCGAAGCCGGGGCGTGGGCCGTAGGGGCCGGTCTGGCCGAAGCCCGAAATCCGAACCATGACAAGGCGCGGGTTGAGAGCGTGCATGACATCCCAGCCCAGGTTCCATTTCTCAAGCGTTCCCGGTTGGAAATTTTCGACCAGGATGTCGGCTTGCGCGCACAGGCGCTTCAGGATGTCTGCACCTTCCGGCTTTCTGAGATCAAGGGTGAGGGATTTCTTGTTGCGTGATTCCGAAAGCCACGGGAGTGAGTCACCGCAACTGGTGATCGAACCGAAACGACGCAGCGGGTCGCCGTCACCGGGGAGCTCGACCTTGATCACGTCGGCGCCGAATTCGGCCAGTTGGGTCGAACAAAAAGGGCCGGCGAGAAACGTCGCGACATCGACGACACGGATGCCCTCGAGTGGTTTGACATTGGCGCTTCGAGCCGGTTCAGTCATGGTGCAAATCCCTTCGCCGGTTGCCGCAGGTGCGGAGGTCGAATTGATAGCCTTCACTCAACCTGAGAGGACCGGATCATGCAAGACGCGTTCGACACCGCAACCTATGGAGCGAGAGAGGTCGGATTTGGTGAGCGCCCGGCCGTGCTGGTCGTCGATTTTCAGCGCGGCTTCACCGATCCGGCTTTTACAATGGGAAAGAACGGGCGGATCCACGAGGCCCGTGACCGGACGGCGGGTCTTCTGGAGGCCGCGCGGCGCGCGAACATTCCGGTTGCGAGTTGCTATGTCGGTTGGCAATCGAAGAAGGACATCCAGTATTGGAAGGTCGAGGCGCTGCACGAGGAATTCTTCGTCGGCAGTGAGGCGCTGGAGATCGATCCGCTGTTGCTCGATCCGGAGTATGATTTCACGTTTCTCAAGTCTGGGCCGTCGATGTTCTTCCAGACGCCGATCGTGTCCTTTCTGACCAAGCATCGCGTCGACACCGCGATTATCACCGGTTGCGTGACCTCCGGCTGTGTCCGGGCAACCATCATCGATGCGTTCAGCTACGGCTATCGCACGATCGCCGTTGACGATTGCTGCGGGGACCCGGCGGCGGACAGCCATGACGCCAACCTGCGCGATGTCAACAGGCGCTACGCCGATGTGCATCAGCGCGACGACGTCATTGCGTATTTCGACGATATCAGAGGGCGCAATGAAGCTTGATGTCCCAAAGACACTCGAGGAATGGAACGCTCGCGGCAAGGACTTTCTGCCCGGTCATCTCGGCTTGACCTTTCACAAGGTCGAGGCTGATGAGGTGCGCGCGAGTTTCGAAATCACACAGACTTTGTTGTCCTGGAATGGTTTCTTGCATGCCGGCTCAGTGGTGACGTTGGCCGATACGTGCTGCGGCTATGGAACGGTGTGTGCGCTGCCCGAGGGTGCGGACGGGTTCACGACAGTGGACCTGACTTCGAATTTTCTCAGCAGCGCCCTGGACGGTCGCGTCGACTGCGTTGCAAAGCCGCTGCATCAGGGCCGCACCACACAGGTGTGGGACGCGACCGCGACGTCGGCCGCAAGCCGGCGGGTCATGGCACATTTCAGGTGCACGCAGCTGATCCTGTGGCCGCAGACGTAACGTTGCGTGCCGGGAGCACCGCGAGGCGGGACGCTGCACTTTTGGGAATGACAGTATTAGGGAGGCACGGCCGTGACGACACTCAACGATTTTTCGTTCAACACGACGCCGCAAATCGTTTTTTCAGTGGGTGCGGCGGCGACTATCGGGGAGCACGTCGGTTTTCTCGGCGAGCGCGTCTTCCTCGTCACCGATCGCGGCCTGATCGATGCAGGCATCGTGGCGCCGGCGATCGCAGACCTGGGGAGTCGTGGGCAAAGCGTCACGGTATTCGACGACGTCGTTGCCGATCCGCCGCGAGCATTGGTGATGGCAGCGTTGGAGGCGGCTCGATCGTCGAAAGCAACGGGCGTGTTGTCGGTCGGCGGCGGGTCGTCGATGGATGTTGCAAAGCTTGCCGCTCTCCTTGCCGGGAGCAATGAAGACCTCGAGGAGGCATGGGGTATCGGCAACGCCAAAGGGCCACGACTGCCGCTGGCGTTGGTGCCGACAACGGCCGGGACCGGTTCGGAGGTGACGCCGATCTCGATCGTCACCGTGGAGGACGACGAGAAGCGGGGGGTCGTCTCGCCACTCATCATCCCGGACATGGCGTTGCTTGATCCCGCCTTGACGCTCGGCCTGCCAGGGCATGTCACAGCGGCAACCGGTGTCGATGCCATGGTGCATGCGATCGAAGCCTATGCCTCGAAGTCGGCCAACAACAACCCGGTTTCGCGGGCACTCGCGGTTGAAGCACTGCGGTTGCTCGGCGCCAACATCGAAACGGCGGTCAACAACGGCCAGGACATTGCGGCGCGATCGGCGATGCTGCTCGGCTCGATGCTGGCCGGGCAGGCGTTTGCCAATTCCCCGGTCGCGGCCGTGCATGCACTTGCCTACCCGATTGGCGGGCGGTTTCACGTTCCGCACGGCTTGTCCAACGCGTTGGTGTTGCCGCACGTGCTGCGCTTCAATGCGCCGACGGCCGCGCCGCTCTATGCAGCGTTGGCGCCACACGTGTTTCCGCATTTGGCAGATGGCGCCGGCATTCAAGACACCGCCGCGCGATTTGCTGAAGAGCTAGCGGAATTGAATGTTCGTCTCGGGCTCGAGTCCGGCCTGCGGGAGGTCGGGATTGGCGAGAATGATCTTGCCGGCATGGCACGCGATGCAATGAAGCAGACCCGATTGCTCGTGAATAACCCGCGCGAGGTGAGTGAAGCGGATGCGCTGGCGATCTATCGCGCGGCCTATTGATGCGAGACTTGTTGCGCGCTCATGACAATCTACGGAGTCCCGCTCGACAGCATCGCCGCCGTTCTCGACTGGTTGGGCATCGTCGTGTTCGCGACCACCGGGGCGCTTGCGGCGTCGCGCCGGCAAATGGACATCGTCGGCTTTGCGCTGCTTGCCACCGTGACAGGGATCGGCGGCGGTACATTGCGCGATGTACTGCTTGGCGCGCTGCCGGTGTTCTGGATTGCAACGCCGGCCTATCTTGTCGTCTGCGTCTGCGTGGCCGTGGTGTTGTTCTTTACCGCGCATATTCCGGAATCGCGGCTCCGGCTGTTGTTGTGGCTTGACGGGATCGGACTTGCTCTGTTCGCCGTGATCGGCGCCGAAAAGGCCCTTGCAACGGGCGCCGGCGGTATCGTCGCGGTGGCTATGGGGACGATCACAGCAACCTTTGGCGGTATCATTCGCGATGTGTTGTGTGGAGAGACACCGGTCGTGCTCAGTCGCGAAATCTACGTGCTTGCTGCGTTGCTGGCCGCCGTCGTGTTCGTGGTCGGTGTTTCAGCCGGCCTGGGACGGGACCTGTCGTTGATCGGTGGATTTGCTGCTGGATTGGTGCTGCGCTCGGTCGCGCTTGCGTTCAGGTTGTCGTTGCCGCGTTATCGCTCGCGGCCGCCGAAGTGACAATATCACACCGGGCGGCGCGCGATGTTGATCGCCTCGTCCAATTTGCAATTGCGACATGCGGACTGGTCGCGGTTATGATCGGGCTTCAACAGCGGTGGACCAACCCTCTCGTCATATGCGGTTTCTTTTCATGTCCCTGTTGCTGGCCGTCGGTCTCAGCATGGCGTGGTTTCGTGCCCGGCTTTAACCGGCGCGCACGCAGTGGGACAGAGCGGTTGCGACCCCATCCAGCGTTGGTGTCGTCGCCGTGATCTCGATCCTAATCTAACTGATAGTGATCACGGCCTGCCGGATGATCGCCGGTCTTGCCTGGCGGCAGATTCGGTTGCGCCTATCGTTCGTCCTGTTGAAGCGTTAGGCTAGCTGCAACTCTTCACCGGCAGCGGGGCAGGCCTCATGGATCTCAAGGAATATGCACGTTTCGATGCGGTCGGCCTGGGGCAGTTGGTGCGCGCAGGCGAGGTCAGCCCCGCCGAACTGGCGCAGACGGCTTTGCGCGCTATCGAAGCGGTTAACCCGGAGATCAATGCGGTCGTTGAGATCTATGATGACCGCATCGATGGACTTGATGCGGTTGCATTTGCGGACGGCCCGTTTTGCGGGGTGCCGTTCTTGATCAAGGATATGTTCGGTCACGAGGCGGGGCGGCGCATCGAGTTCGGCTCGCGGCTATGTGCCGGCATGGTGGTCGAGCACGGGACTTACCTGGTCGACAACTTCAAAGCCGCGGGGCTCAACATTCTGGGGCGATCACATGCGCCCGAATATTCAATGGCGGCAACGACCGAAAGCGCGCTCTACGGCAATTGCGCAAATCCGTGGCGTTCAGGGTTTTCGGCGGGCGGGTCTTCGGGAGGCGCACAGGCCGCCGTGACAGCCGGGATCGTGCCGATGGCGCACGGCTCGGACATCGGTGGGTCGATCCGCATTCCGGCCAGCTTTTGTGGTGGTCTCGGTCTCAAGGCGTCGCGGGGGCGGATTTCACTGGGGCCGGTGGTTGACGAGGCGGGGTTCGGATACTCGTCCAACCTGGTGCAGGCCAAGACGGTGCGGGACGTTGCCGTGGCGCTCGACTGCGTCGGCAAGCCAATGCCGGGCGATCCGTTCGTCATCCCTCAACCGGCAGAACCCTACGCAGACCTGGTCCGGCAAACCCCGCAACCGCTGAGGATCGGCGTCGTTGTCGATGAGTTGGTCGGAGTTGCCGTCGATCCGGAGATCGTCGAAGCGGTCAACAAGGTCGGACGGGTCCTCGGCGACATGGGCCATTCGGTCGATATCGTGTCTGTCGACATGGGAGGTGCGGAGGTTCTCAATGCGACAACGGACATGTTCTTTTTCGGTTTCGATGATCGCCTCGAGGGTTATGCGGCGCGGACCGGGCGCGAAATCGGGCACGACACACTCGAGCCGACAATTCTGTCGCTCTACGAGTATTCCAAGACGATCACCGCCAAACAATTTCTCAAGGCCTGGGGCGAACTCAATGTGGCGCGGCGGAAGCTGTCGCGAGTCTGGTCCGATTGCGATGTCTGGCTGTCGCCGACGACGTCGAAGGTGGCTGAGCACTGGGGGCTCTATCATCTCAGCCGGCCCGACGTGACAGCGGCAAACGTGGCTGACGTTCTTTACAAGGTCCCGGTGCAGTATACGATTCCGCATAACATCATGGGCACGCCTGCGATTTCGCTGCCGCTTGCAATGCATTCCACCGGCCTGCCGATCGGCGTGCAGATTGCCGCTGGGCCGGCGCGTGAAGATATCGTCCTGCAGCTTGCGGCCGGACTGGAAGTGGCAATGCCCTGGGCCGACCGCGTGCCGCCGCTCCATGCTTCACGTCTTTAGGCGCGGTTGCGAGGCACGATGATGCCAATTGTCAAGGGAGTGATTGTGTCCATCCGACACGGCGGCTATTGTCAATTGGAGCATTGTAGGTTTCGGCGTAGCGTGTTCGAGTTGGGGGCGGTTGTGCGTCTTGCAGATCCCAGACAGGGTGTTCTTCAAGCGAACCGCGCGTTCTACGAGATTTTTCGCCTTGGTGACTTTGCCCGAATGGACGGGCTGTGGTCGCGTTCGAACAATGTTTCGGTAATTCATCCCAACTGGTCGGGTATCGACGGCCGCGACAACGTGATGGCATCCTGGTACCAGCTCATGGTGCTGCAGGATCCACCATCCATCTACCCGTGTTGCGAGACGGTCATCCTCAACGGATCGAAAGCCGTGGTGTTCTGCGTTGAGCAGGTCCTGTCCGGCGAAATTTCGGCGTCGAATGTGTTTGCCTACGAGAACGATTTTTGGCGCATGACCCACCACCAGGCGATGCCATTGCCCAAACGCTCGCCGCGTTAGGGAAACGGGATGGCCGGAACCAGCCCTGCAGGACTTGAACTTTCTTCAGAGCTGGCGGAACCTGTCATGTCATGAAGGGTCCGACACTGAGACTGCCTCCGTTTGCTGCATTGCGTGCGTTTTGCGCGGCAGCGACACACGAGCGTTTTCGTGATGCGGCAGAGAGCCTGGGCGTGACCGAGTCTGCTGTTAGTCATCAAATCAAGCGGCTCGAGGATCATGTGCAGGCCGCGCTCTTGGATCGCTCCGGCGGGCGGGCGCGCCTGACCGATACCGGTTTGCGCTATCTCCAAAAGGTCGAGCCGGCACTTCTACAGATCCAGGCCGCCACAGATGAAATTCGGCCCAGCCGCGGACGTGGCCTGGTGCGCCTGACGCTGCCGCCCTCGCTGGCCGCCAACTGGCTGATACCTCGCCTCGGCGGGTTCGAGCGCGCCCACCCGGAGGTCGACCTGCAACTTCTGACATCGACGCGGGTCGTTGATCTGCGGCGCGACCAGGTTGACCTCGCAATCCGCCACGGCAAGGGCGTCTGGCCCGGTGTCGAGGCGACCTTTCTATTGGCGGAAGCGGCGATGCCCGTCTGTGCTCCAGGCTATCTGAACGTCGGCGACCCGGCCGCCGGGCTGGAGCTCTTCAAAGGCGTGAGGTTGATTATCAGTAGCAGTTTTCCGGATGAATGGGAGGAATGGGCCAAGGCGCGCGACCTGCCCGAGCCTTCCGTGAGTGACAGCGTTGTGCTCGACGCGCAGGAGCAAGCGCTGCAACTCGCGGAAAAGGGGCTTGGACTTGCCATGGGACGGCGTCCGGTGGTCGACGATTGGCTGACGTCGGGCAGGTTGGAAGCACCGTTCGGTGACGCAGACCCAACCGGGGCCGCCTACTACCTGTGCAAACCTGCAGATTTCGTGTTGCCGGTTGCCGCGCGTCGCGCTGAGCGCTGGCTCCTGGCAATTGCGTCCGAGTGGGAAGGCATCAAGGGAACCGTTAACGATGCGCACAAGACTTGAATTTTTTTCAAGTCAGGTTGAAGCGAAGTCAGTCGCATTCGCTGACGTTCGGGCCCATGTTGGCGGTTAGCGATACTTGATCATGAGCAAACCTTAGGAACGAACGTGATGGCACATTCGGCAGTTCAAGCCCCGGCCGTGGCAGAAACGGTCACGGGCGCGCTGACATTTATCATTCCACAGGATGCGAAACCGGAATTCCATAGCTCGGCGCTGACCGGCGGAGATCCAAAAGTATTCTTCGATGTAGAAGAGCGTCCGGTGGAAATCCGCGATATGCGCGCCTATGCCGACAGCTTTTCGATTGAGCGGGAAGGGTTCGAGCTGTTGCATCGGCCGTCGACGGCGGGAGATCTCAATGATGATGCCGTTGTCACCGGGCCCTACTATACGGAAATCGTCGCGTTGTTGAAGGAACGCTTCAAGGCCAGTCAGGTTCATATTTTCGACGCGACGCGGCGCTCTGACAGTGGAACCGGCGCTGCCAACCCCGACGGGTTGCGCGGGCCGGCGCGTCGGGTGCACGTCGATTATACGGCCAAAAGCGGCCCGCAGCGCTTGCGTGACGTGGTTGGCGATGAAGAAGCAGAGCGATTGTTGGCCAGCGGCGCGCGCATCATTCAGGTCAACGTGTGGCGGCCGATCGCGGGCCCGGTCCAGCGCGCGCCGTTGGCGCTGGCGGATGCTGCTTCAATCGCACCGGACGAGCTTGTTGCAACGGATCAGGTTTTTCCAGATCGCGTTGGTGAAATCTATCATCTCGCCTATGCGCCCACGCAGAAGTGGTACTTCGCACCGGAGATGACGCGTGATGAGATCTTCCTGATCAAAGGCTGGGACAGCCTGGATGACGGGCGTGCGCAATACACCCCGCATGGGGCGTTCGACCTTCCGGATACTCCCGCGGATGCGCCGCCGCGCGAGAGCATCGAAATCCGGACGCTGGTGGTTGTCGAATAGGTGGGGGCTGCCCGTTGGTGTGAAATCACACTGATGGCGTTGGCGTTCTGGGTTTTTGCCGTAGTATTGTTGCCCGGTGTTTCAGCGAAGCGCCGGGCGATCGCTTTTTTCTCAACGTCGCCGCAATGGAAATCTCAGGCCAAAGCTTGCCGGGACTACTACGCCGGACGGCAACTCGATAACCGGTATCTCATCACGCCAGAGCACAGGAGACAGCCTGGATGGCCCGGTCGACCAACAAGACCGTTGCAACGCGCGTTGATCCGGTTGCGTTCATCGAGAGCGTTACGCCGGAGCGACGGCGCGTCGACGGGCAAGCGTTGCTCGCATTCTTCAACAGGGTGACGGGGCTTGAGCCGCGGATGTGGGGGGCTTCGATCGTTGGTTACGGGCGTTATGCCTATACCTACGAAAGTGGGCGGTCCGGCGAGTTTTTTCTCACGGGCTTCAGTCCGCGCAAATCGGCGCTGACGATCTACGTGATGCCGGGCTACCGCGACATGTCCGACAAGCTCATCCGTCTCGGCAAGCACAAGATCGGCAAGAGCTGCCTTTACATCAACAAGCTTGCCGACGTGGACATGGATGTTCTCGAAGAGATTGTGCGCGATGGTGTGGCCTATATGCGCGAAAACTACGAGACCTGGGATGCTTAAGGCATGTCGCAGCAAAACGGATTCATTCATAAGGGAGCAACGCGACCCGGCCGAACGGCCGCCCCGCCGGAGCCGCCGCGCGCAGCGCGAATAGCGGCGTGAGGCAAACAAACCGAAGGGAGCAACGCGACCCGGCCGAATGGCCGCCCCGCCGGAGCCGCCGCGCGAAGCGCGAATGGCGGCGTGAGGCAAACAAACCGAAGGGAGCAACGCGACCCGGCCGAATGGCCGCCCCGCCGGAGCCGCCGCGCGAAGCGCTAATAGCGGCGTGAGGCAATGAAATCCAAAGCGAGGCGCATTTCTTGCGACGCGCTATAGGTCGGGCGCGCAGATTGTGTTTCGCTCGGGGCCGGCGTTGGTTTTGATGGGGATTTGCGGGCGTGCCACGGGCCGGCGCACGGAACAACAGGGAACCGGATGGAAAGTCAGGGCATACTGAGCGGGTTGCGAGTCGTCGAGGGCTCCGCGTTCGTTGCAGCGCCCCTTGGCGGTATGACACTGGCCGGCCTCGGCGCGGACGTCATTCGTTTCGATGACATAGGTGGTGGGCTGGATGCCAAACGCTGGCCGGTGACCAATGATGGCATCAGCCTGTATTGGGCCGGCCTCAACAAGGGCAAGCGTTCGATTGCGATCGATCTGCATAATCCGGTCGGCCGTGAATTGATTACCGAACTCATTACCGTGCCGGGTAGCGATGCCGGGATCTTCTCGACCAATTTGCCGGCCCGCGGATGGCTGTCCTACGAGACGCTTGTGAGCCGCCGGGAAGACCTTGTCATGCTGGCGATTTCCGGTGCCCGGGACGGTTCGGCGCAGGTCGACTATACCGTGAACGCTGTGACTGGCTTTCCGTTGACGACCGGTCCTGCGAACTGGGAAGGGCCGATCAACCAGGTGCTGCCGGCGTGGGATATCGCGACCGGATATGCGGCGGCCATGGCCGTGCTCGCAGCGGAGCGATACCGCGCGCGGACGGCGCGCGGCCAGCTCGTGCGCCTGGCCTTGCAGGACATCGCCCTGTCGGCTACGGCGGCGCTGGGATTTCTGGCGGAGGCGGAAATCAATGGTGTCGATCGGCCAAGGTTCGGCAACGAGGTGTTCGGTACTTTTGCGCGCGATTTCATGACGCGGGATGGCCGCCACGTCATGATCTGCGTCTTCACGGCCAGGCAGCTCGATGCGTTGGCCAAGGCGGGCGGTTTGGCGGAGGCGTTTCGCGACATCGAAACGACGCTCGGCCTCGACCTCAAGGACGAAGCTCATCGCTGGCAGGCGCGGGCGCAACTGGCATCGGTGATCGAGGCCTGGATCGGCAATCTGTCGCTGGAGGAAGCCGGCGAGAAGCTGCAATCGGCGGGTGCACTGTGGGCGCCTTACAAAACGCCGCGAGAGCTTGTGGCGGATGACGCGTTGCTGACCCACAATCCGATGTTTCAGCGGGTGCGCCAAGCCGGTATCGGAGAGCATTGGTCGGTGGCTTCGCCGTTCGAGTTCACAGATTGCCAAAGGCTTGCGGCGATGCCGGCTCCGGTCCTCGGCGAGCATACGGACGAAATTCTGTCAGATGTGCTTGGGTTGTCGGGCGGCGAGATCGGCAAGTTGCACGACGACGGCGTGGTTGCCGGCGCCAATTGATCGAATATGGCCGACGACACCGGCAATGGGCGTCAACGCCGATGCCGTCGTTTTGCGTGATGACCGCGGCCTGAATTGACAGCGGACGACCTTGGCTTAATCAGAGCCACGTTCTTCAACGATGAGCTGCAGTGTGCAATGTCGGACTTCCCGGCCGGGCGCCGTTGGCCCTTGGAGACGTGTGCTGGCAGGCCCGGGCACGGAGGCAAGAGTGTATTGCACCGGCTTGCGGATCGGGCAGGCTTCAAAACACTCCGGCCTCGAGACCGGCGGCCATCGCCAGGCCCAGCTCTTCGCACTGGTTGGCAAACGCGGGAGAGAATTCTCCGCGGCAGATCAGAGGCGGCTGAACTTCCTTCCAGCGCAGGCCGGTGATGATCGTCTCGACGCCGCGCCGCGTACCCGTGCCATCATGGCCGGCTCGGATATAAAGGGCGTAGGGCAGGCCCTGCTTTTCCTCGAGCACGGCGTAATAGGTGCGGTCGAAAAAATCCTTGAGAGCGCCTGACATATAGCCAAGATTTTCCGTGGTCCCAAGCACGATGGCGTCGGCCTTGCGGACCTCGCCCGGGCCGGCCTCGAAGGGCGTCAGCGTGGTGATTGCAACGTCGGAAATGTCAGGGTGACTGGCGCCGCGTACGACGGCATCGCGCAAGAGCAGGGTATTCGGCGATGGGATGTGCGCGATGATTACGAGCTGCTTCATCATTTCCACGGGACGGGATTGTTGGTTCTCGCCAAGCGTAGCCGATTTGGCGCGCGAGTCGACCGGCGATCCATCCTGATTTCCCGTTTGGTGCGACGGTCCACCATCAACGGTGTAGGTTTCGGATATCGAGGTCGCCTGGGAATACCACGACGTTGCCGGCCCGGACGTTCAGTGGGTCTTCGTAGGATGCATCGTGGGGTACAACGCAGGTCGTATACTCTGCCATTCGTCACAGTCCCGGTTGCAGTGCCGGCAAACGACAATGCGGCTTGTCCTGACGGGCGTAAACAAGTTAGGTGATGCGCGATATCTTGCGGGTACCGCACATCGATGACGGTCGATGGTGATCGTGGAGCGCTGCAACCCATAGCAAAGTCGCCGAATGGACGATCAATCACATAGATTCTGCGTCGCTCCGATGATGGATTGGACGGATCGGCATTGCCGAGTCTTTCATCGCCAGCTGACACGGCGTGCGCGGCTTTATACTGAGATGGTGACCGCCGAGGCCGTTTTGCACGGGGATCGTTCGCGTCTTGTTGGGTTTTCTCCGGTTGAGCACCCGGTCGCGCTGCAACTCGGCGGTGCAGATCCCGTGCGCCTCGCCGAGGCTGCGCGCATTGGCGCGGCAGAGGGCTACGACGAAATCAATTTCAATGTCGGTTGCCCGTCCGACCGCGTGCAGTCCGGACGGTTCGGAGCCTGCTTGATGGCCGAGCCGGAACTCGTCGCAGAATGCGTAGCGGCGATGCAGGCGGCTGTCGACGTGCCGGTAACGGTCAAGTGCCGGACCGGGATCGATGACCAGGACAGCGAGGCCGACTTTGCACGATTCATCGCGATGGTTTCGAATGCCGGTTGCCGCGTGTTCATCGTGCACGCGCGCAAGGCCTGGCTCAAGGGCCTCAGTCCAAAGGAAAACCGCGAGATCCCGCCACTTGACTACGACCGCGTATACCGGCTGAAGGCGGCCAATCCGGAGCTGACGATCGTCCTGAACGGCGGCATCGCCGATCACGATACGGCGGCGCGTTGCCTGGAGCGGGTCGACGGCGTCATGCTGGGGCGGGTGGCCTACCAGAGGCCCTACCTGCTGGCCGACGTGGACGCGCGATACTTCAATTGCAGCCAGCCGCGAGCGAGCCGAGAAGCGGTGCTGGAACAGGTCATTGGGTATGCGCAGCGGCATGTCACGACGGGCGGGCGACTAAACAATGTTACGCGCCATATCCTGGGCCTCTATCACGGCGAGCCGGGAGCCAAGGCGTTTCGCCGCTTCCTGAGTGAGAATGCCACGGGCGATGGTGTCAGTGTTGACGTGCTTGCGATGGCTATAGAGCTTATGCGCGAGCGGCGAACACCTTCCATCAGTGCCGCGCAGTAGGCGGGGCTCTTTCTTGACCGAACTTGGCGTTTCAGGCAGCGAACTGGCAGTCGTCCTCGGCGCCTTGCTCGCAGGTGGCTGTCTGGCAGGTTTCCTGGTTGGGCTGCTCGGTATCGGCGGTGGCGGTATCATGGTGCCGGTGCTCTACGAGGTGTTCTCGATCCTCGAGGTCGATTATGCGGTGCGCATGCACCTCTCTGTCGGGACGGCGCTGGCGGTCATGATCCCGACGTCGCTCCGGTCATTTTACGCGCACGCCCGGCGCGGCGCCGTCGACATGTCGATCATGCGTCGTCTTGCGCTACCGGTGATGGCGGGCGTCGTGATCGGCAGCATCATCGCCAAGTATTCCCACAGCGATACGCTGAAGTGGGTTTGGGTCGTGTGCAGTTCGCTGATCGCGGCCAAAATGCTATTCGGGCGTGAAGACTGGCGCCTCGGTGATACGGTTCCGAAAAGCTGCTGGCTCGAAATCTATGGCGTCGGCATCGGTATCGTGTCGTCGCTCATGAGCATCGGCGGCGGTGCGTTCATAACCATGATGATGACGTTCTACGGCCGGACCATGCAGCAAGCGGTGGCGACGGCATCCGGTTTCGGCCCGGTGGTGGCGCTGCCAGGCGTGATCGGGTTCATGTGGGCCGGTTGGGGTTATCCCGACCTGCCGGCCGGTTCGCTCGGGTTCGTCAGTCTGCTCGGCGCGGGCGTGATGATTTCGTCCAGCATTCTGACGGCGCCGCTCGGTGCGCGGGTTGCACACGGGATCTCCCGGCGCACACTCGAAATTGCGTTCGGCACGTTTTTGTCACTGGTTGCGATCCGATTTCTCTACGCGCTCTTTGGTTAGCCCCGGCGGGTGAGCAGCGCTGGCAGGACAAGAACGACGGCGAGAGCCGCGCAGATGATTGCGAGCGATACCAGTTCACGCGAGCCGACCTGCTCGCCGAGCAT
Source organism: Hyphomicrobiaceae bacterium (assembly GCA_965224045.1). Lineage (GTDB taxonomy): Bacteria > Pseudomonadota > Alphaproteobacteria > Rhizobiales > Hyphomicrobiaceae > Tectiglobus. The sequence goes on from CBDCYD010000016.1 coordinate 837,815, forward strand.
CCAGGCACTGGAATAGACACCAACGATTGGTATTGCGAGCGTGCTGATGGCGGCGATTGATGCCGGGATCATCCTGACGGTGTTGTAGTAGGCCCATTGACCAAAGACCATCGGGACCAGGAAGACAAACGCCATGGCGCCCCAGACATGCGGGCTGATGGTTGCAAGATCCGGCACCGGTTCAAACATCACGGCGCAGGCGCCAATTGGCAGCAGGCCGGCGAGGAGTTGCCAGCCGATCACCGTCGAGGTGGGAGCTGCCCAAGTGAATTTCTTGAAAAGAACCGTGCCGATTGCCCAGCAGCATGCCGCACCAACCATCAAGAGGGCGCCGGTCGGGGCCTTGTTGAAGACGATCAAGTCGGGCCCGATCAGAACGCCGAGGCCGACCATGCCAAGCAGCAGGGCGATGACTTTCGAAGTGGTCATCGGTTCGCCGAGCAAGATACTGCTCAGCACCGCTGCAATCGCCGGCATGAGGAAGGCGATGATCGCTGCGCGGCCGGCCGGGATGTGGAGGAGGCCATAGCCTGTAAACAAATGCCAGCCGATGATTGCGAAAGTGGCGCACAACAAAAGCGCCGGGATTTGCGATGCCGGAAGCCAGATCCGATCGCCTGAAATCAGGGATAGAGCCAGAAGCAAGGTGCCGCCAATGCCAACACAGGCGGTGCGAAACCACAGCACCGTGATTTCGCTGAGCGCGATCTTCATGAACGGCCAGTTGACGCCCCAGGCGATGGTCAGGGCCGCGAGCAATACGAAGCCGTAGGCTGAGATGCCGCCGGCGCCTGGCGGGCGGACGGGCGTCGTGGTGGCGGTCATGGTCTGCTCACGGCACCGTTTGCGTGGCGGGATGATGCTCTCGAGACCGCGCATATCAGTGCAACGAGGCTCGAGCGCACAGCGAGGCAGGTCAAATCTTCTGATTGTATTCGCCGATTTCCGGGTGCTGGCGCAACTGGATGTCTATGTCGGCGAAGATGGCGCGCATGTTGTCTTCGGAGGTCGGGCTTTCGACGACGACAACGAGTTCAGGCTTGTTGGATGACGCGCGGACCAGGCCCCAGGTGCCGTCTTCGAGAACAATGCGGATACCGTTGACGGTTATCACATCGACTACGCGCTGGCCGGCAACTTCGCCGCCCTTGTCGCATATCATTTGGTAGTACTCAACGATGCGCCCGACGACGTCGTATTTCAGTTCGTCGGCGCAGTGCGGCGACATCGTGGGTGACTGCCAGGTCTTCGGCAGATCACGCGCCAGATCGGCCATCGACTTGCCTGGGTTGCGATCGAGCATGTCACAGATTGCGAGTGCTGCGACAATGCCGTCGTCATAACCGCGGCCAAGCGGCGGGTTAAAAAAGAAGTGGCCTGATTTCTCGAAGCCCACGAGCGCTTTCGTTTCGTGGCTGTAGCGTTTGATATAGGAATGGCCGGTCTTCCAATACGTCGTCGTTGCACCGTTGGCGGTGAGCACCGGATCCGTCTTGAACAGACCAGTCGACTTGACGTCGGCGACGAACTTGGCGTCGGGATGGAGCGCGGAGATATCGCGGGCCAGCATCACGCCGACTTTGTCGGCAAAGATCTCCTGGCCTTCGTTATCGACGACACCGCAGCGGTCGCCATCACCATCGAACCCCAAACCGACGTCAGCGCCGTGTTCGCGCACCGCATCGGCAATGGCGTGCAGCATCTTGAGATCTTCCGGGTTGGGATTGTAGCGCGGAAAATTGTGATCGAGGTCCGCGTCCAGCGGAATCACCTCGCATCCGATCGCGCGCAGGACCTGGGGGGCGAATGCGCCGGCCGTGCCGTTGCCGCAGGCGGCAACCACTTTCAACGGGCGGGAAAGCTTCGCGCGATCCGTAAGCTCGCCAATGTAGCGGTCCGCGAGGTCCGGCACAAAAACATAACGGCCGCCGACGCGGGTCGCGCCGCGGCCTTCGAGTACGATGGCTTTCAATTCCGACATCTCGTCGGGCCCGAACGTCAAGGGCCGGTTCATGCCCATCTTTATGCCGGTCCAGCCGTTGTCGTTGTGGGAGGCGGTGACCATCGCGACGCCCTCGACGTCGAGGGCGAACTGGGCGTAATAGGCCATTGGCGACAAGGCGAGGCCGATGTCGTGGACTTCCGCGCCGCCCGACAGGAGGCCGTTCACGAGCGCCTGTTTGACGGCGCCGGAATAGGACCGGAAGTCATGCCCGACAACGAGGCGCTTGGGCACGTTGCGGCGCGCAAACAGTGTTGCAAGACCAAGGCCGATGGCTTGCAGTCCCATGAGGTTGATCTCCTCCGGGAACAGCCAGCGCGCGTCGTACTCGCGAAAACCGGTCGGCTTGACCAGCGGTAAGCGCTCGAAGTCCGCCGTATTGGGGACCAAATCAGCACGAGGTAACGGCAGCATCACGGTTCTCCGGAAACGCCGGCGCGCGGTGGCCGGTGGCGGCATGTCAATGCCATGGACGGGCGGGCGTGTCGACCGTTGACCTGGGCCGTTGTCGGGGTGTTGCGCCCGCAGTCATTGGGCAGCCGCAAGTGCGCTCGTGTCCTAGCCGCGCAATGTAATGAAATCGGACGAAAATTCGAACGAACGCAGTCGGCGCAGGAAGCTCATGCCGAGAAGACTTTCGCGCAGCAGGCCGGGTTTGGCGACGAGCGCATCAACGTCGCGCACCACAATCGAACCGATCGCGATCGATTCGATGCGGATCGCCGCCGCATAGGCGCTGCCGTTCGCCGTCTGGATCGGCGTCGTGTAGGACAGGTTGGACAGGCTGATGCCGGCGGCGCGAGCAGCCGTTGGCGTCAGCATGACGGAGGTCGCGCCGGTATCAATCAAGAGGCCGACGGATGCGCCGTTGACCTTCGCCCTCGCGATGAAATGGCCGTCGTGGCGCTTTCTGATGCGGACCGCCGCGCGGCCTTGCGGTTTCGAGCCGACATCGACAGCCTGACCGGGTGGTAGCAGTTCTCCCGCGACGCGGTTGACGACAAAACTTGCCTCATCGCGGAAACTGTAGCCGGCGACCAGGACCAGGACGGCACCGAGCCAGATTGCGAGATCACGTGCTGCGCCACTGAGCCGCCCGCGATAGGCCGATAGTGCCGCACCACTGATGTAGACGAGAAACGCCGTCATGGCCGCAACGATGGCGATCGTTTCGCCGCTCATGCCCGCAAACGTGCCGGCATCACCCAGGGCAAGTGCCGCAACGGCCGCAAGGGTCAGCAGTGCGAGACAAATCCACAGCATGTCATATCAACTCCGAGATGGGCTGCCCGCACCTGCGGCACGCATCCCCAACGAGGTCCTCAGATTCTGTTAACGCAACAATCCGAACATACTTAGGCAGTCGTCCGGTGCGCGGCAATCAATCGGGTATTTCTGCCGGCAAACACGTGGTGTTTGACTGGCGAAGCTACAAATCATCCACAGGCCTGGCACCGCTTCTCGCTCACACGGTGGCTGTCGTGCCGAAGCCGCGGTGCGGGCGCAGGAGGCGCGGCGGGCGCGGGGTTCTTGTCCGGCTCGGCGGGGGCGGTCGACTGGTGCCGGGCGGTGTGGCGGGGGCGGGCGGTCGCGCCTTTGGTTCCGTCGCAGTGCGCTGACGCGAAGCGTGACGCTCTTCGCCCAGCGGTTGCAGCGGTGCAAGCGATTTCATGACGCGATTGCTGGGGAAGTGAGCAATGGCGGTCGTACCCTTGCGCAGCTCCGATTCAAGCTCGAAGCGGCCGCCATGCAATTCGACCAGCTGGCGCACGATCGGGAGGCCGAGGCCGGTGCCGCCTTCGGCTGTTCTTTGTGCGAGCGAACCCTGGCCGAATGATTCCAGGACCTTCGGGAGTTCGCTCTCCGGTATGCCCGGGCCGTTGTCTGCGACGGACAGCGTCTGGCCTCCGTCGGGCGCTGCATGTGTTGTCAGGACAATCTTGCCGCCGCGCGGCGTGAATTTCACCGCATTGGAGATCAGGTTGAGGCAAATCTGTCGGATGGCGCGTTCATCGGCCCAGAGCGGCGGCAGCGTAGTGTCATACCGCTCGATGACTTGCAACGCCTTGGTTTCGGCGCGCAGCTTCAGCAGGCTGCGACTGTCGTCGAGGATATCGTGAATGCGCAGTGGTTTTTCATTGAGTTCGTACTTGCCGGCTTCGATGCGCGACAAATCGAGAATTTCATTGATCAGGTGCAAGAGGTGCGACCCGCTCGCGTGGATATTGGCCGAGTACTCGCGATAACGCTCGTTTTCCAGAGGACCCAGGATCTGGTTTTTCATGACCTCCGAAAAACCGAGAACCGCATTGAGAGGCGTGCGCAGTTCATGACTCATCGTGGCCAGGAAGCGTGATTTGGCCAGGTTGGCGTCCTCCGCGCGACGCCGGGCCTGATCGGAGACGGACTTTGCTTCCGCCAATTCTTCGATCAGCAACTCCTTCTGCAGTCGAAACTCCAGCATCGAGACAGCCGTCGTCTGGAGGCCCTTGGCGAGGAAGATGAAGTAGACGTGGACGCCGAAGGCCATGGAGGCCAGGGCGAGATAGAAGAAGTCCTGCTGAAACAGCAGGCGGCCGACGACCGCAACGGTCATCGGTATGGTGCCGACATAGAGGATTGGCAGGACCGTCGATGCGAACGTCATGCGAATTGCAAGCACGACGATCAACGACGCAAACAGGAAGACGTGGGAGGAATAAATATAGGCCTGGCCGGGATTTGTCTCATCGCCGATGCCGATCAGCGCAAATCCAGCCCAGGCCACGCCGCAGAACGCTTCGGCTATGAACAGGCGGCGATACCAGGTGTGCACGTCCATGGCTTGACGTGAGGCTGAGACGAACTGCCGGCAGATCTCGAGGAGAGCGACCTTGGCACCGACGATGACTATCAGCCAGATAATGGCCTGCTGTTCCGGCGCCCAGAACATCGAAGCGAGCGAGAAGATCAGTGCGAGAACCAAAATGGTCCACTGGGCCGCCAATTCGTTGCGCACGAACATGGCCAATAGTTCGTACTGCAACTCAGGCTGCGTGCCGCCAGCCTCTGCCAGATGCCTGCGGGCTTCGCTGATGTCACCGGGGCGGGTCGCGCTGCGCAGGCGTGCGTTGCGCGGTGGTCGCCGTTCACGGCGATCCGCTGGTGTCCGGTTTTCAGTTCCGCGATCAGCCAAAACGCACTACACCCGGTTGCCCGTCCAGGTCGTAGTGACACGGTGAACGGTTGAGCCCAGGCTACTGTTGCCGGAAATTGCTAATCTACGGTTTACCTTGTTGTTATACTTGAAACTTTAGGGACGAATTGAGCGCAAATCTCGACAAAACTTCGCGAGATATTTGTCAGACAACTACATAACCGTCCGGCAGGCGCGATTTTGAACGCGCCGGGCAGTGCATCCGCCTTGCTGCAACCCAGTCGGGTGCGGCGTTTCCTCAACACAATCGAGAAGCAGTCACAAAGTCTTAACGATTGCGTTTCGCTTCTCGACAGTGCCATGCTTGGCCCGCCGGCAGGTCTGTGTGTCGTCGGTTTGCCAACGTTGGTCGGGCGGAGATGTCATGAAGATTATCGAACAGGAACGTGCACCCAATCCGCGGCGTGTAAAAATCTTCGTAGCTGAAAAGGGCTTGGACATTCCTTTCGAGAAGATCGAACTGAACAAGGGCGAGCATCGCTCGGAAGCGTTCACCGCCCTCAATCCGCTGCAACGTGTGCCGGTCCTTGTACTGGACGATGGAACGGCCATTTCGGAATCGGTCGCCATCTGCCGCTATCTCGAGGAGTTGCACCCCGAGCCGGTGTTGTTCGGGAGGACCCCGCTCGAGAAGGCCATGGTCGAAATGTGGAACCGGCGGATGGATCTCGGCCTGCTGTTCCACGTCTCTCAGTGCTTTCGCCACAAGCACCCGGCCATGGCGGCGTTGGAAAACCCGCAGATCGCCGAATGGGCGGAAGCCAATGCGCCGCGCGCAATGGCGCAGCTCAAGGTGTTGGACGATGCCTTAAGCGAACAGCCCTTCGTTGCTGGAGATGTCTATTCGATTGCGGATATTTCGGCATTGATCGCCATCGATTTCATGAAACCGGCACGACTGAAGGTTCCGGAGGAACTGGCCAACGTGCATCGATGGTACGGTGAGATTGTGGCCCGCCCCAGCTCGCAACTCCACTAGGCGCGTTTGTCGGCAAGCTTTTATGTTTTCATTCTGGAAGCGGCGAAAGACGGAACGCGCGGCACAGCAGGGTGCCACGCAGACGGCCAATGCCGGCTCGGTGCGCGTGTCCGTCGTCGGCTCCGGTGATGCGTTCGGCTCCGGCGGCCGGCTGCAAACGTGTTTTCACGTCACCGGCCAAGACGCGACCTTTCTGATCGACTGTGGGGCAACGGCGCTGATCGGCATGCGGCGGCTGGGTCTGGATCCGAATGCCGTCGATGCAATCGTGCTGTCGCATCTGCACGGAGATCACTTCGCAGGGCTGGTATGGTGGGTCATGCAGGCGCAGTTTGAAGGTGGGCGCACGCGGCCGCTGACGGTGGTCGGACCAATTGGTACGGAAGAGCGTTATCGTGCGACAGCGGAACTGCTCTATCCCGGATCGACGGGGTTCAAACCGGAGTTCGCGCTGGAGTTCGTCAACTTCGAAGACGGCGGCAGCGTGAGCCGCGACGGCTTCGATGTAGCAGCGTATGGTGTCAAACATCCATCCGGATCGCTTTCGGCGGCTCTGCGGTTTGCGGTCGATGGCAAGGTGCTCTCATTTTCAGGCGATACGGAGTGGGTGGAAGCGCTCGTTGCATGTGCCGAAGGTGCCGATCTTTTCATTTGCGAGTGTTACGGCTTTTCCGGTAGGGCCTACTACCACATGACCTGGGAGACGATAGAACCGCATATCAGAAGGTTGACAGCGCGCCGTGTGCTGTTGACGCACATGAACCCGGAGATGCTGGCCAAGGCGGAAACGATTGCGGCGCAAGGCGGGGTGCTGCTGGCGCACGACGGGATGGTTCTGGAAATTTGAGCGATGGAGCGGGGGCGCAGACAGTGCTCGGAACGGCTTGCACACCTGCTTTCGCGCATTGTAGCCTGCGAGGTTTGTGTCAAGGAGCCCACGGGCAAGCCCCTGCCGCACGCACCACGGCCGGTGTTGCGGGTTTCGCCAACGGCGCGCATCGCGATTTGCGGACAGGCGCCAGGAACGAGAGTGCATGCATCGGGCATTCCGTTCACCGATCCATCGGGTGTTCGGCTGCGCGATTGGATGGGAGTCAGTGAAGCAGAGTTCTATGACACGGCGCGGATTGCGATCGTTCCCATGGGGTTTTGCTTTCCAGGGCTCGATCAGAAGGGTGGCGATCTTCCACCGCGGCGCGAGTGTGCGGAGCAGTGGCGCGGTGAGGTGTTCGCGGAACTCGGTGAACTACGTCTCGTTCTGCTCGTCGGCCATTATGCCCAGAAGTGGCATTTGGGCACGCGCTGCAGGGCCAGTCTTACGGAAACGGTGGCCGACTGGCGGGTCTATGCCGCAGAAGACTGCAGCTACCTGCCACTGCCGCATCCTTCCTGGCGAAACAACGGCTGGCTCAAGCGCAACCCGTGGTTTGCCCGGGAGCTGTTGCCGCATCTCAAACAGGCCGTTCGTGCACTTCTTTAAGGGTAATGTCAGGTGCGCGGCACGCCCTGCCGCCTGTGTTCGACGGTTCCGTCTTGCAATCGATTGGGCAATCGATTGGGCAATCGCATGGATAGTTGCGGGAGACTGCGGATGGGACTGCAATTCATCTCATCGCGGCGGTGCTCCCGCCGGGGAGTTGCGATGGGTTGGAGAATTTTTCTATAAAGCACGCTTGATCATGGGGTGCTCGAAAACCTGTTCCTGAAATGCTGGCTTTGCGCGATCGTGTTGCGTTGCGCCACATCGGATTACCAGAAGGCGCGGTCATGCTTGATGCCTTGGATCTCAAGATCCTCAATATTCTCCAGAACGACTGCACGCGGGCGGTCGCTGACATCGGCAAGGAGGTCGGATTGTCGACGACACCTTGCTGGCGGCGGATCCAGAAACTGGAGGAGACCGGGGTCATCCAGCGGCGGGTGGCGATTGTCGATGCCGAGAAAGTCTCTGCCGGTGTGACCGTGTTTGTGTCGATCAAGACGGACCAGCATTCGATCGATTGGCTGGACAAATTCCGCGCCGCTGTGTCCGGACTGCCGGAGATCGTCGAGTTTTACCGGATGAGTGGCGATGTCGACTATCTCCTGCGTGTCGTGGTGCCTGATATTGCCGCCTATGATGAGTTTTATAAGAAGTTGATTTCGAAGATTGCGATCACCAAGGTCTCGTCGGCGTTCGCCATGGAGCAAATCAAGTACACGACGGCCGTTCCGCTGACCTTTGCGGAACGCATGGCCAAGCGGCGGGCGAAGCAGGCCAGGTAAGGCGGCTGGGAGGCTTTGCGCGCATGTGTTGTCGACGTAGCCTAGCCCCTGATGCTGCCGGAGTTCGCACTTCGCGGATCGGATGTCGGGTGAAACAGCCGGGCATGAAGTTTGTCATTTGCTGAAGAGGAGGGACCCTTATGACTCCGGAATTATCCTATCTCGTGTTGTCGGCCGTACTGGCCTTTTTGCAGGTGGTGATAGCCGCCATGACCGCGACGGCGCAGGTTGGCCTGCCAACTCTGGCTGGCAACCGCGATGACATGCCGGCTCTCGAAGGGATGTGTGGACGGGCGAGGCGCGCGCACGCAAACATGCTCGAGAGCTTGCTGCTATTCGCCATCCTGGTTTTGGTTGCCAGTGCTGCGAATATCTCCACGGCAATGACGCTGCTCGGCGCGCAGTTGTTCTTCTTTGGCCGGCTGGCCTACGCGTTGGTCTATCTTGTCGGGATACCGTGGGTGCGGACGCTGACCTGGGCCGTCGCGGTGATCGGGATGGTGCTAATCGCCGTCGAACTGCTGCAGAATATCGTTCTTTGATCAAAGTGCGCAAAGCAAGGTAGGCGGCAGGGCCGCCGCTGAGGGCGGCCCTGATCGCAAGGCAAGCTACGTCATTTGTCAGCGTTGTTCAGGCGCGCGATCAGTGACGAGGTATCCCAGCGGCCGCCGCCCATCTTTTGTACCTCGGAATAAAACTGGTCGACGAGCGCGGCCACCGGGAGGCTGGCGTTGTTGCTGCGCGCCTCGGCGAGCGCGATGTCGAGGTCCTTGCGCATCCAATCGACCGCGAAGCCGAAGTCGAACTTGCCGTCGCCCATCGTCTCCCAGCGATTTTCCATTTGCCACGAACCGGCGGCACCTTTGTCGATTGTTGTCATGACCGCGCGGAGATCGAGGCCGGACTTCTGGGCGAAGTGGATGCCTTCGGACAGGCCTTGGACAAGACCGGCAATGCAGATCTGATTGACCATCTTGCACAGTTGCCCGGCTCCGGGTTCGCCGATCAACGTGACCTGACGGGCGTAGGTGTCGATCACCGGCAGGGCGGAATCGAATACAGCCTTCTCGCCGCCGACCATGACTGTCAAGACGCCGTTCTCCGCGCCGGCCTGACCGCCCGATACCGGGGCATCGAGGAACGCGAAGCCCTTGTCCCTCGCTGCGGCATGGAGTTCGCGGGCAACGTCGGCCGAAGCGGTCGTATTGTCGATGAAAACGGCGCCAGGCTTGATCGATTGGAATGCGCCGTCGGGCCCCGTCGTCACCGAGCGCAGGTCGTCGTCGTTGCCGACGCAGCAGAATATGAAGTCGGCGCCATCGGCGGCGTCGCGCGGCGTTGCAGCGGTGCGACCGGCGCCATGCTCTGCGACCCACTGCTCGGCTTTGGCGGCCGTGCGATTGTAGACGGTCAACTCGTGGCCGCCGTTCTTCAGGACATGGCCGGCCATCGGGTAGCCCATCACGCCCAGTCCGATCCACGCAACCTTCGCCATTCGTTTTCTCCCTCAAATCAGATTTGATTGCTTCCGTGGCGTTGTAACCGAGAATTCGGCGCAGGCACAGTCCGTGACGTCGAGCGCGAGGCACACGCTCTGCATAATTGTCTGGAGTGCAAGGATGAGTTCGGGTGCCGGAAACGCGCAGTCGCGGTCATCTTCCGGAAATGGGCAGGGCGTTGGAATGCTTGACCTGGCCGAGTGCGAAGCTCGATTCGATATTGGCGATGCCGCTGATGCGGGTCAGCGTGCCTTTGACGAAGCGTTCATAATCATCGAGATCACGTGCAACGACGCGGAGAAGATAGTCGCGCGGGCCGGTCATCAGATAGCATTCGAGGACTTCGGGACAACGGCGGACAGCCGTTTCGAAACGCTCCATGGCTTGCTCGCTCTGGCGCTCGAGTTTGATCGATACGAACACGCTGATCGGTAGCCCGACCTTGGACTGGTCGATGAGCGCGGTGTAGCCGCGGATGATGCCGGCCTCTTCCAGGAGACGCAGGCGGCGCAGACAAGGGCTGGTTGTGAGGCCGGCCTTGTCGGCAAGTTCGGTTGCCGTCAGGCGACCGTCGGCCTGCAGCGAGGAAAGGATTCGTCGGTCGACGTCGTCCAATGCGCGATTGGTCATTTTTGTTACTAATCGATATTTTGTTGGTGAAATTCGCTATTCTTATCCCATGAATTGGTGAAAATGGCAAAACGTGCTTCGGCTTTTGCGCTAGGTTCGACGAAGCAGGCAATGAGTGGACTGGTATAGCGGCTGATGGCGGACAGACTTGCGGTGACTTACGACGATGTCGTACAGGCGGGCGACCGGCTCGCCGGGCATGTCAAGCTGACGGCCTGCGAACACTCGCGCACGCTGTCGGACATCTTCGGCTGTGCCATCTGGTTGAAGTTCGAAAATCTGCAGTTCACGGCGTCGTTCAAGGAGCGTGGCGCTTTCAACCGCCTTATGCGCCTGCGTGATGAGGGTGGATCAGGCGGTGTGATCGCGATGTCGGCCGGCAATCATGCTCAGGGGGTTGCCTATCACGCGCGAAACCTCGGGATGGCCGCAACGATCGTGATGCCGGTCGGGACACCGAATGTCAAAGTCGAAAACACCCGCCGGTTTGGAGCCGAGGTTATCGTCGAGGGCGCGACGCTGGAGGATGCCTCGCACTTTTCCGATGCCTACGGCAAAGCGCACGGTCTGACGTTCATCCACCCCTACGACGATCCGGTGGTGATGGCCGGGCAGGGAACTGTGGCACTTGAAATGCTCTCCCAGGTGGCCGACCTCGACGTGCTGGTCATTCCGATCGGCGGCGGCGGGCTGGCGTCGGGTATGGCGGTTGTGGCGAAACACCTGCGCCCGGAGATCGAACTCATCGGCGTACAGGCGGCGCTCTATCCATCGATGTACAACGTGATCAAGGGCGAGGCGCTAGACATGCGCGGCGACTCGCTTGCGGAGGGAATTGCCGTCAAGGCGCCGGGCCGTCTTACGCAACAGGTCATTGGCGCGCTGTTCGATGACATCGTGCTGGTCAGCGAAGCGGAGCTGGAGCAGGCGGTCAGCTTGTTCCTGACGATCGAAAAGACGGTCGCTGAAGGCGCGGGAGCGGCAGGGCTTGCCGCCGTACTCAGCGATCCGGCGCGCTATCGCGGGCGCCGGGTTGGCACGGTGATATGCGGCGGCAATATCGACACGCGGCTGCTCGCCGGCGTGCTCACACGCAATCTTGCTCGTGCGGGCCGCCTGTCGCGCCTGACCATCGAGACGACGGATCAGCCCGGGCATCTGGCGCGAGTCACGAATGCGCTCGGCGAGGCGGGCGCCAATATCGTCGAGGTGGCGCATCAGCGCGTGTTTACGGAGCTGCCGGCAAAGGCCGCGCTGCTCGACGTCGTCATCGAAACGCGTGATCGTGCGCATCTCGACGAGACGATGGGGCGGCTGCGAGATGCCGGCTTGATCGCCCGCCTTGACGGGCGTGCAGGAGACTAGGCCAATGGATGGAACGCTTGCTAAGACCGAGACCGACGGCAAGGCGGATCTTGCAATTCTGCGCGATCTGGAGCGCAAGGTACTGTGGTTGTCGTCCTACCTCATCCATCATGCGAACCACGAGATCGACCGCGGTGACGGGCTGAAGGTTGGCGGTCATCAGGCATCGTCGGCATCATTGGTGACGCTGATGACGGCGCTCTATTTTCATATCCTGCGGCCGGAGGACCGGATCGCGGTGAAGCCGCACGCCAGCCCTGTGTTCCATGCAATCCAGTATCTGCTCGGCAATCAAAGTTTCGAGAAGCTGCAAAACTTTCGTGGCTTCGGCGGTGCGCAAAGCTATCCCTCGCGTACCAAGGACGCCGATGATGTTGATTTCTCGACCGGTTCGGTCGGGTTAGGCGTCGCAATCACCGGGTTTGCCAGCCTGTTCCAGGACTATGTGCACGCCAAGGGCTGGTCGCAGGACTGGCCGAAGGGGCGCATGGTGGCGCTAATGGGTGATGCGGAAATCGACGAGGGCAACATCCACGAGGCCTTGCTGGAGTATTGGAAGCACGGGCTCACCAACACCTGGTGGGTGGTGGATTACAACCGCCAGAGCCTCGACTCGGTGGTGTCCGACCAGCTCTTCATGAAAGTTGCCGGGTTGTTCGAAAACCTCGGCTGGGAAGTGATGCTGATCAAGTACGGCAAGCATCAGCAGCACGCGTTCGGGCAACCGGGCGGTGAACACCTGCGGCGCTGGATCAATGATTGTCCAAACCAGCTTTATTCAGCGCTGGTCTTCCAGGGTGGCGGTGCATGGCGGGCGCAGCTCGAGGAGGACCTCAAGTACCGCGGCGACACGCTGGAGTTGATCGCGAGCTATTCCGACGATGAACTGGCACGGTTGATGACCAATCTTGGCGGCCATGACTTGGAGGAAATTCTCGAAACTTTTGCGAAGGCGCCAACCGATAAACCGGTCTGTTTCATCGCCTATACGATCAAGGGCTTCGGTCTGCCGTTCGCCGGCCACAAGGACAATCACGCCGGACTGATGACCAAGGCGCAAATGCAGGAGTTTCGCGCGCAGCAGGGTGTCAACCAAGGAGAGGAGTGGGACTTGTTCGCCGGGCTCCAGACCGACCCGGGCACCATGCAATCGTTTCTCGATGCCGTGCCGTTCAACAAGCGTGGAACGCGCCGGCTCAAGGCGCCGAAAGTCGCGCTGCCGCCAACCGTTGAAATCGAGGCCAAGGGCGAAATGTCAACACAAGCCGGTTTCGGGCGCATCCTGGACGGCATTGCCAAGAGCGACAGCGAGCTTGCAGACCGCATCGTGACAACGTCACCCGACGTGACGGTGTCGACCAATCTCGGGCCGTGGGTTAACCGGCGCGGGCTGTTTTCGATGCAAACGCAGGAGGACGTGTTCAAGGAACGCGGGCTGATGTCACCGCAAAAATGGGAGATGACGCCACAGGGCCAACACCTGGAGCTCGGGATTGCGGAAATGAACCTGTTTCTCGCGCTCGGAGCGGCGGGCCTTTCGCATTCGCTGTTCGGTGAGCGATTGATCCCGATCGGAACGCTCTATGATCCGTTCATTTCACGCGGTCTCGATGCGCTGAACTATGCCTGCTACCAGGAGGCGCGGTTCATTCTTGTGGCGACGCCGTCGGGGCTGACGCTGGCTCCGGAAGGCGGTGCGCATCAGTCTCTGGCCAGTCCGCTGATCGGAATGTCGCAGGACGGACTTGCTTCGTTCGAGCCGGCATATGTGGACGAGTTGGCCGCCATCATGGACTGGGCGTTCGAGTACATCCAGCGTGATGCGGGTGATGTTGAGGCGTCGGGCTGGTCGCGGGATGAACTGGGCGGGTCTGTCTACCTGCGCTTGTCGACACGGCCACTGGAGCAGCTGTCGCGACCTATGACGGCGCAATTTCGAAACGATATCATTCAGGGCGGCTATTGGCTGAGGCGTCCCGACCCGGCCTGCGAGGCAGCGATCGCCTACATGGGCGCGGTGGCGCCTGAGGCGATCGAGGCGGCGGGCTTGCTCAGCGAGGACCTGCGCGGGGTCGGTGTGCTCGCCGTCACGTCGGCTGACCGATTGTCGGCGGGTTGGCATGCTGCGCAACGTACTCGAATCGGCGGTGATCCAAGTGCTGTCAGTCACGCAGAACATTTGCTTGATGCGCTGCCACGGGATGCCAAGATCATTACCGTTTGCGATGCATTTCCGGAAAGCCTGTCATGGCTTGGAGGGGTGCGGGGCCATCAGGTGAGCGCGCTCGGTGTCGAGCACTTCGGACAGTCCGGCTCGATTCCTGAACTCTACCGCTACTACGGGCTCGATACGAACGCGATCCTGAAGGCTGTCGAGGCCATAACTGGGCGTGCCGTGCGCTATCGGTCCGGGTGATCTGCAAACGCCAGCGCGGGTCGCCGGCAAGCCGACGCCGCGCGGCCAACTGCGCTGTGCAGCCTTGGTTGGCACCATTCTTGCTCGGATACGCGGCAGGTCTTGGAATCAGCCAGGAGAACTGCAGTGCGTGGCGTGGTGTTCGTATTGGTGTTGATTGGCAAAATCGTTTGCGGCAGTTCGGGCGTGAGCAGCGCGACGCGGCATTCGGAGTTTACCGGATACCCCGCCTTTGCCAAACGGCAAACTCCGGTGGAGGTCTATCACGACAAGGGCCTGGTGGTCGAAATGATCGTCAACTGCGGGGGCGGTCGGTTTGGCATCATCACGCTATCGAAGGTCGAGGGCGTGTTTTGCGGTCCCGATCACCGTTGCGTCAGAAACCTTAACCAGGCCATTGGCCGATTGTGCCAATGAGATTTCTCCAGCCAAGTTGAGACACGCCGGGCGGTGTGCTCAGCCATTGTAAAAGCGCCGGCCCCGTTCGCGCAGCCAGATGCGCACCAGATGGCGTTGACGCTCGGGTTCCGGCCAATCTTCGAAGGCTGTTCGTTTGTGGCCGACGCGGCGGTTGTCGACGATCTGGATCTGGCCAGGTTCGAAGAAGAACTCCTTGTACATTTCCGGGTCGTCGATGATGTCGGTGATGGCCGTGAGTGCGGCATCTGCCGCGGCATCGATCGGCTGGCCGGCCAGAGCGTAACCCTGGCGAACGAGGTAGGCAGACAAGCAAACATGAAGCCTGCCGTCGCGCTCGGAAAAGACCGGCTTTGCGATCCATTTGCAGTCGCCGGGCGCGTGCTCGCGCTGCCGGTCGAAAAGGACCGGCTGATACAACCTGCGCAACAGATCGGGATCGCTGTTTGCGAGGCGCTGGCGGGCGGTTTCAAAACTGACGATGCGGCTTATTCCGCCCGACTTTGCGGTTTGCACGCAGAGAAGGCAGACGAAGTCCGGCGGCATCACATTATAAGAATTGTCGGTGTGGAAGTTCTGTTCGGCATTGGTGACATCAGGGCGGATGCCGTTGCCGGGTTTTTTCTTGGTGATGTCGGCGACGCCGTAAAGCAGGGCACCCTTCCAGTTTTGCGCGACGGGGCGTGAGATCATCGAAGCCAGCAGCCAGTAGATTTTGACCGCCGTCTCGCGCGCCAATTCCTCGAGCGGCAGGCGGTCAATGAGCACGAAGCCCAATTCGCTGTCGGCTAACTGATGGGCCCGCTGCATCATCGCGCGACAATGCGGCAGTTCAAAATCATCCGGGATCAGGGCTTCGGTCGCCAGTGGATTGGCGTCCAACAAACTGGCAAGATCCAGTATTTCCGCACGTTCGTCGGCACCGATGCGAACGATACCGGCATCGGCCGGCAGGTCTTTACCGACCCAGGTCAGAGGTTGAGTTTGCGCGCGGTTGCCATCGGCGGGACGTACTTCAGCCATTGCCGGTCGCCTCCATATCCGGAGCTTTCCCTTCTCAACTGGGATAGATCATCGTGCCTTAAGCTGGAACCGCTGTCGCGGCTCCAGCTTAAGGCACAAAGATGATCGACTCTAAAGGATCGAGCATCTTTCTCCTTCATTCGGAATCGGACCGATTCCGAATGAAAGCAGGTTGCGCTAGGCGGGCGGCGGCATCTTGTCGAAATTCGGGATGTCGGTCGATGTCGAATCCCAGTCCGGGCGATCCTTGATGTAAACCACGCGCTGGGCCTGGAACCAGGAATTGTCATCGACGGAGCCAACGGCAACCGCGATCAGGCCGGGTCTGCCCGAATTTTCACCGAACAGGCGTCCGCCGCATTTCGGGCAGAAATGACGCGTGTTGGTATTGCCGCTGTCGGCGGTTACCGCATAGCTCGCGGTTTCGCCACTGATTTCAACGTCATCAGCCTTGAAGAAGGCGAGCGACATGTGGCCAGTGCCTGACGCGCGCTGGCAGTCCTTACAGTGGCATTGGCCGCCGGCGAGCGGTTCCGACTTCACGGTATAGGTGACGGCACCGCACAGGCAGCGGCCGGTGGCAAACGCTTGTTCGGACATGGCTTGGCCTTCCACTTCATTCCAGGTGGTGGCCATCATAACGGAAGCTCGCTTGTGAGACCAAGCGGGATGTCGATTGCCGAATTTCGCATCGGTGCAATCGGTGGCGCCCTCGGAATGGCGCCTCAGTGGTGGATCGGCGCGTTCGGGAAGGCGAGTTGCTCACGTGCGCGCCACTCATTGGTGACGTAGTTGATGATCAGCGACTTTCGGATGCCCGGAATAGGGCGGGGTTCGAAGCCGTGGTAGGTCGCATGGGATGGCACGAAGACCATCGCCGCGTTAGGTGCGAAGGGCGATGTGGCGACGTGCCTTTTTTCCTCATCGTAAATGTCGGTGCCGAGGGCTTCGTGCCCGGGCTCGTTCGACAGATAGAGGAGGCACGTAAATAGCTTGACGCCGAGATCGGTGTGCGGCTCGAGCCAGAAGCCATCGGTATCCTGGGCATATTCGATACGCAGGTAGGAGCCATCGAGCTTCGTGCCGAACGTGTCCTCGACGGCGTTCGTGATGGTGTGTGACTGAAACGCCTGTGCTACGGCTTCGACGACCGGGTGTTTTTGCCGGTTATCAAGGTCGAAATATTTGCGTGTTGCGTTGTGGACTTCTCGTTTTCCCGAAACGCCGCCGAGATCAGGAGCTTCAAATGGCAGCGCGGTGACGGCGGCGATGGCCTCGTCCGGGAAGCACCGGGACAGGAACCAGTGCTGATAGGGAGTATCGGAGTACTGACCCGCCCTGAAACTCGCCAGCAAATGGTGCTCGATGTCTTTTGATGCGACGGCCATTGCCCTTCTCCTCGTCCCAGCTGGGGGTGCAGCGGACTTAAACGTCTCGGTGTCGAACTGCAAGCCAGTCAACCGAGGCCAATTTGAAGCATGTCGGTGCTGTGGTGTTGCTGTCACGAGGTGCGCGATTGCCTCAATTTGCCGGCGGAGTCGTGCGCGCCAGGCACTTATGCGCCAGGCGGTGTTGCACAGGCCCGTGCATGCATCTGTCGTCAGGTCGGCGATGCACGCCGCCAGCGCGATCTTTTTGGCGATTTCAATGATGCTGCAAGGAGAAGCTGCGAGTGGCAGGGCCTTCGGGCTGTAGGTCCGCCGCTCCCTGATGGGAGCCCAACGCCATGGTCAGGTTCCACGTCGGATCTGCGGCTTTGCAACGGCCTTCAGGCCCCGCCTCGCCCAGCCACTGTAGAAGCGCAAATGTGGTAATATCAAGTGGCAATATGAGATTATTTCTCGGACAATGTAGGGAGCTGAATTTCCCGTGCGGTGGGTTGACACGGGATTGTCCAGGGTGGCGACAGCGGCCATTGCGGCGGGGTTGTGAATTCGACTAGTCTCGCCCATTGGGCAAACTGTCGACGTCCAGAGTCGCAAACACGGTGTGCTAAGGGGCAAACGTATGATCGAGTTTTACACATGGTCGACGCCGAACGGTCGCAAGGTCTCCATCATGCTCGAGGAAACCGGTCTCGCATACGAGACGCACGCCGTGGATATCTCGAAGGATGAGCAGTTTGCGCCGGACTTTCTGAAAATCAGCCCGAACAACAGGATTCCTGCAATCATAGACCGGGATACCGGCATGCATCTCTTCGAGTCCGGTGCCATCCTCATGTATCTCGCCAAGAAAACTGGTCAGTTCTGGCCGGCCGAAGGTGAGGCGCACTGGCGCGTCGTGGAGTGGTTGATGTGGCAGATGGGCGGTCCGGGCCCGATGCTCGGTCAGGTGCACCACTTCGTTAAATTCAATCAGGGCAAGGCGCCCTATGCCGAGGAGCGCTATACCAAAGAAGGCAAGCGGCTCTACGGTGTTCTGGATAAGCGGCTAGCAGATGTCGAATACGTCGCTGGCGAATATTCGATCGCAGATATGGCCATTTGGCCCTGGATCTCACGTTTCGAGTGGCAAGGCATTGATCTGGCGACCTATTCCAACGTGCTTCGATGGTATCGCGCGATTGCCGAGCGGCCGGCGGTTCAGCGTGGATATCACGTTCCGGTTGCCCAACCGGGCATTCCGATGCCATAGCCGTGTTCTGAGGCGGTTGCTTTTCGCGAATGGCGTGACCGCGAACAACGGGTCGAGGGTGGTGAGATGACGGACAAGTTCAACTTTTCGGGCGTGATTGCGCCGGTGCTCACGCCGTTCGGCCAGGATGGTGCACCGGATCCGGATCGCTTCATCGAGCATGCCGAATGGTTGCTTTCGGATGATGGTGGCTGCCATGCGCTGGCACCGTTCGGGACAACCAGCGAGGCGAATTCGCTTGGCCTGGACGAGCGGATGGAGCTTTTGGAAGACCTGATCGATGCGGGCATAGAGCCGCTCAACCTGATGCCGGGGACGGGAACGTGTTCGCTTTCGGACACCGTCATTCTGACCCAGCACGCGATGGACCTTGGTTGTGGTGGCGTGCTCATGCTACCGCCGTTCTACTACAAGCAACCCTCTGAAGATGGTTTGTTCCGGTATTTCGCCGACGTGATCGACGAGGTGGGGGATGACCGCCTCAAGGTTTATCTTTACCACATTCCGCCGGTTGCCCAGGTCGGCTTCGCGTTGACTTTGATTGAGCGGTTGCGCCAGGAGTTTCCCGAGACCGTCGTCGGTCTAAAGGACTCTTCCGGTGATTGGTCGAACATGAAGGCCATTCTCGACGCGTTTCCGGACTTCGAGTTGTTTCCAGGTTCAGAACTGTTCCTGCTCGATGGTCTCAAGAATGGTTCGGCCGGTGTCATTTCGGCAACTGCGAATGTTTCTGGTCGTAGCATGCGTGGCGTATTCGAGGACTGGCGGGCGGACGAGGCGGATCGGCGCCAGGCCGAAGTCTCGGCCATGCGCAAGACGATCCAGGCATTTGCGATGGTCCCGGCGCTGAAGGCCATCGTTGCGCACTTTCGCAAGGATCCGCAGTGGCGTGAATTGCGACCGCCGTTCGAAGCCTTGAGCGAAGCCGAGGCCAAACGTGTCGTGACGATGCTGATGGAAGAGCACAACTTCAAGCTGACGTTCGATATGCCGGTCTGAGAAAGACGGCGGCCCATGTCCTACTTCCTCGGCCAATGCGGCCAAAAGAAAATTCCCTCCACGGGGACCGTGGAGGGATGAGGAGTGGGGTCGTTCACAGATGGAGTTCGGCGTCACAGACGCGGTCCAACGTCCGGCGGGCGCTGGACAAACCCAATCGATGAGACGGTGCTGCGCGACACAACCTGGTCGAGCGTCGTGCCCTGCCTGGCGGTCAGCAAAAGGGCCGAAGCAGCTACGAAGCAAAACAAGGCGCCAAGCCCGAGGAGCGAACCATACGGTCCTCTGAAGGACTTTGTCGCCTCTAGATCCATTTTGCCTCAACTTATCCGTGCGACCATCTCATCTATAACGCGAATGTAATGGATAACGACTCGTTAGTCTAGGATGCAACGTGAATAGGCTTAATGAGCAAAGTGTTAAATTAATACTTTACTTACCTTTGTGAATACTAGACCATCGTGCCTCAAGTCGGAACCGTTGTCGCGGCTCCGACTGGAGGCACAAAGATGATCGCCTCTAATGAATCGAGCAACTTTCTGCTTCAATTCGGAATCGCACCGAATTCCGAATTGAAGCAGGTTGCTCTAGCGGAGCAGGCCTGCTTCATGACAGGCGCTTTGCGATCATTTGCCGGCCAAGGCTTGCTCCCTGATCTCGGACAGGGATTGGCGCGGCGTGAGAGCCTCGGGATCGATTTTGAGTTCAATCACCGCCGTTGTGCCGGCGGCCAGCGCGCGTTCGAATGCCGGCATGAAGGCAGCCGTAGTCGTGACCGTTTCGCCGTGGGCGCCGAAGCTCCTTGCAAATGCTGCAAAATCCGGATTGACCAGGCGGGTCCCGACGACGCGCCCCGGATAGTTGCGTTCCTGGTGCATGCGGATTGTACCGTACATGCCGTTGTTGATGACGATCATGACGACATTTGCCTGGTACTGCATGGCCGTCGCCAGTTCCTGGGCGGTCATCATGAAGCAGCCGTCGCCGGCGAACGCGATGACGGTTTTGGAGGGATTTGCCAGCTTGGCGGCTACGGCTGCCGGCACGCCGTAGCCCATCGAGCCCGAGGTCGGGGCAAGCTGGGTGCGGTAGTCACGGTAAGTATAATAACGGTGCAAAAAGGCAGCGTAGTTGCCGGCACCGTTGCAGATGATGACGTCGTCTGCGAGCGCTCGAGAGACCGTTGCGATAACTTCCGGGTATTGCAGTTCACCAGGAACCGCCAAGGGTTTCGCAGAGGCCTCGTAGTTCTCGCGCGCAGTCTTTCGCCATTCGGACCAGGCACTGGACGGTGGCGACTGCAGCGTTTCGAGCGCAGCGGCAAAGGCTGCAGCTGAGGCGTTGATGGGCAGTTCGGCGCGATAGACCGTGCCGAGTTCGTCGGCGCTCGGATGAACGTGCACGAGACGTTGTTTCGGGTTGGGGATGTCGACAAGGGTGTAGCCGTTGGTCGTCATTTCGCCCAGCCTGGAGCCGACGACGAGAAGGGTGTCAGCTTCAGATATGGCTTTGGCAAGCGTGGGGTCCATGCCGACACCGGCATGGCCGACGTAGTGCTGGTTGCGGTTGTCGATGTAGTCCTGGCAACGGAACGAGGCGGCAACCGGCAGGTCGAAGCGCTCGGCAAAGCGCGAAATCTTATCGCGGGTCTCGCTGCTCCAGCCCGGACCGCCGACGACCATCAGCGGGCGTTTGGCTTCGCCCAAGATGGTCTGGAGGCTGGTGAGATCATCCGCGGCGGGTTGCGGATCGGCGATGACGGCGGGCAGGGCATCTGCAACTTCGGCCTCGGCGGCCAGCATGTCTTCCGGCAGGCCGAGGACGACCGGGCCGGGGCGGCCGGACTGGGCGACATGGAATGCGCGGCTCACGTACTCCGGAATTCGGGCGGTGTCGCGAATGACGCCGACCCACTTCACAAACGAGGAAAAGAGCTGGGTGGTGGCGATCTCCTGGAAAGCCTCGCGATCTTCGGTGTCGGAGGCCGGCAGGCCCAGAAACATGATCAAGGGGGTCGAATCCTGGTGGGCAATATGGAGGCCGCTCATCGCGTTTGCTGCACCCGGGCCGCGGGTTACAAAGCAGATTCCCGGCGCGCCCGTCGCCTTGCCCCAGGTTTCGGCCATAATCGCAGCACCGCCTTCCTGGCGGCAAATCACCGTTTCGATGCCGCCGGCGTCGTAAAGGCCGTCAAGTGCTGCAAGGAAACTTTCGCCCGGGACCGTGAAGGCGGCCTTTACGCCCTGAATGACAAGCTGGTCTGCGAGAATTTTGCCGCCATGGCGCATGGGTTCGACCTCGTTTGGAGTTTTCTTTCGCGGTGGCGGCACGCTATCAGACGGTCCCGGCTGCTGTCGACAAACGGTCCGGCGAGTTCCGATGCTTGATGGCGGTTCTGGCATGTCGGGCCGGTTTGTGGACAGTGCCGTCGGGCACGGCTAAATAGGGCTGCAGAAAACCGGGGGTTTTGCCAGTCGAGGCAGAGTATCGGCGGAGTATTGACCGCCGCCTGCCTGGCAATGCCCGTTTGCGTTACCCCAACCGCGTCTGATTGCGAAAATAACGAGACATCCATGACCGGCGTCAACGAGATCCGCAGTGCGTTCCTCGACTACTTTGCCAAGCATGGCCACGAGCCGGTTGCCTCGTCGCCGCTGGTACCGCGCAATGACCCGACGTTGATGTTCACCAATGCCGGAATGGTGCAGTTCAAGAACGTGTTCACGGGCCAGGAGGTCCGCCCGTACAGCCGGGCTGTGACGTCGCAGAAATGCGTGCGCGCCGGCGGCAAGCACAACGATCTCGACAACGTCGGCTACACGGCGCGGCATCACACGTTCTTCGAGATGCTCGGCAACTTCTCGTTCGGTGATTATTTCAAGGACCTCGCGATCGAGCTGGCGTGGAACCTGGTGACCAAGGAGTTCGGGCTCGATCCAAAGCGTCTGCTGGTGACGGTCTATGCCGAGGATGATCAGGCGTTCGACATCTGGAAGAAGCTCACAGGTTTTGCGGATGAAAAGATTATCCGCATCCCGACATCGGACAATTTCTGGGCGATGGGCGATACCGGGCCCTGCGGTCCGTGCTCCGAGATCTTTTTCGATCATGGCGATCACATTTGGGGTGGGCCGCCAGGGTCGCCGGAAGAGGATGGAGACCGGTTTATCGAAATCTGGAACCTGGTCTTCATGCAGTTCGAGCAGGTCACCCCGGATGAGCGCGTCGAGCTGCCGAGGCCGTCGATCGACACGGGCATGGGGCTCGAGCGCATTTCAGCGGTGTTGCAGGGTACCCACGACAACTACGAGACCGATCTCTTCCGGGCGCTGATTGCGGCATCGGTCGATGCCACCGGCGTTGAAGCCGTCGGTGAGCACTCACCGAGCCACAAGGTGATTGCCGATCATCTGCGTGCGACAAGCTTTTTGATAACCGACGGTGTGCTGCCCTCCAACGAAGGGCGCGGATACGTACTGCGGCGCATCATGCGGCGTGCGATGCGACACGCGCACCTGTTGGGCGCCAAGGACCCGCTGATGCACCGGCTGGTGTCCGCACTCGTTCGCCAGATGGGAGATGCCTATCCGGAACTGGTGCGCGCGCAGGCTCTGATCACCGAGACCCTGAAGCTCGAAGAAACACGGTTCCGCAAGACGCTGGAGCGTGGTCTCACGCTGCTGAACGAAGAAAGCGGTGAACTGCGCGAGGGCGATACGTTTTCCGGTGATGTCGCGTTCCGGCTCTACGATACCTACGGGTTTCCGCTGGACCTGACCCAGGATGCGCTGCGTGCGCGCGGCATCGGTGTCGACACGGATGCCTTCAACGTGGCTATGGAAAAGCAGAAGGAGGAGGCGAGGCGGGCCTGGAAGGGGTCCGGCGAGGCCGCCACCGAGACGATCTGGTTCGACGTGCGCGAACGCGAAGGGGCGACGGAGTTCCTTGGCTACGATACCGAGGTTGCGGAAGGCGAAGTCCGCGCAATCGTGAAGGGCGGCAAAGAGGTCAAGAGCCTCAGGGCCGGCGATGAAGCCCAGATCGTGGTCAATCAAACGCCGTTCTACGGCGAGAGTGGCGGCCAGGTCGGCGACCGCGGTGTGATCCGTGGCGGCAAGTCCGCGGTGTTCGAAGTCGATGATACGCAGAAGAAACTCGGTGATCTCATCGTTCACACCGGCAGGGTCGTGAAGGGCCCGTTCAAGATCGCAGACCCGGTTGAGCTTGAGGTCGATCATCGCCGCCGTGCGGCAACGCGGGCCAACCATTCGGCAACGCATCTCATTCACGAGGCATTGCGCCTCGTTCTCGGTGAGCACGTGGCGCAAAAGGGCTCGCTGGTGGCACCGGAGCGGTTGCGGTTTGACTTTTCGCACACCAAACCGATGACTGCCGAAGAGCTCAATGAAGTCGAGACGATCGCCAATGCCATCGTTGCCCAGAACGGGCCGGTCGAAACGCGCCTGATGGCCTATGATGATGCCATCGAAACGGGCGCGATGGCGCTGTTCGGCGAGAAATACGGCGACGAGGTTCGCGTCGTTGCAATGGGTGAGGACGAGCAGGGCGGAAAGGCCAACAAAGCCTGGTCGGTGGAATTGTGCGGCGGTACGCACGTGTCACGCACCGGTGACATAGGTGTCATCCGTCTGGTCGCGGAGACGGCGTCGGCGGCCGGTGTGCGCAGGGTCGAGGCGCTGACGGCGGATGGCGCACGCCAATACCTTGCTGCCCAGGATGCGCGCATGCGTCAGCTTGCCGGGATGTTGCGCACCAAGCCAGAAGATGTTGTGGAGCGAGTCACGGCGTTGGCCGAAGAACGCAAGCAGTTGGAACGCCAGCTCAGCGAAGCCAAACGCCAGCTTGCGCTTGGAGGCGGTGCCGGAAGCGCCGAGACTGGCGACAACGATGTTCGTGAAATCTCAGGCATCAAGTTCTTCTCGCGGTCCGTGACAGGATTGAACCCCAAGGATCTGCGCGGCCTTGTCGACAACGGCAAGGATCAGGTCGGCTCCGGTGTGGTTGCAATCGTCGGGGTAACCGACGACGGCAAGGCGGGGCTGGCAGTCGGGGTTACTGCCGATTTGACCGAGCGC
The DNA here is from genome assembly GCA_965224045.1 of Hyphomicrobiaceae bacterium. GTDB lineage: Bacteria > Pseudomonadota > Alphaproteobacteria > Rhizobiales > Hyphomicrobiaceae > Tectiglobus. The sequence goes on from CBDCYD010000016.1 coordinate 862,339, forward strand.
TTCAATGCCGTCGATCTGGTGCGCGCCGGGTCGGTTGTGCTTGGTGGCAAGGGCGGCGGAGGCCGACCGGACATGGCGCAGGCCGGCGGTCCCGACGGTGGCAAGGCAGACGCTGCCCTGAAAGCGATCGCAGCAGCACTCGGCGCATAGCCTGCTCCAATTACCGGCACGCGGTGGCACGCAGAAAAATCGGGAGCGATGCGGCGCCAACCGGCGAAGCGCAGGAGTTTACGATGGCGGGCGTCCAGGACGTCGCTCTCTACAAGGATGCCTTGATCGTGCTGTCGACGGCTGCCGTCGTCGTGCCGATCGTGCGCCATGTCAAGGTCAGCCCGGTGATCGTCTATCTCCTCGCCGGGCTGATCCTCGGGCCGAACGGGATCGCCCTTCTGGCGCCGGATCAGGCGTGGCTCAAATGGGTCACGATTTCGCCTGACAACAAATTGCACTCGGTCGGCGAACTGGGTGTGGTTTTCCTGTTGTTTTTGATCGGGCTGGAACTGTCGCTGCAGCGCCTTGTGACGATGCGGCGGCTGGTATTCGGGCTCGGCAGTGCGCAGATCATTCTCTCGGCGGGCGTGATCGGCGTGGCCGTGTGGAGCCTTGGCCTCAAACCGGAACCAGCGGTGCTGATCGGGCTCAGCCTGGCGTTGTCGTCAACGGCGATCGTGATCGAGCTTTTGGCACAGCAGCAGCGGCTTTCGACGACCAGCGGGCGCACGGCGTTTGCCATCCTCCTGATGCAGGATCTGGCCGTTGTTCCGCTTATCCTTCTGGTCACCGTCCTTGCCGGCAACAGCGAAGTCTCCGTGCTCGAGGGCGTGATCACCGCCTTGGCGCAGGCGACCGTTGCGCTGGTCGTGGTGGCCGGCGTCGGATGGCTGGCGCTCAGGCCGCTGTTTCGTCACGTCGCTGCATCGGGCAGTCAGGAGCTCTTCGTTGCGGCAACCCTGCTCGTGATCGTGGCAAGTGGTCTGGTGACCGGCGTGTCCGGGCTGTCGATGGCGCTCGGTGCATTCGTTGCCGGTCTGCTGCTGGCGGAAAGCGAGTTTCGGCGTGCGATCCAGGCGACCGTCGACCCTGTCAAGGGGTTGCTGCTCGGAGTCTTTTTCTTCACCGTCGGAATGAGCCTCGATACGCGTACGATCGTCGCCGATCCGGCGCCTGTGCTGCTCGGCACGGCGGCCTTGATCGGCGCGAAGGCGCTGTTGTTGGTGGCGTTGCTGATGGCGTTCCGTGTCGCGCCGGCTGCAATTGCCGAAGTTGCGTTGCTGCTGGGTTCGGGCGGTGAGTTTGCGTTTATCGTGATCGGGCTCGCCGCGCTGAGCGGTTTGATCGCGGGCGAGGTCGCCGCAGTGATCTTTGCCGTCACGGCACTGTCGATGCTGCTGATCCCCGTGCTCGATTTGATTGGACAGGGGCTTGCCGGGCGTCTGGCCGCGCAGGCTCCGCTAGCGCCTGAACTGCTCGTATCACCGACCGACAATGAGGAGTCGCCCAGAGCGATCATCGTCGGTTTCGGACGCGTCGGACGGCTGTTGTCGGAGATGCTCGAAGAACATGGCGTGTCGCATCTTGCCGTCGAGTTTGATCCGTCCAATGTGTCGCCGTGGCGCAAACGAGGGCGGCCGGTCTACTACGGCGATGCGCGCAACGAGTTCTTTTTGAAGGAATGTGGGGTGCGCCACGCCGATGCCGTCTTGATCACCATCAACTCACCGAGCATCGCCGACGATATCGTGCAGCACGTGCGCAGCGTGAGCGATCGCGTGGTCATCGTTGCACGGGCGCGGGATGCGGAGCACGCGCGGCGGCTCTATGATCTCGGGGCGACCGAGGCGGTGCCGGAGACGATCGAGGCCAGCCTGCAGCTCGCCGAAGCGTCTCTCGTCGGTCTAGGTGTGCCGACGGGGCGCGTGATTGCCTCGATACACGGCAAGCGTGACGAGATCCGCGACGAACTGCAGGGCGCCGGTGGCACGGCTGGTTATGCCGGCCAGGCGGGACGAGGATCTGCGCGCCATGCTGCAGGTTCCGACAAGCAGCGCACGGACTGATGCTTCAAGCGCCAGCCTCCGGACCGCGCACCAGCCTCCGGACCGCGCAGTTGTCCAACGAGGCGCAATTGCGGGCTACTTCTTCTTAGGCGCCGCCTTGGTCTCGTGCCAGCGTTCGTCGTGGAGACGGGTCGGGCGGCCGCTTTCCATCGCCCTGAAGCCCTGCACGAAACTTGCCTTCATGTTGAATACAAGTGGTTTCGTGGTCGGCGGCGTAAGGATATCGAACCAATCGCCCGAGCGGTCGATGTTCATCGACAATTTGAACTGCAAGGGCAATTCCACACCGCCGGTGGTTTCAACGAAGGCGCCCGTCTCCAAGGCGTGGAAGAGGACGATGCCGCTGTAGGAGCTGCGCCCAGGCACGGTGATCGGGTGAAACAACTTGACCTCGTCCTTGGGTGAGGCACCGAAGTGGAGGTTCTGAAACTTTACCGATTTGTTCGTCTCGGGATGCGTGACTTCGAGATCGAACGACAAGATCGTGCCGCGCCGGGCGCCATCGTTGGAGATGGTGATCGGAATTGCCAGTACGTCGCGAAAGCCCTCCCGGAACATATGGATCAACGGTGGCTGGTAAATGCGCAGGCTCGCCTGCTTGAGGACCGTTTCGTAAAAGCTGTAACCGGAAAAGACGAGTGCAACGATGGAGACGAGGGTCGTCAATCTTGCACTCATCGTCGTCTCCCGGCTGCTGGTGTCCGCGTGGCGGTCATGGCCGCTCGTTTGCTGAATTTCCGATGTTTGTGTTCCGTACTCGGTGACGGAGCCGAGCATTTCGCGCAAGTCTTGCGCCGGCTGATGCCTACCACGCTGAACCATCCGTGCCCCCGAGCTCTGAAATCGACAGGCTTTCAAATCAACAAATTGCATGCCCTAGATCATTTCCGCCTTAGGCGGAATCACACCGCCTGCCCACTCCCCCGCCCGGCCGCCCAAAACCACGATTGCATGGGCGGCCGGGCGGGGGAGTGGGACGGTTCCAGCTAAACCTGAAACGCTCTAGGCGCATCCTATCGGCCAACAAAATGGCGGCGCCGTGATTGTGCAACGGATGGTGGTCGGATCTGCCGGCCTAAAACCGGTCGACGCGGTAGGGATGAATGTCACAAAACGTCGGCTGCTGGGTGATGATCTGGGCGATCAGCCGGCCGGTGACGGGGCCGAGGGTGAAACCCAGGTGGTGATGGCCGAAGTTCGCCCACAATCCAGGGTGGCCGGGAATGCCGCCGATCATCGGCAGCATGTCGGGAAAGGCCGGGCGCCGGCCGAGCCACGGCTCAGGTTCGGCGCGTTCGCCAAGCGGGAAGATGGATCTGGCTGTCGGCTCGACCTTTGCAAGCTGGACCGGCGTAGGGGGCGCCGAAACGGCTGCGAACTCTGCGCCGGTGGTCAACCGGATACCTTTGCGCATGGGGGCCAGCACGTAACCATAATCGGCATCGAGGACAGGCCGTGTCAGCGTAGCATTGCCTTCGGGCCGATAGTGCATGTGGTAGCCGCGCTTTGCCATCAGCGGCACGCAGATGCCCTGCATTTTTAGTATTTCGGCCGACCAGGGCCCGAGCGCGATCACACAGTCGTTGCCTGTGATCGGACCCTTCACGTTTTGGACCTGCCAGCCTTCGCGGGTGCGCTCGAGCGTGCGAGCATCCGCTGTCAGAAACGTTCCGCCGCGAGTTTCGAAGAGTTCAGCGTAGGCTTTGCCGACGGCCTCCGGATCGGCAACGCTGGCCGGATCGGTAAGGTGCACACCGCCTGCGAAATCACCGTTGAGGTGCGGTTCAAGTTCGCTGAGCGCGGCCGGTGTCAACTCAGCGAAGTTTACCCCGAAGCGCTTATGCGCCTGTTCTTCGGCACGGACGTCTGCCTCGAGCGCTTGCCGATTGCGGTAGGCGCGCAGGTAACCGTCGCGACGAAGCATGCCGGTGATGCCGGCCTCCGACATCAGAACCTCGTGTTCTGGCAGGCAGCGCTGGATCAGCGGCAGATTGGCTTCGGCCGTCTTCAGGGCGCGGGCCGGCGTGCCGTGGCGCCAGTATTGGAACAACCACGGCGCAAGCCCGGGCAAGGCGCGCCAATGCAGGTGCGCTTCAGGCGAGCGGTTGAGGGCGTAGGTCAGGATCTTGCCGATATCGCGCGGAAATGTGTAGGGCATCACGCCTTCGCACTGAATGATGCCGGCGTTGCCATAGGAGGTTTCCTCGGCCGCGGGGCGGCGATCGGCAAGTGCGACGCTCAGGCCCTGGCGCTGCAAGTGAAGGGCGGTCGAAACACCGACCATGCCGGCGCCGAGGACGAGACAGTCGAATTTTGCCATGGAACTGCGCATGATTGGCCAGGGGACAAGCCCTTGATGTCGCGGCGGGATCGATTGAAGGGGCAGGGCTGACTTGCTAGAGGATCGGAAGCCGGAAACCTAGCCCGCTTGTTGGCGCAGAGCAATTGCGGGCGGGCCGGCGCCTGACGCTCAATGCGAGGACCCGGGTATGATCCCACGCTATTCCCGCCCTGAAATGGCCGCCATCTGGTCGCCGGAGACGAAGTTCCGCATCTGGTTCGAAATCGAGGCGCACGCCGCAACGGCGATGGCGGATATCGGCATTATTCCGCGTGCGGCCGCCAAGACGATCTGGGAGAAGGGCAGTCAGGCGACATTCGATGTCGCGCGTATCGATGCAATCGAGGCGGAGGTCAAGCACGACGTCATCGCCTTCCTGACGCATCTGGCAGAGCACGTCGGACCGGATGCGCGCTTCGTGCACCAGGGGCTGACCTCCTCCGACGTCCTTGATACCTGCTTCAACGTACAGCTTGTGCGGGCGAGCGATCTCCTGATTGATGATCTTGATCGCGTGCTCGCCGCCCTCAAGACACGTGCTCTCGAGCACAAGATGACGCCGACGATCGGGCGCAGCCACGGCATTCACGCCGAGCCGACGACGTTCGGGGTCAAGCTTGCCGTCGCCTATGCCGAGTTTTCGCGCTGCCGCGAGCGGCTCGTTGCAGCCCGCCGCGACGTTGCAACGTGTGCTTTGTCAGGGCCGGTCGGAACGTTCGCCAATATCGATCCCAGGGTGGAAGCTCATGTCGCCGCGCAGCTCGGGCTGGCGGTCGAACCTGTCTCGACGCAGGTCATTCCGCGCGACCGGCACGCGATGTATTTTGCAACACTTGCCGTGGTCGCGTCATCGATGGAGCGGTTGGCGACAGAGATCAGGCACTTGCAGCGGACCGAGGTGCTGGAGGCGGAGGAGTACTTTTCGCCGGGTCAGAAAGGGTCTTCGGCGATGCCGCACAAGCGCAACCCGGTGCTGACGGAAAATCTGACCGGACTTGCGCGCATGGTGCGGGCCTACGCCCTGCCGGCAATGGAGAACGTGGCACTCTGGCACGAGCGGGACATCTCGCACTCTTCCGTCGAACGTATGATCGGGCCCGATGCAACGGTGACGCTCGACTTCGCCCTTGTGCGGCTTGCCGGTGTCATTGAAAAGCTGGTCGTTTATCCGGAGCGCATGCAGGCCAATCTTGACCGGCTCGGCGGGCTGCACAACTCACAACAGGTACTGTTGGCGCTGACGCAGGCCGGCGTCGACCGGGAGGGTGCATACCGGCTCGTGCAGCGCAATGCGATGAAGACGTGGGATGAAGGCCGGGATTTCCTGAGCGAGCTCAAATCGGACCCGGAAATCACCGCGCGGATCCCGGCGGAGCAACTCGAGCGCATGTTTGATCTGACTCACCATACCAAGCACGTCGATACGATTTTTGCGCGCGTGTTCGGCCAGGACTGAGCTCGGTTCCAGCCGAACAATCCGGCTCCGGTCTGTGACCGTTCGGGCACGATGTGCAGTTTGTTCGACCGTTGACAGGTGCGCCGCGCGCGTTGCTTGCTCTTTCCTGGCAATATACCTGCCAATATTATTGGAGTTGGCCGGTCGTGCGTTTGTGGTGTGGAGCGGTGCAATCGATTGCCTGGGTAGCGCTGTTCTGTTGGGCGGCATTGCAGAGCGTGGTCGAGCCCGCATATGCGGATCCAGAAGCAGGCGGGAGCGGGCCCGAAGAGGCGATCGTTCTCGTTATCGGCGGTGATCTCGGGCTTGGCGGCAGCAACCAGCCGCTCACGGCGCGTGGCGGCATCCGGCACGGCAGAACCATTCCGTTTGAGAGGGTAAGCCGCGGTATCCGGCCGCTTCTCGACGGTGATGTAAACTTTGCAAACCTCGAGACGGTGGTGACGGACAAGGCGCGTCTAAGGCCGGTTGGCAAGCTGTTCAATTTCAAAATGCATCCGGCCGGCGCGCGCCATCTGGTCGATATCGGCTTCAACCTTTTTTCGACGGCAAACAACCACGCTATCGACTATGGCCAATCCGGCATGCGGGAAACCGTGCGCCATCTCACGGCGCTGAAGCGCGAGGGATTGCTGGCGTTTCCCGGCGTCGGGCGCGGACGGGATGCGCTCACCCGGGCGGCGCTCGTATCGGTGAAACAGGCACGAATTGCGGTTCTGGCTTTGGGCATCGGCGGGGTAAGGGTTGGTGCAACGCATGAACGCTACGGCCAGCTCGGCTACAGCAGCATGGAGGATTTCGATGCCGGCGTACGTGCCTTGGCTGCAGCCACGAGCGACTACCGGATGCTGTCCGTGCACTATGGGCAGGAGCTGCAAATAAGGCCGTCGTCCGCTGCCATTCGCAAATTGCGCGACAAGGCGGTTCGCGATGCTGGGATCGATCTCGTGGTCGGTCATCACGCGCACGTTGCAGCGGGCGTGCAGCGTATCGACAACAAATTGATCTTTTACGGTCTTGGCAATCTTGTGCACCTTGGGATGCAGAACATGGCCAAGTTTGGTGCCTGCCGCGACTTCGGACTGCTGGCGCGCGTGTTTCTGGCACGAGACACCGGGGGAAGGTTGCAGGCGCGGGCCGTGCAAGTCGTGCCCTTGACCAACATGCATGATGCCGCCCGTCCCTTAAAGGGCAGCGCAGCAGCCAAACGTATCGCGGTCTTGAACGGACTTGCGAGAGGGTTGGATGCGCCGGGCGCCCGCGCTTACGGTTTGCGTTTCAGGCCGCAGGCCGATGGCACGGGCCTGCATTGCCTTGAAGGTGCACGTTCGGACGTGGGGCGGATTGGACAATTGTGCGCCGGCTGGACGGAACCTGTCGATGGCGCGGGTGATATCCGCACGCACGGGTGTGGGGCGCGGGTGGTCGCCAACAGACGGCGTATCGGGCGGCCGCGCGCGACCAAGGGTCCGCGGCGCAGGCGGGCCGGCCGTGTGGTGCGCGCACGCGGCGGTTTCGTCAGGCAATATTATTCCCGCGTATACGGGCGCTGATCCGCGGAGGCCTAGGGCATGTCGCAGCAAAACGGATTCACCAAAAAGGGAGCAACGCGACCCGGCCGAACGGCCGCCCCGCCGGAGCCGCCGCGCGACGCGCGAATAGCGGCGTGAGGCAATGAAACCCAAAGCGAGGCGCATTTTTTGCGTCGCGCTTTAGTTCACGGTGAGGCCGGCCGAGCGGCGCTCTCGCTTGACCGCGGTCACGGCTGCCGCAGTTTGCGTATAAAGTTTTAGGTTTTCGCTGTCGTCGGCCGGCACCGCAGCCAACGCTTTGTCGGTATAGGTGCGGTCGGGGTCCTCACGCAGGATCTGCTTGCACATGCGACTGAGCTTGCGCCAGCGTTTGAAGAATTCAAACTGATTGCGCGCAAGCTTTCCGATGTATCTGGAATGGAACGTGAGCCACGACTCGATCGGCAAATCCGGGCGCCGGTCGAGGCGGTTCCGGCGGCGCAGGATGCCGGCCTGGAGCGGATGCAGGTTTTCCACCGGTACCGCAGCCGAGAACCACAGCAAGACCAGCATCAAACGACGGATGTCGATGCCGCTGGCGTGCGCGCGCCGCAGAATCGTGAGGAGATGGTCGTCCGTGTAGAACTGTGTCCAGGCGTCCTGATAGGCTCGTTGCCATTCGGCACGTGTCATCTGCGCGTGATCGGTGACGACATGCTCTAGCTCGTATTTGTTCAGGTCCACATCCATCGCTACGGACTTCTCCAGCAGGACCTTGTGGTCCTCGGAGCCCGGCAGCGGCGTGAGGATAAAGAACTCGAGCGCGTCGATCGGCAATTCTTCCTGGATAATCTGTATGTCGCGTGCGATCGACTGCGGCGTGTCGGCGGGAAAGCCCAGAATATAGCCGGCAAAGGTCATGATGCCCGCGTCCTTCCAGGCAAGCAGCATCTTGCGATATTCGGTCAGTTTGTTCTGACGTTTCTTGGCTGCCAGGAGGTTTTCCGGATTGACGTTTTCGAGGCCGATAAACACTCGGGTGACGCCGGCGCGCCGCGATTTCTCGATGAAGTTCGGAATCCTATGGCAGAGCGTGTCGACCTGGATCATGAAACGGACGTCGAGATCGTCTTCCTCGCGCAATTTGATAATGCGGTCGTAAATCACCTCCCAGTCGGTGTTGCGGGCAAAGTTGTCGTCGGTGATGAAGAAGCGGTCGACGCCCTGGGCCCAGTTGGAGCGAATGATCTGCTCGACGCTGTCGGCCGAGCGAAAACGCGATTTGCGGCCTTGCACGTTGATGATCGTGCAGAACGAGCACTGGAACGGGCAGCCGCGGCCGGCATCGAAGCTCGTCACGTTGCCGACGGTGCGGCTGACGAAGTCCTTGTCGAGGAACGGCGGTGCCGAAATCTCGCCGATGTCCGGCAACTGGCTCATAAAGTTGTAAACCGGCTTCAGTTCGCCTGCGGCTGCGTCCCGGATGACGTCATCCAGGTGCTCCTCGCACTCGCCGGCAAACAGCGTCATGCCGAGCGCAGTGGCTTCTTCGAGTTCGGCCGGTACTTCGTTCAGCATCGAGAGGCAGCCCGACACGTGGAAGCCGCCGATGATCACCGTGATGCCCGCTTTGCGCAGCGGCCGGGCAATGTCCATCGCGCGCGGAAATTCGTTGGACTGGACGCCAACTAGGCCGACGAATCCGAACAGGTCATTCTTTTCAAAATCGGCGATAATTGCGTCCAGATTTACGCGCGTGTTCGTTTCGTCGACCGCGGTGACCGAGATTTCAACAGGCGCGCCCAGAATTTTGCGCTGTGCCGCGCTCTCGGCCAATGCATTGACCACGGCCAGGGAATTGGACGGCATCGTCGAGCGCAACCATTGGATCACATAGCCGTCGGCGTCGTAGTGCGACGGCTTGATCAGAAGGATTTTGAATGTTCTGCGGTCTGCCAAGTCCGGGTCTGGGGCCATTGATACGCCTCGGTGTCCTTGCAGGTTAACGTTGCTAAAGCCGTGTGTGGCCCAATCACCCCGTCTTGTTGCCGCGTTCCCTCAAGACCTGGGATACTGACAGGGTGAACGTAACGGTGAACTCAATCCGACCAGGCGCTATCGGATGCCTCCTTGTTAGGGCAATTGCGGGTCTCAGTCCATCTAGCTTGGGTACAACGGTCTTTTTCAGGCATTCCCTGTGGCCCGGCGCGCATACACGTCCGCAAAGGACTTGGCGAGATTATCCGGCGGTGGAATGCCTATTCCGCGGTCTCGGGCAGTGTTGCGGGAAGCGATGGGCGTTCGTACATCTCTGCATGCCATGCTGCGAGTTTCGGGCGGCCGGCGCAGGCATCCCAGTTGCGCGTGCGGCGTCCCGAATCGATGGCACAAACGAGCAGCAGTTGCGCCAGGTTGAGAGGGGCGTTCATGATTTCGTTTTCGAGTTGATCTTCCCAGAGATCAGCAAATCGCGTTGCGCGGGCTTCCTCGTGCCGAATAATGGTCGGTGAGCGTTCATCGGCGGGGCGGCGCAATTCGCGTGCGAGCACGGATGTGCCGTCCAGAAAGCTGCGGGCTTGAAACTCAAGGCGGCCATAATCCCAATCCGCGTAGCGGGGTTCCCAACAGAGCTGGGCGCCGTCGCCAATGCTGTCGAAGTATTGGCAGATCAGTGCCGAGTCCTCGAGACCGGAACCGTCCTCCAACACCAAATAGGGCACGCGGCCTGAGGGATTGATTGCATAGTAGGGGCTTTCGACCTCCCGGGTGCGCGCTGGCAGGACGTCCAGGCGGTCTGACAGATCGTGTTCGATTGCGGCGATCCTTGCGATGCGACCATAAGGCGAGGTCATCGTGGTGTATAATTTCATCGGCATCGCAATCTCCAAAGGGCTATGGCCGTCAGTGTATGACATCCGCTGCTGTGTCGGCTATTTCAGAGCGAATGAAGACGTCGGATGTAGATATACTGCTGTGCATCGATGGACGGGCGCTGACCGCTGAGCACTGGGTTGACCGCTGGTCCCGTAACCTCAAGACCGGTCGTTTGGTCGACGTCGGGCGGCAGGTGGCCCAAAGCGTTGACGGTGATGAGGCCGCACGTGTCGTGCGGGCCGTGGGGCGGTGCGGGTTGCCGGTCGTATTGGTTGGCTATCATGCTGGTGTTGCGGCGGTGGTGCGGGCGGCACAGTCCGAACCGCGCGAGCTTGGCCGCGTGCGCGGGGCTATTCTGGTGTCTCCGCCAGACCTTCGGATGAGTGCGGCAGACGACGAGACTTCCGGAGTGATCAGTACTGCGCCGTTACCGTTCCCGTCGCTCATGATCGCATCACGCTCGGATCCGCGGTGCAGCTTCGAGCAGGCGAGCGAGATGGCGCTGGCGTGGGGCTCGCATCTGGTCGATGCGGGCGAGGCGGGGCAGATCGATCCTTCGTCCGGGCACGGGCCGTGGCCCGAAGGGTTGATGCGGCTCGGCTGGTTTCTCAAGCGGCTATGAACGACCCGCAGACTGGCCCGGGACGTCGCAGGCGAGACTTGTATCGCAACGACACAAAGCCGGGCCGGGCCCGGCTTGGCATAGTCGAAGGCGCCGGCAGAGTTACTCAGCGCGAATAGAATTCGACCACCATGTTTGGTTCCATGATGACCGGAAACGGTACGTCGGCAAGCGCCGGAATGCGCTGGTACGTTGCAGTCATCTTGTTGTGGTCGACCTCGAGGTAATCCGGAACGTCGCGCTCCGGGCTCTTGGTGGCTTCGAGGACCATTGCAATGTCACGCGACTTTTCGCGGACTTCAATGACATCGCCAACCCGGCAGCGATAGCTCGAAATGTTGACGCGCTTGCCGTTGACGCGGATGTGGCCGTGCGAGATGAACTGGCGGGCGGCAAATACCGTTGGCACGAACTTGGCGCGGTAGACGACGGTGTCGAGGCGGCGCTCGAGCAGGCCGATCAGGTGCTCCGAAGTGGAGCCGCGCAGACGCACCGCTTCGGCGTAAAGACGGCGAAAATGGCGCTCGCTGATATTGCCGTAGTAGCCCTTGAGCTTTTGCTTGGCGCGCAGTTGCTGGCCGAAGTCGGAAAGTTTGCCGCCGCGGCGGTCACCATGCTGACCCGGGCGGTTTTCGCGTTTGTTGATGGGGCTCTTCGGCCGCCCCCAGATGTTTTCGCCGAGGCGGCGGTCGATCTTATGCTTGGCGCGGATGCGCTTGGTCATAATGGCACTCCATGCTGGACATTCGATATGCTGGAGCGCCCCCTCCTCTGCCCGTAAGGGCCGACAGGAACCCGGCGTCAGATTCGGGTCCGCGGGTGCGCAAATCAAATGCGGGCTCTCGCAAGAGCCCGCAGCACGCGCGTTATAGTCGTTTCGGGTAGCCGCGTCAACGCGCTAGCGAGCCGGCACGGCCTCGCGCCCTAATTCTTGGCGGCCTTGACCGGAGACTGTGAGCCGGTCAGTTTCGGGCCGGCTGCGACATACGTGGCAATGAGCTCTTTGATCTTCTTTTTTTGCTCGTCGGTACAACTCTTCGGCGGCGCCTTGCCTTCCTTGACGACAACCTTCTTGTCGCCCTTCTGCTCGACGATTTGGAGCTTGCCGACCAGCATCATCACTGTCGTGAGGTGGAGCTGGTTGATGTAGACCAGTTGCTGCGGCGACCACTTCTTCGACCTGCTCTCGCGCAGCATGAGAGAGCGGTAGTTCTTGACCTGGTCCTCGGACAAGTCGCAGATCTGCGCGTGTGCGGTGAGGCGAGCGACTTTGATAATCTCGCGTCCCTTGTCCACCGGAACCGTCATCTTCTCGCGGTTCTTCTTGTCAATGAAGACCGTCTTGCCGCTTGGCGGCGTGAACTTGTCCGGGGTGTAGCTCCAGGCGTATGACATGATGGTCTTGACCGACTGGTTGCTCAGCTCCTGCGCGTGCGCCGAGGTGAACGCGGCTGCCAGAAGCATCGCACCGATCGTACCCACGGTCGTCCCCGCCTTGTTCCATTCGCGCATTTTATTCTCGCCCCTGTTCACCTACTCGGACACGGCGCGGCCCTGGTGCGACCGCTACATCGTGTTGCCCGTCCCACACGTTAAGTCGCCGCGTGGTTCCGACCCAAAGTGGGCATAATCATGGCACCCTACTCTGCTGAGTTTGGAGAGCCCCGTTTCCCGCGTGATAACGTGGCGACAATGCCACGCATCGTGCGGACTTCCTGGTCCGTCGCGTCCATTCTCGACAGCATGGTGCGGATGTTTCGCACTACAACGTGGCGGCGATGCGACGGATAAAAGAAGCCTTGGCGCTCGAGTTCATTCTCCAAATGCTCAAATAATCCAATAAGTTCCTGCTTTGTCGCCTTGCGGTGCTGGCCCAGATAGATGCCGCTTTCGCGTGGGCTTTCGTAGGTTGTGACCCGGCCGAGGCTCGCGCCGCCGGCCTGCTTGAGCCACTCATAGCCCATCAAAAGGACCGACTGAGCCAGGTTCAACGAAGCAAACTTGTTGTTGATCGGGATCATGACTATGGCATCGGCGAGGGCAACCTCGTCGGATAGCAGGCCGTTACGTTCCCGGCCGAACAAAATGCCACACCTTTCGCCGCGAGATATGCGTGCGGTCATTTCGCGCGCCGCAGCTTCCGGCGTCATGACAGGCTTGCGCAGGTCGCGCTGACGCGCTGTCGTGGCAGCGATCCAGGTGCAATCGGCGATCGCATCACCGAGTGAGTCGGACAAGGTGGCATCGTCGATGATGGCCGCCGCTCCGGAGGCAACGGCCCGGGCCTTCTCGCTCGGCCAGCCGTCGCGCGGGTTGACGACGCGCAGGTCGTCGAGCCCGAAGTTGCCCATCGCGCGCGCCACCATGCCGATGTTTTCAGGGATCTGCGGCTCGACCAGGATGACGCCCGGCGGGGTGAGATGGTGATCCGACGGCGATACCAGGGCATCGACCTGGCGGACGCCGTAGCGCAGCTTGCGCAAGACGCGGCGCGCCCAGAACCAGTATTCCTCACCGGCCCAGTTCCGTTGCAGCCAGGACAGACTTGCCACCTGCCGGAAACCGGTCCCGGCACCGGTGATCGTGCTGCCGGTTTCGGTCAGGCGGACTTGGGCGAACTGGTTGATCCAATCATCGATGGTCTCGATGCTCTGCCGGGCCGTGGCGAGACGGCAGCCGCTGCAGGAGACGCCTTCGCCCGTGCAACGTTGTTCGGCGCAATAGGTCAGGATCCGTTCGAGTTGGCCGGGAGTAATTGTCTGTGCGCCAATGTTCGAAGGTGGCTCTGGCTTAGGCGCCAGTACGCTCTTCGGGCCGTGTTCGTGCGCGCTGCGGACCAAATCTGCAACAGATGCGCCGGTGGTGGCCACGCGCGGTTCGCCATCGACCGTACGGATCAGGTCATCTTCCGTGCTCATTGGCCGGGCCTCGGGTTATCAGAAGATCATGCTGGGGGGCGGTGGGTTGGAAGCTGCGCAGTGAGGTCTGCTCAGGGGTTTTCCCATCGAGGACGTAGCAGCTCTCATAGTCGGCTGGAAAGAGATCGAAAATATTGCTTGCGCCTTCTTGCCCGGCGGCGGCAGGTTGCGATGGAGGAGGGGCCCGGAAGGTCGCTTCGAGCATGACCGGTTTGGTTTCGTTCAACAGTTTGCCCATGCCTTCGAGGACGGCATGCTCGTGGCCTTCGACGTCAATCTTTATGACACCAACATCCTTGGCCCGAACACCGACTTCGGCAATCAGGTTGTCCAACGTATCGACGGGGACGGCACCTCCCGCCGTTTGCGACTTCGAAAACCCGCGTTCCAATGAATGAGCGCCGTAGTTCTTGGCATCCTGGTAGAGCGTCATGGTGCCGGTGCTGCGGCTGGCGGCTGCGGCAACCACCGTTGCCCGGTCCCGGACGCCGTTGTGGCGCAGATTGCGCTCGAGAATACCGCGGTTGGCTGCGTCCGGTTCGATCGCGACCACATGCTCGAAGCGGCCGCTTAGCAGAGCATGCAGCGTCACCGTTCCGATGTTGGCGCCAACATCGATGAAGACTCCGTGATGTGCAGGCGGCAGTTGATCAGGGATGGCCAAGTGGTCAAGGGCAGTCATGGCGTTGTCAAACTGGCGGCGTTGCCACTCATTGCCGCTCAGGACCGTATAGGCGATCTTGTCATCACGCGGGTCGACAAAAATCTCGTACTTGTCGAACGGCACGAGACAGAGCGTGCCGGCAGCGAGATGTGTTTCGAAGAGGTGGTGCAGCGCAAAGCGCCGGGCGCGACTTTCGCGGGTCGACCAGATGATGGCCGCGCGCCGCCGCCGTGCCAGAGCGGTGCGCGTTTTCGGGCGAGGCGGGCTTGGCATGGCGGCAAATTCCTCTCGCAAATGTTTTCGCTACTCGACGGTTGCCATCTGGCAGGTTATCTGCACGTGGCAGGTTAGCGGGCGCCGATCGGGCTTGACCACGCAAGGGCAATGCCGCGCCGACGTGCCTTTAGCCACAGCAACATGGATCCAGTGAACATGGCGAAGATCAAAGTTACGGGCACCGTCGTTGAACTCGATGGTGATGAAATGACACGGATCATGTGGCAGTTCATCAAAGACAGGCTTATTCATCCCTATCTGGACATCAATCTTGAATACTACGATCTCGGCATCGAGGAGCGTGACCGGACCAACGATCAGGTCACGATTGCCGCGGCCGAAGCAATCCAGAAGCACGGCGTCGGCGTCAAGTGTGCGACGATCACGCCGGACGAGCAGCGAGTCGAGGAGTTCGGCCTGAAGGAAATGTGGCCGTCTCCGAACGGCACGATCCGCAATATTATCGGTGGGGCGATATTCCGCGAGCCGATCATTTGCCGCAACGTTCCGCGGCTTGTGCCGGGTTGGTCCGAGCCGATCATCATCGGGCGGCACGCGTACGGCGATCAGTATCGTGCGACCGATTTCAAGTTTCCTTCGGCTGGCAAGCTGACGCTCAAGTTCGAAGGCGAAGATGGCAAAGTGATCGAGCGTGAGGTGTTCGATGCGCCGGCCAGCGGCGTCACGATGGCGATGTACAACCTCGATGCGTCTATTCGGGACTTTGCACGGGCATCACTGAACTACGGGCTGGCACGCGGATATTCGGTTTATCTTTCGACCAAGAATACGATCCTCAAGCAGTACGACGGGCGGTTCAAGGAATTGTTCGAGGAGGTGTTTGAGGCGGAGTTCAAGGACCGGTTCAAAGAAGCGGAGATCGAATACCAACACCGTCTGATCGACGACATGGTGGCCTGTTCGCTCAAGTGGAACGGCGGCTTCGTGTGGGCGTGCAAGAACTACGACGGTGACGTTCAGTCCGATTCGATCGCGCAAGGGTTCGGTTCGCTCGGGTTGATGACCTCCGTGCTCATGACGCCCGACGGAAAGACGGTCGAGGCGGAAGCCGCGCACGGCACGGTGACGCGTCACTACCGGGCGCATCAGGACGGCAAGGAGACGTCGACCAACTCGATTGCGTCGATTTTTGCATGGTCGCGGGCGCTCAAGCATCGCGCTAAGCTCGATGACAATGGCGAACTCGCGACCTTCGCCGAAACGCTGGAACAGGTTTGCGTCTCGACCGTGGAGGCGGGCGACATGACGAAAGACCTGGCACTTCTGGTCGGGCCCGAGCAGGGCTGGCTGACGACGATGGGATTTCTCGACAAGATCAACGAGAACCTCGAAGCGGCGATGGCTGGTTGATGTTGCTCCGTCCTTTGCAGAACTCACGAATCTGAATTCCGGCGCGCTGTGCGGATGCCAACTTGTCAATGCAGCGGGCACGTCATTCGGCGGGTCGGATTTGCCCGCTGGCCTTCAGACGTGCGTTGTGGGCGCGGATCTGCTCCGTGCGACGACGCTGCAGTTGGTTTGCCACGTCGATCTCCGGCGACGTCGGTTGCGAATTTGCAAACAAGACGTCGAAGAGGCCGAACCCGGATGCCGCCGGGGGCGGTTCAGGATTGTTGATTGGCGATGCGCCGGCCGGTGGCGGCGTCTTCGCCATGGCGGGTTCGGCGAAGGCCGGCGGGCGTGGCGGCGGGTTGGTCGCGGTTGAGCCGGTGCTCAAAGTCGACCAGGGCTTAGCCGGCAGGGGCCGGTAGCGTGCAACGACACGCGGCGGTGGTGATGACTTGACCTGAGAAACCGGGGGCGGCGTCGGGCGTGTGGCGGTGGGCCAGATCCGAGGCGGCGAAACTCTCGTTGTGCGCGTTTGCAGATGTTGTACCGAGGTCGTTTGCCATTGCTTTCGCGGCGGGGCCAGTGGCCTTGTCACCAGACGGCGGGCGGTGGTTTTGCGCGGTTGCGCATTGAGTGGCCGGGCGATGGCTTGCGGGCGGGGCGGGTTTTGCGGCTGCGCCGCTCTTGCCGGCGGTACGTTTGATGGCGGTTTAGCCGGCGCGCGCCTCGCCGGCACCCGCGCAAACTTCGAGACTCGGCCGGTGCGCGGTGTCAGGGCCGGGGTCGTGAGGATGCCGCTGGCGGCGTAGGCCTCCTTGCGCAACGCCTTGGCGCGTTTTTGAAGCGCTGGTGGCAGGTCCTGTGTCCAAATTGCCGATGACAGGTCCGCGATCGCCTGCGCCGGACGTGCGGTCCTGAGGTAGGCTTGGCCACGGACAAGCAAGGCGCGTGCGGCATGGCCGCGCGACAGTCGACCGGCTTTGAACGATTCATTGATGGTCGCGATGGCCTCGCTGTAGCGCGCCGAGTGAAGGGCCGTCTGCGCACGGGATAATCCGTTATCGGCGGCCTTGGCCGATGCCTGCCCAAGGTGGATGGCGAACAGCAGGAGTGCGAGGAAATCTGCGGCGCCTGGTCGTCGTTGCCGGCTGCATCCTGCAAAGCGTTGCCGCATGGCTGGCCCTCCCCGTCGGCGAATCGGTCGCTCGGCGCCCAGTCTAGCCGGCTGAGAGAGCGGGTGAAGCCGGGCAACCTCGTGTTGCCGGGTTTTCAACGGCCGATGCCGGTCCGGCCCTGAGGTCTCGCGTTGCTTTCTGCAACTGGACGTGAGTTGGGGCGTCGGCGCTGAAGGACGCTGCTACGTGCGATTGAGCTCGCGACCGATAAAAATGCGCGCTGGCACCAATCGGCATTTCGAGGCTGTACCGTCCCAGACGCCGCCGGTGTGGTGGCAGGCCTGGACCATGCTCCACCGGTGGTTTTGCCAGAGCAGCAGCCCTAGGAGGATGACGGAGATGATGCCTGCTGCAACGATGCGGGCCATGGTTCGGGCTCGGAGGTCAAGAATGATGAATCCGCGTCGATAGTTCGTCATGCAATATGTACATCGCGAAACGCCGGAGGGCCAGAGTAGGACGGCCCCGGATGGTCGGCATGATAAACGCCGCGGGCCACGGCCCGGGCCACGCAATCTGCCGCTGCCGCGCCCAGTTCCGTCAGCGTCGCCGGGTCTGCGCCGGGGCTCTTTTCGCATGTTGCGACGGCAAATACGGTGTCGCCGTCCATCGGTGCGTGCGCTGGCCGGATGGCACGCGCGAGGCCGTCGTCCGCCATGATGGCCAATCGCTTGGTTGCGGCCTTGGAGAGTGTCGCGTCCGTGGCGACCAGCGCGATGGTGGTTGACGGCGGTGCGCCGCCCTTGAGCGTGAGTTGCAACGCATCGTCCGCCAACGGCAGCGTCGGCAGCCCGTAGCCGCCGAACTCGTTTCCGCGTTCGTAGGCGCCAGCCCAGAATTGAGGCCCGTTGGCGATGGTCGCCGAGCCGATTGCGTTGACGACGGCGACGGCGCCGACCTTGGTGCCATTTGCGAGCGTGGCGCTTGCCGAGCCGAGGCCGCCTTTGAAGTTGGCTGTTGTGGCACCAAATCCACCGCCAACCGTTCCGAGCGGAAAGGGCCCCGGTTGGGCGGTCTGCGCAGCTTGCCAACCAAGATGCCAATAGATCGGATCGGCGCCCCAGTTCTTGTCGCCACCATTGAGCAGATCGAAAGTGATCGCTTGGACGGCAATCGGAATGCGATGATTGCCGATTGCAAACCCGATCCCCTGTTGGCGCAGGAAAGCAACGGCGCCGCCGGCCGCATCGAGGCCAAACAGCGAGCCGCCCGATAGGAGAACGGCATGAACACCCTGCACGGTCATATCGGGGCGTAAAAGATCGGTGTCGCGTGTGCCGGGCGCACCGCCGCGGGTGGTTGCGGAGGCGACGGTATCGCAATCGAAGACGACGCACGTGACACCGGAAATCACGTTCTCGTCGTGGGCGTTGCCGACCCGAAGCCCTCCGATGTCGGTGATGAGATTGCGGTCTGTCATGGCCGGGTCTCCGATGGGTTGGGGCCGGGGCGGGACTGCACGGCCGCCCCCAGGGCTGCGACGTGCTGACCCGCGACGCGTTATCCTGTGGGTAAGTCACTCATTTTCGGGACAAAGACAATGTTGATGCGCACACGATCGGCTGCCACCGGCGGCAGCCGGGATTTGTGCAAGGCAGTGAAACAACCGAAATCGAAACTCGTCCGGGAGATGTCACATGACAGCTGCGGAAATGCGTTTGGAAGTCCGTAAACTCGTAGAAACGGCCGAACAGGCGGATGACCCGCGTTTGGGCGTTCGCCTGGTGCGTGCGCGCATGCGGGAACTGGAAGATGCTGGCACGAGCGTGCCGCGCGAGCTGATAACGGCCGAGCGCCGGTTCGTTGCGGAATGCATCGAGGCCTCGCAAGGCCGGTGAGTACACACCGTCGCCGGCTCGACGTCCTCAGTGTCACTTTGCTCGTGTGATCGGCGCGTGCCGTCCGCCAGATCTGGGCGCGCTGCAAGTGCTGGGCACTGATCTCAAAATGAAAAGGCCCGGCAGCCGAAACCGCCGGGCCTTTCCCATGTCATGTATGCGCGATCCTAGTTGATCTGCTCGTATTTGCCTGCCTTCCACTCGTAGAACTTGTACGGCGGGAGGTTCGGGTCGCCCTTCTTGTCGAACTTGAACTTGCCGAGCACGGTCGAGAATTCCATCGTGTTCAGCTTGTTGATGACCTTTTCTGCATCGGTCGACTTGGCAGCACCCGCGGCCTGAGCCCAAGCCTGGATAGCGGCATAGGTGTAGAGGACGTAGCCTTCCGGCTCGATCTTCTTCGAGCGGAACTTGGCGACGATGTCCTTGGCGGCCGGGCTCTTGCGCGGATCAGGCGAGAACGTCATCAGCGTGCCTTCACCGGCATCACCGGTGACCTGCCAGTATTCCTGCGTGACAAGCGCATCGCCGGATACGAGTTGGGTCTTCATGCCCTGGTCGCGCATCTGGCGAACGATGAGGCCGGCTTCCGTGTGGTAGCCGCCGACATAGACGACGTCGATGCCGGCCTGCTTCATCTTGGAGACGAGGGCGGTGTAGTCCTTTTCTCCGGCGGTGTAGGCTTCATACATCGCTTCTTTGAGACCGGCCTCATTCATGTACTTCTTGGTCTCGTCGGCAAGCCCTTTGCCGTACGCGGTCTTATCGTGAAGCACCGCGACTTTCTTGCCGGCATACTTCTTGGCCAGGAAGGCACCTGCCACCTGTCCCTGCTGGTCGTCACGACCGCAAACGCGGAAGACGTTCGGACCGGCGCGCTCATCGGTGAGCTTCGGGTTGGTGGATGCCGGAGAGATCTGGACGATGCCTTCTTCGGCATAAACCTTGGAGGCCGGAATTGACGAACCGGAGCAGAAGTGACCGGCGACGAGGGCGACCTTCGAGGCAGCCAGTTTGCCGGCGGCTGCGACGGCCTGCTTGGGATCGCAGGCATCGTCTTCGATGATCAGCTTGAGCTTGTTGCCGTTGACGCCGCCGGCGGCGTTGATGTCGGCGACGGCCTGCTCGGCGCCGGCCTTCATCTGTGCGCCAAACGAGGCGTACTGGCCGGTCATAGGTCCGATGGTTGCAATCGTGATATCGGCTGCGAAGGCCGGACCAGCGAGGCCCACAGCGAGCGCAGTTCCCAAAATCAGCTTCTTCATGAGCCATCTTCTCCTTGTCTAGGGTGGCTATGGCCCCACGCATACAACGTGGAGTAGGTTTCCCGCCGGCACTCGCGCCGTCGCGGGAACTGGGAGCCGCCGGGCGCGCAACGATGCGCGGCAGGAACGGCGGCAAGTCTCTAAGAGTTGACCGGTGCCCATGTGATCGGACTCGTTCTGCGATACAGCCATGGATACTGCGTAACCATCTGGGTGGTTCTCGAGATCCGGTACGATAGTAGCGCGATCGCAATCAGGATGATTGCATCGGTGACATAGAACTGGAGCGACAATAGGGTGCCGCCGGCAAGGCTCCAGTGGAAAAACCGCGCCGGCAGTGCCAGTAGCAGCATGTAGAAGATCAACAGGCCGACCGGCGACCACGCGCGGGCCAAGGCGCGGCCGGTGAGCCATGCGGCGCCGCCAGCCAGAACCAACGTAATAATGACGAACGCCGCCAGCGAGTTGTCGTAGAGCAAGCCCATCAAGCGTTCCCCATCAGTGTGCACCACCCTCAAGGTAGGCGGCACGGATGTCTTCGCGATGGAGCAGTTCGTCACCCGTGCCGGAAACAGCGATCTGACCGTTTACCATTACATAGCCGCGATGCGCCAATTTCAGAGCATGATAGGCGTTCTGTTCAACCAGAAACACAGTGAGGCCCTCGCTCTCGTTCAATTCCTTGATGACCGCGAAGATCTGTTTGACGATCAGTGGTGCAAGGCCGAGCGATGGCTCGTCGAGCAACAACAGGCGCGGGCGGCCCATCAGGGCGCGGGCGATGGCCAGCATCTGCTGCTCGCCGCCCGACATTGTGCCGGCGCGCTGGCCTTCGCGCATTTTGAGGATCGGGAAGAGCTCGTATGCGCGGTCCAGGTCCTTGGCAAAGGTCGTTTCGCGTTCCTTGTTCAGAATGGCGCCCATCTGCAGGTTCTCGAGCACCGTCATGCGCGGGAAGATGCGGCGGCCTTCCGGTGACTGGGCAATTCCCATGTGCATGATCTGGTGGGTCTGCAGGCCGAGAATTTCGCGGCCCTCGAATTTGATCGAGCCGGTGCGCGGGCGCGGCGAGCCGCATACCGACATCATCAACGTCGTTTTGCCGGCGCCGTTGGCCCCGATAATGGTGGCGATTTCACCTTCGCGGATGTCCAGGTCGATGCCTTTGAGCGCCTGGATCTTGCCGTAGTAGGTTTCAACGCCGCGCAATTCGAGAAGGTTGCCGGTCATCCGGAAATCTCCTCTTCGACGGTGCTGACTTCTTCGTCTTCGACGCCGAGGTAGGCTGCGATCACGGCCGGATCGGCGCGTACTTCGGCCGGCGTGCCATCCGAAATCTTCTTGCCGTAGTCAAGCACGACGATGCGATCGGAAATCTCCATGACGACGCCCATGTCGTGCTCGATAAGCAGGATCGAGATGTGGTCGTCGCGGCGGATCGAGAGTAGGAGCTGATTGAGTTCCTGGCTTTCGCGCGGGTTGAGGCCGGCTGCCGGTTCATCAAGGCACAGCAGTTCGGGGTCGGTGCACATGGCGCGGGCGATTTCCAGGCGGCGCTGTGCGCCATAGGGCAGGTCGCCGGCTGCATCGTCGGCGCGATCGAGCAGGCCGACGCGCTCAAGCCAGCCGACGGCCTTCTCGATGGCGGCCTTTTCGGCATTGCGGTAGCCGGCGAGGCCGAGGATGCCGCCAACCGTGAAGCCCGACGCCGCCATCAGCGGCCGGTGCTGGGCAACGAGCAGGTTCTCGAGAACGGTCATGCCGGCAAACAGGCGGATGTTCTGAAATGTGCGCGCGACCCCGGCATTGCGCGCGATGACGTGGTCGTCCATGCGCTCGAGCAAGAACTGGCGGCCATCGGCCCGTGTCAGCGTGATCATGCCGACGGTCGGCTTGTAGAAGCCCGTCAGGCAGTTGAAGACCGTCGTCTTGCCGGCGCCGTTGGGGCCGATGATCGCGGTGATGTCCCCGCGGTGTGCCGCCATCGAAACATCGTCGACGGCAACGAGACCGCCGAAGCGCATCGTCAGGTGCTCGACCTTCAGGATCGGTGGTTGGCCGGCCGTGTCCTGCTGCATCAACCATGGCCCTCCTTGACGAGGTCCGAACCGATGGCGCGGCGTTCGCGAAGTGCGATCGAGGGTGTGCGGTTGGAGATCAGGCCGCGCGGGCGCCACACCATGACGGTCACCATCAAAAAGCCGAAGATCACCATGCGCCATTGCTTGGGGTCAAAATCCTCGCCGAAGACGACTTTGAGAAAGGTGACGTCGCGCAAATATTCAAGCCCGCCTATCAATGCGATCGCCGCAATCGCAACGCCGATCTGGCTGCCCATGCCGCCGAGGACGACGATGGCGAGGATGATTGCGCTTTCGAGGAAGACAAAGCTCTCAGGGCTGATGAAACCCTGCTTGGTGGCAAAGAACGAGCCTGCAAAGCCACCGAACATGGCGCCGATGGCAAACGCCGAAAGCTTGGTGGTGACCGTATTGATGCCGAGTGACTTGCACGCGATTTCGTCCTCACGCATCGCCTCCCAGGCGCGTCCCATCGGCAGTTTGCGCAGGCGGATGGTGACCCAGTTGGTGATCAGGGCAAGGACAAGGATGATGTAGTAGAGGAAGACAATGCGATGCAGGGACGAATATTCGATCCCGAAGAACTTGTGGAACGTGCCGTCTCCGAAGCGCTTGAACTCAAGGCCGAAGAAATCCGGTCGCGGGATGCTCGAGAGGCCGTCCGGGCCGCCGGTGAATTCATACCAGTTGAGCAGGACGACACGGATGATCTCACCGAAGGCCAGGGTCACGATTGCGAGGTAGTCACCGCGCAAACGCAGAACCGGAAAGCCCAGAATGATGCCCCAGAAGGCGGCCAGGATACCGGCCAGCGGCAGGCAGATCCAGAACGAAAATCCGAAGTGGATGGCGAGCAGCGCATAGGAATAGGCGCCCACGGCATAAAACGCGACGTAGCCGAGGTCCAGCAAGCCCGCCAGCCCGACGACGATGTTGAGGCCCCATCCCAACATCACGTAGGTCAGGACGAGGACGGCGAGGTCCATGATGTAACGGTCGGAAAACGGCAGGAACGGTAGGACCACGGCGAACACGACCAGTGCCGGCCCGACATAGGCAAACAGGCTCGAGAGGCCGGTGCCGAGGGATTGACCACCGCTCGATGCGGCTGCCCCGATCTGGCCCGAGGTCACCAAGGCGAAGACCAGTTTGCCGATGAAGGCCAATGCAACGAGGGCCGCGACAAGGCCCCAGCGTGTTTCCAGGACCAGGCCACCGGGGGCATCGTTGGTCTTGAACAGAAACATCGGGATGCAAAGAAGGAGCATGACCAGGGCGGCAACACCGGCCTCCTTCAACTGGCGGGCCAATGCGCCTTGGGGGGCGGGAGTAGCCTGCTGCGTGTCGGCCATCGTCTAGACCTTCTCGATCTCGGGCCGTCCGAGGAGGCCGGATGGCAGAAAGATGAGCACGACGGCGAGAATTGAAAACGCGGCCACGTCCTTGTATTCCACGGAAAAATATGCGGACCAGAAAACCTCGATCAAGCCTATGATCATGCCGCCGAGCATGGCGCCGGGCAGCGAGCCGATGCCGCCGAGAACAGCTGCGGTGAACGCCTTGATGCCCGCCAAAAAGCCGATGTAAAAGTCGATCACGCCGTAATAGAGCAGGTACATCAAGCCGGCGACCGAGGCCAGCGCCGCGCCGATAACGAATGTCAGCGAAATCGTGCGATCGACGTTGACGCCAGTCAGCGCCGCCATCGTACGGTCCTGCTCGCAGGCGCGCTGGGCGCGACCGAGAGGCGTTGCCGCGATGATGTAGCTAAACACGGCCATGAGCGTGATGGTCGTGACCACGATCAGGATCTGCATGTTGGACAGGATGACGGAAAATCCGTTGCCGTCCATGATCGTATAGCCGCCCGATATCACTGGCGGCAGCGGTTTGACCCGGGCACCCTGGACGTTCTGGACGAGGTTGAACAGGAACGTCGACATGCCGATGGCCGAGATCAGCGGTGCAAGGCGGAACGAACCTCGCAACGGCCGATAGGCAATGCGCTCGACCGACCATCCCCAGACGGATGTCAGCATCATGGCCAGCGCCAGAACGAGGACAAGAGCCAGCAGCAGAAGCGCGATGGGCCAGGCGGCGGCGACGCCGAGCAGCAGGATTACGATGAGAGAGATGAAGGCGCCAACCATGAAGATGTCGCCGTGCGCGAAATTGATCATGCCGATGATGCCGTAAACCATCGTGTAGCCAATGGCGATGAGGCCGTAGATCGATCCCAGCGTCACGCCGTTGATCAACTGCTGGATGAAATACTCCATTCCCCTCCCTCGTATTGGCGTGCCGGACGTATTGGCGTGCCGGAAACCCGCGGCGGCAGGCGGCACACGATCGACTGGGTGGCGACTGGGTGGCGACTGGGTGGCCAGGGTCCGTGACGGCACTTTCTGGTCCCGGTCCCTAGTCTTTCCCGTGCACGGACGCAAGCAAATGCAGCATGCCAATACAAAAATTTCGGCATACCGGACGCAAGGCCTCGGAGCCGGCGGCAAGTGTTTGCGTCACCGGGGCAATCGTCACAGACGGGGTGGGGGTTAGAGAATGTTATGCGATCCGTCGCAGTAGGGGTCTTCGTCCGTCTGCTTGCAACCGCACAGGTTGAAGGTGCCGGAAGCTTCGGCTTTGAACCTGACCGGTTCGATCCCGCTACCCTTGTGGGTACCGTCGCAGAAGGGTTGGCGGGCAGACTTGCCGCACGCGCACCAGAAGTACATGCGCCCTTCCTCCAACTCGACCTGGTATGGTCCGTTTTGCGCGCTGACAGGTTCATCCGCCATGGGCATCCTCCGTTTCCGTTTGGAGATGTCGGTTGCGCGCAAGCCTATTCGGATCGACCGTGCCGGGCAATGGCAATGGCAATGGGCAGGGTGGCCATGACCAGGACCAGTACGTTGGGGCGGCTGGTCAAGGCAATCGTCATTGACTGGGACTTCGGGCGCCAGGTGTTCATATCATGTTCTATGAATTGGCGTCACGAAGCGAAGGTAACGGAGAATTGCAAACAAGCGGTGGGGGCAGGCCTCGGTTTTCGGGAAAACCGGCAACTATATGTTAGATGTCGTGGCGGGACGTCACCTTGTATGATCGCCGGCGTACGATTCGGCATCCGGTGGGGCGTATTCGTCGACCGCTCGGGTTTTGCCAACGCGCTGGGCGTGGCGAGGTGCGCATTTGCCAATGCGGCTTAGGAGATGGCCATGGACGCCTTGATCTTCCTCGCGGTTGTTGTCGCCGCAGTCTTCGCTTTGGCGATGCTTCGAGCGCCGCTCTGGCTTTGGTCGGTCATTGCCGGCGGGTTGGCACTTGCGTGGCACAGTGGACTGTTCCAGGGCACGGCGTTTGCCCCGAGCATGACCCTTGAAAGCGTGCTGGCGTTCGTGCCGGCGGCGTTGCTTGGCCTGGCCGCCATCGTGCCGTTGCGCAAGGCCGTAGTCACGGGGCCGGCTTATGGCGTTGTTCGCCGCATCCTGCCAAGTGTTTCGGATACCGAACAGCAGGCGCTGGAAGCCGGTACCGTCGGTTTCGATGCCGACTTGTTTTCCGGCCGGCCCGACTGGGACAAGCTACGCGCCATCCCGCCGGTGACGCTGACGGAGGAAGAGCGAGCCTTCCTCGAGGGGCCGACCGAGGAACTCTGCCGGATGATCGACGACTGGCAGATCCGGCATACCGAAAACGAGCTTCCCGATCGCGTCTGGGAGTTCGTCAAGAAGAACGGCTTTCTGGGCATGCTGATATCCAAGGAGCACGGCGGCCTTGGATTTTCGGCGCAGGCCCAGTCGCTCATTCTCGGCAAGATTTCCTCGCGTTCTCCGGACGCGGTCACGATCGTCATGGTGCCAAACTCGCTGGGGCCCGGCGAGCTGATCGAGAAATACGGAACGCCGGAGCAGCAGGACTATTACCTCGGCCGTCTTGCTTCGGGCGAAGAGATCCCGTGTTTTTCGCTGACCGGGCCAACGTCCGGTTCCGATGCCGCCACGATGCGCGACATCGGCATCATCGAGCGTGGTGAATTCAACGGCGCCGAGACGCTCGGCATCCGGCTTTCCTGGGACAAGCGCTACATTACGCTCGGGCCTAAGGCGACCCTGGTCGGGCTCGCCTTCCAGTTGTTCGATCCTGAAAACCACCTCGGCAGAGGCGAGAGCCTCGGCATTACGGTCGCGATCATCCCGGCCGATCATCCAGGTGTGCATATCGGCCGGCGCCACCTGCCGTGCGGTGCTGCCTTTCCGAACGGCCCGAACTGGGGCAGGGACGTCTTTATTCCGATCGACTGGGTGATCGGTGGTGGCGATATGGCGGGCCAGGGCTGGCGGATGCTGATGGAGTGTTTGTCGGCCGGGCGGGCGATCTCGCTGCCATCGTCGTCGACGGCTGGCGCCAAGACGATGTTACGGTTCTCGACTGCCTATGGCCGCATCCGCAAGCAGTTCGGCCTTCCGGTCGCGCGCATGGAAGGACTTGAAGAACCGCTGGCGCGGCTGATCGAAAGTGCCTATGCGCTCGAAGCGGCGCGAGGTGTGACCTGCGCGATGGTCTCACAAGGCGAAAAACCGTCGGTTATCTCCGCACTCATGAAGTATCAGTCGACTGAAAAGCTGCGTCAGGCGGTGAACGATGCGATGGATCTGCACGGCGGGCGCGGGATTTGCGATGGCCCCGCGAACTATTTGCAATCGGCCTATCAGATGGTTCCCGTCGGGATCACGGTGGAAGGGGCCAATATTCTCACGCGGTCGCTGATCACGTTCGCGCAAGGCGCATTGCGCGCCCACCCCTATCTTTTTGCCGAGATCCAGGCGGCGCAGGCCGAGAATAAGAGTGCCGGTCTCGATGCCTTCGACAAAGCGTTTACGGGACATGTCGGGTTTGCCATGGCAAATGTCTTCGGAGCCCTGTTCCATAATCTGACCGCCGGCATGTTCGGGCGGGTTCCGAGCGATGCGACGGGCACTGCACCATGGTACCGACAGCTCTCACGTGCCAGCCGCAACTTTGCATTGGTGGCTGATCTCACGGTTGCCCTTCTCGGCGGCGGGCTCAAGACCAAGCAAAAACTGACGGGCCGGCTGTCGGATGCGTTGTCCGAACTCTACTTTGTCAGTTGTTCACTGAAACGTTTCGAGGACGACGGCCGGCCGGACGAGGATCGCCGGGTGATTGAGCTGGTTGCACGCAACGGGCTTTACCGGTTCCAGCAGGCACTACGCGGCACGATCGATAATTTCCCGGTGGCGCCGGCGCGGGTTTTGATGCGGTGGCTGGTGTTCCCGCTTGGTACGCACTACAAACCGGCGCCCGATGCGGTCGGGCACAAGGTCGTGCGCCAGGCATTGGAGCCCGGCGCCTTTCGCGATCGACTGACGCGCGACATCTTCGTTTCCAAGGATGCCGATGATCCAACCGGTATTCTCGAAGTGACGTTGGAAAAGGTGATTGCGGCCGAACAGGCGGAGCGCAAACTGGAGCGCGCAATCCGCGCTGGTTCGGTGCGCCGCTTCCATGGCATCGACTGGTTGGGCGAGGCGGTCAGCAAAGACGTACTCACGCCGGATGAGGCGGCACTATTGCGCGAGGTCGAGGAGTTGACCGCGCGGGTGATCGCCGTCGATCATTTCGACCCGGCCGAGGTCAAGCCCAACTACGTCAATCTCGGGCACAATTCGCGCGCCCTGGAGGGTGCGGCCGCTGAGTGACGCGGCCTGAGAAGGGCTGCCAGGAGGCTGCCAGGAGGTATGGATGACAGACACCGCACTCGATCTCAAGGACTGGCGGTTCACGGTCGACTTCGAGGATATCGCGTGGGCGGTGTTCGATCGTGAAGATGAAAACGCAAACTCCCTTGGACGGCGGCCGCTGGAAGAGTTGGCGGCGATTGTCGGGTGGATGGAAACCGAAGCCGGTGAGCGCGGCGTGCGCGGACTCGCCATATTATCCGGCAAGGACAAGAATTTCATCGTCGGGGCCGACATCCGCGAGTTCGATCAGCTCGATACCGAGGCCAAGGTGATCGAGGGCATCACGCCGGTGCTCGATATGCTCGACCGCCTGGAAGCGCTCAAGGTGCCGGTTGCGTGCGGCATTCACGGTCCGTGTCTTGGCGGCGGCCTCGAGCTGGCGCTTGCCTGCCACTACCGGATCGCAACGCGCCACGAGTCGACACGCCTTGGCTTTCCGGAGGTCAAGCTCGGCATCTTTCCAGGTTTCAACGGGACCGCGCGTGCCATCCGTCAGGTCGGGCCGGTCAGCGCGATGCAGAACATGCTGACGGGATCGATGCTGCGGGTCAACGTGGCGCGGCGGCTCGGCTACGTCGATGAACTGGTCGACAGCCCGGTGCAGCTGCGCTGGAACGTGCGCCGCGCGATTTTGCGCAAGCGCAAGTCAAAACGCGCCGGGTCCACCAAGATGTTGGCGGGCCAGTGGCCGGTGCGCGGTTCGATCGCCAACATGATGGTGGCGGAGACGCGCAAGAAGGTTCGCAAGGACCACTATCCCGCTCCGTTCCGCCTGATCGAGCTATTCCGCGAACACGGCGGCAGCTATCGCGCGATGAAACGGGCGGAAACGCCGGCATTCGCGCCGTTGATGGTGAGCGACACGTCGCGCAATCTGCGTCGCGTGTTTGCGCTTTCCGAGCAGCTCAAAGGGCAGGCGCCGAAGGATCTCGACTTCAAGCCGTTGCGCGTGCACGTGATCGGCGCCGGTGTTATGGGTGCCGACATCGCCGGGTGGTGCGTGGCCTCGGGCATGCAGGTGTCGCTGCAGGATCTCTCCGAAGAGGCGATCGAGAAGGGCATTGCGGCACAGGACAAACTCTTGCGGCGGCGGTTTCGCAGTAAGGCCGAGCGTGACGCCGCCAAGCTGCGCCTGATCGGGGACCCGGCTGGCGAGCGCGTGTCGCGGGCCGATGTCGTGATCGAAGCGATCGTCGAGAAGCTCGACATCAAGCAGAAACTGTTCGCCGACCTCGAGGCGAAGCTGAAGCCCGGCGCGGTGCTGGCGAGCAATACCTCCTCGATCATGATCGAGGATATTGCGCAACCGCTCAGCGATCCCGGTCGATTGATCGGGATCCACTTCTTCAATCCGGTTGCGCAAATGCCGTTGGTCGAAGTGATCACCGGAGCGCAAAGCCGGGACGAGGAGGCGCGCAAGGGCTGTGCGTTCGTGACCGCGATCGGCAAGTTCCCGCTGATCGTGAAGAGCGTCCCGGGCTTCCTCGTGAACCGGGTGCTGGCGCCCTACATGTTCGAAGCCTTTCAGCGCCTCGAGCAGGGTGAGGACATGGCGAAGATCGACGAGGCAGCGAAGACCTTCGGGATGCCGATGGGCCCGATCGAACTTGCCGACACCGTCGGGCTCGATGTCTGCGCGCATGTCGGTGAAGTGCTGAAGGGCGGCGTCGCGGGCTCAAAGCTTTCCGAGCTGGTGGCCGCAGGCAGGCTCGGCAAAAAGTCGGGTGAAGGCTTTTATCGCTGGAAAGACGGCAAGGCGCAGGCGGATGAGGTCAAGGCACCAAAGGCCGAACTCGAGGCACTCGGCCGGGCTCTGGTGCAGCCGCTGATCGATGAATGCAAAGCATGCCGTGACGAAGGCGTCGTCGCGTCCGGCGATCTGGTCGATGCCGGCGTCATCTTTGGTACGGGCTTTGCGCCATTCCGCGGCGGGCCGCTCCATTATGCAGAAAACGCAGGCGCGGCGGTCGCTGCTGCGGGCATGGCAGCTGCTGCCGAATAATCCACAAGAGATCTCCGGCTCAACGCCGGCAATTCCCGATGAGGGCTGATCATGAACCAGACGTCACGCCGTGTTGCCGTTGTCGGTGGGGTGCGAATTCCGTTCTGCCGGTCGAACACGCTTTATTGCGACTTGTCGAACCTCGACATGATGATGGCGACGCTGAACGGTCTCACCACAAAGTATGATCTTGCGGGCGCGCACATAGATGAAGTCGTCGGCGGCGCGGTGGTGACGCATTCAAAGGACTGGAATCTGGCCCGTGAAGCCGTGATCGGTTCTGAACTTGCGCCGACGACGCCCGGTATTACCATGATGCAGGCGTGCGGCACGAGCCTGCAGGCGGCGATGGGGATTGCGTCCAAGATTGCGCTTGGCGAAATCGAGAGCGGCATTGCGATCGGGTCGGACACGACGTCGGATGCCCCGATCGTGTTCTCGAAGAAGTTCTCGAAGCGCCTCGCCGACATGGCTCAGCGCAAGGGGACCTGGGCCAAGATCGGAGCGTTCAAGGGCTTGTCGGCGCGTGAACTGGCACCGCTGCCGCCCTCCGTGGCGGAGCCGCGCACGGGCTTGTCGATGGGTCAGCATTGCGAATTGATGGCGCAGGAGTGGCGCATTCCGCGCGAGGCGCAAGACCAGCTTGCGATGGAAAGCCATGCCAAGGCGGCGGCGGCCTACCGATCAGGCTATATGGACGACCTGATCGTGCCGTGTGCCGGTGTCTATCGCGACAACAACCTGCGCGAGGACATGGAAGCCGACAAGCTTGCAACACTGCGCAACGCCTTCGAGCGATCGCAGCGCGGCACGCTTTCGGCGGCCAACTCAACGCCACTGACCGATGGTGCAGCATCGGTTCTGCTGGCGTCCGAAGACTGGGCCGCGGCGCGCGGCCTGCCGGTCCAGGCCATCCTGACGAGCTTTCAGTCGTCCGCCAACAACTTCGTTGCCGGGGAAGGGCTACTGATGGCGCCGACCATAGCCGTTTCAAAGATGCTCGAACGGGCCGGCCTGGCGTTGCAGGACTTTGACTTCTACGAGATCCACGAGGCGTTCGCGGCCCAGGTCCTGTGCACGTTGCGGGCCTGGGAAGATGCGGATTACTGCAAGCAACACTTGGGACGCGATGCGCCGCTCGGGGCAATCGACCGCGAAAAAATGAACGTCAAGGGATCATCGCTGGCGGTGGGCCATCCGTTCGCTGCGACCGGCGCGCGGATTGCAGCCAACCTCGCCAAGCTCTTGAGCGAAAAGCCCGATGGGCGTGGTCTCATCTCGATTTGTACGGCCGGCGGCATGGGGGTTGCTGCGATCATGGAAGGCTGCGATCGCGCAACAACTTAAGGCGCAGAGATTTAGCCGGCCTGGCGAGCTTCTTCTTCCGCCTTCAGTTCCTTTTTCGAAAGCTTGCCGATCATAGTCTTCGGCAATTCGTCACGGAACTCGATCTCGGCCGGCATCTCGATTTTCGAGAGTTTCGGTTCGAGATGGGCGAGCAGATCCCGCTCCGTCGTTGCGGCGCCGGCACGAAGCTTGACGAAGGCCTTCGGAGCCTCGCCGCGATAGTCATCCTTGATGCCGATGACAGTCGCCTCCTCGACCATCGGATGATCATAGAGCGCTTCCTCGATGCGACGCGGATAGACGTTGTAGCCGGAACAGATGATGAGGTCCTTGATCCGGTCGACGATGAAGAAGAAACCTTCCTCGTCCATGACGGCAACGTCGCCCGTGCGGAAAAAGTCGTCGACAAACGCGTCTTGCGTTGCGTCCGGTGCATTCCAGTAGCCCTTCATGACTTGTGGGCCCTTGATGCACACCTCGCCCTTCTCGCCGAGCGGTACGGGTATGGCCGGGTCGTCGAGGTCGCGCAGCGAGACCACCGTCTGTGGCAGGGGCTGGCCAATGCAGTTTTCCTTGACCGGGCCGTTCATCGGGTTGGCGGTGGCAACCGGCGAGGTCTCCGACAGACCATAGCCTTCGACCAGTTTGGAGCCGGTCAAAGCTTCGAACTGGCGCTTGACGTCAAGGGGTAGGGCGGCGCCGCCGGAGAGGCAGAACTCGAGCGAACTCAGGTCGAACGACTTGAGCTTCGGGTGATGGATCATTGCATTAAACAGTGTCGGTACGCCGGGCATCACGGTCGGGCGCGTCTTGTGAATCAGCTTCAACGCGTCGTTGAGCACAAAGCGCGGCATGATCACGATTTCCGAGGCCGTGGCGATGCCGAAGTTCATGACGACGGTCATCGCGAAGACGTGGAAGAACGGCAGGACGCCGAGCACGCGCTGGTCCCGCTTGGTCAGTTCCCCGGACCAGTCCACGACCTGCTGGGCGTTGATGTAGAGGTTGGCATGCGTGAGCATGGCGCCTTTCGGGCGCCCCGTGGTGCCGCCGGTGTACTGTAATACGGCGACGTCCTGATAGGGGTCGATGTCGGCCGGCGCAAAGCTGCCGTCATTGGCCAAAAGGTCGCGTTCGAAGATGAGTTTGTCGCGAACGCCGGTGTTTTGCGGATGGGCGAGTTCGCTGCGTTTGAGAACGCGAAACAGGAGGGCCTTTGCACTTGGAAGCAGGCCAGCGAACGAACAGACGACGGCGCGCTTAAGATTGCCGGCCTCGAGCAATGCCTCGATCTTGTCGAACAGCACTTTGAGATCGAGCGTGACCATCAGGTCGGTTTCGCTGTTGTCGACCTGGAAGACGAGTTCTTCGTGTGAATAAAGGGGGTTATAGTTAACGACTGTGGCGCCGAGCTTGAGAATCGCGAAGTAGTAGACGATGAACGTCGGACAGTTGGGCAGGAACAGCCCGACTTTGGAGCCACGTCCGACGCCAGCTTGGGCGAGCCCGCAGGCGGCGTGCTGCACGAGCTGGCTTATTTCATTATAACTTGTTGTTTTTCCGAGAAAATTTGTGCAGATCTGGTCCGGTTTACGGGCGACGGCATCGTCGAGCAGGGTAAAGACGGGGTGGGCGTCGTAATTGCGGAACCAATCGATGTCTGCCGGATAATGGGCCAGCCATGCGTGGTCGGGCCGCCCTGGCACATTGTTGCCAGCCAATTCTTCCGTGTGTCCATCGGAACCGGAACCCTCAGCCATCGTACGTTGCCTCCGCCTTCGCGGCGCTCTATCCTGCGCGGCAGGGCTACTGCCATCCCAATGCAGACGCGCCTTGTTGTCTCAGCTCTCGGTTGGGAGTGACGAATAAGACATTAAGAGTAGCACGTATAAACCCGGTTCCCAGGCCCTATATGCTGGTAGACGGACTTTGTGATCAATCGCGAGGTGGGGCGCCACGTGCTGCGAGGCGCAGGTCGGCACGGTATTTGCGTGGGGCCTGCAGGCAGCGTGCCGCATTGGGCGATCTGGACGGACGACACATTTACGGTTATGTGACGATCAATCTTGTCGACCAGATAGGCCTGAATTACGGAAGAAGAGATCAACAGTGGTCCGATTTCTGGTATTTCGGAGCCATGGGAGAGTGATATGGACGAAGTATCGACGAAGATTATCGAGATTCTGAAGAAGCATATGAAGGAGCCGCGCGACGACATCGACGCGTCGACGGCACTCGCGGACCTTCAGATCGAATCACTCGACCTGGCCATGATCGTGTTTGACATCGAGGATTCGTTCGGCATCGAGATTCCGT
The DNA here is from genome assembly GCA_965224045.1 of Hyphomicrobiaceae bacterium. Taxonomy (GTDB): domain Bacteria; phylum Pseudomonadota; class Alphaproteobacteria; order Rhizobiales; family Hyphomicrobiaceae; genus Tectiglobus. The sequence continues at coordinate 896,194 of CBDCYD010000016.1, forward strand.
ACAATGCAAACGAAGAATCGACCGAGGATTTCCAAACGGTTGGCTCGGTGGTCGAGCGTGTGAAGGCGTTGATCGCAGAGTCCGGCAAAGATGCTGCCAGCGCCAGCGCCTAATGAATCTTGTCTGTCGTGCAAGGATGGGCCAGCCGATGAGCGGCTGGACCGCGGCAGGCGCAATCAGGACGAATTCTCAGGATGACCAAAGAGAATGGCGCGCGACGTGTCGTCGTGACCGGCCTTGGCGCCGTCACGCCGATCGGGCAGACCGTGGACGACTTCTGGGCCGGCGTCCAGCGCGGCGAATGCGGGGTTGGCGAACTGGGCGGATTCCCGCTCGATGATCTCCATATTTTGATTGCCGCGCAGATCAACGATTTCGACCCCAAGGCACGCTTGCGCCATTTCCAGCGGGACAAGATCGTGCTGCATGCCGACCGGTATTCCTGGTTCGCGGCGGCGGCCGCCGATGAGGCGATCAAGATGTCGGGCATCGAGGTGCCGATGGTCGACCCCTACCGTTCGGCGTGCATCATCGGTTCAGGCGCCGGCGGGCTTGTTACCTACGAGAAGGCCTATCGCGATCTCTTTATCGAGAACAAGCGCGCGACGCATCCGCTGACGCTGCTGCGGATCATCGGTTCGTCGGCGTCGGCGCACGTCGGTATCGAATACGGCGTCAAAGGGCCGACGTTTGCGACCTGCAGTGCCTGTTCGACGGCGACCCACGCGATCGGGATTGCGCGCGATTACATTCGCCACGGTCTGGTCGACTTTGCGATTGCGGGCGCATCGGAGTCGGTCATCAACTACGGGACGATGAAGGCCTGGCAGGCATTGCGGGTGCTGTCGCCGGAGGGATGCTTCCCGTTTTCGAAAACCCGCAACGGCACGGTGCTGGGCGAGGGCGCCGGCATTCTCGTTCTCGAAGACTATGAACACGCCAAGCGGCGCGGCGCCACCATTCTCGCCGAATTGTGCGGATACGGCATGACGTCGGATTCAAAAGACATGGTCAACCCGGACGTCGACGGGCCACGCGAGGCGATGCGCCTGGCGTTGGAAGATGCCGGGATGTCGGGCAACGAGATCAATTATCTCAATGCCCACGGGACCGCGACGACGTTGAACGACAAGAACGAGACCAACGCCATCAAGGACGTATTCGGCAAACACGCCTACGAGATGGCGGTGTCGTCGACCAAGTCGATGCACGGCCACCCGCTTGGTGCCGGCGGCGGCATCGAGGCGGTGGCGTGCATTAAGGCGATGGAAAACAATTACGCGCCGCCGACGATCAATCTCAGCGAGCCGGACCCGGAGTGCGATCTCGACTATGTGCCCAACCAAGGGCGCGACATGGAGATCAACTACACGATGTCGAACTCGTTCGCGTTCGGCGGCTTGAACGCGGTGTTGGTGTTCGGGCCGGCGCCGGCCTAAGCGGCGGCCTGGATGATTGTCCAATCATTTTCCGAGACCGGCTGCCAAGGGCCGTTCCATCGGCACGCCCGGCGTGTAGACTGAGCGTTCTTCCGGTCTGCGATGGCGCCTGCCGGGTGCCGCGCAAGGAGGGGCGATGCCGACCAATGTGCTCAGAAAAGCGAACAAGAAGCCCACCGCACGCAAGGTTGGGGCTGGCGCGGGTGCCGTGCGGCGTGCCAACTTCACCGCGGGCAGCGTTCAGCTGAAATTCGAGCTCTTGCCGACAGTGACGGCGGAGCTCATCTGGCGCGCCCTGCCGATCTATTCGATTGCCGAGACGTGGGGGGAGAGCTTGCACTTCGAGTGTCCCGTGCGTGCCGGGCGTGAGCGAACGGCGCGGCTCAACGTGACGGCTGGCGATGTGTGTTACTGGAGCGAGGATGACCGCGTCATGCTCGGCTGGGGGCCGACGCCGATTTCGCGGCCGCATGAAATCCGGTTGATGCGCCCGTGCAATATCTGGGCTCGTGTTCTCGGCGATCCGGCGGTGCTGGCGGTGGTGACACCCGGTGAGAAGGTTTCGCTTCAGCGAGCCTCATCCTAAAGCAGGACGTTGCTCGATTCTTTAGCGGCGATAATCATTGTGCCCGTGACGGGCTGCATCACAGTGCCCGCGCACATTCTGCCATGAGACTACATTGTGGACGGTGGCAAAGACGACGAGGTTAGGTGGAGGTTTGGCCGTGCGGGAGATCACGATCAAGGTTGGTGGCGTTTCGATCAGGGCGGAATTGCTCGAGACACCGACGGCGGATGACATCTGGGCGGCGTTGCCGCTCAGGGGGGTAGCCCAAACCTGGGGAGAGGAGGTTTACTTCTCGATTCCCGTCCGTTGTGTGCGCGAGCCCGAGGCGCGCGCGGTCGTCGAAGCTGGCGAAATCGCCTATTGGCCGGACGGCGATGCCATTGCCATCGGGTTTGGGCCGACGCCCGTGTCGCGCGGTGATGAAATTCGTCTTGCCAGTCCGGCCAATGTCTGGGCAGTCGCACGCGATGATGTCCGGCAATTGAGCCAAGTGCAGGCCGGGCAGGCGGTCACCGTTGAACGTGCTTGAGTTTGGTGGCTGCACGCTCGGCGTGTCCGGCGGGGTTCGTCAGGCAACCTCGGCTATCAACGGCGGCAGGTGCTTTTCTAGCAATTCGGCCAGGTCGTCCAGCGGATTGTGCGTACTGGGCGCCAATTCGGCGAGCAATGCTGACAATTTTTCAGGTTTCAGGCCGGTGAGACGGGTGCTTGCCGACCAGCCGTTGCGGGCCAGCCAGTTGCGATAGTCCTGCTCGTTGCGGGTCAGGGTGAACTTGTCCGGCTCAATGGCAACGACCGGCTTGCGCGCCCAGATCGCCTCGGAAATCATGCTGCTAGAATCGGCTGTGCAGACAATGCCGGAGACCTTGGCGAAGAGGTCCGGCAACGAACTGGCGGCCGGGCCGTCGACATCCGTCAGTTCGATGATCGGGCCGTCCGTGGCCTCATGCAGTTCGCGCAATGCCGCGCTTGCCTCGGGCGGAGTGCGGCGTGAGTTGCTTGCAATCCAGCGGATGCCAAAGGCTGCAGTCGTGTCTGCAATCAACGCCTTCAATGCCGTCCAATCGCCTGCCTTGTAGATCACGCCACCGGTCGGTCCGCCGACCAGCAGGCCGAGGAGGCTGGTGCCGTGCGGCGATGGCGCCGTCGGCAGCGTGTCGGGGTCAAGCGCCGAAGGCTTGATCGCCTGGACGATGTTGGGTGCGCGGGTTGCCTGGCGGGCAAACGATGTCAGCACAAGGGTGAAGTCGGCGGCACGGTATTGGCGCAGGGAGCCGTAAAAGATGTTGCGGGCACCAAGCAGGCGGGCTGCGCAGATGTTGGCTGCAAGCGTTTCCCCACCGGCCGAAATAACCATGTCGGCGGGCGGCAGATCCGATTGATCGAGGCCGTAGACGACCTTGAGGATGCGTTGGGCGGTAAAGGCGCTGCGGGTCAGAAGTGCGGCGACCGGGCCCGGCCATTTGCCACGGTCGACGCGCAGACGCGCGACGTCGACCGGGTATCGCCGGGCGAGGGCTGCGGCGATGCCTTCCGACAGGTTGGTGTGTCCGGGACGGCCGTCGCTCAGGATCAAGATGCGCAGTGTTGCCATTGCCTGTGTTACTCCGAACCTTTGCGCGTGGGTGCCAGGAGAACCATGCACAAACCAAGGGCCGTGGGAATGAGCGGCAGAACCAGATGCCAGATTGTTACCGCAAGCAACCCGCCGGAACCGAACGCCGCGACAACGAAATTAAACCCGACGGCAAACATCATCAGGATGCCGCTGATCAATAAGATGCTTCCTGGTAGCAGGAGCCAGAACCGCATTCCAAGCCTTCTCGCGCTTTTTCCAAGAATCCAGTTGATTGCGGTGATTGTAGCGCAGTCGGCTGGGACGGGCGACGAGAGTTCGGAAGCATGGTAGGCCCGGAGGGACTTGAACCCCCAACCAGGCGGTTATGAGCCGCCGGCTCTAACCAATTGAGCTACGGGCCCGTCACAATGCGACGTGAGCGCGCCTTATAGCAGACTTCGCGTCCCGGATGGAATGGGCTTGAGCAACCGCAATGTAGGAGGACCGACCGGCGGCAGCGCTGCGCTTCAAGTTCTCGGTTCCTGCGGGTTTGCCGCGAGCGCGCGCGCCCAGAACTGCATCGGTTTTCGGGTCTCGGTTGTTTCTCCGATCTCGCGCCATTCGTAGTGGCCGATCATGCCGTCGACCCTGCGATAGCCGCGCTTTTGCCAGAAGCCGTCGAGCGGGCGGTAGCCAGGCGGGCATCGCGGGTCGTCAGCGTCGCGGATGACGGCGCAGAATGCGGTGTGCGAGATGGGATGGCTTGCCGCATCGCGCAGTGCACGCGCGTGGGCTTCGCGATGGTCGAAAAAGGCATGGCCGATGCCTTGGCCGCGATAGCGTTCGAGGAGCACGGATTCGCCGCAATAGAAGATGCTCTCGGGCGGCAATCCGTGGGATGCGAACAGGGCTGCGAACCCGGGCGTGTGCTCCATCAGAGGTGCACCGGTTGCAGCGCCGACGATGTCGTCACCGTCATAAGCTGCGACGATGATTGCGCCGCCGGCGCGCGCGAAGTCGGCGAGGTAGTCCTCTTCGTAGGCGAGATCGCCGTCGTAGAGATAGGGCCAGGCCCGAAACACGGCGATACGCAAACGGGCGACGTCGGGCAGGCCGGAGGCAAGTTGGCGGCCCGACAATCTCTCGATGCGAATGCTCATGTGGCCACCTCACGCCGGGTCCTGTGAGACCTGCATGATCCAGTCGGTCAGATTGTAGTATGTGGTGACGCGGGCAATGCGGCCGTTGCGGATGGCAAAGAAGGTGCCGGCCGGGAGGACGTAGGCCTGGCCCGATGCCGGCGGCAGGCCCGGCTCGGTTTCGAGATATTTTCCCGAGACGTTGAATTCGGCCGCGGCCCGCGTGCCATCCGCCGAGACCAGGATGATCAGGTCTTCAAGCTTTTCGCGGTAGTGATGGGCCATGCGCGCCAAAAAGGCGTGGAAGCGGTCCTTGCCCTTGCGCCGCGCGCCCTGGTTGACGTCGTGGATGACATCGTCGGCGAGGCAGTCGATCATGGCCTCGGCGTCGCCTGCATTGAACGCTGCAAAATAGGACGCAACCAGGGCTTCGGTCTGGGTGGCAGGTGTGGGGTCCGACTTGGTCACGGTGGCAAGCTCCCGGCGGCGAAGAATTAAGCGGTCGTCGGCCCGGCCGACGGTCTCCGCTCTATCAGGTCGCGCGACGTTCGCCAATGCGGGCGGTGCTCGGCTGCGGCCCTACCGCATGCGGCCGATCCGGCGGCGGCGTTGACGTGCGGTGAGAGAGCAGCTAGCGGCAGTGTCATGGCAGGCACCGAACAGTTCTTCGTGACGCACATTTACAAGGCAATGCTGCGCGGGCGCGGCGCGCGACGCCTCAACGAAGAGCTTGGCGCGGCGGTTGCGGTGATCGCGGCCGACGATACGGCAGGCCAACGCTGGTCGTCAGAAAACGGCTACAAGGGATACACGTCCTATGCCTCGCTCAACGACCTCGCCTGGCGGATGCCGGAGTTCGCAAGCCTTGAAGGGCATCTCGATCGTCACGTGGCAGACTTCGCAGCAACGCTGGACTTCGATCTCAGCGGCCAGAAGCTCGTGCTCGACAGCATGTGGATCAACGTGCTCGAACCGGGCGGTGTGCATGGTGCACACATTCATCCGCATGCCGTGATCAGCGGCACCTACTACGTTGATGTTCCAGATGGGGCGGCTGCGATCCGGTTCGAAGATCCGCGATTGGCGATGATGATGGCAGCGCCGGTTCGCAAGGCCGACGCGCATCCTGGCAACCGCACGTTCGTCACGGTCGCGCCGAAGCCCGGTATGGTCCTCCTGTGGGAGAGCTGGCTGCGGCATGATGTGGCGATGAACCGGAGCCAGTTGCCGCGGATCAGCGTCAGTTTCAATTATGGGCTGGACGAGGCGTGCGACGATGAGTGCTCGCCCGGACGCTAGCCCGACTTGATCATGGATAGCGTTGCATCGCGGGCAGCCTGCGCGCTGGTGCGGTGTGCGCCAAGCTGCGAGAGAAGATGGTTAAGAAATCGAGCCCGGTGCAAAATGTGCCTTTGGTTTCTGGTGCTTGTGCCGCTTTCGTAGGGCTTTGGAAAGCGCTTCGATGCAATTCGGTACGCCGTGCGCATTGGGCAGAGCGGTTGTTGCGCCCGAGAAATGAAATTTGGCCAAATCCCGGATTATTTTCCTGGCCTCTCCTTTATTTGATCCTTTTCCGTTTTCTACTCCCAAAGTTGAATACGCGCACGACGGTGTTTTCCTTTGCCGCCATCCCGGCGGTCAATTGCCGCGACGGCGGGGAAATAAACCCTGATTTAAGAACACTTTAGGTAGTATTCAGGCTGCTTGGTAAACTCTTGTGATGTTCTGTAAAAATTAGTGATATCAATCGATTACAGCTGTATGATGCTACATCTTGTCACCTTTTTTGACACATGTATAAACCTTAGATCGCGATGCCTTGTGGGTGCTTCAGGAGAAAATAAATGAGCGGAAGCGACGCGTATGAGGGCCGCCCGGATCATGAGCAGACCGGCGACCCGTCGATCAGCAATGGGCAAGCTGAGGCTTCGAATTCCGGCGGAGATCTGCGCACGGCCGCCCTTTCGGCAATCCGAAACTGGTATGGTTCGGATGAAGATAAGCGCAGCGCATCGAGCGCCAAGTCAGAGTTCAAGAAACCGAGCTTTGCAGATCTGCCATCCTATCAGGCGATCCAGAAGCAGCGCAGCCTCGGCAACCTGTTTGGTGTGCGCGATCCCTTCTATCGCTGCCACGGTGCCGTGGAAGGGGCGAGCAGCTACATCGATGGCGTACCGCACGTCAACTTTGCATCCTACGACTATCTCGGCCTGAACCAGCACCCCAATGTTGCGATTGCTGCCAAGTCTGCAATCGACGCCTACAGGACTTCGGTTTCGGCAAGCCGCATCGTCGCGGGTGAACGTCCGGTTCATCGTGAACTCGAAGAAGCACTCGCCGAGTTCTACCAGGTCGACGATGCCGTGGCGTTCGTCAGCGGTCATGCAACGAATGTGTCGACGATCGCAACAATCCTGGGACCGCAAGATGTGGTGTTCCAGGACGAACTGATGCACAACAGCGGCCTCGTCGGTTCGAAGCTTTCGGGCGCCAAGGCGTTCAGCTTCCGCCATAACAGCATGGAGGCGCTCGAAAAGCTCCTGCAGGAAAACCGCGGCAAGTATCGCAATGCGCTGATCGTGGTCGAAGGCCTGTACTCGATGGATGGCGATCTGCCGAACCTGCCACAGCTCATCGCGCTTAAAGAAAAGTACGGCTGCTGGTTGATGGTCGATGAGGCGCACTCGCTCGGTGTCCTCGGTGAGACCGGCCGCGGCATTGCCGAACATTTCGGTGTCGATCCGAAGCAGGTCGACATCTGGATGGGTACGCTCAGCAAGACGCTGGCATCGTGCGGTGGCTATGTTTGCGGCTCGAAGGAACTGATCGAGGTGTTGAAGTTCAACGCTCCTGGGTTCGTTTATTCCGTCGGAATGCCGCCGGCCAACGCGGCAGCGGCCAAGGCAGCGCTGGATGCGCTGGTGGCCGAGCCCGAGCGCGTGCGCCGGGTCCAGGAAAACGGGCGCTTGTTCCTGGCCGAGGCCAAGGAGGTTGGCCTCGATACCGGCACCAGTGAAGGCTATGCCGTCGTGTCGGTGATGGTCGGTGACATCCTGCGCGCCGTGAAGCTCAGCGAGCGTCTGCTCGATGCCGGCATCAATGCGCTGCCGATCGTTTATCCGGCCGTGCCAATGAAGGCGGCCCGGATCCGGTTCTTCATCACGGCGCTGCACCAGCCGGAAGATATCAAGCGGGCGGTGGCGCTGACACAGGAGCAGCTTAGCGTTTCGACGAGTTGGAAGGACAAGATGGTTGGCGTTATCGGTGCGGTCACCACGCGCTGATTTCCAGATCGACCCAATGTTCGACAATCCGCGCCGGGAGGGAGACCACCCGGCGCTTGTCGTTCGAGGTGGCACTGTTCCAGTCGTAGATCCCGGGCACTTGAAAGTCCGGCCAATCGGGTGTAAGTGCCTCACTCTTTGGTGGGGTGTAGCCAAGTGGTAAGGCAGCGGTTTTTGGTACCGCCATGCGCAGGTTCGAATCCTGCCACCCCAGCCAGATCTTCCGCAGCTTACAGTCGAAGCCATGACCGGAACGCCAGACATTGCGCCCGTACTCGTCGAACTGACGCGGCGCAATGTCGTCGAATGCCGCCATCGTGGTGCCATCGCGATCGCCGATGCCCGGGCCGAGGTGTTCGCCTACGGTGACGTGGACCGGATGGTCTTTCCGCGCTCGGCGATCAAGTCTCTGCAGGCGCTGCCGTTGATCTTGAGTGGCGGGGCGGATGCGTTTTCACTGACAGACCGGGAACTGGCGCTGTGCTGTGCATCTCATTCCGGCGCGCCTGACCACGTCGAGGCGGCGCGGGAGATCGTAACCCGGATCGGTCTCGAGGAGGGTGCGCTCGTGTGCGGCCCGCATCTGCCGCTCGGCGATGAGTTTGCGCACGATTTGCTGCGAGCCAACGACGAGGCAACCCGCTATCACAACAATTGTTCGGGAAAGCATGCCGGGATGCTGGCGGCGGCGGTGCACATGGGCGAGCCGACGGACGGCTATCACGCGTTGGACCATCCCGTGCAGCGGCGGGTGCGCGATGCCGTGTCGGAAATTGCCGATGTCGAGCTTGGCGATGAGGCCTGGGGTATCGACGGATGTTCCGTTCCCAATTGGTCGTTGCCGCTCAAAGATCTGGCGCGGGCGTTTGCGCGGTTTGTCAGCGGCGATGAGATTGCAGACAGTGCGCGTGGGGCGGCGGAGCGGCTCGTTGCAGCGTGCTGGAAGCACCCCGAGATGGTCGCCGGACGGGGGCGGGTGGATACCGTGCTGATGCGCCGCTTCGCCGGCGATGTGTTTCTCAAAACCGGTGCGGAGGGCGTCTATTGCGGCGGAATTCGCAGCCTCGGGCTTGGCTTTGCGCTCAAGGTGGAGGATGGCGCCAAGCGGGCGTCGGAGGCGACCGTCAGTGCAATTCTCGGCACGCTGATTGCGGATGCCAAAGATCTCGCCGAGGCGAGGCCGCTGACGAACTGGGGCGGGATCGACGTCGGTGAAATGCGCATCGCGCAGGACCTGCGGGCTCAACTGGTCAAGTTTGCCGGGACCGTGGGCCGGGGCTGAGCCAGCGTTCAGGCGCCGATATTGCCCGAAATCCGCAAGTTGCCGTCGGCCGGGGGCGGCTGGATGAGCAGGTCCGGGCCAAAGGGTACGTCGCCGCGCATGGTCCTGATGGCGCCGTTGGCGGCGCCGGCGATGGTATTGTGTGCGATGAGCGCCGATCCGGCAGCGCGATCACCTGAAACGGCGATGCCTATTCCCGCATTGCGGATGATGTTGCCGGTGGCGTTGACGTTGCGCATCCATGCGTGCCAACCAATCGCGATGCCCGCCGTCGGCGCACCTTCGACGACATTACCGGTGACTGTGGTGTCGGCTTCGACCGCGATGCCGACACCGCGTTTGTCGACCGGTTCGTGCTCGCGGCGGTACAGGTTGCGGATGACGTTGGCCTGGACGACGGCCAGCCGGCCGCCATCGTTGAAGTTCGTCACCGAGACGCCGGTGGCCGCGTGATCGACGACGTTGTTGGCGATCACGGCGCCCTGGAACGCGAACTCGGCATAAAGCGCGACTTCACCAATGCGGGTGCAGTTGTTGCCCATCATCTGTATGTTCGAAGCGCTATTGGCACGGATCGCCGAATAGGCGCAGTCGGCAACGTGATTGCCCGCCACGATGACATTTCCGGCGCGGTAGACATTGATCCCGTTGCCGTTCTGGCCGCTTCCGCCGGCATCGGCCCGCACGTGTGCGATGCGGTTGTTGGTGACGAGCGTGCCATCCTCGCCAATGCGGTTGCGCCAGACCAGGATGGCATTGTTGGCGCACTGCAAAATGGTGTTGTCTGCAATTCTGAGGCCCTGGGCGTCTATGCTGAAGATGGCCGCATCGGTGGGGCGCGTAATGCGGCAGTTTTCGACCGTGCCGTTGCACGCCTGGAGGAGTATGGCGGCGGCCGGCGCGCCGTCGATGGACAAACCCGAAATCGAAACATGCCGCGCCCCGTGCATGGCCAGCAGGCCGCTGCGTGCATTGGTGGCGCGCACGTTGCGCCCGTCGATATGGAGATCTTTGAGCGATACGTTGTGCGCGGAGCGCGCATACAGTCCCGCGTCTTCACCGATCAATCCGAGATGGCTCGCGTGTGCGGTGCCCTGAATTGTGCTGTTGTCGCGCAACGTCAGACGGCCGGCCACGATCCGGCCCGGCGGCAGTTGCAGAGGCAGGCGGCGCGTTGCGGCATGGTCGATGGCGCGTTGCAGGCGGACGGTCTGGTCGGAGGCGGTGTCGGGCGTGATGCCGAGATCGGTCGCCGGGATGGCAAGCGGGATCCGCTTTGACGGATTGCGTGGTGCGGCTTGAGCGCGGGGCGCCGGCAACAGAAAGCCGGCAGTGCCGGCAAGGAGCAGAGTGCGACGATCGATTGGCATGTGCAAGATCATGATCCGTTAACGCTACATGGACCGTGAGTTGCAATTGTCATGCCGCGGCGACTGTCTTCGTGCTGGAGACCCAGATCCTCATGCCGCAGGCGCGTGGCGATGAAGTGCGTGATGAACGGCCGGCGGGCGCTGCAAGAGTGTTGCGATGATTTCAATTCCGCCATCCAAGGCGTCCGGGAAGGACAGCCGGCGATAGGGGCCACTGGCAGCGGTATGCCGGCGGACGGCCGGCAGCTCGGTCGGCAGGTGAATGAAGCCGCATTGGCCGTTGATGCCGAGCGTCGCCATCAGATCGAGCGAGTGGTAGAGGATGGCGTTGCAGAGGTAGTTGCCAGCATCATGCGAGAGGACGGCAGCAATCGAGCGTCGGCGCAGGCGGGCGACAAGGCGACCAGTCGGAATGGTCGGAGCGCGTTCGTTCGGCCCGTACGGCGTGAGGATGTCGGTCATCGGTCCATCGCCGGCGGCGTCCGGACGTTCGGCCCGGTTGCGCGCGCAGCACTCGATCGTCAATGCGTGCGACAGGTGCGAGACACCGAAATGCAACGCGATGGTCGGGCGGTGTGCGAAATATAACTCTTCGAGTTGCGGCGGTGCCTCACGCCACACGGTTGGGAGCGTGCCCGAGACGATGCGGGCTCCGGGAAAGGCAGGGCGGGCGACCTCGGCGAGGCGCCTGACGAAGACGTCGGACACGTTCACGGGCACGCCAGGGAACGGGCCAAAGCCGGTCAATAGGACGGTTTGCTTGGGCACGGGCATCGTCAGGATTTGTCCAGGAGTTCCAATACGTGATCGACGGCGAGCGCCGGCGTCAAATCGCCGTTGCGCACAGCCCGTTCGGCGTTGGCGAGGCCCTTTGACATCTCCGGGTTGCGATGGATCTTGGCCAACAGGCGCTCGGTGAGCATATCGTGCATCCAACGCACGTTCTGATCGGTACGGCGTTGGTCCAGTTCGCCGCTTGCGCGCATGCGATCGTGATGGTTGACAATGTGCTGCCATAGTGTGTCCAGGCCGGTGTTGTCGCGGCCTGAGATTGTGATGACCGGCGGTTGCCAGTTCGGCGAGCCCGGCACCAGCAACGCGAGTGCATTGCGATAGTCGGCGGCGGAGCGCTCGGCGCGTGAGACGTTGTCGCCGTCGGCCTTATTGATGGCAATCATGTCGGCGATCTCGATAATGCCCTTTTTGATGCCCTGCAGTTCGTCACCGCCGCCCGGCAACAGGAGGACGAGGAAGAAATCGACCATATCGGCAACGGCGACCTCCGATTGGCCGACGCCGACGGTCTCGACGATCACGACGTCGTAGCCCGCCGCTTCCACGAGCATCATCGTTTCCCGCGTCTTTCTGGCGACGCCTCCCAGTGTGCCTGAGGTCGGCGACGGCCGGACGAAGCCGTTCGGATGGCTCGCCAACTGGTTCATACGCGTCTTGTCGCCGAGGATCGAGCCGCCGGTGCGTTTCGAGGTCGGGTCGACGGCCAGGACCGCGACGCGATGGCCGGCCTCGACCAGGTTGATGCCGAGCTGGTCGATGGTCGTCGACTTACCGACGCCGGGAACGCCGGTTATTCCGATGCGATAGGATTTTGCGCCGTCGGACAGCAGGAGCTGCAGGAGATCGCGTGCCTTGGCCTGGTGGTCGGGGTGCGTGCTCTCAACAAGGGTTATGGCACGTGCGAGCATTGCGCGGTCAGCGCGGCGGACACCGTCGGCGAGATCATCGAGCGAGAGGTTTTGCGGTGGGGCCGTGGTCATCAATCGGGTGGGCGTTTCGTTGTCGTTCTCGATGGTCAGCGGCCGCATAGCATCTGGCGTGCCCGCCCGATTGGCTCGCAGGGGCCGGGCCGGAACTCGCCACATAGAATAGCAGTGATGACCAGAGCGGCGCTAGTCCGATACACCGGTGCAGGCCGCCGCGGCAATAACAAGGACGGCCGTGATCGGCTTCGGCATCGGCGGATTGCCGGGTGAGGCCGGGATTGCGTGTCATGACGCGGTCTTGTTCATCCGGCAGGGACTTCGCCGCAAGAGCCTTTTCAGCCGCGCTTTGCGCCCTGGAACGGTGAGGCTCGCCTGGGCTTGCCGTTGCAAATCGGGACCATTACCTTCGCGCCGCCCGGGCCGTCCCCTGGACGGCGGGGGCGGTTGGAGCTGGTCCACAACGAGGAGACCGCGATGCCTGAATTGCTGAGCGAGTTGAACGTCGGACTGCTGGTGGCGACCGGTGTGCTGTCGTTGCTGGTGCTGTGGTGGCTGGTCGATGCGGCTCCGGCGCGCTGGGTTGCGGTTCTGCTGCTCGGCCTGCTGGTGGCCGGCGTTGGCGGTGGGCTGATCTATGCGAAGTTGTCGGCCGAGGCCGAGCGCCGGAAGGCCGCGGAGGCAACGCTCGCGGCAAGACGGGCTGCCGCTGCCGAGGCTGCGGAACGCGAAGCGCAGCGCCGGCGCGAAGAGGTGCAGGCAAAGCTCGAGCGCGCTCGGCGCGAGGCCGAGGAACGCGCGCGCGCCGAACAGCAACGCAAGGCCGAAGAAGCGTCTCGCCGTGCCAAGGCAAGGCTTGAGGAGGAACGGCGCAAGGCAGAACGCGAAGAGGAGCGGCGGCACCTCGAACAAAGACGGTTGGCAGCCGAACTGGAAAGACGGCGCGTCGAACTTCAATCCAGGCAGAGGCAGGAGGCTGACGAGCGCCTGGCTGAATTGCGGGCCGTGGAAGAAAAGGTGCGCAAAGAGGCGGAGCGCCGGCGTTTGGCCGAGGCCAGAGGCGACAGGACGGGCTCCGAGCCGCCGAGCGGGAGAGCCGACAGGCGGGGCGAGGGTGAACCGAGGTCGGTTTCACCCGATGGCGCTGGCGACAAGGACAATGACAAGTGGCACGTGGTGCCGGTTTTCTACGGCACCGACCGGACGCGGGTCGATGGCGAAAAGCGGATCCAGTACAGCCGCAAGCGTGGCAAGCGGCTGGAGGTTGGTCGAGCGCTGGTTACCATTCCGAAGATTCACAAGGTGCCGAACATCGAGCGGCCGTGGGTCTATCGCATCCCGGTTCTGAACATCGTGATTCACAAGGAAAAGGAGGATCCTGAGAAACACTTCACGATGCAGGAGGTCAAACACCTGACAACGGACGAATTCGCGGCGCTGGCGCAGGAGCGCATTTCGAAATCCAAGGCGTTTGCCGGCCAGGGCCTCGTTTTCGTTCACGGTTTCAACACCACGTTCGACTATGCGGTTTATCGCTCCGCCCAGCTCACCTACGACCTTAAATTCGACGGTGGCTCGTTTGTTTATTCCTGGCCGTCGCGTGGTGAGGTCAGCCCGCTCGGTTACAGCGCGGATCGCGAATCGGCGGAGCAGGCAGCACCGTATCTCGAAGCGTTCTTGACGCTCGTGGCCAAACGTACGGGCGTGACGTCTCTGACCGTGATTGCGCACAGTATGGGGAGCAAGCTGCTGTTGCAGGTGCTGCAGAAACTGCGGTTGCGCAATGATACCGACGTCAAGATCTCGCAGCTGATCCTGGCCGCGCCGGACGTCGACCGCGATACGTTTGCGGGCCTGGCGCGCGAGATCAAGGGGATCAGTGCCGGCGGGGTGACGCTTTATGCAGCGTCCAACGACTTGGCGCTCGAAGCTTCGCGTCAGTTCTGGGGTGGCATTGCGCGGGCCGGGGATGTTCCGCCGGAAGGGCCGATCGTGGTCGAGGGCATCGATACCATCGACGTGACGACCACCAGCACGGACATCTTCTCGCTCAATCATGCCGGCTATGCGCAATCAAAAGCCCTGCTCGACGACATTCGGGCCTTGATGAAGCACGGTTACAAGGCGCCCGACGCGCGCAACGCCACACTGCTGAGCCTGACGACACCGCTCGGGATGTATTGGAAATTCCCATAGGTCTTCTGGCTTCATCGCGCATCGCTGGTCGGTGCACGTATGGAGCACGGGTATCGCTGCAATCACCCGGCCGGCGGTTAACGCGACGTTAACGCGTGTCCCAATACGATAGCGGTCGTCGACGGCGGGTGCGATCGCGTGCCCGCCAGCGGCCGCGTTGGAGGGGCATATGATTGTCAGAATTCTTGCGATCTCGGCCGTTGCGCTTGCCATCGGCGCTTATGCCGAACAGGCGCATGCCGGCCAGATTTTCATTTGCGAAGACGGGCGTACCGTCGAGGTTGAACTACAGAACCTGGAAGCCGTTAAGCGGTCCGACTCGTGCGTTGCAAAATACTTCGGGATCAAGATCAGCGGTCAGGTCGCGGTTGACGCCAAGTCGGTTGCGACCGCGAACGGTCTTGCGGTCGTGCTGCCCGAGCGCAAGCCAAAGTTACCGAAACTGAGGGCGGCCCAAAGCTCGGCGCCGGCCGTTGGTGGAGCAACCCGACGCCGAAAGCTTGCAACCGCCCAAGGGGGCGACAGCCGCCCGGTGCGTATCATCAACGCGCAACCGGGCAGCGCCCAGTGGTTCGTCCGCCGACCCTGAGCCGTTCGTCCGCCGACCCTGAGCCATCCGCGCACGCCGGCAGAAACGCGTGTGGCGGCGGCCAGCCCAGCGCGTATATTGCCGCTGCGATTGCGCCCGCGCACGCAATGCGCGACCATGGTTTTCGACAGTTGTTGTTGGATGTCGACAAGCCGGAGGCTGCCCTTATGTCCGATACCGTCACGCTCAGCCTAGAAGATGTCCGGACACTCGCCTACAGGACGTTGACGGCGAACGGTTGTAACGAGGCCAATGCCTCGGCACTGACCGAGACGATCACGACCGCCGAACGCGACGGAAGTGCCTCGCACGGCCTGTTTCGCCTGCCCGGCTACATTGCCTCGCTGCGCAGCGGCAAAGTCAATGGTGATGCCTCGCCAATCGTGACGCGGCCGGCACCCGGCGTCGTGCATGTCGACAACGCCAACGGCTATGCGCCGCTTGGTATCGTCGCCGGCCGCGCGGCTTTGATCGATGCTGCGAAAAACCAGGGCATCGCCTGCATGGTGCTGGTCAACTCGTACCATTTCGCGGCGTTGTGGCCGGAAGTCGAGCCATTGGCCGAAGCCGGACTTTGCGGTCTTGCGTGTACGACGGCGAACTCCTTCGTTGCGCCGGCTGGCGGGGCGGAAGCACTGTTTTCAACCAACCCGATCGCCTTTGGCTGGCCGCGTTCCGAGGCGCCGCCGATGGTGTTCGATATGGCAACGTCGGCAATGGCGCGCGGCGAAATCCAGCTTGCCGCGCGCGACGGACACGATGTGCCGCCGGGAACGGGTCTCGATAGGCACGGCAACGACACGACGGATCCGGAGGCAATCCTCGACGGAGGTGTGCAGTTGCCGTTCGGCGGCTACAAGGGATCTGCGATTTCGATGATGGTCGAATTGCTCGCTGCCGGGCTGTCGGGCGAGCGCTTCAGTTTCGAGGCCTCAGAGGCCGACAATGGCGATGGTGGGCCACCACGCGGTGGTGAGTTCATTCTCGCGATCGACCCCGAAAAAACTGCCGGCGTTGGCGATTGGAAGGCGCACAGCGAGATGCTGTTCGCGCGCATGCTGGCGATGGAAGGCGTTCGCCTGCCGGGTGACCGGCGCTACCGCAACCGCGAAACGACACCGAACACGGGGACAACAATTCCGGTTACGCTTTACGAGACGATCAAGGCTCTCGGGCCGACGAAATAGGCGCACCGACGATGCGGCGGCGACACTGCTTCAAAGCGAGATGTGCGGGAGGGGCGCGGCCGTCTCTGCCGGGCGGGCCCGGCCGGTTTGAGTTAACCGGCAAGTCTCAGGCAGCCAGGGTCTTCTTGATCGATGCGGCGAGTTCGCTCAGGCGCCGGTCAAGCGCCCGCGCGTCCTTGTTGACCTGCTTTTTAAGGCTCAGTGACAGCTGGTAGCTGGCAAGTCCGCTTTGGTACTGGAAGAAATTGGCTCCAGGTTCAGGGCGCCTAACCTTGCCGTTAAGCGCGATCATGCCGTAGTTGGCGAGGCGCATGAAATCAGTCCTTGTCGCTCATTCGCTCACCAGCCTAGAGGCAACCATCTAATTCCTGGTCAACGCAGCCGGTTGATTTTGTACCTAATTTTGTCGGCGCGGTTTACCGCGCGTTAAGCTTCCTGCTTGGGGAGAGGCTCAGCCCGGGGCGATACCGGAGGCCGGGTCGTAGGCGACGAATTCGATCGTGTTTCCTTCCGGGTCCTCAAAGAAGACGCCGCGCCAGCCGATCCACGCGAACTCCTGAACGCGGTAGGCGATGCTGCATTGCCTGAGCCAGTCCATCGCCGCTTGCTGTTCGGCAAACGGCAAGGTCAAGGCCAGGTGGTGAAGGGACGAGCCGCGCCCCGTTGCCGGGGGGAGATCTGTTTTAGAATGGTCGGTGTCCGGCACTTCATCTGCGTGGAACAGGGCAACGATGGTCGTGTGTCCGCCAAAGCCTGAACCAATGCGGAAGAACTGAATGTGGCGCGAATATTCGCCGGACAAGGGTTCGAGGCCGACGACATCGCGGTAAAAGGCCGTCATCTCCGGCAGGTTGGCGCACCGAATGGCGACCTCGCCGAGTGCACGCACCGTAAAACCTCGTTGTGTCGCCGCCATTAGCGCGGAACCTATTCAGCCGCCTCGGCCGGTGCATACCCTAGCTGAGCATTGAGTTTGTCGATCAGATCGCCTGCAGCGTCCGGAATGTTGGTGCCGGGCCCGAACACGGCCTTGGCGCCGGCCGCGAACAAGGCGTCATAGTCCTCCGGCGGGATAACACCGCCGACGACGATCATGATGTCGCCGCGTCCCTCGGCTTCGAGCGCGGCCTTGAGTTCGGGCACGAGCGTCAGGTGACCGGCGGCCAACGATGACACGCCGACGATGTGGACGTCGTTTTCAACGGCCTGGCGGGCGACCTCTTCCGGCGTCGAGAAGAGCGGGCCGATGTCGACGTCGAAACCGAGGTCGGCAAACGCGGTGGCGATCACCTTCTGGCCGCGGTCGTGGCCGTCCTGGCCGATCTTGGCGACCAGCAGGCGCGGGCGGCGGCCGTCGTTGTCTGCAAACGCTGCAACCTGGGCCTGGACCTTGGTCAGATTGTCGTTCATAGCCTTGCCCTCGGATCGGTAGACGCCGGATATGGCGCGGATCTCTGCCTGGTGGCGACCAAAGACCTCTTCCATCGCATCGGAGATCTCGCCGACGGTCGCCATCGCGCGAGCGGCATCGACGGAGAGGGCAAGCAGGTTGCCGTCCGACCTGGCGCCCTCGGTGAGAGCTTTCAGCTTGGCGGCGACGGTCGTTTCGTCGCGCTCTGCGCGCAGGCGGGCCAGTTTGTCGAGTTGCTGGCGGCGGACAGCGTCGTTGTCGACCTTGAGGATTTCGATCGAAGCCTCGTCGGCAACACGGTACTTGTTGACACCGACAATCGTTTGCTCGCCGGAATCGATGCGCGCCTGGGTGCGGGCCGCTGCCTCTTCGATACGCATTTTCGGAATGCCGGCGTCGATCGCCTTGGCCATACCGCCAATCTCTTCGACTTCCCGGATGTGGGCCCATGCCTTTTCGGCGAGATCCTGGGTCAGGCGTTCGACGTAGTAGCTGCCACCCCAGGGGTCGGCAATGCGGGTGGTGCCGCTTTCCTGCTGCAGGAAGAGCTGGGTGTTACGCGCAATGCGTGCGGAGAAGTCGGTCGGCAGTGCGATCGCCTCATCCAAAGCATTGGTGTGCAGTGATTGGGTATGGCCCTGTGTGGCGGCCATCGCCTCGATGCAGGTACGGGTGACGTTGTTGAAGACGTCCTGAGCCGTCAGTGACCAGCCGGACGTCTGACAATGGGTTCTGAGGCTCAACGAGCGCGGGTTCTTCGGCTGGAATTCGGACTGGATCAGTTGTGCCCAGATTGCGCGCGCTGCACGCATCTTGGCAATCTCCATGAAGAAGTTCATGCCGATCGCCCAGAAGAACGACAGGCGCGGAGCAAAGGCGTCGATGTCGAGGCCGGCCGCAACTCCGGCACGGGCATATTCGAAACCGTCGGCGAGGGTGTAGGCAAGTTCAAGGTCCGCCGTCGCGCCGGCTTCCTGCATGTGGTAGCCGGAGATCGAAATCGAATTGAACTTCGGCATGTTTGCCGACGTAAATGCGAATATGTCGGAGATGATGCGCATCGATGGCGACGGCGGATAGATGTAGGTGTTGCGCACCATGAACTCTTTGAGAATGTCGTTCTGAATGGTGCCCGAGAGTTTATCCGGTGCGACGCCCTGCTCTTCGCCGGCAACGATGAATAGGGCGAGAACCGGCAGGACAGCGCCGTTCATGGTCATCGAGACCGACATCTTCGAGAGGTCGATGCCGCCGAACAGCGTGCGCATGTCATAGATCGAATCGATGGCGACGCCGGCCATGCCGACATCGCCTTTGACGCGCGGATGATCGCTGTCGTAGCCGCGGTGGGTGGCGAGATCGAAGGCGACCGACAGCCCTTTCTGACCGGCAGCAATGTTGCGGCGGTAAAAGGCATTCGATTCTTCCGCCGTCGAGAACCCGGCGTACTGGCGGATGGTCCACGGTTGCGTCACGTACATCGCCGGGTAGGGGCCGCGCAGGAAGGGTGCAATTCCCGGGTACGTGTTGATGTGCCTGAGGCCCGCCGTGTCGGCCGCCGAATAGGACTTGGCGACGGCAATGCCTTCCGGTGTCGTCCAATCGTCTCCGCCTGGTGCGGGCGCAGGTTCTGGCGGCTTCTCGAACGCGATCTTGGTAAAGTCGGGGAGCTGGGTCATGGCGTATGCTCGCGTTGGCTCTTGATCGGTATTTTAGCACGGTTTGTCGATCGTGTTGACTGCTGCACAATTGGTGCTTGTCGTACGTTCAACCAAATTGGTTGTTCTTCAGATTTCTAACATAGTCGGCGCCGCTGTCTTCCTCGGTTGTCTTTCCTGGAAGGGCGGCCATGCCGTCGATCCAGGCAAGCTTGCTTTCGATGCCAATGGTACGCTCCGGGGGTGCGACGGCGGACGGGTCGTCAAGTGTCGCGATGCCAAACGTAATGCGTTTGCCGCCGACCGCGGCGAAGGTGAGCGGCGTACCGCAAGACGGGCAGAAACCGCGTTCGCCGGTCTCGGATGAACGAAAGATGCCGGGTGGACGACCTGTCCAAACGAAATCGGTCTTTGGCACGCCGGTAAAGGCGTGGAACGGATTGCCCGTTGCCTTCTGGCACATGCGGCAGTGGCAAATGCCTGCGCCGGTCGGTTCGGAATAGATTGCGTAGCGGACCGCGCCGCACTGACATCCGCCTGAATGTCGCGGCTGACGCTTGTCTTCAACTGACATCCAGTGCCTCGTGGAGTTCGTTCAGTGCCGCCAACACGTCAATGCCGACCGCGAGGTATCCGTCGATACCGGCGGCCGTGAGGGCTTGTTCCAGTGCGCTTGGCCGACCGGCAAGATAGACCTTGCGGGCACCGGCCTGCTTGAGGAGCTGGGCCGTTGCCTCGGCGAGTTCGGCGTAGGTTTCATCCGTGCCGCAGATGCAGGCAACGGTCGCACCGCTATCGGCGAATGCCTGGCCCACGTCTGCGGAATTGGCAAAGCCGTCGTTGGTCGATGCTTCGATGCCGCCGGCTGCAAGCAGGTTGCGGGCCCAGGTGGCACGCGTGCCGTGTTCAGCCAGCGGGCCGAGGTTGGCGAGGAAGACACGCGGGCGTTTTCCGTTTGCATCGAGATATGCGTCCGCCTTGTCGCGCAGGGCCTCGAAGGGTTCACTCAGGCGTCGTGACGGTAATGGTTCGACCGTGACGCCGGACGACGGTGGCGGTGTGACATCTGCGAGGGAGGCACCGTCGGTGAAACGTTCAATCAGGGCTGCGAAGGATGCCGCCTGATCGCCTTTGCGGTCCTTTGGTGGAATGCGGGTTGGTGGATGCGGAACGTCGAGCACGGTTTCCGCGCTCTCTGCGAGGTTCGGGAACTCGCTGGTTCCGGTGAGCGCAATTTTGCGTCGTGCAACGTCTGTTGCGCGCGTTGCCCGGGTGGCCGCGATCCGCGCCTGCAAATGGCCGGCGCGAAGACTTTCGACGATTCCACCCTCGGATTCGATCTGCTGAAAGCCCGCCCACGCCTTTTCGCAAAGCGCATCCGTCAGGGCTTCGAAGGCACCGGCGCCGGCGGCAGGGTCAGCGACGCGCCAGAGGTTGGACTCCTCGGCCAGAATGATCTGCGTGTTGCGGGCGATGCGGCGCGCGAACGCGTTCGGCAGGCCCAAAGGCAAGGTGAAGGGAAGAACGGAAATGCTGTCGGCGCCGGCAATGCTGGCTGCGGCCGTCGCCATCGTCGTGCGCAGCATGTTCACGGCCGGATCGCGGCGGCTCATCATGCGCCACGCGGTTTCGGCATGAATCGCGATCGATTGCGGTGCGATGCGCGATGCCTCCTCAACGCGGGCCCAGAGGAGGCGCAGTGCGCGCAGTTTTGCAATGCCGAGAAACTGATCGGCGTCGACTGCGACGGTCCAGGACAGGGCGCGGGCTGCAGCGTCCGGCGACATGCCGTTGTCGGTGAGTGCGCGCAGGTAGGCAACGCCTGTTGCCAGGGCTACGGCCAATTCCTGGGCCTCCGAGCCGCCGGCCTGGTGGACGGGGCGGATGTCACAGGTGAGCTGTGGACCTTCGAAGCCGCGCTTGCGCAGCGCTGAGACGCTTGCTGCCAGGTCTGCGGCGACGTCGGACCACGCAACGGCGAGACTGCCGCCGTGGACCAGGGCCGCGAGAGGAGCGAAGCCGAAGTTGACCGTGAGCTTGGCTGGTTCGATGCCGGAGCGGATCAATGTGGCGGCAAGCAGCGCCGCGTTGCGTTTGCCTGATGCTGCAGGCTCGAGGCGGAGTGAGATCATGTCGAGGGCAATGCCCGACAATGTCCGCGCGAGATCATCCACCGTATTGAAAACATGGCCGTAGCCAGCGGCGGCTCCGGCATCCGGCGTGACGATGGCGAGTTCGTTGGCGCCGCCTTCGAGATCGCCCAGAGCCAGTGTGTTGGCAATGGAGGGGTCGGGATGGTCGAGGCGCTGGCATATGGTCCATGGGCGGGCCGGTGCTGCGCCGGTCACCAGGCGTTCGGTGCCGGCCTGCATGTAGAGCGGGTTGAGAGCGATGCCGTCGGCGGTGCGCGAAACCAGGCGTTCGTCGAAGTCGGCGCCCTTGAGGGCCTTGTCGACCAGTTCACGCCATTGCTGTTCGCTGGGTAGCCGAAAGCCGGCCGTCATATCGAGTGGGGGGGCGGTTTGGCTCATGGAACGACCCGGTCTTCTCGTCGTGGCTTGTGGGCTTGGTCCATCCGTCGCGGCTGGGCGGCGGTGCGCATTCTCCCGACAGACGGCCCCGGCCGCACTCTCGTGTTCCGGTTCTGACATTTGCTATCCGGTGCGGCGCTGTCGAGAGCAAACGTCAGAATCATAAGGGACACGAGCAAGCCCATGTTTCTAGTATAGCTTTTGCACCTGACGTTTGGTTGAGAGACAAGCCGCACGCGGGCACCAAATGTCAGCTGCGCTACACTAGCGTGTCGCGTGGCGGACGGATATCCCGCTATGGTCGATATCGCCCAGCGGCGTTGTGCTGCCGGAACCACACCGGGTAGTGAATTGATGCTGCAACACAAATGACCTTTGTCTTTTGCTGCAACCATATGTTCAATGGGCGCATGCCAAAGTGTGCGTGAGCTCTATACTGGGCTTGCGATATTTGGCGGGAGACAGTCGAAATGTTTCGCGGGACAGCCTTGGCTTTGGCGTTCATGACCGGTGTCCTGCTGTGGGCCGGCCTCGGGACGGGCCTGGCCGAGGCGCGTCCCAGAACCGTCAAGTTCGACCTCGGTTATCCGGCGGGCACGATCATTATCGTCAACAACGAGCGTGCCCTTTATTTCGTTCTCGGTGAAGGGCGGGCGATCCGCTATCCGGTTGCCGTCGGTAATCGCCGCGAGTTGTGGACCGGCCGCACGTTCGTTTCGATGAAAAAGAAGAACCCCTGGTGGTTCCCGGTCGACGGTGGCAGACCCTATCGCGGCGGGCTGCCGGGAAATCCGCTCGGAAAGCGTGCGCTTTATCTGGATTGGTCACTGCTCAGGATCCATGGCACCCCATCGCGTGGATCGATTGGCAGTGCGGTTTCCAACGGCTGCATCCGCATGCTCAACGAGGATGTCATCCACCTGTACAAGCAGGTCCACATCGGGGCGCCGGTGATTGCGGTCAACCGCCGTGGCGACGCGGTACGCTTCCAGAAGCCGGTTGTCTCGGGCAAGCTGCCCGCCTATTCGCGCCGGTCCAATCGGCGGCGGCGTTCCGCACGGCGCTGAACAGGCCCCGGTCTCCGAAAAAATTGCGATGTCACGTTGATGTCGGTCACGGGACCGCTCGGTTTGAATTTCGGCAAGTTGCCGAAAAGACGAGCGCAGGAAAAAACCGGCAGCCATTGTGGCTGCCGGTTGCAGGTCGGTCGACGATGCGTAACGGTCGCGATCAGGCGCCGTCGCACATCCCCTCAACGTAATCCCAGTTGACCAGGTTGTCGAAGAACGCCTCGAGGTATTTCGGGCGGGCGTTGCGATAGTCGATGTAGTAGCTGTGTTCCCAGACATCGCAGCCGAGAATCGGCTGGGCACCGTGCATCAGCGGGTTTTCGCCGTTCGGAGTCTTGCTCACCTCGAGCTTGCCGTCGCGCACGGCGAGCCACGCCCAACCGGAGCCGAATTGTGTCACGCCGGCCTGGATGAAGTCTTCGCGAACCTTGTCGTAGCCGCCGTAGGCGTTGACGAGCGCTTCGACTTTGCCCGGCAACTTGTTGCCGCCGCCGTTCGGCTTCATCCAATTCCAGAAATGCAGGTGGTTGTAGTGCTGCCCGGCCTGGTTGATCAGCGCCTGGTTCTTCTCACTGTAGGCCTTTTTGACGATCTTTGTGAGGCTGAGGCCGGCGAAATCAGTGCCATCGATCAGGCCGTTGCCGGTTACCACGTAAGCGTTGTGATGCTTGTCATGGTGGAACTCGAGAGTCTCCTGGGACATGTGCGGGGCCAGGGCATCGTAAGCGTAGGGCAGGTCGGGCAGAGAAAACGCCATGGGCTTGCCTCCTCGTTGATCTTTCGGGGTTGGACTTTGAGTGAACAATCGCAGCAAACCTAGTGTTCCTGCTGCGGGAAATCAAACGTTGCTTTCCGCCACCCGCACGAAGACATCGCGGGGCGCCCGCGGGTGAACATCCGAAGGCAAACGCGGTGCGGCAGGTGACTTTGTCCGTCGCGCGTGGCGATTTCGGAAACGGACAGGTCGGCTGGTCAAGATGCGCAGGCCCGTCTAACGGCGGCTTGTCGGCACGCGCAGGTGTTGGCCGATATAGAGGCGGGCGTTTTGCAGATTGTTGGCCCGGGCCAGATCAGCAACGGCTACGCGGTGCTGCGAGGCGATCGAGAACAGTGTTCCGCCCGGCTGAACGGTATGGATCTGGCGTCCAGTTTTGGGAAGCGGTGTATAGGCGGCCCGCGGCTCAGGCGAACCGACCGTGTGCTGCCGCCAGGGTGGTGCCGTTTCGTGGCGGGAGGGTGGCTGCCAGGCGCTTTTGCTGGTCGCCGTCGACGGCGGTGTGACGGGCTTTGCCGGGCGGGCTGATGGATGACGGCCGGTGCCAAAGGTTCCGGCAGGATCGAAGGTGACGCTGCATGCCGTTGTGAACGCGGCGACCGCCGTTACGGGGCCAAGACCGAAAAGACGCGAACACTTGATCATCAATGAGCACTCCCGGAAATCGCGGACCGGGTTCATAAGCATTCAACAAGGTAAATGAAGCCTTAGCGGGCTTCGCCGCAGGCCATCTAATACTTTTAATGGGCAATGTCTTTGCGCTGTATATCAGCAAGCAGTAATCGGCAAATCCGGCCGGTGACGGGTGGGGTGGAGAAATGCGTTGAGGGCGCAACGACCCTGAACGTTGCGCCCTCTGGGATCACGCCGGGGGAAGATGGATCTCAGGGTGAAGTCACCTTTGCGCACCGGTGTTGAACGGTGCGTGACGTCTTCGTTCATGTGCGGTTCATGTTCGCCGCCAGGCGTATGGTTGAAATCGGGACGCGCGCTTACCGGGCATTAACCGTCAGCGGGCACACTGCGGTCAGTTGATAGTAGTGGAGTTCGTGGAATGCGTTGTTCGTGTTCGTCCCGTTTAGGTCGGCCGAGAGGCGGCCTGTCCCTTGCGCTCGCCGGCAGCTTGATTGTTGTGCTCGGCGGATGTGCAACGACCCAAGCCCCATATAACCGATCTTCTGCCGGCGCCGTAGGTGGTGACCGGATGGCCGTGGTTGTACCGCCCGGTCTTGGTCGTGCGGTCGAGCCTCGTGGCCAGCCACGTCGGCCGTCCTTGCGGGGTGGCCATCAGCTTAATGATCCACGAGAGCCGTTTAGCCCCAACTACGGGCCGCCGCCGGTCAAACGGGCCAAGCCTGCCATTGTTGCCCGCCGGTTCGATCTGGATGAGATCGAAGCGCGCAACATCATCGCGCGTGCCGTTATCGAAGAGGAATTGCGCGCACAGCGCTGAACCCGGCGAAGTCCTCGGCTAACCGCGGTCAGCTGCAATGTTGTCGCAGTGGAGCCCGGCAGGTCAGGTCTTTCGGCAGGTTCGTGGCTGTCAGGCCGGCAGCGCTGCGCGCTCTCGGACGCCAGCCTCTTGCGGTCTCCAGCCCCAGGCCAAACACACGAAGATTGCGAATGATGCCAGCATCAAGAGTTGCGGCATGCCCGAGAAACGGACAACAGGGATCATGACCAAGACCGGGACGAGCCAGGCCATCAGCACGAGCAGGCGGTACTGTCGGGGCACGCGCAACGGCCCGACAACCAGCCATGCGAGCGCGGCGGCGGCGGCGGTCAGATCGTAATTGAAGGCGTATGGCGTGATCAGGGGCACGGCCGTTGCGATCAGGGCGGCGCGCAGGGCCGGGATCTCGGTCTTGCGCACAGCGAAAACCACGGTGACCAAAACCGCAAGCGAGACACACGCCTGAATTGCCAGCGCCGGTCCGTAGGCCACTCCCATGGAACGCAGCCCCGCCGTCACCGAGACCATCATGTTGGTGTAGAAGCCCTGGAACCGTTCGAGCAGCAGCGCCTGATAGGGGCTCACCTTGTCAACATACTCTATCCATGGATCGAGTCCGATGAACGGCAACGTGTAGAGCAGTAGTGCTGCGGAGGTGAGCGAGGCCGAGATGAACGTGCGCCAGGCGCCAAGGGCGATCAGCACGAACGGCAGGCACAGGCCGAGATGCGGCTTGAAGATGAGCAGGCCGATGAGGACGCCGGCAACGAGCGGGCGCCGGTCAAGCAAAAGCATGCTACCCATGAGCAGGGCGCCGGTCAGGAACCCGTTTTGGCCGCCAACGGTGTTGATCAGCGCGGCCGGCGACAGCGCGATGAAAATCACTGCCAGGGTCGTACGCGTGCGGTCGACCGGGGCGGATGCGGCCCACAAAAAGGCCGCTCCAAAGAGCACGGTCCATAGCGTCAGGGCGAGCGCGTAAGGGAGTTGGGCGAACGGCCAGTAAAACGGCAGGACAAACAATGGATAGCCCCAGTTATGGAACGGCAATGGTGTGCCGAAGTAGGTGCCAAGCGACCTCGCGTAGCCCTCGCGGTCAAACAAGGCTGACAGGCCTTCGTTGGCGACGACCTGCGGGCCGATCCACACATTGATGAAATCGCGACCGATCGGATGACCCGTGACGTCGATCAGTCCGCCGGCGGGCCAGTAGATGCGGATCAGTGTCGGCAGGAACAGGACGATGCCGGCGAGCGCAAAGATGATCGCATTTTGCTGCCAGGTCGGCAGGCTGGTTTCGGCTTTGCGCATGGTCTGCGCTCCCTTAGCGCTGGTCGATGGTCAGGGCGAGGTTGGAGCTGAACGGCCCCAGGGGCAGTCCGGTGTAGGTGATGCGGTGGCCGACACCTGCCGGCACCAGGCTTGCCAGGTGACTGCGCGACATCAGGATCAGGTTTTCGGGATCGGTCCAGGACGTCTTGCCGGTGGCGCTGCAGGCGAGGCGAAACGTGGTGTCGCAGTAGTGGAGGAATGGGATCGCCGTGTGGTGTTCAATCGGAAAGAACCGATGCGGCACGGTGATGTAGACGAGCTTTGCAACACGCATCAGTTCGCGGATGAACCGGCGTTGGGCGGGAACGGAGCCGACGTGTTCGAGGACAGCGTTCGATGTTGCGATATCAAACCTTGCCGCAGCAAACGGAAGCGGCTTGTTGGCTTCGATCTGGACGTAGTCGACGTCGCTGAACTCTGTTTTGAAATCACCACCATCGCCGAGGCCAGCAGCCGTGATGCGGGTCGGATGGGCGTAGCGGCGTTCAAGCACGTTGGCAGCATCGTTGATGACGTCCGAGACGCCGACATCGAGGATGGTTGCCTCGGCGGCCGGTTTGCAGGTTGCGAGGAAATCGTCATGGATCCGGTCGCGGGCGGCGATGACGACGCGCTCTCCAAGTGACTTTGGTTGGGCAACTTCGTAATAGCGCGTATCGACATACTCGGTGGACATGGACTTTCCTCTCAAGACGCCGCGGCGGTGTTCGTGGCGGCCGTGGCGGACCGGTCGGGGGCGGTGGCG
The DNA here is from genome assembly GCA_965224045.1 of Hyphomicrobiaceae bacterium. Classification (GTDB taxonomy): domain Bacteria; phylum Pseudomonadota; class Alphaproteobacteria; order Rhizobiales; family Hyphomicrobiaceae; genus Tectiglobus. The sequence goes on from CBDCYD010000016.1 coordinate 923,499, forward strand.
GGGGCCTCGAAGTCGAGGTAGCGCATGCGGCGGACCTCGCGCTGGCCGCGGCTGATCGCTTCAAGAATAAGGCCGGATATCAGGCTCAGGACAGCGAGTTGGCCGATTGCTGCCGCAAGCAACGCCGTCGGCAGGCGCGGCACCAGTCCGGTCATCATGAATTCGACGACGACGGGCAGGCCGAGGATAAGTGATGTCATTGCCAGGATGGCGCCAATGCCGCCGTAGAATTGGCGCGGCTTCAGCCAGCGGTACATGCGCGCAATCGTGAGCATGATGCGCATGCCGTCAGTGAAGGTGCGCAGCTTGCTTTCGGAGTTTGCCGGGCGCTCCTTGTAATGCAGCGGGATTTCCATAGTCGAAAGGCGCAGATCGAGCGCATGGACGGAGAATTCGGTTTCGATTTCGAAGCCGCTCGAGGAGGCCGGGAATGACTTTGCGAAACGCCGCGACAGGACCCGGTAGCCGGAAAGAATGTCGCTGAACTGGGTGCCGAACAGGCCTTGCACGACAACGTTGAACATGCGGTTGCCAAAACGGTGGCCGGCGCGGAAGGCGGCATCGGCATCGGCGACGCGGGTGCCCACGACCATGTCCAGGTTGTTGGTGACGAGCTGTTCAATCATGTAGCCGGCAGCCGTCGCGTCATAGGTCATGTCGCCATCGGCCAGAACATAGATGTCGGCATCGATGTCGGCCAGCATGCGGCGCACGACGTTACCTTTGCCCTGGTAGCTTTCGTGACGAACGATGGCGCCGGCCGCGCGTGCGACCTCGCTGGTGCGATCGCTCGAATTGTTGTCGTAGACGTAGATCGTTGCCGATGGCAGGGCGTCCTTGAATTCAGCGACCGTGCCCGCGATAGCGGCCTCTTCGTTGTAGCAGGGCAGCAGGACGGCGATCGATTTGCCTGCGGTCAATGCAAGGTGATTGCGGGTCGCAAGTTCCTGGCGAATGCGCTCGTAGTTGAGGCGGGCGGTGGCTGCGGCTTCAGCGGCGGCATCGAAGGCGTCCGTGTCCGCGGTGGCTTCGGCCGTCGGCTTGAAGACCAGGAACGAGCGCAGCGCATAGACGGCGAGGAAGCTCGTGCCGATACCGACTGCTTTCGCGAGATATGCCCAGGCACCGAACTGCGCGGTCAGGACATGGATCGTGAGAGCCGTAATGGAGACGCCGACGAGGCCGGTGGCGATATATTCGCCGGCCAGGCGCTTGCGGCTCTTGCCGGTGCGCTCGGGCCGGAAAACAAAGCGTACGGCGATCAGGTAATGCAGGACCAGTGCGGCCAGATAGCTTGCCGAACCGGCAACTGTGCCGGAGACCATCGCGGTTGCAAGCAGGGCCGTGAAGATTGCGATGTCGAGGAACGTCGCGATGACGCTGACCTGCAGATAGGCGAACAGTTCGCGCAGCCGCTGGTTGCGGGCAAAGCGAGACACCATTGCTCTGGCAGCGTCCGATGTGGCTGACTGCGGATGATGATTTGTCGTGCTAGGCGATGTCGTCACGGCAGACCCCTTTCAATGTACGCAGGGGGGCCGGGGTCGCGGCCAATGCCGCGCAGACGGTCGGGTCGGCCTGGCAGTTGCCAGGTTCGGGCAAGACTTCGTCGCAATGGGCCAAACACATACGCACACACCTACGCCACCGCCACCGAGGCCGGGAGCTCCGGGCAGCGAACGGTTTCAACCTGCAGGATTAGCAGGCGACGGTTAGGAAAGTGTTTGCCCTGTTCGCCGGCCGGTCGATCGGGCAGCCGGCGAACTGCGAGATTTGGTTAAGGCCGGGTTACGGCCTGTTTCAAAAGAACGCCTGCAGGCCAGTTTGAGCGCGGCCGAGGATCAGTGCGTGGACGTCGTGCGTGCCCTCGTAGGTGTTGACCGTTTCCAGGTTCGTGAGATGGCGCATGACGTGATACTCGGCCTGAATGCCGTTGCCGCCGTGCATGTCACGGGCGAGGCGGGCGACATCGAGGGCCTTGCCGCAGTTGTTGCGCTTGACGATGGAGATCATTTCCGGCGCTTCGCGGTGTTCGTCCATCAGGCGGCCGACGCGCAACGAACTTTGCAAACCGATCGCGATCTCGGTTTGCATGTCGGCGAGCTTTTTCTGGATCAGCTGCGTCTGTGCGAGGGGACGGCCGAACTGCTTGCGGTCGAGGACGTACTGGCGGGCGCGGTGCCAGCAGTCCTCAGCGGCGCCCATGGCGCCCCAGGAAATGCCGAAACGGGCGCGGTTGAGACAGCCGAACGGGCCGGACAGTCCGCTGGCGTTGGGCAGAAGATTGTCCTCCGGCACGACAACGCCGTCCATCACGATCTCGCCGGTGACCGAAGCGCGAAGGCTGAGTTTGCCTTCGATTTTCGGCGCCGACAGGCCGGCCATTCCCTTTTCGAGGACGAAGCCACGAATGCGGCCTTCGTGCGCGTCTGATTTGGCCCACACCACGAAGACGTCGGCGATCGGCGAGTTCGAGATCCACATCTTGGAACCGGTCAGGCGATAGCCGTCGGCAACCTTTTCCGCGCGCGTCTTCATGCCGCCGGGATCAGAGCCGGCGTCGGGTTCCGTCAGGCCGAAGCAGCCAACCCATTCGCCGGTCGCGAGTTTCGGCAGGAACTTGCGGCGCTGCTCTTCCGAGCCATAGGTGTAGATCGGATACATCACCAGCGACGACTGAACGGAATTCATCGAGCGATAGCCGGAATCGACCCGTTCGACTTCGCGAGCGATGAGACCGTATGAAACATAACCGGCACCGGCGCAGCCATAGTCCTCCGGTATCGTCACGCCGAGCAAACCCAGTTCACCCATCTCATTGAAAATCTCGCGATCGGTCTTTTCGTCGAGATAGGCCTCGTTGACCCGCGGCATCAACTTGGACTGGCAATAGTCGTGGGCGGTGTCACGGATCATGCGTTCTTCTTCGGTGAGCTGATCCTCTAAAAGAAACGGATCATCCCACTTGAAGGCGCCTTTGGCGGGTTTTGCGGCGGTGTCCTGCATGCTGGTCTGGGCTCCCCGGGCGTTCCGTTCATTGCGTCGCGTGGTGCTCATTTTGGCACTGAAAGTCATTTAAGCACTGATAGGATGTCTTTGAACTCGGGCGCGTCGCCGCGCTCAAGCCATTCGAACGCGATCATTTCCTGGGTGACAATCTTTGCGCCGGCGCGCTCGAGGCGCTGGATGGCCGTGTCACGGTCCATTGGTGAACGCGATCCGACCGCGTCGCGGACGAGATGAATATCGAAACCGGCGGCGACGAGGTCCAGCGCTGTCTGCATGACGCAGACGTGGGCCTCCATGCCGGCAACGACGATCTGCGTCCGTCCAGCGGCGCGCAGCGTATCGAAATGCCGCGAAAATGCGGGGTCACGCCAGGCCGAAAACGTCGTTTTTCGGAATGTGCCGGCTTGTTCGCCTGCGCTCGTCGCCACGGGAGTGACAAGGCCGCCAATGCGCTCGGGCATATGCTCGGTCATGCTTATTGGTACGCCGAGCTTGCCAGCATATTGAAGCAGGCGCTTGGCATTGTGCACGACGTCTCCGGCCATGTGGACGGCGGGCACCAGTCTTTCCTGAACGTCAATGATGAGCAGATGAGAGTGTTTGCGATCAAGCAGCATGGTGATGACCGGCCGTCGGGCTTGAAAAATGCGCGCCGTGATTAGGCTATCAGGTCTGTGGCCGGACCGATAGGCATACTTATCGGACACTGTGTTTTGAACAATCAAAGGGTTGACGGTAGCGTTGTTCAGGCGGTCTCATGAGGGTGGGCTAGGGGAAGGGCCTGGATCGGTGCCATTACAACCTACTGCAAGGGAAATGCCGACGATCCGGGAGGAAGAGGACTAGTCGACAAGGACTACGTGTCCGGGAAGGTTATCGTGACAACGAAACGAAGTCTGGCCGGCCTGGCGGCCCTGGCGTTCGCGCTGGGTGTCGGAGGGGTGGCGGGCCAAGGACTGGCGGCGCCGACTGCCGGTCTGATCAAGCCGGACGTCGGCAAGGCGTCCGTCCAGAAGGTGCACTACAAGCGTCGCTGGCGCAGGCGCAACCGCCGCGTTCGCCGGCGCGCCTATCGCCGCTTTTATGTGTACGACAGGCCGTCCTATTACCGTCGTCGGTGGCGGTATCGTCGGTATTATCCGCCGTACTACTACGGTCCGGTGTACTACCGGCGCGCGTACTATCCGGCCTATTACTATCGCTATCGCAGATGGCGTCGCCCGCGGTTCGGAATCTACATTCGGTTCTAAGGCTGCGTGTCGCTCGTGTTCCGGTTCAGACACTTGCTATCCCGTGCAGTGATGTCGAGAGCAAATGTCAGAACCCTAAGGAACACGAGCTTGAGTAGCAGGCTTGCAAGGGCCTGACCCGACAATCGTCCCCGGTCGAGGTGCCGGGGGCGGCAGTGATCCGAAATCAGGCAAGCCGGTGACGGCTGGAGCGGGCGCGGTGCGCATTGTTCCTTACTTGACGTGTGGGGCAAGTTCATCATCACAGCTGGCCGCTGCGATCGACGCGATCTTCTTTGAAGCGAGCGCCGTGCAGACTTTCGAGAATGCTGCTCAGCGTGATGCGTTTCACTGGCGCTGGCTCGGCCGCTATCTAAGCGAAGAGCCGGAGCATGCATTCCTGGCCTTGATGAACGATGGCAGCGTTGCCGGGTATCTCGTTGGCAGCCTGGATGACCCGGCGCGACGGCCCGAGTTCGACGAGCTTGGCTATTTCGAAGCCTTTGGCGAGCTAACCCGGCAGTTTCCCGCACACCTGCACATCAATGTCGCTGCTGACTGGCGATCGCGCGGTGTCGGTGCGCGTCTCATCGCGCGGTTCCTGGAGCATGTGCGCGCGCAGGGTGTTCGCGGTGTGCACGTGGTCACAGGACTTGGCATGCGAAATGTCGACTTCTACGTCCGGCTCGGGTTTGAAGAGCGCGGGCGGGTGCGTCACGGCCAGGGTGCAGGCGAGGTCGTGATGCTCGCGCGTGCCGTGAATTGAGGTGGGGGCTGGACCTGCGCCGGGCCGCTGCGGATCTGTCGATCAGAGTTGAAATATCGCTGCCGGCGGCCGGTTCGGGGCGATGGCGGGCTGCCGGTTGCGGTTTCACTTCCGGCGCGGCGATGTTACCGTTTGGCTTTGGTCGCGGCCCGCCGTTGTGGTGTCGGGCGGCGTCTGGTCCTGCCGCAATGCCGTTCACAACCGCACCGACATGATTGAGACGAAAAATCTCGGAGTTCTTTACGATGATCAACGCGGTGGCGATGCCATCGCCTTGATCGACTGTCGCGATTGGGACAATCCGAGGGAATACTCGCATCGCGAAATCGAGGCTGCCGCCAATGCCTGCGCACGCGGATTGCGTGCGCGCGGTCTGCGGCGCGGTGATGCCGTTGCGCTTTATTCCGCCAATCGGGCCGAGTTTCTGATCGCGTATCTCGGCATTTTGCGGGCCGGACTGGTGGCCGTGCCGTTCAGCTACAAGTTTGCGCCCGAAATCGTGTCGTTCATTCTCGACGATGCCAGCATCCGCCATGTCCTGTGCGATGATCCGCGCAAAGCGATGCTGAAGACCGAGCTGCCGGTGACGTCTTTTGATGATGACGGCGATAGTGGTTTCCAACGCTTGCTGGACCCGGGCGCGTTCTCGCCCTTTGTTCCGGGTGACGATGACGTCGCGATGGTCCTCTACACGTCCGGTTCGACGGGGCGGCCGAAAGGCGTGCCGCTGACCCACAAGGGGCATTTGTGGGCGCTCAGGCGGCGGATGGTGGGTGGACCCTTCACCGATCATCGGGTCCTGGTGGCGGCGCCGCTCTACCACATGAATGCGCTTTGCGTTTCGTTGTTCACGCTGGCGGCTTCGGCGCGCATGATCCTGATGCCGGAATTTCGGGCGAAGCAGTATCTGGCCGCCATCGAGCGGTTCGCGTGCACGTGGATTACATCGGTGCCAACGATGCTGGCGATGTGTCTTGCCGAGCGCGAGGCGCTGGCGCAGACGGATCTCAGCTCGGTGAAGATCGTCCGTATGGGCTCGGCGCCGATCTCGCCGAAACTCTGGGCTCAGGTCAAGGAGACGTTCAAGGGGGCAAGCGTGATGAACGGGTACGGTACGACCGAGGCCGGCCCGATCGTGTTCGGTCCGCGACCCGGCAAGGCCGTTCCTGATCTGTCGGTCGGGTTTGCGGCGGCGGAAGTCGACCTGAAGCTGATCGATGACAGCGGGCAGGAGGCCGATCAGGGCGTACTCTGGCATCGGACGCCTGCGACGATGACCGGTTATCTCAATCTGCCCGAGAAATCCGCAGAAGTGCTCACGGACGATGGCTGGTACATCTCCGGCGATGTCTTTCGACGTGATGAACAGGGGGCATACTATTTTGTCGGGCGCGCCGATGACATGCTTGTTTGCGGGGGCGAGAACATCTATCCCGGCGAGGTCGAGGCGGTTTTGGTGAGCCATCCGAATGTGACGCAAGCCTGCGTCGTGCCGGTGCCCGACGATATCAAGGGCGAGAAGCCTGTCGCATTCGTCGTTGCCGATGGCCAGGCTGGGCTCACCGAGGACGACATCAAAGCGTATGCGCTGGCGCGGGCGCCTGCCTATCAGCACCCCCGGATGGTCTGGTTCGAGACCGAGCTGCCGCTCGCGGGGCCCGGAAAGATCGACCGCAAGGAGCTGGGTGCGCGGGCTCTGGCGGCGTGGCAGGCGGCGACGCCTGCAATCCGTGCCGCGGAATGACCCGGTGCTTGGCCCGAACGGCCCGGTGAACGAACGAAGAGCAAGGGAGGCGATGGCGTGAAAGCAGCGGTTATCGAACAGCATGGTGGTCCCGGTACGATCGCCATCCAACGGGATTTTGCCGATCCCAAGCCCGGGCCCGAAGAGGTGGTGGTCAAGGTCGGTGCGACCTCGCTCAACTACCACGACGTGTTCACGCGCAACGGCATGTCGGGGATCAAGGTGCCAATGCCCTGCATCATGGGATTGGATTTTGCCGGTGAGATCGTCGAGGTGGGGGCCGAAGCCGGTGAATGGAAAGCCGGCCAGCGGGTGTTGATCGACCCCGTCGACCGGGTCGGACCTGGCGGACTGATCGGCGAGATGTGGCATGGCGGGCTTGCGGAATACTGCAAGGTGCCGACCCATCATCTGGTCAGTTTGCCGGACAACGTGTCCTACGAGGATGCATCGTGCCTGCCGGTCGCTTACGGCACCGCGCTCAGGATGATGTACACCATCGGCGACGTGCAGAAGGGCGAGAAGGTGCTGATTCTCGGTGCATCCGGTGGTGTCGGCACGTGCAGCGTGCTGCTTGCCAAGGCACGCGGCTGCGAGGTGATCGCGTGCGCGTCATCCCAATCCAAGCTCGACCGCCTGAAAGAAATGGGCGCCGATCATGGCATCAACTACATGGAGGAGGACTTCATGAAGTGGGTGTGGACCCAGTACGGCAAGCCGCATCGGAGGCAATGGGACAAGGGCGTCGATGTCGTGGTCAACTTCACCGGTGGTGATACCTGGGTGCCGTCCTTGCGGGTGCTGCATCGCGGCGGCAGGGTTCTTACCTGCGGTGCGACGGCCGGCTACGACCCGAAGGAAGATCTGCGCTTTATCTGGTCGTACGAGCTCAAGGTGCTCGGGGCCAATGGCTGGATGCGCGACGATCTCGAGCAACTCGTGGCGATGGTTGGTGACGGCACGCTGAAACCGATCATCGACAAGGTCTTGCCGTTGGAAGAGGTCAACGAAGCGTTCCGCCTGCTCGAGGATCGCGAAGTGTTCGGAAAGGTCGTGCTGAAACCATGAGCGCCAAAGATCAAGCCAAGGGCCAGGCAGATGCCGCGGAACGCCTCGATGCGCAGGGACTGGCGGCAATATTCGCACGTTCGCCGTTCATTCGGACGCTCGGCCTCAAGGTCGTCAAGATGGACTACGATGCAGCCGAGCTGACGGTGCGCATGCCGCTTGCTGCACATTTCGAACGGCGTGAGGGCACCAAGCAGTTTCACGGCGGGGTTCTTGCTGCGCTGATCGATACCGTCGGCGACTTCGCGCTCGGCATGTTGCTTGGCGGCGGAATTCCGACCATGAACCTGCGTGTCGATTACCTGAAGCCTGCGGTTGGCGACAGCGTCAGCGCGGTTGCCCGCGTGCGCCGGCGCGGGCGAACGTCGGCGGTGATCGACATCGACGTCCTGGATGAAAAAGGGGCACTGGTGGCGATCGGACGCGGCACTTACGTGCCGGTGACAGGCTGATCGTGCAGGGCTGGTATAAATCAGCGCTGGGCCCTGTGGCACGGCCGGGATTTCCCGCGTGCCGGTGACGGGTCGCGGAGCGTGGGGAGGCGTGCCATGGACGACATGCTGGAGTACTACGACTACATCGTGGTTGGAGCGGGAACGGCAGGCTGCCTCCTCGCCAATCGCCTGTCGGCCGATCCCGACGTGCGCGTGCTGTTGATCGAGGCCGGTGGCAAGGACGACTACATCTGGATCCATATACCGGTCGGTTATCTTTATTGCCACGGCAATCCGCGTGTCGACTGGGGGTTCAAGACGGCGGCTTCCGATGGTCTCAATGGGCGCAGCCTAAACTATCCGCGCGGCAAGGTGCTCGGCGGGTGCTCGTCGATCAACGGCATGATCTATATGCGCGGTCAGGCGCGCGATTACGATTTGTGGCGCCAACACGGAAACCCTGGGTGGGCATGGCAGGATGTGCTGCCCTACTTCATGAAGCACGAAGATCAACTGGCGCTCGAGCCGGAGGATTTCGAAGGTGCGCATGCGCGCGGCGGCGAATGGCGGGTCGAGAACCCGCGGATCAGCTGGGAGATCCTCGATGCATGGGCGGCGGCCGCTGAACAGGCCGGCATTCCCCGCATCAAGGACTTCAACCGCGGCGACAATGAAGGCACCAGCTATTTCCAGGTCAACCAGCGCACCGGTACGCGGTGGAACACCGCGCGGGGATTTCTCAAGCCGGCACTCAAACGCAAGAACCTGACGGTCGTGACGCATGCGCTGGCGCAGCGCTTGATCCTGAAGCAGCGCAAGGTCGTCGGGATCGAGGTGCGGCGCAATCGCATTCCGCTGCAGCTCGGCGCCCGGCGCGAGGTTATTCTGGCTGCCGGCGCGATCGGCTCGCCGCAGATCCTTCAGCTGTCGGGCATCGGTCCCGGCGCGCTTTTGCAGGACAACGGGATCACGGTGCACCTCGACCGTCCGGAGGTCGGTGCCAACCTTCAGGATCATCTGCAGATCAGATGTGCCTACAAGGTTTCCGGCGTGCGGACGCTCAATGAGAACGCGCAGACATTATGGCAGAAAGCCAAGATCGCGTTCGAATACGCGGCCCTGCGCAAAGGGCCGATGTCAATGGCGCCATCGCAGCTCGGAACATTCGCAAAGTCCGATCCTTCGCGCGAGACAGCCAACCTGCAGTACCACGTCCAGCCCCTGACATTGGACAAGTTCGGCGAACCGCTCGATGCGTTTCCAGCGTTTACCGCGAGCGTGTGCAACGTGCGCCCGACCAGTCGCGGGCATGTGCGCATCACGTCGCCAAAGCCCGATGCGCATCCGGAAATCCAACCCAATTATCTTGCCACCGAAGAGGACTGCCTGGTGGCGGCGGATGCGATCCGACTGACCCGCCGCATTGTAGGACAGCCAGCCTTGCAGGCCTATTCCCCGGAGGAGTTCCGTCCGGGCCCGAAGGTGGCCGACGAAGACGTCGAAGGCCTGGTCAGGGCTGCTGGTGACATTTCGACGACGATCTTCCACCCGGTCGGTACGTGTCGGATGGGCAGCGATGATACGGCCGTTGTCGATCCGAGTTTGCGGGTTCACGGCATCGATGGGCTGCGCGTTGCTGATGCCTCGATCATGCCGACGATCACATCCGGCAACACCAATTCACCGACGCTGATGATCGCGGAAAAGGCCGCCGAAATGGTTCTGGCCGACTGGCAGGGCTGATGCGGCCGCAGCGGTCGGCAGATAGCCTGCCGGCCTCGATCGGGATCGTGTCGTCGGGGGGCAGCGCGTCCCGGCCGAAGGGCCGCTCTGCAGGAGGTGCCCTTAGATCATCGAGCCATAAGTTGGAACCACGGTCGCGGCTTCAACTTGAGGCACAAAGATGATCGCCTCCAAATTATCGAGCAACTTTCTGCTTAGGGTGCGGCCAGCACCGTGAGGCACCGGTGCGAGCCGCGTTGCAGGCGAAATATTCTAATTCGGTTGGAAGGCGGAATTGGCCCAGCCGGGGCGCGATGACGGGCTGCCTGCTCCATACGAGGAGGTTGTGGGCGCTGTGTTCTTTTTGCGCGCCACCCTTGATCTTCCGCGGCGCGACTGGCGCGTGCGGCGGGCAGCGACGACCGGTTTTGCCGCGGGCCGGCGGGGCTTTGCTGATTTGCCGCGTGCCGGGCTTGCGATCGGCAACGGCGGATGCTGGGGTTTTGCCGCAACCGTCAGGCGTGGCTTTGTGTCTTGGCGCGGTGCCGGCTGGAAAGCCGTCACGAGCCTGGTCACATGTCTGGCTGGTGGCGGCAATTCGGCGTTGAGGAGATCCGCCTCAACCCGGAAACCCGCCGGTCTTACGGGCTTTGCCGGTTGTATTTCGAGCGCGTGCGGAGGCTTTGCTTGATGGGCTCTTGCCCCTCTGAAAGGCGGCACCGGTGAGCGTGCGTCGGTTGCCCTTCTCGCTGGCTTTGCCGGGGTTACGCCCAGCGTTCTGCGGTCGTCGCTCTGCCGTGCCTGATTATTTCGGGCCTGAATATCCTGCGCTTGCGATCGCGATGGTGTCGGACGGCTCAACGTGACCGGCGCCCGGGCGATGGCACGTTCGGTGTCGGCCAGGCCGAACTCGGCGCCGGTATCGCGTTTGACCCAGGCGGCCAGCGCCGTGCTTTCGCGATAGGACAGGATTTCGCTGGGCGGGGGCGCCATGACAGGGTGGGAGCTGGGCGCGTTGACCACAGGGGCGGCGGGCTTCGAAACCGGGTCGGAAATGCGCGGATGGCGGGTCTCAAGGTCGTCTTCCAGGACCAACTGCTCGGATGGAATCATGCCGAACGCCATGCGCGGGTCCAGCTCGAATGTGTGCCTGTCCGTAGCCGGCGGCGTATCGCGCCCGTCAAATCGGAACGTTCCAGTGAAATCCAGGCGCACGGACAGTACAGGATCGGCAGCGCTAAGGGTTGCCGTGCCCAACAGGCTCAACGCCGCAAGAACGATCCTGGCGAGCATCTTCGGCCCGCGAACGATCCGGAGAGACTTACCTACGGATCCTATTGTCCGGGCGCTTGTCACTCTGTTTCCCTGCCTCTTGATGGGCCGACCCTGATTTGCGCTGCAGTCGGGATCCCGAACTGCGGATCCCGCTGTCGCCGAAATATCGCGCCGCGATCCATTCGTGACGGTTTGGTTAATGTGCCCCGCAGGTCGTTAACACTGCGTAAACACCTGTCCCATTGCGTTGATTGGTTGAATATCGTAGAGGCAGTTTCTCTGCCGGGCGGCTAAACTTCGTGCAGACGGAACAATTGCGAAGTGTCTGTGCCTGATGCATAGTGCCACGCTCGAAAGTGCATAGCTCGCGATGGATTGCATCCAGAAGAAGCGGGCAAGGAAACTGGCGGGTCGCAAAGACCCCTTTGTTGTCTGGGAGGACGGATGGCTGAAGCGGCTGTGGCGCAACCTGCGTCCGATGCCAATGACGCACCTGCAATCGTCATGGCTGGTGTCAACAAGTGGTTCGGTGATTTCCACGTTCTGCGTAACATTGATCTTACGGTGTCGCGTGGTGAACGGATTGTGATCTGCGGGCCTTCGGGGTCCGGAAAGTCCACGCTCATTCGCTGCATCAATCGGCTCGAGGAGCACCAGCAAGGCCAGATCATTGTCGATGGCATCGAGCTGACCAACGATGTGCGCAACATCGACAAGATCCGCTCCGAAGTCGGCATGGTGTTCCAGAGTTTCAACCTGTTTCCTCACCTCACCGTTATGGACAACCTGTGTCTTGCACCGCAATGGGTGCGCCGGGTGCCGCGAGCGGATGCCGAGTCCATTGCAATGGACTTCCTTAATCGCGTCAAAATCCCCGAGCAGGCGGGCAAGTATCCGGGGCAGTTGTCAGGCGGGCAGCAGCAGCGCGTGGCAATTGCAAGGGCTTTGTGCATGCGGCCGCGGATCATGCTGTTCGACGAGCCGACGTCGGCGCTCGACCCTGAGATGGTCAAAGAGGTGCTCGACACGATGATCGAGCTGGCCGAAAGCGGCATGACAATGCTTTGTGTGACGCACGAGATGGGTTTTGCGCGCTCGGTCGCCGACCGTGTCATCTTCATGGATGAAGGCGAAATCGTCGAGCAAGGTCCGCCGAGCGAGTTTTTCAGCAATCCGAAGTCGGATCGGACAAAGCTGTTCCTCAGCCAGATTCTAGATCACTAGAGGTTCACGGCTGACGTTTGGTGCTTGGCATTCAAGCCCGAAGTGCAGCCGGGAGCGAGTTCACAACCAAAGGGAGGTCAGAACTCATGATATCAAAACTGAGACTAGCCGTTGTTGCGGCTGGCGCACTCGCTGCGAGTGCGTCAGGTGCTCTTGCCGGCAAGGCATTCGACGCAATCAAAGCTCGCGGCGAACTGCTGTGTGGCGTCAGTGGGTCGCTCGGTGGCTTCTCGCTGCCGGATTCCAAAGGCGTTATGCAGGGCCTCGATGCTGATGTGTGCCGCGCGATCGCAGCCGCAATCGGCACCAAGGTCAAGTTCGTCCCGCTGACGGCCCAGCAGCGCTTCACGGCTCTGCAGTCCGGTGAAGTCGACATCCTTTCGAGAAACACGACCTGGACGCTGACGCGTGACACGGCTCTCGGCCTGAACTTCACCGCCGTGACCTACTACGATGGACAGGGCTTCATGGTGCCGAAGAGTCTTGGCGTGAAAAGTGCCAAGGAACTCGACGGTGCAACCGTGTGCGTGCAGCCGGGAACGACGACGGAACTCAACCTTGCCGACTACTTCCGCGGCAACAAAATGAAGTATACGCCGGTCGTCATCGAAGGCACGCAGGAAACCAATGCTGCGTTCTTCTCAGGCCGTTGTGACGTTCTGACCACGGATGCTTCCGGTCTTGCGTCGGTTCGCGCCAACGACGCGCCGAAGGGCAAGTCGGACGATTACGTCATCCTGCCGGAAATCATCTCGAAAGAACCGCTTGGTCCGGTTGTCCGTCATGGCGACGACCAGTGGCTTGACATCGTCAAGTGGGTTGTCAACGCGTTGATCGAAGCCGAAGAGTACGGCATCACCAAAGCCAACGCAGACAAGATGGCTGCCGAGTCCACGAACCCGGGCATCCGCCGTCTGCTCGGCACCGATCCCGGCATGGGCAAAAACCTCGGCCTCGACGAGAAGTGGGCGCTCAATGCCATTAAGGCCAAGGGCAACTACGGCGAGATCTGGGAAGCCAACATTCCGCCGCTCGGTCTGCCTCGCGGCGTGAACCAGCTCTGGTCAAAGGGCGGCATCATGTACGCTCCGCCAGTGCGCTAACGACATGCTCTAACAGCGGGCCGTATCGGAGTTCCGGTGCGGCCCTGCTTTTATCCGTTGCTAGCGTTGATCGATGCACCGAACCGACGAAGTCACCAATCATGTCTGATATTACAGTCAATGGCCAACGTGCTCCCGCCCGCAGTTCCGGGAGACGCAGCTTTTATGACAAGGAAGTCCAGGGGGTCCTCTGGCAGATCGTCACGATTGTCCTGGTGATCGGAACGGGTTGGTACCTCTATTCGAACATGGTGCACAACCTTGCAGCCCAACAGATCCAAACCGGTTGGGATTTTCTGTGGCGCAGGTCGAGTTTCGATATCGGCGAGAGCATGATCGAGTACTCGTCGTCCTCGCCCTATTGGAAGGCGCTGCTGGTCGGGCTCTTGAATACGTTCCGCGTGGCGGTTATCGGCTGCATAATGGCAACGATACTGGGCGTGTTCGTCGGTGTATCAAGTCTGTCGCGAAACTTCCTGGTCAACAAGATTACAGCCGCCTACATCCATGTGCTGCGCAACATTCCGGTGCTGCTGCAAATGATCTTCTGGATCGCGGTGATGCATGCCCTGCCGTCGGTCCGCGATGCCGAGCCGGTGCTCGGCGTGGTGGCAACGCAGCGCGGGTTCTACATGCCGGTGCCGTCCGCGGACTTCGGCTGGACGACCGGTCTGATCGGTTTCCTGGTGGCAATCGTTGCGATCTGGATTTTGGCGCGCTGGGCCAAGGCCCGCCTGCAGGCGACCGGCCAGACATTTCCGGTGTTCTGGTGGAGCTTGGGACTGCTCATCGCGCTGCCGGTTTTCGGCTGGGCGTTAGGTGGTGCGCCAACAACCTGGGACGTGCCGCAACTCGGCCGGTTCAACATTACCGGCGGTGTCAACCTGTCGCCTGAATTCCTCGCCGTTCTCGTGGGCCTCACACTGTACACATCGGCCTTCATCGGGGAGATCGTGCGCGCCGGTATCCTTTCGGTGCCGAAGGGCCAGGTGGAAGCCGCACGCGCCCTAGGCCTGCGTGAAGGCGTGATCATGCGCAAGATCATTCTGCCTCAGGCGCTGCGCGTGATCGTGCCGCCGCAGACCAGCCAGTATCTGAACCTGACAAAGAACAGTTCGCTATCCGTGGCGATCGGTTATCCGGACCTCGTCAACACCGCCAACACGACAATGAACCAGACGGGGCAGGCGCCGGAAGGTATTCTCATCATCATGGTGGTCTACCTCACGATATCGCTGACGATTTCACTGTTCATGAACTGGTACAACAAGTCGATCCAGCTGGTGGAGCGCTGAGCCATGGCCGTTAGTGAAATGAAACCGCCAGTCGCGAGCACCGGCATTCTTGCCTGGGCAAAAGAGAACCTCTTCGGGACTCTGAGCAACACGCTGATCACCATTGTCATGACCGGGCTCCTGGTGCTGGTGATCCCGCCGCTGATCGAGTGGGCGTTCGTCAATGCCGTGTGGATCGCGGACAATGCGGCCTGTCGGGAGGCTACCGGCGCCTGTTGGGGGTTCGTCAACGAGAAGCATCGATTTATCCTGTTCGGGACCTATCCTTTCGAGGAGCAATGGCGCCCGTTCGTCATGATGGCGATGCTCTTGATCCTGGTGTTGCTGACGTTGAACACCAACAACTGGGGCCGCTGGCTGTGGATCTCATGGGCGATCGGCCTGCCGGTCATGTACGTCCTGATGCAGGGTGGCATCTTCGGGCTGACGTTCGTTTCGACCACACAGTGGGGCGGCTTTCCGCTGACTCTCATTTTGTCGGTGTTTGGGATTGTCGCTTCGTTTCCGCTTGCCGTTGCGCTTGCCCTGGGCCGGCGTTCGAACTTGCCGGCGATCAAGCTCCTTTGTATCGGCTTCATCGAACTCATCCGCGGCGTGCCGCTGATTACGCTGTTGTTCATGGCGAGTTTGATGATCAACCTGTTCCTGCCGACGGGCATGAGCTTCGACAAGCTGCTGCGGGCCCAGATTGCCATCATCTTCTTCTCGGCTGCCTATACGGCCGAGGTTATCAGGGGCGGACTGCAGGCCTTGCCGAAGGGGCAGGAAGAGGCGGCCGACGCGCTTGGCTTGTCCTATTGGTACAAGATGATCTTCGTCATCCTGCCGCAGGCCTTGAAGCTGGTCATCCCACCGATGATCAACAACTTCATCGGGCTGTTCAAGGACACCACCCTGGTTGCGATCATCGGGCTTTATGACTTCCTGGGTGCCATTCGAGCGGCTTCGTCCGACACGCAGTGGCGCATCTTCACGATCGAAGGCCTGGTCTTTGCCGCCGTGATTTACTTCATCTTCTGTTTCGGCATGGCGAGCTATGGACGGTATCTCGAAGCGCGGTTGAACACCGAGCGTCGGTGAGCCAAGTCAACGGCGCCAAGGCGTACGGCCGGCGGCCGGCCTGCTGAAGGTGGGCCGAGCCGGGCTGGCTGGGACTTTTCAAAGACGGGCGGGCCCGATGTACTGCACGCGTACGCGGGCCGTGCCGTTGCGCACGTAACCCAGCGCATGCGCCGCGCGCTTCGAGAGGTCGATGATGCGACCGCCAACGAACGGGCCGCGGTCATTGACCCGTACCACGATCTGACGGCCGTTGGAGAGATTGGTCACGCGCACCAGCGAAGGCAGCGGTAGCGTCGGGTGGGCGGCGGTCATGCGGTTGTCGCTGAAGGTCTCACCGTTGGCGGTCGGACTGCCGACGAACTCGTTGCCGTACCAGGATGCGAGGCCGACCACATCGTAGTTCGGTTGATGCCGGGGCACGTAGGTCTGCCCGCGCACCGTATAGGGGCGACCGAGCTTGTAGGTGCCGCGGCGCGCATACCCGGCTTGTGATGCAGGCGCCGGGCGCGACGCGGAGCGGTAGCCGTGCGTGCTCGAACTGCGGTGGGAGCACGCGGTCGTGATCACAAGGCACGTGATAATCGCGGCGATGCTGCGTGCGCTGATCCAAGGACCAGGCGACTCTCGTCCCGCCATCTGCATCATCTTCCTTTGCCCGTTTTGTTTCCCCTTGGCCATCCAGCAGGCTGCCCAAGCACCATCTCAAATGAGCGCAAATCACCGAAAACCCTCCCCGGAGGTTGGCCAAGGTAGGCCGTTGCCGCGGGTGGACGAGGTGGTGGTTGGCTCGATGGCCGATTAGATCACGTCCGCACCAACACTCAGCAAACACCGGTTTGCAAGATTGAATCGAATTGGGGCAATGCGGTTAATGCGTGCGAAGGATGCCTTGTCCACGGATGTTTGCGGTGGCGGTGGGCCAGCCAGACCGGGATTGTTCGGGCGGCGACGGCAAAAAAATCCCGTTCATGAACCTTTCAGCCACGATCTGCCACTCATTTGCGGGACTAGCGAAGTCCGGCATCGCCGATTGCGGCACGGGCTTGGCGCCATGTTCAACCACACGCCGGTTGCTCTTGGAGATAAGACCAAATGTCGATTTCTGCATTATTGCGCATCAACACGGTAGTTGCAGTGCTTGCGGCACCCTTAGGTGTGGCGGCTTTGACCGGTGCAACGCTGACGGGCGATGCGGCATTGAATGGGGCCGAGGCGGGCTGTCCACGCTACATCACGCACTGGGGCCGGATGAGCCGGTCGCGCTGGATGGCGAAAAACAATGCCGAGGCCGGTATGGATTGGAAGATCCGCAACCGGCTTGGCGACACGGTGCAGATGATCCGTGGCATTCGCTTCGAGCAATGCAAGAGGCGCTACCGCCCCTGGGGCGGCCGTCGCTGGCAGTGCCAGACCAGTGCCGTCGTAAACACCTGCTTCTAGATCATCGTGCCTCAAGTTGGGACCGCTGTCGCGGCTCCGACTTAAGGCACAAAGATGATCGCCTTTAAAGAATCGAGCAACTTTCTGCCCTAGATCATTTCCGCCTTAGGCGGAATCACACCGCCTGCCCACTCCCCCGCCCGGCCGCCCATGCAATCGTGGTTTTGGGCGGCCGGGCGGGGGAGTGGGACGGTTTCAGCTAAACTTGAAACGCCCTCATTCGGAATCGGACCGATTCCGAATGAGGGCAGGTTGCTCTAGCCTCCTAACACTGGCTGGAAGGCTACGGCCGGGAAAGCCGTTGCCGTGGCCTTCCGGTCCGCCGTTGCTTGTGGGGGGCGACCAGTCCGTTCATGCGATCCCCGTGACCTCCTCGGCTATCGACAATGCGGCGGTGAGCCCCGGACTTTCAATGCCGAACAGCATCACCAGCCCCTCCACGCCATGGTCGGCGGGGCCGTGGATCATGAAGTCCGGCACCGGTTCGCCCTCACGATAAAGCTTGGGGCGGATGCCGGTGTAGTCCGGATGCAGCTTGTCGGCGTCGAGGCTGGGGTAATACGCGCGGATGAACTCGAGGAACTTGGTCAGCTTCGCGGGCTCAAAGCTGTAGTCGAGTGCGTCGATCCACTCGATGTCGGGCCCGAATTTGCAGCGCCCGCCGATGTCGACCGTGGCGTGCAGGCCAAGCCATGCCCCTTGCGGCATCGGGTAGATATGGCGCGTGAACGGTGGCTTACCCGATAGTGCGTAGTACTGGCCCTTGGCGTAGTAGGTGCGCGGCGGGGTGTAGCCGTTGGCGTAGGCCAGCGTGTCGGCCAGGCGTGTTGCGTGGAGACCGGCGGACGAGATGAGCTTGCGGCAGGTGACCGCGCTTCCATCGGCCAGCTCAATGGCGAAGGCGCCGTTGTCGGAACGGCTCAGGCGCTTGACTTCGGACATCAGGGCGATCTGGGCGCCGTAGGCCTCGGCGTGGCCCTGGAGCGTGAGCATGAACTCGTGGCTGTCGATGATCCCGGTCGAGGGTGACAGCAGAGCACCGAGGCAGCGGACCTCCGGTTCGAGCGCCCTGACATCCTGCGGCGTCAGTTTGACGAGATCTTCAACGCCGTTGGCGGCGGCGGTCTCGCGGATGGCGTCAAGGCGGGCGACCTGATCATCCGTTGCTGCGACGATCAACTTTCCGCAGCGTTTGTGTTCAACGCCGTTTTCTTCGCAGAACCGATACAGCATGTGCTTGCCGTTGACGCAGTGAATCGCGCGGCGGCTTGCTTTCGGGTAATAAATTCCGGCGTGGATGACCTCGCTATTTCGCGAACTGGTCTCGGAACCGATCAGGTCGTGCTGTTCAACGACCAGCACCTCGTGGCCGGCAATCGCCAGGGCGCGCGCGATGGCAAGGCCGACAACGCCGGCGCCGATAACGATCGTCTCTATGTCGGTGCTCATTGTGTGTCGCTCGGTCTCAGGTTGCTGTTCAACGCAGTCGAAGTGTTCGCATGCGCGCGGCCAAAGGGCCAGATGCGGCACGCCGCACGTCGACCGGCCAAGCAGCACTTGTGTATAGGCTTGCGCACCGGTCAATCCGGTGTTGCTGTGAACGAAGTAGGAACATATATGTGTCGCGACCCGTTCGTCGAGAAAGATTATGAGCTTCACGTTCGTGCACAGCGCCGATTGGCACATCGGCAAGGCTTTCGGAGGCTTCGAGGCCGACAAGGCGGCCTTGCTGCGTGATGCGCGCCGGCGCGCCGTCGAGGCGATCGCATGCGTGGCGCGTGAGCGCGGGGCCAGCCATGTCCTGGTTGCGGGCGATGTCTTTGACAGCGAAGGTCTGAGCGACGACGTATTGCGGCGCCAGCTGGCATTGTTGAAGGGTGGCGGCGATCTGACCTGGCATCTCCTTCCCGGCAACCACGACCCCGATCGCGAGCATGGTGTGTGGGCACGCCTTGCCGCTTTCAGCCTGCCCGACAACGTCATTGTTCATCGCCGCGCCGAGCCTGTCGATATCGCGCCGCGGGTCACGCTGTGGCCGGCGCCGTTGGGTGCGCGCCATGTCGAACAGGATCCGACACACTGGTTCGCCACGGCTGCACGGCGTGACGATGCCACCGTCATCGGGCTTGCACACGGGCCGGTCTCCGGTTTTGGCGGCGAGGGCGGCAGCGCGGGCCTGATCGACGCCGGTCGGGCGGCTGCAAGCGGACTTGACTATCTGGCGCTAGGCGACTGGCACGGTGCGCGGGAAGTCAACGCGCGCAGCTGGTACAGCGGGACGCCTGAGGCGACCGGGTTTGTGGACAATGACGCCGGCCATGTTCTCGTGGTTACGCTCGATGCGCCCGGTGCCGAACCATCGGTCGAGAAGGTGGCGACCGGTCACTTCGCCTGGCGCCGTTTGGCGCTGGATGTGCGCCCGACCGAGACGGCGGATGCGGTTGTCGAACACCTCGATTGCGATGGGCAATCGGCGCGGGAGCTTGTGCGGCTGGTGTTGTCGGGAAGCACTACGCTTGGCGGGCAGGCGGACCTGCGGGCGCATCTCGATGCATTGGCGCCGTCCTATTTCGACCTCACGGTCAGGTGGGACGGATTGAGCGTCGTGATGGACGGCAATGGCGAGGAGTTCTTGAACTCGCCGGAGGTTGCGGAAATTGCAGCGCGTCTTGCCGTGGCCGCCCGGGATACAGCCGACCAAAGCGGGGATGGCGAGGTGGCGCAGCGCGCCTTGCACCTGCTCGGTGGTTTTGCCCACATGACGCGGGGTGGCTAGACCGGATGCAGCTCGAAGCACTCAGGTTGCGGGAAGTGGGCCCGTTTTCCAACGGCGTCGTCGTTGACGGTATGGCGCCGGGTCTCAACCTGCTCGCAGCGCCCAATGAGCGCGGCAAGTCGACATTGTTCCAAGCCTTGCGGGTGTTGTTCACCGAGACCTACACGGCCGGCAACAAGACGGTGCGCAGCTTGCGCCCGCATGCCGGCGGAGCGCCCCTGATTGCGTGTGAGTTTCGTCTCGATGATACCCGCTGGGCGCTGACCAAGCAGTATCTTGCCGGGCGCCGCGCCGAGCTTCGCGAAATCGATGGCCGGCGAATCTACCGTGGAGCGGACGTGGAAACGGCGCTCGCAGACATACTCGCTGCTGCCAACGTGGCGACCGGTGCCAGCGGCGTTCTCTGGGTCGCCCAAGGGGCAGGCTTTGCGCAGCCCGAGGTCGATCAACACACGCGGACGTCGATCACGCGCCTGGTTCAACACGAAGCGGAGGCGGCATCGGGCGGCGCGCAACTGGCCGCAATCCACGACCTGGTGCTACGTGATCTCGAAGCTCTGGTTACGAGAAAAAGCCGCAGGGCAAAGGCCGGCAGTCGCTATTTCGAAGCGCAGCAGTTTGCTGCCGAGATCGACAAAGCACTCACTGAGGCCGAACAACGTGAAGCAGCCAGTCGCGAACGGGTCGGCAGGCTGGCAGAGATCCGCCGTCAGCTTGCAAAGCTGCAAGATCCGGACACGCGCGATGCGCGCCGCAAGCGTGTGTCGGAGCTTGCTGACCAGCAGTCCGAAATCGCGCGTGCGCGTGCCCGGATCGATGTTTTCGATGCGCAATTGGCGGGATTGAAAGCGGACGACAGAGCCGCCGCTGAGCGCTTGCAGCAATTCGACGACGCGATCGCGGCGGAACGCCGGTTGCGCGCCAGTCTGAAACAGGCGGCCGCCGCGCTCGGATCTGCGCAGGCAGCGCTGCCGCTCAGCGAAGCGCGCCTGGATGAGGCGCGGCAACGCAATGCTGCGCTCAAGGAACAGCGTGAGCGCATGCAGGCAGCGCGCACTGCGGCCGAGCGGGCTGCACGCCGGCAGGAGGTGGCCAACCGCGTGCGCGGTCTACGCCGTCGGTTGGTGGACGCCAAGCGTGTTCAAGTGGACATCACGCACAGTGATAAGCAGCTCGAGGCGCTGAAAATAGACGAGGACGGACTGCGCGAGATCCAGGGTCTGAACAGTGCGCTGGCGGCGCTCACCGCCCGACTCGAGGCGGCAGCGCCGCGCATCGAGGTATGCTACGAGGCGGGCCGGAGCGGGGTGTTCCTCAGGGATGGCGCAGCTGTTCCCGATGGTCATGAAATCGTGGTGGAGCGCGAGACCATATTGACGGTGCCGGGAACTGGCGAAATCCACATTCGGCCGGGGCGGGCGGAGGATGGCAGTGATCCGGTTGCAGAGCGCAATCGCGTCGCATCCGAGCTATCCGCGGCGCTGGCGAGATGCTCCGCCAATTCACCCGAGGCTGCGGAAGCGGCCATGGACGAAAAACGCACGTTACTAGCGAAGCGTGAAAGCGCAGCAGTGCGCCTTGCGACGCTTGCACCGGACGGCGTTGCAGCTCTGAGCGCCGAGATTTCAAAGGTCGAGCAAGAGCTCTCGAAGCTGGGCGATGAGATTGACGTCATCGGCGATGGCCTGCAGGCAGCCTTCGATGAGGCTGCGTGGACCGAGGTCAACACCGCGCTGGCCAAATGTGATCGCGACCTGGAAAGCATCCGAGAGACGGTCACCGAACAAACGACGTTGGTGTCGAAACTGACCGCCGAGTGCCGTGGTGTGGAAATCCGGCTTGGTGAACTCGAGGCGCGGTTGCCCGGTGACGCCGCAGGGCGAAACGCTCACCGCGACGAGTTGAGGGTTGCGGCGCAGGATACGGCGGGGCGGCTCAACGATGTCCTGCGTCAGCGGGCGGCGTGGCACGAAAAAGTTCCCGACGAGAAGACAGCGGCCGGTCTTGGCGCTGAGCTGGAGCAGTTGAGACAGGCCGAGCAAACCGAGGCTGCCAGCATCATGCGATTGCGCGAAGAAGCGCGGATGCTTGAAGGTGCGCTAGCGCGCGATTTCGAGGACGGCGTCGCCGGTCAGGCTGCGCTCCTGCGCGAGCAGGCAGATGCGGCACGCGACCGGCTAAGGGATATCGAGCTGGATGTTGCCGCGCTCGAATTGCTGGCACGGGAACTGGGTACAGCGCGGCAGCGGCGCAGTGCCGAAGTCACGCAGCCACTCGTGCGTCGCATTTCCCACCTTGCCCAACAGGTTTTGCCAGCCGCCGAGTTTACCGTGGGCGACAGCCTGGCCGTCACGCAAGTTGCGCGTGATGGGGCGGCGGAGGAGATCGCGGTCCTGAGCGCGGGCACGTGTGAGCAGATCAGCGTGTTGTCGCGACTGGCTCTGGCCGACGTCCTTGCCGAGGGCGGACAGACACTTCCTGTTCTGCTCGATGATCCGCTCGTGTTTTGCGATGACGAACGGCTGGGCGCGATGTTCGAACTTTTGGCGGAGGCAGCCGAGCGTCGCCAGATCATCGTCCTCAGTTGTCATGCGCGGAGCTTTGCACCGCTTGTCAGCGCGTGTGGGGCGGCGCCTCTGGAGTTTGCTGCGTGGGACGGCACGGCATGATGATGATGCGCCTTGAACCGCATATTTGCGCCTGAGATGCAGCCGTCGCGCCGGTGTGCGGCCAATGGCGGTGGCCGGCTGGTCACCGCAATCGACTCGTCAATTCGACTCAGGAGACGGCTGCGCCGTTGGCTTCACCTGCCTGAGGGCGCTGGATGCCGGCAAGAGGATCGTCCGAGCGCCGCGACTTGCCTTCGAAATACGCACCTTGTTCGATCGCGAGGGACTGGTGGTGGACGTCGCCCTCGACGTGGCTGGTCGATTGCAACATGACCTTGCGGCCGCGGATCGACCCCATGACATGGCCGCGCACAACGACCTCTTCTGCGTTGACGCCGCCGGTGATACGCGCCTTTTCGCCGATCACGATATGCGTGCCGTGCAAATCGCCCTGTACTTCACCGTCAACCTGTACCTCACCACTGGAAATCAGGTTGCCCATGATGGTGAGATCCGGACCGATCATCGAGGGGGCGCCACGGTCGGCCGCCGGGCGGGCCATCGTCGGTCGGTTGGGGGGCGTCTGAGAGTTGGCTGCCGGAGTGGAGCCAAAGGTGGTGCTCGGCGATGCCGGTGCGCCGGTATCCTGCTCTGGTTTCTTGCCGAAATTTGATAACATTCCCTCGTCCCTCCGACGCCGATCGATGGCGGTCATAGACCGTCACCGGGCGAAATCCGTCTGCACTCCGGCCAAGCTTCGGTCAACCGGTCGTGCCCTCCAAAACGCGCGGACGCTAGCACACTCCAAGGGTTTCGCCGAATCGATTTGTCGCCTGTCAAGGCATTATCCAGAGGCACGGCGACGCAAATGGAACAGGTTGGAATGAGTACATGCCCTCAGAGGGCTGTTAAATTGGTTGCGGGTACAATTTTGACGCGAAATGTTCGCGCTATCGTATAATTCTAAAGGCTACGGCGGTGCGCCAAATGCCGTGAGAGGTTTGTAAAATCCGGGCGTCAGGCCCGCGCCCGAACGGGCTCCTTGATTGAATGGCGGGCGCAGCGGGGCGCGGAAATGGCGACGGACCAGGCGCTGAAACGTCGGCTCCAGCGGCCGGCCATCGCGATGGCAAAGGAAGCGGAACCAGCGCATGCCGGCGGCGACGTGGCGTTTTTCGTCGCGGTAGATGATCCTCAAAATATCGGCCGAGGCGTAATCGCCGGCAGTATCGAGTGCGTCGATCATCGGCGGGCCGACGTCGAGCCCACGGGCCTCGAGCAGCAGCGGAACCACGGCCAGGCGGGCGAGGAGGTCGTGTCCGGTATCCTGGGCGGCCTGCCAGAGACCGTCATGAGCCGGCAGATCGCCGTAGCGGCCATTCAGGGCTTTCAGACGGGCCGACAAAAGATCAAAATGCTTGGCTTCCTCCAGACCGACTTGAACCCAGTCGTTGAAGAACGTTCGCGGCATCGGCAGCGTCGCAAAACGGGCAATGAGATCCCAGGTCATGT
Organism: Hyphomicrobiaceae bacterium; assembly: GCA_965224045.1. Taxonomy (GTDB): domain Bacteria; phylum Pseudomonadota; class Alphaproteobacteria; order Rhizobiales; family Hyphomicrobiaceae; genus Tectiglobus. Next base: position 947,767 of record CBDCYD010000016.1, read on the forward strand.
CAACCGCGCTCAGCTCGATATGGGCGAGGGAGTGGAGCAGGGCAAAACGGCCCCGGGCGCCGGAGCGCGAGCGCTTCGGCATCATCCGGGGCGGAAGCAATTCGGGCAGATCCGGGCGACCCGGGCGGTCAGGCAGCGTAAGGGTTTGGCCGGGGCGGGAGGCCGGCAGGCGCTGGGCAAACCACAGTTTCGCCGTTCGCCTGGCGCGGCCGGTCTTCGTGGCAAGGTCGGCCTCTGCCACGATGGCGGCGGCCGCCGATGCAAGACTGCGGGGCTTCCCGTTAGGTTCGGTGTGATCTTCGGCGGGCGGCGCAAGCACGGCTCAGGATGCCGAGAGTTGGCCAGCGGCTTCGAGCACGGCCTCGGCGTGGCCGGGCACTTTTACCTTGCGCCAGATCTTTGCAATCTTGCCTTTGTCGTCGATCAGAACGGTGGTGCGCTCAACGCCCATGTATTTGCGCCCGTACATCGATTTTTCGACCCAGACCCCGTATTTCTCGAGCACCTTCTTTTGCTCATCCGATGCGAGCGGCACGGTGAGGTTGTGCTTGGTCTTGAATTTGACATGGCTTGCGATGCTGTCCGGCGAGAGCCCGACGACCGTGACGCCGGCCTTCTTGAATTTGGCCTGGAGTTCGGAGAAGGCTATGGCCTCCTTGGTGCAGCCCGATGTGTCGTCCTTCGGGTAAAAGAACAGCACCACCTTGCCGCCCTTCAGGGCGCCGAGATGAATGGTCCGGCCGTCGTCTCCCGGAAGTTTGAAGTCCGGCGCTTTCTTGCCTTCTTCAAGCATGTGGATGTGCCTTTCTTTGGTCGCTTTTCACCTTCGGTATCGCAAAGTGTTGCGCCGGTGGCGGGCGCAGGGTTCGATTTGTGTGTATTGCGAGATTTCTAGCCGTGTCGCAGGCAATGTAAATACATTGCCGTGGAGGAATCGGTGAACGTAGCGTCGGACGTGGACGGCGCGTGGCCGTGCGCGCGAGCGGTCAGGCGCCGGAGCGCGCGTTGCGGTTGGTTCAGTGGTGCGTTCGATGGGTCGTACAGGCGATGTCTGCAGTCGTCGGGTCAGAGGCAATGGTGGTGGTGCAGCGGACATGCAATATCAGCTCAACGGTCGAAATTTGCCTGCGGCAGACGCGCGAACCGGTCCTGTCAGGCATCATCAGTCGCAGTGATTCGAGCGAGAGATGAAAGCGCCCGTGTCCAACGACGAGACGACAAAACGACGACGGCGGCGCGTACCAGCGCAAAGCCCGAAGGCAGACCGCAACTGGTCCGTGGCCAGGCGGATCGCGAGCCTGGCGGCCATGGTGGTCGTGCCGATCGTGCTCCTGGTCGGAGTGGCAGCCGCAATTCTCTACGTGCGTTTGCTCAATGGGCCGATTTCGATTTCGTTCTTGAAAGCGCCGATCGAACGAGGAATTGCAGCCGAACTCGGGGGCTTCAACGTCAGCATCGGCGAGTCCGTCGTGGCGCTGCGCGGACACAGCTTTGAGTTTCGCCTGAAAGACGTGCGCCTCAGGAATCAACACGGCAAGACCGTCGGGATTGCGCCGCTGGCTGCGGTTGAGGTGAGCCGCACGGCGTTCCTGTCGGGCGTGATTTCACCTTCCCGTATCGTCCTGATCGAGCCCCGCATGCTCGTGTTCTACTCGCCAGAGTCCGGCGTGTCATTGAGCATCGCCGGTGGCGGGCAGAGTAAGGCGGAGCAGCCTGTCGGCACCGAACTGCGGCCAAGTCTGGCCAACGACAGCGGCGATGGTTCGCGTGCCTCGCAGACCGAACGGACCGTCACCGTCGATCGGATCGATCTTGCCAAGGCGATTGCAGGCCTCGTGCGGCGGGCGCGGCAGAAGCGTCATGCGACGTCCTTCCTCGATCGCGTCGGGTTGCGCAATGCGGCGGTGATCGTCGACCACAACGGCGCGCGTACGGCGCTACGCGTGCCATCGGCCGAATTCAATCTGAGGCATTCCGTTGTCAGCAGCGTGCTGACGGGGGACATTGCGATCGCCTCGCCGCGCGGTACCTGGGGGCTTGCAGTCAGAGCCGAAGAAACGCGCGAGACCGGGCAAGTGCGCCTGACCACGGCGGTCAAGGACTTGTTTCCGCAGGCGATTGCGAATGCGGTTCCCGGCCTTGCCGTGCTCAATAACTTCCGCTTCCCGATCTCTGCAAAGGCGGACTATGTGCTCTCGTCTGAGGGCAACGTTCTGGCGGGTGCATTCGATGTCCTGCTGGGGGCCGGCAAGCTGCAGCTGCCGTGGCTCGGTAAGGACACGCCCAGCCTCAACGGGGCACGGCTGAGGTTCCTCTACAGACGCGGCGAAGACCATATCACGGTCGAGCCTTCGACGCTGCACTGGGCGCAAAGCAAGGTCGTTTTCGGCGGCACCATCAAGCACCGGACGGCCGGTGCCGCCGGTGGTGCATGGGACTTTGCGTTGCGCTCCACGGACGGCCGGCTGGCGACCACGGGCAGCGGTGAATTCATCAAGTTGAAGCGCTGGGATGCCAAGGGCACGCTGCTGCCGTCGCAAGGCATTGTCACTCTCGACAAGGTCGTCACTCAGGCCGGGGGTGGCAGTCTCGTGATGGACGGCGTGCTTTACACCGGGATTGCGCCCGGCATGTCGGTGGAAGGCCGTTACAGCCCGATGTCGGCACGCAATTTCCTTGGGTTCTGGCCGTCCTATCTCGCCCGCGATGCACGTATCTGGGCGGCCAAGCATGTTCATGCCGGGCAATTGCGTGGCGGGACCTTCAAGTTGCGCCTGCGTGCGCCGAGCGACGCACAACGCCGGGAGGGCCAGACGCAGTCCGACTATGCAATGACTGTGAATGCGACGCTTGGTGACGTGCGCTTTAGCGCCAATGAACGACTGCCGCCGATGTTTGCTCCTTCCGTGCGGATTGATTTCAAGGATGATGCGTTTGCCGTGGACGTGCCGCAGGCGGCCTTCATTCTCGGAGAAGAGCGTTCCGTGGTCGCGTCCGGAGTGCGGGTCGAGACGCGGGACATCTTTGCCGCGGAGGTCGATAGTGTGGCGCGGTTCGATATAGCGGGCAGTCTGAGCGACGGCCTTGCGATAACGCAGCAACTGGGTGTTCTCGAAGGAAAACTTGCCGCGATACTGAGGTCGCGCGTCGCTGGCAAGGTGCGCGGTCGGTTCGAGGTCAGCCAGCCGCTTGTCAGGCAAGGAGCGTTGCCGGACCCCAGCGTCACCGGGCAGCTTCGCATAACGGATGGCCGGGCCAAGAAAGTGTGGGGCGGCCTTGATGTCAAAGGCTCCAACGTCATTGTCGACATTGAATCGTCCGGTCTGACGGCGCGCGGTGAAATGCTACTCAAGGGGGTGCCGGTCAAACTTGCCTGGCGACGTCAGTTCGATGTTGCAGAAGGCCGTCAGCCGCCGTTGCAGCTCAAGGCATCGCTGGATGACACGGATCGCCAACAGCTCGGGCTTGCGGTCAATCATATTTTACAGGGACCGATCAACGTCGATGTGACGGTGCCGACGAATCCGGACGAAGGCGGCGCCGGCAGCGCCCATGTCCGCGTAGATTTGACGGATGCCCGCATTACCGTCGAAAGCCTGGCCTGGACAAAGGCTGCAGGCCGGCAGGCTGTTGTCGACTTCGAGGTCGGGGCCGAGACGGAGCGTGGGCGCGAACTGAAAGATATCCGGATGGACGGCAAGGATGTGGCGCTGCGCGGCAAGGCGCAGCTGAACCGCGCCGGCAAGCCAATATCATTCGACATTGCAGACTTCAATGTCGATGTCGTTACCCGTCTGCAGATCAAGGGACAGCGGCGGGCCGGAAACATATGGCGCGTTTCAGTGCGCGGGCAATCGTTCCAGGGCCGCGACTTCTTCCGGTCGCTATTTTCAATCGGTAGCGACGATGCAGTGGGCGGCAAAACGCCCGAGCCCGGTCTCGATCTCGATGCGCGCATTACCAACGTGCTGGGCTACTGGGACACGACGCTGCGCGATGTGCGCGTCGACGTCTCCAAACGTTCAGGCAAGATGATCGCGCTTAGCGCATTCGGGAAGTTCCCGGGCGGTGGCGTTCTGCGGGCGGTTGTCGAAAAGGAGGCCAAGACCCGCAAACTGGTCGCCACGACCGATAATGCCGGTGCCGCGTTCAAGCTTGTCGGGTTTTATCCGAACGTAAGCGGCGGGAAGCTGCAGTCGATCATCAATCTCGGGGACACGCGTTCGCAGTCACGCAGCGGCGTGCTGACGGTTCGCCGTTTCAACATCCTCGGTGACCAGGTGGTCAGCGAAGTCTTGCAGAGCAGAAGCCGCAAATCGGGCCGGAGACCAAAGCAACAGCAGCGTGAGACGATCCAGTTTGATTGGATGCGGGTGCCGTTTCTGGTGGGTGGCGGGCGGTTTGTAATGCGGGATGCCGAGCTGCGCGGACCCGTGCTGGGCGTGCTGCTTTGTGGCAAGGCGGACTTCAATTCCCGCAAAATCCAGGTGGCCGGCACCTACATTCCGTTGCAGGGGCTGAGTTCGGTGATCGGCTCCATTCCCGGCATCGGCAACTTGCTGGCGGGCCCGAAAGGCGAAGGTGTCATCGGCATCAATTTCGAAGTGCGCGGAGTGATGGACCGGCCGGACGTGTTGGTCAATCCGCTCAGCGCCGTAACACCTGGAATTTTCCGGGAGGTCTTTCAGGTCGCCTGCCCTGACTCGAAGTTCGTGCGCAACGTCAAACTGCGGGCGAGACCGAAGTCGGGCGGTGGTGCCAAGATCGGCGACGGCTGGCGGTCCGAGACGTTCCGGTCGACGGATTGACCGTGCATGCGGTCTTGCTTTTGCGCCGGCCGGCACGCGCTACGTCGGGCGCAGTAGGACGTGGCGCTTCTTGCCAAGCGACAGTTTGATGACGCCTTCGCCGGTGACATCTTGGCGCGTCAGTGCGGCGCGTTCATCTGCGATCACCGCGTCGTTGAGCCGGAGGCCGCCGCCCTTGAGCTGGCGGCGTGACTCGCCGTTGGACTTGGTCAGGCCGGCCGTGACAAATGCCGCAAGGACGCCAATGCCGGCATCGAGATCCGCACCGGAAATGTCGATTGTCGGCAGGCCTTCGGCGAGGGTGCCCTGTTCAAATGTCTGCTCGGCCGTGCGTGCTGCGTTTTCGGCGGCTTCGCGTCCATGCAGGAGCGCCGTGGCCTCGGTCGCCAAGGCCTTTTTCGCCTCGTTGATCTCGGCGCCGGCAAGGGCTGCGAGCTTTGCAACTTCGTCGAGCGGCAGTGTCGTGAACAGTTTCAGGAAGCGGCCGACATCTGCGTCCTCGGTGTTGCGCCAGTACTGCCAGTAGTCGTAGGGCGACAGCAATTCGGCGTTGAGCCATACGGCGCCGGAGGCGGTCTTGCCCATCTTGGCGCCCGACGACGTCGTCAGCAGCGGACAGGTCAGCGCGTAGAGCTGGTGGGTCCCCATGCGCCGGCCGAGGTCGATGCCGTTGATGATGTTGCCCCACTGGTCGGACCCGCCCATCTGCAGGTTGCAGCCGTAGCGGCGGGCTAGCTCGACGAAATCGTAGGACTGCAGGATCATGTAGTTGAACTCGATGAACGACAACTCCTGCTCGCGCTCGAGGCGCAGGCGCACCGAGTCCATCGCCATCATCCGATTGACGGAAAAGTGGCGGCCGACGTCGCGCAGCATTTCGATGTAGTTGAGCGCGGTGAGCCATTCGGCGTTGTCAGCCATTACAGCGTCGCTGGCCTCGTCTCCAAACCGCAGAAATCTGGCGAAGACGTCTTTGATCGTCTCTTTGTTGGCCTCGATGGCCTCGATCGTCAGCATCTGGCGCGATTCATCCTTGCCGGACGGGTCGCCGACGCGGGTTGTTCCACCGCCCATCAATACGATCGGTTTGTTGCCGGTGTGCTGCAGCCAGTGCAGCATCATGATCGAGATCAGCGAGCCGATGTGCAGCGATGGCGCGGTGCAGTCATAGCCGACGTAGCACACGACTTTGCGGTTTGCGGCCAGTTGATCGAGGCCGGCAAAGTCCGAACACTGGTGGATATAACCGCGTTCCTTCAGGATCTTGAGGAAGTCGGATTTCGGTGCAAAGTCAATTTCGTTCATGGCAGATTCGGTGATGGCAGGTTCGGGCTTGGCAGAATGCGCCGGCAGCCCGGTTTCGTGCTAGGGTTCGGATGATGGTTGTGCATGCCGCGTTCGGCGCCCGATTGCAAGCCGGTGGAGTTCCGGGAACGTCGTTGTGCAGTGCGCTGCAAGGATCGGGCCATCGGTGGGTCACGACAAATGGGCAAGATCAGACGTGCGATTGGGTTAATGAGCGGTACGTCCATGGACGGTATCGACGTCGCTGCGATCGAGACGGACGGCGACACGGTCGTGCGGCGGCTGGAGGGCTTCTCGGTCAGCTACGACGACGCATTTCGGCAACGGCTGGCGCATGGGATCCGTGAAGCGGATCGGCTCGAAGAGCGCGATCGGCGACCGGGGCAGTTGGCGCAGCTCGAACGCGACCTGACATCGCAGCACGTTGAAGCCGTGGAGGCGTGCCTGTCGCGGCAGAAATGGCAGGGCCGAAACGTCGATGTCATCGGATTTCACGGGCAGACCCTGCTGCACCGTCCGGAGCGGCGACTTACCTTGCAAATCGGTGACGGGCGGGCGCTGCATGCGGCAACCGGAATACCCGTCGTCTACGATCTCAGGGCCGCCGACGTGGCGGCGGGCGGCCAAGGTGCGCCGTTGGCGCCTGTCTATCACCGGGCGATGGTGGCGAAGCTTCCGGAACGGCCCGTGGCGGTGATCAACGTCGGCGGGGTTGCCAACGTGACCTGGATTGGCGGGCGCGGAGATCTGATCGCGTTCGATACGGGGCCGGGAAACGCTTTGATTGATGACTGGATGCGCGAGCGGGAAGGGGTATCGCACGATCGAGACGGCGCCCTGGCAGCAACCGGCCGTGTCGACCAGGACCGCCTCGCGCAGGTGCTCGACAATCGCTACTTTGCGCTGCGTCCGCCGAAATCGCTCGATCGCAATGCGTTCGACGTGTCTTGCCTTTCCGGGCTTGGTACGGCGGATGGTGCAGCGACACTGACGGCATTGACCGCGCACACGATTGCGAAGGCCTGTGCCCACATGCCGGTCGAGCCGGTGTTGTGGGTGGTATGCGGTGGCGGCAGGCGCAACCGCACGCTCATGAGCATGCTTGCCGGTGCGGTGCGCAATGCGGTCGTGCCGGCCGAGGTGCTCGGGTTCGACGGTGACACGGTCGAGGCCGAAGCCTGGGCGTATCTGGCGGTACGCGCCCTTGACGGCGCAGCTTTGACGTTTCCCGGCACGACCGGTGTCGGTGCGGCGCTATCGGGGGGCGTGATCGTGGGACAACCGCCGGATTAGACCGGGGCTGTCCCGGCGGCAACCAGATTGCGCGATGCAGGTCTATTCGGCGGCTTCGTCCTGGGTCGCGAGATCGACCGGTTTGCCGTCGACGCGAACTTCGCCGGCCGCGTTGTCGACGGTGACGTAGTGGTCGTAGTAGGTGAGCGTCGGGCGGGCGCCGAAGCGCTCTTCGATCCAGCCCCACCAGTCATCGTTGAACCAGGCCTGTGCCGCGGCCCGCGACTCAAACAGGTAGACGCCGCCGCCGCAGTCCTCGCCGTTCAGGTAGTCCTTGCGGATCAGGCCTTCGACCTTGCGATAAATCGGGGCGGAGGCGAGGCCGCGTGCAACGGCGCCATCCTTGTCCGGCTTGGGTGTTGCGCGTGGAATTTGTACAACTGCAATGATCATTATGGCGGCTCCGTCTCGAGTTCAATCGTCGCTGCGACGGCGAGCCTGCAGTATGGCGCGGGCGGGACAAACAGGCAATTGAGCGCGTTGCCGGCGGGCCGGCGAGACGATGGTCGCGTGCATCCGTGCGGGCTCCGCAGTCCTCAGTCGTCGGCCTTGTTTTTCAGGATATCGACCATGCGCTTGTCGACGTAGTCGCCGACGCTCTGCTGCAGTGCCTGCATCTGTTCTTCGCCCTCGAAGAAGTGGTTGGCGTCCGGAATGATGTCGTGCTGCAAAATGATGCCGCGCTGGACTTTGGTCTTGACGGACAGTTCGGCGACGGCAGCCGACGGGACCACGCGATCGCGTTCGCCGTTGACTAGCAGGCCGGAGGCCGGGCATGGCGCCAGAAACGAAAAATCGTAGAGGTTGGCCGGTGGGGCGACGCAGATGAACGAGTCGATCTCAGGCCGGCGCATCAGCAACTGCATGGCGATCCACGTGCCGAATGAAACGCCGACAATCCAGCAGGCCTTGGAATCCGGCTTGGCGATCTGCATCCAGTCGAGGGCGGTTGCTGCGTCCGCCAGTTCGCCCGGGCCGTTGTCAAAGTAACCCTGGCTGCGCCCGACACCGCGGAAGTTGAACCGCAAGACCGAAAAGCCCCGCTCCACAAACGTGTAATAGAGGTTGTAGACCACCTGGTTGTTCATTGTGCCGCCGAACTGCGGATGCGGATGCAGGATCAGCGCCAGCGGACTGCGCGGGTCAGGCTCGTGATGGTAGCGGGCTTCAAGGCGGCCGGCAGGGCCGTTGATGATCAATTCTGGCATGGGCGTGTCAATCGTGTTGGGGATGTCGGCGTTTGGATGAGCGACGGGACGGTCTGTGCGGTGTGCCGGTCGGCCGCAGGTTGCGTGGTCCAGTTTTAATCTTGACTCCTGGGGTTGGGATTTCCATATTCCGGCCAGATTAGAACTCTTCGAAACTTCGCGTGCGCCGTGTAGCAGATCTTGGGTGCGGGAGCGACCTTCTAGCATGAAGGTGGCCCGGTGTTGCAAGGCTTGCGCTGCGGCAACCCCGCCCCTTCACGAAGTGATGTGTGGGGCGGTGTTTCGCAAGGCCGTTAGTGCGGGAGCAAGAGCCGTGGAACTCAATACCCGTGGACGATATGCCGTGATGGCGATGGCGGATCTGGCCAAGTACGGGACCGAACGGGCGGTTGCTCTCGGCGAGATCGCCGAGCGTCAGGAATTGTCGGAGGCCTATCTCGGGCAGATTTTCGCACAGTTGCGCCAGGCCGGGCTGGTAGAAAGTGTCCGCGGGCGCAGCGGTGGCTATCAATTGGGCCGTCCGGCCGCGCAAATCATGGTCGCCGATGTTATGGCCGCGGTTGATGAGCGCACCCGCATGACGCGATGCGCGATGGGTGCCAATGCCGGCTGTGTTGGCGAAGAGCGTTGCCTGACACACGGGTTGTGGGCGGCGCTCGGCCGCCACATCGAGTTGTTTCTGGCCGATGTCTCGCTGCAGGACGTCGTCGACAACGGGCCGGCGTTGCAATTTGCCGCGTCCGGTGCCGCCGGATTGTCATCGCGGGAGGTGGCGGCGCAATGAACCCGGCACGGACATATCTCGATCACAACGCGACGGCACCGCTCAGGCCGGAGGCACGTGCGGCTATGGTTGGTGCGCTCGATACGATCGGCAATCCGTCCTCGGTGCACGGCGAGGGCCGTCAGGTGCGCCGCATTGTTGAGGAAGCGCGAGAACGCGTCGCTGAACTGGTCAAGACCGCTCCTGCCAACGTGGTATTCACCAGCGGAGCGACGGAAGCGAACAACTGGGTTCTGGGTGGCCGTTGGGATACGATCGTGCTGCCGGTGATCGAGCATGAGTCGGTCCTGGCGCCAGCGCGGGCGAGTGCGGCCGATACCGTCGAAATTGGATGTGATGGCGACGGGGTGGTCAACGTTGGCGAAATCGCCGAAGCGGTGCTCTTGAGCGGCAAATGTGGTGCGCGCGCTCTCATCACGATGCAATTGGCGAACAATGAAACCGGCGTGCTGCAGCCGGTCGCCGACGTTGCGGACTTCGCACGTAGGCACGGTGCAGCGATGCATTGCGACGGCGTCCAGGCGATGGGTCGGGTTCCCGTCAGTTTCGATGCACTTGGTGTCGGCAGCCTGAGCCTTTCCGCCCACAAGATCGGCGGGCCGATGGGTGTCGGGGCTTTGGTGATCCGTGAGGGATGCGACCTCAGGCCGTTGATCATCGGCGGCGGGCAGGAACGCCGGCGCCGCTCCGGCACCGAGAATGTCGCCGGGATCGCCGGGTTTGGCGCGGCGGCTACGCGTGCCGGCGAAGAGGCGCATCGTTCAGCCCGGCTCGGGCAGATGCGCCAGCGGATGGAACGTGAAATCCTGGCGATGACGCCGCAGGCCGAGATCGTCGGCCGTGCAACCGAGCGGCTCGTCAACACCTGTTGCATCACGGTTCCCGGCACGCAGGCAGAAACGCTGCTAATCAAGTTCGACCTCGCCGGTGTGGCGTTGAGTTCCGGTTCGGCCTGCTCGTCCGGCAAGGTCGGCGCCAGCCATGTTCTGGCGGCGATGGGGCTCGATGCGCCGCGGGCACGGGGCGCCATTCGGATCAGTTTGGGCTGGAATACCAACGAGGCTGACGTGGATACGTTCCTGAGGGTTTGGGACAGCGTTTTGGGTGATGGTCGACAGGCCGTGGCGTAGGCCCGGCCGCTGGATATCGACCGTGAGGATGAGATGAGCGCCGGCCGGGCCGTCCGGCGGCACAATTGGAGGCAAAGATGCCCGCAGTCCAAGAGACGATCGAGCAGGTCAAGCAGATCGACGTCGACCAGTACAAGTACGGGTTTACCACCGACATCGAGACCGTGAAGGCACCGAAGGGCCTCAGCGAGGATATCGTTCGCTTCATCTCGGAGAAAAAGGGCGAACCGGCGTGGATGCTGGAATGGCGGCTCGACGCCTACGAGCGCTGGCAGGCGATGACCGAGCCGACCTGGGCGAAGGTCAACTACCCGAAGATCGACTTTCAGGATCTCTATTATTACGCCGCACCGAAGAGTACGGAAGGGCCGAAGTCGCTCGACGAGGTCGATCCGGAACTGCTGCGCACCTACGAAAAGCTCGGAATTCCGCTCAAGGAGCAGGAAATCCTGGCCGGCGTCAGGAAGCAGGGTGAGCCGAGCGAGCTTGACGATAGCGATGCGCCGAGTGGCTACAACAAGGTGGCCGTCGATGCGGTGTTCGATTCGGTTTCAGTGGTGACGACGTTCAAGAAGGAACTCGCAAAGGCAGGCGTGATTTTCTGCTCGATTTCGGAAGCGCTGCGCGAGCATCCCGAGCTCGTCAAGAAATACCTCGGCTCCGTCGTGCCGAAGTCCGACAACTATTATGCGGCGCTGAACTCGGCCGTGTTTTCCGACGGCTCCTTCGTCTATATCCCGGAGGGCGTGCGTTGCCCGATGGAGCTGTCGACGTACTTCCGGATCAACGAGATGAACACCGGACAGTTCGAGCGTACGTTGATCATCGCCGACAAGGGCTCCTACGTCTCCTACCTGGAAGGCTGCACGGCGCCAATGCGCGATGAAAACCAGCTCCATGCAGCGGTTGTCGAACTGATCGCGCTGGACGATGCCGAGATCAAGTACTCTACGGTGCAGAACTGGTACCCAGGCGACAAGGACGGCAAGGGCGGCGTCTATAACTTCGTGACCAAGCGTGGCGATTGCCGCGGCAACAACGCGAAGATTTCGTGGACCCAGGTCGAAACCGGTTCGGCAATTACGTGGAAGTACCCGAGCTGCATCCTGCGCGGTGACAACTCGCGCGGCGAATTCTACTCGATCGCGATTTCCAACGGTCACCAGCAGGTCGACAGCGGCACCAAGATGATCCACCTCGGAAAGAACACGTCGAGCCGGATCATCTCGAAGGGCATTGCCGCCGGTTTTTCGGAGAACACGTACCGCGGGCTGGTCTCGGCGCACCGCAAGGCGACCAATGCGAGAAACTTCACGTGCTGCGATTCCCTTTTGATCGGCAACAACTGCGGTGCGCACACGGTACCCTACATCGAGGCGAAGAATTCTTCGTCGCACTTCGAGCACGAGGCAACGACGTCGAAGATCTCGGAGGACATGCTGTTTTATTGCCGCCAGCGCGGACTTGATGAAGAAGAAGCGGTGGCGCTGGTCGTCAACGGTTTCGTGCGCGATGTGCTGCAGCAACTGCCGATGGAATTCATGGCGGAGACGCAGAAGCTGATCGGGATCTCGCTTGAAGGAAGTGTGGGGTAGGGACCGGACGGATGGACAAGTCTGCGATCAAGAGACTGGCGGTATCGTTCGCGATTGTCGTGACGATCTTTGTCGTCGGTCATTTGATTCCGCTTCCCGGGATCGCCGATGCCGATCCGTTCGTGGAGACCGGCCAGACCGCAGGTTGCAGCTATGGGCCAATGTGGTTTTGGTGTTGGACGAGCTATCCGCTCGTCAGCCATCAGGACTTTGCCGGTTCATTGTTGGGTTTCGTCGTGCTGGCGGTCGCGGGAGCGTCGGCCTGGCGCCGAGCGACCAAACAAAAGATGATCAGAGAAACGGAAGTGTGAAATGCTCGAAATCAAGAACCTGCACGTCAAGCTCGAAGAGGAAGATACGGCGATCATCAACGGTCTGTCGCTCGCCGTGCCGAAGGGCGAAGTGCATGCGATCATGGGACCGAACGGATCGGGCAAATCGACGCTGGCCTATGTGCTGGCGGGCCGCGACGGCTACGACGTGACGGAAGGCGAGATAACCTGGAACGGGGAAGACGTGCTCGAGATGGAGCCGGAAGAGCGTGCTGCCGCCGGCGTCTTCCTGGCGTTCCAGTACCCGATGGAGATCCCGGGAGTTGCCGGGCTGACGTTCCTGAGGACCGCTGTCAACGCGGTGCGCAAGAAGCGCGGTGAAGCCGAGCTGACGACGCCCGAGTTCATGCGGTTCGTGAAAGAGAAAAGCGGTGAACTCAACATCGATATCGAGATGCTCAAGCGGCCGGTGAACGTCGGCTTTTCCGGCGGCGAGAAGAAGCGCTCGGAAATCCTGCAGATGTCGATGCTGGCGCCTTCACTATGTGTGCTCGATGAAACGGACTCTGGCCTCGATATCGACGCGCTCAAGGTCGTCGCAGACGGTGTCAATGCACTGCGCTCGCCGGACCGCGCGATGCTGGTCATTACGCACTACCAGCGGCTTCTGAACTACATCGTGCCGGACAAGGTCCACGTGTTGGCGGGTGGCCGGATCAAGGCGAGCGGCGGCAAAGACCTGGCACTCGAGCTCGAAAAGTCCGGCTATGCCGCGTACGTCGAGCAGGCGGCTTGAGGGGCGGGCGAGATGGCAATGAGCTTACAGAAAACCGATGCGGAAGCGGCGATTGCCGCGCACTTTGCCGACATTGCCGGGCATCTGCCGGGTGTTGAGCAGGTCGGCGACACGCGCAAAGCTGCAATAGCAAAGTTCAATCAAAGCGGGCTTCCGCACCGGCGTATCGAGGAGTGGAAGTACACCGACCTGCGGGCCAATCTCAAAGCAGCTTTCCCGCCTGCGACGACAAGAGCCCCGGGGGCTGGTATTGGCGATCTGGACGCAGTGCTTGGTGCGCTTGCCGGTATCGATGCCGTGCGGCTGGTGTTCGTCGACGGGCGCTTCGACGAAGCGCTGTCGGACCGCCACGGTGCGGGCGATGCTGTGCACTTCATGCCGATGTCCGAAGCGCTCAACGACCAATGCTTTGCCGACATGCACGGCAAGCCGAACGACGCCATCGAAGCCGACGCCATCGGTGCGCTCAATACGGCGTTCATGAGCGACGGTGCAGGCCTGATGATTTCAGGCTCACCGGGCAAGCCCCTGCACATTGTCAACGTCAGCACAGGGGTGCAGAAGAGCGCGGTCACCACGCGCAACGTGATCGCGGTGATGGACGGTGTCGCAGTGACGCTGATCGAGAGCTTCACGGCAATCGATGGCGAAGCCGTGCAGGTCAACGCCTTGACGCATCTCGGCATCGCCTCCGGTGCCAGTGTCGATCACATCAAGGTGCAACGCGATGGTGGCGACAGTACCCATCTTTCGACCTGGCACGTGGATCTCATGGCCGAGGCGACCTATCGCGGCTTCCAGTATTCCGGTGGTGCAGCGCTGGCGCGCAATCAGATCAACATCAACTTCAAGGGAGCGGACGCCGTCGCCGATGTTTCGGGTATCGACCTGCTCAGGGGGCGGCAGCACTGCGATACGACCATGGTGATCGACCATGCCGAGCCCGGTTGCACCAGCCGAGAACTTTTCAAATTGGTGCTCGAGGACCAGGCGCGGGGCATTTTCCAGGGCAAGGTCGTGGTCCGACAGAAAGCGCAGAAGACCGACGGCAAGCAGATGGCGCAGGCGCTGATGCTGTCGGAGGACTGCGAGTTCGATTCCAAGCCGGAGCTGGAAATCTATGCCGATGATGTTGCCTGCGGCCACGGCTCGACGTGTGCTGAACTGGACCCCGATCTCGTGTTCTATTGTCGCTCGCGCGGTATCCCGGAAGCCGAGGTGCGCGCGTTGCTGATCGAGTCTTTTGTCGGTGAAGCGCTTGAAAAGGTCGAAAACGAAGCGCTGCGCGACGGGCTCTTGATGATGGCGCGGCAATGGCTTGCCGGCCAGGCGAATTGAGGAGTGCACGGACGTGAACAGCATGCCCCAGCATTTGCAGGTCGTCACTGACGCGGCGGCGCTCGACGTCGAGCGTATCCGTGGTGACTTCCCGATCCTCTACCGCGAAGTCAACGACAAGCCGCTGGTCTACCTCGACAGCGCCGCATCGGCGCAAAAGCCGCGTCCGGTGATAGAGGCGATGGATTATGCGCTGCGGTACGAGTACGCCAACGTCCATCGCGGCATCCACTACCTGTCGAATACGGCGACGCAAAAGTACGAGGATGCGCGCGATGCCTGCCGGCGTTTCATCAACGCGCGCGAGGTGGACGAGATCGTCTTTGCCAAGAACGCGACGGAAGCGGTGAACCTGGTTGCCTATGCCTGGGGTATGGACAACATCCAGGAAGGCGACGAGATCGTCCTGTCAATTATGGAACACCACGCCAACATCGTTCCGTGGCACTTCCTGCGCGAGCGCAAGGGGGCGGTGATCAAGTGGGCACCGATTTCGGACACCGGCGAGTTTTTGCTCGAGGAGTTCGAGGCGCTGATCACGCCGCGCACGAAAATGATCGCGCTCACGCACATGTCGAACGTGCTGGGCACGGTGGTGCCGATCGACGAGGTGGCCAGGATTGCGCACCAGCATGGCGCGCTGGTGTTCGTCGACGGTGCGCAATCGGCCGTGCATATGGCTGTCGATGTGCAGGCGCTTGACGTCGATTTTTTCGCGTTCACCGGCCACAAGGTCTACGGCCCGTCCGGGATCGGTGTGCTGTATGGCAAGAAGGCACTGCTTGATGCCTTGCCGCCATTTCTCGGTGGCGGTGCGATGATCGAAAGCGTCAGCGTCGATACGGTCACCTATGGTCCCGCACCGTCACGGTTCGAAGCAGGCACGCCACCGATCGTCGAAGCGGTCGGACTGACGGCGGCGCTTGACTATATGATGCAGATCGGCCGCCGCGAGATCGCCGCGCACGAACATGACCTCACGGTCTATGCCCACGAAAGGCTCGACGCACTCAACTGGCTCAAGGTCTACGGCACGGCGCCTGGCAAGGGCGGGATCGTGTCGTTCACGATGGACGGTCTTCATCCGCATGACATTTCAATGGTCGTGGACCGGTCCGGCGTGGCAATCCGGGCCGGACATCACTGCGCGCAGCCGCTCATGGACCGCTTCGGCGTGCCGGCAATGTGCCGTGCATCCTTCGGGATGTACAACACGAGGCAGGACGTTGATGTATTGGTCGAGGCGCTGAAAAAAGCACACGA
This sequence comes from Hyphomicrobiaceae bacterium, assembly GCA_965224045.1. Classification (GTDB taxonomy): domain Bacteria; phylum Pseudomonadota; class Alphaproteobacteria; order Rhizobiales; family Hyphomicrobiaceae; genus Tectiglobus. The sequence continues at coordinate 963,559 of CBDCYD010000016.1, forward strand.
CCTGTTTGCCTGAGAGCGATCGGAAGTTGGACGAACATATGGGCGAGAGCACACCAGAGCGCGACCAAATCAACCTCGATATCGCGGCACACGATGCGTTTACGCGATCCGAGGAGGGTCGGCCACAGGCCAAATCGGTAGCGGAGGGCGGAACGCCGGTCGAAGGCTCGGCTCTGTCGCAGGAAGAAATCGAACAACTCACTGCGGATATCGTGGCGGCGATCAAGACCGTTTACGACCCCGAGATCCCGTCGGACATCTACGAGCTTGGCCTGATCTACAAGATCGACATCGACGATGCGCGTCACGTCAACGTCGAAATGACGCTGACAGCGCCGGGGTGTCCGGTGGCGGGTGATATGCCGATCTGGGTCGAGAATGCAGTCAATTCGGTGCCGGGCGTCAGCGGTACGACCGTGGAGCTGACGTTCGACCCGCCCTGGGACATGAGCCGGATGTCGGATGAGGCGCGCCTGGCGCTCAATATGTTTTAGGACCGGTCTACGGTAACGTAACCCCAACCGCCTCGGAGTAAGGCTCGACAGGGCACATTTGTTGCTTATCTTCGAGGTAGTGAGGCAAACAGGCGGCCATGGAAAAGGCCGCAGGGAGAGCCGAAAATGGCATCAGCAACTCGTCCGCGACCCCAGATTATGACGCTGACGGATGCAGCGGCAGCGCGGGTGCGCGAAATCATGGCAAGCAAGCCCGACGCCATCGGCCTGAAGATCGGCCTCAAGAAGGGTGGTTGTGCCGGCATGGAGTACACGCTCGAGTGGGCCGAGGAGGCTGGCAAGTTCGACGAGGTCGTCGAGGATAAGGGCGCGAAAATTCTGATCGACCCGATGGCAACGCTCTACATTCTCGGCACCGAGATGGACTACAGGGTCGATAAGCTCTCGGCACAGTTCGTGTTCAACAATCCGAATCAGACATCGGCGTGCGGTTGCGGCGAGTCCGTCGAGCTGCGGCCGCGCGAAGAGGCAGACCTCGCCGGCCTCAAGGCGTAAGCTGTAGACCACCATGGGAGTGCGTGTCAGGGGAGTGTGGTTCGTTGGGCGATGACGGGTCCTGGGTCGACGCGGTCTTGGCATTCTGGTTCGACGAACTGGAGCCAAAGCAATGGTTCGTCAAATCGGCCGACACCGATGCGCTGATTACCGAGCGCTTCCGTTCAACTTTCGATCGTGTGAGTTTGCTGCCTGATGCCGATCTGACGGGTGATGCGCGTTGCGCGCTTGGCGCCGTCATCGTGCTGGATCAGTTTCCGCGCAACATGTTTCGCGGTACGCCCCAGGCGTTTGGCAGCGATGCGAAGGCGCTGGCCATTGCCAGGCGCGCGGTGGAGCTTGGGTTTGATCAGCAGTTCTCGGACAAGACGCAACGCGTGTTTTTCTACCTTCCGTTTGAGCACAGCGAGCGGCTGGAGGATCAGGACAGGTCGGTGGTGTTGATCTTGGCGCTCGGCGATGCGGAATACACGCGCTATGCCGAAGCGCACCGCGACGTCATCCGGGAGTTCGGCCGTTTCCCGCATCGCAACGCGGTGCTCGGGCGTGCGTCGACGCCGGCGGAAGAGGACTACCTTGCCAAGCCGGGCAGCGGATTTTGATTGCGCACGGCGTTCACCGGCCTCGACCGCGACGGCGATGGTCAGGACTTCGAGATGAGTGATGATTTCAGTTCGTTCGTGGCTGAACAGCTAGCCGTGGTCGGGCCGGTGCGTGTGCGGCGGATGTTCGGCGGGTACGGCATCTTTCTGGACGGGATGATGTTTGCTTTGATCGCCGACGACGTGCTCTTCTTCAAGGCGGACGACACGACCAAGAATCGCTACGAGGCTGAAGGTCTGGAACCGTTCACCTACGAAGCCAAAGGCGGCAAAAGGGCCGTGATGAGTTACTGGCGGGCGCCGGAGCGCGTGTTCGATGACCCGGACGAAATGCGCGCCTGGGCGGAGGCAGCCGTTCAGGTGGCCCGTGCTGCGGCGGCGAAAAAGCCGGCCAGTAAGAGCAAAACCAAAACGAAAGCGAAGACGAAACCCGCTGCCGGCAACAGGTCCGCGGCCAAAAGATCATTTCCGCCTTAGGCGGAATCACACCGCCTGCCCACTCCCCCGCCCGGCCGCCCATGCAATCGTGGTTTTGGGCGGCCGGGCGGGGGAGTGGGACGGTTCCAGCTAAACCTGAAACGATCTAAAGCCCGCCGGACGGCGGGAAACCAACGCATCGCCGGAAAGGCGTCTCGCTGATCCATTGCCGTCACGTTGCCTGGGGGTAGGGTTGCGGTGCGAGATCGAAGCGCGGCGGCGTCTTGGACATGCGGGCCGGGTAGGTCACGACGTCGAGCGCGCCATAGCCTGACGGTATGGTTGCCATGACATCGGCAAGGTCGGCGTTCGATGGCGGCTCGACCGCGAAGCCATCCGCGATGCGACCCAAGGATTTCAGCCAGTGACCGGTGCGAGCAAGGGCGATGCGGACATGCCACGAGCCGCCCTCGGTTGCGCGCCGGTGCAGGGCTGCCATTGCGCCCATCGCCATCAAGTGGCCGGAAGCAAAGTCAATCGCCTGGCAGGGCAGCGGTTTGGGGCCGTCGCAGCCCGAGGCCTCGGCTTCCGCCCAGTTGATGCCGCTTGCTGTTTGCACCAGGGAATCGAAGCCTCGCCGATGCGCCCAGGGACCGACATGGCTCCAGGCGGAAATCGCGACTGACACGATGCCGGGGCGCAGTTGGGCAAGACGGTCGGGCGGGAAGCCCGCCGCGTCGATGGCGCCCGGGCGATATCCTTGCACGAAGACATCCGGGGTCTCGACGCGGGCTTCGAGTTCGCTGCGGCCGGCATCTGTCTTCAAATCGATGAAGCAGGAGTGCTTGCCGCGGCCGCCGTCAATTTCGAGCATGATCGGGTCGCGTGGCAGTCGGGCTGCCGAGACACGGGTGACATCGGCGCCGTGCGTGGCGAGCGTGCGGCCGCAGACCGGGCCAGCGATAACGCGCGTCAGATCCAAAACGGTGATGCCGCTGAGCGGTTGACCGCCGTCCTCGGGCAATGGCTCTGGCGGCGCATCGCCGATCCGTTCGATGTCGAACAACGCCAGCCTCGATACAGCCGCGCCTTGCGGGTGGGCGGCCCATTCCTGCGGTGTGCGCAACATGAAGACGACGAGGCCGTCGCGGCCGCAGGCGTCTTCGAAGTCCTGCGCCGTCCAGGACTCGAGCGCCTTTGCAACGGCGTCGCGATGGCGTGCGCAACCCAATATTTTCAGGACGCCGGCCTCGTGATGGGGATAGTTGGCGTGGATGCGGACCCAGCGCTTGTCGCCGCATTGGTAGAGGCTGGCGATCGGTCCCCAAACTTCGCCCGGCGGTTCACCGTCGACGCGAAGGCGATTTTCACTCAGAAACTCGGCTTCAGCGTGTCGGGAGTTGACCGCAATGGTCTGGCGTGACCCTGACCGCAGGTGCCAGAGTTCACCGGCAGCCAACGCCGCGGCCGCAACGGTGGTGGTAGCCGCGTCGGCGACGCGGAAGGACGAGGGCAGGGTCGGTGCCTCGCGTTCAAGCTCGACATGATCGAGCGCTTCGTTCGGCAGTCCGGTTCGTTGCCAAATGCCGGCAAGGATCTCTCGCGCTGTCGGTTGGTCCGCGGCCGGCATGCTGCAGTCTCCTGTGCAAGGGCTGACGGTTGCGCCCGTTGATCGATGCGGGAGGCCTCCAAGGATACGTCGGTCCCTGACCCAAAACCAAGCGCGGCGAGCTCTGCCGGCAGTCTATTCGGAGGGAACCTTCTCGCTGCGCGATCTTGTTGTTCGTGCCGGCTTCGGGCGGCGCACGGGGCGTTGCAGAAACGCGGGAATCGAGTCTTCGGTAAAGCCGGTACCACGGGATTGGGCAGGTTGGCGGCCGGAGGGGGGGGCTGCGGTGTGCGAGCGTGTCGGTTTGGATTTGGCCGCTGTGGCCGGTGCCGGCGTCTTGGGTTCGCGATCCGGCTTGCGGTCAGGGTTGCGCTCGGTGTCGCGGTCCTTGTTGCGCTCGGGACGGCGCGAACGCGACGAACGGGTGCCCGATGTCTCACGTGTCGAGGAGGTGTCGCGGCTGGTGCGCCCACGTCCGCGTCCGCGTTTTCGCTTGCCGGCGTTCTCGAAGTCTTCCTCGGTCGGGGCGTCGCCATCCCAGGTGAGCGCTTCACCGGTGGTCTTTTCGATGTCCTTGACGAGCTTGAGATCGTCGGCGGTGACGAGGGTTGCTGCAAAACCTCGATTGCCGGCACGCCCGGTGCGGCCAATGCGGTGAACGTAGTCGTCGCCGGCCCAGGGCACATCGAAATTGAAGACGTGGCTGACCTCGGGGATGTCGAGGCCGCGGGCTGCGACATCGCTGGCTGCAAGGAACGTGATCTCGCCGCTGCGAAACTTGTCGAGCGTACTCATGCGGCTGGTCTGGTCCATATCGCCATGCAGGGCGCCGGCGTTGAAGCCGTGCTTGACGAGCGACTTGTGAAGGATGGCAACGTCGCGTTTGCGATTGCAGAAGATAATCGCGTTCTTGACGTTTTGCGCCCGGATCAGATCGCGCAAGACCTCGCGTTTGGCCCAATCTTCGCCATCAGGGCAGAAGCGGAACGTTTGCGTGATCGTCTTGGCGGCAGTTGCCGGGCGGGCAACCTCGATCTGGACCGGGTCCTTGAGGAACTGGTCGACGAGGCGCTGAATTTCAGGCGGCATGGTGGCGGAGAAAAACAACGTCTGACGGCGCGGCGGCAGCAGGCCGCAGATTTTCTCGATGTCCGGAATGAAGCCCATATCAAGCATGCGGTCGGCCTCGTCGATGACGAGGATTTCGACCCCGGTCAGCAGCAGCTTGCCGCGCTGGAAATGATCGAGCAGCCGGCCGGGCGTCGCGATCAGCACGTCGGCGCCGCGATCGAGCTTGCGTTCCTGGTCGTCGAACGAGACACCGCCGATCAGCAATGCAACGTTGAGCTTGTGGTTGACGCCGTAGCTCTCGAAGGCCTGCGCGACCTGGGCGGCGAGTTCGCGTGTGGGTGCAAGGATCAATGACCGCGGCATGCGCGCGCGGGCGCGCCCCGATTCGAGGCGGGTGATCATCGGCAGCGTGAAGGATGCCGTCTTGCCGGTGCCGGTCTGGGCTATGCCCAAGACATCGCGGCCGGTGACCGCCACAGGTATCGCCTGGATCTGGATCGGTGTTGGTGTCGTATAGCCCGCCGTTGCAACGGCGGCTTCAACCTTGGGGCTTAGTCCTAGTCCGGTAAAGCTAGGCGTATCCACGGAATGGGCTCTCCATCGGGAAAAGGATCAACGCATGCGGGCCGGCCGGCAATTGCCTGGCGCCAATGGCGCGGCGCGGCTCACGGGCAGGTGCGATGACAATGCTAGGACGGCGTCCGATGCGTGACGTGGCGTGGGCCACCTCGTACCTTATGGCTACATCTCGCGTCCGTTTTGCCTTGCCGCGTGCTTGCACAGTTGGCCGCAAAAGGCAAGATCTGTCGGGAATAGTTGGGGTGAGAGGCCGCAGATTCCATGAATAATGCTAATTGATTGTGATGTGAGGCGATGCACGCCATACCGAAGCGCAGTGCCAACATGAGACCGAATGGAAGGTGGGGTTATGGGCGATCGTGCCAATCTGGTGCTGGTTCCGGGGTTGTTATGTTCGGATGCGTTGTTTGCCGAGCAGGTCTCGGGGCTGGGTGACGTTGCGACAATGCGCATCGGACGGGTGCTGAAGCACGACAACCTCGCGGACATGGCCCGAACGATCCTCAGGACGGCACCGCAGCGGTTCGCGCTCGCCGGCTTGTCGCTCGGCGGCTACGTGGCCTTCGAGATCTTACGGCAGGCGCCGGAGAGGGTCGAGCGGCTGGCGCTGCTCAACACCAACGCGCGTGCCGACAGACCGGAGCAAATCGCATTTCGGAAGCTGTTGATCGGGCTTGCCAACACCATGGGGCCGCGCAACGTGCAGGCGGCGGCGCTGCCGATGCTCATTCACAAATCGCGTCTTAGAGAACGCAATCTCGTCGACCGTGTGCTGAACATGGCCGACGGGGTCGGTCGCGCTGCCTTCGTGCGCCAGCAGCAGGCGATCATCGACCGTCCGGATAACCGCGCGTTTCTGAGCGAGATCACCTGCCCGACCGTGATCGTCGTCGGCGAGCAGGACGTGCTGACGCCGGTCAAAGTCTCGCAGGAGATGCACGAGGGTATCGCCGGAAGCCGGCTCGAGGTGATCCCGGACTGCGGCCATCTGTCGACCATGGAATGTCCGGGAGCCGTCAATGCGATACTGCGGAGCTGGCTGGCCGGGTAGGGCATGGCGCGACGGCGGTGCGAGGATTGCGCGCAGAACGCTCTATCCGTTTGCGTGAAGGTAGCGCGCCAGCAGGCCCCCAAGACAGGCACCGGCGATCGGGGCAAGCCAGAAGATCCACAACGAGGCGATGTGATGCGGGCCGGCGATCAGCGCGGTGACGGTCGAGCGCGCCGGGTTGAGCCCGCCGTTCGTGAGCGGGATGGCGACGAGGTAACAGGCCGCCATGCCAAGCCCGACGGCGACCGGCGCCATCGGCGCAAGTGACGTGTGGGCCGTTGCCCCCATAAAGACGATGACCAGGATGGCCGTGAGGATGATCTCGCAGGCGAGCGCCGACAGCAATCCGGCCTCGCCGCGGCCACCGAAGCTGTTGGCGATGCCGGCAAATGAGTCCGGGAGAGAGCCGGCACTAACTGGTGCCTGCAGTTGCAAGATGATGATGAAACCGACTGCAAGGGCGGCACCGGCAAGCTGGGCAACGACAAACATGGGGGCCTGTGCTGCATCAAACCGCCCGCCGGCAACGAGACCCACCGTGATTGCCGGATTGAAGTGGCCGCCGGAGACCTGGCCGAGGGCGTACGTCGCCGCCGTTGCTGCCAGACCGATGGCCATGGCCGGCTGCCAGGCTGACTTGGCTGCCCCTGGAACGATCAGCCAGACGGCAAAGAAGATGGCGAGTATGATGAAGGTTCCGGCAGTTTCGGCAAGGAGTGCGCGTAAATGCATCAGGCGCGACCTCTCTGTGTTTGACGGGATCTTTCTAACTGATTTGGCGGCCGGGGTAACGGATCATCGGGGACGGCGCGTGCGCACGCGATCTGATCATGCCGATCAGCCGGTGGCGCGCAAACAACGGACATAGGCTCACAGTTGAGTTATCGTGGCCCACCGGCCTTCGCCGTGTTGGCGCCGAGCGGCGCGGTTTGCAATTCTCGGTTGGAGGGAAATCCATGGCGCGTGGAGGCGGCTTTGCGTGCTTTCTGACGTGGAACCTGCCGCTCTATTACGGCTGGGTTGTGGTTGTTTGGATACTGTGGATGTGGGTTATCTCTCCCAGCCGCTTCCGCGCCGTCGCTCGCTGTGACAAGGCGATGCACCGCGAGCACAAGGCCTGCTCTCAGTTGCGCGCATCCGTGGCCGGTGAATAGAACGTGGCAGCGAGTAGTGATAGATTTTTGAGGTTGCTTTTTTAGGAATTCGTATGATGCAGGATGTTGGTCGTGAGCGTGTCGGTGTTGTCTTGATACACGGTGTGGGTGAAACCCATGCCGGCTGGACCAGCAACCATCTGATGCCGAAGCTCGAGCATTGGGCGGCGCACGAGGCGGTCAACATCAGCTCGGACTACGACCGTGAGCACCTGCAATTGCGATTGCCCTGCAAGGATGGTGACGTTGCCGTATTCGTGTCGTCCGACTCGGTGTTCAAGGATCTTTGTCGGGCGCTGCGGAGGGCTGAACTGGTCGACAGCGATGCTTTCGGCAGCGAAGCGGATCGGCTCGCCAATCGTGATTTTCTCCTGGCATTGCTTTCAGAGACGTCACGGACGATGGAAAGCGATGCGTTGCAAGCTGAGTTGCGCCGGGTTGGCGTTCCGGCCATCGAGACCTACGAGCGGGCGAGCCGGGTCTATGCAGTGCGCGATCCGGAAAGTTCCGATCCGCTCAAGACGTGGTGGTCGTTTTCCCAGCTGTGGCGCTTAAAGCAGCGCGATGTGATATTCTCGGAGCTGTTTTGGGCGGACATGTCCAAGGTCGGCTATACGATCCCGAGTCGGCTCTTCGCGTTGATACAACTGTTTCTCGAGTCACCCTTCATTCTTGGCCAGGCGATGCTGATGGAGGTCGGCGGCGGTGCCCTCGGCCTGGCGCGCCGCCTGATCTACTTTGCCAACTGGATCATGCGCTGGCTGATTGCCGGGCTCAACGTTGCGATCTTCGTACCGGCGTTGCTGGCGATCCTCTATTTCCAGATTGCAAAGATCTGGCCGTTCGATGCGCCGGGCTGGCTTGCAGGTTTTATCGCTGTCGTGCTGCTGCTGGTCGCGGTTGGCGGATATTCGATGTTCGGGCGGCTGGTGCATCGCAAGGTCGGGCTGGCCGACCTTGCGCTGGCCGGCTCGTTTTCCAGTCTGGCGATGTTGTTCCTGGTGATCGTTGCGGCGGTCAGCGCTGATCCGGACGCGCTTGGCAGGCCCGACAACTACCTGCTGATCGGCGTTGCGCTGTTGCTGGCCGCCTGGTTCCTGTGGAGCCTGATCACCGTGATCGCGGTTATCGTTCTATCCCTGCTGACGCTACTGCGCGTTCTGCTGCCATTCGTGAGATGGCGGCAACCGCTTGCCCGGCCGGCCGCGGCGCTCTCGCTCAGTCTGCTGCTCGGGATCATCTGGAAGTTCGTCCTTGCCCTGCTCGGCTTGTTCGTGATCACGCTGCTGGTGCCGGGTGCACAAATGAATGAATCTTGCGGTGCCGGCGTACCTTGGGCGGAGCTGTTCGCCGGGCCGGCGCCGACATCGTGCCTGCTCGCCCACATCAAGAGCGTGTTGCTGGTGGTGAGCATGATGAACGGGGCCGCGCTGGTGCTTGTGGCGCTTGCGATGTTGCTGGTTTACGGCATCCGGGTGGCGCTCAAGGCGGTGTTTGCCAATCAGGCCCGGGCCGGACGGTTGCGGTTGCCGCGCCTCATCGCAAGTCCGCTGCTGGTTGCGACGCTGTTCGTCGGTGCGATCGTCAACTTTGCAGCGATGTACATTTTCCTCGGCGAAGGGCTCGAGATTGTCCGCAACATCCGGGCCCTGTTGCTGGTCTATGTCAATACGTGGAACGTGGCGGCTGCGACGCTTGGCCTGCTGTTGTTCAGCTTCGTCGTGCGCCGCGCGGTCGAGCTGTCGGATGGTTTTATCCATATCGGCCGCGACCTAGTCGACCACCAGTACGATCCAGATCATAAGGTGATGAAGCGGTACCTGGAACTCGGCGGTATGCGCAGAGCCAACGAAGCCGATGTCAAAGCCGTGCGGTTTCGGCGACGACAGCGCATTCAAAAGCGACTCGAGGAATTGATCGACGACGTGATCGTCGGCCAACGGGTCGAGCGGCTCGTCTTCGTTGCCCACAGTCAAGGCACGGTCATCATGCACGATTACCTGATCAAGGCGCTGGGTGAGCGCCAGCAGCAGCTCGGCAAGCTCAAGCGGATCGACGTGCTGACGGTCGGCTCGCCGCTCAGTCATCTCTATCGCCATTACTTCAACGAGTACGACCAAAAGGACGGGGCGAACTGGGGCGAATCGAGCCTGATCGAGCGGATCGATACCTGGATCAACATGTGGCGGGTCGATGATCCGATCGGGCAGGACATCGAACTTCCGCCACGCCAGATTGCCAATGTCGGGCTGGCTCCGGGCGGACATGTCGATTACTGGCGTGAAGGTGCGGTTTGTGAAACGCTTTGGCGATTGATCAGGGAGCAATCGCTGGAAAGCGCGCAGGCGCCGCCGAATATGGAACCGGCATAGTGGTTTCGCCGGAGATGGAGTGATCGTCGGAAAGGATAGCAGCTTGGCGAGCACCAAACACGGAACCTTCCGCTGGAACGAATTGATGACAGACGACATTGAGGCCGCCGTCGGCTTCAAGCGTGATGTCATTGGCTGGTCGTTCGATGAAAAGCCCATGCCGGAAGGCACCTACTGGGTCGCGATTGTCGATGGCGAACCGGCCGCCGGCATAGTGAAGATGCCGGATCAGGTGTCGCAGGGGGCGCCGCCGCACTGGATGGGGTATCTTGCAGTGGATGATTTCGACCAACACCTCGCAAAGGCGAAGGCTGCAGGTGCGGAGCTTCTGCGCGAGCCGTTCGATATGCCCGGCGCGGGGGCGGTTCGCAATCCTCAAGGACGGTGGTGGTGCGGCGATCGGTTGGATCACGCCGGCCCAGGCCGAGTAAGTCAGTAGCGCTGGCGCGGGAACGAAGGATCCCGTCAAATCATCAATGAAAGTCGGGAGGTGACATTGGATCGGATCGGCATCGGCTCGTTCGAGGTGCAGCGTGTTGAGGAAATGACGGCTCCGCTGATGGCGGCCCGGCAGTTCTTTCCAGACCTCACGGAGGAGATGCTCGAGGCTGCGCGACCCGAAATTCCGGCCGGACACCTCACCGATGACGATCAGATCCACCTCAGCTTTCACAGCTACGTCGTACGCACCGGCCGTTACACGATCCTGGTCGACACCTGCTGCGGCAAAGGCAAGGAACGCCCGTCGCGGCCGGCGTTTTCGAACCTCAATACCGATCTGCCGGGCAAGCTGGCGGCGGTCGGTTGCCGGCCTGAGGACGTTGATTTCGTGATGTGCACGCACCTGCACTGGGACCACGTCGGCTGGAATACGCAGAAGGTCAACGGGGAATGGGTGCCGACGTTTCCCAACGCCAAATACATCATGGCGCGGCGTGAATACGAGCATTGGGATCAGCTGTTCGCCAAGGATCCGTCAAGCATGCACCGGTATGGTTTCGAGGACAGCGTGCGGCCGTTGATGCGGGCCGAACGGGCGGTGCTGGTCGATGACGATCACGAGATCGACACCGGTGTCTGGTTGGAGCCCTGCCACGGGCATTCGCCGGGTCACGTCGTCGTCAATCTCAAGTCGGGACCGGATGCGGGCGCGATGACCGGTGATGTCATTCATCACCGCGTGCAGCTCGTCTATCCGCATTTATCGACGGTCGCCGATACCGATCCAGATCAGTCCCGGACCAATCGCATGGCATTGATGGCGAAGCATGCCGACACCGGAAATATCATCTTTCCGGCGCATTTTCGCACGCCATCCTTCGGCGCGTTGGAGACCAAGCAAAGTGGCGACGGCTACAATTTCGTGGTGCGGGAATAGCCTCGACCGGGGGTTTCGCACCCCGTTCCGCGGTGTCGGTCTATTTTTGCGAGCGGCCACAGAGGCGGGCGTTGCGGGCCAGGTGATAGAACAACCACGGGATCGTTGCGAGCGCGCTGACACTGACGAGCGCGTACTTGGTCACCGTCAGCAGAGATGCCGTTTCGACCATCGCGAGATCACCTTGCGGCCCGGCAAGCACGAGGCCGCGCACCGTGATGTTCTCGGCAATGTCGAGTGCGGCACCGGCAAGCGGCACCAGAGCGCCGAATCGCCATGCAGTGTGGCGCTTGGCGATCGTAATCAGCAGATAGAGCCACAGCATCGCAAACGCCGGGCCATAGAGCACGGGAAACACCATGTCCAACGGGAAGTGACGATCGAGGTAGGCGGCCTTGCCGTCACCGCCGGCAGCCCACATCAGGCAAAGGATGGTGCGGCCGGTGGCGGTCGTATAACCGAGGGCGCGGCCGTCGAATGATTGCGGCCGGGATTTCAGAGCGCGCAGCTTCTTTGCATCGCAGCCGGCCGGAGCCGCGGGCGGGTTGTCGACCTTGTGGACCGCGATGGCCTTTTCGAAGGCGGCTGCGAGTTCCGTTTCAGCATGCAGGATGAGCACCAGCATGGCGATGATTGCGACAAGGCCGACGAGCGTGACGCGCGAGGCTGTCCGCCAGTTGGCACGCCTGACAAAGGAAATCATCTGAGGAGATCCCGTTTCGATGCCGGGTCGGGCAAAAGCCACGGCATACGACGGAACGAGCCGCTGACAACGCTCACGGCGCGGATGCACCGATGACCGTCCAGTGCACCGCTGCGCCGTGTTGCAGTGATCATGGGCAAGACCTTAGCCCTGCAATGACGACATGGCGTGTTACAGGCGATTGATGAACCAGTTTGCGGCAATGGCCAGCGCCGCGACGCTTGCAAGCAGCTTGCTGTAGTAAAACCAGCCGCGATGGCGCCGCCATCTGATCGGCTCTTCACGAACGTCCGACATAACAAACCCCCGCTTGTTTGCACGTTGTGTCGGCCACATTGATGACACTGTTTCCGACTTACGCAAACCGTGCGGTGGGCCTCCTGTGGAGACCTGCGCTGCAATCTGTGGAAAGTCTGTTGAGTGACCTCGTGATCAGATATCGAGGTCGGTCGCGAAGGCTGCGCGCGCTTGGATGAAACGGAATCTGGCTTCCGGCTTCGAGCCCATCAACGCATTGATCGCGCTGCCGATTTCGCTTTTCTCGCCATCTCCGATCTCGACCCGCAACAACGTGCGCTTGGCCGGATGCATGGCGGTTTCCTTCAACTGTGATGCGTTCATTTCGCCGAGACCCTTGAAGCGGCTCACTTCGACCTTCTGGTTGGCCTTGAAGGTTCCGGAATCAAGCAACGCCTTGCGTTCGGCATCGTTGCGCGCATAAAGGGTGGTCGTGCCCTGGGTCAGTTTGAAGAGCGGTGGCACGGCGATGTGGAGATGGCCGTTGGCGACCAGATCGGGCATCTCCTGATAGAAGAACGTGATCAGCAGCGACGCGATGTGGGCACCATCGACGTCCGCGTCGGTCATGATGATCACGCGCTCGTAGCGCAGGTCATCCATGCGGAAATGCTTGCCGATACCACAGCCGAGCGACTGGATCAGATCGGACAGCATCTGATTCTGGCTGAGCTTTTGCGAGGAGGCGTTGGCGACGTTGAGGATCTTGCCGCGGAGCGGCAGTACCGCCTGGGTCTTGGGATCGCGTGCCTGTTTTGCCGAACCGCCTGCCGAATCGCCTTCGACGATGAAAATCTCCGTCCCGACCTTAGCATTCGAGGAGCAATCGACGAGTTTGCCCGGCAGGCGCAGTTTGCGTGTTGCCGTCTGGCGGGAAATATCGCGTTCGCGGCGCTTGCGCAGACGGTCCTCAGCCTGCTCGATGGCCCACTCGAGAAGCTTGTTGGCTTGCTGCGGGGAATCGGCGAGCCAGTGGTCGAAGGCATCGCGGACCGTGGTCTCGACAATGCGGCCGGCCTCCTGGGTCGCCAGCTTGTCCTTGGTCTGGCCCTGGAATTCCGGTTCGCGGATGAACACCGACAGCATGGCGGTTGCCGTTCCGATCACGTCGTCGCCGGTAATCTGGCTCGCCTTCTTGTTGCCGACCAGTTCACCGTAGGCCTTGAGGCCTCTCGACAACGCGGCGCGCAGGCCGAGTTCGTGGGTGCCGCCGTCGGGCGTATGGATCGTGTTGCAGTAGGAGTTGACGAAACCGTCGTGACTGGCGACCCAGCCAATCGCCCACTCGACCGAACCATGGCCGCCTTCCTTTTCGAGGCGGCCGGCAAACAACTCCTTGGTGACCATGGTCTGGCCTTCGATCGAGGCTTTCAAGTAGTCGCTTAGACCGCCAGGGAAATGGAATACGGCTTCGCTCGGCGTGTCGTCACCGATCAGTTCCGGTGCACATGACCAACGGATTTCAACGCCGCCGAACAAATAAGCTTTCGAGCGCGCCATCTTGAACAGGCGGGCCGGCTTGAAGCGCGCGTTGTTGCCGAAGATTTCGGCATCCGGCGTGAACGTCACCCTGGTGCCGCGCCGGTTCATGATCGAACCGAGCTTTTGCAGCTTCCCGTCGGGCACACCGCGGTTGAACACCATGCGGTAGAGCCGTTGGCCGCGCGCAACCTCGACCTCGAGCGTTTCCGACAGGGCGTTGACGACGGATACGCCGACGCCGTGCAGGCCGCCAGACGTGTTATAGGCCTTGCCGTCGAATTTGCCGCCGGCATGCAGCGTCGTCATGATGACTTCAAGCGCCGATTTGGCCTTGTATTTGGGGTGCGGGTCGACCGGTATGCCGCGGCCGTTGTCGGCAACCGAAAGAGCGCCGTCTGCGTCGAGGCGTACATCGATCCACGTCGCGTGGCCGGCGACGGCTTCGTCCATGGCGTTGTCGATGACTTCCGCGAATAGATGATGCAGCGCCTTTTCGTCTGTGCCGCCAATGTACATGCCCGGTCGGCGGCGCACGGGTTCGAGGCCCTCGAGAACCTCGATGTCGGCGGCCGTGTAATTGTCAGAGGCGTCAACGGTTTTGCGGGCGCGCGCCGCGGGCTTACGTGTCATGGCATCCTGTAGTCTTGCGAAAAGGTCACGCTGCGGAGACTTGCGCTCAGATTGTGCCATGCCGTTCTTGGCTCCCGTGGTTTCGCGGTGAACGAGGGGCAGAAGGTCAATTCAGCCTGCCGGACGCGAAACAGGGGCCCACGGAGCTACGGCGCGCCGCGCGAATCTCCTGCGCTCTCAGTGTGTTTGGTGACATGCGTGTGGTGACATTGCAAGCCGTCCGAACGTCGCCGTGGCGGCCGGCGTGGCAACCAAATCACGGGGATGGTCGTAGCGGTGCGGCGGTGTGGCCGGGTCAGTGCGGCGGCGGGCAGGGCAGGTTGTCGATCAAACGGGTCTCGCCGAGCCATACCGCGGCCAGGATCCGACATGCTTCGGTACTCTCGGGCGACGGTGGCCTGAGATCGTCGGCGTTGCGGATCGCCACGTAGTCGACCTTTTCGAAGCCGGCGTCCCCGAGCTTGCGAGCGGCTGTGGTGCAGGCGTCGTCGGCCGGGATACCGGAGTGGAAGGCGCGTGCAGCCTCTTGCAGAATGCGATGCAGCGCGGTTGCCGTGCGGCGTTGCACGTCCGTCAGGTAGGCATTGCGCGAACTCATCGCCAGGCCATCGGCCTCACGTACCGTCTCGCAGCCGACGATCGCCAGCGGCAGGTCGAGGTCACGGACGATCTGGCGAATGACGCAGAGCTGTTGGTAGTCCTTTTCGCCAAACAGTGCGATGTCCGGCAGCGCCTGCATGAAGAGCTTGCAGCAGACGGTGGCGACGCCGCCAAAAAAGTGCGGTCGGAAATCCGTCTCGAGGCCTTCTGCGGCGCCCTTCGGCGTGACCGTGGTCGCAAAGCCATCGGGGTACATGACATCTGCCGGCGGCGCCCAGACCAGGTCGGCGCCGACGGCAGCAAGTTTTTCGAGATCCGTTTCGATGGTGCGCGGGTAGGTGGAAAAATCTTCCTGAGGCGCGAATTGCGTCGGGTTCACGAAGATTGACGTGATGAGGCGGTCGCACTTCCGCTTGCCGATGCGTGCCAGCGACAGGTGGCCTTCGTGCAGGGCGCCCATGGTTGGCAGCAGGGCGACGGTTTCGCCGGCCGCGCGCCACTGCCGGACGATGGCGCGCAGGTCGGCAAGTTTCGAGACGTGATCGACGGTAGCCGGTGCTTTAGCCACTGGAATGCGCTGTTTTCCTGGTTGATCTGGGTTGTTGCTGCCGGTGATGTTCGGCAGGCTCCATCCTATAACACACAACTGAGCAGGCGGCGCCAGCGGGCAAAGCGGCCCGGTGATTGGCGATCGCGGATCGGCCCCGGCATCCCCATATGATAAGTTGCAATCGGTTTTAGACGATTCTCGGAGTGCGGGTGATGGCGACGCTGGTCAACATGGGTGACGGTGGGCAGCGCGGTGTCGGGCTGCCGTCGCGCGCTGAAATTGCACGGTATCACCACGCCGACGAGGTTCGTCTTGTCGGCGGCCTGATCGAGCGTGCCATCTACACGGAAAATGAGCGGCGGTCCGCCGCGGCACTGGCACGCCGCCTCGTCGAAGGCGTCAGGGCCAGCGACGAAGGCCATGGCGGCATCGATGCCTTCATGCGCGAGTACGGCTTCACCAGCGAGGAAGGCATCATCCTGATGTGCCTGGCCGAGGCGTTGCTGCGGGTTCCGGACGCTGAAACGGCAGATGCCCTGATCGCCGATCGCATTGGTAGCGGTTCGTGGGAAACCCATCTTGGCCATTCCGACTCGTTGTTCGTCAACGCCTCGACATGGGGATTGATGCTGACCGGGCGTATCGTCAAGCTGGACGACGATGCGGCCGGCTTCAGCATTTCCGGGCTGGCCAACCGCCTGCTCAAGCGCTCCGGTGAGCCGGTGATCCGAAGCGCGCTGCGCCACGCGATGCGCCTGATGGGAGATCAGTTCGTGCTCGGGCGCACAATCCAGGACGCGCTCAAACGGGCACGCCAGTTCGAGGCCAAGGGCTATCGCCTGTCCTACGACATGCTCGGCGAAGCGGCACGGACCGAACGCGATGCCGAACGCTATTTCGCGCGCTATCTGACAGCCTTCCAAGCGGTCGGGCGCGCAAACGGCCCGCTGTTCGACGAGCATGTCGATGCGATCTTCGCGCGGCCGAGCATTTCGGTGAAGCTTTCTGCGATCCATGCGCGGTTTGAACCGGGCAAGGACGCGCAGCTGCGGGCCGAACTGCTGCCGCGTTTGGTCGAATTGGCGGGCGAGGCGCGTGCGCAGGGTCTCGGTCTGACGATCGATGCGGAGGAGCAGGACCGGCTCGATCTGACGCTCGGCTTGTTCGGTGAACTGTTTCTGTCGCCGGAGCTGCGTGGCTGGAACGGGCTCGGGCTGGCCGTGCAGGCCTATAGTAAGCGCGCCATTCCGGTGTTGCGGTGGCTGCGGTTGCTGGCGCATCAGGGTGAGCGGCGGATTCCCGTACGCCTTGTCAAAGGGGCGTATTGGGACAGCGAAATCAAATGGGCACAGAAGGACGGGCTGGCCGACTATCCCGTATTCACGCGCAAGCTGCACACGGATGTGTCCTATCTTGCCGCCGTGCGCCTGTTGTTGTCGGACCGCGGCGCGTTTTATCCGCAGTTCGCCACGCACAATGCCCACACGCTGGCCACGGTTGCCGTCGCCGGTGGCGAGGCTGACTATGAATTCCAGCGCCTGCACGGCATGGGGGACGTGCTATACGACCAGGTTCTGGAGGACGCGGCGATCGGCCGGACGTGCAGGATCTATGCGCCTGTGGGCGGCCATGAAGATCTGCTCGCCTATCTGGTGCGGCGCCTGCTCGAGAACGGTGCAAACACGTCGTTCGTGAACCGGCTTGCCGATGACGAACTACCGATCCGCGAGATTATTGCCGATCCCGTCAAGATCGCCGAGGACGAACGCCAAAGCGGAGGCGGCACGCCGAGCCGGGCGATCGCAAGGCCGCCAGAGATGTTTGCGCCCGAGCGGCGCAATAGCCTCGGTTTGGCGCTCAGCGAACCATCGGTGCGTGATGCGCTGCTCGATGACATGGGGGCGGCGCTGCGCAACGATTTCGAGGCCGCCCCGATCGTCGGCGGTGCCGTGCTGGCCCGGCCTGATGTGGGCGACTTCGCGCTCTGCCCGCACGACCGGCGCCAGCGGATGGGCCGGGTGGTCACCGCATCCGACGACGACGTGGAGACGGCAATCGGGGCGGCGGCCGGCGCCGCGCGATCGTGGAACCAACTTGGCGGTGCGGCACGTGCGGAACTCTTGGAAAAGACCGCGGATCTCTACGAGCGGCACCGCGCACGGTTGATGGCGGTGATCGTGCGTGAGGCCGGCAAGACGCTGGGCAATGCTTTGGGTGACGTGCGCGAGGCGGTTGATTTCCTGCGCTATTATGCCGGTGAAGCGCGGCGGTTGTTCGGCCGGCCTGAGATGCTGTCCGGGCCGACCGGCGAGACCAACGCACTGTCGTTGCAGGGCCGAGGGCCGTTTGCATGCATCTCGCCTTGGAACTTCCCGCTGGCGATATTCACCGGTCAGATCGCGGGGGCCTTGGCGGCGGGTAACCCGGTGCTGGCCAAGCCGGCCGAACAGACGCCGTTGACGGCGTTTGCCGCGGTGCAGTTGTTCCACGAGGCCGGTGTGCCGGGCGATGTCCTGCACTTGCTTCCCGGTGACGGCATGATTGGCGCACGGCTGGTCGAAGATCACCGGGTGCGCGGCGTTGCCTTTACGGGATCGAACGCGACGGCATGGGCAATCCAACGGGCGCTTGCAGAGCGGCGCGGCGAGATCGTGCCGTTCATTGCCGAGACCGGCGGCATCAACGCGATGATCGTCGATTCAACGGCGTTGCCGGAACAGGTCACGCGGGATGTCGTGATGTCGGCGTTCGATTCGGCAGGTCAGCGGTGTTCGGCAGCCCGTGTGATGTTCGTGCAGGACGATGCCGCGGATCGCATGATCGACATGCTCGTCGGGGCAACGGAGCTGCTCAGGATGGGCGATCCGATCGATTATGGCACCGACGTCGGTCCGGTGATTGACGAAGCGGCGCAGGACAGTTTGGAAGCGCACAAGGCACGGATGTATCGTTCCGCAAAAACGCTGGCCGATTGCAAGGTGCCGGAAGACTGCCGGTTCGGGACGTTCGTTGCACCGGCGGTTTTCGAAATCGGTGTGCTTGGCGATCTCGAGCACGAGGTGTTTGGGCCGATCCTGCACGTGATCCGTTACGAGCAAGGTCATCTCGACCGCGTGTGCGAAGCCATCAATGCGTCGGGTTTCGGGCTCACGCTTGGTATTCATACGCGCATCGAGCGTGTCGCGGCCGAGATCGTGGCGCGCACAGACGTCGGCAACGTCTATGTCAATCGCGATCAGATCGGGGCAGTGGTCGGCGTGCAACCGTTCGGTGGGCGGGGCCTGTCGGGAACGGGTCCGAAAGCCGGCGGGCCGCACTACGTGGCACACTTCGCGACGGAGCGCGTGGTGACGACAGATATCACGGCAACAGGAGGCAACATCCAGTTGCTGAGCCTCGGCGAGCAATCGGTTGCGCGGGGCGCAGAGGACATCGAGGAAGCAACGCAGTAGAGTCCGGTCATGAGTGAAAAACACGACAGCCGCGGTGGTGCGGACAAGGTCGCCGGAAAGCACGCACGTACAGAGCCGACGGCAGGTGTGCCTGCCGGCCGGACATCCAAGGGCGACGTGCAAGCAACCGAGCAGGGTGACGTTGCGTCATTCATCGCCAAGATGAAAGCGGTTGCGCCGGTTGCCGGGACCGGGCGCGGACGGCTGATTTTTGCGATGGATGCGACGATGAGCCGGCAGCCGACGTGGGACATGGCGCTGGCGCATCAGGCCGAGATGTTCGGTGCCGTCGAGGAGGTTGGTGGTCTCGACGTGCAGTTGATCTATTTTCGCGGCGCCGGGGAGTGCAGGGCCTCCAAGTGGGTGTCGGACCCGCAGGCGCTGGCGCGGCTCATGACGACGGTGCATTGTGCCGGCGGTCTGACGCAGATTGGCAAAGTCCTGCGCCATGCCCGCAATGAGACGGAAGAACAGCGCGTCAATGCGTTGGTCTATGTCGGGGACTGCATGGAGGAGGATATCGATCAGGTGTGCGGCCGCGCAGGTGAGCTGGCGCTCAACGGCCTGCCGGTGTTTGTCTTCCAGGAAGGCCGTGATGCGCAGGCGGAACGGGCGTTTCGCGAGATCGCGCGGTTGACGAAGGGGGCCTACTGCCGGTTCGATCAGGGGGCGGGCGATCAACTTCGTCAGTTGCTCGCGGCCGTGGCCGTTTATGCCTCCGGCGGACGGGCGGCGCTCGAGGATTTCAGCCGCGGCGGCGGCGGACGCGGGGCGCGGCTGCTGATCGAACAAATGAAATAGGTCGGGCCGGCGATGCGCGTCACCTTCCTGGTGATCGGAGCAATTCTGTTTGCGGTGCTGGGCGTGGTCTGGTTTCTCAGAACGCCGCCAGGCCGCATGGCGCGGCAGTTGCGCATTGTCGGTGGGATCATCCTTGGTCTCCTTGCTTTGTTCTTCATCACGCGCGGTGCGATCAGCTATGCCCTGCCGCTTGCGACGTTGGCGCTGTGGTTATTTCTGCGCCAGTCCGGCGGCGGTCCTTCGGCGCCGTCCGATGGCCAGATGTCGCGCGTGCGGACCGCGCATCTCGAGATGGAACTCGACCACGAGACCGGCACGATGCGCGGTACGGTTCTCAAAGGCGTATTCGAGGGGCGCGCCGTCGAGCGTATGGCGCCGGCTGAGCTGGCGCTGCTCTGGCAGGACTGCCGCTTCGAAGACCCGCAATCAGCGCAGTTGCTCGAAGCCTACCTCGACCGCGTCCATCCGACTTGGCGGGAGGACATGGCAAAGGCGGAGTCGGAAGCCGGGGCCGGCGGAAAAATGACGATCGAAGAGGCCTACGAGATCCTCGGGCTGACACCGAAGGCGAGCGCCGAGGACATTCGCAAGGCGCATCGCGACCTGATGAAGAAACTGCACCCTGACCGCGGCGGATCGAGCTACCTGGCGGCGAAGATCAACGAAGCCAAGGAACTGCTCTTGAACAGGATGCCTTAAAGCGCGTCGCAAGAATGCGCCTCGCTTTGGGTTTGATTGCCTCACGCCGCTATTCGCGCTGCGCGCGGCGGCTCCGGCGGGGCGGCCATTCGGCCGGGTCGCGTTGCTCCCTTATGGGTCAATCCGTCTTGCTGCGACATGCCTTAGCGTGCCGACGACAAACGGCAGCAAATGCCGATGCAAAAATGTGTTCGCGATAGGTGGATGCGCTTCAAGGCCGCAACGCGGCCCGCCGCACCAGTACACAGATGTTTCCCGAATGCGCGATTGATCGGGCCCATCGAAAACATGCGGCGGCGTGCGGGCGCAGGCCGGGGGCAGCGAGCAATAGCCGTGAGCGACATCGGCGGGATCATCACTCAATGCCGATCGAACATGATTTAGTTCTGCCGCGCGACAAAACACTCGATGCCGATACGCTGCATGGCTTTGCACGTGGCGTTGGCCGTGTCGGCGGCGAACCCCGTGTAGCGGGCGCGGAACACTTCGCGGTTGCGCGAGACCGCCCGGATGGCCACGGGACGGGCTCCGGCCAGCAACGGACCGGCTTTGGCCTTGACGCGTTGCAACTGGTTTTGCGCTTCGGCGATCGACAGATAGGCGCCGACCTGGATTTGCGTATTGCCACCGGCTGCAGCAAGGCTGGCCTGGCGGTGGGGGGCTTGTGCGATCCTGCCGGGCGTGCGGCCTGCGAGCTGCACGGCCTGGGTCTGCAATGTGCCGGGGCGTTGGACGTTACGCGCTGCGGGACGTGCCAGCTTTCGCTTGGGAACGCGGACGCGCGGCTGCCAGCCGGTGGAGGCCGCGATTTGCCTCGGTGCCCGAACAAGGTGCGGGCGCTTGCGCGCTGCGACGCGCACATGCGGCGTGCGGCTGCGGGTCTGCGATGCCAGCGGCATGAACCTCTGCAACAGTCGGCGCATGGTTGCGTTGCGCTTGCGCGCGGTCTTGCCTCCCATCACCACCGCAACGACGTTCCTGCCGGATTGGCGTAGCGACGTGACGAGGTTGAAACCCGATGCGCGCGTGTATCCGGTCTTGATGCCGTCGACGCCGCGGTAGCGACCAAGCAAAGTATTGTGGTTGCGGTAGCGCCGGCCCTTATAGTGGAAAACGCGGGTTCGGAAATTGCCGAAGTGGTTCGGAAAGTGGTCGCGCAGGCGCAAGGCGAGTTGCGCCATGTCGCGGGCCGTTGTCACTTGGGCGGGATCGGGCAGGCCTGAGGCATTTCGAAACACCGTGTTACGCATTCCCAACTGACGGGCCTTGCGCGTCATCAGGCGGGCGAATGCCGGTTCACTGCCTGCGATATGTTCAGCTATCGCTGTGGCAACATCGTTCGCGGACTTGGTTACCAGGGCATGTACGGCCTGGCGCACGGTAATGCGATCGCCGGGCTTGAGGCCGATCCGGGACGGTGGCTGGCCGGCAGCTCGTGGCGTCGCCGTGATCTTGGAGTGGTATGTCAGGCGGCCATCTTCAATGCGCTCGAACACAAGGTAGAGCGTCATCATCTTGGTGAGCGATGCAGGATACCGCAGATCCGTCGCCTTGTCGGCGTGGAGGACAGCGCCCGTGTTCGCATCGACGACGAACGAGGCTTGGCGGCCCTTGACCGCGGCCTGGGCAGTTGGCGTTGCGGCCGCGCCTAGCAGCAGGCTCGCGATGGCGAGCGCGTGCAATGCAGCCTTGCGGATTCCCTCATGCATGGTGTCATGCAATCCCGATCACGTGACCCGAGCGGGTCGAATGAAGTAGCCGTCGACGGTGATGTCCGGCCAGCGGAGCCCCCCGTCGACCGTTCGAGACCCTACTGAGCAAGCCAATCCGGCGCATTTGCGGCGGCAAGAGACTGCGTCTGGATTGGTGATCAATTTACTGCGCGCCAGTTAGACCTCGGTGAATATCCTCCCTAAAATGCGACCGATCGATGTTGTCTGCAGATTGCTTCAGCAGAAATCGGTGCAATCCGGGTCTCGGTGCAGCGGCAACGATCCAGTCTCACATGTGTGTGATATCGGATTCGCGGCCACACGAGGTGCGCCAAAAAGGAAAGTGATCGGTGCGAGCGCGATAAACGCCGACAATCGCAATCTCCAGCGGGCTGATTGTCGGGCTTGCCTTAGGATTGCGATATTTGTGCTCTGCACTGGACGTTCGGGCGGCGATACCCCATTTCAACGCCATAATGATAACGTTTGTGCGTGGCCCTTGGCGACACAGGCGGTGACGCTGCGGGCCGACGACCATGATCGATTGGCAAGTGGTGGTGTTCGGCGCGACGTTGATTTGCTAGATTGGTTGGCGAGGGGATTGCGTGACGTTGAGGCATGATATCTGATTGTGGTTCGGTTTTCGGGGCCCGGCAGCCTGCGGTATGTGCCGTCGTTTCCGTGCAGGACGTGTGGATCAGGACTGGTCGCGACAGGGTCGTGAGGCCGAAAGTCAGGGAATGAGCACCAGGGTAATGATTGGAGATCGCGATACGCGCGTGATGATGGCGAATGAGAACGGTCCGGGCGGTGATGACGACAGCGAAAGCCGGACAGGGATCGTTACCAAGACGCGTCCGAAGACAAAGAAGCCGAGCCTGTACAAGGTTCTGCTGCTGAACGACGACTATACGCCGATGGAGTTCGTTGTTCACGTTCTTGAGAAATACTTCAACAAGGGGCGCGAAGATGCGACCCGCATCATGTTACAAGTGCACCAACAAGGCGTGGGCATTTGTGGCGTCTACACCTATGAGGTTGCGGAGACGAAGGTCACGCAGGTCATCGACTTCTCCCGTCAACACGGGCATCCACTGCAATGCACAATGGAGAAAGAGTAAGCCGCCGTGCCATCATTTTCCCAAAGCCTCGAGAACACGTTGCATCGCGCGCTGGAGTTCGCCAACGAGCGGAGCCATGAATATGCAACGCTGGAACACCTGCTGCTCGCGCTGATCGATGACCGAGACGCGCTTGGCGTGCTCAAGGCATGCGCGGTCGACATCGACATGCTGCGCCAACGCCTCACCGACTACGTCAATACGGAATTCACCGATCTCGAAGTCGACGGCGTTTCGGAAGCAACGCCGACGACCGGTGTGCAACGGGTCATCCATCGTGCCGTGGTGCACGTGCAGTCATCGGGGCGCGAAGAGGTGACCGGCGCTAACGTTCTGGTTGCGATCTTTGCCGAGCGCGAGAGCCATGCCGCGTTCTTCCTGCAGGAGCAGGACATGACCCGTTTCGATGCCGTGCAGTACATCAGTCACGGCATCGCCAAGCGGCCGGGCATGTCGGAGCCGCGCCGCGTGCGCGGTGCGGACGAAGACGCCGGCGATGAAGAGGGTGGCGACAAGAAGGCTGCGGACGCGCTCAACACCTACTGCGTCGATCTCAACAAGAAGGCGCGGGATGGCAAGATCGATCCGCTGATCGGACGCGAGCATGAAGTGCTGCGCACGATCCAGGTGCTATGCCGGCGTCAGAAGAACAACCCGCTGCTGGTTGGCGATCCGGGCGTCGGCAAGACCGCGATCGCGGAAGGCCTGGCACGCAAGATCATCAAGGATGAAGTGCCGGAAGTGTTGCGCGATGCCACGATCTTCGCGCTCGACATGGGTGCGCTTCTTGCCGGCACGCGCTATCGCGGTGATTTCGAAGAGCGGCTCAAGGCGGTGATGAAGGAGGTCGAGAATTTCGAAGGCGCGATCCTGTTCATCGACGAGATCCATACGGTGATCGGTGCCGGTGCGACGTCGGGCGGCGCGATGGACGCCTCAAACCTGCTGAAGCCGGCGCTGCAGTCCGGCACCGTGCGCTGCATCGGCTCGACGACGTACAAGGAGTACCGCCAGCACTTCGAGAAGGACCGCGCGCTGGTGCGTCGTTTCCAAAAAATCGATGTCAACGAACCGACCGTCGACGATGCGATCGAGATCCTCAAAGGCCTCAAGCCCTATTTCGAGGACTACCACAAGCTCAAGTATTCCAACGATGCGATCAAGGCGGCGGTGGAACTCTCGGCCAAGTACATCAACGACCGTAAGCTGCCGGACAAGGCGATCGACGTGATCGATGAGACCGGCGCCTCGCAAATGCTGGTCGAAGAGGGCAAGCGCAAGAAGCGCATTTCGGTCAAAGAAGTGGAAGCCACGGTTGCCACGATGGCACGGATCCCGCCGAAGACGGTGACCAAGTCCGATGCCGAACTGCTTTCCAACCTCGAGCGTGACATGAAGCGGCTGGTGTTCGGCCAGGAAAAAGCCATCGAGATGGTGGCGTCCGCGATCAAGCTCTCACGGGCGGGCCTGCGCGAGCCGGAAAAGCCGATCGGCTGCTATCTCTTCACCGGTCCGACCGGTGTCGGCAAGACCGAGGTCGCCAAACAGCTCGCCGCGCTGATGGGTGTCGAGCTGCTGCGGTTCGACATGTCGGAGTACATGGAAAAGCACACCGTCTCGCGGCTCATTGGTGCACCTCCGGGTTACGTCGGTTTCGACCAGGGCGGGCTCTTGACGGATGGCGTCGACCAGCATCCGCACTCGGTGGTGTTGCTGGATGAGATCGAGAAGGCGCACCCGGATCTGTTCAATATCCTGTTGCAGATCATGGACCACGGCAAGCTGACCGATCACAATGGCAAGCAGATCGACTTCCGCAATGTCGTCTTGATCATGACGTCGAACGCCGGGGCTTCCGACATGGCGCGGCCGCCGATGGGCTTCAATCGCGACCGCCGCGAGGGCGAGGACACCGAGGCCGTGAACCGCATGTTTACACCGGAGTTCCGCAACCGCCTTGATGCGATCGTTCCGTTCTCGAGCCTGCCGACCGAGATCATCCAGAAGGTGGTCGAAAAATTCATCTTCCAGCTCGAGGCGCAGCTTGCCGACCGCAGCGTGACGATCGAATTGACCGACGAAGCGTCGAAGTGGATCGTCGAAAGGGGTTACGACGAGAAATACGGCGCCCGTCCGATGGCACGCGTGATCCAAGAGTACATCAAGAAGCCGCTCGCCGAAGAGCTGTTGTTCGGCAAGCTGGAACATGGTGGCGCGGTCAAGGTCGTCGTCGAAAAGGATGGCATGGAAAGCAAGATCGGGTTCGAGCTTTTTCCAGCCACGCCGAAATCGAAGTCGCGATCCGATGATGATGACGATGAGGGCGATGACAATGACGGCGAAAAGGCCCTGATCGAGGCGACGCCGCGCAAAGCGCTGCCGAGCCCGAAGGAAAAGAAATCACGGTCGTCGTCCAGTAAGACGTCCGGCACCGTGCCATCGGTGCCGCCGAAGAAAGGCAAGGACTAGATTTCAATTCGGTGGTCTGCGGCCTGGCACAAAATGCCGGTGCGCGGTATGCGACCATCGCCGCACCCTGGACGGGCCGAGGCTTTTCAGCTTCGGCCTTTCTTTTTTGGTTTGTTGCCGGATTGTGTGGCCGGCTGTTTCGCCAGCTTGTCCGTGGCAGTCCGGTTGCTCAGCTGTGGAAACATTGTGGCAAGGTGTTTGCGCTATAGGTTTGAACGTTGACGGGCAGACGCTGCGGAGTGGCGCGATGGCGAACACCGGAGATCAATGGGGGTGGCCGGTCTGGCCCGACGTGACTTGGGGCGAAATCGAAAAACCGGTTGTGATCGCCGAAGGCCAAGCCCGGTCGCTGTCCTCGCATTCTGCACCGATTTCGGTTTCTTCGGCGTACATTATCGGCGTCAACGACAAGACCTTTCCTCAGGTGTGCGAGCGCATGCGCACGAACTCGCTGCATTTTTACGAGATGCGCGTTGGCAATCTCGATGGCCTGCGTCAGTTCGAAAACCTGCGCCATCTCTCCATTCGCTGGAACACCAAGATTACTGACATCACGCCGCTCGGCATGCTGCGGCAGCTCCAGACACTGGTGCTCGAAGATGTGCCGAAAATCACTGAGCTGGCACCGTTGGCAACGCTCGATGAACTACGTGGGCTGGTGTATTCAGGCGGCATCTGGAACAAGAACAGGGCAAAGACGCTGGCGCCGCTCGCCAAGTTGCGCCGCCTCGAAGACCTCCAGCTCTTAAACCTGACGGTCGCAGAAGGCGGGCTGCGTCCGTTGGCGGATTGCGCGAGCCTCAGGAAACTCGAGGTGTCGAACCAGTTCGAGACGGCCGACTACGCGTTTCTTTCCGTGCATTGCCCGGATCTGGTTTGCGATATGCTGGCGCCCTACGTTCGTCTCGGGCATCCGATCGAGGACAAGGACGTGATGGTTGTTGGCAAGCGCAAGCCGTTTCTGGATTCCCGAAAGGACGGTGAAAGGCTTGCGAAGTACGAACGGGCGTTCGACAAGCTGCAAAGCCAGTTTCGTGTGGAGCGAAACGGGACTGCCGGAGAGCTGCCTTGAGCGGGCACCGACACGGCGCGCTTCGCTGAAATCACTCCGTTTGGCTTGACGCATGGGCCGTGCGCAGACAATCCAGAAAGACGCGGGCTATGCGCGCGGGCTTGGGGTGGCGCCTGACGACGGCGAAGAATTCCGTGTCGTAGCGGTAGCGGTCGGGTCGAACCTTTCTGATTGCCCCGCGTTCGATCAAGGGCTGGGCAAAATGATCGGGCAAAAAGCCGATGTAGCGCCCGGACTGTACGAGGATAGCCAGAGCCTCCTGATCATCGACCAGGGCATTTCGGTTGAGCCGCTCTTTCTGCGTGATCACCATGTTCGGCGAGTTGAACTTGAGCCCTGCATATCGCGATGCCCTGATGTCGCGCGGTGAGATACTCTTGTCGTCGCGCGCGAACCATGGATGGGTTGCGCCGCAGAACAGAAACATCCGCTCATCGTAGAGCGGGTAATAATCGAGGCTCGCCGATTTCCTGTGGTTCGGCACAATGCCGACATGTATTTCACCGTTGAGCAGCCCCTTTTCCGTGTCGTCCGTGCCGAGGATGGCGACCTGCAGATTGACGTCCGGGGCGCGTTCATCAAACCTGCGAAATGCGGCTGCCACCTGAGCCTTAGGATTGGTCATCGTCATGTCGAACAGTGCGATGGAAAGGCGTCCGACCAAACGGTTGTTGACCTCGTTGACTTCGAGAGCAAAGTTGTCGACCGAGGCCAGGAGATGGTTTGCCGCCTCGAATACCCGGCCACCTTCTTCCGTCAGGGCGAAGCCGCCGGGGCCGCGGTCGCACAGTTTGACGCCGAGGCGAAGCTCGAGGTCGCTGAGCTGGCGGCTGATGGTGGATCTGCCGATATTCAGGACCGCCTCGGCCGCCGCAATTCCGCCGGACTGGACGATCGTCTGAAACACGCGGAGCAGCCGGATGTCGGTTTGCTGGATGTGGCGCGGTCGCTTCGCCATGTCGTCCAAAGTTTCATGAATATGCAATCTAGTGTGTAAATTATCTGATTGTTGCAATCTTGTCATCGTGCAATTTTGATGGCGATGACAATCGCGGACGGGGCGTAACTGTGTCCCGTCCGAAGAACGGTGAAATTTGTATTGTCAGTCTCTGGCATTTCTACCTGCTGCCGGCACGCCTGCAACACCAAGCCGCGTCGGTCCAGCCGGTGTCGATAGCGTCACGGGACGGGAAAGCGCAAGGCCATGCTGCATCAGGGAATGAACGACTTCGAAAACGTGATCGAAGCTGATCGCGCCAACGTTTGGCATCATCTGGCACAACACAAGAAATTCGAGACGGCCGACCCGCTCGTTGTCGTTGAAGGCAAGGGAATGCGGGTGTGGAATGCCGCCGGGCGCGAGTATGTCGACGCCGTGTCCGGGGGCGTGTGGACAGTCAACGTCGGCTATGGCCGCGAGTCCATCGCCAATGCCGTGCGCGATCAACTCGTCAAGCTCAACTTCTTTGCCAATACCGCAGGCAACGTGCCGGCAGCCTTGTTCGCGGAAAGTCTTATCGCAAGGATGCCGGGCATGAGCCGGGTCTACTATTCGAACTCGGGTTCGGAAGCGAACGAGAAGGCCTACAAGATCGTGCGCCAGATTGCGCACAACAAGTATGGCGGCAAAAAGCACAAGATCCTCTACCGCAATCGCGACTATCACGGTACGACGATCACGGCTCTGTCGTCGTGCGGCCAGGACCAGCGCAAAGACCAGTACGGTCCCTTTACGCCGGGGTTCGTCGAGGTGCCGCATTGCCTCGAATATCGGTCGCAGTGGGGCGAGGTCGACGATTATGGCGTCAGGGCCGCCAACGCTATCGAAGAGATCATCCTGCGCGAGGGTGCCGACACGGTTGGCGCGTTGATCCTGGAGCCGATCACGGCCGGCGGCGGTGTCATCTTGCCGCCGAAGGGGTATTGGGACCGCGTCCAGGAAATCTGCAAGGCGCACGACGTCTTGCTGATCATCGACGAGGTTGTCTGCGGCATGGGCCGCACCGGGACCTGGTTCGGCTATCAGCACTACGGTATCGAGCCCGACATCGTGACGATGGCGAAAGGGGTTGCCTCGGGGTATGCAGCCATTTCGTGCACGGTTACGACCGAGGCGGTGTTCAATGAGTTCAAATCCGACCCCGACGATCCGATGAACTATTTCCGAGATATTTCAACGTTCGGCGGATGTGCCGGGGGACCGGCCGCCGCGCTCGAGAACATGCGCATTCTCGAGGACGAAAATCTCCTCGAAAACTGCACCGCGATGGGTGCCTACCTGATGGACAAACTCGAGGAGCTCAAGTCACGGCATAAGATCATTGGCGACGTTCGTGGCAAGGGCCTGTTCTGCGGCGCGGAGTTGGTAAGTGATCGTGATACGAAGGAACCGGTCGCCGAGAACGTCGTGCAGGCCGTCGTGGCGGACTGCATGGCGCAGTCCGGTGTCATCATCGGTGCCACCAATCGGTCGCTTGCGGGCCTCAACAATACGCTGTGCCTGAGCCCGGCGCTGATCTGCAGCAAATCCGACATAGACGAGATCGTCGCGGCGATCGACGGGGCGTTGGCCCGGGTCGTGGCGGACTGATCAGGCAATGGCATGGCAGGTCGCCCGCACGGCGCATGCCATGTCACACAAAAAATTCGAACTGTCACGGGCCACCCTGTTATTCTCACGGGGTGGCAATTCTACGATCATCCACCATCTGCCAGACGTTGCCGCAAGTGCGGAAGGAGGCTCTCGATGCGCATTGGGGTTCCAAAGGAAATCAAGGTTCGCGAATATCGTGTCGGCATGACACCGACCAGTGTCCGCGAGGCTGTCAGCCATGGCCATGACGTTTTAGTCGAGGCCGGGGCCGGCGCCGGTATTGGCGTGACGAACGAAGACTACGAGCGCGCCGGCGCCACAATCGCGGCAAGCGCGGCCGAGGTCTTCGAGCGCGCGGACATGATCGTGAAGGTCAAGGAACCGCAAGCTGTCGAGCGGGCGATGTTGCAGGACGGCCAGATCCTGTTCACCTATCTGCATCTCGCGCCGGACCCGGAGCAGACTGCTGATCTGGTGAACAGCGGTGCCATATGCATCGCCTATGAGACCGTAACGTCGGCGACGGGCGGACTGCCGCTTCTGGCGCCCATGTCGGAGGTGGCCGGGCGGATGTCGATCCAGGCCGGGGCTTACTTTCTGGAAAAAGCGCACGGCGGGCTTGGCGTGCTGCTCGGCGGTGTGCCGGGGGTCGACCCGGCCAAGGTTGTCGTGCTCGGTGGCGGGGTTGTCGGGACGCACGCCATCCACATCGCGCTCGGGATGGGGGCCGACGTGTGGGTGCTGGACCGCAATGTCGATGCGCTGCGTCGCCTGTGGACGCAATTTGATCGCCCGCTCAACACCGTGTACTCGACCGCCGATGCGATCGACCGGCATGTTGCCGAAGCCGATCTCGTCATCGGCGGGGTCTTGATCCCCGGGGCGTCGGCGCCGAAACTGATTACGCGGGACCATATCAAGATGATGAAGCCCGGTTCGGTGATTGTCGATGTTGCGATCGACCAGGGCGGGTGCACGGAAACCTCAAAACCGACCACGCATGACGAGCCGACCTACGTTGTCGACGACGTTATCCACTATTGTGTTGCCAACATGCCGGGCGGCGTGCCCAAGACATCGACCTACGCGTTGAACAACGTTACGCTGCCGTTCACGTTGCAACTGGCGGACAAGGGGTGGCGCAAAGCGCTGGCGGACAATCCGCATCTCAAGGACGGGCTCAACGTTGCCTCTGGCAAGGTGACGTGCGAGCCGGTTGCCTCGGCGCTGGGCTATGACTACACACCGGCGGACCAGATATTGGGGTGAGGCTGGCCGGCGAGCAGGCAGGTGCCGGCGCTACGGCTGCCGCGGCAAGCCATACGACGCGCAACCGGCGGCTGCCGCGAACGCCTTCCGTTTCGCGTGATCGCTGGATTGCCGTTCTATCGATTTGTTCCCGGCGTTGCATGAGGTAGTGTGCCGGAGGCCGGTCGGAACTTGGGCTCGGCGGAGGCAGGAGACGACGATGCAGGATGTGGCGGCCAGCGGCCGAACTCTGAAGGTCTTGAAAGATGCGCAAGTGCGCGCCTACGAGGAACATGGATTTCTCGGTCTGGAGGCCTTTGTCCAGGGCGAGTGGCTCGCCAATCTGCAGGACGTGACGCAGCGCATGGTCGAGGAAAGCCGCACCGTTACGAAGTCCGATGACAAGTTCGACGTCGAGCCGGATCACACGCCGGAAAAGCCACGCCTGCGCCGTTTGATGAAGCCGCAGGACTTCGACCCGGTCTATACGGAGTTTGCCTTGAACGGGCCGATCGTCGATATCGCCGAGGACCTGCTCGGGCCGGACATCAAGTTCCACCACGGCAAATTGAACTTCAAGTGGTCCGGTGGCGGTGCTGAAATCAAATGGCATCAGGACATCCCGTTCTGGCCGCACACCGCCTATAACGTTTTGACGATCGGCGTGGCGCTCGATGATATCGACGATGAAATGGGGCCAATGGGCGTCGTACCGGGCAGCCACAAGGGGCCTGTCTACGATCACTACGACCGCGACGGTGCGTGGTGCGGTTACATCGACGATGCCGACGTCGCAAA
This sequence comes from Hyphomicrobiaceae bacterium, assembly GCA_965224045.1. Taxonomy (GTDB): domain Bacteria; phylum Pseudomonadota; class Alphaproteobacteria; order Rhizobiales; family Hyphomicrobiaceae; genus Tectiglobus. The sequence goes on from CBDCYD010000016.1 coordinate 995,029, forward strand.
GATCGACATCGGCAGGACGCACTATCTCAAGGGACCGGCGGGCAGCGTCACCGTTCACCATTGCCGGTGCGTGCACGGTTCGATGCCGAACAACCACCCGACGCGTGCCCGGCCGTTTCTGCTGTTTGCCTATTCGGCGGCCAACTGCCTGCCGCTGATGCCCTACAACCAGCAAAGTCGGCACAACGGCGCCATCGTGCGCGGGCAGCATCCCGCCTATCCGGTGTTCGAGGGAGAACCGTGCAAGCTGCCGCCCATGCGCTCGAAGATGGCGCGATCAATCTTTCAGGCGCAGCAGGGCAATTGATACCTTGCGGGCGCTGGTCGCGGGGCGCGCTGCATGTCAAAGCGCCTGTCGGCTCGCCAGCGTCGGCATGTTGAGCCTGCATCCACATGCCGCTCCGGGACTTCGGAACAGGCCTGGTTCACGGCGGGAGTGCAGAACGCCTGGCGGCGTCTGCCGTTTCCCGCCGTTTCCTTGCGCGATCAGGGTTTTATGTAGGTATAACCCTGGGCCTGCAGCTTGGCGAGTTCAGCTACCCCGCTTTGAACGATATCTTTCTTATCGACACCGTAAAGATGCTCTTCATAGTTGATCTTGCGGCCTCGGAGCGTGTTGCCGCAGACGTGGAATGAAACGCCCTGCGTCTTCAATCCTTCAATCTTGGCGGTCATCTTGTTGTCGGCGTTGGCAAACTTCATTTTGTTCGTTTTGCCGAGAGATTCAGGTTCCAGCAGCAATGACAAGCCGTTGCCATGCAACACGACCTTCAGGTCCAAATTGTCGGCGCCGACGGCGTTGATGTGGTTTTGGATATTCCTGAGTGCGCCGGCTTGGGCTTTGGGGTTGTCGTAGTTGATGTGATAGACGACTTTCTGCTTGCCATAGCCCTCGGCCATCAGCGTGACTGGTTGAACCGCCAGCATCCCGATTGCAAGCATGGCGGCCAGCACCATTTTGATCATGCGTAACATTGGTTTCCTCCTGTCGTCTTGATTGGCGGATCGATGCATCGCTCGTTCGCGCTGCGACAGAATGGACCTATGACGTGCAATATGCAATCACTTATTCGAATTTATGAATGTTTAAAGTGACGGCGCTTTGCGACGGACAACCTGGTGCGCGGCCTGAGGCATTTGTTGGTCGATGGACGGGCATCCGCGATGGCACGCAGCGCGAGTGCGATGCGTGCCGGCCCCGTGCTGCTGCTGCCGAACCTCGGATGACGCCAACGTTTTGCGTTGCCTACGCGACCACCTGATTGATCTCGATGAACCTTGCTTCCGGATCGAACGTATAGACCTGACGGGTGCCGGCCATGGCGTAGGTGCCGGCGTCGGTGTAGAGGTGGCCGGCGGCGTCGAGGCGGGCCTTGACGGCATCGATGTCGGGAACCGTGATGGCATAGTGGCCGCCAATCGTCGGATTATGCATGAAGCCATTGTTCGTGGCGAAATCCGGCATCGGCTTGACGATGTGCAGGCCGCGGTTTTCCTTGCCGAAAATTGAGAGGTGTTCTGGATCGGTGTGAAACTTGCCGCGCTGTTTATCGTCGGGGAAGTGCCAGGCGTCTTGCGGCAGGCCGACGACGTCGCGGAAGAAGGCGGTGGATTGCGGCACGTCGAAGGCCGGCAGGTTGACGTGATGGATGTACCAGCCGCCGGGCTCGACCCGAACATCGTGCGCCTCGCCGGTGCGTGGCGGCGTGCCGCCAATGTCGTCGACAATGGCATTGATTTCGATGACGTTCATCGCTGGATCGTAAAAGTAGATCTGGTGTGCGCCCGCCATGGCGTAGCTGCCGGCGTCGGAATAGACGACACCGGCCCGTTCGAGGCGGGCGCGCACGCCGTCGAGGTCGGATACCGTGATGGCGACGTGGCCGCCAACCGTCGGGTTGTGAAAGAAGCCGTTGTCGTGCGCAAACGTCGGGATCGGCTTGACGACGTGCATGCCGCGGTTGCCGGAACCGAACACGGCGATGGTGTCTTCGCTGTGATGGAGTTCGCCGGCGTTTTCCGGGTAGGTCCAGGTGCCGGGCTGCATGCCGATGATGTTGCGCAGAAAGGCGGCGGTGCGCTTGACGTTCACGGCGGGGGTGTTGATGTGATGAATGTACCAGTCCATTGGAGGCTCGATGATGGGGGTCTCGATGTTGGGCGCCGAGCGTGCACAGCGCGCTTCGCGTAGGTCGCCTAGGCGAGGACGGCGCGGATCTTGTCGGCGTTGGCCTTGAGGTCGGCCGGGTCCGCCATCTCGCCGGTGTGCGGGCGCAGCCTGACGCCATCATGTCGCGGCAGGACATGATAGTGGAGGTGGAAGACCACCTGGCCTCCGGCGGGCTCGTTGAACTGCTGGATGGTCACGCCTTCGGCGCCAAAGGCCCGCATGACCGCGTGGCTCATTTTCTGTACCGTCAGCATACAGGCCGCGAGCTGTTCCGGCGTCGCGTCCAGAACGTTGCGGGCCGGCGTCTTGGGGATGACGAGCACATGGCCGTCGGTGCGCGGCATGATATCCATGATCACCAGCGTGTCGTCGTCTTCGTAAACGCGCTCGGACGGCATCTCGTTGCGCAGGATCTTGGCGAAGACGTTGTCATTGTCGTAGCTCATGGCGATGGTGTCCTCTTTCGAAGCAACGTTGCAGATCTGGTTAGGCTCTTAAACGGTTTTTTCCGGTTTGTTTACAGCTATGCCAGCGCGACCGGTGGACACTGGCCGAAGTAGCGGCCGGCCGGCGTGCGGGAGAAGCGGATCACACAAGCAACACGGAAACTGGTCATGGATGAGCAATCGGAATTGGCGGTTGAGGACGATGAAGCGGCCTTCGATGTCAACGATCTTGGCGGTGCCTATCTGAGCGCGCGCCGGGTGCATCGCCGGGTTGTGCTGGTGTGTGCGATCAGCGGCGTCATCGGAACCGCGATCCTGGTCTACATGGCGCTTGGCGGCGCAACGCGCGGAAACATTCTCAAGCCGGTCGGTTTCGATCGCGGTGGGCGTACGGGTCACCCAGCCTCGTTGGCGACGTTGCGGTATGGTCCGTACTCAGCAAGGGCGGTGCGCGAACGCTCGACGTAGGCGCGTTCATCTTCGAGATAGGCGGCGATGGCGCGGCGAAAGCTCGGGTTCGGAATATGGTGGGCCGAATAAGTGGCGGCCGGCATGTAACCGCGCGCCAACTTGTGATCGCCTTGGGCGCCGGCCTCGACCCGGTCGAGGCGGCGGTTGATCGCAAAGTCGATTGCCTGATAGTAGCAGACTTCGAAATGCAGGCAGGGGTGGTGCTCGATCGCACCCCAGTAGCGCCCATAGAGGCAGTCGCCGCCAACGAGGTTTAAGGCGCCGGCGATGTAATCTCCGTCGCGCGAGACCATGATCAACAGGCAGCGCTCGCGCAACACGTCGCCGAGCAGCGAAAAAAACGTCCGGTTGAGATAGGGCCGGCCCCATTTGCGGCTGCCGGTTTCCATGTAGAACATGTACATGGCATCCCAGTGCGCCTCGGTGATGTCGCTGCCGGTGACCCAATCGATGGACAGGCCTGCATCGACGGCCTGGCGTCGCTCCTTGCGGATCGTCTTGCGTTTGCGCGAGGTGAGGCCTGCAAGAAAATCGTCGAAGGTTGCGTATCCTTGGTTCTGCCAGTGAAACTGCTGGTCGGTGCGCTGCAGGAATCCGAGGTCTGCAAGGCGTTGCCATTGGGCGCAGGTTGGAAAATTGACGTGCAGTGAAGATACATCGTAGCGGCGCACGAGTTCGGCGGCGCCGGCAACTAGCAGGGCTTCGCGCGCCTCGGCGTTGGGGCCGGGCCGAAGAAGCAGGCGTCGGCCGGGCACCGGCGTGAAGGGAACTGCCGAGACGAGCTTCGGGTAATAGTTGCCGCCGGCGCGCTCGAAGGCGTCGGCCCAGCCGTAGTCGAAGACGTACTCGCCCTTGCTGTGTGATTTCGCATAGAGCGGCATACATGCCTGGACGGTGCCGACGGCGTCTTTGAGGAGCAAATGCTGGGGTTGCCAGCCGGTACGCGGATGAACCGTCTCTGCGTCCTCGAGCGCTTTCAGAAAGGCGTGGGAGATGAACGGATCGAAGGTGGCGGGATCGGGATTGGCGCAGGCGTCCCATTCGGATGCCGCAACTTCCGACATCGCGCCTGCGACCTCAACAACCGCCTCGCTCTCGTCGCTCATCACCATCCTTTGCGTTGCGGTGCCCGCGGTTTGCCCGCGCCATTGATCTCTGCGGCATTGAAGCATGATATTGTCGATATTTTAACGTCAAATCCGGGGTAATCTTGGCAGCAGTCCTAGGAACAAGGCGAATACGACAATGGTTGGTTGGATCAGAGCCAAACCGAAATCTGCGGCACGCGGCACTTTGGGGTCAGCACTGGTCCTGATGACGGTGCTGCTTCCGGGTGCGCCGGTTGCAGCGGCGGCGGGTGCCAAACTGGCGCCGCATCGCGCTGTCTACGATATGACACTGGAGCGGGCCGCATCGGGGTCAGGCGTGGTGCAGCTCACGGGCCGGATGGTCTATGAGATTCGCGGCGATGCCTGCCGTGGCTACACGCAAAACATGCGCTTCGTCACGCGATCGATCGATCGCACGGGCAAGACGTCGATCAACGACCTCAGGTCACGATTTTGGGAAGACGCCGAGGGCAACAACTTTCGTTTCGATACCGACCAATACCGCAACGACAGGCTTTCGGATGAAACCTCCGGCAAAGTGCGTCGCAGCAAGGACAGCGACGGCATTACCGTGCGGCTCGCCAAACCGCGGCGCAAGCGCTTCAAGGTTGCGCGCAAAGTCCTGTTTCCGGTTCAACACACAGTTGAAATTCTGGCTGCCGCCCGCGCGGGCAAGACCGTCTTTACGTCCGATCTCTACGATGGCTCTGAGAAGGGTGCAAAGATCTACACCACCACGGCCGTGTTTGGCAGCGAGGAGGCCGCCGGCAGCGGCCGGGCGCTGGACCGGGTCAAGAATGCCGAGGTGTTGGACGGGCTTTCGGCATGGCCGGTGTCACTGGGCTACTTCGAAAACAAGACGGGGCGGGCCGACGCACTGCCGAGTTACGAGCTGAGCTTCCTGTTCTACGAGAACGGGATCTCACGCCGGCTGTTGATCGACTATGGGAATGTCGCAATCCGCGGCAAGCTGACCAGGCTCGAACTTCTCAAGCAGGGCGATTGCAACAAGTAGTGTCGACGACGTGGTCCGCACGCAACGGTGCCGCGGTGATCGGACGGGGGTGAGCTGACGGGGGTTAGCGGACGGGCGGCAACGCTACTTGCCATACGTGTAGAGGCGCGCTGCGCCACGCACGCCGCTGGCGTCGCCCCATCTCGGCGGCCGGACGTCGACGGAGCGGTCGTCGGCAAATATGTAGGGCGCGATGCATGCCGGCAGTTCGCGATAGAGGTGATCGAGGCCGGACAGGCCGCCGCCGAGCACGATGACTTCCGGATCGACCATGTTGACGACATGGGCAAGGCCACGCGCCAGGCGTGAGAGGTGGCGCTCCATGGTTGCCGTTGCGGCGTCGTCGCCCTGTTGCGCCCTTTTGGCGATGCTTTGCGTCGTCAGGCGCTCGCCAGTGCGGCGGGTGTGGTCGGCGGCGATGGCCGGTCCCGATAGCCACGTCTCGAGGCAGCCTTGGCGGCCGCACCAGCAGCGTGGGCCTGGTCGTTCTTCGCCGCTCGGCCATGGCAGCGGGTTGTGGCCCCATTCGCCGCCGATGTTGCGCGAGCCGTTGACCAACGTGTCTGCAATCAACAGGCCGCCACCGCAGCCGGTCCCGAGGATGACACCAAAGGCGGAGCCGGCACCACGGGCGGCACCGTCATAAGCCTCGGAAAGGATGAAGCAGTTGGCGTCGTTGGCGCATTTTACGGTGCGGGAAAGGCGCGCTTCGAGGTCGGCCTGAAACGGACGGGCGTTCAGCCAGGTCGAATTGGCGTTCTGGACGGTGCCGCTGCCAGGTGCGAGGGAGCCCGGCATGCCGACGCCGACGGTGAAGTCCAGCGGCGCCGTCGCCGTCAGTTCATCGACCATCCGGGCAATCGCGTCGAGCGTCGCGGTGTAGTTTTCGCGTGGTGTTGCAACGCGGCGTTGCGCGATGATCGCGTCATTGGCATCAAGTGCGATGCCGGCGATTTTGGTGCCGCCGAGATCGATGCCGACCCGCAAACGCGCATGTCGCCCCATTGCTGTGATCCTTCGGTTGCCGACGTGACGGTGTCGTTTCAGGTGTCAGTCCGGCCGTGCCGGGCCAGAGCACGTTCGGCGTGCGCGATGGCATCCGGCTCGATGGCGGCATTGGCGCAAAACATCAGCAAAGCCGATTCGTCGTGCATCACCGCATCGAGGCAGGCATGCAGGACGTCGTGGTCGGTCGCACGTTGGTGCAGATCATCGAGAGAGATACCGCTTGATTCGATGAAAGTCTGCAGGCGAGCGGGCTCGCCGGCGATAAAGGCAAGAACCTGGAGGGCGAGAATTTCGGCGGTTTCGATGCCGGTATGGTTAAGTTTGTCTTTGGCCATGTTCGAATTCCGTACCGCGGCGGTTATAGCGGGCAGACTTAAGGTGTTGGTTACTGCTGTTGTTGCAGAGTGTGACTCTGTCATGTGGGGCGAATCAGGGCATGAACAAGCGGTTTTCAGAGGCATGCTGCTTATGACCTATCAACAGCGAGCCGCGATGACCGGGGATGCGCCATCAACGACTTCCGCCAAAGGCAAGTCGGTGCTGATTGTTGAGGACAACGAACTCAACATGAAGCTCTTCCACGATCTGCTCGATGCGCACGGTTACGCGACCATCCAGACGCGAAGCGGCTTTGAAGCCATGGATCTGGCCCGCGCCCACCGACCGTCACTCATTCTCATGGATATTCAACTGCCCGAGGTGTCGGGGCTGGAAGTAACGAAGTGGCTGAAGGACGATGAGGAACTGCGTGACATACCGGTGATCGCGGTGACGGCGTTCGCCATGAAGGGTGATGAGGAGAGGATCCGGGAAGGTGGTTGTGAGGCGTATCTCTCCAAGCCCATTTCGGTTGTCGGGTTCATCGATACGGTGCGTCAGTTCATCGGCCAAGCCTAGCCGGGCAAAAGCCGCAGTACAGGGAAGTGAAGGTGCGCAATGACCGCGCGTGTGTTGGTAGTCGATGATATCCTGGCAAACGTGAAGCTGCTCGAGGCGCGCTTGCAGGCGGAGTACTTCGAGGTGCTGACCGCGTTCAACGGCCAGGAAGCGCTCAACGTGTGTGCGGGCGAGCGGGTCGACGTCATCCTTCTCGATGTGATGATGCCGGGTATGGACGGGTTTGAGGTTTGTCGCAAGCTCAAGGAAGATCCGGCAACACAGGACATTCCCGTCATCATGGTGACGGCGCTCGACCAGACATCGGACAAGCTTCAGGGTCTGGATGCCGGCGCCGACGACTTTTTGACGAAGCCGGTGGACGACATTGCGCTGATTACGCGCGTGAAAAACCTTGCCCGCCTCAAAACGCTCAACGATGAAATGCGCATGCGGGCCTCCACCAACAGTCAGTTCGGCCTTGGTGAGCGCGCCAGCATCGAGGCGGCGATCCAGCGCGATCAGGGTCGCATCTTGATTGTCGAAGACCAACAAAGGAGCGCCGAGCGGCTGTGCGCGAGCCTGATGCCGGCCCATGCAGCGGCCGCCGAGACCGATCTCAGCACGGCGCTCTTTGCACTCACTGAAAACGAATTTGACGTTGTCATTGTCAGCCTCAGCATTCAGGAGGCCGATAGTCTCAGGCTGTGCAGCCAGATCCGATCGCTGGAGCGGATACGTCATTTGCCGATCATCATTCTTGTTGAGCCGGGAGATGAGGCGCGGCTGTTGCGCGGGCTCGACATGGGCGTCAACGACTACCTGATGCGTCCGATCGACCAGAACGAACTGCTGGCGCGGGTTCGCACGCAGATCAAGCGCAAGCGCTACTCGGACTTTCTTCGCAATCGTCTCGAGCAAAGTGTCGAGCTGGCGATCACGGATGCGCTGACCGGCCTGCACAACCGCCGTTACATGGAAGCGCATCTGCAGGGGCTGGTGCGCAATGCCATTGATAGCGATCGGCCATTGTCGCTGCTTGTTGCGGATGTCGATCACTTCAAGCGGATCAACGATACCTACGGTCACGATGTCGGCGATGTCGTGTTGAAGGAATTCGCGGAGCGGTTTCGCCAGAATACGCGTGGTGTCGATCTCGCCTGCCGGCTCGGTGGCGAAGAGTTCTTGCTGGTGATGCCGGACGTCGATCTGCCGGCGGCATACCAGATCGCCGAGCGCCTGCGGTCACAGATCGCCGAGCGACCGTTCTTTGCCTCTGCGCAACTGATGGTCCCGATCACGGCGAGCGTCGGACTTTCGGCCATCGAGAGCGAAAATGATACGCCGGAATCCCTCTTCAAGCGGGCTGACAATGCCCTTTATGCAGCGAAACGAGACGGACGAAATCGGGTCGCCGCTGCTGCGGCATAATGTCTTGCGATTTGATTAACGCTTTCAGCCTCTTGACTCCGTTTCCCGGTCTATTCCCGGCCGATATGAGGATTAGTGTCGGGTGGCCCGCGGCGCTGAAAGATTTCGACACGCGGCGTGATGGGGGCTCAGGTCGAATCGGAGCCTGTTGGCCTTGTCAAGACTAAATATGTCTGTCAAACTTTGTTCATTGGTGTGAGCCCTGAGACGGGTTCGCGACCGGACGATGCGATCGCTGAGGTCCGGTATAGATCGTGCTTAAGGTGTTGTCAGGTCCGCCGCATCTCCTGATAGGCCTCAGCACGGAGCTGAGCGGGTGGCCGCCTCGCATTCGCGGGAAGATGCCGCAACGCACAGCAACCAGGCGCGACGGTCAACGCCCTCTTTGGCTTAGCGTTTGGTGTTTTGGTCAGGAAGCGTGGCAGGCGTGGAACATTTTACCCCGCTACTGCGTCGGCTGCGTTTCCTGGCCGATTGGCTGCCGGTTCGGCAACGTCAATCCTGATCCCCTTCGTCAACATGTGTTACCGAGAGCGCCTTCGTGGGCACCGTGGCCGGTCCTGGTGCGTGATCTGGGAAAGCCGTGCCACGCGCGATTGATCGGAGGCGTGCGCGTTTCGGATCAACCGGCTATTCCGCCTCCCGGCGCAAGCGTTCAAATGCGCCGCACACCTTTGCCGGGGGGCACGGGCGCCTGGCGTCAATCCGCAACGATACGCCGCGGTGCTACTTGATCTTGGCTTCTTTGAATTCGACGTGCTTGCGCGCGACCGGGTCATACTTGCGGAATGACAACTTTTCGGTGGTGTTGCGCGGATTTTTCTTCGTCACGTAGTAAAATCCAGTCCCTGCAGTCGACAGCAGTTTGACCTTTTGAATGACCGGCTTTGCCATTGTCAGTTCGCTCCAGCGGCGCCCAGGTTTCAAGGTGAGAATTGGCCGGACTGTACTCTCGATCGGCATCCTGTCAAGGCGCGATGGAATTCGGGCGGCGATTTGGCCGGCCGGGCCGGTGCAGTGCGGACGGACTGAACTGCGCGATACGTCCGTGCGGTCGGCAGGGGCATCAGCGGACATCGATCAGTTCGCGCAAAAATGTGCCGCGACGCTGGTGATAGTAGGGCACGGCCTTGCGGGAGGGGCCCAGCGGGCCGGCCTTGAGGTGGTCGCTCAGGTCTTCCAGGACAACGCGCGTGATCGGCGGTAGGTCAAGTTGGGCGCATTCTTCAAAGCTATACCAGCCGATATCACTCAGTTCCTCATCGCGCTTGCCGGTATCGAGGCCGATATGGCGGGCGGGGATCGAGAAAAAACGGGTGTCGTAGCGGCGTGGCCGGCCGGGCGGTGTGATGGCCCGGGCGAAAAAGCAAAGCTTTGAGAGCGAGGGCAGAAATCCGTGATCGTAGAAGCTCTGCCAGCCGGGCTGGGCGCTTGAGGCACCAGACTTGGCCGCTTCACCAATGATGATGCCTGTTTCCTCGAATACTTCGCGGATGCCTGCCAAGGCGATACCGCGGGCCCGGGCCGTGCTCGGGTGGCCCTTCATGTCGTGGAGAAGCTTGCGCGTCTCGTCGTCGGTCAGTTCGTCGGCGCTGGTTACGTCCTTGTCCGTCGGATCGACACGACCGCCTGGAAAGACGAATTTTCCGGGCATGAAGACCTGATCCATGCGGCGCTTACCCATGAGGACGCGGGCTTCCTCCTCCGTGTCGTCGACAATGATGAGGGTTGCAGCATCACGTGGACGCTGGGCTGTGGGTGGGCGCGCTGCGGCGTCTGGTTTGGTGTCGCTCACGGTCGTTCTCGTTCGGCGTTGATTGGCGCTCCACGGGCTCAATCGCCGGTGCGCTGCTCGGGCGAATGCGGGCTCTGTTCGCTTTCGAAGCCGTGCATGCGCAGCGCCCATTGCAGTGCGACCAGTGCGCCCTTTGCCCGTGGCAGGAACAAGAGCGACAGCAATAGCGTCAGCGGCACCCAAATTGCGGCATGCACCCAGGCTTCGGGGGCGTAGGCCTGCTCCAGGGCGAGGACGCCGGCAACGATGACGTGTCCGACCACGAAGATCGTGAAATAGGGCGGGGCATCGTCGGCGCGGTGGTGATGTAGCGCCGTATGACAGATTTTGCAGGCGTGCGTGACCTTGAGGTAGCGCTCAAACATGCGTCCGACGCCGCAGGCGGGGCAGCGCTGGGCGAAGCCTCGCGTGACGGCATTGGAGACCGAGCGCTTGCCGTCTTCGGCGGTCGGTTCGCGCGTCCGTCGGGTGGTGACATGAATGCTCATGGCGGCATTGGCCATTGTGGCCCGTCATCCGTCAAGGGTGGAAATGGCCGCGCCGAGCGGGCCGGTTCGGCAGCCGTTACGGGGGCCTCGGCGGTCGGCCGGGCAGGTGAGCATGCGCTGCCATCGCGCCAGCGGGCCGGTGATGCGCCTCCGCTTGTGGCGGAAATGATCTACCGCCGGCGGCCACGGTGGCGTTTGGTCCCGCGCCAGCCCTTTGCAAGGGAGACGTGGCCGCGCTTACCTGTGCTCATCATCTCAAAGCGCAACGCGCCGGCTGTCGGCAGGGCTTCGGCGAGGCGCACCTCGACTTCATCGCCAAGGCGAAAGGCGAGGCCGGTGCGATCGCCGACCAGGGCGTGCTGGCTTTCGACGAAATGGTAGTAGTCGTCGTGCAGCGTACCAACCGGTACGAAGCCATCGGCACCGGTTTCGGCAAGGCGCACGAACAGGCCCGAGGTGGTGACGCCTGAAATGCGGGCGGTGAATTCGGCGCCGACACGGTCGGCAAGATGGCCGGCGATCAAGCGGTCGGCGGTGTCTCGCTCGGCGGCCATGGCGCGGCGCTCTGTCTGCGAAATATGTTCGCAAACCTCCCCGAGGGTGCCGGCTGTCTCGTCGGTGAGGCCGTCGTTGCCAAGCTTCAAGGCGCTGATCAGGGCGCGGTGGACGATGAGGTCGGCGTAGCGGCGAATTGGCGACGTGAAATGCGCATAGCGGCGCAGGTTGAGGCCGAAGTGGCCGTAGTTTTCCGGCGTGTATTCGGCCTGGGCCTGTGCGCGCAGCACGACCTCGCTGACGAGGTCTGAAACCGGAAGATTGCGCGTGGTGCGCAGAATGCGGTTGAAGTTTTCCGGGCGCAACGTGGCCTGAGCAGGGATTTTCAGGCCAAGCGTTGCCAGGAATTCGCGAAGGGCGGCCAGTTTTTCCTTCGAGGGCTGGTCGTGGGCGCGGTAGACGAGCGGGCTGCGCCGGCGTTCCAGCGTTTCAGCAGCGGCAACGTTGGCCTGGATCATGAACTCCTCGATGAGCCTGTGGGCATCGAGGCGCTCGGGGACGACGACGCGGTCGAGTTGGCCTTCGGCGTTCAGGATGAGGCGGCGCTCGGGCAAATCAAGGTCGAGCGGTGCACGGCGCGTGCGGGCCGCGGCCAGTGCCTGATAGGCGTGCCAGAGCGGTACCAGGGTGGCCTCGTAGACGGGTTGGGCTTTGGCGCCGGGCTTGCCGTCAAAGGCTGCCTGGGCGTCCTCGTAACTCAGTTTTGCAGCAGAGCGCATGAGGCCGCGCTTGAACGTGTGACGGCGCTTGCTGCCGCTGCGGTCGAAAACAATCTCGACGGCCATACAGGGGCGGTCTTCGGCTTCGCGCAGCGAGCAAAGGTCGTTGGAAATGGCTTCCGGCAGCATCGGCACGACCCGGTCCGGGAAATAGACCGAGTTGCCGCGCTTTTGCGCTTCACGGTCGAGCCGGGTGCCGGCCCGCACGTAATGGGCGACGTCGGCGATCGCGATCGTCACGATCCAGCCGCCGTCGTTGGCTGGATCGCTATCGGGAGCGGCATGGACCGCATCGTCGTGGTCGCGCGCATCCGCAGGATCGATCGTGAGCAGAGGTATCTCACGCAGATCCGTTCTTGCATCCGGATCGAGCTTCGGCAACGCATCGAGTTCGTCGAGGGCGGCGTCCGGGAACTCATCGGGTATGCCGTGTTCGTGGACGGCGATCAGGCTGGTCTGGCGCTGGTCGGAGGGATTGCCGAGGGACTCGACGACGCGCGCCTGCGGGGTCGTGCCACGGCCCCTTCGCGTGATGTCGAAGCGCACGAGGTCGCCGTCCTCTGCATCGCCGTCATCGCCGGCCTGGACGGGCCAGTCCCTGGTGTTTCGGCGATTGATCGGTGCGATCGTTCCGCCGCCGCGCACGTGGCGGTGAAAGATGCCGAGGAGGCGGCGGTGCTCGCGCGGCAGACGCTTGATGACGTCGCCTTCATAGGCAACGGCGTCGGCGCTGTCGGTGCGTTCTGAGATGCGCGCAAGCACGCGGTCGCCAATTCCGGGCGCACGATCGCGGTGCCTCGTGCGGCCGGCATTGGTGGTCGGGGTCGTCGGCAGCAAGACGCGCGGGCGCGGGCCTTCAGCCGTGTCCCAAACGAGCGGTTCGCCGAGGAGTTCGCCGTCATCATCGAAGCCGGTGACCTCGAGCACGGTGACCGGCGGCAGTCTGCCGGGGCGTCTGAATTGGCGGCGATTGCCGACGAGCAGGCCTTCCTCGGCCATTTCAGCAAGCAGCGCCTTCAGGGCCCGGCGGTCGGCACCCTTGATCGCGAAGGCACGCGCGATATCGCGCTTGCCGGCGTTTTCGCCGGCGGTTGCGAGATAGGCGAGGATGTCTTCGCGGCTCGGGAGTTGGCCGCCCGATTGCGGCGCCTTGCGTGAGTTGCGGCTAGGGCGTTTCGCCACGACTGGCGGATCCTTTCAATTGATGCCGCCGGACATTGGGCGGTGGATCATTCTGCATCGGCGGCGGCATTGGCCTTTGCCGATTTCTTGGCAGCGGCCTTGGTCTTGCCGGATGTCGTCTTGGCCGAAGCGGGCTTTTTCTTCTTCGCGGCCGATTTCTTGGCCGGTGCCTTGGCTTTCGCCTTGGATTTGGCGCCGGCGCGGGACTTTTTCGCCGGCGCCTTCTTCATGCGTTCGGTGATCAGCGCGACGGCCTCGTCCACGGTCAGCTCGGAGGGGTCTTTACCTTTCGGGACGGTGGCATTGACCTTGCCGTATTTGACATACGGCCCGTAGCGTCCGTCCAGGACCTCCATCTTGCCGCCGTCGGGATGTTCGCCGAGTTCCTTGAGCACCTTGGCCCTGGGGCGCGAGAAGCGGCCGCCGGCTGCCTTCTCGGCGAGCAAAGCTACGGCGCGGTTGATGCCGACATCGAAGACCTCTTCGACGTTTTCAAGATTGGCGTACGTGCCATCGTGAAGGACGAACGGTCCGTAGCGGCCAAGACCGGCGGTGATGATGTTGCCGGTTTCCGGATGGATCCCGACCTCGCGCGGCAACGCGAGAAGCTTCAGGGCATATTCCAGATCGACCGTGTCGGCGCTGACGCCACGCGGGAGCGATGAGCGCTTCGGCTTTTCGCCGTCCTCCTCTTCGCCGAGTTGGACGTAGGGCCCGAAGCGGCCGGTGCGCAGCGTGACGGCAAGGCCGGTGGTCGGCTCATAGCCCAAGAGCTTGCCGTCGGCGGTGGCCGCCTCGACAGGGCCGTCGATCTGCTGTGAGAGCTGGCGCGTGAAGCGGCATTCGGGATAGTTGGCGCAGCCAATGAAGGCGCCGAACTTGCCTGATACCTTCAGGCTGAGTCGCCCGGTGGCACATGCCGGGCACAGCCGCGGGTCGCCGCCGTCTTCCTTTTCCGGGAATATGTGCGGGCCGAGGATTTCGTTCAAGGCTTCGAGAACGTCGGCAACACGCAGTTCCTTGGTGTCGTCGATGGCAGCGGTAAAGTCGCGCCAGAATTCCTGCAGGACCTGCTGCCAGTTGAGTTTTCCGTCGGAGATCAGGTCGAGCTTGTCTTCGAGGCTGGCGGTGAAATCATACTCGACATAGCGCTTGAAGAAATTGGCGAGAAACGCCGTGACGAGGCGGCCCTTGTCTTCCGGCATAAGGCGTCGGCGGTCGATGACGACATAGCCACGATCCTGCAGTACGGCCATGGTCGAGGCGTAGGTGGAGGGGCGGCCGATGCCCAGCTCTTCCATCTTCTTGACCAGAGTTGCCTCGGTGTAGCGCGGCGGCGGCTCGGTGAAGTGCTGCTTGGCTTCGACGGAGCGGTCCTTGAGGTGCTGGCCTTCGGCGAGCGGCGGCAGGCGGCGGGCGTTTTCGTCCTCTTCGTCGTCGCGGCCCTCTTCGTAGAGCTTGAGGAAGCCATCGAAGACAATGACCGAGCCATTGGCGCGCACGCGATAGTCCTTGCCGTCATGGCCCTTGACCACGATGTCGGCCGTGGTCTGCTCGACTTCGGCGGAGGCCATCTGGCTTGCGACCGAGCGCTTCCAGATCAGCTCGTAGAGCGCGGCCTGATCCTTTGCGAGCACTCGGCGCAGAGCGTCGGGGCGACGCGAGGGATCGGTCGGACGGATCGCCTCGTGGGCTTCCTGCGCGTTCTTGGCCTTGGTCTTGTACTCGCGGACAAACGGCGGCAGGTAGCGTTTGGAGTGTTCTGCTTCAACGAGGCGGCGGATCTCTGCGACCGCTTCGGGGATGATCTGGACGCCGTCGGTCCGCATGTAGGTGATAAGGCCAACCGTTTCGCCGCCAATGTCGACACCCTCGTAAAGGCGTTGGGCGACCTGCATGGTCTGTTTGGCGGAAAAGCCGAGCTTGCGCGAGGCTTCCTGCTGCAGCGTCGAGGTGGTGAACGGTGCGGAGGGGTTGCGGCGCACCGCCTTCTTTTCGACGCTGGCAACGCGATAGTCGGCCCCGGTGATTGCGGCCTTGATCGCGTTGGCGGTTTCGGCGTCCTTGATGTCGAGGCGCTTGAGGGTGGTCTTGTCGATGGCGACAAGGCGCGTGCGCACCTCGTGGCCATCGGGTGTCAGAAGCATGGCCTCGATCGACCAGTATTCCTCGCTCTTGAAAGCTTCAATCTCGGCTTCGCGGTCGCAAACCAGGCGCAAGGCCACGGACTGGACACGGCCGGCGCTTCGCGCGCCGGGCAGCTTGCGCCAGAGCACCGGCGAGAGCGTGAAACCAACGAGGTAGTCGAGGGCCCGGCGGGCGAGATAGGCTTCGACCAGGGGCTGGTCGATTTCCCGCGGTTGTTCGAGGGCGGCCGTGACCGCTTGTTTGGTCACCGCATTGAAGGTGACGCGCTCAACCGGCAGGTCCTTTTTCAGGGCGCGCTTTTGTTCGAGCAGCTGCACCAGATGCCAGGATATCGCTTCGCCCTCGCGATCGGGGTCGGTGGCCAGGATCAGCTTGTCGGCGTTTTTGACCGCGGCTGCGATTTCCTTGACGATCTTGGCGGACTTGCTGTCGACATCCCAATGCATGGCAAAGGCGTTGTCGGGTTCGACCGAGCCATTCTTGGATGGCAGGTCGCGCACGTGTCCGTAGGACGCCATCACCTTGTAGGACGGGCCCAGATACTTGTTGATGGCTTTTGCCTTGGCGGCAGATTCAACGATGAGGACGTTCATCGGGTCCTTAAAAACTGTTTGCTTTTCCGCATCAAACCCCGGTGCAACGCCGGCAGCGTTGCCGGCGTCGGCGCATGACCGTGTTCGTCATGCCGTGATCGGCAGGGAAAATGTGGGAAGGCGGGCCGGCTGTCAAACATCACACGTGTGGAGAAGCTGAATCTCTATTCTTGCAATAATTCTTTCATATAGTAGGATTAGTCATGCAACTGATTTGCTGCCGACGGAGTTTTGAGGTGTGATGATGCCAGGAACTTTCGACAACGGGTGGGAAAATCGTGATGCGGAACCGGCCATGGCCCGTGATTCAACGCGTCGCAATCGACAATTTCAGGAGCTCTCGAAGTTCCAGATTCTCCAGTATGTCGCCGAAATGAGCGAAGAGATGTCGCAACTGGCGCAACAGGCACAATGTGCGAAACTCGCAGAGACGTTGCGTTCAGCGTCTTTCGAAGCGCGTGACATGTTGCCAAAAGACATGCCCGAGTGAGCTTTGGACATGCTTGCCTCTGCCGTCGGGCGAGCGCCTGTCTTTAGGCGATGCGTTGCGACACGAGGTTGTGGCCATGGTGCTCGACGCGTCCGGCGAGCGACAGTTCCAGCAATGCCATGCGGACGATTGACACGGGAAGGCCGGTTGCCCGACAGACCGCATCGATGGTGACCGGTGCCGCGCCCAACGCATCGAGCACGGTCCGTTGATCTTTCCCGGTTGCCGGAATTGGCGGCGGCATCGCCGCGGCCTGCGGCCTGGATGCATGGCCGGCCGTTTGGTTGGACCGAGGGTGGCTCGCGATGTCGCTCGCGCTTGGGATCGCAGGCGCGTCGGAAAGGGTTTGCGCAAGATCATGCAGGATGTCGTCGGCGGACGTAATCAGGCGGGCGCCGGATTTGAGGAGGCTGTTGGTGCCTTCCGCGCGCGGATCGAGCGGGTGGCCGGGTACGGCGTAGACGTCCCGACCCTGCTCGGCGGCCATCCGTGCCGTCGTCAGAGATCCGGAACGCCGTGCCGCCTCGATCACGACGACGCCATAGGATATGCCGGATACGATGCGGTTGCGTCTTGGAAAGTCCCGCCCTCGCGGGATGAAGCCCGGCGGTTGTTCGCTCACCAGGCAGCCGACACGGGCGATGCGGTCCTGCAGATCGCGGTGTTCCGGCGGATAGACCGTGTCGAGGCCGCCGGCCAGGACGGCGATCGTGCCGGTTGCCAAGGCCGCCTCGTGCGCTGCACCGTCGATGCCGCGGGCAAGACCGGAGACGATGGTGAGGCCTGCGGCACCAAGGTCCGTGGCGATCTGCCGGGTCAGGGCCGCGCCGGCTGCCGAGCACTTGCGGGCGCCGACGATCGCCAGGGCCTTGCGCGCAAGCACGTCGACGTTGCCCTTGATGTAGAGCAACGGCGGGGGATGGGAAACGGCGGCAAGCGGCATCGGGTAGCCGGGCTCGATCGTGAACAGCAGCGTAATCCCGAGGTTTTGGGCTTTGTCGAGTTCGGCTTCCGCGGGTCGCACGCGGGCAGACTTTCACGCTGCGTTTCCGTCCGCCCCGGCGTGACAGCTCGGGCAGAGCCTCCAGCGCCGGGCCTGGCGCCACCGAAATGGTTGATCAGGGCCTGGAAGGTGGCCGGGCCGACGTTTTCAGACCGAATCAGACGCAGGCACGCCAAGCGTTCGTGATCAGCGAGGGTTGCCACCGGCACAGGTGAGGCGGTGAACAGATCGCCAGGCGGCAAGCGGGGGTTATGCGGATCGGCCAATCTTCGGCTCCTCGCCATCCAGGAGGCGCCGAATGTTATCATGATGCTTGCTGATTAACAGCACGCTCAGTAAGGCCATCGATATCCAGGTCGCGGTGTCGGACCAGGCCATGGCGGCGAGCGGGGCGGCGAGTGCCGCCAACAGTGCAGCGAGCGAGGAATACCGTGTCAGGGCTGCGACCGCGAGCCAGACAGCGCAAAAGACGACAGCGACCGGCCAGACAAGGCCGATCAGGACGCCGATATAGGTTGCAACGCCCTTGCCGCCCTTGAAGCCGAGCCAGATCGGAAAGAGGTGGCCCAGAAAGGCGGCGATGCCTGCAACGTGGGCTGATGTTGGGCCGGCGTCGGCCGGCACCGACGGCAGGAGTGATGCTGTAAGGATGACGGCGGCCGCACCCTTCAGGATGTCGAGTGCGAGTGTCGCGGCGGCGACCGGCTTGTTGCCCGTGCGCAAAACGTTGGTGGCACCGATGTTGCCCGAGCCGATCTTGCGAATGTCACCGAGCCCTGCCAGTCGGGTCAGTATGAGCCCGGTCGGGATCGAGCCCAGCAGGTAGCCAAGGGCGGCTGCCAACAACGGTGCCATGGGAGTCCTTCACAATTCCGGCACAAATCAGGTGCGCTGCAGACGCGTGAACCGTTTTCAATGGCGTGGAGGGTATTGGTAGACGGTTTGTCCTGCAACCATCGTGTGGAGGACACGGCCCGACATCTTGCTTTCATCGAAGGGTGAATTCTTCGAACGCGAGCGCAGGACGTCACGGTCGACGACCCACGGCTGGTTGATGTCGGCGACGATGATGTCGGCCGGAGCGCCCTCGGTGAGGCGACCGGATCGGAGGCCGAGCAGTTCGGCAGGTCTGACGGTCATGGCGCGCAGCAGTACCATGAGGTCGACCTCGCCGCTGTGATAGAGGCGCAGGGCTGCCGACAGCAGGGTTTCGAGGCCGATTGCGCCGTCGGCTGCCTCGGTGAAGGGCAGGCGCTTGACGTCGGCGCCCTGCGGGTCATGCGAGGATACGATGACATCGATCGTGCCGTCGGACAGGGCCGCGACCAGCGCCTTGCGATCGTCCTCGGCCCGCAGCGGCGGGCGGACCTTGAAGAACGTGCGGTAGGAGCCGATGTCGTTTTCGTTCAAGGTGAGGTGGTTGATCGTGGCGCCGCAGGTAAACCTGAGGTTGCGGGCACGGGCGGCGCGCACAATCTCCATGCTCTGGGCGGTGGTGAGGGTCGCTGCGTGGTAGCGCGCGCCGGTCAATTCGACGAGGCGGAGGTCGCGTTCGAGGGCGATCGTCTCGGCCATGGCGGTGACACCGCTGATGCCGAGGCGGACCGACAACTCGCCCGAGTTCATGCTCGCTCCTTGCGACAGATAGGGGTCTTCGGTGTGATGCACGACGAGCGCGTCGAAGTCGCGCGCGTAGAGCAGGACCTGGTTCATGATTTTAGTGTTGGCGATGGCGTTCTTGGCATTGGAGAACGCGATCGCACCTGCGCGCTTGAGAAGGCCGAGTTCGGTCATTTCCTGGCCGGCGAGACCTTTGGTGAGTGCGGCCATGGTGTGGACATGGACAATGGCGTTGTCGCGCGCGCGGCGCTGGATGTAGTCGACGAGGGCGACCTGGTCGATGACGGGATCGGTGTCGGGCATGACGACCATCGTCGTTACGCCGCCGGCGGCGGCGGCGTGGCTTGCCGTCTTCAGCGTTTCGCGATGCTCGTAGCCCGGTTCGCCGGCAAACACCTGCATGTCGATGAGGCCCGGGCAGAGAATGTGGCCCTGGCAGTCGTAGACGGCGAAACCGTTGGGGGCGTTGCGGCGCAGGTGAGGCCCGAGGTCGGCAATCCTGCCGTCTTCGACAAGCAGGCCGCCGGGTTCGTCGCGCCCCGTTTCCGGGTCCATCAGTCGGGCATTGATGAACACCGTTGGCGGGGTCTTTTCGGCCATGGCAGGGGTCATTGCGGCCTCAGTGGTTCGGCAGGTGGCGGGCGAGCGCTTCCAAAACCGCCATTCTGACGGCGACGCCCATTTCCACCTGTTCCTGGATCACGCTGCGGGCGTGGTCGGCGACGGTCGAGGCGATTTCGACGCCGCGGTTCATTGGGCCTGGATGCATGATCAGCGCGTCGGGCTTGGCACGACTGAGCTTTTCTTGATCGAGCCCGAAAAAATGAAAGTACTCGCGGCTCGAGGGAACGAATGTGCCCTGCATGCGTTCGCGCTGTAATCTCAGCATCATCACGATGTCGGCGCCGGCAATGCCGTCGGTCATGTTGGTGAACGCCGATACCCCAAGACGCTCCGCGCTGGCAGGCAGCAGCGTTGATGGCGCGACGATGCGGACGTTGGCGCCGAGAGCGTTCAAAACGTTGATGTTGGAGCGGGCAACGCGGGAGTGGCGGACGTCGCCGCAAATGGCGACGATAAGCCCCTCGATGCGGCCCTTGGCGCGTCTGATCGTCAGCGCGTCAAGCAAGGCCTGGGTCGGGTGCTGGTGCGAGCCGTCGCCGGCATTGACGACGGAGCAATCGATCTTTTCCGACAGCAACTGCACCGCGCCGGCCGCATAGTGGCGCACGACGATGATGTCGGGACGCATGGCATTGAGAGTCATCGCGGTATCGATGAGCGTCTCACCCTTTTGCATCGACGATGTCGAGACGTTCATGTTCATGACGTCCGCACCGAGGCGCTTGCCGGCGAGTTCGAAGGATGCTTGCGTGCGGGTCGAGGCTTCGAAGAAGAGATTGATCAGCGTGCGCCCGCTCAGCGTGTCGGCCTTTTTGCGCACTGCCCGGTTGGATTCGGCGGCCTTGTCGGCCAAATCGAGAAGCGACGTGATCTCGGGCGCGGTGAGCCCCTCGCACGTCAACAGGTGGCGCCTGGAAAAACCAAGGCCGGGGTTTGGGTTCTCATCTGTCATTAAAGGGGCTTCTATAGGGGCACTTTTCGGGGCCCGCAATAGATGCCGCGCAAAGGTGTGGGTATTTGTAGCGATCCGCGCCGCAGTGTGGCCGAGACGCCTGCTTCGGTTCCGCGCGCCAGGCTATCAAGGGGCCGTCACGTGGTGCCAACACGCGCGGTTGGGTGCGTGAGCCGGCCTGCAACAAGTCCCGGACGCGCCGAGGCGCGGCACAGGGCACACCATATCGTGGTGACAGACCGGTTGGCGGTCAGACGCCGCCTTCCGCGCGCGGATCACGGCGCGGCTTGACCTGGGCGCTGCTGATCGGGCCAAACGTGTCGATGATGTGCTGCAGTGCGCGAAGGAAGGTTTCGCGATCCTTGGTCGGGACGGCCTGCAGGAGGCGGTTTTCGCATTCCTGACGCGTCGGATCCGCCTGCTTCAGGGCGGCCTTGCCGGACGAGGTCAGGCGTACTGCGTACATTCTGGCGTCGTGCTTGGTGCGCTCGCGTTGGAGCAGGCCCCGCTCGACGAGACGGCGCACGATATCGGCGACCGTCGATCGGTCGATGCCGGTTGCTTCGACGAGGGCCGTCTGGCTGGCGTCGCCTGCCAGTGCCGCACTCTTGAGGACAATGTACTGGCGGGGGGTCAGCTGTGAGCTGTCGATTTCTGCGGAGAACAGATCATCGGCGCATTGGCCCGCACGATGCAAGAGATGGATTGCGGACTTGGGAATATCTGATGATGTTGCGCCGTTGCTCATAAACTTCCCTTAACTTTATGCGAGTTGGCCGGACTTGGTCTGACCGGGTCTCGTCGATCCTCGGTTTTGTTTTGTTGTCCGAAAGCAGGCGTGCAGTTTGACAACTGACTTCTGATAGTTGGGAGCGCACGTGCTTGCATTGATAATCAGATCATAAGAATTGTCTTTTAATGCGTTAATGCACGCATTAGCGTAAGATTTGAAAAGCGTTTAACTGGCGGTTGAGAGTGGTAGCGGGAAGAAGAGTTGGCGAGGTGGGCGGCGATCCGATCGGAACGCGTTTTCGGTCACCAGTGCTCGGTTGTCTTGGTCGATTCCTGACAGAGCAGGGGCTGAGGCCGCATGCGATCTTGCCGCGGGCGGGTGTCTCGGAGCAGCTCATCGGCGATGAGCGCACGGACATGGCGCTCGAGGACGTGGCTGAGGTGCTCGACATCATTGCCCGGATCGTTGGCGATAGTGCGTTCGGCCTGCGGTTTGGCGCATGGTCGCTGCCGGGCCAGGTCGGCGTTCTCGATCATCTTGTCCTCACGTCCGAAACCGTTCACGAGGCGCTCGAACGGATCGTCTCCTACCGCGAAGTCATGATGTTTCCGTTTGATATTGGTCTTGCAACGGCGGGTGAGCGTGCCGTGCTGACCGGGCGGATTCCGGCAAGCGCACAAGTGCCCAGTGCACAGTTCGTCGACATGGTGCTGGCGATCTTCGTTTCCCGGCTGCGGCTGGCGTTTGCGCCAGACTGGCTGCCGCTGGCCGTCGATCTCCCGCGGCCGCATCCGGATGATTTGGGCGCCTATCATGCCGTATTTGGTGCAGCGGTGAGGTTTCAGACGTCGCAGTTCGCGATTGCGCTGTGGCGGCGGGATCTCCAGGCGAGGCTACCGGCGGCGTGGCCGCAGCTGAGCGCGACGGTGCAGATGGCCGCCGACCAGATCCTCGCCGCCCACCAGGCGCAAAGTGATTTTTCCGGTCGCGTGCGCCAGGCGATCATGGATCATTTGGCGGAGGAGCGCGATGTCCGGCTGGCGCACGTTGCGCGCAGTCTCGGCCTGTCGCCACGGGCGGTGCAGTGGCAGCTCGGCCGCAACAACGAGACCTTCGCCGGTATCGTGCGTGAGGTGCGGTTGAATACGGCTGAAAAGCTGCTTGGCGATCGAGCCGTGCCGATCAAGAAGATCAGCCAGCGGCTGGGATTTTCCGAAGCCAGCACGTTCGTTCGATGGACACGCCGGCATTTCGGGAAGACGCCGCGCGCCTACCGTCTCGACCTGCTTGACCGGCAGTGAGCCGGGTTTGGCGCCTACGACGGGCGGTGGGAGTCGAGCGCGTTTTGCAGGATTAAGGTCGCTGCCAGTTTGTCGATGACTTGCGAGCGGCGGGCACGGGAAGCGTCGGCCTCGAGCAGAACGCGCTCGGCGGCCGCCGTGGTCAGGCGCTCATCCCAAAGCAGAATTGGCAGCTGCAACCGCCTCGACAGGTTTCGTGCAAAGGCCCGCGTTGCCTGGGCGCGCGGGCCTTCGCTGCCGTCGAGGTTACGCGGCAGTCCAAGGACCAGGCCGACGACCGTGTGCGCGTCACAGATCTCGGTGAGGCGGTCGGCATCGCGTGTGAACTTCGAGCGTTTCAGGGTGTCGAGGCCCGAAGCGATCATGCGCGAGATGTCGGACAGCGACAAGCCGATCGTCTTGGTGCCGAGATCGAGGCCCATGAGACGGCCGGCCGGCGGCACGGCCGCGTAGAAGGCGTCGAGGTCTTCGATGACCGGCGCGGGTGCGGGGCGATGATCGGCTGTTTGATCAGGCATGCGGCTTGAGCGAATGGGGTTGCGGCGCTTAAGGTACGGCCGGTTTCAACATAGCATTATCCGGTGCCCGGTCGAGCGCAACCGGGCCGGACCACCGAGCACAGGGAGCTGGCACAGCGATGAAGATCACTTGGTACGGACATTCAACCTATCGCGTTGAAATCGGCTCGAGCGTGCTGCTGATTGATCCGTTTTTGAAGGGCAACCCGACGTTCGAGGGCTCTGGCGTTGCCTGGGACGATGCCGTTGCGGGCGCCACCCAAATCGCTCTGACCCACGGCCATGATGACCATATCGGCGATACCGCCGAGATTGCCAAGTCATCTGGAGCGACCGTTTATGCAATCTACGAACTGGCGCTTCACATGGGCTCCAACGGGGTCGAGAAGCTCGAGCCGATGGGTCAGGGCGGCACGGTCGCCTCGTCCGATTTCGACGTGACGTTGACGCATGCCCAGCATTCATCGTCGTCCAACGGCGTTTATCTCGGCACCGCCTGCGGCCTGGTGATTACGCCGAGGTCGGGCAAGGTGCTCTACCACATGGGCGACACCGATGTGTTTGCGGGGATGGACCTGATCAATACGCTCTACAAGCCGCAGATCGGGATCGTGCCGATCGGCGATCGGTTCACGATGGGGGCGCGGACCGCGGCGCATGCCTGCAAGACCTACTTCAATTTCGAGACCATTCTGCCCTGCCACTTCGGAACATTTCCGATCATCGATCAAAGCGCCGACAAGTTCGTCGGGGAAATGTCCGGCCACAACGTGGTCGTGCCGAAGGTCGGCGAGCCGGTCGAACTTTGAGCTAGGCGTGGCTCCAGAATAGGCACGACGGGCCTATCGGACGTCGATGACCGTGGCTTCGGCAGCCGCGCGCAGCGCTTCCGGTGCCACCGGGAAAACGCTGTTCGGCGTGCCGGCTGCCGCCCATACAATTTCGAAGTCGAGGAGATCGCGGTCAATGTATGTGGCGATCGGGTTGTCGTGGGCGAGCGGGGGAATGCCGCCGATGGCGAAGCCGGTCACATCGCGAACGAAGGCTGCGTCGGGGCGCTTCAGGCGTTCGCCGATCGTGGCCGCTACGCGTTTTTCATCGACGCGGTTGGCGCCGGAGACGAGGAGCAGGACCGGCGTACCGGTGTCGGCCCCGCGAAAGACCAGGGACTTGACGATCTGGCCGACCGCACAGCCGCAGGCATCGGCTGCATCTTCGGCCGTCCGGGTCGAGGCGGCCATCTCGACGATCTCGATATCAAGTCCGCGCGCGGCAGCCGCGGCCAGCACGCGGCGCGATGCGTCTTTCAGGCCGGGTGGTGGTTCAGGCATGCCGTGGCTCCCGTAGAGGTGCTTGCGCCGTGATCTGCGAACGAATACACGATCGTCACTGCTGACTGCAAAAACGACATTTGCGAGGCGACATGGACGTTGATGACAAGACCGTCCAGGAGATTGCACGGCTGGCGCGGATCAGGATCTCCGATGACGAAGCAGAGAGCCTGCGGGCGGAATTATCATCGATCCTCGACTGGGTCGAACAACTCGAGAAGGTCGACACCGAGAACGTCGAACCCATGATGCGCGTCGTACCGGTGGCCCTGCGGCAACGGAAAGATGCGGTAACAGACGGCGAAAGGCCGGATGAAGTCATCGCCAACGCGCCGGTAAGCGATAAAGGCTTCTTCGTGGTGCCGAAGGTTGTCGAATGATGCATGCGCCGCAGCGTCGGCGATGGCTTGGCGTTCGGTGACCAAATGGAGATGAGGATGGCAGTCAAGCAACCTTCGCAATGCAAGGATATGAACGATGTGCGTGCCGAAATCGATCGGCTCGATACGGCCCTGGTCGAGTTGATCGGGGAGCGCTTCGGTTATGTGGAGCGGGCGTGGCAGATCAAGCTCGCCGAAAATGCGGCAGCCAACGTGCCGTGGCGCAACCAGCAGGTGGTGGACCGGGTGCGCGCCAAAGCGGAGGCCGTCGGCGTGCCGCCCGACCTGTGCGAGGCGCTGTGGCGGCAGATGATCGGATGGTTCATCCAGTACGAAGAGGAAAAGCTCAAAGCGGAGCTTGGTGGCAAAGACGACTGAGTTTCGATGGTGGCTGGCTTTGACCCCAATCTCGACCCCCTCGTCCTGTTGGTGACGGCGGTCGCAAACCCTGTCGTGATCGTCGTTGCGTTTTATCTCGGTTGGCGCGCGGATCAGTGGCAGAAGCTGGTGATCGCCGGGTTCGGGGCGGCAATTGCCGGGGCCTTTGCGATCTGGTGTGCGACGTTTGCAGGCCTGCTTGCGCCGCGGCCGTTCGGAAGTGATGCCGGGGTGTTTGTGTTCAGCTTCGTTTATGGCATTGCGGTCGCCGCGGCGGGTTATGTCCTGGTGCGCCGGAACCGGTAGCGCGTGGACTGCGCGCTTTGTCCCAGATTTGATTTCGGCAACGCGACGGTCTTTGGCAGAATGCGGACGGTTGTCGACGGAAAGCGGAGGCCTGCGTGATGCGGTTCGGTTCCTCAGGCACGATCGTATGGGTGCTGTTCGCGGTGCTCTCGTGGCCGTCGTGGGCCGCTGCTCAAAGCACCAACATGTCCGTTGACGAGGCGCATCGCCTGGCTGTCAATGGTGACATCGTCTTGATCGATATACGCGCACCGAAGGAATGGCGCCAGTCTGGTGTGCCAGCCAGTGGGCGGACGATAACGATGTACCAGTGGCCGCAAGGCTTTGTGTCGGCGCTCAAGGCTGCAGCCGGTGGTGATGGCGCCAAGCCGATCGCGCTGATCTGTGCGACCGGGGTTCGCTCGCTCTATGTGCAAAAGGCATTGCGGCAGGCGGGGTTCAAGTCCGTTATCAACGTGGTCGGAGGGATGTTCGGTACCAAGCGCCATCGCGGTTGGCTAAAGGCCGGTCTGCCGACCCGGACATGGTCGAAACCCAAGACGCAGTGAGCGAGCGCCGTTTTGCAGGTCAGATTATCCTGGTGCGGGACGGCGTTCGTGAATGGGCTCCGTGATGAACACGCCTGACGCGGGGCGTTTGCGTGAGACGAGGTGGTTTGATAAGCACGGGGCGCGCTGCGCGGAGCTGGCGCGGAAGAGTTTGTGGGAAGCGGGCATGAGCAGTGAGGCGGCCAAACCCAGCGAGGAGAACCTGATCGCCGGAGCGACGGGGGACTGGGAGGTCGTGATCGGGCTCGAGGTGCACGCCCAGGTCAATTCGCAGGCGAAACTTTTTTCCGGTGCCTCGACGGCGTTCGGTGGCGCGCCCAACGCACATGTCTCGCTGGTCGATGCGGCGATGCCGGGCATGCTGCCGGTGATCAATGAAGCGTGCGTCGCGCAGGCGGTCCGGACGGGGCTCGGCCTCAATGCCAAGATCAACACGTCGTCCGTGTTCGATCGCAAGAACTACTTTTATCCCGACCTGCCGCAGGGCTACCAGATCTCGCAGTTCAAACAGCCGATCGTCGGGGAAGGCGTGGTCGAGGTCGAGGTCGATGGCGCGGTGCACGCGGTCGGCATCGAACGCCTGCATCTTGAACAGGACGCCGGCAAGTCGGTGCATGACATGCATCCGGATTATTCCTATGTCGACCTCAACCGGTCGGGCGTCGCGCTGATGGAGATCGTGTCGCGCCCGGACATGCGATCGGCAAGGCAGGCGCAGGCCTATGTGTCGAAGTTGCGCACGATCATGCGCTATCTCGGCACCTGCGACGGCGACATGGAGAAGGGTAATCTGAGGGCCGATATCAACGTTTCCGTGCGCCGGCCCGGCGATGATCTGGGAACACGTTGCGAGATCAAGAACGTCAATTCAATCCGCTTTATCGGCCAGGCCATCGAAGTCGAAGCGCATCGCCAGATCGACATCATCGAAGACGGCGGCGAGATCGAGCAGGAAACACGATTGTTCGATCCGGATTCAGGCGAGACGCGTTCGATGCGGTCCAAGGAAGAGGCGCACGATTATCGCTATTTCCCGGATCCGGATCTGTTGCCGCTCGAGTTCAGCCAGGATTATGTCGATGACCTCGCGGCCGGCCTGCCCGAGTTGCCCGATGCCAAGAAGGCGCGGCTGATCGCCGAGTACGGACTGAAACCCTATGATGCTGGCGTGTTGACCGCCGAGCGCGAGAGCGCCGATTATTTCGAACAGGTGGCGGCCGGGCGCGACGGCAAGACGGCGGCCAACTGGGTTATCAACGATGTCTTCGGACGGCTCAACAAAGAAGGCCTGGACATTTCCAGGTCGCCGGTTTCCGCAGACCAGCTCGGAGGTATCCTCGATCTTATGCGGGCCGATACGATCTCGGGCAAAATGGCCAAGGAACTCTTCGACATCGTCTGGAGCGACGGCGGTGATCCGGCAGAGATTGCCGAGCAACACGGCATGAAGCAGGTGACGGACACCGGTGCCATCGAAGCGGAAGTGGACAAGGTGATCGCGGGCAATCCGGCGCAGGTTGCAAAAGTCGGTGACAACCCCAAGCTTGCCGGATGGTTCGTCGGCCAGGTGATGAAGGCGACGGGCGGCAAGGCCAATCCGCAGGCGGTCAACGAAATCGTGCGGCGCAAGCTTGGGCTGGACTGACGCGCGGCAGAGCGCGGGTGTGCCGGGGCAAGGGGGAATGCCATGAGGCGGGCCGTCGACCGTCCGCGATGCGCGGTTTCTTTGTGGTTCAGCCACGGCGTTGGTCTGGTGCTGGCGTTGTTGGTTGCCGGGCTTGGCGATGTTTACGCACAACAAAGCGAAGGCGGCACGTCGGTAGCGCAGCGGCCGTTGCGGCTGGGCGTGCTGATCAGTTCCGATTCGGATCGCTGCTACGATGCGGGCGTGTTCAAGGCGATCCGCAATTTTGCGCGCGAAGAGATCAACGAGATCAACCGCACAGGCGGTATCGGCGGTCGGCGCGTCGAGCTCAGGCTGTTCGACGATGGCGAAGACGTCGAAAAGACCGTCGCCTTCGTCAAGCAGGCGGTGGATGATCCCGACATGATCGGGCTGGTTGGGATCAGCAGTTCGACGCGCGGCAATATCGTGTTCGGACGGATCGGTGCCGAGGTCGGTGCAAGCGCGCTGCCCTTGGTTACCGACATTTCGCTGAGCCAGATCTACGCGCCCTACAAGAACGTGTTTTCGATGGCCAGCGCGGTCGCCGATGAACTCGAGGTGGTGCGTACGCTGTTGAAGGATCGCGGGTTCAAGCGGCCGGCCTTTATCGGCATCAAAGGCGATCTCTACAGCGCCTCGCTCGGCGACGGCCTGGCGGCGGCCGGCAGCGAGCCGCCACTGGCGCTCGACCGTCGTGTAACGGTGAAGGACTATCGCATCGACCAGGGCGATGTTGCGCCGGTGGTGCGCGATATCCAGGCCGCCGAGGCGGACCTCGTGATCCTGGCGATCCACAGCGCCCCCGGTGCGACGGTGCTCGGGCAACTGCTCAAGGCCGGCTACAAGGTGCCGGTCCTGGTACTCTACGGGCGCATCGCAACCATCCTGCGGCTTTCCGACAAGCTTCCGGACGATCTCAAGTTCTTCCAGCTGGCGCGCGATGGTGTGCCCTACGTCTACAATGAGCGCTTGCGGCAGTTGATCTGGCAGTCGCAATCCGCGCGCTGGATTTTCGAGGATACGCCGAACGCAGCCAACCGAGCGGGCTGGGAAAGCGGCCTTTGCAAGCCCAAGAAGGACACTGCCAAGCGACAGATCTTCGATGGCGGCAACCGGCGCGCGATCGGCCGTGGCATGCAGTACCGTGACGTCCTGCACTTGATGGCGACGCTCGCGCGGGAGGTGCCCGCGGGCGCGGATGTCGCCGCCATCCGCCGCCATGTCAGCCGAGAGCTCGGCGGTTTCGTCGAGGGCAAGAAGGTTTTCAAGGGCCTGTGGCAGGACTGGACTTTTACGAGCAACCGTGCGGCCGCAAGCGACATCCTGATCACGACCTCGGGCAGCGATCCGAAGTCGGCGGCCCTGGCGCCTATCCAGTACCGCCGGGTCAATGCCACGCTGGTGCGCAGTCCGGTTGTGGACATGTCAATCGATCTGATCCGGATCGCCGGCATCGATTCCAACGAGCGGCGCTTCGATGCCGAGTTCTATCTCTCGCTCAAGAGCGTGGACAACAAAGTCTCGATTGCCGCGGTCGATTTCACAAACGCGGCGCGGTCGCATTTCAGTCGCGATCGACTGATCAGCAGCCGGGCGATTCACGAAGGTGAAGGCGGCTCGAAGTTTCCGGTCGGGGTCAAGGTCTACAAGGTCGCCGGCACCTTCCAGTTCAATCCGGACCTCGGTGCCTATCCGTTCGATACCCAGCGGCTTTCGGTGTCGTTTCAGGCGCGCAGCGCGGCTAATCCGTTCTTGATCCAGCCGCCCGCTCAGGTCTTGCGCCAGGCCAACGGCGAGGTCGACGGCTGGGTTCTGCGCGATCAGTACGTGGGTTCCGAACAGGATATCATCTCGACGATTGCCGAGGATGGTGTCGGACGTCACGTCGTGCCGATCTACAAGTTCAATCAGACCTGGGTGGTGCGGAGGATTTCGGTCGACTACTATATCCGTGTCGTGGTGCCGCTGGCGTTCATCTTGCTGGTAACCTATTTCTCCGTCTATCTGCCGGCCTCCCGGTTCGATTCGACGGTTGCCATCCAGGTGACCGCTCTGTTGTCGTCGATTGCGCTCTATCTAGCGCTCCCCAAGGTCGAATCGGATCAAGCGACGCTCTCGGACAAGATGTTCATCATGACCTATGCGGCTGTCGCGCTGATGATCGGGCTGACGATCCTCAAGGATGCGCGCTGGCTGGCCGGGTTCGGTGCCGTGCGCCTCGTCGTCGTCGGCTTTCAACGGGTGGCGTTTCCGGCCGCGACGGCAGCAATCGTGCTCTACCTGATGTCGACGGCCGACCGCCAGGGTGGTGATTTGGCACAAAGCCTGCGCGACCTGTGGCAGTCGTTTGCCGGCTGAGCGCTGCGCTGCGCGATCGTCGAGAGTGAGCGACGGACGGCTCAGGCCGCCGTGTCGGTCTTTGGAGCTGCCAGCCGGTCGAGATCGAGGCCGGTGTTCCAATAGGGGTCGGAGCCGTAGAGTTCACTGAGGAACTCGATGAAGACATTGACCTTGGAGGGCATGAATTCGCGGCTGGGGTAGACGGCGTAAATCGCGACGTTGGAGGATCCGCGATACTCGGGCAGGACGATGCGCAGGTCACCGTTGTTGAGTTCCGGACCGATATCCCAGGTCGAGCGCAGGCCGATTCCGAGCCCTGCAACGATGGCCTGGCGCGTGAACTCCGCCGAGTTGGATCGGATGTTGCCGCTCAGGCGGAGCTGATGGGGACCGTCCGGACCGTCGAGACGCCAGACGTCCTGGGCGCCGGCGGAAAGGCAGTTGTGGGCCTGGAGATCGGCAAGCGATGCCGGCGTGCCGGCCTCGTCCAGATATTTCGGCGATGCACAGATGACGCGGGTGTCGGCTGCCAGTTTCTTTGCAACGAGCGAGGAATCCTCCAGCTCGCCAATGCGGATGGCAAGGTCGAAGCCGTCGCGAATGATGTCGAACATATCGTCCGTGATCTGGAAATCGAGATCGATCTCCGGATACTTGGCGACGAAATCGGCGAGATAGGGTGCGATGTGCAGCCGGCTGAAGGTCGTCGGGGCGGTGATCTTCAAGAGACCACGCGGCGTCGTATTGCGCCGGCTCACGAAGTCCTCGGCCTCCTCGACCAGGCTCAGGATGTCGACAACGCGCTTGAAATAGCCTTCGCCGGTTTCCGTCAGCGTCAGATGCCGGGTGGTGCGCTGGAACAGGCGGGCGCCAAGGCGCTCTTCCAGCAGGCTCACGCGTTTCGACACGACGGCGGGCGACAAGCCCATTTCGCGACCTGCCGCCGACATGTTGCCGGTGCGAGCAACGCGTGCAAAAATGTCCAGGTCACTAATCGCGGTCACGAGGGAGTCCTCCGGTTGGAATTGGCTGCTTTGGGCGCAACACTTTCTTCCAATTGTGAAATATCGGATTGATTGTCGAATATGTGTCCGGCAACTCCGGATTTTGCATTAGTGAATTTCCAGTTCGTTGAACTGGTGCGCTGCAATAGGCTGTGCAATTGTGCTGTTGCGATGCAACAAATCAGGATGCGAGCAGAAGGGATTAGATCGTGGCAATCGAGCTGCCAAGCCCTAATTCTACTACGATAGAGCAGAAGGATGCCATCATCAGAGAGCTGATGGGGCTGGTCGGCGAAGAGGCCGTCATTGCGGACGTTGATGGACGCCGCGCCTTTGAAACGGATGCCCTGACAGCTTATACGCGGTTGCCGCTGGCAGTGGTTCTGCCGCGTACAACAGAAGATGTCTCCAAACTGTTGCGATATTGTCATTCGCGGCGGCTCAAGGTGTTTCCGCGTGGCGCCGGAACCTCGCTTTGCGGCGGTGCGCTGCCCTCGGAAGACGGCATCGTGATTTGCATTTCCAAGATGAACAAGGTGCTGGAGGTCGACTTCACGGACCGGTTCATGCGGGTCGAAGCCGGCATGACCAATCTCGGGATCTCCCAGGCGGTGGAGGACAAGCGCTACTTTTATGCGCCCGACCCCTCAAGCCAGCTGGCGTGCACCATCGCCGGCAATATCGCGATGAATTCCGGTGGCGCCCACTGCCTTAAGTACGGCGTCACCTTAAACAACGTGCTCGGCCTTAGGATGGTGACCATCGAAGGCGAGGTCATCGATATCGGTGGGCCGTATCTTGACGCGCAGGGTCTTGATCTGCTCGGCATGATGATCGGCTCCGAGGGCCAGTTCGGGATCGTGACCGAGGCGACCGTGCGTATCCTTCGGTGCGCCGATGGGGCCCGGCCGATGATGGTCGGATTTCATGCGTGCGAAGATGCAGGTGCCTGCGTGGCAGCGATCATCGGCGCCGGCATCGTGCCGGTTGCTATCGAATACATGGACAAACCGGCCATCCACGTCTGTGAGGACTTCGCCAAGGCCGGCTATCCGCGCGATGTCGAAGCACTGCTGATCATCGAAGTCGAAGGCAGCGAGGAGGAGATCTCGCTCCTGCTCGACCGCATCGAAGGCATAGCCCAGCGCTATAACCCGGCGACGATCGTGATCAGCGAGAGCGAGGAACAGAGCGCGCGGATCTGGCGCGG
Organism: Hyphomicrobiaceae bacterium; assembly: GCA_965224045.1. Classification (GTDB taxonomy): domain Bacteria; phylum Pseudomonadota; class Alphaproteobacteria; order Rhizobiales; family Hyphomicrobiaceae; genus Tectiglobus. The sequence continues at coordinate 1,027,439 of CBDCYD010000016.1, forward strand.
TCGCAAATCGGCGTTTGGTGCCATCGGCCGAATCTCGGAATACTACTGCATGGACGGTACGATCCCACTCGGCCGCCTGCCCGAGGTGCTGACGGGGATATCCGAGATCTGCGCGCGCCACGGCCTCAAGGTGGCGAACATCTTTCACGCCGGAGACGGCAACCTGCATCCCCTCATCCTCTATGATGCCAACAATCCGGAAGAGGCGCACAGGGCCGAAGAGGCGGGTGCCGAAATTCTCACGCTGTGCGTCGAGGTCGGCGGGTGCCTGACGGGCGAGCATGGTGTCGGTATCGAAAAACGCGATCTCATGCGCGTGCAGTTCAGCGAGTCCGATCTGGCACTGCAGATGCGGATCAAGGCGATGATGGACCCGCACTGGTTGCTCAATCCGGGCAAGGTGTTTCCTCTCGATGTCGATCAGGATCAGGCGGCAGCAGCGTAGCAGGATGGCGCGCGCGGCGGCCGTCGGGGATGGTGTGAGGGCTGGAATTTGAACGCAATCGTGAGGCCGGCTGCCGATTGGGAACTGGCGCGTGTTTTGCGCGAGGCCTGTGAGAGCCAGATACCGGTTGAAGTCATTGGCGGAGGATCAAAGCGAGACGCCGGTCGGCCATTGCAGGTCGGCACCATCATTTCGACCCATGTGCTGCGCGGAATCCGACTTTACGAGCCGAGCGAACTGGTGATGTCGGCGCAGGCGGGAACATTGCTGAGCGAGGTTGAAAAGGAGCTTGCCGCGAACGGCCAGATGCTCGCATTTGAGCCCGTTGATCTCGGCCCGGCGCTGGGCCAGGGGGCGGGCCTGGGTACGGTCGGCGGCATGTTTGCCACCAATATTTCGGGCAGCCGGCGGATTGCGCTCGGTGCAGCGCGTGATCATCTGCTGGGCGTCAAGGCCGTGACGGGAAACGGTGAGATCTTCAAGTCCGGCGGCCGGGTCCTCAAGGACGTCACCGGCTACGACCTCGTCCGTGCCGTCGCCGGCAGCTGGGGTACGCTGGCGGCAATGACGGATGCCACGTTCAAAGTGCTGCCGCGCCCCGAAGAGACGGCGACCGCAGTGATCGTCGGGCTTTCGAATGAACTGGCGGTCGAGGCGATGTGTGCTGCGATGGCGACGCCGCTGGAGGTCTCGGGCGCGGTGCATCTGGAGGCGGAACTGGTCGGGCGCCTCATGCACGATGAGTTTCGCAGTGCCGGCAACGCGGTGACGGCGATCCGGCTCGAGAACTTTTCCAGCTTCGTGGCAAAGCGCATGGAGCGGCTGCAGGCAGCGCTGACGGCCTACGGTGAAATCCATGTCGCCGGCAACGAGGACTCGCTCGCGTTCTGGTCGGAACTGCAGCAGCTCTCCCCGATGGTCAATCGGACGGATCAACTGTGGCGCATTTCGACCCTGCCGAGCAAAGGGGCCGACTTCGTCGCCGACATCCAGCGCTACATGAATGCGCATGCCTATTTCGATTGGTCGGGCGGGCTGATCTGGCTTGCGGTGCAGGAGGCCGCGGACGCGGGCGCAACGGACATTCGCCGCGTCATTGCGAGCTATGGCGGGCATGCGACCTTGATCCGGGCCGCCGCCGACGTGCGCCAGACCGTCGAGGTGTTCCATCCGCTCGACCACGGCAACGAAAAGATGACGCGCAGCCTGAAGAACGTGTTTGATCCTGCCGGAGTACTCAATCCCGGCCGGATGTATGCGAATATCTGAGCCGGGCCCCGGGGGCCGCCGATCAGCCAGAGGCAGCGATGCAAACCAATTTCACGCCCGAACAATTGCAGGACCCGCGCATTGCCGATGTCGACCGCATTTTGCGCCGGTGCGTGCACTGTGGGCTGTGCACTGCGACCTGTTCGACCTACGTGCTGCTCGGCGATGAGCGAGACAGCCCGCGCGGCCGCATCTACCTGATGAAGGATATGTTCGAGCAGGACCGCGGCACGACGCCTGAAGTGCAGCATCATGTCGACCGCTGCCTGTCGTGCTTGTCGTGCATGACGACGTGTCCCGGTGGCGTCGACTACATGCACCTTGTCGACCATGCCCGCGCCTATATTCATGAACATGGCAAGCGGCCGTGGCGGGAGCGGATCGTGCGCGCGCTTCTGGCGGCCGTCGTGCCCTATCCGCGCCGGTTCGGATGGGCGCTTCGGGCGGCGCCGCTGGGGCGGCCGTTCCTTGGCACGATGCGCGCACTCGGCTTCGAACAGCTGGCCGCGATGGTTGAGCTGGCGCCGAATGAATTTCAGCGCAGCAGCAAATATGACGGGCCGGGAACGGCGGAGAGCAAGCTGAAGCGCCAGGCACGCGTGCTGATGCTGCCGGGATGTGCACAACAGGTGCTGCGGCCCGAAATCAATGATGCCACGATCCGCCTGCTGGCCCGGCGCGGGGTCGACGTCGAGGTCTCGGCCGGGGTCGGGTGTTGCGGCGCGCTGGTGCATCACATGGGACCCGAAAAACGCGCGATGGATTTCGCCAAGCGCAACGTCGATTCCTGGTGGAAGTCGATGCAGCGCGAACCGGTTGATGCGGTTATCGTCAACGCCTCGGGGTGCGGCACGACGGTCAAAGACTACGCCCACATGCTGAAGGGCGTCGATGACTATGCAGAACGCGCCCAGGCGATTGTCGACAAGGCGATGGACGTGACCGAGTTTCTGACCTCGCATGATCTCGGGCCGCCAATGCGCTGGTCCTCACTCAAGGTCGCCTACCATTCAGCCTGCTCGATGCAACACGGACAGCGGATCACCGATGAGCCGAAGGCGCTGTTGCGCAAGGCAGGGTTCACGGTCGTCGATGTTCCGGAAGGGCACATCTGCTGCGGCTCTGCCGGGACCTACAACATCATGCAGCCGGAGATCGCCAACGATCTGCGCGACCGCAAGGCACAGAATATTCGCAGCGTCAAACCTGACCTGGTTGCGGCCGGCAACATCGGCTGCATCACGCATCTTGCCGGCGGCATGGAGTTCCCGATCGTGCACACGGTCGAGCTGCTGGACTGGGCGTACGGCGGGCCGGTGCCGCGCGGATTGGAGGCGCTCAAATCGTTCATCAACGATGTTCCGATCCCGCCCGGCCGAACGGCCGAAGACTACATTGACGTCTGACGTTGCGATGCAGTTGGTCCTTCCGGATTTCGGTGCGGTGCTGCTGATCGCCGCGAGCGCAGCAGATGTCGGTTTGCTGGCCGATCGCCTGTTTGCGCGCGAAGACGTGGTCGATGCAACGGACCACGGCCGTATCGAGCAGCGTCTGCGGGCGCGTGAACTTGTGGTGATCCGTGCGCTCTCAAGCGATCGCGCGGCGCGCGACGGCGTCGTTGAGGTCGCGGCGCGGTGCTTTGCCGGGGTCGTTGCGATCGTGCTTGGTGCGCCGCTTGCAAGCGGCAAAAAAGTTTCGCCAACTGCGCGCGGGTGTCAGACAGCCGGTGTATCCGTGGGACAGCTCAGATGCGAACTGGCGGACTTGGCCGGTGCCGGCTTTCGTGACGTTCATCTGGTGCCGCGGGCCGCGTTGGCGCGTGCCAGATTGGTTCCAACGCCACTTGCTTGCGACCGGCGGGAACTGGCGGGACCGTTCGACATCATCGGCGATGTTCACGGCTGTCGCGATGAGCTGGTCGCCCTGCTCGACCGGCTCGGGTATGGCGTGTCGATCAAGGGCAAAGGCGCGCGACGCCGTGCGACGGTGACGGCACCGCCCGGACGGCGCGCCATTTTCGTCGGCGATCTCGTCGACCGCGGCCCGGCGGCGCCGGACGTATTGCGTATCGTGATGGGGATGGTTGCGGACGGCAGCGGCCTGGCGGTGCTCGGCAACCACGATTCCAAGTTCATGCGGTGGTTGCAGGGGCGCAATGTGGCGCTCAATCACGGGCTCGAGAAAACCGTGGCGCAAATGCGCCAGGAGCCCGATGGGCTGCGTGGCGACGTGCGCCAGTTCCTCGAGGCACTGCCCTACCAGCTGTGGCTCGATGGCGGCCGGTTGCTGGTTGTCCACGCGGGCGTGCGGGCGGATATGATCGGGCGCCAGGGGGCGGGCGTGCGCGATTTCTGCGTCTTCGGCGACCGCAGTGGCAAAAAGGATGCCCAGGGGCTGCCTGAACGCTATCACTGGGCGCTTGATTATGGGGATGAGACAGCGGTGATCTACGGGCATACGCCGGTTGCGCGGGCGGACTGGGTTAACGCCACGCTTTGCATTGACACCGGGTGCGTGTTCGGCGGCTCGTTGACGGCTTTCAGGTGGCCGGAAATGGAGATTGTCGCCGTACCCGCCAAGCGGGCCTATGCAAAGCGTTTGCGGGCGTTTGGACACCCGCCGCCGCGGCCCAAGGCGGCGGATGGCGCCGGGGTTGAGACCTAGCACCGCGGCGCCGTCGCCGGCGACCCGGGTTTACGTCCCTAGCGTTCGCGGGTTTTCGCTGTAGGTGCATTGAATTATAAGGCGGCAAGAACGTGGCCCGTCGAAAAACAACGCGGACGATCCGGACATCATGGCAAAGAAACAAAAAGTAAGGCGGCCGGCCGCCAGGCTGCCGAAAGGTTTCCGCGATATCGGTGCGGCCGAACTCCGGCGCACGCAGCGCATGCTGGCAACAATCGGCGCGGTCTACGAGTCCTACGGGTTCGAGCCGCTGGAAACGCCGGCGTTCGAGTATACCGATGCTCTCGGCAAATTCCTGCCGGACACAGATCGACCCAACGAAGGCGTGTTTTCACTGCAGGATGAAGACGAGCAGTGGATGTCGCTGCGCTACGATATGACGGCACCGCTGGCGCGCCACGTTGCAGAAAACTATCAACATCTCGCAAAGCCGTTCCGGCGCTATACGTCGGGCCCGGTTTGGCGCAACGAAAAACCGGGTCCGGGACGCTTTCGTCAATTTACGCAATTCGATGCCGACACCGTCGGGACCGAGAACGTCGCCGCCGATGCCGAGATCTGCATGCTCGCCGCCGATACGATGGAGCGCCTCGGGTTTGCGCGAGGTGAATATGCCATCCGGGTCAACAACCGCAAGATTCTGGACGGCGTGCTCGAGGGCATGGGCATCGACCCGGACAGCGCGGAGCAGGCCGGACGGCGTCTGATCGTGCTGAGGGCGCTCGACAAGCTCGACCGGCTCGGGGTCGATGGTGTGCGCGCGTTGCTCGGGCCCGGCCGCAAGGATGAGTCCGGTGATTTTACGGACGGTGCCGGGCTCGGCGATGACACCATCGAAATCGCAATTCGTTTTCTCGAAAGCGGGCACGAGAGCCGCGGTGCAACGATCGATGCGCTGCAGAAACTGGTCGGTAGCAGCATACGCGGAGGTGAGGGCATCACTGAATTGCGCGGCATGGATGACCTGTTGCGGGCAGCGGGTTTTGCAGAGGACCGCGTGGTCGTCGATCCCTCGGTGGTGCGTGGGCTCGACTATTACACGGGGCCCGTGTTCGAGGCGGAACTGATGTTCGAGGTGCGCAACGAGGATGGCGACATCGTCCGTTTCGGGTCAGTTGGCGGCGGTGGGCGGTATGACGACCTGGTTGCGCGTTTCACCGGCCAGCGGGTGCCGGCCACCGGGTTTTCGCTCGGGGTGTCGCGATTGCAGTCGGCACTGGCGCTGCGCGAGGCCGGCAAAGGTGAAGCGGTTGCGGGGCCGGTGGTTGTGCTGGTGATGGATCGCGGAGAACAGGCTCGGTATCAAGACATGGTGCAGAAGCTGCGCGCCGCCGGGATCCGGGCGGAAATGTATCTCGGCACGTCGGGCATGAAGGCGCAGATGAAATACGCGGACAAGCGCGGTGCACCGTGCGTCGTCATACAGGGCGGGGATGAACGTGCGGCAGGCGAGGTGCAGATCAAGGACCTCATCGAAGGAGCGCGACTGTCCGAAAGCATCGCGGACGCCAAGGAATGGCGCGAGGCGCGTCCGGCGCAGTTTTCCGTGCCCGAGGACGAGCTTGTCACGGCCGTGGCGCACGTCCTCGACCGCTACCGTCAGACGGTATAGGCAGTTCAACCATGTCAGCCGAAACCGCGCACAAATTCCAAGCCCTAGAAGACCAGGCGCAGAGCCTGCTCAGGATCTTTGCAGCGGCAGGCTATGAGGCCGTTGCACCGTCGATCCTGCAGCCGGCGGAGATCTTTCTCGACGTCGTCGGTGAAGATCTGCGCGGGCGGACCTACGTCTTTACCGACCCGGAAGGCCAGGAGCTCTGCCTGCGCCCGGACCTGACGGTGCCGACATGCCGGCTGCACTGGGAACGGCACGGGCGGGCTGATGCCGCCGGGCGCTACTGCTACAACGGACCGGCGTTCCGCTTCCAGCCGGACGGCGGTGATACGTCCCATCCACGCGAATTCCGCCAGGCCGGAATCGAGCATTTCGGGGCCAGCCATTACGCCGATGCCGAGGCCGAAGTGCTCTCGCTCATCCTCAAAGGGCTCGCGGAAGCCGGGCTCGATGATTACACGGTGATGATCGGGGACCTTGGAATTTTCGAGGCCTTACTTGGCGTGCTCGAGATGCCGGCCGGCTGGCGGCAAAGGCTGAGATCCCAGTTCTGGCGGCCGGCGGCATTCCGGGCGGAGCTAGAGGAGTTGTCGTCGCGCCCGGCCGCGGTCATCGACGGGCTGCCCGACGAACTCATGCGCGCAATCCGTGGGGCCAAGCCGGAGGCCGCTCAGCAGATCGTGTTCGATTATCTCGACCGCAATGGTATCGAGCTGTTCGGTGCACGGTCGTTGTCCGAAATTGCGGAAAACCTATGCGCGGTGGCTGAGGATGCCTCGGCTGAACCGTTGGCGGCGGAGACCCGCGAACTCATCGAAAGTTATCTCGGCGTGGCGGCGCCGGCTCGCGCTGCTGGCGCGCGCCTGCGCGATCTGCTGCAGACCACGTCCTATGATCTTTCCAAGTCGCTCGATGCCTACGAGCGACGGCTGAAGGGGTTCGCCGCTGCCGGCATCGATCTTAGCAAGTTGCAGTTTTCCGCAGAGTTCGGCCGAAGTCTCGAATACTACACGGGCTTCGTGTTCGAAGTTCGGGCTCCGGGTTTCGACCAAAAGAGCCCGATTGCCGGCGGCGGGCGTTACGACAAGCTGATGCGCGTGGTGGGTGCGACCGTTGACGTGCCGGCGGTCGGTGCCATGATCCACACCGAGCGCCTGCTCAGGGCCGTGCAGGGAGAAGGCTCATGAGCGAGAAGCTACAGCTCGCCATACCGTCCAAGGGGCGGTTGATGGAGGCGAGTGTGGATTTCCTTGCCAAAGCCGGTCTCGAACTGCGCAAATCAGGCAGCGAACGCGGCTACCGTGGCGAGATCGTCGGACTGGAAGACGTCGAAGTCGCGTTCATATCAGCAGCGGAGATTGCGAATGCGCTCAGGACCGGGCGCGTCCACCTCGGGATCACCGGCGAGGATTTGGTGCGCGAGGAAATCACCGATGCCGATGAGCGTGTGCAGTTTCTCAGCGAACTCGGTTTTGGTCACGCCGACGTGGTTGCCGCCGTTCCGGATTGCTGGGTCGACGTGCGCCGGATGCGCGATCTCGATGCCGCTGCCCAGGCCTACAGGCGCAAGCATCAGCGGCGCATGCGGGTTGCCACGAAATATCTGAACCTGACGCGCCGCCATTTCACGCGGTTCGGGGTCAGCGACTACCGTATCGTCGAAAGCCTCGGTGCGACGGAGGGGACGCCGGCGGCCGGTACCGCGGATCTGATTGTCGACATCACCAGCACGGGGGCGACGCTGACCGCCAACGGACTGCGCATTCTCGACGGCGATGATGGGGTCATCTTGCGCTCGCAAGCCAATCTCATCGCGTCGAAGACCGTGGCCTGGTCACCGCAGACCCGGGCCGCCGAAAACGAGCTGCTGTCGCGCTTGGGGCTCGGCTAGATCAATTCCGCCTCAGGCGGACTCGCATCGCCGGCCCACTCCCCCGCCCGGCCGCCCATGCAATCGTGGTTTTGGGCGGCCGGGCGGGGGAGTGGGACGGTTCCAGCTAAACCTGAAACGCTCTAGATCAATTCCGCCTCAGGCGGACTCGCATCGCCGGCCCGCTCCCCCTCCCGACCACCCACGGCATCCTTGTATTGGGCGGTCGGGAGAGGGAGCGGGATGGTTTCAGCCAAATCAGCCAAACCTGAAAGACCATAAGCTTTGCCGGTGCCGGGCGCTCAGGCGATTTCGGCCAGCAGACATTGGAGGATGCCATAGTCGTAGCGTCCGCCAAGATGGGCGTGTGCGGGGCCGAGCTTGCCAGTTTCAAGCGTATTGGTGTCTTCGAAGGCTGCGAGAATTTCCTCGATTTCGGTTTCGTCAATGGCGAGCACGGCGTGGGCTTCGACGAGGCCGGCCTCGATGGCCTCGGCGAGATGGCCGTAGACCGTATTGATTTCGAGCCCGCGCTCGGCGGCAATCGCTTCGGCATCGTTGCCATCAAGGAGCAGGGCGAGCGAGCGATTGACGGTCGCCGACAAGTGGTTTTGCAGTGCCGGTTCTCCGGCAAACTGCGCAATTACGGCGAGCAGGGCGGCGCCATAGCTGGCGATCTTCTTCGTGCCGAGGCCGGTGATGCCGGACAGCGCGTCGATCGTGTCCGGGCGCGCGGTAGCGAGTTCGCCGAGGGTGCGATCATGGCAGATGACGTAGGGCGGTACTTTAGCCTTGGCGGCGAGTTCCTTGCGCAGGCTCTTCAGGGCATCGAACAGGCCCTGGTCTTCCGGCGAGAGCTGCAACGCCGGTGTACGGGTGCGCTGGCTGCGGCTTGATTTTGCGGCGGTTGCGCGCGGCCGGCGGACTTCGACCGACTGTTCGCCACGCAAAACGGGCCGGGCGGCCTTGGTCAGCGACAGTGTTCCGTACTCCGGGTCCGGGGTCAGGTAGCCGGCAGCGACGAGTTGGCGAAACAGGCTGCGCCAGCCCTGCGTGTCGAAGTCCGAGCCGATGCCGAAAACGGAGAGCTGGTCGTGACCGTTGTCGCGAATGCGTTTGTCGGACTTGCCGCGCAGTACATCGATGACGTAGGTGACGCCGAAGCGTTGCTCAGTGCGGTAGACGGCGGACAGCGCCTTTTGTGCCGCCACGGTCCCGTCACAGGTCTCGGGCGGTGTCAGGCAGTTATCGCAGTTGCCGCAGGCGCCGTCGCGGTGTTCTCCGAAATAGGCCAGCAGTGCGCGGCGGCGGCACGACGTGCTCTCGCACAGACCGATGAACGCATCGAGGCGGCGGCGTTGGAATTGCTTGAACTCCTCGCTGCCTTCGGACTGGGCGATCCATTGGCGCTGCTGGACAAGGTCCTGCAGCCCGTAGGCCATCCACGCATTGGCCGGTTCACCGTCGCGGCCGGCGCGGCCGGTTTCCTGATAGTAGGCCTCGACCGACTTGGGCAGGTTGAGATGGGCGACGAAGCGCACGTCCGGTTTGTCGATGCCCATGCCGAAGGCGATCGTGGCAACGACGATGAGATCGTCTTCGCGCAGGAACCGGTCCTGGACTGCGCGGCGTGTTTCCGGCGGCAATCCGGCGTGGTAGGCGAGGGCGCGCCGTCCGCGCCCGGTGAGCCAGGCAGCCGTCTCTTCGGTGGCACGCCGCGAGAGGCAATAGACGATACCTGAGTCGGAAGCGTGCTCTGCTTCGATGAACTGCCACAGGCGCTCGCGCGTGCCCATGCTGCCGGTTTCGGCGATGGTGTAGCGGATGTTGGGACGGTCGAAGCTCGAGACGAAGCGCGCTGCCTCACCGAGTGACAACTCGCTGGCGATTTCTTCGCGCGTGCGCGGATCGGCGGTTGCGGTGAGGGCGACGCGCGGGACGTTTGGAAACTGTTCCGCGAGGATGCGCAGCTGACGGTACTCCGGGCGGAAGTCATGGCCCCATTGCGATACACAGTGGGCTTCGTCGATGGCGAACAGAGAGATCTGGCAACGTGAGAGCAAATTCAGCGTGCGGTCCTGCACGAGGCGCTCGGGGGCAACGTAGACGATGTCGAGGGCGCCGGCGCGCAGTTCGGATTCGATTGCGGACTGCGCGTCGCGGTCGAGGCTGGAGTTGAGGTAGGCGGCGCGGACGCCGAGCTGTTCGAGCGCATCGACCTGGTCGTGCATCAGGGCGATCAGCGGTGAGACGACGATGCCCGTGCCGCCGCGAACCAGGGCGGGTATCTGGTAGCACAGAGACTTGCCGCCGCCGGTCGGCATCAAAACCAAGGCATCCCCGCCGTTCAACACCGTTTCGATGATGGCCTGCTGCTGGCCGCGGAACGCGCGGAAGCCGAACGTGCTTTGGAGGATTTGATGGGCCTCGGTCAGGTGGGGTTCTGAAATCGGTGTTGGTTCAGAGGCAACGTGCGTCATACCGGATAGGCTTCCATCGCAATTGAGGGAGGGCTTTGCACCTTAGCTACCTGATTCTGCAGGTGCAGCCCGTCATCGCCATTGCCTGTGACAACAGGTGAGGCGGGCGTTGTAGGGAAACACCAATTCAGTCGTTTTTGTCCGGCCGGCTGTTAAGGAAAAGGGGGAAAATGGTAGTGTTCGCGGTGAGGAATAGTGTTCAGGGTGAGTTCATATTGACGGGGCTAGGGTATCGGCGAAGTTCAGGGCGTGCGGCTTTGACCTGCAACCTATTCGGGTCACCACCGCACGGCGAGGGCCGCGGAATACCTCCGCGGGGAAAGAAACGAGGCTAACGATGGACCATATTCTGCGCACTGGTGCTGCGCTTGCCGCTGCAACGTTGCTTGGTATGGCGACGGCGACGACGGTTTCAGCACAGGCCAACTGTGAAACTTATGGCAAACTGGCGGTTAAGCAGTCGCAAGAGGCTGCCCAGAAAAAGTGCGGATTTACCGGGCCACGATGGAGCCTGGAACTGATTCCGCATATCACCTGGTGCGGCACCGTCGGCCCCGACCAATGGCGCAGCGAACTCAAAACGCGGGCATTGCAACTCAAGACCTGCAAAGGCTGATTGGCTTTTTGCCGAGCCAGGGCGGATTATCTCCGGCCCACGGCTGAGAAACTTTCCACGAATTGGCATTGTCGGGCGGCCGCGCATGGCGCGGGCCGCCCTTTTTTGCGTGGTCCGCTTCCGGTGCCATGCACAACCCGTTACAGTTGGCCGGAACGGGCCCGCACAAGGACACACCTGCCGCAGCGGGACGGGCGATATCGCAATTTCGCCTTGTCCCTGGCCGATGTCGTAAACGCCGGCCCGTGAGAATGAACCGAGGCGTTGCGCGTCATTGGCGTGCCGACGCTCACCCGGGGGAGTATCGACATGAAGCGGCTGCTGCTGATCATCCTGTTTGCCCTCCTGGCATTCTACATCGCCTGGCCGGCGATCTCGGCCTGGCAGATCCATGGTGCGATCGAGGCGGAGGATCCGGCACGACTTGCCACAAAGGTCGACTTCCCGAGTGTCCGCGAATCGATGCGGCCGGCTGTCGAGCGCAAGATCACCGAGAAGATCGAGGAGCTGAAATCAGGCGGCGGCAGCACTGCTGCGATCGTTGCCGGACTGGTGCGGGGCGGATTGCTGGAAAACGTGACCACGGTTGTACTGCAGAGCATCGTGACGCCGGAAAACATGATCCGGTTGGTGCGTGAGCCGGGGACACTGCCGGAAAAGATCGACCGTATCGTCAAGCGACAAATGGGTTCGGCCGGTATCGGGCAGCCGGCCGGTCGCCTCGGCAGCGGCAGCGGTGCGGTGGGCTCGATCGTGAAGAACCTCAACACGGCGAGCGGCGTGCGCGATGTCGTGAAAACGATTGGTGGCGACAAGGCCGAGGGCAAGACCGGTTCGGTGAAAAATCGCGAGGGCGGCTCCGGCGCCCCACGGCTCGGTCTAGCCAACATCAAGAGCTTTGGTTTTGCCGGCCCGTTCGCGTTTGACATCGGGCTTGCACGTGATGCTTCGGCAGCTGCTCCCGATTTGACGGCGCGCATGGAGTTCAAGGAATTCGACTGGAAACTCAGTCGGGTGGTGCCGCATTTGAAGTGATCCGCGCGAAGCTCGGCAGAGATCGCTGATGCAGGTCATCGCGCAAAGAATCCGGCCGGCCGTCCAGCAGCGCTTTCCCGGCGTCATTCCGGTTGCTATGGTGACAGCGGAAAGAACCAAGATTTTCGGGGGCGCCGGCCTGCGCCCCCGCGTTCCCGGAGGACACCATGGCACCGCTGGACATGAAGCCGAATGAGCTAGAATCTTACTGGCTTCCGTTTACCCCGAACAGGGCCTTCAAGAAGCGTCCGCGCCTGTTTTCCGGCGCCAAGGACATGCACTACCTGACGCCGGACGGGCGCAAGGTGATTGACGGGTCATCGGGGCTGTTCTGCGTCAATGCCGGCCACGGGCGCGAGCCGATCGTCAAGGCGATCCAGGCGGCAGCGGCGGAACTCGACTTTGCACCGCCGTTCCAGTACGGCCACCCGCAGCAGTTCAAACTATCGTCACAGCTGGCCTTGATGGCGCCCGGCGACCTCGATCATGTGCTCTATGCCAACTCCGGCAGCGAAGCGATCGACACCGCGCTCAAGGTGGCGCTTGCCTACCATCGCAGCCGTGGCGAGGGCAGCCGTACCCGCTTCATCGGCCGTGAGCGCGGCTACCACGGCGTCGGGTTCGGCGGAATTTCGGTCGGCGGAATGGTCGCCAATCGTAAGATGTTCGGCAACATGCTGGCGGGTGTCGATCATCTGCCGACAACCTACAATCGCGCCGAGCAGGCATTCTCGTCGGGCGAGCCGGAATGGGGTGCGCATCTAGCCGATGAACTCGAGCGGCTGATCGGGCTGCACGATGCCTCGACGATCGCAGCCGTTGTTGTTGAGCCGGTTGCAGGTTCGACCGGCTGCCTGCCGCCGCCCATAGGCTATCTCAAGCGGTTGCGCGAGATTACCGAGAAGCACGGCATCCTGTTGATCTTCGATGAAGTGATTACCGGCTTCGGTCGGATCGGGCACGCCTTCGTTTCCGAACGCTACGGTATCGTGCCGGATATGATCACGTTCGCCAAAGGCGTTACCAACGGTGCCGTGCCGATGTCCGGGGTCATGGTGCGCGGCGGCATCTACGAAACCCACATGGACGGGCCCGAGCACGTGATTGAGCTGTTCCACGGCTACACCTACTCTGGCCATCCCCTGGCCGTGGCGGCCGGGCTGGCGACGCTCGAGCTCTACAAGGAAGAGGGGCTGTTTGAGCGCTCGCTGGCGAGCGAGGCGGCGTTCTGCGATGCGATGCTGAGCCTCAAGGATCAGCCGAATGTCGTCGATATCCGACCAATCGGCATGATGTGCGGCATCGATCTCGATGCGGCCGACGGCAAGCCCGGCGTGCGCGGCTATGAGGCGATCGAGCGCATGTATCACGAGCATGACCTTTACTGCCGCGTGACCATGGACACCTTGATCGTTGCGCCGCCGTTGATCGCAACGGAAAGCGATATCGGTGATATCCGCGATCGTATCGCGGCCGTTCTGAAGGCCGTGGACTAAGCCCAGGAATCCTTTTGGACGGGGCGCGCGCGGCGAACTCCCCGAGGCGGTTGCCTCCAGACCTCTTACGCCGCGGCCAAGGCCGCGGCTTTTCATTGTGCTGACGGCCGGATGGTCGGAAATGTCTGCGTTTTCCTGGTGATAGATCGCGCTTGGCGATTGCAGTGGGTAGTCCCAATCGGGAATGCTTTAAGTCGTGATTCGTTGCATTGGGGGTCGTCCGGGTGATCCGGACGAAGAATCGGTCATGGCAGACACGCAGGTTGCGCGTCGCTCGTACGCCAGCGACATCGTGGTGATCGTATCAATGATCAGCGTGGCGGGAGCCGTGCTGGTAGGATTGATCGTGGAACTCGGTTTGGCGCCGCGGGTTGCTGCAGCGCTCACGGTGACGGGGCTGCTGGCCACGATCACGAGCCATCTTCTGTTGCGGCGCAACGAGTCGCTGGCAAGCCCGCGTGCCGAAATCGGCGGCGGTGCCGGCCCTGAAATGGATGAAGATGCCGTCGATCCCTTTGCCCCCGCTGGGGCGCGACGCGAACCAAAACTGGTGTCCAAGCCCTCACCGGACAATGCGGCTGAAACCGATGAGGATGGCCTGGCGCGCTTGCGCGTTCCGCCGGTATTGCAACCAGTCGGCGCCGATGACGGCAAGCCGAAACGGGAAGCACGGGCGGCGGAGACAGTTGCCATCGAGGGTATCATTCGTCGGCTTGCGGAAGACATCGAGAGCGGCCGCCAGCCCGAGGCCGACACGGCGACTGCCAACGCGGCGCAGCCGCAGCCGCTGACGGCCGAGGACTTCGGCATTGGCCAGGAGCCGCCTGCACCGCCGCCGTTGCCTCATCAAGCAACACATAGAGAAGATCGGGCAGATGATAGGGCGCTCGAGCCAGCGGATGCGGCTGACCGACTGGCTGCGGTGGCAGAGGCGCTCAGCAAGGAGCGCATCGAGGTGTTCCTCGAGCCGATCCACGGACTGGCCGATCGGCAGGCGCGACACTACGAGGTCACCATCCGGCTGACGCTCGAAGATGGCAACCAGCTGGGGCACGACGCCTACTCGTCGGTTACCGCCGGCACCGCACTGTTGCCGCTGATCGATGCGGTCAAGGTATCGCAGGCCAAGAAGGTCGGCATGCATCTGCTCAGGCGCGGTCAGTCCGGCGCGTTGATTTCGCAGATCAATGGCCAGTCGGTGAGCGGCGATGATTTCAGTGCCGATCTGGCGACGATCATGGGGCACGATCAGATCATGGCCGGCCGCCTCGTGCTGTCGTTCGCCCAGAATGATTTGCGCGGGTTTTCGCCCGGACAATGGGCGGCCATCGACCGCATAGGCCAGATTGGGTTCCGCTTTGCCGTCGATGACATCACCAGCCTTGACATGGACTTCGAGATGCTCGGGCGCAAAGGCTTCGCGTTTGCCAAGCTCGATGCCGATGTGTTTGCAAACGGTCTGCCGGCCGGTCAGGTGCTGGTGCCGCCGACCGATGTCTGCCGTCATCTGGCGGGCGCGGGACTGACGCTGATTGTCGATCATCTGAACGATGACCGCCAACTTGCCGAAGTGCTCGGGTTCGGGGCACTGTTCGGCAAGGGCGAGCTCTTTGCGGCACCTCGCCCGGTCAAGAGCGAAGCATTGGGCGCAGCGGCAAACTCGCCGCTCGCCAATCACGCTGAAATGCGTTAGATCACCGTGCCTTGAGTTGGACCGCTGTCGCGGCTCCAACTCAAGGCACGGTGATGATCGCCTCTAAAGAATCGAGCAACGTCTGCTTTCATTCGGAATCATCGGACCGATTCCGCGTTGAAGCAGGTTGCATTAGTGGCCCGTCACAGCAGCAAAATTGTAGGACACCGTCGTTCGGCGATGGTGCCGGAGGGCGCGGCTGAAGGGTCGTGAGACGGGTGTGCAGCGTATTCCAATAATTTCGTCGATCGGTGATCTGGCCGACGGTGCCGATGCATGGTTGGTCGATGTCTGGGGTGTCATGCACAACGGTGTCGCGCCGTTTGACAATGCCGTGGCGGCCTGCAGTGAGTTTCGAAAGCGCGGCGGCTACGTGCTGCTGCTGACCAATGCGCCGCGGCCGGCAGATGCCGTCGTTGGCCAGCTCGACAGGGTCGGCGTGGCGCGCGCAGCTTATGATGCGGTGTTGACATCGGGCGATGTCACCCGCGGGCTGGTCAAGGCGTGGCAGGACCGGCGCATCCATCACGTCGGACCGGAGCGCGACCTCGGTGTCTTCGCGGATATCGACGTCAGCTTCGCAACGTCGCTCGATGCTGAAATCGTCGTTTGTACCGGCCTTATCGATGATGAAACGGAAACGCCGGAAGACTATGCGATTGCACTGAAAGGCTTTCAGCGCCGCGGCTTGGTGATGATTTGCGCAAATCCCGACGTGAAGGTCGAGCGCGGTGATCGCATCATCTACTGTGCCGGTGCGCTGGGCCGGGCCTACGAAGGCTTCGGCGGCGAGGTGGTCTACAGCGGCAAACCGCACCTGCCGATCTACGATCTGGCGATGGACACCGTCGCCCGCGGGGTCGGGCGCGAGGTGCCCAAGGAACGCCTGTTGGCCATCGGCGATGGTTTGCAAACCGACATTGCAGGCGCGTCGGCGGCCGGGATCCGGTCGGTGTTTACAGCATCCGGCATCCATGTCGATCGGGGCAGAGGGTTTGGTCAGGATGTGCTCAATGACGTGTTTGCAGGATTTTCCGGCCAGCTGCCGATCGCTGCCATGGAAAACCTGAGCTGGTAGAGGTGGCGGGGTTCCAGCATCGGGTATCGGCGACGGTCGGCGCGGTGCCCGCGCCACCGCGGTTGCCCTTTCGGATGATCGCGATCATTTCCGCCTTAAAGCGCGTCGCAAAAAAACTGCGCCTCGCTTTGGGTTTGATTGCCTCACGCCGCTATTCGCGCTGCGCGCGGCGGCTCCGGCGGGGCGGCCATTCGGCCGGGTCGCGTTGCTCCCTTGTGAGTCCAATCCGTCTTGCTGCGACATGCCTTAGGCGGAATAGCATCGCCGGCCGCTCCCCTCCCGGCCGCCCACGGCATCATTGTATTGGGCGGTTAGGAGGAGGAGCGGGATGGTTTCAGCTCATCCTAAAAGCCTATAATGTGGGCCGATCCTGGCGCTGCGGAGGACTGGCATGGACTGGGACGACCTTCAGAAACCGACCAAGGCGGAAATCGTTGTCGGCGAAAGTCTTGAACGTGCCTCGCTGGCCGAGCTCGAGGCGCGGATAATGGCGCTGGAAGCCGAGATCGAACGGGTCCGCGAGGAAATAGCGCGCAAGAAAAAGATCGGTGACGATGCTGCGTCCGTGTTCAAGAGTTGAACCGGCTGGTTGCCGTTCATGCTGCTTGCCGTTCATGAATTGCGTGCGGGCGAGTTGCCGAGGCCGCCATTAACGGGCGCAAATGCACAATGCGTTTGCCTTTAAACTTTTGTTAGCGTTGCTGTTCTAATTTGAGGCCATCCAGAGTTCTGGATGTCGATTGGCATCTGTCCACTCTGTTTGACGCCTCCCTGTCGACTTGTGAGCCGCTCCTTTCCGAGCGGCTCTTTTTTTGCACGGATTGCGTTGCGTCCCGAAATCATCCAATGTTGGAGCGAGTTGTTAACCGGGACCGCGTAGTGTAGGAGCTGGCGGGACGGTACGCCGCTAAACCGGTGTGCCAGGTTAGGACATGAGTGGCAGAGTAACAGTGTCGAGTTTGGTCGAGCAGGATGGTGTGGCGGTTTGCTTTGGCAGGCATTTCGCACAGTCGGAACACTTTGATACGATTTTCCGCGAGGGTATGGAGCTGGTCGAGACGACGGCGGAGTACCTCGACGGGCCCGGGCGGGCCGACTCAAAGCGCCTGTCGCCTCCGGCTTCCATCGCCTATGCCACCGAAAGCATGCGGCTGACCACACGGCTGCTCGATATGGCGTCGTGGCTGCTCGTTCAGCGCTCGCTCAAGGACGGCGAAATTACGCTGGAAGAGGCGGAACAGAAGCGGTCCGGCATGGCCTTGAAACCGTTCGGCCGGATCTCCCACATCAAGCATTTCGATGATCTGCCGCGCGGTTTACGCCAGCTTATCCAGCGCAGCTATGCGATGTGCGATCGGATCAGTCAGCTCGATCAGGCACTGCGCGGGGATGAAACATTCGTTGGCGCCGGAACCAGCCCGGTTGGCGATCAAATCCGGCGCATCGAGGACCGAACTGGGGCTGCCGACGGCACGCAGTTGAGGCGGCCGAGGAACAGCAGAAATTACCAAGCGCCATGCACCGCGCCGTCGGCGGCAATCCACGACACGCCCGCGAGACTTTTGCCTGCAGAACTTGCCAGCAAAACCTGGGTGCTGCGCTCGCCATGATGCGCGACCGGCATCACGGCCTGCCACCGCTGTAGATGGCGCGTTGGTTGCGGGGATCGGCGGCAAAGGCCGAAGGGCTCAGAAAAGACCTTCGAATTTCTTCTTGAAGCGCGACAGGCGGCCGCCGCGGTCGACGAGGCGCTGGTCGCCGCCCGTCCAGGCCGGATGCGAATTCGGATCGATGTCCAGGGTCAGCGTGTCGCCTTCGCTGCCGTAGGTCGAATAGGTGATGAATTCGGTGCCGTCGGTCATGACCACCTTGATCTGGTGGTAGTCCGGATGGAGTTCGGGGTCGCGCTTCATGGCTGGTGTCTCTGAACGGTAGGTGCGCGCTGGTATGCCGGTATTATGTCGCGCGGGCTGTGATGGGAATTTGAAGGCGGACAGATACCTACAAACGGCGGCCATTGCAAGCCGTGAACACCGCTAGGTCGCATTGGCCAAAACTGGATCGTCGCCGAATATATTGACGTGAAGCGATTGATGCAGCAGGGAAATCGGTCATAAGGGGAGCGTGTGTGGCTGTCAGGATGGCAAAGGCGTGGCATGGGCGAATTCTGAGGCGGGCAAGGCGGAGACACTGGCGGATGGCTCGCACGCGGCCTCGGTTGCGGCCGGTGCCGGTGAGCGGGTGCAGCGCGATCTCGGTCCGCTGCTGTCGCTGCGGCCCTATGTCCTGAAGCATCCCGCAGCGCTGTCGGCAGCAGGCGTTGCGCTGGTGCTGGCTGCCGCAATGATGCTTGTCGTGCCGATCGCAGTGCGGGAAATGATCGATCACGGGTTCGGTGCCGGAAACCAAAGCCAGATTGCGCAGTATTTCATCTTGATGATCGTCGTCAGCGGTGTACTGGCGGTGGCGAGCGCGGCGCGGTTCTATCTAGTCAACTGGCTTGGCGAGCGCGTTGTTGCCGATCTTCGCGCTGATGTCTTCCGACACCTGACGACGCTCGGTCCCGGTTATTTCGACCGGATTCATTCCGGCGAAGTCATGAGCCGCCTGACGGCGGATACAACGCAAATCAAGGCGGCAGCCGGTTCGACGCTGAGCCAGGCGGTGCGCTCGGTGATCATGGTCGTCGGCGCGCTGGTAATGATGTTTTTCACCAGCGCAAAACTGTCGCTGCTCGTCCTGGTGGCGATTCCGCTCATTCTGGCACCGCTCATCGCTTACGGCCGCGTTGTGCGGCGCTTGTCGCGTTCGGCGCAGGACAGCCTTGCGGATGCCTCCGCGTTTGCGGCAGAAAACCTGGCTGCGGTGCGCACGATGCAGGCCTTTTCCAGCGAGCGCTCGATCGCGGCGCGGTTCGCGGCCGCCGTAGAGGAGGCGTTCGCTGCAGCACGCTCGCGCCTGGTGTCGCGGGCCGCACTCACGGCACTCGGCATGTTCCTTGTCATGGCCAGCATCGTCGTTGTGCTCTGGATCGGTGCGTCGATGGTGGTGTCCGGCGCAATGACCGGCGGTACGCTCGGCCAGTTCGTGCTCTATGCGATGTTCGTCGGCGGCTCGCTGAGCCAGCTCTCGGACGTGTGGGGCGAGGTGCAGCAGGCGGCCGGGGCGGCCGAGCGGCTGACCGAACTGTTGCAGGAAAAGCCGCTCGTCACGGAGGTGCCTGCGCCGCTGGTGTTACCAAGGCCGGTTAGCGGCCGCGTAGCGTTTGACGATGTCAGTTTTGCTTTTCCGAGCCGGCCGGACCAGTTGGTGCTGCGCGATATTTCCTTTGAGGCAGAGGCCGGCCAGAAGGTCGCTTTCGTCGGACCGTCAGGGGCCGGCAAGTCGAGCCTGTTTCACCTGCTGTTGCGCTTCTACGATCCGACAGCGGGATACATCACGGTCGACGGCGTCGACATTGCCAAGGTGCGGCTGGGCGACTTGCGGGCGTGCATGGCGCTGGTGCCGCAGGACATCGCAGTGTTTGCCGACAGCGTTGCCGAAAACATCCGGTACGGGCTCGATGGGTGCAGTCAGGCAGACGTCGAGCGCGCGGCGAGAATTGCGCATGCGCACGAGTTTATCCTCAGGCTCGATCGCGGTTATGAAACACCGCTCGGCGAACGCGGTGTCGTGCTCTCCGGCGGGCAGCGCCAGCGTCTTGCGATCGCGCGCGCGGTGCTGCGCGATCCTGCGATCCTGTTGCTCGACGAGGCGACCAGTGCGCTCGATGCCGAAAGCGAGGAGGCCATCGAGGCCGGCCTCGAAAAGGCGATGGACGGGCGCACGACGATCATCATCACGCATCGCCTGGCAACAGCGCAGAAGGCCGACCGGATCATTGTGCTCGACGAGGGATCTATCGTCGGGCAGGGTGGCCATGATGAACTGACCCGTGACGGTGGCCTCTACAAGCGCTTTGCGGAACTGCAGCTTGCCTGATCGCCGGTCGCATGTGGGAGTGTGGTTTAAGGAGGGCGCAGGGCAATGAGCGGAAACGACATCATTCTTCATCACTATCCGCAGTCGCCGGTGTCCGAAAAGGTGCGCGTGGCGTTCGGGCTGAAGGGGCTTGCCTGGAGGTCGGTCGAGCAAAACCGTTTGCCTGAGCGCCCGGAGCTATTCGACCTGACGGGTGGATACCGTCGCATTCCGGTCATGCAGATCGGTGCCGACATCTATTGCGACACGCTGTGCATCCTGCGCGAAATCGACCGGCGGCATCCGGAACCGACATTGTTTCCGAACAACGGCGCCGGCCTGCCTTATGCGCTCGGGCGCTGGATGGACGGGCCGATGTTCGATCTGGCCGTCAGGCTCGTGTTCGCGCCGGCGATTGACCAAGTGCCGGCAGCCCTGGTTGCCGATCGGGCACGCCTCTATCTCGGGCCCGACGGTGATTTCCGCAAGGAGGTCGAAGACCTGCCGCATGTCCTGGCGCAGCTGCGGCCGCAACTCGGGTGGCTGGAAGACCGGTTTGCGGCCGGGCGCACCTACATCCTCGGCGATGCGCCGGGCCTGCCGGATCTCTACGTCTGGTATATCATCTGGTTCATTCGCGGGCGGTATGCGAATGCAGATGCGCTGTTTGCCGAGTTTCCAAGCCTCACGCGGTGGGGTGACCGGATGGCCGAGATCGGTCATGGGGCGCCAAGCGAACTGTCAATTGCGGAGAGTTATGCGGTAGCCAAGGCTGCAACGCCCGCAACGGCGGAGGCCGGTGATGGTGGTGATCCGCAGGGCCTGGCGCCAGGAATGGCGGTGTCGGTCGTGCCGGTGACCGACAGTGGCGACCCGGTGGTGCACGGCGTCGTCAGGGCGGTTGATCGCGACCGGATCGCAATCGTGCGCAACACGGACGGCGCCGGCGCGGTGTGCATTCATTTCCCGCGGGTCGGATACCGCGTGTCTTTGGCCTGAGGCGGGTGCGATGGGTGGCAGTTCCAGGGGCGGCAACGGGTGGGCGCAGTCGATCTGGTCCGATACGGCGCCGCCCGCACCTGACTGCGCGGCGTTGGATGGTGATCTCACGGCAGATACGGTCGTCGTCGGGGCCGGCTTTACCGGGCTTTCGACCGCGTTGCATCTGGCCAAAGGCGGCGGCGATGTGGTGGTGCTCGAGGCCGTCGGGCCCGGCTGGGGGGCATCCGGACGCAACAACGGACAGGTGATCCCGACGCTGACGCGGCCGGAGCCGCAAGACATCGTCAAACGGCACGGGGAGGCGGGAGAGCGCTTCGTTGGTCTGTTGCGCGATAGCGCGTCGTGCCTGTTCGACCTGGTGCGCACACATGATCTCGCGGCCGAGGCCGAGCAGACCGGATGGGTCCAGCCGGTGCATTCGCCGGGCCGCATCGCGATTGCCGAGCGCCGTGTCAAACAGTGGTCGGCGTTCGGTGCACCGGTGGCGTTGCTGTCGAGTGACGAGATGGCGGAGATCACCGGCAGCACCTTCTGGCACGGTGGTTTTTGGAACCGGACCGGCGGGCATATCAATCCTCTGGCGCTGGCCCGCGAGATGGCACGGGCAGTGATCGAGGCAGGCGGACGGATCTACGGCAATACGCCTGCGTTGACGGTGGCGCGCGGTGGCGAGGGATGGGACGTGACGACGCCGCGCGGCACGGTGCACGCGCGTGGCCTGATGCTTGCGACGAACGCCTATACCGGAGAGTTCTCGAAGGCGTTGCTGCCCGACATCGCACGGCAGGTGGTGCCGGTGCTCTCCTGGCAGATGGCGACCGAACCCCTTGGCGACAATCTCAGGGCAACCATCATTCCGGGCCGTCAGGCGGTGTCCGATACGCATGGTGATCTGCACTTCATGCGCTACGATGCCCGTAACCGGCTGGTGACCGGCGGCGCATTGATGGTCACGGCGCAGGCCGAACCGCGCCTGCGTTCGCGGATCGGTGAGCGGCTGCAGCGGATCTTTCCGCAGATCGGTCCGGTTCATTTCGACTACATCTGGAACGGCTATGTCGGGATGACGACGGATTTCATGCCGCGCTTCCATCAGCTCGGGCCCAATGGGTTTGCCTGGGTCGGCTGCAACGGACGCGGCGTCGGCCTGTCGGTAGCGCTCGGGCGCGAGTTTGCACGGGCTTTGAGCGGAACGCCGACGCGAGATCTTGCGCTGCCGTTCAGCGAGCCCCGGCCGATACCGGCGCATGGTATCGTGCGCCTGCTGGCGCCGCTGCGGTTAATCCAATATCGTTGGAATGATGGACGCGAAGTCTGAGGCCCCGTGTGTCACGCACGGCGCCGGGCGGACCGGAAACAAATGGAGCGCACATGGCCGACAGCCCGAACCAAGTCTTGCCGATGCTGGAACGGCGACGCATCGAGGCGCAGATCCTCAAGCACGTCTACGATGAACTGAAGGAAACACACGGCGTGGATGTCGCCCAGCGCACGGTTGCCAATGCGGTGCGCGCCTCGTCGATCGAGCAGGCGCAGGCTATGGCTGCGGAAGTCGGCGGCAAAACGAACATGCAGACGTTCGTCGACCGGCAGTCGCAGTGGACGATGGGAGGCGCGCTCGAAATCGACGTCAAGGAACAGTCCGATACGACCTACCGCTTCAACGTCACGCGGTGCAGATATTCCGAAATGTATCGCGAGATGGGGCTCGGTGAAATCGGCCACTTGCTGTCGTGCCAGCGCGACGGGACCTTCTGTGAAGGCTACGATCCGCGGCTCAAACTAAAACGGACGCAGACGATCATGCAGGGCGCATCGCACTGCGATTTTCATTATCGGTTCGAGGATGGGACGGGCGCAGACAAGAAATCGTAACACGTGGCGCGCGCAATCGGCTCACCGTTGGCGGCGATCTGCGGACCGATGGTGGCAGACGCGGGCGTTGGCGATCGCCGCTGCGGCGTGCCGGGCGCCTGCGGCGTGGGTGGCCGGTGTCGTAGTGATCGCGCACGTAATGTCGTCAATCCAGGCGCGAGCCGACATGCTGACTGCGTGCCACAAGAGCGAACGATCACGGGACCGGATCGCCGCCTGCTCGGCGATTATCGACAATGCGGTTGCCCATTCGTCAGATCAAGTGTTCGCTGCCTACTTCAACCGCGCCAGAGCGCATTACGCGGCGCGCAACATCCAGGCTGCTATCGCCGACTTTACCGAGGCGATCGCGCGCAAACCCGATGCGGCGCAAGCCTTTGACCGGCGCGGTGTTGCCTTTCGTAAACTGGGCGAGGCGGACAAGGCGATCAAGGACCACACGGAGGCCATCCGGCTTGCGCCCAGGATGGCACGGCCCTACCGCAACCGCGGGCTTGCCAAATTCTACAAGGGCGAGACCGAGGCCGCGATCGCTGACTACTCGGCAGCGATAAGGGTCGATCCCGCCTACGTGAATACCTACGACAACCGTGGGGCGGCCTACGAGCAGTTGGGGCGCTATCCCGAGGCAATCGCCGACTACAGCAAGATCATCGAGCTGATGCCGCGCAATCCGGATGCCTACACCAATCGCGGCTATGCCCATCAGCTCAACGGCGAGCGTGATAAGGCGATCAACGATTATCGCAAAGCGTTGGCGCTGGATCCGGAGCAGGTACAGGCCCGCGAGAACCTCAAATTGCTGGGTGGCGGCTGAAGCGACGTTCCATAGTCTTTCAGGTTGAGCTGAAACCATCCCGTTTCCTCTCACGACCGCCCACGGCATCATTGTATCGGGTGGTCGGGAGGCGAAGCAGGCCGGCGATGCGAGTCCGCCTAGAGCGTTTCAGGTTTAGCTGGAACCGTCCCACTCCCCCGCCCGGCCGCCCAAAACCACCATTGCATGGGCGGCGGGCGGGGGAGTGGGCAGGCGGTGTGTTTCCGCCTAGAGCGGAAATGGCCTCAGTTCCAGGCCTCACCGGTTGGTCAGTTTCAACTCGATGCGGCGGTTGCGGCGCAAGGCGTCTTCCGAGTTGCCGCGATCGAGCGGCTGAAACTCGCCATAGCCTGCTGCGACGAGCCTGCGTGCCGGGACACCGCGTGAAATCAGATAGCGCACAACGGAAATTGCGCGGGCCGTCGAGAGTTCCCAGTTGGACGGGAATTCGGGACTGTTGATCGGCCGAATGTCGGTATGGCCGTCGACTTGCAATGCCCAGTCGATCTCATCCGGAATGGCGCGCGACAATTCAATGATGGCTTTGGCCAGTTCATCCATCGCGGCAAGACCTTCAACCGACATCTGCGCCTGGCCGGAGGGAAACAGCACCTCTGACTGAAAGACGAAACGGTCGCCGACGACGCGGATGTCCTTGCGGCCCTTGAGAAGTTCGCGCAGGCGGCCGAAGAAGTCGGAACGATAGCGGCGCAGTTCCTGGACCTGGCGGGCCAGCGCAGCGTTGAGGCGGCTGCCGAGCTGTTTGATGCGCGCCTGGGATTCCTTGTCGCGCCTTTCCGATGCTTCAAGCGCGTCGTTGAGGGCTGCAATCTGGCGGCGCAGCGCCAGCAGCTGCTGGTTTAACAGGTCGACCTTGGCCAGCGCTTCGTTGGAAATCTGTTTTTGCTTGTCGAGGTCGGTGCTGAGTGACGAAATGCGCCCCGCGGCGGTCGCTGCCTTGCTTTCGCTGTCGCTTGCCAGGCTTTGCAGGCGGTTGTTTTCCAGGCGCAGTTCGCCGAGTGTTGCGCGCAAAGCGGCAAGTTCATCCTCGGCAGATTTCGCCTTGCCCTTCTCGAGCGAGAGAATGTTGGTCAGTTCCGCGATCTGGCGGTTGAGGCGGCGCAGTGCGGTGTCCTTGTCGCTCGCTTCCTGGCTGACGAAATACTGCGCCAGCATGAAGATCGACAGCAGGAACGTGAAGACCAGCAAAAGCGTCGACAAAACGTCGACGTAACCGGGCCAAAACTCGCCGTATTCGCCACCGCGGCGGCCGCTGCGTGCGCGCGGCATTGCTATCTCCTGGTCCCGGAATTGGAGATGAGGTCACGGATCACGCCCATCACTTCATGCTGCTGGGAGGATTGATCATCCGCCCACTGGCGCACGATCTCCTGTTCCTTGCGCATCTGGGTGACGAGTTGGTTGACGCCGTTGGCGAGTTCCTGGACGCTGGCGTCGCTGGAGCCGTTGGCGGTGCCCGCCTGGAGACGATCGGCGAGTTCTGCCAGTGAGCGCTGGATCTCGAACATGGCACCGTACAGCTGGCGGTTGATCTGATCGGAACTGCTGGCCATGCCGGCTGCCGGCGTCAATTCCGTGATGCCGGAGAGCCATTCTTCAAGCTCGTTGTAAAACCGGTTGTGAGCGTGATTGGCCTGCAACTCGAGAAAACCGACGACGAGGGAGCCCGACAAGCCGAACAGCGAGGAGGCGAAGGCGGTGCCCATGCCGCGCAATGGCTCGGCAAGGCCCGTCTTGAGTTCCTGAAACATCAAGACGCTGTCCGAGGTCCGCGTGTCGAGGGCGCTAATCGTCTTGCCGACCGACTGGATGGTGTCGAGCAGGCCCCAGAAGGTGCCGAGCAGGCCGAGGAAGACGAGCAGACCGATGGTATAGCGGCCGGTGTCGCGGGCTTCATCGAGACGCGAGCCGATCGAATCCATAATCGAGCGCATCGACGTGGTCGACAGCGACAGCGCCCCGGTGCGGTCGCGCAGCATCGTTGCCATCGGTGCCAGCAGTATCGGGCGATGGGCGATCGCCAATCCGGGATCGGCGATGCGAAAGGCGTTGACCCAACGAATCTCGGGGTTGAGCCGGAAGACCTGCCAGAAAGTGAATCCAATGCCCCAGATCAGGACCAGGATGATCAGTGCGTTGAGGCCGGGATTGGCCTGAAAAGCCGTCCAGAATTGCGGCAGCAGGATTGCCGTGATCAGTCCGACAAAGATCAGGAAAATGAGCATGCGCATCAGATACACGCCGGGCGACGACAATGTGCGCGCCAACGGGATCTGTGACGGGTCTGAGCTTTTCTTTCTGGCCATCCGCGTCCTCTCCGCCCAATCTCGGGCCGGACAATAGCCAAACTATCTCGCAGGGAAAACGGGCAACATCGTGCTCATGAGAGTTGCCCGCATTGTTTTCAACGGATTGAACATTTTTGCGCCGAATCGCGGCCGCCGTTTTCATGTTTCGGCGAGTTTTTCGAGGAGCGCACGCTGAATCGAGGGCACGCCGGCGACGACCGTGCCGGTTGCAAACATATCGTGGCCGCCATCGAGGTCGGTTGCAATGCCGCCGGCTTCACGGAGAATGACGATGCCGGCGGCCATGTCCCACGGCTGGAGCGCGTGTTCCCAGTAGGCATCGAAACGCCCGGCCGCCGTCCAGGCAAGATCGATGGCGGCGGCGCCGGTGCGGCGGATGCCGGTTGTTTCCCTGGTCAGGGCGCGCATCTCGTTTTGAAAGCGCTCGTGGCCATCGCGCCCCTTGTGGGGAATGGATGTCGCCAGCATCGCGTCCGTCAGTTGGCGGCGGGCCGAGACGCGGATGCGGTGGTCGTTCATGAATGCGCCCTTGCCCCTTTCGGCAGTGTAGAGTTCGTCCAGCACTGGCAGGTAGATGATGCCGGCGACCAGCTGTCCGTCACGTTCGAGGCCGATCGAAATGCAAAACAGCGGAATGCCGTGGAGGAAGTTGGTGGTGCCGTCGAGCGGGTCAACGATCCAGCGGTGGGTCTTGTCGCCGCCGTCGATGGCGCCGCGCTCTTCCATGAGGAAGCCGTAGCCTGGGCGGGCACGCGAGAGTTCGGAATAGATGATGTCCTCGGCGCGATGGTCTGCCGCGGAGACGAAATTCGCCGGACCTTTGACCGAAACCTGAAGGCGTTCGACCTCGCCAAAGTCACGGGCAAGGGCGCGTCCTGCTTTGCGGGCCGCGCCGGTCATTACGTTCATCAGGGCTGAGGCGGGCATCGGGCACTCCGGGGCTCGACCGTCGCCGACCGGATCACGCCTGAGCGCGGATCCTGCCGGTTGCATGGTCGCGTTTGTGTTGCGGCCCGTGGGGGCCCGGGCGTGGTGACTAGCCCTTTTATGGGCCTGGTACAACTCGGCTGGTAAACCGGCCCTGGGACTGGCGGTCAATTATCGTCGTCGCGTCCCGGGCGCGATCATCTGACGTCGAGGCCGACGAGCGAGCGCGTGCGATGCTCTTCGGCAGCGCGTAATGCCTTGCGGCGGAGCTTTGCCGGCAATTTGGCGACAAGGGCATCGAGGGCCTTATCGTCGACACCGTTGGTGCGCGCGATCATGTGCCACTTGGCGGCAGCGACAGGATCGCGCCGCGTGCCTGGAATACCGATGGCGTAGACATGGGCCAAGCGGTTCTGGGCGCCACCAACGCCAGCGTTGGCCGCCGCCGTCAGGTATTCCACGATCAACGATTTGTCGACGTTGAGGCCGCGCCCGCGCAGCAAGGCAACGGCGTATTCGAACTGGGCCGCAGGCAATCCCTTCTTGGCGGCGCGACGCAACCACAGGGCCGCCTGATAAGCGTTGGCCTTGACGCCATGGCCGTTCTGGTAGAGCGCGGCGAGGTCATACTGGGCTTCGGCTAGCCCCTTACGGGCGGCATATTCCAGGTGCTGGGCGGCGCGGAACGGGTTTTCCGGCTTGCCCTTGCCGGACAGAAACAACAGCGCGAGATTGTAGTGGGCAGCAGCGTGGCCCTTGCGCGCGGCCTGTTCGAACATGCGTGCGGCGCCGGCCTGGTCCTTTTTGATGCCGCGTCCGGCAACCAGGATGACGCCGAGCGCGAACATCGCTTCCGGGTCGCCCAGTTTGGCACCGCGGCGATACCAGTCGGCGGCTTTGGCAATGTCGCGGGGCACACCGAGGCCATCGGAATAAAGCCGGCCAAGCAGGGTATGGGCCTGCGGATCATTCTTCTCGGCCTGCGCCGTGGCAAGCTTCAAGGCCGTCAGATACTGACCTTGTTCGAAGGCGATGTAGGCGGCGTCCTTGCCGGTCGGGTGGATGAAGGTGGAGCCCAGAGGATTGGAGGGCGTCAACGTCGAGCGCAGCGATTGGCCTGGCGCTGGCGGGGTGCGGCGGCGGCTTGCGGTGCGCCCATCGCCTTGCGGGCGGGGTTGGCGGCGCGGCTTCGTCGCCGGATTGACCCGTTTCGACCAGGAGCTGGCGCCCGTCTCGGCCCGCGCCGTCCACGGCAGGCTCGCCAAGCTCAGTGCCGCACTCATGATTGCGATCGCGATGGGCCGTTTCATGGGACGGCCTGCGATGCTTTGCGAGAAAGGGCGGCCAGAACAGAGTCTACATGGTGGCGGGAATCGGCCGGCGAAAGGCCGTCGGCAACCGTGAGGGCGATGAAGTCGGCGCCGGCGTCGGCGAGGTCTGCAGCTTCGTCGGCCGTCGTGACGTCGAAGGCGATGCACGGAACTTCGAAGAGTTCTGCCCACCAGTTCACCATTTCCCGGCGCACCGCGCGCCCCTTGGGGCGGTCGCGCAAGGTCGCGGGGGCGCCGAAGGCGACGTAGTCGGCGCCGATTTCGCCAAGCGTCATGGCGGCGTCGCGCGATTTGCCGGCGGCCGCGCCGATGATCCGGCCGTTGCCGAGAATGTCGCGGGCTTCCTCGAAGGCGCCAACCACGTCGGGGCGTGCGGAAAGATGGCAGCCGTCCGCCTGCAACGTGCGGGCCAGGGCTGCATCGTCGATGAGGACGGCGGCCGTGTCGTTGGCCTGGACGAAGTCGAGCAGCGGCGCGGTGGTTGCAGGTTCGAGTGCACGGTCCGCTGCGGCGGCGATATAGACCGTTGCAACGGGCAGGCTCGGCAATACCGCGCGCAGTCGGTCGAGAGCCGGCGGGCCGGCCTCGACGACCAGACAAAGCGCGCACGGCTCTGCAGGTTTTGTCGTCATAGCCGGACCCTATTGTGGCCGAATACGGCGAAATACAGGCGGCCCGGCGACCGTGCACGGCCACCCGGGCCGGCGCAGCCCAGTTCCGGGTCTGCGACGGGGCGGCGTGCGCCTTTGCCTCAGGCTGCTTCTTCCAACGTGCGCTGCCACTGGCCGAGGGCGGCGAGGCCGTTCATCTTGGCGCGGTGGGTGAATGCGCGCTGGGCAGCGGCTACATTTTCGGCCTTGCCCGCCCACGCCTTCAGGGCCGCGGCCTGCAGCGCGCGACCGTACGAGAACGTCAGCTGCCACGGCAGGTTGCCCATGGCGTTCATCAGCGAGAGGTTTTCGGTGGCCTGTTCATCGCTCTGGCCACCGGACAGGAAGGCGATGCCGGGCACGGCCGACGGCACGGTCGCCTTGAGGCAGCGCACGGTTTTTTCGGCGACCTCTTCGGCGCTTGCCTGGTTTGCACACTTCTGGCCGGCGATCACCATATTGGGCTTGAGCACCATGCCCTCGAGCTTCACGCCGGCATCCGCCAACTGCGAGAAGGTCACACGCAGGGTCTCGGCGGTGACATCGTAGCAGCGATCGATGTCGTGGGTGGAGTGGTCGCCGTCCATCAGCACTTCGGGCTCGACGATCGGGACGATCCGTGCTTCCTGGCACAGCGCGGCATAGCGGGCGAGACCATGGGCGTTGGCCTGGATGCAGTTCCAGGAGGGGCAACCGTTGGCAATCGTGATCACCGAACGCCACTTCGCGAAGCGGGCGCCAAGTTCATGGTACTCGGCGAGGCGGTCCCTGAGGCCGTCGAGGCCTTCCGTGACTTTCTCGATGCCCGACCCGGCAAGTTGCTGGGCACCTTTGTCGACCTTGATGCCGGGGACCGCGTCCGCGGCCTTGATCAGGTCGACGAGCGGTGTACCGTCCGCCGCCTTCTGGCGCAGCGTCTCGTCAAACAGGATGACGCCGGAGACGTGCTTCTTCATGGCGTCGGTGGCGCGGAAGAGCATTTCACGATAGTCGCGGCGATTTTCCTCGGTCGATTCGACGTTGATGCTGTCGAACCGTTTCTGGATCGTGCCGGTGCTTTCATCAGCCGCCAGGATGCCCTGGCCGGGGCTGACCATCTTGCGGGCGATATCCTCGAGTTTTTCCGACATCCTGGCTCCTCCCCGATTGTTGGCGCGTTGCGGACCGATTTTCGCATTGTCCATAGCGCGGTTGCGCTCGACTCGGAAGAGGGTTGCGGCATACATGAGTGGCGCAAATCGCCGTTCTGATGGGTCTTTGCGGCGCAACCGAGCCGACAGGACGGCTCTTGGCAAGGTGGGAGGCAAAGGTGGGGCGTGAGGTCAATATTGCGGATCTGCGTGCCAAGGCGCGCCGGCGACTGCCCAAAGTCGTGTTCGATTTCGTCGACGGCGGTGCGCAGGACGAGCGCACGCTCAACGCCAATTGCCGTGATCTCGAACGGATGGTGCTGAGCCCGCGGGTGCTGGTCGACGTCGCCTCGCGTGATCTCAGTGTCGAGGTGTTCGGCCAGACGTTCGCATGTCCGATGATCCTGTCGCCGATCGGATTGACCGGCCTGGTGTCACCGAAAGGCGAAATCGATGCAGCCAGGGCCGCGGAAGCGGCCGGGGTCGGGTATTGCCTGAGCACCAATGCCTCGAGTTCGATCGAGGAAGTCGCCGGGGCAACGTCGCGCCCATTCTGGTTTCAGCTCTACGTGATGAAGGATCGCGGGCTGACCCAGTCGCTGATGGAACGGGCGAGGGATGCCGGTTGTTCGGCGCTGGTCATGACGGTCGATCTGGCTGCCCACGGCAAACGGGAACGCGATGCACGAAACGGGTTTTCGGTGCCGCCGCGGATCAGTCCGCTCGATGCGCTCAACGCACTGCTCCATCCAGGCTGGATCTACCGCACCTTCACGGGACCGCGACTGACGTTCGCCAACTACAAGACCGCTGCCGATGAAGGCTTCCTACAGCTTTCCCAGCACATCACCAACCAGTTCGACCCTTCGGTCACGTGGGCCGATATCGCGTGGGCGAAGGAGATCTGGGGCGGTCCACTCGTGATCAAGGGCATCCTGCGGGCAGACGATGCCCGCCGCGCAATCGAAAACGGCGCCGACGGTATCAGCGTGTCGAACCACGGCGGGCGCCAGCTTGACGGTGTCGCCTCGGCGATCGCTGCGCTGCCGCGCATCGTCGAGGCAATCGATGGACGCATCCCGGTGTTCATGGATGGTGGCATCCGGCGCGGCAGCGATATCGTGCGTGCCAGGGCGTTGGGTGCGACGGCCTGTCTGGTCGGCCGCGCCTTCGTTTACGCAATGGCAGCGCTCGGGCCGTCAGGGGCGGCACGGGCCATCGAAATCCTGCACGGCGAGCTCGACAACACGATGGCCCTTATGGGGCTGACATCTATCGACCAGATCGACAGGTCCGTGCTTGACGATACCAAGGCGTGGCCATCGAACGAGCCGGGGCTCAAATGACGGTCGTGTGCGCCAGCAACCAGACCGGCCCGGCGCCAAGCATTCACGGGCGTTAAGCTGAAAATTGAATTTTTTTCGCCCGGCGGCGGTCAAATCGCGCTGCCGGCGTCGCCATGTTTAGGAGTTCTAGATCGTTTCAGGTTTAGCTGAAACCGTCCCGCTCCCCCGCCTGGCCGCCCATGCAATCGTGGTTTTGGGCGGCCGGGCGGGGGAGTGGGCAGGCGGTGTGATTCCGCCTAAGGCGCGGAAATGACCTAGGCTGCAACCAAATTTGCAGGGAGGTGTTACATCGGTAACTGCAACTCGTGGCCGAAATGACTATTGCAAAAATGACACGTTCATCATGAGTTCAAATGACGTGCGATAGAGTGAGCATTGAAGACTGAAAATTAACGCGAATTGAGTTAAGATCAGTCAAGGAGCGAATCATGAGCGATGCGACACGGAAACACTCTGAGTCCACTGACTTCTGGTCGATGTCCTATCGTGGCCAGGAGATCGCGGCTCAACGCCATTACAGCGGCTGGCTGGTTTATCTCGACAGGGTGATGCTGCAAGGCGTGCTCTTCGAGGATGTGCGCGAGGCGGCCACATGGCTGCGCCGCAAGGTCGACGAACAGCGCGCCGCGGCCAACTAAGCGCGAAAAATTCATTCTAGCCGGCGCGCGTAATCGGCCTTGCTGACGTGCCCGAAATTCAATCGGCCCACCCGCGCGGTGGGCCGTTTTCGTTCTGAGCGCTGCCTGCCGCGCTGCCAGCGTCGGCACCGCGGGCGGCGTTCGGGACGAGGCGCGGTGCTACAGTAGCTTCGCCATCGCAACGGCGGTATCGCCCATGCGGTTCGAAAAGCCCCACTCGTTGTCGTACCAGGAGAGCACGCGAACGAGTTTGCCGTCGACGATCTGGGTCTGGGTCAAATCGAAATTCGAGGAATAGGGCGAGTGGTTGAAGTCGATCGAGACGAGGTCTTCGGCGACCGTGCTGAGTATGCCTTTGAGTTCCTGTGCGGCGGCCTTTTCGACGGCCTCGTTGATTTCGTCGACCGAGGTTTCGCGCTCCGGCAGGATCTTGAGGTCGACCACGGACACGTTGGGGGTGGGGACGCGAATCGCGGTGCCGTCGAGTTTGCCGTTCAGTTCCGGCAGAACGAGACCAACGGCCTTGGCAGCGCCTGTCGACGTCGGGATCATGCTCATGCCGGCGGCGCGGGCGCGGCGCATGTCGCCGTGAGCCTGATCGAGAATGCGCTGGTCGCTGGTGTAGGCGTGGATGGTGGTCATGAAACCGGATCGGATTCCGCACAGGTCGTGCAGCACCTTGGCGACGGGGGCGAGGCAGTTGGTCGTGCACGATGCGTTAGAGACGATCTTATGGTCGCTCGTGAGTTTGTCGTGGTTGACGCCGTAGACGACCGTCAGGTCGGCACCGCTGGCCGGGGCCGAGACCAGAACGCGCTTGGCACCGGCCTCGAGATGCATGGCGGCCTTGTCTTTGCTGGTGAAGATCCCGGTGCATTCCATGACGATATCGATGCCGAGGTCTTGCCACGGCAGCTTGGCCGGATCGCGTTCGGACAGCACCTTGATCGGGCTTGCAAGGCCAATATCGATCGTGTCGCCCTCGACTTTGATCGGCCCGTCGTAGCGCCCGTGAACCGAATCGTACTTGAAGAGATGCGCGTTGTCGTCGGGCGAGGCCAGATCGTTGATGGCAACGACTTGGAGATCGGTGCGTTTCGATTCTGCAATCGCCCGCAAGATGTTGCGACCAATGCGCCCGAAACCTGAGATCGCGACTTTCACCGCCATGGCCTGTTCTCCTCAACCGTCGAGATGATTCGTTTCGGCTACACCGGGCGGAATTGCGCGCTATCCCCGATGTCGCCGTCGCTGCCATAGATGTTCGCGAGCCACATTCCTGTCAATGCGGTACGCCATCCATTCAACGTCGCAAGACCCGGCCAAAAGTGGAAAATTGTCGGTCGCCGGCAGGACTTTTGCACCGGCAAATCAGCCAGGACGAGCTTGTTTCTTGACCGGCGAGTGACGGACATTCATATGGTTAACGAGGCTTTGCTCGGATATCGGTAGCGGTCTCATCGCTAAGCTGTGAGGGAAATTGGTCTCAATGGCGGCTCGCGCGAAGACAGTTGGAGCCAAGGCGACAGCCCGGCGCTCCACGCGAAAGGCCGCCACAGTTGCGCCGAAAAAGACGGTGGCGGCGAAAAAGCCGACGCTCGCCCAGGTCAAGAAAGAGCGTGATCAATTAAGTGCCAAACTCAAGCAGTCCGAGGCGCGGGTGGCCGAACTCGAAGCCATTCTCGAACAGACGCTCAATCGGATTGATTGGGCTATCGATTCTCTCCAGAATGCCGCTTCGGGTGAACGCTGACGACAATCATGACACGAACGCAGTGACCGGGCAGTGATATTCCGTGGATTAGGGCCAGTGGATTAAGGCCAGTGGAGCGGCACCGGTCGCTTGACCGCGGCGGATCGGGGCTAAGGATCAGGGGCGTACATGGCGCAGGTGACCGTGACACTGAACGGGCGGACGTACCGGCTCAAATGTGCCGATGGCGAGGAAGAGCGCCTGCACGACCTGGTCGACCACATCAGGTCCAAGGTCGACGACCTGTCCGACAAATTCGGGCAGATCGGCAATGAACGTCTGCTGTTGATGGCGGCGATCCTGATTTGCGATGAGTTGTTCGATGCGCGCGAGCGCGGCGGGGATGTCGCGGGCGAGGCTGCGTGACGGCGGTTGATGCGCTGCCGGGTCAAGTTGGCCCTGCCGCCCGGTGGAGGCCCGATCCGGTGAAGGGTCGCGCCGGCCGGCACGGCGCCTTCATTGTGTTTTCACGCGTGTTGCCTATCTTGGTCATAAGCTGCGGGGCAGGTTAGGAGCCTCTTTCCCCTGGGCCGATACCAACCGCTTGGGAGCTGTCCCTGGCCGGGGTCGTGGCCTCGGTCATACGGCGCCCACCTACTTGTGTAGGGACCTGGCGGGATGTTCGTGCTCCGACGGTCACCGCGGCTTTCTTTGCTTTCCGGCGTGGGTCCGGGCAGATTTGAAAGGCGTTCATGGAAGGCGGGCGGGTGTCTGCGGACGTACTAGCGGCCAAAAAGGAGATGCGCAGAGTTGCGGCGGCACGGCGCGATGCGCTGGCGGCTGGGGGTGCGTGCGCGTGCAAGCCAGGACGTGGCCCAGTTCGGTCCGGCGCTGGCGCAAATGGCCGGTGCCGGGGCCGTGGTTTCCTCTTTTCGCCCGATCGGCTCGGAATTCGACCCGCTACCGTTGGAAGCGAGCTTGGCGGCGTGCGGTATCGTGATCGCGTTGCCGGTCATTACAAAACTCGGCAAGCCTCTGATCTTTCGGCGTTTCGAAGCCGGCGATGGTCTCGTTCCGCGTAAATGGGGCATTCTGGAGCCGGCTGAAACCGCGCCCCGGGTCGTACCGGACATCCTGATGTTGCCTTTACTCGCCTTCGACCGGGCAGGATGGCGGCTCGGGTATGGTGGCGGTTTTTACGATCGGTCGCTTGCACAACTGCGTGCGACAAAGTCCGTCTTGGCGGTCGGGCTTGCATTTTGCGAGCAGGAGGTCGACGCGGTGGTCCATGCAGCGTATGACGAGCGCCTTGATTTCGTGCTGACGCCGAAGGGCCTCGAAGCACTCAGCTAACTGGACGAGCGGATGCGCTTTCTTTTTCTTGGCGATGTCGTCGGCCGGGCCGGCCGTCGCGCCGTGCTCGATGTGCTGCCTGACCTGCGACGGCGATGGGCACTGGATTTCGTGGTGGTCAACGGCGAAAACTCTGCCGGCGGGTTCGGGATAACCGAGCAGATCCTGCAAGACCTTATCGACGCCGGTGCCGATGTCGTCACGCTCGGCAACCATGCTTTCGACCAACGCGATGCCTTGGTCTTCATTACCCGCCAGGATCGCCTCATCCGGCCACTGAACCTCCCGGAGGGGACGCCGGGTAAGGGGGCCGGTTTGTTCAAGGCGGCAAACGGGGCGGACGTGCTGGTGATCAACGCGCTGGGCAGGGTGTTCATGGCTGAGCAGGACTGCCCGTTTCGCGCCATCGACAGCGAGGTCACCGCGTGCCCGCTCGGTCAGGGCGCCGATGCGATATTCATTGACTTTCACGCCGAAGCAACGAGCGAGAAGCAGGCGCTTGGCGTGTTTCTCGATGGCCGGGTGAGCTGTGTGGCGGGCACCCACACGCACAGCCCGACCTGTGACCAGCGCATCCTTGCCAAGGGCACCGCTTACCAGTCCGACGTCGGTATGTGTGGGGACTATGCCTCGGTTCTCGGCATGAACGCGGCCGAACCGGTCAACCGGTTCCTGACGCGGATACCGCGCGAGCGCTTCGAACCGGCGATGGGCGAGGCGACCGTGTGCGGGCTGGCCGTCGACATCGACGATCAATCGGGGTTGGCGGCGGCCGTCGGTCTGGTGCGGATCGGCGGGGTGCTGAGCGGCGAGATGCCGGGTTTCTGGGGCCACGACGACACGGGGTCCTGAGCCTGCGCGGGCCCGCGGGCCGTGTCTGCTGAGACCGGAGCCGTGGTCGGCGGCGGCTTTGTTTTTGCGGATATTCCAACGTATAACGCCTTCAAACCGCGACGTTTGCCGTGGGCGCCGGCGGCATCGGCGTTTGCTCCCATCGCGCCGCGCGAGAGAGACAGAACAGCAAGACAAGGCCATGGCAGGACACTCCCAATTCAAGAACATCATGCATCGCAAGGGGCGCCAGGATGCGGCGCGCTCGAAGCTGTTTTCGAAGCTGGCGAAGGAAATCACCGTGGCAGCCAAAATGGGCCTGCCCGACCCGGACATGAACCCGCGACTGCGCCTTGCCGTGCAGAACGCCAAGTCGCAGTCGATGCCGAAGGACAATATCGAGCGTGCAATCAACAAGGCGTCGGCCGGGGATGACGAGAATTTCGAAGAGATCCGCTACGAGGGCTACGGGCCGGGTGGCATCGCGGTGATCGTCGAGGCGTTGACCGACAATCGCAACCGCACCGGGGCTGCGGTGCGCGCAGCGTTTGCCAAACACGGAGGCAATCTGGGTGCAACCGGGGCGGTCAGCCACATGTTCAACCGGGTCGGGGAGATCAGCTATCCGGTGTCAGCCGGAAGTGCCGATGACGTATTGGAGGCGGCGATCGAAGCCGGCGCCGACGACGTGCAATCCGATGACAACGGCCATCTTGTCATCTGCAGCTTCGACACGCTCGGGACTGTGGCTGGCGAAATCGAGAAGATCCTTGGCGAGCCGGAATCCGTGGCCGCCGTCTGGACGCCGCTCATTACGGCGCCGGTCGATGAGGAGGGTGCATCCTCCATCATGAAGCTGTTGGCCGTGCTAGAAGACGACGATGATGTGCAGGCCGTGTTCTCCAACTTCGAAGTCGATGAAGAGACGATGAAGAAGATGACCGCGGCGTAGCTGGTCTTGTGATCTTGCGGTGACGATCCGTGGCGACCGGTTCGGCTTCGGGCGGTTGGCGATCAGGCGGCGCCGCGCCGGCG
This sequence comes from Hyphomicrobiaceae bacterium, assembly GCA_965224045.1. Taxonomy (GTDB): domain Bacteria; phylum Pseudomonadota; class Alphaproteobacteria; order Rhizobiales; family Hyphomicrobiaceae; genus Tectiglobus. The sequence goes on from CBDCYD010000016.1 coordinate 1,064,639, forward strand.
GTCGGTTTGACGGCCGGCGCGGAGGCGCATGTCGCGATCGATCTTGCGCAGGCGGATCAGCAATTTTTCATGTGCCATCATTTCACTTGATGCGATTGCGCCGTCCGATGCGCACGGGCGGGACGGCCTTTGTGGCTGCGCCTTGCCGGGCCTGACCTCGGGCTTTGCCGCCGCCAGATCCGGCCAGATATAGGCCTCGCTGAAGAACAAGCCGGTGCGGTTCAGGGGCGGCCGCGCAGACCCGTATCGGTTCGCCTCGTGCAATGCACCGCCATGGGCATGTCCGTACGATCGAACTTCGCGCGCCGAGGACGGTGTCGGCGTGCGCAAAGCATGGTGGGGCTGAGCGCGGCTGCCGCCAGTGGTGCCGTAGGCCAGAGCCTTGAGTTCCTCGACATCCCAGCCAGCGAGCGAGCGGCGGTAAAGCTGGCGATAGAAGTGTGCAGCAGCGTGTTGCAGGGGCGGGCCGAGCAAGGCGACGGCGAGGAACAGCGTCGTGGTCAGGAATACCGCGAGAACTGCATCGCGCCGGGCCTGCTTGGCGCCGAGCCAGCTTGCTAGCCAGGCCTCGGCAGGCTTTTGGTGTGCTGCCGCGATCTCCTCGGCGCCGAGGGCGCGCGGGGATGCCGGCTGCGGTGCAACGATGCGGTAGATGGTCTCGCGGCGGACCACGGCCGGGCCTGCGGTTGCCGTCTGTTGCGGTCGTTGTGTGAGGACCTCGATGCCGGCGGCGGAACGTTGCATCAGGATCCTGGCGAGGGTTGCGGTTTCTTCCCGACTGCGCACGCCGAGATGCCCCAACGTCGGCACCGGCGGCCGGTCGTGGCGATAGAGACGGCGGACGTCGTCACGCAGCGGCGGAGAGACTATGGTGACCTCGAGCCGCGTCACGCCCTTGCGGGCAAAGCCGAGATCCTCGGCGACGCGGCGCGTAACGTCGAGGTCGCGATTGATCCAGAACGGTCCGAAGTCGTTTACGCGGACATGCGAGACGTGTCCGGTGGCGGGATTGCGCAGGAGCAACTCGGTGCCGTCCGGAAACGTCGCACTTGCCGTGCGGGTCGGGTCGTCGGCAACGAAGCGCTCGCCGTTGGAGGTGAACGTTCCGCGGTTGAACGGGTCGACCGTCGGGTCGTCATAGTGAGAGGCGGTGAGTTCGAAGGTGCGCCCTAGCAGGTCTTCGATCTGCGTGACGTTGAGGACCCGGACACACACCTGGCCGTAGCAATGGCGACCGCCAGGCTCCTTGGCCGCCGTGATCGTCGGCATGGCAAGCGCGGCGGCAAGCAGCGAGGCAACAGCGGCAAGGAGCGCCCAGACAGTGATCCGCGGCATCTTCGGGGCCGGCATTTCGAGAACATTTTTTACTGCAGGCATGATGTCGGCGCGGGTTAATGCTTCACGTAAGCGCGTCGGGGCAACTCTCCAATTCGGTGATCATTTGCCCGTCCGCCCTGGGCTCAAAGCTAACTGCGCCGGGAGTCTGCCAGCAACCCGTTACGTTTGAATTATGCCTTCTTTGAAACGGATCGAAATGAGGTGTGGCAAATAAGTATGATATGGCGTTGGGGAGCAAAATGAGAAACGGGTTTGGCGGCGTGCGAAGCATGCTAATCCGGGTGCATGAGCTTGAAATCGATTCGCATTATCGGCATTGACCCAGGGTTGAGGCGCCTCGGCTGGGGGGTGATCGAGGCCGACGGCGGGCGTTTGCGATACGTTGCCTGCGGTCACGTGTCCTCGACGCCGGACGAAGACCTTGCCTATCGCCTGCGTGAAATATTCGAAGGCCTGACCGCGGTACTGGCGAGTTTTTCGCCGCGTGAGGCCGCAGTCGAGGAAACCTTCGTCAACGACAACGCGCGGGCGACGCTGAAGCTCGGCCAGGCACGCGGCATGGCGATGCTGGCACCGGCGCTCAATGGGCTTCGGGTCGCTGAATATCCTCCCAACTTGATCAAGAAGTCCGTGGTCGGCGCCGGCCATGCCGAAAAGCAGCAGGTGCAGATGATGGTCAAGATGCTGCTGCCGAAGGCTACGTTTGCAAACGCGGACGAAGCGGACGCACTGGCGATTGCGATTTGCCATGCGCATCAACGCTCGAGCCCGCAGGCGCGGGCGGCGCGGGCACTGGCGAGGGCGGCGCGATGATCGGCAAGCTGCGCGGCAAGGTCGATGCGATTGGAGAGTCGCACTGCATTATCGACGTCAACGGCGTCGGCTACGAGGTGCAGGCTTCGGCCCGGGCGCTCAGGGACATGGCGGTCGGCGGCGAAGTGGCGCTGACGATCGACACGCATGTGCGCGAGGATGCGATCCGTCTTTACGGGTTTGCAAGCGAGGTCGAGCGCAACTGGTTCCGCACGCTGCAGGGCGTACAGGGGGTCGGTGCGAAAGTCGCGCTGGGTGTACTCGGCATTTTGGCGCCGCAGGACCTTGCCAATGCGATCGCGATCGGCGACTGGGCAGCCGTCGGCCAGACGCCCGGTGTCGGCAAGAAGATCGCGCAGCGGATCGTGACCGAGTTGAAGGACAAGGCGCCGGCACTGTCGGTGGCCGGGCTCAATGTACCCGCCGTATCGGGAGGTGGTGGTGCAAGCCCCAGCCAGTCCGCGGCGGGCGAGGGCGCGGCTGCCGAGGCGATTTCAGCGCTTTGCAACCTCGGCTATCAGCCGGTCCAGGCCTCGCAGGCGGTGGCGGTGGCGGCCAAGGAGATCGGTGAGGGGGGCGATACTGCACAGCTGATCCGGGCTGGCCTCAAGGCCCTGGCGCGGTGATACGGGAGGGCGGGCAATGTCGAACCTGCAGGGCGGTTTCTGGACGTTTCTGTTTTTCACGCTGGTCGGGCCGTTCTTTGCAGCGCTCGTGACGATTATTGCGCTACCGGTTCTGATCTATCTGCAACTCGGCCCGTTTGCCGGTGAGAACTGGGGCGTTCTTGGCGCGCCGTCACGCCCGGCCATCGGGCAGGTGATGGCGTTTTCCGCGATTACCGCCATTCGTGGGTACATCTGGTCGGCGATCCCGGCGGCGATCTCGGGTGTCATTTTCGCGGCGGTTCTGGCGCGGGGCTGGCCGGCGGGCTGGGGAATTGCCGGGATCGTCGGCGTTATTGGCTTCATGATCGCGGTGATCCTGATGCCGATCACGCACGGCGGGTTGCTGGCGTATATCGCAATTTGCGCCGGTTTCGTGGCGATTGCCTGCCGCGCGGTGATGGTCAAGGCCGGAATACTGAAGCCTGATGCGGTTGCTTGACGGTGGTGGCGAATACGGCCACCAAAGGCACATGAGCGACGACGATGGACGACTGATTTCCGCGATGCCGCGCGAGACCGATGCCAGTGAGGCATCGATCCGGCCGCAGTCGCTCGATGATTTCATCGGGCAGGTGCAGGCGCGGGCCAATCTCAGGGTCTTCATTCAGGCGGCGCGCGAGCGCGGCGATGCGCTCGATCATGTGCTGTTTGCCGGCCCGCCCGGGCTCGGCAAGACGACGCTTGCACAGATCATGGCCAAGGAACTCGGGGTCGGCTTCCGGGCGACCTCGGGGCCGGTGATTTCAAAGGCGGGTGACCTTGCCGCCCTGCTGACCAACCTCGAAGAACGCGACGTTCTGTTTATCGACGAGATCCACCGGCTCAACCCGGCGGTTGAGGAAATCCTTTATCCGGCGATGGAGGATTTTCAGCTCGACCTCATCATCGGCGAGGGTCCGGCGGCACGCTCGGTGCGGATTGACCTTGCGCGGTTCACGCTGGTTGGCGCGACGACGCGGTCCGGTTTGCTGACGACGCCGCTGCGGGACCGCTTCGGAATTCCGATCCGACTCAATTTCTATACGGACGAGGAGCTGTGCGAGGTGGTCCAGCGCGGGGCGCGCGTTCTCGGCGCTCCGATGCAGCCGGACGGCGCACACGAGATTGCGCGGCGCTCGCGCGGCACACCGCGGATCGCCGGGCGGTTGCTGCGCCGCGTGCGTGATTTTGCGGCCGTCGAACAGGCGGATGCCATCAGTGCCGGCGTTGCGGATCGCGCGCTCCGAATGCTCGAGGTCGACAGCGAAGGCCTCGATGCCCTCGATCACCGCTATCTCAACTGCATTGCCGAGAACTACGAAGGTGGTCCTGTCGGTATCGAGACGCTGTCTGCGGCGTTGTCAGAACCGCGCGATGCGCTCGAAGAGATCGTCGAACCCTACCTTCTGCAAAGAGGTTTCGTCGGACGAACGCCGCGCGGCCGTGTCCTGACGCTGAAAGCCTATCGCCATCTCGGTCATGCCGGCCCGGCACGCAAAGGGGCGTCGCAGTTCGCGCTGTTCGATGGCGGCGGTGAACCGGCCGAGGACGGCGACGGCGATGATCGGCAGGCGAATGCTGATTAACTCCTGTTTCAGGCCCCAATCCTGCCTGAAAGCATGCCTAGCGGCCGGGTGAGCCGGGGCGCGCCGGCTCTCCTGTTCGCTGGCAACATTCCTGCAAGGTCAGCTGTGGCAACATGGTGCCGTCCTCGTTTCGGTTCGGTGGATGATTGGGTTTCGATGATCAATCGGCGGCAATTCCTCTATTCCTCGGCGGCAGCCGGGCTCTCGGTGACGGGGCTTGGCGGCTACGGGTTTGCGATCGAGCCCTATCGGCTTGTCGTGCGCCACTACAACATTGAGCCGGACGGCTGGCCGCAGGGCTTGCGGCTCAAGATTGCGGCGGTGGCGGACCTCCATGCCTGCGAACCGTGGATGCCGCTCGACCGGGTCGATGCCATCGTCGAGCACACCAACGCGCTCGGGGCGGACCTCGTCGTCCTGTTGGGGGACTACGTCGGCAGCCGGCGGCTGACATGGCGGGCACTGGAAAGGTCGGCTTGGGCCGAGGCGCTGGGACGGCTCAGGGCGCCGCTCGGTGTGCATAGTGTGCTCGGCAATCACGACTGGTGGGAGGATGCAGCCGTCCAGATGCGCGGTCATGGGCCGCCCGCGGTGCGCCTGGCGCTCGAGGCGGCCGGCGTGCCGGTCTACGAGAACGATGCCGTTTCGCTCAAGAAGGACGGCAAACGGTTCTGGCTGTGCGGTCTCGGTGATCAGTGGGCTTTTTATGGCCGGCGCAATGCCAAGTATCCGGACGGGCGGTTCAACTTTGGCGGTGTCGACGATCTCGCCGGTACGCTCGGCAAAGTGACCGACGATGCACCGATCGTGATGATGGTTCACGAGCCCGATATTTTCGCCGAGATGCCCGACCGAGTCGCCGTCACACTGGCCGGGCATACGCATGGCGGGCAGGTGCAGGTGATGGGATTTGCGCCAATCGTTCCCTCGCGATACGGAACCCGTTACATGTACGGTCATGTGCAGGAGGGCCGGCGCCATCTGATCGTATCCGGCGGTCTTGGGTGCAGCGGCCTGCCGGTGCGCTTCGGGCGCCCGCCGGAAATCGTCGTAGCCGAAATAGGGGCGAAATGAGGTGAGCGAAGGCGATGGCTCCAATCTGTGGCCGGATCTTGCCGGACGCATCGTCGAAGAGGGCGGCGCGCGGTATCACCTGCTGCCGGTGCGCGTTTATTTCGAGGACACCGACTTTTCCGGCTTCGTCTATCACGCCAGCTACGTACGTTGGTGCGAGCGGGGGCGGTCGGATTTCCTGCGGCTGCTCGGCAACGATCACGATGCTCTGTTCGACGGCCGGGACGGGCGCGAGCCGGCGGCCTTCGTCGTCCGGCGCATGGGCCTGGAGTTCCTGAAGCCGGCGCGCATCGACGACGTGCTGATCGTCGAGACCCGGGTGCGTGAGATCGGTGCTGCGACATTGACGCTGCGCCAAATGGTCATGCGGGGCCAACAGCCGATTTTCGAGGCGGAGGTGCTGGTCGTCCTGATCAGCCTGTCCGGCAAACCGCAGCGCCTGTCACAGCGGATCCGGACGGCCTTGGCCGGTTAGTTTTCTCGGAGTAGATCATATTTTCCTTGCCGGCGGCGTTCGGCGTCACGATTTGCCGGGAGCGGCGAGCCGCAGTATCGACATATTGGACGGCAAAAAGCGCCTCGGGGGACCGATACATCTTGGATTTGGGCACGGTCTCGGCGGGCGGGGCGCGTCCGGCGAAGGGCAACGGCGGGTGGTTTCATGAAGGCAGGATTGGTCGGAATGCTAGCGGCGAACGGGAGCGGGCTTTCATTCCTCGAACTCTTTCTGCAAGCCCATGTCGTCGTCCAGGCCGTCATGGTTGGTCTCATGCTCGCCTCCGTGTGGTCGTGGGCGATCATCATCGAGAAGTATTTTGCGTTCCGGCGGGCGCGGCGCGAAGCCGACCGATTCGAGAACATGTTCTGGTCGGGCCAGTCACTGGAAGAGCTCTACGCGGCGCTGGCCCGGGATGGCCGGGCGATTGCCATGGCGGCCCTGTTCGTTGCCGCGATGCGCGAGTGGAAGCGCTCCGTGGAGGGGAGCATCCGGGCGCTGGGCGGCATTCAGTTGCGTGTCGAAAAGGTGATGGACGTCACCATAACGCGCGAGATGGAACGGCTTGAACGCCGCTTGTTGTTTCTTGCGACGGTCGGGTCGACGGCACCGTTCGTTGGTCTGTTCGGGACGGTGTGGGGCATCATGACGAGCTTTCAGGCGATCGCGGTATCCAAGAACACCAGCCTTGCCGTCGTCGCACCGGGGATCGCCGAGGCGCTGTTTGCGACCGCGATCGGGTTGGTGGCAGCAATTCCCGCGGTGATCTTCTATAATAAGTTTTCAGCCGATGCCGCGCGGCTCAGCCAGCGCCTGGAAACGTTTGCCGACGAGTTTTCGGCGATCGTATCGCGCCAGGTTGATTCGAGCGGCTAGGGTATGGGCGCTGGAAAGGTGGGTGCCGACAGATGGGTATGAGCCTCAGGGGCAATGGAGGCGGTGGCCGCCGACGGCGGCGGGGCACGGGCCACGCGCCGATGAGCGAAATCAATGTTACGCCGTTCGTCGACGTGATGCTGGTGCTGCTGATCATCTTCATGGTGGCGGCGCCGTTGCTCACCGCGGGTGTGCCGCTCGAACTGCCGTCTGCGCGCGGAAAGCAGTTGCAAGCGCAAAAGCGCGAACCGATTATCGTGTCGGTTGCCAAAGATGGCCGAATCTATCTCGGTGAGGAAAAGGCCACGGACCTGACGCCGGAGCAGTTGGTCGCCAAATTGAAGGCAGTGGCGCAGTCGCGGGGCAGCAGTGACGAGCCGGTCTTCGTGCGCGGGGACACGGCGGTCAACTACGGTGTAGTCGCGAGCGTCATGGCGCGGATCAAGGAGGCCGGCTTTACGAAGCTGTCGCTGGTGACGCAAATCGAAAGCGGAGGTTAGGCTTGTACGTCAGCCTGACACTATCGATCCTGCTGCACGCCGGCTTGCTTGGTTGGGCGTTGATCTCGTTCACTGCAACGCCGCCGCTCAAGATCCCGGAAGTGCAACCGGTCGAGGTTGCGCTGATTTCGCCCGACGAACTGGTGCGGTTGCGCCAGGGCGACAGGTCGTCGAAAAAACTCGAAACGCAGCCGGACAAACCGTCGAAAACCAAGTCGAAAAAGCCGGCCAAGAAGGTGCCGAAGCGCGCCGTACAGCCGAAGACGGCACCGCCGCCCGTCGAGGAGGTGAAGGTCGAGAAGGTTTCCGACAAGCCGAAGCCGGATGACATCGCAAAGAAGATCGCCGGCCTCGAGCCGCTGCCAAAGCCCGGCCCGACGCCGGAGGAACTGAGACGCAAGGCGGAAGAAAAGCGCAAAGCCGAGGAGGCGAAGAAGAAGGCTGAGGCCAAGAAAAAGAAAGAGGCGGAAGAAAAGAAAAAGGCCGAGCGCCGGCGCAAGCGCCTCGAGCAGGAACGCAAGCGTAAACTGGCGGAAAAGCGCCGCCGTGAGCGCGAAAAGAAAAAGAAGTTCGATCCCGACAAACTGGCTGCGCTGCTCAACAAGATCCCGGACAAGGCGGCACCGTCCGGCAGCCAGCAAGACCAGCCGAAGCGCAAGCGTCTGCCAAGAGGGCGACGGGCGGGCGCACCGGAAGGCCGTGATCAGCGCCTCACGGCGAGCCAGCGTTCACTGCTCGGCGTGATGATGAAGCGGGCTGTGAGCGAGTGCTGGCGCGTGCAGACGGGCATGGCCGGTGCCGACAGACTGGTTGTCGATGTCGAAGTCAAACTCAATCCCAACGGCGAACTCAGGGGCGAGCCGAAGGTGATGAACCGCCGCTCCGATCCCGTGTTCCGCGATGCTGCGACGAACGCGGTGCGCGCCCTGAAACAGTGTGAGCCCTATAACCTGCCCAAAGACCTCTATAAGGGTGGCTGGGACCACATGGTGGTGACGTTCGACCCGCAGCGGATGTTTTGAGCGCGCAGGGCGAATGCGAAGATGCCGACGCCCGCGCGTGGCATCCATGCGGGCAACGTGTGGTGTGCGCGCAAATCCATTCGCTCCCGGATTGCTGCCCCAATCCTGGGCAAGAGATGTTTTGGGACGAAGGCTTCTCGGGCCGGGGGCGGATCTGATATGGAAGGCGCAGGCGCCGGCAACGATGTGAAGGCTCGATCCATGAAAGACCTCTGCCTACGAAACAAGCGCGGATGGCGGGGCTCTGGAATTTCAAGACGCGATGCGCTCGCGATGCTCGGCGGTGTTGCAGCCGTCGGCCTCAGCGGCGGTTCCGCCGGCGCCCAGACGCGGGTGACGATCGACGAGGCGAACCTCAGGCCAAGGCCGATCGCCGTGCCCTACTTCTTCGGTGATGATCCGCGTCTCGGTGCCGCCATCGCCGACATTGTTCAGGCCGATCTCGAGCGGTCCGGGCTGTTCCGACCGATCGACAGGTCGGCGTTCCTGCAGCAGGTCAGCAATATCAACGTTGCGCCGCGCTTTGCCGACTGGCGCGCGATCGGTGCCGAGGCGATGGTGGTCGGGCGCACGGTCAAGCTCAAGGATGGGCGCTACCAGGCGCAGTTCCGGTTATGGGACGTCGTACTCGGCAAGCCGTTGTCCGGCCAGCAGTTCGCGATCCAGCCGCAGTTCTGGCGCCGGCTCGGGCACCTGATCGCGGATCAGGTCTATCAGAAATTGACGCTTGAAAAGGGGTACTTCGACACGCGCGTCGTATTCATCGACGAGACAGGGCCGAAGAATCGCCGGCTCAAGCGCCTCGCGATCATGGATCAGGATGGCTACAACGTTCAGTTGCTGACGCGGGGGCGGGACCTGGTGATTACGCCACGGTTCAATCCGCGGCGACAGGAAGTGACGTTCATGTCCTACGTCAACGGCCAGCCGCGCGTCCTGATGATGGATCTGGCGTCCGGGCAGCGCCAGGTGGTGGGCGATTTTCCCGGGATGACGTTCGCGCCGCGGTTTTCGCCGGACGGGCAGCGCATTGTGATGAGTTTTCAGGATGGTGGCAGTTCCTCGGTGGTCGAGATGGACCTGCGTTCGCGGCGCTCCCGGCGTCTCACCCAGTCGAACGCGATCGATACCGGGCCGTGTTTTTCGCCTGACGGGCGTCGGATCGTGTTCGAATCCGATCGCGAGGGCGCACAACAGCTCTACGTCATGGATCAGAACGGCAGCGGCCAGCAGCGGATCAGTTTTGGCGAGGGGCGCTATTCGACGCCGGTGTGGTCGCCGCGCGGCGACTACATCGCGTTCACCAAGCAGTACGCCGGTCGTTTCCTGATCGGTGTGATGGCACCCGACGGGTCCGGCGAGCGGATCCTGACCGAGGGCTACCACAACGAGGGCCCGACGTGGGCACCGAACGGGCGCGTGATGATGTTTTTCCGTGAAGGGCGAGGCGCCAACAGCGGACCGAAGATCTATTCCATCGACCTGACAGGCTACAATGAACGGCAGGTGCGGACACCGGCGTTTGCCTCTGACCCGGCGTGGTCGCCCTTGCTCAGCTGACGAGCAACTCCTTAAAAATTTCTCAGCGGCCGGGCGAATCTCAAACGGTGCGCGGCGCAGATTGCAGTGGATTGGTGTTAGCAACGGGATTGTGGGTTTCGTCGCGACTTCAACAGGCCTATGCGAATCAGTGACTTGCGCCTAATTTCGCACGGCAGTTTCGATTTCGTGGCCATCGTGCATCCAGTGCCATTTTTGCACCAAATTGGGTGGAAAAGGCTGGTGGCTGCCGGTCAATTGTTGCGTGACGAGCTCTGTGGAAGTACCTCGGAATACGACGACGGCTGCACCGGAGACGCGGTGTCGATGGGCAGCTGGAGTTTTAAGTTTTGTGCTGGTTAGGTTCGGCTAGGCCAGGGACAGCATAGGAGAGAAGACTATGAAGGGCGCTATCGTTATCACTGCTGTTATCGTTGCAGTTGCTCTTAGTGCATGCCGCCGCGAAGCTCGCCACGAGCCGATGAAGCTCGGTGCGGAAGTTCCGGTTGCTGCACAGCAGGTCAAGGTTGTGAAGTAAGCTTTCACAGCTTCACCGGTTAGCCGGTGGACATACTGCTTCCAAAGGCTGTAGTACCGAGCCGGTGCTGCAGCCTTTGCGTGTTCGGTGTATTTCGGTTCAAGCCGTGTGCGCCAATAACTAGGCAACGGAGTCGCAGGCTTGGCCGGCGGGTGCAGGGCTCGGTCTTGCGCGGGTTTGCGAAAGTGTGGCGTGGAAATCTGGGGAGGAGGCGTGCAGGTGAGTTCGCCGATTCCGCCAGCCATGTCACAATTTTGAACGAGGTTGGGACTAGAGCACGGTAGTGCGGGGACTCTTGGCACTGCGAACGGCGGCGACCGGGCGAGGCAATCGTGATGATATCGACGAGATTGGGTAGTGCGGCGCGACTTGGCTTATATGCCTTGGGTGTGGGCCTTGCCGTTGTCCTACTGTCGGCCTGCTCGCAAAAGCCGGTCGGGCCCGGTGGCGCGCAACTGACCAGCAATGCCGTGCCGGCGACACCCGGCTCGAAACGTGATTTTGCGCAGAATGTCGGTGATATCGTTTATTTCACGACCGATAGCTCTGATCTGACGCCGGAAGCCCGGCAAACGCTCACCAAGCAGGTGCGCTGGCTGAACCAGTACACCAAGTACACGATCACGATCGAAGGCCATGCCGATGAACGTGGTACGCGGGAATACAACATCGCCCTCGGGGCGCGGCGGGCAACGACGGTGCGCACCTTCCTGGCCAGGTCAGGTGTTGATCCGCGCCGCATTCGCACCGTGTCGTTCGGCAAGGAACGCCCCGTGGCCGTGTGCAACGATATCTCGTGCTGGTCTCAGAACCGGCGCGCGCAGACGGTATTGAACAACCGCGCCGGGACCTGACGGCGGGGCCGCTGCCGACGATAGCAAACACGCTTGGGCGCATGTCTTCAGCCCGGTTCTCGCGATGCCATGGGGCGCGAAGTCGTCGATGCACGCCGGCCAGTGGCCGCAATGCGCGACACGGGCGTGGGCCGCGGCAGCCCGATTTTGCTGAACCGGATGCAACTCCCAAATTCCGCCGTACTGGCGGCTTAGCACAGTCGTAGAATAAGTCGTAAGACGTGCTCGCGTGTGACTACCGCCGAGCCCTGGAGTTGGTTTTTCGGTATGAACCACAATTTCGGGTGTTTGCTCACAATCGCCGGCTGCCTGGTTGCAGTCGTGAGTGTGGGCGAGGCCGAGGCCGGCGGGCTTGCAGTTGGCCAAAGCCGCAGCCAGATCGAGGCTGGCGCGCCGGCAACCCGGGCGCGCTATGACCGCAAACGCCGCTACGGTGAAGAAGATGACCTGGCGCTCTTCGAAGAGGGCCAGTACGAATTCAGCGCCAAGGACTATCGCAACGCCCGGCGTGCCTTTGAAGAGCTTCTCGAGCGCTTTCCAAAGAGCCGATACGCGCTCAAAGCGCAGAAGTACCTCGCCATGATCTATGGCCGCGAACGGCGCGATCAGCGTGATGTCGCCAATCCGGCGCCGCGCGCCGATCCCCAGTCGGTTGCGCGTGACCCGGGGAACTCGCGATTCGTGCCGCAGGCATTGCCAAACCGCGAGGAAAAACCGCAGAGCGGCGACGGTCGCGAGTCGCACACCGGGCAGCAAGACGGCGGCCTCGTGCTCGTTACTGACCGGCGGCTGCAGCGGGCGCTGCTGTTTTCCGCAGGCGATCGCGTGTTCTTTGCGGAGCAAAGTGCCGTTCTCGGCCGCAAGGCTCTGATCGCGCTGAGGCGGCAGGCTAAGTGGCTGCGCCGGCAGCAGTTGGACATTTGGGTGCGAATCGTCGGGCATGCCGACGATGGCGGCCTCGCCTACGACAACGTGCAATTGTCACGGGCGCGGGCGCTTGCTGTCCGCGACCGGTTGCTGCAAGCCGGGGTTCGCCGCGACCGCATCGAGGTCGTCGCCGCAGGGCGCACGCAGCGTGTGGCGGTCTGTAGCGATCCAGGATGTGCGGTACAAAACCGGCGTGTCGTCGTCGAGGTTCTCCGGCGCGGTGATATGGCAGCCGGCGGTGGCAGATCCGGGTGGACGAAGTCGACGCGTTGACAAACGAGGCAGCGGCGGCGAAGCGTTAGTCCGGCACGGCCTGTGCCGCGGCGCGCAGCCGCGCACGGCCGCCCGGTGCGGTTGGACGGCAACTTGGGACACACCAATGCGAATGACGACGGGGTTTGCCTGGATGTTCGGTGGAAAGCGATGGGCCGCGGCCGTGGCGGCTTTGGTTGTCTTGGCCGGCGGTCTTGGGCAGGCCTTGGCGCAGAAAGGCGGTTCCGAGATCAGCGCACTCAAAAAGCGGGTCGAACAGCTCGAAGCGCAACTCGTCGACATTCAGGTGGTCTTGGGGACGCTTGAGACGCTTGCCCGGTCAGGCGGCGGACAGGCGCCGGTTTTCTCCGGCAGTCAGGGGAGCGGTGCAAGCGATGCCCGCGTTTCGGCGCTCGAGACGCAGGTGCGCGCGCTGAGCGCGCAGTTGCAGCAGCTGGCAAACCAGCGCCCGCCGACGGCGCAGCCACAGGGCGGATCTTCCTGGGGCAACACCAACAGTTTTCAGAGCGCAAACCCACCGGTGGATCGTTCCCGACAGGGTGGGTTCGGTTCAACGACGGTGCAGCCGAACACCAATCCGACGATCGGCGGGTTGATCGAACGCGACGGTCGCGATGAGCCGTCGTATGGCAGCACTAGCCGGTTCGGTGAAGATCCCCGGTCCGAATACGAGGCAGCCTATGGTCTGTTGCTGCAGCAGGACTATGGCGCGGCGCAGGCTGCGTTTGCGGATTTCATCAAGCGCCATCCAAATCATGCGCTGGCCGGCAACGCGCAGTACTGGTTGGGCGAGACCTACTACGTGCAAGGCCAATACAAGAGCGCGGCGGGTGCATTTTTGACCGGCTATCGCAAGTACCGCAAGAGCACCAAGGCGCCGGACAGCCTGCTCAAGCTTGCAATGTCGCTCGACAGGCTCGGGCAGCGTGGGGCGGCGTGTTCTTCGCTGAACGAGCTTGGCGAGCGGTTCCCGAATGCACCGCGCCATGTTGCGCGCAGGGTCGGCCAGGAAATCCGTCGGCTTCGTTGCTGAGTTGCGTGTGCCAACGGGTTGGCGTGATATCGCCGGCCTGCTTCCTTTCGCGATGGCACAAATCACGATTTTTTCGATGGCCTGAAGGGTGCGTGGCGCAGTTTCGGTTGACGCCGGAAATGCGCTAGCCGACTACTCTTCCATGCCGCCCCGTCATGATATCGCTAATCCGGCGGCGTTGTCGCAGCGGTTTCGCGCACTTGGCCGGTACGACACGCTGGTTCTTGCCGTTTCCGGCGGCTCCGACAGCGTCGCCCTGCTGTGGCTGGTCGATCGATGGCTCGGGCAGGCAGGGAGGCGCGCTCCGCGGATCGTCGTGGCAACCGTCGACCACGGGTTGCGCGATGCGTCGGCTGAGGAGGCGCGATGGGTGCGCGCGCTGGCCCTCAGTCGTGGATACGAACACCGATTGTTGCGCTGGTGTGGTGCCAAACCCAAGACCGGGCTGCAGAGCGCTGCGCGTGCGGCGCGCTACCGCTTGCTTGGCATGTGTGTCAGCGAGCTTGGCGGCAGAACCGCATTGGTGACGGCACACACTTTGGACGACCAGGCAGAGACCGTTCTGATGCGCCTCGGCCGGGGCAGCGGTGTCGACGGACTGGCGGCCATCGCGGAAGCGGTTGAACTGGACGGCATTTGCGTGCATCGGCCGCTGCTCGACGTTGGCCGGGGGGCGCTGCGCGACGTGCTGAGCGGTACCGGGCTCGACTGGCTGGAAGATCCGAGCAATCAGTCGACCAGGTTCGAACGGGTGCGTGTGCGTCGCGCCGGTGCGGCCCGCGCGGAGCTTGGCCTTGAGGACCGGGCGCTGGCGCGGACGGCGCGGCGGATGAGCCGCGCACGTCAGGCGCTTGAACATGCCGTTGATGCGGCGTTGGTGCCGGTTCTCCTAGACAACGAGCGTTTGCGACGGTTTGGGGTTTTCGTGTGGCCGCCAGCCTTTGGCGTGCTTCCGGATGAGGTGCAGATCAGGCTCCTGCGGCGCGTGGTGCTGGCGCTGGGCGGGCAGGGGTCCGCGCCGGAACTCGGCCAGACGGAAGATCTCTTTGCGCGGATGCGTGAACGCGGTTTCGGCGGCGCGACCCTGCATGGGTGCCGGGTGGATGTCGGCTGCGCCGGCTCCACCGGTGGTGATGGGGACGGCCGGCAAATGCTGTGTTATCGCGAGATCGGCCGACTGCCGCTGCCGACGCAGGTGATCAGTCGGGGCAAACCTTGCCTGTGGGATCGGCGCTTCCGGGTGCGGGTTCGTTGTCCCGGTCCTGTGGGTGTGATCGAGGTCTCGGGCTGCGGCGATGATGATCTCGCTCTGATGCGCCGGGAGCCTGGCTGGCGGCAGCCGGCCGATGTGCCACGCGATGCGCTCCTGTCGCTACCGGCTGTGCGCGATGCGGCCGGATTGGTCGCGTTGCCGGCACTTGGCTGGTCGCGCCAAGGCATGGCGGTCTCGGCCGCGTTTGCCGTGGAACGCCTGCGTGAGCCGCCTGGTTCGCGGTTCTAGATCGTTTCAGGTTTAGCTAAAACCGTCCCACTCCCCCGCCCGGCCGCCCAAAACCACGATTGCATGGGCGGCCGGGCGAGGGAGTGGGCAGGCGGTGTGATTCCGCCGAAGGCGGAAATGATCTGAGGCATGTCGCAGCAAAACGGGTCCACTCATAAGGGAGCAATGCGACCCGGCCGAACGGCCGCCCCGCCGGAGCCGCCGCGCGCAGCGCGCATAGCGGCGTGAGGCAAAGAAACCCGAAGGGAGCAACGCGACCCGGCCGACTGGCCGCCCGGCCGGAGCCACCGCGCGAAGCGCGCATAGCGGCGTGAGGCAATGAAACCCGAAGGGAGCAACGCGACCCGGCCGAACGGCCGCCCCGCCGGAGCCGCCGCGCGCAGCGCGCATAGCGGCGTGAGGCAAAGAAACCCGAAGGGAGCAACGCGACCCGGCCGAACGGCCGCCCCGCCGGAGCCGCCGCGCGCAGCGCGAATTGCGGCGCGAGGCAAAAAAAACAAAAGCGAGGCGCATTTTTTGCGACGCGCTCAAGCGGCCGCCGGTGCGCGGTCGGTTGCGGCGTGGCCGCGTGGCCTGCTCTTTGGGCGGATCGAGGAAATCCGGGTTCGTTTAACTTCCTGGCATGTTTGCTTTGTTAACATCCCCACCGGTTCGTGCGCCCGATCGTGGCGTGGCGGCGGTTCGTCGCTCTGCCGGCTTCGCTTGGCAAACGGTTAACCCGTCCCTATCTTAAGGGCTTGCAGACATCCGTCTGGCGCCGGCGACACAAAGCGCGTAACGAAAACACGAAGCCGGCCAGGGTCCGACCACCCGAAAAGGGATCATGATGAACTCAAATTTCCGGAACTTCGCCATCTGGGTGATCATCGCGTTGTTGCTGGTCGCGCTGTTCAATCTCTTTCAAAACAACGGCCAACGTGGCCGGGGCACGGAAATCTCTTATTCCGAATTTTTGAACTCGGTCGAGGGCAAGACGATTTCCGAAGTGACCATCAAGGGCAATCGGCTGTCCGGTCGGATGGAGAACGGTGACAGTTTCACGACGTATGCGCCACGCGATCCGAAGCTGGTCGAGGAGTTGCGCAATGCCGGCGTGAAGATCAAGGCACGACCGACGGAGGACGAAGTGCCGTCGATCCTCAGCGTGATCGTGTCCTGGTTCCCGATGTTGCTGCTGATCGCGGTCTGGATCTTCTTCATGCGTCAGATGCAGTCCGGCTCCGGACGTGCGATGGGCTTCGGCAAGTCGAAGGCGAAACTATTGACGGAGCGCCACGGGCGAGTGACGTTCGAGGATGTTGCCGGTGTCGACGAAGCCAAGCACGACCTGCAGGAGATCGTCGAGTTTCTGCGTGATCCGCAAAAGTTTCAGCGCCTTGGCGGGCGCATTCCGCGCGGGGCGCTGCTGGTCGGGCCGCCAGGTACGGGCAAAACGCTGCTGGCGCGCGCCATTGCAGGCGAGGCCAACGTCCCGTTCTTCACGATTTCGGGCTCGGATTTTGTCGAGATGTTCGTCGGCGTCGGCGCGAGCCGCGTGCGCGATATGTTCGACCAGGCCAAAAAGAACGCGCCGTGTATCATCTTCATCGATGAAATCGATGCGGTTGGACGTCATCGCGGTGCCGGTCTCGGCGGCGGCAACGACGAGCGCGAGCAGACGCTGAACCAGTTGCTCGTGGAGATGGACGGCTTCGAGGCCAACGAAGGAATCATCCTGATTGCGGCGACCAACCGTCCGGACGTGCTCGACCCGGCGCTGTTGCGACCCGGCCGGTTCGATCGCCAGATCGTGGTGCCCAATCCGGACGTGGCCGGGCGTGAAAAGATCCTGCGCGTGCACATGCGCAAGGTTCCGCTGGCGCCCGATGTCGACCCGAAGGTCATCGCGCGCGGCACGCCCGGTTTTTCCGGCGCCGATCTCGCCAATCTCGTGAACGAGGCGGCACTGCTGGCGGCGCGGCGCAACAAGCGCCTGGTGACGCAGGACGAGTTCGAAGATTCCAAGGACAAGGTCATGATGGGCGCGGAGCGCAAATCGATGGCCATGACCGAGGAGGAAAAGCTCGCGACCGCCTATCACGAAGCGGGCCATGCAATCGTCAATGTGCTCGTCGAGGGCAATGATCCGCTCCACAAGGTGACGATCATTCCGCGCGGGCGCGCCCTCGGCGTGACGATGAGCCTGCCGGAGCGCGACAAGCTCAGCTATTCCAAGCAGTGGTGCGAGGCAAGACTGGCAATGACCTTCGGCGGCCGGGTCGCCGAGCAGATCATCTATGGCAAGGAGCATCTCAACACCGGTGCTGCGAGTGACATCACGCAGGCAACCAACATCGCCCGCAGCATGGTCACGGAATGGGGCATGAGCGAAAAGCTCGGACCGTTGCTCTACAATGAAAACCAGCAGGAGGTTTTCCTCGGCCACGCGATTACACAGCGCCAGAACATGTCCGAAGAAACCGCGCGTATGATCGATGAAGAAGTGCGCCGGCTGGTGCTCAAAGGTGAACAGAAGGCCTGGGAAGTGCTCGAGGCCAACAAGGACAAGCTCGAAGCGGTCGCACAGGCGCTGATGGAATTCGAAACCATCAGCGGCGAGGAATGCCAGGCCGTCATGCGCGGTGAGAAGATCGTGCGCAAGGAAGATGACGAAGACACCAAGGGCCCGCTCGGGACTGCCGTGCCAACGGCAGGCCAGGCGCGACCGGTACGCGGGTCGGATGAAGAGCCCGGTGCAGGCGGCATGGAGCCGCAACCGACCTGATTTGGCTGGGTAGCGCCCAGACGGGGATTGAAGTTCAGGCGGCCGCGGATATGATCCGCGGCCGTTCTCGATTGGCGCAAGCCTCATCGCCAACCCCAGGAAACTGCATGCTACGTGAAATCTATGTGCGGCCGGTCGGCCTTTATGCCGCCCGGCACGGTGAGCGGGCCGACGAGGTGTGGGGGTGCCTGCGGCTGGCCGACGGCTGGCTCGATTTCGCCGCGGTCGAAGTGATCGAGCGCAATGGTGCGGAAATCGAACGACGAATCGTAAGCCTCGGCGATTTCATGGAACGCGATTGGGGGCGACGGGCGCTCAATGCCGCGGACATGTACGAGGCGCTGCAGTTGGCGCGGCCGCGTATCGCCGGGCTGTCACTCGACCGGCCGCGGATCATGGGCGTGGTCAACGTCACGCCGGACAGTTTCTTCGATGGCGATCAGTTCGATGATGCGGCGATGGCGATCGATCACGCGCGCCGGCTGGTCGATGAAGGCGCCGACATTCTTGACATTGGTGGCGAGTCGACGCGGCCGGGATCCGAGCCGGTTCCGATCGGCGTCGAACTGGAACGGGTGCTGCCGGTCATCGAGGGACTTGTCGGCAAGGTCGATGCGCGACTTTCGATCGACACGCGCAAGGCCGAAGTGATGCGCAGGGCGCTCGATGCCGGTGTCGATATCGTCAATGACGTTTCGGCGCTGACGTTCGACCCGGAAAGTCTGGATGTGGTTGCAGGGGCCGGCGTGCCGGTGGTGCTGATGCACGCCCAGGGTGATCCCAAGACGATGCAGGACGACCCGGTCTACGATGATGTTGCGCTCGATGTGTTCGACTATCTGGAGGCGCGCGTCGAAGCGTGTCTCAGAGCCGGCATCGCGCGCAACAAGATTATCGTCGATCCGGGCATCGGCTTCGGCAAATCCCTGGATCACAATCTTGAACTGCTCTCACAGATCAATTTGCTGCACGGGCTTGGCCTGCCGGTTCTGGTCGGGGCGTCACGCAAGAGCTTTATCGGGCGGCTGACGGCGGCCAAGAGTGCCGATCAGCGTCTGCCGGGTTCGCTGGCGGCGGCGGTGCACGCCGTCAGCCAGGGTGTGCAGGTCGTGCGCGTCCATGACGCGGCCGAGACCCGCCAGGCGCTGGAGCTGTGGCAGGGGGCCTATCTCGGGCATTCATCGGCGGTGGCTACGACCTGAAGGCGGCTGCGATTGCGATCAACCGGCTGCGGCGCGGCGGTCGGCAATGCGTTTTTGCACGGCCTTGGCAATGGCATCGCGCAGGACATCGAGGCCGATGTCGCCCTTGCGCAGGTCCGCCGGCAGGGCGATCTGCTGGGCGCGGGCCATGCGGCGCAAGTTTTCCGCGGTTTTGACTTCCGAGAGGCGGGCGAGCAGCCCGTCGCGGCCTTCGCGCTGGTAAATCGGGACCAGACCGAAGGCGTAGGGGTCGAACCCGGCCGGCTTGGCAGGCACCGGCTCGGACGTGTCGACCGCTACCGGATCAGGTTGTGGTGCGGGATTTTTCGCGGGTGCCGGGTCGCGTGCCCTGGAACGGGGCTGCTGGGTAAAGCTGGTTCGCGCCGCGCGAGAGAGGCTGACGCTGGTCAGGGTCCGGGTGGCGCGGCTAGCCAACGTTTCGGCGAGCTGGCGGTCGAGTTCCGGCTGGGCGCGAAAAAACCGCCGGAAAAAGCGGTGCAAGCTCAGGCCTGACAGCTTTCTCTTCGGCTTGCTCATGACGTTCCGCCTCCGGATTGGCCTGCTTTGCCGCAATTACATTGGCAGGATGGTCGTCAACTCATCATGAAGCGCGCGCATCGGGCCAACGGCCTCACCGTACTTTTCCGCGACGGTTTGTGGTTCTCCGAGAAAGTCGAAGGCATCGGCGACGTCGGGCAAGGCCGGAATCTGGGCGCTCAGCATCGGGTGGTCATTGGCGGTGGTATCGATATAGATGCGGTCGCGGCCGCTGTCGCGCACGTAGTTGGCCAGGCACACGTAACGGCGTTCAGCCGGCGCGATCTCCATGACTTCATCATGCTTCTTGGCCTCGATGATCTGCGCAATGCGGTCGACGGCGAACTGGGAGACGGCATCGGGCCGGAACGGAACGACGACCTTGTTGGCGAGTTTGAGTGCGGCTGCGGTCGCATTAGACAGGCCCGGCGCGCAATCCATGATCACAATGTCGGCAAGCGGGGCGGCGAAGCTGAAGGCGGCCCGGAAGTGTTCGGCGCACTTGGCCTTGGCCTGGCGGAACGGCGTTTGATTCTTCGAATAATAGGTGATGAGTTCGTCCTGCATGTCCTCGAAATGCAGGGAGCCGGGCAGCAACAGCATGTCGGGCAGGTCGCCCGAGGCCAGTTCGACGTCGCCGATGCCGTCGACAACGTAGTCACGGATTTTTGTCTGCTCGATGGAATAGAGCCGGTCCTCGATGTAGGCGGCAACGTTGCGTGAATTGCGTTGCGATTCGATCCATCGCTCGCCGCCAAGTAATATCAGGGACGAGTTCGATTGCGCGTCGAGATCGACCAGCAAGACCTTCTTCTCGGACCAGAGTGCGAAGGCATAGGCCAGCATGACCGATACGGTCGATTTGCCGACGCCCCCCTTGCGATTCGCCACGGCCAGGAACAGTGCCATCCATCACCCTCACGATCTGTATGATCCGCAGAACGTGGATCATATCGTTCTTTACGGACCGGTTTTGTGACGCATGACATGCGCTGATTCCGCAACCACAGACAACGCGTCGCTGTCGCGGCGGCGCAAGGGGCCGGTCTCCGGCAACCATGGTGATTAGGGGCGATCAGGGGCGACCAGGTGTGTGGGGGGCAGCGATTGTGGGCTTTCCACTTGCGCGGGCAGGGGTTAATCCTGTCTGCGTGTGAAGCCGACGGCTCAAGCAGGCGTGCGGTCTTGCCGAGCTATACACAACGAGGGACCTGGCGAGGGATCTTATGGCACGGAAATATTTCGGGACCGACGGCATTCGTGGGCCTGCCAACCGGCATCCCATGACCTCAGAACTGGCGCTCAAGGTGGGAATGGCGGCAGGGCGGGTATTTTCCAATGGTGACAGCCATCATCGCCACCGTGTCGTGATCGGCAAGGACACGCGGTTGTCCGGCTATATGATCGAATCGGCATTGATGTCTGGTTTTACGGCCGTCGGCTGCGATGTGTTCTTGCTCGGCCCGATGCCGACACCGGCGGTGGCGATGCTCACGCGGTCGCTGCGGGCCGACCTCGGGGTGATGATTTCGGCATCACACAACCCCTATGAGGACAACGGCATCAAGCTGTTCGACGCCGACGGCTATAAGCTGTCCGACAAAAGCGAACTCGAAATCGAGCGCCTGATCGATGGCGATAGCGATGCAATCCTGACGTCGCCCGACGGGATAGGCCGGGCAAAACGGATCGAAAGCGCGCAGGAGCGGTATATCGAGTTTGCCAAGCGCACGCTGCCGCGCAACCTGCGCCTCGATGGCCTGCGCATCGTTATCGATTGCGCCAACGGTGCCGGCTACAGCGTGGCGCCGGATGCGCTCTGGGAACTCGGTGCAGAAGTCGTCAAGATCGGCGTCGAGCCGAATGGCCGCAACATCAACCTGGAATGCGGGTCAACCGCGCCCGGCGCGCTGATCAACAAGGTTCGCGAAGTCCGCGCCGACATCGGCATTGCGCTGGACGGGGATGCCGATCGGGTGGTGATTGTCGATGAACACGGCGAGATCGTCGACGGCGACCAGCTGATGGCGGTGATCGGGGAAAGCTGGCACCGGCGTGGGAAGTTGGCGGCCGGAGGGATCGTCGCCACGGTGATGTCGAACCTCGGGCTGGAGCGCTATCTGAAGGAGCAAGGGCTGTCGGTTGCGCGGACGCCCGTCGGTGACCGCTATGTCGTTGAACACATGCGCAAGCACGGCTTCAACGTCGGAGGCGAGCAATCCGGCCACATCGTGCTTTCCGATTTCACAACGACGGGTGACGGCCTGGTTTCGGCGCTGCAGGTGCTGGCGGTCGTCGTTTCCACCAGTAAACCGGTGAGCGAGGTTTGCAAGCGCTTCGAGCCGTTGCCGCAGGTGCTCAAGAACGTGCGCTACGGCTCCGGCAAGCCGCTCGATGCCGGCAATGTCAAGAAAGCCATCGCGGCGGCCAAGGAAAAGCTCGGTGACGGTGGCCGGCTGGTCATTCGCCCGTCCGGGACGGAACCCGTTATCCGGGTGATGGGTGAGGGTGACGATGCGGCGCTGGTGGACACGGTCGTCAACGACATCGTCGATGCCGTCAAGCACGCGGCTGCCCGGGCCTAGGTCGGCCCGTGTGCTCCATTGACGTTGCTGGGCTTGCTGAAGCCATCGGCGACGGCGCGAAAAGGTGATTCGCTGCCACAGAACCGATGGAGGCAGCGCCGTTTCCGCCCGGACCGTGCCAATCGCGAACAGTGTTTAAGCCTCCCTTAACGCTTCTGATCGATAGTCCGAAGTCGGGACACGACTCGATTTCGGCAATTCGCCAGATGACCACGCTCCGTCGGTCAGAAGCAGAAAGGGAACCTGAGATGACTACCATTCGTGGGTCTGCGCTGGTTGGTGCAGCAATGCTGCTGTTCAGCATCGTATCGGCGCAAGCCGGCGGCATGTACCAAGGCGCCAAAGGCGGACACGGTGGCTATCATCCGGCCGTCATGACCAATCCGACCTGGTATTTGCGTCTCGACGGCGCTTATGCGTCACACGACGACCCGATTGTCGTCGAGGAAGGCCGCTTCGATCTCATTCGGCGCGAATATGATTCGACGTGGTCGTTCGGCGGCGGGTTCGGCCGGTATTTCACGCGGTCGGTTCGTGGCGATCTGACCTATGACTATCGCTTCGAAAGCGACATCAGCGGCACCGTCAACAATGGTGGTTCCGGTGACGGGTTCCGCGCTTTCGGCCTCAATAGCCATGTGCTGCTTGCCAACGTCTATTATGATTTCAATCGCGGCGGCCGGATCAATCCGTACCTGGGCGTTGGCCTCGGCGGTGTCTATCACGAGACCGAAGCCAACACGCTGCCGGCGAACTGCACGTGCACGGCAACGATCGGCGAAGGCAGCGGCTGGCACGTTGCGGGCGCGTTCATGGCCGGTGTCGCGGTCAAGCTCGCGCACAAGTTCAACCTCGATCTGGGCTACCGCTTCCTCTACATGGGCGAGGTTGAGACCGGCAGTGTCGATGCGCCGCCAGGCAACCCCGTCGGCACTATCGCGAGCGACATTTCCGCAGAAGATCTGCATGCCCACGAGTTCCGCTTCGGTATCCGCTACGATTTGCGCTAGATTATTTCCGCCTTAGGCGGAATCACACCGCCTGCCCACTCCCCCGCCCATGCAATCGTGGTTTTGGGCGGCCGGGCGGGGGAGTGGGACGGTTCCAGCTAAACCTGAAACGCGCTAGATCATCGTGCCTTGAGTTGGAGGCGCTGTCGCGGCTCCAACTTTGAGGCACAAAGATGATCGCCTCTAAAGAGCCGAGCAACTTTTCGCGTCCATTCGGAATCGGACCGGTTCCGAATGAAGGCAGGTTGATCTAAAGGCGCCGGCGCGGCCGGAAAGACCAAAGCCAAGGCCTCGGGCCTGGTATCGGGAGCGCTTCGGCGCTCCCTTTGCTTTTGTTCGGGAATGCTCAGGAAACCCGGCCTTATAGCGGGTCGCAAAAAATGCGCCTCGCTTCGGGTTTCATTGCCTCACGCCGCTATTCGCGCTTCGCGCGGCGGCTCCGGCGGGGCGGCCTTTCGGCCGGGTCGCGTTGCTCCCTTATCAGTGAACCCGTTTTGCTGCGACGTGCCTTAGCGTGTGATGTTGGGAGCCGGTTGACCGTCTATCATGACGTTGACACAAGCCGGCCTTCCTGATGCCAAGGCACGGTCGATGGCGGGCAGGATTTCTGCCGCCGTGGTGACCTGTTCGCCGTAGCCGCCAAGTTCGGCCATGACGCGATCGTAGCGGGCCGGCGTCAGGGTGCAGGCGAAGGCGCGCTCAGCGCCATAGTCCCGCACCTGGATCTGGTGTTCCGCGTTCCATCTGGCGTCGTTGCCTATGACGGCGATGATGGGCACGTTTTCGCGCACTGCGGTTTCGAATTCGGCAAGGTAGAAGCCGGCAGTGCCGTCCCCCATGACCGTGACGACCGGACGGTCCGGTTGCGTTGCCTTGGCGCCGATGGCGTACGGGATGCTGCCGCCGATCGCGCCGGACGGGCCGTTGATCATGGCGGTCTCCGTGTCGGCCAGCGCCTGGCACCACTGGCCGATTTCCCCGCCGTCGATGACCAGTGCGATCTCCGAGGTGCGTTCGGTGAGCGTCCTGACGGCACTTGCAAGCGTCAGCGAATTGAGTTCTCCCGCGGAGGTCTGGTCGTCGGACCAGGCCGGTGGCCGGAAGGCGACGGCGGCTTCGACATCGCGACGCCAGGCGTTGGCGGGGTGAGCCCTGATGTCCGCTTCTGCGAGGAGGGCATCGACCACGCTTGCCGGTTGGCAGTGGACCTGGGTGAGCCGGCGTGTCGCCTGGGCGGTTGCCTCGCCTGCAAGGATAGCTTCGTCGGCGTCGAACTGCATGACCGGGCAGGTCGGGCCAAGCACGGGCTGGTCACCGAACCCGACCATGAAGTTGAGCGGTTTGCCGAGGGTTACGACGGAATCGGCCTCGGCAATGACCTCGGCAAAGGCGCCAAGCCGCGGGGCACGCAGGCCGCGCGGGCTTTCAAAGGTGACGATCGGCACGTTGAGGCGGTTGGCGAGCTTGGCGAGCGGTGCCTTCCATTGCGGGCGGCAAAATGCCGGTCCGGCGAGGATGATCGGGCGCTGGGCCTCGGCGAGCCGGGCGGCGAGTGCGCCAAGATGCGCTTCGCCGGCGTTCGTTAGGGCTGGCGGCGGCGATACGGAGGCTGCGTCCGGATCATGCGCCGCGATCTGGCGCAAGACATCGTCGGGCAATGCCAGATGGACGGGGCCCGGCCGGCCGCTGCGGGCAAGCGCGATCGCGCGGCCAATATCCTCGCGCAGACCGCCGGCCCGACGGGCGCGGAATGATGCCTTGGCCAACGGGGCGGCGGCCGCGCACTGGTTGAGTTCCTGAAACGCGCCGCGACCATCACGTGCCACCGGGGAGTCGCCCGAGAGGACCAGCAATGGTGTTTCCGATTCGCGAGCCGTGTAGATCGCCGACAGGCCATTGGCGAAACCAGGTCCCGCGGTGAGCAGCGCGACGCCTACCGTGCCGCCGAGCTGGGCGGCGGCTTCGGCCATGTAGACGGCGGCGCCTTCATGACGGGTGTGGATGATGCGTATGGATGTGTCGCGCAGAGCGTCGTAGACCGGCATGATTTGGTTGCCGGAGAGCGAAAACACGGTCGTGATGTCCGCGTCGGCCAGGCCTTGTGCAAGAAGATCGGCGCCACGCGTTTGCGAATTCGGCACGCTGGTACTCCGTTACTCATTTGTTCGGGAAGACGGCCGGGTGACGTTAGCGCATGGCGATGGTGTGGGTACAGAGGCAGCGGGCTGGCGCGGTCCGGCATTTTGCAGCATGCGGCCAGGCGTAGCGGCGGCGCGATGCGCGCTGGTCCAACGGTCGGCTGCCTCGACCGTGTGAGTGGCGCGCGCGTGAGCGCTGCCCGCATGCGACTCTCAGGCCATGGCGCGCCTGGATTTCGATTTGACGAGATGGCGGGCCTGCTCGAACAAGCGGTCACGGCTGCGCACTTGCGAGCGTTCGCGCTGGCGGCGTACGCGTGCCATCAGGCGTTCGATGCGCCTGTCGCGTACGCGAGCAACCAGCAGCCGCAGACTATTGAGGCGTTCGGCGTCTGTCTGCATGTCCCCCGTTCCTTGGTCAATTGGCTTGGATGGGACGATTGGAAATCCGATTCAGCGTTCGGCGGCAACGGCTGGCGCCAACAAAGTGGCTCGGAATGGCAATGCCGTACCCTGATCGTGGTTTTGCGGTGCCACCTCGCGCGCGCGGTTTTTGCCGTCGGCGGGCCCGAAATTCGACTTGACCACGCGACGAACGGCGTCACCGGGGCTGGTTGACCGTGGCTGCGCCCTGGGCCATAGAAGCGGCGGGACACCCTTCCCCAACGAAGGGCAGCTATCTGGAAGGATAGAACAATGAGCATACCTGCCAAGCCGGCCCGCAGGCCGGCCGACCCGCGTTTTTCGTCCGGACCTTGTGCCAAACGGCCCGGCTGGACGTCCGCAAATCTCGAAAATGCATACCTTGGGCGGTCGCACCGCGCGGCCGAGGGCAAGGCGCGCCTCAAGCTTGCCATCGACAAGACGCGCAGCCTGCTCAGCCTGCCGGATGATTATCGTTGCGGGATCGTGCCGGCTTCCGACACCGGTGCCTTCGAAATGGCGATGTGGAATTTGCTCGGCGCGCGCGGTGTCGACATGCTGGCCTGGGAGAGTTTCGGCGCCGGCTGGGTGACGGATGCCGTCAAGCAGCTCAAACTCGCTGACTGTCGCGTGATCGAGGCCGGATACGGTGAGCTGCCGGACCTCACGCAAGTGGATTTTTCGCGGGATGTGCTGTTCACGTCCAACGGGACAACGTCGGGCGTGCGCATTCCCGACTACGACTGGATTGCAGCGAATCGTGCGGGGTTGACGTTTGCTGATGCAACTTCGGCTGCATTTGCACAGCCGATCGACTGGCCGAAGGTCGATGTGGCGACGTTCTCGTGGCAGAAGGTGATGGGTGGTGAGGCGGCGCACGGCATGCTGATCCTGTCGCCGCGCGCGGTCGAGCGCCTCGAGAGCTATAGCCCACCTTGGCCGTTGCCGAAGATCTTTCGCCTGACCAAGTCCGGGGCGCTGATCAATGGCGTCTACGTCGGTGAGACGATCAATACGCCGTCGATGCTTTGCGTCGAAGATTATCTCGATGCCCTGGCGTGGGCCGAGGGAATCGGCGGCAGTGCGGCGCTGATGGCGCGCGCGGACCGCAACGCCAAGGTTCTCCATGACTGGGTCGCAAAAACGGCGTGGGTGGCGAACCTTGCGGTTGATCCTGCAATCTGGTCGAATACCTCGGTGTGCCTCAAGATCGTCGAGCCCGCGGTTGCGGCGCTGCCGGCGCGCGACCAGGCCGCGTTCGCGAAACGCATCGCGGCGCTGCTCGAGGCCGAAGGCGTGGCGCTCGACATCGGGTCTTACCGCGATGCGCCGCCCGGCCTCAGGATCTGGACCGGGGCGACGGTCGAGGCCGATGACCTCGAGGCGCTGACGCCATGGCTCGACTGGGCGTTTGGCGCGGCGCGCTCGGAACTGGCCGAGGCGGCCTAAGGCATGTCGCAACGAACGGATTCACTCATGAGGGAGCAACGCGACCCGGCCGAATGGCCGCCCCGCCGGAGCCGCCGCGCGCAGCGCGAATAGCGGCGTGAGGCAATAAGACCCAAAGCGAGGCGCATTTTTTGCGACGCGCATTGAGGCCAACAGAGATCCAACATCCCTTGTCCCGGCCCGGGCCAATGTCGTCGGTCCGGCAAAATTCACAGCCAGAACAGTTTCAAACACGGAGGATCCGTCATGGCGCCACGCGTGCTCATCTCGGACAAGCTTTCCGACACCGCGGTCCAGATCTTTCGCGACCGCGGCCTCGACGTCACCTTTGAGCCCGACTTGGGCAAAGACCGCGACAAACTCCTCACGGTGATTGGTGACTACGACGGCCTGGCGGTCAGATCCGCAACGAAGGTCACCGAGAAAGTCCTGCGGCAGGCGGACCGTCTCAGGGTTGTCGGGCGCGCCGGTATCGGTGTCGACAATATCGATATCAAGGCTGCGACAGCGAAGGGCGTTATCGTGATGAACACGCCGTTCGGCAATTCGATCACGACGGCAGAGCATGCGATTTCGCTGATGCTGGCATTGGCACGGCAAATTCCGACGGCCAATCTGTCGACCCAGCAGGGCAAGTGGGAGAAATCCCGCTTCATGGGCGTCGAGATCACCGGCAAGGTGCTCGGCATCATCGGTTGCGGCAATATCGGCGCTATCGTGGCCAGCCGTGCCATCGGTCTCAAAATGCGCGTGATCGCCTACGACCCTTTCCTGTCGCCGGAGCGCGCGGTGGAACTCGGGGTCGAGAAGGTGGAACTCGACGATCTTCTGCAGCGTGCCGACTTTATTACGCTGCACACCCCGTTGACCGACAAGACGCGCAATATTCTGAGCCGTGAGGCGTTAGGCAAGACCAAGGCCGGCGTGCGGATTATCAATTGCGCGCGTGGCGGCCTGGTCGATGAGCAAGCGGTTGCCGACGGCCTCGGTGCAGGTCACATCGCTGGTGCGGCGTTTGATGTGTTTACCGAAGAGCCGGCCAAGTCAAATCCATTGTTTGGTCTGGACAACGTGATCTGCACTCCGCATCTCGGGGCGGCAACGAGCGAGGCGCAGGAAAACGTTGCCCTGCAGGTCGCCGAGCAAATGTCCGACTACCTGCTGACCGGGGCAATCAGCAACGCGATCAACTTTCCGAACATCACCGCTGAAGAGGCACCGCGCCTTGCACCGTTCGTCAAGCTCGCCGATCAACTGGGTTCGTTTGCAGGTCAGTTGACGGAGACAGGGCTGAAACGTGTGCGTCTTGAATACGTCGGCGAGATCGCGGAAATGAACACTGCGGCGCTAACCTCGGCGGCGCTTGCAGGCGTGCTGCGCCCGTTGCTCTCCGATGGCGTCAATATGGTGTCGGCACCCGAAGTTGCGCGCGAACGCGGCATCGAGGTGGAAGAGGTTCGGCGTGGCGTCGGCGGCGCCTATCAGACCTACATGCGCTTCGGAGTCGTGACCGAGCGGCAGGAACGGTCGGTGGCTGGCACGGTTTTTTCCGACGGCAAGCCGCGCATCATCCAGGTCAAAGGCATCAATATGGAGGCCGAGCTTGCACCGCACATGCTCTATGTGACCAACCAGGACAAACCGGGGTTCATCGGGCAGTTCGGCCAGGTTCTGGGCGCAGCGGACGTCAACATCGCGACCTTTAACCTGGGGCGGGATGCACCGGGTGGCGATGCAATCTGTCTTGCCGCGGTCGACGGCCCGGTGGCGGATGCCGTCCTGCAGCGCGTAAGAGCGCTGCCGATGGTGATGAGCGCCCATCGGCTGTCGTTCTAGGGTGCTATTGCCGATCCCTCATGGCATTGCCGGGTGCGCTTCAAGAATTGCATTGCGCGCGCATGACGCGCGGCCGCAACTATGTCATGAAGTCGGTGCAGACAACGTGAGGCGGCAATTGCCATTGCGAATGAGGAGACGTGGAATGCGGTTTGGTTTCATGGTGTTATGCGCACTCGTTGCGTTCCGCGTGGAGGCAGCGGAAATCTCCGCCACGTCGACGGTGGATGCCGTGACGGTGTTCCCGAGAGGGGCGGAAATTTCGCGCACCGTGCGGGCGCAAGTGCCGGCCGGTGGGCATACCATCGTGCTCAAGGACCTTCCGGCCGAGGCCGACCTCAATTCGATCCGGGTCGAAGGCAAGGCGACCGGCCAGTTGGGGATCGGTGCGGTCGATGCCCGCCGCATCCAGGTGCTGAGGCAAGATTCGGAGGCGCAGCAAAGCGCGCGTCGCAAGCTTGAAGATGAAATCGAACGCGAAAGCGATCTGCTGGCCGCCCTCCATGCCGAAATCGAGACCAAGGAAGTCCAGAAGCGCTACATCGAAAATCTCGCAGGCCTGCCGGCTGCCGCACCGCCGCTCAGCGGTGGCAAAGTGCGCGGGCAGGAGGATTGGGCGCACTTGCTCGGTCTCATCGGGACGAGTATGGCGGATGTTCAGAAATCACTGCTGCGCCAGCGGATCAAGGTGCGCGAGACCCAACGGCGGATCGATGATCTCAAGAAGCAGCTCGCCGGGCTGGCGCCGCAACAGGAACAGCGTACGCAAGCCAAGGTCAATGTCGTTGCCGGTGACGCGCTGAGCGCGGATCTGGTTATTCGCTATCAGGTGCGCAGCGCACGTTGGCGACCACTCTATGATGCGCGTCTTGAGACCGGTTCGCGCAACGTGCCGCCGAAGCTGGTGCTGACCCGTCGCGCGGCCATCGTGCAAACGACCGGTGAGGCGTGGAAGGACGTTGCGGTCGCTTTGTCTACAGCGCGCCCGAGCGGGCGCAGCGGTGCGCCGGAAATCTACCCGATCACGGTCGACTTCTACGAGCCGCCGAAACCTATCGCCGTGCCGATGTCGACGATGCGATCGGAAGAGGCCGAGGCGCGGGGTCGTTTGCGTGCGGCGCGGCAGCCGAGGGCCAAGTTCAAGCAGGACGTTGCCAAGGCTGCTGCACCCGTTCTCGAACGCGACGCAGCTGTCGACATTGCAGGCTATCAGGCCGTGTTCAAGGTGCCCGACCGCATTACGGTGGCCAACACGGGCGATGCCAAGCGGGTCAAGATCGAGACGATCTCGCTCGAGCCGTCACTTGTCGTGCGTTCGGTGCCTAAGTTCGATGCCAGAGCCTATCTCTACGCCAAGATGACACTGCCGAAGGGCATCGCGCCGGTTTTGCCAGGCCAGGCGATGCTGTTCCGCGATCAGACGTTTGTCGGGCGCGGACGGGTGCCGCAGCTGGTCGGCGGTGAGGAACACGAGCTTGGCTTTGGCGCCGACGATGCGGTGCGGGTCAAGTATACCAAGATCGGCGAGTCGCGCGGCGAGAGCGGCATCATTTCCTCGTCGCGCACCGACCAGCGCAAGTTCAAGATCACCGTCAAGAACCTGCACGAGCGGCCGATCGCCTACACGATCCTCGACCAGCGACCGGAATCGCTCAACGAAGACATTAAGGTCGAATTGGTTGGCCGCACCAAACCGACCAAGCAGAACGTCAAGGATCGGCGTGGGGTCGTTGCCTGGCAGGGCAAGCTTTCGCCCGACCAGCAGATCGAGGTCGACTTCGGTTACGTCGTGGCGTGGCCGGCCGACAAGAAGATCCGCTACAGCCGATAGGTTATTTCCGCCTTAGGCGGACTCGCGTCGCCGAACCGCTCTCTTTCCCGACCGCCCAATAAATTGTTGCCGTGGGCGGTCGGTTGGGGGAGCGGGATGGTTCAGCTCGACCTGACAGACCATCGGGTGCTGCCGCTCGCGGGTGGGCCGGTCAATCGGTCGTAATTGTGTCCGCGGTAGTTGCTGCGGTATAGATGATAACCCCGGCAGTGTGCCGGGTTTCTTTTTGCTGGACAGGATCGTGGGATGGCGAACGTCGTTGTCGTAGGCGCCCAGTGGGGTGATGAAGGGAAGGGCAAGATCGTCGACTGGTTGTCGGAGCGTGCCGACGTGGTCGTGCGTTTCCAGGGCGGACACAACGCCGGCCACACGCTCGTCATCGGCAACGAAGTCTACAAGCTTTCGCTGCTGCCGTCCGGGGTGGTGCGGCCGGACAAGCTGGCGGTGATCGGAAACGGCGTCGTGGTCGATCCCTGGGCGCTGGTCAAGGAAATCGAAACGCTGAAAGGACAGGGTGTCGAGGTCAGCCGAAGCAACCTGCGCGTCGCCGAGAACGCGACGCTCATTTTGCCGCTGCATCGGGAACTGGACCAGATGCGCGAGGAGGCGGCCGGGACGGGCAAGATCGGCACCACCGGGCGGGGCATCGGCCCGGCCTACGAAGACAAGGTCGGGCGCCGCGCCATCCGGGTGCAGGACCTCAAGAACCTGTCGACGCTGGAAGCCAAGGTCGAGCGTATCCTGGTTCATCACAACGCCCTGCGGCGCGGCCTCGGCAAGCCGGAAGTCAGCCGCACGGCGCTGATCCAGGATCTGGCCGACGTTGCGCCCAAGATCCTGCCGTTCATGGATGTGACGTGGGAGCTTCTGGACCAGCAACGGCGAGCCGGCAGCCGCATCCTGTTCGAGGGCGCCCAAGGGGCGTTGCTCGACATCGACCACGGCACCTATCCGTTCGTGACATCATCGAACACGGTGGCCGCGCAGGCGGCGATCGGCTCGGGCATCGGGCCGGGTGCCGTCGGCAACGTGCTGGGCATTGCCAAGGCCTATACGACGCGGGTCGGCTCCGGGCCGTTTCCGACGGAACTCAACGATGATGTCGGGCAGATGCTCGGCGAACGCGGACGCGAGTTCGGCGTCGTCACCGGGCGCAAGCGGCGGTGCGGGTGGTTCGATGCGACGCTGGTGCGCCAGATGATCAAGGTGTGCGGGATCACCGGCATCGCGCTGACCAAACTCGACGTGCTGGACGGGTTTGCGCAGATCAAGGTGTGTGTTGGCTATGAGCTTGACGGCGAGCGGATCGACCGGTTGCCGGCGGGCCACAATGCGCAGGAGCGGGTGGTGCCGATCTATGAAACGCACGAAGGTTGGACCGATACGACGTTTGGCGCGCGCAAGTGGGCCGACCTGCCGGCGCAGGCGGTGAAATATGTACGCCACATCGAAGAGCTGATCGAGTGCCCGGTGACGTTGTTGTCGACCTCGCCGCAGCGCGACGATACGATCCTGATGCGCGATCCATTCGAGGATTGACGGGTGGGCGTGCCGCTCCACGAAATTCCTGGAGGGGACCGGGACGATGCATGACACAGGCATCGGCATTCTTGCGATCTGGCACAACTGTCGCGCGGGTGACGAGGCGACGTTCGAGCACTGGTACCAGAGCGAGCATCTGATCGAGCGCGTCTCGGTGCCGGGCTTTCGCAGCGGGCGGCGGTTCGAGGGGCTCGACGGCTTTCGCCAGTATTTCACCTACTACGTCGGCGACACGCCGGAGGTGTTTACCTCGAAGGCCTATACCGACCGCCTCAATGATCCGACGCCACTGACGCAGGAGATCATGAACGGCATCTTCCAGGCGCCGAGCCGCACGGTGTGCGCGCGCCGACTGCGAATGGGGGTGATCGACGGCGCGATTGCAGTAACGGCGGTGACGACCGATCCGGATCTGGCGGCGCGCTGGGTGAAGCTGGATGCGGCGGCCCTGCCTCCTGTGGTTGCCAGTTGCGAGGTCTGGACCGAGGTTGCCGGTGCGAGCAACGTCGGTTCGCAGGAACAGAAGATGCGGGGCGGTGATGAGACCATAGCCGGCTGCCTGTTTGTGACGGTGCTGCGCGAAAGAGACGGTAATGCCGTTGTCGCCTGGATGGAACGCAACGGTGCCGGGCGCGGCGGCATCGGCGTCTTTCGCCAGCTTTGCGAATTGCGCAGCGAAAGCTTGGAGAACGCCGGATGAGCGCCGCGGCGCGTTGGCAACGGGCTGCCGATCTGGTGTGGGCGAAATGGCAGGCCGGGGAGGTCCTGGACGCCTTCGAACCGGATTTGCAGCCACGCTCGCGCACTGACGGGTATGCGATCCAGGCCCGGCTCGCGGCCAAGAGTGCGCAGCCGATCATCGGTTGGAAGATTGCAGCGACCAGCGCGGCCGGCCAAGCCCACATCGGTGTGGACGCACCGCTTGCAGGTCGCTTGATTGCAGAACGCGCCGCGGAGAGCGGCGCGACGTTACACTTCGGTGCCAATCGTATGGCGGTGGCCGAGCCGGAATTCGCGTTTCGCATTGGCGCAGCCCTCAGGCCCCGTGCAAATGCCTATTCGCGAGACGATGTCATGGCCGCGGTCGGCCAATTGCATTTGGCAATCGAAGTGCCGGACTCGCGGTTCGCCGATTTTGCAGCGGCAGGTGCCGCCAACCTGATCGCCGACAATGCCTGTGCGCACCAGTTCGTGCTCGGACCGGCGGTTGCGCAGGACTGGCGTGCACTCGATCTCGCCGCGTTCCGTATGCGCGCCGAGGTCGTCGGCAAGGTCGAACACGAAGGTATCGGCGCCAACGTGCTCGGCGATCCGCGCGAAGCCCTGACATGGCTGGTCAACGAGGTGACGGGACTTGGTCTCACGCTGGCGGCAGGCCAGGTCGTGACCACCGGCACGTGCGCCGTCCCGGTGCCGGTCATGCCCGGCGATCATGTACGCATGGACTTCGGTACGCTCGGTGTGGTGGAAACGCGGTTCGTCGCGTGAAGTATAGCCGAGAACACGCTGGCGTCGCGTAGTGGGGCTCGTCGAAGCGTTCCGGGCGTTGCGATCACACTTCGAATATCGCGCCTGAACCGCGAGCCGGTTTTGCGCAAGCGCCGGGGAAGCGGGCATACTGGTGGCGTCAGCAGTGGTGACGGGGTCAAAACATGCGGCAGATGGCATTGGTCGGTTTCATGCAGGCGCAGAACTGCTCGAACTTTGCCGCCTCGTGGCGTCATCCCGATTCGCGAACGGATTTCACCGCGCCGGAATTTTACGCCCATATCGCGCGCGTCCTCGAAGACGGCAAGTTCCACCTCGCCTTTTTCGATGATCGCCTCGGCATGCCGGAATACGCCGGTGGCAACTTCGCCGATGCGGTGCGCTATGGCATTCGCTGCGTGAAGATGGACCCGATCGCAACATTGATGCCGATGGCGATGGCGACGAGCCGGCTGGGGCTCGGCGCGACGATGTCGACGACCTATTACGAGCCGTTCCACGTGGCGCGCATGTTTGCAACCCTCGATCTCATGACGCATGGGCGGGCGGCGTGGAATATCGTGACATCGCTGAACGATACCGAGGCCCGGAACATGGGCCGAGACGGCGTGATCGAGCATGACCTGAGGTATGACCGTGCGGATGAGTTCATGGAAGTGGTGCTCGGCCATTGGGACACCTGGGCCGACGATGCCCTGGTGGTCGACAAGTCGACCAACACGTTCGCCGATCCCGATAAGGTCCAACGCCTGGACCACAAGGGCCAGTTCTTTTCCTCGCGCGGGCCGTTCACCGTGCCGCGTTCGGACCAGGGACATCCGGTTCTGATCCAGGCCGGCCAGAGCGGGCGCGGACAGCGGTTTGCGGCTGAATGGGGCGAACTGGTTTTTGTCGTCTATCCGAATTTGGAGATCGGCAAGGAGTCTTACGCCAAGCTCAAGGCGATGGCGGCGAAGGCTGGGCGCGATCCTGATACGATGCGCATTTCGCACCTGATTACGCCGGTCATCGGAGAATGCCAGGCGGAGGCCGAAGACAAGCGGGCGCTGCTTGAAAGCCTGCCGATCGAGGAAGACTCCCTCATGCTGTTGTCCGAAGTGCTGAACTTCGATTTCGGCAGCAAACCGCTGGATGAACCGTTCACGGATGAGGAACTGGCCAGCATGTCCGGGTTGCAGACCTACCGCGACCGGGCAATCCAAGGCAGCGGCAAGTCCAATCCGTCGATCCGCGATTTTATCGAGGTGACGCAGCGCGGCCGGCTGCGTCATCCAGTGGTCGGTGACGGCAGGGCGATCGCCGACATCATGGAGGAGTGGTTCATGAGCCCGGCGTGCGACGGTTTCGTGATCAGCGCATCGTGCGTGCCGGGAACGTTCGAGGACTTCGTCAGGTATGTCGTGCCGGAGCTGCAAAAGCGCGGTCTCTTCCACAGCGATTATTCCGGAGCGACGCTGCGCGAAAACCTGGGGCTTGCCCGTCCGACGGTGGGCGGGTGGAAACAACGCCTGCAATAGGCTTGCCGTGCCGGCGAACGCCGGCGTGTGTCACGAAACGAGGTATGTGAGATGCCGACAATTCTGCCCGGCCCGTTGCGGGCGACGATCGAAAAGCTGCTCATTGCCGCCGGTGCCGGTGAGAATGAAGCGGAAGTCGTTGCACGCCACTCTGTAGCCGCCAACCTGGCGGGCCACGACTCGCACGGCGTGATCCAGATCCCGATCTATATCGATCGCATCGACAAGGGTCATATCGTTCCGGGCGCACCGTTCGAAATCAAGCAGGAATCACCGACCAGTACCGTCATCGACGGTAACTGGGGGTTCGGTTACGTGGTCGCCGAGCAGGCGACGAAACTGACCATCGAAAAGGCTAAGATGGCCAACGTCGCGGCTGCCACGATCATGCGCCAGAGCCACATCGGGCGGGTTGCAGCCTACCCGCTGATGGCGGCGCGTGAAGGAATGATTGCGATCATGACGGCGGATTCGGGACGTTCGCCCAAGGCGGTGGCGCCGTTCGGCGGGCGTGCGCCGCGGCTTGGCACGAACCCGATCTGCATCGCCGTGCCGGCCGATCTCGAGCAGCCGCTGGTGGTTGACATGGCGACGTCTGCGGTGGCCGCCGGCAAGATCAAGCTGGCGCAGGCCAAGGGCATCGATATTCCCGAGGGCTGGGTCGTCGACGGCGAGGGCAGACCGACGACCGATGCCTGGGCCTGGGGCAAAGGCGGCGGTGTGCTGCTGCCGCTCGGCGGGCCGGAAGGTCACAAGGGTTATGGCCTGTCGGTTATGGTCGAGATCCTTTCGGCGCTGCTGCCGGGGCTCGGATTTGGCGTCGAGCCGACCGGGCGGCACAACGACGGCTGTTTTCTTGCGGTCTTCAACACGGCGGCGTTCCGCGATCTCGCGACCTTCAAACGCGAGGTGGCGGAGTTTGCCCAATACCTCAAGGAGACGCCGCCGGCGCAGGGCTTCGATGAAGTGCTCTATCCCGGTGAGGTCGAACTGCGCACGGAGAAGGCCCGGTCCGCCGACGGCATTCCGGTGGATGATGAAACGTGGGGCAAGCTCGCCGCGCTTGGAGACAAGTACGGGCTGCAAAGCCTGTTTGAAGACGGCATGGGAGATCTCGGCCATGAGTGAGACGAGCGACACGTGTGACACGTTGCGCATGATGGCGACGACCGGCCTGCTCGGCTACGGCTTCGGCGAGGACGCGTTCCGGCGCGGCCTCGACATGGATCTCGACTTCATCGCCGCCGACGGTGGATCGATGGACCCGGGTCCGCACTATCTCGGCGAAGGTGTGCCGTTCGTAACCCGCATGGCGATCAAGCGCGATATCGGCCTGATGCTCGAAGGTGCCCTCGAAAAAGGCATCCCGATGCTGATCGGTTCGGCCGGCGGTGGCGGCGGCACCGCGCAGGTCGATCTCGTGCGCGAGGTGGTCGAAGAGATTGCGGCCGAGCGCGGCTACCACTTCAAGATGGCGGTGATCCAGGCCGAGCAGGGCAAGGACTATCTCCATGCCAAGCAGCGCGCCGGCAAGATCGAGCCGCTCGGCCCGATCGACGAGATGACGCCCGAGACGATCGACGGCACGCATCGGGTGGTCGCGATGATGGGGGTGGAGCCGTTTCAGGAAGCGCTGAAGGCCGGTGCGCAGGTGGTGCTGGCGGGCCGGGCGACGGATGCGTCGATTTATTCCGCGATGCCACTGATGCGCGGCTTCGATCCGGGTCTCGTGTGGCACCTGTCGAAGATCATCGAATGTGCCGGGCAGGTGACGACACCGCGCACCGGCCAGGACTGCGTGATCGGAACGTTGAAGCGCGACCATTTCCTGGTCGAACCCGCACATCCCGACAAGCGCTGCACGCGCATGAAGATCGCAGCCCACACGCTTTACGAAAACCCCAGCCCCTATCACCTGGAAGAGCCGGACGGAACGCTAATCACCGTGGATTCCACCTACGAGCAGGTCGATGAGCGCACCGTGAAAGTGGCCGGCAGCCGGTTCGAACGCTCGAACCGCTATACCGTCAAGCTCGAAGGCGTGCGCTTGGCAGGCTTCCGCACGGTGTTCATTGCCGGCGTACGCGATCCCATCCTGATTTCGGTGATCGACGAGTTCATCCGCTCGTGCCACGAGCGTGTGCGCGGCGAGGTGGCGGCGCTCGGCATTGGCGCTGAGCAGTACAAGCTCAACATCCGCGTTTATGGCAAGAGCGGCACGATGGCGGCACGCGAGCCGGTCAAGGATGCCGCGCCGCACGAGATCGGTTTGCTGGCCGAGACACTGGCCGATGATCCCGATATCAGCAAGGCGGTGATGGCCAAGGCGCGCTATGCACTGCTGCACACCGATTTTCCGGGCCGCAAGTGCATCTCCGGCAACCTCGCTATCCCGTTCTCGCCGTCTGACATCCCGGTCGGGCCGACCTACGAGTTCAGCATGTGGCATATCATGGAAATCGACGATCCGCTGGAGCCGTTTCCGATGCAACTCGTAGAGGTGTAGATCGGTGGCGACGCTGGCCGAACTGACGAGCGTGTTGCGCTCCAAAAATGCGGGCGCGCTGCTGGTGACGCTCGATTTGATGTTCGAGGACACGGCAACCTACGAGCGCGTGCGCGACAGCGGCGTGATAACGCCGGAGCTGATCGCGTCGCTCTATGATGTGTCGCAGAACGAAGTGTCGATCATTCCCTATGACGTCGCCATGGCGATCAAGATCACGGTGCCGCGCCTCGTTCCGTCCGGCAGCTTCGGCGACACCGATATCTACGGCGCCCAGCAGCACGCGCCACTCCTCACGATCGAGGTGCCGGACTAGGTACGTGGTTTGCAAATGAGGGGGTGAGCACAGCGAGCGGTTGCGCGCCGCGCAGTCGTGATGGCCGCAATGGATCCAACTGATCCAGGGGAGGGCTGCCGGTCAGGCCAATTCGACTGTTTGCTGCGAATTAGGTGATTCTGACAGATTGCCGTCTCTACGGCCACCTGTTCGAATGGTTGGTTCAAAATAGGCGGAGCCCGGGCCATGACCATTTTTTCCAAGATCATTGCAGGTGAAATCCCATGCGCAAAAGTCTTCGAAGACGAACACACCTTTGCGTTCATGGACGCCGGCCAGGTCAATCCAGGCCATGTCATCGTCGCACTCAAGCGCCCGGCAGAAACGATTCTCGATATGTCGGATGAGGAGGCAGGAGCGCTGTTCAGGGCGGCCCGCAAGATTGCCGTCGCGGTGCAGGATGCCTTTGCCCCCGACGGCCTGACAATTCTCCAGGCAAACAAGCCGGCCGGCTGGCAAACCGTGCCGCACGTCCACCTGCACGTCCTGCCGCGCCACGAGAACGATGGTGTCGGGCTGCAATGGCCCAGAAACGAACCTTCGCTCGAGGAGCTGCAGGGACTGGCAAAACAGTTGCACGTCGGTTGAGTCCCGTATTCGAGGACGAGCCGCCGTGAACACGAACCTTAGGGCCAGGATCATTGATGGAGGTTTTGAGATGATCGCCTACGTTCTGGTTGGCACCAAAGACCGTGCGCGTGCAGTTTCCTTCTATGACCAACTGCTGGGCGAAGTCGGCGGCAAGCGGGCGATGGATCTCGACCGTGTCACACTCTACGCCGGCGCCGATGGTGCGCCGTTCTTCGGCGTTGCCGAACCTTACGATGGCAAACCGGCATCCATCGCCAACGGCGGCATGGTCTCGTTCGGCGCACCGGACAAAGATAGCGTTGACCGCCTCCATGCCAAGGCGCTTGAACTCGGTGCCACCGGCGAAGGCGCTCCGGGCCCGCGCCACAATGCCGGACTCGACTTTTACGCCGGATACTTCCGTGACCCGGATGGCAACAAGCTCAATTTCTTTCACATGTAGGCGGCCGCCTAGATCATCGTGCCTCGAGTTGGAAGCTCTGTCGCGGCTCCAACGTAAGGCACAAAGATGGTCGCCCCTAAAGAATCGAGGCCACGGAGTGGCTGCGCGATTTGGCGCGCCATCCTGGTGGGCGGCCTGGCGCGCGGACCGTGTGCCGACCGAGTGGGCAGTGTCGTGCGGCGCAACGGGTGATCATGCGCTATCGTCACGCCGGGCCAGCCAGCGCCACGGGCGGCAGGCCTGCTGGTGAACCAGTCACGCCCGGGCACCGCCACATGCCCGGCTTCAAGCTTGTGAAGGCTGCACAATGGCGATATCTCGCGAGGACTATGAGCGTGACCGCTTTCCGCGCTACGGCGTGTGCAATCCGGAGCGGGTTGAGAGTGCGTTCTGGAGTCAGCTGATTGCGGGTGACCATCAAAACGCAAACCGCTACGGCCACAACGCATTTGCCGGACACTGGAGCCGGCTGAATTCAGACGACAGCTCGCGTTATCGCGATGCCACGCCCGGCCCGCGCTGG
Organism: Hyphomicrobiaceae bacterium; assembly: GCA_965224045.1. Classification (GTDB taxonomy): domain Bacteria; phylum Pseudomonadota; class Alphaproteobacteria; order Rhizobiales; family Hyphomicrobiaceae; genus Tectiglobus. The sequence goes on from CBDCYD010000016.1 coordinate 1,104,377, forward strand.
CGTTGGCGCCACCGGTTTGGTCAGAGTGAAACGCGCATGCCCGACGGGCGGACGATTTCCATTGGCGGCCAGGTCGAGGACTTCTACGATCCGGACTTCTGCATTTACAATGATCTCGTCGTCCGGCATACGAACGGTGCGATCGAGATCTTTCTCTATCCCAAGGCTGTCTTCCCACCAACCGACCACCACACCGCGACCTTGGTTGGATCGTCGATCTACCTGATAGGTGGTCTGGGTTACGTGGATCTTCGAAGACCAGGTGTGACACCGGTCTTCCGCCTCGATACACGCAGCTACGCCATCGAATGCGCCACAATCAATGGCACCGACCCTGGCTGGATTTACGATCATATCGCGGAGTTTGACCATAATGATCAGTCGATTACCGTTTCCGGAGGCAAGCTTGTCGGGCCCGGAAGGACCGACATCGACACCTTCGACTGGCAGGTTACGCTTGATCTGACCACGATGTCGTGGATTTGATCCGATGCAACACCGTGTCACGCCGGAGGAAACCATGCTGCGACTGGACAAGTTCGAGAAGTACCCACTGACCTTCGGTCCAACGCCAATCGAGCATCTGCCGCGCATGAGCGAGGCGCTCGGCGGCAAGGTTCAAATCTATGCCAAGCGGGATGACTGCAATTCCGGCCTGGCCATGGGCGGCAACAAGCTTCGCAAGCTCGAGTACATCGTGCCCGATGCGATTGCCTCGAATGCGGATACGCTCGTGTCGATCGGTGGTGTCCAGTCCAATCACACGCGCATGGTTGCGGCGACTGCGGCAAAGATCGGCATGAAGTGCGTTGTCGTCCAGGAGAGCTGGGTGCCGCACGAGGATGCCGTCTACGATCGCGTCGGCAACATTTTGATGACACGGCTCTTGGGTGCCGACAGTCGCATAGTCCCGGACGGCTTTGACATTGGTATCCGCAAGAGTTGGGAGGATGCTATTCAGTCGGTAAAAGATGCAGGCGGAAAGCCTTACGGGATTCCCGCCGGCGCATCGGTACACAAGTACGGCGGGCTGGGATACGTCGGATTTGCGGAAGAGGTGCGCGCGCAAGAGGCCGAGATGGGGGTCAGGTTCGACTACGTCATCGTTTGTGTCGTTACCGGTTCCACCCAAGGCGGGATGATCGTCGGATTTGCTGCCGACGACAGAGCCGACAAGGTCATAGGGATCGATGCATCCGGTACGCCTGTCCAGACCCGCGAACAAGTCAGGCAGATTGTTGACGGAACAGCAGAACTCGTCGAACTCGGTCGCCAGATTCGCGATGATGAGATCGTTATTCTCGAAGACTACGCATATCCTGCCTACGGCGTTCCAAGCGCGGAGACAAACGACGCCATTCGCTTCGCCGCGCGTACCGAGGCCATGATCACCGACCCTGTCTATGAAGGCAAGTCGATGCAGGCCATGATGGACCTTGTAAGGAAAGGCTACTTCCCAGAGGGCTCAAATGTCCTCTATGCCCACCTTGGTGGTGCGCCTGCCCTCAACGGCTATAGCTACACCTACCGAAACGGTTAGGCGCGATGCGCGTCGTGCCTTGCCTGTTTCGTGCGCGGGAGCTTCCGGGCCCGCCATTGCGCTTTGCACCCTCGAAATCATTTGCAAGACGGCGGCGCACCGAGCAGATTCGTTATTGGCGCGATAGGGGAAGGGGCAGCAGGGCGTCGGGAAGCACCGTTCAGAAGGTGTGGGTCCAGCCGTCTGTCGATCGTGTTTCGCGCCGTACTACACGCGATCCGTGAGGCGTGATTTGAGCAACGGAATGACCTCGGTTGCAAAGCGCTCCGTGTAATCGGGTTTCGGTCCATCAGGGTCCGGTGTCGGCATCGGGTGCGGAATGATCATGTCAATGCGGTAGCCCATGTCGAGGACTCCGGCGATCTGGCCGGCAATCATGTCCGGCGTGCCGTAGACTGCGAAGGCATCGGCAATCTCATCCGACAAAAATGACACGAGACGGCCCGATGCCTCGAGATCCAGCGCGTGATGAAAGTCCGGCCAGACCTGCTTCTTGAGTTCGTGGATGTCTGGCCCATCCCAGCTGAACCCGGGTGGATCGAACAGCATTGGCGAATACTCATAATACCCCGCCGCCATCGATTTGCTCATCAGCCTGGCAGCCGGCACATCGTCGGTCAGGATGGTGTGCAGGATGATCGCGATCTTGACGTCATCCGGATTGCGGCCGGCCTCTTCGGCACCTGCGCGGACAGCCTCGATGGACGTACGGATGTTCGACTCGTGCCTGCCGACGCGGATGAACACGCCGTCTGCGACGCGGCCGGACATGCGCAACGTCTTCGGCCCGCCCGCAGCAATCCAGATGGGAACCGGCATCGCGTGACCAAGCTTGGCGGGCTTTGCTGCGCCGACTTCGACTTCCTCACCGTTGAGCAGGCGCTTGGTCAGGATGGTTGCTTCCTCGAGTTCGGCAACGCGCGCGGGCCGCTTGCCCAGCAGGCGCACGGCCGTATCGCCGACACCATAGGCGAGCAGCGTCCGGCCCGGTGCCAGTGCCTCCACAGTTGAAATCGACGATGCCATGACGGACCAATGCCGCATCATCGGCGTTTCGATGAGCGGCCCGACGCAAATCCGCTTTGTCGCTTCGAGTGCGAACGCGATGTTGACGTATGGATCGGGCCGGCGCAGCGGGGAGGAGGGAATAAAGGCGTAATCCCAGCCGAGGTCTTCGGCGCGTCGCGACTCGCGCGCAAAGTGGCGAGGCGATCTGTGGTCGATCCGATTGAGGCCAAAGGCGGGCAGTTTGGTCATCGTTGATCCTCAACGGTGGTTTGCAGCACGCGTGGTGCGGGCATAAAACGATATCCAGATTGGCAGGTTTTTCGTAAGAGATGAAACTCCGACGCCATCCGACGCTGCAAGCATCCGCTATTGGTTCAAAGGAGACATACGACGTGCGCTGTGAAGTTGTCGCCATCGGCACAGAGCTGCTGCTCGGCATCATCAACGATACGAACTCGTCGTGGATCGGCGAGCAGCTGGCATCGAACGGCATCGACTCCTACTTGCAAGTCAAGGTCGGGGACAATTTCAGCCGCATCGAATCGTGCATCCGCACGGCACTGGAGCGCTCGGAAGCGGTGATCTGCTGCGGCGGCCTGGGTCCGACGCAGGACGACATCACACGGGATGTCATCGCCCACATCATGGGCAACGGCATGCAGCGTGACCAAACCGTTGCCGAGGAAATCCGCCAGCGCTTCGAGCGGCGCGGCCGGCGCATGGCGCCCAACAACCTGCGCCAGGCCGATGTGCCGGTGGGCGCGCGCACCATCGCGCAGATGCCGGGCACGGCGCCGGGCCTCGTGTGTCCGGTGGGTGAGAAGGTGATCTACGCCGTGCCGGGTGTGCCGAGCGAAATGAAGATCATGATGGAAGGCACGATCCTGCCGGACCTCGTCAGGCGATCGGGCCAGACCGGTGTTATTCGTTCTCGCGTCCTTCGCACGTGGGGCATCAGCGAATCCGGCCTGGCGGAAATGCTGAGCGAACACGTTGACGAGCTTGACCGGACCGGTGCTGCCACGCTTGCCTTTCAGGCCAGCGGCATCGACGGGCTCAAGGTCCGCATCACCGTCAAACGCGAGGATGAAGCAGCGGCTGCGGCGGCGCTCGATGAGGAAGAGGCCAAGATCCGTCCGGTCCTCACCGATGCAATCTTCGGGCTGGACGATGAGACGATGGAGGCCGCCGTGCTCAAGATCCTGCGCGAGCGCGGCCAGACGCTCGGCGCGGCCGAAACGCTGACCGGCGGCATTCTGGCGTCGCGCATGACCGCGTCGGACCACACTATGAGCACGTTCCTGGGCAGTACCGTGCTGCCGCCGGATTTTCTCCCAGAGGGCATGAGCGGCAGGGCACCGGAGGAGCAGGCGATCGCGGTGGCCGCGCTTGGGCGCGCCAATCACGGGGCTGACCTTGGCATTGCAGCTATCATGCCCGAGCCTGATCGCGGCCTAAAGCCCGGCACCATCGTGATGGGCATCGCCGGTGCGGGTCTCGATTCCGGCAAGGCCTTCATCTGGCACCCGGACCGCGAACGCATGCGCACCTTCGGCGTCATCAGCCTGCTCGACTATTTCCGCAAAACCCTGATCGGCGGCCAGACGGACCGGATTATTTGAGGTCACGAAAGGGGCAAAACGATTTCGAGCCCTCTTGCATGGTCTGGTTCGGTCCTTGCGCGCGTGTTGCCGGCAGGTTCGGGTCTTCCAGTGCCACCAAGATCGGAGGAGGGAATATGGAAAAGGTATGCCTTGTCATTGGTGCCGGCGCCGGTATCGGCGGAACCGTTGGCGCCCGATTTGCGGCGGGCGGTTATCACGCGGTGCTATGCCGCCGGACCGACAGTGAAGGGCTGGACCGGTTGGTCAACGGAATTAGAGCTGCCGGCGGTAAGGCGACGGGTCGATTGTTGAACGCGGTCGAGCCGGACGGCATCGAGAGCCTGATCGCCGCGGTCGAACAGGATATTGGTCCAATCCGGACGCTGGTCTTCAATCTCGGTGCGCAGATCGGCAACAGGACGTTGCCCGAGACCAGCTTGAAGGCATTTGAACGGTGCTGGCGGATGGCGGCGTTTGGCTTGTTTCGCGCGTCACAGGTGGTGTGCCCGTTGATGGCGGACCGGGGTGGCGGGGCTGTCTTGGTCACGGCTTCGACAGCGGCGATGCGAGGCAATGCGGGGCAGCACGCCCACGCGTCAGCGATGGCGGCGCGGCGGATGCTGTGCCAGTCATTGAACGCGGAGTTTGCGCCGCACGGTGTCCACGTTGTTCATATCGTTATCGACGGCGCCGTCGATGCTCCCGATACACTGGGCAAGATGCTGGGAGCAGAGAAGTTCGCGGAACTGAAAGCTGGCAAGGGGGCCGAGGACGGCCTTATCCTGCCGGAGCAGATCGCCGAGACCTACTGGCACCTGGCGCATCAGCATCGTTCGGCATGGACACATGAACTGGACCTGCGTGCGTGGTCGGATCAGGCGTGGTGGAACCATCAAACCGCGACGCGCATTTAGCCGTTCGGATTGCCCCCGGCCGGCCAGAAATTTGTTACGGGTTGCACGGTTTTGGGGTTTTTCCCGCGAGGTTTTACGGCAACTCCAACAACACGATGATGATCGCCTCCAAAGAACCGAGCAACTTTCTGCTTTAGTCGACCTTAGGTGGTCCGTCAGGGTCTGGTCTTGCCGCCGCAGCATTTCGGCCGTGCACACTGCGGACCTTGCGCGGCGCTGCAATCCACACCGCTGCTGCCGAGACGGCGCAAAGAAACATTGCCAGGTAGAACGCCGCGGCATAACTCCCCGTCCGGTCGTGGATGATGCCGGCAACCCAGGGCCCGGCAGCGCCGCCCGCCATCAAAGCGACAGTTACAACTCCGAAAATACTGCCGTAGTGCGGACCTTCGAAAATTTCAGCCACGATCGGCCCCATGACGGAAGTCAGCGCGTAGCCGAGAAAGCCTTGCGAGATGACGATGACATAAAGGAGGGGCATCGACGGCCATTGCTCGACGGCGATCAGCGCGGCGTAGCAAATGGCGAAGCCGGCGCATGCAACCGTCCACACCCACTCGCGCCCGATGCGATCCGACAACGCCCCGAGCGCGATCTGGCCGGGGATCGCAATGACGCTGACGAAACCCAGCGCCCATGCTGCCACGATTGGCGTGAAACCGACTTCGACCAGGTACTTTGTCTGGTGCACCTGGACCGCATACCACGCGAACAGCGCGCAGAAGTAGGCAACGATGATCAGCCAAAACCGTGTGGTTCGCACGGCCCTTGCAACAGTCCACTCGATCGATGCCCAGTGATGATCGACAATATTGCCGGGCCTCGGCGCAAGTGATCCGGAAGCACGGTGTTCACCATCGGGCAGCAAGCCGACGTCTGCGGGTCGATGCCTGACAAGCAGCGTGAGCGGGCCGAGGCAGATGATCACCACCGTTCCCATCGCAACGCAGGCGGCACGCCATCCCTCGTTCAGAATGATCGCTTGAAACCACGGCAGCAAGACAACTGCGCCGATACCGACGCCGGAAAATGCAATACTGATGGCCAGTCCGCGATGGCGGACGAACCAGTGCGGCAGAAACAGGGAGTGGGCGGTAAAACTCATCAGATTCGCACCCACCCCGACGAGGCCGCCGAGCGTCAGGTAGAGCTGCCACGGATACGTGATCGCCGGGGCCGCGATAAGACCGACGCCGACCAAGGCGACACCGGCGCCGATTATGAGCCGAGGCCCGCGCCTGTCCATGGCCCGGCCAACGAACGGGCTTACGATGGCAGACATCAAGAAGCCAAAAGAGAACGCGCCGGCGGCCAGCCCCCGCTCCCAGCCGAATTCGTCTATGAGTGGCGGCAGCAGCAGCGAAAAGGCCGTGCGTGCCGAGACACTGACCGCCATCGTCACGAATGCGACGGTGATGATCACCCAGCCATAGTAAAATGGCAGTCTGGCCTGCCATGTCTTTTGTTTCTGCACCGTCGTGACTCACGATGTCGGATCGATGGCGTTCAAAGGAAGCGCGCCGCGCGATGTCCGCTCGATATTGGCAGTGATCACCTTTGCACGTGCCGTCAACATCCCTTCGGTCCATCCCGAGGCATGCGGCGTCATGAGAACGTTGTCCAGTTTGTGAAACGGTAGATTGGATGGCATCGTCGGGCTTGAAGTCGTGGGGTAGTGGTACCAAACATCGAGTGCTGCTCCTGCAATGTGCTTGTTTGCAAGTGCGCCGTAGAGTGCTTGTTCGTCGGCGATTTCACCGCGTGCCACATTGACCAGAATGGCAGTGTCTTTCATGTGCGAGAGCCTGTCGGCGTCGAGTAGCCCACGGGTTTCATTGGAGAGCGGCAGCGTCACGACAACGAAATCGGCCTCTGACAGAATGTCGTCTATCACTTCCAATGTCGCCAGGCGATCGAGCGGATGCGGTGGTGTGCCGGTCGCGCTGCGGCGAATGGCAAGGATGCGCATCCCGAACGCTGCCGCGCGGCGGGCAACCGCTTTGCCGATGTGCCCGTAGCCCAGGATCGCAAGCGTCTTGCCTGACAGCTCGGGCATCAGCGGTGGTGGCGGGCGGCCGACCGCCCATTGGCTGTCCCAATTTCCTCGCCTCAGTTCGCGGTCCAGATGGGCGAATGACCGCGAAAGCGCGATCATCGAACCAAGGACATACTCTGCGATGCCCGCTTCGTGACCGTAAGCATTTGCCAGTTGCGTCTCAGGCTTCAAGGCCGCCCGATCGATGCGGTCGAGGCCGGCTCCCGGTACCTGCACCAGCTTAAGACCCGGCGCGGCTTCAGCCATCGCGGCAGTGACGCTAATGGAGACCAGCACATCGGTGTCGCCGAGTTCTGGGAGAATTGCAGTCTCGTCCGCTTCGACGATCTCGCAGGCAACTGAGAGGTGTTGCCTAACAGGTCGAACGAATTGGCGTGAGAAATCTCCAGCGAATGCGGCCTTCATGGCAATTGCTCTTTGAACGGTGCTCTTGCAACTGTGTATCGCGCAGGTTGCAGCATTGAGTTTGGTGAGACCGCAAATGACACAATGTAATGCTGAGGGTATTGGCGGAATTTGACCGGTGGTCCATCATTTGCCTGCTTAGAACGGAGCGGCAAATCAGCAACCTCTTGGCCTCGGCCTGCAGGCGTTGTCGGCCTTGGTATCGATAAATGTCTGCGCGGTCGTCGACGTGCTCATCAGGTTTACAATGAAACGGCGTCTGCATGCCTGATATTGCTGGCAAGTCCGTCCGGTGCTCTCGCGACGGGCAGATTTTGTATTCCGGCCATCCTTGGTCTGTTTCTTGACGTCGGCCTTGGGGCAAACACGCTTGTTTCTCTTTCGAATAGTTTCCAGCGCCACCAGTGTGGGAGACAGTGAATCCAACTTTTCGCCCGCATGCTTGTTGAACAAGTCCACTGCGCGCCGGCTCTTGCTGCCCCAAACGCCATCGATGCTGCCAGGGCTGCAGCCGACGCGACTGAGTGCGACTTGAAGTGACTTGGTCAGGTCCTTGAGCGTGATCTCGGCCTGTTCTTCTCGTTCCTTTTGGAGGCGTTCGGCGTCTCTGGCTGCGGCCTGCTTACGCGCGGATTCAAGTGCGGCAAGTCGACGTTGTTTGGCAGCCTCGGCTTCGCGCTCTTGGGCGGCGGCTGCTTCGGCTTCGAGCCGCTCGCGTTCGCGCTCCAGGGCGGCCATCCGTTGGCGTTCGGCTTCCTCTGCCCGGCGGCGTTGGCGCTCGGTTTCCTCGGCCTTGTTGCGACGTTCGGTTTCGGCCGCTTCAAGACGCTTGCGTTCCGTTTCGAGCGCCGCCAATCGTTCTTGCTTTTTGGCCAAGGCTTCGCGCTTACGTTCGGCCTCGGCTTCGGCCTCAAGCTGCTTGCGTTGGCGCTCCAGCGCCGCCAAGCGCTGACGTTCGGCTTCTTTTTCTGCTTCGCGTTTTCGTGCGTCACGCGCCGCGCTACGGCGCCGTTCCGCTTCGGCTGCGGCAAGGCGTTTGCGTTCGGCTTCGAGCGCCACTAAGCGCTCTTTATTCTCGGCCAAGGCTTGACGCATCCGTGCCGCCTCGGCCTCCGCCTCTCGCCTTTTCCGCTCGCTGTCCAAGGCGGCCAGGCGTTGGCGTTTCGCTTCCTCGGCCGCCTGCTGTCTGCGCTTGAGCGCTTCGACCTCTTCGGCTTGGCGTTGCTCGATCTCATTGAGGCGCGTTTCGGCCAGCGATCTGAACGGCGTGTCGCCGAATTCCGCCAAGAAGTCCTTCACCGGTTCAGTGCCATCAAGATCTTGGATCTTCTGCCATGCTTGCGCGGCGCGCTCGAATTTCGTTGCCACATCTCGCCGCCGCTGATCCAACAAGGCGATCCTGTCTTCTGCCATCTTGGCGAAAAGTGAGCCGCGATGGCGCGAAATGAACCGCCGTAGCACGGCGGGGTTTCTGGCATCTTTGACAACGTCCCAGTCGGCTTGTCGCTTTCGCTGCACCGCCTGTTTGCGCAACTCGTCTATCCTGAAGCGAGCGAAGTTTGCGTACGGGTGGTCTGGGAATTTGGCAATATACGCCTTGAGAACGGACGGTTCGGAGCTCGTTTCAATGCGCTTCCAACCGGCCGCTGCGGCCTTGTTTCGCCGTTCGTTCTCGAGAATCCTGATCTTGAACCGCGCAGAATCGCTGAACGGACTACTTGGGAAGTCCGCGAGATACGTCTTGAACCTGGCAACGTCGTTGCTGTCCTTGATCGCCTCCCACGCCACAACTTCGGGTCGTTCGCGACCTGCTAAATAGATCTCCGGCAAGGTTCCGTAGTTGAGCCAGGGTTCCTGGTTGATCGCATTGGCAACGCGCAGCTGGACGCGCCGAAACATCGTCACCGCTTCCACACCGGGCCGCAGGAGTTCCTGCGCAAGCACCTTGGCGTACTCACCGCCGCCGCTTCCCTTGTCCGACGCAGTTTTGCCGGGTGCCGTTGCGTAGGCAACGAGAATGCCCGCTGAATTGGCGATTGGCATGAAGCCCTTGTTGGTGCCCAATGACTTCGAGGCGGTCCCGGTAATATTGAGTTCGTTGCGACACGCATCGAACACGACGTAGTGGATTGCGTTTGGCACATGACGTTTCAACCGGTCGACGATTGCCTGTTGCTCAAATGCGTTGAACCAAAGATCATCGTTGGCTTCTGTAACATTGACCGGAATGATGTAATTGATCTTGGTTTCCGGGTTGGCGACGCCATGGCCGGAATAGTAGATGAAGCTGATTGCGCCCTTGCCTCCGCGCCGCACCCGGTGAACGTGGCGTTTGAAGGCGACATCCATCTGCTGGTAGTTGCCGTCCTTTACGACGGTGATCTGAAATCCCAGCTTCTTCAGCGATTGGCCGACCAACTCAATGTCGTTGTGCGGGTTGACCAGCGGCCCGACGGCCTTGGCGTAGCTTTTGTTGCCGATCAAGAGTGCATAGCGCGCGGGCTTCGACGCATTCGCTTGGAAGGCAAAAGCCAAATACCACACAGAAAAATATAGCAGCTGCCTGAATGCCAAGGACAGCCCCCAAGAACCGCCTGAATTATGCAGCCTCGAATATAGACCAGCGTTGAACAGGCGGCAAATCCACCGGGCTGCCGTTTGGCCGGGACAATACTGCATCTGCCCCGACGCATCGGGGGTGGTGACCGATCCCCCGCGGCACCCGATCACGACAACCCTCCACGCTCAGCGTATAGACCAGCGGGCGCTGGTACACTCCTCTTCCAACACCTACATTGCTTGAGGCGAGCCGAAGTGACCGTCCGAGGGGAGCGATGTAACAATGACCGATGCCGACCCGGTCGCGCAGGCGCGGCAATATCCGGCGGCCGTGACGGTGGTGCGTCGCGCCATGCGCGGGCCCGCCGCTGCCGAGGGCACGACGACGATCGGGGACATCGAAGCGTGGCTTTTGGGCCCGGCGATCATCGAAAATGATCTCGCCGAGGTCGTCGAGTCGCTCGCCTGGCGTCTGGTGGCGGCCGGCATCGCGCTCGATCGCCTTACAGTGCATGTCGGGACGCTGCACCCGCAACTGGTCGGCTTCATGTGGGCGTGGTACCGCGCGGATGGTATTTGCGATGAGGCGCGAATTGCCCGGCCGACGCTCAACAGCGACAGCTATCGCAAGAACCCGCTCGCGCGCGTGATCGAGGCGGGCGAAACCTTGCGGCTCGACCCGCGCCGGGCGGACAGTGTCGAGAAATTTCCGTTGATGGCAGACCTGCGATTGTTAGGCATCACGGACTACATTGCACTGCCGTTTCGCACCGGCGGCCTGGTGCACACGACCGAGCCGCTCGGCGGGCCGGTGTTCCTTTCGACCACGGGCGAGCCAGCCGTCGAGGCGACACGCCAGCACAACGCCGCGACGATCGCGACGTCGGCGCCGGAGGGGTTTAGTGCGCAAGAGCTTGCGGCGGTCGACCGGGTGTTGCGGATTTTTGCCCTGCATCTCGAACGCCACATTGCCATGCGCATCGCCTCCAATCTGGTCGATACCTACATCGGGCCGGTTGCCGGCGGCGAGGTTTTGCACGGCACGATCAAGCGCGGCGACGGTGCGGCGATCAACGCGATCATCTGGGTGTCGGACTTACGTGACTTCACCGGTCTGGCCGACCGGCTCAGCGCGCGTGATGTGACGAGTGTGCTCAATGGCGTGTTCGAGCGTTTCGTCGGTGCCGTTGCCGATCATTGCGGCGACGTGTTGAAGTTCATCGGCGATGGTCTGCTGGCCGTGTTCCGGTTCGACGATGAACGGGGACGACAGATTGCGGCAGAGGCGGCGATGTACGCGGCAAGGCAAGCGCTCGCCGATCTCGATGCATTGAACACTTCGCCGCCGGAGGCGTTGCGCGCGATCCCTGGCTGGCAGCCGCTGCGAGCCGGCATTGCGCTTCACGAGGGCGAGGTGTTCTTCGGGAACGTTGGCGCGCCGGACAGGCTCGATTTCACGGTGATCGGTCGCGCCGTGAACGAGGCGAGCCGGGTGGAGGCGCTGACGAAGACGCTTGGGCGCCGGCTCTTGATTACCGAGGGCGTTGCGCGTCATTTGCAAGCGCCGTTGGTTGATCTTGGCAACCATGTTCTTCGCGGTGCCGGCCGGCCGGTGCGCATTTTCGCCGTTGACGAGACGGACGAGCGGGATGGTTTCAGTTCAATCTGAAAGACTATGGAGGGACCAAGCGTTGGCGTCGGGAGGGAGCGTTGCGCGTGGACGGGTCACCGAGAGTTGGCGGAGGCGCGTATGGGACATTTCTGATGCAAGCCTCCGGCCCTCTTTTCACGCGCGCCTGCGGCACTCTTTTCGCGCGCGCCTCCGGCACGACATCCAAATCAGGCTTTGGGTATCACATCATCCGCCGCCGGCTGCCGCCGGACTTGGTGCGCCGCCAGCTATGCCGGCCCGCTACTCTGGCCCGTGATGCTTCGGAAGGTTATGCACTACGAGGCGAGGATGCGCTCGACGATGGTTTGGACGGCGAGGGCTTCTTCGAGGGTCGCAAGGTTGGTGGTTTCGCCGCGGGTCATGGCGGCGACCTTGTCGAGTTGGCGGGCGAGGATCATCGGTCTGGCCTTGACGTTGGGGACGGCATCTTCGGGAGCCTGCCAGGCCCCGTTCACTTCGCGCTCGGCAATCGACCAGTCACGCAGGCGGATGCGACCCTTTGGGCCCGTCAGCATCCAGGTGTTGTGATCGTCCTTTTCAGTCCTGCCGATGCCGCCTGCAAGCGTAACCGGCAGCGTGCCGGCGGTTAACGCGGCGGTAATGGCGCGTTCGCTCTGGTCGGGTGCGGCGTAGGTGCAGGTGGCTTGTTCGAGTTGCAACTCGCCGGCCATGCGTTGCGACAGGAACAGAAAATGGGATGCGACCTCGCGCGTGAAGCCGCCCTCGGCCCGGCCGTCGAGCCAGCCCACGGCGTCCATCTGCCAACTGCGCGGCCAGGTCGCGAACGCCAGTTCGATGTCGATGCGTTGCGGCGCGCCGATGACATCGTCGGCGAGCCAGCGTCTGAGGTGGTCGACGGCGAAGGACGAGGCGAAGGGGAAATTGACGGCGGCGCGAGGTTTCGATTTGGCGAGCGCGGTGACGATGTCTCGCGCTTGGGCGACATCGGTTGCGAGTGGTTTTTCACACAACACCGCGCGATCGGCATGCGTGCACTGGGTGAGGTAGTCGAGGTGCGTGAGGGGCGGGGATGCGATGTGGAGACAGTCGCAGTTCGTGATGAGTTCATAGGAGGAAGCGTAGGTTCTCAATTGAGGATCAACTTGAGTTAGGCGGGCGTGGGCGGCCGGGTTGGCATCGTAAATGCCGGCGACCTGGATTTGGGCGGGATCATGGTTAAGGGCGGCGCGGAGCAGGCGTTCGCCCATGATGCCGAAGCCGATGAAGCCCAGTCTTACTGCTGACATTTTTGAATTCCCTTGAGCGCGGCACGGTGAGGATCGTTGGGTCTTGCAGGGCTATGTTGCCGGTTGGCACGGCGGGCGGCAAGTGTCGCGGACCGGCCCCGCCCGGCGGTGGTCCCGATGGCGGAGTGCGCCGCGACGTGGGCGATGGCAGCGATTTCTGTGTCACTTCGAAGTGGTAGTCAATCTGTTGTTATTCCTATGGAATTCATTTTCATTCCCGGTGGATTCGAGGGCTGCCGTTGGACGATTCGGTGACGAAAGTCTTTACTCTCGACGGGCAGATTGGCGCCAAACGATGCCAACAGTCAGGATCGCGCCATGCCCACTCCGTCAGACACGTTTGGTCAGCCCGCGGGACTTGCAGGCGCTGCGGGACGGCGTGATCAACGGGCTCGAAAGGGATGGCACGGGCATCTGATCCGCGCGGTGGTCGATCTGTTTCTCGATGACAAGCGCGCATTTTCGCGTCCAAAACTGCTGTTTGCGATTGCTGTGTGCGACGTCATCGCGGTTGCAGCCTGCGGCTACCTGACGGCGTTCTTGATCGAGGGCGACGGCATCACCGCGCTTCACGCCGGTGCCCTGTCGTTTTCCGCCGTGGTACTTCTGCGATGGAACTGGTCTTACTCCGTTGCAGCGTTGCAAAGCCAGTCCGGTCAGACGATCAAGGTGGCGCGAGCGCTGTTGACACTTCTGGTGGTCGTTGCCGGGCTTTCATTCATCAGCAGTTATCCGCTACTGCCGGCGAATCTATTGAACGCCTGGATCGGTCTGGCATTTCTTGGCGTCATGGGTGTGCGTGTGGCCGGCGCGGCGGTGATTAGACGACTTGCTAGGGCCGGATTGCTGTGCCGGCGCACGGTCATCGTCGGGAGTGGCCGGGCCGCCGATGAGCTCCATGGCGAACTGGTTCGAGCCGATAAGGGCCACCTAAACATTCTCGGATATTTCGACGACCGCGCTGGTGCGCGAGCGGCGTCTTCTTGCGCTGGCATGACGAAGCTCGGCAATTTCGATGAACTGGCGCAGTACTGTCAGGACGAAGAGGTCGATCTTGCCATCGTTTCGGTTCCTCTCAAAGCGGAGGAGCGGCTACTGCAAATTCTTCAAGAGCTGTTTGCAATTCGCGTTGACATCCGTATTTCGGCTCTGAACTCGAAACTTCGGTTCAATGAAAATGCCTACAAGTATATCGCCAATGTGCCGGTGCTCGCGGTTATGGACAAACCGCTCAACGATTGGGACAGGGCGGTGAAGAATATTGTTGACCGTGGGCTGGCCGCCGCGATCCTGGCCATGGCCGCGCCAGTTATGGCGTTGGTGGCGATGGCCGTGCGCCTCGACAGCAAGGGGCCGGTACTATTCAAACAGCGCCGGTACGGTTTCAACAACCAATTGATCGAGGTCTACAAATTCCGCTCGATGTATGTCGAGCAATCCGACGCGACAGCCAGCAAACTTGTAACGCGGGATGATCCGCGCGTGACGCGTGTCGGTCGCATCATTCGCAAGACGAGCCTTGATGAATTGCCGCAACTCTTCAATGTTCTGACCGGAGAAATGTCGCTGGTAGGCCCGCGTCCGCATGCAACGCAGGCGAAGGCCGGCAATTCACTCTATCAGGACGTCGTAGAGGGCTACCTGGCGCGCCACCGCGTCAAGCCCGGAATCACGGGATGGGCGCAGATTTGCGGATGGCGCGGCGAGACGGATACGCCGGAGAAAATACAGCGCCGTGTCGCGTGTGATCTCTACTACATCGATAACTGGTCCGTACGGTTCGATCTCTACGTCATCCTGATGACCCCTTTTGTGCTGGCGAGCGGCAAGAATGCTTTCTAGCGACGGGTTTTTCAGGCACGGTGACGTGTTGCGCGTGCGCGGCGATCGGGTTGCGGTTCTGCTCGTCGGTGCAGCGATCGTATCAAGTTCCATCGTGTTTTCGGAGCCTGCGGTCGCAGATCTCCTGATGCTTGGTGCAATCGTCGGACTGCCTATGCTCGGGACTTTGCGGATCGGAACATTCACCGCCATAAATCTTGTTCTATGGCTTGCCATCGTCGGTCTCAGCTTTGCGGCGGCCGGGCTGTCACCTACACCGGATACAGCTGTCAAGCATCAGCTCATTACCCTGTTTCTGGTTCTCGGTAGTGTTGTTATTGCCGGGTTCGTGGCCGGTGATCCAATACCGCGGTTCCAACTGATCATGTGGTGCTATCTGGCTGCTTGTCTGCTTGCGACGGCGGCTGCCGTCGCCGGCTACTTTGAGCTGTTCCCGGGGGCGTATGATCTCTTCACGTCTTACGGGCGCGCGCGCGGGACGTTCAAGGATCCGAACGTTTACGGCGCCGCTCTGGCGCCGGCTTTGGCATTTGTCGGATGGCACGTGCTACGAGCGCCATGGCCAGAAGTCAGACGCGTTGCCATGCTCGGCCTGCCCCTGCTCGTCGGATTGTTGCTGTGCTTTTCGCGCGGGGCCTGGTTTGCAGCAGTGATGGCCATCGCCATTCTGTTTGCGATTGCGGTCTTGCGCGCGCGGCGGAGGGATGACTTCAACCGCTTTGGCGTTGTCGTGGCCAGCGGCCTGACGGTCCTGGGTGTCGGCTTCGTTGTGCTCGTGCAGTTCGATCAGGTGTGGTCGTTGCTGGTGGAGCGTTTCAGTCTTGTGCAAAGTTATGACGAGGGACCGGATGGCCGTTTCGGAGGGCAGGCCAAGGCCCTGATGCTGGCGCTTGACCATCCATTTGGGATCGGCACGCACACGTTTCGCGAACTCCATCACCACGAAGAACCGCACAATGTCTATTTGTCGATGTTTCTGAACGCAGGCTGGCTCGGAGGATTATTTTATCTTTCTTCCGTCGTTTTGACGATCGTCGTCGGGTTGCGGATAGCATTGCGCAATAGCTCGCTGCAGGGGCCCTTGCTTGTTGCGGTGGCGGGATTTACGGGCGTAGCTCTCGAAGGCGCGATTATCGATACGGACCATTGGCGCCACTATTTCCTCGCGATGGGTCTGGTTTGGGGGCTGGTCGATGCTCAGCCGCCACTGGAGCCTGCGCGCCGAAGGAGCGGCAATGACGCCGGTTGACGTTGACTCAATGCTTTGAAGGCCGGCGATTAGATATCGCCGGCCAGATATTTGGGCGCGCTCAGTGCTCAACGACGTTCGTGAGCGAGTGATGTTGCCTAGTTCTTGCTGCTCAAAGCGGCAAGCACCTTTGGCGGCGACATCGGCAGGTGCGTCATGCGCTTGCCGGTTGCCATCTTGACGGCATTGGCGACGGCAGCCAGAGCTGGAACGATCGGTGCCTCGCCGACGCCGCGGACGCCGTGCGGGTGCTTGTCGTTTGGAATTTCCAAGATGACGGAGTCGAGCAGCGGCAGGTCCGAGGCGACCGGCATCCTGTAGTCCAGGAAGCTCGGATTATCTAGCCTGCCTTCGTTGTCATAGATGTATTCCTCGTTTAACGCCCAACCGATGCCTTGGACGACGCCACCTTCCATCTGGCCTTCGACGTAAGCCGGGTGAATGGCGCGGCCGGCGTCCTGGAACGACGTGTAACGCAGGATCTTGACGTGGCCGGTTTCCGGATCGACCTCGACGTCGCAGATGTGCGTTGCAAAACCGCCGGAGGCGCCGGCCGTCGTGAGGGAAGAGCCGGCACCGATCGGGCCGCCGGTGGCCACTGCCTGGGCAGCAATGTCGGCCAGCGAAAGCGGTTCGAATTCACCGGCGTTGGAGCCGGCCGGGCGGGCATGGCCGTCTTCCCATACGACCGCCTCCGGGTCGATCTTCCAGATCTTGGCGGCGCGCTCGCGCAGGGTCGTGATGACTTCTTTGGTGGCTTCGGTAACGACGATGGATGAGGCAAATGTCACACGGCTGCCACCAGTGACCGCACTGATCCCGACCATGTTGGTGTCACCAATGATCACCTCGACATCATCATAATCGATGCCCAGCAATTCAGCGGTGATATTGGCGGTCGATGCGCGCGAGCCGCCGATGTCCGGATGGCCGGTGACAACGACTACAGAACCGTCCTCTGCAATGCGTACTTCCGCGCCGGATTCGCCGCCCGCATTGAACCAGAATCCGCTGGCAACGCCGCGGCCCTGATTTTCTCCGAGGGGTGCACTGTAGTGCGGGTGCTCCATGGCGGCACTAATCGTTTCCGCATATCCGATTCGGCCATAAGTCGGGCCGTAAGCTGCTTTCGTTCCTTCCTTCGCTGCGTTCTTCAGACGGAACGCAAGAGGGTCCATGCCGATCTCCCGCGCGACTTCGTCGAGAACGGACTCAGCTGCAAAGGCGCCAATGGGTGCGCCCGGCGCTCGGTAAGCCGCGACCTTGGACCGGTTGCAGCAGACGTCATAGCCGACCATGTGCACATTCTCGATGTCGTAGGGAGCGAATGCGCAGCCGGTGGCACCGCGGATGGGCGAGCCGGGAAACGCACCGGCCTGAAGGTAGTAGGTCGCCTCAGCAGCCGTAATGCGGCCGTCCTTCGTGGCGCCGATCTTGACGGTACTGATGGAGCCTGACGTTGGGCCTGACGCGTTGAACACCTCCGTGCGTGACATCGCCATTTTCACTGGCCGTGCACACTTGCGCGATAGAGCGAGGGCCAGGGGCTCGAGGTAAACAATTGTTTTGCCGCCAAAGCCGCCGCCGATCTCGGCGGGGATCGAGCGGATATCGCCGGCCGGAATTCCGCACAGGTAGGAGCACATCGACCGTACCATGAAGTGGCCCTGAGTGGACGACCACACGGTTGCCTTGTTGTCTCCACCGACGCTGACAATGCAGGCGTGCGGTTCGATGTAGCCCTGGTGAACCGGGGCTGTCTTGAAGCTGCGCTCGACAATGACGTCGGCGGCGGCAAAGCCGGCTTCTACATCGCCCAGATTGTGCTCCAACTTGCCGACAATGTTCGACACCTTGTCGGAGCCATCGACCGGTTTGAGGTATTCGTGAAGAACGGCGGCACCCGGTTTCATCGCATCTTCGACATCGATCGCCCAGGGCAGCACCTCGTAGTCGACGTCGATCAGTTTTGTTGCTTGCCTGGCCACCTTTTTCGAAACCGCCGCGACCGCGGCGACGGGATGTCCGACGAACAACACCTTGTCCCGGGCCATTACGTTGCGGCACATCCAGCGCATGTCCTGGATTCCCACCGGGATCGGCTTGTCGAGCGGAATCTCGACAATGTCGTCAGCGGTGATTACGGCGTGGACGCCGGGAAGTTCCAAAGCCTTGCCGTAGTTGATTGATTTGATTTTTGCGTGTGGATGCGGGCTTCGCAGGACCGCGCCCCACAACATACCGGGCATCGTCAGATCGCCACCATACTGGGCGCGCCCGGTCACTTTGTCGGCACCGTCAGGGCGGATGGTGCGTTTGCCAATCCACTTGTTGCTAGCGTTTGCAGAGCCGTTCGCGGTCATCTCAACTGGTCCTGATTATTTCTTTCTCAATCCTCACGGTCCGGGCGTGCGCGATTGCCCGATGGGGCCTCTGGCGCGACCGGTGATCGGGGAAAGTTTAGCACTCTGTCCCGAGAGACGGAATAGGGTGGACGGCTGCTCGGCAGGTTACAGATCAGCGATCAGGGAGAGGATTGACGGGGTCGGACCGGGATCGAGGGTCACACAGGTAAGGCCTGCCAGGAGGCGGTGGGGATGCTGTTGGGTTCACGGCACATCAACCCTGATCGCTTAGAATACGTTTTGAGAATGTCGTGTGTTGACTGTGGGTTAATACGCGTCGCAAAAGCAAACGCGGTGTCTGCCAATGACCATCGAAAATCAATGCCTCGAAGAGACGGGTGCGGAGTTCGAGGGGGCAACCTCGGATACGGCTTCGCATGACCACGGCGAGGCGGACGGTGTCGGTAATGAGGCACTTGAGGTCAGCGGGTTAGTGAAATCATTCGGGGATCATACTGCCGTCGATGACTTGTCGCTCAGGATTGCGCGCGGCACCTTCTATGCACTGCTGGGCCCGAATGGTGCCGGGAAGACGACGACGCTTCGCATGATATCGGGTCTGCTGAAGCCCGATGCGGGTCGCGTTGCAATCTGCGGTATCGATGCACTGCACGATCCCATCGCCGCAAAGCAGGTGCTCGCGTGGGTTCCTGACGAACCGATGATCTACGACAAGCTCACGCCGCTCGAGTACTTGGCGTTTGTTGCTGGCCTGTGGGCGATGGATCCGGAAGTGGCGAGATTTCGCGCGGATCAATTGCTTGGAGAATTCGGTCTGGACGGTCATGCCGATGAGCGCTGCCAGGGCTTTTCAAAGGGAATGCGCCAGAAAGTTGCGCTCGCTGGCGCGCTGCTCCATGACCCGCAACTGATCATCCTCGATGAGCCGCTGACCGGGCTTGACGCCGGTTCGGCACGACAGGTGAAAGCCGTGCTGCGTGCCCTGGCCGGCAAGGGCGTGACCGTGATCATGACCACCCACATCTTGGACGTTGCAGAACGGATGGCAGATCGGATCGGCGTAATTGCGCGGGGAAGACTGATTGCCGAGGGGACTTTGGAGGAGCTTCGACAAGGCGGCGGCAATGTCGACCGAAGCCTTGAAGACATCTTTCTCGACATCGTTGCTGGTGGCGGGCGTGTTGATGCCGCAACGGTTCCCGACAACCACGCTATTGAGGCCGTGGTATGAGTGCTTCGGCATCTCTCGCCTGGTTCGCGCGCCATGAACTGCGGCTTGCGTGGCGTGATTGGTCGTGGCTGCTTGGCGGCGGCAGGTGCGTAAAGGATGCCGCTTTGCTGGGCGGGCTTGCGGTCTTTGCCTTCGGCCTGCACGGGTTGGCCTATGTGCTGATCGCTGGCCATGTAGTGCCGGGTATGTCGATCGGCAAGGCTGTTCTGTTGCCGCTGACCGCCGCGTTCGCCTTGTCTTTCACGATGATGCTGTCGCAAGCACTGGAATTGGTAACACGATCGTTTTACGCGCGTGATGATCTTGATCTCATTTTGTCATCGCCGGCACCTGCCCAGGACTTGTTCGTCGTGCGAATTACGATGCTGGCGGTTGCCAATGCCGTTTTGAGTGGATTGATAGCGGCGCCGTTTATTCATGTTGCAGCCCTTGTCGGCGGCGGCCAATGGTTTGCCGGGTATGTCGTCGTAATTTGCGGCGCGCTGATGGCTACCGCGCTGGCGGTGCTGGTCGTTTTGGTACTATTCCGGATTGTCGGGCCGAAACGGACGCGCTTGATCGCACAGATCGTGGCGGCCGTGGTGAGCGCCTCGTTTGTGATTGGCGTGCAGGTTGTGGCGATCCTTGCCTATGGCAGCATCTCACGTTGGAGCGTGATTACCTCCGAACAGGCGATGGCGGCGACGCCGGGCGTTGACAGCCTCTTCTGGCTCGCAGCTTGGGCTGCCAGCGGCGAAGTGAGTGCCGTGCTGCTGCTTGCGATCGTTGCAGCGACGTTCTTCTGGGCTTCCGCGTGGCTGGGTGCCGCGCAGTTCGAAGCGATCGTCGTGTCTGCGGCCGGAGTGGGCGAGGCGCGGGCGATGGCTCATGCCAAACGGCCGACCTTCACGTACCGATCTATGCATTGGGCGTTGATTGCCAAGGAATGGATGTTGCTCGCGCGCGACCCATGGTTGGTGTCGCAGTCTCTGATGCAGGTGTTTTATCTGATCCCACCGGCGTTGATGTTGTGGGTCAGTTACGGCAGTGATGCCGATATCTCGGCCATTCTGGCGCCCGTGATCGTGATGGCCATCGGCCAGCTTGCCGGCGGTTTGGCGTGGCTTGCGATCTCCGGAGAGGACGCGCCGGATCTTGTGGCGACGGCACCGGTCGGTCGGGTCGCCTTGCTCAGCGCGAAAGTACAAGCCGTATTGATGATTGTTCTGGCGCTCGCTGCACCATTCGTATTGGCGATGACAGCATTGTCGGTGTGGGGCGCATTTGTGACATTGATCGGCGTGGCAGCTTCCGGGACGTGTGCCGTCATCATCCAGCTCTGGTTCAGAGCGCAGGCCAACAGGTCGCTGTTCCGGCGGCGGCAGGTTGCCTCTAAGGTTTCGACGTTTTGTGAGGCGTTCGCATCCATTCTGTGTGCGGCGAGTGCCGGTGTGGCGGCGGCCGGGAGCTGGCTTGCCATTGTGCCGGCCGCGCTGGTTGCGGTGGTCATGGCGATTGCGTGGTTGCTCAGCCCGAAAGCTACGTAACGCATCGCTGTTTCATATTTGCGTTGCACAGCCCCGGGGCGGCGCCCCATACTCGGACCCCTTCAACCGTTGCGCTATGCCGAGGGATGCGACGTGAAACTTTCCGACGAAGAACAGGCGATGCGCGCTGGCGCATTGGGTGAGCCCAGGCGCTGGGCCATCGACCACATGATAAAAGTGGGTGCGATGTTCGATGCCGCCGATCTGGTGCCGGTCGCGCAAGCCCATATGATGGCGGATACCGAGTCGCTGGGGGACGCCGGGGTTGCATTTCTCGAAGAGCTGGCATCCCATCCTGCCGAGCATTGCCGCGTCGCCGTACCGATGATCACCGATCCACGTGGGGTTGATCTGTCTTATTACCGGGCACTCGGTCAGACCGAGGAGATGGCTGCACGCGAAAGGCGCACGATTGCTGCCTGCCGCGCGATGGGCATCCTGATGACTGATACCTGCATCAATTATCAGACGATCATGCCGCCAGTTCGCGGTGAGCACGTTGCATACGGTGACACCGGTGTCGTGATCTATTCCAATAGCGTGCTTGGCGCCTACACCAACTTCGAGGGTGGCCCGTCGGCCCTGGCGGCAGGATTGACAGGGCGCACGCCGCGGTATGGGCTGCATCTCGACGAGAACCGGCGCGCGACCAAGCGGTTCATCGTACACCATCAACCAACCGACCTTACCGAGTGGGGTGTGCTTGGTGGGTTGATCGGCCGCTTGTGCGGATCATACTGGGAGGTTCCTGTGGTTGAAGGCCTCGAGGGTGCGCCGACGTCGGACGAACTCAAGCATTTTGGAGCTGCGATGGCGAGCTTTGGTTCATCTCCGTTGTTCCATATCGTAGGGGTGACGCCCGAGGCACCCACGCTTGCAGATGTCTGTGACGGTGAACCACCGGCAGCTGAGAACGTCACGAAGGCGGATTTCGAGCGCTTGCGGGATGACTTCGGTGGAAAAGGCGACAAAGTCGACGTGGTTGTCTTCGGGGCACCGCAGTTGAGTCATGTCGAGATGCAGCAACTGGCAGATCTGCTCGACGGCAAGCACGTGCACAAGGATACTGCGATGATCGTGTGCACGGCACCAACGGTAGCGGCTGATTGTGAGCGGTTCGGAATCATACAGCGCATCGAGGCGGCAGGCGCAAAGGTGCTCAAGGGTACATGCTTCTATAATCAGTACGCACGTGAGATTGGAGAGGCAAACGGCTGGAAACGGCTGTTGTCAAATTCGACCAAGATCGTGAACATTATCAGTGGTTACGGTTATTCACCGGCGCTGGCCAATATGGATGCGTGTGTGGCTTCGGCGGTTGCGGGGGAAATCGTATGACGATCACACTCAGGTGCCACGTCGGCATAGGTCCTCGGGTCGAAGGTGAAGCGCTGGTCGCCAAAGACAACTTTTCCGCGCGTTACGACCTCGATCGGATCAAGGGCGTGTTTTCGAGGCCGCAACACAAACTTGTCGGGCAGTCCTACGTTGACAAGGTCCTGGTGCTCAATACCGCCAAGGGCGGGGTGGCGTCGGCGTGGATGCTGCATGAGATGATGGCCCGCGATTTGGCACCGAAGGCGATCCTCTTCAATGCGGCGAATACGATCCTGGCGCAGGGCGCGGCGCTGGCTGACCTGGCGATGTGCGACCGGTTCGAGGATGGCGACGTGACGGATTTGATCCAGAGCGGTGACACGCTCGTGGTTGAACCGGGACGCGGTCTGGTGACGATTACCAGCCGATCGGAATAGACGGCAAGGTCGAGGCACTTTCGCTCCGGTGCCAGGCTTTCGCAATGGCGCCGCCTAAAGCGCGTGGAAAAAATGCGCCTCGCTTTGGGTTTCTTTGCCTCACGCCGCTATTCGCGCTGCGCGCGGCGGCTCCGGCGGGGCGGCCATTCGGCCGGGTCGCGTTGCTCCCTTTTGAGCGCATCCGTTTTGCTGCGACATGCCTTAGAAATCCGTCTTGACGCCCCCTTCGCGCTTGCGACGTTCGACAAAGTCTGACAGTTCATCACGAATGGCATCGTCGATGGGTGGTGGCTCGAAGTCTTGCAATATCTGCTTCCAGATGCGGTTGGCGCGCTGTGGGGTTTGTTCGGCACCGGCCTCGTGCCAGGCTTCGTTGTTCCGCCAGTCGGAGAGGAAGGGCTGGTAGAAGGTCGTCTTGTAGCGCGATTGCGTGTGGGTTGCGCCGAAGAAGTGATTGTTCGGGCCGACTTCACTGATCGCGTCGACAGCAAGTGTGGCCTTAGTCGTCTCGACGGGGGTGAGGTAGGTCATGATCTGCTGCAGGGTCTCGCAATCCATGATGAACTTTTCATATGAGGCGCAGAGCCCGCCTTCCAGCCATCCAGCGGCATGGTAGACGATGTTGGCCTTGCCCGTCACGCAGGCCCACAGCGAAAACATGCTTTCCCAAACGGCCTGTGCATCGGGCGGGTTGGCAGCGCATGCATTTGAAGCGCGCATGGGTAGATCGTAATAGCGCGCCATTTGGCCGGACATTTGCGTGGCGCGCATGTATTCCGGTGTGCCGAAGGCCGGAGCCCCGGACCGCATGTCGACGTTCGATGTAAAGCAACCGTAGACGACAGGTGCGCCCGGCCGAATGTATTCAAGCAGGGCGATAGCTGCGAGGCATTCTGCGGTTTGCTGGGCGATGGCGCCAGCGAGCGTGATCGGGGCCATTGCACCGGCAAGCGTGAATGGTGTGATGATAACCGGCTGACCGCGACGGGCGAGGCGCATTGCGCCGTCCAGCATCGGCCAGTCGTGCTTTAGCGGAGACGATGAGTTGATGTTGGTGAACATGCGCGGCTGTGCATCGAATTCCTCTTCCGTGAGACCTGCTGCAATGCGCACCATTTCGATGGCATCATCGACGCGTCCGGCGCCGAGTGCATAGGTGTGGCAAACCTTGTCGGAAAGGATAAGTTTATCGAACATGCAGTCGAGGTGACGGATCGATGCGTGGATGTCGATCGGCTCGACGGGGTAGCCGCCAAGCAGATGCATGCAGTTGAAATATTGCGTGAGCTTGACGAGATCGCGGAAGGCTTCGCGTGTGCCGGGCCGGCGGCCGCGGTCGAGGTCCATGACATTTGGGGGGCTCGAGACATTGCCGAAGACGACACTGTCGCCGCCGATGGCGATGCGGCGTTCGGGTGAACGCGGAGTGATGTCGAATTGTGAGGGCGCGCGCGCCACCATTTCCGTGACGAACTCGCGATCGAAGCGGACCGTGTCGGTGCCAGGTGTGATGGTGCAACCGGCGTCCTTGAGCGCGCTCTTGGCATCTTCGTGGAGAAAGTCAATGCCGATCTCTTCGAGGATCTGCATGGCGGCATCGTGAATGGCGGCAATCGCTTCATCGTCGAGCGGCGAGACCGGGTGGTCGCGATTTTGCGGAATGCACCAGGCGAGTTGTTCGATAGCGGGCTTGGAATTGGCCTGAGTTGCAGCGCGTGTGCTCTTGCGGCGCCGGCCGGTTCGGGTTCTGCGTTGGCTGCCTTGGTTCATGAGATGCCCGATCGGTCGGCTGCGGTGTTGCCGGTTGGTTCTGCCCAGGCGCTCGGGAAGCATTCTCGTTTTGCGGCCGGACAAGAATAGGACCCGCACGTGAGCCTAACAGGGGCCCATTGAAACCGCATGTCATCGTGCGACAGGAATCGGTGAATTCAAGACATTTGGTTAGGAACAGGTGCAAGGCCGGGACCGCAACGCCAGCCGCGAATAGAGCATTGGTGAATGACGTCGGCCTGTGAGATCAGGGCATGTCGCCAATCTTAGATAATCCGAGTAACGATGTGGTCGAACGCGAGGCCGAAGCGATCGCCGATGGTATCCTCGATGCCAGTGTCAATTACGACTATTCGTTGGAAGACGCCGTCGAGGCGCACGTTGCGATCGAAAGCGGTGCGACGTTGGGAGCAAGCCTGCTCGTGCCGTGAACAACGGCGTGTGGGCGATGAGATTGTGCTGTGATGTTCTGGAGGAATGACCCGGCCGGGTGAGCGGTGCGGGTCATTCCATATGGTCTGCCGTTTCCCGCCGGTCGGCGAGTTCTTCAGAACGCTTTGTCGAGTAAGGCCTTTATTTTGGCCTTGCTCGTGACGGCAACCAGCCGGTCGACTTCCACACCATTCTTGATCAGGACGAGCGTGGAGCGCCGCGGAATCTTGCGACTGGTGGTTACCGTATGGCGACGATAGGTGTCCCAATCGACGTTAATAAAGGTGATGGCCTCGTTGTATTTGGTGTCGCTCGCACGGAGCTCTTTCAGCACACGACCCTGGCGTGCGCAGGTTGTTCACCACGTGGCCTTGTAGTCGATAAGGATGGTTTCGCCATTGGCGATGGCTTTTTCGACCGCACCTGGCTTGTAGGCGATCGTATCGGTGCCGGCCTGGACTGGTGCGGCCACCATTGCGACAAGCCATGCCAGCGCGAATAGCCCTGACAGAATATGTTTCAAACCGGTTCTCCTTTTCTGCTGTCAAGTTGTGTTCAAAGCGAAACCGACAGGTCCTGCAGCCAAACGGGAAGTAGGCTCATGACCCAGCCCTCGATGTGTTGATGAAGGCCGAAGAGGATGATTAGTCCAACGACGATGAGGGCAATCGCCATGACCGTTTTGGAACCGGCAGCGATCTTGCGCAAACCGGCCTGGCGCCGTGCTATTGCTTTCCGTGTGCCGTAGGCGAGAAGAAGAATTACAGTCGATGTGCCGAGTGCGAAGCTTGCCATGATTGCTGCCGCCCAGGGCAGGGATTCTCCCTGAGAGGCGAGCGAAATGGCACCACCAAGGGTCGGGCCGATGCAAGGGGACCATGCCGCGCCGAGGAGCATGCCGCCGAGAAAATGGCCGGCAAGACCGGCGCCAGTGTTGGTGCGTCGTTGCTCAGCATGTCCAGCGATGCCGGCAGTGGCGGCAGCAAAGCGCATGTTGAATGCCGGTACCATCAGGATCAGCCCGAAGCCGACCATTGTTACGGCGGCAATCCGGGTCATTCCCTCGGCATCCAGACCAATGGCCGGGCCGGCGGCCGCAACGGCGATGCCAAGGACGACAAACGTCAGGCTAAGCCCGGCGGCGAGCGCGAGCGGGCCGAGCGGTTCCTCGCGAAGTGCAGAGCCGAGAATGATGGGCAGCACCGGCAATACGCAGGGGTTGATCAGCGTCAGCAGGCCGGCGCCATATCCAAACAGTAATTCCAAGGCCGCACGTATCCCATGGTTGCCGACACGCAAAGGTTGAGCGGACACCGCATGCGTGATGACGCAGGAATTGTCCAACCAAAAGCAGCTCGCGGTTAATCACCATCCGTTGAATTGGCACTGCGAACGGCATTTCGAGGAAGGTGATTTCAGTCGCGGCATCGGTTTCCGTTTGATCGGAACACAGGGCTGTACCAGTTTCGGGTCGCCGGTCCTTCGAGTTTCGTGATGAATTGCCCGGCTGAAATGACCGACGCCGACTGGAACGTCGGGTGCCACTCCCAGGCAACGTTGCTGCACGCGAATTTTCCTCCCGCATGGGCCGGGCTACAGGAGATTGTTTGACGATGTTGCAGGACCTACGGCTCTCACTGCCACAAACCGTGCTGGCGCTGGCCGTACTCATTATGGTTCAGGCGACCGGAGCCATCGCCGGTTTTTGGATGCCGGCGATCGCGCCGGCAGTGGGGCGCAGTCTCGGGCTTGACCCGGCGCTCATCGCTTATCCGGTGCTGATCATCTACATCGCCGCGATGTTCAGCAGTTTGGCCGCAGAAGGCTTGATCGCGCGCTTCGGTGCCTGGCGAACCTCGCAAATCGCGTTAGTGATCTTTGCGGCTTCTCACCTCGTGATCATGGCCGGTTCGCTTGTTGCGATTGCGATCGGTTCGCTTGTTCTTGGCGTCGGATATGGCTTGGTCACGCCGGCGGCGTCGCAAATTCTTCAGCGGCTTGTCACGCCGGAGAACCGTAACCTGATTTTTTCCATCCGTTTTACGGGTGTTCCATTGGGTGGATTTGCCACCGGGCTCGTGGCGCCGGCGGTCACGCTTGAAGTCGGCTGGCAGGCGAGCATGCTGGTGACAGTCTTTGTCGCGATAGCGTTGGCATTGGCAATGCAACCGTTGCGGGGTGATTGGGACGGTGGACGCCAGAGCACGTCGCGATTGATGCGCAATCCGCTTGCGGACCTGGTGATGGTCTGGCAGTTGGCGCCGGTTTGGTGGGTGGCGCTGTCAGGATTTTTTCTGGCAGCGATTCAGACGACGCTCACGACGTATACGGTCACCATGCTGGTCAAGGATCTCGGTTATGGCCTCGTGGCGGCTGGAATGGGCCTTTCAGCTGTGCAGGTTGCAAGCGTTTTCGGTCGTCTGACGTGGGGGTGGCTCGCTGACCGGGTCGGCAACGGCCTCATTGTGATCGGGACCGTCGCGCTTGTCGCCGCCGGATGTGCCGCGCTGGTCATGACCATGACGGCGACTTGGTCGTCCACCGCCGTGCTGGCGCTATGCTTTGCCTACGGGTTTGTCGGAATGAGCTGGAATGGCGTTTATGCCAGCGAAGTTGCGCGGCTCGCACCTGCCGGGGCGGTCGGGCGGGTGACCGGAGCGTGCATGTTCTTTGCATTTTCCGGTGTGCTGCTTGGGCCGGTCGGCTTTGTCGCAGTTCTCGGTTTTGCGGAGAGCTATACGCGGGCATTTCTATTGACGCTGGTGGTCGCTCTGGCGGCGATGCTCTGTATCGTGCGCGCGAGACGGTGCGAGTTGCGCGACAATCAGCGGCGCTGAACCGTGCCGGGTGCGCTGCGCACTCTGCGCGAAATTCCGGTGCGGCTTGAGTGTTGGGGCATCTCGGCTGAAGATGCCATCGCGCGTTTGATTGTCCGTTTTTTTGGCGCTGCACGTCACGGCCGCGGCCGGCAATTCACAGGGGAGGAACGCGAGCTCGTGACCGGTCGTCTCAAATGCTGCGGCCAACAAGCGGACCGCCGGCACATCGAAAAGGTGCCTGGCGCATGAGCGACGTCGCGACCAAGCCGTCGGTTTCCAGCTTTACGTTCCGGCAGTGGCTGATCCTGTTCATGGTGCAGATGACGACATTGCTGTTTGGCATGTCGATCACGCTCGCAAACGTGGTCTTGCCGCAAGTGCAAGGGGCGATGTCGGCGACGCAGGATCAGATTGCCTGGGTCGTCACGTTCAATCTCGTGGCCGCCGCAATTGCTACGCCGTTGACAGGATGGATGGCCAATCGCTTCGGATGGCGCACGATCCTGACGACGTCGATGATCGGCTTCACGGCGAGTTCGTTCTTATGCGGGGTTGCCACGAACCTCGAAACGCTTGTCGCCGCGCGAGTCGGACAAGGACTTTTCGGGGCGGCCGTAATGCCTCTGGGCCAGGGCATCCTGCTTTCAACCTTTCCGCGCTCCCAACATGCTTTGGTGATGATGATATGGGGTGTAGGCGGTGTCTTCGGCCCGATATTCGGGCCCGTTCTCGGCAGCTTCGTCAGCGAAGCGACGAACTGGCGTGGTGCGTTTCTGATCATCGTGCCGCCGAGCCTGCTCACCACCGTGCTCGTATGGTTCGCGCTGGCAGCGCATAACGATCGGCGCGCCGTTCGGTTCGATTGGGTCGGATTTCTTGCGCTGGCCGCGGCAGTCGGGGCTGCACAATTGATCATGGATCGGGGACAGCGTCTTGACTGGTTCGAGTCGACGGAAATCGTAATCGAGGCGCTTGTTGCCGCGGTGGGGCTTTGGATCTTCGTCGTGCACAGCCTGACCTCGGCCAATCCGCTGATCAACCCGCAAATCCTGCTCGACCGCAACTACGCCCTGGGCCTTTGTGCAATGTTCATCATCGGCATGCTGAGCTACACGCCCATGGTCCTGTTTCCCGGACTGCTCAACGACTTGCGAGGGTATCCTGAAAGCCTGATTGGGGTCCTCATAGCGGGACGCGGGTTCGGCAACCTGGCGTCGTTTGCAATCGTCGTGCAGGCAACGCGTTGGAGCCCGCGCCTGGCAATGGCAGCCGGCCTGGCGTTGCAGGCGGTTGCCGGGTTCTGGATGGCGGGCTTCGACATCAATGTGAGCAGTGCGGACATATTCTGGTCGAATGTGCTGCAGGGCTTCGGTTTCGGGCTTGCTTTCACGCCAATGTCGGTCCTGGCGTTTGCAACGCTTCCCCGCTCCCAGGTGCCTGAAGGTATGGCGCTTTTTCATCTGATGCGCAATTTCGGTTCGAGCCTGTTCATTTCGATGTCCGTTGTGCTTCTCGTGCGCTCGACGGCAGTCAATTACTCGCACCTCTCGGAAAGCATCTCGCCGTTCAATCAGGCCCTTAAGTTTCCCGAGGTCATCGGCAATTGGAACATGGGCACGCCGAGCGGCCTGATGGCGCTTGCGGGTGAGGTGCAGCGGCAGGCGGCTATGATCGGGTATATCAACGCGTTTTACTTGTTCGCATTGGCTGCTGCCGTGGCGATTCCGTTCGCGTTTTTGATGCGGGATGCGCCGAAGGGAGATTGACGATCATGGGGCCGTGCGGTTGGACAAGCTGGTGATGGCTTGCCGGCGGGGCGTTGATCTTGTCCGGTAAAGCTGCAAGCTGTCTTCGTGTACGGGCAAAAACGAGAGCAGGCTTGGATGGAATGGCGACATTCGACTACGTAATCGTCGGGGCGGGGTCGGCCGGCTGTGTTTTGGCAAATCGCTTGACGGAGGATGGCCGGTCCACGGTGTGCGTGCTCGAGGCAGGACCGGTGGATCGCAACCCTTGGATTCACATTCCCGCCGGCTTCATGAAGACGTTCTACGATCGCACGGTCAACTGGTGCTATGAGCAGGAGCCAGGACCCTACACTCAAGGCCGCAGAATCTACGCGCCGCGTGGCAAGACCCTTGGCGGATCGAGTTCGATCAACGGGCACATCATCAATCGCGGCCAGGCTGAGGATTTCAATCACTGGGCGCAACTCGGCAATCTCGGATGGTCTTATGGCGACGTGCTGCCCTACTTCAAACGAATGGAGTGTCGTATTGGTCCGGCGGATGAGACATATCGCGGTCGTGACGGCTATCTGCCGGTGAGCGATGCGGAAATTCGACATCCTTTGGCCGATGCCTTCATCCAGGGCGCAGTCGAGCATGGAATTCCGGTCAACCCAGACTACAACGCCGGTCATCAGGAAGGTATCAACTACGCGCAACGTGCCATTTTGAACGGCCGGCGGGTCAGTGCGGCCGAAGCGTTTCTGCGACCCGCGATGCGCCGCGCAAACCTCGCGGTGCTGACCGAGGCACATGTCACCGGGCTTGAACTGCAAGGCAAGCGCGCATCAGGTGTGCGCTACCGCAAAGGCGGTCGGGCTGGGCGAGAGACCATTGTACACGCACGGCGTGACGTCATCCTCTCAGGCGGTGCCTACAACTCGCCGCAGCTCCTGCTCTTGTCGGGCATTGGCCCGAAGAGCGAACTCGATCGCCATGGCATAGCGGTGCGACATGCGCTCGATGGTGTCGGTGAAGGCCTGCAGGATCACTACACGTCGCGCACCGTGGCACGTGTCAAGAACATTTGCACCATGAACGAACAGGTGCGCGGGCTCTCCCTGGTGGGTGAGGCGCTGAAGTATTTCGCAGCACGCAAGGGCATACTGGCAATGACGCCGACGTTGGTCTACTGCTTCTGGCATTCCGGCGTGACCGCGGAGCGCTCCGACCTGCAGCTCACGTTCACGCCGGCAAGTTACATGGACGGGGTCAAGGGGAAGCTCGAACGAGAGCCGGGAATGACCGTGCCCTCCTGGCAGCAGCGACCGGAAAGTCGCGGCTATGTGAGATTGCGGTCGGCGGATCCGTTCGCAGCGCCGGTGATCCAGTCAAACTACCTTGCAGAAGAGCTCGACCGGCGGGTGTTCGTTGCAGGTATGCGCTTGGCGCGGTCGCTCCTCAAGTCGCGGCCGCTTGCACCCTACTATGCATACGAGGCTTATCCCGGCGACGGGGTGCAAAGCGACGACGAGTTCCTGGATGCCGGAACGCGGCGCGGTCAGACCACATTTCATCCTGGCTGCTCGTGCCGTATGGGGCCGGAGACCGACCCACTGGCCGTGGTCGACAGTCAATTGCGTGTGCACGGCATGGAGGGGTTGCGCGTCGTCGACGCGTCGATCATGCCGCGCATGATCTCGGCCAACCTCAATGCTTCGACGTTGATGATCGCAGAACGGGCATCGGATCTCATCGGCGGGCGGCAGTCTCTTAGCCCGGCCGTGCTTGAAGCGGCGGGGTGATGTGTGCGCTTTGCCGGCTGGATGGACAGTGTCTCCCGACCCGGGGATGCGGATCTGTGGAATGATTACCGAAATGCCTGAAACAGGCGTCCCCAGTTTTCGATGGCGGATTCGCGCCCCGGTGTGACCTGGATGGTGAACTGGGTATAGCCGGCATCGCGCAGGTTTGCGATGCGTTCCTTCAGGACGATCTCGGTTGCAGTGAAACTGGTGTCGCGAATGAGTTCCGCTGTGACGAACGGGTGCTCTTCGGGCTTCACGAACATCAGGTGGCCGCGGTGGTTCATAAGATACTTTGCATCGTCAGGCTCGAACTTCTTGGCAATTTCGACGTAGGCATGCACGGCTTCGGCGGCGGCTTCAGGGATGGCGCTCGAGTTGGGCAAGCCGGCGATAGCTTCGTCCGCGGCGCGATGCAGGATGACCGCGGCACGCGGTCCCGCTTCGGCCATGGCGCGCTCTGAATCGAATGGTTCGCCTTCCTCAAGTACGCAGCCAAGGGCGAAGGCATTGGCTGGGAGGCTGGCTAAGGAGTGGCCGGCCGCCGTCCAGGCATCCTGCATTGCCTTCAATGTCGTGGTGCCATAATTGACGTCACCAATGAAGTTGAGCCAGCCGGCGTTGAGTTTTGCTGTCAGGGCACGCGAGCGCGGTCCGTAGGCGGACACGTGCAATGGAACCGGGTCCCGGGTGTTGATCAACCCGAGTTCGGGATTGAGAAAACGGATCTTGCGATGCTTTCCTTCGAACTCGGTTTCAACAATTTCATCGGCAAGAAGGCCGTAAACGACGCGAATGTAGTCTTCCATAGCCGCGAGCTTCATCGCTCCGAGGCCCATCGCGCGGCGACCGGTGAAACCGGTGCCGACACCGAAATCGATGCGCCCGGGGGCAAGCTGGTTGAGCGATGCCAATGCGTTTGCCGCAACCGGTGCGATCCGGTTGGTTGGGATAAGGACGCCGGTTCCGAGGCGGATGCGCCGGGTTTTGACGGCTGCAGCACCCATCGCAACGAAGCAATCCGCGCTCAGCATCTGTGTGTCGTAGAACCAGGCGTTTGAAAAACCGAGTTCTTCGGCGCGCTGGATGACTTTCCACGAGTCCGCGGAAGTTGCCACGGCGATCCCGAAATCCATAACAATCCTCCTCAGTCGAAGCGTCCTACGCGATAGGGCGCCATGTCGATGTTGGGCGTGCGGCCGGAAATCAGGTCCGCCGTCAGGCGTCCGATCTTGGGGCCGGACGTGAGGCCGATGTGATGGGTGCCAAAGGCGAAGTAGACGCCGGGTGCATTCCGACTTTCGCCAATGAAGGGGAGGCTGTCGACGGGGGCGGGCCGGTGCCCGAGCCAGCTTTCGGTGTCATCGGGCCGCCAGTCAAGTTGGGGGTAAAGCGCGCGCATGCGTTTCTCGATCAGGCGGAGAGGCGCTTTCGACGGGCCCGCTTCAAGGCCACCGAATTCGGCCAGTCCGGCGCAACGGATGCCAGCGTCCATGGGCGTTGCAACGAGTTTGGCATCCGACAGCATGTAGGGGACCGGCGGTTTGTAGGGCGCGTTCTTGAAGACGACGTGGTAGCCACGTTCGCTTTCCAGAGGGGTGCGGTGGCCGAGCCTTTCAGCCAGGCGGCGAGACCAGGCGCCGGCAGAAAGGACGACGCGATCGTAACGGCGTGTCTCGCCCTGGGTTTCTATGACGATGCTGCCGGCGTTGGCGGGTTTGATGTCCTCGACCGTGGTCCGCCAGAACGTTCCGCCCTGGCTGAGAAATGCCTGCGTGAGCGCTGCTACGTAACGGCCGGGATCCGTGACCCAGCCATGGTCCTGCATGAACACGCCGAACTGGTAATGCTCGCCAAGGTGCGGATCATCGGCGATCAGCTCAGCGCGTGACTTTTCAACCCACTGGAAGCCGTGTTCGCGGCGCAGCATGAACGCAAACGGCTCTGCCTCAAAGGCGGCCCTGCTGGTAAACAGGTATGCATACGGGCCTTGCTGGAGGAACTCCGCGGCCGGTGTGCCGCGGGCGAGCGCAAGGTGCTGATCGACAGTGTCGCCGCAGATATGCACTAGGCCCTGGGCAATTTCACGAACTTTGGGTTCACTGCCGTTTCGTAGATACGGCAAGATGTATGGCAGCAGGCGCGGCAAATAACTCCAGCGCACGAAGAGTGGGCTGTCCGGGTTGAACAGCATCGACGGGATTTTCTTTAGGAGACCCGGTACGACCACGGGCACGATTGAGGCGCTGGCAAGGACACCGGCGTTGCCGTAGCTCGCCTGCTCGGGTCCGCCCGGTTCGAAGCGATCGATCAGTTCGACAGCATGGCCGTCGCGGCGCAGCCAGCTCGCCGCCGAAACGCCTAGTATGCCGCATCCGACGACGGCGATAGAATGCTGATCTGCTGTCACGTCAACGTCTCTCCTCGCACTGTCTGCTCATTGGTGTCACGCGGGATTAGGTCCTGGCGCTGGCACGATGGATGGTCTGGCATTCAGTTGATCCTTGTCGAAACCCGCAAGGGCCTTGTACTTGTCGGCGATCGCGGCACGTTCGTCGTGGCTTGCGACATTTTCTATGTCATCAAATCCGTGGGGTGCGCGTTGCTCGATCAGGTCCATGACCTCGTCCGGGCCGCTTGCGCGGTTGGCGGTG
This sequence comes from Hyphomicrobiaceae bacterium, assembly GCA_965224045.1. Lineage (GTDB taxonomy): Bacteria > Pseudomonadota > Alphaproteobacteria > Rhizobiales > Hyphomicrobiaceae > Tectiglobus. The sequence continues at coordinate 1,138,557 of CBDCYD010000016.1, forward strand.
ACGATCTTGGCCGTCGCAGGGCGGCGCTCTGCCTCATAGGCGGCCAGAGCATCGTGGGAGGGCCCATGTTCCAGAATGGCACGCGTCATCGTGCGGGCATCGAGGATTGCTTGTGAGGCACCGTTAGACCCGATCGGGTACATCGGATGGGCGGCATCGCCGAGCAGCGTCATACGATTGCGGGTCCACCGTGGGAGTGGATCGCGATCGACCATGGGGTATTCGTAGACATGCTCGCAGGCGCTGATCAGGGCGGGGACGTCGAGCCAGTCGAAGCGCCATTCGGCAAAGGCTGGGAGGAAGTCATCGAAATTGCCTGGGCGGTTCCAGTCTTCCCGGCGCCAGGGGTGGTCTGCGTCGAACTTGAGCTCTGCGATCCAGTTGATGAGTGCCGTGCCGTCACCCGAGATATCCGCCGCGATTGGATAGGTGACGAATTTCTGCCGGCTATGGCCGACCATGGCCATGGTCGCGCCGGTGAGAAACGGTTTTGCGATCGTGATGCCGCGCCACAGGATGGCGCCGTTCCAGACCGGTGGACCTTCGTCGGGAAAAAGTCTGTTGCGGGCTGCCGAGTGAATGCCATCGGCAGCGATCAGGAGAGCGCCCGTGGCTGTGGTTCGGGTATTTCCGGTCTGACGGTCGACAAAGCTGGCCGTGACGTCGTGCTCCGTATCTTCCCAGTCTTTCAGGTGGTGCCCGAGTTGCACCGCATCCGCCCCGAGGCGTTCGCATACGGCATCGAAGAGCAGCATCTGCAGGCGGCCGCGATGGACCGAGTATTGCGGCCAGTTGTAGCCGGCATGCCGGCCGCGTGGTTCTGACCAGATGGCCTTGCCGTGCTTGGAAAAATACGTGAGTTCGGCCGTTGCAACGGCGCTTTCGGCAAGGCGCGGATCGAGCCCCAATTCAGCGAGTTCGCGGGCCGCGTGCGGCAAGACATTGATGCCGACGCCAAGCGGCTGGATGTCATCGACGCTCTCGTAGACTTGTGACCTGACGCCGATTTGATGCAAGCTGAGCGCAAGCGTCAGGCCGCCTATGCCTGCACCAACAATCAATACCTTCATGCGTTCCCTTTAGTCGGTTTGTCATTCATCCCGTCTGGCTTCCGAGGATGACCAGTATAACGCCGCTGACGACAAGCGCGATCGTGCCAATCGTTCGCCAGTTGAGATTTTCGCGCCGGAACACGAGGATCGCAAGCAACAGAGCGAACACGGGTGAGCTTGCAACGATTGGAGATACGACGATGACCTGACCTGTTGCGAGCGCAACGTTGAGGGCATAAACACCGCCCGCGCTTGTCAGGCCGGACATCAGGAACCAGAACGCCTCGCGCGGTTTGCAGTTCCATCGCTCGCCAGTTGCAAGAAACCGCGTGGTTAGAAGCACCAGTGCGACGGTTGAAGCGACAAGGCCGGCGAAAACCGGATTGGGTACTTCGGCGAAACCGATCTTGGTGATGGCGTGGGCAAGTGCACGAAAGCCCGCGGCACCGAGTGGCAACAGCAAGGCCCAGAGCGGCCAGGCCTGAGCAATGCCTCGCGGACGGATGGCGCTGAGGAGAATTCCGGCGACGACACCGGCTGTGCCGATGGCGGTCTGTTTGGTCAATGGTTCGCCGAGGAGGAACACGGCGAATGTGGCCGCGAAGACCGGCCCGCTGGCCGAGATGCCGGCATTGAGCGTCGGGCCGAGCCGCTTGATGCCTTCGACCCATAGCGTGATGGACAGCGTCGGACGAATGAGGCCGGTAAGCATGAAAAGCAATGTTGCACCGGTCAGCCAGTAGGCCGGCGAAATTGTGAAGGGGGCTGCCAGCCAATGTGCCGCCGCAGTCGTCGCAACAATGATGATGGTCGCTGCTCTTGCGTTTGACTGTGAAAGGCCGAGGTGCTGCACATGCGCCGACAACGCGAACAGAAAGGCAGCCACCAGCGCAAAAGCAATCGCTTGGACGGGAGCCGCGCTCATGCGGAAGGGTCCGGTCTGTCAGCCACCACAGTTCCCACGGCCGTGAAGCTAAGCCTTCATGTGCCCGCCACCATCGGAGCGGTGACGCGGGTGAGAGTGGCAATTACGCTTTGCGCAACGATGCGGCCGGTGCGCGGGTTTTCCTCTGACGGAATGTTGCGGATGGTCATAGTCGCATCGCCGGAGTCGGATCGGATGGTGACGGACTGAATGTTCCGGTCAACCGCCGGGTCAGCCCAGACCTCGACGGTCGTGCGTTCCGGCCCGATGCCGGCGAGCGCCAATGCAGCCGCGACGTTGACGTTGGCCGGGAAGCCGCGGGCGGCTTCCAAGGCGTTGCCGCTGAAAACGCACTTTGCTTCAGTAAGATCCTCGACGGAGATGTTGTTGTTTACAAGATGAGGTGCGCCGGCGAGGCCGCGTGGTGGCTTCCTGGTTTGCAGGACCACGCTTTCGATTTGGCCGACGGCCATGGCGCGGACTGTGTCGAGGCCCACGATCGCACCTGTCGGAACAACGATCTGCGCGCCGCTTTGGCGGGCGCGGTCGACGAGATCCATGTTGTCGAGCAGGGCTGCAACGGAAAGTGGCATGAAGGTGCGACCGCCATCGATTGCCGGTTCGGCGACCTGGCGAAATACGGCTGCTGGCGTGCAGTCGACGACAATGTCCGCTTTTTCGGGCAGGTCGGACAAGCCAGTGACCTGCGGCGGCGTCTTGAACTCAGAGACGGCTGCATGCGCTTTGTCATTGTCGCGAGAGGCGACGGCTGCAAGCGTAAGGCCATCAATCGCATCGGCGTCGAGATAGCGCGCAACACGCAGGCCGATCACGCCGAGCCCGGCTATGGCAACTTTGGTTTTGGCGCGAGGCATTCTGGGTGTGTCCTGTGAGTTGTGCCAACGGAAGGGGAGCGAAATCTGCGGAATGGCTTTAAACACGGCTGTGTTTGCACCAATTCACCGAGGGTTCGGCCCCGGAGCGTGGTTTCGCCATCTTCCACCGGAATGCATCCTGTGCCAAGTTTCCCTGCGAGCATACCCGCAATGTGATTGTGCGCGAACGTCGGGGTCAAGCAACAACCAGCTCCGCCGACCAACTGGAGAAAGCACGATGAGAGATCTTGAGCGCCCCGGCCGTTCGCCTGTTCACGCTCCGACCGGAATGGCCAGCACATCGCACCCCTTGTCGACGCAAACCGCTGTCGATGTTTTGCGCAACGGCGGCAACGCGATGGATGCCGCGGTCGCTGCCTGCGCCGTGCAGTGCGTGGTGGAACCCGAATCGACGGGCATCGGCGGCGACAACTTCTGCATCTATTCGCCCGAGGGTTCGGATGAACTGGTCGCATTCAACGGTTCTGGGCGGGCGCCTGGCGCGGCAACGGCGCAGTGGTACGCCGAAAAAGGTATTGCGTCACTGGAGCGCCAGTCGCCGCACGCTGTGACGATCCCAGGTGCCATAGACGCGTGGGAGACGCTGGTCCGTGATCATGGCACGCGTCCACTCGGCGAATTGCTGCAACCGGCAATTCGCTATGCGCGGGACGGCTATCCGGTTTCGTCGCGTGTGAGTGCGGATTTTGCCAGCCAGGTGGATCTGCTGCGGAACGATGAGGCGGCCGCCCGGGTGTTCATGCCCAACGGCAAGACGCCAGGTGTCGGCGAAATGCATCGCCAACCGGAACTGGCGGCAACATTACAAAAGATTTCGGAACACGGGCGTGATGCATTCTACACGGGTGAGGTAGCCGACGATATCGTTTCCTATCTGCAATCGAAGGGCGGACTCCACACAATGGAGGACTTTGCTCATGCGCGGGGGGAATATGTCGATCCGATCAAGGCGAACTTCCGTGGCTACGATGTTTACCAGTGTCCGCCCAACGGGCAGGGCGTGATTGCACTCTTGCTGCTCAACATCATGGGTGACATGGACACGCATGGAGATGAGCCGATTTCGCTGGATCGGGTGCATGCCGAAATCGAGGCGGGGCGGCTCGCCTATCGTGATCGAAACCTCTACGTTGCCGATCCGGCCAAAGCTGATGTGCCGGTGGACTGGCTGCTCGCGCCGGAGTTGGCTGCGCAAATGCGCGAAGCCATCGATCCTGCGAAGGCACTCTCGCCGTTGCCGATTTTCAGCGGGCCACGCCATGACAGTACGGTCTATATCTCGGTGGTCGACAAGGATCGAAACTGCTGCAGTTTCATCAATACGCTGTTTTCCAATTTCGGCAGCGTGCAGATGGCGCCGCGCTCGGGCGTGATGCTGCAAAATCGCGGGCAGGGGTTCGTACTCGATCCCGATCATCCCAATTGCATTGCGCCGAACAAGAGGCCGCTCCATACGATCATCCCGGGAATGGTGGTGAAGGACGGGCGTGCGGTGATGTCTTACGGGGTGATGGGCGGTCAGTACCAGTCGTTCGGTCACATGCAGTTTCTGACCCGGCTGTTCGACTACGGGCTCGATATCCAGGAGGCGCAGGATCGCCCGCGCTTCTTCCCCGATCCTTACAGCGGTGAGGTTGAAGTGGAAGGCACAATTCCCGGCGACGTCCAGGCGGGGCTACGGGAAAAAGGCCACAAGCTGGTGCGCCCGGCAAAGCCGATCGGTGGCAGCCAGGCAATCTGGGTCGACTACGAGCAGAATGTTCTGACCGGTGGCTCGGATCCGCGCAAAGACGGTTGCGCGATCGGGTATTAGTCAGGCCCTGAGTGGCGGCGCCCGCGACGTGGGGCCGGCGACGGCTATGACCTACTGGATGAAGCGACCGAGAGCCCAGAGGTTGTCGCCGAATTCGGATTTTGGTTTGCAAATTGTGAGCGAGCTGCCTTTGAGCTTGCTCTTCAGCGTGTCCTTGGGTTCGGCGGATTTGGTGTTGCTCAAGCGATCGTAGACCGCGTTGGCCCAGAAATACAAAGCTTGCTCGATGACCTCTGGCGTACATTCGTCGGTTGACGTTGCCTGCGTATACTTTTTCTCGTCGTTGCCGGGCAGGCCAAGATTGGCGAGGCAGACGTTGAGCGCCAGTGGTCTGCCGTTGCCGTTCTTCGGCAATTTGTTCATGGCCAAATAGAACTTTGCGGCATGGGTCGCGGTGAGTGACTCGTTCTGGTTATTCTCCTTGCCTTTCTCAACGCCCTTTTCGTCGAGAAGGCTGACCTGTCCAACGGTTAAATTGCCGATCCTGATGGCGGGTTTACTCGTGTCGATCTCGTATCCCGTAATATTTCCGGCCTGGTCTTTGATCGGCTTATACCTGTTGATGGTCGGATCGTTCGACGTGGCCTGCGATCGAATTATGGTGGTTGCGAATTTCAGGATCGTTGCCCAGTCTCTGGCTAGATAACAGACATCACAGGATTTCTTGAGCCGGCCGATATAGGCCCGGGCCAACGACTTGAGTTCATCTTTCTTGAGCTGAATTTTCTTTTTGCCTTGGTTGCGCCAGTATTCTCCCGTCGCACCGCCCTTGTGATGGAATTGTGTCGCCGCAATTCCGTCCCAGGCGGCGATGGCATCGTCAAAGGCCTTGTTCAGATCCTTGAATACGCTCGTACCTCTGATCCAGGCGCCGATGTCCGTCGCCGTGACCGAGCACTTGCCGTCGTCCTTGAAACCGGTGCTGGTTGCCCCTTGCGAGATCACCACGGAAAAACCACCGCCTTGGTTTTGGCTATGGGCGAGCGGAATTGGTGCTTGAACGACAATGACAGCGGCGAGCAGCGATGCCAGCCATGTCTGTTTGCCCGAAACCTTGGAAGGGACGGTCGCGCAAAAATATTGCGCTTCGATGCGTTTCGTCGACATACAATACTTCTCCCTAGAACGCGTGGATGCTGGATGGTCTTGATTGCGCGGCATGGACTTCATTGATCAACCGATGAGCCGTCGAACCCGGTGCACGTGTAGTTCTTGGCGAGGTCGCGCATCAGTGGGTTTTGGGCGCTGGTCGCCTTCTGATCCGGCGTGGAGCCGATCAGGCGCGAAATGATGTTGTGCAAGGTATCTTCGCGAACCTTTGTCAGTTCGACAGTGCGCGTTTGGATTCCAGAACTATCGACACCTGTCGGAACTTTCGCCGGGTCAAGAAGCCATTCGTAATGGAGATTGAAATTCGCCGTTACGCCGCGATGCAGTTTGATCAGCGGGACAACATTTTCCAGCATCGCAAGGGTTATGATCTTGACGGGGAACCGAAAGATATTGGTTGTGGAGCCCGCACGGTTGCTCTTGGTGCTGACGAGGTGTCCGCCATTGGATTGGCCGATATTGCGCAGATAGATCCAATCGTTGATCTTGTTGCATGTCAGGCAGTCTTTTTTGGTCAAGCCATAAGAAAAACTCAGCCGTTGCCATTGCTCGAAAGCTGTCTTGAGTGCTTTGCGGGCGGAATTCTTGTCAACGACCGGCAGGCTGTGGTTGTCGAATGCCTCTATCGTGTCGGGTTTCCATTTATCCTTGAAGTTGATCTCGCCTGCAAAGATCGTTTCAAACTCCCCGCGTATGCGTTCGAAGGCGCGCGTAAACCGGGCGTACTCGCCGCCCTTGCCACGCAAATAGCTTTGGCTGACCTCATCCCGGTTGCAGGCGCCGGATTTGCCTAAAGCGACAGTGCCGTCGGTGCGGTGCTGGTTGGCATCAGTGAAGTATGCGTTCAAGAAATCCTCGCCGAACTCGCGGCAGAACCGATCGGCATTCTTAACCACATCCAGGCTGAAGGCAGTCTGTATGGCGTTGGGCGTCAGATCTCTCGCCCTGAATTTGCGAGTGCCGGCGACCGTATCGTTGAAGGTATCGATGAATACCCAGATCGCCTTGCGGGATTTAGCGCGAAACTGACCGTCGACCTCACCGTCCGGTCCGTCACGGACCAGCTGATTGCCGTAGCAGCCAGCGTCAAACAGTTTTGCCTGCAGGTCGAGGATGAGATCTCTGTCGCCGTCTTGGGGATAAACCGGACTGATGGCCGGCGGCTCCTTGGCGAACGCGGGCGCAATTCCGAGCAAAACAGCGAACAAGATTGCAAGGATGGAAGTCGACCGTGCGGTACGCGGACAATGGAAGCGAAACATTACAAAACCAACGTCAGCTGTAAATCAATGAGACGCCCGCCAGCGGCCTGCTCGGTAAAGATCAAAACCGGTCATGGACCGGATTTGCAAACACAATACTCACAGATGACGCGACAGAGCCGGCACTTAACCTCACATGTTTTCATTCTGGCTGAAAGCTGTCCAAACGTGTTCCTATTGGTGGTGTGGTAGGATTGCAATTGTCTTTTAGGGCATTGAATTGGTTCGGAATTCTCGCGCGCACCTGGTGCTCCGGATCGGGCGGTCACTGAGGGTCGGCTTACTCATAACGGCTGGGTGGCACCGTGATAATTTACTGGTCTTTGCTCGACTGGCGTCTGAGAGCAGAGGTCTGATATCAGCGCCGGGCAGTTCCTCGAGGCGTGGCGGAGTGTGTAGGCTTGGACCAGGTATTGAGTTGTGTGCGGGCAATCAGGAGTCGACCCTATGAACATGACCGACTGGCCCTCCGATGATATGGGATTTGGCGGCAAGGTCGCCATCGTTGCGGGCGGGGGTGCGATTGATGACGGCATTGGAAACGGACGAGCGGCTGCGCTCTTGCTGGCTCGGGCGGGTGCCAAGGTGTTCGTTGTCGACAACGATCTTGCGCGGGCAGAACGAACGGTTTCGATGATCTCGGACGTCGGTGGTACGGCGGCGGCTCATGCGGCGAATTTGACGGACGAGACCGCGTGCAAGGCGATGGTCGAGGCAGCTGTCACGACATTTGGCCGGCTCGATTTTCTCGACAACAATATCGGAATTTCGAGCCGCGGGAGCGTCGTCGAGGAAGACCCGGATGTTTGGCGGCGCATGATGCAAGTCAACGTGGAGGCCATGTTCCTGACGTCCAAGTACGCCATTCCGGCGATGATCAACAGTGGCGACGGAGGGGCAATCGTCAACATTTCGTCGATTTCGGCGCTGCGTCCGCGCCGGCTCACGGCCTATACGACGAGTAAAGGCGCGGTGATTGCTATGACGCGCGCGATGGCTGTCGACCACGGACCCGAGGGCATTCGCGTCAATTGTATCGCGCCGGGGCCGGTCTATACCCCGATGGTGTATGAGCGTGGGATGCCGGATGCGCAGCGCCGCCAACGCCAGCGTGCCTCGGTGCTCGATCAGGAAGGCTCCGGTTGGGATATCGGATTTGCGGTACGGTTCCTGCTGTCGAGCCATGCCCGCTACATCACGGGACATACGCTTGTGGTCGATGGCGGGGTCGTGCTGCGCAGTCCCGATCGCGAGAGCCAGGCGCACGCATGAGTGCTTTGCAGCGTCAATGCCAGCTAGAAGGATCATCGAATGGCCCGCTTCCCCTATCTTGAGAAAACCGATCTGTCTGAAACCGATCACGATATCCTCAAACGCGATATCAACCTCTACAAGATCCTCGCCCACAGCCCGAACGCTGCGCGCGCGTTTCAAGGTCTCGGGCGCTTCATTCGCTGGGAGAGTACGCTCGACGGGCGGCTGCGCGAGCTGGCGATCTTGACGGTTGGTTACCTGGCCCGGTCGCCCTACGAGTATTCGCACCACATCAAGATCGGTCGTGATTTCGGCGTTTCGGACGACGATATTCGCGGGCTTGTCGATGTGGCCGAGGGCCGGCCGTCGATGCTCGACCCGCTGGCCAGGCAGGTGGTGGTGGCGGCGCGTGAGATGACGGTGGACGGTGCGGTATCGGAGACCAGTTTTGCAGCGCTTTCAGCGGCGCTGTCGCGCGAGCACGTGCTGGATCTGATCATCACGGTTGCATTCTACAATGGCGTTGTCCGGGTGCTGGCGTCGACCGGAATGGATGTCGAGCAAAGCTACATGCGTTACCTGGACGAGTTTCCGTTACCGAACACCAAGGTGACGGTTGCCAACTAACCCGGAGGATTGCCAGATGGCGGAAATCAGAACCCTCGGCTTCATCGGTCTCGGTGTGATGGGCGGGCGTATGTGCCGGAACCTGGCTGCAAAGTCCGGCAAGCCGGTGATCGGCTACGATGTTGATACGGCCAAAGCCGAGGCTTTGAGTGCAAGCGGCGTAACACCCGCTGCTTCAATTGGGGTGGTGGTCGACAAGGCCGACATCGTCTTCATGTGCGTTCCCGGCGAACCGCAGGTCAGGGCTGCTGCATTCGATGATGGTGGTATTGTAGCCCACGCCCGTGCCGGGCAGACGATTGTCGACATGACGACAACGACCGTCGAGAGCAACCGGGAAGTTGCCGCCGCGCTCGCGCAGAAGAGGGCCGACTTTGCCGATGCCCCGGTCGCGCGCGGCGTGCCGGCGGCCGAGAACGGGACACTTGCGATAACGGTGGGCGCGGACGATGCCGTCTTTGCGCGGATCAAGCCATATCTTGCGTGCATGGGAGCGGAGATTTCGCACTGCGGCGGCATTGGAACCGGACAGGTGCTGAAGCTTATGAACAATATGCTGATCTTCCAAACGGTGACGGCACTGGCAGAAGCCATGGCGATTGCGACGCGCGCCGGAGTGGATCGGGAGAAAGTGTTCGAGATATTGTCCAAAGGCTCGGCCGACAGCTATTGTATGCGCAAGCATGGAAGCCACATGGTTAGCGGCGAATATCCCGATGATCAGTTTCCGACGACCTATTCGCTCAAAGACATTGGCTATGCGCTGTCGCTGGCTGATACAGTCGGTGTTGATGCACCGAGCGCAAAGCTCGCGGAGCGGCGGTTGCGTGAAGCAATAGATGCCGGATATGGGCATCTATATAGTCCTGTTATCTATAAACTTTTTGAATCAGATGATGCGTAGACGCTTCGTTTAGGATGTGGCATCAGCTCATCGTGAGGTGACGGCCGGCGGGCGAATAACGGCAGGTCCACCGCGGTACATGCGCAATTGGGAGTGGCTCATGAACACGTCCACGATCGGTACCATCGTTCTCGGCGTCATTGCGCTGATCGCGCTGTGGATGATCGGCGTATACAACGGCCTGGTTGGATTACGCCAGCGTTGCGCACAGGCGTTTGCAGACATCGATGTGCAACTGACACAGCGCCACGAGTTGATCCCCAATCTGGTGGAAACCGTCAAAGGCTACGCCAAGCATGAGCGCGAAACGCTCGAGTCGGTCATCAAGGCGCGAAACACCGCGATGACGGCGGAGGGACCGGCAGAACAGTCAGCGGCTGAAGCTCGACTGACCGGGGCAATTTCGCGTTTGATGGTGCTGGTGGAAAACTATCCTGAACTCAAGGCCAACGAAAACTTCCGTCAGTTGCAGACCGAGCTTTCCAACATAGAATCCAAGATCGCGGCGGCACGGCGCTTCTTCAACAACACCGCGGCCGAGTACAACACGACACGGCAGACGTTTCCAGCCATCCTCGTCGCGAACGCGCTGGGCTTTAAACATCAGGATTTCTACAATATCGCGGAAGAGGATCGCGAGGTCGTCTCACGCGCGCCGGAAGTGAAATTCTGATTGAGTTCCCTTCGCCGCACAAACAACCGGTCAGCGTATGTTCCAGGCCTACGGTCTTTATTCGCACATTCGCATGAACCGCTTCAAGACGGTCCTGCTGCTGGTGGGGTTCGTGGCCTTGCTGCAGGTGTTGCTGTATTCCGTGTTTATGCTGCTGCAAGGATTTTTTGTTGGGGGCACGTTCGAGCAGATTGTTGAGCGTGCAGGGCTGGACTACCGACGCTACTGGATTCTTGCGGCAGCTGCAGCCGGGTTGTGGTTCGTCATTGCATACTTTCGTCATCAGAGCCTGATCAATGCGGCGGTGGGTGCTGTCAGCCTCGACCGTTCGGATGCTCCGGAACTCTACAATACACTTGAGACGCTGTGCATTTCGCGGGGGCTGACGACCCCGCGGCTGCAAATTATCGAGACGCCGGGCCGCAATGCTTTTGCCTCCGGGATCTCGGATGACAGGTATTCGGTGACGGTGACGCGGGGGCTGATCGAGGCGCTCGAGCCTGACGAGATGGAAGCCGTTCTAGCGCATGAACTGACGCATATCCGTAACCGCGACACGCAGCTGATGGTGATTGCCACGATCTTTGCCGGGATCTTCGCCTTCGTTGGCGACATGTTCATACGCGACTGGGATTTTCCCTACGGCTTTTCACCGGTTGGCAAGCCGCGCCACAACGAGAATTGGCGAACGTCGGACGGCTGGCAGGAGCCCGACAAGGTCGAACGGCGTGATACGTCATACACTCAGGTTGACGGCAAGGGAGAAGGGGGAAGCGTCGGCGCGATCATCGCCGTAGTCGTTGCCATTGTGATCATTTTGATCTCCTGGGGGATCTCGATGCTGATCCGACTTGCCCTGTCCAGGACACGGGAGTACCTGGCCGATGCCGGTGCCGTAGAATTGACCAAGAACCCCGATGCTCTCGTGCGCGCGCTGACCAAAATCGCAAAGCGATCGGAAATCGAGGTGCCGTCCCGGATGGAGGCGTTCTTCATCGAGAATCCGGTGCGCTCGCGCATCGGAGGCCTGTTCTCGACACATCCCTCGATCGAGGACCGGATAGCGGCGTTGCGTGATTTCGGTGGGGCACGTGGCGACGATACGGTTGCCGGTGACACGTAATGGGTTTCGGCTTTACATGTATACGCGGAGGCAAACTGGATCCGCTGCCGATTGGGCTCCGACCGGTGGCAATGTCGTGTGATTGTTCAATTAACCAGCGATGGTAGCGGTTCGATCAGCTATCCGTATTGTTCGGCGCGGTCGCGGCCTGGCGGAGGGCCACGCTGTCGCGGGTCTCGACGTCGAGGAGGCTTGCGGCGAGAGCGATCGTGTTGCGCTCGGCGCGATCGATGGTGCCGTCAGCGTTGGCGATCTGCCAGAGCCATTTCACCATCTGCTGGCGTCCGCCGCGGTCAAGGCGCTGGTGCAGAACCCGGGTAAAGCGGTGCATGTCAATCGCATGGTGTTCGCGGTCTTCAGCCAGCGCCACTATGTGTTCGATCTGCTCGTCGGCCAGCCCGTATTGCGCACTCAAGATTTCCTTCAATAGATCGTATTCGGCCTCGGAGCGTATGCCGTCGGCGCGGGCGCAATGGATTAGCAGGGCCGCAGACGCGATGCGCAGTTCCTCCTCGGAGGTGATTTCATCACGCCGGTTGTCAAACAATTCGCTGAGAAAGGATTCGAGGTTACGTAGCATCAGCTTGCCGGTCATCTGTCATCGTTTGGTCGCCAGTGTCAGACGTCGATATGGACTTCGATGCCGGCACTTGCAATGACCGTCAGGTCATCTGCTTCCGGATCAGGCACGTCAAGGCCGCCTTTGACAACGTTGACCGTGACTTTGCCATGCGGCAGGCGTGCTTTTACCGCGCCAGCGTCGACTTGCCCTGGCTTCTGCACTCCGATTGTCACCTTTACGTGCATGTCGGCGGGTTCGATCTCTAGCGAACGCAGGAACGAGAGTGAGCTGTGATGGATCGCATCATCGACAGCGCGGACTGCCGCTTTGGTGTAGTCACCGCCGTGCAGCGCACTGCCGGCACCCAGTTCAAGGATCGCGCGTTGAAGGGCCATGATGGTTCTGACTCCTATGCGATGTCGAGGCTGACAACGGCCGCCGCGTGCGCGATCAGAGTCGAGTCGGAACCGTCATCACGGTGGACTTCCAGGCCACCTTCAACGACGTTCAGGGTGGCGCTGCCATAAGGGAGGATGGAAAGCACTGCGGTGTGATCAACCGTGTCCGGGCGGGGTACGCCAATGTGAACGGTGATATTCATGTCTTCCGGGCGCTGGTTGCAGACTTGGGCGATGCTCAAGGTGTTTCGCCACAAGGCATCGCGCAGTGCACGCTGTGCCGCTTTTGTACTGTCAGCACCGCGGATGTCGGTTCCCATGCCAATTTCCAGTGCCATGCGCTTCAGCGCCATCTGCCGGTCTCCTTGCGATGCCGATTGCGGGACGTTCGAGAAGAGCATAGATGAGGTGCGGTATCAGCGCTACGATATCGCAGCCCTTGTGGGACTGGTCAAATAGGGAAGACGTTGATGCTGAGTGAAGAAATGCAACGCTTGATCCGCAATTACACTGCCGGCATGGTGGCGACGGTCGACACGGCTGGTAGGCCTGCCGTATCACCGAAGGCGACGTTTGTCGTAGTCGATGAGACGACACTGGCTTTCGGGAACATTCGCTCGCCTGGCACGGTTGCCAACGTCGAGCGAAATCCGGCGGTGGAAGTATGTTTCATCGACGTGCTTGCGCGTAAGGCCGTGCGCGTAACAGGGCAGGCAAGCATCCACGATGTCGCCGATCTCGACGCTGCAACGCGGCAGGCGTTCGACGCTGTTTGGGCTGACTACCTGCCGAGTTTCGCGGGCGTCGTGAAAATCGCCGTCACTGCGGCGGAGCTCATTCTTTCACCGGCCTATGACCGCGGTGAAACGGAAGAGACTTTGCGAGCGGCAAACCTCGAGAAGCTGAATAGGCTTTAGGCGGCATCCGGTGCGGTGTGGCTGATTTGTGCTTCGCAGGGCAGGCGTCCTGTGAAGACCATTTCGGGCATGGCCGCCGTGGCAGCGAGCAGGCGTTCCAGGCCGCGCCGGGCCAGACTGAGCCCGGCCCGCTTCCCAGACCCAAAAGCCGCGCTTGTTTTCATGATGATCATTTCTTCTCTGTATTGTTTTTCGTAAATTGAAATAAATTGAAATGCTATAACTTCTTTATTTGGTACATTCAATTAATTGCCATTTCTTTTTCTAAAACCCGCCCGATTTGCCTGCGATTTGTTTTTCCGGGAGGCAGTTGATTCGTGGAAATGGAGAGAACCATGAAGACTCTTACCGCTACTACACTTGCTGTTGCCCTTGCCCTGAGTGCCTTGTCGCCGGCGCTTGCCGAAGACAAGAAGTGCGAAGCGGGTATGGAGTGGGATAAGACCACGCAGCAGTGCGTCGAGAAGAAGTCCTGATCTGACGGCATTCGAAGTCGGGGGGCTGCAAGGGCCGGGCGGTACGTTCCGCCCGGTTCGCCCGATAGCTGTGCCGACGGATCGCTGTCGGTCTGTTCAAGAAGGTTTGGCAAGCCGGGCCGGCAGGTCCGATACGGAGTGACAGCCGAGCTGGGCCATATTGTTGATCAGGTCCGCCTGGAACATGTCTGCAACGTGATCGCCGCCCTTATCACCGAGCGCGGCCACGCCGTACATGAAGGCGCGACCGCAGAGCACGAAGTCGGCGCCGAGCGCCAGGGCACGGGCAATGTCGAGACCGCTGCGAATTCCACTGTCGAATATGATCTTGGCCTTGTCGCCGACCGTGTCCTTGACCTGCGCCAGGACGTCGATTGCCGGCGGAGCGCCATCGGTTTGGCGGGCGCCATGGTTCGACACGCCAATACCGTCGATGCCCTCGTCCAGGGCGCGTTTCGTATCGTCGAGATCGAGAAGGCCCTTGACGATGATCGGGCCATCCCATTCGCGACGAACCTCCTTGAGATACTCCCAGTCGAGCGTGCCGCCGAGGCCCTGCCCGATGAAGGCCGTCATATTCCTTAGATCTTTGGCGGCAACGTACTTCTCGATGCCGCGAAAGCGCGGTGTTCCATGACGCAGGGTGGCAATGGTCCAGGTCGGGCGGATCATGCAACGGTAAATCATCATTGGCGTAATTTTCGGCGGCACGGCCACGCCGGCCCGACGCTGGCGTTCGCGGGTGCTCCCCGTGGGGACGTCGGCTGTCACTATCAAGGTCGTAAATCCTGCGGTTTTGGCGCGTTCCAGGAGGTCTTTGCGGATGTCGGCTGAACGTGGTGGATAGAGCTGGAACCAGCCCATGCCATCTGTAAGCGCGCCCACCGTTTCGGGGGGTTCCGTTGCCACCGTGCTCAACGCGTAGGGGATGCGGTACTTGGCTGCGGTACGGGCCAGGATGCATTCTGCACCTGGCCACATCAGGCCTGTGAGACCGACGGGGGCGATGCCGAACGGTGCGGAATATTTCACGCCGAACAGTTCTGTCTCGACGTGCGGTTCGAATTCACCTTGGAGGAGTTTCGGCGTCAAACGTACATCGTGCATCGCCTGGACGTTGCGCTCGGCACCAACGTCGTAACCGGTTCCGCTGTCCAGGTACTCCCAGGCAAAGAAGGGAATGCGGCGGTAGGCTCGGGCAGCGAGGTCCGAAATCCGAGGGTAGCGGTTGCGCTGGTCATCGAGGTTGCGTCGGGGCATGCACGTTTGGTCCAGTTAAGTCGCGGGCTTCGCTTTCCTTTGCCCAAGTTGGAGGCCGATGTCCATTGCCGAGGTGCGCCGTGAAGCAGCCTGTGCGGCCGGCGGTGCGGCAATCCGTTATCAGATAGCGTGTAACGTTGTTGGGCGCTGCATCGAACTCCGATCGCTGTTAAGCTGGCGGGAGTGAACGGAGGCCGACCCGATGCCCGATACCGGAATGACGAATTCCCAAATCGTCGCTGCATACCGCGAGAAAACACCGACTTCGTCCAAACTGGCTGAGGAGGCGGCTGCGGTCTTTCCAAGCGGTATTACACATGATTCACGGCGCACGCTGCCGTACGCGATATACGTCGAGCGCGCCGAAGGACCGCGCAAGTGGGATGCAGACGGCAACGAATACGTCGATTACTACGGTGGGCATGGTGCCTTGCTTCTCGGACATGGGCGGGCTGAAGTGGTCGCGGCCGTGCAGGCGCAAATGGCGCGCGGAACGCACTACGGCGCCTGCCATGATGCCGAAATACGCTGGGGCAGCCTCGTCAAAGAGATGGTCCCGAGCGCCGAAACAGTGCGCTTTACGTCGTCTGGCACCGAGGCCAACCTGATGGCATTGCGGTTGGCGCGCGCCGTGACGGGGCGACCCAAGATCGTGCGCTTCAATGGTCATTTTCACGGCTGGCATGATCATGCCGCGTTCGGGGTGTCGAACCATTTCGACGGCACGCCGACGCCGGGCGTTCTTGCCGAGATCGCGGCCAATACACTGCTGGCTCCACCCGACGATATGGTCGAGACCCGCCGAATTCTGGAAACAAACGATGATATTGCGGCTGTCATTCTGGAACCCACCGGGGCGTCATGGGGGCAGGTGCCGGTCGGCGGTGAGATGCTGGCCGAGTTGCGAGAGATCACCAAAACGCGCGGGATCGTCCTGGTGTTCGATGAGGTCGTGACCGGTTTTCGCGTGTCGCCCGGCGGTGCGCAGGCACATTTCGGCATCACCCCGGACCTGACGAGCCTTGCCAAGATCCTCGCCGGCGGATTGCCGGGCGGCGCGGTGGCCGGGCGCGCTGATATTCTCGAGCGGCTCGACTTTGATGTTGCAGCGGCAAAGGGGTTTGAGAAAGTTGGCCACCAAGGGACCTACAATGCGAACCCGCTGTCTGCGGCGGCAGGGATTACCGCGCTCGGGATTATACGAGACGGGGTTGCGTGCGATGTCGCCAGCGCGCAGGGAGAAAAACTGCGGGGCATGTGCAACCATGTCTTCAAGTCCGAAGGCGTTCCGTGGGCGTGTTACGGACAGTTTTCCGGTTTCTATTTCTTTCTCAATCCGCAGGGCATGAAGATTGATCCGTTCGGTTTCGATGCAGCGGAGATCGGCCACAAGGCGCTCTCAGCCAAGAGTTCTCTGGCCGAAAAACTGCGTCTCGCGCTGCTGGTCCAGGGTGTGGATATAGCGGGCAAGCCGGGTGGTTCGCTTTCTGCTACCCATTCCGATGCCGAATTGGAGTTCACCGCGCAGGCTCTGCGCGCCGCTATCGGGATGCTGCGCCGCGAGGGTGATCTCACGTGAACATCGGCTGCAAGGCCTTTCGTCCCATCATTGATATCAATCGTACCTGCGATCCAGGGTGACCAATGACGAGCAAAATCGATCCCGTGACCTTCGAGCTGTTCAAGAATGCGATCTTTTCGATCGCGGATGAAATGGCGCTTACGGTGTTTCGGACAACGTACTCCGCCGTGTTGAAGGACAACATGGATTATTCGACCGGCTTTGCGGACGGGGCCGGCCGTTGGCGGCGCAAGGACTGACGTTGCCGGGTCACCTCGGATCGGTGCCAACGGCTATGTCATCGATCATGCGGCATTTCGAAAGTGACATTCATCCCGGCGACGTCTTCATCATGAACGATCCGTTTGACGGCGGCATGCACCTGCCGGACATCTTCATTTTCAAACCGCTGTTTCATGAAGGCGAGCGCTTGGCGTTTGCATGTACCGTGTGTCATCACACGGATGTCGGTGGCCGGGTCGCCGGGTCAAACGCTTCGGACTCGGCCGAGATCTATGCCGAAGGCCTCAGGATCGCGCCGATGAAACTTTACGATGCCGGCGTCCTGAACCAGACGATCATGACGTTCATCGAGCGGAACGTGCGGGTTCCGGTGCTTGTGCAGGGCGATCTGCGCGCGCAACTTGCGGCGTGCCATATCGCGGAAAAACAGTTTGCCGACATCGTTGCTTACTACGGGCCGGAACAGACCAAGGCACTGCTCAACGAAACCATCGACTATTCGGAGCGCTTGACACGAGCGGCTTTGATGGATCTGCCCGACGGCGAGTGGAGTTTTGAAGACTGGATCGATGACGACGGCATCGATGTCGGTCGACCGATTCGGCTGTTCGTCACCATTCGTAAGTCCGGCGATAGTATGCTGGTCGACTGGACAGGGACCAGCCCGCAGGTGCGAGGTGCGATCAACAACACATTGTCCTTCACGAAGTCGGCGTCCTACACCGGAATACGTTCGGTGTTGCCGCAAAACATTCCGAACAACGAGGGTGTGTTTCGGGCAATCGAAGTCGTTTGCCCCGCTGGCACGGTCGGCAATGGCGTGCTGCCGGCTGCCTGCGCGGCGCGAGGACTGACCGGCTTCAGGATGGTCGACTGCATGTTCGGGGCACTCGCAATGATGCTGCCGGACAAGGTGAAAGCGGCCGGGGACGGCGGCAACACCGGCATCTCGATCGGTGGCTATGACGAAGAACGCAATCCGTTTGTTTATGTCGACTTCACCTGCGGCGCGTGGGGCGCGCGACCGTGGGCGGACGGGCTCAGCGGCAACAGCCACATGTTTGCAAACATGGCGCTGCCGTCGGTCGAGGTGACCGAGGCGGAGCAGCCGATCTCGATCCTATCCTACGAGTTCGTGCCGGATCGTGCAGGTGCCGGCAAGTTCCGCGGTGGTGTGCCGTATCGGCGCGATTATCGGCTTGAGGCCGATGAGGCGATGCTGAGCGTGCGCGCCGACAGGGCGGCGGTGCAGCCTTTCGGACTATATGGCGGGAGTCCGGGTGCACCGGCCGAGAACTGGTTCAACCCGGGCTCAAGCGATGAGCGCGCCCTTCCGTCAAAGCCGACCATGCAATTTCACAAGGGCGAGGTGTTCCGTCATGTCCACGCCGGGGGCGGCGGATGGGGCGATCCCTTGGAGCGCGACCCGGCAGCGGTGCTGAGGGATGTTCGCAACGAGTTCTTATCAGCCGATAAAGCTGCCGCAGACTACGGTGTCGTGGTCGATACGTCGCGCTGGCGTGTCGATGAGGCGGCCACGGAACGCATGCGTGCGGAGATCCGGGCTCGCCGCGGCTGGGCCGAAGTACCAAAGGTGCAACGTGGCGCGAGCCCAGCGTCGGCACAGACCGCGGAGTAGGTCCAATGGCAGGTGCAACCCGCTATCGTGCCGGCGTGGATATTGGGGGTACGTTTACCGACATTGTGCTGCTCGGCGATGACGGTTCGATCCATACCAAGAAAGTCTCGTCCAGCACGGACGATTATGCCGCTGCGATCGCGCAAGGCCTTGCCGCGGTTTTTGCGGAGGGCGGCATATCGGGCGGCGACATTACAGAAATTCGGCATGGGACAACCGTTGCGTCGAATGCCATTCTCGAAGGGAAGGGCGCAAAGGTTGGACTGATCACGACGGCGGGGTTTCGCGATGTCCTTGAGTTGCGCACGCTGCGCATGCCGCGGCTCTACGATATCGCCTGGGAAAAGCCGCCGCCGTTGGTCGAACGCTATCTGCGCTTGACCGTGCCGGAACGGATCACCGCATCGGGCGAGGTGGAGCGGGCGCTCGATCCAGCGGATGCGCGTGCGGCGGTCAAGGCGCTGCTTGAACAAGAGGTCGAAGCGATCGCCGTATGTCTGATCAATTCCTTCGCAAATCCGGTGCATGAGAAGATCGTCAAGGACGCGATCGAAGAGCTGGCTCCCGATATCGTGCATTGCATTTCCTATGAGGTGCTGCCGGAAATCAAGGAGTACGAACGTACGTCGACGACGGTCATCAATGGCTATGTGATGCCGATCGTGGCGACCTATCTGAAGGCTCTAAGGGCCGGATTGAACAACGACGGCGTGGCAGCTCCCCTGTTGCTGATGCAGTCGAACGGTGGGTTGACGACGGATGTTGCAGCCGCAGAGCGCCCGATCAACATCATCGAATCCGGACCGGCGGGTGGTGTGGTCGGCGGCCAGGCTATTGCCGGTGCCAAGGGGCTCGACAAGATCATCACGTTCGACATGGGTGGCACAACCGCCAAGGCCTCGATGGTGGAAGACGGCAACGTGATGCGGGCGCAGGAGTATGCGGTCGGTGCCGGCATTATGATCGGTTCGCGGTTGCTGTCCGGTGCCGGCTATACGCTGAAGGTGCCGGCGATCGACCTTGCCGAAGTCGGAGCCGGCGGTGGCTCCTACGTCTTTATCGATCAGGGTGGGGCGATCCAGGTCGGGCCGCAATCGGCCGGCGCTGATCCCGGTCCCGTCTGCTATGGCAGGGGCGGGAAACTGGCAACGGTGACCGACGCCAATGTCGTCCTTGGCAATCTCAACCCGCATCATTTGGTCGGCGGAGCCTTGGCGCTGAATGCGGATCGCGCCCGTTCAGCGCTTGACGAGCAGGTCGCCCGGCCGCTTGGGCTCAGTATCGAAGTCGCTGCGCATGGGGCGTTTCGGATTGCTGCCTCGAACATGATCAGAGCGATCCGTGCGGTATCAAGCGAGCGCGGGCGCGATCCAAGAGGGTTCACGCTTTTCCCGTTCGGTGGCAACGGGCCGTTGTTTGCCTGTGAAATGGCAGCCGCACTCGGTATGACGCGCATCATCGTGCCGCCCTCGCCGGGTCTGTTTTCGGCATTCGGGCTGCTCTACGCCGACCTCGAGCACCATTTCTCGCGCACGCTTAGACGCGTGACACGGGATGCTGATCCGACAGAAATCGCGGCGCATTGGATGGATCTTGAGGAGCAGGCGCGGCAGCAATTGTCGGCCGACGGTGTTGGCGCGGCGCGGACCCAAGTGCGGCGCTCGGCAGCGCTGCATTACAAGGGCCAGAGCTTCGAACTGGTCGTCGATGCTCCGGGCGGCACTATTGATCGGTCGTATCTCGAGGCTCTGGGCGAGGCGTTCGGTGTCGAACACGAGCGGGTCTATGGGCACCGTGCAGGGCCGGAGGAGCCGGTCGAACTGGTGGCAATCCGGGTGACGGGAATCGGCTTGCGTGATGGCGAGCGGGTGCCTGACAAAATCCGACAAGGCAGGCCAGAGCCGGAGCCCTCGCCGCCGCGAGCGGTGTATTTTGGGCCTGGTCACGGATGGCAGGACACCGAGATCCTCCGCCGGTCCGATCTGGCAGGTGAAACGCGCAGCGGGCCGCTGATTGTTGAGGAATACGATGCAACGTGCGTGGTGCCGCCCGGGGCGAAGGCCGGACTGGATGCCGGCGACAACATCGTCATTTCGCTGAGCTAATTTTTGCGTCGGGTGCGAGGGAGAGGTCTACGAATCCAGATCCTGTCCCAGTGGTCCAGTGGGCTTGTCGGTCTCTAAACGCCGAGATAGCGATGCTGGATGTCTTCTGCGGCGCGCAGTTCATCCGAGCCGCCCGACCACACGACCTGGCCCTTTTCCAGAACATAATGGCGGTCGGCCAATCTCAGCAGATCGGCGATGTTCTTGTCGACGACGAGGATCGAGAGACCTTCACCGCGGATGCGTTCGAGACAGGCCCAAATCTCGTTGCGGATCAGCGGGGCAAGTCCTTCGGTTGCTTCATCGAGGATCAGGAGTTTGGGGTTGGTCATCAGGGCGCGGCCAATCGCCAGCATTTGTTGCTCGCCACCGGACAGGAGGTTTCCCATCGAGGATCGGCGACTTGCGAGTTCCGGGAACATTTCAAAGACACGGTCCGTTGTCCACGGCGCTGCGCGCCTGCGCCGGTTGGCAGCGGTTGCAACAAGGTTTTCCATGACGCTCAGATTGGGAAAGACCTGTCGGCCTTCCGGAACCAGGCCAATGCCGCGTTGGGCAATGCGATAGGGCGCTTCGCCGGTAATGTCGGCATCTTCGAAGCGGACGTCGCCGCCGGCCGGCCGCAGGATACCCATGATCGACTTGATTGTGGTTGTCTTGCCCATGCCATTGCGGCCGATGAGGGAGACAACTTCGCCTGCCTCGACGGCAAGTGAGACACCGAATAGGACCTGACTGAAACCATAGGACGCTTCCAGACGTTCGACGTTCAGCATCACGCAGCCTCCCCCAGGTAGGCGCGGATAACGTCCGGGTTGCGGCGGACCTCTTCGGGGGCGCCGGTGGCGATGACGCGTCCGTAGACGAGCACGGTGATGCGGTCTGCGAGAGCGAAGACCGCGTCCATGTCGTGTTCGACGAGCAGCATGGTCTTGCCGCGCAGGCTCTTGAGCGTCGCGACCATACGCGCCGATTCCTCGCTGCTCATACCAGCCATTGGTTCGTCGAGCAGGAGCATTTCCGGTTCGGAGCCGAGTGCCATCGCGATTTCAAGCTGGCGACGCTCGCCGTGGGAAAGGTCTGCGGCGCGGCGGTGGGCGCGGTCGTCGAGACCGACAATGGCAAGCTTCTCCATCGCCGGCGCGCGAAGGCTTGAAGCGTTGCGTGCAGGCGACCAGAACCGGAATGAATGACCATCCCGGGCCTGGTGCGCAAGGGCGACGTTGTCGATCACACTCATGTCCATGAAAACGGACGTGATCTGGAATGAACGTGCCATACCGACATGCGCGCGGCGATGGGCCGGCTGGTGCGTGATGTCGAGGCCCTTGAAGAGAATGCGGCCGGCGTCGGGCTTCAGCAGACCCGAGAGCTGCGAGATCAATGTCGTCTTGCCAGCGCCGTTGGGGCCGATAATGGCATGAGTCTCGCCGGTCAATATGTCGAGCGAAACGTTGTCGGTCGCAGTTACGCCGCCAAACGCCTTTTGCAGGCCGTGGATGGTGAGCAGAGCGTTATCGGTGTTGAGAGAAGTCATCGCCTCGCCACCGTCCAACGACTGAGAAAACCGCTCAGTCCGCCTTTCATGAAGATGACTGCCAAGATGAGCAGCATACCGAACGGCAGGTGCCAGTAGACGGAAAACCCGGAGAGCACCTCCTCTAGCAGAAGGAAGACGGCGGCGCCGAGAAGCGGGCCGAAGAGATAGGCGGAGCCACCCAGAATGACCATGAACATCAACTCGCCCGAGCGCGTCCAATCCATCATTTCGGGCGAGATGAACGTCGTGAAGTTGCCAAGCAGTGCGCCGGCGTAGCCGCAGATTGCGCCCGAGATGACATAAGCGGTGAGTTTGTAGATGTATGGATTGATGCCCAGTGCACGAATGCGCTCTTCGTTCTGTTTGGCGCCCTGGAGCACCATGCCGAAACGGGAATGGACGATGCGATGAACGATATAAAGGGTGATCATGAGAGAGACCACGCAAAAGCCATACAGGGACAGTGGGTCATCGAAACTGAGCAACGGGAACTCCGATCGCGTGTCGATGGTCAGGCCGTCGTCGCCGCCGTAGGTCTCCAGGGAGACAATCGCGAAGAACACCATCTGGCCGAAGGCCATTGTGATCATGATGAAATGAACGCCCCGGGTTCTGAGTGAGATGGCACCGGTAACCAAGGCGAACAACATTGCAACAACGATGGCCAGGGTGAAGTGCCAAAATCCGTTGTGGGAGGCAATGCTCTCGAAGCCGCCGTAAAGAGCATGATAGGAGGGGATGCCGACTGCGTATGCGCCAAGGCCGATGAAGGCTGCGTGGCCAAACGATACCATGCCGCCGTAGCCGAGAACGAGGTTGAGACTGACGGCCGCCATTGAAAGAATGACGAGGCGGGTTGCGATGTCGAGCCAGAATTTCTGGCCGAGCATGAAGGCGGCCGGAGGCACCACGACCAACGCCAGTAGAATGCACAGAGAGACGATGCGCTGGCCATCCCACCGCGTGCCTTGATCGGGATGCTGCCAAACCGGCCGGCTGCGTTCTACGGCTGTCGTGGTTTCGTTCATACGCTCACCGTGTTTTGGGAGGGAACAGGCCCTGTGGGCGCACCGCGAGAATAGCAGCCATGAGGATGTAAATGAGCATCGCGGCCACGGCCGGTGCCGCAGTCTCAGCAAAGGCCGGCGGCATGGCAAGCTTAAAGAGGTCGTCGAGATAGGATCGACCGAGTGTGTCGATAAGGCCGATCAAAACGGCGGCGACGAATGCGCCCTTCATCGAGCCGATGCCGCCGACGATGATCACCACGAAGGCGGTGATTATGATTTCGTTGCCCATGCCGATGGAGGCTTCGGTGATTGGTGAAATGAGCATGCCGGCGAGACCGGCGAGCGTTGCGCCAAGGGCGAAGACGCCGGCGAACAGCGTACTGATGTCGATGCCGAGCGCACCGACCATCGTGCGGTTCGAAGCGCCGGCGCGGATCAGCATGCCGAGTCTGGTGTGGCTGACCAAAAAGTAGAGTCCGGCCACAATCAGCAGGCCGGTACCGATAATGAGGAGGCGGAAGGTCGGGAATGTTACGTCGCCGGCAAGGGTGATCTGTCCATCAAGCCATTTGGGCAGCGGAACGGCTATGCCTTCCGGGCCCCAGATCAGTTGTACGAGCGTGTCGAAGCACAAGATCAGGCCGAACGTCGCGAGCACGTGATCGAGGTGATCGCGCGGATAAAGGTGGCGGATGACGGCTGCTTCGATCAGAAACCCGACGATCGCGGTTGCGGGTAGTGCCAGGACGACAGCCAAAAGAAAGGAGCCGGTCCAGAATGTCAGGCTGGCGCAGATGAAGGCACCGATCATGTACAGGGAGCCGTGCGCCAGGTTGACAAAGTCCATAATGCCGAACGTCAGCGTCAGGCCGGAGGCGAGTAGGAACAGCAGCACGCCTAGCTGCAGCCCGTTGAGCAATTGAACGACAAGGAGGGTGGTATCCATATCACGCAGGCGTTGGCTCGTTTTGGGACCAGCCAAAAATGCAGCCTCGCCGCCGGGCCACCCCGGGGGGCGAGGCGTGCTGTTTGCTTGGCGTGCGCCGATCTAGCGCGACACAGCCTTATTGGCTGTGCTTGCATTCTTTGGCGTAGACGTCCTGGTGGTTCTCGTAGACCGTCTTGACGATCTTGGTGGTCCACACCCCATCAGAATCCTTGACGACCTTGCGCAGGTAGAAGTTTTGGATCGGCATGTGATTGTTGCCGTAGCTGTACTTGCCCCGGACTGAGTTGTAATTCGCCGCCTTCATGGCCTTGCGCATGGCATCCATCTTGGATGTATCTCCATTGACCGCGTCGACGGCTGACTTGATCAACATGATCGAGTCGTAAGATTGCGCGGCGTAGAAAGACGGATAGCGACCGTATTTCTTTTTGAAATCACCAACGAACTTCTTGTTCGCCGCGTTGTCGAGGTCCGGGCCCCAATGCTGGGTATTCTCGGAGCCGAGGACGCCTTCGAGCTTGGCGGCCTGCAGCTTGGGAAGCGAGATAGAGTCGACCGTGAACGAGGTGTAGAGAGGAAGCTTGCCCTGCAAACCGGCCTGCTGATACTGCTTGATGAAAGCACCACCGGCCTTGCCTGGGTAAAATACCCAGAGTGCTTCGGCGCCTGAGGCTTTGGCTTTTGCCAGCTCTGCCGAAAAGTCGAGCTGTGCGTCTTTGCCCCACTTCGTGAAGTCGGTGCCGAGGATCTTGCCTTTGAAGGTGCGCTTCACTCCGGCAACCATGTTCTTGCCGGCGGCATAGTTCGGAGCCATGACGTAGATCGACTTGACGCCCTTCTGGTTGAGCACTTCACCCATTGCCATCGGCGTCTGGTCGTTTTGCCAGGAGGCCGAGAAGAAGTTCTTGTGGCAAAGCTTGCCCGCTATAGGTGAAGGTCCGGCGTTCGATGAAATCAGGAACTTGCCGGCATCGAGTACGGACTTTCGCGAGGCGAGCAACACGTGCGACCAGATGAAACCGGCCACGAAGTCTACATTGTCCTGTTTGACGAGCTTGTCTGCTTTCTGCTTGCCGATTTCAGGCTTGAAGCCGTCGTCTTCGAAAATGATCTCGACCGGTTTACCACCCATCTTCCCGCCAATGTGCTCGACAGCAAGATTGACCGCGTCGCGCATGTCGTTGCCGATGACGGCTGCGCCTGTCGTCAGCGTCGTAACAAAGCCGATCTTGATCTTGTCGGCAGCGAACGCAGGCGTGGCGACCAACGCCATGCCGGCCAGTAGTACACCTAGTGTGGTCTTCACGTTGTCCCTCCCTGGGGTCCGAGCGCCCCTGTCTTGTTGACTGTTTGGCCCCGCGGCGAACGCTAGGAACACCCTGGGACCGGGGCGCGGAATTATGCAAGACTATCGCAGATGAGCCAAGAGGGGGTCGCGGGTCCCATTGCCGCGCGGGTTGGCCGATGCGAGGATGTTGAGGATCTGCCCTGGGTGCGGTTGATTTCGCGTGGCTGGCGGTGTCTCATCCGTGGTCATCCGTGGTCATCCGGGCGTGGTCTGAATTTGCTATGGAGGTAGGGGCGCAGTGCAGGAAAACGGCAATGCCGCGGTCTATTTCGTTGATCGGCACGTGGCTGAAGGTCGCGGCGCCAAGGTGGCTTTCGCGCAAGGTGGGCGCGCCCTGACCTATGGCGCTTTGAAGAGCGAAAGCGACCGTATGGTCGATTTCTATCAACGCATCGGGATTTCGCGCGAAAGCCGGGTCGCCATGCTGGTTCTCGATTGCCTGGAGTTTCCCGTCATTTTCTGGGGAAGTCTCAAGGCCGGCGTGATCCCGGTATGTCTCAACACTCTGCTTTCGACGGAGCAGTATCGCTACATCCTGGCGGACTGCCGGGCAAAAGTGCTGTTCGTTTCAGCGCCGCTGGTGGAGGTTGTCGCGCCCATTCTCGGCGGCCATCCGACGATAGAGCATGTGTTCGTCGTCGGCGGTGCGGTGAACGGGCGGCCTTCGTTTGAGGCAACCCTTGCTGATTGCGCAAGCGGCAAGCTCGTCAATGCGAGTAGCGATGAAACCGCATTCTGGCTTTATTCGTCAGGGTCCACCGGCATGCCGAAGGGGGTCATGCACGTCCATGAAAGTCTGAAGGGCACTGCGGATACCTATGGTCAGAAGGTGCTCGGCATACGCGAAGACGACGTCGTGTTTTCAGCCGCGAAGCTGTTTTTTGCCTACGGCCTCGGCAACGGCATGACGTTTCCGATGTCAGTTGGGGCAACGGCGGTGCTCTATCCGGGCCGCCCGACACCGGAGACTGTCGGCGAGGTTTTGGCAACGCACCGGCCGACGGTCTTTTTCGGCGTGCCAACGCTCTATGCCGCGATGCTGGCGGCAGCCGGCGGTCGCAAGCCGGAGGGGTGTGATCGTTTGCGATCGTGCGTGTCTGCCGGAGAAGCCCTCCCCCAGGACATCGGAGAGCGCTGGAAGGCACTCACGGGCATCGACATTCTCGACGGGGTCGGCTCCACCGAGATGTTGCATATATTTCTGTCGAACGGGCCCGGCAACGTTGAGTACGGGACGTCGGGCATCGCGGTGCCGGGTTATGACGTGCGCCTTGTCGACGAAGCCGGCGGTGATGTCGGGGATGACGAAGTCGGCGAACTCTACGTTAAAGGTTTGACGGCGGCCAGCGGATACTGGAACCAGCGTGGAAAATCCCGCTCAACCTTCGTCGGGGAATGGACCCGCACGGGCGACAAGTACACGCGCAGGGCGGATGGGCGATACATCTACTGCGGGCGCACGGACGACATGTTCAAGGTCAGCGGAATCTGGGTGTCGCCGTTCGAGGTCGAGTCAGCGCTGATCACCCACGATGCCGTGCTCGAGGCTGCTGTCGTGCCGCGTGACGATGAAGAAGGTCTCGCCAAACCGATGGCGTTCGTTATCCTGAAGGATGGTGGCGCGGTTGGTGATCCAAGCGGCCTTTATGAAGAGCTTAAAGAACATGTGAAGCGCGAAATCGGACAATGGAAATATCCACGCTGGATCGAATTTGTCGACGACTTGCCAAAGACGGCAACAGGCAAGATTCAGCGGTTCAAGTTGCGTGACGCGTAGTCTGATCCGTATGCGGCGGTTGAACTGGGTAAACAGCAATGAAATGGTTGTCCGGTCAGACAGGCACGATAGACATTGACGGCGTTTCACTGGAATGCCGCTGGCTTGGTCCTCAGCCTGGAGATGCGCCGACAATCGTGCTCCTGCACGAGGGGCTCGGTTGTGTCACGATGTGGCGCGATTTCCCAGATCGCCTGCAACAGGCGACGGGGTATGGCGTTTTTGTTTATTCACGTCAGGGCTACGGCGGGTCTGATCCTTGCAGCTTGCCGCGACCGATCGATTACATGGAACGCGAGGCTCGGACCGTTGTCCCGAAGGTGCTCGACGCCATTGGTTTTCAACGCGGCGTACTCTTCGGCCACAGTGACGGCGGGACGATCGCCGGGCTCCACCTCGGGTACGTTCTCGATCACCGTGTGCGCGGTCTTGTCTTGATGGCACCGCACTTTTTTGCCGAGGCAGGCCCATTGCAGACCATTCGTGACATTCGCGAGAGTTTCGAAACAACGGACTTGCGCGACAAGCTGGCACGACACCACGGAAAGAATGTTGATTGCGCGTTTTACGGCTGGGCGGATGCATGGCTCGACCCCGACTTTGCAAACTGGGATGTGTCCGATTGTATCGCCTACGCGCGCATTCCGATCGTCTTCATCCAGGGCACACGCGATGCCTACGGCACACGTGCTCAGGCTGACGTTGTCGAGAAGGAAAGCTACGCGCCAGTCGAAGTTCACATGCTGGAAGAGTGCGGTCATGCTCCGCATCTCGAGCAGCCGGACCGGACATTGGCGATTGTGGCCGAGTTCTTGCGACGTCTCGACATTATCGACCGAAGAGATGCGTCAGTCGCATGATCGATGACCATGGACCGAAAGTTGACGGTTGCTGGCCACTGCCTGCGTATGCCCACCGTCCTGGTGAGACGCAACGGCCAGTCGATAGTCCGGCGTTCGAAGTTGCTCGCCGGGCGCCCGCCAAATTCTCTATAGCGAACTGGCATGAAAACGAAGCCTATCTCTACGGGTTCGTACTCTTCCGAGGTTGTTATTACTGGGAAGCGCACGAAGTCTGGGAAGCTGTCTGGCGGAGTTGTCGGCCGAATTCGCGCGAGCGCCATCTCGTACAAGGTTTGATTCAACTCGCAAATGGGGAACTCAAGGGAATGCTGGGGCGCGTGCAGGCGCAAACGCGTTTGCTTCGCCTTGCAGATGGCGCATTGCGCGAGGCGGTGCAAGGGCATGCGGGCTCGCCGGATGGCGGTGCGTTGTTGGGGGTGGATATCGCAGCGTTGCGGGCGGAACTGGCCAAGGTGCTGGGCGACTGTGACGGCACCTAACCCTTCGTGCCGAACTTTACTTCGCGCAGTCGATGCAGGTTGGAACCGCCGGGTCCAAGTACAGTCTCTTTTCTGCGATTTCCTCGCCGCACGTTATGCAATATCCGTAGTCACCTTCGTCGATGCGGATAAGGGCGGCCTTGACGCGCTGCAAATCGCGCTCGCGGCTGCGCTCTGCCGCTAATGCCATCTGCTGGTGCTGCAACGCGTCGATGCGCGATACGCGTCCGACACTGGATTGGTCGAGGGTCACGGCGGCACGGGCATCGCGTGACATGTCGCTTAAACTTTCGAGTTCTGCCTGGCGAGCGTGGAGCTGAGATTTGACGTCTTCGAGATTTCGGATCGCCATTTGTGCACCTCAATCGTCGCTTGTCGTCCGTGCGCGTTCGATCTGTGCCACATCGCACAGGACATCGACCATGGCCGAGAAGTCCTGACTGCCGTAGCCACGCGCGCGTGCCGCCGAAAATGCCTCCCGGGCGGCGGCGGCGACAGGTACTGGTACGCGCGATGCGTTGGCTGCCTGAACAATGAGCGAGAGGTCTTTGTGGGCGAGGTCGATCGTAAAGCCAGGCTCGGTATCGCCTGCCAGGACTTTGTTGGGCCAATTGACCTTGAGTTGTCCATTGGTGGCGGTGGTGCCGTGGATGACTTCGAGCGTCGTGGCGAGGTCAAGTCCGAAACGTTGCGACAGGGCGAGCGCCTCGGCATTGAGCTGGCAGGATATTATTGCAAGGTAGTTGTTGACCAGTTTGGTGCGGGTTCCGGCACCGGCCCTGCCGCAGTAATGGATGGCCGTGCCCATCGCTTCGAGCAGCGGAAGGACCGTTTCGAAATCCTCTCTGGCACCGCCTACCATGAACAGACTTTCACCGCGGTCTGCGTGCCAGGCGAGCCGGCCAATGGGTGCATCCACGGCGCGATGGCCTTTCGCCTGAGCCTGCGCGTGGAGCTTGTCGGTGACCTCGGGTTCGATGGTCGACAAATCCAATACCAGGGTGTTTGGTCTGGCGTGGACGAAAATGCCGTCGGGACCCATGACGATGTCGTCGACTTCGCGCGCGGTTGGCAGTACCGTGATGATGATTGGGCATTGTTCGGCGATGTCCTTGGCTGACGGGGCGGAGCGTGCACCGTGTGAGACAAGTTCTGCCATCGGCTCGGGACGAATGTCGTGGACGATCAGCTTGAATCCCTTTTTCGCGCAGTTGATCGCCATGCCGCGGCCCATCGCGCCAAGTCCGATGAAACCGATGTTGAGATCTCGTGTCGTCATGATGACTCGTCTCCGAAGACTGTGGTCCTAAAATCGTGGTCGCAAGAGTTGGGGCCTTCTCTGAGATATGAGGCTAGAGCAACCTGCCTTAATCCGGAATCGGACCGATTCCGGATTAAAGCAGAAAGTTGCTCGATTCTTTAGAGGCGATCATCATCGTGCCTTATGTTGGAGCCGCGACAGCGGTTCCAACATAAGGCACGATGATTTCGTCCTGCATGGCGGGTTTGTGCATGGTGCTTACGCCAACACAAAAGACACCCGCCTCCGGGCGATGCACGGAGGCGGGCGGCCAGAGCAGGTGTGGGAGGACCGGATCAGACGAAATAGCGTTTCAATTCGCTCAGCCGATGCAGGATATCCTCGACCTGAGGGATGTGCTGCCAATCGGCAATTTCCGGTCGGTGCAGGAGGACTGCGGCGGCGGCAGCAGCGGCGCTGAGGCCGAGTGCGGCGACGATCTTGCGGCTGTGGCGGCGACGCGGTGAGGGAGTATCGTCCGACCTGTCTGCCAGCGTTTCGCACTGGGGAGCGTCAAGGGCGTCGTCTTTGGATGCTATGGGCAACGTCACGATGTTGTCTGCAGTGGCATCGACGATGTCGGCATTTTTGTCGGTATCGCGGTCGGTATCGGACGTATCATCGGTTTCATGTGCACCGTCACCGGCCGCAATCTCGGCCTCCAAGGCATCGGTTGCTTCTTCGACGCCAGAGGTTGCGATCGCGTCAGCCAAGGTCAAGGTCTCGATCTTCGCAGCCGGCGCCACTTCATCGTCATCATTGATTTTCGCTTTGCCCGTGCCGGCATTAAGCGTAATTGATGCCGTCAGAGCCTTATCGGAACCGCCCGCGTCGGTGATTGTCGCAATCGCGCTTTCATCGCGATGATCGTCGGTTTCATCCGCGCATGCCATAGCCATGTTCGCGTCGTCGTCGGACGCGAGGGGCTCGGCTCCGGCTAGCAACGGTGCCGGCGTCCCAATCGCTTCAGCATCGGGCTCGAATTCATCGATGGGCTGATGCATGGGTGACGGCGTCAGGTTCGCGACTTCGACGTCCTTGGCGGGGTCGAACAGGTCGGTAGCGTTCGCATCCGGGATGTCCGATTGCGTGTCGTCCTGCTCGCCGTCGAGTTCTGTGGAGCCCAAATCGTCAGCATCATATTCCTCGGCCAGAGAGAATGCGTCTGCCTCGGACTCGGTTTTGCAAGTGATACCTTCATCCATGATGCCAATGTCGCTCAGATCGAAGACAACACTGCAATCCGACCCAATGGTTTCGGACGATGGCGATACTTCATCGCATTCCGTGACGTCCTCGACAGGATTGTCTTCAATTTCGCTAGAAACGAAATCCGTCAGGTCTGCTGGCTCGTCCCCGGCGATGTCATCGAGAGTGTCATCAGCGTCGCCGTGCAGCGATGGAGCAGCGATCTCGTCATTGGTTTCGTCGGGTGTCAGATCCAGTGCGCATAACGGTGCCGGCGCGTCCTCGGTCAAGGCGTTGCCTGACAGCGAATTTAAAGTCATCGATGGAACCGGTGGCCCTATGACCGCTGGCGCGCCGGGATCAGAGCGAAGCTCAGTGATGGCGCCGACATCCGGTGCTTCGTCGTTAGCGACCGCATCCGCCTCGGTTTCTTCGATGGACCCAACGAGGTCTGCGAGAACGAGGTCAATGAGCGAATCCAGCTCCTGCCGCGCCTTTCGCGTATTGCTCTCAATCGATTCAAACTCGCGCTTCAAAACCTGTAATTTGGCGAGAGCTGTTTTGGAACCCAGTCCTTCGCTCGCAAGCATTGCCCATGTCCTTTGGTCAGCTGCAATTTCTAACAGTTGATTTGATTGTCGAGAAAATAGATCAACAAGTTCCTAATCTGCGTATTGTTTTGGTGCAAAAAAATGAAATTAAACCGGCATTTAAAAACGCTTTAAAGTCGTTTGTTTTCAATAAGTTATGCGATTTCTAATTTTGTGACTTGATTGCATGATTCGGCGGCATCAACTGGTGATTGTGTGGCGGGGGATTTTTGGATCACTGCAAAGCCGGCATGTGAGGTCATTCTTATGTTTGTGTTTCATTTACTTTCAATTTGATGTCTTGATCTTAATGGGCTCAACGCGCAGGTGCTTTGAATGGGCGGGCGATGCCTGCGACGAAACTGCATAGATCAAATGCATAGCTTGTCGGGATGTAGATATCGATCGCCGTTTCGTTGATCCGGTGGATCACAACTGCGACCTGGCCGATTGCTGTTTGGCGGAACGCGTTGGTGGGAAATGCGGTGAGCGCCGTCGGTAGTGTTACCAAACGCGGCAGGAATTCCGGGAGCCTCGGTCCAGCGAGGCGCAGGACTGCGCGTGCATGCGATAAATCCAGGGATGCGCTCGACTGCGGTGACAGATGGCTCAATGCGGCTTCGATCACCTGATGATCCGGATGTCGAAAGAGTATGCGATCGGGAGCAATGCGGAAGGCCAGCGTGTCGCCATTTTTCTGGGCCTCGTGAAACGAGCCGCTACCATTGAGGCTGAGTGCATGTGTAAGAGGTGCGATGTCTCGTGACAAGTCATCACTCCATACCGTGACTTGGAAGAGGGCACCTGGTGGCTGGTCGCTCACCGTTATGCCGGCTGCATCCGGGTCTTTTGCAGTCTCGGAGTCGCTGCCGGCAGTGAGCGCCGGATGACCGTCAAGCGGGCTGCGGTACTCAGCCATTTTGGCGACTCCCGTCCGGATCGAAGAAGTGATGCGACATCACGGTTGCATGGAGTGTCAGGTCATCCAGGAAATCGACACAGCGAACGGTCTCACCCTGACGCTCCTTGCCGCGGGCGAGCAAGGCGAGGGCAATGTGGTGGCCGAGGGCCGGGGAATAGGTCGTGGATGTAACGTGGCCTTCGCCGTGCCCTTCCGTGGTTCCCATTGCGGAAAACAGCAGCATGCCGGGCCGTGCGCCTTTGTCACCGGTGATGGCTAGTCCGACCAATGTTGGGCGCCCAGGTTCTACGAGTGCAGGGCGACTTCGCAGAACCGCACCCACGAAGGGCTTGCGGGTGCTGGCAAATCCTTCGAGACCCAGGTCCCTGAGGGTTGTGCGACCATCGAGCTCTGGTCCGGCGACGTGACCCTTTTCGACCCGGAGCGTGCCCATCGCCTCCGTGCCGTAGGCGATGGTCCTCAGCGGCTGGCCGGCCTCGTAGAGCTTTTCCCAGACGAAGCGGCCGTGGCCTGATCCGCAATAGACCTCGTAGGCCAGTTCGCCAGAATAGCTCATGCGGTGAATGCGGATGTCTACATCCGAAATCCGGGATTCGACAAAATGGTTGTTGGGTAAGGCCGAATTGCTGAGATCCGTGTCGTTGATGACGGAGCTCAGCAAAGTTCGTGACTGGGGGCCGGCGACGGCAATGACTGCCCATTGGTCCGTTACGGATGTGACGCTAACCCTGAGACCGGTCCAGGCGGATTGGAGGAGGTATTCGAGATGGGCGAGGACCGGACCGGCGTTGGTTGTGGTCGTCGACATCAGGTAGTCGTTTTCCCCGAGGCGCGCTGTAGCGCCGTCGTCGAGTACGAACCCATCGTCGCGCAGCATGACGCCGTAACGCAGGCGCCCTACCGGTAGTGTCTTCCAACCGTTGACGTAAACCCGATTGAGGAATTCGGCAGAGTCGGGGCCCTGCACGGCGATTTTACCAAGCGTCGAGACATCGACGATGCCGACGTGCTCGCGGACGTGATTGGCTTCGCGGCGATAGGCGGCGTCAATGTCCTCGCCGGGCCGAGGGTAATACCGAGGTCGCTTCCAGGCACCTGCATCGGTGAACATGGCGCCATGTTCAGTATGCCAGCCATGAATCGGTGTGATGCGCGTCGGCGTGAGATGGGGACCGCCGTGATGGCTCGCGAGTGCGCCGATTGAGACCGGTGTATAGGGTGGCCGAAAGGTGGTCGTGCCAACGTCTTCGATGCCGATGCCGCGCTTTTCGGCCATCCGCGCCAGTGCATTGATATTGGATGTCTTGCCTTGGTCGGTCGCCATTCCCGTGGTTGTGTAGCGCTTGAGATGCTCGACCGAAACGTAGCCTTCCTGGTAAGCCTGATCGATATCGGCGAGAGTGACGTCATGCTGGAAGTCGACGAAGGCCTTGCCGGTTGGTTTGCCGTCTTGCGCCAATATGATCCGGGTTTTGGCTATCTCGCGCATGGGATCGAGGGATGTGATCGAAGGCGGCGGCGGAGTTGTGGTGCCGGTGTCTGCCAGCTGCCTACCGATTTGATCAGGACCGTGGCGGCCGGCACGGGCGCCGTCACGAATGGCATTTTCAAGCATCATGATGCCTGCCGCGCCACCGCATAGCAGTCCACCCGGGAAGGACGGGTCAGGTGCGAGGAAACAATCTTTCTCGCGATCGTAGACGGGTTTGCGGCCAGGATGGCTCCAGAGGTGGATCACGGGTGACCAGCCGCCGGACATTGCAAGCGTGGTGCAGGGCAGTGTTTCGGTGTCGTGGCGGATGTATCCCGAAGCATCAATTTCACCGACACGCACGGTGGCAAGCGTTCGCCACATGTCGCCGGCGGCGCCTTGCGTCGAAAGGACGGCCGAGCGTCGCCGGACGTCGACGCCTGCGCCGATAGCCCCGGCGCTGACGACATCGGGTACTTCAGCGCGGGTATCGAGCAGCGTGACGCGGGCACCGGCGACTTTCGCTGCGACGGCCGTCAGGTAGGCGCTGTCGTTGTTGGTTGCGATAATGATGTCGCGGCCCGGCAGAACGGCGTATCGGTTGATATATTGGCGTAGCGCGCCGGCCAGCATGACGCCGGGCCTGTCGTTTCCGGCAAAGACGAGGGGCCGTTCCAATGCGCCGGTTGCATATATCACCTTGTTTGCGCGAACCTGCCAGTAGCATTGGCGGGGCTGGTCGGGCGGCGGCGCGGCGACATGATCCCAACAGCGTTCGATGAGGCCGAAAACATTTCCGTCATACGCGCCGAAGGCGGTCGTGCGTCGAAGAATGCGAACGTTGGGCAGGCTCTCGAGGTCTTCAACAACCCGGGTACGCCAGCTTTCGGCCGCACCGCTGGAAGGTTCGCCCAACAGTGAGCCACCGAGCTCGAAGTCCTGCTCGACAAGTATGACGTCGGCACCGCCACGTGCTGCGGAGCTGGCGGCGGCAAGGCCGGCCGGTCCGGCACCAACAATCAGTACGTCACAATGGGCAACGGCCTTTTCATAGGAATCCGGATCGGCGCGCATGGCAGCGCGGCCAAGACCGGCGGCTCTGCGAATGAAGTGTTCGCAAAACATCCAGAAGCGTGTGCCTTTGAGTGGTCCGACAACGGGCCCCATAAAGGTCTTGTAATAGAATCCGGCCGACAGCATTGGCGCAAGCAACTGATTTGTTGCGCCGATATCGAAATTGATGCTTGGCCATGCATTCTGACTGCTGGCCTGCAGACCGTCATATGCCTCGATCATCGTTGCAGGTGTGTTCGGCTCTCGGCGATCGCCCGTGCGCAGTTCGACAAGCGCGTTGGGTTCTTCCGGACCCGCTGTCATCAGCCCGCGAGGGCGGTGATATTTGAACGAGCGGGCGAGTGGGGTGATGCCGGATGCCAGTAACGCTGAGGCGAGCGTGTCGCCTGGATGCGCCGGAAGTTCACGCCGATCAAATGAGATCAGGTTTACGCGCGTGCGATCGATCCTGCCGCCGTTCGGCAACCGGTATGGTTCGAGGCTCACGGCTTGCCCTCCGCTGCGCGACGGCAGTGCTTGATTTCGTGCGTCAGCGTATCGCGCTCGACGATCAGAACCTGGCGGCAGCCGTGGACGTGATGCCAGTACTCATGATGTGTGCCGCGTGGATTGGGGCGCAGGAACACGTACTCATACCAGGTGTCCAAATCGGCCTCGTCGTGTGCAGGACGCGCACGGCTGGCATCGCCGCAATAGATATATTCGGTCTCGTCTCGCAGGCCGCAGACAGGGCACTCAATTCGGATCAAAGCTTGGCCTCAATGCAAATGCGGGGTGGGTCCCACGCCCTTTTCGTCAATTTGGACGCCGCGACGGAACCGATCGAGCGTTAGCAGGGCATTGTCGGGATGAGGCTCGTCCTTGGCGATTGTCCAGGCATAACACCAGCCGGAGCCCGGTGTTGCCTTGAACCCGCCATAGCACCAACCACCGTTCAGATAGAGTCCGTCTATCGGTGTTTTGCAGATGAAGGGTGAACCGTCCATGCTCATGTCCATGACGCCGGCCCATTGACGCAAGACGCGCAGGCGCGAGGCGGCCGGGATCAGTGATTTGGCAGCGGCGGCCACGTGTTCGACGTTGGGCAACCCGCCGCGCTGGGCATAGGTGTTGTAGCCATCGATATCGCCGCCGAAGACCAACCCGCCCTTGTCGGACTGGCTGATATAGAAATGGGCTGCGGCATACGAAATCACCGTATCGATCATCGGTTTCAACGGTTCGGAAACGTAAGCCTGGAGGGCATGGGTCTCGATTGGCAGGGTCAGGCCCGCCTTGTTGGCCAGATGAGAGGAGTGGCCGGCGACCGCAAGTGCAACCTTGTCGGCACGTATCGGCCCTCGCGCCGTTTCAACACCGCAAATGCGCTCGCCGTCGCGAATGAAGCCCGTAACTTCGCACTGCTGGATGATGTCGACGCCGCGCCGATCCGCGCCCCGGGCAAAGCCCCAGGCCACGGCGTCGTGTCGCGCTGTGCCGGCGCGACCCTGAAACAACGCGCCAAGGATGGGGAAGCGGGCGGCCGGGGTGTAGTCCAGATAGGGCAGGCGGCGGCGGACCTCGGCGCGGTCAAGCAGCTCTGCATCGATGCCGTTGGCGCGCATGACGTTGCCGCGGCGGCGTGCCGCGTCCAGGGTCGCCGGCGAATGGATCAGGTTGAACTGTCCGCGCTGTGAGAACATGACATTGAAGTTCAACTCATGACTGAGGTTCTCCCACAACTTCAATGACCGCTCGTATAGGTGGGTGTTGCCCGGGATCATGTAGTTGGAGCGCACGATCGTCGTGTTGCGGCCGGTGTTGCCACCGCCAAGCCAGCCCTTTTCGACGACGGCTACGTTGTGAATACCGTGTTCCTTGGCCAGGTAGAATGCCGTGGCCAACCCGTGACCGCCGCCGCCCACGATGACGACATCGTAGCGGGGCTTGGGTTCTGGATCGCGCCATGCCCGTGGCCAGTTGCGGTTGCCGCTCATGGCATTGCGTAGAATGGAAAATACGGAGTATGCGCCCACGCGTGTCTCCCGGAGCCGGTCGGCCTACCTTGGCGCAGCTCCCATCGCCGTGCAAGGTCCGGAACCGGTATTGAGATCAGCCTGGCTTCTACCGCGTGATGCAGGCGCCTTTGTTGCGCCGCCGAATCACGGCACGGTCGCCAATGCAACCTGACTTAAACCAGCCGCAAGAGGAGTTGAGTGATGGCAGAGCGGTCGATGCGGGAGGGGGCGAGCGGCGTGGGGGGTAAGGCAAACCGGACGCGGCGCAAGACCAGCCGCCCGGTTGCCAGGCGCAAGAAGACCGCCGCCAGCAGGCAGCCTGCCTATGAAAGGAAGACGATTGCGCTGGTCTACGATTTCGATGGGACGCTGTCGCCAAAGCCAATGCAGGAATACGCCTTCCTGCCGAAGATCGGGGTTGACCCGGCGGATTTCTGGGCGGAGAGCAACCGCATTGCGCAGGAGCAGCAGGCCGACCCGCTCATCACCTATATGCATCTGCTCTACAAAAAGGCGAAAGAGAAGGGTGTGCGCATCGACCGCGAAGACCTCGTGGCGCAGGGCCGCGACGTCGAGCTGTTCCCGGGTGTCAGCGACTGGTTCGACGCGATTGGCGACTACGTTGATGGGCATCCGGCCAATCGCGGGGTGGAGCTTCGCCACTATCTGATTTCATCGGGCCTGACGGAGATCATCGAAGGTACGCGGATATACGCGCGATTTCACAATGTGTTTGCATCGGAGTACTGGTTCGATGCCTATGATCTGCCGTACCCGAAGCGGGTGATTACGGACACCGGCAAGACGCAATACCTGTTTCGGATCAACAAGGGTGTCGAAGACCTCGGCCACAGCATCAACGAGCACATGCCGGAAGGGCAGCGCCCGGTGCCCTTTTCGCGCATGATCTACTTCGGCGACGGCGATACCGATGTTCCTTCAATGGCGGTAATGCGCAAGAACGGCGGGTATGCCTTCGCCGTCCATCCGCCGGGCCGGTCCAAAGACAAGTGCGTCAAGCTGTTCGAGGCGCAGAGGTGCGATTTCTATGCGCCGGCAGATTACCGTGCCGGGTCCGACTTGTTTCGGCGCACCTGCCTGCTCTTGGATCGTATCCTCGCTGATATTCGCATTGGTGAGGAGATCTGGCAGATCGGGCATGAGCCATCGTCGGGTTGATCAAACGCCTGTGCTCTGCCTGTGTTTTGGGCTGCAGGACGATTGGGTGGCTGCACAAAGACCAACGGGCCGCTGTTGCGGCCCGTTGGGTTTCGGTTGGGAGTCAATTTTGCGCGCTGCAGTGGAATTGCGCGCACTCGTTCCCTGAACGGATTCTCTTAAAACGGTTTCCAGCTTTCGTCGCTGCTGCCGCCTGAAGATGAAGCCACGGTCGTGGTCTGGAAGCGCTTCCAGGTCGCTGTTACGCGCGTGCCAACGCGGACACGCTTGAACAGTTCCTCGACGTGGTCGTTGTGCATGCGGATGCAGCCCTTCGAAACGTTCTGTCCGATCGTCCACGGAGCGTCGGTGCCGTGAATGCGATAGAGCGTGCTGCCGAGATAGAGCGCACGGCTGCCCAGCGGGTTGAGCGGGTGACCGCCCGGTACGAAATTTGGAAGCTTGGGGTTTTCCCGCCGCATGGACGGCGTCGGAGTCCAGGATGGGTTGACCCGCTTTTGCGAGATGTTGAGAACGCCCTGCCAACGGCTCTGTTTTCGCGGTACGGCGATGGGGTAGCTCACGGCCTGACCGCGGCGGACCACATGATAGAGGCGGCGGTCGCCGAAGCTCACGATGAGTTGGCCCGGCGAATAGCGTTTCGAAAAGTTGACCGTATAGGTATCGTAAACCGAGTTCTGCCCACCCCACCAGGACTGAGCGTGTGCCGCACCGATGGTCAAAACAGCCGTCGCACCTGCCGCGATTGCGCCTGCCACCCAACGCAGAACGAAGTGTTGTTTCATGATCCTCTCCTCTAGCGCCGTCGCAACCCGGCGTCGGACTATGTCGGTGAGACACGCCGGTCCCCGTCTTCGGCGCTGTCAGCCGCTGATATAAAGGTCAGTCAGGGACGTGGCACTTCACAATCCCGCGCACCGAGCATAACCCTGAGCTGATGTCACTCTTGGGTAACGCAAACGCCTCTTGGCGTCGAGATATCCGGCAAGTAAGTCTCTCGGCGTTGTTTTCAGGTGACTATCGTGGCCCAGTTGGCACGGGGCGTCATGGGCCAACGCGCACGTCCAGCAATGCCAGCCGGCGCTCGCTCTTAGTGACGGCGATGGCACGGCCAAGGGCGTCCGGAAGGTCGTCAGCCATTTCGACGGTTTCGGCCCAGGCACGGCTTGCTCGGGCGATGGCAGCAAAGTCCGGTGAGGGGGTCAATCCGGTCAGGGGCATGGCATTGGTGCGAGCGGCGTGGCCGTCGGGGTAAAGTTCGAGGACGGAATGTCGCACGGCACCCCATTCGGCGTTGTTGAGAATGACGACGACGATCGGAAGTGCGTAGGCCTCGGCAATCTGATGGCAAGCGACGGGGTTTGCGAACATGTATGAGCCATCTCCCATGGTCGCGATGATTGGTTTGTCGGGGGCGGCGAGTTTCATCCCAAGGCCGCATGGAAAAGACCAGCCGAGCCCGCCGGAGCAGGGTTCCTGCCGCCAGCTGCCGTGGTACTTGAGCTGCATCGGTGCGAGCGGCGCACCGAGTTCGGAGAGTACCGTGGCGTCCTCATCTG
Source organism: Hyphomicrobiaceae bacterium (assembly GCA_965224045.1). Taxonomy (GTDB): domain Bacteria; phylum Pseudomonadota; class Alphaproteobacteria; order Rhizobiales; family Hyphomicrobiaceae; genus Tectiglobus. The sequence goes on from CBDCYD010000016.1 coordinate 1,178,603, forward strand.
CGACGGCATCACCAATGCATTTTGCGACCCAGGCCTTGGTCATCTGCCCGCTATCTCCAGTCGCGGGCGGGTTGCGCGTGGCTTTGCGGTATTGCCGGGCGGCTGCTTCGATGGCCGGCCGCCGCGCATCGATCTTGGCCTGACGCTTGAGGGTTTGTTTCGGCATCGCGGACGCGAGGGCGGTAAGGCCTGCACCGGTTTCGCACGAAACGGCATGGTGGACCGGGAAGTTTCTCACCGGAAAGCGGCTTTGGAGCGGGTCAGGGCCGAGGTGGACGACAGTGCACTGGGGGGCCGGTTCGTGGATATCGGGAGACCACGGCGCGAGGCTGTCAATGACCAAAATAACGTCGGCCCAGCCGATCCAGGGCGCTGGATCCATGCCGACGTAGGAGGGATGGTCGGCTGCAATACCAAGGGCGATGGCCCAGTACTGACACACGGGAATGGCCCAGTCGGTGGCGAGCTTGGCAAGAGCATCGAAGCCGGCTTTGGAGCCGGCGCCGCGCTGGGCGACGATTAACGGGCGCTCGGCGTCGGCGAGGAGCTTGGCGGTGCGTTTGAGTTCGGCTGGCGGCGGGGCCAGTGCGGCCGCCCTCATGGTTGCCGGTTGGTCAATGCCGAATGTCGGGCATGGCTCGCACAACACTTCGCGTGGCAGGCTGAGGTAGACCGGGCCCTGCGGCGTGGAGGCGGCAATCGCCTGTGCACGATCAAGCAACTCCGGGATCTGTTCAGGGAAGCGAAGTTCGTAGTCCCATTTCACGGCCTCGCGCACGAGAGCGGCCTGGTCGCGCATTTCCTGACCCCAGCCGATCGGCACCGTGCGTGCACCAAAGCGTCCTTTCTCCGTTGTGGGCGTGCGGCCGGACATCAACAACATCGGAATGTTGTCGGTGGCGGCGTTGATGGCGCCGATGGCACCGTTGGCGAGGCCAACGTTGGTGTGGAGCAGAACGGCCTGCGGCCGGCCGGTTGCGAGGGTGTAACCGTGCGCCATGCCGAGGGCTGCATGCTCGTGCGGCATGACCATCGCTTCCGGCATTGCGAGGCCGAGGGCCTGGGCTTCAGCGAGACCTTCGATGATGGGCGGAAAGTCGGTGCCGGAGTTGGCAAAAATGTAGTCGATGCCGAGCGTCTTGAGGCGGGCGAGCAGTGCGCCGCCGGCCGTCATTGTTTGAGATTGCAGCTGTTTGTCCATAACCGTGTATATGCTCGGCGGCGGGAGATGGCGCTCTACAATGGAAGGCCGACGTAGTTTTCTGCAAGCGTGGTTTGTGCTGCCGTCGAGCCGAGGACATAGCGCAGATCAGCATGGCGGATGCGATCGTCGAACGAGTTGTCATCCGGGAACCGATGCAACAGTGAGGTCATCCACCACGAGAAGCGCTGGGTCTTCCAGATCCGTGCCAGGGCCTTTTGCGAATAGCCTTCGAGCAGGTCAGCGGAGCCGCGGCCGTACCAGGCTTTAAGGGCCTGCGACAAGTAATGGACGTCGGAGACCGCAAGGTTGAGGCCCTTGGCGCCGGTCGGGGGGACGATGTGGGCGGCGTCGCCGGCAAGAAACAGGCGACCGTATCGCATCGGTTCTGCCATGAAACTGCGCATCGGCGCGATGCTCTTTTCGATGACCGGCCCGACCTTGAGTGCCTGTTCATGGCCGGGGCCAAGCCGCAGGCGCAGTTCGTCCCAGACGCGCTGGTCCGACCAGTCATCCAGGTCCTCGTCGGGCCGACACTGGATGTAGTTGCGCGACCGGGTCGGCGAGCGCATCGAGTAGAGCGCAAAACCGTTATCATGGCGGGCATAGATCAGTTCGTCGTCGACGGGTGGCGTTTCTGCCAGAATGCCTAACCAGGCAAACGGATAGGTGCGCTCAAAAAACCGGATCTTGTCGGATGGAATGCGGGTTCGGCACACGCCGTGGAAGCCGTCGCAGCCGGCGATGAAATCGCAGGACAACGTGTGTTCATCGCCGCCGTGCCGGTACGTCATGTGAGGGTTATCGCCATCGATCCCGTGAAGGTCGACGCTTTCGGCCTCGAAGACGATTTCGTTGCCAGCATCGAGGTTGGCCACGATGAGATCCCGCGTTACCTCGGTCTGGCCGTACACGGTTACGACTTTGCCTGCGCTCAGATGCTCAAGGTCGATGCGTTGGCGTTGGCCGTTCAGTGAGAGATTGATGCCGGCGTGGCGCAGTCCTTCACGATCGAGGCGCTCGGCAACTTCGGCCTCGCGTAGAACATCGACCGAGCCTTGTTCGAGGACACCAGCGCGAATGCGACCTTCGACATAGGCGCGGTCACGCTGTTCCAGGACGATGCAGGAGATGCCTGCAAGGCTCAGCAGCCGGGCCAACAGGAGACCGGCCGGCCCTGCGCCGACGATGCCGACTGACGTGCGTTTCATGGCCTCACCCTTGCTCGCAATGTCGGTTGCATGGCGCATGCTAGCTACATTCGTCGTCGGCGACAAAGGGGTGGTCGGGATGGTGCGAACTGCAACTCGCACACGCGACATCCGGCGAGCGGCAAACGGGCCGGTATAAGTGGTTGACTAACGGTCGGGAACAGCGCATAAACCCGGCTTTCCGCGAGATAAGATGTGCCGCACGGCAAGCTGGCGCTTTTGTTGCGCACGTCGGTTGCGGCCGTATTGGCACCGGACGGTAGGTCATGAAGGTCAGGAATTCGATTAAGGCGCTCAAATCGCGCCATCGCGACAACCGGGTGGTGCGCCGCCGGGGTCGCATTTATGTGATCAACAAGACGCAACGCCGATTTAAGGCCCGTCAGGGCTGAGCCGGCCGGGTCGGTTGCGGATTTTTTGCGGACTTTGGCCGAATTTCGCGTGCGCGAGGCTGGCGTGGTGCCTGGGGCGCGGGTCGTGTCGCGCTGCCGCCACGCTTTGACCCTGCCGCATTTGCCCCCTAGGCTGCGTAGCATGATGAATTCCGTATATCCGTTGAGCGGATGGCTGGTTGCCGGGCTGATTGCGTCGCTTGCCGGTGCTGCGGCCCCGACCTCCTTTGCCCAATCGACGATTGAGCCGCCAGCTGTCGAGAATGACAAGCGGCCGGGATCGCAAGGGAATCCGAAAGCAAAATCGTTCAGCGAAAAAGATGTGCCGCGCGCCAAACCGCGAACACCCCTTGAAGCGGCGCTCAAGGACGGCATTCCGCCAAATGCGGTGGCGCGCGCCCGGGTTCGCGACAATCTTTATGCGCTTCTGGCGACTGCAGCGGACGAGAAAGCCGCCAAACGGGTCAGCACGGCGCTTAACCGCGTTTATCTGACCTCCGGCAGTCCAACGATTGATCTCTTGATGAAACGCGCCATCAAGGCGATCAATGCGAAGAAGTACGCCCGGGCGATTGAGTTCTTGGACGCCGTTACCGAACTGGCGCCGGATTACGCTGAAGGCTGGAACAGGCGCGCCTTCGCTCACTACAGGCTCAACGATTTGCGCCAAGCAGCGGGGGACTTGCGCCGGGCATTGGCATTGGACCCCAACCACTTCCGGGCACTCGATGGGTTGGGCACGATTTTGCGTGAGACCGGCGATGAGGTGGGTGCCTACAAGGTCTATCAGAAACTGATCGAGATCTATCCGTTTCTCAAAAAGGCCAAGGACGCCATCAAAGAGCTCAAACGAAAGGTCGAGGGTCGCGGAATTTGACGGCGAAACTCGGCGGGGTCGTTGGATTGGGCGTTCAAGCTTACTTGGCCTCGCTTTCGACTGTCTCTGGGTCTGTGAGCCTGATCGTCCAATTGGGCGCGTTGGCGGTATCAACCTCATAGAACTTGGCCGTGCGGTAGCCACGCCCTTCGCAGTCTGTAATGTCACGGATGACGAACGATTTGTCTGCGATGCACATCGCGAGGCTGCCTGTCCACTCGCCGCCGCGCTCGTAGTCGATCGCGTAGATGTAGATATAGCGGCTCGGCGCCGGACCCTTGAGGAGGCTCTCGCAAGTCTGGGCGCCGATGTTCCACCATCCCTCCGTTGCCGGGCCTCGTTCATCCTGATAGCCAATGGCAACGCCGATCCGGCTGGGCGTCGCGTTGCACAACTTGAGTTCAGCCCGGGCCGCGGTGATCGAGGCGACGAACGCAAGCGCGAGGCCGGCGACGAAGAAGGCTGGTTTCGTTTCGGTGGTCTTCAAGGTTCGTGGCATCATGTCCCAGTGGGCGGCGCGTTGCGGCAGTGCGAAATGATAGGGCCGTGAGGTATTCCGCCTAACATCATCTCTCGTTAGCGGGCAACGGCGGCCGAGTTGCGGCAGCGTTATGTCAGTTTCTGCGTGGCCAGACAACACTGGCAGACAATGTCGGCGGAAGGCCGCTGGGATATGACGGTTGGCTTTGCGGCTAACCCTCGATGACGGCAACAAGGGCAGCTTTTTCGGTTTCGGTTTGGCATGAACGACAGTGAGGCATCAGGGGCCGTCAGGCCAGATTGGCTGAAGGGCCATGCCGAGGAGAGTTTCACAATCATCGGCGGGCGCTTGGACGCAGGCCTGATCGTGCTTTGTGATCATGCCGGCAATGCGTTTCCGCCCGGCTACGGAACGCTTGGGCTGCCGGCTGGTGAACTCGATCGCCATATCGCCTATGACATCGGCGCGGCAGCCCTGACCCGCGCATTGGCCGATGGTCTTGGGGCACCGGCACTGCTCACGCATTACTCGCGGCTGCTGATCGACGTCAATCGCGGCGAAGACGATCCCACGCAGATCATGCGCTTGTCGGACGGTGCCATCGTGCCGGGCAACCGGCATGTTGATGCCAAAGAACGCGCGCACCGGATCAGTCGCTACTACCGGCCTTATCATAACGCTATCGATACAGCCATTGATGATTGTCTCGCATACGGCGTGACGCCGGCGCTGCTCTCTATCCATTCGTTTACGGAGAGTTGGAAGGCGACGCCGCGGCCCTGGCATGTGGGCGTGCTGTGGGATCGGGATCCGCGCCTTGCAAAGCCACTGCTTGATGCGTTCTATGAGGAGAACGATCTGATTGTCGGTGACAACGAACCGTATCGCGGTGATCTCAAAGGCGATACGATGTGGCAGCACGGTACGATGCGCGGGCTTGCACACGCCATTATCGAAGTGCGACAGGACCTGATACGCGATGCGGCCGGCCAGGCAGCCTGGGGTAGGCGGCTCGTGAGGATCGTCAGGGCGATAATCGCTGACGCCGCGAACCGTGAGGCGTTTCAACACGTGTGGGCCGCGCCTTGAGCGTGGGCCGTGTGGGTTCGAGGAAATTGGAAAGGAGAGGTTCATGAGCGATGCATCAGACAGGCGGACAGAACTTGAAGCTGCAGCCTTCCGGCGCCTTGTTTCGCATTTGCGCGAGCGGACCGACGTTCAAAACATCGACCTGATGAACCTCGCCGGGTTCTGCCGCAATTGCTTGTCGAACTGGTATGCCGATGCGGCCGAGGCGGAAGGGCATGCCATGAGCAAGGACGAGGCGCGCGAAATCATCTACGGCATGCCGTATGGTGAGTGGAAGGAGAAGTACCAGACAGAAGCGTCGGCAGCTCAGAAAGCTACGTTCGAATCGGCCAAGCCCCGCGACCATTGATTGTCCAGCTGTCAATCACGAGCTGTCGGATTGTCTGGCTGAGCGTGGGTTGCGGGGAAAACACGACTTCATCGCCGCTGCCGACTTGATCGTGCAACCTCGCGCCGCTACCACGGCCAGGCCGGCCGTTTGAGAGGGCGGCATTGCGGTTGTAGATCATTGCGGGGTGCTGATTCCGCAATCGCATATGCCCAACCGGATGCGAGGGGCTGGCGTACGCCGATGGTGGCTTTCCAGGTCTTGTCAGCGCCCACGGCGAATGCCGGATCGGATGCCCGAGAGTGGCAACGGCGATTTGGCGGCGTACGTCAGATGTTTGAATATGAGGATGCGCAATGACGACACTGCATGGCGCCGCGCAGGCGCAGCTTCGCCAGTTTATCGAGCAAATCGAACGCCTCGAAGAAGAAAAAAAGGCTATTGCCGACGACATCCGCGACAAGTTGGCAGAAGCCAAGGCGGTCGGTTTTGATGTCAAGGCATTGCGACAGATCCTGCGTCTCAGAAAAAAATCGAAAGATGATCGGGATGAGGAAGAAGCGATCCTGACCACCTACATGCACGCGCTCGGGATGATCGATGACGGCGGAACTGGACAGACAGCTTATCCCGCCGAGGCGGCAGAATAGGTGTTGAGCGAGGCCCGCACCGACCACGGGCCGACCCCCGGCGAAACGGTACTTTGGCGGTTGTCGAAAGCGCGGCGTCGCAAGTCCGGTGCGGTGATCTGCTAGCGCTTCGACGGATCGAAGCGATCCGGCATGCTTGTCGGTGAGCTGTCCAGTACCAAGGCCGACGCGATGCGCGCTTCCTGGCGCTCACGTCGCATGGGCAGTGATGACAACCGAGGAAGTTCGCCGTCATCAAGGATGTGGGACCTTATGAAGTGCGTCAGGGCTGCCTGCTTGTGCTCGTCAAGCGGGGCTTTGGTGATCTGCGCCGGCTCCAGGTCGGCGGGCGGTTCTTCCGGGTGTTCTTCGTCGTAACTGGGCGAGCTTATCCATGTCGCGCGCAATAACTCCTGCAGCTTCGCTGCATCGGTGCCGGCGATGAGGTGGCCGATGGTGCGCGGCTCCGAGCGTGAGGGGAGACGAAGCGGTGTCGGTTGGACTGCAGATTTTCGAGGCGAACGATCAGCCAACCGGTCGGCCGGCGTGTAGGCGGCGGCAAACGCGGCGAGGCGTGAAAGTGCGTCTCGATCGGAGATGTCCAGTTGTTGGATGGGGTGGTTCGGCCGGGCGACGCGGCGCGGCTGTTGCAGTAGGAGAGGCGGGCGAACCGCCAATTGCGGGCGCGGGGGCTCAATGGCAGCTGTCACCGACGTTCTGAACGGGCCGATCAGGCTGGGCGTCAGCGCTGCGACGACGGTTTGAGGCCGGCCGTGCCTGCGTGCGTCGTGGTATGCTGCAACACGGCTCGCCAGTTGCGTGTGGCGCTGTCGGGCGATTACGGTGTCGTCGCGAGTGATGGGCTTTCCGCCGCGCGGCACATGGAGCGTTTTGCCGCTCGGGAAGAGGAGCGCCAGTTCATAACGGCCCATTCGCGGCCAGTGGCGGACACGGCCGGTATCGATGTGGACGAACGGTTTGCTGGATCGCGGGTAAAATCCAACGCCACCACGTTCGCGAATCAGGCCGGCATAACGCAGCCGCCAGACCGGAACATCTGGAAAGTGCATGTCGAGGGCCTTTCCCAAAATGTGCTGGCTGCGGCGGGCCTGGCCACCCCGTGTGCGCCGAAGCATGGCGTTGGTCTTGGGCGAGCGGTAGCCGGAGATGACATGAATTGGGGCGCGGCTGCCGAGTTCCTTGTGAATCTCCCAGGCGAGGTCGATCACCCTCGGATCCATGTTGGTAGAAATGTCTCGGCGCCAATCGCGCAAGATCCAGTTGATGCGCTTAAGTGCATCGGTCTGGTACCGGCCGTTGCGCTTGTAGACGACGCGCAGCGTCTCCTTGGTGTGAATGTTGAAGAAGGCGATCGTTCGCTGGGTGCCGTTCGCAAGCGCGGCGGGGATGATCGAGGCGACAATTGTGGCGGCGCAGAGCGCTGTCAGCACGTATCCAAGTGATTTGCGCAACTGGTCTCGTTCCATCCAATTGTCGGGCGCAGCACCTGCGGCGGCCAAGACGGTACGTACTGGCAATGCCTCAGGACAAAACTAGGGCCACAGTTTGAGAAACACAGGGCAACTTGCGACTGCATATGGTCGCAGATGGACGTGCCCCGGCCTCATCGCTGCGCCGCGCCGACATGGCGGATGCACACAACCTGGTTTCGCCTGTCGCGGATTAGGCGTGATCAGTTGCCGAAGATTGCCCGGCGCCAATCATCGTTTCCGCCACCGCCGCTGCCCCAGTAGGAGTAGCCCCCGGACCGCGAAACCACCTTGCGGCGGGCTTCGTCGAGATTGACCCTGCGCTTGACAATCAGGTGCGCCTTGCCATCGAGACCCATCTGGATGCGCTTTTCGTGGCCGTAGATGTCCTTCACAAGCACCGGCTTGCCGGCGTTATCGATCCGAGCCGTAAAATACGTGACGTGGACGGGAATTTTTGTGTCCAAGGTAATCGGGTTGTTCTTCGGGCCGCTTCGCACCAGGGCATTAATTCTCGATCGGTCCCAACCTTTGTCATTCGACAGCACGATCTCGGCCAGTTTGAGCGGATTGCGCACGCGCATGCAGCCATGGCTATAGGCGCGCGTGGTACGCTTGAAGAGATGTTTTGTGGGCGTGTCGTGCATATACACGGCGTGCTTGTTCGGGAACATGAACTTGACAACACCAAGAGCATTGCGGCTGCCCGGCGGTTGGTAGACATGAAAATTGCGAATGTCCTGGCGCGACCAATCAATGGAGTGCGGGTTCACCGGTCGCCCGCCGTAGGTGATCCTGAGGTTCTGGCGCTGCATGATATTGCCGCCGCGCATTAGGCTTGGCAGGACTTCCTTGATCTTGATCGAGTTTGGGACGCCCCAAACCGGATGGAAGACGATCGTCTCCATCTCGTCGGAAAACACCGGTGTCTTGTTGGTCACCTTGCCGGTGACGATTCGTTCCTGGTGTATAATGCGGCCATTCTTGACGACGCGCACTTTGAACTCGGGGATGTTCGACCAGATAAATTTGTTGCCCAGGTCGAGCGGCATCCAGCGCCACATTTCCATGTTGTAGAGGAGGCGCTTCGAGAGTTTCGTGCGCGAGCGTTTGGCGCGGCGTTTCTTGGATCTATCCTTGCCCTTGATTTCGGGTGTGGGTTCCGGCTGGATGCCAGCCTTTTCGTTGGCAAGTGCGGTGCGGTAAGCCGCGAGCAACTTGACGAACTGGTCGTGTTTGGGATGCAGGTCGCGCAGGTATGCGGCCGGGTCTTCGGCGCTCTTTAGGGAGGTTAGCACGACGATGGGGGCTTCGATCGGCGGTGTCCGGTCGATATCGAGCGACAGCTCTTTCGGATCCATGCGTCCACCGCGGGCGTGCCGGGCGTAACGCAGCGCTGCCAGGCTCATCTGGATTTCAGCGCCGATCATGGCGGTCTGATTGGCATAGGTCGCGGAAAGATCAGGAAGCGCATAAACCTTCGGATCGAGACCCCAATCGCCGGCCTTCGCAATCTCTTCGGCCACGGCCCGGGCGCGGGCGTTGAGGGTTTTGTCCGCCAGCCAAATCGGCTCGGCATTGTCGCCGGAATAGTATGCTGCAAGAGCAGCCCGGTCGGCGAGCTTGCCGGCGTCTTTGGTCTGAGGCAGCCGGTCGAGGGACTGGCGGACCGCGATAACCATCGCTTCGTTACGCGTGATCAATCGGGCAGGCGCATCCGGCTCTATGGCGAGCGCGCCGATCGTCGAAGTGACGACAGCGACAGAACTTATGACACACGTGCGCAACGTGGGGATCATCGGCCAACCTCCGCAAAAGTGGCGGGACTATATGCGCCTCCCTTAGGCGTCGCCAGACACTTCGGCGTAATTTTGACGTTATCACCAGCGCAGCGAAGGCACAGTGTGGCCGAATTATCAACAAGTTGTCCCCAGACCGGGTGCTGGAGCGGCCTGGGGTATGGAGCCAGGGACGGTTTCCGCCAGTTCGTGTAGCGCACCTGGCGTTTGGTCTCCGTGAGCGGCCCGTCTTTCAACCAAACGTCAGGTGCAAAAGCTAAACGAGAAACATAGGCTTGCTCGTGTTCCTTATGGTTCTGACATTTGCTCTCGACATCGCCGCACGGGATAGCAAATGTGAGAACCGGAACACGAGTGTAGCGCATCTGACGGTTGGTCTCCGTGTGCGGCTGATCTCTCAACCAAACGTCAGAACCGGAACTAGTTGGCGCGCGGCTCCAAACCGTATTCCTGCATTTTGCGATAAAGCGTCGAGCGGCCAATTCCAAGCCGCTTGGCGACTTCGGTCATGTGGCCACGGTAGCGCCCAAGGGCCAGGCGGATCATGTCGGCTTCGATCGCATCGAGGCGGCGGACATCGCCGCTTTCACCAATGGCTGCGATGCCGATGGCGGCCGAGCCTGAATCTTCGCGAATGGCGATGGTCTGCGGGACCTTGTCTTCGGCACCAATCAGGGCCGGTCCTTCAAAGGCCGGCTTCTTCTGCAGTTCGGTCGGGGCCGGTGGAACTTCGGCGGTAAAGCCTTCGACATGGGCTGCGACCTGCGGAAAATCGGTGGTGGTCAATTCCGATCCGTCGGTGAGGACAACGGCACGGAAGATCGTGTTCTCGAGCTGGCGAACATTGCCGGGCCAGGTGTAGCTGGTGAGCAGCTTCATCGCCTGTTCGCTGATGGAGGCGATGCGCTTGCCTTCTTCGGCCGCAAAGCGGGCAAGAAAGTGCAGCGCCAGTTCCGGGACATCCTCAAGCCGCTCGCGAAGCGGTGGTACCCAAACGGGGAAGACGTTCAGGCGGTAGTACAGGTCTTCGCGGAACTGTCCGTTTTTGACGAGTTCGATCATGTCCCGGTTGGTTGCCGAGATGAGACGGAAATTGACCTTGACCGGGCGTTTGGCGCCGACCGGATCAATCTCGCCTTCCTGCAACGCGCGCAGCAGCTTGACCTGTGCATCGAGCGGCAGTTCGCCCACTTCGTCCAGGAACAGAGTGCCGCCGTCGGCTTCCTGAAACTTGCCCATGCGCTTTTCGACGGCGCCGGTGAAAGACCCCTTCTCGTGGCCGAATAGAATACTCTCGACAAGGTTTTCGGGGATGGCACCGCAATTCACGACGACGAACGGCTTTCCGGCACGTTCGCTCTCACCTTGAATGGCACGGGCGATGACTTCCTTGCCGACACCGGATTCGCCCTCGATGAGTACCGGAATGGTGGAATCGGCCGAGCGTCGCCCGAGCGCGATTACGCGCTGCATGGCGTCGCTGCGGATGATCAAATCCTTGAACGTCAGTTTGCCCTGGGCGCGCTTCTTGATGCGCGTGATTTCGCCCGCCAATGCTTCCATCTTGAGCGCATTTTTGATCGAACATTCGAGGCGTTCCGGAGACGCGGGCTTGACGACGAAATCAATGGCGCCGGCGCGCATCGCGTTGATGGCTGCGTCGATCGAACCATTGGCGGTTTCGACGATGATCGGGGGGACACCGGGTTTGCCGCTGACCCGCTCCAGAACCGCCAAGCCGTCGGTGCCGGGCATGACGAGGTCGAGCAGGACAAGGGAGATCGCGCCAGCGTCGGGCCCGAGTAGAATGTCGAGGGCTTGCTCGCCGGAGGCAGCCGCCTTTGTTTCGTATCCGAGGCGGCGGATGACTTCTTCCAGGATGCGGCGTTGGGCGGGATCGTCGTCGACGATGAGGACGCGCTTGGGCATGGACTGTGTAACTCACGCAACTGATACTGGACCGCCACTTGGCGCTGGACGCGAACTGGCGTTCGCTGCACCGACGGCGACTGATACAGGCGCAACAGTGGACTATCGAGGTAAATGGACTGTTAGCGAGAGCCTCACGGTGAGGCTTTTTCTCATATTTGGCATGAGTCCTACACGCCGAAGCCGTGCCAGGCCGGGACATCTTGCAGTTTTCGCCGGTCCCGAGCGGTCTTGATCACAGCCTGCGAACACGCCAGATTGCCGCTCGGATGGCTTCCGGGCTTTGGTTGCACAGACGAGATGAGGACGAACAAGATGATGCGCGGTCAAATCGACTTTTGCAGGTCAGCGGTCTGGGCAGCGGCGCAGGATCCTGGAGGTCGGGCCGTAGATCTCGGTGCAATGCCGGAATGGGACTTGACTGATCTGTTTCCGTCGCCCGACAGCCCGGAGCTCGACGACGCGATCTCGAAGGCCGAAGCCGACGGGCAGGCGTTCGCTCAAAAGTACAAGGGCGAGCTGGTCAAGCGAGGTTATGACGGAGGCTACCTGGCGGCGGCTATTCGCGACTATGAGGCGGCATCCGATCTGCTCGGACGCATCGGCACATACGCGTTCCTCAACTATGCGGGAGACCAGCAGGACCCGGCGCGGGCAAAACTGTTCGGCGATATACAGGCCAAGCTGACGGAAATTTCCAACGCTTTCATCTTCTTCGAACTCGAGCTGAACCAGATTCCAGACGAGCAGTTGGCGGTCGCCCTGCAGACAGCCGAGTTGGCGCGGTACAAGCCTTGGCTGGATGATCTCAGAAAAGAAAAACCGTACCAGCTGGATGAGAAACTGGAGCTGTTGTTCAACGAGAAGTCGCTGACGTCGGGGGCTGCTTTCAACCGGCTGTTTTCCGATACGATAACTGCGCTGCGCTTCGAGGTCGATGGTGAGCAACTGAGCCTCGAGCCGACGCTCAACCTGATGCTGGACAGCAACGAGGCGCGCCGGCGCGCCGGGGCAGAGGCGCTCGCACAGACGTTTGCCGAAAACATCCAGGTGTTCACGCTGATCACCAATACGCTTGCCAAAGACAAGGAGATTTCCGATCGCTGGCGCGGATTCGAAGACATTGCCGACAGCCGGCATCTCGCCAACCGCGTGGAGGGGCCAGTCGTGCAGGCCTTGGTGGATGCGGTGCGTGAGAGCTACCCACGGCTGTCGCATCGGTATTACAAAATGAAGGCAAAGTGGCTCGGCAAGGAGGTGATGGCGCACTGGGATCGCAATGCGCCGCTGCCGGAAAAGCCGGAACGGACCGTGAAATGGCCGGAGGCACGACAGATCGTGCTCGATGCCTACGCCGGATTTTCACCGAAGATGGCGAATATCGCGCGTGACTTTTTCGACAAGCGCTGGATCGATGCGCCTGCCCGTCCCGGTAAAGCACCCGGAGCGTTCGCGCATCCGGTAACGCCGTCGGTGCATCCTTACGTGCTTCTCAATTATCTTGGAAAGTCACGTGATGTGATGACGCTGGCGCATGAACTGGGCCATGGCGTGCATCAGGTGTTGGCGTCCGATCAGGGCGTATTGCTGTCGCAGACGCCGCTGACGCTTGCCGAGACCGCCTCTGTGTTCGGGGAGATGCTGACCTTTCGGGCGCTTCTCAACGAGACCAGCGATCCCCGCGAGCGCAAGGCGCTGATTGCAGGCAAAGTCGAGGACATGCTCAATACGGTGGTGCGCCAGATCGCGTTTTACGAGTTCGAACGCAAGGTCCACCTGGCGCGGCGAGAGGGTGAGCTTACCAGCGACCGCATCAATGAATTGTGGATGAGCGTGCAGGCGGAAAGCCTCGGGCCTGCTATTGAATTCAAACCCGGTTACGAGGTGTTTTGGGCTTATATCGGCCACTTCATTCGCGCACCGTTCTATGTCTATGCCTATGCCTTTGGCGACTGCCTGGTGAATTCTCTCTACGCGCTTTACGAGGAGGCACACCCGGACTTTGTGGCCAAGTATTTTGACCTGTTGGCAGCCGGCGGTTCGAAGCACCATTCGCAGTTGCTGGCGCCGTTCGGCCTTGATGCATCGCAGCCGGAATTCTGGCACAAGGGGCTTGGCATGATCGCGCGAATGATCGATGAACTTGAAGCGATGGACGCCCAGGCAGCGTAGCCCGACCGGGATCGCCGCTCGGTCGAGGCGGGGTTGATCCCGATCAAGGCAGTTGAACATCGGTTCGTGCTGCTCTTCGATGTGGGCATATTGCCAACTTCAGGGCTCAGCGATGCCTGACTTCGACGAACTGCGCGCGCAAATGGTCGAGCGCCAGCTGCTCGACCGTGGCATCACGAAAGACGCGGTCCTCAAGGCGATGGGGACCGTTCGCCGAGAGCAGTTCGTTGCGCTGCATCTGCGCGATAGTGCTTATGAAGACGGCCCGCTTGCAATCGGAGCGGGGCAGACGATCTCGCAGCCATTTATCGTTGCCTATATGATCGAGGCGTTGGCGCTCGAAACTGGGGACACCGTTCTCGAGATCGGTGCCGGTTCCGGTTACGCGGCCGCCGTGCTCTCCCAGATCGTGCAAAAGGTTTATGCCGTGGAGCGTATCGCCGCCCTGGCTGCTCAGGCGAAGCGGAACCTTGAAACCGCAGAGTGCCAGAACGTTCACGTGATCCACGGTGATGGCACCGAAGGGTGCGAAGAGGCCGGTCCTTTCGATGGCGTTCTGGTCTCGGCCGGTGCGCCGGAGGTGCCGGCCTCCCTCATGCAGCAATTGCGGGTTGGCGGACGCATGGTCATTCCGGTCGGACCGGATCAATCCGAACAGGTGCTGCTGTGCGTCACCCGGCGCTCGAGCGATGCGTTTGATCAGGAGAAGTTGACCGAAGTTCGATTTGTACCGCTGATCGGCCGGGAGGGATGGCCGCGAGAGGATCCGCCCTGGTATTTCAATCTCGAGCAGTTGATAACCGGATCAATCGTGTGAGCGCGGTGGGTTGTGAACAACTGGTTGGGGCTGCGCGCTATTTACGGGCTTAATTTATTGTGGTCCGAGCCGATCCGAAGTTGCCATCCAATTGCAGGTCGGCATCATCGCCGACGGCATCGGTGATCCCAAAGCCCGGCAAGTGTGGTCTCGCACCACGGCGGACGAGCGGGCTTTGGTGGCGCAACCAGTTTCGGTCGTTTAGCGAATAGGGCTTTGAGGAAGGCCGTTAGCGATGCGCGTGCAACGGTCTCCTTTGGTCGCGCCAGATGTTTGGCGAGCTTCGGTGCGGGCGGGATGATGTTCGTTGGTGGATCTTCGGATGGTGCCGGGGAATGTTCTTCCGTGATTGCAAGCGCCAGCGCCAAGGGGCCCTGTGGGGTGATCAAGTCTCTCAGTCCTGCTTTGGCGGTCGCGATAATTGCGGGTTGTGCAGGCGTAAATGGCAGCGTGACGCGTTTGGTTCGGACGACCAGGCGTAATGCTTTGAGGCGGGCCATGTATGCGCGCAGCATTGGCCGGCCCTCGCTGCCACGATGATGGACGACACGAAGTTTCGGTGCGCGGTGCTTGACCATAGCAGCAAGCAGGACACCGGCGTGAGATTGTAGCGGCTCCAGCGCTTCGTAGCGGTTCTTGGCTACTTCCACGCCTGGCCCGGCACTGCCGCGGTTCGAGGCATGAATGGAGCGCACGTCGTATGGAGAGACCTGGACCAGGACGACGAAGCGGCGGCCCAAGGCATCGGATTGCGTCTTTGATAGATAGAACGGGACGAAGACGCGGCGATTGTGGGACGAGACCGTATCGAAGGTATCGACATTGCCGGTACTGTTGTGAAACTCGTGAAACACGAAATAGCGCATCGTCCGGGGCGAGCGGCGCCTGACGAAGGCCGGCGGGCGGCGCGGTGCATGCGCAATGAGAATGTAGCGGTCCGGCGAGAGCCAGAGACGGCCCGGCGGGAGCCAACCGCTGCGAGGGATGGTGGGCAAATTCAACCGGCAGTGAAGTTGTGGGCATGCGACGAACGCGGCTGGTTTTGGCGCGGGGCCGTGGGTTGCCTTGAGCGTAGCCATTGCCGCGTTGAAGGCTGCCTGGCCGCGGATGGTGCGATAGAGGGGCCAGGCCAGGTACAATTCCTGCTCGTGTTCGCTCCGCGGGCGCTCGGCTGCACCGTAACGCAAAACATCCATATTGCGGCTGACGATCGGCGTATCGCTCCAGCCGGTCGCCGCGGCAGGACCACCGGCGATTGCGACGATGACGAGTAATGCGGCACGTCCGCCGGCAGCAAGCCGGAGACGCGAGAACAGCAAGCGGCCGGGCGCCATGCCAGCCTCCCAATGATTTGCGAGATCGCGGAGGTTGCTCAGTCAGAGCGGCAGCATCATGCCAAGACGTTGGCAAGAGATGGACAAATACCCGGTTTTGTCACAAGCCTGTGAGGAGGATGGGCAGAGTTGTCGGCAGGCAGTCCGCGCACCTCCTGCCGACGGTCGTGTGGATTGCCTAAAGATGGTGCCGGGCGTGGCGCCTATTCCGCCGCCTCCAGCTTGTCCTGTGTTCGGGTGTCGAAGTCACCGGCGTCGTGGCGTTCGTGCAGTTGCTCTTCGAGGGGGCCGTTGACGCGATTGACGATGCGCCCGCGCTTGACGGCCGGCCTGGCTGCTATCTCCTCGGTCCAGCGGTTGACGTGTGCGTAACTCGCTGCGTCGAGGAACTCCGCGGCACCATAGACGGTATTGGAGACGACCGCGCCATACCATGGCCAGATTGCGATATCGGCGATGGTATACTCGTTGCCGCACATGAACCTGTTGTCGGCAAGGTGACGGTCGAGAACGTCGAGCTGGCGCTTTACCTCCATGGCGAAGCGGTCGACACAATATTCGATCTTCATTGGCGCGTAGGCATAGAAGTGGCCAAAGCCGCCGCCGAGGTAGGGGGCGCTGCCCATCTGCCAGAACAACCACGACAGGCATTCGGGCCGGTTGGCGGTGTCTGCCGGCATGAAGGCGCCGCCAAACTTTTCCGCCAGGTAGAGCAGGATTGCCCCGGATTCGAATACCCGCGTCGGGCGTGGCGTCGAATAGTCCATCAGGGCCGGGATTTTTGAGTTGGGATTGATTTCGACGAAGCCGCTGGCAAATTGTTCGCCGTCGCGGATCCGGATCAACCAGGCATCATACTCGGCACCGGCGTGTCCGGCCGCCAACAATTCCTCCAGCATGACGGTCACTTTGACGCCATTGGGCGTCGCAAGCGAGTAGAGTTGCAGAGGATGTTTGCCGCGCGGAAGGTCCTTGTCATGCGTCGGGCCTGCAATAGGGCGGTTGATGCTGGCAAAAGCACCGCCGTTTTCCCGTTCCCACTGCCACACTTTCGGCGGCACGTATTCTTTCGTGTTGCTCATGACTCGCTCTCCGTGATGATTTGTTTGCCGGTACCAGTTGGGCCTCGCGAACCGGGCCAGCATTGCGCATCCGGTGCCGTGCAAGCAACCCTGACTTCACTGGCTCGCTGGCATGTGAAGAAACTACCCGTGCACCGGCTTGGCGGATTTGCGGCGTTCGTACCAGATGACCAGGGTCTCCATGGCAAGCAGGGACAGGACCGCGAATGCGAACAGGACCCATTGGCCGAGCACGTAACCGCCGTGCTCGATCACAAGGGCGAAGGCCAAGGGGGCCAAAGCGTTGATCAACAGGTAGGGAGTGGCCAGGATGCCCAGGATCTGGCCATAGCCTTCGGTGCCGAACAGCGCCAGTGGCAGGGCACCGCGCACGATCGTGATAAGGCCGTTGGCTGCACCGAAGCTCAGCGTGAAGACGAGCGCCGGTCCGATGCCGCCTGCAAACAGGAGTAGGACGATGAAGGCCACAGGCATGAGCCAGACCGGCACGCGAGCGAGATAGATCGGTTTCATGTTGCGGGCGAACACGATTTCCCACAGCCGTCCGGCAACCTGTGCAACGCCTTTGAACGATGCGAGTGCTACGGCGGTTGCGACGGCAATTCCGCTGGCGGCGATCAGGTTGACGAGGTGGACCGAGGCGGCGCCAAAAATGAAGGCATAAGATGAAGTTGCAACCGAAAACAATACCATTGCGATCGTGCGTTCACCGCCAACGAGATAGGCGCCGTCGGCGCCGCTGGCCGCATGTGACTGCGGTGTCGGCTCAGTTTCCTGATCGTCGACTTCGCGTCGCGCGAGGCCCCACCAGTTGAGCGGCAGACAGGCGAGCAGATTGAACGCTGCGAAAATGAAGCAGGTCTCGCGCCAGCCGAAGGCATCGTTGAGAACGTGGCCAATCGGCCAGAATATGGTTGAGGCAAAGCCACCCCAAAGCGTTAGGTAAGAGATTGCCCGACGGCCCTTGGCAGGCGTGACCTGGACGAGTGCTGCGAATGCCGCGTCGTAGAGCGTGAAACGCATGGAGATGCCGAGAAATGCCCAGCTTGCCAGGTACGCCCAGATACTCGGGGACAGTGCCAGGGCGACCAGGCCAACGGCGTTGAGGATGGCGCCGAGTGCCATTACGGCGCGGGCACCTTTGGTATCGATGAGCTGGCCGGTCCATGTCGAGATCGCACCGGACACGAGGAGCCCGATGGTGAGCCCGCCAAACACGATGCTGGCGCTCCATCCGGTGTCCGCCATGATCGGTTTGGCAAGCACCGCGAGTGCATAGAGGGTCGTACCCCATGCGATGATCTGCGTGATGCCGAGGGCGTTGACCGCAACACCCATGGGGGAGATCAGCCATGCAAGGAAATTACGAAGAACTGTCATCATCCGGTCCGGTTGATCCTCGTAGTCCGGCTTCTCGTTATTCACACCATCTGGCAAGACCGGAAGGCGGCTTCGTCCGAGGCGTCAGGCTGCTTGCGCTGGACGACTGAGGGCGGGTCACCAATATTGCAGTATAGGCGGTGATCAGTCCGCGGGAAGGTAACCGAGCCAAGTGCTGCGGGGCAACGACAAATCGATGAGCAATAAAGATCGAGACGACGAGCAGAACCGGCTTTCGGCGCGGGCATCGCGCTACATGCGGGTGGGCGGCAATGTCGGAGCAATTGCAGCGCGTGTGGCAGGCCAGCGCCTGTTCGGGCTCGAGGCCAATTCCGCCAAGGATGCGGCGGATCTGGCACGCGCGCTTGGCGGACTTAAAGGGCCGATTATGAAGGTGGCCCAACTCCTGTCGACGATACCCGAAGCTCTGCCGGCCGAATATGCGCGTGAACTGGCGCAGTTGCAGGCCAATGCACCGGCAATGGGTCCGGCATTCGTAAAGCGGCGCATGATTGCCGAACTGGGCGCCGATTGGGCTGCGCGCTTTGCAGAATTCGATACAATGGCTGCAGCATCAGCGTCACTCGGGCAGGTGCATCGCGCGACAGGTCAACACGGTCGGCGGTTGGCGTGCAAGCTGCAATACCCCGACATGCAGTCGGCCGTCGAAGCCGACGTCAGTCAGTTGGGTGTCATCTTTTCCATACATGCAAGGATGAACCCGGCCGTGGACACGCGGGAGGTCCTGCAAGAGATCGCGGCACGATTGCGCGAGGAACTGGATTACGAACTCGAAGCAAACCACATGACGCTCTACGCGCGGATCTTTGCCGCGGAGAACCTCATTCGTGTGCCGCAGGTGGTGCGGGAGTTGACCACCAAGCGGCTACTGACGATGACCTGGCTCGATGGTGCGCCACTGATGAGCTACAAGCATCACTCGCTTGAGGAGCGCAATACGCTGGCACGGGCGATGTTTCGGGCGTGGTGGTATCCGTTCAGCCACTACGGCGTGATCCACGGTGATCCTCATCTCGGCAACTACACCGTGTTCGAGCAGGATGGCCGGCCGGCCGGTATCAACCTTCTCGACTACGGCTGCATCAGAACGTTTCCGACGTCGTTTGTTCAAGGTGTGATCGATCTCTACAACGGCTTGTTGAGCAATGATCGTGCGCTGGTCGTCCATGCCTACGAGACGTGGGGGTTCAAGGGGCTGACGAATGAACTGATCGACGCGATGAATATCTGGGCGCACTTCATTTACGGGCCCTTGCTCGACGATCGCGTACGGACCATTGCCGAAGGGACGACCCCTGCCGAATACGGGCGCAAGGAGGCTTTCGCGGTACACAAGATCCTCAAGGAAAAAGGGCCCGTAACGGTGCCGCGGGAGTTTGTCTTCATGGATCGCGCCGCGATCGGCCTTGGTGGCGTGTTCCTGCATCTCGACGCCAAGATGAACTGGTATGAGATGTTCAACCAGACGATCGACAGATTCGACCTCGCCGAAGTCGAATCCCGCCAGCGCGCGGCGTTTGCGGAGGCCGGCGTGCCGCTACCGGTTGCCGGTCAATCGTAACTTTTTGCTGCGCTGTGCGCACATGCTTGCCCGGTTTTTGATTTTGCAAGCGTTGCGCGCAGCGAAGGGTGAGCGAACGGCAGGGCGGTGTTTGCCGGGCCAATTGCCGATGGGCGCCCGGTGTCCTGTCTACCTGCGGATCATTTCGCGTTCCGTCAGCACGCCTGTGATTTCCTCCAGGATTGCCGGATCGTCGATGGTTGCCGGCATTTTCCAGTCCGTTCCATCTGCGATGGCGCGCATGGTCCCGCGCAGGATCTTGCCCGATCGTGTTTTCGGGAGGCGCTGCACCGTCATGACGTTCTTGAATGCGGCAACCGGTCCTATGACCTCGCGAACAAGTTTGACGACTTCGCTTTCGATTTCGCCGTGGTCTCGGTTGACGCCGTCATTGAGAACAATGAAGCCCGCGGGCAGCTGGCCCTTCAGATCATCCTGGACGCCGATCACTGCGCATTCCGCTACGTCCTTATGGGTGGCGACGACTTCTTCCATCTGGCCGGTCGACAGGCGGTGGCCGGCGACGTTGATGACATCATCCGTGCGTGCCATGACGTAGACGTAGCCGTCGGAGTCTTTATAGCCGGCGTCCGACGTCGTGTAGTAGCCTGGCAGGTCCGCGAGATAGCTGCTGCGGAAGCGTTCGGAGGCATTCCAAAGCGTCGGCAGACAGCTCGGCGGCAGCGGCAGTTTAATCGCAAGCGTTCCCGTCTCTCCGGGTGCTACCGGCTGTGCGTTGTCGTCGAGAACCTGGAGGTCGTAGCCGGGCATGGGTACGGTCGGCGAGCCGTATTTGACCGGCATGCGGCCGAGCCCCACCGGATTGGCGCAAATCGACCATCCGGTTTCGGTCTGCCACCAGTGGTCGATGACCGGGACGCCGAGTTTTTCTTCGGCCCATTGGATGGTATCCGGATCGGCGCGCTCACCGGCGAGGAAGAGTGCGCGAAATTCAGTTAGATCGTAGTCGTTGATCAGGGCACCGTCCGGATCTTCCTTTTTGATCGCCCGGAAGGCGGTCGGGGCGGTGAATAATGTCGAGACCTTGTGTTCGGAGATGACACGCCAGAAGGCACCGGCATCCGGTGTGCCAACCGGTTTGCCCTCGTACATCAACGTCGTGGCGCCGTGGAGCAGCGGCGCATAGACAATATAGGAATGGCCGACGACCCAGCCGACGTCGGAGGCGGCCCAGAACACCTCGCCCGGGTGGGTGTTATAGATGTTCTTCATCGTCCACTTGAGCGCGACCATGTGGCCACCGTTGTCGCGCACGACGCCCTTTGGCTGGCCAGTGGTACCGGAGGTGTAGAGAATATAGAGCGGGTCGGTCGCGGCAACGGCGATGCAACCGGCCTTGCGGTGGTCGGCTTCGGCAGCGGTTGTGACTTCGGCCCAGTCATGATCGCGGCCCGCAACCATGGTTGCGACTTCCTGTGGTCGCTGCAGGATCAAGGTGTTGTCCGGTTTGTGGCTCGACAGCTCAATGGCCTGGTCAAGGAGCGGCTTGTAGGCAACGACCCGGCCCGGTTCGATGCCGCAGGATGCAGCTAGAATGGTCTTCGGCGTGGCATCCTCGATGCGGGTGGCGAGCTCCGAGGCTGCAAAGCCGCCGAATACGACGGAATGGATCGCACCAATACGGGCGCACGCCAGCATCGCGATGGCGGCTTCAGGTATCATCGGCATATAAATGATGACGCGGTCGCCCTTGCCAACGCCAAGGTCGCGCAGAACACCGGCGAGCGTGGCCACCTTGTCCGTGAGCTGGCTATATGTGAGTACTGATTTGGATCCGGTGACCGGGCTGTCATAGATCAGGGCCGGCTGATCTCCACGGCCGTCTTCGATGTGACGGTCAAGACAGTTGTATGCGGTGTTGCACTGTGCGCCTGCAAACCAGCGACCGTACTCGCCCATGTAGGGATCGAACACCTTGTCCCAGAGCTTATACCACGTGATCTCCCGTGCGGCCGTCGCCCAGAAGGTTTCGGGGTCATTCTTCCAGCTGCTGTAGACCTCATGGTAGCGGGTCATTACGTGTTCTCCAGACGTATCTCAAGGTCGGGCCGTTTCTGGCAATCGGGCCTTGCCAGCCAGGCGCAGCACAGTTTGAGCATGTCGCCGGTCGGGCGCGCAAGTGCGGGCGTGTCGTACGTTTGGCTAAGGACTTTGGACGTAGGCCACAAGTGATGGCAGCTTGGCCCGGCCGCGCACGCCGTCGCGGGCCTGGCGGAAATAGAAACGCTCGCCGATCCTTCTGCCGTCGCGGGGGTGGCCGCAGCGGAGGTGGACCGGCGAGCGCTCTTTGCTTGCATCTGCGCGCCAGGCAGTTGCGCATGGCACTCTTGATCGATGCGCTCCTATTCTTCGTTGCGCAGGTTAGTCGCGGCTGCACGGCCCTGACGGTCCTGCTCGATGTCGTAGCTGATCTTGTCGCCCTCGTTGGGCGCGACCAGACCCGCACGTTCGATGGCGCTGATATGGACAAAGACGTCTTTGCCGCCGTCGTCGGGACGGATGAAGCCGTAGCCCTTGGCCGTGTTGAAGAATTTGATGGTTCCGCTCGGCATGTCAAATCTCCTGTTGCCTGATGGATGGATGGTGTTCAGGACGTCTTGCCGGACATGTGGATCCGAAGGATTGGCCATATCGGAGACGATCCCGCAATGAGCCGGTTCGTTGTGATCGCTTTGGGGGTGCTGGGGTGTTTTGGTCGGGTTGGATTTGTCTCGGTCGTTCGGGCCTGCAGTCGCCGCTGCTTCAGAGTGACATTTCATAAAGGCCCGCTGATTGACGTCTTCGATAGAGCCACATGCGCGTTTGACTTGAGTGGTCTCGTAACCGGCGCTTGGATTGCACGGCTTCGCGGCGAGGCGCAACGACAAGACCGCCATCCGGTGCGCGTGCGGCGGCGCGCCAACTCAGGCGCTGGTGGAGGCTTCGATGTATGGTGGGCTGCACGTATTTCGCTTCGCATATTGCGTGATCGTCAGGTCGATGCTGCCACGCGAACTTCCATGGTGGCTGGGCGATAGCACTTGCCGTCAGAGTTGTTAGTCTACTTGGCCTTTGCCGCGCGCGAACGGAGAAGGCGGGTTGAACATCCACGGTCTCCGGCCCGAAGCTGGGGATGCGCCAACTCTAGCGCCCGGCGGAGTGCGGTTGCGTCGCGCAAGGTGGTGCTCGTCGGCGCAAAAGTCAATCGTCAATCGGCGGCGTGTCGCATGAAGCGGACACCGGCGGAAAGTTGTTTCTGCCGTCATTTGCTACCACGCGGGTATTGGCGTTGCCGGGGGCGGCTCCGTCAATTAGCTTCTGGCCGTCAGCTCCATGTTCATGACCGGTGACCACTATGTCGGATGATGTCTATAATCAGCACCTAGAGAAATCCGCCGCCAACTATCAGCCGTTGACGCCGCTTACCTTTCTCGAACGTGCGGCAGCTGTTTCACCCGACTACGCGGCCGTGATCCATGGTTCCCAGCGTTATACTTATGGTGATCTTTACCGGCGCAGCCGCCAGCTTGCATCGGCGCTGGCGGCACGATCGGTCGGCGTGTCCGATACAGTGTCGGTGATGTTGCCCAATGTGCCGGCAATGATCGAGGCGCACTACGGTGTTCCCATGGTCGGGGCCGTCCTGCACTCGATCAATACGCGGCTTGATGCCGAGATCATCGCGTTTCAGCTCGCGCATGCCGAAAGCAAGGCTGTCATAGTTGATCGTGAATTTGCACCCGTCATGCGCGAAGCGCTCAAGATCGCTGCGATTGACCCCTTGGTGATCAACTATGACGACCGCGAGTTTGTGCAGGAACCTGCGGCAATTTCCGAAACCGACTACGAGGCGTTGCTGGCGCATGGAGAACCCGACTTTGCCTGGCGCATGCCGGATGACGAGTGGGATGCGATTGCGCTGAACTATACAAGCGGTACGACTGGCAATCCGAAGGGCGTCGTTTACCACCACCGCGGTGCGGCCCTCATGTGTTATTCCAATATACTCGCGGCCGGGATGGCGAAGCAGCCCGTCTACCTCTGGACGCTGCCGATGTTCCATTGCAATGGCTGGTGCTTTCCGTGGACGCTGTCGGCTGTGACGGGCACGCATGTGTGCTTGCGCTGGGTGCGGGCGTCGGCAATGTATAATGCCATCGCCGAGCATGGCGTGACGCATTTGTGCGGGGCGCCGATCGTAATGTCGACATTGCTGAATGCGCCCGAGGCCGAGCGGCGTCCTTTGCCGCACACGGTGGAATTCATAACGGCGGCAGCGCCACCCCCGGAAGCTGTCCTGGCGGCGATGGCACGAGCGGGCTTCAACGTCACCCATGTCTACGGCCTGACGGAGACGTACGGCCCGTCCGTGGTCAATGAGTGGAAATCGGAGTGGGATGCGCTGGCGCCAGGCGAACAAGCGGCGAAAAAGGCCCGGCAGGGCGTCAAGTATGCGGCGCTTGAAGGGCTAACCGTGATGGACCCGGCGACGATGCAGCAAGTGCCAGCCGATGGCGAAACGCTGGGCGAAGTGATGATGCGCGGCAACATCGTCATGAAAGGCTACCTCAAGAACCCGGCCGCAAGTGCCGAGGCGTTCGCCGGCGGATGGTTCCATTCGGGGGATCTCGGCGTTCTTTATCCAGATGGCTACATACAACTCAAGGATCGATCAAAGGACATCATCATTTCGGGCGGCGAAAACATCTCATCGATCGAAGTCGAGGATGCGCTCTATAAACACACAGCCGTGGCACATTGTGCGGTGGTGGCCAAGCCAGACGAGAAATGGGGTGAGACGCCGATCGCCTATATCGAGTTGAAGCCAGGCGAATCTGCGACAGCCGAAGACATGATTGCCTGGTGCCGGGACAATCTAGCGGCGTTCAAATGCCCGCGGCACGTCGTTTTCATGGAAATTCCAAAGACCTCAACAGGCAAAATCCAGAAGTTCAAGCTGCGCGAGCTTGCAAAGGCCGCTTAGCGCTGCGAGCGTGGGCGATCGCGGTTTCGGAGTGTTGCGGGATGAGCGCGCATGCTGCAGCGCGCAGAGTTTGCATTTTTCGCAACTTGCACAGGTTCGCGCCTGGCCTGGTTCGCTGGTGACACGCAAATTCCGATGGAGACGCCATGTGTCGAAACGACGGCAGGATCTGACCTGTCGACGACTTCATCCGCTGGGCGGGGGCACGTCGGCCACCTCGAGCCGCCCGGCGGATCGCATTACAATTCAAAGGTCTACTGTAAAACCGGCTAGTGCTCGGTTTGCCCGTTCTTGAGCCGGGCCATGGCATCTTTCAGTTTCAGCTTCTCGCGTTTGAGCTGGTTGATTTCGAGAGAGTCAACGGATGGATGCAGGAGAGCCTCTTCAATTTTTTGCTCCAGCATCCGGTGGCGCTCTGTGAGTTCTGCAAGATGCGCTGAGATTGCCATCCAGTTCCTCCTTGTGTTGGAGTCGACAACGGCTTGAGTGTGACAGATCGACTACTAATTGTCCAATCCAATGCAGGACACTGCAAAGCGGCTGTTAACTACTTTTGATCGCCGCAACGCTGCAGCTATCAGGCGTGCAAACCAGGACTAGGACGGAAATTCAGCTTGGAACATGGCGAGTATGCTTGCTTTGACCGGCAAAGCACACAATAGTGGTTAATGCACATCTCCCGGGCCACTCTTCGCAAACCGCACAGCAGGGTCGATGCAGTCTGAAAGCGAACGTGCCGATCGAGAGCGGTTGGCCGCATTGCGGGCCGAGCACCGCAGGCTCGACCAGAAGATTGCAGAACTCGAACAGGCCAGCATTCCCGATCAATTGCAGATTACGCGGCTCAAGAAGCACAAGCTGTCCTTGAAGGACGCAATTGTGAAGCTCGAGGACCGGTTGTTTCCTGATATTATCGCTTGATATGCGGCGTGCCCCACTTGCCAAACAGGCTGCGTGCCGTTATTCCGCCGCTTTTCCCATAGGTTGCGGCCGGCTTACGGGTGCCGGCTGATGAGGCTACTCGGAGAACCGGATGAGCGTCGCTCAGCCCAAAGTATCGATCGTTATGGGGAGCCAATCGGACTGGCCGACTTTGCGGCGGGCTGCCGAAATCTGCGAGGATCTGGCGGTTGCCTACGAGAGACGAATTGTGTCGGCGCATCGCACGCCTGATCGTCTTATCGCGTATGCGAAAGATTTGCACGGACGTGGCGTAAAGGTCGTCATCGCCGGCGCGGGCGGGGCTGCGCATTTGCCCGGGATGGTTGCCTCGATGACACTTGTGCCGGTGCTCGGTGTGCCGGTTGAAAGCCGGGCATTGCGTGGGTTGGACAGTCTCTATTCAATCGTGCAAATGCCGGCCGGCGTGCCGGTGGGCACACTTGCAATCGGCGAAGCAGGTGCGGCCAATGCCGGCCTGCTGGCTGCGCAAATCGTTGCATTGGAGGATGCCGATCTGTTCCAGCGCCTGCAGGCTTGGCGTGATGCACGCAGCAATGACGTTGCCGTAGAACCCAGCGATGATAGCTGAACGCAGGGAGATGGCGTTGCCGCGGACGCTGCAGCCTGGAGCAACGATCGGAATTCTGGGCGGTGGACAACTGGGGCGGATGCTTGCGATCGCGGCCGCGCGGTTGGGATTGCGCTGTCATGTCTACTGTGATGCTGCGACAAGTCCTGCCGGGGAAGTCGCCTACGCGACGACGACCGGCGCCTATGACGATCTCGACAAGCTCAGCGTGTTTGCCGCCCAGGTCGACGTCGTGACCTACGAGTTCGAGAACGTTCCCGTTGCAACGGCAAGCCAATTGGCGGCGCGCGGCGGCGTCCATCCCCCGCCGCTGGCCCTTGAAGTGGCGCAGGACCGTCTCGCCGAGAAACGTTTCATCGCCGGCCTCGGGCTACCTGTGGCGCCGTTCGCGCCGATCGATGCTGCTGCGATATCGGAGCTGGACGCGGAAGGGGTTGGATTTCCGGCGATACTCAAAACGCGACGGCTTGGTTACGATGGCAAAGGGCAGGTGCGGTTGCCATCCGCCGAGGACTTGCCCGCAGCGGTGGCGAGCCTGGGGAATGTTCCCACAATTCTCGAGGGGTTCGTTGCTTTCGAGCGGGAGTTGTCGGTTATTCTGGTGCGCGGCAGAGGCGGTGGCGAGGACGGCCGACTGGTGGAATTGGCCTATGATGTTCCGATCAACACCCACAAGAACGGTATTCTCGATACGTCCATGGTGCCTTCGCCGGTGACGCAGGCAACTGAGGCCCGAGCACTCGAGATTGCAACTGCGATTGCACAGGCGTTGGACTACGTCGGTGTGCTTGCCGTTGAGTTGTTTGACACCGGTGCAGACGACGGCTCCGGGCTTGTAGTCAACGAGATTGCGCCGCGTGTCCACAATAGCGGCCATTGGACGATGGATGGTTGTCTGGTGGATCAGTTCGAGAATCACGTTCGTGCGATCGCCGGATGGCCGCTCGGGGCGACGCAGCGCCACTCGGACGTCGAAATGCGGAATTTAATCGGCGTGGATGCCGCGACTTGGCGGGACTGGCTGTGTGAGCGTGGTGCCGTCTTGCATCTCTACGGCAAGAACGAGGCACGGGCCGGACGCAAGATGGGGCATGTTAACCGCGTGCGACCTCGAACCTTGGTGACACGATAGCAAGAACGCTGTTCATTCGCTGAGACGAAATACCGTGTGCGGGGTGTGCTGCACAGGCGGGATGGCGCCCGCGACACCTGGGCAGAGCGTAGCAAGGTGGACTTTTCCGGCTCTGACTGGTAAATATCGCCGCCAAGAAACCAAGTTGTGGCTGGCCCGCCCGGGCTGGCCTCGCTTTGCTGTCATTTGCAATACAAGCAGGCAAGATAGGGGAACGCGTGCAAGTCCTCGTTCGAGACAACAACGTTGATCAAGCTCTCAAGGCGCTCAAGAAAAAGATGCAGCGCGAGGGCATATTCCGGGAAATGAAACTCCGGAACTATTACGAAAAGCCGTCTGAGAAGAAGGCGCGCGAAAAGGCGGAGGCGATCCGGCGTGCGCGAAAGCTGGCGCGGAAGCGTGCGCAGCGTGAGGGACTATTGCCGAGCAAGGGCGGCTCCAAGGGGCGCGGCGGGCGTAGCCGTTAAGCCCTCGAACCCGCATTTGGTCGGGCCTATCTCGCCCCAGTACGAATTGGCGCGAACGAGTGCGCGCGACCTTTTTCCCTGGCAACCCGGGTGAAATGTCAGGCGCCCCAACAAGCGTCTGCGGCTTGCCACGTCGCGTGTCATTGAACCGCTTCCTTCTTCGGGGTCGTGGGGCTCTCGATAGAATCGAGCCAGTCCTGAATGGCTTTGAACGAGCCAAACAGGTGGTGGTCGGAGTGTCCGGCCTCCGGAATCCTCAGAAACGATTTTGGATCTTTGGCTGCAGCATACAGGCGCTCACCCATCTCGATGGGTATGACGCCGTCACGGGCGCCATGGACGATCAGCAGCGGGAACTTGATGCGCTCGATGTATGACATGGAGTCGTAGCGGTCGACCAGTCCGACGCGGACCGGCAGATAGGGATAGTGATAACGCCCGGCGTCTACCAGCGACGTGAACGGCGCATCGAGGATTATGCCGCGGCAGGCCCTTTTGGCGGCGACCTGCACGGCGACACCGGAGCCCAGTGATTCGCCGTAGAGCACTATGTTGTGTGGCGGGATACCAAGTGAGATGAGATCATCGTAGGCGGCCAGAGCATCCGCCACGTTATCGGCTTCGGTCGGGTGGCCGCCCGAGCCGGAATATCCCCGATAGCTCATCATATAGATGCCGCGACCGCGCTTGAGATAGGCGGCAATGCGCTCTGCGCGATTGGCGAGATTGCCGCCATTTCCGTGGAAATAGAGCAGTGTCACTTCACCCGGCGCCGCGCGTCCGTACCAGGCGACGACGTCAACGCCATCAGGGCGCCTGAGCATGCGTTCTTCGACTGTCGTCAGTCCGATTGCCTGCGGAGCAACACGGCGTTCATCGGGATAATAGATCAGCCGACGCTGGGTGGCCCAAAGGAGAAACAATGCCACGAGCGCGCCGGCAATTATCATCGAAATTAGCACAAACAGGGTCCTCATTGGGCGATGACGCATGGAACTGCTGCCTCGTCAGGCGGTTTCAAGTGGCAGTTTGGCTGCGCCTGTCGCGAGCTTTGATATGCCGGTCTCTTCCGGGATGGGCAGCTTGTCTACCGTCTGCTAGAACGCGAATGCGAAATAGTCCTGGAGTATTGCAACGATGCATCGTGGTTCGTTGGCATTCGTGTTCATTATTTTTGCGATTCTTGGAGTGTCGTTCTGGGCGACGACGATTTTCCTTTTTATGGAGTTTGCAGATCATTCCAAGCCGGTGGCGTTCAACGGCGAATTGTGGTTCACGCTGCTCACGCACTACAGCGACTTGTTCATATTCTTTCCGTTGTTTGGGACGGTCGCCCTGATCGCGTTCTATACGCCCGCGTGCGTGTTCGTTGACATGTACTGGAACATTGAGCGACAGCAGGACGACGCCATTCCGCAGTCGCGGTTGCGGTTCGTGTTCTGGTTCATTGTGATAGCGGCGTTCAGTTTTGCAATTGCGGTTGCGACGCACGAGAGCCCCGAGCGCAGCCTCTGGCAGCTGAAGCCCGAGGTGCTTGAGGCCGACAAGGGTGAAGGCTGTTCGGGTGCTCAGTGCGGCACGCGTGTGTCCTTTATCGACGGCATCGAAAATGTCCGCAAGCTCAGCCGCGAGCGTCTGAAAATCACCGATTTGTCACGCAACTGCGATCCCGATAAGTTCATTGCGCCACCGAAGGAACCGCCGCCGAACCGGTACTGTGCGGCAAGTGCGAAGATTGAGGGCTCGGGCAAGAGCCTCAAGACGTCTTGGCTGGACGACAGGGCCTGTTGCAATGCGCAATTTGCGTATGACAAGGCTGTCAAGGCTACGCACAAGGTCGCGTCCAACCGGTCACGGACCGATGCGCTGCAGGAACAGCTATGGCCACTCAACATTTTCTTCCTGATGGTGTTGCTGGTGATCAGCGTGCTGTTGGCGCTGCGCCGTTCGCGAATTGAGGCGTACTACGCCGACTGTGCCCGAAGTATCGATCGCGGTGTCATTATCGGTGTTCTTGCGGTTGCGTTTCTGGCGGTCATGAACCGCAGCTTCCTCGAGGCGACGCAGTTGCTGCACGGGGCGAGCGGGGCGGCGTCGACGCATCGCGGGCCTGATACGTTTATCGTCCTGTTTTCAATATGGGCATTGTTGATCCTGTTCTCATTCGTCCACCCGGCCAACAAGCAGGCGGAATTGGTCTCCCGGTTCCTCGGGGTCGCCGCCAGCGTGCTGTTTGTGTTCAATGCCGATACGATTACCAATTACGGCGTGCGCTACCTCGGCGCCGGCGCGGGCATGCGGTCGGTGATCCTTCTCATCGTCGTTGCGATCGTGATGATCTGCGCCCTGGCCCTGCTGGCGCATGTTCGGTTCATGGATGATGATCGACCGGCTGATGGCCAAAAGAAGAATGGCGATCAGCCTCCAGTCTGATTTGGTCGGTTGGCCGCCGCTGGCTGGCTTGTGCACAGCCTCACACCGCGGTCAATGTGCCAGCGGGAGGTCTTCGCGGCTGTCGACCGTCAGTGTGGCCTGCGCCGTCTGCGGCCAGTTCGCGTTGACCGTGCCCCAGGGCCCGCGGCGCAGGAATACTGTGGCGAATCCATCGTCGAGATCGGGCAAGATATCATTGTCGAGGCGGTCGCCAACGTAAGCGATTGCTGCGGGCGGCAAGCCGGCGGTTGTCGCGATCCGTTCATAGAATGCCGATGTCGAAGACGACAGCCTCAATCGCCACCGGTAGATTTCCTCTGAACCGTGCCGCGCATCCGACTGCAGATTGCGCCGGCTGACGCCATCAATCCATCGACTTGACGATTTCCTCGGTCATCTTTTTTGCGTCACCGAGGATCATCATCGTGTTATCGCGGTAAAACAGCGGATTGTCGATGCCGGCGTAACCGGATGACAGCGAGCGCTTGTTGAACATCACCGTACCCGCCTTCCAGACCTGGAGGACAGGCATGCCGTATATCGGCGACGTCGGGTCTTCTTCCGCCGCCGGGTTGGTGACGTCGTTTGCGCCGATGACGTAGGCGATGTCTGCCTGTGAGAATTCGTTGTTGATGTCTTCCAGTTCAAAGACCTCGTCGTAGGGCACGTTGGCCTCGGCGAGCAGCACGTTCATGTGGCCCGGCATGCGGCCGGCAACCGGATGAATCGCATATTTCACTTCGACGCCTTCGGCCTTGAGCGAGTCCGCCATGTCACGCAGGGCGTGCTGGGCCTGGGCGACGGCCATGCCGTAGCCGGGCACGATGATGACCTTCGCCGCGTTCTTCATGATGTAGGCGGCATCGTCGGCTGCACCCTGCTTGATTGTGCGCTGGACGCCATCATCGCCAGCCGGGCCCGCTGTTTCGCCGCCAAAGCCGCCGAGAATGACGGAGATAAACGAGCGGTTCATACCCTTGCACATGATGTAGGACAGGATTGCGCCTGAGGAGCCAACCAAGGCGCCGGTGATGATCAAAGCGATGTTGCCAAGTGTGAAGCCGATGCCGGCGGCGGCCCAGCCCGAGTACGAATTGAGCATCGACACGACAACTGGCATGTCGGCGCCGCCAATCGGGATGATGATCAAGACGCCGATCAGCAGTGCAAGAAATGTAATCGCCCAAAACGTCGTCTGATCGGCCGAAAAGCAAAACACGTAGATCAGGATCACCAGTAGGGCGGCGAGCGCAATGTTGATCACGTGGCGCATAGGCAGGATGATCGGCGCGCCGGACATGCGGCCGGAAAGCTTTGCAAAGGCGATGACGGAGCCTGTGAACGTGACCGCGCCAATGGCGGTGCCAAGTGACATCTCAAGCAGACTGATCGGCGCGATGGCGCCAGGCGTACCAATTCCGAAGGCCTCCGGTGCATTGAGCGCTGCAGCAGCAACGAACACGGCGGCAAGACCAACCAACGAGTGAAAGGCGGCAACCAGTTCAGGCATTGCCGTCATAGGGATGCGCTGGGCGATATAGGCGCCCATGCCGCCGCCGAGGCCGATGCCCGCAACAATCAGCAACCAGGTCGTTACATCTTCCGGGGCATCCAGTTGCAACAGCGTCGTCACGATGGCGATGGTCATGCCGACCATGCCGTAGACGTTGCCCTGGCGCGAACTTTCAGGGCTCGAGAGGCCCCGCAACGCCATGATGAACAGAATACCAGAGGCGAGGTAAAGGAGTGCGACGATATTCGGTGACATGGACTTGGGCCTCGAAATCCGGTCGTTGCGCTTTCAGGTGGACTTAGCGCTTGGTGTCTTTTTTCTTGTACATGGCGAGCATGCGCTGGGTGACGAGAAAGCCGCCGAAGATGTTGACGGATGCCATGACCAGCGCCAGGAAGCCGAAGACCTTGGCGAGCCAGCTTCCCGATGCAGCAAGTGACACGCCGACGGCGAGGAGGGCACCGACAACGATTACGGAAGAGATGGCATTGGTCACGGACATCAGCGGCGTGTGGAGTGCGGGTGTCACACTCCAGACGACGTAGTAGCCAACGAATATTGCGATCACGAAAACCATGAGGCGGTAGATCGCGGGATCTACGCCGGTATCTCCTGCAGCTAGTGCGGGCGCGGCGAGGCCGGTGAGCAACCATGCCGTCGCCAATGCCAGTTTTGCGAGCCTTGGCATGTC
This sequence comes from Hyphomicrobiaceae bacterium, assembly GCA_965224045.1. Lineage (GTDB taxonomy): Bacteria > Pseudomonadota > Alphaproteobacteria > Rhizobiales > Hyphomicrobiaceae > Tectiglobus. The sequence continues at coordinate 1,211,147 of CBDCYD010000016.1, forward strand.
AGTCTCCCTGTTGCGGGATGAGGTTGGGGTGCACGAGCTTGCCATCCTTGGCGACCAGCGTGCCCTGGATAACTTCATCTTCCCAGTCGATCTTCAATTCCTGGCTTTCGCCGTCAATCATCGGCTGCAGGAATGTCAGGAGGTTGCGGGCATAGAGCGAGGAGGCGTTGACCGGAACAGTGCCGGGCAGGTTGACGGGGCCGACAATGCGCACACCGTTGCGGTCGACGGTTTCGCCGGCCTTTGTCAGTTCGCAGTTGCCGCCACGCTCTGCAGCCAGGTCGATGATCACCGCACCCGGCTTCATGCTCTCGACCATCTCCGTCGAGATCAACTTAGGCGCCGGGCGGCCCGGGATCAAAGCGGTCGTGATGACGATGTCCTGGCTCTTGATGTGGTTGGCGACGAGTTCTGCCTGCTGGCGCTGATAATCCTCCGACATTGGCTTGGCGTAGCCGGCGGCGGTCTGGGCCTGTTGGAATTCCTCGTTCTCGACGGCGACGAACTTGGCGCCCAGCGACTGAACCTGTTCCTTGGTGGCAGGACGCACGTCCGTTGCCGTGACGATCGCACCGAGCCGGCGCGCAGTGGCGATGGCCTGGAGACCTGCGACGCCGACGCCCATGATAAAGACCTTGGCGGCCGGAACCGTGCCGGCCGCGGTCATCATCATCGGCATGGCCTGTTCGAACATGGACGCCGCGTCAACCACCGCCTTGTAGCCGGCAAGGTTGGCCTGCGAGGATAGGACGTCCATGGACTGCGCCCTGGTGATGCGCGGCATGAACTCCATGGAAAACAACGTCGCGCCGCTTGCCGCTGTTGTTTCGAGATCCTGGCGATCACCAAACGGGTCGATCATGGCGGCAACAATGGCGCCCGGCTTGAGGGCTGCAAGTTCCTCGCTCGAGGGACACCGGACCTTGAGCAGAACGTCAGCATCTTTGAGCGCGGTTGCGGCATCGGCCGTAATCTCGGCGCCCTGGGCCTTCAAGATCTCATCGGAAAACCGGGACCGGGCGCCGGCGCCCGACTGGATGGCAACCGTGCAGCCCATGCCGACCAGTTTTTTCGCGGTTTCCGGGGATACGGCGACGCGCGTTTCGTCCGCGCCTTCGGCAGTGATGGCAACTTTGACCATGTCGTGTCCTGAACTGGCGGCCGGCCGGCCGATCATGTCGGGGTTGGGCTTGACGGGCGGGTGCGCATACGCGCTGTCGGGTTGCGTTTGCGGCACGTTCTGCGTGAGGGAGCCTGAGCGGGCACCAAGGGGCCAGCATTCGCGCCGATGTCTGACGCCAACAGGTCAGACCAGGAAAATCGCCATGGCAATCAGCAGGATGGCAAGCGCCACGATCGAGATCTTCGTGAACAGCATGAAGCCGTTGTAGGTTCGTACGTGTTCCTCATAGTCCATCGCGGGGTGACCATCCGACGTGTCAACACTCATTTGCCTAGCCTCCTGCCATAGTTCCGGGCGTTGGTAGCCCGACCTGACCTTAGTTTCAATGACTGTTCTGCATTTGGTCGCGGCGCGAAACGACGCGTTCTCCACAGGTGATCGGGGTTTCGGGGAATTCCGATTGCTTGCCATCTATGTGACGCAATCGTGAGGCAGGTGCGCCCGCGCAGATGGGGGCCGCAGGGGCCGATGAGGGAGAGATGCAGACATGGTGATCCGATCTTTGGAGTGTGGCGTGGTGGGGTTTGGCGCTGTTTTTCTGGCGCTGACACTTCTCGCTGCACCGGCAGCAGCGCTTGATACGCCACCTGATGAGAAGAAGAAGCTGAAGGCGTGCGAGAAGAAGCTCTGCAGCATCATTCTGAAAAAGGATGCAGGTGGCGGCGATCTCAGCTGCGACATCGGACGGACCTGGGAAAAGTCGAAGATCGTCAAAGGCGTCAAGCAAAAGAAGATCAGTTGGACGTTCGGCGATGCGCGCTGCACCGTCGACGTGAAAATGAAGCGGGCCGCGATCATTGCGGCGCTGACCAAGCCGGAGCATGAGTTTTCGCTCGACAAGCACACGATCAAGTGCCTTATCGAACGCAGTGAAGGCGTGACCAACGTCAGCCTCGACATGGCGCCGAAGATGTCGTTCAAGGCCGGCAAGGTCGAAAAGATCTGGCTCAATGTTTCTAACATCGAGGCACCGACCATCATCAAGGGGGCGCTGTGGACGGTCAGCCAGCTGGAGCAGAACATCGGCGTGTTCCACGGTGAGATGGTCGACGAGACCAACGAGTTCATTCACGAAAAGTGTGCCAAGAGGTATCCGGCCAAATAGCTCGTGCGGGTGCGCAGCTGGCTTACTCGTGTGGCCGGCAGATCCGGCTGCGGTTGTTTTGGGAGGGGCGTTCGGTTGTGCGCCCCTTTGAGGATTTCAGGACTGTTCACGTCCCCCAGGGCCGAGACGGGTGATCGGAGCGGTGCGATCTGACGCAACCGCCTTGCGGCGTCGGCTGGCGATCACTACTTTGGAATCGTTCTAATTTTGGGGGGCTCCATGATTCCGGGATTTTCGTCGCGCCGGCGCTTTTCTGACCTCAGTGAGCAGGAAATTATCGCGCTCGCCATTTCATCGGAAGAAGACGATGCACGTATTTACCGGACCTATGCCGAGCGTTTGCGTTCGGACTTCCCGGATTCGGCAAAGATGTTCGATGGTATGGCGGAGGAGGAGGACGAGCACCGCCACCGCCTGATCGAGCTCCACAAGGCGCGGTTCGGAGATACGATTCCACTTGTGCGGCGAGAGCATGTCGCAGGCTTTTATGCGCGCAATCCGACGTGGCTGATCGAAAGCCTGGGGCTGGAACGCATCCGCGACGAAGCTGCGAACATGGAGCAGGCGGCGCATCAGTTCTATCTGAAGGCGGCGGCTCGGACGCAGGATGCAGATACACGCAAATTGCTTGGAGATCTTGCTTCGGCAGAGGCCGGTCACGTGGCGACGGCCGACCGGTTGGAGCAACAGCATCTGCCGGAAACGGTACGGGAAGAGGAGGATCGCCAGGCGCGACGTCAGTTCATTCTGACCTGGGTGCAGCCGGGGCTTGCCGGGTTGATGGACGGGTCCGTGTCGACGCTTGCGCCGATTTTTGCGACCGCATTTGCGACGCAGGACACGTGGACGACGTTCCTCGTCGGCCTTGCCGCCTCCGTGGGCGCGGGCATTTCAATGGGCTTTACGGAAGCGGCTTCGGACGATGGGGAGCTTTCGGGGCGCGGTTCTCCGGTAAAGCGTGGTTTTGCGTCCGGCATCATGACGACGGTCGGGGGGCTGGGCCACGCGCTGCCCTACCTGATCCCGGATTTCTGGACCGCGACGACGATTGCGATTTTTCTCGTCTTCGTGGAGTTGTGGGCGATTGCATGGATCCAGAACCGGTTCATGGAGACGCCGTTTTTCCGGGCAGCCTTCCAGGTGGTGCTCGGCGGCGCGCTTGTTTTTGCGGCAGGAATTCTGATCGGCAGCGCATGAGTTCGACGGTTTCAATTGCTTTGCTCGCCCGCGCGGAAATGGTTAACAGTTGGTTGATGTAAATGAATATGGAACTCGAAAACTTGGTGCAAATAAATCCCGCGCCTGCAGAATTCCTCAACGTTTCGCATGTAAATATTTTTCTGGCTCGCGCAAGTCGCAGCAGAGAATTTCAACTTGCTGCCTAAGATCATGTGGTGAACTTGAGCGAGTTGCTTAACGCATCATTCAGTCAGATTTTACCTAAATCCCGCAATTAAGGCCTCATCAATTGTCGATGCGCATCAATAGCGTTGTGCGCGACTATTGAGAGGCATGAAATGCAAACGAAAACACAGAAAAGCATATCGGGCGGCCAAGGTCTGGCTGTTCGCATATGGACATCCGCCAGATCCCGCTTCGGTTCATACCGCAAGGACGAGCGGGGTTCGATCATCTTTGTATTTGCACTGATGTCCGCGGTGATGATGGGCATGATCGGCGGCGCCGTCGACTACGGCCGCTGGCTGTCGGCAAAAAGCAAAACCCAAAACGCGATCGATGCAGCCATTCTCGCGGCCGGCCGCGTGCTGCAATTGCCCGGCAAAACGAGTTCGGATGCGGTGGCCGCTGCTCAGAAGTACTATCAGCAGAATAAGTCCAGCGCACTCTATGTCGACAATACGACGTTTACTGCACAGAACAACGAGATCGTCGGAACGTCGGCATCGAGTGTCAAAACGCCATTCCTTGGAGCTGCCGGCGTTAAGAGCCTTCCGGTCAACATTTCATCCAAGGCTATTCTTGCCGCTGGCGGGAATGCCGGGTCTCACGTCGAGCTCGCAATGATGCTGGATACGACCGGTTCAATGGCAGGCCAGAAAATGGTTGACCTCAAGCAGGCGGCAATTGACCTTGCCAAGATCGTCGTATGGCAAGATCAGTCCGAGTACACATCCCGCGTTGCGATTGTTCCATTTTCGCAGAACGTGAACGTGTCGAAGGATCATTTCCGAGATGTCACCAATCGCACGACTCGAGGCAACTCGGATAATCGCACGTGTGTGAGAGAGCGCCGCGGCGTCAACCGGTACACGGATGAAGCTCCAAGCGCCAGCAACGGGTACTTTGACCGCTATACGAGTAGACGTGCGTGCAAGCCGCAAGCGACGATACTTCCGCTGACCAGTGACTTGCAGGCCATTCAGAACCGTATCAACGAAATGCAGCCGACGGGCGGGACCGCGGGGCACATCGGAACGGCGTTTGCATGGTATGCTTTGGCTCCGAAGTGGTCATCGATCTGGCCACAGGCCAGTGCGCCGCTCGCCTACAGCCTGACCCAGGAAACCAATGAGAACGGAAAGCCGAAACTCTACAAGATCGCTGTTCTCATGACGGACGGTTTCTACAACACCTGGTATTCGGGCGATAGCTCGACCACGCAGGCGAGGACATTGTGTGAGAAGATGAAGGACGAGGGCGTCACGGTTTACACGGTTGGCTTTGCAATCCCTGTGAACAGCCAACCCGACGTCACCATGCAGCAGTGTGCAACCTCTTCCTCGCATTATTACAATGCGTCCGACGGGGAAGCGCTAAAGGCGGCATTCCGGGACATCGCACTCAAGATCTCGGAACTTCGTCTCTCAGAGTAAGCGAACTTGCCGTAGTCGCCATCTTTCGAAGGGCGCCCGTCGTGGGTGCCCTTCTTTATTGCTTCTCTTTGGTTGTTTGGCATTTCGCAGCTGGTAGGCCGACTTGCACGAAGGTGTTTTCGTTACGTACGCCACGTGTCGACGAAGTCTGGTTCAACGAATCCAATGCGTAGGTTTGATTTTATTGAAATTTGGGTATTCGCCTAAGTTCGCGGTTTAGAGCAAAGCCCATTCAGTTTTACGCATTAAGTTCCCGTCAATTTGCGGAATGCAGTGTCTTCTGGTGCGCGAAACCCAAGAGGCATGTGATGTCAATCCGACACTTTTTTGCCGGGCGATTTGCTGCCCGTACGAGGCTGGGCCGGCCAGCTCAGTCCGCGTTGAAATCCTTCCAGTCCGATCAGCGCGGTATGATTGCCGTAGCCTTCGCGATCATGGCGGCACTCGTTGTTGCGCTGATTGGCGGCTCCGTCGACTACGGTCGTTGGTTGTCGGTAAGGAGCAAGACGCTGAACGCGATGGATGCGGCAGTACTGGCTGCCGGGCGCGTTCTGCAGCTATCAGGCAAGACCAGCGCAGACGCGATCGCTGCGGCCAAGAAGTACTACGCACAGAACAAGTCCAAGCATCTCTACTCGGACAAGACGACGTTTACGGTCGCAAATAATGAGATCGTGGCCGTTTCGGACTCAGCCGTGAAAACTCCGTTCTTGAAGATCGCCGGAATCGACACTCTGCCGGTCAAAGTTCGCTCAAAGGCGTTGCTGGCCGCCGGAGGCGGTTCGACGGGGACGCATATCGAAATCGCAATGATGCTCGATACAACCGGTTCGATGAGTGGCAACAAGATGACAGATCTCAAGGCCGCGGCCAAGGATCTGGTCGATATTGTCGTTTGGAAGGACCAGTCCAGGTACACCTCGCGTGTCGCATTGGCGCCGTTTTCCTACTACGTCAACGTCGGCAGCAGCTACTTTCATGCCGTGGCAGGCCCTGATGCCGGGATCTATGATATTTCGACTGAAGAAGAGGTCGAGGTCTTCGTGCCGGTGCAGGAAAAAGTCTGCAAAAGAGTGACCGTCCAGGTGCCGAAGACAAAGTGCAAAAGGAAGTGGGTCAACGGGAAAAGGAAGAAAGTATGCAACACGACCTACAAGGATAAGAGGGTCAGGCGGTGCACCACCGAAACGGTGATGAAAAAGAAAACGCAGACGCAAACCACAACGACACAGTTCGACCTCGCGAGCAAGGGTGACAAGTACACCTGCATCAAGGAGCGCTCGACCAGCGACCGCTACACGGATGCCGCGCCGGGCCAGGGCAACTACTTCGACTATTTCGGCGATACGGGCAGCGAGCAGGACCATATCCTGAATGATGGCTCGGCATGCAAACCTGGTGTCACCATCACGCCGCTGACCAACGACAAGACGGTGCTCAAGGATCGCATCGATGCGATGCCAACCACCGGTATGACGGCGGGCCACGTCGGCACGCAGTGGGCCTGGTACCTGGTTTCGCCGAAGTGGAATTCCGTCTGGCCGGTCGAGAGCCAAGCCTTCGGATACTCGATGATCAGTGAGACCAATGGCGATGGCTCGCGCAAACTCTACAAGATTGCCGTGCTGATGACGGACGGGTCCTACAACCAGGACTACTCCGGCGGTAGCTCGACAACGCAGGCGCGCGAGATCTGCAAAAACATGAAGGCGGCCGGTGTCGAGGTCTATACGGTGGGCTTCATGATCGCAAAGGACAGCACGCCTGATCAAACGATGCAGAAGTGCGCGACGTCGTCGTCGCACTACTACAACGCGGCCAACGGTGATGCGCTGAAGGCTGCGTTTCGCGACATCGCGCTCAAGATCTCTGATCTGCGCCTGGCAGAATAGTCCGGCTACACTCAAGAACCCTAGTCGCGCCGGGGTTCAGCCAAAGGGGGTGTCCTTCACGGGCGCCCCCTTTGGCGTCAGGGGTGCACTTGCTGGCTCATGTCGCAGGATGGTATCGATGCCGGACTGTTCCTGGCAGGAAGCTGAGCAGATGGCTATCGCGCGTTGCAACAATATCGAGGATTTCCGCCGGTTGGCCCGCCGACGGCTACCAGCACCTTTGTTTCACTACATCGATGGCGGGGCTGACGACGAGGTCACGCTCAGGGCGAACACATCCGCCTTCGATCAATGCCGGTTGATTCCCAATGCCCTCGTTGGCTTCGATGCTCCCGACCTCAAGACGACGGTGCTGGGGCAGGAGATCGAGTGGCCGGTCATTCTGGCGCCGACCGGCATGAGTCGGTTGTTCCATCACGATGGTGAACGTGCCGCAGCCCGGGCTGCCGACAATCTCGGGACGATGTATTCGCTTTCGACGATGTCGACCGTGTCGATCGAGGAGATCGGCAGCCTCAATGACGGGCCCAAGTGTTTCCAAGTCTATATCCACAAGGACCGGGAACTGACATACGAGTTCGTTGAGCGTGCGCGGGCGGCGCAGTTTTCGGCTCTGGCGTTGACCGTCGATACGCTGGTTGCCGGAAACCGGGAGCGGGACCATGTCACGGGCATGGTGATGCCGCCGCGCCTTACGCTTTCAAGCCTGTTCAGTTTCGCGACGCATTTAGATTGGGCGTTCAACTATCTGACCCATGAGAAGTTCGAGCTCTCGAATGTTGCAAGCCGCATCCGCCGGGGAACCGACAGCCTGACTTCGGTAATCGACTACGTGAACAGCCAGTTCGACCCGAACGTAAACTGGGCCGATGCTGAGAAACTGGTCGCGAGATGGGGCGGTCCCTTCGCGATCAAGGGGATCCTGTCTGTAGCGGATGCGCGCCGTGCAGCTGATATCGGGGCGACGGCGATCATGGTCTCAAATCATGGAGGACGCCAGCTTGACGGGGCCGTGACGCCGTTCGAGATGCTGCCTGCGATCGTCGATGCGGTCGGTGACAGGGTCGAAGTGATCCTTGACGGCGGCGTGCGCCGGGGCAGTCATGTGTTGAAGGCGATGGCGCTCGGCGCGAAGGCCTGCATGATCGGACGTGGCTATGTTTACCCGTTGGCTGCCGGCGGTCAGGCCGGTGTCGAACGTGCGCTTTCGCGCCTGCGTGCGGAGATTGAGCGCAACATGGTCCTGTTGGGATGTGCATCTCTCGGTGATCTCGATCGAACCAAGGTAACATTTGGCGATGCTATGCGGCGCGGGGCCTTGGCGGGCAGCGTGGAACCGGCGGCGGCTGTGCGTGTTGTAGCGTAGCAGTCAGGCAAGCAAGCGGGATGCAGCGGACACCATGCTTTTGGGTGGCAAAATCGCAGTTGTGACGGGCGCCGCGCAAGGCATCGGTCGCGCGATTGCCGAGCGTTTCGCCCGTGAGGGCGCAAAGGTCATTGTCACCGATACCAAGGATCGTGAAGGCCAGGGTGTTGTCGGAGACATTTGCAAGGAGGGAGGCACGGCCAAGTTCGTCCATGCCGATGTCGGTGAACGGCTCGATGTCCACAATCTGATTGCGGCGACGCTGGAGGCCTACGGCAATCTTGACCTTATGGTATGCAACGCCGGCGTGCTCGACGATGCGCCGTTTCTGGATCTCGAAGAAGCCGAGTTCGACCGCGTTCTGCGAACCAACCTCAAGGGAGCTTTCCTGTGCGGGCAGGCGGCAGCGCGCCAGTTTGTGCGTCAGATCGAGCACGGTCGCAGCGCCGGCGCTATCGTCAATCTCAGCTCCGTGAACGCTTTTTTCGGACTAGCGGAGCATGTCGGCTATTGCGTGTCGAAAGGCGGTGTCATGCAACTGACGCGGGCGATGGCGGTGGCGCTCGCGCCCCATGGAATTCGCGTCAATGCGGTCGGTCCGGGATCAATCGAAACATCGTTGCTGGGCGATGTTGTCAAGGATGACGCGGCGCGCAAGATTGCAATATCGCGCACGCCGCTGGGCCGTTTCGGACAGCCGCAGGAAATTGCAGCGATCGTTGCCTGGCTTGCTTCCGACGAGGCAAGCTACATTACCGGTGAAACGATCTACGCTGATGGCGGGCGACTGCCGCTCAACTACGTGATGACAGGCGGGGCCTGAAATCGACCCCGAAACCGCTCGGCGATGGTGGCTCCTGGCGCAGCGATCTACTTGTCCTCCTGCGGCGCTCCGTCGAGTGTGTCATCATCGCTCGGTTCGCTCGGTTCGCTCGCCGCCGTGCCGTCATCGCCGTCGGGGTTGGACTTGTTGCCATCTCCGTCAGCCGAGTTGGACATGCCCTGCAGGCGGGCAAATACACGAGCTGCCTCGTCGATGTTACTGGTTTCCTCGCTGGAGCGGGCCGGTGGAGCATCGCTTCCGAACACCTGCTCGGCTGAGATTTCGGCCGTATCGGCGATCTCGGGCTGGTCTGCTCCGGGCACGGTGACCGGGTTATAGTCCGTGGTCTCGGCTGTCGGCAGTAATGTGCCGGAGGGCTCCGTTGGGGGCAGACCCGCTGCGATCCGCTCTTTTTCGCGCTGCTTGACCGCCTTTTCGACTTCGGTATCGAGGTCGAGCTGCCTGCAAAGGCCAAGGGTGACCGGATCCTGCGGTACGAGATTTGCGGAATTCCAGTGCGTTCGGTCACGGATCTGTTGGATCGTCGGCTTGGTCGTGCCGACGAGGCGGATGATCTGACTGTCCTTCAGTTCGGGATGATGACGCAGCAGCCAGACGACTGCGTTGGGTCGGTCCTGACGGCGCGAGACGGGCGTATAGCGTGGACGCTTCTTGGTCTTGATCTCAGGCAGCTTCACTTTGGAGGTCACAAGCTTCAGGCGCTTTTCCGGATCCTCCTCGGCTGCTTTGATATCCTCGCGGGTCAGTTCACCGGCCGTCACCGGGTTCTTGCCGCGGATGCCCTGGCCAACATCGCCATCGGCAATGCCTTTTATTTCAAGCAAGTGCATGCCGCAGAATTCGGCGATCTGCTCAAATGTCAGCGAAGTATTGTCGACCAGCCAAACGGCCGTGGCTTTCGGCATTAATGGGGTGCCGGCGCTCATACAGCTTCTCCTTCCGTCCCGCGACAGCCCAAAACGGACGTCTGCGAGCGTAAATTGCAGAAAATGCAAGGGAATATGCGATATATATTCTCAGTGCCGGAGCGATGCAAGAGGCGCCGTCCGGCGTTGGCGGGCGGGCGGGCTCAAAGCGAATGGTATGGCGCCGGTTGCGATCACCGCGCTGGCGCAGGGTAGCCAGTTGTCGCGACCAATTGGCAGGTTCGGCCCGGCTTGCCCGGTAACAAGACGTGTGAGAAGAAGGGCCGCGCTCGTTCCGTCTGCGGGGCGCGGTAGCATGAGCGACGGCGGACAAGAGGGTCGACTGTGGCGCTGCCTAAATCTTATTTTTTTGAAGATTTGGAGCTCGGGATGACTGCGAGCATGGTGCGGCCGGTAAAGGAGGCCGATCTGATGGCGTTTGCCGACATCAGCGGTGATCACAACCCGGTGCACGTCGATGCCGGTTATGCCGCCGGAACGATGTTCGGCGAACGGATCAGCCACGGCATGCTGACGGCGAGTTACATTTCCGCGGTGTTTGGAATGCAATTGCCCGGTCCCGGCGCCATCTACGTGTCGCAAACCCTCAATTTTCGACGCCCGGTCAAGATTGGCGACGTTGTCGAGACATCGGTCGAGGTAAACGATCTTTGGCCTGAAAAGCGTCGGGCACGGTTCGCATGCCGCAGCGTCAATGGCGATGGCAAAACAGTACTCGAGGGGGAAGCTATCCTGCTCGTGCCATCCCGCGTCGAAAGTGCCCAGGAGCAATGAACGGTGATCAAAGCGACGGCGCCTCGATGCGTGTCCTAGATGAAACGAGCGACGTGCCGGACGAATATCGTGGTGCGGTCGTCGCGCTCGGCAATTTCGATGGCGTCCATCGTGGGCATCTCGCCGTCTTGCGGCAAGGCCAGGAGATCGCACGGGCAAAATCCGCCAAGGCCGGTGTGCTGACCTTTGAACCTCACCCACGGCTGTTTTTCAAACCGGGAACGCATCTTTTCACGCTGACGCCGCTGCCGCGCAAGCTTGCCCTGCTGGAGGCAGCCGGTTTGGACTTTACGCACGTGTTGCCGTTTGATGCTGCATTGGCGGGCATGTCGGCGGAAGCGTTCGTCGAGCGCATCCTGGTCGAGGCGTGGCAGGCCAGCCATGTGATCATCGGCTATAACTTCTTTTTCGGGAAGGGCCGTGGTGGCAGTCCGCAGGTGCTGCAAGACCTTGGTGAACGTCACGGATTCGGGGTCACGGTCATCGCACCGGAGAGCGACGACGGGGAAGTCTTTTCGTCAAGCTCGGTGCGCGATCTGCTGCGCGTCGGTGATGTCAGGGCGGCGGCTGACGTCCTCGGTCATTGGTGGACGGTGTCAGGCTCCGTTGAACGGGGCGCTGGCCGCGGTACCGGCATGGGCTATCCGACCATCAACGTGATGCTCGAGCCGGGCCAGGCGTTGCATCACGGCATCTATGCTGCGCGCGTTTGGGTCGACGGTCATCGCTTCGATGGTGCCGCCTACAACGGGCGTAGGCCGACATTCGACAATGGCGTGGCCAAGCTCGAAGTGTTCCTGTTCGAATTCAACGAGTCGCTTTATGGACATCAGATAGATGTCGAACTGATTGACTTCATCCGACCGGATGAGGCATTTGAAAGCGCCGAGGCGCTCGTGGCCCAGATGGACAAGGACTGCGCCCGCGCCCGTGAAATTCTGGCAGAGATACATTCGGCCGATCCAATGCTGAACTATCCGATAGGCAGGGCAATAGCCGCCAGCATTACCACCGCCCGGGTGTAAGCCGGGCGATGAGGCGCGTCCACTGCGCCGCACATTTGCGACACACCCCGCTTTTTTCTGGTGCGAAGCGCTGTTAGACAGCGCAGCACATGCAGAGCGAACAAAGAGACTGATCGATGTCTGACAAAACGGCCGTTAAGGGCCATGCCGGAACGCCCGCGACTGAAAGTGCCCGCGACTGGAGTAAGACGCTGTTTCTGCCGAAAACGGAATTTCCAATGCGGGCCGGCCTGCCGAAAATGGAACCGACGCTACTCGAGCGCTGGGCCAAGATCGACCTCTATGCAAGGCTGCGTGAGGCCGGCATCGGACGGGAGAAATTCGTTTTGCATGACGGCCCACCCTATGCCAACGCCAATATTCATATCGGCACGGGGCTGAACAAGATCCTCAAGGACATCGTGGTCAAGTCGCAGCAGATGCTCGGGCGCGATTCGAATTACGTGCCCGGCTGGGACTGTCACGGCCTGCCGATCGAATGGAAGGTCGAGGAAGAATATCGCGCCCGCGGCAAGGCAAAACCGGATTTTTCCGACTTCACGGCGATGCGCGGGTTTCGACAGGAGTGCCGAGAGTTTGCCGAGCACTGGCTCGACGTGCAACGCGACGAATTCAAGCGCCTCGGCGTAGTTGGGGACTGGGACAATCCCTACACCACGATGGCTTATCGCGCCGAAGCGTGGATCGCGCACGAACTGATGAAATTCGCAATGAGCGGCCTGCTTTACCGTGGCTCGAAACCGGTGATGTGGTCGGTCGTGGAGCAAACCGCCCTGGCCGAAGCCGAGGTCGAGTATCACGACTACGAGAGCGATACGATCTGGGCGAAGTTTCCGGTGATCGAATTTGGGAAACTGAGAGCGTTATTCGAAGGTGAACAACAACAGGCAGGTACAAACAAACCTAAGGAAGTGCTGAAAGACGCTAGTGTCGTGATTTGGACCACGACGCCGTGGACTATTCCAGGAAATCGCGCGATTTCCTTCAACGGCAATTTGGAGTACGCCGTCTATCAAGTAACAAAGGCGCCTGATGGCAATTGGGCCAAACAGGGCGACAAATTTGTTCTCGCCGTTAACCTAGCAGACGATGTGATGCAGTCGGCAAAGGTCGAGGCCTTCCAGAAGTTGCTAGTGCTTCGAAGGACCGAAGTGGCAGAACTGGTCTGCGCTCATCCACTGCGGAGCTCCGGCCTCGGCGGTTACCTGTTCGACGTGCCGCTTCTCGACGGTGATCACGTGACCGATGATGCCGGCACCGGGTTCGTGCACACGGCGCCGGGACATGGCCGGGAGGATTTCGAGGCGTGGATGGAGCGTTCCCGCGAGCTTGGTGCGCGCGGTATCGATACCGCGATCCCGTTTACGGTCGGGGCAGACGGTAAGTTCACCGCTGATGCGCCGGGCTTCGAGGGCGGTGAGGTGATCACCGAGAAGGGCAAGAAGGGCAACGCCAACAAGCTGGTGATCGACGCGCTGGTCAAAGCCGGCGCACTGATCGCGCGCGGCCGGCTCAAGCATCAGTATCCGCACTCCTGGCGCTCCAAGAAGCCGGTGATCTTCCGCAACACGCCGCAGTGGTTCGTCTACATGGACAAGGGTTTTGCGGCCGAGCGCACCAGCGGCAACCAGACCCTGCGGGACTTGGCGCTGAAGGCGATTTCGGAGACCGAGTTCGTGCCGGCGGCCGGGCAGAACCGGTTGCGCGGCATGATCGAGGCACGGCCGGACTGGGTGCTTTCGCGGCAGCGCGCTTGGGGTGTGCCGATCACCGTGTTCGTCCACAACGAAGACGGGACCGTGATCCCGAGTGCGGACTTCGCCGGTTCGACTGAGCTGATGCAACGCATCAGGAAGGCGATGGAAGACGAAGGCGCCGATGCCTGGTTCGCCGAAGACGCAAAGGCGCGGTTCCTGGACGGGCTTGTCGACAATCCCGAAGATTGGGAACAGGTCACCGACATTCTCGATGTTTGGTTCGATTCAGGCTCGACACACGCCTTTACGATGGAGGATCCGGAGGCGTTTCCCGGCCTGGCCGGGATTAATCGCAGGGTCGACGGCGGCACGGACACCGTGATGTATCTCGAGGGCTCGGACCAGCACCGCGGCTGGTTCCATTCGTCGTTGCTCGAGAGTTGCGGGACGCGCGGACGGGCACCCTACGACATCGTACTGACGCATGGCTTCGTTCTCGATGAGAAGGGCCAGAAGATGTCGAAATCCCTCGGCAATACGACGGCCCCGCAGGATGTCATCAAGCAAATGGGAGCCGATATCCTGCGATTGTGGGTAGCGGCGTCCGACTATACGGACGACCTTCGGATCGGACCCGAGATTCTCAAGACGTTCGTCGAGACATATCGCAAGCTCAGGAACTCGATGCGCTGGATGCTGGGCGCATTGCATCATTACGATGCGGCGCAGGCTGTTGCTTACGACAAGCTGCCGCCGCTCGAACGGTTCATGCTGCACCGGTTGGCGGAACTTGATGAAGAGATCCGGGACGCCTTTGCAAGATACGAGTATCGGCGCGTCGTCTCGGCGCTGTCGAGTTTCATGAACGCCGACCTTTCAGCGTTCTATTTCGATGTTCGCAAGGATACGCTCTACTGTGAGGCCTATTCTTCGGAGAAGCGGCTGGCGGCACTGACGGTGATCGCAGAAATCTTCGACAGGTGCGCCATTTGGTTGGCGCCGATCCTGTGTTTCACAGCGGAAGAAGCCTGGCTGGTGCGGCATCCGTCCGAGGACGGTTCCGTGCATCTGCAGATGTTGCCGGAGGCGCGCACGCAGTGGCGTGACGATGCGCTTGCCGGGCAATTCGCCAAAGTCATGCGTGTGCGTCGGGTCGTGACCGGGGCGCTGGAAATCGAGCGGCGCGAAAAGCGGATCGGGTCGAGCCTCGAGGCGTCACCTGAAATCTACATCGTTGATGATGCGCTGCGCGAAGCGTTCGATGGTCTTGATGTTGCCGAGATCATGATTACCAGCTCGGCCGAGCTTAGGGCGGGTGCGGCTCCGGCCGGTGCCTTCACGATGGAGGAGGTGGCCGGCATCGGGGTCGTGCCGAAGCCGGCCGAGGGCAGGAAGTGCGCGCGCTCGTGGCGGATCGTCTCGGATATCGGGGCAGATCCGGATTTTCCGGACCTTTCTGCCCGCGATGCGGCGGCGGTGCGGGAGTTTGACGCGCGGAACGGCGATGTCGCGGCCTGAGCAACGCCCGGCGTCTGACGGGATGGTCAGCGAAAGGAGAGGCTTGGAGCGATGTCGAGCGAGGACCAGATGCCGCAGTCATGGCTGTGGGGGTATTATTCGCCGCTTGGGTTCTGGTTGGCGGGTATAGCGCTTCTCGCCGACCAGGTGCACAAGTGGTGGATGTTGTCGGTTGTCGGGATCACGCCGGCAGACCGCATCGAAGTCACGTCGTTCTTCAACCTCGTCTACGTCCAGAACAAGGGCATTAGTTTCGGGATGCTGCAGCAGGACGGCAGCGGCCAGTATGTGCTTGCCGGGTTTTCGCTCGTGGTTGCCGTGTTGCTCATGATGTGGTTGGCCCGGGCCGGGGACGGGCGGATTATGGCGGTGTCGGTCGGATTGATCGCCGGAGGGGCGGTCGGCAACGCGATCGACCGGCTGCATCTCGGAGGGGTTGCAGATTTCTTTGATTTTCATATGTTTGGCTATCATTGGCCAGCATTCAACATCGCGGATGCGGCGATTGTTGCGGGTGTGGCCGGGTTGCTGTACGACTCTTTCGTTGCGAGTCGTCGTGGCGCCACAAACAAGGCGTAGACCGCCTCATACTGCGGCAGGGGCATGAATTCGGAGCCGTTGGGAATGAGCAGACCCGTCAAAGCAATTCGCATTTGCGCCGTGCTGTGCATGGTGGCCGTCGGGCTTGGTGGCTGCTCCGGTTATGACGTTGAACTGAAAGGCGGACTGTTTGATATGGTCGGCCTGAGCAGCATCGGAAAGCGCCCGCCTGAGCCCAAGATGAAGCCGCGCAACGGACTGGTTGTGCCGCCGACAACGGCGAGCCTGCCACAGCCGGGTACGGCCACCGCTCCGCCACCCGGGCAGGTCGCGGCCATCAGCGGGCAGGAGTCCTGGCCGGTCGATCCTGACCAGTCAAAAGAGCAGCAGAAGGCGGCTTTGGCGGCAAAGCACAAGGCTTTTTGCGAACAGGCGCGTCAGCGCCGGGATTCGGGCCTGACCACCGACCTTCCGAACGGGCCGCTTGGCAGTTGCGAGGAATCGATCCTGCGCAATTTCACAGGCAAGGGACTGTTCGAACAGAAGGCGCAAACGCAAACCGCCCAATAGCATCGCACGGGTTGGTGGTTGGTTCAGCACGCGAGCATGTGCCGTTCTGAAGGGTAGGCATGAATTGACATCAATTCGATGCCGGCGGCAGCGGATGTGAAGGCTTTGTCATTTGACTTTGACGGGGTGATTTTCAACCTTGGCAATCAAGTGACCGGCGCGATTGCCGGTTTGGTTTGGCAAGGACCCGCCCTTGTTTGCTTCGGACGGGGTGCAGCCTCGCGGATCAGGCGATGTGCGTGCCTTGCGTGACGTCACTCGGTTCGGAGTAATCTGGCTCATGCCGCAACTTCAATTGCGCCTTCGCTTAACCTTCCTGATGGTGTGTTTCGTAATGCTAGCTGGACTTGAACATTCTGCGCTCTCGGCCGAGGCCAAGCCGCGGGCTACAACTTTCTTCCTCGACAATGGCATGCAGGTCGTTGTCATTCCCGATCATCGCGCGGGCGTCGTCACTCATATGGTTTGGTACCGCGTCGGAGCGGCGGACGAGGCCGACGGGCAGTCGGGGGTCGCGCACTTTCTCGAGCACCTCATGTTCAAGGCGACCGACAAGCTTGCGTCCGGGGAGTTCTCAAAAATCGTGGCACGCATGGGCGGGCAGGACAATGCGTTCACCGGCCAGGATGTGACCGCATATTTTCAGCGTATTTCCCGAGACCGCCTGCGCGACGTCATGCGCATGGAGGCCGACCGCATGACGGGTCTCAAACTGAGCGAACACGAGGTGCGGACTGAGCGTGACGTGGTTCTCGAAGAGCGCCGGTCGCGCATAGAAAACTCGCCGAACGAGATCCTGGTCGAACAGATGAATGCCGCGCTCTATCTGTCCCATCCCTATGGTTCTCCGATCATCGGATGGATGCATGAGGTGTCGGAGTTGTCGCGCAACGAGGCGCTGGCCTTTTACCGGCGGTTCTATGCACCCAACAACGCAATTCTCGTCGTGTCCGGTGATGTGACGGCCAACGAAGTTAAGACGCTTGCCAATGAAACCTATGGCACCTTGCCACGCAACCCGGATGTAAAGCCCTATGTGCGGCCGCGTGAGCCTGCGGCACGGGCGGCGCGCCGGGTCGAGCTGAAGGACCCACGCGCAGGCCGTCCCGTGCTCCAGCGCTACTATCTTGCTCCCAGCTATTCGAGCGCGAAGCCGGGCGAAGCGGAGGCGCTGAGCCTGCTCTTCAAGGTGGTGGGAGACGGTTCGACGAGCCGGCTCTACAGGGCCCTGGTGACGAACGACAAGATCGCTTCGAGTGCCGGCGGCTGGTACATGGGTGCAGCGCGCGACTATGGCAAGATCGCGGTTTATGGTGTTCCTGCCGAAGGCAAGACTTTGGACGACGTCGAAAGAGCGATCGATGCGGTGCTTGCAGAAGTCGTAGAAAAAGGAATTACCGAGGCGGAACTGGCGCGTGCCAAGCGCGTTTATCTTGCTGATCACATCTATGAAAGCGATAGCCAGTCTGCCCTGGCGCGTCGCTACGGATATGGCCTGACAACCGGTCAATCGATCGCCGAGATCGAGGCGTGGCCGGAGCGGATCAAGAAGGTGTCGCTGGATGATGTGAATGCGGCTGCCAAGGTGCATCTCGATCTGCGCAAGTCGGTTACTGGGCGCTTGGTGCCTGTGGCGCCGGACGGGAACGATGGCGCTCGGGTGCAGCAGGTTTCCCAGTGATGACGGTTGTGAATGACGAGCGTGGCGGCGCGTGCGCGGTTTCGGGCGGTCGGTGGCTGGTCCTGACGGTTGCCTGCCTTGCGATTGTAGCGGTTGTAGCGCTTGCGATGCCGGGCGCAGCGGCAAACGTTGGACATCGAATGAAAATACAAGAAGTCAAGAGCCCCGGCGGGATTGTCGCCTGGCTGGTCTCGGAATCCAGTGTGCCGCTGGTTGCTTTGCGGTTCGCGTTTGCTGGTGGCAGCGCGCAAGACCCTGACGGCAAACCCGGTGTGGCAAACTTCCTGACGGCGATGCTGGATGAAGGTGCGGGAGACCTCGATGCGCATGCATACCAAGAGCGCATGGAAGACATCGGAATGCGCATGCGATTTTCCGAAGGTCGGGACGCGTTCTACGGCAGCGTACAATTGCTTTCTGCCTATCGCCAAGACGCCATAGATCTCCTGAAGCTGGCCTTGACCAAGCCGAGATTCGATGAGGCGGCGATGGAGCGCATGCGCAAGCAATTGCTCACCAATCTTGCGTTTGCGGCAAAGGACCCCAATCGGGTTGCGCAGCGTGAGTGGACCAAGCGCGCGTTTCCCGATCACCCTTATGGACAGCCACCGTCGGGGACGATGGAGAGCGTGCGTGCGATCACAGCCGAAGATCTCGAAGATTATCGCCGCCGCATCTTTGCACGAGGCGCGCTAACCGTGGCGGTCGTCGGCGATATCGATGCGGCGACGCTTGGTCCCCTGCTGGATGAGATTTTCGGGACCTTGCCGGCCGATCCCGAACTGGCGCAGATACCGCCAACGACGATCGCGGGGCTCGGCAGGACGCATGTCGTCGAGATGCCAATCCCGCAGTCCGTCGTCGTTCTCGGTACGGATGGGATTTCGCGCGAAGACCCGGATTTCATTCCGGCGTACCTGATGAACCATATCTTGGGGGGTGGTGGATTTGCAGCCCGTCTCATGCAGGAAGTGCGGGAAAAGCGAGGATTGGCGTATTCCGTTTCAAGTCATATCGTCCCCTATGACAAAGCCTCGGCGTTCAAGGCATTTGTTGCAACCAAGAATGAAAAGGTGAGTGAATCCATCGCTGTTATCCGGCAGGAATTGCAGCGCATGGCCAATAACGGTGTGACGGATGAAGAGCTTGCAAATGCCAAGAGTTATCTAACGGGCTCCTACGCCTTGCGCTTCGACACAAACTCCAAGATTTCAAGCCAGTTGCTTGGTATCCAGATGGAGAAACTCGGGATCGACTACGTCAACATCCGAAACGAACTGGTCAACCGCGTGACGTCGGATGATGTCAAGCGTCTGGCGGTCCGGTTGCTCAAGGCGGACAAGCTGGCGATAACGGTTGTCGGGCAGCCGGAGAACTTGGCGCGGGACGATTGATAGCCGGTCGCCGTCACGGGTGACAATGGGGCGAAGCATGACTGTTTCGTGTTTCGTCTGGTGGGAAGGATGGCACGATGAGTGCTGGGGGCGACATTGGCGGATTGCGCCAGTCAATCGACGGCTGCCTCGAGGATGCAATCGGGGCACACGGGCTTTCGGCGCGTGAACTGGAGCAATGGACGGAGCGCGCCGGTCAGGCGCTCTTGCGTCTTCGCAAGGTGCACGGCGAAGGCGGCTTGGATTTGCTCGATATCGGAAACGATATCGAAGCGAGTGTGGCATCCGTCGAGGTGGCTTATGAACGCATCGCGCGCGATGCGCGAACGATAGTCTTTTTCGGGACAGGCGGGTCTACACTCGGCGGGCAGACATTGGCGCAGTTCGGCGGATGGAGCATTCCGGGCATTGCGGGCAAGGGCCAGAGCGGGCGACCGGTGACACGGTTTTTCGGCAACCTTGACCCGGATACCCTGCAAGGGCTTGTCTCGCGCGACGATTTGGCTGGGCATCGCTTCGTCGTGGTATCGAAGTCCGGCGGCACGCCGGAGACCTTGAGTCAGGCGATTGCCGCAATCGCGGCGGCACGCGCGGCCGGGCTCGGGGGGTGCATTTCCGAGATGTTTCTCGGCATTTCCGACCCTGAGTGCGTGGGCAAGGCCAATGGCCTCAGAGCGCTCTGTCGTCACTTCGGAATTCCCGTTCTTGATCATCCGCCGGGCATCGGTGGGCGGTTTGCCGTGCTGACAGCGGTGGGCCTGCTGCCGGCTGTTGCACGCGGGCTTGATGCGCGTGCACTTCTCACCGGAGCGCATGCGGTTGCCGAGCATGCGCTTGGCCAGGCCGATGCGAACCTTGTCCCGGCGGCACTCGGGGCTGGCGTGGCCGTCGGCCTCGCGCGGGAGCGCGGCATGCGCGTGCAGGTAATGATGCCCTACGGCGATCGTCTCGCGCAGTTTGCGCATTGGTATGTGCAGCTTTGGGCGGAAAGCCTCGGTAAGGATGGGCAGGGTACGACGCCGGTGGCGTGCCTCGGGCCACTGGATCAGCACAGTCAACTGCAGCTGTTCATGGACGGGCCGAACGAGCACTATTTGACGTTTCTGCGCACGCCGTTTGCTGAGCGTGGGCCGACGATACCCGACGATCTCGCAGAACTTGGCGGGTTTGGCGTGTTGGGGGGGCGCACGGTTGGCGATCTGGTGGCGGCGCAGACGATCGCCGTGCCTGAGGCGCTTCGCCAGGCCGGCCGTGCCGTGCGAATCATCGATGTCGCGCAATTGAACGAGACGGCGCTCGGGGCACTTCTGATGCATTTTATGCTCGAGACCGTGCTGGCTGGATATGTGATGGGTGTCGACCCCTTTGGACAACCGGCTGTCGAGCTCGGAAAACAGTTGACGCGTCAGTACCTGGCCGGTGAAACGTAGAGCAGGTTGCTCGACTCTTTAGAGGCGATCATCTTCATGCCTTAAGTTGGAGTCGCGACAACGGTTCCAACCTAAGGTACGATGATTTGAGGCATGTCGCAGCAAAACGGATTCATTCATAAGGGAGCAACGCGACCCGGCCGAATGGCCGCCCCGCCGGAGCCGCCGCGCGAAGTGCGAATAGCGGCGTGAGGCAATGAAATCCAAAGTGAGGCGCATTTCTTGCGACGCGCTTTAGTTGTGAGCGAAGTGTCGCGGGGCCGGTCAATTCCGATGGGCTTCCGGCGCATTAAGGTCAGCCGGCGTACCGGGCTCTGATCCGCACAGCGATTTGGTGGATCGAACACGGGACAGATCGCAGCCATGGCAATCCGTCAACTTGAACCGCAAACCATCAATCGCATTGCTGCGGGTGAAGTCATCGAACGGCCCGCGAGCGTCGTCAAGGAACTTGTCGAAAATGCAATTGATGCGGGTGCTGCCAACATTGATGTCGTAACCGCCGGCGGTGGCATCGCGCTGATCCGCGTTAGCGACGATGGTGTCGGTATGAGTGATGCCGATCTCGCGTTGGCGGTGGAGCGGCATGCAACGTCTAAGCTGCATGATGAAGATTTGCTGGACATCCGAACGCTGGGCTTTCGTGGCGAAGCGCTGCCGTCTATCGGTGCGGTGGCGCGACTGTCGATCGCGTCGGTTTCGCGTGGCAGTGACGATGGCCACGAGATCGTGGTCGATCGCGGGCGCAAACATCCGGTGCGGCCGGTGGCCATCAACAGCGGCAGCCGAATTGAGGTTCGTGAACTTTTTTCCGCTACGCCGGCACGGCTGAAATTTCTCAAATCGGAGCGTGCCGAGAACATGGCTATCGGCGATGTCGTCAAGCGGTTGGCCATGGCGCATCCCGAAATCGGGTTTTCGCTGACGACGGGAGAACGGCGCAGCCTCAATCTGGCTCCGGCGACGCTCGACCCGGAGGACCTGCTGCACCGCCTGGGCCGGATCATGGGACGCGACTTCGTCGACGATGCCTTGGTACTCGACGGTGAGCGCGACGGCATCCGCCTGCGCGGGTTCTGTGCGTTGCCGACGCTGAACCGGGCCGACACTGCCATGCAGTTCTTGTTCGTCAATGGCCGTCCGGTGCGCGATAAGTTGCTGGTCGGTGCGGTGCGCGCAGCCTATGGCGACCTTGTCCCGCGCGGTCGCCATCCTCTTCTGGCCCTGTTCGTCGAGCTCGATCCTCGCGGCGTCGACGTCAACGTGCACCCGGCAAAGACTGAGGTCCGGTTTCGTGACGCGGGCGCGGTGCGTCATCTCATCGTGTCGGGCTTGCGTCATGTTCTCGAAGCGGCCGGACACCGCGCGTCGGCAAGCGGTGGGGCCGCCGCGCTTCAAACCCTGGCACGCCATGGCGCTTCGGTTGATGCTGGAGCGGATAGCGCTCACGCTTCATCGTCTTATTCGGCCCGCTCGTTCGGCGGCGGAAAAGCCCACGTCAAGGGCGGCTTCGGGGAAGCCATGCAGGCGCCGCTGGGCGACGTCAATCATGTCTCAGGAGACACGCGGGCAAGCGATGAGGCGGATTCCGGCGAACAAGGTGCGCACGCGCTGCCGCTCGGTGCCGCGAGAGCGCAAGTGCATGAGACATACATTATTGCGCAAACCGAGGACTCGGTCGTGATCGTGGATCAGCACGCCGCTCACGAGCGCTTGGTTTATGAGCGGATGAAAGCGATGCTCGCCAACGGCGGAGTTGCGCGACAAGGTCTTTTGATACCGGAAATCGTGACGCTTGATCCAGATGATGTCGACCTCTTGGAAACCGTGAGCGTCCAGCTGAAAGATCTTGGACTGGTGGTTGAGCGGTTCGGCACCGACGCGGTGGCGGTGCGCGAGACACCAGCCCTGCTTGGTAAGACCGACGTCAAGGGCCTGCTCCAAGATCTGACTGTCGAGTTGCGCTCAGAAGGTACGGACGGGGTTTTGAAGGCGCGACTCGAGGCGGTTTGTGCGACGCTTGCGTGCCATGGAAGTGTCAGGGCCGGGCGACGACTGACTGCCAGCGAGATGAACGCGCTGCTGCGCGATATGGAGGCGACCCCTGGCTCGGGACAATGCAATCACGGGCGGCCGACGTACGTTGAACTCAAACTGGCGGACATTGAGAAACTGTTTGCCCGCAGATGACTATCATTCGTTGCGGGCGATCGTGATTTGCGTATCACCGTAGGCGCGTTGATCGAGAACTGCGAATCCGGCGGGTAGATCAACCGGCGCGCCAGCACTCTCTTCGATAACACAAACAGCCCCGGCGGCGAGCCATCCGCCCGCCAGTGCGCTGGCAATGGCTTGTTCGGCAAGTCCCTTGCCATAGGGCGGGTCGGCAAATACGAGATCGAACGCGACGGCCTGGGTCGATGTGCCAAGGATTGTCGCATCCCGGCGGAACAGGCGGGCGGTACCGCCCAGGCCAAATGTCGCTATGTTGTCTTGAATGAGTGCGCGTGCAGCGGCCGCATGCTCAACGAACACACAGGAGCGTGCGCCGCGGGACAAGGCCTCGAAACCGAGTGCGCCGGTGCCGGCGAAAAGGTCCAGCACGTGGGCGTTGGTGATGTCGAAATCATCGATACCGTGAGCGAGGATGTTGAACAGCGCCTCGCGGACGCGATCCGTGGTCGGCCGGATATCATCGTTGGCGGGCGTTGCTAGTCTGCGCCCGCGAAGTCGGCCGCCGACAATCCTCATCGCTGTTTCCTCGGGTCTTTGGAGGCTCTGGAGTGCGGGCGCTGCTGCATACGTTTGGAAGCGGATTTCTTGCTTGGGTTTGCGGGGGGCGTGCGTTGCGGTGGGGTAAGGCCAAAGCGCGCCGCCACGTCGACACCAAGTTGATCGACAAGTACGCGGGGCTTTACTTGTTCAGCCTCGCCAGAGGGCAGATCGAGAAGTTGGAACGGGCCGAAGGAAACCCGGATCAGTCGGTTTACGACTAGGCCCAGACTGGAAAGGATTTTGCGGACCTCGCGGTTCTTACCTTCCCGCAGCCCAATCGTCAGCCAGCGGTTGGCAGCCTGGCGGCTGTCGAGTTCAGCCTCGATGGGGCCGTAGTGGACGCCATCTATGACCGTGCCTTGCGCAAGTGCGTCAAGGTCGGCCTGTGTGATGCGGCCGTGGGCGCGGACGCGGTAACGGCGCAGCCACCCCGTCGCCGGTAATTCGATGTGGCGTGCCAGTGCGCCGTCGGTGGTGAGTAGCAAGAGTCCTTCGGTGTTGATGTCCAGTCGGCCGACCGAAACCACCCGGGGCAGTCCGCCCGGCAGGTTGTCGAATACTGTCGGGCGGCCCTGTGGATCTCGATGGGTGGTGACCAGCCCACGCGGTTTATGATACCGCCACAGCTTGGCGGGCGCCGTGGCTGGCAGAGGATTGCCGTCAACCGTAATGGTGTCGGAGGGTGTGACGTCGAGAGCCGGAGATGCGATGGCAGAGCCGTTGACCGTGACCCGACCGTCGACAATCCAGCGTTCGGCATCGCGGCGCGAACACAGGCCCGCACGCGCGATTGCCTTGGCGATGCGCATGCGTTCGCTCGGGTCAACGGGTTCGGGACGGGACTTGCTATCGCGTGCTGCACGGGCGCGCTTGGTGGGCGTACCACGGTCTTGACCTTGTTCGGCCTTCGGCATGTCATGGATCTCCATTACCAGGACAGGGTTATGACATCGGACACACGATCGGGCCATATGGCATTGGCGCTCAAGGAGGCGGAACTGGCGGCCGGGCGCGGCGAGGTGCCTGTCGGCGCCGTTCTGGTGGCCCCAGGTGGACGAATTTTCGCTTCGGACGGCAACCGCACACGGGAGTTCAACGACCCGACCGCGCACGCCGAGATTCTGGTACTGCGCCACGCTTGCCGCGCGACCGGGTCCGAGCGCCTCAAAGGCTTCGATCTCTACGTGACGTTGGAGCCCTGTACGATGTGCGCGGCGGCAATATCGTTCGCGCGCATCCGTCGGCTCTATTTTGGCGCAGAGGACGTGAAGTCGGGCGGCGTCGAGAACGGGGCCCGGTTCTTCACCCAAGCAACCTGTCACCATGCGCCAGAGGTCTATGGAGGCATTTCCGAAAGCGTTTCGGCGCAATTGCTACAGGCGTTCTTTGCAAATCGGCGTTGATCCGTGCCGGGGCACGCAGCTCACGCATAGTTGCCCACATGGGCATTGACGATGCCATGGAAAGCTCGCACGCTTGGCTACGAGAATTGGGGGTGCTTGCGGTCGGCTGTGTAGCAATGCTTGGGATTGTGCTGGCTGACGGGTGTCTGATGTGGTTCGGGAGATCCGAATGCTGTCTTTTTTCAGAGTGCTTGCAGTTGCTTTAGGACTGGCATGTGTCACGACGGGCGTGCATGCCGGATCTCCGATTGAGTACTGGACCGGAAAAGGCGATCATTTTTTCGAAGGCAAGTGCTGTTACTGCGTGCCGGCTGATCGCCATGAGGTGCGCGGCAACCTGCATATCTTCTGGGTGGACGGCAAGGAGATGCCTGTCGCGGCCGATAAGGTGCGCCTGACTCCGGATCCGAAAGGGCGCATCATTTATTACTGCAGCGGCGGTTTGCATTTGCCGGACGAGGTGCCGCACGATCGGTGCGGATTGATTCGCGGCACGGGCTAGGTTCGAACGTGATCCGTGTAGAGCGCTGCAATGGCTGAAAAGCTCCCCTCGGCGAGGCGTCTGCAATTGCCTGACAGGTTGCCGAGCATCGGTCTGGCGCTGGGCGGCGGCGGGGCGCGAGGGCTCGCGCACATCTTGGTATTGGAAGTTCTCGAAGACTTGGGTGTGCGGCCGAGCGCTATCGCGGGCACGTCAATCGGCGCCCTGTTTGGGGCGGCGTATGCGTCCGGTCTGTCGGCTGCCTTCATCCGCTCACTCGCCGAGGAGACGCTCGGGTCGCGCTTTGACCTTATCCGGCAGCTCTTTGCAGCACGGACGCCGCCGTTGCAGAAGTTGCTCAACGTCATTCCAATGCGTTCCGCACTGCTTGATCCGGAAGCGCTTCTTGAATTGATCCTGCCACGACAAATGGCGCCGACGTTTGCGGAGCTGGAGATCCCGACACGGATCGTCGCGACGGATCTTGCGACGCGCGACCGGCGGGTTTTCTCGGAGGGAGATCTGCACAAAGCGATCGCTGCCAGCATCGCCATTCCAGCGTTGTTCACGCCGGTTGTTGTTGACGGCAATCCCATGGCAGACGGGGGGATCGTCGACCCGTTGCCTTACGGTATTCTTCCCGACAACATCGACGTGGTGATTGCGATCGACGTCAGTGGCGGCTCGCGCAGTGTCGTTGTTGATACGCAGCCTTCGATGGTTGCGGTACTCACGCAATCCGTACTGATCCTGCAAAAAACAATCATCCAGGAACGGTTGCAGCAGTCACGGCCGGATGTGTACGTCGAAGTCGTGCTTGAGGATTTCGGAGGGTTGCAGTTTCACAAAGTCAGGGAGATCCTCGCCGCCGCGGCGCCTATCAAGGACGAGTTGCGTGCAAAGCTGCATCGCGTTTTGGCGAGCACGAAGGCGGACTGAGCAATTTTGACAACGTGGGATTGCGGTGCGTCATGGGCGTATTAGGAAGTCCAGGGCCGCGGCGGTCGTGGCTTCGGGGTTTTCTTCGGCAAGGAAGTGGCCCGAAGAAATTTCCTCACCGGAGACTTCGCTGCACCATCGCTGCCAGGTCGAGAGCGGGCTCACTGAACTGCGCCCCAGATAGTCCGACCCCCACAGCACCAGCGTTTTTGCGGCGATCATCTTGCCGGCTGACCGGTCTGCGTCATCTGCCTTGCGGTCGTAGTCGGCGCCGGCGCGGTAGTCCTCGCACATGGCATGGATACGTTGGCGATTGGCGAACATAGCCCGGTAGTGGGTAAGTGTCTCAGGAGCCAGAGCGTCGAGCGTGCCGTCCTTTGTCCAGCTTTTGAGCGTATGTTCGAGATAATAGGTTGGTGCCCCTGCAATCAACGTTTCGGGAAGCGGTTCGGGTTGTGCCAGGAACTGCCAATGATAGGCGCGTAATGCCCGATCTGCGTTCATACCTTGCCATTGCTCGGTCGTCGGGACGATGTCCAGGAGGATGAGCCTGTTGATTGCATCCGGCGAGTCGAGTGCCAGACGGTATGCAACACGTGCGCCGCGGTCATGGCCCATGACGTGGAAGCTGTCGTGGCCCAGGGCGCGCATCAGACCCAGGCAATCACGCGCCATCGTACGTTTGGCATAGGTCGTATGGCTGCTGTTGCCGGCGGGCGCCGAGCTTTGCCCGTAGCCGCGCAAGTCCATTGCGACTACGGTCAGGTGCTCTGCGAGCCGCGGTGCCATACGATGCCAGCACACATGGGTCTGCGGATATCCGTGCAGACAGAGCAGTGCCGGGCCGCTGCCACCAACGCGGGCATGAAAGCGCAGCCCGTCAATTTCGATTACGTGCGTTGCAAATCCGGGGAACAGATCAGGCAGGTCAGGCATGTCGGCTTCCTATCATGAGGTGTCAACGGCATTTGTCCCAGACTATGTCTGTTCGGGAGGCTGGCCCTAAGGATGGTGTCAAGCCGAGCGCTGTTCGGTTTGGAGGGCGCGCCAACCGATGTCGCGGCGGCAAAACCCGCCGGGCCAGTCGATCTGATCGATGGCTGAATAGGCACGGGTCTGTGCATCGGCGACGCTGGCGCCGCGTGCCGTTACGCATAGCACGCGACCACCGTTCGCAAGAATGCGGCCGTTAAGTTCCGCGGTGCCGGCGTGAAAGACGACAACATCGTCGTCGGTGATGGTCTCGAGGCCTCTTATCTCACTGCCTTTCTTGACGTTTCCAGGATAGCCGTCGGCGGCCATCACGACAGTCAGTGCCGGTGTGTCCTGCCACTGCAACTCGAGCTGTGCGAGCTGGCCGTCGCATGTTGCCAATAGCGCAGGTAGGAAGTCCGACGTGAGGCGCATCATCAGGACCTGGCATTCGGGATCGCCAAAACGAACATTGTACTCGATGAGCTGCGGCCCGGCCTCTGTGATCATGAGACCCGCGTAGAGAACGCCTTTGAAGGGCGTGCCGCGGGCTGCCATGCCGCGCACGGTCGGGACAATGATCTCATCCATGACGCGTGCATGCAGCTCTTCGGTGATGATCGGGGCAGGTGAATAGGCGCCCATGCCGCCGGTGTTCGGGCCGGTGTCGCCATCGCCGACGCGCTTGTGATCCTGTGCGGTGGCCAGCGCGAGCGCGTGTTCGCCGTCGACGAGCGCAAAGAAGCTGGCCTCTTCGCCAACGAGGAACTCCTCAATGACGACTTCGTGGCCGGCGGCGCCAAACTGGCCGGTGAAGCAGGCGTCGATAGCGGCTTCGGCTTCGTCGAGGGCCTGGGCGATGATGACGCCTTTGCCGGCTGCCAGGCCATCGGCCTTGATGACGATCGGCAAAGCTTGCTCGGCTGCGTAGGCTTTCGCCGGTTCGGGTTCGGTAAAGCGAGCGTAGGCTGCCGTCGGGATGCTATACGCGCGACAGAAGTCCTTCGTGAAGCCTTTCGAGCCTTCCAACTGAGCTGCTTGCCGGCTCGGTCCGAAGGCTTTGATTTCGTTTGCAACCAAGAAGTCGACGATGCCGGCGACCAATGGTGCTTCCGGGCCGACAACAACGAAATCAATCGCGGCGTTGCGACAGAATTCTGCAACAGCGGGATGATTGTCGATGTCAAGCTGGATGCAGGTGGCAAGCGCGGCAATCCCGGCGTTGCCCGGGGCGCAATAGAGATCGGCCACAAGCGGACTTTTGCGAAGAGCCCAGGCCAGGGCATGTTCACGCCCGCCGCCACCAAGGATCAGTACATTCATAACGTCAAAGCCCCGTAGTTTTTCCATGACCCTATCGGTTGCTGCGCCGGCATATGCTCAACAATCGCGGCGCAATGTCCGCTTTCCAAGGCCTGCCGGGAAGTGTTCGGGCACGAGTGTGTCAGGGTTGGCGCAGACCGTCGGTCGTGATGTATCATCCGCGATGCAACTATAGAACGGATTTGATTCGTGACTGAGACTACAGTCGGGACAGTGGCGCGAACAAATGCGGCCGAGTTCACGGTTTCGGAACTTGCCGGTGCCATCAAGCGGGCACTCGAGGATGGGTTCGGCTACGTGCGTTTGCGCGGTGAAATATCCGGCTTTCGCGGGCCACATTCTTCCGGCCACTGCTATTTCTCACTCAAGGACGACCGGGCAAAAATTGATGCGGTCGTTTGGCGTGGTGTCTACGGTCGACTGAAGATTAAGCCCGAAGAAGGTATGGAGGTGATCGCACAGGGGCGCGTGACCACATATCCCAATTCGTCCAAATATCAGATCGTCATTGAAACGTTGGAGCCGGCAGGCGTTGGCGCGTTGATGGCGCTGCTTGAAGAGCGCAAACGCAAGTTGGGTGCGGAAGGCCTGTTCGATGATGCGCGGAAGCAGGAGATCCCGTTTCTGCCTCGCGTCGTTGGCATCGTGACATCGCCCACGGGCGCGGTCATCCGAGACATGATGCATGGGTTCAACGAACGCTTTCCTGCGCGTGTCGTAGTGTGGCCGGTGCGGGTCCAGGGTGAGGGCAGTGCCAAAGAGGTGGCGGCGGCGATCAAAGGTTTCAACGCACTCGACGGCCGCGGGCCAGTGCCTCGTCCGGACGTGCTGATCGTTGCGCGTGGCGGCGGCAGTCTCGAAGATCTGTGGAGTTTCAACGAGGAAATTGTCGTTAGGGCGGTTGCCGAGAGCAGCATTCCCTTGATTGCGGCCGTCGGCCACGAGACCGACTGGACGCTAATTGATCTTGCCGCCGACGCCCGGGCACCGACGCCGACGAAGGCGGCGGAATGGGCGGTGCCAAGGTATGCCGATTTGACAGCGCAGACGGATGATCTCGGGCATCGCCTTAAGTCTGGTGCGCGGCGCGTGCTGGAACAGATCCGCTCCAATTTGCGCGCTGCGGCACGGGGTCTGCCGCGACCGGGTGACCTCGTTGCGCTGCCCCGGCAACGTTTCGACGGCGTCGAGCGGCGGTTGACACGAGGTCTCGTTCATACAGCGCGCAGTCACAGCCTGGCGCTCACGCGCATTGCGGGGCGGCTTCGACCCGGCCTTCTGGTGTCGCGCATGCAGGCTGTCCGAGGGGAACTGACGCTGATGGAGCGACGGTCCCGTGATGGCTATCGCCAGTGCCTCAACGGGCATGCGACCGCTCTTTTGCGTACCGTCGGTCGGCTCAATCCGGAAATGCTCAGGTCAAAGTGCGTCCGGTCACGGGAGCGCTACGTCACGCTCGCAGCCGGGCTTGCGCGTGATTTTCGCCAGCAGATTGTCGCCAAACGAACGGCGCTCGACGGCAATGGGAAACTTCTGGCCACGCTTGGCTATCGAAGCGTGCTCCGGCGTGGCTATGCCGTGGTTCGCGACCGTGACGGTCAGGCCGTGCGCTCGGCGGGCAAGGTGGTGGCGGGAACGTTGCTGAATATCGAACTGGCGGACGGGCGGGTCGATGTTCAGGCCATCGGCGGGGCCGATGCAGCGCAGAGCCCGACTGCCGAGTCGCGGCGAGCGCGCGCTGCCAAACCGGGGACCGTGCGGGCGGCGGTTAAGGTTGGCGACAAGTCGGGGAGTGGTCAGGGGTCGCTGTTTTGACTATGTGTTTGTCGAACACGGCATGACACGACAACGCATGCCCAAGCCCATCGTCAGCGAGTGAGGATTGCAATGAACCGGGTCGATCGGTTGTTCGGGTTGAAGGGCGAAGCCCGCGTCAAGTATCTCGACTCTGAGTTCCAGATATTGGCGCCCGGTGACTTCGTGCGCTGTGCGGTAACAGGGCAGCCGATTCCGCTTTCCGAGCTCAAGTATTGGAACGTGGCCCGGCAGGAAGCCTATGCCTCTGCCGAGGTGTCCGTGAAACGTTACAAGGAATTGCGCGGCAAGGGCAGCGCAACGGACTAGATCATTTCCGCCTTAGGCGGAATCACACCGCCTGCCCACTCCCCCGCCCGGCCGCCCATGCAATCGTGGTTTTGGGCGGCCGGGCGGGGGAGTGGGACGGTTCCAGCTAAACCTGAAACGCTATAGTCAGGCCTTGATCGTTGTCTTCATGGCCTTTGTTAGTGCCGTGCGCAGGCAATTTTGATCGGCTTTCGAAAGCGCGAGTTGGATGGGCAGCGCGCGCGCTGATTTACGCAGGCCGGCGAATTCAGGGTCGCGCGGATCGAACCGTACGATGTCTTTTTCCGTCGTCACCAGTTGTGCATTGGCGGTTTCAGCTGCGGCCATCAATGTGCGGGCGTCATCGACGGTATAGAAATGGTGGTCGGCAAATGTGCGGGTTGCCGCAAGAGTTGCGCCGTTGGCCTCGAGGAGGCGAAAGAAGCGGTTCGGGTTGGCGATGCCGGCAAAGGCGAACACCGGGCGTTGGCGCAACCAGGAAAGGTCCCCATCCGGTATTACTTCGGCTGAAAGACGCGGTCCTTTGAAGTCGGCAATTTGATCCTGAACGCGCTTTGTAGGTGTTCCACTGACGGCAATGAGGTCGACGTGCTGGCACTGCGCCTGAAATGGCGCGCGCAGCGGGCCGGCCGGAATAACCCGTCCATTGCCGAGGCCGCGCGTCCCGTCGACGACCGCAATCGTGAGGTCCTTCGCGATCGCCGGGTTTTGCAGTCCGTCATCCATTACGATGCAGTCGGCCCGGGCCGCCGTTATGGCTGTGCGGGCGCCTTCGGCCCGGTCGCGGGCGATCACGGTCGGTGCGTGGCGGGCAAGCAGGAGCGGCTCATCACCGACACTTGCCGCGGTGTCGACATTGACGTCGACCACATGCGGGCCGGTCGTGCCGCCCCCGTAACCGCGGCTCAAGAACATGGGATTTGCACCCATTTCGTGCAGCATGCGCCGGACAGTGATCGCAAGCGGGGTCTTGCCGGTGCCGCCGGCGGTGAAATTACCGATGCAGATAACCGGGATCGGCGGGCGATAGCGCGGCGTAGTCGCCATGCGACGGAGCGTGATCTCACCGTAGATCCAACCGGCTGGGACAAGCAGCCTGGCCACGACATGGTCGGGTGGTGCATCGTACCACCACACCGGCTCGTCAAGAGGCACGCCGGACACCCTTTTGCTGCGAAGGGATCAACGGTAGGAGAGCATCGGCTGTCCTTTGCAAACCGCCCGATAGCTCCTGCAATGCAGCAAGCGCCCCACGGGCGAGGCGTGCGCGTTCGACTTCGTCGCGCAACAGAAGGCTGACAGTACCGGCGAGTTCCGTTTCATTGGCAACCTCGATGGCGCCTCCACGGCGCAAAAGGGCTTTGTAGGCATCGGCAAAGTTGCGTTGGTCCGGCCCAGTAATCACGCCGGTGTCGAAGCGTACGGCTTCGATCGGGTTTTGACCGCCGCGATCAGCGAGTGAGCCGCCGACAAAGGCGACCGGCGCTAGCGCATAGAACAGACCGAGTTCACCAATCGTGTCAGCGACGTAGATGTTGGTAGTGGCGTCGGGCAAGGCACCGGTGCTGCGGCGCAGAGCAACGAGGCCGTGCTGGGCTGCAAGCTCGCTGATGTCGGCACCGCGTTCAGGATGTCGCGGGGCGATGACAGTCAAGAGATCCGGATGATCCTGGACCAACTTTCCATGAGCGGCGATGACGGTGCCGTCTTCACCTACGTGGGTGCTTGCTGCGAGCCAAACGGGTCGTTTGGCCAGAGCCTTCGTCAAATCCGCGAGCGCCGCGTGGTTGACCGGCAGCTGAGGTGCATCAAACTTTATGTTGCCGGTATCGCGGACATCGCGCGCGCCAAGGTCGCGGAAGCGGCGCACCAGCCTTTCGTTTTGGGCGAGTACAAGACGCAGGCGCGCGAAGAGTGGCAATGCAACGCTGCGGTGCTTACGCCAGCGCCGGAAAGAGCGGTCGGACATGCGGCCGTTGACAACTGCCAGCGGGATGTCGCGCGCATGGCACTCCAGGATTGTGTTCGGCCAAATTTCCGATTCCGTCAGCACGGCGAGACCGGGCTGCCAGTGGTCGAGAAACGTGTCGATGAATTGAGGTGCGTCCAGTGGGGCATACTGGTGAATGTCGCCAGCGCCGAGGCGTTCGGCGGCAAGACGGGCAGATGTCACCGTGCCCGTCGTCAAAAGGAATCGGGCATCGGAGCGACTGGCCCGGATGGTGTCCATCAGGGGCAGGACAGCATTCGTTTCTCCAACGCTTGCCGCGTGGATCCAGGTTAGTGGTCCTTCCGGGCGAGGATGGGAGGCGATGCCCATTCGTTCGCCGCGCCGCGCCGGGTCTTCCTTGCCCCGGCGCTCGCGATGCCGGAGAATCATCGGGGCGGCATGTGCTGCGAAGCGGGCAGCGCGATGATACGCATTCAGCTTCAATCCGGGTTTCGCGACCGGCGCGTCAAATGGCAGCGCGGTGTGTGGCGTCGCGTCCAGGGCGTCAGCGCCAACATCTTCATAGGCCTGCCTGTTGACGGCGTTGAGGGCATCCTCAACCTTGAGTCGTAGGTTTTCGGCCTGTTGGTCGGTGATATCGCGCGACACCCAAATGGGCTCGCCGCGACGCACTGCAATTTTCGAGTACGGCAGGTTGACCGTAATCCGGCTCCAGGTGCGCATGGTCCAGAACCCAGAGCTGGCTATCGCGATGGGCACAATCGGGCGACCCGACAGTTGCGCAAGCTTTATGATGCCGGAGCCTGCAATGCGGGCCGGGCCCGGCGGAACGTCAGCTGTCATGGCGATCGACGTGCCATTTGCAAGTGCCCGCAGCGCTGCGCGCAGGGCGGCGCTGCCACCACGGTCTTTTTTGCGCCGGCCGGCACCGGAACCGCGAATCAGTGACAGATGAGAAAAGCTGGTGAGCACCTCACCGATCAGCTCTGCGTCACCGTGGCGTGCGACCATGTTGGCAACCGGCATGTCCGTGGGGCTCAGCGCCGGAATCAGCATGAACTCGCCGTGCCAGAATGCGAAGATGGCGGGATGATGCGCGGCAACGCTGGCGTGGATGTCTTCGCGTTTCGCGGTCAGCTCAGACGAACTGTCTACCCAGCGGACATAGCGCGCGGCGATCCGGCCGGCCAGGCGATTGAGTTGCAGCTTGTTGATCAAGGATCGGGCCATTGGCAGGCTAGATTCGGTTTGGCACAGGCGCCTGCCCGGGCCAGGGTTCGGGCCACAGCCTGGGACGGGCTGCGCCAGCCCACTTGAACGTGATGTGTATAGCGGATAATGAGCGTTTACAACGATGCATGTGGGAAAGGCGGTGACGGAACTCGTGGGGCGTAGTCTACCGGCCTTGGCCACGGCGAACCATCCCGGCAACCACCCAGAGATGCATGGCGAAATTCGCAAAACCGGTACGCAGTGCTTTGAAACGTGTGGGCGTCAGCCTGCGCCGCGGCGCGGTTGCGCATGCCCCGGATTGGCTCAAGCACAGCATTGGACCGGTGTTTTCCTATTTCGATATGCTGTTCATTGATCATGGCGTGTTTCGCCTGATCTATTTGAACAAGCATAGGATCCCGGGTACCGAGGGCTGGCGCTCGGCGCAGCCAGCACCGCACCAGGTCGCGGGCCTCGCACGCGCGGGCATCCGCACCATCGTCAATCTGCGTGGTGAACGCTTGTGCGGCAGCTATTGGCTCGAAGAGGCGGCTTGCGAGCGCAACGGGATAACGCTCGAAAATTTCCAGGTGCGCTCACGCGCCGCACCAAACAAGGATGAACTTTATCGCGCGCGCGAGCTGTTCAAGCGAATCGAATACCCGATGCTGATGCACTGCAAGTCAGGCGCCGACAGGGTCGGGCTGATGAGTGTATTGTTTCTGCATGTCCACCACGGTGTGCCGGTGGCCGAAGCGCTGAAACAGTTGTCGCTCAAGTATGGCCACATCAAGCAGGCCGACACCGGCGTTCTGGATCATTTTTTTGAAAGCTATCTCACCTACAACGCCGCGACACCGATCTCATTTTATGACTGGGTCGAAAGCGTGTACGACCCGCAGGAAGTGCGCGATTCGTTTCATGCCAACGGCTTTGCCAACCGCTTGGTCAACGGCGTGCTGCGCCGCGAATAATGCCGGGGGCCGGTGTGCGAAAGCGGCATCGCCATGATTTGCCGCGATCGTTTGGCTTTGGCCAGGCCTGGGTTACTGCGAAGGCGGTTCAGCGGCCAGGATCTGTGCCTTGCATAGTTCGGCATAGGCGCCATCCGCGGCGAGTAATTGCGCGTGCGTGCCGGTTTCAATGAGGCGCCCGCCGTCCATGACACAAATGAGATCTGCGTTTTGTACGGTCGACAGGCGGTGGGCAATCACCAGCGTCGTGCGGTTCTCGGAAAACCGTGACAAGGCCTCCTGCACGAGGCGCTCGGACTGCGTGTCGAGGGCGCTTGTGGCTTCATCAAGCAGGAGAATAGGTGCGCCTTTGACGATGGCGCGGGCAAGGGCCAGACGCTGGCGTTGGCCGCCGGACAGTCTGAGGCCACGGTCGCCGATTTCCGTCTCATAGCCTTCGGGCTGGTCGATGATGAAATCGTGAGCTGCAGCGGCTCTTGCCGCGGCTTCGATGTCATCGCGGGTGGCACCCGGCCGGCCTAGGGCGATGTTGGCCGCGATCGTATCGTCGAACAGCGTGACGTCCTGGCTAACAATGGCAATCGCATTGCGCAGGCTGCTCACGGAAACGTCGCGAACATCGTGATCGTCGATCAGGATGGCACCTGACGTAACGTCAAACAAGCGTGGTACGAGGTTGACGAGCGTCGTCTTGCCGGCGCCCGAGCGCCCAACGAGTGCGACCGTCGCGCCGCCGGGAATGTCGAGCGTGAAGTCGCGGATGGCTGCCGGTCGGGTCTCGCTGTCGTCGTCTGCCGGTAATGGCGCGCTGTGATCGGCGTAGTTGAACGAAACGCGCTCAAACAAGATCCGACCGTCAGTTATGGCGAGCGGAACCGCGTTCGGGCGGTCAACGATCAAAGGTTCGTCGTCGAGCAACTCGTAGAGGCGTTCGGCGGCGGCAAGGCCCTCGTTGATGCGCGCCGTGAGGTTGCCGATTGCGCGAATGGGCTGAGCTGCCAGCAAGAGCGCGCTGACGAATCCCATGAAGTCGCCGACCGTTGCAACGCCGCCGGAGATGCGCCAGTAGGCAAGCGCGATAACGCCGGCAACAGCGACGCCGCCCAACGCCTCGAGAATTGGGTCGAGACGGGCACGCGCCCGTACGGCCTTGAGGCGCAGATCGTAGATGTCCTCAAAGCTCGTGTGGAGGCGGCCAACCGCGTAGTTTTCGAGGCGGAACGTTTTGATCAAACGCGCGGCCGAGAGCTTCTCCGTGAGCAGCGCCGTCATGTCGCCAAGTTCGGCTTGCGTGCGCTTGGCAACGTCTCGTAGGCGCTTCGAGATGACTGCGATCGGCCAGGCGGCAATCGGGTAGACGCCAAGGACCACGAGCGACATGATCGGGTCAAGGTAGATCATCGTGGCAACGAGAACCAGGATCGACAATGCGTCTCGGACAGCCGTACTGAGGCCTGCTTGAACCGCGGCCTGGACGGCAAGAACGTCGTTGGTGAGGCGCGACACGCGTTGGCCCGGCGCCTCTTCCGCGAGGCGGGCGAAATCGGCGTCCATCAGCTTTGCAAATACGAGTTTTTGAATGTTGGTGCCGATCCGCCAGACGATGCGGTTGGTGGCCACGACCTGGAAATACATCAGCAGGCTGCGTGACATGGTGACCGCGACGACGGCTGCGAGCACCGTAAAAATCGCGTCCTTGTTGCCGGAGAGCAGGGTGTCGAATGAGTGTTTGATGATCAGTGGATAACCGCCGGTGACGGCCGCGAGGCCGGCGGTGAGGACGAGTGCCCAGCCGATGCGCTGCCAGAGCGGAAAGACGAACTGCCGGGCGAAGCGGGACAGAAGGCGTCGGTCAGGGCCGCCGGCAGGCGCGCGCGGGTTTCCGGATTGCGAGGCCTGTTGGACTGGCAGGTTGGTGGGGCGCTCGTTCAAGCGGGCTTCCTCTTGGACCGCGGCGTTCACGGCTATTTGCAACGCGCCAGGGTTTCAGGACTCGCCGGACTTTTGTTCGGGCTCCAGCAGGC
Source organism: Hyphomicrobiaceae bacterium (assembly GCA_965224045.1). GTDB lineage: Bacteria > Pseudomonadota > Alphaproteobacteria > Rhizobiales > Hyphomicrobiaceae > Tectiglobus. The sequence goes on from CBDCYD010000016.1 coordinate 1,248,104, forward strand.
GATGCATGTGGACTATGAAATATCGCATTTGAGCGTTGTCGACCGTGCGCTGGGCTGCGCCCTTCCAGGCGTCATAGGCCGCGGCATAGTTCGGGTAAATGCCGACTATGTCGAGCTTGTCGAGATCCTTGAAGTTCATGGTGCTGACATCTTCGAGCTCGCCTCCGAAGACAAGATGCAGCAACTGTTTAGGTTCTGTTTCGTCGGTCATGCTTCGGTCTTTCCAGCGGGGCCCAAACTCCGCACCGCATCACGTTGTGCCGTTGAGCACTGCCATATCACCGATAACACCAAGAAAGAACACCCATCCAACCCATTGGTTGGCTCTGAAGCGAGACAGACAATTGTCCGGGTCGTCGATTTCAATGGTATTGATCTGCCAAACGAAATGTCCGGCTATGAGCAGTAACGCAAGGGCGAACACGAGGCCCGTGCCAACGCTGAGGGCGGCGGCCGTCCACAACGACATTGCTGCACCATAAAACAGGCTCAGCCAGGATGGCGTCGTGTCACCGAACCGGAGCGCCGTCGATTTGAGGCCGAGGAGCGCATCATCGTCCTTGTCCTGGTGGGCGTAGATCGTGTCATAGCCAATTGTCCAGCACACACACCCGGCATAAAGCAAGAGTGCAGAGAACGACAGGCCGGCATGAATTGCGGCCCAGCCGACGAGTGCGCCCCACTTGAAAGTGAGGCCGAGCACAACCTGTGGCCAATAGGTGTAGCGCTTCGAAAACGGATATGCTGCCACCAATGCGAGAGAGGCAATGGCGAGCCATATCGTGAAGGCATTGAACTGGACCAGGACCAGCAGGCCAACCAGGCTCAAGGCGATGGCGAAGATCAGGGCCTGGCGGACGCTGACCTGGCCTGAAGGTATTGGGCGAAGGGCGGTGCGTTCGACCCGGCCGTCATAGTTGCGATCCACGATGTCGTTCCAGGTGCAGCCGGCGCCACGCATGACGAAGGCACCAATTACGAATAGGACGACGAACCACAGATTTGGGAAGGCATCGCCGGCCGCATGATGGCCGAGGGCCTGGCCCCACCAGCACGGAAACAGCAGCAGCCATGCGCCGATCGGTCGATCGAACCGCGCGAGCTTCAGGTAGGGTTTCACGTAGCCGGGTGCGTGTCGGTCGACCCAGTTGGTGGGCGGTGCATCTGCAATAATGCCGGAATGCCGTGTCGGAGAGGTCATGTTGATCGGCTGCCCGGTGATGAGCGATCGGTCGCAGTATTTGCGTGCCGATGCTGGTGTTGGTAGTGCGGGTGAATATAAGCCAGGTTAGCGGGCCGCGCGCCGTGGTCGAACGTCCCGCACGCGAGGTGATTGGCAATTCACGGATGGCATTTCCAAGCGATGGCGGTTCACGATTTTGACGCGCAGCGGCTCTATTGCGAGGCTGATTTGGCAGCCGGTGCCACCATTTCCTGTTCGCCACAGCAGATGAACTATCTGGTCAACGTCCTGCGCCTGCGGGTTGGGGACGCGATACTGGTATTCAACGGACGGCAGGGAGAATGGCAGGCCGAACTTGCGCGCGTTTCCAAGCGGGCTTGTGAACTCGCGATCATCGCGCAGGTGCGGGTTCAGGAGGGCGGGCCCGATGTGACCTACGTTTTCGCGCCGCTCAAGCGCGGCCGCCTTGACTACATCGTGCAAAAGGCGACCGAGATGGGTGTTGCCGGAGTGCAACCCGTAATGACGCGCAGGACCGTCGCCGGACGCGTCAACGTTGAGCGCATGCGCGCAAACGTGATCGAGGCGGCCGAACAGTGTGGAATCCTGCGCCTGCCTAAGGTCAGCGAACCGGTTCGGCTCGATGAACTGATTGACGGCTGGGCGGGGGAGCGGCGGTTGATCTTCGCCGATGAAGGCGCGGAGATCGCCTCGCCACTGGCCGTACTTGGCGCATTGGAGCCGGGGCCGGCCGCTGTCCTGATCGGGCCCGAAGGCGGGTTTGATGACACGGAGCGGCAGTTGCTCTTGCGCCAGCCGTTTACCGTACGCCTGTCGCTCGGCCCGCGCGTGATGCGAGCCGATACGGCAGGCGTTGCCGTGCTTGCGCTCCTCAATGCGGTCCTGGGGGATTGGCGCTGAGCCCGATCCGGCCGGGTGTCGCGCCATAGCGGTCATGCGGCACGCGAGCCCAGTCTCGACAAAGTGGGTTGTGCCCGTTGCGGACCGCCGCAATGATCTGGCCAATGGATACAAGGGTTGGAAGGGCCGTGCGATGTCGACAAAAGAGCCGGGAGCGGTGAGCCCGCCGGTCGAGTCCTACGATGATCTGGTGGCCTGGCTCGCCGCCGGGGAAAAGCCTGTCTCGGACTGGCGTATTGGGACGGAACACGAGAAGTTCGTTTTCCACGCAGCCGATCAAAGCCCCGTTGCCTACGAGGGCAAGGCCGGCATCGGCGCGCTCATGCAGGCCCTGATCGACGAATTCGGCTGGGAGGCAATCAAGGAAGGTGAAACCACGATCGCGCTCAAGCGAACGAACGGGCGGACGACGGAGACCGTGTCGCTCGAGCCCGGCGGTCAGTTTGAGTTATCCGGTGCGCCGCTTGCGACGCTGCATGAGACCTGCGCGGAGGCGGGCCAGCACCTGAGCGAGTGCCTGACGATCGGCGAACGGTTGGGGCTCGGATTTCTCGGGCTTGGGTTCGCACCGACCTGGCGGCGCCAGGACATGCCGACGATGCCGAAGAAGCGCTACGCCGTGATGACCCGCTACATGCCTCAGGTGGGCCAACATGGTCTCGACATGATGTACCGGACGTCGACCATCCAGGTGAACCTGGACTTTTCCTGCGAGGCCGACATGGTCAAGAAACTGCGTGTTTCACTTGCGCTGCAGGCAATCGCGACGGCGATCTTTGCTTCCTCGCCGTTCAAGGAAGGCCGGCCCAATGGCTTCAAGTCGTTGCGCAGCGAGGTTTGGCGCGATACCGATCCTGATCGTACGGGTTTGTTGCCGTTTGTTTTCGAAGATGGCATGTCGTATCAGCGGTATGCCGACTATGCGCTTGATGTACCAATGTATTTCGTCTACCGCGATGGTGAGTACATCGATGTTGCGGGTGCCTCTTTTCGCAAATTCCTGGCTGGTGAACTGGAGCAGTTGCCGGGCGAAAAACCAACACTGGACGATTGGTCGGATCACCTCACCACCCTGTTCCCAGAAGTTCGGCTCAAGCGGTTTTTAGAGATGCGGGGCGGAGATGGCGGCCCGTGGCGACGCATATGTGCGCTGCCGGCGTTCTGGGTCGGCCTTCTGTACGACGGTGAAGCGCTCGATGCGGCGTGGGACTTGGTACGGGACTGGCGTGCAGAGGAGCGCCAGGCCCTGCGTGACAGCGTGCCAAAGATGGGACTCGAGGCCCCGTTTCGTGGCGCCACGGCACAGGATATCGCACGCAGGACGGTGGAAATTGCAGCTCTCGGGCTCAAGAACCGCCGGCGTCTCAACAGCAAAGGCGAAGACGAGGGCGGATTTCTCGACTTTGCCGAAGAAGTGGCGGCCTCCGGGCGCACGCCGGCGGATGAACTGCTCAACAGATACTATAATTCCTGGGGCGGTGAGATCGATCGCGTATTTACCGAGTATGCATTTTGAGGCGAAAGTGTCTCCTTGAACCTTGCGGAAATGCTTCCCCGACGCGTGCAATTCAGGTTGTGTTCATCCAGATTAGATTAGACCTCAGCTCAAAGTCGCCTTGAATTCAGTATTCGCGGCGAGGTGGAGGGATTCGTGTCAACCAAATCTTGGTTCGGGCTCCTGTTTGCCCTTTTCATTGTCGGTGTCGCCGCGGTGCCGCTTAGCGGCTTCGTCGCCGATCGTGCCGAAGCCAGTTCATGTGCCAAAGCGTGCTATGCAAGCCATTCGCAATGCCGTCGTCGCACCAAGGGCAAGCCGGTGTGTGAGAGCCGGTTGCACGATTGCCTACGCCAGTGCGTCAAACGCTAAGATTTTGGCGGCGCTTGTATAAGAATTTTTGCCTGGCGTGATGCGATTTTCTCAAAGGACATGAACCCGGATCGGCATGCCGCCTTTGGGGCGTAGCGTTACACGACTTACGGGTTCCGGGCAGTGGCGGCCATCCCATTCAAATCTGGCTGCGCGCACAAATGTCGCGAGGAGTGCCTTGGCCTCGACCATTGCAAATGACATTCCGATGCAGATGCGTCCGCCGGCCCCGAACGGCATGTACTGGGTGCGCGGCATGGACTTTGTGTATTTTTCGAGGAACCGGTCGGGATCGAAGCGGTCCGGGTCGCGCCATAATGCGCGATGGCGGTGAACACAGAAAATTGGAATCACGATCTGTGAATGCGATGGAATGTGATGGCCGGCCATCTGGATGTCGCGGACGGGCTTGCGCGCAATCACCGGCGCCGGCGGGTACAGGCGCATCGCTTCCTTGAGGACCCGTTCGGTAACGGGCAACCGGTCAACGTGTTCGGCGGTGATCGGCCCGTCGCCGGCCATATCCATTACTTCCTGGCGCACGCGGTCCTGCCAATGGGGTGCGCGGGCAAGCAGATACAGCGTCCAGGTCAGCGCTTTGGCAGTGGTTTCGTGGCCGGCGGCGAGCAGCGTAAGCAGGTTGTCGATGAGCATTTCGTCGTCCATCGGGGTGCCGCTTTCAGGGTCGCGTGCTTCGAGCAAGCGACCCATCAAGTCATCGCCGGTTTCACCGGAATTGCGTCGACGCCAGATCATGACGCGGACAGCCTCGCGCATCGTGCGGGCGGCACGATTGAGGCCCGGCAGGCCTGGATGCGGGACCCAGCCTGGCAGGCCGAGCATTTCCCAAACCATCTCCCACGGTACCCGCGAGAGGTAGGTGATGCCCGCTTCCTTGATGGCGTTGCTTTCGTGCGGCTCGCCACTGTCCAGCATGGTGCGCGTGATGACGGCGAACGTGGCGTCGGTCATGTCTCGATCTATCGCGCGTTCGATGGACCTTTCGCGCCGCCATCGGGCGACGGTCTCATCTGCCACTGCACTTATCGCAGGTACGTAGCCAATGATTTCGCTGTGGCGGAACAGGGGCGCCATGACGCGGCGCTGCCAGCGCCAGCGTTCACCGTCCGCGGTCAGCACGCTGTCGCCGATCGAGCGGCGAAAGACACGCTTTTCAATTGGCGTCTTGACGTAGAGATTGTCCTTGTTTTGGAGGATTTGCTCGGTCATTGCCGGATCTGTGATCCAGACGACCGTCAATCCGCGCGTGGCTCTGTAGGTAACGATCGGTTCCTCGTAGGCCTGCTGGGGCAGCGACAGCAGTGGGTTTTGCAAAAAACGAAACAGGAACCGGTAAAGCGGCAATGGCCGATCCGGTGGCACGATGGTCGGCGGATAGAGCGCATTCGGTTCGGCATAGCCGGCAGTGGTCATGGGCTGCTCCGTTCGGACGGGTGCCTACGCTTAATTCATATGGGGGCTGGCCGGCGATTGTCACGGTGCCTGTGGCCGGAATTTGGCACCTGGAGCGCCTGCTGGATCAGCAATGTGCTAAGGTGACACCCGTCGCGCTTGCGCTCTCGACGTGAACCGTTAAACATGTCACATAGCGCGCTTGGCACGGGGATATTGCTGTCGCTTTTTGGGGCGCGCTCGCGGCGTAACGGCGCATTTCGGCGCGCAGTGCCGGTTGGCATTGGCGGACGCGGAACTAGAGCGTCAGGATCTGAGGACAATATGACACCGATGCAGGAACCTGCGACGGATCAACCAAGCAAATCGCGTTTCTTCAATCGCGGAAAAAACAAGCGCTTGCGCCAGGCGGTGCATCGCCACAAAGCGATCTCGCGCAAGGGCATTCAGGAGCGGCTCTTTACACTGGTATTTTCCGGGCTGGTCTATCCGCAAATCTGGGAGGATCCGGTTGTCGACCTGGAGGCCCTCGACTTGCAGGCCGACGATCACCTGGTCGCGATCGCGTCCGGCGGCTGCAATATTCTGAGTTATCTGTCGGCGGCCCCGATCAAGGTTACGGCGGTCGATCTCAATCCGGCGCACGTTGCCTTGAACAAGCTCAAGCAAGCCGCGGTGCGCCACCTGCCAAATTATCAAGCGTTCCATCGCTTCTTTGCCGAAGCAGATGCGCGCGATAATGTCCGCGTCTACGAACAATACATTCGTCCACATCTCGATGAGACGTCGCGCAAATACTGGGAAAGCCGAAATTTGTTCGGGCGACGCCGGATCGGTTATTTCCGCAACAATCTGTATAGGCACGGCTTGCTCGGGACCTTCATCGGGGCAAGCCACCTGCTGGCCCGCGTCCACGGGCGCAATCCGCGCAAGATCCTGTCGGCGCGCACGATGGAGGAGCAGCGCGAAATCTTTGAGGCGGAACTGGCGCCGTTGTTCGAAAAGCGACACATCCGATGGCTGCTCAACAAACCGTCGGCATTGTTCGGTCTTGGCATTCCGCCGTCTCAATTCGAGGCGCTCAAAGGGCAGGAAACCCATATGTCCAAGGTGTTGCATCAACGCCTTGAGCGGCTTGCCTGTGACTTTGACCTTCAGGACAACTATTTCGCCTGGCAGGCCTTCGGTCGACGTTATGCGACGGGTGGAGCCGGGCCGCTGCCGCCCTATCTCAAGCCGGAAGCGTTTGATGATCTTCGCGAAAGGATCGACGACCTCGAGGTGCAGCATCGATCCTTCACCGAATACCTCGCCGCGAAGGAAGATGCTTCACTTGATGCCTATGTGCTGCTCGATGCCCAAGACTGGATGACTGATGATATCCTGACGCATCTGTGGACCGAGATCGAGCGCACGGCAAAGCCGGGTGCACGGGTGATTTTTCGAACCGCCGGTGAGGAGAGCATCCTGCCTGGCCGTGTTTCGGATGCGATTCTCGATCAGTTCGACTACGATCAGGAAAGATGCCGTGAATGGGTCAAGAAGGACCGCTCGTCGATCTATGGCGGCTTCCATCTCTACGTGCGCAAAGATTCGAAATCGGTCGCGGGGGAGAGCACAGTGTGAGCGGTGCGGCCGATGATGCCGCCCGTCACATGGACGGCATCTACAAGTATCAGCGTTACATCTATGACGCGACCCGCAAGTACTACCTGCTAGGACGCGACCGGTTGCTCGACGAACTGGCCCCATTGGACGGTCAGAGCGTCGTCGAGGTCGGCTGCGGGACGGGGCGGAATCTTATCCTCGCGGCGCGGCGCTATCCGCGTGCACGGTTTTATGGTTTCGATATTTCAAGCGAGATGCTCGTCACGGCCCGCAATTCGATTGAGCGTGCCGGTCTTTCAGAGCGCATCCGAGTGGCTCAAGGTGATGCAACCGCGTTCAGCGTGCAGGACATGTTCGGTCTCGATGAAGCGGACCGCGTCTTCGTTTCATATGCCTTGTCGATGATTCCGCCATGGCAGGAAGCGGTCGAGGCTTCGATCGCCGCCGTCGCACCTGGCGGCAGTCTGCACATTGTCGATTTCGGCCAACAGGGCGGTTGGCCCGGCTGGTTCAAGTCGTTGTTGTCTGCCTGGCTCGCGAAGTTCACCGTCTATCCACGCGCGGAATTGGAGCAGGTTCTCAGGGCGCGGGCGGAAGAGCATAATTTGAGCCTCGTGTTCGAGCGCCTCTATCGCGGATATGCCGACTACGCCATTTTGAGGCGTCCGGCTTAGCGGGTTGGAGGCTTACCGGAAACGAGCGGGCGGTTTGCCTAGGCCCGATAGGGAACAAGTCGAGCCTGCAGGCGGTGGCTTGACCGCCGTGATGACGGTTTAAACTCATTGCCAAAGGGTGGTTAGGTGACGCCCGGTTTACATTTTCGGCGCCTGATTTCCCGTTTCAGTTCGCGGGCGACTTCATCACCCAGGATGGCGCCGCGGGACACGAGGGCCGGAGTGAGATCCGGGCTGTTTGCTGCTCGCAATCGCTGTCTTGCGCCGCGGGCTTCGGCGTAGCCGATACGTAGCTGGCGGCAATTCAACTCCCGCTTGCGTTGTTTGTAAGCAAACAGGCGGACGCCAGAGGCATCAGCGCGTGCGTTGGGGGGCTGCTCGATCCACTTGCCATGCTTATCCTGCATGATTTCAGAGAGCGCGGTGCGGCGTCTGGCTAGGCATTGGGCGCTGTCATCGACACAATTCAGGCCCGCACTCAGGCCCGTTGCATTATCAAGACCGGTGCTGGCACATCCCGTGATGCCGCCCGCGACGCCAACCACGGCCGCCAGCAACACTCCAACACGCATGCCCTTCGCTAACATTGCCCAACGCCTCTTGAGGATAACGCCGACAGCCCATAAAAGTCTGTCGTGGCCGACATATGGCACACCCGATCCTTATCGTGCACACCCGCGCCACCTCTCACAAGCATTGCTTTGACGGTTGCGTGCCGGGCACATCTTGAATGCTAATCTCCGACGCCTCAGGGCCGTGTGGTTCGGGCGGCAACAACAAACGAGGAAACGACCAATGGTCAATGCAATTCGCATCCATGAGCATGGCGGCCCAGACAAGATGGTTTGGGAAGAAGTTGACGTGGGCGACCCGGGTGAGGGCGAAATCCGCGTCAAGCATCACGCTGTCGGCCTCAATTACATCGATACGTATCAGCGCAGCGGTCTATATCCGCTTGCAAGCCTGCCGGTGGTCCTTGGCATGGAGGGCGCGGGTGAAGTGATCGGCGTCGGGTCCGGCGTGTCGGATCTGGCGGTCGGTGACCGCATCGCGTACGCAAACCCGATGGGAAGCTACAGTGAAGAGCGAGTGATGCCGGCGGACCGCGCCGTCAAGTTGCCAAGTGCCATCGATTATCAAACGGCCGCGGCGATGATGCTGCAGGGCATGACCGTGCGCTATCTGCTGCGCCAGACCTACGAGGTCGGCCCCGAAACGACGATGCTGCTGCATGCGGCGGCGGGTGGTGTGGGCCTGATCGCATGCCAGTGGGCCAAGCATTTGGGCGCGACCATCATCGGCACGGCGGGGTCCGACGAGAAATGCGCGCTTGCCAAGGCCAATGGGGCGACACACTGCATCAACTACAACACGGAGAACTTCGTCGAGCGGGTCAAGGAGATCACGGGAGGCAAGGGCTGCGATGTGGTCTACGATTCCATTGGCCAGGCGACGTATCCAGCTTCGCTCGACTGCTTGAAGCCGCGTGGCTTGTTCGTCACGTTCGGGAATGCCTCGGGCGCGATCACGAACTTCGACGTCGGGGCGTTGGGCGGCAAGGGCTCGCTGTATGTCACGCGGCCAACCTTGTTTACCTATGTTGCCAGCCGTGAGGACCTCATTGCCAATGCCAACGAGTTGTTCGAAGTGGTTGGAAGCGGGATCGTGAAAATCGCGGTCAACCAAACCTATCCGCTGGCCAAGGCTGCGCAGGCTCATATTGACCTTGAGGCACGCAAGACGACCGGTTCAACGGTCCTGTTGCCTTAAGAAAAACTCACGCGGGACGGCGGCGGGCGCGCAACGTGGCCCCGTCAGCCCGCCCATCTTGCGCCGTCCTGCGTCTCGCCCGCGATGGGCAGCCGTGTTGACCCGGCTGGTTTCCCGGCCGGGTCGTGGCCCGTCAGTTGCTCAAACGAAACGAATTGTCGGGCGGTTTGCCGGTGACACGTTCAATGGCCACCGCGCTCAGAACGTGCGAGGCGGCAGACCGTTCGGTCTGAGCAACGCTTCCGGTCGCCTGTTGGTTCGAATTGCCACTGACCAGCGCACTTTGCAGCATGACCGGGTCCGGCATCCCGCTCGCGCAGGCGCTCAGCACAACGCCGGCCGCAAGGGCCGAAATTACGCGCATCACCAACTGTCTATTCCCCGTCTTGGCGCCAGCCTTACGGCATCCCTCGGCGCGCTTTTTCCGGCCTGCACAATACTTCAGTGGGAGGCGGTTTCAAGGCACATCTCGGGCCTGTGACCAACTGGTATTGGTACGTGAGATCTCTCCCGTGCCTCAGTGCAATGACGGCAAGGTTTAAGTGTTCGACATATGAAGAATCAGTAATGCACTGACATATATAGGGAAAAATATCAGCATTAACCATTTGTTCCGAGAACGCTCAGTAGGTTTCCTAGGGAACAGATTTACCATGCCGACTGACGCACTGTCGCGACGTGGACAACAAACAAATCCCTCTCAGTGAGTTTGGAGGACGTCATGGCCCGTCTTGATTTTGGATATGATGACCAGCAGGGAACGACTTCTACGCTCGGTGCTGAAGCCCTGTTTCAGCTCGGTCTGATGTACAGTGCCGGGCGGGATGTCGAGATCGACCTGATCGCGGCACACAAATGGTTCAATCTCGCCGCGCTGCGCGGCAACGATGCGGCCAAGGTCTACCGCATGGAGATTGCGCGCGATTTAAACAAGGCCGACATCGCCAAGGCACAGCGCATGGCACGGGAGTGGTTGGCAGCCCACTAGAACGGCCTGTCAACGCAATCGCGTCGCGAAATTGTGGTTTCTTCGCAGCAAGGGCGCGGGTAGCAGTTCGCCGACTCGACTGTCGCCTGCAACACTGCAGTAACTTCTTCCCGGCATTCTGTCTGGTCGATGGTGGTTAGTGCGGCAGGGACGGTGCACGGTGTTTTCGATATTCGCCAATCAGGCTGATGAAACCGGTGCACAGCGGGTTAGGCGGCCGGCATGGGACGTGCGGGCGATGTTGCATGGCGATGTCGAGCCGGTACTCGCCATCATTCAAGATCATGATGAGGACGACGCCGACGAGGCGCGTGAGACGTTCGCGCGCGGTGTGTCCGGCCATCTCGTGGCGGTCGACGACAACGAGGTGGTGGGTGTCACCGGTGCCGCATTTGATGACGAGGCGGAAAGTGCATGCTGGCTTTCCTGGACCTATGTCAAAGACACGCATCGCGGCAAAGGCGTTGGACGGGATCTGGTGTATACGCTTCTGCAAGAGATGCGCTGCGACGGTGTCACCAGGCTCTTCATGTCGACAGGCGACTATCGCGAGAATGGTGTCGATGTCTATGCACCCGCAAAGCGGTTCTATGAATCGCTGGGCGCACGGCTTGAAATGCGGATCGAAGACTACTTCGAGCCTGGTGAGGCCGGGTTTTTTTATGGGCTGTCGTTGACGGATATTTCGGTCCGAGACGCACCAGCCGCAGGTTATCTCGTGTTTGACGGACTTGGTGTCGTAGACGAGGCGGATCGAGCCGCTTCACTGACGTGGCGGGAATTTACGGCGGCTGACCGTGACGCTGACCCCGCCGCAGTGCTTGCGCAATTGACCGACGAGGCTGCTGGCGAGGGTGCGCGCTTCCTGATCGCCGCCTTCCCGTCGGATCTGCGGCAGGGCGCCGAACAGGGGCTGGAAGCGGCCGGCTTTCATCATGCCGGTCAGCTCAGTCACTATTATGGACCTGGCGTGCACCAGGTTTATTGGCTGCGCCGTTTTTCGGCCTGCGTGTAATTTCGTTTAACGGTCGCAATTTTTTGCCGGTTTGTCTTAGTTCTGGACGCCTTTAACGCGGTACTAACGAAAAACCACAGAAACGAAAGAAAATATTGGGACAAATTTCCGATAAACGACCTTGCGGGGCGTTTCTACGTCGCGTTCACCACGGATAGAATTGCGGCGCTTTGAAGTCAATGCGCCGAGATTACAAGGTGCGCGAAACGATGAGAGCAGTAATTGGATTGGTCGCGGTTGCCGGTGCGGCAGCTTTGGTGGGTGCCTGCAGCGCCGAAAACACACCGAGTTTCATTCGCAAGGGCCCGGACCTTGGCGCTGTTCTGGATCGTACGGCGAAGGCACTGGGAAGCTATCAAAACTACCTGAAAAAGGTGCAAGCGGCGACGGCGACGGACGCTCACATCAAGGAAATGACCGGTCTGTTCCGGCAGGTCATGAACATGGACCCGAAGCTGCATCGCACACCGATCGGGATCAATTTGCGCAAAGACGCTTCGTTCATCGGCTTCGAAGACCGCAACAACGACAATGTTCGCGGTGCCGGCGAGAAGAAGCTGTTCAAGGTCGAGATCGACTATCACGGCCGCCGGCTGATCGCCACCAGCGAAACCTATTCAACGGCCGTGCGTCCGCGCAGCAGTGGCTTCTTCATTGGGATCTTGATGAACGATTTCGAGAGAAAGCAGCGGGCTGCCGGAATTGACCGGAAGGCGTTCTCGAACCGCAAGATTGCTTCATTGCGCTCATCCAAGAGCGTTGGCAATCGCTCCGGTGGTCGTCGGTCGCATGCCAGGTCTCGGGCACGCTCCGGCGGCTTGTTCGGCGGCAAGTAAGCCGAGCATGCCTCACACCGTCAGGCGCGGAGAAAGTGCAGAGCCCACGCCTGTCCCCGTACGATCAATGGCCCACAGCACGAACCTGCGGCGGATCGATCCGCCGTTGCCCGGTGACGTGCGCGCCAAACCCAACCGAACCGATTGAACCAGAGGGTAGCCTCCATGACGGATGCCGTAGTTCCAGCGCCGACCGGTCACGCAACGCCAGACCCGGTCGAAGGCGGCCCGCAGCAGGCGCAGCGTGACGGCTATGGACAGTTGCCGCCTGCGCAATGTGGTGTGCTTCTGTTTTCCATTTCAATCGTCGCTTTATGCGGTATCGTCTACGAGTTGATCATCGGTACGGTGTCGAGTTATCTGCTTGGCAACAGTGTCTATCAGTTCTCTTTCACAATCGGCTTTTTTATGTTTGCGATGGGGATAGGCTCATACCTGAGCAAGTTCCTCGGTGATAATCTGCTTCGAAACTTTATCTATGTGGAAATTCTGCTCGCTTTGGTCGGTGGGATTTGCAGTCTGACGTTGTTTTTCGTCTTTCCCTATTCGCCCGGACTGTACCAGGTGACAATGCTCGCCTTCATACTGGCGATTGGTACGCTGGTGGGCCTCGAGATCCCGTTGCTGACACGCATCCTCGTTCAAACCAGTGGTATGCGGAAGTCGATCGCAAACGTGATGTCGCTCGACTACACCGGGGCGCTTGTCGGCTCGATCGCATTTCCTTTGATGCTGCTGCCGGGGCTCGGCTTGTTGCGCTCGTCGTTCGCGATCGGTCTCATCAACATTTCGGTGGCGCTTCTGACGGTGGTGTTCCTGTGGAATGTGCTGGAACGGCCGAGGCGCCTCTTGGCTGTGGTTCTTGCCACCATGGTCTTGCTGATCGGGCTGACGATCGCCGGTGACCGGCTGACGTCCTACGCCCAGCATCACCTCTACTTCGACAAGGTCCTGTGGAAGAAGCAGACCCCATACCAAAACCTTGTCGTTACCCGGGATTGGAAGCGCAAGGACCTGCGGCTCTTTATCGATGGCCATATCCAGTTCTCGCAGGTCGATGAACACCGCTATCACGAAGCACTCGTGCATCCCCTAATGAGCCTGCCGGGCAAGGCGGAGACGGTCCTGGTCATGGGTGGTGGAGACGGTCTGGCCGTTCGCGAAGTGCTCAAGCATGACGGCGTCAGGCGGGTCGACCTGGTCGATCTCGATCCTGAAATGACCCGCATGGGACGTGAGTTCTACCCGCTTGTCCTACTCAACAAGGACAGTCTCAGGGACCCGCGCGTCCATGTCTTCAACACCGATGCCTTTGTGTTCGTGCGCGAGGATGGGCGTCGCTACGACCGCGTGATCCTGGACTTTCCGGACCCTCACAACGAGGCGATCGCCAAGCTCTATTCAATTGAGTTCTATGCCATGCTGGCGAGGCGCATGGCGGCGGACGGGGCGGTGGCAACGCAAAGCTCATCTCCATTTTTTGCGCGGCGTACGTTCTGGTCGATCGGAGCGACCATGGACCGGGTGTTCGCGGCGTCGAGGAGCTACAATATCGCGGTGCCGGCATTCGGTATCTGGGGGTTTCATGTGGCGCGCAAGGGCGGGTCGATCCGGCCAAACAAGATCACGGTTGCAACGCGCTACTTCAGTGACAGCATTTTTGCGGCAGCTCAGGTGTTCGGAAAGGACATCGCGCGCCCGAGCGACGTCCCGGTGAATTCGATTTTCGAACCCGTGCTCTATCAGCTTTACCTGCGCGACATTGAAGGTGACCCGACACGGCTTGCCAGCATCAATTAAGGCCGTGGCGACCTCCTCACACCGACCCTGACTTCGATCGCAAGGGAACTCCAAGGCTGCTCCGTGCCCTCCCATCGTTGATGACAGTTGGGCGACACGAATTGTCGGATCGGGAGAAGTGAATCTCTGCGCGCCCGTGATTTATGGGCTGCAGGCCGAGAGCTTCTCCCCGATGCTGCCGTGTGCCGGCACAAATTCGACATAAGGAACCGTGTCGCGATGAGCGAAGTCCTTCAATTCCCTCATGCCGGCGCCGTGGCAGCTGAGCCCGTTCATGCGCCCCTGACACCAATTGCACCCCTGGCTCGCAGCTTCTCAATCGAGGCGACGCCACGCCAGATCAACGGTCTCGCAGACCTCGGTGCCGTGGTGCCGGCCAATACAGAGTTATACGTGCCGTGCCTGCCGGGCTCGGTTTTTTCGGAAACGGTCGCGGCTTGCCGGACAGCGCAGCAAGCCGGGATGCGGGCCGTGCCGCACATTCCGGCGCGTGCATTGCGGTCACATATGCAGCTCGATAGCGATTTGGCGGCACTTGCCGCGGCGGGGCTCGACTCGGTGCTGCTGATTGCAGGCGACAATCCGGAAACGGTCGGTCCCTTCAAGAACACGCTGGATGTTCTGGAGAGCGGGCTTCTTGAAAAACACAATATCTGCCGACTCGGTTTTGCAGGACATCCCGAAGGTCATCCGTTTGCCGAGGATTCTGTTTTGCTGGACGCCATGCATTCAAAGATCGCGTACGGCCGGGCAACCGCCAGTGAAATCTGGTTCGTGACCCAATTCACATTCGATGCAGGACCGGTCATCACATGGCTCGATGGGCTTGCGGATGCCGGTATCAATGCGCCGGTGCGGATCGGTATTCCGGGCCCCGCAAAGCTGCGGTCGCTGTTGAGCTTTGCCATGAAGCTCGGTGTTGCCAAGTCAGCTCGGGCGCTGAGCCAGCGGCCTGAGACGGCGCGGCTGATGTTCGGGCAATGGACGCCGGACGCCGTGCTGCGTGATCTGGACGGCTATCGGGCAGCGCGTGCTGGCGGCCTGCTTGCCGGTGTGCACGTCTTTGCGTTCGGAGGACTGGAACATTCGGCGCACTGGATGACGACGGCGGCTCCGGGCGCTTGAGGACTAACATCTTCGACGGGTTCGGATGGGCCTGGTCGTTTCGGCAGTTTCGAGTCCTGTGGGCCGGACTGGCGCACGCATGGCTGCGATGGCAATCTATGCCATGACATCTATGCCATGACATCCGCTTGGCAGTGCCGGTAGAACCTCATCCGGGAGGAGTTTGGCAATGAAATCGCAAGCACGGGCCGTGGTGATCGGCGGCGGGGTCGTTGGCGTATCCACGCTCTATCATCTCACGCAGAAGGGATGGTCCGATGTCGTGCTTGTCGAGCGCAAGGAGCTGACGTCCGGTTCGACGTGGCATGCCGCCGGTCTGCTGCCGCTATTCAACATGAGCTATTCGGTTGGACAGATCCACAAGTATTCCGTGGCACTCTACGAACGGCTTGGGGAAGAGCTTGGCGAAGATATCGGATTGCGTCAGGTCAGCAATATCCGCTTGGCGATGACCCGGGATCGGATGGATGAGTATCACCAGTATGCCGGGGTGGCGAATACGATTGGCGTGACGGTGGAGTTTCTCTCTCCGGACGAGGTCAAAGCACTTTGGCCGCTATGCGTCACCGATGGATTGATCGGTGCGATCCGTCATCCGAGGGACGGTTACATACAACCTGCGGACCTGACCCAGGCGATGGCGCGACAAGCGCGTGCCGGCGGCGCGCAGATCTATCGCGAGACAACTGTCGTTGGTATCGAGCAAAAGGCCAGTGGTGAGTGGCTGGTGAAGACGGACAAGGGCGATATCACGGCTGAGCACGTGATTTCCGCGACCGGCAACTTCGCGCGCCAGACCGGGGCGATGGTTGGTCTCGACATCCCCGTCATTCCGGTCGAGCACCAGTACATCGTCACGGAGCCGCATCCCGAGATCAAGGAACGTCAAGCGCAAGGGCTTCCGGAGATGGGTGTTTTGCGGGAGTCGGATGGGTCCTGGTACATGCGCGAAGAGGCGGGCGGCCTCATCCTCGGACCATACGAGGTCGGTGCGCCGGCCTGCTACGTCGATGGGCCTGATCCGGAAAGCAAGTACGAGCTTTTCCAGGAGGACATCGAACGGCTCAGCCCGCATATCGAGTCTGCCATTCGCCGGGTTCCGGCATTCGGTGAACTCGGCATCAAGGAGGTCTACAACGGGGCGATCGCCTATACGCCGGATGGCAATCCGATCGTCGGTCCGGCCTGGGGGTTGAAGAATTTCTGGCTCAATGAAGGCCACAGCTTCGGTGTGACGGCGGCCGGCGGAGCGGGCTGGCAATTGGCGGAATGGATCGTCGAGGGCGAACCGACCATCGACATGCTGGGTGTCGATCCCCGGCGGTTCGGAGACTATGCAACCAAGGGCTATTTGATCACTAAGAACGAGGAAGCCTACGCCAACGTCTTCACCGTGCACTACCCGGATGAAGAGCGCGCGGCTGGGCGGCCGTTGCGCACGGCACCTTGCTATGAGCGCTTGCGTGATCTCGGTGCCGTGTTCGGGCAGAAGTTCGGGTGGGAGCGAGCGAACTGGTTTGCGCCAAAGGGCACGGCGCAGGAAGACCACTGGTCGTTCCGGCGTTCGAAGTGGTTCGAGCACGTTGGTAACGAATGCCGCAACGTCAGCGAGAACGTCGGGATACTCGATATGACGGCGTTTGCGAAGGCGCGGGTGAGCGGGCCCGGAGCCGAAGCCTTCCTTGACCATCTGGTGGCAAACCGCATTCCGAAGAAGGCTGGCAGTATCGTGCTGGCGCACGCGCTCGCGCCTCGCGGCGGCGTGCATTCCGAGTTTTCCATCATGCGGGAGGGTGAGCAGAGCTTTTATCTGGTCTCGGCCGGTGTCTACCAGCGCCTCGATCACGACTGGCTCAGACAACACATGCCGCGGGACGGTTCGGTGCAGTTCGAGAATCTGACCAATGCAATGGGTGTGCTGGTGGTTGCCGGCCCGAAGGCGCGCGAACTGATGCAGCGTGTCTCGCGGGATGATTTCTCGAATGCGGGTTTCCGGTGGCTCACTGGCAAAGACGTTGTCGTCAACCTGGCGCCGTGCAAGGCGATGCGGGTCAACTTCGTCGGCGAACTGGGTTGGGAATTGCATCATCCGATCGAGTATCAAAACCACATCTTCGATGCGCTTTGGGCCACCGGGCAGGACCTCGGACTGAAACCGTTTGGAATTAGGGCTATGGATTCTCTCAGGATCGAAAAGTCCTACCGCATGCCGGGGGCGGAATTGTCGATTGAGTATGCCGCGCTCGAGTCCGGGCTCAATCGTTTCGTCAACCTGAACAAAGGCGATTTCGTTGGTCGGGACGGCCTCACGCAATGGCAGGAACGCGGGTTTGCCAACGCGTTCGTGACGCTCGAGGTGCACGACACCAAGGATGCCGACCCGGTCGGCAACAATCCGATCTACAAGAACGGCGAGGTTGTCGGTCGGGTGACCAGCGGCAATTTCGGTTTCCGCCTGGGCAAGTCGCTGGCGCTGGCGATGGTGGCACCTGAGGTGTCGGCGGCGGGCAGTCAGCTCGAAATCGATATTCTGGGCGACCGTTTCCCGGCCACGATCGTCGAGGAAAGTCCGTTCGATCCGCAAAACGAGCGGTTGCGCGCCTGAACGGCGAGAATTCTTAGCTAGTTGTCTATGCGTGCAGTCGTTCGCCAGGTTGCCCGCTGGCACGCCGGCGACCGAGCAAGCCAAACGTTGCTCTCGGTCCGTCGTACGTGGGCCGGATTGGCGCGGGCTGTGCGTTGCTTATCCACAACTCACCAAATCGTCCAGCAATTGCCACAATTTTTCCGCTTCGCGCCCCAATTGCCGCCGTCCTTCGGCCGCCGTTGAACGGCAAAAATTCGAAGGGTCCTGTAAGGGTTCCGTTAACGGTGCATGCTGTAAACGTTAACGAGTGGAAACCTGACTTGACCTGTAATTGGGGGCGAAAACGCTCTGACGGGTGGGAGTGTTCATGAAGTATTTTGGCAGCGCAGCAACCGCAATTTGCTTGAGCCTGTGGTGTTCGCCTAGCCAGGCGGCCATTCCTGAAGTCCTGCTTTCGCCGGCCAATCAACCGCCTAGTTGCGCGACACCGGGACGTCTCATGGCGTTCGTCAAGTCTCGCAATCCGGCGCTACGCGCCAGGTTCCAGAACATTGCCGTGGACTATATGCGCCTCGGTGAAGCCCTGAACATCCGCTGGGACTTTGCGTTCTTCCAAATGTTGCTTGAGACGGCCAGTCTCAAGTTCAACGGCGATGTGCACTGGTCGCAGAACAACTTTGCCGGGCTTGGGGCCACAGGCGGCGGCGTTAAGGGTGAGCGGTTCGCCAGTGTTTCGGATGGCGTTCGCGCGCATCTCGAGCATCTCTTGATCTATGCGGGTGTCCATGTCGACAATCCTATTGCCGATCGCACGCGCAAGGTGCAGGCCTGGAAAATTCTCAACAAGTGGCAACGCTCGATACGCGGTGCAATGACGTTCGGCCATATCGGTCAGAAATGGGCGCCGGGCGATCGCGGTTATGCCGCCGATATCAAATCCATCAGCGATGCGTTTTATTCGGGCCACTGCCGACGCGCCGACCCGCAGCCAGACCTGCTGGCCCAAGCGCGGCGCGGGCGCAATCAAAAGGTTGCTGCCGCCACGACGCCAGCCGCCAAAAAGACGCCGTCAGCGCTGACCAATCGGGCATCACTCGGTGCCTCGACAGTCTATAGGCGGCAGGATCCTTCAACGCAGGCACCGCTCACGAGTGGTCAGACCGCGTCAAATCAGCAGATCGGACGCGCCCAGCTGCCGAAGACCAAGCTCAACAGCAAAATCAAAGTCCTGAACCGCACGGCGCCACCGGCGGCCAAAACCACCAATTCGACATCTGTCAGTGGTGTCCAAAAGCAGGCTGGCCAAGCGCAAACGCGTACGGGCACGGCGACGAAATCGAAGCAAGTTGCAAGTGCGGGGCATCTGGCAGCTAAGTTCGCGACACCTTGGCTCAACCCGGCAACGCGCCAGAATAGCAGTGATGGCGCGGCCAATGGATCGCGCAGCGGCAAGAAGGCCAAAGCCAAGAAGGCTCCGACGAAGTGCCGGGTCTGGACGGCGAGTTATGGTGGCCAGAAAGCGATCATCATCAAGTCTGCGGATACCTCGCACGTGAATTACACGGTGCTCGACGTCAACGCGGGCCGTGAAAGACAAGAAGCTGCTGCCTATATCGCGGCCTACGCGCAGGGCGGTAAAAAAATCGGTGAGTTCAAATCCCAAACGCTGGCGTTGGACAAGGCGTTCAAACTTTGTCCGGAAGGCTGAAACTGTCCGTCCAGGGCCAATTCGCCAACACCATTGTGACCGAGTGACCTGCGCGCGATGAGCGTGGAGGCGGCTCTTCGGGTCGGTCGCCGTACTGCGATCATGACGGGACCCGGCTGAACCGGCGCGTTGCCGCCGCATCGAGTGGAGGCAACCGTCCATGCCAACGACATTGCGTGTTCGATTGCGGCATGGCCCGAAGCGGGTCGTGTCGAGTATTTGGATGTCGTTTATCGCGGCAGCCGTTATGTCAGCGAGCACTGTTGGCGCCGCCGCCTCGCCGCCTCCCATCCGGCTGTCGGCAACCAATCAGGTGCCGGCCTGCGTTACGCCCGAGCGATTGATGCGGTTTTTGCTGACGCGCAACCGGCGCTTGCTGCGCAAGTTTCGCAGGATTGCGGACTGGTACAAGCAGCACGGCGAGGCCTGGCGGGTGCGCTGGGACTATGCCTTCTATCAGATGGCGATCGAAACCAATTTTCTGACTTACCGCGCACCGAGCGGGCGCATGGGCGACGTTGATCCGAAACAAAACAACTTTGCCGGTATCGGCACGACGGGCGGCGGCGTGCCGGGCAACAGCTTTCCCGACGTAAGCACCGGCGTGTTGGCACAGATCCAGCACCTGGTGGTCTATTCCGGAGAGGAGATCGCCAATCCCGTGGCGCCGCGTACGCGCCTCAAGCAGGACGTCATTTTGCGGCTGTCAAAACCCGTCGCGCGGCGCCGGGCCGTAACGTTTCAGGACCTTTCGGGCCGTTGGGCGGTCGATCGGCGTTACGGGCGCTCGATTGAGTATGTCGCACGTCTATATCGACGTAGGTTCTGCCGCGATAATCTGGGGCAGGTGGCTGCCAAACCGGCGGGTGGCAAGCGGGGAGCGAAAGCCAATGCGGCCGTCGTCGCGACCGGAGGCAAGGTTCCTGCGCCTGCGGGAATGGGCCTGACGACTGCGCCGCCGCTGCCGGTGAGCCCGCGGGAATGCCGTGTGCAAGTCGCGAGCTACGGAGGGTCGCGGACGTTGCTGATCCAGTCTGTCAGAGCCGATACGGTCCAGTTTACCGCCCTGAACGTGTTCCCGGAGTTCGAGGCGGAAATGGCCGCCAAGTTCGCCGAGAAGCATGCTCCTGGCGGGACGGCGATCGCTAGGTTCGAGGATCGTGACGCGGCATTGTCGCGCGCGCATGCGATGTGCAAGCGCCTGACACGCGCGCGCTGAGGGGACGGGGCTCTCGCTTTTCGGCCGGATGACAGTGCGCGGCGACGATCGGGCGTCCATTCGCTTGCAGATTGATTGCGTCGCGTTCCGCATCGACGTCCGCGCAAACGGGCGGCGCGGCCGCGTCCTGGTTGGGCCTTGCGGCCGGTAACCACATTCGCTTTTTTGGCAAAAGCTGGATAAGAGTTCGGGTGTCCGCGGCGTTATGCTGCCGCGCGACAGTACAACGAGGTGCCGTTGGAGGCCGGGTGACCGGGCCTGTCTGACCCGACGTGCCAGTGAGGGAGCTAGCAATCGTTGAACAGTATGCGTGAAGCCCTGGGGCAGGGCCGGTTTGTTGTGACGAGCGAGATCGTTCCGCCTATCGCGGGCGGCTCAAAAGAGTTGCTCGCGGTAGCCGCGCCGTTCAAGAACCGGGTTGCCGGTCTCAATGTCACAGACGGCCCCGGCGCGAGCGTGCATATGTCGAGCGTCGCAGCATCCGGCATCCTTGCGCAAAACGGGTTCAATCCAATTCTGCAATTGACCTGTCGCGACCGAAACAGGATCGCGCTTCAAGCAGACATGCTGGGGGCTTCGGCACTTGGTGTGCGCGATGTGCTATTCTTGACGGGTGATGACCCTTCGGCCGGCGATCAACCGGAGGCGAAGCCGGTGTTCGATGCCAAGTCGCACGACTTGTTACGCTGGGCCAGGCAGATGACGACAGATGGGACCCTGCCAACGGGCAGGTCGATTGCGAGCCCGCCGAGCTTCTTTTGCGGTGCGGCCGACGTACCAATTTCGCCGCCCAAAGGATGGGTACCGGAAGAGCTGCTGCGCAAAGCGGATGCAGGTGCGAACTTCATTCAGACTCAGCTCTGCTATGACGTCGATATCGTGAAGCCCTATATCTCAGCCCTCAGTGATCATGGTTTGACCGAGCGCCTGCATATACTCATCGGCACCGGGCCATTGGCATCGGCGAAGTCGGCGCGGTGGATGAACAAGAATTTGTTCGGGGTTAACGTCCCCGATTCGTTGATCGAGGCGTTGGATCGTGCCGATGACGCGCGGCGCGTGGGGCGCGAGCACTGCCTCGCGTTCGTCAATGAACTACGCGACATCGCAGGTGTGCACGGCGTCCACCTGATGGCGCCCGGCAACGTCAAGGAATTGCCCGGCGTGCTCGACGCGCTTGTAACCGACTAGATCATTTCCGCCTTAGGCGGAATCGCACCGCCTGCCCACTCCCCCTCCCGGCCGCCCATGCAATCGTGGTTTTGGGCGGCCGGGCGGGGGAGTGGGACGGTTCCAGCTAAACCTGAAACGCTCTAGGGCAAGGCAGCGCCTTAGTGGGATTGGCGGCGGCCAAGCTCTTCAAAAACTTGATCTAAGTGCGCCGCTTCTGCCGGTCAGCACCTATTCCCCAATGTCAACGTTGATCCGATGTCTACGAACCCTACAGCTTGCAACTGTCAACAATGCAACTACAGGACGGTATGATGCGTGACTGGCCCAAGCAGCCGGTGCGCACTATCGCCGGTGCGATAGGCGCATTACGTTCGATGCGCATGTGGTGATCCTTGTGGCGTGGGACGACCAGGCGCATGAGGACGACCTCATCCAACACATTGCAATTTCGGGACGACCCGAGCGTGGAGAACGATATGGCTTGGGTTTATCTTCTGTTGGCGGGACTGCTCGAGATCATTTGGGCGTTCGCGATGAAGCAGTCGGACGGCTTTACGCGGGCTGTGCCGTCCTTGGTGACGGTTATTGCGATGCTTGGCTCGGTCGGTCTGCTGGCGCTTGCCATGCGCAGCTTGCCGCTGGGGACCGCCTATTTGATCTGGACCGGGATCGGTGCCGCCGGCGCGTTCTTTGCCGGCGTTGTCCTGCTCGGCGAGGCGCTTACGCTGCAGCGTTTGCTTGCTGCATTGCTGATCATTTCCGGCATCGTGACCATGAAGCTCGCCCACTGAGCAATTCGCGATGTCATCGGTTGCGAGGGGGCATTTTCGCGACCGAGCCAACACATGAGTCGACCTGAGCAAGACGAATCGCGCTGTTTGTGGTCGCGTGGAACATCCGGGCAAACCGCCGTCAGTCGGTCTTGCTTCGCGCGGCGATATAGTCCGGTGAGAAATTCTCGCCGGCCGACAAGGCGCAGATCCGCGAGAGGTGGAGATAAGGCAGGCCCGTTTCCTCGGCCCACGCGTTGAACTGGGCCTGGACCTTGGCGAGATCGCGCTTGGACTTGACCTCTTCGGCAATGTCGAGGCCGGCGTTACGTAGGCAGGTGACAACGTCCTTCGAGGTCACAAAACCATCCCAGCCGAGAAACCGAAGCAGCATCTGTCCACTGTTGCCGCCAAGGCGGCTTCCGCGCTTGGCGAGAACATCGAGGAGGCCGATTTGATCACTGGACGGCCAGGCGGCGAGAAAGCGGGCGAAGCTGCCGTGCTCGTCTGAGATGTCGGACACGAACTGTGCATTGGCGCGCACCGACATGATCTTGGCGCCATTCCTGACAATGCGCTTATCTTTGGTGAGGGCGTCCCAATAGTCGTCGGGCTGGAACAGCAGGTGCCTCAGCTGAAAACCGAAAAAGGCCTCTTCGAAGCCCGGCCATTTGGCTTCGATGACGCTCCAGGCAAACCCCGCCGAGAAAACGCGTCTGGTCATTTCGGCGAGGACGCGGTCATCCGGGGTCTTTGCTAGCGCTTTACGACTGGGTTGGGGTGGCAACAGCTTTTCAAGTGCCTTGGCGCCGCCCTTGCGCTTTTCGGCCGTGGCACGGATGGCTTTGAAGGACGATGTTGAGGGCATGATCTGGAATTCCGTTGCATCGCCGGAGTGCCCGGCACGGCGAGTTCGTTTGCCGCGTGCGTTGGCCGGGTCGTCCTCGCGGGCACCGTCGTTGGCATTTCGGGGTTTCGGACGTGGTCCAGGCATCCGCTGAGACCGCACGTCATGTCGAAACGGCGCAAAGGACAATCAGGCCGAAGTCTCGGGATGTGTCAACTGGTCGGGACTTCCAGCTTCTTTGTCAGGTTTTCGAACTCGCGCCGCAGTTCCTCGTTCTTGAAGATCTGGTCGAAGGTCGGTGACTCGAGCTTTTGCAACGCCTCGAAAGTCGAACGCGTGTTTTGCATCAGTGCGCGCAATTGAAAACTTGCCTCGACCGTCTCGTAGGTGTTGTCGGCAATCGAGAGGTCGTGGGCGGCTTTGCGCCGGGCCTTGGCGATTTGTTCGCGCTGCTGGAGCAGGTAGTTGCGGTAACCACTGGCCGCCTTGAGTGCAAGGTTCTGGCTGCGCAGGTTGGACTGCAGAATGCGGATCTGATCCTCGCGGTTCTTCTGGCGCATGAGACGCCGCGTGCGCCGCTGGGCGGCACGCAGATCCTTGGTGATCGCTTCGAGCTTGGGCAGGTACTTGGTGTCGATCTTCGCGATGACGGTGTCCTGGGCGTGCACGAGCATGGCGAACAACGCGGCGTGCATTGCGAAATACTTTCTCGCCGCCTTCATGTTCTCGCCGGAGGCGGCCATGCGGTCGCCGAGTTGCTGATCGATCAGTTTCGCCGAATTGAAGACGGCGACCAACCGGACCAGATCACCACTGAGGACGCCGCCGAGCAGCAGTTCGACCTGCTTGTCGGACAGCTTGATGCCGGACTTGGTCAGTGCCGACTGGATTTCAGCGCGCGCTGCGGCGATGTCCTGGTTGTTCTTTTCGATGCGCTTTTCGGCTTCGATGATCTTTTCGCCGAGGCTTGCGACCGTATCTGCGATGACGCCCGGGAGCAGCGAGCTTTGCGGCGCGCTCAATTGTTTTTCGCGCATTTCGACGATGCTGTCTTCCAGCTCGCGGATGGTCTTTCGGCGGGTCTCTATGCGCTTTTGAACGTCGACGATCGGAACATCGGTGACGATACCAAGGGCGGCATCCAGGAGGTCGCGAATGCGCTGCTCGCGGTCTTCCTTGGTCTCGGTCCACAGTGGCGTGAGAATGAAGTCGTTTTTGGACGGTAGGCGCTGGGAGGCCGACCGCTGCTTGGCGGTGTCCGAGAGAATGGCGTCGATGGCCTGCATCAGGCGCTTGGCCTGCTCGTAGGACTTGTCGCCGGCGCGCGGATCCTTATCGACGGCCGGCTTTTCCGCGTTGGGTTTTGCCGCACGGTCTTTCGATTGTGCCGGTTCGGACTTCGATGCAGGATTGGCGCCGAGCCAGTCCGCGATGGTGTCACGGTAGCTTGCCTGGGCGTGCGCGGCTGTTGCCATGTGCATTGCAGCAACTATGGCCAGCGGGAAAATAGCAATCCGCTTTGCGTTCTTGAAATCCATCGGTCCGCACCTCCGCCTGCGGCTTGATGCACAAGGCACCTTCCTTAGAAGGGGAGTGAATCGGGCTTTTCAATGGTTTGGGAGCCGGTTTCCGTGCAAACTTCTTTACAAATGCAGGGGGTTTCGGGGCGAACCGGCAGACCCTACAACCAGCGGCCCGAACGGGCCTTGTAGGCGCGGTAAGCGTCTCCGAATCGGGCTTCAAGATGGCGCTCCTCGGGCAGGATTGCGAACACTGTGACCAGGCCTGCAAAGGCGGCCGCAGCGGCAACAAACCAGATGTTTTTGGTTAACTCGGCAAGCCCGAGGAGGACCATCACATCGCCGAGGTAGATGGGGTTGCGAAAGCGCGTGAAAGGACCGGTGGTGACAAGGGCATCGGCTGTACGGTGCGGCATGATCGTGGTGCCGGCGCGACGGAGTTCCCAGGCTGACCATAGAATGAGGACGATGCCCAGTACGCCAATGCCAAGACCGACGATGCGGGCCGCGAAATCATTGAGCCCGGGCCAGGTCAGCGGCTGGACGTACCCGAGGAGCAGCGCCGCCGCGATAAGGGTTACAAGCAACGCGGGCGGCCATGGGAAGGGCGACGGCGGGCTGATCTGATGACCGTCGTCGGGTTGCTGTTGCGGGTCGTTCATGTGTCACCCTGACGTTCATACAGTGGCCCCTTATCAGGTGGCCTGTGTCTGTCAAACAGCAAATGCGGGACTGGACGCGAGTAAGTCTCATACCTATTAACCGCAATTTTTCGCGCGTGTCCGGCCCAGCTTCTTGCCTGGCCTTCGCGATACGATTGGCGTGAAGCTGATCGATGTCCAGGCCGGTGCGGTTGATATCGCCCTTGCACGTGGCTCTAAACTCGCGCAGCAATACCGTTCCGTGCATGGCGGTGTGCCGACCAGCACAGCCGATGCGGCGGCCGGGTATGCGGTGTTGACCGTCGGGTCAGCGGTATCCGGTGTGCTTGCAACCGAGCTTGAAGTCAATTTTCTGCGACCGGTCGGTGGTGAGTGACAGACCCGCCCGCGCATGTTGAAACCAGGAAAGACGCTGACGACTTGCACAACGGATGTCTATGATGTGGTCGAAGGCAAGGAACAACACGTGCTGATCGGGCTTGTGACCAAGATGCACGTAGCGGGCCTCGATGATTGACACCAGGCGACAACATTCACGGTGTTGGGATTGGGCGTCGCTTATAAAGTGGCCTTAACTCGGGTCAATTGGCGCGGCAGCAAGGAACTTCATCGAAAGGACATATCAGCGATGATCCCGAATACGGCTCCGGTGTTCAATTTCGATCTTGGTGACGTAGCAGACCAACTGCGCGACACCGTGCAGGCATTTACGGCCGATCGGATCGCGCCGATTGCCGCCGAGGTTGATCGCACCGATGAGTTTCCACGGCATCTCTGGCCGGAGATGGGGGAACTTGGCCTGCACGGCATCACGGTCGAAGAGGAATTTGGCGGGACGGGGCTCGGTTATCTCGAGCATTGTATCGCGGTCGAGGAGGTTTCCCGCGGATCGGCGGCGATCGGGTTGTCTTACGGCGCCCACTCAAACCTGTGCATCAATCAGATCCGCCGGAACGGTTCGGATGAGCAGAAGCGCAAATACCTGCCAAAGCTGATTTCCGGCGAGCATGTCGGGGCGCTTGCGATGTCGGAACCCGGTGCGGGGTCCGATGTGGTGTCGATGAAACTCAGGGCGGACAAGAAGGGTGACCGCTATATCCTCAACGGGACCAAGATGTGGATCACCAACGGCCCGGGCGGCGATACGCTCGTCGTCTATGCAAAAACAGATCCGGATGCGGGCCCACGCGGAATTACGGCTTTCATTGTCGAGAAAGACTTTCCCGGGTTCTCGGTGGCGCAGAAGCTCGACAAGCTCGGGAT
This sequence comes from Hyphomicrobiaceae bacterium, assembly GCA_965224045.1. Taxonomy (GTDB): domain Bacteria; phylum Pseudomonadota; class Alphaproteobacteria; order Rhizobiales; family Hyphomicrobiaceae; genus Tectiglobus. The sequence continues at coordinate 1,275,053 of CBDCYD010000016.1, forward strand.
GCGTGGCTCGAACACGGGCGAGTTGGTGTTCGAGAACTGCGAAGTGCCGGAAGAGAATGTTCTCGGCGAGGTCGGACGGGGCGTCAATGTGCTGATGAGCGGGCTCGATTACGAGCGTGCCGTACTGGCTGCCGGTCCGCTCGGGATCATGCAGGCGGCAATGGATGTCGTCATGCCGTATATCCACGAACGCAAGCAGTTTGGCAAACCGATTGGCGAGTTCCAGCTGGTCCAGGGCAAAGTTGCGGACATGTACGTCACCATGAACTCCTGCCGATCTTACGTCTATGCCGTGGCCAAGGCCTGCGATCGCGGTGAGACGACGCGGGAGGATGCTGCCGGGGCGATTCTGCTGGCGGCTGAAAAGGCGACGGCGGTGACGCTGGATGCCATTCAGCTGCTCGGCGGAAATGGTTACATCAACGATACGCCGACAGGGCGTCTGCTGCGAGATGCCAAACTGTACGAGATCGGGGCCGGGACAAGTGAAATACGGCGCATGCTGATTGGCAGGGAGCTTTTTCAAAAGTCGTCTTAAGTCAGATTGCGCAACAATTATCGGGATTGAACCACGCTGCAAATCGGCACCCTGTCTGTGGATCGGGATTCGCTGTTGAGGCCATCTATGTGTGGCGATTCATTGCGAATTTTGATGACAACCGTGTTCGCAACTTTCCGTGCATTACCTTTGACAAAGTGCGAAGCCCGTGCCACCGTATATGGCCTTGCCAGCGAATGGCAGGGCTCTTCCTAGAGCGGGATCATGAGCTTGGTTGGCAGGTGGCAATGTTGCATGCTGATCGCGCGACAAAACGGCCAAATAAAAACGACGAGAGCCGTGCTCGCAACTGCGTTGGAAGATTGGAGGAAACCGATCGGAGGGTTATATGCGCCTCAAGACAGTTGTCAGCGCACTGACGTGTGCTGCTTTTTTCGCCGTGCCGGCGACAGAGAGCTTTGCGCAGAAGCGCGTTAAGTGGAAGATGCAGAGTGCATTCGGCTCGTCGCTGCCGCACCTGGGCACCTCGGGTGTTCGCTTCACGAAGAATGTCGAGGAAGCGACTGACGGCAAGTTTAAGATCAAATTCGAAGAGCCGGGCGCTTTGGTCCCAGCGCTTGAGTGCTTCGATGCAGCCTCGAAGGGTTCTGTCGAATCATGCTGGACGACCCCCGGCTACCATGCAGGCAAATTCCCAGCGGCATCGTTCTTTACCGCCGTTCCGTTCGGTCCGGGCTTTGGTGAATACCAAGCTTGGAAGCGTTTCGGTAATGGCGACAAGATGCGCAACGACCTCTACGCGGAACACAACCTGATTGCGTGGGACAGCTTCTGCATCGGGCCGGAAACGTCTGGCTGGTTCAAGAACGAAATCAAGGGCGGTGTTGAAGCTCTCAAGGGCATCAAGATGCGCTTCTTCGGTCTCGGCGCGAAGGTCATGCAAAAGCTTGGCGTTTCGACCCAGCTGCTCGCCGGTGCCGACATCTACCCGGCCCTTGAGAAGGGCGTGATCGATGCGACCGAATTCTCGATGCCGACCATCGACATCAAGCTCGGCTTCTATCAGATCGCCAAGAACAACTACTATCCTGGTTGGCACCAGCAGGTTTCTTGCTCAGAACTGCTCATGAACAAGAAAGAGTTCGAAGCCCTGCCGAAGAACTACCAGATGATCGTCAAGCTGGCTCTGGGCGAGAGCGTTGTCGACACCTATGCCGAGACGGAAGCCAAGAACCCGAAGGCGATGCTCGAGATGAAGTCCAAGTACGGCGTTACTAACCGCCGCTGGTCGGACGAAGACCTCGCCAAGCTCGAGCAGGCATGGCTGGACGTCTTGAAGGAAGAAGCAGCGAAAGACCCGCTGTTCAAGAAGGTGTCCGAAGACTACCTCGCCTTCCGTAAGACGTACAAGCTTTGGGGTGATGCTCAGGCTCTGAAGAGCACCTACCTCAAATAGAGTTGCGATAAGTAAGGCGCGTGCCCCGATCTGGAGTGCGCGCCTTGCTCATTCGTCTTGGCGGTCGTCTTGCAAGGGGAGGTTGCGAGCGCGGCGGTCGGGTTAGGCCTTCTGGCTTTCAAGGAAAATAAAGGGTTCCCAAAGTCATGGCAGACTTGCAACGCGCACCGGAACAGACAGAGGGCCGGGGGTGGACTGGGACAGTCATCTCACTGGTTGTCCTGGCGGTGATCGCCGCGATTGTCGTCTATGTGTCCGGGTTGGACGCCGAGGCGAAGGAAGAGCTGTTTTATAAAGTTCAGGAATACCTGCCGATCGTCATGTTCATGACGTTGGCGGGGCTATTGTTCAGTGGCTATCCCGTGGCGTTCATTCTTGGCGGGATCGCGCTGACGTTCGGTTTGATTGGCTACTTCATGGATGCCTTCAAGCTGATCGAATTTTTTAATTTCCTACCTCGTATCTGGGGTGGTGCTGCTGAAAACCTGGTGCTGGTTGCGGTGCCTGCATTCGTCTTCATGGGCGTCATGATGGAACGCAGCGGGATCGCCAATGACCTGCTCTATTGTGTTCAGGTGCTGCTTAAGCGGGTTCCCGGCGCGCTGGCACTTGCCGTCACGATCATGGGAACCATCCTTGCGGCGATGACCGGGATTATCGGCGCGTCGGTGACGATGATGACAGCGCTGGCGTTGCCGACCATGATCCGGCAGGGCTATTCGCATGCTCTTGCGTGCGGCACGATCGCTGCGTCTGGTACGCTCGGGATCCTTATACCACCGAGCATCATGCTCATCATTATGGCGGACCTGCTTTCGATTTCCGTCGGCGACGTGTTCATGGCCGCGATCGTTCCCGGCTTGGGTTTGTCGTTGCTCTATCTGATTTTCGTGGTTGCGATCTCGGCGATGTACCCGAAAATTGCACCGCCGCTCGATCCTGCGTCGCTTACGGTTCCAAAAGGAGAGATGCTGCCGCTGCTGCTCAAGAGCTTCTTCCCGCCGGTGTTCCTGATCACGTTGATCAAGGGATCAATCCTGTTGGGGTGGGCAACGCCGAGCGAGGCAGGTGCCGTTGGTGCATTCGGTGCAATGTTGCTGGCACTGTTGGCCGGCCGCTTGAATTTCGGGATCCTGCAGGGCGTCTGCCACACTTCGGCGCGGACGATTGCGATGATCTTCTTCATCATCGTTTCGGCGACGTGCTTTGCGTATGTTTACCGTTCGCTGGGCGGCGATGATATCGTCGAAGAACTGATTCACGGTGCAGGCCTCGACTCTTGGGGCTTCCTGTTCCTGTTGATGGGCATTGCGTTCATCCTGGGCTTCTTCTTGGATTGGATCGAGATCACTTTGATCGTTCTTCCGGTGTTTGCGCCAATGGTCGCCGGACTTGATTTCGGTGATCACGTTGCCAAGGCGGATGTGTTGATCTGGTTCACGGTGTTGATGGCCATCAACCTGCAAACGTCGTTTCTGACACCGCCCTTTGGATTTGCGCTTTTCTATCTCAAGGGCATTGCGCCAAAAGAGGTGAAAATCCAGAGTGTGTACGCCGGTATCATCCCGTTCGTGCTGCTGCAGCTGACGGCGTTGATCATGGTGATCAATTACCCGCAACTCGCCCTGTGGCTGGTGCATATCGACTAGAACTCGGCGGTATGCAGCCGCTTTGCGAATGGAGGATGGCATGTCGGAACAGACCGGCACCGAAGTGAAGCACTATACGGATGCAGATAAGCCGTTTGCTTTGCGCCTTAGTGATACCTTGCGCGGACTTGTCGATCAGATGGGCAAGTGGGCATCGTGGTTGATCGTGCCATTGGTCTTGATCACCTGCTTCGATGTGATTATCCGCAAGCTGACGTGGCGGACAGAAAACGGCGAGATCATTTTTGGTCTGCAGTATTGGCTGGTCAACAACGTTAGCGAGTTCTTCGGGTCGACATTGTTGCAGGAACTGGAGTGGCACTTCCACACCGGTCTGTTCACGTTGGTTTTGGCTTACGGCTACATCTACAACACGCACGTGCGGGTCGATCTCGTCCGCGAGAACCTGCACTTCAGGAAAAAGGCCTGGATCGAGTTCCTCGGTGTCACCTTCTTCCTGATTCCGTACTGCCTGATCACGTCGTATTTCGCGTTCGACTACGCCTATACATCGTTTTTGCAGAACGAGATTTCGGCATCAACCGTTGGTCTTTCGAACCGCTGGATCATCAAGAGCGTACTGGTCGTGGGGCTTGTCCTATGTGTCATTGCGGGCTTCGCCGTGTGGCTGCAAACTCTGCTGGTGCTCTGGGGTGAGCCGGGACGTAGGTTTGACTTGATGACCCTCGAGTGGCCGGAAGAAGAAGGCACGATGATCGAAGGCAAGCGCCGCATCGAACTCGACGATGAAGTGCCGCCGCCGCCCGCCGTTTCTGGAGCGAAGCAGCCGGCTGAATGACGCATCTGAGACGCCGGACTTTGCGACGGTAATGGGACTTCGGGGCGGGTCGGGGATTGGATTCTTCGGCCCGCTTCGTGCATCGGGGAGCGCCTGCGTGACACATGCGTATTTCGAGGGGTGTCACGATGCGTGGTCCAGACCGGCGAGACACAGCGCGAGTGCGTGCGTGGCGAATGAGTTAGGGGCCTTAGATGGCGTTTGAATGGGAAAAGATGTTTCGGCGCTATGTCAGCGATGAGATCAGGACGCCGTACTCAACCGCTCCCGAAAAGATGACGCGCATGCAGGCGCGCTACGAGATTTTCGCCTATAGCCTGTTTATGGCTGTCGGCTTCTGCGTGGTCGGCGTTGCTGCGCTGTCTGGCAAGTTGCCGCACGGCAATGCCGTCGGTGTGCCGATATATGCGTTTTTCATGGTTTGGGCGGCGGTATTGTTTGGTTATTCGAAGAACCAGATGGCGGCTGCATTTTGCGCGACGGCGCCGGTGGCCGTGCTGGTTTATTTTGTGGTCTATGGGTTCCACGCCAATCACACGGCGCTCGACAAGAGCCTGATGGTGGCGTTTGCGGCGGCCTGGATTTATTACAGTTGGCGGATCGTAAGGATAGCGTCACACTACCCGGATATGCCGGATCCTCCCGATCAGCGGCCGACGGGGCGGCGAAATCCGTATGATTTTTGGACGAAGGATTGAGCAGGTCCGGTGTTCGTCACTTGCCGGGCGTCGTCACGAGTTGGTGTTTTCGCCTATAGGTGAGAAAATCGCGGTACGCGTCACGTCTTGAGATAGTGATGTCATCGTTGCACGTCAGCTGACTGCGGTCGGGTTCAGGAGGACAATGCAATGTCGGGCATTCCATCCAACATCGAGCGAGATTGGGCTGGTGCAATCGATATGATGCGGCGGTTCTATCCGTGGCATCGCATAGGCTTCCTGGCATTCAATGGGATCGTGACTGTCTTGAATGTGGTCAGCGGGCCGCCGTGGTGGGGGCTGTGGCCGTTGCTGATTACCGGATTGGCGTTTGCCGTTCACTATCTGGTCTACAAGGCCAGCGTAATCGATGATGACTGGGTCGATGAGCGGGCCGCGGATCTTTACTACAAGAGTTACGATCAGGGCCATATCGACTTCATTGCCGAGCGAAGCGATCTGGAACAGGTCAATGACCGGCTGATTTCCGAAGGCAAGGCGGAAAAGGACCGCGAGCGGCGGGACGAAGGCTGATGCTGTCTTGACGTTGATGGCTGCGAGCGGTGCAATGCCTCAAGGTCGCAGCGGTCGCACTTGATGGCGATGGCGGTTGTTCGTCAGCCGGGCTTGCGTGGCGGCATGGGGCGGGCTTAGGCTGCGCCCACAATCTGGCCCGGCACATGTATTGAAAATTCATGACAGTCACGAAAGGTACACCAACGCATGACGACGCCTGACAAAGACCCGATCGTAATCGTTTCCGGGGCGCGGACGCCCATGGGGAGTTTTCAGGGGGCGCTGCAGTCAATGACGGCTCCGCAACTGGGCGCCGCCGCGGTCCGGGCCGCGGTTGAAAGTGCCGGGATTGCACCGACAGACGTCAGTGAGGTTTTGATGGGGTGCGTGCTGCCGGCGGGCCAGGGTCAGGCACCGGCCAGACAGGCCGCATTCGGTGCAGGATTGCCCGAGGCGGTGCCGTGCACGACCGTCAACAAGATGTGCGGTTCAGGCATGAAGACCGTGATGATGGGATATGATGCACTGTATGCCCGGCCCGGCGATGTCATTGTTGCCGGTGGTCTCGAGAGCATGACGAACACGCCGCACATTCTGCCAAAAATGCGCAGCGGCCAGCGGCTCGGCCATTCGGTCGTGCAGGATCACATGTTTATCGACGGCCTCGAGGATGCTTATGACAAGGGTCGTTTAATGGGCACCTATGCGGAGGATACCGCCCAGCATTACCAGTTCACGCGCGAGGCGCAGGATGCATACGCGGTTGAAAGTCTGAGACGGGCCAAGACGGCAAACGAGGATGGTACGTTCGAGAAGGAAATGATTTCAGTCACGGTGAAGGCGCGCAAGGGCGAGAGCATCGTGGCGCGTGATGAGCAACCGTTTTCCGCCGATATCGAAAAGATCTCGACTCTGCGACCGGCTTTCCGTGAAGGCGGTACGGTGACGGCGGCCAACTCCAGTTCGATTTCGGACGGTGCTGCAGCCGTGGTGCTCATGCGGCTCAGCGAGGCCGAGCGCCGTGGGCTCAAACCGCGCGCCAAGATCGTTGCGACGTCGTCAAACGCACAAGCGCCGCAATGGTTTACGACGGCGCCGATCGGAGCGATCGAGAAGGTGTTCGATGCGACCGGGTGGTCGGTTGGTGACGTCGGACTGTTCGAGATCAACGAGGCGTTTGCCGTAGTCACCATGGCGGCGATGCGTGATCTCGACATCCCTCACGACAAGGTCAATGTTCACGGCGGGGCCTGCGCGCTGGGCCATCCGGTCGGGGCATCGGGCACGCGGATCATCGTGACGCTGCTCAATGCCATGGAGAAATACGGTGAGGACCGTGGTGTGGCGTCGCTGTGTATCGGCGGCGGTGAAGCGACTGCGGTTGCCCTCGAACTCATGCATTGATGCCGAGGCCGGCACGCCTCGGCGCGGTCGATTGTGGCGGTGGTTGAGTAGCGATGAGCGATGATGGTGGGCGAGGCGTATCGGCGGACATGCGATTGCGGGTCTTGGGCAAGCTTACGGAACTTGCCGAGGGCGACGGTTTCCGTGTGCTTTATGCAGCCGAATCCGGCAGCCGCGCGTGGGGCTTCGGTTCGCCAGATAGCGACTACGATGTGCGTTTCATCTATGCACGCCCGGTGCCTTGGTATCTGCGTCTCAATCCCGGCCGGGATGTCGTCGAGGCCGGGATCGACGCAGATTTGATTGACCTCAGCGGCTGGGATGTCGACAAGGCATTGAAACTATTGATGCGGTCCAACCCGACGCTTTACGAGTGGCTGGTCTCACCCATCGTCTACATGGACGACGGCGCGTTTGCAGCTGTGGCGCGGCAGCTGTTCGAGGAAACGGCTGAGCGCAAGGCGCTCGCGCATCACTATCGCAGCATTGCCTTTGGCCAGTGGCGCCGTGAACTGGCCGGGCGTGAGCAGGTTCGCCTCAAGAAGTACTTTTATGTCATTCGCCCGCTGCTTTCGTATCAGTGGGTCATTCGTCAGGGGACGCCGCCACCCATGCAGATCGAATGTCTGCTGGCGACGAGCGATACCCCACAAGATCTGCGCAAGGCCGTCGAAGATCTGATCGTCCTCAAACGTGAAACGCCGGAGCTTGGCGACGGGCCGCGCATTGGCATCGTCGATGCCTGGATCGAGGAGACGTTTGGCCGAGAAATGCCGGATTTGGGTAAAGGTGATGAGGCGCTGCGGTTGCACCGGCGGGACGGGGCTCAGGCGCTGTTCCAGGCAACTATCGGGTTCAGCGAGGCCTCATAGCACGATGTTCTTCATCGTCTCGAAAGTCATCTATTTCCTCATTGCGCCGTCTCACCTTTGCCTGCTCATGCTCGCCGGAGGTGTCGTGTTGCTCGTGCATGGGCGCTGGCCGGGCAGCGCTCGCTGGCTCTTGATGTTGAGCCTGACGGGTTTCGTCGTGATCGGGTTTTCACCAATCGGCAACGCGCTGATGTTGCCGTTGGAGGAGCGCTTTGCGCGGCCCGACAGGCTGTCCGAGGGCGGCATTAACGGCATCATTATGCTTGGCGGGTTCGAGGACGGGGAGGTTAGCCATGCACGCGGTGATCTGGCGCTGGTCGATGCAGCGGAGCGCTTGAGCGTAACGGTTCGTCTGGCGCGGCAATTGCCGACAGCCAAAGTCGTGTTTACGGGCGGCGCTGCGGCTTTGCTGCTGCCCGGCCATTCGGCGCATACCGCGGTCGGCGCCTATTTGCGCGACGTCGGGGTTGCGCCCGGGCGCATCGTGCTCGAGGGCATGGCGCGCAATACCTGGGAAAATGCAGTATTCATCAAACGTCTGTTGCAACCGAAGGCGGGTGAGCGCTACTTGCTCGTGACTTCAGCGTGGCATATGCCGCGGGCGATGGGGGCATTTCGGCAATCGGGCTTTGATGTGACTGCCTATCCGGTGGATTATCGTACGCGCGGGGCGGCGGACCTGACGCGTCCGTTTTCGTTTCTGGCCAACGGTCTGCGCCGGGTCGATAAGGCGGTGAAGGAGTGGATCGGGTTGGTGGTCTATTGGTATGCCGGGCGCTCTTCTGCGCTCTTTCCGGCACCATAGATCATCGTGCCTTGAGTTGGAACCGCTGTCGCGGTTCCAACTCAAGGCACAAAGGTGATCGCCTCCAAGAAATCGAGCAACTTTCTGCTTTCATTCGGAATCGGACCGATTTCGAATTAACGCAGGTTGCTCTAGATCAGTTCCGCCTTAGGCGGAATCGCACCGCCTGCCCACTCCCCCGCCCGGCCGCCCATGCAATCGTGGTTTTGGGCGGCCGGGCGGGGGAGTGGGACGGTTCCAGCTAAACCTGAAACGCTCTAGCAGGTTCATGGGCGGCGATGCTCACCTGATCTGCCAGGTCTGTTCGTTGGCCGGCGATAGTTCAGATTTCAAATTGTAGGTTTCGCAACCGAGTTGGCCGAGCCTGGCATTGTAGGCGTTCAGCATGGCAAGGTCGCGTTGGTTGCGCGATCGGTTGTCGGCCGCCGGTTGGCTTGTCGACCACGGCATCATGTTCGTCGTCCACTGTAGTGCGCGGGCAGCCGTCGATGGTTCTGGCTTTGCGTTTCGGTCCCGCATTTCGGCGACCCGCAATTGGATGCGTCCGCGCAGCTTGTTGCACGGCAGCGTCGATTCCTCGCGGGAAAGCACATAGCGGCCGTCGGCACCAATGCGCGGTGGGGTCGCTTGCTTCGTGTTCGGCAGGAGGCCGGATGATGCACAGCCCGCCACGGTACAGCAGACGACGAGACAGACCAACGGCGCGGCGGCGGATGTCACGTCAGTGGTCTCCCGAATCTCGACTATTGGTCACTTATAGCACATTTGGTGCTTGGCCCCCGTATTGCCCGTCCGGATCATGATCCGCTAGTTTGTGAAGATGGCATTAGCGTGGAGGCAGGGGCGTGGCGCAAAACATCACGACGGGGGCGAAGACGCTGGTCGAGGCCGCCAGAAGCGAGATCAAGGAATATCGGGTCGACGAGGTCGTGGGCCGCAAAGACAGCGATGGCGTGGTTCTCGTCGATATCCGTGATCCGCGCGAATTGGAGCGTGAAGGGCGCATCGATGGCGCTTTTCATTGTCCGCGTGGGATGTTGGAATTCTGGATCGATCCGGAAAGCCCTTATCACAAGTCTGTCTTTGCAGAGGACAAGGAGTTCATTTTCTTTTGCGCTGGCGGCCTGCGTTCGGCGTTGGCGGCCAAGACCGCACAGGACATGGGACTGAAGCCTGTGGCGCATATGATCGGCGGGTTCGGTGCCTGGAAAAAGGCCGGCGCGCCATTGACGCCTCCCAAGGCGTGAGCGCGAGGTGCGTGTGCTACCTCGTCCGCTGTTCACCAGGTGCTGACGGCCGTGTGAGTGGCTACGTCGTTTGCCTCACCGGAGCTTCATGAAGCTTGAATTGTAACGAAAGGCGTTGCGCTTCAGCTTGTGGGTTGCGGCGATGGGATGTCGCGCGGGCTGTCGGGAGAGCAATGGCATGGGCAAGCAGGCGGAGAACGAAGCAACACGGCCGGTCCGGGTTACGCTCTATCGGTGGGCCGGCAAGTGGGGTCCGTTCAAGGTCAAGATCCCGTGCGGCGAATGTGCGCTGACCAAGGACGTGCTCAACGATACATTTGCGACCGAGCTTGCCGGTATTCCGGCTGAACTGGATGTGCGCGATTGGCTTACGGAGTGGTATCGGCCGCTTCCGAAAGGCGGCTGGCACGCGCCGATCGTGCTCGTCGAGGGTAAAATCATAAGTCAGGGTCACGCCCTCAACCGAGGCGTTCTCGCCGAAGCCGTAATCAAGGCACATGTGGTGCGCAGCGCGCTTTCGGGTACGCATGTGTTTGGCAAGGAAACCTGCCCGCACTGCGTGCGCGCGAAATCCTATCTCGATACCGCCGGATTATCCTACATCTACCATGACGTCGTTCGTGATCCCCGGGCGCTCTACGAAATGATCGCGCGGGTCAAGCCGATTGTCGGTCCGAAAACGCCGATAACGGTGCCGCAAGTCTGGATCGATGGCGCCCATGTCGGAGGTGCCGATGAGCTTGGGGCATTGCTCGGTCGCACCGACATCGAACCCAACCCTGAACGGGGCCAGAATTCTCTTTCACGCGCTCCGCAACGGCTTGCGACCGCGTCGCATTGAATGGTCTGGGCGCTGACTGTTCGCCCGCGTGCCACGAAGGCCTTGTGCAGCGGCGCGGCTAAGTGTCGATAGTACGTGGGAAATTCTTTCATCAACGATGGTCTGGACTTCGCAGACGAAGTAGGGTCTTGATCTCTCGATAATGGTGCGCGTGGTGTGAGCGTGTGGCCAATGCGGAGATCAAATGGCAAAACTTGCCCCAACAGTCTCAAGCGGCTCTGACGCCTTCAAGTCCAACCGGGCGGCGATGCAGGCGCTGGTTGCCGACCTTGCCGAGAAGCGTGCTTTGGCGGCGCGCGGCGGGTCGGAGCGGTCTCGTGAACGTCACCAGGCGCGCGGCAAACTTCTGCCGCGCGATCGCGTCGTTGGGTTGCTCGACCCGGGATCGCCGTTTCTCGAACTTTCCCAACTTGCCGGCTACGACATGTATTCCGGTGATATTCACGCAGGCGGTATCATAACGGGTGTCGGGCGGGTGCGCGGGCGCGAATGTCTGATCATCTGTAACGACGCCACCATCAAGGGCGGGACGTACTATCCGGTCACGGTCAAAAAGCATATCCGGGCTCAGGAGATTGCACGCCAGAACCGCTTGCCGTGCATCTATCTGGTCGATTCCGGCGGTGCCAATCTACCGCACCAGACGGAGGTGTTTCCGGATCGCGATCATTTTGGGCGAAGCTTTTTCAATCAGGCGCGGATGTCGAGTGAGGGCATCCCGCAAATCGCGGTCGTCATGGGCTCTTGTACGGCCGGCGGGGCCTACGTGCCGGCGATGGCGGACGAGAGCATTATCGTTCGCCAGCAGGGCACCATCTTTCTCGGTGGTCCGCCGTTGGTGAAGGCTGCAACCGGCGAGGAGGTCAGCGCGGAAGACCTTGGCGGGGCTGATGTCCATGCGCGCCTATCCGGGGTGGTCGATCATTACGCGCTTAACGATACCCATGCGTTGGAACTTGCGCGCTCGATCGTCGGTCATCTCGGCCCCGCACAAAAGGCGAATGTCAATGTGCGACCGGCGCGAGCACCGGCTTACGACCCTTCGGAATTGGACGGTGTCATACCGTCGAGTTTGATGACGCAGTACGACTGTCGCGAGATTATCGCACGCATCGTTGATGAGTCGGAATTCGATGAGTTCAAGGCTCTCTATGGCACGACGCTGGTAACGGGATTTGCGCATATCGAGGGTCTCCCGGTTGCGATCCTGGCCAACAACGGCATCCTCTATTCTGACAGTGCGCATAAGGCCGCCCATTTCATCGAGGTGGCCTGCCAACGCAGTATTCCGCTGCTCTTCCTCCAAAACATCACCGGTTTCATGGTCGGGCGGGACGCGGAGGCCGGAGGGATCGCGCGCAACGGGGCCAAAATGGTAACAGCAGTGGCCTGCGCAAACGTGCCGAAGATCACCGTGATCGTCGGCGGCAGCTACGGTGCCGGCAACTATGCGATGTGTGGGCGGTCGTACGAGCCACGCTTCTTGTTCACGTGGCCGAACGCGCGCATTTCGGTGATGGGAGGTGAACAGGCCGCCAGCGTCCTTGCAACCGTCCGGCGAAGCAACGTCGAGGCAGAGGGCAAGACCTGGCCGGAAGACGAGGAGAAGGCCTTCAAGCAGCCGATCCTCGAACAGTATGAGCGTGAGGGACATCCCTACTACGCCACCGCGCGGATTTGGGACGACGGCATTATCGCGCCGCAGGAAACACGCCGCGTTGTGGCGTTGGCACTGTCGGCAGCGCTCAATGCGCCGATTGAAGAGACGAAGTTCGGGGTGTTCCGGATGTGAGCGCGGGTTGGCGCGGCAGGAAGAGAGATGAGGTCATGACAGGACTGCGTATTGTTGTGTCGGGTCTGCTTGCTCTTTGGAGCTTGACGGGAAGTGCAGTTGCAGCGACCGGTTACATCTGCAGTTTTCCTGCAGGGACCGTCAACACGTTTGAAAACGACGTATTCCAGGCGGGGCCGGCAAAGGCACTGACGTTCGAGATTGGTGATGTCGAACTGCGCCGGCAGACGGCCTCCCTGGTTACACCCAGGGGCAAAGGCGAGCTGAAAATAGTCCGCGCGATCGGTGCCAATCATTTTCTCGAAGTGATCACCGAGGGCTTTCTCAATATCACGACGATTTACGAATCACCGGCCGGCGACGGCTCCTTGCCTGCCGTCCACTCACGCCATTTCGGACTGTTCGGGTCGCCGGTCGTGTCGCAATATCACGGCACATGCAAGAAAAAATTGTCCTGAGGATCGGCGCCATGCGGTGATTGTCGGGGAATTCGCGGAGATGTGGCGAGAATGCTGTGCGTGCGCGGGCAGCAATGATTGTGCGGGCGATCCAGTCCAGGCAGAACGAAATGATGCTCAATAAAGTTTTGATCGCGAACCGTGGTGAGATTGCATGCCGGATTATCCGGACGGCACGCGACTTGGGGATTGCCACGGTATCTGTTTATTCGGATGCCGACGCTGGCGCTGTGCATGTGGCGTCTGCCGACGAGGCCTTGCGGATCGGCCCGGGAGCGGCGACCGAAAGCTATTTGAAGATCGACACCATCATCGAGGCGGCGCGACAGGCAGGGGCCGACTGCATTCACCCCGGATACGGGTTTCTCGCCGAGAACCCGGATTTTGTCGAGGCCTGCGTGGCGGCCGGCATCAAGTTCATCGGACCGTCGCCAGCGGCGATGCGCGCACTGGGCGGCAAGGCGCAGGCAAAAGAAATCGCGATTAAGGCCGGTGTGCCGGTCGTGCCGGGCTATCAGGGCGAGGCGCAGGATCTTGCGACACTACAGGAGCACGCAAACGCAATCGGCTATCCAGTGATGATCAAGGCCGTCTCCGGCGGCGGTGGGCGTGGCATGCGCCTAGTCGAGGATGCCAATGCGTTTGATGGCGCACTCGAGAGTGCCCAGCGTGAGGCGCAGGCGTCGTTCGGTGATGCCCGCGTGTTGATCGAAAAACGCGTGGTTCGCCCGCGCCACATCGAGGTACAGGTGTTTGGCGATAGCCACGGCAACGTCGTGCACATGTTCGAGCGCGATTGCACGCTGCAGCGGCGCAACCAGAAGGTGATTGAAGAGGCACCGGCGCCCGGGATGTCGGATGCGCTGCGGCGCAAGATGACCGAGGCTGCGGTGTCACTGGCGAAGGCTGTGGGCTACGAGGGTGCCGGCACGGTCGAGTTTCTGGTCGAAGGTGGCCGGCTTGAGCCTGAGGCACCGTGGTATTTCATCGAGATGAATACGCGCCTTCAGGTGGAGCATCCGGTGACCGAGGAAATTACCGGACTTGATCTGGTCGATTGGCAGTTTCGGGTCGCGGCGGGTGAAGCCCTGCCTTTGGAGCAAGACGATATTGCCTATGGCGGCCATGCCATCGAGGTGCGGCTTTGCGCGGAAGATCCAGCGAACGACTTTGCACCGGCGACGGGCCGGATCCTGGTCTTTGACGTGCTTGAAGACGAGGGGTTGCGGATCGAGAGCGGAGTCGAGGACGGAAGTCAGATATCGCCTTATTACGATTCGATGATTGCCAAGGTCATCAGGGTCGGCCTCGACCGCGACGATGTGATCGACGACCTGCGCATGGATCTAGAAGACCTCGACGTTCTGGGGCTTAAGACAAATCTTGCCTTTCTGCACGCGTTGCTCGGCGACGAGGCTGTGGTTGCTGCCGAGTTCGACACCGGGTTGATTGGCGATCGCCTAGATGACCTGGTGGATCAGGCCGTGGCACCGATTGCCGTTGCTGCCGGCGCGCGAGCCCTGCTTGGTGAATATGCATCGGGCGATGAAGCAGGCGACGACCGTTTCGGGGATCCGTGGGCCAGAGCTGACGGTTTTCAACTTGGCGGTGCGCGGCAGGTCCATCGTAAGGTTCTGGTGGATGGTGTCGTGTGCGATGTCGGGTTGACGTGGCACGGCAGCGACGTTCACCTGGACGTCGACGGCAAGGCTGCGGGTTGGATCGAAGGTGATTTTGCCAGCGGGGAATTGTTCGGGGTTGATGACATCGAGGAGTTTCCTCTTGTCGTCGCTAAGGATGGCCAGGCCTTCGTGTTGCATCGCATGCAACACGCTACCGTGCGGTTGCCGGTCTATGATATCAACGCGATTGAAGATGAGGCCTCCGGTGACAGCGTGCGTGCGCCGATTAACGGACGCGTTGCAAAACTGCTTGTCGGCGAGGGCGAGACGGTTGCTGAAGGTGACAGTATTGCCGTCGTCGAAGCGATGAAGATGGAACATGTCCTGACCAGCCCGCGGGACGGCACCGTGGCGCGTGTTCACGTGGCGGTTGATGGCCAGGTGACGCAAGGCACGGTGATCGCATCGCTCGCGTGATGCGTAGCAACGGATAGACGACGACCTTGGCGGGGAAAAGTTGGGGTGGAGGACGCCGGATGACAGTGCACATTGTCAAGCTGTGCGTGGGTGTGGATGCCATCGAGGATTTGGCGCGGTGGCAAAAGAAGCGGCTAGCTTTGACCAGGCGCGAGACCGGTACGCCTCTTTTGTATCATACCACGCGGATGGAGCCGAAACGCCAGGATGAAGTGCTCGACGGTGGTTCGATCTACTGGGTGATCCGGCGCGTCATCCAGGTGCGACAGCGCATTGTCGCGTTTCAAGATGGCCAGAAAAGCGACGGTACGAAGTGTTGCCTGTTCATTCTCGATCCGGAACTGGTCCCGGTGCGCCCGACACCGCGCAGGGCCTTTCAAGGCTGGCGGTATCTCGAGGACGACGATGCGCCGCCGGACCTGGAGCGCGGGCGCGATGCCGGACTGTCCGATATGCCTGCCGCTATGCGGCGCGAATTGGCGGAACTTTGCTTGCTTTAGGGCGCAGGGGTTGCGAATAATCGGGTGTTGATATTGCTGAACAACGCCTGAGCCAAGACATGTCGCACCCACGCTTTACCAAGATCATCGAGGATCTTCCCTCTACGGTGCCATTTGTCGGTCCGGAGGCGCAGGAGCGTGCCCGCGGTGCGCCCTTCAAAGCACGGATCGGGGCCAACGAGAGCGTGTTCGGGCCGTCTCCCAAGGCGGTCGCGGCGATCGCCGAGGCTGCCCCGGACAATTGGCGGTATTGCGATCCGGACAACCATGACTTGAAGACAGCGATCGCGGCGTTCCACGGTGTCGGTTTTGAAAATGTCGTTATCATCGAGGGTATCGATGGCGGATTGGGGCTTGCCAATCGCATGTTGGTTGAGCCGGGCGATGCCGTGGTCACGTCGGATGGGGCCTATCCGACCTTCAACTTTCACGTGGCGGCCTGCGGTGGCGCGCTCACCAAAGTGGCATACCGGGACGATCGCGAGGATCTGGACGGGCTGCTTGAAGCTGCTGCGGCACGAGAGGCGAAAATCGTCTACCTGACGAACCCGGACAACCCGATGGGAACGTGGTGGCCGGCGGCGGAGATCGAGCAGTTCATTTCTCGCCTTCCTGAAGGAACAACCTTCGTTCTGGATGAAGCCTATTGCGATACGGCGCCGACGGACGCGCTGCCGCCAATCGATGTTTCCAATCCGATGGTGTTGCGGTTCCGTACGTTCTCGAAGGCTTACGGACTTGCCGGTGCCCGCGTCGGCTACTGCATCGGGGGAAGCTGGTGTGATTGCGAATTTTGAAAAAGTGCGCAACCACTATGGCATCAATCGACTGGGCCAGATTGCTGCATTGGCGGCGCTGCAAGACCAGGCTTATCTCAACGAGACCGTGGCGGCGATCGGGGCAGCGCGAGATCGCATTGCGGAGATTGCGCGCGGCCAGGGATTGGCCCCGATTGAATCCGCGACCAACTTTGTGACGATTGATTGCTTGCAGGATGGTGCGTTCGCCCAGCGTGTCATGGCGGAGCTGCTCAAACGAGACGTATTTGTGCGGATGCCTGGTGTGGCTCCGCTCAATCGCTGCGTGCGGATCGGTGCGGGCAAAGAGCCGGATCTCGACCTCTTCGAGGCCGTGCTGCCGGATTCGTTGAAAGCAGCGGCCGGCGCCTAGCTGCTTTGAGGCTGCAGAGTGTTGCCGCTCGTTAACGTTGTCGCATCGCGGTCGGGCCCGCGGCCATTTTTTGGGCATCTTCGAGGGTCAAAGCGGGATTGAACGGTTTGAGGAGTAAGGTGCGTGGGCGCGGCATTCCGGCAGAATTGCGTCCGTGATGCTTTGGCCGTCGCGCTGCGGACACTCTTGATCGTCGTTTGCGGCTGGGTCCTTGCGGGATGCGCTGCAGGTTCCTTGCGCGAAGTCGTGCCGCCTGAGCTTGCCGACAAGGCACAGGTCGTGGGGGTGAGCGCTCCCGGTATCCGGATTTGGGGTGACGAGCCGCCCAAAAACCTCGCTTTGATCGCTGAGAAGGTCAAAAGGCAGCGTCGGGCGGCGGGCGCGGGGAAACATTCGCGAATTGAAGACATGCTGGTTATCTCCGGTGGCGGCTCGGACGGGGCGTTCGGGGCGGGGCTGCTGAACGGCTGGTCGCAGCGCGGTGACCGCCCGGAGTTCACGGTCGTTACGGGGGTGAGCACGGGTGCGTTGATGGCGCCATTCGCGTTTCTCGGTCCGTCCCATGATCGTGTGTTGAAGGAATTCTACACGCGCTACTCGACGAAGGACATTATTCGGCCAACCGTGCTTGCCCCCCGGTATTCTGGGTGGCAGCAACGCCGTGAGCAGTTCGGAGCCGCTGGCTGGGCTTATCAAAAAGTATCTCACCCCTAATGTGATGCGCGCGATTGCCGTTGAACACGGCAAAGGACGTCGGTTGCTGGTCGGGACAACAAATCTTGACGCGGAGCGCCCGGTGATTTGGAACTTGGGCGAGATCGCAACGGTCGGAACGAAGCGGGCTCTGGCTTTGATGCGCAAGGTGCTGTTGGCGTCGGCTTCGATTCCCGGGCTGTTTCCGCCAGTGCTCATCAACGTCAACGTCAATGGCAAGGTTCGCCAGGAAATGCACGTCGACGGCGGGACGACCGACAACGCTATCCTGCTACCCATGCAAACCAATATAGCCATCCTCGACCGTGGCGTTCGGCGACGCCCGCGCAGGCGGCTTTACATCATCGTCAATTCCCATACCAATCCCGAGTGGCAGAGCGTCAAGTCGTCTACCGTCGCGATCGCCGGCCGCTCGATCCTAACATTGATCAAACAGCAGACGCTTGGTGATCTTCTCAAGCTCTACGACTTTGCACGTTCAAACCGGTTCAAGTTCAATCTCGCGACTATTCCGGCGGACTTCAAGGAAAAGAGCAAGGAGGCGTTCGACCGGGCGTACATGACGAAGTTGTTCAAGGTTGGCGAAGCGCTTGGCCGACAAGGTTACAAGTGGCAGAAAAAACCGCCGATCCGATGACGTGCGGCAGGGAGATGATGGCAAGATGCGTGTGTTTTGGTTTGTGCTTGGTGCCGCGGTGGCCTCAGCTGTCTGGGCGGGATTGCTATCGCAGGTCGGACAGGAATGGATTTCCGTGATCCTCGGCGGATAACGGCGCTGCCTGAGTGACCGGACCAAGGGCTTATTCTATGACTGCGACGGCCCGGATCGGGCTGGCCGTGCCGCCCCTGATTTTCAGCGGAAAGCCGATGAAGCGAAAACGGCCCTTGCCAACCAGAGCTTCGAGGTTCCACAAGCATTCGATGTGTGTGATGCCGCGTTCGGCACACGCCAAATGGGCTTTGAAGTTGGGCTCTCCTTCCGGGGCAGGGCTGATTGCTTCAACACCGAAGGCGGTAATCTTGCGGTCGGCAAGCCAATGCACGGAGTCAACGTGCAATCCGGCGAAGTCATGCAGGTAGCCGGGTGAGCCGAAGAGGCGGGCGTTGGTTGCCATGTGGATCAGCACCGTATCTCCGGGCCGTATGTCTTCGCCACTGCCAGCCAGTGCGGTTTCCATTTCGTCGACCGTTATTTCATGGCGCAAGGGGACGTGGGACAGATCCAGGCAAATGGCCTGCGTGTAGAAGTTTTCAAGCGGGATCTGGTCGATCGACGGCGCGGATGGGTCTGCATTGAAATGGCACGGCGCATCGACATGGGTGCCGGCATGATCACTCATCGAAACATAGAGTGCCTTTGACGTAAAACGCGTGTCGCCGGCCTGTTTGATCTCGTCATGGTCGTTCCAGACCGTTGTCACGACCGGTGGATGGGAGGGATGCGTGGGCGTGCGGTGATGGATTTCACGGCTCAGGTCGATGAGCTGCATGGCTTTGTCCTTGTTTGGGCGACGGGCGCCGCCGATGTGATGGCGGTGGACATCAATCGTAACCGGGCGGGGCGGTGAAATCGACGATATCGCGGGCGACGAGTTCGCTGAAACGGATCGCGGTGTTGTCGTGATATTGGGCCGTGATGGCCTGGTAGCCGACCGGCAGTCCGGCTTTCGTCATGCCTGCCGGTCCGACCGTCGAGGGCAGATAGACGACGCCCGAAAAACCGGCCCAGAACAGTTGGTCGGTGGTCGGGGCCTGCTTGTCGTTGACCGGGATGGTTCGCTCATGGCGCTCGCCGGCCTGATCATGCGGCCATGCAGGGGATGCAGCAGCCGGGCAGAGCAAGACGTCCCAATCGTCGAAAAAGGCGTTGAAGGCGAGGCGCAGTGCGTGACGCTCGTTGCTGAGTTGCAGCCAGTCCCGGTGGCGGATCGTGTTGGCACGCGCCATCTGGGCCAGGTAACTATCATCTTCAGGGGCGGATTTTTCGGCGACATCGCGCCAGTGGGCCATTTCGGCATCGTCGATCCGGGTTGACGTCGCAGCACGCAGGAGCGTGATGTAGATCTCGTGCAGGCGGCGGGTGTCGATATCGGGATGGGCGGCGTTGCTGACCGTTGCACCGGCATCCGCCAACCGATCGGCAAGCCGTTGCAGAATATCGGCGTATTCCTGATCGACCTCGGAGTTCGGGTCCGACAGCTTTACTGCGATGCGGAAGTCTTTGAGGCTGGCTTGTTTTGCTTGCGGCAACTCGAGGCGCCAGGCGATGTCGTCGATTACGTCGGGGCCCGACATGACTTCAAGGGCCAGTCCTAGGTCGCCTGCACCGCGCGCCAGGGGTCCGACGACCGATATGTCGGCGGGTGCAACGACGCCCGGCAAGGCCTGGCCGCGTGGCGCGATGACGCCGTAGGTCGGTTTGAGTCCGAAGACGCCGCAATAGTGCGCCGGATTGCGAATGGATGCGCCAATGTCGCTACCTGCTTCGAGAGCGGTGAGACCGGCAGCGAGTGCGGCCGCCGAACCACCTGATGATCCACCTGGTGTTTTCGTCAGGTCCCACGGGTTGTTTGTTGTTCCGTAGATATCGTTGAAGCTTTGCCAGTCGGCGAGGTGGATCGGCACATTGGTCTTGCCGAAAATCACGGCGCCGGCCTGCTCGAAGCGTTCGACCGCGCGGGCGGTTGTGTCGGTCACGTTGTTGTGCAGTGCCGGAATGCCCCAGGTCGTTGGCGATCCCTGCCACTGATACGATTCCTTGATCGTCATCGGCAGGCCGTGCAATGGCCCCCACAGCGTGCCGGCGGCGCGTGCGGCGTCAGCTTCCTGTGCACGGCGGCGGGCTCGTTCGGCGTCCTGCCAGATTATGGCGTTGAGGGCAGGGTTGTATTTCTCGACCCGGGCCAGGAAGTGCTCGAGCAGCTCGAGAGAGCTGATCTTCCCGGATGTCAGGAGTTCGGTCAGTTCGGTTGCTGTTTTGAAATGCAGCGCGTCACTCATGGGATCTCCAGGTTGTCCGTTGCGGGCGGCGTCGGTGAACATAGCGATGATAGGGTGCGATAGCTCGAAGGGCATCGCAACCCGTCCCTCTCGGTGCTCCGGTTTTGCCCATTGGGGCCGGCTGCAACCGGTGGCGCCACCCAAAGTGATCACAAGGTCGCGGTAGCGGGCATTTACAACGACCATGGAAACGGCATACCTCAAGCTGGTGATATGCTGTACCGAAGGCTCCGGCCCGGAGTATCGGGCGGTATCTGGAGAAATGACTGGAGGCGGCGCCGCGATGGCAATTCTGGTGACCGGGGCTGCAGGGTTTATCGGATTTCACACCGCGCGGGCGTTGCTCATGCGCGGCGGGGCCGTCGTCGGCCTCGACAATGTCAATGCGTACTACGACGTCTCGCTCAAGGAAGCCAGGTTGGCCGAACTGGAGGGCACCGACGGCTTTACTTTCGAGCGGGTTGATCTCAAGGACGCCGACGAGATCAGCCGGGTGTTCGAGACCTACAAACCTGACCGTGTGATCCATCTCGCCGCACAAGCCGGCGTGCGTTACGGCATGACCCATCCGCGTCCCTACGTTGATTCCAACATTATGGGTTTTCTCAATATTCTCGAGGCTTGCCGTTATTGCGACGTGCGCCATCTGATTTTTGCGTCAAGCAGTTCCGTCTACGGTGCAAACCGGAAGTTGCCGTTCAGCGAACAGGACGCCGTCGACCATCCGGTCAGCTTTTATGCCGCGACCAAGAAATCGAACGAGATGATGGCCCATGCCTATGCCCATCTCTTCGATCTGTCCGTCACGGGACTGCGGTTTTTTACAGTCTACGGACCGTGGGGACGTCCGGACATGGCGTTGTTCAAGTTCGCCAAAGCGATTTTGGCGGATGAGCCGATCGACGTCTTTCACCACGGCAAGCATTCGCGTGATTTCACCTACGTCGACGATGTCGTGGACGGGATCGTGCGGTTGTTGGACCACCTGCCCCAACCGGTCGCGCCTGAGATGTTCGACCAGAACAACCCGGCGGTATCGGATGCACCGTATCGGATCTACAACATTGGCAATCACAAGCCCGTGCCGCTGATGGAGTTGATCGCATGTCTCGAACGGGCGCTGGGCAAGACGGCGAAGAAAAATTTCTTACCCATGCAGCCGGGGGATGTGCCGGAGACTTATGCAAATATTGATGCATTGTCGAAAGCCGTCGGGTTTTCGCCTTCGACGCCGGTCGAGACCGGCGTGGAGCGGTTCGTCGAATGGTATTTGGCGCACTATCACAGCTGAGACGTTCTCACGCGATCGGCGCCCGTTTCATCATTTCTGCCCATATTTGGTGATCCTTGTCCGCTAGGCCACTGCTTTGGCGTGGACGGTGGGGCGCATATGCAATTGACAACACCGGGTAACGCCAGTCTGTTAGTTGTCCCCAGCTTATTCGGCAGTGGCCTGAAGATGCCGGGGCGGCTTAGGGGGCAGGACGTCTCTTGTTCGGGGCTGTGGTTGTGGACGCCATGCGGTTTGGGTTGCTCAATCTTCTCGCGGTGATTGGTTTTTCCGTGACGCTTCACTGCCAAGTAGCGCTGGGGGCGGAGACGGCTGACATTCACGCTCGCCTGACCGAACTGCAGCGTCAGGCGAGGTATGACGACGCAATCGCACTGGCGCAAAAACACGTTGCGGAGCGGTCGCAGCGCGATGGCGCAAAGCATCCAGAAAATGGACGTTTGCTCAACCGGTTGGCGGAGTTGCACCGGCTCAAAGGCGGAATCGATGATGCAGAAGGCGTATACCAGCGTGTTCTCATCGAGTTTGCCGATCTCAAGGCAGAGGACCGGGACGTCGTCCGCACGGCGCTCGGCAACCTAACCTTGCTGCATATGTCCCAGGGGCGCCTCAAGAGTGCGGAGAAATATGCCGAACTGATGGAGCGCGAGTTAAGGATGGCATCCGCGGCAGCGCGCAAAGATGTGCCCGCGCCAGACGGTGAAGAACAGTCGGCGTCCGAAGAGACCGAACCACGGGCCGATATCGGCCTTGGTCCGGTGGTCGGCGAGGACAGTGACCAATCCTCCAGCGAACAGGAGCCCGCTGCGGGCCGCGATCTGGCAGCGCTTCTTGCACCTCCGCCAGAGGCCGAACCACCAGCGGAGCGGCCGCCGGAACGACCTCCAGAGCGCGCCGCGGCGCAACCGCCCGAACGTCGCGCCGAACGATCTTTGCAACCCAGTGCAACGGGGAAGGACACGCCGTCAGCCCAACCCGCATTGCAGGCCAGCGGTGACGGGTCCGCGAAGCGCGTTGCCAAGGTGCGGGAGAGCGCCCGCACACCTGATGTCGGCGCGAAAAGTAATGCGGCGGATGCAGACCAGCAGAAACCGCGCGGCAAGACGACGAAATCGGATGGCTTGCGGCTGGTTTCGGCCCAGCGGACGGCGCCGGCGGGAGCCGCGCAAACATGCGGCGCGCCAAAGGTTCGTGCTTCGCCGGCAGAGGGTGGCCGCATCGAACTCGTCGTCACATCGGCGTGTCGCGCGGGACAGGATTTCGATGTGATTTACGGAAAATTGCGGTTTCAGCATCGATTGGATGGTCGCGGGCGGGCAAACGTCGCGTTCGATTTGTTTGCCGGGCCAGCGTTCAAGCTGGCGGTCAAGATGACCGATGGTGATCCCGTCGAGGTCGTCGTTCCGGCGCTCGATCTCTCGTCGATGAGCAAAATTGCGATCGTCTGGTCCAAGCCGGTCAATCTCGATTTGCATGTGTTTGAATACGCGGCCGGTTTCGGCAAGCCGGGTCATGTGTGGCAGGGCGCGAACAGGACGCTGTCGGAAGTGCTCGGCCTCGTTGCTGCCGAAAAACGGGCGCATGGATACTTTTCGAGCACGTCGGATGGCAGTGGACCAGGTGTGCACGCGGAGGTCTTCACGCTCGTGCGGGCGGACAAACAGCGGTTTGGTGCCATCGCATTTGCACTTGATTTTGCAAGTCGGGGCGAAAAGGCCGAAGGCAAGTATTGTGGAGAGGGCGTGAATGCATCGGTGCCTTATACAGTTTACCGCTTCAGCGGTTCCGGCGAACCAACGGTCGAGTCGGGACTGATTGCGGCGTTGGCGTGTGGGCGGCAGCTGGACGCCCGGATGCGCTATATGTCGTCAGCGGTCGGGGACATGAGGTTGCGTTAAATTTGGGATGCCTCGGCGCGCGGATCGGGGTGGTGGAGATATACAAGCCATTTGGAGAGAATTATGCCGTTGAGAGTGTGTGCCGCATTGGGCCGGGGCGTCCGCAGGCTTGTGCTGATATGCGGTGCGATCGGTGCGTTGGCTTGTGCGGCCTCGGCGGAGGAAATCACGCTGGTCTTGAAAGGCGGTGGCGGATTCCAGATTACCGGCGAACTCAAAGCCTTCGATGGGCGCAAGTATACGATCATCAATCCATCGTTTGGAAAGATGGAGGTTGACGGTGGGCGCTTCGACTGTGTCAGCGGAAACTGTCCGACGGAGCCGATGAAGGCTTCGATTGCGGCCGCCAGTCTGTTTTCGCCCGGTCGCATTTCGGCGATCACCGTTGCCGGCTCAAGTGCCATCGGCAATCGGCTCATGCCGGAACTCGTCAAGGCGTTTGCAGCAAAACTCAAACTGCAAGTGACACAGATCAACCAGCCGGACCCGCGTGATCTGGTGTTCAGCTTTGCGAATGCGACCGGTCAGGAAGTCGCAAAGATTACGCTCAATCGGCAAAATTCGAGTGCTGCATTCGAGGCGCTGCGGGCGAAGGCTGCGGACATCGGGATGTCGTCACGGCCCGTCAGTCCGAACGAGATTGCTACTCTCAGGGCGGTCGGCCTCGGAGATATGAGCGCGGTTGGCCAAGAGCACGTTATTGCTCTCGACGGCCTTCTGGTGCTCGCGTCGCCAAACAATCCCGCCATTTCGATGTCGCTCGATGATGTGGCCAAGGTGTTTTCCGGGCAGGTTACCGATTGGGCACAGCTTGGCTATGCGCCCGGCCCAATTACGGTGCACGCACCTGCAGCCGATTCGGGGACGTGGGAGACATTCAACGATCTGGTGCTCAAACCGCGAAACCTCAAGCTCGTCGATGGCGCGCGCAGGACGACGGACCATGCGGAGCAGTCCGATTGGGTGGCGGCGGACCCGCTCGGGATCGGGGTGGTTGGGATTGCATACCAACGAAGTGCCAAGCCGCTCAATATCGAATCCGGATGTGGTCTGATCACGCCGCCGTCGACATTTTCGATCAAGACGGAAGAGTACCCGCTAGCGCGCCGCTTGTTCGTCTATACGCCCGGGCAGCCGCAAAAACCGCTGACGTCGAGCCTTTTGGATTTCTCGCTGTCCAGCGAGGCGCAACCCGTCGTGCGCCAGGCGGACTTTGTCGACCAGGCGCCGGAACTGATCAGCTTTCGCGATCAGGGCAGTCGTGTCGCCTACGCGCTCAATGCGCCGCAGCAGGACTTCGATCTCAACTTGATGCGCACGGTTCTTACCGATCTGAAGGACGCGGACCGGTTGACCTATACCTTCCGTTTTCGTACCGGAGCGTTTGCTCTGGATGCCAAGTCCCGCCAGGACGTGACTAATCTCAGCCGGATGCTCGTTGGCGGCGAGTTGAAGGGCAAACAGGTCAAGTTGATCGGATTTGCCGATTCCGGCGGATCTTTCCAAACCAATCTCACGCTATCGTTGTCGCGTGCCCGTGCGGTACAGGCGGCGCTTATTCAGGCTGCGGGCGGCAAGCTCGAGGCGGCGCGCCTGGTTGTCAAGGGCTATGGCGAGCTGGCGCCTGTCGCGTGCAACGACACGCCGGTCGGCAAGGCCTTCAATCGTCGGGTCGAGGTTTGGGTCAATCGCGATCAATAGGCTGATGGATTCGGCATCTCGAGGCCGGAAATCGGAAAAATGGGGCAGACGGTTCGCACTGAAATAAGGCGTTCCGACGGGTTTGATGAGATGAGTATGGCGTTCGGCAAGGGCTTCGTGCGACTGCTATCGGCGTGGGTGATGGTGTGCGCGTTGTGCTCGGTGGCTTCAGCGAACTGGCAGCCCAGCAAGACGATAACCTTCATCGTCATGGCCGGAAAGGGTGGTGGTGCGGACAAGGCCGTGCGCTTCATGGTGCAAACGATGGTCGCCGACAAGCTGGTGCCGGTGGATTTCGAGATCCTCAACCTCAAGGAAGGATCTGGCGCACAGGCCATGCTGGAGCTGCAAAAGCGCAAGGGTGACAACCACACGCTGATGTTTACGCTCAACAGCTATTACACGACGCCCATCCGCAAACCGGAATTGCAGATCGATGTCGCCAACTTCACTCCGATCGGCCGGATGGCGGAGGACGCCTTCGTCCTGTGGGTTCATGCCGATCGCAAAGACATCAACTCGATGCAGGACTTTGTGCGGGTTGTGCGCGCGGCCGGCAGCAAATGGGTGATGTCCGGGACGGGAAAGGGTGCAGAAGACAATTTGCTGACCGATTTTCTCAATGCCACCTATGGGCTGAAGATGACGTATCGCCCGCTCAAGGGCGGTGGAGCCGTTGCCAAGGAATTGGTTGAAAAGAAGGCAAATTCGACGGTGAACAATCCGTCGGAGCAGAACAAGTACTACGCGCAAGGCCTGACCAAGCCGATCGTTGCATTCACGCCGAAACGTCTTCCGGCCTATGCGTCAGCGCCGGCATTGCGTGAGACGGGCATGGATTTTTACTACTTCATGCAACGTTCCGTCGTCGGGCCGCCGGGGATGGATCCGACGGCCGTGGCCTACTATCAGAAATTGTTCGCCTCCGTTTTTGCGAGCGATGCCTGGCAGGGCTACCGAAAGAAGAACAGCCTGCGAGGTGCGTTTCTGACGGGCGATGCACTGCGTGCCTATTGGGTGAAAGAACGCGAAAAGCATGTCCGCTGGAGCATGGCGATCCAGGTTATGAAACCGCATTAGTGAAAGGTTGAACCCGGCCAATTGGCGCACGATTGCAACCCATTGGCGGGCAGGGCCGTGCCGCCTCGGCCCATTGGCGGGCAGGGCCGTGCCGCCTCGGCCGACCTATCCGCCGAAGGCGCCGCGCTTGCCGAGGTTTTTGAACATTTGGCCGAGGAAACCGGTTTCAGAGTTGTTGGCTGCCGGTGTGGTCCGGGTGATGAAATCAAACACCTTGCCGTCCTTGAGCCCGTAGTTGGCGATTCTGTCGACGGTTCCCAGTTCGTTGAAGTAGACCGCAAATACGCGTCGGTCGATTTCCTTCGGCGTCAGGAAGGCAACTTGGCTGGTCGTCGAGGAGATATAGTAAAACGCCTCGCCGGACTTGTGGCGGGAAGTCGTCGTTGGCGTGCCGAGTGAAAGCTGAACGTCTTCTTTGCTCATGCCAGGCTGGATGAGTTGGGCGTCGGTGGCGCGGAACTGGTGGCCGTGCTTGGTGACTTTCGAAAGGCTTTGGCCGCATCCGCTTAGCGCTGCCGCTGCGAACAGGGCTGCCGTGCAATGCGCGATCAGGCGTGGCAAAACGGCGGTTTGCCGGGATCGCCGTCGCTCGCCATAGTGTGCCAGATGTTTACCCATGCTTCGCTCGGTATGGACGAATCAAGCGCTTTATCGACGTGAGACGCTTATCCCGTAGGCCATTGATATGCAACTTACGATTGGATTCCTGCCTGCTCCAACCGGTGAGGCCGGCTGAACATGCTCAATCTGGTGAACTGGCTGCGCCGATTCAGCGTGCCCGGACGCAACGCAACAAAGCTTTATGGCTCGATCGTGACTCAGGCGCGTCAGCCGGTGTTTTTCATGCGGTTTGGCGTGCCGGATACACCAAACGGCCGGTTCGAGGTGCTGGCTTTGCACCTGGTGCTGGTGCTCAGGGCGCTGCGGCGCTGTGAAGGGGCGGATGGGCCGGTCGGGCGTGCATTGGTCGAACGATTCGTGACGGACATGGACGATTCGATGCGGGAAATGGCGGTTGGTGACATGAGCGTTCCGCGTAAGGTCAAGAAGGTTGCAGGGGGGCTGGTCGAACGCTCGCGCGCGTATCAGGGTGAACTCGATGGCGGGGACGGAGGCGAACTGGCGCGCCAAATTGCCACTTTTGTACATGGCAGAGATGAGGCGGCCGCTGGCTTTGCTCAACTTGCAGATTATGCGCGCGAGGTCGATGAAGATCTCGCGCACAGCCCGTGCCATGCTTTGATCGATGGGCAGATCCAGTTTACGGCCATCGCTTTGGACGCGTGACGGGCGGTTCAATCAATGTGCGCACTTGGGGAGCCGGGAGAGCATAACGATGTCGCCATTGCCTTGGGTGGTTCGGCTGCAGGATGTCGCAGACGCGCCGACGAAGGTCGCATTTGCTGCGACGCCGGAGGAGCGTGGGCGGGTTGCCCAGATGCTCGATGCGGTGTCGTGTGCGTCGTTGGCAGCCAAGCTCACGATCGGCGGACCGAAACATGGGCGCTACCGCGTCCAGGGTTCCATTGTGGCGGTATTTGAACGGCTATGCGTGGTGTCATTGGAGCCATTCGAGGAGGCCTTGGAGATCGCCGTTGATGTCGAGTTCTGGCCGCGAGACCAGCTTGGCGAAGCTCGGGAGGTCGATATCGATAACGTCGATGAGGACGATCCGGAGCCGATCGACAATGGCGCGATCGAAGCCGGACGGTTGGTCTATGAGATGATCGCCGGGGCAATCGACCCTCACCCGCGCAAACCTGGCGAGGAGATGGAACGTCTGTCATCCGGTGACGGGGACGATGCGCCGGTATCCGGTCCCTTTGCCGACCTCGCTTCCCTGAAGGACGGACGGTGAGGGTTGGGGCAGGGCCGCGAACCGCGGAATATCACGTGCCGTCACGGGATAAAGGCGATGCTGCGCCCTTTACTTTGGTGTTGTCAGGTGAGGCGATATAAGTATTGTCCCGGCAGAAAAGAGGCTGTGAGTTCGGTTGTCGGCACGATGTAACACGCTGTGGGCTTCAGCCAGGGGGCGGACCGAGGATCTATGACCGCATCACGAACCATTGCGCTCGACGCCATGGGCGGTGATCACGGGCCAAGCGTCGTGATAGCCGGCGCCGCCGTGTCGCTGGTGCGTCATCCAGACCTTCGCTTTCTCATGTTCGGGGACAAGAGTGCGATCGAGGCCGCGCTGGCATCGGAGCGTGCGCTTGCAGATCGCACGGAGATCGTTCACACGGACGCGGTCGTTTCCATGGACGACAGGCCGAGCCAGGCGGTGCGCCGCGGCAAAGGGACCAGCATGTGGCGTGCGATCGAGGCGGTGAAGGCCGGCGAGGCCGATGTGGTGGTCTCGGCGGGCAACACCGGTGCGCTGATGGCGATGGCGAAGCTGGTGCTGAGACCGATCGGAAATATCGATCGACCGGCGATCGCGGCGCTTTGGCCGACGGTGCGCAGCGAATGCATCGTCCTCGATGTCGGCGCCAACATCGGCGCGAGCACACAGCAATTGTGCGACTATGCACTGATGGGCGCAGCGATGGCCCGGGCCCTGTTTCACGTCGAGAAGCCGTCGGTCGGTTTACTCAACGTCGGGGTCGAGGAAATCAAGGGTGCCGACGAGGTCAAGGACGCGCATGCCCGCTTGCGGGAGGCCGAAGACCTGCCGATTGCCTACCACGGCTTTGTCGAAGGTGACCAGATCGGCCAGGGTGAGGTCGATGTCGTGGTCGTGGAAGGCTTTGCCGGCAATATTGCGCTGAAGACGGCCGAAGGAACAGCGATGCAGATCGGCCAATACCTGCGTGATGCGATGCGTCGTTCGGTATGGTCGAGGATCGGGGCGTTTCTTGCCCAGGGCGGGTTTCGCATCCTCAAGAACAAAATGGATCCGCGGCGCGTTAACGGCGGTACTTTTCTGGGCTTGAACGGGATTGCCGTGAAAAGTCATGGTGGAACGGATGCGCTCGGCTTTGCCAGCGCTATCGATCTGGGCTACGACATGGCGGAGGCCGGATTGGTCGCCCGAATGGCGGGCGACCTGGACGCATTCCACGGGCGTATCGCGCCGAAGCTGGCAAGCTGACCGGCGCGGCCCGTTCCGGTTGAACTGCTAAAGGCCATTGGGGCGGGCCTATTGGTGTGATCACGAGATAGGTCGGACGGCGGCCAGGCGGCCATAGTGCACAGGGAGAGACCGTGGCTATCATACGATCGGTAATCCGGGGCGTTGGTGCCTATTTGCCAAGTCGCGTCATGACCAACGACGATATGGCGAAGATCGTCGACACCGACGATACCTGGATTACGGAGCGGACCGGCATCAAAGCCCGTCATATCGCTGCCGACGGCGAACTGACGTCCGATCTCGGCATCGCAGCCGCAAAGCAGGCACTGGTGCGTGCCGGCATTGATCCGATCGACATCGATCTCGTGATCTGTGCGACAGCGACGCCGGACAAAACCTTTCCCTCCACGGCCGTACGCATTCAGCACGCGCTGGGCGTTACCAAGGGTGCCGCATTTGATGTCCAGGCGGTGTGTTCCGGCTTTGTATACGGACTGGCGACAGCGGATAACTTTTTGAAGGCCGGCCAGTCGCGGCGCGCTATCGTCATCGGGGCGGAAACCTTTTCGCGCATCCTCGACTGGAGCGACCGGACGACGTGCGTGTTGTTCGGGGATGGGGCCGGGGCGGTGGTGCTGGAAGCCCAGACGCAATTCGGATCGCGCGAGGACCGGGGGATTCTGGCAAGCCGACTGCGCTCGGACGGGCGTTACGAAGACATGCTCTATGTCGATGGTGGCCCCAGTTCGACGATGACGACCGGGCATTTGCGCATGAACGGGCGCGAAGTGTTTCGCCATGCCGTGCAAAAGATCTCAGGTGTGATTGAAGAGACACTGGTGATGACCGGTTATGCCGCCTCCGAAATCGATTTGTTCGTGCCGCATCAGGCCAACGCAAGAATTTTGGACGGTATTGCAAAGAAACTCGGGATCGGACCCGAAAAGGTGATCAAGACTCTAGCGTATCATGGCAATACCTCGGCCGCCTCTATTCCACTGGCGCTCAATCAAGCGCTGGAAGAGCACCGTATTGACGAAGGTGATCTGGTTTTGATGGAAGCTATGGGCGGCGGTTTTACTTGGGGCGCCGTTCTGGCTCGCTGGTAGGTCTTCAGAGGCCCGTTCAGGGCCATCAAGCACGTGCTTTGCGCACTGAAGACAGTTCATTGGTAAATCTAAAATCGTTGATTTTTCAGTTGGTTGTGCCGTTCCGTCCATTGACCCTCAGGCGAGTTGTCGTTAGCATCCCGATGCTTGGTACTGGGGAGGCGCAGGGCCATGAGTAACAAAACGCTGACGCGAGCCGACTTGGCTGAGGCCGTCGTGGAAAAGGTCGGGTTGCCGCGCAACGAGTCGCAAGAACTTGTTGAGCTGGTTCTGCGCGAGATTTCGACGACGTTGTCCTCGGGAGAGCCCGTGAAGCTGTCGTCTTTTGGGTCGTTTGGTATTCGTGAAAAAGGTGAGCGGGTAGGGCGCAACCCGAAAACCGGTGAAGAAGTACCGATTACGCCGCGTCGGGTGCTGGTGTTCAGGCCAAGTAACATTATGAAGGACCGGATCAACGCCGGTCATGCGCGCCGCAAGGCCGCCGAGTAGGGCGTAGGTTGTCGGAGTTGGCTCCAAGCACGGTCTGGATGCCCGCAGGGGCGACGGCGGCGCCAGTGGTCAGGTTGATTGCTGAACGCAGTTTGCGGGCTTGGACGGCCCGACGGGCTGGCGTGTAGCCCGTGGCCCAGCGGTTCACGACGGTGGAGACCGGTAGGCGTCCTGTCCTTAATCGGAGACATCGCATGCGCAAATCCGCAGAAGCTTTCAGAACGATCTCAGAGGTTGCGGAGACCTTGGCAGTTCCCAAACACGTACTCAGGTTTTGGGAGATCAAATTCCCGCAGATCCGACCGATGAAACGCGGTGGCGGGCGACGCTATTACCGTCCCGAAGACGTCGAGCTGCTTAGCGGAATCCGGGCGCTGCTGCATGCGGACGGGTATACCATCAAAGGCGTGCAGAAGATCCTCAAAGAGCAGGGGCCAGAATATGCCAAGGCCTATGGGCGGGGTGAGGTCGGTGCGGCGCACGAGGTCGCAAAGGCCACGGTAGCCAAGAACACGGCGGTCACCGCGCGCTCGGCTAAAGGCAGCAAGGTACGACGCGGTGCGCCGAAATCGGCGCCGCCGCGTGGCTCGCTGCCTGATGCCGTGGCCCAGGTGGTTTCAGAGTTGGAAGATTGCCGGATAGCGCTCAGGGCGGCGATCGCCGGCAAGACCGGGGGCATCAAGCCGGCAGCCGGGCGCTCTAGGGGCAGCAGGCGGGTCCGCGCGGCGGCGCGCTGAATGGGCGCCACCGTCGCGCTGTGGTGGCTCGATATTGAAGCTGCCGCACCGGCTCTCGATGCACTCGATGCTGCGCGTGGGCTCCTGACAGATGAAGAACGCACGATGTTTTCGCGCGAACGGCGGGCGGTGCGGTGCGGACTGCGGGTCGGGCTTGCGGCCGTTGGCGGTGTAGAGGCCGCGCGCTCGGCGATCGGTTCTGGCGAACGGGGCCGGCCGGTGCTCACCGACCGGCCGAATCTACAATTCAGCGTCAGCCATGCTGCAGGTGTCGGCCTCATTGCGATTGCAATGGCTGCACCGCTCGGGGTCGATATCGAAAGGGCACGGATCATACGCCTGTCGGCTGCGCGTCGCGCGCGGCTGCTGGAGGCCGGGGTGCGGCATGGTTTGGTGAGTGGATCGACGCCTGCCAGCGACGCATCGTTCTTGGCGCTGTGGACCCGGCTTGAGGCGATCGGCAAAGCTCGCGGTGACGGCATCGGCGGCGTGCTTGCTGCGATAGGGGCCGTACGCTCGACGGATCGCGACTTCGAAGCGGACCGGGTAATGCCCGATGGCGGAGTGCTCGAGACGCTGCAGTTGCCGGAGGGGTTCTTAGGTGCGCTCGTGCGTCCGGAACGGGTGCCGATGGGGCACGTGCAGAGGCTACCGACTGACGTCGCCGGGCTGGAGCGACTTTGCGACGGGTGCACTCACGTGTGATGCTTTGCTTGACCCGGCGGGCGGGCCGAGGCACAAAACGCCTCTGGTTCGGAGCGTGGCGCAGCCTGGTTAGCGCACCAGTCTGGGGGACTGGGGGTCGTGAGTTCAAATCTCACCGCTCCGACCAATATTTTCAATGACTTAGTTTAAAGTCTTGCGTAGCCGTTGCGACCAGCATGACCGCGAGACTGACTGCCATCGCTTGCCGCATGTGCATTTGCCATTTCCGCAATCACCCGCCTCGCAAGAAGAGTGTAGGGCATCGGCGTCGCGCCGCGGTTAGGCGGGCTGGTTAGTCAATGGCTGAGGCGCTGGTCGGCGGCGTGGCCATTCATTCCAGCCGGCTGCTTGCGCGATCGAGGTGCCTTCTTTTGCGAGCAAGTGGCAGCAAACCAGTGCCGTCTCGCAAACGTCCGAAACGGACTATGTCACCACCTCGCCACCCGAATTCTGGTCACCCCATTCCGTCCAGGAGCCGTCGTAGACCGCGACGTCGGGGTTGCCGAGAATGGCGAGGGCCAGCGAAAGCACGCCGGCGGTGACACCCGAGCCGCAGGTCGTCATAGCCGGCTTATTGATGTCGACGCCTGCCGCGGCGAAAACGGAGCGCATGTCATCGGTGGACTTGAGGGTGCCGTCATCGTTCTGCAGCGACAGGAACGGCACGTTGCGGGCACCTGGCATGTGGCCGGAGCGCAGGCCCTGGCGCGGTTCGGCAGATTCGCCGCGAAAGCGGGCTGCGGCGCGTGCGTCGATAATCTGTTCCGAGCCGGACTTGATGATGGACTTGACGTCGTCGATGTCGCGCACCAGGGCGGCGTTGAAGCGGGGCGTGAAATGACGTTCGGTGCGCGGGCGTGGCGGTTCGTCGGTCACCGGATGGCCGTCTGCCTTCCACTTCGGCAAGCCACCGTTGAGAACCGCGACGTCTTCGTGACCCATGGTGCGCAGCATCCACCAGACGCGAGCCGCGGAGTACAAGCCTTCGTTGTCGTAGGCGACGACGCGGGTGCCGTCACCAATGCCCATTTTTTTCATCTTCGATGCGAAAACCACCGTGGACGGCAGCATGTGCGGCAATGGATTTTGATGATCGGCGATGTCATCGATATCGAAGAACTGGGCGCCTGGAATGTGTTCGGCGGCATACTCCTCCTTGGGGTTGCGCTGCTTGGTCGGCAGGTGCAGTGAACCATCGACGACGACGAGGTCGGGCGCCTCGAGGTGTTCCGCGAGCCAGTCGGTTTCTACGATGTAGCGGCCGCGAAGATCGGGCATCGGGCAATCCTCCGTGATGTCGTCGATGGTTCGTTGCAACCAAGCTTCCGGTTCGCCCGGCGCGGGTTTGTTGGTTCTCGGTAAAGATGGTGCTTCGCGCACCTGCCGCAGCTAGATGAGGGCAAGGCGAACACGCCGGTTCTGGCGGCCCTTCTTCTCGATCTTGGTAATTGCGACCTGGCCTATTTCGCCAGTCGTGCGAACGTGAGTGCCACCGCACGGCTGGAGATCTACATTGCCACCGGGGCCAATGGCGACAAGGCGGACGCGACCGGTGCCCATCGGTGGTTTGACCGACATGGTGCGCACCAGGTCGGGGTTGGCTGCGAGTTCGGCATCGGTGATCCATCGCTCAGAGACCGGGTGATCTGCCTCGATCAGCGCGTTGAGGTCTT
Source organism: Hyphomicrobiaceae bacterium (assembly GCA_965224045.1). GTDB lineage: Bacteria > Pseudomonadota > Alphaproteobacteria > Rhizobiales > Hyphomicrobiaceae > Tectiglobus. The sequence continues at coordinate 1,309,331 of CBDCYD010000016.1, forward strand.
TGGTGAGTTGGTCCTTGTCGAGCGCTCCGGCATCGGCGATGTCGAAATCCAACCGACCGTCGCCAGCGCCGATCTGGCCACCCGTCACGGGAAACTTGATGAGGGCGCACATCAGGTGCATGGCGGTGTGGACGCGCATGAACTTGTGACGGCGGTCCCAGTCTAGATCCGCCGTGACCGTGGCGCCGACATCTGGTGGTGAGGCACCTTCGGCTGGAACGTGCACGATCGTGGTGCGGTCAGTATCATAGACGGTGGTCGCAATCGGGCAGTGTTTGCCGTCGAATTGCAGGGTACCCGCATCGCCGGGCTGGCCGCCTCCCGTGGCGTAAAACACGGTTCTGTCGAGAATGATGCCGCCGCGTTCGTTGACGGCCAGAACGGTGGCCTCGCAGGTGCGTTCGTAGGCGTCGGAGCGGTACAGTGCGTCGGTCATGGGGCCTACTCCTCGACCTCTTCAAAGACCTGCGGGATATCGTCGGTCGGGCGTTCGAGCCAGGCAGGTACCGGCAGGTTCTTGGAGCGCAGGAATTCCGGATTGAAGAGTTTGGACTGATAGCGCGTGCCGAAATCGCAGAGGATGGTCACGATCGTGTGGCCGGGACCGAGGTCTTTGGCCAGTCGAATGGCACCTGCGACATTGACACCCGATGAGGCACCGAGGCACAAGCCCTCGTTTTCGAGAAGATCGAAGACGACCTGAACCGATTCCCCGTCCGGGATGTGGTAGGCGTGGTCGACCACCGCGTCTTCGAGGTTGGCGGTGATGCGGCCCTGGCCGATGCCTTCCGTGATGGAGTCGCCCTCGGCCTTCAGCTCGCCGTTTGCGTAATAATTGAAGAGTGCTGCACCGGGCGGGTCGGCAATGGCGATCTGCACGTCTTGCCGTTTGGCCTTGAGGCCCATCGATACGCCGGCCAGCGTGCCGCCGGATCCGACGGCACTGGCAAACCCGTCGATCTTGCCGTCGGTCTGCTGCCAGATCTCGGGGGCCGTCGTTTCAATGTGGGCCAGGCGATTTGCGACGTTGTCGAACTGGTTGGCCCAGATCGCGCCGTTGGGTTCGGTTCGGGCCAGTTCGGCTGCGAGACGGGCGGAATACTTCACGTAGTTGTTAGGGTTTCGGTAGGGGACCGCCGGCACCTCGACAAGTCGTGCGCCAAGCAATCGCAACGCGTCCTTCTTTTCCTCGGCCTGGGTTTGCGGGATTACTATGACACACCGATAGCCGAGGGCGGCGCCGATGACAGTCAGTCCAATGCCGGTGTTGCCGGCGGTGCCTTCAACGATGGTGCCGCCGGGACGAAGCGTGCCGGCCTTTTCTGCCTCACGGATAATGAACAGGGCGGCGCGGTCTTTGACGGACTGGCCGGGGTTCATGAACTCGGCTTTGCCGAGGATCGTACAACCGGTCTCTTCCGAGGCGCGCCGGAGCTTTATCAGAGGTGTGCGACCGACGGCGTCGGCCACGGAACTGGCTACAAACACGGTGGATCTCCTCGGCGTTGAATGGTCGGGCGGGGTTCGTCAAGGGAACCTAATCAGTGCCAGCGGCTGCGGCAACCTTCGCGCTTGGTCGTTTGGCGTGCCGGCCGGTAGCGGCGCTTGCGTGCGCCAATTGCATCCGTCGGTGCTGCAAATCCCGATTTTGAACAACGCTTAACCCTCGCTTAACCCGGATTGCGCATTGTCGACGTGCAACACAAAGACCGCTCGCCCTTGCGCGAGACCATGGCAATCGAGGAACAAGCACATGGAATCCGTTTTCAAGTCAGGTGCAGTCGCAGCGCTCATCGCAATCACCGCTTGCGTCGCTGCCCCGGCTGCAGCCGGCGATCTCAAAGGTTATCGCGGTTCGCTGAAGGACGGCCCGCCGGTGCATCACTATTCTGCCGGCCCGTGCTATGTGCGCGGTGATATTGGCTATTCGGTTTCCTCCGACCCGGACGTTCGCTGGCCAGTGACCAATGAGCGACCCGCCGGTTCGGGTATTTTCGTCTACGATGGCGACGCGGTGTCGAACGTCGACATCGAGAATTCCTGGTTCGGCGAGGTCGGCATCGGCTGTGGTTCCGGGTCACGGGGGTTCCGGGCTGAAGTCGCAGCCAGCTTCCGCGGCGACAAAAACATCGATGGTGAACCGATCGTCTTTGCCGGTGCGCCGGATGACCCGTTGCATACGTCGGTTTCGAGCTATGCCCTGATGCTGAACGTCTACAAGGATCTCGGTCGTTGGGGCCGGGTGGTGCCGTACCTAGGCGCCGGGATCGGGGTGTCCTACAACATGGTGGACGAGGTCTATTTCACCCAGAATCCGGCTCTGACGAACACGATTGCCGGCGATCGAGACATCGCTTTTGCCTGGTCGCTGATGGCCGGGTTCGGCTACCAGATCTCGCAGCGCGCAATCCTCGACTTCGGCTATCGCTATATCGATCTGGGATCGGGCAAATCGGGCCGGGTGGATTCGGCTGGTTTTGCCAACCCAGCGGTCGAGATCGATGATCTGACCGCGCATGAGTTCAAGGTTGGCCTGCGCTATCACTTTGGAACTTCGGCGCCGGCCCACCGCAGCTTCAAGTAGGGGCGGACGGCCGCCTTCCGGCGGTAACGGGGCAACAGCGGTCGGCTTCGCCGGCCGCTTTTTCGTGCGCCCTTTGTGTTTCGTTCCGGGCCGGCGTTGCGGCAAATCTATCGGCTGTCCAACGGATTTCGTGATTGATTTGATGGTCCGGCTGCCGATATATGTGGGCCAATCGTGGAGAATTAAGCCGCGCACCCCGGTGCAGCGGCCTCTGTTTTTTGCGGGACCGGTAAGTTGGTGGTCGCCTGCACTGGAATGATACGTGGCCGGGCAACTGGCCTTAGGGTGACGGCTTGGCGGTCAAATCCTCCGACCTTTGGCGGGCGTGGTGGAATTGGTAGACACGCCAGATTTAGGTTCTGGTGCCGCAAGGTGTGGGGGTTCGAGTCCCTCCGCCCGCACCATCGGTCAGGTTGGAACAGGCATAAGGAAATGATCGGTCGTGCCGGTCGAAGCTGCGTGAGGCAGCACGTTGGCCACATCAGGAACGCCAGGTTGGGATACGATGCAGGTTACGGAAACGAGTGCTGAGGGTTTGAAGCGCGAAATTCAGGTCGTACTTGGCGCGCAGGAACTCAACGAGCGTTGTGACAAGCGATTGGATGAGATCAAGGACGACGTCCAGCTCAAGGGCTTCCGAAAGGGCAAGGTGCCGAAGGTGCACCTGAAACGGGTGATCGGACGACGTCTGATGCTCGAGGTGCTGCAGGAGGCGGTCGAGGAAAGCAGCCAGAAGGCCTTGACGGACCGCAACGAACGTCCCGTTGCCCAGCCTGAGATCGGATTGCCCGAGGACCAGGCTGAAATCGAAAGCATCGTCTCCGGAAACAAGGATCTTTCGTATTCGATGAAGTATGAAGTGATCCCGCCGATCGAGTTGGTGGATTTCGGGACATTGGAGGTCGAGCGCTTGGTGGCCACGGTCGAAGATGCAGCGCTGGATGAGGCGCTCAACGATCTCGCGAAGCGCAATATCTCCTACGAAGCGGCCGAGGCTGGCGTGGCGGGCGACGGCGACAAGGTCAAGGTTGATTTTGTCGGGCGAATAGATGGTGAGGTGTTCGAGGGCGGTACGGCCGAGGACGTCGACGTGATTATCGGCCAGGGCGGCTTTATTCCGGGCTTTGAGGATGGGCTCATGGGGGCGAAGGCCGGAGAAAAACGCAATGTCACCACGACCTTTCCGGACGAGTATCCGGTGGATACTCTGAAGGGCAAAAGCGCGGTGTTCGACGTCACCGTCAAGGAGATCGGCAAGGCCAAGGAGCCGTCTGTCGACGAAGAGTTGGCCAAAGCCCTTGGCGTGGAAAGTCTGGACAAGCTCAAGGAACTGGTGTCGGGCCAGATTGCCGGTGAGTACGAACAGGTCTCGCGGGCCAAGCTCAAGCGGGCTTTGCTGGACCTCCTCGATGAGAAGCATGCCTTCGATTTACCGCCGAGCCTGGTCACGGCCGAATTTGACGGCATTTGGAAGGAGTTCACCGACAATCTCGAGCGTGAAGGCAAAGCGCTGGAGGACGAGGACAAGTCGGAGGACGAGCTTCGGGCTGAATACCAAAAGATTGCCGAGCGTCGCGTGCGTCTCGGGCTTGTGATCGGTGAAATCGGCGAGAAGTTCGACATCAAGGTCGAGCAGGATGAACTGCGTGAAGCGCTTGTCCAACAGGCGCGGCAGTATCCGGGCCATGAGCAGGCGGTTTACGAGTACTTTGAGAAGACACCCGGGGCGATTGCCCAGTTGCGGGCACCGATCTTCGAAGAAAAGGTCGTCGATCTGCTGGTTAGCAAGATCAACGTCGTTGACCGCAACGTGACAAAGGATGAACTGCTCGCACCGATCGATGGCGATGACGAGGCTTCGTCCGATGCCGATGCCGATGCCGATGGCGTTGGCGGGCGCGAGCAAAGCGCGTAAGTCTCGTATTCCGGTTGCGTGGCTATTCCCTGGCCCCGCGTTCCCCGGCATGTGGTTGCGGCTGGTTTTTCCCTATCGCGTTCGGCCGGTGTATTGGCTTACCTCCTGCTGTGATGCGTGTGAAGGTGTGGAAAGGGTCCGCTCGGTATTGGCTTGTGCCGGCGTCGCAGCCACTTATGTTACAGGCACAGCAGCGATTCCCAGAAAGGTTCCGGAGCGCATCAAGCGGCGCGCTGGAACCGGCATTCCGAAAGGTCCGATATGCGTGATCCCGTCGAGGCGACTACAAACACGTTCTGGCCCATGGTCGTGGAGCAGACAAACCGCGGCGAGCGCGGCTACGATCTGCCGTCGCGCCTGCTCAAGGAGCGCATCATCTTCGTGACCGGGCCGATCGAAGACCACATGGCGGCTTCGATCTGCATGCAGCTCCTGTACTGCGAATCGGAGAATCCGACCAAGGAAATTTCGATGTATATCAACTCTCCCGGCGGTGTCGTGACGGCCGGGATGGCGATTTACGACACCATGCAGTTCATCAAACCGCCGGTTGCGACGCTGTGTATCGGGCAGGCCTCATCGATGGGCTCGCTGCTGCTCTGTGCAGGGGCCAAAGACATGCGGTTTGCGCTGACCAATGCACGCATCATGGTGCATCAGCCGTCCGGCGGGTTCTCCGGTCAAGCCTCGGATATCGAACGCCACGCCGAAGACATCATCAAGATGAAGCGGCGGCTCAACGAAACCTACGTGCGCCATACCGGCCAGGCCTATGAAACCATCGAGAAGACGCTGGATCGCGACTACTTCATGACCGCGGATGAAGCGCTTGAGTTCGGGCTCATCGATAAGGTTCTGGAAAAGCGCGAGGACGCAGCCAGCCTTTCGTCCGGTTCCGAGGATTGATCGATCACCCGCCGGTCGGGAGACAGTATGACCGGTCGAGCCGCATGGATGTTAGCATCGTTGTGAACAAGGGTCATGAAATCCGGTGAGCCCGACGCCGGTGCGGTGTTGCGGATATCGTCGAATTTCGTAAACAGGCAGGTGTGGCGGTCCAACGACGGTCACAATCAGCCTCAAACGTGTTCATGGGTTTAACGGTCCTGATCACGTAGGCTTAGGCCCTTGTTGATGAAGTTTTGTCACAGTTGTGTTGCGAATGGGTCTTGCAAGGGTCCGTTGGACCGCTAGGCTTGTTAATCGAAACTTGATCAAGGACGGTGGAGCATGGTGAGATCGTGCAAAATGCCGTCTGCGATCGGCGAGGGCGGCATGCAGGTCTGCTGTGTCGCAAAATCCGTATCTGGCAAGGCGTCGTGAGCAAGCGAAGGCGCGGCAGCAAAGGGTAAGAGAACAACATGCCGAACCAGGAAAAAAATACGCTTTACTGCTCGTTTTGTGGCAAGAGCCAGCATGAGGTGCGAAAGCTGATTGCGGGTCCGACGGTGTTCATCTGTGATGAATGCGTCGAGCTTTGCATGGATATCATCCGGGAAGAGAACAAGAACACGCTCGTCAAGTCGCGGGACGGTGTGCCGACGCCGGAAGAAATCAAGTCGGTTCTCGATTCCTACGTGATTGGTCAGGATCACGCCAAGCGCGTGCTCGCGGTGGCGGTCCATAACCATTACAAGCGGCTCAATCACGCGGCCAAGAACAACGATGTCGAACTGGCGAAATCCAATATCCTGCTGATCGGGCCGACTGGGTGCGGCAAGACGCTCTTGGCGCAGACGCTGGCGCGGATCCTTGACGTGCCGTTCACGATGGCAGACGCGACGACGCTCACCGAAGCGGGTTATGTCGGGGAAGATGTCGAGAACATCATTCTAAAGCTGCTGCAATCGGCAGATTACAATGTCGAGCGTGCCCAGCGCGGCATCGTCTATATCGACGAAGTCGACAAGATCAGCCGCAAGTCCGACAATCCCTCGATTACGCGCGATGTTTCCGGCGAAGGCGTGCAGCAGGCGCTGCTGAAGATTATGGAAGGCACCGTGGCGTCCGTGCCGCCGCAAGGTGGGCGCAAGCATCCGCAGCAGGAATTCCTACAGGTCGACACGACCAACATTCTGTTCATTTGCGGCGGTGCGTTTGCCGGCCTTGACAAGATCATTTCGGCGCGCGGCAAAGGTACGTCTATCGGTTTTGGTGCAACGGTTGCCGATCCGGACGAGCGGCGCACCGGCGAGATCCTGCGCGGGGTCGAACCGGAAGATCTTCTGCGCTTCGGGCTCATCCCCGAATTCATCGGACGAATGCCCGTCTTGGCGACACTGGAGGATCTCGACGAGGAAGCACTGGTGCAAATCCTCAGTGAGCCCAAGAACGCGCTCGTCAAGCAGTATCAGCGTCTGTTCGAGATGGAAGACATCAAACTCACGATTACCCTTGATGCGCTTAAGGCAATTTCACGCAAGGCAATCGAGAGGAAAACCGGAGCGCGGGGGTTGCGCTCGATCATGGAGTCAATCCTTCTAGATACGATGTTCGATCTGCCAAGCCTCAAAGGCGTCGAGGAGGTGGTGATCGGGCCGGAAGTTGTTGAGGGGGGCGCGCGGCCGCTCAAGATTTACACCGAGCGGGCTGAGGAACAGGAGACGTCGGCTTAGCCAGTGGTCCGATCGGCCCAGCGCTTTTGCCTTTCGCTGGTCGCGGCAGGTGGGCGTTGGCAGGTGGGTCGCTGGTTCCTATCTAGAGAAGACATGCGCACTGGCAATGCCAGGAGGCGCCCAATTGGCTGCCGAGTGCCGGCGTAGAGGTCAATAGTCGTTGCCGCGGAGCGGGACGCTGAAACCTTCGGTGCACGGCTTAGAGCGGCAGCCAGATATCGCGGCCAATGCCATTTCGGATGGCCGCAAAACGAGAGAGAGCAGATGAGCGAGCCAACCCAAGCTGGTGACGTCGGAGGCGGGACGGAGCTGTATCCAGTCCTTCCGTTGCGCGACATCGTGGTTTTTCCGCACATGATCGTGCCGCTTTTCGTCGGGCGGGACAAATCGATCAATGCGCTGGAAGAAGTTATGCGCTCGGACAAGCACATCCTTCTTGCCTCGCAGAAAAATGCGGGTGACGACGATCCGGACCCGGAAGACATCTATGACGTCGGCACACTGGCCTCCGTGCTCCAGCTGTTGAAGCTGCCGGATGGGACCGTGAAGGTCTTGGTCGAGGGGACGTCACGAGCGCGTATCGTCGAATACATGCCCAACGACGACTATTTCGAAGCGACGATCGAGCGGATCGACGAAGAGATCGGCGCTGACGATGAAGTCGAAGCGCTGTCGCGCTCGGCGGTCACGCAATTCGAGAACTACGTCAAGCTGAATAAGAAGATCTCACCGGAAGTGCTCGGCACGATCGGTCAGATCGACGACTACTCGAAGCTTGCCGACACCATCGCATCACATCTCGCGATCAAGATTTCCGACAAGCAGGAGATCCTGGAAATCACGTCGATCTCCGAGCGGCTAGAGCGCGTTTTCACGCTCATGGAGAGCGAGATTTCCGTGCTGCAGGTGGAAAAGAAGATCCGCTCGCGGGTCAAGCGTCAGATGGAGAAGACGCAGCGCGAGTATTATCTGAATGAGCAGATGAAGGCCATTCAGAAGGAATTGGGCGACGGTGATGATCGTGACGACATCTCCGAGTTCGAAGAGAAGATCGAAAACACGAAACTGTCGAAGGAAGCGCGCGACAAGGCGCTGGCCGAGCTCAAGAAGCTGCGCCAGATGAGTCCGATGTCGGCGGAAGCGACGGTTGTGCGCAACTATCTCGATTGGCTGCTGTCAATCCCGTGGGGAGTCAAAGGCAAGGTCAAGAAGGATCTGGGCGAAGCGCAGGACGTGCTCGATCTCGAACACTACGGCCTCGACAAGGTGAAGGAGCGCATCGTCGAGTATCTCGCGGTGCAGAACCGGACGAACAAGCTCAAGGGGCCGATTCTATGTCTGGTGGGGCCGCCGGGCGTCGGCAAGACATCGCTGGGCAAGTCGATCGCGAATGCGACGGGGCGTGAATTCGTGCGTATGTCGCTGGGTGGCGTACGGGACGAAGCGGAGATCCGTGGTCATCGTCGCACCTATATCGGTTCGATGCCCGGCAAGGTCATTCAGTCGATGCGCAAGGCCAAGAAAACGAACCCGCTGTTCTTGCTCGACGAAATCGACAAGATGGGGTCGGATTTCCGCGGCGATCCGGCAGCGGCACTGCTTGAAGTGCTCGATCCGGAACAGAATTCGACGTTCAACGATCACTATCTCGAAGTGGATTATGATCTGTCGAACGTGATGTTCGTGACGACGGCGAACACGCTGAATATCCCGCCGGCTTTGATGGACCGGATGGAGATCATAAGGATCGCCGGCTACACGGAGCCGGAAAAAATCGAAATCGCAAAGCGGCATCTCATACCGAACCAGCGCCAGTCGCACGGCCTGACGGAAGACGAATGGACGCTGACCGATGAGGGTTTGCAGGCGGTGATCCGGCTCTACACGCGTGAAGCGGGTGTCCGGAACTTGGAGCGGGAAATCGCGACTCTGGCCCGTAAGGCCGTCAAGGAAATCCTGTCGACCGAGGTGACCGAGATCACCATAACGGCTGACAACATCGAGGACTTCCTCGGCGTACCGAAATTCCGCTTCGGCGAGGCCGAGTTGGAGGACCAGGTCGGTGTCGTCACGGGACTTGCGTGGACCGAGGTCGGTGGCGAGATCCTTACCATCGAAGGTGTCATGATGCCTGGCAAGGGCAAGATGACGGTGACCGGAAATTTGCGTGATGTCATGAAGGAGTCGATCCAGGCGGCGAGCGCCTATGTCCGGTCGCGTTCGGTGGACTTCGGTATTGCGCCACCGTTGTTTGAAAAGCGCGATATCCATGTGCACGTGCCGGAAGGCGCGACACCCAAGGACGGGCCGTCCGCCGGTGTGGCGATGGTGACGGCGATCGTGTCCGTGCTTACCGGTATCGAAGTGCGCAAGGAAGTCGCGATGACCGGTGAGATCACGCTGCGTGGGCGCGTGTTGCCGATCGGCGGCCTTAAGGAAAAGCTCCTTGCAGCGCTGCGAGCCGGCATCAAGCGGGTAATTATCCCGGAGGAAAACGTAAAGGACCTGGCCGAGATCGCCGACGAGGTAAAGAACGCGTTGGAGATCCTTCCGGTGTCGCGCATGGACGAGGTTCTGGAACTTGCCCTGGTGCGAAAACCGGAACCCATCGTGTGGACGGAAGACGATGCAACGACCACCGTTCCGGCCGGGGAAGATGCCGGTTCAGGCACGGGTGTTACGGCGCATTGACGATTCGCCCAGGCGGTTTTGCCTGCGACAATTGTGACGATTTTTACCCCCGGCAGTGCGCTGCCGGGGGGTGTTCTTTGAAAAATCTTCCAGAATCGACAATTTCCCCCTGTTTTCGGGCAGTTTTGTCGGTTTTGCGCTTGACGCGACGGGTTAACGGGCCTTGTGTTCTGGCGATGTTGCAGCCGCATTCGATCCTTGCGGAGCGGGGCTCGCACGTAGCTCGAGAGGCAACAGACAAACGTCAACAAATTTGGGACCAGAAGAATGAGCAAAAAAGAGATCATCGATGCCATGGCCGAGCGCGCCGATATCACGAAAGAGAAGGCGGGCGTCGCCCTCGAGGCGCTGACGGAATACGTGTCGGAGAGTCTGCAAAAGGGAGACGAGGTGAACTTTGCACCATTGGGCAAGTTCAAGGTGTCAGACCGGGCTGCCCGTGAGGGCCGCAACCCGATGTCCGGCGAGAAAATCAAGATCCCGGCCTCGCGCGTGCCGAAGTTCACAGCCTCGAAGCAGCTCAAGGAAGAGCTCAACGCTAAGAAGAAGAAGTGAGCTTGTGCGGCCACCCTGGTAGCGATGTCGTTGCCGTATGGGTGGCCGTGCTATTTTTCTGATGGATGCCGCAACCATCGCGGATCTGCGATTTGTTTTGGCGCGATGGTGCAGCGGCAAGGGCTTGCGTGATCCATCGTGAGGCTTCACATTGGCCTCTGCGGGCGGTTAGCTCAGTTGGTAGAGCATCTCGTTTACACCGAGAGGGTCGGCGGTTCGAGCCCGTCACCGCCCACCATGCGGCCATCCCTATCCGACAGTTTGGGCCTGTCGTCGGACGCGACCGAAAGTCGGCGCGGTCCGGCGCTATTGTTCTTGACGTCGCCGGGATGCTGACGTACTTGGTGCAGCCTTGATCGTAGGAATGTTCGGTTCCTACGTGCACGCGGGTGTAGCTCAGTTGGTTAGAGCGCCGGCCTGTCACGCCGGAGGCCGCGGGTTCGAGTCCCGTCACTCGCGCCACACAGTGGCGGTACTTTCAGGACATCGATGAGAAGCACGGCAGCGCCGGCCCATTGTGCCAGCGAGGGATGGTGCTGGCGAGGGATGTCCTTGCGGGCAAGGATTGGTGAGGTGAGCAGCCTGAACGATGACAAGGCGAACGCCACGCCCGTGCTTACGATCCCGTTTGCCGAATACATCGTGTTGTCTGCGTTTTTGACCGCGCTGACCGCACTTTCCATCGACATCATGTTGCCGGCGCTGCCGGCGATCAGTGACGAATTTCGGTTGTCCGAGCCCAATGACCGGCAACTGGTGGTGATCATTTATTTTGTCGGCTTCGGCTTCGGCCAGTTGATTTGGGGGCCTTTGTCTGACCGGTTTGGACGCCTGCCGGTCCTCGCCTTCGGGCTTGCCATCTTTGTCGCCGGCTCGATCATCGCCGTGGTTGCCACCAGCTTTGAGGGTCTGCTCATCGCCCGCGCGATCCAGGGGCTCGGAAGTGGCGCACCGCGCATAACCGTCATGGCAGTTGCGCGGGACTTGTTCGTGGGCGCGCGGATGTCTCGGGTGATGTCACTGATCATGACGGTCTTCATATTCGTGCCGCTGGTCGCACCCGCACTCGGGCAGGGCTTATTGTATCTCGGGTCCTGGCGTTTGTTGTTTCTCGTCATTCTGGCGGCTGGCGTTGGGTTGCTGGTTTGGTCGCAGCTGCGGCTGCCCGAGACGCGTCCGCGGCACTTGCGCGGCGGGCAGCGGATCGGCCTTGGACACGCAATGGTGGCATTGGCACGCGAGCGCATGTCGGTCACCTACATGATTGCGACCGGCATGCTGTTTTCGTGCCTGTGTGCCTTCATCGCCGGGGCGCAGCAAATCCTGGGCGAACTTTATGGTTTGGGGGATGTGTTCGTGTTTGCGTTCTCGGCGATTGCGTTCAGTACTGCGGCGGCCGCGTTGACCAATGCACGGATTGTGATGCGGCGCGGAATGCGCACCGTTTGCCATGTGGCATTGGCTGGCTTCGTGATCCTCGCCGGCCTGTTGGCGGTGGTTACCTGGTTTTCGGTGCCGCCACTGGGCCTGTTTATGGCCTGGCTTGGCTGCCTGTTTTACCTGTTCGGGCTCGTGACCCCCAACTTCAATGCGATCGTACTTGAACCGATGGGGGAGATTGCCGGCCTGGCGGCGTCTGTATTGGGATTTTCGACAACGCTTCTCGCGGCGGGAGGCGGCTGGCTGATCGGCAGTGCCTATGATGGAACGCTGTTTCCGTTGGCGGCCGGGTTCACGCTGTTCGGGGGGGTGGCTCTGGTGCTGGTTTTCAGCGTAGAGGGGCCGGCCGGGATGTTCCGTGACCCGGCGAGCAGCGAGGCGCGATGAGGCGATTTTGCCCTGATCTGCGTGAACGTGCCCCAGTGGCGGGACGGTTCGCCGGTTGCACACTGGTGCGACGTGTTATACCAGCAATTGAGGAAAGCCTGGTTGCCGTTCGAGGACTTTTGCGATGGTGGATCTCGCCACACACTATCTACCGATTATCGTGTTCATCGGCGTCGCACTGCTGATCGCGCTGGCGCTCATGGTGGCACCGTTCCTGGTTGCCGTGAACAACCCGGATCCGGAGAAGGTGTCAGCGTATGAATGCGGCTTTAACGCGTTCGATGATGCGCGGATGAAGTTCGATGTGCGGTTTTACCTGGTGGCAATTCTGTTCATTATCTTCGATCTCGAGATCGCGTACCTGTTTCCCTGGGCGGTGGCGTTCAAGGAAATCGGGGTCTTCGGGTTCTGGTCGATGATGGTGTTTCTTGCCGTTCTTACTGTCGGATTCGTCTACGAATGGAAGAAAGGCGGTCTTGAATGGGATTGATCAGGCCCGGCCAGATGCCGCTTTCTATCGATCGCGGGCTCGCGTTCGACCGCCCGGGTGAAGGCCAGGGTGCCGGTGGCGACGGGATCATCAAACCGGATGATCCGTTGTTCACGATGATCAACAATGAACTGGCGGACAAAGGCTTCCTGGTCACGACGACGGATGATCTGATCAATTGGGCGCGCACCGGTTCGCTGATGTGGATGACCTTTGGCCTTGCGTGCTGCGCGGTCGAGATGATGCAGGCGTCGATGCCGCGCTATGACGTCGAGCGCTTTGGTTTTGCGCCGCGGGCTTCGCCGCGACAGTCGGACGTGATGATCGTTGCAGGGACGCTGACAAACAAGATGGCACCGGCCCTGCGCAAGGTCTACGATCAAATGCCCGAGCCGCGCTACGTGATCTCGATGGGCTCGTGTGCCAACGGCGGCGGTTACTATCACTACTCCTATGCCGTCGTGCGCGGTTGTGACCGCATTGTGCCGGTCGATATCTACGTCCCGGGGTGTCCGCCGACGGCGGAAGCGCTCGTTTACGGCATTCTTCTGCTGCAGAAAAAGATCCGGCGCACGGGCACGATTGCGCGCTGAGTTTATCGTGTCACCGACATCGGACTGGCCAAAAACGCGACAGGTTTCCATGACCAACACCGCCGAAACGCAAAAACTGGAGGTTCTGAGCGACCTTGGCGAGTACCTCGGAACCAAGCTTGCAGATGTGGTGCGCGGGGCCAAGGTTGCCTGCGGCGAGTTGACGATTGTCGTCGAGCGCGAGGCGATTTTGACCGTGCTCAAGGCGCTGCGCGACGATGGTCGCTGCCAGTTCGAGGTGCTGATCGATATTTGCGGGGTTGACTGGCCGGCGCGCGAGGATCGCTTCGATGTGGTCTATCACCTGCTCTCGCCGCGCCTCAACCAACGCATCCGGGTGAAGCTTGCAACCAACGAAACCGATGCCGTTCCGTCTGCGGTCAGTGTGTTTCCCGCGGCCGATTGGTTCGAGAGGGAGGCCTACGATATGTTCGGCATCCTGTTTGCCGATCATCCTGACCTTCGCCGACTGCTGACCGATTATGGTTTCCAGGGCCATCCGCTGCGAAAGGATTTTCCGTTGAGCGGCCATGTGGAGGTTCGCTACGACGACGAGCAGAAGCGGGTCGTCTATGAACCGGTCAAGCTGACGCAGGAATTCCGCAACTTCGATTTCGAGAGCCCCTGGGAAGGCGTGGATTATCCGCTTCCAGGGGATGAAAAGGCGTCGGGTGACGGCTCGAAGGCGGGCTAGAGACGCAGTCGGCGCGGTCAGTAGCCCGGCGAAGACGAGGAGAGCGCGGCAATGGCCGAGCAAACAGCGCAACAGCCTATGGCGGCGACAGGCCAGTGCCTGTGCGGTGGCGTTCAGTTTCGCGCGCAGCTCAAGAACCGCGAGGTTGGCGCCTGCCATTGCGGGATGTGCCGGCGCTGGTCGGGCGGAACGTTCTTTGCGGTCGAATTCGTTGGAGACCTCTCGTTCACAAACGAAGATACACTCGGGGTTTACGAGTCCTCGGAGTGGGGCGAGCGTGGGTTTTGCACGACGTGCGGGTCATCACTGTTCTGGCGCATGCGTGGTGGTGGTCACGGCGTGGTCTCACCGCAGTCCCTAATCGATTTTGCCGATGCGCAGTTCACAGGTGAAATCTTCATCGACGAAAAGCCCGCCTATTATAATTTCGCCGAACCGGCGCACAAAATGACAGGTGCCGAGGTTATGGCGATGTATGCACCCAAGCCCGAATAGCGACCATGCCAGAGACCGACATCCGCCAGTTCAATATCAATTTCGGCCCGCAGCATCCTGCAGCCCATGGCGTGTTGCGCCTGGTGCTTGAACTGGACGGAGAAGTCGTGGAGCGCGTGGACCCGCACGTCGGTCTCCTGCATCGCGGCACCGAAAAACTGATCGAGCACAAGACCTACCTGCAGGCGATCGGCTATTTCGACCGGCTCGATTACGTCGCCCCGATGAATCAGGAACATGCCTTCTGCCTGGCGGCGGAACGGCTGCTTGATCTCAAGGTGCCACGGCGGGCGCAGTTGATCCGGGTGCTGTTTTCCGAGATCGGGCGGTTGCTCTCCCATATCCTCAACATCACGACCCAAGCGCTCGATGTGGGCGCGCTGACGCCGCCGTTGTGGGGGTTTGAAGAACGCGAAAAACTGATGGTGTTCTATGAGCGGGCATCGGGCTCGCGCATGCATGCCAAGTACTTTCGGATCGGCGGCGTGCACCAGGACTTGCCGGATGAACTGCTCGAGGACATTGCCGCGTTTTGCGAGTCGCATCCAAGGGTGCTCGACGATATCGAAGGCTTGCTGACGAACAACAGGATCTTCAAGCAGCGCAATGTCGATATTGGCGTGATTTCGTTGGAGGACTGCTTCCGCTACGGGTTTTCCGGGGTGATGGTTCGGGGATCGGGCGCTGCCTGGGACTTGCGCCGAGCACAACCCTACGAGTGCTACGATGAGATGGAGTTCGACATTCCGATCGGCAAGAACGGCGACTGCTATGACCGTTACCTGATCCGCATGCAGGAAATGCGCGAAGCCGTGAAGATCATGAAGCAGTGCTGCCAGTTGCTTCTGTCGGCGGATGGTCGCGGCCCGGTATCGGCCGCAAACAAGAAGGTCGTGCCGCCGAAGCGCGGTGAGATGAAAAGCTCCATGGAAGCGCTTATTCATCACTTCAAGCTCTACACGGAAGGATTCCACGTGCCGGAAGGGGAAGTTTATGCCGCGGTCGAGGCGCCGAAGGGGGAATTCGGCGTTTACCTGGTCGCCGACGGGTCAAACAAGCCCTATCGCTGCAAGATCCGTGCACCGGGCTTCCCGCATCTGGCGGCGATGGATTTCATGAATCGCGGCCACATGCTCGCCGATGTCAGTGCCATTCTCGGTTCGCTTGACATCGTATTTGGCGAGATCGATCGATAGGTCCAGACCATTTTCCGGGTTCTTCCACGCTCAGTCGCGAGGCGCTGCAGCGCGGCGAAGGCGATCGTTTATGGCGGCCCCTAGTCCGTGATCGGGAATGGGCATGACGGCGATCGCGGCAACGTCCGGTCGATCGAGCCGGCGAAGTGCCGCAAACAGGTTCGCGGCCGCTTCCAGGAGGCTTCCAGACGGGCTCAGGTTTTCGGAAACCAAAACATTACCCGGCATGCCGGGCCCGAAACCGAGTAAGGCTTCGCCTTCTCCGGCAGACATGCGGTCGAGCATAACCTTGCAACCGGGCGCATAATGACTAGCCAGTTGGCCCGGCGCCGACGGGTTCTTCGTGCCGCCATGCCGCGAGTGCTGGCGTGGCTCATTACCTGTTGCGCTTAGAATGTCTTCCGCCGTCACGGCGCCGTGGCGCAGGATCACTGCCTCGTTGCCTGTGGCATCGATGATCGTCGATTCGAGACCATGCGGACTTGGTCCGGCGTCCAGGATGAGGGGGTCGGCGTCGGCAAGATCGGCGGCAACGTGCTGGGCGGTCGATGCGCTTACCCGGCCGGAGAGATTGGCAGACGGGGCTGCGATGGGGCGGGCTGTGCCTTTCAGGAGGGCGGTTGCTACCGGGTGAGACGGTATGCGAACCGCGACCGTCGCAAGGCCGGCAACGGTGAGGTTGGCTATGGGTGCGCGATCCTTGAGTTGGAGGACAAGGGTCAATGGCCCGGGCCAGAAGGCGCTTGCGAGGCTTTCTGCAAGCGGCGTCAGGTGCGCGAAAGCGGTGAGCGATTGGATTTCCGGTACGTGCACGATCAACGGATTGAAACTGGGGCGGCGCTTGGCTGCAAAGATCTTGGCGACTGCGATGGGATTGGTGGCGTCCGCGCCGAGACCGTATACGGTCTCGGTCGGGAAGGCGACCAACTCGCCGGCCAATACGCTCCTCGCTGCAAGGTCAATGGTCGGAGGTGTTGCTTCCAAAACGGGCATCGGGAACAGTGATCACAGTGATGGTGCGCCAAATCGTCATTTCGTGCATTGTCATGCAATGACTTATCGCGCACATGCGGGGCAAAGACGGCGGCGTCATAGCAACCAGGGCGCGTCGGGGCAATGACCCGGGCGACAGGAACAGGCAACAGGGGAGAGCAGAGCGATGACCTACAAGGCTCCCGTTGATGACATTGTGGACGCATTGACGTCGGCTGTGGACCTGCCGGGTCTCATCGAGCGGGGCATATATGATGACCTCGACATGGATACGGTGCGTGCCATTGTCGAAGAGGCCGGCAAGTTCGGCTCCGATGTTCTCGAGCCTCTCAATCAGCACGGGGACAGGGTCGGGGCAACCTTGGAGGACGGCGTGGTTGTGACACCCGAAGGGTGGCAGGCGGCCTACGATCAGTTTTGCGAGAGTGGGTGGAATGCGCTGCCCGGGCCCGAGGCTTATGGCGGTCAGGGCCTGCCTGAAGTCGTGTCGGTTGCCGTTACCGAGATCTGGAACGCGGCCAATCTTTCGTTCAGCTTATGTCCGCTGTTGTCGCAAGGTGCCGTTGCGGCCCTGCTTTCGCACGGTTCCGATGCGCTCAAGGATACGTTTCTGCCGAAGATGGTCTCGGGTGAATGGCCGGGGACGATGAACCTGACGGAGCCGCATGCCGGATCCGATCTCGGCCATATCAAGACGCGGGCCGAGCGCCAGGAGGATGGCACCTACAGGCTCTACGGCACCAAGATATTCATTACCTACGGCGACCACGATCTGGCGGACAACATCGTTCACATGGTTCTGGCGCGGTGCTCCGATGCACCGGCGGGCACGCGAGGAATTTCGCTGTTCCTGGTGCCGAAGTATCTTGTCAACGAGGATGGGTCGGTAGGCGCGCGCAACGACGTCGTCACGGCAGGGGTCGAACACAAGCTGGGCATTCACGCAAGCCCGACGTGTACATTGAAGTACGGCGAGAATGACGGTGCCGTTGGCTATCTCGTCGGCGAGGAGAATCGTGGCCTCAACATCATGTTCATCATGATGAACGCGGCTCGACTCGGGGTCGGGATGCAGGGCGTGGCGATTGCCGAGCGCGCGACACAGCATGCCATCGGCTATGCACAGGAGCGTCCGCAGGGGCGCGGCCCGTCGGCCAAGAGCGGAGAAATGAGTCTGATCATCGAGCATGCCGATATTCGCCGCACGCTCATGACGATGCGGACGCTTACTCAGGCCTCGCGGGCCATCTGTCTGGTCACGGCCCGGGAACTGGATCTCGGTCATCGCGCGAGCACCAAAAAAGAGCGAGAGGCCGCGGACGCGCGGGCCGCACTACTGACGCCTGTCGCGAAGGCGTTTTCTACCGATATCGGCGTCGAGGTTGCCTCGATGGGCATTCAGGTTCACGGCGGTATGGGTTTCATGGAAGAGACCGGCGCGGCGCAGTTTTACCGCGATGCACGCATTCTGCCGATCTACGAGGGGACGAACGGAATCCAGGCGATCGATCTGGTGACGCGCAAACTGCCGCTGGCGGATGGTGAGGTCGTGCGCGGGTATATTCGCGAACTCAAGGCAACCGTAAACGAGGTGCGGGCGTCGAACCGGCCTGAATTCGGCCTCATGGGCCAACGGCTCGACGAAGCTGTCGAGGCGCTGGCCGATGCCAGCGACTACATGATCGAAACACTGCAAACCAGGCCTGAAGAAGCTCTGACCGGGGCTGCGCAGTATCTGCGGCTGTTCGGCTTGACAGCTGGGGGAACCTATTTGGCGCGCGGAGCGCTTGCTGCGGTGCGCGATGGTGCGGGCGCCAACGGTGGCAATGGTCGGGTGATCGCGGCTCGATTTTTTGCCGAGCAACTGCTGACGGCAGCGCCGGCGCATGGCCGGTCGGTGACGACGGGTGCCGAGGTGTTGTCGGATGTCACACCCGAACTGCTGTCCGCCTAGCGGGCAGCGATAGGCTGGACAGCAATGAAGACCCGGTTGCCTGGGTGTTTTGAGAGCTTTCACTCACCACGAATTTTGGGTGGAATTGGCTCATCCATGATGATTTCGCCACAAGTTTTGCGCACTATCAGTGGATGTGGCGGTCAGGACAATTGCGTATTGTACTGCTGATGGCGCTGGCACTGTCGGTTTGGTGCTTCGTTGCCAGTGCAACGGCGCGGGCGGACTGGGTGCAGAGGACGCTCGATGGGCTCGGCGAGACATTCGGCGTGCGCGGTTTCGGCCTGTCTGACGACTGGCAGGATACGATCGCAGAAGTTGGTCGGATTCCCAAGACGGTTGCCAAGGGGACGGTGGCGGCGCGGGTCTCAGGCGAGGGTCATTGGACCTTCGTCAATTCCACAGGTGAGCGGTTCACGGCGGCCAATCGCAAGGAGATGACGCGCGTAGGCAGTGTTTTGTTTCCGGGCGGGACCGGGCCCAACGGGCTTACGGTTTACTTGACGCCGCGGGCGGTTTTCGTCAATCGCGACCAACTCAAGGCTTTGCCGGCCGGTGCCAGATTACGATTGGTCATCGGTGGGCGCAGCTATCCATTGCTGGCGCGCAAGGGCAATGATGATGGGGCCGCACCGCGGCTGGTTGCAGCTTTGCGACGTGACGTGCTTGTGCCACTCACCAATCGGGCCGAATTCGAAGAAGTGCAATGGCAACTCGAACGGCCGCTGATGCAGGCACGCTATCGGATCTTGTCGTTGGTTTCGGACGGGCCGGCGGCACTTGGGGTGCGTGCGAACCGCGGCAAGAGCGGATCGAACATCCTAGCGGAGCGGATCGACCCCGACCATCTGACCTCGTCGCTGCCTGCCCTGGCGGGCCAGACAGCGATGCTTACCGGCCGGATCGAACACGACAAACTGGTGATCCGCAATAGCAGCGGCTCCGAAACGTCTGTCGATCTGGCAGGCGTGCTTCGTGTGGCGGCGGCGCATGACGTCGGCCTTGCCATTCTGAATTCGCGGGCTCCGCGCCAGCCCGGTGAGCGCAACTGGTTGTGGCAGACGGTGGATGTCGACGGGCTCGCCCAGGCGTTGCAACGCCGGACGGTGGCTGACTTTCTGGGTTCTTTGGCGCTGGCCGGAGACAAACTGGAGGTGCGCGCGGTCGCTTCCGGCGGCGGGCGTGTGCGTCTTGATGTGGTTGCCGTTTCCGACGGGTTGCTGTCGACGACGGCCGAGAGCATCGTCGCGCTGATTGCGGAGTTGGCATCCGAAGTCGTCGGAACGGTTGTAACATCGACTGTGCAGCTGGATCTGGTCGCCGCTTCGCGGGTGCGCGAACTTGCGCGGCGTGTCGTGCCGGGCGTGCCGTCCGTGATACAGGCCAGCGTTCTTGGTCTGGCCGTTCTCGGGCTGATGTCGATGCCGGTTGTTCTCGGCTGGTGGAGAGCGGTTTGGCCGGCCGAGGTGCGGTCCGACTACGGTGACGGTGCCGGTTATGTTTCGGCGCGGTTCATTCGCCTGCTTGCATTCTTTGTTCTGTTCTTGCCGCTGGCCAGCGTGCCGGCTCTGGTGTGGCGGACCGCGCGTGCATTGGGTTGCGCTGGTCTGGCAGTTGCGCGGTCGAACCGCGGAGGCGGCGATGGTTCGGCGACAAAGAAGGTTTGAGATGTCACGAATTTGGTCTCGATGATTGCATGAGGATGATATGTTTCTGTCACGCGCTCAGGCCTTCAGGAGCCTTCGGGCCGCTGTGGCCTGCCTTGTATGTGTAGCGGCGGCCAGCGCGTACGCGCAAGTTAACTCTCGCGTGGTGCGCGCGTTCAAGGCGGACCCGACGAAAGGCCGGGTTACGGAGACCTTCTCGAAACGCTCAACGGCGTTTGCCGCGTTCCGCATTGATGTCAAATCGGGACGGATCGACATCCGTCGCATCAGGTTTGTGTTCTGGAACGGACAGCGACAGGTCGTGGCACGGCGGTTTGTGTTGCGCAGCGGTGAACAAACGCCATGGCTGGCGCGCTTTGCGGGCGGGCGGAGACTGCGATCCGTGACGATTGATTTTTCCCGAGGGCGTGGGCAGGGGGTGGTGCTGGTGCTGCGCGGTGAAAACAGGCGGAGCGGAACTCCTCAACGTGTGGCGCGCAAGGCGAACGATAAGACAACCAAGGGATCGCCGCCGGCCAACGCGAAACGCGCACCGATCATCAAATCCGGCCGTGTGCAGACGCAGCCGCGCCAGCGTGTCAGTCGCCGGGTGGTTCGGCAGGACGTGGCAAGGAGCCGGCCTCCGAAGCAGATTGCGCGAGCAAGAGAAACCCCGCCTTCATCACCTGCGAAGCGGCGCGCACGAACGGCGCCGCGGCGTCTTACTGTTCCTGAGAAAAATTGAGCCGCCGGCAGCCACAACCCCGGTGCAGGACGCGCGGAGAGGCGGGCAGCCAGGGTGTGTGGCGCGGTTGACGTGCACACCGGTGCGTGTGTTTTTCGCAACCAATCGGGAACGCGACCGGTCGCGTGAGCGGGTTGTCCGGCGCGTCAGCTTCGGCGCCAACCGCAGCAGTGCGTCCAGCATCGAGAAGGAATTGACGCTTGGGCGAGCCGTTGTGACAGTGCCGCGCGTCAAGCGCAGGCCTGGCTCGATTGTTACGCCGGGGGTGATCGAGACGGGGTGGCGCTGGCTGACCGGGCAGTCGCCCGATGGCGATCCGGACAAACATTTCGTCATTTATCGTGACGGTTTCCGGTTGTTCACGTCGGAAGCGGCCTTCCTGCGCGAAGTCGCGCGCCATAAGGCGGAGGCGGGGTCCTACAAGTATCATGCGTTCGTATTTGTGCACGGCTACAACACGTCGTTCGATCTTGCGTTAATGCGAACGGCGCAGATTGCATACGATCTCGGTGAGCCGGGCGACAGCAGCGGACCGGGCAAGCCGTTCGGAATCCCATTTCTTTTCAGCTGGCCGTCGGCCGGGGGCGAGACGTGGGCGCCGCTGCTCTATCCGTACGATCAGGAAAGCGCGCGTTTTTCCGTGACGCACTTCGCGCATTTCCTCAAGATGGTGATCGCCAAAACAGGGGCGAGCAAAGTGCATTTGATTGCGCACAGCATGGGCAATGTCGCCTTGCTCAACGCGTTGGCCAGTCTTGAGGCATGGGCCAACGGCAGGGCGATCGTCGAGCAGGTCATCCTGGCTTCACCCGATGTCGACATCGGCGAGTTCAAACGTCTGGCGGCGAAAGTGCGGCCGCTGACCAGGGGAATCACGATGTATTCCTCGTCGCGCGATTCCGCGATGGCGTTATCCAAACAGGTCCATAACGGGTTCGCGAGGGCAGGCGATGTTGACGGGCCCGGGCCGACGGTACTTGCGGGAATTCATTCGATCGACATATCGGCTATAACCCAATGCTACTTCTGCACCGGACACAGCGAGTATGTCGATCAGCAAGACTTGCTCAACGATATCACACGGCTGTTGCGGGAGGATCGGATCCTGCCACCGCATGAGCGCACGCCGGTCTTGCGGCAGGAGCGGATCCGCGGTCTTGGTCTGTTCTGGCGCTACCGCGGAAGATGAGGCATATCTCGCGTCGGAACGCCGGCGGCGGGGTGGTGTCTGTCTCTGACAAGTCCGGTGCGGGCGGATAGATTGCGATAGGTGGTTTGCGCCGGCCTGTCGGAAGGAGTCAATGCATGAGCACGGTATTGATCACGCACTCTTGCTTCGTCGAGCACGATACGGGGCCTGGTCATCCGGAGCGTGCGGACAGGATGCGTGCGCTTGACGCAGTATTTTCACACGCAATCTTCGAGGGGCTGGAACGGGTCGAAGCACAATTGCGGGATGATCTCGAGGCAGCCGTGGTCAGTGCGCACCCGCAGGCCTATTACGATGCGATTTTGCGCGCGCGGCCCAACCCCGAGGGCAATGAGACCGTAAGGCTCGATGGCGACACTGTGATGTCGCCCGGGTCCTGGGAAGCCGTGGCGCGTGCGGTTGGCGCCGGCCTCATGGCCGTTGACCGGGTGATGGTAAAGGGGGGCGCGAAAAACGCATTTTGCCAAGTGCGGCCGCCAGGTCATCATGCAGAGACGCAGCGGGCCATGGGGTTTTGCATTTTCAACAGCATTGCAATCGCGGGGATGTATGCGCGCAGCAAATATGGTGCGGAACGCGTCGCCGTTGTCGATTTCGATGTTCATCACGGCAACGGGACGCAGGATATCTTTTGGTCCGACAAGGACTTGTTCTTCGGCTCGACGCATCAGATGCCGCTCTATCCGGGTACCGGCGCGCTCAACGAGACCGGTGTAGGGAACATCTGCAATGCGCCGCTGAGGCCGGATGATGACGGTGGGCCGTTCCGCGAGGCGTTCGAATCACGCATCTTGCCATCGCTCGAAGCTTTCGGGCCGGACCTGGTCTTGATTTCCGCCGGGTTTGACGCTCACGTGGCTGATCCGCTTGCCAATCTCAGGCTGGTCGAAGGTGACTTTCAGTGGGCAACTGAGAAACTGCTCGACGTCGCAGACCGGCACTGCGACGGGCGGGTCGTCTCAATGCTTGAAGGGGGCTATGACCTGGAAGGGTTGGCCAAATCGGCAGCCGTGCACGTCAAAGCCCTGATGGATGCCTAGAAGCAACCTGCGTTAATTCGGAATCGGGCCGATTCCGAATTAAAGCAGGAAGTCGCCCGGCTCTTTGGAGGCGGTCAACTTAAGGCACGATGATCTAGGCCGCCGCGGCCTTGCAATGCGCGTGAGCGGCCCATGGCGGAAACCGAAATTGGAACCCACGATGATGGAAACGACGATGGCACGAGCAGCTTCGAAGCACGCAGATATAAAAGAGTTCAGCTTCCAGAGGGCGTTGAAGGAATTGGAAGCCATCGTCGGGCGGCTTGAGCGAGGCGACGTCGAGCTGGAAGAGAGTATCGCGATTTACGAGCGCGGCGAGGCGCTGCGTGAGCATTGCGACCGGCTGCTCAAGCAAGCCGAGGCCAAGGTGGAAAAGCTAACCCTTGGCGGGGATGGTGCGCCGAAGGGGACCGAGCCGCTGGATTCCTGACAGCGTCTGTTACGTGAAAGAACAACCGTGCCGCGCCGTCGGCGCCAGATTTGCGAGTGCCGGTACTCGAATAGGGCCGTTGCCGACTTTGGTCGGCCGGCGAGAGGCGGCTTTCGGGAAGCCCGCCAGATGCTCCTTAGCTGCGATCAGCCTGCGACGTGCCGCTTTGGGTCTCGCCGGCCGAGGCAGTGTTGACGGTCGGGCGGTACGATTGAGCGGAGATCAATGCGCCAATCAAGATGGCGAAAACGATCGTTTTCATAACATACTCATCTGACAACAATCCGCACCGTCACTACAACCTAAGCTTAGATTGACGGGCCGGCGTGGAACAAGGCGTCGGGAGGTCATATCCACTCAAATCGAATTGAGGACCGAGGTGAGCATAGCGTTTGCACGTTACCTTTCGGTTACGCTGGCGTACGCGGGGCGTGCTTGGTCGAGCGTGCGGGGCCTGCACGGTTCGGGTGCGCCATCGTCGGTTAGGAGGCTGCGGGCGCCGTCTTTCACTGTCCGAGGCCTGGCAGCCGGCGGCCGATTGGGTGAAGAGATGCACGGACCGGGAGCCCTCAACGGCCTCTGGTACAAAAGGCGCGCTGTTTCGACGCTTTAAACGTCCATCCTTCGGCATTACTCTCACGTCAGGGTGTGGTCGATCCGCCATCGCAAGACCTGTGTTTCTGCATGGCAGTCCCACAAAATCTGCAACAAACGGTGATCTGATAACCGGTATGACCGATACCCCTCTGCTCGATAGCATCCAGACGCCGCACGATTTGCGGGCTCTGGAAACCAGTCAGCTGCGCCAGGTCGCAGATGAATTGCGGCACGAGACGATCAGCGCCGTGTCGGTGACGGGAGGGCATCTCGGAGCTGGTCTCGGCGTTGTGGAACTGACTGTGGCGATCCACTGGGTGTTCAACACACCTGAAGACCGGCTGATTTGGGATGTCGGTCATCAGTGCTATCCCCACAAGATCCTGACGGGACGACGCGATCGCATCCGCACCCTGCGTCAAGGTGGTGGCCTTTCGGGCTTCACCAAACGGAGCGAGAGTGAATACGATCCCTTCGGTGCAGCGCACTCGTCGACGTCGATATCGGCAGGGCTCGGGATGGCGGTGGCCCGTGATCTCGATGGCCGCGACAACAACGTCGTTGCCGTCATCGGGGATGGTGCGATGAGCGCCGGCATGGCCTATGAGGCGATCAACAATGCCGGTGCGCGCAACGAGCGCCTGATCGTGATCCTCAACGACAACGACATGTCGATTGCGCCGCCGACGGGGGCGCTCTCCCACTATCTCGCGCGCACGACGTCAAGTGGCCCGTATCTCTACGTGCGCGATATTGCAAAGCAACTGGCCAAGCGCCTGCCCAAGAGCTGGGAGCGGCGCGCAGCGCGCATGGAAGAATACACGCGCCATCTCTGGCAGGGCGGTGCCTGGTTCGAGGAACTCGGCTTCTACTACGTCGGCCCGATCGACGGACATGATCTCGACCAGCTGGTGCCGATCCTGCGCAATGTGCGTGACGCCAATCAAGGCCCGATCCTGGTCCATGTCGTAACCAAGAAGGGCAAGGGATATCCGCCGGCGGAGAACTCCGACGACAAGTATCACGGTGTCAGCAAATTCAACGTGGTGACGGGGGATCAGGTCAAGCCGGCAGCCAATGCGCCGAGCTACACCAAGGTGTTTGCGCAGAGCCTGATCAAGGAGGCGCGCAAGGATGACAAAATCGTGGCGGTTACCGCGGCAATGCCATCCGGTACGGGGCTTGATCTATTCGGTCGTGAGTTTCCGGAGCGCACGTTTGACGTCGGGATTGCAGAACAGCACGGTGTAACTTTCTCTGCAGGACTGGCCACGGAGGGCTACAAACCGTTCGCCGCGATTTATTCGACGTTCCTGCAGCGCGCCTACGATCAGGTGGTGCACGACGTTGCAATCCAGAAACTGCCGGTGCGGTTTGCCATCGACCGGGCCGGGCTCCGTCGGTGCCGACGGGCCGACGCATGCAGGGTCTTTCGACATTGCATATCTCGGTTGCCTGCCGAATTTCGTGATTATGGCCGCGGCCGATGAAGCGGAGTTGTGCCACATGGTGGCGACCGCGGCGGCGATCGACGACCGCCCCTCAGCCTTTCGCTACGCGCGCGGTGAAGGCGTTGGGGTGGAGATGCCCGAAAACGGCGTTCCGCTGGAGATCGGTAAGGGGCGGATTGTGCGTGATGGCGGCAAAGTCGCATTGCTGTCTCTGGGCACGCGTCTGCAAGAGGCGCTGCTGGCTGGCGAGCACCTGGCGGCGATGGGATTGCCGGCGACGGTTGCTGATGCGCGGTTCGCCAAGCCATTGGACACCGGTTTAATCGATCAGCTCGTCCGGCATCACGAGGTTCTGGTCACCATCGAGGAAGGTGCAATAGGCGGGTTCGGGTCACATGTCCTTGGTCATCTGTCCGAGACCGGACGGCTCGATCAGGGGATGAAGGTTCGGACGATGAAGCTGCCCGACATCTTTATCGAGCATGACAAGCCTGAAAAGATGTACGAACAGGCCGGGCTCAATGCAGCTCAAATCGTCGCGTGTGTTCTCGGTGCACTCGGCAAGGGTGAGCAGATGGACGACGTCAGCCGCGCCTAATCTGTTTTGCACACCGCGTTTTCCGGAGCAGGCTGGCGGAGCGGACGGCCGTGTCTGAGGCACCACTGCGGTTGGACCAAGCACTCGTTGCCCGCGGGATCGTTGCGACGCGGTCGCGGGCACGGGATTTTATCCTACGCGGGTTCGTGCTGGTCGATGGCACGGTGGTCTGCAAGCCGTCGCAGCGGGTCGGCTGCGAGGCAGAGCTTGGGGTGGTTGGCGCTTCGCTGCGCTACGTTTCCAGAGGCGGCGAGAAACTTGCTGCGGCTTTGGAAGAGTTCGCTGTTGATGTTGCCGGGCGTGTTGCCTTGGACATTGGCGCGTCAACCGGCGGCTTCACGCAGGTTCTGCTTGAACGCGGCGCGGCGAAAGTCATCGCTGTGGATGTCGGCCATGGCCAACTGGCGGACTCGCTGCGCAACCATGCCAAGGTGGTCAATCTCGAAAGATTTGATGCGCGCAATTTGACCCGTGATGTCGTTGGCAGGGCCGTCGATGCGATCACGGTCGATGTCAGTTTCGTGTCGCTTTTCAAGGTATTGCCGGCATGCCTGGCGCAAGCGCAGGCCGGGGCATGGTTGATTGCGCTGGTCAAACCGCAGTTCGAGGTTGGCCCGGAGCTGGTCGGGAAGGGCGGCATCGTGCGTGATGCGGCGGCCAGGGCGGATTGCCTTGATCGCGTGTGCATGTGGCTCGAGCAGCAACCGGGCTGGCGGGTCACAGGGGAAATTCAGTCTCCGATCGTGGGTGGGTCGGGCAATATTGAGTTTCTGGTGGGTGCTGCCTTCGATGGTTAAACAAGGCACTGTCGCAATTGAGAGGATTGGCGCGCGCGGTGATGGTGCCGGTGTACTGGCCGGGCAATCGGTGTTCGTGCCGGGTGGCTTGCCGGGAGAGGTTTGGGAGCGGGATGCGGGCGGCGATTTCCACTGTGTTGCTGCGTCGCCGGAGCGGGCTGAACCAGCCTGCCAATATTTCGGACATTGCGGTGGCTGTACGGCGCAACATATGCCTGCGGCGCTCTACGGTGAGTGGAAGCGCGGTATTGTGCGCGGGGCGTTGCGCCAGCACGGCTTTGAACTGGAGCCTGGAGAAGTGGTCCGCATCGCTGCGGGGACGCGGCGGCGATGCTCGCTCGGCGTGCGCAAGGCGCGCGATGGCCAGATCGTCATGGGATACCATCGCGCGGGCGGCAACGATCTGATCGACATTGCGGCGTGTCCGGTCCTCGATGCGGATATCGTCGCCCGCTTCGCGGCATTCCGTGCCCTGGCGGACTGTCTCCTGGTGCCCGGTGAGCGTGGCCGCATGACAATTCTTGCCTGTCGCGAAGGACTGGATGTCGACTGCGAGGTCAAACTAAAGAATCCGGATTCCAAACAACGCACGGCGCTGGCACGGCATGCAAAGAGGTGGGGGTTGGCGCGGTTGTCGATAGGACATGACCCGGTAGTCATGGTTGCGCAGCCAACGTTGGTGGTCAGCGGCGTTAGCGTTCCGGTTCCTCATGCGGGGATTTTTTTTCAGGCTGCATCGGCTGCGGAGATGCGTCTGGCAGATGAAGTGATCTCTGGTGCCGGTCGGGCGAAACGGGTTGTGGATTTGTTTTGCGGCGTCGGAACGTTTGCGTTGGCGCTTGCCCGGCGTGCCCGCGTGGTGGCGGTTGATGGCGAGCGCACGGCCGTGGAGGCGTTAAAGGCAGCGCGAGACGGGGCAGCGCGAGACGGGGTGAGGGGCCTCAAACCGATCGAGACCAAGGTTCGGGATCTGTTGCGTGAACCGTTATCGCGACAGGAACTGGCAGACTTCGACTGTGCCGTGTTCGATCCACCTCGCGCCGGGGCGGAAGCGCAGGCACGGATGCTTGCCAGGTCGGCAGTTACGCGGGTGGTCGCTGTGTCCTGCAACCCGGGAACGCTGGCGCGGGATCTGCGTATTCTGGTAGACGGTGGTTTTGAGATCGAACGTGTACAGCCGGTCGATCAGTTCCTGTTTTCCGGACACATCGAGTGTGTCGCCCATCTTGCCAAACCGCGCCTGCGCAAAAGACAGACTTGAGAGCAAGATCAGCTGCGCCCTTCGAGCAATGGACGTTCGGAGCGTAGGGCCTTGGCCAAAAAATCCGATAAAGCTGCGACGCGTGCCGCGGATTTCAGGTCACGGTGAGTCAGGACCCACAGCGACGTCTCGAGGTCGGGAATCGGACCGCCGACACGCGTGAGGCCGGCGTGGTGATCGGCGAGGCAGCAAGGAATGACAGCTGCTCCCAGTCCTGCCGCGACGAGTTCGCGCAAGGCGACGAAAGAATCCGCGCGGGCCACGATCTGGTTGGTGGCGGCGTGTTCGGCAAGCCAGGATTCAACGGGTGAGTTCTTGAGTTCGTTGCTGATACCGATCCAGTGCGTGATGTCTTCGATCGAAGTGGCACGCTGGTTTGCCGGGATGTAGACGCCAAAGGCCAGCCCCGAGACGCGTCGACCGACCAGTTCGTCAGGGGGACTGCGCGACGGGCGGATGCTGACCTCGGCATCAAGGCGGGCAATGTTCAAGCGGATGTTTGTCATCGTCAGATTGACGATGATTTCGGGATGATTGGTGCGGAATTGCGCGAGATGGTGGCGCAGGACGCTGGTGACAATGGTATCGGTTGTCGTGAGGCGGACTTGACCGGCCAATCGATCGTCCTGGCCGAGGATTTCCCGCTGGATGTCGCTTACGGTTTGTTCGATCTTGTTGGTTGCGGCAAGCAGATCCCGGGCCGCATTTGTCGGCTGGTAGCCCGTGGGAAGGCGCTCGAACAGGCGAATGCCTTGCTGCTTCTCGAAGGCAGCCACGCGACGCAGGACCGTCGAGTGATTGAGACCGAGGGCTTGTGCGGCGGCGCTGGCGGAGCCGCTTTCTGCGACCGCCATGACAATTTGCAGGTCATCCCATCGAATCTTGTGCATTGCTGCAGGACACTAATGCAATTTTGCCCATTCGGCATACCCTGTTGGCTGTGCGATACGTAAGTTCCCGAGTTTTTGGATCAAGGAGCCCTTGGCATGAAAAAAGCATTGTTGATCGCTCTTTCGCTGGGTGCGACCGCAGCAGTCGTGCAACCTTCGCTCGCAAATCCGGTCGAGAATGCGATCACGGCACGGCGTGCCTTCTTTCAAGTCGTGAAGTTCAACGCCGGTCCGTTATTTGGGATGGCCAAGGGCAATGTTGCCTATGATGCCAAGAAGGCACAAATGCTCGCCAATAACCTCAAGGCTTTGGCTTCCATGCAGAACGGCGCGATGTGGGCAAAGGGCTCCGATAACGTCGCTATGAAAGGCAAGACGCGGGCGCTGCCGGCGATTTGGGAAGCTGGATCGAAGATCGGCGAAACGAGCGCGGCCTGGCGCGCTGCGATCGATAAGGTTGCAAGCGTTGCAGGTAATGGGCTCGATGCCTTGAAGCCCGCGGTCGCTGACCTCGGAAAGTCCTGTGGCGGGTGCCATAAGCCCTACCGCGCAAAGGAATTCTAATAGTATAACGGGCCGGCAATGGCCGATGAGGGATCAACATCTTCCACGCAGGGCGAGACGCGCTTTGCGTGGAAGTACGTCTGGGACCTTCCGACCAGAATCTTTCACTGGGTTCTGGTCGTTTGCGTGTGTGCGGGCTGGTATATCGGTGACAATCGGTCGTTTTCAAATATCACCTATCATTTCTACCTGGGTTATACGATCGGGGCGCTGATCGTGTTCCGTCTGATTTGGGGCCTGGTTGGCCCAGCGCCGGTGCGCCTTGCGGGCCTGTTCCATGGACCGGTTGCCATCGCGCGGTATCTCGGCGGCGTATTGCAGCGCTCACCCAGCGGGACGGCGGGGCATAATCCGATTGGTAGCTGGTCAGTGCTGGCGATGTTGGCGTCGCTTGCAGTTCAGGTCGTGACCGGTCTGTTTGCCTACGATGACGGACTGTTCGACGGTGGCCCGCTTTCCGGCTACGTGTCGGAGTCGACGGTGCTGCAGATGAATGCGATCCATGAAACCAACGCAAACGTTCTGTTGTTGCTGGTCGGGCTGCACGTGGCAGCAGCCCTCTATTACCTGGTTTGGAAGCGTGAAAATCTGATTGTCGCTATGCTCACCGGCCGCAAACTTGTCAAAGACGACGATGAGCCGAGCGCTAACGTGTGAGGCGTGGCCGGTGCACGTTCAACTCTTCGGCTGCGGCACGATGATGACGACTAAATCGGTGCTGCGTGTGGACAGCCCATCGCATCAGCAACACCGTGAAAACTATCGGTAACGACATCCCAGGGCGTGTCGGCGGCTTGGTCCTCGGTTTGGTGCGGACCATACTCCGTCGGACGAACGACGAACGCCGTCCGGTAGCCGGTGGCTGAGGCGGCACGCAGGTCGCCATTGTGGGCTGCAACCAGCATGCACTCGGAGGGATCCAGGTTGAGTGCAGCGGCGGTACCGAGATAGGCCTGTGGCTGCGGTTTGTAGGCACCGGCGACCTCGGCACCCAGGATGACATCCCAGGCAAGGCCGCTGTGGCGGGCAAGGCGGGTCATCAGGCCAATGTTGCCATTGGAAAGGGTGCCAATGATGTAGCGTTGTTTCAGGCGCTTTAGTCCTGAGACGACATCCGGCCAGGGTGCGAGACGGTGCCAAATGGTGTTGAGATGCGTGATCTCATGTTCGGCAAGCTCCGGCGCTTTGTATCTTTCAAGGAGTTGCAGCAGGCTTTCGCGATGAAGGTCGTCGAGGATCGTGAAGGGACGCTTGCCGCTGCGCACGGCCTCCATCGACGGTTGATAGAGTCCGCGCCAGTCGTCGGTGAACTTCTGCCAGTCGATATGGGTAATGCCGCGACCCTTGCCGAAGGCCGTCAGCTCGCCAATACAACTCGTGCGCCAGTCGACAACGGTGCCAAAAACATCGAAAACGAGTGCCTTGACGGAGTCTTTCGGGTGCATAGCGGGTTGTCCTCAGGATTACGATTGGCTGCCGGTCTGGCCGCGGTGGCGTAGAAAATGATCAGCAAGTACCAGCGCCATCATCGCTTCGCCAACGGGCACGGCGCGAATGCCGACACACGGGTCGTGGCGCCCCTTGGTGAGAATATCGGTTTCGTTGCCGTTGCGGTCGATCGTACGACGCGGTGTCAGAATCGATGATGTCGGCTTGACGGCAAAGCGTGCGACCACCGGCTGGCCCGTGGAAATGCCGCCGAGAATGCCGCCGGCATGGTTCGAGAGAAACCGCGGCTGGCCGTCGTTGCCAATGCGGATCTCATCGGCGTTGTCTTCGCCGGAAAGTACCGCTGCCGCAAAACCATCGCCGATTTCGACGCCCTTTACGGCATTGATGCTCATCAGTGCGGAGGCGAGGTCCTGATCGAGCTTGCCATAGAGTGGCGCCCCCCAGCCTGCCGGCACGCCCTCGGCGATGACTTCGATGATGGCGCCGGCCGAGGATCCTGCCTTGCGCACGCTGTCGAGAAATGTCTCCCAGTGCTGCACAGCTTCCTTGTCCGGGCAGAAGAACGGGTTGGCGTCGACCTGGGCCCAATCCCAGTTGGCACGGTCAATCGCATGTGGTCCGATCTGCACCAGGGCGCTGCGGATGGTGATGCCCGCAAGAAGCTTGCGGGCTACGGCACCGGCGGCCACGCGCATGGCGGTCTCTCTTGCGGAAGAGCGGCCGCCGCCGCGGTAATCGCGAATGCCGTATTTGGCAACATAGGTGAAGTCGGCGTGGCCAGGGCGGAACTTGTCTTTGATATCGCCATAGTCTTTGGAGCGCTGATCGACGTTCTCGATGACGATTGAAATCGGGGTTCCGGTTGTGACCTGCTGGCCGGTGTCATCATCAAACACGCCCGATAGAATCCGCGCTTGATCGGGTTCGCGACGTTGCGTGGTGTGACGCGACTGGCCCGGGCGGCGGCGATCGAGGTGGACCTGGATATCGGAGTTCTCAAGCGGAACCCCCGGTGGGCAACCATCGACGATGCAGCCGATGGCCGGTCCGTGGCTCTCGCCCCATGTCGTCATGCGGAACATGTGGCCGATGGCATTGTGCGACATGGACGTAATTCACTCTCTGGCGTTCGTTTTGGCAGCTGCCGGTCGTGGTGCCGGGACTCACGGCGAGAACTGAGTCATAAAAGTCAGCCTTGCCGGCGGCAAGTCAGTTGCCGGTATCAAAATAGGTGACAAATCAAACGAATGCTGGATATTCGTCTGCGTGAGTACTGCGTGATTCTGGTTCATCTCGTCTCGGGATCGAACCAGATGTTTGAGAGTGGGCGTTGTGACAACACGGTTCACGTTTCGGACGTCACGCTGGCAGACTTTTGGGGATTGGCGGCTATACGCATCGCCACCCATCGCCGAGAGACGATTATCTCTTGCCCGCCGAAGCCAAGAAGCGCGAGCCAGTTCACCGCCGAATTTTGTCTTCGGACCGGCGGATACAGCGGTGCGTGCCGATAAGACCTATCGGGACGGGCCGAATTTGGCGTCGGTACCAGGAATGAGCAGCCTGGGTGCAGACGTCCAAGACTCGAACAATCGAGGCGAAGAGAGCCGGTGGCCGCTACCCGGCTCTCTTTTTTTGCGGTTGGCTCGTGGATAAGCGCAGGTTTTGATCGAGATGCCGGATCGCGCGCAAGAGGCTCGTCACTCGAAGGTGATGTCAAAGCGCTTCGTGTTGCGTCGCGGCACGAATAGCTCAATGCAGTTACCCGGACCATCGGTGACCATCCATGGGTGGCCGACGAACGTCTGCTGACGATAACTTTCACCCGGCTTCAGCGTTTTGTACGCGACCGGCCGACCCTGATAGTTCAGCCACATGACGGCGTGGTGGGCGCGAGTGTGATTGAAGAACGAGACGGTTATCGGCGTTCTTGAATTGCGCGATCTGACTTTGCCGAACTTGCGGCAGCTGGGAGCGGCATCGACATTGCGTTCCTCATTGTCGCGGTCGTCGGTTGCAGTCATGCCGAAGATGCCACGACACGCGCCCAGAAACCTTGCAATCGCCCGAGACGAGCCTTGGAGGTTGAGGGCTACAAGTGGTCCATTGCCCGCGCGATACCGGACCTGCGCATGCTTTGACAGCACGCTCCAGAACCGATTGGTTTCGACGTCCAGGCGCAACAAAATCCCTGAAAGGCCTTCTTCGTTGCGGTTTCGGTATGCTTCCGCGGTGGTCTGATAGACGCGGCGGCCGGACGCAAAGATCTCCAAACGTAGCCGCCGGCCCGTTCGCCCGCCGGAAACGTCGTAGCCAAGAATGGTGGTTGCAAAGCGGGCACTTGAGCCGGGTGAGCAAACCGAAGTGGCAATGCGGTCGTCGGTCTCCGGAACACCGTACGTCAGGTGGGCGGTGTAGCGCCCCTTGTTGGTCGCATCGTTGAAGGCCGTGGACTGCCATGTGTAGCCCTGTGCTGTCGCCGGCATGGGAAGGGTCAGTGCAATGATGACGGCTGCGGCGAACAAGTTGGATGAAGTGTGCATGTCTGGCCTCCCTGAACTTGCGTGCGATCGAGCGTTGCGTCTCTGCGCGGCCCTGTCGAGGCATTGATGGAGCCGCAGCGGTAAGCGACGATAATTCCCGGTATTGCCGCGTGACAGCCACTGGGCGTCCAGTTCAACGCATGTCGCTTGGTTGGCTGGGATGCGTGACAGTCAAGCCCACGCCATTTCGCCGTCGCGCAGGACCAGGATCTTGTCTTGCGGTACCGAGAGTTCGGTCATTTCGGCCGGGCCGACGTCCAGGACAAGCCTGCGCAGCGCGCGGCTGACGCCACCGTGAGCGACCACGACCGTGTCCGTGGTGATCGTCGTCAGCCAATCACCGACGCGCGCGGTGAGGTCGGCGTAGCTTTCACCGCCCTGTGGGCGCCAGCGGTAGGGGTCGAGAAGGCGTGCGGCCGCGCCATCGGGGTCGACCGCCTCGATATCGCGCCAGTGTGTCCCTTGCCAGTGGCCGAAGTGGATTTCCTTCAATCGGTCGTCGGTCGTGTAGCCGGAAGGTTCAATCCCAATCGCATCGCGGATGATTTCCATCGTTTCACGGCAGCGTCTCAACGGGCTCGCGACATAGCTCAGGTTTGCAACGTCTGGGCGCAGGCGTTGCAATCTCGCGCCGTTTTCGGCAGCTTGCCGGCGTCCGGTGTCGTTGAGGTCGGTGTCGAGTTGGCCTTGGATACGGCGGGCGTGGTTCCAACCGGTTTGGCCATGGCGAACAAAGTACAAAGAAATGCCGTGTTTCATGCCGGTGCCGAAGGCCTTACACTTTGAGGACGAGTTTGCCGCTGTTTTTGCCCGCATAAAGCATGTTGACGACGTCAGGGAAGGCATCTATGCCGCCCTCGCGGACATCCTCGCGGATTTTGAGTTTGCCGTCCGCATGCCACTGGCCGAGTTGGGCGATGGCCTCGTCGATCCGGTCGCGCCAGTCGAACACGATAAGGCCACGCATGCGCAGGCGCTGGGTGAGAATGGCGCGGAAGTTCTTCGGACCCGGCGGCAGTTCGGTGGCGGTATAAGCGGAAATCAGCCCGCAAATCGCAATGCGGCCGAACACGTTCATCTGTAGCAGGACGGCGTCCAGGATTTCGCCGCCAACGCTTTCGAAGTTGCAATCGATGCCGTCGGGACAGGCCTGGCGCAAGTCCTCGGCAAGGTTGCCGGCCTTGTAGTCGACGGCCGCGTCGAACCCAAGCTCATCGGTGATATAGGCGCATTTTTCCGATCCGCCGGCGATGCCGACCGCGCGGCACCCTTTGATCTTCGCAATCTGCCCGACGATAGAGCCCACGGCGCCGGAGGCCGCGGAGACGACAACGGTTTCGCCTGCCTTGGGTTCGCAAACTTCAAGCAGGCCAAAGTAGGCCGTCCAACCTGGCATGCCGAGGCCGCCGACCCAGCGCTCGATTGGAGCCTGGGACGTGTCGACCTTGACGACGCCGCGTCCGTTCGACATTGCAAACTGCTGCACGCCGAGCAGGCCCTGGACGGCCTCTCCGACCTGGTAGTCCGGGTGGTTGGAGGCATCGACATGACCGGCGGCGTAGGCGCGCATGACCTCGCCGAGACCAACGGGGGGGACGTAAGACTTGGCATCGTTGACCCAGCCTCGCATGGCGGGGTCGAGGGAGATCATTTCGATCTTAACGCGGAATTCGCCGGGACCTGGCTCGGTCAACGGAACACTTTGGAATTTGAAACATTCGCGGGTGAACGGGCCCGGTTTCGGGCGGGCGATGAGTATGGCTTGACGGTTTGTCGCCATTGGCGCTTCCTCGGTGGTTTGTCGGGCATTGCAGCAGACAATGGCCGAGGTAGGCCGTATCGGCAACCTCTTGCCGGCCTTCTTCGCGGGAGTTGCGGGCAACCCGGGGGCGAATTTCGAGGAACTGGGCAATGTATCAATTGGCCGATTTCGGATCGTATACGGTTGGCGGTCGCGCGGTGGAGGTGTCCGGCCGGGCTACGCGCGAGATTCAATTTACGCCGACAACGTCCTTCACGTACGACCCGAATGGCACCTACCTGATCGAGCATGCCTACGTGCAGTATTTCGTGCCGGCAGCACGCAACGCGATGCCGCCGGTGGTGTTGCTGCACGGCGGCGGAATGTCCGGCGCCTCGTGGGAGACGACGCCGGACGGCAGACCGGGTTGGTTACAGTTACTGCTTTTCGCTGGCTATGAGGTGCACGTCGTCGATGGCGTTGAGCGCGGGCGCTCCGGATGGTGTGCGGTGGAGGGCATTTGGCCTGATGATGCCATCCAGCGCACCATCGAAGAGGCGTGGGTCCTGTTCCGGATAGGTCGGCGGGAGGATTTCCGTGACCGGCACGCGTTTCCCGGACAACGGTTTCCGGTGCAACATTTCGAACTCTTCGCTTGGGGGTTTGTGCCGCGCTGGACCAGTACGACGGAGGCTGCGACTTCGGCGTTTGCAGCACTGCTCAAGCGTCTCAGGCGCGCCATCGTGGTCTGCCACAGCCAGGGCGGCGAGATCGCGTTCAGTGCAGCGGAACGTCATCCGGAGTGCATTGCGTCGATCGTGGCGCTTGAGCCGTCGGGCTTTGGGCAATCGTTCGGTGCAATTGCCGGGATGAAACTTTTGCTTGTCTACGGTGACTTCAACGGGAAAGAGCCTGGTGTGCCGGACCTGCTGGTCAAGGGGCGGGCGTGGGCACACCAGGCAGGACGGGCCGGGCCTTGTGTCGAGTTGCTCGACCTGCCGGCAGCGGGGGTCGCCGGCAACAGTCACATGCTGATGATGGATGATAATAGCGCGGACATTCTGGACCGGGTGTGCGGCTGGCTTGAGGAACACACATCTTCCGAAGAGCGTTAGAATTTTTTTCACCACGAGTCTGAATTCTCGATCCCGAACTGGATTCGAGAATTGCCTTGGCAGGCAACTTGCATTTCGTCGTGTGAGACAGGATGCAAGGGTTTTTCTAATTTTATTCGTCGGCTTTACGCATCTGAAACCCTGTTTCATTCAAATTTGTCATGTTTAGATCTCATTAAATGATTGTCGCGATCCTGACGCCAGTTTTCGGGCGTGCAAGGTCAAAAATCATGCGTATGTCTGTCCTCGGAAGTCTGCGGTCGTTCGGTAACGATTCGCGGGGTTCGATCATTATCGTCTTCGCGTTTGTGCTGGTGCTGCTTATCGGGATCATGGGTGGTGCCGTCGACTATGCGCGGTGGCTCAACGCTAAAAACCAGACGCAGTCGGCATTGGATGCGGCAGTTCTTGCGGCAGGCCGCGTCTTGCAGCTTCCCGGCATGACCGAAGCAGATGCACTTGCGGCCGCGCAGAAATACTACGATGAAAACAAATCGGATGTGCTCGACCCGGACAACGTGAGTTTTTCCACCGGTTTGTTGGGGACCGAGATCACGGGGACCAGCACAGCTTCGAAAGTCAAGACACCGTTTCTCGGTGCCCTGGGCATTCCCACTCTCCCGGTCAATACATCGAGCAAGGCGCTGCTCGCTGCCAGTAAGAACAGCGGTTCCAACGTCGAGATCGCAATGATGCTCGACACCACGGGATCGATGGGCGGCCAAAAGATGGTCGACCTCAAGCAGGCTGCCAAGGATTTGATCGATATCGTTGTCTGGCAGGACCAGTCGAATTTCACGTCCAAGGTCGCGCTGGCACCGTTCTCGCGCTACGTCAACGTTGGAACATCCTATTTCAACGCGGTTACTGGGCAGACCGCCAGTGGCGCCGTTGACGAGCGGACCTGCGTCAAGGAGCGCGATAATGCCGACCGGTATACGGATGCGTCACCAAATAGTGGTGGGTATTTCGAATACTACACGGGAAGCTATGCCTGTAAGCCGACGTCGACGGTGATGCCGTTGACGAATGACAAGATTGCGCTCAAGGCCCATATCGACGGCTTCCCGACGACCGGCACTACGGCAGGCCATCTCGGAACCGCCTGGGCCTGGTACCTGTTGTCGCCGAACTGGAGCAGCGTTTGGACAGGGGGCAGCGTGCCGCAGCCCTATTCGTTGCTCACGCAGACCAACAGCGAGGGTCATCCGAAGCTGCGCAAGATTGCGGTGCTGATGACGGACGGCGAGTACAACAAATGGTACACGGGATCTGACTCGACCACCCAGGCTCGTGCTATTTGCACCAACATCAAGGCGGAAGGCATCGAGGTCTATACGGTGGGTTTCGCGATCGCGGTCGGCAGTTCGCCGGATGTCACCATGCAGCAGTGCGCAACGTCTCCGGACCATTACTACAATGCCGCCGACGGTGCGGCCTTGAAGGCGGCGTTCCGGGATATCGCTTTGAAGATCTCGACCCTGCGTCTCGCGGAATAACAGCGGGCCAGCAGCCCAAAAAATGCGCCCGGTTCAGCATTGTGCGGAGCCGGGCGTTCTTGTTTAGGGATCTTGTCTTCAATCGCCCTTGGCAACGGTGATGTCCGGTGCCTCCTCGTTCTTCATGCCCTGGACGTGATAGCCGGAATCGACATGGTGGATCTCGCCGGTCACGCCTCGCGAGAGATCCGACAGGAGATACATCGCGGCGCCTCCGACCTCCTCGATGGTGACCGTGCGGCGCAGGGCCGAGTTATATTCGTTCCACTTGAGAATGTACCGGAAGTCTGCAATGCCGGAGGCCGCCAGGGTCTTTATCGGACCGGCGGAGACGGCGTTGACGCGGATGCCGTTCTGGCCGAGATCGGCCGCGAGATAGCGCACGCTGGCTTCGAGTGCCGCCTTGGCGACACCCATGACATTGTAGTGCGGCATGACCTTTTCGGCACCGTAGTAGGTGAGGGTCAGGATCGAGCCGCCGCCGCTCATCAACGGTTCGGCGCGCCTGGCCAACGCCGTCAGCGAGTAGCATGAAATCAGCATCGTCTGCGTAAAGTTGGCTTCGGAGGTGTCGACGTAGCGGCCGTCCAGTTCGTTCTTGTCGGAAAAGGCGATGGCGTGGACGAGGAAATCGAGGCCGCCCCAGTGTTGCTTGAGATGCGCGAAGACCTCATCCATGGAGGCGTGGTCCGTAACATCGCAGGGCAGGACCAAGTTGGAGCCAAGTTCGGCGGCGAGAGGCTCGACGCGCTTCTTCAATGCGTCGCCCTGGTAGGTCAGGGCGACTTCGCCACCCTGGGCAGCAACGGACTTCGCAATCCCCCATGCGATCGAGCGATTGTTTGCCACGCCCATGATGAGGCCGCGCTTGCCGGCCATCAGTTGGCCGGTCGACACAGCCTGTTGTTCGCTGGCGTTGGACATTTGGCCCGGTCCCTTTTCCTGCACCCCGAGTGGGCGCATCCTACACAAACCGAGCGCTTGGTCCAGATGCCAAGGCGGCGTGGCCGCAAACTCAGTGGGTGTTGGGACGATATCGGGCGTAAATGGTTAATGCATTGAAGCCGCGTAATTTTTTCCGTCAACCCGTGGGGGTTTGGAGAGCCGCGGCCGGGTTTTCAACCTTCGAGCGACCACAACCCGTCCTGCAAACGGCAAGCGATACCTTCGGCACGACGTGAAAACGTTCCTGAATTAAGCATGATCATGACATGACGGCACACCCTGTCGTGACGATCCTTGAACGATTGGGTCGGGCGAATGACGGCGTTGAGATAACCGTGGTCGGGACGCCAGACGTATGTGGCGCCGTCTGCGACGCTGCTCAGAGCGCGTTGGATTGCTTCGAGTGCGGCCAGTTCGTCGGTGCGCGAGAGAAGGTCGCGGGTATCGTCTGGGGCCGGGGTGACCGTGATTCCCGGGACGTTGGAAGCGGTATCGGCAATTGATGTGGCCCGAGGTTCGGCGTAGGCCGGGGCTTGCAGGGCCGACATGCAGGTAACCGTGACAGCCACTGCCATACAGCAAATCCACGCGGACATGCCGCGGGTTACAGACGGTGAACGCATACTCGAATTCCGTTACGCTACGTTGTTGCAATCACGGCCCGGCATTCGCACCTAACGGAGGAAGGCCGGCCATGACCGTCTGCGGCAGAGAGTGGCTTAGGATGGTTAAAACTCCCTGAAGCGGTGTCGCTTCTTCGGACTGAGACGAGGGCCCGCTTGCGGGTGCAGAAAAATGACAGCGCAGGACGACTACACCGCTACGATTTCAGCACCAGCCGGCGAGTTTGCCGATGCCGATGAGCCGTTCGGGCTGTTCATGGATTGGATGCGGGATGCGGAAGCGCATGAGATCAACGATGCCAACGCGATGGCAGTTGCCACGGTCGGTGAGGACGGGATGCCCAACGTCCGCATGGTGCTGCTCAAAGGTCTCGATGGTGCCGACGCGGGTGCGGCACGCGGGTTCGTGTTTTACACCAATCTCGAAAGTGCGAAAGGGTGCGAGCTATTGGCCAGCGGCCGTGCGGCGTTGCTCTTTCACTGGAAATCACTGCGGCGGCAGGTGCGCGTGCGCGGCCTGGTCTCCAAGGTTTCGGATGAAGAGGCGGATGCATACTTCGCAAGCCGGGCGCGCGGCAGCCGGATCGGAGCTTGGGCCTCACAGCAGTCGCGCCCATTGGAAAGCCGGTTTGCTTTGGAAAAGGCGGTTGCAGCCTATACGGCTAAGTTCAATATCGGCAGTGTGCCGCGCCCGGCCTACTGGTCGGGATTTCGTGTTGCGCCGTTGGAGATCGAATTCTGGCATGACCGGCCGTTCCGCCTGCATGAGCGGATCGTGTTCAAGCGTGCTCAGAGTCCCGACAACTGGAACAGGTCCAGGCTCTATCCCTGATCGCCCGAGTGACTTGGAACCTCATGGCGGCCGGGCTATCCCCGAGCGATTGATATCCAAGGGTATATTGCGTGCGCGCATAAAGACTTATCCCGTTGTGACTATAAAACGGTGTTGTTGTGGTATTTTTGCTGCAGATGATTCTCGAGTTTTTGTGAATTTGGTTCATCAGGAAGATTGAGTTGCTCCCACGAAATCGGCACCCATACTGATCGCCACGGATATGAATAATGGTGGGGGTGCCTCACCATATGGGGCTGAGGTTCGGTTTGGGGGGCGCAAATGTGCCAATTTAGGGTCGGTCGCCTGGGCGTTACGATTGGAGCGGCTTGGCTGATGGTCGGTGCAGCTTCCACGGCACTTGCCGGCGGATTTGCTGTGCGCGAACAATCCACGACCAGCCAGGGTGCCTCGTTTGCGGGGTCCGCCGCGAACGACAGCCTGAGTGTGATGTTTTGGAATCCGGCCGGTGTTGCCAATCAGGACGGCTTCAATTCGGAACAACATGCGGCAGCTGTCTTCGGCGACTCGGAAATTACCGTCACGGGAGGCAATGTCAGCGCATTCAATGCGTTCAATACAGGACCGTCATCGGGCAACATCGCCAAGCCGGCATTGGTCACATCAGGGTACACAAACTACCAGATCAGCAAGAATGTATTTGTCGGGCTGTCGACGAATGCGCCGTTCGGCCTGGTCACGGAACCGCCCTCCGAGAACTATGCGGGATCGATCATCGGGCGTACGGCCAAGATCTTCAACCTGGTTGCAACGCCGACCTTGGGCGTCCGGTTGGCACCCTGGATCACCGTCGGGGTTGGCCTGCAGGCGTCCTATCTCGACGGTGTGTTTAAGTTTGGTCCGGCACGGGCCGGCAGTTTCTTTTACGAAGGCGACGATTATGGTTTCGGCTGGACGGCCGGCATCATGCTGCAGCCAGTCAAAGGCACGCGGATCGGCATCGGCTATCGTTCGCAGATCGAATACACGCTCGACGGCGAGTTCGGAGACAACATCCTGTCGCGGCGGTTTGCAGCGGAAACCGATTTGACGACGCCGGACATCCTGACCGTGTCGTTGCAGCAGGACGTCACCAACCGCTTGCGGTTCATGGCAACCTTCGAATGGACGGACTGGAGCGACTTCGATCAGCTCGACATCATCTCGAAGCAGACCGGTGTGGTGACTGCCCTTGCCGGATTTCCGAATACGTTGCCGACGGGCGGCGTGTCCGTGTCTGGGTTTAACTTCGCGAGCCTGCCGGCGCACTGGGAGGATGGATGGTTCGTTTCGGCGGGTCTTGAGTATGATTACTCGCCTAATCTGACGGTGCGCGGTGGTGTAGCGTATGAGAAGTCACCTATTCAAATGGCCAGTCAGCGATTGACGGCGGTGCCGGACAACGATCGCATTTGGGTCAGTGCCGGTTTGTCGTACAAGGTCGGGCAGTTGCTGCCATCCCTGTTCGGTGGACACAGCACCTCTATCGTCGATGTCGCCTTTACGCACATCTTCGTGGAGGACGGCCAGGTCGCGCGCGAATCAATTGCCAATTCCAATATCCTGTTGCTTGGTGAGTCCGAAAGCAGCGTCGATATCATTTCATTCGCTTTGCGCACGAAGTTCTGACGACATGCATGGGTTTGCACCGAGTTGATGTTTCGGTGTTTTCATGTCCCGTCGTATTGAGACGGTCGTGGCAGATGGAGCAACCTGCGTTAATTCTGAATCGGTCCGGTTCCGAATTAACGCAGAAAGCAACTCGATTCTTCAAAGGCGATCATCGTTGTGCCTCAAGTTGGAGCCGCGACAGCGGTTCCAACTTGAGGCGCGTTGATCTAGCCATCTGTCGCGACCATAATCATTCCCGGCACCGGAAGCCCGTCGCAAACTGGTGTGGGGCCGGCGCATTGGTGGGCCGT
Organism: Hyphomicrobiaceae bacterium; assembly: GCA_965224045.1. GTDB lineage: Bacteria > Pseudomonadota > Alphaproteobacteria > Rhizobiales > Hyphomicrobiaceae > Tectiglobus. Next base: position 1,351,834 of record CBDCYD010000016.1, read on the forward strand.
GCCGTTGCGGTGGACACTACCGGGTGATGAGCCTTGCCAGAGCAACGCATGGGCTCTGTTTCGGAGGGGCCTGCCGGCTCAATGTTACCCGTGGCGTTGTCGTGTCCTTCCGTTCGTTTGGGACAAGCTCAAGTCGCAGAGGCTGGGATGTGCACGGGGAGGCCGCACTTGTGGGGGGCGATCGATAGCGGGACTTGTTGGCACCGATCAGGCGTGCTGCTGCGCTGCCGGCCAGGATAACCGTGTCACCGGAGCGACGCGCCAGTGCGAGCCAGCGTTCCACTTCCACCAGAGCCAGACGCTCTGCATCGCAAGCCGGGATCGGCGGTTGTTCGGGTCTGCAGGTCTCGTTCAGCGTGATATTGGCGAGCCAGACGAACCGTCTTGGGCCGACTATCAGGCGGACTGCGAGTCCGAGTGACGGGGCGAATTCGCTCGTGCGGCCAAGGCGCGGGGCGAGGAAGTGCCGCTGAGCCGTCAGCCGCAGCCCGCGCCGACGGCGGATTGCGATCGCCGTCAGGGTGGAGTGCGCCGCGTTTGCAGCGTTGCCGGCGGCAGGTGCGGGCGGGCGCGTGAGTGCGGCACGCGAGACGATAAGATGGTGCGAACGGGCCGGGAAAATCCGGCGTACTTCGTTGATGGTGGTGATGCCTTGGAGCGCGATGACATCTGCGTCGATGCCGGTTGCGCCTCGAGTTCGCCAGGCAGCGGTCCGGCGCTGCGACCCAAACGTATTGCGCCATACCGCCCGGTCCGGTTGACGGTTCTTGCTGCGCTCGGCTGCTTCCTTTTCGGTTTTGTGCTGGAGGTTCCAAGCCGCGATGCTGAGTGACGTGTCCCGGCCGGGAGGGTCCTTCTGCGCCAGAGGTTGGGCGGCAAACGCCGTCAGCGCTACGCAAAGAAAGCTTGCCACGCGGCAGCGGCGCACCAGTTGGCATGATCGGGCCCGCACACGGCTTGCCATGGCGGTCAACTGCCGAGCTTGTGTCCGAGTTCCTTCTCGATCCACCGCGCCGTACCATCGAGGGCGCGCGTCAAGGCATCGAACGCTTCGTGGATTGCGTCTTCCTCGATGACCAACGGCGGGCAGAGTGCAACGGTATCGCCTCCGACCGCACGGCAGATCAGGCCCTCGTCCTGGGCGAGGGCGACCACTTTCGGGCCGATCCCTTGCGCTGGTTCGAAGCTTTCCTTGGTGGCCTTATCCTTGACGAGTTCGACGCCGCAAATCAGGCCTGTGCCGCGTGTTTCGCCAACCAGCGGATGGTCGCGCAGTTGGGCAAGGCGCGTCTGGAATGTCGGGGCGACGCGCCTGACATGACCGACAATGTCGATGCGTTCGTAGATTTCGAGCGTCTTGACGGCGACGGCACAAGCCACGGGATGGCCCGAATAGGTGAAGCCATGAGCGAACATGCCGATCTTTTCGCTTTCGCTGACAAGGGCGTCATAGACGTGGTCCGACACCGTGACGGCGCCGAGCGGCATGTAGGCGGACGTAATGGCCTTGGCCATCGAGATGGTGTCCGGTTCGATGTCAAAGGTCTGACTACCGAACCAGTTGCCTGTGCGGCCAAAACCGCAGATGACCTCGTCGGCGATCAGGGCGATGTCGTGCTTGCGCAGGACGGCTTGGATTTTTTCGAAGTAACCTGCAGGTGGCAGGATGACACCGCCGGCACCTTGGATCGGCTCGGCGATCATGGCAGCGATGGTATCGGGATCTTCGCGTTCGATCAGGGCTTCGAGATTTGCTGCCATGCGGGCTGCGAAGTCTTCCTCGCTTTCCCCCGGCTCCGCGTTGCGCCAATAGTGGGGGCAGTCTGCATGGAGAAAACCCGGCAACGGAATATCGAAATCAGCATGATAGACCGGCAGACCCGTGAGGCTGGCGGCTGCGACCGTGACGCCGTGATAACCGCGCACGCGGCCAATGATCTTTTTCTTTTTCGGCTTGCCGCGGGCGTTGTTGTAGTACCAGGCGAGCTTGATTTGAGTGTCGTTGGCTTCGCTGCCCGAGGAGGTAAAGAACACCTTCGAGGTTGGAGCCGGGGCAAGGGCTTTGAGTTTTTCTGCGAGTTCGATGGCCGGTTCGTGGCTGCGGCTGCCGAAGAGATGCGTGAAGGAGAGCTTTGCCATTTGGTCGCGCGCGACTTCCACCAGTTCGGCGTTACCATAGCCCAATGCCGTGCACCATAGGCCTGCCAAGCCTTCGATATACTTCTTGCCGTTAGAATCCCAAATGTGGACGCCCTCTCCGCGCTCGAGGATCAGGGGGCCATGGCTTCGATGGGTGGCAAGATTGGTGGCCGGATGGAGCAGCGATTCGACATCGCGCGTTTCATAATTGCTGAGGGGAGCACTATCGAGTTGGGTCATGGGAGCACCTTGCTCTCGGCTTTGCCGCAATTGGCGCGGAATCTGATTTGCGCTATGGGATCACATCATTTGGCCAATGTCACTCAATGCTTCTCGGACGGGCAAAGCCAGGAGCTCTGCGGGTCGATTGGTCTGTTGAATTGAAGGCAAGCCATGCGGGAAGATTCGCGAGCCATAGAATCGAGCATCTGGACGATCCGCATTGCGTTGTTCAGCGTGTCGCTGCTACTGCTCACCATTCTTTTCCATCGCATTTTCGGAATGGGCACTCTGGTTGCGCTCAATCTCTTCAGGTTGTCGTTTGTCGGTGCCGTGATCGTCCTTCTGGTTGGGCTTTTTGCGCTCGTGCGGATCTGGCAGCGCGGTTGGCGCGGCGGCTCGAACGCGGTCACCGGGATTGTTATCGCGCTTGCGATGCTGGCCTGGCCGCTCAGCGTACTGCCGGCGGTTCAGCGGCATCCACCGATCAACGACATCACAACAGATCTCAAGGATCCGCCGCGCTTCGTGCTGCTTGCAAGCAGACGACCGGCCGGTGCCAATCCGATCGACTATCCTGGTGAGGAGTTTGCCCGGCAGCAGGCGCAGAGCTACGGCGATCTCGGCCCAATGCGGGTCGACCGTCCTGCCGGTGAGACGCTCGAATTGGTGCGGCAGGCCCTGAAAAAGCTGCGCATGACGGTTGAAGGCGTCGTTGCGATGGACTCCCAAGGCAATGGTTGGGGGCAGGTCGAGGCCGTTGATCGCACGCTGGTTCTCGGCTTTTACGACGATGTCGTGGTGCGCGTGTCACGGATCAGAGGTGGATCGCTGGTAGATATCAGGTCGGCGTCGCGGTTTGGCGTTTCCGATCTCGGGCGCAATGCGGAGCGCATACGCGAGGTGCAGCAGGAGCTTGTGGCGCAGGTTCAGGCATCGGTGCCGGCCGCTCAATCACCAAAACGCAAGAAGCCAAAGAAGCGCAAATCGGCTAGGCGGTCGCCAAAGCGGAAGTGAACGTGATGGGTGTCTCGGCGACGAGCAGTCCGCGGTCGATCATGTGTTCGACGTGCGCCTGGACGGAGAACGAGGCAGCGCGGACCAATCGCGGATCGAGGTCCTTGTAGACCTGGGCGACGACCTCTTCGATCGTCGTGCGGCCGCCGCGGATGGCGGCCAGGATCGCTTGTTCGCGGACACGACGGTGCACGAGATAGGCTTTGGTGAAGCGCTTCGGTTCAGCGATCTGGCCGCCATGACCGGGGAAAAAGACCTGATCGGTTCGCTCAAGCAATCTTTCAAGAGACGCCAGGTAATCACCCATGTTGCCTTCCGGAGGGGCGACGACGGAGGTGTTCCAGCCCATAACGTGGTCGCCGGAAAACAGCACGCCGGTGCTACCGAGTTCAAAACACAGGTGATCCGGCGCGTGACCGGGGGTGAACACGGCCTTTAGCGTCCAATCACTGCCAGAAACGGTGTCACCGTCCGTCAGCCGGAGATCCGGCGTGAACGTTGCGTGGAACGTTTCGCCGCCCGCGGGGCTAGGACGAGCTTCGCCGGACGCGCTGGCGGCGCGGCCATAGCCGCAAACGGTGGCTCCGGTGGCGTCAGCGACGCGGGCAAGGCCGTCGACATGATCCCGGTGCGTGTGCGTGATCAGAATATGGCTGACGCGGCGCTCGCCAATGGTTGCCAGGAGAGCGTCGAAGTGAGCATCGTCTTCGGGCCCGGGGTCGATCAGCGCCAGGTCGTCACCTTCTCCGATGAGGTAGGTATTGGTGCCGCGGAAGGTGAATACGCTCGGATTGTTGGCAACGATGCGGCGGACGCCCGGGTGCAATGTGCGCGGAATGGCGTAGGCGAACTCCATGTCGGTCTTGAAGTCCAACTCGGACATGGTGGCGACATCCTTGCATTGTCTGTGGGAGAGCGTGGTGACCCAGGCGGGTCGGTGGTGGGCCTATTCTGGGTGCGCCTCTCGGTGAAGGCTAAAATCGATCCGCCGGCAACCAATTATATCTCATTGATATTGCCCGTTAAATCTGGTCGGAGCGGCAGGATTTGAACCTGCGACCCCTTGCTCCCGAAGCAAGTGCGCTACCAGGCTGCGCTACGCTCCGACCTGCCGGGAAAGGCGGCAGACGCCGCCGGCCGGCGCCTGTTAAGCGCCAGCGAACGGGCCTTATAACGCTGCCGGACGTGGTCTGCAAGCGTCGTTTGGGCGGGGCTGCTAACGGCGTTGTGGCAGCACCAGGGGATCATCCCGGTGTTGATTTCACGCGGGCTTGCACTGCGACAGGCGGCAAGTCGGGCGCGTGTTGATATGATATCGGCCGGGATAACGCGCAGAGCAGGATCGGGAGGCTTGAAATGGCAAAAGATCTGGCCGAAGGCAGTACGGAACTGGATGTTGCGATTGTCGGCGCCGGAGTAGGCGGGCTTTATGCGATCCACCGCTTGCGGGAATTGGGGCTCAAGGTGCGCGCGTACGAGGCCGGCAGCGGGGTAGGCGGGACATGGTTCTGGAACCGCTATCCGGGCTGCAGGTGCGATGTGGAGAGCCTTGAATACTCCTATTCGTTCTCCAACGACCTCCAGCAGGATTGGAAATGGCCGGAGCGTTACGGCACGCAACCTGAAATTCTGAGGTACATCAACCACGTTGCGGATCGGTTCGACCTCTTGAAGGATGTTCAACTTGAAACCCGCATCCGATCGGCTCAGTTCGACCGGGATAGCAAAATCTGGACGCTGGTGAGCGAGGCCGGTGACATCATCGTCGCGCCCTACGTGGTGATGGCGACCGGCAACCTATCGACGCCGCAGATGCCGCCGTTCAAGGGGCTCGATCGCTTCAAAGGTGACTGGTACCACACTGGGCTGTGGCCGCAGGAGGGGGTTGATTTTTCCGGCAAGCGCGTTGCCGTGATCGGGACCGGGTCGTCCGGTGTGCAGATGATCCCGCATATTGCGCGTCAGGCTGACCACCTCTACGTTTTTCAACGCACGGCGAACTTCTCGCTGCCGGCACGCAATGCGCCGATGGATGCGGATCGAGAGGCACGGCACAAGGCCGAGTACGTCGAGCGGCGCACGGCGGCCTACGATACGCCATTCGGGATTGCGGGTTACCCCGCGCCGACCAAGACCGCAGCCGAAGCAACGCCGGGAGAGCGGCGGGCGCAATACGAAGCAAAGTGGGCAGAGGGCGGCAGCATCAGCTTCCTGTTTTCCTATACCGACCTCCTGACCGACGAAGAGGCCAACAAGACGGCAGCCGATTTCGTGCGCGACAAGATCCGTGAGACGGTCAACGATCCGGAGGTGGCCGAACTGCTTTGTCCCATCGACCACCCGATCGGGACCAAGCGGCTGATTCTCGACACGGGCTATTACGAAACGTACAACCGGGACAACGTCACGCTGGTCAATGCGCGCAAGGCGCCGATCGACGAGATTACCGACAGGGCAATCAGGACGGCGGACGGCAAGTCGTATGAGGTTGACGCCATCGCCTTTGCCATCGGCTTCGATGCCATGACCGGTGCGATGAAGCAGATCGACATCCGAGCGGCCGGCGGGCCTTCGATCCAGGATAAGTGGGAAGATGGTCCGACGACCTACCTCGGGATCATGGTCAATGGATTTCCCAACTTGTTCATGGTGACCGGGCCGCAAAGTCCCGGCGTCAAGAGCCAGATGATTCTGTCGTGCGAACAGCACGTGGACTTCATTGCCGATTGCATCGCACACATGCGCAATAACGGACAACGCATGATCGAACCGACCCGCGAAGCCGAAGCAGGCTGGGTCGAACATGTGCGTGAGGTTGGCGAGGCGACGCTCTATCCCAAGGCCAATTCCTGGTACATGGGCGCCAACATTCCCGGAAAGGCGCGGATCTTCATGCCCTATGTGGCGGGGGTCCACAAATACACGGAAGAGCTGCGTGCGGTGGTCGATGGCGGCTACAAGGGTTTTGTGATCAGCGCCTGAGCGTGATCTACTCGACCTTCAGGTTCCTTGGGAGATGTGTTCGGGAGGATTGCGAGAGTGAGTGAACGGCCACGACGTTTCGGCATTGCCGGCGCCGGCATGATCGCTGCGTTTCACGCAAAGGCCATTGCCGCGATGAAGCACGCCGAACTCGTCGCGGTACACGCGCGGCGGCGTGATCAGGCGGACGAGTTCGCGCGCCAGTATGGTTGCGCGGCCTACGATGATTTCGATGCATTTCTGGCGCACAACGATTTAGATATCGTGACGGTTTGCACGCCGAGCGGAGCGCATCTCGAACCGGTTGTGGCAGCGGCCAAGGCGGGCAAGCACGTAATCTGCGAAAAGCCTCTGGAAGTGACGACAGCACGGGTCGAGGCGATGATTGAAGCGTGCGACGATGCCGGCGTGATGCTGGCCGGCATCTTTCCGCGCCGCTTCAATCCGGCAACTTCGCTGCTGAAGACGGCGGTCGAAGGGGGCCGTTTCGGAAAAATCGCCTTTGCCGATGCAACCGTAAAGTGGTGGCGCGATCAAGCGTATTACGACAGCGGCGCCTGGCGCGGCACGTGGGCACTGGACGGTGGCGGGGCCCTGATGAACCAGTCGATCCACACCATCGATCTGCTGTTGCACGTGATGGGCGATGTCGACAGCGTGCGGGCGCAGACTCGGCGTGTCGTGCACGACAACATCGAGGTGGAAGACACCGGCATTGCCATGGTGACCTTCGTAAACGGTGCGCTCGGTGTGATCCAGGGCTCCACCGCGTGCTGGTCCGGCGAGGGCCATCCGGCGGAAATCCAGATCTGCGGGAGTGGTGGATCGGTGTTCTTGTGCGACGACAAGTTCCGGGTCTGGGACTTCAAGGACAAGGTTGCCGGGGATGCTGCAATCCTCGCCGAGCATGGTCTGGCGAGCCCGCAAGCAGGCGCTGGTGCCGCTGACCCCAAGGCAATCGATTTTACCTGGCATCAACGCAATTTCGAAGATGCGCTCGCGGCACTCGATGGTGGGCGCAAACCGCTCGTCGATGGGAAAGAGGGACGACGCGCAGTAGCGCTTATCGAGGCGATCTATGCCTCCGCCAAGGCCGGCGGGGAGTTGGTTCACGTGAAAGGTTGATGCTGATCCTGGCCGCAGACACGCAGCGGGTTGCACGCTGCTCTATTTTTGGGGCCGGCTCACGCCCGGCTT